>CAVTGG010000001.1:0-161368 GCA_963734155.1 uncultured Acidobacteriota bacterium
GGAGAGGGCATGTTTCTCATGTCATATTCGAAGTCCCAAACGGCGCATTCGAAGCATTCGTTTTCCACGACCTCCGAATCGAACTCAGAGCCGGGCCAATTGGTGCTATGGACGGCTTCGTGAGCGATCGTCGCAGCGAGGCAATACGGACTGCTGCAGTCGCCTGTCAGAGCCTTGCCAAGGATGATCGTTCCCGGGAGCACAGTGAGGCCGCAAAACGGCGCCCAGGGTGCACAGACGATATGTGCGTTATTGAGCTCGTTAAGGATGCGCTGCTTGGCCTGACACTCGAGGCCATGACAGCGCAATAGGCTGCGCTGCGCCTCCTGCACGGCATTGTTGATCGCCGCCGCGTAGTCATCGCACGAATTACCAACCGTATAGAGACCGGTGGGGTCGATCCGTTGGGTCGGGTCGTTGGAGGCGTATTGGAACAGGTGGATGGACGCTTTGGCGCCGAGCGGATCGGCTTGCGTGTAGCGACCCCACCCCGCCCGATACCATCGGTTGATGTTGTAGGCGCGATCGCCGGTCGTCGCATCCGATTCCTGTCCCGGAAACCTCAGCGGCTGGCGCAGGGCGGAGCCGGCGCGCTGGAGAAACGCGGCACCATAAGGCTCTCCTTCCATACGCCAGACCACTCCTCCGCCGGGCTCCGTCTGGAGGACCGGCGTCGCGAGATGATCGGCGAGTGTCCATCGCACCGTGGCCGTGGCGGCATCGAACTGCGCCACCGGTCGGTCACCGAACCAGACGAACTCCTGTTCGATCGGCGGCTGCGCCAGGTCATTGGTCGCGGTCTCGGCGAGAAGGCGTTGCTCGGGGAGGTACATGGCGTGACGCCTGCCCGACTGGCCATACGCGATCGTCGATGCCAGCACCAG
This sequence comes from uncultured Acidobacteriota bacterium, assembly GCA_963734155.1. GTDB lineage: Bacteria > Acidobacteriota > Thermoanaerobaculia > Gp7-AA8 > Gp7-AA8 > QHVT01. The sequence continues at coordinate 885 of CAVTGG010000001.1, forward strand.
GAAAACGACAGCGGGACATCTCCACGAAATTTTCATCGAATGGTTCCCCTCGTATACCGGTCAGCGCCGGCGGCCCGGATCCAGACACCCGATTCTGCAGGCGTTGAAGAAGAAAGGTGGCTCGTTGTCGGTCGAATCGTTCCGCGCCAGATGTCCCATCTCATGAAGGATGTCCGACGCGAGCTCGCAGGGCTTCAAAACGCGAGGCCCGAGCCGATCGTCGAAGAGGAAGATGTACTCCCAGGGCGCCTTCGACTGTGAATAGCCTCCGACTGTCTTTGGCGTACTGTTCGGCCTCGACTTGGGGGTGATGTAAGGAGGCCCGCCCGGCCGAGTCCACTCTTCCAGGTCGGTCAACAGGTGCGCGAAGTATTGTTCACAACGATCGCACGCCTTCTGGTTCTTGCGTTTGGCCATTTCCTCACGCAGCACCCGCATCGCGTCGTCGATCGCTTGTTTCTGACCGGGAGTCGCGTTTCTCGTTTCATAGAGACCGAGTGGATCCACTGCGATCAGAGGATGGGCACCGACGTAGAGATACGGATGGGCAGCGTCCTCGCCGATCGGATCGGGTTGCGTGTAGAGACCCCACGATGGGCGATACCAACGTTGAATGTTGTACACGCGCCCGCCGGAGGTAGCGTCGGCCTCCTGGCCGGGCAAACGCAGCGGCTGGCGCAGCTCGCTGCCGGCGCGCAGGTCGTAAACCGCTCCGTACGACTCATGCTCCGCGCGCCACTGCACGGACCCGCTGGCGGACGTCTGCAGGAGGGGCGTCGACAGGTGATCGGCAAATGTCCAGCGCACGGTCTGGGCCGCGGCGTCGAATTGAGCAACGGGACGACTGTCGAACCACACATACTCCTGCTCGATTTCCGGCCGGGCAGTTGACGCGACCGCTGTCTCGGCAATGAGCGTGGCCTCAGTCGAATAGACAGCGTGACGACGGCCGGGCGCTGCGGCCGCATGCGCGCTCGCAAAGGCCATGAGTGCGAGCAGCAGGCAAGCCCTCATTGGGAGAGCCCCAAGCGCTTGATGTCTTCCTCATAGGTGCGCACATACGGATCGGGCACGCCCTTGCCGCCGCGATCATTCCAGCCGCAATTGTGGGCAATCTCGTGCAACATGATGACGGCGCCGGAGCCGGGCAACATCGGCGCATTCCGACGATTCGTACAGATCGTGATGACGCCCTGCTCGGTGCTATCCGGCGGCAGGAACGTGCCTTTGGCAATCGGAGGAGTGCCGCTGCCACTGATGGACGGTCCGCAATTTCCATCGCATTTCACGACACTGTCCCGGCAGCGGCGCTTCATGCAGTCGGCGAGCGCTCTGTCCGTGATCCACCAGTCGACGGTCTGGCAGACCAGTTCCTGTTCCATCTGCAGTTGCTCGCGATACTTCGGATCCATATTCGCGGGCGAGGCGCAGGCGTCGCAGCTCGGATCCCAAACCAGAAGGCCGGACGGATCGGTAAAGCGCAGCGGTCTCCCATCGACATAGAGATATCCATCCGTTGCGCCGCTGACTCGTGGAAGCGTCATCAGCGGGTCGGCCTGGGTGAAACGACTCCAGCCGGCCCGATACCAGCGGTTGACGTTGTACGCCCGGTCGCCGCTCGTTGCATCCGCATGCTGACCGGGAAAGCGAAGAGGCTGAATCAGACTCGCTCCCGCGCGCAGTTCAAACACGCCTCCATAGGGCTCATGCTCGGCGCGCCACGCCACCGAGCCGGCGGCGCTCGTCTGGAGGATCGGAGTGGCGAAGTGGTCGCCGAGGATCCATCGGACGGTCTGCGCCACGCCGTCGAACTGCGCAACGGGACGGCTTCCGAACCATACGTACTCCTGCTCCACTTGAGGCTGCGCCGCAGAATTCATGGCCGTTTCGGCAAGCAACAAAATGTCAGGCGAATAGAACGAGTGCTTCCCTTCCTGCGCGCTCGTCCATAACGCGCTCATTGCGATCGCCGCGGTGAAGGCAAGTGTGGATCCTCGCATTTTCATCGACTTCCATCGTTCGCGTCTTGACCACCCGGAACCGGGCTCGGTGCGAAGTAACCGTAGACGTCGAGAACCACGTCGAGCGGGGCCAGCGGATCTGAGCCGAAGGTGGTTGCCAGAAGCGTCAAATCCTTCGTGGCCGTCCCCAATTCGATGATCGTGGCGTTTCCACTCGCCGTGTCTCCAGCCAGGAAGTTGACCACCGAGGTCGGGGGCGTGGTGAGAGCATTGGACGGATAGACCTTCAGATTTCCGATTGCCGGCGTAGCGACGGCGGTCGAATAAACGAGCACCGCCCTCGCGCCGCGCGGGATACCGCAATTGCCGGCGATCTGCACGAAACTCGGCACGGTCGAGACGACGCGTCCGGCGTGGCCATACTCGGGCCGCCTCGTATCCAGAGCCCGGCAGGGAGCGACCGGGTAGAACGCAAGCCCGTCGGGCATCAGCGCCGGCGAGGCGAATACGCCGTTGACGTCGATGACTGCATCGGTCGCGCTGACCCTGGCCTGGATGGCAAGATCGTGAGCGTTATCGGTGCGACTGCTCACTCGGGTGATCGTGCCGTTCGGCTGGTTTCTCCCCAATCGGTAATTCAACGTGGAGACGGATTGGACGTCCCCCGAGGCAAAGGCCGAGTCATAGACAAGGAGATTGCCGTTGCCCGCAGGAATGGCGGTGACATTCATCGAAAGGGCCATCGCGGAGTGGAGATTCGGACTGATGTCGCAGGTCACGCTCAGATTACGAGTGATTCCCGGTTCGAGCCTCGGTCCGGCCGTGCGTGTATCGAGCAGGCGGCATTGAGGAATCGGCCGGAAGGCCAGCGGGCCGCACCAGTCTCCCTGTCCACAGGAAGACGCTGGTGCGGTGGCATCCCCATAAAAGCCCATCACATCGATGAGCACATGGGTTTCCGCAGGTCCGCTCGATGCGAACACAGTCGGCTTGAAGGAGATCGCGCGGCTGGGAGTGTTCGGAATACTGACCGTTACATTGCTGGCCCGAGGATCCCAGCTCGGAGTGAAATTGAGTGCCGCGGTGCCGGGCTCCGGCCCGGTACCCCACACTTTGACATTTCCAACGGCGGTGGGCCCCAGGGCGACGACGTTGAGCAGAGCCGCCCGCATCCCAGCCGGGATCGGACAGGGCGAACCAGCGATCATCGGGACCTGAATCGTGGCGTTGCTCTGGATCTTGGCACCGCCGTTCCAGCGGCTGTCATAGATCCGGCAAGGCTTGCCGCTGTTCCAGTGCCAGAGGGCGATCGGGGGCTCGGAGGTCACGGACACGCGACGCACCAGCGGCGGCGCCGCGGCGCCGAGATTGTCCGTGACTTGCAGCGTGACGTCGTAGGAACCGGGTGCGGCGAATGTATGGTTCAGCACCGTAGTGCTGCCGATCGACGTGTTATCGACGAGCCAGCTGTAGGTCAGCGGCTGGCCTTGCGCATCCGTGGTGGCACTGGCGTCGAACGTACACGCGAGACCGAGGCAGTTGAAGAAGAAGCTGGCGCTCGGAGGCGTGTTGTTCGGCGTCTCGATCATCAGATCGGCGGTGCGGACAACGCTATTGAGGTTGGCGGTGATGTGCGCCGTTAGGCGCGTGGAAACCTGCGTTGTCGCACGCTGAACGTCGCCGTGCTGGATCCGGCCGGCACACGTACGGTCGGCGGAACAGACGCGTTGGTGCTGTCGCTCGTCAGAGCCACATCGACGCCGCCCGTGGGAGCTGCGTTCGCAAGGCGCACAGTACCGGTCGACGGATTGCCGCCGACGAGACTGGTCGGATTGAGCGTGAGCTCGCTCAGTACCGACGGTTCGACCGAGAGGTTTGCGTTCCGCGTTTGTCCACGAAGCGACGCGGAGACGGTCGCGGATTGCGAGAGCGCTGACCTGCGTGGTGACAACCGTGAATGCGGCAGACGTCGCTCCCGCGGGAATGGTCACTGTGGCCGGTACGATCACAGTGGCGGAGTTGCTGGCGAGACTAGCCACCGCACCGCCTGGTTCGGCCTTCCCGTTCAGCGTGAGCGTCGCGATGGCGGCGTTTCCGCCGATGACGGAGCTCGGGTTGAGGGTCAGGTTCGCCGGCAGTGCCGGCTGGATCGTCAGCGACGCCTCGGCTGGGGCAGTCGTGCCGGCCCGAATGGTGACAGGGGTCGCTACGGCGACACCGGACGTCGTCACCGTGAACAGTGCGGTACTCGCCCCGGAAGGCACGACCACTTGTGCAGGAACGATCGCGGCCGGATTCGTGCTGGAAGGCGTAACGCTGAATCCCTGGGCGGGCGCAGGACCGGACATGGTCAGGGTCGCTGTCACACTGGTTCCGCCGGTGACCACTGTCGGATCGACGGTCAAGGACAGAGGCACCGGCGGCTGGATGGCCAGCGTCGCGATCCGCCGATCCGCACCAGCGATCGCGCTGATGGTCGCTACAACCTGTTGAGCGACACCGGACGTCGCCACACTCACAGTCGCCGAGGTGCTGCCTTCGGGCACCAGCATGGTCGTCGGCGGCACCACCGCAGGGTGATCGCTCGAAAGGCTGAGAGTCAGGCCGCCCGCAGGCGCGGGAGCGGAGAGCGAAACGGTCAGAACCGGGGAGGCGCCACCGGTCACCGTGGGCTGATCGAACGCGATCGACTGGAGGGGCGTCCGTGCGCCGGCCGTGGTCCGCAGACCACGCCCGTCGTAGAGGTAGGAGTATCCATCGGCCTGACTGAGCTTGTTGCGCGCCGAGTAGTCGAACGCGCTCGAGCCCACCGTGACCTCGTTGCCGGCGGCGTCGTACGCGACGCTTCGGGTGGTGCCGTTCTCGGTGACGGCAGCGAGCTTCGGCGTCGTGCCTTGATAGCTGAACGTGGCAGTTCTCGCCGTTCCCAGGCTCAGCGACCGTATGTTTCCCATGGCGTCGTAGTCGTACGTGCCGCTTCCCCAGAGCGACGAGCCGGTGTTCGCGCCGACGAGCCGGTGAAGATCGTCGTACTGGAAGTCCCGGTTGTACGAGGCATCGGTCGCGTCGTGGATGCGGCTGATGTTGCCCGCCGAGTCATGACCATACGTGTAATCGGCGAGCGTGCCTGAAGGGCCGTTCAGGCGATTCTGAGAAATCTGATAACGACTGTCGTACGCCATGGTCTGGGTCGTGCCGTTGCCGAACGCGATCTCGCGCACCGGGCCGAACGGCAGATAGGAAGCCGAGTTGACGATGGACGTGGAGCCGGAGGCCGCCGAATACGGCCGGTCGGCATAGTCGAACGTGTAATTCACGATCCGGCCGGACGGATAGGTGATCCTGTTTCGATTGCCGTTGGCGTCGTAGCCATATCCGGTCGAATACGCAGCCGTGCCGATCGTCTTCTGCTCGCCGGTGATGAGTCCGCGGCGGTCGTAGGTCCAAAGCGTGGTGCCGCTCGGATCGTGCATCGAAGTGAGGCGTCCGCGCCCGAAGGCCGCGCCTCCGTCGTACGTCCAGGTGATGGTCTCCGCCACAGCACCGCTGCGCGTGGCGGATTGTGTCCGCAGCCGGCCTGCGGCATCCCAGGTCATGGCGGAAGCGACACCATTGGCGAGCGTCGACTGAATCACGTTGCCGGCGGCGTCATGGCTCTGCGTGCTGATGCCGGTGACAGGAGAATCGGTCAGGATCCGCCGCCCGAAATCGTCGTATCCGAAACGAGTGATATTGCCGTTCGGATCGGTGAGCGAGAGAACCTTGCCGTCGTCGTCGTATTCATAACGGGTGACCGCGCTGCCGGCGCCGAGTTTTCGTGTAATCGTCGCCATACGGCCGAGCGGGTCATAGCCATAGGTCGTATTGGGCGACGTGTGATTTTCGTCCTGCTCGGTTTTGACCCGGCCCATGGCGTCATAGGTGAAGAGCCTGCGCGTGCCGTCGGCGTTTACGATCTCCGTGCGGCGGTTCTGGCCGTCATAGACGTAGCTCTCTGTGCGCATCGTCGTCCATGACGCACAGACCGGCGCGGGCGAGGCGCAAGACTGAAGCTCTTCACGCGTCACGGATCCGATGATGTTTCGGGTGACGTGGCGCCGCTCGCGCTCATTGCCGCTCGCATCGAGGACGATGGTGTCGAGGAGCAGGTTCGTCCCGCTCTCGTATGTATAGCGGATGCGGTTTCCGGCCGGGCTGGTCACCTCGGTCAGCCGATCGCGTCCGTCGAACGTGCGGAAGGTCACGTAATCGGCGGATTCGCCAGGGTTCCCCGGAACGGCATGCGATGTCGAGCGGATCGAGCGCCCGCGGGCATCGGTCAGCGCCGTCATCTGGACGTCGTTCGCATCACGGCTCCCGATCGCCGTTCCATAGAGGTCGTAGGCGGTGTAGCTGACGCTGTTCCCCACAGCATCGGTCACCGAGGACGGCCGGCCACGAAGAGCAACGTCCGCCGCGTCAGCGGGATGGTAGGTGGTGACCGACACGTCCGCGAGATCCGTCCGCGGTCCGTCGACGCTGATCGGGCGATGGCGACTGTCGAACGTCGTGACGGAGGAGAGCGTCACGTCCGCTCCGCCGGCGCTCAACTTGCCGGTCACGGACGTGGTCAGTGCTGTTTCGCCGGCCGACCACGACTTGGTGGTCACGCGCGAGCCGAACGTCGCCGGCTCGGTGATTCTCGTTGCGAATGCCGGCCACGTGGAGAACCCATATTCGTATTGCACGGTGCGCTCCGCGGACGTTCCTGCGGCCTCGGTGCGGCTGGTGACGCGTCCCTGGGCGTTGAAGCTTTGGAGCGTCACCGTACCGTCGCCCGTGACCCGGCGGATCAAATGCCCCGCCGCGTCGTACTCGCGGTCTTCGGTGTCGCTGATGATGCCGCACGTTCCGCAACCGCCTTCGATCCGGGTCGGGCGATAACGACCGCCAATGAATCCCACCGTGAAGATCGACAACTGCGTTTTCGCATCGTCGATTTTGTGGGTCACCTGGGTCTTGCCGGCGGACGGTGTGTCGTACGCAAGCGTCACCAACTCCCGGTTCGCCTCGAGGAATGACGTGATCCCCCGGCCGCTACCGTCGTAGGTATGGCCTTCGAGAAGCGCACCGGCCTCATCGCGCATTGCCGTCAAGAGCCGTGGCACATTGCTCGAGTCATTTTGGTAAGCAAACGTCCGCCATGCCGTCGTGCCGGAATGGAGCGGATCATGGATGGAAATGAGCTGACCGTTGCCGTCGTACGAGAAGCGCCACACCGCACCGTCGGGCAACGTCATCTGCGCGATGCGCGAGCCGCTGGCGACGATGGTGATCACGCGGCCGACGCTGTCGGTGACCGCCGTGAGATTGCCGGCGGCGTCGTAGGTTGCGCTCACACGGTTGTTCCAGCGATCGGCGGTGGAGAGCCAGCGTCCCGTGGCTGCATCGAAGGCGCGGACGGTGCCGTTGACGTCGCGAAGACGCAGTTCGGCGCCCGCGCGGGTCAGCTCGTCATGGACGTCCGCCGGGCGAACCGGCTTCCAGACTCCCAGCTCATTTTCATCTTCATAGAAGCGTTCGCGGCCCATTTCGTCGAGCCCATACGCTTTGGTCTCGCGAACGCGCCCGTTGGAGCCGGTCACCCGAATCAGACGGAGGGTAGGATTGAAACTGTGGGTCCAGCCCGGCGCGACTTCACGGGCGATGGTCGGGTAGGCAGGCCTCGCGCTGTGGTATGCCATGTCGAACGACAATCCCCGGGGGCTCTGTGGAATGTTGAAGAGGGGCAGGGTCAACGACACGTCGCCGGAGCCGAAGTTGACCGGCCGCCCGGGCATTGCGCATTCATCGCGGTCGCGCTTACAAGCGTCGTCCGGAAGCTGCGTGATCGCACTATCCGTAAAGGCTTGATCCGTGAAATGGCTGCAGGCGTATGCCGTCGCAGTGATTTCCCCGCAACCGGTCACGTCCCAGGTCAATTCACCGGCCTGCTCGGGGACATCGGTCCAGATCTTGATGATCCCTCCGGTATCGGTGCGCGTGAGCTTGATCTGCCGTTGGTTGGAAGACATCACGTTGGGAAAGTTGTACTGGATGGTCACCGGAGTCTTGTTCGTCGAAGGGTCGAACGCGCCCGCGGAGAAGTCGACGATCTCCGGCGTGGAATTCACCGCGAACGTATCCGACGCAGAGCCAGGAGTGTCGTTCACACAGTTCTGCGTATCTTGAAACTGACGGCCGCAGGTTGCGATGATCTTCGCCGTATACGTGCCCGTCCGCTTACAGCCAAGGTTGTACTTGAAGTCGTAAGAGCAATTACTTCCCCTGCAGGGCGGGTAACTGCAGAGAGGGTCATTGGGATTGCAATTGGGAGTCTGGCCGATCCATGCGTCGTCGACATAGGCGCTGAATTTCGTAAGACAGAGGTTGTGGCCACCTCCTTTCGCTGTGATGACGAGAATGGGATCGCCATCCTCGTCTACGGACTCGGCCAGTTTGATCGACGCCGCGCACTCCGCGAACGCTCGCGGAACGACCAGAATCAGGAATAGTGCGACGAACAAGCCTGCAGCGCGGCGGGGATTTCTCATACCGACTCTCCTCGATGACGATCCAACGTTCCCGGCAGAGTAGCGGCGGGGGGCGGCACCTGGATTTCGTAAAGGCGAACCTTTTGAACGGTTTCCGGTTACGAATCCGCGAAGCCCGCGCCACCAGGAAGTTCACAATGGGCCAACGGTCCCCCATGCGATCATCACCCTTCACAGGAGATGACCTCTTGACCAGCGATGACCATCCGGCGACACCGGGACGCTTGCCGTTGTGGGGCGAGGTCAGAACCGTCCGGCGTCTCGGAGCAATTACGCTCTGGGAGAACTCCTGTGAGCCGAGGACCGAGATCCGGCCCCACGCCCATGAAGTCCTGTGTCTGGCGATGCCGGTCACCGGCTCGGCCGTCGAACGGCTCGGCTCGCGGTCGATCGAACGGGGTCCGGGATCGTTCTTTATTCGAAGCGCAGATCAGGAGCACAGTTTCATCGTCGGTCCGGCATCCTCTCGTGGCGTCAACATCGCCGTGGACCCATCATGGGTCGAGAGACTGGCGATCAACCGCCGGCACCTGGAAAGGACCGAGGCGTGTGAAGCCCGTTGCGTCTGGACCGCAACTCGCCTCCTTCAGCAGCTGCGCAGCTGGTCGGCGGGATCCCGGCTGGCCGTGGAAGGGATGATCCTGGAGATCATCGGTCACATCGTCACCACCCGGCGCTACTGCGATACGTGGAAACCCGGATGGATCGCGCGGCTTGAAGACATCCTGCGCGCCGAGGTGGATTCTGACCACTCGGTGACGGAGCTCGCCGACCGAGTCGGCGTCGATCCGCTCTATCTCAATCGGACGTGGCGCCGATTCCGGGGATATTCGCTCGCCCAGTTCACAAATCGCCTTCGGATCGAACGGGCGACGAGATTGATCATCGAGGGAAACCGCTCGCTCAGCGCCGTCGCCGCGGCATCCGGGTTCTCTCACGTGACGCGGTTCTCGCTTCTGTTTCACGAGTTCACCGGGTCGACCCCGGCCGCGTTTCGCGCCGCTTTCGCGCGATGAGAAACGTCGTCGTTACTCCGTTTCGCGTGCTTCGCACGAGGCCCATCGGTGATTCCCTCGTTGCCGAGTACGCCCACGCAGCCTCATCGACTCTGGGTCGACATTGCCATCAATCGCCATTCCTCTCACTGGTGCTCGCCGGCGGCTTCGAGGAGATCCATCGAGGACGGCCGATCCGCCATCCTGCAGGTTGTGTCGCCTTCCATCCGGCCGGAGAAGACCACGCCATTGTCTTCGGCCCAATCCCAACTCGATGCCTGCACGTGCACATCGGTGAATCCCTGCTCTCGCGCCTCGAGGATTGCGTCCTTCCCATCGCGTTCATCCCGCAACGCAGGGGCTCTCTCTCCTGGCTGGCCAGGCGAGTCCACGATGAGGTGATTCGGTCGCTCACTACCGACGATTTCGTCATCGAGGCGTTGCTGCTCGAGATCCTGGGAGAGCTCACGACGGTTCGCGGTCAAGGGAGTGACCCGATCCCTCCCCCCTGGCTTGCCCAGCTCGAACAATTGCTGCGTGAGGAATTCTCCCGGGAGCTCACCGTCCCCGATCTCGCCGCCCGCCTCGGCATTCACCCTGTGCACCTGACACGCACGTGGCGCCGCTTTCGTCAGGGCTCGATCGGTTCCTTGCTCCGCCGGCTCCGCATCGAAAGCGCCTGCCGTCTCATCGCCCGGGGAACCTCGTCTCTCGCCGACATCGCGATCGAGGTGGGTTTCGCCGACCAAACGCACTTCTCCACGGTGTTCAAGCAACTCACAGGCATGACACCCGGTACCTACCGATCGGCGTGCAGCACAGGACAGGCTCCGTTCGACCAGATGGAGCCGAGATTTTTGTAGATGGAGCTGGCGTCGAGATTTTCATAAAGGGAGGCCCGGCTTTCTGGCGACCACGCTGAGGGCCGTCTGGTCCCTCGAACTGATGTCAATCGCACCGGTGCCGCGGTCATTCACGCCTGCGCCGATACACGAGTGCCTCTAGCTCATCCGTGGTGCGCTCAGCTACCATTCCGCAGCTCCATACAATTTGTCGAACGGGAGGGCCGCGGCATGCCGGAGAAGAAAGATGTGCCGATCAAGCAGTTGTCTCTTGATCTCAGGAACTTTCGAACGGTGCACCAGCCGGATGAGTTCGAGGCTCTCCGCTCGATGATTTCAACGCGTCCGGATTACTTCTGGGCGCTCACCAACAGCCTGATCGAGTCAGGATTCCTCCCCACCGAAAACGTCATTGTTCTGCGAACCGACAAAAAGAAGCTCACCGTCCGAGAAGGAAACCGTCGTGTCGCAGCCATCAAGTTGATCCACGGTATGTTCCCCATGGACGACTTGGCCGTGCCAGCGGAAACCGAACACCGGATCAAAGCGATCGACGCGGACTGGTTGAAGGCAAACAGCTCGCTGCCGTGCGTGGTCTACGACGAGCACGAGGCGGCAATCGTGGACCGGATCGTGCGGCTCGCGCACGGGAAGGCCGAAAAAGCGGGACGCGACCAGTGGAACGCGGTCGCCCGTGCGCGGCACAACCGCGATGTGAATCACGCGACCGAGGCGCCGCTAGACATGCTGGAGAAATATCTTACGAGTGGTCGCAACGTGACCGATGCGCAAGCGGCGCGATGGGCGGGTCAATACCCGCTTACCATCCTTGAAGAGGCGATGAAAAAAATTGCTCCTCGGCTTCAGATGAAAGGGCCCGTCGCGTTGGCGGCGGCGTATCCCACGATCGCCTACCGAGAAGCCGTTGAGTGGATAGCGCACGACATCGGAATGGAGTTATTGACATTCACGATCCTTCGGGCCGGTGATCCGATTGAAGCAACATACGGCATCCCTGTTGTGCAGGCTGATAGTGGCAGCGGCGGAACGCGTGGTGGAGGTTCAGCAGGAGGCTCGAAGTCCTCGACGAACAAGACAAGCGGCAAAACCGCGTCTGGCGGTGCGACAACGAAGCCTCCGAAGGCGATCGCCATCAATGACCCGCGAGCCATCACGAAAGCGCTGAAGCAATTTGTGCCGCGTGGGAACAATCGCGACAAGCTGGTCGCACTAAAAGACGAAGCGATCAAGCTAGACATCGCGAAGACACCGATGGCGTTTTGCTTCGTGCTCAGAAGCATGTTTGAACTCTCCGCCAACGCCTATATCGCGGACCATCGCGCGAAAGGCGGGCCGTCCGCGAAGAAGCCGGACGGAAAAGACAAAACGTTGGCCCAACAGCTCAATGACATCAAGAACCATCTCATCGGCAGCGGCGCGACGAAGAACAAGGAGATGGAGAAGGCTCTTCACGGAGCGAGCACCGAGCTCAGTAGCAAAAATGGCTTTCTCTCCGTGACATCGTTGAACGCGCTGGTTCATAGCCAGAGTTTCTCGATCGCGCCGCACCACATCGCCGTAATGTTCGGAAACGTCTTTCCGCTACTCGAGGCGATGAACAGCTAACGCTCCGCGTGCGCCCAACGACAGAGAGATAGGTGGAATGGATGGGGCGATACAAGACGCCGCTTCGGTACCCAGGCGGCAAGCAACGGCTAACGCCATTCGTGCGAGAGATTCTTCAGTGCAATGGTGGCGTCGAAACGTATGTGGAGCCAGATGCCTGGCGGAGCTGGCGTCGCTATGGAGTTACTGCTATCCCACGATGTTCGACGCGTCTATCTGAACGACTCCTCTCGACACATCTACGCCTTCTGGCACTCCGTCAAATTTGACTCGGAGAAGCTGTGCAGGTTGATCGCCCGTGCATCGCTGTCGATGACCGAGTGGACGCGACAACGGGAGATCGTGCGAAGCGGCCACGAGCACGATCTTCTGTCGCTAGGCTTCGCCACGTTTTACCTTAACCGGTGTAACCGATCGGGCGTGCTGACGGCGGGAGTGATCGGCGGTAGAAATCAGGTCGGCAAGTGGCGGATTGACGCGCGATTCCCACGAAACGAGCTGGTCGCGCGGATTGAGGCGATCGCTTCACGCGCAGACGATATCAGGGTCAGCAACTTCGACGCGGACGATTTCATCGTTCGAACGGTGAACAAACTCGACACGAAAACCTTAGTGTATTGCGATCCCCCTTACTACGAACGCGCCGAACGGTTGTACCTGAACGCATATAAGCCAGAGGATCATCAACGGGTCGCTAGGGTAATTCAGGCCAAGCTTCGGCATCCTTGGATCGTATCCTACGATGCACATACTGCAATTAGGCAACTCTATAAAGAGCGTCGCAAGTTCGTGTATTCGATCCAATACAGCGCGATTCAGGCATGTACCGGCCGAGAAGTGTTCATCTTCAGTGACCGCCTGAATATTCCGAGAACGTCGAGACTGCCGTACCTTCACGCCGCATTAGCATCAGCTGGTCGTCAGGTACGACCGTTCTCGGCGCGACGCAGCTGGCTTTGAATGAAACCCGGACGCAACTGTGCCAGGTCGTCTACATCATGCGAAATGGTGAGAGTGCGTCAGGCCTTCGAGTCTTTCTTTCGAGACGCGAACGTGATGCGGAGAGAGCCCATGTCAATCGCACGGGCGCCGCCATCATTCGCACGGGCGCCGAGACCACGATTGACATACCCCCATGTCAATCGCACCGACGCCGCCGTCATTCGTACGTGCGCCGGGACCACGATTGACATACCCCCATGTCAATCATACCGGCGCTGCGGTCATTCGCACGTGCGCCGGGACCATGATTGACATACCCCCATGTCAATCGCACCGGCGCCGCCATCATTCGCACGTGCGCCGGGACGACAATTGACATACCCACATGTCAATCGTACCGGCGCTGCCGTCATTCGCACGTGCGCCCGCGACCATGATTGACATACCTCCATGTCAATCGTACCGGCGCTGCCGTCATTCGCACGTGCACCGCGACCACGATTGGCATATCCGCATGTCAATCGCGGCATAATTACGCGCATGTCCAGCGATGATCGCGAGACTTCTGCTCTTCCCGCGCTGACCGTCGAACCGGCGCGCACGGCGGTGACACCGGTTGCGGAGAGCGACGTTCTCGCGGTCTCTCCCACGAACTCGCCGGCGCTCGCAGAGCCGGAGATGCTGATGGAGGGCCTGCGCGATCTGCAGCAGCGCATCCGCGAGTTTACCCATTTGTCGTGGCAGGAGAAGCGCGCGCACGCGCGCGCGGCGAGTCTCGATCCGGAGTTCATCGAGAGCGGCATCCATGCGGCGGCTGTGTGGCGCGACACGAAGCTGGTGGTCGGACGTGGCGATGAGGGAGCTCCGGGAGGAGCAGGAAGAGATTCGTCGCTGGGACGCGGTGATCGTCGAAATGCGGGCCGTCCTGGACGGGATCGAGGCTGCCAATCTGAAGCGGAAACACCGCCTCGGCACGGCAATCCTGCAGATCTACCGGTGATCGGCATCTACCTGCGCGGCGGCAGCCCCAAGGATGTCCTTCTGCGCCCGTATTACGAGAACATGAAACGCGCCTACCTGCGGACGAAGCAGTTCCGCAAGCGGCGGAAGAAGGACGAGCCGGCGGAGTGACTCACCGGCCGCGCAATTCTCCGCTCTCCGTCACTTCCGCAGCAGTTCGCGCATGGTGACGAATGCGGTTTGCTGCAAATCGTGCTGATTCGCATCGAGAGCGCAGGCGACGGTGATCTTGTGCCGTGGCGGACAGACAATCCTGTCTGTCCGGGAGAGACGAAGGACAGACAAGATTGTCTGTCCTCCACCCAGCGACGCTTGCGCGTCGCACGACCGCTGAGGCAGCGGTCGCCACATGGGCGCTACAATTCCCCCACGTCCACCCACCCGGAGAATCAGCGCGTCTTGATCACCGGAAGCTCCGGCTTCGTCGGCGGTCATCTGTTCGAGCGATTCCGGGCGATGGGGTGGCGGGTCACGGGGCTCGGGCGGCGGCCGCTCGGTGATCCGTCGTACGTCGTACACGATCTCGCCGAGCCGCTCGATGGCGCGTTCGGGACGTTTGACGTCGTCATTCACGCCGCGGCGCGGGCGTCGCCGTGGGGACGCCGCCGCGAGTTCGAGCGCCAGAACGTGCTCGCCACGAAACACGTCATCGATCACTGCCTCGCGCACGGCCTGCCGAAGCTCGTATTCATCTCGTCGTCGAGCGTGTTCTATCGCGACGGGCATCAGCTGAAGATCACGGAAGAGACGCCGCTGCCGGAAACGGCCGTCAACGATTACGCGGCGACGAAGCGCGTGGCCGAGGAGCTCGTGGCGCGGTATCCGGGACCGTGGGCGATCCTACGGCCGCGCGCGGTGTTCGGTCCGCGCGACACCGTTCTCTTGCCGCGCATCCTCGAGGCCGCGCGCGCGGGACGGCTGCCGCTGCTCGTCTCCGCGGACGGCCCGGCGGTCGGCGATCTGATCTACATCGACAACCTCGTCGACTGCATCGTGCGCGCGGCGGAGGGCGACGACATCCGCGGCTGCTACAACCTCACGAACAACGAGCCGGTCGCGATCCAGGAGTTTCTCTTTGATCTCTTTCGCCGCCTCGAGCTGCCGCCGCCGCGCCGCCGCGTCTCCGTGCGCAAGGCGATGTTCGCCGCCGGCGCGCTCGAGCTGATCCACCGCTGGTTCCTGCCGTCGAAGGAGCCGCCGATCACACGCTTCGGGATTCACGTTTTCGCGTATTCGAAGACCTTCGACGTCTCGAAGATGCTCGCGGCGATGGGCAGTCCGCGCGTGTCGCTCGCCGAGGGCCTCGATCGCACCGTTGCCTGGGTGAAGCAATGCTGATCGCCGGCAGCGTGGCCGTCGCGCTCTACCTCGCCATCCTCGGCGCGAAGTTCATGATCTGCCGCCGGTACGCCGCGGCGCATCCCGAACGCGAAACCCTCGAAGGCGACATGACCGTCATGCAGCCGATCCTCGGCGGCGATCCATTCCTCGCCGAAGCGCTCGGGCGAAACCTCCATCACCGCGCGCGGTTTCTGTGGCTCGTCGATGAAGACGATGTCGAGGGACTGAGCGTCGCACGCGCCGTCGCAAACGATCGCGTCGAGATCGTTCTCTGCCCGCCCGCGCCGCCCGGCGCGAATCCGAAAACGTTCAAACTGCAGCGCGGCCTCGAGCGCATCGAGACCGAATACTTCGCCGTCCTCGACGACGACACGATGCTCTCCGGCGATCAGCTGCAGCGCGGGATGTTCGCGCTGCAGACGTGCACGATCTACACGGGCCTCCCCTGCTACCTTCGCGGCCCGAATTTCTGGTCGTCGCTGGTCACGCACTTCGTCAACAACAACAGCATCACCACGTACCTCACGCTGCTGCCGCTGGCCGGGCCGCTGTCGATCAACGGAATGTTCTACGCGATGCGCACGCGCGAGCTGCGGGCGATGGGCGGCTTCGCGCCGATCGTCTCGCAGCTCTGCGACGACTACGCGCTGGCGTCGCTCATCCGCCGCAACGGCGGTACGATCCGGCAGGGCATCGCGCCGCAATTTCTGCGCACGACCGTACCGGATGCCGATCGCTACGTGCGCCTCATGCATCGCTGGTTTGTCTTCGCGAACGTGCTCGTCCGCGATCAACCCGCGCGCGTGAAACTACTGCTGATGCTTGTTCTCGGCCTGCCGCCGTTTCTGCTCTGGCTCGGATTTCTCTCGCCGCTCGCGCTGATCGCGCTGCTCGTCGCGCGGCATCTGATGCTGCGCAATCTCCACCGGCGCGTGTTCGGCGAGAAACCGCACTTCCACTGGCTGATGTCGATCCTCGCGGAGCTGCTGCAGCCGCTGCATTGGCTGCACGCATCGCTGCAGCACACGCTGCGCTGGCGCACGCGCAGGATCGCGCTCGGACCCGACGGGACGTTTTTCCATGATCCTGTCTGAGCCGCCGGTGCAGCATCCGTTCACGACGAGAAAAGTCGTGCTGCTCAGCGGGCTGGCCGATCCGGCGACCTGCGCGCTGAGCCCGATCCAGCGGCGCTTCCTCGACGCGATCGGCGCGCCGGCCGAGTCGAAGGTCTACTGGAACTTCCCGTACGTTCCGTCGACGCCGCCGCGCACGCACCCGCCGCTGTGGCTCGCCAGCATCCGCAATTACGCACAGTTCCTTCGCGCGTCGAAGCCCGCGTATCGCGATCGCGCGCGCGTGCACTGGCGCGCGCTCCTCGAATCGACGGACTCGCTCGTGGTCATCACCGGCAGTTGCGGTCTCGAAATTCTGAATCACTGCGTCGAGGACCGCGACGCCGATCGCATCGCACATGTGTTCGCGCTCGGTCCGGTCGCGCGCGCGCGACCGAATGCGCCACACACGATCGTGCAGGGCACGCGCGATCCGATCACGAAGCTCTACTTTCGCCGCGGCGACGTCGCCCTGCCCGGCGTCGGACACATGAAGTACCTGGAGGATTCGCGGGCTCTCGAGCTCGTCAACACATTCCTATGCAACAGCACTTCTCGATTCTCGGCACCGGCTTCCATCTCCCGCAGCGCAAGCTGACGGCGGAGGACGTCGACGAACGCGCCGGCAAGCCGCGCGGTTGGACGCGCACGCACACCGGCGTCGTCGATCGCTACGAATGCGCCGCGCCGGAAACGCTGGCGACGATGGCGTGCGCGGCGATCGCGAGCGCGATGCGCGACGCGTCGGTGCGCTGGCGCGACGTCGATCTGATTCTCGACGGCAGCAACTGCCGCCATCAGCCGATCCCCTGCAACGCGGCGTATCTCCAACACTCCCTCGGCGCCGAGGCGAACGGCATCCCGTGCATGGACGTGCAGAGCACGTGTCTCGGATTCATCGTCGCGCTGCACGTCGCGAACGCGTTGTTCGCCACCGGCGCCTACCAGCACATCCTCATCGTCTGCAGCGAGCAGGCGCTCCTCGGCGTCAACTGGCAGGAGCCCGAAAGCGCGTGCCTCATGGGCGACGGCGCCGCCGCGGTGGTGCTGCGCCGCACCGATCCCGCGCCCGGATATTTTTTCGCGCACCAGACGTTCGGAGAGCACCTCGACACGTGTCAGATCCGCGGCGGCGGTCACGTGTATCCGGTGACGAACTACACGCCCGAGACCGAAAGCGCGTTTCGCTTTCACATGGACGGGCCGCTGCTGATGCGCACCGCGGCGAAACATCTGCCGCCGATGACGGAGTCGCTGCTCGCCGAGGCGGGACTCGAGGCGCAGGAGGTCCATGTGATTCCGCATCAGGCCTCGCCGAAAGCGCTCAACGTCGTACGCCGGTTGCTACGGTTCCGTGCGGAGCGCTTCCACAACCGCGTCGCGCAGATGGGCAACCTCATCGCGGCGAGCATTCCCGCGGTGCTGCATCAAACGCGCGCGGAGCGGCTCACCGCGCCGGGCGATGCCGTGCTGCTCCTCGGCACCTCGGCCGGCTATTCGCAGGCCGGGCTGATCTTCCGGATGTAACGATGCCGTTCGATCGCATCCGTTTCTTCAACGCCGGCGATTGCTCGCAGTTCGGCTACCTCGCCGCGCGCGCGTCGCCCGGACTGACGCGGTTCAAGAATGTCTTCGTCCATCTCGAACATCCCGTGCACGGCGCGAGCGTGATCGACGCGGGATACAGCCCGCATTTCTTTCGCGCGACGGAGCCGTTTCCGCAGCGTCTGTATCGCTGGACGACGCCGGTGCAGCTCGACGAGCACGAGCACGCGGCGGCGATTCTCGAGTCGCACGGATTGCGCGCGGAGGACGTCGGCGAGATTTTCATCTCGCACTTTCACGGCGATCACGTCGCCGGGCTGCATCACTTTCCCGGCGCGCGCTTCGTCTATCGCGCGGAGGCGTACGCATCGCTGATGCGGAAGAGCGCGTGGAAACAGGTGCGGCACGGATTTCTGTCGGCGCTGTTGCCCGCCGATTTCGAAGCGCGCGGGGTGCCGGTCGTTTCGTTCGATACGACATTCGCGGGATTTCCCGCGCGCGATCTCTGGGGCGACGGCGAGTTGCTGCTCGTCGACCTCCCCGGCCACTCGCCCGGCCATACCGGCTTCGCCTTCCGCACGAACGAGCAGCAGTTTTTCTACATCGCCGACGCGTGTTGGGATGTCGACGCGCTGCTCGCGAATCGCGCGCTGCCGCTGCCGTCGCGGTGGATGCAGCACTCGTACGAAACGTACGTCGCGACCCAGGATCAATTGCGCGCGTTCCACGCGGAAGGCGGGTGGACGATGTTGGCAGCGCATTGTCCGAGAACGCAGGCCTTCATCGAGCCATGAAGATCGACTTCGTCGCGCCGCCGTACGCCGGTCACCTCTACCCGCTGCTCGAGCTCGCGGGATATCTGCGCGATCACGGCTACGCGTCGCTGCGCGTCGCGAGCACGGCCGACGTCGCGGATGTGATTCGTCTCTGCGGACTCGAGCCGATCGCGTTGCTCCCCGACCGCACGGACGAAGTCTGGGCGATCGCGAACACGGAATCGCGCACTGGATTTCATCCGCTGCGGCTCTATCGCCAGTTCCGCGCGAACATGGCGCTGATGGGCGACTTTGCCACGGAGCTGCGCGCAGCGTGGAGCCGCGACCGCCCCGATCTCGTCATCGCCGATTTCACCGTGCCGTTCGCGGGTCTCGTCGCGCGCTCGATGGGAATCCGTTGGTGGACCGCAATCGCCACTCCCTGCGCCATCGAAACGAAGACCGGCACGCCCGCCTACCTCGGAGGCTGGACGCCGCGCGCAACGCTCGCAGGCCGTGCGCGGGACGCGCTCGGCCGCATGGCGATCACGCTCTTCAAGCGCGGCGTGGCGACGCTGTTTCGATCGCAGCTGCGGGCGATCGGCCTGCGCGGCGCGTATCGGGACGACGGCACCGAAGCGGCCTACTCCGACGAGCGCATTCTCGCGTTCGGCATGCGCGAGCTCGAGTTCGCGCGCGACTGGCCAAAGGCGGTGCACTTCGCCGGCCCGCTGACCGCCAACCCTCCGTTTCCGCACACGCCGCCGCTCTTTCCCGACGGCAAGCCCGCGATCCTCGTGACGCTCGGCACGCACCTCGGGTGGGCGCGCGGGCGGGCCGAAACGTTGATGAACGAAGTCGCCGCCGCGATGCCCGACTGCGTGTTCCACTTCGCCATGTCCCATCGCGACGGCTTCATCCCGTACGACCGTTACCTGCCGCGCTATCGCGCCGCGGTGATCCACGGCGGCACGGGAATCATGTACGCGTGCATAAAGTCGGGCGTACCGATGCTCGTCTGGCCGCACGACTACGACCAATTCGACCACGCGGCGCGCATCGTCGCGCGCGGGCTCGGGCTTCGTCTGCACCCGCGCGCGGCGGACGTCGTGGCGAGCCTTCGCCGGCTGCTTGAAGATGAATCGATCCACGCGCGCGTCCGCGAGTTTCAGCAGCTCGCGGCGCACTACAACACCGGCGCGCACGTCCTCGCCGCGCTCGCGAAATCATGACGTTCCTGCGCAGCTACCTCGGCGCCCGCTGGCGCTTCCGGCGCCTTCGCGGCGACGCGCTGCAGCGCTATCAGGATGCGCGCGCGCGCGAAATCGTCGCGTTCGCAATGGCCCACTCGCCGTTTTATCGCGCGCACTTCGCCGGTCACGATCCGCGCGAATGGCAGTCGCTCCCGACGATCGACAAAGCGGCGATGATGCGCAACTTCGATACGTTCAACACGCGCGGCGTGTCGCTCGACGAGGCCATGGCCGTCGCGTTGCGCGCGGAACACGATCGCGATTTTTCTCCGACGATTCGTGAGCTCACCGTCGGGCTCTCGTCCGGCACGTCCGGACATCGCGGGCTGTTTCTCGTCGATCGCGAACGAACAGCGGATGTGGGCGGGAACGATGTTCGCGCGGGCGTTGCCGCGCCTGCGTACACGCGGTTTGCGGCTGGCGTTTTTTCTGCGCTCGAACAGCAACCTGTATCAGACGCTCGGGCGCTGGATCGATTTCCGGACAGACAAGATTGTCTGTCCTCCACCCAGCGACGCTTGCGCGTCGCACGACCGCTGAGGCAGCGGTCGCCACATGGGCGCTACAATCCCCCCACGTCCACCCACCCGGAGAATCAGCGCGTATTGATCACCGGAAGCTCCGGCTTCGTCGGCGGTCATTTGTTCGAGCGATTCCGGGCGATGGGGTGGCGGGTCACGGGGCTCGGGCGGCGGCCGCTTGGAGATCCGTCGTACGTCGTGCACGATCTGGCCGAGCCGCTCGATGGGGCGTTCGGGACGTTCGACGTCGTCATTCACGCCGCGGCGCGGGCGTCGCCGTGGGGGCGCCGCCGCGAGTTCGAGCGCCAGAACGTGCTCGCCACGAAACACGTCATCGATCACTGCCTCGCGCACGGCCTGCCGAAGCTCGTATTCATCTCGTCTTCGAGCGTGTTCTATCGCGATGGGCATCAACTGAAGATCACGGAAGAGACGCCGCTGCCGGAAACAGCCGTCAATGATTACGCGGCGACGAAGCGGGTGGCCGAGGAGCTTGTGGCGCGGTATCCGGGACCGTGGGCGATCCTGCGGCCGCGCGCGGTGTTCGGTCCGCGCGACACGGTCCTCCTGCCGCGCATCCTCGAGGCCGCGCGCGCGGGACGGCTGCCGCTGCTCGTCTCCATGGACGGCCCGGCGTTCGGCGATCTGATCTACATCGACAACCTCGTCGACTGCATCGTACGCGCGGCGGAAAGCGACGACATCCTCGGCTGCTACAACCTCACGAACAACGAGCCGATTGCGATCCAGGAGTTTCTCTTCGATCTCTTTCGCCGCCTCGAGCTGCCGTTGCCGCGGCGTCGCGTCTCCGTGCGCAAGGCGATGTTCGCCGCCGGCGCGCTCGAGCTCATGCACCGCTGGTTCCTGCCGTCGAAAGAGCCGCCGATCACGCGCTTCGGGATTCACGTCTTCGCGTATTCGAAGACCTTCGACGTCTCGAAGATGCTCGCGGCGATGGGCACTCCGCGCGTGTCGCTCGCCGAGGGCCTCGAACGCACCGTTGCCTGGGTGAAGCAATGCTGATCGCCGGCAGCGTGGCCGTCGCGCTCTACCTCGCCATCCTCGGCGCGAAGTTCATGATCTGCCGCCGGTACGCCGCGGCGCATCCCGAACGCGAAACCCTCGAAGGCGACATCACCGTCATGCAGCCGATCCTCGGCGGCGATCCCTTCCTCGCCGAAGCGCTCGCGCGGAATCTCGACCACCGCGCGCGATTTCTGTGGCTCGTCGATGAAGACGACGCCGAGGGACTGAGCGTCGCGCACGCCGTCGCAAACGATCGCGTCGAGATCGTCCTCTGCCCGCCCGCGCCGCCCGGCGCGAATCCGAAAACGTTCAAACTGCAGCGCGGCCTCGAGCGCATCGAGACCGAATACTTCGCCGTCCTCGACGACGACACGATGCTCTCCGGCGATCAGCTGCAGCGCGCGATGTTCGCGCTGCAGACGTGCACGATCTACACAGGCCTGCCCTGCTACCTGCGCGGCCCGAATTTCTGGTCGTCGCTCGTCACGCACTTCGTCAACAACAACAGCATCACCACGTACCTCACGCTGCTGCCGCTGGCCGGACCGCTTTCGATCAACGGAATGTTCTACGCGATGCGCACGAGCGAGTTGCGCGCGATGGGTGGTTTCACGCCGATCGTCTCGCAGCTCTGCGACGACTACGCGCTGGCGTCGCTCATCCGCCGCAACGGCGGCACGATCCGGCAGGGCATCGCGCCGCAGTATCTGCACACGACCGTACCGGATGCCGGTCGCTACGTGCGCCTCATGCATCGCTGGTTCGTCTTCGCGAACGTGCTCGTCCGCGATCAACCCGCGCGCGTGAAACTACTGCTGATGCTTGTTCTCGGCCTGCCGCCGTTTCTGCTCTGGCTCGGATTTCTCTCGCCATTCGCGCTGATCGCGGTACTCGTCGCGCGGCATCTGATGCTGCGCAATCTCCATAGGCGCGTGTTCGGCGAGAAACCGCACTTCCACTGGCTGATGTCGATCGTCGCGGAGCTGCTGCAGCCGCTGCATTGGCTGCACGCATCGCTGCAGAACACGCTGCGCTGGCGCACGCGCAGGATCGCGCTCGGACCCGACGGGACGTTTTTCCATGATCCTGTCTGAGCCGCCGGTGCAGCATTCGTTCACGACGAGGAAAGTCGTGCTGCTCAGCGGGCTGGCCGATCCGGCGACGTGTGCGCTGAGCCCGATCCAGAGGCGCTTCCTCGACGCGATCGACGCGCCGGCCGAGTCGAAGGTCTACTGGAACTTCCCGTACGTTCCATCGACGGTGCCGCGCGCAGATCCGCCGCTGTGGCTCGCCAGCATCCGCAATTACGCGCAGTTCCTTCGCGCGTCGAAGCCCGCGTATCGCGATCTCGCGCGCGTGCACTGGCGCGCGCTCGTCGAATCGACGGAATCCCTCGTCGTCATCACCGGCAGCTGCGGTCTCGAAATTCTGAATCACTGCGTCGATGGACGTCGACGCCGATCGCATCGCACATGTGTTCGCACTCGGTCCGGTCGCGCGCGCGCGTCCGAATGCGCCACACACGATTGTGCAGGGCACGCGCGATCCGATCACGAAGCTCTACTTTCGCCGCGGCGACGTCGCCCTGTCCGGCGTCGGACACATGAATTACCTGGAGGATTCGCGGGCTCTCGAGCTCGTCAACACATTCCTATGCAACAGCACTTTTCGATTCTCGGCACCGGCTTCCATCTCCCGCAGCGCAAGCTGACGGCGGAGGACATCGACGAACGCGCCGGCAAGCCGCGCGGTTGGACGCGCACGCACACCGGCGTCGTCGATCGCTACGAATGCGCCGCGCCGGAGACGCTGGCGACGATGGCGTGCGCGGCGATCGCTAGCGCGATGCGCGACGCGTCGGTGCGCTGGCGCGACATCGATCTGATTCTCGACGGCAGCAACTGCCGCCATCAGCCGATCCCCTGCAATGCGGCGTATCTCCAACACTCCCTCGGCGCCGAGGCGAACGGCATCCCGTGCATGGACGTGCAGAGCACGTGTCTCGGATTCATCGTCGCGCTGCACGTCGCGAACGCGCTGTTCGCCACCGGCGCGTACAAGCACATCCTCATCGTCTGCAGCGAGCAGGCGCTCCTCGGCGTCAACTGGCAGGAGCCCGAAAGCGCGTGCCTCATGGGCGACGGCGCCGCCGCAGTGGTGCTCCGCCGCACCGATCCCACGCCCGGATATTTTTTCGCGCACCAGACGTTCGGAGAGCACCTCGACACGTGTCAGATCCGCGGCGGCGGTCACGTGTATCCGGTGACGAACTACACGCCCGAGACCGAAAGCGCGTTTCGCTTTCACATGGACGGGCCCCTGCTGATGCGCACCGCGGCGAAACACCTGCCACCGATGACGGAGTCGCTGCTCGCCGAGGCCGGACTCGAGGCGCAGGATGTCCACGTGATTCCGCATCAGGCCGCGCCGAAAGCGCTCAACGTCCTGCGCCGGTTGCTGCGGTTCCGTGCGGAGCGCTTTCACAACCGCGTCGCCCAGATGGGCAACCTCATCGCGGCGAGCATTCCCGCGGTGCTGCATCAAACGCGCGCGGAGCGGCTCACCTCACCGGGCGATGCCGTGCTGCTCCTCGGCACCTCGGCCGGCTATTCGCAGGCCGGGCTGATCTTCCGGATGTAACGATGCCGTTCGATCGCATCCGTTTCTTCAACGCCGGCGATTGCTCGCAGTTCGGCTACCTCGCCGCGCGCGCATCGCGCGGCCTGACGCGGTTCAAGAATGTCTTCGTCCATCTTGAACATCCCGTGCACGGCGCGAGCGTGATCGACGCGGGATACAGCCCGCATTTCTTTCGCGCGACGGAGCCGTTTCCGCAGCGTTTGTATCGCTGGACGACGCCGGTGCATCTGGACGAGCACGAGCACGCCGCCGCGATTCTCGAGTCGCACGGATTGCGCGCGGAGGACGTCGGCGAGATTTTCATCTCGCACTTTCACGGCGATCACGTCGCCGGGCTGCATCACTTTCCCGGCGCGCGCTTCGTATATCGCGCCGAAGCGTACCCATCGCTGATGCGGAAGAGCGCGTGGAAACAGGTGCGGCACGGATTTCTGTCCGCGCTGTTGCCTGAGGATTTCGAAGCGCGCGGGGTGCCGGTCGTTTCGTTCGATACGACGTTCGCGGGATTTCCCGCGCGCGATTTCTGGGGCGACGGCGACCTGCTGCTCGTCGACCTCCCGGGCCACTCGCCCGGCCATACCGGCTTCGCATTCCGCACGAACGAGCGGCAGTTTTTCTACATCGCCGACGCGTGCTGGGACGTCGACGCGCTGCTCGCGAATCGCGCGCTGCCGCTGCCGTCGCGGTGGATGCAGCATTCGTACGAAACGTACGTCGCGACCCAGGATCAATTGCGCGCGTTCCACGCGGAAGGCGGGTGGACGATGTTGGCAGCGCATTGTCCGAGAACGCAGGCCTTCATCGAGCCATGAAGATCGACTTCGTCGCGCCGCCGTATGCCGGCCACCTCTACCCGCTGCTCGAGCTCGCGGGGTATCTGCGCGATCACGGCTACGCGTCGCTGCGCGTCGCGAGCACGGCCGACGTCGCGGATGTGATTCGTCTCTGCGGACTCGAGCCGATCGCGTTGCTCCCCGGCCGCACGGACGAAGTCTGGGCGATCGCGAACACGGAATCGCGCACCGGATTTCATCCGCTGCGGCTCTATCGCCAGTTCCGCGCGAACATGGCGCTGATGGGCGACTTCGCCGCGGAGCTGCGCGCAACGTGGAGCCGCGACCGCCCCGATCTCGTCATCGCCGATTTCACCGTACCGTTCGCGGGTCTGGTCGCGCGCTCGATGGGAATCCGTTGGTGGACCGCAATCGCCACTCCCTGCGCCATCGAAACGAAAACCGGCACGCCCGCCTACCTCGGCGGCTGGACGCCGCGCGCAACACTCGCTGGCCGTGCGCGGGACGCGCTCGGCCGCATGGCGATCACGCTCTTCAAGCGCGGCGTCGCGACGCTGTTTCGATCGCAGCTGCGGGCAATCGGCCTGCGCAGCGCGTACCGCGACGACGGCACCGAAGCGGCCTACTCCGACGAGCGCATCCTCGCGTTCGGCATGCGCGAGCTCGAGTTCGCGCGCGACTGGCCAGAGACGGTGCACTTCGCCGGCCCGCTGACCGCCAACCCTCCGTTTCCGCACACGCCGCCGCTCTTTCCCGGCGGCAAGCCGGCGATCCTCGTGACGCTCGGCACGCACCTCGGGTGGGCGCGCGGGCGGGCCGAAACGTTGATGAACGAGGTCGCCGCGGCGATGCCCGACTGCGTGTTCCACTTCGCCATGTCCCATCGCGACGGCTTCATCCCGTACGACCGTTACCTGCCGCGTTATCGCGCCGCGGTGATCCACGGCGGCACGGGAATCATGTACGCGTGCATCAAGTCGGGCGTACCGATGCTCGTCTGGCCGCACGACTACGACCAATTCGATCACGCGGCGCGCATCGTCGCGCGCGGACTCGGGCTTCGTCTGCGGCCGCGCGCGGCGGACGTCGTGGCGAGCCTTCGCCGGCTGCTTGACGATGAATCGATCCACGCGCGCGTCCGCGAGTTTCAGCAGCTCGCGGCGCACTACAACGCCGGCGAGCACGTCCTCGCCGCGCTCGCGAACTCATGACGTTCCTGCGCAGCTACCTCGGCGCGCGCTGGCGCTTCCGGCGCCTTCGCGGCGACGCGCTGCAGCGCTATCAGGATGCGCGCGCGCGCGAAATCGTCGCCTTCGCAATGGCCCACTCGCCGTTTTATCGCGCGCACTTCGCCGGTCACGATCCGCGCGAATGGCAGTCGCTCCCGACGATCGACAAAGCGGCGATGATGCGCAACTTCGATACGTTCAACACGCGCGGCGTGTCGCTCGACGAGGCCATGGCCGTCGCGTTGCGCGCGGAACACGATCGCGATTTTTCTCCGACGATTCGTGAGCTCACCGTCGGGCTCTCGTCCGGCACGTCCGGACATCGCGGGCTGTTTCTCGTCGATCGGAACGAACAGATGATGTGGGCGGGAACGATGTTCGCGCGGGCGTTGCCGCGCCTGCGCACACGCGGTTTGCGGCTCGCGTTTTTTCTGCGCTCGAACAGCAACCTCTATCAGACGCTCGGGCGCTGGATCGATTTCCGGTACTTCGATCTGATGACGCCGATCGACGTCGCGGTCGCGGAGCTGAATGCATTCCAGCCGCATCTTCTCGTCGCACCGCCGTCAATGCTGGCGATGTTGACGAAGGCGCGCATTCGGCCGGAGCGCGTGATCTCAGTCGCCGAGGTGCTCGAGCCCCAGGATGAAGTGCGATTGCGCGAGGCGTTCGGCGTCGACGTGCAGCAGGTTTATCAATGCACCGAGGGATTGCTCGCGGTGAGTTGCGCGCGCGGCTCCCTGCACGTGCAGGAAGACCTCGTCGCGATTCAGTTCGAGCGCGCGGGCGATGATTCACAACCGCTCACGCCGATCGTCACCGACCTGCGCCGCCGCGTGCAGCCGATCGTTCGCTACCGGCTGAACGACGCCGTGACCCTCTCGCCGGATCCGTGTCAGTGCGGCTCCGCCTTCCGCGTGATCGAACGCATCGAAGGACGTTGCGATGACGTCTGCTATTTCGTGCAACACGACGGCGCGCTGCGCGCGTTTTTCCCGGACGCCCTGCGCCGGATGGTGCTGCTCAGCGACCCGCGCATCGAGGACTATCGGATCGTGCAGGACGCGCCGGGCGCGCTGCGCGTGCAGTTGGTGGTGGAGGGAGGGTTCGAGGAGGTTGCGCGCTCGCTCTACGAGTCGATCGCCAGGAGCATCGCCGGCCACGGATGCCGGATGCCAGCGCTGGAAATCGTGCGCGGGATTCCGGAGCGTGCGGCGAGCGAGAAACGGCGGAGGGTGGTGGGGCCTATTTGTCAGTGAACTGGTCGAATTCCTTCTGAACCCGCTTCCACATCCTCGGTCGTTTCTGCATCGCGTCCACGGCCTCCTCGATGCCGTTCGTCCGTGACTACACTCGCACCTTGATTGCAGCCGCAACGGCCAATGCCACGGCAAGGGTCATCAACATCCACATGGACAATGTGGGAGCACCACCCTGCGCGCCTTGCACGGTCAGCGTTGCGGACGCCGGGGCGCCCGGTGGCGCGTTCGCGGAGGTCACTGACGACGTCGTGTTGAGATGTACGCCGAAGGCGGTTCCCACCACGCTGACGGTGATCGTGCAGGACTGGCCTCCGGCCAGCACAGAGGATGTGCTGGAAAAGGTCTCCGTTCCGGGATTGATGTTGAACATCCCTCCGCCGGTAGCAGGCGTACTGCACGTGCCGCCGGTTTGGGTGATGAGATCGACCCCCGGCGGCATGATGTCGCTGAAACTCACGGTGGTGAGTGGCAGGACAGGGTTGGGATTCGTCACCGTGATCGTGGCGATGGAAGAGCCGTTGAGTGCGACCACCGCCGGGGTGAAGCTCTTGGTGATCACCGCGGGGGCGGCCTGGGCAAACGCCGTTCCTGTAATGCACGCGCTGATCAGCACGGCCGTGACGGCAGCAAGGCGCAACGATCTTTGATTCATGACACTCCTTCTTTGCTCGCGGAAGGCGTGATTATGTCGGACACCGCGCGAGCCTGCAACGACGGCTTACAATCCCTTCGTGAGCACGACGGTACTCATCGTCGACGACGAGGAAACAATCCGCTTCGCGCTGACGAAGTATCTGAGCGCGGCGGGGTACGCTGTGGTCTCCGCTTCGACCGGCCGGGCGGCGCGGGAGGCGATGCGCGCTTCGGCTCCGGACGTGATCATTCTCGACTACCGCCTGCCGGACTGCGACAGTCTGGAGATCATTCCGGAGCTCAAGTACATCGACGCGGAATGTCCCATCATCATGCTCACGGCCCATGGCTCGATCGATCTGGCCGTCGAGGCGATCAAGGCCGGGGCGGAGCAGTTCATCACCAAGCCGGTGGAGCTGGCCGCGCTGCGGCTACTGGTGGATCGCGTGACGGCCAATCGCCGGACGCGCAAGCGCGACGCGGCCGTGCGCGCGAAGCAGGGCAGTCCCGAACGGCGCTCGTTCGTCGGCGAGACGCCCGCGATACGCCGGGTGTACGACGAAGCGCGGCGCGTGGCGGCCTCGGACAGCCCGGTGTTGCTGCAGGGGGAGACCGGCTCGGGCAAGGGTGTGCTGGCGCGGTGGGTTCACGATGCCAGCCCCCGCGCTGATGAGGCGTTCGTCGACCTGAATTGTGCGGGGCTCTCGCGCGAGCTCCTGGAGTCGGAACTGTTCGGATACGAGCGCGGCGCGTTCACCGGTGCCGTCGCCGCGAAGCAGGGGCTGCTCGAAGTCGGCCAGCACGGAACGGTCTTTCTCGATGAGGTCGGAGACATGGATCTCCTCGTTCAGGCCAAGCTGCTCAAGGTCGTTGAAGAGAAAACCTTTCGCCGGCTGGGGGACGTCCGCGACCGGAAGCTCGATGTGCGCCTGATCTGCGCCACGCATCACGACCTCGGCGCGCAGGCACGGGAGGGGCGCTTTCGCAGCGATCTCTACTTCCGCATCAGCACCTTCTGCCTCGACCTGCCGCCGCTGCGGGAACGGGCCGACGACATCGAAGCACTGGCTGCACATTTCCTCGACGTCCTGTCGCGCGACCTCGGCAGGCAGAAGCCGCGCCTCAGCCCGGCCTCGGTCGAGGCCCTGCGCCGCTATTCGTGGCCCGGTAACATCCGCGAGCTGCGCAACGTCGTCGAGCGCGCGCTTCTCCTCAGCGACAACGCCGTCATCGAGCCGGCCGATCTCCGCTTCGAGGCCCATCGCGCGCCGAAAGGCGGCAGTGCCGCGATCGACGTCGACACCTCCCTCACGATCGCCGATCTGGAGAAGATCCACATTCTGCGAGTGCTCGAGGAAGAGGAAGGGCGCGTCGATTCCTCCGCGCAACGGCTCGGCATTTCCCGCAGCTCGCTCTACCAGAAAATCAAGGTCTACGGCATTCAGACCCCACGCGGACGCTGACTCCTCCCGCGTCCAGAGCGATTCCAGAATCTAGAAACTGGACGTGCGTTCCTGCGCTTCCTCCTTTTGAATCAATGAGTTACACGGCTGGACCCGCTGGCACCTCGGTTGCCCTTACGGCATCCCCAGCCAAGTCCAGGATCGATTCAAAAGACAGAGAAACAGGAGCAGAAATGAAGCGAATTGTGATTGCAGTCATGGGAATGCTCGTGTGCGCGGGCAGCCTGTTCGCGCAGGCCGACCCCGATACGAGCAAGCTGAGTGAAGACCTCATCTACTCGGTCAACCGTACCCCCGAACATACCTTCGACACGGCGCGCGCGGTCGAAGTCATTACCGTCGACGACCTTTGGAGAAAGAGCGGCATGACGCTGGCCGACGTCCTGGTCGACGAGGCGGGATTCATCAAGTACCGCACGAACCAGTACTCGTCCGCCGGGCTGCTGCGCGGCCTGATCGGCAAGCAGGTCCTGATCCTCATCGACGGGGTCAAGGTCAACAACGCGCTGTACGGCGACACCCCGAACATGGATCTCATCGATCTCTCGCAGGTCGAGCGCATCGAGATCGTGCGCGGCGTGGTCTCCGTGCTCGGCACCGAGTCCCTCGGCGGCGTGATCAACATCATCACGCGCAAGGGACCTCTGAATGACCAGGCCTTCGGCGGGACGCTGACCATGCGTTACTCCAGCGCGGCCGATGTCCTCACCACGCCCGTCCAGATCTACGGCCAGGCCGGCAAGGTGCGTTACGCCGCCAGCGTGAACTACCTCCAGGCGGGCGACACGGAAGGCGGCGAGGGCGCCGGCGTGCAGCGCTTCACCGACTTCAACCAGAAAGCCGCCAACTTCAACGTGCAGTACCTGCTCTCCGCGGACAAGACACTCTCCCTCGCCTACCACGGTGCGCAGGTCGACGACGCCAAGGCCTTCAGCAACCTGTTGAACAACTCCAGCGTCCACAACCTCCAGATCCCCAATCGCTTCCAGCTCGGAAGCCTTTCCTATCAGGACCTCACCAGCCGCGGCTGGGCCGACTCGCTGAAAGTCACCGCCTACTGGAACCAGCAGGATACGGGCTCGGAAAACATCAGCGCCTCCACCCCGAACCGCGAAACCAAGGTTCTCAACCGGGACCGCATGCTCGGCCTGAATCTGGAGATGGGCTCCTTCGTCGGCAAGTCGCAGCACTTCGTCTACGGCGTCGACTACGCCACGGACACCATCGACTCCTCCACCAGCGACACCGATCTCACCACCGACGTCGTGACCTACCGGCGCGGCACCTACACCGACGGCGCGCAGTATTCGTCGATCGGCATCTACGTCCAGGACCACTTCAGCATCAGCAAGTGGCTGACCGCATCGGCCGGACTGCGCTACGGCACGTTCAAAACCGAGGGAAGCGAGACCCTGCCTGTCATCGGCGCGGTTTCACTCGACTCCACCAAGAACGGCGCCACCGGCTCGCTGAACATGATCGTGCACGTTACGCCGACCCTCAACATCATCGGCAACGTCATGCGCGGCTTCCGCGCCCCGAACCTTCAGGATATCTCCCGCTTCAGCCAGAGCTCGTCCAACATCGAAGTGCCGGCGACGCGCGCCGAAGGAGAACAGGTCACCAGCTACGAAGCGGGCATCAAGTACGAGAACAGCTTCCTCTCCGGCTCGGCGTTCTACTTCACGAATGATCTGAGCAACCTGCTCATCGTCTCGAATTCGACGTACAAAGGCAGTTCGTTCAACGACGCCAACAAGAACGGGGTCAAGGACGCCGGCGAGGCGAACTTCCGCGAGAACCTCAACATCGGCAATGCGCAGATCAAAGGTTGGGAAGCCAACGTCCGTCTCCGCCCCACGCAGTGGATGCAGGTCTGGGCGAACATGACGCACTCCACCGCCACCACCGAGGACGTGCTCAAGGCCGCGCTCGTGCAGCGCGTTCCGCCGCCCTTCGGCTCCGCGGGACTGCGTCTCTCGGCCAACCGGATGCAATGGCAGCCGTGGGCGGAGCTGGTGGGCACATTCACCGACTCCTATGACGTCGACGGAGTCGAGCTCTCTCCGAGCTTCACCGAGTTCAAGGTCAAGGCCGGCGCGTCGATCACCGATCGCTTCCGCGTGATGGCCGGCATCGAGAACCTCACCAACCAGAAGTACCTCTCCCGCTTCACGACGGTCTACTGGCCGGGCCGCCGATTCGTCGTCGGCACCGAATACCGCTTCTAAGGAGGAGTGATGAAGCTCAGTCAACGCATTGCCATCGCTCTTCTGGCCGGCACGGTGCTGATCACCGGCACGGCCCACGCGGCGGCCTACAAGATCATCGTCAACAACTCCGTGCCGGTCAGCTCCCTTTCGAAGAAGGCCGCCTCGGATCTCTTTCTCAAGAAGACCACGAAGTGGGAGAACGGCTCCGCGGTGATGCCGGTCGACCAGCTCGACTCTTCGACCGCGCGGGAAGGATTCTCCAAGGCCGTCCACGGCAAGACCGCGGCCGCCGTGAAGAGCTACTGGAATCAGCAGATCTTCTCCGGCCGCGACGTTCCGCCGGTGGAGAAAAAGTCGGACGCCGAGGTGCTGGCGTTCGTTCGCTCGACGGCGGGGGCCATTGGATACGTCTCCGATGGTGCGTCTGCCGAGGGCGTGCGCGTCGTCACCATCAATTAGGGCAGAGGGCAGTGGAGGACAGGCACTCCTGCCTGTCCGAAAGATCCTTTGGACAGGCAGGAGTGCCTGTCCTCCACTCTTCCGAGGCTCAGGAGAAACGAAATGGTTCGCAAGAAGATCCTGCTGGTCGATGACTCGGCCACGATCCTGATGATGGAGAAGATGATCCTCACCAAGGGTCCGTATCACACCATCACCGCCACCAACGGCGAGGAGGCCGTGGCCAAGGCCGAATCGGAAAATCCCGATCTCATCCTCATGGATGTGGTCATGCCGAAGATGGACGGCTTCGAGGCCGTCCGCCGCATCCGCCAGGCCGGCACCGTGGCCACGGTGCCGATCATCATGGTCACCACCCGCGGCGAAGAGCACAACGTCGAGACGGCCTACGAGGCCGGCTGCACCGACTACGTCACCAAACCCATCGACGGCGGCGAACTGATGGCCAAGCTCCGCAACTATCTCGGTCAGTGAGGAGACGATCATGAACGAGAAAAAGGAGTTGCTCACCAGCTACGTCGGGCGCGCCGCGGAAGACACGCAGCGGCTGCTCCGGGAAGTGGTTCTGGAGAACGAGAAACTGGAACTGCGCATCCGCGGCTTCGCCCAGCAGCTCGCCGAGATCGAAGAGCGCAACACCAACCTCGCCAACCTCTATGTATCGAGCTATCAGCTGCACGGGACGCTCGATCGCGGCGCGGTGCTCGAGTCCATCAAGGAGATCCTGATCAACCTGATCGGCTGCGAAGAGCTGGCCGTCTTCGAGCTCAGTGAGGATGCGACGACGCTCGATCTCGTGACGTCGTTCGGAATCGACAACGCGCAATACCGCAGCATCAGCATCCGCGATCATGTCCTCGGCAAGCTCGTTTCCACCGGCGGTACGTACATCGGCGGCACAGCGCCGGCGCCCGACGACTCGCTGCAGGTGACGGCGTGCCTGCCATTGACGCTCGACGGCCGCGTGACCGGAGCGATCGTTCTCTTCAGCCTCCTGCCGCACAAGCCGGGACTGGGCGAGCTCGACTTCGAGCTGTTCGACCTCCTCGGCACCCACGCCGCCACCGCCCTCTACTGCACCAGCCTTCACGCGCGCGTGACCTCGGGAGCCGTCGCGTGACCACGTCCATACAGGCCTACCTGAGAAGCGACCGGCCTCCTTCCACACCGGAGAGACATGCCTACCTCCATCCCGGTCAGCTCTGCTTCGCCACCGAGCCCACGATTGTGACCACCGTGCTCGGCTCCTGCGTGTCGGTGTGCCTGTACGACGAAGAACACACGGCGGCAGGAGTGAATCATTTCCTCCTGCCGGCAAGCCTCGGCCGCGCCGAGTCGCCCCGCTTCGGCGATTCGGCAAACACAGTCCTTCTCGAGCGGTTCCGCGAATTCGGAGTGCCGTTCTCCCGGCTTCGCGCCAAGGTATTCGGCGGTGCTTCGATGGGAGGATCGAGCGCCGGCGATCTCGCTTCCCGCAATGTCGAAGTGGCCGTGGCCTTTCTTCGCAGCCACGGCATTCCGGTCGTGAGCCAGGACACCGGCGGCGAGCGCGGACGAAAGCTCATCTTCCGAACTGCGGATGCCGCCGCGTGGGTCCGGCTCCTCGGAGATCGCTGACATGGAACTCGATCTCCACGAGCTGTTTGAGCTCTACATCGTCGAGGCGCAGGAGTGCCTGGCCGCGCTCGAGGAAGGACTCGTCAAGCTCGAGCAGAAACCCGACGACCACGCGCTGATCGCCGAGATCTTTCGCGCGGCCCACACGCTGAAAGGAAACAGCAGCTCGCTCGGCTTCCGGTCCCTCGCGCAGTTCAGCCACCAGGTCGAGGAGTTTCTCGATCGGTTCCGCAACGGCCAGCAACAGCCTGATGGAGAGCTGATCTCCCTGCTGCTGCGCGCGGTCGATGTCATGAACCGGTGGCTGCCAACGCTGGAAGTCGGCGTCGAGCATCCCATGACCGGCGAACAGCTCGACGTCCACGCGGAGCTTCTCCGGTTCGGAAGTGGAGGACAGACACTCCTGTCTGTCCCTCAACAAACCGAAACCGGACAGGCAGGAGTGCCTGTCCTCCACGGCAGCCGGACGATGCGCGTGGAAGCACGCCGCATGGATGTGCTCCTGGACCTCGTCGGCGAGATCTCCATCGCCGCCCAGCGGGTCCGCCGCCACGTCGAACAGATCCCGGCGGAGATGCGGCGCGACGCTCTGGACACGGTCGAGGATCACGACCGCCTGCTTCGCGACCTCTATGAGAACGTCATGCGATCGCGCATGGTCGCTGTCGGGCCGACATTCCGTCGCCACCTGCGAACCGTTCGCGATCTCGCCCGGACCACCGGCAAGCAGGTGCAGCTCGTTCTCGAGGGCGAGGAGACTGAAGTGGACATGAGCGTCGTCGAGGCGCTTTCGGATCCACTCGTTCACATGATCCGCAACGCCATCGACCATGGCATCGAGTCGCCGGCCCAGCGAACGGCGGCGGGAAAGAACGCTCTCGGAACGATCACGCTTCGCGCCTATCACGACCGAGGCGAGATCGTGCTCCAGATTGCCGACGACGGAGCCGGCATGCAGCGCGACAAGATACGCGTCCGCGCCATTCAGGCTGGGT
Source organism: uncultured Acidobacteriota bacterium (assembly GCA_963734155.1). GTDB lineage: Bacteria > Acidobacteriota > Thermoanaerobaculia > Gp7-AA8 > Gp7-AA8 > QHVT01. Next base: position 35,701 of record CAVTGG010000001.1, read on the forward strand.
TGCAAGCGGACGCGATGCCGGACCGCGAGCTGCTCGATCTCATTTTTCAACCCGGCTTCAGCACCGCCGACACCGTCACCGGCACCTCGGGGCGAGGTGTTGGGATGGACGTCGTGCGCCGCAACATCGAGAAAGTCCGCGGCCAGATCTCCATCGAGTCCACGGAAGGAATGGGAACCGTCGTCTCGATCCGCCTCCCGCTCACGCTGGCCGTGATCCCCGGGTTCGGCGTCGGCGTCGGCGGAGAAGCGTTCGTGATCCCGATGTCAGCCGTGGAGGAGTGCCTCGAAGAGGCGCCTCCTGAAACGAGCCAGGCCACGGGAGTCCTGCACGTGCGCGGAGACGCAGTCCCTTACGTGCGTCTGCGGCACTTCTTCGGTTTCGCGCAGCAGGCCGCAGCGCGGGAAATCGTCGTGGTGGTCCTGCATCAGGGGAGACGCGCCGGTCTCGTCGTGGACGAGATTCATGGTGAATCGCAGACAGTGATCAAGCCGCTCGGGCCGCTCCTTCGCGGCATGCCGGGAGTCACCGGGACCGCGGTCATGGGGAACGGCGCCGTGGCGATGGTGCTCGACGCCGGAACCCTGCTCAGAGCCATATCCAAGCAGCTCGAAAGGATCGAACAATGATGACCAAGTTCAACAACCTCCGCATGAAATACAAGCTGCTGGTCCTGCCGGCGTTCGCCATCCTCGGGCTGACGATCGTCATGATCAGCGCCACCTACTTCAACAGCCGCGCGGACCGCGAACTGCAGTTGGTTCGCCGCGGCTACTACCCTTCCGTGCAGCTGAGCCGCGACGTCGAAGACGCCGTGGTGACGCTCCAGCGGTCGCTGCAGGACGGCGTGGCCGCCAGCGATGCCGCGGCCATCACCGCGACGGCGAAGATCCACCAGCAGGTGCTGGCGCGGATCGACGAGGGAAAGACGAATCCCGTTCTGTCGCAAAAGGATCTGGAGTCGCTCCGCGCGGCGATCGACAGCTACTACCTGCTCGCCAGCGAGACCTCCCTGCGTATGGTCAAGGGCGAGACCGGCGAGTCGATCATCGCCGCTCTCCAGAACATGCGCACGCGATACAAAGCGGTCGATGAGATGGTGCGCACGAGAACAGCCAACGACCAGGCGGCCATCGACCGCGCCTTCGATTCCGCCGAGACAGTACAACAGCGACTGACGTGGGGCATGGGCCTGATGGTCCTTGCCATCGCTCTGCTCCTGGTGCGCGCGTCGTTCTGGTTTGCCCGGCAGATCACGACGCCGTTCCTCGAAGTCGTGCGAGTGACCCAAGGCTTCGCCGAGGGAGATTTGACTCTTTCGATCGCCCGCGGCAACGGCGACGAGATCGGACACGTGCTGAAGGCGATGCAGCAGATGGGAGAAAAGCTGCGCTCCGTCATCGGGCAGGTGCACGAGGGTGCCATCACACTCGCGTCGGCGTCGTCCCAACTTTCATCGTCCGCGTCGGAGCTTTCTCAGTCGACCAGCGAGCAGGCCGCCAGCGCGGAGGAGACGACGTCCAGTCTCGAGGAGATCAACGCTTCGATTTCGCAGAATGCCGAGAACAGCCGGTCGATGGAGCAGATGGCGCTCAAAGCCGCGCGCGACGCGGAGGAGAGCGGCAAGACCGTCGGCGCCTCGGTCGACGCCATGAAGTCGATCTCCGAGAAGATCCTCATCATCGAGGAGATCGCCTTCCAGACCAACATCCTGGCCCTGAACGCGGCCATCGAGTCGGCGCGCGCCGGCGAGCATGGCCGCGGCTTCTCCGTCGTCGCGTCCGAAGTCCGCAAGCTGGCCGAGCGCAGCCAGGTGGCCGCGAAGGAAATCCGTTCCCTCGCCTCATCGACCGTGCAGGTCGCCGAGAAGTCCGCCAACGTGATCAGCGAGCTCGTGCCGTCGATCCGCCGGGCCGCCGATCTTGTGCACGAAGTCGCCGCCGCATCGAACGAACAAGCCGTCGGCGTAGCTCAGATGAACAAGGCCATGAGCCGCGTCGATGAGCTCACGCAGCGCAACGCCACCGCCGCTGAGGAAGTCGCGTCTACATCAGAAGAGCTCTCGTCGCAGGCGGAGTCGCTGCAGTCGTTGATCGCATTCTTCCGCATCGGCTCGACCAACCATGGCCACGAGTCTGATGCCGCGCCGCGTCCTCGCAAGGCTCCTGTTGCCCCGCGTCCATTGCCCGCCGCACCGGCGATGGCGCGCAAGGCCGTGACGCTGGGAGACGACGCGGAATTCACCCGTTTCTGAGGACCGCATGATGAACGAGCTCACGCAGTATCTGACGTTCGAGGTCGCGGATGAGGAGTATGCGATCGACATCCTTCGCGTGCGGGAGATCCTCGTCTACGCGCCGCTCACCAGCGTTCCCCGCGCGCCGGAGTTCATCGCCGGCGTCATGAACCTGCGCGGCAGCGTGGTGCCGGTCGTCGACCTCCGAAAAAAACTCGGTCTCCCGCCGACGGTCATCAGCGGCACGACCTGCGTCGTCATCGTCGACATCCAAAGCGAAGGCCAAACCAGCCACGTCGGATTGCTCGCGGATGACGTGCGCCAGGTCATGTCGCTTGCGCCCGAAGACGTCGAGCCCGCGCCCGCGTTCGGAACGAAGATCGATCTCGCGTTCCTGCGCGGCATGGGCGACCTCGGCGATCACTTCGCGCTGATCCTCGACCTCGACCGGCTCCTCACCGCTCTGGAGCTGAACGCCGCCACCGCCGCTGCGGAGCAACGCGCATGATCGCCACGCGGCTCAGCGACGTCGAGTTCGACCGGTTCCAGTCGCTGATCTATCAGGAGTCGGGCATTCACCTCTCGCAGAGCAAGCGCGCCCTGTTGGCAGGGCGACTGGGCAAGCGGTTGCGAGCCCTCCAGATCACCGAGTTCCACGAGTATCTGCAGCACGTCCAGCGCAGCTCCGGCGAGCTGGCGCGCATGCTCGACGTCGTCACCACGAATGAAACACGGTTCTTCCGCGAGCAGCGGCAGTTCGACCATCTCCGCGATCGCGTCCTTCCGCAATGGCTCGCCGATGCCGAAGAGGGACTTCGCCGCCGCGAGGTCCGCGTCTGGAGCGCCGGATGCTCGACCGGCGAAGAACCGTATTCGCTGGCGATGATGATGATCGCCGGCCTCGGCGCGAACTGGGACATCCGCATCCTGGCCACGGATCTTTCCAACCGCGTGCTCGACATCGCCGCCGCCGGACTGTGGTCGATCGAGAAGTCATCCCAGATCCCCGAGGCCTACCTCAAGGCGTTCATGCTGCGGGGCCGAGGATCGCAGCATGGAAAGATGAAGGCCGGCCCGGAGATCCGCTCCGTCATTCGCTTCGCGCGACTCAATCTTCATGACGAAGCCTACGGCGTCGACGGTCCCTTCGACCTGATCCTCTGCCGCAACGTCCTCATCTACTTCGATGCCGCCTCGCGCCGCGGCGTGATCGATCGTCTCATCGACCATCTCGTTCCCGGCGGCTCGCTGCTGATCGGCCACGCCGAGACGCTTCATGGCATCACGACTCGCGTGCGCTCGGTCGTCCCCACGGTCTACCGGAAGGACGACGAACGGTGACGCTGCGCGTTCTCGTCGTCGATGACTCGGCGGTGGTGCGGCAAATGGTCAGCGCCATGCTCGGCGCACAAGGGATGGACGCGGCTACCGCCTCCGATCCATTGATCGCCATGCAGAAAATGGCCGCGCACCGTCCAGACGTCATCCTGCTCGACATCGAGATGCCGCGCATGGACGGGCTGACGTTCCTCCGCAAGATCATGCGCGAGGATCCGATCCCGGTCGTGATCTGCTCCGCCCTGGCCGGCCCCAGCAGCGACGTCGCCTTTCGGGCGTTGGAGTGCGGCGCCGTCGATGTCGTGGCCAAACCAAAGATCGGTCTCCGCGATTTTCTCCAGGAATCCGCGGTCGTCCTCGGCGACGTCATTCGCGGTGCCGCCCACGCGCGTCTGCTGAAGTTCCATCCAAGACCTCACACTCCGCGCCCACCCGCGCGCGACACCGTTCATGCGGGCCAGATCATCGCCCTCGGCGCGTCCACCGGCGGCACCGAAGCCCTCCGCCACATCCTCACTCAATTCCCCCGCAACGCCCCCGGCACCGTCGTCGTGCAACACATGCCCGAAGTCTTCACCGCCCATTTCGCCAAACGCCTCGACCGCGACGCCGCGATCGCCGTTCGCGAAGCGCAGGACGGCGACCGCATCACCGACGGACTGGCCCTGATCGCTCCCGGCGATCAACACATGCGCGTCGAGCGCGACGCCAAAGGCTTCTACGTGACGGTCGCCGGCGGAGCGCTGGTCTCCCGCCACCGCCCCAGCGTCGACGTCCTCTTCCGCTCCGTCGCCGCCGCCGCCGGCGAAAACGCCCGAGCCGCACTCCTCACCGGCATGGGCACCGACGGAGCCGAAGGCCTCCTCGCCATGCGCCAGGCCGGCGCCACGACGGTTGCTCAGGACGAAGCCACAAGCATCGTCTTCGGCATGCCCCGCGAAGCGATCATTCGCGGGGCCGCCGAGCACGTGCTGCCGCTCGAGGAGATCGCTGCGGCGTTAACCCAGGGGTAGCCAGCGCTCAGTCTCCGCACTCCGGGATGCACGATCCGTGTGCGCACTTCGAGGGCGCGCGTGAACGCGCGTGGCGAGGGCGAGCTCGCCGTTGGCGAAGTAGGCCTCGCCCCAGACCTGCGCCGCAACGGCTTCGCCCCAGGCGTAGCCACAATCGGGATGGGCGGCGAGATCGAGCGCCTCGCGTGCGGCTTGGATGGCCTTGGGGGGATCGGGCCAGGCGAGGCGGATGCGGGCGAGAGCGATCAGCAGTTCGATGCGCAAGAGGCCGTAGCCGCAGGTTACGGCGTGGAGGAGACCTGTTCCGCCTCGCCGAGGGCGGCCTGAGTGTCGCCGCGGACGAGCAGGTGTCGCGCCGCGAGGAGGTGCGCCTCGATGATGTACTCCATGTCGCCAGTCCGTGAGGTCCAGGCGCGGATCTCGTCGAGGTGGGGCGTGGGATCGCGGCCTCGGCGAGTGCGACGAGCTAGCAATGCGCCGAATCGCGGGAAGTTGTCTTCCAGCCTTGCTGCGCGCCGTTTTCAAGCCGTGATCGGCGAGCGTGTGGGCAGCGACGAGGTCACCCAAGTCGAGGTAATGGCGCGCGTGCTGCGAGCCGCGCAACGAGTAGAGTGGTTCGTGCTCCAGCTCTGTCGCCGCCGCGAAGTCGGCACGCGCAGCGGCGATGTCGCCCAAAGCATGAGCGGCGGTGGCTCGATGTGCAAGAAAGTTTTTCTTCGTTGTTTCAGCTTTCGCCGTCTCGGCCTCGTTTATCGCTTCATTCGCAAGTTCCCGCGCTTCGGCCAGACTGCCCATTGCAAATGACAGCCAGATGGAGTTGCGCAACGTCCCAGACGTCTCCCTAGGCTCAGCCTGCGACTTGATCCAACCTTCGCCGAGTCGTCGGATTGCCCGCGCCTCTGCCAGCCGACCGAGCTGTTTGGCGAACAAGGCGAGAGAGTTGGCAAGCTGTGGCCGCCAGACCAGCGCCATCGTGACGCCGAGATCCTGGGGCTGGCCTGTCGCGCTGAACGCGGCCAAGATGCGGTAGCAGCGTTCGTACTCGCCGAGCACCCACCCGAGATGTTTATATCCTCCCAACCCATCCCAGTAGAGGTCGAACGCCTCTTGCTCCCGCCCGGCGAGCCGTGTGGCCTCGATCAGGCGTTCGTACCGGTCGAGAGTGGTCAGATCCCGCGGTTTTGTGTCGGGACGTTTCTCCAGTCCGGCGCCGAGGGCCTGTGCGACGACATCGAAGACCCGCTCGGGCGGGCAGCCGAGCAGCTCGCGGAAGCGCTCGCGCAGGAATGGGTGCGCTGTCCAGGTGACCGTCTCGTCGCTGCGGTACTGGAAGACCAGTCCACGGGCCCGGAGACTCCCAGAAACGCGACGAGACGCGGCTTCGCGTTCAGAAGCAGTCCCGCCACGTCGCCGCCGGCATCGACCAGCACGCCGAGCAGATCGAGCGTCACCCCGCGGGGAAACACGGAGAGCCGGGTCGAGCAGCTCGCGTTCTTCCTCGGGCAGCCGCTGCGCGTAGTAGGCGAGCACCCTGGCAAGCTTGGCCGCCCTCGGGTCGTCGCCCGTCACGGCGTCGAGGTCGAACTCCTTGACCGCCTCGATGCGCCCGCCGGCAAAGGAGCGGAGATAGGAGCCGAGCACCGCCACCGAGAGCGCGTGGTTGCCGACCTGCGCCGCTGCGGCGCGCAGTGCCTCGTCGTCCCCGCCCACGCCCCAACCGCGCAGAACGGCCACGGCTGCGTCCGGCGAGAGGTCGTCGAGAGAGGTGTCGCGATATCCCCGGTTCGTCCAGGGCTCGAGATCGACCAACGGGTATCGCGATGTCACCAGCGCCCGCGCCCGTCCGAGACCGGCGGCCATGGCCCGGAGGAGGAGCTTGAGACTGTGGTCCGACAGCTCGCCGCGCACCCTGCCGCTGCCGGCGTCCTCCTGCACGCGCTCCAGACCGTCGAGGACGATCAGGTGCGGCCGCCCGTCGCGCAATCCACGTTCGAGCCGCTCCAGACGCCCGCCGGCCGGGCCTTCTCATCGCCGAGGAGCAGATGATTGCACTCGCGCAGGAAGGCGTCGGCGTCGGGCAACCCGTAGAACGACCAGACCAGATGTTGCTTCGGCGGCTTTCTCCGGCGACGAGCCTTACACCGTCGTCTTGCCGGTGCCTCCGCCGCGACCAGCGACGATACCGGTCCGGCGCGCTCACATCGATATCCACACGGGATGTCTTTGAGCAGTCCTTTCTTCCTTGAAAATGCGGCGCGTGCTGGAGTGCATGGACGATGCGGATCTCGCCGCGGTCGCTGCCGTGCCTCATCGACCTGTTGCCACGTAGATGCGCCCGAAAGCGACGGACGATCTTGCGTCCCAGGTCGTCGGGCGTCGTGAACGTTTCGCAGGTGAAGGTCGCGCGCAGCCATGCCTTGAAATCGAGCAGAGCCTGCACACCCGCCGCGAATCTCTGCCACCCGCACCGGGTCCGGAGCAGGTGGGGTCTTGAGAGGTCCTGATGGTTCTTCTCGGTCCAGGGGAAGTCGTCCTGCACGATCAGAACAGCTCGTCCCTACCGGCAGCCTTGGCTGCCTCCACTTCTCGCCGCGTGATGCTGCCCTGCCCTTTGTCGGGCACGAAGCCGTAGCGATGGGCGACGATGCACACCACCACGTCGCACTCCCGGGCCTTGCGCTCGAACTGCCACCGGTTCGCCGGGAACGAGGCGACGATCATCGCGACGCCTACCGACGAACCGCAGGTTCATCGTGTGTATTATACGAGTATTCGTATGTGACACTCAGGACTTCCGTGGTTAGGACAGGAAGCCATCGCTCCGTTTCGCGCAAGCCTAACACTCACCCCACCCGCGCGAGCCGCCGGATCGCGAGCCCTCCGCAGAGCACCGTCACTCCCGCGAGCACCGCGGCCGCCATCGTGGGCTGGATGAACGTGAACTGCTTGACGCCGGCGAGGCCGAGGGCGAGTTGGTCGAGGTGAAACGTCGGCCAGAGGATCACCCAGCGCTTCAGGGAATCGGGCAGCGGGATGAAGAGGCCGGAGAGGTACATCATCGGAAAGAAGACCAGGTGTCCCCATGCCGGAGCGGCGGAGCCGGAGGAGAGCGCGCCGATGAGGAGGCCGATGGTGGTGAATGGGATCGTGCCGAGGATCAGCACGGCCCAGATCACGAACACCTGCGCGAGCGAGAGCGTGATCTTGTCGGCGAGGAGCGCCGCGATGGTCACGAACGTCACCGCGATCGCGGCCACGCCCATCGACATCAGCACCTTCGCAACGACCGTCGCTCCCGGCGGCAGCGGGAGCGCGCGCTTGAGCTTCAGCAGATTGCCTTCACGCTCGGTCGCGAGGATCGCGCCCGTGAAGATTCCGGGCATGGCCACGGCCATGACCGAGAAGCCGGCGAAGAGATAGTCGGCGACGCCGGGTCCGGGATTGCGGATGATGACGACGCCGAAGAACAGATAGATCGCGACCGGAACAGCGATGAACGGGATCGCGAAGCCCGCCGAGCGTAGCGCGCCGAGGGTCTCGTACTTGGTCTCCATGAGATAGGTGTTCATGCGGCCTCCTTCGTAAGCTCCGTAAACGCCTCGGCGAGGCTGGCTTGTTTGACTTCGAGATGACTGAGGCTCTCGTCCGCCGCGAGCAAGCGTCGCACGACCGTCTCGGCATCGAACGCCGTCACGTGCACGACCTGCGCGTCGCGCACGGCGTCCACCACGCCGGGCCAACGCCGGATGTCGTCGATCGCAAGCGACGAAGCGCAGCTGATGCGCTTGCGGGTGACCAGCGCGCGCATCTCGCCGACGCTCCCCTCCGCGATCAGCTTGCCCTTCGCGAGCACGGCCACGCGATCGGCGAGCGCCTCGGCCTCTTCGAGATAGTGCGTCGTCAGCACGATCGAGCAGCCCTCGTCACGCAGACGGCGGATCGCGCGCCACATCGCCTCGCGCGCCTGCACGTCGAGGCCGACGGTCGGCTCGTCGAGGAACAGGAGGCGCGGACGTCCGCAGACGGCCGTCGCGAATTGAACCTGGCGCTTCTGCCCGCCCGAGAGTTTGCCGTAGCGCTTGTTCGCGAGCGGTTCCGTGCCCGTGAGCGCGAGTGTCTCTTCGATCGAAAGCGGCGAGCGATAGTAGCTCGCGGTCAGCGCGATGTGCTCGCGCGTGCTGAGCATCGGCGAGAGCGTGACCTCCTGCATCATGACGCCGACGCCGAGGCGGGACTGCACCTCGAGAGGCGAGCCGCCCATCACGCTGGCGATGCCTTCGTCGGGCTCCAACGTGCCGAGCCAGAGGCCGATGGCTGTCGACTTGCCGGCACCGTTCGGGCCGAGCACCGCGAGCAGTTCGCCGGGTCGCACGGCGAGGCTCAGGCCATCGAGCGCCACGGTCTTGCCGTAGCGCTTCGTGACGTTCACGAGCTCGGTGGTGCCTGAGGAAAGGACAGGCAGGAGTGCCTGTCCTCCACTACGCGGGTATTTGCGGCCGTTCAGGATCTCGCCGATGAGCGTCGGGCGGACGAGATAGTGATAGCTCGTCAAGAGCACGGTCATCGTGATCGCGAGGATCAGCGGGAACTTGATCGCCCAATGCAGCGGCACGTGCATCAGCGCCGCCTGCAGGCCGAAGACGATCGGCACGTGCGCGAGATAGAGCCAGTACGAGGCGTCGGCGAGATAGCGGCGCACGACGTTTTCTCTGGAGCAGAAGCGCACGGCCGCGCCGATCAGACCGAACGTCCAGCACCAGATCGAGACCGCGTAACAGGCCGTGTAGACGAGCCGGCATCGACGTCACGGTCGCGTGCGCGAGGTTCGGCGTTGGGCCGACGATCACGAGACACGTCGCAGTCAGACAGACCGCAAGCGCGAGGTTCACGCGCCACTGCCGCCCGAGCAAATCGAGCAGCGCGGCCTGACGATGCAACACCCAGCCGAACGCGAAGGCCGAACCAAACGCGATGAGCGCGTGCGGCTTCGGAGTGAGTCCCACGTCGGGTGTGTTGATCCCGAACCAGACTGCCCACTTCGCATCGAAGTAGAGGATTGCGATCGTCGGCGCCGCGAGCGCGAGCGGCGCGAGGTAACTGCGGAGCGCTGCGGACACCAACGTGTCGATCCGTGCTCGGAACAATGGCCGCAACGCGAGCGTCAGCACGTAGAAGATGCAGAGGTAGTAGAGGAACCAGAGGTGAATCAGCGGGAAGCCTTGCGGCGCGGCCTCCGCACCCTTCGGCGGACCGTTGGGGAACGTTCGCGAGAGGCCCCAGATCACGGCCGCAATCGTCAGCGGCGCGAGGATCACCCAGCCGGCCGTCATCGGCACGAGGATGCGCTTCGCACGATCCTTGAGGAACGCGCGCGCACCGCGGCGGTGAAACGCCATGTGCGCGAAGAAGCCGGCGATCAGAAAGAAGAGGCTCATGCGAAAGACATGGATCACGTAGAACACGACGGCGAGCGCCGTGCTCTGCGAGCGGTCCTGCGCCGGGATCACGAGAAAAAACGACATCGTCGCGTGCAGCACGATGCCGAGCAGCAGCGCGAACGCGCGTGCGGCATCGAGAGCATGGAAACGTTCTTGTGCGCTCATCGGGGACTCCTCAAACAAAATCCTTTTTCCGCGATGGGAGAGAGAACGCGAGGCCGAGGGACAGCAGGATCAAGGCGAGCTCGATCACAAGGAGGCAGAGGATCGTCGGGCTCCAGGTCGCCGCGGCGTCCTGCGCGTGTCCGGCAATGCCGGGCAGCCTGCTGATCTTGACGAGGAACAGGGTTACCGAGACGTTCGTGATCAGGATTCCCGCGATCGCCCAGCCCTCGGACATGGTGATGACGATCAGGGCCAGCAGCACGCAAAAATTGACGAGAAAGAACGTCATCATCGCCACGAAGAACGGGATGCCTCCACTCGGTTTGCCGGAAAGCGCAGTCGCCATGACGACGCCCACCGTCAGCACGAGCCACGGGACAAGGAACGCGATCAGCGCCGCCAAAACCTTGGCCATCGAGTACTGACCCGGGGATACCGGCAGACTCAGGACGAACAGCTGCGACTTGTCCTGCCGCTCCTTGAGGATCCCGACCATCGGGATGAAGATGCCGTAGGCGATGATCGTCGTCATGAAGAGGAGAAAGCCGACGTTCACGCCGGTGCTGACGTTGTCGCCTTCGCTGAAACCGGAGATCACGAGCGACGCGACGCCCGCGAACAGCGCAACTGCGATGAGCCAGCGATAGAGATAGAGATCCTTGGCGATCAGCGGGCCAACGATGGAGCGTTTCATTCGCCGCGCTCCTTCCGCTTGTGCATCACGTTCGCCACGAAGATCTCCTCGAGCGTCATGCGCTGGATTTCGTGGACGGTGGCCCCGGCCTGTTCGTAGACCGTGGGCAGCTCCGGTTCGTAGGCATTGACCGTGACCATCGCCATGCGGCCGCTTCTCACGATGTCGACCACGCCCGGCGCCGCCGGGAGCTCGACGTGACCTGGTACGTCGAGGCTCAGGCGCCGCCAGCGATCGAGAAAAACTTCCTTGTCGTTGGAGTCGACGATGCGTCCGCGATCGATGAACACGATCTGATCCGAGATCTGCTCGACGTCGATCGTGTTGTGCGACGAGAAAAGGATCGAGCGCTCGTCGTCCTGCAGCACGTCCATCAGCTCGGCGATCGTTTCGTGCCGGGCGACGGGATCGAGGCCCGACGTCGGCTCGTCGAGCACGAGCAACCGCGGCCGCCGTGCGAGCACGAGCAGCAGCAAGGCCTTGACGTGCTCGCCGCGCGACAGCTCCTTGATGCGCTGCTCCGGCCGCAGGTGGAAGCGCTTCAGCAGGAGCGCTGCATAGGCGTCGTCCCAGTTCGGATAGATCGACTTCACGAAGCGCATGTGCCAGGCGAGCGTCGCGCTGCCGTGCAGCCGCATCTCGTCGGACACGAAGCCGATGTCCCACTTCGCGCGGACCTGCTCTTTGGGCATCGATAGCCCGTGGACCTCGACCTCGCCCGCGTCCGGCGCGATCAGCGCCATGAGGATTCGGAGCGTCGTCGTCTTCCCCGCGCCGTTCGGTCCGACGAAGCCCATGATCTGGCCCTGCTCGAGACGGAACGAAACGTCGTCGAGCGTAAAGAACCTGTAGCGCTTGGAGACGCCGCGCAATTCGACTGCTGCTGTGGTCATCCTTCCCTGTCCTTCTGCCCAATCACGGCCCGGAATCGCGACTCGAGCTCCCTCGCCTTGAGCCCAAGCTCGCGGCCGACACTCGCTGCTTTCACCAGATGCTCGTCGAGCTCCTGCTCACGCAGGTTCCGGCTGAGCTCCACGTTGTCGGCCACGAACGTCCCCCGCCCCTGCCTCGTCACGATCACACCGTCGTGCTCGAGCTCGAAGTACGCGCGCTTGATCGTGATCACGCTGACGCGCGTGGACGCCGCGAGTGCCCGGATCGACGGGATCTCCTGTCCCGGCTTCCAGTCCCCCAACCCGATGCGGCGGCGGATCTGCTCCATGATCTGGAGATACATCGGCCGCCGATCGGCTTGGGAGATGGTGAGCTCACTGTGCATATCAATATGCACAATATATACTGCTTACGCAGAAATGCAAGGGGGGGCAGGCCGGCGATCAATCAGTGGTATAGTTTCAATCCTTCCGTAACTGCGAAGAATCCCGTCGATCCGGTCCCGCGAGCGACGTGTGCGCAGCAGCCATCGATAGTCACACTCCTGCCCGGTCAATGCAGCATTCGAGGGAATTCGTCATGCGATTGCAGACTCTCCCGTGGATCCGTGTCGCGCTCATTCACGCCGTGTTGGTCTTTTCGATCGTGGGCTCCGCGCTTGCGCAGGGTCCCGATCTCTACATGAAAGACACCCCCGCCGATAACGGCACAGAACCGAATCCAGCAGGTCCCGACGTTGCGATGTGGGTGTCGGAAGACATCTGGGTCCGCACATCGGCCGATCCCGACTACGATCCGGCACCGTTTCCTGCCGGAGCGCCTTCGTGGTCGCTTCCAGGGCACGAGAGTCCGGAATTCCGCGATCCGAAATACGGGCTTCCGAATTACGTCTACGTTCGCGTCGGCAATCGCGGCGACGTTGCATCAAGCGGCACCGAGCGGTTGCGGCTTTATTGGTCCAAGGCGGCGACCAATACGATCTGGCCCACGCATTGGGTGGACTACCTCTTTCGTGATGACAAATGCAATTCAGCAACGGAGCTCTACGGAAGCGAAGTGACGAAGCCGCGGAAGAACGCGGCCACGGCAACCCAGGCCGAGCTTGACGCATACCGCGATGCAGTCATCGAAGTCGCCGCGGATCCGTTTCTCTTTCCTGACGGCGTGTCGTACTGGGCAAAACAGAATGTGGTCCACGCCTTCGGGCCATCCAACAGACACGGTTCACCGGCGTTCCTGGCGTGGCATCGCGAGATCACCAACCGGTTCGAAGTGCTCCTGCAGGAAGCCGATCCGACAGTGAAACTGCTGTATTGGGACTGGATGACCGACCCGCAGCCTTTGTTCACGACCTCATTCATGGGCGCTTCCGGACGCGGCGGTGAAATCGAAGTCGCTGAACCATTCGAGACGATCCTTCCGAAGTTCAGTCGCAATCTCCAGGACGGTGACCCTCCCGCTTTGGTCACCGGCGTGACGGACACCGCTCTCCTCGGAATCTCCGATTACCCGACGTTTCGGCAGACAGTGGAAGAGCCGACGCACGCCAATACCCACATCTATCTTTACCCCGGCTTCACGGCCAAAGCCGCGTCGGATCCGTTTTTCTTTCTGCTCCACGCGAATGTGGACCGCATCTGGGCGGCCTGGCAACGCAATCCGGCGATCCCCGGGCGTGTGGATCCGACGTCCGTGTACGGTACGGACTCGGGTCACGCGAGCATTACCACAGCGATGGCACCGTGGGACGGAACAGGCCTTTTGGACATCGAGCCATGGTTCAGTCTTGGATCCGCGGTCGAGAAGTCTCCGCTGCACGCCTCGGTCGTCTCCCCTCCGATTTACGACACCGCGCCGTTGCTGATTCCGATCCTGCTCCCGAGCCAGGAAGCCATTCTCGAGATCCCGTGGTATCCACCCAATCCTGCCGACTTCACTGCGCTGACCACTGACGTTGAGGATGTGGAGCACTGCGGCGATCCCCGTCACTTCTGTCTGCTGGCTCGGATCGAGACAGCGGAGGCGGATCTGGGAATGGCCACCGAGGAGCTCACGAACGTAGAGGACAACACGCGCGCGAACAACAACATCGCCTGGAAGAACCTCACCGTGGTGGATGACGTCGACGGAGCGTTCGCGATGACGTCCGTGATCATGCGAAACTCCGTCGGCGAGCGGGTTGCCGCCGGTCTTCGGCTCCGCTCCGTTCAGAAACCAGGCGGTACGCGCAACGCGAATGCGTTGCCCTCCGACTTCAGCCGGATCCTCATCGAACTGAGCCCCGTTCTGTCCAAACGATGGCGCGCGGCCGGTCAACGCGGCAGCGGAATCAAAGTCGGCGACGGCGGCGAGATCGAAGTGATCTCGTCCGACGCCGTGTTGCAGGGCATCACGCTCGAGCCGAAGGAAACCTTTACCGTCGGCGTTCGCTTCGAGCTCCGCAAGGACTATCAAATCCAGACCGGCACGCCGAATGTGTTCGATCTCATCCAGACCGGCGCGCCCGGCCGTCCCGACGCCGTGGTCGGTGGCCAGCGATTCGAAATCGACCTCACGAAGCTCGTGCTCGCCGGGCGCCGCGCCGCATGGAGATATCTCGATGATGCTTCCGATCCGGGAGCAACGTGGAAATCAGCCGACTTCGACGACTCGAAATGGAGGACAGGAAACGGCCGTATCGGCGTCGGACACAATCCGACCACGACGCTCCGTAGGGCGCCGGGGGATAAGCGCATCACCACGTACTTCCGGCACTCGTTCCAGGTGGACGATCCCGATTTTCTGCGCAACGTCCTCCTGCGGATCAAACGCGATGACGGCGCGGCCGTCTATCTGAACGGCAAGGAAATCCATCGCGTGAATCTGCCGGCCGCCGCCGGCCGTGAGACGACTGCAACGCGCGACGTGACCGGCCTCGAGGAACGGATGTTCTTTCCGGTCCGTGTGGGGCTCGACCTGCTGCGCCGCGGACGCAATGTGCTGGCCGTCGAGATTCATCAGCATTCGCTCAGCCGGGATCTGACGTTCGAACTGGAGCTTTCCGCGAATCGCGCGACGTCGCGGTTTGCACCAGAGGTCGCGTTTTCGTCTCCCGCGAACGGGATGCTGGCGCAGAACGGAGAGCTCGTTCCGATCCGTATCGACGCATTGGACAGCGACGGTACGATCGCATCGGTCGCGCTCTTCGCGAACGGGAAGCTCGTCGGTACCGATTCCAAGGCGCCGTTCGCATTCGAATGGAAGAGCCCCGGGCTCGGGCGTCATCGGCTGCGCGCGGTGGCCTCAGACAATGAGAAGCAACAGGCTGCCGCGAACCTCAAACTCATCGTGGTCGAAAACCTGCGTCCTTCGGTGAGCCTGACCGAGCCGGCCGACGGTGCCCTCTTCGCAATCGGCCAGTCCGTTTCCGTCGTGTCGCAGCCGACAGACCGCGGGGGAAAGGTCGTCCGCGTCGATTTCCTCCTGCGTAGTGCGGAACGCTTCGGCTCGCCGCGCCGGAAGGTCGGCAGTGCCAGTGTGGCCCCGTGGGCAACCTCACTGAGCGGTCTCGCACCCGGGCTCTACATGCTCTCAGCAGTTGCCGTCGACGACAAAGGCCTCGAGACGGAATCGAATCCGATCCATTTCGCCCTCGGACGGGAGCACACCGGTCATTAGTTCCCTCGGAACGCCGGCGTCCGGCGTTCCGAGGGTGTGTTCAGCTTGCGGGCTCGATACCCCCACCCGCACCCTCTTCACTTCCTTCTTCGTCGGCACGCGATTCTTCCCGTTCGCGCGCAGCGACAGGAGCACGGTGACGCGTCTTCCTTTGATCGCGTCGGAAGGCAACGGCACGGTGTACGTGCCGGCTCCATTGCCGGGACGAATGCCGTAAGGCAAGATCGTGCCGAGAAAACGGCCGGTCACGGAGGTGATCTCGATCTCGGCGCCGCGTTGGATGACGCCGATGGTCACAGACAGGAACGCAGTCTCACCCTCCCGCAACGCGTGCGGGAGGGTGAGCGTCACCGAACGGGCGGTGGGCGGTTGCGCCAGAGTCGAGAACAACACCAACGCAACGAGCATGGATCAGGTCATTGCACGGTGCGCACCGCCACCGCTTTGAGCGGAGTCGGCTTTCCTTTGCCTTGCGTCGGCACGACGCGGATGTTCACCGACACCTGCGCGGCCTCGAGTCCCTTGAACGCTTCCCGCCGTTTCGGCAGCGGAACGGCGAACGTCGCCGATTCCGCCATCTCGTGGTCCATCGTCGCGTGCCGCATGAATCCGGTGAATGCGATCGTGCCGGCGTAGTACGGGCTGTCCGCGTCCACCTTCGTCACGCCTTCCGGCGCGCCGACGATCACGTCGAACTCGCGCGTCACCGAGAAGGGGCTGGGCCGCTCCACCGTCACCTCGGCCATCAGCGTCGGCGCCTCCGACGAGAGATGCTCGTTGACGGCCGCGCGCGGCACCGCGACCGAGCCGGTCTTCCCTTTCACCTCACCTTTCACCGACACCTTCGACGACGGCTTCTTCGCGGCGCTCAGCGCGGAATTCGACGACGGGAGCACCTCTTCGCCGAAGCCCGGCTCGTAGTCGTAGTTGAAACGATCGGTGCTGAGGTACTCGCCGGCCTTGCTCGGGCCGACGTATCCGCCCTCGCCGTTCACGTAGAACAGGAACGACTCGTCGGACAGCGTTCCCAGATCCGGCTGCGGCGGGAGATACGGAAGATTGAGCGCCTTCTGCTTGCGCGTCCAGATGTCCCACAGCCGGTCCATGTTCGAGTGATGCAGGAAGAAGATCGGATCGAGCGGCGAGAGAAAGTTCGTCATGTTGCCGTACGGACCCGGATCGAGCGGCCCGACGCCGCCGATGTAGTTGTGCACTTTGTTGTGCGGCATCCCTTCCAGCGTCGAAAACTTCGTGTTGGCGTCCGGCTGGACCATGTGCGACGTCGTCTTCGAGCTGGTGAAGCTGAGGATGTTGTTGACGTTGTAGAAATTGGTCGGAAGCAATCCGGCGAGGATGACGAACGGCGACACGTCGTAGGCCGTCTTCTTGTCGAGCTTCGGATTGTCGCGCGTGAGATAGCGCGAGCCGCACGTGGTCGCATACGCGATGTTGCCCGAGATGCCGTTCTGCGACGACGGGTTGTATCCGTTGACGTCGTTCCACATGCTGTCGAAGTCGGGATAGCCGCGCGTCTTCAGCTGCGCGCGCTGATCCGCGCTCAGCGTGTTCCAGTACGACTGCAGCGCCGGTTGCATGTACGAAGTGAACACCGCGAGGTTGCTCGTGTAGCGCTCGAACGGGCGGTTCTGCGGATTCAGCGCGCCGTCGAACATCGAGTCGGGGATCTGCGGCAGCGTCGTCCAGTCCCAATAGGGCATGGCGAACGTCTTGTCGCCGCTCAGATTGCGAATCCTCTCTTCGAAGTAGCCGACGTAGCCGCGATGCCAGACGTAAAACCACCAGTTGCCGTGCGGGCAGTCCATGAGGTGGACGAAGACATTGCGGAACCAGTTCTGCGGATCCGTGGGCGGCAGATGCCAGCATCGCCTCGACGCCTTTGGCGTAGCTCGCCAGCGCCTTCTGCCCGTTCGGGCTCATCACGTTGTAACGGGTGTATTTCGCCGTGGAACCGCCGCTCTGCGCGAACACGCTCCCGATCGGAAGCGCCGCGGCGCCCGCCGCGACCATCGTGGTTTGAAGAAAGCTCCGCCGTGTGACTTCGTCATCGATCATTCGACATCTCCTCGTTCCTCTCTCCAGAGGAGAGTCGTCAGCGGCGTGTTTCCCTACCGGGGCGGGGAGATTTTCAGCCGCGCGAGCTTGCGGTAGAGCGTCATCCGCGACCAATGCAACTGCTCCGCGGCGCGGCTCTTGTTCCATTTCGTCGACAAGAGAGCGCTGACGATCTGCGCGCGCTCGGTATCGACGCCGGCGGTGGCCTTGCGGAACTGCGGCGGCAGCGGCAGGACCGCGCGGTCGTCGTCGGTGAGATTCGCGAACGCCGCCTCGACGACGTTCTTCAGCTCGCGCACGTTGCCCGGCCAGTCGTGGCGCACCAGCGCGTCGACTGCCTCGTCTTCGAAGCGGACGACGCTCATGCCGAACGAGTGATTGAACATCGCGATGAAGTGCGAGGCCAGGCCGAGGATGTCGTCGGGCCGCTCGCGCAGCGGCGGCACCTCGAGGCGGATGACATTGAGGCGGTAATAGAGATCGTTGCGGAACTGGCTCGCCTGCACCGCCTTCTCCAGATCCTGATTCGTCGCGGCGACGACGCGGACGTCGAGCGGCACAGGCTTGTTCCCGCCGAGGCGGTAGACCAGCTTGCCGTCGAGCGCGCGGAGCAGCTTCGCCTGCAGCGCGGTGCTGATGTCGCCGATCTCGTCGAAAAAGACCGTGCCGCGATTCGCTGCTGCGAGCTTGCCGCTGCTGCTCGCATAGGCGCCGGTGAACGCGCCGCGCTCGTAGCCGAACAGCTCACTCTCGATCAGCGGATCGGGAATGGCGGTGCTGTTGAGACAGACGAACGGCTCGTGCCGCCGCGTGCTGTTCGCGTGGATCAGCTCCGCTACGAGCTCCTTGCCCGTGCCGGTCTCGCCGGTGATGAGGACGTTGCTGTCGCAGCGCGACGGTGCGCGCGATCTCGCCGCGCAACTGGCGCATCGGCGCGCTGTCTCCGATGAAGCGCTCCGCCTGCAGACATTCCGCGGCAGTCACGCGCACAACCTCGGGCTCGATCAACACCGCCTCGAGCGCCTCGCGAAATTCATCCGCCGGCGCGCGGCTCGTGACGTAGCGCTGCGCTCCCGCATTCAGCGCCGCAATCGCCAGCTGCTCCGAGCTGTCGCGAACCAGCAGCAGGATGCGCGTCGACCGGTGCATGGCCCGCACGAACTGCAGCGCCACTCTCGGCGTCCGCGCGGTCGACCTCGAGAATCACCGCCGCAACTGCCGCGACCGCCGCCGCGCGCGGCCCCGGATAGCGCGCGTACAAAACTCTCGCCCCGCGCGGCAGCAATCTCGGATCGGTGAGAGACGGAGTGCCGCTCCCATTGATGATGAGGATGGACGGGACCGCAGTCTGTCTCACGGTAAGTACCGAATAACGTAATGCCTTCTTGGCGGTATTGCCACTACTAACCGGAACCGGTTCGGCGTCTACCGCATATCAGTAGTGACGGGAAGGAGCAAAACGTTACAGGCGGGCGCTCACTTCGTCTTCAAGACCTTCCAGATCACCTTGATGTTCTTGGCGAGCGGATCGGGGTGAGACTCGATCACGCCGGCGATGTAGTCCTTCGTCTCATCGGACGGCTCGCGAGGACAGAAGAAGTACATTTGAATCTCCACGGTGGGGTACTTCTTGTATTTCGCGACGAGCGTGTCGACCGTCGTGATGAATTGCTTGGCCTTGCGGATCGCGTGGACCTTGTGGGGGTCCGTCGCGGCCGGCACATCGTGAAAATCGTCGACGAGCGTGACCTCGAGCGTCGCCACCTTCGTGACCGTCCCGCCCGGCCCGATCGCTTCCATCCGCGCCTCCGGCACCGGCTCGAATTCTCCCTGGCGCATGGCCATCTGCTGCTGCAGGCGGACGGTCGATTGCGAGGATTCCTTGCGCGACGTGCGTTTCTCCTTCCCCTCTTCCGTGAGCTTCGTGATCGGAGGCACGGTCGTTTCCATCTTGGAGACTCCCGCGAACGTCATCAACTCCGGACGCATGCTGAGGGCGCTCTTGCTGGGATCCGCCGTGAGCTTGTTCATCACGGCTTGCTCATACTTCTTCCCCGGCTGCGAGGCCGCCGCCTCCGCTCTGTCCAGCGCAGCGGCCTCCGGTCCCGTCACGTTGATCGTTTGGACGGTCAGAATCCCGGTGCGCTTGTGAGCTCCCGCGTACTGGCTCGTGGGATTGACGACGTATTCGTAGTCCCATCGCTCGCCGATGCTGACCACGGTGATCGATTTGAAGATGGGATGTTCCTTTTGCACACTGGCTGCGACTTCGTGAGCTTGCTCCAGCTCGATGCCGCCTTTCGCGGCGTACTTCTGGTCGGCCGCGTCCAGAGCAACGAGGCCCGCTTTGAGCTTTGCTTCTTTCTCCGGATCGTTGAGCGCCGGCGGCTCTGACTTGGCCTCTTCCTTCTTTTTATCGCCGCCAGTGAACAACTTCCCGAGCGCCTTCACCCCTTTCACCGCCAGGTTGATCGCCCAATCAATCGCCTTGTTCACCGGCTCGCGCGCCTTATCAATCGTCTTCTTCACCGTCCCGCTGATGTCGCCGAGGCCGAGGAGCGAGGCGAGGAAGCCGATGGCGACGGGTATCGCTTTGGCGAGCGCGTTCTCGACCCACTTGGCGGCGGTGTCGAGGGAGCCTTTCGCGATCGCGGCGATGGAGTCGATGATGGCGTTGACCAGCTCGAGGATCTGCGAGCCGCGATTGATGAAGAACATCACGATGTCGTAGATCGCTTTGCAGGCTTTGAAGAACGCGGACGCGGGATTCAGAAGGCCGATGACCCAGGTGATGCCGGCGACGATGACCTTCTCTTTGATGAAGTCGAAGATGGCGTCCATCACCATCGACTTGAGGTCGCTCACCTTTTCCTTGATGAATCGCCACAGTCCGGGGATGCCCTCGGTCACAAGGATCTTGAAGATCTCGGCGGCCTGCTCGAGCGCGGCGACCACCGGCTCGCCGACGATCGCGACCGCGCGCGCGCGGAAGTTCGCGTACGTCAGGCCGAGGACCTGCAGGATGATGCTGACGATCCCCTGCAGATCGAAGTTCTCCGGCATCTGCAGGCCGCCCGCGGCGAGCTCGCCGAACAGCCACTCCATCAGCCCTTTCTTCAGGTGCTCGCCGATGCGGCTCATGAAGCCTTCGAGGCCGCGCATCACGCCCGTGACCAGATTGCCGAGGAATCCGATCGGGTCGGAAATGATGTCCATGATCACGTTCGCGGCCTTCCGCAGAACGTCGAGGAGCATGTTCTTGAACGCGATGATCTTCTTGATGACGCCGACCGTCGCGTCGTACACGCGCTCCCACAGCGACTTGTTCGCCTCGCGCAGCGCCTCCTCGCGCGCCGACATCCGCTCGTACGACGCCTTGTATTGCTGCGCGAGCGAGTCGACGAGCTTGTCGCGGCGATCGTCGATCTCGCTGCCCATGGCGTCGAACTCGGACGAGACTTCCTTCAGCGCCTCCTCGCCGAATTCGGCGACGCTCTTGTCGAGAGTCTTGACGAAATCCTCGACCTGCTGGCGCCCTGCGGCGACGCGCTTCTTCGCGGCGGCGAGCTTCGTGTCGACGAGATCCGCGACTTCATCGATGGCGATGCCGACCTGGCGCAGATACTCGCGCCGCGCGGTGCCGAGCGAGCTCTCGATGTGCTCCTTCCAGTCATCGCCCCACGTGGTGAGCCACGTGCCGATGCCGCCTTTCGCTTCTTCGAACGCGTTGTCGTACGCATCCTCGGCGCGTTTGAGTCCGTCCTCGAAAATCTGCGAGGCCGTCTTCTCCATGCCGTTGAGGATCTCGGTGACGTCGGTGCGCGTCTGATCCTTGATGGCGTTGATCGTCGTCGTGATGCGCTGACGCTCGGCCGCGTCCTTCGTCTTGGTCGTGGTCTGCTGCGTCGTGACCTTGCCGAGCTGCAGCTCGCGCTCGTCGTGGATGCCGGCGAGGCCGGCGCCGATCTCGCCCTGCGCTTCCTTGCGCGTCTGTGCGTGGATCTTCGTCTCCGACGCGCGGTACTTCGGCTCGACGCTCTTCTCGTGCTCCTCCGCTTTGTTGCGCTCGGCCAGCGTCTTGTTGAACTGCGGCTCGTTCCCTTTCCCGAGCTGCTCCGTCGTCACGCCGGCATCGGCCATCGCGGTGTCGGTCTCGCCGCGATCCGACGAGTAGTCGAGCTGCTCGGCCGGCATCGGCGCGGGCACGACCGGCGCGGCGGAGACCGGAGCCGGCGCGGAACCGACCTGCTCCGTTTTCATCTCCGCCTTCGGCGGGGGTGCTTGCGTATCCGGCGCGACCTCGGAGGCACTCGCGGTCTTGAGATCTCCCGCGGCCACGTCGCGCTGCGTGGCGAGCGAGCCTTGCAGCGTCGCGCTCGCGTTCTTCGCGCCGGACTTCATCACCCGCTCGGCTTCGCTCTCGCTCTTCGGCTGCGGCGTCGCTTTGTCGATCGCCTCGCGAAGTTTCGTTTTGAAATCGTCGCGCTGGACTTTTTCCGTCTTCGCGGCGTCGAGCGTGCCCACGGTCGCGACCGCGGCACCGCGCGTCTGCTCGGTCTTCGGCTCTTTCGCCGCGGCCTGCGCCGATCCGACGAGCGGACCGGCATCGCCGTGCTTGCGCGCCTTTCGTCGCGCGGTCGCCGATTTGTTGCGCGGCAGCCGCGATCGCCTTTCGCGGCGAGGCCGCCGCAGGTTTTTCGGCTTTTTCGCCCTTTTCGGCCGGCGCCTCTTTCTTCGCCGCCGGCTTCGCCTCCTCGCGTTTCCCCGCGCCCGAGCCCGCACCCGCTTCCGCGCCCGGGGCGGGGGACGGTAATAGCCATTTCACCGACACGCGCATTGCCGACCTGCTGCTGCAACCCAACGCTCAGCTTCGCGCGCGCCGCAACATCGGGCGCCTCCTCGGGCTTCGCAAGAATCTCCGGCGCGCGCGCGATTGGCACCGGCGGTTGCGGCTGTTGCTCCGGCGTGGGAGTGACGAGCCGCGGACGCGGCGGCTCGGTCTCGGGCGGAACCAGTTGCACGGCACTCATGGCGCGACCACGTCGGCGACCGCCCACGCGTAAAACTCTTCGCCGAACTCGCCCTTTCGTCACCGGACGTCCGTGCTTCTGATACTCGCGCGCGATCGACGCGATGACGTCGCGCACGACCAGCGTCTCGCGATCCTTCGCCAGCGCGCGGAACATCGATTCGACGGCCACGTTGCGGATGCTGCCGCCGGTGAGACTGAAGCGCTCTGCGACGGCGCGCAGCTCTTCCTCATCGAGTCCTTTCCAACCCGCCACGCTGCGCTTCCAGAGATCGACGCGAAGCGCGGCGTCGGGCACGGGGAATTCGACGATCATGCGGATGCGGCGCGCGAATGCGTCGTCGATGTTGCTGCGCAGGTTCGTCGCCAGGATGATCACGCCCGGATACTCTTCGACGCGCTGCAGGAGATAGTTGACCTGCAGATTCGCCCAGCGATCCTGCGCGTCGCTGATCTCGCCGCGCTGGCCGAACAGCGAGTCGCATTCGTCGAAGAACAACAGCGCGTCCGATCCCTCCGCATCCGCGAAGACGCGGCTCAGGTTCTTCTCCGTCTCGCCGACCCATTTGCTGACGATCGCCGACGCGTCGACCTTGTACAGATCGACGCCCTGCTCGCTCGCGATCGCCTTCGCCGCGAACGTCTTGCCGGTGCCGGACGGACCCGCGAAGAGAACGACGAGACCGTCTTTCAGATCGGGAAGGCGCGGGCGGAGGCGGACGCGATCGCGCAGCTCACGCAACTGCACTTTGTTCGGACGCGGAAGGACCACGCTCTCGATGTTGAGCTGCGGCTCCGGCTCGATGCGGCGCGCGAAGCCCGCGAGTCGATGTCCGGCCAGGCGCCGCGACGCGGTGTACGGATCTTCGTTGCGCACGCGCGCGATCTCATTCGCGTCGCGAATCTGTCCCGGCGTGAATTGAAACGCCGAGGCCAGCTTCGCCGCGCGTTGCGGGCGATCGTCGGATTCGGGGAGCTGCTGCTCCCAAAGCGCGCGACGCTCTTCGTAATGCGGCACGCCGAAGTCGCGGCGCTCGCATCGCGCCTCAGCCGCGCTCTCGACGCCTCCGTCCTTCGCGAGGAACGTCAGCGTCTGCATCGTTTCGGCGGTGCGGATCAGCGCATCGAGCTGCGCCGGCTCGAGCCTCTCCGCATTCGCGAAATAGAGCGCGGCGTTCTGCAGCCGCGCCTCGCGGAACGCCTGCGCCGGATCATCGACGGCGTCGTAACGGAGAAGGCCCATGCCGCGCCCGTTGGCGATCTCCCGCGCCGCGCGCATCCGCCCACTCCCCTCGCTCCCATGCAAAACAATCGGAGTCGAATGCGCGCCTCCGGCGCGCCCTCCATCTCCGCGTGCCCCATCAAAAACGAAGCAACCCGCGCATCGATGCGCACCGCCCGATCGGCAACGTGAATGAGCGTCCATCGCAGCAGCGGCCGCGCCGGCTCGAACAGCGCCGTCTTCTCCTCGAGCGTCGGCACTTTGTGATGCAGCATCTGCGCGATGAGATCGGCCGGCGGCGACGCGCGCGAGGCGTCGTCCTGCAGATAGCCGAAGATGCGCCGGTAGCGAAGATCGAGCTCGGGCAAGCAGCGCGATGAGAACCACGTCGAGCTCCGCATCGCTCAGCCCAAAGCGCTTGCGCAGTTGTTCGACGCGCAGCTCGATCTTCGTTTCGCCGACCGCCAGTCGAATGTCCGCCGCGGCCTCGGTCTCGCGCTTCCAGTACGGCCGCAGCTCGTGCTCCAGCGCCTCCGGGATCCCGCCCGGCGCCGCGGGATCGGTGGCGAAGTATTGATCGATCTCCGCGTCCGAGACCTGCACCATCCCCCACAACTGCGCCGGTTTCGCCGCGGCGATGGTGCGGCGCCATCGCACGACCTGTGCGCGCACGAGAAGGTCGATCCGCGCAAGCTCGTCGCGCAGATGCGCGGCGCTGGTCTCGTACGCGCGCGTCATGCGAGGCTCCGGTCGATCGTGAACGTGACGCGGCGATCGCCCAGCCACGGCACCGCGGTGATCGGCGACAGATAGCCGGCCATCTCCAGAATGATGTCGAGCGGCATCGGTGCAAGCGCGACGTCGATCGCGCCGTCGCTCACGCGCAGCACGCCGCGGCGGAGAATGAACTGCTCCAGCACCCACTCGGAGCTCGACTGCGAAAGCCGCGGCAGCCAGTGCGTCCACAGTTTGAGGAGGCACGTGGCGATCGACGCATCCTCCGCCGGCTCGAGCGAAGGCGCGAAAGCCGCGCGGTCGCGCATGAGGAAGAGGACCTCTCTATGGACTGCGGCGGCATCGATCTCTTCGGGCTCGCCGCCGCTCCAGAACCTCACGCCCGGATCGTGCGGATCACACGTCCATTCACTGGCGAGCTGCAGCAGCAGCGCGGGTACCGGGACTCCGAACGCTTCCGCGAGTTGTGTGAGACGTGTTTCGAGGACTGCGCGGGAGAGAAGGAAGATGCCGGCGAATTGGGATTCGATGATCTGGTAGGAAGGTATCTGCCTGTTCTTTAGCAGTGTGGCGGCAGAGCCGCCGCTGATAGAAAGTGGCGGCTGAGCCGCCGCACTCCAGAAGATCGCTCGATCATGGGCGCGGCCGCGGCGTGATCCGCGAGCAGCGGCTCCGCCGCTGCCAGCGCAGCGAGCAAAGCGAGCGCGTTGCGCTCCGTGAACATGGGTCCATCCGGAAGCGTGGTCGTCGCGAGCAGCTCGCGCAAAACCGCGAGCATCCTTTGCTGCAACGCGGTGAGCACGGGCGGACGCGCAGGGGCAAGCTCGCCTGAAGACGAAGAAGACGCGTGCGCGGTGAGCGCAGCGAACAGCCACTCCGCATCCAGCCATTCGAGCGAAGGGAGAAACTCAGGCAAGGGCTCGAAAGCAACAACACGAACGAAAGCACGCTCTTCGAGAAACACGAGCACCGCAAACACCGCCTCCGCCAACGCGCGCGGCTGCTTCCAATCGGGAGCCGCAGGCGATGTCGCGACGTAGGCATCGAAGACCACATCGAATGAGGGGCGTTCAACAATCCACAGAGAAAACGTGTCGGCAATCGAGAACGCTGTTCGCACAAACACGCGAAACTGTTCGACGCGAACCTCAGAGCCGCGAACCTGCCACACCTCGCGCGCCACCTCCGGCGGCATGCGTGACAACAGCGCCGGCACGTGCACTCGCCGCAGGATCGCCGGAAGGTGCATGCGATAGTCAATGAGCGCGCGACGGATTGCCTCTTCGACGGACAGCCCGCGATACATCGCGAACGCGCCGTAGTACCAGCGGTCCCACGCCACGCCCGCGAGCAAGTCCGTGATCCACTGCGCGACGAACGCCGCCGTGTCTTCGAAGCGCATCACCAGCGAGCCGTCGTCGCCGTGCCGCATCACCGTGCGCACGACCTCCGCGCATGCGCGATGTCCCCATGTCCGCGCGATCGCCGCTTCGTCGGCCAGCGTCGGATTCACCAGGGTCAGCTCCGTTTGCACGCGGCGCAACACATACACGGCCGGGTCCTCGCCGAACGTCTGCTGCAGCGCATCCGCGTACGCCTCCGCCACGCGCGTCCGCACTTCGTTGTCGAGACGCGCGGCACCCAGCGCGCCCCCGCCGGCGACTCGATACCGCGTATGCCATCGCCCGATCGTGGGACGCACCAGTCCTCCGCGTTAGGGGTTGTTGCCCGCAGTCAGCCCCATCTGGAATTGGGCATTGATCGCCGCCTGCGCTTCGGGGCTGACGTTCACCGGCAGGATTCGTCCGATCAATTTTCCAAGGACGTTCAGATCTCCGTGCACCGTCACGACCGGCTCGAGATCGCCGACGTCGTTCGGCTGCAGTTCGACGGTGACGCACGGCGAAAACGATCCGTCGGGCTTGGAGAAGCCGATCACGAACTTGCGCTCACCGGGATTGTCGACGCCGAGGTCGATGCGCACCTCGTCGGTAATCCCGTCCTCGTAGCGATACATCGACGGCAGCTCCGGCACCTGCCCCGATGCGAAGTCGATCCCCTGCGTGAACTGCAACGCTCCGCCCGCGAGCTGCACGTTGCCATGCACCTCCGTATGTCCGCGCAGGTTGATCTGGCCGTCGCTGAGGATGTCGATGCGCGGCAGCAGATCGACGCGCTCCGGCAGCGGATCGAGATCCTCGGGGACAAAGACGCCGAAGCGCCGCTTCTCATCGGCGAGATAAGTAAAGGTGGTCGCGCCGACGGTGCGCGTGTGCACGGCGTCGCTCTCCCGTCCGATCTCCACGCGCGCCGCGCTGCCGGGATGATCGATCGTCTCGGCGACGGTGCCGACGTACGGACGCCGCGTCATGTCCACCGAAAACTTGCCCGGCTCGAGGCGGATCACGCGTCCGAGGTAGACGCGCCACACATCGAGCGGATCATCCGACACGGGCGGCACCGGCGCATCGAGCACGATCTTCGGCACTCCCGGCGGCCGCCGCGCATCGATATTGTTCGCGACCGGCCGCTCGATGATCAGCTCGGGAGCTTCGGACGAGCGGTACGACTGCCCGTTCTTGCCGCATTCCGCATAGCCTCCCGGAGTGTCGCCGTCATTTTTGCGGTCGTACACGAGCCAGAGATCGAGGCGGTCCGTGGCGCGATCGTCGAACGACTCCGGCGCAACCGTCTTCTTGATCGTGAGCAGCAGCTCGCGGCCGTAGCCGTCGATCCCCATCCCCGGTTGTACGACGATCGATTCGCCCTCGATCGCGATCTCGAGTCCGCGCACGATGCCCCAGATGTGCTGCGTGTTGTTGTGCCGGCGCCGCAATGCGAGCTGGTATTGCTGCTCGTCGAGGAACTCGTCGACGCGAAGAAACTGCCTGTCGAAATAGTGCACCCGCGCTGTCTCGCCGCTCATGGGACTTCGATCCCCCTTCGTGCCGTGTCCGCCGCGAAGGACCGCTGGTCTTCGCGCGTGTATTGGATGGAGACCTCGAGATCGATCTCCGGCGTGTTCTCCGTGATCCTGGGCACGCTGATCGTGATCTCGCGCTCCTCGCCTGCATCGACGACCAGATTGCCCGGCATCGTGACGTCTTCATTGCGAATGGCGTTGTTGTTCTCTCTTCGAATGCGGTGATGAATCTTCGTCAGCGTGAGTCGCTGCGCGCTGTCGTTCGCGACGATCAGTTTGTACATCCAGTCGCTCGGCGGCAGCGGATCGGGAGCGTCGATCTCCAGGTCAGCGTCGCGGCGAACCTGAATCGTCTTCCCGC
This sequence comes from uncultured Acidobacteriota bacterium, assembly GCA_963734155.1. GTDB lineage: Bacteria > Acidobacteriota > Thermoanaerobaculia > Gp7-AA8 > Gp7-AA8 > QHVT01. The sequence goes on from CAVTGG010000001.1 coordinate 63,479, forward strand.
CCTTGATCTCGCTCGTCGAGAGGTCGGGCCACTTGATCTTTGCGGTGACGCCGACCTTGAGCGAGCTGGTGATGCCAGTGTGCAGTGGGGGCGGCAGCGGCCACGTGAACGGCTGCGACGCGCCCGCCACGACGGTGCCGGCGTTGAGCCACTGCGCCACCTGCGTGTTGTTCTCGGACAACGTGACCTCGTCGAGCGTGATCGGAACGGTGGCGTTGTTCCGGATCGCGAACGAGAGCGCGAATGGTTGGTCGCGCGGAACTGAATTCGGAATACCGGCGGTGTCGACCGACGGCGAGACGACGATCGGAATCGGCGGATGCGGCGGCGTCGACGAGCGCCACGGCAGATTTCCGCGCTTGCCGGTGACGCGGACGTTGATCGAGAGCTCTCCCGGCTGCGTGAACTGCCCCGCTTGATGCGTGATGGTCGCGAGATCGTGCAGCCCCGTCGGGATGGTGGTCTGCAGCGTCAGGTCATCCGAGATCGGCGCGGGAATGCCGGTGACGACGATCGTTTCGAGCAGGCGCGCCGCGGTGATCGGAATGTCGGTGCGGTTGTCGATGGTGACTTTGTAGCTCCAGTCTTCGTCGGTCCTGATCATCGCCGGCAGATCGGCGAAGGCGAGGACGATGTCGGTGCTCGCGTCGATCGCGGCCGCGAGTCCGTCCATCCACGCGCGGACGAGCAGCGCGACGAAATTCGGATCGGTGTAGTCGGCCTTGATCGGCGCGGGGCGGGTGACGCCCTTGACGATCAGCTTGCCCGGCATCCAGACGTAGTTGTTGCCGTGGATCTTCAGCTCGTCCGGCACCGGCGGCGTTGAGGCGCGGACGCGGCCAAGGGAGAAGCGGACCGAGAGATCGTTCTCGTCTTTCGCGCCGAGGTCGAGATGCAGCTCCTGGAGCGGCGCCTCTTTCGTGCCGGTCACCACGCTCCACAATGCCTGGCAGCGGCGGTGCTTTCGCCGCCTCGGCCATCGCGACGAACGAGAGGCTCACCGCGTCGCTGACGGCATCGTCCTGCGGCAATTCTTCGACGCAGCCGATCGCAGGGTCCGCGTCGTTTTGCTGGCGCGGTGGCCAGTCGACGAGCTCCATCGTTCCGCCGCGCGTCTCGAGCGTGATGTCGACGGACGTCTTGTACGGATCGGGATCGGGAGCCGCTTCCTCGTCGCCCGCTTCGAGCAGCATCGCCTCGCGGAAAAGGATCACCGGCCGAAAAAACGGGGGGCGGTTCAGCGTGTGGAGATCGGCGAAGGCGACATCCGACTGTTGATTGAATGCCGCCACCCCGTCTTTGCGCCCGCCGCTCTTGAGCAGGACCAGCTCCGCGCTCGACTTTTCTCCGTCGTCAAAAAATCGCAGGTGCAGCCGCTCGGTTCCCGTTCCCCCCTCGGGGCGCACTTCCACTTTGATCCGCTCTCCCGAGTCGCCCGGCCGTTTCGCGTAAATCCGCAGCACCTCGGTTTGCGAGAGCTTGAGCGAGCCGGAGGCGCGATAGCCCGACAGCACGAGCGTGCCGTCGAAGCGATTCGTGCCGAAGCGATCGAGCGCGATGCGCCGCGTCACGACTCCCTTGGCGTCCGCGGCGCTGACGACGAATCCGTACCGATCGCGCCCCGTCGCCGGACCGACCTGCATCGATCCGCGTCCCGCCGGATCCTTCACGATGGATGCGCGGATGGACGTGTAGAGCCGATCGCGCTTCTCGCACGTGCGCCCGAGATACATCGCGCCCGGCAGCGGCGGAACAGGATCGCTCCCTTTTGCGACTACGGTTGAGACGACCCGAACGCGCTCGCGCACGCGATCGTGCTCACACGTGTCGCACGGAAGCAGCCATGTGTCGTAGCAATCGATCGCCGGCGCCGTCGCATCGATGCGCGCGTTGCGAGCGATGGTGAGCACGCGTCCCTCTTCGTCGACGGCGACTCCCGCGCGGATGAGCTGTTCTCCCTGGATCCGATCGAGCCCGACGACGATGCCGGGGCCGTGCTGCGCGAGGTTGTGCCGTTGCTCGAGATCGATCAGATATTGCTGCTCCGCACGAAGATCGTTCGCGCGAATGCGCTGCCCTTCCGCATAGCGGACGCGCGAGCCGTCGTAGCCCACTAGCGCCGTCCTCGTGCGCGTGGCGGCTGCGTGCGCCGTCCCGTCTGCGGAACTACCGGGGTCGGGTTGTCCGTGAACGGATTGATTTGGGTGAAGGCCACGACGCGGTGCCGATCGCAGTGATCTTTCTTATAGAGCGCAGTGACGGAAGAGCGGTTGAAGTCGAGGAAGAGCCCCGCGCGCGGAGCGTCGAGCCCGAGCTTCCGCCGCAACTCGACGAGATTCGAAAACGTCAGTTCTGTTTCACCGATGGATTGGAAACCGGCGTCGCGCAATGCCGCATGCACCCCGGAATACGGATGCCAGATGAATGGCCCGACATTGATCGACGCAGGATCGATCGGGTAGTCGTCTTTGGCCAGCACGCGGCGGAACGGCTCATACGGACTGACGTCGAGCGTCGTAAAGACTTCTTGATTGCGAACGTTCTGCTTCATCACCCAGACGCGCGCGAGGAGCACTCCGGTCTCGGGACTGCAGCTCTTGCAGCCGATGCGCAGGAATTCATTGCGCCAGTCCTGCACGATCCAGAACGCCGCATCGTTGAATTCGTCGTCCGTCGGCTCGCGCTGTTCGCGATCGAGCTGGCAAAGCCACTCGTGCACGAAACAAAATGAATGCAACGGATGCTCGTGGACATACGCCAGCAGCCGTTTCAACCGCTGCGTGCCGCCAGCGCCGCCGATGCTCAGGAGATCGGCGAAAATCTGTTCGAGCTCGGCGACGTATTTCGCGACCCAATCGGAGACGATCCGCTCGTTCGGATCGTCGCAGTCGTTCGCGGGCTTGCAATAGAGCTCGCCGCCTTCGTGCACGCGCGTGTACTCGCATCCCGCCACACCGCCGCAGCCGCCCTTCGCAAGCGCCGTGCGCGCATCGGCCAACGTCTCCGCATAGCGGATGTACAGATCGAACGCCTGGACTTTGTCCGCATCGACCTCGAGTCCATTGAACTTGAGCTTGGGGCCATTGTTCGCCGCGGCGCCCTGGCGGCGCTGCACATCGCCTGCTGCGCAGGGATCGTCGCCGCGCTGCCAGCAATCCTTCCATTCAAACGGCAGCTCTTTACAAATCACGATGTCGCGGCCGCAGCAGTCGAGCGCATAGCCGGGCGACACCGTGACGGAGCCGTGCTTTCCACAATGCACGTCGAGACCGCACACGACGCCCCAGCCGTCGCGATAGCGCGACAGCGCGCTTTTCGCCTTGATCCAATCGACTAATGCCGTCAGGTCCTGATCGGCGAGCAACTGTCCGCAGAAAAAGCGCGGATGCACGAGACAATCGAGCTCACAGCAGTCGGCGGGTTTGCATCCGCAGTCGCAGCCTTTTTTCGTGGTCATGACTGCACCTCCTGCCGGCGCTCGTAAGACCCATCCGGGATCACCTTGAACCAGCTCAGGAACGTTCCGCCGGCAATGCCGTCGCCGGTGGGAAGCACGCCGCCGATGTGATTGCCGTCCACGGCGACGTCATGACAATCGAGGAGAAAATCGCAATGGATGGCGACAAATACGGTCTGGTGTTCGAGATAGGAGAAATCGGACCCGCCGCGATATCCCTTGCGCCCGCGCGGATCGAGCGGATAGACCGCAACGCAGTCGTATTCGAGATAGGGGGGATCGGTGTAGGAGACGAAATCGAGGTCTTCATACCCGCCGCCGAATTGCGCGACGAATGTGCAGGCATTGACGCCGGTCGGGCCGCACGGCTGATCGTTCGATTGTTTCTTGAGACGCCGGTCGAAGCGGACACGTAACGCGCCGAGATTCGCCAGCTCGCTGCGCGTCAGCTCGCCGCCGTGCTTCCAGTTGATGCTGCAGATGTGCGTCAGCGCGTATTGCGGCGCCTTGAGCGTCGGACGCCCGGCCAGCCAGATGTTGTCCTGCTCGATCGGACCCTGCTGCGTGATGCAGATCAGCGCGAGCGGGACGCAGTGATGCGGCGGGCATTGCGGATCGAGACAGCATTTGCACGGGCCGTTGCCGCCGGTGTCCTCGCAGTCGTCTTCAATGCACGGCTCGCCGTTGCCCGGATCGGGACACGAGCCGCCGCGCGTTTTCCATTGATAATCCGGCAGCTGCGATTTCTGGATCCAGTGCCATTCGAAGGTGTAGCCCTCGCGAACGCGGCTATGCTCGCGCCGCTGCGGATCGCAATTCTGCTCGTTGTACAGCACCGGCATCGAATCGATCCGCGTTTCCTCGTATTGCAGACAGAGGAGCAGATACCACTCGTCGTCGCCGCCATTGGCGCGCGGCAACTTGTCCCACGGGATCTCCGGCGGCACGGTCTCTTTCGGGAACCGCGATCTCGTGGCCGCAGCAATCGAGCGCGAGGCCGCAATCGACCTTCACGAATTTCGAGCGGCACTGCTCGGTCGGATGCGGGCGGACGTCGAGGCCGCAGACGACGCCCCAGCCGTGGAGCATGCGATTGTGCAGGAGGCGATGCGTGCGGTGATACTCCTGCTCGTCGCGGAAATCGCGCGCCGTCATGTGACGGCCGGTGAAATAGCGGAGGCGCTCCTGGGCGACCTCGCCGCAGCCGTCATCGCAGTCGTCACAATCTCTGCTCATATCGGTCTCCTTCATCACGCCAGAACCAGGTCCGCGGCCACGCGGGGATCGGTGGAGAGAACGGCGTCGTATCCGAGGCGAGCGTTGCCGAGGCGGAGCGAGGGCGCCGCGCCGATCACGGTGTCGAATCCGATCGTCGACTGTGCGCCGATGCGGAAGCGCGGCGCGATCAGACAAAGCTCGTATTGCGTATGCGCCGGTTTTTCGGCCTCAATGGCCCGGCGGATCATCCGTTCGTCGTCTTCGGAATGTACCCACGACGCCGGCACATAGACGCGGAATTTGTGCGCGTATTGTGCGAAGACGTCGTGTTCCGGATCGCCGACCGAGACCATCGCCGCTTCCCCTTCGGTCGAATAGACGCCCAGTTGCAGCCGCCGCGTCACGGAAGCGCTCCATAGCGGCGCTTTGCCAAAGAGCAGCTCCCGTTCGCGAAAGCCCTCCACAATGACCGGCAGTTCCATCTGCCGCACGTCCTCGGTTTCCAAACCGGCCATATTCGCCAGATACACGGCGAGAAAGTCGCGCAATCCCTGCAGTTGACCGCGATGCGGATAAATCTTCGGCGCCGCCGACAGCAGCCGCCGCTTCTGCGTGTAATCCCACGTCCCCTCGAGCGGCAGCGCGAGCCATCGCGAGGCGAGAAAATCGAGAAACTCCCCCGCGGGGACGGCATCGGGATCGAAGAACCGCTCCATCGTGTCGATCTCCCGATCGACCCCGTCCCACTCCGTCTGAAACATTGCCAGGAATCGCTCGAGGAACAGCCGCATCTCGTCGTCGGACGAATACGTCGCCGGGAGATATTGCAGATACGACTCGCGCGGATAATGCACCTTCATCGAGTCGACCGCGGGCGTACTGAACCCGTCGCCGTCTAATCGGATGCGAATCGTCAGGTACTGTCCCGCCCCGCTCTGCACAAGAAAATCGTGCGACTTCTTCGCATCGGCGATCGGCGCAACGATGGTCGCCGCATCGACCCAGTGCGCGCGCAACGCGTCGTAAACGTCGTCCTCTTTCTCATGCGCGCAGGTGGAAACGCTGATCCTGCTCCCCGGCGGAAACTCGCTCAGCTCCAACTGAATGCGATGCCACTGGCAACGGTATTTCTTGCTATCCAGCGGCTTGCTTTGCCACAACCCCGTCTTTCGGAACGCCGGCGCCGTCTCGGCGCCGAGGCGGCGGGACGCCGCCTGACCAGCCGGCGAGACGCCGGCGTTCCCGAGCCGCAGGCTGTCGCTGACCGCGAGATCGCTCGACGCGGTCCGCGCCTGCCAGCCGCTGAGGCCTCCCAGACGCCAGAATGTCGCTCCCTCGGGTCTCATGGCCTCATCAGTCCTTGTCCGGTTCGACCGTAATCAGGTGCGATCCGCCATACAGCAGCCCGTCCGGCGGCACCTTGATGCGACCGAGGCCCTCATGCAGCCGTTTCATTACGTACAAATGCAAATTGATGATGCCGACCACATCCTTCACGCGCATCACCGCGCTGTACACTTCGGTCGGAAAGAAGTCTTTTCCGAACTCCTGCGTCAATGGATTGAGCAGCTCGTCCAGTGCCTTCTGCACGTCCTGCGCGACCTTGTCGAATGCGGCGTACGGATTCGCCGACACGCGCGCCTCGACGCGAATTTCCTGATATTCCGGCCCTTTGACGAACACCTCGGTCGTAATGAGCCGGACATCGTCGAGTTTGCGGCAAAGCTGCTCGATCAATTCACCGCTGGGGCGCGGCGGCTTGTCCTCGTTGTCCGGCACAATGACCACCGTCAATGCGCCCGGCACATCGACGCCGGGATGATCGGGGTGATAGAGCGGAATCGCGACGGCGTGCTTGATCCCGCCGATGTCTTCCGCGACGCCCTTGAAATCCTCGGGCGTCACCGCGCGGCTGCGGCGGCGCAACAGAGTGGGACCTTCGCGAAGGATCTCATCGAGCGTCTGCTCCTCCGCCCCGCCCACCGCCGGCCGTTCGTTCGTGACCTTTTCGACGCCGACGAGCGGCGTGCGCGGACCATTGATCGTTCCCGCGGTGGCGAGATTGCCGCGTTTTCCGCCGCCATAACGGTATTGCAGCGCGATGATCTCCGAGCCCGCCTCCGGAATGCGGCCAAGCTCGCCGTCGCCGAATTGCACGACGCCGGTCGTGGCATTGAGGCGGTAATGCGTGTCCTTATTCGTTCGAGGCGAGAAAGTCGTCTTTCTGCTGCCACGCCTCGACGGCGCCGGTCACCGATCGCACCTGCAATTCCAATGAATCGACCGGCTTGCGCTGTGTGCGGAATTCTTCGCTCGGATGACCTTCACTGCTGCCGAGAATCTCGCCGCGAACGGTACTGAGATTTTTCGCCGGCACGGTGTTGGGACGAAGGAAATCGATTTCCGGCGCGCGGCCGGCCGGATAATTGCGACCCGAGTCGAGCCGCACGCGAATCCACAGCCGCTTTTCCTCATTCAATCGCGGCTCGGACGAAGGCTCGATATTGACCGGCCCGCGCACGCGCACATATCCCTCGCGCGTAAATGCGACCGTCTCGTCTTCGAAGACATTGAGCCGCTCCCATTCCTCGCCGTCTTTCGGCCGGTATTCCCACACCAGGGTCACCGGCGGCGCCGGCAGCGGCGCCATTTGCGGATCGCATTTGCGCGGCTTTCCCGCCGTCACCTTCGGCGGCAGGAAAATACGGAACGTCATTTCCTGCGGGAACAGCGGCTCGAATCGCGGCGTCGGCGGGACGAACCCGAGGTACAGCGCATTGCCGGCCGAGGGAGACACGCCGAACGGGCGGTACGGGTTCCCCGGTTTTTCGTTCGCGCTCGTGGCATTGATGAACGTCGCGCCGTCGAAAAGACCGATCGTATCGAGCGGCGGCGAAATCAGCGAAAGCCCGCGCTCGGTCTCGAAGATCAGCGGATCGCCGCCGTCGCTCGCCTGCGCGCTGACCTGCGCGCGCTCCGGCACCGGATCGGCCTTCACATTCGCCTTCGTAACGAACGTCAAATGCGCAGTGGCCGGACAGGCACGCTCGAGGTCTTCGCCGAGGAGCTTGAGGAATTTGATGTAATTGCGGCGCGGCACCTGGTTCATGCGCCACAACATCTGTTCCGACAGCCACGCGAACAGTTGCAGCAGCGTAATGCCGGGATCGCTGTCGTTGTAATTCGTCCACTCCTTCGTATAGAGAGGGATGCGCAGCCGCAGCTCATTCAGGATCTGCTCGAAACTCCGGTCGTCGATTTTCGGATCTTCGAGCGGCATCAGACGTTCCCTTCCAAAAGGTAATAGGGATAGACGAGATTGAAGACGGTGTTATTGGCCCGGATGCGATAGTCGATGTGAATGAGCAGGAAATTGCGCTGATCGGGCGGCGCCTCGGCGCGCACGCCGAGGACGTCGATACGCGGCTCCCAGCGCGTCAAGGACGCCCGGATGTTCTCCTGCACCAGGCCGTGTAATGCCGCGGTATTCGCGTCAAACGCCAGGTCATAGACGCCGCAGCCGAATTCCTCGCGCATCACCCGCTCGCGCTGCGCCGTCGTCACAATGAGCCACACGCTCTGGCGCACGGCTTCGTCGCCGGCCGCCCATTGCAGCCGTCCCGTGGCGTCCGGCTTCACCGGAAAACGCCATCCCTGTCCGAGGAAGCTCGGGCCTGCGATCTCGTTCATCCGAAGAGCACCGTTCCGACCGCGACGACTTTGCCGACCGGCAAATCGACCGGGTCATTACACGTCAGCGCCATGTCGCCATTGCGCGCCGCGGGTTTGCCGTTGATGAAAACCGTTGGACTGCCTTGAATGATCGTGGCCTTGTTCGTCGGCGGCTTCACGAACGTGCCGCCGATCGGAACATGCGGCGGCGTATTGGTCGCGGTGCTGCCTAACACCGCGGCCGGCCGGCCTTCGATGTTCACGTTCGAGCTCAGCGAGCCATCGATGATTCCGCTGAACGGATGCGGCACCGGAACGGGCGAAGTCGGGCCGGGCGGCTGGATGATGTGCGTATCCACCGCAATGACCTTGTCGCCCTGCTTTGCCGCCGGTTGTCCCATCGCATCCTCAGTTGATATTGATCGGGTTGCCCTTGACCACGAGCGCTCCCGTCGCCTCGATCGTCATATTCGCCTTCGCTTTGATCTCGACCGTCGTCGCGTCGATCTTCAACGTGCCCGCGGCGCTGAGGCTCATGTCGCCGACGCTGCACGTAATCTCGATTTTCGAATTCGCGGAATCGATGACGATCTTGTGATTGCCGCTCTTGTCGATGATCTCGATCTTCTCGGCGCCCTTCGTGTCGTCGAGCTTCACGATGTGGCCGGAGCGCGACTTGATGAAGCGCCAGTTGTTCTGTGACGCATTGCCGTCATCGGGCGGCGGCGTGTCGACCGTGCTCCACAATGCGCCGAGGACGTAAGCGGCGCGCGGATCGCCATTCTCGAACGCGACGAGCACTTCATCCCCAACCTCGGGCCGGAAGAAAAATCCGCGGTCTTTTCCGGCCATCGGCGACGCAATGCGCGCCCAATCGGTCTGTTGATCGTCGAATTGCGGCAGACGCAGTTTCACCCGGCCGAGACTCTCGGGATCGGCGAGATCGAGCACCGTGCCGATCAGCAACCCGTTCTCCCGCTGCGTCACTGTTCCTCCCGCCTGCACTCGAATTGCGTCGTGTAGCCGCTGTCGCCGATCGCGTGCGTCGTCGCCGTCACGAAATAGCGGCCGCTGAAACGCTTCCCCGCGCCGTCGATGATCACGATGCTGCCGGCACGTAAATCCGGCAGTCCCACCGTGGAGCCGCTCGCTTTCACCATGTCCTTGGCGTTTTCCTCGAGCGTACGCGCGGCGAGCGTGCGCGCCTCTTCCTTGCTCTCGACCGGCTTCGTGGCAATGATCTCGCGCCGCTGATTGAACGACTGCTCGATCGCCGCCTGCCCGCCCGCTTCGCCCACGCCTTTGACGCCGATCTCGCTGCGCTTGACCGTGACCTCGATTTTTTCCTTATGCACGCGGTCCCACCCGCGCACCGTCACTTCGCCGACTTGATTCGCGGTCGTGAGGTCGGGTTTGAAATCGATCAGCGAGCGGCCATAGCGCAGCTCATACGTCGGACGGCGAACGTCCAAGGAGCGGCCGAACACGAGCACCGGCGGCTGCGACTGCCCGTTCTGTCCCTGCTCCTCGACAAACAGCGCGTAGCCGACCCGGCGCGCGCGCTCCATCAGGAAGATGATGTCGTACTGGTTGTCCTGCAACAGATAGTCGTAGCGTTTCTCGTCCGGCGCGGGATTCGTCTTCAATTGAATATTGAGTCGCCCCGCGATCTCTTTCGCGACCTCGGAATCCGTCTTCTTTTCGTACGCGTGCGACTCCTGTTTCGTGCGCAGCTTGTGCAGCACATTGAGGCCGCTGATGGCCAGCGTCGAACCGCCGCCGGCCGGGAACGACGGCCGGAGCGCGGTGATCTGGCCCTTCACCATCAGGCGCAGGCTGTCCTTCCCGTAATAGCCCATCCACAATTCGAGCTCTTTGCCGGGATCGAACAGCTGCTGGTCGCTGTATTTGAAGTTCCGCGTATTCGCGTCCCAGTTGTTGATGTTGATCTCGAAGCTGTCGAGCTCCGTGATGTTGTCTTTGTAGGAGACCGAGAGAATGTCGCGGATGACGTCCTGCCCCTGCGGACGGCCGGCGATCTTCACCTGGAAATACGGGACATAGAAGTCCTGTCCTTTCCCGATCGGAACCGCCACTTCGCTGGCCATCAGGACCTCCGCTCCGGCGTGCCGAAGATGCCTAACGCGGGCACGAGCAGGCGCGTGCCGGGCTTGAGGCGCCGCGGATTCTCGGCCGTTTCCGCATTGGCCTTATCCTCGGCAATGAAGCGCCATTTCGACGAGTCTCCGTATTCGTCGAACGCAATGCGGCTCAGCGTGTCCTTCAGTTGCACCATGCGCTGCTTCGAGTGATCGGAGGACTGGAGATTGAGCTCCGCCAGCTGCTCCTCCAGCGTTTTGTACTCGCGGAACGTGATGGAGAGCGTGGCCCGCAGCGGGATGCCCTGCGGATTGAAGACCGTGAATTTCTGCTGGATGCTCTCCACAATGGCGCGGAAGGAGAGCCCGCGCCCCCACACGAACCGCACACGCGGCGGCGCATGCGTTTTCCCCTGGATCTTCACGAGCTCGTAGACGTGCTTCGTCAAGTCGCGCACGTCGTGCACGGGACTCTCGCCCATGCCTTCCTGGGTCGTGTCGAAGAAGAGCTCGAGGGTCAGTTTCTCGTTCTGCCCGCGGACGAATTGCAGAATCGGCGAGTCGATGCCCGGGATATTGATCTCCGCGATCTGCGCGCCCTTTTGCAGCGTGTACTCGGCAGGATTGAACTGCACGGGAATCCGCGGCTTCAGCCTCGGGCTGAGATCCCTCGGGTCGACTTCGATGACGGCTTTTTCCAGTGACATACGCTAGGTTCCGGGCTCGAACGGCGCCGACGACGTCCGCTTCAGTCGCGTCGCCTCCTGATTCCTCATCGCATCGCGCTTCTTTTCCGCGAGACAACTGATGACCAGCTTCACCAGCTTGTCGATCTGCGAGGGCGTGAGCGGCAGCTCACCCTCGACGACTGTGACTTCGCTGGACATTTCTTCAATGTGCACGGGCATCACACCTCCAGTTGCGCAGTTGCTCAGTTGCGCGGTTGCGCGGCGCCGCGAGAATCCGCCGCGCAACCGAGTAACCGCGCAACTGCGCAACCGTCTTCATTTGATCCTCGTCAATCCCTGATGCGCGAATTCGACGGTCTCGACCGCGATCGTGCTCTGCGACGCGCTCAACTCCGGTCCGGCCCACTTGATCGGGAACGCCTGCAGGATCTGGAATTCGATCCGGTCGTCTTTGCCGGTCGGGTCGTGGACGATGATGCTGCCGTTGCGGAATTGCATCTTCCCGCGATTGATGTCCGCGAACCAATCCCACAATGCTTTGTTGACAATCCCGCGCTTGCAGACGAGGTTCGTCTGTTTCCCGCGCGTGGCGAATTTCCAGACGTGTCCATTGACCCCACCTTCGCGCAGCTCATGCACCTCGGTCTCCATCGTCAGGCCACTGCAGTCGCTGAATCCGCCGTGCGGCAAATTGTCGAACCGCACGGTGAAGCGGAACGCAGTCGCGGGATCGTTGCGCGCGCCGTCAGGCATCGATCGCTCCTCCCTCTTTGAGGATCTCCATCGTGCTCTGCGTCTTGCCGATGACGACGACGACGAATTCGGCGGGATAGGGCGGCTGCACACCGACCTGGCAGATCACGCGTCCGAGGTCCTGTTCCTCGGGGGGTGTGGTCGCGGTGTCGCATTTGACGCTGTAGGCCTGCGACGCATCGGCGCCGTCGAGCATGCCGCGGCGGAACAGCAATTCGAGAAATCCACGCACCGTGCGATCGATCTCACCGCGCAACGTTTCCGAATTCGGCTCGAACACCGTCCATTGCGAGCCTTTGTCGATCGCCTTCTCGATCATCGAGATCAGGCGGCGGACATTTACATAGCGCCAGATGATGTCGGTCGACGTCGTGCGCGCGCCATAAACGCGGATGCCGCGCCCCGCAAACGAGCGGACGACGTTCACGCCGGCGTCGTTCAATTCGCCGTGAAGGATCTCCTCGACGGGAAATTGCACATCGACGGCACCCTGCAAGACTTCATTCGCCGGCGGCTTATGAACGCCATACTGGCGATCGCTGCGCGCATAAACACCGGCAACGGCGCCGCTCGGCGGAATCGCGCGCACGAGACCGGTCAGTTGCAGCGGATCATCGACCTGAATCCACGGGTAATACAGCGCCGCGAAATTCGTGGTCTGAAACGGCTGCACCGCCTGGATCACCGCCTCGGGGAGCAGGTTTTCGAGCGGATCGAGGATCGCCATGCGATATCGCAATTTCTCGCAATGGCGCACGAGCGCTTCCTGCAGCACCTCGGGTGCGATGCTGGGCGGAAATTCCGGATCCTCCTGCGGCGGCGCAGGGGGCAACGGCTCGAGATCGAGACGGCTGCAATCGGGCGGACGCGGCTGCTGCGTTTTCGGAAAGATGCGCAGCTTCGGCATCGCGTCCGGAATCGCGACCATCGCCACTTCGTCGATGAGCTCCAGCGCCGCCAGGCCCCATCGCTTGCCGATCGGCGCGTCTTCGCCGGTGAAATGGGTGGCATTGAGCGATTTCAGACCATCCGCGCCGCCGCTCAGCCATCCCATTCCGGATGCTAGTGGTTGCGTGTTGTTGGAATCATCAAGACTGAGAATCACCAGCGGTGCATTGATCGTGGCCGGCGATAAATCGGATGCACTCACTAACGGATTGCGAATCAGCTCTTCCGTTCCGTCGGGATAATGCAGAGTCAGGGAAACGATTTGCGCGCCGCGCGTCAGCCAACGCGCAAGAATGGCATTGCCCCAGCTACCAGGACTGCCGGCGGTGACGGTCAAGAGCGTCCTGCCGAAGGGATCGACGATCGACAAGGACGCACTACGCGCGGCGAGCGGATCGGCGACGCGCACGACCCAGCACGTCACGCCGCCGTTGTCGAAAAATCCCTGCACCGCATAGGCGAGATATGCCTGCGCCAACGGGCCGCCGAAGACGCTCGAGAACTGCGTGCGGCTTTCGATGCGCACCGGGACGTGCAATGGCCCGCGCGAGGAAATGCCGATGAAACCGGCAATGTCCGTACGCAGCGGCCCGATCAGAGGCGCGCCGGCGTCCTGTTCCTCGAAGTAAACCCCCGGTGTGCGGTAATTGCGCATGGCCGTTTATTCGAGCCGCAGCCCCTCGTGGGCGAGCTCCATCTCTTCGATCGCGGCGTCGCTGTTCTTGGCATTGAAGGCCGGGCCACCCCACTTGCACGGCCAGGCTTCGTAGAAATGCCAGACCATCGCCGGCTGGCGGGCCTCATTGAGGAGCGTGATCGTCCCCGACATCCGCTTCGTCCGTCCCTCGATGACGGTCTTGCGCCACTCCCACAGGTCCTTGCCGTTCTCGGTGTACCCGCGCTTGAGGGTGATGTTGGTGTACACGACCTGGCCGCTGATTTTTCTGACGGTCGGCTCTTGATTGCCCTCGCGGTATTCGATGATCTTGTTCTCAGTCATCAATCCGCCCACTTCGGAAAAGCCGGCGCGGATGCCTTCGATCTCGATGATGAAATTAAAACTGGCAAACGGGTCGCGTCGCGATGCGGTGGCCATGGGTCATCTCCTCACTATTCCTCGGCTTCCACGGTCTTCTGCGAGATGCGGAAGATCACGAATTCGGCGGGCTTCACCGGCGCAATGCCGATGAGACAGATCAGCCGTCCATTGTCGAAGTCGTCCTGAGTCATGGTGGTGCGGTCGCACTTGACGAAGAACGCCTCGTCCTGCGTCACGCCCGCCAATGCGCCGTTGCGCCACACGGTGCGCAGGAACGCCGTAATGGAGAGGCGGATCGCCGTCCAGGTCTGTTCGTAATTCGGCTCGAACACGGCCCATTGCGTGCCGCGGTCGATGGACTGCTCGATGAAGATGAAGAGCCGCCGGACGTTGATGTACTTCCACATCGAGTCCGAGGACATCGTGCGCGCGCCCCAGACCCGGATGCCGCGGCCGTCGGGACGGAAATCGCGGATCACATTGACGCCCTTCGGATTGAGGATGTCCTGCTCGCGCTTATTGAGGATGTGGCTCAGCGGCTTGTTGTCGTTGCTGAGGTCGCGCGTAATGATCCCGCGTACGACTTCATTCGCCGGGGCCTTGTGCACGCCGCGCTCGACGTCGACGCGCGCGTAAATGCCGGCGACGTGGCCGGCCGACGGGACGAGAATGTGTCCCTCGCGGGTATGCGTGGCGAAGACACGGACGCGCGGCATATAAAACGCGCCGTACGTACTGTCCTGCGGCGGCCGGAGATTGGCGATCGGTCCGTTCTGCTCCTGATCGGTCGCACTGAGAATGGCAAAGCGGTCTTTCTGCTGCTCGCACTGCAGGAGCAGCGGCGTGCGCACGTCGGGAAGCACGACTTCATCGGGCACGCCGACGATCGAGATGTCGCGAATGGCGCCTAACCCGAGGAGACCGGTCAGCTTGTTCGGCTGCGCGGCGTCGATCGGACGGCCGACATAATCGTCCACGTCGAGCGGGCTGCCGTTCGTGCCGCCTTCGAGCACGTCGCCGGGACTGAAACTGTCGATGTTTCCCGGCCGTCCCGCCACCGCGATCGTGACGAGCTTCGATGCCGCATTGACGACGCTCTCCGCGAAATTCGTGTCCGTCGGGATGGTCGAGAGATTGTCGTAATCCTCGATGACATCGGGCTCCCGCCGCCTCGGATCGGCCACAAGGGCCGGATCGGTGGGATCGACGAAATCCTGAGGAACTCCGTCGCGGTAATAAATCAGCGACAGCCGGAACCAGGTCGCGGTCGGGCTATTGTCGCGGCGTAAGGACGCGTCGCGGATCCGGATCATGACGCTGTTGCCCCACGTTCCGGGCCCGATGGCGGTGAGGATCAGCGGCGCGCGGTCCGCCGCCGCCCGAACCGCATCCTCGGGCGTCACGCGCGCGATGAACAGGCGCTGCCCGCCATTATCGAAGAAGCCGCGCACGGCATACGGCAGGTAAATCTGGGGCGGACCGCCGGGACGATCGACATAGTCGCCGAACCAGCGCTTGTAATCCTCCCAACTGGTGACGAGGCGCGGCAGCACCGGCCCGCGCTCGGTCACACCGGCGAAGCCGGTCGTGCTCGTACTGACGCCTTCAATCGGACGCGGTCCGGTTTGGATTTCCTCGATGTATACGCCGGGTGCGAGATACTCTGGCATGAGACTCTCCCTGATTCATCCGATGTGAAACGTAGGCACGACGTCCGTCGCGCGGTTGCGAACCAACCAATTGACCGAATCCGTATCGCCGTTCGGCGCGAGCGCCGTGACCTGAGCCATGACGTCGGGCTGATTGACGCCGAAATAAAACGTCCACAAACCCTCGCCGCCGGTGAGCACACTTTGATTGGGGGCGATGTCGACCGTGATCTCCGCGCCGCGAACGGGCGTATTGCGCGTCGTGAAGACCGCGCCGCGCAGCGACGTCTGTGAGAGCGCATTGTCCTGGCCGGCCTGCAGAATCACGTTCTGCACAATGACGTCCGGCTCGTTGGGGATCGAGATCCGCACTGTGGCGTTGATGGGGTTCTTATTCGCGTGACGGAACGCGAGCACCCAGGCGCCGTTCGGATCCGTGTTCGCGGTCGTGAACGGGCCGAGATTCGGCGGATTCGTGATGGTGACCGTGGCGTTGGAAACGGGACTGCCGCTGACGCCGCGCAGGACCGTGCCGCGCAGCAGCGTCACGCGCGCAGACGGCAGCGTGACGTCGGGGAACGGATAGTTGTAGCCCGGCAGCAGGAACAGCGGAGCGAGCGACTGCGCGGATGGCGGCCAGTCGAGATCGAGCTCGCGCGGCTGGTAATAATCGCCCTCGATGCGCAGCCGATAAGGACCGGGCACGATGCGGAACGCCGGCTCGTCGCGGCGTTCGCGCACTTCGTTGGCGAACACATACACGGAACCCGACCCGCTTCGCTGCGCAATCAGCGCAATCGGCGGATCGAGCAGTGTTCCGTCGAAGCGAATGAGACTGAACCGCAATGGCGGAATCGGCGCAGGCATGTCGCCGCGCGTACCGCGATCCCGTGCGTATTGATCGATGAGCGTGATCACGCCCGCCGATTCGGTGACATAGCGCTCGAAGAGCGTCATGGCACGGTCCCCTGAACGCCGGCGACGTCGGTATCGAAATGCAGGCGCCGGTCTCCGATCCGCGTCGCTTTCTGTGTGCGCAGCGAATCGATCTGTGGGACGCGTACTTCATAGCAAACAGACAGTCTGTACGGCTGCTGCAACGCCTCCCACACCTCGGCGAGCTCGCGGAGGTCGCGGTGCGACATCAGGACCCGCAGCTCCTCCCCTTTTCCCGGCTCCTCGTTGCTCTCCAAAAGGAGAATGGCGTTGTCGTGGAAAATCTGCATGGAACGGCCGAGGACCATCTGGTCGCTGTCGTCGGACCCGGTGAAGGGAGTGAGGAGATAGAAGAGATTGATCGACAGCGGCGGAAATCGCACGCGCGTGTCGTCGCCCGGAACGCGCTCCTGCGGCGAATTGCGCAAATGTTCGTTCTGCTGCACCTGATACAGCCAGATCGATAATCGATGCCCCGCATCCGTGGCCGCGTCGGCGGGATTGCGGAGCACGATCGCGTTCTCGTTCGGAACGATCGCCATCAGGTCCACGTCGCCGTCGAACCCTGCCCAGAGGGTTTTCTTGAGCAGCTCGCTCACTTCCTTGATGACGGTGTATTTCACAGTTCGTCCGCATTCCTGCCGGGCCGGATTTCTCCGAAGACGACCCGGTATTGAATCAATGCGTCATAGAGTTTCTTGTAGAGCTCCTGGGCCATGTCCGGCGTGGTAACCACGCGGAGGTAGACGCGGACCGGCTCCTCATCGACCCATCCCTGTCCGAAATCGAACACGAATTCGGTCGCGTTGTGGCCGATCTCCGCGTAATTCGAATACCTCGCTTCTCCAATGCGACTGCGGTCGACATCGACATCGTGCTTCTCCATGCGCTGGGTCTCGCTGATCGGACGGACGGTCAGTCAAGACGGCTTTTGCTTGTCGTATCCGCCGCCTTGTGGCGGCTCGCAGTCCTTCGGAGGCTCGTAATTCGGCGGGTTGTATTCGCCGTCATCGTCGGGCGGCGGCGGTGGTGGCGGCGGAGGCTGGTAGCCCTTCGGGGGTTCCTGGGGGTTGGGGGGTGGGGGCTCCTCGCCTTTGGGCGGCTCGTAGCCTTTAGGAGGCTCGTAGCCCTTGGGGGGTTCTTCGCCTTTTGGAGGTTCGTAGCCTTTGGGTGGTTCATAACCCTTGGGCGGCTCATATCCTTTAGGCGGTTCTTCGCCTTTCGGCGGCTCGTAACCTTTCGGTGGTTCGTACCCTTTGGGAGGCTCGTATCCTTTGGGAGGTTCATATCCCTTGGGCGGCTCTTCGCCTTTGGGCGGTTTCCTCGGGCGGGCTCGTATTTGGGCGGCTCCTTCGGCGGCTCATAGCCTTTCGGCGGTTCCTTCGGAGGCTCGTATCCGCCTTTCGGCGGCTCGCACGGCGGCGACGTGGTTTTCTTGCAATCCTGCTTCGGCAGCGAATCCACCGACTCCTGCACCCACTTCGCCTTGCGCTCTTCGTATTTCTTGATCGCCGCCTTTTCGTAGGACTTCGCCGCCTCGAGCTTCTCCTCCGCCTCGCGCTGATTCTTCACCGCGCCGGCGAGGACATTGCCCGCATGCTTGAGCAATTTCGCGTATTGCGCTGGCGTGCGGCGGTCATAGCGGCCTAACAGGTCGAGAATGACCAGGACATAGAAATACGCCCTCGAACAATTCTTCGCCGTCTCCTCGGCATCGGCCTTCTTCTGGAAGTCCGCCGCCTCTTTGAGAATCTCGGCATTGCGCGCCGGAATGTTCGCGACCTCATCGAAATACTTCTGCGCCGCGGCGGTGTCGACCTTGCGCTTGGCGACCTCCACCTCCAGCGGCCAGATCGCGCGGCCGGCGTCCTCCGCCTTCTTCTTCAGATCGGCGACTTCCTTGCTCCCGGCCGTCTCCTTCTCGGCGACCGCCTTGGGATCCGGGACCTTGCCCTTGAGGGCCTTCTCCTTACAGTCGGCCCATTCCTTGAGCTTCTGATACGTCTCGTCGTTGGCCGTGGAGCTCTTGTCGACGTCCTTCGTCTTCTGATCGATGTCGTCGACCGTTTTCTTGACGTCTGCAATCTGCGCCTTGAGACGCGCAGCCCCTCTCTGGTTTTCCTCGAGATTCAACTCGAGAGCTTTCAGCGTATCGGCGGGCGAGGTCGATTCCGGCATCCGATCCTCCATCTGTTAGGTGCGGAGGCCGGTTGCAGGCGGCGGGCCGCTCGCCACAATGCCGCAAATCATTGAAAACACAGCACAATGAAAAATGCCGCGGCGGAATGTGTAACGCGATTTTGTTACACCGTGGCGTGCTCGTAACGTCGATCGCGCTGCGCACTCAATGAGTTACACCGCACGCGTGCCGCGCGTGACGCCGGTGTGACAGAATCCCGTCCAATGAAATCGTCCCGCACGAGAGCCATCCTCGAGCTATTGAGCGAAGGCCGCGACGAGAAACTCGCCACCGCCGTCCAGCGCATGTTCGGAGCATCCTGCATTCAGGAGTGCCTCGCGACCTACGACGCCGTAGGCGCCGCGGAGCGTGCGCAGCTCGATGAAGTCGTGAAGCGCGTCACCGAAGATGCAAGCGCGGCGTTTTCGCTTCGTGTAGATTCCAAGGTGTCGTGAACCGGTCCCTCACGTTCCTCCTCACCCTCCTCGTGAGCCTCCCCGCGCTCGCGCTCAATCCGCATCGCGCGCTGACGCAGTCGCGGCTCACGGTCTGGACCAGCGACTCGGGGCTGCCGCAGAACACGATCGATGCGCTGGTGCAGACGCGCGATGGATATCTATGGATGGGCACCGAGGAGGGACTGGCGCGGTTTGATGGCGTGCGGTTCGTCGTGCGCGACCGCGAGTCGGCGCCCGCGCTGCGCAGCTCGTTCATCTCCTCGCTCTTCGAGGCCCGCGACGGCACGCTGTGGATCGGCACGTACGGCGGCGGTCTCGCGCGGCTGCGCGGCGGCGAGATCGAGGCCTTTCATCCCGAGCTCCTCGGCGCGGATCGCATTCGCGAGATGTATGAGCCGACGCGCGGAACGCTCTTCATCGCCACCGCCGGCGGCGGCCTGTTGCGCATCGACCGCGAGAAGGTCACGCGCTTCAGAATGGCGGACGGTCTTCCGACCGATCGCATCTGGGCGCTGGAGGACGACGGCGCGGGCGGGTTCTGGATCGCGACGCACGGCGGCGGAGTCGTGCGCTGGCGCAACGGAATCACGCGCGAAAAAATCGAACGACTGCCGAACGAGTTCGCGCGCGCGTTGATGCGCGAGCGCGACGGAACGCTCTGGATCGGCACCGACGGCGGCGGACTCGCGGAGTGGCACGACGGCGCGATCACGCGCGTGCTGACGACGCGCGAGGGATTGCCGAGCGATCACGTGCGCGCGCTGCATCGCGATCGCGACGGCAATCTCTGGGTTGCCACCGACGGCGGGATCGCGCGGTGGCGCGGCGATCGTTTCGAGTCCCTCGGCGTCACGAACGGACTTCCCAGCCCCGCCGTGCACACGTTCATCGAAGACCGCGAAGGCTCGCTCTGGGTCGGAACGACCGGCGGCCTCGTGCGCCTCAGCGACACGCGTTTTCTGTCCTTCACGCGCAAAGAAGGACTCGACGCCGACAGCGTGCGCGCCATCATCGAAGATCGCAACGGCCGTATGTGGGCCGGCACGGACGGCGGCGGGTTGTGCGAGATCGGCGCGACGTCGATCCAATGCCTGATGAAGCCCGACGGACTTCCGCACGACATGGTCTACGCGCTCGCGGCGGCCGCCGACGGGAGCGTGTGGGTCGGCACCGACGGCGGCGGCGTGGTGCGATTGCGCGACGGGAAATTCATCGACGCGGTCGACGGCCTTCCGAACGATCGCGTGCGCGCGCTGCTCGAGGCCGCGGACGGAACGCTGTGGATCAGCACGACGACCGGAGCCGTGCGCGTTCGCGATGGAAAGACGCTCGTCCTGCCCGACCTTGTCAACCGGCAGATCCGGCCGCTCCTCGCGTTGCCGGACGGCGATCTGCTCGCGGGCACGGACGGCGCGGGGCTCTGGCGGATTCACACGCGCGATGGGCGCGCGACGCAGATCACGCGCAGCGGCCACGGACTCGCGAGCGATCGCATCTTCAGTCTCGCGCTCGACACCGCGGGCGGCGGAGTGTGGATCGGCACGTCGGGCGGAGGACTGGGGCGACTCGATCTCAAAACCGGCACGGTGCGATCGCTGCTGCGGCGCAACGGACTGCATGACGACGTCGTGTTCCAGGTCGTCGACGACGGCACGGATCTCTGGCTGACGAGCAACCGCGGTTTGTATCGCGTCGCGCGCGACCGCGTGCTCGCGGAGATGAATGGCACGAAGAGCGATCTCTCCGGAACCGTGTACAGCTCGACCGACGGCATGCCGTCGGCGGAGTGCAACGCGGCATTTCCGGGCGCGACGCGCACGCGCGATGGCCGGCTCTGGGTCGCGACCGCGCGCGGAATCGCGGTCGTCGATCTGCGCACGGTCACGCGCAACACGATCGCGCCGCCGGTGCACGTCGAAGAGGTGCTGCTCGACGGCAACGTCGCGCCGCGTGGAACGCTTCGCGTTCCCGCCGGCACGCAGCGGCTCGAGGTGCGCTACACCGCGCCGAGCCTTCGCGCGCCCGAGCGCGTGACGTTTCAGTATCTGCTCGAAGGCTACGATCACGATTGGGTGAACGCGGGCACGGGCCGTGTCGCGCATTACACGAAGCTCGCGCCGGGCGACTACACGTTCCGCGTCGTCGCCACGAACGAAGACGGGGTGCGCAGCAGCGGCGAGGCGCGCCTCGGCGTGACGGTCGATCCGCGCTGGTTCGAGACGTGGTGGGCGCGTCTCGCCGCGATCGCCCTCATCGGTCTGGCGATCTGGGGCGGCGTGCGGCTGCATCTCGCGGCGTTGCGCGCACGACTGGTGAACGAGCATCTGCGCGCGCTGTCGTATGTCGACGGCCTGACCGGCGTCGCGAACCGGCGCCGTTTCGACGAGGCGCTCGAAGAGGCGTGCCGGCGCAACGCGCCGCTCTCGCTCGTGCTGCTCGACCTCGATCACTTCAAAGCGCTGAACGACTCGCACGGACATCAGATCGGCGACGAGGCCCTGCGCGCCGTGGCGACATTGCTCGCGCAACGCAGCGAGTCTCGCGGCGGACTCGTGGCGCGATTCGGCGGCGAGGAATTCGCATGGCTGATGCCGGGCGTGACGCTGGAGATCGCGAAAACCGAGGCCGAGGAACTACGGCGCGCGGTGCCGGGTGCATACCGAGGAGTGACGGCGAGCCTGGGCGTCTCCGCGAGCAACGGCATGCACGGCCTCACGCCGCTCTCGCTCGTCGCCGCCGCCGACACGGCGCTCTACCGCGCGAAATCGGCCGGCCGCGATCGTGTCGAAGCCGAACCGCCGCTGTGATAGCGTGCGCGGGCTTTTGCTGTTCCTGGTCCAACACGCTCTAGCGCTCGCAATTTTCCTCGCGGCCGCCGCCGGCGCCGGCACGCTTGCCATTGGCCCGCGCTTCAGCCTCGCGCTTCGCTCCGCCGCCGGTCTCGCGCTCTGGGCCCACGCGCTCTTCTTTCTCGCGCTCATCGGCCAACTCAAAGTCATCCCGATCCTCGTCCTGCTCCTCATCACCCTCTCCGCCTTCGCACGCCATCTCTCTCTGCCCTCCACCCCTCTCCCGTCCGTCCTTCTGCTCTCTGCTTTCTGCCTTCTGCTTTTCCTCGTCGCCCTCGCGCCGCCGCTCGCGTTCGACGAAACCCTCTACCACCTGCCCACCATCCGCTCGCTCGCCGGCTCCGGCGAGTTGCGCATGGTGCCCGGCTTGCGCTTCGCCGTATTTCCGCAGCTGCATGAACTGCTCTGCGTGCCGATGTTCCTCTTCGTCAGCGACGTCGCCACGCATCTCGTCTCGCTCGCGGAGCTGCTGATCACCGCGGCGCTGCTGTTCGACTGGGGCCGCCGCAACGGCGCGCTCGCCGCCGCGCTGCTCCTCAGCAGTCCGCTCATCCTCCATCTCGCCACGATCGGCTACGTCGACAGCGCGCTGATGCTCTTCGTCACCGCGGGCTTCTGTTGTCTCGATCGTCAGATGGCCGATGGCAGATGGCAGACGGCACCGGCTTCGGCCATCTGCCATCCGCCATCCGCCATCTACTCCGTTCTCAGCGGCCTCTTTTTCGGTACGGCCTGCGGCGTCAAATACCTCGGCGGATTTTTCGCCGTCGCGGCGCTGGTGATCTATCTGATCCGCGATCGCAAGCGCGTACTGACGTTCGCCGCGACCTGCTTCGCCGCGGCGATCCCGACGACGCTCTGGCTCGCGCTCACCACGGGCGATCCGATCTATCCATTCCTGAGTCAGGAGGAGTGGCATGCGCCCGTCGTCGATCTGCAGATGCGGGTGATGCGCAGCGCGCGGCTCTTGTGGGACGTGACGTTCGCGCGCGAGCGCATCAACTGGCAGCCGCCGGTCACGCCGCTGCTCGTCGTGCTCCTGGCCATCGTGCTCGTCGCGGCGATCCGCAACGTGCGCGCGCGCATCGTCATCGTCCTGTGCGCGGCGTATGTCGCGGCGTTCTCGTTTCTCCCGCAGGACTCGCGCTATCTCATGCCGCTGCTGCCGCTGATCTGCATCACCGCCGCAATGGCGATCGGCGTGCGCGCGCGCTGGCTGCCGTGGCTCGTGGCCGCGCCCGGAGTCGCATACGCGATCTACCGCCTCACGCTCGTCGGGTTACCTCCGGCGGATCGCGATCAATGGCTGCGGACGCGTGTGCCCGCGTACACGGCCGTCCAGCGGGCCGGCAACGATCCGATCTACGTCTGCGGCGGCGAACAGCTGAAGTACTACGCGCGCGGCGACCTTCGCGGCGATCCCTGCGGTCCGAATTCCTACACGCGGATCCTCGGCGATGCGCGCGACACGACGTCCATCGCCGAGCGACTGCGGCGCATCGATGCCCGCGTGTACCTCGTGGTGAAATCGGTCTGCGCGCTGCCGCTCGCGAACGGCGGCATGGAGCTCGTGTACGAGGATTCCGTGGCCCAGCTCTGGCGCCTGCCCGACACCCGGATCGTTGACGCGCGAGCCGTTCGTAGATAAGCTAATTCGCCAAATGGCTAATTCTTCGACCATCGACCGCGCGGCGATCGAGGAAACCTACGCGCTCCTCCGCCCGCACCTCCGAACACGCCCGTCGTCGAAATCCCGGCCGGCGAATTCGGACTCGGCGACTACACGCTGCTGTTCAAACTCGAGTATCTGCAGCATTCGGGCTCGTTCAAGGCCCGCGGCGCGACGGCGAATGTGCTGCTGCGCCGCGCGGGACGCGACGGCATGACCGCGGCCTCGGGCGGCAATCACGGAACGGCCGTCGCGTTTGCGGCGCAGCGGAATGGGGTGAAGGCGACGATCTTCGTGCCGACGGTCTGCTCGCCGGCGAAGATCGAGCGCATCCGCCAGTACGGCGCGGAGCTGATCATCACCGGCGACCGCTACTCCGACTCGCTCGAAGCGTGCGAGGCGTTCGCCGCGCAGCACGATGTGCTGAGCATCCACGCCTACGACCAGCGCGAGACGCTCCTCGGCCAGGGCTCGATCGGACTCGAGCTCGAGCAACAGGCGCAGCCGCTCGACGTCGTGATGGTCGCCGTCGGCGGCGGCGGTTTGATCGGCGGCGTGGCGTCGTGGTTCGCCGGCACGTCCACGCGCGTCGTCGGTGTCGAGCCGGAAGAAGCGCCCACGCTCACCGCCGCGTTGCGCGCGGGACATCCCGTCGACGCGCCGGCGGGCGGCATCGCCGCCGACTCGCTCGCGCCGCGGCGCGTGGGAGAACAGACGTTTCCGATCGCGCAACAGCATGTCGCCGAGGTCGTACTCGTGAGCGATGACGACATCCGGCGTGCGCAACGAGCGTTGTGGGAACGGCTGCGCATCGTCGCCGAGCCGGGCGGCGCCGCGGCATTCGCGGCCATCCTCGCCGGGCGTTATCAGCCCCGCGCAGGCGAGCGCGTCGGCGTGATCGTCTGCGGCGCGAACACGGACGCCGTGCAGTTCAAGGGATGAGCAGCAGCTTGCCGATCGTCGAACGGCTTTCGAGCAGCCGATGCGCCTCGGCTGCATCGCGCAGCGGCAATTCCTTCGCGATGCGAATGCGAAGCTGACCGTTCTCGATCGCGGAGAACAGCTCGCGCGCGCGGCCGAGAAGCTCCTCGCGCGTCGACGTGTAGTGACCGAGGCTCGGGCGCGTGAGGTAGATGCCGCGTTTGGCGAGCCGGGACGGATCGACCGGCGGCACCGGGCCGCTCGATTGTCCGAACAGTGCCAGCGTTCCGCGCAGGCCGACCGAGTCGAGGCTCTTGTCGAACGTCGTCTTTCCGACCGAGTCGTACACGACGCGCACACCGGCGCCATTCGTGTGGCGCATCACCACGTCGTGAAAATCCTCGGAGGTGTAATCGATCACGACGTCGGCGCCGTCTTCGCGCGGGATGTCGAGCTTCTTCGACGACGCGGTCGCGAACACGAACGCGCCGATCGCCTTCGCCATCTGCACGATCAGCGCACCCGCGCCTCCGGCCGCGGCGTGCACGACGGCCGTGTCGCCGGCGGCGAGCGGGAACGTGCTGTGCGTCAGATAGTGCGCGGTCATTCCCTGCAGCATCGCCGCCGCCGCGGTGCGCGCGTCGATCGCGTCGGGCACCGGCACCAGTTTCCACGCCGGCACGGCCGCGTATTCGGCGTACGAGCCGGGATTCATCGCGTACACGACGCGCTCGCCGGTCTCCTCGATCACGCCCGCGGCTTCGGAGCCGGGCGTGAATGGCAGCGGCATCGGATAGAGCCCGCTGCGGTGATAGATGTCGATGTAGTTGACGCCGATGGCTTCGACGCGCACCAGCACTTCGCCGGGACCCGGCGTCGGAACCGGCACGTCGGCAATTTCCAGAACCTCGGCGCCGCCGGGCGCCTGCACGCGAATCGCTTTCATCATCACCACGCCGAGCGGAACTCGCGCTTCACATCCGCGATCCGCCGTTCATCCCGTTTGTAGAACGTCCACTGCTTGATCCGCTTCGCGCGGACCAGCCCCGCGGCGACGAGGATGCGCAGATGCTCGCTCGCCGTCGGCTGCGACACGCCGAGCTTGTCGGCGATGAACACGCCGCATACGCCGTCGCGCACCAGATCGCCGTCCACCTGCGGCCGGAAATGCGCGCGGGGGTCCTTCAGCCACGAAAGGATCTGCAGCCGCTTCTCGTTCGCCAGCGCCTTGACCACGTCCACCGTCAGCATGTTCGTTCGTTAGTTTGCCAACTGGCTAATTCTATGTCAAACTAATTCCGTCATCCTGAGCCGCGCAGACGGCGAAGGATCTCAGCCTTCGTAGTTCGAGATCCTTCGGCGTCTGCGCGCCTCAGGATGACGAGGAATCAAGCCATGTCCGCCTACGACAATCTCGAGCGTCTCGGCATCAAACTGCCCACGCCCACCGCCCCCGTCGCGGCGTTCCAGCTATGGGTGCAGAGCGGCAATCTGCTCTTCGTCTCCGGCCACATCGCGAAGCGCGACGGCGCGCCGTGGGTGGGACAACTCGGCCGCGAGCTCACGACCGCCGAAGGCCAGGAAGCGGCACGCCTCGTGGCCATCGATCTCCTCGGCACACTCCACGCCGCGGCCGGCGACCTCGATCGCGTCCGCATCGTCAAGTTGATGGTGCTGGTCAACAGCACTCCCGATTTTCGCGAACAGCACCTCGTCGCCAACGGCGCGTCCGAGTTTCTCGTCGCCATCCTCGGCGAGAAGGGCAAGCACGCCCGCAGCGCCTTCGGCGCGGCGCAGATTCCGTTCGGGTCGTGCGTGGAGATCGAGCTGATCGCAGAACTTTCGTGACCCAGCTCACGCCTCGGTTCGCCATCCGCGGCATATAAACCGCCCCAGGCTGTGAACGTTTTACGTGTGGGCCGCTACCGCCTGCTGCAGCGCCTCGGCGGAGGCGGTTCGTCGCACGTGTATCTCGCCGAAGACAGCCTGCTGCGCCGCAAGGTGGCGCTGAAGCTTCTGCGGCGCCGCGACGGCGATGAGCGGCAGATCCGGCACTTCGAGCGCGAGGCGCGCACCGCGTCGATGCTCAATCATCCGAACATCGTCACGGTCTTCGACGTCGGATTCGAAGACGACGTGCAGTACATCGCCACGGAGTACGTGAACGGCGAAACGCTGCGCGAGCGGATCGATCGCGGCCCGATGACCGCCGCCGAGGCGGTGGAGATCGGCGCCGGCGTCGCGGGCGCGCTCGCGGTCGCGCACGAGGCGTGGATCGTTCATCGCGACATCAAACCGGAGAACCTGATGCTGCGCCCAGACGGCGTCGTGAAAGTGCTCGACTTCGGCGTGGCCGCGCTGACAGGCGACGGCGACCGCACCGATCCGCTGCGCGGCGGCACACTCGCCGGCACGCTGCACTATCTCTCGCCCGAACAGGTGCGCGGCGAGGCGATCATCGACACGCGCTCCGACATCTACTCCCTCGGCGTGGTGCTGTACGAAATGCTCGCCGGCCGCCGCCCCTTCACCGGCCGGACTCCGATCGACGTCCTCGCCGCGATCGTCGAAGAAGAACCGAAGCCGTTGCCGGCGACCGTGCCGCCCGCGCTGCGCGACGTCGTGCATTGCGCGCTGCGCAAGAGTCTGTACGAGCGGCAGCAAACCGCGGCCGAGGTGCTCGCGCAGCTCACGGAGATCCGCTTCGAGCTGATGGTGCGCGATCGCGCCACGCGCAACGCCTGCTAGTCGTCGTCCCCCCCTCACCCGGCGCTTCGCGCCACCCTCTCCCCGCTCGCGGGGAGAGGGGCAACGACGAAGGTCAGACGCGTCAGCCTGACCGACAGCTCGCGCGTGTCGCGCGACCAGCGCCGCTCACGCGCGGGCACGAAGACGCGCGAGCTGGTGATCACGAGTGTATGCGGCGCGTTGCCGTCGACGCGGATGTCGACGCCCGGAACCTCGCGGCCATCGAGCTCGATCGAGAGCAGTTCCGGGCGGTCGAACTCGAGATGCAACGTTCCTTCGCGTGCGGGCAACGCGATCACGCTGCGGCGCGACATCCATCGCCACGTGTTCGGCGGATCGCCTTCGAGGTCATACCAACCGTCGCCGAATCGGATGAACTGCTCTTCGATCGTCGCCGCACGCGGTTGCGCGCGGCGTTTCCAGAGGCACATGTTTCCCGCGTCGGGGTTCGTGCATTCGAAATGCGCGGCGAACCAGGCGCGATCGGTTGCGTTGAGCTGCCAGATCCCGCGCCATCCGAGGAGCACGGAATTAGAGGATGCGAGCCGCGCGCGAATGAGAGGTTGCGGGAGCAGCATCGTGGCGTAGGTGTCGACGATCACCGGCGGGCTCGCAGGCGGCAGATGGTGGGCCGCCAGCGACCAGGAGGGATCGAACGCGAAGAACGGCCCGGGCGTCTGCGCGGCGGCGACCATCTCGATGGACGGATGCGGGCGGAGAGTGCGAAGAATCGTGCGCGCGTCGAAGACGATGAGCATCAGCGCGATCAACAGGGAGCGGCGCATGCCGAGGGCGGCGACGGCGAAGCCGGCGAGCACGCATTGGCTCACCGCGAGATGGGCGTTGTAGTGCGTCCAATAGCTCGCCGACGCGAAGAAGCCGACGATCGTCAGGAGCATCGCGATCGCGAAGACGCGGTCGCGCGTCTTCCACAAGCCGAGCAACGCGAGCAGCGACGTCGCAAGATGGCCGCTCATCAACATTTCGCGCGCACGGGTGAGGAGATCGAGTGTGCCGTCGGGCGGGCGCGAGAGCTGGAAGCGGAGTGTTTGCGTGATGAATTCGTTCAGCGCGGGGAACGCGATCGGCGCGACGAGCACTAAGCCGCCGAGGCACGCGCCGGCGAAGAAACGGAGGCGCTCGCGTTTGAAAAGCCCGGCGATCAGCCAGATGCCGCCCCAGAATTTGATCGCGCAGGCGGCGCCGCACAACACGCCGCTGAGGAATGGACGGCGTTCGCGCACGAACATCGACGAGAGCACGGCGAGGTTGAGAAACGGCTCGAGGTACGCGCTCCGCTCCGCGGTCACGGCATCGGGATAGATCGCGTACAACGCCGCGGCGACGATCCCGCCGAATGGACCGGCGGCGCGCATCACGATGCATCCGATCAGCAGCGCGTTCACGCCGCCGGCGATGCAAGCCAGCACGCGCGCGGCGACGAAGGCGACGCCGGGATCGGGAAGCCACGACGTGAGCGCGAAGACCCAGAGGATGCCGGGCGGATGCACGAGCACGAAGTCGCGGTACGGCAGCAGACCGCGTAGCCAGAGCGCCGAAGAAGAAAAGTAGACGCCGTCGTCGTAGCCGGTCGGCGCGGCGAGCGGACCGCCGTGCACGAACAGCGCGACGAGGCGCAGAAGAAACGCGGCGACGGCGACGCCGATGAGCGCGCGGCGGGCGGACATGCGAGATTATAGGAACGCCCGATGGCTGAGATCCCGCACGGCCCGCATTCGATCATCCCCTTTCGCTTCCTGCGCGTGATGCAGCGCGATCCGATCCCGTTCCTCACGCGCCTCGCGCGCGACTACGGCGACGCGGTGCAGTTCCAGGTCGGCCCGCAGCGTCTCATCCTGTTCAGCCATCCCGAGCTGATTCGCGAAGTGCTCGTCGCGCGTCCGCATTCGTTTCACAAGAGCCGGGTCATGCAACGCGCGAAGGTCATCCTCGGCGAGGGTCTGCTGACCTCGGAAGGCACTCTGCATCAGCGGCAACGAAGACTGGCGCAGCCGGCGTTTCATCGTGACCGCATCGCGCGCTACGCCGAGGTGATGGTCGAGCGCGCCGCGGCCACGCGCGAGCGGTGGCGCGATGGCGAGACGGTCGACATCCATCACGAGATGATGCGGCTCACGCTCTCCGTCGTGGCAAAAACGCTCTTCGACGCCGAAGTGGAAGGCGAAGAGGACGAGATCGGCGGCGCGCT
Organism: uncultured Acidobacteriota bacterium; assembly: GCA_963734155.1. Lineage (GTDB taxonomy): Bacteria > Acidobacteriota > Thermoanaerobaculia > Gp7-AA8 > Gp7-AA8 > QHVT01. The sequence continues at coordinate 92,972 of CAVTGG010000001.1, forward strand.
GACGAGCCTCATCGATCTCTTTCCGATGCTCATCAATCCGCTGTCGACATACCTGCGCAATCTGCCCGTACCGTCGACGCTCCGCTTTCGCAAATCGATCGCGCGGCTCGACCGCACGATCTACGGCATCATCGAAGAGCGCCGCGCGTCGGGCGAAGATCGCGGCGATCTGTTGTCGATGCTGCTCCTCGCGCAGGACGAAGAAGGCGACGGCGGCAGCATGACCGACAAGCAGGTGCGCGACGAGGCCATGACGTTGTTTCTCGCCGGCCACGAGACGACCGCGAACGCGCTCGCGTGGACGTGGTACCTCCTCGCGCAGCACCCGCAGATCGCCGAAGAAATGCGGAGCGTGATCGGCGATCGATTGCCGACGGCCGCCGATTACCCGCGCCTGCAGTTCGTCGAGAGCGTGCTCGCCGAATCGATGCGGCTCTATCCGCCGGCATGGGGGACCAGCCGCCTGGCGATCGAGGACGTCACGATCGGAGGATGGGACGTGCCGAAGGGCGCGGTCGTGGTCGTGTCGCAGGCCATCGCCCATCGCGATCCGCGCTGGTGGCCGGAGCCCGATCGTTTCGATCCGATGCGCTTCGCACCGGAGATGAAACGTCCCAAGTTCGCATACTTTCCGTTCGGCGGCGGCACGCGCGTCTGCATCGGCGAAGGGTTCGCCTGGATGGAAGGCGTGCTGCTCCTGGCCACGCTCGCGCAGCGCTGGCGGATGGAGCTGATCTCGCGCGACGTGGAGGCGAAGGCGTCGATCACGCTGCGGCCGAAAGGCGGGATTCGGATGCGGCTGTCACCAATTTGAGGTTGCGCACTCTCATCCATTGATATGGATGCTCTTGCACACCTCGAACGAATCGATGCCACCACCGCAGACGGCGCGCGCGCCGTCGAGACTTTGCTCCGCGTCATCGGAGAAGACCCGCACCGCGACGGCTTGCGCGACACGCCGCAGCGCGTGGTGAAGGCGCTGCTGGAGATGACGGCGGGATACGGCGAGTCGCCGGCGGAGATTCTCGCCACGACGTTCGAGGAGCGCTCGGATGAACTGATCGTCCTGCGCGGCATCGACTTCTACTCGACCTGCGAGCATCACCTCCTGCCGTTTCACGGCGTGGCGCACGTCGGCTATCTGCCGGGCAAGGTGGTCGGGATCAGCAAGCTCGCGCGGCTGGTGCACTGCTTCGGGCGGCGGCTGCAGATCCAGGAGCGGATGACGCAGCAGATCGCCGAGGCGGTGGAGACGCATCTCGAGGCGCGCGGCGTGGGCGTCGTCGTCGCGGCGCATCATCTCTGCATGGGCTGCCGCGGCGTGAAGCTGCCGACGAGCCAGCTCATCACGTCGTCGATGCTCGGCAGCCTGCGCAGCGACGCCAACACGCGGTCGGAGTTTCTCCGCCTGTGCGGTACGCTGAGCGCATGAACATCCGCGTCGAAGAGCTCGCCGACGGCGCGATGATCGCCGGCAAAGTCGGCGACGAGGACGTGCTCCTCGCGCGCCGCGGCGACGAGTTCTTCGCGGTGAGCGCGCACTGCACGCACTATCACGGGCCGCTCGCCGAAGGGTTGATGGTCGGCGGGACGGTGCGCTGCCCGTGGCATCACGCGTGTTTTGATCTGCGCACAGGGAGCGCGATTGGCGCGCCGGCGCTCCGGCCGTTGAACACGTATGAAGTTGTCCGTGACGGCGATGTCGTTCGCGTCAGTGGAGGACAGGCAATCCTGCCTGTCCAAGACAGACAGGATTGTCTGTCCTCCACCATCGTCGTCCTCGGCGCCGGCGCCGCCGGCTCATTCGCCGCCTCCGAGCTGCGCCGCCTCGGCTTTTCTGGAAAGGTCACGCTGCTCACGCGCGAGGATCGCCTGCCGTACGACAAGCCGAATCTCTCCAAGGACTACCTCGCCGGCAAAGCTCCGGCCGAATGGATTCCGCTGCTGACGCAGGAAGAGTACGCGGAGCGCAACATTGATCTACGTCTCACAGCGAACGTCGATTCGATCGATGCGCAGCGGCGCGAGATCCGCGTGAACGGGGAGACGCTGCAGTACGACAAGCTGATCCTCGCCACCGGCTCGTCGCCGCGCAAGCTCGACACCGCCGCGCCGGTGCACTACCTCCGCACCTGGAACGATGCCGACGCGCTTCGCGCCGCAACCGAGAACGCAAAGAAAGCAGTCATCATCGGCGCGAGCTTCATCGGCCTCGAGGCCGCGGCCTCGCTGCGCGAGCGCGGCGTCGAGGTCACGGTCATCGGCATGGAGGAGCATCCGCTCGAAAAAATCCTCGGCACCGAGGTCGGCGCGTTCATTCGGAAGATCCACGAAAATCACGGCGTCCGCTTCCGCCTCGGCCGCCGTCCGACCGAAGTCCGCGGCGACGCGGTCGTCCTCGACGATGGAACGACCGAAGAGTGCGACGTCGTGATCGCCGGCATCGGGGTCGAGTTGAATCTCGAGCTCGCGCAACGCGTGGGACTCAACATCGATCGCCGCATCGTCGTCGACGACTATCTGCAAACGAGCGATCCGAACATCTTCGCCGCGGGCGACATCGCCAGCCGCAGCGAGCACTGGGTCCATGCCGGACGCATGGGCCAAGCCGCCGCGCGCAACGCGATGGGGCTGCGCGAGCGCTTCGCGCATGTGCCGTTCTTCTGGAGCCAGCACTACGAGCTCGTCTTCGCGTACGTCGGCTTCGCCGCGCGCGCGGACGACGTGCAACTCTTCGGCTCGCTCGACGACACCAACGCCGCCGCGGTCTATCGCGAAGACGGCCGCGTCACGGCGGTCGTCACACTGTTCCGCGACGACGTCAGCCTCGCCGTCGAAGCGGCGATGGAGCGCGGCGAGAGCGACATCCTCGCGATCGTGCAGCGCGCTTTTTAACGGAAGTCGATGATCCCGATCCCCTCGGCGGACGCGAACACGATCTTGTCCTGCTGCCGCGACCACTCCGCGTGCACGCACGTGTGCAGCGTGATCTCCTTCGCCGTGCCGCCGCCGCTCGGGATGATGAACAGCGAGAGCGGCGTCGTAGTGAGCGGATCGGGAGTCGGACGCGTCGACTCGAAGACGATCAGATCCCCCTTCGGTGACCAGTTCGGCGAGCGGCCCTGAAACGCCGCGTCGTTCCCGGGCTCGAGCCGGTACGGTTTGCCCGGCGGCTCGACGATCCAGATCTGATTCTTCTCCTGGCTGAACGCGCCTTCCGTGCCGGCGAACGCGATCTTCGTCCCTTCCGGATTCACGCTCGGACGTCCGGCCACGGGATGCGGCGAAAACGTGAGCCGCTCCTGCGTCAGCGGCGTGAGCTTGTAGATGTCGGCCTGCTGCACACCGGCCGGGTCGTTGTAGTAGCGGACCGCGGCGATGGCTTTCAGATCTTTGTACCAGGAGGGATACGACATCCCCGCGACGGGCGCATCGCCGCCGCCGCTGTAATACGGCTTCGCATCGGTGCCGTCGGGATTGATCGTCCAGATGAATCCGCCGTTCGTGAACGAGACGACCGGACTCCACGACCAGTCCGGCCGCGACGCGTGGGGATTCGCGGTGCCGGGCGGCGGATAGAGCTGATGCGGATTCTTCCCGTCGGCGTCGACCACCCACAACTCATAGGTGCTCTGCGTCGGCTGCCGGTGGAAGGCGATGCGTTTGCCGTCCGGCGAAAACGTCGGGCGATCGCCGTAGGGCAGGATCCAGCGGATGGCGGGAAAGGTGTCGTATCGCGAGATGGCCATGGGTCTCTCTCCTCATGGAAGGAGTGCGGAAAGGCGGCCGAGCCCTACCCCTTTGCCCGTTCCCACCAGCGGCCTAATGCACCGCGTCCCACTCGATCACCCCGCCCGGCAACGGCACCTCTTCATTGCGCGGCCGCGTGACATCGACCGCGAGCGCGAGCAGCTTGCCGTCGAAGTCGAGCAGCAGCCGATCCTCGAGCAGCGAAGCGATGACGTCCTCGGCGTCCGCAAACTGACGCCGGTCGGTCGTTTCGTCGCACGCGAGATACACCTGCGCGGCGCGGCCTTCGAGACGATGGCGTTCCGACGTACGGCACGAGCGCGTGTCGAAGATCTCGATGGCGTCGCCGTCCATGCGCATCTCTAAACGCGCGCGCTCGGAGTCGCGCCAGATCCCCAGCCACGCCACGAGCAAGCGCTGCCCGAGGCCTGCGACGCGCGACGACTCGCGCTCGACGAAGTAATAGGCGAGCTGCTGCATCTCCTCATCATCGAGCGGATAGAGATGCTCGTATGCCGGTTCGGGAACGAGATCGAACCCGTACTTTGCCGCGTCGCGGTGATAGGGACTGAAGCGGATGAATTGAATCGGCGTCGCGTACACCGGCGGCGAGAGGTGGCTGATCATCGGCAGCCACGCCAGCATCTCGAAATACCACTCATCGCGCTGCTGCGGCACGTCGATCAGAAACACCCATGAGATCTCCATCGCCAGCTCGCCCGCCCACTTGAGCAGCTGCACGTTCATCCAGGCCTTGTTGCCCTTCGCGAGGAGGCGCAGGATCTCGTCGTGGAAGCTCTCCATCCCCGGCTGGATCGAGCGCACGCCGGCGTCGGAGAAACCCTGCATGTGATGGCGGCGCAGGTTCGCCTTCGTCTCATAGAAGATGTCGTAGCCGTGCCCCGCGAGCTGCGGCAGCACGTGCTGGTGGTACTGCATGTCGATGATGTTGTCGACGACGGTGAAGCGGCGGACGCCGTAGCGCGCCGCGAGGCGGTGGAACTCCTCCACCGCGCGCGCGGGGCTCTTCGCGCGATAGTTCATGTTGCCGCCGTTGAGACCGCAGAACGTGCAGTGCGACTTCGCGCCCCACCAGCAGCCGCGCGAGGTCTCGACGACGAGCGCGGGCAGGATGAACTCGCCCAGCGGCGAGCGCTCCAGCGCGGTGAAGTAGTCGTCGTAATCGGGAGTCGGAATCGCGTCGACCGACCACACCGATGCGCGCGGCGGATCGAGATCGCGTTTTTGCGCGGTGACACCATCAATCACGCCGAGCGGCACTGCTGCGTCGCGTCCGTGAGCGAGCAGCGATTGCACGAACGGCACGATGATCTCGTCCGCCTCACCGGAGACGACGTAGTCGATCCATGGAAACGACCGCCGCGCGGCCATGCCCATCGCCGACTCGCAGTTCGTCCCGCCGATCATGGTGATGATCTCCGGATCGCGCTCGCGGATCGCGCGAAGCAGCGCGATCGACGCCGTGTGCTGCTGGAACGTCGACGAACAGCCGACGATCCGCGGCTTCTTCGCCACGATCTCGTCCGCCAGCTCCTCGACGAACCGCTGCGCTTCTTTACGCAACGAACGGAGAAAGCGCTTCGGGCCGCGCAGCTTGATCTCCGCGGCGCATGTGCCGAGGTACTCGAGATCGATGGCGCGAAGCTCGGGGAAGGCCGCGGCGGCGAAGCTCCACTCGCCGATGAACAGCGACGTCTTCGAGTTCAGCACCGCGTCGTACTCGCGCAATCCGATGCGCGCCGCGAAGTCGAGGCAGGCGTAGCGGGACTCGACGTCGATGCCCGCGCCGCGCAACTCCGCGGTCAAAAGACCGAGCGCGATCGATGGCCGTTCCACCGCTGCATAAGGCATCGAGATCAGGCAGACGTCCATCAGGATGGGGATCAATCTAGAGTGAAATGCGGTAAGCTGTCCATCCTAAAAAACGGCGCGATCGAAAGGAAGGACGACATGGCTCGAACCCCCATTCGTGTTCTCTACGGCGTCACCATCAACGACACCATCAAGCGCGGCAACAAGGACGACATGAAGGCGCTCCTGAAGGAAGCGCGCGCCCACCACAAGAAGCAGGGCAATCTCGTCGATGCGATCGGCGCGCTGGAGAAAGCGCTGCGGAAGCCGGGCGTCGATCCGCGCCCGCTCTACGGCGTCCCCGCGTTCGATGCCATCAAGCGCGGCAATCGCGTGGAGATCGAGGCGCTGCTGGCGCAGGCCCGTGCCGCGCAGAACGACCAGGGCGACCTCGGTCAGGCGATCGAAGATCTCGCCGCCGCCGTCAAAGCGAAAAAGTAAGGAGAACGTCATGGCAGCAGCGAAAAAAGCTCCAGCCAAAAAAGCCGCCGCACAACCGATGCCGTACGGCGCGCCGATCTACGACGCCATCAAGAGCGGCAACCAGGCCAGCATGAAAAAGTTGCTGACGTCTTCGCGGAAGTACCACGCCGATCTCGGGAAAGCGATCGACAAGCTGGAAGCCGCACTGAAGAAATAGGCAGCGGATGGAAGAGCGCAAGCTGCCGCATCGCTACGCGACCGACGACGACTACGCGCGCAGCCATCCGATCCACGCGGTCTGGGAGATCACGCTCGCCTGCAATCTGAAGTGCGTGCACTGCGGATCGCGGGCGGGCAAAGCCCGCACGGATGAGCTGTCGACCGAAGAGTGTCTGGACGTGGTGCGGCAGCTCGCGCGGCTCCGCGTGCGCGAAGTGACGATCATCGGCGGCGAGGCGTACATGCGCCGCGACTGGCTGGAGATCATCCGCGCCATCCGCGATCACGGCATGCATCCGAGCATGCAGAGCGGCGGACTCGCGCTCAATGAACAGCGCATCGCCGCGGCGAAAGAAGCGGGTCTCAGATCGTGCGGCGTCTCGATCGACGGCGATCCCGAGCTGCACGACAAGCTGCGCGGCGTGAAGGGCTCGTACGAGCACGCGATGCGCGCGCTGAAGCTGCTGAAAAAGTACGAGATCGTCAGCAGCGTCAACACGCAGATCGGCAGGACCACGCTGCCGCATCTGCGCAACCTCTTGCATAGCATCGCCGACGCCGGCGCGCGCAACTGGCAGATTCAGTTGACGGTCGCGATGGGCAACGCCGTCGACAATCCCGACGTGCTGATGCAGCCGCATCAGATCCTCGAGCTGATGCCGCACCTCGCGGAACTGTTCGAGGAGGGGCTCGAGCTCGGCGTGCTGATGCAGCCCGGCAACAACATCGGCTACTTCGGTCCGTACGAGCATCGCTGGCGCGCGACCGACGTCGAGTACGGCCACTTCCAGGGCTGCGCCGCGGGACACACGGGACTCGGCATCGAAGCCGACGGCACGATCAAAGGCTGTCCGTCACTCGCCACCGGCGACTACAGCGGCGGCAACGTGCGCGACATGACCATCGAGGACATCTGGAATCACTCCGGCCAGCTGCGCTTCACGCGCGACCGGACGCTCGAGGATCTGTGGGGCTTCTGCCGCACGTGCTACTACGCGGATGTCTGCCGCTCCGGCTGCACGTGGACCAACCACACGCTCCTCGGGCGCGCGGGCAACAATCCGTATTGCCACCACCGCGCGCTGACGCTGGCGAAGGACGGAAAGCGCGAGCGGATCGTGAAGACCGCCGACGCGCCGGGCAATCCGTTCGACCGCGGCCTCTTCGCGTTGATCCTCGAGAACATGGACGGCAGCGATCCGGTCGTGCAGGTGCCGCCGCCCGAGCGCACCAACATTCTGCGCGTGGAGGAGGATCGCATCCCCCCGACGCTCATGCTCTGCCACGGCTGCGAACAGTACGTCCAGCCCGACACGGAGCTCTGCCCGTTCTGCGGCGGCGACGTCTACGCGCTGATGGACGAGCACGAAGCGCGCGAAGCCGCGATCGAAGCCGCGGCCGCGCGCGTACGCGAGCTGCTCGCTATGCAGGCGGCGCAGCAGCAGCTTTCGTAGACTCCACCAGAAAACAATCGCCGCACAGCGGATGCCGGTCGAAGATCGCGCGGAAGTATGCACTGGTTGCGCGATTGCGCAGATTCTCAGGGAGTGAAGTTCGTCGGAAGCATGAACACCTTGTCCTTCACCGCGTTGAAGAAAAGAGTATTGCGAATCGATTGACTGTCGATGTAACGGAGGACGCCGTATTCGTTGACGGCATTGAAGAGGTGCCCGGGTCCATTGGCTTTCCAGCCGGGAACACCGATGATGGCTTTCGCACCGTGCCCGGCTTGTACCAGCGCGGCCTCCATGTCCGCTCGCGTACCAACGTACCAGGAACGGCCCGGGAAGTTTGCGGCGACGTCGGAGAGCGACATCCCGTTCTGAATCCACGCCGGATTGGTGGCGGACATGGGGTGGCCCGCCAGCGTGGAATCGGTGGCGATCGCGCATGCGCCGCAATTCATGGTCCCTCCCAGAAGATTGATCTGCCCGTTCCAGGCGAAACCACCCGCACCTGCAGATCCGAATCGGGTGATGCTGCCGGACGCGGCGAGCTTGCTGGTCAGCGCACCAAAGGCATACTGGCCCAGGGCGTTGATCGCGATCTTGGCGTACCCCTTCAAAAGCATCGGCACGTCGTTATTGATCATCCCGGACGCCATTTCCATCATCGGGGCTGCGACGTCATAGGCGACACCGTCAACGAAATCCGCCGCAACCGAGCTGTCATCCACTCCGACGACCGTGATGGAGTCGTGGAGATCCATGCCGTTCCACTCACTCCGATATCCGACGGCGAAGTCGTAGATGCTCCTGCCGGAAGGATCGAGGTACCGCAGCGGATTGTTCCCGCCGTAGGCATAGCCATTCCCCTCCCGGGCAGGATCGGGCGACAGGAAGCGCCCGAGCCACGGCGCGTAATACCGGGCATGCATGTGATCGAAGTCGCCGCCGACGGCCTCGGTGCCGTCGTCGTCGCGCTCATGTCCGGTGAACTCGAGACGTCCCTCGACGGAGCGTTCGACGAGCTCTTCGCCGAACGGCCAGTAGTCCCGCCGGAGAACCACGGATTGCGAGGAATTGGTCAGGGCGCGCGGCGTGCCGAGGTGGTCGAGATGCTGGTGCGTCACCGTCTCGCTGCCGTCGGCATTGATGCTCACCACCGCGGCGAGACCGGTCGGGCCATAGACATAGTCGCGGACGGGCTTCAATGCGGCTGTCCCGGCTTTGGCGAAGTCTCGAAGAACGACATTCTCCGCGCCGCGCATGGTCCAGGTCTGCCTGTTGTTCATGTAGTCGAGGACGGCCACGCGCTCGTCATTCGCGCCATAGAGGAAATAGCGGCCCAGGTTCTCGCCCGAGACCTTCCTGATCATTCCGGCCGCGTCATACGCGAAGTTGAATTTCTTGGTGGTGCTCGACGTGCGCGGATCGGACACGGATGTCATGAATCCGAAGGGATCGTACTGTGCGGCGGTCAGCCGATTGGTGCTTGCATTCGCCGACAGATCGCGCACACCGGAAGGCGTGGTCATCTGGATCAGGTTCCCGTATCCGTCGTATTGGTAGGACTGGGACTGGCCCTGTACGGACGCGGACCTCAGTCGCCCGAGATCGTCGTATTCGTAGGAATCGGAACCCGCTAGCCGGCCGACCGATTTGATGTTGCCCGCGCCGTTGTACAGGATCGGATTGAAACGCGCGAATTCCTGGCTGGCGAAGGATTTGTAGAAGCTGATGCCGCCGGGCCGGGCCATGCCATCGTCGCCTAACGCCTGCTCGTCGAAGGAGCCGTTGGCGTGGGTCATGGTCCGCATCAGTCCATTCGGGTGATAGTGCACCGCGGTCAGCCAGCCAGGGAGCTCCGTCAGGCTTCCCTGCCGGAACGTGCGCGTCACTTGGCGATTGTTGCCGCATCCCGAGTATTGCGCGCACGTGTACGGATACTTGACGGAGGTGAGCTGGCCGACGGTGTTGTAGCCGTATTGTCTTCGGGCGACGAAACCCGCCTTATCGCAGAACGTCGCGACATCCGTCAGCAGGCCGCTGGCCGGGCTGTACTGATATTCCTCCCGCACCCAGTAGTCGTCGATTCCATCCGCGTCCGTCGCCAGCGGACTGCCGATCTGATTGAGACGTTCGGCGGAGGCGAGCTTGCCGCCGCTCAGCGCAACCGAGGCGGGATGATAGAGAAACCGCTTGATCTCGTTGTTGCCGTGGAAGACCTTCGTGAGCCGCTCCGCGGCGTCGTACTCGTACTCGAGATCGTACGTCGTCTCCTTGCTCGGGCTGCCGTACTCGCGCGTGAGCACATTTCCGCGGGCGTCGTACGTGTATTTGATCCAGCTCTGCCCGAGCTCCGGATGCGACTCACTGGTCAGGAGACCACGGTTGTCATACGTGAAGCTCGAGCGCAGCACGTCCGTGCCCGTGATGTTGTAGGACGCGCGCATCCGGTCGGAAGAGTCGTATTCGAACCGGAACGCCGGCCCGCTTCCCTGGGTCACCTTCACGAGCCGACCGTGGCGGTCATAGAACTCGTCCACCTCGCCGAGCGTCGGCACCGAGGTTCGCTTGTGCCACGCGCCGTAATAGCGGAATGTCGTCGGCGACCCGTCCGGCGCTTTGATCAACAGGAGCCGCCCCATGACGTCGTACTGCTGATATCTCGTCTTTTTCAGCTGCTCGTCCGGAGCCGGGCTGGCCACCGTCACCGACTCGAATGCCTTCTGGCCATTCGACTCGTATGCGGTCTTCTGATAGTTCCAGCAGCCTCCCGCCGCCGTACACGTCGCGCCGGACGCGTCATCGGGCATGCGGCTGCGGGCAACGCTCAGCCGTCCCAGCGAGTCGTATTCGAACTTCGAGCTCACGACCTCGTTGCCCGACCCTTGCGTCATCGTCACGGTCGGCCCCGAAGATCCGGACGGCGGCGCGTACGCATACGACATCGCGGTCTGTTGATGCGGCGTCAGACTGGTGATTCGATGGAGCGCGTCGTACCCAAGCTGCGTCAGCTCGCCCGAATTCGACGTGGACGTCATGACCAGCCCCGACGCCGCGTCGACGGTGTTGTCTTCCACCGTATAGGCCACAGTCGCTCCCCCGCAGCCCATGTAGCGCGTCAACAGCGCCCCTCCGTACTGGAAGTGCTTCTCGATGCGGTACTCCGGATCGAACGCCGGCAGCTCGCTCTGCGTCCAGGCTGCGATGTGCTTGTCGGTCGGCAGCCGCTTCTGCGCGTCGCCTCCGTAATACGACGCCGTCACCCGCGTGGTGGTGGCATTGAGCGAAGTCCGTTGAGTCAACGTCAACAGATCTCCCGGTGTACGGCCCTTACTCGCTCCGCTGTCGGTCGTCCCAGCAAGAACTCTCGAGCGCAGTAAGAGTCCCGTATCCGGATGAAAATAGGACTCCACGGTGGCCACGTTCTCGGGCAACGCATAATTGCCGTTCGGGCTCTCGCGGACCTGTTGCGTGTCGTACAGCTCGAGGAGCCAGCGCGACGGCATCCCGGAAATGCAGAGAGTCGCCGGATTGCAGCTCAGCTGATACGCGGCCGGATTGTAGGTAATCCCGGGGTTGTAGTTCGTGAAGGCCGTCCGGGCATCGCTGCCCGGCATTCCGGCGCTCGGAAAAATGGTCTTGAAGATGTTCCCGCCAGTGACCGATTTCCGATAATGCCCAAGCCCGTCGAACTCACTGAGCTCGACCGTGGCCGACGTCTCGGGGTCGTTGGGATCATTCGGATTGCCGTGATGGACCTCGTTCGACGAGACCACGCGGCGCATGGCCTGCGTACAGTCATTCGCGATCTCGCCCTGGCAATCGAGACCGCTGTTCTCATATCGCACGTATGTCGACTTGACGGGATTTCCGCAGGTCGGTGTCTCGCCGGCGATGCGGTGATGGGCCACGAGGCGCCTGAGCTGTTCATCGGCGTTGCTCCCGAACGTGCCTGACGGGCATTGATAGGTCTGGCTCGACAACCACCGCGTCGACGCCCCGATCGTGCCCGGATCTCCGTCGTGCACGGCCTTGGTCACCGGCATGCCGTACTCGGACGGATTCCAGGGCTGTCCGTCATTGGCGTTCTGGTTGTCCCAATAGACCGAATAGAACGTCACGTTCACCGGCAGGCAGCGCTGGTTGGAGCCGCAATTCTGTTCCGGCCCCACCACCGTCGTCATCAGCTCTTTCGGAAAATTGCAGGTGCCGACCGGTGCGGACGGAGACCTGAACCGGCTCGAGAGATATCGCCACTCTCCCGAAGGCGTGCTCGCGCCTTTTTCATACAACAGGCGCCGCGACACGGCCAATACGCCCGTGCCCATGTCCTCGCCGTGTCTGGAGCCACAATGCCGGGCCGGAATCGCGCGGGGGGCATACTCATACTCGACCCGCCCGCCCGTAGGCAGCGTCATCGACTTCAGATGGCCGTCTTTCTTACTGGTCTGGTAGGTCAGAGAGCTGTTCCACGTCACGGACACGAGGTCCGAGTCCGGAGAGCCGGGTTGCATGCGGATGTAATCGAATCCCCAGTTCCCGCCGTTGGCCGGCAGGGTGATCCCCGACAACGTCGAGATGTCGACCTTGTTGGAGTTGTTGAACGGGGCTCGCATCAACTCGGCACGCCCCCAGATCGAGCGATAATCGCGGTAAATGTCGCGGTCGTCGTAGGAGAAGTTGTACGTCGCGCTTCCGCCCGGCGCCGCCAGCGCGGCCGACTCCAGACGCAGCTCGTAGCTGCGCGTCACTTTGAACGTCAGCGTATGAGAACGCACCGGCGTGAGGACGTCGGTCTTGCGGGCGTAATACGCGAACTCGCCATTGGCCGCCGCCGATGCCTGCTTGAACGTCCACGTCCAGAGGCTTCCCGGCTGCGTGGGACGCTTTGCAGGGCTCCGCTCGATGTAGAGCACGTTGCCGAAGGGGTCGGCCATCTCATCCAACAGCCAATCCGGATCCGCGCCGCTGTTGCATTTCCCGGCGTCGCTCTCCCCGCAAATGAACCTCTGGCGGATGCCGTTCGGAAACTCGATCACCCGTTCGGTGCTCGAGATCTTCGTCATCTTCAGGAACGAGCCGTCGCGCGTGAACAGCGGAGCCGACGCATTGTAGGGATCGTCGTTCGCCCCCGGCATGTCGCCTAACAGCTTCGTGTAGAACTGGTGCTCCGCGCCATCCGGTCCCACATACGTATAGCCGCCCTTCAGCTCGCCGAGCGTAATGGTCCAACCGATGCCGGCGTTGAAACTCTCGGACGGGAAACTCTCGATACCGTTGTCGAACTGGGTCAGGTCCCTGTCGGTAATCAGGTCGTCGTACCACATCACTCCCCAGGCCGACAGCGCGATCTGTCGAATCGGCGTGACGGCGCTGATGTAGTTCCAGTCCCAGATGCTCGAGTTGTACGTCAGCCCGAACGAATACTGCAGGGTGCCGTTGGAGCCGTATGCGCCCCCTAACGGAACGTGAGCGATCAAATGACCATTCATGGTGTCGATCGCATCGAAGTCTCCAAGGGCATAGGCTTTGTTCGCATCGAATCCACGGCTCAATACTTGTTCCTGCTTGGCCTGGGCGCCGAGCGCCAGTACGAGCGTGAGGAGAACGATCAGTGTTCCACGATTGGACAGACTCATTTCGACACCTCGATTGCAGTGGAATCGGCCGAGAAGTACCCGACCGCGTCGATGACGACGTGCACGCCGGTACCGCCTCCGAACAAAGCGGGAAGCAGGATCAAATCGCGAGGCAGTGACGGCGCGAGCGCGACGACGGCGCCGTTGCTGACGGCGGCGTCGCCGCTGGCATAGTTGAGAATGGACGTCCCGGGCAGCAATTTGTCGGAGCGCGCGGCTTGCAGATTTCCCGAGCCGTCCGGCGCAATGGCGACCAGATTCAAGACCGCTGCAACTGCGCCGCGCGGGATGCCGCAATTGCCCTGTACCTGGATCGCGGAGGGCACTCCGTTGCTCAAACGGCCGGTGCCGTATTCGGGCAGGCGCGTATCCAGGAGCCGGCACGGCGCAATGGCCTTGTACGTCAGTGTTCCCTGCGGCGAGAAGAATCCGGTGGCATCGAGCAGCACGTGGGCGGTGGAGGAGGGCGACGAAGGCGAATACTTGACGCCGAGATCGTCTGTGCTGCGTTTTCCGAGCTCGACCAGCGCGCCGTTCGCGATATTGAGAGACGGTCTGTAATTGATCGTCGAAGCCACCGCCGGAGCGCCGAGCGCGGACGAGAACAGAGTCGCGTTTCCGGCGGCGGTGGAATTGATGATCGTCAGATTCGACGAGATCGCGGCCGCCGATGCCGGCGCATTGCACGCCGGGTCGAGCTTCACATAGCGGATCTCGCCCGCCGCCAATGCCGCTGCGGTCCTGCTGTCATAGAAGCGGCAGGGATTCGTGACGTCAAACTTGTATGGACCGCGCGCTCCCGGCGCCGCCACGGTATCCGCCGCGAAGTATCCGTAGACATCGAGCAGCAGATGGGTCGCAGGCGTGGTTCCGGCGATGCTGGGCAGGATGGAGATCCTGCCGCCGGCGTCGACCTTGACGATGGCATTGTTCGCGCGCGGCACGCTCGCCAGCGAGAAATTGAGGATGGACGCCGCGGGCGTGGGAGCGGTTCCATCCCACGCGATCAGGTGGCCGTCGCCGGTCGGTTCCCAGACCACGAAGTTCGCGGCAACGGCCGTCGCCGTGGCCGGAATGCCGCAGGTGGAGACGCCCGCCGCCGCCGTTAGGCCGACCTGGGTCACCGTTCCGCCGGCGAGCTTCGCTCCTGTACGCGTGTCGAGCAGACGGCAGGGACCCATCGGGAAGAACGACAATGCGCCCGTGGCCGCGGTCGTGGTCACGTTCACCACCGCCGTCGCGGCCGGGGACGACAGCGAACCGTCCGCCGTCACCAGTTGGACCGTGTATTTGCCGGAGCTCGGGAAGTGATACGCCGTTATCGGACCGGCGCCCGATACGCTCGTCGATCCGAAGACCCACTTGTATCCGGTGATGCCGCCGTCGTCCGTCGATTCGCTCGCGTCGAATTGACAATCGAGCGCGGCGCAGTTGAACGTGAATTTCGCGGTCGGAGGATCGTTAGGAACGACGACTGTACGCGTGAACGTGTTCTGGGCACCATTCCGGTCCGTCGCGGTCAACCGCAACGTGACGGTTCCGGGCATCCCATACGTATGACTGGCCGTAATGCCGGTTCCGGATGTTCCGTCGCCATAATCCCATTGATATCTGAGCTCACTGTTGGTGCGTATGAAATCGCACGTGAGCGAGCCTGCGGCCGGGACCTCCTGCGGCGGCGGCTCATCGCGCGAGCCCGTGGCGTCGACGCTGACGATCTTGCGGTCCTGCGCGAGCGTGAATTGGGCGACCGGCACCGCGTTCGAAACCGTGACCGTCGTGTCGGACACGATCTTCAGGACCGGCTCGGCGGGATGCCACGCTGTCATGCGAACCGGGTAGGTGCCGGGGAGGTCGTAGGTCCTGCAGACCGGCGACGATTGCTCTGCACCGGCCCGGCTGTCGCCATAATCGAGTTGATAGTGCCAGGCATCCGGCCACCCACCCGGCACCTCGGCCCGGACGGTGAGCCCGGCGGCATTGAGCTTCAGCGCCGGGTAAATGCGGTAATAGCCCACGACGTCGACGATCAGGTCCGTCGCCGCCGTCGATTTCACGAAGAACACGCCGGCACGCTCGAACCAGTCCAGAGACACGGCCGTGGCATTGCCGAGGTTTTTGCCGGCCTTGAACGTCAGGAGGGAGATTTCGGTTCCATTGCCCGTTCCCCTCAGAAACAGCTCACCGTCCGCGGATGGATTGACGACGATGACATTGATGCGAACGGCCTCACTATAGAATTTCGGCACTCCGCAATTACCACCCGCATAGATGGCCCGCTCGACATACTGTTCGAGACGGTCATAGCCATAGTCGGCATTGCGCGTGTCCAACAGCCGGCACGGCTTCACGGTCTCGAACCGATAGCCGTAATTCGTGCCCGTCGAAACGCCGAACGAGCCGACGCCGTCAACGGCGTATTGTGCGTTGGCGCCGGCCTGGGCCACGTATCGCAGAGTCACATTCCCGTTCGTAATGCCGGGCGCCAGCTTCGCGATGACGCCATTCGACACCACCGTCGCGGGCTGGAAATTCAGGACCGAGGCCGTCGGAACGGCCGTCGCAGTCGCGTAGGCCTGGAGATGTCCGCCGGTGGTGGAGTTGAAGACGCTGGCATTGAAGAATGCCGCGCCCGCGCCCGGGTCACCCATTTGAATCGCGGCGGTATTGGCGGAGGCGGAAATCGAGCCGAAGATGCCGGAATACGTCAATTGCGGGCCGAACGTGAACGGCCCCGTGTCCGGAGCGACGGCCGCGCGCTCGGGTGCGTAATAGCCGACGACATCGAGAATCACCCGGGCCGCGCCGCCGCCTGCGGTGGAGAGACGGAAATTCACCGAGCGGTTCGCGACCGCGACCGCGGCATTGTTGGCGCGATTCACGCCCGCTTCGAAGTTGACAGTGGTCGTCGCCGGGATTGCGTCATTCGGCGACCAGACCGCGAGATGGCCGTTCTGCGTGGCGCTTACGACGACGGAGTTGAGCTCGACCGCCGCCGCATCCGCGGGGATGCACGAGGAGAGCGAGGCCAGCGTGGTCGTGCCGGCGGCAATCGTGCCTCCCGAATCGTATGCGCGGCACGGCGGGACGGTATAGAACGCCAGTTGTTCGAGCGGCTTCGGTGCCCGCACTTCCGCAACCCGTTTGAGCGTCGTCGTCAACTCGCCGTCGGAAATGGTGACGACGATCGGATAGCGGCCCTCGGCCGCGAATGCCGTCGCCAGGGAGCTCGTCTGCGTAATCGCCGTCTGTCCTGCGAAGTTCCAGGAATAAGAGCGGACGCCGATGTCGTCCACGGCGTTCGCTTTCACCGTGCAGGCGAGACCGCTGCAGGCGAGCGTCAGATATCCCTGTGGCGGTTTATTGGGAATGGTGACCGGCTTCGAGGCCGTGACCGTCGCGCCAAAGTTGTCCGTCAACCGGACCGTGAAATCGAACGTCCCCGAGGCCTGGTAATGGGCAATGTAACTGTTGCCGCTCGTCGTGACCGCCGTCGAGCCGTTCCCCAGGTCCCACTGCCGGGACGTCACCGTGGGAGGATTGCTGGTGGAGTTGGCATCGCCGCTGGCGTCGTCGAACGGCCTGATGGTGGCAGTGACCAGACTGGGATTGTTCGTGTCCTGGACCAGGGTGAATTCCAGAATTTCAGGAGGCCCATTGCGAAGATCGAAATCAACGGCATAGGTCCCGATCTCGCCCTGAAGGTTTTGCACCCACGCGCTCACGCGGCGAGGTCCGGGCTGGGTGTAGCAATGGAATTTCTTCTGGTGCAGGATCCCGGAAATGTTCGAGAAACCGTCCCACTCATTAGGCGCGCCGAGCAGGTCCCAATAGACTCGGTATTGGGCCTCGTTCGGGCTATCCAGATTCGTTTCGCTGATCTCGATGCCGATACAGAGATCATCTTTGGCGCCGGTGGGCTCGAATGCTTCAATGAAGCGAATGAAGGGCGTGAATGCCTTGATTTCCACGCTCTGCTGGACCGTCGCGACTTTTCCTGTGTAATAAGTGACGTCGAGGCCGACCGTCCAGAATCCCGGCGTGATCAGCTGTTGGAATCGCGAACGCCACTGGTGGCCCTGCACCGTGACACCGGTACAGTTGGCCGCGCCGGTTGGGCAGATGAACCGCCATCGATACTCGGCGAGATCTTCGAAGGTGGAGGGATTCGCGGTGAAGGTGCAGTCCGTTCCCCGATTACAGGTGTAACTGAAGGTAACGGTGGGTCCGGACGGCCGGATCGAAACGTTCGCGCTTGCGGTCTCGCCGCCGGCATCCTGGATCGTATAGGCGAACGTGACCTGCGAATACCCGGCGTTCGGCGTGAACATCAATGATTTCTGATCGGACGAAATGACCACCAGCCCCGCGGGCGCCGCCGAACCGACGGCAATGATCGTCAGAGGCGTGCCGTCCGGATCGTAGTCATTGTGCAGGACCGGAATGTTCACGGCTCCTGACGGCCATTCCAGCGAATCGTCTACAGCGTGCGGCGACGTCTGCGTAGACGGACTGCAGGTGACTGCCCCATTGCACGGGACCGTACTGAGGCCCGCCAGAAGAACGACAATGACATACACGATCAGCGACTGAAAACGAGACACGAGCGCCTCCTGCGACTACCAGTGATCGATCGGCGATTATGCACTTGACAACACCACGAAATGAGCCTATCTTTCAGGTATGCAACAAACGCGCGTGGCAGCGCATCGGCGCGATCTCACTATCATGTCAATTGCGGCGCGGTACTCGAGAGGAAGCCGCCGCGCTTACTTTGAGCGCATTGGTGGCTGAAGGTCCAGTATGCCACATTGCGGCAATTGCGATCAGGCGCGGATCTACAAGGTAACGTCCAACGCGGACGCTGGGATTCGCCCGGCCTTTATAAGTGCGCCGAATGCCGCGAGAGTTTCACAGTCACGGTTGGCACCGTAATGGAAGACTCGCACATACCGCTTCACAAATGGCTGATGGCGTTCTACATCATGTGCGCGAGCAAAACGCAAGTGTCGGCGCTTCAGCTTCAGCGGCAGCTTAGCATCGGCTCCTATCGGTCAGCATGGTTTATGTGCCACCGTATTCGGTTCGCCCTAAAGAATGAGTTTCCTGCTGACAAACTTGGCGGCACCGTTGAAGCCGACGAAACCTACGTTGGTGGCAAGAAGCGCGGCAAGGGACGCGGCTACATCGGAAACAAGACCCCCGTGGTTTCGCTTGTCGAACGTGGTGGCTGTGTTCGCTCGCAGGTTATGGAGTTTGTGACCGGCGAGAATATTACCCGCGTCCTAAAAGAGCACGTCGCCGAGTCCGCACATCTCAATACCGATGAAGCGCCGATCTACAGAACGCCCGGCAAGGCTTTCAAGTCGCACGACACGGTTAATCACAAGGCGGAAGAGTACGCCCGCAACGATGAAGAAACCGGCCGACTCGCTACGACGAACACCGTAGAGGGATTTTTCGGCAACAGCAAGCGGAGCATCGACGGCACGCACCACCACATTAGCCCGCAACATACCGGCCTCTATTTTAGCGAGCTTGACCACAAGTACAATACTCGTAAAGTCACGGATGGCGAGCGCACGTAGATGCTATCCAGAGCATCGAAGGCAAGCGTCTCATGCTCCGCCGCCCGAAGGGCAAGAGGTAATCAATGGCGGACATTCCATCCAACGTAGTTCCGCTGATTCCCGTGGGCAAAATCCGTTGCTATGTCACCGGGCAACTGCGCCCCGACAAACCGGAGGAACACATCAGGCAGCGATGGGCGCGCAGCCTAATCGACGAATATAAGTACGGCCGCTCTGACATCGCGATCGAGTTCCGTATCAAGATGGGGACGGCGGCTAAGCGCGCTGACTTAGTCGTATTCAAGCCTGGCGGACCACATCGACAGGACACCATCTTTATCGTAGTTGAGGCCAAGCGCCACGATGTTCTGCCCAAAGACAAAAGCGAAGGCGTAGAGCAGCTTCGCAGCTATATGGCGGCGTGCTCATCGTGCCGTTATGGGCTGTGGGTAGGCGCCGAGAAAATAGCCTTTGAAAAACTTGATGATGGCGAAATCGTCGAGGTGTCCGATATTCCACGGAACGGCGAGCTAGAGCCGCGACCTCCCGAATACCGAGACCTAGTTCCGGCGGTCGATCTTAAAGCCGCGCTACGCCGCTGCCACAACTACATCTACGTGAATCAAGGACTCCAGAAAGACAAAGCATTCCACGAATTGCAGAAGCTAATTTTCTGTAAGGTACTAGACGAATACGAAACAACAGGGGAGCTACGCTTCTTCATTCGGGGTGACGAGCGGCGATCCGAGGCAGGGCAGAGACGAGTACTTGATGAGCGAATCGCACCATTGTTCGAGGAGGTAAAAGCTAGGTATCCGTACATCTTCGAGGATGATGAGACGGTCAAACTCAACCGGAAGGTTCTGTCATACATAGTCGCACAGCCCAGCGGTACTCGTTGCTTAAAACCAATACCGATGTAAAGGGCGCTGCGTATGAAGAGTTGGTCCGCGAAAATCTGCGTGGCGATCGTGGCGAATTCTTTACTCCACGGAACGTGTGCGACATGGCTGTGCGTATCGTCCTGTCACTATTTTCACGACGGTCGCTCACGTCGCTCAAGATTTTAGATTGCTGCTGTGGCACTGGTGGCTTTCTGGTTTCAGCCATCAACCAATTGCGTGACACCATAATGTCGTTTGAGCGAGCGAAGGGCGGCTCTGAAGAGGAAGTTTCAAGCCGCGCGGCAGCCCGCGTGAAGGAACTGGCGGAACGCAACCTGTTCGGCATGGATATCAATCCGTTCCTAGTGCGAACGACGCAGATGAATCTAGTCATGCACGGCGACGGCTCCGTAACGTCTTCCTGGCGATTCACTTTTGGCGCCCGGAGAGTGGGAGGATGACGACGCCCGCAAGAAACACGTACTCGGATCGTTTGACATTTGCGTGACTAACCCGCTGTTTGGCGGTCGCGCGATCATTGATGATCCACATGTTCTAGCTCGCTATGAACTGCCGAGTTTCGCGAATCCCAACATGCGGCCTTCGATGCCAGCAGAGCAGTTGTTTGTAGAGGCGGCGCTAAAGTATGTAAAGCTCGGCGGGTATCTCGTAATCGTTTTGCCTGACAGCATATAGAACAATCCCGGGTTGCAGTTCATTCGGCAATGGGCTTTTACGCGAGTACGGTTCGTCGCTTCTATTGACTTGCCCAAAGAGACGTTTGCAGACAGCGGCGGCGTTCCGAATCCTAGTGTGCTCGTCATGCAACGCCTAACAGGGAAGAGGTGCGGCTGGCGGAAGCCAACGCGCTGGACGATTACGAAGTATTCATGTCGATCCCGCGCACAGCGGGCCGTGACAAACGGGGGAACCCAATCACTACCGTACCGAGGAAGGTTTAGAAAACCGCAACGAACGGTTGGAGTTAACGATAGACGATGAGATGCCGCTAGTGGCGACGGCCTTTGAATTGTGGCGGAGGGAGGTGGGTTATGGCGCGCCGTAAGACTGAGCTACAGTTGGCGGTGAAGTCGCGACCTACCGCGAGGACGAGCATTTCTCGGTGTCGTCTCGGCTGCTAAGGGCGACGGACAGCCTGCGGTTGGATGCTAGTCATTTAGATCCGGCTGTTGCGCACGCGTCAGAGACATTGCGGTATCCGGCATGAGGTCGGCGAAGTGGGAGATGTTACCGAGCGTTACATCCGCCTCGCTACAAGCGGATATACGTTGGTCAAGGGCACGGTATCCCATTCTAACAAGGTAGCCATGTGGTGCACTAACGACCGGCGGACGTAAAGTATCTCTCACGGAAAGCTCACAGAAATATCGGGCGGTGGATTGTGGAGGCCGGGTGGGATCTAGAGACGTGCTCTGGAACTATTGGGCGCGCTACCATCTGTCCGAAGGAGTGGGACGGATGGGCGGCGTCGCACATATTTTACGGATCATACCGATGAGAGCGCTGTCCAAGTGGCTATTTGTTGTCATTTCTCACGTCTCCGCTCGGGCATTTCAGCTTACAGACATATCTACGGTGCGGTTGTAGATGAGTTGACGGAGATCAGGCAAGAGCGTATGGTGCCGCTCCCCGCACGGATGCGCAAGAGAGCTAGTCGCTATATCGATCGGCTGCTCGCAGGCATAGAGGTTCGCTCGACGGCAGTGCACTCACGGCGGGCCGAGGACGATGTGATGGCGCTGGTGCAGGTGGACAGGCTGATGTGAAGATCGCCAGGCAGCGACTCGCTGAGATTAGGCAGACCCCAACTCGCTAATGAGCGGTGAGCAGTTGGAGGCCAGCTTGGATGAGTTGGTGTCCTGAGCGATATGAGCGGCGCGCTATACGGGTTTGCGTACAGTATCACGCCTGTATTCTTGAAGGGGCTGCCGAAATAGACTCGGCGGCAGATCGTCGCCAAGGTGCAGGCGTTGGCGCGTGATCCATACCCGCCTACATGTAGATGCTCCAAGGCATGCGAGACGGTGAAGAGAGCGTCTACCGCGTGCGTTCGGGGGACTACCGCATACTCTACGTCGTTAGGTAGAACGCGATTATCATTCTCGACATAGGCCACCGCAAGGACATCTACCGATGAAGCAAAAATCAGCACCTCCTGACGAACTGCGATGCCTGCGGACGAATTTGAGCGGATCATGAGTCAGGCTCTTCGGGCACGGCCGGAGCGGCCTAAGCGGAAGCCAGCGAAGCGGAAGATGGCGTCAAGCGGAAACGCTCCAGTCAATGACCGGGAACAGGTACGCCCGCCGATAACCCGGGATCATCGTCTCCAGGCGCGTCAGGTGCGCTCCGGCGAAGTCGATCAACTCGCCATGAAGTGCGGCTTCCAGCGTCGTCTGCTCCTTCGCCGCGATCGTCTCCAGCGCCCGGACTATGAACTCCGGCAGCCGGACGGTGACAGCGCGAAGGCTCAGCAGGGGCGGCAGGATGCGCGCAGCGTCCGCGCCGAGAGCATCCTGTATCTCGGCGAGCGTCCAGCGTCGCAGCGCCACGTAGACGGCCTGCCGCCACGCAAAGCGCCATACACCCGCTCCTTCGTCGCATCATGGCCACCGCGTGCTACTTCGCGCCGCAGCGCACGGACGGGTACGCCGTGAGGCAGGCTACCTCGCGCAAGACACGACTCCGCCTGTCCGACTACCAGGCAGCCTCCCCCCATGATCATCCATCCAACTATACCCCACTGTCTACCTCTCAATATCGCTACTGACCAATCTCCCTCCCCCGCGAACTCAGATCCCCCAGCCCGAGCCCTCCCCTGCGAACCGTGCCCTCTCCCACCAACCACTCCCCCACGACCCCCGCATCACGACCAATTATTACCCCCACCTTCACCGCGCCAACAAATCGCCGACGTTCACCGTCATCCTGAACCTCTGCCGCCCCGACTGCTCACCGCGGACCTACTCTCCGACTTCACTCCGACCGCGATCAAACGCTGCGCCGACTGACCGCGCCAAACAGATCGATCACTACGAGTGCGCAGATCGTGTCACGAGGACCGCGACAGCCCCTTGTATGGAAACGCCGATCGATTGGACCGCCGCCTTACCTCACCCGCTCGTCCACTGCGCCCCGCCATCCGTCGGAATCGCAAAGTGCAGCGCGATTTCTTCGAGGCCGTGGCGGCGGTAGAAGCGGTGGGCGTCGACGCGTTTGACGCCGGAGTCGAGCGTGAGGAATTTGCAGCCGTGGCTCGTCGCCTCGGCGACGAGCCATTGCAGGAGGCGCTCGCCGTAGCCGGACGAGCGATGCGTGGCGTCGGTGACGAGGTCGTCGACGTACATCTGCGGGCCGAACGCGAACATCTCGTAATAGCGATAGCCGGCGACGGCGCGCACGTCCTCGCCGTCGCGCAGAAAGGCGAGGACGTAGCCTTGCTGCTGCATCCGCCGCACGTCGGAAACGAAGGTCGATGCAACGAGTTTCGGACGGAGCTGTTGCAGGACGGAAAAACACGCGTGAATGTCGTCGTCGGTGGCGGCAATCGCGATCTGCATCGCGACAGGGTATCGCTACAATCGCCCCGCATGCGCTCCCTCCCCCGCCCGCTCCTCATCGCGACTCTCCTGGCTCGCCATCGCCATCATCGCCGCGGCGCTCGCGGCCATGCGCACGGCGGCATTGGGCGGGCGGGCGGTGATGGCAGCGGTCGGGAACCGAGCTGCTGATCATTCCGTTCTGGGTCGCGGCGACGCCGGTGATTTTCTATGCAGCGAAGCGCTATCCGATTCGCGACGCGAGGCGGCTCGCGTACTACGCGATCGCGTTTCTCGTGTTCTTCGTCGGGATCGAACTTGATCATCCGCATCCCGCACCCGTTCGATCTGAAATCTGATCGCCGGGCTGACCACCTTCCTCGTCCCGGCGACGCTCGCATTTGCATTCCTGGTCGCGATCGGGCACGTGCTCGCGCGCGAGCGGAAGTCGACGCATCTCGTCGTCGCCGATCGCGGCAGCGCGCTGCGCGTGCCGCTCGACGCGATCGAGTGGCTCGAGGCCGAGGACAACTACGTCCTGATTCACACCGCCGACCGCAGCTACACCGCGCGGCAAAAAATCGGGGACGTCGAGACGCAGCTCGATGCGCAGCGGTTCGTGCGCGTCCATCGCTCCGCGATCGTGCGCGTCGGCGCGGTGCGGACCGTGAAAGCGCTCACGCACGGCGACTACGAGGTCATTCTCGCGCGCGGGACGGTCGTCCGCGGCTCGCGCTCCCGCCGCGAAGCGCTCGAGCGCCTTCGCGCGAGCTGACCGAATCACCGCGCGCGCGATCCCATTCACCCCAAACCCATTGCTCCGCAATGGGTTGATGCCTACGGTGGCGGGGATGCCGATGCTCGCTCTCCTCCTCGCCGCCACCCTCGGTTTTCACATCGAAAGGGTCTCCGAGGGCGTCTACGCCGCGATCCGCAACAACGCTCCCGGCCTCGGCGCCGACGCCACGAGTGTCTTCATCGTCAACGACGAAGACGTCGTCGTCGTCGACACCACCGGCAGCCTCGCCGGCGCGCGCGAAGAGATTGCGGAACTGCGCAAGCTGACGTCGAAACCGGTCCGCTACGTGATCAACACGCACTGGCATTTCGATCACGTGACCGGCAATCAGATTTATCGCGAGGCGTTTCCCAACGCCGAGATCATCGCCAGCGCGGCGATGCGGGAAGACATGGCCACGAAGGCCGAGAAGAGCGGCAAAGAGATGGCCGCCGGACTGCCGCAGTTCATCTCGGACCTACGCGATCTGCTGGAGAAGAAGCAGAACTTCGCGGGTGAGCCGATCAACGATGCGGAGCGCAAAAGCTATCAGAGCGACATTGCGCAGGCCGAAGGGGTCGTCGCCGAGGCGAAAGACATTCGGATCACGCTGCCGACGATCGCCATCGATCAGACGATGACGCTGCATCGCGGCAAGCGCACGATCGAGATCCGCCAGCTCGGACGCAGCCATACGCGCGGCGACATCATCGTCTGGCTCCCCGAGGAGAAGATCGCGATCACCGGAGACCTCGTCGTGCACCCGGTGCCGCTGATGGGATCGGATCAGTCGTACATCGGCGACTGGAGCGCGAGTCTGGAGAAGCTGCGCGCGTTGCAGCCGCGCGTGATCATTCCGGGCCACGGAGAACTGCTGCGCGACGACAAGTACGTGACGACGCTGATCGGCCTCACGAAGTCGCTCGTCGAACAGGCGAAGGCCGCGGTCGCGCGCGGCGAGAAGCTCGAGGACGCGCGCAAGACGGTGAACGTCGATGACTATCGAAAGGCGATCGCCGGTGACGATCGCCTGCTCGGTTTCATCTTCCGGGTCTACGTCCGCAACGCGGGCTTCGCGGCCGCGTACCGCGAGGCATCAACGCCTTAGCGCTTGCGATCGCCTTTGTCGCCGTAGCCGGCCTTCGAAGTCGTCTTCGCCTTGCGTTTGCGGTCCTGCGCCATCGAGCGTCCGGCGTCGACGACTTCACTGAAACGCCCCTTGGCATCGCGGCGGACGAAACGCTTGTCGCCTTTTGTCGGTTCGATGAGCTCCCGTTTTCCGGCCATAGAGAAATCCTCCGTCCCTATATTGTGCAACGGAAATGCCGCGGCTACTCTTCGCGCGCACATGTCCATCACGCTCACTCGCGCCGAGGCCCGCCGCCGTCTCGTCGCGCACCTCGGATTGGCTCGATTTCCTCGGACGCGGCGCGCGCGGCGTGCGCGCGGTGCTCGAGCGTCTGCGCTGCATCCAGCTCGATCCGCTCGACGTCATCGGCACGAACGCCGATCTCGTGGTGATGGCGCGCGTCGAGGACGCGCAGCGCGGCGATGTGTGGCGGCATCTCTTTCCCAAACATGCGTTCGAGCATTTCGCGAAAGAGCGCTGCATCCTGCCGGCGAGCGCGTTTCCGTGGTATCGCCAGCAAGGTCACGCCGCGCAGACGCCGTGGTGGCGGCACGGCGAGCGCGAACAGCGCGTGCCGCCGCAACTCGTCGCGGCGGTGCTCGACGAAGTGCGCGAGCGCGGGCCGCTCACCGCGCGCGACCTCACCGATCACGGCTCCGTCGATCCGATCGACTGGGCCGGATGGATGGGCACGAAGAAGATGACGTCGATGGCGCTGGAGATTCTCTGGACGACCTGCGACGTCGTCGTCTCGCGCAACGAGTCGGGCGTGAAGCTGTATGACGTGCCGCAGCGCGCGTTCGGCGAGCTTCGCGAGCCCGAGGGCGATTTCAAACGTTGGGCCGTGCGCGAGCGCGCGCACGCGGCGGGGCTGCTCACGCGCGCCGGCGGCTCGATCTGGTCGATGTTGAACAAGGTGCGCACGTCCACGCTCGTCGACGAGATGATCGAAGCCGGCGAGTTGATCGATGTGAGGCTCGAAGACTCGCCGCGCCGCTATCTCGCCGTTCCCTCATTCCTCGACGCCCGCGCGCGCTACGACGATCAGGTGCGCATCCTCGGCCCGCTCGATCCGCTGCTGTGGGATCGCGATCTCGTCCGCCACGTCTTCGACTTCGAGTACGTGTGGGAAGTCTACAAACCCGCGCACCTGCGCAAGTGGGGCTGGTACGTCTGTCCGCTCCTGCATCGCGACCGCCTCATCGGCCGCCTCGATGCGCAGAGCGGAAAGCTGTGGTTCGAAAAGGACGTCGACGCGGAGGTCAGGGGATCGGCTCGAGGTCTGAGCAGCAGCCGACGACGACCGTCTCCGGATCGAGCACGCGCCCGTCGAGCGTGACGGTGTACTTGCACCGCTTCACGATCGTTCCCGCCGTCGCGCCTCGACCGAGGTCTCGCGAACGACCTTCGCGCCGCAATGACCCTTGCCGTTGCAATCGGGCGTCTCGACGCAACCCTCGTCTTTCATCGTGATCAGCAGATTGCCGCCACCGCCGCGCGTGGTCCACTGAATCGTGGGCGGCGTCGCGCGATCGCTCGATCGCGACGTTCCACACGCGGATCGAATCCGGGATCACTTTGATCGTGCCGCCGCTGCCGTCGACGCAAACCACCGGCGTATCGTGATTCGCGCTCCCGCAACCGCGGGGAAAGATCGGCCGGACGCCGTCGCGCGATTTGCAGCCGGCGATGACCAACAGAACGAGGACCGCAAAGCTACGCAGAGGAACCTTGGACATGGACTCCTCCTTCTCTCTAATGGACGCGATTCTACGGCACTCCTGAAGGGAGGCAGCG
This sequence comes from uncultured Acidobacteriota bacterium, assembly GCA_963734155.1. GTDB lineage: Bacteria > Acidobacteriota > Thermoanaerobaculia > Gp7-AA8 > Gp7-AA8 > QHVT01. Next base: position 120,041 of record CAVTGG010000001.1, read on the forward strand.
TCACGAAGAGTTGCGGAACTCGGGATCGTTCTGGACCGACTTCGCGGGATAACCGGCACGCACGGCGCGCTCGATCCACGAAACTGCGCTGTCGTTGTTGCCACGATGCAGCGCGATCAATGCGGCGCGATACAGCACGACCGGCTGCGTCGGATCGATTTCGAGCGCGCCGACGAAGTTCCTTCTGCGCGGCGTCGAGATTGCCGCGTGCGCGCGAGGCAGGCCGCCATCGCCGCGCGTGCCCGTAGGCGTCGTTCGGATTGATCGACATGTGGAACGCGGTCGCCGCCGTGATCGCGCGCGCGTACGCCTCGTTCGCGCGATCGCGCGAGGACGTCGACCAGCGACGCGCATCGCCGAGGTTCGACCAGGCCACGAAATCGGACGGTGCGAGCTCCGCCGCGCGCTCGAAGGACTGCTGCGCAGCGTCGTAGCGGCCAAGGGAAAACTGCAGATTGCCGAGATTCGTGTAGGCGGGCGACGTCGGCTTGAGCGCGATCGATTTCTTCAGCGCAACCAGCGCTTCTTCATTCTTGCCGGCGTCCTGCAACGCCGCGCCGAGGTTCGACCACGCCAGCGGAAACTCCGGAGTCGAGTTCCGCGGCGCGCCGAAACTGCACGACCGCCTCGGCGTAGCGCCCGTGCCCGTAACAGAACGATCCGTAGCGCATCAGCGCGCCGGTGGAATCGGGATGCGCTTCGATGGCATGCCGATACGCCAGCCTCGGCGTCCGCCGCGCGGCCCGAGCCCTTTGAACGAATCGGCCTTGCCTGCGAGCGCGTTCGAATCATTCGGCCGCAACGCCAGTGCGCGCTCGAACGACTGAAGTGCGTCGGCATGCTGTCCGGACGCATTTTGCAGCTCGCCGAGCGTGACGTATGCCTCGGCGCTATTTGTGTTCAGCGTCACCGCGCGCGCCGCGTACACCGTCGCCTGCTCGATCAGCGCCGGGCGCCGCGAGAGCTGCGATTTGTACAGAAGCGCGCGCGCCAAAAGCGCGTTCACCTCGGCTGACTCGCGCGCGTTGTCGAGCAGCGATTCGAGCGTGCGGATCGCACGATCGACGGATTGCTCATCGCGAACGCGCTTCAAGAGTCCGACCGCTTCGACATAGCGACGCTGATCATTCGCTCCCATCGGCGCCGCGGATGTGCGTCGCGCGCGTGCAGGCGTCGCGTGACCGAGGTTGGAGAGCAAGTCGCCTGTCACCGCATCCTCGAGCGCGAAGAGATCGGCCGCGGGATGCGTCGCAGTGTTGGAGAACAGCGTCCCGCCGTCCCCCGCCCGCACCAGCGAATACGTCACGCGCACATCGTCGCCGCCGCGCTGCACGCTGCCGCGGATCAGCGCCTGCACGCGCTTGCGCCGCGCCGCCGCGCGGAGATCATCCGTCTCCGCGATCGGCGCGCCGTCGAACGGCGCCGCCACGCGCAACTCGCGCACCTCGGACAGCCGCGACGCGATCATCTCCGAGATGCCATCGGCGAGCATCCGTCCCTCGGGCGTGCCGGTAAGATCGCGGAACGGCACGACCGCCACCGCATCGATCCGCGCCGGCGGGCGCGAGCGCTGCCACATCACCACTGCGGCGACGGCGACGAGGATCGCGACAACTGCGGCAATTGCGATGAGGGTGGAGCGGCGGGCTTTCAGCCCGCCGAAACGCGATCGGCGGGCTGAGAGCCTGCCGCTCCACTGTCTTCGGCGGACAGGCTGCGCTGCGACGGAAACGTCAGGGAGTCGCGCACTTCGCGCAGGTCGTGCGCGAGATCGCGCGTCGAGCCGTAGCGGTCGCGCGGCTGCTTGGCGAGGCAGCGCATCACGATGCGATCGAGCTCGCGCGGGATCGTGTCGTTCCACGTCGACGGCGGCGGCACTTCGTCGCGGATGATCGCCGTCATCGTCTCCGGCTTCGACTCGCGGTCGAACGGACGCCGCCGCGCGAGCATCTCATACAGCATCACGCCGAACGAGAAGTGATCCGAGCGGTAGTCCATCTCCTTCCCGCGCGCCTGCTCCGGCGACATGTACGAGGCCGTGCCGAACACCGCGCCGGCCGCGGTCTGCGGAATCGTGGCGTCGTTCGCGGAGATCTTGCGGATCTGCTTCGCCAGGCCGAAGTCGAGCAGCTTCACGAAGCCGTCGCGCGAGATCATCACGTTGTCGGGCTTGAGATCGCGATGGGAGATGCCGCGCTCGTGCGCCGCGGCCAATGCGTCGGCGATCTTGCCCGCGATGCGCAGCACGCCCTTGAGGTTCAGCGGCTCGCGCGAGAGGACGGTGCGGAGATCGTCGCCGTCGATGAGCTCCATGGCGATCCACGCGCGGTCTTCGGTGCGGCTGACTTCGTAGATCGTGACGATGTTCGGGTGGTTGAGCGACGACGCCGAGCGCGCCTCGGTCTCGAAGCGCCGCAGCGCCTCGGGATTCATCGACAGCTCGAACGGCAGGATCTTCAGCGCGACGTCGCGCTGCAGCTTCTCGTCGCGCGCACGGTAGACGACGCCCATGCCGCCCGCGCCGAGGGGCGCGAGGATCTTGTATGGACCAACGTGATCACCGACCGAGACTTGCAAGGGAACGGAAAGAGGATATGCGCCTCAGTCGACGAAATCCATTCGCGCCGGCAGCGTCACGCGCAACACCGCTTCCTGCCGGAATCGCTTGCGGTATTCGTCGGCGATCTCGGTGACGCTGCGATCGAATTCCGCGGTCATCGGATGCAGGATCTCGATGATCATCACCGGCTCTTTCACGATCGTGCCGTTCGCTTCGCGCCATTGTCCCTCGGCGCGCCACACCGTGAGCCCTTGCGGAAAGCGCGGCGTCACGACTTCGTCCATGAAGGTGGTCCATTCGGCTTCCGACACCGCGCCGCCGCCCGGAATCGTTTGACCGCAAAACAGGCGATCGGCGATGACGGCCTGTTCCATCGGCGGCGGAACGGTCGCGCAGGCGGTGAGGAGAAGCGACAGGACGACGGCTGCGGCTCGCATCGGAGATAGTGTATGCGCAGTGCGCTACACAATCCGCCCGCGCATCCGCATCGTCGGCGAGAACGGCACGATCGTCATGGGACCGGGCAAAGCCGACCTCCTCGACGCCATCGGCAGCACCGGCTCGATCCGCGCCGCGGCAGAGGAGCTGGAGATGTCGTACATGCGCGCGTGGACGCTCGTGCGCGTGATGAACGCCGCCTTCCGCTCCCCGCTCGTGGAAAAAGAACGCGGCGGCTCCGCGCAGGGCGGCGCGCAACTGACGGCGCGCGGCGAAGACGTGCTGCGGCTGTACCGGCAGATGGAGGAGAAGGCGGCGCGCGCGGTGGAACGGGAGTGGGAGAAGTTGCGGAAGGATTTGCGGTGAGGGCCTACACGATGCCGTGGACCATTAACTGGCTGGCCAGCAGGTGGCCCCACGCGCGATGGGCCATGGCCGTCGGCCGGACCGAGCCGCCGCGATAGAAATCGCTCGAGACCGTGTTCCATCGATCGATGTACACGGCGCGGTGGGTGTCCGCCGCATGACGCGCCATTTCATTGACTGCGCGATAGCGATCCGGCACGTCCTGCGGCAGGCCGCGTGCGTCGAGCGCGGGATTCGGCGCGCCCGGTCCCTGAACGACGGCCGTGACTTCCGGATGAGCGGCGAGGGTAGAGAGCGCGCCATTCAGCGTAGCCGAGTAGTCGGCGACGCTCGGACGCGGATACCGCCGAAGAAGCGGGCGCAGAATCCCGGCGGACAGCGAGTTGCCGGCCGCTTGCGCGTGGTAGATCAGTCCCGGACCGCCGGGCACGGCCTTGATCATCGTTTGCGAGACGTGGCGGAAATGTCTGAGGCGATCCACCACGGACGTCACCGCCGCCGGGAGTCGCGACAAATCGACGGCCGATGTTCCGGTCACGGCCAGCCATCCGGTGACTTCGATCACCACCACCCGGGGCTGCCGCCGAAGAGCGGCGTCCAGGGCGCGCGCAAGCTCGAATGGGTGGTGGTACGGCTCGAGAAGCACGGTGACGTCGACGTCCGGCCGCGCCGCCGCGAGCACGCGTTTGCAGACCTCCGGAAACGCCGCATCGGGAGGGACTCCCGGGTAGCCAACGGTATGACACTGACCGATGAAAGCGATAGGGACCGCGGACAATCGGGCAAAGTATAAAGGATCGTTTTCGATATACTTCCAGGAAGATATCGCCATGCGCTACCTGATCCCGATCCTCCTCTTCGCCCTCAATCTCTCCGCCGCCGAGGTGCGCGTGTTTGCGGCGGCGAGCCTCACCGATGTTTTGCAGGACATCGCCAAGGTGTACGAGCAGCGGAGCGGCGATGTGATCGTCTTCAACTTCGCCGCGTCGAGCACGCTGGCGCGGCAGCTCGAGCGGGAGGCGCCGGCCGATCTCTTCTTCTCCGCGGACGAGGAGAAGATGGATTGGCTGCAGAACGCGGGACTCCTCCGCGACGAGACACGCGTCAGCTTCATCTCCAACATCCTCGTCGTGGTGGGACAGAAGATGCGCGTGCCGAAGGACCTGATCGGAAAGAAGATCGCGCTCGCGGAGCCGTCGACGGTGCCGGCCGGGATCTACGCGCGGCAATGGCTCGTGAGCATGGGCATCTGGAAACAGGTCGAGCCGAACGTGATTCCGACCGACAACGTCCGCGCCGCACTCGCCGCCGTGAACGCCGGCAACGCCGACATGGCCATCGTCTATCGCACCGATGTCAACAAAGACGCTGTCAAATACGTCGCCGCCGGTCCGGCGATCTCGTATCCGGTCGCCCTGCTGAAACATGCCGAGCAGCCGGACGCGGCGCGAAAGTTCCTGGCATTTCTGAAATCGCCCGACGCGCGGCGCCTCTTCCAGGCGCACGGCTTCATCTTCCACGCGTTCAAGATTCGATGAGCGATTGGTCGATCGTCGCGCTGACGCTGCGCACCGCGGCGCTCTCGACCCTCCTCATCGTTCCTCCCGCGCTCGCCGTCTCCTGGCTGCTGGCGCGCTTCCGCTGGCGCGGCAAGTCGCTCGTCGAAACGCTCGTCGCCCTGCCGCTGGTGATGCCTCCCGTCGCGACGGGGCTCATCCTCCTCCAACTCCTCGGCCGGCGCGGCGCGATCGGCGGCTGGCTACACGACGCACTCGGCATCGACGTCGTCTTCACCTGGCGCGCGGTGGTCGCGGCGATGATGGTGATGTCGTTCCCGCTGCTCGTGCGCGCCGCGCGCGTGGCGTTCGAGGAAGTGAATCCGCGCTACGAGCAGCTCGCGCGCACCCTCGGCGCGAGCGACATGCGCGTCTTCGCCACGATCACGCTGCCGCTCGCCGCGCGCGGCATCGTCTCCGGCATGCTGCTCGCGTTCGCGCGCGCGGTCGGCGAGTTCGGTGCGACCATCCTCGTCGCCGGCAGCATCCCCGGCCGCACGATGACGCTCTCGCTCGCCATCTACAACCTCGTGCAGCTCGGGCGTGACGCCGACGCATTCCGCCTCCTCGGCTTCGCCGTCGCCATCGCCTTCGCCGCGGTCTGGATCGCGGAAGTCACGACGAGGAAACGATGAGCGTCATCGTCAACAATGTCGTCCTTCCGCTCGCGCACTTCACGCTCGAAGTCTCGGTGGCGATGACGGCGCGCACGACGGCGCTCTACGGCCCGTCGGGCGCCGGAAAAACGTCGCTGCTCGAAGTGATCGCCGGATTGCGCAAGCCGCAGCGCGGCGAGGTCGTGATTCAGGAACGCACGGTGTTTCGTCACCTGAGCGCAGCGAAGGATCTCGTCGGCGGAGATCCTTCGCCGTCTTCGCGGCTCAGGATGACGAAATCGACGTTCCGCCGCGGAAGCGGAAGGTCGGCTACGTGCCGCAGGACGACGCGCTCTTTCCGCACCTGTCGGTGCGGCAGAACATCACCTACGGCGGCGCGATCGACGATGCGGTGATCAGCGTGCTGGAGATCGCGCATCTGCTCGATCGCGGTGTCACGAAATTGTCGGGCGGCGAGCGGAAGCGGGTCGCGCTCGCGCGCGCACTGCTCAGCCATCCCGAGGTGCTGCTGCTCGACGAGCCGCTCTCGGGAGTCGATAGCGAATTGCGCGCACGCGTCCTCGAACATCTCGTCCGCGTGCGCGACGAATTCCCGATTCCGACGATCTACGTGACGCACGACCTCGCCGAGGCGAGCGTCATTTGCGAAGAGATCGTGATGATGGAGAAGGGGCGGATTGTGGGGTCGCGGTTAATGACATGATTGTCCCCATGTGGGACCTCGCTTCACTCGAGCGCGATTTCAACACCTGGCTCGCATCGCTGGACCGCGTCGCGCCCGACCTCGCCTACGGCGATGTGCTGCGCGAGCTCGACGCGCGCTATCCGTTCTCCGATCCGCAGCCGTTAGGCGCGATCGTCGACGACGTCGAGCATTGGATGCGCACCGGCGTCCTGCACTCCAATCACCCGCGCTACTTCGGTCTGTTCAATCCGCAAGTGCGCTTCTCCTCGGTGGTCGCAGACCTCATCGTCGCGGCCGCGAATCCGCAGCTCGGCGCGTGGTTCCACTCGCCGGCGCCGGTCGAGATCGAGCAGCACACGCTCCGCTTCTTCGCGCGCAAGTTCGGCATGCCCGACGCCGCCGCGCACTTCACCTCGGGCGGATCGGAAGCGAATGCGAGCGCGGTGCTCGTCGCCATCGAACATCATTTCCCCGAGGCGCATGCAGACGGCGCGCGCGCAATCGCGAAGCGGCCCGTGCTCTTCGCGTCGGCGGAAGCGCATCACTCCTTCGACAAGATCGCGCAGCAGACAGGCCTCGGCCGCGGCGCCGTGCGGATCGTCGAAGCGGACGAGCATGATCGGATGCGCGTCGACGCGCTGGAGCGCGCGATTGTCGAAGCGCGCAAGCGCGATGAAGCGCCGTTCCTCGTGGTCGCCACCGCGGGAACGACCGGCACTGGCGCGATCGATCCGCTGCGCGAGATCGCAGACGTCTGCCGCCGCGAAGGATTGTGGATGCACGTCGACGCGGCGTGGGGCGGTGCGGCGGCAGCATCGCCGAAACTGCGCCCGCATCTCGACGGCATCGAGCGCGCCGACTCCATCACCTGCGACGCCCACAAATGGCTCTCCGCGCCCATCGCCGCCGGCATGTTCTTCACCACGCACGGCGACGCCCTGCATCGCGCGTTCGGCACCGACACGCCGTACGTCCCGCACTCGCAGGGCCCGGAGTGGTATCGCGAGTCGCTCCAATGGACGCGCCGCTTCATCGGACTGAAGATGTTCATGGCCCTGGCGGAGCTCGGCGACGAAGGACTGGCGCGGCAGGTCGAGCATCACGCGGAGATCGCCTCGTACCTTCGCGACCGCGTCGCCGATGCCGGCTGGACGATCACGAACGACTCCCCGCTCGCCGTCGTCTGCTTCACCAACGCGTCCATCGATACCGAAGAGCGGTGCCGCGCCCGGGCAGACGCAATCGTGCGCCGCGGAAAGTGCTGGATCTCGGCGCTGATCCGCGCCGGAAAACCGCCGGCGCTGCGCGCGTGCGTGACGAACTACACGACCTCGCGGGAAGACGTGGACGTGCTCCTCGACGAGCTGGCAATGTTCCCTTCGTCATCCTGAGCGCAGCGAAGATCTCCAGCTACGTAGATTGAGATCCTTCGTCATCTGCGCGGCTTCTAATGACACGCCCCTCATCCGGCCTTCGGCCACCTTCTCCCCGCAAGCGGGGAGAAGGGCAACAAACTCAATGTGCTCTTCACGTTGCCCCTCTCCCCGCTTGCGGGGAGAGGGTGGCGCGAAGCGCCGGGTGAGGGGCGGTCATTTGCATCATCATCTGCGCGCCTGCGCAGTTCGCCCGCTCAAGGATGACGGCCTGCGGCCCTCACTTCACCACAATCGTCCAGATCCCGATCAGGATGAACCCGATCCCCGCGATCACCTTCAGCGTGCGCGGGGAGATGATGCGCTCGATCACGCCTCCGAGGAGGACGCCGAGGCCGGCGGCGGCGATGAGGGCGACGGATGCGGCGGCGAAGACGATCCACTTGCTCGTCTTCCCCTCGGCGGCGAAGAGCATCGTCGCCATCTGGGTCTTGTCGCCGACTTCCGCGAGGAACACGGTCGTCATCACGGTGAAGAACGTTCGCCACATGGCAAGGCTCCTTTCAGGGTTCGCGAATCAATCCGAGGCGCAGCGCTTTTGCGACCGCGGCCCGGCGGGTGCGCACGCCGAGGCGTGTGTAGACATTGTGCAGGTGACTCTTCACCGTCTGCAGCCAGATGCGCAGGTCGGCGGCGATCTCTTTGTTGCTCATGCCGCGCGCGGCGAGGCGCAGCACCTCGGCTTCGCGCGGCGTGAGCGACGGCGATTTCTCGTCGCCGGTCAGATCGTGAGACAGCTCGCGGATCCGCGACGACACGAGAGCCGCGAGATACGGCGAGCATTCCACGCGTCCGCAGCAGACGTTCTGAATCGCGTCGAGCAGATCGCGCAGCGCCGCGTCGCGCGCCACGCATCCGCAGCATCCCGCTTCGATCAGCTCCAGCAGCTCCGTCTCGTTCGCCTCCGCGCCGACGATGACCAGCGGCAGCGGCGTCGTCAGCTGGATGCGCCGCAGCAGCGCGACGGTCTCGCCGACGCTCGCCCGCGCTTCCACCAGTGCGACGGTCGCGCCGGCGTCCGGCTCGAGCGTCACCGAGATTCCGGCCGACTCGAGACTTCGCGACAGCGCCTCGGCGAAGAGCGCCGAGTGCGCGATCAGCAACACACGCACGTTATTCATGGAGCCATCCCTGCCGCCGTGCGTACTCGACCGCTTCGATGCGCCGGGTCACGTCGATCTTCTTGAAGATGTTCTGTACGTGATTCTTCACCGTATGAAACGACAGCGAGAGCCGCTGGGCGATGTCGCGATTCGGCAAGCCATCGGCGATCAGCCGCAGCACCTCGATCTCCCGTTGCGTCAGCACGAGCGACTCCAGCGCCGCCGTGCGCCGGCGCGCACGGGCGAGCTCGGCGAGGCGCGAGAACAGCGCAAACGCCATCTCCGGAGTCGCCGGCATCTCGCCCGCGGCCACCAGTTGCACCGTGCGCTTCAGCTCCGTGAGCGACGCGTCGCGCGGCAGATAGCCGTTCGCGCCCGCTTCGATCCAGCGCAGCACCGTCTCCTGCGCGGGATCGAGCCCGTACGCGATCACGCGCGCCTTCGGCGCGGCGGCGCCGACGGAACGAACCATGTCCAGCGCGCGGCCGTTCATCGACGCCGTATCGATCGTCACGATGTCGGGCAACTCTTCGCTCACGCGCCGCAGCACCTCCTCCATCGAGCCCTGGGCTTCGGTCACGCGGAGCTCGGGCGCCGCCTGCACGAGACACTCCGTGAACAGACGCCCGAATCCGACGAGCATCAAGCTGAGATCGGACAACCCCGTCCCCTCTCTCTCTCAGAAGGCAATCCGGTACGAGAGCTCTAAATCTCGTCCCGGCTGTGGAGCTAAATCCTTAAGGAAGGATGCATGGTTGCGGATCTCGGCGTTGTTCAAATTTGTACCGCGCAGCACGAATTCATGCGCGATCTGCCGCGTGTAGATTCGCCAGCCGGCGCTCGCGTCGAACGTCGTGTATCCGTCCGTCGACGTCTCGAACGGCGCGAGCCGGTCCTGCCGGTTCGCGTGCCGCACCGCGACCTCCGACCAGAACGGACCCTGAACGAAACGCAGCCCCGCGCCGAGCTCCAGCGGCGGAATGCGCGGCAGCGGCTCGTCCGCGTCGCGCAGCTCCGCGCGCACGCTGTCGACGCCGAGCTCCAGCGGAGAGATGGCGCGCGCCTTCCTCCAGCAGCAGGACATTCACGCGCACCTCCATGCCGCGGAACGTCGCATCCGCGTTCTCGTAGCGAAGCACCGGCAGTTCCTCGACCTCCGGCTCGTCGGTGTGGCGCAGGAAGATGAAGTTGTCGAAGCGATTGACGAAGAGATTCAGCTCGCCGGTGACGCGGCCGGTGAGCTTGCGGATGCTGATGTCGGTGTCGAGATTGATCTCGGTCTCGAGATCCGCGTCGCCGATCTCGAACGAATGCGTCGAGAGATGCGGCCCCTCGGTATACAGCTCTTCCGCGCTCGGGAACTTCACCGCGCGCGCGACCGAGAGCGCGATCGAGTACGCACCGCGCGGCGTCCAGACGTAGCCGAGCGACGACGAGACCGCGTCATACGTGCGCCGCGGCGCGCGCTCGGCTTCGCCTTCGATCTCCTGCCGCTCGTAGCGCAGGCCGGCCTGCCAGCGCTGATTGCCGCGCGCGATCTCTTCGAGCGCGAAGACCGCCGAGTTGTCGATCGTGCTCGGCGGCACGAACGCTTCTTCGCCGACGATGGCGACGTCGCGATGCCGCAGCTGCACGCCCGCCGATCCGCTGACGGCGCCGAGGTCGCGGTGCCGCACTTCGAGCCGTCCCTCGTAGCTCTTCTGGCTGTTGCGCTGGCCGAAGAGGCCGCCCTCGGCCTCGCTGTGCACGTAGTCGTTGATGCCGAGGTTCAGGCGGATCGCTTCGAACCACGACGCGGTGGGACGCAGCTCCGCGCGCACGTCCTGGCGGTTCTGCCGCAACTGGATGTGCGGATCGCCGCCGTCTTCTTCCAGATTGCCCGGCAGTCCGTACGTCGCTTCATTGCGCGCGACGGCGACGCCGATGAATCCCTTCGCGCCGATCCACGACGCGCCGACGACGCCGTTCCGGCTGTCGATCCCACTGTTCTTCAGCGTGCCGGGCACTTCATCCGGCGGAGGATCGATCGATGCGAATCCCGGAATGTCGTAGTCCTCGCTCAGTCGTTTGAACGCCGCCGCGTACCACGCGAGCGCGCCACTCGAGCCCTCGGCGCGCGCGGAGCCGTGGCGCTCGCGGGCGACGGTTCCGATCGCCGCCGACACCTCGCCCGTGAGCGCGCGCCCGACCGATGACTCCGGGATGCGGCCGTCGATCACGTTCACGACGCCGCCGCCGGCGCTGCTGCCGTAGAGCAGCGTCGCCGCGCCGCGGAGGATCTCGATGCGATCGGCGCTCGACGTGTCGAGATCGACGGCGTGATCGGGAGCGCCGGCGGATAGATCGCCGACGTCGGTGCCGTTCGACAAAACGCGCACGCGATCGTTGCCGAGGCCGCGGAGGATCGGGCGGCCGACCGCGGGACCAAACGAAGTCGTGGCGACGCCCGGCGCGCCGGCGATCGTCGCGCCGAGGGACGGCTGCTGCATCGACTCCAACCGCTCGCCGCTCAGCACCGCGATCGGCTGCGCGACCTCGGAGACCGGACGCGCATCCGTTCCGGCGCTGACGACGACTTCATCGCGATACACCGGCGAGAGCCGCACTTCGAGCGTGGCCCTGCGGCCCGGCTCCACGTTCACCGGCGCGATCGCCATCCCGTAGCGCGCGCTCGTGATCATGAGGCGCTGCGCCCCGGGCGGAACGCTCGCCTCGAACGCGCCGCTTTCGTCCGACTTCCAGCGCGTCGAATGCCCGACCAGCTCGATCACCGCATCGGGCACCGGCTGCCCGCCGGCGTTCATCACTTTCCCTTCGACCGATCCTTCGTTGTCCGCGAAAACAGGGGTCGAAATGAGCACAAACAAAACGACTGCACACGACGCGGCGCGCCGGACTCCGAGCCTCATGATTCGTTCCTCTCTCTGCCTGCTGACGGAAGTAAATCTGGGCGTAGTCCAAGGTGGAGAGGACGTAAAGAAGCGCACAGGGCCGAAGTACTCAAAAAAGATGGTGACGAGGATGTGAGTAATCGCCCGTACCGCGTGGACCGCAATTAGGGATTGCGGCGCATGCGACGGCGCAAGGGGGGCCGCAAACTGTGGAGCGGTGGGCTCTCAGCCACCGATTCGGCGGGCTAAGAGCCCGCCGCTCCACAAGCGAAGGAGGCAGCCATGCCACACATTCTCATTTTTCTTCTCGGGGCCGCGGCGGCCGGCGTGCTCAAAGTCATCGGCGGACCGATCGGGCGTCCGCTCGTGAAAGGCACGATCAAAGGCGGCATCAAAGTCGGCCGGCAGGTGCAGGAGTGGGCCGCGGAAGTGACGGAAGACCTGCAGGACGTCGCCGCGGAAGCGAACGCGGAGCTCGAAGATGCTCCGAAGACGACGAAGCGCAAAGCGGCGAAAGGGGCGTAGCGATGCACGACGGCACCGTCGCGGTCTCGCGTGAGCTGTGGCTGCGCTCCGATTTGCCGGGGCGGCAGCGCTGGGAAATGCCGGCGATCTATCGCAGGCCGCGCTATGCGGCCGCGGTGGAAGTGGCATTGGAGAACATCGCCGGCATCATCTCCGCCAAGGCCAGCTACATCACCGGCCGGCTGCTCGTCACCTTCGATCGCGCCGTACCGGTCATCCGCATCGCCGAGGCCATCCGGCGGGCGATGAACGTCGAGGCGCTGAGCCAGGAAGAGTACGACGCCCGCTGCGAAGCGCTCACCGTTCGCGACAACCCCGACGCGCCGCCGTCGCTGCGCGACTGCCCGATTCAGGGGTCGTGCTGCGACGCCCGCGACCCGACCGAAGAGATCATCAAGCGGTACCAGCGCAAGCTCTGGGTCGGCGGCGTCGGGATGTTCATCACCCTCGCCTGGCGCATCATCGGCGGCGCCGCCGCGGGACCGGCGTTCATCGTCGTCAGCGGCATCTTCACCGTCATCACCGGCTGGGCCTACATCAAAGGGATGTACACCTCGCTCTTCAAGCGCGGGCAGCTGAACGTCGACACGCTCGTCGGCACCGCGACCATCGCCAGCATCATCCTCGGCGAAACGCTCAGCGGTCTCACGGTCGTGTTCCTGCTGAACGTCGGCGAATATCTGCAGGCGAAGACGATCCTGCGCACGCGCAAAGCCATTCGCGACCTTCTCGCCGCCGACGATCTCGAAGCGTGGCTCGTCGAAGGCGAAGTCGAGACGAAGCGGCCGATCAGCGAAGTGCGCAAAGGCGATCTCGTGGCCGTGTACGCGGGCGAGAAGATTCCGATCGACGGCGTCATCGAGCTCGGCGAAGGAACGATCAACGAAGCGCCGATCACCGGCGAGAGCATGCCGGTCGAGCGTGTGGCGGGCGGACGCGTCTTCGCCGGCACGCTGCTCATGGCCGGCAAGCTGCGCGTGCGCGTGGAAGGCGTCGGCGCCGACACCGCGATCGGGCGCCTCATCACCGCGGTCGAGCAGGCGCAGAAGCTCAAGCCGCGCATCCAAACCGTCGGCGAGCGCTTCGCCGCGAAGTTCATCCCGTTCTCGTTCATTCTCGCCGGCACGGTGCTGCTCCTCAGCGGCAATCCAGTGCAGGCGCTGACGATGCTGCTGATCGCCTGTCCGTGCGCCGCCGGTCTCGCGACGCCGACTGCCGTCAGCGCGTCGGTCGGCAACGCCGCGCGCCGTGGCATCCTCATCAAAGGCGGGACGTACCTCGAAGCCGCGGCGACGCTGGACGTCGTCGTGTTCGACAAGACCGGCACGCTCACCGAGGGCACGCCGACCGTGCAGCGCGTCATCTCGTACGACGGCTACGACGAACCGGCGATCCTCGCCCTCGCCGCGGGCGCGGAAGTGCACGCGCAGCATCCGCTCGCGCTGGCGATCGTTGCCGCGGCGAAGAATCGCGGGCTCGAGTTGCCGCCGCACGAGGAGTGCGAAGTGATCGCCGGCCGCGGCATCCGCGCCGACCGCACGCTCGTCGGCAGCCGGCGTCTGCTCGAGGATCACGGCATCTCCGTCAACGGCGACTCGCATGCAGCGGAGCGAAGGCATGCGCTCGAGGGCGAGACGGTCGTCTACGTCGCACACGACGGCCGCTTCATCGGCCAGCTCGGCGTGAGCGACCGCATTCGCCCCGACGCCGCGAAGGCGCTCGCGCGTCTGCGCGACATCGGCATCCCGCATCTCGTGATGCTGACCGGCGACAGCGAGGAAGTCGCGGCCGCGGTCGCGCATGCGGTCGGACTCTCGGAGTGGCGCTCGCGGCTGCTCCCCGAGGAGAAGTTCGAGTGGATTCGCAAACTGCGCGCGGACGGGCATCGCGTGGCGATGGTCGGCGACGGCGTGAACGACGCGCCCGCGCTGGCACTCGCGGACGTCGGCATCGCGATGGGCACGGGCGGATCGGACGTCGCCATCGAGGCGGCGGACATCGCCCTCGCCGCCGACAATCTCGATCACGTCGTGACGACGATCGGTCTCTCCCGCCGCACGATCCAGCTCGTCCGGCAGAACTACGGCATCGCCCTCGGCGTGAACTCCGTCGGCATCGTCGCCGGCGCGTTCGGCGCACTCAATCCGCTGCTCGCCGCCGTGCTGCACAACCTCAGTACGATCCTCGTCGTGCTCAATTCAACGCGACTCATTCACTTCGATCCGGATGTGGTTGGAGCGGCGGGCTCTCAGCCCGCCGAGCCGGTTCGGTGGGCTGAGAGCCCACCGCTCCACGTCCTCACCGGAGAAATCACCGTCAACAAGGAGACCTCGGTCATGAGCTGTCATGAAGACGATTGCTGCGCCGACACGAAAGCCGCGCCCGTGCAGGCGAAGGCGAAGGCGAAGGAAGTCGACGACTGCTGCCGCGAGAAAGTCGAGACGATCCCGCCGCCCGCAAAGGAAGTCTGCGTTGACGCCTGCTGCAAATGACCCGTGTCGCAATCCGCAGCGCGATCCCCGGACGCGAGCGATGGCAGATCGAGCCCATTCGCTCGCGTCCGCGGTACGCGGCCGCGCTCGAGCGTGAGCTGAGCCGCCACGCGCCGGTCCGCGGCGCGTGGGCCAATCCGCTGTCCGGCCGGCTTCTCGTGCAATACGACCGCGGCGTCGCGCGCAGCGAAGTGCAGGACCGCGTGCACGCGTCGCTCGGCATCGAGCCGCTGACGCCCGACGAGCTGCACGACTGGCGCGCCACGTGGCCGCGCGGATTCAATCGCTCCGCCGACGAGATCGCGGTCGCGCAGGCGCGCACGCGCCTCCTCCTCTCCGGCACGCTCTTCGCCGGCCTGCTCGCGAAGCGCGCGCTCCTCGGCGCGGGGATGTTCGCCGGCTCGCCGGCGCTCGTCACCGCCAGCTCGATCATGACGATCATCACCGGCTACACCGCCCTGCGCCGCGGCTTCGACACCGCCAGCGGCATCGTAGGAGTCAACGGCCGGACGATGCTCACCGTCGCCACGCTCGCGCTGCACGTTGCCGCCGAAAGCATCGACGGCCTCGCGGCGGTTGCGGCGGCGCACGCGTTCGAGCTGCTCGAAGCGAAGAGCGTGCGCGACGTGCGGACGATGATCCGCACGCTCGAGCTTTCACCGGATCCTCCGCAGCGCGTGCCGCCGCCGAAGCTCTTCACGCTGGCGCACGACGCGGCGCTCCTCGCGTCCGGCGGCATGTACCTCGCCACCGGCGACTACGACCGCGCGCTGGCGATGCTCATCGGCGCGCAGCCGCTGACGGCGCACGAAGCGCTCGTCGCCGCAAACGCGATCTCGCTGCACAAGGGGCTGCAGCGCGGAATCTACTTCCGCGAGGAACCGTGGCTCCTCGATCCCGACGACCTCGCCATCGCCGTCCTCTCGCAGAGCTCACCCGAAGACATCGCCGCCGCGAGCGTGCTCGTCGAAGAGCCGGAGGCGGTCGACGAGGCCGTGCGCATCATTCGCCGCACCTCACGCGTGAGGAACGAGGAGCGCGTCGTCTCGACGATCGCCGGCATCGCCGGCTTCACCGCGGCGGCGATGGGCAAACTCTCGCCCGCGAACGCGTCGCAGCTGCACAACTACACGCGGCTGGCGATGGAGCTCAACTCGCTGCGGCTGGCGTGGTCGTGAGCGCAGCAGTGACGCTGCAGGCGCACGTTCATGATCTGTGCGATGGCCATCAGCAACGCGCCCGTGACCACGGTCGCGGTCTCGAATCGCTCGTCGATGAAGAACCGCGCGCCGAGGAACGCGAGCGAGAACGCGAGTAAGACCAGCACGCGCGCCTTGCGATGCTCGCGGTAGCCGGCGACGAGCGTGATCATGCCGATGACGACGGAGACGCCGATCAGGGCCAGCTCGATCGGCTCCGATGCCGGAACGATCGGGAGCAGTCCGAGGAGAATCGGACTGACCATACAGTGAATCGCGCACGCGATGGACACCCACGGCCCCACCTTCGAGAGTTGCATTCCACGAACGTAGGGATCTCCGGCAAGAAGCACATGAGCAGCTCTGCTCAATCAGGAGTGAGAGGCGGAGCTACGTCTTTTGAGACGCGGCGCACTTTGTGCAAACGCCCGCTTTCAAAATAAGAGGAGAAGAAGTATGCGCCTTCGTTCGGTCGCCCTCGCTCTCGGTCTCGTCAGTCTTTTGTGCGCGCCATCCATCTTTGCGCAAACCCTCGGCGCGGTGCTTACCGGAAATCAGGAAGTCCCGCCGCGCGCCGTCGCCGGTTTCGGTAACGCAACGGTGACATTCGATTCCTCGCGCCAGAACGTCAACGTGACGATCACGGTGACGAACCTCGGCAGTCCCATCAACAACTTCCACATCCACGAAGCGCCCGCCGGCGTGAACGGACCGGTCGTCGTCGACATCATCGGTCTCGGCGGCACGTTCGTGAACGGCACGATGACCGGCACCTTCCCCATCAACGCCGCGGTCGCCCAGCGGCTGCTGCAGAACCCCTCGAACTTCTACGTGAACGTGCACACGAATCAGTTCGCGGGCGGCGCGGTGCGCGGGCAGCTCGCCTACACCAGCGGCGGTCCGATCACGTACGCCGCGGAGCTGCGGCCGGGCAACGAAAATCCGCCGGCGAACAGCACCGCGTTCGGCGGCGCGTTCGTCACGTTCGATCCCATCAACGCGAACATCGCCTGGGAAGTGAACACGAGCGGCATCGGCAACGCGACGCTCTCGCACATCCATCGCGGCCCGGCCGGCACGAACGGACCGATCATCATCGACTTCGCCACCGCGGCGCAGCCGCTCATCAACGGACGCACCAGCGGCACGCGCTCCGTCGCGAATCTCAGCGGCGCCGACATGACGAACCTCGTCAGCACGCCCGCGGGCTTCTACGTCAACGTGCACTCGAGCGCGTTCCCGGGCGGCGAGATCCGCGGACAGCTCACGCCCGCGAACGAGTACGACGTTCCGATCGCAGCGCGGGTGTCGAACGGAATCGGACAGACATTCTCCACCGACCTCCGCATCTTCAATCCGTCGTACGACCAGCCGGCGGTCGCGCTCGTCGAATACTTCGCGACGGGCCTCCTGGCGAATCCGACTGCGCCGAAATCGACCGTCGTCAACATCGCGCCGCGCGCAACGGCGGTCCTCGACGACATCGCGGCGACGATGGGCTTGTCCGGCACGACCGGCGCGTTGCGCGTGTCGAGCGCCACGCAGCTCGCCGTCACCTCGCGCACGTTCAACGCTCTCGGCGCCGGCAAAGGGACACTCGGCCAGCTGATCTCCGGGCAGCCGCGCGCGAATGCGCTGCGCCGCGGCGTCATGCCGCAGCTCTCCACGCCGCGCACGAACACCGGCTTCTTCAATCCGACCACCGGCCTCGTGACCGTGCGCCTCGAGCTGCGCGATGCCGCGGGCCTGCTCCTCGGACAAAGCACGCTCTTCCTCGAATCACTCACCCAGCAGCAGAACTCGATCGACTCGTACTTCCCCGGCGTCGACCTCACGAATCTCGCGAACGCCACGCTGAGCTTCGACGCCAGCGCGCCGATCTTCGTCTACACCGTCGTCAACGACAACGCCAGCGGCGGCTCGACGTTCATCGCCGCGCAGCCGGATAGCGGGGTGGGGGCGAGCCAGTAGTTCATCGCGATCACTGCCGCGCGTTGTATTCGACCAACAACGCCGGCAGTGTCGCTTCCCCGACTTCGCGGCTGTCGAATCGCTTCGCGGTGGCGGCCGTGTTCTCGTTTCCCTTCACCAGCCAGCCGAAGTTCGTCGACGGCTGATCGAGCCACTGCTGCACGCGCGCGATCATCTCCGCCGACTCCCACTTCGCTTCGATGAAGTCGACGCTCGTCGTGGCATCCGGCGCTGCATCGAAGTCGCCGCCCACTGTCGTCCATCTCTGATTCGGACGGAAGGTGTGAACCCACGTCGCATCGTTCGTGGCCGCGCCGGTGCCGCCGCCGTCTCGTCCAAATCCGGCGTCCGAGGTTCCCTCGCCCCAATCCTTCGTCACGCGATGCAGCGTCATCGCCTGCGGCCCGCCGCGCGCGATCGAGATGCGCAGCGTCAGCACGACGCGCGTCACCGTGGCGCCGGCGGGAATCTGCGACGCAACGTCGAACGCGACGAGCGCGCGGCGGATCGCGCGCGACGCCGTCAAGCCCGCGAACAGATGCGGACCCGCGCCGTTGGAAAGCCCGCCGTTGTTGTCCTGATACAGCGTGTTGTCCTTCGACGTCGTCAGCGTCACCGACTTCGCCACGAGCGGCGGCGGCGTGCTCGGGAAACGCACCGAGCGGCGCTTCGCCGTCGTGATCAATCCCGCCGCCGGCGTCACCTCCTCGCCGCGATATCCCGCGACTTGAATGCGCTGCGACGATCGGAACGAGATCGCCCCGCCCTCCGCCGCCGCGGAGAACAACCGGTCCATCCGAATCGTGCGCGTCTGCCCCGGCGCCAGCTCGAACGGCACCTGCTCGACGAGTTGATCCCCGCGCCGCAGCAATACAGTCACCTTCGCCGGAAGCACACTCTCATTCGTGAACACGACGCCCTCGAACGCCCCCGCCGGAAGCGCGCCTTCCTCGAGCGCGTCATGCGCGAACAGGAACGGAGAGGCGAGCAGAATGGCGAGGGCGGCGGCGAATTTCACATAACTATGCTACGAAAAAAGCGGGCGGTGTGTCTGCCTTCTAACACACCCTTCGCCGCAGCTGGCGCGTATCCTCCCCCCATGCGTCACGGCAACCGGCTGCTGCTCTGTCTCCTCCTCACAGCATCCCCGTTGTTTGCAATCGTGAGGCGCCATGATCGGGAGGATTCGCGGTACCTCGAGTTGGGCAAGTCCTACGATGCGGTCGTCGATCTGAATCTGCCGGGCGGGGCGGGGACGTTGATCGCGCCGAGGTGGGTTCTCACCGCGGCACACGCGGCGCAGTTGCTGAAGCTTCCGCACGAGGTGAAGATCAAGGGACGGGCGTATGCGGTTTCGCAGATCATTGCCTATCCCGGCGGTGGCGAGGGCAAGGACGACATTGCTCTTCTCGAACTCGCCACGCCGGTCAAAGACGTCAAGCCGGCGGTGATCTACGACGGCCGGGAGGAAGCGCACGGCGACGTCGTCACCTTCGTGGGCCAGGGATTCAGCGGAGACGGGCAGACGGGACCGGTCCTTCGCGACGGTCGCCGCCGGGCGGCGACCAATGAGATTCAGTCGGTCAAAATGAACTGGCTGATTTTTCTCTTTGATGCCCCGCCGCGAGGAACCGAGCTGGAAGGGGTCAGCGGTCCGGGGGACAGCGGCGGTCCCGCATTCGCGCAGATCCAAGGCGCAACCTATCTGATCGGCGTCAGTTCGGGTCAGGACAGCAGAGCGACCGGCAAAGAAGGCTTGTACGGCGTGACCGAATACTACGTCCGCGTCTCCAGCTATGCGGAGTGGATCCGGAAGACGGCGCGCGACTAGCGCAGCCGCAGCGTCGCCACGAGCGACGAGCTCCCCTTCTGTCCCAGCCCCGATCCGCTTTCGTTCTCCTCCTGCCGCACGCGCACGAGGCGGTCGCCGATGTGGGCGAAGTGCCAGCTGCGTTTCGAGCTCGACTCGCCTTTGAAGATGAGGAACGAGTACTTCGCGCGATGCACGTGCTCGGCGGCGAGGGGCAGGGCGTCGGGGCCGAGCCAGAGCGTCAGCTTGTTCTCCGCCACCGTCTCCTTCCCGAAACTGCTGTCGCGTTTATCGGCGAGGCGGAAGATCACGACGCGCACCGTCTTGCCCTGCCACGTTCCCTCGCGGTCCTCGACCACCTTCGCGTCGTCGAGCAGATGCAGGATCGGCGGCGCGGCGTCGATGGCCTCGGACGCGGCGACGGCGCTGATCTCGCCGAGCGCGCTCAGCGTCGGCGCGGGCTGCTTCGGATCGTGCGCCCGCACTTGCCTCTCGCGATTCACCTGCTCGAGCAGCGGGCGCGAGAACGCGATGCGCACCCCTTCGCCGTCGCCTTCGAGATCCACCGCTGCTTTGCCGTTGAACTTCTCGTTCGCGTACTTGCCTTCGTTCGTGACGGCGCGCTGCACTTCATACGTCGCGCGAATCGGCTCGCGCGCGGTCAGCTTGCCGAGGGACGTGCGGATGTCGGAAAACGCATCGGCGTGGAGCGGGACAGCGAAAGCGAGCAGCAACGGAAGTAGACGGCGCACAGATCCTCCTCTCGTCTTAGGACGCGAGACTCAGCCGGCGGTTTCGATGCGGCGGTCGGGAATGAACCAGATCATCGCGACCGCGACGTAGATTGCATCCGCAATCATTTCGTGCACGAACGCGAGCGGGATCGCGACGGCATAGAGCGCCATCGAGATCTTGCCTTTGTAGTCGCGGCCCATGGCCCGCGCCAGCCGCGAGTCGCGGCCTTCGCCGGCGATGATGGTGAGCATCAGGATCGTGTACGACACGGCCGACATGAGCAGCACCACGCCGAAACACGCGGTCGGCAGCGATTGAAAGTGATTCTCGCCCACCCAGCCGGTCATGAACGGGATCAGCGAAAGCCAGAACAGCAGATGCAGGTTCGCCCACAATACGTTGCCGGTGACTTTCTGCACGGCGTGGAAGAGATGATGGTGATTGTTCCAGTAGATGCCGAGCATCAGGAAGCTGAAGAGATAGGTGAGGAACGGCGCCACGAGCGGCTGCAGCGCATGCCAGTCGGCGCCATGCGGCACGCGCAGCTCGAGCACCATGATGGTCATGATGATGGCGATGATCGCGTCGCTGAACGCCTCGAGCCGCGTTTTGGACATGATCCGTGCATCTTACGTATTTCGGCTATGTTCAGGGCACCCCTTCTCTTCGTGGTTCTCCTTTTCCACCGTCTCCGTAGCCGCACAAATCCATGTCGACGCCGGCGTCGCAGTCGGCGTGCAGCCGTTCCAGGGTGATTCGACTCCGCGCATCCTGCCGTCGGTCGACCTCGTCGTGCGCGGCAATTCCTTCGGCGCGCACGCAGCGGTCGAAACCACCAATATCCCGGATGCGGATACGCTGGTCGCCGGGCATTTCGATGTCATCTATCGCCACGGCGATGAATACTTTTTCGTCGCCGGAGCCGGTCCGTCGATCCTCGACGTCGACACGCGCGAAACGACGTGGAATGTGGAAGCGGAATTCGGCCGCGCGTGGAGCAACAGCGAGCTGTTCCTCCGCGCACGCTACTACGACTACCGCATCATCCGCGCCCACAATTCGCCGGCGAGTCCGACCGGCCCGGCGATTTACGCCGGATATCGGATCTCGCTGCGCCGGTAACGCGTCACCGCATCCGCCACCACGCCGCGCCGATCATCGTGAACGCCATCAGCAGGAGCGCCCATTCGGACAGAGTGGGCCCATCCGCCAGTCCGTTCGCCGGGGCATTGCCGGCGGCGATCTGGCCGCGAATTTCTCCCAGCGGATTTTCGGCATTGTGCACGTTCACATAAAGGAATCCCGCCGCGAAATCGGCGACGGTGCGCGGACTCATCGGAACACTCAACGTGAACGACGCGGATGCTGGCAAATCGAAGACGACCGGTCCGTCGACTCCCGGAGGCGCGCTGTGCAGATGAACGCTCGTCGGATTCGGGACATTGTGCGTGCACTGCATGAATAGACTGGTCGCGTCGTCCGACAGATCGACGAAGCATCCGCCGCTCGCGGTCGAATCCGTGGGCGGAACTTCCTGCGCGCCACTGAGCCCGAATCTCAACGAATCGACGGTGCGCGGAACGATCTGCCCGCGAATCGCTCCGGTCGGCCGTCCGCCTGTATGAATGTTCACATAGAGGTTTCCCGCAAACAGGTCCGCAACCTCGGACGGCGACATGCCGGTCCACGTCGCCTCGACGGGACTCTGCGGATCGCCGAGGTCGAAGAGAATCGGACCATTGACGCCGCGGGCTCCCTGATGGATGTGCATCACCGACGGATCGACCACATCGTGCGTGCACACAATCGACAGCGAGCTCGTGGCGGAATCGAATTGCGCCATGCAGCCGCCGCGCTCCGACGTCGGGATCGGCGGCACTTCCTGGTCGCCGGATAAATCGAAAATGAACAGCGCGGGATTCGTGAACGTGCGCAGATTGCGGAACGTGCACGTCACCGCCTCGCCGGCCTGCAGATGGATCGTCGCCGTGCGCTCGAACGGATTTCCCGTACTGTCCGTATCTCCGCAGACGACGTCCGTCAATGAATAGCCGCTCGGCAGCACTTCCTCGATCGTGTACGTGCCGGGAGGTACGCTGCTGAACGTGTGCGTCGCGCCGTCATTGAGCGTGAAGGTGCCGGGCGAGCCGGGAACGTCGTCGGTGAAATTGAATCCCGCGCCGCCCGCGGGCGTCGTCTCCTTGATGATGCGAATCGTGCCGGTCGTCGGCGCCGCCGGCGGCGCGCCGATTTGTCCGCGAATCTCGCCGGTGTTCGTTTCTTCGGTCGCGCCGGTGCCGTGAATATCGACATAAAGGAACGTCGCCGCGAAATCGGCGACGAGCCGCGGCGTCATCGGCACGTTTCCGGCGAACGGGCTGGCCGCCGAGGGGAACATGAACACCAGCGGCCCGTTCTGTCCGAACGGCGCCTGATGCACGTGCGCCTGATCGGGGGTCGCCAGATTGTGCGTGCATTGCACGGCCAGGAACGTCGCATTGGTGTCGAGATCCGCCGTGCAATTGCCGCTGGCCGGCGAATCATCCGGAGGAACGACCTGGTTTGCGTTGGCCGTAAAGGCCACGAAATCGACGGTGCGCTGCCGGATCTGACCGCGAATTTCGCCGGTCGGACGGCCGGCCGTATGAATGTTGACGTAGAGGGTTTCCGCCAGCAGCTCGCCGACGTCGGCAGGCGACATGCCGCTCCACGTCGCAATGACCGGACTGACGGGCGAGCCGAGGTCGAAGGCGATGTCGCCGTTGACCCCGGCGGCGCCATGATGGATGTGCATCACCGTCGGATTCTCGACATTGTGCGTACAGACCATCGTCAATTCCGACGCACCGGCATTGAAGCGTCCCATACAGCCGCCGCGCGCGATCGAGCCGGTCGGCGGCACTTCCTGATCCTGCGACATATGGAAGACGAACAACGTATCGGTGGCGAGCGAACGGATGTTGCGGTATGTGCAGACCACGGTCTCGCCGGCCTGCAGATTGATCGTCGCCGCACGCGACGCCGTATTGCTGCTGCCGTTATCGTCATTGCACGACAAATCGCCCAGCGTGTAATTGCCCGGGCTCACCGACGGATCGTTCTCCGTGATCGTGTATGTCCCCGGCGTCACATTCGAAAACGTCTGCGTCTGCCCGTCATTGAGCGTGAACGGACCGCTGCCGTTGACGTTCTGCGTAAATCCGAATCCGCTGCCGCCGGCGGGGAACGTCGCTTTCGTGATCGCGATCGTGCCGGTGGTCGCCGCAATGGGCGGCGTGCCGATCTGTCCGCGAATCTGGGGATTGGCCGTGTCTTCCGACCCGCTGCCGGAATGGATGTCGAGATAGAGAAACGTCGCCGCAAAATCGGCGACCAGTTGCGGCGTCATCGGGACATTTGCATTGAGCGGGCTGTTGGGACTCGGGAACGTGAAGACGATCGGCCCGTTCTGCTGCACCGGCGCTTCATGGATGTGAGCGGAGGTGGGACTTGGCACATCGTGCGTACACTGCACGGCGAGCGAACGTCGCATTCGTGTCGAGGTCCGCGGTGCAGGTGGCGGTGGCGGAGGTCGAGTTGGGCGGCACGTACTGCGAGCCGTTCGCGGTGAAGTTCACGAAGTCGACCGTGCGCGGCAGGATCTGTCCGCGGATCTCCCCCGTCGGACGGCCGGACGTGTGGATGTTGATGTAGAGATTTCCGTTGAGGAGATCGTTGATGTCGCCCGCGGTCATGCCGGTCCACGTCGCCGTGACCGGACTGGCCGGATCGCCGAGGTCGAACAGGATCGGGCCGTTGACGCCGGGCGCGCCCTGGTGGATGTGCATCACCGTCGCGCCGATGACGTCGTGCACGCAGGTGAGCGCGAACGTTCCGGCGCCCTGATTCAGCGTTCCCATGCAGCCGCCGCTGGCGACGCTCGGCACCGGCGGCACTTCCTGCGTGCCGCGAAGATCGAAGACGAAGATCTGGGCGAAGAGCGGCGTGGCGGTGAAAACGAGGACAGCAACTGCAAGCAGCCAACGATGGCGGTTCACGGGCATCTCCTCCGACAGGGCTTGCGGACCCGGGCGCGATCTTACAACGGATAAACTGCGCCGCCATGCAACGTCTCCGCATCGTGATTCCGGACGACTATCAGGACGCCGTGCGCCAGCTCGAATGCTTCGCGAAGCTCGAAGGCCACGACGTCGTCATCCATCGCGACACGGTGAGCGACGTCGATGCGCTGGCCGCGCGATTCGCGGATGCGGACGCGCTGGTGCTGATTCGCGAGCGCACCGCGATCACGGACGAGCTCCTCGGAAAATTGCCGCGACTTCGCCTGATCAGCCAGACCGGAAAAGGCACGGCGCACATCGACGTCGCGGCGTGCGCGCGGCGCGGCATCGTCGTGTCGGCAGGAACGGGCTCGCCGTACGCGCCGGCGGAGCTGACGTGGGCGCTGGTGCTCGCGGCGATGCGCCGCATTCCACTCGAGGCGGCGCGACTTCGCGGCGGGGCGTGGCAGTCGACGATCGGGACGCTGCTGCGCGGACGCACGCTCGGCGTGTGGGGCTACGGCAAGATCGGCAGTCTCGTCGCCGGCTACGGCCGCGCGTTCGGCATGCGCGTCGTCGCATTCGGCCGCGAGGGCTCGCTCACGCGCGCCGCCGCGGATGGATTCGAGACCGCGCCGGACAAGCAGACGCTGTTCGAGATCGCGGACGTGCTGTCGCTGCATCTGCGCCTGACGAAAGAAACGCGCGGCATCGTCACCGCCGTCGATCTCGCGTCGATGAAACCCGATGCGCTGCTCGTGAACACGAGCCGCGCGGAGCTGATCGAGCGCAACGCGCTCGTCGACGCGCTGCGCGCGGGACGCCCCGGCTTCGCCGCGGTGGACGTGTACGAAGAAGAGCCGATCATCGGCGCATCGCATCCCCTCCTCACCTTCGACAACGCCGTCTGCACGCCGCACCTCGGCTACGTGGAGAAGGACAGCTACGAGTTGTATTTCGGGCAGGCGTTCGATCAGGTGCTCGCGTTCGCGGCGGGCGCGCCGATCAACGTGGTGTGAGCTGGGTTGCTCGGTTACGCGGTTGCTCGGGCGGGAGGGACCGAGGAACCGAGCAACTGAGCAACCCAGTAACCAGCAACTCAATTCACGAGTCCGGCATAATGGCCGGCAATGAGAGATCGCAGAACGGTGCTCCTCGCGGCGACCGCCGCGCTTTTGCTTTTCACGTTCACCCGCTGCGGCACGCGCAATGACACCGACGAGCTCGCAGTCGCGCGGCGCAATCTCCAACCCGCGAAATGCGGCTCGACGCCCTCCGTGTGCGGGGTGGGCAGCGTCCACGGCGATCCGCGTCACACCTACTTGGGCGACTGGCTCTTAGTCGCGGTCTGCAATCTCGATGAGTTGGTGAAACAGGCCGATGCGGCGCAGGCGCCGATCACGCTGTTCGTCGAAGGGAAGGACACCGGGAACGAGCCGACCGGGATCGATCTCGAATCCGGAGTGCTCACGTTCATCCTCGACCGCAACGACCAGAATCGTGCTCTGTGGCAGCCGTTTCTCTACGATCCGCTGTTCGATCGCGAAGTCTCGCTGCACATGAGCGTGGGCATTCGCGGCGAGCGTCCGCTCCCGCGCGTCCCGGGGTCGAACATGGTCATGAGGCTGCAGAAGCTCTACGTCGACTGGACGACCTGGGGCTGGACGGCGTTCCTGATTCTCTTCATCGTCGCCTTGTGGCTCGCCGCGGCCCGTACTGACATGCTCCGCAATGGCCCGCCGGTCGACGGCGTCCGCCAGCCGTACAACCTCGGCCGCTCGCAGATGGCGTGGTGGTTTTTCCTCATCGTCATCTGCTACAGCTTCATCTGGCTCGTCACCAGCGATCGCGACACGATTCCGCCGTCGCTCCTCGCGCTGATGGGGATCAGCTCCGCCACCGCCCTGGCCTCCGCGTTGATCCAGCCGAAGGGCGAAGTCACGCCGAGGAAAACGCGCGGCTGGTGGCGCGACCTCGTCTCCGACGACAACGGCATCATTGCCCTCGACCGCCTGCAGATCGTCGTCTGGACGCTCGTCCTCAGCGGGATTTTTCTCTCGTCGGTGATCTGGGAGTTGCTGATGCCCGAATTCAACGCCACGCTGCTGACGCTGATGGGAATCAGCTCCGGCACATACATTGGATTCCAGTTGCCGCAGTCGCAGAAGTCGACCACGACCGAAACGCCGCCGCCGGGGAACTAAGGCTCGAGCACGTCTCCATTGTGATTTCCGGTGATCGCCTCGACGTAGGTCCGGGCGACCACCGCGGACGGTAATCCGTCGAAACCTTCCATCTTGTACGCCTCGAGCGTCTCCGTGATCCACGGCGGACTGACGACGTTGACGCGAATGCCGCGCGGCATTTCGAGCGCCGCCGCGCGGACGAATCCTTCCAGTCCGCAGTTCACGAGACTGATCGCCTCGCTGCCGAGGATCGGCTCGCGCGCGAGAATGCCGCCCGTCACCGTGAACGAGCCGCCGTCATTCACGTGCTCGATGCCGTAGCGGACGAGGTTCACCTGTCCCATCAACTTGTTCGCGATCGAGAACGCGAAGTCGTCGTCGGTGAGTTGCGCGAGCGGCTTGCGCCGCGTCGCACCCGCGGCGCTCACCACCGCATCCACTCGGCCGGCCGCCGCGTACATCGCGCGAATCGAATCGACGCTCGCGATGTCGACGGTGAGCGGCGTGTGACTGCGGCTGACTTCGACGACTTCATGCTGTGGCGCGAGCGCGCGGACAATCTCGCGTCCGATCGTGCCGGTGGCGCCGACGACGAGGATTCGCATCGGCGGACACTATATAATTCCCCCACCCCAACGCCGATGCGCCGTCTCCTCCTCGTCCTCTCGCTTCTGGTCTCCCTCACCGCCGCGGCGATCGAGCTTCCACGACCGAACGAGAAGTGGACCACGCTCAAAGTCGACGAGTTCGAGATCATCAGCAACGCCTCGCCGGATTCGACGGTCGCGATCGCGCAGAACCTCGTGCGGATGCGGGCGGCGGTGGGACAACTGACGCACCTCAACGTCCGCTCGCGCGTTCCCACGAGCGTGATCGTCTTCGCGAACGAGCGCAGCTTCGCGCCCTATCGCGAGCTCGTCTTTCCGCGCAACACCGGCAACATCTCCGGCGTGTTCCTCGGCGGCGAGAACGGCAATTTCATTCTGCTGCAGGCGGGCGCGGAAAAGGGGCTCGATCGCATCGTCTATCACGAGCTCACGCATTATTTCGTGAAGAACACCATCGCCGGATTGCCGGTGTGGCTCAATGAAGGGATGGCCGAGTATTACTCGACGTTCCGCACCGACGGCGACGAAGTGCACATCGGCCGGCCCGTCGCCGAGCACGTGATGTGGCTGCGCACGGAGCAGCTGATTCCGCTCCGCGACCTCTTCGCCGTCGACCGCGACTCGTCCATCTACAATGAAGGCTCCCGCCAGGGCGTCTTCTACGCGGAGTCGTGGGCCCTGCTGCATTACCTGATGCTCGGCAACGAAGAGCGGCGCGCGCAATTCGGAAAGATGATGTCTCTGCTCGATGCCCGCAAATCGATGCAGGAGGCGTTCGAGACTGCCTTCGGCATGTCGTATGCGCGCATGGAAGGCGAATTGCGCGCGTACGTGCGCCGGCGCGCGTTCAATTACACGAAATACTCATTGGGCGATCTGATCATCAGCCCGGTGCCGCAACCGGAGCCCATGACGTATGGCTCGTACGTCTTCGCATTGGGCCATTTACTGGCGAATTCAAGACCGTCTAACGCCGAGGCGGCGGAAATGTTTTTGACGGAGGCATTGAAGGCGAATCCCGCGAACGCCGGCGCGCATGCGGACATGGGGACGGCTGCATGACCTCGCCGGCCGCAATGCGGAGGCGGAAAAGGCGTATCAGCGCGCGGTGCAGCTCGGAAGCACCGATCCGCAAATCTATTTGCGTTATGGCTCGAGCATCATCAATCGCATCGCCGAGAGCGAAGAGAACATCTCGGCCGACGATGTATTGAAGGCGCGCAAACAATTCGAGCGCAGTGCGCAGCTCGATCCCGCACTCGCGCGGGCATGGGCGGGCATCGGCGCGACCTATGCGGCGGGGACCGAAGATCCGGGGCCGGGAATCGCGGCATTGGAGAAATCGCTGGCGCTCGCGCCGGGCGATCAGGAGGCGGCGTTCTATCTCGTGCAGCTGTATGCGCGCATCGGACGGCGCGCCGAGGCCACCAAGCTGATCGAGACCGTCATCGCGCCGGCGGGAGATCGCGAATTGCTCGACCGGTCGCGCGAGGCGCTGCTGATGGCCGATGTACGCGACGTGCAGACGCTCGCCGAGGCCGGCAACCTGAAAGAAGCGGCCGCCATTGCGCAAACCATTATCGAGAAGACCACCAATCCGGCGCTGGCGGAGCACCTGCGCAAAATGATCGTGTCGATGGAGACGTACGACGCGGCGGAGAGCGCGACGACGACGTTCAATGACGCGGTGGCGAAGGCGAACGGCGGCCAATATGCCGAGGCGCTGAAGATCGTGGACGGACTCCTGCCGAACATCACCGATCCGGAGATGCTCGAGAAGGCGAAAGAGTTCCGCGAAGAAATCGCCGAGCGCGCGAAGCGGCGCAAGCAATGAAGTGGGGTCTCGCCGTATTCGCGTTCGCGATCCGTCTCTCGGTCATCGCGATCGCAGGCTTCGATCGTGTGGATTTCGGCGACGCACGCGATTATCTCGATACGGCGACCGCGCTCTGTACAACCGGCGCCTATCCCGACCAGGGCAACCTCCCCTTCTTCCGCGCGCCGGGACTGCCGTTCTTCATCGCCATCACGACGCTCGGTGAGCCACAGCGCGTCGCGTGGGTGAAGATCGCGCTGGCGCTCGTCGACTCGGCCACGGTCGCACTGATCGTGCTTCTGAGCGGATCCTTCTGGGCCGGCCTCGCCGCCGCGCTTTATCCGCTGTTCATTGTGAGCACGACCGACGTCCGCAGCGAGCCGCTGTTCATGTTCCTCCTCGTGCTCGCTTTGTATGGCCTTCAGCGACGAAAGCCCGCATTGAGCGGCGTGAGCCTGGCGCTTGCCGCGCTCACCCGCCCCGTCGCGTTGATTTTCGTTCCGCTCTTTGCCGTGCGCCGCCCGCGCACATTTCTTCTCGCGTTTGTGCTGGTCATCGCGCCCTGGACGATCCGCAACTACGTCCGCTACGGCGAATTCATCCTCGTCAACAACGCCGGCGGCTACAGCCTCTGGCGCGGCACGCATCCCGAAATGGCACGCATCTATTCGATCCTCGACCGCGAGCAATACCGCCGCGCGACGATCGAGTTCGAACAGCGCTACACGATTCCCGCAATGCAGCGCATGAACGCTCCCACGCCTCGCGCGCGCAGCGCCGCCTGGCGCGACGCCGCACTCGCCAACATTCGCGCGTATCCGCGCGTCGAAGCGCTGTTCACGTTGAAAAAGGCGTGGATTTATTGGCGGCCGTGGCTCAATCCGCAGGAGTATTCGTTCAGGGTCGTTATCGCCACCGGCATCATCACGATTGCGCTTTATGTGCTCGCGCTGCTCGGCTTCGCGCGCATGGAGCGGCGCGTTGTTTTATGGATTGCCGCGTTCTTCGTCGTCGGCTGGCTCGCGCATTTGCCGCATCAGGTGGTGACGCGATTTCGTTATCCGTTGACGGATTCGCTGCTGATCATTGCGGCAGCAGCAGCATTGCGCCGCGGCGGCGGGGACGCCGCCGGTTCAGCCGCCGAGGACGGCGGCGTTCCCAATGAGTCGCCCAATACCGAACGTTAATGCGGCGGCAACCAGACCAAACAACACCTGACGAAATCCCGAAAACAGCACCCCACGTCCCGTGAACAGCGTAATGGCCGCACCCACCGTGAATAAGGCGATCGTGCTGAAGAGGACACTGAGCAGAACCGCGTCCGTCCCGCGAGCGAAGAGGAACGGGATCACCGGAAAGATCGCGCCGAGGCTGAAGAGAATGAACGACGTAATGGCGGCGACCCAGGGCGAGCCGCCGAGCTCCTGGGGATCGAAGCCGAGCTCCTCGCGGGCGAGCGTTTCCAGGGCGGTCTCGCGATTGCTCATCATGCTCGACGCGAACTCGCGCGCCTGCTCTTCGCCGAGGCCGCGGGCTTGGTAGATCAGCGCCAGCTCTTCCTCCTCCTCCTCCGGCATCGTCAGCAACTCTTCCTCTTCGGCCTCGAGCTGATGGCGGTACAGCTCGCGCGAGCTCTGCACCGACAGCCATTCGCCGAGGGCCATTGAGCCCGCGCCGGCGAGGAGGCCGGCGAAGCCGGTGATCAGAATCGCGCGCTCGTTCATCGCCGCGCCGGCGACGCCCATGACCAGACTGAGATTCGACACCAGCCCGTCGTTCGCGCCGAGGACCGCGGCACGGAGCGCATTGCCTCCGGACGTGCGGTGGCGTCCTTCGATGCGCGCGACGTCGGAGCCGGCGAAGCCGCCGCGCATCGACGACATGAGTTGGATGACGCGCGAGTGCGACTTCTCATCGCCGTGAAAATCGCGGGCGTCGGATTGCTTCGCGTATTTGTTCGTGTCCGTCCGCTCGAGCGACTGCACGGTCGGCAGCACCATCCCGATTCCGAAGCGCCGCGCGAGGAAGCCGAGCGTGCGCGTGCGCCACGACGGCGCGAAGTCGGGCAGCGGTTCGCCCCCGTCTTCGAGCTTCTTGCGCCAGCGATCGGCGTGGCGGCGCTCGACGTTCGCCAGCCGGTGATACACCTCCGCCAGCCGCTCGTCGCGCTCCGCATCCGCGAGCGCGTCATACAGCGCGGCGCCGTTCAATTCATCGACGAGGTTCCCGGTGAGCCGCTTGCGCTCGCGCGCGGAGAGGGCCATCGAGCGAAAGCATATACGAGCGAGCTACTACAATATAATATATAGCCATGCGCATCGTCCTCTCGCTGCTTCTTCTCCTCGCCGCCCTTCCGCTCCTCGCGGTGGAGCTCGACGTCCTGGGTGTCTTTCCGGACCAGGGATCGGTGGCGGGCGGTGATGTCGTCCTGATTGATGTGCGAGTCCGCAACGCTCCGATCTGCGACCCGGTCGCGTGCGAGGCATTGCTGAACGTGACGTTCGGCGGCGTCAAGGCGCGCAGCGTCGTCTACCGCGGGCACGGCCTCTACGAGGCGATCACGCCGCCGCATGCGCGTGGGAACGTTCCGGTCGGTGTCGAGCTCCTCGGCGCCAACCGATCCAACTTCGTGTACACGTACGCCGATCGCGAGACGTTTCCGATGCCTCAGAACTACGACACCGTGCTCGTTCCCGTCACCATCACCGCGCCGGACGGCGCTGCGGGCGGATACGGCTCGCTGTGGAAGTCGGAGCTGTGGGTCACGAATCGCGGAGCGAACCGCGTCGAGCTGTTTTTCGAGAATCCGCGTTGCGCGCCCGATACCGGTTGCGGCGGCAGCGGTTATCCCGCTCTCGCGCCTGGCGAGGTGCGCCAGCTCGTGCTGCCTGCGGGCTCCGGAGGAGACGGGCGGCTGATCTGGGTGCAGAAAGGCGGCGCGGCGGACGTCGTGTTCTCGCTGCGCGTCCGCGACGTCTCGCGATCGGAAGACAATCACGGCACGGAGCTGCCGCTGCCGCGCCAGGCGGACCGCGGCGTGCGGGTGACGCTGCTCAACGTCCCGATCGACAACCGCTCGCGCGCGGCGCTGCGCATCTACGGCGACTCCGGCCGATTCACGGCGCAGGTTACGTTCACGCCGATGCATGGCGGCACTGCGGTGACGAAGACCGTATCGGTCGATGGGCCGGCCGATGCCTTCCACGCCGGAATGACGTTCGTCGACGTGGGCGCGATGTTCCCGGAGCTCGCCGAAGGTGCGTATCGCGTCGATGTCGTGGGCAACGGCGTACCGCTCTGGGCGCTGGCCTCGGTGACGAACAATCGCACGCAGCTGGTGACGGCGATCGAGCCGCAGTAAATCAGCGCGCCGCGCGCATCGCGGCGCGGAGCTGTTCGAGACGCGCGACTTCGCTGGCGGGAATCATCTCGTTCGCGCCGAGGGCGCGGCGAATGAAGTCGATGCGCGCCACGTGCTCGAGCGTCTCCATCAGATAGCCGGCCTGCTCGATGTCGCGCGCGAACACGACCGCGCCGTGGAACCGCATCAGCACTGCATCGTGCTGCTCGACGAGAGGCTCGACGCTGCGCGCGAGCTCTTCCGCGGTCGGCATCGCGTACGACGCCACCGGCACCGATCCGAGCGAGAGAATGGCCTCGGAGAGAATCGGCTGATCGAGCGCGACGCCCGCCACCGCATACGCGGTCGCATACGGCGGGTGGGCGTGAATGATCGCCCGCACGTCTGGGCGCTTCGCGTAGATCATGCGATGCAGCGCGATCTCCGACGACGGCTTGCCCGCGCGCGCCGTGCCGTCGCGGAACAGGCGCACGAGCTTCTCCGGCTCGAGATCGCCTTTGCACGAACCGCTCGGCGTGATCAGCGTCCCGCCGTCATCCATCAATGCCGAGAGATTGCCGTCGGTCGAGGTGAGGATGCCCTTCTGATCGAGGCGGCGCGCGACGCGCACGATCGCTTTCTTGAGCTGGAACTCGTTCATCGGGGCGCACAGCCTACACGAAGTTTTCCGTCACCCACTTCTTGACGTTCGCCCACTCCGAATCGGCGAGGTAATCCTTCGCGAGCTGCTCCAGCACCGGCACTTCGCTGCAGGAGTCGAGCGTGATCGGTTGCGTGAGCGGGACCTGGGCGCGTACGTAATGCGGGCCGAGGACCGACGCCGTTTGTTCATCGTCGATCTCCGCGCTGCCGGCGGCCATCGTGGTGAGGAGCGGCATGTGTCCGGCGCTCGGCGGCGCCTTCACGGGGAACAACCATTGATACAGGCCCCACAGCTCGGGCGGGACCGTTTCGAAGTAGGAGTCGGGAACGGAGTTCACCGCCGCACCCGTGCCGACAGACAGCAGGCGGATCGTTTTCGGATCGACGCCGATCTGCAGCGCGCGGGCGAGAACGAACGTCGACGGATTGTTGGCGAACACGCCGCCATCGACGCAATAGCCGAGGGTCGGATGCTTGTGCGGCGGGAAAAAACTCTGCGCGGCGGAGGTGCAGAGCGCGGCATCGAGCAGCATTGCGTCATTCGATGCGGGATCGAGATTGTCGAACGAGATCGGCGTCCACGAGCCCTTCCGGTCGAACTGAAATGTCGTGATGAACAACTTTTTCTCGAGCTGGCTGACGAGCGTCGAGGCCTGCTCGCCGAGGGCCTCGGAGAGCGCAGTCCGCAGACCGGACGGGTTGTATTTCGCCGCGAAGAAATTGATCGGGAAGATGTGATGGTGCTCGACGAGCTCCAGCAACAGATCCGCTTCGACGGGACCGGCAAAGAGACGCAGGTAGTGCTTGATCTGATCGTCGGTCGCGGCCGGCGAGAGCTGGGGATTGAAGATCGTGCCGCAGCGCGTCGAGTAGAGGTCGACGAGCTTCTGCATCTCCACGCCCGCGGCGAGTGCGATGGCGAGGATGCCGCCCGTCGACGTGCCGGCGAAAACGGTCGTGTTCGCGAGCGCGGACGGCGGAAGATCGCTTAGAAGGATTGAGGTGAGAAGCCCGCGAATGCCGCCGCCGTCGAGACAGAGAATGTTGTAGTTCTGCGCCATCACGCACTCCTCGAGATCGCGAACATCGTCACG
The DNA here is from genome assembly GCA_963734155.1 of uncultured Acidobacteriota bacterium. GTDB lineage: Bacteria > Acidobacteriota > Thermoanaerobaculia > Gp7-AA8 > Gp7-AA8 > QHVT01. Next base: position 154,169 of record CAVTGG010000001.1, read on the forward strand.
TCATCCGCCGCCGGCGCGGTGCCGGTGAATTCATGCACGCGCTGCTCGATGGTCTCGAGAATCTTCGGCGCGGGCGTGCCGTGCAGCGTCTCGCACAGCGTCGCCACCGGCGCGAGTCCGAGCTGTTCCTCGGCCTCGTTTTCCGCTTCGGTCACGCCATCCGTGAACAGCACGAGCGAGTCACCAGTGCCGAGCGCGATTTGCTGATTGCGATACTTCACGTGCGCGAACAAGCCAACCACCATGTCGGTCGTCGTCTGCTGCGCGACACCGCTCTTCGAGATTACGAGCGGCGCGACGTGACCCGCGTTCGCGAACTCCACGCTGCCCGTCTTCGGATCGAGGACGCCCACCACCATCGTCACGAACTTCGTCGGCGCGGTTTTCGGCGCGAGGGTCGCGTTCATCTCGCGCATGAGATCCGCGGGCGACGGATCGGTGCGTGTGAAGATGTTGAACGCCGTGGCGACACTCGCCATCACCAGCGCCGCGGTGATGCCCTTGCCGCTCACGTCCGCGATGATGAAGTAGAGCCGTCCATCGGGACGGACTAGCACATCGAAGTAATCGCCGCTCACGGTGCGGCACGGCTTGTTCGTTCCGGCAAAGACGTAGCCGTCAATCACCGGCAGCTCCGCCGGCAGGAGACGGCTTTGAATCGTGTACGCGGTGCGCAGCTCTTCATCGAGCTTCGCCTTCGCGATCGCTTCTTCGCGCAGGCGCGTCGTCTCGAGCTTCACCGCGGCGAAGCGTGCGATCTGCGCGACGAGGCGCGCGTCCTCGGGTGTCATCGAGCCGCGGTTCACCTGGAAATCGAGATAGAGCACGCCGAGGACCGCGTCGCCGACGAGGAGCGGCGCGCAGATCGCGGAGCGGATGTGCTGGGCGATGATCGACTCCGCGCGGGCGATCTTGTCGCCCTCCACGGCGGAGTCGACGAACGACACGACGTTGCGCTCCTCGACGACCTCGGCGATGCAGCGTGCGGCTGATGTAGAGATCGAGCGAGTCGCTGACGTCGCTGCGGCGCAGGCGGACGTTGCTGAACGACTTGCCGTCGCTGTCGAGGAGCGCGAGTGCGGCGCGCGACGGCTTGAAGATGTCGATGACGCGATCGAGGATGAACTCGAAGAGATCGTTCATCGGCCGGTCTTCGATCAGTTCCATCGCCAGCGCCGTCATCACGCCCGCGCGCACGCTGTCATCGACCTTCGCTTCCTGGGCCTTGAAGACGAGGTTCTTCGCGTGCGAGCTGCTGTCGATCGCGACCAGCTGCGAATGCGACGGACCTTCTTCCTGCGGCTCGAAGATCACTTCGCTGTCGCCGAGGACGATGCGGTCGCCGGGCTTGAGCACCGAGCTGCCGTTCAGCTTCGTGCCGTTGAGCAGCGTGCCGTTGACGCTCCCGCAATCGCGCACGATCCACTGGCCTGATGCAAATGCGATCTCCGCGTGGCGGCGCGAGAGATAGCGGTCCTTGATCGGCACCGTGCAGTCGGTCGCGCGCCCGAGCGTGATCATCGGCACGCTCAGATCGAGCTTCAGCGGGGCGAGATTCGGCTGGAGAACCGTGAGACGGATCGGACGCGGCTCCATAGGGCGAGGCGGTATTGTACCTTCGAGTTTATCCCGCGCGCAGACGCGGGATCATCGGTTCCACCGCCCGAAGCACCCCCAAGAGACGGCGCCGTAACCACCATAATGTGCATCACTCCGCGGCTTCCGAGCGGTGCCACCGGAGATCCCGCGTCTACGCGCGGGATAAACTCGAAACGTGAAACGCTGGCTGCCGGTCGTGGCGTGGTCCGCGGTGATCCTCGCCACGTCGAACGATTGGTTCTCGGCCGCGCACACCGGCTCGTGGCTGGGCGTTTCGGAAACGGTCAATGTCGTGTTGCGGAAGCTGGCGCATGTGACGGGCTACGGGATCCTGGGGTTGCTGGCGTTGCGCGCTTCGCGCGACCCCTCACCCGGCCCTTCGGGCCACCCTCTCCCCGCAAGCGGGGAGAGGGGCAACAGCGCGTTGCCCTTCTCCCCGTCGCACGGGGAGAAGGTGGCCGAAGGCCGGATGAGGGGCGTGCTGTTCCTCACCTACGCCGTCGTCCTCCTCGTCGCCTCCCTCGACGAATGGAACCAATCTTTCATCCCCTCGCGTGGTGGCTCGCCGTGGGATGTGTTGCTGGATGTTGTCGGGGCGACAATCGCGATTGCGCTCCTGCGCGTGAAAGAATATTGGTCCCGATGAAAGCCCCTATCGCTCTCGCCCTTCTCCTGTTCGCGCGCGCTGCCGCGGCCTGCTCGTGCATCAACCAAACGCAGGAGCAGAATTTCGCGCGCTCGCCGTTCGTCTTCGCGGGAGTCGTCGAGAAGATCGAAGAAACCGCCGATGATCCGGAGCGGCGGGTCACGTTTCGCGTGATGCAATGGTGGAAGGGCGAGCAGCTCGAGCGCACGATCGACGTCTGGACCGGCCGCGGCGGCGGCGACTGCGGCTATCCGTTCGAGACCGGGCAGTCGTTTCTCGTGATGGCCAACCGCATGATCGACAACCGCCTCGCAACCGGAATCTGCGGCGGGACTGCGGCGCTGATCTGCGCCGGCACGCTCGAGCCGCTCGGCGAGCCCATCAAAACGTACGAGCGATTCGACAAGAAAACGCTGCTGGCGCGCGAACAGCCGTACACGACCTACTGGCGTCCCTGCATTCAGCCGGCTCAACTGATCGGCGAGCGCGGGCTCAACATGAACAAACACTGTATGTTCACCGTCGACGGGATCATCGACCGCGACGGAACGGTTCGAGACTTCCGGATCGTGCGCGAAGGGTTGAAGTTCTGTCCGACCGCGCAAGTGACCGAGCGCGCGGCGGCGTGGCGGTTTCGTCCCGCGACTATCGATGGAGTTCCGATTCAAACGCGGCTCACCCGAGTCTCGATGCGCGAGCCGTACACCGAAAGCGACTACGAAAAGGAGAAGCACTGAATGAAGGGTTCACGAAACTTCGCGTGGGTCTTCGCCTTGCCGCTGGCTGTCTCGCTGGCCGTCTCCGCGCATGCGGCGGACAAGCAGCCCCTCACGCACGAAACGATGTGGCTGATGAAGCGCGTCGGCGCGCCGGCGGTCAGCCCGGACGGCAAGTGGGTCGTGGCCACGGTCACCGAGCCGTCGTACGATTCGAAGGAGCAGGTCGCCGATCTCTGGCTGATGGCGGCCGATGGAAGCACGAAGCCGCGCCGCCTCACCGCGACGAAGGCCAGCGAGAGCGGGCCGGCGTGGGCGCCCGACAGCCACCGCATCGCGTTCGGAGCGAAGCGCGACGGCGACGAACAGAATCAGATCTACATCCTCGACCTCGCCGGCGGCGAGGCGCAGCGCGTGACCAACGTCTCCACCGGCGCCGGCTCGCCGAAGTGGAGTCCTGACGGCACGCGCCTACTGTTCACCAGCACCGTCTATCCCGGCGCGATCGACGACGAGGCGAACAAGAAGGCCGCGAAAGAAGAGAAGGACCGGAAAGAAAAGGTTCGCGCGTACGACTCCTTCCCGATCCGCGCGTGGGACCGCTGGCTCGATCCGAAACAGCCACACGTGTTCGTGCAATCGGTCAGCGGCGGCGCGGCGAAGGATCTGCTCGCGGGAACGAAGCTCGTCGCGCAGCCGGGCTTCGGCGGAACGGGCGCGGGCGGCGAAGGCGGCGAGTCGATCAACGCGGAATGGTCGCCGGACGGCCAGTGGCTGATCTTCGCCGCGACGTCGGGGCGCAACACCGCGGCGTACTCCGAGGTCGCGTACGAGCTGTTTCGAGTGAGCGCGAACGGAGGCGAGCCGGAGTCGATCGCGAAAGCGAACGGCGGCTACGGCGATCCGACGTTCAGCCCCGACGGCAAAACCCTTTACGCGGGCTTCGAGCCGAACAACGGCAAGGTCTACAACCTCGGCCGCATCGTGGCGTTCGACTGGCCGTCGATGAAGAACGAGCGCGTCGTCGCCAAGACCGACCGCGCGCCGATGGACGTCGTCGTCTCCAACGACAGCAAGACCATTTACTTCAACGCCGAAGACTCGGGACTCGTGAAGATCTACAGCGTCCCCGCGTCGGGCGGCGACGCGAAGCTCTTCATCGATCCGAAGAGCGGCATCTACACCGGGCTGCAGTTCGCGGAAGACGCGCCGGTGCTCGTCGGGCAATGGAGCTCCTCGGTGAATCCCGCCGAAGTCGTGCGGATCGATCTCACCGCGAAGAATCATCGCAACTTGACGGACTTCAACGTCGAGCAGTCGAAGACGATCGATTGGCAGCCGCCGCAGCACTTCTGGTTCACCTCGAAGCGCGGCCGCAAGATCCACAACATGATCTTCCTGCCGGCGAACTTCGATCCGAACAAGAAGTGGCCGCTGTTCGTCCTGATCCACGGCGGCGCCGCGAACATGTGGCGCGACGCGATCTCGCTGCGCTGGAACTATCACCTCCTCGCCAAGCCCGGCTACGTCATCCTCGCCACGAACTACACCGGCTCCACCGGCTTCGGCGAAGAGTTCGCGCAGTTGATCCAGGGCGATCCGCTTCGCGGTCCCGCCGACGAGTTGATGGAAGCGGCGGACGAGGCGATCAAGCGCTATCCGTTCATCGACGCGTCCCGCCAGGTTGCCGGCGGCGCGAGCTACGGCGGCCATCTCGCCTACGCGCTCGAGGCGTGGTCGGGCAATCGCTTCAAGGCCCTCATCGCGCACGCGGGTCTCATCAATCTCGAGTCGCAGTGGGCGACGTCGGACACGGTCTACGGCCGCGAGCTGATGAACATGGGGCCGGTGTGGGAGCAGGGCGAAGTGTGGCGCACGCAGAGCCCGATCCGCTTCGCCTCGCAGTTCAAGACACCGATTATGCTCTCCGTCGGTGAGAAGGATTTCCGCGTGCCGATGAACAACACGCTCGAAGCATGGACCGTGATGCAGCGCCTGCGCATCCCCAGCCGCCTGCTCGTGTGGCCAGAGGAGAATCACTGGATCCTGAACGCCGAAAACTCGCGCGTGTTTTATAAGGAAGTGGACAACTGGCTCAAACGCTGGGTGACTCCGGGGGCTCAATGAAACGACTCGCTCTTCTCGCACTGCTCACGCTCGCGTCATTCAACGCGCGGGCGGTGACGTTCATCGAAGACAACTTCGCCAAAGCAACGGCCCTCGCCAAGTCGAAGAACGTACCGATCTTCGTCGAAGCGTGGGCACCGTGGTGACACACCTGTCGCTCGATGCGGGCTTACGTCTACACCGATAAGTCCCTCGAGCGGTACGCCGGACGGTTCGTCTGGCTCAGCGTGAACACCGAGGCCGCAGCCAACGCGGCGTTCCTGAAGCGCTACCCAATTCCGGCGCTGCCGACGTTGCTCGTGCTCGATCCGGAAGGGAAAGTGACGACACGTTACGTCGGCGGCGCGACCGCTTCGCAAGTCGCCAAGCTGCTCGACGACGCGTCGTCGAAAGCCGTCTCCGCATCGGATCGCCTGCTCCTCGCGGCCGATCGACTCGCGGCCGAAGGCAAACACGCCGAGGCCGTGAAGCAGTACGAAGAGGCGCTCGCAAAAGCGAGCAAGAGTTGGAAAAAGTACGGCCGCACGGCGGAGTCGATGCTGTTCTCGATGTCGCTGTCGGACATGAACGAACAATGCGCGCAACGCGCGCTCGAGATTTATCCGCGCGTAAAAGGCTCGCCCTCCGCGGCGAACGTCGCCGCGACGGGACTCTCCTGCGCGACGTCGATCAAAGGCTCGCCGCTCGTGGAGAAGCTGGAGAAATACACGCGCGAAGTGTTCGACGATCCGAAGATCGTGCTCTCGGGCGACGATCGTTCCGGTCTCTACATCGCGCTGATCGATGCTCGCGACACGGCGGGCGACGAAGACGGCGCGATCGAATTGAAAAAGCAGTGGGTCGCGTTCCTCGAGAAAGTCGCCGCGGAGGCGAAGACGCCGGAGCAGCGCGCCGTCTACGATTCGCACCGTGTCAGCGCCTATCTCGACCTCGGCACGCCGGAAAAAGCGATCCCGATGCTCGAGCAATCGCAGCGCGATTTCCCGAACGACTACAACCCGCCGGCGCGTCTCTCCCTCGCCTACAAGGCGATGAAGGAGTACGACAAAGCGCTCGCGGCGAACGACCGCGCGCTGGTGAAGGTCTACGGCCCGCGCAAGCTGACCGTCCTCACCACCCGCGCCGACATCCTGATGGAGAAGGGCGATAAGGAGGGTGCTCGCGCCACGATCGCGCTCGCGATCGAGTACGCGAAGTCACTCCCCGATGGGCAGCGCAACGAGCGGAGAATCGCTTCGCTGCAGAAGCGGCTTGAATCGATTCAGTAAGAGCAGCGCGATCACGGCGAGCAGCGTTCCCGCCGTGATCGCGCGTCCGATCACGAATCCGCGCGGCCAGTACTTCAAAACGACGCGGTGGTTCCCCTGCGGCACGTGCACCGAAACGAACGCGTGATTCGCGATCTGCGTCTGCACTCGCTTTCCGTCGATGTAGGCGCGCCATCCCGGCCAGGCGGCGATCGAGGTCACGATCCAGCCATCGCCCTGCATGTTCGCGTCGATGACGTAGCCGAGCTTCGCCTCGCGGATCGTGATCGAGCCGGGGCCGTTCGCGCGCTCGTACGATTCGCCTGCAGCTTCGATCCATGCGCGCTCGGCGAAATCCGTCGCGTGCATCATCTCGGCGAGTGCGTTGCCGCCGATGTGGACGGTCCGCGGGATGAACGCTCGATCGAGCGCGCGCGTGTTTTCGAGCAGCACGGAGCCGCGTTGCCGCGCGACTTCGCGCCAGCCTTCGTGCGGCGGCTCGCGGTCCCAAGTGATGACATAACGCACATTCAAGAAATGAAATAAACGGCCGAGTGAAATCATCGATGCGGTTGAACCACACCGGCTGCTCGACGCACCAGAGCGGATAGGTCTCGCGCAGCCGCAGCATCGTCAGCGCGGAGTAGCCGCGGATGTCTTCGAGCTCGTACATCGTGCTCGTGGCGGGATGGAACGCGAGGCCGTGGCCGGCGATGCGGAACGGCTTCTGCGCGTGTTTGAGCGGCTCGAGAATCGGAATCGGCGGATAGGCCTGCCGCTGCGCGAAGCTCTTGTAGACATCGCCGACCGACAGCGCGCGCTGCGCGATCAGCAGACCGAGGAGCAGCGGAACATAGGAACGCCG
>CAVTGG010000002.1:0-179460 GCA_963734155.1 uncultured Acidobacteriota bacterium
GGTCAGCGGTTCGAGTCCGCTAGCGCCTACCAAATCGCCCAAAACGCAAACGCCGCTCGGTCGGAAGACGAGCGGCGTTTTTGTTTTGGCGCTCGGAGGCGGTCAGCTCGAGAATCTCCTCACTACCACCAGACCCACACCCGCGAGCATGACCATGAGCACGGCCAGTCCCACGAAGTCGAGCGCCGGAGCGCCGGACAGCTCTGGTGTGGCGGGGCCGGCGGCGGCGCACCCGCCGATGGTGTTGCCGCCGGCGCCGGCCATGGTCACGGCACCGGTCGGGCCGGTTCCGGCGATGACGCGGCCGGCTACGTTCGACCCCGATCCCACGGTGATGCTCGCGTCGGCGAAGACGTTGCCGCGAAAGGTGATTCCGTTCAGCGTGGCCGAGGTGCCGACCCGCCAGTAGACGTTGCAGGGATCGGCCGTGCCGACGACATTCGACAGGACGTTGGCAGTGAGCGCGCTATCAACCTGGAACACAAAGATTCCCGGACCGTTGAGCGTGAGGGTGCCGCCGGCCGCGAGATCGGCCGCTCCTCCGGCGAACGAGTAGATGCCAGAGGTCAGCACCGCTCCGTTCAATTGCGCGGCGAGCACCGTCCCCGGTCCCTGCGCGGCCAGAGCGTTGTAGGCAATGATGGCACTGGCATGAGCTTGCTGCACGGTCGAATCATTCGTGAGGTGCAGCGTGAACGGCGGGCTCACGGTGGAAGGAGGAAAGTTCGTGACGGTGGCGGTCGGCGACGAGCCGACGTCTCCGTTGACGATCGTGCCCGCGCCGGTGGATCCCGTGACACCCGAGTTCCCCAGGGCCGAAAACTGCTGCCACACGCCCGACGGCGGCGCGACTTGCGCGAGCACCGAAAACGGCACGAGGAGAATGGCAATTCCGATGATCGCCCGGAGGCCGAAGAACGTTCGCTTCAAGGTGAGGCTCCTTTCGTCGACGGCGTGGTAGGGCGGATGTTCCGGAATTCTATCTCTTGAGTGGGGCTTCGCACAAATCAGCCGGCGCTGGAATGGTCCTACGGCGTCCGTAGGTCGTCAGTGATGCTCTCGACGACGAACGTCACGCGGTAATCGGCGCGCCGTCGGCGTTCCAGCGTTCACCGCGCAGCTTTTCGACGGGCGGTGGCGACAGGAGATAAATGGCGAAGGCCCGGGTTGCTTCGAGCGTTTCGCCTACCAATGCAACAGTCCGTTTTCGTTTTGGCGCGTTCACGTTTGCGACAACGTGAACCACCGATCCTGAAGACTGAAGAACCCGCCTTTGTGGGCCGGCAGGTGCTCCTGAAGGGCGGTCTCTTTCTTGATGCGATAGCCATGATCGAGGAAGCGCTGAAGCAGGAGCGCGGGAGTGGTGGAGTTGTGTTCCAGCCACCAGGAATTGAACTCGCAGAAAACATTCAGGACGCGCTTGGCGCGAAGCATGGTTTCCATCCCATCGAGCACGTCCGGTTCATAGCCCTCGACGTCGACTTTCATCAGCTTGATCGGCCACGAGCCCTGGAGCGGCGGAAATGCATCGAGGGCGATCAGCGGAACGCGCAACGGCGCGAACTCGGGATCATTGGGAATGATGCTCGGCGAGTGCAGATGCCTGGTGGTGGGCATGAACAGTTCGACCTCGCCGTTCGTTTTGCCGACCGCCGCTTTCGTGAGGAGGACGTTCGTGAGATGGGAATCGCGAATGGCCCGCTCCAGGACCTCGCTCGCGATCGGGCTGGGCTCGAACGCAAACGCGCGGCCGTGTCCCACGAGTGAAGCAGCGAGCGTCGTGTAGTAGCCAAAACTGGCACCGACGTCGATGACGGTATCGCCGGGGACCACGCATTCCCTGAACCACGCAGTTTGTGTCGGTTCATAGCCCCCCAGAAACATCGTCCGTTGGATGGACTCGCGGAGGTTGAGCGTCATGCTTGCGCCGTTGACGACGGCTCGGACCTTCTGCCGCAACAGGATCCCCATGACGGCCGCCGCGATGGTTTTGCCGTACGGCAGTTTCTGAATGGCGGCCTGATAGAACGGCATCTTGATCATGGCTCACACCCACCGGAATCGTCTCACCGCGAACAGGAACGACAGCACCGCCCAGGCGGCGAGGATCGCCAGGCCGGCGACGTGGCCCTGCAGCGTGGCGCCGTCGTTGTAAACGGCGCGCAGTGCTCGCAGGAATGGGGAGAGCGGAAGGATCAGGACCGCCTTCTGAATCCACTGCGGCGCGCTGTCGAGGCGGAAGTAGACGCCGGAGAGCAGCATCATCGGGAAGAAGGCGAGATTCGAGACCGCGCCGTACGTCTCGACTGTCGAGGCGAAGCTCGAGAGCGCGAAGCCCATGGCGATGAAGGTCGCCGTTCCGAAGACGACGAGCGCGGTGAAGACGAGATACGAGCCCTGGTTCGTGATGTGGAAGCCGAGCCAGGCCGCGAGCAGGAGCAACAAGGTCTGGAGCAGCACGGACGTCACGCGCTGCAGGATCTGTCCGGCCAGGAAGACCCATTTCGGAAGCGGAGTCACCGCGAGGCGGCGGTACTTCCCCTTCTCGCGATACGCCACGGTGACCATGCCGACGGCGAAGAGACCGGTGCTGAGCAGATTCAGCCCCACGAGTCCCGGCACGAGGAACGCGGCGTAGTTCGTCGCATGCGCATGACCCGGGCTCTCGATCACCATCGGAATCCGCTCCGGCTCCGCGGCGCCGCTGACCCGGGCCTGAGCCACGAGAAACGCCTGGCTCGAGGCAAGAGCGACCACCTGTCCCTGCGCGAGCAGGTAGCTGTTGAGGTGGATCCGATATCCATTTCCCACGCTCTCGAGCTGCGCAGTCGTCTCCCCTTTCTTCCATCGCTCTTCGGCCTGCTTCGCGTCGAGAGTGACGACGTTCAATCGCGCTTCCTTGAGCGCCTTGAGGAACGCCTGATCGCGCGGCGTCTCGTGCGCCGGCGCAATGCGCACGAGCGTCAGCGCCGGTGGGCCGTCGGAACGGAAGATCACTCCGAACCCGAAGAGCATGAGCAGCGGAAAGGCGAACGTCCAGAACATCGCTGCGCGATCGCGCACGTAGAGCCGCCACTCGATTTTGAACTGGCGCCAGAGGAGCGCGGACGGGTTGGGCATCTTCGTCGGTTGCATTCGATTTCATTCCCGCAGGCTGCGTCCGGTGAGTTGCAGAAAAACGTCCTCGAGGGTTGCCCGGCGGACGTGCACCTGCTGGTAGTCGACGTGCTCGCTCTCGATCGTCGACAGAAGGCGCGGCAGCAACGTCTTCGGATCCGTGGTCGGAATCTCCCAGATGTCGCCGCGCGCCTCGACCGCGCTGCCGAGGCGGCCGGCGAACGGATGCGGGTCGGGAGCGGCGCCGGCAAACGTCAGCTCGACCACGCTCGGGATGCCGAGGGACGCGATGAGCTCGGGCGGTGTGCCGGAGCGAAGGATGGTGCCGTGATCGAGGATCGCCAGGCGATCGCAAAGCGCTTCCGCCTCATCCATGTAGTGCGTGGTGAGCACGACGGTCCGGCCTTCGCCTTTCATCGCCCGGACGATTTCCCACAGCGAGCGGCGGCCCTGCGGATCGAGTCCGGCAGTCGGCTCGTCGAGGAAAACGACTTGCGGATCGTTGACGAGGGCCAGCGCGAGCGCGAGTCGCTGCGCCTGACCGCCGGAGAGCGTGACGTGATACGCGTCGGCCTTGTCTTCGAGCTGCACGAGCCGCAGCAACTCGTCCGTGCCGCGTCGCTTCGGATAGTAGCCGCCGAAGAGATCGAGCGCCTCGCGCGGCGTGATCTTGTTGTAGAGACTCGTGGCCTGCAGTTGCACGCCGATCCGCGAGCGGATCTCGTGAGCGTTCTGATTCCAGTTCAACCCGCCGATCGAGATCTCGCCGGCGTCGGGCCGCGTGAGACCTTCGATCATCTCCAGCGTCGTGGTCTTTCCGGCACCGTTGGGACCGAGAAGGCCGAAGACTTCGCCGGCGGCGACGGTCAGGTCGACGCCCGCAACGGCGAGCACGTTCGGGAACTGTTTGCGCAGACCGCGCACCACGATCTGATCGGACATGGAGGACGAAGACTAACAGGAATGCGCGATCACGCCGCCCGTCGCGAGACGGGCGGCGTTTTGTTTACCGGCACTCGAACCCGCGTTGGAACAGGATGATGCACACACGCCGCACGTTGTTGAAATTGGGACCCTCCCGGCCATCCGAGAAGCGCGCCACGGTGTGTTCGTCGAATACCTCCCCGTCGAGCGTTCGCTCGAAGACAGCGCATTGGCCGCCGATGCAGACCTTGCGCACTTCCGCCTCCGCGGCGATGGCTTCGAAGTTTCTGCCGATGTAGCGCGCCGCGAAGATCGTGTTGGGGAAGGCGAATTCCGTCGACTGCTTCGAGATCGAGCGGTCGCCGCGCTGCACGCCCAACCCGACGGAATTGAAATCGAGATCCTTTCCCGTCGTGAGGTGTCCGATGAGGCTGTGCATCCGCTCCAGTCTCTGCGGCGTCATGTAGAGCTTGAACTGGCCCATGAGATCGATGACGTGCGTCGCCACGAGATCGCCCAGGTCGAGGGCCACCATCGGAATGCGGAACTCGCGGCCGAACTGCATGTCGTAGATGCCGTTCACGGCATTGATCAGCGTCGCGTGCCGCTGGATCACGCGTTGGAACGAGCTGCCGCTCTGTCTGAAAAACTCGAGGTCCGCCACCATGGCCAGCGGAATCTTGTCGTCCTTGATGGGATAGTCGAAGACCTCATCATTCACGTCGGCGTCGCCGAGATTGACCGAGACGCTGGTCTCTCGCGACACATACACGAGGTACTGATCGCTCGCGGCCTTCGGGTCGAACCGCGCGAGCGGCTCGATGAACCACCAGTCCGCCTTCGTCAGTACGTATCCTTCCACGACGCCGTCGGCGATGGTGAGCCGCACCTCGGTCGTGCGCGGATCCTCGCCGAGGATTTCCCCCTTGTACGTGAAGTTGCCGGGAACGACGGTCACCTTCTCGCTGCCGTCTTTGCCGAATTGGATAAACGTCACGCCCTCCTTGGGAAAGACGGGCGCGGGAGTGAGGACGACATTCAGCCTCGTCTTTCCGAACGTCAGCGCGAACGGCGTGCCGCTGTTCGCCCAGCGCTCGATCGCCGCTCCGTCGAGCGTGACGACCTGCGCATTCGGGATGTTCGGGTGATACGAATCCGCCGCGACCGATGCGGCAAGGCAAACGAGAACCAGGGTCCACGTGATGCGATGAGAGAGTTTGCGAATCATGTGTTCCTCCTTCGCCGCTGAAGCGCAAAGCGCGGCGAAAAAGGGCCACGATCACATCGCGTGCAGTTTCCGCAGGTCGCGCGCGAGGCCGTGCAGGCCGAGGCGCTCCGCTTCGGGCAACACTTCGGCGACGAGCGTTTCCGCCGCGCGGCGATCGCCGGCTCCATGCAGCGCCTCGGCGAGGCGCGTCTGCTGCTGGATGCGCACGCCGCGCGCGTTCCACGCCACGGCGATGCGCACCGCTTCGCGGCGCAGCTCGATCGCGCGCCGCCAGTCCTTCACGACCGCGGCGACGCGCGCTTCCGAGGTGGCGAGTGTGAAGCGGGCGCTGTTGGAGTTTTCCTCGTCGGCTGCTTTGCGCAGGACCGCAAGTCGTTTCCTCGCAGAAGCGACATCGCCATGCATCGCGTCGGTCCAGGCCAGCACGCTTTCGGTCTTGGCCGCCTCGCGCAGATCTCCCGCCGCCTTGAACGCTTCGATCGCTTCCTTCGCGCGCGCCTCCGCCGCGTCCGGGCGGTTGGCGGCGACCTCGATCCACGCCAGATCGCCGAGATGGGTGGCTCTCGTTTCCGGCCCGGCACTCGTCGCCTTTTCCAGCGCAGCCGCGTAGTGCACGCGCGCGAGGTCGAGGTTGCCCCGCGTTTCCTCGAGGTAGCCGCGCGAACGATCGATCGATGATTGACTAAGCTGGCTGCCGACGCGCCGCCCCAGCACTTCGGCCTCGGTGAGGTACGCCTCGGCCGCGTCGAGATCGCAGTCCCCGATCGCCACGATCGCCAGGTTGGCCACGGTGTTCAACAGAGTCACCCGGTTGCCGGAATCGCGCAGCGCCGCCAGCGCCGGCGCGAGCTCCTCCTTGAACGCCGCCTCTTCGCTGGCCCAGTTCAGCAGCAGGAGCAGTTGCGAGCGGGCATTGCCTTCCGCCCAGCGGTCGCGGATCCGTTGCGCGTCGGCGACGGTGGTGCGCATGACAGCGATCCCTGCTTCGAGCTCGCCGCGTTTGCCCGCCGCGATCGCGAGCAGGATGCGGGCGATGATCTGGCCTCGCTCGTCCCCCGCGGCGCGCAACCCGGCCAGCGCGGTCTCGAGCGTTGCTCGCGTCTCTTCAGCGCTTCCGGTTCTGCTCAGCAGACGGCCAATGCCGAGGTGCGCCGCGGCACTCTCGCGCACGAGTCCCGCGGCTGCGGCGCGCACGGCGAGCGATCGGAGCGCGCGAAGCGCTTCGTCCCGCCGATCGAGATGTCCCATCGCGTCTGCGTGGAGGCGCTCGGCGCGCAGGCCGAGTGCCGTCGCACCGAGTTGCTGTGCGCGGTCGCGCGCACGCGTGGCCGCCGCCGCGGCGCGCTGATACTCGGAGAGCTGATACGCGACCTCCGCCTCCAGCAGATCGATGCGCGGATCGCTCGAAATTTCGGGCAATTGCCGCAACCTGCCGAGGACCGTGTCCGCCGTGTCGGTGCGGCCGGCGTCGAGGAGTGCCGTCACGAGCGCGATGCCGATGTCGACGCGTTCGGGCTGCCGCGCGAACAATTGTTCGAGCGCAGGGATCGCGTTCGCCCAATCGCGATTCGCTGCTTGCGCCGCGGCGCGGATTCGCGCGGCTTCGTCGCGAGGCAGACCGGCGTCGCCCGCGATCAGAGTGCCGGCGCGCCGCGCCGCATCCGCGGCGCGACCGACTTCGCCCAGCAAGCTCTCGGCGCGAGCCACACCGTCCCAGGCCAGGGCTCCGCGCGACGTCGCAGCCGCGCGGCGAAAACTGTCGCGCGCCGCAACGCCATCGAAGCGCTGCAGCTTCTCCGCGCCATCGCGTAAGCCGGCGTCATAAAGAATCGCCAGCTCGTTAGGCCGGCTCGTCCTCGACATGCGCCACGGAATGAGCACCAGCGCCACGACGACCGCAGCCGCGAGCGCCGCGAGCGCGGCGCGATGACGGCGGAGGAACTTGCCGATGCGGTAGACGCGGTCATCGCTGCGCGCCGCGACCGGCCGTCCCGCGAGGACGCGGCGCAAATCGTCCGCCAGCGCCTCGGCCGACGCATATCGATCCTCAGCGTCATACCGGAGCGCCTTGAGCACCACGGCGTCGAGATCGCCGCGCAGCGTCTTGCGCCATTGCTCGTTGCCCTCGAAGACGGCGGAGGGAGGCTGCGGATCGTGCTCGTGCGTCGTGTCTTCGAGGCGGAACGGAATCGTGTCCGTGAGGAGCTCGTACAGCACCACGCCGAGCGAGTAGATATCGGACGCCGGCGTGACGCGTCCGCCGTGCCTCTGTTCCGGGCTTGCATAGGCCGGCGTCATGGCCCGGTTCAGCGTGAGCGTCTTGTCGTCATCGTCGGGCGCGATCAGCCGGGCGATGCCGAAGTCGAGCAGCGTGGGCGCGCCGCGTGCGGAGACGAGGATGTTCGCCGGCTTGAGATCGCGATGCACGATCGCGCGCTCGTGCGCGTAACCGACCGCGTCGAGCACCGACAGGAACAGCTCGATCCGCTCGCGAATCGGCAGGCCGCGCACGCGGCAGTGCTCGACGATCGACTCTCCCTCGACCAGCTCCATCGCCAGATACGGCTGGCCAAGCGTCGTCAGACCCGAGTCGTAAAGCCGGGCGATCCCCGCGTGCTCGAGGCGCGCGAGGATCCGCTGCTCCTCGCGCACGTGCCACAGCGATGTGGAGTGCACGATCGTGTCGACGACTTTCAGCGCGACCGTGCGCGTGAAGTCAGTGCGCTCCTGGTCCGCGAGATACACCGTCGCGCTGCCGCCGCGGCCGATCTCGCGATGCACGCGGTAGCCCGGGATGATCGGGATCGGCGGGTCGTCGATGAGCAGCGGTCCATCGAGCGTCGTCTCCGTGATGTCCGCATGCGCGAGCAGCGCGCGCAACTCCTTCCCGAGCGTGGGATCGCTCTCCGTCGCGCGCGCGATCTCCGCCTCGCGCTCATTGGCGGGCAGCTCCGCGATGCGATCGAAGAGCTCCCGCAGGCGCTCGAAGTATCCAGGCGGCCGGATCGTGATCTCGTTCATGCGTTGTCGCGCAATTTGTGGAGGAGCCAGGCCCGCGCGAAGGCCCAGTCCCGCTTCGCCGTCCGCGGCGAGCAGCCGAGGAGCGCGGAGACTTCGTCGATGTTCAGGCCGCCGAAGAAGCGGAGCTCGATGAGGCGGGAAAGCCGCGGCTCCTCGGCGGCGAGCCGGTCGAGCGCGCGATCGAGATCGATGAGCTCCGCGGCATCCATCGTCGACGTCGCTCCCATCTGCAGCGCGTCGACGATCTGCAGCACCGGCGAGCCGGCGCCGCGCTTCTGGGCCAGGTTCGCTCGGGCGTGATCCACCAGGATGCGTCGCATGATCCTCGATGCGATAGCGAAAAAATGCGCGCGATCGTGCCACGGCACGTCGCTGAGGCCGCGCAGGCGCAGGTAAGCCTCGTTGGCGAGCGCGGTCGGCTGCAGGGTATGCCCCGACCGCTCGGACCGCAGATGCCGCGCCGCAATCGAGCGAAGCTCGTTGTACACCATCGGCAGGAGCCGCTCCAGCGCGCCGTCGTCCCCCTGTTCCCAGGCGCGAAGGACTTCAGTGATGGGCAGCTCGGGAGCCATCGGCGTCTATTTGACGCGATTCCGGATCTCCTGCCAATGTCGTTAATATGCCTTGACAAGTATATACACTCGAATGCATATTAAGAGCGTGGAATCCGTCTTCGAGATCATCGCCGAGCCGAACCGCCGCGCGATCCTCAGCCTCTTAGTCTCGTCAGAACAATCAGTTGGCGAGATCGAGCGCCAGTTGCAGATGTCGCAGCCGACGGTCTCGAAGCACCTGCGCGTGCTGCGCGAGGCGGGATTCGTGGAAGCGACAGTGGACGCGCAGCGGCGGCTCTACAGGCTGAAACCGGAGCCGCTGCGGGTGGTGGATGACTGGCTGGCGCCGTTCCGCGAGTTCTGGTCCCCGCATGTCGACGCTCTCGAGCGTCACCTCGACCAAATGGAGGATGAGGAGTGATGACGACTTCAGCGCACATCGAGAAAGACGGAGAGAAGTGGACGCTCGTTCTCGTCCGCGAGCTCCATCACCCACCCGCGAAGGTCTGGAAGGCACTCACCGACCCGCAGCATCTCCGCGAGTGGGCTCCGTTCGATTCCGACCGCAACCTCGGCACCGTCGGCACCGCCAAGCTCACGACCGTCGGCGCACCGACGCCGATGATCTCCGAAGCTCAGATCAAACGCGCCGACGCGCCGAACGTGCTCGAATTCAACTGGGGCGGACAGGACATCCGCTGGGAACTGGAGCCACTCGGGGACGGCACGCGCCTAACGCTCTGGCACAACATCGACCGCCGCTTCATCGCCATGGGCGCCGCCGGCTGGCACGTCTGCCTCGATGTGCTGGAACACTCTCTCGACGATCAGCCCATCGGCCGAATCGTCGGCCCCGATGCCATGAAGTTCGACGGCTGGCAACGACTACACGCCGAGTACGCAAAGCAATTCGGCATTGAGAACTAGGAGGAACGCCATGGACACGACCCTGCAGAATCCAACCCTCGTCGCCCCGAAAGCCAACACCATCCTCTATTGGATCGCCACCGCGCTCTTCTCCCTGCAAATGGCCTTCACCGCCTACGCGCAACTGACCCTGCCGCAGGTCGCGGAGATGTTCACCCACCTCGGCTTCCCCGACTACTTCCGCATCGAGCTCTCCTGGGTCAAGCTCCTCGGCGTCATCGTGCTCCTCGCGCCCGTGCCCGCGCGCCTCAAAGAATGGGCCTACGCCGGCTTCGCCATCACCCTCGGCTCCGCGCTCATCGCCCACTTCGCAGTCGGCGATGCTCTGGCAGTATGGGGCTGGGCGGCGGTCACCAGCGTGCTATGGGGACTGTCGTACGTTTTCTGGCGCCGCCGACAGGCGGCGCGGTGAGCCTCGACGATAAACGCTCCCTCGAAGCGCGCCTCCTGACCAACATGAAGGCAAACCTCTACGCCCTGCGCGAGCTTCGCGCGAAGGCGCAGCACGAATGGGGCACGGAGGATTTCGTCTACCGCTTCTATCACCAAAGCTTCAAGGTCTTCGGCATTCAGCGACACACGCTGTCGATTCGCGACGCGCTGCGCGAGCTGCTGCCGGACGTGCCGATGAACGAAAGTTTCGAGCGCATCGTTGCGGAAGGAACGGGCAAGACATTCGAGATGGAGATGAACCGCCGGTGGAACGAAGAGACCCGACCACTGCTCGAGGCGTTCTTCCACGCGAGCTACTTTCTCGACATGGTGATCAAATACGCCGAGAAACTCGAGGAGCCGCCGGAGATGTTGCCGAGCGGGTGGGCGGCGGTGCTTTATCTGTACAACCTTCGCTGACCCAAACGATTCCTCTCACATCCCCGGCAAGCTCACGCGATCGAAGGTCAGGTTGTACAGCGTGTAACTCTTCGGCACGTTTCGCTCGCCCACCCCGACGACGATCTCGCTGTTGAACTGAAGGTCCAACGGTCCGAGGTTCGGTAGCCCGCCGTCTTGGCCGCCGCGGAAATCCATCGTGACCGTCGTGCTCTGGCCCGGATCGATCGTCGTCGTCGCGCCAGATACGAATCGGTTCCCACGGAACGGGAAGAACTGCTCCGGCGAAGTGATGCGTCCGCCGCTGAAGGTGACGTTCATCCCGCCTTCGCCCATCGAGTCGGCCCTCGCGGTGATGCCGTCGGAGGGGTCGTCGGTCTCGCGTCCTAACTCGTCGCGCAGACGCAGAAGACGCGCGATCTCCATGGGACTGATTGCTTCACCGCCATTGCGGCCCTTCACGCCCGCCCGAACCCAGCCAATCCCTCCGAGCCCGGCCGATGAGATCGTCCAGTTGCCGCCGCGGTCATCGACGGCGCTCGCACGTATTGCGATCGCCGGCGGACCTGTATTGAATCGCAATCCGCCGCCGCCTTCCTCCTGTCCGATCGCATTCACCGCAACGGCGATTGGCCGCCGCGACTCGCGGTTCTCGAGCTGGAACGTCCAACGGATCTTATTCGTGCTCGTTACACGTAGTACCGACTTGAGCGTCACGCGAAGCGACCCGATATCCTTCGACGCGATCGCCTTGTGAGTCTGGTGACTCGGCTGACTGCTGATCGAGCCGGTCGGCGTGACGACGGAGTTGATGATCTTCGAAACGTCTTCGTCCTTCGTGATCTTCGTCTGCGCGGCGCCGAACACTTCACCGGTGGTGGTTTCAATGAGACGGCAGTTTATGGCGACATGTGTTCCGAGCTCGGTGATGCTGCCCGTGACGATCGCGTCGACGGCGGCGATACGGCCGATCTCCTTCGCCGTTGCGGGATCGATTGCGCCAGAGCGCTGAATTCGAAGCTCGCCCATGACTTTGTCGAGGAGCTGCCGCTCGACAATCTTGAAGTTCCCGCGCTGGAAAAGTTTCGTCACGAGCTCTTCGGCGAGATAGGTACCGAGGATCGTCGGCTGGCCGTCGAGCTCATGAAACGGCAGCACGGCGATTCGCTGCTTCTCCTGCTTCGCCGCGCTCGTGGTGATCTGCGTCGCCAGCTCGGTTACGCCTTCGTCAAGGCTTTTCTGCGCGTGAAGGGAAAGGCTCGATAGGATGAGAATCGCTAGAAAGAGTCGTTTCACTGTTGCTCCTTTTTCATGCGATTCTGGAGCGCGTCGCGAAGGCGTTGGCGCGCCTGTAACCCGGACTCGTCGGCGGTGAAGCCCCCGCCGCGACTCGTGACGGTGAAGGCGTCACGAATGATGCCTTCGTCGTCGAGGAGTTTCACGTCGAGGGTCAGGTCGGTCGTGATGAGCCCAGCCAGTGCCGCATCGGCGTCGGATTGGCGGCCGCGCAAGTTTCCGCGGACGGTGTGAGCCTGCGATCGAAGAATCATCAGCGCGTCGTCGGCTGCCGCGACGACTTCAGGCATGGATCGCTCGCGTTCGCCGAGTGTGACCTCGCTGTGCGGCTTTGGTTTCGATACCGGCGCCGTTTTCAGAATCGGTGATGCCTTTTGAGCGGGCGGCGGCGGCTCGACGGAGGTCTGAGTGATCAGCTTGAGCGCCGGAGCCGGTGCCTCCGTGGCCTTCGATGTCGGCGACGGCTCGCTTGGCAAAGAGGCGATTCCGATCACGACCGACATGACGAGGAACACTACCGCAACCATGATCCGCGTCGGCCGCTGCGAGTCCGACACCCGCCAACGAAACAGATCGGCTGCGATCGCGAAGATCGATGCGAGCGTACCGGCCATTGCGAGGATCGAGAGGAGGACTTTCACTCAATGAAGGAGTGCCATGATGCACCGAATCCCTACCCGGCGTCACAACCCATCCCCAACACCACAAACTCCGCCTAATCAAACGGATGCCGGTACGCCTTCGTCCTGAGCATCGAAACGATCGTCTTCTGAAGGGCGCTGGCGACGCGCGTTTCCTTTTCGTAACGTCACTGCTGCTCCGCATTCGCTACGCTCCCGCGATGCGCACTCGCTTCCTTCCCCTTCTCGCCCTGATCGCGGTCTCCTCGCTGTTCGCGCAGGAGAAGCCCAAGGCGGATTCGGTTGCCGCCAGACTCGCGGCGCAGAACGCGCTCTTCGAAGAATCGTGGCAGACGAATTTGAAGCTGTCGCCGACGCAGGCGACGGCGGTCGGCGACTATCGCTACAACGACAAGCTCGGCGACGCGTCGCTCGCCGGAGTCATGAAGCGGTACGAGATCAATGTGAAGTTTCTCGAGCGCATCAAAGCGATTTCGGCCGAAGGGTTCAGTGAGGAGGATCGCACTTCGCACGATCTGTTTCTGCGCAACCTGCAGGAGAACGTGAACGATTTCGACCTGAAAGGGTACGAAATGCCGATCAGCGCACAGGGCGGCATTCACACCGGCCTCGCCGATCTCCCGAACGCCGCTCCATTCGAAACGGTCAAGCACTACGACGACTACATCGCGCGCCTGCATCAGATCCCGAAAGTTCTGCGCGACACCGAAGACGTTCTGAGCGCGGGCGTGAAGGACCAGCTGGTCATGGTCAAGTTCCTGGCGGAGAAGATTCCGGCGCAGTGCAACGGAATCATTGCCGCGAATCCGTTCGTGCTCCCGATCAAGAAACTGCCGGCGAGCTTCTCCGAGGAGGACAGGAAACGGATCACGGACTCGATCACGAAGACCGTCGCGGAGGAAGTCCTCCCCGCATACAAGCAGTTCGGCGAGTGGGTCACCAAGGAGTACGTCCCGCATTGCAGGACGGCGCTCTCGATCGAGAGCCTTCCCGGCGGCAAGCGCCGCTATCAGGCGGCCTTGCGGCGATTCACGACGACGTCCATGACGGCCGAGGAGATCCACAAGACCGGCCTCTCCGAATACGATCGCATCGTCGGAGAAATGACCGCGCTGGCGAAGGCGAATGGCTATGCGGATCTCGCCGCATTCCGCGCGCAACTCGACAAAGATCCGAAATACAAACCGTCGTCCGCGCAGTCGATCGTCGACGATTTCGATCGCTACGTGCGCCAGATGAAGCCGAAGCTGCCGCAGCTCTTCACGCTCATTCCGTCGGCACCCGTCACCGTCGAGGCGATCCCCGATTTCCAGAAGGCGGCCGCCACGCACTATCAAACCGGCACGCCGGACGGAAAGCGTCCCGGCCGCGTCTCCGTCGCCGTTTCCGATTTCGCGAGCCGCACGTTCATCAACGACGAAGCCGTCGCGTATCACGAAGGAATCCCCGGCCATCACATGCAGCTCTCCGTGCAGCAGACGCTCAAGGGACTTCCCGAATTTCGCAAGCATGGCGGCAACTCCGCGTACGCCGAAGGTTGGGCGCTGTACGCTGAACAGTTAGGCAAGGAGGTCGGCTTCTATCAGGACCCGGGATCCGACTATGGCCGTCTCCGTTCGGAGCTGTTCCGCGCCGTCCGGCTCGTGGTGGACACCGGCATTCACGACATGGGGTGGAGCCGCGATCAAGTCGTCGAGTTCATGCGCAAGTCGCAGGCCGTCGACGAGCCGACGATCCAATCCGAGACCGATCGCTACATCGCCAATCCCGGCCAGGCGTGCAGCTACAAGATCGGCCAGCTGAAGATTCGCGAGCTTCGCGCGCGTGCGTCGAAACAACTCGGTGCGAAATTCGACATCCGCACATTCAACGATCAGATCCTCGCGGGGGGCAGCCTTCCGCTCGATCTCCTCGATGCCCGCATCGACCGTTGGATCAAAGCGCAGACCGCCGTCGCTGCAAACTGATCACAACGCATCCCCCATCACCACAAACCCCGCCCAATAAAACGGGTGCCGGTACTCCTTCGTTTTGAGCATCGACACGATCGTCTTCTGCAGGGCGCTGGCGGCGCGGGTTCGATCGTTGCGCACGTTACGGTGGAAGCTGCGCATCAGGACACTCGTCGCGGCGGAGTCGACTTTCCACTGGCTCACGACCTGCGCTCGGCATCGCGCGGCGAAGAGGGCCCAGCTGAAGCCGATGATCCCTTCGCCGGCGGCGTATTGGCCGCGGGCGGTGTCGCAGGCGGATAAGACCACCAGCTCCGCGCCGAGGTTCAGTTGCATCAGCTCACCGGCTTCGAGAAAACCGTCTTCCTTCTTTGCTCCGCCGGACGCGAGCAGCAGATACGAGTGCATCGGGCTGGCGTCGTTCAAGAATGCCGTGCCCGGCCACGTGCAGCACGCGGTACCGCGGCGCTTCGGCCTTGAAGCGCTCCTCGGTCGCCTCCTTCCGGATGTACACGGCGCTGTCCGCTCCATAGAGCCGCGCTGCGCTTTTCACCTCGGCTTCCGCTTCCGGAAGAGGAACGCCCGCGGGATTTCCGAACGCGAGCAGGTCGCGGCGTCCGCTCGCCGACGTCGCCTGCGGCGCGCGGCTCATCTCCAGCCACGCCGCAGTCGATGGCGCGTAGACGATCGCCGCCTGTTCGGCGAGATACGACCCGCGCGCGTCGACGAGTGCCTGGAACGGCAGATTCCACAACGGTCCGTCCGGAACGAGGATCCACGACCGGCGTTTCGACAAGAGATCCGCAATCGGTGCGACGAGCGTTCGATGCAATTCGCGCGCGGCCTTTCGAAAATCGGGACGCCGATCCGCGAGAAGCGCGTGGAACGATTCGGCCTGTCGCGCGAGGGCCTCGCGGTCCGCGTCGATCGCGCGCAGCTCGATCGTTCCGTCGGCGATCACGAAGGCCCAGGTTTTCTCCGTGGTCACGAGGTATTCGACGAGCACCGCCTCGCGCGGCAGGCGCGTGGCGATGTCGCGCGCCGTCATGGGTGGAGGCACGGGACCGTTGCGCAGGACTTCGATGAGCACGCGCGACCGATATCGCTCCGCGTACTCGAAGGCCTCTTCGATGCGGCCCTCGCCGATCATCAGGATGGCCATCTCGGCGTACGGCTCGCTTCGTTCGTCGAAGAAGTGAACCTCGCCGCCCGTCGATTGCCCGTGCATCGACTCGATCGACTCGATCGCACCGGTGAGTGACGCTCGCGCTTCCTCGAGGCGTCCGAGCTTTCGGTACAGATGTCCGAGGAGAGCCTTGGCGAGATAGACGTCCTTGATTTCGTCCGTGCGCTCCGCGGCGGCCGCGACGGCATGTTCGAGCGCGGCGGAGAGATCGCCGCGCTGCTCGTGGATCTCGGCCAGGAGCCGGTAGACGTTGGCGCGCGAGTCCGAATCGTGAAGCCGTTCAAACTCCGGCAAGAGGTCCGTGAGGATCGGCGCCGCCTCTTCGTAGCGTCGCAGCTGGGTGAGCGTCGCGGCGATGTTCATCTTCGAGATGTTGATTCCGCGCGCGTACTTGAGTCGCCTCCAGCAGCGCCAGATTCTCGCGATACGTCGCCAGCGCGAGGTCGCGGCGGCCCATCAGGTTGTACGTGATGCCGAGGTTGTTCAGGATCCGCGACACCATGGCGATGTTGCCGTCCTCGCGGAACATCGCCATCGCCTTCTGGTCGTATTGAATGGCCAGCTCCGCGTTCCCCTGATTTCGATACACGTCGGCGATGCCGGAGATCGCGCTGGCGTGCACGGTGCGGTCCTTGGCGGCGATCGCGGCGTCGATCGCCTCGTGCAACGTGGCCAGGGACTGCCGGAACTGGCCGAGCGTCTCTTGAGCTCCGCCGAGGTGCTCCAGGCAAATCGGTCTCCGTCCTCCGTCCGGAATGTCGGCGCATTTGCGAAAGTATTCGGCAGCCTCGGCGAACTTCGCCATTCCGACATGCAGGTTCCCGAGATGCTGAAACGCTCCGGCGAGCCCGCGCTGGTCGCCGGCTTTCTCGAAGATTGCGTAGGCCTCGCGCGCGAGGACGACGCCTTCATCGAACTTGCCATCCATCGTCTTCAACCCGGCCAGGCCGAGCCTCGCCCGTCCGGCGATGATCGAGTCGCCTGACGCTTCGGCAGCGGCTCGCGCTTTTTCATAGAGTGGAAGCGCGTCCTTGAAGCGCCGCGTGTCGTACGCCTTCTTCGCCGCCGCGATCAGCTCGGCGGGCGATTCCTGCGCGGCCGCGACGCACGGCAGGATCAGCACGAATGCCGCGGCGGCGAGCTTCATCGGGACACGGATCGGATCAGAGTTTTCGCGATCGGCGAGTCGGGATTCTGTTTGGCGAGCGCGCGGTACTCGCGCTCCGCATCGTGCAGCAGACCGTGGCGGCTGTAGAGCAGACCGCGAAGAAGATGCGAGTCGGGATACAACCCTTTGACCTCGTTCGCCTCCTTCGGAGTCAGCACGCGGAACACCGCCTCGGTGCGATTCGAACCGGCCGACGAGATCTCGCCCGCATCCGTTTCAGCGACGACGTGCCACGACAGATCGACACCGGCCGGCAACGGTTTCGACGGCGTCCACGACGTGCGGCTGAGGGACTCGCTGCTCGCGACTTCTTCGTAATCGGCGTCGAACACTGCAACACGATAGCTTCGCGCGTCGCGAACCGGCGTCCAGGAGAAGCGCGGACGAACGTCCAGCACCGCGGAGCGGAACGGCTCGATCACGTGCAGCGAATGCGTCTTCTGTTCACCGCCGCGGACGACGCCGGGCATTGCGGCGATGAATGTCGGAATCGCGATCGCGCGTCCCGCCAGCACTGCGCGCGCGTCTTCGGCATCGCGGGGGGAGAGCAGTTTGACTCCGGCGATCGTGCCGTCGTGCGAGGAGGGTGATCTTGCCGGCGCCGTCGGCGACGCTGGCGATGACTTTCGGAGTGGTGCGCGCCTCCGGCGCGCCTTGGGGGACGGGGGGCGCGCCAGAGGCGCGCACCACACGAGGCGTCGTATCCCGCCTAACAACAACCCCAACTACCCCCAACCCCACTACCGCAAACCCACCGCTGCCGCCATCAACCACCGACGCGCCGGCCGCACTTCTTCAACCTCGCGCGAGGCCAGCGCCTCGAGCAGCGTCCGGGCAGCCGACGCTTCCAGCCTCGCGCAGCGCGCGCATTGGCCGACGTGCAGGGCGACCTCGCCGACTACGAAGCCGGAGAGGCGATGTTCGCGAAAGGCCAGGAGAGTCTCGAAATCAGGATGACGATCCATCTCTCTTCCTCAAGATGCGCGATCGAGCAGCGGATTACCACCCCGCAGGAACGCGAGGCGCCGTCCCAGCCGGTCGCGCGCTGATTTTCTCAGATTGATGACCTGCTGGCGGTTCAGGTCGAGCCGTTCGGCGATCACCATGTCCGGCAGCGGCAGCTGATCCCAGATCGCGGCGAGCTCCTCGGCGGTCATCTCCACCGCCGCGGCGAGCTGGTCGAGCGTCGCGATCCGCAGGAGGATCAGCAGGCTCGTGATCGCCGAGCCGTTCTCGTCGCGAAGACCGAGGAGCAGGGCGATGCGCTGTCGCGCCGGAAGAAGATCGATCTCCCGCCAGACCTCGAGCAGCGCCGAGCGATAGATCAGCGACGATTCGATCGATTCCGTTTCGTCGATCCGCTCCACCGGCTCGGCCTCCACCGGAATCGGCCGCCGGCGGAAGTGGGCATTGACGACGTTGAATGCCGTCACCGCGGCGTAGCCATTGAAGTCCGCGATCGGCGGGCGCGCCGGATCGGGCTTGATCGCCTGCAGCCTCCTGATCAACTGGAGCACCGCCTCGCTGAAGAGCTCTTCGCGTTCCGCTTTTCCGCGGACGACTCCTTCGATGATCGGCGTGACCTGATCCATCAGGACCCGGAGCGCGTCCTGTTCCGCCGCGGACTCCGGCGCCGCATTCAGGAAAGGCTCGAGAACCGGATCCATTTCGAGCTCGAATTCGGGGGAAATTGAAATCGTACCACCGCGATGCCAATACGGACGGCCGAGCGCCATCTTCAGGCGAAACAAGGATGGAGGCACTTCGTGACACGCATCACATTCGTACGTTGGTTCTTCCTTTGTCTCGTGGCGATGCCGCTCGCCGCGCAAACCAAGGAAGTCGAGCCGTGGCTCGATCTTCAGTCGGTGTCCCTCGGGCTGCGCTATCGCATGATGGAGAATGATCTCGGCACGCACGCCCAGAACTGGAGCGATCATCACCAGGGCCTGAAGCTCCGCCTGAAGCTCGACCGCGACGCGCGCTACTCGCTCTCCGCGGTGGCGCTCAACGGCAACACCTTCTCCGCCGGCTGGAACCTGCGCGGCCTCAGCGGACGGTCGTCGAATCGCCTGTTCCTCAAGCAGCTCTACCTCACCGCCAAGCCGCGCAGCGGCGTCGAGTTTCAATACGGCGGACTTCCGATCGCCCGCGGCGAGTCGAGCGAGATCACGTCGTACGACAACGACGGCTACCTCATGGGACAGCGGTTGACGGTGAAGGATCTCACCCTCACCGCCGGATATCTCGGCGACCTTCGCAATCCGAGCGTGACGAGTCGCCGCGATCGCCTCTTCGAGATCAACTACCGCCAGGTTCTCCTGAAGCGACAACTGACCGATCGCCTGACCGCCACCGCCGATTTCACGGATGACGATGGAGAACGGACACTGCGCCAGGCGTTCGTGATTCGTCCTCGCAAAGGCGTCGATCTGATCCGCCTCGAGGGATATGAGCGCGTGAGCGGATCTCGCAGCGCGGGCGGCGCCATCACCGTCGAGAAACCGTTCGGACCGACGCGCCTCGCTGCATCGCTCGCGTCGGTCGACGATCGATACCGTCCCGTCAACGGCGATCGCTACGGACGCGGAACACGCGTCTCGTTTACCAGCACCACCGCCCTCGGGCGCGACGTGTCGCTGCAGATCTTCGTCACCCGCGCGCTCGACAACGACATCGTGATGGCGAATCGGACGCGCGTGGACGTGCTCATCCGCTACGAGCTCGCGGCCATGCTGCGGCAGATGTTGGGAGTGTAGGCACAATGAACTTAACTCTCTGGAACAACCCCTCATCCGCCCTTCGGGCACCTTCTCCCCTCACGAGGGGAGAAGGGCAACGACGCAACACCACCGCGATTGCCCCTCTCCCCGCTTGCGGGGAGAGGGTGGCCGAAGGCCGGGTGAGGGGCTAGCCATGCGCGCACGCATGTTCGTTCTCGCCGCGATCGCGGCAGCGTTGCTCCTGTCCTGGAAATGGCAGACCCGCTATCCGATCGATTCGATCCGGCCGTTGCCCGGAGGGCTCGGCACGCTTCCCGCGGTTCCCGACGATCCGCAGAATCCGAGCACGCCGGCGAAGATCAAGCTCGGACGGCAGTTGTTCGAAGACACGCGTCTATCGGGCGATCAGAGTCTCGCGTGCATGTCCTGCCATCCGCGGGAGATGGGGTACACCGAGGCCGTGCAGTTTTCGGAGGGCTTCGAGGGCAATCCGATGCCGCGGCACACGCCGACGCTGCTCAATGCCGGGTATTACCGCTATATCAACTGGGACGGCAAATTCACGAGCACAGCGCAGCTCGTCCCCGCGATCCTGGCGAATCCGCGGAACATGAACCTGCAGGACGAATCGGTCCTCATTTCGCGGCTCGAGTCGGTGCCGGAGTACCGCGCGGCGTTTCGGGAAGTGTTCGGCGGACCGCCGACGAAACAGCGAGTGTCGCAGGCGCTCGACGTGTATGTGCGCTCGCTCACGACGCCGAACTCGCCGTTCGATCGTTATGTCGCCGGGGATCGCAATGCGCTGACGGATGCGCAGAAGCGCGGGCTGATGCTGTTCGTCGGCAAGGCCGATTGCACGATGTGCCACCGCGGTCCAAATTTCGAGGACGACCAGTTCCACGCCCTCGGCGTGAAAGGAGAGGATCCGGGCCGCTACAAAGTCACCGGCGCCGAGGCCGATCGCTTCGCGTTCAAGACCCCGACCATCCGCAACGTCGAGCTGACCGCGCCGTACATGCACGACGGCAGCCTGAATACCCTTCGTGACGTCATCAACTTCTACAACGCCGGCGGCGGCGAGCAGCAGCCGAAGTCCATGCTGCTGCGCAGGCTGAATCTGACCGAGCGGGAGAAATCGGATCTGGTTGCGTTCCTGGAATCGCTCACCGGGGAGGTGGAGAAGACGGAATAGGCTTTTTGCTGTCTCCATCCCAGCGGAACACGCCGCGATCCGTCACCACGAACGATGTCGGCGTCAGGCCGGTCGCGAACGGCTTCACGGAGCGTCCGTCGATGAGGTACAGCGTGCCGCTCGCGCTGTCGAGGGCAAAGATTCCTGCAGCGGAGACGAGGATGCGGTCGACGGGTGTGGGCGAAGGGATGGGGATCGACCGGCCGATTTTCGTGGAAGCGTAAATCGCGGGTTTGCCGGGATCGGCGATGACTGCGGTGCCGTCGACCCACGTGAGGCCGGCGCCGAAGGGGATGAACGCGAGATCGGTCAGACCGGTGCCGACACTCGCTTCGAAAGCTTGCATCTTCACGAGATCGATCACGGCAAGCTTTCCCGTGGGGAGGCAGACAAAGGCCTTGGCACCGAGGGGCTCATCGGGTCTCGGCAGTTTGATCTCGAGATCCGATCCGGCGATGCCGAGGGACACGCTCCGCGTGATCTGCGCGCTCTTCGCATCGATCTCCTGCAACAGCCCTTCGGCACGCGAGTAGACGTAGACGAACTGGTCGCTCACGGCGATGAGCGCGGGATCGAGCGCGACCGCGACATCGGTCTGATCGCCGATCTCCGTGATGCGCCGCACGCGGCTCGTGTCGCGCAGCACGACCCAGAGATCGTGGCCGAAGAACGCCGCGGCGACGGGAGTCGTCGGCGTGTTTTGAAATCGCACGAGACCCTCGGCGACCGAAACGATGGCGACGCGATCGGCGTAGCCGTCGAGCACCGCCGCGCCTTTCCCATCCGTCGTCACCACGATCGCGGACGGGTTCGTGAGTCCCTTCACCGACCAACGCCGCTGCTCGCCGGACGGATCGAACGCTTCGATCTTGCCGTCATGCGCAACGAGGATCGTGCCGTTCGCCGGCACCCAGCTCATCACCACATCCGCGCGCAGGCTCGCGGCGAAAAGCACGAAGGCCGCGAGTCTCACTTCTCCACCTCGGCGCGAATCGGCTCGAGCAACAACGCGTCGCGCTCGTCGAGCGTCGTCGCTCCGAGAATGCGGAAGACGAGGCGCAGTTTCTTCGCCGTTTCCGGAATGCCGCGAAAGCGCGCCGGACTCTGAAAGCGAAAGGGAATGCCGTGAATCGAACCGCGTTCGAGCGACTCCAGCTCGGCGCTGCTCGTGAATTCGGCGCGATCGAGCGTCGCGCGATCGGCGGCGCTCATCGTGTTGCGCGCGAACAGATTCAGGAGCACACGCAGATCCGATTCCGCCGGCTCGACCGGCACCGTCGGCTGCTTGTCGAGAAACCAGGGCCGCGCCACCGGCTGGCGGCGAATCGCGGCGATGACGTCCCATCGAATGGAGGGATCGGCGATCTCGTCCGCCGCCGCGCGCGCGGCCTCCGCGTCGCCGCCCCGCAGTTCCAGCCGCGCGAGCATCGCCTGCAACACGTCGTTGCGCGGATGCTCGTCCATCAGCGCCTTCAGCGTCTCGCGCGCCTGGCGGAATTCGCGCGCCTGCATCTGGTGCACGACGAGCCGCACGCGCGAGCCGGCCGAACCGCTTCGCGCCGGCGCGGGCGCTTGACCCGACGACACGTAATGCTCGTAATCCGCGATGACATCGTCCGCAAACGGATTCGCGTCGAGCGATTGGACGAAATACTGATCGCGCTCCTTCGGATCCTTGGTCAAACGCGCGAGTCCGCCGAGGGCCATCGCCTCGTCGCTGCGCCGGCTGACCACGGCCTTGTATTCGAGGATTGCCTTCTCGTCCGCGCCGGTGGTTTCGTAAAGCCTCGCCAGCCGCAAATGGGACCGATTGAAGATGGAGAGGTACATCCCGCCGTCGGTCCTCGGCGTGGTCAGCACCTGAAACTCTTCGCGCTTGCCGAGGGACTTGCGCAGCCCCGTGAACGCATCGCTGTCGAGCGAGGCCGTGATCTTCAGCAGAATTCCCTCCGCTTCCTTCCCCGCCTCTTCCGTTCCGCTGTTCAGCAGTCCCTGCGCGAGCGCGAAGCGATCGACGTTCAGCTCCAGCAGCTCGCGGACCGTCGCCCGGCCGCCGGCCACGGTGCGCTCCGCCGCGTGCACGGACATCCGCGCGGCGCCGATCGCCTTCTCCGGTTTTTCGAGCTGGTACATCGCGACGGAGTAGACGTTCCACACGCCGCGCGAATCCGCGGCGTAGCGCACCGCCTCTTCGAACATTTCGAATGCATCGACGCCGCGGCCGAGGCTCGCCAGCGCCACGCCCACCCACCCGCACGCGGCCGCGTAACGCGGCAGCTCGTGTTTCTTGCGCGCATCCTCGCGCTCCAACCGCGCAAGCTGCAGCGCATCCTGAAACTCGCGCTCCGCGGCGGCGGTCTCGTTGCGCAACTTGCGCAGCTCGCCGAGGTTGATGTGCGCCGCGACCTTGGTCGCGAACTCGCCGCTCTGGGCCGCCTCCTGCATATGCCGGATCTCGATGTCCGAGGCGATGCGCGTTTGCGCATGCACGCCCATCGCGAGAACCGCGGCCAGCAGGAGTCTCATTCGGCGAAATATCCTTTCCGCGCGTTGACGATTTTCACACCGTTGCGCGCGCTCGGCGATCCGGATCGCGCGCCATCCTTTCTTCTTCACCGAGCTCTGATAGGTCAAGAGGTAGCGGCTGTTGATGTCCGCCATGAGATCGCGCATCGCGCTGCGCGCCGTTGCCGCCGAGACGACAGTGATCGAGCCGCCGGTATTGTTCGACGCGTTCTCGAGAAAGCGCGACGCGCGGTCGAACACGAGCGCGAAGAAGACACTGTTCGTGCCGCTCATCTTGCGCAGCGCGTCCTCGCTGGAAGTCTCGCTGTTGCGATCGCTGCCGTCCGTGATCACGATCGTCATCGTCCGCTCCTGCCTCACCGTCGACACCACCGCGTCGCGCAGCGACGTGCCGCCCGACGGCTCGATGTCCGCGTAGCGCGATGCCGCGCGCGCGGTGCGCGGGAGATCTTCGAGCTGGCCGAAGTTGTGATTGAAGAAAATGATCTGCGCCGTATCGCCATCGCGCAGCAGATCGAGCGCGTCATCGATCGCCTGCAGCGCCGACGTGAGCTTGCCCTCGCCCATGCTCACCGAGCGGTCGACGAGAAACACGAACCGGCTCGGCGGCCGCTCCGCGAAGACGTCGCGAACTGTCTGCTTCACGCCCTCTTCGACGACCGTGAAGTCCTTCGCCGTCACCGTCGCCTTCGTCGTCGCATGCACGCGCAACGGCACCTCGACGAGATTGACCGTGATCGTCTCCCCGCCGATCGCCGCCGTCCGCACCTCCGCGACGTCCGTCTGCTGAAAGCGATGCGAGCGAACGTACGCCTTGATCTGCCGCGCCTGCAGCGACGTGCCGAAGTCGAACGTCACCCGATACGGCGCCGTCCGCGCCACCCCGACCATCGTCCCGTCGACGAAAAACTCCACGCGATCGATCTCCGTCGCGTCGGTCGTGATCTCCAGCATCGTCGCGCCGATCACCTGCGCGCCGTTCTGCGGCGTGACGAAACGCACCGTCGCCGCGGACGCGGGAAGCGCGGCGAGGAGGGCGCAGAAAAGCCAGCGTTGGATGGGGAGCATTTTCTTAATCATGCCTCTGGTGACCCCATCCCATGTTAAGAAAGTAAAACCTTCCCCGACGGAGAGGCACGATTGCCTGTCCTCCACTTGTTCCGTGCGAAAATCGGGAGATCCGGTCTCGCCAACTTCTCCTCCTGCTTCTCCTTTTGGCCGCAGTGCGTGCGCCTGCGGAAGACGTGCAGGCGCTCAGGGCGCGGGCGGGGGTGCGGTTCTTTCGGTCGCTGCTGGCGGCGGACGTCGATCTCCAAAAGAAGGTGGTTCCGCCGGATCAGCTGCTCATTGTTTTTCTGTACGTCGACGATACGCGCGGCGCGAATGATTTGATGGCGCGCTTCGGCGAGCAGACCAAAGAGCTGCGTGGACTGCGGGTGGTCACCGAGGCGACCAAGGATGTCACGCTGTACACGGAGCGTGTGCCGGCGGGAATCTTCATCGCCCAGCCGCCGAACAAGAAGGCGCTCGCGTCGATCATCCGCTACGGCATCGACCATCACGTCATCATCTACTCGCCGTACGAGGGGCACGTCGAGAGCGGCGTTCTCGGCGGGTTGTTCGTCGACGCGCAGATGCGGCCGTTCGTGAACGGCTCGACGCTCTCCGCGTCGCAGATCACGCTCAAAGACTTTTTTCTCAAAGTCGCGAAGGTCTACCAATGAAGGGAATGGTCGTCGTCGTCACGGCGGTCTTCGCCCTCCTCGCGCTGCTCCTCGGCGCGCTGGCCTTCGTCTACTGGAACGCCGTGCTCCACCCGCGGCTGCGCACCGAGGCCGTGTCGCAGGCGGAGATTCTCGCGAGCTCGCAGGCGAACTTCGTGACGAATGCGCTGCGCGCGGACGAACAGGATCGGCGCCGCCGCGTGATCGCGGCACTCGATGAGCTGCTGCTCCTGCGCGACGCAAAGAGCGGCATCCCGTACTTCGAGAGCGTCGATCTGCAGATCGATTACGACGCGCTGCCGGCGCCGAAAGGCTCCTTGGATCTGCATCGCGGGGCGCGCGCGGGAACGGGATTCAAATCCGAGGTCGCGCTCTACGATTCCGAAACCTCGGAGCTCCTCGGCGTGGCAACGTTCCGCGTGAGCGACCGCTTCTTCCAGCAACTCGCGCGCGATGTCCGCAACGAGCTCACCACGATTCTCGCGAGCGTGCTCGCGCTGCTGACGATCATGTGGGCCGTGCTGCTCAGCGTCCTCACGAAAATGCAGCGCCAGCGGTCGGAGATCCTCGAGCAGGAGCGCCGCTATCAAACCGCGCAGCTGCTCTCGCAGGAAGAGCTGCAGCAGGCGAAGGAGCTGGCCGAGACCGCGAACCGCGCGAAGAGCCAGTTCCTCGCGAACATGAGCCACGAGATCCGCACGCCGCTGAATGCGATTCTCGGCATGACCACGCTGGCGATGAAGCGCCAGCCCTCGCCGCAGCTGGCGGAGTATCTCGAGAAGATCCGCTCCTCGGCGAAACTGCTCGCGGCGATCATCGAAGACATCCTCGACCTCTCCCGCATCGAAGCGGGACGGCTGGAGATCGAGCGCGTCGACTTCGATCTCGATGAGCTGCTCGCGGATCTCTCCGATGTCGTCGGCGTGCGTGCGGGACAAAAGAATGTCGAAGTGCTCTTCGCGACGTCGCCCGATGTCCCGCGGCGTCTGCGCGGCGATCCGGTGCGGCTCAAGCAGGTGCTGCTCAATCTCCTCAACAACGCGCTGAAGTTCACGGACAGCGGCGAAGTCGTCGTCGAGATCACGCCGATCGCGATCCGCCGCGAGCACGCGGAGCTCACGTTCTCCGTGCGCGACACCGGCATCGGCATTCCGGAGTCGCATCTGCCGACGCTCTTCGATCCGTTCACGCAGGTCGACTCCTCGAATGCCCGCCGCTTCGGCGGCGCGGGCCTCGGACTCGCGATCTCGCGGCGGCTCGTGCGGATGATGGGCGGCGATCTCGCGGTCGAAAGCACGGAAGGCAGCGGCAGCACGTTCCGCTTCAACGTCGAGCTCGACCTCGCGCGCGGCGCAACCGGACCGCGCCGCCTCGCCGACGAGTTCCGCGATCTGCCGGTGCTCGTCGCCGACGACAACGCCAACGCACGCGCGGTGCTGAGCAGCATGCTCCAATCGCTCTCCTGCCGCGTCACTGCGGTCGATTCGGGAGCGGCGGCGATCGACGAGGCGATGCGCGCGTCGCGCAACGGCGATCCGTACCGCCTCGCGCTGCTCGACTGGCGCATGCCCGGCGTCGATGGCGCCGAGGCCGCGGCGCGGATGTCGGGGCTGCGCATGCCGGTCATTCTCGTGACCGCGTACGAGCGCGAATACGCGATGCAGCGCGCCGACGAAGTCGGGATCGACGCCGTGCTGCACAAGCCCGTCAGCCCGTCGACGCTGCACGATGCGGTCGTCAACGTGTTGACTCCGGCGGAGCAGCGGCGGCGCACGTCGGACACGAAGCAGTACTTCCAGGGCGGCAAGCGCGTGCTGCTCGTCGAAGACAACGAGATCAACCGCGAAGTCGCGCGCGAGCTGCTGCGGCTCGCGGGACTGCAGGTCGTCGAAGCACACAACGGCTACGAAGCGCTCGACAAACTCGATCGCGATTCGTTCGACGCCGTGCTGATGGACGTGCAGATGCCGGAGCTCGACGGCCTCGAAACCGTGAAGATGATCCGCGCGCAGCACCGCTTCCGCGAACTGCCCGTGATCGCCATGACCGCCCACGCCATGCTCGGCGACCGCGAGCGCTTCCTCGACAGCGGCATGAGCGACTACATCGCCAAGCCGATCGAAGAGGAGCAGTTGCTGGGCGTGTTGGGGCGGTGGATCAATCTCGCCGCAACACCAACTCCTGCGCCGGCGACCGACGCCTTCCCCCACCAACTCCCCGGCCTCAACGTCGCCGACGGCATTCGCCGCACGAGCGGCAATACGAATCTCTATCGCCGCCTCGCGCTCGAGTTCAATCGCGATCTCGAGACCGTGCTCGCGAAGCTGCACGGACCGAACGTGCTCGACACGCTGCACACGCTCAAGGGCACCGCCGCAACGATGGGCGCGCGCCGCATCGCGGACGAAGCGGCGTCGCTCGAAGCGAAAGTGCGCCGCGGCGAAGCGATCGCGTTCGATGAGCTGGCGGCGGCGATCGCGGAGACGCAGGCGAGCATCAAGACGCTCTCTAGGAGTGCGGTGGCGCCAGCCACCGCTTTGGCTTCGCCAATCGAAAGCGGTGGCGACGCCACCGCACTCCTGGAAAAAATGCGCGAGCACCTCCAAAACCACAACCTCGACGCGATGTCCTGCTTCGAAGAACTGAAGCGCCTCGCCGGCGCGCGCTGGCCGGAGCCGTTGCGCGAGCTGGAGGCGAGTCTCGATCGCCTCGACTTCGCCGCCGCGGCCGTACACCTCGACGCCATCGAGGAGGCGCGATGAGCGGCGAGCGCCAGCGCCTCCTCATCGTCGACGATCAGCCGGCGAACGTGCGCGTGATGGCGGAGGCGCTGCGCGATCAGTACGAGCTGTACTTCGCCACCAGCGGCGCGAAGGCACTGGAGATCGCGGCCGCGAGCGGCATCGAGCTCGTGCTCCTCGACGTCGTCATGCCGGACCTCGACGGCTTCGAAGTCTGCCGCCGCCTCAAGAGCGACGAGCGCACGAGCAAGATCCCGGTCATCTTCGTCACCGCGCGCGAAGAGATCAGCGACGAGGCGCGCGGCTTCGACGTCGGCGGCGTCGACTACATCACCAAGCCGGTGCAGCCGCTGATCGTGCGCGCCCGCGTGCGCACGCATCTCGAGCTGAAGCAGGCCCGCGATCTTCTCGAATCACTGGCGTCACTCGACGGACTCACCGGCATCGCCAACCGCCGCCGCTTCGACGCTTGTCTGCAGCATGAGTGGCAGCGCTGCGCGCGCGATCGTGCGCCGCTTTCGCTGGCGCTCGTCGACGTCGATTTCTTCAAGAGCTACAACGATCAGCACGGCCACGCGCGCGGCGACGATTGCCTCCGCACGGTCGCCCGCGCGCTGGCGAGCATCACCCGCCGTCCCTCCGATCTCGCCGCGCGCTACGGCGGCGAGGAATTCGGGCTGATTTTTCCGGAGACCGACACGCCGTCGATGCAGCTCCTGATTCGCGCCACGCTCACCGCGGTGCGTCAGACCGACATCACGGTAAGCCTCGGCGCCATCACCATCATCCCGTCACACGACATGAATCCTTCGTCCTCGTTGCAGGCCGCGGACGAATTGCTGTACCGCGCCAAGGAAGATGGGCGCAACCAGGCGTGGCATCTCGACGCCGCGACCTATGAGAGAGAGAGGTTGTTGTGAAAAGCAGAAGGCAGAAAGCAGAAAGCAGAAAGCGCGGAGCGCACGTCCCTCGTTCTGATCTTTGCTTTTTGCTTTTTGCTTTCTGCTTTCTCCTTTTCCCGAGGTCCGCGCGCGCGCAAACAGACGACAAGGAACTCGAAGACCTCCTGTCGGTGGTGCAGCAGGAAACGCAACTGGCGACGAAGACGCGCATGAACAGCGACTACGTCCCCGGCATCGTCACGGTTCTCGACGGCAACGATCTCGAGGCCCTCGGCGTCACGACCGCCGGCGAAGCGTTGGGACTGATTCCCGGAATCATTTATCAGCGCGACCGCAACGGCGTGCCGAACGTCATCGTGCGCGGCCTCGATTTCCCGTTCAACTCCGGCAACATCCAGATCCAGATCAACGGCATCCCGCTCGTGCGCGCCGACGCGGGATTCAACAGCGCCGCGCTCTTGATCCCGGTCGAACAGATCGATCGCATCGAAGTGATCCGCGGCCCCGGCTCGGTCGTCTACGGCGACTACGCGTTCATGGGTCTCGTCAACATCATCACGCGCGGCGAAGGCACGCGCGCGTTCGGACGCGTTTCGTCGCCGCATCCGACGTACGAGATCGGCGCGCGGCACGCGTGGCGCAACTCTTCGCGCTGAACGTCGCCGGCGTCACGAGCGACAACACGGAGCTGGCCACGTCCGGCGTCGAGGACCACCGTTTATTCGGCGTCGCCTCCGCACGATTCGGCGATCTCTCCTTCACCGCGCAGCACGTGCAGCGGAATCTGCACAACGCGGAGAGTGAAAAGAGCTCCGTCTTCGAGGCAAAGTACGCGCACGCGAATGCAACCGTGCGCGCGAGCTGGCTGCAGAATCGGATCGCGGAGCAGAATGCGGCCGGCCGAGGAAGCGTCGCGAAGATCGCCGGCGATTGGACGTGGAAGTCGTGGCTCCTCGGCGCGGACTATTCGCGCTCCACGATCGACGAAGGATTCTTCCGCCCCCCGCCGCCGCCCGGCCAGCCGCCCGGACCGCTCGTGCAGAATCGTCGACGATGCCGAACGCGACATCTTTGGCATCACGCTGCAGGACCGCATCGACGTCGGCAAAGCGCTCACGCTGACGCTCGGCGCGCGCTACGACTCCTACAGCGACTTCGAGGATCGCGTCACGCCGCGCATCGCCGTCGTCTGGCGCGCGAGCGACCGTCACATTCTCAAGGCGCAGTACACCGAAGGATTCCGCCCGCCGACGTTCTTCGAGCTCTACTCGCCCGTGCCGCCGAATCGCGTTCCGCGCTACGCATTCGAAGTCAACGCCACGACGGAGCTGAACTACGTCTTCCGCGCCGCGAACAGCGTCGGCCGCGCGACGCTCTTCCGCTCCATCATCAGCAACATGATTCGTCCCGGCGGCGTGCTGACCGATCCGAACGCGCGCGCGCAGGGCCTGGAGCTGGAGTGGAGCCAGCAGCTCGCGCCGTCGCTGAAGCTCGACGCGAACCTCTCGTACGTCGACACGATCGATCCTCGGCAGCCCGGCCCCGGATTTCCGGAGCGCTCGAATCCGATCGCGTCGCCGTGGTTCGGAAATCTCTCGCTCTTTTACCGCCCGCTCGCGGGGCTCGTCTTCGGCGCGCGCATGAGCTACGGCAGCCGATCCCGAGCTGGTCGAAGGGCGCAAGCTCGCGGACCTCACGGTGTCGCGCGAACTGCGCAGATTCAGTGTGCGCGCAGGCGTAAAAAACATCTTCGATTCGGAGCTGCGGTATTACACCGTGTCACCGACCGGAGTCCCGAATTCGTCGCTGTACCCCGGCCGCACCGCGTTCGTGCAGATTTCGTGGAGACGATGAGCGCCGGACGAATCCTCGTCGCCGACGACAACGGCGTGAACCGGATGCTGCTCAGCGGCATCCTGGAGATGCACGGCTACGAAGTGCGCGTGGCCACGAACGGACTCGAAGTGCTCGAGCTGCTGGAGCGCGATCTCCCCGAGCTCGTGCTGCTCGACATCCAGATGCCGGGCCTCGACGGACTGGAAACGTGCCGGCGGTTGCGATCGCGCCCGCGCACGCGCGCGATTCCCGTCATCTTCATCTCCGCGCTCGACGACGTCGGCGAGAAACTGCGCGGCTTCGAAGCCGGCGGCGTCGACTACGTGACGAAGCCGTTCGAGGCCGCGGAGGTGCTGGCGCGCGTCGGCTCGCAGGTGAAGCTGTTCCGCCTCAATCACGAACTGGCCGAGCGCAACCGCGAGCTGGAGCGGCGCAACCAACAGCTGATGCTCGCGCAGCAGAAGACGGAGCGGATGTTCACCGCGATGTCGACCGCGCTGACCGGCACGGTGCTCGACGACACCTATCGGCTGGAAGAAAAAATCGGCGAAGGCGGATTCGGCGCCGTCTTTCGCGGCGTGCATCTCCAACTGCGCCGCAACGTCGCGGTGAAGGTCCTTCGTCCCGGCGGAGTGAACAGCGACGAGCTCCTCGCGCGCTTCCGCCGCGAAGCGATCGCCGCATGCCGCGTCGCGCACCCGAACGCGATCGACGTCGTGCACTTCGGCGTCTCGTCCACCGGCGTCGCGTATCTCGTCATGGAGCTCCTCAGCGGCCGCACGCTCGGCTCGCTCCTGCGCGAGAAAGGCCCGCTGCCGCCCACCCGCGTTGCCGAGATCGTCCTTCCCGTCTGCGACGCCCTCCTCGCCGCCCACGCCGCCGGCATCCTCCACCGCGACATCAAACCCGACAACGTCTTCCTCCACCGCGGCGCGAACGGCGAAGTGGTGAAGGTCGTCGACTTCGGCATCGCCAAACTCCTCGACGAATCCTCCAGCCCCGACGCCACCGTCGCCGGCACGTTCCTCGGCACGCTCAGCTACATGGCCCCCGAGCGCCTCCTCAGCAACTCCTGCGACGAACGCTCCGACATCTACAGCGTCGGCGTCCTTCTCTACTTCGCCCTTTCCGGCGCGCTGCCGTTCGATCCCGCAGCGCCCACGCTTCCCGAGATGGTGAAGCTGCACCTCTCGTCGAAAGCGCGCCCGTTGCTGGACGCGTGCGCCGACGTCCCGGCGGAGCTCGCGGAGATGGTGATGCAGGCACTCGATCCGGAGCCGCGGTTGCGGCCGGGGTTGGCGTTGATTGCGGAGAGGCTTCAGTCTGGAGTGCGGCGACGCCAGTCGCCGCTCTGACTGAGCGAGAGCGGCGACTGGCGTCGCCGCACTCCAGACCGTGTAAGCTTTCAAAATCCCATGCCCGCCCCCCGCCCTCTCCTCGCGATGTGCATCGTCTTCGCCGCGCTGTCGCTCGGCGCGGAGGAGTGGACGCCGACGCGCGCGTTTCGGACGTTCCCGAAATCGAGTTGGCGCGGGTTGCCGCAGTCGTCAGCGGTGGCGCTGGCGCAGAGCACCGATGGGACGCTTTGGATCGGGACGCTCGATGGGGTGGCGACGTTCGATGGGAAGACGATCACGCCCGTCGCCGATGTGAAGGCCGCGCCGCTGCGCGGGCTGATCACGTCCATGGTCGCGCGGGCGAAGGGCGGAGTGTGGGTGGCGTCACAAGCGGGCGTGCATCGGTTCGATGGGCAGACATGGAGCTTGATC
This sequence comes from uncultured Acidobacteriota bacterium, assembly GCA_963734155.1. GTDB lineage: Bacteria > Acidobacteriota > Thermoanaerobaculia > Gp7-AA8 > Gp7-AA8 > QHVT01. Next base: position 32,259 of record CAVTGG010000002.1, read on the forward strand.
ACGACCGAGCGCGGCGTGGCGTCGATCGCGGAGGCGCGCGACGGGACGCTATGGATGAGCGACGGCGACGGCGCGCTCTGGACGCTCGCGTCGAACGACGCGTGGACGCGCCGCAACGAGATGACGGCGAAAGTCGTTTCGCTCAGTGCGGCGAGCCGACGGCGCGATCTGGGCGGCGACGGAAACCGGCGCGGCGCGCATCTTCAAAGGCACGACGCAGTTCGTCGAAGGCGCGCCGCTGCCGTCGCGGCCCGGCGCGATCCTCGCGGCGAGCGACGGGCGGGTGTGGGTGGCGACGCAGTCGTGCACCGTGCATTGGTCGAGCGGTGGCGCGGATGGATGGCACCAGGCCGGATTCGCACCGTGGCCGCGCGGGTCGTTTCGAACGCTGGCCGAGGATCGGCGCGGAAGGATCTGGGCCGGATCGACGGGCGCGCGCGTCGCGTTCGGCACCGCGTCCGGGCCGTGGACCGTGTGGAGTCCGGTGAACGGTCCGTTCGATCCGGGCGTGATGGCGATCCTCGGCGATCGCGAGGGCAACGTCTGGTTCGGATTGAACGGCGTCGGCCCTGCGCAGTGGGTCGGCGAAGGATGGTCGCATCGCGTGCTCGCCGATCCGTGGAATCCCGCGCGCTCGCCGTTCTCGACGTTCTCCGCGTTCGGACTCGCGCCCGCATCGAACGGCGATCTGCTCGTCGGGCTCTTCATCAACGGCGGACTGCGGCTGGGCCGCGACGGCACGCAGCGTCTGTTCGACCTGCAGGACGGTCTCACCGAGGACGTGCGCGCGCTCGCGGAGATCGAGCCGGGCGTTTACGCCGCCGCGGCGCGCTTCGGCATCTTCGAGTCGCGCGGCGGAAAGCCGTTCACGCAGGTGCTGAAGATCGGCAGCGGATTCATGATGGGGTTGTTCCGCAGCCCGGCGGGCGTGTGGTACGGCGCGAGCGCGACCGAGGGCGTGTTCGTGCGCGAGAACGGCGCGTGGCATCGCGACGAAGCGATCAGCGGCAACCTCGAAAACCAGCACGTGCGCGCGATGATGTGGCGCAAGAGCGGCGAGCTGTGGGTCTCGACCTTGCGCGGCATCAGCATCTTCCGCGACGGCGCATTCGTCGATCGCGCGACGTCGCGCAACGAGCCGGCCATCCCCGAATCGGTCAACGCGCTGCTCGAAATTTCGGACAACGAAGTGTGGGCCGGCGGCCCGGGCGGCATCGCCATTCGCCGCGGCGACGCGTGGACGCGGATGACCGACGGCCTTCCGGGACAGACGATCTACTCGCTCGCGCGCGGACGCGACGGCGCGATCTGGGCGGGCGGATCGGAGGGCGTCGGCCGATTCGCGAACGGGCGCTGGACGACGTGGGACTCGCGCTCCGGCCTTCTCCAGGAAGAGTGCAACCTCAACGGATTGCTCGTCGACAACGACGGCATCGTCTACGTCGGCACGATGTCCGGCCTCGCGCGCTTCGATCCATCGGTCAAGCCGCTGTCGCAGCCGAAGCTCGTGCTGCAGTGGCGCGACACGCCGGGCGTCGTTGATCGCGCACTGCATGTGCGCTGGTCCGCACCGTGGCTCAGCCCCACGCCGGTCGAGTATCGCGTGCGCGTGCCGCGGCTGCGCGAGGAGTGGTCGAAGCCGTCGCTCGATGATCGCCTCGACATCGAGAACCTCGGCCAGGGCCGCTGGCGCGTCGAAGTCGAGGCGCGTGTCGAAGGGACGAACGAGTGGACGCCGCCGCTCGTCCTCGACGCCGACGTCGCGCCGTTCTGGTACGAGACGTGGCCCGCGCGCCTGGCCATGCTCGGGCTGCTCGCGCTCTTCATCTACGGATCGTGCTCCTGCGCATCGCGCGCGCTCCGCCGCCACGCGGCAATGCTCGAGGCCACGGTGCGCGAGCGAACGGCGGAGCTGGCGCAGTCGGAGCAGCGCGCGCACGCGGCGAGCCGCGCGAAGAGCGCATTCCTCGCGAACATGAGCCACGAGTTGCGGACGCCGCTCAACGGCGTGCTCGGATTCGCGCAGCTTCTCGGCCGAAGAAAAAATCGCGACGCCGAAGACCGGCACGGACTCGATGTGATCATCCGCAGCGGCGAGCATCTGCTTGGACTGATCAACGACGTGCTGTCGCTCTCGAAGATCGAAGCGGGCAGCATGTCGCTTGAAGAGACGCGCTTCGATCCGCGCGGGCCGGTGCACGACGTCGAGAAGCTGCTCCGCTTCCGCGCCGAAGAAAAACACATCCGCTTCACGGTCGACGTCGATGAATCGCAACTGCCGCCGATCGTTCTCGGCGACGAAGTGCGCCTGCGGCAGATCCTGCTCAACCTCGCCGGCAATGCCGTGAAGTTCACGGAAACCGGCGGCGTGACGTTGCGCGTGCGATGGAGCCATGGCCGCGCGGCGTTCGACGTCGAAGACACGGGGCCCGGAATCGCGGCGGCGGAGCTGGTGCGTCTGTTCGAACCGTTCGTGCAGAGTGAGACCGGCCGGCGTTCGAAGGAAGGAACGGGACTCGGACTCGCGCTCTCGCGCAACCTCGCGCGGCTGATGGACGGCGACATCACGGTCGAGAGCGCGCCGGGACGCGGCTCGAAGTTTCATGTCGACATCAGCCTGCCGGCGGCGGAAGCGGAAGCAGTCGCAGTCGACACGCGTCGCGTCGCCGCGGTCACGACGCCGAAACGCATCCTCGTCGTCGACGACACCGCCGTGAATCGCGCGGTGCTCACGCAGCTGCTCGCGCTGGTCGGATTCGAAGTGCGCGAAGCAGCGAACGGCGAGGAGGCGATCGCGCAGTGGCGCAGCTGGAAGCCGCATCTGATCTGGATGGACTGGCGGATGAGCGGCATGGACGGCCTCGAAGCGACGCGCCGCATTCGCGCGGAAGAGAAAGGCGCGCGCACGCCGATCATCGCCCTCTCCGCGAGCGCGCTCGATCACGAGCGCGGCGAGATCCTCGCCGCCGGTTGCGACGAGTTCGTGGCCAAGCCGTTCCGCGAAGCGACGATCTTCGCGACGCTGCACAAGTACCTCGGCGTGGAGTACGTTTATGAAGAAGTGGAGGACAGACAATCCTGTCTGTCCGAAGAGAAGGAAGGACAGACAGGATTGTCTGTCCTCCACCCAGCGAACATCCTCCTCGTCGACGACGACTGGATCTGCCGCGAGGTGGCCACCGAGATCCTCCGCGGCAGCGGCGTCGGCGTGACCGCCGCGTCGAGCGGCGGCGAAGCGCTGGAGCTGCTCGACCGCACGCGCTTCGACCTCGTGCTCATGGACCTGCAGATGCCGCAGATGAGCGGCGTCGAGGCCGCGCGGCGGATCAAGTCGAACCCGGCCAACGCGCGGGTGCCCATCATCGCCATGAGCGCCGACACGCTCGACGGCCTCGCGGAGACCGGCATGGACGACTACCTGCTCAAGCCGGTCGAGCCGGACGCGCTGCTGGCGAAAGTGCGGCGGTGGCTGCGCGCGTGATTCGTCATCCTGAGCCGCGCAGACGGCGAAGGATCTCGATCGACGCAACCTTTGCGCATTCAGAGATCCTTCGGCGTCTGCGCGCCTCAGGATGACGGTTGACGATCCTTGCTTTGTACAATAAAGTGCTTGCCGTGCTGCGACGCGTCAAGCTCATCCTGCCGGCGCTCACCGAGGCCACGAGCCCGTACTGGCGGCCCATCAAGTACTCGCTCTTTCCGCCGCTCGGCCTGGCGACGCTGGCGGCGTATCTCGATCCCGATCTCGAGATCTCGCTGCAGGACGAGCACGTGGAGCGGCTCGAGCTCGATGACGCGCCGGACCTGGTCATCATTCAGGTCTACATCACCAACGCCTATCGCGCGTACGAGATCGCGGATCACTATCGCGCGCGCGGCGCGTACGTCGCCCTCGGCGGTCTGCACGTCACGTCGCTTCCCGACGAAGCCGCGCCGCACGCCGACACGATCTTTCTCGGGCCGGGCGAGCACACGTTCCCGCAATTCCTGCGCGATCTCGCAGCCGGAACGCCGCAGCGCCGCTACTTCTCTTCCGTGCGCACGCTCGAGACGCTGCCGCCGATCCGGCGCGATCTCATCCAGCGGCACCGCTATCTCGTCCCGAACTCGATCGTCGTCTCGCGCGGCTGCCCGCATCACTGCACGTTCTGCTACAAGGACGGCTTCTTCGCCGGCGGGCGCACGTTCTACACGCAGCTCGTCGACGACGCGCTCGCGGAGATCGCGCGGCTGCCCGGCCGGCATCTCTACTTTCTCGACGATCATCTCTTCGGCAATCCGCACTTTGCGCGCGCGCTGTTCCGCGGCATGCGCGGCATGAACCGCGTCTTCCAGGGAGCGGCGACCGTCGACTCGATCCTGCGCGATGACGTGGTCGAAGAAGCCGCGGCCGCGGGTCTGCGCAGCCTCTTCGTCGGATTCGAGACGCTTTCCGATGACGGCCTGAAAGGCGCGCACAAGCGCCAGAACCTCGGCCGCGATTACCGCGCCGTCGTCCGCCGTCTCGACAGCCTCGGCATCATGATCAACGGCAGCTTCGTCTTCGGCCTCGACGGCGACGACCGCGACGTTTTCGCGCGCACCGTCGATTGGGCCGTGGAGGCCGGCATCACCACCGCGACCTTTCACGTCCTCACGCCGTATCCCGGCACCGCGCTCTTTACGGAGATGGACGCGCAGGGCCGCGTCACCACACGCAACTGGGATCTCTACGACACGCGCAACGTCGTCTATCGCCCGACCGGACTCACGCCCGAAGAGCTGAAGCGCGGCTACGACTGGTCGTACGAGGCGTTCTATCGCTGGAGCTCGATCTTCAAAGGCGCGTCCGCACACGAAACGGTCAAGCACCGGCTGAAGCACTTCTTCTACAGCACCGGCTGGAAAAAGTTCGAGCCCGCGTGGGACTTCGTGATCCGCCTCAAGCAGCTGTCGCAGATGCGGCCGCTGCTCGAAGCGATCCTCTCGCCGGTGAACCGCGGCGCAGCTACGGATTCGCCGGCGCCTGCCAACGGTCGGAACGCCGGCGTCCTCGCCGGCTGAACGGCAGGCGTCCCGCCTGCCGCCCACCACAGGCGGCGAGGACGCCGCCTGATCAGCCGCCGAGACGGCGGCGCTCCGATGCTACGACGCGACCTTCATTCGCTCGTCCGCGTCCGCGGTGACGATGCAATTCCGGCCGGATGCTTTCGCGCGATAGAGCGCCGCGTCGGCGGCTCGCATGTCGTCGGCGAAGGACGAGCGATGCGAGATGAGCGCGATGCCGGCGGAGAACGTAGCGTGCTGCATCGACGCGAACTCCTCGCGCAGGCGATCGGCGAGTCGCACCGCTTCGCTCTCCGAAACGTCGTCGACCAGCATCGCGAACTCTTCGCCGCCGTAGCGGCTCACGACGTCGGAGACGCGGACGTTGTTGCGCAGGAACGAGCCGAGGCGCGAGAGCACCTGATCGCCGTACGCATGGCCGTGCTGATCGTTGATCGACTTGAAGCGGTCGACGTCGATCATCACCAGCGCCGCGCTGTCGCCGCTGCTGCTGCTTCGCAGCCAGGACTGCACGCGGCGCGTGAACGCGGCGCGGTTGTAGAGACCGGTCAGGCTGTCGCGGTCGAGGAAATGGCGGATCTGCCGCGAGCGCTGCAGCCGCGCTTCGACCGCCGCGAGCAGCAGGTTCGCGGACACCGGCTTTTCGATGTGCTCGTCGCCGCCGGAGCGCATCGACTCGATGCGCGTGTGCGCCTCGCGCTCGCTCGTCAAAAACAGGATCGGGGTCGTCTGATGCTCGTCGAGCTGGCGCGCGAACCGCGCGAGCTCGTACCCGCTCACGCCCGGAATGAGGATGTCCATCACGATCAGATGCGGATTGAAGTGGATCAGCTCCGACTCGAAATGCTTCGGATCGGCGCAGCCGCGGACTTCGTAGCCGGCGCCTTCGAGGATCGCATGCAGATACGCCGACTGCGCGGGATCGTCTTCGACCGACAGGATGCGGGCGACGCTGTCGTCGCGCGATTCGACGAGTGAGCGCAGGCGTCGGATGAGCGCTTCGCAGTCGAGCGGCTTGCGGAAGTACGCGTCGGCGCCGGAGCGAATGCCTTCGACCTTGTCGCGAAAACTCTCGCGCGCGCTGACGATGAACACCGGCGCGTTCTCGCGCTCCGGAATCGAGCGCAGCGCCGACACCACTTCATAGCCGCTGCCGTCCGGCAATCCGACGTCGACGATGAGCGCATGCGGCGGAATCGACATCGCGTTCATCGCATCCTCCCGCGTGTACACCGACCGCACATTGAATCCCTCGGCGACCAGCCGCGGCCCAAGCAGCGAGTGCACATCGGCATCGTCTTCGACCAGCAGCACGTCGTAGACGCGCCGCACCGGCCGCGTCTCTTCTTCTTCCACTTCTTCGACGGGCATGACGATGACGTTGCGCCACGCGCGCTGGATCTCGTTCACTTCGTTCTCAATGAACGTGATCATCGTGCGCCAGCGCCGGATCGTCTGCGCCGCCGGCGCTTCACCGGCCTTCATCAGCTTGCGGCATTCGCTCTCCGCGCGCGCGCCGGCGGAGTTGATCAGCTCGAATCCTTCGAAGCCGCCGATGCCGGCGAAGCCGTGGAAGCGTCGCATCAGTTCCTCGAGCGCGGGCGCATCGCCGGCGTCGCGCTCCAAGGCGTTCAGGAATTGCGCACTCTCCGCGATGCGCTCGTGACTCTCGCGCGCGAAGACCTCGATCAGGCGCGCCATGGAAAAACCGGTCATGCTCTCTCCTCCGATGGGCGCGCGTTTGTGCAGGTTGGTGGCCAGAGGGAAGTGTTGATAACAAATGACTTACAGGACAACCCACGTTACGGAAAAACGACATTCGTTCAGAAATAGGACGGGTAGGACGTGCAGGAATGTCCGGCGGGCGGCGCGAGTTCTTGCACGGGCGAACAAGCTGCGGTAGCCTCACGCGCGCGTTTGTAGTCCCCTAGCTCAGCTGGTTAGAGCGCTACCTTGACACGGTAGAGGTCAGCGGTTCGAGTCCGCTGGGGACTACCATTCAGGCGTGCTCGCGCAGATCCTCCTCCTCGCCGCGCTCGAAATCCCGTTCCACTACACGCCCGGCCAGATCGAAGTGCAGGTCTCGATCGACGGACGTGCGCCGATCTGGTGCATCGTCGATTCCGGCTCCGACTTTTCGATCCTCGACAAGGAAACCGCGGCGGCGCTCAAGGTCGACGGCGATGGCGTGACGTGGACGATCGGGCCGCTCACGATGCGCAATCAGACGATGCGCTTGTGGGCGCTCGACAACTTCCGCCGGCAGAAGCGCGAGATCCGCGGCCTCATCGGCCACGAACTGTTCGATCGATACGTCGTCACGATCGATTTTCAGAAACGCGTGCTGATCCTGCGCGAGCCATCGGAGTTCCGCGCGCCGCCGAAGGCGTTCACACTGCCGATCACGTTCGACGGACATTTGCCGGTGATCGTGGCGAAGCTGAAGTTCGGAGAGAAAACGCTCACACCGAAACTGATGGTCGACACCGGCGCGTCGACAGCCGTGGTCCTGCGATATCCGTACGCAACCGAGCATCGTCTGCTCGGAGGCCAATCCGTCACTTCAGACACGCTCGCGTTAGGCCCGACACCGTTCGTCAAGCTCGCCGCGACCGAGCTGATTTTCGGAGGACGCACGTTTCCGAATCCGAAAGTGGAAGCGTACGGATCGCCGAGCGGAGCGGGCGGCGCACGCACGACCGATGGCGTCATCGGCAACCGCGCGCTGGAGAATTTTCGAGTGACGTTCGATTACTCGCGCAAACGGATTTTGTTGGAGTGAACCGGCAGCACCGCGGCGGCGAGGACGCCGCCGGGTCAGCCGGCGAGGACGCCGGCGTTCCGATAGCGCATCCTGCTCGAATAGAACACGAGCGCCGCGGCGAAGAGGAGATTGAACGCCAATCCGAGCAATCCCACTTCGGGCGCGAAGATCGAAGTGTCGGCGATGCCGAGCGCGCCGGTCTTCTTGCCGAATCCGTAGAGCGAGTACACGATGGCGTTCCAGACGCTGTGGCAGAGGCTCGACACGATGATCGAGCCGGAGATCGCGCGCAGTTGTCCCCAGATCACTCCCATCACGAACGCGTTGACGAGGAACAGCGGAATCTGCGCGGGAGGCGGATTGAAGCCCGTGTCGAAGACGACCGCCGAGATGTGCCACGCCACGAACGCCGCGCTGCTCCACAGAAGCGTGCCGCGCTCCGACAACCCACTCCGCTTGAGCGCCGCCCACAGCCATCCGCGAAAGAATCCTTCCTCGGTCAGCATCACCGCGAGAGTACCCACCAGCCCCTGGAGCGCCATGCGGTTCCATCGGATCACGCCCGCGTGCACGACGCCGAAGGCGATGGCGAGGATCGTGATCGCGCCGATGACCGCGGCCGGATGCAGCAGCGCCAGTACGTAATGATGCGGGCGTCCGAGGGAGAGGCCGGCTTCGCGAGGCTTGATGCGCTGGGCGATGCAGAGCGCGAGCGTGATCGGGAAGAGCGGCAGGGCGCTGAACAACAAGAGGCCGTTCGCGTCCATCGTGGTGGTGACGGCGATCGCGATGGCAACGCCGGCGATCGCCCACCTCAGATGATGACTCACTGATAGTTACTACGCGCGTGGAAGCAGCGTGGTTAACACCGCGGCGGCGAGGACGCCGCCGGATCAGCCGGCGAGGACGCCGGCGTTCCGAGCGACGACGCGTGCGCTGCCGTTGGGAACGCCGGCGTCCCGCCGGCTGGCCCGGCGCCGTCCTCGGCGCCGCGGTGCTCACACCAACCGCGGGCCGGCGCACCACGCGGAGAGCACGACGCGCTCGCCGCGCGTGACGCGGGAGACGGCGTGCATGGCGAAGCTGGGGAAGAAGAGGCAGTCGCCGCGATCGACTTTGAGCGTGCGGCGGTCGGCGATGGTGAGCTCGCCGCCCGCCCACGCGCGCGCGGGAACGAGCGGCAGGATCGCCGTGATCTTGCTCTGATCGGTGCTCGTGTAGTCGTAGTCGGTGTGCGGGCGGGTGTAGCCGTCGACGCCGTATTTCTGAATGCGCATCGGCTCGACGATTCCCGAAAGCGCGAAGTTCCAGACGTTGTAGCGCGCGAACGCGCGCGCGATTTTCTGAAACGCCCACTGCGAGTCCTCGGGGCGCAGGAAGCAGTACTGCACGTCGCGTTTGATGCGCAGCCCGCCGCTCTTGTAGTAGCGGCCGTGCTCCTCCGCGAACGCGATCAGCTCGCGGCATTGGTCGGCGGAGAAGAGCGAGCGGCAGACCGTGAACCAGCCGGGTTTCGTAATCGTCTGCGGAACCGGGTAGACGATCTCATCGACTTCGAACGGCATCTTCAGTTCCTTTCGGCGATGACGGCGCGGTGTTCGACGAGCCACGAGAGCATCGCCGCGGCGCGCGGACGCGGCATCGCGTGCGACCAGCGATCGATGATCGCATGGGCGGGCGTGCGGGCGGGGATCGTCGCGACGAGCGGAGCGAGCGGCATGCCGCCGAGGTAGACGACGTCGTCGCCCGCGGCCGTGCGGATCGCCGGCTCGAGCTCGACGAAGTCGCCGCGGATCGCGGGCGCGATCACCTGCGCCTCTTCGTTCGTCGAGATGAGCAAGTCGTCCTCGATCGCAGCCGGAGGCTCGTCGTAGATGTCCTTCGTCCATCGCGCGTGCTGCGCAGACACGCGTTGCACGTGTGAGGTGTAGAAGCGAATCGCGGCGTCGGTGTTTTCGGGACGGCGCAGGATCGTGTGCACTGCCGTCGATGCGGCGATGGCGCTGCCGATGGCCGCTTGCACGCCGGAGGAAGTAATCGGATCGATGGCGAATGCAGCTTCGCCGATGGAAGCGGAGTGCTCGTCGATCGGAGAGTCGCAGACATACGGCGTGGCGTCGAAGGCGCGCGGCGGCGCGAGCGGCGCGAGCGGCGCGATGCGCGTGAATTGCGATAACGCGCCCGTGTAGACGGCGGTGTACGTGCCGTCGGGGAGCGTCGCGCCCCAGAACCAGTCGTCGCCGCGCCGGAGGAAGAGCGGCAACTGGCGTTGCCGCACTCCAAAGCGCGCGTGCCAGGCGATGAGCCGCGGGGCGGTGAAGCGGCGCGGGCGGCGTGAGAGGTTGGCGCGGCCGGTGGCGTCGATGAAGAAGCGCGCGTCGATGGTGTCGATGGTTGCCGGCTGAAGAACTTCGACGCCGGCAGTCGCGCGCGGCGTCCAGCAGCAGCATGTCGAATTGAGCGCGATCGACGACGTTTCCTGTGCGAATCCGGATGCCGAGCGTTTCAAAGTGCACCCAGACGCCCGGCGAGAGCGATTCGCCGACGTGCGGGCGCGGGAACGTGCGGCGTTCGACGAGGCGCACCGAATGTCCGAGGCGCGCAAGGCGGATCGCGGCGGCGCTGCCTGCGGGACCGCCGCCGGCGATGAGGACGTCGATCATGCCGGCGCTCCGAGCTCGGCGTAGGTTTCGAGGCAGTAGTGCAGCCAGCCGCGGATGTAGTCGCACGCAGGGCGGCCGCGCTGAATCACTTCGTGATGGCATCCGCCGCCGCAGAGGTAGCGCGCCCAGCACGAGCGGCACGGCTCCTGGCGCATGACGTGGCGTTCCTCGAGCCAGCGCGACTGCCGCGCGCGATCGGTGCCGCTCGCGAGATCGCCCATCGCCCCCGCCTCGTCGCCGACGAAGCGATGGCACGCCGCGAGCTCGCCGTCGGCGGACACGCCGAGGTAGCTCGCGCCCGCGCCGCAGGGATAGGGACGATGCGTGCCGCGGTCGAGCTCGCGCAGCGCATTCACGAGATTGGCGAACGCGTAGCGCTCGCCGCGGCGCGTGCGGCGGCGGAACTCGTCGCCGCATTCGATCATCGCCGCGAGCATCCGCTCGAGATCGCGCGCGTGCATTTCGTCTTTCGGAGCGCCGGCGTCCTCGCCGGCTGGTCGGGAAGCGTCTCGCTTCCCGAGGCGGCGGGACGCCGCCTGATCAGCCGCCGGGACCGCGGCGTTCCGAGGGGGCGCCGTGAGCATCGGCGAGAAACCGACGCTGTGAAAGCCACGCGCGAGCAACTCGTCGAGCGTCTCGCGCAGCGCGAGGTTGCGCGGCGTCACGGTCACGCGCGCGGAGACCTGCATCCGCCGCTGCATCCGCAGCAGCGGCTCGACGCGCGACATCAGCTCGTCGAAGCTCCCGCGCCCGCTCTTGAACGGCCGCTGCGCGTCGTGCGCCGCGCCGATGCCGTCGATGCTGATCGTGACGGCGAACGCGTGCTGCTCGAAAAACTCCGCATCGTCTTCGCGCAGCAGCGTGCCGTTGGTCGTGATCGAGAACGTGGCCAGTGGCGAACGTTCGGCGGCGTACTCGGTCGCGCGTCGCACGACGTCGCGATTGATCAAGGGCTCGCCGCCGAGGAAGGCGATGTTCACTCTCTCATCGGCAGGCAGCAGATCGATGGCCTCGATCGCCGTCGCGAGCGGCATGTTCTTCGCCGCGCCGCCGAAGTCGCCCTGCTGCGCGTAGCAGTACGTGCAGCCGAGGTTGCACTTCTGCGCGACGGCGAGCGAGATCGCGCGCAGCGGCGGATCCGCGAGAGGCGTGTCGTCGACGAACGGCGGCGCGTCGAGGCCGAGCGCGGTGAGCGTCGCCTCGTCGGGTGCAGCGGTGAGCGCGGCGAACGATTCGGCATCCAACTCGTAGATGCGATTGCCATTGGGGAGGAGAACGTGCCGCTTGCCGAACAGATGAACGTCGGCGCTCATTTGCTGTCGCGTCCCTGAATCTCGAACTGCAGCACCGTCTCCCATCGCCGGAACATGTCTTCGTACGAATACCACCCGGTGCCCGCTTCTTCGATCACGTACTGTCCGGGGTTCTCGCCGCGAATCTGCATCCAGTTCTCGCCCGCGCTCGTGCCGGTCCTGCTGACGTCGACGTTGACGAAGTCGGGACGGCTCGCGGCCCAGTAGTAGCACGCGCATTCGCGATAGTCGTTCTGCCACGGCGAGCAGAGGCTCTGCGTGAGCTGGCCCGGCGTGATGAGATCGCGGGCGATGACGGCCGTGCCGGGCTCGAAGAACGCGCGCACTTCGAGCTGGAACGGATCGGTCTCGACGTCGGGCCGCACGGGACGCACCGCGCGTTTGCGCGTGAACTCGCACGTGACGAACTGCCCCGCCTCGCGCACGACCAGCGCGAGCGCATTCGCCCATTCGAGCGCCGCCGGCCCGAGCGGTTCGGCCTCGCCTTTCGCGCGGCGCGGACCTTCGACGATGGTGATGATCTGTTGCTCGCCGCGCTGCAATCGAATGCGCACGAGGCGATGAAAGAGCAGGTCTTTGAATTCGGGATCGGCGGCGACGACGAGGTTGTCCGACTCGTGCAGCTCGATGCCTTTGAAGATGTTTTTCCAGACGTTGCGGAAGTCGAATTCGAGGCCCGGGAAGCAGTTCGAGATCGCCGTCGTCGGCAGCGTTCCTGGCGGATTGCCGGCGGCGCGATACGAGAGCTGTTCGAGCAGCGCGTCGGCGGGAATCGCTTTCGGCGCGAACGTGCCCTCCATCGCCTGCACGGCCAGCGGCTTTCCCGCGCGCGCCGTTTGATTGAGGGGCTTCGCGCTCATTCGCTCTCCTCCGGCGGCGGCGCGGGCGTACTGAACACGACCGCCGTTGCATCCTGCGCATTCGCCTGGCGGTTGCCCGAGCCGCGAATGGCGTTGTACTGCCGGCGCGTGAGCGCGAGGTGCAGTCCATCGCTGCCGCGCATCATCGCCGGCATCTTGCGGCGGCCTTTGTCAGCTGAGATCGCCGACTTCGTCCCACTCGCGCAGCACTTCGCTGAACCACGGCGCGCTGCCGCTTTGCAGCGCGGCGAAGACGCTTTGATGCAGCGCGCGCAGTGCGATCGTGTCGACGAGCGCGCGGGCCATGATCGGCTCGATCGCGCGGCCGAGGTAACTGTCGTGCAGCACCATGCAGTTCGACGGCTGGGGCGGATCGTCGGCCGTGATCGGATTCCCATTCAGCACGACGGTGTTCTGCAGCCTCACGGTTTCAAACGCGCGCCTCAAAATCTCCTCGGTCCATTCCGGCGACACGTCTTCATCCGCGACGTGCGGACCGAGGAGCACCTGTTCGAGCTCGTCGGCGACCGTGCGCACCGGAAAACTGTCGGGCGCGTAGTCGGGCGGTCCGGCGCCGATGCGCGCGAACGCGGCGAGGTTCAGCTTCACGATGCGCACTTCGACGAGGCCGTCGCATTCGTCGTCGAGATAGCCGCGGCTGGTGCTGCGCTCGTCGTCGAGACGCGCGTAGATGTAGCCGGGATTCGTGATCGTCGGCGCGGGATCCATGTTGTCGTCGCTCCAACCGTCCCACGCGCCGCGGCGGCTGTCGTAGACGACGTCCGCGACGTCTTTGTCGCGCGTGAGGCGGCCGGTGGCGCCGTAGACCACGCCCTTGCCCGGCGTGAAGCGCGCGCGGATTTCCGGGAACTCATCGGTCGGCTGGAGAAACTGCAGGTCGCCGAACGGCAGCGTTTTCTTCGGAAGAAAATGCTCGCAGCGGCCGAGGAGCTTCTTCGGCGCGTGACCGGTGAACCAGCCGGTGTCGGCGTCGATGCGATCGAGCGGATCGCGCGTGCGGCGAAACGCTTTCTGATTGCCGACCTGCACGCGCCATTCGACGTCGCCGGCGCTTACATGGGACGTGGTCAGCGGCACGAGGGTGCCGTCGACGTCGGCCCACACTTCGAGAAACGGCGCGACCGGCTTGACGCGCTTGCGTTTGTCCTGGAAGCGAACCGGATCGGGCGGCGTGTAGACGCGGCGGATCACGCCGCGCTTGCGGTCGACGTCGAAGGTCGGCGCGCCGTGAAGCTCGCGAAAGCCGAGCGGATCGTTTTCGGCGACGCGGACGTCGTAGTTTTCGAGCGGGTCGGGCGAAGAGCCGAGGCGCGCGATCGCGAGCGGCGGGAGAATGCGCAGCGCGCGGATCGTCATCGAGGCGCCTCCAGTTTTTCCTGCGCGTCGAGCAATCGCTCGACGATCTGCATCGACAGCTCGTCGTGATCGCGCAGCGCGCGGAGGTACGTGCGGTGCGTTTCGCCGGCGACGTCGAGTTGATCGATCAGCTTCGCCGCGCCGTTGATGAGATCGCGATGCACGCGCCACTTGTCGGAGTCCCAGTCCGGCAGCGCGAGCGTGTACGGCGCCTGGAACGGCGGGCCGGCGCGCTGGTCGCCGCCGTCGTCTGTCGAGCGGCAGCGAGACGAGGATCGAGGCGATGGAGCGGAGGTTGTACATCTCGCCGAACGTCCAGGCGATGAGATTGCCGCGCGCGGTCGGGCGATCGACGGGATCGCCTTCTTCGACGTGAAAGGCGTGCTTGAGCGTGAACAGCAGTTTGCGATAGCGAACGTTGAAGAGCTGCGCCCACAACTGCGAGCGCGCGTTCGTGATGCGCGCGCAGCCGAGCGGTCCATACGTCGGAACTTCGCCTTCATCCGCCGGCTCCGCCGTCGGATTCGTGGGGATGTTGCGCGACGGCGGATTCTCCTCGGGGAAGGCTTCGTAGATGCGCAGGAAGCGGCCGAAGTGCGAGACGTCTTTCGCTTCGGCCGTCATCACCGGCGCTTCGCCCTGCTGCGCGATGGCCTGCAGCGCTTCCACGGCCGTCTTGCGATCGATGGTCGGCAGCACGAGCACGTCCGGCGTCACAGGCACGGCCCCGCGGCCGACGTTGCCGCGCTCGCCCGCGCCGTAGCCGCGCGCCCATTCATCCCACGAGGCCTGATACGGCGCGGTGTCGTTGCGGAAGTCGGCCGCGGTAAGCGCCTCTTCATCTTCGAAGATGGCGATGAGCTCGCGATACAACATGCCGACCGGCAGGATGTCCCGCCCGTTGTCCGCGCGCCGCGCGCGCTCTTTGATCTCCGCCGCCGCCGGGGTTTCCAGCCAATCTTCCGGTGCCTCGGCGATCACATATTTCGCGAGCGAGGCCTTCGTCGCCGGCTCGAGGGCGAAGTGGAAGGGATAGAACTCGCTGCGGAACGGATAGTCCTCGCGCTCGAGATGCAGCGGCCCGCCGATGAGGCGGAGGATGTTCTGCACGGTGATGAGGTGCCCCATCTCCTCTTTGGCGATGCCGAGGATGACCTCGCGCCATTGCCGCGCCGTTTCGTGCTGCGCGCCCGCGACGTTGGTGCCGCCGAGGGAGTACGCGGCATAGAGGTATTGCACCATCAACGCATGTTCGACCTCGGAGGCGACATGGAGGAGGAAGACGGCGTAGTCGTGCCACGAAAGCTCCGGCGGCGGCTCGCGCCGCTCCGGCGCCGCGGCTGCGAGACCCGCCTCTTCGAGCACCGCAGCCTCGCGCCGCGGCCGCGCCGCCGCCGTCGATACGAGGTACCTGCGCAGGCTCGATCGCATGGAGGTGTTATGGAGGAGTGTCGTGGCGGAGTGAATTCCCTACCCACCATTCCGTCATCCTGAGCGTAGCGAAGGATCTCAGTCTTCGTAACCTGAGATCCTTCGCCGTCTTCGCGGCTCAGGATGACGGTGGCATGTCCTCACTTAAACAACGTGAACGGCTCGAACGTCAACGCGAACGATCCGAAGCGCTGGTTTTCGATCGCGCCCGCGGGCACGTCGAATTCGGCGGAGCGGTCGATCACGGTGTAGGTGAGGCGCCAGCGTTTGTAGCGGGCGGAGAAGCCGGCGCGGAGGTCGTGGACGAAGTGCTCGGGCCCGGGCGCGCCGTCGAGCGTGGCGTTGTAGGGGACGTAGCGCGCGTACGCGCCGGCGAAAACGTAGAGCTCATAGCGGTGCACCGGGTTCGGGCTCGCGGAGTTCGTGATGATGCCGATGGGAAAGCCGGTGACGTGATACCCGAGGCGCAGCGTGGCGCCGGCGTTCGCGTTCGTTTGCGGGGATCCGAGCATGGCCCCGAATTCGGGGACGAGATCGACGGTGTCAGGAACGAACACGAAGCGCCGCAGCTGGAGGTAGCGCAGCGACAGCACGGGCTCGTTGTCCAGCTGGTTGTGCCAGCCGCTCGGATCGTTATCGCTGAAGCCGAGGGTGTTGTGCACAAATTTCTGCACTCGCTGTGCGCCGGCGCCGGGGCCGAGAATGCCGGCATTGAGCTCGACGACGTGCATCTGGCGAAAGTCGGGATCGGTGATGCTCTCCGCGACGCCGGCGTACAACACACCCGCCCACGGCCGATCGAGCGGCTGCGGCGCGGCGATGGTGATGTCCTGCGGCGTGTAGAAGTTCTGGCCGAAGATCGCGCTCACCGAGGCAATCGGCGTCACGCCGTCGATGCCGCCGAGGTGGTTCCACGTCCAGTCGCGCACGGGCGTGACGAAGCGCCAGTTCACGACCGTGTTGTCGGTGAACTGCGCGCTGATGCGGACGCCGTTCGTGTAGAAGCGGTCGGTCTTGCGGCCAATGCCGAAGTTGTCGTTCTCCCAGTACACCGTCCACGAGTTGAACTTCCAGGCGGCGGAGGCGGGAACGGCGGCGAGCAGAACGAGCAAAGCGAGTGTCTTGCGCATGGCGAACATCCTCATGATTGAAAGTCGACCTTGGAGAAGCCCTGGAGCGACGTGTTTTTGCAGCTCGCGGTGCGGCCCATGCCGAACTGCGCGAACGCGGCGCGGATCTCGCGCTCGATGTCTGCCGCGCGCGGCAGGGCGAGGCGCGTGTTGGAATCGAGAATGGCGTTGCGGGCGTCGATGAAGGTGGGATTGACCTTGAGGCGCTTCATCGAGTCGACGACGAGGCGCCACGCGGTTTCCTGTCCCGTCGCCGTGCTGATGTCGTCATCCGCGAGCATCGCGCGCAGCGACTCGTGCATGAGGATCAGCGCGGCCGCGAAGATGCTGCCGGCGCCGTGCTGATCGTTGAAACGGCGGCGCGCCGAGCTGCATCACGCTGGACGGAAAGTTGTTGTACGGATGCGGACGCGCGCCGCCCGGTTTCTTCGACGCGAACTCGGCGAACGTGAAGCGGCGCGCGAGGCTCGCTGCGCCGCGATAGAAGTTGAGAATCGTGACGGCGAAGTAATCGCTCCAGGCCTCGCCGAGGGCGAGACTCTGCGGCTCGCTCAGCGCGTCTTTCTGCAGGCGGCCGGACACGAGCCGCTGCGACACGCCGTGCGCGAATTCATGAATGACCACGCCGGCATCGAGCGCGGTCGGATTGCCGATTTGGTTGTCCTGCTTCCACAGACCGAGCGTCAGCTCCGCGGTCGTGCCGTCGTTCTGCGCGCGCATGTTCGCGCCGCTCGCGGACGACACGCTGACGACGAGGCGGTCGCCCGCTTTTCCTTCGCCGCCGAAATTCTTCTGCTGGAAGTTGCCGTCTCGCTCGGCGAAGCCGATCAGCGAGAAAAAGTCGTGCATCGAGTTGCAGATGAAGAACGCATTGATGGCCTGCTCCTCCGCGGAGCCGGCTTTCGGTGTGAAGCGCCGCAGCGGCCCGTTCATCACCGACGTCACGACGCACTTTTTCGTCCCGAGCTTCATCAGGACGTTGTTGCCGTCCGGCTGATCCTTCGTGACCCAGTCGCGAAAGCTCGACGCCGGCCGGATGCCCGGCGGATAGTGATCGAGCGGCCGCGGGAACATGAAGTCCTTCGCGGGCGGCTCGCCTTTTCCGAACATGAACACGCTGGCGATGCACGCGCTCGCGGAGACCGCGGCGCAATAGAGAATCGCGGCGCTTCGTCCGCGCGCCGCGACGGCGATGGTGAAGTCGACGACGTCCTTCACGTGCATCGACACGAGCCACGCCAGCACCGGCGCCGGCTCGCAGAGCACGACGAGATGCGCCATCACCGGCTCGTCGAATGGACCGGCCGAGAGCACGGTCGGCCGGTTCGCCATCGGAAACGCCGAGACCACGCGCGGCCGGTGGCCCCGATCCCAGAACAGCGTCGCGTGCGGCGTGTGGCAACCGCCGCTGCTGCCGGCGCGCACGTGCCGGAACGCCGCGCGCACCGCCTTCTCGACGGCGATGTCCGGAATGACCTCGAGCGCGCCGACGTCGACCAGCGCGTCGCCGATCGACGTCAGGCGGCCGTTGGCCTTGACCTCGACGACGACCGAGCGCGGAAAGAGCGCGATGCCGCGATAGTGCTGCTGCCCGTGAACGCTGCAGCCGCCGCCGAGGAGATGCTGGACGTGCGGATCGAACTGCACGTCCGCATCTGCGGTGTGTTTCTCGGCTTTGCGAAGAGCCTGCTGCGCGTCCACATGTTGTTAGACCGCCGCAGCAGCGCGAAATCCCTACCCCGCCTTCTGCAGGCCCCAATCGCGCTCGCGGACGTATTCGACGTCAATGCTCGTCACGCCGTCCTTGTTTGCGGCGGTGTAGACCGCCACGACGTCGAGGCTGTCATTGCTTTCGATGACGAGGAATCCTTCGAAGCCGTGAATGGGCACCGGTGGGAACCGCTGGAGCTGGCTGCAGTCGACGTGGGTCGCCTGATCAGGCTTGAGTCCGTCGGAGACGAAGTTGGAGATGTCTCCGGAAAGAGCGTTCGCGAGCTTCATCCGGAAGCGGATGGTGTCGTCGTTCGGATTGTGAATGTTGACGGCGGTCTGATAGGAGCCGGGCGGGAACGATGTCGTCGTCTGCGAGGTGCCGGGGCTGTTCGAAGTGCAGATGAACTTGACGGCGTACTGGAAGCGAAATTCAGGCATCGCTTTATCTCCTTAGAGCCGTCAAGTTATGTCCAGGAAATAGTTCCGTCAATGCACGGCATCGGCCGGCATCTGATAGATGTCCCCCAGTCCATTCCCCGGCCCTCGCAGGATGCCGAAGAACTGCTCGGTCGTCTTGCGCCCGTCGAGCGGTTTGCCGACGAAGACGCCGCGGGTGCTGGTGAAGTAGAACGTGCGGCCGTCGGGGGAGAACTTCGGGGCGATCTCGAGGGCGCGGGAGTTGATCGGCTCGCCGAGGTTGCGCGCCGGCTGCCATTCGTTGTTGGAAAACGTGCTGATGTAGAGATCGCCGGCGCCTTTGCCTTCGGGGCGTCCGCTGGCCATGAAGATGAGCATCGTCTGATCGGCGTTGATCAGCGGCTCGAACTCGTCCGCTTTCGAGTTCACGTTCGGGCCGAGGTTCTCGGCGGCGGCGTAGGTGTCGCCGTTGCGGCGGCAGCGGTACAGATCCGTTCGTCCGAGCCCGCCTTCGCGGTCGGAGCCGAAGTAGATCGTGCCGTCGGCGGCGATCGTCGGGAAACCATTCGTTGCCGGGGCTGTTCACCGGCGCGTCGAGATGCTTCGGCGCGCTCCATCCCGCGGCCTCTTTCTCCAGCATCCAGATGTCGAGATCCTCTTTCGGCTTCTCGTCGACGGGACGATCGGAGATGAAGTAGAGACGCTTGCCGTCGGGGGTGATGAACGGATCGGCGTCGCGGTACTGGCCCGACCACGGCACGACTTCGGGCGACGACCATTTGCCGTTCTGCAGATGCGAGACGACCATCGTCCAATGTGAGAAGTTCGGCGCGTCTTTGAGGTAGTAGAGCGTCTTTCCGTCGGGAGTAAACGCCGGATGCGATTCGAAGTCGCCGGTGGAGATCGCTCCGGGCGCAAAGAGAGTCGGTTCAGCGGCCGCGGCGGTGAGCGCGAAGAGGACGATCGCCATGAGACGCATGAGCTCAGTTTCGCACGTGACGGAATGGCGGGGAGCAACGTATTAGTGTCGGAGACCCTATGACACGCCGGATCCTCCTCCTTCTCCTCCTCGCCCTTCCCTGCTTCGCCGCCGAGCAAGTCGTCGTCGCCCGCTCGCGGATGCTCGTGCTCTGGAGGAGCGGCGCCTGGCTCTTCGCCGCGACATCGGATCTCAACGGCAACAACAAATCTCCGGTCGGCCTCGTGGCCACGTCGCCCACCGCGTTCAGCGCCGCAACGGACGGCGAGCAATTTCTCATCGCGTGGGAAAGCGACCAGCAAATTTCCGTGCGGCTGAATACGACGCTGCCGCTCGGCGAGGGAACGTCGCCGGTCGCGGCGTGGGACGGAACACACTATCTCGTGTTCTTCGTATCCGCGGAGGGAACGAAGGTCGCGGTGATCACGCCGCAGGGCGTGCTGGAGTCGACGCATACGATCGCCGGTATCGGCACGGTGACGCGGTCGCGATCGGGCCGCGGCCGCTGATGGTGTGGATCGCCGGGTTGAAGGTGCGGGCCGCATTTCTCGAATCCGACTGGAGCGCGAGCGAGCCGATGACGCTCGTGACGCTGCAGCCGCCGATCGGCGGCGTCATGTTTCTCAGCGATGCGCAGGTGGCGTGGAACGGCAGCGAGTTTTACGCGACGTGGAGAGCGGTGTTGTCGGCGCCGGTCCTCCACGTCGAAGGGACGCGCATCACGGCAGACGGCACGGTCGTCGACTCGCGCCACGTGATCCACGAGGGCGGGAGCCCCGGCAGTTTCCGCGACAACTCGCTCCTCGTGATCGGCAACCGTTTCTTCAAGTCCTGGGTCGCCGCGAGCGTGCGTACGACCTTCGATTTTCTGGGATCGTGGATCGAGAACGGCGCCTCGTCCACACCGGCGAGTCTGCAGCAGCCGGTGTTCCCGCCGCCGCCGACGTACGGCACGCTGATCGCGCTACCGAACGGCGAGCTGGCGATCGTGCGTCCCTCGGAGAGCGATTTCACGATCGAGCGCCTCGGCGGCACGCGACGCCGCAGCTCGCGATCGTAAATCAATCCGGCCGCGTGATGCCGAGGGCGGCCATCTTTTCGTGCAGATACGTGCGCTGCAGATCGAGCAGTTGCGCGGCGCGGCTGATGTTCCAGTGCGTGCGGCGCAGCACGGACTCGATGTACTCCTTTTCGCACTGCGTCTTGAAATCGCGGAACGGCATCACCTGCGCGCCTTCGGAAATGCGCACGATGCCGCTCTCGGTCGCGCCGCGATGCAGGACCGCGGTCGGGAGCTGTTCGATCGTGATCGGGTCGGTGCCGAAGACGGAGAGGCGCTCGGCGACGTTGCGGAGCTCGCGGACGTTGCCCGGCCAGTCGTACGCGCTCAGCGTTTCGAACACGTCGGGCTGAACGGAAAGCGGCGTGCGCTGCGAGCGCGCGCAGAAGTGCTGCAGGAACGTGGAGAAGAGCAGCGGGACGTCGTCGCGCCGCTCGCGCAGCGGCGGGACGTCGATGGGGATGCTCGCCAGGCGGAAGAAGAGATCCTCGCGAAATTGCCCGTTTCCGTTCTGCAGGTCGCGATGCGTGGCCGCGATGACGCGCACGTTCACGCTGCGATCGGTGGTCTCGCCAATGCGGCGCACGCGCCCGTCTTCGAGCACTCGCAGCAAACGCGCCTGCAGCGCCGGCTCCATGTCGCCGATCTCGTCGAGGAAGAGCGTTCCGTTGTCGGCTTCTTCGAAGAGCCCGCGCTTGGCGATCTTCGCGTCGGTGAACGCGCCGCGTGCGTGTCCGAACAGCTCGGCTTCGATGAGATGCGCGGGGATCGCGGCGCAGTTGAGGCGGACGAACGTGCGCGAGGCGCGTTTGCTGAGGCGATGAAGCGCATTCGCCACGAGCTCTTTCCCGCTGCCGCTCTCGCCGCGAATCAAAACGCGCGCGTCCGTCGGCGCGACTTTGTCGATCGCCTCACGCAAGGCCTGGATCGCTTCGGAGCGTCCGACGATCTCCTGCCCCTGCTCGCGCAGCGCGCGCACCTGCATGCGCAGTGACGCGTGATCGAGACAGTTGCGCACGGATTTCAGAAGACGCTCGCGGCTGAACGGCTTGTCGATGAAATCGTGCACGCCGAGGCGGAGCGCTTCGACGGTCTCGGCCATCGTGGCCTCGCCGGACATCACGATCGCCGGCGGCATTGCGTCGCCGGCCACGCGCAACAGGTCGATGCCGCTCATGCCCGGCAGCCGCACGTCGAGCAGCGCCATGTCCGGCTGCACGCTCATCGAGTCCTTCAAATACGCGAGTCCATCCTCGGCGCGCCGAAAGCGCACCACGCCGTAGCCTTCCTCGCGCAGCCGCAGGGTCACGTTCGCGGCGATCTTCTCGTCGTCTTCCACCACCAGGATCAACTGCATTCGGTCTCTCCGAACATCAGGCGAAATGTCGTTCCGGAAGCCGACGTCGCGACGAGCAGCAGGTCGCCTCGGTGATCGAGCATGATCTTGCGCGAGATCGAAAGGCCGAGGCCCATCCCCTCGCCCGTGCGGCGCGTCGTGACGTACGGATCGAAGATGCGCGCGCGCAGCGACTCCGGAATGCCGCTGCCGCTGTCGATGACGTCGAGCCCGCGGCGCGCGATCGCGAACGTCACCGTCCCGCTTCCCTCGATCGCGAACGCGCTGTTGGTGCAGAGATTGACGAGCACCTGGCGCAGCAGATCGCGGTCGGCGCAGACGACGACGTCGCCGCCGCGGAAGTGCAGCGTCACGTGCGGCCACGCGTTCGCGAACGTCGCGCAGAACTCTTCGATCAACTTGCCGAGGGGCAGCTCGCGAAGAACGGGAGTGCCGATCGCGGCGAAGGAGGACTGCTGGCGCGTCATGCGCGCGAGCGTTTCCAGTTCGTCGGACGCGCTCTCCAGCGCCGCGGCGATTTCTTCCGGCGCGGCCGCGCGGCGCACGGCATCGCCGGCGCGCTCGAGCTCGAGCCGCGCCGCGGTGAGCGGTCCTTTCGTTTCGTGCGCGTGCCTCCGCGCGGTCTCCTGCAGCACCGACACGCGCTCGAGATACTCCTGCTGCTCGACGAGTTGCGCGCGGCGATAGCGCGTCCACACCGCGGCGGCGGCGATCGCGGCGAGGAGCGCGAAGATGGCGACGAACGTCAGCTCGAAGCGCTGCAGCATCTGCTCGCGATTCATGCGGATGACGTCGAGCCGGTGCAGCAGCTTGCTCGTCGACTCGAATTGTTTGCGATAGGTGTCGCGATGCTCGGCATCGAGCGCGCGCAGCCGCTTCTGATCCTCCATCGACCGCTGCAGCGCCTGCCGCACTTCGGGGCGCAGCGCGACGTCGAGCCAGAGGCCGGAGACTTCGTGGACGACGAGCCAGAAGAGCAGCGTGGCGCCGGCCACGGCGACGGCGAGCACTCCGATGGAGCGCACGCCGCTCACCGGAACACGATCTCCGTCTGCCACCGCCACGAGCGAATCGGCTTCGCGCTCAAGGTCGTTCCAATGAGGGCCGCCATCAGCGGCGATCCTCCCTCGGTGGCAGCGACGCCGCCCGACTTCGAGATCCACTCGCGCGCGTCTTCGCCTTCGGCCGCCGAGAACGGCAGCGCGCTGAGCGTGACGTTGAGCGCGACGCGTTGCGCCGTCGCGACGAACATGCGCACGGGCGCGGACCACCATTTCTCCAGCGCGTCGCGCGATGCGATCCGCTGGCGGTCTTCTTTCCCATCGAACTCGATCCGCCGCACGATCCACACTTCATCCCAGAGGTCGAAGCGGATCTCGATGCGCGCGCCGCCGCGGCGGTCGGCATCGCGCTGCTTCGCCGCGAGCACGAACGTGGTCGTGAGTCCACTGCCGATCTGCCGCTGCACGTCGCGATCGGAGAGCAGCGCCGCCGGCAGCACCGCCGCGACGACGCGGCCCGGCTGGGCGACGAATGTGGGGGCCTTTTCCGCCGCGATCACCGCCGCGGGCAACAGCGCCGCGAGGACGAATGCGCGGATCAGTAGTGTCCCCACGAGTAACCCAATCCGAGACGCAACGTGCCGAAGGAACTGCGCCGCACCCAGCCCGCCGCGAGCTGGAACGTGTCGAGATTGTCCGGCGTCGATCCGAAGACGATGCCGCCGCGCTCGACATCGCGCTGCGTCCAGACCACGCGTCCGTCAATCTCGACGCGTGAGTCGCCGTTCTTCGAGGGGTTGCGCCAGAGATTGCGCGAGTAACCGGCGCGAAGGATCTGGTACGAAGGCTTCCACTCGACGATCGGCGGGATCAGAAACCCACCGGTCGTGTGCTCTTCGACGTGCGCCCATCCCCCCATCACGCCTGCGACGACGGAGTGGACATCGGAGAGCTCCCAGTAGTGCGACGCGGAGAGGTCGACTCCGTAGCCCTTGCGATGTTGCGAGTACCCGACCGCCGGAGGAATGGTCGTGCCGCTGAATACCCCGCCGGACGTGAACGCCGAGCGGTCCATCATCGAGACCAGCGGCGCGACGCGGATGATCGTTCCGCGCGTCGGCACGAACGGCTGGTTCGTGGTGTTGTACGCCCAGGCCAGCGTGATCAGGCGCTGCGAGTCCATCTTCCGGAACGTGTTGCCGTCGTACGCGCGCACGTTCTCGTCGCGGGCGTAGGTGTCTTCGTAGTCGAGCGTCAGGGTTTGACTCGCGGTGAGCGGCATGCCGACGACGAGCTCGGGCGAGAGCTTGCCGGCCTGGTCGATCGGCAGGCGGAGGTTCACCGTCGCGAAGGCGCGCGTGCCGAAGAGATCGTATTGCGTGTATCCGACGGAGGCGGTGGTGTAGTCCTGCGTGAAGGACTGCCGGTCGCGGCGCCCCGAGATGCCGGCGTGCACGATGCCGCGCCCGCCGACGAACCAGCGAAAGCCGAAGGCCGCGTCTTTCGACTCGGTGCCGAAGTCGACGTCGTAGTCGACCGTGCGCCGGCTGTCGTCCCACATCGTCGGACTGAGATTGACGAGGTAGAAGTACGGCTTCGTCTCGATCACGTTGATGACGAGCACGTGCCGCCCGCGGTCCGACCCTTTCTCCAGCGCGAAGTCGGCGGAGAGGAGGAACGGCAACCGCGCAAGGCGCGCCGATGCGGCGGAGAGATCGGCCTCCGAATACTCCGCGCCCTCGCGCAACAGCGTCTCGCGCGCGATGAGCTGCGACGACACGCGATGCGCGTTGCGGACTTCGATGCGCTCGATGAAGAAGCGCGCGTCCTGCGCTTGCGCGAAAGCAAAAGGCAGAAAGCAGAAAGCAAAAAGGAGCAAGGGGATACGGCGCATAAGACCTCCGGGGGCGTGCTCAGGGCGAGCCGGGTGCCAGGTCGAAGGTTTTGGTAAGTTGTTAAATATGCTGGAGTTGGTTGATATGGACATGATCGGACGGGGAGGACAGTGTAGGACAAACCAGACAGGGTGTGTTGGGTTTTCCTGACAGTTCACCGGATCAACACAATTCCCGCCCCGGAACGCCGGCGTCCTCGCCGGCTGGCCCGCCGGCGTCTCGCCGGCCCGAGGCGGCGGGACGCCGCCTGACCAGCCGCCGGGACGGCGGCGTTCCGAGGTCAGCGCGTCAACACAATTCCGGCCGTCCAGCGAAGCTCGCCGAGGTCGATGCCGCGCCAGTAGAGCTTCTGGAGCGAGGTCTCGAAGGCGAGGCGCGGTTGGAGCCGGAGGCGAACGGCGGCGCCGGCGGTCAACGCGAGCTCGACTCCGGCGACGAGCTCTTCGCCGTTTCGCGTGAGGAGGCGGTGCTCGTCGCGCCAGTCGGCGACCTCGACGCCGCCGGACCATCGCATCGAGAGTGCGTCGGTCCAGGCGTGCGAGCGCGTGAACGCGAGTCCGTATCCATTGATGGTCTTGCTGCGGAAGTTGCCGTCGTAGCCGCGGAAGATCGACGGCTCGGACGACTCGTGCGCGGTCGAGGTCCACGACAGTTCGAAATGCCCGCGCGTCGCGGTCATGCGATTGAGCGCGGTGCTGCGCAGCTTGCGATCGCCGCCCGCACCGGCTCCCGGCATCGTCGTGCCGGTCGCGGCGGAGAATTCCCAGCGCGGCGTGGCGTCGCTGCTGACGAGCATGATGGAGATGTCGCGCATGCGCCCGAAGTCGCGGCGCGCGATGCGGACCGGTCCCGCGGTGGCGGCGAGCTCGAGATAGCGGATGAGCCCCGACTGCTGCGCGTTCGTCGTCGCGTAGCCGCCCGCGCCGTAGCGCGCGCCGATGCGCACGCCGCCGAGCTGCACGTCCGCGCCGCCGAACGCCGTCGCGCTGACGATCGAGAAATCGCGCTGGCTCAGGTTGTACTCCGTATGCCCGATGCTCACGTCGCTCCCGCCGACGAGATGCAACGCCCCCGCGCTCCAGAGATCGCGCTCGATGCCGGCCCGGAACCCGATCGAGTCGTCGAGATTCGCGCGCGCGAAATCATCGGCGTCGCATTCGTCGGTGATGCAGATGGCTGCTTGATCGTGTCCGTGATGGCCGATCGTGTTCCAACGCGTGCTGGTACCACCCGCGAACGTGCGGAGTGTTTGCGCGTGAGCTGGAAACGTCGCGAGACACACGATCAGCGCGGTCAGCGCGTGGATAGGGGTTGGGGGATGGGGGTTGGGAGAACGATTCCCGTCATCCTGAGCCGCGGAGACGGCGAAGGATCTCGAAATGACGACGGGGTTCGCAGTTTGAGATCCTTCGTCGCGCTTCGCCGACTCAGGATGACGCCCTTCCCCAACCCAACCACCAACCACCAAACCCTTTTGTTCACATATCCCCCTTGATCGCTGCGCGCCACCAAATGACGGTCACGTCCTGTTCAGGCGCGATCAGCGTGTGTTTTCCTGCAGCGAGAAATCGCGGGCCGCGATACGGAGCGCCGTCGAGGACGACGCGCGACGGGTCGCGCGCCATAACGGCGTAGGTCTGCGGGACGGCGATGGTGAACGCGCCGTCCTTCGCGACCGCGCCGCAGACGCGCAGCTCTCCGCGATCGATGAAGTGCCGATTGAGAAACGCTCGGGTGCGCGGCGGGATGAGGTCGGCGTCGCGAACGGCGACGCAGCATCGCCGCGCGGCAATCTCCTCGGGGCCGCGATCGATGAGCGTGTGCTGGACGTTTTCGTAGAGCCAGCGCACGGGGCGGCGGCGGAAGACCGCATCGCCCTTCATGTCGAGGACGTATTCGTTGCGCTGCGTCAGCGCGACGGCCTGATCGAGGAAGCGCGGGCGCGCGTCATCGGCGGGACGCCAGAGACGCGCGTACAGAACGCTCAACGTTAGAGCAGCCGCGAACGCGATCGCCGGCGCGAGGCGAATGGTGCCGATCGCGAGAGCCGCGAGCACGACGAGCGGCAGAAACTCGCGCGGCGTGATCTTCGGCCAGAAGCAGAGCAGCAGCAGCGGATAGAAGAGCGCGACCTGCGCGAGGTGACACTGCTTCGCCCGCGCGACGACGGGAGCGATGGCGACGAAGGCGAGCGCGCCGCCGACTCGGCGCGCGGGATGGACGGGGATCGACGTGCCGAAGAAGAGCGTCTGATGGAGCATTTCGCCGAGGGCGTGTTGGGCGGCGAAGAAGAGCGCGACGGCGAGCAGAGGGATGGCGCCGCCGAGGACGGCGGCGGGCCAGCCGGCGGGACGCCGGCGTTCCGCGAGGGCGTGCGCCGCGAGTAACGGCAGTGCTTTGACGGATGCGAGGATGCAGAGCGCGGCCATCACGCCCGCGAGGAACGGGCGGCGCCGGTTGAAGAAGAGGAGCGCGGCGAGCCAGAAGAAGATCCAGAGCGTGTCGTTGCGGAACTCGACGCTCTTCGGAAGCCACGGCGGCATCACGCTGAACGCGATCGCGGCGACGGCGGCGCCGCGGTCGCCGATCAGCGGCTGCGCGAGCTTGTAGAGCAGCCACGAACATCCGACGGCAAACGGCAGGATCGCGAGGCGCGCGACGAACAACGCCGTCGAGCTCTCCGGCACGATGTACAGCAGCGGCGCGAAGAGGAGATGCAGCAGCGGAAAGTGCGGATCGAAGACGTCGCGGTATTGCACGAGGCCGCGGGTCCACGCCCAGGCGATGTGCAGGTGCTGCGGTTCATCCGAGTCGATCCGCCACAGGAAGATGAAGACGATCCGTGCAGCGAGAGCGGTGATGGCGAGGAGGCGCACGGGCCGCTGCTAAGCGCAACCGGTGCGCCGCACTTTTCGCACTCGTCGTAGAGAGGACGCGTCGTTCGTGCGTCAGGCTTCTCCGACACTGCATGTCCGGCAGACCTGACATTTGTGCGATCCTTCGTGAAGTGCGGGCCGCTTCAGCAATCGTCATTTTTCTTTTTGCGTCTGCTGCAAATGCGGCCGACGCCTGGCAATGGAGCGGCTTCGCGCTCTTGCGCGCATCGAACGGCAACGAACACGGTCCGCTGTACGAGAAACAACTCTCCGCGCAACTGCACGCGGGCATCGACTGGACGCCCTCGCCGTTCCTCGGCGCACACGTGCATCTCCTGGCGCGCAGCGACGATGCGAACGCGCGCCGCGGTCACGTCGGAATCGCGGAGGCGTATCTCGACGCGAATTTCCGTCCCGGCAATGACCGCCTGCGCCTCCGCGCCGGCGCGTTCTTCTTCCCGTCGTCGCGCGAGAACGTCGACGCGCTCTGGGAGACGGCGTACACGATCACGCCGTCGGCGCTGAACAGCTGGCTCGGCGAAGAGTTTCGTCCGATCGGCATCGACGCCGCGTACACGCACGGCAGCCTTACCGCCGGCGCGACGCTCTATCGCGGCAACGACACGTTCGGCGCGATTCCGCCGGCACGCGGTTTCTCGCTTCGCGATCATTGGATCACCCTCGGCGAATGGATTCCCGTCGACGCCGAGTACTTCACGTCCGTCTCCGCGGAGAATGACGGTCACCTCGGCTGGGCCGCGCGCGGCGCATGGATCGGCGCGAACGCGCTCGTGCAGCTGACGCATATCGACAATCGCGGCGACGGTCTCGAATACGGCCGGCTCTTCAACTGGGGCACGCGCTTCGACATCCTCAGCGCCGAGTACACGAAAGGCGATTGGACGTTCGCCGCGGAAAGCGGATGGGGGCCGACGTTCCTGATCGTCGAAGGGACGAAGTTCACGACCGACCTGCGCGCGAGCTACGTGCTCGTGTCGCGACGCTGGAATCGCGGACGGGCCACGATTCGCGGCGACTCGTTCCGCGCCGCGACCCACGATCGCGCGCTGACGCTCGCCTATCTCTGGACGCCGCCCGGCCGGCTGCGTCCCGGCATCGAGCTCAGCACGACCGGCGACGAGCAGCGCGTGATCGTCGAGTTACGTTACAGCTTCCCTTGATCGCCCGGGGAATCTGCACGTGTCCGGTTGCGCTTGACTCTTGCAACATGTCCCGCGCTCTCTCGTTGGTGCTCTTTCTTTCTCTTGCCGCAACCACGGGCGCCGCGACCGTCACGGTGACGGTGCGCGATGCGCGCGGCGGCGCCGTGGCCGATGCGGTGGTGTACGCGGTACCGGAAGGACGCGCGCTGCCGCTGGCGAAAAAGAACGCGGTGATGGATCAGATCAACCGCACGTTCGTCCCGCACGTCCTGCCGGTTCAGGTCGGCACCGCGGTGCGCTTCCCGAACAGCGACGACATCCGCCATCAGGTCTACTCGTTCTCCTCGGCGAAGCAATTCCAGATTCCGCTCTACAAAGGCACACCCACGAATCCGGTGGTGTTCGATCGCGAGGGCGTGGTGACGCTCGGCTGCAGCATTCACGACCGGATGAGCGCGTACATCGTGATCGTCGACACGCCGCATTTCGCGACGACGAAGAAGAATGGACGCGCGGAGCTGTCGTCCGTCGGCGCGGGCAGATACTCGCTGCGCGTCTGGTATCCCGGAATGGCGGCCGAGCCGGCGCCGACGCCGCTGACGCTCGGCGGCGCGGAGTCGAAAGACCTTGTGGTCGTAGTTCGAAAATAGCGAATGCGCAGCTTCCAGGCGAAGCTCGTTTATCTCACCGTCGCGGTGCTCGTGCTGCTGCAGGCGGCGACGCTGATCGCCGTGCACGTCGCGGGCGAGCGGACGATGCGCATCAGCGTCAAGCACGAGCTGGACGTCGGCAGCAACGTGCTCGATCGGACATTGAACGTCCGCGGACGGATGCTGCTGCTCGCCGTCCGCGCGCTCGCGGGAGACTTCGCGTTCCGCGACGCCATCGCCTCCGCGGACCGGCCGACCATCACCTCCGCGCTGCGCAATCACGGCGACCGCATTCAGGCGAACGCGGTGTTCCTCATTTCTCTCAACGGTGCCGTCGTCGCCGACACGCTCGATGGGCGGTACGTTGCGCGCCCGTTCCCGCTGCCGTCGCTCGTCCGCGAAGCGGAGCGGCGCGGCGAATCGGCGGCGATCGTGTTGCTCGACGGGCGTCCCTATCAGCTCGTTACCGTGCCGATCCTCGCGCCGACGCCGATCGCGTGGGTGTGCATGGGATTCCCGATCGACGAGGCGACGCTGCTTGAAGTGCGGCGCCTGACGTCGCTCGACGTTTCGCTGTGGAATCCGTCCGCGGAGAATCCGCTGATGGTCTCGACGCTGCGGCAGGAGGAGCGGAGCGAGCTGGTCGCGCAGATGCGCGAGACGCGCGGCGGGACAACGGTCGAGATCGGGCGCGACTCGTACCAGGTGCTGCTGCATCCGCTCATCACCGCCGATCGCTCGCCGATCCAAATGCTGCTGCAGCGCTCGATCGAAGAGGCGCGCCGCCCGTATCGCCAGCTCGAGCTGCAGATCTTCGGGCTGTCGACGCTGGCGCTGATCGTCGCCGTGATCGCCGCGTACTTTTTCGCGCGCGGCGTCACCAGCCCGCTGCAGCGGCTCGCGCACGAAGCGCAGAAGATCGAGCGCGGCGACTACACGCCCACGCTCGAGATCCGCCAGAAGGACGAGATCGGCCAGCTCGCGAACGCGTTCGGCAGCATGCGCACGGCCATCGCCGAGCGCGAGGAGCAGATCCGCCTGCAGGCGACGCACGACAGCCTGACCGGACTGCCGAATCGCACGCTGTTTTTCGACCGACTGGCGCATGCGATCGAGCAGGCGAAGCGGAACAAGAGCCTCGTCGGAATGATCATGATGGATCTCGATCGCTTCAAGGAGATCAACGACACGCTCGGCCATCACTTCGGCGACGATCTGCTCATCGAGATCGGGCGGCGCCTGCGCCAGACGCTGCGCGGAAGCGACACCGTCGCGCGCCTCGGCGGCGACGAGTTCGCGGTCACGTTTCTCGCCGCCGATCCGTCGCAGGCGCACGATCTCGCGCAGCGCATCGACGCCACGCTCGAGACGCCGTTCCACCTCGGCGGCGTCTCGATCGAAGTGAACGGCAGCATGGGCATCGCGCTCTACCCGATGCACGCCGAGGACGCGGCGACGCTGATGAAACGCGCCGACATCGCCATGTACGACGCGAAGAAGAATCACACCGCGTACGCGATCTACGAGCCGGGACGCGACGAGCATTCGCTGCGCCGCCTGGCCATCCTCTCCGAGCTGCGCCACGCGATCGCGCGCGACGAGCTCGATCTGCATTACCAGCCGAAAATCGACGTCCGCACCGGCCGCGCCATTCACGCCGAGGCGCTCGTGCGGTGGCGACATCCCGTGCATGGACGGCTCGCGCCCGACGAGTTCATCCCGCTCGCGGAGCAGTCGGGCAACATCGGGATGATCACGCATTGGGTGCTGCGGAAAGCGATCACGGACTGCGGCGAATGGAACGCGGCCGGCCTCGGCCTCACGGTGGCGGTGAATCTCTCCGCGCTCGATCTGTTCGACGCGGAGCTGCCGACGTACATCAGCGGGTTGCTCTCCGAAGTCGGATTGCCGCCGTCGAAACTCGTGCTGGAGATCACGGAGAGCGCGGTGATGAAAGACCCGGCGTACGCGCTGCGGATCCTGCGCGATCTCAAGAATCGCGGCGTGACGCTGGCCATCGACGACTACGGCACCGGCTACTCGTCGCTCGCGCATCTCAAGCGATTGCCGGTGGACGAGCTGAAGATCGACAAGTCGTTCGTGCTGAACCTGCGCACGGCGGCGAACGACGACATCGTGATCGTGCGCTCGACGATCGAGCTCGGGCATAACATGGGGCTGCGCGTGATCGCCGAAGGCGTGGAAAGCGCGGAGGCGTGGCAGATTTTGAAGAACCTCGGATGCGACATGGCGCAGGGCTATTTCATCAGCGCGCCGCTGCCGGCGAATGAGTTCCGCGCGTGGATCGATGCATACGCGCCCGCCGCTCTCGCATGATCGACTATCGCGACGTCAGCGTGCTCCGCGGCGGAAACGCGATTCTCGATCACATCACGCTCACCATCGGCAAAGGCGAGCGCGTCGCGTTTCTCGGACGCAGCGGCGCAGGCAAGACGACGGCGCTGAAAGTGATCAACGGACTGATCGCGCCGTCATCAGGAGAGATGCTCGTCGACGGCGCGCCGATCGCGCAGGACACGCTGCCGTCGCTGCGCCGCCGCATCGGCTACGTCATGCAGCAGCCCGCGCTCTTTCCGCATCGCACCGTCTTCGACAACGTCGCCACCGTCCCTCGCCTCCTCGGCTGGCCGGAAGAACGGACGCGCGCGGAAGCGGAGCGCCTGCTTCTCGAACTGGAGCTCGAGAACTTCGGCCCGCGTTTCCCACGCATGCTGTCCGGCGGACAACAGCAACGCGTCGCCATCGCGCGCGCACTCATCGCCGCGCCGGAGATCGTGCTGTGCGACGAGCCGTTCTCGGCGCTCGATCCGTTGATCCGCGCGGAGTTGCAGACGCTGTTCGAGGGAGTAGATGCGCGCCTCCACGCTCGTCTTCGTGACGCACGACGTGCGCGAAGCGCTGCGCATCGCGAAGCGCATCGTTCTCTTTGATGAAGGACGCGTGGTCGTGGAGACGACGTCCGAGGCATTCATGACGCACGAGCATCCGCTCGTGAGACGATTCGTCGAAGTTGGGAACGCCGGCGTCTCGCCGGCTGGTCAGGCGCCGTCCCGGCGCCACGAAAGCGAAGCATGAGCGAGCTGCTGCGGCTCACCGGCGAGCATCTGCTGATCGTCGCGATCGCGGTGGCGATCGCCATCGCCGCGGGCGTGCCGCTCGGAACGTTCGCGCATCGGCGCCGCCGCATGGGCGGCATCGCGCTGCGCATCACCGACATCGTGCAGACCATTCCGTCGCTGGCGATGTTCGGCTTTCTCATCCCGCTGCCGCTGATCGGCGGGATCGGCGCGCGTCCGGCGATCGTGGCGCTCGTGCTCTATTCGTTGCTGCCGATCGTGCGCAGCACGCTGGTCGGACTCGAGCGCGTCGATCCTCACGTACGCGAAGCGGCGACGGCGATGGGGATGACCGACCGGCAGCTCTTGTGGCAAGTGGAGCTGCCGCTTGCGACGCCGGCGATCGTGGCCGGCATCCGCATCGCCGCCGTCACCGCGATCGGCGTGGCCACGATTGCCGCCGCCATCGGCGGCGGCGGACTCGGCACGCTCATCTTTCGCGGCGTGTCGATGGTGGACACGCGGCTGATTCTGTCCGGCGCGTTGCCGGCGGCGCTGCTCGCGATTGCCGCGGACGTCGTCTTGACGCAGGTGGAGCGCTACTTCGCGCATCGGAGAGGGGAAGCATGAAACGTTGGATCGTTGTGCTGTTGCTTCTCCTCTCGTGCAGCGAGAAGCGTCCGATCGTCGTCGGCTCGAAGAACTTCACCGAGTCCGTGCTTCTCGGCGAGTTGCTCGCGCAGAAGCTCGAAGCCGCGGGCTGTACGGTCGATCGCCGCCTCAACATGGGCGGCACGTTCGTGTGTGACTCCGCGATCCGCTCCGGCGCGATCGACGCGTACGTCGAATACTCCGGCACCGCACTCACGGCGATTCTCAAACAGCCGAAGGCGAACGTCGTCGACGAATACGCAAAACGCGGCCTGCGCTGGTCACCGCCGCTCGGCTTCAACAACACGTTCGCGATGATCGTCCGGAAGGACGCCGGCCTGCGCACGATCTCCGATCTCGCCAAAGTCGCGGCGACGTATCAACCCGGCTTCGGCTACGAATTCACCGAGCGTCCCGATGGCTGGTCCGGCCTGCAACGCACGTACGGCCTGCAGTTCGCGCACGCGCCGCGCACGATGGACCTCGGCCTCACCTACAAGGCGCTCGCCGCCGGCGAGGTCGATCTCATCGCCGGCAATTCCACCGACGGCCTCATCGACTCCCTCGGCCTCCTCGTTCTCGACGACGACAAGCACTTCTTCCCGCGGTATGACGCCGTCGTCGTCCACCGCACCGATCTCGACGAGCGCTGCCGCGGCGCAGCCGCCGCGATCGAATCGCTGCGCAACACGATCGACGACGCGGCGATGCGCCGCCTCAATTACGAGGTGGACGGCAAGAAGCGGCCGGTGGCGGACGTCGCGAAAGAGCTACTGAAGACGCGCTGATTAATGTGTCATTCCGAGCCGCGTAGACGGCGAGGAATCCCCCGAATCAGGGGATCCCTCGCTCCGCTCGGGATGACACGCATCAGACTTCCCAAAAAGCTACGAGCGCGTTGAGCGCCGCCGAGGCCCGTACAGCGGCGTGACCGGTGCCGAAGGCGCGGACCAGGCGCTGTCGCCGAGGCTCGTCGTCGTCTTCACCACGCACCGCGTCGGCACGCCGGATGTCAGGCCGGAGACCGTGATCGGCGAGCTCGTGCCGGTGTTCGCGATGCCGCCGGTGCAGACGGCGGTGTAGCTCACCAGCGTTCCGGTACCGGTCGATTGCGGCGTGAACGGCACGCTCACGCTCGTGACACCCACGACCGGCGTTCCAACGGTCGGCGCCCGCGGCAGCGTATCGCTGATCTCGGAAGGCTCGCTGACGAGTCCGATCGTCGGCGTCAGCCACAATGGATCGTCCGTGATGAATTCGAGATGTGCGCGCGTGATGTCCGTGCTTCCCGGCACACGCTGCGATCGCACCGTGACACGGCACTCGGCACCTTTCGGCAACGCATTTCCAACGCAGCCATCCGTCTCGATCTTGAACGCCGTCGGCACGCGGCCTTTCAATCGCGTCTCGCCGAAGGTGACGGTTCGATCGCCTGCATTCACGACGCGCACTTCGCGGGCGAGGTCCGGTCCGAGGCGAATTCCGAGCGCCGGCTCGAATCGCAGATCCGATCGTTCGACTTCGACCGCACTGCCGGCACGGCGCGTCACGCGGAATCCGCGATAGGGATCGAAGAACGTCCCGCCTGGCGGCAGTTGCATTCCGTCCGGCTGCAACGGCGCGGTCGTGCCGGGCGTGAGGAACATGAAGGTGGAGGATTGCCACGCGCTGGCGACCTGGAAGCGGGTCCAGATCAACATGCGGTCGGAGGGAAAGTCGGTGCGCGGCGCGTGCGTGTCGAGATCGACCGGCGGCTTCGTTCGATATTCGATCCAGTAATCGACGGGCTGCCCATTCTCGTCGGGACCGTACGGAATGCGAATCGCCTTCGCGCCTTCCGACGCCGTTTCGTAGGCGTCGAGCGTGAAGGTGCCGCTGGACGGTGCTTCCTTCAACTGTGCGGGTTTCAGCCATCCGGCCTGCCATTTCAGCGAGGAGTTCGGATGTCCGCGCAGATTGCCCATCATGTCGTACGCGGCGTAGCCGTAAATGGCCGCATTGCGATCATTGCCGGCGATCTCGCACGGTTGCTCGTTGTAAAAGGGATCGGTCAGCGTCGCGGGAATCCCATACCGCCACGTCTTGCACAACAGCTCCGACGAATGCCGGAACCCGTAGGTGTGCCCGATCTCGTGACTGGCGTTTCCGGAATAGGCACCGAAGGCATCACCCGTCAGCACCGCGACCGGCAGCTCATAGCCCGAGTCTGCGATCGGGAGCCCCGGCGGCAAATACGCGTAGATTCCAGGGAAGTTGCCATTGAGCGGGATGACATTCAGCACCACGGCATCGATCCCCTGCAGCTCGTAATGACCGGCGACATACGACAGCGCGTCGCGGACCAGCCGGTCTCCCGTCTGATCGTTCATCTCGTAGAACATGCGTTCGTGCGGCAGGTCGACCCAGGGGCGAATGTCGTACGTCTGCGACGTCGCGCCGTACGAAATCTCGGAGTAAAACTGCGCGACCGAAAATGGATGCGAGCCCATGAGCCGCGCTCGCGTCTCCTCGCTGTCGTACGGCGGCGCTTCCCCGGGAAACTTGAAGTGCGCGACGAGGATCCGCTTCGGGCCATAGCCGGGATGCGGCGACGGCGGCACGAACGGCGAAAGATACGACGCGTCGCAGAAATCGTCGACGCCGTCGCGATCGACGTCGCTGCCGATGGCCTCGGAGCACTGCGCCCGGATGGCCGACAGCGGCAAAAGGGCGAGGAGGAACGCGAAAATAACTGTTCGCATGATACGAATAACATTATCCACGATTGACGGGCAGAGCCGGTATTATTTTGTGGATGGTCTCCTTCATCGCCGCCGCGCTCCTTCTTCTCGCGATGCCGGGTCCCGCCGTGATCTACATCGTCACGCGCAGCGCGACGCAGGGACGCTCCGCCGGAATCGCGTCCGTCCTCGGCGTCGCGAGCGGCGGACTCGTTCACGTGCTCGCATCCGTGGCCGGGCTTTCGCTCCTCGTCGCGCGCTCCGCGACCGCGATGCAGTACCTCCGTTACGGCGGCGCGCTTTATCTTTTCTTCCTCGGCGTGCAGAAGCTGCGCGAAGCTCATACGCCCGCCGACCCGCAGCTGCCGCCGCCGGTGTTCGACGCGAAATCGTTCTGGCGCATCTACCGCGACGGCTTCCTCGTCAACATCCTCAATCCGAAGACTGCGCTCTTCTTCCTCGCGTTCCTCCCGCAGTTCATCGACCCCGCCGCGCCCGCGGCGCGCCAGGCGCTCGTGCTCGGCGTGCTGTTCGTGAGCCTGGCCGTCATCACCGATTCCTGCTGGGCCTTCGCCGCAAGCTCGATCACCAGCCGCGTGAAGAGCCGCTTTTCGCTGGGACGCAAAACGGCCGCGTATTCGGCGGCGGCGGTGTACATGGGCCTGGCGGCGACGACGGTGATGACGGGGCGGCGGGCGAAGTAAAAAGTCAGCCGCTGGCATCGCGATGCCACGTCGTTGACTTCCGATGCGACGCGGTTGATTAAAAAGGTAAGCACGTTACCTCGCGAACCCACGTCGTGGCATCGAGAAGTCACGCCGTGGACTTTTAAATCAACGTCGTTACCTCGCGAGCTAACGTCCCTTACCTTTTTAATCAACGCCGTGGGCTTTTAAGTCAGCGGAGTTGATTTATGAAGTCAAGTCCGTGACTTTCCGAGGCCACGCGGCTTCCATCGAAAAGTCAAACACTGGCATCGCGATGCCACGTCGTTGACTTCCGATGCAACGCGGTTGATTAAAAAGGTAAGGGACGTTACCTCGCGATGCCACGTCGTTGGTTCGCGATGCCAGCGGTTGATTTCATCAATCAGAATTTTGACTTTTTGGACTGCGGCGGCTTGCCGCCGCTTTTCCACAGCGGCGGCCGCAGCCGCCGCGGGCGGCGGAGCGGAGGCTGCGGCCTCCGCTGTGACAAAGCGGCAGCAAGCTGCCGCAGTCCAAAGGGCTAGCTGACGAAGTGCGGCGTCTCGGCGCCGGCGGTCATCGGCTCGAAGACGTCGAGCTGGATGCGCCGATCGCGCACGGGCAGGCGCGGACCTTCGCGGAGGAGCGCTGCCGAGACTTCGATGCCGACGCTCTTCCACGCCGCGAGCACGGCTTCCTGCGGCGCGCTGCCGGCGCCGAAGAGTGCGCCCGCGGCACGCCACGTGGCGTCGGCGCAATGGCGGAACTGTGCGCGCGGGCCGAGGTCGTTCGTGAGCGCGTGATACCAGATGCGGCCGGCGGTCTCCCATGCGCGTCCGCCGAGGAGCGTGGCCACGAGGTAGAAGGCGTGATTGGGAATGCCGCAGTTGACGTGCACTCCGCGATCGTCGCCCGCGGTGCGGACGTAGCCGCGCATGTGATCGGGCTGCGGATCGGTTCCGAGGACGGGATCGTCGTACGCGGTGCCGGGCGCTTTCAGCGAGCGGATGCCTTCGCCGTTCACGCGATTCGTGAAGAGTCCCGCGCCGATGACCCAGTCCGCGCGCGCGGCGGTCTGGCGCGACCAGTACTGCTTCGCGAGCACGCCGAAGACGTCGGAGAAATGCTCGGCGAGCGCGCCGGACTGTCCGCTGTACGCGAGGCCCGCCGTGTATTGCGTCACGCCGTGCGTGAGCTCGTGTGCGATCACGTCGAGCGCGCTCGTGAAGCGGCGGAAGTACTTGCCGTCGCCGTCGCCGTAGACCATCTGCCGCCCGTTCCAGTGCGCGTTGTTGAACGCGTCGCCGAAGTGCACGGTGGAGTCGAGGCGCAGCGCGTGATCGTCGACGGAGCGCCGGCCGTAGACGCGGCGATAGAAATCGTACGTACGGCCCGCGCCGTCGTAGGCTTCGTTGACGGCGAGGTCGCGCGTGCGCGGCGCGCCTTCGCCGCGGGCGATGACGCCGGGCAGCTCGTTGTCGTGCTGTGCGTCGTACACCGTGCGGCGCTTGCGCATCGGCGGAAGAATCACGGGGCCGGCGATCATCACCAGCGCCGCGCGCTCGGTGCGAGGCTGCTGCGACCATTCGAGCGCAGCGATCGCACGGCGGCGATCGTCGTCATCGCCGCGCTCGGAGAGAGTCCGCAGCATGTGCGGGGGCACGATGCTGCACAGCGCACCGCGGTGGTGTTGCATGCTCGGGATGCGAGGAATCGTATCGCGAGTGCGGGGGCGGGCGCATCGGGCAATGTTGGTGCCCTAACGAAACGGTTGCGCGGTTGCGCAGTCACGCGGTTGCTCGGCCGCGCAACTGCGTAACCGCGCAACCGAAAATCTCACGGCTCGATCGTCACTTCGACCGCGGCGGTCTTGTAGTGCGTGTCGCAGTGATTGGAGTACTGGAGCTCGAGGCGCACTTTGCCGGGCTGGCTGATGGTGTCGGTGAACGTGGCGCTGCATTGGCCGTTGGGGCAGCCGTGCAGGGTGATGCCGCCGGTGCGGTTGGGGACGACGCACCAGCCTTCGACATTGCCGAGGGTGAAGCGCACGTTCACGGACGTATTCACTTTCATCGTCGGCGAGTCGGCGCGGTAGTCGGTGACGCTCGACGGCGCCATGCACAGCACGGTCTCGTACGAATTCGACGACGAGCAGGCACCGTCCGGATACTGCGTCGTGGCCTGCACCTTCACGTCGCCCGGCTGCGGCACGCTGTAGGTGATCGCGGAGGTGCCTTGTCCGCTGAGCACCTGGCCGGCGGGAAGGATTGCCCAGACGAGCTGCGCGCCCGGCGGCACGTAGCTGAGCGCGGCCTGTCCGACCGCATTCACGCAGACCACGCGCTGCGTCTTCGACGTATCGATCTGCGCCGGCGGGCGGAAGCTGCTGAGGGCTGTACGCACCGGCACGAGCGCCTCGCACTGGCCGGTGGCCGCGCGCGTGATCTCGTAGCTCTTCGTCTGGCCGATCTGCAGCGAAGTGTCGTAGCGCGCGTGGATCGGAATGTCGCTCGAAGTGACCACTCCGTCCGACCACCACACCTTGTACGGCGGCTGGGCCATGTTCGAATCGAACACCACCGTCACGGTAGGAGTCGACGGCGCCTGCGCGGGGTAGTACTGGCAGTAGCGGTCGACCATGCGCGCGACCGGAGCCGGCTGCAGGATCTGCACGGTCTCGCTCACCGCGTCGTTCACCGGGCAGCGCGAGTCGCGCAGCACTTCCAGCTGATACGAGCCGACGGAGGGATTGTCGATGGTGAGTTGCGACGCGCTGGTCGTGAACCACTCGCCGCCGCGCCACTTGCCGGTGAACGGCGCCTGGCCGGTGAACTTCGCCACGATCTTCGCGTTCGTGCACTTGCCGCCGACGGTCTCGAGCTTCACGCCCGGAAGGTAGCGCTCGTACGGTACCGCTCCCGTGACCGTGCCGGGACACGCGTCGTCGCTGAAGTCGAAGAGCGTGTACGTGCCGGACTTCGTCACCTCGCGCGTGAGCGTGTCGGTCAACGAGGTGAACGGCGCCCCGGTGTCGCTCCACCGCGCGCGGAACGGCGCGCGTCCGGTGAACGTGACCTTGAGCGTCGCGCGATCGCAGGTCTGCTCGAGGAGCTCCACTTTCGCGCTCGGCGTCACAGGACAGGCCTCGGAGCGCGGCCGCACGCTGACGTTCGCCGTCGACTCGGCGAAGCACGCCGGCTCGCGCTCGATGCGCACGGTCAGCTTCGCGGTGCCTTCCTGATCGGCGCGCAGCCGCACGTGATCGCCTTCCGCGAAGAGAACCGTCGCGCCGGTGGCGCTCCAGTGCGCGGTCTCGCCGGTGCCGAGTGTCGTCGACGCGTCGAAATTCATCCCGGCGAAGGTGGAGGTCGGCGCGTTGATGCGCGGGCGCGCGACGAGGCAGCCGCGCACTTCGACTTTCACGCCCGCACGCGCGTCGGGACACGCCGTCGCGCCGACGGTGCTGCGTCCCGCGGAGCGGCGCTTGCCGCCCGTCGCCGGCTGTGTTCCTGCGACCGCGGTCGCATAGCTCGCGAGGAGATCGATCGTCTTCATGCCGCTGCTCTGCGGCGTGAACGTGTAGCTGCGCTCCGATGCGGAGAGCACGACCGGCTCGGGGAAGGCATCGCCGGTCAGCACCTGCGACGACGGCGTGGTCGTGCCGCCGTAGCTCCACGTCAGCGTCACGGGCGCGTTCTGATCGACGGATGCCGGTCCGTTCATCGAGGCGAGGACGAGCGGATCGCGGACGCTGATGATCCCGGTGACGACGCTCGTGCAGTCGTGCGTCGTGATCGTGCAGGTGAGCGACGCCTGCGGCGCGTTCGTGAGCGCGATCTCGACGCGCGGCGTGCCCGCGCCGCCGATGATCGTTCCGCCTTCGACGGTCCAGTTGTAGATCGCGTCCGCGAGCTCCGGCACGGCGGCCGTGGCCCTGCCGTTCCTGCACGCGAAGAGCGGCGCGGACATCGTTTTCGCGCAGTCGTTCGCCGCATGCAGCGGATGCGCGAAGAGCAGCGCGCACAGGACGATCGCCTTTTTCATGGCGTCACCGTGAATGAGACCGACGCGGGCGGCGGATTTCCGTTGCAGTGGCCGCCGTAGAAGATCTGCACCGTCACGTTGCCGGGGCCGTGCGTGTCTTTGAACGGGAACGAACAGACGCGCTGGGTGTTGCAGCCGCCGTGGAGCATGTCGATGTCGCTCTCGCGCGCGGCGTCGGTCGTGTGCAGCGTGAAGTGCTCGACGTCGCCGGCGAGCGTGAACTTGATCGCGGTCTCGCCGCCGGCCTTGATCGTCGTAGGCTCGGCCACGGCGTTCGTCACTTGCGGCGGCGTGGCGACGTAGACGCCGATGCTGTCGGCCCGTCCCTCAGAACAGTAGCCATCGGGGAACGTCGCCTGCACCGCGACGCGCGCGGTCCAGCCGGGCTGCGTCGCTTTCACCGTGATCTCGCGCGTGCCCTGGCCGCTGAGGATCTCCGCGTTCGTGGCGGACCAGGTGAGGATCGTGTCGGGATGCAGCGGCGCGTTCGCCTGCAGGGCCACCTTCATCGTTCCATTCATGCAGGTCGTGACGTCCGTGCTGTCGATCCGCGGCGCGGGCCGGTACGTGAGATTGACGACCTTGTCTTTGACCACCGCTTCGCAGGTCGCATCCCACGCGCGCGCGATCTCGATGGTGTCGTTCCACTTCGTGCTCAGGAAATCGCGCAGGACGAACGGCCAGCCGCGCTGCGTCTGGGTCGACACGACTCCATCCGACCACTGCACGGACCACGGTTCCCGGTCGCTGGTGAAATTCACTCGCGCGTATCCGGGCGTCGAAGAGATGCAGACCGGGCCCGGATCCATCCACGTCTCCGGATGCGCGCGAAGGGCGATCGTGTTCGAGGTCACGCCTTCGCCGCCGTCCGGACAGTAGGCGTCCGTCAGATGCTCGACGGAGATGAACGACCAGCCGATCGGCACGGTGGTGGTGAGCGTCGACTCGTTCGTGTCGAACCATTCGCCCGGCAGCCAGCGTCCGCGGAAAGGCGGCTTGCCGGTGAAGTGCGCCGTCACGGTCGCGCCTTCGCACGCGTCGTTCGTCGTCAGGACGACGCTCGGGTTGAGACTGTCGACGTGCGCGGTGCTCGTCACTTCGCCGGGGCACTGCGCGTCGCTGAAGCCGAGGATCGTGAAGTCGCCGGTGCTCGCGAACTCGCGCGTGAGCGAATTGTCGAACGTGGTGAACGTCTTGCCGTCGGACCACGTACCGCGGAACGGCGGCGTGCCGCTGAAGCTCGCCTGCACCGTTGCGCTCCTGCACCCGCGTCCGACGAGCGAAACATTCGCCTTCGGCGGATTCGTCGCGCACGCCTGCCTCGGACGGACGCGCACGTTCGAATGCGATTCGACGGAGCAGCTGTTCGCGCGCGCGACCGTGACGCCGAGCTGCAGCTCGGTGACGAGATCGTCGGGAATGACTTCGACCTCTGCGCTCTCCGCGCCGTTGAGAATCGTTCCGCCGCTGACCGACCACGATGCGGTCTCGCCCGCGTCGAGCGTGACGTGCGCGGTGAAGGCGACGCCGCTTTCCACTTCGTTCGCGGCGTGAATCGTCGGCCCGACTGCGTTGCAGCGAACGGTGAGTTGTTTCGTCGCGCGTACTTCCGCGCAGTTCGTCGACGTGACGAGTGTGGATCCGGCTGCGCGGCGCCGTCCGCCTTTCGGCTGAGCGACAGTCGAGATCACCGGCGCGTGCGAGGCGATCAGCTCGACCGTGCGCGTGCCGCCGGCGTTCGGCGTGAAGGTGTATTTGCGTTGATCCGCCGGCACGCTGACCGGCGTGGGAAAGAGATCGCCGGTGAGCATCTGCGATGCCGGCTGGCTGCCGGCGGCGTACGTCCATTCGATGGTGAGGTTCGATCCCGCTTCGACCGATCCCGGCACTTTCAGCTCGACGATCGAGAGCGGTTTGCGTACGGCGATGATGCCGCTCGCCGTTCGGCTGCACGCGCCGCTGCTGACGACGACGCTGAGCCGCGCGACGGACGAATCGCCGAGGGAGACGGTGACGCGCGGAGTGCCCTGGCCGCCGGTGATCGTCGCCGACTCCGCGGTCCACGCGTAGGTCGCGCCTTCGACCGGATTCACGGACGCGGCGGCGGTGCCGCGCTCGCACGCGTAGAGCGGAACCGACATCGGCAGCGGCTCGCACGCGGCGTTTGCATCGAGCGCAACGAACAGCAACGACACGACTGCCAGGACGATGTGCATATAGGGGAAGGACCTTGCGGCCATCGTGTCATGCGATGGCCGCAAAGTCCAGCCTAACAACATTTCGTCATCCTGAGCGCAGCGAAGGATCTCAGGTTACGAAGCTTGAGATCCTTCGCCGTCTTCGCGGCTCAGGATGACGGCTGCTACGGATTCGTCGGGCAATACGCGGAAGAGACCTCGATCATGCCGCCGGAGCCGAGGCCGTCGCAGCCGTCGAGCGTGCGGTACTTCACGTTGACGTGCACGGTGCCGGCTTCGACGCCTTCGACGACGAGCTGCGAGGTGCCCTGGCCGCTGACGATGCGGAGGTTCGGGCCTTCGATCGTCCAGATGATCTCCGCGCCTTCGAGCGGCTGCGCCTCGAACGTCGCCTGTCCGCCGAGGCAGATCTGGTTCGTCATGCTGAACGGAACGTACGGAAGCAGCGTCGCCTCGGCGAAGATGAAGTTGCTGCCGCCGGTCGCGCCGTTCGCATCGGTGACGGTCGCGTAGATGTACTGCGAGTAGTTGACGATGTGACGCACGGTCGTTTCGTTCGTCGTTTCGGTGAGGCCGGTGTCGCTCCAGTAGATCGTGTACGGCGCGGTGCCGCCGGTGATCGTCGCGGTCACGACCGCGCCGCACGACGCGCCGGGCTCGGACGTCAGCATCAGCTGCGGCGGCATCGGGAAGATCGTCATCACCTGCGTCGCCTCGAACGGAGTGCCGCACTGTGTCGTGCCGTAGATGCGCACGGTCGATTCGCCCACGCCGTGCGAGCTGGTGTAGCGGACGAGGTACGCGTTCGGGAACGGCGAGCTGACGATCTCCATCGCGTCGCCGAGCGAGTTCTCGAAGCCCCAGGTGGCGGTGGCGGGATCGAGCATCACGAAGAACTCGGTGGAGTTGCCGGCATAGACGCCGTACAGCGTGAACTGCGGCGGCTGCACGAACGAGCCGCCGCCCGGCAG
The DNA here is from genome assembly GCA_963734155.1 of uncultured Acidobacteriota bacterium. Classification (GTDB taxonomy): domain Bacteria; phylum Acidobacteriota; class Thermoanaerobaculia; order Gp7-AA8; family Gp7-AA8; genus QHVT01. The sequence goes on from CAVTGG010000002.1 coordinate 76,301, forward strand.
ATACGCGTACCCGTCGGGGCTGCACGCGCCGGGCGCGCTCACCTGCACGTAGACGTTCACGCCGTCGCCGTCGGTCTGAATCTGAATGGAGCTCGTGCCTTGTCCGGAGACGATCGTGCCGCCGCTGCCGAGGAACCAGCGCACGGTCGCGCCATCCGGCAGCGGATTCGTGAGCGACGCAGTGACGGTTCCGTTCGGGCACGCGGCGGTCGCGCTGAACGCGATTTCCGGCTGCGGCAGTCCGGTGAAGTTGAACGTCGCTTCGCCGCTGATCGTGCCGGGGCCGTTCGCGTCGCTGAACTCGACGAGGGTGTACGTGCCGCCGGTGGGCGGACGGAGAAACGCGTACGGATAATCCTGGAAGAAGGTCTCGCCATTGCTCCAGCGTCCGCTGAACGGCGGCACGCCGGTGAGCTCGGCCATGGCCAGGTAATCCTGGCAGCTCGTGCCGAGGGCGCGGACGGTCGCTTTCGCGCCGACCGGATTGCCGCCGTCGATGCTCAGCGTCGTCGTCGCGGTCGTCGACTCGTTGCAGACGTTGGTCGCGGTCGCGGTGATCGCGGCCACGCCGCCGCCGTGCGTCGAGCGGTATTCGTATTGGGTCGTGTTGCCGTTGGAGCCGATCGGAACGATCGAGTCGCCGAGAGAGCTCTCGACGCCGAATCCGCGGACGTAGTTGTTGAGGCGCGTGACCGTCACGATGGCGGTGCCGCCGGCGCCGATCGACTGCGGATCGACGGACACGCCGATCTGCGGAGATCCGTTCGTGAAGAGCTGCTGCGTTGCCGGCTGCGACGTGCAGCCTTGCGCATTCTGGAAGACGACGCTGACCGTGGTCGCGCCGGGATTGATTCCTGCGAAATGAAGAGCGCTCGTTCCCTGGCCGGAGAGCATCGTGCCGTTATCGACCGACCACATGGGCTGCCAGCCGTTTGGAACCGGCACGCTCAGCGTCGCGATGCGCTCGAGGTTCGGGCAGGTGTCGACGCCGTAATAGAAACCGTTGACGGCGTCGTCGATCGTGAACGCGGGATTCGAGACCGAAGCGCCGACCTGCGCGCTTCCGCTGACCGTTCCGCGGCAACGCGCATCGCGGAAGAAATTGATCGTGTAGGTGCCGGAGGTGGTGACGGTGCGCTCGAGGTGCGACTCGTTGGTGAAGAAGAACTGTCCGTCGCTCCAGAATCCCTGGAACGGCGCGGTGCCGGTGAAGTCGGCGATCAGCGTGGCGCTGTCGCACGAGCCGGAGCCGCCGCTGATGACTGCCGTTGGCGCGCAGGGCGTGACTTCGTACGCGTGCACGAACGTGCGCGAGCACGTGCTGTTGGAGAGGGTGAGGTCGATCGAGAAGCTGCCGGTGGCAGGGGCGATCACCCCCACTCCGTACGCGTCGCGGTAGACGACCTGCGCGCCGGTCACGGCGAACGTCGCCGTCTGGCCGGCGGGAAGATCCAGGAGGAGGATGCCGAAGAATTCGTTGGGTGCCGGCGAGCCCGAAGTGACCGAGAGCGGCGGCTCGGTGATCGCGCACGGCTGGACAATCGGAATGACCGTGCCGGTTTTGACTTCGCACGAGTTGCCGCGCGCGACGTAGACGTCAATGGAAACGCTGCCGGGCGCGCCGGCGACCACATGGATCGACGCGCCGCTCGTCGCCGACGCGGTGCCGTTCTGTACGACCCAGCGCGCCGTGTGGCCGGGAAGCAGGTCGATCGATGCGGTGATGGTTTCGCCCGGCGCGGCCGAGGTCTTGTCGACGTTCAGGATCGGCGTGACGACGTTGCACTGCTTCACGTGGTACTTGCGCGTAAGGCTGAACGTGCCGCAGTCGGTGACGACGGTGAGTGTCACGTGCTTCTCGCCCGGCTTGTCGGGCACGTAGGAATACGTGAGTTGGTTGGGAGCGAGGACGACGGGGTTCTCGAAATCGTGGCCGGTGAGCGTGAGCGACTGCGGGATCAGATCGCCGAGAGACCACGTCATCGTGACGGGAGTCCCGGTCTGGGCATCGGAGGGAGTGAAGGACTGGATGGGATCGGGGCACTTCGGAGCGGCAAATGCGGGAAGACACAGCAAACACAGGAGCAACGCGGCAACCGTGGAGCGGACTCTCATGACTTCTCCTCGATTCTTATTTGGAGATATGGGCGATCCGCATATTACAGATAATTATTTGAATGTACAGCTAGCAGTTACGGAATATTTATGGGGATGAAGCCATGTGCGGTTGGAGCGGTGGGCTCTTAGCCCACCGGCGGGCTGAGAGCCCGCCGCTCCATGCCGTGCTATACTCCGCGGACTTTTTATGTCTCGAACGTCGACGACCACCGAGCAGACGCGAACGACGAGCACGACCTCGTCGCCCTGTCGCTGATCGTCCGTTGCAATCCCGTATCGAATGATCACCAGACAGGGCCGGAAGCGGCCCTGTTTTCGTTTTGGAGAGAGTCATGAACGTGCAACTGCCCGATGGATCCGTCAAAGAAATCGCCGAGAACGCGACCGTCGCCGACGTGGCGGCGTCGATCGGCAAGCGGCTCGCGAAGGATGCGATCGCCGGAAAGGTGAACGGCAAAGTGGTCGACGTCTACGCGCCCGTTCCCGACGGCGCGAAGATCGAGATCGTCACTCCGAAGACCGACGCCGGGCTCGACACCATCCGCCACTCCACCGCCCACCTCATGGCCATGGCGGTGCAGGAGTTGTTTCCCGGAACTCAGGTCACCATCGGCCCGGTGATCGAGAACGGCTTCTTCTACGATTTCGGAACCGATCGTCCGTTCACCGACGAAGACCTGCGCCGCATCGAGGAGAAGATGGAGGAGATCGTGAAGCGCGATCTTCCGATCCGCCGCGAGGAATGGAGCCGCGACGAAGCCATCAAGACCTTCGACCAGGCCGGCGAGAAATACAAGGTGGAGATCATTCAGGCCATCCCCGGCGATGAGAAGCTGTCCGTCTATCGGCAGGGCGAGTGGTTCGATCTCTGCCGCGGGCCGCACGTCCCCTCCACCGGCCGCCTCGGCGCGTTCAAGCTCCTCTCCGTCGCCGGTGCGTACTGGCGCGGCGACGAGCGCAACGCGATGCTGCAGCGGATCTACGGCACCGCTTGGGCCGACAAGGAGCAGCTCGACGCGCATCTCAAGCAGATCGAGCAGGCCAGGGCGCGCGATCATCGCAAGCTCGGCAAGGAGCTGGGGCTGTTCATGTTCAGCCACTTCGCGCCGTCGATGCCGATCTTCCTGCCGCGCGGCACCGTCATCTACAACGAGCTGATCGACTACGTGCGCGAAAAGTATCGCCGCGATGGATACACCGAAGTCATCGCGCCGATCATCTTCGACACCGAGCTGTTCAAGATCTCGGGACACTACGACAACTATCGCGACAACATGTTCTTCTCGGAGATCGAGGAGCGCGAGTACGGCGTGAAGCCGATGAACTGCCCCGGCCACACCCAGATCTTCGCGCTGGAGCGCCGCTCGTACCGCGATCTGCCGATCCGCCTCGCGGAGTTCACCCGCCTGCACCGCTACGAGCGCTCGGGCGTGACTCACGGACTCGTGCGCGTGCGCTCATTCGCGCAGGACGACGCACATCTGTTCGTCACTCCGGAGCAGATCGAAGAGGAGATCGATCGCGAGCTGAGGCTCATCAGCGAGATCTACGACACCTTCGGATTCAGCGACGTGCGCATCGCGCTGTCGACCCGTCCGGAGAAGCGCATCGGCAATGACGAGCTGTGGGACAACGCCGAGTCGGCGCTCGAGAATGCGCTGAAGAAGAACAATCTCGAGTACCACATCAACCCGGGCGAAGGCGCGTTCTACGGCCCGAAGCTCGAGTTCCAGGTGCACGACGCGATCGGCCGCCCGTGGCAGCTCGGCACCGTGCAGCTCGACTACACCCTGCCCGAGCGCTTCCAGCTCGAGTACATCGGCGCGGACAATCATCCGCACCGGCCGGTGATGATCCACCGCGCGATCCTCGGGTCGCTCGAGCGGTTCATCGGCATCATCATCGAGCACTTCGCCGGCGCGTTCCCGTTCTGGCTCGCGCCGGTACAGGCGCGCGTGCTGCCGCTGTCCGAGAAGTTCGTCGACTACGCCGACCAGGTCGCGGAGAAGCTGAAGGCCGCGAACCTGCGCGTCGAAGTCGACCGCAGCAACGAGAAGCTCGGCGCGAAGATCCGCGACGCGCAGTTGCAGAAGGTGCCGTTCATGCTGGTGGTGGGAGAGAAGGAAGCAACCGCCGGAACCGTGAGCCTGCGCAAACGCATTGGAGGCGACCAGCCGACTCTGACCGTGGAGGAGTTGATCGCGGAAGCGCAGCGCCTCATCACGACACGCGCGCTGGAGTTGTGATCAGGAGATGATGCGGATGGAGTGCACGCCGCTGAAATCGCGGTCATGCGTCACGAGCGCGTCCGCCTGGACGATGAGCGCGCTCGCAACCTGAATTGCATCGGGCAGCTTCAGATTGGTCGTGGCCCGGATCGACGCGGCGCTTTCGGCGATGTCCGCATCGAGCGGAATGACGTGCCACGATTCGAGCAAGCCGCGATACCGGCGCACCAGCACTTCATTGCCGAGGCGCGCCGGGCCGCTCAGCACCTCCGCGATCGTGATGGTTGTGACCGCAAATCTCATCGTGCCAGCGGCGTGTGCATCAAACAGCGGCTGAAATCGCGGCGCGAACTTCGGATGATCTTCGAGGACGTAGATCAACGGCGCCGAATCCAGGAGAAGGAGCGGGTGTTCGGGCAGACCCGCGAGATCTAACGATTCCATTCGTCCCGAAGGGCGCGGAGCGCCTGCGCGCTGTTCTTGCCCCACATTCCACGGCCCGAGCCCTTCAGAGGGAGAATCGATCGCTGTGTGTCGTTGGTGAGTTGCTCGATCGGAATGAGCGCCGCAACGGGCCGCCCGTGTTTCGTGATGATGGTCGTGCTCCCGTCCTCCGCAGCTTTCAACAAGTCGGGAAGTTGATTCCTCGCCTGTTCGGCACCCATCCGTCGTACGCGACGCATGGAGAAACTGTACGGTGCCGTCCGGGCATACGTCAAGCCGAGAGCGTGTTCCGCGCGTTGACTTTGTAATCCCTTTGTCCGTACATTGATCGACCCAAATACAGGAGGACTTTCGTATTTTCCCACCACGCCGTAATCCAAGATTCGCCCCAAGACCCGCCGAGCCCGAAAACCGTATCAACGACATGATCCGCTCCGCCGAGGTGCGGCTGATCGATTCCGAGGGAAAACAGGTCGGAATCGTGCCGATCCAGCAGGCGCAGGATATGGCTCGCGAGAAAGACCTCGATCTGGTGGAGATCTCGCCGACCGCGAACCCGCCGGTCTGCAAGATCATGGACTACGGCAAGTTCATCTTTCAGCAGAAGAAGAAGCAGAGCGAGGCGAAGAAGAAGCAGAAAGTCATCGTCGTCAAGGAGGTGCAGTTCCGCCCCCGCATCGACGAGCACGACTTCGACTTCAAGAAAAACCACGTCATCCGCTTCCTCGAGCACGGGGACAAGGTGAAGGCGAGCGTCCGCTTCCGCGGCCGCGAGATGACGCACATGGAGCTCGGCCGGGCCGTGATCGATCGCCTGCTGGCGGAGATCAAGGAGTTCGGAGCCGCCGAGAGCCCGCATCCCGACGTGCAGGGCAACCGGATGACCATCATCATCGCCCCGAGCAAATAGGGAATCATCCGCGCAGCAACCCGGTTACGCACCAAGCCTTTAGGGGAAAGTTATGCCTAAGATGAAGACGCATCGCGGAGCCGCGAAACGGTTCAAGAAGACCGGTTCGGGCAAACTGCAGCGCAATCACGCCTTCCATTCGCACATCCTGACCAAGAAGTCGCCGGGCCGGAAGTCCAAGCTCGCCGGTGAAGTCGAAGTCTCGCCCGCGAATGCGAAGACCGTGAAGCGCATGCTGCCGTACAAGTGACGGCACTTACGGAGCGCGTTCCGGGTAACACCTACTCCTGACCCGGCCGCTCGAAACGAAAGGAAACGAGGAGAACCATGGCAAGAGTCAAACGAGGTCCCAAGAGAAAGAACCGCCGCGTAAAAATCCTGAAGCTCGCCAAGGGCTTCTACGGGATGAAATCGCGCGGCCACCGCATTGCGAAGCAGGCCGTCGACAAGGCGCTGAACTCGGCGTTCACCGGCCGCAAGGATCGCAAGGGTGACTTCCGCAAGCTCTGGATCGCCCGCATCAACGCCGCCGCGCGCCTGAACGGGATGTCCTACTCCAAGTTCATCAGCGGACTGAAAGCGGCCGGCAACACGATGGACCGCAAGATCCTCGCCGACATCGCGGTGAAAGACAGCGCCGCGTTCGCGGCGCTGGCCGAAAGCGCGAAAGCCGCGCTCGCGAAGTAGGGTTTAGTGGTTAGGTGACAGGGGTTAGGGGCTTCCCCCCAAACCCCCATCCCCTATCTCCCCATCCCTATCAACTTCACCTCACCCGTCATCGCGTTCCACGTCACGAGCTTGCCCTCGCCATTCACGGCGATGAGCTTCTCGTCCGCGCGGTAGTGCGTGAGGCGATCATCGGCGTAATTCGGGATCGGTCCGCGGATATCGTTCAGCGTCCGCTCGATCGTTCCGCGGTGGATGTCGATCACGAACGCCTTGCGGCCGCGGCCCGTGCGATCGCCGGAGACTTTGTCCGAGCCGACGGCGATCAGTTTATTGCCGTCCGTCTCGCCGGAGATCATCACGAACCGCACCGGCAGCGTGATCTCGCGCCGCGGCGTTCCGTCCGGCGCGAAGACACGCAGCGTCGCCGGCCCGTTGCCGTCGCGCACCGCGAGTGCAATCGTGCCGTCGGACAGAATCGCCGACTGCGCCGGACCGAGGCTGATGATCGGCAGCTTCGCGAGAACCGCGCCGGTGCGGCCGTCGGCCACGAGGCCGTTGCGCGGCAGGAGAAGACGCGAGCCGTCCGCATTCATGCGAAAGCCGTTGATGAGCCCCTCCGGCGCGATCTCGCCCGTCTGCGTGATCGACTTCGTGCGCGCGTCGAGCTCGAAGATCTCCAGCTTCTGATTGCTGTGCGGCCAGCGATAGAAACGGACGACGTCGTTGTTGAGAAAGAACAGCGCCATCGCATTCGCCGGCGGCGCGTCGCGACGGATGGACGCCACGAGCCGCAGCGTCGCAACGTCGTGCACGGAGATCGTCGAGTCGTTCACCACCGCCAGGCGGGAGCCGTCAGGCGAAAGCGCGAAGGCGCGTCCCGTCCGCACGCCCGTCGCCTGCGGCTTCGCATCCGGCTGATCGAGGCGCTTGGTGTAAATCTCCGCGCCCGCGAATCCGAATCCGCGCCACACCGGCTCGAGCCAGGCAATCGTCTTTCCGTCCTGCGAGAACCCTGCGCCCCACCAGCCGAGGGACGGGATGCGCTCGTGGCGGCCCGTGTTCACGTCGATGAGAAACGTCGTGTACACATCGCCGCGCGCGTTGCCGGAGAGAAACAGCGTGTTGCCGCCCGGCGCCTGCTGCATCAAGCCGTACGAGCGCAGATCGCTCGGAGCAACGTTCAGGATCCATGCGGTGTACGCGGCGAGAATCGCTACGACGACCGCAACGCTGATCCAGATCGCACGTGACAGCGCAGCGTGGCTGCGGCGGATGTCGCTGCGTCCTTTCGCCAGCTGCCACACCGGCGCGGCGAGGAAAATCGCGAAGAACGACGCGGCGGCGATTTGGAACAACGCCTTCGTGTGCTCCGTGCTCGCGAACAGCATCGGGCGGAGGATGTAGTACAGCGCGAGGCCCGTCAGCAGCGCGAGGACGAAGTCGAGGCCGATCAGTCCCGAGCGCGAGCGCACCATCGTGCTGAGCGTGTGCGCGATGAGGAACATCGCCACCATGCTGATTCCGGCGATGAGCAACATGCGCGGGCCGCCCAACGTGCGCTGCCATTGGCTGCCGGTGACGAGGAACGCCGGGCCGGCGACGATCGCAAAACACAACGCGCTCGTGACGACGGCGGCCAGCACTTTGCCGAACCAGATCGCGGCCGGCGAAAGCGGCTTGGAGAAATAGAAGGACATCCGCCGCGCGACCAACTCGCCGGAGACGGTCGACGTCCCCATCGCGATTGCCAGGCCGAGGGCGAGAGCGATGGCGAGGAACCCGCCGACAGCGGCGATGACGGTCGGACGGTCGTCGCTCGCCGCGGGGACCAGCGCGGACAGGAACGGCAGCACGGCCATCGCCGCGGCCATCAGAAAGATTCTCGAACGTTCGCGAAGCTCGCGGCTCGCGATCACCAGTGTGCGGCTCATGTCAGGCTCCCTGCTCGCCTGCAACGGCGATGAAGATTTCTTCTAAGGACATCGGCGCGACATCAACGGCGTTCAGATGCGCCGCGTCGCGGAATCGCTCGAAGGCGAGGTCGTCATAGTTGCTGATCACCGCCTCGGTGCCGCTGCCCCACTGGCGCACGGTAGCGGTGATGAGATCCGCGGTCTGCAGCGCGACCGGCTGGCTCGCGAAGCGGATGCGACGGAAGCGCGACTTGAGCGTCTCGATCTCTTCGTCGAGCACCATCTTTCCGTCGAGCAGAATGCCGACGCGGTCGGCGACTGATTCGACCGGCGCGAGGTCGTGCGTGGTGATGAAGACGGTGACGCCGTAGTCGGCCATGTGGGCGATGACTTCTTCGAAGAGCGACTTACGCGCGACGACGTCGAGTCCGAGGGTCGGATCGTCGAGGATCACGACCTCGGGCGAGATCGCGAGTGCCAACGCGAGCGTCACCTGCTTCTTCTGCCCTTTCGACAGCTCGCTCATTCGCGCGTTCTGCGCGATGCCGAAGCGCTTCACGCGCTCGTCGAACGACGCCTGCTGCCAGCGCGAGTAGAGGCGCGACGAAAACCACGCCAGTTCGCGCACGCGCATCTCCGGCGGAGTGTCCGGCTCTTCGCTGACGATGCCGATGCGCTCCATCAGCGACTCGCGTCCGCTCCACACATCTTTTCCGAGAATCTCGAGCGAGCCGCGCTCGGGGCGAAGCTGGCCGGTGAGCGCGCGCACCAGCGACGATTTGCCGGCGCCGTTGCGCCCGATGAGCGCATACACCGATCCGGGGGCAACCTCGAGAGAGACGTCGTCCACGGCGGTGTGCTTGCCGTAGCGAATCGTCACGTTTGCCGCGCGAATGGCGGTCATGCTTTCCTCCTGTGATCGCGCACGAGCCGCTCGTAGCTATGCTCCAGCTCCGTGGAAGCCTCGGTGAACGAGGCGCCGACCGCGACGGCGGTGCCTGCGTAACGGGTGGCTGCATCGCGCAGAGTCTCGTTGCGCTCCGATTTTTTGAGTTGGGTCGGTTGTTCGCTGACGAACGTTCCCTCGCCGCGCCGGACGGCGAACACGCCGGCGTCGGTGAGCCGCTGATAGGCGCGGGCCACGGTGTTGGGATTGACGCGAAGCTGCTGGGCGAGCTCGCGCACGGAGGGCACGGCGTCGCCGGCGTTGAGCGTGCCGAGGGAGATCATCCGGCGCATGCCCTCCTCGATTTGCCGCCAGATGGGGGCGGCGTTGCTGGGGTTGATGTCGAACATAGTCGTATCCTGCTGCAGCACTGTATTAGATACCTAATACAGTAAGTTCAGGCCGCTGCGCTGTCAAGGGGTGTGCTACCTTTTTCTCCATCCCATGCTCCTCGGTGCCCTGATCCTCGCCATCGCTCCGATCTCGAACGCGGAGCACGCGGCGGTGCGGATGGCGGCGGAGCGCCTCGCGCGCGAGCCGGCCGGCACGCGATGGGAGCTGCAGACGGTGATGCCGGCGCTGCGCGATCGCGTGGCGGTGTTCACGGTGACGGATCCGAAGGGCGCCAAGGACACGCTGGTGTTCGAGAAGGATCGCTTCCGCTCTGTCTCGCAGCCCACGGAGCGGAAGCCGCTCTTTCCGCCGGTCGCTGCGCCTGCGCCGATCCGCTGATCGGAGGCCGCTCGCATTCGCGCTCGTTGCGGCTCTGCTCACCGCAACCGCGGCATTTTTGCCGCGGAAGGTGCAGCTGGGGATGCTCGCGGCTGCGGCGGCGCTCGTGGTTACGTCGACCTATTTTGGAGTGCGGCGACGCCAGTCGCCGCTCTCACTTCGTGAGCCAGAGCGGCGACTGGCGTCGCCGCACTCCAGACTCTGGCCGGGGCGGGATGCGGTGTGGATCGACGAGGCGAACGCGCTGATGACGCAAGGGCTCGAGGATCGGGCGAAGGGGTATTACGAGCGGCTCGCGCGCATCGGCTCGCGCGACGCGGACGTTTACTACTCACTCGCCGTGCTCGCCGAGACGGAAGAGGAACAGGACGCGTGGCTGCGGCAGGCGTGGAGCCTTCGTCCTGTCGAGCGCAAGCGACTGATCCTGTTCGCCAATCGAGCGAGCATCGCGAAGCTGATCCAACTCGGCTCAGCGACGGAGCCGCTCGTCGCATCGCCGAACGCGTCGACACGTCCGGTGCAGTTGCCGCCGAACGCACAGGCGCAAACCTCGGGCGAGTTTCTGCACGTGCAGATCGGCGCGAACGAACTGCTCGTGCCCGGCGGCGCCGCGCTCGCGCCTCCCGGCACTCCCGTCGTTGCGGCATCGCCGACTGATGATCTTCCGGACCGCGCAGCCGAATTGATGGACCTCGCGGAGCAACTCGCCGCGAAGGATGAATACGACGCGGCCGTGAAGGTCTACGACCGCGCGCAGAAGATCCGCCCGAACGCGATCATCGACGAGCGCGTGCGGCAGATCCGGATGAATCAGCGGCTGGCCACGAAGTACTACGTGACGAAGACGCCGCACTTCCGCATTCACTACCCGCCGGACGTCAGCGCCACCGCCGCTACGCAGCTCGGCGAAGTGCTGGAGCTGGAGCTGCGCCGGCTGCAGGAGTGGATCCCGGTTCCGAATCTCCAGCCGATCGTCGTCAACGTGACGTGGTGGCAGGAGTTCCGCGGCATCTACACCGGCTCCGATTTCATCCTCGGTTTTTACAACGGCAAGATCACCGTGCCGGTCGCCGGAGTGCGCGAGCTCTCGCCGCCGGTCGTGGCCATCCTCGCGCACGAGCTCGCGCACGCGATGATCGCGCAGGCGACGAACGACAAGGCGCCGCGCTGGTTTCACGAAGGGCTCGCGCAGCGGATCGAAGAGCGCTCGCATTATGAGAATGCGTTCCGGATGTACGACGAAGACCGCCTGCTCCCGATCGCGCTGCTCGATCCCGTGCTCAAAGAATCGCCCGATCCGCAGATGATCGAGGCCGCCTACACGGTCGCGCAGACAGACGTCCGCTTCATCGAGTCGCGCTACGGACGCGCGGGGCTGCATCGCATGCTGCGCGCGTATCGCGAAGGCCGGACGACCGAGGACGCGCTGCACGCGCTGTCGCCGCAATTCGATCGCGAGCTGCGGGCGTGGGGGCTCGCGCAATGATGGTGCTGATTGCCGCCGCCGCGATCTGGCTCGTGCTTGCGTTCACGCGGAAGCGGACGTTGATGCTCGCCGCAAGCGCGATTCTCGCCGGTGCATGGCTCTGGAGTGCGGCGACGCCAGTCGCCGCTGTCACTCAAGCGAGAGCGGCGACTGGCGTCGCCGCACTCCAGACCTGCGCAACCCTCGCGGAAGGGATGAGTGTCGCCGAGGTGCAGTCGCGCGTGGGCGACCCGGACGAAGTGCGCAGCGATGAAGAAACGCGCGGGCCGGGCGCGTCGATCCTGATCTATCGCGCTTCGCGCTGCGCGGTGCACGTGCTCGACGGCAGGGTCGAGCTCATCGAGTAGCGGCGGCGGCTTTCGCCTCGGCCACCAGCACGCGCCGCAGCACCTTGCCCACCATCGTCTTCGGCAGTTCCGTGCGGATCTCGACGGTCGACGGCACTTTGTACGGCGCGAGCTTCTCACGGCACCACGTGCGAATCGCCTCCGGCTCGATCGTCTCTCCGGGCCGCGGCACGATCCACGCCGTGATCGCTTCGCCTTTGCGCGCGTCCGGCAATCCGGCGACGCCGACTTCGGCGACGACCGGATGCGCGGCGATCACTTCCTCGATCTCGCGCGGCCACACCTGGAAGCCGCTGGTCTTGATCAGATCTTTCTTGCGGTCGACGATGAAGAGGTAGCCGTCCTCGTCGAGGTAGCCGAGGTCGCCGGTGTAGAGCCAGCCGTCGCGCAGCATCTGCGCGGTCTCGTCCGGATTGTCCCAATAGCCGAGCATCAGCTGCGGCGCGGAGATGGTGATCTCGCCGACTTCGTGCGCCGGAAGCTCTTTCGTTGCGTCGTCGGAGTCGACGATGCGCACGACGACGTCCGGCGCCGGCATCCCGACCGAGCCGATCTTGTTCGCGCCGCGATACGGGTTCACACACACCGCCATCGTGGCCTCGGTGAGCGAATAGCCTTCGACGATGCGCCCGCCGGTCAGGTCTTCGAAACGCTTCTTCGTCTCCGCCATCAGCGCCGCCGCGCCGGAGAAGCAGGCGCGGATCGAACGGAAGTCGACTTTGCCCGCGACGACGTCTTTGTGATTCAGCAGCGCGCTGAAGAGCGTCGGCACACCGCAGAAGAGCGCCGGCTTGTCGCGCTGGATCGTCTTCACGACGTCGTCGACGTCGCGCGGATTCGGCACGAGGATCAGCGGTATGCCGGTGAGGAGCGCGATCGTCTGCGCGCCCGCGCAGCCGTACGTGTGAAAGAGCGGCAGCGGCAGCATGATCGACGCTTCCCGCCCTTCCAGCGACTCGCGCAGCACCGACTCGACCTGCACGCCGGCCATGATCAGGCTGCGGTGATCGCTGAGCACGCCCTTCGGCGTGCCGGTGGTTCCGCCGCTCATCAAAACGACCGCGCCTTTGTCGGGCGTCGCCTGCTGACTGCACCGGCGCGCCTTCTTTCATCAGCGACTGGAACCAGTAGTCGCCTTCGCGCAGCTCGATGCGGTGCCCTTCCTTTTTTTCCTTCACGAGCGTGAAGAGCACGCGCAGCACGCCCGGCAGATACTCTTTGATGTTCGTGGCGATGACGCGCTTGAGCGACGTGCTCGATTGGATGCGTTTCACGCGCTCGTAGAACGGCGTGAGCACGATCATCGTCTCGGGTTTGGTTGCGCCGAGGGAGTCTTGCAGCTCGCGATCGTTATAGATCGGGTTTTGCGGCGCGATCATCGCGCCGAGCTTCCACGCCGCGAGCTCCGCGATCACGAACTGCGGCGCGTTCGGAAGCACCAGCGCGACGCGGTCGCCCTCTTTGACCCCGATCTCGCGGAGACCGCGCGCGAACGCGTCGCTCGCGCGATCGATCTCCGCGTACGAGACCCGCTTGCCCTTGAACAACAGCGCCGTGGCGTCAGGCTTTTGCCGCGCGCGCTCCGCGACGACGTCGACGAGCGTCCGGTTCGGATACTCGCCGATCGTCTGCGGCACGCCGGGGTCGTAATGCGCGAGCCACGGTTTGTTCATCGCTCAGGGACAGCCGGTGGTGGTGATCGTATCCGAACCTTGAATGGCCTGCGCGGAGAACGTTTGTCCCGTCAACGTCGCCGAAGTCGCGCCGCACGGAATGGCCGCGTCCTGCGTGCGGAAGTGCAGCATCAGATCGAGATCACCATCTCCATCGACGTCGCTGATATGACCCGTTCCATGCGCTTCCGACGCATTGCCCGGACCGAATCGCACCGTCGCCGGATTGACCGTCGTCGCGTCGAACGTCGCCGTGGTGAAGATCACGACCGGAATCACGCCCTTGCTGCGCGGATTGATCGTGCTCTTCACGTCGATCGTCACGTTGATCGGTCCCGGCGGCGCCGACGGCGCGCTGAACGCGAGGCCGACGAAGAACTGCGACGCGCTGCCGACGATCGTCGGATTGCTCGGCACTGCGCCGGTCACGGTGTCGATGGTGTAGATCCGAAAATCGGTTTCGGCACTCGGCACGCCGATGAAGAAGAACTTGTTGCCCGCCGCATCGAGCGCGTTGACGCCGCCGGCGATGCCGAGTGGAGGCGAGATGTTTCCGCTGACCACAACCGCGGCGCCGGTGGCGGGATCGAGCCGCACGAGCTGCTTGCCGCCGTCGCCGGGATTGCGCAGCGCGTAGAGCACGCCTTCGCCGGCGTCGTATTCGAGGCCGAGGATCGACGTCGCGGGATCGACGGTCGGATTGCCGAGCACCGCGCCCGTCACGGTGTCGACGGTGTAGATGCGATGCACGAACTCGGCGGACGGCGTGCCGATGAAGAAGAAGCGATTCCCCGCCGCGTCGAGCGCGGTGACGCCGCCGGGCACGCCGAGCGACGGCGAAATGCTCGCGCTGATCGGCGTCGCGACGCCGGTGGCCGGATCGTACGTGACGATCTGCTTGCCGCCGTCGCCGGGATTGCGCATGCCGTAGAGAATGTCGGCCGCGTCGTCGTATTCGAGTCCGAGAATCGACGTCGCCGGATCGATCGCCGGCGAGCTCACCGGCGCGCCGGTGGCCGTGTCGACCGTGTACAACCGCCAGTCGGTGCCGGACGACGGCATGCCGACGAAGAAGAACCGCCCGCCGTCCGTATCGAGCGCCACCACGCCCGACGACGTTCCATTCGGCGGATCAATGCTCGCCCCGATCGGCGAGACGGCAGCGGTGGCGGGATCGACGGTGACGAGTTGCCGCCCACCATCCCCCGGATTGCGGAGCCCAAACAGCGTCCCCAGGAGCACGAGAACTACAGGAGTCATTCGCGAACCTCCTTATTTGTATGAGAGGCGGGAAGAATACAACGGGGAGGGAGGGGCGCGCTGTCAGGGGATTGCGAACAGTGGTCGCGTGTTATTTGACATAATGCGCAAACCCGATGCGTCTACTCGCGCTCTTCCTGATCGCCGGAACATTGCACGCTGCGCCTGCCGGTAACCCTCGGCCCCGAGGTCGCACTCTCGCAGAATCGCGACAGCGGCCCCGCGGCGTTTGCGCAAACGGCAACCTCGCTCGTGACGGACGGCAGCGGGTTCCTCCTGTCCTGGATTCATCTTCATGAGCTGAATACTCCGCGTTTTGAATTGCGCCTCGATTCACTCGGTCAGCCGGTGGCGCCGTTCGCGCGGCAGGTCGAGGACTACCGGGGATACGCATCCACCGGCGATGGCGATTATCTGGCCATCTGGCAGGACGACCAGTACTTCTGGGTGCAACGCGTCAACGCGGATGGCGAGCCGGCGGGGCCGCCGAACCCGGTTCTCGGTCACGGCGGTTACTACGGCATCTACGGTCTCTTCGCCAACCGCAATTGCTACCTGCTGCTCGTCAGCGTCGGCGACCCGGCGCACTTCATCGCCATTCTCGTGGACCGGATCGGACGAGTGATCCAGCAGCGCGCGCTCGGGATCGCATTCAACCCGGACGCGGCGCCCTACGACGGCGGATTCGTCATCGCCGGCTGCACCGGCTTTTCGCCCTGCACGCCGCAGCTCTCCACCCTCTCGAATTCCGGCCGATTGACCAGACTCGCGGTTCCAGGTCTTCCGCCGACGATCCTCTGGGACATGCGTGCCTCCGACGATCGTCTGATGATCACCTGGTGGGAAAAGGTCGGCGTCGCGCGTTTCATGATTCTCGGCTTCGACGGAAACGTACTGAAGCCGCCGTTCCCCGTTCCCATCCCGGCCGAATCTCTGCCGGCCGGCCTGCTGTGGGATGGACGAGAGTTCCTGTTGCTCCTCCGCGAGATGGGCAATCTGATCGGAACGCTGCGGGCGATTCGCGTCAACGGAAACGGGGACCGGCTCAATGAGCCCTATCTGTTGTCGGAGACGGCATCTTCATCGCCCCTCTTCGCGACCAATGAGACGACGGGATTGCTGATCTGGTCCGACACGCGATTCTCATCGGAGCCCGACGTCGTGGGCTTGCGACTTCGCCATTTCAGCGAGCTCGCGGATTCGTTGGACCGCGCGACATTGATCTCGCGCTCCCCCACCGCACAGTCGGCAGTGCAGCTCGCGTCGTCCGGCTCCCACCTCGTGGCGGTGTGGACGAATGAGCCTTCGCACACGATCTCCGGCTCGATCGACGGCACGGAATTCAACGTGACGAACGCCGCGCGGCGGGAAGTCGATCTTCCGGCGGTCGCGGCGAGCCCGAACGGCTTTGTCGTCGCCTGGAACGAGTTTTCCTCGACGGATGAAGGCTCGCTGTTCGTGCGTCGTTATGCGTGGGACGGCACGCCGCTGGATGACGAGCCTGTCGAGATCTTCGAACGTGTTCCGAGATCGTCCCTGCGTTCCGGCGGCGCATGGGGATGGTCCACCGTGCATCGAAAACCGTCGCTGCTGTACGACGGGATCTCCTTCGTCCTCTTCGAAGGAAACGCCTTCACCATGCGCATTGCGCGCATCGATCCGCTCCATGGCGCGGTCACGACGTCGTCCCTGCCGCTGCCGGCGTACACCTCCGGGATTCTTCGGCCGATCCCCACGCCCGCGGGATGGTATGTCCCGTACACCAGAAAGCTGGGCATTCTCGTGTCCGGTCAGGACGCGACGATCTCGATTGCGACGATTGACCCCGATGGCGCCATGCGCAATTTCGAGACGCCGTTTTTCTGCGAGCCCGGCACGTGTACCTCCTTCAGCGCCGCGTACGCGCAGGGCAAGGTCACGCAGCTGTTTACGCCGCACGCGATCTCTCTCTGGCGCAGTACGCCGGCCGGCGAGTCCCTCGGCCAACCGATCGACATCTCCGATCGCGGCAACGTCGTGGCCAACGACATCGTATGGAACGGCTCGGAGTACGTCGCCGCCTGGATCCTCAACACCGGCCTCGTTCGCGTACGCCGTTTCGCGGCGGACGGCCAACCGCTGGACTCCGAGCCATTCACGATCGCCACGGATGCCGAAGCACGCGCGCCGTCGATCGCGGTCATCCCCTCCGGCGTGGTCATCGCGTACAGCCGTCACGACGACGCATCCGCCGGCGTTCCGCGGGCATTCACGCGCACGCTCGCGCGGCTGGGGCGATAGGCCCGTGATATGTGGGTGCCGCTGCGGTCGCCACATGAATTCCGCGGCGTAGGCTCATCGCGTGAAATCACGAAAGCCCAAGAAGCGCGTCAACAACGCTCCGTCGCTCGTCGAATTTTTTCAATCAGCTCCGGGCGGACATGCTCTTGATCTGAAGCGTAAGCGGGACACAACGAGGATTCTCGCCGAGCTGGAGCAACTGTGGCATGACACGCCTGATTCCAGCGGCGAGCTGTGGACGCGCGACGAGATCCACGAACGCTCGCGTTGAGAGCCCTCGGAACGCCGCCGTCCCGGCGGCTGCAACGGGCGCCGTCCCGCGCCCGAGGCGGCGAGACGCCGCCTAACCAGCCGGCGAGGACGCCGGCGCTCCGTCGAACTCCTCCTCCCGCACCCCCCGCCGCCGGCGGAACCACTCCTGCACGTCGTCGAAGAGCGAATACGCGACGGGAGTCGCGAGGAGCGTCAACAGCAGCGCGAGCGTCTGGCCGCCGATGATGACCGAGCCGATGGCGCGGTTCGTCGCGGCGCCGGTGCCGCTGGAGACGACGAGCGGGATCATGCCGGCGACGAAGGCGAGCGTCGTCATCAGGATCGGGCGGAGGCGGTCGCGGTTCGCTTCGCGGATCGCTTGCGCGCGCGGCAATCCGTGCGCGCGCAGTTGGTTCGTGTGATCGATCTGCAGGATGCCGTTCTTCTTCACGATGCCGAACAGCACGAGGATGCCGAGCATCGAGAAGATGTTCAGCGACTGATTGAGCACCAGGATCGAGAACAGCGCGAAGGGCACGGTCAGCGGCAGCGCGAGGAGGATCGTGATCGGATGGATCCAGCTCTCGAACTGCGCGGCGAGGATCAGGTACATGAACACGATCGAGAGCAGGAACGCGAACATGAAGTTCTTGAACGCGCGCGTCTGCTCGCGCGAGCGGCCGGTGAATCCTGCCTGATACTCGCTCGGCATGTTCAGCTTCTTCGTCTCCGTGGTCAGCATCTCCATCACGGTCTGCGCGGAGTGACCGGGAGCCATGTTCGCGATGAGCATCACCTGGCGCTGGCGTGAGATGCGGTTGACCGTCGACGGGCCCGAGCCCGGCGCCATGTTCACGACGTCGCGCAGCTGCACGCTGCCGGTCTTCGACGACGGAACCTGCGCCTGCGCGATTCCCTGCGGATCCTTGCGGTACTCGTGCTCGGCGCGCACGTGCACTTCGTACTGCTCGCCGCCTTCGTAGTAGTCGGTGATCTTCAGGCCGCCGACGAGCACGTTGAGCGTCGAGGCGATGTCCTGCACGCGCACGCCGAGGTCCGCGGCTTTTTCGCGATCGATCCGCACGCCGAGCTCCGGCTTGCCGGTGATCAGCGTCGTGTCGGGATCGACGACGCCGTCCTTCTTCATCTCATTCAGCTTCGCCAGCAGCACGCCCGAATACTTCTCGAGCTGCCTCAGATCGGGCCCGCCGATCCAGTACATGATCTCCGCGTTCACGCCGCCGCCGAACGCGTTGACCTGCGCAACGGACGTGCGCAGGTTGAGGCGCCGGTACTGCGGCAGGATGTTGGCGCGCACGTCCGCCATGATGTCGAACTGGCCGCGCTTGCGCTTCTCCACCGGCACGAGCTTGACGTACACGCTGCCGAGGTTGTGCGTGATCTGCGGATCGTCGCCGATCGTCACCACCGTGGTCTCGACCTCGGGGATCTTGCGGATCTGCGCGGCGATCGACTCCATGATCGTCGCCGTCGTCTTCAGGCTCGAGCCTTCCGGCGCGCGCGCCGACACCGCGAACTGCGACTCATCGTCCTGCGGCAGGAAGTTCTTGTTCACCGCCTTCGCCAGCGGTCCCATCGAGAACAGCGCGCCGAGCATCGCCAGCACGATCACCCAGCGGTGGCGCATCGACCAGTCGAGCATGCGCAGATACGTGCGTTCGATGAGGCCGTACATGCCGTGCTCGCGCGTCGCGGTCTCGTGCTGCAGGTCTTCGCGGCGCAGCCAGCGCGACGACATCATCGGCGTCAGCGTGAACGACACCAGCAGCGACACCGCGATGGCGATCGCCATCGTGATGCCGAACGAGTTCATGAACCGGCCGACGATGCCGCCCATGAACGCCACCGGCAGGAACACCGCGATCAGCGACAGCGACGTGGCCATGACCGCGAGACCGACTTCCTTCGTCCCCTCCACCGCCGCTTCGCGCGGCGTGCGCTTCTTCTCTTCCATGTAGCGGAAGATGTTCTCGAGCACGACGACGGCGTCGTCGATGACGATGCCGACGGCGAGCGTCAGCGCGAGGAGCGTGATGACGTTGAGCGTGAAGTTCTCGAACTTCATCGCCGCGAACGTGGCGATGATCGAGCTCGGGATCGCCACCGCGGAGATGATCGTCGGACGCGAGCGGCGGAAAAATACGTCAGCATGCCGAGGGCGACGAGCACGCCCGCGACGCGAAGCGGAACGGCCATCTTCGGCGAGACATCGTGGAAGCCGAAGAGGAGGAAGTAGACGGCGAGCGTGGAGATGACGAGCGCCACCGCCGTACGCAGCTTCGGCGAGGAGAGGAAGAACCAGACGATCAGCGCCGCGAAGAGCGAGCCGAGGATCAGGTGCTCCTTCACCGCGTTCACGGCGGAGATGACGTACTCCGACTGGTCGCGGATGACGCGCATCGACCAGCCCTTCGGCAAGTCTTTCTGCAGCTCCGCGGTTCGCTCTTTCAGCGCGTTCACGACTTCGACGGTGTTCGTGCCGGACTGCTTGCGGATCTGCAGCACGACGGCCGGCTTGCCGTCGACCGAGGCCACCGACTCCGGCTCCGCCACGCTGTCTTCGATGTGGGCGACGTCGCCGACCTTCACCGGATAGCCGTTCTTCGAGAGGATGGTGATGTTCGAAAACTCCGACGGCGAGGTGATGCGGCCGTAGGTGCGCAGCGTGAGGTCGTGCAATCCCTGCTCGACCTTGCCGCCCGGAATCTGCACGTTCTGCGACTGCAGCGCGCCGATGACCTGCGCGGTCGTGAGTCCGACGGAGGCCAGCTTCTCGGTGTCGACGACGACGTTGACCTGGCGCGGACGGCCGCCGACGATGACCACCTGCCCGACGCCGCTCAGCGACTCCAGGCGGCGGCGCAGGCGCTTGTCCGCGAACTCCGTGACGTCGCGGATCGGCGCGGGCGCGCTGAGCGCGATCGAAAGCACGGGGATCGAGTCGGGATCGAATTTCTGGATGATCGGCGGATCGGCGTCGGCCGGCAGCTCGCGCAGGATCATGTTGACCTTGTCGCGCACTTCCTGCGCCGCAACGTCGGCGTCCTTCTCGAGGACGAACTGCACGATGACCTGGGAGATGCCTTCCGAGGACGTCGACTGCAACTGATCGATGCCGCTGATCGTGTTGACCGCTTCCTCGATCTTGTCGGTGATGTCGGTCTCGATCTCTTCCGGCGCCGCGCCCGTGAGCGCAGTGGTGATGGTGATGGTCGGAAAATCGATCTTCGGGAAACGATCGACGCCGAGCTGCAGGTACGCAAAGTACCCGACCACGACGAGCGAGAGCACGAGCACGGTCGCGAAGACCGGACGGCGGACGCAGATTTCGGCGAGTTTATGCATGGGTCATCTCACCGCCATTTCCACACGGGCAAACAGCCCCGGCTTCAACTTCCCATCGCGATTCGCGAACTCCGTTTCCACGGCGAGCGAGCGCGTGGCGGGATCGATGACGCCGCCGATGGTCGTGACACGGCCTTCGAACACCTGGTCGGGATACGGATCGACGCGTGCCTTCACCGCGTCGCCTTTCTTGATGGTTGCGACATAGCGCTCGGGGACGCGGAAGCGAAGCTTGAGCGGCGAGGTCTGCACGATCACGAGTGCGACGGTGGCCTCGCCGAGGCGCTGGCCGACGTCGGTGCGTTTCTCGGCGACGACGCCGTTGATCGGCGAGCGGAGCGTCGCGTCGGAGAGCTGCTGGCGCAGCAGCGCGGATTGCGCTTCCGCGGACTGCCGCGCCGCCGCGGCCTGATCGTAATTCGCCTGCGAGCGATCGAACGTCGCGCGCGGGATCGAATCCTTCGCGATCAACTCTTTCTTGCGCTCGAGATCGCGCGCGGCATCGGCTTCCGCCGCCTTCGCGCGCGCGACGTCCGCATTGGCACGCTGCAGGTTGATGCGCAGGTAATCGGTCTCGAGGTCGAGCACCGGCTGGCCCTTCGACACGCGCGAGCCTTCTTCGACGTACATGCGCGCGACACGGCCCGGCATCTTCACCGCCAGCTCGGAGCGCGTCGACGCGATGAACTCGCCGGTGGCGACGAGCGCGTCACCTGCGGTCGCTTCGCTCACCGCTGCGACGCCGCTCTTCGTCGCGGTGTCGGTGGTCGCCGCGGTCGCGCTCACGGATGCCACATCCGCAGGCAGTGGCGGCGCTTCGCCGGTAGTCGTCGTCGCCTGCGTCGAGGTTTTTTCGGAGCAGGCAACAGTGAGAAGGATCAAGGCAAGTACGCGTTTCATCAATTCACTCCAACGGCATCTTTCATCGCACCGGCGGCGAACCAGACGCGCAGCTCGGCGAGATCACGGTTGAGGGTTTCTTCGGCCACGGCGCGGCGCGCCTCGGCGAGCGACGTTTCGGACGCGGCGACGTCGAGCGACGTGGCCTCTTGCGCGCGATAAAGCTCGAATGCCTGGTCATACTCGGCCTGCGCCGCCTGCAACTGCTCCTCGGCGAGCTGCAGACTCGTTCGCGTCGCGCGCAAGTCGGTGATCGCGGTGTGCACGTCTTCGCGCGCCGCCGCCTTCACGGTCTCGACCTGCAGCTTCACCGCGTTGGCCTGATGCTTCGCCACCGCGATGCGGGCCTGCACTTCGCCCGACTGGAACAGCGGGACGTTGAAATGCAGCGTGCCGTATTTGTATTGATCGGCAGGGAACGAGCTGCGCTGATTGATCCAGCCGCCTTCGAACGTGACGACCGGCAGCCAGAACCCGCGCTGCTTCTGAATTTCGAGGTTCGCGATGCGGAGGTTGTTCTCCGCGAATACGACGTCGGCGCGCGACTCCGTCGCCTTCGCGATCAGCTGCGCCTCGTCCGGCATCGGCGGCACGGTGTGCGCCGGCGCCTCGACGACGAGCGGTCCCTGCAGATCGAGATCTTCGCGCAGCTGCGCCGCGGCGTGCTCGCGATTCTGCATCGCCGCTTCCATCTGCCGCTGCGCCGCTTTCATCGCCGTCTCCGCGCGCAGCACGTCGACCTTCGTCACTTCACCGGCGTCGTAAAACGCCTGGGCCTGTTTCTGCCGGCGATCCGCCAGCTCGACGTTGCGCTTTTCGATGTCGATGCGGCGATCGGCATTGACGACCGCGAGATAGCTCGAGGCGACGCGCAAAAGCGTCGCATCCTCGGTGAGGCGCGTGTTCTCGCGTGCGTTGGCGATGTTGATCTTCGCCTGCGAGTACGCACGCTGCTCGCGCAGTCCCGCGAAGATCGGCTGCTGCAGGATGACGCGATAGCCCCAGTTGTTCTGCGGCAGGATCGTGACTTCATCGCCGGTGCTGCCGAACGTGCGCTGGATCGAGTTGCGGGTGAGATCGCCGACGAGGTTGATGCGCGGCATGACCGCCGAGAACAGCTGCGATCGCTGGGCCTCGGCGACGGCGACGCTTTCGCGCGACTGCTCGACGCCGTTGTTCACTTCGAGCGCGCGGCGCAGCGCGCCGTCGAACGTCAGCGTCGTCTGTGCAAAAACGGGTGCCACGCAGAGCGCGGCGAGGAGAGAGAGTGTGATGCGTTTCAACGTTTGCGAACTCCATCGAGGATCAGCCGGGCCATGAGCTCGACGTCCTCTTCTTCCGGCGGCGGTGCTTCTTCATTCAGCCGCTCGAGAATCACGGCGGTACTTCCTTCGATGACGAACAGGGCCAGCCGATATTGTTCGACGTCGCGGATTTCTCCGCGCGCCATCGATTCTTTCAACACGTCGGCGAATTTCTGTACGCGCGCGCGGTACTGCGGATGGCAGGTGCGCTTGTGGCGGCGCTGCTGCTGCGGCGTGCCCTCGGGCATGCGCAGCGAGAGGTAGAGGCGGAAGAACTCGCGGTTCTCGCGGAAGAACGCCAGCCGCACGCGCAGCGCCTCGCGCAGCTTCTCTTCGAACGAAAGCGCTTTCTCCAGCGCGGCGTCGATGCGGTCCCCGAGCTGCGAGATCGCGGTCTCGAACGTCTTCTCGACCAGCTCGTCGCGGTCGCGGAAGTAAAGGTAGATCGTTCCCTTGGCGACGCCCGCCTCTTCGGCGATCTCCTGCATCGTCGCCGCGGACATCCCCTTGCGGGCGATGACCCGCATCGTTGCTTCCTGGATCGACTGGATCCTGAATTCCTGAACGACTTCTTCCTTTGACTTCATCGATCAGTCCACTGAACGCGCGGTCAGTCAATCAGAATTTCGGGTCAGATTCAAGTTACGGAATCGTTGCGATCGATGGGCAGGCTGAAGCCTGCCCTCCACTAGAATCACTGCGTTCGCATGCTCCAACCCGGCTCGCGGCATGGCCGCTACGAGATCCGTTCGCTCCTCGGCGCGGGAGGGATGGGCGAGGTCTACCTCGCGCACGACGCGCAGTTGCAGCGGCCGGTGGCGCTGAAAGTGCTCGCCGGCGAGATGCGCGACAACGAGGATCTGCGCAAGCGTCTCGAGAACGAGGCGCGCGCGGCGTCGGCGCTGAATCACCCGAACATCCTCACCGTCTACGACGTCGGCCTTCTCGGCGAGGATCACTTCATCGCCACGGAGTACGTCGACGGCGTGACGCTGCGCCAGCGAATGCAGCGCGGCGAGATGACGCTCGCCGACGTGCTGCACATCGCGACGCAGATCGCGTCGGCGCTCGCGGCCGCGGAAGCGATCGGGCTCGTGCACCGCGACATCAAGCCGGACAACATCATGCTGCGCGCCGACGGCTACCTGAAGCTGCTCGACTTCGGCCTCGCGCGCACGGCCAGCAACAAGCGCCGCGACAACGAGCCGCTGCGCGGCACGGTCTTCTACATGTCGCCCGAACAACTGCGCGGCGTCGCGCTCGACACGCGCAGCGACATCTTCAGCATGGGCGTGGTGCTGTACGAGCTGATCAGCGGCCGGCTGCCGTTCGAAGGACTGAACGCCGCCGACATCGCGGCGAACATCATCCGCACCGATCCGCCGCCGCTCACGCGCCGCGGCGGCGGCGCGGTTCCGCCACGTCTTGCCGCGATCGTGCAGCGGGCGATGGCGAAGGATCGCGAGCAGCGCTACGCGCATGCGCAGCACCTGCTCGACGACCTGCAGCAGCTGCGCGTCGATCTCGAGCGTGACGCGGCGCTGATCGTCGGCACCGAGGAATCGCAGACGACAACGACGGAGACGCTCAATCTCGAGGTGCTGCCGCCGACGAATCTGCCGCATCACCTGACGCCGCTCCTCGGACGCGACGCGGAGCGCGACGATGTTCTCAGCCTGCTGCGCCGCGACGAGGTGCGTCTGGTCACGCTCACCGGACCGGGCGGCACGGGCAAGACGCGGCTCAGCCTCGCCATCGCCGCGGAGCTGCTCCGCGAATACGACGACGGCGTCTGGTGGGTGTCGCTCGGCGAGATCTCCGATCCGCGGCTCGTGCTCTCGGAGATCGCCGTGGCGCTGGAAGTGCACGAAGGGGGCGTGTCGCTGCTCGACGGCGTGAAGAACGCGCTGCGCGGCCGCTCGATGCTGCTCGTCCTCGACAACTTCGAGCAGGTGCTCGACGCTTCGCCGGTGGTCGCGCAGATCCTCAGCTCCGCGCCGCGCGTGAAAGCGCTGGCCACCAGCCGCTCGCCGCTGCACATCCGCGGCGAGCGCGAATACGCCGTGCCGCCGCTGCTCCTGCCGCCGCTCGATCTGCCGCTCGCGCCGGAAGCGCTGACGAATTACGCCGCGGTGGCGCTGTTCGTCGACCGCGCCACGGCGGTGAAGAGCGACTTCGCGCTGACGCCGGAGAACGCGCGCGCGATCGCGGAGATCTGCGTGCACCTCGACGGCCTGCCGCTCGCCATCGAGCTCGCCGCCGCGCGCATCAAATTGCTCTCGCCGCAGGCGATGCTCGCGCGCGTCGGCAGCCGCTTCAAACTCCTCGCGTCCGGACCGAGCGATCTTCCCGAGCGCCATCAGACGATGCGCGCCGCGATTTCGTGGGGCTACAACCTGCTCGAAGACGCGGACAAGCATCTCTTCGCGACGCTGTCCGTGTTCCGCGGAAGTTTCTCGCTCGAAGAAGCGGAGCGGCTCGTCGAAGAAGACGTGTTCGACGGCGTATCGTCGCTGCTCGACAAGGCGTTCCTGCGCCGCGACGCCGCCGCGCGCGACGACGAGCCGCGCTTCGTGATGCTGGAGACGATCCGCGACTTCGGCCTCGAATGCCTCATGGCCACGGGGCGGCAGTCGGAGGTGCGCGTCGCGCACGCGCGGCTGATGGCGAGCATCGCCGAGGAAAATGAGCTCGATCCCGATCGCCTCATTCCCGATGAGGACAACTTCCGCACCGCGCTCGAATGGGCCGTCTCCGCGGGCGACGGCGACCTGTCGCTGCGCCTCGGCGCGGCGCTGTGGTGGTTCTGGTACGTCCGCGGCGCGTACAGCGAAGGGCGGCGCTGGCTGAACCAACTGATCGACATCCCGGGCGGCGCCGAGGTGCCGATCCGCGCGAAAGCGATGTGCGGCGCGGGCGCGCTCGCGTTCCTGCAATGCGACTACGACCACGCCACCGAACTTCTCGACACGGCGATCGAGCTCGCGCGTGCGCACGGCGATCCGATGAGCCTCGCGCGCTCGCTCCAGTTCCGCGGCAGCATCGCCCGCGAGCGCGGCGAATACGATCACGCCATCGATCTGCATCAGCTCTCGCGCACGTTGTGGGTCGAGCTCGAAGACCGCGCGAACGTCGGCCGCTCGCTCAATTACATCGGCTTCGCGTCGTGGCTGAAGCGCGACTTCGCGCGCACGTTCGAATTGTGCGAAGGAACGCTGCAGCTCTTCCGCGACCGCCGCGAGACGGAAGGCGTGGCGTGGTCGCTGCTGAATCTCGCCGCCGCGCTGCTCTACTCCGGCAAACTGGAGCTCGCCGAGCAGCGACTCGAAGAATGCCTTTCGTGGTCGCGCGCCGGCGGTTTCAAAGAAGGAATCGCCTGGTCGCTGAATCTCCTCGGCTGCGTCCTCCGCGCCCGCGGCGAAGCGATGGCCATCAGCCTGCTCAAAGACAGTTTGCGATTACACGGAGAGCTCGGCGACCGCTGGCGCAGCGCGAGCGTCCTCGAAGCCCTCGGCGGCGCCTGCCGCGAGCCACGCTTCTTCGGCGCCGCCGCCGCCCTGCGCGCGCAACTCCGCGCGCCCGTCCCGCCCGCCGAGCGCGCGCAGTACGAGCTCGACGTGGCGGACGTGGGGGTCGTGGAGTGTGCGGTGGATGAGGCGATCGCGCTGGCGTTGGACTAGTACAACCGATGGACTGCGGCGGCTTGCTGCCGCAGTCCAAATTAATACAACAAGTCGACGAACCGGCATTTTCAGACGTCAGCGAAGGTGTGCCCCCGATGCTCCGGTTCGTTACACTGTGGGCCGCCACGCCGGCTTACGGTAGGACTCGGATCGCAGATGAAGCCAGACAGACGCGCGGAAGTTCTTTCATGACTTCGTCCGAAACCCATCTTGAAGAGCACCTGATCGAAAAGCTCCGCGAACTCAAGTACGAGTACCGCGACGACATCCGGGACCGTGCCGCCTTGGAGAGGAACTTCCGCGAAAGGTTCCAGGCGCTCAACCGCGTCACCCTTACCGACGGCGAGTTCCAGCGCCTGCTCGACGAGATCATCACCCCCGACGTCTTCACCGCCGCGAAGACCGTCCGCGGCATCAACAGCTTCACCCGCGACGACGGCACGCCGCTGAACTACACGCTGGTCAACATCAAGGACTGGTGCAAGAACAGTTTCGAGGCCGTCAACCAGCTCCGCATCAACACCGACAACAGCCACCACCGGTACGACGTGATGCTGCTCATCAACGGCGTGCCCGCCGTGCAGATTGAGCTCAAGACGCTCGGCATCAACCCCCGCCGGGCCATGGAGCAGATCGTCGATTACAAGAACGACCCGGGGAACGGCTACACCCGAACGCTGCTCTGCTTCGTCCAGCTCTTTGTCGTCAGCAACCGTGACAGCACCTGGTACTTCGCCAACAACAACGCGCGGCACTTCAGCCTTCAACGCCGACGAGCAGTTCCTCCCCCTCTACCAGCACGCGGCCGAAGACAACACCAAGATCACCCACCTCGACAACTTCGCCGAGAAGTTTCTCGCCAAGTGCACGCTCGGGCAGATGATCAGCCGCTACATGGTCCTCATCGCCAGTGAGCAGAAGCTGATGATGATGCGGCCGTACCAGATATACGCGGTCAAGCACATCGTTGACGTGCATCGAGCAGAACGACGGCAACGGCTACGTCTGGCACACCACCGGTAGCGGAAAGACTCTCACCAGCTTCAAGGCCTCCACGCTCCTGAAGGACAACGCGACAATCGAAAAGTGCCTGTTTGTCGTCGACCGTAAGGACCTCGACCGCCAGACCCGCGAGGAGTTCAATCGCTTCCAGGAAGGGTGCGTCGAGGAGAACACCAACACCGGCGCGTTGGTTCGCCGCCTCTTGTCGGACGACTACGCCGACAAGGTGATCGTTACGCACCATTCAAAAGCTCGGCCTCGCACTCGATGAGGGTAGCAAGCGCAACGTTCAGCGCAAGGCCGACGGCAAGAAAAGCTACGCCGAGCTGCTCGAACCTCTGCGCGACAAGCGGATGGTCTTCATCTTCGACGAGTGCCACCGCTCGCAGTTCGGCGAGAACCACAAGGCCATCAAGGCATTCTTCCCGAAGGCACAGCTATTCGGCTTCACCGGTACGCCGATCTTTGAAGAGAACGCCACCGTCAGGCAGATCGAGGGTGACATCGCCACGCTACGCACCACCACGGACCTCTTCCAGCGCCCGCTGCACGAGTACACGATCACCCACGCCATCGAGGACAGGAATGTCCTGCGCTTCCACGTCGACTACTACAAGCTTCCCGACGGCACGCCCATCAAGCCTGGCGAGACGCTCGCAAAGCGCGCCGTCGTCGACGCGATCCTCGCGAAGCACGACGCCGCCACCGGCGACCGCAGATTCAACGCGATCCTCGCCACCGCGTCGATCAACGAGGCCATCGAGTACTACGAGCTGTTCAAGACGACTGCAGGCGGAACGGCAGGCTGCCGATCCCGAATTCGTCCCGCTCAACGTCGCCGCCGTCTTCTCGCCGCCCGGCGACGTCAGCGCCGACGTCCGCCAGATCCAGGAAGATCTGCCCCAGGAGCGGGACGACAACCAGCAGGACCCGGAGGAGAAGAAGAAGGCCCTCACGGCCATCATCGCCGACTACAACGGGCGGTTCGGCACCAACCACTCGCATCGGCGAGTTCGATCTCTACTACCAGGACGTGCAGAAGCGCATCAAGGACCAGCAGTTCCCCAATGCCGATCTGCCGAAGAAGGGCCGCGAGAAGATTGACCTGACCATCGTCGTCGACATGCTGCTGACAGGCTTCGACTCCAAGTACCTCAACACGCTCTACGTCGACAAGAACCTCAAGCACCACGGCCTGATCCAGGCGTTCAGCCGCACGAACCGCGTGCTGAACGCCACCAAGCCTTACGGCCACATCCTCGACTTCCGCAACCAGCAGGCCGCCGTCGACGAGGCCATCGCGCTCTTCTCCGGCGCCAAGGGCGACCGCGCCCGCGAAATCTGGCTCGTGGACAAGGCCCCCAAGGTCATCGAGAAGCTCAAGGCCGCTGTCCAGAAGCCTCGACGACTTCATGAAGTCGCAGGGGCTGCGAAGCCAGGCCTGACGGCCGTCCTCAAGCTCAAGGGCGACGACGCCCGCGTCGCGTTCGTCAAGCAGTTCAAGGAAGTGCAGAGGCTCCAGACCCAGCTCGACCAGTACACCGACCTCACGGAGGAGGAGAAGCAGACCATCGAGCAGGTGCTGCCCGAGGAGCAGCTCAAGGGTTTCCGCGGGGCGTACCTCGAAACGGCACAGCGGCTGCGCGAGCAGCAGCGGAAGCCCGGGAGGGACGGCGAGAAAACGAGCCCGGAAGTCGACCAGCTCGATTTCGAGTTCGTCCTCTTCGCCTCCGGCCTTGATCGACTACGACTACATCATGAACCTGATCGCCCGCTTCACCGGGCAGGACCCGAAGAAGAAGCTGAAGATCAGCCGGGAGCAGCTCATCGGGCTGATCGAGTCGGACGCGAAGTTCATGGACGAGCGGGAGGCGATCACCGACTACGTCAAGACGCTGGAGGCCGGCCGTCCGATGGATGAGGCCGCAGTCCGCGCGGGCTACGGCGCGTTCAAGGCCGAGCGCTACGGTAAGGAGCTTGCCGGAGTCGCCGACAAGCACGGCGTACCCGTCGAGTCGCTACAGGTGTTCGTCGAGCTCATCCTCGCCCGGATGATTTTTGATGCCGAACAACTCACGATCCTGCTCGCCCCGCTCGACCTCGGCTGGCGCGCCCGCACACAGAAGGAACTGGCCCTCATGGAAGACCTCGTGCCCCTGCTCAAGAAGCGCGCCGACGGGCGGGAGATCTCGGGACTCAACGCGTACGAGGGGTGAGGCGAGCCGATGAAGGACGAGAGTAAGCGAACATCGACGCCGAAGCTGCGGTTTCCGGAGTTTCGGGCGTGGCCCGGGTGGGAGAACACAAGGTTAGGGCAAGTCGTCGATTTCCAGTCGGGAGGTACGCCCTCGAAGGATACGTCTGCGTTCTGGAACGGCTCGATTCCATGGGTCACAGCCAAGGACATGAAGCAGCTGTTCTTGCACGATACCGAGGATCACATCACGCCGGCCGCGGTCGATGACGGAGCGAAGCAGGTACCCACCGGTACGGTTCTGATCCTGACGCGCGGGATGACACTGCTCAAAGACTTGCCCACTTGCGTTCTGCGTCGCCCGATGAGCTTCAACCAAGACGTGAAGGCTCTCCTCCCGAAAGGAGATCTCGATGGGCGTTTCTTGCCGTGGTTGCTGCTGGGAAACAAAGAGCGGCTGCTCCGCATGGTCGACGTGGCCGGCCACGGTACAGGCAAGCTGGACACTGAGAAGTTGAGGGTGTTCGACGTGACGCTCCCGCGGCCCATCGAGCAGCAAAAGATCGCCGACTGCCTGACGTCGCTCGACGAGTTGATCGCCGCCCACGGCAGGAAGCTGGAGGCGTTGCGGGCCCACAAGAAAGGGCTGATGCAGCAGCTCTTCCCCCGCGAAGGCGAAACCCTCCCCCGCCTGCGCTTCCCCCAGTTCCGCGGCCCTTGGAAAAACAGCACGTTAGGCACTGTGAGTGAAAGTATCTCGTCAGGGAAAGACAAGATCGACCCGGCGGGTCGGATCGATTTGTACGGTTCCACGGGAGTCATCGGAAAGACCTCAAGTGGGTCCTACAGCGGGACATTCCTTCTCGCGGCGAGAGTTGGCGCGAATGCTGGTTTGTTGACAAAAGCAACTGGTAGCTTTGGCGTCACGGACAATACGCTTGTAATCATTCTGAAGGACCGAAGCTGCATCGACTTCATCTTTCACTACTTGGACAACCTTGACCTCAACCAACTCATCTTCGGTTCCGGCCAACCATTGATCACGGGAGGACAGTTGAAGGGGTTGCCTGTCTACCTTCCGGAGGAGCCAGAACGAAACCGCGTCGCTGGGTGCCTCTCATCGCTCGATGCCCTTGTTGCCGCAGAGGTCGGCAATCTCGCCGCCCTCAAGACCCACAAGGACGGCCTCATGCAACAGCTTTTTCCCTCGGCCGAGGAGGGTTCTTGACAGTTGATGAGATAGCCGCGTCACTGAAGGATGACCAGGCCAAAATCATTCTCACCTACGGATTCAACTCGACCGGAAAGACGAAACTCTCTGTCGCGTACAAGAACGCCACTAAGTCGGCGGCCGGGGTGCATGCCGGCGTGTACTACAACGCGTATAGTGAAGATCTTTTTGTGTGGGACAACGACACGGAGAATGGCGAAGCCAACATTCGCTTGACCGTTCAGTACTGCAGTCTAAATCGACTTCATGCACTGCTCAACGAGGAGAACGTCCGCGCGAAGCTCAAGGCTTTCAAGCCTAAATACGATTTCGCCTTCAAACTACACGAGAATACCGAACGGGGGATCGATTCGATTTCGTTCTATGTACCCAATGCGGGCGACAATGCTCCAACGATCAAGATTTCACGCGGCGAGGAACGAATCTTCGTTTGGTGTTTCTTCCTCGCGCTCTTCGACGTGGACGGATGGGCCGACAAGCAGTCTAGCCACTTCTTCATCGATGATCCGGTTTCAAGCTTAGACGATCACAACATCTTTGTTACCGCGTCCACGCTACTCGACCTAATCGAAGCTCAGCACGAGAGCCGAAAGGTCATCGTGACCACGCACCACATTGGGCTGTTCTCGATCTTGGCGGACTGGCTTACGAAGGGTGAGAAGGCCGAGAAGTACAGAAAGCTGACGAAGCTGTTTATTTTGAGCGACAAGTCCGGCGAACTTGCGCTTGAAAGCTGCCGTAACAACGTCCTGCTCTATCACCTCCGCTTGCTGCAGGTGTTGGACAATGCACAGAAAGCCAAAGATATCCGCGCCTATCACCTCGCCCTCTTACGGCAAGTTCTTGAGAATGTCGCGTCGTTCCTTGGTGTGGGTCAGTTCAAGTATGTGCTTGAACAGATTGGGATCGAAGACACCGCGGAGGTTGCGAACATCATCAATGTGCTTTCGCACAAGAAGGTTTATTACTACGAGTCCGACATGCTGATACCGGATAGCGAAAAGATTTTCGAAGAGGTCTTCAACAGATTGAAGTCCAAATACAATTTCGTGCTTCACGCCGAGTGATCCATGACCGAAGGCGAACAGAAACAACTCGGGAAGACCCTCTGGAACATCGCGGACGATCTGCGCGGGTCGATGAACGCGGACGACTTCCGCGACTACATGCTCGCGTTCCTATTCCTACGCTACCTTTCTGACAACTACGAGGCCGCGGCCAAGCGGGAACTGGGGCGAGACTACCCCGACACGAACGCGGTGGGCAACGGGGGGCGCACACCACTATCGGTGTGGTACGCGAACAATCCCGGGGACGTGGCGGTGTTCGAGAAGCAGATGCGCCTGAAGGTGCATTACGTCATCAAGCCCGAGCACCTGTGGACGAACATCGCGTACATGGCTCGCACGCAGAATGAGGAACTGCTGGACACGCTACAGGCGGGCTTCAAGTACATCGAGAATGAGTCGTTCGAGAGCACATTTCAGGGGCTCTTTTCAGAGATCAACCTTGCATCGGAGAAGCTGGGGCGCAATTACGGGGCCCGCAACGCGAAGCTCTGCACGATCATCCAGCGGATCGCCGAAGGGCTGGCCGAGTTCTCGACCGACTTGGACACGCTCGGCGACGCGTACGAGTACTTGATCGGGCAGTTCGCCGCCGGGTCGGGCAAGAAGGCGGGCGAGTTCTACACGCCACAGCGGATCTCGGACATCCTCTCGGCGATCGTCACCCTCGACAGCCAGGAGCCGGCGACCGGCAAGAAGGCCCGGCTCGAAACCGTCTTCGATTTTGCCTGCGGCTCCGGCTCGCTGCTGCTCAACGTGCGCAAGCGCATGGGTGCGCACAGAATCGGGAAGATCTACGGACAGGAGCAAGAACATCACGACCTACAACCTCGCGCGCATGAACATGCTGCTGCACGGGGTGAAGGACACCGAGTTCGAGATCTACCACGGCGACACGCTGACCAACGACTGGGACATGCTCCGCGAGAACAACCCCGCGAAGATGCCCAAGTTCGACGCGGTGGTAGCCAATCCCCCGTTCAGCTACCGCTGGGAGCCTAGCGAGGCGATGAGCGAGGACGTGCGGTTCAAGAATTACGGCCTGGCGCCCAAGTCCGCCGCCGACTTCGCATTTCTCCTCCACGGTTTTCACTACTTGAAGGACGAGGGAGTGATGGCGATCATCCTGCCCCACGGCGTGCTATTCCGCGGCGGCAAGGAAGCCGACATTCGCACGAAGCTCCTGAACGACGGCCACATCGACACGGTGATCGGGCTGCCGGCGAACCTGTTCTACTCGACGGGTATCCCAGTGTGCATTCTGGTGCTCAAGCGGTGCAAGAAGCCCGACGACGTGCTGTTCATCAACGCGGCCGAGCATTTCGAGAAAGGTAAGCGGCAGAACTACCTGACCGACGCCCACATCCACAAGATCATCGAGACGTACCGGAAGCGCCCGAGCGAAGTCGAGCGCTACGCCCGGCGCGTCGAGATGAAGGAGATCATCGAGAACGACTACAACCTGAACATCTCTCGCTATGTCAGCACCGCCGAACAAGAAGCGGAGGTGGACCTGGCGGCGACTCACGCTAATCTCGCCACGATCGAAGACGAGGTACGGAGTGCGACGCGCGCGCACAATCGCTTCTTGAGGGAGCTCGGCCTACCTCTCATACCACCCGGCGATGTTGGTTCGTAGAGAACTCGAGCGCACGGTCGTAGTCTCTGCCGCCGCAACCATCGAGCGCGATACCTCAAGGGGTTTATCGAGACCTTACCGAACGCCATCGGACGCCGCGACGCTCAGCGTGTTCGGCGAAGTTTGGTAAGCGCCGACACCCTTTTCGGCGCCTAACGAATCAGCACTCGGCCGCGCCACAATAATCGTTGACCGTAGAGCAGCAGCTCGTCAGTTCGTCAGCCGATGAGACGGAGCCGGCGATCATCACCTACCGGCAGTTCGGTGTCGACTAAAGCTGCTCGATCGCTGCGATATTCGGCTAAACCCGCATACCGCCCTCCCGATGTCTCGTTCACGAACGGGGGCGAGCGTTCAAGCCCGCCCACATTCGCGCGGTATCGGGAGACAACAAACCCTGGTCGTTCATCGGTCCGCCGTAATTCAGTGGACGCGCGAGGAGCCCGCCGGCCATGAATACGTTCCGTCCTTGAGAAACGTATGACCGCTGCAGAAGAGGTTGTTGACTTCATTCCGCGACAACAAGGTATTGGACCCATTGGCAGGGTTGTAGATATACGCGTCGGTTTTCAGGATCGGGGCGTTGCGCTCCCCACGTGACCACGCGGCCATCCGGCATGACGTACGCGTGAATGGCCACGACGGGCCAGTTGAAAAGAGTCTCCCAGCGGCCGATGTAGATCGGATCGGTCGGGCTGTACTGAGCGGAGAGAGGAACGGCAGCGAAGCACAGCAACTGCAGGATCAGGGCGACTCTGAACAGCATTCGAACTCTCGTGGAATGTCTCCTGTGGATGGGTCCTCAGGCTGTCACCCACGCGGTCGGGGGCCGCTGCTTGGGAATCGGGATGTGGGTGAAGTCGTGGGGAAGGAGTGATTGGACCGATGAGTTCCCGCCCCCCCGCCCCAAGGCGCGCCGGAGGCGCGCGCTACTCCTCAATACATCAAATACTTCGCCCGTCGTTTCATGAACTCGCGCAAATCCCACACCGGAACCTTCCCGCTCTTGATCGCGTCGATCGTCGGCTGATGGCGAAGCAGTGGCTGGAGCTCATCGAGCTTGAACTGTTGCGGATAGAGCGTCGCGAGCGTGCTGGCGAGGGTGATGCCGGCGTCGACGGCGCGGAATGTCTTGCGATCGGTGATGGTCAGGCGCACGCCGCCGCATTCCTGGCCGGCGAAGATGCTCGACGTCGGAGTGAAGCGCACGGGCGTGAACGTGATGCCGGGCAACGAGACGAGCTGTTTGGCGAGGCGCGCGCCGTCGATGTAGGGCGCGCCGATGATCTCGAACGGGGTGTCGGTGCCGCGGCCGACGGAGATCGCGCGCTCGAGGAGGCCGATGCCGGGATAGAGCGCGGCGGCGTTGAGGGAGCGCATGTTCGGCGAGGTGTTGATCCACGGCAGCCCCGCGTCGTCCTGCCACTGCGCGCGCGTCCACTCGCGAATCGGCACGACGGTGAGCTCGACGTCGATCGAGCGCTCGTCGCGGAACATCTGCGCGAGCTCGCCCACCGTCATCCCGTGGCGCACCGGCAGCGAGTGCCACGCCGTGAACGACGCCTCGTCATCACGCAGCGGTCCTTCGACGAGCTCGCCGCCGATCGGGTTCACGCGATCGAGCACGACGAACTTGATCTTCGCGTCCGCCGCCGCTTCCATGGCCAGGCCCATCGTGGAGATGTAGGTGTAGAAGCGCGTGCCGATGTCCTGGATGTCGAAGACGAGCGCGTCGAGGTTCGCGAGCTGTTCGCGCGACGGCTTGCGCCGTTCGCCGTAGAGGCTGTAGACCGGCAGGCCGCTGATCGGATCGGTGTCGTCGCCGACCTTCGCATCCACGTCGCCGCGAATGCCGTGCTCGGGACTGAAGAGCGCGACGAGACTGACGCCGGGCGCGCTGCGCAGCACATCGATCGTCGGATTGCCGGCCTTGTCGATGCCGCTCTGATTCGTGATCAATCCGATGCGCAGGCCGTTCAGCGTTTCGTATTCATTCGACTCCAGCACGTCGATGCCGTTCTGCGCAGCTGCCGCCGCCGTTCGTGACGACGCCGACGCGCGGATGCTGCTTCGGCCACGTCGCGCCGCGAATCGACTCCGCGACCAGCGTGCCGAGCTGCCGCTGCAGCGTGATCACGCTGCCCGTGCCGTCGGGATGCACGCGGTTCGAGAGGAAGATGTAGAACGTGCGCGAGCCGGGATCGATCCAGAGAAATCCGCCGGTCCAGCCGGTGTGGCCGAACGACGTGCCGATCGGGAAATGCTCGCCGCGCGGGCGGCTGTACTGCGAGTCGACGTCGAATCCGGCCGCGCGTTTCACCGCAACGTTCGCCGGCGTCGCGACCTCGGTCATCGCGCGCGGGAAGAAGTTGCCGCGCAGGACGGCGCGCGCGAATTTCGCGAGATCCTCGGCCGTCGTGAACACGCCCGCGTGTCCGGCGACGCCGCCCATGCGCCGCGCGGTCGGGTCGTGCACGACGCCGCGGAGCACGAGCGGCTCGGGCGAGAGCGGATCGTCGAACACGCGCTCGGTTGGCGCGATGCGCGGGCTGCCGTTCGGCCAGAAACCGGTGTCGCGCATCTCCAGCGGCTCGAAGATGTTCGTGCGCGCGAACTCCTCGAGCGGCTTGCCGGAGACGCGGCGAACGATCTCGCCGAGGAGAATGTAGTTGATGTCGGAGTAGCGGAAGAGCATGCCGGGCGTGCTGCGCGGCTTCTCCGCGAGCGCGCGGCGGATGCCTTCCTCGTAGCCGCTCCACGGCTCGTGCAGACCGAGGCTCGGCCGCAGCCCGGACGTGTGCGTCATCAGATGGCGGATCGTGACGCGGCCGTCGCTGTACTCATCGAGATACGTCTTCACCGGCGCGTCGAGCGCGATCTTGCCCTGCTGCATGAGCAGCCAGGCCGACGGCGCGGTGGCGATCACTTTCGTGATCGACGCGCCGTCGAAGATCGTGTCCCTCGTCATCGCCTCCAGCTCCGGCTCGATGGCGCGGTAGCCGTATTGGCGGTGATAGATCGAGTCGTCGTGCTCGATCCAGATCACGCCGCCGGGGATGCGCTTCTGCTGGACAGCGCTCCGCACCGCGGCATCGATCTCGCGCAGCTTCTCCGAATCGAATGCCTTGATGTTCGGCTGCGACGTCGATGCGCAGCCGGCGAATGCGAGGATGAGAAGGAGGCGCCTGATCACAAAGTTATCGGCAGTTTGCCAGAGATCGGCACTTTACCTCGAATCGCCTGAATCGCGGCCCGCTGCATGATGGGCTGGATTCCGTATGCGCAGACGGCGGTGCGGAATGGGTGAAGGA
Source organism: uncultured Acidobacteriota bacterium (assembly GCA_963734155.1). Classification (GTDB taxonomy): domain Bacteria; phylum Acidobacteriota; class Thermoanaerobaculia; order Gp7-AA8; family Gp7-AA8; genus QHVT01. Next base: position 113,256 of record CAVTGG010000002.1, read on the forward strand.
CGTACGGACTGCCGAAGGAGATGGCGATCACGCGTTTTTCGGACAGTTTCTGGGCGGCTCTCGGGAGCGCGATTCGTCCCGCGCCCGAGATGGGTCGAAGAGCGAGCAGCAGAACGACGTCGCCGTCGATGTCCACGTCTTCGGAATCTGAATTGATCGTGATCACACGCTGCGCGCCGAGCTCGCGGACGGCGTCTTCGACGGGGTTGGGCTCGGGGAGGTCGGTCACGACGACGGCGGTGACGTCCCGGTTCAACGGCAACAGCTGATCATCGTCGCGGATGAGAGTGATCGCGCGTTGGGCAATCGTCTCCACACTTCGCTTCCCGATCTTTCGCTTCGCCTCCATGATCCGCTCGACTGACTCATCGATCCGCGCTTCACTGATTCGTCCGCTCCGTACTGCCGCTTTCACCGCTGCGATCGCAGCATCCGTGTCCGCGGAAAACAGAATCTGATCTTCGCCGGCTTCGATGGCCAGCACCGCGGCTTCGCCTGGGTCGAAGAGCTCGATGAGCGCGCCCATCTCGAACGAGTCGGTGATCACGAGTCCGTCGAAGCCGAGGTCTTCGCGGAGGAGGTGAATCATCTTCGGCGAGAGAGTCGCGGGCGTGTCGTCGCCGACGGCGAGGTGGCCCATCATCACCGTGGCCACGCCGGCTTCGATCGCGGCCCGGAAGGGAACCAATTCAACGGCGTCCAACCGCTCAGCGCGTCACGTCGAGCCGCGGGAGCGTGAGGTGCGAGTCGATGTGCGTGTCGCCGTGGCCGGGAAAGTGTTTCGCGGTGGCGAGGCAGCCTTCGCTCTGCACGCCGCGCACGAACGCCGCGACATAACGCGCGACGTCGTGCGGGTCTTCGCCGAAGCTGCGCGTGTTGATGACGGGATTCTGCGGATCGACGTTCACGTCGGCGACCGGCGCGAGGATGTGATTGATGCCGATCGCGAGCGCTTCTCGCGCGGTCACCCGTCCTTCTTCCTCGGCGAACGACGGATCGCCGGTCGCGGCGATGGCCATCGCGGAGGGCCACCATGTCGCATCCGTGAAGCGCATGCCCATGCCCGATTCGAGGTCGGCGCTGATGAGCAGCGGCGTCTTCGCGAGTGACTGCAGGTGCGCATTCATCTTCGCAACCTCGCCCGTCGTCGACTGAAACCAGATCACGCCGCCGACGTGGTTGTCGCGGACGTGGCGGACTACGTCGCCGTTTGCGGGGACGACGAAGAGCTGGCCGATTTTTTCGTTGAGATCCACGACGCGATCATACCGATCGCGAACGTCGCCATCGATCCGACGACGGTGTACCACGGCCAGGCCACGCGCGTGAGGAAGGCAACGGAGAGCACGGCGCCGAGTCCGGCGAGCATGCCGGTGAGCGCCGCGCCGGTGCCGCCGCGCTTCGTCGCGCCGAGGAAAAACACGCCGAGGATCGGACCGTTGATGAGCGAGGCGATGGAGAGCGCGGTGCTCAGCGCGGAGCGTTGCGTGTGCTGCAGGCCGAGGCCGACCGCGATCTGCGCGAGGCCGGCCACGACGACGATGAGACGCGAGGTACGCATCGAGCGGAAGCGCGGGATCAGGTCGGACACTACCGTCGCCGCGATCGCGCTCAGCGACGACGACATCGCCGCGGCGAGGATCGCGGCGACGACGAGTCCCGACAGTCCCGGCGGCAGATGATTGGCGATGAAGTGCGGGAAGACCTGATCGGGCGCGGAGACCGGCGCTTGTGCGCCGTAGAAGGCGAACAGCAGCACGCCGATGAAGAGGAAGCCCGCGAACTGCACGAACACGACCGCGCCGGAGACGAGCAGCGCCTTCGCCGCGCTGCGCGGGCGGTCGGTGCACAAGTATCGCTGCACCAGATATTGATCCGTACCGTGCGTGGAGAGCGTGAGGAACGTGCCGCCGATGACGCCCGACCAGAACGTGAAGGTCTTCGTCAGATCGAACGAGAAATCGAAGAGCCGGAATTTGTGGAATTGCCTTCCGGCCTCCATGGCTTCGGCCAGCCCGACGTCGCGAATCAGAATCACCGCCACAGCGATCGCGCCGCCGACATAGATCGCGAGCTGCACGACTTCGATCCAGACCACGGCCTCGATGCCGCCTAACAGCGTGAAAAGGATCATCACCACGCCGAGGGCGAGGATCGAGGTGCTGATACCGGCGCTCTTCAGGACGGCGGCGATCACGAATGCGGTGAGCAGCAGCCGCACGCCGTCCGCGATCGTGCGCATGATCACGAACAACGTCGCGGCGAGTGCCTTCACCGGCGCGCCGAAGCGCGTCTGCAGCAGCTCGTACACCGTGACCAGCTCGCCGCGGAAGTACCACGGCATGAACACCGTCGAGATCACGACGCGCGCGATGCAGTAGCCGATGACCAGCTGCAGAAAACGAAAGTCGCCGCCCTGCGCCCACGCCATTCCGGGAACGGAGATGAACGTGATCGTCGACGTCTCCGTCGCCACGATCGACGCCGCAATCGCCCACCACGGCACCGCCTGCCCGGCCGTGAAATAGCGCTCGGTGTTCTTCTGCCGCCGCGCGAACACGAAGCCGGAGGCGATCACGGCGGAGAGGTAGAGGACGATGATGGCGAGGTCGATAGAATGCACTGCGCGCATGCTACCGATTGTTTGGGTCCACGGCTTCCCTCTCTCTTCGCAGATTTTCGAGCACCAACGTTCCCTCGGCGGTTCGTTTCCCGACCTTCCCGGCTTCGGCAGCGCCGCGCCACCGACATCCGAGCTGACAATGGATGACTACGCGCGGCACGTGCTCGCCACCGCGCCGGAACGAGCAATCTTCGCCGGCCTCTCGATGGGCGGCTACGTCTGCTTCGCAATCGCGCGGCTCGCGCCGGAGCGCGTCGGCGGATTGATTCTCATCGACACACGCGAAACGGCGGATACGGACGAAGGTCGCAAAGGCCGTTTCGAATCGATCGAGAAGGTGAAGCAGCACGGCGTGCAAGCGGTGGTCGACGCGATGCTGCCGAAGATGGTGAAAGCGGAGCAGTACAAAGCACGCGTGCGCGAGATCATGATGTCGTCTTCGCAGGAAGGTGTGATCGCCGCGCTGCGCGCGATGGCCAACCGCCCCGACTTCGTCAGCGCTGCTGCCCACGCTGCGCGTGCCGGCGCTCGTCATCGTCGGCGAAGAAGACGCCATCACGCCGCCGGCGGATGCGGAGCGGATGGCGAAGGCGATCCCGAACGCGACGCTCGTGCGCATTCCGGACGCGGCGCATTTGTCGAATTATGAGCAGGCAGAGATTTTTAATGAGGCGAGATACGAGATCGAAAGGTTCAAAACCACCGATAGTGCCCCGTGATCTCGTAGTCGAACAGCATGTCCTCGATCCTCGCGCCCGAGCCGATGTTGTGCACGATGAGGTAGCGGTTGCCGCGCTTCACATCCGAGACGATGCCGATGTGCGGGAGGGTGGGCGTGAGGTTCCAGGTCACGATGTCGCCGGGTTTGTAGTCGCCGGTGACGGCGCGGCCCTTGCGGCGGAAGAAGGTGCCGAGGTTGAGGACGCGGCGGTGATCGATGTTCGTGTCGGTCCGGCGCAGTCCCCACTTCTTCGGATAGGCGGAGAAGTTGCGCTTCATGTCTTCGTGCACGAGCACCTGCAGGTCGATGCCGGCGTTGCGGAAGGCGCGGATGATGACGTCGCTGCAGACGCCGGTCTCGAGCGGCACGTCGCCGTTCGGATAGGGAATGCTGCGATACGACGAGTCGTACGTGCGCGTCTTTCCGACCTGCTCTTTCGCGCCGGTGAGCATTTTCTGCAGTGGCACCTGCGCCTGCAGCGGAACGACCGCGAGGAGAACGAGCAGCAGCCAGCTACGTGATCGGATTGTCATTCTGCGTCGCGTCCATCTTGCCGCCGGGCGCGGTGGGATCGTGCGGAAGGCTGCCGCGCGGGGCGCGCAGGAACGCGAACGGCGTGACCTGCATGAAGTTCGACACGCGGGACGTGTAGATGTCGGCGTAGCGCTCCATCTGATTCGCGAGGTGGCTCTTGTCGTTGCCGGCGCGCATCAGAGGGCCCCAGTTCGGATTGAAGACCGTGCTCGCGGCGCGCGCGAGCGGCGCGATCTCTTCGTCGAGCTGTTCGATCAGCAGGCGGATCTCGCCGAGGCGCTTGCTGAGGTCGCGCAGGGCCGGACCGCCGCGCGCGGATCGCACGTAGCGAATGCGCCTCCGCTGGAGATCCAACCGGATCGCACACCCCTCGGCTTCGAGATCATGTTTCTGCGACATCAGATATCCGAGCCGCTGCTCCGACTCGTTGAAGCTTCGCTGCGCGAGGATCTCGTCCTCGAGCTCGCGCAGGATCAGCGCCGTGCGCCAGCGCAGGACGTCCTTCGTCACGTGCACGTCGCCGAACATATGATCGCCGACGTAGAGAATCTCGTAGCCCGAAACGCCGAGGTACTGCTCCACGTGCGCGGCGCTCCCGCCGAGAAAGACGGCGTTCTCGCGGAGACCGGTGACGATCGGTTTCAGCAGGCCTTCGTCCGTGACGACTTCGAAGAGCGGGCTTTTCGTCGTGAAGAACTCCGGCTTGCGCGCGCCGACGATGACGACGTCGAAGAGCGCGCGCCAGCCGCCGGCGGGCAGGAACGGATCGAACGTGCACGCCATCATCGCCGACGTGTACGCCCACTCGGAGTTCGTGATCAGCAGCAGCTTCTTGCCGGCGTGTTTCTGATCGAGCAGCGCGGCCACGACGTCGGGATCGCGCATGACGAAGCGCTCCGGCGAGGTGAGGATCTCCGCTTTCAACCGCCCCTCGGCGTGCACGGAATCCATCGCCAACTTCAGCTGGCGATAGAGATCCTCGTAGCCGAGAACGCCGGGGATGAGATGCTGATCGAGCAGATCGACGAGCTGCGCAAACATGCACCCTTCGGAGAGCGAGAAGAGCGTGTTGAGAAAGACCCAGCGGCGATCGTTGAGATCGACGACGGTGCGCGCGTAGGTTTTGCGCTGCTCGTCCCACGAGATCGGACGCGTGCCGTGGATCGCTTTTTTCACGAAGCCGAAGCGATTGGCCTTGACGAGGTTGCCGAGCTGCATGTCGACGACGAGGCCGCGGGTGACGCTGTGGTGATCGAACGTGAGGTCGGCCACGGGCCAGTTCTTGCCGAGGAAAAAATCCTTCGCGTACTGATAGGCCAGCTGCTCCCAGATCGCGGAGTCGTACTGGATCAGCGTGTAATCCATGTCGTAGCCGATGGCGCGGATCGAACGCATGTTCAGCGTTCGATTGCAGAAGACGCCGCGCTCGCCGTTCACTGGATGTTCGCCGTGACCTGGAACGACGTCTCGACGCTCGGGTCGTTCTTCTTCGTCACCTTCACGGTCTCCTGCAGCGGCCCGACTTTCGCGCGCGCGCCGTCGATCGTCACCGTGACGGTCTCTTTTCCCTTCGGCGGCACGGCGCTGCGGTATTCGTAGAAGAGGCAGCGGCAGGCGGAGCGGGCGACGCTGATGGTGACCGGCGCGTCGCTCGCGTTGCGCACTTCGAACTGCCGCGTCGCGCGCGTGCCTTTGCGGATCGTGCCGTAGTCGTGCGACGTGGGCGTCGCGCTGATGATGTCGGCGACCACGGGTGGTTCCGCGACGGTTTCCGGCGCGGCGGTGGTGGTCGTGCTGGTGGTCGTGGTCGTTTGCTCGACGACCTCGCCCGGCTCGTTGCGATCGCGGCTCGCCATCCAGATCAAACCGCCGATGATGCCGAGGGCGATCAGCGCGGCGACGACGATGAGCGCGACGCGCGCGCCGGATCCGCTGCGCGGGGCTTCGTCGTACGCGAAGCTCTCCTCGGCCGCGGGCGTGGTGACGAGAGGACGCAAGCCGGCATCGGTGCGGCTCGGCTCGACGTTCAGCATCGCCGCATCGATCTCGCCGAGGAGGCGGCGGTATTCGTTGCCCAGATGCTCGGTCGGCGCGTCCGCGGCGAGTTTCTGCAGCGCCTCGCGATGCCGCGCGAACTTTGCGCGGTTGATGCTGATGGTGCCGAAGTCGTCGGACATGGGGGAATTATAGGAGTGCGGCGGCGTAGCCGCCGCTTTGAAAGCGGTGGCTACGCCCACCGCACTCCTAAATCGGCAGCCAGTACGAGAACTTCACCAGGAACACATCCTCGCTCGGGGCGTTGGGGAGCGCGGAGAAGTCGCGGCGGAAGCGGAAGTCGCCCACGGAGGCAACGTCGGAGCGGTTCTCATTCCAGACCACGTACAGCGCGGAGCCCGGCCGGAACTCCCAGCGCACGACGGCGCTGCCGCGGATGCTGCGGAAGTTGAAGTCGGGATTGAACGCGATCTCGCTCGCCGGGATTGGCGTGTATTCGTCATCGCGCGGGCGCGTCAGATGCTTGTAGTCGTAATAGTGCCCGCTGGCGACGAACGGCTGCAGATAAAGCTGCGCCGACAGCCGCGAGTTGATCGTCCACTCCGCGCGCACGCCGAGCTCGAACGACTCCTGATCGAGCGTCGCGAAGATGTACTTGTCGCCGTACGTCGGCGTGTAGCCCGCGCCCGTCTGGCGTGTCACGTACTGCGCAAAGGTGCGGCTGTCGCCGTACGTCGGCGAGAGCGAGAGACGCAGCGACGGCGACGGGCGGTACGTGAACGACGTCCAGACAGAATTCGAGTGCCCGCCGTCATCGATCGGCACGACCTCGCCGCCGACATAGAAGTAATACTTCTTGCGGCTGTCCGATCCGAACTCTCCGCCGGCGAAATGCGAGCCCGGCGAGATCGCCGCGGGACCGCCGCGCGTCCTCTGATCGTCGGTCGCCGACGTCCGGGCGCCCGCCCACGCGGAGACCCAGAGGTAGTTCTTGAACTGCATGTACAGACTGGTATTCAGACCGTTGCCGGTCATATCGCCGTCGAAGTTGAAGTTCTGCCACTTCCCGACCCACGCGCTGATCTCGCGGGTGTGCTTCGTCAGGTCCGTGTTCAGGTAGTGCAGGACCGCGTGCGACGTGATCGCGTCGACGCGCGGCAGGAAGCCGACGTCGTTCAATTCGAAGCCCGGCGAGAGCGCCTGGATCTGCAGATTCGGGCGCCACTTCCCTTTCTGCTTCGCGAACATCACCCGGCTCATCCAGCCGTTCAGCGACGTGCGCGACGGGTCGTATTCGACGTGGCTCGCATCGGGGCGCTGGAAGTAGCGCGCGGAGTTGAGCTGCGTCGACGCGATCGATTCCTGCGAGCCTTCGACCATCGACGAGCCGCCGAGCCATTCGAGAATCCAGGTCTTGTCCTTGAACAGCGTGTAGCCGTCGACGCCGGCGAAGTAGCTGTTCTGGCGCAGGCGCGGCTCGAGGTTGTCGGTCAGCTTGCGATTCGTCGACGTGAGGATGAAGCCGGCGCGCGAGTCTTTGCCGTACTCCTTCATCGCCCGCGCGACGAAGTAATTGGTCATCGGCTCGACGGTCTGCTGCCCGACGAAGTCGCCGGCGCGATACCACGCCTTCTCGTTGTCGGTGAGCGCGTCGAGCACGCCGATGGTCCAGCCGTTGCCGATCTTGCCGGTGACCTTCGCCGCGCCGAGGATGGTGGTGGAGCCGGGATTGTCGACGAACTCGACCTCGCTGACGCCGTTCGCGCGCAACCCTTCGACGTATTGCGGATCGACGAAGCCCTGCGGCGCGCGTCCGATGCGGCGCGAGTAGAAGAACGTCGGGAACGTCATGTTGAAGCCCCAGCGGCTGTTCGCGGGACCGCTGCCGAAGTTGAACGTGTTCGCGCCTTCGGTGAAGAACGGACGCTTCTCGGGGAAGAACGTCTCGAACTGCGAGAGATTGATGACCGCGGGATCGACTTCGACCTGGCCGAAGTCGGGATTGACCGTGCCGGTGAGGGTGAGGCTCGAGGTCAGTCCGTACTTCACGTCGACGCCGGCATCCATCGCCTGCGACGACGATTGGATGAAGGGATTGTCGAACTTCGAGTGGAGGTCGTTGCGGGCGACGCCGTACGGCACGATCTCGAAGGCGCGCTTCGGCTTGATGCCTTCGATGCCGGTGAGGTCGGCGAACTTCGAGATGAATCCGCTTTCTGTCTTCGGCGAGAAGACGAGGCGCGAGCTCTCGAGCAGGCGCGCGTTCCAGCGGCTGACGTTGAAGCCCCACATGTGCACGGGCTTGTCGGGGAAGCGCAGCTGCGAGTACGGGATCCGCACTTCGGCGATCCATCCCTGCGGCACGATCTTCGCGGCCGAGTCCCACACCGCGTCCCAGCTGGTGTCGTCGTAGATGTCGTTGTACAGCGTCATGTCCATCTGCACGTTCGACGCGTTGATGACGAACGCCGCGCCGTTCTTGCGGTCGTGCTGCGAGTCGATGCTGATGCGGATGTAGTCGCCGTTATTGAGGTCCGCGTCGCGGCGCGCCAGCAGCGGCGTGGCCTTGCCGGCGTCTTCCATCAGCGCGCCGAAGTAGATCGCGTCGTCGTCGTAGACGATGCGGATCTTCGTCTGCTGCGTGGCCGGCTGCCCTTCGTTCGGATCGCGCTGCGTGAAGCCGGTGATCTCCGGCGCGCTCTGCCACGCTTCGTCGGAGAGATCGCCGTCGAGCACCGGCGGCTTCGCCGCGCGCACGGCCTGATACGTCGGACGAGGCTTGGTTTCCTGCGCGCGAACAACTGCAGCAACGTTGATGTTTAAAAGGATGAGGATGAAGGCGAGGCGATGGCGTTTGTGCTGCATCTGTTTCCTCTCGCACCGAAGTGAGATAGCTTGTCGTTTCAATGGCTAAAGACGCAGCATGCACGCGGAAGTTAGCCTGGGTTAACAAAAATAGTTGTGAACGCATGTGACAACCAATGAAGGTCTACATCGGACAAATCAACCCCACCGTCGGCGCGCTGGCAGCGAATGCCGAGTTGATCCGTGGCGCGTACGACGACGGCGTACGCGCGGGCGCGGACGTGGTGCTGGTGCCGGAGCTCGCGGTCACCGGCTATCCGCCGCGTGATCTGCTCGACCGCACGTACTTCGTCGATGCCATGACCGGGGTGAAAGAGGCGCTCGCGGCGATGACGGGCGAGACGACGCTCATCTTCGGATGTCCGGTGCGCAACACGATGTGGTGCGGGAAGCCGCTGCACAACGCGGCGATCGTCGCGCGCAACGGCAAGATCATCCTCGAGCAGCACAAGAACCTGCTGCCGACGTACGACGTGTTCGATGAGCTGCGCTACTTCGAGCCCGCGCATCACGTGTCGATCGTCGAGATCGCCGGCAAGAAAGTCGGCGTGTCGATCTGCGAGGACTACTGGTACGACGACGAGATCTTCGAGAAGAAGCTGTACTGCCGCAATCCGGTGGAAGAGCTGGCGCGCCAGGGCGCGGAGGTGCTGCTGAACATTTCGGCGTCGCCGTTCAACGCCGGCAAGCGCCGCTCGCGCTGGGAGATCTTCTCGCGCATCGCCGCGCACTATCGCGTTCCGCTGGTGTACGTGAATCAGATCGGCGGCAACGACGAGCTGCTGTTCGACGGTTCGTCGATCGTGTTCGACGCCGGCGGGCAGACGATTTTCTGCGCGCCGGCGTTCGAGGAGTACGCGTCGCTCGTGCCGCTCACCGGCGCGCCGTGCGATTCGATCGCGGCGATGGAAGTGGATGAGGAGATCGCCCGCGGGCTGATCCTCGGCCTGCGCGACTACCTCCGCAAATGCGGCTTCTCCGACGTCGTGATCGGCCTCTCCGGCGGCATCGACTCCGCCGTCACCGCGGCGATCGCGGTCGAGGCCCTCGGCGCGCAGCACGTGATCGGCATCGCCATGCCGTCGCAGTTTTCGTCGCAGCACTCCGTCGATGACGCGCGCTCACTCGCGAAGAACCTCGGCATCGCCTTCCACATCGTGCCGATCGCCGGCATCTACTCGCCGTACGAGCGCGCGCTCGACAAATTGTTCAACGAGAGCAAATTCGACACGACGAACGAGAACGTGCAGGCGCGCATCCGCGGCAACATCCTGATGGCGTGGTCGAACCGCACCGGCGCGATGGTGCTGTCGACCGGCAACAAGTCCGAGCTCGCCGTCGGCTACTGCACGCTCTACGGCGACATGTGCGGCGGTCTCGCGCTCCTCGGCGATGTGTACAAGACGATGGTCTACCGCGTCGCGCAGTGGCTGAACCGTGAGCGGGAAATGATTCCGCGCTCGACGATCACGAAGCCTCCCTCGGCGGAGCTGCGCCCGAATCAAACGGATCAGGACACGCTCCCGCCCTACGACGTGCTCGACGGGATCCTGAAGCTGTACATCGAGGAGTGGAAGGAAGTCGACGAGATCGTCGCCGCCGGCTTCGATCAGAAACTCGTCGAGCGCATTCTGAAAATGGTCGACACCTCCGAATTCAAACGCCGCCAGGCCGCGCCGACCATCCGCGTGTCGGAGAAAGCATTCGGCAGCGGACGAGACATGCCGATCGCGCAGCGGTGGCGAAGAGAGCCCGCGAAATTCATACGATGAAAATGACAAACCCCTCATCCGCCCTTCGGGCACCTTCTCCCCGCACGCGGGGAGAAGGGCTCTCGAACTACGCTTGCCGCGAGTGCCCCTCTCCCCGCCTGCGGGGAGAGGGTGGCCGAAGGCCGGGTGAGGGGCGACCCGCATGAAACCAGTCGAGCCCCATCCCCCACTCTCCAAGTACTACGGCGACCCTTCTCGTCGCGAGGAGTACGTCCGCGAAATCTTCGACGAGACCGCGCCGTGGTACGACTGGGCCGTTCGGTTCATGTCCTTCGGCTCCGGCGACTGGTATCGCCGCGAAGCGCTGAAACGCATCGGCTTGAAACCCGGGCATGCGCCTCCTCGATCTCGCCACCGGCACGGGCGTCGTTGCGCGCGCTGCGGCAGCGATCACACAAGACGTCGTCGGCATCGACGCGAGCATCGGCATGCTGGCCTCGGGACGCGCGCGAGGTCCGAAAGTCCAGGGCACGGCGGAGCGCATTCCCGTTCGCGCGAATGCGTTCGATGCCGTGAGCATCGGATTCGCGCTGCGCCACTTCGCCGACTTGCGCGGCGTGTTCGAAGAATGCCATCGCGCGCTTCGTCCCGGCGGACGCATTCTCATCCTCGAGATCACCGCGCCCGAGCGGCGCATCCCGCGCGCGCTCCTCGGCATGTACATGGGCACGATCGTTCCGGCGGCGATGCGCATCCGCTCGCGCAACGCCCGCGCCGCGGAAATGCTCCGCTATTACTGGGACACGACCCGCGACTGCGTGCGCCCCGAGGTCATCCTGGATGCGTTGCGCGCGGCGGGATTCACGGACGTGAAGCGGCGGGTGGAGATGGGGATTTTCAGCGAGTATTCTGGGCGGAGTTGACGCATGTCATCCCGAGCGTAGCGAGGGACCTGGGCGGGCGGGGATGCGTTGCATGAGCCTCGTGCCGCCACCCGAGCCCCAGGTCCCTCGCTCACGCTCGGGATGACACTTCTTTCTGCACATCCTCCAGACGCTTGATCTGAATCTGGAGAAACTCTTTCAGCTGCTGCTCCTGATCGGCGGGAATGGCGTTGAACTCGATCGCGGTGCGGAAGACGTACTCGGAGCCTTTCTCGCCGCGGCGCACCTGCACGATCGAGCGGAGCACTTCGCACGGGATGTAGATGCCGCCGTAGCTCGGGAAAATCAGCGTCGCCGACGATCCCGCTTTCACCGGCGAGCGATGAATGACCGCGGCGCCATGCAGGCTGAGATCGATGAGCTCTCCGTTCACGTCGGAGAGCTGCACCGGAATCGATGCAGTCGGAGTGCGCTCGGATTTGCGCCGATCTTTCGCCGACATCTATTTGATTATAGATGCGACGAAATCGTGCGCGACCTTCGCGGCCGCGAATTCGGCGGAGCCGGCGTTCGGCAACACGATCGCGAATGCGATCCTCGGCTGCTCTGCGGGCGCGAACGCGATGAGGATCGCGTCGTAGCCCGCTTCGCGCGTTCCCGCGGTTCCGGTCTTCAGCGCGAGCGTGATTCCGTCGACCGCGGCGCGGCGTCCCGTCCCCTTCTCGCGCGTGACGACGGCCTGCATCGCGGTGACGACGCGCTCCGCGATCTCGCGCGGCACGAGCTGCTTCGCCGGCGGCTGCGGCGGTGGACCGAGCGGATTGCCGAGGAACGTGCGGCGCTCGACGAAAAGCCGCGGCGTCGTGGTGAAAGCGCCGCGGTTGGCGAGCATCGACGTGAGCATGGCGAGATGGAACGGCGTTGCGGACTCGTGAACGAGACCGATCGAGTAGAAGCCGGTCTCGAAGTCGTTGAAGATCGGACCGATCGTTTTTCCGAGCGGCACTTTGAAGAAGCCGAAGTCCGCTTCGCCGTCGAAGCCGGCGCTTTTGTGAAACGCAGTGAGTCGATCGAGTCCGGTTTTCAATCCGAGGTCGGCGAAGACGACGTTGCATGATTGCGCGAGCGCTTCGTCGAGGTCGGCGAGCTTGCCGTGGCCGCCGGGATGCCAGTCGCCGAAGTGGCGGCCGTCGATGTCGAGCCATCCTTTGCATTCGTAGGGAAACTGCTCGTTCACGCCGCTCGACAGCGCGGCGAGGAGCGTGAGCGTCTTGATCACCGAGCCGGGCTCGTACTGATGCGTGAGCGCATCGGACGAGGTGATCGCGAGCAGCTCGTTCGTGCGCGGATCGATGGCGACGAGCGAGCCTTTGAGATCGCCGAGCGCCGTGAGCGCCGCGCGCTGCACGCGCGGGTCGAGCGTGGTCTTGATTCGCTCGTGGAGGCCGACGCGTTTCGATGCGAGGAACGCGTTGATCGATGCAAAGTCCGCGTTCTTCGAAAGCGGCGCGCCGTCGCGGTCGTAGACGAACGGATAGACGCCGCTGCGCCGTTCGATCGCGGCGGCGCGGTACTCCGCCACGTGATCGGGCGCAGGCGATTCAGCGGAATGACAGGCGGCAGCAATCAGGCATGCGATGACCCACTGTCGCTTCTCCATAGCTCCACTCGCTCGAGCCGGCGAAGCTGCAAGCGCTCTGCCGCGCTCTCGCCGGCGACCGAGATCTCGACGCAGCCCGTCGAGCCGACGATGAGAAACGGCCCCGGTCCCGCGTCGCCGTAGTTGGTCTCGATGCGATCAATGACGATGCCGTGCACGTGCAGCACGAACGCGCCGTACGGCATGCGCGCGCGTTCGACATCGGTGATCGCGTTGCCGAAGCGATCGATGCCGACGATCGTGCCGTACGTCCTCTCGCCGTACTCGGGCGGCGTGTAGACCAGCGTGCGGATGCGATCGAGACGCGGGCCAACCTCCGCGAGCGGCAACCCGTTCGCGAGCGCCGCGGCCACGGGAGCGAAGCGATCGCGCCCGTGGAAGGTGTTGCTGCTGTTTGGGAGGAAGAGGGACTCGTTTTCGACGGAGTAGTGCGCGCCTCCGGCGCGCCTCACAAACGTCAGCAATCCATTATCCGGCGTCAGAAAAATCTTCCCGCCGCTTTCGAGCGCCACGATCTTCCGATCCGTCCCCACGCCCGGATCGATCACGCAGACGAAGATCGTCCCCTCCGGCCAGTACGCCGCGGCCGTCTTCAGAAACCACGCCGCCTCGGCGACGTCATACGGCGCGATCTCGTGCGTGAGATCGAAGAGCGGCGCGCTCGTGCGCGACGCGATCACGCCCTTCATCACCGCGACGTACGGATCGCGCGTGCCGAAGTCCGTCATCAGGGCGATCGCGCGCATGGCGCGAACTATACTCGGCGCTCGTGTTCGCGATCGTCCCACCGCCAACGCAACGACTGCTCGTCTTCGCGCGACTGCCGGAGCTCGGCCAGGTGAAGACGCGCCTCGCCGCGGCGATCGGCGACGAGCGCGCGCTCGCGGTCTACGAGGCCATGCTGCGCGAGCTGATCGGCTCGATCGGCGACTCGACGCCCGACACCGAGATCGAGTTCCTCTGGGCGCCGACGCCGGGCGCGAACGGCGAAGCGCTGCGGCGCGCGTTCGCGCATCACGCCGTTGCGATGCAGACTGGCCGCGATCTCAGCGAGCGGTTGTCGATGGCGTTCTCCGAGCGCTTCTTTTTTCACCGCACCGAAAAAATCATCGCCATCGGCGTCGACGATCCGGCACTGCCGCGCGAGCTGATCGATCACGCGTTCGCGTTGCTCGACTCGTGCGAGTACGTGATCGGCCCCGCGGCCGACGGCGGCTACTACCTCATCGGTTGCCGCGCCGGCGTATTCGACCCCGAGGTCTTTGAGGGGATCGAGTGGGGCACGGCGAGCGTGCTGCCGAGCACGCTCGAGAAAATCCGCGCGACGGGCCGCTCGCTCGCGGTGCTGCCGGAGCGATACGACATTGATACAGTGGAGGACCTCGAGCGATTCGAAGCGGAGGGTCATTCGCTGCGATGAAAATCCTGACCGCCGAGCAGATGCGCAACATCGACCGCCGCGCCATCGAGCGCTTCGGCGTGCCGTCGATCGTGCTGATGGAGAACGCCGCGATCGCGGTGGTCGACGCGATCTTCGCGCACTATCCGAACAGCGAGCGGGTAGCGATCGTCTGCGGCATCGGGCAGAACGGCGGCGACGGCTTCGCGGTGGCGCGCCATCTCGAGAATCGCGGCGTCGTGCCGGTCGTGATCCTGATCGGCGACCGCGCGAAGATTTCCGGCGACTCGCTGACCAATCTCCTCATCTGCGAGCGCCTCGGCATCCCGATCTACGACGAGCTCGCCCACGCCGCGGACGCCGATCTCCTCGTCGACGCCCTCTTCGGCACCGGCCTCAATCGCGCGCCGTCCGGCGTCTATGCGGACGTCCTCCGCGACATCGCCGAGCTGCGCATCCCGGTCCTCGCAATCGATCTTCCGAGCGGCGCGAACGCATCCTCGGGCGTGCCGTTCGAGCCGTGCGTGCAGGCGGAAGTGACCGTCACGTTCGCCGCGCCGAAGGTCTGCCACATCTTCGAGCCGGCCGCGCTCTACTGCGGCGAAGTGATCGTGGCCGACATTTCGATTCCCGACGTCGCCGTCGACGAAGAAGCGGTGACGCTCGCGCTGATCACGCCGAAGAGCATCCAGCCGCACATCGCGCCGCGGCTCGCCGCGACGCACAAAGGGACATACGGCCACGTCGCCGCCATCGCCGGCTCACCGGGACGCAGCGGCGCGGCGGTGATGTGCGCGCGCGGCGCGATCCGCGCGGGCGCGGGGCTCGTGACCGTGATCACGGATGAGATGACGGCGAAGCTGGTGCATGTCGGGTGCATCGAGGCGATGACGGATTCAACGCTCCCGGCGCAATCGAAGGCAGTTCTCATTGGTCCCGGTCTGGCCGACAACGACGAGTCCTACGCGAACATCCGCGAGCAAATCGCGTCGATCGACCTCCCGATGATCATCGACGCCTCGGCGCTCAACGCGTTTGCGTCTCGCGCAAACGAGCTCAATCCGCGCGGGCTGCCGCGCGTCATCACGCCGCATCCCGGCGAGCTGGCGCGCATCATGGGCAGCGACACGACCTCGATCAACGCCGATCGCATCACCGCCGCGCGCGACGCGGCGCGCACGTGCAACTGCGTCGTCGTGCTCAAGGGACATCAGACGCTCGTCGCCGAGCCGGACGGGCACGTCTGGGTCAATCCCACCGGCAATCCCGGCATGGCCACGGGCGGCATGGGCGACGTGCTCTCCGGCGTCGTCGCCGCGCTGCTCGCGCGCGGCACCGATCCGCTCGATGCCGCGTGCACGGCCGTCTATCTGCACGGCCTCGCGGGCGATCTGCTCAAGGAGGAGATCGGCGACATCGGCCTCGCTGCCACCGAAGTCGCCGACCGGATTCCTCGCGCGATTCAGCGCGCACGGGCGCTGTAGCGGAACGCCGGCATCCTCGCCGGCTGATCAGGCGGCGTCCCGCCACCTCGGGAAGCGAGACGCTTCCCGACCAGCCGGCGAGACGCCGGCGTTCCGAAATGCTCAGCGCGCGCGCAGCTTCTGAATCTGCTTCGCCGCCTCGCGGAACTGATCGATGCCGAAGTACGCCGGCGGACGCGGCGCCGCCATCGCCGACTCCAGCGGGCTCGCGACTTCGAGCGCCGCCGCCTTGACGGCCTGCTGCTTCGGATACATCTCGGCGATGAACTTCTTGTCCTGCTCCGAGAGATCGGTGTTGTTCCGCGTCGCTCGTCCGGTCGCGATCAACGCGGCCGGGAACGCGTAGAGCATGATCGACTTCGCGTCGAAGTCGGTGGCGTTGAGCTGATCGACGCTGTACTTCTGCACGATGTTGAAGTCGATCGTGGCCTTGCTCCAGGAGTTCGGCGGACCGCTGAACACGCGATAGACCTCAGCGAGATTCCACTTGATGCCGCTCTTCGGATTCTGATGCTCGTGAATCGCGCTGAGCGCGTGCCCGAACTCGTGCAGCACGACGCGGCGCCACTCGGTTTCCGCCGAGTCGTCGCGCAGCCAGCCGTAATTCATGGTCGGCTGAGTTTTCGGAAACGCGTTCGTGAGCAGGCTGTCCGTGCCGAGGGCTGACCAGGAGCCGGGCTGGCGGAAAGAGACGCGGATCTCCGCGTCCGCGCCGCCGTTGAAGTCGAGGCCGACGTTCGCGTACGGCAGCCACTGCTCGGCGTATTTCTGCACCAGCTTCTTCTGCTTCGCCGTGCCGTCGACGAATTTGATGCGCAGCTTGCGTCCGTTGTTCCAGCGCTTCGGAGTGGCCAGGGCCATCTCCAGCGGATGCACCGGCGCGCCGGGACGCATGATCAGCGGCGGCGGCTCGTTGTCGTTGTTCTCGCTCATCGCCAGCACCGCCGCGTCCATCGCGTTCTCGGTCGGAACAGTACGATCCACACACAACCTCAAGTCATTGAGATCCGGTTTTTTGCGCGCCATGCAACGCCTCCTTGTTGGTTAGGGACTGGATTGTGCGCCTAAAATCCGCGCCATGCATTACGTTTGTGCGGCCGAGATTGATACCGAGCACGCCGGGCGCGAGATCGCGCGAACGCTCGCTCCCGATGCCGTCGTGCACCTGGTCGGAGACCTCGGCGCGGGCAAGACATTTCTCGCCCGTGCCATCGCCGCGGAGCTCGGCGCCGACCCGCACGAAGTCGCCTCGCCGACGTTCGCCATCGTGCACGAATACCCGCGCCGCGGCGCCCCGCCCATCATTCACATCGACGGCTATCGCCTCTCCGAAAGCCGCCGCGAGTGGCTGGAGATCGGCATCCCCGAGCTCCTCGCCGGCCCGGGCGTGAAGCTGATCGAATGGCCGAAGCGCGCGTTCGAAGAGTTCGAAGACGCGCACGTCGAGGTGGCGATTCGCGTGCGCGAGGACGGAGCGCGCGAGATCGACGTCGATCATGGCCACCTCTGAACGCGGAATGTGTTGCGCGCCGGCAGGCCCGCCCAGCTCGGCGCCTCGAACGCGGGAATCGTTCCGGCGCTGTTGCTGACATTCGTGATGTGAAACGAGTGCTCGTTCCAGCAGCTCGCGACGTTTCCGATGTCGGGATCGTCGAAGATGCGCACGCCCTTCTGCAGTCCACCCCAGATGTTGTTCGAGACCACGATCAGGCTTCCCCGTGACATCAGACACGTCGGTGTCGGAAGAGGACCGGTATCGAAGGACGCGATGACGGGGCCTTCGATCGCGGTCGCGCTGCTTTGAGGAAGGGTCTGAATCACGGCGCCGGTCGTGGCATTGAAGACGCGGATCAGCACCTGATCGGCGTACACGATGCGCGGGCCGCCCGGACCGTTGTAGAGCGTCGACGTCGTCTGGCCGCCGGCATCGGCTGTCGGCATGGACCAGACTTGCGTGATCGTGCCGGCGTTGTATTTGAAGAGCGTGTAGCGGTTGCAGCTCGCCACACCGATCTCCGGTCCCGGAAGACCGCCCGCGTCTCCGATCATCGGCGGGCCGCCGCATTCGGGTTCGGAAGGCCGGGGCTGGGAATCGCCGTGGACGGCCAGCACCGCGCCGTTGTTGCGCAACACGAAAAGCGTCGAAGTCATCGTGTCGGTCACGACGATCTCGGGTCCGAACGAATTCGGATCGAGCTCCGCGACCGCGGGGTAGACGAGCGGCGCGCTGAGATTGCTGATCTGCGGCACGATGATCGGCGCGACAGGTCCCGTCCAGTTGTTCGGCGTGCTGGACGCATAAATGCCGCGGCCGGTGATCACCTGCGGAAGCTGCTGGCCGAGCACGTTCGCGACGATCGCCGTGCGCGAGCGCGGCGCGGACACGCCGCCTGTATAGCGAAGCGACCCGTTCGCGTTGAAGACCTTGTTGTCGATGACGATCTCGGACGGATTGACGATCGAAGACGCATCGAGTTGCGCGATGGCGGAAGCGGAGGTCGGGATGAAATCCGCGGCCGGCAGCGCCGTCGCGCTGCTCACCCATTTCGGCATGATGCAATTTCCGGCGAGATTGAACGCCGCGAGCTGTTTGTGATTCGGCGATCCGCCGCCGATGACGGCGATGATCTCCGCGGTGCCGGCGTTGTCGATGTTCCCCGCGGCGATACCGGACAGCGGCGCAAGATCCGGTACGACGACCGAAATTCCGGCGGCGCGTTCGCGATCGGCGAAAACGCACACGCGGAATTGCCGGGATCGGAAATCGCGCGATCTCTACGCATTGCCGGATTGATGATGCGCAGGACGCCGCCACTGTCCTGATTGCTCTGATTGTTGTTCTCGAAACTGATGAACGCGACCTGCGCAAATCCGCCTGGCGCTCCGAAATTGAGCACGACCGGTGTGGCCATCACCTGCACGGAGCTCGGAAAAACAGCCGGCGGCAACGCTCCCCAGTTGCAGCGCAACGTGAGCGCGCCGTGTGCCGGCGAAGCCGCCGCAAGGCTCGCGAAGAGAACAACCCAAAGGACGATCGAGCGCATACTGCCTCCCTCGTCCTGATAGTGATGTTCGGGTCGCGATCGTTACACTATTTCTCTGCTCGCGCGCTCAGCGCCATCGCGTTCTTCCGTCCCGGCGCGTCGTGCAGCACGCGCTTCGCCTCCGCGAGCGCGTCGTCGCGCTTGCCGGCGTCGAACAGCATCTCCGACAGCAGCTCGCGCGCGGGGATCAGCGCGCCCGGCGTCACGGGATGCTTTTCCGTCGACGACTCGAGATCGGCACTCGCGCGCATCAGCTTCAGCGCGTCTTCGTCCTTGCTCTCCGCGTGCGCGATCCATGCGGCGACCGAGAGGCGCTGAATCTCGACGCGATCGGCCCACTCGGCATTCTTCTGCTCGACGAGCGTCTTCTGAATCGCCGCCAGCCGCGCCAGCGCGTCGCGCGCGATATCGAGCTGGTTCGAGCGCG
This sequence comes from uncultured Acidobacteriota bacterium, assembly GCA_963734155.1. GTDB lineage: Bacteria > Acidobacteriota > Thermoanaerobaculia > Gp7-AA8 > Gp7-AA8 > QHVT01. The sequence goes on from CAVTGG010000002.1 coordinate 132,604, forward strand.
CCGCGCCGATGCCGCGCGCGAAGTGAATGTTCGCCTCCGCGTACGGGACTTTGCTCCAGTCGATGATCGCCGGCACCTTCAACGCCGCCGCTTCTTTCCACTGGCGCCGCTCCAGCGCGTAGCGCGCCGGCGCCGCGCTGATGGCGTGCGCCGCCGCGAACTGATTCGGGTTGTCGACTTGTGTCACGGCGTTGACCTGATCGACGAGCTTCTTCGCCGCGGCGAGGTCGCCTTTCTGGAGATAGGCGTAGACGAGGTAATCGACGGCGTGCAGCTCATCGAATGCGGTCGTGCCCTTCGGCGCGTGCGCGTGCGCTTTCGCGGCCGAGGCGAGGTTGGATGTGATCGACTCGTCCCAGAGACCGAGGCGCGTGAAGATGTGCGACGGCATGTGCAGCGCGTGCGGCGAGCCGGGCGCGAGCTTCGCGTAGACGCGCGCCGCCGGCAGCGCGAGCTCGGCGAGATCGGGATAGTCGAAGCTGTGAATCAGATAGTGGGCGATGCCCGGATGCTCGGGCTCCTCGGGCAGGATGCGATTCAGAATCGCCGCCGCCTCTTTCTGCTTCGCGTACGTTTTGTCCTTCGGCGACGCGATGCCGAGGAGCGAGAGCGCGTGGAAGATCTGCGCCTCGCGGTCTTTCGGATAGTCGCTCGCGAGCTTCGCCATCGCGCTCTCGTACGCGCGCATGCGCGCCGGGTGGTCGCCGGTATCGGAGTAATACGTGCGGATCGCGGCGATGTACGCCTTCTCGCGATCTGTCTTCGCGCTGGCTTTTTCCGCCGCCTCTTTGCCGCGCTGGAACTCGTCCGGCGTCGGCGGCGCCCAGATCGGATGCAGGTTCGCCATCGCCGCGCCCCACCACGCCATCCCGCAATCGGCGTTCGCTTCCGCCGTGGCGCGGAACACCTTCTCCGCCGGCGCGTACCAGAACGAATGCATCAGCGCGAGCCCGCGATCGACTTCCTTCTGCGCGGCCTCGCCGCACGAGGTCTCGATGTGCGCCTTGCCGGTGTTGCCGAGGTCGTGATGGGCGTGGTCGTGATCGGCGTGGTCGTGATCGGCGTGGTCGTGATCGGCGAAAGCAAGGAACGCGAGCAATGCGAGCGTTTGCATGGCGTTAGCGTACTCCCGTTAGATCGCGCGGGAGCCCTTCTGATAGACCGCGGACACTTTGCCGTCCGTGAAAAAGACGTCGATCTTCAGCTCGGGATACGACCAGCGCTCCTTGCCGTCCTTGTTCGAGATTTCCGGCTCGAGCGGCTCCAGATGCTTGCGTACCTGATCGGGGGTCATGCCGAGTTTCATGGTCATGGCGAGGACGATTGAATTCATCCCTTCGGCCGGGTTCGCGACGGTGGCGTCGGCATTGAGCGGAGAACCGGTGAGCGCATACCGGGCGACGATCGCGCCGGTGCTGCTGTCCCAAACCCAGATGCCGCGCACCTTGCCGGAGACGGCGTGCTCGACCACGCGATGCTCGGCGGGATTGTCGATCGTGGCCGTGCTGGTCTTCACGCCGGTCGCGTTGCGGAGCGACTCGAGGTCGTCTTTCATCAGTTTCGGCGCGCTGTTCGGTCCGAGCTCCACCACGGCGAAGGACCGAAGCCGATCCTTCGCCTCGGCGGCGACCGGCACGGTGAGCTCCAGCGTTCTCCCCAGAGTCTTATTCGGCACGCGAATGCCCCAGCGGTGCGTTTCGGTCGTGTTCACGGTCACGACCGCGCCGAACGCCGTCTGGCCGAGAAACGAGCCCTTTCCTTCGGAGTCGGACGCGAGCGTCAACAGCGACTCGTCGCGCAGGTCGGTCCTCCCCTCGCGCATCGATTCGAGCACGAACGTCAGCTTCGTTCCTCCCTTTGCTTCATCAGGGCGCACCATCAGCGGATCGATCGAGAAAACATACAGACCCGCGGCCGGCGGCGTGCTTGAAGAAAGCGCCTTGTACACCTCGCCGAAGTTGGCGGGCTTGAAGTCCTTCGGCAGCGACTGCACCTTGACGTCGAACTGTTGTGCGAACAGAGGGAGGGCGAGGAGAGCGGCCGCCGCCGCGGTGAGGAACGTGCGCATGATGGCGCGTAGAACCTTCGCCGCCGCCGATACAATCCACGCCATGCAGGAGCCGCAAATCACGCCCGAGCTCATCGCTTCCCACGGTCTCACGCCCGACGAATACCAGCGCATCGTCGGCATCCTCGGCCGCGCGCCGAATTACACCGAGCTCGGCATCTTTTCGGTGATGTGGTCGGAGCACTGTTCGTACAAATCGTCGCGCGTGCATCTGCGCAACTTCCCGACGAGCGGGCCGCGCCAGGCGGGCTCGCCGGGGTCAGTGGTGCAGGGCCCGGGCGAGAACGCGGGCGTGATCGACATCGGCGACGGGTGGGTGGCGGCGTTCAAGATGGAGTCGCACAACCATCCGTCGTTCATCGAGCCGTACCAGGGCGCGGCGACGGGCGTCGGCGGAATCCTGCGCGACATTTTCACGATGGGCGCGCGCCCGATCGCCTGCCTCGACTCGCTCCGCTTCGGCGAGCTCGACGCGCCGCGCATGAAGTACCTCGTCGACGGCGTCGTGCGCGGCATCGGCGGCTACGGCAACTGCATCGGCATCCCCACCGTCGGCGGCGAGACGTCGTTTCACTCGTCGTACAACGGCAACATCCTCGTCAACGTGTTCGCGTTGGGCGTGACGAAGCGCGAGAAGATTTTCAAAGGCACGGCGAGCGGCGTCGGCAATCCCGTGATCTACGTCGGCTCGAAGACGGGCCGCGACGGCATTCACGGCGCGACGATGGCCTCCGCGGAGTTCGACGAAGCGTCGGAAGAAAAACGCCCGACCGTGCAGGTCGGCGATCCGTTCACGGAGAAGCTGCTGCTCGAGGCGTGTCTCGAGATCATGGACTCCGACGCAATCGTCGGCATCCAGGACATGGGCGCCGCGGGACTCACGTCGTCGTCGTTCGAGATGGCCGGCCGCGCGGGCACGGGGATCCGGCTGCAGCTCGACCGCGTGCCGGTGCGCGAGAGCGGCATGACGCCGTACGAGATCATGCTCAGCGAGTCGCAGGAGCGGATGCTGATCGTGGCCAAGCGCGGGCGCGAAGACGAGGTCGTGCGGACGTTCGAGAAGTGGGACCTCAACGCGTCGGTGATCGGCGAAGTGACGGAGACAGGCTTCGTCGGCGTGTACTGGGAAGAAGTGGAGATGGCGATGATTCCGGTCGATCCGGTGTCGACGCAGGCGCCGCTGTACGAGCGGCCGCTGGCGCGGCCTTCGATCACCCTCGAATCGACCGTTCCACGAGTGGAGAATCTCGATCATACCGACGCGCTCATGCGCCTCGTCGCCTCGCCGAATCTCTGCTCGAAGCATTGGATTTTCGAGCAGTACGACACGACCGTGCGCACGAACACGGTCGCCGGTCCGGAGAAGCGCGACGCGGCGGTGATCCGCGTGAAGGAGATCGGACGCGCGCTCGCGATCACGTCGGATGTGAATCCGATCTATTGCTCGCTCGATCCGTACGAGGGCGGAAAACAGGCGGTCGCCGAAGCGGCGCGCAATGTCGCCGTTTCGGGCGCGAGGCCGGTGGCCATCACCGATTGTTTGAACTTCGGCTCGCCCGAGCGGCCGGAGATCATGTGGCAGTTCGCGGAGTGCATTCGCGGGATCAGCGACGCGTGCCGCGCGCTGGAAACGCCCGTCGTCTCCGGCAACGTTTCGTTCTACAACGAGACCGACGGACGCGCGATCCTTCCCACGCCGACCGTCGGCATGGTGGGCCTGATGGAGAGCGATCGCGATGGCTGCGGTCTTCACTTCGCCGACGCCGATCTCGACGTGATTCTCCTCGGCGAATCGCACGACGAGCTGGGCGGCTCCGAGTGGCAACAGCTGTTCGCGCCGAACGTGACCGCCGCGCCGCCGCGCGTCGATCTCGCCCGCGAGAAATCACTGATCGAGCTGCTGCTGGCGCTGCACGACGCGAAGCTGCTGCGGAGCGCGCACGACATTTCGAACGGCGGCCTCGCCGTCGCGCTCGCGGAGATGTCGGCGGGCGGCATCGGATGTCATGTCAACCTCGCCGTCGATTTGGACGCCGTTGCGCTGCTCTTCGGCGAGTCGCAGGGCCGCGCCGTCGTCGCGTGCAACGACGCGGCGCGTGTTCTCGAGCTTGCGAACCAGCACGGCGTTCCTGCGCAACGCATCGGCCACACCGCACACGGCGTGTTTCTCATCGAGCGCAACGGCGTTCCGCTCGTGCGCGCGACCGCACAGGAGCTGACGCGAATCTGGCGCAGCGCGTTCGAGCTGCTCCTCGGCGGGGTGGTGGCGCACTAGCTAGCGCGTCCCTCGGCGCCGAGGACGGCGGCGTTCCGACCACTTGGGAACGCCGGCGTCTCGCCGGCTGGCCCGGCGGCGTCCTCGCCGCCGCGTCCAATCACCGCGTGAAAATTCGATCTCCCCATTCGAAGCGCACCGGCTCGCCTTTATCGTCGAAGACGAACTGCACGGCCTGCGGCTCGTCATCGAGAAAGTCGGCGATGAAAGCGTCGCCGCCCGTCGGGATGAGCTCGGCCTTCACCACGCCGAGCTGCGCGTACAAGCGTCCGCCGCTTTCCGTCACGTCGAGGCGTCCGAGGCGATCGTAGTGGAACGTGCCGGCGTAACGCGCGAGCGGACGTCCGGCCGTTTTGCGATCGGCGAGACGCGCGTCCCATGGCGCGCGTTGCTCGCGCGACTTCTGCGCCGCAACGACGGCTTTCGCGATCGCGTCGTTCCACTTCGCGTCGAGGTTCGGCTTGCCGAGGAGGAGATCGTAGGCGTACATCGCCACGGCGTCGGCGACGGCGGCGCCGCCGTTGGAGAAGACGGCCACGCCGATGCGGCGATCGGGCATGAAGGAGATGAACGAGTACGCGCCGCCGATGCCGCCGGGGCGATGCACGATCAGGTCGCCTTCGTAATCGCCGAGGTCCTCGCCGAGTCCCCACGCCCACCGATCGAGATAGCGGAACCGCGCCTTGCGCGTCGTCTGCGCGGACTGCACCATGCGCACCGCTTTCTTCGGCAGGATGCCGTTGCCGTCGTTGATCATCGCGATGAGCCACTTCGCGGTGTCGGCGCTCGTCGTGAACGTGCCGCCGGCCGGGCCCATCGTCTCGGGAAATTTCCCCTCGGTGCGCACGAACACGTTCGGCGCGGTGGAGCGATAAAAGCGTACGTACGGCGCACCCGCGGGCGGGAACGCGCTCGTCGTCGCGCTCATCCCGAGCGGCGCGAAGACTTTTGCCTCCGTGAGGTCCTGCCACTGCTGGCCGGTGACGCGGCGGATGACACGCGCAGCGATGTCGTAGCTCATGTTCGAGTAGGTCGAAGACTTGCGGGGCAGTTCGCGTGAGTACGTCGCGAGCAGGCGAAGCGCTTCCGCATCATCGACGTTGCCGAGCGCGCCGGCGCGAAAGTTCAGCGTGTTGTTGTCGAGGCCTGGACGCATGGCCAGAAAGTCGCGCAGCGAAAACCGTTTCGGATCGAGCGGCGGCGTCAGTTTCAATTCCGGCCAGAGCTCGCTCAGCGGTGCGTCGAGATCGATCTTCCCCTCGGTGGCGAGGATCGCGGCCATCATCGCCGTGAAGGCTTTCGTCGACGAGCCGATGTAGAAACGCGTGTCGGGCGTGACCGGCAGCTTCGCTTCGACGTCGCGCACTCCGAAGTCGCCGCGATAGATGACCTTGTCGTCTTTCACGACGACGACGGTCAGGCCGGGCGTCGTGCCGAGCTCGCGCATCGCTTTCTGCGCGAAGGCTTCGATCTGATTTGCGCGGACGTCGGCGAGGAGAAGAAGCGTGAGCAGGAGGTTCATGCGCGCATCATCGGTCGGCGGCGCGCGGATTTCTTGAACGTTTGAAACTACGCGCGGGCCATGCGCCGGAACGCCGCGGGCGTGAGGCCCATGCAGCGGAGGAAGACGCGGTTCATGTGCGGCTGATCGCTGAATCCGCTGTCGAGCGCGATGTCGGCGAGCGGCGCGGCGGTCGAGCCGAGGCGGTGCGCGGCGGCGCGGACGCGCAGCTGCTGCACGTACTCGCGCGGACTGCAGCCCCATTGCAGGCGGAAGACACGCGCGAGGTAGACGCGATGCACGCCCAGCTCGCGCGCGACCTGCGGGACCGCGGGAAACGCCTCTTCGAGCATGCGCGCCGCGCGCGTGGCGATCACGCGATCGGTCGTGATCGGCGAGGGCAACGCGCCGACGAGATCGTCGACATCTTCTGCAACGTCCTCGCCGCCGAGAAAGCGCTTCGCGACGCGCATCGCCGCGTTCGTCGCCGCGCCGAGGCGATGCCATGCGTAGCCGCGCAAGGGCAAGTCATCGCCGGCGGTTGTGTCGAGACAAATGATGCGCGCGGCGCCGAAGGCATTCGCGTGCATCACGCCCGCGGGCTTGACGATGATGTCGCCCGCGCAGCCCTCGTACGAAACGCCGCCCGACTCCTCGCGCATCGTCCCGCGCAAGAGGACGCTGATCTGCAGCTCGTCGTGCGCGTGACGCGGCATCAGCTCGCCCACGTCATAGCGCATGTCGCGAATGCGGAAGGTCACACTCTTTGTACGTCGGAAAGGGGGGTGACGTTAACGGAGGGGTAGGGATTTCGGACGGATTGCAACTCCCGGAGTATGAGCACACCGCCGCTACCGGTGATTCTCGAGATGCATCAGGCGGGGAAAGGAGACCTGCTCCGCATCGTCGGCGGCGGGCAGAGCATCATCATCGATTCCGGAACCGCGGATCGCAGCGAAAGACTTCGCCGGCTGCTGGCGGAAATGCCGTGTGAGCTGCTCGTGCTGACTCACCTCGACGCCGATCACTTCGGCGGCCTTCAGCAGCTGGTCCAGGAGCACTTCGACGGCAAGGCCAACGAGGTCCGGTGGCCCGCGGAGATCGTGGTCAACGATTTCGAGCCGCGCGAGGCGGTGGAGTCGGTGCGCGCAGTCGTCGGTGCCGATGACCCGATCAATCTCGATTCGTTGATCGCTCAGGCTCGCGAATGGCAGGCGGCGGGGCGCGAGTCGACGTCGGTGGTTACGTCGACGCGTGAACGGCGGCCATGCCATCGACACGGACGACTCCGGCGATCATCGAAGCGGATGACGCGGCATTCGAGTATCTCGCTGCATCATCTCCGGAACAACCGCGACGATGGTTTGTCGAAGACGCATACGTCGTTGCGGACCTTCGACAAGCTTTCTCACGAATACGGCGATGAGGCAGCTCATCGACATGGTTCATCAGTTCGCAGAGGATGGTTCTTCAGAGAAGGCGGCAACGCATATCGCCAAAACGAACGCGTGTTTTTGCTCGACAGCGGCGCCGTACTGGTCACGCGGCGTTCTCAGACACGACGGCCCGGCATCTCCGTCTTCATCAACGATCCGTCGCTCGTCGATGGGACCGAAGGCACCATTCCAGCCGGCCTTCCGCCGCCGGTGCGCGGCCTTCTTCACCTGGCGCAGGAAGGGCCGCAGATTCTCGAATCCGTGAAGCTCGCGTCCGAAACCATGACTCTCATCGAAGCCCTCCGCAAGATCGTGGGGAAAGACAAGGTCACATTCGCGCAGGTGGAAAAACGACCGCGAATCTCTGCGCTACACGACGCATTGATGCTGCATGTCGTGGGACCGGACGAACCGGAGCTGCGCGGGCTGCGAGAGAAGTGGCGAGAGATTCGCGAGCGCGGCCAAATTCATGTGGGCATGCGGCACACGGCATTCCTCGAGGCAACGTTTTTCGCCGCCGATGCAGGACGGTTCCGGATGGATACGTCGGTGACGAATCGATCGAGCATTCAGCTCATCGCGGATACGGCGCTCGGAAGAGCGGTCCTCACCGGAGATGGGCGCCCCGATACGCTGGATCGCGTCGTCGAGACCCTGAGCTCGTTGCCGTCGCGGCGTTGCCTTGTATTCAAAGCCGCCCATCACGGGAGTGACCACAACATCGATCTCCGCCAGGATCCGAACAAGATTCTGAACCGGTTCCAGCCGAAGCAAATCTGGGTCAGCGGCGGCGACAAGTTCCATCCGGCGCGCGAATTCCTGCGTTACCTTCATGAGCAACGGCAGCATGTCCCATTCGAGATCGCGGTGACGAACGCGAATGAGAATGTGCGGGCGATGCAGCCGCGCCTGCCGATTCGACTCATGGAAGACGACGCACCGTTCACCTGCGATCTCAATTCGCCGGCTTGATCACGCCGCGACACTCGCCGAAGCCGATCCGCGGCAGGCCTTCGCGCTCGCAGTACGCACGCAGGATCACCTCGTCGCCGTCTTCGAGAAACTTCTGCCCCAGCTCGAGCAGGCATCCGGCCGACTCTTTCTCCGGGCCGGAGATCGTGCCGCTGGCGAGGAGGTCGGCGGGGCGCAGGTTGCAGCCGTTCGACGTGTGATGGGCGACGAGCTGGGCGACCGTCCAGTACATGTCGCGGAAGTTGCCGCGGCTGATTCGGGCGCCGTTCAGCCAGACTTCCACGGTGATGTCGAAGGCAACGTCGTCTTCGAGATACGGCAGCACCGGATCTTCGCGCTCCGACTTCACGCGATACGGCTCGAGCGCGTCGAGCGTGACGATCCATGGAGAGATGGACGTCGCAAAGTTTTTGGCGAGGAAGGGGCCGAGAGGCTGGTACTCCCACGCCTGGATGTCGCGCGCGGACCAGTCGTTGACGAGGCAGAAGCCGAAGACGTGCTCGAGCGCGTTTTTGACGCCGACCGGCTCGCCGAGCGAATTGCCGCGGCCGATGAACATGCCCATTTCCAGTTCGTAGTCGAGCCGCTTCGATGGACCGAAGACGGGCGGCGCATTGGCGTCGTCGCGCGTTTGTCCGCTCGGACGTTTCACCGGCGTGCCGCTGACGACGATCGACGACGAGCGGCCGTGATAGCCGATCGGGATCCATTTGTAATTCGGCAGCAGCGGATTGTCGGGGCGGAACTTCGCGCCGACGCGCGTGGCGTGATGGATCGAGGCGTAGAAGTCGGTGTAGTCGCCGATCGCCGCAGGCAGCAGCATCGTCGCGTTGCGCATCGGGATCAGCTCGACGTTCGTATCGAGCAGCTTGCGGATGCGCTGCTTCATTTCCAACGTCCTGCCGCTCGCCATGAACGTGTTGAGCGTCGGCTCACCGATCCACGGATGGAGGTCAAGGATGTTGTCCTCGATGGCGGTGCAGACATGCGGCTCGCCGCCGGCGTCGAAGACGCCGAATGGCAGGTTCTCGATCGGAAAGTCGGTCACAGCCATCCCAACTCTTTCAAATCATCGATCGGCTCTTCGAACGAGCACGAGCCGAACGAGAGCGCGAATTCTCTTCGCGTCTTCGCCAGATCTTCGGTGGTGATTTCCTTTCCGCGCCAGCTCACGGTTTCGTCCGTGAACGTGAATGCGTTCGCGTCTTCTTCGCGAAGGATTTCTTCGGCGTGATGGATCATCGCCGCGGCGATGAAGACGTTCACGAAGCCATGCATCGCGCCGTTGCGAATCGGATGGTGCAGGCCGGCTGTCGCCTTGAAGGCTACGCCCGCTTCTTTGCACGCACGGAGAAATCCGCGACTTGTTCGACTCGAGGGAACGGCATCCCCACCGGTACGGATCTTCGCGCGGAGTCCGCGCTTCGCGAGCTCCGCGATCAGCGCGAAGTCTGTGATCTCGACGAACGCGTGCTCGCGCGCCTGCTCGAGACTCTTCACCTCGTCGACGCCGAGGACAGTCAACGGAAAGTCCGATGGCACTTCGTGCGCGCGTTCTTTGGGAACGACGAAAGGGCCGAGCGCCCACGCGTACTCGCCGTCGCGATAGCGCGCGTAATTGCGCACCGCGTCCGGCATCGACAGCGCCGCGGGCGGAAAGAGGCCGGCGTAGTCGATGAGATGGTCTAGCAGGACACGAATCGAGTTGGTCATTCGGGTCGGAACTGTTTGCTCAGCCCCTGCCAGCATTGCCAGTAGTCGCGCTGCAGCGCCGGCGTCTCCATGGCGAAGCGCGTCGGATGGATGATGAAGCGGCTCTCGAACATGAACGCGAGCGTCTCGCCGAGGTAGCGAGGCTCGAGGTCGGCGCAGGACGCGGCATCGAATGTTGTGGAATCGGGACCGTGGCCGGACATGCAGTTGTGCAGGCTCGCGCCGCCGGGCACGAAGCCTTCCGCCTTCGCGTCGTAGGTTCCGAAAATCAATCCCATATATTCATTCATGATATTGCGATGAAAATAGGGCGGCCTAAATGTGTCCTCGGCGACCATCCAGCGCGGCGGGAAGATCACGAAGTCGCAGTTCGCGGTGCCGGGGAACTCGCTCGGCGACGTCAGCACGGTGAAAATCGACGGATCGGGATGATCGAACGAGACCGTGTTGATGACGTTGAAGTTGCCGAGATCGTACTTGTATGGGGCGTAATTGCCGTGCCAGCCGACGACGTCAAGCGGCGAGTGATCGATCTTCGCCGCCCAGAGGCGTCCGCCGAACTTCGCGAGCAGCGTGAAGTCGCCTTCGCGGTCTTCGTAGGCGGCGACGGGCGTGAGGAAGTCGCGCGGATTCGCGAGTCCGTTGGAGCCGATCGGGCCGAGGTCGGGCAAACGAAACGGCAATCCGAAGTTTTCGCAGACATAGCCGCGAGCGACGTCGAGCTCGACGCGGAACTTCATGCCGCGCGGGATGACCGCGATCTCGCCCGGCTTCGCCTCGATGACGCCGAGCTCCGTCTCTGATCGATCAACTCGCCGCGCTCGGGAACGATGAGCAACTCGCCATCGGCGTCATAGAAGAAGCGGTCGGTCATCGAGCGATTCGCGCTGTAGATATGAATGCCGATTCCCGCGTTGCCGCCGATCGTGATCAGTCCTTCGACGAAATCGCGCGGCTCGTCCGGCAACGGCATCGGATCCCATCGCAACTGCGTCGGCGGCGTCGGGACTTCATCGAACGCGCCGCGCAACCATCCCGGATCCGCTTCCGCAAACGGCTCGTGCAGCACGCTCGGACGAATGCGATACAGCCACGAGCGCTTCTGCAGGTGCCGCGGCGCGGTGAACGGCGATCCCGAAAATTGCTCCGCGTACAGCCCGTGCTTCACACGCTGCGGCGAATTTCCCCGCGCGGGCAGCACGCCCGGCAGCGCCTCGGTGGCGAATTCGTTGTTGAAGCCCGACTGATACATCAGAGGTTGCCGCGGCGTGCCTGCTCGCGCTCGATCGACTCGAAGAGCGCGCGGAAGTTGCCCTTGCCGAATCCTCGGCTGCCCTTGCGCTGGATGATCTCGAAGAACACCGTCGGCCGGTCCTGCAGCGGCTTGGTGAAAATCTGCAACAGGTACCCTTCCTCGTCTTTGTCGACCAGGATCCCCAGCTCCTTCAACTGCGCCATCGACTCTTCGATCTCCCCGACGCGCCCCGGCAGCTCTTCGTAGTAACTGTCCGGCACCGAGAGGAACTCCACGCCGTTCGCGCGCAGCTTGCCCACCGTGTCGATGACGTCCTTGCACAGCAGCGCCACATGCTGCACGCCCGGCCCGTAATACGCCTCCAGGTACTCCTGGATCTGACTCTTCTTCTTCCCCTCGGCCGGCTCATTGATCGGAAACTTCACCACATGCGACTCGTCCGACATCACGATCGACATCAGCGCCGAGTATTCGGTGGAGATGTCTTTGTCGTCGAACGTGATGTAGCGCGTGAATCCCATCACCTTCGAATACCACTCGCACCACCGATGCATCGCCCCCAGCTCGACGTTGCCGACCATGTGATCCACGGCCACAAGCCCGACCGGCTCCCCCTCGATCTCCGCTTCCGCGAAGCCCGGCAAAAACGCGCCGTCGTACTGCGGATACGAAAGGAACGAGTGAATCGTGTCCCCGTACGTTTTGATCGCCGCCCGCCGCACCACCCCGCGCTCATCGCGCATGTCGTACGGCTCCACCACCCCCTCCGCCCCCCGCCGCACCGCCTCGTGAAACGCAAAGTCCGCGTCTTCGACAAGCAGCGCAATGTCCCGCACCCCATCCCCATGCTTGCGAATGTGCTCACTCGCCGCATGCCCCGGATCAAACGGCGTCGAGATCACAAACCGCACCCGCCCCTGCCCCAACACGTAGGACGCAAACTGCCGGTTCCCCGTCTCCAACCCGCTGTACGCCACCTGCGAGAAGCCGAAGGCCTTGCGATAGAAGTAACTCGCCTGCTTCGCATTCCCCACCCAGAACTCGACGTGGTGAATGCGCTTGAGGCGGAGGGGATTGCCGCCGGAGGCGGCGACTTCGCGGAGGGAGGGGGTTTGGGTGGCGGCGGTGTGAGGGCGGTCATGGGCGTTGTTTATCACAGGTGAAACGTGTCTTCCGAATCGCGATCGACGGGTGTAGGCTGAGAATTAGATCCTCAGGTCCATCTAGCCATTTCAGAGGCCAAAAGCATGCCGTGCCTGCCGACACGCGTGATTGGTATTGCGTTTGTGGCAACCGCAGCCGCAACGCTGGGGTGCTGCCGGCATGAACAAAAATCGCCGACAGCAGAACTATTGTCCGCTTATGCCGCGCAGACCTCGCGGCCATTCACGTTGCGCCTCAGCGAGCTTCCCTATGCACCACCGCCACGCGTGACGCGCGGCGGCGACTCGAGCGTCGCGCTGTCTCTTCAGTCGGCGGCGCACGCCGTTCTAGCTGCGCCTCTCACCAATCGCCACGATGTCGACTCCGCCAAAGTTCGCGCCTCTGCGTCGATGATCCTCGGTCAGCCGGCCAGTGCCGTATCCGCGCTGAAGAAAGAATTGGAGACACATTCGAAGGACGGTGGACTCTGGAACGATTACGCGGTCGCACTATATGAGGTTGGGAGGCGGGACAACGACCCGCAGAGTCTACCCGCCGCTCTGGCAGCCGCAGACCGGGCCGCTGCACTCTCCGGAGGTTCGGCCGACGCAGCGTTCAATCGTGCTTCGATTCTCGACGCCCTTGCACTGCGCGCCGCGGCGTCCGTCGCCTGGAAACACTATCTCGATCTCGATCCGGGCTCACAGTGGGCCGATGAGGCGCGTCGAGCGCTTGCCGACAATCAACGACCGGATCAGACAAAGCGTTGGCGTACCGAACTACCGGCGCTCGAAGGCGCCGTGGCGGCGGGCGATACGAGAGCAGTGGACGCGGCGATCGTAATGTTTCCTCAACAAATCAGAACATGGGGCGAGGGCGAGTATTTGTCGCGATGGGCGGAACTTCGTCTCAGTGGCAAGGACGCCGAAGCACGACAGGCATTGAACATCGCCCGTATGTTTGGAGATCGGCTTGCTGCAAAAAAGGGCGAGATGCTCTTGCAGAACGCGGTTGCGGCCATCGATCGCGAATCACCGGTCGGTATGGATGCACTAGCACGCGCACATATTCTTTATAAACGCGCGCGGCTCCTCGTAAGAGACCGGAAGCCTTCAGAAGCGGACCCGATTTTCACTGAGGCAGAACGTGCATTCGCAGGCGCCGGAAGTCCGATGGAGCTGGTGACGCTCTACTATCACGCCGTCGCCGTGTTCGACCAGAGGAGCGCGGAGCGTGCCATCGAATATCTCGACAGAATCGAAGCGCGAATTCGCCGCGATTTCCTGGTACTGAATGCCCAAGTGTTAGGGGAACGCGCCCGCATCATGGGTCGCCGCGACGATCCCTATGGAATGCTGGCAACTGCCACCAAGGCCAGCGAAATCTTCGCACGCCTCGGCGAAACTGAAAATGCGGCATGGAACCGTATCGCCGTCGCGTCCATGCTGTTCTCGCTCGGACGGCCGAAAGAAGCGTGGCGCGTTCGGAGAGAAACATTCGAAGTGGCTCGCGAAACCGGATCCGCGGCTCTTCTTCAGCAGTCCCTCCACAATACCGTGGGCGCGGAAATGGCCGAAGGGCATCTTGACGCCGCGCAGTCGCTGCTCGATGTCCTGATCCAGACAGAAGGACCCTCGCCCTTGCTCCGTTTCAGTACGCATCTTTCGCGGGCGTTCGTGGCCTATCGTCTTGGTGAGAAACAGAGCGCCACAATATTCGCCCAATTACAGACGGCCACCGAGGCGGTGGAGGATCCGGCCCTACGCGATGAGGCGCGCGATCGTCTCCGATTTTTCGAAGCAGTCGCCAACGGCAATACAGAGCCCGATCGCGCAATACGTCTTCTCGACGAGACCATCGCGTTTCGGCGGCAAACGCGGCGACTCTCCCAGCTTGCAACCGCACAATTCGAGCGGGCGCGTACGCTGCGTTCCGACGGAATGCTGGATGAAGCCGCCGCCACGTTGAATGCCGCTCTTGAAACACTGGAGACTCAACGAGAACGGGTTCCCGGTGAGGATTTTCGCGATTCGTATTTCGCGTCGGCAGAGGACGTTTGCAGTGAGCTGGCTGAAGTACACCTATCGCGTGGAAGACCGGAGCAGGCGTTCAGCGCCATCGATCGTTGCCGGGCACGCACACTTCTCGATCTCATGAAGCACCCCCCGGGCACTTCGCCTGCGGTTACGCTCGACGAAGTCCAGCAGAAGATCCCCGACGGCACAGCACTCGTCCTGTACGCGCCGCTCGCGGACCAGCTCATGATTTGGTGCGTAACACGGACGAAGCGTGAATTCCGAAGCATCTCCGTACCACGGCTGGCGATCGAGTCCGGTCTTGAGGGTTTGCGAACGGCGATGCAGCAACGCGACGGCAATCGTATCGACGCGACGGTCGAACGACTGAGCGATCTGCTCACGAAGCCGATTGATACAATGGTTGGCATCCCGGAGCGACTCGTGATCGTTCCGGATGCGTTGCTGGCAGCAGTGCCTTTCTCGATTCTTCAGGACCGGGCCGGCCACGCGCTCGTCGAGCGATCCACGATCTCGCTGGTACCGAGTGCAGCAGTCTTCACACGCGCGCACCCTCGGCACGAACCGCCGCGCTCAGCACTGGTCTTGGGAGATCCCTCATTCCTCGCCGATGTTGCCGGCCCGCTGGAACGCCTGGTCGCGGCGCGGGACGAAGCGCGCGGAATCGGCGCCATGTACCGGCAATCAGTCGTATTGACGGATGACGCCGCGACCGCCGTGCGCTTTCTCGAGCTCGCGCCTCAGCAGCAGATGATTCACCTCGCGACGCACGCGTTGTTATCGGCGCGCGACGCGCGAGACTCTGCGTTGGCACTTGCACCATCCGGCTCCGACAACGGGATGCTCACTCTTCAACGCATTGCCTTGATGAAGCTGCAGCCGAATTCGATCGTGGTGCTGGCGGGCTGTAAGACAGGCGCATTCGGCGGCGGCCGTGGCTCCATTCGAAGCCTCTCGTACGCCTTTCTTGCGGCAGGCAGCTATGCTTCCGTTGGAAGCCTCTGGGACATCGACGATGAAACGAGTCGCTCATTTTCATTCGCGTTTCACCAGCGGATCCTTCGCGCAATGACGCCTGCAAGCGCGCTGCGCGATACACAACTGCAAATGCGAAGATCCCACGATCCACGCCTGAGCCACCCCGCCGCGTGGGCTGGTTATCAATTGTACGCGATCCAATAAGGAGGAGGAGTCATGCTGCCCACTGCCACGACCTACGATTACAACATCTATTTCTATGGCCTGATCTGCCACATGGGCGACGACAAACTTTATAAGCATTTCGCAGCCATGGTACGCGACAAGGAGCACACACCGAAGATCTACGACAAACAAAGCGAGACGCCAATTAAAGACTCCAACGGCGTCAAATTCAGCTTCGAATATCCGCCGACGACATTCTCGATCTCCGATGCGGTGACTAGCGGCGAATTTCGCCGGTTTGTACCGTCGCTTCATGAACTCATGGGTGGACATCCGCGACTCAACATTCAAGAATTTGCAATTCCAGTCTACTATCCTGCCTCAGGCGATCACCAGCACAGCGTGCTCACTATTACAGATTTCTATCCCCACCAAGGATATTACCTGCGTGGCGGTCAGCGCGTCTGGGGTCCCGATTGTGTTGCCTGCATGACGCAGCTTACGCTGACCACGACCAACAACACCGTCTACATAGTCAATATCAAGAAGGATGGGTCTTATGACAAACTTGCGACCCTAACGGCCGCCGATAATAATTATGCCATCATCTCCAACGAAGCACCCCTAGGGCACCACCACGGCCACGTAGCAAAGTACGGCAGTCTCTTGCTTGAAGAAGACAGCAACCTGACGATCCTGAAGACGGGTTGTCCGCTCTACTCTGACCGGTCCTGCCGCGCGATTTTGGAGGTCTGCCAGTACGCTCACCGCGATGACGACCTCGAGTGCAGCAATAATCAGTGGCCCTGACATTTCCCCCGTACAATCCCCGTTAACGAACCCAATGCCCAACGACAAGCTCCACGAAGAATGCGGCGTCTTCGGCGTCCTCGGCCGCGCGGACGCCGCAAACCTCGTCTACCTCGGGCTATACGCGCTCCAGCACCGGGGCCAGGAGAGTGCGGGGATCGCGTCCGTGGGCGAGGACAAAAGGATCCTTTCCGAGAAGGAGATGGGGTACGTCGCGGACGTGTTTACGCAGGAGCGGCTGGCGCGGTTGCCGGGGGATGTGGCGATTGGGCATGTGCGGTACTCCACCGCCGGCGGGTCGATGCTTTGCAACGCGCAGCCGATTGTGGCGATGACGTCCAAGGGGCAGATTGCGGTGGCGCACAACGGGAACCTCACGAACGGCAATGAGTTGCGCAAGCAGCTCGAGGATGAAGGGGCGATTTTCAACTCGACGGCGGACAGCGAGCTGTTCGTGCATTTGATCGCGCGGTCGAAGGCGACGGATCTCGAGGGGGCGCTCATCGATGCGCTCTCGCGCGTGCAGGGGGCGTATGCGATTGCGTTGCTCGCCCCCGGCAAGATCTTCGCGGCGCGCGATCCGTATGGGTTCCGGCCGCTGGTGCTCGGGAAGTTGGACGATGTGCACACGATTTCGTCGGAGACGTGTGCGTTCGATCTGATCGGTGCGGAGACGGTGCGGGAGATTGGCGCGGGAGAGATCATCGCCATCGACCACAGCGGTGTCAGTGTGGTGAGGCATGCGCGTGCGGAGCGCGAGGCGCGGTGCATTTTCGAGCATGTGTACTTCGCGCGGCCGGACTCCGTCGTCTTCGGCAACAGCGTCGCGGACGTGCGGCAGCGCTTCGGCGCGCAGCTGGCGCGCGAGCACCCGGTGCCCGCCGACATCGTCGTGCCCGTTCCGGACTCCGGCGTCTTCGCGGCGCTGGGCTACGCGCAGCAGGCGGGGCTGCCGTTTCAATATGGGCTCGTACGCAATCACTACGTCGGGCGGACGTTCATCGAGCCGAAGCAGACCATTCGCAGCTTCGGGGTGAAGGTGAAGTTGAATCCTGTCCGCGAGCTCGTAAACGGCAAGCGCATCGTGCTGATCGACGACTCGATCGTGCGCGGCACGACGTCGAAGAAGATCGTGCGCATGCTGAAAGACTCCGGCGCCTCCGAGGTGCACATGCGCATCTCGTCGCCGCCGACGTCGTGGCCGTGTTACTACGGCATCGACACGCCGGAGCGGAAAGACTTGATCGCGAGCACGCAGTCGCTCGACGAGATTCGCTCGTTCATCGAGGCGGACTCGCTCGGCTATCTGAGCGAAGATGGTCTCCTCGAAGCGGTGCGCAACGGCGACGATCCGCGCTCGCTATACTGCACGGCATGCTTCACCGGGAAGTACCTGAAAGCCGGATCACTCGGTTCCGCCGCCTCCATGAATCCGGCTGTTTCGTGATGCCGAATCCGTGGGATGCCGGCAGCGCGCGGCTGCTGGCTAACTTCGGCTTCCTTGCACTAGCCACGACGAGCGCCGGCTTCGCCTGGTCGATCGGCAAGCAGGACAACCACATCACGCTCGAGGAAGCGCTCGCGCATTTGCGCGCGATGAGCGCGGCCGTCGATCTGCCGATCAACGCCGACTTCGAGGGCGCGTTCGCGATCGATGCGGAGACCGCGGGCAAGAACATCGCCGCCGCGGTAACGACCGGCATCGCCGGCGTGTCGATCGAAGACTCGACCGGCGACGCCGACAATCCGCTGTTCGACTTCACGCTCGCGGTCGACCGGGTAAAAGCCGCGCGCGCAGCGATCGACGCCAGCGGCACCGGCGTCGTCCTCACGGCGCGCTCGGAAGGATTCATCGCCGGCCGTCCCGATCTCGACGAGACGATCCGCCGTTTGCAAGCGTATTCCGACGCCGGAGCGGATTGTCTGTACGCACCCGGGATCCGCGATCACGCGCAGATAAAAGCGGTGGTCGATGCGGTCGCGCCGAAGCCGGTGAACGCTCTCGTGAGCACGCCGTTCGCCACTGTCGCGGAGATCGCGGCGCTCGGCGTGCGGCGTATCAGCGTCGGCGGCGCGCTTGCGCGCGCCGCGTGGAGCGGCGCCTTCGAAGCGGCGCGCGAGATTGCCGAGAACGGCACGTTCACCGCCCTCGGCCGGGCCATCAACGGTCTCGAAGTGAACGGCTGGTTTCGTCAACCGTAGAACTCGTGGGGGACGCCGCCGTCGTCGTCCGCACTTCATCCGCGCGCGGCAGCTCGCGCGCGACGTCGCCGCCGATCAGCTCATCGAACAGCGCGCGATAGTGCAGCATCGCCTGGCGCAGGTCTTCCGTCGACGAGCTTCCGGGCGCGGAGCCGATCACGCGATGTCCGGCGCGAAAGTGCTCGATCACGCGCGGATGCTTCACCGACAGATGGGCCGCGTGCTTCTCGAAGTCGCCCATCGGATAACCCTGCACGCGCATGATCTCCGCGACGAGCTCGTCGGCCTCGACGACCGCCGTCGTCGGACGCTCGACGAAACGCTGTTCGACACGCTTCCAATCGTTGCGATAGAGATCGCGCTCCGACGCGTTCAGCGGGCGAATCTCGAACTGCTCCACTTCCTGCGCGCGCGCCACGAGCTCGCGCTCCGCTCGCGTCCGGCTGCCGCTCGTCTCCACGACGTGTTCGTATTCGCGTCCGAACTTGTCGCGCAGCTGCGCCGTGCGCGAGCGCCGCGAACCGCGTGCGAACAGTCCGACGACGATCAGAAAGCCGATCGCGCCGACTGCAATCCAAACGTAAAGGGGATCGATGGCCATGTTTGCCTCCACGAATTGAGGAGGGGCAAACGATGTGCCGCTATGCGCTGTAACGCGGCTCGCGCGCGAGGAGCATGTGCTGCGCGAGGAGCGATTCGGTGAGCTCTTCCGCGCTCACGGGCTTGCTGAAGTAGAAGCCTTGCGCTTCGTCGCACTTGCGGCTGCGGAGGAAAGCGAACTGCGCCGCGTTCTCCACTCCCTCGGCGACCACGCGCAAACGCAGACTGCGAGCCATGCCGATGACTGCCGACACGATCGCCGCATCGCCCTCATCCGTGGCGAGATCATTCACGAACGCGCGATCGATCTTCACGGCGTTGATCGGAAAGCGTTTCAGATAGTTCAGCGATGAGTAGCCCATGCCGAAGTCATCGATGGAGATGCCGACGCCGATCTCGCGCAGCGCGCGCAGCACTTCGACCGACACGTCGGCGTTCTGCATCGCCGTCGTCTCGGTGATCTCGAGCTCGAGCGCCGACGGATCGAGATCGACTTCCTCGAGCGCACTGCGCACCATGTCGACGAGATCGTGCTGTTGGAACTGCCGCGCGGAGAGGTTCACCGCGATCCGCAACTGATCAGCGCCGAGCTCGTGCCACTCTTTCGTCTGCCTGCACGCCGTGCGCAGCACCCACTCGCCGAGGGGCACGATGAGCCGCGTTTCCTCGGCGATCGGAATGAACGACGACGGCAGGATCACGCCGCGCTCCGGATCGTTCCAACGCACCAGCGCCTCGACGCCGATCGTTCGGCCGGTGAGCAGATTGATCTGCGGCTGATAGGCGAGCATCAACTGCCCGTCGCGGATCGCCGTGCGCAGCCGGCTCTCGAGCGACAGCCGCTCCATCGCCCGCTGCTTCATCTCGTCGGTGCAGAACTGATACGTGTTGCGGCCCGCTTCCTTCGCGCGATACATGGCGCTGTCGGCATTGCGCAGAAGCGACTCCGCATCGATGCCGTCGACGGGATAGAGCGCGATGCCGATGCTCGCCGACGTGCTGACCGGCATCGTGCCGATGGAGAACGTCTGCTCCACGGTGTCGAGGATTTTCTGCGCGATGTCGAGCGCGTCCTCGGGTTGGCGCAGGTCGGCGAGGATGATCGTGAACTCGTCGCCGCCAAGGCGCGCGACGGTGTCGTCCTCGCGCACGCAGTTGCGCAGCCGGCGCGCCATCTCCAGCAGTAGCTCATCGCCGGCCGTGTGGCCGAGGGTGTCGTTGATCGTCTTGAAGTGATCGAGATCGATGAACATCACCGCGACCGATTTGCCCGCGCGCTTCGCGTGCGTGAGCGCGTGGCGCAAGCGGTCGGTGAAGAGCTTGCGATTCGGCAACTGCGTGAGCACGTCGTGGTACGCGTGGAACTCGATCTGCTCCTCGGCGCGTTTGCGGTCGCTGATGTCGACGACCGTGGCGTGCACGACGCCGGTCAGGCTGTCGCCGACGAGCACGAGATTCTCCAGCACCCACACCTGCGAGCCGTCCGCGCGGCGCAACTCCACCTCCACGCTGTTCAGCGAGCCGGCGTTGCCGAGCATCTGCCGCAGGTCGACGCACTCTTCCTCGCGCACGAACAGCGACGACATCTCCTGCCCGATCAGTTGATCGCGGCGGAAGCCGAGGAGCGCCGCGAACGTCGCGTTGCAGTCAGTGATCTCGCCGTCGAAGCGGCTCACGCAGACACCGGCCGCGTTCTGCTCGAACAGCAATCGATAGCGGATTTCCGACTCGCGCAGCGCGGCCTCGGCGACGAAGCGCGCGGTGACATCGCGGAAGCTCCACACCCGAACGTCGAGCGCGTCTTCGATGCGGCGTCCGATCGAGTAGCGCTCGAAGCGGCGTCCATCCTTCAACTCGAGCAAGTCGAAGCTCTCCGCCTCCGGCTGCGTCGCCAGCGCGCGCATCGTGCGCGCGAATTCGTCGGAGACCGTCAGTTGCTCCGCGATCGCGCGCATCACCATGCGGTCGCCGCCGCTGTCCATCACGTTCGCCGGAATGCGCCACATCTCGACGAAGCGCTGGTTGTACGACACGACGCGGCCTTCGCTGTTGATGACGAGGATGCCGTCGGCGGTCGAGTCGAGCGTCGACTGCAGCAGCGTCACGGCCTGCAGCACCTCGCGCTCCGCGCGTTTGCGATCGCGGATGTCGCGGCCGATGATCACCGCGCCGGCGGACTGGCCGTCGCGCAGCACCGGCGCAATCGAAAGCGTGAGCTCGACGCGCTCGCCGCTCTTCGACGCGAACACATATTCATCGTTGCGCAGCGATTTGCGCGCGAGCTTCGTCGACAGCGGAACGTCTTGCGCGAGCAGGTCGTCGATCCGCCGGTGCTCGAGCTCCGCCTCGGAGTATCCGAGCAGCGTCGCCGCGGCGCGGTTCGCGTACTCGATGCGGCCCGTGCTGTCGCAGACGAACAGCGCGTCGGCCATCGTGCCGATGATCTCCGGCGCCGCGAGCGACGGCGTGATCGGGATGAGGTCGTACTTGCGCATCGCGTACGCGGCGATGAAGACGAATCCGAGAATCGCGACGTAGCCGAACGGATACGCCGGGATGCCGTACTTCGGCAGATAGTCGACGCAGCCGAGGTACGCGACGCCGAACGCGAGGATCACGCAGGCGATGCGTTTGCGCTCGATGCCTTCCGCGCGCGGATACGCGCGGATTAACTCGACCAGCGCGAACACGAGGAAGCCGAAGAAGAACGTGAGAAACAGTGCGGAGACCGACGGGCGGTAGCGCGGATAGAAGCCCCACCAATACTGCTGCACGCGCGGGATGAGGCCGTCGGTGGTGACGGCGATGGCGCTGAAGAATGCCGCGGCGCTCCAGGCGATGAGCAGAATGATGCGGCGGCGGTGATGGATGCGCAGCAGCTCGGTGGTGAACCAATAGAGCGTCGGCGCGATGAACGGAACGCCGAGGTATGCGAGGCGTGACCAGAACAGCGCAGACTGCGCGTCACGCACCGAATAGAGCGCGGTGAACGCCGCCATCCACACGGCGACGACGAGCGTCATCGTGAAAAACGCCGCGGTGATGCCGTTCGGGCGGCGCACCACCACTCGCGTACCGAAGGCGAGGATGAGCACGGCCGTCAGTGCGACCGGCACTGCATACGCGGAAAACGCGTACGCGCCTGGAGTGAGCGCCGCCATGGTTTCCTTTGTGGAGGAGAGAGAGCCCATTTATTGTAGACGCAAATGCGAATCCAAAGCGACATCGTCATCGCCGGCGCGGGCGTGATCGGCGCGAGCGTGGCGTTTCATCTCGCGCAACGCGGCTGTAAGGACATCCTCGTGATCGATCGCGGCGAAGACTTCGGCGCGGGCAGCACGCTGAAGGCCACGGGCGGATTCCGCGCGCAGTTCGACAGCGAAGTCGAAGTGCGGTTCTCGTTGCTTTCGCGCGAGAAATTGCGCGCGTTCGAGGATGAGATCGGCGTCGACTCGGGATATCGGCCTTACGGCTATCTCTTCCTCGCCTGCAACGAACAGGAGCTGGATGATTTGCGCCGCGCGCAAACCGTCCAGCACGCGTGCGGTTTGCACGAGGCGCAAATGTTGTCGGCGGACGAGGTGCGCAAGATCAATCCGAAGATCGGCGACGACTCGATCATCGGCGGCGCGTATTGTCCGACCGACGGATTCATCCGCGCGAAGAACATTCTGCGCGGCTACGCGGACGCAGCCCAGCGGCTCGGCGTGCGCTTTCAGTTCAACACGGAGCTGCGCGATTGGAGCGACGTCGACGCGCGCGTGAAGATCGAGGCGCGCGGCGCATGGAGCGGAGCGCCGGTGTTTCCGCTGCGGCGCAACGTCGCGGCGACGGTGGTGACGGACGTGCTCGCGGAGAACATGCCGATGACGATCTGGTCGGGCGACTGGTATCACGTGCGCGTGCGCGACGGGCGCGTGCTGATTCTCTGGCCCGACGATCCGCCGGACGACACGAAGTGGCTGCGCGAGCTGAACCGGCGCACCGAGGAGCGCATGCCGATTCTCAACGGCGTCCCGCTCGAAGAGTTCTGGTGGGGTTTCTACGAGATGACTCCCGACGAGCGCGCGCTTCTCGGCGAATGGAACGGCATCTACTACGCCACCGGCGCGAGCGGGCACGGCGTCATGCACTCGCCCGCCCTCGGCCACTTGCTCGCGGAGCTGATCGTCGACGGGCGGACGTCGATCGACATCAGCGACCTGCGGCCGGATCGCTTCAGCTGACGAGCAGCGCGCAACACGTCACGCCGCCTTCGGCTTTCGCGAGCTCGCTCGCGTCCACCAAACGAATGTCGCCGGTGAGCTTCGCGCGCGTGCGCGGGAACGCGTCCGGATAGATCACCGCCTCACCGACGAGCAGCGCGTTCGCGCCCCACGGCTCTTCACGTCGATCAGCTTCCATCCTGCAAACGGCGCGACGTCGATCCAATCGCGGTTCACGAGTAGCGCGTCTTTCGAGACACGCGTGATCGCGGATTTCAGATGCAGGCAGCCGCGCACGTTGACGGGAATCACTTCGCGGCGCGTGTGAAAGCGCAGCTGCGCGAGTGCGGCTTCGTTCGTGCGCCCCGAAATGCCGACGAAGATACGGTCGTCGAGCACGAGCACGTCGCCGCCGTCGAGTGTGGCCGGCGCTTCGATGTGCGCGAGCGGACGGTACTGCTCGAGCACGTCCACGACGGCGCGCGTCTCGCCGCGGCGCGACGGTGCGCCGGGACGGGTGATGACGGCGATGTCGTCGAAGACGAGGGCGGTGTCTTCGATGAAGACGCAGTCGGGATACGCGGGATCAGCGGGGATGCGCACGACTTCGACTCCGAGGGACGCGAGCGTCTGGCGGTACTCGTGGTGCTGCAACTGCGCCATCGCGTAGTCGATGGTCTGCGGCGCGAGGTGCGTGAGCTCGCAGGAGTTGATCGACGGGCTGACGTCGCGGCGTGATGGCGATCAACTGGTCACCCCTCAGTCGCCTCCAGGATCGCCTCGCGAATCGCATCCGCGTGCGCGACGAGCCCGTGATCGCCTTCGGCCAGCTCGATGAACCTCGATCCCGGCACGAGCTTGCCCGACTGCTGCCAGCGCTCCCACGTCTCGGCGACGACTTCGTACGGCACCGACTCGTCTTTGCGGCCCATGATCACGGTCACGCGCGAGCGCGGCGGCTCGTCGTCGACGTGCACGTTCGCGATCTGCTCGAAGAACGCGCGATGGATCGGCGCTTTCTCGTTGCGCGCGTAGTTGAACATCAGCACCGGATCGCCGGCGGGGATGTAATTCTTCCAGCGCCAGGCAATGCCGAGTGCCGGAGCGATGAGGACGCGCGGCACGTCGAGCGGCACCGCGAGCGCGATCAGCGCGCCCATCGAGCTGCCGACCATCGCCCGCGGCGGATCGTCGCGCGCGACGTCGAGCGCGTGCGCGACGATCGCGTCGAAGTCGAGCTTCTCGAACGACGGGATGTTGAGATCGGGCGTGTTCAGGGTGATGCCGTCAGGCTCGAGCAGCGGCCGCAGCGCCGTGATCTTCGCGCTCGCCGGCGACGAGGCGAAGCCGTGAAAGTACAGGACGGAAGGTGACATGATCGTAGGCGAATGCATCTTACCCGCTCCGAATTCGAGCAGGTCGTCGAGGAGGCGCTGGCCGATCTGCCGCCGCAGTTCGCCGAGTTGCTCGACAACATCGCCGTCGTCGTCGAGGAAGAGCCGAGCGACGAAGACCTCGACCTGCTCGAAGACGACATGGATGAACTCCTCGGCATCTATCGCGGCATCGCCCTCACCCACCGCCGCTTCGACATGCTCCCCGCCCTCCCCGATCAGGTCGCGATTTTTCGCGGACCGATCCTCCGCGTGACGCGCAGCCGCCGCGAGGCGCTGGAGCAGATTCGGAAGACCGTCATCCACGAGCTCGGCCACTATTTCGGGCTGCACGACGAGGACATGGTTTTCTGAAGCGGGCCTCCTGTTTCTAACGGAGACATGGAGGCAAGACCATGAAGCGGTTTCTAACAGTCATCCTCATCGCGGCCCTCGCCTGCTCAAAGGCCACGCAGGACGAACAGGTCGTAGGAGTCAGCGGCGGCGTCGAAGGGGGCGTTGCCGGCGGGGTGGTCGGCGGAGTGGTGGGCGGAAGCATCGGCGGCATCGTTGCGGCGAACGAGATCGCGGTGCCGAAGCCGCAGTATGCGGACATCGAAGAGCACACGTTCCAGCTCTCGAAAAACGAGCCGGTGACGACGTTCGCCATCGACGTCGACCGCGCGTCGTACGCAAACATCCGCCGTTTCCTCACCGCCGGACAGGCGCCGCCGGCCGAGGCCGTGCGCATCGAGGAAATGATCAACTACTTTACATATCACTACCCGCAGCCGAGCGGCGACGCGCCATTCTCGATCACCACCGAGGTCGCGGGCTGTCCGTGGAACACCAGCCATCGCCTGCTGCGCATCGGCATCCAGGGACGCAATCTCGAGCAGTGGAAGATGGCCCCGAACAACCTGGTGTTCCTGCTCGACACCTCCGGCTCGATGCAGCCGCCGCAGCGGCTGCCGCTGATCAAGTCGGCGTTCCGCGTGCTCGTCGACCAGTTGCGCGCGGAGGATCGCGTGGCGATCGTCGCGTACGCAGGAGCGGCGGGGCTCGTCCTGCCGTCAACGTCGGGCGCGGACAAGAGCACGATTCTGAACGCGCTCGACAACCTCCAATCGGGCGGCTCCACCGCGGGCGGCGCGGGGATCGAGCTCGCGTACAAAACCGCGGCAGAGAACTTCCTGGCCGACGGCAACAACCGCGTCATCCTCGCCACCGACGGCGACTTCAACGTCGGCGTCTCGAGCCTGGATGATCTCGTGAAACTAATCGAGGACAAGCGCAAGTCCGGCATCCACCTCTCGGTCCTCGGCGTGGGCGACGACAACTATCACGACGCGAACCTAGAGGCGCTGGCCGACAAAGGCAACGGCAACTACGCCTATCTCGACTCGATGAAAGAGGCGGAGAAGGTGTTCAAGCACGAGCTGACCGGCACGCTGGTCGCGATCGCGAAGGACGTGAAGGTGCAGCTCGAGTTCGACCCGTCGCTGGTCGAGTCGTATCGCCAGATCGGCTACGAAAACCGCGCGCTGGCGAACCAGGACTTCGAGGACGACACGAAAGATGCGGGCGAGTTGGGTGCGGGACATTCCGTCACGGCGCTGTACGAAATCACACCGATCTCGAACGCGCGCGGCACGATCGCGACGGTGCGGCTGCGCTACAAGGAGCCGAAGGAAGAGGTCAGCAAGTTGATCACCGCGGCCGCGATCGACGACGGCAAGAGTGCGTACGCAGCCTCGGCGGATCTGCAGTTCGCCGCCGCGGTGGCGGAGTGGGGCATGCTGCTGCGGGACTCGAAGCACAAGGGCACGTCGAGCTACGCGGAGGTGATGCAGCTCGCGCGCGTGGCGGATGGAGAGGATCTCGAGGGACTGCGCGAGGAGTTCACGCGGCTCGTCGAGTCGGCGCGCGCGATGAGCGAGCATCGAATTGCAGAGAAATGACGGGGCTCGCCCCGTCATCCTGAGCGTAGCGAAGGATCTCAAGTACTCAGCTTGAGATCCTTCGCCGTCTTCGCGGCTCAGGATGACGGCAGTCCACGAAACTGTCGCGAAACGTGCAGATTTATCGATGTTGCGCTTCTGTGAAGAATCTCAGATGACTCAGCGCGCATGAGTTAGGCGCGTGGCACGAGCGGCAGGACGGCTGCAACGAGGCGGCGGCATGAAACGGATATTCATCGCCGCCGCACTCGTCGCCGCATTCGCGTGTAGGACGAAGACGTACACAAACGACTTCGTACTCGGTCGAAGAGATCGAGACCATTCCGGCGGCGAAGGATCCATGGGTAGTGCTGCAGCAGGTTCCCGGCGCACACGCGGATACGATCAACGTCGGCGGCAACGAGCACCCGGTCATCGAAACGCGCACCGAGCACGTCAACACCTTCGCCATCGATGTCGACCGCGCTTCCTACGTCAACGTCCGCCGCTTCCTCGGGCGCGGCATCGTTCCGCCGCGAACGCGGTGCGCATCGAGGAGTTGATCAACTACTTTACCTATCACCTCCCGCAGCCGAAAGGCGCGGAGCCGTTCTCCATCACCACCGAGGTCGCCGGATGCCCGTGGAATCCGGACAGCCGGCTGCTGCGCATCGGCATCCAGGGACGCAATCTCGACGAGTGGAAGATGGCGCCGAACAATCTCGTGTTCCTCCTCGACGTCTCGGGCTCGATGCAGCCGGACGACCGCCTGCCGCTCGTGAAAGCAGGACTGCGCGTGCTCGTCGAGCAGCTGCGCGCGGAGGATCGCGTGTCGATCGTGGTCTACGCGGGCGCGGCGGGACTCGTGCTGCCGCCGACGTCGGGCGCGGACAAGAGCACGATCCTCGCCGCGCTCGATCAGCTGCAGGCCGGCGGATCGACCGCGGGCGGCGCGGGAATCGAGCTCGCCTACAAGATCGCGCAGGAAAACTTTCTCCGCGACGGCAACAACCGCGTGATTCTCGCGACCGACGGCGACTTCAACGTCGGCGCCCAGCACGATCGACCAGCTGACCTTGCTCATCGAAGAGAAGCGCAGATCAGGCGTGTATCTCTCCGTCGTCGGTGTCGATGACAGCACCCGCGCCGACGCGGTGATGGAGACGCTCGCCGACAAGGGCAACGGCAACTACGCCGTGCTCGACTCGCTGCAGGAAGCGGAGAAGGTGTTCAAGCGCGAGCTGACCGGCACGCTCGTCACGATCGCGAAAGACGTGAAGGTGCAGGTCGAGTTCGATCCGTCGCGCGTCGAATCATTCCGGCAGATCGGCTACGAGAATCGCGCGCTGACGAACAAAGACTTCGCCGACGACAGTACGGACGCGGGCGAGCTCGGCGCCGGACACTCGGTGACGGCGCTGTACGAGATCGTGCCGAAGGGCAACGCGCGCGGCGCGATCGCCACGCTGCGGCTTCGCTACAAGAAGCCGCACGAAGAGATCAGCAAGTTGATCACCGCGACCGCGGTCGATGACGGGAAGAGCGCGTACGAAGCCACGGCCGACATGCAGTTCGCGGCCGCGGTCGCGGAGTGGGGAATGCTGCTGCGCGACTCGGCGCACAAGGGCAGCGCGAGCTACGCGGACGTGATGCGGCTCGCGCGCGTGGCGCAGGGAGCAGACCTCGACGGGTTGCGCGGGGAGTTCACGCGATTGATCGAATCGGCGCGCGCACTGAGCGAGCGCCGAGTTGCAGAGAAATGAAAGGGGGTCCCCTTATGAAACGCTTCATCCTCCCGCTCGTCGTTCTCGCCGTCTTCGCCTGCACGTCACGCGACGCGGAATTTGTCACCGCCGTTCCCGCGGCACCCGGCACGATCCGCGGGTACGTGCAGATGGACGATGGGTCCGCGCTTCCCGGCGTCACCGTGACGGTGGTCGGACAGGGACGCACGACGACGATTGTCACCGGTGCCAACGGCCTGTTCACGATCGGCGGCGTGGCTCCCGGCATCTACACGATCAAAGCGGAACTGCCAGGCCTTACGACGTGGCAACGCCGCGTGAACGTCTCCGGCGAGGGAGCATCGCTGGTGGCGCAACTGCGCGTGGGCGTGACCGAGACCATCACTGTCACGGCAGAGGCACCGATCTCGGGCACGAGCTTCGCGGTCGGCCGCAGCGCGAGGCGCGTCGCGACGACCGCATATGCGCCCGTCGAGCCTCCCTCCACCCCGAACTACGCGCACTTCGAAGACCACGATTTCGTCGTGACGAACAAGGAGCGCGTGACCACGTTCGCCATCGACGTCGACCGCGCCTCATACGCAAACATCCGCCGCTTCCTCGCGCGCGGACTCGTGCCGCCGCCCGATGCCGTCCGCGTCGAGGAGATGATCAATTACTTTACCTACCACCTCCCGCAGCCGAACGGCGCCGAGCCGTTCTCCATTACCACCGAGGTCGCCGGATGTCCGTGGAACGCGCAGAGCCGGCTGCTGCGCATCGCCATCCAGGGGCGCAACCTCGAGCAATGGAAGATGGCGCCGAACAATCTCGTGTTCCTCCTCGACGTCTCCGGCTCGATGGAGCCGATGGATCGGCTGCCGTTGGTGAAGTCGGGGATGCGCGTGCTCATCGATCAGTTGCGCGCCGAGGATCGCGTGTCCATCGTCGTGTATGCCGGCGCGGCTGGGCTGGTGCTGCCGCCGACTTCCGGCGCGGACGAACACGCGATCCTCGCCGCGCTTGAGCAGTTGCAGGCCGGCGGCTCGACCGCGGGCGGCGCGGGAATCGAGCTTGCCTACAAGACGGCGCAGGATCACTTCCTCGCGAACGGCAACAACCGCGTCATCCTCGCCACCGACGGCGATTTCAACGTCGGCGTTTCGGACATCCCATCGCTGCAGAAGCTCATCGAGGAGAAGCGCAAGTCCGGCATCTATCTCTCCGTCCTCGGCGTCGGCGACAACAATCTCAACGACGCGCTGATGGAGACGCTGGCCGACAAAGGCAACGGCAACTACGCCTATCTCGACTCGCTGAAGGAAGCGGAGAAGGTGTTCAAGCAGGAGCTGACCGGCACGCTGGTGACGATCGCGAAGGACGTGAAGGTGCAGCTGGAATTCGATCCGTTGCAGGTCGCGTCGTACCGGCAGATCGGCTACGAGAATCGCGCGCTGGCGAACAAAGACTTCGATGACGACACGAAGGACGCGGGCGAGCTCGGCGCGGGACATTCGGTGACGGCGCTGTACGAGATCGTGCCGAAGTCGAATGCGCGCGGCACGATCGCCACGATCAAGCTGCGCTACAAGGAGCCGAAGGAAGAGACGAGCAAGTTGATCACCGCGAGCGCGGCGGATGAAGGAAAGAGCGCGTACGACGCGTCACCGGACATGCAGTTCGCAACCGCGATCGCGGAGTTCGGCATGCTCCTCCGCAACTCGCCGCACAAAGGCACGGCGACGTGGGAGGACGTGATGCAGCTCGCGCGCATCGCCCGCGGCGAAGACCTCGACGGCGTGCGCGAAGAGTTCCTGCGGATGCTCGACTCGGCGAAGCACGTGACCGGGCCGCGGGTGGCGGCGCAGTGAACACGTGTCATTCCGAGCCGCGTAGACGGCGAGGAATCCCCCGAACCAGGGGATCCCTCGCTACGCTCGGGATGACACGTCATTTGATGGCGATCAATTCAATATCAAACACCAACATCCC
This sequence comes from uncultured Acidobacteriota bacterium, assembly GCA_963734155.1. Classification (GTDB taxonomy): domain Bacteria; phylum Acidobacteriota; class Thermoanaerobaculia; order Gp7-AA8; family Gp7-AA8; genus QHVT01. The sequence continues at coordinate 162,992 of CAVTGG010000002.1, forward strand.
CTGCGGCTTCGACTTGTCGTTGCCATACGCAAGGTTGGCGGGAATCCAGAAGCGCGTTTTCTCGCCAACCTTCATCAGCTGCAAGCCCTTGAGTCCATCCTTTGATGACCGCGTCGAGCGGGAACTCGGTGGGCGTGCCGCGCATGACGGAGCTGTCGATCATCTGGCCGTCCGTCTTCCAGCCGGTGTAGTGGACGACGACGGTGCTGTTGCGCGACGGGTGTTTCTCGCCGCTGCCGGCGCGCAGGACTTTGTACGCAAGGCCCGACTCGGTCTTCGTCGCGTCGGCGGGCGGCGCGGCGACGTCGGCCGGCGCGACCGGCTTCGGGATGATCTCGAGCAATTCCGTATCGATCACCAGGCCGAGGTCCATCTTGCCCCCGTTCAGGGCGGGCGGAATCCAGGAGCGCTGCTGTTCGCCCACGACCATCTTCTTCACGGCTTCGCCCCAGCCGGGGATCATTTTCGGCATGGCGATCACGAGTGACTGCGTTCCGGGCACGTGCTGCACGAGCGAGCCGTCGGACTTCCAAACGGTGTAACGCACGCGCACGAGATCGTCGGCGGTCGGATGCACGTCGCTCTTGCCGGCGGCGAGCTGCTTCACGACGAGACCGTCTTCGGATTTCTGCGCGTCGGCGGGAGGCGTCGTCAGATCCGCCGGCGCTTTCGGCGCGTCGGCGGCGAACAGGGGAAGGGCTGCGAGGAGAAAAATGAGGGCGCGGATCATGGTCCGCGCATTGTACAAAGTCACTCGACGATGGCGATTTTCTCGAGCAAATCGTAACGCTGCTGTGCAATGGCATCCTCGACCGATACGCGCAGCAGATACTCGCCCGGCGTCAGCCGGCTGACGTCAACGGTCGTGCCGATGCCGAAGTGGCCGGCCGCGCCTTTCAGCGCGATCGGCTGCGCATCGCCGGCGAGTCCCTTGCGCACCTTGCCGTTTCCTTCGACCGACACCGTCGTCGTCAGCTTCGGCGCGCCCGCCGCATCGACGCCGGGATTCTGCGCCTCGAAGAAGATCCATACTTCGTCGCTCTTGTGAAACGTGCGATCCGCTTTCGGCACGACCTTCACTCCGCCGAACGCGAACGGATCGTCGGCGGCCTGCTTCTTCTCCAGCGTGAACACCTGCTTCGACACGAGCAGCCGCGAGACGGCGCGCGTCTCTTTTTCGAGCTTGCGCAACTGCAGCGGCTCGCTCGCCATCGCCACCGGCTCGCCCTTCACCGCGAGGCCGAACGTCGCATTGCCTCCGGCGGGAAGCCAGTACGATTTTTCGTAATACGCCGTGCCGTCGGCGCTGCGTTGCAGGTCGACCTGCTCTTCGATCGACCACAGTTCCTTGTCGCCCTCGGTGATGAGGCCGAAAAGCGTGGCCTTCGCCACGTCGGCCGGCAGCGCGGCATCGAAGTGCATGGCGACGAAGTAGTCGCCGGACGCGGTGACGAAGTCGCCGTACGTGAGGTGCAGCGGCGCGGCGTCGAAATCGTTTTTCTGAAAGTCGTGAATGGCCTCGCGCAAACGCAGGGTACGCAGCTTCAAGCGCTGCGCGTCGCGTCCGCGCCGTGCCGCGAGCTCATCCTGCGCGCGCTCGAGCTCGCGTCTCCCAATCGGCTGCCGCTCCACCGGAGGGCGCTGGGCATACGCGGAGAACGAGGCGGCAGCGAAGAGAAGGAGCGGCACTGCTGCGCGGCGAAGTCGCATCGCGCAGCAGTGTAACTCCGCTAATCGCGGGGGACGTGAAACGGAACTTCGTCATCCGACTTGGCGTCCCACTCCACGCGCTCGTCGTCGGGAAGGTGCCAGTCGTCGTCGTTGTCGAATCTGCGAATGTCTTCCATGAAACCCTCCTAAAACTGAGCTGCCTCAGTCGATCCCTCGAGTGCCGTCGTGGACGACTCGCCGGAACTGACCACTTTTGCGACTTCATCGAAATAGCCGGTGCCGACTTCGCGCTGGTGGCGCGTGGCCGTGTAGCCGTGCTCCTCGGACGCGAACTCGGCCTGTTGCATGCGCGAGTACGCAGTCATGCCTTCGTCGCGGTACTGCCGCGCGAGCTCGAACATCGAGAAGTTGAGCGCGTGGAAGCCGGCCAGCGTGACGAACTGGAACTTGTAGCCCATCGCGCCGAGCTCACGCTGGAACGTCGCGATCTGCTGCGCGTCGAGCTTCTTCGCCCAGTTGAATGACGGCGAGCAGTTGTACGCCAGCAGCTTGCCGGGGTACTGCTCGTGCACGCCTTCGGCGAACTCGCGAGCCTCGTCGATGTCGGGCGTCGACGTCTCGCACCACAACACGTCCGCGTACGGCGCGTACGCAACGGCGCGGGCGATCGCGGTCTCGAGTCCGCTCTTGATCCGATAGAACCCTTCCGCGGTGCGCTCGCCGGTGATGAACGGATGATCGCGCTCGTCGACGTCGCTCGTGAGCAGCGACGCGCTGTGCGCGTCGGTGCGGGCGATGAGCAGCGTCCCGACGCCCATCACATCCGCGGCGAGACGCGCGGAGACGAGCGTGCGGATGAACTGCGCGATCGGAACGAGAACCTTGCCGCCGAGGTGTCCGCACTTTTTCTCGGATGCGAGTTGATCCTCGAAGTGCACCGCCGACGCGCCGGCCTCGATCATCATCTTCATCAGCTCGAACGCGTTGAGCGGACCGCCGAAACCGGCTTCTGCGTCGGCGATGATCGGCGCGAACCAATACGTTCCGCTGCGCCCTTCCATGTGATCGATCTGATCGGCGCGCTGCAGCGCCTGGTTGATCCGCTTCACCACCTGCGGAACGGAGTTCGCGGGATAGAGGCTCTGATCGGGATACATGTGGCCGGCGAGATTTGCGTCCGCCGCAACCTGCCAGCCGCTGAGATAAATCGCCTTGAGGCCCGCACGGACCTGCTGAATGGCCTGATTGCCGGTCAGCGCGCCGAGCGAGTTCACGAACGGCTCGGTGGTGAGCAGCTGCCAGAGCCGCTCCGCGCCCATCTCGGCGAGCGTGTACTGGATGTCGATCGAGCCGCGCAGGCGCAGCACGTCCTCCGCAGAGTAGTCGCGGACGATGCCGTCCCAGCGGGGATTGTCGGCCCATTCCTTCTCGATCGGCTTCGGGTCGCGCGCTTGTTTCAGTTTCATCATGTCCTCTCCAACTGCAGTAGTTCCGCATACGCGGGAATCGTGAGGAAATCCGCGAGCTCGGGGCTCAGAATCAATTCGTCGAAAATCTCCGCCGCGCGCTCGAGGTTCGCGTGCGTGCCGAGGGCTTGCAGTTCCTCGTCGCGGATGCGGCGATAGAGCGACGGCGTCACCAGCTCGCCGGCGTCGGTCTTCGCGCCGTGCTGCACCCACTGCCACAGCTGCGTGCGCGAGATCTCCGCGGTCGCCGCGTCTTCCATGAGGTTGTAGAGCGGAACCGCGCCGCTGCCGCCAAGCCACGCCGCGAGGTACTGAATGCCGACGCTGATGTTGTGGCGGATGCCTTTCTCAGTGACGGCGCCTTCCGGAACCTCCAGCGAGTGCGGCAGCGTGAGCTGCCGCTTTCAACCTGCGGCTCTGCCGCAGCACTCCTGAATTGTTCGGGCCGGGCATGTACTGATCGAACACGCGCTTCGCCACCGGAACGAGTCCCGGATGCGCGACCCACGTGCCGTCGTGGCCGGCGCGCACTTCGCGCAGTTTGTCGGCCTCCACTTTCGCGAACGCTGCTTCATTCGCGGCCGGATCGTCCTTGATCGGGATCTGCGCGGCCATGCCGCCCATCGCGTGGATGCCGCGGCGATGGCAGGTCTGAATCAGGAGGTCGACGTACGCGGCGAGGAACGCCTTGTCCATCGTCACCGTCGCGCGGTCGGGAATCGTGAAGTCGTGCCGCGCTCTGAATTTCTTGATGAAGGAGAAGATGTAATCCCAGCGGCCGCAGTTGAGACCTGTCGAGTGCTCGCGCAACTCGTAGAGGATCTCGTGCATCTCGAACGCCGCGAGGATCGTTTCGATCAGCACCGTCGCGCGGATCGTGCCGGTCGGGATGCCGAGCTCCTGCTGCGCGCGGACGAAGACGTCGTTCCAGAGCCGCGCCTCGAGGTGCGACTCCATCTTCGGCAGGTAAAAGTACGGACCGGTGCCGCGGGCGATCAGTTCCTTCGCGTTGTGAAAGAAGTAGATCGCGAAGTCGAACAGGCTCGCGCTCACCGGCTGGCCGTCGACGTAGACGTGCTCTTCGAGCAGATGCCAGCCGCGCGGCCGCACGACGAGCGTCGCCGTTTTTTCGTTGAGCTTGTACTGCTTCGCGCCGCTGTCGAAGGAGATCGTGCGGCGGACGGCATCGCGAAGATTCAGCTGGCCGTCGATGCAGTTGAACCATGTCGGCGAGTTCGCGTCTTCGAAGTCGGCCATGAAGACGTTCGCGCCGGAGTTGAGAGCGTTGATGATCATCTTCCGGTCGACCGGACCGGTGATCTCGACGCGGCGATCGTTCAAATCGGCCGGGATCGGCGCAACCGTCCAATCGCTCTCGCGGATCTCGCGCGTCTCCGGCAGAAAATCGGGCTGCTCTCCCGCATCGAGCCGCAGCTTCCGCTCCTCCCGCGCGCTGAGTAGCTTCTCGCGCCGCGGGTTGAACTCCTTCTGCAGCATGGCCACGAACGCGAGCGCCTCGTCGGAGAGGATCTCGTCCCACTCCGGCCGCACTTCGCCGCGGACGTCGATGTCGGTGTCAATCCCAATCGTCATCGTTGTAAAATACTCGCACGCCACACGCCAGATTGAGCTATGAACAGGCTGTACAGTTAGTTACGTTGTGAATGTCTGTAAATGTGAATCCGTAAAGCAGTAAAACGATGTAAACCGGAGCAGTGCCCATGCCTCCACAATCCAAACTCGGGGCCAAGGTGAAGGCGTTTCGGCGCCGCGAGCAGCTCACGCAGGTGCAACTCGCCGAAAAGCTGCAGATCTCGCCGAGCTATCTCAATCTCATCGAGCACAATCAGCGTCCGCTTCCGGCGCATCTGCTCGTGCGCCTTGCGCAAATCCTCCACGTCGATCTCCAGGCGTTTGCCGACGACAGCCAGGTGCGGCTCGCCGACAGCCTGCAGGAGATCTTCGCGGACGCGCTGTTCGAGGAGTCCGCGATCACGACGAATGACGTGCGCGAGCTGGCCGAGAATCCGGCCGCGGCGCGAGCGGTGATCACGCTGTTCACGAAGTACAAGGAACAGGTGCAGTCGATGCGCGATCTGTCGTCGCAGCTTTATGACGGCCGCGCGTTTCACGGACTCGATCCCGCGCACCTGCCGTCCGAGGAAGCGTCGGACGTGATTCAGGAAAACCTGAACTACTTTCCCGATCTCGAAGCCGCGGCGCAGGACATCGCCCGCCGCGCGAATCTCGATCGCTCGGACATGTATCGCTCGCTGGTCCGTTATCTCGAGTCGCGTTACGGCGTGAAAGTCGTGCTCACGCCCGTCGTGCGCGACCGCGGCCTGATCCGCAAGTACGACCCCGAGTCGCGCGTCCTCAATCTCTCCGAGGTGCTGCCGCCGTGGAGCCGGCAGTTCCAGGTGGCGCATCAGCTCGGCCTGCTCGAGGGCGCGTCCGCGATCGACGGCGTGATCGCGCGCTCGCAGAATCACATCACGACGCCGGAGTCGGGGCGCCTCTGCCGCGTCGCGCTCGCGAACTACTTCGCCGGCGCGCTGCTGATGCCGTACGACGATTTCTTCAAGCTCGCCGAGGACGTGCGGTACGACATCGAGCTCCTGCAGCATCACTACACCGCGAGCTGGGAGCAGGTCTGCCATCGCCTGACGACGCTGCGCAAGCCGGGCGCGGTCGGCGTGTCGTTTCACTTCGTGCGCGTCGACATCGCCGGCAACATTTCGAAGCGCTTCTCCGGCACCGGCATCCGCTTCGCGCGCTTTTCGGGATCGTGCCCGCGATGGGATGTCCACGCGGCGTTCCTCACGCCTGGCCGCATTCGCACCCAGCTGTCGCGCATGCCGGACGGCACGGCGTACTTTTGCGTCGCGCGCACGATTCGGAAGACGTATGGCTATGCGTCGGGCGATGCGTTGATGGCGGTCGGCATCGGCTGTCCGGTGAAAGACTCGCGGAAGATCGTCTACGCCGACGGCTACGATCTCGACAATCTCGACGCGGCCGTGCCGATCGGCACGACCTGCCGCCTCTGCGAGCGGCTCGACTGCGAACAGCGCGCATTCCCGCCGCTGCAGTACGGGTTGAAGGTGGACGAGAACGTGCGCGGGCGATCGTTTTACGCGCCGGTGGACGTCACGTCCGGAACCGATACTGCAGCGCGCGGCGGATCTCGTCCAGCTCCTGACTCTCGCCGGCGCCGAGGGGCTTCGGGATCTCGATCGGCTTGACCTCGGGGTCGCTGAACGAGATCACGCAGAAGTCGGCGCCCGGCGGCTCGGTCACGTCCGTGATCTCGCCGCCGTCGCGCCCGATCTCCGCCATCGCCTCCCGGGCCATGCGACGAATGCGGTCTTCGAAATCGGTCATGGAGCGAGGTGGGAACAAGAAGCGCGCCACCCCTCCTCGTTGCCCTTCTCCCCGCGTGCGGGGAGAAGGTGGCCCGAAGGGCCGGATGAGGGGCAGCCCTTCACGCGAGGAACAGCCCCTCACCCCAACCCCTCTCCCCGCGTGCGGGGAGAGGGGCAACGATAGGTCGTCATACTGACGCGAACAGCAGCACCGCCCCGATCGCCCCCACCATCAACCCGACCATCGCCAGGATCAGCGCGTGCTTGCGGCCGAGGTTCTCCGTCACCGGCAGGAACATCGCGCGAAACGGTTTCAGGACCAGTGCGAAAAAGGCGGACAGGAACAGCCACCATGCGCCTGCGACAGCGGCGATGTAGCCGGTCTCGACACGCGCGCGCTCGAACGACTCCGGCCGCGTGTCGGGGATGCCGCGGAGCAGATGGATGTTGCCGTCGCTGATGCCGAGCGACGCGAGGCCGACCACCGGCGGGATGAGCGCGATGCCGGCGACGGTGAGAAAGACGAGCCAGATCGGTGGGAGCACGAGCCAGCGCCGCGCGCCGAGGGGTTCGCCGCGGGACAGGATCAGCTCGCAGTTCGCGCGCGCCAGGAAGAACGCGGCGAGCAGAAATACGACGCCGATGCCGACCGGCAGGAACAAGAATCCAAGCGCGAACGAGCCGAAGGTGAGATACGCGAGCCGCCAATCCTCGGGGCCGTTCGCGATCCGCGCCACGATGCGGCGCCACCACGGCTGCTCGTCTTCCGACAGCCACTGATCGGGCGGGCCGAGTTGCGCGAGCACGGCATCGAGGCGATCGGCATCGACCGGACCGGCGGCCTCCGCGAACGCCACCTCGACGTGCTCGCGCACGTTCTGCTCGATCTCCGTCGTCTCCACCGCGCGGCTCCCGCGCAGCGCGCTGCGCATCCGCGTCAGGTACCGCTCCAACCGCAACCGTGCTTCCGGCGTAAGCTCGCTCATCGCTTCCGTTCCTTTCGAAGACTGCCAAGCGCCTCGTGCAGCTGCTCCCAGTGCTGATTCATCCGCCGCAACTCCTCCCGCCCGCGCGGCGTCAGGCGGTAGTACTTACGTGGCGGACCCGAAGAAGATTCTTCGATGTAGCTCTCGACGTATTGCTCGTTCTTCAGCCGGCTGAGAATCGGATAGATCGTTCCCTCGGTGATGACGAGGCTGTCGACGTCCCCGAGACGCCGCACGATGTCGTATCCGTACAACGGACCGGCACCGAGCGTGTTCAGGATCGCCAGCTCCAGCACTCCCTTGCGCACCTGCGTCGTCCAGTTCATGTAGAACTCCTCGGACATCCTGGCGATGCAATATAGGTTGTCACAAGGTATCTGTCAATACGATGTACCGGTATAAAAGAAAACCCCGTCATCCTGAGCCGCGTAGACGGCGAAGGATCTCAGGCTACGTAACTTGAGATCCTTTGCCGCGCTTCGCCGGCTCAGGATGACGGGCTCTTTGAGACTCTGCGACTTCTTACTGCACGACAGCTACCGAGGCGCAGTGCTCGTCGAAGGCGCGAACCAGTTCCGCGGCGATGTCGTGCGCGTGGCGACCTTCGATCTGCCAGCGCTCCAGCATCTTCACGACCTGGCCGTCCTTGAACAGCGCGATCATCGGCGATGAGGGACGGTATCCGACGAGATACTCGCGCGCACGCTGCGTCGCGTCGCGATCGTTGCCGGCGAACACCGTGATCATCTTGTCGGGCTTGGTGTCGTGCTCGACCGCCATGGCCACGGCCGGGCGGGCCATGCCGGCGGCGCAGCCGCAGACCGAATTCACGACCAGCAGCACCGTCCCCTTTTTGTCTCCGAGAACGGCATCGACCGCATCCGCCGTCCGCGTCTCCTGAATCCCGAGCCGCGTCAGCTCTTCGCGCATGGGCGCGACAATCATTTCGTCATACATCGTGCTTTCCTCCCCGCGCGGATCATACCGCGATGGGCGGGCGCTTAATGCGCCCGCTCATCGATCTGAATCGACCGCACGACTGAGTTCAACAGCGAGGCATAACTCGACGCTTCCCGCTCCGGCGTGACGAACACCATGTAAATCAAATGTCCGTCCGGCAGCTGGCGCGTCACCAGCGTGACCCGCTCGTTGATGTTGGTGTTCTGATTGACACCGCGCAACGAAGCAGACATCGCTGTCCGGCCGTCGAGGTTGAACTGCTGCGCCGAGCCGCGGATCACCTGTAAGTGCGGTGAGTTCCGCTGGATTTCGCGAAGCAGATCTTCCGTCGCGCCCTTGAGAGACGTCGAGCCCGAGCTGCCCTGCGGTTGTAAGTACGAGCCCGACGTGTTTCCGAACGGGTCGTAGTGATTGATCATCAGTCCGTACACGATCTCGGTGCGGTTGCCGACGTTGCCCATGCCACCCTCGGGGGCGATGGTCACGCCGCCGGAGCCGCTGTTGTACACGCGCCAGTTCGACGGATAGTCGACCGCGAAGAGTCCGCGCGAGTCGCGATAGGTGCGCAACGTGCGCGACGGCGGATCGACGTTGACGCTGGTGGTGCCCGACGTCATCGGCGGATTGTTGCCGCTCGTCGACGCGGTGCCCTGCGCGATCTGTCCCATCGTCGGCGCATTGCCGTAGCGGCGCAGATTGGACTTGACCGAGTTCAGCTCCGCGACGTTCTGCGTCGGCGTCGCCGGCTCACGCAACAGCTGCCGCTCCTTCTCGATGCGCGCGATGCGATCGGGCGGCGCGGGGTGATCCGAAAGCCACGTAGTCTTCTTCGATTTGTCAACGTTCTCCAGCTGGTGGAAGAAGCTGACCATGTCCGCGGGGGTGTAGCCGCTGGCCGCGAGAATCTGCGCGCCGCGGACGTCCGCCTGCGTTTCGAGATCGCGGCTGTACTTCAGAAACAGGGCGTTGAGTCCGATGCCGCCGACGGTGTTGAGGATCTGGGCGGTGTTGTTGCCGACCTTACCGCCGAGGAGACCGCCGAGGATCTGCAGGCCCGCCTGCGCGGCGTACGCCTTCGAAGCCTGGTGCGTGCCGTGACGAAGCGAGACGTGCGCGATCTCGTGCGCGATGACACCGGCGAGCTCGCCCTCGTTACGGGCGTTGTCGATGATGCCGCGGTTGACGTAGATGTAGCCGCCGGGCAGTGCGAACGCGTTGATGTCCGATGCGTTCACAACCCGGAAGCGATACTGAAACTGAGGACCGCCCGCGTTGGTCGCGAGCCGTTGTCCGATGCGATTGACGTAATTGTCAACGTTGGCATCGCGCAGGAGCGGCAGTTGGCGGTCGGCTTCGACGGCCGATTGCTGTCCGATCTCCACGTCCTGCTGCGGGCTGAAAAGGTTCCAGCCTGACTTGATTTGCGTCTGCGCTTCGGCAATACCCGCCGTCAACGACAGGGCGAGTATCAGGGCCATCACCGGGCGCGCGACGACGTGCGCTGATCGATTCATTGTGGTTGCCTCCTTCAGGTAACTCCACTCACCACAATGCATTCGCGATGCCGTTAAAAGCGCACGGCGCGACGGCGCAAAAGCCGGCTCATCAAGGAGTTAACGTCCTGAGAATCGAGCACATTGTCCGCGTTCACGTCACAGCCCCACGAACCGGCGAATAAACCGAGCTGAGCCTGAAAAACGGACTGAGGATTGCCGTCAGCGAGCTCGCCGGACAACGCACCGAAGTCGCGCCAATCGACCGCGCCGTCGCCGTTGCAGTCGCCGCGCTGCGGCACGATAAGTCGATGGATGTGCGACGTTCCGGGCGGCGGAAACGCAAACGACGCGAAGTAGATGTCGCCGTTCGGTGCCTGCGTGACATCGATGATCGCTTCGTCGAGCTCGTCGACGATCGAAAGCGGGTCGGCAATCGGCTTCGCCGCGATGTTCGGAAAGTAATAGAGCGCGCGCGTGACGAACGCGCTCGTGAGATAGCCGCGGCGCAGCAAGGCGTTTGCGTTCGGCGCGAGACGCAAGAGTCCCGTCGGCGCGACGGTGTCGGGCCAGACGTAATCGGGGGCGAGCGAGTCGCCGACTTGCGATTGATGTCCCCACGTGTCGGGCCATCCGAGGTTGCTGCCTGCTTGAAGAATGTGCAGCTCGTCGCCGGCGGTGGGACCGTTGTCGGTGACGACGAGTCGATTCAGTTCCGGGTCCCACGCGAGGTCGTACGGATTGCGCAATCCGCGCGCGAACTGGACCGCGCGGCCGTCGCGCTCGATGCGAAAAATCTTTCCGGCGTTCCATTGCGACTCTTGCGCGAGTAGAAAGTCGTTGTACTCGCCGATGCCGACGAAGATCGCGCCGTCGGGCGCAATCGTCGGATTGCCGCCGTGATGTTCCGCCGATGCGCCGCGCTCGCGCATTTCGATGTCGCACACGAACGTGTGCAGTACCGTTTCGGCGCCGGTGGTGAGATCGATCGTCGAGACGACGTCGTCGAGCACGACTTCGCCCGACCAGGTCGTGTAGTGCACGACCGCGGTGTGATCGTCGAGCAGCGCCATGCCGAGAAGTCCGCCGTTGCCGCCGGCGTGCGTCGGAAGCATCGCGATCTCGACGGCCTGATCGCCGTCGATGCGATAGAGCGAGCCGCTGGTCGTGGTGCAGTAGATGACGCCGTGTGAGTCGGTGACGACGGAGCTGACGATGCCGGGAAACGTGGCGATGGTCTCGGTGCGAAATCCTGGGAGCTGCGACGCGGAAAGGGAGGTCGCAAAGAGGAAGAGGAATGTGAGGGACTTCATCCGAGCGGCGGTCTCAAGAAAGATCCGCGCCAGCATATTCGAGTTGGCGGCCATGCGACCGCCAACTCGAGTGACTAATGCGCTACCAAACGCAGGCCGGTGCCGTCGTCGGGCACTGCCAGCCGTTCAGCACCTTCACACCGCGCCACGTCGCGTCGAGGCCCCACGCGTACACGTAGTGACCCTTCGTCCACGCCGGCAGCTGCACCGTGAAGCGATGCGCGTAGCCTCCGCCGCATTCGTTGGCCACAGCCTGCTCGCTGACGCCATTCGCCTGCACGCGCTGCACGAACGTTCCGAGTCCGTTCGCGCCGTCGATATAGAAGTCGACGAAGTTCGACGTGTTCGGCTGATCCTGATCGCACGTCCAGCCGATGGCCACGCCGTTCGCGTCGATCCCATCGAGATAGCCCTTCGGATCGTAATCGTCGACGTATCCCCAGAGCCGCGGGCGCTTGTCGCTCGTCGGGGTCCAACCCGTGTTGTTGTCGCGGGTCGTGTCGATCGAGTTCCACGTCGAGCCGAGAATCCGGTACATCGTGTAGCGGCCCCAGTTCAACCCACCGAAGCCTGCGTACGAAACGGTGCGATCGAACATGCTCGCATCGAACGCGTTGAAGGGATTGGCCGGGTTGTACGTCGTGTAGTAGTCGAAGCCGCTCACCACGCGGTGATCAACGGTACTCGTCCGCGGCGTGTAGGCCGTCACCCACTTCTCGAAGAACGACGACAAGCCCTGACCGCTCGTGCGCTGGTTGTAGGCAAATGCGCGCGGCGGCGTGTCGGAGCAGCCGTACGTGTCCTGCCGTACGACCGAGCTGCCGGAGATCGTGGCCTTTGCGCATTCGCCCGCGCGGAACGCGTCGAACGAGGTGTTGCTCTTGCGCTGCGCTTCATCGAGCAGCGCATACGCGATCAGCTGCTCCCCTTGCGTCAGCGTCGGCTGTCCCGAGTTGGAATTGCGGTCATAGCCGCCCTCGGAGAGCGCGATCAGCGCCGACGAAAGCTGGCCGAGCTGGCCGAAGCCGTACACGATGTTCTGATCGCGATTGAACGACAGCACATCGCCGAGCGTGCGTCCCGTCGTGGGATTGGGGACGAGGTACGTCTGCAGCGTGCTGAGATAGTTCGGATTCGACGGCGCGATGTCGATGTTGCACGGACCGCGCGTGCCGACCGGCATGTTCTGCGTGCGGTCGTTGATGCAGATGCTGTCGTTGGTCGAGAACGCCGCCGCAATTTCCGCGTTCGCCTTGACGGCCCACGGCCGTCCCGCCCAATAGCCTCGCCGCTTCGACTCGTATGCGGCGATCCAGCCGTACGCCGACGCCGCGGTCACGTGCTCTTCCATGCAGGTGTCGCCGCCGTTGTTCCAGCCGCTCGGCTGATAGAAACCGCACTTGCCCATGCCGCCGATGGTCGGGTTGTACACGCCTTCGACTCGCTGCAGCACGGCGTCGAGATTCGAATCGAGATCGCCATGGCCGCCGATCATCAGCGCCGAGGAGAAAATCAGCGTGACGAACCCGCCTTCGAGCCAGCCCTGATACGGCAGGACCGACTGGCTCTGAAAGTCGATGTGCGTTTGATTGTTGTTCGGGCCGAGCGTCGACGTGACTTTCGTGATCAACGCTTCATATGCGCCGTGCTTCACGCCGTCGTAGGGCGGATAGGAAAGCCAGCTTCCGCCGTCGCAATCGCGCCACTTCGAGTCTTCGAAGATGAGGCCGTAATCGCCGAATTCGCTTTGAAAATTGAGCTGCGCATAGGTATTGCCCCGCGTCTGCGCCTGAAAACCATGAAGCGCCGGGTACGTCTCGCAGGTGACGGCCTGCGCCGCCGACGCAAACAAAGCACACACGACTGCTACCACCAGATACATCCGTTTCTGCATTAGGTCTACCTTTCGATTGTTGTTGAGTCGCGGAACGGAAGGAAGTATTCATGCATTCCGAAATTAGGCAGAAATAACTTTCTGAAGCGCTCGCCAGAAGCAAACACGACAACGTGTGCTTTTCGTTGCCGGGCCGCTACAAATCGTGTCTTATCATCGGGATCCGTCATGCGACGCATTGCCATCGTCGGTTCTGGGATCATCGGATTGATCGCCGCGCACGCGCTGCGGCGGCAGCGTTATCAGGTCACGCTCTTCAGCGATCGGAGTGCCGATCAGTGGCTGAATGAGAGCCGCCCGACCGGCACCGCGGCGCGATTCGACATGGCACTGCAGTACGAGCGCGAGCTCGGACTCAATCATTGGGACGACGTCGCGCCGCGCGGCGAGGGCGTGTTCCTGACGTTCTGCCCGAAGCTGCACACGCGCCTCATCTCTCTATTGGGCCGCGCACCGCGTCCGTTTCAGGCCGTCGATCTTCGCCTGCAATGCCATCGCTGGATGAACGACTTCGACGGCGAGCTGGTGATCGAGAACGTGTCCGCGGAGCGCGTCGACGCGATCGCGCGCGATCACGATCTGACGATCCTCGCCGCCGGCCGCGCGGATCTCTGCAAGCTCTTCCCGCGCGACGATGCGCGCAGCACGTACACCGACGCGCGGCGCAATCTGGCGATGGTCATCACCACCGGCGGCGCGATGTCGTTCGAGGGCTGCCCGTTCACTCCCGTCAAGTTCGAGTTCCTCGGCACGGATGGCGAGGCGTTCTTCGTTCCGTACTTTCACAAAGATCACGGCCCGTCGTGGAACATCCTCTTCGAGCCGAAACCCGGCTCGCGCATGGATCGCTTCACGAACGCGAAAAGCGGCGAGGAGGTGCTCGCAATCGCGAAGCAAGTCGTGCACGAGCTCTTTCCGTGGGACGAGGAGTGGATGCGGCCGATGACGCTCGCCGATCCGAACGGCTGGCTCACCGGCCGCGTCGTGCCGACGGTGCGCAAGCCGGTCGCAACTCTTCCGAGCGGACGCGTCGTCGCAGCCCTCGGCGACACCGCGATCTCGTACGATCCGATCGCGGCGCAGGGCGCGAACAGCGGCGTGAAGCAGGCGCGCCATCTCGTGAACGCGATCGTCGCGCGCGGCGACGCGCCGTTCGATGCGGCGTTCCTGACCGAGACGTTCGATGCGTTCTTCCACGAGCACGCGCGCTTCGCCAACACCTTCACGAACATGTTCCTCGAGCCGATTCCCGCGGCGGCGAAGGAGATGCTGATCGCGCAGTTCGGCAGCGACGGCCAGAGCGACACCGGGCAGCAACGCATCGCCGACGCGTTCTTTTCGAACTTCAGCGATCCGCGCGAAATGACGCCGCTCTTCCACGATATGCCTCGCATGCGCGCGTTCATCGCGGCGAAGACCGGCCGCTCCTGGCTCGCGAACGCCGTTCGCGGACGCGCCGCGGTCGTGAAAAATCAACTATTCTCACGCTCGTGAAAACGGTGGTGATCACCGGCGGCACGGGCGGACTCGGCTCCGTGGTCGTGCCGCGCCTCGAGCGCGACTACCGCTGCCTGCTGCTCACGCACGCGCTGGCGGATCTCAACGACGCCGCAAGTGTGCAACGCGCGTTTGCGGATTTCGGTGAGATCTATGCGCTCGTGCATCTCGTCGGCGGCTTCGCTCTCGGCAGCGTCGCCGAGACTTCCGCGCAAGCGTTTTCGGACATGCTCGCGCTGAACCTCACCGGCGCCTTCAACGCCGCGCGTGCAGCGCTGCCGCATCTCACGCGGCCCGGACGCATCGTCGCTGTCAGCTCGATCGCAGCGCTCGAAAAATCCGCCGGCATGGCCGCGTACGTCGTCTCGAAGTCCGCGCTGCAGACGCTCGTCGAAGTGATCGCGAAAGAGAATCCCGGCATCTCCGCGAACGTCGTCGCGCCGGCGACGCTCACCGACGCGCTGCGCAAGGACGTGGCGGAGACGATCGCGTTCCTGCTGTCCGATGCCGCGGCGCCGATCAGCGGTACGATCGTTCCTCTTCGATGACCGACACGGCTCTCGTCGCAGGGCTCCGCGCGGGCGATGCGGCGGCGTTCGAAACGCTGCTCGAACGCTACGGCGGACGCCTGCTGCGCCTCGCGCGGCGCTTCTGCGGCAGCGAAGAGGACGCGCGCGACGCACTGCAGGACGCGATGCTGGCGGTGTTCAAGTCGATCGGCAACTTCGAAGCGAGCTCGATGCTGTCGACCTGGCTGCACCGCATCGTCGTGAACGCGTGCCTGATGAAACTGCGCACGAAGCGGCGGCGCGAAGAGATCGACCTGGAAGAGTACCTGCCCCGATTCAAGGAGGACGGCCATCAACTCGAACCGTCGCAGCCATGGACCGAGTCGGCGGAGTCGATGCTCGAGCGCGATGAGCTCCGCGCATTCGTACGCGCATCGATCGACCAGTTACCAGAAACCCATCGCGTCGTTCTCCAACTGCGCGATATCGAAGAACTGTCGACCGACGAAACTGCGGAGGTGCTCGGCATCACGCCGAACGCCGTAAAAATCCGCCTGCACCGCGCGAGACAAGCGCTGCGCGCGCTGCTCGATGAGCACATGAGGCCATGATCGTCTGCAACGAAGTGATCGCGTTCCTCGACGAGTACGTCGAAGACCGAATCGACGGCAGCCGCCGCACCGAATTCGACCGCCATCTCGCCCTCTGCGACTCCTGCGTCGCCTACCTCGGCAGTTACCGCGAAACCATCCGCATAGCCCGCGCCGCGTCCCCCGCGATCGAGGACGTCCCGCCCGAACTGATCACCGCAATCCTCGCCACCATCGCACGGAATACCCTCCGCCCGTGAGGCGTTGGAGGAAGCCTTGACGCGAGGTGCGCCGGCTGAGAGAATGCCGCCGCTTCGCTGATCCCACCACTGTCGCGGGGTGGAGCAGTCTGGTAGCTCGTTGGGCTCATAACCCAAAGGTCGCAGGTTCAAATCCTGTCCCCGCAACCAAATCGTCGACTGGAACTTAGCCCGCTGAAATGCGGGCTGTTCTGCTTTATGACGAATCGCCCGCGTGCCGCGACGGCGATCGGCGCAACAGGATGTCCGGTTGATCAACTGAACCATGTCGTGAGCTACGCCGAACGCGTGGCGCCGCATTTCAAATACGTCGCCGCTTCGGGTGAGCTCATCCATCCTGATCGCGACGAGGACTGACTGTTGCCGAGTGTCTTCGTTGGTCCGATCGAGATCCGCCGCAATCGCGACGGCTCACTCGATGAAGTCGTCGCGCAGAACGTTTTCGTTCACCTCAAGGAGGCGGAA
>CAVTGG010000003.1:0-313067 GCA_963734155.1 uncultured Acidobacteriota bacterium
ATTCTATCTCCGCATCACCGAATCCAAAATCATCAGGAAGGCCTCCTGCTGTTTGGCCTCGGTTTTATTGATGACCGCAATCGTCTCGCCGATGCGGAATCGCTGGTGCAATTCGTCCGCGGAGTGCGACGAGGTGACGACGATGCGGCGCGGGGAGACGCCTTTCGCGCGGGCGTATTCGACGAACTTCTTGCCGTCCATGCCGGGCATTTCGAGGTCGACGATGAGGAGGTCGATCGAGTCGTCGATCTTCGGGAGGGCGTCGTAGG
This sequence comes from uncultured Acidobacteriota bacterium, assembly GCA_963734155.1. Lineage (GTDB taxonomy): Bacteria > Acidobacteriota > Thermoanaerobaculia > Gp7-AA8 > Gp7-AA8 > QHVT01. Next base: position 270 of record CAVTGG010000003.1, read on the forward strand.
GGTGGCTGTACGTCTCGACCTTCGCCACCTCGGGGTAGCGCTCGAGCATGAAGTTCGACCAGAGATCGCAATAGGATGGCGAGTCGTCGACGATGACGACGCGTTTCGGTTTCTCGTCGCTCATTGCTGGTGTTTGATCGCTCCGGCCACGATCGTCGCGGCAATCCTACCGCGCAGTTTCTGTCCGATGAACGGTGAGTTTGCGGCCTTCGATTGAAATTCGCGCACCACTTCGACCTTCGCGTCGATGTCGATCAGTGTGACGTCGCCGAGCGCGCCGGGGCGCAGCGTGCCGCCCGGCAGGTTGAACACGCGCGCGGGGCCGCACGAAAGCAGCTCGATGAGGCGCGGGAGCTTGATCACTTTCGCGCGCACGAGGTGCTCGTAGCAGACGGCGAACGCGGTCTCGAGTCCGATCACGCCGAACGGCGCGAGATCGAATTCGACGTTCTTCTCATCGAAATGATGCGGGCGCGTGGTCGGTGGCGATCGCGTCGATGGTGCCGTCGGCGATGCCGGCGAGGATGGCCTTGCGATGCGCTTCGCTGCGCAGCGGCGGATTCATCTTCAGATTCGTCGAGAACGACTGCACGGCCTCGTCGCCGAGGGCGATGTGGTGCGGCGTCACCTCGCACGTGACCTTCACGCCCTCTTTGCGCGCGCGGCGCACGGCATCGACCGCGCCGGCGGTGGAGAGATGGGCGATGTGCACGTGCGCGTTCGTGAGCTTGGCCAGGATGACGTCGCGGGCGACGAGCGTCTCCTCGGAGGCCGCGGGGATGCCGCGCATGCCGAGGAGCGTCGAAAAGTAGCCCTCGTGCATCACGCCGCCTTCGTTGAGGTTCGCATCTTCCTCGTGCGCGATCACGGGCATGCCGAGCATCGAGCAGTACTCCAGCGCGCGGCGCATCAGCTGCGCGTTGAAGACCGGCTTGCCGTCGTCGCTGACGGCGACGCAGCCGGCGGCGCGGAGATCGGCGAGCTCGGCGAGCTCCTCGCCCTTCAATCCCTTGCTCACCGCGCCGACAGGATAGACGCGGCACCAGCCGTTGCGCGCCGCTTCGGCGACGACCATCTCCGTTACCGCGCGCTCGTCATTCGGCGGAACCGTGTTCGCCATCGCGCAGACGGCGGTGTATCCGCCGGCAACCGCCGCGCGCGTGCCGGTGGCGATCGTTTCCTTATGCTCCTGCCCCGGCTCGCGGAGATGCGTGTGCAGATCGATGAAGCCGGGCGTGACGACGAGACCGCTCGCGTCGATCTTCTTCACGCTCGATTTGATCTTCTTGGCTATTCCTATATCAAGGCGCGCGATCGTGCCGTCTTCGATCAGCACGTCGAGTGTCGCATCGAGGTCCTGCGACGGATCGATCACGCGGCCGCCGGTAATGAGGAGGTTCATTCGCTGCGCCCTCCCAACAAATACAGCACCGCCATCCGCACCGCCACGCCGTTCGTGACCTGTTCGAGGATCACCGACACGTTCGGATCATCGGCGACATCGGACGCGATCTCCACGCCGCGATTCATCGGGCCGGGATGCATGACCAGCACGCCTTCCTTCGCGCGGCGCACCCGCTCGCGCGTGAGTCCGAACGTGTTGTAGTACTCGCGCAGCGACGGGAAGCTGAGCTTCCCCTGCCGCTCGAGCTGGATGCGCAGCATCATGATTACGTCCGCGCCTTCGATGGCTTCGTCGAGCGAGTTCACGACGCGCACGCCCATCTTCTCGACCTCGACCGGCAGCAGCGTCGGCGGCGCGGCGAGGGTGACCTTCGCTTTCATCTTGGTCAGCAGATGAATGTTCGAGCGGACGACGCGCGAGTACTTGATGTCGCCGATGATCGAGACGTTCACGCCCTGCAGGCGGCCGAGGCGTTCGCGAATCGTGAAGGCATCCAACAACGCCTGCGTCGGATGCTCGTGCGCGCCGTCGCCGGCGTTGATGATGGAGATGTTCTCGAACCGCTCCGCGAGCATCTTCGGCGAGCCGGGATGCTTGTGGCGGATGACGATCATGTTCGGATGCATCGCCACGAGGTTCTCCGCGGTGTCGATGAGCGTCTCGCCCTTTTCGACGGCGGACCCCGAGGCCGCGAAGTTGAGCGTGTCGGCCGAGAGGCGCTTCTCCGCGATCTCGAACGACACGCGCGTCCGCGTGGACGCTTCCATGAAGAGATTGATGACCAGCTGCCCGCGGAGCGCCGGCACTTTCTTCACCGGCCGCTCGCTCACTTCCTTGAAGCCTTCGGCGGTGTCAAGGATGAGAGTGATTTCTTCGGGAGTGAGAGGCTCGATGCCGAGGAGGTCTTTGGAGCGAAGCGAGGAACTGGCGGTTCTCATTTCTCCATGATCAGCACTTCGTCCTCGCCATCCGTCTCCGTCAGCTTGACCTTGATCACCTCGTTGGCATCCGTCGGGACGGTCTTGCCGATGACGTCGGCGTGGATGGGGAGCTCGCGATGGCCGCGGTCGATCAGCACGGCCAGCATGACCTGCTTCGGACGGCCGAAGTCGATGAGCGCGTCGAGCGCGCTGCGCACGGTGCGGCCGGTGTAGAGGACGTCGTCGACGAGGACGATGACCTTGTCATCGATCGGTTCCGGCAGCTTGGTCGGTTTCACGACCGGCTGCGGCGCGACGAGCGTGAGGTCGTCGCGGTAGAGCGTGATGTCGAGGATGCCGAATGAGATCGGCTGCCCTTCCATCTCCTCGATCTCTTTCGCCATCCGCTCGCCGATCGGAACTCCTCGGCTGCGAATTCCGACGATCATCAGGTCGTCGAGCCCGCGATTCCGCTCCACCACTTCGATCGCCATCCGGCGGATCGCGCGATTCATGCGAGGGCCGTCGAGTAAGCGCTTTTTGACGTTCATGTTGGTCGGGGCGGGAGGATATCACGAGGGTTGGATGGCAGATGGCGGATGGCGGATGGCCGTTGGTTTAGATCCTGCAGCCCTCGCCCCCATGGCCAGCAAGCCAAAAGTGTTGCTCGTGGAGGACAACGCGGATGTCCGGCGGCTCTACGCCATCGGACTCAACCAGCGCGGGTTCGAGGTCAAGCTCGCTTCGAATGGCGCAGAGGCGGTGGACCGCGTGGCGTCCGAACGGCCCGACTACATGCTGCTCGACTGGCTGATGCCGCTGATGAACGGGGAGGAAGTGCTCGACCGTGTACGGGCGGACGACATCGAGATCATCGTGATCAGCGGGCAGCCGGCGCCGCCGGAGATGCCGGCGCACGTCCGCTCGTGGCTGACGAAGCCGTTGACGGTGGATGAGCTGGTCTCAGAGATGGCGCGGGCGCGAGTACGTTAGAATCCGCCCCGAATGGCGAAAATCTTCTTCGTCGGCCTCGACGGCACGGAGAAAAGCTACCGTCTGCAGACGCACCGGCCGTTCACGGTCGGACGCGATCCCGGCAACGACATCATCCTTCGCGATCCGAAAGTCTCGCGGCATCACGCGGAGATCGTGTTCGAGCGCGGGTTCTTTGTTCTGCATGATCTCGCCAGTGCGAACGGAACGTACGTGAACGGAAAGCGCATCCGCGTCGCGCCGCTCACGCACGGCGCTCGATTGCGGATGGGAAACACGCACGGACGATTCTCCGAGGAACTGCCGACTGAGTCCGAATCCTCGCCGATCGCCGCCGCGGAGCCGTTCGATCAACCGGTGCCGCCGCCGACGGAAGACCTCAGTCAACTCGATGTGATGTCGACCAGCACCCACGACCGCGTGAACGTCGAAACGCTCCCGCACGAGAAGCTCGCGCCCGCCGATCTAAAAAAAAAATAGAAGTCGAGGAAGGCCCCACGGAGCCGATCAACCCTGCACCCGCACCTCCCGCGCCTCCTCCACCCCCCATCCCCCAACAACCAACAACCACGCCTTTCTCCAAAACGCGCTACCACTTCACCCCCGGCCTGCGCAGCGGTGAGGCCGCATTCATCCGCGACGACGCCGGCCAGCCGCTCCTCGGCTATCGCGCGTTCGCGAGCATCATCGGCATCATCGCCACGTTCGTGGCCGGAATCGTGTTGGTCGCCGGCGTCGCCGCGACGCTGTTTCTCGTCTACCAGAAATCGCCGTTGCGCGCGTTGCTCGCGCTCGTGCTCACGCTCCTCTTCTCGTTCGTCATCACGCGCCTCGTGCCGCGCATCAGCGTCACGCTCTACGACGACGGCAATCCCGCGCTGACGATCTCGCAGCGCGCGAACGCGACCTACGTCGTCGCCACCCCCAACGGCAACATCCTCGGACGGCTGCGCAAGTCTCCGTTCTCGTTCCTCGGCCGTACGCGTTGGACGATCAGTCACGACGGCCGCGTGCTCGCGGAAGCGATCGAGGAATCGTTCGGACGCGCCATCCTGCGCAAGCTGTACGGAAAATTCAGCCGCCGCTTCGAGTCAAATTTCTTCATCCGCCTGCCGGGCATCGAGATGGGACGGATCGTGCGGCGGGATGAGGATGTGCTCGAGCTGACCGGCGACGCATTGGATCGCCGATTGGCCGTGGCGCTGGCGACGATCGTGTTCGGACGGGAGCCCTAGGTAAAAAGTATGACCGGCTGGCAGAACTTCTACGTCATCGTCGGAGCGGCCGGCGCGACGCTGATCGGAGTGCAGTTCGTCGTGATCACGCTCGTGGCGACGATCGGCCATCCGGACACGAGCGCGGAGTCGGTGAGCGCGTTCGGAACGCCGACGGTCGTGCACTTCGCCGGCGCGCTGGTGATCTCCGCAATCATGTGCGCTCCGTGGCCGTCGCTCGCCGGAGCCGCAGTCACGATCTCGCTGTGCGGCATCGCCGCATTGATCTACACCGCGATCGTGATCCGCCGCGCGCGCCGCCAGACCAACTACATCCCCGAGGCGGAGGACTGGCTGTGGCACGCGATCCTGCCCTGCTGCGATTACGCCGCGCTCACGCTGGCCGGGTTTCTTCTGTGCGCGATCCCCGCGGTCGCGGCGTTTATCGTCGCCGCCGCGGCCCTCGGTCTGCTGCTCATCGGCGTTCACAATTCCTGGGATGCCGTGACCTACATGGTCACCAGCCGAAAGAAGCACTAGCGGCAAACTACTTGCAATAGTAAAGTACTCGCCATGAACCGCGCCGCCGCCGTCGCCGTGCTGATCGCCTGGTGCTTCGTACTACTCGCTATGCGCATTCTTTGGTCGGGAACGTGGAGCTATCTGTTCCTGGTCTGGAATCTCTTCCTGGCGGGCATTCCGCTCGTTGCCGCTCTCGTCCTGTCGCGCGCGCGTTCGCGCGGCGCGATCGCCGGCTCCGCCGTCACGTGGCTGGCGTTTCTTCCGAATGCGCCGTACCTCGCCACGGATCTGATGCATCTCCGGCCGCGCGTGTTTGTGCCGCTCTGGTACGACGTTGTGCTGCTTCTTTCTTGCGCCGTCGCCGGGATTCTGCTCGGCTACATTTCGCTGGCCGTCGTGCAGCAGGCGTTGTCCGCACGCTTCGGGCGCGCGGCCGCGTGGATCGCCGTCACGGCGGTGCTGTTTCTCTCCGCCTTCGGGATCTACCTCGGCCGCTTCCGCCGCTGGAACAGCTGGGAGCTCCTCACCGATCCGTGGGCGTTGCTCGCCGACGCAGCCGCCCGCGTGCTCAACCCGCTCTCACACCCGCGCACGCTGGGCGTGACGCTCGTCTACGGCGCCACGCTCGTCGTCGGCTATGTGGTGTTCCACCTGCTCTTCGCGGATCAGCGCCGCGTGATCTCCACGCCCGTGTAGAAATTCTTCAGGATCTTGTCGTACGTCCAGCCGCGGAACGCCATGCCGTACGCGCCGACCTGGCACATGCCGGTGCCGTGGCCCCAGCCTTTTCCGTAGAACGTGTAGCGGTCGATGCCGTCGGGGTCTTTCGTTTTCTCGTACACGAACAGATTGTCCGGAACGTTGAGCGACCAGCGCACGGGCAATCCTTTCAGCACGAACTTGCGTCCGCCCTCGGCCGTCACTTCCATCTCGGCGATGCGTTTGGAGGCGTCGATGACGAGCGGACGGATGTCGATCAGTTGCTGGATCGGATTGCGGCGATTGATCGCGGGGACGAGCTCGTCGGAGCGGTAGCTGCGCGTCCAGTTCGAGAAGCTCGACGTGCGATCGAATGCGGCGCCGTCGTAGTTCGCCTGCACGATCATGGCGACGACGCGTTTGTCCGGTGCCGAAATCACCGTCGCGCGATCGCCGAGGAGGATGGGGACGTTGGTGTACTCCTGATAGCGGTCGCCGAGCTTGCGGAAGATCGGGATGCCGGCGGGCAGGGTGAACTGGCTGGTCTCGCCTTTCTGCTTGAGCGTGATGCCGCGGCCGGCGATGCGGAAGAGTTTTCCTTCGCTGTCGCGGAGCATGTTGTGCTCGCGGACCCACGCGCCGAGGAGCGCGTACAGCTCTTCGCGCGGCATCGGCTGGGCGAGGCTCACGCGGTCGATGAACTGCGCGGGGTTCATGCCGAACTTGATGAGGAACGCCGCGGCGAGATATTGCGGCTGTTCCGGATCCGCGGTCTGCGGGAAATAGTATTTCCGATCCTCGGGCAGCGTGACCGCGCGGGCCTTCGTCGCCAGCCCCATCATGATGTCGAGATACGCGAGCACGTCGCCGCGCCGGCTCGACGCCGGCAGCGGCTGGAGCAGTTCGCGATAGCCGGCGAGCTGCATCGCCGCGACCACCGCCTGCGATACCTCGCGCGCGCTCCAGGCCGAGGACGTGTCCGGCAATCCGGCGAGCGCAGCGAAGAGGCGCGCGTTCACCTGCAGCTCGCTCAAAAGGCCGCTGTCGGCGCGGCCGGCGATCGTCACGAGGTCCAGCTCCACGCAATGCGCGCGCTTCAGATACGGCTCGTTGCGGCCCGGGAACATCGTCGCGACGTCGCTCGTCTCGCCGCCGCATGTGGCCGTGTAGAGCGCATCGATCGGCTGGCCGTTGTACGTCAGGATCAACCCGGCGGTCTCTTTCACCGCGCGCGTCGACATGTCGGCTTCGCCGGAGAAGCCGTTGTAGGCCTGACACGCGGGGCCGGGGCAGATGTCGAAGCCCTCGCTGGCGAACTGGCCGAGGTTGCGGACCGCGTACGTGCGCGCGGCAACGGCCTGTGCCTTCAGCGCCTCGAGCTCGTCGTAAATCGACGGCCCCATCTCCGCCGGCACCACGCCGAAGAGATAGTCCTCGAGATTGAGCACGTTGACGACGTTGAGCAGGCCGCGCGCGTTGACGAAGAGCCGCGCCGTCGTGCGGTACGGCTTCTTGTCGATCGTCACGGTCTCGCCGGTCATCGGCACGACGTCGAGCGCGTCCGCGGTGAACGTGTAGCGATCGCCTTCATCGTCAACGATCTCGATCTTCTTCTCGAACGGCTGATCGGACGGACGGCGCACGACGAGCGGGTCTTTCGCGTAGCCGCGCTCGGTCAGCTGCGAGCGCATCGGCGTCGCCGCCTCACTCGACTCGAAGTCGCCGACGAGGATCTTGTACATGCCGCCCGCGGGATCGAAGACGGAGTCGACGCGCACGTTCAGATCGCCCTTCAGCTTCGCCACAAACTCCTGCGCGCTGGTGAGATCGGAGATCGCGCTGGCCTGCACCGCGTAGCGCACCGTCGCATTCGCGAGCGGCGCCGCCGCGGTGAAGCCGCGCTTCAGCGTCGACGGGCCTTGCCCGGTGACGAGGTAGTAGCCGTCACTCGTGCGCGGAAAGACGACCGTCGCCTGATCGCTGAGCAAGCCGACGCGGATCTTCGGCTCGACGATCGCGCGCGACATGGATGCAATCGGCGTCAGCGCGTTCGGCGAGCGCGTGATTGGGGTCTGGGGGATCGGTGTTGGGGGTTTGGTGGGAGTGGTAGTGCAGGAAGCAAGAACGATTGTGATCAATAGAAGACGGCGCATGGACCTCTCGCACAGCAAGAAAAAAGCCCCCGCGAGGATTCGCGGGGGCTTTCGAGTCAATCGATGATGAACAACGTTACGGCAGGATGAGGCGAATCACGACGCGACGGTTGCGGAGGCGGCCTTCGGCGGTCGTGTTGTCGCCCACCGGTTCCTGCGTTCCGCGGCCTTCGACCGTGATGCGCGACGGATCGATGCCGTGGCGCGTGACGAGGTAATCCTTGACGGCCTCGGCGCGGCGGCGGTCGAGATCCTGGTTCGGACCGGTGTTCTCGCGATCGTCCGTGTAGCCGATGACCAGCGCCGTCGACGTCGGCTCCTGCTTCATGCGCAGGGCGACTTCGTCGAGGATGGCCTTGGCGATGTTGGTGAGGCGCGCCGAGCCCGGCTCGAAGTGAATCTCGTCGGTGCGGAGCTCCTGCGGCTGCGCGGGCGGCGCCACGGGAGGCGTCGGCGGCGGAACCGGAGCAGGAGGCGGCTGCTCGACCGGCGGCGGCACCGGGGTCGGGGCCGGCGGCGGAGGAGCGGGAGCGGCGAGATGCAGCGGCGCAAACGTCAGGCCGATGAGACCTGACAGGCCACAGTCATCGAGCTCGGTGAAACGGCACTCGTCGTTGTTGTTGAAGAATTTCGCGGCATTCCAGCGCGCGGCCGCGCTGAGCGCCCAGCCGCTCGAACCGAACCAGTGACGGATTCCGGTGAGCAGGAAGATCGGCGAGTCGGGGGCGCGATCGCCGCCCGTGTACCAGGTCGTGTTGATCTCGCTGATCCAGTTGGTCGTCGGAAACATGGCCAGCGGCCAGTTGATACCGGCCTTCAGGTCGAATTCGTCCGACGGATCGAGGGCAGCTCCGCCGGCGATGACGTTGCCGTCATCGTCGTAGTCGCCGCGCAGCTTGTACGCGCCGGAGACGGAGAACATCCCGTGCGTGACCGCGGCGCCGATGCCGTAGTCGGTGCCGCCGCCGGTGACGTCGCTGTCGCCCGTGCCGAGATCGATGAAGCCGAGGAGGGCGAAGCGTGTGGGGCTGTCGACCGGCGACAGACCGATCTTCGTCGCCAGGCGGAGGTTGCCCAAGCCGCTCTCGGTGAACTCACCGCGGAACAGATTTCCGTTGATGTAGCCCGCGCGGTCACCGCCGTTCGCCACGAGGCGATCCCACGGCAGCATGGCGCTGATCTCCCAGCGATCCGTCAGGCCGACGCCGATCGAGGCGCTGAGGCGGTACAGATCGTAGGAAAGATCTTCCGGATCGCGCGCCGAGAGGGGCGCGAACTCGGGCGCGGGGCCCGCGAGCAGGTCGTAGTCGTTGTAATAAACGCCAAACGACCAGTCTCCCCGGCGCAGGGTATCGCCGGAGATCGTTTCGAATAACCCCGTCTGGCCGCTGACGGTCGGAGCGAAGATGCGAAGCTGATCGTCGCGGGTGATGTCGACGGTGCCGGTGGTGCCGTAGTCCTGCGCCAGAACTGACGGACCAACCATCAACAACAGAATTACCAGGGAGAACAGCAGCCGATGCTTCAAGTCACACCTCCATAAAACAGCTACGCACGCTTAGAGTCCGCGGCTACAATGCCCGCGGCCCCTACAAAACATATGCCAGAGCGATCGGTAGTCTTTCCCGTAAAGACTTCAAGTGCTTAGTTTTACCATAGGTTGAGTCGGGCGGTATAACTTCGCGCTGAACAAAAAGGGGACATGACCTGATGATGAAGACTCTCTCCGCGGCGCTTCTCACGGCAATTCTTGCTTTCTCTGCAGTCGCGCAGACGCCGGAGCCGCCACCGCCGCCGCCCGAAACCGAAACCCAGAAACCGCCGGAAACACCGCCCGCCACCCCTCCGGAAACGGCGACGCCCGCGCCGCCGGCAGAACAGCCTCCCGCCGGCACGACGGTGACGCCCACCGGCACGGCCGCGCAGCCGTCCGTGCTCTCCGAGGCCGCGAGCGGCGCGTATGAACGCCGCGAGTCGCTCCCGGCCGTCAATTTGTACTTGCCCGAAATGCAGGCCAGCGTGCGCCTGCGCAAATTGATCAAGAACGTGCTGTTCGAGAGCCAGATCGACTACGAATTCATCAACGGCGACATCTCGACGTTCCTTCGCTACAAGTACTACGCGCGGACTTTCACGTACCGCCTCAGCGTGTTCGATGCGATCGACTTTCCCGACGTGACCAGCGACGACAACACACGCGAGTTCGAGCGCGTGCGCGGCGGTCTGTTTCTCCTCGGCATTCCGCGCGATTACAACAATCGCTGGTTCTTCCTGCTGGAGAACGACAGCCTCTCCTTCGGCGACATCAACCGTCCCGACAACCGCAAGAACAATCTCTACACGAAGATCGGCTATCAGTACGGAACGCAGTTCGACGAGCGGATGAATTCGATCGTCGGCGAGCAGCGCGGCCGGCTCACGCCGGTGCTCACGGCATTCCGCGAGATCGGCCCGCAGAAGACCGGCCTGGCGGCGGCGATCACCCAGAGCGTGGGAGCGCTGGGCGCCGATTACACGTACACGAAATTCGAAGCCGAGGGGCTGCGGCGCTTCGACGTTTCCTCGACCACCTTCGTCTTCTCCCGTCTCCACGTCGGCACGTTCCTCGCGCGCGACGAAACCGATCCGCCGCCGGTGCCGCGCGACCGCAACGGCGACGACAAGATCGACGAGAACGACGTGACGCCGCAGTGGGAGTTTTTCGACATCCCGCAGTCGGAGTTTTTCCGCCTCGGCGGCCGCGAGGCGCTGAAGTCCATCAAGAGCAACGACGACTCCCTCGGCACGCACGAAGTGCATCTGACGAACGAGTACTTTTTCCCGATCTTCCGCAATCGCGACTATCACCTCGGGCCGCTGTCGTGGAACACGCTCTACGGCATCGCCTACGTCGGCGCCGGCGCCACGGCGTTCAAGAGCAGCGATCTCGCGAAGAGCACCAGCCTCGTCGTCGACGCCGGGATCGGCACCGAGCACGCGATCACGTTCCGGGACTGGGATATCTACCTGAGCGTGATCTACGCGAAGGCGATCAAGAAACCGGATGCGATGGATGAGGGGAATGGATTCCGGTTCGCGATTCGGACGGTGCGGTAAAAATGAAAACGGCGGGCTAAGAGCCCGCCGCTCCACATCGATCAGCAGCTCTTAGAACTTCTGCAGATCCATCTCGACTCTACGCACGCCGTCGAGGCCGCGGACGACCTGCATGGCCACGTCTTTCTGCAGCTCATGCGTCACCTGGCCGCCGATGTGAACGACGCCCTGCTCGGAGCGGACGGACAAGCGGCAGCCGTCGAGCGAGCGGTGCACGCTCAGCGCGACTTCGGCGCGGCGGGCGATGCCGGCATCGTCATGAGTCACGGTCTGGACGAGATTGGCAATGCGCTGATAGCCGAGCGAACGGGCGTAGTTGCTGAGCACCTCGGCCTGCGCCTTGTCGGCGGTGCGGCCGCGGATGATCACGATACCCGCGAGTTCATAAACCTGAAGTGAATTCACCGCGGCATTGGCGCCGCGGAACTGGTTGGTGAGGTCAGTGGTCTCGGGAGTTGCCGCGAAAGCCGCCGGCGCGACGAGCGTAAGGACCATCGCGAAAAGTACGGCTTGGATCGTCTGGCGTTTCATCTTATTTGCGTCTCCTGGAATATGGAGATAGCACCCCCCGTGCCACATTTCCTCGTATTGGTGTTTGAAGAGTTTAGCGCAAGTCGAGCGAAATTTTTACGCCGCTCGCGGCTGTAGGGAAACGACGACGGGCTCATCGCCGTACGGCTGGGTGTTCACGTGGTGAACGTACACGCGCCAGAGCAGAGTCAGCGCCAGCGCCAGGAGGGCGACGATGCCGAAGGTGGCCATAAGGCGGCGCGTCATACGACTCATGCGCAGCAATGGTGGTGCCGTACAATCCGAGACCGATGCCGCGCGTCCATATTCTCCCATCAGATCTCATCAATCAGATCGCGGCGGGAGAGGTCGTCGAGCGTCCGGCCTCGGTGGTCAAGGAGCTGGTCGAGAACGCGATCGACGCCGGGGCGACGGCAATCGACATCGTGCTCGAGCACGGAGGCCGGAAGCTGATCGAAGTGCGCGACAACGGCAGCGGGATGGCCGAGGAGGACGCGCGGCTGGCGATTGAACGCCACGCGACGTCGAAGATCCGCGACTTCGATGATCTCACCCATGTGCGCACACTTGGGTTTCGCGGCGAAGCCCTGCCGTCGATCGCCAGCGTCTCGCGGTTTACGCTGTTGACTTCCGACAACGAGCGCGGCGAGGCGACGGAGATCGTCTGCGATCCGATGACCGGCGCGCGCGACCACCGCCCCGCCGCCCGCGATCGCGGCACCACGATCTCCGTGCGCGAGCTGTTCGAGAACGTGCCCGCGCGGCGCAAGTTCCTGCGATCTGCGGATGCGGAGTTCCGCTCCGTCGTCACGATCATCTCCTCGTACGCGCTGCCGCAGCCTTCGCGCGGGTTCCGCCTCGAGCACAACGGCCGCGTCGTCCTCGATCTCGCGCCGGCATCGAGCGATCGCGAGCGCGTCGTGCAGATCCTCGGCGGCGATACCGATCCGCATCTCGCCGCGATCGAGGCCGTCATCGGATCGACCGCTGCCGCCGGCTACGTCACGCGCGGCCTCCGCTTCGGCAGCCGCCGCAATCATTACTTCTTCGTCAACGGACGGCTGGTGAAGGATCGCGTCCTCACGCACGCCGCGAATCGCGCCGCCGAGGCCTTCGACTTCGACGGCCATCCTGCGATCGTGCTGTTTCTCGATGTGCCGCCCGAGCTCGTCGACGTGAACGTGCATCCGGCGAAGACGGAAGTGCGTTTCCGCGATTCCTCGCAAGTGCACGTCGTCGTCGAGCAGGCGATCAAGAAGGCGCTGGGCGGCGCGGAAGAAGGCGCGACGCTTTTGCCTTCGCCTTCGCAACCCGCTCCCCTCTTTCCTCCGCAACGTTACGACGATGTCCCGCGATGGACGCCGCAATTCACGCCGCTGTTTCAGCGCGCGGCGGTCGTGCAGCCGCCGGTGCAAACGGCGGCAGCAGTCGAGATTGAAGAAGCTCCTCCCCAGCTCGGCGATCTCCAGGGCCGCGTCATCGGCCAATACCGCCTCAGCTACATCCTCCTCGACACGCCCGGCGGCCTGCGCCTCGTCGATCAGCACGTCGCGCACGAGCGGGTGCTGTACGACCGCTATCTCGCGCGCGTCGAGGCGCGCGCGCCGGTGTCGCAGCAGCTGCTCACGCCGATCCTCTACGAAATCGGCGCGGCGGAGAGCGCGGCGCTCGAGTCGCACATCGACGAGCTGCGCGCGGTCGGCTTCGACATCGAGCGCTTCTCCGGCAACGCCTTCGCCATCGCCGCGCTCCCGCCGGAACTGATCCGCAACGACGTCGAGACGTTCCTGCGCAAGCTCATCGACGCCTCGCTCGAAGAAAAGTCCTCGCACGTCACGCGCGTCCGCGAGCGCATCGCCGCGTCACTGGCGTGTCAGGCCGCGATCAAAGTCCACCGCCCGCTCAGCGGCGAAGAAATGGCCCGCGTCGTCGCCGAACTGCTGCAGTCGTCCAACCCCTTCGCCTGTCCTCACGGCCGCCCGATTCTCGTCGACATCAAGCACATCGACATCGAGCGGCACTTTCACAGGAAGTAGGCTCCGACCACGATCACCACCCAGGTACCGACGAACTGAATCACGAGCGAACGGTTCAGGCCCGGCTCGAGCACGCACTGCTCCGGGTTCTCCGGGTTGTAGCGAACGATCACTTCCTGGCCCGAGCGATATTTTTTCGTGATGCTCGCGTTGGAGTTGCCGAACGAAATCCGCTTCCCGATGTAATCGAGTCCGCCGATGCGATAGCGATAGACGACGATCGGTGTGTACTGCGTCCCCTCGTCGGCAATATACGATTTTTCCACGTACGACGCCGAAATGACGCCGGGTGCTTCCGGCCAGCGCTTGCTCTCGACGGCACTGATGGCATTCCACAGGGTGGCGAGCATGAACACCGTTGCGATGATGACGCACATCACTCCGGCGAAGCTCATCGTGTCACTCCATAAACCGTCCAGCATGCGGCCAACATCACGGCGCTGAGCCCGATCATCGCGAATGCGAACAGCGGCGCGAGCCGCAGGTCGAGCTCGGGGATTTCCGCGGACTTACGAAAAAATAGTGCGTACGCAATCGCCGCGAGCACGATCCCGGCGAGAACATCGAGCACGTAATGCTGCTTCGTGAAGAGCGTCGACAGTCCGACGAGCGACGCGCAGAACAGCGTGAAGACGCCGACGCTGCGGTGAATGCGAAAGCACGCCAGCGCCGAGACGAAGGAGTGCGCGACGTGGAGAGACGGGAAGCAGTTGTACGGCGGATCGGCGCCGTAGAGAGCACGGAGACTAACCACCGCGAAGTCGTCGCCGAGGATCGTTGCCGGTCGCGGGGCGCTCGTCGGGTAGAGAAGGAAGCAGACGTACGCGGTGATCCAGATGAAGAGATACGCGAAGACGGTGCGGCGGATTTGTTCGTCCTGGCGGACGACGAAGACCGGGAGCACGATCAAGAAGAAATAGAGGCAGCCGTAGACGAGCGACCACGCGGGGAGCAGCGGGATGGCGCGGTCGAGCGCGAGCGCCGGAGCATGCAGCGTACGGCCGGCGTTCCACTCGCCGATAAAGATGTACAACGGCACGAGCGAGACCAGCAGCACCATCGGGAGCGTGACCCGATACGGCCGGCGCAGCGACGCGGCGAGGTCATTCGACGAAGCGATAGCTCGCATGCGAGTCGTAGTCGATGCCATGCTTCTTCTTCAGCTCCTGGATGTAGGCCAGCGTCCCCTTCGTGTGCGGCTCGATCTTCAGAGGTGGACCGGCATCGAGCAAATGATGTCCGAAGCTGAGGGAGTAGCCGTTCAGATCGCGGATCGTGTAGTCACGGATCCCGTACGGCCTATTCACGCCGGCGAACGTCGGCGGATCTTCGTACGTGAACGCGCAGAAGAAGCCGAGGCGGTTCGTGTAAAAGTCCACCGCCGCGCGGATGTCGGGGACCGACAGGCAGGCGTGGTGTCGTTCGCATTCGATCTCGGGCATGCGCTTCCTCCGAGCTACAACCGCTTCGACATGAAGATATCGGGTTTTCCTCGGCCGTTCGCATCCGGCACGAGACCGGTCACCACATAGCCGAGCTTTTGATAGAAGGCGAACGGATGCGATCGGCCGAGATCACGCATGTTGCGGATGTGGGCCGCGACGTCGGCGTACAGATCGGCATCCGCCACCGACGTCATGCCGGTGTTGTCATCCGTGCCGAGCGTCGCCGTCAACGCGCCGCGCCTTCGCGCTTCCGCCTCGAACACCTCCACCAGTTGCCGGCCGATCCCGCGATGCCGCAGCTCGCGGCGCACCACGAGCGGATGCAGCTCCCAAACGCGGCCTTCATATTCGGGAAGTCCGCCGATCCAGCCACATAGCACGTCGCCGTCGACGAGCGCCCGCGCGAATCCTGCGTCGAGCACTTCCTGCACCGCCTCGCGCGCTGACTCGATGGTCGGCCAGCCCGCCGGTCCATCGAAATCCTCCACCAACATGACAGCCGCGCGCTCACGCATCGCGTCCGGCTGCTCGCCGAGGTCGACGATAATCGGCACGATGACCAATGTACCGCATCACCTCTTCGTCTACGGCACGCTCCGGCGCGACGCGCTGCGCACTCCCGAACAGCAGCAGCCGTTCGAAGTGCTCGCGCGCAACTCGCAATGGCTCGGCGAAGCGACGGTGCAGGCGAAGCTGCACCAAGTCGGTCCGTACATGGCCATCGTCTATCCGGAACACGGGCAAGTACGCGGCGAGGTCTACGCGATCGAGCCTGCGCAATTCGACGTCGTATTCGCGCGTCTCGACGAGTACGAAGGGGACGACTATCAGCGTCAGGTCGTGAACGCCGTTCTCTCGAACGGAGAGGCGATCGAGGCCTGGGCGTACACTTTCCACATGCCCACCGAACCGGAACTAATCCGCTTCTGCGTCGACGTGTTCGATGCCCCTCCGCCCACCAAGCTCGCCGAGCGGATGGCCCTCATGAAGGACGAGACCTGGGGGCCGGGCTACAAGCTGCGCGTGCGCTTTCTCGAAGGCGACGCGGCCGTGCAGGAAAAAGTGAAGACGTACGCGAAGCAGTGGGGCCAGCACGCGAACATCAACATCGTGTTCGTGAAGGAGGGCGACGCGGAAGTGCGCATTGCCTTCCGTCCGGGCGGCTCGTGGTCCGAGGTCGGGAAACGCGCGCGCAAAGTCGACGCGGCCAAGCCGACGATGAACTTCGGCTGGCTGACGCCCGTGACCGCCGACGACGAATACCAACGCGTGGTGCTCCACGAGTTCGGCCACGCCCTCGGATGCATCCACGAGCATCAGCATCCCGCCGGCGGCATCAAGTGGAAAAAGGACGCCGTCTACGCGTACTACAAACGCACCAACGGCTGGGACCAGGCGCGCGTCGACACGAACGTCTTTCAGGCCTACTCGCGGACCTCATCAAAGGCACCGGCAAGATCGATGACAAATCGATCATGATGTATCCGATCCCCGCGCAACTGACGGAGGACGGATTCAGCGTGAGCTGGAATCGGGAGCTTTCGCCGACGGACAAGACGTTCATCAAGACTCTCTATCCCTTCTAGGAGCGCAAATGGGCGCGAACGACTACGCGATCGTCGTCGGCATCAGCAAGTATCCGGCTCTCGGCGATCTCGACGGGCCGGAAGCGGATGCAGTCGACTTCTACAAATGGCTGGTCGATCCGCAGGGCGGCAACGTGCCGGATGACGACCAGCACGTCACGATGCTGCTCTCGTCCAAGTATCCGGCCGCGCCCGCGCATCTGAAGGCGCGGCCGAAGGTCGAAGATATTGAAGAAGTCTTCGACGGCTACTACGTCAAAGGCAAAGACGAATCGACGGCCGGCGACCGGCTCTATCTCTACTTCGCCGGCCACGGCTTCGCGCCGTCGCTCGAAGACGCGGCGCTGCTGATGGCGAACGCCGCGCGCGGCATGACCGGCTATCACCTGCCCGGACGCAAGTACGCGAACTGGTTCCGGCAGGCGGCGTTTTTCAAGGAAGTGATCCTGTTCATGGACTGCTGCCGCGAGAGCTATCAGCTCAGCGCCCCGCGCGAAGTGCCGTACGAGAAACTGAACGGCGATAAGCCGGCCAAGCACTACTTCGCGTTCGCGACGCAGTGGTCGCGCGCGACGCGCGAGGGGCCGTGGGGCGAGAACGGCACGACGCGCGGCCTCTTCACGCTAGCGCTCCTCGCCGGATTGCGCGGCGGCGCGGCGAAGGACGAGAACGGACAAGTCACCAGCGAGGCCCTGGAGAGCTTCGCCTTCAACTTCATCCGCAAGAAGTTCACGGAGTGGGATGAGAAGGAGCGCGAGAAGGCGAAGGCCGCGGGTGAGGAAGAGCCGACGCCGGAAGAGCATCCCGATCCCGAGTTTTTCTACGACAAGATGAAGCCGGTTCTCTTCGGCGCGGCGGTCGTGCCGGACGCCCCCCTTCTCGCAGCAGCAGCAGCCGCGAGCGACGCGGAGTACACGGTGCGCATCGCCATCAAGAACGGCAGTACCTTCAAGCTGTCCACGAACGGCCAGCCGGACATCGCGCCGTCCGCGAAGCTGCCGGACCGTTGGGAGTGGAAGCTCGCCGAGGCGGGACTCTATAAACTCACGCGCAACGACGGCGCGTCGAAATTGTTCGAAGTGATCGGCGAGAAGAAGGAGGCGATCGATGTCGTCCTCGACTGAGACCCCGAACGTCACCATCAACGCCCCGCGCGACGTCGAGACGTTCATCATCGATCACTCGTTCAACCTCGTGCATCGCGGCTCCGGCACGTTCAGCCACTACGTCACGCCCGGGATCTACAAACTGAAATTCCGGCGCGGCCTGGCGATCACGGAGACGCTCGAGGAGATCGGCGAGACGCCGCGTACGATCGAGGCGCCGCCGCTGCAGTACGACTCGGCGGTGCCGCTGCGCGCGACGCGCGGCGCGGAAGAGCGCCACCTCGCAGCGGCGCGCAAGATCAGCAGCACGCCGAACGTGACGATCGGCCAGGGCGCGGAGCTGTTCGTGTTCGCGCGATCGGAGGACGCGAGCGATCCGATGGCGGGACTCACGCTGCACGATCTCGACGGCGCGCTGCTCGTCGATCTGCAGCAGCAGGCGGTGCGCTCGTCCGACTCCGGCTGCGCCGGCTGCACGATCGCGCTCGATCCCGGCGGCTATCGCCTGCGCAGCACGATCGTCGACGAGCCGCTCGAGCAGGTCGTGGTCGCCTCTCCGTTCTGGCAAACGCAGGTCTTCCTGATGCGCGAGCCGGAACTGCCGGCGATCGCCTCGGCATCGGTCCTCATGTCGCGCAACGGCTTCGATCCCGAGAGCGAGATGCTGCGGCTCGCCGAGGGCGCGCGCATCGCGCTGAAAGAGCAGCGCACGGTCATGCCGCGCGA
Source organism: uncultured Acidobacteriota bacterium (assembly GCA_963734155.1). Lineage (GTDB taxonomy): Bacteria > Acidobacteriota > Thermoanaerobaculia > Gp7-AA8 > Gp7-AA8 > QHVT01. The sequence continues at coordinate 18,702 of CAVTGG010000003.1, forward strand.
GCTCCTCAACCAGCTGCTCGACGACAACTTCGAGAACCCGATGCTCGGCATCTACGCCGCGCACGCACTTTCGGCGGAGCCGAACGATCCGGTGTTCGAGCGCACGCTGTCGACACTCGACCGGCTCGTGCCGGGCCATCCCGACGTCGCCGCGCTGCGCGTCGGCGCGGGCGCGAGCGGGATCGAGATCGACCTGCCGCCGATGCTGCGCGCGAGCTGGGCGCGCATCATCGCCGCATCGGTCGACGGACGCGCGACGATGAAGCCGGGGTCGCTCTCCAGCCGCGTCCCGGCGGCGCTGCTCGAAGGAACGCCGTGGCTGATCTGGTCGCCGAGCGCACTGCTCGACGACCAGGCCTGCGTGCTGCGCGACATCTCCGGCGATCTCCACGAGCTCGAAGAATGGATCGGCAACGCCAAGGACGTCACGCCGCCGGTCGAGCTCAGCGTGCCCGAAGAAGAGCTCTTCGCCTACTTAGCGCGGCGCGCGCGGATTCAGAAAAAGACGACGAAGAGCATGCCCCTGAAGCTCGACGACAAAACGCTCGCGAACGCATTCGGAACGACCGTCGCGAACGTGCAGGCGGCGGTGAGCGGACTGGCGACGAAGCTGCGGGGGCGGTGATTAGGGATTAGGGGATAGGGGTTAGGGTTCTCATCTCTATCCCCTAACTCCTATCCCCTAATCCCTATCTCCTAACCACTAAATCCTCATCGCCGCCTCGAGCCGATGCCGTCCCTGCGGCCACGCTTTGAGGAACGCGCGCCACATCACTTTCGTGTCGAGTTGCGTGGCCATGTCGAACTCCACCGCTTCCTGGCGATGGCGGCGCGCTTCGTCGTGGCGCGGCGAGTCGGGATAGCGCTCGAACCAATCGTCCCACGCGGCGGCGGTTCCGGTTTCGAACGCGGCGTTGAAATCGCCGTCGGCAAACGCGAGCCGCGCCAGCGCGCGCCGCGCTTCCGCCGCGAACGCGCCGTCCGGCTTCGCCTTCAGGTACGCATGCAGCGCTTCCGACGTCCCCGCGCGCCGCGCCGTCTCCCACATCCGCTCGTCGCCGCCGGCGTCGAGAACGCTCAGCCGCGCCTTCGCGTCCTTCGCCAGGATGCCGTCCGGATACACGCGCAGAAATTCTTCGAGCGCCGCGGCATCCTTCTTCCTCGCCTCATCGAACGCCATCGTCTCGCGGAGATGCTCCTCCGCGTGCGTGGCGAGCGGGCCGTCCGGAAACTCTTCGAGAAACGCCTGCCACGCCGCGGCGTTCTTCGCCATCAGCGCGACGCTGTACGCCGTCTCTTCGCGGATCTTCGCCGTCGCGAGCCGCTCGTTCGCCGCCGCCGCGTGACGATCGCCGCTCCATCGCTCGAGGTAATCCGCCCACGAAGCCTCGGTGTTGAACGCCGCCGCGGCATCGAACGCCAATCGCTCCTCGATCGCGCGCTCCGCCTCGTCCGCGTGATCGTTCGGATACTTCGTCCGATACTCCCGGAATCCGGCGTACGTATCCGCCGCGAGCGCGGACGCCCACGCCGCCTCCGACTCTTTCCGCGGCGCCTTTGTCGTGAGCGTGCCCTCGGTGCGCGAGAACGTCGTCGGCATGTGCGAGACGAACGGCGCGAGCGCCTCCGCGAATACGCGCGCCGACGGGTAGCGCCGGTTGCGATCCTTCTCCAGCGCGCGCAGCACCACCGGCTCGAGGCCGAGCGGAAAATCGAGCTCCGGATTCGCCTCGTCGAACGACGGCGGCGGCTGGGTGAGGTGCTTCATGATGTAGCCGTTCGCCGAGCGCGCCTGGAACGGCGGCACGCCGGTGAGCATCTCGAAGAGCACGATGCCGAGGGAGTAGAGATCCGTGCGGCCGTCGATCTCTTCGCCCTCCGGCAGCTCGCCCAACTGCTCGGGCGACATGTACTTCGGATTGCCCATGATCACGTCCTGCGTGATCTCCGGCTTCGTACTCTTGACGTCCTTCGATACGCCGAGGTCGATGATCTTCACGAGCAGGTGATCTTCCTGATCGAACGCGAGCATCACATTGTCGGCGGAGACATCGCGATGCAACAGGCCGCGGCGATGAATGTGATCGAGTCCCGCCAGCACCTGCATCGCAACCTCGGTCGCCAGCGCCAGCGGGAACCGCCCGTTCTCCGCCTCCCACTGCCGCACGGTCGTGCCGTCGATGAACTCCGTGACCATGTAGCTCGTGCCGTCCGCGAGGATGGAGAAGTCGTGCATCACGGCGACGTTCGGATGATGAATCTGCGTCGCCAGCTGCGCCTCGCGGAGGAATCGCTGGCGGTACGTCTCATCCGCCATCAGCGACGCGCGCATCGTCTTCACGGAGCGGAACGCATCGAGATGAACGTGCCGCGCTTTGTACACTTCCCCCATCCCGCCCACACCGAGCAGGCCGACGATCTCGTACTTACCGTCGAGCACCGAGCCGGAGGCGAGAGTGGACGAGCCCTCGGTCATGAGGAACACTGTAGCGCGAACGCATTGGTGGAGGACAGGCACTCTTGCCTGTCCGGCGCGCGAGGACAGGCAGGAGTGCCTGTCCTCCACTTGCTAACGCGGCCTCAACGACCGCGCGATCAGTCCTATCCCCCCTAGCAACAACACCAACATCAAAAGCGTGTTGAACAGGCTCGTCGGCCGAAAGTAGATCTCCAAGTGCGCAAGGATGCCGATGAAAATGATCACCGCGCCGGCGATCGTGAGCACCCATCCGACGATCGACTTGCCGTCGAAAAAGAGGAAGGCGATGCCGATGATGAAGGGCAGGAGCGAGAGGCCGAACGCGCTGCGGCCCCACAGGTTCCAGTACCCGCTCGTGACCGTGACCTGATTCGTGAGCAGCCACCCGCCCGCCACCGCCATCGCAAAGCCGATGAAGAACGTCGCCACCCCACCCTCGGTGCCACCCGCGCCGCGGATTTCATTCATCGTTCAAGCATAGCTCCTCTCTCTCTCTGTCCCTCTGCCCTCTGACTTATTTCCCTCTTTGCTTCACAGTCACTTTTCAGGTACCCTGATCGTGGTCCCGCGTCACCCCCACAATTCGCATTTCGTCGCCGAAAAGGAGCGAAATATGACTCGGCTATCCGACCACCTGGCGGTCGCACCGGAGCAGCGTGACATGTCGTGGCTGCTCACCTCCCTCCAATCCGCAATCGAGCTCGAACACGCCACTCTCCCGCTCTATCTCTCCGCGATGTTTTCCCTCCAGGCCCAGAACTACACGGTCTACAACTCCCTCCGCAGTGTGTCGATGGAAGAGATGGTTCACATGGCCATCGCCTGCAACATCCTCGCGGCCCTCGGCGGGACGCCGAAGATCGGCGCGCTGAATCCGAAGTTCCCCGGCAACGGACTTCCGGGCGGCGCGGAGCCCGATCTTCACGTCATCCTGGCGAAGGTCTCGAAGAAACAGATCCAGAACTTCATGCGCCTCGAAGTGCCGCTGTTCCTCCTCGATCCGAAGTACAAGCACGAGTCCTATCCGACGATCGGCAATCTCTACGCGGCGATCCGCGGCGCGATCGAGGCGAATGCCGACGCCTGCCGCACGGCGATCAGAAGAGGCGGGAAGTCGAACCAGGTCGGCGACGACATCGGCTTCACGACCATCACGTACACCGAGGGACAGGACCCGCTGCCGCAGCTGTACGACGCGCTCGACGAAATCGTCGTGCAGGGCGAAGGCTCGCCGTCACGTACGCTGCACGCGGACAAATTCGAAGGCGAGGAATCGCACTACTGCAAGTACGCGGAGATCCACTACGGCCGCCGCTATTCGAAGCCGGAAGGCCACGTGCCACTCACGCGCGAGACGGAGCACGAGTACTTCAAGGGATATCCGATCTCTCCGCCGGAGGTCATGAACATCCTCGCGGTGCCGTCGGACGGCTTTGACGCGCTGCTGAAAGCCGATCCGAACGGCGCGACCGTCGAAGCGGCGATGGCGAAGTTCGATCAGGTCTACACCGGGATCATGACCGATCTCGAGAACATGTGGAACGGGCCGGCCGCCAAGGAATGGCCGACGTTCGGCGACGCGATCGGGAAGATGGGCGACCTGCGCGTCCTCGGCTGCTTCAACATCATGAAGTACCAGGTGCCGGCCAACCTCGTCTCACAACTGAAGACGATCTACCCGAACGACTACGGCGATCTCGCGACGTACACCGATCTGGACCAGCCGGTCTTCTACGCGCCGCGCTATCGCAATCTGAACGCAACCAGCTGAGGGAGAGAACGATGACGACAACCACGAAGAATCGCTATACCGATACCTTCCGCCCGTCCAATACCGGCCGTCCGCTTCCGCTGCCAATCGTCGATTGGGAGCGGGTCGGCCACACCGCTCCTGTCGTAATCAACGGCGCATACGACGGCCCCTCCGCGCCGCTGCCCAAGGCCGACGTCGTCGTCATGACCTGGACCTCAGCCGAGTGGAACGCGTTCGATCACGTCTTCGTCAATAGCTCCGCGACGCGTTATCCCGACGATCGCGAGTGGGAGAGCGCGTGGCATCAGTACAGTAAAGATCTCCCCGCAGGAATGACCACCGACAACACGTCGGCGCCATTGTGGGGTCTGTATCGCCTGATCGACATCAAAGCGTCGCGCGGAAAAACCGTGCGCGTGCTGCTCTTCAAATGCGACACGCACCTCGCCCATCCGCCGTACATTCAGGGATTGGAGCAGATCACCAATCAATTGATCGACGAGACGGGCTGCTCCTGGCTCTGGTCGATCGGCACCGCGGGCGGCTCGCGCGAAACGGAGAACCTCGGCGATGTGATCGTGACGAACGCGGGGCACATCCAACTCGAGCTCTCCGAGAATCTCTCCTCCGGCCTCAATAACAAGAGCGTCAAAGGAAAAGCGTTTCCGTCGACGAAGCTCTTCAGCACCGTGCAGAAACATCTCTTCTTCGACATGGCCACCGTCGTCACGTGGCCGGTGCTGAAGTCGATGCTCGAGCAATTGCAGCAGAAGGATTCGACGGCATCGTCGCTGACGCTGAAGGACCTCGTCAATCCGCCGCTCGATCCGGCCAATCTCAAGCAGTCGAAAATTCTCGCGAAAGACGGCCAGCCGCTGCTGACGACCGACTATTACTACATCGCCGCCGGAAACGACTCGGTCAAGTGGTGTGTGCTGGAAATGGATGATGCGATCATCGGCTATTACGCGCAGCAGAAAGGCACGAGCTTCTGCTTCTCGCGCAACATTTCCGATCCCATCGTGCCGGCCAAAGCCGGCGGCAAAGCGATCGATCCGTCGATTCGCAAGGACTGGTCGGGCGAGATTTATCAGCGCTTCGGCTTCTATACCAGCTTCAATGGCGCGCTGGCCACCTGGGCGGCGCTGACGGCGATGTGACTATGAAATACGATCCGCCGCGCCAAACCCAACCCAAACCCACCGGCAATCCGCTGGAGATCGATCTCGTCTACAACGTCCGTCCCTGCGGCACGTGCTCGTTTTTCTGGCCCGACGATCCGTCGCAGCAGCCGTACGGTCCGTATCCGACGTACGACTTCCTGACGAACGAGCCGAATCATTACGACCCCAACAATCCCGGCGTCACGATGTTCAAGTGGCTCAAGGGACAGACGCAGGACGAGGCCTTTACCGATCCGGAGATCATGGACGGCTGCCGCAAGGCGCCGATCATGACCATCGGCATCAATCCGAATCTGACGGCCTTTTCTCCGGGAACGCAGGGCACGAGCTGGTGCTATCCGCACTTCACGGACGACGACAAGACCGATGCGTGGACGAAATACGCGTTTTATTACCGCTACCGCACCGTCTATCAGGAATGCTTCAATCTGAAATGGATCGAGCAGTACCTGCTGCCCGATGACCGCGTCGTTGCGCCCAAAGCCGGCTACATCACGTCGGCGCAGCGGACCACCGACGCGCCCAGCTACTCGATCAGCGTTCGTTATGACGGCGACAAAACGGATACGGCGATCGCGCTGAATCGCGACCTCGGCACGCCGCGCTGGGTGCTGCTCTATGACGCGCACGGCCCGAACAATCGCTTCACGGCCGGCGCCACGATCGCGGCGCGGCTCAATGTACCGGAAGGCCAATTGACCGAGGTTTATCGCGATTTGATTGGCTATTACGAACAGTTCGTGCCGACGCTGGATCATTTCCAGGACACGATCCGCGCGAGCGGGCACAAAGACGCAACGCTGAAAATCGGTGAAGACGTCTGCCAGCTGGACATGGTCGCCTGCGCGTCGCCGCACTGGAATGAAAACTTCCTCGGCGGCACGAAGGAGAGCGTGCAGACCATCATCGACAACTGCGTCTCGAAAAACGCATGGGTGATGAAGCAGTTCGTGCAGACCCGCCCGGCCGTGCTCTACATCGTCGGCGAGTCGTCGTGGAACATGTTCGTCGCCGCGTTCGGCGCGCTGGTGCATCGCAAGCCGGCGCTGTCGTCGAGACCGCCCGACGGCGCGTTCACGCTCCTGCGGGAAACGACGGACCTCGACACGCCGGCGTACTTCGAGTTCAACACCAAGATCGACGGACAAAAGTATTCCGTCAAGACTCGCATCGTCATTACGCCGCATTTCTCCTACAACTCGAATTTCGCGTTGCAATGGCGGCTCAGTCCAAAGGATTGGGAGTGGATGCAGCAGAAGGAAGCCGCGGTGGCGACGCTGCTGCAGAGCGATAAGCGCATCGCCTATCAGCCGGCGTCGAGCGGTAATTACGCGTCGTTCACGGTGCAGAGCCAGGCGGATGCCGACGCGATCACCGCGCAGGTGAAATCGATGTCGCGCGCGGCGGCGAAGGTATTGGCCGCGAATTACTACGACGCGCACGCGATGATGGCCGGCGTCCTCGACGCGATGTACAAGAAGAAGGAGCTCACGTACGGACGCGTCGGCAATATCGAGGCGCTCACGCGTACCGAGGGCGCGTGCCAGTTCTGTGTGAACGACCATTGGAAATTCCCGCTTGGTTGTCCGTACGGCAAGCCGGAGGAGACCCAGCCGCCGGTCGGCTGGCTGGAGAAAGTCGCGGCCTCGCTGACCATCGCCGGAAAGCCGAAATCGTCGACGAAAGGAACCACGTCATGAGCACGAAAAAGACGAAGAAGAAACCCGTCGCCATTCCTCCCGACGCCGTGCGCGTGTGGCGCGGCTACCGCTCCAGCGCGATCGACCAGCCGACGTTTTTCCAGCGCCTCGGCACGGTCTTCATTCCGTCGACCGTCGAAATGCAAATCCTCGCCGGACTCGACACGTACATCCCCACTGTGCCGTGCGGCATGGCCAATAAGCCGGCAACCACGCCCGATGAAACGGCGATCCTTTTCTGGGACTCGCAGGACACCTACACGAATTGCTTCCAGCTGCTCGCCTGCCGTACCTACACGCTGACCCACGGCGCGTGCTACACGCCGCAGAGCGGCGCTGCGTTTCCGGTGCTTTTCGCAGGCTCGTTGACCGCGGAACAGCCGGTCTATCTCATCGATAAACCCGCGGATTGGATGCATGGCAAAGTGACGCACGTGATTGGCGGACGCCCGGCGAACGTGCAGCCCGCGGACTTCATCAACAAGGTCACTGCTGCATTGACGACCATTCAGACCGCGGCGGCGGTCGACGGTGCGATTTGCTGCGTCGGCAACGACTACGTCGTCTATTGGGTGCTCAACGACAAGAAAAACACCGCCGCGACCATCGCCGCATTGTGCGACTGGAATTACGTCGTCAAGCCGAAGAACTACACGCTCAAGAAGGGATTGTGGGACGTCTGGCCGGGCATGACCGTGAATCCCGGCAACAGCTTCAACATGCAGTTCAAGCGCAGGTGGGAATCATGAGTCTCCGCCGCAAGAAAGCAGAGCCGGAGCCGGTCGCCCCGAACACCGTGCGGGTGTGGCGCGGCTTCATCAATCCCGGCACGGATTACAGCAAATTCGCGGACTTTCTCGGCCAGGTATTCGTCCCCGGCTGCGCGCTGCTGCAGCCGAATGCCGGACTGCGGGCCTATGTGCCGTCGATGACCGGCCAGAAAAACAAGCCGGCCGCGGTGCCGGATCAGACGGCGCTCATGTGGTGGGCGACCACGACCGCGCACGACGACGCCACCAAAACGCCGGCCGTGCGCATCTACCAGTCGCTGCACAGCGACGCCTACAACATGAGCATCAGCAAGTCCGACGTGCCGAACTTGTTCGCCGGCACATTGACGACCGATCAGTCGTATTACTTCTTCAAGAACAAGGCGGATTGGATGCTTGGCACGGTGCGCCATCTGGTCGGCGCGCCGAAGTCGCCCGCGAATTTCCTGCAGACGCTGCAGGCGTGGGCGGCGGCGTATCAGGCGAAGCCGCCGAAAGGCGTCGACGGAGCGCTGATCCTCGCCGGAGCGAACAATTCCTACGTCGCGTTCTGGGAGCATTGGACCGGCAAGGCGAAATCGTCGCCGCTCGACGACCTCGCGAAAACCGTCACACCGTATCTCAATGCCACCGCGGAGAACATTCCGCCGGGCGGCGGATTGTGGAATAATTGGCCGGGTTGGGATCTCACCAAGCACACGTGCATGAACGTGCAGCTGGATCGGCCGAAGAAAAAATGAAATCCGTTCACCCAACCGAAAATATTTTCGGCGCGCTCTGGAAATCGGCGGTCCACGAGACGGTCACCCGCAACGGCGGCAGCGCTGACCATCATCCGATGGTCAAGGCCGCCGATCAGTACATCGACTCGCTGGAAAAAGGAAAACTGATCCCGCCGCCCCCCGGAGTAGCGCGGAAACACGAGCTCCGTGACGACGATCCCGACGTGATGCCGTACCTGATGCAGCTGCATCATCAGTCGGCGCACGCGAACATCAATGACGACAAGAAGCTGCAGGCGCAGCTCACTGAGCAGCTCGGGCGGTTCAAGTACGGCAATCCGCTCTGGCAGCAGATGCTGATCCAGTATTTCGAGTATTACGCGCAATACCCCTATCACCTCGGCGGCCAGCCGCATTACCGCTCGTGGAAGGACACCGGCGGCAGCATGGATTACGGCATTGTCGAGTGGCGCATCCCCGCCACCGGGCGCATCGCCATCATCGGCGACATCGGCACCGGCACCGACGTCGCCGCGGCCGTGCTGGTCTCGCTGCTGTCGTTCAAGCCCGACGCGATTCTGCACGTCGGCGACGTCTATTACTCCGGCACGCGCTTCGAGTTCGAGCACCGCTACACCGGCTTATTCGAAACGGTGTTCAAGTCGGAGAAGCATCGCGCGCCGGTGTTCGGCGTTCCCGGCAATCACGAGTATTTCACCGGCAACGTGTCGTATTTCGAGACGCTCGATTCGGGCGCGCTCGCGCTGCATAAGAATCAGCACCAACAGGCGAGCTACTTCTGTCTGCGCAGCGCGGATGACGGCTGGCAGTTTCTCGGGATGGACACGGGGTACAACGGTCATTACATGGCCGTGACCCCCGAGGCGCAGCAGAAAGCGCTCGACATCATCCATGCGAAACATCTGAAGGGCGATCCGTCTGAGGCGGATCTACCGATTCAGCTGCCGCCGCCGCCCGGCCCGATGGTCACACTGCGCGATGACGAAGTGGAGTGGCAGCTCGACAAGATGGATCGCTTTAGCGGCCGCTCGATTCTCTTATCGCATCACCAGCTTTATTCGGCGGTACAGACCGTCGGCGTCGCGCAGTCGGGTGCGAGCGACATGAATCGCGCGTGGATCAATACCGCGATCTGGAAGCAGCTCGGCTCGCGTTTCGGCTCGAAAGTCGCGGCCTGGATCTGGGGCCACGAGCACAATCTCGGAATTTTCGAGGACAACTATCGCCCGTCCGGCTGGCCGGCGCCCGACGGCGTCTACAACACGCTGCCGAAGGGCCGCTGTGCGGGACACGCAGCGATTCCGGTGCAGGACACGGAAAAGCCGTATGCGACGACGTATCCGGTGCCACTGGTGAATTCCAGTGTCGAATTGGGGCTCATCAACAATTGGTACAACCGAGGATATGAAATTCTCGATTTAGGCGGCGCGGGGAAACCGGTTCGCGCGAGGTATTACCAGGTCGCGGAAGTCGATCCGGCGCCGGTTCTCATTTACGACGAACAGATTTCATAAGGAGGAGATCATGGCTAGTCCCACTCCCACTCTCTACAGCATCACCGCCGGCAGCCAGCGCGGCACGCTCGACGTCGCGGAAGTGTGGTCGCAGGACGGCGACTCGCCGCTGCCGGGCGGTCTGAAACAGATCGTGCCGATTACGAGCGGATCGACCACGTATCTCATCGGCTTCGACGCCGACGGCAAAGGCACGGCGCTCAAGACCACGAATGCGTCGCCGTGGCTCACGCCGGTGGACTCGAACATCGACGTCGGCGCGGCCGACATCATCAATCCGTTCATCCTCGGCAACAGCCCGTGGCTGCTCGCCTATGCGTCGGAGAAAGGCAACCTGTCGTTTTTTCCGGTGACCAGCGATCTCACCGCGCCGAAGCCGCCGTTCGTCTACAGTCACAAGCGCGTGCCGCTCACGGCCAATTTCACGGTCTGCGAGCCGATCGTCATCAATGACCTGCTGTACGTCCTCATGTACAGCTTCAAGACCGGCGACGTGAATATCTGGTCCTTGAACGTCACGCCGTATCCTCCGGCGGGCTCGCCTCCCGGAACGCCGGCGCTGAACATCCTGCCGACCTGGGTGCATCAATGGGCGAAATCGTGGGACCGCTTCGCGTTCTTCTACATGGGCGGCGAGTCATTTTTCTTCAAGATCAATTTCGGGCCGAAGCTCAATGTCAACATCGATCACATTCTCGACGACCCGTCGCAGGGCAGCGTCGAAGTCGGCACGTGGATGCAGAATCAGCTCACCGACCCGACGAAGATCGACATCGTCGAGCCGTTCACGATGGGCGCGGGCGAGCCGTATTACGTGACCTACCGCAATGACGGCTCCACCGACTGGTTCCGCATCCACGTCGACTGCCAGGGTTGGACGAAAGAGGCCAGCGGCTCGACGGTCGCCAGCGCGACGCAGGTCGTTCCGTATCAGGTCGGCAACGACCGCTTCGCGTTGTTCTATTAAGGAGATTCGCCATGGCGCTCAGCGCAATCGGAGACGGCGGCAAAAAAGTCGATTGGTGGTTCATGTACAAGGTACCGAAGGACGCGAAGGCGCCCGATAAGAGCGGCAAGCCCGCCACCGGATATGAATACGCGTACTTTGATTCGGACAGCACAGTGCTGGCCGGCTCGAAGCATTTGCTCAATGACACTTCGAACGCGCTGCATCTGACGCTGGAGCAGATTCCCTCCAGCAGTCATCCGACGCTGGGCGCCGTGTTTTACAACGACGAATATCCGTCCAGCCTGCACAAGACGAACAACGGCGACAAAGGGCATTGCAAAGGCGTGCTGGCGTTCGACACGGCATCGAATACGGCGATCTGGCTGCTGCACTCGACACCGCGGTATGCGACGCCGGGATCGTTCGAATTTCCGGGCGACGAGCTCGATTACGGGCAGACCTTCCTCTGCATCACGCTCAAAGACGTCAAGACCGCCGAGGCCATCGCCACGCAGATGCTCTCGCAGCAGGGGCCGCAGACATACGGCCCGGCGCTGCCGAAGAGCGCGAGCAGCGTGTGGCAGGATCTCGCCGCCGGAAAGCTCACCCTGTCGAAGACGCCGAGCGACATCACGTTCACGTCCAAGGCGGGCAAGACGTTCCGCAGCATCGCCAAGAGCCGGCTGTGGGGGAAAGATCTCTGGAGCGACGAAGTCGGCGACGATCTCGGCGTAAATCTCGACGTCGAGTCGTGGCGCCGCGGCACGATTCCGTCGACGAAAGACAGCGACAACAAGGACGACATCGTCGACGTCGTCGACGTCGACTTCGCCCCGCTGAAGTTCCCGTACTCCTGGCCGGAGACGAAAGACCACGCGAAGTGGGCGCAGTCGATCGAGACCAAAAGCAAGCCCGCCGCCGACTGGGTCTGCATCGCCGACATCAACCGCCAGACCTCGCAGTCGAAGCGCGGCGGCGGCTCGATCTGCTTCCAGCACCCCGCGCTCTGGAAATGCCTCGCGGAGACCGACCAGGTCACGCCGCCGGAGTTGAAGAAGAAGAAGCCGAAGAAAACGTAGGGCGCACGTTCATACTGCTGGCGACCGACGCCGCGACCAGGATCGCGGCGCCGGTCAGCGCCAGCGGCGCCCAGAACGCGGCTCCCGCGATCAGGACCGTCGCGCCGAGGACCGCAAGCGCAAACGGAAAGCGATTCGCCGTGCGGCGCGAGCGGCGGAAGATCATCGTCAGGTTGACGAGCACGAAGAGCAGCGACAGCGCGAGGATCCAGGGACGGTGCGGCGCGATCTGTAATCCGCTCACGCCCAACGCCGCGAGATACGCGCCGAGGCAGAGCGGGCACTTCGGCAGGAGCGCGATGACGAGCGGCGCGATTGCGGAAAGTACGGCGTCGCGCAGCACACGCGTTTTCGAAACCTCGGCCAGCACCGCCTCGACGTCCCACTGCATCCGGCTGAATGTCGCCGTCGACGCGGCCGCGCGCGTCGAGCACGTAGAGCTCGATGCGATGGCGGTTCGGCGTCGAGCCGATGAAGTTCACGCCGAGGTCGAAGGCCGCGCGGAGCGATTCGAAGTTGCCGCGGGTGCGGAAGAAACGCGCGTCGTCGCTGAAACTGGAAGCCGCGGTTCTGACCGAACAGCTTCATGCGCGGCGGGAGGTCGTAGAGCGGATCGTACGTGAACGCCGCGACGCGGACGTTGCCGCCGAGTTCCCGCTGCAGCTGCGCGAGCTTCGTGATCGTCAGCGAGCACTTGTTCGGGTTGTCGCAGCGCGAATAGAAAAACGCGACGACCGTAGGCTTGCCGCGAAAGTACTCGCCGAAGCGGAGCGTGCGGCCGTCCTGGTCTTCCAGCTCGAGGTCGAGATCAATGGATCGATGTGTGCGATCAAGGGCAAACTTGATGTCGCAACAGTCTTCGCCTTCGGCTGACGCGCCGAGCCACGCCAGCGTCTTGTGAATCTCCGCCGAGGCATTCGTCGGATTCGCGACCGGCCAGCGCGGCTTGTAGCTGTCGAACGTCAGCGGCGCGTCGAGGTACTCGATATTGCCGAGCGCTTTGCGCAGCAGCGGCGCGAACCGCGCATCGGCTGCGCCTCCGCGCAGCGCCTTCGCCGCGCCGGCGACGAGATACGCATCGCGGCTGCTCTCCAGCTCCTCGCACACGAACGGCAGCGCGCCCTGCGGCAGGCCGGCGTTTTCGAAGGCGCCGAGGATGAAGCTGCGGATGCGCATCGTCTCGTTCGCGCTCCGGCCGGCGTACAGCGGATGCTGCTCCGGCAGAAGCGCGAGGAGCGCCTCCGCCGGCGCTCCTCCACTCACCCACGCCGCGATCTCCTCTTCCGGAGTCGCGGCGTCGAAGTTGCGCGTCATTTGCGATGGTGACGGGTTTTGAAGGTGCGCAGCGCCTTCTCCAGCTCACCCTCCTCGACTTCCATTCCTTCCGGCGCCGCGCCCGCAAGCGCCGCGTCCGGCGGCGCGGTCTCGATCTGCTCGACTTTGTCGACGAACCCGGTGTCTTCCGCGATGTCGGTCGGATTGCCGAAATGCGCGAGCGCGGTCAGCGACGCCGCGCGAATGTTGTCCGTATCCGACTCATCGAGCGCGACGCCCTTCGCGCTCTGCTCGAACTCGCGCGGCGCGAGATTGACGAGCGCATTCGCACTGGCGCGCCGCACTTCCGTCTGCTCCTCTTTGTTCTGAAAGAGGTCCATGAGCAGCTGGGTGGACGACGGATCGGCGGACAGCAGCCGCACGGCTTCGCGGCGCGTGGCCGGATCGTCCGACTTCTGCACGATCTCGCGCAGCAGCGGGAAATGCTCCGCATGAATGTCGTATCCAAGGAGCTGGATCGCGCGCGCGGGCGGCACGAGCGGCTCCGACTTGCCGGTGAGGCCTTCGATGAGGCGGCGCTGCGCGTACTCGTCCTTCTCCTGCGCCAGCGTCTCGAGCACCTCGTCGCGCAGCTTCCCGTCGCTGTTCTCGACCGCGGTGCGCAGCGCGTCGATGAAGTCCGCGCGCTTCTGGTTCAGCAGCTCGGAGTTGAACCGGAATAGCCGCAGCGCCGCCAGCGCGGCGAGCCGCGCATCGGTCGGACTTCCGGCGTCTTTCAGGATCTCGAACAAGCGCTGGATGCCGGCTTCATCTTCGCGCGCGGTTTTCGCGAGCTGCCGCACTTCCTGCACTTCGTCGTCCGGCCCCGCCGACGCGAGCGCGGCGCTCTCTTCTTCCTCGGCGACTTCCCGCTCGATTCGTTCTTCCACTTCACGTCTGTAGTCCTGGATGTTCATGATCCCGCCTCGAACGGAACGTCGTCGTAGTCAAAGCCCTGGAAGCTGGCCGCGTTGAGCTTGCCCTGCCAGTCGATCATGTCGCCGACCATCGGCTTCGGCGGCGGCCCGGCGGCGATGATCGATCTTGCGAGATCGCCGCCCGGAGCGGTGTTCGGACGCGGCGACGTGATCACGCCGTTCCACGGCCACATCGTGTCGCGCAGATTGTGGCCGACGCGCGTCGCGCCGGCATCCCCCGCTTTGCCGCGGAACTTGTACGTCGCGGGCTGCGACGCATCGATGCGCTTCTTCAGCCACTGCCACATCGCCCAGAGGCGGTCGACGTTGCAGTGCAGGAGGAAGAAGAGCGGATCGCGCGGCGCGGTCGCGGGGTTGTTGATGAAACCGCTGAAGCTCACGTGCGCGGCCCCGTGCGGCTGCCCTTCCATCTCGACGAAGTTTTCGTACAGCGATCGCGGCGCGCCGATCTGCACCGTCGCCGACTCGGTCATCACCGGTCCCATGAACCCTACCGCGCTCGACGTCAGCGTGTTGAACAGGCCGCCGCGATCCACGCCGGTGCCGTTGTCGGTCTTCCAGAACTGCAGCGGATTGCTGGCCGCGAACTTCACGAAGTTCACGCCGCTGTCCGACTGCACGGTCTGGCCGATGAACTGCTGCGTGAAAAGCTTGTCCGCCTTCTTGTCGAAGCGCCAGTAATGCAGGGCGACGCTCGGGTCGATGGCCTGCAGCTCGCGCTCGAGATCGAGCAGGTACGCGCGGTGCCACGGCAGGAAGCCGTGGTTGCGATGCGACTCGCGCAGCTGCGCGTCGGTGCGATGCATGTCGCGGAACT
Source organism: uncultured Acidobacteriota bacterium (assembly GCA_963734155.1). Classification (GTDB taxonomy): domain Bacteria; phylum Acidobacteriota; class Thermoanaerobaculia; order Gp7-AA8; family Gp7-AA8; genus QHVT01. The sequence goes on from CAVTGG010000003.1 coordinate 33,942, forward strand.
CGCTGAAGCGTCCCATCCCGCGGTTGTTGAACTGCGCGAACGCGGCCACGAAGCGATCGCGCTCGCCGTCCGTCAGCGTGTTCGCGTCCTTGCGCACGCGCACCATCAGCTGCGTCAGCGAGAGCACGGCCCCGCCGGCGTTGTTCACGACTTCGATCGCCGCATCCTTGTCGTTCGTGCTCGGCGATTTGAACTTGCCGGCGACGAAGAAGTTCACCTTCGCGCCGTTCTGCGGCAGCGAGAGCGCCAGCTTGTCGGCGGGCGGCTGCGTGGGGTCGGTGAAGAACACGACCTGCCCGCCGGTGGGCCGCTGGTTGCGCAGCGTCACCGCGACCGGACCGGTCGCGCCGGTGGCATCGCTGAGACGAATCGTGGCCGGGCGCGGCGCCCAGCCGATGTAGTTCGCGGCCGGACTGGAACTGCCATTCAGTACGACGTCCGTTCTCATGGACCGTGGTTTCTCCTTCGAAGAAGTTTCCTTATGGGAGTGCCCCGGGAAGGCAATTCCCTACCACCAACATTACTCCTAGTTGTACGATCGAACCCCGGTCTTCAAGAACAACGTGCGAATCGTTTCCAAAGTGCCTCTGCTCGCCAGGGTCACCATCGCCTTGGCGTTGGTGGCGATCGTTCCGCTCGCGTATGCGATCTGGTCGCTCTACGACGTGAATCGCGCGGGGATGAACGAACAGCTGCTGCGCACGCACGCAGTGGCGGCGTCGACGGCGGCGGAGCGCATCGCGGCGACAGTCGAGTCGCGGCGCTCGTTCGCGCGCTCGCTCGCCGCGAACGAAGCGCTCGCCGCCGACGCGAAGTCGGCGATGAGCCGGCAGTTTCTGAGCGATCTTCTTGCCGCCGACGCGGCGCTCCGGATGATCGACGTCGTCAGCTCCAGCGGCGAGGTCGTCATTCGCGCGCAGCGTCGCGGCGCGGCGGAGGAGCTCGGATCCGCGTTGAATGCGACCCGGCGCCGCGCCGAAGCTGTTCGACCGTGCGGGAACGATCCGGCTGCTCGTCGCGGAGCCGATCGGCGATGGCGCGTGGCTGCGCGTGGCCGCCGACGCGCTTCCCATCGGCGACGCGCTCGATCCCACCGAACTCGGCGAGCAGGCGGACATGATTCTCGCCTCCGACGCCGGCATGCTCACCGGATCGACCGACCTCGCCACCTTCCCCGCCGCGATGATCCGCGCGGCGCGCTCCGCGCGCGTGAACGGCACCGGGATGTTCGCGAACGCCGACGGATCGAAAGTCCTCGGCGCGTTCGCGCCCGTGAGCGGGACGCCGTGGTTCGTGCTCTCGCGGCAACCCGCTGATCTCGCACAGCAGATCGCGACGAACATGCGCCGCCGCGCCGCGCTCGCCGGCGGCGTGGCGCTGCTGCTCGCGCTGCTCGTCGCGGTGGCCGCACAGCGCTCGATCATCCGCCCGATCCGCGAAGTCGTCCGCGCGCAGCAAGAACTCGCGGGACGCAACCAGTCACGCCCCGGCACCGAGATCGAACAGCTGCGCAATGCGACGGAACTGATCCGGCGGCGCATCACCGATCAGGAAGACCTCGGCCGCGCGTTTCTCGGCCGCTACCAGGTTCTCAGCATCATCGGCCAGGGCGGCATGGGAACCGTGTTTCGCGGATGGGACCCGCGCCTGCGCCGCGAAGTGGCGTTGAAGACCGTGCATTTCGACGAAATCGAGCCGGAGGAAAGCGGCGGGCTCGTGGAGTCGCTGCTCGCCGAGGCCATCGCCGCCGCGAGCGTGGCCCACCCGAACATCGTCGCCATCTACGACGCGGAAGACGCGGCCGACGCGGCCTTCATCGCCATGGAGCTCGTGAGCGGCGCGAGCGTGCAGGCTCACATCGATCAAAGCGGAATGTTGCCGATGGAACAGACGGCGATGATCGGCCTCGCGGTCGCGCGCGCGCTCGAGGCCGCGCACTCGCACGGCGTTCTGCATCGCGACATCAAGCCCGCCAACCTGCTCCTCGGCAACGACGGCAACATCAAGGTCACGGACTTCGGCCTCGCGACACTCCTGGCCGGAAAGGCATCGGACAATCTCGTCTACGGAACGCCGGGATACATCGCCCCCGAGGCCGTGCGCGGACTGGCCGCCGACGAGCGCAGCGATCTCTTCTCCCTCGGCGTCACGCTGTATCAATGCGCGACCGGCTCGCATCCGTTCAGCGGCGACTCGCCGCGCGACATGGTGCTCGCGACCATCAGCGAAATCCCGCCGCCGCTGGAGTCGCTCCTCGCGCCCGATCCGCTCGCGCAGGCGATCTCGCGCCTCGTGAAGCACATGATGGCGAAGTCGCCGGAGGAACGTCCCTCGTCGGCAACGCAGGTCGCCATCGTTCTGGAAGCGATCATCAGCAGACATCAGATCCGCTGGAATCCGGGCGAGCTGCAGCCGCCGTCGCCGGCGAAGACGGTAAGCTCAGCGATGCTGATCCAAACCATTGCTCTGGAGCGACCCTCATGAAGCAGATGATGCTGTTCCTGTTCGCGTTGTGCGCATTCGCGGCGGCGGCCGAAGACACCATCGGCTGGCATGTCGTGAAGGAGGGCGAAACGCTCGAGAACATCACCCGCCGCTACCTCGGAACGTCGGAAGGGTGGCGGGAAAACTGGAAGCTCAACCCGCAGCTCGCCTCGCCGCACAAGCTGCTGCCGGGGCAGCGCATCCGCGTGATCCTCGCGCGCACGCTGCCGGCGCGCTTCGCGCGGATCGATGCCGTGTCGCGCCACGTGGAGCGCAAGCCCGAGCCCGATCCGTGGACAGCCGCGAAGGCGGGCGACCGCCTCGCGGAGCGGCACGGACTGCAGACCTACCGCGCGTCGTCCGCGGAGCTTCGCTTCGAAGACGACACGCAGCTGACGCTCACCGAAGAGTCGCTGATCTTTCTGCGCTCCACGAAGACGACACCGAAGCGCGATCGCACGGAGATCGAGATCATCGACGGCAACGCCGACCTCGAAAAGAAGCGGACGGCGCACGCGCACGACATCGAGATCATCGTCGGCAGCGTCGTGGCGAAGCCGCAGGATGCCGCGGCGCGCGCGCGGTTCCGCAAGGAATCGGGGAAAGGCAACGTGATGTCGTATCGCGGCGGGACGAGCGTCGCGAGCGGAGGCGCATCGGTCGAGGTCTCCGAAGGAATGGGCGTGTCGGTGCCGGAAGGACAGCGTCCGCCGAAACCGGAAAAGCTGCTTCCCGCGCCGTCGATCGCCGCGGTCGACGTCGGTGTATCGCGGCCGCTGCTGCGCTGGCCCGCGGTCACCGGCGCATCGAGCTACTCGGTCGAGATCTGCCGCGATGCGAGTTGCGGAGCGGTGATCGCGCGCGTCGCCGGCCTCGCCGCCACCGAGTGGACGCCGGAGGCGTTGAACGCGGGAGCGATGCACTGGCGCGTGACGGCGCGCAGCGCGTCGGGACTCGACGGCTATCCCGCCGTCGCTCCGATGAACATCCGCCTCGGCATCTCCGGAGTCGTGCGCGTCGACGGCAGTCCCGCGAGCGGTGCGTCCGTGCTTCTCCGCCGATCGGGCGACTCGCGGACGACGCAGACGAATGCGTCGGGCGTGTTCGTGTTCGACGGACTCGAAGCCTCGCGTTACGAAGTCGCGGTCGATCCGAAGTCGATCTCGAGTGTGGCGTGGGCCGAGCAGATCGAAGGTCCGCCTGTTGCGAGCGTCGACGTCGCAACCGAGCCGGTGAACGGAATCGATTTCGGATTCTCGTTCTACGTCGTGAAAACGACCGCGGATGCGGGACAGGGATCGTTGCGCCAGGCCTTGCTCAATGCCAACGCCCTCGCGGGCGATGCCAACGCGTTTCCGGGCGCGCATACGGTGCGCTTCTTCCTCGGCGACGCTCCTTCCACGATCAAGCTCGCCTCGCCGCTGCCGGCGATCACCGGCGCGGTCACGATCGAAGGACCGGTCGGCGGCAACGCGGAGATCGGCTCGTCGACGAATATCGGATCGCGGCCCACGCGCCTCCTCAATCCGCAGCGCGCCGCGCTGACGATCGACTTCAACGGCGCAGCGGTGGGCTTCGACGCCCAGGCGCCGCTCACGCTGCGCAACCTCGCCATCGGCGGCGCAACGACGCAGGTGCGCGCGGCCTCGACACTCGGGGTCGAGAACGTCGTCATCGGCACGCTGCTGCAATCAGCTCCCGAAACGGGAATCGAGGCGTCCGGCGACGTAACCGTGCGGCGCACGCTCATCACCGGAATGCGCAGCGCCGGCATCGCCTTGCGGAAGGGCGCGGGCATCGACGCCGACCATCTCGAAGTGAGCAACTCCGGCGACGCGATCACGATCGAAGGGACAGGATCGCGGATCCGCCACGCGCTTTTCTATCTGAATGCGAACGCGATCACCGCGGCCACGGCGAACGTCGTCGAGGAGTCGACGTTCCGCGGCAATCGGACTGCGCTCTCGATTGCCGGCGCGCCGCCGAACAACACCGGAAACGTCTTCGAGGACAACACGCTCGCGGCGATCCGCGGCGGACGTGTGTCGCGCATTGCCGTGGATTCGGAAGGACGCACGGTGGTTTCGGGGACCGCGGCCGCGGGCAGCGAGATCGAGATCTTCACCGGTACTCTGCAACGCGTGGCGACCGGCAAAGCCGGTGCGAACGGGACGTTCGACGTCGCGTTCCTCAACTTGGGGAAGTGACGGAACGCCGCCGTCCCGGCGGCTGATCAGGCGGCGTCCTCGCCGCCTCCCCGGGGCGCAGGCGGGACGCCTGCGCATCAGCCGGCGAGGACGCCGGCGTTCCGATTTGTATCCGCGCCTGGATGCGGCGCCGTGCTCACGACAAAATGAAAAAGGGCCGCGGAAGCGGCCCTTTGATCAGGTTCGTTTGGAGCGGGAAACGGGACTCGAACCCGCGACATCAACCTTGGCAAGGTTGCACTCTACCAACTGAGCTATTCCCGCCTATGCTGCTTTCAAAAGTGACGGCGAACTCTACGCAGCGCGTGATTCGCTGTCAAGCACGGTGGCAAACGTGTTGAGGATGAGAGGTATTTCACGGCCGCTCGACGCGGATTCCGTAGGCGTGGAGCTTCCGGTACAAATTGCTGCGCTCGACTCCGAGGGCGTCCGCGGCCCGGCTCACGTTGCCGGCGTATTCGCGCAGACGCGCGAGGATGTATTGCTTCTCGAACTCGTCGCGCGCCTCTTTCAGCGTGAGATTCGCGGCGATCTGCGCGGGTTCTTCGACGCGCGCGCCAACTGCACGTCTTCCGGCTCGATCGTGTCGTTTGCGAGGAGGATTGCCAATCGCTCGGCCACATTGCGGAGCTCGCGCACGTTGCCGGGCCAGTGATAGGCCTTCAGCTTCGCCGCGGCGCCGGAGGACAGTTTCTTGCGAGGTTGTCCGATCTCGGCGGCGAAGCGGCGCAGGAAGTATTCGGCGAGGAGCACGACGTCGTTGCCGCGCGCGCGCAGCGGCGGGACTTCGATGGGGATGACATTGAGACGGTAGTAGAGATCGCTGCGGAAGTTCGCGGCCTCGATCTCGTTCGCGAGATCTTTGTTCGTCGCCGCGATCACGCGCACGTCGACCTTGATCGTCTGCTGTCCGCCGACGCGCTGGAACGTCTGCTCCTGCAGCACGCGCAGCACTTTCGCCTGCGTCTTGAGACTCATGTCGCCGACTTCATCGAGGAAGAGCGTGCCGCCGTCGGCGAGCTCGAACTTTCCTTTGCGGTCATCGATCGCGCCGGTGAACGCGCCTTTCCGATGGCCGAACAGTTCCGACTCGATGAGCTCCTCGGGGATCGCGGCGCAGTTGACGTCGACGAACGGCTGCTCCGCGCGCGGCGACAGGCGATGCAGCGTGCGCGCGACGATCTCTTTTCCGCTGCCGTTCTCGCCGGTGATGAGGACGCGGCTGTGCGATGCGGCGGCGCTGCGGATCTGCTGTTCGAGATGCTTCATCGGCTCACTCTCGCCGACGAGAATTTCTTCGAGCGCGAGCCGCCGCAGATCGCGCACCTGCTCGCGCAAGCGGCGGTCGCTCAGCGCGTGATTGACGGTGAGCAGCACGCGCTCGAGCGAGAGCGGCTTCTCGAGAAAGTCGTACGCGCCGAGGCGCGTCGCGCGGACGGCGGAGTCGACACTGCCGTGGCCGGAGATCACGATCACCGGCGTGCCGCCCGCACCTCGCAGGCGCTCCAATACCGCGAGACCATCGATGCCGGGGAGCCAGAGATCGAGGAGGACGAGATCGAATTCTTCGCGGGCGAAGAGCGCCAGGCCTTCCTCGCCCGACTCGCAGGACGCGGTTTTATGACCCTCGTCTTCGAGGATTTGTCCGAGGGTTGCTCGGATGGCGGGCTCGTCGTCGATGATGAGAATGCGCGCCATTACGCCGGTAACTCGATCTCGAAGCGCGTACCGCGCGGATGGTTGTCGTGCACGTGAATCTGCCCGTCGTGGTCGCGCACGATGCGGTGCACGATCGCCAGACCGAGGCCTGTGCCGCGGGCTTTCGTCGAAAAGTATGGGAGGAACAATTTCTCCTTGTCGCGGTCGGGAACGCCGCGGCCCGGATCGGCGACTTCGATGACGACGCGATGCGGCGCGCGGCGCGCGGAGACGCGGATCTCGCCGGAGTCCGTGGCTTCGACGGCGTTCTTCAAGAGATTGCCGACGGCGCGGTGGATCTGCTCGGGATCCATCAGCAGCTCGATGTCCGTCGCGACGTCGACGCTGATCGAGACGTTCGGCTTGATGTCGCGATAGAGGCTCGCTGCCTGCTGCAGAATCTCCGCGAGCTGCGCGTGGCGCAGATGCACCGCGGGCATGCGCGCGAATCGCGAGAACTCGTCGACCATCCGTTTGAGCTGGCTCACTTCCGAAACGATGATCCGGCATCCCTCTTCGATCGCCGGCTCGTCCGCGCCGAATTTTTTCGCGATGCGCTCGGCGGACAGCTGGATCGGCGTCAGCGGGTTCTTGATCTCGTGCGCAATGCGGCGCGCGGCCTCGTTCCACGCGGCGAGCTTCTGCGCCTGCACGAGCTGCGTGGAGTCTTCGATGGCGAGCACCCAGCCCGAGCCGCTGCCGAGGCGCGCGGCGGAGAGCTCGAGGTAGCGCAGCTCGCCGCCGACCACGAGCGCGACCTCGCGCGAGCGCGCGCGGCCGCTGGTCAGCTCCGGCAACGCGTGGGCGACCGGCTCGAGATCGCCGCGCAAAAGTTCGCGCAGCGACGCATGCTCGGGCTGCGGCTCGAGATGCAGCATCTGCAGCGCGGCGCGATTGATCGATAGCAATTCCAATTCGTCGCTGAACGCGATGATGCCGGTGCCGACGCTTTCGAGCACCGTGGCCATGAAACGATTGGTCTCCGTCAGCTGCCGCCGCTGCTGTGCGAGCTGGCCCGACATGTCGTTGAACGAGTCGATCAGTCGTCCGACTTCGTCCGTCGCTTCGACCTCGACGCGATGCCCAACTTCGCCTTCCGCGAGCCGCGACGTGGCCTCGGCGAGCGCCTTGATCGGCACGGTGATGCGCCGCGAGGCATAGATCGACGTCCAGAGCGTGCCGAAGAGAATCGCCAGCGTGATGGCGAGGAAGAGCATCGTCTGCGAGGCCTTGATCTTCTGCCGCCCGAGCGAGAGCTGCTCGAAATTCTGGTGGGCGATGATCGACTGATCGATCATGCGCGACATCGTGGCCGGGATGAACACGCCCGCGACCGCGACTTCGTCGCCAAACGGCACGCCGGTGCGGATCCACTTGCCGCTCAGGACGAGATCGATCTTCACCGCGCGTCCTTTGCGCGCGGCTTCTTCGAAAAAGCGCGGCGCCGGATCGGCGACTTCGTGGATCGGCGCGCGCGGATTCGCCTGGGCCTTGATCAGAATGCCGCCGCGATAAACGGCGGCGAGGTCGACGTCGTGAAACTGGCGGACGTGGCCGAGGACGGAGTCGATGCGCGCTGGATCGCGCGCGTCCGCGCTCGCGGCGATCTCGCGCGCCGCGCCGCCGGCGACGTCCGCGGCCTGGTCCTGCGCCATCTGCGCGATCGACTCGCCGTTGCGGAGAATCGTGCGCACGGGCGTCGTGAACCAGCGGTCGATCGAGACGCGCAGGAGATCGGTGGCGACGACGAAGAGGATCAGCACGGGCAGCAGCGACGTCGCGACGTAGGTGACGACGAGCTTCGTGCGGAAGCGCGAGCCGATGATGCCGCGCTGCCGCTCGAGCACGAGCTTCACGATCCCGCGCAGCAGCACGAAGAGGATGCCGATGATGAGAAGCAGGTTGATGTTCGCCAGGACGAACAGCAGCAGCTGGTTGTTCAGCGCGTCGGGGCTCAGCTCCTTCGCCTGCTCGATGAGGTAATAGACGAGGCTCGTGACCGCGAGGATCACCAGCGGCACGGAGATGATGAAGCGCGGGTCTTTGCGATAGCGGAGGAGGAGCGTGCGGAGACTCATGGCGCGGTCACTCGGACGTAGCGCCAGTGGGTCGAAATCTCCCACGGGATGACGTACATCAGCCAGCCGCGCATGAGGTCCGCCTTCACCCGAACCTTCAACTTGTAGGGCTTGCGCCCGCCGATCTCGAAGAGGCTCGGCTCGTCGATGGCGGTCATCGCGCGAATGAGCGCCGCGAGATCGGTGAAGGTCTCGGAGCGCACGAGGCGCCGGTCGCGGCGATAGTTGAGGAGGTACTCGCGCGTGACGGAGTTGAAGGTGCAGATCACTTCGACGCGCGAGCGGGCGATCTCTTCATTGAACCAGCGCGGGCGGTCGCGGTAGATCTCGATGTTGTAGGTGAAGCTGGTCGGCAGCCCGCTCTGGAGCGCCTGCGTCAGCTCCCGCTCACGGAACGCGCCGTCGAGCGTAAATCGCACGGAGACTTTGCCTTGCGCCGCGATCGCCGAGAGGTGCTCGATCGTCGGACGCGGCGCCGCGGCCGCGGCGCTGAAGGCGAAGAGGAGAGTGAGAGCGAAGCGCACCTGTGGCGTTTTTACCACAGGAGGGGCTCAGAGGCTCAAAGGCTCAGAGGCTCAAAGGCTCAGAGGCTCAGAGGCTCAAAGGCCGCCGTCTGCCATCTGCCATCGGCCGTCTGCGTCTTCGCCGCTTCGGCCAGGATCTTCGCCACAAAGTGCGAATGCATCGCGTGTCCCGCCCGGTGCGCGGTGATCTCGCCGGCGATCGGGCGTCCGATCAGGGCGAGGTCGCCGACGAGGTCGAGGACTTTGTGGCGCACGAACTCGTCCTTGAAGCGGAGCGGGCCGTTCACGACGTGCGTGTCGTCGAGGACGATCGCGTTCTCGACCGAGCCGCCGCGCGCGAGGCCGGCGGCGCGCATCTTCTCGACGTCGCGCAGGAATCCGAACGTGCGCGCCGGCGCGATCTTGCGCAGGAAGTTGTCGTGTCCGAAGTCGAAATGCAGCTGCTGCCGGCCGATCATCGGATGGTCGAAGTCGATGCGGTACTTGATGATGAGGCGATTCGCGGGAACGATGCGGATGCTCTTGTCGCCGTCGATGATCTCGACCGGCTCGCGCAGGCGCAGCACCGGAATCTCGCTGCCGAGGTCGCGGACGCCGGCGGCGTCGATCAGGTGCATGAACGGCAGCGCGCTGCCGTCGATGATCGGCACTTCGGGACCGTCGATGTGGATGTCGACGTCGGTGATGCCGCAGGCCATCAATGCGGAGAGCAAGTGCTCCACCGTGCCGACCTGCACGTCGTCCTTGCCGACGGTGGTCGCGTAGTCGAGCGCGGTCGTCGACGCCTGCAGCGCCGGGATGCGCAGTCCGTGAAGATCGGCGCGCACGAACGTGATGCCGCTGCCCGCGCTGGCGGGATGCAGCTCGACGGTGGTGTAGATGCCTGAGTGGAGACCGATGCCGGTGATGCTGACGTCGGTGTTGATGGTCTTGCGTTGCGCAAACATTCGTGGCGGGGTGGAGCTAGGAGAGTGCCACGAGGTGCAGGATTGGTTGCTCGGTTGCTAAGTTGCTGAGTTGCTGATGTTTACGGTGTTCGCCCGATTTGCCTGGATAGAGCACTTCTGTAGCCTTCGAAGGTCAGCGGTGTGGTTGCGCAACCACACTCACCGCTCTTTCATGGCCTGCGCGGCCTCCCGATCCAGCTCCCGCTTTCGCTCCGTGTCCCGTTTGTCGTACTGCTTTTTCCCTCGGACGACGGCGATCTCCGCCTTCACTTTGCTGCCTTTGAAGTAGAGGCGCAGCGGAACGATCGTCAGTCCTTTTTCCGTCACTTCGACGTGCAGCTTCGCGAGCTCGCGGCGGTGCAGGAGCAGTTTGCGCGTCCGCTCGGGCTCGTGGTTCTGCAGATTGCCGTGCGTGTAGGGCGAGATGTGCACGCCGAGGAGGTAGGCCTCGCCGTCTTTGAACGTGACGTAACTGTCTTTCAGATTCGCGCGTCCGGCGCGCAGCGACTTCACTTCCGTTCCCGTCAGCGCGAGCCCGGCTTCGAACTTCTGCAGGACGAAGTAGTCGTGGAAGGCTTTCTTGTTTGAGGCAATGAGCTTCTCGCCGGAGTCGGACTTCGCGGCCATGGGGAGGCGGATTCTACGTTAGAATCCGCGCCCGTCATGACGAAGAAAAATATCGTGCACGTCGTCGGCACGGGCACCATCGGCGAGCCGCTCATCGGATTTTTCTCCGACTTCAAAGAGAAGTGGGGCATCGACGAAGTCACGTTCCACAAGCGCACGCCGGCGCCGAATGACCGGCCGACGGTCAATCACTTGATCGATCGCGGCGCGCTTGCTGGTGGCGGACGAGGAGGCGCGCGAGGAGTTCGCGCGGCTCGGGCATCGCGTCGCGTTCACCACCGAGGAGGCGCTCGAGCGGGCCACGGTCGTCGTCGATTGCACGCCGGCGGGCAACGATAACAAGGCGAAGTATTACGAGCGGATCAAGGGGCCGAAGGGCTTCCTCGCCCAGGGATCGGAGTTCGGGTTCGGCAAGCCGTACGCGCGCGGGATCAACGAAGAGGTGCAGAGTCCCGACGAGCGTTTCGTGCAGATCGTCTCGTGCAACACGCACAACATTTCCGTCCTGATCAAGACCCTCGGCACGTCCGCCGGCAAGATCAGCCTCGACGCCGGCCGCTTCGTCTGCATGCGCCGGGCGAACGACGTCAGCGACACGAAGTCCTTCATCGCCGCGCCGGAAGCGGGCAAGCACGACGATCCCGATTTCGGCACGCACCACGCGCGCGACGCGTACCACGTCTTCCAGACCCTCGGGGAGAAACTCAACCTCTTCTCCTCGGCGATCAAACTGCCGACGCAGTACATGCACACACTCTGGTTCGATCTCGAGCTGAAGCACGACACGACGCTCGAGGAAGTGAAGGCCGCGCTCCGCAACAACTCGCGCATTGCCTGTACGAACAAGCGCGCGGTGAACCAGATCTTCTCCTTCGGCCGCGACCACGGCTACTACGGACGCATCCTGTCGCAGACGGTCGTGCCGATTCCGACGCTGACCGTGCCGACGCCGAAGAAGATCGTCGGCTTCTGCTACACGCCGCAGGACGGCAACTCGCTGCTCTCCTCGATCGCCGCGACGCTGCGGTATCTCGACGTGACCAAGCTCGAAGAGCGGCTCGACGCGCTTCGTCCGTACATCTTCCGCGAAGTGTGATCGCGCCGCGCCGCGTCGCCGTCCATATCGCCGCCGCGCTCTTCGCGGTGGCGCTGGTGCGGCACTTCTACGGCCTCGGCGCGCCGTACTTTGCGATTCCGGAGACGATCCAGGATCACGTGTCGGTCGAGCACCCCGCCAGCCGCGACACGATCGTGATGGCGCGGCGCGCGGCGACGCTGATCCCGCGCGGCGCCACGGTGACGGTGATCGGCGATCCGACGCTGTCGTACGTCGCGACGGGACTGATGCCGGATCACGCGATCGTCGCCGCCGGCGGGAAGTACGTGATCATGATTCGCAGCGCGCTCGATGATCCCGCCTACGCGCTGCAGAGCGAATTCTCCGGAAGGGAAGATCTACGTGCGCCGATGATGATGCACGTCCTCTTCTTCGCCGGATTTCTGATGCTGCCGCTGTTCGGGTTGTGGACTTGGCGTTTCGACGCCGTGCGGCGGCTCGATCTTGCGGGGCGCATTGCCATCGCGGGTTGCGCCGGTGCGCTGACCACGGCTCTGGTGATGGCGGTGTTTCCGTTCTGGAGTGCGGCAACGCAGTTGCCGCTCTCACTCGCCGCGGCCTGGCCGCGGCTGTGGGAAAGCGGCGACTGGCGTCGCCGCAGTCCAAACATCTACATCCTCTTTTTCATCGCGATTACCGTGTACGGAATCCTCACCGCGCGCGAGAGCGCGGGGGATCTGCATTTCTTCTGGGGCCCGAAGGCGATTCATTTCGCGAAGGCGGGCGGGATCGACGTCGCGTTCCTCGCGAACAAGACCCATCCGAATCCCGACTATCCGCCGCTCGTGCCGCTGGTGTTTGCGTGGTGCACGTACATCGCGGGCGGGTTTTCGTGGTGGGCGGCGCTGCTCTCGAGCGCGCTCTGTCTCGCCGGCTGCGTCGCAATCGTCCATTCGTTCACGGGCGATGACGTTGGCGCGTTGCTTCTCGCATCGACGCTGGCCTGGTGCTTTGCCATCGGCTACGCCGCCGGCGGCGCCGATCCTCCCCTGCTGCTGTTTGAAACGCTGACGCTGTGCGCGTTGACGTTCCGCAACGACGCCGACGTCCTCGCGGCGATCGGTCTCGCCGGCGCGGCGCTGACGAAAGTCGAAGGGGCAACGTTCGTCATCGCGGTCATCGTGGCGATGCTGCTCATGAAGCAGAAGCGCATCCTGAAAATCGCCGCACCTGCACTCCTGATCTTGGGTGCGTGGCTCGCCTTCCTTATCGCAAACGGTCTCATCTTCGGCTACGGCGGCGCGAAAACTCCGGTCCATTTCGACGTCGTCATGCGCACGGTGAAGCTCGTCGTCGGAAGCGGGTCTCTATCGCATGCACGCACTGCCGTGGATCGTGCCGATCGTGCTCCTGGTGTGGCGCCGGCGCGCGTTTCCGCTGATCGTCTTCGTGCTCACGCTCGGCGTCACGATCTTCTTCTACATCCACTCCCGGAACCCCACCTGGTGGATCTCCGCCTCGGCCATGCGCGTGCTCATGACCCCGCTGACAGCACTCATCCTCGCTGTGCTAGAGTCCCGCGCCGATGGCGTGGTTCCGCAAGGAGAAGAAGCCGAAAGAGGCGGTCGAGAAATCGGTCGCGATCCCCGAAGGGCTTTGGGTCAAGTGTGACGACTGCAAAGAGATCGTCTATCGCAAGGAAGTCGACGCGAACTTCAACACCTGCCCGAAGTGCGGGTTTCACTTCCGCATCTCCGCCCGCGACCGCTTCGACCTGCTGTTCGACGACCAGAAGTTCAAGGAGTTCGCGACCGACATCCGCTCGGGCGATCCCGCTCGGATTTCGCGACACGAAGCGCTACGCCGACCGCCTGAAGGTCTATCAGCAGCGCGTCGGCCCGGGTGACGCCGTGCGGTGCGCCGAAGGCAAGCTCGAAGGCATGCCGATCGTGATCTGCGCCATGGAGTACTCCTTCATGGGCGGCTCGATGGGCTCGGTCGTCGGCGAGAAGATCACCATCGCCATCGAGCGCGCGATCGAGAAGAAAGAGCCGCTGATCATCGTCTCGACGTCCGGCGGCGCGCGGATGCAGGAAGGGATTCTCTCGCTGATGCAGATGGCGAAGATCTCCGCCGCGCTGGCGCGGCTCGCGGATGCGGGCCTGCCGTACATCTCCGTCATGTGCGATCCGACCACCGGCGGCGTCACGGCGTCGTACGCGATGCTCGGAGACCTCAACCTCGCCGAGCCGAAGGCGCTCATCGGCTTCGCCGGCCCGCGCGTGATCGAGCAGACGATCCGCCAGACGCTTCCCGAAGGGTTCCAGACCTCGGAGTTCCTCGTCGAGCACGGCATGGTCGACCTCATCACGCCGCGCCCGGAGATGAAGGCGACGATCGGGCGGTTTTTGAGGATCTTTCGGGGGCAGTGACTTGCCCGGTTGCTAGGTTCCTGAGTTGCTAGGTTGCTCATGACACCTCCAGCAACTCAGCAACCCAGCAACTCAGCAACCCTCCTAACCTGGCTCGACCAACTCCAAAACTCCGGCATCCGCCCCGGCCTCGGCCGCATGCGCGCGCTGCTGCGCGCGTTGCACTCGCCGCACAAGAAGTACCGCTCGATCATCATCGCCGGCACGAACGGCAAGGGCTCGACCTCGGCGACGCTCGCTTCGATTCTGCACGCGGCCGGACATCGCGTCGGCTTCTACACCTCGCCGCATCTCGTCGAGCTGCGCGAGCGGTGGATGATCGGCGGCGCGATGATCGAGCCCGAGATGCTCGACAGCTGCATCGAAGACTTGCAACGTGCGGCAGAGAAGTCGGGCATTGAGCCGACGTACTTTGAAGCGCTGACCGTGATCGCGTTCATCGCCTTCGCCCGCGCCGGCTGCGACATTGCGGTGCTCGAAGTCGGAATGGGCGGGCGGCTCGATGCGACGAACGTCGTCCGGCCGATCGCCGCGCTGATCACGCCGATCGGCTTCGATCACATGGAGTTCCTCGGCAACACGATCCGCAAGATCGCGATGGAGAAAGCGGGCGTGATTCATCGCGGCACGATCGCGCTCACGACGAATGACGATCCCCTGATCCTGAGCGTACTGCGCAAGCGCGCGGAGAAATTCGGCAATCGATTCATTCACGTCACCGAGGAGCACGACACGCCGCTCGCCGGGCCGTTTCAAAGACGCAATGCGGCGCTGGCGGTGCGGGCGGCGCGGGAGCTCGGCATCAGCGAAGAGGCGATCGAGAACGGTGTTCGTGAAACGCGATGGCGCGGCCGGCTCGAAAAGCTGCAGATCGGCGGAAAAGAGATCTGGATCGATGGCGCGCACAACGCGCACGCGGCGGCGCAGATCGCGCCGTTTCTCGACGCGCATGTGCCGCGGCCGCGGCTGCTCGTGTTCGGGATGATGAGCGACAAGCACATCGAGCCGGTGAAGGCGCTGCTCTTTCCGCTCTTCGATCGCGTGATCACGACCGAGCCGTATCCGCCGCGCTCCGCCAAAGCGTCGGACCTCGGCGGGATTCCGATTCCCAATCCCGACGACGCGTTTCGCGCGGCGCTCGACTCATCCGAACGCGCGATCGTCATCACCGGCTCGCTCTACCTCGCGGGTGCGGCGATCGCGTATTTCGATCGTGAGCACGGCCAGCAGCAGCAGGACTGACGCGATCCACGCCACGGCGACGGCGATGCGCTGCCGGCCGAAGTGCAGCGTGACGAGCTTCGTGTCGGCGGGAACGAGCACGCCAAGGCGATCGATGTCGACGGGGAACGTCTCGAGCTTCGTGTTCCACGCGTGAAAGTACGACTGATTGACGAGCAGCATCACCGGCCCTTCCGCATCGACGCGGATGTAGATCGTCTGGCCGTGCTCGAGATAGCGCAGGTTGCGCACGCGCGCGGAGCGGAAGGCGTGAAAGCGCTGCGGCGCAACCGCGAACGCGCGCGGATCGAATCGCGGATCCTTCACGACGCGCACCGCTTCGCGAAGATCGCGCGCGCCGAGGGCCACCGGCACGGCCAGCACCGGCGGCAGCAGTTGGATGTCGAGGGCGCGGTCCCTCGCCAGCTCCAGCGCCGCGCGGCTGAGGAGCGAATGCATGTTGTCCGGCGACGGCAGGAGCGCGTAGCGAACGTCGTTCACGGCACCGAACAGCGGCTCCTTCGCGGCGGCGCGTTTGCGGTATTCGTCGCGCGCGGGCATCACACCCGCGGGAATCGTCGACTTGCTGTGCACGCGCAACGCTGGCGCGGAGCCGTGGATGTCGTACGGCGCGAACCAGTCGATCGGCAGCGCGCGCCACGCGGTGATGAGCAGCGGGACGAGCGTGATCACGGCCCAGGCGAGGCGGTAGCGCGTCGACTCGAGATAGCGCGCGATCAGCACGACCAGCGCGACCACGAGCACGAGCACGAACTTCTCGGGATAGCGGCCAACGCGCGGCGCGTGATCGACGATCCAGTAGACGATCGGATTGTTGCGGCCGAGGGCGAGGAAGAGCATGAGTGCGGCGAGGAGCGTGTAGCGGTGTGGTGCGCGCCTCTGGCGCGCCCCCGCCTGAAGACGCGCTGGAAGCGCGTACCACACGAGGGCGACCAGCGCGATTGGTCCGAGGAAGATCGTCGAGAAAAGACGCTCCCGAGCCGCGCCGCCGCCCGGCTCGTTCAACACGCCGAGGAGCGGCCAGACGAAGATCTCCGCGACGCGCGTCGCGTTGAGCGAAGTGTTCAACGCCGTGCGCGTCGAGAAGCCGGCGACGCGCTCGACTTCGCCGGAGATTTCGGAGTAGGCGATGAGTTGGGGGGAGGCGATGAGGAGCGCGAGCAGCAGCGCAAGCGCGAGCTCGCGCAGCGGTATGCGCCCGACGACGAGAATCGCAATCGCCGCCGCAAAAATCAGCACCGGCTCCGCGGCCAGTCCCATCAAACCGCAGGCGACGCCGAGGAGGCGCCAGGAGCGGCGCTCGGCCGCGTACAGCGCGAACGGAATCAGCGCGGCGTAGACGATGAAGTTGTAGAACGCGGTCGAGGAAAGGACGACGCCGCTGAGAACGTAAATCGTCGCGGCGAGCGAGGACCGGCACAGAGCGCGCATGGCGAAGAACGCAGCGGCCATGTGCAGCAGGAAGTGCAGATTGAACGCCGCGTGCGCGGGCAGAAAAAGATAGAGAACGTTGTCGGGATAGAACGTCTGCGCGCCGGGATTTCCGGCCAGCGGCTGGCCGCCGGAATCATGAAAGTTCCAGTACGGAATCTCGCCCGCGCGGAAGGCCTTCGCGGAGAGGACTTTCAGCGGGTAATGGGTGCTGAAGTTGTCGCGGTAAAAGAAGAAACCGGACTGCGCGATGAGCCCGAAAGCGATCGCGGCTGCGGTCCAGAGGGCGAGCCGTCGCGCCTTCGGCATGGGTCGCGGAATTATCGGGTAAGATCGCCCGCGGAGTGAACCGGATGACCACTATTCACGAAGAAACATTCGCTGCGACCGGCCACGATTTTCTCCATCGCGCGCTCGCG
This sequence comes from uncultured Acidobacteriota bacterium, assembly GCA_963734155.1. Taxonomy (GTDB): domain Bacteria; phylum Acidobacteriota; class Thermoanaerobaculia; order Gp7-AA8; family Gp7-AA8; genus QHVT01. The sequence goes on from CAVTGG010000003.1 coordinate 51,088, forward strand.
GACGTCGATCCCCAGATCGCCGACGCCATCCAACTGGAGACGCAGCGGCAGAACGACACCCTCGAGCTGATCGCCTCGGAGAATCACGTTTCCACGGCCGTGCTCACGGCGATGGGATCGGTCTTCACGAACAAATACGCCGAGGGATATCCGGGGAAGAGGTACTACGGCGGCTGCGGCCCGACCGACATCGTCGAGACCATCGCCATCGAGCGCGCGAAGAAACTCTTCGAGGCCGAGCACGCGAACGTGCAGCCGCACTCCGGCTCGCAAGCCAACATGTCGGTCTACTTCGCCATGCTCAAGCCGGGCGACGTGATCATGGGCATGGACCTCTCGCACGGCGGCCACCTCACGCACGGGCATCCGCTCTCCTACAGCGGTCGCGATTTCAAAGTCGTCGCGTACGGCGTGCGCAAAGAGGATGAGCTGATCGACTACGACGAGATGCAGCGGATCGCCGAGGAGAACCGGCCGCGGATGATCATCTGCGGCGCGTCGGCGTACTCGCGCGTGATCGACTTCAAGCGCATCCGCGAGATTGCCGACGGCATCGGCGCGCTGATGATGGCCGACATCGCCCACATCGCCGGCCTCGTCGTCACCGGCCACCACCCCTCGCCCGTTCCGTACGCCGACTTCGTCACCACCACCACGCACAAAACGCTGCGCGGGCCGCGCGCGGGCCTCGTGCTCTGCAAGGAAAAGTACGCGAAAGACCTCGACCGCGCGGTCTTCCCGGGCGTGCAGGGCGGGCCGCTCGTGCACATCGTCGCCGCGAAGGCAGTGGCGTTCAACGAAGCGCTCTCGCCGGAGTTCCGCGACTATCAGGGACAGGTCGTGAAGAACGCGAAGGCGCTCGCGGAGGCGGTGAAGGACACCGGCTTCCGCATCGTCTCCGGCGGCACCGACAACCACCTCTTCATGACCGACGTCTTCTCGAAAGGCATCACCGGCAAAGACGGGCAGAACATGCTCGAGGCGGCGAATATCACCGTCAACAAGAACACGATCCCGTTCGATCAGAACAAGCCGATGGTGGCCTCGGGGCTGCGCATCGGCACGCCGGCCGTGACCACGCGCGGATTGCGCGAGCCCGACATGAAGACGATCGCCACGCTGATCGCGCGCGTGCTCGATTCGAAGGGCGACGCGGCGGTGATCGAACAGGTGAAGGGTGATGTGAAGGCGTTGTGTGATCGGTATCCGATCTACTAGGACTGATAAGACCTATAGGTCCTGTAGGACCTATCAAGTCCTATGACCAAACGTTACCCCTACTACCCCATCTACCTCGATATCGAAGAACCGTGACGTCATCATCATCGGCGGCGGGAACGTTTGCGCGCGCAAGGCGGAGACGATGATGAAGTACGGCGCGCGGGTGACGGTCGTGTCGCCGGAATTCACGGACGAGATCGAAGAGTGGGCGCGCGAGGGGAAGCTTGCGATCAAGCGCAAGACTTACGACGAGAACGACGTTGAAGGCGCGAACATCGTCATCGCTTCAACGGACGATCAGCGCGTCAACGAGCAGATTGCAGCTGACTGCAGAAAACGAAAGATCCCGGTCAACGTCGTCGACGTCACGCCGCTCTGCGAGTTCATCGTGCCGGCGATCATCCAGAGCGGCTCGATCCAGATCGCGGTCTCGACCGGAGGCAAGTCGCCGGCACTCGGGCGCACGCTGAAAGAAGATCTGCAGCGGCTCGTCGGACCGGAATACGCCGAGGTGAACGACCTCCTCGGCACGCTGCGCGAGGACGCGAAGCGCGTGCTGCCGACGGACGTCGACCGCAAGCGCTTCTTCGACGGGATCATCGCCCGCGGCATTCTCGAGCTCCTGCGCGAAGGGCGGCGCGCCGAGGCGCGCGAGGCGATCATTCGCGCGTGTGACGAGGCCGGCGTGGCGGTTAGTGACGCGGTTCGCGCAATGCGTTAAGCTCCCGCGCTTCATGCCCCATCGAGAGAAAAAAGTCATCGCCGTTCTCCCCGCGTACAACGCCGAGCGCACGCTCCAGCCGACGCTCGACGACATCCCGAACGACTGGGTCGACGAGATCCTGCTCGTCGACGATTGCTCAAAGGACGGCACGGTCGAGCTCTCCCGATCGCTCGGCCTCAAGACCGTCGTGCATCCGCAGAACCGCGGCTACGGCGGCAATCAGAAAACCTGCTACCGCACGGCGATGGACGAGATGGGCGGCGAGATCATGGTCATGGTCCACCCGGACCATCAATACGATCCGAAGATCATCCCCGAGCTGGTGAAGCCGCTCCTGCGCGGCGAAGCGGACGCGGTGTTCGGCTCGCGCATGCTCGGCGGGCGTCCGATCGAAGGCGGCATGCCGAAGTGGAAGTACTTCGCGAACCTCTTCCTGACGATGGTCGAGAACGCGACGTTCTACGTCTACCTCAGCGAGTACCACTCCGGCTTCCGCGCGTACTCGAAGAAGTTCCTCGACACGGTGAACTTCGAGGCGAACTCCGACAACTTCGTGTTCGACACCGAGATCATCGCCCAGGCCGTGGCGAAGGGACTGAAGATCACGGAAGTGCCGATCCGCACGCGCTACTTCGATGAAGCGTCGCAGGTGGGATTCGTGCGCGGCGTGCGGTACGGGCTGTCGATCCTGAAGACGATGGTGTTCTACAAACTGCACAAGAAGGGCATCTACACGCATCGCATTTTCCGCGACCGCGTTCCGGAGCGGACTTGAGCGCTGCGCCGCGGCGCCGCCCCGATCTCATCGCCGCCGCGATCCTGCTCCTCCTCCCCGCGCTCTATTTCTTCGACGTCCTGATCGGCCGCGGCGCGTTTTTCTTCATCGATCTCGTCCGGTTCCACCATCCCGGCAAGAAGGTCCTGCGCGACATCGTGCTCGGCGGCGAGTTCCCTTACTGGAACCCGCTGCTTTCGGCCGGCCAGCCGCTCGCGGCGAATCCGCAGAACGAAGTCTTCTATCCGCTGAACTGGCTGATCTTTCTCCCGAGCTACAACTACGGCTTCCAGCTGCTGATCCTCGTGCACATCGCCATCGCGCTGATTGCGATGTACGCGCTGCTGCGATCGCTGAAGCTGCAGCCGGCCGTCGCGGCGATCGGCGCGATCTCGTACGGTCTCGGCGGAGTGATGCTGTCGTTTCATCAGCTGCTGCCGCATCTCTTTTCCGCGGCGTGGCTGCCGCTGACGTGTCTTTTCGCGCGGCGCGCAATCGTCGAGCGGCGCGCGCGCGACTTCGCACTGGCGTCGCTGTTTCTCGGATTGCAAGTGCTCGTGGGCGAGCCGGCGATTTTGCTCGAGACCGCGATCGTGATCGCGCTGTACACGCTGTTTCGCAAGCGAACCGCAGCGGCGCTCTTGATCGCGGCAGCAATCGGCGTCGCCGGATTGTTCGTGGGCGCGGCGCAGATGCTGCCCGCGCTCGATCACGCGCGCGACTCGGTCCGCAGCCGCGGCATTCCGTGGGAAATGGCGAAAGTCTGGAGCCTTCCTCCGATCCGCCTCGGCGAGTTGTTCTATCCGAATCTTCTCGGACACCTGACGCGCGGCGATCGCGTGACCTTCCGAGGAGCGGCGGCGTACGGCGACCGGGCCTCACCGTATCTCTTCAACATTTATCCGGGGCTGCTGATCAGCGTGCTGGCGCTGGCCGGCTTCGCGCGCCGCATTCGCGGCTGGCCGCTCGCCGCCGCGCTGCTCGTCCTCGGCCTCCTTCTCGCCCTCGGCGAGCACACACCGTTCGTGCGCATCCTTTATGACTGCGGCCTGAACTTCCTTCGCTACTTCGAGAAATTCATGCTGCTCGGGGTGTTCGCGCTCGTCGTCTTCAGCGCGCGGGCGCTGCAGCAACTGCTCGACGGCGACCGGCAGTTGCGCGTCGCAGCGATGATCGTCGCCGCGATCGTGACCGCGGTCGCGGTCGGGCTCGCGTTACGCGGCGCAGCGATGCCGATCGATTGGTGGCTCGCGGCGCTGCGCGGTGGTTTCCTGCTCCTGCTGCTGGCGCTCTTTCCGCGCGTCCGGCATCCGCTCGTCTGGGCCGTCTTCCTGATCGCGGACCTCACGCCGATCATTCGCGAGATCACGCCGAGGGCCGGCGTTTCGCTCTACGAAACCACGCCGATCGCGGCGCAGAAGCTCAGGCAATGGCCGGCGTCGCAATTCCGCATCTTTCATGAAGCCGATTGGGACGCCCGCTCCGCGGCGGCGTACACGCGCTCGATCGGCCTGCATCTCGAGCCGGTGCGCAACGCGATGCTGCCGCCGATCGCGAACGAGTTCGGCCTGGCGACGGTGATGGAAAACGATTACGACCTCACGGCGCTGCTGCCGACTGACGACTTCGTGGAGTCGATGGCGGCGATCGGTCATCGGACGAAATCGGGCTGGCCGCAGCCGATGGCGGCGATGTCGAATGCGTGGGTCCGCACGCTGTACCGCCCGGTCGAGGACGCAGCCTCCCGCGCGCGCGGCGACGTCCGCCAATTGCAGCCGGTCGCGTTCCTGCCGCTGGCGCGCCAGCCGAGGTACTACTTCGCGAGTGACGTGGTCGCGATTCGAGGGAAAGACGACTTCGTGCGGCTGGTCACGACGCAGCGGTTCGCGAATGACGCCGCGTTCGCGAACGTCGCCGCGTTCCGGCCGAGTCGCGGAATCGTGCGGAAGGTGGACGAGAGCGCGAATCGGATCCGGATCGAAGTGGATGTCATCCCGAGCGTGAGCGAGGGACCTGGGCGGGAGGGACTGCGAGGCACAGGTATCGCACCCCACCCGCCCAGGTCCCTCGCTACGCTCGGGATGACACCCTCCGGCCGCGGCTTCCTCGTCCTCAGCGTCACCCCGCACAAATACTGGCGCGTGCGCGTCGACGGAGTGGAGGCGAAGCCGATCGTCACGAACCTCGGATATCAGGGGCTGGAGCTCGGGCGGGGGCGGCACATCATTGAAATGCGGTATCGCAATCCGCTGATCGCGGTCGGCCTGGTGATTTCTCTCCTCACAATGGCGGCGTTGGCAGTCGGTACAATGCGCGCGCCGTGACGACGCCGCGACGCTCTGACGTTCTCGCTCTCACTCTTCTCGCGCTCATCGCGACCGCGTTCTTCGCCGACGTCCTGATCGGCTCGGGCAACTTCTACATGCGCGATCTGTCGCGCTACTACTACCCGACCAAACAGGTCCTGCGCGAGGTCGTGCAGAACGGCGAGTTCCCGTACTGGAACCGCTACTTCGGCGCCGGCCAGCCGATCGCCGCGAATCCCGAGCACGAGGTCTTCTATCCCTTCACCTGGCTGATTCTCCTGCCGAGCTACGACCTCGGCTATCGCCTGCACATCCTCGTGCACATCTACATCGGTCTCTTCGGGATGTACGCGTTTCTCCGCTCGATGAAGATCCGTCCGCCGGCCGCGTTCTTCGGCGCGCTCGCGTTCGGCCTCGGCGGCATCTATCTCTCTTACATCAACCTGCTGCCGATCCTCTTCTGCGCCGCGTGGCTTCCGCTGACCTGTCTGTACGTGCGCAAATTTCTGCTCGCGCCTTCGCTACGCTATTTCGCGCTCGCGTCGCTGTTTCTCGGACTGCAGTTCCTCGTCGGCGAGCCGACGACGGTGATGCAGACCGGTTTGCTGATCGGCATGTATGCGCTCTATCGCGGCTGGTACGCGGCGCGCGACGCGGACTTGCCGTGGAAGCACGCGATTCCGGAGATGCTGTCGCGCGTCGCGTTCATCGCGCTCATCTCCATCGCCGCCTTCACGATGGGCTCCGCGCAGATGGTGCCGGCGCTCGATCACGTCTCCGACTCCGCGCGCTCGAGGCCGTTCGACTTCTCGCTCGTGAGCGCGTGGAGCATGCCGTGGGCAAAGTATGCGGAGCTGATCTACCCGAATTTCCTCGGCCACATCTCCATCGATCGGGTGATGTGGTACTGGTCGGGGGGCTTGTATCCCGGAATGGGATCGCCGTTTCTCTTCAACGTCTACGGCGGCCTGCTGATCACCGCGCTGGCGATCGCGGCGCTGTTCGTGCGCCCGCGCGGCGGCCGCTTCGTGCTGCTGCTGTTCATCTTCTCCTCGCTGATCGCACTCGGCGGACACACGCCGGTGATGAAAATTCTCTACAAGCTGCACATCGCGGAGTCGATCCGCTATCCGGAGAAATTCATCCTGATCGCCATCTTCGCGGCGACGATCCTGGCGACGAAGATGCTCGACCGCATGCTCGACGGCGACCGCGACGTGCGCGATGCGGCGATGGGATTCGTGCTCGCCACGGCGATCATCGCGGCGGTATTCGCGATCGCGGGATTCACGCCGCTGTACGGCCAGGGCTTCTCGAAACTGTGGGGATTGACCAAAGGCGGCGCGGCGACGCGGATGATCCAGATCTCGCATCAGGACTGGATCATTGCCGCCATCCGAGGACTGGTGCTGCTCGGATTGCTGCGCATCGTCTACGTGATCAAGCGGCCGGTCTGGCTCGTGTTCGCGTTTCTCTTCGTCGCCGCGGACCTCGGTCCGGTCTCGCATCACATCAACCCGCGGATGCCCGCGCGATTCTTTCTGAAAGAGCCCGACGCGCTGGCGCAGTTCCATCCGAACCGCAGCGCGTATCGCATCTTTCACGAAGCCGACTGGTACGGGCGCGAGCCGATCGCGCGCGATTACTTTTCCGCCGGCTCGGCCGTCTACTGGATCGTGCGCAACGGTCTGATGCCGGAGATTCCGGCCGGGCACAAGCTGCAGATGGTGATCGATCGCGACTACGACAAGACCGCGCTGCTGCCGACGCTCGATCTCATCGACTCGGTGTGGGACGTGAAGCGCTACGGCCGCAAGGATTGGTGGCGCCCGTTCGCGGCGATGTCGAACATCTGGTATCGCGCCAACTACCGCAAGTTCGCGGATGAAAAGAAACGGACGAAAGGCGACCTCACGAAGTCGCAGCCGATCGACTTCGAAGAGATCAAGGAGCATTACCCGCGCTACTACTTCGCCGAGCAGGTCGTGACCATTCGCGACCGCCGCGACTTCGTCGACAAGCTCCTCAAGCCCGGCCGCTATCCGCTCACCACCGCCTTCGTGAAGCGAGGAGCGTTCACGCCCGCGCGCGGCGTCGTGCGCGGCGTGCGGGAGACGGCGAATACGGCGGTGATCGATGTGGATGTTTCCCCGATTGCCCTTCTCCCCGCCCCGCGGGGAGAGGGTGGCGCGGAGCGCCGGGTGAGGGGCGCTCTCGGCGAAGGGAAAGCCCCTCATCCGGCCTCCGGCCACCTTCTCCCCGCAAGCGGGGAGAAGGGCAACGAGGAGACGCAAGGCTTCCTCGTGATGAGCGTGACACCGCACAAATACTGGCGCGTGACGATCGACGGGAAACGCGTGGAGCCGATGATCACGAACGTCGGATACCAGGGCATCATCGTGCCGGCGGGACAGCATCGCGTGGCGATGCGCTACCGCAACGATCTCGCCGCGAGGGCGCTCGTCATCTCGATCGTCATGACGGTGCTGCTGATCGCGGCGGCGGCGTGGCGAAGATGACCATCACCCGGCGCCATCGCAACGAGCGCATCGCGGCGGCGATTCTGGTCGGAGCTCTGGCCATCGCCGTCGGCGCGTTCGTACGCTGGAACCAGGAGGAACAGGACGCGCTGCAAAGCGACCTGCGATACATCCCGAAAAAAGAAACGATCACGCCGGAGATCCTCCTGCTGCGCGACTACGTGCGCATCGATACGTCGACTGCCGAGGGGGTTGCCAAGGGGGCGCGGTGGCTGGCGGCGGTCGCGGAGCGCCATGGCCTGAAGGCGGAGCTGATTGAGTCGGCTCCGAATCGCCTCAACGTCTACATCCGCGTGCGCGGAAAACAGAGCGGCGCGGGCCTCATGCTGCTCAATCACATCGATGTCGTGAGGGCCGATCCCGCGGGGTGGAGACGCCCCCCCTTCAGCGGCACCATCCACCTCAATCAACTCTGGGGGCGCGGCTCACTGGACATGAAAGCGATGGCCATCTGCGAGCTGCTCGCGCTCGCGAAAGTGCATCGCAACGGCCCGCCGGAGCATGACATCGCCTTCCTCGCCACCGCCGAAGAGGAAGAGGGCAGCAACGAGGGAATGAAGTGGCTGCTCGCGCACCGGCCCGATCTCTTCGAAGGCATCGGCTCCGCGATCAACGAAGGCGGCATCACCGAAGTGATCAGCGAGCGGATGACCTACTTCGGCATCGAGGTCGGATCGAAGCAGCAGATCCGGACGATGCTGCACGCGCCGGAGAAGCAGGCGCTCGTCGATGCGCGCCTCGCACTCGAGCCGTACATCACGTCGAGGGAGCGGGCGCGCGTGCTGCCGGAAGTGCGCCGCTTCTTCCGCGACGTCGCGCCCACGCGCATCGGCATGAAGCCGTACCTCGAGGATATCGACGGCACCATTGCCCGCGGAGAGTTGTGGCGGCTGGCGCTCTCGTATCGCGAGCTGCTGCAGAACTCGATGTACGTCCAGGCGCCCATCCCGTCGGCCGCAGGCGGATACGAGATGACGACGGTCCTGCTCAATCTGCCGGACGAATTGCCGGATGCCCGTCTGCAATGGCTGACGGATCTCGTAAAGCCGTACGGCATCTCCGTGCAGGTGCTGCAGAAGGAAGGACCGGTGCCGATGTCGTCCGCGAGCGCTCCGCTGGCGATGCTGCTCGCGGCCGAGGCGGAGCGCACGTACGGCGTCCCCGCGGGCTCCGAGATCCTCTACCTCTCGACGAGCGACTGCCGCTTCCTGCGCCCGCGCGGGGTGCAATGCTTCGGCGTCTCGCCGTATCTGGTGGACATCGCGCAGTCGACGGCGATTCACCGCGTGGACGAGCGCATCCGCCTCGACTGGTTCATGAACGGCGTCGGATATCTCGAGCGCGTCGTGGTCGCCTGGGCTCGCCAGAAGTGACAAAGTTTGTCAGAATGGCCGAATTCCGCTTTCAAAATGTGTCGGTTTGAATATCGGTTAGGCGCGGGAAGTGTCTGCGAAAAAAGCACTTCTGCGCTGATCACGAGCGGTATCTGACTTGCCTAAGTAGGATCCTTGGAAAAGGAGGGTATTAATGACGAAAAGGCAAAAAGGTTTTACGCTCATTGAGCTGCTGATCGTCGTCGCGATCATCGGCATTCTCGCTGCCATCGCCATTCCGAACCTGCTGACCGCCATGCAGCGGTCGAAGCAGAAACGGACGATGGCAGACATGCGGAGCTTCGCGACGGCGTGGGAAGCTCGCGCGACGGACACGAACACGTACTCGGCCGCGGGTTTGACGGTCGGCGGCGTGTCGTTCCTCGATCCGGCAACGGCGCTCCCGGCGTCGCTCGTTTCAGCGCTGTCGCCGATCTACATCAAGGTCCTGCCGGCGAAAGACGGCTGGGGCAACGGCTACGACATCGGCTCGACCCAGACCCAGTACTCGATCGAGTCGAAGGGTAAGGACGGCGCCGAAGACGCCAACACGAGCTCGACGGTGACGACGAAGTTCGACTGCGACATCATCTTCGCAGACGGCACGTTCGTCGTGTATCCGGAAGGCGTCCAGTCGCAGTAGCGTCCACGAGGAGTTGTTCGAGGCGCACTCCTCGCTTGGGGTGCGCCTTTTTTTACGGCAAAGCGAAGGAAAAAACGAGATGCGGAGAGAGCGCGGGTTCACCCTCATCGAGTTGCTGATCGTCGTCGCGATCATCGGCATCCTGGCGGCGATCGCGATCCCGAATCTGCTGACTGCGATCCAACGCTCGAAACAGAAGCGGACGATGGCCGACATGCGCGCGGTGGCCATGGCGTGGGAAGAGCGCGCCGCGGACGTGAACGCGTTCACCGCCGCGGGCGCCGGCGTCACCTGGCCGCTCGCGACAGCGAACGGAATCGACAGCCTCCGGCCGCTGATCGAAGGGACCTACATGCGCCGCGTGCCGCTCATCGACGGTTGGGGCCACAAATACGCGACCGGCACCGGCTGCGGCGGTCATTGCTACGCGATCGAGTCGTTCGGGAAGGACGGCGCCAACGAGACCGAAGCTCAGGGAAGTGTGCTCGTCACGACGAAGTTCGACTGCGACATCATTTACTCGGATGGAAATTTCGTGAAATACCCCGAGGGAGTGCAGACGCAGTAGCAGACAAACTTTGTCACCTAAATTGCCGCCCGGCGACAAAATTCTGTCGCGACGGTTTGCGACGGCATTCACTAAATTACTGTAACGAAACAGGTTCCACGAACGGGCACATCGGTACCAGTATTGCGGCCTTGCGCGTCCCAAGGAGGTTCTCGATGAAACGGACGCAAAAAGGTTTTACCCTCATTGAGCTGCTGATCGTCGTGGCGATCATCGGCATTCTGGCGGCGATCGCCATCCCCAACCTGCTCACCGCAATGCAGCGGTCGAAGCAGAAACGGACGATGGCCGATATGCGCAGCATCGCCACCGCGTGGGAGGCCCGCGCGACGGATACGAACTCGTACTCGGCCGCGGGTGTGACGGTCGGTGGCGTGTCGTTCCTCGATCCCGATCAGTCCATCGGCGGGATCGCCGGCATGCTGGCGCCGATCTACATCAAAGTCCTGCCGGCGAAAGACGGCTGGGGCAACGGCTACGACATCGGCTCGAGCCAGACCCAGTACTCGATCGAGTCGAAGGGCAAGGACGGCGCGGAAGACGGCCAGACGTCTTCCACCGTGACGACGAAGTTCGACTGCGACATCATCTTCGCGGACGGCACGTTCGTCGTGTATCCGGAAGGCGTGCAGTCACAGTAGCGTCCACAATCCCAGGTTCCAACGGAAAGCGCACCTCTCCACGCGGGGTGCGCTTTTTTTTGTGTGTAGGGATTAGGAGATGGGGGTTAGGAGTACCAAATACAATCCTATCTACAACAACTGCTTCTCCCGAAACACCGCATTCATGCTCGCGTAGAAGCGCACGTGTGCGCTGTTTGCGTCGCGATAGATCTGCGGGAACTGGGCGAGATCTTTTTTCGCCACGACGAGATTCACGCCGTAGAGAAACGCGGCGTTGCCGTCGAGGGTGCGCAGGCCGTCGGCGACGAGGATGAAGAACGACTTGCGGCGGTCGGCGGGGACGAGGGAGATCATCGGGCTCATCGTGTCGACCGGCGGCGGCGTGAGCTGCGCGGGATGGATGAGCACCACCTGCGGGAACTCCTGCATGTAGTAGTCGCGCGCGGCTTTCGCTTCCGCCTGATGCACCGGCAGGTAGCCGATCAGCTTCACGGCCTGGCGCAGCGCCGGATCATCCGCGCCGACGATCAGCGCTTTCTCTCCGAACTCGTCCTGATGATCTTCCTGCTGCGGCGCAGGCGCGGCGGACGCCGCGCCATGTTGATACTCGCGCCCGTCGACGGTGAGATTCGTCTTGCACGCGGGACAGGGAAACGTCACGACGCGCGCGCCGATCTTCGTCTCGTCGATCGAGAGCGCCTTGCTGCAGGTCGTACACGTAATCTTGATCATCGTTACTCCAGCATCGACAGCATCGACTCGCCTTCCGGCTCCGTCTGCGATTCAGGGTCGTCGGTCATGCGAAGGGCGAGGTTCGTCGGGTTCGTCGCGTAGGCGAGCGCGGTCTCTTTGGAGATGACGCTCTTCTGCCAGAGCTTCTCGATCTCGTCGTCGAAGGTCTGCATGCCGTCGACCGAGCCGTCGTGCATGGCGTCGATGAGCGAGCGCCCTTCCGACTCGCCGCGCACGACGTAGTCGCGCGTGCGCATGGTCGACTTGAGGATCTCCAGCGCGGCGATGCGGCCGCCGCCGGTCTTCGGCAACAACCGCTGCGAGAGGACGTAGCGGAACGACTGCGAGAAGCGGGTGCGGATCTGCTGCTCCTGGTCTTTCGGGAAAACGCCGACGATGCGATCGATCGTCTTCGCGGCGTCGATGGTGTGCAGCGTAGAGAGCACGAGGTGCCCGGTCTCCGCGGCCTCCATGGCGATCTCGATGGTCTCGACGTCGCGCATCTCGCCGATGAGGATGACTTTGGGCGCCTGGCGCAGCGCGGCGCGCAGCGCCAGCGAGAAGGTCTTCGTGTCCGAGCCGAGCTCGCGCTGGTTCACCGTCGACTTGATGTGCTTGTGCATGTACTCGACGGGATCTTCGATGGTGATGATGTGATACGCGTTTTCCTGGTTGATCTGATGGATGATCGCCGCGAGCGTGGTCGACTTGCCGGAGCCGGTCGGCCCCGTGACCAGCACGATGCCGTTCTTCAGTTTGCCGACGTTGTGCACCTCTCTCGGCATCTTCAGCGATTCCAGCGTCGGCACGCCCTCGGGGATGACGCGCAGCACGATCGCGTACGTGCCGCGCTGCGAGAAGATGTTCACGCGAAAGCGCGTCTTCTGCGGGATCGAGTACGACAGGTCGACGCTGCCGTTCGTCAGCAGCGTCCGCGTCAGCTCGCGGTCGCCGCGCAGCATGTGCAGCGCGATCATCTCCGTCTGGAACGGCGTGAGCCGGGGCAGGTTCGGAAAGTTCACCGGCGCGAGCTGCCCGTCGATCTCCACCTGCGGCGGCCGGCCGACGGAGAAGTTCAGATCGGAGACCCGATCCGAAATCTTCAGCATTGCCTCGAGAATGGCGTCGAGGTTGAAGTTTTTCATGGAACGGGCATTCTACAATCCACGCCGTGTCCGTCATCGGAATCGACTTGGGCGCCCGCCGCATCGGCATCGCCGTCAGCGACTCAGGCGTCGTGGCCACGCCGCACTCGGTGCTCCGCAACGAGGGGGACATCTTCGCGAAGCTCGAGCGCCTCGGGCGCGAGCTCGAGGCCGAGACGTTCGTGGTCGGCATTCCGAAACGCACGCACGCCAGCGCGAACGAGCAAAAGTTCCACGATTTCGCGGACGCGCTGCGGCAGAGAACCTGCAAACAGGTCGTGCTCTGGGATGAGAGTCTCTCCACGGTCGAAGCGATGGAACGGCTGCGCGACGCGGGACGCAATCGCCGCGAGGCGCAGAAAGATATCGACATGCATGCGGCTGCCGTGATCCTTCAGTCCTATCTCGACCGCAGGTCGACATCAGCAACAGCCGGGAGGCCGTCATAGCACGCCGCGCCGGTTCGAAGCGCGGCTGCCGCAAGGTGCTGCAGTCGCTGCTCACGATCGGAGTCTTCGCGCTCCTGCTCGCCGCCGGCGGCGGCTGGTTTTTCTGGCGCGCGCTGAACTCGCCGTACAAGGGCTATTCCGAACCGGCGAAGCGCGTCGAAGTACGCCGCGGCCAGCGGACGTCGAGCATCCTGCAGTCGCTGAAAAAAGCAGGCGTGCTGCGCGACGAATGGGTGCCGCTCGTCTACATGAAGCTCGCCCGCGCGCGCGACTCGATGAAGGCAGGCGTGTACGAATTCAACAAGCCGCTCTCGCCGATCGATGTGATCGACAAGCTGGTGCGCGGCGACGTGGTGCTGAAGACGATCACGATCCGCGAAGGCCTCGATCGCTTCGCGATCGCGAAGCTCTTTTCCGCCGAGGGGCTCGGAACCGAGGAAGAGTGGAAGAAGGTGACGGGCGAAGCGGACCTCGTGCATGACATCGCACCCGAAGCGGAGTCACTCGAGGGCTATCTCTTCCCCGACACGTACAAGTTCGATCCCGGCACGCCCGCGGCGACGATCGCGAAGGCGATGGTCGCGAATTTCCGCCAGCACTGGGGCGGCGAGATCGCGCTGATCAGCAACGGGCTGAATGTGCATCAAACCGTGACGCTCGCGTCGATCGTGGAGACGGAAGCGCAGCAGCCGCAAGAGCGCCCCATCGTCGCCTCGGTCTACCGGAACCGCATCGACAAGCACATGCTCCTCGGCGCCGATCCGACCGTGATCTACGCGCTCAAGCTCGCGAATCGCTGGGACGGCAACATCCGCAAAGCCGACCTGCAAGTCGACTCGCCGTACAACACCTACCGCAAGCCCGGCCTCCCCCCCGGCCCCATCGCAAACCCCGGCCTCGCCTCGCTCCGCGCCGCCTCCGCTCCCGCGACGACGCCCTATCTCTACTTCGTCGCGCGCAACGACGGCTCACACGTCTTCGCCACGAACATCAACGAGCACAACGCGAACGTGGAGAAGTATCAGAGGCAGTATTTCCGGGATAAGCGGGCGCAGGGCACGCGATAACCGCGCGACCGCGCACCTGCGCAACCGGCATTTCTGGTATCTTTCCTCACACACAAACTCGGGGGTCCGAAATCACCATGGCTGCGCGGAACAAGCCGTACGATCAGTTCGGTCCGTACATTCTTTTCAAGAAGCTCGAGACCGACTCGCTCGGAGATCTCTGGCGGGCGGGGCGCATCGAGGGCGGTCAGCTCGGAACGACCGTCGCGCTGCGGCGGCTTTCCGGCGGCAATCGCGCGGAGATCGCGGCGAATGCGCAGCGCGTCGAACAGCTGCTGCCGCAGCTGAGCGGCACCTCGTTCGCACGCGATCAGGTCGTCGGCGTGATCGACGGCGTTCCCTACATCGCCTACGGCTACGCGGGCGGGCGCTCGCTGCGGCACATCATCGACCGCGCGCGCGGCGGCAACGGCGTCGCGCCGAATCCGCTGCCGATCGATCAGGCGATCATCATCGCCGAAAAGATCGCGCTCTCGCTCGCGACCATCGCGGAGCTCCGCGACGGCGGCGGCCAGCGCCTCTCGCACGGCGCGCTCATTCCGCAATTCATCTGGATCACCGACGACGGCGAGATCCGCGTCGCGGGCCAGCAGCTCGGCAACGGACTCATGGCGTCGCTCAGCGATCAGAAGATCACCAGCGACATCGCCCGCTACTTCGCGCCCGAAACGCGCAACGGCGCGGCGATCAAGAACGCCGACGTCTATTCGATGGGCGCGATTCTCTTCCTGCTCGTCACCGGACAGGAGCCGCCCGATGCCGCGACGGCGAGCGCATTCGGCGCGGCGGTGCGCGCGGCGAAGACGATGACCGGCACGCCGATGCCGGACGACATCCGCGTCATTCTCGACAAGTCGTTCAATCTCGATCCGTCGATGCGCTACGCGTCGATGGGCGACATGAAACAGGCTCTCTCCGCGCTCGCGCACGGCGGCAAATACTCGGCGACGACGTTCAACCTCGCGTTCTATCTCAGCAACCTGCTGAAGAAAGAGATGGAAAGCGAGGCGCTGGACCGCGACAAGGAAACGAAGGTCAACATCGCGCCGTACGTGGATGCCCCGAAGGCGGTGTCCGCGCCACGCGCCGCGGCGGTCGACCACGCACCGATGTTCACGGCGATCGACCAGCCGAAGAAGAGCAAAGCGCCGCTGGCGATTGCCGCGGTGTTGCTGCTCGCGCTCGTCGCGGGAGGCGCGTACTTTGCGCTCAAGCCGAAGACTCCCGCGGCGCAGCCCGCCGTCGCCGCGGCGGCAACCGTTCCGCCGCCGGTGCAGCCGCGCGTGATCTCGGAGCCGGTCGTCGCGTCGGCATCGACGACGACCGCGCCCGCGACAGGGACGGCCGGGGATGCCGAGGCGCAGAAGAAAGCGTTCGAAGACGCGGTGAAGGCCAAGATGCAGGCCGAGATGATGAAGCTGCAGGATCAGTTCATGGCCGAACTGAAGAAGCAGCAGCCGAAGAATGCGCCGGTCATCTCGGCGCCGCCGGTGCAGGTCACACCCGCGGAAGACCGCCCCGCGATCTCGGCGTCGCAGCTCGATTCGCAGCGCCGCGACACGACGCCGGAGCCGGCGCCGGCACCCGTGCAGCAAGTCACGCAAACGCAGGCACCCGCGCCCGCGGTGAGCATTCCGACGCCCGCGGTGGCGACGGTGCGCGAAGGCGACGTCATCGAGGTCGGCGCGCTCGACGCGCTGCCGAAACCGCTCCGTCCGATCGCGCCGGTCTATCCGCTCATCGCGCGGCAGCAGAAGATCGCCGCGACGATCATTCTCAGCGCGTTCATCAACGAGTCGGGACAGGTGACGGACGTGCGCGTGCTGCGCGGCGATCCGCGCTTCGGTCTGGAAGACGCCGCGAAACGTGCCATGCGCGCGACGCGTTTCTCGCCGCCGCAGAAGGACGGGAAGCGCGTGAAGACGTGGCTGCCGCAGACGATCGAGTTCCGCCCCTGATCACTTCGGGTTAACCGATACTTCGAAGTAGCGTTCGCGCGCGATTCCAGCGAGTCGCGCGCGGTCGCGCGTGAAGTTGACCGCACCCGGCCCTTCTCGCAGCACCACTCCGTCGTGCTGCTTCGGAAACAGGTTCACGTCGCGAACGTCACGCAGCAGCACCGAGGCGTGCGCACCGAGGCGCGGATCGACATAGACGCGCTTCCCTCTCACGGATTCGAGCGCCGCGACCGGCGGCGACGCCGTGCAATGAACGATCCGCAGCGCCGGCCACGTCCACACGATCATCAGCAGCGCAACCGCGGCGAGCGCGAACGCACGGACCTTGCGCAGCGCGTCGATTCCATCCGCGGCGAGGATCGCGAACATCGGCATGTAGCCGATCGAGAAGCGGCTCGTGGAATGAAAGTCGAGATAGAGCCAGGCGAAGATCAGGAAGGGGGCGAAGATCGCGATCGCGAGCAGCACGTACTTTCGGCGGCGCACGAGCGCGATCGCGCCGAGCACGATGAGCGTGATGTTGATCGCCGGCGCGCGGAACGGGCGGAGGAAGAAATCGTCGGCGACGCGAAACGAGCGACGGGCGGATCGGCGCGAGAAACGAATCGGTCGTGCGGATGTAGTGCTCGTGCTCCGCGAGCACATCGCGGTACCCGCTCCAGCCGCCGCTTGCCGCCGCGGCGCCGCCGTAGCTGATGACAACGATCGCCAACGTGAGGAACGCTGCAATGACCGGAGTAGCGCGCGCCTCCGGCGTGCCCCCGCCCGAAGGCGCGCCGGAGGCGCGCACCACTCGCGGGAAAAATGCCAGCAGGAACGGCACGAATCCGATGATCAGATTCTGCGGACGGAATCCCGCGGCGATGCCGAGGACGATGGCGCCGATCAGAATGGATCGCGGGGTTCGACGCAGCAGCAGCGCGCACGCGACGAGCACCAGCGCCAGCGAGGGCACGTCGCTGAACGCGGTGCCGCCGTAGAACCAGACGTTCGGCAGGAACGCCAGGAGCAGCGCGCCGGCGAAGGCGACAAAGTCCGTCGCGCCGAGCTCGCGCGCGAGAAAGTACGCCGCGGGGAACACGAACAGCGAAGCGACGAACACGATGGCCTGCAGGGCGTGAAACTCGTCGTGAAACGGAAGCAGCTTCGCGAGGGCGATGAAGAGCGGGAAGCCGGGCGGCTGCGGATGATAGAGGCTCACGTCGTAGTCGCGCACCGCGAGCACGAACAGCGCTTCGTCCCAATCCCACAGCGTCCGCGAGAGCGCGAGCCAGCGCGTGATCGCGATCAGCGCGGTCGCGATCCAGACGCGTTTTACTGCACCGGCGTCCATGAGAGCGAGTCCAGGCGCAGGCCGAGGTCGCGCGTGTCGCCGGAGCCGCCGAGTTTGGCGGGATTCACCGTCGCGCTGGTGAGAATCCGCAGCTCGTTCGGAGCGTCCGTGCGCGACGGAACGACCCACGACTTCTCGATGTCGGCGGACGATCCGCTGAATCGCTCGATCGTCGCGCCGTTCATGCGCACTTCGATGGTGGGCGGCGACGACAGCCCGCTTTGCGGGACGTAGAGCCGCATGTGCAGTTTCCCGTTCCCGCGAAGCACCGACAGCTGCAACGCGGATTCCCCGCTCATCCATCGGAACGGCCCTTCGTCGCCGTACCACCCTTCGCCGAACAGGACCTGCGACGAGACATGTCCGACCGAGGATTCGAAATTGCGGCGGCGGATGATTTTCCAGAGTGGGTTCGAGTGCTTCCAGAGGAAGCTCTGGCCGTTCTCAACCTCGTGCAGATCGAGCACCCACGCCTCGCCCGCCAGGAGCGAGATCTGCGAAGGCTCATCGTAGTAAATCGTGTTCGGCCGCTCGCCGAGCATCGCCTGCGCCACCGGTCCGATGCCGCCGTGCACGTACACCTTCTCGCCCGCCGGCACGTTCTGCTGAATCCAATGGAGCGCCGCGGCGGGCGGCGAGTCGGTCGTGCGTTGCAGGCGCAGTGCGGGCCACGTCCAGACCGCGAAGACCGCGGCCACGACGGCGCAGAGCAGCCCCTGCAGGAGCGGCCGTCGTTGGGTGAAAAGTCCGAGCGCATCGGCAGCGAGCAGTGCGTGCAAGGCCATGTACGAGATCGCGTAGCGCGCCGCGGTGGCGAAGTCGAGATTCAGCCACGACAGGATTGCCAGCGGCGTGAAGATCGCGAACGTCAAGAGAGGCGGGAGTCTCTTTCTCACGATCGCCGCGATGAGCGAGATCACCGCGAGCAATGCCAGGCCGGTCATCCGCTGATGCTGATCCACGGGCCAGACGAAAAAGATCTTCGCCATTTCGCCGAGCGGCGCGCGATGGGGGTTGTGATACGAGTCGACGTCGCGCACGTACTTGCTCTGGATGCGCACGACGTTCGCGTAGTCCTCGAACGGTCCCGACGCCAGCGCCGCTCCGGCGTAACTGCCGCCGGCGATCGCGCCGCCGAGGAGAATCGCCAGGACGACGGCGCCGGCGGATTGGCGGATGCGCGCGTACGTCGCCAGGAGCGCCGGCACTATGCCGAGGACGAGATTCAGCGGACGGAAGCCGGCCGCGATTCCGAGCGCGATCGCGCCGAGGAGATACGCGCGCGGGTCGTACCGCCCGCGCAAGAGCAACGCGCACGCAAGGAGGCCGATGGCCACGCCGGGAACGTCGCTGAAGCCGGTCCCGCCGTAGACCCAGACGTTGGGCAGAAACGAGAAGATCACCGCGCCGCAAACGGAGGTGTTGAAGTCGAAGCCGATCTCGCGCGCGAGGAAGAAGAGCACGGGAAAGAGAGAGACCGCGCCGAGGACGACGACGGCCTGCAGCGCGCGAAACGCAGGGATGCCGGCGAGCTGAAAGACCTTCGCCGCGGCGATGAAGAGCGGATAGCCGGGCGGGTGCGGGCGGTATTGGATGACGTTGTACTCGCGCACGCCCAAGGTGAAAAGACCTTCGTCCCAGTCGAACATCGAGTGTGCGATCGCGAAGAGGCGCGTCAGCGCGATGACGATCGTCAGCGCCAGCACGATCCGCTTCTGCGTCTGGGTCATCGCATCGGCTGCCATGAAAGCGCCGTCACCTGCACGCTGAGGTCGCGCACATCTCCCGAGATTCCCTGCTTCGCCAGATTCACAGCCTCGGAGGATACGATGACGAGCCGGTTCGGCGCATCGCTTCGCGCGTCCACCACCCACGCGTACTCGCGGAGTTGCGGTGTGACACGGAAGCGCGCGAGCAACGCGTCATTGAGCCGCACTTCGACATCCGGGTTCGTCCCGCCCGCCGCGGCGAGCGTCATCGCCAGGCGCGCGCGTCCCTGGAGCGGCTGCAGCAGCGCTTCGCTGCGCAATCCCATCCACCGCCACACCAACTCGCCGTCGGATTCCTGCGCGTGCCAGCCATCGCCGAAGACCCACAGATTCGGCAGCGGCACGACGCTCGTCTCGAAGTAGCGCCGGCGGGCTACGTTCCACGCGCGTCCGCGCAACCGCCGGAACGAGGCCGCCGCGCCGGGCTCCAATTCCTCGGTCACGAAGAGATCACCCGCCTGCCCCGGCGGCAGTTTCGCGCGGTCCGGAACGGCGCCGACGCCGCGATTCTCGAAAAAATACTCCGACCACGGCCGCAGCGTCTCGTCGATCCAAATGGTGCGGCCGGGCGCGATGTGATCGCGCGCCCACGACAGCGCAGCGACCGGCGGCGACACGCTGCTTCGCACGTCACGCACCGCGGGAAACGTCCACCACGCGCATGCCGCCGCGAGCGCGCCGACAAGCGCGAGCTGCGCGTGCATCGCGAACCGCCGCAGCGGAATCACCGCGACGCCGATCGCATGCGCCGCGAGAATCGCGTAAAGAAATGCATACGCCGTCGAGTAGCGATGGATGGATTTGTAGTCGAGCATCAGCCACGCGAAGAGGGCGAAGGGAAAGAAGATCGCCATCGCCATCCAGACGCCGGCCCGCGCGCGGAAGAATCCCGCGAGCAGTCCCGCGGCGGCGAGAAGCGAGAGCGCGATCGCCAGCCGCTGTCCGTCGACGAGCGGCCGCACGAAATAGCGCTCCGTCAACGTCCCGAGCGACGGCCGGCCGGGACTGAAATACGCGTCGTGCTTGCGCACCCAATCCTTCGTCGTATCGAGGCCGGTGCGATAGCCGTCGATCGAATCCGACGCCAGCGCCGCGCCCACGTAGCACGCGCCGGCGATCACGATCACGATCATGCCCGCGGCGACGACACGAAGCCATGAGCGACGATGGCACCATGCCGCGGCGAGAAACGGCGCGCAGCCCATGAGCAGCGCCTGCGAACGAACGCCGGCGGCGATGCCGAGAAGCGCCGCTCCGGCGAAGAATGCGCGCGGGCTGTGGCGGCCGCGGAGGAGCATCAGCGCCGCGGCGAGGAGCGCCGCGAGGCCGGGGATGTCGCTGAATGCCGTGCCGCCGAAGAACCAGATGTTCGGCAGAAAGACGAACAGCAGCGCGCCGCCGTACGAGGTCGCGAATGAGAAGCTTCAGCTCGCGCGCGAGAAAGAACGCCAACGGAAAGAGCGCGCACGCGGCGAGGAAGACGATCGTCTGGCATGCGCCGAAGTCGCTGCCGGCGAGCGGCCGGACGATCTTCGCGGCGAGCATGTAGATCGGAAAGCCGGGCGGATGCGGATGATGAAACGGAAGGCCGGTGCTGTAGTCGCGCACGCCCATCGCGAACTGCACTTCGTCCCAGTCCCACGGCGTCCGCGCGAGCGCGTAGAGGCGCGTGAGGGCGACGAGAAGAGCGGTGATCCAGACCAGCGCCCGCTGCTGCGAGGTCAGCGTCAAGAGGCATCATTCTCGCAGAATTGCGCGGCGATGCCGACCAAGGGCGTTCGACGCCGGTGGTACCTCGACCTTCACGGCATCCGGCGCGAAGGCACGAAGGAGTCCGGCTTCTCGTATCGTCTTCCCGACGGCGCGAACTGTCACCGACAACAAAGTGCTCGCCCGGATCGCCCGGCTGCGCATTCCGCCGGCGTGGCGGGACGTGCGCATCGCCCGCGGCGACACCGCGCCGCTGCAGGCCGTCGGCGTCGACAAGAAGGGACGCACGCAGTACCTCTACCATCCGCGCTTCCGCGCGCAGCGCGAGGACGAGAAGTTCAAGCGCGTGGTGGAGTTCGGCGAGTCGCTCCCGGCGCTGCGCCGCAAAGTGCGCGGCGATCTGCAGGGCGACGATCTCGACCGGCAGCGCGTGCTGGCGTCGATGGTACGCCTCATCGATCAGGGGTTCTTCCGCATCGGCAACGAGAAGAGCGCAAAGTCGGAGTCGACGTACGGCCTGTCGACGATCAAAGGCTCGCACGTAAAGGTCGACGGCGACATGGTGCTGTTCGACTACGTCGGCAAGTGGCGGAAGAAGCAGAAGCGCGCCATCCGCGATGCGGAAGTGGCGGCGATCATCGAGCAGTTGAAGAAGCGGCGCGGCAAGGAGCTGTTCGCCGTGAAGGACCGCCACGTCAACGACTACATCCAGTCGATCATCGGCCGCGACTTCACCGCGAAAGACTTCCGCACCTGGGCCGGCACGCTCCTCTGTTCGATCGCGCTGGCGATGCAGGAACAGGGCGCGAGCAAAGCGGAGCGCAAGCGCCGCATCCGCAAAGCCATCACCGTGACGGCCGAGCAGCTCGGCAACACACCCGCCGTCTGCCGCTCGTCCTACATCTGCCCGCGACTCCTCGACGAGTACATGCTCGGGCGGCCGTTCGAGACCCTGCGCAAAACGCGCAAGGGAAATCCGGTCGCGAAGAACGGGCTGTCGGTGGAGGAGAAGGCGCTGCTGAAGTTTCTAAGAGAGACCATCGCAGACCGCAGGCGTGCGCCACGCGCCGCGTAGTAGGACATCGTAGGACAGTTCTAGGACGTCCTACGACGTCCTAGAAGTCCTATCAGTCCTAGAAGGTCTCCCCAATCCAGAAACTCGTCCTGAACCCGCCGTCCGTGTCCTTGAAGTCATACCGCTTCGCGAAGTCCCAGTTGAGCTGGAGGCCCCAGAACTGGAACGAGAAGCCCCAGCCGATGGCGGCTTTCGCGTCGGCCAGGCGGCCTTCGCGCATGAATGCGAACGGCTGGCCTTCAAAGTGCGCGGCGCCGATGTCCATGAACAGCACGCCGCGGATCTGCTGCAGCGTGATCAGCGGCGTCGCCAGGACGTCGACGAGCGGGAAGCGGAACTCGAAATTCGCGAACCCGGCGTGCTGTCCGATCAGCGTGCGGAAGTCATATCCGCGCAGCGTGTTCAGCCCGCCGAAGTAATAGACGTTCGGCGCGTTGCCGTCCGACCAGGCCCCGAACACGCGCGCCGCGAGCAGCGTGCGCGCGCTGATCTGGAAGTACTGGCGGAAGTCCACCGTCAGATCCGACGTCAACAGCCCGCCGTCCTTCACGTCCGGAGCCACCGACGCGCTGAGCTCGTAGCGGCGTCCCGAGATCGGGCCGAAGAATTTCCACACCGCGCTGTCGCCGCTGAACGTCGTCGACGCGATCGGGAAGTTGTCGCGGCGATGCACGTACTGGCCGATCGAGAAGTCGGGATAGAAGTAGTCCCGGCTCAGATAGCCGACGCCGGTGTCCCAGCGGTGATAGCGCGTGAGGGGATAGCTGAGCAGGCCCATGAGTCCGGTCTGGCGATAGAGCTGCCGGCGGTCCAGCTCGAGCGTGTTCTCGTCCTGTGTGAAATAGAACGAGCGGTTGTCGAACAACCGCGCGCCCCAGTTCCAGCGCTTGCGGATGTTCATGTAGAGGAAGTCGAAGTTGGAGAACGTCGACACCGAGTCGAGCGACGCGATGAAGCGGCGGTCGCCGAGCATGTCGCTCATGAAGATCGTCGAGCGCGAGACGAAGAGCTGATCGGAAGTGACGCCGGCGTTGACCTGCACGTCGTCGATGAAGAGCTTGAAACCGCGCGTCTTCTCGATCTTCTCCTCATCGATGAAGAACTCCGAAGTGGCCTTGAACACCGACCGCTCCTCGGGCTTGATCGGCGCCGAGGCGAGCGTCGTCTTCTCCGCCTCGTGCAGCGGCTTGTCGGTCGTCGTCGAGTAGAGGCGCCACTGTCCTTTGTAGAACGACGTGAACACCATGCGCTCGCGGTTGTTCGCGCCGGTGAAGACGAGCGGATTGAAGCAGCCGCCGACGACGTCCGTGTACTGCAGCAGGTCGCCGCTCTCGAGATTGAGCGAGTAGATGTTGAACGCGGCGAAGTTGGTCTTGTCGACCGGCTTCGTGTCGCCTTCGCGGCGCGCGGCGTTCTCCGCCGCTTCGAGCGTGTCCATCGCCGCGCCGACGTTGCGTCCGGTCTGCTTGTCCGAGGAGAAGAAAATCCGCTTGCCGTCCGGGCTGAACCAGGCGTCGATGTCGTTCCACTCGCCGGTGGTCAGCTGATAGCGCTCTTTCGGATTGGAGAGATTCAGCTTGTACAGCTTCGCGTACTGCTCGCCGACTGAGGAGTAGACGAGCCACTGGCCGTCCGGCGAGAACACGGGCGCGCCGTCGTAAAACGGATCGCTCGTGACATTGGCGATCGAGCCGTCTTCGACGTTGTACAGGAAGATGTCGCTCTGATTGCCCCGGATCGCCGCGAAGGCGATCTTGCGGCCGTCGGGCGAGTACGTCGGCGAGAGCTGCTGCTCGACCGCGGGCATCGGGATCGAGCGGATGATCGAGCCGGTGAGCGGATTGATGAGCAGCAGGTTGCGGCCGCGCTCTTTGCGGACGAAGAACGCGACCTGGTCGCCGTTCGGCGCGAACGCGACGTCGCGTCCCATCACCGGGCCGGTCGTGTACGACTGCACGATCGGATACTCGTAGCGGTTGGTGTAGCCGGCCGTCAGGTTCTTGAGCAGCTTGCGGTCGGGGATGTTGAAGAGGACGAGGTCGACGTCCTGCTTGTAGTCGGTGAAGGCGACGAGCAGATCGCCCGACGGCGACGGCGCGGGCGCGATCTCATCGCTCGGCCGGTCGGGATCGATCTTGAACGGATCGCCGTACTCCTGCGGCTCGCCCTTCGCGATCAGCGCCGGCAGGTACTGCTTGCGCAGCCAGCTGCGGAGCTTCGTGTCGAATTCGTCGGGCGTGAGGTTGAACGCGCGCTTGAGCGCGCGATCGACGCTGCTGCCGAGAGTGTTGCGGTATTCGTAAACGAAGTCGCGCAGCCCCTCGTATCCATACTGCTCGACGATGTACTTGAACACCGCGTGGCCGAAGCGATACGCGAAGAAGCCCTGCGGGTTGTAGGTGATGCGCGGGATGCGGTCGTTGACCACCGCGTCGCGCAGCACCATCCGGTCGCGCGAGTCTTCATCCTCGCCCATGAACGAGGCCAGGCCTTCCATCAGCCACTGCGGCGGATTGGCGGTGAGGTTCTTGCCGAATTTTCCCTGGAAGAGGATCTCGTACTCGAAGACGTGCGTGAGCTCGTGGCGGATGAGCTCGAGCAGTTCTTCGTCCGGCATGTCGATCGGCAGAACCATGCGGTTCTTGATCGGCTCGGCGAACGCGCCCACGCCCTCGGGGACGAAGTTGAGCATGACGTTGGTCTGCTCGAACGCCGAATGCGTGTGGTAGAAGATCATCGGGATCTTCTTCGAGATCTGGAAGTTGAACTTCTGCGAGAGATCGAGATACGCGCTCTCGGAGATGTCGACCACGCGCTGGAGCTGATCGCGCTCTTCTTCGTAAAAATAGAAGTCGAAGTGCGTGGAGTGGTAGACGCTCCATTTGAACGTGTCGTAGACGATCTTGTTCTGCCCGAACGGATACGCCGGCGCGGCGGCGAGGAACGTGAGGATGAGGAGGATGACGACTCGTTTCATGCAAGCCTCCGACTCAATCGAAACCCCTCATCCGCCCTTCGGGCACCTTCTCCCCGCAAGCGGGGAGAAGGGCTCTCGATGCAACCGCGCCGCGAGCGCCCCTCTCCCCGCCGCGCGGGGAGAGGGTGGCCGAAGGCCGGGTGAGGGGCTGTCATGACCGATCTCATTCGGTGAAGACGTAACGCGCGGCGGAAGTCTCCGAGGAGACGAAGATGCCGACGAGCTGACCTTCGAGCGCGCGCAGGTTTTCGAAGAGACCGAGGATCTCGTCGTAGTTGCGCTGGTCGAATTCCTTGAAGTCGCGGAAGTTCTCTTCGATCACCAGCTCGCCGGTGTCGGCGTTGAAGACCGCGAGGTCGATGTCGAACACGAAGCCGGTCGACTCGACCAGCACCTGCCGGTAAAACGTCCGGCCGTCCGCCGGCGAGGTGTACTCCTCGGTGCGATATCCCGATTTGTCATTGATGTCGAAGTCGACGATGCCGCTGACGATGAAGTCCGCGCCGGTGCGCGCGCCGAGTTCCTTCCAGTAATCGCGCGCGGCCTGGAGCGTCTTCATGTCGTTTCCCGGAAGGCGCGTCTGCGGCACGTCGGCGAGACGGAGCTTGGTCGACTTCGTCAGCTGCTTGCGCAGGTAGCGATTGAACTCCTGCTGCACGTCGACCTTTGCCGCGCGGTCGTTCTTCTTCTCACCGCGCGAGGCGATGATGAACGGCGCGACGGCGATCTTTTCGTCGCCTACGATCTGCAGCTTCGGTTTGACCGGCAGCTTCAGCTTCACTTCCATGACGCCGGAGAACGCGGTGAGCGGGACGAGCAGCGCGAGAGCGATAGCAAGTCGTTTCATTGGAGGTCTCCGAGGCGGCGGGACGCCGCCTGATCAGCCGGCGAGGACGCCGGCGTTCCGAGGCTTGGGAGCGGCGGCGGGGGTGGGGGTGGCGGCGGCGCCGTGCCGGCCGTGTCGATCGACGGCGGCGGCGGCATCATCGGTTCCGGAACGCCGGACGAGCCGGTGCCGGTCAGGGTGGTCGGCGTCGTGCTGCCTGTCGTCGAGGTCGCGGCGCCGGCCGGTTGCTGCTGCCGCTTCTTCGCCTTCTGCGTGAACTCGACGAAGCGGCTGTAGTTCTTCTGAATGTACTGATTGGCGCGGTCGAGGCGCAGCGCTTCGCGGTATTCCTTCGCCGCGTTGTCGAAGTCTCCGTTGGCCTCGTAAGCGACGGCGAGATTGTTGTGGGCCATCGCGTCGTTGGGGTCCATATCGATGGCGCGCTTGAAGCGGAACATCGCCTCGCGCCAGAGATTCATCTTTGCCATCCGGACGCCGAACTGCTTCTGCGTCTCGGCTTTCTCCGTGTCGCCGCTCGAGCGGCAGCCGAAGAGAATCACCATGAAAAGAAGGATCGACAACGTCGTCGCGGTGAACGCCCGCCTCATTTCATCTCCTTCTGGAACGGCACGTTGGCTGATGAGAGTGCGGCGATTATACTGCGCGGGTTCCCACCGTCCGTGGACGCCCGTCCGCGACTCGCACTCTCCCGGCACCAACGCATATGAACGACTCCCCTGCCCGCGATCTGTGGATCGCGTTGTCGTTGCTCCCGTTTCTGACTCCGAATCGAACCCGCCTGCTGCTGGAGGCGTTCGATTCCGTCGAGAGCGCTTGCAACGCGTCACCCCAACTTCTGCAAGGCCTGCTGAGCGTAACCGCGCAGCAGGCCGACGAGGTAAAGAAGCCGTTACGATCGCTCGCCGTGCAAGAACGCGTCGCGCAGTTGCGCGCGAGCGTCGTCACGCGCATCGATCCCGAATATCCGCCGATGCTGCTCGAGATCGCCGACCCGCCGCCGGTGCTGCATTTCCGCGGCGACGTGTCCTTGCTCGCACAGCCGAGCGTGGCGATGGTCGGCTCGCGCCGCGCGTCGCCGTACGCGATCAACGCCGCCCATCATCTCGCCGGCAAGCTCGCCTCCGCCGGCGTCGCGGTGGTGTCGGGACTCGCGCGCGGCGTCGATGCTGCCTCGCATCTCGCCGCACTCGAAGCCGGCGGCAAGACGATCGCCGTCCTCGGCACAGGGATCGATGTGATCTATCCGCGCTCGCACGCGCGGCTCTTCAAGCGCATCGAAGAGAAAGGCGTGATCGTGACGGAGTTTCCGCCGGAGACGCCGCCGAAGCGCGAGCACTTTCCGATTCGCAACCGCGTGATCTCCGGACTCGCGTTCGGCACGGTCGTCGTCGAGGCGACGCGACGCAGCGGATCGCTGATCACTGCGCGCATGGCGGCGGAGCAGAACCGCGAAGTCTTCGCCGTCCCCGGCTCGATCTTCTCCGCGGGCTCGGAAGGTCCGCATCGGCTCATTCAGTACGGCGCGAAGCTCGTCCACGACGTGAACGACATCCTCGAAGAGCTTCCCGGCCATTTGCATGTAGCGCCAACACCACCCGAAGCACCTGAAGCCGCCGCTGCGCGAAGTGCTGGAACGTCTCAGCTTCGATGAAGGCACGCACGTCGATGCGCTCGCGGCACCGCCGGAGGCGTTGCTGCAATTGGAGCTGGGAGGTTGGATTCGGGCGTTGCCGGGAGCGAGGTTCGTGAGAGTGAAGTGAAGGAGGACAGACAGGATTGTCTGTCCTCCACCTGGGTTTAGCACCACGTAATGTTGTCCGTGCCCTGGTAAATGCAGTGCACCGACTGGAAGCCGCTGTACGTGACGTAGACCTCGTACTGCTGGAATGAGTTTGCGTTGACGATCGAGTTGTACCAGATGCCGGAGGCGTCCGGCGGCGGCGCCCAGGCCTCGGTGACCCACGGTCCCTGGGTGCTCAGATTCCGCCACGACAGCACCACTCCTGTCCCCGCGGGAGCGCCGGAAGCGCTGCCGGCAAGCACCAGACTTCCCGGAGGACCGAATCCGGCCGTGCGCTGCGGCTGCACCCAGATCATTCGCGCGGTCACGGTGGAGCTGACGTTGAAGATGGCCGTGCAACTGTGCGCGGCGCTCATCGTCACGCTGCCGTCTTCGCAGTCCTTCTCGCCGCTCCAGTTGGCGAACGTCGAGCCCGCGGCCGGCGTCGCTGTCAGATTGACCACCGTCCCGGAGTTGTAGTTCTCCGCGCAGTCCGCGCCGCAGTTGATTCCCGCCGGGCTGCTCGTCACCGTGCCGCTCCCACTCCCGGACTTGCTGACCGTCAACGCGAAGGTCGTCACCGGCGGAGCGCAGGTGATCGTTTTCGGGCTGTTCGTCAGCGCGGTCTGGCTTCCCGCGAATTTCACCATGATCGAATGGGGCTGATTGTTTTTGAGGCTCGCCGGGACCGGCCACGAGAATCCATGAACGCCGTTCCCCTTGCCGGCAGCGACGAGGTCCTGGCGCAACAGATTGGCCGGCACGGTCTGCAGCAGCGTGGAGCCGTCGAAGATGTCGACGCTGATCGGCGAGTTCGGAAACGCCGGATCCCACGCCCAGCCGGCGATGCTCGTGCACGTCGCGGCGTCGTGAAAGCCCTGCAGGGCGCACGAGCTCGCGTCGGTGCCGAAGTTCGGCGGCAGCGGCGCGCCGGCATCGGCCCAGTAATACAGATTCCAGCGCCCGAGCTGGACATTCTGCGTTTCTTCCCACGTGTTGCCCCACGAAATCTGCGATACGACGACGCGCGGCTCGACGATCTGGCGATTCTGATCCTTGAGATAGCCGGCGTCCCACACCGCGTAAAAGGTGGGAGGACTGGGATGGGCGGGCGCAACCCAGCGGCGGGTCGTCTTGGTCCAGGTGAGGCCGATGTTGAAGGCGTCGCCCGTCGAGACCCACTCTTCGATGCGCCGGAAATCGGTCGTGGTGAGCATGTACAGATTGCCGTCCGCGCCTCGACCGATGTCGGAGAGCCACGTCGGAGCCGGAGCAACGCCGGTCAGCGTGATGCAGCCGTTGCCCGCAAGATTCGCGACCGACATGTCGGCGTTGATCTTGTGCCGCAGCCAGCCCGACGCGCAGTTGGCGCTCCCGTCCGGGTGGTACACGAAAAGCTCGCCGTTGGGATGCAGCGCGAAGGTCCCCAGAATGCCCGAGCCTTTCTTGGGAGCGCAGGTGCCGAGAGTCCGGCAGAGCGGATCGACCGGCTTGATCCACTGATTGGTGACCTGCGAGGTGAGCGCGCGATACGTCAGGTTGTTGAGATCGAGCCGTCCCACGCGATCGCGGTTGGACGTGAACGGTTTGAAGGTCGCGGTGTAGGCGATGCGCCACATGCCGCCGGAGAAAATGGCGGACGGAAACGCGACCTCGTGCTCATTGCGGGCCTGGGTGTCCCAGTCGTTGGCCGCCCAGATCCCGCTGAAGCGCGGCACGGCCGCGCGTCCTGCGCCGGGATAGATCAGGGAGAAGATTCCCTCCCAGTGCCCGGTGCAGCAGTTGCCCGCATTGACCAGGATGGCCACGTCGCCGTTCGGAAGGAGAATGGGATCGGGGCCCTGGAGATAGTTGATGGTGTCCGCTGCTCCGTTCGGCGGGACGCACGTCGGCCTCGTGGTGATGGTGCCGGTGGTCTGTGCCGCGGCCGCGCCGGCCAGGAGAAACAACAGTACGCTGATGCAGGTCCTTCTCATGAACATGTTCACCTCCGATGTGTCATGGAGGCCACCATGCGCGTGAGGACAAGCGCCGTTCTATCAGGAAATTGCGCTGCGGCAGAACGTGCAAATCCCTTTGCACGCACGTCACTCATTCGTGCATGCCGAGAGTGCGGCGCAGTTCCGCGAAGTCGCTCGTGGTCAGCCTGCGCGCCTGCGACGGCGTGATGCGGAGCTCCTTCCGGAAGGCCGCTGCGAAGTGGCTGTGGCTGGAGAAACCGTACGCGTACGCGATCTCCGCGAAGTCGGGTCCGGGCCCAACGACGCGCTCGAGCGCGGCCCGCAGGCGAAGCCGGTTGAGATACTGATGCATGTGCATGCCGGTCACGCGCTTGAACATCCGGCAGAGATGGCAGGGAGAACGATCGACTGCGCGGGCGATGTCCTCCAGCCGAATCGGCTTCTCGAAGTTCGCGGCGAGAAGGGCCTGGGCCATGGTCACGGCGCGCGACTGTTTCGCCCGCGGCCGAGGATCGGAATTGCGAAAGGCTTCCGCGGCCAGCATCAGCGCGAGCTCCGCGATCGCGAGCGGCGATGCGCATTCCTCGATCTTTCGGAGGATCAGGTGTTGGATCAGGATCACACGCAGCGTCAGCTCTTCGCATAACAGCCGCGTGACGCCTTCGTCACGGACTGCCGCGGGCGCGATCAGGATCGCGCTTCCGGAGACCTCCGGCCCGAACTGACGCGTCACGAGGTACGGCTTGCCCGAAGGCGCGAGGAGGACACGCGTGGAGTCGACATGCACCGATCCGTCATCGAGCTGCGCCAGCAGCGCGCCGGTGTGCACGAAGGTGACGGTATGCCACCGGTGATCGAGCATGGCCGTCCCGCGCCACCGCGTCACCGCAATTCCGGCATGCCGGAACAACAGCTCTCCATCCGCCATCTATCGGATGTAAGTGCGCTCCGGAAGGTGTGCAATGTCCGTTGGACAAACCTTCTGACAAGGTTCGCTTACGACAATCCGATCAGGTTCTGATCGCCGTCGCGCGCGTTCTTGATCGTCACGGCGAGGATCGCCAGCGGCACGCCCCAGGTCACGACGCGGCGGAGGATCTTCGGCATGCCGAAGCCGACGATCAGGCCGAAGACCGCGCCGCCGGCGATGATCTGCGGCGCGTAGCTGCGCGCGAGCGTGGTCGGATTGAGATTCGTACGCAGATGCTGATCGAGCTCGTCGATGCGATCGCCCACGCCGTCGCGGGCGCGCACGATCGCGCGCTCGATGGACTGTTTCTCCGGATCCGTCTCGTCGGCCATTTACCTGTTCCTCACGCGCTGGACATCGGCTTTGAGCATGTCGATGTCGCTCTTGATGTGCTCGATCGATTCGTTCGGGACAAAGTTGACCTTCTCGAGCTTCTTCTTGCCGAGCATCGCCAGCACGCCCGCGCCGGCGAAGAGGAGAAGCGTGACGATGAGCGCCGACAGCCACGCCGGAACGCCGAGGGCGACGAGGCCGAGGGTGATGGTCACGAAGAGAAACGCGAGGCCGACGAGAGCGCAGAACAGCGCGCCCGCCATCAGCGCCGCACCGCCGCCCAGCTTCGCCGCGGCATCCTTGAGCTCGAATTTGAGCAGCGCGATCTCGCTGCGGAACAGCATCGAGAGATCGGCGGTCAGGTCCTTGATGATCGTCCCGAGCGTGCGTTCGGTCTCGGACGCGGTGTAGGTCGTCATGTACTTCCTCTACGCAAGAGGTTTACCAGATCATTTTCCGTAGTCTCGACCACAGTGTATCCCGCGTCTGCGCGCGGGATAGACTGAAAGGGTGACCGACGTCGTCGAGCTCGTAAAAGACTTCCGCTTCGAGGCGGCGCACTGGCTGCCGAACGTGCCGGAAGGGCACAAGTGCCGGCGCATTCACGGGCACTCGTTCCGCGGCGAGGTGGCCGTGCGCGGGCCGCTCGATCCGAAGCTCGGATGGGTGATGGACTTCGCCGATCTCAAGCGCGCCGTCGACCCGCTCGTCAAACGCCTCGATCACTTCCTGCTGAACGAGATCGAAGGCCTCGAGAACCCGACCTCCGAGAATCTCGCGGTCTGGATCTGGAAACTCCTCGCCCCGCAGCTGCCGAATCTGTGTCGTGTGACGATCGAGGAGACGTGCACGTCAAGGTGCCATTACTACGGTTAGATTGCGCCGTGGGCGCCTACCTGCATACTGTCTCGAATGCTTCCCGGAACCGGGACACTTCGCAGAGCGGCCGCACATCGTCGCGTTTCCCGAGAAATGCCGTGTAGCTGTCCTGTTCGCCCGCAACTCGGGCGAGTGTCTGCCCTTCCAGGAACCGGTCTGTTGCGCCATCGGTACTTCCCTGCAGCAGTGCGATGACTCCTAACGCATACATCGGCTGCCACATCACGATTGTCGGTGGGATCAAGCGATGCGCCGCCTCACAGCGCTTTTGCGCGGACGCCAGATTCGCCTGAATCTCATCCAAAATGAGTTTTCTCTGGGCATCCTGCATCGGCTCTTTCGACACGATGTAGCGTCTCATCACAGTGGCGCGCCCAATTGCGGCGTTACAGACGTTGAATTCGACTTTCCAAAGATCTTTCGCGTGGAGTTCACGCGCTGCTTCATACGTTACCGAAGCATTTCGAAAGTTTCCGTCTGCTTCCTTATATTTCATGGCTGCCTGCTGAGGATCTCCTTCTTCCATCAAGGTCTTAGCGTCGTTCTCGGCGGCATTTCCAAGGGCGAGCGAGTAGTGCCCCCTAATGAGGGTGGCCCGAAACCGATCCGCTTCCGGCAATTGTTTGAGATCGTACTTGTCGAAGTGCTCGATCGCACGCCGGAACAGGTCAAAAGCACGTTTTTTGATTGCCGACGATTGCTGTGTTGGCTGCGAATAGATCCCGTAGCTGGTAATCGCGGCCTGCGCGTGCAGCGGTGAGTCGACGGCCAGTTTATCAATCGCGTCTTCGATATTTTCCAAAGCAGCTTCCGTGTCGGGACATGCGGGAAATCCAAACGTCGTCGTTGCCAGTCCAGAGTAGAAATGCCGCCACTTCGCCGCATGAAATCGCGCAAGCCGCTGTTCGTCGAGAGCCTGGATCGCGTCCTGAAGCAGCGCCTTTGAACTGGCGCTTTTCTGGTGCAAGTAAACGGAATACGCGAGCAGCGCGGTCTCCAATCGATATTCCGGATTCCGATGTGGCCGCTGCACTGCCGATTCGACGAGCGCCGTAGCTTTGGCGGGATCGACGACGCGATCGAGGATTTCGCTCTCAGCGCTGGATGTTTTCAGGAAATATTGATGGAGCCGCTCACCGCGGTACCAGTTGACGCCGAGTGCTAGTACAACCAACAGCAAAAGCGGATATACATAGCTCGCCCAGTCGCGATAGTTGAACAGGCCCCAACCGTGAAAACGCGAATTTCGCAGGCGCCTAGCGGCGCGCTGTTCCGGCTCCTGCCTGGTCTTCGGAAACGGGTCCCAGGGCACCATCTGATCGCTGGGAACGTCGCTCCATCGCTGCGTTGCCTGAGCCGAGACTTCATAGCCGTGCGTCACTAATGCCTTGATCTCCAGGATCGAGAAATGGTCGAGATCCGTACGCACGTGTTTGACCTGTTCCTGCACCGACTCCGGCAAGCGGCCCTCGCTCACAATGTCGCTGATTCTCAGGAAGGTGAATTGGTCCGAGGTACGGCCACCCGCCAGTTCGCATTCCAGATCTGCTAAACGCTTCATGAATACTTCGCTGGAACGGACCGCCGTTTTCAACTGGCCTAACGTCTCGGAGCCCACCAGCCAGTCAAATGCGCCGCTGGCGTCGGACACGATCACCTGCTCGGGCAACCCATCGTTCTGCGACAAAACTGTCTGAAATCGCCGAATCCCGAGGTTGTCGTAGACCCCGCCGTCCGTGAAATATTGCGAAGAATCAAATTTCTTCGGATCAACCATCAAATTTTCGGCTGTCAGCTCAATGGTCGGGAAAAATGCCGGGAACAATGCCGAGATCATGACCGCCCGCGCGACGCTGATCGGCGTCTCGATCTCATCCGGTTCGTCGTTGCTGGGGACGAGGATGCCGTTGTAGAAATACGCAAGAGCACCTTTGTTGAGGTTGGTGGCGAGAATATCGAGACGAGGAGCCTCGGGATTCAGTTCAGCGAGATGTTTCAGTAAGACGTCACCGAATAGCGCCCGAAGACTTCGCTCAAACAACAGGTTCCGCACCGTACCGTTCCGCCGCAATCGCGGTGGATGCTGGAGTAAATTTTCGGCATAGGGCAAGAACAGATACGGCGGCAATAACAGCCGGCGGAAGATGTGTCCTCGAATGTCGGATCGGCTGAATTCGATGATTTTTCTGGCAGGTGTTTCAAACGTCTTCGGGTCGGTGTATTCACTCCAATGCTGCACGAGATGCGCGGCCAGAACGCTGCCTCCGGACACCGACGTGATATGCCGGACATTGGCCAGAAGTCCCCTGTCAAGCAGCGCCTTCACCACGCCGAGATGGAATAACGTCGCGCGGAATCCTCCGCCGGACAAAGCGAGTCCGAGTTGCATGGGAGCCCTCCCCTCGTATAGGAGAGGCACCTAGCTCGCTTTTCCCTACCAGAAACGAAGTTGGCCTGTGGGCTCGCGAAAAAACGCGCTCAAACCGCAACCAGCTGATGCCGCGTGTGCTGGAGCACGCCCGCCGGGCCGGCGCCCTGGCTGGAGGCGCGGGGATCAGGGCGGCGACGTCGTCGAGGTGGAGCGGCTTGTAGAGAATGCCGGTCACGAGCTCGCGGTCGCCGGCGCTGAGATTCTGGTCGGCCACCGCGGTGATGAGGAACAGCGACCGGATGCGCGGACGCGCGCGAAGGAAATCGAGCACACCCCAGCCGTCGACGCGCGGCATCATGATGTCGAGGAAGACCGAGGCGTACTCGCGCTGGCGGATCGCTGCCACGCCTTCCGCGCCGTTGCACGCCGCGTCGCACGCGATCCCGTCGCAGCGGGCCACGAGCTCGAACATCCGCCGGATCGCGGGATCGTCGTCGACGATGAGAATGCGCGGCTCGCTCATGCCACCGATGCCTTCTCGCGCAGCGGCACGAACCGCACCGCCTCCATCCGCTTGCGCGTCACGTGTCCGTCGCGCCGCTCGATCAGCCAGAGGTGCTGGAGGTCCGCGGCGCCGACGGGGATGATGCAGCGGCCGCCGTCGGCGAGTTGATCGATCAGTGTTTCGGGCAGCTGCTCGGGTGCGGCGGCGGAGAGGATGGCGTCGAACGGCGCGTGCTCACGGAAGATCTCGACACCGTTGCCCGTGCCGAGGACGACGTTCGCGATGCCGAGTTGTTCGAGGTGGCCGGCGGCGGTCTGCGAGAGCTCGGGCTCGACCTCGGCGCTGTAGACGATGCGTGTGAGCCGGGAGAGGATCGCGGTCTGATATCCCGAGCCCGTTCCGATCTCCAACACAGTTTCATCGCCGCGCAACTGCAGCATCTCGGTCATGAGCGCGACGATGAAAGGCTGGGAAATGGTTTGGCCGCGCACGAGGGGAAGCGGCGAGTCCTCGTACGCGGCATAGCGCAGATGCTGCGGGACGAACAGTTCCCGCGGAACGGAGCGGAACGCGTCGAGGACGCGCGGGTCCGAGACTCCGCGAGCGACGATCTGCTCGCGGAGCATCCGTTCGTTGGCGTCTTCGGTGGCAGTAGGCGACAACAATCGAATCTCCCGTCATCCTGAGCGTAGCGAAGGATCTCAAGCTACGTAACCTGAGATCCTTCGCCGTCTTCGCGGCTCAGGATGACGCTGCGCGTCACTTCGGCGGCTGATAAGGAGTGAAGAACGCCTTCATCTCCCCTTCCTGACGCAACTCGGCCGCGGTCTTCGGTCGCCGCGCTTCACGCACTTTGTAGGCGAAGTACGACGCTACCGCCAAAATCAAAGTCACTACGATCGATACGAAAATGACCGTCGTCAAGATGTTGATCCAATCGAATCTCATTTAGATCCGTCCTTTTCTGGCCAGCTTGCCCCACTGCATGTCCAGTCCCACCAGCTCCTCGAGCGTGGCAAAGACTTTCGTGACGTCGATGATGAGGATGTAGAAGAAGCGATAGAAGATGGCGTACGCGGCGAGACTCATCCGCTCGCCCTCCATCAGGATCGAGTGAATGGCGATGAGCACGTCCAAGCACGGTCAGGAGCAGCCACCACATCACCAGCAGCTTGGTCATGCCGAACATCAACGCGATGTAGATGAAGAAGACGTTCGCGAAGATGTTCATCGCGGGCCAGATCAGCCCTTCGAAGATCATGTACCAGAGCGACATCGGCGTCGTGATCGTGCCCTCCGACCGCGTGAGCAGATGTTTCTGTTTGCGGATGGCCTGCAGGATGCCGCGGCTCCACCGGTACCGCTGCTTGATGATGTCGAGCAGCACTTCCGGCGCCTCGGTGAATGCGACCGCCTTCGGCTCGTAGTGAATCTTCCAGCCGCCGGCGAGCATCTTCACCGTCATGTCGAAGTCCTCGGCGTACGTATCGCTGTCGTAGCCGCCCGTTCCTTCGATCGCGGTTTTGCGGAAGATGCCGATCGGCCCGGGGATCACGTTGACAGTGCGGAAGAACGCCTGCGCCTTGCGGACGATATTCAGTCCCTCGATGTATTCGAGGGCCTGCAGCTTCGTCCAGATGTTGTGGCGGTTGATGACCTTCACGTTGCCGGCGACGGCGCCGACGTTCGCGTCGCGGAAGTGCCGTACGGCGTAGCGGAGCGCGTCCGGCGTGAGGCGCGAGTCGGAGTCCATGCAGACCACGATCGGCGCGCGCGAACGGCGGATGCCGTAGTTCAGCGCGTCGGCCTTGCCGGAGTTTTCTTTGCGGAAGACCTGCACCTGCACGCCGTAGTGATTGCCCTCGAACGTGCGCATTTTTTCGAACGTCCCATCGGTCGATCCGTCATCGACGGCGATGATCTCGTAGTACGGATAGCGCAGTTCGAGCAGCGATCCGAGCGATGCCTCGATGACCTCGGCCTCGTTGTAGGCCGGGACGATGATCGAGACGAACGGATACCCGTCGGGCGGCGCCTCGTGAGCGAGCTCGCGCTGATGCAGGTAGCTGAACCACACCAGGATGAAGTGCCGCAGGATGAGCAGCGTCAGGAACGACGCGAGCGTGATGACAAGGGCGCTGATGGCGATCGGACCGAGGCGATCCGGATAGCGGAAGATCGAAAGTGTGAGGATGACGACCGTCGCGATGATCAGGATCGAGATCGCGAGCTGCGTGAATGGATGAATCGGTTTCTTGGCCATGATTACCGGACCTCCGGCGGCACGATGTCGGAGCCGAGCACGCTGTTGTCGAAGTAGTAGCGGTCGCGCGCGCGGTGGTCATCGGTGGAAAAGAGTCGTTTGAGCCGCACGCCGACGTACCACGTGCGTTGCCAATAGCTGGTGAACTCGGTATCGCCGACCAGCCCTTCGAAGCGTCCGGAGCGTCCGTAGTTGTACGAGCCGACGATGTCGAAGCGATCGCCGACCGGCACGGTCACGTTCGCGCCCCACGCGCGAAGGTCGGAGCTGCGATCGTCTTCCCACGACTTGCCGGCCTTGAACTCGGCGGACCAGAACACGCGATCGTTGATGTTCTGCCCGACCTGGATCACGCCCGCGAGCGAGCTGTACTGATCGGGCGACCAGTAGCGATTCGTGCGGAAGTCGTATTGCAGGTAACGCCCGTCGGCCTTCAGCGCGACCCACGGCTTGTCGAGGATCTTGAACGCGACGAGGCCGTGCGCGGCGGCGCGGCGGTTGTCGTCGGAGATGAAGCCGTACGACGCATCGCCGAGGAGCGTCCAGAAGCCGCCGGAGTCATAGTCGTAATGCGCGCGCGCGTCGTTGATGGAGATCGGATCATTCACGACGCTGGCGAGATTCGAGACGTCGTAGATCAGATCGTAGTGATTGAAGTCGAGTGCGGCGCGGCTCTGCAGATTCGGCAGCCAGGTCGCGCCGGCGCCGAAGAACGGGCGCGTGCCGAGGCCTTCGTCCCAGAACGTGAGACCGACGCGCCCGCGGAACGCGAGTTGATCGGTCTGGCGATAGAGCGCGCCGCCGCTGACGACGTTCGCGTCGGCGGAGTTGCCGCGCTGCTCGAAGTTGTGGCGGCCGACCGCGCCCTGCACCGCGAGGCGCTGATTCATCCAGTGCTCGGCTTCGAGGTCGCCGCGATGGGCGTTGAAATCGTTGGAGTTCGTCTCGGTGGTGTAGCGCGCCTGCAACTGCGTCGCGGGACGCCCAAGGCGCGCACGCTCGAGCTCGCGGCTCGCGTCGGTGTACGTCGAGTCGAGCGAGAGCGCGGTGTTCTGCGACTCGATCGCGTGATCGCGCCAGCCGTACCAGCGGTAAATCTGTCCCTGATGGAAGTGCGCGCGCTGCGGGACGTCTTCGTATAAGTACGCGCGCGGCGACTTCGAAAGATCGGTCAGCATCGTGAATTGATGCATCGCCGGCGCGTAGTTCTCGTTGTACTCGAGCGCCTGCGCGTATTCGAGGCGGATGTCGGGACGATCCGGCATTTCGCGCAGCACGATCTCGTACTGGTTCTGCGAGTCGCGATAGCGGCGATCCCAGCTCAGGACGCGCGCGTAGCTGAGACGCGCGGTCGTATCGTTCGGCATGACCGCGAGGTAATCGCGATAGACACCGATCGCGTCGTCGTGCGCGCCGAGGCCTGTGTAGCCTTTCGCGAGATCGAGCATCTGCTGTGCGCGTACCGCGGAAGCCGAGTCGGACGACGACGAGGTCATCGGACCCTGCGCGTAAAGGGCGCGGCGTCGCTCGTCGAGCTTCCCGATCTCCTCTTTGCGCCGCGCGAGCGACTTCTCTTCGATGTCGGAGAGGTCGGGGAGATCGCGGCCGTTCGCGTACTTACGAACAAACGCGATGTCTTTCAATGCGCGGTTGTACTGGCCGGAGTCGTAATAGAGCCGCGCGCGCTCGACGCGCGGCGCGAGGTTGAACTCGTCGGCCGCGATCTGCTCGTTGAGGCGCTCGATGCGCAGCAGGGGCGATGCTCTCATCTCTGCGAGCAGCGCCTGCGCCTCGGACGCGTCGGGATGGCTGGCCGTGAACTCGGTCAGCACCACGACGCCGCGATCGCGATGCCCGTTCCACGCATGCGCGTTCGCGAGTGCAATCGCCGCGGCCTCGGAGCTCGAGGCCGTGTACGCGCGGTCGAGCCGTTTGATCGCCGCGCCCTCGGCGCCCATCCACGACAGCATCCGCCCGTATTCGAGATCGAGCTCCGGCGACGGCGTCTCCGCGCTCAACTTCGCATACAGCGGCTCGGCGTCGTCGTAGCGGCCGGCCGCGGAGTACGCGGCGGCGAGCTCGCGGCGGTCGGCGTCGGTCGCGCCTTCGCGCTTCGCCGCGGCCTCCGCATCCTCAACGCGTTGCTGCGCGATGAGCTGCAGCTGCTGCTGCGAGCGATCACGAATCGCAACGGCGCCGGAGTCATTCGCGTCCGCGTCGACGAGCCGCTGGGCGAGCTTCTTCGACTCGTGATAGCGCCCGACGTCGGCGTACAAACGCGCGAGCTCGAGCTGCTGTTCGTGCGTAGCCGTTCCGGCGGCGAGCGATCTTTCGATGGTGACGATTCGATTCAGGCTGTCGGCGTCTTGTGCAAGCGCACTCCACGCACACACCACCACTATGCACATCAACAAAGTAAGTTTGCTGAGCCTCATGCGATCCCCCGAATGGTGTGGAGCCGGATCGCTACAGCTAATGTCTCTGCCGGTTCCCGCTCGCTCCGCTGTGCAATGGTGATTCCAAATTTTTCGAATCGTTGCATTCGGGGTAGTCGGACGCGCGCACGACGGCGAGATGATTCGCGACTTCGCGCTCCACGCCGTCGCTCGGTTTGTTGATGATTCGATCGCCGACCCACATCGCGCTCGAGCCGCCGCCATCGAGATTCATCGCCGTGCAGGCGCCGAGCTCATCGGACATGAAGCGCGCGAGCCGCGCCAGCGTCATTCCCGGAATGCCGTCGCGCCGTCCATCCACCACCACGAAGTACATGGTCGTGCCGTCCTTCGAGACGCCGACGGCCGTGCGCGGATGCGGCGTACGCGTAAAACCGTCGCTGCCCGGCAACTGCGACGCGGTGAGCGGCGCGCAGCTCTTCACGAGCATCGGCCAGCCCGAGACGATCGCTTCCATCCACGGCTCGGGCCGCTCGAGAATTTGTTTTTGCGGATCGATGCGCGCGCGCCCGTCGCCGACGGCGATGATCCCTTCGCGGCCCGTGTCTTTCGATCCTTTCCACACGCCGCACGGACCGGCGATCAGTCCGATCGGTTGAAATTCTTTCGTGAAGTAGTCGGCGTTGATGGCAACAAGTGCCTTGTTCTTCTTCGCGAACTCGCTGACTTTCAATCGCCGCTGCGGCTCCGGCGTGGCCACGACGCGAATGGTGTCGCTGGCGAGATCGACGCGCGCAACATGCACGCGCATGCCGTCGGTTTCGTATTTGCGGTAGTCGACGCCGTCGGTGACGCGAGTCCAGTCATCGGCAGCGAGAACAGAGGTGGAAAAAACGAGGAGGAGGAGAAGGCGCCGGATCATGACGCGCCGCCTATTCAATCGTCATACCGCTGGCACTTCGAATGCAGTTGCCCAAAGCGCTCGCAGTTCGCTTCAGCAGCCCGGGGATCTCACAAATGTCTACCTTCGACGCCGAATCATCGTTCAGCCGTCTCAAGCAAGCTGCCTTCGCCCGCATCGCAAAAGAACCGCCGAAACCGACGCGCACCCAGCGCGCACTCGAATGGACGCTCTTCGCCGTGTTCGGCTGCATCATCGCCCTCGCGGGAGTCGCGTTGTACGCGACGAACCAGCCCGAGCATCAGCAGATCCCGAATCGCGTCAGCGCCGGCATCACGTCCGATCGCATCAATGTTCTGATGATGGGCGTGTCGGCGACGCGCACCGAGTCGCTGATGCTCCTCTCGATCCAACCGTCGACGGGACGCGCGGCGCTGATGTCCGTCCCGACCGATTTGTGGGTCAAGGTCGGGCGCTATGGCCAACGGCCGCTGCGCGACGCGCAGACCGTCGGCGATGCCGCCGGATATCCGGGCGGCGGCGCGGGACTGACCGTCGAGACCATTCAGAGCATCATCGCCGAGCCGATTCACGGCTATGCCCGCTTCAGCATCGGCGACGTGCAGCGCGCCGTCGACGCGATGGGCGGCGTCGATGTCGACGTCAAGCACGGCATCTATGACTACCGTTCGAAGGTCCGCTTCCGCCGCGGCGCGGCGCACTTCAACGGCAAACAGGCGATTCGCTATGCGTACTCGGGCTCGATCGCCGGTGTCGCGGCGTCGAATCGTTTCGCGCGCGAAGAACGGCAGCAGGATGTGCTCCTGACCACGCTCGCGAAAGCAGTGGACCGCGATCCGGAGTCGCTGGTGTCCGTGTTCGGCGCGATGGCATCCACGAACCTGTCGGCGTACGACATGGATGTGCTCGTGACCGCGCTGCGGCGCGGCGACGGCATCCGCCGGATCAGCTTCGCGCCGTTTCTCGATTCGTTCGACGTGACGAGCGTCGCCTATCGCGGAGAAGTGGTCGGGCCGCGCAGCGGCAACTTCGGCGCGCTGCAGAAGATCGCGGACGCAGCGCTGATCAACTGATGACCAGCCTCGGAACGCCGGCGTCCTCGCCGGCTGGCCGGGCGCCGTCCCGGCGCCCGGTAGGCGGCGGGACGCCGCCTGATCAGCCGCCAAAACGGCGGCGCTCCGCCGCGGAGCTCCTGATGTTGTTCTTCCTGGCGATCGTGCTCGTGATCGCGGGCATCGCCGCCTACGCGTACTTTTCCCCGAAACTGCAAAGCGTCCCCAACCGCGTCGATGACGGCTTCAAATCGGATCGCATCAATATTCTCTTGATCGGCGTCGGCGGCGACACGCATCCGGGCGAGGGGAAAGATCTCGCCGACGCAATCATGCTCGTCAGTCTCAAGCCGTCGACGAAGCGCGTCGCGCTGATGTCGCTGCCGCGCGATCTGTACGTGCCGATGGGGGAGCACGGCATGCACCGCCTCAACGCGGCGCACAAGTTCGGCGGGCCCGCCTATTTAATGGAGGTGGTCGGAAACAGCGTCGGCGAGCCCGTGCACGCCTACGCGCGCATCGACTTCCGCGCGTTCCGCGAGGTGATCGACGCCCTCGGCGGGGTCGACATTTACGTCTACCGCCCCTTCTACGACTACCTCTTCAAAGACGGCTTCCAGCAGGGATGGCAGCACATGAACGGGCAGCGCGCGCTGCGCTACGCGCGCTACCGCTACATCCGCGCCTCGGCGGAAGGAAACGTCTTCGGCCGCGATCTGCGGCAGCAACAAGTACTCGAGGCGATCAAGGACAAAGTGCAAAAACTGCCACCGCAGCAGGTGCTCAAGCTCGTCGGCGTCGCCCGCGCCGTCGGCAATCACACCGACACGAACCTCACCGCGACGCAGATCGCCGATCTCTATTCGATCTTCCGCAACACCGGCCGCGGCGATATCCGCAACGTCTCGCTGAAGAAGTACATGGAAGTGTTCATGGTCCGCGTCCCCGGCGACACAGGTGAGGCGGTGCGGCCGATGAGCAACGACTTCCGCACGATCCACCAACTCGCCGATCAGGTGTTCGACGGCCGCGAGCCGATCGTCGCTCGCGACGAAATTCAGATGACCGACGTTGCGGCTGGTGCAACTGTTGCTAGGCAGTGACGCGGCACGCCTCAGCAACGCGCCGCAGTCGCAACGCCAACACAACCGAGAGGACCCTCCATGAGCGGAACGATTGATGTGCCGAATGGCCCCGAGCAGCTCACCGCAATCTCCCAGGAACCCATCGTCAAAACCGACACCCCGCTGCCGATCGATCCGGCCTTGCTGGAGTCCGCAGCCGCGCAGGTGCACGTCCCCATCACATCGGAACGCGCCGAACGCCCAGCGTTGGGCGGCGACCGCCTCATCAGCGGCATCGATCTGATCGACTTCGGTGCCGGCGGCCTGATGCCGAACCACGTCTACGTCGTCAAAGGCGCGGGCGGCGTCGGCAAGTCGATTCTCGGCCTGCAGTTTCTCGCCCGCGGCCTCGAGCTGCAGGAGACCGCCGTGCTGATCACGGATCAGAAGCCGCAGAACGTGATCGCGCAGGCGACCTCGGTCGGCTTCCCGCTCGAGGACGCCGTGCGCCGCAGCCAGCTGCAGATCCTCAATCCGAGCGGCCGCTACTTCGACCTCGTCGAGAGCCCGGCTGACGTGATGGCGATCGTGCAGGAGCTCGGCGACTACGTGAAGCAGGTCGGCGCAAAACGCGTGGTCATCGATCCGATCTACGCGCTGATCAACACCCATTACTCCGGCCACTTCGCGCTGACGCTGACGCAGTCGCTGATGAACGCGCTCGAAGACCTGCCGGTCACGATCCTGCTCATCGCCGGCGACGAGGACAACGCGGAGCTGAATCCGATCATCCGCATGCTCGAACA
Source organism: uncultured Acidobacteriota bacterium (assembly GCA_963734155.1). GTDB lineage: Bacteria > Acidobacteriota > Thermoanaerobaculia > Gp7-AA8 > Gp7-AA8 > QHVT01. The sequence goes on from CAVTGG010000003.1 coordinate 94,225, forward strand.
GAATGCGTTCGGCGTCATCGCGCTCGAGCACGACTTCACCACCGGCGGCCGGATCATGCGGCTGTCGAATCTGCGCTACACGGACAGCGAGAATCTCTCCGCGCACTACCGCATCCTCAACGGCCGCGGCCTCATCAACTACCGCGGCGAAGGGGAGCAGGTCAGCGACGTGACGAAGGCGTGGGAACACGCCGATCACGCCAGCCGCACGGTGCTGATCCTCGGCTCGCAGCCGGAGACGATCCGCAAAGTGAAAGAAGCCCTCGGATCGAACTACGACGTGCAGTCCGAGGCGGAGATTGAGAGAGGAGTGGAGCGCGTGAAGCGCGAGCAGCCGGGACTGGTGCTCGTGACGCCGCATCGCTCCGCCGGCGCGATCCGCGCGATCCTCGACCTCGCGCGCAACTCGTCATCGTCGATCGCCTTCCTCTCCCCCGCCGCCAACCGCCGCACCGATCGCGTGCTCTACCTGCGCGCCGGCGCGGACGATTACTTCACCGAGCCGTTCACGCCCGCCGAATTGCGCGCGCGCGTCGATGCGCTCGTGCGCCGCAGCGGACGCCGCCTCAACTTCCGAGACAGCGCCATCGGCGGCGTTTCGCTCGAAGAGCTGTCGGCCCTCGGCGAGGAATCGGTGGCCGAGCGGCGCAAGGTTCTGACTCCGGGCGAAAGCGACGTCGCATTCGATCCGACGTTCCACGATCGACTCAAGAGAAACATCGAGACGGTGTCGAAGTTCGACACGCCGTTCGCGGTGTACTGGATCAAGACCGAGGGAGATGACTCGGAGATCAACACCAACCTCGCGCAGCTCTGCCGGCAGGAAGACATCCTCTGCCACAACCGCGACGGCGAGTTCGTGGCCATCCTCACCGGCACGGACGAGAACGGCGTGAAGGGATTCGAGACCCGACTGAACGAAAAACTGGGAACAAAGCTGTCCAAGGCGAAGCGCGGACACACGCTGTACCGGCCAGGAGAGAGTCCGGAGGGGCACGCGTAAACCGGTTACTCGGTTGCGCGGTTACGCAGTGTGCGGCAGGCGTAGGCCTGCCGCTTTTGTTTTTGCCGCGCAACTGCGCAACCGAGCAACCGCGCAACCTATAATCCGCGCCCGGAATGCAGCGCGCGCACTTGGAAGACGTCCTCAAAACGCTCACCGCCGCGCGCTACGCGGACATCCGCCATACCGCCACCCACCAGCAGCACGTGAAAGTGCGCAACGGCGAGGTCGATCACCTCTCCTCCACCGTCGACCGCGCCATCGGCGTACGCGTCCTCGTCGGCAACGGCTGGGGCTTCGCGGCGTCGAGCGACACCAGCGAGGCCTCGATCCGCCGCACCGCGGCGCGCGCGCTCGAAGTGGCGGCGGCGAGCAATCTCGCGTCGACGCAGCCCGTCACGCTCAGCGACGTCGAGCCGTACGTCGCGCGATGGGAGTCGCCGTACGCGATCGATCCCTGGTCCGTGCCGATCGCGAAGAAGCTCGAGCATCTGATGAACGCCACCGAGCCGATGCGCGGCGACAAGCGCATCCATCAGGTGTCGGGCGAGGTCTCCTGCTACCGCCAGGAAAAAGCGTTCGCCTCGACCGCGGGCAGTTTCATCGAGCAGACGACGACACAGATGGGCGGCGGCATCGAAGCCGTCGCCATCGAAGGCGAAGAATTTCAGCGGCGCACGTACCCGAATCCGTTCGGCGGCGACTTTCAGGCCGAGGGATGGGAATTCATCGAGCGGCTCGACATGCCGAAGAAAGCGCTCGAAGTGCGCGACGAAGCGCTGGCGCTGCTCGCCGCGCCGAAAGCGCCGGCGGGACGCTTCGATCTCATCGTCGGCTCGGCGCAGCTCGCGCTGCAGGTCCACGAATCGTGCGGCCATCCCACCGAGCTCGATCGCGCGATGGGGCTCGAGATCTCGCTCGCCGGCGGCTCGTTCCTGCAGCCGTCGATGCTCGGCAATTTCCGCTACGGCTCCGACATCGTCAATCTCGTCGCCGACGCCACGATCCCCGGCTCGATCGGCTCGTTCGCGTTCGACGACGACGGCGTGCCCGCGCAACGCTTCCATCTCGTCGAGAACGGCCTGTTCGTCGGCTATCTGACCGGCCGCGACACCGCGCCGTTCATCGGACGCTCGTCCAACGGAACGGTGCGTGCGGAGACCGCGGCGCGCATCCCGATCATCCGCATGACGAACATCAACCTCGAGCCCGGCGACGCGAAGCTCGCCGACATCATCGCCTCGACCAAGCGCGGGATTTTCGTCGAGACGAACAAGTCGTGGTCGATCGACGACCTCCGCCTCAATTTCCAGTTCGGCTGCGAAGTGGCGTGGGAGATCGAGAACGGCCGCCTCGGCCGAATGCTCCGCAATCCGCTCTACACCGGCAACACGCCCGATTTCTGGCGCTCGTGCGATGCCATCGGCGACCGCGACTCGTGGCAGATCTGGGGACTCCCGAACTGCGGCAAAGGCGATCCGATGCAGACCATGCGCGTCGCGCACGGCGCACCCGCGGCGCGGTTCCGCAACGTGGAGATGGGATGAGCGACGCGATTCTGCAGCGCGCGCTCGCCGCCGCGAATGCGGACGAAGCGGACGCGTCGTTCATCTCCGTCGATCAGAACATCACCCGCTTCGCGAACTCGCAGATTCACCAGAACATGTCGCGAAGAAAGCGCGGAGCTCACGCTGCGCGTGATCTTGAACGGCGCGATGGGCGTCGCGACGACGACCGTGTTCGACGACGACGAGATCGCGCGCACGGCCGAGCTCGCGCGCGAAGCGGCGCGGCATTCGAATCCGATCCAGGGATTCAACGGCCTCTATCGCGACAACGAGCCCGCGCCCGAGCTGCACTCGTTCGACGAGCGCACCGCGGCGATCTCGCCGCTCGAAAAAGCGCGGGCGCTGCGAACGATGTTCGATCGCGGCGCGCGCGCGAGTGCACATTTTGCCGGCGCGTACTCGACCGGCGCGGCTTCGGTGTGGTGCGGCAACACGCACGGCGTCCGCCGCTTCGCGCGCATGACCCACGCCGACGCGACGGTGATCGCGATCGGTCCCGCCGGCTCCGGCTACGCCACGCTGCGCGAGCGGCGCGCGGACGCCGTCGACATCGGCATGCTCGGCGACGAGGCGGTGCTGAAGGCGACGCTCGCCTCGCATCAAAGCGAAGACCTCGAGCCCGGCGAGTACGACGTCATCCTCGAGCCTCCGGCACTCGCCGAGGTCTTCGATTGGATGAACATGATCTCGTTCACCGGGCAGTCGTTCGAGGACGGCTCGTCGTTCTTCGTCGGCAACCTCGGCAAGCGCGTGCTCGGCGAGAACTTCACGCTCGTCGACGACTCGCTCGAGTACATGCCGTTCCCGTTCGACATCGAAGGATTGCCGAAGCGCCGCGTCACGCTCATCGAAAACGGCGTCATCCGCACGCCGGTGCTCGACAAACCGTGGGCCGACCGGCTCGGCCTGGCCACGACCGCGAACGCGTGGCACCTCGGCGCGCCCGATCACGGCAGCGCGTTTCACCTCGTCATGAGCGGCGGCACCTCGTCGCGCGAGCAGATGCTCAACTCGACGAAGCGCGGCATCTGGATCACGCGCTTCAACTACGTCAACGGACTGCTCGAGCCGAAGAGCGCGCTCATGACCGGCACCACGCGCGACGGCACGTTCCTCGTACGCGACGGCGAGGTCGTGGCGCGCCTGCCGAACCTGCGCTGGACGCAGTCGATGGTCGATGCGTTCTCGAACATCGAGGCCATCAGCCGCGAGCGCCGCAGCGTCGGCACCTGGTTCAATATGTTCGGCGGCACGCTCGCGCCGGTGGTGAAAATCCGGGGGTGGAACATTACTGGCAAACAGGAGCGCTGACGCATGGGGCAGTACATCATCCGCAGACTCCTTCAGATGATCCCGATTACTCTCGGGATCCTCACTCTGATTTTTTCGCTCATTCATCTGATCCCCGGCGATCCGGCGGTGCAGATCGCGGGTGAAGGCGCGCGGCCGCAGGACGTGCAGCAGGTGCGCAAGGCGCTCGGCCTCGACCAGCCGCTCTGGAAGCAGTACATCACCTACCTCGGCAATCTCGCGCGCGGCGATCTCGGCCGCTCGTTCCGCACGAACGAAAGCGTGGCCAAGGAGATCGCGGCGCGCTATCCGGCCACGATCCAGCTCGCCTTCGGCGCGATGCTCGTGGCTCTGGTCGTCGCCTTCCCGCTCGGCATCATCTCCGCGATCTATCGAAATAGTTGGATCGACAACGTCGCGCGCTTCTTCGCGCTCATCGGCGTCTCCATGCCGAGCTTCTGGTTCGGCCCGCTGCTGATCATCGCCTTCGCCATCAACCACCCGTGGTTCCCGGTCTCCGGACGCGAGGAAGGATTCAAATCGATCGTCCTCCCCTCGGTGACGATGGGCCTCGCGCTCGCGGCGATCCTCACGCGCATGATCCGCGTCAGCCTCGCCGAGGAGCTCAATCAGCTGTACGTGACGACCGCGATCGCCAAGGGTGTGACGCGCTCGAAGGCGATCTTCCGCCACGCGCTGAAAAACGCGCTCATCCCCGTGATCACGATCCTCGCCCTGCAATTCGGATCGCTCCTCACCGGCGCAATCATCACCGAACAAATCTTCTCCTGGCCGGGACTCGGGCGCCTGCTGATCCAGTCGATCACCACGCGCGACTACCCGCAGGTGCAGGCGTCGATTCTCGTGATCGCGCTGACGTACATCATGGTGAATTTCCTTTCCGATCTGCTCTACGGCGTCGTCGACCCGAGGATCAAGCTCGAATGAAGCGACTCCTGAAAAACTTCGCCTTCACCTCGGGACTGATCCTCACGGTGCTGATCGTGCTCGCCGCGCTCGCCGCGCCGCTCCTCGCGCCGTACGACCCGAACATCCAGGACACCGCGCGTCGTCTCGAAGCGCCGTCGAATCAACATCTCCTCGGCCTCGACGACCTCGGCCGCGACGTCCTCTCGCGCGTCATCTTCGGCGCCCGCGTCTCCCTGCGCGTCGGCTTCAGCGTCGTCCTCCTCGCCGCCCTCACCGGCGTCACCCTCGGCGCCATCTCCGGCTACTTCGGCGGCGCGGTCGACGTGCTGGTGATGCGCCTCTGCGACATCCTCCTCGCCTTCCCCGGCATCTTGTTGGCGATCGCCCTCGTGGCGGTGCTCGGCCCCAGCCTCAACAACGTCATCCTCGCCCTGGCCGTGATCGGCTGGGTCGGCTACGCGCGTCTCGTGCGCGGCCAGGTTCTGAAAGTGCGCGAAATGGAGTACGTGACCGCCGCCAAAGCCCTCGGCGCCAAGTCGCCGCGCGTGATCATCCGCCACGTGCTGCCGAACGTGATCAACCCCGTGATCGTCATGGCCACTCTCGGTCTTGCCGGCGCGATCTTGTCGGAGGCCGCGTTGTCGTTCTTGGGTCTCGGCGTCCAACCGCCCACCCCGTCGTGGGGCGCGATGCTTACAGCCGGACGGCGCTACCTCGGGTTCGCGAATCACCTGGCCATCTTTCCGGGGGCGGCGATCATGTTGGCGGTGATGGGGCTCAACTTTTTGGGGGATGGGTTGATTGACGCTTTGGATCCGAAGTACCGGAAGTTGATTCGCTGACGTTTCTTTTCCCCGCCGCCCCGGGCAGGGGCACGGGCACGGGCGCGGGCACGGGGGGAGACGGGAGCGGGGGCCGACGCGGGTGTGGCATGCTGTGCGGATGCCGTTCGATCACGAGAGGCTGGACGTTTATCACGTTGCGATCGAGTTTGTTGCGCGAGCGAATGATGTCGTCGAGCAGTTGCCGCGCGGTCGTGGCTACCTAGCCGATCAGCTACAGCGCGCGGCGCTGAGCATCGTGTTAAACATCGCCGAGGGCGCAGGAAAGTTTTCGCCGGCGGACAAGGCGGCCTTCTATACACGCGCCCGTGGATCGGCAACAGAAAGTGCGGCGGTGCTCGACGTTTGCCGAAGACTCAATCTCGCCGCGAACGTCGACCCCGACAAAGCCATCCTCGAACGCATCGTGAGCATGCTCACAAAGCTCATCAAATCCCGCCGCACCCCCTGACCCGTCTCCCCCGTCTCCCCCGTCTCCCCTCCGTGCCCGCGCCCGTGCCCGTGCCCCTGCCCGGGGCGGGCGGGGAACAACCGCACTACAATCTAACCAATGCGCACCGCCGCCACCCGCATCGCCGGCGTCGTCCTCTTCATCCTCGCGTTCGCGCTGTGGTGGCAGTCGTTTCTCACGATCCGCGGTGAGATCGAAGAGGCGCAACTCCTGGCGATCGGGGTGACGATGTTGCTCGGCGTACTGATCGCCTGGGTTGGGACGATGCTGCTGCGCGCTCCGCGCGGCGTCATGCGCGCCACGGTGGCGCTCATCATCGCGTTGCTCGTGCCCGCGGCGGCGCTGCTCTCCGCTCCGGCGGGTGCGATGCAACTGACGCCGCGGCAGCGCGAGGCGCTCGAATACCTGCGCACCGCTCGGTAGGTGGAACATCCGCTGGTCGGATTCGCCGCCGTCTATTCGCGCGGCTACATCGCCATGCGGCTGCTCCACCGATCGCTCGATGCCGACGCGGCCTACAAGGAATTGATCCGCACGGGCACGCCCGCTGGCCGCATCTATGGATTGATCGGCGTGCATCGCACCGATCCGCTCTATTTCGAGCGAGCCGTGCTCGGTGCTCCGTCGGGAAGCATCGGCGTCTTCAGCGGATGCGTGATTGGAGGCGAGGCGGCTCGCGACCTCATCGACCACCCCGAGGCGGTCGAATTTCGCAATGACGAAACCGTGGAGCAGGCCTGGACGCGGCAGCGCGAAAAGTGGCACATCGATATTCGCCACGGCGGATACGCCACGATGTATTTCACCGATGCGGTGACACGCGGCGACGCAGCACGAAACGCGGAGCTCCGCGCCGCCGAGCGCACGTACGACCTCACGCGTGATCGCTGAAATGCGCGTCGTCTCGCTCGTCCCCTCTCTCACCGAAACACTCTTCGACCTCGGCGCGGGCGATTCCGTGGTCGGCATCACCGACTACTGCATCTTCCCCGAGGATCTGCAACTCCCGCGCGTCGGCGGAACGAAGAATCCCAGGATCGACGAGATCCGCGCGCTGAAGCCCGACCTCGTCTACATGAACTACGAAGAGAACCTGCGCAAGCACGCCGAGGCGATCGGCGAATTTGCGCGGGTGCATGTGAGTGAGCCGAAGACAGTGGATGACGTCGCCGCGTTGATCGCAGAGCTGGGTGAGATGCATGAGCGAAGCGAACAGAGCAAGAGAGCTGGTCGATGAGCTCGAACGCGAAAAAGAAACGATGCCAAAGAGCGAGTTTACCTTCGCCTGCGCGATCTGGAAGAAGCCGTGGATGTGGTGCGGGGGCGATACGTATGTTTCGAACCTCGTCGAGTGCGCGGGCGGCGTGAACGTGCTGCGCGAGGAGAAGCGCTATCCAGCGCGCGACGTCCGCGAGATCGAGGCGGATGTGATTTTCCTGCCGGATGAGCCATACGCGTTCACGGCGGAGGACGCGAGGGAAATCGCGAACGCAATCGGCCCGTTCCCCGGGCACCTCTTCACGTGGCACGGCACGCGGACGATCGAAGGGCTCAGGTTTCTAAGACTTCTTCCGCCCAGTTGCGGATCGTTTCTTCGAGCGCTTCGAGCTGCTTGGTGAAGAAGTGATCGGCGCCGGTGATGGTCACGCTCTCGGCGTTGCGCACCTGCTGCACGAGCGTCTCGAGCTTGCCGACGTCGCCGTGCTCGTCCTGCGTGCCGTGGATGAAGAGCATCGGACGCTCGCAGTGGCGCAGGTATCCGAAGTCGTATTTGTTCACGGGCGCGCCGATGAGAAAGAGGGCGTCGACTTCAGGCAGCTCGCAGGCGACGCGGCTGGAGACCCACGAGCCGAACGAGAATCCGCCGACGAACAACTTCTTGCCGGGATGTTTCTTCTTCACCCACTGGATCGCCGCGGCGACGTCTTCCTGCTCGCCGTCGCCGGCGTCGAACTTGCCGCCGCTCACGCCCGCGCCGCGGAAGTTGAATCGCAGCGTGGCCACGTTCGCCGCCTCGAGTCCGCGCGCGGCGCGAAAGACGACTTTGTTGTGCAGCGTGCCGCCCTCGGTCGTCAGCGGATGGCAGACCACGGCCACGCCGGCCGGGTCCTGCAGCTCGCGGTACAACGCCTCGAGCCTTCCGGCGGAGCTGTACAGATCGACATGACGCAGCGGTTTCGGATTCACGACGGCAGCCTCACGAGCACCGAGTCGCCTTCAATGCGAACTTCATGCGTGGCGACGGTGACCTCACGATTTCCGGGGCAGGTGCCGCTGATGATATCGAAAGACCAGAGATGCCAGGGACAGGTGATCTCGTTGTTCACCAGATCGCCTTCTGCAAGCGGCCCGCCGCGATGCGGGCAGGTGTTGTCGGTGGCGAAGAAGCCGCCGTCCGTGTGATAGAGCGCAATCGTGCGCCCTTCGAGGCTGATGGGTTTGACGCTGCCGACCGGGACGTCGGCGACTTTCGCGATTTCAACGAACACGGCGGCGGAGTTTATGACAGCCACACCGGCCGCGGAATGCCGCTGCGTCCGACCGCCGCGCCGCCCTCCCACACGCCCGGGATCGGCGTCGTGCAGTTCGGGCACGCGCCGTCGACGAGGTGATACGACGTCACGCGGAATCCCGTGCGGCCAATGACGAGCGTGTCGCACTTCGGGCAGTGCGTTCCTTCTTTGTCGCCGAACGCGCCGGGGATGTTGCCGGGATAGATGTAGCGCAGTCCCGCGCGCTTGCCGATCTCGTACGCGCGCAGCAGATGCCGCGCGCTCGTGGCCGGGTTCGTCATCTTGTAATCCTCGTGATACGCGGTGATGTGCCACGGGATGTTCGGATCGACGGAGACGAGGAACTCGGCGATCTTCGTCAGCTCTTCATCGGAATCGTTGAAGCCCGGGATGACCAGCGTCACGATCTCGACCCAGATCCCGCGCTGCTTGAGACCCTGAATCGTCTCCAGCACCGGCTTGAGCACGCCGCCGAGGTCGCGGTAGTGGCGATCGTCGAATCCCTTCAGATCGACTTTGTACATCGTGACGTACGGCGCGATGTAGTCGAGCACCTCCGGCGTGCCGTTGCCGTTCGAGACGTACGAACAGACCAGCCCTTCCTTCTTCGCCTCCTTGAACACTTCGACGGCCCACTCCGAGGTGATGAGCGGCTCGTTGTAGGTCGACGTGATCACCTTCGCGCCGTGCTTCTTCGCGAGCTTCACCAGTTCCGCGGGCTCGACATCCATCGGCGGCGCGACGGCCATCGGATCGCGCAGCGCCTGCGACGTGACCCAGTTCTGGCAGTAGCCGCAGTGATAGTCGCAGCCGAGCATGCCGAACGAGAGCGCGAGCGCGCCGGGATAGGCGTGAAAGAACGGCTTCTTCTCGATCGGATCGACCTGCAGCGCCGCAACATAGCCGCGCGGCACTTTCAGCACGCCGTCTTCGTTGTAGCGGACTTTGCAGATGCCCTTGAGGCCATTCAGGATTTTGCAGCGATGGCCGCACGAGAAACAGCGCAACGATTTGTTCTCGAGTTTTTCGTAGAGAACACCTTCGGTCGTTCGCTGTTCGAGGATTTCACCGAGTGCGGGCGAGGACATATGAGTCTGAAACACCCAGGCATCTGCGTGTCATCCCGGGAAGCCGGCTCAGCTGCTCGTGGCCCGTGCAAGAGCGTCCAGGCCTGCCTTGATTCGATCCGCATCCGGATCGTTGGCTTCGGTCGCACGCTTCAGAAGCGCACCGAGCGCATCGCGCGTAATCCTCGTCTCGCTTCCGCCCGCAATTTGTGCGAAGGCCCGATAGTATTTCTCGGCCTCGGTCGCTTTCCCCAGGAGCGTGCAAACATCGCCGAGGTCCGCCCACAGCCACCCGTCGCTCGACGCTTCCGTGTCCTTCGGATCATTGAGCCGGGTCTCGAGCACGTTGGAGATTTCCACGAGACTGGGCTCCAGGTCCTTGATGGTCGAAGTGCTGAGGAGCAGCGCAGCACGAATCTCGTTCATCCTGTTGTACGTCGAACCGAGTCCTGATTCGGATTCGATCTTGGCTCCCTGCTGGTACGACGCGAGCGCACTGCTGTCGTCGCCGAGCCGTTTGTACAATCCGGCGCGAACGCCATAAAACTCCGCGCAATCCTTCGGAGCGTATTCCGTGAGCTGCGGGATGAGTGAGTCCGCCTTGCCGAGAGCTTGCGACCACTTCTCGCGAGCGATCTCGTCTCTCTTGAGCTTCATCATTCCGTCGCCTTCCTTGCGGAGTGATGCGATCGCCCGGAGCGTCGTTTGTAAGTCCTCATTCATGGATTGGAAATCTCCTCGAGAATCTTCAGATCGTCGTCCTCACCCACATCGAGATGCTGGTTCAGGAGTTCTTTGATCCGCTCCTCCTCCTCATGGTTGCCGGTGTGTCGCGCATGGACCCACGCGACATAAAGCGCTTTCTTGGCAACACGACTGTAACCAATCTTGACGTTCTCTTTTTCGCCAAAAAGGATCTGTCCACCAAGGAGAACCTGCGCGAAACCGGGATAGCGGACTGCCTGCGCAGTACGCTCGAGCAAGGTAATGGGATCCTCCGGCGATTCCATGACCCGTCCGACGGCGTCGGAGACCACGTTGTAGATGCGTCGATACGGAGCCCCGACCTCCCTTTCGGGTGTTCGCGCCATATATTCGCGCACCTGATCTTTGACGTTGTCATAAGCAACCGGCTTCAGAATCGCACGGAGCGCTTCCAGATGTTTCGGCACGGCCGGAAAGCCATCCGGTGCAAAGACGTGAATCGCGCCTCGGGGATTCACCGCGGCGCGAATGCCCGCCTCGAAAAAGACGGAGGGTGACGGCCGGTGCGTCTCCGGGACCTCTGTCCAATCCACGACGCAGGCAACGGCGCGACGAAGTTGATCGGCAAGCCCGAGCGAAACGAGGCGAGGGTCGCTCAAATCCAAGAAACGAAGATAGCCCTTCACCCGTGCGCCGATTACATAGAACGCGTTTCCCAGTGCAGGCCGAAGATGCTCGTTGAAGAAGGTCCAGTGCTCATCGTGGTAGCTGCAAAGGATCAGGACACCCTGGTCGGTACCGAGGGGACGAATCCGGTCGACGCTGTTCCGGGTCGCCCGTAATGCCGCATAGAGCGGCAGGTCGGCGTACGAAGAGTCGGAACGGAGCCAATCGAACGCGGCAGCGATCCTGTCCAGAAAATTGGTGAAGCGGTCGTCCGGGCCCGTCCAATCCTGAGGCAGTGCGACATGATTTGCGTAGCCGACGTCGACCAGAAGAAACGGGCGCTCGAACCCCTGTCCTTTCTTGTCGCCCTTGCTGACGATCGTCACTCCGCGGCGCGTGGCGGCCCGGATTCCGAGAAGAAACATCGCGCCGGGCTGAAAGTCGGTTCCGTCGACCAGCGCGACGTCGGCCTCCACGATGCTTCGGATCGTGTCGTCAAAATGGGCCGCATCGAACGCGTTTTCCAGTTTGATTTCCGTGAGCACCACGCGTTCGGGCTCATAGTCCGCGGCGAGATTGCGAGGACCGCTGAGGAGTCCTCGATCTTTCCACGATTCATAAAAGCTCTGCCACAGCCGTTGGCCTCTCTCGACGTCGTGCAGCAGGCTGTCGGCAAAATCGAGGATCGAGGAAGAAACCGCTTCCGCCTGCACGACCACAACGTGCAGCCGGCTCTTATCAAATGGCGGAACAGCAACGGGCCGAGGGATCCATTCGCGCGACAGAAGCTCCCGCAATTTCTTCGAGTCCTCGGCATGTCGAAGAGTCGGCGTCTGTATTTCGCGATACCCCTCTTCCCGAACGAGGCGCCCGCATTCGTCTTCCACCTGCGATTGCAGCTCTGGCAAAGAAAATGACGACTCACTCGAGAGCACGTTCACCAGCGCCTGAGTGAACGCGCTCGCGTCAGACAAGGCCGAATGAAACAGCGATCGGGACTCGTCGATAGAAGCGAAACGAAACGCTCTTCCTTGCGCGAGATCGTGCGCGCCCCGGAGGGTCGTGTCGAGTGATCTGGTAACCGGCAAGCGTCAACGATCATCAGGACGAGGTCTGCCGCTCCCACCTCCACATCCGCACTCAGATCCGTGTCGACCAACGATGTAGAGTTGTGGCTCGCGTCATTGAGCGACGTCCCTGCGGGGACAATGACGTCGGCAGTGGAACCTACTAATCCGTGGCCGGAAAAATAGATCAGCCTTACGTCGCCCGATTCCCCATCTCTACAGAAGTCGCGAAACCGCTTGTCGAGGTCGGCGGCGTTCGCAACCACGGCGTCACTCACCCTCTCGACTTGAAACCCGCGGCGCTGTAATGCCTTTTCGATGAGCTCCAGGTCTCTCTCGACCGCGGGGAGTGGATCAAAGCCGGCGCCATACTTTGCAGCTCCCGCGATGAGCGCAAGGTGGCGGGCTTCGTTCACGCGTTGTTGCCCTGGTTCGGTTTGTTCGGTTTGAACGTCAGCTTGATCGCCGCTTTCCCTGACGCCGTTGCCGTCCCGATGAATTCCACACCACCTGAAGCGCCGATCTCGACGCCGACCTCGACCTGCTGCAGCTCGAAGCGGCCGACGTCGACGATGTGCTCGAAGACGGCGCCGAGTTGCGCCGTCGCCTGCTCGAAACTCGCTTTGAGCTTCTCGACCGGCACCTCGATCGTACGAAGGCCAAGGCCGGGACCCTTTGCGGTCCCTTCAACAAGGAAGGTGATCGTCTCTGGATTTGTCATGATGGCCCATTGTCAACGGTTTTCGAGCAGTGGTCTACTTCGAGTCTGTGAGCGCGAACCAGCGCTTCATTCGCGAAGCCCGCGAGGTCAGCGCGTAGCACGCCCACGCCAGGAGGATCCCGGCGAGTCCGTCGATGAGGTAGTGCCAGCCGGTGATGATCGAGCCGAGGAAGATCGTCACGACGAAGACTCCGAACAGCACTTCGCCACCTTTCCACAGGCGTCGCATCCACAGGAAGACATAGGTCTGAAATGCGACGTGGAGGCTCGGGAATGCGGCGACGCCGTAGATGATGCGAATCGTGTCTGTCGGTTCGCGGCCCGCAATCACGCGCAGCACGTTTTGATAATTGCGCATCAGCAGCGCCTGCAGCGTTTGCGTGTTGCGCAACACGGCTTCGTACGGAAACCAGATATCGGGAAAGCGAAAGACCGGTCCAACCGACGGGATGAGCACGTACAGCCATGCGCCGGTGATCCAAAGCGCGGCGTTGCCGTTTGCGAAGGCGATGCGCACGCGCGTGCTCGGGTGCGAGAAAAAGTAGCCGAGGGCGAGCGTGATGCTGACGAGGAACACGTTCGCGTACGTCCAGTCGACGACGCGCAGGACGCTCTGCGCGCGGAAGAGATCGAGGAAGAAGATGTTCGGCGAGAGGCCGAAGAAGAAGACGCGGTCGAGGTTCCACAGCTGCGGATCGAAGAGCGCCGGATGAAGCAGCGGCACAGCGAGCTTGATCCAGCCGTAGGTGAAGATCATCACGCCGGTGAAGACGACGAGGCGCAGCAGCTCGCGGATCCACGACCATTGACGGACGATGGAAAAGTACGCGTGATCGCGGCGGATCGCGGCGATCACGACGCGTACGGCCACGCCCGCGAGCGCGTACGGCAATAGGCCGGCGACGAACGCGATGAGCATCGCCGGCACGGAGATCGTGAGCGACGTGCGCGCGACCAATGCGATCGCGACGAGATTCGCGATCGTGAAAATTTCGAAGAAGTGCAGCCGGCGCAATCAATGCCCCGGCTGCGGCGCCGGGGCGGGCGCCGGCTGCCCGATCGGCAGGAAAAACAGCGCGACGGCGATGATCGCGTAGACGGCGAGGAGCTGCACGCCTTCGTACCAGTTCGACTCGCCGTTGATGATCAGGTACGCGAACACCGCCACGCCGAGGCCGACCGCGAGCAATTCGAACGGCGAGAAGATGAGATCGAGCGGATGGCCGAGTCCGTACGAGAGGAAGACCAGGAATGGCGTGACGAAGAGCGCGATCTGCACGCTCGACTGCATCGAGATGTTGAGCGCCGTATCCATCTGATTGCGCATCGCCAGCACGACCGCGGTCGAGTGCTCCGCGGCGTTGCCGACGATCGCCAGGACGACGAAGCCGAGGAACACTTCGTTCAGCCCCCACGCCTTGCCGGCCTGACTGACCGCGTGCACGAGTCCCTCGGCGATGACGGCCATCAGCGCGCTGGCGCCGAGCAGCACGAGCGTCGCCTTCTTCGCGCTCCACAATTCGTACTCTTCGATCTCCGAGTGCGTGTCGGCGAGCGCGCTTTCGTTGAGGCGATGCTTGTGGGTTTTGAAACTGAAGTAGAGACCGGCGAGGTACGACAGCATCAGCACGATCGACGTGCCGACCGAGACCTGGTGAATGAGCTCCGGATGATGCGCCTGCTGCGCGGCGCGGAAAAACAGCGCGGGTACGAGCAGGCCACCCACGGCGAGAATGAGCTGCCCGCCCTGCGCCTCGGCGGAGAGCATGTTGAATTTCTGCGACTCGCGCTTCCAGCCGCCCATCAGCATCGCCAGCCCCGCCACAAAAAGCAGATTGCCGAGGATCGAGCCGGTCAGCGACGCCCGCACGACGTCGATCAACCCTTCCCTGATGGCGATGATGGCGATGACCATCTCCGCGAAGTTGCCGAACGTTGCGTTCAGCAGCGCGCCATACGTCGGCCCGAGGCGATGCGCGAGATGCTCGGTGCCGTGGCCGATCCAGGCCGCGACCGGCAGCACGGCGATGCACGAGAAGATGAACTGCAGGATGAGATTCCCGTGCGTGAACTGCAGAAAGAGGGCGATGGCGATGGTCGCCCAGGAGAGCCAGCGGATGGCGAGTTTCATGCGGCGGAGAGTTTAGACTGACACGATGCCGTTCATCGAGTCGCAGACTACGGATTTCGTCGCCACCATCACCCTGAACCGTCCCGAGAAGCTGAACGCGTTCAGCGGCACGATGCGCGACGACCTCCTCGCCGCGCTGCGCGCAGCCGAGGAAGACGCGGCTGTGCGCGTGGTCGTGATCACCGGCGCCGGCCGCGCGTTCTGCGCCGGCGGCGACGTCGAGTACATGCACGAGTTGCAGAAGACGAACGACACCGCGTCCTTCCGCAAACTGCTCGATGCCGGCCGCGATGTCGTCCTGCAAATCACGGCGATGTCGAAGCCGGTAATCGCCTCGATCAATGGCGTCGCCGCGGGCGCCGGCTGCAATCTCGCCCTCGCGTGCGACTACCGCATCGCGTCCGACGCCGCGAAGCTCGGCGAGACCTTCATCCGCATCGGCCTGCACCCCGACTGGGGCGGCACATGGCTCCTGCCACGCCTCGTCGGCCGCTCCCGCGCGCTCGAGCTCTGCATGACCGGGCGCATGGTCGGCGCGGCCGAAGCGCTCGCGGTCGGCATGATCGATCGCATGGCGCCGGACCTCGCCGCCGAGACGCTGTCGCTCGCCCGCTCGATCGCTGACGCTCCCCCGGCCGCGATCGCGGCGATCAAACGCGCGCTGAGCGCAGCCGAGCGCAACGACCTGCGCGCGCAGTTGGAGCTGGAGAGCGAACACCAGTTGCAGTGTTTTGCTTCGAGCGAAGCGAAGGAGCGGATTACCGGATTTGTGAAGCGTTCATGAGTCCCATCACCGCCGCCGGAAAACGGCCTGGTTCCGGCGGGCGTGAACGTAAATAGGCTCCCAGCGCGGGTTTGCCAGCAGTTCCCGCAGCAGCCGCAGCTCTTCGGCGCTGGGACGGCCGCGGTCGAGGTATTGGCGGTGTTGGGAGAGGTCGCGGAATTCGGGGTGCTGCCAGGAGGCGCGGAAGCCGCGGTCGATGACGACCCAGCGGGCGTCATCCGGGATTCCGGCGACGCCGTTCGCAGGGCCGTCGATGAAGACGACCGGGCGCTGCAAGTCTTTGCCGAAGGCGGGGTGGATCCACGCGGCGTAGCCGGCGTCGAAAGCGACTTTGTCCGCCGGCGCAGCCTTGCGGTCGACGATGGTCGCGGCGCGGAGCCTGTCGAACGGGATGACCCGCGTGCCGGGGTTTTCGCGGGCATAGCCTGCGACGTACTCGAACGGGACGAAGCGGTCGTGGGTCACGTAGTAGAAGGCCTCCTTCGTGAACCAGGCGGCGCAGAAGTAGATCGCGAGGCGTGCGTGGGCCGGCTTCAAGCGCGTCATCAGCGGCGCGATCGTGAGGCCGAACACGACCGGCAGGATGAAGAGGACGTAACGCGGCAGGGCGATCAGGTAGACGCCGTGCGGCATCGTCTTGTCGCGCACCGGGAAGATGAGGAAGAGCGCGAGGGTCGCGGCGAGAGCAATCGCATGGCGCTCGAGGTGGCGCTCCGGGGCGGCGCCGCGCAGGCGCATGCGGAAGAGCGGCAGGAAAAGCGCGCCGAGCGCGAACGGGATGCCGAGGTGCGAGAAGTAGATCTCGTGGCGCTGCCAGAACCAGCGGCTCTCCTCCCACGGAACCCATAGCTCGAACGGCGTGGTGGAGAACGGCGCGGTGAGCAGCACCCACGGCGCCTGCCAGAGATTCCCCCAGTCGTCGTAGCCGGCGAAGTTGTCGCCGGGCGGCGGACTGCCGAGAAGGCGGGCGATGAAGAACGACCCGCCGAGGAACAGCACGGCCAGGGCCGAGAAGAAGAGGACCGCCGTCATCCAGCGGCCGGTGATCCGCTTCGCGCGCAGCTCGTTCACGAACCGCCAGACCAGAAGGGGTGAGAGCGTCGCGGCGAGCATCGCCCCCTGCGGCTTGGTTCCGATCGACGCGGCAACGGTGCAGATGCAGAGAATCAGGGAGGCGGTTCCCGATCCCCCCACCCATCGCCCCGCCCACACCATTGCCGACACCATGAAGAATGCGGTCATGATGTCGTTCTTGTCGGCGCCGGCCTGTAGAAGAAGGATCGGGGTGGCGGCGGTGAGCATGGCCACGGCGTACGCGGCTGTGGTGTTGCCGGTCCAGCGCTCGGCGATCGCTCCGCAGGCGATGAGGAAGCCGAGGAAGAAGAAGACGCTCACCCATTCGGTCAGTCCGTCGCCGCGGCCGAGGAGCAGGACGTCGGCGAGGAGCAACTCGTAGTTCGCCGGGAGGACGCGCATGCGCACGTCGGCCGGGATATCGAGAAAGTAGAAGGCGTGCTCGCGGATCCACAGCACGGCGCGGGGGAGGTGATACGCCAGCGCGTCGTGCGAGAGGGGCGGGATGACGGTGGAGCGCCAGACCGTCCAGCCGAGCCAGATCGCGAAGGGCGCCGCCGGAATCAGAAACGTGAGCAGGGTCTCGCGTGGGAGGTCATGCGAAACCGAGCCTGTCCGTCCGCGCATGCGCCTGAGGAAGAGGGCGATCGCAATCACGGCCACCGCCGCAGTCCGGACGAGTACCGCCGGCCGGTCGAGCAGGTGCAGCAGCGCGATCAGCCAGGCCGTGGCCACCCAGAGGAGGGCACCGATCGAGACGGCGCCGCAAGCACGCTCGAACGGTCCGGCCGGACCGATCGTCCGCACCACCAGCTCGTAGCCGAGGGCGACGAACGCCAGGATCGTGATCGCGACCAGACTCGCTTCCAACGCGCGGTGAATCATAACGGGCCGCCCCGGACCTGCGGCGACTACGACATCGGCGCGTTATTGAACGGCGGCGCGTGGCTCCTGCCGCGCCTCGTCGGCCGTCCCCGCCTTCGAGGTCTGCATGACCGGGCGCATGGTCGGCGTAGCGGAGGCGCTGGCGATCGGCATGATCGATCGCATGGTGTCGGACCTCGCAGCCGAAACGCTGTCCCTCGCCCGCTCCATCGCTGACGCTCCCCCAGCCGCGATCGCGGCAATCAAACGCGCGCTGAGTGCCTCCGAGCGCAACGACCTGCGCGCGCAGTTGGAGTTGGAGAGCGAGCACCAGTTGCAGTGTTTTGCCTCGAGCGAAGCGAAGGAGCGGAGTGGGGCGTTCGCGCGGCGTTAGCGTTTCACTTCGGTGCCTGCAAGCCGGTCAGCGTCAGAAAGTCGACCTCGTACGAGATGTAAACGCGATACACATCGCGCTCGGGAATGATGGTTTGCATGATGTTGCCTGCGGCATCGGTCGTGCGGACTCTCGTAAACGCTTCCTTCCCGCCGGCGCGGATGTTTGCGCTCCATCCGAGGAGCAACCGCGACTTCGTGCCCCACTTTGCAACAGGAATCTCGCCGGCAACCTCGAGGCGGTGCGAGCGCAGCGTGCTGGACTTGCCGAAGAGCAACTCTCCGTACGCGTCACGCGCGAAACCGGCGCGCATGCCGGCGTAGTAGCGATATCCCGCCTGGAGCGACTTTGCCTCATTTTCATTCGGATCGACGAACGTCGCGCCGATCGACGCCGTGGGCCCGAAATACAAACGAATGCGGTTATGACGGGAGTGCCGGTACAGCGGCGCCCAGACGCTGTACTCGGTCTCGAGTGCGCGGCGGGCGCAGCGCGCGGTGCTGGTCGTGTTCGAAGCGCATGGATCGGTTGCAGGAAGAGGCTCCAGCAGTTTCGCGGCGCTCTGTTCTCCGGTCGACGTGAGGAGCGCGTTGAAAACGTACGTGCGCCCGTAGTTGCCCCATCCGCTTCGTGGATGCGACTCCGGAATGTTTTCGCCGCCGACGTGCAGCCAATTCGAATATCCGATGCGGGCGAAGCCGCGATTGAGAATGCCGCTGACGCTGTCGAACTCCCCGCCGAGATAGAACTGGTGGACCCACCACTCGTCATAGTCATCGTCGAAGACGCGGTACAGCGGATTGCTGTCCGAAGGCAGCGTCACCAGCGATTCGAGCTCGCCGAGACGACCGGACAGAAGCTTACGGTTCTTGACGAGATCGGCGTGGTCGATCTTCAGATTGCCGCTTTTCAGCTCTTCGTCGATCTTCGCGATCGATTTCCGGTCGGTGACTCCCTGTCCCTTTGCCTTCGTCTCGAGCTCGGCGAGCGCGGTTCGCAGCGGCGGCTGTTCGTTTTCGATTTCATCCAGATCCGCTCGGGCGTTTGCAACTCTGGCCTTCTTTTCTTCTTCCGTGCCCGGGATGTCCCGATCTTTGAGGTCTCTGCGCGCCTGCCTCAGCTCGTCTTTCGCTTCCCGCTGTTCTTTCTCGGATTTCGTCAGCTCGGCGTCGGCCGACTTGAGGCGATCCACCAAGTCGTCGGCCTCGGTGCGATCGGTGTGCACCACATACGAAATCTCGCGCGCCGGCTCCAGCGCCTTCAGCAGGACGAGGTGCCGTGCCTGCAGCTTCGGCGTGTCAGCCAGTTTTGCCTTTTTGGTTTCAGCGAGGATCTTGTCGTCGAGAGCGATGGCACGCTGCATCAAGTCGCGGAGAGCAAACCGGTTGCGTGCCAGTTCCGCCTGATCGCAGTCGTTATCCCTCGTTTCACACAGCGCGTTCATCCGGTTGATTTCCGTGACGAGATCGCTGATCTTCGTCGCGAGCGCCTGCTCGAACTCCTCGTCGGGCGTCGTCCCCGCGCCGAGGGTTTGCTCGGCGGCTTTGATGGCCTCGGACAACGCGGCGACGCGTTTCGAGAGATCCGATTTCGCTCCCCAATCGGGCTCGGTGGGGATGAGTAGAGAAAGCCTGTCCGCCTCCTGCTTCGCGCGGGCAAGCGACGACTGGAGATCCTGTTTCAGATTTTCGATGCGCTTCTTATCGCAGCGAGTCGAGTCGGTTGCGCAGGCGGCATTTGCGCCTTTGAACGCCGCAGTGAAATCGAGCAGCAGGTTCGCGTAGTCGACTTCCTGCGCCGACATGCTCACAACCTGGACAACCACCAAAGCAAGCACCGAAAGCAGTCGCATGAAACTCTCCCTCGTCATGGGAGTGACGCGAGAGGCACAAATCCCTACCCTCGACTAAGCCGTGCGCCGCACGATCACCAGCGTCTGATCGTCCTTCTGCGGCGCTTCGGCGACGAACGAATCAACAGCGTCGGCGATCTGGTCGCGGATCAGCGAGGCGCTGCAGTCGAGGTTTTGTTCGAGCAGCGCTTCCAGCCGCGCGTTCTCGAATTCTTCTCCGCTCACATCCTCCGCCTCGGTGATTCCGTCGCTGTAGAGCACCGCGGTCGAGCCGGCGGGGAACGGGCGGGTCTGGGTCACGTAGCGCGTCGTCGGGAGGATGCCGATCGGCAGGCCGTGCGACTTCAATGTGTCGATGTGCGTGCCGCTGATCAGGTACGCCGGATTGTGTCCCGCGTTCACGAACTGCAGCGTCTCCGCTTCCCGATCGATGGAGATCAGGATCATGGTCACGAACTTGTTCTCGGCCGACCACTTATGAATGTGGCGATTCAGCTCCGTCGCGATCTCCCCGATCTCGCGTCCTTCGGCGAACAGCAACTGCAACACCGCATGCAGCGCGGATACGAGCAGCGCCGCCGGCATGGACTTTCCGGCCACATCGGCGACGAGCGCACTGAGCACGCCGTCGCGCACGAAGAAGGCGTGATAGTCGCCGCCGACCTGGCGTGCGGGACGCGAGAGCGCGGAGATCTCGACGCCGTCCATCTGCGGAATCGCTTTCGGAAGAATGTCGCGCTGAATCGTGGCCGCGAGCTCGAGCTCGCGCTCCATGGCCTGCTTCTCCAGCGCCTCGCGGTGCAAGCGCGCGTTCTCGAGCGCGATGGCGACCTGGTTCGCGAAGAGCGAGAGCAGGCGCAGCTCGTTCGCCTCGAACGGCGCGATGCCGTCGCGCGTCTCGCGATCGGCCGCGGCGAGGACGCCGATGAAGGTGTCGTTGCCTTTGATCGGAACGGCCACGAAGACATCGGTCGCGAGCGGGTTTCCGTCCGCGCCGATGAGGTCTTCCGGCACCTCACCGAACGAGCGATAGAGCTTGAAGCCGCCATTCGCCTCGCGCAGAAACAGTCCCGCGCGACGCGCGTTCGTGAGCGAGATCATGCGGAAGAGGATCTCGTCCGCGAGGTCTTCGATGTTCAGCGTCGAGGCGATCGAGAGGCCGATGTCATACAGCGACTCGAGCTCCCACAATCGATATTTGAGTTGGAAGTCGCCTTCGCGCGCCTCCTGCAGCAAGCGCTGATTCATGATCAACGTGGAGAGATACGCGGCGCCGGCGTGCGCGAGCTGGACATCGTCCTCGCCGGCTTCGGCGCCTTCGCACGCGAGCGCGAGCACGCCGATCGCCTCGCGATGCGACTGCAGCGGCACGACCAGCGCGGGTGCCGGAAGGAGCGTGCTCTGGGCGTCGCCTTCGAGAATCTCCGGCGCCACGCACTGCTCCGACTTCGCCGCGAGACGCAGTTCCGAGCCGTTGCCTTCGCGGAGATAGAGCGCGCCCGAATCGAAACACGTGTGCCGGGTGAACGCCTCGAGAATGAACGGCGCATGCCGCGCGATCGGCGACCGTTCGAGTTGTTGCAGTTCGTAGATGAAGCCCGCGAGGGAGTTCACGCGAGGGAGGATATCAAGACTAGAGCGCCAGCTCTTTCAGAGCGGCGTCCTCGTCGGCAAAGATCGAGGCGTAGTTCGCCAGCCCCATGATCTGAAATGTCTTGTGGATGACGGGAGTGAGGCAGCAGAAGGCGATGCGGCCGCCCTTGTCGATCATCTTCTCGATGATCTCGATGAGGATGCTGATGCCGATCGAGTTGACGATCTTGGTCTCGCGAAGGTTGAGCAGCAGCGTGCGCACGCCGTCGTCCATCAACTCGTAGGCGCGGTTGGCGATCTCTTCGCCTCCGACGTTGTTGATGTACCCCTTCGTATACATGATCGCGCCGCTCGTGCCCTTTCGATCGACCGCGACTTTCAATTCTTCAGTCATCGTTCTTCCCGTATTTCACCATGTGGATCGTCGTGCCGTCGGCGCTCGTCTCGATTGAAACCTCATCCATGTGCGCTTCGATGATCTGCAGACCCCATCCGCGCTTGTGCACGGCGCCGAGTTTCTGCCGGCGGGAGCGCGCTTCCGTCACGTTGAACCCCTTCCCGTGATCGGTGATCCAGATGTCGATCCGAGAGTTGCCCTCGCCCAGTGAAGTGCCCGCGATTCTTACATAGATGCGACGGTCCTGGCTACCGGAGTGCTCGCGCGCATTGATGCACGCTTCGATCATCGCGTGCGCCATCTCGTCGATCGACTCCGACGGCATGCCCAACTCGCGGGCCAGGTTGCCCGCGGCGCGCGCGGCGGCGATCTCGATGTCCGGCACCATCGGGAGCGTGAGCTCCATCTGCCGCTCTGGGCTCGCAGTCATCAATGCTCGATCCTCTGGGCGCCTCGTCTCAAAAGGACAGGAACAGAGCGGCGGCGGTGCGGATCCACTCCGGGATTCCGCCGAGGCGGTCGAGCGCCAGCAGAGCGACGGTGTTCACGGCCAGCACGGCGGGCAGCACGTAATGGGCCGAAAGCGCCGATTCGAGCTTGGTGGTGGTAGTCCGCGCGATGTTGTTCATGGTTTGCCCCCTCGTTTGTCGGGAGGTCCCAAGAGCAACGCGACTGCCATTCGTGCCCGATCAGCGAAATATCTCCTAAGTCGAACTGACGGCGTAGTTTACACGGTTTTGTCGAGGATCAAGCATTTTGGGCCTATGTCGCATATTGATACAACGTGACAGAGTCTACAAATCGTAGAGTTGCAACATATGCAGAATGAGACACTTGCTAATGAATGTCCCAATTTGAGTCATCTGTAGCATTACGAGACAGCGCGTCACCTTTGCGATGCAAGGTGGCCCGGCTCACGCCGAGGATTTTCGCGGCTTTCGAGATATTTCCCTTGGTGAATGCCAGCACGCGAGCGATATATCGGGCTTCGAGCTCGTCGAGCGTGGGCAGGTCGCCGGACAACTCGCGCTCGCCGGTACCGGACGCGGCCTCCGGCAGGAGAAGATCGCCGGGATCGATGATCGGATCGGTCGTGAGCGCGAGCGCGCCTTCGATGAGGTTCTCCAGCTCGCGCACGTTTCCGGGGAATGGATAGCGCAGCACTTTCTGCAACGCCTCCTGCGTGATGCGGACGTCATGCAGCCCTTCGCGCTTGCCGTACTTGTCGAGGAAAAAGCGAACGAGCTTCGGGATGTCGTCCTTGCGCTCGCGCAGCGGCGGGAGCGTGATCTCGACGACTTTGAGGCGATAGTAGAGGTCCTGACGGAACTCGGTGCGCTCGATCATCTCTTCGAGATTGCGATGCGTGGCCGAGAGGATGCGCACGTCGATGGCGATGCGCCGGCGGCCGCCGAGCTTTTCGATCTCGCGCTCCTGCAGCACGCGCAGCAGCTTCGCCTGCAGCGCGAGGGGGATATCGCCGACTTCGTCGAGGAAGATCGTGCCGCCCTTGGCGAGCTCGAATTTTCCGGGCCGGGCCTCGACGCCCGTGGCCACGCCGCGCTCGATGCCGAACAGCTCCGACTCGAGGAGCGTTTCCGGCAGCGCCGCGCAGTTGATGGCGACGAACGGCCCGTCTTTGCGCGGCGAGTTGCCGTGAATGAGCCGCGCGACCATCTCCTTGCCTGTGCCCGACTCGCCGCGAATGAGGACGCTGGCCTGCGAATCGGCGACGCGCGCGACGAGGTCGATGACGCGCTGCATCTTCGGCGAGTCGCCGATCATCAGGCGATCGCTTCCTTCGCGCAGCATCCGCTGCTTGAGCGCGCGGTTCTCGTCTTCGAGCGTTTCGCGGACGAGGTCGAGACGATGGAAGTGGCGCGTGTTCTCGATGGCCGCGCCGCCGATGGCGGCGATGGACTCGAGAAAGCGCAGGTCTTCTTCGAGAAACGCGCCCCCGCCGGACGCGCCGCGCACTTCCTTGCCGCCGACGCCGATCATGCCGAGGATGGAGTCGCCGGAGACCATCGGCGCGATGAGCAGATCACTGCCGGCGCCGCCGAGGAACTTCGAGACCGTGACCATCATCGGCTCGCGCGACGCGATCACCTGCTTGATCGGCGGCTCCGCGAGAATCGTGGCCGCCGTCGGCGCCTCGACGCCGAACGTGAAGAGCGTCTGCACCTGCAACTTGTCGTCGAGCGCGAAGACGAAACCGGTGGTGGCATCGAGGACGGAGATCGCGCGGTGCATGAGCTCTTCGAGGAGCTCGTCTTCGGGGCGAAGCGTGTTGAGGGCGCGGCCGACATCGTAGAGAGCCTCCAGTTGGAGGAGCTTGCGTCTTAGTTCGAACTGAGATTGAGCAGGCATATTGACTAAGGGTTTAGGTGATGGTGGTTAGGGGTTGGGAGCCCCGTACTCCTAACACCCAACCCCTAACCACCAACCCCTACTTCCCGAGCGCCTTCCTACACTCCCCCAGCAAAAAGTCGCCATTCCACTCCTCATAAAACGCCTGATCCATCGCATAGATTCTGATCAGGAGCGCGCTCGCTTCGTCGAAGCGGCCCGTCTTCATCAGCGTTCGCACTAGAAAGTACGTCGAGCGAATCGTCTGCGCGTCGCGCTCTTCGCGCTCCATCAGCCCCCGAAATCCCGCCTCGGCCGCGGCGAAGTCGCGCCGCTGGTACGCGCAGAGCGCGCGGTCGTAGTCGCTCGTGCCGCCGCACGTCGAAGGTGGCGCGGCGAGCAGGTCTCCCGCGAGTAATGCGAGAATCAGCACGTATCGCATGTTCATCCGAACAACATTATGCGCCTCGGCATTTTAGGGGGCGGCCGCGCCGCGTGGGCGTTCGGCTCCGCCTGGAAGCGGATCGGCTGGCCGCTTTCCGGCGTCTGGCTGCGCGACGCCTCGCACAGCCACATCGCCGAACTGCTCGAAACGGCGCGGATGGAGATGGCCGATCTCGCGCGCGATTCGGAGCTGCTGCTCGTCGCGGTGAGCGATCGCGCGATCGTCGAAGTCGCGAGTGCCGTTCCCGAGACCGAGGCGCTCATCTTTCATGCGAGTGGCGCGCTGCTCAGCATGCGCGGCGGGTTCTCGCTGCATCCATTGAAAGCACTGCCGCCGGTCGGTGAAGACGTCGATCTCGCGGGAACGCTGCTCGTGTTCGAAGGCGAGCACCGCCGCACGGCCAAGCTCATCGCGGCCGCGGTCGGCGCGCGATTCGCGGAAGTCTCGCCGGAGCAGAAGCCGCTGTATCACGCGGCGGCGGTGTTCGGATCGAACTACATCGCGGCGATGCTCGACATCGCCGAGCGGACGATGGCCAAGGCGGGAGTCGATTCCGTGCGCGACGATCTCATCGCGCTCGCGCAGTCGGGGATGGAGAACTGGCGGCGCCATCACGACGCAAAACGCTTCACCGGACCCGCGGCGCGCGGCGATCAGGAAGTGCTCGCGAGGCATCTCGAAGCGCTCCGTGATGACCCGCAACTCGCAGAAATCTACGAACTTCTGGCCCGCGTAGTGGTTGCGAGCGCAAAATAGCGGGTGCTACTCTCTCTGCTCTCGATTTGGAGCCCGTGAATGGTCTTCTTCAATTACGCGACGATGCAGATGGCCGCGAAGATCGTTTATTACGGTCCGGGCCTCTGCGGGAAGACCACGAATCTCCATCACATCTACACCAAGACCTCGCCGCAGAGCCGCGGCGAAATGGTGAGCCTCGAGACCGAGACCGACCGCACGCTCTTCTTCGATCTCCTGCCGATTGACGTCGGCGTGATCGGCGGATTCAAGACCCGCCTGCAGCTCTACACCGTGCCGGGCCAGGTCTTCTACAACACCACGCGCAAGCTCGTGCTGAAAGGCGTCGACGGCATCGTCTTCGTCGCCGACTCGCAGAAAGCGGTGCTCGACGCAAACGCGGAGAGCCTCAGGAACCTGCGCGAGAACCTGGCCGAGATCGGCCTGAATCTCGACGACATCCCGCTCGTGCTGCAGCTGAACAAGCGCGATCTGCCGAACATCTCGACGATTGACGAGATGGTGGCCGCGCTCGATCCGGAGCGGCGTTACGAGCACATCGAGTCGGTCGCCGCGAGCGGCGTCGGCGTCTTCGAGACGCTGAAGGTGGTCTCGAAGCTGACGCTGCGCACGCTGCGCCGCCGCATGACCGGCGACGAGACGGCGCGCCCGGCGCCGCCCGCGCGCGTGGCGCAGTTCCGCGTGCAGGACAATCAGGCCCCGCCGAGTCCCGCGCGTACGATCGCCGCGACCACGCCGATTCCCGCCGTGAAATCGGCGCCGGTCATCGAAGCGCCGCCGTTCGACGACGTCGAAGAGCTCACGACCGCGGAAGAAGTGCTCCCGCAAGTCGACCGCAACATCATCGCCGACGCCCCCATCGCTCCTCCTCCTCCCGAGCCCGAGCCCGAGCCCGAACCCGTGCCCGCGCCCGTTCCCGTGCCCGTGCCCGAACCCGAGATCGACTTCAACCGCACCGAGAAACCGCAGAAGCTCGAAGAGAAGACGGTCAAAGTGCGCTCGTCGATCGACGTGATGTCGGAGCTCGAAGCGCTGCGCAAGCGCGCCACCGCATCGACGCCGAAGACCTCGAAGCGCGACGCCCTCGCCGATCTCGCCGCATTGCGACCGAAACGCAACATCTCCCGCACCGTGAACGTGCAACTTCCGGCCGGCGTGCTCCCGCGCGCCAAATCGGTTCGGGTTACACTATCGTTCGAGGATTCGGCGGGCGTCATCGAGTCGCAGGACCAGAAGGTCGAGCTCGGCGATACCTCGGATGTCCAGAGCGTTTCGGTCAATCTCAAAATCGACACCGCGTAACCGGGAGCGAGGGAGGGCGTTAGACGATGCGGAACATTCTGTTTCTGACAGTAATCGGGTTGTATTCCGTCGCCTGCGCGACCTCCGCCCCGCCTCCCGCCTCCCATCCCCCAACCCCCATCGCCCAACAACCAACTCCCAACCTCGACGGCGAACAGTTCCAGCGCGACCTCCACGAGGCCTACGCGAAGATCCTCTCCCGCAGCGACAAGCCCGCGCCCGATGCGCCGGTCGTCGACGTCGAAGCCGCGGCTTCGATTCCGATCCCGCAGCACCGCACCATCGACTCGGCGCTGCGCCTCTTCACCGTCGATATGAAGGAGAGCATTCAGAAGTCCCTCTCCCGCTCCGCGCGTTACCGCGCGCTGATCGACAAAGCGCTCAATGATCAGAACCTGCCGAAGGGCCTCGCGTATCTGCCGGTCATCGAGAGCGCGTATCTGACGAAGCTCACCTCGACCGCGGGCGCACACGGGATCTGGCAGTTCATGCCCGAGACCGCGCGCGAGTACGGACTGCGTGTCGACTGGTGGGTCGACGAGCGCGCCGATCCGGAGCGCTCCACGCGCGCGGCGGCGGTGTATCTCAAAGATCTCCATCGGATGTTCGACGACTGGTCGCTCGCGCTCGCGGCGTACAACTGCGGTCCGAATCGCGTGAAGCGATCGCTCGAAGACAACGGCGCGACGACGTTCTGGGAATTGCAGGAAGCATCGGCGCTGCCGAAGGAGACGCGCGGCTACGTGCCGACGTTCTTCGCCACGCTGCTCATCGCCAGTGACCCCGAAACCTACGGTTTCACCCTCGGCAAGGCCCAGCCGCGCGAAGAAGACAAGCGCGTCGACGTGCGCGGTCCCGTGTCGCTCAACTACATCGCCGAAGTCACCGGCGTCGATGAAGACGTCCTGAAGGACCTGAATCCCGCGCTGCGCCGCGGCATCGTCCCGCCGGGACGCGCCGCGGTGCGCGTGCCGAACAAAGTCGCGGAGACTCTCGAAGCGCGCGCCAACACCCTCCGCGACGACGACGCGTACGTGAAGGTGTGCACGTACAAACTGCGCAGAGGCGATTCGGTGAAGCGGATCGCGCGATCGATCGGCACGAAGCCGGAGACGATCCTGGCGATGAACAACCTCGACTCCGAGAATGAAATCGGCAGCGGCGACACGCTCTATCTCCCCGTCCGCGCCCGCGAGCTGAGCGCGCTCCTCACCCAGCGCGAATCGTTCTACGCCGTAAAAAAAGGCGACACGCTCTACTCGATCGCGAAAAAGTACGGCCTCAGCGTCGCCGAGCTCCGCGACCTGAACGATCTGTCGAAGAAGGCGGTCGTGCACGTGGGGCAGAAGCTGCGCGTCTCGCAGCCGCGGACGATGACGGCAGGCGGAATGTGACGCATGTCATCCCGAGCGTGAGCGAGGGATCTGGGGCTCGGGTGGCGGCACAAGGAGCAAGCCTCGCAGCACCCGCCGCCCAGGTTCCTCGCTCACGCTCGGAATGACAGAGGGAGTGTGCTAGTTTCGCGCTCCCATGGCCGAGAGCAGCGACTACAAGAAAACCCTCAACCTCCCCCAGACCACGTTCGCGATGAAGGCGAACCTACCGCAGAACGAGCCGAAACGGCTCGACCAGTGGCGGGGGATGAACCTCTATCAACTGATCCGCGAGAAGTCCGTCGGCCGGCCGCAGTTCGTGCTGCACGACGGGCCGCCGTACGCGAACGGGCGCATTCACATCGGCCACGCGCTCAACAAGACCCTGAAAGACATCGTCGTGAAGTCGAAGACGATGATGGGCTTCGACTCGCCGTACATTCCGGGCTGGGATTGCCACGGCCTGCCGATCGAGCACGCCGTCGATAAAGAGCTCGGCTCGAAGAAGAGAGAGATGTCGCCGGCGGAGTTCCGCCGCACGTGCCGGCAGTTCGCGGCAAAGTATCTCGACATCCAGCGCGCCGATTTCATCCGCCTCGCCGTGTTCGGCGATTGGGACAACCCGTACACGACGATGTCGTTCGACTACGAGGCCGACATCGCCGGCGCGTTAGGCCGCTTCTTCGAGACCGGCATGGTCTACAAAGGTTTGAAGCCGGTGCACTGGTGCATCATCGATCAGTCCGCGCTCGCGGAAGCGGAAGTCGAATATCGCGAGCACACCTCGCCCTCCGTCTACGTCCGCTTCCGCATGCTCGAAGACGCCGTCAATGAGCTCGGTCTCGGCATCGAGAAGCCGCTCTACGCCGTCATCTGGACGACCACGCCGTGGACGCTGCCGGCCAACCTCGCCATCGCCGTGAAGCCCGACTACGACTATGCGATCGTCGAATACGACGGCACGAACTACATCATCGCCAACGATCTCGTACCGCAGGTGACGCAGTCCTTCGGCTGGAGCGACTACAAAGTCGGGAAGATCTTCAAGGGCTCGATGCTCGAGAACCTGCGCTATCGCCATCCGTTCGTCGATCGCGAAGGCGGGTTCGTTCTCGGCGATTACGTCACGCTCGACGCCGGAACGGGACTCGTACACACCGCCCCCGGCCACGGCGCGGACGACTTCAACACCGGACGCCGCTACGGCCTTGAGATCTACACACCCGTCAATCATCGCGGCGAATTCACGCCCGACGTTCCGTTCTGGGCCGGACTGCAGGTGTTCAAAGCGAATCCGCAGATCGTCGAGCATCTGCGCGAGAGCGGCGCGCTGATCAAAGGCGAAACGCTCGCGCATCAATATCCGCACTGCTGGCGCTGCAAGAATCCGGTCATCTTCCGCGCCACCGAGCAGTGGTTCATCTCGATGGACGAAGGGGACCTGCGCGGCCGCGCGCTGCAGGAGATCGACAAAGTCCGATGGTTCCCCGCGTGGGGCCGCGACCGCATCCGCGGCATGGTCGAGAACCGCCCCGACTGGTGCATCTCGCGCCAGCGCCTGTGGGGTGTGCCGATCACCGTTCTCTATTGCGAGCAGTGCAATCACGCCATCAGCACGCCCGAGTTCTTCGCGAACGTCACGAAGCACTTCCGCACCGAGGGCGCGGACGCGTGGTACGAGCGCCCGGCGAGCGACTTCTTCGAAGGCGCGTGCAAATGCGGCAGCACGTCGTTCCGCAAGGAGATGGACATCCTCGACGTCTGGTTCGACTCCGGCTGCTCGCACATCGCCGTGCTGAAACCGCATCCCGATCTGCCCTGGCCCGCGCAGGTGTACCTCGAAGGACACGATCAGCATCGCGGCTGGTTCCAGTCGTCGCTCCTCGTCGGCACCGGCATCGAAGGCGGCGCGCCGTTCGAGAACGTGGTCACGTGCGGATTCGTGCTGCTCGAAGGCGGCGAGAAGATGTCAAAGTCCGGTAAGGGGCTCTCGCCGCAGGACGTCATCAATCAAAACGGCGCCGACATCCTCCGCCTCTGGGTCGCGGTGAGCGACTACACGGACGACATGGTCTTCGGACCGCAGATCATGACGCGGACCGCCGAGGCGTATCGGAAGGTGCGCAACACTGCGCGGTACTTGCTGTCGAACTTGTACGACTTCGATCCGGCGAAGGACGCGGTGCCGCTCGAGCAACTGCTGCCGGTCGACCGCTGGATCCTCGACCGCGCCAGCCGCGTCGTCGAGCGCTGCCGCAAGGCGTACGACGAATTCGAATACCACATCGTCCATCACCGCGTGCTTGAGCTCTGTACTGTCGATCTGTCGTCGATCTACCTCGACGCATCGAAAGACACGATGTACTGCGACGCCCCGAATTCGCGCGAGCGCCGCAGCGCGCAGACGGCGATGTATCACGTGCTGCGCGGCATCACCGGAGTCATCGCGCCGATCCTCTCCTTCACCGCGGAGGAGATCTATGAAGCGACGCCCGGCGAAAAAGAAGCGTCCGTGCATCTGACGGAAATGCCGAAGCTGGATTCGATGCTGAGCGCGGACGAAGCGGCGAAATGGGAAGAACTGCTTCGACTGCGCGACCAAGTGCTGGTGGTGCTCGAGCGCGCGCGCGCCGAGAAGAAGATCGGGCAGTCGCTCGAAGCGGACATCACCCTGCATCGCAGCGTCGACGCGTTGGGCGTCGATCTGGCGAAGTTGTTCATCGTCTCGCACGTCGACGTCGCGCCGAGCGACGCGGAGGAAGCGATCTCCTGGTCGCCCGCGCGCGGCAAAAAGTGTGGCCGCTGCTGGCAGTACCGCGAGGAAGTGGCCGAGGACGGCGGGCTCTGTGCAAGGTGCCAGAACGTCGTCGACGCGCTCGCGCCGGCCGAAGTTCCGACGGCGTGACGCTGCTACACTACGAAGCCAGTAAGCGAAGGAGGTTGATGTGGCCATCAAAACGAAGAAGGTGAAGAAGGTCGTCAAGAAAGCGGCCCGGCAGGTTGCAGACGCAGCGAGCGATGCCGCCGACGCGGCGGTGGCGTACGCGAAGCCGGTCGTGAAGCAGATCAGGAAGGCCGCGAAGCCAAAGCTCAAAGCCGTGAAGAAAGCCGTCGCGCCGGCGGTGAAAGCGGCGAAGAACACCGCGCGCGAGGCCGCCAAAGGTGCGCTCGCCGGAGCGGCGAAGGGATTGAAGAAGGCGTCGAAGAAGCTCTGATTGAGATTTGCCGATCTTCATCTCCATACCTTCCACTCGGACGGAACCCGATCCCCGAAAGAAGTCGTGGACGTCGCGCAATCGCACGGCCTCGACATCATTGCCATCAGCGATCACGACAATCTGGCCGCGTTTTACGAGATCCACTCGTACGCGGCCGATCGTGGTCTCACGCTGATTCCCGCCATCGAGCTGTCGTGTGCGTATGAGGGCGTCGACGTGCACGTCCTCGCCTACGCCTTCGATCCGCATGACGAGCGGATCGATGCCCGCCTGCGCGGTTTTCGCGAAACGCGCCAGCGCCGCGGCTATGCGATCGTCGAGCGCCTCCGAAACCTCGGCTACGAGATCCGCGCCGAACGCGTTGACCAGCTTGCCGCCGGCGGCGCGATGGGGCGCCCGCACGTTGCACGCGCGCTCGTCGAGGCCGGCTACGTCGCCACGGTGTCCGAGGCCTTCGACAAACTCCTCGGCACCGGGAAGCCGGGCTACGTGGAGAAAGAACGGTTTCGCATCAGCGAAGCCGTGTCGCTGATTCACGGCGCCGGCGGAGTCACGTCGATCGCGCATCCCACGCTCTATCCCGATCACGAGCGCCTCGTGCCGATGCTGCTCGACAGCGGCATCGACGGCGTCGAGGTAATGCATCCCGACGTCGACGCGCTCAATCGCGAGCGCTACACCAACCTCGCGCGCTTCAAAGGAAAGATGACCACCGGCGGCTCGGACGATCACGGAAGCGTGAAGACCAGCGAGACGTTAGGAACCATTCGAGTTCCGGAGACGATGATCACTCCGATTCTCGAACGGCTCCCATGAAACTGTCCCAACTCTGGCCCGAGATCGAGCGCGTCGCCCGCGAAGAGGGCGTGCTGCACGTCGGCGCAAGCGACCTCGACGACGCGCACGCGGCGCTGTTCGCGCAATGGATCGAGCGCGGACATCACGCCTCGATGTCATACCTTTCAAAGAACGTCTCGGGCCGCGTCGAACCCGCGCGAGCGCTATCCCTGGGCGCGCTCCGTCCTCGTGATCCTCGTCCCCTACTCCTCCGAGCGCCCACACGCGCCGGAGCACGCGCTCAGCCAGCACCTCGCGCGCTACGCGTTAGGCGACGACTACCACGAAGTCCTCGACCGCATCCTCCGCAAATTCGAAGCACTCTTCGCCGGCGCCAAGACCTGGCGCTACGTCGACACCGGCCCCCTCTCCGATCGCTCCTACGCCGCCCAATCCGGCCTCGGATGGATCGGCAAGAACGGCATGCTGATCCACGAAGATCACGGCTCGTACTTTTTCATCGGCACTCTCCTGACCTCGCTCGAAAACGACATCGCCGCCGCGACGGTGGCCGACCGCTGCGGCGCCTGCACGCGCTGCCTCGACGCCTGCCCCACCAACGCCATCCTCCCTGACCGCACGCTGGATTCTTCGCGCTGCATCAGCTACGCAACGATCGAGCACCGCGGCCCACTCGAAATCGACGTCGCCCACAACGCCTTCGGCTGCGACATCTGCCAGGAAGTCTGCCCCTGGAACCACGCCCCCGCCCCCACCCACCCCGCCTTCGCCCCGCGCGACGAATACCGCGCCACGCCGGTGACGGACCTGCTCCGCTTCACCCAAAGCGACTTCTCCACCCTGTTCCGCAAAAGCGCGATCAAACGCGCCAAACTCGCGGGGATGCTACGGAACGTAGAAGCCTTGACAGGGGCAGGGGACCGAGGGATGGTGAAGGGGTGAACAAGACAGTGACAGTGGAAGAGCTGGCAGCGGATGTGGACAAGTGGATCGCCGAAGTCAAGAATAGACACACGCTGACGGTCACACAAGGCGGCTATGAAATCGCGACGATCACTCCCGCGAATTTCGAGCGCGGCGTTCCATATCCATTCCGCAATTTGAATATCGAACCGCTCTCAAAACCGCTCAAGGTCGATCCGGTCGAGTTGTTGATTGAAGACCGCGAGCGTGATCGTTCCGGGATCAAATTCAAGCCGTGATTGCTTACATTGACACATCCAGTCGTGCTGCGGATTGTCCTTCGATCAGCCGAATCCCTTACGCGAGTGGACCGATCTGAAGCACGGCGTTTCAAATGATCTGCTTCGCGTCGAATGTTTCCGCACACTCGACCGGCATGTGGCGTACAGGTGCCGTGACCGATCAGGATCTCGACAATAAACGACTGGAAGTGGAGCAATCTGCTCCAGCACATCGCGATCGTTCCGCTCGACGCACGACGTGCTGAAGATCGCGCGTCGCAGCCATTCCCCACCAGTCATCAACACACTTGATGCGCTCCATCTCGCGACGGCGATCGTCTATCGCGAGAAGCAGCCCAACGATGAACCTGCCGGTTGTCCTCGCAACACATGATCGCGCTCTCGCCAAAGCAGCGAGCGCCATGAACTTCGCCGTCCTCGGCGCCTAAATCACGAGCTCGAACGCGCGCCCCACGATCGACGGATCCACCGACCGGTCGAGGTACTCCCACACCGCGAGGGCATCCGGGTGGGTGGCGATGGGAGGCGCGAGGGTGCGGGTGGTGGGGTCGTTGATGATGATGCGCGCGCGGCGGTACCAGTGCATCGCCTCTTCCGGATTGAGGCGGAGCTCTTCGCGGACGCCCTGGATGAGAAGGTATTGCTCCGCGGGGACGCCGGAGGTTTCGAGCTCGCGGTATTGGGGGGCGAGTTGGCGGGCCCTCGCGCGCATGATTTTCAGTTTCAAGCGGAGCGATTGGGTGTCGAGGGCGGCGCGGTTGATTTCGCAGAGGCGGCCGATGGCCATGCGCATCAGTTCCGGCTTTTCGTTGATCAGGAGGCCGGCGCGGTAGCTGAGGGAGACGCCGCCGCTGATGGCTTTGATCGCGGTCCACACGATCTGGCCGTCCACGCTCACGTCGATCGGCGAGCCGGGGACGGTGAAGCGGAAGGCGCCGGAGGAGCCGCGGAGAAACTCGTGGTGCATCTCGAGGCGCGCTCCGCGCGCGGAGAGATTTTCGATGCGGATCTTTTCGCCTGCGTACGTTCCCTCGAGCAGCGGCGAGAGGAAGAAACGATCGGTCGAGCGCAGCTCCTCGATGCGATTGGAGCGATGTGACGCGTGCAGCTGCGCGATCAGGGCCTGAATCGACTCCGGCGGTCCGTACGTGCGCGCGCCGGAGACGAAGCGCGGACCGTCCGGCTGCGTCCAGACGATCATCGCCTCGAGGGAGAGCGGCGCGTCGACGGCCAGCTTCAGCACTGACTTCGTGCCCGCTTCGAGCGGGCGGTCGTGGCGGAAGCGCGCGCCTTTTTCGGAAATGTCGCAGACCGCGATCGGCGACGCGCCGAACGTGCCCTGGATCGGCGGCGCGAGAAGAAAACGCTCGGCCGTCCGCAGATTTCGTGCTGCTGGCTGCTCTTGAATCATCCGATTGGGACCGGTGGACAGCTTACGCTACCGCGCGGGTAACCGCGATTTTGTGATAAGGCTCACATTCATGGAACGACCGTTCGACGTCATCACCTTCGACTGCTACGGAACACTCATCGACTGGGAAAGCGGCATCGCCGATGCCTTCCTGCGCGCCGCGCGCGAAGACGGGATCGAGCTTCGCCGCGAGGAAGTGCTGCGCGCGTATGAGCGGATCGAGCCGGTCGTCGAGGGGGAGCAGTTCCGCCTCTACCGCGATGTGCTCACCGAGGGCGCGGCCCGCGTCGCACACGCCCTCGGATGGCCGCTCGCGAAAGAGCGCGGCGCATTTCTCGCCGACTCACTCCCATCGTGGAAACCGTTCCCCGATACGAATGCAGCGCTGGAGCGCCTCCGCGATGCGGGCTATCGGCTGGGCATCCTTTCGAACACCGACGATGATCTGATCGCCGCGACGCGAAAACACTTCACCGTCGACTTCGATCCGGTCGTCACCGCGCAGCAGGTGCGCTCGTACAAACCGGCGCACGGTCATTGGATTGAAGCGAAGAATCGCATCGGCGACGCGCGATGGCTGCACGCCGCGCAGAGCAATTTTCACGACGTCGTGCCCGGCAACGCACTCGGCATCGCCACGGCGTGGGTGAATCGCCGTGGCGATGCGGCATTGCAGGGCGGCACTCCGACGTACGAAGTGCGCGATATGGCCGGGCTGGCGAACTTGCTCGCGAGCTAGAACTTCCAGCCGAAGCCGATCGACGGGCGCAGATCGAATTCGTACTCGCCGCGTTGATTCAGCAGCAGCTGCTTCGCATCCATCCGCAGCGAGAGCGTGGGCGTGATCATGAAGTGCACGCCGCCGTCGATCTCCCCGTGCACCCGAAGTACGGCCGAAACGGCTCTCTTCATACCAAGCCCCCCGACCCCGGCACACACATCACAAGCAGCGCTTTGCGCATGGCAGAAACTCCTCCTTGCTCGCTACGACGCAGCAAGTCGGGCGCGGGTTCGGCGTCAGTTTTTCAATACAGCGCGCGGAGTTGCTTCAGATGCTCCGGCAAATGCGGCACCGCCTCGATGCGATCGAAGTGCAGTTTGTCGTCGATCACCGTCAGCCCGTCGAGCGGCACCGACTTCGGCAACTCCGCCTGCTGCGCCGCGAACAGCACATCGAGATCGCCCGTGTCTTCCTCCGCTTCGTT
Organism: uncultured Acidobacteriota bacterium; assembly: GCA_963734155.1. GTDB lineage: Bacteria > Acidobacteriota > Thermoanaerobaculia > Gp7-AA8 > Gp7-AA8 > QHVT01. The sequence continues at coordinate 130,199 of CAVTGG010000003.1, forward strand.
GTCGAGCAGCAGCGGCTCGGGCATGCCTTCCGGACCGACGGAGTTCAGCGCGTTCTGCAGACTGTCGACGACACCCGGCAGATCGGCCATCGCACTGGCGAGCCGCTTCCGCGCTTCTTCGTAGCCGATGTCGAGCTTCGAGTCGGGATCGAAGTTGTCGATCACTTTCTTCGTCGTCCCGACCGTGAGCTCTTCGAGCTCATCCCCCTTCGTCGTCACTTTCTTCATCAGATCCGCGTCGCCATAACGCGCATATCCCGCGATGAGCACGAGTCTTACGTTCTCCTCGGTCGCAAGAATCAGATGTTCATACGCGTCGCCGTCCGTGCCCGCGATCACCAGCACGTCCGCGTACTTGCCAACTTCGAGGGTGCCGAGCGATTTCTGCCAGCCGACCGCCGCCGCGGAGTTTTTCGTCACCGCTTCGACGAGCGCGCGCGCCGGCACATTCGCATTCGCGGCCTTGATCGTGAGCCAGGCCGCCTTCAACTCTTCGAGCAGATTCTTGCCGCCGCTCGGCGACCAATCGCAGCCGAGGGTGAAGCGGCGTTTCTCGAGGAGCTTCGGATCGATCGTCTTCCCGTAGAGCAATGAGTTGCTGAGCGGCGACCAGACGATGTTGCAGCCGATGCCGTCGAACGAATCGAAATCCGTGGCGTTCAATCCGAGGCAGTGGATGGCGGCCACGCACTTCGCGAGCAGCTTCTGCTCCGTCATGTCCGTATAGATCTTGCGCGTCTTCGCGTCGATGCCTTCGCAGAGGTGATAGAACAGCGCGCCGCTGCGATTCGTCGCCGCCGTGACCGACTTGCGGAACGCCTCGACGTCATCCGCCTTCGCGAAATTCACGTCGGGGATACGCGTGGAGGCCGACGGAAGGTTCTTGTCACCGGTCGCCTCGAAGTTGCGCACCGCGCCCGTGAAATACGGCAGCGTGGTCGCGTACATCGACTTCATCCCCTGCACCGACGTCGTTCCGCTGGCGAGCGCTTTCGTCTCGACATAGCGCACCAGCGCCGGAATCGTCGGCGCGAAGCTCGCCAGCGTTTTGATCGGCAGCTTCACCTGCTCCGCGTAACTGAGGTCGCGCTGCCACTGCGAGCGATTGTCATAGCGCTTCGGCACCTCCCACGGCGCGATCACGTTGTAGACGAGGTGATTGTGGAGATCGAGCATGCCGGGATAAATCGTCCCGCCGGTCTTGATCCCCTTGACGCCCTCGAACCCCGCCGGCGCCTTGGCTGTCCTCTTTTGAACAGCCGCGATTTTTCCGTCCTTGATGTACAGAGCGCCGTCGTCGATCGCCTCGCCTGCGACCGGCACGATCCGGCCGTGCAGGACCAGCGGCGGCGAGTCGAACGCATTGAGCGCCTGGATCGCAGCGGACAGAACAAAGCCTTCGCTGTCATCGTCGAACGTGGTCATGGCGGGAGTCTCCTCAGACGTAATTCTAGACCCCTAAAAGTTCATCTGCCGTAAAGCCGTTCAGGCGTACACTCCTCTTTACACACAAAATCGGGAGATACCAGGAGGCTTTTCATGGCTGAGGGACGTCCTCTCCGCGCGATCTTCTTCGATGCACGCGACACGCTCGGCAGCGTCGACCGGCCGGGGCATCTCGTCCCGTACCGCCCGACCACCGAGCAGCTGTTGGAGTCCGTGAAGGCGCTCGGGGTGAAGATCGGCTGCATCACGAATCTCCCCGACAACGTGAGCGCCGAACAGGGCCGGAACATGGTCCGCGAAGCCGTGCTGTCCGAAGATCCTGCCACCGGAAACGTCCGCACGATCGGCGACTACATCCCGGCGGAAAACATCATCACCAATCACGATTTCCACATCGACAAACCGGATCCGCGCATTTACAAAAAAGCCTGCGAAGTCCTCGGCGTCAAACCCTCCGAGGCATTGTTTTGCGGCGAAAACCTCCCGGAATGCCTCGGCGCGGAAGCGGCGGGGATGCGCGCGCAGCGAAAGCCGTTTCCTCCCGGCGGCGAGTTTCTCTCCGCGCTGATCACGAAACTGCCGACGACGAAAACCAACAGCGGACGCGCGTTCGAAGCGCTGTTCGAACATGAGCACGTCCTCGCCGATCGCATTTTTCTCTGCGGTCACAAAATCGCCGACGCGCTCAAAGCGCACGATCCGAAATCTGCGCTGCCGGAAACCCTGCGCACGGCGATGGGACTGTTCGTCTACCTCATCAACAACTTCGCCGATCAGGTGCACCTGCGGGCGGAAGAAGCAGTCATTCCGATCGCGGTCGCACGCGGCATGAATCCGCAACTCGCGCAGTGGGCGATCAACGATCACGAACAGGTGCGCGCGTACTGGGGCTCGCTCAACGTCGCCTGGAAGCGCATCCTCACCGGCGACGACGACGATCGCGCGTGGGCGTACGGCGATTTCTGGCGCACGATCGAAGCGCAGGTCACGCTGCTCGATCATCACGCCGTCCGCGAGAACGATGAGCTCTTCCCGCTGTTAGGCGGCTTCTTCAGCGATCAGGACGACACGATGCTGATGGGCATCCTGATGCAGATCGGGTGGTCGAACGTAGGCCCGTTCGTGACGATGGTCGCGGCGATGGAAAAAGCGCTCGCGCCGCAGCCGCCCGCGGCAAACGCCGTGATTTCGATTAAAGGAAAAACATCGAAGAAAAAAGCGCGCGCGAAAACACAGGCGCGCGCGGCGAGGTGACGTCATGTGGGAGCTCGTCAAACCCGACACCCGATTCTTCACCGCCGATCAGCGCAAACAGGTGGAGGCGCTGTTCGAAGCGATCCTTCCCGGCACCGACAACAGTCCCGGCGCGACCGACGCGAACGCGGCCGAGTATCTCGACACGCTGTTGGCGATGGATCACGAGACGTACTACGCCGTCCCGCAGATGAAGCAGATGTATCCGGTCGGCCTGCTCGTGCTCGAAGACGCGGCACGGCGGATGTTCGGCGGACGCGGCATCGTCGCGCTGACGCTCGACGAGCGCACGCAGCTGCTCGAGAAGCTCGCCGCCGGCAAGATCGAAGGAACGTCGTACTCCGCGAAGGATCAGACGGCGTTCTTCACCGATCTCCGCATCCGCTGCATCGAAGGCTGCTTCGGCGACGCGCGCTGGGGCGGCAACAAGGACAACGTCATGTGGCGCTGGTACGGGTGGACGGTGCCGGCGGAGGAGTTCAAGCGCGCATGAACCCGATCAAACATCCCGATGCGATCATCGTCGGCAGCGGCGCCGGCGGCGGAACGGCGGCGCACATCCTCACCTCGCGCGGCTGGAACGTCGTCGTGATGGAAAAAGGAAATCTCTGGCGCGCCGACGATTTCCTTCCGTTCGACGAGCTGCATTTCCGCGAGCACAAGGCGCTCATCCCGAAGGTCGATACCGACCCGATGACTTACGCCGGCAAGAACGACAACGAGACCATCCGCAGCGAGCGGTGGTGGGAAATCGAGATGGTCGGCGGCTCGACGATGGTGTGGGATGCGAACTTCCCGCGCTACACCGACGAGGACATGGCCATCACGAAGTACCTCGACCTGGCCAGCATCCCCGACGCGGGCAAAGTCGACATGCCCGATTGGCCGTGGACCTACGACGAGATGCAGCCGTGGTTCGAGATGGCGGAGCGCGACTGGGGCGTGTCCGGCAAGGCGCGGCAGACGATCGGCAAGAAGGGCGCGAAGCCGTGGTCGCAGGAGCAGGTGCGCGACTCGTACGAATACGCGATGGAGCCGCTGCTCCTGCACGGCTCGACGAAGTGGGTGAGCGACACGTTCGAAGCCGCGGGCATGCCGGCGTACGTCGGACCGCGCGGCATCAACTCGCGCACCTACGACTCGCGTCCCGGTTGCTCGTACTGCGGCTACGACCAGTTCTTCGGCTGCCCGTCGAACAGCCGCGCGAACGCGCAGAACACCACGCTCGCCCGCGCGCTGCACACCGGCCGCTGCGACCTCCGCACGAGCCACTGCGTCACGCGCGTCGCGCACGAGAACGGAAAAGTGAAAGGCGTCTGGTACAAGACGGAGCCGCACGGCGAGGAGAAGTTCCTCGGCGCGAAGATCGTCATTCTCTCCGCGCAGCCGATTCAGTCCGCGCGCCTCTTCCTCCTCTCCGGCGTGCCCGACCCGCACGACATGGTCGGCCACTACCTCACCTATCACCCGAAGGGAAACCTCGACGTCTCGTTCAAGAACATGCCGGTGTGGGACACCGGTCCCGGCTTCCAGCCGCGCACCGCGGTCGGCAGCCTGCAGCTCCGCGATCTCTACATCATCAACGACAAGAAGACGTACCTGACGAAGGGCGGCAAGTTCTCGATCTACGATCCGTACACGTGCATCCCGCCGCTGCGGAACATCAAAGGCGCGGCGATGGGCGCGGCGAAGCCGAACGTCTGGGGCAAGGATCTCGTCGGATATCTGAATGAACAGCGCTCGCAGGCGGGCCTCTCATTCTCCTTCACTGGAGACGCGATGAGCGTGCACGCGAACCGCGTCGAGCTCGATCCGGTGGTGAAGGACTCGTGGGGCGTCCCGGTGCCGCGCACCTACTATCACCATCATCAGTACGACACCGATCTCGCAAAGTACGCGCTCGACCGCATCGCCGCCGTGCTCACTGACGCCGGCGGCGAGATCCGTAAATACGAGCCGCAGAAAACGGACAACCCCGGCTACGGCCACGTGCACGGATGTCTGCGCGCCGGCACGAAGCCGGAGAAATCGGCGATCGACTCGAATTGCCAGAGTTGGTCCGTCAAAGGTTTGTATGCGATCGACGGCTCGTTCATGCCGACCGCCGGCGCGTCGAATCCATCCATCACCATGATCGCGAATGCCTATCGCGTCTGTACGCAGATGCAGAAAGCCTGACAAGGAGAACAAGCCATGATCGACGACATCGAAGTCCGTAAAGACCTCGCCCGCGAGATTCTCTCGGCGGGGTATTCCGACGCCGACTACGAGATGTTCCCCACCGAGGATCAGAAGCAGGCCGGCGAAGCGCTCATGGCCGATCTCGGGATCGACTGGCCGGCCGGACTCGCGCCGGTGCCGAAGCCGATCACGCCGGCGCCGAATCCGAACGCGGCATTGCCGAAAGCGGACGTCGTCGTCGTCACCTGGACCGTCGATGAGCTGATGGCGCTCTGCGACGTGCTCACGCCGAAATTCAATCGCGACCGGTGGTATCGCTATGCGCGCTTCTACCAGGAAAAGTACGACGCGCAGATCCGCAAAGGCGCGCCCGCGAAGACCGCCCGCCGCCTCGGCAGTTACATGCCGACGAAGATCGGCAAGCTCAATGTGCTCTGCATGAAATCCGAGTTGCACATGAACCAGGACGGCATCGAGGATCCGAACGATCCGGGCAACGCCACGCTGCCGGTGAAGACGTTCTTCGAGCAGATCATCGAAGAGACCGGGGCGAAGTGCATCATCACCGCCGGCACCGCGGGCGGCGTGTACACCGCCCAGGACCTCGGCGACGTCGTCGTCACGCGCGGCGCGAAGTTCCGTCTCAACCGTGAATTCAAGAACGCCTCGTACGCGGGCAAGACCTACACCGACGACTGGGAAGTGCCGACGCAGTTCTTCGCGAAAGCCGAAGAGCTGATGAGCGACTTCAAGGACGAGCTGGAGCCGGCCTACATGCCCCTGCTTCCGCCGACCGCGTACTACACGCCGCGCGAGCTCAATCTCGTCCCCCGCTCCGAGCGCCAGCCCATTCCCGCGATCTGGCTCGACGGCGCCGACGTGCCGAAGCTCGGCGTCGGCAAGAAGATGCCGAAGTTCCATCCGATCCTCACCACCGACTTCTTCGAGTTCGGCACGTCGACGAACAAGCTCGAGAAGGAAGGGAGCGGCTGCGAGATGGGCGACGCCGTCCTCGGGCTGGTCGTCCAGGAGCTCCGCGACGCCGGCAAGCCCGCCCCGAATTGGGTCGTGGTCCGCAACATGTCCGATCCCCAGATCAATGGTGAGCTCGTGCACAAGCCGTCGAAGATCAGCCAGCAGGCGCTGTGGGCGGTCTACTACTACAAAGGCTATGGCTACTGGACCAGCGTCAACGGCGCGCTCGCCTGCTGGGCCATCATCGCCGGACTGAACGACGAGGCGTAAACCATGAGCGACGCACGCGTCCCGACCGAGGTGGAGCTCGTTTACGAGTTGATGCCGTGCAATGCCATGCGCGTTGCACAGGAAGCGGTGCAGAAGGAAAAACATCCGTGCGCCTACTTCCGTGAATGGGGAACGTACAACAGCTACGACTACGCGAAACCGGGAGCGCCGCTCGAGCGCGGCATCAATCAGAAGTGCAACTACGTCGGACGCGCGGCGATGCTTCCGGAGATGCTCAGCGGCTGCCGCAAGACGCCGATCCTCGCGGTCGGCATCAATCCCAATCTGCCCGGCTGGTGGGAGAAGACTCGCAGCTGGGTCAATCCGCTGTTCGACGATTACAAGCAGTACGCGCACTACTTCCGCTATCGCGAGGTCTCGAAGCTCGGCATTCCGCTGACGGACTACACGAACTTCGGCGGCCCCGCCCTACCCAATCCATTCGACGACGCCGAACTGAACGTGCCGGATGACGCCGAAGGCAAGCGCTCCATTCCGACCGAGGAACAAGCGCAGGGGATGTATCGCGCGTATCAGGGAATCCTCAACGACTTCGCGAAAGCGATGGGCTGGCAGAATCACAAGCTCATCGTCGGCGAGGATCTCGCGTACGCGAACATGGTCGCCTGTCCGTCGGCGAAGTGGACGACGAAGAAAAATCCCGACGACCCGAAGCTGCCGCCGATGACCACGCGCCAGCGCGACGGCATCATCGACGAATGCTTCGACGAGCGGCGCTACTTCCTCCGCCAGCTCTTCCAATCGCTGCCGAACGTGATTCTCGTGTTCAGCCAGAGCACCGCGAACGCGCTCATCGGATCGCTGAAGGGACGCTTCTCGATGGGCGACCCGAAGGTCGGCGAGCCGGTGACGGAGCTGATCAAACGCGACATCCGCATCCAATACGGCGAGTCGGGCGGCAACGTGCTCGATGCAGTCGTGCTCTTCGCGCCGCATCCCACCGGCGATCCGCAGAACTGGGCCAAGGCGAAGGCGAAGTTCAACGAGCGCATGGTGCAGCTCGGGCAGTCGGGACGCCTGAAACTGAATCCCGTCACCGGCCATCTCGCGCGCACGCAGGGCTCGTGCGTCTTCTGCACGATGCTCGAGATCGGGAAGTGCGATTACACGAGCGAGCTCCAGCCGCTCGAAACGCCGCCGGAGCTGATGGCCGCCGCGGCGCCCGCCGAAGCGCCCGACAAACCGGTGCAGAACGCGATGATGGAGAGCTTCTACGCCGACCTGCAGCACGAGCGCTCGCACTGGGACGCCGCGGACGACGCGGCGAACACGGACAGCGGTAAGACACCGTCATTCTGAGCCGCGAAGACGGCGAAGAATCTCAAGCTACGTAACTTGAGATCCTTCGCTACGCTCAGGATGACGGAGAAGACGAGGAACACGATCATGCCCGACACCGAAGAACACTTCGTCTCCGCATACTTTGACAACGACGACGAGCGCGCAACCGCGTTGAAGCTGCTGCGCGAGCCCACCGAATACGAAGGCGTCATCGAAGGGTACGCGACGCGCGAGGCGATCGATCAGCTGACCAAGCAGCGCCTCCTGGTCACGATTCAGAAAAGCAGCGAGCCGAAATACGACGATCCGATCGAGCAGCGCTCGAAATACACCGATCCCGAGCTGCGCGATCGCTTGATGGAGCTCGAGCAACGCGCGGAGGATGTCTCCGCATCGAGCGGCCTCGAGTCCATCGGTCCCGAAGGCGCGATGATGGATTCCGGCCCTCCGCAGCCGTTCCCGTTCAAAGTCCTGCTGAAGGGGCCGATCCGTCCGCAGTGGCGCGAAGAGCTGGGCAACCTCGGCGCGGAGATTCGGAGCTACAACAACGGCTGGTATCAGATGTTCATCGATCCGCTGCAGGTCGAGGCGGTCCGCGCGCTGGATTACGTGAAGGACGTCGTCGACTACAGCGTCACCGACAGCGTTTCCTCCAGCGTCCTGCTCTCCATCGAGAAAAAGAAGGAGCAGGACGAGAGCGGTTTCGAGTCCTTCGGCTCGGAGGAAGAACAGCGCGAGACGTTCGACGTGATGGTGCATCGCGAGAGCGATCTCGCGCGCGTCGTCGACTTCATCAAGTCGCGCAGTGACGCCGAGTACGTCGAGGAGACTTCCTCGGCGGTGCGCTTCCGCGCCGTGCCCGATTCCGTCGTCGTCGCCACCGTCGCGGCGATGCCGGAAGTGAGTCACATCGTGCACACCGCGCAGCCGACGCTGTACATGGACCGCGCGCGCGAAGTCGTCGGCCTGAGCCGCGTGAACCAGGCCATGCCGCCGAAGCAGTGGACCGGTAGCGGCGAGGTCGTGGCCGTGCTCGACAGCGGCATCGACTCGCAGCACGTCGATTTCGAGGGACAGTTCGCGGTGCAGCCGATCTCGTTCCGCAACTGCAGCGTCGACGACAGCGTCGGCCACGGCACGCACGTCGCCGGCATCATCGCCGGCACCGGCAAGAAGTCGAATCAGAAAATCTGCGGCGTTGCGCCCGGCGCGAAACTCGTGGTCGTGGGGATGGTCAACGACATGGGAGTGCCGCAGATCCCACTCGACGCCGGCGAGTTGTTCAAGGTTGCCGTCGACAAGGGCGCGCGCATTCTCAACGCGAGCTGGGGCCGCCGCCTCGGCAGCACGTACGACGCCGGCTCGCGCAGCGTCGACAAGTACGTCTACGAAAATCCCGACGTGCTCATCGTCGTCGCCGCCGGCAACGAAGGCGACGCGCCGAAAGGCACGTATCAGTTCAAGAGCATCGGCGCGCCGGCCACGGCGAAGAATGTGCTCACCGTCGGCGCCACGAACACGGACCGCGAGCTCGCCGGCACGTGGGGCACGTTCCGCGGATCGTCCTTCCCCGTTCCCAACGCTGCCAACGATCCGGTCGCGGTCAATCCCGACAACGTCGCCGGCATCAGCAGCCGCGGGCCGACGGACTTCGGCAGCATCAAGCCGGACGTCGTCGCGCCCGGAACGTACATCATGGCGCCGCGGGCGGAGACGTTCGGGTTCGATCCGCGGCTGGAGTGGAAGGCCAAGGACAAGGACGGCAAGCCCGTGAAGCCGGAGAGCGGCTACGTCTTCATCGGCGGCACGAGCATGGCCACGCCGATCGTGAGCGGCATCGCGGCGGTGCTGCGCCAGTACCTGCGCGAGGAGCGCAACACGCCGAAGCCCTCGGCCGCATTGATGAAAGCGATTCTGATCAGCGCCGCGAAGCCGGTGCCGCAGCGCACCGACGATCTCATCAAACAGATCGGCTTCCCCGATTTCGATCAGGGCTTCGGCCGCATCGATGTGAGCCTCGTGATTCCCGACGGCACGCGCCGCCTCGCGTTCGTCGACGTCGACAACAAGTCCGATCTCGCGCTCGAAAGCCGCGCCCCGTCAGGCGGCGCGCGCAAATCGAGCCGCTCGTACAGAGTGAAAGTCGCCACGAAGGCGCCGCTGGTGATCACGCTGGCGTGGACCGATCCGCCCGGCAGTGACGTGCAGAACAACATGCAGCTCGACCTCCGCGGCCCCGCCGATCTCTTCACCATCGGCAACGCCTCGCACATCTTCCGCAAGGATCCGAACTTCGACGCCACCGCGCCGAACGGCATGGTGCTCGACAAACGAAACAACGTCGCCCAGATCCGCATCGACGCCGCGGAGCCGGGCGAGTACCTGATCCGCGTCGCCGCGCAGAACACCGTCCTCCCGCCGCAAGGCTACGCGCTGGCGGTGGTGGGAAATCTGGAGGGAGAGCTCGTCGGCTGAGACTCGGAACGCCGGCGTCCTCGCCGGCTGGACGGGCGCCGTCCTCGGCGCCTTAGGCGGCGGGGACGCCGCCTGATCAGCCGCCGAGACGGCGGCGTTCCGACACTAAAACTTCCAGCCCACGCCGGCCGAGAGTTTCAACGCCGGACCGAAACTGATTTCGTCGTCGTTCTCGAGCACCCGGCCGTCGGCGCGAATCGAAAAGGACGGCGTGAGCATGAAATGAAATCCGCCGACGAACTCGCCCGACGTCCCATCGCTGACTGCGTCGTCCGATGACGTCAGGTGACGCACGCCGGCGCCGATGAACGGTTGCCAGCGCGTCTGATTCACGAAGTAGTAGTGCACCGTGAGATCGATCGGAGTCGTGTCGACGTCCCGCTCGGCCGACGAGAAAAAGCTCCTGATGGTATGCGTCTCCGACGCCACCGCGAGCTCGACCGCCCACCGCGGATGCAGCTGGTACTCGAGCGCGGCGCCGATTCCTTTCGCGTCCGTCTCGATGATGTCGCTCACATACGCCGACACACGCACGGGCGATTCCTGCGCGAACACGGACGGTGCGATGAACAGGGCAATCAGAAGAAGTCGTCGCATCACATGGCCTCCACGATCATCGCAGCGGCCTCGCCGCCGCCGATGCAAATCGCCGCCAGTCCGCGTTTCGCGCCGCGATCCTGCATCGCGTGCAGCAGCGTGACGAGGATGCGCGCGCCACTGGCACCGATCGGATGTCCGAGGGCGACCGCGCCGCCGTTCACGTTGATCTTCTCGTGCGAAATCTTCGCGTCCTTCATCGCCGCGAGCGCCACCGCGGCGAAGGCTTCGTTCACTTCGAACAGATCGATGTCGTCGACGGACAGATTCGCGCGCTGCAGCGCGAGCTCGATCGCCAGCGCGGGCGCGGTCGTGAACCACTCCGGCGCCTGCGCCGAGGTCGACTGCGCGAGGATGCGCGCCATCGGCTTCAGACCGTTCTGCTCCGCGTAATCGGCGGACGTCACCACCAGCGCCGCCGCGCCGTCGTTGATCTTCGACGAATTCGCCGCCGTCACCGTGCCGCCGTCTTTCAGGAACGCCGGCTTGAGCGTTCCCATCTTCTCCAGCGGCGCCGCGAACGGCTCTTCGTCATCGATGACGACCGACTTTCCCTTCTTCCCTTCGATCTCGACGACGGCGATCTCTTTCTTGAACCTGCCGTTCTTCGTCGCCTCCTGCGCGCGGCGATACGACTCGCGCGAGAAGTCGTCCTGCTCTTCGCGCGTGAAGCTGTACTTCTGCACGCACAGCTCGGCGCAGTTGCCCATGTGCTTGTCGCCGTACGGATCCCACAATCCGTCGTGGATCATGATGTCGACCATCTTGCCGGGGCCCATGCGATACCCGCTGCGCGCCTGCGGCAGCGCGTACGGCGCGTTCGACATCGACTCCATGCCGCCGGCGATGGCGATGTCGTACTCGCCGCAGCGGATGTCGTTCGCCGCGTACATCACGGCCTTCAGTCCCGAGCCGCAGACTTTGTTGACCGTGACCGCGCCCGCGCTGACCGGGATGCCGGCGTAGATTCCGGCCTGGCGTGCAGGAGCTTGCCCAATGCCCGCCTGCAGGACATTGCCCATGATGACCTGCTGGATCTGCTCGGGCTGGACGCGCGAATTCTCCAGCGCGCACTTGATCGCGGTGGCCCCGAGACGCGGCGCCGGAAGCGCGGAGAGCGTGCCGAGGAACGAGCCGATCGGCGTGCGCGCGCCGCCGAGGATCACGATTTCTTTCATGGAAGCTCCTTACGGTAAGATGCTGCGCCCTGGTGAAGGACAGACACTCCTGTCTGTCCGGACAGGCAGGAGTGCCTGTCCTCCACCGCGGCAACGCAGTTCTATCATTCCTGTCAATCCTTCTGCGGGAGCGCCATTCATGCCTGTTTCAGCCATCACCGACCGCCGTATCCACGTCCAGCCGGCGGAGGTTCATAACGTCCTGTCGCGGCACATGCTTGCCGACGGGTACGACATCGTCATGGATCTCAAGAAATCGAAAGGCTCGTGGGTGTTCGACGCTCGCCGCGGCCGCAATGTTCTCGATTTCTTCACCAATTTCGCCTCCGTGCCGGTCGGCTACAACCATCCGAAGATGGACACGTCGGAGTTCCGCGACCGCATCGCCGACGCCGCGATCAACAAGCCCGCGAACTCCGACATCTACACGACCTACATGGCCGAGTTCGTCGATACGTTCGCGCGCATCGCCGTTCCTCCGTCGCTGAACAAGCACATGTTTTTCATCGAGGGCGGCGCCCTCGGCATCGAGAACGCCGTGAAGGCCGCATTCGACTGGAAGATCCGCAAGAACTTCAAGAAGGGATCTCCGTCCGAGAAGGGCACGCAGATCATGCATCTGCGCGAGGCCTTCCACGGACGCACCGGCTACACGCTCTCGCTCACGAACACCGATCCGCGCAAGACGCAGTACTTCCCGAAGTTCGACTGGCCGCGCATCGACAATCCGAAGCTCCGCTTCCCGGTCGATCCCGACGTCGAGCAGCGCGAGCAGGCGGCGCTCGCGCAGGCGAAGCAGTTCCTCGCCGACCGCAAAGACGACGTCGCTGCGTTCATCATGGAGCCGATCCAGGGCGAAGGCGGCGACAACCATTTCCGTCCCGAGTTCTTCCGCGCCATCCGCCAGCTGTGCGACGAGAACGAGATGCTGCTGATCTTCGACGAAGTGCAGTCCGGCGTCGGCATCACCGGCAAGATGTGGTCGTTCCAGCACTTCGGCATCGAGCCCGACCTGTTCTGCTTCGGCAAGAAGACGCAGGTGTGCGGCTTCGCCTCGAGCGACCGGATCATGGAGATCGCCGAGAACGTGTTCACCGTCTCGTCGCGCATCAACTCGACATGGGGCGGCAATCTCACCGACATGGTCCGCTCGCAGCGCTACTTCGAGATCATCGACGAAGAGAATCTCGTCGAAAACGCCGCCACCGTCGGCGCCTACTTCGTCGGCGAGCTGCAGCGCTTCGCCGAGGAGCTCCCGAACCTCGTCACCAACGTCCGCGGCCGCGGCCTCATGGCCGCCTTCGACCTCCCGAGCGGCGAGATCCGCGACAACGCCCTCCGCGCGTTCATGGCCCACGACGTGATGGTGCTCGCCTCCGGCAGCCACTCCGCCCGCTTCCGCCCGCCGCTGAATTTGTCGATGGACGAGGCAGCGGAGGGGGTGCGGAGGATGGAGAAGGCGCTCAAAGAGCTGGCGTAGACAGTGGAGCGGCGGGCTCTCAGCCCGCCGAAAAGCACAACGGCGGGCTAAGAGCCCGCCGCTCCACGGAGAGCGATTCCAATTGCGCCCGCCGCAAGAATTACAAGCGGCTCCGGAACGCGCTTCACGAACGTCAGCACGAGCAGCGTGCCTGCGCAGATCGCGAGCGTCGGGATGTCGACGATCGCGCGGCGCGCGAGGACGACGGCGGCGCCGGCGATGGCGCCCGTGGCGGCGGCGGTGACGCCGTTGACGAAGGCGACGACGCGGGTGTTGGAGGCGATGCGTTCGTAGAACGGGGCGGGGCCGATGACGAAGAGGTAGCACGGGAGAAAGACGCCCGCCGCGGCCATCAACGCGCCGGGCGTGCCGCGCACGAGGTAGCCGATGAAGGCGACGGTGATGACGACCGGGCCGGGCGTGACCATGGCGACGGCGACGGCGTCGAGGAACTGGCGCTCGTCGAGCCAGCCGTATTCGCGCACGACGCCGCCGTAGAGGAACGGCACGATGGCGAGGCCGCTGCCGAAGACAAACGCGCCCGCTTTCGCGAAGAACCATCCGATCTCGATCAGCGGCACGGCGAGCGCGGGGCGCGTGCGCAGCAGCATCACCAATCCCGAGGCGAGGATGAGCAGAAGAACTTCGCGCTCCATGATCGCAGTGAGCACGGCGTTGATGGCGAAGATGAGCCAGAGCACGAACGTCGCGCGCGAGCGTGAGCTGCACCAATTTCCACGAACTGCGCGCGATCAATGCGATGACGGCGGCGCCGATGCCGTAGAACGCGGCGCCGAGATAGGCGGACATGGCGCGCGTGTAGAAAGTACGAGATCGCGAGCACCATCAGCAGCGACGGGAGCACGAAGGCGATGCCGACGAGCGCCGCGCCGAGCGCGCCGCCGCGGAGCCATCCGAGGTACATCGCCAACTGCGCGGCGAGCGGGCCGGGCGCGAGTTGCGCGAGCGCGAGACCGCGCAGGTAGTCGTCGCGCGAGAACCACGCGCGCGTTTCGACGAGGTCGCGCTGCATGGCGCCGCAAAGCGCGATCGGCCCTCCGAACCCGAGCGTGCCGAGGCGGAGGAAGTACAGCAGCAGCGCGCGGAGCGTCATCGCAGCGCGCGGCGCAGCTCGTCGTAGAGGAAGATCGACGAACGGATGCAGCTCTCCCAATCGCCGAGGTGCAGCGACTCGTTTTCGGAATGCGCGTTGCACGGCGGATCTTCGACGCCCATGAGGAGCAGCGGCGTGCCTGCGAATGCGGAGGCGAACGTGCCGACGAATCCGATCGAGCCGCCGGAGCCGATCATCTGCGCCTCGACGCCGTAGCCGCGTGTGAGCGCACGACGCGCGGCATCGAACACCGGGCCGGTGGCATCGGTGTGGAACCACGGAACGCGCTTCACCACCTGCACGGAGACATTCGCATGCGACCGCAGCCGCGCGACGATATCGTCCGCGAAGTTCGGAGCGGACGGCACCATGCGGATCGACAGCCGTGCGCGTGCCGAGGCGGCGAGTTGATTGAAGGATTGCGCAACCGGCGGCGCATCGAAGCCGATGACGGTGATGGACGGCTGGTTCCACGTGTCCTCGCGCGTGCCGATCAGTTCTACGCCATCCAACAACCCGAGGTCACGGTGCAGATGCTCGTCATGCACGACTCGAGGCGTGGGTGTGATCGAGGCGATCAATTGACAGAGAATCGCGATCGCATCCGGCGCCGCGCCGCCACCTCGGCCGCTGTGCAGCGGGCGCTCGAGGCAGCGCACTTCGATGTCGACGACGCAGAGGCCGCGCAGGCTGCGCGTCAGTCCCGGAATGCCGGTGTCGGCGTTCGGCGTGTCGGCGAGGACGACCGCATCCGCGCGCAGCAGATCGCCGTAGCGCTCGAGAAACTTGCCGAGATTCGGCGAGCCGATTTCCTCTTCGCCTTCGATGAAGAACTTGAGGTTCAACGGAACCGCGCCGCGATAGCTCGCCGCCGCCGCGACATGCGCGAGCACGCCGCCTTTGTCGTCCGCCGCGCCGCGCGCGTAAAGGCGGCCGTCGCGCTCGACCGGCTCGAACGGCGGTGTTGTCCAGCGATGCAGCGCGCCGACCGGCTGAACGTCGTGATGTCCGTAAATGAGCAGCGTCGGAGCATCACCGACGATGATCTCGCCGTACACGGCCGGATGCGCGTGCTCGATTTCGAGCAGACGCACACCGCCGATACCGTGCTTTTCGAGCAGACGCGCCGTCGCTTCCGCGGAGCGGCGCACTTCCTTCGGATCCGAGGCCGAGATGCCGGGAATGCGGCAGAGCTCTTCGAGGTCCGCGCGGAAGTGAGCGAGCGGCTGTTGGCAGCGCGGCGAGCAAGGCGAGATCGTGAAAGTGCCCGGCGTCGTGCTCGCGCATCATCGAGACGAGTTTCGCCAGCGTCACCCGCCCGACGTTCTCGAACGTCCCTTCGCGCGCCAACGCACTCTCGTCCGCATCGCGCAGCAGGGAAACGCTCCGTGCACGTGCCTCGGCGAAGGTGCGCAATGCGTCGCGCACGTCCTGTTCGCTGTATTTCCGCTCGATTGCCATCCGCTCGCCGTCGAGGTCGCGCAGCAGCGGGTCGTCTTCCCTCAAGAGTTGTTCGATCCGAACCGCATACCCCTCGGCCTCGATGTCGCGCAGGTGGCAAACGTTCTCCACAATCCCCCAGTCGCGGACGGATTCGTTCCTCGCCGGAACCAAAATCCCTTCAATCAGCCTCGCAATGCGCGCGGGAAACTCGGCGAGATCAACCAGTTTTGTCATCTTTATTCCATCTGGACTGAAAACTGCAAATAAGCTCGATCGCCCTCATTAAGGACCGCCTAACGCAGTACGGAGATCGAGATCATGAAAAGCAGAAACTCATGGACCCTGGGTATTTGTGTGCTCATTCTCTTCGCAGCGGTGGCAGACGCGCAGGTCGTCATCGGACGCGTCTATAAGACGTATGCACAATACGGCACATGCTGCTATGCAAATTCCTTCACAATGAAGTGGTGTAAGGCCAACGCCGACGGCACGCCGAACCTCGGTCAATGCGGTTCCGCGACGACCAATGCGACCGGCGATTTCACCGTAAACCTCTCGGCATTGGGCAGCGGCTTTTACTTTCCTTACCTGTTCCGCGACGACATCTACTGGGGAAGCTCGACCTACCCTGCCAACGGGTCCGCCTATTTTCAGGCCGGCGTCACCAATCCCGTGCAGGGCACGCTCGACTCGCGGCCGCGCGCGCTTCCTCCGGGTGCCGTCTATCCGCCTAACGGCGCGGTGAACGTCCCCACGACGATCGTCCTGCAGTGGAGCGACGGCCTCGACGCCGACCGGCGCCGCAACGACTGGCCGGTGACGTATGACATCTACGCCAGCGGCAACGAGTTCCCCGAAATCAAGGAATTCGACAATCTCCCTTGTCTGGGGTCCGGCAACGGCGTCTGTAATATCACGATCAACAACCTCACCTACACCACGCGCTATCAGTGGCGCGTCGTCGCGCGCATGCATTCCGGCCCGGTCGTGCAGCAGGCCGGACTGGACAATTCGTATTACACGAGCTCGGCGACGTTCCGTTTCAGTACGACCTGGGACCCGACCGTGGCGGTCTATACCATCAGCACGGCGAACGGTAATTTGATCAAAGCGAACGGCGGCGGCGGAGACGGGGTCGATGCCACCGGGGCGGCCAGCTCGTATGAAACGCAGTTCCATTTCGTCGATGCAAACGGCGGTGCGCTCATGAGTGGCGACCCGATTTTCATTCAGACGAACCGCAATTACTACATCAGCGCCGTCAACGGCGGCGGCAGCGGCGTCAATGCCATTCCGGCGTGGACAATGGATTACGAGCGCTGGACCATCGAGCGCGTTGCCGGCTGCTGTGCGATCAGCCCCGGCGACACTGTTGCGTTCCGCGCGTCCAACGGCACGCATTACATGTCGGCGCTGAACGGCGGCGGCAGCTCCGTCAATGCCTCCGCGACCGCAATCGGTCCATGGGAGACGTTTACGTTCCGCTAGTCTCACAGAAACTCCGGGCCAATTCGACGAGTGCATGACGGCAGGCATGCACTTCGTCCACGCGCACATATTCGTCGATGCCGTGCAATCCCGCGCCGCCCGGTCCGAAAACGACGGTCGGAATGCCGGCGGAGCCGAGGATCGCGGCGTCGGTCCAGAACGTCATCGCGCCGAGCGGCTTCGCCGCAATGCGACGCAGCAATTCAGGCAGCGGATGTTCGCGCGGCGTCACGTACGGCGAGCGCACGAAGGTGCAGCGCGCAGTTGCACGAAACTTCGGATCCTCCGCGTGCAGCGCGTCGAGAATCCCTTGTGCCTCGCTGAGCGAGATCTCCGGCGGCTCACCTTCAACCGTGCGCCGCTCGACGTCTAGCGTGCAGCGGTCGGGATAGGTGCTCAGCTCGCGGCCGCCGCGAATGAGCGAGGCGTGCAGCGACGCGCGGCCGAGGAGCGGATGCGGATGCGAGGCGAACGACTGGTCGAGCTCTTCGAGGCGAGCGAGCACGCGGCCCATGTGCGCGATCGCGTCGACGCCATCGTCCGCGCGGCTGCCGTGCGCGGCAACGCCTTCGGTCGTGATCTCGACCCACTCGAAGCCTTTATGTCCGATGCCGATCATCAAATCGGTCGGCTCGGTGATCACCGCGGCGTCGGCGCTCCATCGTTTCACCAGCGACTCCGCGCCGATGCTCATGTACTCCTCGTCGGCGACGATCGCGATCACGACTTTGCCCTTGCGCAGCGGCTGTTGGGCGAACGTTTGCGCTGCGCCGAGGATCGCGGCCACGCCGCCTTTCATATCCTGTGAGCCGCGGCCGTACATGCGGCCGTCGCGCTCGACCGGATCGAACGGTGCGGTCATTCCTTCGACGCCGACCGTGTCGCTGTGACCGCACAGCATCAGCGACGGTCCCGGCGACGCGCCTTCGATCACCGCGATCACGTTCGCGCGTCCCGGCGCCGCTTCCTCGATCGCGGCGTCGATGCCCATCGCGCGCAGTTTCGCGTCGATGTAACGCGCGATGTCGGTCTCGCCGGCGCCGCCAGGGACGAGGCCGGGATTGATGGAATTGATGGCGATGAGGTCTCGAAGAGTGTCGATCATGCAATCGCTCGCTCGTAGGCAATCGCCGCCGCGGCGGCATCCTGGAATCCGGCGCCGGTGGAATCGAAGATGACGATCTCGTCGGCGTTGCGGCGTCCCTGCGCGCGGCCGGCGACGATGGCGCCGAGCTCCGCGCGCACGTCATCGCGCGACATCGCGCCGGCGGCGATCGCGGTGCGGAGATCGCCGATCGTCACGCATTGCTCGAGCACGTCCGCGACGACGACCGCGTTGCGCATCAACTGCGGATCAATCTCCGACTTCTCCGGATTGTCGGCGCCGACCGCGGCGATGAACGCGCCGCGGTTTGCGGCGCGCAGGAACGGCCGTTTCGACGTCGTGCAGGTGACGACGACATCCGCCGGCGTCTCGCCGACTTCGGCGCCGTGATCGCTCCGCGAATGCAGCGGCGCGCGAGGCATCGGCGTCGAAGACATGCACGCGCTCGATCGGCAGCACGCGCCGCATCGCCGCCAGCTGCGCGGCGGCCTGTCCACCGCAGCCGTAGATCATCATCGTGCGCGAATCCGGGCGCGCGAGGTACTTCGCCGCGACCGCGCTGGCGGCGGCGGTGCGCTGCTTCGTCAACTCGATCGAGTCCATCACGGCGAGCGGCGTGCCGTTCGCCGCATCGAACAACACCAGCACGCCCTGGATCGTCGGCAGCGGCGCGTTGTTCGGAAAATTCGCATTCAGCTTCGCCGCGAAGTAGCGGGCGTTGAGCGAGGTCTTGATGTGAAACGCGCCGCGCTCCGCGTGCGCGCTGAGCAGACCGCTGCCGTGGGTACCCCAGCCGTGATGCAGGAACGCGGTCTCGACCGCGGCGATGCAGTCGTCCATCGAAACGAGCACGTTGTATTCGTCGCCGGTGAGAAAAATCACCGGAATACGTTAGGCGCAAACGGCCGCGCGTTCTAGGAAATCAGACGCGCGTTTGGAGGCGATACGCGGCGGGCGTCAATCCGAAGTGGCGGCGGAACGCGCTGGTGAAGTGCGACTGATCGTAGAAGCCGGCGTCGAGGGCGATATCGGCGATCGCGCGTTCCGAGGCCGCGAGCGCGCTGCGCGCGTGCTCGAGGCGCAGGCGGCGCATGTACTCGCCGGGCGAGCAGCGGAGATGGGCGCGGAAGCCGCGCACGAGATTCGCGGGATGAATGCCGCCGGCACGAGCGATCGCGGCAAGTGACGGTCGCTCGAGCCAGTGCGCGTGAATGAAGTCGCGGGCATCGCGCAGCCATCGCGGCGGCACGCTTTGCCGCTCGCGCGACGAGGCGCCGATCAGCTCGAGGATCAGTCCCTCGATGACGATCGGCGACGAGACATCGCGCGCGCGCAGCTCCTGATACATGCGCATCGCGATCCGCTCGCCGGTCTCGCGCTCGACGCGCCGCGTGCTTTCGAACAGCGCCGTGAACGGCTGCAATCGCAGCACGGCCTGCTGCGGCACTCCGATCAACACGCAGTGCGTTCCGTCGGGCGAGTAGCGATTCGAATGCTGCACCGCCGGCGGGCGCACGATGACGTCGAACGGCGCGCACTCGAACGTCGTCCCGTCGATCGTTTCCTCGAACGCGCCGCGGAACGAAAAGCAGAGCGCCGCGTCGTCGTGTCCGTGCCGCGGCAGCGCGCGCGACGGCTCGTAGCTGCTCTCCACGACCGTGAACTCGCCGGCCTGCATCACGTGCAGTTCACTGCCGTTCGTCAGCGGCCGCGCGTGGGTAAAAGGCACGTAAAAGATTATAGGTGGGGGTTGCCGAATTGCCGCGACGGACGTCCAACTAGAGCAGGACATAAGGAGGCGTTCGCATGTCACGGACCCGCACTCTCATCGCATCGCTGCTCATCGCTATCGCATTCGCCGGCACGGCCGCCGCGCAGAAGAAGCCGCTCATCCAGGTGGCGGTGCTGCTCGATACGAGCAACAGCATGGACGGCCTGATCGATCAGGCGCGCACGCAGTTGTGGCGCATCGTGAACGAGCTGGCGACGGCGAAGAAGAACGGCACCGCGCCCAATCTCAACGTCGCGCTTTACGAATACGGCAACAGCCGCCTGAAAGCGCCGTACGTGCGCCGCGTGCTCGCGCTCACGCCCGATCTCGACAAGGTGTCGGAGGAGCTGTTCGCGCTGACGACCAGCGGCGGCGAGGAGTATTGCGGACAGGTGATCGACGACGCGACGAAGGAGCTGAAGTGGAGCGACTCGAACGCCGATCTGAAGCTGATCTTCATCGCCGGCAATGAGCCGTTCACGCAGGGCGACGTCGATGTCCGCGCAGGCCTGCCGCCGCGCGGTCGCGAAAGGCATCGTGGTCAACACGATTTTTTGCGGCGCCAAGGATGAAGGGATCCGCACGAGCTGGAAGGAAGGCGCGGAGCTCGCCGACGGCAGCTTTCTCTCCATCGATCAGAACATGAAAGTGGCCGAGATCGCCGCGCCCCAGGACAAAGAGATCGCCGCCCTCGGCGTGCAGCTGAACAAGACCTACATCGCCTACGGCGCTGCAGGCGCCGCCGGCGCGGGCCGCCAGAATGCACAGGACGCGAACGCCGTTTCCGCCGCTCCGTCGGCGAACGTGCAGCGCCAGGTGGCGAAGGCGTCGATGGCGTACAAGAACTCGACGTGGGACATCGTCGACGCGCTGAACGAAGGCAAGGTCGATCTCGACAAAGTCCCGGCGAAAGACCTGCCGAAGGAAATGCAGTCGATGAGCGTCGCCGAGCGGAAGGCGTACGTCGCCAAGAAGATGAAAGAGCGCGACGAGCTGCAGACGAAGATCCGCAAGCTCGATGAAGACCGCCGCAAATACGTCGCCGACCAGATGAAGAAGAACCCGCCGAAGGAAGGCACGCTCGACCGCGCGGTGGTGTCGGCGGTGCGCGCGTCGGGAACGAAGAAGGGTTACAAGTTCGAATAGTGTCATTCCGAGCGTAGTGAGGAATCCCCTGATTCGGGGGATTCCTCGCCGTCTTCGCGGCTCGGAATGACACAGAGGACAAGGCCATGAAACGCGCAACGCTGCTGCTCCTGCTCCTCACGATCACGCCGTCGCTCTTCGCAGACGGCATGATCGTCCTCCCCCATCCGGACGCGCGCGTGTCGACGCCGTTTCCGCTGTCGGTGAAGTACCACCATGTCGACGTGAAGATCGCGAATGGCATCGCACACACGAGCGTCGATCAGGAGTTTTTCAACCCGACCAACGCGCGGCTGGAGGGGACGTACATCTTCCCGCTGCCGGGCGGCGGCGTGGTGAGCGACTTCGCGATGGAGATCGACGGCAAGCTGACGCGCGCGGAGATGCTCGACGCCACGAAGGCGCGCGGGATCTACGAAGAGATCGTGCGCAGCATGCGCGATCCGGCGCTGCTCGAATATATCGGCAAGGGCGCGTTCAAGGTGCGGATCTTCCCGATCGAGCCGCGGTCGTCGAAGCGCGTGAAGCTGTCGTATTCGGAAGTCGTCCGCTCGGACAACGGACTGCACGCGTACACCTACGGCCTGAACACCGAGAAATTCTCGGCCGCGCCGCTCGATGACGTGTCGATTCGCGTCAGCATCGAAGCCGACCGCGGATTGAAAACGATCTTCTGCCCGACGCACGAAGTCGAGATCCGCCGCAAGGCGAACAACGCCGCGGTCGTCGGCTTCGAGGCGAAGCAGATCAAGCCCGATCAGGACTTCGTCCTCTACTACAGCACCGACGATCAGGGCGTCGGCCTGTCGGTGATGCCGCATCATCCCGCCGGCGAGGACGGCTACTTTCTGCTGACCGTCACGCCTTCGTACGACTCCGGCGGCCGCGCGCTGCCGAAAGACCTCACGTTCGTCGTCGACACGTCGGGCAGCATGGCCGGCGCGAAGATGACGCAGGCGAAACGCGCGCTCGCGTTCTGCCTGCGGAATCTGAATCCTGATGATCGGTTCGAGATCATCCGCTTCTCTACGGACGCCGAGGCGCTGTTCGACGGATTGACGACGGCGAGCCGTGCAAACGTCGCGCGTGCACAAAAGTATGTCGATGAGTTGCAGCCGATCGGCGGGACCAATTCCGAGGAAGCGCTGACGCTGGCGCTCAAATCGAATGCGGAGGCGTCGCCGCGGCCGAAGGTCGTCATCTTCATCACCGACGGCAAGCCGACGATCGGCGAGACGGACGAAGAGCGGCTGGTGGCAAAGGTGAAGCGCGCGAACGCGCACGCGATGCGCGTGTTCACGTTCGGCGTCGGCGACGATCTCAACACCCACTTCCTCGATAAGTTGACCGAGGTCACGCGAGCGGCGCGGACGTACGTCGGCGAGCGGGAGAACCTCGAGCTGCCGGTGTCGAGCTTCTTCGAGAAAATCAAATCGCCGGTGATGGTCGACGTCGCGATCGAATACAGCGGCGGCCTCAAAGTGATGCAGACGTATCCGCGCGATCTGCCCGATTTGTTCAAAGGCTCGCAGCTCGTCGTCGTCGGACGCTACACCGGCACCGGCGGCACGGTGACGCTCACCGGAACCGTCGACGGCCGGCGCGTGTCGATTCCGTACACGCCGGCTTTCCGACGCGCACCGACGCGAATGAGCTGATCCCTCCGCTCTGGGCGGCGCAGCGGATCGGCTATCTGCTGGATGAAATCCGCTTGCACGGCGAGGAGAAGGAGCTGGTCGACGAGGCGACGCGGCTCGCGCGACGCTTCGGCGTGGTGACGCCGTACACGAGCTATCTGATCATGGAGGACGAAGCGCGCCGCGTGGCCGCGAACACGCTGCGTCCCGAGCATCAGACGCTCAACGCCGTCGCGCCGTCGGCGAAGCTCGGCGCGCGCATGAAAGGCGACTACGACGCCATGCGCCAGAAGGCCGGCGCACCGAGCGTGCAGGCGAGCAAGGAAGTGGAGGCGCTGAAGAACGCGCAGAATTCGGCGCAGATCAATCAGGGCCAGTCGCGCATGGGTTACACGGACAGCAAAGGCAAGCAGCAGAACCTCGGCTCGCAAATGAAGAACGTGCAGGGCCGCGCGGTGTACCAGGTCGGCAGCAACTGGGTCGACTCGAAATTGCAGACGGAGAAGCGGGGGAATGTCGCGAGGCGGATCAAGTTCGCGAGCACCGCGTACTTTGAATTGCTGTCGAACGAGCCGAAGGCCGCGCCGTTCCTGGCGCTGGGACGGAACGTGAGTTTTGTGTTGAAGGACCAGGTGTACGAAGTGTTCGAGTGATCTCCACCCCTGCGGAATTCCGGTCGCGGTGTCGCGGCGTCCTCGGATAGCGTCTCGGAATGCTCTTCCGAGACGCTGCGACCGCATTCCTTCGCCACTGCCAGTCGATCCGGAAGCTTTCGCCTCACACCGTCCGCGCGTACGAGCTCGATCTCGCGCGCTTTTCGCAGTTCCTCGGCAAGCGCGCCGCCATCACCGCGTGCGACAAGTCCGTCATTCAGAACTACGTCCGCCATCTCTTCGACGTGCGCTCTCTCAAAGAAGCGACCGTCAAACGGCACCTCGCCACGCTGCGCTCGTTCTTCCGCTGGCTCGAAGAAGAGGGCGAGGCGATCGAAGACCCGTTCCGCGGCGCGCGCATCCGCATCCGCATGCCGAAGCGCCTCCCGCGCGTGATCGCGCGCGCCGACCTCCGCCGCCTCCTGCTCCACGATCGTCCGGACGTCTTCGCCGACCTCACGGCGTACGTCGCGACGGAGCTGCTCTTCGCCACCGGCATGCGCGTGAGCGAGCTCGCGAGCCTCCTCGATTCTGCCGTCGACGTCGAGGACGGAACGATCACGATCATCGGCAAAGGCAACCGCCAGCGCCGCGTCTTCGTCCCCGATGAATTGAAGTCGCTCCTCTGCGACTATCGCTGCGCGCGCGACCGCTGCGCCGTCCGAGCGCGGACACGTTCCTGGTCAACTCGCGCGGCGACGCCGCGAGCCCGCAAATGATCCGCCGCCTCGTCCGCATCCACGGCGAGCGCAGCGCCGTGCGCGACCGCGTCACGCCGCACATGTTCCGCCACTCCGTGGCCACGTATCTGCTCGAAGAAGGAGTCGACATCCGCTACGTACAGCGGCTCCTCGGGCATCGCAGCATCTCGACGACCGAGATCTACACGCACGTCGCGGATGCGGCGCTCAAGGTGCGGATCACGGAGCGGCATCCGCGACGAGGAATTCTGAGGTGATCACATAGAATGCGGCGATGGGTGCGAAGCGACAGATCCTGCGCCGCCTGCCGGGATTTTTGCAGCGCGTGCAGTCCGACGCATCGGATCCGGTCGATCTGTATTTCGCGTACCGGCTGCTCCTGGAACGACTGCCGGACGACGAGGGGTTGCGCGGCTGGACGCCGAAGTTGGGCGACGGCGGGATGTCACGAAGGCAGCTGGTGTGGTCGTTTCTCACGTCGCTCGAGTTCCGGCGAAAGTTCAGCATGCGCGAGACCGAGCGCGTGCAGCTCGACGGGTTCGCGATGTTCGTCGACTGCAGCGATCACGCGGTGAGCTCGGCGATCATCAACAGTCACAGCTACGAGCCGCACGTCACGCGCGCCATCGAAGCATCGCTGAAGCCCGACAGCGTGTTCGTCGACATCGGCGCCAGCATCGGGTGGTTCCTGCTGCTGGCCGCGGCGCGCTCGCCGAACGGGAAAGTCATCGGATTCGAGCCGAATCACAACAACCTGCAGCTGGTGTATCGCAGCGTCGCCGAAAACGGTTTTCAGAACGTGACCGTCTTCCCATACGCGGCGACGGAGAAGCGCGCGCTGTTGCAGCTCGGCTACGACGCCGCTTACGGATTCGTGCACGGCCTCGAAGAGCGATCGGACGATCCATTCGTTCAAGGTGTTCCTGTCGATGAATTGCTGGCGAACGAGCCGCGGATCGACATCATCAAGATGGACATCGAAGGCCATGAGCCGGTGGCGTTTCGCGGAATGCAGGCCACGATCGCCAAACATCGGCCGCTCCTGTTCACCGAGTTCCATCCGCAGCTGATGCGCAAACACGCCGGACAGGATGCGGCCGAGTATTTCGACACGCTAGTTCGCGCCGGCTACGCCGTCTCCGCGTTGCTCGAGGACGGCACGCAAATCCCGCAGAGCAGCGCTGCAACGGTGCTGGAGTTGTGGCGGTCGGTGAACGAGGAAAGCCACCTCGATCTGATCGCGCGGCCGGTCTGAGCGATCATCAATTGTTCAGCGGATGCAGCACGCTCACCTCCGTCCTCGGCTGGCTCAATTCCGCCGAGCGCGCGGTGATCTTGTACTGCAGGTGCCTCGCCGTCTTCGGCATCTCCATCTGCAGGAAGTAATCGCCCGATCGCGCGTCGCGGGGGATCGGGTGGGTGCGGCCGTTGATGTCGATGGTCACGTCCGCGTCCTGGAGCACGGCGCCGCCGGGGCCGCGCACATCGACGGCCACGCCGAGGACCTTGCCCGGCATGTACATGTCGCGGGAGAAGCCGGTCGCGAAATGCGGCATCGGGCGATCGAAGAGGATGTTCTTCATGATCGACTGTGCCGCCGGATGCGCGAACAGGTGCGCATGCACGCCGTACGGAATCGCGTAGCGCTCGATCGAGCCGGTCAGCCCCGACGCGGATGCGGAGATCGTCGGCACCGTGCCGTCTCCCTCGGGCGCCCGTTCGAACTTCAACTTTGCGTTCGTGCCTCCGACCGCGCGCGAGGTCGTGTCGCGATGCGTGCCGTAGATGACTGCCGTCTTCACGTTGAGCGTCCGCGGCAAGCCCGCCACCACCGCCCCGGCATCGGCGAGCTTCGGCTTCATCGCCGCCTGCGCCCACGCGGTCTGCGCGAAGGGATCGGCGTTCTTGTTCGCGTTCCACTCGAAGAAGCCGTCCGCCGGATCGGCGGGCAGCAACTCGTACGCCGAGGGAAACGTGCGCGTCGTTTTCATCACGTGCGACTTCGACCACTTGAAGATATCGAGCCCCTGCGTCAGCGCTTCGAAGGTGTCGAGCATCCCCTTGTGCGGCGTGCCGAGCGTGATGAAGTGATCGACCTTGTCGCCGCCGTGCTTCGCCAGATACGCGCGCGCGATGAGGCCGCCGTGGCTGTGCGCGATGAGGTTCACTTTTCCGGCGCGCACGATCCGGTCGTGCAGCTGATCGATGTTGAAGCTCAGCGTGCGGCGCCAGTCGACGCCGAACGGGATGATCTCCTCGGGCGTGAATCCGATGCCGCCGAGAAACAGCCGCAGATCCTTGTAGAAATTCGGCGCCCAGCGGCCAACGATCTGAAACTCCTCCAGCACCGAGCCGGCCACGATGCGATCGGGATCGCCCGTTTCGAGGTTGATGGCATCGAGCACTTCGCCCGACTCGAAGATGCCGCCGAACGTCAGCCAGACCTTTCGATCCGCAGCGCCTCGATCGACGAGAAATGTGCCGAAATAGCCTGGAAGAATGATGACCGGACTCGGTCTGGGCATGGAGGCCTCCTCATCTAAGGAGTGCCGTACGCGAGGGTTTTCCTACCGTTTGCCGCGATTACGCCTGCGTTGAAACAGCGGCCGCGGTCTCGACTTCGCCGCCCCAGTCCGTGTGCGGCTTGCGATTCAGCACGAGGTAGCGCCACACGAGATCGCCGTAGCCGCGCGCGATCACGCCGCGTTTTTCGTAGAACGGCATCAGCAGTTTCTGCAGGCGCGGGAGGTTGTAGAACGGGACGCCGGGGAAGTAGTGGTGCTCGAGGTGGTAGTTCGAGAAGAGGTACGCCGCATCCCAGAACCACGAGCCTTTGACGAGCGTCGACCAGTTCGCGGGATCGTTCGGGTTGATGTCGTAATGCTGGCCGAGGCGATTGAGCGCGAAGGCGATCGGGAAGACGAAGAAGATCGGGACCATGTAGAGCTTGAACGCGATCATCCAGCCGCCGAGCCAGGCGATGAGGCCGAGGACGGAGAGCTGGAACGCGATCGTCGCGAGGCGCTCGCGGGCGATGCGCTTCCGCAGCTCCGGCTCGTAATCCGCCGATTCCTTCGCCGCGGCGCGGAAGTAGATCGGGAAGAGCGCGGGCGTGAAGTAGAGCAGCTTGAACCAGCGCGCGTTTCTCTTCGGCGAGAGGTAGTGCCGCTTCGGATCCTCGGTGTCGGACCCGAGGCCCGCATGATGATCGAGATGCCAGCGCGTGAACTGCGAGGACGAGATGCCGCTCGGGAATCGCGTAGAGCAATCCGAGGAAGCGGTACGTGCGGTCGTTCGCGACGTTCGTCACCGCGCGATGCACGACTTCGTGCAGCAGGACTGTGCAGTTGAAGACGCCGAAGCCGGCGACGAAGGCGAGCGGCAGCCAGTAATACCAGCGGTCGAGATAGACGATCGCGATGCCGGACACGACCACGGCCGCGAAATTCGCGAACGCGATCAGCGCGTGCAGCAGCGGCCGCTTGCGATGCAGTTCCCGCAGCGCCTCCGCCGGAATCTCCGTCGCGAGGTCGCGCTTGAGCTGCTGTGCGTGTTCGGAGTAGTAGGTTGCCACGTTCCGGTATGTTGAATCGAATCTATACGATCGGTCATTCCACCCGCACGCTGGACGAGCTCGTTACGTTACTGCATGAGCACGGCGTCACGCGGCTTGCGGACGTCCGCCGCTACCCCGGCTCGCGGCGCCATCCGCATTTTTCGCGCGAGTCGCTCGAGCAAACGCTTCCGATCGCGTATCAACATTTCGAAGACCTCGGCGGGCGCCGCAGACCCGCGAAAAACTCGCGCAACACCGCTTGGGAGAACGAACAGTTCCGCGGCTACGCCGACTACATGGGCACGCCCGAGTTTCGCGCGGCGATCGATCGATTGCTGGACAGCGAGCGCGCCACCGCGGTCATGTGCGCCGAGGCGGTGCCGTGGCGCTGCCATCGCAATCTCCTCTCCGACGATCTCGTGCGGCGCGGCATCGAGGTGATTCACATCCTCGGCGAAGGGGCCGTCGCAGCAACACCAGCTCAGCGGCATGGCCCGCATCGCCGGCGACTGCGTCACCTACCCGCCCGAACAGGCGGCGATGTTCTGAAGCGTATAATTCCGTCGCGTCCACAGGAATCCCATGACGATCGCCGCAGTAAAGCAGTCGGCGGAGGAACGCGATGTCGTCCTCGCCGTCGACGACAACGATCAGAACCTGCAACTGCTCGAAGAGTACCTGTCCGGCTGGGGCTACGACTCGGTGCTCGCGCGCGACGGCCAGGAAGCGATCGATCTCTATCCGAAGCACGACCCGGCCATCATCGTCCTCGACGTGATGATGCCGAACGTCGACGGCTACGAAGCGTGCTCGCGCATCAAGAGCTCGCCGGGCGGACGCACGATCCCGATCCTCATGCTCACCGCGCTCACCGGCACCGAAGACAAGATCCGCGCGCTCGAATGCGGCGCGGACGATTTCCTGAACAAGCCGATCAATCGCGAAGAGCTGCGGACGCGCATCCGCTCGCTGATCAAGATCCGCAATCTTCGCAAGGAGCTCGACTCGAGCGAGAACATCATCATGGCGCTCACGAGCGCGCTGGAAAGCAAGGACCCGCGCACGGCGGGCCACGTGCAGCGCGTCGGCGAGTACGCGGCGCACCTCTGCGCGAAGCTCGGCATGTCCACCGAGGAAAAAGAAATCGTGCTCAAAGGCGCGATGCTGCACGATGTCGGCATGATCGGCGTGCCCGATCACCTCATCGGCGTACGCTCGATGAACGAGGACGAGCAGCGGGCCGTCGCCGACCACACGCGCATGGGCGCGTCGATCCTGCAGCCGATGGCGACGTTCAGCCAGTTCGTGCCGATCGTGCGCTGGCATCACGAGCGGATCGACGGCCGCGGATATCCGGACGGCCTGAAGGGCGAAGAGATCCCGCTCGAGGCGCAGATCGTCGGCATCGCCAACCGGCTCGACGAGATCCAGCACGAGAACGAGCTGGCCCAGCAGGAAGCGCTGGCGCAGCTGATGTCGGAAGCGGAAGGCGGCGCGCACGACGTCGAGCTCGTGAAGCTGCTCGCGGCCTCGCTCACCGAGGATGTGCCGGCGGCGGTGACGACCAAACACATGCGCCCGCGCAACGCGCCGAAGACGCGTGTGCTGTGCGTCGACGACAACCGCCTGAACCGCGAGCTCGTCGCGGCGACGATCGGCGAAGAAGGGATGCACGTCGTGCTCGCGGAGAACGGCATCGAAGCGCTGCAGATCCTCGAGCGCGAGCCGATCGACATCGTGCTGCTCGACCTGGTGATGCCGGCGCAGGACGGCGCGTCGACGCTGAAGGTGCTGCGCGCCGATCCGCGATACGAGTTCCTGCCGGTGATCGTGCTGACGTCGCATCGCAACAGCCAGATGCGGCAGGAAGCGATCGTCGCCGGCGCGGACGACTTCATCAGCTATCCGCTGAACCGCCTCGAGCTCGTGACGCGCATCCACTCGCTGCTGCGCATCAAGGAGTACCACGCCGATCTCGAGCAGACGCAGAACGTGATCTGCGCGCTGGCGCTCGCCCTCGAAGCAAAGGATCGCTACACGCGCGGCCACTCGCAGCGCGTCGGCGATCTCGCGCGCACCTTCGCGCTGCACCTCGGCCTGCACCCCGCCGACGCGGAGCGCATCCGCATCGCCGGCCTGCTGCACGACATCGGCAAGATCGCCGTGCCCGAGCAGCTGCTGAACAAACAGGGACCGCTCACGCGCGAGGAGTTCATGCGCGTCATCGATCATCCGGTGATCGGCGAGGAGATGGTGCGCCCGCTGACGACGCTCGCATCGGTGCTGAAACTGATCCGCCATCATCACGAGCGCTACGACGGCCGCGGCTATCCCGACGGCCTGCGCGGCGACACGATTCCGTACGAGGTGCGCTTGTTGTCGATCGTCGATGCGTACGACGCGCTGACCTCGCATCGCGCCTACCGCCCCGCGCCGCTCACGCACGACGCCGCGTTGGGCACGCTGCGCCGCGAGGCGGCGGGCGGAAAGTGGGACCCGCAGATGGTCGATCAGTTCTCGACGATGCTCGGCACGAGCGCGCCGCTGTGGGACGAGATCTCGCTGCCGGCACCGGCGCTCCATCTTGCGTAGGGCGAGCACGCGCAGTGTTGGCCGTAAAATGCGCCGCTAAGCAGGAGGAAACGCATGGCGATGGACTACCAGGTCGCGATTTCGATGAGCAGCGCCACGGTGCAGTCGCTGGCCGGCGGAAACTACCAGCTCTATGGCTTCATCGCCATACAGACCACGGAGATCAACGGCATGCCGACGGTGTGGTTCAACACCGCGAACGTCGCCCCTTCGATGCTCATCAGCTGGACCGATCAGTTTCAAGCCTACACCTCGACCAGCAACATCACCGTGAACACGCAGATCCGCGAGCCGTTTACAGCGGACATCAACCTCGGCCAGACGATGAGCGTCAGCAGCGGCGGCATCGGCACCGTCGTCAACGGCGGGCCCGGCACCGCGATCTCCATCCTGAACCAAACCTCCACGACGTATACCTGCGGCATCAACCAGATGCAGAACGTAAACAGCCGGCCGACGCCGGTGTGCGCGGTTCCACTCTTCGGCAACGATCTCGACGTCATCGCTCCGGTCGCGAGAGTGGTGTTGATGTTTTCGTCGAAGACGCTGGCGACAGGAACCGTGGTCTACCAGGCATTCGCGCCGGGCATCTTCATCGACATGACCTCCGCGAGTCAGCGCGCCGTCACGTTCGACGTCAACGCCGGCTGGTCGTGGGGCGGCGCCACCTGGGCGCAGAGCCTTCCGCCCTCCACGAATCTCGTCCCGCTGCTCATCGAAGCGCCCGGAGTCTAGCTCCGCGGCTTTGAGAGTCTGCGACTCTCCGCATACACTCCGGCGCCGGCCATGATCGTCCTCCACGACCCTCTCCGCCAAACCGACCTGCCCCGCGGCTGCGTGGCGACGATCGGGAACTTCGATGGGATGCACGTCGGGCATCAGGAAATCGTGCGCGGGATCGTGGACCGGGCGCGGGAGCTGGGGCGGCCTTCGGCGGTGATCACCTTCAACCCGCATCCGCTCTCCATCGTCGCGCCGGACCGCGTGCCGAAACAGATCCTCACGATCGCGCAGAAGGAAGAGCTGCTGCGGGAGATGGGCGTGGACGCGCTGCTGATCGTGCCGTTCACGCACGAGTTCTCGCGCTGGACCGCCGACCGGTTCATCGAAGAGTTCCTCGTCGCGGCGCTGGATGTGGCCGAGGTGAGGATCGGACGGGATTTTTGCTTCGGCGCGGGGCGAGAAGGGAACATCGAGAAGCTCACCGCCGCGGGACAGCGGTTCAAGTTCGATGTCCTCGGCGTCGGCGACGTGAAAATCCGCGGGATGCGCGTCTCCAGCTCGATCGTCCGCGACGCGATCGCCAAAGGGGCGATGCACGTCGTCACGCTGGCCCTCGGACGCACGTACTTCATCGACGGCCGCGTCGCCACCGGGCGGCGGCTGGGGCGGAAGATCGGATTCCCGACCGTCAACGTCGATCCGGCCAACGAGCTCTTTCCGAGCGGCGGCGTCTACGTCACCACGTCGCGCTTCGAGAGCTTCTCCCGCTCGTTCGAGAGCGTGACCAACATCGGCGTGCGGCCCACGCTGTACGAGAACTACGCCATCACCATCGAGAGCAACATCTTCGACTTCGACTCGAACGTCTACGGCGACACGGTGCGGCTCTACTTCCACAAGCTCCTGCGCCGCGAGCAGCAGTTCCGCTCCGCGCTCGAGCTGACGAACCAGATCCGCCTGGACATCCAGCGCTCGCGCGACTGGTTCGCGAAAAACCGTGACTCCCTGTGAATTGTCGGTGACCGCCGTTGCCGCGTGCTCGGCGAAGCTGTATACAGTATTCAGTATGCAGACCCAGCGCATCATTCGCCGCACCCTCGCCGACGAGGCATCCGACCGCTTGCGCGCCTGGATCGTCGGCGGGCGCATTTCCGCCAGCGACCGCCTCAGCGAACCGGAGCTCGCGCGCACGCTCGGCATCAGCCGCACGCCGCTTCGCGCTGCCATCGCCCGGCTGGCGCGCGAGGGTCTCCTGGAGATGGAGACGGGACGCGGCTTCCGCGTGACGCCGCTGAATGCCACGCTCGTCCACGAGATCTATCCGATCCTCGGCGCGCTCGAAGCGATGGCCTTACGCATCACGCCAGCCGATCGCCTCCCCGATTCGAAAGCGCTTCGCGCGCTAAACGCGCAGCTCGCCGCGAAGAACACGACCCGCGCACAGCTCTACGCCGCCGATCGCAAACTGCACGAGCTGATTTCGGCGGGATGTCCGAGCGCGCGGCTGCTCTCGCTCCTCGAAGAACATAAGCGCCAGGCCGAACGCTTCGACGGCGCGTTCCGCCGCGGCGTGCACGCGCGCACGAAGTCGCACGCGGAGCACGAGGCCATCATCACCGCCATCGAGAAGCGCCGCATCGGCCGCGCGGCCTCTCTCATCGAAGAGCACTACCTCGGCGGCATCCCCGTCGTCCTCGACTGGCTCGAGCAACAGGAGAAAAAATGATCCGACGCGCTCTCATCCTCGTGCTCTTTGCGCTCTCCGCTTCAGCACAGGAGCGCTGGTGGTTCTTTTTCGAAGAAGCCGAAACCGCCGAACTGATTCAGAAGCTGGCGAAGGAAAACAAAGCCGCGGACCGCGGCGATCGTCGACGTCAATCTGATCTCGATGGCCGGCACTCCACGGGTCGAGGCGCACCAGACCGTGGTCGTCGAGAACGGCCGGATCGCGCGCATCGGACCCGCGGCCGAGATTCGCGTGCCGCGCGGCGCGCGGCGCATCGACGGCCGCGGGCGCTATCTCATCCCCGGCCTCACCGACGCGCACGTGCACACGCTGGAGTCGAGCAACGACTACCTCCTGCAACTGATGCACGGAGTGACGACGGTGCGCGAGATGTGCGGCTTCCCGTGGCTGCTGCGCGTCCGCGACGCCGCGCGCGCCAACCGGCTGCTCGTGCCGACGCCGTACGTGGCCAGCCACATCCTGAACGGCGGACCGATGGACATCTACGCGACCGTCGTCACTACGCTCGAGGAGGCGGCGCGGGCCGTGCGCGAACAGAAGCGGGCCGTACATCAAGACGCACAACGCCCTCGCGCGCGACGTCTACCAGGCCATCCTCGACACGGCGAAAGAGGAGCACATCCGCGTCATCGGCCACGTCCCCGTGCGCGCGTCGATCTCCCAGGCCATCGCCGGCGGACACTTCACGCTCGAGCACTTCAAGGGCTACTACATGGACAACAACTTGACCATGTCGACGGAGGACTGGATCACGCCGACCAAGGGCGCGGACATCTGGCTCTGCCCGACGTTCCACAACCGCCACCCCGCCCTGAACGAAGCGGAAACGCGGCAGCTGGTGACGTCACCGCTCGGGAAGCTGATTTCGCCCCGCCTCCGCGCGCGATGGATCGAACGCTCGAAGGAGCCGGATGCCTCGTCCGCGAAAGTATGGGCGCTGTCGCAGGAGATTTTCGCGAAGCTGCGGCCGGTCACCGATCGCTGGATTGCCGGCACCGATTCAGGCAGCTACAGGAACATGATTCCCGGTCATGCCCTGATCGACGAAGTCGAAACGTTCGAGCGTCTCGGCATGAAGGCCGCCGATGCGTTGAAGACCGCAACCGTCAACGCCGCAACGGCGCTGCTCGATCCGAACGACTTCGGCACGATCGAAGCCGGCAAGCGCGCCGATCTCGTGCTCCTCGACCGCAATCCGCTCGAGACCGCGAAACACCTGCGCGACCCGCGCGGCGTGATGCTGCGCGGCATCTGGCTCGATCCGCGCGCCATCCGCGCGTCCGTCGAGGCGCTGCACACTCATACCGGTCCCGACGCGCCGTCGGACGCGCAAGTCGACGCCCTGCTGAAGCGCATGCAGGCGCTGAAGGACGGCGGCTGGATCTATCGGGACGAGCAGCTCGACGAGCTCGCGCAGTTGCTGCGCGCGCACGGCCGCGCGGCGGACGCCGGGCGCGTGACGTCGTGGAAGGCGGGCGCAGTATGATTGCGCGCCCCGCATCCACGGGTCCGTGGATGCGCTCGACTAAATGTCCGATCCGGTCCTCGCCCTCGTACTCATCGTCTCGTTCATCGCCGCCCTCGCGGCGGCGGCGTATTTCAAATCGCTCGACAGCGGATTGATCGACGACGCGCGCGTGCCGATGATTGCCGGCGTCATCGCGGGCGTCGTGTTCTGGTTCTTCGGCAACCCGATCGTCATCGGCGTGCTCCTCACCCTCGCCGCGCTCTACGTGCGCCTGACCGGCCGCGAGAGCGAGCCCGCCGACGGCATGATCCTCGGCGCCATGACCGGCGCCTGCGCGGCGATCCCGCCCGCGCTGCAGGGCGAGCACGAGCTGCTGCGCTTCGCGCAATGCGTCCTCGCCGGCGCCGTCGCCGGCTACGGCATCACCTTCGGCCTCACGCACGTCCGCGAGCGCTCGCGCCAATTGATCGTCGACGCGATCACCATGGCCATCGCCATCCTCGCCGCCTGGCTGCCCGCGCTCTTTCCGCCCCGTCCCATCGCGGTTGCCGCCGCAACACTCATTCCTCTCATCATCGTGATGACGGTGTTCAAACAGTGGCCGGTCATCCGCGGGGAACTGCGCCACGAAGCCGCCCTCGGCGTCATCGACGACGAGGACGTCCGCATCACCGCGCATCCGTTTCTGAGATTCGGCCGCGGCGGCTGGCACGACCGCGCCGCGCACCGCGAATTCGTCCGCATCGCCAACAAAATCGCGCTCCGCAAACGGCAGCAACGCGGCCGCTCGGAAGAGATCGCGCGGCTCTATCAGCTCGAGGTGATCAAGCTGCGCATGCAGTTGCAGGAGATGACGCGCATCGATCGGGCGATGCGTGCGGAGCAGAGTTAGCCTTCGAGCTCGGAGATCTCCTGCCAGATGGCATCGAGATCGATCGTCAATCCTTCGCAGCCGGGAACGTCTTGCAGGACGCCTTCGGTGGCACTCGCCGCGCGTGAGTAGCGGCCATCCGTGAGCTCAAAGATGCAGGATGATCGTCCCAAGCCACGCGATGATGAGCGCGTTGAGAGCACTCGATTCCTCTTCCTCCTCGAGGCATCCGTCGACCAGTTCACCTTCGTCGTCTTCGTCCATGGCCGCCCATTCGTCGATCGTCATCGGGCGTCCATATGACATGCGTTCATCGTAACGCAGTTAGAATGCCCACACGAATGCGCAGAATCGCACTCTGCCTCCTTCTCGCCAGCACCACCACTCTCGCGTTCTCCCAGGAGCGGCCGAAATTCAAGTTCATGCCCGGGCCGAAAGCGGGCGGGGGCGAGGTGAAGGTCACGGTCGGCAAGGGCGGGACGGTCGAGTCGCAGAAAGACGAATACTCGATCCTCACCGGCGACGTCCGCATCGAATACCAGGACATCAAGATGCGCGCGGACAAGGTCACGATGAATCAGAAAACGAAAGACGTGACCGCCGAGGGGAATGTCATCATCGATCAGGGGCCGACGCGGATCACCGCGACGCAGGCGATCTACAACCTCGACTCGAAAATCGGCACGTTCTTCAACGCCACCGCGACGCTGGACCCGTCGATGTACTTCTCGGGCGACCGCATCGAGAAAATCGATGAAGACACGTACCGGATGTCGAACGGCGTCTTCACCTCGTGCGATCTCGACCGGCCGGCGTGGTCGTTTCACGTCGGCAGCGCCGACGTCACCGTCGACGACTACGCGCACATGCGCAACCTCTCGTTCCGCGCGCGCAACATCCCGGTCTTCTACGCGCCGCGCATGGTGTGGCCGACGAAGCGCGAGCGCTCGCAGGGACTGTTGATCCCGAGGCTGCGCATCACCGACCGGTTCGGCGTGCGGCTCGAGAACGGATACTTCATTCCGATCGGCAACTCCGCCGACGCCACCGTGTACGCCGACGCGAGCTCGAACGGATATTTCGGCGCCGGCGCCGACGTCCGCTACGTGCCGTCGGAGAACGTGAAGATCGGCGATTTTCGCGGGCACCTGGTGAACAACGTCGAGTCGAAAGAAGTCGAGTGGAAGTATCAGTACCGTCACGCGCAGGAAAATCTGCCGGGCGGATTCCGCGGCGTCGTCGACGTCCAGGACTACTCGAACCTCGAGTTCTTCCGCCGCTACGATCATGACCCGACGCTGCAGACGATCTCGAACATCTACTCGTCCGCGTACGTCACGAAAAACCGTCCGACGTACTCGCTGAACGTCCTCACCGACCGCCGCGACATCATCTTCGGAGACACGCGGCAGCGCTACGAGCAGTTGCCGTCCGTACAGTTCCGCATGTATCCACAGCGGATCCTCGGCATGCCGCTCTACTTCCAAATGGAATCGTCCTCGTCGCACCTCCGCACCGGCGCGATCACCGGCAGGGAGCGGACGATCAGCGCCGACTACTACCGCACCGACCTCTTCCCCACCCTCTCGCTGCAGCTGCGCACGCCGGCATGGTTCTCGGTGAAGCCGCAGATCTCGCTGCGCGAGACGTATTACTCCGCGAGTCGCGACACAACGACCGGCGCGGTAGTCGAAGACGATCCGCTGACGCGCTTCTACGCGCAGGGACAGATCGAGACCATCGGCCCGTCGTTCTCGCGGGTGTTCAACCGCAGCATCGGCGGCTTCACGAAATTCAAGCACGTCATCGAGCCGCGCGTGCGCTACGTCTACACGACGAACGTCGAGAATCAGAACGAGATCATCCGCTTCGATCTCGTCGACTCGCCGGCGCTGCCGATCGTGCAGCATTCGGTCGAGTACTCGCTCACGCAACGCCTCATCGGCAAGGAGAGCGGGCCGAACGGAAACGCGCGCGAGGTGCTGTCGTTCGCGCTGCGGCAGAGCGTCGCGCTCTCGGATCCGTTTCCCGGAACGAGCGCGTTCACGTTCGGCGGCGAGCAGAAATACACGCCGCTGAATGCGAATCTCCGCTTCAATCCGTATCAGTCGATCACCGTCGACGCGAACGCGACGTACGGCAACGTCTCGCACCAGCTCGATACGATCAGCCTCTCGACGAACCTCGTCGGTACCGGCAAAAACGCCGACAAGTACCTCGGCTTCACGTACTTTTCGACGCTGAAGCAGGCCGGCTTTTCCCCCGACGATCCGCGCAGCAAAGGCTCGAGCGGCATTCGTCTGAACACCGGCGCGCCGCTGCTGCGCGAGCGCATCCGCGCCGACGTGCAGCTCAACTACGACGCCACCGAGCGGAAGCTCCTCGAGCAACGCTACATCGCCGGCTGGACCGGCTCCTGTTACGGCATCGGTCTCGAGTACCGGCGCTACAGCGTCTTCAATGTGGCGACGGGAAAACTCGAGCCGGATTGGAGCTACGGCATCGCCATCACGCTGAAGAACGTCGGGACGATTCCGCTGCATTGATGCGACGCGTTCTGATCATCATCGTCGTCGCCATCGTGCTTGCCGGCGCGTTCACCGCGTGGCAGGTGAAGAAGAACATGGAGGAAGCGCGCGAGCAGGCAAAGATCAACGCGCTGCATGATGCACTGAAGGAGATGCGCGGCGCGATCGCGAAGTTCCGTGAGGAGCGCGGACGCTACCCGCATTCGCTGATCGAGCTGATCCCGGTGTACCTCCGCCGGATCCCGGTCGATCCAATGACCGGCGCCGCCGATACGTGGCGGCTGACCACCGAGGAAACGGTGCAGCCGAGCGAAGACTTCCGCGATGAGGCGGCGGAGAAAAGCCAGACATTCGTCATCGACGTGCACAGCAGCGCTCCCGGGTACAGCAACGACTGACATGCCGAACGTCTACACGACCATGCCCGGGAACGCCGGCGTCTCGCCGGCTGATCAGGCGGCGTCTCGCCGCCTCGGCGCCGGGACGGCGCCGGTCCAGCCGGCGGGACGCCGGCGCTCCGAACGCAGATTGCATTGACATGCCGAACGTCTACACGTTCAAAGACTTCGAAGGGAGCAGCCACAAGATCCTGCTGGATCTGATCCATCGCCACGCGCGCGCGCACGGCAAGCTGCTCGACCTCGGCGCGGCCGGCGGCGAGCTCGGCTCCGCGCTGCGCGAGTTTTTCGACGAGACGATCGGCTTCGAATACAACGTCGACTGCATCGGAAATCTGAAGCACAGCTTCGACCAGGTCGTGATCGCCGATCTCGAGCGCGTCGCAACGCTGCCGTCGAATGCGGACGTGATCGTGATTGCCGACGTGCTCGAACATCTGCGCAATCCGCGGCGCGTGCTCGATCTCGTGCACGGCGCGCTCAAGGATGACGGGCACGTGTTCGTCTCCGTGCCGAACATCGCCAACATCACGATCCGCCTCGGCCTCCTGCTCGGCATCTTCGAATATCGCGACCGTGGCATCCTCGACGACACGCACCTGCGCTTCTACACGATGCGCACGTTCCGCCGCGAGGTCGAGAACGCCGGCTTCCGCATCCTCGCCATTCGCGGCTCGTCGGTTCCGATCCGGCTGATCGTCGGCAAGTATCTGCCGGAGTTTGTGCTGCGCTCGTGCGAGCGGCTGCTGACGTGGG
This sequence comes from uncultured Acidobacteriota bacterium, assembly GCA_963734155.1. GTDB lineage: Bacteria > Acidobacteriota > Thermoanaerobaculia > Gp7-AA8 > Gp7-AA8 > QHVT01. The sequence goes on from CAVTGG010000003.1 coordinate 169,054, forward strand.
TCACGCGGCTGTGGCGCGCGCTGTTCGCCTACCAGTTCGTCGTCGTGGCCATAAAGAAATGAGCCACAGCACGGCGCCGACGATCGCCGTCCACCACCACCCGCGCGCGAGTCTTCGCGAGAAGACGATCTCGTGTTTGCCCGCCGGAACGTTGACGCCGGTGAAGACGAGGTTGATCTTGACCGGGTTTACGCGCTGACCGTCGATGGTGACGCGCAGGTCTTCGTTCAGCTTCTCCGATGAAGAGAGGAACATCGGCGCGGCGGATTCGGTGACGACGCGCTGCTCGTGCGGCTCGTAGCGCGCGAGGGTGACGTTCGCACCGGGCGATGTGCTCCAGAATCGCGGCAGCTCGCTGAGGTTGCGAAACACGCGTCCGTCCGGAAACTCGCGCTCGAAGATCACCGGCATCGTCACGCGGCCGTAGTAGAAGCCGTTCTCGCCGCCGTTGAGCGACGCGCGCGCGCCGATCGACTTCACGCGCAGCCTCACCACCTCGCCGAGCTTTCCTCGCAGCGGGACATAGAGCTTGTTCATCACGTTCGCTTCGTCTCTCGTGAAGCGGCGTGACCAGACGGCGGCGCCGTTCTTGATGAGAGTGACCTCGAGCGATCCGCTCTCAACCGCACACGGCACTTCGATCGCCCAGAACGGCTCGGCGTCGACGCGAATCTCGCGCTCCATCACCGCGTTCGGCTTCAACTCGATCGGGCCGAAGTTCTTCCCGCCCGGCTGCGTCGCCGCGAAGATCGACCATTTGATGATGTCGATGTTCTTGTGCTCGAGGTAGTAGCGGATGCCGAGCATGCCCGCGAGCGGATCGTTGAAGTTATATTTGAGACTGTTGAAGCCGAGGACTGTCGACGTGCTGCCGAACACCTCGGGATCGAGGCGTTTCAGCAGCGCCCGATAATCGCCCTCGGAGCTGAAATGGCTGCGCACATCTTCGATGCGAAACAGCTCCGCCGAATTCGGCCAGAAGTAATCGAAGAACGCCGCGATGCGGAACGGACCTTTGTCGCGTTTCAGAAAATCGATCGTTGGCGTCGATGGAACATTCGCGTCTTTCGGCTCGAGGTACGGATGGAAGCGGCCGGCTACAAGACCCAGATCAAACGCCACGGCAATGGCGAGTGCGCCCGCGAGTAAATTGGAGTGCGGCGACGCCAGTCGCCGCTCTTCCTGCGAAGCCAGAGCGGCGTACTGGAGTCGCCGCACTCCAGACGCCACCAGATATCCGACCGGCAGCGGCAGCAGCAGCGCCGTCCGCGCGAGCGCGGAGTATTTGAAGCCCGGCACCTGCGCGATGAGCGCGGAGACGCCGGGAAATCCGAACATGCACATCAGAATCAGCAAGCGCCGCGGCGGCCCAGAACCATCGCTCGCGCGCGCGGCGGTTGTAGAGGCCGATCACCGCGAGGAGAATCGCGATCCAGCCAAAGTACACGGTCGCTTCGACGTAGTTGTTGAGAATCCCGAGCTCGGAATCGCCGCGCCAGTTCTTGAATGCCGGATTGCCGAGGCGATCGGCGTCGACGAAGCTCGCCCAGTGGGTGGGCGGATAGATCGACGCGGTGGCCTTCTGGCGGATGTCGAGATAGCCGCTGCGCTTCAGGAAACGCGCGAACGGCAGCAACGTGGGGATTGCGAGGAGCGCGGCGATGGCCACCCCCGCCGCGATCGATGGCAGATGGCGGATGGCAGATGGCGTGCGGATGAAGAGGAAGAGCGCGTAGATGATGGTGATCCAGGCGCCGTACGCGATCGCGGCGGGGAAGCCGGCGATGGCGAAGCAGAGCGCGATCACGGCGACGAGCGCGATCGACGTCGGCTTGCGGTTGAACGTGCGGCGCACGATCCAGAGCAGCGCGGGATAGAAGACTGTCGCGTTCGTGATCTGCCAGAGCCAGCGCACGGAATAGACGCCCGCGGCGGCGATGAGGATCGCGCCGATGGCGGCGCCGCGGCGGCCCAACCGCTCTTCGCGCAACCACCAGTATGCGAAGAGGAAGGCGACGTTCAGTTTGAGAAAGACGATCGCGGTGTAGCTCCACGTCAGCGGCACGAGCAGCACCGGCAAGAGGATCAGCGGCGTGAGCGACGCGGACTGCGACGAGCCGAAGCCCGGCACGCCGCTGGCGATGTACGGATTCCAGTGAAACGTGCGCCAGTCGCTCTTCACGAGCGAGAGCAGCGTGTAGTACGACGTCGGCGGATCGTTGAGCAGGAGATTCTGCGGATGCGTCGCGTCGGATCGCAGCGCCGACCACGGGCTGTAGCTGTAGAAGACGTCGTTCGGCGACAGCGCGCGCCCCATGAAAATCACGGGAAAGAAGACGACGAAGTTGCACACCGCGATCGCGATCAGCGCGGTGACGTGGCGGCGAAGGAAACGGCGCAAGCGTGCGAAGTGTAACAATGTGCCCCCGATGCCGAAGACGCTCCTCGTCGCCGCCGACGTCGACCGCAGCCTGATCGCACGCGCCGAGAGCGACGCGCGGTTTCAGCTCGTGCACAAGCCCGTGCGCACGGAAGACGAGCTCGCGGCGATCATCGGCGACGCCGAGGTGCTGGTCACGCGCGCGTACAACCGCGTGACGCGGCGCGTCATCGAGGCCGCGCCGCGGTTGGAGTTGATCGCGCAGGGGACGAGCGGGATCGACAACATCGACGCCGATGCCGCGCGCGAGCGCGGCGTCACGATCATCAACCTGCCGGGAGCGAATGCGAACGCGGTCGCGGAGCTGGTGATCGGATTCATCATCTCCATGACCCGCACCGTGCCGTTCTACACGCGCGAAGTCTCGCAGGGACGATTCGAGCGCGATGACTGCGCGACGCGCCACGAGATGCGCCACTACAACCTCGGCATCGTCGGCCTCGGCCAGGTGGGAGGGCGCGTGGCGCGGCTCGCGTGCGTTTTCGGCATGCACGTCCGTGCGTTCGATCCGTACGTCTCCGACTTTGGCGTGGCCGAGCGTGTGGATTCCCTCGGCGCGCTACTCACTGCGAGCGACGTTCTCACTCTGCATGTCCCCCTCACTTCCGAAACACGAAAAATGATCGGCGCAAACGAGATCGCTTCGCTGAAGCGCGGCTCGTTCCTCATCAACGCTTCGCGCGGCGAAGTGCTCGATCAAAACGCGGCCCTCGCTGCACTGCAATCGAACCAGCTCGCCGGCCTCGCGCTCGACGTCTTTGATCCCGAGCCGCCGGTCGGCGGCTTTCCCGATGATCCGCGGCTGATCCTCACACCGCACATCGGTGGATGCTCGTTCGAGTGCAAGGCCGACATCGGCGCGTTGCTGTACGAGAAGATCGTGGCGTTTTATGAGGGCGGCGGGACGCCGCCCGGCCAGCCGGCGAGGACGCCGGCGTTCCGATAGCGCGGCGTGCTCAGACGACCCGTTGACCGTCGCGGAACACCGCGGTCACGAGGTTCACGCCGAAGTGGTAGACGAGGTGGAGGTAGCTCGGCGCGTCGAGGAGCACAAAGTCGGCGCGCTTGCCGATCTCGATCGAGCCGATCTCTTTCGCCATCCGTAGCGAGTACGCGCCGTTGAGCGTCGCGGCGGTGAGCGACTCTTCGACCGTCATCTTCATCTGCAGCGTCGCCAGCTGCATCACCGTCTGCATCGACTCGGTCATCGACGAGCCGGGATTGCAGTCGGTCGACAGCGAGACGATCGCGCCGGAGTCGATGAGCGTGCGCGCGGGAGCGTAGCGGTCGGACATGAGGAAGAAGCTCGTCGCCGGGAGAAGGTTTGCGACCGTATCCGAGGATGCGAGCGCGGCGATGCCCTCCTCGGAGATGTGCATCAGATGATCGGCGGAGGCCGCGCCGATCGCGGCGGCGAGGCTCGCGCCGCGGCCGTCGGAGAATTCGTCGGCGTGGAGACGCGGCACCATGCCGAGCTCCGACGCCGGCGCGCAGCACCGCCTCGCCCTGGGCTGTTGAGAAGGCGCCGCGTTCTACGAACGCGTCGCAGAAAATTGCCAGGCGTTCTTCGGCGACGGCGGGAAGGATCTCGCCGAGGATCGTGGAGACGTAACCTTGCCGTGCGGACTCGCTGCCGCGGCTCTCCGGCGGGAAGTCGTGCGCGGCGAGACACGTCGGAATGAGCCGCACCGGCGAGCGCTCGCTCGCCTCGCGGATCGCGCGCAGCTGTTTGAGCTCGCACTCTTTGTCGAGCCCGTAGCCGCTCTTCGCCTCGGCCGTGGTCGTTCCGTAGCGCGCCATCGTCGCGGCGCGCGTGAGCACATTCTTTGTCAGCTGATCCTCGGACGCTTTGCGCGTCGCGCGCACCGTCGCCGCGATTCCGCCGCCCGACGCGGCGATGTCTTCGTACGTCTCGCCCTGCAGGCGGCGGTTGAACTCCGACTCGCGAAATCCGGCGAACGGGATGTGCGTGTGCGAGTCGACGAAGCCCGGCACCGCGGTCGCGCCGTTCGCATCGAAGTCCTCGTCGACCAGCAGCTCGGGCGGCTTTTCGTTCTCCGGACCGACGTACGCGAAGCGGCCGTTCTGCACGATGATGACTGCAGCGTCCATCACCGACAGCTCGCGCATGGCATCGCCGCGGCGCGCGGTGCGCCCGGCCGGCGTTGCGATCTGCGAAAGGTTGCGGATGAGAAGCGTCACTGGCGCTGCTTGAACAAACTCGTCAGAGGCATTTCATTGGCTTCTTCTTCCGCATCCAGTATCACCATGTGCTGGATCGTGTCGAGTGTCGCCTGCAATTTGTTGCGGGCGGCGCGGCGCTCGATCTTCAGGTCGCCGATCGCTCGCTCGAGATCCGCCACGCGCTGCATGGCCTGGCCGATCAGGCGGTCGGAGAGCAGCTCCGCATCCTTCACGATCAACTCCGCGTCCTTGCGCGCGTTCGTGGTCAGATCCTCGGCGACTTTCTGCGCGGAGAGGAGCGTGTCCTTCAGAATGCGCTCGCGGTTCGAATGATCCTCGAGGTCTTCGCGCAGCACCGCCACTTCGCGCGAGAACCGGTCGTTTTCGCGCACCAGCCGCTCGATCTCCTCGGCGACGAGGTGCAGGTAGGCGCGCACTTCGTCCTGGTTGTAGCCTTTGATCGTCCGCGAGAACGTCTGTTTCTGAATCTCGAGCGGAGTCAGGTCCTGCATGTCGCCCTCCCGTCACATCACATGGTCGATGGCGGAAGTATAAGCCTGCGCGCGATCGCCCAGAGGATTTGGCGGAGGACGTAGATGGCGAGCATGAGCAAGAGCGGCGACCAGTCGATGCCCGCGGTGTCGAAGCGGCGCATCAGCCGGCGGAAGGGGCGGAGGAACGGGCGGGTCATGCGCTCGAAGATGTCGTTGAGCTGTTCGAGCACGTGATAGAGCTGGCGGTAGCGCCAGCGGAACTTCGAGTTGCGCAGGAAGAAGAGGATCCAGGAGAGGATCACCCACACCAGCACCGTCCACTGCAGGATGCTGAGGATGACGTCGAGCGTGCGGAAGAAGATGAGTGCGAAATCCATGCGTCAGCGGTTCCCGAAAATCGCGCGGCCGACGCGGATGATCGTCGCCCCTTCTTCGATCGCGACTTCGAAATCATCGGTCATGCCCATCGACAGCTCCTTGAGGCCGCATTCGTCGCGCAGCGCGCGCAGCTCGCGAAAGTATGGACGCATTTCCTCCGCCGCGCCCACCGGCGGAATGGCCATGAGGCCGCGCAGCGGAATCCGTTTCGCGAGCGCCGCGACTTCCGACGGATCGGCGCCGCTCTTCTGCGGCTCGCGGCCGATGTTCACTTGCAGGAGCAACTCCGCCTTTCCCTGCCGCGCGATTTTCTCCGCGAGCTCGACCGAGTCGATGGTTTGAATGACGTCGAACAATCGCGCCGCGTCTTTCACTTTGTTCGATTGCAGATGTCCGATGAGATGCCATCGCGCGGCGCGGGTCACGTTCGGCTTCTTCTCACGCGCTTCCTGCACTTTGTTCTCGCCGACGTCGGTCATGCCGGCTTCGATGGCCAGATCGACGTCGCTGGCCGGGAACGTCTTCGACACCGCGACGAGCGTGACGTCGCTGCGCTTTCGCCCGGCGCGTTCACATGCGGCGGCGATGCGCGCCTCGAGCGCGGCGATGTTCGCGCGGATCTCGTCAGCTCTCGGCATGCCGTTCGAGGAGCCGCCCCTCGCCGCGATCGACGGCAAGATTGGCGAGGCGGTCGGCGTCCTTGTTGCCCGCGCGAAGCGTATGACGGATCGAGAAGCGCGCGAACTTCCGCACCAGCACCTTCGCTTCGGCATGCATCGGCACGAGGTTCGGGTGCTTCACGCGATAGACGCCGAGCATCTGCTTCACGAGCAGCTCGGAGTCGGAGATGATCTCGACTTCGCGCGCGCCTTCGCTGACGGCCGTGGTGAGCGCGTCGAGGAGGCCCGCGTACTCGGCGACGTTGTTCGTCGTGTGTCCGAGGAAACCGGAGACCTCGATCACCTCACCGTCTTTCTTCATGTAGACGCCGTAACCCGCAGGGCCGGGATTTCCGCGGGCGGCGCCATCGATCCAGGCGGTGACTTTCAGGATGGGAGTTTCTCCCAGTAGAGAATGCGGTGGCAGCCTTCGCACTCCACCATCTCGCCGCGTTTGAGCTGTTGCGCGAGCGCGGGGCGCACGCGGCTGCGGCAGGACGAGCAGGTGTCGCCGACCACGCGCGCGACCGCGATCTGCTGGCGTTGCCGGTAGATCTTCTGAAATTCACTCTTGAGCCGCGGCGGGAGCGTGTCTTCGATCTCGGTGGCCCGCTTGCGCAGCTTGTCCGCTTCCTCTTTCAGATCGCTGAGCGAATGCTGCCACTCGGCATGCGCCGCGTCGTAGCGCGCCTGCAGATCGCCATGCGCTCCGCTCCGCGTGTCGAGTTGCGACTGCACGCCCTCGGCCTCGGTCATGTTCTTCAGATCCGATTCCTCGAGGTCCTTCACATGCTTGCGCGCCGCGTCGATCTCCTTCCACGCCGCCGCGTACTGCTGCTGATTCTTCACCTGCATCAGCTGGCCCTGATACTTCTTCAGCAGCTCCTGCTGGTCCGACAGCTCGCCTTCGACGCGCCGCCGCTCTTTCGCCAGGACATCGAGTTGCCCTTGCAGCCGCGTCATCTCTTCGTTCGCGGCCTGGTACTCCGTATCGATGGCGGCGAACGCCTCGGGCTTGACCGCCATCTGCTTTTCCCGGTCATTGAGAGCCGTCATGACCGTCTGCAGCTCCCACAGTTTGTCGAGATCGCTCAAAAAAACCCCCTGAAAGAAAAAAGGCGTTCCTTGGTCGGAACGCCTGTGTGGGCCGGAGTGGAATCTCCGCCACTCATGCAACAGTGATCAATGAGAAATTGAAAGCTCTGCATCACCCTCTGGTGGGTCCACCAGGATTCGAACCTGGGACCTGCCGGTTATGAGCCGGTAGCTCTAACCGCTGAGCTATGGACCCCGGAAGGCGGATTCTAGCAGAAGCGTTTCGGTTGCGCGGTTTCGCAGTTGCGCAGTAACCGCCGAGCAACCGCGTAACTGCGCAACCGAGCAACCGGTTACCGCATCTCGACCGAATCGCCGATCAGCATCTCGCGCCGTGCGGCGACGACGACGGCGGTTGCCGTCTTCGATTCCGTCGTCAGCACGCCGAGCTCGCCGAGCACCACGCGCGGCTGATCGGAGCGCAGCGACGGGCGATAGACGGTGAGGAAGTCGCCGGGCTGCAACTGGTTCTCGGCGCCGAGATCGATCTGCACGAGATTGCCTTCGACGAGGCCGAGGTGCCACTCGCGCGAGTCGATGATCGTGCCGGTCGTGCGGCCGCTGGGAGGATCGCACCACGCGGGAAGATCGGGGATGCGCGCGATCGGGATCGGAAGCTGTGGGATCGGCTTGAGCCGCGCGCCGACCGGAATCTCGCGGCACGCCTGCGTCACCACCGCGCGCGAGCGCCCGTCTTCGGTGCAGAGGATGCGCACCTGGCCGACGTAGAGATAACGGCGGCCGAGGAGCGCGCCGCTCGTCGGGTGATACACCAACTGGCCCGGCGCGACGGCGAGGTACGTCTCGCCGGCGACGAGACCGGTCGATGCGCCGCCGCGAACGTAAATCAGATCCGTGACCGACGCCGACGCGGGCGTATCCGGCACCGCGCGCGGCACGTAGCGCGTCTCGACGTCTTCGAACGACTCGATCATGTTCGGCAGCGGCTCGTCGGGTCGTCCGATGTAGCCGTAGCAGTAGATGTCGGCCTCAGTCGCGAGCGGCACGGGACGGTTGTCCTGCGCCATGCGCGCGACAGCGATGCCGCCGGTCGAGTCGGTGGTGAATGCCGACGGTGTCGTCAGCGGCGAGTTCGTCGCCGACTCCGCGAGCGTCGGCCCTTCGCCCTCGCCTGCCGGCTCGGTCGTCCCCTGCTTCGCGACGACCGCGGCCGCCGCGGCTTCGCCTTCGACGAGGAGCACATCGCCGGGATAGATCCAGTGCGCGTCGGTGATCCAGGTGTTCGACTCCCACAGCTGCGGCCACAGATACGCGTTGCCGTAGTACTGCTGCGCGAGCGCCCAGAGCGTGTCGCCGGCCTTGATCTCGTGCGTCTTCGCGCCGGCCGGATACGTGGCGGGATCGGGAGGGTTGTACGGGGTGTAGTGGTCGCCGACGCGATGAAGCTCGCGCGGCGGATGCGACGACTGAGGCTGCGCGAACGCTGCCGTCGCGATCACGAGAAGGAGTACGGGAGCCACCCTACACACACTGACCATTGTCCCCTCCCTGGTCGTATTGCCAGTAAGTTGCTGAGTAAATTAGCCGAAAGGGGCCGAAGGGTCAAACGCGCGCAGGGAACGCAGAACGCAGAACGCAGAATTCAGAGCACGAAAAAGAGCCCTCTCGGGCTCTCAATTCTTCGTTCTGCGCTCTGCGTTCTGCGTTCGATTTATCTCAGCGTGAGTGTTCCGTCCGCCTCGGGCACCGACCCGCCTTCGCGCTTCTTGTAGTCCTCGAGCTGCTTGGTGCGCCGGTCGTAATTCTTGAGAACCTTCTTCACGTAGGTGCGGGTCTCGCGGAACGGAGGGACGCCGCGGTAGCGCTTCACGTTGCCTTCGCCGGCGTTGTAGGCGGCGATGGTTTTTCGCAGATCGCCGTTGAAGCGGGCGTTGAGGTACTTGATGTATTTCACGCCGGCGTCGATGTTCTGCTCGGGATCGTAAAGGTTCTGCGCGCCCATCCAGCGGCCGGTGCGCGGCATGAGCTGCATGAGGCCCTTCGCGCCGACGGGCGACTTCGCCCCCGGGCGGAACTTCGACTCCTGTTCGATCACGGCCGCGACGAGCGCGGGATCGACGTCGTACTTTTCGGCCTTCTGGTGAATCAGCTCGCCGTACGGGATTTCCTCGGCGAAGAACTCCGCGCGGATGGCCTTGTTGAGGCGGTGCACTTCCGCGAGGAAAACATTCTCGCCGCTGTGAGGAGCATCCTCACCGTTGGCCCACTTCTCGGTGGCGATCCACTTCTGATCGAACAGCGCGAGCTCGCGCGAGACGAAGCGCTCGGGCAGCGCCTGCGCGAGCTTGAACAGCGTGTTCGCGGTGAAGCCGCCGCCGAGGTTCGCGACGACCCTTTCGTTGTCGCCCTTCTGGCGGACGACGCGAACGGAGTCGAGATCTTTCTGCACCAGGAAATGCACGCCCTGCATCGTCTCGGCGATGCCGCCGATGGAGAGCGCCGTGCCGAGAAGGAGCGCGGCGGCGCCGCGTCCTCCGAGGAAACGGATGATGTGATGCCGCTCCGCGGCCTTGCGGGCGCGGGCAACACGAGTCGGGATCGAGGACCGGATCTTCCGAGTGTTATTGGGCATGTCGCGCGCTAAAACGCAGCGACTTTCGGGGAATATGCCGCGAAATGCCTGTCTCAGCAGCTAAGTGTTTACGAGGTAACGAGTTGTTCGTTGAAAACTTCTGCGGCGAAGCGCTCGATCCGGCAGTCCGGAAGCCTCCAACTGTCGGGACCGAGCCCTGCTTTGACGCAGGTCTGGCGGAGAAAGGTGTCGCGATCCCACCCGTATTCGGTCGCGACTTGCGGCAGAAGCAAGCCCTGCATTGCGGCCGCGGCTCACGATCAGCCCATCGCGTCCGACCTGAATTTCCTCGACGTCGTTCACCACCTCGATCGGTCCCATGACCGAGATTTCGATGTGGATGTGGGGATACTCGTCTTTGCGGAGCGGGTAGAAACGCGGATCGCGAAATGCGGCGTTGATCGCGCTGTCGGAGACGGCGCGGTAGAGCGGCGCGACGGGATGGATCGAGCCGATGCAGCCGCGCAGCTCGCCGTCGATGGTCAGCGTGACGAACGCGCCCGCGGGACGCTGCAGCACTTCGTCGACCGCGGGAAGCTCGGGCCGGCGGCCATCGAGCGTTGCGGCGATGGACTCACGGGCGATCCGCAGAAGGTGGCTGCGTTGTTCCTGATTCAACATGCGGGCGGCGGCTGTAGATGAGCGTCAGGTTGCGAACGTAGACCAGCAGCCCGATGCTTTGCGCGATCGTGAACACAGGGTCATGTTTGTGAATTGCGTACGTGAGCGTGATGACTCCGCCGATGACGGAGAGCCACCAGAAGACCGGCGGGATGTAGCTGGTCTTCCGTTCGCTCCGACGCGATCCACTGGATGACGAAGCGCGAGCCGAAGACCATCTGGCCGACCATGCCGAAGACGACCCAGAGATCCCAGTGCCAGCTTTTCACGCCCACCCCTCCCGGTTGCTCGGTTGCTCGGTTGCTCGGTTGCTCGGCACGTGCAAACACAGGCCGCGCAACCGCGCAACCGCGCAACTGCGCAACTTCGTCATCGCCCGTCCTCGCGCACTTTGTAATTCAGCATCCGCTTGCCCATCCATCGCACGGCGAAGCAATCCACCAGGCCGCGAAAGGCGCGGTTCATGGCGCCGTACTTTGACTGGCCGAACTGGCGCGCGCGGTGGTTCACCGGCATCTCGACGACGCGGTAGCCGGCGTAGCGGACGAGCGTCGGAAGGAAGCGATGCATGCCGGTGAAGAGGCGGACGCGATCGATGGCTTCGCGCTTCACGAGCTTGAGCGAGCAGCCCGTATCGGTGATGTCGTCGCCGGTGATCCAGTTGCGGACGCCGTTGCCGATGCGCGACTGCATGCGCCGGCTCCAGGTGTCGCGGCGATTCACGCGCACGCCGGCAACCATGTCGGCGCCGCTGTCCTCGAGCTTCGCGATCATCGCCGGGATGTCGGCGGGATCGTTTTGCAGATCGGCGTCGAGCGAGACGACGAGCCGTCCGCGCGCCGCGTGCCACGCCGCATCGAGCGCCGCGGTCTGGCCCGCGTTCTTCTCGAACGGCAGCACGCGCAGCATCGGATAGCGCGCGCGCGACTCCTCGAGCACCGCGAGACTGCGATCGGTCGAGCCGTCGTCGACCGCCACGATCTCGTACGTCCAGCCGCGTCCCTCCAGCGCCGCCGCGATCTCGCGCAGCAGGATGGGGATGTTCTCTTCCTCGTTGTACACGGGGAACACGACGGAGAGGTCGGGTTGATTCATGGAGTTCATGCGGAACGCCGGCGTCCTCGCCGGCTGATGCGCAGGCGTCCCGCGCCTGCGCCCGGGTGGGCGGCGGGACGCCGCCCGTGCAGCCGCCGAGACGGCGGCGTTCCGAAGGTCATCATGGCGGCGGAAGTCTAACCGAGAAGGCGCGCTCGAAATTCGAGGTGGTCTGCTCCGCGACGCGCTCGGCCGGCACAGCCCACAGCGTGGCCAGCAATTCCGCGACCTTGATGACGTAGGCCGGCTCGTTGTCGCGCCCGCGGAACGGCACCGGCGCGAGGTAGGGCGTGTCGGTCTCGATGAGGACGCGGTCGTGCGGCAGCGCCCGCGCGACTTCGCGCAGCGAGTCAGCGCTCTTGAACGTGACGATGCCGGAGAAGGAGATGTAGTAGCCGAGGTCGATCAGTTGGCGCGCGACGCCGAGTGACTCCGTGTACGAATGCAGAATCCCGCGCGCGCCGCTGCGCGAGAGGATGGCGACCATGTCGTCGGTCGACTCGCGGTTGTGCACGATGATCGGCTTGTCGAGCTCCTTCGCGAGTTCGATGTGCCGCTCGAACACCGCGCGCTGCACCTCGCGCGGCGAGTGGTCGTAGTGGTAATCGAGCCCGCACTCGCCGATTGCGACCACGCGATCTTCGCGCGCGAGCCGCGCAATCTCCGCAAACGCGTTTTCATCGCACTCCTTCGCATCGTGCGGATGAAATCCGACCGCCGCCCACACATCAGCATTCTTCTGCGCGATCGCCACCGCCTGCGGCGCATCCTCGAGCTTCGTCGCCGGAACGACGAACCCGCGCACGCCTGCGGCACGCGCGGCGGCGAGATTCGCCTCGGCGTTCGACATCGTGAGATGGCAATGGGAGTCCGTAAAGATCAACTCACCCGCCCTTCGAGCAGCGAGATCACCATCGCCTCGTACGTCTCCACCGCCGCGAGGAGGTCGCGCTTGGCGATCTTTTCGTTCGCGCCGTGGGCGTCGAGGATCGAGCCGGGGCCGAAGAGGAGCGGCTTGCCGAGGGCGCCGAGCCAGGGGACGTCGGTGTTGAAAGCGACGACCTGCGATGGCTGTCCCGCCGGCACGGTCATCAGCTGCGGCGGGTTGCCGCGCTGCGAGACGATCGTTCCGCCGTGCTTCGCGATCAGTTGTCCCAATCGCTCGAGGACGTCTTCGGGGGTCGTGACGATGCGAAAGAGCGCGTCGCATTCGGCGAGCGCGGGGATGATGTTCGGGCGCTCGCCGCCGCGCACGACGCCGACGTTCGCCGTGGCCTTGCCGAGGAGCTCGTGCGTGCCCCAGTCGGCGGCGTTGATCTCGGCGATCGCGGCGACCATGCGATTGATCGCGGAATCGCCGAGATGCGGATAGGCGGAGTGCGCGGCCTTCCCTTCGAAGCGGAGCGTGAACGTCACCGCGCCTTTCGACGCCCGCGCGAATTTCGACTCCGTCGGCTCGCCGACGACGACGTACTCCGATCCGAGGGCGGCGAATTCTTCGTTCGCGCGCTTCGCGCCGATCGAGTCCGTCTCCTCGCCGACGACGAAGAGGAACGCGAAATCGCGAACGCCGCGCGCGAGCAGCCGCTCGCCGGCGGCGATCATCGCCGCGATCACGCCTTTCGTGTCGCACGCGCCGCGGCCGTAGATGTGCTCCTCGTCTTCCGACGACGGGAACCACGGCGGCACGGTGTCGAGGTGCGAGTTGATGACGACGCGCGGCCGTCCGCCGGCGGAGGCGAAAAGGTTGAAGCGCGAGTCCGTCACTTCCTGACGGCGCGTGGCGAAGCCGGCGCGGGCGAGGGTCGCATCGAGGAATTCGGCAACCTCCCGTTCCTGCTCGGTCGGCGAAGGGATGTCGATGAGCTGGCGGGCGAAGGAAAGCGGATCGATGGTCATTGCGTGCCGATAGTTTATAAAACAAAAACCGGGGCGGCCCTTTCGGACCGCCCCGGCGCTTCCTCTCCCCCTCCCGCCCCTTACTCAGAAGGCGATGTTGAGAACGACCCAGCGGAACGGCTTGTTCGGGCTGCCGGTCGCGACGAACGAACCGTTCGTCTGCGAGGCCACGCCGAGCGCATTTCCGTTCGACACGACCGTGTAGGTCAGGATGATGATGCTCTTCGCGGTGATCGAGGGATGGCTGATGGTGATCTGTCCCGGAGGCGGGAAGGTCGAGTCGCCGCGGATCGCGCTGATGCCGGCGCCAGCGGGCCCCATCGGTCCCTGCGGTCCCATCGCTCCCGGATCGCCCTTGTCGCCCTTCGCACCCTGCGCGCCGTTGTCGCCTTTGTCACCCTTCGGACCGACGGTGCCGTTTTCGCCTTTGTCGCCCTTCGGACCGGCAGCACCCTTTTCACCCTGCTCGCCGCGCTCGCCCTTGTCGCCCTTCAGACCTTGCTCGCCACGCTCGCCTTTGTCGCCCTTCAGGCCCTGCTCACCGCGCTCGCCCTGGAGTCCACGCTCGCCCTGAAGTCCGCGCTCGCCGTTCTCGCCCTTGTCGCCCTTCAGACCCTGCTCGCCGCGCTCACCCTGGAGTCCGCGCTCGCCTTGAAGTCCGTTCTGACCCTGCTCGCCACGCTCGCCCTGAAGTCCACGCTCGCCCTGAAGTCCACGCTCGCCCTGAAGTCCACGCTCGCCCTGGAGTCCGCGCTCGCCGGTGTCACCCTTCGGGCCGGCCGGGCCGCCGCCGGACGTGTCGGCGATGAAGTAACCGATGATGTCGATGACCACGTGCGTCGTTTCGTCGGGCTCCACGCGGAAGCTGTTCGCATGCAGAGCCACGTCGGCTTCGCGCTGCGCGTCATGACCGTTCTCGAACTGCACTGCCGGATAGCTGTACGCGCTGAAGCTGGACGGCGCGACGAAGACATTGCCGCTGCCATCCGGATCGAACGCCCAGATGCGGAGCGCGACCGCGATCGCACGCGGGTCGACGACGTCGGAGCACGGGTTCTTCCACTCGCCTGCCGTCAGAACGCCGATCGGGAAGTACGTCCGGCTTTCCTTCGCCCGGAATTCCTTGCCGCCCCACGGAGAGGGATACTTGTCTTCTTCCAGCGTGCTGACGAACCGGCAAGGGATGACTTCCTGGAACAGTGTCGGTCCCATCGCCACCGGCTTCTCATGACCGAACGGCGACTGCGTGATCAACTCGGAGCGCAGCTGGTGACCGACGACGGTGTACGGGTTATAGGTTTTCGTCTCCTGGGCATTCACTGCGGCCCCGAAGCTGGCGATCAGGATGATCGCGATGATGATTTTTGAGTTCCGGACGATGTTGTTCAGTGTGTTCATGGCTTCCTCCCTGCTTTCGAGCCCCAAGATGAATCCGCGGGGCAAAAGCCGACAGGACGCCTGGACAGGGCAGTTAGGACGGATGAGTAGCTGGCGTTGTGACGTTGGTCACAAATAGGGACGGAAGTAAATCGCTAGTCCATCAGCAGCTCTTCGAGCTCGCCCTTCTTGTGAAGGGTCATCGAAGAGCGTCGGACGGTCAGGATCTTCTGTTCCCTGAAGCGTTTAAGAAGACGGGTGACGGTCTCGCGCGAGGTGCCGATCAGCTGCGAGATCTCTTCGTGGGTCATCATGACCGGGAAGCGCATGCCGCTGGCCGACGGGCTGCCCGATTCCTCGCACCACGCCAGAAGGAGCTGCGCGAGGCGCTCGGCGGCGGAGTTCGCGAGGCCGAGGTTGCGGATCTGATCGGCGTCCGACTCGCACTCCTCGATCAGCTGCCGGGCGATGTTGAAGGACACGTCGCGATGTTCGGCGTAAAAACGGAGGAAGTCGTCGCGCTTGACGAACTTCACCTGCGACGGACGCACGGTTTCGGCAGTGGCTTTGTACGGATTTCCCGAGAGGACGCTCGACAGGCCGAGGCCTTCGCCCGGCTGCACGATGCGCTTGATCAGCGTCTTGCCGCTGCCCGCCGCGGAGATCGTGAGCTTCGCTTGGCCATAGCAGAGGATGAACAGGCCCTGCGGCGACTCGCCCTCGGCATACAGCACGGAGTTTTCGGG
Source organism: uncultured Acidobacteriota bacterium (assembly GCA_963734155.1). Lineage (GTDB taxonomy): Bacteria > Acidobacteriota > Thermoanaerobaculia > Gp7-AA8 > Gp7-AA8 > QHVT01. The sequence goes on from CAVTGG010000003.1 coordinate 184,635, forward strand.
ATAGACGTTGGTGAAGGTGATGGAGTCGAACGCTTTCAGGGTTTCGGGGTCGAACTGACAGAAGAAATCGTCATTCCGCCACTGACAAGCGTTGCAGCTGTTGCAAACTTCGATTCCGTAGCGAGCCATTTGGGATTTCCGATTCAGTATACCCGCTAATGCGGACGCGGACGTCCGCGCCGAAATGGCCTCGGCCCTTCATCGCCAATGAGTTGCCGGAAGCGCATCAGATCGGGATCGGCGGGATTCGCGGCCCGGATCTCCTGCCACAGTCTTTGCGCGCGCTGGCGATTGCCGTCGAGCACCGCGAGCCCCAGCTCGACCAGTTTTTGCTCGCGCGCATCGAGCCGATCCGCATCCGCGTTCGCCGCTTCGAGCTCACGCCGCGCCGTGTCGGTGTCGCGCACGAACAGCGCCATCTCGCCGAGGCGGAAGTGCGCGCGCGCGTGGTGCGGATCTTTCGCGATCGCCGCTTCGAAGGACTCGCGCGCGAGCGTCGGACGGCGTTCGACGAGCTGGGTCATGCCGGCGTTGTAGTCGTCATCGGCGGTGCGTGCGGGAGGTGGTGGTGCGGGCGTCGTAACAGGCTCGGGTGGCGTGGAAACGGGTTGCTCGGTGACTCGGTTGCTCGGTTGCTCAGCGGCTGGTGGTGCGGTTTCAGGTGCGGCCGTGACGCTCACCTCGGTCGCTGGCGCTGCAGGTGGAGCGGCGGGCTTCAGCCCGCCGTCTTGTTTCGGCAGCGGTTCGGTATTGCGCTGCGAGATCACGACCGCCGCGAGGCCGGCCGCGATCAACAACGCGAACGTCGCCACGAGCCAGCCCCACGAACGCGGTTTCGGCGATGTTCCTGTGATCACCGTCGGTGCGGCGGCCATCGGAGTGGTCAGCGGAGCGGTCGGCGCGACGGCCAGCTGCGCCTCGAGCGCGTCCGCAAGCTCGCGCGCGGACTCGCAAAGCGATCCTCGCGATTCTTGCGCAGGCATCGATGAATGATCGACGCGAGGCCGCGCGAGACGTGCTGCGGCAGGGGCGCTTCGTCGCGGATGATGCGCGTAATCGTGTCGGTCGTCGTCTCGCCCTGAAACGGCAGCCGTCCGGTGACGGCTTGGTACATCACTACGCCGAGGGAAAAGAGATCCGTGCGCGCGTCGACCGGCTTGCCGAGGGCCTGCTCCGGCGACATGTAATAGACCGTACCGATGATCATCCCCTGCTGCGTGAGCACGGTCGTCGGATCATTCGGATCGGAGTTCTGCGTCTCGACTTGTTTCGCGATGCCGAAGTCGAGCACTTTCACGCGCGGGCCGTTGACGATGATGTTGTCCGGCTTGATGTCGCGGTGGACGATCCCCTTCTCGTGCGCCTCGGCCAGTGCATCGGCGACGTTGCGCGCGATGCGGCAGACATCCGCCTCCGCAATCGGACTGCGGCGCATGAGACTCGTCAGAGGCTCGCCGGGAACGAATTCCATGGCGATGAAGATCCGCCCCTCGGCTTCTTCGAACGCGTGAATCGTGGCGATGTTCGGGTGATAGAGCTGCGCCGCCGTGCGCGCCTCACGTTTCATCCGCGCGATCGACTGCCCGTCCGCGGCGACGGCCTGCGGCAGGATCTTGATCGCGACCGTGCGGCCGAGGCGCGTGTCTTCCGCCTTCCACACCTCGCCCATCCCGCCTGCTCCGATCTTTTCGATCAGACGGTAATTGCCGAGGAGCGCGTCCGGCTGAAGCATTCCGCAGATTGTAACGGTCAGCGGCGGTGCAGACGCGCGAGCCACTGCTGCACGCGCAACGCGGCCCGGACGAGGCGCGTGCCGAGCACGAGCCGGTGGCGCTCGTTCTCTTCGCGCGCGATCCGCGGCTCCTCGTTGTCGCCATGCGCGATCGGCGGGACCATTTCGGGCAGCCAATCGTCCGCGTTGATCTCGTCCGGCGCAATGCTGCGATAGAGCCAGGCCGGCCGCAGACCGGGCTTGCGATCGGCGCGGCGCGCCAGGCAGAAGATGTTGTCCTGATACTGTTCGGGCGCGCCGAGCAACGGCTTCAGCGCATCGAGTAGCTTGCTCCGCGGAACGGGCAGCGTCGTGCGCGCTTCGATGCGCTCGACGTCGAAGCCCTGGCTTTCGAGCAGCCGCTGCACCTCGATGAGGCTGTACTCGCGATTGTGGCGGCCGTAGACGCCGTAGCCGCTGTACTGATCGCCGATGCCCCGGCCCGCAACGAGACGCTCGATCAGCTCGTAGCGGCTGACGTTCGGCGTCGTCACCAGGAGCCAGCCGCCGGGCCTCAGCACGCGATGCATCTCGCGCAGCGCGGCCGCGGGATCGAGCGTGAGATGCTCGAGGATCTCGCAAAACAACACGCCGTCCAGCGACGCATCGTCGTACGGAAACCGGTCGCGCTCGATGTTCAGATGCCGGTAGCGGAACGTGTGACGCTCGCCGTGGCGCTCGTTGACCATCCGCTCTTCGGCCCAGTCGCCCGGCGCCGCATCATCGTTGTAGTAGTTCGCCAGCTCCAGCTCGTAGTCGCGCAGACGCTTCATCAGCGCGGTGAAAAAGTAGGGATTCGCGCCGAGCTCGAGAACCCTGCCGGGCGACTGCGGCAGAAACTCGAGCGTGACCATGAAACGCGGAAACGCGTGCGCGACGTAGTGCGCGAGATCGCGCTTCCCGATCTCACTGATACCGTCGAGCGTGGTTGAGGCGAGGTACTCGCGAAGGGCGGCGGGGTCGTTCTGCAGACTCACGGGAAGCGAATCTTATCCATCTCGCGTTGCCGATCGCGTGCAGACGCTACTCGTTCTCGCCGCGCTGACGTTCGTCTCGCCGCTGCCCGGATCGCAGGCGATCGGCGTGCAGGCGCTCGAGGTCACGACGACCGCGGCAAAGGTCGATCGCGTCGACTTCTACGTCGACGGCGCGCTCGCGGGCGTCGCGCGGAAGCCGCCGTATCGCATCGCGTACGACTTCGGCGCCACACTCGCGCCGCGCACGGTGACGGCGACGGCCTGGGCGAACGGCTACAAGACGAGCGAGAGCGCGAGCGTGATCACGAGCGCCAGCGACGTGCTCAACATCGATCTCGTCGAAGTGCCGCTGCGCGTTCGTGCGTCGCGCGCTCTGAAAGCGAGCGATCTGCGCGTGCGCGAGAACGGCGTCGAGCAGACGATCCGCGACGTGCGGCAGGAGCGGCCCGCGGCACATTTCGCATTCATCGTCGACCGCTCGCTGTCGATGGGTGATGGAAAACTCGACGCGGCGCTGCGCGCGGTCGACGAAGCGCGGAAGAAGTTGCGCGCGGGCGACACGATGTCGGTCACGTACTTCAATCACATCGTTTCCAGATCGCGGCCGGTCACGCTGGTTCCTTCCGGGGGAACGTCGCTGCGCGACGCGGTGGCGTCGGTGGCATCGAAGCAGCGAACGTACGCGATCGTGATCACCGATGGCGGCGACCGCAACAGTCAGCTGACGGAAGAAGACGCGCTGCGAAAAATCAGCGGGACGAAGACGATCGTCAGCGCGATCGTCCTCGGTGCGTCGCACACGAAGTTCCTCGACCGCGCCGCAAGCAACACCGGCGGCACCGTCGCCGAGGCGTCGAGGGAGAGCGTGTCGCGCGAGCTGTCGCGCATCCTCGACGACATCAACGGCCGCTACCTCGTCGCGTATCAGAGCCAGGGAACGCAGCGCGGCTGGCGGACGATCGAGGTCAAGCCGCGCGGCAGCGGGATCGCAATCATGAGCGCGCGGAAGGGGTACTTCGCCGAGTGATCCTGCTCCTCGTCGCCGTGCTCGCCCAGACGCGGATCGCGTCCGACTTCGAGATCGCGCAGATGGAGAAGCAGCTCGCGCAGTCGCGCAGCTTCGAGGCCCAGCTCTCCGGCCGTCTGAACCTCGGCGATCTGCGCGCGTCGCGCAGCGAGCTCTCGCTCGCGCGCGCCGAATACGCGAAGGCCTACGAGCTGGCCGTCGCGCGAGCGCCTCGACGCGCGCCGCGACTCGAATCTCGCGCGTTACGCGAATGCGACGTCGTACGCCGCGCTGGCGCAGGCAAAGCTCGGCCGCGAAGCGCGCGCATTCGAGTTGCTCGAAGAATCGATGCGCTACGCGAGCGACGACGCCGAGTCATGGAATCTCTACGCCTCCGCGATGCGCGTCCTCGGACATCCGCGCAAAGCGGTGAACGCCGCGCGGAACGCCGTCGCGCTCGCGCAGAAGCCGCTCGACGTCGCGATCTATCAGCACGCGCTCGCGACCGCATTGACCGAATCGGGCGAGTCGAATGAAGCGGAGCGACTGCTCGTGACGGTGACGGAATCGCTCCGCTCGTCAAAATTCGACGCGTTGAAACGCGAAGCCGCGCGCACGGAGTCATTCGAGATCTACTCCTCCGCGCGCGGCGACGTGGCCGCGTACGTGTCGCTGCTCAACCGCGCGCAGTTGCGGCTCGCGTCGCTCTACGAACAACGAGGCGACGTCGTGAACGCGCGCCGCCAGTACGAGCGCGTGCTCGAAGGACGCACCGACGACCCGACCGCGCTCGCGGCGCTCGCGCGGTTATCCCCATCCGATGAAAAGTACGCGGAGGCGTTCGAGGCCAATCCGTTCTCGCTCTCGCTCGTGCGCGAGTACCAGCGATACCTGCAGACCCATCACCCACCCGTCCCGAACGAGATCACCGTTCCACGCGCGCTGATCCAGTTGGCGCGCGGCGAAACGCGCGCGGCGCGCGAGACCCTCGACAACCTGCTCGAGCGCTTCCCCCAGAGCGAGACGCTGCGGACGTTGCGGCGCGAAGCGGAAGCTTCCAACGTGTCGCTGCCGTCGCCGAACCCAACCGGCACCGAGTTGCGCTCGTTGCTCCAGAATTTCGAGCGCATCACGCCTGAGCAACGCGTCGCACTCGATCAGACGACGTTCACCAGCGCGGTCGTGTTCGACAGCGCGAACGTCGCCAACAATCAGACGACATTCGAATCCGGCACGATCGACGGCGTCCCGTTCCGCTTCAGCGAGCCGACGATCTTCGCCGGCACGTTCCCCGTGAACGCGCACCTCACCTATCGCATCCTCGGCGTGTCGCGCGATGCCCTGCTGTTGGAGCCTCTGGGAGTGCAGCCGTGATCGCTCTTCTACTGGCACAGCTCGTTGCCAACACGCCGCGCGGCCCCGTCATCGCACACGACGGACGCATCGAGCTGCACCGCGGCTGGAGCGCGCAAGGCGTCGAGCATGCAACCGCGATCGTCACCGGCACGACGCGCGTCGCGGTGCTCGATGCGCTGAACAACGAAGCCGTCATCGCCGATCTCGCTACCGGCAAAACGACGCGCATGAAAACCGCGGAGACGCCGGTCGGCGGCGCATTCACCGGCGAGAAGCTTTTCGTCCTGAGCCGCGAGCAAGGCGACTTCGTTCGCCAGTCCAACAGCGCGCTCTACACCTATTCGCGCATGTCGGGCACGCTCCGCGAGGTCGGAACCAATCGCACCGTGCAGGTCGCGCCGTTCGCATCGGACATGGAAATCGGCGGCCGCACCGCGTATCTCGTCTTCCCGCGCGAAGCGAAAATCCGCACCGTCGATCTCCTGACGATGAAAGTGACGGGAACCGTGAGCGTCGGCGCGGTGCCTGTCGACCTCGCGTTCGCGGGCGGCAGCACCGCGATCACCGCGCGCATCCTCGCCGTCGCCGATCCGTCGGCGAAACGCGTCTGGCTCACCGAGGGAACGCAGTCGACGATGCAAGCCATCGCGCGGGGATTCCTCCGCGGCTTCCTCGGCCTCGGACTTTTCGGCAATCGCTCATCGCAGTTTCCGACAGGTGTCGACCGCGTTCTCATCAGCGGAAAACAGTGGATCGCCTACGACTCCAGCAGCGGCACGCTTTACCGCTTCTCGAAATCGAAGAGCTCGGTCATCGCGAAAGGCATTGCCCCGCAGGCGTTTGCCGTCACGGCCAGCGGAGTCGTCTATTGGAAGGACGGCACCCTGGTTGCACAAAAGACCGAGTGATGAGCGAGCGAAAAGTCTGCCTCCGGTGCGAAAGAGCAATCGATGGATGGGCGCGAATCTGTCCATACTGCAACTGGGATCAATCAAAGGCGACGCCGGTGCACGAAGTCGTGCCGGCGCCGGTTGCGGAGTACAAGCCGCCCGAGGAGCGCAGCGTCAAGAAGGTGGCGATGTATGCGGGCGGGGGCGTATTGCTGATGGTCATTGCGTTCGTCATCGGCATGATCATCAACAGCGACGGCGCGCCGAAGGTCGCGCCGGAGCCGGTGTCGGAGCAGGCGGAACAGGCGCAGGTCTCCGCGCCGAAACGCGCCGACACGCAGTTGATTCCGATGAACGAGCCGGGCGGCATCGAACAGCCGATCACCAGCGCGCCGACCGCGGCCGCGGTGCCGGGCACGCCGAACAACGAATGGGATCGCAGCGACGCGACCGCCGTCTCGTCGGCCGAATACGCGCAACTCGCGCGGCGCGCGCAGGCGGAGCGCAAGAAGACCAATCCGCTCGTCGATCCGCGATCGCTCACCGGTGCGGCATACGCACAGGGCGGCGCGCCGCCGCGGCGCAGGACGGCGTCGCAAGTCGCGGCATCCGCACCGCCGTCGCAAGCGTCGCCGATGATCACCACGCGTCCCGTGCCGCAGTATCAGCCGGTGCCGCGGATCGCCGCGCGCGGCTCGGCGCGACTCGATCTGATGATCGGACCCGACGGCCGCGTGCAGGACATCAACGTGCGGCGCATGGCCGGCGGCAACACCGCGGCGCTGATCGGCGCGGTGCAGAAGTGGCGCTTCAGGCCCGCCACCGCGAACGGACGTCCGATCTCGGCGCCGTACAGCGTTGAAATATCATTCCGATGACGATGAGTAGTGGCGTCTGCGCTGCGTGCAAGCGCTCGATCGATGCGGCGGCGAAACTCTGCCCGTACTGCGGCGCCGATCCCGCGTCCGGCGAGCGCATCGACACGCAGGCGATCATGCAGGAAGTCTTCCGCCCGAAGACCGTGACGCGCTCCGAAAGCGTGATGGAGTACGCGCGGCAGCGGCAGGGCGTCGTCATCGGCGTCAGCGTCGTGGTCGTGTTCCTGCTGCTCGCGCTGCTGCATCAATTTGTCACCGCGCGCAATCAGGACGCGGTCTCCGAGGCGCCGGCCGTGCCGCTGACGGAGATCGCCGACGTCGCGAAACAGACCGCCGACGCGACGCCCGTGCATTTGCCCGATCTCGATTTTCAGTACGAAGGACGGGCGCAGACGATGCGCACGTTCATCGCCGAGCCGGGCGCGATCGCGCCGCCGGCACCGCAGCCGCCAACGCCGGCCGCACCCGCACCTCCTGCTGCTGCCAGATGAGCATCGGCATCTGGACTCTCCTCATCGCCATCGTGCTGATCGGCTGGCTGCTGGCCTACATGGTCTCGCAGAAGCCGGTGACGACCGTGCAGCAGCTGATTCAACAGCGCCGCTACGAGGAGGCTGTCGCCGAAGCAACGCGCACCGGCGATGTCTTTCACCGCGCCGAAGCGCTCAAGCTCCTCGGCCGTTTCGACGAAGCGATCGATGCCTATCGCCAGTCGGACGATCCCGCCGCCCGCGAAGGCATCGCTTTATTGCTCGCGCACCTCGGACGCGATCTCGATGAAGCGCGCACGCTGATGGAAACGCAGATCGCGCAGTATCCGCAGATCCTGGAGTTCCAGTCGCTCGCGCTCGCGTACATCCTGCTGAAAGCCGGCGATCGCGAGTCCGCGCTTCGCTTGTATCGCGACAACCTCGAGCTCCTCGAGACCCGCTTCCGCGACGACTACACCGACCCCGATCCGCTGCTCTCGGAGACGCTGCACTTGTTCTCCGTCGTCGCCGACGCGAACGGCGAGCACGCGCGCTCGGATTCGCTCGCGCGTCAGGCGCGGGAGTGGGGTTGGTTGGCGCGTTCGTGAAACGTCGCCCGAATCCGGCTCATCGCAATCGACGCCGCGCACGGATGCACGCGATTCGTCAGCAGCACGGAAATGCGACCGTTTTTCACCCAAACCGATGTTCCGGTGAAGCCGTTGTGGCCGAAGCCCAGCTCATTGACCTGCCAGCCGAGGGCGCGGTCGGCGACGTGCGCGCGCGTCGCTTCGCGGACGAGTGCGGGCGGCACGAGCTCGCCGCGCGCGAAGGCCTGCACGATGCGGAACGTGTCGCGGGCGGTGGCAAAGAGACCGGCGTTGCCGGCCGTCCCATCCGCGCCGAAGGAATTGCCGTCGTTCACGTCGCCCCACATCAAACCCCGTCGGAAACGAGAGAACGCGATGCCGCGATCGGCCGCCATCTTCGCTTCGAAGCGCTGTCCCCATTCCGTCGCCGCGACGCGCGGATTCAACGCCGGCGGCACTTCAAACAAGGTGTCCCGCAAGCCGAGCGGCTTGAAGATTCGTGACTCCGCGGCGTTCACGTAATCGTCGAAGAGATCGTCTAGCGCGTACTTCAGCAGCACGAAGTTGAGGTCGGAGTACACCGGCGCCGCCCCATCGAACCCATGCTCGCGAATCGTCTCCCGATACGGACGATCGAACGCATACAGCGGCAACCACGCCTTCAATCCGCTCGTGTGCGTGAGCAACTGACGATACGTATAGCCGTCGTATTCGTCGTCCAGCGCGATCCGTTTTTCGGCGACCGCCTGCAGCACGAGAGTCGTTGTGACCAATACTTTGGTCACCGACGCCAGGTCATAGATCGTGTCCGTCGTCGCCGCGATGCGCATCGGCACCGCGACGGCGTTGCCGAGCGCGCGCTCCTCTTCGATGCCGTCGAGCGAGCCGATCGCGTAGCTCGCGCTCGGGAAAGAGCCGAGATCGATCTCTTGTTGGAGGTACTGCACAAGATCCGTGGCCATGCGACGTGGCGACGGATGTTACCCTCCGCGGAAAGAAAATGTTTCGACTCGAAAAGCTCGACATTCACGGCTTCAAGTCTTTCTACGATCCAGCCAAGCTGACCTTCCCCGCCGCGCTGACCGCCGTGGTCGGCCCGAACGGCTGCGGGAAATCGAACATCTGCGACGCGCTGATCTGGGTTCTCGGCGAAAACCGGGCCTCCCACATCCGCGGCGAAACGATGGACGACGTGATCTTCCAAGGCTCGGCGCGGCGCCGTCCGTTGTCGATGGGAGAGGTGACGCTGACGCTCGCCACGAGCAACGGCGACAGCAACCATCCGATGGCCGACGACGGAAAAATCGTGATCAACCGGCGCGTGTTCCGCACCGGCGAGTCGGAGTTCCGCCTCAACGGCAGGCGCGTCCGGATGAAGGACATCTCCGACATCCTGATGGACACGGGCCTCGGCATCCGCAACTACTCGGTGATGGAGCAGGGCAAGATCGATCTGATCCTCTCCAACAAGCCGCAGGACCGCCGCCGGCTGATCGAAGAAGCGGCCGGCATCACGAAGTACAAGTCGAAGCGGCGCGCCGCGGAGCTGAAGCTCGAAGAGACGCAGCAGAACCTCCTGCGCATCGACGACACGCTCTCCGAGGTCACGCGGAATCTCAACTCGCTCAAGCGCCAGGCCGGAAAAGCGCGCCGGCACAAAGAGCTCGCCGATCTGCTCTCGACCGCGAAGCGGACGCTGTACAAAGGCCGCATCGTCGCGTCGCAGCACGAAGAAGAAAACGCAACCGCAGGACTCGGGGATGCGCAGGCGCGCGAGTCCGAGCTCGCGGCGCAACTCGGCAGCGATGAATCGGAGCTCGCCGAAACGCGCACCGTGCACACCGATCGCTCGCATCGCGCGTCGAAGGTGCGCGAAGAGATCGCCGGACTCTCCGGCGACGTCGAGCGCCTCCGCTCGTTCCTGCAGCAGTCCGAGACGAACCTCGGCGATCTGGTGCAGCGCATCGACGGCGCGCGCGCGCAGATCGACACGCTGGCGCAGGAAGGCGCGGAGCAGCAGGCGGCGCTCGACGAGAAGACGCAGCAGCTCGAGTCGACGCGCGCCGAGCGGAACCGCTTCCGCGAGATCGCCGATCAGGTCGAGCGCGACCGCCAGGAAAAAGCGGACGCGGTGCGGCAGCAGGAGAAGTCGCTCGCCGACGCGCGCGAGTCGCTCATGCGCACCATCGCCCGCATCTCCGAGTCCCGCAATCAGGTCCATCAGATCGAGATCGCGGTCGAAAAGTGCGAGTTCTATCTCACGAAGCTGACCGAGGGCGCGCGGCGCGCGGCCGAAAGCCGCGACGGCGCGCTCGTGTCGATGCAGGAGTGGGAGCAGTCGGTGCTGGACGCCGAGAACGCCCTGGCCCAGGCGATTCAGGTCGCAGGCACGGCGCGTCTCAACCATCTCGAGCTGTCCGAGCGGCGTGATGGATTGCGCGAGTCGCTCGCCGGCACGCGCGACCGCGTGTCGCAGACGACGTACAAGATCGATTCGCTGCGCGGACTGCTCGCGTCGCTCGAAGCGCAGGACGAAGACGTGCGCCGCGCGATCCTCGAGCTGATCCCGAACGCGATGAGCGCCGCGGAAGCAGTGCACGCCGCGGCGGGATACGAAGCCGCGCTCGACACGCTGCTGCGCGAAGTGTCGAAGGCGGTCGTCGTCGAATCGAAGGACACGGCGTCGGAAGCGATCCGCCGTCTGCGCGAGCGCGGCGCGGGACGCGGCGCGTTCATCGCGCTCGACTACCAGCCGCACGGCGAAGGCACGCGCCGCGGCGACGCCGCGCATTCGGTGATGGGCGAAGGCGCCGTCGCCGATGCCGTGCGCCTGGCCATCCCCGAGGCCTACATCGTCGGCTCGCTCGGCGAAGCGCTCGAGCGCGCGAAAGAGCGTCCGCACGCGACATTCGTCACGCTCGAAGGCGACATCGTGCGCGGACCGCTGGTCATCGGCGGCAAGACCGAAGGCGCGACGCCGGGCGTGTTCTCGATCAAGCGCGAGATCGCCGATCTCGAGGCGTTCCTCGGCACGGAAGAAACACGCGCGAGCGGCATCGCCGCCGAATTGCAGACACTCGAAGAAGAGCTGCGCGCCGCGGATGACGCGCGCATCCTCGCCGAGGAGCGCTCACGGACGGCGGAGCAGGAACTGCGCGAGCGGCGCAATGAGCGCGAGCGCGCCGGCGCGGAGCTGGAGCGGTTCGAGAAAGATCTCGCCGTGGCCTCGGAAGAGCAGACGCTGTACGCCGAGGAGAAGGAACAGCTTCACTCGCGCAAACAGGCGGCAATCGCGGAGCTCGAAGAGCTGCAGGCGCGCGAGCAGGAATTGCACGAGCGCATCCGTACGCTCGACGAAGAGCTCACGGTGTCGCGCACCGCATTCGAGGACGTGACGGAAGTCGCGTCGAAAGCGCGCGTCGACGTCGAGAGCGCGTCCGGCAACGTGAACGCGATCCAGCGCGAGCACGAGAACCTCTCCCGCATCGTGATCTCCCTCGGCGCGCGCGCGACGCAGTTGCAGCAGGAAATCGAAATGCTCCTGCGCAAACAGCAGGAGACGTCCGATGCAGCAGAAAACGCGCGCGGACAGCTCGATCAGTCGCTCTCGAAACTGCACGACCTTTCGGAGCTGCGCATCGCGCTGGAAGCGGAAGTCGCGGATCTCGAATCGCGCGTGCAGGAGCTTGAAGCGCGCGCGGTCGCGTCGCGCGAACAGTGGAACACCGCCAAGGACGCGCTCTTCGAGTCCGAGCGCCGCGTGGACCGCGCGAAGTCGGCAATGGACCTGCTGCGCGAGCAGATCTCACTCGATCTGCACGCGGGCATCGATGCGCTGGCCGAGGTCGAGCCGCCGGTCGATGACGAAGCGCGCGGCAATCTCGAGACCGAAGTCGCCAAACTCACGGAAAAGCTGGAAAGCATCGGCCCGGTGAACGTGCTGGCGATCGAAGAGCACCAGGAGCTCGAGCAGCGCGAGTCGTTCCTGCGCACGCAGCGCGACGATCTCGTGAACTCGATCGAGTCGCTGCGCCAGACTATCCGCAAGATCAACCTCACCTCGCGCGAGCTGTTCCGCGACGCGTTCAACGCAACGAATGCCTACTTCGGCGAGATCTTCACCAACCTCTTCGGCGGCGGCACCGCACGCATGCAACTGCTGGATGAAGAGGATGTCCTCGAAAGCGGCATCGAGCTCATCGCCCAACCGCCCGGAAAGAAAAATCAGTCGATCGCTCTGCTCTCCGGCGGCGAACGCGCCCTCACCGCGATCGCGTTGTTGTTCGCGATCTTCCGCTACAAACCGAGCCCCTTCTGCATCCTCGACGAAGTCGACGCCCCGCTCGACGAAGTCAACACCGAGCGCTTCGTGCGCCTGGTGCGCGACATGTCCCGCGACACCCAGTTCATCGTCATCACGCACTCGCGCCGCACGATGGAAGCCGCGGACGTGCTGTACGGCGTGACGATGGAGGAGGCGGGCTGTTCGCGGCTGGTCAGCGTGAACTTTGCGGAGATGGAGGGGTAGTTACTCGGGGAGCCAGAGCGCTCCGAGATGGACATCGACGGTTTCAAAAGGTTCAGCACGAAAGATCTCTGATCCTTCATAGCCGCCGACGATCGACGGGTAATCGCCGTGCCGTTGCCAAAGCTCCAGCGAGCGAGCCAGCGGATCGATGTACCACACGTATTCAGACCAAGCGACGAGCATAGAGCGGTAGCTTCGTCACTCGATCGCATCGTTCCGTGATCATTGTGACCACTTCGCACACCCAATCGGGCATGACCTCAATGACTAATCCGTCCGGCGGCGGCATTCGCTTCGTGCGCCAGCCGGCGAGATCGGGCACGATCACATCTCCTTCGAGATGGATCTCCGGCGTCCAGACAATGCACCAATCGTCAGATCCGTCGATCTGAGCAGCCAAACGCGCTTTAGCAAATTCAACGCGCAGCGGTGCAGATGGCGAGATGAATCGCTGCCCCGCGATTTGCTCTTCGTACGCTGCCATGCAGACCATCGTACGGCGCGATCAAGTAACATCGCGAAGCGCGAAATAACTACGCCGTCTTCGCGATCAACGGCACCACGACCACTTCACCGCCGGGGCCGGTCATCAGGCGCCATACGGCGGTGTCGCTGATGTCGGCGAGCTTCGATGGCTCGCCGCAGTGTTTGCAGAGGCCGGTCGCGGGGGCGGCGCCGATGGGGACGAAATGGAAGCGCTCTTTGCGGCAGTGGTCGCACAGCTCGCGCAGAACGTCATAGTTGATCAGTGAAAGTCGTTCCTTCGGCATACACCCTCTCTGAAAGGCGGCGGGAGTTTACGGGCCGGGCTCGGCAGATTTTGTGAGCGGGATCACGGCCACGGCCGTCCACGCGGCGACGAGGCCGACGATTGCCGAAGCCGTAACATCCGACATCCAGTGGCGGAACGCGAGGATGCGCGAGAGGCCGACTGCGATTGCCAGCAGCAGGGCGATGACACGCAGGGCATGATTGCGCGACGCGAACACCAGCACGCCCGCGAGTGCGAATGCGCCGACGGTGTGGCCGCTCGGGAACGACGTCGACGAGCCGGGCGCGTAATGCGACGGACCGAGCCACAGCTCGGGACGCGCGCGGCCGACGAGCTGTTTCACGATCTGTCCCGCGAGTCCCGCGGCGAGGCCAGCGATGCCCATCGCGATCGCGTACGACACCCACCGCCGCTCGGCGTACGCGATGCCGGCGATGAGAAAGAACGCGACGATCAGCACCGGATTCATGCCGCCGCCGAAGCGGTTCATGATGCGCACGACGTCTTCCGTGAAATCGGACTGCACGCCCTCCGCCCACGCCAGCACCGGCAGATCGAGCAGCAGCCAGACGAGCGTCGTCGCGATCGCGCCGATCAACAAACCGCCAGAAACCCGCAGCCAGAAGCGGCGCTCGAAACGAATCGCGCGCAACTGCCGCAGCGGCTCGCCGATGTCGTGTGACTCGGCCGTTTGCACGATGAGCAAAAGAAGGATGCCGGCGAAGAACCAGAAGACGACGTCCCAGGAAGGCGCCTCGCGGCCGAGGAAGGAGAGGTCGTCGATCGAGAGCTCTTCGTTGAACCAGAGACGGTTCGCGGAGACGATCGGCGACGGCCAGAACACCGACAGAATCAGCAGCGTCACGAACGCGGCGGACGCGTAGCGGCGCTTAGCGTCGCGCGACACTCTGTGTCGCTCATCGTCGATAGACATCGAACCATTTTCCGATCATCTGCAGCTCGCCGACGCGCCGGTAGTCGCGGAGGATGTCGTAAATCTCGCCTGAATTTTTTCGCCGCGCCACGATCAATTGCGGCGGACCCATCATGCGCAGATCTTCCCTGTCGACATAGCGCACGCGCTCCAGCGACGGCGGCATTCCGCGCGCCCAGAGGTGTGGGCAGACGAACAGCGCCATCTGCTCCGGCGGCACGTTCTGTTTCTCGAGCGCGCGCACGAGCGGCGCGGAAGATGCCATCTCGTTCGCGAGCGGCAGGAGCGCGGTCGCCGCGTACGCGAGCGCGGCGATGGCGATGAAACCGACGGCAATGGTGGAGGCAATGAGACGACCACGGATCGTGATGATGATGGCCGCCAGTGCCGCGATCGCAAGAATCGCAAACAGAGGGCGCAACGGATAGGGATCGAGCTCCGGCCGGCGGATGAACAACCCGAGGACGCCGATCGTGAGGAAGATCGTTGCCATCAATGCATTCGCGTTTTTGCCCCAGCGCGTGATTGCTTCTTCGACGCGCAGGAATCGCGCGATCACCAGCGCCACCGGCGGAATCATGGCCATCATGTAGACGTCGAGCTTCGACGAGAGCAGCGAGTACGGCACGATCACCGCTGCGATCCAGCTGACGTAAAACTTCGCCCGCTCATCATTGCGTTTGTAGACCGCGACGATGGCGACGAGGAGGAGAAAGAACCACGGCAGCAGCGTCATCGGCGCGCGCAGCACATAGAACCACGGCGGCGACTGATGCACCCACGAGCCGACGGCGCGGCCGACGGTCTGTTTGAAAAACACTTCGTTCCAGAACGCGCGGCCGCCGATCGAGACCGCGGCCGTGAGCCACGCCAGCGGGATCACGAGCATCGCGCCGAGGGCTCGTCCGAAGCGGCGATCGTCCGGCAATCGTCGCCGCCGCGCGACCTCGATCGCGAACAGCACGAGGATGATCACCGGCGCCATCGGACCTTTCACCAGCATCGCCACGCCGGTCGCGATCGCGGCGCGCACGAGCGTCCGCTCGCCATCGAACGCGCGCTGCAGCATCCACGCGCCATACGCGAGCAGCAGTGTGAATTCGACGTCCATCCGCGCCGTCTGCGCGGAGCCCCACATCATCAGCGACGTCCCGCAGACGAACGCCGCCAGCGGCCCTTCCCACTTCGCGAGCAGCCAAAGCAGGAGTGCGAATGCGACCAAGGAAGGCAGCACGAATGGCCAGATCGAGTACACGCCGAACAGCAGCGTGAGTAGATCGACGAGCCAGAAATGCAGCGGCGGTTTGTGCGTGAACGGGCTCCCCTCGAGCGTCGGCAGGAAAAACGCGCCCGCGCGCATCTCGCGCACGACCTGGCTGTATTTCGTCTCGTCGCCGGCGAACAGCTCGCGCCGCCAGGGAGAAAGGAGCGTCGTGACGATGACGACGGCCAACGCGATTTGCGGCAAACGCACGGGTGCGGATTGTAGGCGTTGTCGGCTAGAGTACGCCCGTCATGTCGACCAATTACACGCTCCAGGTCACGAACAATTCGACGCAGTATCAGGATCTTTGTATCTATCAGAAGCAGCCCGATCTGGACGTGCCGAACGCACTGTCGCTCGCCTGGCTGGCGGCACCCGCATGGCCCGGCACCACCGTCACCTTCAATTGGTCGCTGGACTACAGCTTCGTGTGGGCACAAACCGGCTCGATCAAACCAGGCGTCATGTTCCAACCGCAGCAGACCGTTCCCGCGGATCCCGACAGCCTCGCCTCGAACCAGATCCAGTTCGACTACCGCAACGGGGCGTTCACGTTCGTGCCGGGAAGCGCGCTCGGGGTCCCCCAACTCGGCTCGCTCTACATTCGTGAGCTCTCCGGGATTCCAGCCAATGTCGCATGCGTCGGAATCGGCATGTCCAACGCCGGCACATTCGTGGCGCCCGCGCAGCCGAACTTCAACCTCATCTTCACTCCACACCCGGAGTACTGGCTGACGGCCGGCACGTTCGAGCAAGGCGAGGTCCTGGACGTCGAGGAAATCACGAACGAGATCAGCGTGCCGTTCGACGGCACGTTCTCGATGAAAGCCGTTCTCGACGCGCAGAACAACTGGACGGTCTCCAGCGGCTAAACAACTGCATCAAAAATACTTACGCACACCTCATAGACGCCCGCCCCCGGTGCTATCATCTGACCCGCGGATTGGTACTTCGAAGGAGGGAATTCGATGTCAGATTTCGCTGAGGTTCAACGCATCCTCGCCGACGCAGATCCCGAGTTTCGTACGTGGGCCGAAGAACATCGCCAGTGTGAAAACCGCCTGCGCGAGCTCACGATGAAAAACGAGATCACCGTCGACGAGGAGATGGAAGAGAAAACGTTGAAGAAGCGAAAACTCCGACTGAAGGACCAGATGGCCGATCGAATTCGGTCCTACGACGCTGCACACGTCGCGTAGAGCGCACGTCGTTTGCACAGTCCCCCCGCGCCGGGATTCCCGGATTGAGCTGAATGCAACCGGTTAGAACAAATGTCCGCCGCGGGATCTATGTCGTCCCGACGTCGCTGAGCGTGCTGAATGTCTTTTTCGGCTTTCGCTCGATGATCTATTCGACGCGGGCGATCGAGGCCATCACGCTCGGCCGCACCGACGCGGCGATCGATTTCTTCGAGACGGCGTGCCTATCGCTGCTCTTCGCGGCGATCTTCGATACGTTCGACGGGCTCGTCGCGCGCGCTCTCGGCGCGACGAGCGAGTTCGGCAAGGAGTACGACTCGCTCGCCGACGTCGTCACGTTCGGCTGCGCGCCGGCACTCCTCGTCTACGCCTGGGGCCTGCATCTCTTCGAGCGCCTCGGCGGCGGGATCGCGTTTCTGTTTCTCGCCGCCGGCTCGCTCCGCCTGGCGCGCTTCAACGTCATCACCGGCAAAACCGACTACCGCTACTTCGTCGGCATGCCGATTCCCGGCGGCGCGCTCATTCTCGCGTCGATGATTTTCTACGCGCCGGCGCCGGTGACCGATCGCCGCTTCGCGATCGTCGTCATGGTCCTCACGGTCCTGACCGCGTTCGCGATGGTCTCGCCGATCCGCTATCGCAGCGCGAAGGGTCTCGTCCTGCAAAGAGAGCGCTCGCTGATGTACTTCCTGATCTTCGCGGGCATTCTCGCGGTCGCGTTCAAGTGGCCGCGCGAGTCGTGGTTCGCGGCGTCGATCGCCTATCTCGTCTCCGGACCGCTGGCGAAGCTGTGGTCGATCGCGTTCCCGAAGCCCGCTCCGCCTCCTCCTCCGCCGCCTCCGCCCGTCGAGGAAGTTCCCGCCGTCTGATATGCCGCATCCGAAGTCGCCCGCCGGCTATCGCCTCGGCATCGTGAATCCGCTCACACTCGTCGGCAACGAGATCACGACCATCCTGCGCGAGCGCGCGTTCCCGTTCGCGAAAGTCGTGCTGCTCGATTCCACCGGCAAGGCCGCCGGCGCGCTGACGGAAGTCGGCGATGAACCGGCGATCGTCTCTCCCATCTCCGACGATGAGCTCGAAGATCTCGATCTCGTTTTCTTCTGCGGACCCGCCGCCGGCAACGGCGAATGGATCGCGCGCTCTGAAGAGGACGAGTTCATCGCCATCGATCTCTCGCAGCCATTCGACCGCCGAAAACGGCAAGCTCGCCATCGCCGGCGTGAATCTCGAAGAAATCGACGCGCACGACGAAGTGCTCATCTCGCCACATCCGGTGGCGATTCCGATCGCGCTGATCCTGCGTCAGATCGCGAGCCTCAGCCCGATCGAGTCCTGCACCGCGACGGTCATTCAGCCGGCCTCGGAGTTCGAACAGGAGGGCGTCGAGGAGCTTGCGGCGCAGACGATCAGCGTGCTGAGCATCCAGCCCGTTCCGAAAACGATCTTCGATCGCCAGCTGGCGTTCAATCTCTATCCCGCGCTCGCGCACAACGAACCGTTCATCGTCACGCAGATCCGCGCGCTCACCGATCCGCGCACCGAGCTCGCACTGCTCGTCACGCAGGGGACGATCTTTCACAGCCACACGTTTTCGCTCTTCGTGAAAACGCGCGACGTGCTCGACGTCGAGCGCATCCTCGACGCGTTGCGCGCGAATCCGCTGTTCGCGCTGCCGGAAGGGGATCAGCAGTTCGGAACGATCGACGCGGCGGGAAAAGACGAAGTACTGATCGCCGAAGTGCGGGCGGATGCGACGATCGCCGGCGGTTTCTGGGTGTGGGCGGTTTGCGATAATTTGCGCCGCGGCTCGGCGCTGAACGCCGTTCTCGTCGCGGAGAAAGTGCTGTTCGGCGCCGGCGCCGCAAATTGAAGGAGAAAGCGATGCAGGATTTCTACGAGCCGAAGGTTGGCGATCGCGCGCCCGACTTCCGATTGCCCTCGACGCGGGGAAAAGACATCTCGCTGAAGGATTTCAAAGGGCAGGACATCATCCTCTACTTCTATCCGAAGGACGACACGCCGGGCTGCACCGCCGAGGCCTGCTCGTTTCGCGATCACGAATCGGATCTGACGAAAGAGCACGCGGTGGTCCTCGGCGTCTCGACCGATCCGATGCCGAGCCACGACAAATTCACCGGCAAGTACAACCTCAACTTCCCGCTGCTCTCCGACCAGACCGCGGACATCGCGAAGATGTACGGCGTGTGGAAAGAGAAGAACATGTACGGCCGCCGCACCTGGGGCGTCGCGCGCACGACGTTCTGGATCGGCGCGGACGGGAAGATTAAGAAGATCTACAAGAAGGTGGATACCAAGAAGCACGCGGAGGACATCCTCGAGGATCTGCGGGCGGCTAGGAAGAAGTGAAGTCGACCTGGGCGTAGATCTCGCGCAGGGGGATTTCGCATCCGACGGACGGGAGGTTGACGGTTGCCTCGAGGCCTTCGCTCTTGGTGTACACCCAGTGATCGGCTTCTCGCTGGAAATGCTCGACCAGCGCTTCGTCCTGTGACACCAACAGGTACTCCTGCAGGGATGCGACGTCCTGGTACGAGAGAAACTTCCTCCCGCGGTCATAGTGCTCCGTGCTCTCCGAGAGAATCTCGATCACGATCAGTGGATTGAGGAGCACATCCCGCTCGTCGTCGGCGAATTGCGGCTGATCGCAGACCACGGAAACGTCCGGATAGAAGAAGCGTGTCGGATTCAGAACGCGCACTTTCATGTCGCTGCCAAGAACCGTACAGCGGCTGCCGAGGCGATTTAGAAGACTCTGACCTAACGCCATGACGATCGAGTTGTGGCGAAAACTCGCTCCCGACATCGCTAGGACCACGCCGTCGTCATACTCGCTCTTGAACTCCGCGGCCCGTTCCATCCGCAGGTATTCGTCAGGGGTGAGGCGGTACTCCGGAAGGATGGCCATGATGTCGATCTCCAGAACCTACCTCACACCCCGAACCGCGCTTGCTCGCGTGCGAGCGCGGCGCTCTTCGCGGCGTCGACGAGCTGGTCGAGCGAGTCTTCCCAATCGCCGGGGAGGTAGACCTGCACCTCCCACCAGGCGGGGTGGCCGCCGACTTCGGTCGTGTGCACGACGTGAGGGTCGTAGTTGGCGCGGCGCCAGTCGCTGACCCACGGTTTCTTTTCGATCTCGTACGGCACGATCTGTCCTTCTTTCCCGGGGTGATAGACCGCCGCGAAGACGGTGACCCACTGCCCTTGCGCGGGTAGTTCGATGCGCGGGGTGTCGCCGCCGGTCACGCGCATGAAGCCGGCGTCCCAGGTGCCGCCCGGCGCGTAGCCGTGCGCGATCGCTTGCGCTTTTTCCGGCAGCTCTTTTTTCACCGCTTCGCGCTTCGCCTTCTCGATCGCTTTTTCCGTCACGCCGCGGCGATATTTCTCGGTGTTGGACGCGCGGAACGAGAGGATGAACGTCGTGATCGGCACGATCAGAAGCGCGATCGCGCCGACGGCCGGAGAAAGATCGAGAGCCGCGCCGCCGATGCCGACCAGCAGGACCGACAACGCCGCATACAGCAGTGCGCCGAAGATCCGCCAGATCATCGCCCCGCGGCCGCTCCCCGGAACGCGCGCACGCGGCGGCCCGCCTCCTCCAACGCCGCAAAGTCCTTCGCGAAACAGAAGCGCAGCAGCCGGTCGCCGCGACTTGACGCATAGAACGACGGGCCCGGCACCGAGGCCACGCCCGCTTCTTCGATCAACGCCATCGCGGCTTCGCTCGCATTTGCGAAGCCGTCGGGGATCTCGGCGAGCATGTAGTAGGCGCCCTGCGGCACGAATGGGCGGAAGCCGGATTCCGTCAGCGCTGATGCGAGCATGTCGCGTTTCTTTTCATAATCGGACGAGAGGTTGCTGTAGTACTCCTCGCCGATCTCGAGCGCGCGGGCGATGCCCCACTGCAGCGGCGTCGGCGCGCAGACGTAGAAGAGATCGTTCACCAGTCCGATCGACGCGCAGACCTTCGCATCCGCGGCGACGTAGCCGATGCGCCAGCCGGTGACGGAGAACGTCTTCGAGAAGCCGCTGATCGTGATCGTGACGTCGCGGTCGATCGAGGCCATCGACACATGTTTGCGTCCGTCGTAGACGATGTATTCGTAGATCTCGTCGGTGTAGCACCACGCGTTGAACTCGCGGCACAGATCGGCGATCTTGCGCAGCTCGTCGGACGTGAAGACTTTGCCGCACGGATTCGACGGCGTGCAGACGACGATGCCGCGCGTCTTCGGGCCGAACGCCGCGCGAAGCGCGTCGAAGTCGATCGACCAGTCGGGCAGATTCAGCGGGACGTACTTTGTCTCGATGCCGAGGACCTTCAGCGTGTTGAGGTGATAGCCGTAGTACGGCTCGAAGAGGATCACTTCGTCGCCGGCGTTGAGCGTGGCCAGCGCCGCCGCGGCGAAGCCGCCGGTCGAGCCGACGGTGACCACGATCTCGCGCGCGGGATCGACTTCGAATCGGTTGAAGCGCGCGATTTTCTTCGCGATGCGGTCGCGCAGAAGATCGATACCTTCGAACTTCGAGTACGTGGCCTTCGACGACGAAATCGCGTCGCAGGCGCCTTCGACGAGCTCGGGAATCGTCGGCAAATCACAGATGCCCTGGCCGAGGTTGATGCCGCCGACGCGCTCGCACTCGCGAGACATGCGCCGGATGTCGGACTGCACCAATCCACGCAGACGATCGCTGATCTGATTCATGGACGGTAGTGTAGCGTGGCGAAGACGCTGCGCCGCCGCGCCCGGCGTAAGTCATTGAAAGTACACGATCGATCGATTGGCAGTGGCAGTGCAGTTGAGCCCGCGCGAAAGGGATCGACCGTGAAACTCTCAACACTGCTCCTGGCGGCACTTCTTCTCCTCACCGCGCTTCCGCTCGCGGCGCAGGTGAACGACACCTACATCATCCCGGCGTCGGCGAATCAGGCCGGCAACAACGGCACTCGCTGGCAGACGCAGTTCAGCCTGTTCAACCCGCAGTCGTACGATCTCGACATCAGCGTGGTGTTCATTCCGACCGGCGGCGCGCAGGGCATCGAAGAGATCGTGCCCGTTCCGGCAAACTCGCTCGCCTTCTCCGACAATCTCCTGCTCGATCTCTTCGGCATCAACAGCGGCAGCGGCTCGCTGCTCGTCGCCACGTTCCCGGAAGACAACCCCGGCGTGCCCGACACGGTCGCCGCCCGCGCGTTTCTGGTGACGTCGAACACGTACAACAACGCGCGCAGCGGGACCTACGGACAGACGATTCCGGGCGTGTGGACCGGCCTTCTCGACGACGGCCTCACGTCGGTCGCACAGAACATCCGCAACGGCGCAGGCACGGGCTATCGCACGAACATCGGTGCGGTGAACCTCGGCCGCTGCAACGTCACGCTTCGCGTCACGGTGTACGACGCCGACGGCCACACGATTCTCAACCAGGCGCCGTTCGGCGTGCCGCCCCTCGGCCACATGCAGGACAGCCTCCCCGTCGCGACCGAGGCCGGAACCGTCGAGTTCTACATCGACGATCCGTGCAGCACCAGTCAGAGCGACTACGCCGTCGTGTTCCCCTACACCTCGACGATCGACAACCTGTCGGGCGACCCGCAGTATCAGTACCCGACGCTGCTCGCCACGCCGGGCGCGCTGTTCGGAAAAGTGCAGGCGCAGTCGGCGGCGGTCGATCCCACGAACGTTGGAAAGAAAATCGATTCGAAGTACGCGCGCGGCGTGCGCACGGCCGCGGAACATCGCGGATTCGCGACGCTGACGCGCGACGCGAAGGGCTGGAAGATCGCGAAGTAACAGGTGCATGAGGGGCGCATTACAATGCGCCCCTCATGAGCGCCGCGATCACCGAGACCACGCTCCCCTTCCCGCTCGCCCGTCGCGGAAAAGTGCGCGACGTTTACGACCTCGGCGACCGTTATCTCTTCGTCGCCACCGATCGCATCTCCGCCTTCGACGTCGTGCTCTCGCCCGGCATCCCCGACAAGGGCACGATCCTCACGCAGATCTCGAACTTCTGGTTCCAGCGTTTCACCGGACTCGAGAATCATCTGCTCGAAACGGACTTCGATCAGTTTCCCGACGACATCCGCAAACACGATGAGCTGCGCGGGCGCAGCGTGCTGGTGAAGAAGTGCAAGGTCGTGCCGGTGGAGTGCGTCGCGCGCGGCTATCTCGTCGGCAGCGGATTGAAGGAGTACAAGGAAACGGGCTCCGTGTGCGGGATCGAGCTCGAGCCGGGACTCACGACCGCGAGCAAGCTGCCGCATCCGATCTTCACGCCGGCGACGAAAGAAGACACCGGCCACGACATCAACATCTCCTTCGAGCGGATGGCGGAGATCGTCGGGCATGACCTGGCGTCGAAGCTGCGCGATCTCACGCTCGAGATCTACGCCGAGGCGGCGAGCTACGCGCTCTCGCGCGGCATCATCATTGCGGACACGAAGTTCGAGTTCGGATTACTGGACGATCGGATCATCTGGATCGACGAAGTGCTCACGCCCGATTCATCACGTTTCTGGCCCGCCGATCAATATGCCGTCGGCAAGAATCCGCCGTCATACGACAAGCAGTTCGTGCGCGACTGGCTGGAAACGACGGGATGGGACAAGAATCCGCCGGCTCCGGAGCTCCCGAAAGAAGTCGTCGACAAAACGCGCGAGAAGTATCTGGAGGCGTACCGGCAGTTGACGGGCACAGCGTTGGAGGTGTGAGGCAGGCAGGCATCGAAAGGTCGCGAGGGCCGTTTGGACGCTTCCTTGAACCTTACCGGGAAGCGAAGACAGTAGCACAACTTTCGTGGCAGCGCCACTACTGATTCAACTCGATGAAACGAAACACACTTCTGATCGTGCTCCTCGTCGCCGTGCTGCTCGCGGCGTTCGTCGCCGGCACGTCGATCGTGGTCTGGCGGCTCGCGAAACGGACGATTCAGCGCGAGGTTTTCACGCCGCAGGAAAAGATCGTCGACGTCGCCGCGGTGGTGACGCAGGTGCGCGAGTTGAGTCGCATCGAGACGGCGCAGATGCAAGTCGTGCATGTCGGCCGCGTGTCCCAGACGTACAAGCTCGTGCCGAACGCCCTCGGCGGCGACGAGATCACGTTCCTCGCCGCCGGCGACGTGATCGCGGGCCTCGATCTCTCGCGAATCCAGCAGAACGATGTGTGGCGCTCGCCGGACGGCACGATCAACCTTCGCCTTCCGCCGCCGCAGATTCTGATCACGCGCGTCGACAACCAGAAGTCGCGCGTCATCGCCCGCAAGACGGGCATGCTGCGCCGCGCGGATGTCGACCTCGAAACGCGCGCGCGCCAGCACGCCGAAGACAACATCCGCGCGGAGTCGCTCAAGAAAGGCATCCTCACGATCGCGCAGCAGAGCGGCGAGAAGAAAATGGCCGAGTTCCTTCACACCCTCGGCTTCGAGAAAGTGAGATTCGTGCAGGCGCGGACGCAAATTCCATTACAATAACTTTCATGAAGCACGCGTTCGTCCTCTCCCTCCTGGTCACCGTTTCTGCTTTTGCCCAGCGCGTAACACCCGAGCACGTGCTCTCCGGCGATGTCACCAATACCGGCGGCATGCGCACGCTTCCTGCCGCGGTCTGGACCGGCAGTTCGTGGGCGGTGTTCTTCAACGACGATCGCGGTTTGATGGCCGGGTCGGTCGGACTGGATGGGCAGTTGCGCGGGCCGGTCTGGCTCCTCGCGAAAGACGAATTCGTCGGCGGCATCGCATCCAGCGGAGAGGAAGTCGCGCTCGTGACGGTTGCGCTTCCGCAGAAAAAAATCATGCTCCGCCGCTTCACGAAAACGTTCTCGCAAATCGGCAACGAGACGATCCTCGGCGACGGGCAGTCGCCCGGCGTGGTGTGGAACGGCACCGGCTTTTTCGCGTACTGGCTCACATCCGATCTGCAGAGCTCGATCGTGGTCGCGAAACTCGACGGCGGCGACGTCGCCTCCAGCCGCGTCGTCAACACGACGCCTGGGGCGCGGCCGTATCGCGTGTCGCTCGCGGCCACGCAGTTCGACATCGTGGTCGTGTGGGAAGACCTGTACGGCTGCCCGATTCCGTCGATCTTTCCGTGCATTTCGCTGAGCCGGCTGCGCGCGACGCGCCTCGACTCACAGCTCGCGCTTCTCGACACCGTCCCGCTCGAGGTCGCGCCGGACGGTTTTTATCCCAAGGTCGTCACGAACGGTCACGACTATCTCGTCGTGTGGAGCGACCTGCTTGCCCTTCGCGCGCAGCGCATGCACCCATCAGGCGCGCTCCTCGGATCTCCGCTGCGGGTCGATCCGCTGACGAACGGCACGAACAGCGGCGCCTCGGTGGCCTTCGACGGACGCGAATATCTGGCCGTCACGCAGGATTTCGCCAGTGGAGAGGCGGGAGTGTTCGGCACGAGGATCGATGCGTCCGGCGCGATTGCCGGATCGCCGGTGATTCCGATTCACGTGCAGTCGACCTTCTACGAAGGCCCGATCACGTTCGCCGGACCGCCGTCGCAATTCCTCGTCGCCTATCACCGCTACGAACAGCGCGTCTTCCGCACGTTCCTGCGCGTGGTGGACGTCGGCACGACGCCGCCGCCGGTACGCCGGCGCAGCTCTAGGTCGTGAGCAGCGCCTTGGCGATCGAGATCGCGCGCTTGAGCGCCGCGGACTTGTTCTCGCTCTCCTCGTACTCCGTCGCCGGATCGGAGTCGTAGACGATTCCGGCGCCGGCCTGCACGTAGGCGCGGTCGTTCGCCAGCGTGATCGTGCGGATGGTGATGCACGAATCGAGATTGCCGTTGAAGCTGAAGTACGCGACCGCGCCGGCGTACGGGCCGCGGCGCACGGTCTCGAATCGATCGATCAGCTCCATGGCCCGGATCTTCGGCGCGCCGCTGACGGTGCCGGCGGGGAAGCAGGCGACGAAGGCGTCGACCGGCGTCTGATCTTCGCGCAAGCGTCCGTGGACGTCGGTGACGAGATGCATGACGTGGCTGTAGCGCTCGACGTGCTTGAAGTCGGAGACCTCGACACTGCCGCTGCGGCAGACGCGCCCGAGATCGTTGCGGCCGAGATCGACGAGCATCAGGTGCTCGGCGTTCTCTTTCGGATCGGCGAGCAGCGCGTTCTCGAGCCGCACGTCTTCCTCGTGCGTCGCGCCGCGCGGACGCGTGCCGGCGATCGGTCGCGTCTCGACGAAATCGCCCGTCACGCGCACGAGCATTTCCGGCGACGCGCCGACGAGCGTGCACTCCGCGCTGCGCAGCAGGAACATGTACGGCGACGGATTGATCGAGCGCAGCGCGCGATAGAGCGTCAGCGATTCGCTCGTCGGAAAATCGGTCTCCCACCGCTGCGAGACGACGATCTGAAAAATCTCGCCGGCGACGATCTCCTCCTTCGCCTCGCGCACCATCTGCTCGAACGCGTCGCGGGTGAAGTTCGATTGAAAGCGCGTCGCGGCGGCATCGTGCGGGAACGCGAGCGGCTCGACGCTGGCGCTCTTCAAACGAGCGACGGCGTGCTCGAGACGGCGCTCGGCGTCTTCGATGGTGTCGTCTTTGGTGAAGACGTTCGCGACGACATACAAGCCGCTGCAGCACGTGATCGAAGACGACGACGTTGTCGAAGAAGAGCAGCTTCGCTTCCGGGATGTCGAGGCTGTTCGCGTGCGAGTCGGGGATGCGCTCGACCCAGCGGCCGGCGCCGTAGCCGAACCAGCCGACGGCGCCGCCGAAGAACGGCGGCAGGCGCTCTTCGTCCTGCACGCGGAGCGGCACGAGCTCGCCGTTGAGAAGCTGCACGGGATCGGCGGTGGTGAGATCGATGCGCAGATTGCGGCGCGGCTCGAAGCCGATGAACGAGTAGCGGCCGACGTTCTCGCCGCGCTCGACGCTCTCGAAGAGAAACGCCTCTTCGTTCTCGCCGCTCAGCGCGGCGAACGCGACGAGCGGCGTCAGCGTGTCGGCGCTCAGCTCGCGCACCACCGGAATCACATCGTAGTCACTCATGCGAACACTCTCATGAACAGCTCGTGCTGCCGCACGGCCTGCGCGCGAAGCAGCTCGAGGCCGCCGATGCGCACCCGCGCATCGACGTCGCGCGCCGCGCCGCCGTAGGCCGCTTCAATGTACGTGTCGCACGGCGGCATGGGAAGAGCGACGTTGCCGGGTAAGGTATTGATGACGAGGTCGCCATCGAAGTGTTGCAGCGCGTCGAGCGGCTGCATGCCTTCGTGCAGCGTGCGATTGAAGACGGTGACGGGGATGTCGTCGAGGGCGACGAGTGCGGCGCGCGCGGTGGCACCTGCGCCAACAACGGCGGCCTTCTTTCCTTTGGCGATTAACGCTCTGAATCCATCGACATCCGTGTTGTCCGCCAAAATCCGTCCGCCGATATTCACGAGCGTGTTCACCGCCCGCGCGCGCAGCGCGTTGCTGCCGATCTCTGCTCCCTGCTCGCGCGCGAACGTGAACGCGTCTTCCTTGAACGGCGCGGTCACGCTCAGACCGCACGGCTCGCCGCGCAGAAACGCGTCCGTGATCTCCGCGAACGATTCGATCGACGCGATCGTGTACGCGCCGTTCACGCCCTTCTCGCGGAAGAGGCGGTTGTGAATCGTGGGAGACAAACTGTGTCCCGCGGGATTGCCGACGATGGCGAAGACGCGTTCCGCGCGCTGCGGCGCGCGTGAGTAGATCTCGAGCGCGCGCTCGAGCGTGAGCTGGCCCGGCGCGGCGATCGTGTTCGCGGCGACGAAGACGAGCTCCGAGCCAAGGAACGGCGCGAGGACGCGCGAGTAGAGGCCGCGCTCGCCCATCCCGATCACGGTGCCGGGCAGCAAGCGGAGAAGCCGCTCGTTGTCCGCGAAGTTCAGCGGCGTCGCGGCGATCTTTGTATACGCGCAGCCGCGCGCCTTCATCTTCGCGAAGATCGCCTCGACGTCGCGCATGCCTTCGTAGTCGTGATGCGAGAGCACTGTTCGCTCGGGCGCAACGATCTCGACGCCGTCGTGCCACTCGACGTCGACGAAGTCGATGCCCGCTCTGAGCGCGCGTTCGACATCGGGAACGCGCGAGCCGCGGTACGTGAGGATGATCGGCTTCGCCGTCGACGCGCGGAGCGCGTGCAAGTCGAGATCGGGCAGGTTCTCGGCACGCAGCTCGACGCCGTCGTACTCCGGACGGATGTCATCGATCGAAAAGACGGTCACGAGCAACTTCATCGGCGCATAATTATCGCGGTCCGATGGGCATTCACGCGGGTTTCGACGAGCTGCTGCAGCGGCGCGTGATGGTGAAGCGTGTCGGCGCCGAGGTCGATGCAGCCCTTCACCGCCGCCTCCTCGAGGAGGCGCGCGCGCTTTCGTCGATCGATCATCCGAACATTCCGCGCGTCTATTCGTACGCGGAAGACCGCTTCACGCTCGAGCCGATTCAGGGCAAGACGCTGCGTGCGGCGGCGCCGGAGCTGCCGTTCGCCGAGCGCGTGCGGATCGCCGTCGCCGTCGCGAGCGCGCTGGCCGCGCTGCACCGCGCGGGGCTCGCGTACGGCGCGCTGTCCGCCGACACCATCGTCATCACCGATGCACGCGAGGTGAAGCTCGCCGGCTTCGCGCTCACGAATCCCGAGGCCGATGATTTCTCATCGCCCGACACCGCCGCCGATCGCTACGCGCTCGGCCTCCTGCTGCAGTTTCTCTTCCCGCAGCCCGACGCCGACGTGAACGCGATCATCGCCGCGCTCCTCGTCGAAGCGCCAAGCGATCGCGCCACGGCCGCGAGCACGCTCGCACGGCTGGAGCGCCTCGCGCAGCGGCCGGCGCGCCGACGACGCACGCTCATCGCCGCCGCGGCGATCGTGCTGCTCGTCGGCGGCGCCGCAAAGTACACGATCGATCTTGAACGGGAGCGCGCCGCCGCCATTGCGGCGCAGTCCGAGGCCGAATTGCGCCGCGCGCAAGCATCGGCGCTCCTCACGTTCACGCTCGGCAATCTCTACGAGCGCCTCGACGGCGTCGGGAAACTCGACATCCTCGACTCCACGACGAAGCAGGCCCTCGCGTTTTTCAACGCCCCGCAAGGCCGCAACGTCTCGGCCGATGAGCTGGCGTCGAACGCGACGGCGCTCACGCGACTCGGCGAGATCCGGCTCGCGCAGGGAGACCGCGCCGCGGCGCAGCGCGCATTCGAGCACGCGTTGGAGATCGCCCGAGCCGGCGTTCGCCAGCACCCGCGGCACGAGGAGTTGCAGTTCGCGCAGGGACGCGCGCACTCGTGGCTCGGCAACGCTCTGCAGCTCGACGGCAACGTCGAGCGCGCGGTCGTGCACATGACGGCGTACGCGACGATCGTGGACGAGTTGGTGCGCCGCCATCCGCGCGATGCCCGTTTCCTGCAGGAGCGCGCCTACGCGCACAGCAACCTCGGCACGCTGCTCGAGCAGCAGGAAATGGTCGGCGAGGCGCTCGCGGAATACGAGACCGCGCTGGCGACGAAGAAACAGCTCCTCGGGCCGCAACCGAGCGACGACGACCGCGCCGGCATCGCCGTGACGACGAACAAGAGCGGCGTGGCGCTGCAGAAGCTCGGACGCATGGCCGAGGCGACGCAGCGGTTCAACGAAGAGCGGACGATGCTCGAGTCGCTGCTCGCGCAGCAGCCGACGAACATGCTGTTCCGGCGGCGCCTGGCCGTCTGCCACGACTATCTCGGCGCGATGGCGATCGCCGCCGGCGATCTCGAGTCCGCGCGGCAGCACGTCGAGGCGCAGCTCGCAAACAACGAGCAGCTCACCGCATTCGATCCGGAGAACATGGACTGGCGCCGCAACCTCGCCATCGCGCGGATGCAGGTGGGAGTCGCGGCGCGGATGCGCGGCGAGCTCGCGGCATCGCTCGATTCAATGGCGATCGCGGACCGGCTCCTGCAGTCCATCCTCGCGCGCGGCACTCCCGGAAAATCGCGTCTGCGCGACATGGCCGCGATTCAGAACGAATACGCACGCACGCTGCTGGCCGCGAATCGCGCGCGCGAAGCGAGGCGCGCGCGCGGATCAAACGGTCGCGACGCTCACACCGATGCGCAACGACGTCGCCACGCAGCGCTTTCTCAGCGACGCGCTGCTGGTGCAGGGCGAAGCGCGGCTCGCGCGCGGCGATGCCGCGGGCGCACGCGCATCGTGGGAAGACGCGGACGCGGTCATCCGCGGCATCGCCGCCGGATCGACCAATCCACGCCTTCTCGATCTGCGCGCGCGCGTCCTTCTGCGCCTCGGCGACGTCGCCCTTGCGCGTCCTCTCGTGGAACGGCTGTTCGCGACCGGCTATCGGAATCGCGAATTCGTGGCACTGTGGGAACAATCGCAGAGAGATAAGGAGAGAACATGAGCACTTCGTTCGAGACGCACGTCATCACCGTCACTGAAAGTGGACCCGACAAAATGACGGTCAAAATCAAACGGCACAGCATCGGGGTGATCCTCTGGATCGGCGTCCAAGGGTTCAACATCAAGGACCTCGAAATCCAGGACAGCTGGCCCTTCGACAAGCCGGTGAAGCTCAAAGGAGCAGACAACACCTGGTACGTGACCTTCCGGAACAACAACGCATTCGGGGTCACGATCAAGTACGGTTGGACCTACTCCAGATTCACCGGCAGCGTGCCGCCGGAGATCGAAAACCAGGGAAGCCCGTAGTCAGGCCAGCAATTCCATCCGTTCGCGCGCGGCGGCCGCTTTCCGCGAGTCGCCCGCGCGATTCCACATGCCGTGCAGATTGCCGAGGACGCGCTGCAGCGTCTCGCGGCCGCTCCAGGCGCGCAAGTGCTCGCTGGCGAGCGGGATCGAGCCGCCGCTCAGCTGCTGCAACAGCTCGACGATCTCCGGCAGCGTCAGCGTGATGCCGCCGCCGAACGGATCGACGTAGACCTCGTTCAACTCGAACTGCACTTTCACGATGTAGTGTCCCGGCAATCCGACGCCCGCCGCCGTGAGGCCGAGGCGCGACGCGACGTGCAGAAAGATGATCGAGAGCATGATCGGCAAGCCGAGCTTTCGATCGATCACGTCGTTCAGATACGCGTTGCGCGGGTCGTAGTAGTTGGTCGTGTCACCGCGATAGCCGGCGGCGTCGAACAGCTCCGCGTGCAGATGTCCGAGGCGAAAGATCGGCGGCTCGCCGCGCGAACAGCGCTGCGCCGCGCGCGACGCGAGCGCATCGAGCTCGGCGACGTAATGCGCGACGTCGATGCGCGGGTTGTCTTCGAGCGCGATCAGCAGCGCGCCGTAGGCGAGATTCTCGTTCGTGATCTCGCCCATGCAGTATTCGCGAAACTGGTTTCGGGCGACGGCGGGATGGATCAGCACCAACGCAATTGTGTCATCCTGAGCCGCAAAATGACCGCCCCTCACCCGGCCCTTCGGGCCACCCTCTCCCCGCAAGCGGGGAGAGGGGCAATCGCCGTGGCCTTGCGTCGTTGCCCTTCTCCCCGCTTGCAGGGAGAAGGTGGCCGAAGGCCGGATGAGGGGCGCGAATGAAAATCGAGCGCAGCGAGGCGATCATCCTGCACACCTTTCCCGCGCGCGAGCGGGACAAGATGGTCGTCTTTCTCACGCCCGATCACGGGAAGCGCAAGGGCTGGGCGTACGGCGCGCGGGCGATCCGGAGCCGTTTCGGCGCGGCGCTCGAGCCGCTGGCGAAGGTGCGCATCGGCTACAGCGAGCGCGAGTCGGAGGAAGTCGTGCGCATCGAGTCGGTCGATCTCGTCCGCTCGCTCTTTCCCGCGCAGCAGAATCTCGTCTGCAGCATCTCCGCGACGTACATCGCCGAGATGGTCGACACGTTCGCGCCGGCGAATGATCCCGCGGAGCTGATCTATCGCCTGCTCGATCGCACCACCGAGGCACTGCTCGACGGCACACCGCCGATGGCCGTCGTCGCGTACGCCGAGGTCTGGACGCTGCGCCTCGGCGGCATCTTTCCGTCGTCGCGTAATTGCATCGAATGCGGCGGCCCGCTCACCCGCCCGCTGCGCTTCGACGCACGCCTGGAAGGCTTCGTCTGCGGCGACTGCGCGGGCCGCGATGCGTTCGTGATCAGCAATGACGCAGCCGTGGCGCTCGACGCCATCGCGCGCTCGCCTGTCTCCGAGTTCAACGCGCCGCTCGAAGTGTTGATGGAAGTCCGCTCTCTGGCCGGCACGGTGCGCCGCAATTTCCTCGGGCACGAGCTCAAGTCGTTCGAGGTGCTGGCGAGTCTGTCCAATCGCTGATCAGCTGCGCGAGCTCTTTCTCCCGTCCCGTGAAGTTGTGGTCGGTGTCCTTCAGGATTCCGAGCTCGACGTTCTTGCCGACGACGCCGGCGAGGAGCGCGACGCACGCGGGAACGTCGCCGTGGCAGAACTCGTCGCGGTCGCCGTAGAGGATGAGCGCCGGCTTGCGGATGCCGCGCAGATACCGAAAGCGCGGGCGGCGCGAGAGGCGGATACCGCGCAGGAGCTCGAGAAACGGGAAGACGTTGTAGTCGCCGTCGGGGTTGGCCATGTCGTAGAACGCGCGCCAGGTTTGGGGGGCGAACGAAAGGCCGGCCGGCACCATGTCCGTGCTGTTGCGCTTCGCGCGAGCCTGCTGCAGTGCGCGCGCGAAACGGCGCCGCGAGCCGAGGTGCGCGTACGCGAGGCCGGTGTCGTCGCCGCCGCCGAGGAACACGTAGCGCTTGGCGAAATTGCGGGGCTGGTAGTGATCGAAGACAGCGATCTTGTTCGCGCCGGTCGAATGGCCGATCAGCGTGAGATCGCGATAGCCGCGGCGGCGCAGCTCGCGCAACGCGCCGTCGATGTCGTGCACCGCGTCGCGGATTTTCTCGAGCGCCAGTCCGCCGTTGTGGCGCATCACGTACGAGCCGCGATTGTTGAATGCGAACCAGGCGATGCCGCGCTTCGTGAACTCGGCGGCGAGCAGATTCGTGCGCCGCGATTCGAACGAGCCGCCCATGCCGTGGATGAAGATCGCGGCGCGCGTCGACTTCCGCTTCGGCTCGAAGAACAGACCCGCGAGCTCGACGTCGTCGCGCGCCGGAAATTTTACGAGACGCGCGAGAGGCTCGCGCCGTTCCACCGCCATAGGTGCTCCTTCGTCAGATGCACGCCGCCGAGCCACGCGTCGGGATCGTTGATCGCGCAGTCATCGACTTCGCCGGCGAACACGTTGAGCCCCGCGGGCGTGAGGCTGAAGATCGTCTTCGGCGCGTTGCCGGTCATGGCGATCAGCGGCACCGCGCGCGAGGCCAGCTCGCGGAGCATCACCATCACCTGCGCGTCGCCGAAGCCGAAACGCGGCGGATCGGTGTCGACCTGCGGGAAGAGCGAGACGAAGTCCATCGCGCCGTTGGAGAGGATCGAGAGGATGCGCTGCTCGATGATGCCGAGCCCGTTCTGCAGCGACGGAAACCGCGACGCGTGCAGCGTGAGCCCTTCGCGGAGAAACGGGAAGTCGACGGAGTCGCGGCTGATGATCGCGTTCAACTCGTCCGGCTCCGGCTTGGTGTAGGCGCGCCAGGCGTTGCGCGCGGCCTTGAGCATCATCGGCGTGACGGCGCCGCGCGACTCGAAGCGGAGGTAGAGATCGCGTTCTTCGAATTGACTGAGCGGCGTCGGGCACCAGACCAGCGACAGCTTCGCGGAGCCGAGGCGATCGAGGAGGTAGAGCAGGAGCGTGAGGCAGAAGAGATCGTGCTCGAACCAGAGCACGACTTCGTCGCGCGATGCTGCGTTGTCGAGCATCTGCTCCTGCTCGACGAGCGCGGTGCGCACGCGCAGAAGGTCTTCGCCGAACGCCGCCGAGAGCGTGTTCGCGCGCGTTTCGATCCATTCGTCGCCCGGCGTGACGGGGCCGGTGACGAGCGACTCGCGAAAGGCGACGTGATCGCCGGGGATGTCCGCGCGCTTCGCCAGCTGCGCGACGACGTCGCCGTTGTGAATGTGAATCACGGATGCCATCGCATCCCCAGCCACCAGTTCGTGTCGGATCCGGTTTGCGCGACGCCGGCGGTGACGTCGACGGCCGGCAGTTTGAGGATCGGGAAGGGATCGGTGCGCAGTTGTGCCTCCAGGCCGCGCACGGAAATACGCGCGCCGCCGAGCTCGTGTCGCTGATAGAAGGCGGTGATTGGTAACGACGGCACTTTTGCTTCGACCCGCCAACCATCGTAATCGCTCCCGCGCAACGCCGCCACCGGCAATGCGGGATCGAGCACGCGCCGCGCGTACGCCGAGCGCGGCAGGATCGAGGATGCGAGCCCGCCGAGAACGAGATCGTCGCCGCGATCGTGCTGCACGCGCGCGGCGATGCGAAGGAAGCCGCTGCGGAGGGCGGCACCGATGATGGCGCGCTGGTGGTTGTCGTCAACGGCGACGTGCAGCGATTCTTCGAGGCGCCACGTGCCGAAGACCTGGCGCGGCGAGAACGAGGCGCTGGCGAAGGCGAATTCGTTCGAAAGAGCGCCTCCTTCGATCGTGAAGCGGTAGCGGGACCATTTCGCGCGCAGCTCGAGGCCGGTGGAGGACAGGCACTCTTGCCTGTCCTCAATCGACAGGCAGGAGTGCCTGTCTTCCACTCGGTAAGCATGCGCGTGCAGTTCGACGGGCCAGCCGCGCCACGCGCTCGCGAGGGCAACGCCTCGCGGTTCATTGCTGACCATCAGGAGCGTGTCGAGACGGCCGACGACGTCGCCGAGACGCGCGCCGACTTCGAACGAGTTTTGACCGCGAGCGATGTTCACGCCGGAGAACCAGGACCATTCCTGCCGTCCAATGCCATACCCGCGCGAGGTCAGTGGTTCGGCAACGAAGGCTGCGGGTTGGGTTGGCACCGGCGGGATCGCAGGAACGTATTGGCCGTCGGGGATTGGGGGTTGGGGGATGGGAGTTGGGTTTGTGAGGACGTGAAGGATGTAGCCATCGGGGTCGAGGGTCATGAAGAAGATCCGGCCATCATTAGATGGCGCGGGATCGAAGGCGCCGCCCCGGGTGATCGTGATCAGCACTCCATCGCGATAGAGCTCGGCGAAGCCGGCGCGCGCGACGGTGGTCACGATCGACTCGCCCATCCACTCCGGCGACGAGGCATCTCCGGGAAGCTCGACCAGCTTCTCATCGACGAACAGCGTCCACTGCCCTTCCCGGTGCGCGACGTAGGCGAGCTTGCCGCCTGCGCTCATGCGCGGGTGCGTGTAGACGACGTCGATCGATGCGTCGCCGCGCGGCGTGACCGCGCCGGTGTTCAGATCGACGTCCACCAGCTGCGTGGCGCCGAACCTGCTGCGCACCGCAACCGCGCTCGCGCCGTACGGATCCGCATCATGAACATCCGCGTCGTACGTGATGCGCGTGACGTTCTCAAAGTCCCACCGGTACAGATCAAAATGCAGAAACCCCTCGGCGTCGCGCGTGCGATGCGAAAAAACAATCGACTTGCCGTCGCGCGTCCACCGCGGCGTGAGGATGTCGCCGCCATCGCGCAGCGTCAGCGAGTGCACGGCTTTCCGCGGGAGCGGCTTCGTACGGATCGCAGGAACGTCTTCAGGATCGCGCGCTTCAACTTTTTTTTCTTCCTCCGGCGGGCCCGTCGACCACACCACGAGCTTGTCCGGCTGCCCGTCCTTGGCAGCCCGGATCACGATCGCCAGCTGCTTCCCATCCGGCGACACGGCCGGCTCTCCCGAAGCGCGCGGCGTTTCCTGAAATAGCTCCCCTTCATGCAGCGTGCGCTGTTTGTCGATCGCAATCGCCGACGCCGTGACCTCGGCGAGAAAGCGTCCGTACAACCGGTCGGGACGGTCTCCGAAAACTCCGATGAATGCTTCGTCGAACGAACGTCGATGTCTCGCGGTGAGACGCGCCCATAAATCGCGCAGCGATCCCCGCTGCTCGAGCCATTCGAGATACGCGGAGCCCATCAGGTACGCCATCGACATGCCGGCGAAGCGCTGGCTGGAATTCAGCTCGCCGTACGTCGGCAGTCGTCCGCTCTCCGCCCAGCGCCGCAGCAGCAGCGCGCGGAATGTGCTCGTCGGACGGCCCGCGCCGGTGAGGCGTCCTTCGATCACCGTCGCGTAGCCTTCGAGCACCCAGCGCGGCGCGCGCAGCATGAATCGGATTGAACGGCAGCAGCATCCGCTCGAGCGGATTGCGCGACGGGCGGAGCATGTGCGCGGTGTGCGCGTACTCGTGCACGGCGAGGAGATCGATCCAATGGCCGTACGCGCCGAGCTGTTCATCGGGACCGGGCGGCTCGGCAAAGAAGATCATGCGCGGCGTGTCGAGGAGCGGCCACGCGCTGCCGTTCGCCTGCGCGATCGGATTCATGACCAGCACGTCGACGATCTGCGGCGGCGCGAAACCGACTTCCTTCGACACCGCGTCCCGAATCGATTCCAACCGCGAGGCCGCGCGCATCGACCACGCTTCGTACTCACGCGGGTAGTGCACGCGGAAGTGTTTCGTCTCGATCGTCCGCCAATCCGCGTCCGGGCCCTGCGCGTAGAGAGCCGGGCCGGCGGCGATGAACAGTAGTGCTAGTGTACGAAGTATGTTCAAGCGACTCGCGCTGCTCACTGCAACATTCATGTTCGTTCTCACCGCCGGCGCTCAGGAGGCGAAGAAATTCATGCTCGTGATCCACGGCGGAGCAGGAACGATCAACCGCAAAAACATGACGCCGGAGCGCGAGCGCGAGTATCGCGCGGCGCTGGAACAGGCGCTGCGGACGGGGCAGGCGGTGCTGGCGCGCGGAGGCTCGAGCCTCGACGCCGCCGAGGCCACGGTGCGGTTCCTGGAAGACAACCCGCTCTTCAACGCCGGCAAGGGCGCGGTGTTCACGCACGAGGGAAAGAACGAGCTCGACGCGGCGATCATGGACGGGAAGACGAAGAAGGCCGGCTCGGTCGCGGGCGTGACGATCATCCGCAATCCGATCACCGCCGCGCGCGCGGTGATGGAGAAGTCGCCGCACGTGATGATGACGGGACGCGGCGCGGAGCTGTTCGCGACGAAGATGGGACTGGAGGTCGTCGATCCGTCGTACTTCTGGACCGAGCGGCGCTGGAAGGCGCTGCAGGAAGAGCTGCTGAAGGAGCAGAGCGAAAAGCCGCAGGCGAGTCTCGCGATCGCCGATGAAAACCGCTTCGGCACCGTCGGCGCGGTGGCGCTCGATCAGAGCGGCAACCTCGCCGCCGCGACGTCGACCGGCGGAACGACGAACAAGATGTACGGCCGCATCGGCGACTCCCCGATCATCGGCGCGGGCACGTACGCGGACAACGAAACCTGCGCCGTCTCCGCGACCGGCGCCGGCGAGTTTTTCATCCGCTGGACCGTCGCCTACGACATCGCCGCGCTGATGAAGTATCGCGGCCTCTCCGTGCAGCAGGCGGCGGATCAGGTGATCAACAAGACGCTGAAGGCCGTGCCGGGCGCGGAGGGCGGCGTGATCGCGCTCGATGCCAAAGGCAACTTCGCCATGCCGTTCAACAGCGAAGGGATGTACCGCGGCTGGATCGGCGTCGATGGCGTTCCGCACGTGGATATTTACCGCGACTAACAGGTGGAGGACTGACAATCTTGTCTGTCCTCCACTTCATTTCTTCAGCTCCGCGAGCAGCCACTGGAAACCCGCGCGCGTTCCTTTCGTCGGAATCGTCAGCAGCAGTTTCACGCGCGCATCGCGCGTATCCGTGATCGTGATCCGCACCGCGTCCGTATCTTCCGTCAGCGCGCGGAGAAAATCTTTCGCGGCGCTGTCGCGATCGAACACCGCGCTCACCTCGAACGCGAATCCGTTCCGTACGGAAATCCAGCCTGTCGTCGACGCATGAAACGTCGCCGTCGTTTTTCCGTTGCGGACCACCGTGGCTTCCAGCAGCTTGCGCTCGTTCGCCGGCGCATCGGGGCCTTCGAAGTCGTCGAAGTGAAAGGCCTTCAGCGATTCGTATTGCGCGATCTCGATGGTGAAGCCGAGGACGCCGACGGAGTCTTTCGTACGCGTCGGGTCGCAGTAGAACTGCACGGTGACGGGCTTCTTCTGGCCGAGGATCGGGGTCGTCAAGGCGTAGTTCATGCGGCGGGCGGTGTGGTGAAAATCGTGCGTCCAGGAGAGGAGGGCGAGCAGAGCGAAGGCGAGACGCATGAGGTGATTTTCGTCTTGTTGACGAAAAACGAACGTTCGTGCTATTTTTCGAACCGTCGAAAGGAGGCACGTTCATGGACCTCAATCCGAAATTCGTCTTCTTCTCCCCGCTCCGTAACGTTCTCGCCGATCCGCTGGATCTGATCGAGCACGTCGACCACGCCATCATCGCCCTCGACGGCCGCGCGCCCGCCGGCGGCGACTGCGCGATCGAGCAGCTTGCACCCGTCTCGTTCGACGAGAACACGCTGCGCGTCGATCTCTGGGTGAACGATCTCGACGACTACACCTGCACGTACGGCTTCCTCTGTTCGAGCGAGGACGGCCGCGTGCCGCACGCGCGCGGCGAGCGAAGCGTGGTGAACGTGAATCCGTCGTCGCGCCGCCCGGAGAAGTGGAGCCGCGATTTTCGTGTTGCGCACGAGGAGCTTTTGAAGGATCTTCCTGCGTACGCATGAAAGGTGAGCGCACCAAGCAATCGATTCTCGAGCACGCGGTCAATCTCGCGTCGCTCGAGGGTCTGGAAGGTCTGACGATCGGCCGTCTCGCCGACGACCTCGGCATGTCGAAGAGCGGCCTGTTCGCGCACTTCGGCTCGAAGGAAGACCTGCAGATCGCCGCGATCGAGACCGCCGCGGCGCGCTTCATCGACGAGATCTACAGCCCCGCATTGACGGAGCCGCGCGGACTGCCGCGCCTCCACGCCATCTGCCGCTCGTGGCTTTCGTACCTGCGCCGCGGCGTCTTTCCCGGCGGCTGTTTCTTCGCCGCGGCGTCGTTCGAGTTCGACGGCCGTCCCGGCCCCGTGCGCGACACCGTACGCCGCCTGATGGACGACTGGATCGGCGCGCTCGAGAAAGCGATCCGCATGGCCATCGACGAAGGCCATCTCGATCCCGCCGTCGAGCCGGCGCAGCTGGCGTTCGAGCTCAACTCGCTCTTCTTCGGCGCGAACTTCGCCTACTACCTGCGCAGCGACGCCCGCGCGATCGACCGCGCGGAGCGCGCCATCGAGCAGAAGCTCGAGTCGTTACGCGTCAAGCGGCGTAAGCGTGCGTGAACGCTCGACGCGCACGTCGGTGAACCGCGCCGCCGCCGCATCGCGCGCATCGTCATCCGCAAACGCGCCGACGATCGTCGAGCCGGAGCCGCTCATCCCCGCCCACGTCGCGCCGGCGTCGTAGAGGCGCTGTTTGTATTCGCGCAGTTGCGGGAGCAGCGCGAAGACGGGCTCTTCGAAATCGTTCGTGAACGCCGGCGTCTCGCCGGCTCCGTCGCGCCAGGCGCGGGACGCCGCCTGACCAGCCGGCGAGGACGCCGGCGTTCCCAAGCGCAGGCGAGTAGCGCGTGATGCGCGCGAAGGCGTCGCGCGTGAGGACGCGCTCTTCGGGCAGCACGAGGAGAAGCGAAGCGTGGATGGGCGGGAGCGGCACGAGGATTTCGCCGCGGCCGGTCGCGTAGGCGGTTCCGCCTAACAGGAAGAACGGGACGTCGGAGCCGAGGGACAGCGCGAGTTGCGGAAGATCCTCGCGATCGCCGCCGAGCGCGCGCAGCGTCGCCGCAGCATCCGACGAGCCGCCGCCCAATCCCCCGCCGGCGGG
This sequence comes from uncultured Acidobacteriota bacterium, assembly GCA_963734155.1. Lineage (GTDB taxonomy): Bacteria > Acidobacteriota > Thermoanaerobaculia > Gp7-AA8 > Gp7-AA8 > QHVT01. The sequence continues at coordinate 224,074 of CAVTGG010000003.1, forward strand.
GATGCGTTTGCGCAATTCGATCGCGGCCGTTTTTCCCAAGGCACGCGCGGCGCGCAAAACGAGATTGGTTTCGTCGATCGGAATGGATGGATCATCACAGCGAAGCGTGAGCTCGTTCGACTCGCGAAAGATCAGCGTGTCGTGAAGCGCGATGGTTTGAAAGACAGTCTCGAGATCGTGAAAGCCGTCGGCGCGTTTGCCGGTGATGCGCAGCGACCAGTTGATCTTCGCGTGCGCGTGAACTTCCATCACTCCGAAACAACCTCGAGGTGCTCGATCTCCACGCGATCGGTGCCTCGCACGATCACCACACGCTTCGCCGGAAACGCGGGCGGATCGAACGTGACGCTCCCGCCGCCGGCGCTCGCGCTCGCGATTCCCGTCGGCGCGACTTCGATCTGCAGGTCGTCGCGCGGCGGGATGCCGAGGAGCAGCATCGCCACTTCCGCGGGCGCGAGATCGGCGGCGCGGAGGAAATCGAATGTATTCGGCGGCACGGGCGGATTGCTCGTGATGTTGTTGCCGTCCGCCTTCATCGTCAGCGCGGCCGTGCCGACCGGCGTAAACACGATCAGCTCCATGCGCCGCGCATCATGCACGGACCAACTGCGCGCGGAACGACTGCGTCTGGCCGGCGCGCGTCGCGCGCACGCGCATGAGACTCTTCATCCCATGAAACTGCGCGCGCTGTTCGCGCAGCAGCTGCCGCATCGCGTCGGACGTCGGCGCGGTGAGCGGTGCGACCGGCGCGCCGCTCGGGCGTCCCGTGCGGCAGGCGACGATCAGGAAAAGCGCGAGGAGCGCGAGGCGGCGCGTCATCGCTCGGAGGTGTGCGACTTCCGCTCGATCTCTTCGATCTTCGAGCGCAACGACGCGACTTCCTTCGCCTCGGGGTCGAGCATCAGCGCGGTGCGATAGACCTCGAGCGCCTTCTCGTTCTTGCCGCGCTTCGCCAGCACATCGCCGAGGTGCTCGTGCACGGTCGGATCGCGCGGCAAGAGACGCGTGGCGTCGGTCAAATACTTCTCGGCGAGATCGAGCTTGCCGAGGCGGAAATAGACCCAGCCGAGCGAATCGACGTAGGCGCCGTTGTCGGGCTCCTGCCCGACCGCGCGCGTCAGCATCTCGTGCGCCTGTTCGAGGTGCTCGCCCTGCTCGGCCCACATGTAGCCGAGGTAGTTGAGCGTCGGCGCGTGATTCTCGTTTTTCTCAAGCACCGCGAGGAACGTCTTCTCCGCGGCCGGGCGATCGCCGGCGCGGTCCTGCACCGAGCCGAGCTCGAACTGCAGATCGACTTCCTCCGGCTTCGCCGCGGCCGCGCCTTTCATCAGCGCCACCGCCGCCGGCGCATCCCCCGCCGCGACGTACGCCTCGGCCGCGGTGATGGCGTTGCGCGGGCCGAGCTTCGCCTGCAGCGCCGCATGCTTCGCCGCGTCGTCCTTGCGTCCCGCGCGCGCGAGCGCTTCGACATAGCGTGCGTTCACGAACGGATCGGAATCGAATTTCGCGACGAGCGGCTGCAGGAGCGTGATCGCTTCCGCGGGGGTCTTGTTCTGTTTCTTCAGCGCCTGCAACGCGATGTTGATCGCCTGCGTGTTCGGCTTGTCGCGGAAGATGAAGATCGACTTCGCGGTCGCGATCGCCGCGTCGTAGTTGCCTCGCTCGAGATCGATGTTCGCGAGCTGCGTCCGCGCGAGCGCGCCGAGGTGCTCGGGCGCATCGCCGCGCGTCAGCAGCTTGCCGAACGTCGCCGCCGCTTCGTCCCACTTCTTCTGTCCGATGAGACTGATGCCGAAGCTGGCGAGCATTTCCGCATCATTCGGAGTCTCGGCGAGCAGCTGGCGGTAGATCTTCTCCGCGTCCGCGTACTCCTCGAGATCGTTCAGCGACTCGGCGAGGAAGAAGCGGAGGCGCGCGTCTTTCGGATCGGCGGCGGCGAGCGCCTTGAAGCGGTCGCGCGCCTTGCGGGCTTCGCCGCCGCGCAGGTAGAAGAACGCCTGCTGGCGCTGCAGCTCGGGGTTCAACGGTTCGTCATCGATGAGCGGCTGCAGCAGCTCCGCCGCTTTGCGCCACTCGTTTTCCTGCTGATAGATCTCGAGCAGCTGCATGATCGCCGGTCCGTAGGTCGGATCGGCGAGGATGGTGCGCTCGAGGTACGGCTTCGACTCGTTGCCGCGGCCGAGCTTCGTCAGCACCTGCGCATATTGATAGTTGAGGATGCGCTGATCGGGCGTACGCTCGACCATCGTGGCGAGCACGCGCTCGGCCTCGGCCATGCGGTCGTTCGACATGAGAATCTGCGACACGGCGACGCCGGCCATCAGATCGTCGGGATTCAGTTTGAACGCGGTCTGCAGATGCTTCAGCGCTTCTTCGGTGCGCGCTTTGTCGCCACCGGAGCGGTCGAGCAGCAGACGTCCGAGGACGCGCTGGGCGTCGTAGAACTCGGGATGCTTCTCCGTGACCGCGCGCAACTCGCTCTCGGCGCGATCGATGCGGCCCGCGTCGATGTACATCATCGCCCGCTCGTAGAGCAGCACCGGATCGCCCGGAGCCTTTTGCACGACCGCGTTGATGCGGTCGAGCGCCTCGTCGTAGCGGCCCTCGGAAGCAGCGAGCTTCGCGAGGATAAAGTCGTAGGACTCGTTCGGAACGGCCTGGGCCATCGCCGCGGCGCCGAACGAGAGGAGCGCCAGCAGCATCAACCCGTACTTCGTCATCGTCTTCATCGTAGTACCAGTCATCAGGTCAACCAAGGCCGCGCCCGCCGAATTCTGGCGCATGTTTCGAGTCAGACAACAGCCCGAAACGTGCCATGTTGTGCTAAAAGCTGCGGCGTTCCTTTGGAAAACTCGTGAGTCTGGAACGGATCGAGATCACACCGTTCGCCGTGATTGCCGGCGATGTTCTTCAACAACGGCGAAGCGGGGCGCTCACCGTCGTCAAACCGCCCCAAACGCGGGTGCTGTACTGGTCGCAGGGCGAGTTGGTTCTGGCCGCGTCCGCCACCGCCGAGGACTCGCTGGGGCACTTTCTCGTGCAGCGCGGCGTCCTCGGCGCGGAAAAAGCGCGCGAGCTGTTCGGAGGCGATCCGAACGACGCCATCGCCACGCTGCACGAGTCGGGATTGCTCGATCTTTCGACGCGACAGACGCTCATGCGCGACTGGCTGGCCGCGCAGTTTCTGCCGCTGTTCTCGCTCGACGAAGGGACGGCGGCCTTCGACGACGACGAGCCGCTGCCGCCGGAGAAGCGCGTGTTCGTGCAGTCGACGGCCGGGCTGTTCATCGACGGGATCCGCGCGATCACGAACGGTCTCGTGCTGCGCCGCTCCCTCGGCGATCTGAAGCGCGAGATCGAGATCGACCGCGACAGCCGGTTCCGCATCGATGCCCTGCCGCTCACCGATCACGAGCGACAGGTTGCGGCGGCGCTGCAGGAGCCGATGACGATCGAGACGTTTCTGAAACACTTCATGACCGAGTCGGCGGTCGTGGCGAAAGTCGTGATCGCGATGCTGGCCCTCGGCGTGTACCACGTCATCGAGCAGCGGTCGGCGCCTCCGCCCGACTTCGACGATATGCAGCGCGACCTGATGCTGATGGCGGCAATCGGCTCGGAGGACCAGCGCTCGCTGCGCGCGATTTCGTTTTCGAAGCAGTTCGGCGCGCTCGATCACTACCAGGTGCTCGACATCCCGCGCGCGGCGACGCGCGTGCAGGTGCTCAGCGCGGCCGAGGCGGCGCGCCGACGCTACGATCCCGGGACGTATCCGCCGCCGATGCGCGACACGATCGCGACGATCCACCGGCGCATCGACGAAGCGGCCGCGGTGCTGCACGATCCGGGACGCCGCGCCGCATACGACAAGCTGCTGCACGCGCGCGGACGCGGCAACGAGATGTCGATTCAGCAGCGGATGACGCAGCAGATGATCGCCGAGCAGAATTTCGCGAAAGCGAAGGAGCTCGCGGTCCACGGCGACTACTACGGCGCGATCGTGCTGCTCAAACAGACCGTGCACTTCGTTCCCGATCACGCCGAGGCCTGGGTGCTGTTGGGATCGTGCCAGGAGCGCAACCCGCGCTGGCGCCGCGACGCCGCGGAGAGTTTTCAAAAAGCGCTCGCGGTCGATCCGAACAACACCGACGCGCTGATCTCCCTCGGCGATCTCTATCGCGCGCAGGGACTGACCTCGCGCGCGCAGACGTGTTACGAAGACGTGCTCAAGATTTCCGCGGAGAACGAGCAGGCGAAATCGCGGCTGGCGGCGTTGAAAAAAAGGTGACGAGGCGGCGAGACGCCGCCTGATCAGCCGGCGGGACGCCGGCGTTCCGACACAGTGCGCGCGCGGCTTGCTACTTCGGAACGCCGCCGTCCTCGGCGGCTGGCCCGGCGGCGTCTCGCCGCCGCGGCGTCACTTCGTGGCGCGCGTCTTCCTCATCGAGGAAATACGGCACGCTCGGATCGAACGACGTTTTCTCCAGGCGCGTGTCGAGCTGTTGATACTTTGCCGTCGTCGCGTCTTCGACCGCGGTCGCGCAGGCGTAGCCGCCCATCGACACGATCTCGATTGCATCGACGCGGAACTGTGCCTCGGAGAGCGCGACTTCGAGGGCGCGGCGGTTCGGGGCGAAGCAGTTCGTGTAGTCGCCGTTGAGCGAATCGGCGGGATAGGCCTGCCAGAGCGGGATCGTTTGCAGGGCAGGATTCAAGGCCGCGAGCGTCGTGACACTGCCGTCGGGAAGGGCGACGTATTCGTCGATCATCATCGTGCCGACGAACAGCAATCCGCCGGGCTTCAACACGGAACGAATCGCGTCGAGTGCGGCGAGCGGTTTGCGCAGGTGATAGAGCACGCCGAGGAAGAGGACGACGTCGAGCTGGCCGTGCGTTTCCGGCGTGAGGTTGTAGACGTTCTCCATCATGTACTGCGCGCGGCTGCCGAGGATCGTGCGCGCGGTGGCGAAGCCGGTGTAGGTCTCGGGGACGAAATCCATCGCCGTGACCTCGGCGCCGCGCCTTTCGGCTTCGAAGGAGAAGTAGCCGTCGGAGCAGCCGATGTCGAGGAGGCGCTTGCCGCGCAAGTCGGAAGGGAATCCGATCCGGTCGAGGATCGGGAGTTTCATCCGGTTGGAATCGTCGCCCGGCGTGAGGATGCCGGGTGCGAGCTCGATCTCATGCCACCACCGCCCGTGCTCCGCGACCATCCGCTGGATGGTCGCGGCATCGGTGATGCGGTTGGTCACATCAGGTCTCGCATGATTTTGTCGAGCGCCTCTTTCGGCGGCCGGGTCTTTTCGAGCGGGAGCGTGTTCAGCGGCGCGTCGGTGACGTTGAGCAGCTCCATGAAGTTCTTCTTCTGAGGGCGGAGATGCACGATGCCGGTGAGCATCTGGCCGTCGCGATTGGCGCGATGGAGGCGTTGGAGCGCCTGCACGTCGTCGGCCGGATCGTAGTCTTCTTCGAGCTTCTTCAGCACGATGCGCGAGCCGTCATGCAACTCGACGATGCGCACCGTACCGGGCTCGTAGTCGATCTCGATCTGTTCGTACTCGGGCACGAAGCCGATCTGATGCAGCAGCTCGTCATGCTCCTTCGAATACGTGTAGCTCTTCGTCGAGGAATCGTGATTGTTGAAGGTCACGCAGGGCGAGATCACGTCGATCACGGACAAGCCGTTGTGCGCGATCGCGGCCTTGAGGATGTTCACCATCTGCTTCGGATCGCCGGCGTACCCGCGAGCGACGAAGCCGCATCCCAGTTCGACGGCCAGCGCGCAGAGATCCATCGGCGGCAGATCGTTGATCACGCCGGTCTTCAGCTTCGAGCCTTCATCCGCGGTGGCGGAGAACTGGCCCTTCGTGAGTCCGTACACGCCGTTGTTCTCGATGATGTAGATCATCGGCAGGTTGCGGCGGACGAGGTGCATGAACTGTCCGAGGCCGATCGACGCCGTGTCGCCATCGCCGGAGACGCCGATGCCGATCAGCGTGTGATTCGCGAGGATCGCGCCTGTGGCGACGGCGGGCATGCGTCCGTGCACGGCGTTGAAGCCGTGCGAGCGCTGCAGAAAGTACGCGGGCGTCTTCGACGAGCAGCCGATGCCGGAGAACTTCGCGACCTTCTCCGCCTTCACGCTCATCTCGAAGAACGCGCGGATGATCTGATTGGAGATCGCGTCGTGGCCGCAGCCGGCGCAGAGCGTCGACTTGCCGCCGCCGTAATCCGTGGCCTTCAGGCCAAGCTTGTTCTCTTTGATCGCTTCGCCGGTGCCGATTTTCAGTGTGCTTTCAGCCATGATTAGTCCTCCGCCCGAGCTTGGCGCGTGGTCGACGCGACCATGTTCGGCACTGTGGCCGGCGCCGATCCGCCGAGGGTCGCCGTCGCGCGCACGAGGAGCAGCGGCTCCGCCATCCCGGCGGTCGCTTCCATCTCCAGCACGGCGTCGGTGATCGTCCGCGCGTCGCACGGCAGACCGGTGTAGTGCAGGATCTTGCGGATCTTGCGCTGGTCCTCGCCGACTTCGATGCGGATCATGTCCGCCATCTGCCCGTCGCGATTCTGCTCGACGACATAGATGCGGTCGTGCGTGGCGACGAACTCTTTGAGCTCATCCGTGAACGGCAGCGCGCGGAGGCGGAAGTAGCTGGTCTCGATTCCCTTCTCGCGGCGCAGCTGATCGCGCGACTCTTCGAGCGACCAGTGCGTCGTGCCGAAGGCGAGGAAGCCGATCTTCGCGCCGTCGCGCTGATCGATCGACCGGACGCGGCACGAACAGCTTCGCGGTTTCGTACTTTTTCGCGAGGCGGTCGACCGTCGCTTTGTAATCCGCGGGCCGCTCCGAATAGCGCGCCATCGCGTCGTGGCCCGAGCCGCGCGTGAAGTACGACGCGAACGGGTGATCGGTGCCGGGCAGCGTGCGCCAGGCAATGCCGTCGCCGTCGACGTCGGCGTAGCGTCCCCACTTCCCTTCCAGCTCGGTGAGCTGTTCGGCGGTGAGCACTTTGCCGCGCTTGATCGGCCGGGTCGGATATTCGAACGGATCCGACATCCAGTTGTTCATGCCGAGGTCGAGATCGCTGAGGACGAAGATCGGCGTCTGGAACTCCTCGGCGAGATCGAGCGCTTCCTGCGCGAACTCGTAGCACTCGCCGACGCTGTTCGGAATGAGGGTGATGTGCTGCGTGTCGCCGTGCGAGAGGTACGCGACCTGATTGATGTCGCCCTGCGCGGTGCGCGTCGGAAGTCCGGTCGACGGACCGACGCGCTGGATGTCCCAGATCACGCCCGGCAGTTCGGCGAAGTAGCCGAGGCCGATGAACTCCGCCATCAGCGAAATGCCGGGACCCGCGGTCGAGGTCATCGAGCGCGCGCCCGCCCAGCCGGCGCCTAACACCATGCCGATCGCGGCCAGCTCGTCCTCGGCCTGCACGATCGCGAACGTCGCTTTGCCGTTCTCATCGAGACGGTGCACTTTCATGTAGTCGATGAGCGACTCGCACAGCGACGACGACGGCGTGATCGGATACCAGGTCACGACCGTGACGCCGGCGAACATCGCGCCGATCGCGGCCGCGGCATTGCCGTCGACGATGATCTTGCCCTGCGTCGCGTTCATCCGCTCGACGCGCCAGTTGTTCTGCTTCGGCAGGTTGGCTTTCGCATACTCGAGGCCCTTGTCGATCGCGGCCACGTTCGCGGCGACTGCCTTCTGCTTGCCCTTGAACTGCTTGCCGATGGCGGTGAGGATCTCGTCGCGCTCGATGCCGATCAGTTCCGCGACGATGCCGACGTAGATCATGTTCGTCAGCAGCTTGCGGAGCTTGGAGTCTTCGGAAAGGTCGGCGGCGAGCTTCGCGAACGGCACTTCGAAGAACGTGACGTCGTTGCGGATGGCCTTGCAGTTCAGCGGCGCGTCGTAGATGCAGAGCGAGCCCGCCTGCAGCGCTTCGACGTCTTCGCGCGCGGTCTGCGCGTTCATGCAGACCATCAGGTCGACTTCTTTTTTGCGGCCGATCCAGCCGTGCTTGTTCGCGCGGATCGTGAACCAGGTCGGGAGGCCGGCGATGTTGGAGGGGAACATGTTCTTCCCGCTGACCGGCACGCCCATCTGGAAGATCGAGCGCATCAACACGTTGTTCGACGACTGCGAGCCGGAGCCGTTGACCGTCGCGACATGAATGGTCAAGTCGTTGACGACCGGCTCCAAACCCGTACCCACATCTTCGGCGATGTCCGCCATCAGGGTCTCGGACACGTTGTTCTCCTTAGTTGCATCGGATTCGACACAGGACCGGGGCGAGGAATTCCATTTTTGCGAGGGCGCATTGTAGCGCGGTCGCTGCTGGTGGAGCGGCGGGCTCTTAGCCCGCCGGCCTGTTTCGGCGGGCTGAGAGCCCGCCGCTCCACACTAACCCCGATTCAGCGCGCTCATCGGATCGACCCGCGTCGCCCGGTGTGCGGGTATGTAGCTCGCCGCGATTGCCACGAGCGCCAGCGCGACCGCCACGCCGGCGAAGACGGCCGGGTCCGTCGGATCGACGTCCTGCAGCAGCGATGCGAGGAGGCGTGTCGCGGCGGCCGCCGCGGCGAGTCCGATGGCGATGCCGGTGACGGCGATGGCGAGGCCGTCGCGAACGACGAGGCGTTGGACATCCGCGGCGCCCGCGCCGAGGGCCATCCGGATCCCCAGCTCCTGCACGCGCTGCGACACCGTGTACGACAGCACGCCGTAGATGCCGACGGCGGCGAGGAGCAGGCCGAGCGCGGCGAAGAGCGCGAGGATCGCCGCGTTGAAACGGGGCCGCGCGATCGTTCCGGAAACGAGCTCGCCGAGCGGCCGCACATCGTTGATCGGCGTGAGCGGATGCGCGGCTCGAACGGCGTGCACCACCGGTTTTTCCATCACATCAGGAGAAAGAGAGGATGCGACGATGAGCACGAACTGCGGCTTCTCGTCGTTGAGATAGCTCATGTAAATCGCGGGCGCGGCCGGCTTGTCGAGACCGGACGCGCGGACGTTGCCGGCGATGCCGACGATCTCCGCGTCGATGTCCACGCCCCACGAAAATCGCAGGCGCCGGCCGAGCGCGTTCTGCCCCGCGAAGTACTTCGCCGCGAACGCTTCATTCACGACGACTTCCGAGCGCGCGTTCCGCTCCGGATCGATGGCGCGTCCGCGCAGCATCGGCATGCCCATCGCCGCGAAATACTCGCCGGCGATCGGCCGCACGTCCGCCGCGGGCTCTTCCCCCGCTTTCGGTTTCGGACGCCCTTCGATCTCGAAGCTCGTGGCGGTAAGCGCATCCGAGAACGGCATGCTGAGGCTGATCACCGCGCCGGCATGGCGCACGCCCGAAACGGCGCGCACATTCTCGAGCATCGTGTTGAGCATCACGCTGCGCTGCGCCGGCTCCTGATGACCGCGCGGCATGACGACGCGCATCGTCAGTGCGCCGTCGCGCCGGACACCGGGATTGACCTGCTCCAGCCGCGCAAAGGTCTTGACGAGCAATCCCGCGACGACCAGCAGCAACGCGGCGACGGCGAATTCGACCGCCACGAGCGTGCTCCGCGTCCCCTTGCGATGCCGGTCCTGGCTCGAGCCGCGCGTGCTCGAGGTCAGGCCCGCGCGAAGATTCGTCCGCGAGCCTTCGAGCGCGGGCGCGAGACCGCACAACACGCCGGTCACGATCGAAACGAGCGCGGTCACCGCGAGCACCCGTCCATCGACGGCGATCTCGCTCATCCGCGGCAGCATCATCGATTCGGGGAGGAAGCGGACGAAAAGCTGCGTGATCCAGTGGGCGAGAAACGCTCCGCACGCTCCGGCGAGCACGGCGAGCACGAGACTCTCCGTCAGCAACTGACGCACGAGCTGCGTTCGCGACGCACCCAGCGCCGCGCGGATGGCCATCTCCTTCGCCCGGCCGGCCGCGCGCGACAGCAAGAGGTTCGCGATGTTGACGCAGGCCATCAAGAGCAGCAGCGCAACCGAGGCGAGCGTGATCAGCAGCGCGCGCCGCACTTTGCCGACGACCTCCTCGTGCAAGGGAACGAGATGCGCGCCCCAGTTCGCGTTCTCCGCCGGGTTGGCGGCGGCGAGACGCCGCGAGATCACATCCATCGCCGCCTGCGCCTGTTCCGCCGTCACTCCGGGCGCGAGCCGCGCGATCGGCACGAGATACCGTCCCGGCGGCGCGTCGAGATGATCGAACGGCAGCCACACCGCGGCCCTGCTGCGCGGCACAAGAAACTCGCGCGGCATCACGCCGACGACCGTGTACGTGCGCCGGCCGAGCGTGATCCCCTTCCCGATCGCCCGCGGATCGCCGCCGAATCTCCGCTGCCATAGGTCGTAGCCGAGGACGGCGCTCCGCTCCTTCGCGCCGACGTCGGCCGGCGTGAGCCCGCGCCCGAGCAACGGTTTCGCGCCCAGCGTCGCGAAGAGCGTTCCGGTCGCGTACCCCGCGCGCACGACTTCCGGATCGTTTTCTTCGAGGAGACTCATCTCCCAATCGAACGTCGCGGCCAGATCCGAAAACACGGGCTTCGTTTGGCGCGTCCATTCAACGAACGTCCCGGGCGACGCGACCTCGCCGGCCTGTTCGCCGGGCCGCGTTTCCCACACCATGATCAGCTTCGCAGGATCATGCAGCGGCAGCGGCCGCAGGAGCACGCCGTTCACGATGCTGAAAATCGCGGTCGTCGCGCCGATCCCCAACGCGAGCGTCAGGACCGCGACGAGCGCGAATCCCGGCTCCGCGCGCAACGCGCGGATGCTGTGGCGAAGATCCTTCCCAAGCTGTTCCATGCGGGCCCCGCGTGGCAACGCCGCTGCCATGCCGCGTCTCTCACGAGGCAGGCGTGGGTGTGTCCGAATATGGGATCGGGTGTTTCACGAGCGAACAGTTCGGTGCTCGCGAATCAACTCGATGAGCGTTCCGAGCGGCGCAGCGACTTCCCCTTTCAGCGTCGCCGCGTTCCACTTCCTCCACAATCCTTTCTTCGTGAAGCGGACGGTGACGATGCCGCCGGTGCGGGCGACGGTCCAGCGCGGAAGGCCGGCGACGCCGAGGCCGGCGCGGACGAGCTCCACGATCGCCTCGGTGAGCATGACCTGCGAGAACTTTCGCGGACGCACGCCCGCGGCGCGGATCTGGCGCGCGAAGAAGCTGTCGTCCGCGGGCGTGTGGAGGATCACGTGTTCGTTCGCGAGATCTTCCGGCGTGACGAACGTTTTCTTCGCCAGCACGTGACCTTTCGGCACGACCACGACGATCTCGTCTTCGAACACAGGCGCGAATTGCAGGCGCGGGTCGCGGCGGATTTCGTGGACGAGCGCGAGGTCGATGCGCCGTTCGAGCAGCGCCTCGGTCGCGCTGCGCGAGACTTCGGGAACGATCTCGACGTCGACGCGCGGGAAGCGCCGGTGGAAGGGCGTGAGCAGCGGCGGGAGCCACGAGTAACAGGTGTAGCAGGCCGTGCTGACGCGGATGACGCCGTCCTGGTGATTCGCCAGCCGGGCGATGTCTTCCTCGGCCGCGCGGATGTCCGCGAGCACGCGTTGCGCGGAAGCGAGCAGCCGCTGACCGGCAGGCGCGAGGGCGAGGCGGCGGTTGACGCGGAGGAAGAGCGGCGTGCCGAGCCGGTCTTCGATCTCGCGCAGCTGATGGCTGAGCGCCGACTGCGTGACATTGAGCCGCTCCGCGGCGCGCGTGACGCTTCCCTCGGACGTAATCGCGTCGACGAGCTGCAGATGGCGCAATTCGACTTTCATGACCGGTGCTCATGAAGTCTATCTCAAGTATGAGCTGGCTTCGAGGGCCGCATGCGGGCAGAATTCGCAGTCCATGAACGAGTTTCAATCGCGACTGCTGCTCGCCATCCACGGAATCGCTGAAGACGAACTGCGCCGCGTCGAAGGCGAAGGGAAGTGGTCGATCCTCGACGTGATCGCGCATCTCGGCGATCTCGAGATCGTCTACGCCGTGCGAATTCGTACCGCGCTGGCGACGCCGGGCGCGGATGTGCCGGCGCTGTCGCAAGCCGAATGGATCGCGAACGTGCATCGGCGCGGCGAGCCGCTTTCGGAGCTGCTCGAGCAGTTCTGGTTTCACCGCCGCGCGAACCTCGCGCTGAAAGCGCGCCTCACGGACGAAGAGCTCGCGCGCACGGGACGCCATCCAATGTACGGCGTGCTCACGGTCGCGCAGATGTACGAGCGCATCGCCAATCACGACGAGCGGCATCTCGCGCAGATCGAGCGCATCAAGCAGACCCTCGGACTCACGACAACGAACACGCCGAATCTCACCGGCATGGTCCTCGGCACGACGCTCGAAGAGCGAACGCCGGGCAACGGCGTGCAGGTGCGCGAGCTGTGGCGCGAAGGCGCCCGCCGCGCGCTGGAAGTCGACTTCCCGCCCGGCGCACAGTGGCCCGGGATCGACTATCACGTGCCCGGACCGGAAGAGATGTACGTCCTCGAAGGCGAGTTCGACGACGGCGGCACGATCCTCCCCGCCGGCACGTTCGTACACTACCCGGCCGGCTCGTCACACTCGCCAAGGGCGGCGGAGGGCGGGCGGTTGTTCGTGTTTTATCCGGAAGGGTGATTTAGGAGTGCGGTGGCGCGAGCCACCGCTTTAGGCAAGATCCCAAAGCGGTAGCTCCGCTACCGCACTCCTAGACGTACAGCTCCAAATCGAGCAGAAACCGCTTCGCCGGCAGCCCCCCGCCGAAGCCGGTGAGCGAGCCGTTCGAGCCGATGACGCGGTGGCACGGCACGACGATCGGGAGCGGGTTCGCGCCGTTGGCAGCGCCGACGGCGCGGATGGCCTCGGGCTTGCCGATGGCGCGGGCGATCTGGGCGTACGAGCGCGTTTCGCCGTACGGGATCGCGCGGAGCGCGCGCCAGACGTCGAGCTGAAACGGCGTGCCGCGCGGCGCAAGCGGGAGGTTGAACACGCGCAGCTCTTTCGCAAAGTACGCGCGCAGCTGTTCGCGCACGTCGTCGAACACAGCGTCGTTCGGCGTCCAGTCGTCGTGCGGCGTGCCGCGGAACGAGATCGACGTGATGCCGTGCTCGTTGCGCGAGAGGAGGAGGTTGCCGACCGGCGAGTCTAGGTAGCTGAAGTAGTCCATAGCAGCATTGCTCCGTAGGCCCGGAAGGGCCGCCATGCTTCTGCGCGTCGAAGGAGCTCGCGCTCCGTGAGATTCCCGGCGTGGCGGCGCAGGATGAGATCGCCCGCGGGAAAGGCGTCGCGATCGCCGAGGCGCATCGCGATGTAGTTTGCGGTCCACGGGCCGATGCCCGCGATGGAGGTCAAATCCGCCGGAAGTTCGCCGTGCGCAGCGACCGCCCGCGCAAGACGCTGAATCGTTTCCGCGCGCTTGCGCGGCATGCCGTCGATCGTCACCTCCGCGAGCCGCTCCGGCACGAAGCCGTGCACGGCGGCGATGCGGCCGAGGATCGTGCGCGCCGCGGCGACGCTCACCTGCTGCCCCACGATCGCGCGCACCGCCAGCTCGAACGGATCCCACGCGCCGGGCACGCGCACGCCGGGGCGCTTGCGGATCAGCGGCGCGAGCAGCGGATCCTTCGCGAACGTTTTGCGGATCGCGGCGGGATCGGCGTCGAGATCGAAGAGGCGAGTGGTTTGGAGGCGCGCCGGAGGCGCGCACCACACGCCTTGGCGACCCGCATCGTGCCGCACCACCACGCCGCCGCGGACGTAGGCATCGTCGTCCACGCGCTCCACTCCCTCGATCGCACGCGCGCGCAGCCAGCCCGAGATCATCGGCCAGTCGAACGGGGTCGAGTAGCGGAGCAGCACCATCTCAATCTATAAAACACCGCACATGCTACGCACGTTCTGGGTTGCGATCGCCGCCGTCGCCGTCACCATCCCGCTCTCGAGTGCCGTGACCATCATCGCGCTGTTCCGGAACACGTCGCCGCTCATCGAAAAAATCGTCCGCCTCTGGGCGCGCTCGATCGTCCGCGCGGCGGGCATTGACCTGCGCACGGAAAACCTCGAAGCCATCGACCCCGACAAGCGGTACGTGCTGGTCGCGAATCACCACAGCTACTTCGACATCCCCTGCATTTTCACGGCGATCCCGCAGCCGATCCGCTTCATGGCCAAGCAAAGCCTCTTCAAGATTCCGATCTTCGGCTGGTCGATCGCGCGGGCCGGGTTCATCCCGATCGATCGCAAGAACAAGAGCAAGGCCAAGGCATCGTTCGATCTCGCAGTGGAGCGCATCCGCAAAGGCAACACGATCGTGATCTTCCCCGAGGAAGGACGCTCGCGCGAGCGGGCCATGCGCGAATTCAAGAGCGGCGCATTCCTGCTGGCGTTGAAATCGGACCGTCCGATCATTCCGGTCGCGATCGACGGCACCTACGACGTCTACAACGCGAAGTCGCGGCTCATCCGGCCGGGACGCGTGACGATCAAGGTGGGAACCGTGCTGCCGACGGAAGGACTGCGCGTGCGCGACAAAGAGCGATTGCTCACCGAGTCGCGCGCGCAGATTCAGACAATGCTTTTTGGCAGCGCGGAAGGTCCGGCCCCAGCAGCGTCCGAACCTCCAGCGTGAAGCGGTCGTTCACGATGCGGCCGACGATGGCTTCGCGCAGGAAGCGCGCATACAGCTCGTTCGCATTGCCGTCGACTTCGATGGCGATCGACGGAATCGTCTCCGTCGGCGTCGTCCCGCCGCCGAGCGCGCATTGCGAGTCGATCACACGTGCGTTCGTGTCGCGCGTCAGCGACTCCGCCCGCGCGCGCAGCGTGTCGAGCGGCGTGGCGAGCATGCGATAGATCGGGATGCGCTCCTCGTGCTTCTCCGTCGCGAACGCGCGCAGCGTCGCCGCGACGACGGCGTACGTTTCTTTCCCGACGCGCAGCGCGCGCATCAGCGGATGGTTGCGGATCTTTCCGATGATCGCTTCGCTTCCAACGATCAAACCGCCCTGCGTTGCGCCGATCAGCTTATCGGTGGAACAGGTGACGGCGTCGACGCCGCCGCGATCAGCTCGCGGATGGTGGGCGCGGAGGCGAAGCCGTACGTTGCGAGATCGACGATGCGGCCGGAGCCTTCGTCGTAGAGCAACGGGATGCGCTTCCGCCGTGTAGTGCGCGCCTCCGGCGCGCCCCCGCCCAAAGGCGCGCCGGAGGCGCGCGCCACACCGACCAGCTCCGCGATCGGGGGCGTTTCGGTGAAGCCGACGATGTCGAAGTTCGAGCGGTGCACGCGCAGGATCGCCGCGGTCTTCTTCGAAATCGCCTCCGCGTAGTCGCGCGTCCGCGTGCGGTTCGTCGTGCCGACTTCACGCAGCTTCGCGCCGCCCTGCTGGATGACGTCCGGCACGCGGAAGGCGCCGCCGATCTCCACGAGCTCGCCGCGCGAGACCAGCACTTCCTTCCCCGCCGCGACCGCGGCGAGCGTGAGCATCGTCCCCGCGGCGTTGTTGTTCGTCAGCACCGCGGCTTCGCATCCGAAGAGTTCACGACAGAGCGCTGTCAGATGTTCGTCGCGCGCTCCCCGCTCGCCGCGCTCGAGGTCGAACTCGAGGTTCGAGTATCCGCTCACGATCTCCTCGGCCTCGGACCAGACGGCTTCGTCGATCGGCGCGCGCCCGAGGTTCGTGTGAATGATGACTCCGCTGGCGTTGATCACCCGGCGGAGCGTCGAAGAGGTCGCGGTGGCGAGCGACGCGCCGACGGCATCGCGCGCGGCGGCTTCGTCGTACGGCGCGCGCGACTCACGCAAAGCGCCGAGGTATTCGACGACGTGCTCCTTGACCCGCTCCCGTCCAAAGGCCTCCACGAGCGGCGTCCAGGACGAAAGGATGCGCTCGACGGACGGAATGGTCCGCAAGGCGGAATCTGCGGACGCGACGGCGGTTTTTGCCATACTGTTAGACAGTGTAAGCCGTGATCAAACAGGACGAAGAGCTCGAAAAGCTGGAAGAAGACATCCGGCGGCTGAAGAACAAGTACGACCAGTTCTTCACGAACATCATCAAGATCCCGCCGAGCTTCGACCGTCACCAGATCGAGGCCCGCATCCACGAGATCAGCAAGCAGAAGATGCGCGACAATACGCGCCGCTTCCGCTTCAACACGATCCTGTCGCGCTACAACCAGTTTCGCGAGATGTGGGCGCGCAAGATCCGCGAGCGCGAGGAAGGGCCGCTCGACTTCCGCACGCGGCAGCGGGCCATGAACGCGCCCGCTGCGGAGCGGCAGCGGCCGGAGCCGCCCCGCCGTCCCCGAGCGTAACGTCGGAGAGGGCCGATCCGTATGTAAAGATGGCGCCCGGTGCCAATGGAGAACAGATTCGGAAGTTGTACGAGCTGATCGAGATGGAGCATTTCAAGCTCGGCAAGGCCACGAATGTCACGATGGACCAACTGGCCGTCATGGTGCAGAAGCAGAGCGAAACGCTCCGCGAGAAATATCACGTGAGCAGCGTCGCCTTCCGCGTCGAGACCGTCGACGGGAAGGTGAAGCTGAAAGCGAAACCACTTCAGGACTAGATCGAATGAAACGTCTCCTCATCATTGCTGTCGCCGCGCTGACGATGTTCGGCTGCGCGGAAATCGCCGAGCTCCGCGGAGATCGCGATTCGTACGAGAACCCGTTCTACGCGAAGTACCTCAACACCGGCTCGCACCTCGACGCGGCGATCTCGCGCGCGCTCGACGACGTGCGCGCGAATCCGAACTCGGCCGCCGCGCACAACGAGCTCGGGATGCTGCTGGTGCAGAAGGGATTTCCGAAGGACGCCGAGCGCGAGTTCGAGCGCGCGATCAACGCCAACGGCGATTTCTACCCGGCCTGGTACAACCTCGGCGTGGTCCGCGCGAATCGCGGCGATGAGTCGGGCGCGACCCGCGCGTTCTATCGCACGGTCCACTACAAGCCGGGCCACGGCGAAGCGCTCTTCCAGCTCGGCCTGATCGAGGAGAAGCGCGAGCACCTCGACAAGGCGGTGAAGCTTTACGCGAAGGCGTACAAGATCAATCCGTCGCTGCTCAGCGTGCGCGTGAACCCGCGCATCCTCGACTCGAAGCTCACCCATCTCGCGCTGATCGAGCTCTATCCGGCGAAGCACTGGAAGGAGTCGATCCAGTTCCAGGGAACGCCGACGGGCTATCGCGAGCCGGTGCCGGCGGAAGCGGTGTCGCCGCAAGCGCCGCCGCAAAAGATCGTGACGCCCGCGCCGCCGGTGACTGATCCGTCGCAGCAGCCGACGCCGCCCGTGACTTCGACCTAGAGGGCAGAAGGGCAGATTGCAGAGGGCAGAGGGCAGTGGATCCCGTCATCCTGAGTCGGCGAAGCGCGACGAAGGATCTCGAAATGCCAGGAGTTTGCAATATCGAGATCCTTCGCCGTCTTCGCGGCTCAGGATGACGGTGTCCCTGCCCTCTGCCCTTCTGCCCTCAGCCCTCTGATTCATGCCGCTCGAATCGCGCATCGCACGCCGTTATCTGTGGGCCGCGCGCAAGCAGGCCCACACAGCCTTTCTCTCGCTCATCAGCATGCTCGGCCTCGCCGTCGGCGTGGCGGCGCTGCTGATCTCGATCGCGGTGCTGTCGGGATTACAGGGGCAGATCAAGTCGCGATTAATCCAGTCGAGTCCCGGGCTGCTCGTCGAGCCGGTGGGGAAAAACACGATCGCCGGTGCGGATGCGATCGTCGCGGCGGCGAAGAAGCTCGGCATGCGCGACGTGCGTCCGTTCATCAGCGGCATCGGCTATGGGACCACCGAGGATCAGCAAAGGCATCAGCCCGTGCGGATCCGGTCATTTGCCGATCCCGCGGCGAAGGCGAAGGAGCCGCAGATCCACATCACGCGCGGAATCGCGGCCTCGCTGGGGCTCGACCTGCGCGACTACATCACGATCATCGCGCCGCGCACGCGGCTGACGCCGTTCGGACCCGTGCCGGTGTGGAAGAAGTACCGCATCACGCGGCTCGTGCAGGCGGGTGTGGAAGAAAACACCGACGCCTGGATCGAGCAGAGCGAAGCGGCGGCGCTGTTCGGCACGAGCGGCGAGCCGACGGCGATCGAGATGTTCGGCGACACCGCGCGCGCCGAGGCCATTCAGGGTGAGCTCGCGACGAAGTTCCCGCAGGCGCAGTTCAAGACGTGGAAGGAGATCAACCGCCCGCTCTTCCTCGCCTTGCGGCTCGAGAAAGTGGTGATGTTCGTGACGATCTCGCTGATCATCTTCGTCGCGGCGCTGAACCTCATCTCTTCGCTTTCGATGCTGATCCTCGAGAAGCGGCCGTCCGTCGGCGTCCTGCGCACCCTCGGCGCGACCGGCGGCAACATCCTCTCGCTCTTCATGCAGGTCGGCCTCCTCATCGGCTTGAGCGGCACGATCATCGGAAACATCATCGGCGCCGGCTTCGCCTGGCTGGCGAACCGCTATCACCTCGTCCCGCTGCCGCAGGACACCTACTTCATCAGCTACCTGCCGTTCACGCTCGACGCCCAGGATCTCATCACCGTGAACATCGTCGCGGTCGTGCTCTCCGTCGTCGCCACGTGGTATCCCGCGCGCATCGCCTCGCGGCTCGATCCGATCGCCGCGATTCGTGAAGAATGACGCCCCGCAAACTCCTTCCCGCTCTGTTGCTTCTGGTCTGCGCGTGCGGTCGTCCGCCCGTGCAGGATGAAGTGACGATCCAGTTCGGACGCGAGAGCGATTTCGTCTCCGTCGCGGCGGAAACGCGTTTCGAATTGCAGCCGAAGACGCCGGGGGCGCAGAAACGCGTCGATGCCGCGCGCGACGCGGCGCAGCACGGGCTCGACGCGTGGAGCGCGCGCTTCTCGCGGCTGACGCCGGAGTCGGAGACGGTGACGATGAAGCGCGAGCGCGGCGCGCTGGAGCGCGTGACGCGCTCGATCGTGATTCCGCCGGACGACCTGCCGCGCGTCTTTTCGGACTGCGCGTTCACGGTGTTCGTGAAGCGCGGCGAGCTGACGTTCTATCCCGGCACCAGCACGCGCGTGACGCGCGAGCAGCAGCGGCGCTTCGACGAGGAGCTCGACGCGTGGAGCGGCGACGTCACGCGCTACTTCCGCGCCGTGCGCGCGCTGTATCAATACCTCGACGATCAGCCGGGACGTGCAAAGTACCTCTTCGCCGCGCTCGTCGCCGGCAAGGACGACGAGACGCCGGTGCTGGAGGACGAACAGCCGCTCGTGCAGGCGGTGCTCGACGCGGAAGAGAAGGTCGCCGAGCGGATGGACGCGCAGACCGGTCGCGCGGAGTCGTTCGCGGAGATGGCGGATCTGATTTACAACCCGTTCCCCGCGCGAATGGTCGTCCGCCTTCCCAACGCGCCGTACGCCGTCGAAGGATTCACGAAAGCGAACAACGACGTCGTCATCGAACCGGTCGATCTGCTGAAGGTAGTGGCGGGTCTCGAAGGCCGCTGGATCTCCCCCGACCCGCTCGCGAATCTGATTCGCGATGACATCCCGACGCCCGATCAGCTCGCGGCGATGCCGCGCAAAGCGGAGCCGGTGACGAGCGCGAGCGACGTCGCGGCGGCGCTGCGCGAGCAGCTCGTGCGGCCGCGCGTGTACACGGTGCGCTGGCGCGACTAAATTTCCCGCGTCATCACCACTGCCGCTTCGCCGTCGGGGTAATACCGCGGCCGCACGTACGACGACTCGAAGTCGAGGTGGCGGTAGAAGTCCTGAGCGCCGGCGTTCGACTGGCGCACTTCGAGCGAGATCGTCTTGACGCCGTGCTTTCGCGCGAAGGCGAAGCAGTCGGCCATCAGCGCGTCGGCGATGCCCTGCCGCCGCTCCGCTGCGACGACGGCGATCTTGTTGACGTGCATCTCGTCGAAGAACCACATGGCGAAGAGATATCCGACGAGCGCACCGCCGCGCTTCGCGACGCGGCAGTAGCGCCAGTCGGCGGTGAGCTCGTTCTCGAAAAACTCGCGGCGCCAGGGAGCGGGGAACGAGTCGCTTTCGATGCGGTGGATCGCGCCGAGGTCTCCGCGGGTGGCGGACGCGATCACGACGCCGCTAGGCATGTTGCTTCTGCTGGAGTTTGACCTCGGCTTCGGCAAGGCGGACATAGATCGGCGTCACATCGCGATAGCGCGCTTCGTCGCTGATCGTCATCGCGCGACGCGCGCAGCGCAGCGCTACGTTGTCGCGCTGCATGAAGTCACTGACATTGATGATGTTCTCGCCCGAAACCTCGCGCGCGAGATGCGGTGCTACGACTTCGCGGCCGTCCTCGAACAGCGAGACGTAAAACTCGCCGCGCCCCGCGTCGTCGCGAATCGTGACGCGGCCGCGCGTGCCGTGCGCGATGGCCTCGTGCGTCGACATCGCGCAGACGGGACGCTGCAGCGCAAGCGCGAGTCCCTGCATCGTCGCGAGGCCGATGCGCACGCCAGTGAACGAGCCGGGGCCGCGCGTCACGGCGAAGAGATCGATCTGTTTGCGGTCGATCGCGTTCTCGGTGAGCAGCCAGTCGATCGACGGCAGGAGTTTCTCGTTGCGCGAGCCCTTCCCCTCCATCGCCAGCGCGCCGATCAGCGCGTCGTCTTGGATCAATGCAACGGAGAGGATGGGAAGGGACGTGTCGGCAGCGAGGACGAGCATGCCGTCACTTCAACGCGCCGGCCGGCATCTGCAAATCCACGAGCTCGATCCCGATCTTCGCCGCCGTCTCGCGCGAGCGCTCGTCGCGATAGAACTCGCCGTAGAAGATCTTGCGGATGCCGGCGTTGGCGATGAGCTTGAAGCAGTTCCAGCAGGGGGAGGCCGTCGTGTACAGCTCCGCGCCGTCCACCGACACCCCATTCTTGGCCGCCTGCAGAATCGCATTGGCCTCGGCGTGCACGGTCGTGACGCAGTGCCCGTCCTCCACGACGCAGCCGGCGTCTTCGCAGTGCGGCAGCCCGCGGATCGAGCCGTTGTAGCCGGTGGAGAGGACGGTGCGGTCGCGGACGATCACCGCCCCGACGTGCTTGCGCAGGCAAGTCGCCCGCGTCGCCGCCTGGTGGGCGATCCCCATGAAGTATTGATCCCAGCCGGTGCGCATGGTGGGCGGATTGTACTCACCCCACCCGTCCGTGGGCAGAGAGCAGATGGGTAGAGGGCCCCGCCGCCCCTCCCACTTCTGTCATCTGCCATCCGGCTTTTTGATTTCTGCTTTCCATTTTTTGATTTGCCACTTTCACTTCACCGAGTGACGCTCATCACGCCGCAATTTCCTGCCTAACACATCGTTATTTGCGATTATGGACGAGAACGTCTCGTCATACGGATGCTTTATGGTGTTGCACCATAATTTTGGCCTCCAAGTGCTTCATTTCCGTGGGTTTGCGTTTATTGCTGAGGCTCCAAGATTGGGTGCTTTTTGGGTTGACTCGCCCTACCCGTTTCAACAAAATACGCCCTCACGTCAACCGGCCCAACGGTTCAGTAGTTCACTTATCGGTCACAGGGGAGTACGAATGGATAATCGCTATTCAACGATCATCTTTGTCCCGCACGCGCGGGCCAAATTCCGAAAGTTGAAGGTGTCGCACCGGTTCCTCTTTTCCATCCTCTCCCTCGTCACGTCGTCTCTTTGCCTGTCGACGTTCTTCTCGGTCCAGTACTTCACCTCACTCTCCCAGACGCACGAGCTTTCGAAACTGCGCCACGAAAACCGCGAGCTGCAGACCTCCAACGAGCAGTTCAGCAAGTCGGTCGAGTCGCTGCGCACGCAGCTGCGGACCGTGGAAGACCGGACCCGCAAGCTGGCGATCTACGCCGGCATCACGACCCTCGACGAGGCGAGCCAGGGCGGTACCGGCGGTCTCCGCAATGACGAGCTGACCGGGAATCCGTATCGCGACGACGTCGATAAGATGGCGTTCCGCTCGCACCGCCTGCAGAAAGACCTCAACGCGCTCGAACAGAAGTTCATCGCGCAGTCCCGCCTTCTCTCCTCCACCCCTTCCGTCGCGCCGGTTCGCGGCATCCTCACCGACGGCTTCGGCGGCCGCTCCGATCCCTTCACGGGCGAAGCCGGCCAGCACAACGCCGTCGACATCTCGTCCGCGGTCGGCCAGCCGGTCCGCGCGCCTGCCGACGGCATCGTCGTGAAGGCGGAGTGGGCGAACGGCTACGGCAACGTGATCTATATCTCGCACGGTTACGGCTACTCGACGCGCTACGGCCACCTCTCCAGCTTCGCCATCCGTCCCGGCTCGCGCGTGAAGCGCGGCGACGTGATCGGCTACGTCGGCTCCACCGGCCGCTCCACCGGACCGCACCTGCACTACGAAGTGCGCGTGAACAACAATCCGGTGAATCCGCTCGAGTACATCCTCAACGCATTCTAGAAGTCGCTTCAGCGACTGTGGAGCGGCGGGCTCTCAGCCCGCCGTTTTCTTTTTCGGCGGGCTGAGAGCCCGCCGCTCCACAGGCCTTCTTGTTGCACCGCAACCTCCGCATGGCAAAGTGCGACGTTTGCGGCAACGACTACGACAAAGCCTTCACCGTCACCGGCCCGGGCGGCAATGGGACGTTCGACAGCTTCGAGTGCGCGATTCACAAGCTCGCGCCAAAGTGCGCGCACTGCGGATGCATGGTCATCGGCCACGGCATCGAGGCGGACGGAACGTTCTACTGCTGCGCGAACTGCGCGCGGAAATCGGGTAAAAAAGGCGCTCGCGACCGGGTCGCGTAACTACTCGACGCGCTCTTCCTCACCCTTGGGTAGGTCCCAGCGTTCGGTGATGCGCTCGTGCGTGAGCCAGCGCTCGCAGTCGAGCGCGGCCTGGCATCCCGATCCCGCCGCGGTCACGGCCTGCCGGTAGATGTGATCGACGGCATCGCCGCAGGCGAAGACGCCCTGGATGTTCGTCACGGTCGAGTGCGCGTGCGGCAGCTTGATGTAGCCGGCCTGGTCGAGGTTGAGCTGCCCCTTGAACGGATCGGTGTTCGGCGTGTGGCCGATGGCGACGAAGAGGCCCTGCGCTTCGTGATCCGTCACTTCGCTCGTGACCAGGTTGCGCAGCTTGAGCGACTTCACGCCGTTCTCTTTCGTCCCGATCACTTCATCGACCGTGGTGTTGAAGATGAAGTCGATCTTCGGATTCGCAAGCGCGCGCTCCTGCATGATCTTCGACGCGCGCATCTCTTCGCGGCGATGCACGATCGTGACTTTGCTCGCGAACTTCGTGAGGAACGTCGCCTCCTCCATCGCCGAGTCGCCGCCGCCGACGACGACGATGTTCTTCTGCTTGAAGAAGAATCCGTCGCACGTGGCGCAGTACGACACGCCGAAGCCCTGCAGCGCCTGCTCGCTCGGGAGTCCGAGCTGCTTCGCCGAGGCTCCCGAAGCCACGATGACGGCGGGAGAGACATAGAGCTTTTGATCGGTCTGGACTTCGAGCGGATGCGTGAGGAAGTTCACGCGCTCGACCGGCTCGAGCGGCGCGAACTTCGCGCCGAAGCGCTCCGCCTGCAGCCGCATGAGCTCCATCAGTTTCGGCCCGAGAATCCCCTCGGGGAATCCGGGGTAATTCTCGACGTCCGTGGTGATGGTGAGCTGCCCGCCCGGCTGCATGCCTTCGAGCACGAGGCACGTGATGTTCGCGCGGGAGAGATAGAGCGCCGCGGTGCAGCCCGCGGGGCCGGAGCCGATGATGATGACCTCGTATTCGGTGACGCGTTCCATTGCCGCGGGATTGTAGATCAGAACAGTTTTCGCTCCGGCTCCAGCGCCGCCAGCAAGTCCTTCCCGATCACCTTCTTCTGCCACTCCCGCATCGTCGGCACGTCCAGCGTTCCGCTCGTGGCCACTCCCGCCAACACGTGCCGCGGCCCAACGACGGATGGATCGATCTTCAGCTCCGCCGCGACGCGGTCGCGTATCTTCTTCAATCGATCAATGCGCGCTTCGAGCGATTTGTCGCGGATCCACGGCTTCGGCGGGTTCTTCTCCGGCAGCTCGGCTTCCGGGATCTCGAGCACGCGCCGCACTGCCTGCACGAGGTCGCGCCCATAGCGCTCGGAGTGATAGCGCGAGAGCGGCTTGACGTTCGCGAGCTCGCGCGGCGAGTCGGGCTTCGCTTTCGCGATCTCGACGATCGCGTCATTGCCGAGCACCTTGAACGGCGGTCGATCGGCCTTGCGCGCGAGCTTGTCGCGCCACTCGTAAATCTCGCGCACGACCGCGAGCGAGCGTCGATCGAGCCCGCCGATGTTCTTGACTTTGCGCCACGGCTCGGAGTCCTCGTCGTTCTCGCGATAGCGCACGTTCTCGAGCCGCGCGAACTCCTCGAGCGCCCACTCCCACCGCCCCAGCGCGATCAGCTCCTCGCGCAGCTTCGCCGCGAGCGCGGCGAGATGATGCGTGTCCGTCGCCGCGTATTCGAGCATGTCCGGCGGCAGCGGCCGCATCGACCAGTCCGCGCGCTGATGGGTCTTGTTCAGCTTCACGCCGAAGTGGCGCTCGAGCAGCGCCGCGAGACCGATCGCTTCGTAGCCGAGGAGCTGCGCGCAAATGGAAGTGTCGATCAGATTGCGGACCACGAAGCCGAAGTCGCGATGCATGATCCGTAGGTCGTAGTCGCCGCCGTGAAAGACTTTCGTGATCGCCGGATTCGCGAGCACGTCGCCGAAACGATTCAGATCGACTTGCGCCAGCGGATCGACGATCAGGTCCTCGTCCGGCAACGAGATCTGGATCAAACAGACTTTGTCAAAATACGAATGCAGCGAGTCCGCCTCGGTATCGACCGCGATCTGCTGCTCCGCGGCGAGGCGGTCCAGCGCGGCGTCGAGCGCTTCCTGTCGGTCGATCCACTTCATCCCGCCATCGCCCCCAATCCGATCGAGATCAGTCGTTCATCGAATGCGCCGCGGTCGAACTCCGGCAACTCCATGAGCTGCCGCACCGCCTCCGCATCTTCGGCCACGAGCAGCATCAGCGCGAGATCCTCCGCCGCCGCGACGCGAATCTCCTGCGCCGGCCGCGCATTCGCCATCATCCGTCCGTAAAGCGCGTTGCTCGCCAGCAGCACGTGCACCCGCACGTCGCCGAAGTTCAGAGGCACAAGATCCAGCTCTTCACTCTGCTCGATCTCGTGCTTCTCCACGCGGAAGCCGCGGTTCGACGCCATCATCGCCAGCTGATTCTTCTGCGGCGCGTTCATCAAGGCGAGCACATCAATCGAGCCTGTGTTCACTTCGCTGCCGAGCCACGCCGAGCGCGCAACGTTGCCGACGAACATCGAGTCGATGCGCAGCTTCCCGAGGAGCTGCGCGATCGCATCGATGGCGGCCGCGTGTGCGGCCGAGGCGCGGATGGCGTGCATGCGGGCGCGATTTTGTCACGCCGAGGTACCATTGCAAGCAGTGAAGGCCCGCCTCCTCGAGCTCATCGACAAGCATTGGGGATACGACACCCTCCGCCCGCTGCAGGAAGAGGCGATGCTGGCCGCGCTCGACTCGCGCGACTCGCTCGTCGTCATGCCGACCGGCGGCGGCAAATCGCTCTGCTATCAGGCGCCGGCGGTGCTGCAGGATCGCGTCACGGTCGTCGTCTCGCCGCTCATCTCATTGATGAAAGACCAGGTCGACGGATTGATTGCCTGCGGCGTTGCGGCGGCGCAGATGAACAGCTCGCAGGACTCGCTGGAGCTACGCGCCGTAGAGCGCGACGTGCTGCGCGGCGACGTGAAGCTGCTCTTCGTCTCGCCCGAGCGGCTCGCTGTGCCGCACTTTCGCGAGTTTCTGCGGCGCGCGAACGTGCGCACGTTCGCCATCGACGAGGCGCATTGCATCAGCCACTGGGGCCACGATTTCCGTCCGGAGTATCGGCAGCTCCGCGCGGTGCGCGACGAGTTTCCCGACGCGTCGATGCACGCCTACACCGCGACGGCGACGCCGGAAGTGCGGCGGGATATCGCCGCGCAACTCGGATTAAAAGATCCACTTGTCCTCGTCGGCGACTTCGACCGCCCCAACCTCACCTATCGCGTGCTGCCGCGGCACGACGAAGCGAAGCAGGTGCTCGACGTCATCGAGCGGCACCGCGGCGAGGCCGGCATCATCTATTGCATCCGCCGCAAAGACGTCGACTCGCTCGCGGAGAAGCTGAAGAAGCGCGGCCATCACGCCGTCGCCTATCACGCCGGACTCTCGCAGGAAGAGCGGGCCACGGCGCAGGACGCGTTCGCGAACGAGCAGTGCGATCTCGTCGTGGCGACGGTGGCGTTCGGGATGGGCATCGACCGCTCGAACGTCCGCTTCGTGCTGCACACGGCGATGCCGAAGTCGGTCGAGCACTATCAGCAGGAGTCGGGACGCGCGGGCCGCGACGGACTCGAGGCGGAGTGCGTGCTGCTCTACTCCGGCGCCGACCTGATGCTCTGGAAGTCGATGCTGCAGAGCGACTCGAATGCCGACTCGCTCCAGCGCCACCTCAACGACATGGACCGCTACTGCTCCGGCGCGAACTGCCGCCATCGCGCGCTCGTCGAGTATTTCGGCCAGCGCTTCACCGGAGATTGCCACGCCTGCGACATTTGCCTCGGCGAAACAGAAGAAGTCGAAGACGCGCTGACGGTGGCGCAGAAGATCGTGTCGTGTGTCTATCGCGTGCGCGAGTCGTGGGGCGTCTCGCACGTCGTCGGCGTGTTGCGCGGCGAAGACACGGAGAAGATCCGCGAGCGCCAGCACGATCAATTGTCAACCTACGGACTGTTGAAGGGCCACACGCGCCAGGACGTGCGCGAGTGGATCTATCAGCTGATCGCGCAGGACTTTCTCGTCCAAAGCGACAGCGAATACCCGATCCTCCGCCTCGGCACGCGCGCAAGGGAAGTGCTGCGCGGCTTCGCGGAAGTGAAGCTGCGCCAGCCGGCCGTACGGAAGAAGGATGCCGGCGCTCCCCGGCCGGCACGCAGACCGTTCGAAGAGCTCGGCGAATACGATCGCGATCTCTTCGAATCGCTGCGCGTCTGGCGCCGCCGCGAGGCCGAAGAGCGCGGCGTCCCGCCCTACGTCATCTTCAGCGACCGCACGCTGCGCGAGCTCGCCCGCATCCGCCCGGCGACGCTGTACGAGCTGCGCGGAATCTACGGCATCGGCGACGCGAAGCTCGAGGCGTTCGGGGATGCGGTGGTCGGCGTGATTCAGGGCCGAACCGTCGGCGAGTGAGCGAACACGACGACCATCTGCGCGGGCAGCAGGGAGCCGGCCGTGAAGGTCGCGCGATTGCTCTCCAACTGAACGACATTCTGCTGGCCGGCGAGCCACGGGCCGATCTCGCCGAGGTCCTCCGGACTATCCCCGGAGGACTCGAGGTCGGAAATCCGGTAGTGCATCGGGATCAGGATCCGCGGATGCAGTGCCTTGCGGATCGCCTCGATCTCCGGTTCTTTGAGGATGTGATGTTTCGCGTCGATCGGAATCATCAGGACGTCGACGCGTCCTAATTCCTTCAGATTCGCTTCGGTCAACGGACCGTTGTCACCGAGGTGCGCGATTCTCAAGCCGTCCAGCTCGAGCAGCCAGATGGTGTTGGTTTGCCCGAACTCTTTCCCCCACGGATCGGCGTGTTTCCCGCGAATGCCGGTGATCGTTGCATCCGCGAGCGTGTAGGCGCCCGGGTCGCGCAGCACGCGGACGGCGCGGCGCCCAGGGAGGCGGCTGACCGCCGAGGAGAACGTCGGCGTCGTGATCGTAGTGCGGATGGGTGATGAGGACGGCGTCGGCCGCCAGTCGCGCCGGGAAGGCGTAGCCGAGCCAGACCCGGCTCGCGAACGGATCGATGAGGATGCGCGAGCCGCGTGCGGTGTGGATGCGGAAACAGGAATGGGCGATGTACTCGATCGTGAGCTGTCGAAGGCGCGCGTCCGAAGGATCATCCGCCGTGATCGGGAACGGCTCGACGACAGCCGGCGTCGCGGCGAGAGTGTAGTCCCCCGCGGAGAGCGTCTTCCCCGCGAGCGCGGCCTTCACGTCCGCCACCACCTGTTCGTATGCCGGCTCGCCGCGCGGATACACGCGCAGCGTCTTTTCGCCGGAGACCAGCGAGAACGCCGCCGTACCGCTCTCGCGGAAAATCAGCTCCAACTGCTGCGCGCCCGCCACTTCGAAAACATAGCGGCTGCGCAAGAGCGACACGTACGGATACTCGTTCGCGGTCACAGTGCGGTCGCCGGCGGCAAACTGCTCGCGCACGAAACGCAACGTCGTCGGCAGCTTGCCGGCGTTGATCAACGCACGGACGTGCTCGATCTCCGCATCGCGCTGCGCCCGATCGCCGGACAGGGCGTAGGCCTGGATCAGTCCTGACAGCGCCGGCTGCGCGTCGGCTCGGATCTCCAATGCGCGGCGGAACTCGCCGGCCGCGGCGCCGTAGTCCTTCCCGCGCAGCAGGCAATGCCCGGTGAGCAGATGCGCGACGAAATTTTTCGGATCGGCGGCGAGGACTTCGCGGAGGGTCGCCTGCGCGCGGCCGCAATCCCCGGCGCCAAACGCCTGCTGCGCCTCGCGCAGCTTCTGGCTGATGTCCGGCGATTGCGCCAGCGCGCTGCCGGCAAGAACCAGCAGAAGCAGTCGGCGCACCGCAAAATACTACCTCAGGAACAGCACCACCAATCCGGCGGCAGCGACGTAAGGCAACAGCGACACCATCACCGAGGTCGCGCTCCAACCGATCCACGCGAGCTCGTCCTTCAATGACGCACGCGGGGCGCGGTCGGGAATCATCAGCTGTTCGCGCAGCTCCCCGACGGTACGATCGAGAAGGCTGTCGTCAAATTGGCCCGCGTACAGATTGCGGCTATGACGTCCTCGAATGAAGGCCGCGCGGACTCGCCTCGGACCGAGGACCAGTCCGATCGCGAGCGCCCCGAAGTTCAGGAACCAGGCCGGATAGTGCCTTCCGCACCCTGACGCGATCTCCCACGCCCCGATCTCCGCCTCCCCGATCCAGGTGGTCGCGTACTCCGTGAGGATGTGATGAATGTCGTGAAGCTTGACGGCGCGAACGCGCGATTGCGTGTTCGGAAAGGAAATCGCGAAGCGCCCCACCTTCAACCGGACCCACTTGTCTCCATATCCGCCATCCGGCGCGAATCCCGATACCGGCAAAGTACTCGGCTCGCGCTTCGACGGACGGTCAGGCCTGGATCGTACATGGCTACAGGAAGCTCAAAATCCGCTCTACGTGCCGCCACTCCGTGGCGCCGTTGCCGATGGCGACGCGGATGCCGTAGTCGTCGCCGCGCTTGGTGTGCGAGACGAAGACGTCGCCGCTGGCGTTGATCCGTTCGAGCAGGGCCATCGTGTCTTCGTCCTTCTTGCGGAAGACCACCACACTGAACGACGGCGGCGCGAGGAGCTCGATGTTGTCACGCTTCTGCAGCTCCGCGGCAAGGCGCTGCGCGAACGAAATCTGATCGCGGATCACGGCGCGCATGCGCTCCAGACCGTAGTGCTCCAGCACCATCCAGAACTTCAGCGCGCGGAAGCGGCGTCCGAGTTGGAGGCCGTAATCCATGTAGTTGACCTCGGCGGTGTCGGTCGTCTTCAAGTACTCGGGCACGAGTGAGAACGTGTCGCGCAGGACGTCGGGACGGCGCGTGTAGAGCACGCTGCAGTCGACTTGCGTGAAGAGCCACTTGTGCGGATTGACGACGATCGAGTCGGCGAGCTCGATGCCGTCCCACTTCTCGCGCAGCTCGGGACAGATCATCGCCGAGCCGGCGTACGCGGTGTCGACGTGGTACCAGATCTTCTCGCGCGCGGCGATCTCGCCGATGGCGCGGATCGGATCGACCGATGCGAACGAGGTCGTGCCCACCGTGGCCACGATCACGCACGGAATCGCGCCCGCGGCGCGGTCGCGCGCGATCGCCTCTTCGAGCGCGTCGGGGCGCATGCGCAGCGCGTCGTCGACCGGAATCTTCACGACATTCTTCTGACCGAATCCGAGCGCCAGCGCGCCCTTCTCGGCGGACGAATGCGTCAGCTCGGAGATGTAGACCTTCAGCGGCGGCAGATCGCGGCCGGTCATGCCTTCACCGCGGATGTTCAGGCCGAGGGACTCCCGTGCGGCGGCGAGCGCGAGGAAGACGTTGATCGACGCGGTGTCGTTGATGATGCCGAAAAGATTGGACGGCAATCCGAGCGCGTCGCGCAGCCAGCGCAGGACGAGCGTCTCCAGCTCCGTCACCGAGGGAGACGTGCGCCAGAGCATGCCGTTGATGTTCAACGCCGCGCTGAGCATCTCGCCGATCACGCCGGCCTGCGAGCCGGTGATCGAAAAGTAGGCGAAGAACGAGGGGTGGTTCCAGTGCGTGATGCCGGGAAGGATCTTCTCGCGCAGCTCCGCCATCAGCGCGTCGTACGGCTTGCCGTCTTCCGACGCCGCACTCGCAAACTGCTTCTCGGTCTCGCCCGGCTGCAGGCGCGAGAGCACGGGATAGTCATCGATGTGATCGAAGTAATCCGCGATCCAATCCACGGCGGCGTGGGCGGCGGTGCGGAATTCGTTGGTGGAAGGGATCGAGCTTCGGCATGGCGAGCCGAAGTATAGGTTGCTGAGTTGCTGGGTTGCTGGGTTGATAGGAACTCAGCAACCTAGCAACTCAGCAACTCGTTACGACGCCCCCCGCCCCGATAGCACGACCGGAATCGTCCTCAACAGAATCTTGAAATCCAGCGACGGCGACCAGTTGTCGATGTACTGCAGGTCGAGCTGCATCCAGCGGTCGAAGTCGGCGATGTCGTTGCGGCCGCTGACTTGCCACAGGCACGTGAGTCCCGGCTTCATCGACAGGCGGCGGCGGTGCCAGCGGTGATACGACGCGACTTCCTCCGGAATCGGCGGGCGCGGGCCGACGAGGCTCATGTCGCCTTTCAGCACGTTCCAGAACTGCGGCAGCTCGTCGAGCGAGAAGCGGCGCAGCCAGCGGCCGACCGGCGTGATCCGCGGATCGTCCTTCATCTTGAACACCGGGCCGTTCATCTCATTGAGATGCGCGACCTCGGCGCGCCTCGCGTGCGCGTCCTCGATCATCGTGCGGAACTTGTAGAGCGTGAACATGCGGCCGTTGAGGCCGATGCGCCGCTGCTTGAAGAGGATCGAGCCCGGCGACGTCAGCTTGATCAGCAGCGACGCGAGCACCACGATCGGCACCGCAAGCGTGAGCAGGAACGCCGAGATCACGATGTCGACCATGCGCTTGAACGCGAGGTGCGTCTCGTTCGACGGCGTGGTGGTGAACGTCAGGAACGGCACGCCTTCCAGGTCTTCGATCTCCAGCCGCGCGACGCGGTTCGGAAAGAAGTTCATCGCCACGCGGGTGCGGATGCCGAGCTCCTCGCACATGAGGAAGATCTGCTTCATCTCGTCGAGCTTCTTGCGCGTGACGGCGAAGACGATCTCGTCGATCGGCTCCTCGACCGCGCCGTTCTCGAGGATGCGCTTCAGATCGGGCACGGTGCCGAAGATGCGGTAGCGCGCCCACCCGTTCGAGAGATGGTGGCCGTCGGAGACGAAGCCGAGGATCTTGTAGCCCCAGTACGTGTGCCCGCTGATCATGTGGGCGATGTCGGTGGCGCGGCGGCCGGTGCCGACGATGAGGACGGTGCGGTAATTGAGGCCGTTCGAGCGCACGTAGCGCGCGATGACGCGCAGCAGGATCTTCTCCGCGACGAGCAGCGCCGCGCAGAGGATGGCGAAGAGGATGAACCACGAGCGCGAGAGCTGGCGGAGCGGAATCAGATACGCCAACGTCGCCAGGAGGACCGTGCCGAAGCCGACGACGCGGAACGTGTTCAGCCCTTCCTTCGTCAGAGGGATCGTGCGGTGGGAGTGGTAGCTGTCGTAGGTGAAGAGGAGCACCGACCAGATCACGAGCACGATCGGCAGGATCTTCAGGTACTCCTGCAGCGGGAAGAGGCCGGTCGGGAAGTGCGCGGGATCG
This sequence comes from uncultured Acidobacteriota bacterium, assembly GCA_963734155.1. Lineage (GTDB taxonomy): Bacteria > Acidobacteriota > Thermoanaerobaculia > Gp7-AA8 > Gp7-AA8 > QHVT01. The sequence continues at coordinate 256,077 of CAVTGG010000003.1, forward strand.
AGGAACGGCAGGACGCGGTCGCGGAGGTAGAAGGCGGCGAAGAATGCGAGCGCGGTGAGGACGAGATCGACGATGAAGACGATCCTCACAATCACCAGTGCCTTCTGTTTCAGCATCGCTCGTCAGTCTTGTACTGTTTCTCTTACGGACCTGCCGGACGGAACGTCTAATCTTTTGCAAAAAGACGTTCGTAGGCATCCGTGACCCGTTCCCACGAGTATAGCCGGGACGCGCGGCGCCGGGCGCGCACGCGGAAGTCGTCCCGTTTCAACGGATTGCGTAGCCATTCGGATATCGTGCCGGACAGGTCGCCGGGCCGGTGGACGTCGAAGTAACCGACCGCGTCGCCGCCCGCTTCCCGATTTTCCGGCGTGTCGTTGGCGAGGACGCACCCGCCGGAAGCCATCCCCTCGATGAGCGCGGGATGCGTTCCACCGACTTCTGTGGCCTGGATGTAGAGCAATGCGTTGCGCTGGAGCGTGCGGTAATCGCGGCCGTACAGGGCGCCGGGAAAGAGGATCTTCGGACTCGCGTGCGAATGGAGTTGCTGCACGAGCTCCGGCGCATATAAACCGCTGCCTAACATCACGAGCGGCGGCGCATCGGCCACACGCTCGTACTCGCGCACGACTTCGAGCGGATTGTTCTCCGGCTCGAATCGGCTCACATAGAGGATGTAGTCTTCGATCCCCAGGCGTTTCAAGATGTCGGAGTCTTCCTCCTCCGGAAAGTCCGCGCCGTAGGGAATCACCACTGGATCGATGTGATAGTTCGCGCGGTAGTACCGCGCGATCACGTCGGCATCGGCGACGACGGTCGCGAAGCTCACCGAGAACGCCTCGCCGATCGCGTACACGGCGCGGCCGAGGACGTTCCACTTGCGCCGCTTGCGCTCGATGCCGTCGACGTTGATCGCCACGCGCATCCGCTTCGCGCGCAGGAGCGGCAGGACGAACGCGTTCGCGGCGTTGCAGACGAGAACGGCGTCGAAGTCGCGGCGCAGCGCGTCGAAGGCGGAGAGCAGCGCGTGGGAGACAGTCTCGAAATACTTGTGGGAGATGAACGGAACTTCGATGCGATGGACACCGCGCCACAGCGAAGGACCGTTGCCACGGCAATAGACGAACACCTCATGCCCGCGCTGCACGAGCCGCGTCGAAAGCTCGCCGGCGAAGGTCTCGAAGCCGCCGTACGAGGGAGGAACGCCGCGCGTGCCGAGGATGGCGAGCTTCAACGGAACCACCTCGCCAGCTCGCGGTCGGAGACTTTGCGGCGCCGTTGAATGATCCGCCGCTTCGCGAGGATGCGCGCGCGGTTGCGCCACAGCCACGCGAACGCCGGCAGCGACGTCCGCTCGATCGTGAGCGCGGCGATCAGCACGATGAGATCGCGCGCGAGCTCGAACGGCGCGTTGCGCAAGGCGAGAAACGCGCCTTCGTTCTTGAGGCGCAGCAGAAAACGGTTCTTCACCGAATGCATGTTGACGTCCGGCGGCAGCGCGCGCCGCGTCTCCGGCGTGACACGGCGCACGTGATACGCGGTCGCGCGCGGCTCGCAGACGGCGCGCCAGCCGAAGAGGCGCCCGCGCCACGCGAGATCGGCGTCTTCGCGATACGCGAAAAAGTCTTCGTCGAGCACCTCGCCGCTCGATCGCCGCGTCGCGCAGAAACGCGAGCCGATGCATCGCCGCCGCCCCACTCACTCCAAATACCTCGGTGCGCTCACCCGGCGCGACGTTGATGTCGAGATGCCGGCCCGTGCGCGTCATGCGCATGCCCGCCGAGTCGACGCCGTTGCCGTCGTCGCGATACAGCAAGCCTGTCGCAGAACCGACGCGTTCGTCCTCGAACACCGGCAGCAATTGCTCGACGTAATCCGGCGCGAGAAAGCAGTCGGGGTTCACGAAGAGCACGAACTCGCCGCGCACGATCTCCAGCGCCTGATTCACCGCCGCGCTGAAGCCGCGGTTGGTGTCGTTGCGAATCACGCGCTCGAAGAACGACGCGGATGCATCCGAGGAGGCGTTGTCGACGGCGATCACTTCGAGGTCGCGATGCGTTTGCGCGCGGATGCCTTCGAGACAGCGCGGCAGGTGTCGCGCGCTGTTCCAGGTTACGACGACGATGGAGACGAGTCCCATCTGTCGAATGCGTTCCTCATCACGATCAGATACGCGCGCAGCGCTTCGCCGCGCGTCATTCCCTTCGGCTCCATGCCCACCGCCGCCGCGATGCACCGCATCATCATGCCGCCGATGATCGTCCAGCGCAGCGCCTCCGCCTCGCCGGACCGCAGCCACTTGCGCGCGTAGCGCCACATGTTCGCGTACCAGACTTCGACGAAGCGCGCCGGCGGCAGGTGCTCGAGGCTCGCGCCGCCGACATGCCGCGCAATCGCCTTCGGCACGACCCACACTTCGCGCTTCCGCTCCGCGAGCCGCCGGCAGAAGTCGACGTCTTCGAACCACGCCGGCGCGAATTGTTCGTCGAGCGGGCCGACGTCATCGATGACGCTGCGCCGCAGCAGCATCGCCGCCGCCGCCGGCTGCTCAATTCGCCGCGGCTCGTCGAGCTCAGATCGCGATAGCGATACTGCGCCGTCGCCGGATTCCTCGGGAACACTTTATCCAGCAGCAACACCTCGGCCGCCAGCGAAGCGAGCGTCGGAAACCGCCGCAGCTGAAACTCGCGCTGCGGCTCGCCATCTCTCGTCGACGAGCAGCGGCACTGCCGCGGCGATGTGCGGCCGCGACTCGAGAAACTCGTACAGCTGCCGCAGCGCGCCCGGCGCGAGCTCGCAGTCGGGATTGAGGAGCAGGACGTAGCGCCCGCGCGACTGCGCGAACGCGCGATTCGTCCCCGCCGCGAAGCCGATGTTCTCTTTCGAGTTGTCGTGGATCACGACTTCGTGCGCGAGGCCGTCGCACGCCGCCGGAATCGAGCGCAGACAGCGATCGATCCATCGCTCACTGTTCCAGGTGACGATGAGGATGGAGAGCGTGGGCTCGGGGCTCACGTGGATTTCTGCGATCGCCATGTCAAAACCGCGTCCACCAGCGGACGCGTCACGATATCCCATGTGAAGCGCGGCCGGATGCGCTCCAGCCGTTCTACGCAGCTCATGAAGAATCCGTCGTCCGTGAGCAGGATGCGCATCGCCTGCGCCACCGCGCCTGCGTCTTCCGGCGGCACGACGATGCCGAGGCCTTCGCGCTCGACGAGCTCGGCCGCGAACCCGCCGGCGGTGGCCACGATCGGCGTGGCGGCGGCGATGGCGTCGAAGAGCCGCGTGCGGATCGAGTAGTCGGCCTCCGCCGTGCGGCGGTGGAGCATGATCGCGATTTTTCCCGAGCGCAGCCACGACAGGCGCTCGCGATACGGAACCCAATCGTCGTTCGCGGACACGTGCGGGCCGAGAAACGCGTCGACGCGATCCTCGCGGCGCCGATCAATCAGATTGCGATTCGGACGCGCACGCCCGAGAAACAGCAGTTTCGCCCGGACACCGTCGGCGTTGAGACGATTCACGGCGTCGACGGCTGTCGCCGGATCGAGCCACTCCCACAACCCACCACCCCACACGACGACGTTGTCGCGCGGTTTCTCGCACGCCCGAATCTCTTCGGGCTCGATGCCGAACGGCACTTCGATCCACGGCGCGTCGTTGCTCTGCAGCCGCTCGTAAAACTCGCGCTGCTTGTTCGCGCCGCACATCAACAGATCGGCGCGCATGAGCGCCTCGGAGAGACGCCACCATTCCGCCGCGAGATGCACGCGCTGCCGCAGGTTCGGCCGGTTGCCGTACAGCTCGCGCAACTCGAGCACGGTGGGATCGAAGAGGTCGTAGACGATGTGCTGCTCGCGGCGGCGCGCGCGAAATCCGCGCGCGGGCTGGCCGATGAGGACGTCGGCTTCGCGAAGTGCGGCGCGGGCTTCAGTTGAGTTGTGCTCGACGACGTCGCGCGATCGCGGATTCGCGCGCGATCAGCGTCACCTCCACATGCTTCGCCAGCTCCTGCGCGAGGTGAAATGCGCGGATGCCCGGGCCGGCCATTCGCTCGCCGACGACGTCGGGCGTGTGCACTACAACCTTGAACATAGACCTTCGATCAGGCCGCGCAGCGAGGTGCGGCCGCGCGGCAGGAGCCGCGCATCTTCCCACAACAGCGCGGCGATCGATCCCGCGCCGCGATGCATGCGCGCGACGAGGTAGCGGTTGCGCGTGCGCAGGCGCAGCGCGCGCGATCCGAGGAGCGAAGCGCTCGCGGAACCGCGATGCGTGGCCTTCACCACCGGCAGCACCGCCGTGCGCCAGCCGCTCCTCGCGCAAGCGCGCGGAGAGCTCGACGTCTTCGTAGTAGGCGAACAGACGCTCATCGAAGACGCGTCCGCCGAGTGCCGCGCGGCGGTAGAGCGTGGCCGTTGCGGAGACGCCCCACGCGACCGCGAGCGGTGCGCCGACGGGCTGGCCGTGTCCGATCTGGCGGAACGTGCCGTCGCTGATGTCGATCCCGCGCCGTCGATCAAGCCGTCCGGTCGGCGGATGATCGTCTGCACCGCGGCGAGCTGCGCGTCGCGATCGAGCGCGTCGCGCACGTGCGCGAGCCAGTCGGCATCGAGCACAACGTCGTTGTTGATCAGGCCGACGTACGGTGCGGTCGTGTGCGCGTAGGCCTCGTTCACGCCGCGCGCGAAGCCGAGGTTCGTTTCGCTGCGGATGGTGATCGGAACGCGGCGTCCTCGCCGGCTGATCCGGCGGCGTCCCGCCGCCGTGGCGCCGAGACGGCGCCAGGCCAGCCGGCGAGACGCCGGCGTTCCGAAACCGGCTCGCGCGAGCCGTTATCGAAAACGATCACGCGGCAGGGAACGGTTTGCGCGCGGATCGAAGCGAGACATTCATCGAGCATCGCGCCGCCGTCGAGGTCGAGGACGATCAGTTCGACGTCACTCATGAATCATCCGATCGACGTTGATCGAGCCGGAAACCACGCGCAGCGTCACGCGCCCGTTCGACTTGCGGTACCTCCACGCGAATGCTCGCGTAACGATCTGTCGCCGGAGCGGTGTACGCGCGCCCCGCGAGCTCGATCGTCGCGCCGGGGCCGCTGATGTAGTCGAGACGCCACGGGCCTTCGTAGGCGAGGAACGACAGCGAGTCGTTCGTCTCGAGCACGTAGCCGCCGCGGTACGTGACGCGCATGATCGTGTAGAACGGCGGATAGAGCTCGCCGCCTTCGTGCTCGATGTGCGTGTCCTCGAACTCGACGTGACTGGCGGGCTGCAGGCCGGTGCGGAAGCCGAGACCGAGGGCGAGCGCGAAGAGTGGGATCGCGAGATCGAGCTTGCGGCGTGGGATGACGAACAGGACGAAGGCGAGGATCGGCGAGGACGCCGATCCACGCGGCTTCGTTCATGCGGATGAAGCTCGGGAAGAGGCGCGAGAAGTCGGTGTGGTACTTCGCGGAGAACCACTCGCCGATCGTGTTCTCGCCGTTCGCGATGTGAAAGAGCGCGAACGGGCGCGCGAGGCCGTGGATCGCGAGACCGACGGTCCATGCGCCGATGATCGCGATGACACCCGGAGAAATGCGATCCCAGACCGCGGCCGCGCCTAACGCGAGGACGGGCGCGAGGAAGACGATGTAGCGGAGAGGCGGCGCCCAGCCGCCGAACCATTCGGGACGCGGCGCGAGGTAGAGCAGGTACAGAAGCGAGGCGAGGATGCCGTCGCGAAACCCGCGCGGCATGGAGCGCCAGCGCGTGATCGCGAAGAGGCCGAGGAGATAGAACGGACCGCGAAAGGCGATGCCGGACATGCCGTCGGCGAGAAGGCCGGCGAGGCCGCGCGCGTAGTTGCCGCCGGGGATCAGCTCGCGCCAGGAGTGGGCGAGGATCGGATTGCCGGTGGCGAGGAAGGCGATGATGAGAGGAATTGCCAGCACGCCGAGGGCAATGGCCAGTTTGGTTGCGCGGTTGCGCGGTTGCGCGGTGAACCAGACCACCAGACAACCAACCGCCAGCAACCCGAACCGCAACTTCAACAACACCAGCCCGATCAGCGCCGGCAGCCACCGCTGCACGCGCTGGTTGCGCATCCCGCGCAACGTTTCGACGTAGCAAAACGCGGCCGGCACTTCGGTCCAGATGCGTGCGGCGTAGAAGATCACCGGCGGGCCGAATGCGAAGAATGGGAAGACGCCGCGAATGGCGCGCTCGCTGATCCCTTCGTCTTCCATCCACCGTACCGTCGAGCGCACGAGCAGCACACCGAACAGCGCGATGATCGCGACCGCGCCGGGGAGGCGTGCGATGGCGTAGCCCGGCACCATGAGCAGCGGCAGAAGCGGCTCGTGACGCGAGTACTGCTGGCCGTGTTTCCCGGTCGGATCGCCGAGCTGCGGGACGAGATCGGCGCGGCCGGTGGCGGAGCGGTCGAGCGTGCGGTACTGATTCGCGAGATCGAGATCGGCGTCGTGCGCGATCGACTCGGTGACGAGGAGATAGAACGGCTCGTCGCCGTCGATCGGCGTGCGCAGCATCGCCGGAATCGCGAGCGCGTAGACGATGGCCGCGATGACGGCGGCGCGATTCGCGGACCAGACGATCTCGCGGCCGCGCGCGAGAAAGAGGGAGAACGTCGCGAGCTTGATGACGCAGAGCGCTACGAAGCCGAGGTACGGGATCGAAATCGGGGAAGCGCCGCTAGAGCAGCAACGCGAAGAGCCAGGTGGTGAGATCGGTCGCGTAGTACGCGAGCAGCGTGCGCCGGCGGAGGACGACAAGCGGCAGCGCGAGGAATCCAAGGACGACGGCGATCATCGGCGGACGATCTCGAATCCCTCGACCTGCAGCGACGCGCCGGGCGGCAGGGCCGCATCCGCGGTCACGCGGATCGTGCGCGCGCCGCGCGGCAGCGGCACGCGTCCCGCGCCGTCGATCCAGGCGGCGTAGCCGTACTCGCGCACTGTACCGGCCGGATCGCGCGGCAGCGGATTGTGCGAGCCGAAAAACTGATCGCGGCGCAGGTATCCCCAATCGGCCGCGTCGCCGATGCGCACGGCGATGTTGCCCGGCTGAATGACGCCGAGCCTCGCTCCGCGCCGCAGCCGCGGCACGTTCGCGCCGGAGACGATCAGCGCGCGCGCATCGTCCGGCACCAAAATCGTGGCCGACTGCGACGCCGCGAGCGCGGCATTGACGAGGTACTTCTCTGCCACATCGGTTGGATGCGGCGTTTTCAAAAAGTACGGAAACGCGCGCGCCACGATCCCGCTCCACGCGAGGAACATCAGCGCGAACCCGAGCGCGATCGCCGACGGCAGCGCCAGCCGCAGGCGCGGCATGCCCATCAGCCGCGCGAGCGTCGCCACGAACAAAACGAGCAGCGGCAACGCGAGCGTGCGCAGCGGAACCGCGGGCGTGAGCAGCGCAGCGATCACACCCGCGGCGACGGCGAAGGGCGTGCGGCCGAGGACGAACGTGATGGCGACCGCGATCGTGATGAGGAGGACTTCACGGACGATGTGATCGGGTGTTGGAATCCAGCGAAGGAGGAGGATGGAGGCAATGACGAGAATGGTTGCTGAGTTGCTGGGTTGCTTGGTTGCTAAGCAACTCAGCAACCCCGCAGCAACCAAAACCCCGATCGCCACCAACCGCATCCCCTCATCCGCAAGCCCCACCTCCGCCACCATCAGCGCAGGTACGGCCATCAGCACGGCAACGTCGTCGAACGCCCACGCCACCACCGCAATCACCGCCGCGATGAACGGCAGCGCGCGGTCCACCGGCGTCGCGTGCACGACCGCGAAATGGCACGCGAACGCGGAGGCCGCGGCGGCGATGATCCACTGAACGTGTTTCAACTGGAGGAGACCGCGACGCTCGAGGCCGGGTCGCGTACGAACTCCGGATCGAATCCCTCGAGAGTCTCGGGCGTGATGGTAGCGCGATAGATGTGCCGCGCGTCACCTTTGAGCTGGACGCCCTCGATCGCGCCGCCGGCCATCGAGAACGACACTTCCAGGGTGATGCCGCTGCGCGTCAGCACCGAGACCGGCGACTTCACTTTGCCGAACAAAGCGCTGGTCACCGCCGACGCCACGACGCCCGAGCCGCACGAGAGCGTCTCGTTCTCGACGCCGCGCTCGTACGTCCGCACTTCGATCGCATGCGGGTCGCGCACGACCACGAAGTTCACGTTCGCGCCGTCCGGCTGGAGATCGGGATGCGTGCGGATGGCTTTCCCCAGCGGCCCGATGTCCTGCGACCACAAGATCGTCGCGGAGAAACAGCACGTAATGCGGCACGCCGACCAGCAGCGAGCTGCCGTGAATCAGTTTCTCGCCGACCGCCAGCGGATACTGCGCGCGGAACGAGTGCGGCGGCGGGAGCGTCAGCGTGACCGAGCCTCCCTCGCCGATCTCCGCCGCGACGATGCCGGCGCCGGTCTCGATGGTCATCCGCCGTCCGGCGATCACGTTGAGAAACGCGAACCGCGCCGCGCAGCGCGTGCCGTTCGCGCAGAACGCCGCCAGGCCGCCGTCGGAGTTGTAGTAGCGCATGCGGATCGTCGCCCGGGCCGCGCCTTCGACGAGGATGAGCCCGTCGGCGCCGACCGAAAGCGCGCGCGTGCAGATGCGCCGCGTCAGCTCCTCCGCCTCGGTGATCCGCCCGCCGCGGTTGTCGATCACGACGAAGTCGTTTCCGCCCCCCGCCATTTTCGAGAACGTGAGCGGATCTTGTTTTCCACCTTGAACTTGGCCAACGCCACGCATCGGAATTTTCGCTTCCGCGGCCGTATTCTCGCACGGAGCGCGCCACGCCGTAACGCGGGTGCCCGCCCGATCGTCAAAAGCAAGGCTCAACGGCGCAAAGGCTCAGAGGCTCAAAGGGAAACCTGATGAGCGACCTCTTTGAGCCTTTGCGCCTCTGAGCCTTTGAGCCTGTCTCCCGGAGGACATGAACCAGTGAAACGCATCCTGTCCCTACTCGTCGCGGCCGCCCTCTCGCTTCCCCTGGCCGCGCAGCGCAACAAAGAGCCCGAACTGCCGCGCCTGGTCGAGAACATCGACGTGCGCGTCATCAACGTCGACGTCGTCGTCACCGACCGCCGCGGAAACCCGGTGACCGGGCTGACGAAAGACGACTTCGAGATTTACGAGAACAGCGTGAAGAAGGTCGTCTCGAACTTCTACGAAGTCGAGGGACAGAAGGCGAAGAACATCGCCGTCGAAGTGCCGGGCGAGGCGCCCGCGGCCACGGCCATGAAGCCGCCGGTCGACGAGATCAACGAGAACCTCAAGCGCCGCATCATCTTCTACGTCGACAACCTCTCGCTCGCGCCGTTCAACCGCAACCGCGTCTTCATGCAGATGAAGGATTTCGTGAAGACGGCGATGCGTCCCGGCGACGAGGCGATGATCGCCACGTACAACCGGAGCATGAAGATCCGCGTGCCGTTCACGCGCGACGCGAACCAGATCATCTCCATGATCGACGCGATCTCGAAGGAATCGGGCCTCGGCGTCGCGGCGAAGAGCGAGTGGAAGCAGACCCAGGACCGCATCCGCGAGGCCGGCAGCTATGAAGAAGCGGTCAGCATCGCCCGCAGCTACGCGTCGTCGAACGAGCACGACCTGCGGCAGAGCACGTCGTCGATCAACGGCCTCCTCACGACGCTGGCCGGCGTCGAAGGGAAGAAGATCCTCGTGCTCACCAGCGAAGGCTTCCCGATGCAGCCGGGCCGCGAAGCGTTTTACATGATCGACGAGATGCAGCGCGAGAAGGGCTGGAACATCGGCTCGTCGCTGATCGAGTCGCTCTCGTTCGACGGCACGAATCTCATCCAGTCGATCGCGAAGACCGCGAACGCGAACAACATCGCCATCTATCCGATCCACGCCGCGGGCCTCACCGGAGGCACGGAGATGTCGGCGGAGTATTCGAATCCGACGTCGCTCACCGTTTCGCAGACGGCGAATACGAACACGACCGAGTCGATGCAGCTCATGGCCGACATGACCGGCACCATCGCGTCCGTGCAGACGAACAATTTCGGGCTGGCGTTCCAGCGCATCCTCCGCGATCTCGATTCCTACTACTCCCTCGGCTACCGCGCCGGCACGGAGCGCGTCGACCGGCAGCGCTACCTGCAGGTGCGCGTGAAGGGCCGCAAGGACCTCATCGTCCGCAACCGGCAGACGTTCGTCGAGAAGTCGGTGTACGCGGAGATGAGCGACCGCGTGATCGCGAACCTGCTCTACCGCGTGCGCGAGAACGACCTCAACGTGCTGACGCGCATCGGACAGGTGCTGCCGAACGGCGACGGCTACTTCCGCATCCCCGTGGACGTGCAGATCCCGATGTCGTCGCTGTCGTTCCTGCCGCAGGGCGATACCGATTTCGCCGGCGGCTTCGACATCTACGTCGTCGTGGCGAACAAGGACGGCGACATGTCCGACGTCGCGAAGAAGTCGCATCAGATTCACGTGCCGGCAAGCGAGATCAAGGCCGCGCAGGGCAAGTTCTACACGTACACGCTCGAGCTCCTGACCGAGCCGGGACTGAACAAGATCTCGATCGGCGTCGTCGACCAGATCTCGAACACGGCCGGCTTCTCGCGCGAACAGATCATCGCGCGCGACACGCGGTGATCACGACCCCTCACCCGGCGGTTCGCGCCACCCTCTCCCCGCAAGCGGGGAGAGGGGCATTCGACGCACGCTCGCCGCGAGCGCCCTTCTCCCCGCTTGCGGGGAGAAGTGCCCGAAGGGCGGATGAGGGGCCGTGCGGGCTCTGTTCACGCTCCAGTATCTCGGCACCCGCTACGCGGGCTGGCAGTTGCAGGCGAACGCGCTGAGCGTGCAGCAGGTCGTGGAAGAGGCGCTGGAGAAGCTGTTCCGCGAGCCGGTGCGCGTGCACGGCGCCGGACGCACGGACTCGGGCGTGCACGCGCTCGCGCAGCGCGCACACGCCGACCTGCCGTTCGAGATTCCGCCGCGCGGATTGCTCTTCGGCATCAATCAACTCCTGCCGCCGGATGTGCGCATCACGCGCATCGAAAACGTCGCCGACGATTTTCACGCGCGCTTCGAGGCGAAGGCGAAAACCTATGAGTACCGCATCTGGAACGCCGAGCTCGCGGATGTGTTTGCGCAGGAAACGCATGCGCATGTGGCGCAGAAACTCGACGCCGCGTTGATGCACGAGGCCGCGCAGGCGCTCGTGGGCACGCATGACTTCGCCGCGTTCACCGTCGCCGAGCCGGAAGTGGAGTCGACGGTGCGCACGATCGAGTCGATCGCTGTTGCGCGGAATGCAAACACGGTCGTCCTCACCGTCACCGCCGACGGTTTCCTGCGCTCCATGGTCCGCCGCATCGCCGGATCGCTCATCGAGATCGGGCGCGGGAAGATGGAGCCGAAGGCGCTCTTCGACGAAGCGCGATGGACCGCTCCGGCGAAGGGTTTGGTGCTTCGCGAGATTCGGTACTAACATCCCGCTTCAAGTGATTGACGTCACCAAGCTGGCAACGCCCGGCTCGCTCGAAGAGACGCTGCTCGACAAAATCGACTTCAAGCGCCTCCCCCGCCACGTGGCGGTGATCATGGACGGCAACGGGCGTTGGGCGCGCGCGCGCAAACTGCCGCGCGTCGAAGGCCATCGCTCCGGCATCGCCTCCGTGCGCGAGACCGTCGAAACCGCCGCGCGGCTCGAGCTCGGCGTCATCACGCTCTACGCCTTCTCGGTCGAGAACTGGAAGCGCCCGCGCATCGAAGTGATGACGCTGATGATGCTGCTCAAGGAGTACCTCCGCAAAGAGCTGGCGACGCTGATGGACAACAACATCCGCTTCGTCCCCATCGGCCGCATCGACGGACTCGATCCGAGCGTGCAGCGCGAGCTCCGCTACGCGCAGGAAAAGACCGCCGAGAACAGCGGCCTGCTGTTCCAGATCGCCCTCAACTACGGCGGGCGCGCGGAGATCGTCGACACCTGCAACCGGATCATGAATCTCCTTCGCGAGAAGGAGATGAGCGACGCCGTGATCGACGAGGCGTTCTTCTCCGATCATCTCTACACCGCGAACGTCGACGATCCCGATCTCCTCATCCGCACCAGCGGCGAGCTGCGCGTCTCGAACTTTCTGCTGTGGCAGATCGCGTACGCGGAGATCCACGTCACGAAAGTGCTCTGGCCCGATTTCCGGAAGCGCCACCTCTTCGAGGCCATCATCGACTTCCAGTCGCGCGAGCGGCGCTACGGCGCGGTCGAGGGAGAGAACAACGAAGATCGCGAGATGTTCGTGGAAGCGGAGGACGGGTCGTAACGCGGCCCACCATGCGTTTCGCGCGCGAGATCACTGCTCTCATCGCCGCCCCCATCGCCATCTGGATCGTCGGCTGGGGACACGAATACGTCTTCGACGCCGCGATCGCGCTGATCGCGATCCTCGCTCTTCACGAATTCCTCTCCCTCGGCAAGGCGAAAGGCTACGACGTGCCGATCGTGCTCTGCATCCTGATCATGCTCGTGATCATGGCGGCCTTCATCCTGCAGGACCTCTCCGTGGAGATCGGGATGTTCACCGCCTTACTCGTGATCCCCGCGTCGTACGTCTTCAGCCGCAAGCCGCTGCAGGACTCGCTGCCGTCGAGCGCGATCGCCGTGCTGGCGACGACCTACGTCGGCATGCTCGGCGGGTCGCTCATCCGCCTGCGCAACGATTTTCCGGTCGGCTGGAAGCTGGTCTTCTTCCTCCTGCTCGTGGTCTGGCTCGGCGACAGCGGCGCGTATTACGTCGGCAAGAACTTCGGGAAACACAAGCTCTCGCCGCTCATCAGCCCGAAGAAGACCGTCGAAGGGCTGGCCGGCGGGATCGCGACGTCGATCATCACCGCGCTCGTCATTCACTTCACGTTCTTCAAGGAGATGCCGCTGCATCACGCGATCATCGCCGGCGTGATCCTCTCGTTCGCCGGCGTGATCGGCGACCTCGCGGAGTCGATGTGGAAGCGCTCCGCGGACGTGAAAGACTCCGGCACGCTGATTCCCGGCCACGGCGGATTCCTCGACCGCTTCGACTCGATTTTCTTCACCGCGCCGATCCTCTATTGCTACTGGACGCTGATCGTGCACGGTTTTCGCTCGCTCAACATCATGTCGGCCTGATATGCGATCCGTTTCCATCCTCGGCTCCACCGGCAGTGTCGGACGCAGCACGCTCGCGGTCATCGACGCCTTCGCCGATCGCCTCCGCGTCGCCGGCCTCGCCGCCGGCTCGAACGTCGAGCTGCTCGCCGAGCAGATCGAGCGCTATCACCCCGAGCTCGTCTCCGTGCGCAGCGAGCACGACGCCGCGCACCTGCGCCGGCAGTTCCCGGATCTCGAGATCATCCCCGGCCTCGAGGGCGCGTGCGCGGTCGCCGCGATGCCGTCCGCCGATGCGGTGATCGCCGCGATTGTCGGCGCCGCCGGCATCGCGCCCGTGTACGCCGCGCTGCGCGCCGGCAAACGCGTCGGCATCGCCAACAAGGAAGTGCTCGTCGCCGCAGGCGACGTCATGACCCGCACCGCGCACGAGTTCGGCGGCGAGATCCTCCCCGTCGACTCCGAGCACAACGCGGTGCATCAGGCGCTGAGCGCCGGCCGCCTCGAAGAAGTGCAGCGCATCATCCTCACGGCCTCCGGCGGTCCGTTCCTGCGCCGCGAGCTCGGCACGTTCGGCGACATCAGCATCGAGGCGGCGCTCGCGCATCCGACGTGGCGGATGGGCAACAAGATCTCCATCGACTCGGCGACGATGATGAACAAGGGATTCGAAGTGATCGAAGCCCATCACCTCTTCGCCATGCCCGTCGACCGCATCGACATCCTCATCCATCCCCAGTCGATCGTGCACTCGATGGTCGAGTACGTCGACGGCTCGATCATCGCCCAGCTGTCGACGACGGACATGAAGTTCCCGATCCAGTACGCGCTGCTCTATCCCGAGCGCGTGCCGGCGCCGTTCGCGCGGCTCGATCTGGCGAAGATGCGCACGCTCGATTTTCTCGAAGTCGATCCGGGCCGCTTCCCCGCCGTCGCGCTGGCGTACGAGGCGATGCGCAGCGGCGGCTCGATGCCGGCCGTGCTCAACGCCGCGAACGAGATTGCGGTCGAACGTTTCCTGGCCGGAGAACTTCCGTTCACCGGAATCGTAGACATCGTAGAACGCGTCCTGGAACGCCATGCCGGAAGCGTCAGTGAGATCGCGTCGGTCGACGACGCGCTGCACTGGGACGGCTGGGCCAGGAACGAAGCGCGCGGTCTCGATGTTGCAGTCCGGCGCTGACAGCTAACTCATGAGCGATATCGCCCACAACATCCTCGCCACGATCATCGGCCTCGGCTTTCTGATCTTCATCCACGAGGCCGGCCATTTCCTGATGGCCAAGCTTTTCCGGGTCCGCGTGCTCGTCTTTTCGCTCGGCTTCGGCAAGCGCCTCTTCGGCTTCCGAAAAGGCGACACCGACTACCGCGTGTCGATCTTTCCGCTCGGCGGATACGTGCGCATGGCCGGCGATTCGCCCGAGGAGAATGTGGCGGGGAGTCCGGACGAATTTTTGTCGAAGCCGAAGTGGCAGCGCTTCGTGATCCTCGTGGCCGGGCCGGCGATGAACATCATGATCGCCATCACCTTCGTCGCCGCGCTGGCGATGGTTGGACGCGAAGAAGTGATCCTCAAGCCGGTCCTCGGCGAAGTCGTCAAGAAAGGCGCGGCCGAGGAAGCGGGATTGCAGCGCGGCGATGAGATTGTGAGCATCGACGGCGATCGCGTGAAAGACTTCGACGACGTGCGGCTGCAGGTATCGATGAACGCCGGCACGCCGCTGCAGGTCGTCTACCGCCGCAACGGCGCGCAGCGCACGACGACGCTCACGCCGAAGCGCGAGGAGAGCGAATACGGACCGATCGGCCGCGCCGGCTTCTATCCCGGCATCGCGCCGGTGGTCGGACGCGTCGACCCGGGCTCACCCGCCGAGCGCGTCGGCATCCGCGGCGGCGACCGCATCGTCGCCGCGAACGGCAAACCGATCCTCGAGCTCGGGGACTACGCCGACGCCATCGAAGCAGCCGGCGTCAAACCGATCGCGCTCGAGGTCATGCGCAACGGCCAGCGCCTGTCGTTCAGCCTCGCCGCGTCTCCCGATCCGCAAAAACCCTCGCGCGGCATCATCCCGCCGACGCGCATGTTCAAGCTCTCCCTCTTCCCCGCGCTGCGCTACAGCGTCGCCGAAAACTGGAAGATGCTGAAGGTCGCCATGACCGCCGTCGCCCGCATGATCCGCGGCGAAGGAAGCGTGAAAGAACTCAGCGGCCCGCTCTCGATCGCGAAAATCTCAGGCGACATGCTCCGCCGCGGCCCCCTCGACTTCCTCAACCTACTGGCCATGATCTCCCTGCAACTGGGCGTCATGAATTTGCTCCCGATTCCCGTCCTCGACGGCGGCCACATCATGATCTTATTGATCGAAGGCGCCGCCCGCCGCGACCTGTCCCTGCGCGTGAAGGAACGAATCCAACAACTCGGCTTCGCCGTCCTCGCCACGCTCATGATCGTCGTCCTCTACAACGACGTGATTACGAATTTCATGAGGATGCGGAACGGTTAGGGAGTCGGCAGCAACTTCAACGGCGCGATCTCGGCGATTCGTTCGAAGTCGCCGTCGCGTTGCAAAAGCGGCACGCGGTTCTGAATGGCGCATGCCGCAATCAGGCAGTCGAACGGCGACGCGATCACATGGCCCTTCCACGCGCAGCGGCGATAGATGTACGCGGCCTCTTCGAATCGGTCCAGGGGTATCGGATCATCGAGCATGCGCGCGGCGAAAATAATGTTCCACGCGATTTCGTGGCTTTCCGCATCGAGCGCGCCCTGAAGCAATTCCTGAGCGATCGGTGGGCAAATTGCGATGTCGCGCTCATTGACCATCGAGTGCAGATCGAGCCGTCCGCGTGTCACTTCGAGCCAAATGCTCGAGTCAACGAGCACGACGGGCACGAGTCGCCTTCTTCGCCTTTAACGTTCGCTTCGCCTCTGCCTTTTTTTCCATCGCATAGTAGGAGTTGGGCCGGAGTCGTTCGAAGTATCCCGGAAAGAAGAAGTCCGTCTTGGCACGCAGCGCCTCAATGGCTTCTTTGAGATCCGTTACGCGTACCAATTCCTTCAGCGCCTTGGTGACTGCACCGGCATAGGTCCGCTCGCCGCTAACCTGTCTGGCCCGCTCCAACAGCTCCTCGTCGAGAATGATGTTCAGCCGCTTCATACACACAATATGCGCTCATCGTGTGTATGACGTCAATCGCCCTTCAGGGTCAGTTTCATCCCCAAATGCGAGTCCGCAAATCCGAAGCGCTCGTCGAATCGCTTCGCTTCCATACGGCGGCGGTCGGTCGTCAGCTGCACGAGTCCGCAGCCTCGCTGCCGTGCTCGTTCGATCGCCTCTTTCACCAGCACTGCGCCGATGCCGGCGCCGCGAGATGCGGAGGCCACGCGCACGGCTTCGAGCGTGGCGCGCCACATACCGGTGCGGCTGAGTCCCGGGGTGTACGTCATCTGCAGCGTTCCGACGATGGTGCCGGACGATTCGGCGACGAGCAGTTCGTTGTTGGGATCGGCGTCGATGGCGCGGAAGGCGGCGTAATACTCGTCGGGCAGCGGATCGGCGAGTTGTTCACGCGTTGCGCCGATGCCGTCGTCTGCAAGGAGCGCGACGATCGCGGGGATGTCGGCGAACGTGGCGGTGCGAATCGTCGTCATTTCTGCGCCGCAGCGTAGTGATCGGCATTCAGGAAGTGAAGCGAGACATACGGCTCGTCGCCGACGACCCAGCTGTCATGCGGCGTCGAGGACACTTGAAACAGCATGCCCGGTTGCAGCGTGATGATCCGGCCGTCGTCGAAGGCGACGGTGGCGGCGCCTTGGAGAACGAGGCCCACATGCTCGACGGTGCAGCGCGGCAGTCCAACCGTCGGGCCGACGTGCTCGGACCATTTCCAGCCGGGCTGGTACGTGGCGCGGCCGATGGCCATGCCGGCGATCTGGACGACTTCGAACTTGCCGAGGGTGAATGTGCGGAGCTCGGTGGGCGAGTCGAAGGATTTCAGGATGCAGTCGGGATCGTGCATGGACCCAATATAGATGCGCGCCGCGAGGCAGGATTGGATCGCTGTGCAGCGATCCATTGCGCGGGCGTGATGCCGAACGCGCCCTTGAACCGGCGATGGAAGTGACTCTGATCGCAGAACCCCAGCCGCGCGGCCACCTGGGCGATCGATTCGTCGCCGCGCAGCAGGCGCTTGGACGTTTCGAGTTTGAGATGCACGTGATAGGCGTGCAGAGGCAAGCCGAAGGCGCGGCGAAATTCGCGCGTCAGGCGGAAGCGGCTCGTCCCTGCCACGCGCGCAAGCTCGGTCGTCCGGATCTCGCGCTCCACGTTCGCGTGGAGATACTCGACCACTCTCGCGAGCACCGCCGGTGAACTGCGCGGCTGTTCGGGAATTCGAATTTTCCCGAAGCGCATCGCCAGATCGACGATCGGTTCGTGGAACACATCGGTGTTCTGCGCGCTTTTCGCAGTCGCCCAGGCGTTCGCGAGACTCGCCGCCAGCCGTCGATCGCGCACCAGTGGCGCATCGAGCCGCAAATCGAGCTGGCGCTCCGTCGCATCGGCCAGCACGTCGCGAATCAGAGCGACCGGCAGATAGGCCATGCGATACGAATACGGGTCGTCGGTTCCCGACTGCCCGTCGTGCGCCTGCCCCGGCGCAAGCACGACCACGTCTCCGGGAGTGCTGTCGTGCGTGACTCCGCCGCACCAGAAGCGTTGGACGCCGCTCAGCGTCACACCGATCGCGAACGTGTCGTGGATGTGGCGCTCGAACGCGTACTTATGAAACCGCGCCTCGAAGCATTCCGCACCGTCCGGAAGCACGGTCGACCGCGCGTGCTCGCTCAACCGCGCCTCAGGATCGACCGCCGCAGCATGTCCAGCGCAAACTGCGTCGAGAACCATTTGATGATCGTGCGCGGGCCTTGCCAGAAAAACTTGCGATGCTTCACGCCCTCGGGCCACGCGACGGCGATGTGCACGGTCCCGACCGGTTTCTCGGGCGTGCCGCCGGTGGGGCCGGCGATGCCGGTGATGCCGACGCCCCACGTCGCGCCGAAGCGTTCGCGAATTCCTTGTGCGAGCGCGATCGCGACCGGCTCGGAGACTTCGCCGTGCTCGCGGATCAGCTGCTCGTCGACGCCCGCGAGCGCAGTCTTCGCGGCAGCGGTGTAGCAGACGCCCCCGCCGAGGTAGTAGGCGGAGCTGCCGGAAATGTCGGTGATACGCGAGCCGAACAGGCCGCCCGTGCAGGACTCGGCCGTCGCGAGCGTTTCGCCGCGCGACGTCAGCAGCGCCCCGATCACGCTTTCGATCGAGTCGTCGTCGTAGCCGAAGATGCGGTCGCTGAAAATCTCGTGCAGCTCCTGTTCGCGCGAAACGAGCGCTGCACGCGCGTCACTCTCCGCGCCGTCGGCCTGCAGGTGAATCTCGATGTGTCCGTGCGATGCGAGGATCGTCGGCACTTCGCCCGCGTGCGCGTCGTAATACGGCTTCAGTTTCTCTTCGACGCCAGACTCGGTGAGGCCCGCGATCTTCAGCACGCGGCGATAGCGCGAGCGACCGCCGCTGAGCTGCTCGAGCCACGGGCGCAGGTAGGTCGCGATCATCCACTCCAGCTCGTGCGGCACACCGGGAAAGACCCACACGTGCTTCCCGCGCGTCTCGATGTGAAACCCCGGCGCGGTGCCGCGCTCGTTCGTGAGCGTGGTCTGCCCGCGAAAGACGTTCGCCTGCCGCTTGTTCACTTCCGGCATCGTCCAGCCGCGCGCGGCGAAGCGCGCGGCGATGCGGTCGATGATCGACTGATCGACCTCCATCTCCAGGCCGAGCGCCTCCGCGAGCGCTTCGCGCGTCATGTCATCTTCGGTAGGACCGAGGCCGCCGGTGATGATGAGCAAATCCGCGCGCTCGATGTCGTAGCGGATTTCGTCCGCGAGATCGCGCAGCGTGTCGCCGACGATCGATTTGCGCGCGAGACCGACGCCGAAATCCTCCAGCGCCGCAGTCAGCTTCAGCGAGTTCGTGTCGGTGCGCGTCGGCCCGAGCATCTCCGAGCCGACGGCGATGATCGATGCATTCATCGGCGCGCAGGATGACACAGTTTGCTTTCACGAGCGTTTCCGGCGCGAGGGCATTTCTGCGGCGTTTTCAACGATTGTGATGCGCATGAAACGAGTCGTTGTCTTCTGTGCTTTGCTCGCCCTCGCGGCCGCTCCGAAACCCCAGAGCCTTCCGTTCGACGCCTCCGGTTCCGCGGTCGAGTTCACCGCGAGCAAGGTCGTCCTCGGACGGCAGGAAGGGAAGTTCAAGCGATTCCAGGGCGCGATTGCGTTCGTGGAGGGAAATGCCGCGGCGAGCAGCGTGAGCGTCGACATCGAGATGGCGTCCGTCGATGCCGGCGACGCCGGCCTCACCCGGCATCTGAAGACGGCTGACTTCTTCGACGTCGCAAAGTATCCGCGCTCGACGTTCCGGTCGACGTCGATCAAACCGAACGGCGGCGCCTATCAGGTGACGGGAATGCTCGAGCTGCACGGAATGAGAAAGTCGATCTCGTTTCCGGCGACCATTCGCGCGAGCGCCAAATCCGTCGAGGCCGACGCCGCGTTCCCGCTCAATCGGAAAGACTTCGGAATCGAGTACGACGGCGCGGCCGACAACGTCATCAAGAACGACGTCGTGATCCGGCTGCGCATTCGCGCGCCTAGGAGCTGACCAACTCCAGCTCTTCCTTCTCCTTCGACAGCGTTTCCCACTTGCCGTACAGCAGCTCGATCATCGACTTTAGGTCGTGATTCTGCTGCTGGATTTTCTTCACGCGCTCGCCGTCGCGGAAGACTTCCTCGGAGCAGAGCAGCAGATCGTTGCGCTCACGCTCGCCTTCCGCGGAGTTGATGCGCACTTCGAGCTGGGCGATCTCTTCGTCGATTTTCCTGATGCGCTTGTCGCGCTTGCGCTGTTCGTTGCGGTCCTGGAGCGCCGGCGTCCTCGCCGGCTGAACCGGCGGCGTCTCGCCGCCGAGGCGCCGGGACGGCGCCTGATCAGCCGCCGGGACGGCGGCGATCCGCTGCGGGGCTGCCGTCCCCTCCTTGAACTTCTCCACGAGCTCCGAGTAGTTGCCCGCGTACACCTCGGCGTGTCCTTCCTCGACGAGGATGATGTTCTCGGCGACGCGGTCGATGAAGTAGCGGTCGTGCGAGACGACGATCAGCGCGCCGGTGAAATTCTCGAGCGCTTCTTCGAGCGCTTCGCGCGTGTAGACGTCGAGGTGGTTCGTCGGCTCGTCGAGCAGCATCACGTTGCCGCCGACGTACATGATCTTCGCGAGTGCCAGCCGCCCCTTCTCGCCGCCCGAAAGGTCGCGCGTCTTTTTGAACACGTCGTCATCGAAGAACGAGAACTGGGCGAGATACGACCGCACTTCTTCCTCGGTCTGGGTGGTGTCGATGTCCCACACTTCATCGATGACGCGGCCGGCCGGCTTCAAATCGCCGAGCGTCTGGTCGTAATAACCCAGGCGCACGTTGTGGCCGAGCGTCACCGCGCCGGCCAGCGGCGAGATCCGCTGCGCGAGCGTCTTGAGCAGCGTCGACTTCCCGGAGCCGTTCGGACCCATGATCGCGTAGCGCTCGCCGCGGCGGACCTGCAAGGTAAAGTTGTTGACGATCGCCCGTGCTGTTGAAGATGACGGCGAGCTATCGCTCGCCGTGAGCCACCCGGCAGTCACGCGATCGATCGTCAGCGCGACCGCGCCGGAGCGCGCGCCGCCGTCGAGATTGAACTTCGCCAACGTCTCGTCCGTTTCCGGCCGCTCGAGTTCGTCCAGCTTGTCGAGCATCTTCCGGCGCGACTTGGCCTGCTTCGTCTTCTGCCCGGCGAGGTTGCGGCGGATGAAATCCTGCGTCTCGGCGATGTACTCCTGCTGCCGCTCGTAGTCCTTGGCCATCTTCTCCATCCGCTCGGCGCGGAGCTGGAGGAACTTCTCGTAGTTGCCGTGATACTCGACGAGCTTCCCATGCGCGAGCTCGACGATCTTCATGACCGTGCGGTTGAGAAACGTCCGGTCGTGCGAGATCAGGAGGTAGCTGCCTTTGAACTCCTGCAGGAACTCTTCGAGAAACTCGATGCCTTTGAGGTCGAGGTGGTTCGTCGGCTCGTCGAGGAGCAGCAGATCGACGCGCGTCAGCAGCACGCGCGCGAGCATGGCCCGGTTCTGCTGGCCGCCGCTGAACTGATGGATGTCGCGGTCCCACTCCGACTTGTCGGCGAAGCCGACGCCGGTCAGCACGCGCTCGACTTCCGCGTGCAGCGTGTAGCCGTCGGCATGTTCGTAGTCGCGCTGCAGGTCGGCGTATTTTTCGAGCAGCCGGTCGTGATCGGGACGCGAGGCATCGGCGAGGTCGTGCTCGATCGCGCGCATTTTTCGCTCGATCGCCAGCACCTCGTGGAACGCGGTCTCGACGAAGTCGAACAGCGACATTCCGGGCTCGGCGTTCAGATGCTGGCCGACGTGGCCGATCGTGAGGCCGTTCGCGCGGAGAATGGTTCCGTGATCCGGCTCTTCCTGTTTCAGGAGGAGGCGGAACAGCGTCGTTTTCCCGGCGCCGTTGCGGCCGACGAGGCCGACGTGCTCGCCGGGATTCTGCTGCCACGTCACGCCCTTGAGGACGTCGTGGGGACCGTAGCTTTTCTCGATGTTGTCGAAGCGGTAGAGCATTTGCCGGTCACTTGAAACGCTTCGGCATCTTCGACATTCCTCGCACGTCCATCGAGCTGTTCGACTCCATCCACACCGGGAACTCCGCGAGCGCCGCGGCGATGGTGCGATAAAGGTCGCCGGCCCATCGCGGCGCCGTCTCATCGAAGATCGCGCCGCCGATGCGGAGATCGTTCGGGGCGATGATCACCTTGATGCGCTGGGGCCCCGTGTCGGAGGCGAGCGTGAACAGCTCCTCGATCGCGCGATCGCCGAGAGCCACGCAGCCGATGGACACGTTCTTGCCGTGGATGAAGATATCGCCGCCGAGATTCGCGCGGCGGTCGCGCGCGGCCATCTGGCGATCGAAGGCGTTCGGATAATTGACCTTCATCGACAGGTGATAGCTGCTGTTCGGGTTGAGCCACTCGATGCGATACACGCCCTCGGGCACTTGATAGTCGCCCTGCCGCAGCTTCGGTCCGGCGTGACCGCTCGCGGCCAGGATTGGATAGTCGCGGATGAAGCGGCCGTCCGCCCACAGCGCGACGCGGTTCTCGCGCTTGAACACGAGCAGCGCGATCTTCTTCGGCGGATATTTGACGCCGGCGCGGTCGAAGTGCGGCGCGAGCCGCGCACGTCCCGCGAGACCGTACTTTGCGACCGCGTCGGCGACCGTGCGCGCGCCGGTGACCTGCAGCAACAGCGGGTACCAGATGCCGCGTCCATAGACGACGAACAGCCCCGCCGCGACGAGCAAAATGGCGGCGACTATGACAACGCGAATGTGACGCGACCGCATGCTGTTAGCCTTTGCAACATGAGATTAGCAGTCAACATCGATCACATCGCCACGATTCGCGAGGCGCGCAAGACCAACGAGCCGGATCCGGTGGCGGCGGCGGTGATTTGCGAGCTCGCCGGCGCGCAGGGGATCACCGTGCATCTGCGCGGCGACCGGCGGCACATCCAGGACCGCGACGTCGAGCTGCTCCGCAAGACCGTCACGACGCACCTGAACATCGAAATGGCGGCGACCTCGGAGATGGTGCGCATCGCGCAGACGGTGAAGCCTGATCAGGTGACGCTCGTGCCGGAGCGCAAGGACGAGGTCACGACCGAGGGAGGATTGGACGTCGTCCTGCACTCGGGCAATGTCGAGAAGACGGTCTCCCAGTTGATGGACGCGCGGATCGACGTCTCGATCTTCGTCGATCCCGATCTCGAGCAGATCCGCCAGTGCCAGAAACTGCGCGCGCCGAAGATCGAGATCAACACCGGCAAATTCGCCGACGCCTGGAAAGGCGGCGACTGGCCGAAGGAGCTGGAGAAGATCGCCACCGCCGCGCGCGCGGCGAAGAAGATGGGGATGGTGGTGCTCGCCGGCCATGGCCTCACCTATCGCAACATCGACGCGATCGCGACCATCCCGGAGATCGAAGAGCTGAACATCGGCCACTCGATCATCTCGCGCGCGGCGCTGGTGGGGTTGGACGCGGCGGTGCGGGAGATGGCGGCGCTGATGCGGAATCCGCGGCGGTTGCCGACTATCCGCTGACCAACAACTTCCGCAACCTTCGAATATTCGTGCGATCCGCGCGCGCCGAGAACACCGCCTCTTCATACAGCGCGATGAGCGGCGCGAATTGCTGCGCGTCCTGCGCCTGCAACAAACGCAGCGCTTCTTCGACAGTCATCGCCGAAGACACTTCCACGCCATGCTGCTTCAACCGCGCGGCGAGCAGATCGAACAGCGAGCGCCGGCGGCGCATGTAAAGAAACGCGCAGACCGCAAGAACGACCAGCACAATCGCGAACGAGGGACGCTTCAGCTTGGCGATGGTGATGTTCGTTCTGACCGAAACCGCATCGCGCGCGGCGGTGAGAAGATCAGTGAAGAGCGTGACTTGATCGGCGAGGCCGAACGTGAGGATGTAGCGGTCCCAGAAATACGTCACCGACTCGCCGAGTGCGGAGGCGTAGGCGCGGATGCCGCTCTCCTCGCTGCCGGGGCGCAGCGACGGCGGCGTGGAGTCGAACGTCAGCCAGCGCTTGCCGTCCCACATCTCCGTCCACGCATGCGCGTCGTCGCGGCGGATCGTGAAGTAGCCCATCAGCGGATTGAGACGTCCGCCGTAATAGCCGCCGGCCATGCGCGCCGGCACGTCCAGCGCGTTGAGCAGCACGACCATCCCGGCGGCGAAGTACTCGCAGTGGCCGATGCGGTCGCGCAAGAGAAAGCGCTCGATCGTCATCGCCGGCGGCGTGGTCGGATTCGGCACGTAGCGGAAATTGCGCACCATCCACTCTTCGATCAGCGCCGCCTGCTTTTCCGGCCGCGTTTCCTTCCCGACGATTCTCCGCGCCAGCGCCGCGACCTCGGGCGTGATCGGATAGCCCGACATTCCGATGCGCGGCGGCCGCAGCGGCTCCGGCTGCATCGCCATGTGCACGTCGAGCGTCACCATGCTGCGCGAGTACGCGTAGTACATGTCGCGGCCCGGCCCTTCGTACAGCGGACCGCCGATGCCGTCGACGCGATAGGCGTTGCTGGGAAAGAACAGGCGCCCGCGCTCGGTGCGCGTCTGAATCGTCGCCGAGCCCTCGATGCCCGCGCGGCGCGCGAGGAAGTAGCCGTCGTCGCGTTGCAGCAGCGGACGCAGTCCGCGCGGGCGCGTGCGCCAGACGCCGTCTTTGAATTCGTCGTAGACGTTCCCGCGCAAACGCATCGGCAGGAAAAACGGCCGCGATGCGTACGGCATCCAGATGCGCGCGACGATCGTCGCATCGAGCGGCGAAACGCGCGGCTCGCGGAAATCGATCGTGTCGGAAAGGCCCGTCGCCGAGCTGCCGAGGTTCCCGGCGAAGCCCTGCACGAACGGATTGCGCACGCGTGGCAGGAACGGGAAGAGGGCCGCCGCGATCAGCACCGTGCCCGCGACATAGAACAGCGCCGCGCGGCCGAGCGGCGGCTCACTGTATTCGCGTCCCACCGACTGCGCGGTCTCGAGATGGCTGACGTACATCAGCTGGCGCAGCGTCAGATACGCGAAGCCCATCACGAACAGCACGATCGTGATGTGCGTCGAGGTGGCGATGCTGGCGATGAAGATCAGCGCCGCGGTGAGCAATCGCTGCGAGTGATTGTTCCGCTGCATCGACTCGCCCGGCTGATAGACGGCGATGAACAGCACGAGGTGCGTCGACGCCGCGATGGCGCTGTGCGAGACCAGCAGCCAGTCGACGAAGTAGAACGGGATGTAGACGATGGCCAGCCCGCGCATCACGATCGCGGGCAGCAGCTGCGGAGTCGTTCCCGCCGCGACGCGCAGCGCGAGGACGAGCATCGCGCCGTGGAAGAGCAGCAGCGGCGTGGCGCCGATGGCGTTCGTGAAATAGAGCGGCACGGCCGCGAACGCCGCGAGCAGCAGCATCTCGAGCTCACTCGCTTTTCGCGTCACGATGACCTCCTGCTGCAGAAAAGTAGACGGCGTTGCGGTCGACGAGCATCTCCACCGGCTCGTACACCGGCTCGAGCAGCGCCAGCGCGCGGAAGAGACCCTCGCGCGCGCGGACGTCGCCGCGCGGCAACGTAAGCGTGACCTCGAGGCCGCGCGCCGTGGCGTCGAAGATGAACGTCGCCGCGTCGCTGATCATCTCCTCGAACGCGTCGCTCGAAACGCCGTCGCGGCTCAATGTACGGATCGACGACGACCTGCACCGCGTGCATGCCCTCGGCTTCGTTCTGCTTCATGATCCAGCGTCCGAGGGACGCGGACTTTTTCCAGTGCACGTGGCGCAGCGAATCGCCGCGCGCGTACTCGCGGAACGAATGGATCTCCGTCCCCTCGCCCGGGCGCGGCTCACTCGTCTCCTGTCCCCTCACGCTGCGGAACTGCTCGCGCACGAGGCTCTCCGGATGGAGGCGCGGATAGACCACTACTTCGCTGTGCACGCGCAGGCGCCGCTTCTTCAGAAAGAATCCGAACGGATAGCGCGTGTACGAGTCGAGCGTCTTCAGCTCGGCGAGACCGCGGCGGTGAAAGAGGAACTGCACCGGGATCACGAGCTCCTGCCGGCGCGGCAGGATCGGCACGAGCACCGGATCCGCGAGCTCGGGCGAGACGAAGACGACGTCGCGCACGTTCCAGATCCGCGACGCGTTGCGCACGCGCAGCGTCCCGTCGGCCGGCTTGCCCGCCCACGCCTCATCGACTGCTCTGACCTCGACTTCGACATGCAGGTGCTTCAGGCCACCCTTCGACGCGATGCCGGAGAGCAGCAGGCATCCGAGCATGCAGGCGACGCCGATGTAGATGGCGTTGTTGCCGGTATTGATCGCCGCGACGGCGAGAATGATCGTGCCGAGGATGTAGGTCGTGCCGACTTTGGTCAGGCGGACGACGCCGTTGAATTCCCAGGTGCCGCTCGCTCATCGCGGTACGGCGGTTTCGTTCACGATGCGGGCAATGAACCGCGCCTCCGGCGTGAAATCGCCGCGCGTCATGCGGCGATCCTTCATCAGAATGCGATGCGAGAGGACGGGCACGGCGAGACGCTTGATGTCCTCGGGGACGACGAAGTCGCGGCCGTTGACCATGGCCAGCGCCTGGCAGGCTTTGAAGTACGTCAGCGCGCCGCGCGTCGACACGCCCAGCGCCGCTTCCGCGTGCGTGCGCGTCGCCTGCACGATCGCCATCAGGTACTCGACCAGCGACTCGCTCACGTGCACCTCGCCGACCCGCGACTGCAGCTCGCGCACTTCATCCGCATCGAGCACCGGCTCGAGATGCTCGAGCGCGTCCTGCGCCCCGCCCGCGCGCAGCAGCTTCTTCTCGTCGGCCGCGCTCGGATAGCCGATCGTCAGCTTCATCAGGAAGCGGTCGAGCTGCGATTCAGGTAAGGGATATGTCCCGACGTGCTCGATCGGATTCTGCGTCGCGATCACGAGGAACGGATCGGGCAGCGGCAGGCGCCGCTTCTCGATCGTGATCATCCCCTCGCTCATCGCCTCGAGCAGCGCCGACTGTGACTTCGGCGTCGCGCGGTTGATCTCGTCCGCGAGCAGCACGTTCGTGAAGACCGGGCCGGAGATGAACTCGAACTCCTGCTGGTCCTGATTGAAGATCGTCACGCCGACGATGTCCGCCGGCAGCAGATCGCTGGTGAACTGGATGCGCTGGAACGACAGCGAGATCGAGCGCGCCAGCGCGTGCGCGAGCGTCGTCTTGCCGACGCCGGGGACGTCTTCGAGCAGGAGGTGCCCGCGCGCGAGGAGCGCGGCGATGCAGAACTGCACGACTTCCGACTTGCCGCGGATGACCTTTTCGACGTTCGCCTGCAACGCGGCGATCCGCTCGAGCGAGCGCGGCGTGCTGATGGGTTCAGTGCTCATTGCTTCTTTCTACGGCCGGGCTGTGGCCGAAGTAACGAAAAGCATGCCTGAGCCATTTCGGCGTTGCAAAATTGTCGAGTTTGGTTATTATGAGTTCACGATGAGTTATTTGAAGTATAGCATTCCTGCTCGTCATCGCTTTCGACGCCGCCGCGCAGTTCATCGTCGAGGTCAAGCCGCCGAATCCCACGAACACCAACATCGTGGCGCTCTGGATCACCGGGGGTTCCTGCTCCTCCCACGTGCAGACCGTTCAACGGACCGGCAACTACATTCGCATCGACGTGTCGCCGAACGGCGTCTGTATCCCCTTCACGAGCACCTTCTCGACGCACAACCTCGGGGTGCTCCCGGCCGGGACCTACACCTGGCAGATCTTCCGCCAGGGCGTGCTGCTTCAAACCGGAAGTTTCGACATCGCGCAGACGCCCGGCGCGCCGACGCTCTCCCCTGCCGCGCTCGCGATTCTCGTTGCCGCAATGGCGCTCGGCGGCTACGTCATTGCGTCGCGGCGCTGATCATCATGCGCCGATTTCTTCTGACTCTGCCTCTTCTGTTCGCCCTCAACGCGGCCGATGGGCGTACGACTGTTCAGCCCCCTCGATCGTCGATCGCTTTGATTGCGTCGTGTGCCCGGCCCGCAGTACTCACTGTAGGGATTCTGCCGGCGGGCACGTACACCTATCAGGTCTTCGCGGGTCGAGGGGCGGTCCCACGCTGTCATCACCGGCGCATCGAACGTTGCTAGCCGTGACACGTCGTGGCAACTCCGCAGCGCTGATGCGTCGCTACAGCTTCTTGAAATCCGGCCCGCCCCCGCCCTCCGGCGGCACCCACGTGATCACCTGATACGGATCCATGATGTCGCAGGTCTTGCAGTGGAAGCAGTTCGTGAAGTTGAGGAACGGGACGCGGCCGCGGCCATCCGCCGTCGGTTGCGGCTCGTACACCTGCGCGGGACAGAAGTGGAAGCACGGGTTTCCATACTCTTCCGTGCAGCGCGTGATGCAGACCTCGGTGTCGGCAATGAGCAGATGCGCGGGCTGGTTCTCCTCGTGGATCACGCCGCCGTTGTAGACGTTCGTCACCTTGTCGAACGTGTACGTGCCGTCGTACTTCAGCTTCGCCGGCGGATGCGGATCATCCGAGGAGAAATAGCGCTTGATGCGCTCCATCCGCTCGTGTCCCGCATGTCCATCGAGCTTGTTCGCCACGCCGTAGCCGCGGCCGCCGGTGACCATCGACGCGCCGGCGTTGAAGAGTCCCGCGAGCACGCCGTTCTCGAACGGCTGATGGAAATTGCGCTGCGACCACAACTCCTCGCGCGCCCACGACGCCTCGAACAGCGACGTCGTACTCCTGCAACTGCACGGATGAAGAATCGCCGGCGAGCAGCGCGTGGAACGCCGTCTCCGCGGCGAGGATGCCCGACTTGATCGCGAGATGGATTCCCTTCAGCCGCGCGCCGTTGAGGAAGCCGCCGGAATCGCCGAGGATCATGAAGCCGTCGCCATAGAGCCGCGGCATCGAGTAGTAGCCGCCCTCGGGGATCGCCTTCGCGCCGGCGGAGATCATCTTCCCGCCCTGGAGGATCTTGCGGATCTCCGGATGAAGCTTCAACCGCTGCAGCTCGTTGTGCGGATCGAGCGTCGGGTTGCGATAGTCGAGACCGACCACGAGGCCGATGTCGACGATGCGGTCCTTCATCCCGTAGATGAACGCGCCGCCGAATGTGTCCATGTCGAGCGGCCAGCCCAGCGTGTGAATGACGCTGCCGGCGGGATAGCGATCGTCGGGCAGCTCCCACAGCTCCTTCACGCCGACCGAGTAGACCTGCGGATTTTTTCCTGCGTAGAGATCGAACAAACCGTCGAGCTGCTTGGTCAGCGTGCCGCGCGGACCTTCGGCGAGGATGGTGATCTTCGCCTTGACGTCGACGCCCGGCTCGAAGTTCGGCTTCGCCTCGCCGTTTTTGTCGATGCCTTTGTCGCCCGTGCGCACGCCGACGACGCGCCCCTCGTCGACGAGCACGCGCGACGCGGCAAACTGGGGAAAGAGTTGGACGTCCATCCCTTCGACGATCGGCGCGAGCCAGCGGACCATCTCGCCGAGGGAGATCACGTAGTTGCCGTGGTTCTGCAGAGGCGGCGGCATGATCGGCGCCGCGAGCTTGTACTTTTCGGTGAGAAACCAGAACGCGTCGCTCGTCACCGGCGACTCGACCGGACAGCCGCGCGCCTGCCAGTCCGGCATCAGCTCATCGAGTCCGCGCGGATCCATCACCGCGCCGGAGATGCCGTGCGAGCCGATTTCCTTCCCCTTCTCGAGAACCGCGATCGAGATGCCTTCGAGCTTCTGCTCGGCATCCGATTCGTTGTGCGCGCGAATGAGCTCGGAGAGCTTGTACGCCGCCGCGAGCCCCGCGGGTCCCGCGCCGACGATGACGACGTCGACCTCCAGTGCCTCGCGCTCGATTCCGGGCAATTCGGCCATGCAGCGACTCCTCCGGCCGCGCATTGTAGTCTGGAGTGCGGCGACGCGAGTCGCCGCTCTCGCTCAGTCAGAGCGGCGACTGGCGTCGCCGCACTCCAGATACAATCAGGTGAGTGGTAGCCGACTACTACGCCCCGTTAATCCTGCTCCTGATCTCCAGCGCACTGACGTCCTACGTGGCGACGGCGATCGTGCGCAAGACCGCGTCGCACCTCGAGCTCGTCGACGTCCCGGACGATCGCAAGCGCCATGAAGTGGCCACGCCGCGCCTCGGCGGGCTGGCCATCATCTTCGGCTTCGGGTTCCCGCTTCTCCTTCTCGCCGCCAATCCGCAAGCCGCCGAGCTCGTGACGAAGAACCTCGCCTACCTCTTCGGCGTGCTGGCCAGCGGCTCGCTGATCGTCGGCCTCGGCGTGTACGACGATCTGATCGGCGCGAACGCGCCGAAGAAGTTCGCGATCCAGGGCGCGGCCGCGCTCATCCTCGTCGCCTTCGGCTTCCGCTTCACCGAGATCTCCATCGCCGGCGCCACGTTCCAACTCGGCATCCTCGGCATCCTGGCCTCGGTGCTCTGGATCGTTTTCATCATCAACGCCATGAACTTCATCGACGGCATCGACTCGCTGGCGACGCTCGTCACCATCACCACCGCCACGGCCTTCAGCGTCATCGCCATCCTGCGCGTCGACTATTTCTCGCTCGTCATCATGGTCGCGCTGATGGGAAGCCTCATCGGCTTCTATCCGTGGAACAAACCGCCGGCGAAGATCTTCATGGGCGACACCGGGAGCATGTTCATCGGACTGCTGCTCGCGGCCGGCTCGATCGTGAAGCCGAGCAAATCGCCGACGCTGCTGATCATCGTCGGCCCGATGATCGCGCTGGCGCTGCCGGTGCTGGACACGCTGATCGTCATGAAACAGCGCTTCGCCGAGGATGGCACGTCGCTGCGCGGAAGGCTCGCGCGCATCGGCAGCGCCGACCGCCGGCACATCCATCACATCCTCGTCGCGCGCTACGGCAGCATCGCCAAGACCATCACCTACATCTGGCTCGTGTCGATGCTCTTCGCCGCGTCGGCGGTGCTGACGACGATCCAATCGATGAAGATCATCGGCTACGCATCAGGAGGCGTGGCCTTGCTTGCGATGATCGTGCTGCGATACTGGCCCGGCCATGTGCGGGATCACAGCGATCTTCAGTTACCGCTCGACCGCTGAGCGCGTGCTCGCGGAGGAGCTCGACGCGATCACCGAGTCGATGCGCCCGCGCGGACCCGACGCCGGCGGGACGTGGATCAGCGAGGACGGACGCGTGGGCCTCGGCGCGCGGCGGCTGGCGATCATCGATCTCAGCGCCGAGGGCACGCAGCCGATGTTCGACGTCGACCGCGAGCTCGTCATCGTCTTCAACGGCGAGATCTACAACCACCGCGAGCTTCGCTCGTCGCTCGAGCGCTCCGGCGCTCGCTTTCATTCGCACACCGACACCGAAGTGATCCTGCAGCTTTTCCGGCGCGATGAGCAGCGGATGCTCGGCCTCCTGCGCGGCATGTACGCGTTCGCGATCTGGGACACGCGGCGGCGGCGGATGTTCGTCGCGCGCGATGCGTACGGCATCAAGCCGCTCTACTTCTCCGATGACGGTTCCACGATCCGCTTCGCCTCGGAGGTGAAATCGCTGCTCGCCGGCGGTACGGTCTCGCGCGCGCTCGATCCCGCCGGCATCGCCGGATTCTTTCTCACCGGCTCCGTGCCCGAGCCGTTCACGATCCGCAACGACGTGCACGCGGTCGAAGCAGGAACCGCGTTTTTCATCGGCGAAGAGCGCGGACGCGGCGACGCGATCCAGCATCAGTCGGTGGCCAACGTACTGCGCCGCGCGTGCGAGAAGCGGCCGATCGCGAGTCTCACGGAGCCCGACATCGCCGTGCGCGAGCGCATCGAGGAGACGGTCGCGTATCACCTCGTGTCCGATGTTCCGGTCGGCGTGTTCCTCTCGTCCGGAATCGACTCGTCGGCGCTGACAGTGATCGCGTCGCGCGCCTCGCGCGAGCTGCTGCGCACGTTCACGCTGGCGTTCGAAGAATTCCGCGGATCGCGCGGCGACGAAGCGCCGCTCGCGGAGCGGTTCGCGCGCGAGATCGGAACGCAGCACACGACACGGTTCGTGACGCGCGAGGAGTTTCACGCCGACCTGCCGAAGATTCTCGCCGCGATGGATCAGCCGACGATCGACGGCGTGAACACCTGGTTCGTCAGCAAGGCCGTGCACGAGGGCGGCGTGAAGGTGGCGCTGTCGGGCGTCGGCGGCGATGAGCTCTTCGGCAGCTATCCGTCGTTTCGCAACGTGCCGAACATGCAGCGCCTCGCCCGCACGCCGATCGCGACCGTCGCGGCGCGCTTGTCGAAGCATCCGAAGAAGCGGCTGCTGCGCACGTACGGCGGCACGTACGCCGGCGCGTATCTGCTGCAGCGCGGCCTGTATCTGCCGGACGACTTGCCGGCGATCCTCGGCCACGATGTCGCCGAGGAAGGATTGGCGCGCCTGCAGATCCTCGGACTCTTCGAGCGCGCCATCACGCCCGATCCGGCAACGCCGTACGGCCGCGTCGCGGCGCTCGAGGCCGCGCTGTATATGCGCAATCAACTCCTGCGCGACACTGACTGGGCGAGCATGGCCCACTCGGTCGAAGTGCGCACGCCGCTGGTCGATGCCGCGCTCCTGCGCCAGATCGCGCCGCTCCTCATCGAGGCGGGACGCACGTGCAAAGACGCGCTCGCGGCCGTGCTGCCGCGATGGCTGCGCGAGCGGCCGAAGACCGGCTTCTTCGTGCCGATGCAGCAGTGGATGAACCTCCCGCCCGACGGCACTTCGACGCGGATGCGGAGCTGGGCGCGGTACGTGTTCGACGCGGTGACGTAGGATTTCGAGAAAGGAGCAACAATTGAGCGATCGCAGAGAGGCCCAGAATCTCATCAATCGATATCTGACGCGGTACCGCGACGTACCGGAAGATGTTCTGTTCGGCGTCGCACCCGAGGCGCCGCCGGAGAAGCGCGAGCGGTTCTCGCCGTTCCGGCCCGATCACGCGAAGCGCGTGAGCGAGCTGGCCGCGGAATTCGAAGAGCGCGCACGCGGCAGGACGCAGGAGGAGGCGGTGCGGCTGGTTGCCGCCATCGCGCGGGATCGCGAGCCGCAGGAGCCTCACGGCCTCGTCGACTACGCGTTCAACATCTGGGTCACTCACGCGCGGGAGACGCGCGGCCTCGTCGTGACGCCGCTGGAGATCCGCGCGCCGGAGGCCGTGATTCAAACGCAAACGCAGGACGGATCCGTCGCCGTCCTGGCCAGTGTGGCGGCGCCCGGCGCGACCGAGGCCGACATCGACTGGTACCGCGAGGACTCGAAGGCCAACGAGCATCACGAGCACTGGCACTACGTCTATCCGACCAATGGGGTACCGACCACGCGAAGAGTGAAAAACCGCCACGGCGAGATGTTCTTCTACATGCACCAGCAGATGCTCGCGCGCTACGACACCGAGCGCCTCGCCGTAGGTCTGGACAAGGCCCGCTCGTTCGCGAACTACACCGATCCGATCGACGAAGGCTACGAGCCGGCGCCGGGATTCCGCGTCCGTCCCGGACCGCGGTGGCTCGATGGATTCCTCGCGCGCAAGCCGGGCACGAAATGGCGCGATGTCCCGGAGATGGAGTTCAGCCTGGCCGAGATTCAACAGTACAAAACGAAATTCGATGAGGCGCTGACGCGTCCGGCGTTTTTCAACGGCGAAGCGACTACGGCGAATGCGCTGGGGCGGCTCATCGAGCCCTCTCGTGGACAGAACGATGTCCCGGTCAGCGGCGAAGACGGCCGGTTCGGCTGGCTGCACGGCTACGGACACATGCTCACGGCGACCGTAGACACCGATCCGAATGATCCGAACGAGCCGGTCTACGGCGTGATGGCCGATCCCGCGACGGCGATCCGCGATCCGTTCTTCTATCGCTGGCACCGCCACGTCGACGACTACTACTTCGAGTGGCAGCAGCGCCAGGACCCGGACAAGTTCATCAAGCATCGTCCGCCGGTGAGCATCGAAAAAGGCACCGGGCACGACTCGCCCGCGATCATCCTCGCCTTCAACGACGCGATCGGCGCCAACCAACCGAACTTCGATGGCGATGCCTACGGACGCGCGCACTATGCGGGCAACGACCGCGAAGGCACGACCGGCGTGCTGGAAACGAAGATGTGCGTCCGCACGCTGACGGACGACGAAGGCAATCCGATCCTGCGCGAGGACGGCTCGACGATCGAGCTGCAGTACCTCGATCAGCGTCCGTTCTCGTACTTCATCCGCGTCACGAACGACGCCGCCGCCGCGCAGGACGTGACCGTGCGCGTCTTCCTCGTCGCCGTCGAATACGCGGACGACCGGCGCATGTGGATCGAGATGGACAAGTTCACGCGGCGCCTCGAGCCGGGCCTCAACGTGCTCTGGCAGCCGGCGCGCGATGCGTCGATCATCAAGAAACCGGCCGTGAAGCCGCCTTCCGGCGCGATCGCGCAGCCGGCCGATCCCGCCAACGCAGGCGCCGACGAGACGAACTATTGCGGCTGCGGCTGGCCGTACAACCTCCTCCTGCCGCGCGGCCGGCGCGGCGGCATGCCCTTCCGTCTGCTCGTGATCTTCACGAACGACGATCAGGTCGCGGCGCCGAAGCACGACTGCGGCTCGATGAGCTACTGCGGCGTGCGCGACCTGGACTATCCCGACACTCTGGAGATGGGCTATCCGTTTCATCGCCGCTTCGAGACGTCGATCGAGGACGCGTTCCAGGCGCTGCCGCACGCCGCCACGCGCGACCTCACCATCGAATGGATCGACACCCAGGAACCAAAACCGCAGTACATTGAATGAGATGAGCTCCGGAGATCGTGCGCGGATCGAGCGGCTGCAGCAGCGTGTCGAAGAGGCGCTGCGCGAGCTGCCGCACGAGCGCGCACGATCGAGGTTTTCTCCCTACATCCCGGATCGCAAGCAGCTCTCCTATCGCCTTGCGGACGCGGCCGGAGACGGCGATCTCGAAGGACTGGAACGGCTGCTCGATCTGCGGGATGACCTGGCGGGCGAAGAAGATCCGGTGGCGCTGCGGCATGCCGTCATGGTCGCGCTGACGCACTTCCCGGGCGGACTGTCGAAGCTCGGGTTGCGGATGCCCTCCCTCGAACAGCGCGCGGCGTGGAAGGTGACGTCTGGCTGACGCCGCGCTCGCCGCATGAAAGCGCTCCTCCTCTGCACCGACGCCTACGGCGGCCACGGCGGCATCGCGCTCTACAACCGCGATCTCGCCGAAGCGCTCGCGGCGCGGCCCGACTGCGAGGAAGTGCTCGTCGTGCCGCGCGTGATCCGCAGCGAGCCGGGACCGATCCCGCCGAAGATCACGTTCCTCGCCGATGCCGCGCGCGGGCCGCTGCACTACATGCGCGCCATCGCCCGCGCGCGCCGCGCGAAACCCGATCTCGTGATCTGCGGCCACGTGAATCTCCTCTCGGTGGCCTGCTCGATCGCGCGGGATCCACTGCTCCTGATCTACGGCATCGAGGCGTGGAAACATCGCTCCGCGGTCGGCACGCGCCTTCTGCATCGCTGCGCCGCGGTCGTCTCCATCAGCGCCATCACGCGCGATCGCTTCCTCGCGTGGTCGCATTACTCCGGTCGCACGCATCTGCTGCCGAACGCGATTCACGCGGAGCAGTACGGCATCCACCCGAAGCGCGCCGACCTCGTCGCACGCTACGGCCTCGAAGGAAAGCGCGTGCTGCTGACGGTCGGCCGCCTCGCGCGCGAGGAGCGCTACAAGGGCTTCGACGAAGTTCTGGAGGTGCTGCCGAATCTGTACGACGACGTCGTCTACATGATCGGCGGCGGCGGGAACGATCGCGCGCGGCTCGAGGAAAAAGCGGCGCGCTGCGGCGTTGCCGGTCGCGTGATCTTCACCGGCCACTTTCCCGAAGAAGAGAAAGCGGATCTCTACAACCTCGCCGATCTCTACGTGATGCCGAGCCGCGGTGAGGGCTTCGGCTTCGTGTTTCTCGAAGCGCTCGCCTGCGGGCTGCCGGTGATCGGCAGCAAGCACGATGGCGGCTGCGAGGCGCTTCTCGGCGGCAGGCTCGGCCTCCTCGTCGATCCCGCGAATCCGGCCGAGATCGAAGAGGCGATTCGCGAGCTGCTGGCGCGGCCCGCGACGCGCGAGATCCCGGAGCAGCTCGAGTACTTTTCATTCGAGAACTTCCAGCGCCGGCTCCATGCGATCGTATGATGTGCGCCGCATGAAGCGCGCTCTCATCCTCGGCGTTTCGGGACAGGACGGCGCCTATCTCTCGCGGCTCCTCGTCGATAAGGGCTACGAAGTGCACGGCACGTCGCGCGACGTGGAGCTGCAGCGCTTCAGCCGCCTCGCGGAGCTCGGCGTGCGCGACCACGTACACGTGCACTCGACGTCTCTCCGCGATTTTCGCGAAGTGCTCCAGCTGGTCTCGAACGTGAGCCCCGACGAGATCTACAACCTCGCCGGCCAGACCTCGGTCGGCCTGTCGTTTTCACAGCCTTTCGAGGCCATGGAGAGCATCGCCCAGTCGATGCTCATCCTCCTCGAGGTCGTGCGCTTCCTGAAACTGCCCGTGCGCATCTACAACGCGTCCTCGAGCGAGACGTTCGGCGAAACGACGCCCGGCGAAGCGTCCACGGAAGAGACGCCGTTCATGCCCCGCAGCCCGTATGCGACCGCGAAAGCGACTGCGCACTGGACAACGGCCAACTACCGCCACGCCTACGGCATCTACGCCTGCTCCGGAATCCTCTTCAATCACGAGTCCCCCCTGCGCAGCGAGCGCTTCGTGACGAAGAAAATCGTGCGCGCCGCGATCGACATCGCCGCCGGCCGCC
The DNA here is from genome assembly GCA_963734155.1 of uncultured Acidobacteriota bacterium. GTDB lineage: Bacteria > Acidobacteriota > Thermoanaerobaculia > Gp7-AA8 > Gp7-AA8 > QHVT01. The sequence continues at coordinate 292,771 of CAVTGG010000003.1, forward strand.
GCGACCGCGTGACCCTCGGCGACCTCGGCGTCTCCCGCGACTGGGGCTACGCCCCCGAATACGTCGACGCCATGTGGCGCATGCTGCAACAGGACACCGCCGAGGACTACGTCATCGCCACGGGCGAAAGCCATACGGTCGAAGAATTCGTCGCCGCCGCCTTCGCCGAACTGAACCTCGACTGGAAAAATCACGTCGACATCGACCCATCCCTCTTCCGCCCGAGCGACATCCGCTACAGCCGCGGCGACGCCTCGAAAGCGAAGCGCAACCTCGGCTGGGAGGCGGAGACGAAGTTCGGGGAGTTGGTGCGGGGGTTGGTAGGGGCGGAGCGCTGATTCACACGCCGAACCGCTCGCGCGCGGAGATTCGCTCTCGCTCATTGAGATCTCGTTTCGTTTGCGGGTATGCATCCGGGCGGAACAGCGGCTCCCACTTCGGAAGAAAACCGATCACGTGCTCCGCGAGCTCCTGCAGCGTTTCCTGGCCCGTCGGCGGAAACCATCGTTCGGTAATGCCGGCCAGATTCAGCACGAGACGCGAATCAAACCATTCATCCGAACGAACAGCTCTCAGCTCGATAAACCATTGACCTCGATCTCTGACCAGCCGGATGGCAACATCGCCTTTCTGAATCTCTACGAGTCCGTTGTCGGAGATCGGATCTATGAGCTCTCCCGTGACCGTAAAGCCGACGTGAATGAAGAGTGAGGCGATCCGCGTGGCGATCTCTTTGAAGTCGTTTGTCATAAGACAACGCAGCTCCTACACTCAGCGCTCGCCGATCTCTCGAGCGAGCTTCAAAAAACAAGCCGGCGAAGCTCCCTCACTGCTCGTGCTTCGCTCCTGACGCTCCTCCGTCATGAGCGGCGGGCAGTTCACGATCAGACGCGGGCATCTTCAGGCGCGATCCAGCCGCTCGAAATCCTTCAGGATCTCGTCGATGCGCGCGCGATCCGGTACCGGCCACGCCTCCGCCTGTTGTGGCGAATGAAACAGCGCCCGAAAGGCATTCGCAAGGTCCGACGAGCCCGCGTTTGGAACACGCGCTTTCGGCTCCATCAATCGCATGCGCTCGAAGATGGCCAGCCAGTCGCGATGCATGCGGACGTCCGTGTCTCCGGCGGCGGCATTCCTGGCATTCGCCGAGAGTCGCGCGAGTAACTCTCGGTCATTCGGCGAGACGTACTAACGAGCCGCGCCGCTTCGTCGGCATCATCGAACATCAATCCCGTCTCGCCATCAATCACGAGTCCTTCTGCAGCCAGCCCTCGATAGCGCGCAACCACGGGCACGACTCCGTGCTGCATCGCCTCCACAAGAACGTTCGGCGTTTCGGAAAAGAGCAGGATGACGTCGAGTTGCGGATAGTCTCCGTGCAAACGCGTCCAGCTGATCGATTCGTGATCGACGTGGAGGTCCAGTCGCCCGATGTATCCGACGCGCAGCGTGTCGCTTTCCGTATGCGGCATCGACGGCGGGCGCACGCCGGGACGCACGTAGTGGATGCGCTCCGCTTCGTCCGGCAGTTTCTCGAGCAACCAGCGATGAGCGAGGCGGCTGGTGGTGACGACGCCGTCGATGACGTCGAAGTGATCGACGATGTTCAGGAGGAGCTCGGGATCCGGCGAGGGGACGGGGACGAGCAGCCGCGCGCGCGGGATCGCGGGAAACTCGGTCGCAACGACGATATCGGGCTCGGATAACGCGATCTCCCAATCGCTGTGGCTCCGAAGCCACTCGATGAAAGCGCGCGCTTCCGTGAGAAAGAGGACGCGCTTCGTCATCACCGCGCGCGAATCCATTCGAGGGTCTTCGCGAGGCCCGACGACCAAGGCGACGGCTGGCATCCGAGTGCGCGCAAGCGCGAGACGTCCGCGCGCCAGCGGCGCGGCGTTCCGGGCAGCGCTTCGCCGGTGAACTGCGGCGCGGTTCCGGGAGCGACGGCGCGGAAGATTTCCTCGGCGAGCGTTCGGATCGTCACCGCTTCGCCCGACGCGACATTGATCGCTTCGCCGCGGCACTCCGCACGCTCCGCGAGACAGACGAGCGCGCGGCCGACGTCGCCGGCGTAGAGATAGTCGCGCGTCTCGTCGCCGCTGCCGTACACCGTGGCCTGGCCCGCGAGCGCGCGGCGGGCGATGTCCCACACGGCGAGGCGGCGCAGGTGCTCGCCGTACGTCGAAAACACGCGCGCCTTGCAACCGCGCACGCCGTGGAGGCGCACGTATTCGTCGAGCAGCAGTTCCTGCTGCAGCTTGTGAAAACCGTAGGGCGAGATCGGCGCGAGCGGCGCGTCTTCGCTCACCGGAAGCGTCTCCGGATCGCCGTACACCGCGGCCGACGAGACGAAAATCACGCGCGTCTCGATCGCGGCGAGGCGGATGCTCTCCAAAAGGCCGGCCGCGGGCAGCACGTGTCCATGCACGTCGGCGAGCGGATTGCGCAGCGACTGCGGCACGCTCGCCGGCGCCGCGAGGTGCACGACAGCCGCCGGCGTGTAGCGCTCGAGCAGCGAGAGGTTGTGCTCCGCGTCGGCGACGTCGTGCAGATCGAAAACGTCGAAGCGCTCCGCCTGCCGGTTCGGATCGGTGCGTCCGACGCCGATCGTCGCCCAGCCCGCGGACGCGAACGCAGCGGCCACATGTCCGCCGAGGAATCCGCCCGCGCCGGTGATCAGAACGCTCTTCGCCATCCGCTTTCTATTATCGCGGCACTTCGCTTACATTCGGCGCCGTGCACAAAATCATCCGCGCGCGCAAGGGTCTCGCGCAGCTGAACCTCGGCGAGATCTGGGCGTACCGCGAGCTGATCGTCTTCTTCGCCTGGCGCGACGTCCTCGTACGCTACAAACAAACCGTCATCGGCGTGCTGTGGGCGCTGGTCCGGCCGTTTCTCACCATCGTCATTTTCAGCATCGTCTTCGGCCGTTTCGCGCAGGTGCCGACGGGCACGATTCCGTACCCGGTGCTCGCCCTCGCCGGCCTCCTGCCGTGGCAACTCTTCGCGACGGCCTTCTCGGAAAGCAGCGGATCGGTGGTCGGCAACGCGCAGCTGGTGTCGAAGGTCTACTTCCCGCGGCTGATCATGCCGCTCAGCGGGATCGTCGCGTCGTTGGCCGACTTCTTCGTCGCGCTGGCGATGCTGGCCGGGCTGATGGCGTGGTATCGGGTGCCGGTCAGCGCGACCATTTTCTGGATGCCGCTGTTTCTCCTCCTCTGTCTCCTCGTCGCCCTCGGCAGCGGCATCTGGTTCGCCGCGTTGTACGTGCGCTACCGCGACATCCGCCACGTGATCCCGTTCATCGTGCAGCTCGGGCTCTACATCTCGCCGGTCGGATTCCCGAGCTCGGTCGTTCCGGAGCGGTGGCGATTCCTCTACTCGCTCAATCCCATGGTCGGCGTCATCGACGGCTTCCGCTGGTCGCTGTTCGGCGGACGCAATCCGATCTACATGCCGGGCCTCATGATCTCGATCGCGCTCGCGATCGTGCTCGTCATCGGCAGCGCGTACTACTTCCGGCACATGGAGCGGCTCTTCGCCGACATCATCTGATGCCGCGTCTTCTCGTTTCGTCACGCGAAATCGGCAAGCAATACAGATTGGGCATGTTGACGCCGCCGCCGCTCTCGCTGCGGGACCGCATCACGGACGCGGTCCGCTCGATCGGAAAGAAACGAAGCGCGCCGCAGACGTTCTGGGCCTTGCGCGACATCACGTTCGATCTGCACGACGCCGAAGTCCTCGGCGTGATCGGGAGAAACGGCGCGGGCAAGAGCACGCTCCTCAAGATCATCAGCAACATCACCGAGCCGACCGAGGGCGAGCTGCATCTGTTCGGACGCGTCTCGAGTCTGCTCGAAGTCGGAGTCGGATTTCATCCCGAGCTGTCGGGACGCGAGAACGTGTTTCTCAATGGCGCGATCCTCGGCATGTCGCGCGCGGAGATCCGCCGCAAGTTCGATGAGATCGTCGCCTTCGCCGAAGTCGAGCCGTTCATCGACACGCCGGTGAAGCGTTACTCGTCCGGCATGTACGTCCGTCTCGCATTCGCCGTCGCCGCGCATCTCGAGCCGGACGTGTTGATCGTTGACGAAGTTCTCGCGGTCGGCGACATCGCGTTCCAGCGAAAATGCCTCGGAAAGATGGAGGACATCCGCCGGACCGGCCGGGCCGTGCTCGTCGTGAGTCACAACATGAGCCTCATCTCCCAGCTCTGCGAAAACGTGATCTGGCTCGACGCCGGAAAAATCGTGAAGCGCGGACCGTCGCGCGAAGTGATCGCCGCGTACATGGCCGAGGGCGTGAGTGGCAATGCGGAGTGGCGGCCGGAGAAGGCGGCCAGCGACGCGTTCGAATATCACTGCGTATCGATCGAAAGCGCATCCGAGGACCGCATCACCATCGCCGCGGATGCGGGATTCGAGATCGTCTTCGACTTCACGGTGAAGCAACCGCTGCCGGCGGGACGCCTGGCTCTGCTGATCGCGGGGGCCGACGGCACGGTGATTCTCGCCTCGGCGAATACCGATCACACGACCGCACTGCGCGGGCCATGGACCATTGGACGCCAACGCGCGCGCTGCGTCATCCCCGGACATCTCCTCGTGCCCGGCCAGTACTACATCACCATCACCGAGCCGGTGGAGGCGTGGGACGAGATTCACGAGCGCGTGCTGGCGTTCACGATCACGGAAGAGAACAGCCTGATCGCGCGCGACGGCCGCCGCGGCGTCGTCGCTCCGCTGCTCGAATGGACGTCGGAGAGCAGTGTCATGAGTCTGCTCTGGCGTCATCCTCGATCCGCTGCTGCTGAAAGTCCGCTCGCGCCTCGATCACCTCGGCGTGCATCACCCGTCGCAGTACGCCGAGGAGCTCATGCGGACGCGCGGACGCTTCGATCGCGAGGCGATCGTGACGAGTCACGCGCGCATCCAGAGCGTCGCTCCGCCGGAGCAGTTGCAGGTCGGGCCGTACAGTCAAATCGACGGCGAGATCTTCATGCTCACGCCTTCCTCGGTCTGCACGATCGGTCATCACTGCTTCCTCGGCGTGGACTCGCGGTTGTGGGTGCAGCAGCGCATCACCATCGGAAACTTCGTCCTCATCGCGCCGCGCGTCGACATCTTCGACAACGACTCGCACCCGCTCGACGCCGCGCTGCGGCGCCAGGACGCGATCGATCAATTCGAGCGCAAGCAGCCGATGAGCTACGACCGCGTCGCTGCCGCCGAGGTCGTGATCGAAGACGACGTCTGGATCGGCACGAAGAGCACGATCATGAAGGGCATTCACCTGGGACGCGGCGCCGTCGTCGCGGCGGGTTCGGTCGTCACGAAGGACGTCGAGCCATTCACGCTCGTCGGCGGCAATCCCGCGCGCGAGATCCGGCGGCTGACCCAGGAATGACCGGGATAGGGTGACTCGCCGACGTCGACGGCGTAGTGAAAGCGCGGATTCACGAGCCGCGCGAACCGCGTGAACGCGCTGCGGTCTTCGCCGGGGATGGGATTCGCCGGAACGATCAACACTTCGCGTAAGGCGGTTGCGCGATGAACGCGCCCCGTGAGGTTGACCGGCCCCGCGGCCTTCGGCCAGACCACAGGCTGCCCGGCCGCGTACTGCCGCGCAACATAGCTGAGGAACGGCCAACGCGGATCGACGCCGATCAGCTCTGCGCGGATCCAGAACGAACGCTCGAAGTCGGGATCATCGACGATAGCGATGCCATACCCGGCAGAAAACGCGTCCGCGACTTCGTTGAGAAATTGCCAGTCGGCGCGCGTCGACGCGCGCATCGCCGCCGCCTGGGCGATGAGACTCGCGCCGCCGAAGATCGCCAGCAACACGATCGCCGTCGCGGCGGTGATCGACGCGAGTCGCGGGCGCAACGCATCGACGCCCGCGGCGATGCACGGCACGAGAAACAGTGCGGCGGGATAGGCATAGCGGATCGCCGGGTACGGCGCGGCGACGGACATCCCGACCGCGAGGACGAGCAGGAGCGCGGCGCCGAGCGGCAAGCGCCGCACGACCGGCGATCATCAGCACGAGGAGAATCAGCGAGAGCAGCGGAAATGACGTGGCGACGAGGAGCAGCACCTTCGCGTTCCAGAACCCGCTCGCCGGCAGCCGCGCGAGCAGACTTCCGGAGCCGCGTGCGTAAGGATCGGCGAGCATCAGCGCGCAGCGCGCGATTTGATTCACGAGCGCCAGGAGCATCAGCGCCAGCGCCGCGCGAGAAACGTTGCCGCGCCGCCAGAAGTGCGGCGCCAGCAAGACGAACAGCACGGCGCAGAGCGGCGCGGCGATTTCTTTCGACGCCGTTGCGATCAGGAACGCCGGCACGATCCACCAGATGCGCACGTCTGCGCCGCGCCTGAGACGCAGCCATCCGAGGAACGTCGCCGCGAGCGCAGGCAACAGCCAGTTTTCCGCACGCAGCAGATCGATCTCGGGAATCGCAGGAAAGAACGCAAAGTAAGCCGCGCCGGCAGCGGCGGCCGCCTTCGACGCGGAACTCTCCTGCGCGATCCGGAACGCGAGCAGCACCGAGACGAGACGCACCGCGATCAGCGCCACGTGCCACACGCCGGGATACGCGCGGAACAGCGATGCGAACACGTACGCCATCAAGTCGGGAAACGGGCGGAACAGCGCGGAGAAGTCGACGAACGAATGGAGAATCGACGACGGCCACGCGCCGATGCGGATCATCGCGAAGGCGATGTAGTCGTTGACGAGCAGGTATTCGCATCGCGCCGCCTCGATGGCCACGAGCGCGTACACGATCGCGATCAGCACTCCGAGAAGGACGGACCAGCGCCGGCTGCTCAACGCATTCATCGTCTCATAGTGCAAAATGAGGCGGTGGTGCGCGCGGGGCTCGTCAGCATCGATCCGGATCGGAAATGGATCGGCGGACGCTACTACCTTCAACACCTCGTCCGCGCGGTAGCGTCACTTCCCCCCGAAGAGCGCGTGGAACTGCTCGACGTCTGGTGGGACGCCGCGCCGGAGGACGATCCGTTCGCCGAGGTCCGGCGGTTGCTCGCCGGCCAGCGCGTGATCCGGCTGCCGGCCAACGGGGTCGCGCGCGCGCGTCGAAAACTGCGGCGCATCCTTCATGGCTGGCGCGACGCACGCGATCTCTTTCTCGACGCCGGCATCGACGTGATCTTCCCGATCGCGCCGTGCGCAGCGCCGGGCCTGCCGTTGGTCTTCTGGATTCCGGACGTGCAGTACAAGCTGCTGCCCGAGCTGTTCGACGCTAAGCTCTCCGACTGGTACGACCGGCATTACGGCGAGAACGGCGCCGAGGCGAAACTGATCGTCGTCAGCAGCGAAGAAGGACGCCGCGATCTGGAGCGCTTTTTTCCGCGGTTCGCGGAGAAGACGCGCGTGCTGCACTTCTGCAGCATCCCGACCGCCGATTGGTGGCAGCTCGATCCGGCCGCGGTGGCGCGGCAGCATGGACTGCCGGAGAAGTTCTTCGTGCTCTCGAATCAGTTCTCGCATCACAAGAATCACATGGTCGTCTTCGAGGCGCTGCGCATTCTCCGCGACGAACACGGAATCGCTGCGACGGTGGCCTGCACCGGCAGCACATACGGTTTCCGCGGCGACGATTACATGCAGCGCGTTGAAGAATTTCTGCACACGCACCAGCTCGTGTCATCCGTCCGCATCCTCGGATTGATTCCGCGCGAAGAGCAAGTCGCGCTGATGCGCCGCTCGCTCTGCATGCTCCAGCCGTCGCGCTTCGAAGGATGGTCGACCGTCGTCGAAGACGCGAAGAGCCTCGGCAAGCCGATCCTGCTCAGCAGCATCGGCGTGCACCGCGAGCAGGCTCCCGCGCGCGGGACGTTCCTGCCGCTGGACGACGCGCATGCGTGGGCGCGCGCCATGGCCGAGGCGTGGCGGACGTGCGAGGCCGGCCCGCGTGAAAACGAAGAACGGGAAGGCGCCGCGTACATCGCGCAGGCGCAACTCGCGACCGGCCGCGCCTTCGCAGGCATTCTTCGCGAAGCGGTGCAGCGGCGATGAGGATCCTCTTCTGCTCGCAGGCTGCCTACACCGGCGGCGGCGTGGAGACCTGGCTGGAGACGCTGAGCGCCGCGCTCGCGGCGCGCGGCTGGGACGTCGTCACCGGTCTCGCCAAAGGGCGCTTTCATGATCCTGTCCGCTATGCCGCGCGCCATCGCGTGATCGCGCCGGAGCCGATCGACGGCTCGTCCGGGTTTCGCGAGGATCGCATCCTCGCGCTGCTGCAACTCTTCGAGCGCGTGCAACCCGACATCATCCTGCCGGTGAATCTCGCCGACGCGATCGCCGCGGCCGCGTACTGGAAAAGCCGCGGCGCCGATACGCATCTGGCGATCTGCATTCACGGGCAAAGCGACGACCGCATCGCGCAGGTGCGCGAATTCGCGCCGTTCATCGATCTCGTCGCGACTGTTTCCAAACGCGTCGCCAGATCGGTTAGGCAATGCCCTTCATATCCCGATGGGCGTTCCGGCGCCGCTCCGCGAGACGGAGCCGCGCGAGCAGCTGCGCCGCCTCGCGTACATCGGCCGTCTCGACTCCGACAAGCGCGTCCGCGACGCGGTGCCGCTGCTGCGCGCGCTCGCGCAGACGGACATCGAGTTTCATTTCGCCGGCAGCGGTCCTGATGCAGAGTACTTGCGCGAGGAGTTGCGCGACTCGCGCGTCGTCTTTCATGGCGACCTGACCCGCGAGAAACTATACGAGTCGATGTATCCGCAACTCGACGCGATCGTGATTTTTTCCGATGCGGAGACGGGACCGATCGTGGCGTGGGAAGCGATGCGCCACGGGGTCGTCCCGATCACATCGGACTATGTTGGACGAAGAGAGGAGAACGTCATCCGCGACGGCGAAACGGGACTGGTCTTTCCGGTCGGCGACCTCGAGAGCGCGGCGAATGCGATCCGCGGCGTGACCGCGCCGGGCTCGCTGCGCGAGCTGTCGCGCCGCGCGCGTGCGGAGCTGCCGGAGGCGTACACGCAGGCGGCGTTCGAGCGCACGTGGGACGAAGCACTGCGCGCGGCGCTGGCCGTTCCGCCTCGCCGCGGCACGGCTGCCGATCTTCCGTCGCTGGTCTCGCCCGGCCTCCTCGCGCGCCTCGGCCTCGGCATCAAGAACACGTCGCGCCTGCGCCATCTGCTTGGCCGCTCGTTCGCACACGTCGAGTCCGGATCGGAGTGGCCGCACTGATGTCCGCACCGGAGCTCTTCATCGGCATCACCACCTGGAACAGCGCGACGTTCCTCCGCGCCTCGCTGGCCGGAATCCGCAACACGACCGACGCGAAGCGGACGCGCCTCGTCGTGCTCGACAATCAGTCGACCGACGACACCGTCGCCCTCGCGAGATCGTTCGGCGCCGAAGTCGTCGTGCGCAAGTCCAGCCAGGTCGTGGCGCTGATGGATCTGTTCAACTGGTCGCGCAGCGAATTCACGCTGCTCATTCACGCGGACGTGGTGCTCCTCGGCGAGCGGTGGCTCGACCTCTGCCGCGCGCATCTGACCGGCAACGTCGTGCTGGTCAGCCCGGAAGACATCGGCTGCGGGCCGTACACGCGTCCGTGGGGAAAAGGGATGCCCGAAAGCTCGTTCCTGCTCTTTCGCACATCGCTCGCGCGCAAGATCCGCGAGTGGCGCGGCTGGCGGCGACGCCTCGGCATCCGCCTGCCGTACCGCGGCATCGATCTGACCGGCGATCACATCACCTACAACCTTCCGAAGGTTCTCCACGAGCGCGGACTGGCGTGGACGCCGATGGAAGTGCTCACGTCGCAGCGCATGCCGGAGCCGATCTACACCGCGCGTTTCGACGCGCCGATGTGGACTCCGGAGCTGGCGATGTACCGCTACGGCCTCGGCAACTTCTACGCGCTGGACGGCGTCGTCACGCACTATCACAACTGGTACGAGCGCGCGCTCGAAGAGGTCGCCGCCGACTCCGACCGCACGCTGCCCGCGCAGTCGGGCGGCCTGCCGCTCGCGTTTCTCAAAACGTATAGCCAGAACTTTCTCGCCGACTTTGCGCAAGGCACGGTGGACATCCCGCGATGACGATGACTCTCATCGTTGCGGTTGCGGCGGCGCTGATCGCGTTCGCGGTGGTGGTGCGGCAAAAGCACCGCCAGACCTGGAGCGAGATCTTCCGGCTGCGCGGCGAGGTGGAGCAACTGCACGCGCAGCTGATCGCGGCGCGCAAGGAGATCGCGCTGCAGTCGGCGGGAGCGACGCGGCTCGCGCCGCGCATGCCGTCGCAGAACGGCGAGGACCTCTGGCTCTGGGATTTCTTCGCGACGCAAACGCGACGGCTTTTTCGTCGACGTCGGCGCCTACGACGGCGTCGGATTCAGCAACAGCTACTTCTTCGAGTCGATCGGCTGGAATGGCATCGTCGTCGAAGCCGCGCCCGATCTCTTCGCGCAATGCGCCGTCGCGCGGCCGCACAGTCACGCCGTTCATGCGGCAGTCGGATCGCGCAACGGCTCCATCGCGTTCACGGTCGTCGAAGGAGCGCAGGGCGTGGCCACGCTTTCCTCCGCGACTCCGGACCGCGAGCGGATCGCGCGCGAAGGGGGACGGACGCGCGTCGTCGACGTGCCGTTGCGAACACTCGACGACATCCTCGGCGAGCTCGCTACGCCGATCGACTTCGTCAGCATCGACGTCGAAGGTGCGGAGCTCGACGTCCTCAACGGATTCGATCTCGCTCGCTTTCAGCCGCGCATGCTGGTGATCGAACAGAACACAGCGGAGGCCGGAGCGCGCATCCGCGAACATCTCGCCGCGCGTGGCTACGCGCCTGTTCACCAGATCGAGCAGAACGTCTTCTACGCGCGGGCTTGACTCGGAACGCCGGCGTCTCGCCGGCTGGACGGGAAGCGTCTCGCTTCCCCGGGCGGCGGGACGCCGCCCGTTCAGCCGGCGAGGACGCCGGCGTTCCGAGTGCCTACGGCTCGGGACGATAGGCAAACGGCGCGGGATAGTCGCGAATCGGCCGCGGCACGCGCTGGCGCTCCGCGTCTTCGGGAGGAGCGCAAACGCCGAGGGGGCGGCGGCCGTAGAACGCGAGATTCTCCGCGAACATCTCCGGCGGCGCGTGGCGATAGAAACGGTGATCGAGCGCAAAGGCCATCGGATTTCTCAGGATCGGTCCGAAGGCGATCGTCGCATTCGCAATCACCGTGATGGCGATCGCCACCATCAGCGTCTTGCGTTCGTTCACGGCCCGCGCGACGCAGAGAAGCAGCGCCACGAACACCGGCTGATACAGCCTCACGATCCAGTCTCCCCGCAATTGCCATCCGTAATACGGCGGGGCGGCGTTGTTGAAGAGAAACACCGCAAACACGGCGAGAAGGATGGCGCCCTCGACGCGTCCGATGCTCTTCTTCCGCGCGGTGAAAAAGGCCACGATCGCCAGCAGCGGCAGAAAGACGAAGTTGCTGAAGAAGTAGTTCGCCGCGAAGACGGACGGGAGCTGGATCAAATAGGCGAACCACGCGCCGAGGCCGGGGTTGCGGATGCCGGGGTGCCGGTACGCCATCAGGACGCGCAGATAGCCTTGCGTGTTCTCGTTGACCAGACTCACGCCGGCGCGCGAAAGGAGAAACGCAACGATCGCCGACGGCAGGATCGCGAGCACCGCCACAAGTACCATCCACATCCACTTCTTTCGTCGCACGAGAAGCAGCATCGCCGCCGGAAGGAAGAACGGCGCGAGATCGTAGGCGAGCATCAGGACGCCCAGGGCCAGTGCGGCGAGCGCAACTTCGATCGTGCGCTCCGCGGAATCGATGCGGTAGAGCAGCATCGCCGCGAACAGCGAGACCGGAACGATCGCCGCGTACGCGTACGGCAGGCCGGCCCAGTAGGTGATGCCGGGATACGTCGCGAGCAGCCACATCACCGCGATCGCCGCGCGCGGGCCGTAGCGCCGCTCGACGAAGCGGCCGAACAGCAACATCGCCGCCACCGTCATCGCGATGTTGAACAGCAGCCCGCCGGCGAGATGTCCGCCGATGCGGGTGAAGGGATACGCGAGCAGCGGATAGAGAACGCGCCGCAGCACGGGACTCGATGCCCATCGCGACCGGTCCGCACCTTCGAGCAGCAGCGTCCCGGCGATGTTCTTCTCGTGATCGACGTTCAGCAGGTAGTGACACGGCTCGGTCACCCGCGGCGTGGTCAGCTGCGCGTACGGAGTGAGCGTGCCGGAGGCCAGCCAGATCGCACAGGCAAGGACGAGCGACGCGGCGGCGGCGTGAAGCGTGCGGGTCACGGCGAGAGAGCATAGCCCTACAATTGCCGCGAATGTCGGGCGAGATGCCGCGTTGGAAGCGCTATTTTCACAGCCTCATCGCCGCGGAAATCTCGTCCATGACCCGCTATTACGACGCGGTCGTGCAATGGGCGCGCGTCGACGGCGACACCGGCTATCTGCTCTCGCGCATCGAAGCCGGCCAGACCTCGTCCGTGCCGAACGAAGAACCGCTGCCCGATCTGACGGACGACGGCAAACGCGCCGCGGTCCTGCTCAACGGCACGCTCAACTATCACCTCGACATCGAGGCGCTGCTTCGGGAGATGAAGCCGCACCTCGCGCGGACCTCGCGCATCGTCGTCGTCGCCTTCAATCCCTACCTGCAGTTCCTCTATCGCCTTGCCGTCTCGCTCGGTCTCAAAGCCGGCGCGATGCCGACGACCTTCGTCACGCTCACCGACGTCGACAACCTCTGCCGCCTCGCCGGCTACCAGCGCGTGCGCATGCGCCAAACCGGGTACATCCCATTTCGTCTGCTCGGCCTCGGCTCGCTCTTCAATCGACTGCTGCCGGCGATTCCGCTGCTCCGCCACTTCTCCATCGCCACCGTGATCGTGCTCCGCCCGCTCGTCGACGCGCGCAACGATCCGGCGCGCCAGGCGACGGTCTCGGTGATCATTCCGTCGCGCAACGAGCGCGGGAACATCGAGCCGGCGCTCCAGCGCCTCCCCGACCTCGGCTCGGACGTCGAGATCGTGTTCGTCGAGGGCCATTCCTCCGACGGCACGTGGGAGGAGATTCTGCGCGTGCGCGATGCCTACAGCGCGACGCATCGCATCGTCGCGCTGCAGCAGACCGGCGTCGGGAAAGCGGACGCAGTGCGCATCGGATTCGAACATGCGACCGGCGACCTGCTGACCATCCTCGACGCCGACCTGACCATGCCGCCCGAGCTCTTGCCGCGGTTCATCGACGCCTATCGCAACGGCGTGGCCGACTTCATCAACGGAAGCCGCATCGTCTACCCGATGGAAGGCGGCGCGATGCGTTTTCTCAATCGCCTCGGCAACGTCTTCTTCGCCAAGTCGCTGACCTGGGTCCTGGGCGTACGCCTCGGCGACAGTCTCTGCGGCACGAAGCTCGTGCGGCGCGACGATTACGCGCGCATGATCGCCTGGCGCCGCGACTTCGGCGACTTCGATCCTTTCGGCGATTACGAGCTGCTCTTTCCGGCGGCCATCCTCGGCATCGGCCTCGCCGACGTGCCGATCCGCTATCGCGCGCGGACGTACGGCTCCACGCAGATCCGCCGCTTTCGCCACGGCCTGATGCTACTCAAGATGACGCTCGTCGGTTTCTTTCGGGTCAAGCTCGGAAGGGTGCCGTGAGCGCTCTCCTGCTGCGCGCGTATCGCCTGCTGCGCGTCGACGCCTGGTCGCGCACCGCCGCCGGCGAGCGCATGTTCCTGGCGGCGTTTTTCGCGTACAAGAAATGGGTTGAAGATCCGCACGCGGCATTCGTGCGGCGGCATGCGGACGTGCTGGCGGGAGGACACGTGCTCGACGTCGGCGCGAACGTGGGCTACACCGCGACGCTGTTCGCGCGCGCGATCTCGCCGGGCTTTCGCGTGTTCGCCTTCGAGCCCGAGCCGCTGAACTTCGCGCGTCTCGAGCGCGTAATCGAACGACGCAACTTGCAGGACGCGATCACCGCGGTGCAAACGGCGGTCGGCGATGAAGACGGAACGGCGACGCTCTGGCAGAATCCCGATCATCCCGGCGATCATCAGGTCAAACCGGGCGGCACGCTGACCGTCCCCATCATCCGCCTCGACACCTTCGCGGAAACGCTCGAGCCCATCAAATTCGTGAAGATCGACGTGCAGGGGCACGAGCTCGCAGTCAGCCGCGGAATGTCGCGGCTCATCGAGCGCGATCCGGCGCTCGAGATTTCGTTCGAGCACACCGGCGACCGGGAGCTGATCGAGTTTTATCGCGCGCGCGGATTCAACCTTCACCTGATCGATCAGCGCGGCGCTCTGCTGCCGTTCGCGAAGGCGGACGAGGTGGTCCGCGCGCGCGGATACTGCGACGTCTTCGCGACGAGGATGAAGCGCGCGTGAAGCTCGCCCGCGGATGGATCGCCCTCCTCCTCTTCGCACTCGCGCTCTTCGTCTATCTATTCAACTATCGCTACCGGATCTGGGGCGCGGGCGGCGACACGACGCCGGCGGAGCTGCTGCCGATCGCGATCGAGCGGAATCACAGCCTCTACTTCGACGGCCTCGATCCGGACGGGGCGTGGTGGTTTCATCACGTCAACGGCCACGTCGTGTCCGGCTATCCGATCGTCCCCGGCTTCTTCAACATCCCGGTGTACGCGATCGCGCGCGCACGCGGCGTCCCGCTCGACTCCGAGCATCGCTCGATGCTCTCCATGATCTCGGCGAGCATCGTGACCGCGATCTCGGTCGCATTCTTCTTTCTCGCGCTCTCGCGTCTCACCGATCGCCGCTCGACCGCCATCGCGGCCACGCTCGTCTACGCGTTCGCCACGACGGCGATGAGCGTGGCCGCGCGCGGCATGTGGCAGCACGGACCGTCACTGCTCTTTCTGACGATCGGCGTCTGGCTGCTGACCCGCGGCGACACGTGGTCGGTCGCGCTCTCCGGCCTTCCCCTCGCCTTCGCCGTCTTCAATCGCCCGCCGAATCTGCTGATCGTCGCGCCGCTCGCGGCGTACGTGCTCTGGCGCCACCGCCGCGCGTTCCTCCCATTTTGCGCCGCGGCCGCGGTTCCTGCCGCGCTCATGGCCTGGTACTCGCTGCATTACTGGGGCACGGTCACGAACCTCGGGCAATATCCGTCCGGCGACTGGTTCCTCGGCCGCATCGGCCCGGGTCTCGCCGGTCTGCTCGTCAGCCCTGGGCGCGGCCTTCTCATCTTCACGCCGCTGTTCGTCTTCAGCTTCATCGCCCTGTTCGCCATCGTCCGCCGTCCGTCACGCGACCCGCTGCTGACCGCGCTGGCGCTCGGCGTCGTGGCCACGCTGCTGCTTTACGCAAAGTGGTACATGTGGTGGGGCGGGGCTTCGTTCGGCTATCGGCTGCTGACCGAAGTCGTTCCGCTGCTGGTCATCTTCCTCGCCGTGGGGTGGGATCGCTATTTCGCCGCGCGCCGTTTTCTGTACCCTTTGCTTGGACTGGCCGCCGTGATCTCGCTCTACACACACTTCCTCGGCGCGTTTTACGCGCCGTGCGGATCGGACGATCAGAAGCAGTTGTGGTCCTGGAGAAGCAGCGAGCTCGCGCGCTGCTCCGGGAAATTCGCGGACCGCATTCAATCCCACCTGCGATGAGCGCGCTCCGTCAAAAAGCCGGCGTCCTTGCCTACGACTGGATCCCGTTCGAGATGCGCCTGCGCCGCGACTGGACGCACATCCGCAATCGCCACGAGCGCGTCGACATCGACGCGAGCGGCGTCCGCTGCGACTGGCGCTGGACGTCCGACCTGCACATCGCAAACGTCTTCCCGTCGGCCGGGCTTCGACTGATGCGCAAAGCATTCGCGCAATGGCCGATCGCGATGGAGGACGCGCCGTCGCGCGCATCGACGCCGCGCGTTTCGTTCATCATCGGCCATCGCGGCATGGAGCGGCTGCCGCATCTCCTCACCACGATCCGCTCGATCAACGGTCAGAGCGCCGCGACGGAATGCATCGTCGTCGAGCAATCGGCGATTGCCGGAAGCGGGCCCGCATCTTCCCGCCGGCGTTTCCCACATCCACACGCCCGTGCCTTCGTCGACGCCCTATAACCGTTCAGCCGCGTTCAACGCGGGTGCGCGCAGTGCGCGCGGCGACGTGCTGGTCCTGCACGACAACGACATCGTCGTGCCGCGCGACTACGCCGCCGCGGCAGCCGCGGCGATCGATGCGGGATTCGAGTTCGCGAACCTGATCCGCTTCCTCTTCTACATGCGCGGAACGGAGATCGCATTCGATGCGCCGCCCGAGCGGGTCGTGCAGAACACGCAGGGAGGCTCGATCGTGGCGCGGCGCGACGCGTACTTTGACATCGGCGGCTACGACGAGGAGTTCGTGGGCTGGGGCGGCGAGGACAATGATTTCTGGGACCGCGCGTCTACGCGGCGCGTGCAGCGCCACGGCGCGGTGCCGATGCTGCACCTCTGGCATCCGCCGCAGCCGGAGAAGTCCCTCGGCGACGCCGCTCCCGCCGTGGCCCGGTACCGCGAGCTCGAAGCGATTCCCGCCGAAGAGCGCATCGCGCGGCTGCGAGGCGCGCGGTGAGTCTCGTCTCGACGATCATCCCGGTCTTCAATCGCGCGGAGATGCTGCGCGAAGCAGTCGCCAGCGTGCTCGCGCAGACGCACCGCCCGATCGAGATCGTGATCGTGGACGACGGCTCGACCGACGACACGCCGCGCGTCGCGGACGAGCTCGCGCGCACGCACACGAAGAGATCCGCGTGATTCATCAGACAAACGGCGGCAGCGGCGCGGCGCGCGAGGCCGCGCGGAACGATCGTTCGCGGCGCGTTCGTCCAGCACCTCGACAGCGACGACCTGCTCGAGCCGCGCAAGTTCGAGCTGCAGGTGGCCGGACTGAATGCGCATCCCGAATGCGGCGCGTCGTACGGCTGGACGCGCCTCCGTTTCCTCGATGGCACCGCGTCGCCCGCACCGTGGAAGCGAAGCGGCGAAGCGATCGAAACGATGTTTCCGGCCATGCTGCAGTCGCGCTGGTGGGATACGCCGTCGCCTCTCTACCGCTCCTCGGTCTCGTGCCGTGGATGAACGCCGGGATATCGAGCATCGAGGTGTCCTCGGCGCTCAGCCCGTCGCCCACGGCCCAGTCTCGGCGTAACCGACTGCGGGTCCCGCTGGTTGCGGATGTAGGTCGGCACGTGCAGGTCGTCCAGCGTCGGCACCCGGTGGTTGCGCCCGCCCGGGATCGCCGTCATGCGCCGGCCGTCCTGCTGTGGCATCTGTCCGGCAACCGGCCGGCCGATTCCCGTCGCGACCACGGTGACGCGGATTTCGTCGCGCATTTCCGGATCGATGACGGTGCCGAGACCACGTTCGCGTCCTCGGAGGCGAACTGCTTCACCGTGTCGCCGACCTGCTGAACTCGCTGGTCGCAGATCCATGCCGGCGGTGACGTTGACCAGCATGCCGTTGGCGCCGGAGAGATTGACGTCCTCGAGCAGCGGGCTGGACACCGCGGCTTCCGCGGCCTCGCGCGCGCGGTTGTCGCCGCGCGCCGTGCCCGAGCCCATCATCGCCATGCCCATCTCCGCCATCACGGTGCGCACGTCGGCGAAGTCGACGTTGATCAGGCCCGGCGCGTGATCAGGTCGGCGATGCCCTGCACCGCGCCCTGCAGCACCTCGTTCGCCGCCTTGAACGCGTCGAGCAGCGTCATGTCGCCGCCCGAGCACCGACAGCAGCTTCTCGTTCGGGATCGTGATCAGCGAGTCGACGTGCTTGCCGAGCTCGGCGATGCCCTGCTCGGCGACGCTGCATGCGCTTGCGGCCTTCGAAGGCGAACGGCTTGGTCACGACGGCGACCGTGAGGATGCCCAGCTCCTTCGCGAGCTGCGCGACGACCGGCGCCGCGCCGGTGCCGGTGCCGCCGCCCATGCCGGCGGTGATGAACAGCATGTCGGCGCCCTCGATCATCTCGATGATGCGGTCGCGGTCTTCCATCGCCGCCTGGCGGCCGACCTCGGGGTTGGCGCCCGCGCCGAGGCCCTTGGTGATGTTGCAGCCGATCTGCAGGCCGATCTTCACCTTCGAGTGCTTGAGCGCCTGCGCATCGGTGTTGGCGCAGATGAAGTCCACGCCCTCGATGCCGCGCGTCGACCATGTGCGCGACGGCGTTGCCGCCGCCGCCGCCGACGCCGATCACCTTGATCACGGCGTCTGGTTGCTGTATCCATCGAGTTCGAACATCGTTAGTCCCCTCGATGTCTGCGAGACATCATGTCGAATCACTTCAACTCGCTGCGGCTTCGGTTGTCGTTCAGAGGACACAATCGAGGTCGCAGCCCTTCGACAACAGATCGCGTCATCAAAAATTTCCCTGGAACCATGCGCTTCATCCGGTCCGACACGCCGCTGCACGCTGGCCGAGCGGCTCGCCGCGCCGGCCGCGCACGTCGTTCTCGCGGCCGTACAGCAGCAGGCCGACGCCGGTCGCATGAATCGGATTGCGCACCACGTCGACGAGACCGCCGACGTGCTGCGGCATGCCGAGCCGCACCGGCATGTGAAACACTTCTTCGGCGAGCTCGACCGCGCCTTCCATCTTCGCGCTGCCGCCGGTGAGCACGACGCCGGCGGCGATCAGCTCCTCGAAGCCGCGAGCGGCGCAGCTCCTCGCGAATCAGCTCGAAGAGCTCCTCGTAGCGCGGCTCGACGACCTCGGCGAGCGTCTGGCGCGCGAGCCGGCGCGGCGGGCGGTCGCCGACGCTCGGCACCTCGATCGTCTCGTCGGGGTTCGCGAGCTGCGACAGCGCGCAGGCGTACTTGATCTTGATCTCCTCGGCGTACGGCGTCGGCGTGCGCAGGCGACACGGCGATGTCGTTGGTCACCTGGTCGCCGGCGATCGGGATCACGGCGGTGTGCTGGATCGCGCCGCCGCGAGAAGATCGCGATGTCGGTGGTGCCGCCGCCGATGTCGACGAGGCACACGCCGAGCTCCTTCTCGTCCTCGGTCAGCACGGCGATAGCTCGACGCGAGCTGCTCGAGCACGATGTCCTCGACCGTGAGCCCGCAGCGCTGCACGCACTTCACGATGTTCTGCGCCGCGCTGACCGCGCCGGTGACGATGTGCACCTTGCGCCTCGAGCCGCACGCCCGACATGCCGATCGGCTCGCGGATGCCTTCCTGGTCGTCGATGATGAATTCCTGCGGCAGGACGTGGAGGATCTCCTGGTCGGCCGGGATCGCGACCGCCTGCGCCGCGTCGATCACGCGCTCGACGTCGCTCGGACGTGACCTCCTTGTCGCGGATCGCGACGATGCCGTGCGAGTTGAGGCTGCGCACGTGGCTGCCGGCGATGCCCGCGTACACCGAGTTGATCTCGCAGCCGGCCATGAGCTCGGCTTCCTCGATCGCGCGCTGGATCGACTGCACGGTCGACTCGATGTTGACGACGACGCCGCGCTTCAGCCCGCGCGACGGATGCGAGCCGATGCCGATGACGTCGATGCGCGCCGTCGGCGTGATCTCGCCGACGATCGCGACGACCTTCGACGTGCCGATGTCGAGGCCGACGATCAGGTTGCGGTCATTCTTTCTAGGCATCTGGCGTAGCATCCTCGGCGCCGTGCGCAAAGCGGTGGGCGTGTTCCAGCCGATCGAGAACCCGTTGCTGTAGCGCAGGTCGACGTAGTCGATCTCGCTGGCGCGCGCTGCGACGACTGGGCTGGCGATGGCGATAAAGCGCTCAGGCGCGTCTCGACGTCCTGCCTGCCCAGCCGCACGTGCGAACCGTTGCCGAGCGTGAGCTCCCAGGCGCCGCGCGCATCGAGCTGGACCTGCGACAGGCGCATGCCAACCGCGAGCAGCCGCGGGTAAGTTTCAGGTACAGCGCGCGACCTGCGCCTCGGTGCCGGGCGGCCCGATCAGCTGCGGCAGCTCCGGCGGAATGTGCCGGGCGTGCCCAGGAACAGCTCGCCGCGCGTGT
This sequence comes from uncultured Acidobacteriota bacterium, assembly GCA_963734155.1. Classification (GTDB taxonomy): domain Bacteria; phylum Acidobacteriota; class Thermoanaerobaculia; order Gp7-AA8; family Gp7-AA8; genus QHVT01. Next base: position 312,788 of record CAVTGG010000003.1, read on the forward strand.
TCATCAGGCCGTCTTCGCCCCAGCGCGCGACGGCGACGTGCTCGGTGATGAACACGCGCACGCCGTTCGGCCAGCGACGCTCGACGCGCGCGCGGTCGACCCAGGGAATGCTTTCGAGCGCGGCGCGCAGCTGGTCGAGATCGACGGAGAGGAAGCCGGCGCCGCGGAACGGCGCGACCATTTCTTCGATCTGCACCGGCGCGACGCGCTGGAAGCGGCCGCCGACTTCGACCTGGCCGATCGGCCGGTGAAGCGAGCCGCCAGTCCCCACAGCATGATG
>CAVTGG010000004.1:0-482500 GCA_963734155.1 uncultured Acidobacteriota bacterium
TGCGGCTGCGGATGGAGGAAGACTGGGAATTCGACGCGCACGTGGCCGCGCGCGGCGTGCGTCTGCACTACGTCGCCGATTGGGTTTGCGAAGTGCGCGAGCACGCGCACGGGCGGCTCTCCGGACGCGGCCTCGAGCCGCCGCTGCTGCGCGATCGCGCGGTCGCGCACGCGCGCATCTATGAGCACGCGCGCACGGCCGGCATCACCCATGACGAGCCGGAGATGCGCCACTTCGCGCGGGAGCTCTTTCTGCTCGCGCGGCAGTGCGGCGCGGCGGGACTGGTCGCGGAGTCGCAAATGCTTTTCGCGCTCGCGCGCGAAGCCTCGGGCTCCGAACGGAATCGCCTGCAGTTCCGCGCCTACGCCGTGCTGGCGCGCATCGCGGGCTGGCGCGGCGCGGCGAAGCTCGCCGCGCTGTCGGATCAGTGGCGCTCATGACCACGCTCAGCATCATCATCCCGGTCTTCAACCGCGCCGCGCTGCTGCGCGAAGCGATCGACTCCGTGCGGCCGGCGGCGAACGACATCGACCTCGACATCGTGATCGTCGACGACGCCTCGACCGACGACACGTGGGAGGCGATTCGCGCGCTAGGGGACGTCCGCGCGTTTCGCATGGAGCGCAACGGCGGGCAATCGGCCGCGCGCAATCGCGGCCTCGACGAAGCGCGCGGAACGTACGTGAAATTCCTCGACTCCGACGATCTGCTCGTGCCGGAACATCTGAAGCTCGAGCTCGACGCGATCGAGCGCGAGCAAGCGGACATCGTCGTCTCGGGCTGGCGCGGGGTCTCTCCCGAGGAAGATCGTACTTACCAGGCGCCGCGCTTCACGTCCATCACCGACGACGTTCTCCACGGATTGGCCGTTCCCACTTCCGCCGCGTTGTACGTCCGCCGTCCCGACTGGCGCTGGGATCCGGAGCTGCGCAAGCTCGACGATTGGGACTACTTCTGCCAGGCCGCCCTCGGCGCGTCGAAGATCGCCACCGTCCCCGGCATCGCCTACATCACCCGCGCCCACGCCGGCGTGCGCGCGACCAACACGTCGATGCTGGCGAACGCGCGCGAGCATCACCGCATCCTGCACAAGATCGAACAGCGGCTCGAACACGAAGGGCGCCTCACGGACGCTCATCGCAAACGGCTGGCGCAGTACTTCTACCGAGAGCTGCGCGTTCTGACGCTGCACGACCCTGCCGCCGCCGACGCCGCGCTGCAACACATCTTCTCGCTCGATCCGCGATTCCTGCCCGGCGGCGAAGAAAAGTCGCGCCTGATCCGTCTCGCGACGCGCGTCATCGGCGTGCGCGCCACGCTGCGGTTGTACAAGACCGCGAAGCGAGTGCTGCGATGACGAAGATCTCGGTCGTCATGCCGGTCCACAACGCGGAGGCGCTGCTCGCCGGCACGATCGAGTCGATCCTGCGGCAGACCGAATCCGACTTCGAGCTGCTCATCGTCGACGACGGCTCGACCGACGCCACGCCGCACATTCTTTCCGCGATCGGCGACCCGCGCCTGCGCGTGCTTCGCAACGCGGAGAACGTCGGCATCACCCGCTCGCTGATCCTCGGCTGCGCCGCCGCGAACGGAACCTACATCGCCCGCCACGATGCCGGCGATCTGTCGCTGCCGGCGCGGCTCGCAAAGCAATCGGCCCTGCTCGACGCATCGGCCGAGCGTCGCGTTCGTCGCCTGCTGGACGGAGTTCACCGGCCCGGAGCTCGAGCCTCTGTTCGAGCACCACGGCACCGGCCGCGCGACGGAGCCGATCGACGTGCTCGTTCCGGCGTCGATCGAAAATCCGATGCTGGACGGACCTCCGCATCACGGCTCGGTGATGTTCCGCCGCGATGCGTACGAACGCGCGGGCGGGTATCGCGCGCAGTTCTACTACGGACAGGACTGGGACCTCTGGTACCGGCTCGCGCTGCAGGGAAAATTTCAGCTCGTTCCGGAAGTGCTCTATCGCGCGCGGATCTCGGCGGACGGCATCAGCGTCGAGGCGCGGGAGGCGCAGACCGCGCTCGGCAAGCTGTCGGTTGCCGGGATCTACGCGCGCAACCGAGGCGATTCCGAGGAGACGATCCTCACGCGAGCGGCGGCCATTCGGAAAGTTCAGCGCAAAAAGCGCAACGCGCGCGCGGACGGCTACTACTTCATCGGCGAAACGCTGCGGCGCAACGGAGACGTCCGCGCGCGGCGCTATCTTCGCGCGGCCATCGCCGCCTCGCCGCTGATGGGCAAGGCCTGGGTACGGTTTGTACAATCGCTCGGCATGCGCAAACGATCGGAGCGGGCGTGACCGCCGCGGCGCTGCTCGATCGCCTGCATCGGACGCTTGCCCGGTCGGCGCTGATCACCCGCGCGGCGATCGCGCTGCGCAATCAATGCCGCGCCGTCATCAAACATCGGCTCATGAATGCAGCCTCCGTGTCCGCGAGCGGCGAACGGTGGCTCGCGGCGCAGGTGGCCCCGCGCTGCAAAACCTTCGTCGATGTCGGCGCGAACGTGGGACAGTGGTCGGAGATGTTTCTCCACTACGCTCCGGCGGACGTGCGCGGGATTCTCTTCGAGCCCGGAACCGCGGCGCTGGCCGAGTTGCGTCGCCGCATTGCACGCCCCGAAATCGAGATCGTCGCCGCGGCGCTTTCCGATCGGGAAACGGAGAGCGGCTCGTTTTTCGAAGAGCCGGACGCGGGAAGCATGTCGTCGCTGACGCGAACTGCCGCGCCGCCGACCGCCGTTCGCGCGAGCGTTCGCATCACCACGCTCGATCTCGCCATGCAGCGAGCGGGCGTTCGCAGCATTGATTTCCTGAAAATCGACACCGAGGGACATGACCTTTATGTACTGCGCGGCGCGGTGGAGTTGTTGCGCGCGCGCGCGATCGACATGATCCAGTTCGAATACGGCGACATGTGGGCATCCGCGGGAGCGACGCTCGCCGCGGCGATCGAGCTGCTGTCGGAGCATGGCTACACGACCTATCTCCTCAAGAGCGGCGGCCTTTATCGCTTCCCATACGAACGTCTGGGCGAGTTCTTCACCTACGCGAACTTCGTCGCGGTGTCGGGCGAGAAGCCGCTCCAACTTCCGGTGAGGGCGCTGCTGTGACGAGCGGCGTTCTCTACATCGCGTTCGGCGAGAGCTTTCGCGAGGAAGCACGGCGCTCGATTGCATCGCTGCGGCGCGTCTCTCCTGCCACACGCTGCGCGGTCGTTACGGAGTCGGAGTGGAAGGACGAGCCGCGGCCCGATCACTTCACGATCCGCGAGCCTATCCGCTCGCTCTACTGCAAGCCGAAGTACATCTACACCGCCTCCCCCTTCGAGCGGACCTTTTTCGTCGACTCCGACACGCTCTTCGCGCGCGACTTCGAGCCGTCGTTCGGCCTGCTCGATTTCTACGACGTCGCGCTTCGCTTCGTCGGTCCGCATCTGAATGGTCCCGGCGGTCTGCAATATCACCCGTGGTGCAGCACGGGCATTCTCGGTTTCCGCAAGAACGAGATCACGGACCGGCTGTTCGCCGACTGGCTCGCGCGCTACGAAGCGAAAATGGCGGAGCTGGGAGCGGCGGTCCCGAAGCGCGGCCTCAACGAGGAGCCGATCTTTTCGGTCGCCCTCGCGCATTCGCAGGCGCGCGCCGTGGCCCTCGGCAACGACATGATGTTCAACACCCTCGAGACCATCATCACCTACAGCCCGCCCGTCATCGTGCACGGGCGCGACCGGAACCTCGACGCGATCGTTCACGAGATCGTGGACGGCTGGGAAATCTCCGACTACCACCCGCGGCTCTGGATGCCGAACATCAAAGGCCTGCTGCCGGCGGGCGTGCGGCGATCCGATCCGCTGCTCGCCGCAGCGCTGGTTCTGCGGCGCGCGTGGAACGAGCTGAAACGCGCATGGCCGCGCAGGCGATGACGTTGCGCATCCTCATGATGGCCGACGTGCCGCCCGATCCGAACCGCGGCGCGGCCGGCACGGAAGTGCAGACCGCGCAGGCTCTGCGCGCCCTCGGCCATGTCGTCGACACCGTCTGGTCCCCGGACCTCGGACGCCGGATCGCGCACGGCAATCTGCACCTGCTTGCTCGAGCTCCCGCGCACGTACGAGCGCGCCGCGGCGCGCAAACTGGCCGAGGGACGGTATGACGTCGTGCATGTCAACCAGCCGCACGGATTCCGCGCCGCACGCGCCGTGCATCGCCTCTCGCCGAACACGATCTTCGTCCACCGCTCGCATGGGATCGAGTTGAACGTGGAGCAGACGCTCGAGCGCTGGCGCCGCGAGCTCGGCACCGACGAGCGCCGCGCCTCGCGGAAGCTGGCCTCGCGCACCATCGCGGCGCTCCTGGCGCGGCATTCGTACGCAATCGCCCGTGAGGCGGATGGACACATCGTGTCGTCGACCATCGACGCGCAGTTTCTCGAACGGCAGCTGCACGTGCCGCCGGAGAAGATCGCCGTGATCGCCCAGGCCGCGCCGGACGACTACCTCCGCGAGCCCGCGCCGCCGATGACCGCGGAACGGCTGCGGCGCGTGCTGCACGTGGCCCAGTTCGCGTTCTTCAAAGCGCCGATGATCACCGCCGAGGCCATCAATCGGATGATTGGGCGTCCGGTCACGTGGGTGTGCGACCGCGGCGATCATGCGCGGATTCGGGCGATGCTCACCACCGAAGCGAACGCGCGGACGGAGTTGCTGCACTGGACCACGCAGGACGAGTTGCGGGCGATCTACGACGCGCATGGCGTGTTTCTGTTCCCGTCGTTCTTCGAGGGATTCGGCAAGGCGTTTCTCGAGGCGATGAGCCGCGGACTGTGCGTCGTCGCCAGCGACGTTGGTGGGATGCACGACCTCATCGCGCAGGGACGCAACGGGTTTCTCGTTCCTCCCGGCGACGCGGATGCGCTGGCGTCGGCCGCGCTCGCGATCGACTTGCCGCAGGCGCAGGCGATCAGCGCCGCGGCGGCGGCGACCGCGCGCGCGCATACGTGGGAGCGCGTCGCGCGCGAGCTCACGGCGTTCTACGAGAGGCGCATGCGGTGAAGAAGAAGCTCGCCATCGTCGCCTCGCACGTCATCCAGTATCAGGATCCGTTTTTCCGCCTGCTCGCGGCGCATCCCGGCATCGACCTGACGGTGCTCTTCTGCTCCGACGCGGGGGCGAAGACGTATCGCGACGTGGACATGGGAACGACGCTGCGCTGGGACCTCGAGCTGCTGAGCGGATATCGCCACCGCTTTCTGCGCAACATCGGACGCGGCGACGGCTTCTTTCGCTTGATCAACCCGGGACTCGTGCCCGCGATCATGCGCGGCAACTTCGATGCGGTCCTGTTCATGACCGGATGGGCGTGGTGTTCCGCGTGGATCGGCTTCGCCGCATGCCGGCTCGCGGACGTGCCGTTTCTGCTTTACGGCGACAGCAGCTTCGTCCCGGCGGAAACGTCGGTGCGCGCGCGGCTGCGCGCCGGCGTGATGCGATCGCTCTTCCGCATGACCAGCGGCTTCATGATCTCCGGAGCGCTGAACGCCGACTACTACCGCCACTACGGCGCAGACCCGCGGCGCTTTTTTCCGCTGCCGTGGGCGATCGACAACGAGCGTTTCATCGAGGGAAGCCGCTTCGCGCCCGGCGAGCGCGACGCGTTGCGCGCGCGGTATGGCATCGAACGCGACGAGCTGGCGGTCATCTACTCCGGAAAACTGATCGAGCGAAAGGATCCGATGACGCTGCTGCGCGCGATTGCACGCATGCGCCGCCGCGCGGTGGCGGTCTTTCTCGGCGACGGGGTTCTTCGCGAGCCGCTCGAACAATTCGCGCGCGAGCACGGCCTGCGCGCCGTCTTCGCCGGGTTCGTCAATCAGACCGACCTCCCGAAGTTTTACGCGATGGGCGACGCCTTCGCGCTTCCCTCGCACTTTGATCCGCGCGCCACCGTCGTCAACGAGGCCATGGCCTGCGGCCTGCCGGTCCTCATCACCGACCGCTGCGGCCCCGCGGCGGACATCGTCCGCCACGGCGAGAACGGCTACGTCTTCGCTCCGGGAGACGATGCCGCGCTGGCGGCGCATCTCGAAGCGCTGGCGCGCGACGAAGCGATGCGCGCGCGGATGGGTGCGCGGTCGCGCGAGATCATCGGCACGTGGAGCTATCGGGAAGGCGTCGACGGAGTGGCGGAGGCGCTGCAGGCGACATGATCACGATCGCGATTCCGACGTACAACCGAGGAGCGATTCTGATCGAGACGATCGAGCGTCTGCTCGCGCTCGAGCATCCCGCGGCGGCGATCCTCATCGTCGACCAGACGCGCGAACATCCGCCGCACGTCGAAGAGCGCCTGCAGGCGTGGGACCGCATCGCCGCGATCCGCTGGCTGCGCCTCGCGGAGCCTTCCATTCCCCGGGCGATGAACGACGCGCTGGCGTCGGCGGAGACGCCGCTCGTGCTCTTTCTCGACGACGACATCATTCCCGGCGCGCAGCTCGTGGCCGCACACCAGGCGGCGCACGAGGAGGACGACGGATTGTGGGCGGTCGCGGGACAGGTGCTGCAGCCGGGGCAGGAGCCGGAGGACTTTCACGGCACGGACGATCTCGAGTTTCATTTCAACAGCAACCGCGCGCGACCGATCACGAACGTCATGGCCGGCAATCTCTCGGTGCGCCGCGAGCGGGCGCTGGCGATCGGCGGTTTCGATGAAAACTTCACCGGCGCCGCCTATCGATTCGAGACCGATTTCGCGATGCGCATCGTCGCCGCGGGCGGCGCGATCCGCTTCGAGCCCGACGCCTCGATTCACCATCTCAAGCTCTCGTCCGGCGGCCTGCGCAGCTTCGGCGATCATCGCGCCACTGCCTCTCCCGCGCACACCGCCGGTGATTACTACTTCGCCCTCCATCACATCGACCGCTTCTGGAGCTACGCCGCGCGCCGCTTCGTCAGGAACGTGCTGACCCGCTATCACGCCAGCCGTCCCTGGACGATTCCGGCCAAAGTCGCCGGCGAGGTGCGCGGGCTCCTCCTGGCGCGGAAGCTGTTCCGGAAGGGAAGAACGCTCCGCGGTGTTCACGACGGCAGCCGGCCATGATCATCGCCATCATCTTCGCCGCGATTCTTCTGCTCGCCTGCATGATCGCTCTGCTCAACTGGCGCGACGGCTGGATGGCGGCGATTCTCTGCGGCGTCCTGCAGGATCCGTTTCGAAAGCTCACCCCCGGAACGCCGGTGATCATGTCGATGAGCATCGTGGCGGTGTACGGAATCGTGCTCCTCGCCGCCGCCTCGGCGCTCTACCGCCACCGGCGCGATTTCGCGGGCCGCTTCCCGAACGTCTACAGCAGCGCCTTCATCGTGATCATCTTCCTCATGCTCGCCGCGCTGCGCGGAGTGGCGACGTTCGGCGTGGGGATGTGGAAAGTGCCGGTGCTCAGCTTCTTCATCTACTGCGTGCCGATCCCGGCCGTGCTGCTCGGATATACGTGGCTCCACCGCGAGCAGCTGCTGACGCGCTTCTTCACGTTCTACGCGGTCCTGACCTCGCTCGCGCTGATCGGCACTCCGCTCGAATACCTCGGCATGAAGTGGCGCGCTCTCGGAATGGTGGCCATGCCCGGCGGCTACATCCGCCACCTGCCGGGTCTGCAAATTCGCATTCTGTCCGGCTTCTACCGCGCGCCCGACATCATGGGCTGGCATGCCGCGATGCTCGTCATCATCTCCATCATCATGGCCATGCACGCGCGCGTCCTGACGCGCGCCTGGCCCTGGATCGTGGTCGCCGCATGGGGCTTTCTGAATTGCCTCATCAGCGGCCGCCGCAAGGCGATCTACATGGTGCTGGCGTTCGCGCTGGCCTTCTTCTGGCGCTACTTCAAACGCCTCACCGTCGCGCAGCTCTCTTCGATCGTGCTCGCCGGCATGTCGCTCGCCGCGGTCGTCTATTTCGTATCGCGCTCGGAAAGCTCCAGCGTTTATACGAAAGGCGCGCGGACGACCAGCAGCGAGGTCTTCACCCGCCTCGAAGGCGGCGCGCAGGCCACGATTGAGCAACACGGCTTTCTCGGCGCGGGTCTCGGTGCCGCGACGCAGGGCGTCCGGCACATCACCGGCGGCGAATCGGATCTCGGCTGGCAGGAAGGCGGTCTGGCCAAGCTCGCCGTCGAGCTGGGAATCCCGGGCGTCCTGGCCGTGGCGCTGTTCGCCTTTACCCTCTTCCGGATGATGCTGCGGATCACCGCGGTCGGCGATATCGAAGGATCCACGCAGGTCCTCCGCGCCGGCCTCTTCGGGATCGTGGTCGCGAACATGGCGAACTTCCTCGCCTCCGCCCAGGCCTACTCCGATCCCGTGCTCACCCTCGCCTCCGCGTTCTTCCTCGGCTGCCTCTTCGCCACGGCGACGTTGGATGAGAAGTTGGCCGCGGAGAAGCAGACCGCACCCGCGACCCTGGCTCCCGCGACGGCATACCAACTCCGACGACTCTCGATGCGGCTCCTGCACGTCGTCCCGACATACCTGCCGGCGCGACGCTACGGAGGGACGATCGTTTCGGTGCACGGCCTCTGCCGCGCGCTCGTCACGCACGGGCATCAGGTGGACGTCTTCACCACCAACGTCGACGGTGACGGCACGCTCGATGTTCCGATCGCGACGCCGGTCGATCTCGACGGCGTCCGCGTGCACTACTTCCCCTCGCCGATGCGGCGCTTGTATTGGTCGCCGCAGATGCGGCACGCGCTGAAGTCGCTCGATTACGACCTCGTGCACATTCACGCGATCTGGCTCTGGCCCGGCTACGCCGCCGCGCGCGCGGCGCATCGCGCGAACGTTCCGTACGTAATCTCGCCTCGCGGCATGCTCGTGCCGGAGCTGATCCGAAAAAAAAGCGCTCTCGTGAAACGCGCGTGGCTCGCCGCGATCGAGCGGCGCAACTTCGCGGACGCAGCGGCGATTCATTTCACCTCGCAGATCGAACAGCACGACGCGGAACGCACCGGCGTACCGCTACCGAAGCCGTTCGTGGTACCGAACGGCGTCGATCTCGAGCCGCGGCCGAACGTCGTGCGCGATGAGAACACGCTGCTGTTTCTCGGTCGCATCAACTGGAAGAAGGGACTCGACCGCACGATCGAGCTGCTGCCGCACGTCGACGCGCGATTGATCATTGCCGGCAACGATGAAGAGAATCTCACGCCGACGCTGCGCGCGCTGGCGGCGAAGCTCGGCGTCGCCGATCGTGTCGACTTCGCCGGCCCCGTCTACGGCGAAGCAAAATGGGAGCTGATGGCACGGGCGACGCTCTTCGTGCTCCAGTCGATGTCGGAGAACTTCGGAAACGCCGTGCTCGAGGCGCTGATGATGGAGACGCCGGCGGTGCTGACACCGGAGGTGGGACTGGCGGAAGACGTCGTGCGCGCGAATGCAGGAACGATCGAGTTGGAGGATGTCGCCCCGCTGCTCGCGGACCGCGCGCGGCGCGAGGAGATGGGCCGCAACGGGCGCGCGCTCGTGGAAGAGAAATTCACGTGGCCGCGCGTGGCGGCGGCGATGGAAGAGGCGTATCAGTGCACGTTGACGTCACGCCGGTGATCCTCGCCGGCAACGAGGAAGCGAACATCGGGCGCACGCTCGCCGCGCTGGCGTGGGCGCACGAAGTCGTCGTCGTCGACAGCGGCTCGAGCGACGCCACGGTCGAGATCGCGCAGCGCTTCCCGAACGTGCGCGTGATCCCTCGCCCGCTCGACACACTCGCCGCGCAATGGACGTTCGCGGTCGCGCAGGCGCAGACGCCATGGGTGTTGACGCTCGATGCCGACTACTTCGTTCCGCCGGCGTTCGTGCAGGAGCTGGAATCGCTGTCGTTCGACGCCGCCGGCTACGAGGCCGAGTTCCTCTACGCCATCGACGGCAAGCCGCTCCGCGCGTCGCTCTACACGCCACGCGTCGTCCTGCTGCGCCGCGACCGCGCCGAGTTCTACATGGACGGTCACACCCAGCGCGTGAGCGTGAACGGCAACGTCGAGCGCATGAAGACCAAGCTCGTTCACGACGACCGCAAGCCCTTCTCGCGTTTCGTCGAGCGCCAGCGCCGCTACATGCGCGACGAGGCAGAAAAACTGCGCCACGCCGACAGGCACGCGCTCAACGTTGCCGGCCGCGTGCGCAAACTGATCGTCGTCGCGCCGTTCGCGGTGCTGGTGCACACGCTGTTCGTGAAGGGACTGATCCTCGATGGGAAGGCCGGGCTGCGCTACGCGTGGGAAAGGTTCGTGGCGGAGTTGATCCTGTCGCGGGAGTTGATGCGTAAACGTGTCATTCCGAGCCGCAAAGACGGCGAGGAATCCCCTGAATCGAGGGATTCCTCGCTACGCTCGGAATGACACTAGACCCGCTGGATCATCAAATCGCCCATAACCAGCAAATCCATCTTCGTCCTCAAAAAACAATCCAGCGCTTCGTGCGGGTTGTTCACCACCGGCTCGTTTTCATTGAACGAGGTGTTGAGGACGATCGGGATGCCGGTGAGGTCGCGGAAGGCTTCGATGAGGTGGTAGTAGCGCGCGTTCTGTGACTCGGTCACGGACTGCAGTCTGCCCGATCCATTCACGTGCGTCACGGCCGGGATCTGCGCGCGCTTTTCTTCGCGGATTTGGTAGACCTGCAGCATGAACGGCACGTCGTAGTCGGTCTCGAACCAATCGCCGACGGTCTCGCGCAGGATCGACGGGGCGAAGGGGCGGAAGGACTCGCGGCGTTTGATCTTCTCGTTGAGGATGTTCTTCATGTCCGCGCGGCGCGGGTCGCAGACGATGGATCGGTTGCCGAGGGCGCGCGGGCCCCACTCCATTCGCCCCTGGAACCAGCCGACGACGTTTCCTTGCGCGATCTGCTCGGCCGTGCGGCGGCAGAGCTCGCGCTCGTCGCTCACGCGTTGCAGCTCGCAGTGGGCGTCGGCGAGATCCTGCTTGCGCGCGAGCACGGCCTTGTCGACGTCGTCGACGCCGTACTCCGGGCCCCAGTACGCGTGATCCATCACGAAGGAGCGCGGCTGGTGCAGCGTCTCGTTCCACACCCAGTACGCCGCGCCGATCGCGCCGCCGGCGTCGCCCGCCGCGGCCTGGATGTAGAGCTCGCGGTACGGTGAGCGGTCGAACACCATCCCGTTCGCGACGCTGTTGTAGCCGCAGCCGCCGGCGAGGCAGAAATTCGGCACGCGCGTTTTCTCGAAGAGGCTGTTCGCGAGCGCAAAGTACGCCTCCTCGAACATCGCCTGCATCGACGCGGCGAGGTCCTTGTGCCGCTGCTCGATCGGATCCTTCTCGGCGCGCGGCCGTCCGAGCTTCTCGATCAGCTTCTCCGAGAACACCGGCCCGATCACCGGCGAGCCGCCCTGCCACACCATGGCCAGGCCGATCGTGTGATGCGTGAAGTAGTCGGTGTTCAGCGCGAAGCGGCCGTTCGCGACGCGCACGATGTCGCGCATCTCGTTCATGAACGCGGGCTTGCCGTACGGAGCGAGGCCCATGACCTTGTACTCGTCGCCGTAGTGCGGGAAGCCGAGGAACTGCGTCATCGCGGTGTAGAAGATGCCGAGGGAGTGCGGGAAGCCGATCTCGCCCAACACCTCGATGTGATTGCCGCGCGCGACGCCCCACATCGAGCTGACGAAGTCGCCGAAGCCGTCGATCGACAGCAGCGCCGCCTCTTCGAAGGGCGCGACGAAAAACGCCGAGGCCAGATGCGCGCGGTGATGCTCGACGTGATGCAGCTGCGGCTTCAGCGAGTCGAGCTTGAACGTCTCCACGATCTCGGTGCGGAGGTCTTTGATCTTGCCGCGGTTCTCCAGTCGGCGCTTGATCGCGCCGAACGACGGGCGCTTCGCGATCACGAACTTCGCGCGCTGGATGAGCCGCGCGTTCGGATCGCGATTGACGGCGATGTGATCGACGTCGTTGAGCTGCGCGCCCGCTTCGCGGAGGCAGTACTCGATGGCCGCGCTCGGGAATCCCGCCCAATGCTTGATGCGGCGGAAGCGCTCTTCCTCCGCCGCGGCGACGAGCTTGCCGTCGACGACGATGCAGGCGGAGGCGTCGGCGTGATGCGCGTTCAGTCCGAGGATGATCATCGTTTCTGTAGCAAGCAGCGCGCGGTAATCGGCGAGATTCGTCTCGCGGAACGGCACGCGCACGACTTCGGTGAAGTAGCGGTTCGCGCCGGCGGCATCGAGGCGCGTCGCGGCGTCGATCTCCGCGATGGCACGCGACGACTCGTTGCGCACGGCGTAGATCAGCGCGAGATAAACGTGCGGCTCGGGCGCGTTCGGGCGCAGCGTCGCGGCTTTCATCAGGTGCGCGATCGCTTCGCTGTCGCGGCCGAGGCGGCGCAGCAGCGCGCCGACGTTCATGTGCGCGAGAAAGTGATCGGGACGCAGGCGCACCACTTCCAGGTACTCGTTGAGCGCCTGCTGATCGCGCTGCTGGCGCGCGAGGATCGTCGCGTAGTCGTTGCGCAGATTGGCGTCGTCCGGCGATTGCGCGATCGCGTTCTCGTACTCCGCGAGCGCGCCATTCACGTCGCCCTTCGCGGCCGCCAGCTCCGCGCGCGCCGAGGCATCGTTTTCATCGAGCGAACTGGCCTTCGTCAGCAGCTGCAGCGCTTCGCTCTGATATCCCGCCTTCTGGCGCAGAGTGGCGAGCGCGCGGTACGGGCGGACGAAGTTGGGGTCGAGCGCGATGGCCTGCCGCAGCGCCTGTTCCGCGCCTTTGACGTCGCCGTTCGCTTCGAGCACGCGCCCGAGCGTGTATTGCGAGCTCGAGATGGCCGGATCCATCTGCACGGACGCCTGGATGTGCGGCAGCGCTTCTTTCGCCTTATCGCGGTCGTACAGCACCATCGCCAGATTCGCCTCGGCGACGGGATTCTTCGTCGTGACTTCGAGCGTGCGGGTGAACAGCGTCTGCGCGTCCTTCCAGTGGCGAAGCTGCAGGAACGTCGCCACGCTCAGCGCGGCGATGACGACGATCGGCAAGCGCGGCGAACACACGCGCGAACGCGGGACGTTTCTCCGCGAACGTCCACACGCCCCACACGATGGCGATGAAGAGGCCGACGTACGAGAGGTACGTGTAGCGATCGGCGATCCACTGGATGCCGGCCTTCACGATGCCGGACATCGGCACGAGCGTGCCGACGTACCAGAGCCAGCCGACGGCGAGGAACGGGAAGCGCCGCGCGTAAATGAGCACGACGATCGTGATCGCCACGAGCAGCACGAATGCGAACAGCACCGTCGCGCCGGAGACCGCGCTCGGCGTCGGATAGAAAATCGCGAGTCCCGCCGGCCAGACCAGCATGCGCAGGTAATCGGCGTACGCGATGATCGCGTTCTGCACGCGCGAACCCAGCGACACATTCACGAGCGCTTCGGTTTGCGCGCGCAGCGTGATGATGATCGAGAGGACGACGAGGACGAACAGAGGGATTTTCTCGATCAGCAACCGCGAGATCGGCGTGCGTCCGACGCGCTGGAAGGGCCAGTAGTCGAGGAGCAAGAGGACGAATGGCAGCGTGATCACCGAGGGCTTCGCCATCAGCGCCAGCGCGAAGGCGATCGTCACGCCGATCAGCGGAGTAGCGCGCGCCTCCGGCGCGCCCCCGCCCGAAGGCGCGCCGGAGGCGCACGCTACTCGACGGGCATAAAGATAGAGCGCGATCATGAAGAAGAGCGCGCTGAGCACGTCCTTGCGCTCGGCGACCCAGGCGACGGATTCGACGCGCGTCGGATGCAGCGCGAAGAGCGCGGCGACGATCGCCGAGGGCCAGATCGCGCCTGTGGCGCGCACGAGAAAGAGCAGCAGGAAGAGCGCCGCGCCGATGTGCATGGCGACGTTCACGAGTTTTTCGGCGGGCGCGCTGACGCCGAACAGCTGCACGTCGAGCATGTGCGAGATCCAGGTGAGCGGATGCCAGTTCGCGGAGCGGAATCCCGTGAACGCCCAGCCGATGCCGCCGGCGCTGAGGCCGCCCTTCACGACGCTGTTCGCCGTGACGTATTCGGGATCATCGAACGTGATGTAGTCCTGCGACCGCACCTGCGCGAAAACGACCGCGATCGCGACGATCAAAAGCGCTGCCGCGATGAGGATGGTTTTCCGATCGCCCGACGGAATCGCCGGCTCCGCGCGCGGCGCCGCAGGGATCCGTTCGCGAGGCTCGGTCCCCCGCCGTTCCTGACGAAGGCGTGATTTTCTTCCCATGGCGGCGGTAGTGTATCCGCGCCGGATGCGCCGCGTCGTCTTCGTCAACCGCTACTTTCACCCCGACCACTCGGCGACGAGCCAGATGGCGTCCGACCTCGCGTTTCATCTCGCGCGGCGCGGGTGGGAGGTGGCGGCGATCACCAGCCGCCAGCGCTACGACGACGCGCGCGCGAATCTCCGCTCGGGCACGGAGCACGGCGTGCGGATCGAGCGCATCTGGTCGACGCGCTTCGGCCGCGCGGGACTGATCGGCCGCGCGTTCGACTACGCGACGTTTTATCTCAGCGCGTTTTTCGCGATCCGCCGCGAGCGCGGCGCGACGATCATCGCCATGACCGATCCGCCACTCCTCTCCGTCGTCGCGGCGCTCGCGTCGCGCGACGTCGTGAACTGGACTCAGGATTTGTTCCCCGAGGTCGCGCAGGCCCTCGGCATTCGCGTGCCGCGATTCGTGCAGCGGATCCGCGACTGGTCGTTGCGCAAGGCGCGCGCGAATGTGGTTCTCGGCGAGTTGATGGCGAGGCGCGTGCCGAAGGCGGTGGTGATTTCGAATTGGGCGGATGCGTCGCTCGAGCCGCGTCCGCGTCCGCGCGGATTTTGCGTCGGCTACTCCGGCAACCTCGGCCGCGCGCACGATGCCGAGACCATCGCCGCGGCGATCCGGTTGCTGCCCGATGTGCAGTTTGCCTTCACCGGCGGCGGAGCGAAGCTGCCGGTGATTCGTCACCCCAATGTCGAGATCCGTTCCTATGTCCCGCGCGCGCTGCTGGAAGTGAGCCTCTCCTCGGTCAACGTCCACCTCGTCTCGCTGCTGCCGCAGCTCGAAGGCCTGATCGTGCCGAGCAAGTTCTATGGCGTGCTCGCGGTCGGGCGTCCGGTGATTTTTCTCGGCGCGCGCGACGGCGAGCTGGCGCGCATCATCGAGGAATCGCGCTGCGGTTTGGTCGCCGAAACGGCGGAGCAACTCGCGAGCGCGATTCGTGAATTGAAAGAAAATCCTGAAGAAGCGGAGGCGATGGGAGCTCGCGGACGCGCGCTCTATCTGGCACGATTCGCACCGGAGCACGCGTTCGCTGCCTGGGAGCGCGTACTGAGCACATGAGCAATCAACGGCGTCAAGCGATTCTCGCCTCGATGGCGGTGCTGCTCGCGGTCGCGCTCGCGCTCTTTCTCCTCGACCGCGGCGTGGCGAACGATCCGCAGCCGCCTCGCGACACGGTCGGGATGGCGAAGTGGATCGCGAACCATCCCTCCGACTGGCTGACCGCGTCGGCGATTGCCGACTCCGCGCTCGACGCGCAGCTGCCGCGGCGCGTGGAGTTGTGGCATGCGTCGTACGCGCTGGCGAGCCGGCTCGCGCCGCGGCTGCGCAATCCGCGCGCGGCGTTCGTGCGCAACGGGCTGTTTCACTGGTACGAGCTCGATGATCGCAACCGCAAAGCGATCCTCGACACCGCCGCGCCGCTGCTGAGCGACCCGCAGATGTTCCGAGACCTGTCGGAGCCGCTGTACGACCTGACCCGCGATTTCGACTACCTCGCGCGCAACGCGCCGCGCACCATCGACATCTTCTCGTGGCTGCGCACGCTCGCCGCCGACCGCGGTCTCTTCGCGGAGTACCGTCAGACGCGCGCAACGTTCGAGCAGTTGCGCGTCGCGAATTTCGCATCCTCGCGCGCCACCCTCACCACCCCCGAGTTGCCGACGCTGCTGTCGTACCGCATCACCACGTCCGAGGAGCCGCTCGTGCGGCAGATCCTCGACGAGATGCACCGGCAGTCGTTCGATCCCGCGCGCGCGCGCGGCCAGATCGAGCCGATGGTCGAATACGCGATCGCGCATCGCCTGCAGCCGCTCGAAGGCCTGACGCCGTTCGTCGAGTTTCCGGGCGTCCTTCCCGACATGCTCCGCGCGCGCCTCGCGCTGGCCCTCGGCCGCGCCGACGCCGCCACGCTGATCGAGCTCGGCTCATCGAATGCCGGCACCGCGGCGTGGGTTCCGTATCAGCTCGACCGTGCGCTGTACGAGGCGCGCGCGGGGAACGCCGCCGCGGCCAACCTGCAGATTCGCCACGCTCTGACGGGCGGCGTGAACGTGAACGTCCTCGCGACGGCGGAACAATGCGCGGCGATGCTGAAAGACGACGCCGCAGCCGCGACGCTGCGGCATCAACTCGCGTCCGCGGCGCAGCAGCCGATCGAATGGACGGCCACGTGCGGAAAGAACGAAATCTGTGTCGAGGCCCGAGCATCGATCTACTCGCACGGAGCGGTCGAGCTGCGAGCGGACGTCGTGCAGTCGGATCAGACGCCTCCGTATCTCGAGATCTACGCGGACGACGCGCGCATCGCGGAAGGCGAGGTTTCCGGCGAGCGCCGCTTCACGCTTGCGCTGCCACAGGGCATCCATCGCCTGGAGGTGCGGCTCGTGAATCCGCGCATGCCGAACGGCACTCAGAGACGCGTGCGCTTGTCGTGATCGACGGCGGCGACGGCCGCGCCGACGATCGCCGCGAGCGTGGCGGGGTTCGACGGAATGAAGAAGTTGAAGTCGAACAGCGCGTGGATCATGGCGATGGTGAGACTCGTCATCGCCGCCGCCTGATACGCGCGGCGCGGCCATCCGAGCTTCGCCGCGGCCGCGCCGAACGTCATGCGCAGGAGCGCGACGTAGCCGCCGAACAGCGTCAGGATCGCGATCAGATATCCGACCGTTCCGGTCGTTGCCGCGATCTCGACGTAGTCGTTGTGCGCGTGATGGTAGGTCCGGCCGACGTCGCGGCGCTGCTCCATGAACTCGACGCGATCGAACGTGCCGAGGCCGCTGCCGAGGACCGGGAAGCGTTTCCAGAGACGGATCGCGGCCTCGATTCCGGTCAGCCGTCCGCCTAACGTCCGCTGCTCGACGGAGGTCGGGGAGAGCCGCGCCAGCGACGTGCGCTCCGCGCCGAGGAAGTAGGCGACGGCGCCGACGAGCAGCACGCCCGCGACGACGCCGAGGACGATGCGCGTCAGGCGCTTCCCGGGAAGACAGGCGGCGACCACCAGACCGCCGCCGCCGAGGGAGAGCAACGCGCCGCGCGACTGCGCGAGGAGAATCCCGGCGACGCACAGGATCGTGCTGATCACCGCCAGCCCCACCCACAACAGCTGCCGCTCCATGAGCACCGCGAGACGGCGGCGCAGCGGCACGCGGGCATCGCCGGTGCGGTACCACGCGAAGGCGGCGATGAAGATGGCCATCGGCGCGACGATGGCGAGATAGTGCGCAAAGTGATTGGGGTTGACGAACGTGCCGGTGACGCGATCGAAGATCAGCCGGTTCTTCCAGCCCCAGATCTCGTAGCGATGCAGCGCCGCTTCACGCGCGCCGTACAGCGCTTCGAAGATCGCCGCTGCGCAGAGCACCACCGCGAGCGCGGCGCGGCGTCCCGGCTTGCGGATCAGGAGCGCCGAGCCGGTGAACGTCGCGAAGAGCGCCATGATCCGGTACAGCTCGAAGCGCGTGGCCTCGGGGTCGACGCTGATCGGATGCAATGCAGAGGTCTTCACACCCGCGAGCACGGCGACGCGGCTCGCGGCGCTCCAGAGCGTGTGCGACTCCGGCGAGATCGCGCCGAGCAGCGAGGCAGGAAGCGGGATCAGTTGCAATAGACCGACGCCGATGAAGAGCGCCGTGCCGGCGGCCCAGATCAGCCAGGCGGTCGTCGGCCGGGAGGAGCTGAGGCGATTGCGGACGACGTAGAAGCGCAGCATCGTGGCCACGATGCAGACCGCGATCGGCACCGCGATCAGCGGGACGCGCGCGCGCTCGATGACCGAGCCGAACGGCAGCGGGAGCGTCGCCAGCCACACCATCCATATGGCGAGGCAGAACCGCTCGGTTGCGGAAATCCATATTGGTGCGACTGGCACTGGAGCTAGCGGATTGTACCGAAGACGGTCCGGGGTGCTAAACTCCCTCAGCTTCGGCACTTACAATGGCTTGGGAGGGTGTAGTGGGGGATGCAGTCAAACGGTTCATCATCATCGCCGCGATGACGGCGATTCCTTTGGCTGCGTCGGCGCAGAATACCCAGGTTCTGCGTGACCGCGACCGCGATCTGGCGGGCGCCAAGAAAGTCGTCGGCGAGATCCAGCAGGCGAACATCCACTCCGGCCCGTTTTACCTCTGGTCGCGCATCCGCCTGAGCGATGCCGGCTTCACCGAGGACGTCTATCTCCCCACTGGCGAGGCGCGCGGCGGCATCAACCTCCGCGTCGAAGCGCCGAATCGCTTCTACTTCGTGCCGCATCGCAAAACCGTCTTCACGGTCGACGCGACCCCGAGCTACACGGTCCTGAGCGGCGGCGATCGCAGCGGACAGTTCGACTACCGCCTCCGCGGCGACGCGCACTTTCTCTTCAACCACCTCTACCTCGACGCCTACACGAATTTCACCGACCAACTGCGCGCGCAGGTCGCCGACATCAACCGCCTGGCGACGCAGCGCGAGCGCGAAAGCGGCGTCGGCGGCGAGCTGAAGTACTCCAGCCGCACGAGCATGTACTTCAGCGGCAACTATCGCGAGCTCACGTTTCCAGGGAAGCGCGTGCAGCCCGTCGACGTGCCGGTGAATCTGCTGGACCGCATCGAGCGCAACGGCCGCGTGTCGCTGCATCACAAGACGTTTCCGCTGACGACCCTGTTCGTTGCCGCCGAGGCGAGCAACTACGGGTTCCGCCGCGCGACGTACAAAGACAGCTCGCGCCGTTATGTCGGAGCCGGGTTCCAACGCGCATCCGGCCGCACATCCCTGCGTGTCGAGGCGGGAAAGACACGGCTCGACTTTGACGATCCCACCGAGCGCGACTTCTCCGGCATCACCGGCGAGATCGGCATCGGCCGCAGCAACGGCCGCTGGAACACGTCCATCTCCGGCCAGCGCGACATCGGCTTTTCGATCTTCGGCGATCCGGTCACTCTGCAGAACGACAACAACTACTACATTTCGACGGCTGGAAGTCTGCAGGTTCAATACGCCGCGACGCGCAAACTGAACCTGCGCGGGGGCGTCACAGCCGAGCGCGACAATTACGACGTCCCGGTGCAGGGGGTGCTCCGCGAGGACCTCCTCACCTACTCGTATGTCGGGTTCATCTATTCGTTCCGGAGACTCTCCGTCGGCGCGGACGTCGGTTGGTTCACGCGCGACTCCGTTTTCCTCGGGGATGACTCAGGAATACGGTGGGTCCTCCATTTGTCGTTCACTCCGTAATTCAAATAAACGATTTCGCGTCCGGCGTTTGACAAAGATCTCACGCCGCGGGAACGCGAGGGTGACATCCAGCAGTTTAGGTTGTACACGTCCAAAAGGTCCGATAGTCAGGGATGGAGCGCGTCGCCGCTACGGCAACGCAGGGTCGAGATTTAGGAACAGATGAAGATTCGGTCGATTTTCCTGCTGACGATCCTGGCGCTGTCTTTCGCAGCGTTCGCGCAGGACCTTCCTCTGCTCTCCGCGGATGCGACCGTGGGACCGCGCGACGTTCTCGACATCAAAGTCCTCGAGGACCAGTCGATGAGCGGCCGCGTCACCGTCGGCGACGATGGCCAGATCCTCCTCAACGTCGTCGGCAAAGTCGCCGTCGCCGGCCTCACCGCCGCGCAGATCGAAGCGAAGCTCGGCTCGGTCCTCAACACGTTCCTGACGAAGTCGACGATCTCCGTGCAGGTCGTGGAGTTCGCGAGCAAGCCGATCTCCGTGGTCGGCGCGGTCATCAAGCCCGGCCGGATCGGCGCGACCAGCAGCACGACGCTCATCCAGGCCATCACCGAGGCCGGCGGCCTCGCCGCGGGTCACGGCAAGGAGATCTACGTGCTGCGCACGGCGCGCAACGGCCTCAGCGAGCAGCTCTCGATCGACGTCGACGAGCTGATGGTGCGCGGCAATCCCGACGTGAACATTCCGCTCGCGCCGAACGATCTCGTCAACATCCCTGTCGATCCTCCCGTGAACATCTACATCATGGGGGAAGTGATGCGTCCCGGTACGGCGCAGTTCCGCCGCTCTCAGAACCCGACGCTGCTGCAGGCCATCGCTTCTTCGGGCGGTCCGACCGACCGCGCGTCGAAGAAAGTGATCATCAAGCGGACCACGAATGGCAAGCCGGAAACGATCGTCGTGAACTTCCGCGACATCATCCGCGGCAAGAAACAGGACATCGTATTGCAGGATAACGATACCGTCGTACTCGAAGAAGCCTTATTTTAATAGGGCGACGAGGACGGTATGGACCTGAACACTCAGCAGGAAATTCACCTTTCTCACTACTGGAACATCATCCGGAAGCGATGGAAAGTCGCGGCCGCGATCCTGTTCGTGGTGATGCTCGCGACCTTCTTTGCGAGCTATTTCTCCCAGCCGCTTTACCGCGCATCGATCCAGATCGAGATCGAGGATGAAAACCAGAACGTCACGATCGAGGATCTCTTCGGCATCGCGTCGTCCGATCAGGAGTTCCTGCAGACGCAATACGTGCTGCTCCGCTCGCGCGGCCTCGCGTTGCGCGTGATCAACGATCACAAGCTGCTGAACGATCCCGAGTTCTATGGCCCCGGCGTCGCCGGCAAGACACCCGCGGAAGTCCAGTCGATCGCGGAAGGGATGGCCGGAGGGCTCATCGGCGGCATTGAAATTACGCCGGTGCACAACACGCGGCTGGTCATCATTTCGTATACCGGCAGCTCGGCGAGGATGACGTACAAGATCGTCGAGGCGTGGGGCGATTCGTTCATCCGCATGACGGTGGCGAAGAAGCTCGACAGCGTGCGCCAGGCGACGGAGTTCCTCAGCGAGCAGATCGCCGCGGTGCAGCACAACCTCGAGGACAGCCGGCAGGAGCTGGTGGCCTACGGCAAGAGCAAAGGCATCATCACCGTCGACGAAGGCTCGGGCAACACGACGATCCAGAAGCTGGGACAGTTGAACCAGGACGTCACGTCCGCGCAGGCCGAGGTGTACAACGCGCAGGCGAAGTACAACACGATTCAGAACACCGCGCCCGAGGCGGTCACGGCGGGCGATTCAACCGTCGCGCGGTTCACCGATGAGCTGACGCGGCAGCAGCGCGACTACGCCGCGAAACGCTCGCAATTCACCGAACAGCATCCGGTGATGAAGGAGCTCGGCGAGCAGATTGAAAAGACCCGTGCCGCGCGCGCCACGGCGATCCGCGCGGCGTACAGCAAAGCGCTCGAGGACGCGCGCGCCGCGGTGTCTGGGGCCTCCGCGAAAGCTGGCTCGGTCAGTACCGCATACGAACAGCAGCGCGGCGAAGCGCAGAAGCTGAACGTCAACGCGGCGAAGTACATCGACCTGCGCATGGCCGTCGAGGCGAAGCAGACGCTGCTCGCGGCGCTGCAGAAGCAGCTCAACGAGACGCAGGTGACGGCGCGGCTGCGCGGCTCCGCCTCGTCGAACGTGCACTGGGTCGATCACGCGCAGATGCCGGGCGGACGCATCAATCTGTCGATGCAGAAGAATCTTCAGACCGCATTCCCGCTCGGTCTGTTCCTCGGCTTCACGGCGATCTTCTTCCTCGAGTATCTGGACCGTTCCATCAAGACGCCGGAGGAGCTCGAGCGCGTGACGAAGTTCGCATCGCTGGGCGTCATTCCGGCGGCGGGGACGATCTCGCGGCAATACGGCTACGCATACGGCTACGGTCGATCGACCGGTCCGCATCTCCGCGCGGTCGATGCCGACGGCGAGAAGCCGTCGCCGGGCATCGAGCTGCTGCCGCATCTCGACGCGCGCTCGCCGGTGTCGGAAGCGTATCGCGCGTTCCGCACGTCGCTGCTCCTCGCCTCCGCGAAGTCGCCGAAGATCATCGTCATCACCTCGTCGTTCGCGCGCGAAGGAAAGACCACGACGTCGGTCAACCTCGCGACGGTGCTCGCGCAGATGGGCAAGCCGGTGCTGCTCATCGACGCCGACCTCCGCCGCCCGCGTCTGCAGAAAGTTTTCCCCGGCAAGATGAATCTCGGCCTGGTGAACTACCTCGCCGCAAACATTCCGCTCGAGGACACGATCCAGCAGAGCCAGGTGCCGAATCTCCAGGTCATCCTCTCCGGTCCGATTCCTCCGAATCCATCGGAGCTGCTCGCCTCGGATCGGATGAAGCATCTGATCGAAGAGCTGCGCGAAAAGTACGCGTACGTCATCTTCGACTCGCCGCCCGTGCTCGCGGTGACGGACGCGATCGTCCTCGCTGCGAATGCCGACGGCGTCGTGCTCACCGTGCACGGCGGCCACACGCCGCGCGAGCTCGTCCAGCGCTCCGCCGAGCGGCTGCGCCTCTCCAACATCCCCGTCCTCGGCGCGATCCTCAACAATCTCGATCTCCAGCAGTACGGCTACACGTACCGCAAGAGCTACTACGACTACTACGAGTCGAACGACGCATCCGAGAGCAGGAAGCAGAGAGCAGAGGGGCGGAAGTCGTAGCCTGAATGATCGACATTCATCACCACTGCCTCCCGGGGGTCGATGACGGCCCGCGCGAATGGGACGAGGCGGTGGCGATGTGCCGGATGGCGGCGGAGGAAGGGATCGAGACGATCATCGCCACGCCGCACGTGTTGCGCGGCCGCTGGCCGACACCCGAGCGCGCCGATCTCGAGACCCGCATCGCCACGCTCCGCGAGAAAACAAACGACACCCCTCGCCTGCTCCTCGGATCCGAGTACTTCTTCGCGCACGACATGCCGGAGGTGCTGCAAAGCGGCGCTCCGATCGTGCCGCTCGCGGGCGGGCGCTACGTCCTCATCGAGCTCGCGGCGAACAGCGTCCCGCCGCTCATCGAGCAGCCGCTCTATCGCATCCAGCTCGACGGCTGGACGCCGATCATCGCCCACCCCGAGCGCAACCTGATCCTGCAATCGCATCCGGAGTTGCTCGTCGAATGGATCGAGCACGGCGCGAAGATGCAGGTGACGGCGGGAAGCCTCGTCGGCGAGTTCGGACCCGAGGCCAGGCGTGCCTCGCATGAATGGATCCGCAGCGGCCTCGTCCACTTCATCGCCACCGACGCGCACAACACCACGCGCCGTCCGCCACGCATCACCGCCGCGCTGGCGACGCTGCGCGAGATCGCCGGAGACGACGTCGCGGAGGCGCTGACGGTGCACAATCCTCGGGCAGTCGTGGAAAGCCGGACCCTGGATTTTGACCCCGATCCGGTGAAACCGGAGGTTGGCGGATTATTGACGCGCCTTCGGGGGTTTTTTGGACGGAAAAGGCCTACAATTTGACGACCATGAAAACGCGTGCCCCCTTCTTTGCTGCTGTCGCGCTCGCTGCCGCCGTTGCGAATGGCGAGACCCAGAGCATGATCAACTACAAGCCCGTCAGCTGTATGCGCGGCGGCGAGTTGCCCGTGCTGCAGATGCAGATCGAGGGAAAAGGTGAGCTGCGCGCGTACTTCCGCCGGATCAACACGACGGACTGGTGCTCGGTCGAAGGCGTGAACGACGGCCCGCTCTCGCGTATCGTCCTGCCGAAGTTCGACACCGGCGACGAGATCGAATACTTCATCGTCCTCATCGACGGCCGCCGCGTCGTCGCCCGCAGCCCGCGCATCTACCGCGCAAAGATCACCGCCAACTGCGAGACCGCCTGGGCGCGCCACATCATCAAGATCGCCCTCAGCTGCGGCGAAGACCAGACCGGCATCCCCGGCTCCCTCGGCGCCGGCTACTCGATGAGCAAGAAGCTCGTCGACGAAGTCCCGCCGTTCTCCACGCCGGACCGGCCGAATCAGTAGGCGCGCGCCTAATGCGCCTTCGCCTTTTTCACCTCTTCCGTCAACACCGGAAGAATCTGAAAAAGATCACCCACCACGCCTAAATCCGCGACGCGGAAGATCGGGGCCTCGGGGTCTTTGTTGATGGCCACGATGTGCTTCGAGGACGACATGCCGGCGAGGTGCTGGATGGCGCCGGAGACGCCGGCGGCGATGTAGAGGTTGGGGCTCACGACGCGGCCGGTCTGGCCGACCTGGTGCTGGTGATCGATCCAGCCCGCGTCGACCGTCGCGCGCGAGGCGCCGACGGCGCCGCCGATGGCGTGGGCGAGATCGCGGATGTAGGAGAAGTTCGCGGCTTCTTTCAACCCGCGTCCGCCCGACACGATGATGTCGGCTTCGGCGATCGAGAGCTCGCCGGCTTCCGGCACCTTCGTTTCCAGCAGCTTCGCCTTCGAGGTCGCATCGACAGAAACGTTCACCACCTCCGCCGCTCCCCCGCCCGCTTCTTCCGCGGGGAACGCGTTGGGACGCGTCGTCGCGATCGCGGGCGTGCTCGTCACTTCCACCGTGGCGAAGGCCTTGCCCGAATAGACCGGGCGGCGCGCGCGGAGCTTGCCGTCGGTCCATTCGAGACGATCGACATCCGAGGCCACGCCGGCGTCGAGCCGCGCGGCGACGCGCGGCGCGAGGTCGCGGCCGTTCGATGTGCCGCCGAACAGCAATACGGACGGCTGCACGTCTTTCGCGACCTGCACGAGTGCGGCGGTCCAGCTCTCCGTCAGATAGTCGCCGAGGTTGGCGACGTACAACTTCGTTGCGCCGTACTTGCCCGCGTCTTCCGCAACCGTGGCGTCGTTCGCAAACGCCACCACGTCGCCGGCGCCGAGCTTGCGCGCGATCGTCAGCGCCTCGCGCGACGCCTTCTTCAGCTTTCCGTCTTTCGTTTCGGTGAATACCAGGACCGTCATAGAGCCTTCGCCTCGCCTTTGATGTACTTCAGGATTTCCTGGGCCGCGGCTTGTGCGTCGGCGCCGTCGATCTTGCGTCCGCCGCTTTTCTCCGCCGGCAGCTCGATCGACACGACCGTCACGCGCTTGTTGAAGACGTCCGCGTCATCGAGGCCGAGGTCGGCGACCGACTTCGTATCGATGGCGATCTTCTTCGCGGCCATGATGCCTTTGAGCGACGCGTAGCGCGGCTCATTGAGGCCCTTCTGCGCCGTCACCACCGCGGGCAGCGGCGCTTCGATCACTTCCTCGGCGCCTTCGATCTCGCGATGGCCCGTCAGCTTGTCATCGCCGATCTCGAGGTGCGTGACGACGTTGACCTGCGGATAGCCGAGGAGCTCGGCGAGCATCGGCCCGACCAGCGCGTTGTCTGTGCCGACGCCCTGCTTGCCGAGGAACACGACGTCGTGCGGCAGCGACTTGATCGCGGCGGCGAGCGCCTTCGCGATGCCGAGCGAATCGGCGTCGCCGGCCTCGCCTTTCACGTGCATGGCCTTCGTCGCGCCGCGCGCGAGCGCCTCGCGCAGCGCCTGCTGCGCGCGGTCGGGACCGAACGTCAGGACGGTCACGTCGCCGCCCTTTGCTTCCTTCAAACGGATCGCTTCTTCGAGCGCGAACTCGTCATACGGCGAGACGATGAACTTCAGTCCCGCTTCGTCGATTTTTTTCCCGCCGGCGGCAATCTTGATGCGCGACTCGGTATCGGGAACGTGGCTGATGCAGACGACGGAATTCAAGGTGAGACCTCCAAGGAATGGCGCGCCATTCTAATCGACGGCACGCACTTCGCAAATGCCCGAAATACAGCAATTTTCCCTCGAAACAGCGAAACGGAGGAGCGCGATGCCAATGTCGACCAGGCCGCACGAAGTGGAGGGCAACACGAGCACCGGAAGGCGTCCGTTTCGAACCTTCACGGACTTCAAGCGCACACGCGGAAACGGAAACGGCAACGGGAACGGCAGCTACGGGCGCAGCCAGAACCACAATCAGAATCAGAACAAGATCGCGCCGCCGGAAGCCACGAACGCCGAGAACTTCTATTACCTGAAACAGATGAACTCCAAGACGCCGATGGTGGTCGTGCTCACCGACGGCGAGGAGATCCGCGGCTGGATCGAGTGGTACGACAAGAGCTGCCTGAAAGTGAACCGCGAAGGCGCGCCGAATCTGCTGATTCAGAAGCACTGCATCAAGTATCTGTTCAAGCAGGAAGAGCTGGCGACGTAGCCGTGGAGCGCCGGCGTCTCGCCGGCTGATCGGGCGCCGTCTCGGCGCCCGAGGCGGCGGGGACGCCGCCTGACCAGCCGCCGCGGACGGCGGCGTTCCGAGAACCAGCGCTGGCGACGTAAACTCGCGGGGTTGAAACCCCTCGCCATCACCATCGGCGATCCCGCGGGCATCGGGCCCGAGATCGTCGAAAAAGCACTCGCGGAACTGAAGACGCCCGCGCGCGTTTTCGGACGCGTGCCTGCGAACGTCCGCTACGGTGAAATCTCCGCGGAGTACGGTCGCGTCGCGCTCGACGCCATCGATGAAGCAATCACCGCGATCGAGCGCGGCGAGTGCTCCGCGCTCGTGACCGCGCCGATTCACAAGCAATCGATCGCGCTCGCGGGATCGACGTTTCCGGGACACACGGAACTGCTCGCCGCGCGCGCGGGATTGCAGCGCTACGCGCACGACTACGCGATGTACTTTGACTCGCCGAAGCTGCGGGTCGTGCTTCTGACCGTGCACGTGCCGCTCAGCGAAGCGATTCAAGCGATCAACGCAGGAAGACATCGCTGCACTGGCAAGGCTGACGACGAAGACGTGGCTGTACGGAAAGCCGCCGCGCATCGCCGTCGCCGGCGTGAATCCACACGCGGGCGAAGGCGGCAAGTTCGGCAACGAAGAAACGATCATCGCCGAAGGCGTCGCGCGTGCGAAAAAAGACGGCATCGACATCAGCGGCCCCCATCCGCCCGACACCGTCTTCCTCTCCGCGACTCGCGGCAGGTACGATGTCGTCATGGCGATGTACCACGATCAGGGTCTGATCCCGGTCAAGACGCTCGACTTCGAGCACTCCGTCAACGTCACGATCGGCCTCCCCTATCTCCGCGTCTCCGTCGATCACGGCACGGCCTTCGACATCGCGGGGAAAGGCATCGCCGACGCGGGGCCGATGCGCTACGCAATCGAGTGGGCGGAACGGTTCAGCGCGATGAACAAGCGCATTCTCGTCACGAACGACGATGGCATCTATAGCGAGGGCCTGAAAAAGCTCGCCGAGGCCTGCCGCGAGTTCGGCGACGTCACGATTGTCGCACCCGACCGCGAGCAGAGCGCGGCGTCGCACGCGCTCACGCTCAATCGCCCGCTGCGCCTCCTGCAGATCGAGGAGAAGGAGTGGATCGTCGACGGCACACCCAGCGACTGCGTGAACCTCGCCGTGCTGAAGCTGATGAAGGAGAGCCGCCCCGATCTCATCGTCTCCGGCATCAACTTCGGCCCGAACCTCGGCGACGACGTGACGTACTCCGGCACGATCTCGGCCGCGTTCGAGGGCGCGCTGCTCAACATCCCGTCGATCGCCTTCTCCGCGCTCGTCGGCCAGCACTTCTCGTTCGACCGCTGCGCCGCGTTCGCCGGCGAACTGGCGCGCGTCGCGCTCGAGCAGCATCGCGATCCGTCGATCATCCTCAACGTCAACTTCCCGGTTGCGGAGTGGAGCGGCGTGCGCGTCACGAAGCTCGGCAAGCGCATCTACACCGAGGGAGTCGTGGAGCGGCGAGATCCGCGCGGAAGAAAGTACTACTGGATCGGCGGCGAGCCGCCGGTGTGGACCCCGGGAGAAGGGACGGACTTCGAAGCGGTGCAGAGCGGACTCGTCTCCATCACGCCGCTGCATCTCGACCTGACGCACCACGAATCGATCGCACGGCTCAAGCCGCTCGAGGAGATCCTTGGCCACCTCGCCTCGCCACAGCGATGATCGCGAAGAGCGCGACTTCGCGCATCAGCGCGCGCTGATGGTCGAGCGTCACGTGGCCGCGCGCGGCATCACCGACGCGCGCATCCTCCAGGCCATGCGCGAGGTGCCGCGGCACCGCTTCGTGCCGCAGACCGTCGTCGCCAAGGCGTACGGCCCCGGCGCGCTGCCGATCGGCGCGAAACAGACGATCTCGCAGCCGTACATCGTGGCGAAGATGATCGAGTTGCTCGAGCTCCGCGGCACCGAGAAGGTGCTGGAGATTGGCACGGGAACGGGATATCAGGCGGTGGTGCTGTCGAAGCTGTGCGCGAAAGTCTTCTCCATCGAACGCGTCAACGAACTGGCTCTTCGCGCGGCGGAGCTGATCCGCGAGCTCAAGATTCACAACGCCTCGGTGAAGGTGTTCGACGGGACGTACGGCTGGTCGGATCAGGCGCCGTTCGACCGGATCATCGTCGCCGCCGCGGCACCGGAAGTGCCGGAGCCGCTCGTGCAGCAACTCGCGCGCACGGGGCGGATGATCATCCCGGTCGGGCCGGAAGGCCGCCAGCGCCTCGCGCTCGTGACGCGCGTCGGCACGGGCGTGAAGATCGAGGACCGCGGCAGCGCCGAGTTCGTTCCGCTCGTCGGAAGGTTCGGATGGCGTGAATGAAAGCGCGCACGCTCCTGACGATGACGGCATTCGTCTCAACGATTCTCGGCGCGGTGATCGTCTATCTCGTCCTCTCCGTCCCGAATGATCTCCGCGCCGATGCGCTGCTGAAAGACGCGCGGAAGCACATCGAGACGGGAAAGACGCACGAGGCCCGCACGGCGCTGACGAAAATCGTGCAGCAGTATCCACGCACCGACGCCGCGGCGGCCGCGACCGTCGCGCTGGTCTCGCTGGCCAGCAAAGATCACGACGATCTCCAGCGCGCGGTGACGGCGCTGCTGCAACAGAACGACCAGCAATCGAAAGTCATCGCCGATCTGCAGAAGAACGTGACGGAGATGAAGAACGCGCCGCCGAAGGTCGTGACCGTGCAGGCGCCCGCGCCGAAGCCGGCCGCGAAAAAGCCGGCGCCGAAGAAGCGCACGCCGACGCGGCGGAGGCGGTGACATCCACTACAATCCGCAAACCATGAAGGAACAGCGGCACCTGGTGATCCACGGCAAGGTCCAGGGCGTGGGGTATCGCTTTTTCGCCACGCGCGTTGCGCGGCGGAAAGGGCTGAAGGGTTGGATTCAGAACAACCGCGACGGCTCGGTCGAGGCGCTCGTCGAAGGCGAGAAGAAAGCGATCGACGAGTGGATCGAGGACCTCAAAGAAGGACCGCGCTACGCCGAAGTCACGAAGATCGATCAGGAGTCGAAGGAGTTCACCGGCCGTCTGCCGGATTTCGACGTGAAATTCTGATGACGCACGACGAGCTCAAAACCTACATCCGCGACGTTCCCGATTTCCCGAAGCCGGGAATCATGTTCAAAGACATCACCCCGCTGCTGCGCTCCTCCGAGGCGCTCGGCACCGCGTGCGCGATGCTCGCCGATCCGTTCCGCGATGCGGGCGTGACGCAGGTGGCGGCGATCGAGTCGCGCGGCTTCATCTTCGGCAGCATCGTCGCGCAGCATCTGAACGCCGGCTTCATCCCGATCCGCAAGCCCGGCAAGCTTCCGTGGTCGCGCCGCCGCCACGAGTACGTCCTCGAGTACGGCAGCGACGCGCTGGAGATCCACGACGACGCGCTCGGCTCGACCGATCGCGTGCTGATCGTCGATGACGTCCTCGCCACCGGCGGCACCCTTGCCGCGGCGACGCACCTCGTGCGCGGCTTCGAGGCGACGCTCGTCGGCATCGCCACGGTGATCGAGCTTTCGTTTCTCAACGGCCGCGAGAAGATCGACGGCGTGAAGTTTCACTCGGTACTGGCGTACTAGTTGCTGACCGCTCGAAGCGAGGCCTTCCCATGAAACAGATCGCAGAAGTGATCGAGGATCAGGTCCTGACCGTCATCGAGCCGGGACTCACCGTCCGGATCGCCGCGCAGCGAATGGCCGAGCGGAACATCGGCGCCGTCGCGGTCGTGGAGTCGGGCAAGCTCGCCGGCATCTTCTCCGAGCGCGACATCATGGCCCGCGTCGTGGCGAAGGGACTGAATCCCGACGACACGAAAGTCGACGCGGTGATGTCGAAGGAGCTCGTCGTCGCCGCGCCGAGCGACGACCTCGATCAGGCGCTGCAGAAGATGTACGCGATCCACGCGCGCCACCTTCCCGTCATCGACGACGGAAAGCTCGTCGGCATGGTCTCGATCCGCGATCTCCTCGAAGTCGACGACGCACATCAGCGCGCGAAGGCGACGTTCCTGCGCGATCTGGTGACGTACTCGCCCGATTACGATTCATAAATCGCGCAACCGATTCGCGCGAGCCCGCGTCATACGTTCCCGAAAGGAAGAACGTATGCGCCTGATCGTAGCCCTGATCGTAGCCCTGCTCCTCGCACTCTCCGCTGGAGCGCAGCCTTTGATGGAGTACGCGAATCCCGCCGAAGCGGGGTTCGATGCGCAAACGCTCGCGGCGGCGCGCAAGGATGCGGAGGATGCCGGATCCGCGGCGGTGATCGCGTTGTACCGCGGACGCGTGATCGCGGCGTGGGGCGCGGTCGATCGCAATCTGCTCGCGAACTCCGTTCGCAAGAGCATGACCGGCGCGCTCCACGGTCTCGCCATCGCCGACAACAAGCTGTCGCTCGACGCCACGCTCGCCGATCTCAAGATCGATGACGAGCCGCCGCTGACAGCGACTGAGAAGCAGGCGCGCCTGCGCGATCTCATCGCCGCGCGCTCCGGCGTCTATCACGCCGCTGCATACGCCGGCGCCGACGGCGCGGAACGTCCGGAGCGCGGCAGCGCCGCACCCGGCAGCCGGTTTTTCTACAACAACTGGGACTTCAACGCGCTCGAGACGATCTACGAGCGCGCCACCGGCGAGAACGTCTTCACCGCGTTCGGCCGCCGCATCGCCGCGCCCCTCGGCATGGAGGACTACGCCGCGACCTCCGGCGTCGAGATTCTCGAGCCGAGCCAGTCCCGCTATCCCGCGCACGTCTTCCGCATCTCCGCGCGCGACCTCGCCCGATTCGGCCAACTCTATCTGCAGGAAGGACGCTGGGGCGACAAGCAGCTGCTGCCGCGCGAATGGGTGCAGGAGAGTCTGAAAGCGCATTCGGATCTCGGCAACGGCAGCGGGTACGGCTGGCTGTGGTGGACGTATGCCGCGGGCTCGCTCAGCAAGAACTATCCGGCGATCTCCGGCGGTCCGATCTACCTCTCACGCGGCACCGGCGGGCAGGCGCTGTTCCTGCTGCCCGCGCTCGACCTGGTGATCGTGCACCGCTCCGACTTCGACAACGGCAAATCCGTCGGTGGCCGCGCGATCTGGTCGCTCGTGGAGAAGATCGCCGCCGCGCGCACCGGCGAGCCGGCCGCACAACCGTCGCTGCGTCCGATGAAAGCGCTGCCGCTCGCATCGGTCGGCCGCGCATTCGTCGCGCCGGCGATCGTGCCGCTTGCAGCAAGCGCGCGCCGCGATTTTCCGGGCGAGTACACGCTCGGCGGCGAAACGGTGCGCATCTTCGTCTACGCCGATCGGTTGTTTGCGAGCGTCCCGCGCATGGGCGAATCCGAGCTCCTGCCGATCTCCGAGAACGAGTTCACGCTCGCCGCGTCGCCGGGCTCGCGCGTGATGTTCGATCGCGACAAAGAAGGAAAGGTGACCGGCGCGCAGGCAACCGTCGACGGGAAGAAGCTAACTGTCGTAGCGAAGCTTCAGCCGTAATGCGTGCGAATCCGCTTCGACGTGCACGCCCGGCGCGAGCTCGAACGCGTCGTCCGTGCTGTGCGCGCCGCCGAGGAGGAGGCAGAGGCGCGCCAGCTCCTTGAAGGACGCCGCGGCGGCTTCGATCACCACTTCGTTGTTTTCGAGGCGCACTTGAATCGGATCGCGCGCCAGTCCTTCGAGGGCCATCATCGCGAGGTCGTAGTTCATCGTTCATCCTCGCCCATGTATCGCACCGAATTCCGTTCCGTCTCCTGCAGCACGAGCTCGTACAGCTCGCCGTTCGGGATCGCCGGCGCGAGCTGCTGCCAGAAACTGCGCGCGAGGTTCTCGGCGGTCGGGATCACGCCGCGCAGGAAATCGACGTCTTCGTTGAGATTGCGATGATCGACGCGGTCGATCACCCGGTCGCGCATGATGTCCTTGAGCCGCTTGAGATCGATGACCATCCCGGTCTCCGGATCGATCGGGCCGCGGACGCTGACCTCGAGCCCGTAGTTGTGCCCGTGGCCGCCCGGGTTGTCGCATTTGTCGTACGTCTCGCGGTTCCAGGCCGCGTCACGGTTCGGATTATGCAAGCGATGGGCGGCGGAGAACGTAAGGCGAGCCGTAACGATCATCGCGGACATTATGAACGAGCCGTTCTACGTCGTCTGCCACAACGGCGTCTTCGTGCTGCCGGACGCGATCTACAAATCGCTGTCCTCGCTGGCGCGCAAAGATTTCGTCTACCTGCGCGAGGATGAAGACGCGCTGCTGATCTCGACCACGCCCATCGCCGACGGGCGCCGGCGCGTGCTGCATACGCGCTTCCGCTCGCAGATGCTGCGGAACGCGCGGCAGCTCGCGATCGTCGATCTGAAGGAGTCGATCCGGGTGATGCCGGTGACCTGAGGTTGCTCGGTTACGCAGTTGCTCGGTTGCTCGGCGGTGCTGCGTAACCGCGCGACCGCGTAACCGCGCAACCGGCTATCGAATCTCCAGCAACGCGATCTTCGTCTCGTCCTGCTGCTTCGCGAACTGCGCGCGCACGTTCTGGAACTTCGCGTCGTTTTCGAGATAACGGAAGAGCGGATTGGCGAGGACGTAGCCGGCGCTCGGCTCTTTGCGCTGCGCGGCTTTCTGCAGCGCGGCGAGGACTCCCGGGGTGTCATTCAAAATCGCATGCACCTCGGCGGCGCATGTCCACGATTGATCGCCCGGCACCGCTGCTTCGAGTGCGATCCCGAGCTCCTTCGACGCCACGTCGCGCTGTTTTTTCTGCGCGGCGATGTACGCGCTCAGCATGTGATAGCCGTACAGCGGATCGGAGACCCGCAGTTTGTCCAGCTCGACGTCGGCGATTTCCAGAGAACGCCGCAGCACCGAGAGTCGCCCGATTTTCAGTGCCAGCGCGGCATTGTTCGGCACCGCTTCTTCCACCCTGTAGTACTGCTGGACCGCCCGATCGATCTGGCCGGCTTGCATCACCAGGTCCGGCGGATGGGCCTCGACCTGCACCGAAGGCACGCGCTTCAGCTGTGCGAGCGTCGCGTTGAAACGCGCATCCTGTCCCGCCGACGCCGCGTACTTGGCGATGAGGTTCAGCGCCTCGGCGTTGTTCGGCTCGCGCTGCAGGATGAGGTTGTACGCCGCGAAGGTCTGCTGCAGATCGCCGGTCATCAGCATCGCATTCGCGACGTTGCGCGCGGCGGCGAGATTCGACGGATCGAGCGACACGACCTGCTTCGCGGCCGCGAGCGCGTCCTGCGTCTTGCCGCTGACGGCGAAGAACTGCATGGCCATCAACTGCGCGGGCAGAAAATTCGGATCGGAGCCCATCGCCGCGCGCAGCGAGGCGTCGGTGCGTTTGGAGTCGTTGACCGAGCGCGCGACCACCGCGTCGGCGAACGAGTTCAGCGCGTCCGCCGCCGCATACGTCCTCGGCTGCGCCTGCACTTCCGTCGTGATCCACTGCACCATCGCGCGGATGCCGCTCGCGGCGTCGAGTACCGCCGTCGGCGTGCCGATTTTCGAGCCTGCCGTCGGGACAAGCTCCGGGCCAGCGGCGCCGGCGCGCACGCGCGCCGAGAACACGTCGGAATTCGCCGGCGCATCGGCCACGCGGATCTCGGGGAAGGAGCGCAGGATCTCCAGCGAGCCGAGTTGAATCGCAGTCGCGAGTGCGGCGTCGGCGCCTTCGACGGTGAACGGCGCGATGTAGACGCGCCGCGGATTCGCAGCGGTCGCCGGCTGCGGTCCGCTCGGCTCTGCTGCCGCCGCCGGCTGCGCGGAATCGACGTTCGCGTTGCGGCGCTTCCACATCATCACCGCACCGCCGATCAGAATGATCAGCAGCAACGCCGCGACACCGATGACCATCGCCCCTTTGCGTTTCTGCGCCGATGCCTGCGCGAGCATCGCCGCCTGTTCCGCCGCCGCTTCCGCGTCCAGCTCCGCCGTCGAGACGCTGATTTCCGTCGGCGCGGCCGCAACCGGTTCCCCCGGCACGATCGTGAAGAGCTTCACGCCCGCACGGGCTCCGGCGTCGCGGAATCTCACGTTGCCGCGTCCTTCGCGGACAAAGTCCTCGGTGATGTAGAGAGAATTCGGCGGCAGTTGTTCGAGCACGCCGATCGCTCTCTGGAGCGCGGGCCCGGCCGGCACGCCGTCTTTCATTTCGATCTCGCCCGCGTGCAGCAGCAGTCGCGCCTGCAACACATCATCCGTTTGCTGCTCGGGCGCGAAATCGAATTCGCCCTTGCGTCCCGCTTCAAGCGCACTCTCGACCGACGGCAGCTCGGCGACGAGCCGCTTGCCGAAGGGATCGATCACCTTGCCGTCGAAGAGATAGACCGACTCGCCGAGGATCTGCTGCATCCGCGCAGAGTCCGCGGGATCGGAGCTCATCACATCGGCGATGAAGAGGATCGTCTGCCGATGCTCACGCGTCGGCGCCGCGGGCTGCGGCGTGAATTTCTTTTCGAAGTTCGACGCGAACTCGGCGGCGGTCGGATCGGCGTGCTCGATCAGCTCGACGAGCGCGCGCGTGTCTTTGATGCGCTTCTGCGGGTCTTTGAACAGGCACGCGCCGATGACTCCGAGCACATCTTTGTCGATCTGCGAATTGAGACTGCGCGGCGAGATCGGCTGCGCGTCGACGATCGCGCGGGCGATGTCGACCGGCGTCTCGCCCTGGAACGGCGTCCTGCCCGTGGCCGCCTCGTAGAGCACGACGCCGGTGGAGAAGATGTCGGTCTTCTCGTCGATCGTGAGCGACACGATCTGCTCCGGCGCCATGTACGCGACGCACTGTGGATCGCTCCCTTTCTGCTGATAGATCGTGGAGGTCTTGTCCTTGCGGGCGAGGTTGATGAGATTGAGCCCGCCGAGCCGCACCTGGCCGTTGTTCGTGACCATCACCGCGTCGGCGTTGATGTTCCCGTGCAGCAGCATCCGGGTGTGCAGGTACTTCACGACCGAGGCGAGCTCGTAGGCGAAGTGGAAAAACGGACTGCGCTCGAGCGGCTGTCCGTGCAGCCGGCGCGCGAGCGTCTGGCCCTGCACGACTTCCATGATCATGACCAGCGAGTCGCCGACCGCCTCGATCTCGAGGATGGGCACGAGGAAGGAGTGATAGAGCGCCGCCGCGACGCGGACCTCGCGGATCAACGTCTCCCGCCGCCCCGGATCCTTCGGCAGCGTGCGCGTGAGCAGCTTCAGCGCGACTTTCTTGCCGTTGCGCGTGTCTTCCGCGAGCCAGACCGAGGAGCCGACACGTTCACCGATACTCCAGGGACCGAGGGAATGATTCGAGGACATATGGGGACTTCATTATACCGGCGGGCAAGCGGGCAGGCGGGCAGCGGGCGGCAGCTAAGAAATGTGCATCAACTCAGCGCCCGCTTCCACGGTCTGCCCCGCCGTGACAAACACTTCATCCACCACGCCTTCGGCTGGCGCCTGGATTTCGTTCTCCATCTTCATCGCTTCGAGGATCAGGAGGCCGGCGCCTTTTTTCACGGCGTCGCCTTTGGCCACGAGGATGCGGACGACGCGGCCGGGCATGAGCGCTTTCACCACGCCGCCGCTGCCCATTTCGTCTTCGCGGCGGCGGCGCCGTGCGGCGAGGGGGTCGACGATCTCGACCTGCACGTTCGTATCGCCGAGGGTGATCTCGTGCTTGTTGCCGTCGCGGTGGTGGATCAGCGAGAGCTGCGTGCCGTCCTCGAGGCGCAGCGAGCGGATGACGGCGCCGGCGCGGACGAGATCCGCTTCCATGCAGCGGTCGCCGATGCAGACGCGATAGCCGCTGCCGTGGCGCGTGACTTCGACGTGCAGCTCGCGTCCGCCTTCGCGGGCGATGAACTTCATCGCACCGCCTCGCGGCGCGCGGCGGCGCGCCATCGCGACTCGCGCTCTTCCGCCAGCTGCACGTTCTGCGACTCCTCGAACGCGAGGATCGCCGCGGCGGCGATCGCCGCGTACACCTGCTCGCCCTGCGCGGCGGTGCGCGAGAAATCGGTGTCCGCGAGCAGCTGGTCGATGAAGCCGGTGTCGAAGCTCGCGTCGCGATAGTCGGGGTTGTTCATGATCACCGTGAAGAACGGGATCGTGGTCATGATCCCTTCGACGCGATACTCCGTCAGCGCGCGCTTCATCCGCGCGATCGCTTCCTCGCGCGTCTTCGCGTGCGCGATCAGCTTCGACAGCATCGGGTCGTAGAACACCGGCACGGTGTAGCCGGCGTACACGCCGTTGTCGTTGCGCACGCCCGGTCCCTGCGGCAGCTCGAGGTAGCGAATGAGTCCCGGCGAGGGCGCAAACTTCCGCGCCGGATCCTCCGCGTAAATGCGGCACTCGATC
Source organism: uncultured Acidobacteriota bacterium (assembly GCA_963734155.1). GTDB lineage: Bacteria > Acidobacteriota > Thermoanaerobaculia > Gp7-AA8 > Gp7-AA8 > QHVT01. The sequence continues at coordinate 36,718 of CAVTGG010000004.1, forward strand.
GCATGCCCATTCGGCGCGAGATCTTCCTGCCGGAACGACAGCTTCTCGCCCTGTGCGATGCGCAGCTGCTCCTTCACCAGATCGACGCCCCAGACCATCTCCGTCACCGGATGCTCGACCTGCAGGCGCGTGTTCATCTCGAGGAAATAGAACTGGCGGTCGGGACCCATCAGGCATTCGATCGTGCCGGTCGAGTAGTAATTGACCGCCGCCGCGGCGCGCACGGCCATCGCGCCGAGCTGCTCGCGCAATTTCGCATCGACGACCGGCGATGGGCACTCCTCGACGACCTTCTGATGCCGGCGCTGCAGCGTGCATTCGCGCTCGCCGACATGGACGATGTTGCCGTGCTGATCGCCGACGATCTGCACTTCGATGTGCCGCGGCTTGGTGATGAATTTTTCGGCGTACACCGCGCTGTCGCCGAAGAACGATTCCGCTTCGCTGCTCACGCGCTCGAACGCGGAGCGCAGGTCTTCGGGCTTGTCGACGAAGCGCAGTCCCTTCCCTCCCCCGCCGGCGCTCGCTTTGATCATCAGCGGGAAGCCTGATTCGCGCGCGAACGCTTCGAGCTCATCGAATGACTTCACCGGCTCGGTCAGTCCCGGGACGACCGGCACGCCCGCGGCTTTCATCCGCTGGCGGCTCTCGGTCTTCGATCCCATCGCGTCAATCGACTCCGGCGACGGGCCGATGAAGATGACGCCCGCGTCGCGGCAGGCGCGCGCGAAGTCGGCGTTCTCGGCGAGAAATCCGTAGCCGGGGTGGATCGCATCCGCGCCGGTTTTCTTCGCCGCGTCGAGGATGCGGTCGATGCGCAGGTAGCTCTCGCGCGACGGCGCCGGCCCGATCGGCATCGCCTCGTCGGCACTGATCACGTGCAGCGCCGCGCGGTCGGGCTCGGAGTAGACGGCGACGGTCGGATATCCCAGCTCGCGGCAGGCCCGGATCACGCGCACCGCAATCTCGCCGCGATTGGCGATGAGGACTTTCATTCGCGGCGCATTGTAAGGCTCAAAGGCTCAAAGGCTCAGAGGCTCAAAGGAATCCGCTTTGAGCCCTTGAGCCTCGGCTCCCCTCTGAGCCTTTCACTGGCAATTGTTCCGGCTCGGCGCGCCGAGTGGGTTGAAATCGAAGAGATTCCGCGGCAGCAGCTCGAAGCCGGACCAGTGCACGAACGTGATTCCGGTCATGAGGTTGTTCGGGTCGCCGGGCGCGTGGTCTTCGTCGTGCGGATCGTGATGTACCGACGCGCGATACCAGAGCACGACGTCGTTGTTCGTGATCGACTCGCTGTCGGAGACGCCGAAGCCCGCGAACGGCGCGACGCCGACGAGGTATTCATCGGGATCCATGTAGCGCACGCCGCGCGTGTCGAAAAACGCGTCGCGCTCCGCTTCTTTGTAGCGCGTCACCGCGAAGTCGAACTTCGTGAATTTCTCTTTGCGCGCGACGATCCCCGCTTCTTCGCCGTAATGCCGCGACAGCCCCTCGTGCTGCGCGTGGACTTCGTATCCGATGTGATTCCCGTGCGCATTCGTGGTCTCGTCCTCGATCCCGAGAGACAGAAAGCGCGTCGGGTCCCACACCATCGTCCCTTCGAATCCGCCGTTGAACGGGTCCTCGACGTCCTGGGAGAGCAGCGAGTTCACCGGCGGCTGCCCCGGACCTTCGCGATGCGAGATGATCGTTGCCGAGTCGCCGCCGGAGCCGTTGAGATCGACGTCGACGCGCCAGAGCGTGGAGTGCATGTGCGCATCGGTGGTGCTCTCCGGCGGAACGTAGGGGTTGTTGAATCCGGTCGAGCCCATGCGGAAGGCGAGACTGCCGTCGTCGCGAAGGCGGTAGTCGATGATGAAGTCGTAGTTCTGCGCGTCGAACACGCCCCACAGCGCGAGCTCCTGCCCGCGCCGCGACTGCTGCTGGAGCGTTCCTTTACAGAGCCAGGCGATGCCGCGGTCGTTGACCTCCGCGACCGCTTGCGGCGCGCTTTGGCCGGACAACGTGATCAGTGATCCGTTCGGACCGGCATCCGTGGTGTTGACGGTCAGCAGACTCGCAGCGCTGGCCTGCATCATGTCGTACAGCCGGAACGTGAAGGAGTGGTACGGGACGAAGATGTCGGCGACGCTGGCTTCACGAAGCACGCGCATCCACGGCCCGCCCGGACCGCGGCGAAGATCGGTCGGACCGAGGGTCAGACTGCGGCGGCCCTGATTAGAAATGCAGGTGCGCCAGCCGGTCTCGGCGAAGCTCACTTCGATGCAGGAGTGCGGCGCGGTGGTGTTGCAGATGTCGGTCGAGCACTGCCGGATTCCGGCTCCCGACGCGCGCGGCCCGACGGCGCGCGACTTCGGAAAGGCCATCTGCTGGGCGGGCAGCGGATCGACGGTGAAGTCTCCCGGTTTGGCTTGCGCTTCTGCCGCGGCGGCGAGCGTGAGAGCGAAGACGAGACTGCAGAAACATTTCATCCGTGATCTCCTGAGATACCATGCGCGAGCATATGTCGAACGAGCCGATCCAGGAGCAGCGCGCGCAGATTCTTTCCGGAGTCGTAACGACGCTGCTCGCCGACCTCAAGAGCGGCGCGGGCGACAAGGACCGGCGCCGCCAGGTCGAGGAGTGGATGCGCACGCTCGCGGAGAAGTATCCGGAGTTCAAGATCGAGCTCGGCCTGCGCGACTACTACCTCGCGGAAGCGCAGCGCCTGCGCGACGATTTCGACAAGGCGGCCGATCTCACGGAGAAGCTCACCCTCGGACGTTCAATCGAGTCGTTCCTCGAGCGCGCCGCGGATTACGACCGGCGGATTCGGGAAAAGTAGCCGGCACGGCCGGCAGCGTGGATTGCTCCGCCTCGCGGCACATTCACGGTGTGTCAAACGCTACGGCTTCGATCGGCGCAGCGCGCCTGACTTCGTGATCATTGGGTCCATCGGCGGTAACGCCGCGGGAACACTCCCGTCACGCCATGTCATAGCCGCTTGTGTTCGCGCGCGCCGCGCGGCAGGCTCCATCGCATGCTGGCAGCGGTGATTCTCGCGTTTCTCAACATCAATCCATCGTGGTCTCCCGACGGGAAGCAGCTCGTGTTTCAGAGCGAGCGCACCGGGCGCGTGCAGCTGTACATCATCAATGCAGATGGCAGCGGCGAGCGCCGGCTCACCTGGAACGGCGCGGACGACACGCATCCCGCGTGGTCGCCCGACGGGCAGTGGATCGTGTTCGATTCGACGCGCGACGGCACGTGGAATCTCTATCTGATTCATCCCGACGGCACGGGCGAGCGGCGGCTCACGCATCGCGGTGCGGTGACAGGCTCGATGTTCGGGCGGCATCCGTCGTGGTCGCCGGACGGAAAGCAGCTCGTGTTCGATTCGGACCGCGACGGCGACGAAGAAATCTATCTGATGAATGCCGACGGCACGAACGTGAAGCGGCTGACGTCGAGTCCGGGCCGCGATGGGCATGGCTCGTTTGCGCCGGATGCAAACACGATCGTCTTCACCGCGGAGACGGACAAGAATCAGGACGCGTGGGTGATGAATGCGGACGGCAGCGGGCGGAAGCGCCTGACCGATCATCCCGCCGCCGACGGCTCAGCGAAGATCTCGCCGGACGGCAAGCGAATCGCGTTCTACTCAGAGCGCGACGGCAATCCGGAGCTGTACGTCATGAACCGAGACGGCTCGAATCTGCGCAATCTCACTCGCGACGCGGCGACGAGCTATGAGCTGGCGTGGTCGCCGGACGGGAAACAGATCGCGTACTACAGCAACGCGCCGGGAAGGTACGAGCTGTTCGTCATCAATCCCGATGAAGGAACGCCGCGGCAGCTGACGAACAGCGCATACGCGAATGCGTGGCCCCAATGGTCGCCCGACGGCAAGCAAATCATTTTCGCCTCGACGCGCGACCGCGACTGGGAGATCTACCGCATGAACGCGGACGGCAGCGACGCGCGGCGGCTCACCTACAGCCCGGGCCGCGACGCGCATCCGATGTATTTTCCAGACGGCTCGCGCATCGTCTTCCAATCGCCGCGCGATTCCGCCGATCCGCTGGAAGTCGATCTCTACACGATGAACGCCGACGCGACGACGCAACGACGGCTGATGGTCGCGCCGGGCTTCGACGGCGTCGCCGTCCCGTCGCCTGACGGCAAACGGATCGCGTTCCAGCGCGGAACGCGCAGCGGCAACGACTGGCATTGGGAGCTGTTCATCGACAACGAGCAGCTGACATCGAATCCGTGGAGCAGCCAGGTGCCGAGCTGGAGTCCGGACGGCAAGCGCCTCGCATTCTTCGCCAATCCCGAGGGCCGTGATCAACTGTTCGTGATGGAGCTCGCGTCGAAACGCATCACGCCACTCGCGCCAAGCGCGGCGACCGATATGACACCCGCGTTCTCCCGCGACGGCCGTTTCGTCGCATTCACCTCCACCCGCGACGGCGCGCGCGATCTCTACGTGGTTGAAGTCGCGAGCGGCGCCGTGCGGCGGCTCACCACGAACATCGACGTCTGGTCGCAGCCCAGCTGGTCGCCGAATGACACGCGCATTTTGTTTTCGGCGAAGGAGAAGGGCGTGGATGAGGTGTACGTGATTCGTGCGGACGGGACGGAGCTCGTGCGGCTCACGAAGGGGTTAGAGGGTCAATATCGCCCACCAGGCAATGAATGAGACGCCTATTGCCAAATCGGAAATAACGCACATCCCTTGCTCCGTTCCCTCAATGGAGACAAAGATGCTTTCGAAGCAAACGTTTGACGAAATCCGCGTCTATGAAGGCGTCGCCGCGCGCACAGGCGTGCGCTTTGAACAAAGCGCGGTGCGGCGCAGCACGGGGTATTGCCGAAGCCTGACCGAGTTGGCGAGAAAAGCGCGCACTTCCGGGGATGGCTGCTTCTATCTGCCGGTCGACCTCTGGCCGGCGGACGCGGAGAGCGTCGATCTTCAGAAGCGCTGGGTGGTTCTGTCCTCGGTTCCTGTCTGAACGTTCCTGTCTGAACCTGGTGCCCAAGGCCGGACTCGAACCGGCACGGATTTCTCCACACGCCCCTCAAACGTGCGCGTCTACCAATTCCGCCACTTGGGCAAGCGTTGAAAGATCAGATCCTTCGCTTACGCTCAGGATGACGCCTACGGCGTCACTTCTTGACGGGCGCCGTCGGCGCCGCTGGAGTGGAGCCGCTCATGACCGAGCCGCGCGGGCGAGCCTGCAGGACCGCGAGCGCCATCGAGGTAATGACGAACGCGATGAAGAAGCCCGTCGTCAGTTTGTGCAGGAGCGTCGTCGCGCCGCGCGCGCCGAATGCTGTCTGCGAGCCGCCGCCACCAAATGCGCCCGCCAGATCCGCGCCTTTGCCCTGCTGAACGAGGACGACGAGGATCAGGAAGATGCTGATGATGACGTGCAAGACGATGAGAACGATGATCATGAAACCTCTCCGGTGCCTGCCTGTGAACCGGCCAGGGGGGTGAATTCTTCCCGGAAAGGGTCGCCGGGTCAAGAGGGGTTGCTGGGTTGCTAAGTTGCTCGGTTGCTGAGGCTTCAGTAACTCAGGAACCTAGCAACTCAGCAACCTAACGCATGCCCTGCAGAATGGCCAGAAACTTCCCCGAATCGAGGCTCGCGCCGCCGACGAGAAAGCCGTCAATCGTCCCGTTCGCAACGAGGTCGTCGACGTTGTCCGGCGTGACGCTTCCTCCGTAGAGAATCGGCACGCTGCGATTCCAGTGCTGCATGAGCGCGTTGCGGATCGCGATCAGCGTCTCCGCCACCATCGCGCCGCTGGCGTTGCGTCCCGTCCCGATCGCCCACACCGGCTCGTACGCGATCACGAGTTCCGGCGCGCGCTCGAGCTCCGGCACCGCGGTCGCGCGGAGCTGCTCGGACAGGAACTCCGCGACGCGGCCGCCGTCGCGCACTTCGAGCGATTCGCCGATGCAGAGGATCGGCTTGAGGCCGCCGTCGATCGCGATGGAGAGCTTGCCGGCGATGAGCGCGTCGGTCTCTCCATAGATGTTGCGCCGCTCGGAGTGGCCGAGGATCACATACTCCGCGCCGCAGTAGCGCAGCATCGACGGCGCGACTTCGCCGGTGTACGCGCCCGACGCGTGATCGTTGCAATTCTGCGCCGCGAGCCCGAGGCGCCGGCGCTGCGCGAAGGCGTCCCGCAGAAATGGGAACGGCGGCGCGAAGACGAGCGCGACGTCGCGCGGATCCGCCATCGCGACGGTGCTCATCCACGCGTCCATCCCCTCGGGAGGAAGATTCATTTTCCAGTTGGCGACGAGGTAGCGCATCTTCAAAATCAAAAATCAAAAAGCAGAAAGCAGAAATGGCGGCCCGTCTTATTTCTGCTTTCTGCTTTCTGCTTTTTGCTTTGTATCACGCGGTGTATCGGTTTTTCCCCTGGCGTTTCGCCTCGTACAGCCGCTCGTCCGCGCGGCGCACGAGATCGCTCGCGGCCTCTTCGCGCTGGAACTCCGCGAGGCCCATCGAGATCGAGCACTGCACCGTCGCTTCCTCGTCCGTCGGGATCGCCAGCGCGCGGACGCGCTGCAGCACGCGCTCGGCGACGGCTTTCGCGCCGACGATGTCCGTGTGCGGGAGGATGAGCGCGAACTCGTCGCCGCCGAAACGCACCACAGCATCGGTAGGCCGCAGCGATTCGCGCACCGCGCCGCAGAGCTCCGACAACACGACGTCGCCGATCACGTGTCCGAGGCTGTCGTTGATTTGTTTGAAGTCATCGATGTCGAAGAGGAGCAGCGACAGCGGCACGCCGAACGTGCGCGCGCGCTCGACTTCCTGCGGCAGCTGGCGGCGGAAGTAGCGCTTGTTCCAGACGCCGGTGAGATCGTCGGTCTCCGCGAGGTTGAGGATGCGCTCGCGCGCGCGGATGGTGGTGAGGAGCATCGACATCTGTGTCGCGAAGATGGCCAGCGTCTGCTGTTCGTTCTCCGTGAACTGCGGCTCATGGCGGTAGAGGAGCAGCAGGCCGGCCGTGCGCTTTTCGTGTTCGAGCAGCGCTGACGCACAGCATTGCAGGGCACGCGGTTCGTGCGGAGGGAGATCATGGGTCTCGGAGACCACCACGATCTCGGTGCTCTCGAATGAAACCGGAATGTCTTTCGCGAGCGTCTTGCGAATGCTCGCCATCAGCCGGTCGTCGACGAGCGAATCCATCCCTTCGCGCGTGGCGATGAAGAGGTCGAGGTTCTGCTCGAGCATGACCACGACCGCGACGTCGAACGGCACGTACGGGATCAGCGTAGGGAAGGCCCCGTTGAACAACATCGCCGGCGACTCGCTGCGGATCACGCGCGAGGTCAGATCCTGAATCAGGGCCAGCAGATTGTCTAAAGTGGAGGAAGGCATGCGGATGCGTTGAAAGTCTACAATGCCGCCGTGCTCAAGGAGGCGGAGGCGATTCCGTACGAACCGGCGCTGCTCCGCGGCGAACGGCTGCTCGTTCTCGCACCGCACCCCGACGATGAAGTGATCGGATGTGGCGGTCTCCTCGCGCTCCATCTGCGCGAGAAGCGCGAGGTGCGCGTCGTCATCGCCACGGACGGCGGCCGAGGCGGCGATGCGCCGACGCGCGAGGAGGAATCGCGGCGCGGGCTCGCCAAGCTGGGCGAGAACGTGCCGGTCGAGTTTCTCGGCTTTCCCGATCGCCATCTCGCGGAAATCCCGCAGCTCAAAGACCTCCTCCTCACCTACCGCCCCGATCTCATCCTCGTGCCCGCGCCGATCGAGGTCCATCCCGACCATCTCGCGCTGGCGCGCATCGTCTGCGAGCTGGTACAGCGCGATGAGACGCTGTGGGCCGATCTCGCGGTCGCGCGCGTCGCGTTCTACGAAGTCGGACAGCCGGTGCGGCCGAATGCGATCGTCGACATCACCGACGTCGCCGAGGCAAAGTACGCGGCGATCGCGGAGCATCACTCGCAGCTGGCGGTGCGCGACTACGTCGGCTACACGCGCGGACTCAACGTCTATCGCACGATGACGCTGCCGATCGAAGTGAAGTTCGCCGAGGCCTACTACGTCGTCGATCTGCCCTCGCTGCGGACGACGCCGTTCAGCGAGCTGCGGCGGAAAATCGGCGCGCCGAAACCGCTCGTCGACGTCACGCACACGACGATCCCGATCAGCGTGATCGTGCGGACGAAGGACCGCCCGCAACTGCTGCGCGAAGCGATCGCCTCGATCCAGGCGACGCAGTATCCGTGCGAGATCGTAGTCGTCAACGACGGCGGCGCGCGCGTGGAGCTCGAAGGCGTGAAGCTCGTCGAGCACGACCAACCGCGCGGCCGCTCGATCGCGGCCAACGAAGGCGTCCGCGCCGCAGCGAATGCGTTCATCGCCTTTCTCGACGACGACGATCTCTTCTATCCCGAACATCTCGGCACGCTCGCAAACGCGTCATCGTCCTCGCACGCGGCGTGGTACACCGACGCCATCTCCGCGTTTCTTCGGCCGGGCGAGAGCGGCGCGTACGAAACGCACTCGCGCCTGCGCCTCTTCGCGCAGGAGTTCGATCGCGAGCTGCTGCTCGTCGACAACTACATCCCGCTGCCGTCGCTGCTGATGCCGCGCGACTCCTTCCTCGATCTCGGCGGCTTCGATCCAGAGTTCGATCTCTTCGAAGACTGGGACTTTCTCATCCGCCTCTCCGCGCGCGGCGACTTTCTCCGCATCCCGCGCATCACCTGCGAGGTGCGCCACTTCGAGGGCGGCAGCTCGGTGATCCTCGCCGCGCCCGAAGGCTCGCCGCAATTTCGCGAGGCGAAGCTGCGCGTCTGGAAGAAGCACGCGTCGCGCATCGACGAGTCGCTGTTCTCCGCGGTCTTCGAGCGCCAGAAGCGCCGCCTCGGCGCGCTGTACTCGTCCGTCGCGGAGACGAAAGGCCAGGCGGATGCGCTCGCGCAAGGTGTCGCGCGCGTGGAGCGCGAGAAGGCGGAACTGCTCGCGCAGTCGACCGAGCACTACAACACCATCAACGGCTACATGCTGCGCGTGCGCGAGCTCGAAGGCGCGACGCAGGCGCTGTCTGCGATCGCCGCCGATTACGAGCGGAAGACGCTGGAGCTCGAGCGCGTCACGCGAGAAGCGAAGCAGGGTGGCGAGGCGCTCCGCAACGAAAACGATGAGCTGCGCCGTGCGAATCACGAAACGCACGACGCGCTCGAGCGCGCGCGTGTCGAGATCGCACGCCTGAACGGTCTCCTCGACATGATCTACCACTCGCGCACGTGGAAGATCCACACGCTGATGGAGAAGATGCGAGGGCGCGGATGAGCCGACTGCTGCTCGTCTGTCCCGAGCCGTTGGGTCACGGCCAGCCGGCCGGCGTCGGGATTCGTTTCCTCGAGATCGCGCGCGTGCTGCGCGATGACGGGCACCGCATCACGATGCTGTCGCCCGACGCCGGCACAATCGACGGCTGCCGCGGCGATTACATCAATCCGCACACGCTCCACGGCTTCAGCGAAGCGAGCGACGCCGGCATCGTGCAGGGCCACGTCGCGAACGCGTACTTCATGCAGGCGCATCCGATTCCGACGGTCATCGATCTGTACGACCCGTACATCATCGAGAACCTGCACTACTACGCCGAGCGCGGCGCGGAAGTGTTCAACCACGATCACGAGACGCTGTCGTATTCGCTCGCGCGCGGCGATCTGTTTCTCTGCGCATCGGAGGCGCAGCGGCTGTTCTATCTCGGCGCGCTGCTCGCGGGGAAACGGCTGCATCCGATCGCGTTCGAAGAGAGCCCGCATCTCGACTCACTGCTGCGCATCGCGCCGTTCGGCGTGCAGCCGGCGCGCAAGGTCGCACCGCGCGATCTCAAGGCGCCGGCGATCCTCTTCGGCGGGATTTACGATTGGTACGATCCGATCCTGGCCATCGACGCCATCGCCATCGCGCGGGAGTCGATCCCGGGAATCTCGCTGACGTTCACGACGCATCCGAATCCCGACATCACGCCGCAGGGCAAGCTCGCGGAGGCCGTCGAGCATGTGAAGAAAAGCGGCTATGAATCGTTCGTGCACTTCACGCCGTGGGTGCCGTACAACGAGCGCGCGGAGTTCTTCGACTGCTTCACGCTCGCGCTGCTGACGTTCCGGCCGTCGATCGAGACCGATCTCTCGATGCGCACGCGCGTGTACGACTACCTCTGGTGCGGCCTGCCGATCGTCACGAGCTCCGCGTCCGGCACGGACGAGATCCTCGAGCGCTACGGCGCGGGATCGGTCCTGCACAGCGATTCGGCGGAGGCGTTCGCGAACGAAGTCGTCGCCATCCTGCGCGATCCCGGCAGCTACGCGCGGATGACGGAGGGCTCGCAGGAGTTCGTGCGCGAGCATCAGTGGACGCGCACGCTGGAGCCGCTGCGCGAGTTCTGCCGCGCGCCGCGGTTCGATGCGACGAAGGAAGCGTTCGGTGGAGGACAGGCATCCTGCCTGTCCAGACCACTCCACGGTCCATCCTGTCGCGCCTTATGCGTCGTGTAGTGCGCGCCTCCGGCGCGCGTTCCAAAGGCGCGCCAGAGGCGCGCACCACTCCGAGATGAGCACCGAGATCATCGTCGTCAACTGGAACAATCGCCGCGAGACGCTGGAGTGTCTCGACGCCGTGGCCGCGCAGCTCGGCGAGGTGGAGAACGCGTCGATCACCGTCGTCGACAACGGCTCGACCGACGGCAGCGCGACGGCGATCGCATCGCGGCATCCGCAGGCGAAGCTCTTCGCGCTGAAAGAGAACCGCGGCTTCACCGGCGGACTCGCCGCCGCGCTCGCGGGCTCCGTAACGCGTAACGTGATCTTTCTCAACAACGACGCGATTCCCGAAGCGGGATGGCTTGCGGCGTTGGTCGACGCAATCGAGAACGCGCCGGAGGATGTCGTCTCGATCGGCGGCAAGATCGTCGATCCGAGCGGCAAGCTGATCGACTTCATCGGCGGCATGATGACCTTCGACGGCCACGCGTTTCAGAACGGGTTCCGCTATCCCGTCGGCACGCGCAAGGAGCCGAGCGCCGGCGACGAGCTGCTGTTCGCGTGCGGCGGGAACATGATCTCGCGCCGCGCGCGCCTTTCTGAGCTCGGCGCGTTCGACGACGATTACTTCGCCTATCTCGAGGACGTCGACTTCGGCTGGCGCACGTGGATCTCCGGCTATCGCGTGCTCTACGAGCCGCGCGCGCTGGTTCGCCATGCGTCGAGCACGACGAGCAATCGCCTCGGCGATTTCGAGCGCGGCGTGCTCTTCGAGCGCAACGCGCTGCAGACGGCGCTCAAGAATTTCGAGCATCTGCCCGAGTCCGTGTCGGCGGTGCTGTTCGCATATCTGCATCGCCTGCATCACTATGCGACGACGCGCAACAACGGCTCGCACGAGCTCACGCGGCCGGCGATGAGCGAGAAGAAAAAATCGCGCTGGCGGCGCGAGCCGCTCGTGTCGATCGACGATCCGCTGACGGCCATGCAGTTCCGCGCGCTCGACTGGATCCTGCGCCACCAGGAGCGGATCGCGAAGAAGCGCCACGACGTCCAAAGCCGACGCAAGCGCCCCGACCGCGAGATCTTCGAGCGCTTCCCGCTGCACTTCGTGGCGACGTATCCGGGCGATGAGACGATGATGCAGAGCGCGCTGTTTCAGCTGCTGCGGCCCGAGCTGCCGTCGGTCGACAAGACGCTGCGCGAGATCATGAAACCGTGACCTGGTATCGCCGCTTTCTCGTGCAAGGCGTGTTCTGGCGCCAGCTTCTCCGCCTCGCCGTGCTCAACGTGCCGCTGTGGATCGAGCCGGTGCCCATCGCGTTCTGGACGCTCTTCTTTCTCCTGTGGGGACCCGGGCGCCGCGGCGTGATGCGCAATCTCTCGGCGATCCTTCCCGGCTCGTGGCCGGTCACGAACTTTTTCCGCACGTACCGCGTCTTCTGGAACTTCGCCTGGACGATCACCGACAACATGCGCTTCCGCGAGCTGCGCATGAATCCCGATTGGGAATTCGTCGGACGCGAGTATTTCGATCAACTCCAGGCGCAACAGACCGGCGCGATCATCCTGACCGCGCACATGGGCAACTACGACCTCGGCGCGCACGTGTTCGCCGAAACGTCGGGCCGCAGCATCGTCATGGTCCGCGCACCGGAGACGGACGTGCAGACGCGCGCGTTCGAGGAGTCGCACGCAGCGCGCACGGCGGCGGAGCTGAAGATCGACTTCAGCACACGCTCGAGCGACCTCGCGATCGATCTCCTGCACGCGCTGCAGCGCGGCGAGATCATCGCCATCCAGGGCGATCGCGTGACGCCCGGCATTTCCGCTCTGCCGGCGACGCTGTTCGGCAAGAAGACGCAGGTGTCCGGCCGGTCCGTTCGCGCTCTCGATGGCCGCGCGCGTGCCGGTGTATCCCCTGTTCATCATGCGCAGCGGACGGCGGCGCTACCGGCTGATCACGACGAAGCCGTTCGAAGTGACGCGCACGCGCGACCGCGCCGAGGCCTTCGACGCGGCGGTGCAGCAATGGACGCGCGACCTCGAGCACGTGATCCGCGACTCGTGGTTTCAATGGTTCACGTTCCAGCCGTACTCGGAGGAATTGCAATGAGTCGCGTCCCAGGCGGCGGGACGCCGCTTGATCAGCCGGCGAGGACGCCGGCGTTCCGACTGTCCAGGGACTACGTGATCGCGGCGTGGCTGGTGCTGACCGTCGCCTGCTATTTCGCCGGCAGCCTCTTTGCGCAATGGCCGCTTCCGCTTGCGCTCCTCGTTGCGCTGCCGCTCGCCGGCCTCGCCGTGCAAGTGCCGGTCGTGAGCCTCGGAGTGCTCCTCCCGAATCGCAACAACCTCCGTTTCAACTCCGCCATCAGCCTGCTGCTGCTCCTTGCGGCGGCGTTGTACTTTGCGCGATCCGCCACCTGGCTGCGCTTCGTGGCCTGGCAGTCGTTCGCACTGCTCGCGCTGATCCTCGGCGCGCGCACGGTGATCCTCGCCTTCGCCGTCGCGGCGCCGGTCGCACTCGTGTTGCTTTGGCCCTACTCTCCGCTCGCCGGGATCGGCGTGCTCGCGCTTTCGCACGCGCTGCTGCTCTTTCCGACGCTGCAGCCGAACGTGCAGTGGCTCGGGCCGGTGGTGACGCGATTCGCGACGGACAAGCGCGAGCTGTGGCTGACGATCGACGACGGTCCGGCGGACGACACGCCGGCGCTGCTCGAGTTGCTCGATCGCTGCAACGCGAAAGCAACGTTCTTCGTGAAAGGCATGCTCGCGGAACAGCGGCCGGAGATGATCCGCGAGATTACCGCTCGCGGCCACACGGTCGCGAATCACTCACAGACACATCCCTCGGCGACGTTCTGGTGTTTGCTCCCTTCGCGCATTCGCGCCGAGGTCGAGCAGTGCAATCGCGTGCTCGCGTCGCTCACGGGAAAAAGGCCGCGATGGTTTCGCGCGCCAGTGGGACACAAGAACGCGAGCGTGCATCCGGCGCTCGCGCGCGAAGAGATGCGGCTGATCGGCTGGACCGCGCGCGGCTTCGACGCGGTCATGGACGATCCGCAACAGATCCTCGAGCGCATTCTGCCGCGCGTGAAACCGGGCGCGATCGTCGTGCTGCATCAGGGACGCGCGCATTCGCTGCGCGTCATCGAGCACGTGATCACTGCGCTGCAGGAGCACGGCTACGCGTTCGTCATTCCCGACGACGCCGCTCTGCGAAACACGAACAGGTAGTTGTTGTACGGGAAGAGTCCCCACAGCGGCGTAATCTCGGATGTGAATCCCTCGAACGCCGCGGTGATGACGTCGCGCGTCGGATAGTTCAGCGTCTCCGCGCGCATCCAGCGAATCGTGCGCGCGAACGCATCGACGGCCGCTTGCATGCGATAGCGCCACGAAGAATCGCGAATTCCCTGCCGCAGGATGACGAGATTCGCGACGCGGGCGACGTTCGCGAGCACCTGCCGCTGCGTATCGCTGTCGAGATAATGCAGCAGGTCGAGCATCACGACGTTGTGATGATCGGGAAGCTCGCGGCGCGCATCGGCGACGACGAACTCGATGTCGCTGTAGCGCGCCGCCGCGCGTTGCGCGATGTCGATCTTTCGCGCGTCGAAGTCGATGCCGATGATGGGCGCGCGGAATCCGTGCTCGCGCAGAAAAAACGGGAGGATGCCGACGCCGCATCCGAGGTCGATGAGAGGCTCGTCGGAAAGATGTTGGAGGACTGCGTCGTATGCGGGATCGCCTCTTACCTTCCAACGAACGTACGAGCGTACGTCGCGACGGTCATACAGCGACGCGATCCGGCTCACGCGGCGAGGTGCTCGATGACGGTGATCAGGTCGGCGAGATTGAACGGCTTCGGCAGGATCGCCGCGACGCCCATCTGCAACAGCGCCTGCGGCTCGACGCGCACGTGCGCGGAAACGACGACGATCGGGACCTTGCCGAGGTGGCCGGTCTCCTGGAGGCGCTGCAGAAAATCCCAGCCGTTCACGTCCGGCATGGCGAGGTCGAGCAGGACGATATCCGGGTGGTGAATCGTCATCGCCCGCTGCCCCTCGGCACCGTCGCCGGCGAGCAGAACCTGGAAGCCGTGCTGCCGCAATGCGGCGGCGAGCATGCCGCGCAGCGGCAGATCGTCATCGATGACGAGGACGCGTTTCTTCGGGACTTCGCCGAGTCGCTTCTCGCCCGTGCTGCTCTGTTCGGGTTCCGCGGTCATGTGCGCTGCATTCTATCGACGGTTGAGAACGGCATGCAGAAGCCAAGCCACGCCGTGTCATCCCGAGCGTAGCGAGGGATCTGGGCGGGTGGTGCGCCATGTACGCACCTCGTGCCGCCACCCGAGCCCCAGATCCCTCGCTCACGCTCGGGATGACACGTCAAAAAAGGTCGCTGTCGCCCCACGTGTAATAGAGCGCCTCGCGCATCGCCGCGGTCGCCTCGGGCATCGCAAACGGCACGCACATCACCGAAAGATCCTGCGGCTGGGGCTGCGTTTCGAAGCCGAGGTTTCGGAGGATCGCGTCGAACCAGGCCGGACGCGGTGGGAACCACGCCTCGATCCGCGATTGCGCCACCACATGGCGGAGCATGACCTCGACGGCATCGGGAAATCTGCGATCGAAGAGCGCGTCGCCCCAGAGAAAACGGTCGCCCTCCACGCGGAAGGCGATCCAGCCGATGAGCCGGCGCCATTTGCGGATGGTGACGAGCGAGTAGTGCGTGTCAGGCGCGTCGAGATAGCGCCAGCGAACGTAACGCGCGTCGCGGCGGACGAGGAAGCGGTAGTCGTTTTCGACGCGCGCGAAGAACGCGTCCCATTCGGCATCGACGTCATGCACCAGCTCGAGTTGATATCCGCCGAGCCAACGGTGCCAGCGCGAGATCGGCTCCGGCTTCGTTGCCACGCGATACGTCACCCCTTCGACGCGATCGGCGCGGAGGAAGCGGAGCGAGAACTTGTGGATGTTGGAGACGTTGAAGCCGTAGTTGAAGGCGACCTGCTTTTCGCAGAAGTTCTCGTAGAAATGCAGCGCCGTGCGGCCGAGGATGCTCGTCGGGCCGCGGCCGACATGGCGGATCGAAACGTCCGTCATCGTGTCGCCGATCTGGTGCGCGAGGATGTCGTCGCCAAACGCGCGGAAGGGAACCGCGTAGCCGGCGTAGTGACCGGCGACGCGCTGCTCATCGAAGGTGAGACTGATGCGCGCATTGCCGAACGGATTGCGGCGGTACTTCCACTCGAAGTGCTCGATCCTGCGCGGCGCGTGCGGAAATGCGAGGGCGAAGAGCTCGAGGATCGCCGCTTCATCGCCTTCGCGATAGGCGCGCGTGAGGAAGCGCGCGTCAGCGGGCATGCGTCGGTTCCACCGAACGGATCGCGCGCGCGCTCACCGGCATGCCGGCGCGGCGCTTGGCCACGATGCGAATCGAGCCGGTGCTGACGATCATCGGATCGGGGAGCAGTTTCAGGATCGCGCGCGCGAGCGGCGCGAGCAGCGGATGATGCGACTGCAGCCAGTGCCGCACGAGCTTCTGGTCGCGGTATTCGAAGTCGGGACCGATGTCGACGATCTCGAAGCCGGAGCGCTCGAGGAGCTCGATGAGCGCGGAGCGCGAGTAGAGGATGAGATGCGTGCGGAAGTTCTGCACCATCCGCTTCTGCTCGGAGGAAAGATAGATCAGCCCTTCGGTGTCGAGCGCCGAGAGGAACAGCACGCCTCCCGGCTTGAGCAGGTCTTTGATGCGCGCCAGCGCGTCGTGAGGATCGGCCATGTTCTCAAATACGTGGAAGAGCGTGATTGCGTCGAAGGCCGGGCCGGTGTTGACGAACGAGGAGAGCGACGCGCACAGGACGTCGAGGCCGCGCGCACGGGCGTGACGCGCGGCGATGGGCGCGGGATCGATGCCGGCGTATTCGTATTCGTCCGCGGCGATCGCGCCGAAGCTGCCGTCTCGGACGCCGATCTCGAGCAAGCGCGCCCGCGACGAAAGCTGCCGCCGCACCCAGTTGAGGCGCCGCTGGCTGGTGCGCTCGCGCGCCGGCTGTGAGTGCGCCTCGTACGCGGGTACCGGAGGCTGTGCATGCGCTCGCAATACGCGCCGCACGGGATTCGCTCCCTCGTCATCCGTGAATTGGTTCAGGTAGCGGCACTTGCAGCGGTTGCACGCGCGCACGACGTTGCCGGGGATCTGCGCGCACGTCCAGACCTGCGCGGAAAAACAAACGGGACAGCGCCGCGCGGCGCGATACGCGTTGCGGCGATTCGACATCCGCACGGAGATCGCGGCGGGAATCGAGTCGACGAGCGAGAACGCGCGTTTGCGCGATGACGGCTGGACGACGAGGCGCTCGATGCGGAAGCCGTATTTGTTCGCAAGGAAGGCGATCTCGAGCTGGCAGCGCTGATCGACGAGACGCGATTCGCCGACCACGACCTTCGCGGCCGTCGAGGAAAAGGCCATGAGGCGGATTGCGGCATCGGGAAGGATCGGAACGAGGAGCCAGCGAAGCGTGGCCGGTCCGTGAAAGTCGGCGCGCGTGCTGGCGAAGACGACGTCCGTCGCTCCCGACTCCACCATGGCCACGGCGTCGCCGATCGCGCCGACGGGATACGGCAGCTCGGGATCGACGATCACGATGACGCTGCCCTTCGCATCCGCGACACCGCGGCGCAACGCGGCCGCGTATTGCTCGCCCTCGGGCGCGAGGACTTCGAACGTGAAGCCGGTGGTCTCGAGATAGCGCTCGATCGCGGCAGCGGCACTGCCGTCGCCGGCCGCGCGCAGCGGCACCACGACCGATACGCCGGGCGCGCTCATGGCGAGATTGTATCGAGAACGCGGTAATAAAGCGGTGTACGCACGGTGCTCCAGACTTCCTGCGGCAACTCGACCATGCTGTTGCGAGCGAAATGCCCGGCGGCGGTGGCGAAGGTGGGAAGCGGGGAAACTTCCACAAGGCTCCCCTCCTTCACCGAGATCGGTCCTTCCAGGCGTTGCGGCTCCGCAATTCGCGGCTCGCGCTCGAGTCGCTTGAGCATGCGCGCGGCGAATGGGCCGCTCCATTTCTCCAGATACTGCAACTCCGATCGCGCGTAAGCACTGCCCGCCGCCGCCGAATCCTGTCCTGCACTCTGATTGTACAAATGGCGGCATTGCGCGGCCGGAACATACACAATGCGCTTGCCGCGGTCGTCCATTCGGCGCAGGAAATCGATTTCCTCGAAATAGAGCCGGAATCGCTCGTCGAATCCGCCGACGTCATCGAAGTCTTTCGCACGAATGGCCATCACCGCGCCGGATAGTGCCTTCACTTCCGTCGTGTTCTTCAATGACCAGAATTCGATGCGCTTCCTGATACGCCGGCGATCTCTCTCCGCAAACCAGCGCGGCGATCTGGTAGCGAACACCTGATCGGCTTTCTCGAGTGTCGTGTCGAGATCTGCCGGCGGCAGATGCCATTGAAAGGCATCGTCCCAATACAATGCCGGTCCGGCTACGGCGGCATCAGCATTGTGTAATGAGTCCAATGCGCCGGCGGCAAACGTGACATCGGGATTGCTCACAATGAGCGTTTCGCCTTGACAGCTTCGGCGGCCGAGGTTGATCCCGCCGGCGTAGCCGCGATTGGTCGAGGGGGTAATTACCATGTCGGCAATCGGCTTCAATGCGTCCGCTTCGGAGGGATCGCAGCTGTTGTCGACGACGACGACCTCCAATGGCGTGACCGTCCCCTCGCGCGCAGTGCGAATGGCATTCGCGGCCAGTGCAGCGCTGCGGTAATTGACGATCAGCAGCGAGATCATCGACGCTCGACGAGGGCCGCTTCGACCGGCGACGATTCCAGCTCCCAGCGATGATCGACGGAGATCAGGCCGATCTCGAAACGATCGCCGGTGATCGAGAACGCCGGCCGCACGTCGCGGCGATCGAAGACGGCAATGGCGTGCTCGTCGCCGATGAAAGCGATGATCGAATATTCGCCGCGCAGGAGCGGAATGTCGATCAACCGCACCGTGACGTCGTACTCCGTGCGTCCCGACAAGGGCGGCACTCCGTCGGCGTGCGTCCCGACGCCGAAGCACTGCAGGTCGTCCGCCATCCGATGCACCGTCACAATGACATGCACCGGCTGCACGGGACTGTCGGCTTCAATGCGCATCCGGACGTAAACGTCGTCGCCGGCAGCGAAGCGATCGCGCGGACGGCCGTTGCGGTCGCACACAATGAGCTCCCGGAATCGCACCGGCGTGTGCGTCTGCGGGGCCGGCGCTCCTTCGCTGGCCGGATGTTCGCGATCGCGCTCCAACAAGAAGTTCTCGTATTCGTGAACGACTTCGATCGACGGGCCGAAACGCATCGCGCGTCCGTGATCGAGCCATAGCGTCCGCCTGCAGATCGACGAGATGTAATAGAGCGCGTGCGAACAGAAGAGAATCGTCTTCCCTTCGTCCTGAAACTCGCGAATCTTGTCGATGCACTTTTTCTGAAAATGGCCGTCGCCGACGGCGAGCGCTTCGTCAATGACGAGGATGTCGGGGTTGACATTGACGGCGACGGAGAACGCGAGGCGCATGTACATGCCGGACGAGTAGGTCTTGACCGGCCGGTCGAGAAACTCGCCGAGCTCGGAGAATTCGAGGATGGCCGGCAGCCGGTCGCGAACCTCGGCCGGCGTCAAGCCAAGGATGGCGGCATTGAGGGCGGCGTTATCGCGGCCGCTGAATTCGGGATGGAATCCGGTTCCGAGCTCGAGGATCGAGGCGATGGTTCCGCGTGACTCGAGCGTGCCGGTGCTCGGCTTCGTCACGCCGCACAGGAGCTTGAGCAGCGTGCTCTTGCCCGCGCCGTTCTGGCCGATGATGCCGACCGTCTCGCCCCGCTCGACTTCGAACGACACGTCTTCGAGCGCCGGAAAGACGACATGCCGCGGCAGGCGCGTGAGGATCTCCACCAGCCGGTCCGCCGGACGGCGATAGAGGTCGTAATGCTTCGACACGTTGTCGGCGCGGACAGCGATGTCCATCGGGGACATTCTACCGGGCCGGGCCGATCTCGGGGGACGGCACGGGCGCCGCGGCCGTGCAGCCATTGCCCAGCTGCGCGGCGTCGAACTCGACGGCGTAGCGGCCGTACGCGAACAGGACCGCGCTGACCCAGTTCTGGCTCGGACGCGTGCGGAGTCCCGGCGTCGGATCATTCAGGTTGAGGTACAGCCATCCGGCGACGTCGGGCGACCCTGTGTGCGGCGGAAAAAGAGAGGTGTTGTTCGAACTGGCGATCATCGTGGCCGGGCTCGATGGAAAGCTGACACCGCAAACCGCCCCGCAGTGGACGGTTCCGACAACCGCGAACGAGTTCTCGCTCTCGTCGAAGCGAATCTCCTGCGCAACGGGCATCCGAAAGTTCTTGAAGGCGTCGTCGCAATTCAACACGTTGACCGTACCTTCCCGCCAGATCTTGTAAAGGGTTTGCATCCCGATGCCTCCCTCGACCCAGCGAACGGCAAACGTCGAGGGCAGCGGCACGCGCCGGTCCATCCTGCGGTTGATGGCCGGCGTGTAGCGGTCATAGAACGTATAAGGAAGGTTCGTCGTGCCGTCGGGAACGAATCCGGCCGGCCCGCCTTCGGGGATCGCGCGGATGTGCACCATCGGATTGGCATACGCAAACGTGCCGGTGATTGGTTCGCCGTGGAGCTGTTGATAATCGCCGATCAGCGCATTGTCGAAGAGGATTTGCGTGGAGTAATAAGCAGGATTCGACGGCAGGACGTCCGAACAATTCGCGACGACGTCGATCGTGAGATAGCCACGCGCATTGGAATGGACCCCGCCGACCCGGCGCGTTCCGCAGACCGTGGTATTGCCGATGTTGTAAAGACCGGTGGTCAACGCCCACTGAATTGCTGTAACGAGCTCCGGCTTTAAATTTCCACCGGGGCAAGGCTCATCGAAACGATTCGGATTGCTCTGATCGAGTCCCGGTTGTGAGCCCGGCCCGGCAATCAGGCGGGGCGCCGGGGCCCGGCTGCCCGGACCGATGATTCCACGCACAATCACGTCGTAGAGATTGACCGACTGTACGTCGTAGCCGGTGAGTACAAGATTGAAGGTCAGGAGCGGATAGGCCCAGTCGGTCCAGATCGTGACGTGCGCGATCTGCGGCGCGGAGGTGACGTTCGTAATCGTGAACAGGGTCGTGTCGCCGGCGCCGTCCGGCTTCGTAAGGTCGACGTCGAACAACGGCAGCAGCAGCGTGGCCGCCGGCGCGGCGGTGATGTCGCACGAGTGGTCGTTATTCGTCGTCGACGGCTGGATCCGGTTATCGAACGTCTCCGCAGCGGCGGGCGATGCGATGAGGCAAAGCATCGCCACGAGAATCACAATGACTCTATGGCGTCGCATTCGTTCCGGCATAGGGATGCTCCTTCGAGGAATCGGTACGGCATTCGATGCCCGGCGGACAGACGAAGATTCCGCCCGCGGGGCCGATCTCGGGCGACGGCGTGGCCGCGATGGCCGAGCAGCCGTTGCCGAGTTGCGCGGCGTCGAATTCGACGGCGTACGTGACGTGCGCGATCTGCGGCGCGGACGTGACGTTCGTAATGGTGAACAGCGTCGTGTCGCCAGCCGGCGTGGTCACGTCAATCTCGAAAAACGGGAGCAGCAGCGTGGCCGCCGGCGCGACGGCGATGTCGCAGGAGTCGTCGTTGTTCGTGGTGGCGGCCCTGGCCGGTTCAACAAGGCATAGGACGGTCACAAGGATCACAACGCAGGATCGGCTCATGAGATCCGCCTAACACAACTGTGGCGGGTCCTGCGACCCGCCACATTCAAAATCCCGATCAGTGCCGCGTCGACCGGCGTTTGGTGACTGCGGGAATGTTGATCTCGAACGGCACGGTGAGGGACTGCTTGCTGCTCGTGATCGTCACGCTGCCCTTGTACACGCCAGCCTTTTCATAGGTGTGCGTCGGAGACTGTCCGCTTCCTTTCGGCGAACCGTCCGCGAAATCCCACTCAATCGTATGCGAGCTGCAACTGAAGTTGTACCCGCCGAGGAGACCGAAGTTGACAGCCTCATCCTCCTGGCAAGTGCCGCCGGCGACCGAACAGCCGCTCTTGGCGCCGAAGAACACCAGGATGACGTTCTGGCCGGCGACCATGGTCGGGCAGGTGTTGGCAGCGGCGACTTTCACGAGGCGCGGCAGCGTGACCGATACACCGTCGAGCCGCGTGATCTTCAGGGAGGCGGCAAAGTCTCCACCTGTGGCATAGGTATGGGTCGGATTCTGCAGCGTCGATTTCGGTGTGCCGTCGCCAAAATCCCACTCGAACGAATGCTGCGCGCACGCAAGGTCGTATCCCTGCGTTCCGAGCGTGAACTGGATATTCTCCCCGGGCGTGCACGTCCCAGTGAGGGCATTGCAGCCGCTCGCCGATCCGTTGAAGTTCGTGAAGAGATTCAGGCTGGGCTTCATTTCACCGCAACTCGTGCCGGTGCCGGCGACGACTTTGACGATGTGCGAAGCCGTCGCTGAGGCCGAGCCATTGTTGATCAACACTTCCAGCGTGAAGGGACCGGTGGTGGTGTACGTGTGATTGACCACCGTTGTGGGGCTGAACGTCGTCTGCGGCGCAGATCCGTCGCCGAAGCTGTAGGTGAAGGTGTGCGGCGCGCAATCATAGTTGTAACCGTTCGCGGCCATTTTGAAACCGATGGCCTCGCCGATTGAACAGTTGGTGAGCGCATTACAGCCGCTTGTGGAACCGGTCCAGGTTGCAAACACGTTGACCGGCGGAGCCAGAACTCCACACACCGGCGGTGGCGGCGGTGGTGGCGGCGGCGGGGTGCTCGTGCCTACAATCACTTGCTTCGTGAGCTGGACATCACTGAGGCCGCCGTCGATGTTCAGCGTGACGGTATAGATGCCGGAGTTGGTGTACACATGCGACGGACCTTGTGTGGTCGACGGCGCGGTGCCGTCGCCCCAGTTCCAGGAAAACTTGTCGCATTCGGACGCGGTCCAGCCCTGGGTATTGATCCAGAAGTCGATCGTCTCGCCGGGCGTACAGTTGCTGAAGCCGGCCACGCAGCCGCTCGTGCGGCCCTTACAGGTCACGCCGGTATTGGCCGTCGTCGGATTGCTGGAGCACAGCGGCTGATTCAGGACGACGGGGAGCGTGAGCGCCGGGGCGTCGCCGAGGGCGTTGCTCACCAATGCGGTGATCGTGTAATTGCCGGCGGCCGTAAAGCCCGGCGCATACGTCGCGCTCGTTCCGCCGGCTACGGTCCCGACGCCGGTCGCGGACCACGAATACGTCCAGGTGGTCGGATCATTGCCCGGAACGCTGGAGCTCACAGTGAATGAGCAGGGCGAGCCGATGTTCGTGCAGCCGCTGGCGATGATCGCTCCCGGAGTCGGGCCGTTCAGCGCGATGCTGAGCGCCGTCTCGGTCGCCGTATCGAGCGTGAGTGAGAGTCGGGCCTTCCAGTTCTGTGCGCCCGCAAACGACGCGCGCGGGAGCGTGAAATCGGGAATCGCTGCAAGGGCCGCACTGCCGGTCACAGGGACTCCGACCAGCGCGCCGGCCGCGTTCAGGATTTCCCACTTATAGGTCACCACCGTGCCGCCGCCGTTGGCGAGATGCGCGGCGTTCGTGGTCACGCGCGTCGCGCTCTTGAAGACGACATTGCCGCCCGAGGCGAGTGGACCGTTGACCACCGGCGCAAACGCGCGGACTTTGTATTTGATCGGCGTAATGCTCAGCGGCGCGTCGGCGATGTTCGTGAAGTTCGCCGTGTAAGGACCATAGTGACCGGTAAAGGTCAGCTCGCGGTCTCCCAATCCACCGACGCTGAACGTCTGATTCGGAGCGAGCTTCGTCGATGCGGTGTCGCCTAACAGCTTCCACTCACTGTAATGCCCTTCGACCGCTCCGTCGGAGCCGTCGAAGAGAAGATCGCTGCTGACGATCGGCAGCGTGAGATCGGTCGTGGCCTGCGTAAAGAGAATCGAGGTATTGGCCACCCCGACGCGGACGGCCGGCTTGGCGAGCGTCAGGGGAATCGAATGCGTCATCGACGCATCGCCCGCATTCGTTGCCGTGACGTTTATCGATCGCGGGCAGTTGCACGATCGACATGCCGCCGTACTGGTGCGTCACATCGGGCGCGCCGGCAGTTCCGGGGGTGACGGTCTGCGGCACAGTTCCATCGCCGAAGTTCCAGGTCACCGAGGGCAGCGCCGAGCCGCTGAAGTCCGTCGTGAACTTGATCTCATCGCCATAGAACGGGCCGGTGTTCGGCGCCGCTTTGCTGTTGACGTTGACGGTCTTGCCGAACGATTTCAATTTCGCAGTGAGGAAATCCGCGCCTTTGAGCTCGTAGACGTCACCGACGGCATGCGCGGAGAGAAGGAGGTAGTACTTCGCGCCGCGCTTCAGCACATGCACCGACGACGCTTCGAGGAAATCAATGTATTTGCCGGGCGTCACATAGCCGGTCTGGACGGCGCCTCTCTCATAATGGCGCGCGACATAGCCATTCAGCGAAACCTCGGTCGGAACGAGGTTGGTCATCTTGTAGAGGCGGACGTTGTACCCCCGATACGCAGTCTCGAATCCAAGCAGTGTCAGATAGCCGCCCGCATCCGGATTCGTGAAGACGCTGACCGACGTCGTCACGCCGGTATTGATCTCCACCGCGGAGAGGGTGTGGGTGGTTTTCGTATACGAACCGGCGGTGTCCGGTGCGATGACGTGGATCACGGGATTCGAGCCGGCGAGAGTGGCGGCGAAGAAGTTCGTGCCGTCGCTCGTAATGTTGCCGAAGCTGGCGCGGTACTGAACGATCGGCGCGCCGCCGCGGACGATCGCATCGTTGGTGTAAATGCGGATTCCGTCGTTGTCACGAACGGCGATGCGCTTTCCGTCGGAGCTTTTCGCAAACTCCTTGAACGTGGGAACGCCGCCTCCGATCGTCTCCGGATGAGTCACATCATTGACATTGAGCACCTTCTGGGTGCGGGCGATGGCGCTGTCGGAGTAATAGAGGACGTACGCATAGTAGTTGCCGTCCGACGTTTTCACGGACAGGCAGAGCGTCGCGTCCGTGGCTTCCCGATACAGGGAAGTCATGGCGCTGCCACCTTTTCCGAGGTCGTCCTTGACAATGCCCCAGCCGACCGCTGCGGCGGGGATATACACGTTTCCGCGATCATCCCAGTCGATGAGGTGAGTGCGGCGCTCGCCGTCACCGCCCGAAAACCCTTCGCTCCAACCCTGGAACGGATAGAACATCCGATCGGAATTGAGCACCTTCTCCTGGCCCGCGCCCGGATGGATGCCACTGAGGCCGTTGATCGGAGTCATCGCCTCGCCGGCGGACAGACGCGTGAAGAACGTGTCCATGTCGTACGCCGCGAGGATGCCGCCGAGAATCAGGTAGATCCGGTTGTTTCCCGGAGCAAACCAGATTTGCCTCGTGCGGGCGGTACCGGTGGGACTGAACTCCCACTGCTGGGTCGTATTGTCGGCATAACGGCCGACGAACCTGGTCAGCGGCGAGGAGTAGGGCCAGAGCTTTTTCCCCTTCTCAGAAGGGCTGCATCCCGGCGTGTTGCACGTAGCCTCGGCACCGGGCGTGGGTGCCGGGAGCGGCCAATCCTGCCCGAAAGCGGCTCCGGCGAAGAGTGCGCAGAACGTCAGAAGAACGAGTTTCCTGCCCCAAAAGCTCACGTGTATTGGCCTCCGATGGTGACGAACGGACGGACGATGAAATTGCGAGGACCGCGCGCGTCGCGAACAAACTTATTGTACTGAACGCTACGCGAGCGTGTCACCTATTATTTGAATGTTAATAAAAAAACGCGACCGGCTGCGTCACATCGAAATCCGCCCAAACGCAACTGTGGCGGGCCTTGCGGCCCGCCACATGCGAAAGGCGATTAAAGATGCCGAACGATCAGTGTCGCGCGGAGCGCGTCTTTGTCGGGGCGACCGGAATCTTGATGTCGAACGGCACGGTGAGGGACTGCTTGCTGTTCGTGATCTTGACCGAACCGTGGTAGTCGCCGCCCTTTTCATACGTGTGGGTCGGGGACGAACCGTTTCCTTTCGGCGAACCGTCGCCGAAATCCCACTCGACGGTGTGCGTGCTGCAGCTGAAGTTGTAGCCGCCGATCAGACCGAAGTTGAGAACCTCATCCTCCTGGCAGTTGCCGCCTGCAACCGAACACCCGCTCTTGGCGCCGAAGAACACCAGGATGACGTTCTGGCCTGCGACCATGGTCGGGCAGCTGTTGCCGCCGGTGACTTTCACCGTGCGAGGAATGGTGACGCTCTTGCCGTCGAGACGGTTGATCTTCAACGTGACCGGATAATCGCCGCCCTGCGCATAGGCGTGGGTGGCATTCTTCGCCGTCGACTTCTGGCTGCCGTCGCCGAAATCCCACTCATACGTGTGCGTCGTGCAATCGAGGTTGTACCCCTGCACGCCGAGGGTGAAGTTGATGTTCTCCAGCGCCGCGCAGGAGCCCACGACCGCGGTGCAGCCGCTGGTGGTCCCCGAGTAGTTCATGTAGACGTTCGTGGGGGGATTCATCTCGCTGCAGCCCGTATTCGAGCCGCCGCCGTTTCCGCCGCCGCCGTTTCCACCACCATTCCCGCCGCCGTTGTTGCCGCCGCCACTGCCCACCACGACCTTGACGGTGTGCGAAGCGGTCGCGGAGGAGGAGCCGTTGCTGATCAACACTTCCAGCGTGAAGGGGCCGGCCGTGGTGTACGTGTGATTGACAATGGTCGTGGGGCTGAACGTCGTCTGCGGCGCAGATCCGTCGCCGAAGCTGTAGGTAAAGCTGTGGGGCGCGCAATCATAGTTATAACCGTTTGCGCCCATTTTGAACCCGATGGCCTCACCGGTCGTGCAGTTGGTGAGAGCGTTACAGCCGCTCGTCGCACCGGTCCAGGTCGCATAGACGTTGATCGGCGGAACCAGAACCGTGCAGGCGCTGGTGCCACCGCCGCCGCCGCCACCACCACGCCGCCGTTTCCACCACCACCGTTCCCGCCGCCGTTGTTGCCGCCGGTATTACCCACAGTGACTTGCTTCGTCACCTGGACATCACTGAGACCGCCGTCAATGTTCAGCGTGACAGTGTACGTGCCGGGGCTGTTGTACACATGCGACGGGCCCTGCGTGGTCGACTGGCCGGTGCCGTCGCCCCAGTTCCAGACGAAATTGTCGCAAGCGGACGCCTGCCAGCCCTGCGTGTTGATCCAGAAGTCGATCGTCTCGCCGACCGAGCAGTTGCTGAAGCCGGCGACGCAGCCGCTCGTGCGGCCCTTGCAGGTGACTCCGGTATTGGCCGTCGTCGGATTGCTGGAGCACAGCGACTGTCCAAGACTGACCGGGAGCGTGAGCGCTGGGGCATCGCCCAGCGCGTTGCTCACCAATGCGGTGATGGTGTACGCCCCCGCGAGCGTGAAGGTAGGAGCATACGTCGGGCTCGTCGTAGCGCCCGAAGGGGTCCCGACGCCGGTCGCCGCCCAGGAGTACGTCCAGGACGTCGGATCATTGCCCGGAACGCTGGTGCTGACCGTGAACGAGCAGGGCGCCCCGATGGTCGTGCAGCCGCTGGCCACGATCGCTCCCGGAGTCGGTCCGTTCAGCGCGATGCTGAGGGCCGTCTCGGTCGTCGTGTCGAGCGTGAGCGAGAGACGCGCCTTCCAGTTCTGTGCGCCCGCAAACGACGAGCGCGGGAGCGTGAAATCGGGGATCGCCGAAAGCGCCGCAGTGCCGGTCACGGGGACTCCAACCACTGCGCCCGCAGCATTCAGAATTTCCCACTTATAGGTGACGACCGTACCGGCGCCGTTGGCGAGGTGCGCGAGGTTAGTGGTGACGCGCGTGCCGCTCTTGAAGACAACGTTGCCGCCCGAGCCGGTTGGACCGTTAACCACCGGCGCAAACGCGCGGACTTTGTATTTGATCGGCGTAATGCTCAGCGGCGCGTCGGCGATGTTCGTGAAGTTCGCCGTGTAAGGACCATAGTGGCCGGTAAAGGTCAGTTCCCGGTCTCCCAATCCACCGACGCTGAACGTCTGATTCGGAGCGAGCTTCGTCGACGCGGTGTCGCCCAACAGCTTCCACTCACTGTAATGCCCTTCGACCGCTCCGTCGGAGCCGTCGAAGAGAAGATCGCTGCTGACGATCGGCAGCGTAAGATCGGTCGTGGCCTGCGTAAAGAGAATCGAGGTATTGGCCACCCCGACGCGGACGGCCGGCTTGGCGAGCGTCACGCTGACTGAGTGCGTCATCGACGGATCGGCAGAATTCGTGGCCGTGGCGTTCATGACCGCGGGCAACTGCACGATCGACAGGCCGCCGTACTGGTGCGTCACATCAGGCGCGCCGGCGCTTGTGCCAGGAACGGTCTGCGGCACAGTTCCGTCGCCGAAGTTCCAGGTCACCGAGGGCAGACCCGCGCCGCTGAACTCCGACGTGAACTTGATCTCATCCCCATAGAACGGACCGGCGTTCGGCGCCGCTTTGCTATTGACGTTGACGGTTTTGCCGAACGATTTCAATTTCGCGGTGAGGAAATCCGCGCCTTTGATCTCGTAGACGTCGCCGACGGCGTGCGCGGAGAGGATGAGGTAGTACTTCGCGCCGCGCTTGAGAACATGAACCGAGGACGCCTCGAGGAAGTCGATGTATTTGCCGGGAGTCACATAGCCGGTCTGGACGGCGCCTCTCTCATAATGGCGCGCCACATAGCCGTTCAGCGCCACCTCGGTCGGAACGAGGTTGGTCATCTTATAGAGGCGGACGTTGTATCCGTTATAAGCCGTCTCGAAGCCGAGCAGCGTCAGATAGCCGCCCGCATCCGGATTCGAGAAGACGCTGACCGACGTCGTAATGCCGGTGTTGATCCCGACCGTGGAGAGGGTATGAGCGGTCTTCGTGTACGAACCGGCCGTGTCCGGCGCAATGACGTGAATCACGGGATGGGAGGCTGAGTCGAGAGTGGTGGCGAAGAAGTTCGTGCCGTCGCTGGTAACGTTGCCGAAGAAGGCGCGGAACTGAGCGATCGGGGAGCCGCCGCGGACGATCGTGTCGTTGGTGTAAATGCGGATCCCATCGTTGTCGAGAACGGCGATACGTGTGCCGTCCGAGTTTTTCGCGAAGTCCTTGAACGTGGGAACGCCGCCGCCGACCGTCTCCGGACGACTCACATCATTGACATTGACCACCTTCTGGCTGCGGGAGACCGTGCTGTCCGAGTAATAGAGAACGTAGGCGTAGTAGTTTCCGTCCGACGTCTTCACGGACATGCAGCGGTTCGTGGCAATGCCTTCCCGGTACAGGGAGTTCATTCCGCCGCCCCCTTTTCCGAGGTCGTCCTTGACGATACCCCAGCCGATCGCGTCGGCGGGGATGTACAGATTCCCGCGATCATCCCAATCGAGGCGGTAGGTTCGCCGCTCGCCGTCACCGCCCGAAAACCCTTCACTCCAACCCTGGAACGGATAGAAGATACGATCGGCGTTGAACACCTTTTCACGGCCCGGGCCCGACTTGATGCCGGTAAGACCGTTGATGGGTGTCATCGCCTCGCCGGCGGCCAGGCGGGTAAAGAACGTGTCCGTGTCGTAAGCAGCGACGATGCCGCCGAGAATCATGTAGATCCGGTTCGGAGCAAAGTAGATCTGCCTCGTGCGCGCCGTGCCGGTGGGAACGAACTCCCACTGCTGGGTCGTATTGTCGGCATAACGGCCGACAAACTTGGTCAGCGGCGAGGAGTAGGGCCAGAGCTTTTTCCCCTTCTCCGAAGAGCTGCACCCTAGGGTGTTGCAGAGAACCTGGGTATCGGGCGTCGGGGCCGGAATCGGCCAATCCTGTCCGAAAGCGGCTCCGGTGAAGAGCACGCAGAACGTCAGAAGAATCAGTTTCTTGCCCCAAGAGCTCACGTGTGTTGGCCTCCGATGGTGACTACGGACGATGGTATGAGAGCAGCCTGCGCGCGTATCGAGGACCGTCAGCGCAGCAGTCAAAACTTATTGTACTTAACACGGCATGGGTGTGTCACGTATTTTTTTTGGACCCCTGAAAAGCAAAAAAGCGGGCCGGATAATCCGGCCCGCTTCCTGTACTGCGAGTTGCTGAGATTACGGGGTGGTGTTGGTGCCGCTGTACGGATGCGTTCCCACCGGGGCGACGCAAACGATGGTCGGCGGGCAAACGAAGATGCCACCGGCCGGTCCGATCTCAGGCGACGGAGCAACGACGACAGCGGAGCAACCATTGCCCAGCTGCGCGGCGTCGAAGTCGACCGAGTAACGGCCCTGGGCGAACATCGAGACGATGACCCAGTTCTGGCTGGCGCGGATGCCCGTAACGCCGTTGAACGAGTAGCCCGTGGCGTTCGGGTTGTTCAGGTTGAGGTACATCCAGCCGGAGATGTCGGGCGAGCCGGCATGCGGCGGGTAGAACGAGGTATTGGCAGTGCTGGTGATCGACGACTCGGGGAGAACCGGTGCACCCGGTCCGCAAGTCGGCGAGCAACGGACACCACCGCCGAGGGCGAAGGAGTTCTCACGCTCGTCGAAGCGGATGACTTCCGCATACGGCAGGACGGAGTTGTTGATCGTCGCCGAGCAGGACGCGCCGGTGATGAGACCTTCACGCCAGATCTTGTAGTTGGTCTGGAAGCTCGACGTACCACCCTCGATCCAGCGGGCCGCGAAGGTCGCGGGCAGCGGAACGCGGCGGTCCACACGGCGGGTCGCCGCCGGGGTGTAGCGATCATAGAACGTGTACGGCAGGTTCGTCGCGACGACGCCAGCCGGACCACCCTCAGGGATGGCCTTGATGTGAACCAGCGGGTTGCCCTGAGCGAGGTTGCCCACGGTCGGGTCGCCGTTGATCTGCTGGTAGTCGCCGATCAGAACGTTGTCGAACAGAATTTCAGTGGTGAAGTACGTCGGCGACGTCGGGAGCGAGATCGAGCAGTTGTTGGCCACGTCGATCGTCACATAACCACGCGCGTTGCTGTGCGTACCACCGATGCGGCTGGTGCCGCAACCGATGAACGGGTTCGAGCCGGCGACGTTGTAGAGGCCCGTCGTCAGCGCGGTCTGCACGGCTGCAGTCAGCTCGGCCGAAAGCTGGCCGGGGAGCTGCGTGCCGGAGCAGTTGCCGGCGCCCGAGAAGTTCGGGTTCGAGTCATTGGGATCCGGAGCCGAACCGGCGGTGGCAACGAAGCCAACGCCCGTCTCGGTCACGTTCGGCGAAATGCCGAAGTTCGTCGACGAGGTGCCCGGGCCGCCCGGAGCCACCACGCCGCGCGCGATGACGTCGTACAGATTGATCGACTGAACGTCATATCCCGTCAGGAAGATGTTGAAGTCGAGAATCGGGAAGGACCAGTCGGTCCAAACCGTGACGTGCGCGATCTGGGGCGACGAAGACACGTTCGTGATGGTGAACAGAGTCGTGTCGCTCGAGCCGGCGGTCGCGGTGATATTCACGTCGAAGAACGGCAGCAAGAGGGTCGCTGCCGGCATGTTCGTGGTATCGCACGAATCGTCATTGTTAGTCGTCGTCGGGTTGTTGCCGTTCGAGAACGTGGCATTCGGCTGCAGCTCAACGCCGCCCATCCGACTGCCCGCACCGAACGCCGACCCGGCGATCGCGAGCATGGCCACAAGGGCCAAAATCGTAAGTTTTCTCATCTATTTCATTTCTCCTACACTGATCTTGGACGATACAAATTTGGTCAAACGCTCACCCTCTGTCGTCGTATAACTGACCACCTCCCGACATGACGTTAAATTCCTAGGTCAAACTGCCGTAACAGTATTGCGGTCGTTTTCAAATGTCAACATCAAAATCGCAGTTTTATGGGATTACGTCATGAGGTGAGGGCCATCACGGGCAAAAAGCGCCGCGAGTATAGCGAAGTGCGAGAGGGCGGCAACCAAGAATATCGGGCGCCGGATGCACTGGAAGGCCGCGGGAGCGGAGCCGCTTGCACGCGCTCCGCTCCCTAAAATATGACGAGAAGCTATTCCTTGGCGGCGGACTTCCCTACCGGGCCGCGGTTGAGGAAAACCCGGATCGCGCCATCGCGATCCGCGAGGGCGGTCTGGCCGGCCGTCTCGTACATCAGGATCACGTCGGGCCGCTTGTCGCCGTTCACGTCGGCCACTTTCACGTCGTAGTTGGCATTGATCTGCATCTTCAGCCCTTCGACGGCGGCATCGACGAATCCGCCCTTGCCGTCGCCCAGGAGAATGCGCGCCTCGCGCGGCTCATAGCGGGTGAAGATGACGTCTTCTTTTCCGTCGCCGTCGAAGTCCGCGGCGGCCATGGCGTTGGCAGCCTTGCCACTGGCCCAGCGCATGATCGGCTCGCGCTTGAGACCTTGATCGGTGTACGTGAGCCGGTCGATCGCCGAGACCGTGGTGAGCGGCGGCGTCGGAACGCGCGACGGCTCCACGATCGGATCCCACGAACGGACGTACGAGATGATGGCGTCGGTGCGGTTCTTCGCGGAGAAGTTTCCGGCGGTGCTGGCCAGGTACATCGCACTCAGAGGCAGCACGTCATCGATCGCGGAGGAAACGAACTTCCACTTGTTCTTGCCCTCGCTGAGATGCACGACCTGATTGATGCCCTGATAAACGGAGGCGACGACGAAGTCGGGAATGGTGTCGCCGTTGAGATCCGAGACGGTCAGCCAGTCGCCGCCGATTTTGATCGTGTCGTCGACGAGATCGACTTCCTCCCACTTCGTGCCCTTGCTGCGATTCATGAAGGCCTTCAGCTTCCCGCCGCTGCCGGTGGCGAGACTGGTCGGGCCTTCGCTGCTGGCGACGAGATCGGGGTTGCCGTCGCGATCGAGATCGGTGACGACGATGCGGCGCGTGGGGAAGTTGCGCGCGAGCCCTTCGTCGACGGCGGTGAAGTTTCCTTTGCCGTCGCCGAGGAACACGAACACGCCGCGAAGGTGCACGGCGAAGGCGAGGTCCTGATGGCCGTCGCGATTGAAATCGCCGGCGCCGACGCTGCCGTAGTCGAGACCGCGCGGCCACTTCACTTCCTGCCACCAGCGCCAACGACCTTTCCCATCACCGAGGAAGATTGCCGGCAGCGTGGTGCTCTGGCCGCCGCGCTCGGGCGGCGCGATGAGATCGAGGTGGCCGTCTTCATTCATGTCGGCGACGGCAAGCGAGTTTCTCCACGAGCCGCCGGTCGGCAGCCCCTGCGACGCCTCTTCAAAGCGAATGACTTTGTTCGCCGGCGGCGGATCGAGCTTCACGTATTGCGGGCGCACGGTGCGCCAGTAGTTGTAGGTGTCTTCGTTCAATGCCGGCGGCGGCGCCGCGAGCTCTGCCATCTTTTCCGCGGCCGGCATTTCCGGGATCCACACCCACACGTACTTGTCGTTGTGCTGATAGAGCTCGTAGCCGAAATTCACCATGCCGAGCGGGCGGACGAATCCGGGCTCCTGGTCGTACACGGCCAGACGGCGCTCGTAGCGGGAGATGTGATAGAGGTTGCCGAAGCGGCCCCACACTTTTTTCAGATCGGGATTGACGCCGGGATCTTCCGGGGTGCTGAGCCGCGCCTTGCGCTGCTCGGGCGTCTCGGGCCGGATGTACGTCGGCACGCCGCCCTCGGGCATCTTGTCTTTGTCCCACGCTGCAGCAGCGGCGTTTGCCGCCGGCGTGGACGCTTGCTGCTGCGGCGCCGCGAAGACCGCGGCCGCGAACAGCACACTGAGAACACTCGCGAAGAATTTCGACATGAACACGATCTCCTAGAAGCAGATGGCGGATGGCAGATTGCAGATGGCAGAAACGCGGCTTTGATCCGCCTTCTGCCATCCGCCATCCGCCATCCAGAATCAGACGTAGTCGGCCAGCGTCGCCTCGGCGCGCCGGAAAACCAGCAGGCCGAAGGCGAGCACACTCGCCACCACTACCAACAGAAATACGATGGACGGCGCTGAAGGTAACGGTGAGGCGAGCATGGCGCTGCGGAATAAACCGGCCAGCGGTGTCATGGGATTCCACGCAAAGATCGCTTCGAACCGCGGCGTCGGCGGATAGAGAATCGGACTCAGGTAGAAGGCGATCGTCAGCGCGAAGCCGAGGACCTGCGCGAGATCGCGGAAGAACACCTGCATCACGGCCAGCATCCAGCCGATGCCGAGCTGCAGCCCGAACTGCAGCGCCAGCGCGATCGGAAGCAACCATAGATAGCGCGACACTCCGCTACTGAAGACCGAGAACGCCAGCGCGATCAGAAGCGCGATCAGCTCGAGGAGAATCGCCGATGCGTTCGGCACGATGACGAGCATTTCGGTGGGAAACGCCATCCGCTTCACCATCGCGCTGTTATCAATGATGGAGGTCGCCGAACGGTTGAGCCCCTCGGCGATGGCCAGCCAGGGGATCAGGCCGGCAACGAGGAAGTAGATATAAGAGGTCCGCCCGCCCGCGGCGCGCATCGGGATGAGCGTGCTAAACACGAACCAGAACACGAGGATCAGCCCGAGCGGCTGGGCGATGGCCCAGGCCCGTCCCAGCGTCGAGCCCGCAAAGCGCGCCGCAAGGTCGCGTTTGACGAGTTCACGAAGAAGATACAATCGGTTATTCATGTAAATGGAGCGGAGGGCGGGACCGGCCTTGACATTCTTGCGCTGTGCGCGCATATTTGGGCGGTTGCATTGTTATCGTAGCATAAAGTGACCGAGAATGTCCGTTAGTTCGCCAGTTCAGGTTCAACTGATCGGCCGGAAAATCCGGCAGCTCCGCCGCCAGCGCAAGCTGACGCAGGTGGAGCTCGCCGAACGGATCGGCGTGCATCAGTCCGACCTCTCCCGCATGGAACAGGGAGAGTACAAGGTCGGGCTCGATACGCTCCTGCGCATTCTCCAGACATTCGATCTCAGCATCGGCGATTTCTTCGACGAAAGCGGCCCGGCGGAAAGCATCGCCGAGCGCGTGCGGCGGCTGAGCCCGGGTGCACAGCGCGAAGTCGAGGACTTCATCGAGTTCAAGCGTCGCCAGGAAAGCGGCGACTTCCGCGAGGAAGACGGGGAGAGCGGGGGCGAGGATGCTTAACGCGGATCGAGCCGAACAACTGAGGCAGCTCGCGCTGACGCGCGCGCGCAGCGAGCAGTTCGACGAAGCGCTGGCGCTCTACGACGAAGCGCTCACGCTCGCGGACGACGACGAACTGCGCGAACTGATCACGATCAACAAAGCCGATGCGATGATCGCATCCGGACGCAAAGGGCTCGAGGTGCACATTCTGCCTTCGATCCTGATGCGCCGGCGCAATCCGCATCACACGTTCCTCGCCGCGTACGCGTTGATGTTCCTGCACCGGACGGAGAACAACATCCGGCGCG
The DNA here is from genome assembly GCA_963734155.1 of uncultured Acidobacteriota bacterium. Lineage (GTDB taxonomy): Bacteria > Acidobacteriota > Thermoanaerobaculia > Gp7-AA8 > Gp7-AA8 > QHVT01. Next base: position 71,676 of record CAVTGG010000004.1, read on the forward strand.
CAATTACGTTCGGGGAGACGGCGCTGCGGACGGCGCGCGAAGCCAATCAGTCGTGGTGGATCTTCGCGGCGGTGAACGATCTCGGCATCTGCTACGAGAGCGACTCGCAGTTCGCGAAAGCGATCGACTGCCACCAACAGGCGCTCGAGCTCGCCTCGCAGCTGACCGACCCCTCCGAACGCCAGCTGAGCGAGAGCATCACCCTGGGCAACCTCGGATACAACAAACTGCTGATTGGCGAAGCGGCGGAAGGCGTGGCGCTGATTCATCGCGCGCTGCAGTCGCTCGAGTCGCCGAGCAGTATCTGTGATGCGTACATCGACCTTTGCTACGGCTACCTCTCGCTGAAGGATCACGCGCGCGCGCTCAAGTACGGCGCCATCGGTCTCGAGTTGGCGACGGAGCCGCGCCAGATTCGCAACGCCCATTACCTTCTCGGCGAAGCAGCGTATGAGAGCGGCGACATCGAGGTCGCGGAAACGCACTTCGACGAGCTGACGAAGTTCTATCCCGAGTTTCGCAATCTGAAGAAGCTCCTCTTCGCTCTCGACCTGCGGAGCATGGTGAACCTAAGACTATGAAACGGTTCCTGTTGTTGTTCGTGCTGCTGTTCGTCGTGCCGGCTGCGTTCGCGCAGTCGAGCTCGAACGTGTTGCTCACGAACGGCGGCGCGCTCTATCGCGTGACCGCGGAGCGCATCGAAGAACAGGCGGACGTCCACGCGCCCTCCGGTACGTACATCGCGCTGTCGGTCACGCAGCCGGACGTCGCCACGAAGAGGTTGATCGTTCCGGCGACACTGGCGGGCGGCTGGAACTCCGATCCTGCGCTCGCGTACGACGACGACTCCGACACCCTGTTCATCTTCTGGCAGTACTCGGTCAATCCGATGGCGAGCGAGCTGCGGTTCATCTCGCTCGACCGCGACGGCAACTGGAGTCTGCCGAACACCTTCGAGCAGGCGTCGTATCGCTTGCGCCGCAATCTCCGTATCGCCCTCACCCACTTCGCGGGCGAACGCGAAGGAAACAGCAGCAACATCTCGCCCGTGCCGGAGATCAACGTGCACGCGACGTGGTGGGAGTCGAGCGGATCCGGCGAGCGCGCGCGGTACGCGATGCTCACGCTGCACAAAGGCGAAGTCGCGATTCAGGTGCACGACCTGTCGGACTTCGTCGGCAAGAACACGCCGACCTACGAGATCGCCGAAGAGTTCAGCCGCGAGATCTTCCGCCAGCCCGCGATCTTCGAGGCGCCGGAAAGCGATTCGGTGGACGTGGTGTTCGGCGACACACAGGCGAACTCGTTCCACCGCGTGACGATCACCCCGATCGGCCACGGCCGGATTCGCGTACCTGTCGGCAAGGGCGGCCGCGACTTCGCTCCGCCGTCGTTGTTCACGATGTCCGCGTACAACCGGATCGAAGCGATCTCCCCGCATCCCGATCGCCTCATCTTCTACTTCGAAGAAGAGGGAACGATCCGCTACATCGTCTACCGCAACAACGAGTGGTCGGCGATGCGCAAGATCTCGCTGGAAAACGACATGACCCGCGACATGGCCGTCACGGCAATGCGCGGCCTCGTCGGCGCCCACTAACTCGAGACGGGTCCCCGGTTTCACAGTTCCTCGGGTGACGTGTCTCCCCAAGGATCCGTGAACCCGAGGACCTCCCCAATCAGATCCGCGGTTTCGAGTGCTTCACCGAGGTGATGATCCCTACGCCTACGAGCAGGAGCGCTCCGATTCCGATCCAGAACGGCGCGACATCGTACTTCCACGCCACCAGCGCCAGCGCCACGATCACGATCAGCCATCCAATGAACGACAGGTTGAACCAGTTCACGTCTGTACCTCCACGCCACCGGAGTCAGCAAATAGGCTGCCTGTTGGCAGTGGAACTGGCCAAATCGCGAAGCAATCAGTAGCTGGAAGCGTGCTTGCCCGGTCTGCGCAGACTCGGCTGCTCGCATCCGAGCGCGCCACAAACGTCAGGACGATTACGCGCGATTGCGGGTTCTTCACCTCGACGGCGTAGGCGTCTCGTCTACTTCGTCGTTCTCCGGGGAAGAGGACGCGAACCACTGAAGCCACTCGGTGACCAGTGCGAGCCGGGTCGTGTCGACTCGGTAGACGCGCGTCCGCCCGCGCCGCTCTTGCCGCACAAGGCCGGCCTTCTGGAGGACCTGCAGGTGCCGGGTGGTCGTCGGCCACTTGTGCGCAAACCGACTGGCGATCTCACCGGCCGTGGCCACTCCTCGAAAATAGATCGTCAGGAGAATCTGTCGCCGCGCGGCGTGCGCCAGCGCGGCAACGACGTCGTCGAGAACAGCCAGTTTTTCCGCCGCATCCTCGATCAGAGCGGCTCCACTTCGCAGATCGTCAGTTCGTCCAGGATTGGGCCCATCGGCTCCCATACCGCCATGACTTCGGGAGTCTGGTGCGCAATGTCACTAGCCTTGCTGTCCTTCCACACAAAGTACTCGATGTATTGCTCGCGCTGTTTGCGGATGTCGTACGCCTTCCAAACGCGGAATGGCTCACTCGTGACGAGGCCGACCTTGCGTAACGCCGGCTCGTGCTTTCTCACAAGCGCGAGCAACTCGCCTTCTTTTCCCTTTTTCGGGACGTAGGTAACGATGTTTGTCACCGGTGACTCCGGATTCTCGCGCGTTCTCTCGTGATGATGCTGGTCACTCATGGGATCCTCCTCGTAGATTAGTATTTAGCCTATCGGCTTAATGTTTGTCAAGGTAATATTTATCTAACCGGCTTATGAACGCCCACGCCCGCTCTCCGCTTCTCCTCCCGCGGAAGCTCGGCAGCCGACACGAAATAGCGTCGGGAATGTCCCATTTGTCCATGTGGCGGTTGTGATTTTCACCTTTGTCGTTCGAGGAACGCACCCCCGCTGCTAGCGTCTTCGCAATTCGGCCAACGTGGAGGTCCACAGTGAAATCGCTCCCGCTCAATCTGATCCGGCTGCTTGCGCTTGGTTACGCCGCGGTCGTTCACGCGTCGGTCCCGATCTGCAATCCGACGACCGTCGGTTCCCCCGGCTTGATTGCCGCGGATGACACGAAAGCCCTGCAGGGTACGTCGATGGTCGTGGAGGTGCTGGCCAATGACTACATCCCTCCCAATACCACGTTCATGATGACGACAGGAGCGTGCACAAACGGCGGAACGGTAACCGTCCAGGGAAGCGGGATGCTGAGGACCGTGGTCTATAAGCCCGGTCCCACGCGCGGGCCCGACCGGTTCGACTACACACTGAACGACGGCGTGCATATGCCCGTTTCAGCACACGTCGACATCCCGGTGTCGTCGTACGTGACCGCAACCGCCGCGTGCAAAGGGTTGAATTGCGCGTTCGAATTCATCGCCTCTCCCGCAACAGACATCCGCGACATCCTTTGGATCTGGGGGGACAACAACCGTCAGACCACCTCCGGCTCGAACAAGATGAATCACACCTACAGTGCGAGCGGGACGTATTCAGCCGAGGTCAGAGTCAATTATTTGAGCGGGGAGACGATCAGCAGCGGCGCGATCACCGTAAAACCACTATTGATCGACAGGAGCACATTCAAGATCAAGAAGCCGGTCACCAATGCGATCTGCCCGCTCAACAGCCCCAGTTGCGATGGCCTCAGCCATTCCTTGGAGATCACACTCGATCCCTATGTTTCCGGGACGACCGTGATGGTCAACTGGAGCCGCGATCCCGCTGCGTGTACCGATGGCTGCGGGATGTCCGGCACAGAACCGATGTTCTCGCCGGTCAACGGGGCCGGGCTGCCGCCCGGCTTGCCCTGTAATACGACCTGCAGCCTCAGTGGGGCTTATTCACACGCCGGCAGTTATCAAGCGACGCTTCGGATCCGCGCTGGCGGGACGAATTTCGATTATCCGTTCGTCATGAACGTGACGAATGACGACCCGAAGCCGGCATTCAATTTCGGACGCAACGTCGATCCGGCCAAACGGGAAATGTGGTTCATCGCGTATCGCGAAGGCTCGCAGACTGTCGACGACGGGCCCTATCCGCTGGGACCGTATGAATGGGACTTCGGCGACGGGACGACTTCGATCGATTACACCGCGGCTCCATTCACGATTGCAGCGACGCACGCCTATAAGGATGCCGGTGCGTACGATGTGACGCTGAAAGTCTCCGACGGCGACGGCGCGTCCGGCTTCACCACGAAATCAGTCGAAGTCACCAATACCCCGCCGATCGCAAAAATACGCGTCAATTGCCAGAATTACGAGTGCGTCTTCAATGCTAACTCGTCCATTGACGACGGAAACAGTCCAAAGGCATTCAACTGGGATTTCGGTGATGGCTCGACCGGCACGGGCGACAAGGTCACCAAGAGATTTCGAACGCCCGGATGCTACACCGTTACATTAACGGTCACAGATGGCGAGGGAACGTCCTCGCCGCCCGTCAGAGAAACGGTTCCGGTCGGACCGCCGCTCTTTGCGTCCGTCCCTTCCTTCGGACGCAAGGTGGGTTACGTAGCGGATACTCACGTGCAAAGCTTCACGGCCAACGGGCGTGAATACATCACCTCCGGAAATCTGAACGGCATCGCCGAGCCGGGCGAGATTGTCACTGTGGAACCGCAGTGGTCGACGGCACCGTCCCTAGCGCCGGTGACCATCTCCTCGAATATTTTTTTCTCCAACCCGGAAGGCTGGGGCGTTTACGCCGTGCCGTCGTGGTACAGCGTCGCGACGGGCGTTTCCGATTGCTGGTCCGCGGGCTCCTGCTACGTGATGGGATTCACCCCGGGCTTCTATCGAGGAACCACCCGTCACGCCGACCGCTTGATCTTTGAGGACAACCCCGGAGCGGGAGCACAGACTCCTGGCAGCCCGATTCGCGTGCACGTCGGGGCAACGTACGCGGACGTGCCGACTTCCTCGAGCTATTACGGGGCGATCGAGTCGTTGGCTCACGCGGAGATCGCCGACTCCTGCACGAACCCGCAGAGCTTCTGTCCCGATGCGTTGATCACGCGGGCGCAGCTGTCGATGTGGCTGATCAAAGCCAATCACCCGCCCGGCTGGCAGCCGCCCCCCTGCAATGCCGCGCCGTTTACGGATGTGCAGTGCTCGCATCCGGCCGCCGTGTGGATTGCGGAGATGAAGGCCGAGGGAATCTCGCTGGGAACAGGGAACAACATGTACACGCCGGAAGGCAGCGTTCAACGGCAGCAAATGGCGGTGATGTTGTTGCGGGCGCGTTATGGCGCGTCGTACGTGCCGCCTGCCTGCAGGCCTGACTTCGCCGACGTCACCTGCCCTGGTGGTTTCGGAGCGGACTTCATCAGCGACCTGAAGACGAGAGGGATCACCTCGGGATGTACGCCAACCACATTCTGTCCGACGAGCCTTCTGACCCGCAGCCAGGCCGCAACCTTCGTCACACGGGCGTTCGGTCTCGCCATCGATGCACCGCAATGTCCGGCGGGAAGCACGATCTACGCGGCGCCCTACGAGGTGATCCCATGAGCGGCCGCGGTCATTGTGGGGTGAAGAACGGAGCAATGATGAGCAAGACCAGTCTTTGCCGATCGCTGGTCGCACTGGTGCTGGCGATCGTGGCCGCCGCCGGTATGCGGGCCGAGGACATGATTCTCGCGCGGGGCTTCAAGCCGAACAGCGTGTTTTCCGTCGGCGAGTTCGACAGCGTCAACACCTTCAATGGAAACTTGATGCTGAATATCCCATTGGGTCAGGAATACAGTACCAATGGGCCGCTGAAATACCGGTTCATCCTGCATTACGACTCGCACGCCTGGGACCTGTACTCGTACGAAGGCGGGAGCCAGACTTCGGCGACCGCAACCGGAAATGCGTTTTTCAACGCGTTGTACGCCAAGAATTTCGCGCGCGAAGCGTACGACTGGTCGAGCGACTCGCCCGTCATCATCTTTCCCGTAACGGCGCGGTCACCAGGAGAGCTCAAGACCGACGCCCGCGTCGGGCCCGACGACCCTCCCCCCGGCTTCTTCGGCGTCGAGTCGGTTGCTCACGGCAATGCCGGAATGGGCTGGACGCTGTCGCTCGGCGAACTGCAGGGATTCCGAACGCCGATCACCAGCAATGTACTCTCGTATGTCTCCCCGACCGGCACGATCAGCCGGTTCACCGGCTCTCTGCATGGCGATGGCGACCAGCTCAATACCAATCGTGTGCTCTATACGACCGATGGCACGTATCTCCGTCTGCGCATCCTCCAACCGACGCCGACGGCGAACAGCGATCTGGCGGAAGTCGATTTTCCGGACGGCACCCGGAAGCGATTCCGATGTGTCGCCGATTGTGCCAACGGTCCCTATCCGCGCTGGCTGCTCGATTGGATCAGCGATCCTTACGGCAACGTGGTTCGCATCAAGTACACCGATGCGGCCACCAGCGACCAGCCCGCGAACGGCGTACCGTCCCTCGCCGGACAGCCTCCCGGTGCCGTGCCCGGCGGAGTGTGGAAGTGGGAGATCATCGAGGGCACGGCGTCCATCGGTGAAAGCGGCGCGGCCGCGCAGTATTACAGTGGCTCGGAAGACCTGAAGACCATCCGGACGCACTACGCTTACTTCCGGGCGAAACATCAGCGCGAGGTGCGGCTGGAGCGCCTTGCCGTCGCCGCTCCGCATGGCAAGCTGGCCGTTTACGATTTCCTCTATGAGAGCGTCGACATACCGAGCGAGCCGGGACCAGTGTGGCAGATCGGCGGTGCGGGCCTGCTCATTCCTTATGAGGTCCGGAATATCGTCATCGACGCCGCAACCGGCCAGAGGGGCGACGTCGCGTTGCGCGGCGTCTCGCAATTGATCGCGGTCCGTTTACCCGATCCCGCCGGTGCCTCGGCTCCGCCGGCTGTCCCGGCATCGACGGACGGCTGCGCCTCGTGTACCGCGACGGCAAGTGCCTGCTCGTTGCCGTCGAGCAACGCCGGCGTGTGGCAGTTTCGTTATCACAACGATTGGGCATTCTCGCGGACCTTTCAGCAGGATTCTGCAGGGAAGTACTATCCGACGAAACGCGACTCCGGCCGGTTGCGCATCGCGAAGACACCCACCGGCGGCGGGTACCGGTACGAGTACGGAATCCGCGGCTATCCGCTGCTGCGCTGTAATGGCGAAAATCTCCTGAAAGGCGTCACGATGACCGCGGTGACCCGGCGCCAGCAGATCGACGCCGCCGAAAAGGACATCGCCAACGCGTCGTGGTACTACGTGGGAGGCGGCTGGCTCGACACTGCAGACCTCGGCGCTGGCCATCCTCCATGCCTGCAGGCTCGTGAGTTCGTCACTGCCGTCATCGCGCCGCCCGGTGCGACGCCCGTTCACGCCTGTGACAGCGTTTGTCCGACTCCGGCTGTCTCGCGCGTTTCGCTGGCGTTCTTTTCCCTCCATCACCGAGACACGCCCGGCGCGACCGACATCGGCTGGAATCACGTCGGCTGGCCTTATACGGAAGAAGAATGCGAGGGACAAACGTCCTCGTGTGCAGGATTGCCGAACTCGAAGTTTCTCTCGACGAAAGAGGTGCTCGCGGATTACGCCACCCTCGCCGCCGAGCCCCAGCGCAGCGTACGCCGGCTCCTGCCCCGTCTCGTCCGCCAGAATGAGACGCTGATCCCGTCCACGACCGTCCGCGCCACGTATGTCCAGTACGAGGCGAGTTACACCCAATGTCCGGATGGTCCGGGAGGGGACTGTCGCTCCTCGAACATCCGTCCCACGCTGCAACGTACGGTCTTCCTGGACGATGTCAATCAGCCCGTCACCGAAACGACCTACTCGAATTTCGATGCCCTCGGGCATTTCCGGAAGACCGTCGCCACTTCCAACTTCATCGGCTCGGACACGCGGACGGCCGTGGTGAATTTCAATCCCGGCGTGACCTACTCCTCTGCCGCCCAGCCGCTTCCACCCGGTGCTCCCCAGGCCGCGACAATCACGTCACCCGACCCCTGGCTGCTCAATACCTTCACCACGTCCTCCGTTCAGGAGAACACGGGACCGACGTTCACGACGCTTTCGGCGTTCGACCCGCAACGCGGCTATCTCAAAAGCGAATTGCGGTATACGAGTATCGATCGAATCCGGCACCGGGCACAGGCGATCAGAAGGATGTGCTGACCGAGTACACGCGCACGGGCACCATCATCGACGACGTTCCGGCAGTCGTGCTGGTGAACAAGACCTCGGGAGGTTACGACCAGGGACCGGTCTACACGATCGAAACGCTGCTTCATTTCGGCGCCGCGGAGCGAGAGCGTTATCTCGACTCCGGCGCGGTGTTCAGCCAAATCCAGAGCAGCACGATCGACCGGAATACCGGTTTGCCTCTGTCCTATGCGGATGCGTCGGGAGCGAAGACGTTTTTCGTCTATGACGCGCTCGGCCGGCCGACGAAGGTCACGCCTCCGGCATCGACCGAGGCTCCGACGATCGACCCTCCGTCGGTGCTCAAGTCGACGCCGCAGATCTATTCTTACCGGCTCGCCACGGCGGGCCGTATCGGAAACGAGTGCAGCACCTCGTATCCGGCCGACTGCCAGAGGCCGTCCAACGCCACCGGCAGCGTCAGGGACTGCACCGGCACATTGAACATTTCCCGCGTCAACGGCGGAGAGATGTCGTACTCGTACGACCTGTTCGGCCGTCCCGCTCTCACCGAGGAGAGCCTGCCCGGAAGTGCGACGAAGAAGACCCAGACGTTCTATAGCGTCACGGGACTGTCCTTGCGTGAATTCATTTCGAATCCCGTAGGCGGCGCACTCAACGTCGCCACGCGCCATTTATACGACGCACAGAACCGGGAGGTGAAGACCATCCAACCGGACAACAGGACGGTCGAGTATCAATATCAGGGAACTCGAAGTACCACCAAAGTGTACAAAGTAGGAAATTCAGCAGTGAATGCGTTACCGGCGGAAATCCGGGATGGATTCGGGAGACTGCGCCGGGCCAACGACACGATCGTGCGCGCGGACTACACCTACGACGCCCAGGATCATCTCGTCCGTACGGACCTGGTTGCAGGCGACACCACCCAGTCTCGTTTCTGGACGTACGACGGGCGAGGCTTCCTCGTTTCACAGACGCAACCGGAGCTCGGGCCCGGGACGATAAAGCACACGCGCTACGACGCGCTCGGTCATGCCCGTGACCTCAGTTATCCGAGCAAGGCCGAATTCAACCTCGCGTATTCATTCGATCTAGCGGGCCGCCTGACCAGCGTCCTGAGCACGCCGCCGTCTACAACTGTGAGTGAGCGGGACCGGGAAATCCTGCGCTTCGTTTTCAATCCGCCGTCAGCGCCTGCGGGCAGCCGCGGTCAGGTCTCGACGGCCGTCCGCCTCAATCTCGTGCCCGACCCGGCTGGAAGTGGCAATGTCCTGCCGGTGCCGGTCACACAGAAATTCGGCTACGACTTCGCAGGGCACTCCAACTCCGTGAGTGTCGAGGCCAACTACGGCAGTTGCTTTACCGCGAAAGCCACGTACGGCTATGACGGTCTCGGCCAGCTGACCACGATCGACTATCCCTCCCTCGGAGTCTCTGCGCCTTCAAACCAGCCTACGCGGCAGGTCCTCCGAACCTACGAGGACGGACGGCTGAGCAAAATCGGCACGGCCGCGAACGTGAAAGCCTTCGCGGTACTCGGCTATCACGCGAATGGCATGCTGTCGTCGATTGCCCGCGAGCGCGGCGCAGCGACATTCACGGACAACATTCTGCCCGATTCCGCCGGCATGCCACGGCCGGGAGGCTATACCTGGCAGTACCTTGCCGGCACCCCCGGCACCGGCGAGTACAAATATGACGACGTGGGAAATCTCTACAAGATCGGAAACGACTCTTATGGATATGACAACGCGTCTCGCCTGACGAAAGCCACGCTGGACGGCCAGATCCGAACGTATGCATACGACGCGTTCGGCAATATGAGTCAATGGGTGGACCCGTCCGGTGTCACCCATGACACAAAGACGGTGGCCGCGACGAATCGGCTGTCCGAAACGACCGGGGCCACGTATAACGAACGCGGCGACCTCACAGCGCTTTCGGACAGACGGCCGCTCGCACTGTTTCCCGGTGCACCAGCCGTTCCTCTGAAGTTCCAATGGGACGCACTGTCAGCGCTGACCAGAGTCGACGGGAACGGGATCGGCCGCGTGTTTCTCTATGACGCCGACGGTCAGCGCGTGGCCACGCTCGATTTCAAAGCGCCCGGCGATCCCTCGCAAATTCACGAGCACTGGTCGTTCCGCGGTATCGACAACACCGTTCTGCGCGACTTCGATCGCACCGCGGGTGTCTGGAGCTGGACAAAGGACTATGTCTATGCCGGTCCAACGCTGATTTCCACGGTCGGCGCCTCCGAGGCAATCCGCGACGTCCATTCGGACCATCTCGGCACGACGCGGTTCATTACGGATACCGCGGGCCGTCCGATCATTCTGGCAGTCACGCCGGAGGGCCTGAACATCCGCGACACGCCCCGCAAATACTGGCCCTTCGGACAGCCGACCGTCGGCCGGCCGCTCGGAGAACGGATGGCCTTCACCGGCCACGAGCGCGACGACGACGGAACGAACTACACCGATGCCGATCTGGATTACATGCACGCTCGGTATTACAGCAGCGAGTTTGGCAGATTCCTGTCCATCGATCCTGCGCAGCGCTATGCTCTGGAGTCGCCTCAGGCATGGAACCGCTATGCATACGTCCGAAACAATCCAACGAAACTCGTGGATCCGACGGGTGCAGTCGAGGCGGCGCCAGGTGCTCAGCAAGGTCAGTCCGCCCCAACGGACGACGATATTTTCACTTTCGATTTCCTATTCCCGTACTACGGGTTTCAAGTCGGGCCCGTAGAAGCGTCGGTGGCTTGGCAGTTACTCTCCCATGAAGAGGAAGGCCGCAGCGAAGACGGTTGGTGCTACGACTGTACGTGGACAAGCGTGAGTAAAAGGGAGATCAACGTCGGATTGAGCTTCTTTGGCTTCGGCGCTGGGTACGCCAACGAAAAGGTGTCAGAGAACACGCTCGTACATACAAGAGACTTCCACTCAACAGACACCGTGCGCACGCTTTCATCACATTCCGGCGTTTACTTGGGACCTAGTCTTACGAAGTCGCATGTTACTCTCGTTGGCACGACCGCCGCCGCAACCGGCAATTCCTCTCCGACCCTCAGCCTAGGTGGCGGCTTTTATTTTGGCGGTCGAATAAACGTGAATTTACAACCATTGGTAAATAAGCTCGACGGCACGAAGACGGTTCAGGAAACCTGCGGATCGTGTTCGATCCAATAACGAACTCAGTTCCTGTCATTTGCGATTGTAATAGGTGCCGGTAAGAATGCTGTTCAACGCGGCGCATTATCCCGGGCCTTCGTCGAGCAGGGAGTACAAGAAGAACTTAGAGCAGCTACAACCCCTCGATGAGCCGCTGCAATCGCTCCCGGTACTGCGCCGTCAGGCGCAGCCGGGTGCCATCACGGAGGATGACCACATGTTCGCGGCGGAAGGAGCGTTTCATGCCGGCCACTCGTTCGATGTTCACAACCGTAGAGCCATCAATGCGTACGAAGCGCGAGGCGTGGAGGCGCGACTCCATCGATCGCAGAGACTCCCGGTAAAGGAACGAGGTCTGCCGGGCATGGAGGCGCGTGTAATTTCCGGCCGTCTCCAACCAATCCATCTCGTCGACATGAACGAAGTGAATCGTGTCGCCTTTGTGAATGGCGATGCGTTGGAGCAATGCGTGAGGCGCGACGCACTCCGGCGATGGAATGTATCGCGACCGGATGCGCTCGAGACTATGACGGATTCGTTCGGGGGTCGACGGCTTGACGATGTAATCGGCCGCCCCGTAATCAAAGGCCTGAGCTGCAAAATGTTGGGATCCGGCCAGCAACACCACCAGCGGCGCAGGCCCGGCGTTCCGGCCCAGTTGGCTCATGACCTCGAACCCGGTGAGACGTGCCATTTCGACGCCGAGAAAGAGGACGGCCGGACGCGTCGCCGCGGCGGATTGGAGAAACGCGGCTCCGCTTCCGTACTGTCCGACGATCTCCACACCCGGCTGTGCGGAAAGCAGCAGCGAGAGGGTCTCGCGGGACGGTTGCTCGTCGTCTACGACCGCCACTCGAAGAGTCATCGCGCGCATAGGCTACGAATGCGTACCGATCTCCCCCACCAAAATGTGACGGATCTGCTTCGCCGAGGGCTAACGGCGCCGAAGAGAGGGAAATTTGTGACCGAATGTCATTCGCTGGCGGTTGACGGTCCCGCGGCACCCCCGGACAATGCGGTCTGCGCCGGATGGGAAATCGATTCGGGCGCAACGAGCCCAGGACCATTGATCAGAACGGTCATCATCGACGACGAGCCGCTGGCACGGCAAAGGCTCCGCGACCTGCTCTCGCCCGAGAGCGACATCGAGGTTGTGGCGGAATTTCGAAACGGACGCAGCGCGATTCGCGAACTGGCCCAGGTCCGTCCCGACGTATTGTTTCTCGACGTGGAGATGCCTCGAATTTCGGGATTCGACGTGGTCGCGCATGCGCGCGATCACTGCGCACCGACGCCGTACATCGTCTTCGTGACCGCCTTCGACCAGTACGCGCTCCGTGCGTTCGATGAAGAGGCGTCCGACTACCTGCTGAAACCGTTCGACAAAGAACGGTTTGCCCGGACCCTCGCGCGGATCCGGCGGCATCCGATGAGCCGGGTTGCGGAAGACGGTGCCGCGGTCAAAGCGGCGCAGTATTACGAACGCCTCGCGGTTCGAAGCGGCTCGTCAACGAGGGTGATCCGAGTGGAGGACGTTTGCTGGATCGAATCGGCCGGAAACTACGTTAGGCTGCACATCGAGCGACAGTCCTATCTCTTCCGCGCCACGATGAATGCGATCGAGAACCGCCTCGATCCGCGGAAATTCATCCGGATCGCTCGCTCGACCATCGTCCGTATCGACCGGATCGTACAGTTGCATTCCGGCTTTCGCGGCAACCAGATCGTCGAGCTCGAGGGCGGCGTGCGACTGACCCTCAATGTCCAATACCGGCACAACCTGCGCGCCCGGGTCCAGGGCCTGTGACCGCGGCCGGATCGCCGGGCACCTACACTCTCCCTGCAGGCATCGACGTCTCGGCCACACCCGTCATCGCCGGGTCGCCCTCTCGCCTTCTCTCGCTCTTTTCCGGCTGGGCCATGGTCGGTCTCTATAAGGTCAGCGCGGCCTGGATGCTGGGCGTGTATTTTGGTGAGCCGCAGCCCATCGCACGAGTGAGCTATTCGCAACTCGCCTACGCCGTGATCTGGACGATCATGACGGTTCTCATCTTCAAGCTTGCCGACCGCGTCGTGATCGAGCGGATGAAATGGCCTTCGCTGGTGTTCCTGGTCATGCCGACGCTGCTGCTCGTGACCCTCTCCACCATTACCGTCGAGAACCTGATCTGGTGCCTCTCCGTTCCGGACGTGACGCTGATCATCGTGATCGAGAATGCGATCGCGCGAAATTTTCACAGCGTGTTCCTCGATGCGCTGGTGGTGTTCGGCATCGCCACGGCCATTCGCATTCGCAACTATTCGGCCGCGCGCGCGATCCTGACGTCGCAGTTGGAAACCCAACTCGGGAACGCCCAAATGCAGGCCCTCCGCTCGCAGATGCAGCCGCATTTTCTTTTCAACACGCTGCACTCGATCGCGTCGATAGTGTATCGGGCGCCCGATCGTGCCGATCAAATGATTTCGCGTCTCAGCGATCTGCTGCGCATGTCGCTGGCTACTTCCGCGCAGCAGACCGTGGCGCTTTCGACGGAGATCGAATTCACCCGCTGCTATTTCGACATCCAGCAGATCCGGTTCTCGGATCGGCTAGATAGTTGCGTGGGACGTCGCGCCGGGCACGGAGGAGCTCAGCGTGCCGAGCTTCATCCTCCAGGCTCTTGCGGAGAACAGCGTCAAGCACGGGTTGAGTAGCTCGGAAGACGGCGGCGTGATCCGAATCTCGACGCGCACCCGCGAGGCATTCCTGGTCGTGGAGGTGTCCGACTCGGGCGACGGCGACGCCGCGCAATCGGAGGAACCTTCCTATGGAATCGGTTTGAACAATTTGCGCGCGCGCTTGCATCGGCTGTATGGGCCTGAGGTGGGACTCGAGGTCACGCGCCGGACGGACGGAACGACCACCATCGTCACGATTCCGACCGGTCGCGATTCCATCGGCGTCGGCTAGCGACCGCCCGTCGCGGCAGACGACGTTCCTGGTTCCTCCGGGCAAGTCGCGCGTGATCCTCAATAAGATCACTGTGAAGAACACTATGGGCGTAGGGTGCTCGGTCGGTCCATCCTTTTCGTCACGCGCACGGCGGCTTTCATCCGCGATTATTGAGGCTTCCTCACATTTTGATCTGCGATCTTCGGGCAGCAACTTACTCTCTGTTCCAGAACAGACGGAGGTCGGGAGAGACGGTCGTTCGGCGGTAGCGAGGGATCGGGTGGTTGGAACGTCGAACCCGTGTCGCGCTTGAACCCCGCGGCGCGAGCTTCGCGTCCCGGTCCCTCGCTACGGCCGAACGATAGGATCGCGTGGGATCGTTCTCGGTGTTCGCCGCAGTCCGACGGAGCGCGTATTCGAATGTCCTCTCCGCGCCGAGGCTGATTGTGGGCAAACCGGCACAACCATGGCAGTCGCGAGCGATATCCTTACGATGACGATCCGCGATGCAACCGGCCCCCACTGCTCCTCGCCGTGAGTTCCGCCTGACGACCAGTCCCCGCGTTTGGTCGGGGATCATCGCGGGCTGGATCCTGCTGGGGGTCTATGAATACGCGCAACTCGCGATGATCGCCTACTACGAGCGAAGTGAAGCCGGGAGCTCTCCGGCACTCGTGCGGGCGATGGGTACCATGGCGACGTGGATCGTGGTGTCCGGGCTCCTGGCACTGATGGTCGATCACGTTCCGATGCCGATGACCTGGCAGGCGATCGTAGTCCTCGTAATCCCGTCAATCTTCGCGGCGACTGTGCTGGCAGTCGCCGCCCAGGCCTGCTTCTCGAGCGGTTTTGCCAGTCCCTTTTCGCCGGCGTGGCAGTCCCGAATCGACCGAGCCTTCCTGCACGAATTTCATCCCGCATTGTTGCGGGCGTTGTTGACGGCGTTGCTCGGATACGCGCTGAAGAAAAAATACTGGTTCCAGTCCCAGGAGCTCGATGCAACCCACCTCAAGCTCCAACTGGCAAATGCGGAAATGCAGGTTCTGCGCTCACAAATCCAGCCGCATTTCCTGTTCAACACGCTGCATCTCATCTCGTCACTTCTCCGCACCGAGCCCGATAACGCGCAACGGGTGCTCAGCCGCCTCAGCGATCTGCTGCGAATGGCCACGGATCGACATCACCATGAAGTGCCTCTTGTCGACGAAATCGAGTTTGCCAGCCGTTACGTCGAGATTCAGCAAATCCGCTTCTCGGATGTGCTCTCAGTAAAGTGGCAGATCGACCCACTGTTGCTCGACGTGCTGGTGCCCAATTTCCTGCTCCAGCCGCTGATCGAGAACAGCATCAAGCATGGCCTGCGTGGCTCCCCCCGGGTGAACGTGAGCGTCGAGGCATCCCGCGAAGAGGGCGCTATTGTCCTTCGCGTCATCGACGACGGACTGGCGCGGCCCGCCGAATTGCGTACGCGTTCCGGCGTTGGACTGATGAACCTGCATGCGCGGCTCGACCGTTTGTATGGAAACAGAGGCTCGCTCTCGATGAAACGCGTCGACGGAACCGGGACCGTGGTCACCGTTCGATTACCAATGCGTTCGCAAATCGGCAATGAGGTGTTTGCCGAACCGTCGTGAGAAAGTCCACCGATTCGTCACACCGGCACGCGCCTCATTCAAAGATTATTCGTAATGCAGCTTCGACGGGAGGGATCTGATGATTCGTGCGGTCATCGTCGACGATGAGCCTCAGGCTCGACGCCGGGTGCGGGAGCTTCTTTCGACGGAATCAGACGTAGAAGTGGTTGCCGAGTACGGCCGCGGATCCACGGCACTTCCGGACCTGTCCGTACTCAAGCCGGACGTCGTCTTTCTCGATGTCGAGATGCCCGAAATGAGCGGACTCGAGCTGATGGCGAGCCTCCGGCAATCGGCCCTGCGAGTGTCGATCGTCCTCGTGACGGCGTTCGATCGGTATGCGGTTCAGGCGTTCGAACAGCACGCCGTGGACTATCTTTTGAAGCCGTTCGATGAGGAGCGGTTCGCGAAGACCGTGGAACGCATCCGCGAATGCGTAAACATCGCCGCAGCCGCCCCGAACGACGACCGCACCAACCGCTACCTCACGAGGCTTGCGGTCAAGAACGGCGGGCGCATTCAATTCGTCCGCATTCCCGAAATCGACTGGCTGGCGAGTGAAGGGAACTATGTGCGTCTGCATACCGGCAAGGATTCTCACCTCTTCCGGGGAACGATCGCGTGGTTCGAACGGCAGCTCGATCCAACTCAGTTCGTTCGGATCAACCGCTCCATGATCGTCAACTGGATCGAGTCGCCGAGCTCGAACCCTCCTTCCATCGCGATCATGTCGTTTCGCTGCGCAATGGGACGAGCCTTCGCATGCTTGCTCCCTACAGACGACGGATGCAGGCGGTGATCGGAGGTTTGTAGGACGATTGCCGCCCGAGTCATCGTTTGATTCGGTCGTTCGTCAAATCCGGCGGCGTCACTGTCGTGCCGCTACTGCTCCGCGAGCCGGTCTGTGATTGCTGCGGGGTAAGACGTTCCGCACCATCCAACGCTCTGCCGGCGACGGCTCTCCAATCGCTAACTTTATTGGACCTAGCGTTACTCGCCCCGCCAAAAGCGCTCCCACCGCACTGGTCGCGCCAACGGATTCCCAGCTGATTGAACAACCCTCCATCCCCACGCCTCGACCGCGGTAGCGGCGCCGCCCGATCAGCACAGGCGTTACTGCGGCGGCTCCGACCTTCAGGTTCATGGCTGAGAATTTTTCTTTGCTTCCTCGAGATTCTGAGCCCGTTTTGCGTCGATCTCTTTCCAGTACTCCCGGGTATGCAAGTCGAAATCGGCATCAACCTGCCAGAAAACGCTCCACATGGCGTCTTTGACGAAGTTATATCCAAACCAACCTACGCCAGTCTGCGTTGCAGAAGCAGCGTTTGGATTAGTCATCCCGGAGAATGGTCCGCTGAGCACACCGCCGGCAAATCCAGCGAACATGCCGAAAACTCCATCCAACTGCTCTTCGGAGCTTGCCTCATCGGACATTGACTTTCCGCTTTTCACGTCGTCAGCAACGACGACTCCAATCCCGAGCAACGAGTTCAGCAGGATTACTTCCGGCGCCACAGCCGCTGCCACGGGAACAAGCGAAAGGAGGGCCACTTCGTCCCCGTATCGTTCGGTGGACATGATGTCTTTCGGATTATGCCGATACATGCCCGTGCTGAATGGAAGCTCTTTTCCCGTTGGGTCGTTGTAACGAACCGGATTGTTGCGCACATACGTGTATAGATTCCACCGCTGCGGGTCATTGGCGTCCCAGTCTCGCCCAGGATCAACTGACAGGAAACGGCCGAGTGCCGGCACGTAATATCGAGCATGCATGTAATCGAGATCGGCTGCACCCTGTGAGGTGCCGTCGTCGTCGCGCTCGTGGCCGGTGAAGGCCAATCGTTCAGGAAGGTTCTGATCGATGGCCAGTGTCCCGAAGGGCATATACTTCGCGCCGGAAGAACTGGCATTGAGCAATTGTCCATTGGGACCGGTGACATAGCGAAGGCTGCCGAGGTGATCGACGTGGACGTCGTGGAGCTCGGTTACGCCATTGGCATTCTTGCCGACGGTGTTACTGAGGACAGTGCCGCGATAGATATAGTCCTTTTTCCACTCGAGGAAGGGCTGTCCGGTGGAGGGATTGAACGTTCGCTCGAAGTCGCGCAAGACTCGGTTGCCGGCGTCGCGGAGGGACCACAGCTCGCGCCGTCCGCCGGGTTCCATGAAGTTGATGACTCCGATGCGCTCGTCGTTGCGGTCATAGACGAACACTCTTCCGATTCCGGAGCCGGCCGCCCCCGCCATGTAGATCAGATTGTTGAAAGGATCGTAGAGCTGGGTCATAGATGCGTTGGGCTGCGGCGGTTGCAGGTCCCTCCCGTCGGGCATCTGCGTAATGTTTCCCCGGTGGTCTCCGTAGACGACCGGCTGGGCCGTGCCCGATCCGACCTTCACGCTCGTAACATGGTTCGTCGCCGAGTCGACCGTATACGTCCGGTTCCCCATCCGGGTCATGTTGCCGAACTCGTCGTACCCGTAGATCGTTTCCGTCGTCCCTCCCATCCTGGTCTGGATCAAACGCAACGCCGCGTCATACCCATAAGTGTCGCCGCCGATCCTGGAGATGTTGCCCGCACCGTCATACACATAATCTCCGCTCGACGCTGATCCGCCCGTCCAGTTCCACAGGAAGTTCTTCGGACGCGTCAGTCCGTTGGCGTCGGACGCGATCTGATCGCTGACGCCCGGCGCTGCATACTGCACGCTCGTCACGAGGCCAGTCGTGTCATAGCCGATCACCGCGCGTGGTGACGCTCCGTCCTTGACCGAGGTCAGCATGTCCGCCGTGTACTCGTAGTTGATCCATCGGAGCGGA
Organism: uncultured Acidobacteriota bacterium; assembly: GCA_963734155.1. GTDB lineage: Bacteria > Acidobacteriota > Thermoanaerobaculia > Gp7-AA8 > Gp7-AA8 > QHVT01. Next base: position 90,387 of record CAVTGG010000004.1, read on the forward strand.
GCATCAAACAGCACCGGATAGCGGATCTGCGATAGATTCCCGCGCGCGTCGTGCACATACGACGTCGCACCGCCGAAGACCGGCGTCTGCTGGCCGCTCGGCGTCACGCCATACACATTCGTCGCGATGCTGGCCAACATTCCTTTGCACGGCCCTTGTTCGGCGCAATAGGAGTACGTCGTCAGGACCTTATAGCTGGCGACGCCATTCGTGGCGTTCGGATCGTTGAAGTAATTGTACCGTTCCACGCTCTGCAACTGGTTGCGCTGGCCGTCCGCCGCCGCCGCGCCGTAATACTGGTAGATCTTCAGCGGCAGCCGTTCAGGATCGTTTCCATCGCGCGCACGCAACACCGAAGAGCTCCGTTCCGCGCGGTCATAGGAGAACAGCAGGTCGAAGGCGCTCAGACTGAGATCGGGGCTGGGAGTCCCCCCTTCCCACGCGTATTTCCGGCTCAGAATGTGCCCTCGCGAGTCGGCCGTGTACCTGACCTTGACCTGGCCCTGCGGAGCGTGCAGTTCCGGGTTGATCTCATTGACGAGGGTTCCGCGTCCGTCATAGTCGAGCTCGCGCTTCTGTTGCGCTCCTCCTCCCACTTTGTTCAGCGCGATCTTCGTCAGATTCGACAGCACGTCGTAGTCGTATAGAGCACGCACGACTTCGTCATTGGCCAGCCTCAATCGTCCGAACGAGTCCAGTCCCGACGTCAGTCTTCCCTGTCAGCGTCGTATTGTTCGGTCCCGACACGCCATGCGTCTTCGTCAGCGACCCGCGGGCTCCGAAGTAATCGATCTCCGTGATCTTCGAGTCCGTTCCCACCCGTTTGACCTCGCGATCCAGTACGTCGTACTGATGCGAAATGATCCGCGGCTGGCCCATCGGCAGCGTTTCTGTCGCCAGCTTTCCCGTCAGCCGCATACGTGTACGTCGTTTCGGCCGCTCCGGCGGCCGTAGGGATTTTTTTGCTCATGAGCCGGCCCATGGGATCGAAGAAATATTCACTGATCGTTTTGGCCGGACCTTCTCCCCGCGTAATCGTGAGTTTATTATCCCCGCCCACTCCCGTGCGGCTGAGAAAACCGTACGTCACAGGCGTCATCTCCGCAGGCGGCATGACCGTCGTCATCCGCCCTAACGCGTCATAGCTGTATGTGGTCTTCAGCCCCGAAGCGTCCGTAACCGAGCGCGGTTGCCCGCTGCCGGCGGCAATGTCCGCCAACGATTGCAAAACGAACGGCTGGTTGTCGCAGTCGCGATATTCCGTCTTCGCGGTCCCGCCATAGCGATACGTCGTCTCGCTGATGTAATCCGTCTTCACCTGCGAAGGCAGCGATACGTCCGCGCCGGTCCACGGCGCCGGGGTCGTCCAGGCGCATTCCGCATCCGAAACACAGAGACGAGCTCCCGGCGGATCGTCGCCGCCATAGCTTTCGATCCGCTCGACAGTTTCAAATGTGTCCGCCCCTGCTCTGCGCTTGAACACGGTCAGCACGTCGTTGCCCGACGTCGATACGTCCATGGTCTCGACTTTCACGCCGAAGGCCGGCTCCGGTACGTCTCTGACAATGGACAACACGCGCGACGCTTTGAGAGTCCCACGCAGGTCATCGAACAGATAATGTTTGCTTCCGATCGCTCCGCCCTCGAGCACGGCCGTACACGAGTACGTGCCGAGCACCCACGGGTGCGTCGCCGGCGGCATGGGACTGACGATGATCCCCGGCTGTGCGGCCCCCTGGTTGTAGCTCACGCCGGGATTGAAACCCGTATAGTCCACCCGGTGGTCCCAGAACGCCGGTCCGCTCGAGTTCTCGTCCTGGACCGTTCTGAGGTTCCCATACGTGTTCGTCTGCCGGTAATGTCCCAGTCCGTCGAAATCGCTGTAGACCGTCTCGACGTACGCTCTTTCCGTGATCAAGTCGTTCGGCCCCGGCCCAATCCTCCACGTCACGTCCCCGTCGTCATCATCGAATCGCGTGTGGCTTCCGGCCAGCCGCAGGTTGTACTCCTCGCAGTTGTTCGCCTGTTCGAAGTCGCTGCAGTCGATCGTGCTCGCCTCATACGACACGTACTCCGATCGCAGCAGCCTCGCCGTCGTCGGAGCATCCGATGACCCGCGATAATCACGGAACATCCGCTTGACCGCGCTTTCCAGGCCGTTGCGGAACGTACTGACCTCGCTCACTTCGTAGATCTGCGACGACAGATACCGCCCATTATGCGGAAAGGTGTTCGTGTCGTTGGTCTCGCACAGACGCGGCGGGTTGTGGGACCCGTCCCGGTGAATCACGGCATCCACGCGATCGGGATGCGGCGTGAACGGCAGCCCATAACACTGGTTCTCGTAACCTGGGTGCTGATACGCCACGTCATAGTAATTGAGCGTCAGTCGAGCGACGGGCGGATTGGCGGCGCTGTTCGGCGCCAGCACCGCCGCCAGAAACTCGATCGGCATCCGGCACGCCGTCGGGCCGTCGTCCTGGTTGTCGTGATTTTCATCCACGAACCGCCGGAAATACGCGTTCCCCGAATACTTCCACACCCGCCCATCGATCGGGCTCCCGCCGGCGTCCAGCTCCTGCCGGCTCTTCAGTCCTACGACCGAGCCCCCGGCATAGTCCGTCGCCGGTCCCGGCTCGACCGGGACCACGCACGGACGGACCGGAAACTGCCGCGTCTCGTAGTCGTACGCAAATCCACCACCCGTCGGCGCCTTGGCCGATTTCAGCAGTCCCGCTCTCCGGCTCCCGTAATAAAGATTGTTCGGGTTGCAACCCCCGGTCGGCGCGTTCTGTCCGATGCACCACGACTGCGCTTCCTCATCATCGATCTGGCCTTCGTAATAGCCGAACTTCCACTGCCCTCCACCCGCCGGCAGCGTCACCGACGTCAGCAGCTGGACTTCGATCCTCTTCTGGGCACCCGAGCCCACGTACGGGTAGATCAGCTGATCGCGCGTCCAGGGCTGCACCGCATAGCGAAGGATGTTCGTCGGCGTGTATCCGAAGTCATACACCATCGTGAAGTCGCCGTTCGGACCGGCCAGTTCCGCCTTGCGCAGCCGCTCCCCGGTCCACGGAAACTGTTGAAACGACCGGTCAATGTCGAACGTCAGCCGGTGCTGCCGCACGACCCGTCCTTCGATCGAGTCACGGCCCTCCGTGAAATAAACCGGACTCCGGCTCTCGTCATAACCGAGTGAGGCCTCCCTCAGTGTCCAGATCCACTGTCCGCCCGCCGGGCGCACCTCCGGATCCCGCTGGATTTTCAGTACATTCCCGAACGGATCGGCGATCCACTGCAGGTTCCACTGTGCAAAGCCAGTGATCTGATTCCCCGCGCAGCCGGCCACACATCGAAATCGCTTGACCGTTCCATCCGGAAAATCGATCTCCCGGTCCACCGGCCCCACCTTCCGCAACCTCAGGTAGCTCCCATCGTGGGTGTACGAAACGCTGCCGTTCGCCTGGTTCAATTGCGGCGAATGGAGGTGCGGTCCGAAGTCGTGCGTCGCTCCGCTCGCGTCCGTGTAGCGCCCCGTCAAATACCCGCCCACTGCCTCGGTCGACGACACGCCGCTGTACGTCCCGAAGTCGACGTTCCAGCCCATCCCTGCGTTCCCCACCGGAAACGCCTCCGTCCCGCCGAATCCACCATCCTGCGGCGCCTCGATCGTCAACGTCTGGATTTTGAACAGCCACCTCTCCCCGCCGGCCAGATGAAACCCGTTGAAATTGTGAATCCGATCCACTACGAAGAAATCGACCGTATTCCCCGCCGTATCGATCGACGTGTGCATCAGGAATCCCCACGGGTCCCGATTATGCCCGAGCGTGAATTGGTATTGCAGCGTCCCATTGCTCTTGTACACAGGTCCCAGCGGTACGTTCACCATCAACTGACCATTGAACGTGTTCACCGCGTCGAACTCGTTCACCTGATACGACGTCGCAGGATCGAATCCCACCGCCGTCGCGCTCTGTACGGAACCGTAAAGGGAGGTCAGGCAGACCAGCAGGCTCAACGAAAGCAGCGTCCATCGCCAGGTGAAAATTACGTTTCGTGTTCGACGGTTCGTTTTCATCATGTCTCCTTGTCATGCGTGACAGCTGCATTCGCCGTGGCGACGCAGGCCAGAGTTGGAGAATTCACGCGTGCGGCGGCCTCTGTCGTACGCCGGGTTCTCGCTCAACAAACGATGCAGCCCCTGTCGTGTCGGACACGGTCCCGGCGCTGTCGGACACGCGAGCACTATTCTTTCGTTTGGATGAGCTCCGACTGACGCTTTTTGAATGGACCCGACCTCTTCGCCGTGGGCTTGTAAGCAACCCAACTTCCAATCGGATCTGCCCAGAACACCTGCTGCCGGAACAACCACCCGAACATGCCGCCGGCATCGGCGTCGTTCCCGGCGTCGACGGCTTCCTGTGTAGTGCCACCGGTAAGAATGCTTTGAAGAATTGCGACGATCGGTGCGGCGTCATGGACGTTCAACCCGTCCCCGGCGAACACGGTCATGTCGGCCCCCTCGCTCAATCGCCGCGCGAAGGACTTGCCGTCGTGATCCACCGTCGGCATTGCGGCAAAACACGCGGTCAGGATGCCGAATAGCGGACCGTCGTGCTGCTGTTCCCCTCTCCCGTACACCGTGGCGCGCATGAGGTCCCCGGCGGTGACGGGTTCCACCCCAGCCCAGATGCGGCCGTCTCTAGACCCGTGGCTGTCCAGCACGTAGATATCGGTGGGATCCATGCTTCTGACCGCCGCCAGTAGCCCGCTGCGCGTGTGGGCCGATATACCGCGCACGGTATATCCAGTGGCTCGCAGCTCGGACTGCATTAGACGTGAGACCTGGTTACTCGTCAGACCGGAGTCCCAGTGCATGGAAACGATGTAGATGGTCTTTTCCATGCCGTTATGATCGACATAGGTGATCGGGTTATTGCCCGCATAGGCAAAGCGGTTCAGCGATTGCGGAGAAAGAGCCGACCCGCGTGCCATATCCATCGACAGGAACCGTCCCAGGGACGGACTGTAATAACGGGCGTGCATGTAGTCGACATCCGCTTCATCCTGGGCAGTGTCGTCGTCGTCTCGTTCGTGGCCGGTGAAGGCCATGCGCTCCGGGAGGTTCTGATCGATCGGCAGGTTGCCGTAGGGCGTGTACTTCGCGCCGGACGAGCTGGCGTTGAGGAGCCGGCCGTCCGGGCCGGTCACATAGCGTACGCTGCCGAGGTGGTCGACATGGACGTCGTGCAGCTCGATGACGTCGTCGTCGTTCTTCCCGACCGTGTTGCTGAGCGCGCCGCCGCGGTAGATGTAATCCTTTTTCCAGCGCAGGATGGACGTCGTGGGGGTGGTATAGGTCCGCTCGAAGTCCCGCAATATCCGGTTGCCGGCGTCGCGAAGGGACCACAGCTCGCGCCGTCCGGCGCTTCCCATGAAGTTGATCACGCCGATGCGCTCGTCGTTGCCGTCGTAGACGAACACTCGTCCGATTCCAGAGCCGTCGACCCCGGCCATGTAGATCATGTTGTTGAAAGGATCGTAGAGCTGGGTCAGAGAGGCGTTCGGCTGCGGCGGCTGAAGGGCGCGCCCGTCCGGCATCTGCGTGATATTTCCTCGGAAGTCTCCATAGAGGATCGGCTGGGCCGCGGCTTGTCCCACTTTCACGCTGGTCACGTGGTTGCTGGCGAAATCGATCGTGAACGTTCGATTTCCCATGGCCGTCATGTTGCCGAGCGCGTCGTACTGGAAGGATTCGGTCGCTCCTCCGACCCGGGCCTGGATCAACCGCAACGCCGAGTCGTACCCGTATGTATCGCCACCGATCTTCGAGATGTTGCCGGCACCGTCGTAGCCGTAAACCCCACTGGACATCGTTCCGCCGGCCCAGTTCCAGGTGAAGCTCCTGGGCCGGGGAAAACCGTTAGGGTCCGATCCAATTTGATCGTTCACCCCGGCTGCAGCCAGGGTCACACTCGTCACCAGTCCGGTTTTGTCATACAGCATTACGGCGCGGGGCGCCGTTCCGTCTTTGACGGTGGTCAGCATGTCCGCGGCATACTCGTACTTGATCGTTCGGACCGGTGAGTCGAACAGGGCCGGATAACGGATCTCCGACAGATTCCCGCGCGGATCGTGCCGATAGTCTGTGGAGCCGCCGAAGATCGATTGTTGCTGGCCGCTCGGATCGAGACCGTAGACGTTCGTCGTAGTATTTGCCAACAAGCCCTTGCAGGGCTCCTGGTCGGCGCAATAGGAATACGCCGTCAGGACCTTATAGGTGTCGATGCCGTTGGTCGCATTCGGATCGTTGAAGTAATTGTACCGTTCCACGCTCTGCAGCTGATTGCGCTGCCCGGCGGCCGAGGTCATGTCGTAATACTGATAGAGTTTGAGCGGGCGCAGATCAAGCTCGCGGGCAGCGTCTCTCGAACGCGACACGCTGGAGATCCGTTCGGCACGATCGTAGACATATTCGAGATCGTAAGCGCTCATATTCAGACTCGGACTCGGGGGGTCCCCCCCTCCCATACATATCTCCGCGTCAGCACGTGTCCTCTCGAATCGGCCGTGTACTTGATCTTGACCTGGCCCAGAGAATCGTGAAGCTCTGGGTTGCTCTCGCTCAACACGAACCCTCGCCCGTCATAATTGAATTCGCGCTTCTGCGTTCCGCCTCCTCCACCGACCGTATTCAACGTCGCCTTCGTTAGATTGGAGAGGACGTCGTACTCGTAAACGGCACGTGCGATGTCGTCGTTGGCCAGCCTCAGGCGACCGAACGAGTCCAGCGCCGTGGTCAGGTTCGCCGTGAGCGTCGTACCGTTGGCGCCCGAAACGCCCTTTGTTTTCGTCTGCGTTCCACGGGCGGCAAAGTAGATGTACTCCGTTTCTTTCGAATCGGCGCCAGTGCGTTTCGTCTCACGCTCCAGTACGTCATAATCATGCTTGATCGTTCGCGGCTGGCCGGGCAGGCCTCCTGGCAGGGTCTCGGCCGCCAGTTTCCCGTCGGCTGTATACGCGTACGTCGTCTCGGCCCGTCCTGCGGCGGTATCGACCATTTGGCTCGTCATACGACCCAGGTGGTCGAAAAAATACTCGGTGATTGTTTGACTCGGGCCTTCTCCCCGCGTGACGGTGAGTTTGTTGTCTGAGCCCAGGCCCGTGCGGCTGAAGAATCCGAACGTGACGGGCGTCATCTGGGCCGGCGGCGTCACGGTCGTGACCCGTCCCATCAGATCATAGGTGTACGAGGTCGTGAGCCCCGAGGCGTCGGTGGTCGAAAGCGGATGCCCGCTGCCCTGGGCGACATTCACTGAAGACAGCAGGACGAATGGCGGATGGCCTGGTTGATCGTTGCAGGCTCGATATTCGGTTTTGGCAGTCCGCGCCAAAGCGGTAGGTCGTCTCGCTGATGTAATCGGTCTTCACCCCCGAAGCCAGCGATACGTCCGCGCCGGACCACGGCGGCGGGACCGTCCAGGCACACTCCGCACCCGAAACGCAGAGTGAATCACCAGGAGGGGCGTCACCGCCATAGCTTTCGGTCCGCTCGACCACTTCAAACGCATCCGTTCCTGCTCTGCGTCTGGCCACGGTCAGCACATCGTTGCCCGACGTGGAAACGTCAGCGGGCTCCTCCGCGCTCACTCCGAACGCCGGTTCGGGTGCCGGTCTGACGATGGACAGCACCCGCGCCGCTTTGAGAGTCCCCCGCAGGTCATCGAATAGATAATGTTTACTTCCGATCGCTCCACCCTCGAACACGGCCGTACGCGAGTACGTGCCGAGCACCCACGGGTGCGTCGCCGGCGGCATGGGACTGACGATGGTCCCCGGCTGGGCGGCCCCCTGGTTGTAGCTCACGCCGGGATTGAAACCCGTATAGTCCACCCGGTGGTCCCAGAACGCCGGCCCGCTCGAGTTGTTGTCCTGGAGCGTCCTGAGGTTCCCATACGTGTTCGTCTGCCGGTAATGTCCCAGTCCGTCGAAATCGCTGTAGACCGTCTCGACGTACGCCCTTTCCGTGATCAAGTCGTTCGGCCCCGGCCCAATCCTCCACGTCACGTCCCCATCGTCGTCATGGAATCGCGTGTGGCTTCCGGCCAGCCGCAGGTTGTACTCTTCGCAGTTGTTCGCCTGCTCGAAATTGCTGCAGTCGATCGTGCTCGCTTCATACGATACGTACTCCGATCGCAGCAGCCTCGCCGTCGTCGGAGCATCCGATGACCCACGATAATCATGGAACATCCGCTTGACCGCGCTTTCCAGGCCGTTGCGGAACGTACTGACGTCGCTCACTTCGTAGATCTGCGACGACAGATACCGCCCATTATGCGGAAAGGTGTTCGTGTCGTTGGTCTCGCACAGACGCGGCGGGTTGTGGGACCCGTCCCGGTGAATGACCGCATCCACGCGATCGGGATGCGGCGTGAACGGCAGCCCATAACACTGGTTCTCGTATCCGGGATGCTGATACGCCACGTCATAGTAATTGAGCGTCAGTCGAGCCACCGGCGGGTTGGCCGCGCTGTTCGGCGCCAGCACTGCCGCCAGAAACTCGATCGGCATCCGGCACGCCGTCGGGCCGTCGTCCTGGTTGTCGTGGTTTTCATCTACGAACCGCCGGAAATACGCGTTCCCTGAATACTTCCACACCCGCCCATCGATCGCATTCGCTCCGGCGTCCAGTTCCTGCCGGCTCTTCAGTCCTACGACCGAGCCCCCGGCATAGTCCGTCGCCGGTCCCGGCTCGACCGGGACCACGCACGGACGGGCCGGGAAATGCCGCGTCTCGTAGTCGTACGCAAATCCACCACCCGTCGGCGCCTGGGCCGATTTCAGCAGCCCCGCTCTCCGGCTCCCGTAATAAAGATTGTTCGGGTTGCAACTCCCGGTCGGTGCGTTCTGTCCGATGCACCACGACTGCGCTTCCTCATCATCGATCTGGCCTTCGTAATAGCCGAACTTCCACTGCCCTCCCCCCGCCGGCAGCGTCACCGACGTCAGCAGCTGGACTTCGATCCTCTTCTGGGCACCCGAGCCCACATACGGGTACATCAACTGATCGCGCGTCCAGGGCTGCACCGCATAACGGAGGATGTTCGTCGCCGTGTATCCGAAGTCATACACCATCGTGAAGTCGCCGTTCGGTCCGGCCAGCTCCGCCTTGCGCAGCCGCTCCCCGGTCCACGGAAACTTCGGATACGACCGATCGATGTCGAATGTCAGCCGGTGCTGACGGACCACGTGTCCTTCGATGGAGTCCCGGCCCTCCGTGAAATAAACAGGACTCCGGCTCTCGTCGTAGCCGAGCGAGGCCTCCCTCAGTGTCCAGATCCACTGTCCGCCCGCCGGACGCACCTCCGGATCCCGCTGGATTTTCAAGACATTTCCGAACGGATCGGCGATCCACTGCAGGTTCCACTGTGCCAGACCGGTAACCTGGTTTTCCGTACAGCCGGCCACACATCGAAATCGCTTGAGCGTTCCATCCGGAAAATCGATCTCCCGGTCCACCGGACCCACCTTCCGCAACCTCAGGTAGCTCCCATCGTGTGTGTACGAAACGCTGCCGTTCGCCTGGTTCAATTGCGGCGAATGGAGGTGCGGCCCGAACTCGTGCGTGGTTCCGCTCGCATCCGTATAACGCCCCGTCAGATACGCCGTCTCGGTCGACGACACCCCTCCGTAGGTCCCGAAGTCGACATTCCACCCCATCCCGGCGTTTCCCACTGGAAATGCTTCAGTTCCTCCAAATCCTCCGTCCTGGGGCGCGTCCAACGTCAACGTTCGGAGCTTGTACATCACCGTATCGACGGACAAGGTAAAAAACAATAAGTCCCGTGTTACATGGACCCGGTCCACCGCGAAGAATCCGACCGTATTCCCAGCCGTATCGATCGACGTGTGCATCATGAAATCCCACGGGTCCCGATTATGCCCAAGCGTGAATTGGTATTGCAGCGTTCCATTGCTCTTGTACACGGGCCCCAGCGGCACGTTCACCATCAGCTGCCCGTTGAACGTGTTCACCGCGTCGAATTCGTTCACCCGATACGACGTCGCAGGATCGAATCCCACCGCCGTCGTGCTTCGCACCGATCCCATCGCCACTGTGGCGCTGAACGTCAACAGAACGATCGTGACGAGCCGTGAAATGGGTGACCAATCGCAAATGGATTTCAAGTTCGCGTTCATGGTCCCCTCAATTCACCGTAATGGTCGCGACGCTGCTGTTCACCGCTCCGCACGGGTTCATGACACGCACCCAGTACGACTTCGTCGTAGTCAGCGGCGGCGTGGTGAACGAGCTGCTGTTCGTGCCGACCGGGGCCGCAACGACACCGGCACCGCCCTCGTACCATTGATAATTCGGCGAGGTCCCGCTCGCAGTGACGGACAACTGCACGGCCGAACCTGTACTGATATTTCTGGAAGCGGGATGCGTCGTGATCGCCGGCGCTGTGCACGGTGCCGGCGCGCCGGACTTGAAGGTTGCCGCAAGACCGACCCACGACGCGGTGTTGTTCACCGTGGCATTGTGTCCATAGGCCCCAATTGCGTTGACGATTCGTTCGAAAGCAGCCGTATTGAGCGAGTTACCGATTCCGACCTGACTCCATTGAGTGAACGAGCTCGTCGGACTGAAGAATGTGGAACTGTCATTGGTCGCCAGCGAGGTGATCACCAACTCATTTGCCTGCGTCGTCGGCGCCGTCGTGCCGGTAGAGACGATTCCGGCGTTGGGGAAGTGGTTCCCGTCCAGTGCCGTCTTATCGCGAGGGGCCGATGGCGCGATCCACGCGTACTCGGCGAGTTGGAGCGTCGCCTCCCGGAAGTTGCTGAACCCGAACGTCTCGGCGGGGCGATCGCCCGGATTGTTCGGATAATAGTAGATGGCCGTCTTGACGTTATCGAATTCGTACTTTTCGCCTTCCAGCCAGCCGCCCGGCGCAGTGAAGGCCCCGAGCCCGCCGGCGGGAACCACTCCGGAGATCGACGCCGACACGACGGCAACGAGGAAGTTGCCGGGTTGCGTTGGTGCGGCCCACTTCTGTGTAATCGAGGTCTGCGATTCCGCGACTTGAGTGACCACTTGCCCACGAGTGACCTGAGTCACCACCGTCACCAGGACCGGAGCGCTGACCACGGAAGCCGGGCCATTACAGCTGCTCGTCACACGGACCCAATAGGTCTTGGACGTGGTCAGTTTCGGAGTGATCAAGGTGCTGTTGGTACCGACGAGGTTCGCCGTGACGCCAGCGGCCCCTTCGAACCACTCGTATGTCAGAGGAGCGCTGCCCGTCGCCTCGACGCGCAAGAGAGCGACGTTGCCCGAGGCGATCGTGGTGGGAAGCGGCGGCTTCGTGATCTTCGGCGGCAGACAGACGGTGACGGTGGCCACGGCGCTGGTCGTCGTTCCGCAGGCGTTCGTCACTTTCACAAAGTAGCTGGTGGTTTGCTGCGGAGTGGCCGTATAGGAATTGGCGGTCGCCTGTGAAATCGGCGAGCCGGGTGGCGTTCCCTGGTACCACTGATACGAGAGCGCGCCATTGCTCGCTGCCACGGAGAGAATCGCCTGCTCGCCGAGGTTGATGATTCGCGAGGCCGGCCCGGAAACGGCCGGAGGCGGAGTGCAAAGGTCGAGCTGCGCCGTCTTGCGAAACCCGAGATAGGTACCGGTCACATATGTGCTGATCCGGTCTCTTACGGTCCCGGCGGCCACGGTAAACATACCGACCTTCTGTCCTCCCAGAACGGTGACCGAAGGTGAAATGGTTGCGAATCCGGCGGACTCGATGCTCAGAGGAATACTGACGGTTTGCGCCGGAGGATCGCCTAACGTGATGGTGCCGATCACTTGCGCCGGACCAACGACCGGATTCGGACTGAAAGTGATCGAGGCGATCGGATCCGGTATCGGGTGTGTCGGGACCACATCGAAGCCGGACGTCGGGCACTGCCGCGCGTCGATCCGAATGTCGAATATTCTCGCGATGAAGGCCGCGAATTGCGCGCGATCCGTCGGATCGCCCGGGCAGAACACGGTAGGGCCGCAACCGTTGGTTCCGCCGCGGGTCTTCAGGTCGCTGATCCAGGCGGCGGCAAAGTGACCATTCCCGCCTCCGCATGGAACGTCACCGTAGTCCACGGAACAGGGAGGCGGGACATAGGCGGAGCCCATCTTCGCCCGCATTGTGAAAATCGCGGCTTCCGCGCGCGACAGTATGCCGCCGGGCGTGAAACCGCCGCCTGTGCCACTCGTCAGCCCCTCGGCGAGGAATTGCGCGATCCATGCAGCCATCGGGTGGGAGCAGGGCACGTCCGTAAACGGCCCGGAGCCGGTACAGGCGGGAGGCGTGTACGCGCCGCCGTGTCTGGCCTTGAGGAGCCATTTCGTCGCTTCTCCACGCGTCAGGACGCCGTCGGCGCAGAATTTCTGCTTCGACGTGTCTCCCGGAATCAGCGCGCACCCATCGTCAACGCCGGCATGTAAGACCGACTCCACGAACGGGTACGCCCAGTGCGACGGCGTCACGTCCGCAAAGCTGTTTCCCATGTGGATTACGAAAGGACTTCCAGGAGTTGGGTCGAATGTCGACGCGTCCAACTCGGTCACGAAGAAGTCGTGATGACGCACGGCAAGCGATCCACCGAATTCCGTTTGCGGTGTGAACTCGACCGCATAGCATTCGCCACCCGACCAACAGTCGGCCTTATCGATCGTCGACACATAATCGGCGCGGTTTCCAAAGAAGCGGACCGCGTTATTCCACGGAGCGGCGCCGCCGTTCAGCGTGATCGTGTCGGAAAGCGCGGTCACAGCCCGGGACGACATGGGCCATTGCGGTTCGATCACCAGCGTTTCACCAGGCTCGGCGATGCCGTTGAGATTCCCGTTGGTCGTGCTCCATTGCCCCGCCGAGGTCTGATACGACTGCACGTGGGCGTCGACCGCGACGTTTGCGCCGCGCGGGAAGAGTGGTGGGCCGACGACCACCCTCGTGGTCGAGGAGGATGTCCCGCCATCCGCGTCGTCGACCGTCAGGGTCACGGGATAACAGCCGGGCTGATAATGCCGCTGAACCCGGGTTCCGGAAGCAAATCCGCCGTCGCCGAACACCCAACTCCACTGCGTGATGTTGTCGCCGTCGTCAAACGATCCATCACCCCGGAACTCGCAATCGGTGACCTTACAATCCACCACCAGGCGAACCACCGGGTCGGCGTTCGCGACGGTCAAGGGCTGGGAGATCAATTTGGATTTACCGTCGCCGTCCGCAACCTTCAACGCAACGGTATAGTTACCCAGCGCGGTATACGTATGACTGGCAGGATGTTCGAACACCGGCAAGGTCGGCGGCGGCGCGGGGTCGGGCTCCGTATAGGTCGTCCCGTCGCCGAAATCCCATTCAAACGCGCGTAGAGGCCACGGCCCGTCGTCCACCGCAATTCCTACGAATGAATAGGCCCGGACGTTGGGATTGGGACGCGTGACGGTGAATTGAGGCTGCGGTTCGTCGTTCGACACCGTGATGACCAGCGGGTAGTCGCGCTGAATCCCTGTCGTGGCGGCAAGAGCGAACCGGAGAGTGGCATTGAAGGTGCCGGCATGACCGTATTGCACGTTCAGAGTGCACGAGATGTTCTGGCAGTCTCCGGCCATCGGCGCGAACGCTTGTGGCCCGCAGCCGCCCGAAGTATCTCTCCACGAACAATCCCCGGTATTCGGACTCCAATTGACAAACGCGCGCGTGCCATTCGGAAATGAACTATTGCACGTTGTTGCCGGAGGGTCCGGGACGCAGAGGCGCACATTGTCGATCACCGCCCCCAACCCCACCCCGTTGGCGCCGCCGACCCTCAGCCGGAACGATGCCTTTCGCCCGAATTGCACGTCGAACGTGATCGAACCGCTGCGGGTCTCTCCCGAGAAATAGTCGATCGTCACCGTGGCCGTGTAGCGTCCGGCCGCGCCATAGGCATGGTTCATTCGGTTGCCGCCGGTCTCCGGCTGTCCTGCCGAACTGTCCCCCCAACGCCATTTGTAGCTGCGGATGCCTTGAGGGACCGGAGGAATCGCCGTGAACGCGCACCACGCATCCTCCGTACAGTTGCTCAAGATCTGCACACCGCTGCCGGGCGCATGGATGAACACACTCGCCGGTGTCGAAGGAGCCCCTGGTTGTTGCGGATTTGCGATGGAATAGGTGAACGTGGCATCGGTGAGCACGGATGGGGTGTATCGCAGAGTACGGTCCGCGTTCTGAACCACCGTTCCGGGAGCCGGCGACGGAGCCGTACCGACTGCGGTCACGGATGAAATCGACGCAATCACGACGCTGGTGCCGCTTCCGCTGTAATCGTTGCTGAGCACAGGAATCGTGACCGGCACGCCGACAGCGGTGATGTACGCCTGATCCGGCAACGCCACCGGCGGAGTTCCTGGTCCGGTTCCGGTGGGGCATTCACCGCCTCCCGCGAATCGGGCGAGAAACAGGATGCACGCAAACACCGCGATCAGTCGGAATTTCATCTCTCCTCCAGCCACATCCATGTGCTGTTGACTATGACGACACTCGGTATGGAGTACGGTAGCCGCGGGACAGAAACAGCTCCAAGATCTTTGGGAGGAGGCTTACAGAGCTCGGGATAGGATTTGCGGGACGCGGGATAAAATCTCCCGATGCCCGCGTATTCACTCGTCACTCAATCGAGGTCCGATACTGTGAAGGCGTCATTCCGACAGCTTGTGAAAACGCGCGCGCGAAATGACTACGGTCGCAATAGCCCAGGCGGAGCGCAATTTCCAGCATGCTGAGAGAGGTCGTTCGCAGGAGCGTTTTGGCCCGCTCGGCGCGGAGATGGGACAGATACTGCCCGACGGAGCTCCCGGTCTCGAGACGAAAATGGCGGATCAAGGTGCGTGTGGACATCTGATTGTGCGCCGCAAGCCGCGCCACCAACTCGCCGTCCGGCTGTGCATCAAAGAACGTCTCGAGCTGTGCCGCGAGAGTCGACCTGGAGCACGAACGGTACGCCACCATGCGCTGGAGCTCCGCCAGCAAACGAAAAACTGCGCCATCGACGGCGAGTCCGGTGGCCTGGTCGCAGTCGTTGAGCTCGCGCCATATTCGAAGAAACAACGGTCGCAGCCGACCGTCGCGGAACAGGCGTTGGCGCGCGGCAAGGTCTTCCACCGCCCGCTCGGCCTCGGCGCTGAGACTCTGGATGATGATGAAGCGTGTATCGTCGCTCAGAGGCCGGCTGAGATGCATCGTGTTCGCCGGGCGCACCACGGCTGTTTGCCGGTCGCGAATCACCCACTCGTCGCCGTCGAGATCCGCCGCCTTACCGACGACCACAAACAGCAGCCAGGGCGCGGAGTGACGATGGGCAGTCTCACCATGGTCCAGGAGCTCGGTCACGCAAAAATGGCGCGTGCTGATCGTGACCGCAACGTCGCCGCAGGCGTTCATCCGAGGCTCGATGTTTCCAACAAACAGTGAAGCGTCCGCCGAGGCCAGTCCCGGCGGACGCTCCAATCAGGTTAGAACGTCAATCGCGCGCCGACGCGGAAGATGCGGGGACTCTGGTATTCCCGAATGCGATTTGCAGCCGCGCGGCGTGCTGTCTGGCGGGCGAGATCTGCATTGCGCTGCAGGATCGTGCGCTCGTTCGTCACGTTGAACGCATCGATCGAGAGCTCCAGCCCGACACCGCGGAAGCGGAAGTCTTTGGCCAGACGGAGGTCGACCGAGTACGGATTCTCGAGCCGATGGGAGGTGACGCTGTCAGAAACGAGGATCTGGCGGCGAACTGCGCCCACGGGCAAGGTCTGCGTCTCATGGACGTACAGAACCGGATATCCCTGACGCATGGTGAAATTCACGCCGAAATTCGCTTCGATGCCCGGAATCTGGTAAACGCCGGCGGCATTGAAAGACCATTCGGAATTGATCCAGACCGCGCCCTTTGCGCCCGAAATCGTACCCGACCCCTGGACGACGTCATCACCGTCGCAGACCGCACATCCGGCACCCGTGCGGGCCCGGGTGGGATCGATGATCGCTTCAGGGCCGACGCTTTGGTTCCAGTCGTTCCAGGAGAAATTGCCGCGCAACATCCAGCGGTTGGCCATGCGCTTCACCAGCGACAGCTCCAACCCGTCGTACGTCTGGGAATAGTCAGGACGGTTCTGCAGCGCCCCGAAGACCGGCAACCCCACCTCGGCCTTCACGTCGTAAATCGGAATCGTGTACGGATCGACTTCAAACACCGTGCTCGGCCGCGTGACCGTTCCAATCTGCACATAGTCTGCAGTCGTGTACCAATCACCCTGGCCCTGATGCTTCTCGGGACGGGTCCAGAGGAAATTGTCGAGATCTCTGTGCGTGTAATTCATGCCCACGACGAAATCGCGCAACAGCTCGTGCTCGAATCCGAGAATGAACTCGTCGGTGGTGGGTGCGGTGACATCGTCGTCGACTCGGATCACCTTGACGGCCGTCGACGGGTTGGAGGGATCGAAGCCGGTCGGCGCGAGGGGGGTATTTCCAGTGTAGGCAAAATCGATCTCCCCGGCATCGATTCGGTCATTTCCGTTCAAATCGACCGTATACCAGCCAACGCTTCGATAATTGCCGTAAATTGCGGCGGTATATCCCGCCGAGTTGGAGCCCATTTGACTGACGTATCGGTTGTATGCCGCCCGGAGGAGGGTCTTCTTCTCGGCACCGAGTGCGTACGTCAGCCCGATCCTCGGTGAAATGTCCTCCCACTCCATCGTGTCGATGTCGCCGGAGTTGACAGACACCGCAGGAAGCAATGGAGTGCCGTCCGCGAATGTCGCCAGCGGGACCGTAGGACTGGACTGGTCTGCCGCGTGGGCTTTCTGGTGATCGAATCGGAGGCCCGCCTGCAGAGTCAGGTTGCCCCAGAGCATCGTGTCGCCGACGTACGCGTCATTGTATTGGTATTCGTAGTTATACGGTCCGGCCGAGTAGAAGTACGTGAGTGCAATCCCTTTGCAGCCGCCGATCTCGGCGGTCGCGAGTGAACTGCAACGCGGAGCGTTGGCCGGCGCCAGACCGGAGAAATCGATGATTTGCTGCGCGTTCGGATAAAAGGTGAGTCCTTTTGCGCCCGCGTTTCGATAACCGAAGCCGAACTTCAGCTCGTGCGAGAGCGCGCCGGTGTTGAAAAACGCCGAACCGTCGAGACGGGTCTGCTCCTGCGGACGCTCGCCCTGGACCGAGAAAAGGGTATTGCGGCTGATGCCGGAGGCAAAATCGATCACCCACGACTTGCTCGCATTGGCCATGGCGCAATCCATGTCTTTGCAGTTCGCGCCCGAGTTGGCCCAAAGGCCGAATCCACCGTTGACCTTCGAGTACATGCCGGTGAGATAGAAATTCGAAGAGAAGATGTGCGTGTCTTCGATCTTATACGTGCCTTTCGGACCGAAACCGCCCTGGTTAAAGGTGGTTTCCGGCGGCCGGGTCGGGCTGGCGTTGCGGCCGATCTTTTCCTTGCTGCTGTCGGCGTAGAAGGCCGTCGCGCTGTTATTGCGCGTGATCTGCGCGTTGAGCTTGAGGTTGAGAGTCTCGAGCGTGGTCTTGTCCGTATTGCGGATACTCGTATCGGCCCCCGGAGGGAATTGGCTCGGGTCGGGCCACGCGACCAGCAGATCAATTTGTTGGTCCGCGTAGGAGCCGTACAGCCAGAGGCGATCACGGATGATCGGTCCGCCGACGTCGAAGCCCATCTCGCGGTTCGAATCGATTTCGTTCGCACGCCGGAGATACGGAACGTTCGATGGATTGCGGCTGGGATCTTCTCCCAACGCTTCAGGCGTCGGCGTCGCCTCCGCCTGCCATTCGCCGTCGGCGAGGTAGTAGCGCGCGGAGCCGCTGAGATCATTCGTGCCGCGCTTGGTGACGATATTGATCTGGGCACCCGGCGTCTGCACGCGAGGATCCGTGCCGCCCGTGGCGACCTGGATTTCCTCGAAACTGCCGAAGTCGTAGTAGCCGGACGACGAGCCGGTTGCAACCATGTCGGTGGTGTTGACGCCGTCGACGCTGTATGTGGCCTGGTCGCCAGTGGCACCCTTCGACACGAACTGCGACTGCTGGCCGGACTCATTCCCGCCGATGTTGATGCGGTCCATGAGCACGCCCGGCACCTGCTGCAGGATGACCCACGGATCGCGGGCGCTCGGAACCTGCTCGAGCTCTACTTGTGTCACCGTCGCACCCGTGCCGGTGCGGCGCGTGTCGAGCAGCGGAGCCTCGGCCGTGACGGTGATGGTCTGCGACACCGACGGGTTCAGGGTCATGGAGACATCGGAGTTCCGTCCGATGTTCACCGAGACGCCTGTACGCGTCGCTGTGCCGTAGCCAGCCAGCTCGGCTTTGAGGGAGTAGCCCCCCGGCGAGAGGTTCAGGAAGCGGAAATCACCCTGCGCATCCGTGATGAACGTCTGCGGGGCGCCGACACCTGTGAGGGTGACAGTGACGCCGGGAAGCGCCGAACCGTCATTTGCGACCACTTTGCCGAAGATATTGCCGGATTGAAGCTGGGAGTAGGCCACATTCGCGAAAAGCAACAGCAAGACGATTACAGCAAGAGGTTTGTTCAAAGACCTTCGATTCATATGTCTCCTTCCACATGGGCACAGGTTGTTGATGCTTTTTCAAACTGCAAAGGGACTCCCGCAATCGCCCCGGCTCGCAATTCAATGATTCGACACGATTTACAGTACCGGCGTACGTCGCAGCGGACACGGCGGAATTCGATGCGCCGAAATCGGGTGTCCAGCTCGTTGAATCGCGGTCGATTTCACGCCACCAATTCCGTTGGCGATCGAACAGGACGGACGACCGATGAAGCAATTGCTCTGAATTCGTAGAAAAGAGAATATTTGCGCCATTTTCATCGAATAAAAAACCGCGGCCCAAGACGGAGCCGCGGCGTGATCGAGAAGCGCCGGCCCTCCCCATTGAGAGCGTCGCCATAAGAGACTACAGGCAGCTATGGATTTTCTGTGGCGGCCGATTCGCTGAGATTTGTATATCCGGGACAAGACAGCGTGATTCGCCCGCAACATTTGCAATCGTCAACGCGACATTCCATCGTGAACGCGGCGATAATCCGCCGGCGACATCCCCGCGTATCGGGTAAATACGCGGCTGAAATGGCCATAATCCGAGAATCCGACCGCGAGGCCGATCTCTCGCGCAGATCTGGCGGTCTGGCGGAGCAGCTCCTTGGCGCGCTCCACTCGCAGGCGGCGGCGATAGGCGACGAACGTCGCGCCGGTCTCCTCCTTGAATGCATAAGCAAACGCGTGAACGGACATGCCGCTGATACGGGCAAGCTCCGCAATGCCGATTGCTTCATCACCGGCACTATGGAGCAATCGCAAGGACCGGCTCAGACGACTGGGCGACTGGGGACGCGTGAACACTCGAAGCAGTTCGGCGAGGAGCGTGAAGATTGCTCCATCAAGCGCCAGCCGCGCTGAAGCATCGCTACGACGGGCTTCGCACCAGATGTTCCGCAGAAGAGGCTTCAGTGCCGAACGGCGCAAACAGCGCCGGCTTTCCAACAACGAGATCGTTTCGATCGAAGCGGTCGCAGTTGGCGTCGTCACGATGACCAGGCGTGCTTCCTGCTGAAATTCCAATGAACAGCTTTCGTTCGCCTCGAGAATCAACACCGTCCCGTCATCGCCGTGGACTTGCCTCCCGTCGACCTCAATGAATTCCCCGGCCACGGCGAACACCAGGAGCGGTGTCTCGCGAGCAGACAGCGTCGCCTCACGACCTGGGCGGTACAGAACTTCCACGACAATGAAATGCGCCGTGGAGATCGTGAAGGTGATTTCTCCGTCATTGGTGGGGTAGTTGAAATGGTTCATCGTCAAAGCCCTGTACGTGGAGCGCCTCGGGCGCCTTTACGGTAAGGGACGGTTGAAGATGGCAGCCAAGATCCGGGGGAAGAGGGGTACAGAGCCGGGGATAGACGCGCACTTTGAGGGATGGTTCGGCCGGCGGGGGTGGCCGCGTTGCGATTTCGAACGCAGCATGTCGAGTGACAGCGAAAACCTCTACTGCGTTGTGAAACCATCACGACGCGGTCCCACGGACGCGAACCAAATACCGACCGTCACGCCGACCGCCACCTTCATCCCCGCAAACGCCGGTCTCATCCCAACGCTGTTGAGCCGGGAAGGCGCCCGCCCTTAGGGTCTCATCTCCAAATCTCTCGAAACAAAGGATTTAGAGCATGAAGCTGCGCCTCGCCTGCTGGCATTACTTCCTCCTTGCGCTCCTGACGCCGGTCGTCCTGGCCGGTTCCGCGAAGCGGGAACTCGACCCTCGAACGCTTTCCGCCAAGCTGACCGCGCACCGACAAGTCGAAGTGCATTTCGACGGCGACGTGCGGCTTTCCGGTGCGTGGACATTGCCGGCAGGAACGGTGACGATCCGCAGCCGAGGAACGGTCGTGGCGGAGCACTGGCAACTGAGAGCTCCGGGAACGCATGTGCGCATTGAAGCGCCGTCGATCCGGCTGGAAGACACACACCTCGATGTATCAGCGGCACGGGGCGGTCAGGTCGAGCTCCGCAGCAACGATCCAGACGGCGTCATCGAAATCGATGAAACCACGTCGATCGACGCCAGCGGTGCGGATGATCAGGGCGGCCGCGTGCTGCTCGCCGCGGACCGCGTTCTCGCCCGGGGATCTCTCTTCGCGCGCGGGAAAGGCCGGATCGAAGTGGAAGCGCGGAGCGGTCTGCGCTTCGACGGTCCCGCCGATACCGCCGGCGGTTTGATCCGGCTCGATCCGAGCAACATGGTCATCGGCTCGTTTTCCGGAACGGATACGAACGTCGCGAACGGCACGAGCGGAACGGCATCGACGCGTAGCCCGAGTGCGAACACCGGCCAACTCGATGCAACCAATCTCGTGACACTCCTGGCCACAAACGACGTCATCGTGCACACCGTCGCCGGCGGCTCAGCGAGCGGCATCACACTGCCGGCAGGCTTCGTGACGATCCTCGACGGAACGGGCGGCGACATCGAAGTGCAGGCGCCGGTGGTATGGAGCAGCAGCCATTTCCTGTGGCTTCTCGCCCACGACGATCTGATCGTGCGCGCGAATGTCCAGAACGCAGGCGGCGCGGCGGGCGGCAGTTTGGTCGGCATCGCCGGATGGGATGGAACGACGTTCAGTGCCCTCGATGCCGATCCGCTCCCGAGCTCCGTTTATGGAGCCGGAACCGGTGACGCCTACATTCTCGGACCGGCCGGACTCGGCGCGCCGGGCATCGCTTTTGGCAGCCGCATCGAGGACTCAGTGATCGCCGCGCGTCACGTCTACGTCCTCGGGAGCACCGACACGAACAGCAACGAAGCATTCGCGATGGTGGGCTATCGCAGCGCGGCAGCGCCGCCGAGTCCCCTTGCGAACATCAACGGCGAAATTCGCGTCACAGCGAAGGGAAACGTCACCGTGGCCGCCGGCAACGGTGGTCCCGCCGGGAATACCGAGCTCCGGTTCGCACAGATCGGACATGGAGGCGTAAGCAACGTGAACTCCTCCACTCCGGCCAGGAATCTCGCGACCAGCCAGGGAGACCTGGCTGGCAACGTCAGAGTCTCTGCCGGCGGCGCCATTCAAGTCCTCTCCGGACCGAGGTCGGCGTATGCGCAGATCGGAAACGGAGGCGGCTGCAATCGGGGCGGTTCGCGCGGCAACGTGAGCGGCGACGTCACGGTCACAGGCGACTCGCTGCTCATCCAGGTCGCACCCGTCCCGCTCGTCGTCGCCGATGCGCCGCAGGCGCACGCGATGATCGGAAACGGCGGCAGCGCCAAATTCGGACATTCCGTGCAAGGGAACATCAGCGGGAACATCAGCGTCACGATCACGAACGACATCACGCTCGACGCGCGCGGATCGTTCTCGATCGCCGAGGCGCGCATCGGGCACGGCGGCGCGCTGAACACGACAGCGGATGAAGGCAACACGACGTTCACGCCGTCGACGATCGGAGCGCAGAGCGGCAGCATCAACCTCAGTGCCGGCCGCGATCTCCTGATGCAGGGCGGCGTCACCTCGGGCTACAGCCAGATCGGACACGGAGGCGCCATTCACGCTCTCGGCACCTACGGCGCGTCCGGCGGCTCCATGACCGTGAACGTCGGCCGCGATGCAACGTTGCAGGCTCTCGGCAACACGACCACCTTTACGTTCCGTCCGGTGCAAATCGGACACGGTGGATACGCCTTGTCCGCATTCACCGGCAGCGCCAACCGCGCGGCGATTCCCGACTCGTCCCTGCAACTGACCGTCGCCCGCGAACTGCGAATGCTCGGCGGCGTCGGCCAGACGTCGTACGTGCAGGTGGGCCACGGCGGGCTGCTCTGGTCCCAGCCGCCCAGCGCCGCAACGCCGACGCCGATCTTTGCCCAGCTCGGCGGAGCGGCGGGCAACATCACGGTACAGGCCTCGAGCATCGAGATGCGCGGCGCGACGGGCGCCACCGCGGCGATCTCTTACACGCAGATCGGCAACGGCGGTCCGTCGATCATCACGCGCGCGCAGGGAACGGCGTCGCTCGGCCCGACATCGGGAAACATTCAGGTCACCACCACCGGCGTCACCTGCGCGGTGCCGGGAACGCTGCCTTGCGGCGATCTGATTCTCGCCGGCGGCAGCACGACGGACAACGGATCGTACGCATACATCGGGCACGGCGGCGAGCCGTACGACGCCGGCTCGACCGCGTTCGGAACGCAGGGCAACAGCACCGGCAGCGTGACCGTCTCCGTGGCAAAGGAAACGAATCTCATCGACGGACCAACCGACATCTGGCGCATCGGCCACATGATCTTCTCGCCGGCGACCATCAGCAGCGCGAACGTCTCGCTCGACACCGGCACGCTCGACTTCACGACGGCGACTCCATCGACGAGCGTCACGATCAACAACGCGCAGTTCTGGCCCCGCTTCGTCTCCGACAATGTGGCGGGCGGATTGGTGGACAACGTTTCCGGCGGATCGGTCACGTTGCGCGGCCGGGGAACGGGAGCGGATGGAAACGTCGTCGTGCAGCAGCCGCTTACGATTCCCGCGACGACGAATCCGGTCGTGCTGCGCTCGACCGATGACGTCACGATCAGCGCGGCGATGACGAACAACGGATCGTCGCTGCTGGACATGGTCGCCGACGACGCGGCTGCGAATCAGAATCCGCCGAACAAGAGCGCGACCGCGCTCTTCACCATCGACGGCAGCGGCTCCATCGGCGGCACGGGCAACACGCGCGTGTTCGCCGTTTCGCCGGCGCAGTTCACGCCGGGCAGCTACGTCCCTCCGGCGCAGGCATTCGGCGTCTGGTATCAAACCGCCGGCTCGCCGGTCGTCGGCGCGAATTTCAAATCGTCGCCGAGCGCGAATCTCACGCTCACGAAGGCCGATTCGCCCGATCCGGTCACGCCCGGATCGAACCTCACCTACACCATCTCGGTGACGAACAACGGTCCCGACACCGCAAACGGCTTGTCTCTTTCCGACACGTTGCCGGCGGGAACGACGTTCGTTTCGCTGGCGTCGCCGGGTGGATGGACGTGCAGCGATCCGGGTGCCGGGAACAGCGGCGCGATCAGCTGCACCGCCACGTCACTCGCTGCCGGCAGCGCGGGATTCACACTGATTGTCAACGTCGGTCCGTCGGTTGCCGCCGGAACCGTTCTTTCGAACACGGCAACCATCACCTCCACGACCTCGGATCCTTCGCCCGGCGACGAAAGCGACACCGAAACGACCACCGTCGGCACGGCCAGCGCCGATCTCTCGACGACGAAGACCGACTCTCCCGATCCGATCACGCCGGGCTCCAATCTCACCTACACCATCACGGTCACGAACGCGGGGCCGAGCACCGCATCGACCGTGCAGCTGTCCGATGCGCTACCGGCGGGAACGACATTCGTCTCGCTCTCTTCGCCGGGCGGCTGGAGCTGCACGACACCGGCGGCCGGAGCAAACGGCACGATCACCTGCAACATCGCCACGCTGGCGCCGGGGAGCGCGGTGTTCACGCTGATCGCGAACGTCGATCCGTCGACGACGACGGGAACGGTGTTGTCGAACACCGCGACCGCATCATCGACGACTTCGGATCCGAGCACCGGCAATGAAGCCGATACGGAGCTGACCACCGTCGCAACCGCGAGCGCCGATCTGCTGATCGCGAAGGTCGACACGCCCGATCCGGTGGCGCCGGGGGCCAACATCAGTTACGCAATCTCGCTGACGAACAACGGGCCGAGCACAGCATCCAACGTGCAGTGGTCCGATGCCTTGCCCGCCGGAACCACGTTCGTTTCGCTCGCGCAGCCGGGAGGATGGACGTGCACCACTCCGGCGGTCGGCACGAATGGAACCGTCACGTGCAGCAACGCGCTCATGGTGCCGGGGACGGAGGCATTCACGCTCGTCGTGCGAGTCGCGCCGTCGACCGCCGAATCCACGGCGATCTCGAACACCGTCAACGTCGCCTCGTCGACGACCGACCCGAGCACCGGCAACGAAAGCGGCAGTGCGCAGACGACCGTCGGCGCCGCGTCGGCCGATCTGGCCATCACGAAGGTCGACACGCCCGACCCCGTCACGCCGGGAACGAATCTCACCTATACCATCACCGTCACGAACAACGGGCCGAGCGACGCGTCGACCGTGCAGCTCTCCGACACGCTGCCGGCCGGCACGACGTTCGTGTCGCTCTCCTCGCCCGGAGGCTGGTCTTGCACCACGCCGGCCGTTGGCGCGGGCGGCACGATCGACTGCAGCATCGCGACGTTCGTGCCGGGCAATGCAGTCTTCACACTGGTCGTCCATGTCGACTCCACCGTCGCGACGGCGACGGTCCTGAGCAACACCGCGACGGTGTCTTCGGCAACCGCTGACCCGACTGAGGGCAACGAGGATGCGACCGCGACCACGACGACGGGAACGGCGAGCGCCGATCTCTCCGCATCGAAGTCCGACACGCCCGATCCGGTGACGCCGGGCTCGAACCTCACCTACACCATCAACGTCACGAACGCCGGTCCCGGCAACGCGACGAGCGCGCAGATGAGCGACACGCTTCCCGTGGGAACGACGTTCGTCTCGCTCTCGTCGCCGGGAGGATGGTCGTGCACCACGCCCGCGGTCGGCTCCGGCGGAACCGTCACCTGCAACCTCGCCACGTTCAGCGCCGGCAGCGCGGTGTTCACGCTCGTCGTGAACCTCAGCTCCGCGGCGGTGCCGTCATCCATCCTCACCAACACCGCGACCGTGTCGTCCGCGACGACCGATCCGAACACGGGCAACGAAAACGGCGTTACGACCACCACGGTTGGTCCCGGCATTGCCGATCTCTCGATGACGAAGTCCGACTCGCCGGATCCCGTCGCGGCCGGATCGAACCTCACTTACACCATCACGGCCACGAACGCCGGCCCGAGCAACGCGGCCAACGCGCACGTGATCGATGCCTTGCCGACAGGGACGACCTTTGTCTCCGTCGCGGCGCAATCGGGTTGGACGTGCACTACGCCGGCAGCCGGCGCAAACGGCACCGTCGATTGCAGCATCGCCTCCTTCGGCATCGGCAGTGCGACGTTCACCATCGTCGCGAACGTGGGCAGTGGAGTTGCCGGCGGCAGCGTGCTCACGAACACGGCAACGGTCAGTTCGGCGAGCACCGACCCGAGCCCGGGATCGGAAAGCGCGACGACGACGACAACCGTCAACGCCTCCGCCAGCGCAACCATCACCGGGACAAAGACCGCCAGCGGCACCTTCCTCCCCGGCGGCAACGTGACTTACACGATCACGCTGACCAACAGCAGCGACGGTGCGCGCGCAGATAACCCGGGAGACGAATTCACCGACGTTCTTCCGTCCACGCTCACGCTCGTCAGTGCGACTGCGACGTCAGGAACGGCGGTGGCCACAATCGCGACCAACACCGTGACGTGGAACGGCGCGTTCGCGGCCAATGCGTCGGTGACGATCACGATTCACGCGACGATCCATTCCACCGTCCCGCCCGGAACAACGATCTCGAATCAAGGCTCCCTCGTCTACGACCAGGATGGGAACGGCACGAATGAAACGAGCGCCGTCACAGATGACCCCGCGGTGAACGGCAGCGCGAATGCGACTGCATTCGCTGTTGCCGGCACGGCGGCCGGAGCGCCCACGCTGAGCACGCTGATGCTCGGCATTTTTACGGCGCTCATCGGAGCGGTGGCAGTGTTGAGGCTACGATTCTAAGTAGGCAATTGAGCGAACCACGGGACGGCCCTTGTCGGGGCCGTCCGTGGTGCTCGGCCTAAGTTGACTCTGAAGCGGTGCGAGTCCACAAACGAGATGCCACGCGGAGCGACGCGCTCGGGACCGAATCACAGCGTCTCTTTTACATAGCAGGGGTATTCGCGTTGCGCCTGCGCGACGAGGTCGGTGTCCAGCTCGTGAAATGCGGCCGGCGTGTCCGCAGAGGTTGCGGCGACGAGCGTTCCCCAGGGATCGATGATCCAGCCAGAGCCGCCGAAGAGCTGGCCCTGCGCGCCGGTGCCGGAACGGTTCGACGACAAGACGTACGAACCCGACACGATGGCGGCCATGCGCATCGCCACGAGCCAGCGATCGAGCGAGACGCCGGTGGCGCGGGGCACGAGGATCACGTGCGCGCCGGCGCGTCCGTAGTGCCGCGCGTGCTCGTTGAACATCAGCTCCGTGCAAATGAGGAATCCGCACCGGAGTGGACCTGCGGAGCCAACGCGGAAGTGCCGCTCGCCGGCGTCGAACCAGCGCGCCTCGTAATACCCCTCTTCGTCCGGAAAGTACTGCTTCGTATGGAGGGGCTCGCTGCCGATGAATGCCTCATTCGTGCGCAGCGATCCGGTTCGTCGTGGACGCGTGCCCGCGACCACGGTCGCTCCGAGCTCGTGCAGGTGACGCATCCCGCGCTCGTCTGCCTCCACGGACTCGTTCCACAGCATTTCGTCGAAGTCCGCGCCTGCTGCGATCCATGGGCCGAACGGCATCTCGTTCAGCAGAAAGAGAAATGGCGCTTCCTGCCGCACGATCCCGCACAGTTGTTTCCAGGCATCGGAATCCGGTGACACATCCGTCGGAAGCTGGCAGACACCGATCTTGAGTCTCGTCATCTCGTCACTCGCATCCATCGAAATTACGCGCTCTCGGCGAGTCCCGGCTAGTAAATTCTCGTCCAATTAGGACAGCGCGACGAACCATCGTCGTACAGAAGAGCGAAGAATCGGCAACAACCGCGAGCCGGCGGATTCGCGCTCTGGAGCTGTCCTGTATGATGCGCCGATGCGGCGCGTTGCTTTCGCACTCCTGATTATGGCTCTGCTGGCCGCGCCAGTGGCCATGGCGCAATTCGAAGTCCCGGGGATTCGACTCCTCCGCGGCACGTTCACGCCAGGCACCCAACCGGACGGCAACACTGTGCTGCTCGATGCGCCCGAGGGACTCATTGTCGTCGATACAGGCCGCCATGTTGCGCATACCCAGAAAATTCTCGAATTCGCGAAAAGCTCCGGGCGGCCCATTGTCGCCGTCGTCAATACGCATTGGCACCTGGACCACATCGGCGGCAACGCGGCCATTCGCGCGGCATACCCGGGTGTTCGCGTGTATGCAAGCAATGCCCTGGAAGCAGCCTTGACGGGATTTCTCTCGAACTATCGCCAGCAGCTTCAGCAAATGCTGCAATCGCCGAAAGACGCGGCGCAGCGAAAGAAGCATTCGAGGCCGAAGTGCCGGTTGATCGATCTTCTCGATACAGCCTGTCCGGCGAAATGGAACGCGGCCCTCGACAAACTGTCGGCCCTGAAATTCGACGTGGTCATTCCCGGCCATGGCGCTCCACTGACGAAGCACCAGTTCGAGATCTACCGCCGCGCCTTCAGCGAGCTGCTGGCGTGTGCCAGGAGCGCCGATGCAAAGGAGCTGTGTATCAACCGCTGGACGACCGCCGTCAAGCCGTTGACCTCGGACGACGAGAAATTCACGCGCAGCTTGATGAGCTATTACGTCGACGTCTTGCGCAAGAGCAGCGATCAGCCGAAGGCTTTATGCGGCGAATAGCACGATGTGCTCACACCGGTTCGGCGGGCAGCAGCAAGTCCAGCGTATAGCCGCGGCCAACCGTGTGCGCGCGGCGTTCGAGCCGGTAGCGCTCACCACAGCAATGCGCGAGATGAGATCGAAGAGACTCCATTTCCGCGGCCGCCGGTTCGGACGGTTCGCCGTCGCCGGTGACCTGCAGCTGCACGCGAAGCAGATCGCCGTCCGCATCGAGCCGGAGGAAGAGGCGCTGTGAAGCACCCGAACGCGCGGCTCCGTCAATGATGGCGTGTTGCACGATGTAATGCAGCAAGAAGGCCGGCATGTGCCTTCCCCGAGCCATCGGCGCAATCGCGATCTGATAGAAGAAGGTCGTGGGAAACGAGCGGCGCTGGAACTTCAGAAGGTGTTTCACGAGCCGGACCTCGTCATCCAGGAGCACGGACGGGTTGCGGCGATGGCGGAGAACGGCGTGGAGAAGCTCTCCCAGACGCGCCAGGAGCGTTTGCGCGCGGCGCGGATCGGCCGGCATGACCTCCGAGATGCGGCCGAGCGCCAGCGTGATGAAGTCCGGCCGCAGTTTTCCCGACAGCGCCGTCAATTCTGCACGGGCCAGTGCCGCTTCGAATTGCGCGGCGATCAGCCTCTCCTCGTCGGCGGCGACCGCTGCTCGGATGCCGTAGCCGATCGCGAGAATGACCGCGACATACAGCAACTGGGGAAGAAAATCGAATTGCAACGCAGCGGCGAAGGCGTCGTCCACTCGTTGACGGCCGATCGCGATCCGCAGCGCCGCCCCCAGCGAGACCATGCACGATGCGAGGAACGCCACAATCGGAATGCCCCACAGGAACGAGAGGCGGCGTGTCGCGGTGCGACGGTTTTCGATGACCCAGAACAACAACATGGTCAGAGCCATCCAGGCGAGGCAGTTGCCGCCGAGATACGCCAACTCCCGCGGCAGCGGGAGCACCACGTCCCCGGGGCGTCCTCCCACGGACCAGCGAAACAGCTTCGTCCCATAGATGCACAGCCAGACCGCAGCCGTCCCGACCCATCCGCTTCGCCGCGAGGCGAGACTGAAGCGCTGGCTCACGGGGTAGAGGTACTTCTTCGAGAAGGGATTGCCGGCATCCACACCTCCACCGCGACGCTCGAGGTCCGCGGATCCCGCCGCAGCCTGATGGCATGCGCCTCGGGAAACACGAGGCTGAGGCGCGCACGAACTCCAGCCAGGCCGATTCCGGCGCCCGCCTCAGCGACAGGTCCATGCTCGCTATTCCGGATCGCGATGAGCAATTCCCTTCCGACGACGCGCGCGGAGACGTCGATGGTGACGCTCTCGTTCGCGCGGCCAACGCCGTACTTGATCGCATTCTCCACGAGCGGTTGCAGAACCAGTCTCGGCACGCTGCACTCGAGCGCGGCTTCGGTCACGTCTCCTTGCCGCACGATCAGACGATCGCCGAAGCGCATCTGCTGGAGCCGCAGGTACGCGAAGATGAATTCCAGCTCGGCGCGGAGGGGGACCGTATCGGGCTCCCGGCTGCCGAGCGAATACCCGAGCAGCTGCTGCAGGCCGCCGATCATCGACCGGGCCGCAGGAACGTCGCGCAGGCACAGCGCCGCGGCGCCGGTGAGTGTATTGAAGATGAAATGCGGCTCGAGTTGATGCGAGAGCGCGCCGAGCATTGCCCGCGTCAACTCCGTCTCGAGCTGGATCTTGCGCAGCGCGCTCTGTTCCCGCTGCTGCCAGATCCGGATTCCGAGACCCATGGCCATGATCATGGCGATCCACAGCCAGCAGGCGTGGAAGTCGAACACCAACAAGTTCAGCAGGACGGAGCTCAGAGGAACGCCGCGCCAGAGGATTCGCGACAGGAACACGGCGTTGAATCCGAGAGTCAGAAACGTCATCGCCAGCAGCGTCGCCGTGAGGACGACCGACCCGAACAGCCGGCCGCGCGGCGCTACGGCGTCAGTCACGAAAAACAGCAGGCGTGAAACGCCGAACCAGAGCATGGCACGCGCCAGCACGAACGGGAGCAGCCGGCTGTGCGGCAGCTGGCCGCGGTCGAGGAAAACAACATAGAGCGCGTAATCGTGAACCGCGATCAACAGCCAGATCGCCGCCAGTTTTCGATTCAGCTGCGGAATGGCATGGATCGCCGGCGTGAGCTGGTTCACCAGAGGGTCAGATGCCCCGCACCAGAGCGTCGAGGCGAGGCCGGTAGGCGCCCTTCAAGGTCAGGCGCGTTCCGTCCTGCAAGAGAACTCCGATCGATCGCCGAAACAGGTATTGCAGCTGGACGACGCGGTCGAGATTGACGATGGCGGACCGGCTGATGCGCACGAAGCGCCAACGATCGAGATCCTGTTCAAAACTATTCAACGTCCTGCGGATCAGATGGGCGCCGTCGGCGAGATGGATCCGGGTGTAATTGCCCGCGGCTTCCAGCCAGTGGATGTCGTCGGCACGAACGATCTGAATCTTCTCGTCGCGCTTGATCGCAAAGCGAGTGTGGAGACGTCCGGAGGACGCGGCGCCCGTCTCGGAGGCCACCTTGCGCCGAATGCGCGTCAGGGCCCTGCGGACTCGGGCGCCGTCGAACGGCTTGAGGATGTAATCGACCGGTTCGACATCGAACGCGCGCGCCGCGTAGCTGTCGAATGCCGTGACGAAAATGAGGGCCGGCGGCGGACCGACGGATCGCAGCCGTTCGATGACCTCGAATCCGTTCAGCGCAGGCATTTCGATGTCGAGGAATACCGCGCGGGACCAAGCCGCTGGACCTCGCGCAGGAAGACCGCACCATCCCCCTACTCGCCGATGATCTGCACGTCGGACTCGCGCATGAGAACCTGCCGCTGCGAGCGGCTCATCGTCGACGATCACGGCACGGATCACACTCATCGGAAGTTGGGTTCCATCCTGTACGGACGATACCGACGTGCAGCCGCGAAGAGGCCACCGGCGTACCAACGGCATGGCCACCGGTGGCTTGGTCCGGGGGGCTTCGAGTGGCACTGGCTGCGGCTCCTTTCGCGGCGAACATGTCCCGGCCATGGACATCGCTCGGAACGACGGTGCGCAGCAGAGAAAACGAAAAATCACGATCGGGATTGCAATCGCCGTCACGCTGCTGTTCGTGGCCGCAGCCGTGCTGTCGCGGCAGACCACTCCCACGCCTCAACTGAGCCGCTCGCAGGCCTGGATCGACACCGTCCGGCGCGGCACTCTGCGGATCCAGGTGCACGCGGCGGGCGTGCTTGCGCCGGTGGATGTGCAATGGATCGCGGCTGCGGTCGATGGACGGGTGGAAAACGTGGCCACGCTCGCGGGCACGAAAGTGCAGGCGGATACCGTTCTGCTGGAGATCCAGAATCCGGAGTTGCAGCAAGCGGCCCTGGACGCCGAGCTGCAGTTGCGCGCCGCCGAAGCGGAGCTGAAAACGCGCCGCAGCCAGGTCCGCAGCGCATTGTTGGCGCAACAGGCCGCCGCGGCCGACGCCCGCGCCGACTATGAAGAAGGCCGGCTGCGCGCCGCGACGGACAGCGAGCTCGCGAAAGCCGGCCTGATCTCGCCGGTCATGCTGAAGTTCTCTCAGGGACGAGAGGTGCAGCTCGCCGCGCGCGCCGATGTGGAAGAGAAACGCCTGCACCTCGCGCAGGACAACCTGGAAGCCGACGTCGCAGTCGCGGCGGCACGGGTCGAACAGATGCGTGCACTCGTAGCCCTGAAACGACAGCAGCGGGACGCTCTGCATGTTCACGCCGGCCGTGCGGGGATCGTTCAGGAAATCGCCGTGGAGCCGGGGCAGCGCGTCACGGCCGGCGCGGTGTTGGCCCGGGTCGCCGCTCCCGAGCCGCTGAAAGCCGTGTTGCAGGTCTCCGAGGTGCAGGCCTCCTCCATCACGAACGGACAGCGCGCGGCCGTGGATACGCACAACGGCATCGTCGCCGGGACGGTCGCGCGCATCGATCCGGCGGTGCGGAACGGCAGCGTTACGATCGACGTCGCGCTGCCGCGATCGCTGCCTGCCGGTGTTCGTCCCGATCTGTCGGTCGAAGGCAAGATCGAGATCGCCGACATCGCCAACGCGATCTATGTCGGCCGGCCCGTGCAGGCCTCACCGAAGGGCACGATCTCTCTTTTCAAACTGCTGCCCGGCAGCAGGACGGCGGTCCGCACGACGGTGCGCGTGGGACGCACGTCCTTCGACTCCGTCGAGATCCTGCAGGGCCTCGCACCGGGCGACCGCGTGATTCTTTCCGATACCACCGCGTTCGATCGCTTCGATCGCATCACCGTCAAAGACTGAGGAGACTGAATGAACCCGCCGCTGATCGAACTGAAACGCGTCACCAAGATTTTTCGAACCGACGAAGTCGAAACCCATGTGCTCTCGGAGGTCGATCTGACGATCGGCCGGGGAGAGTACGTTTCCATCGCCGGTCCTTCGGGCTGTGGCAAGTCGACGCTGTTGTCGATCCTCGGGCTGCTCGACGTCCCAACGTCGGGAGAGTACGTCCTGGAAGGCCAGCCGCTCGACTCCTCCTCACCGACGGAACTGGCGGGCGTCCGCAACCGGAAGATCGGATTCATCTTTCAGAACTTCAACCTCATCGGGGACCTGACCGTCGCCGAGAACGTAGCCGTTCCACTACTGTACCGGCGCGTGGCCGCGAGCGAGCGGAGGGATGCGGTTGCCGATGCGTTGACGCGCGTCGGCATGGATCACCGCGCGAAGCACTACCCGGCGCAGTTGTCGGGTGGCCAGCAGCAGCGGGTGGCGGTGGCGCGCGCGATCGTCGGAAAGCCGCAGGTGCTTCTGGCCGATGAGCCGACCGGCAATCTCGATTCGAAAAACGGCGAGACGGTGATGGAACTGATCCGCGAGCTTCATCGCGGCGGAGCGACGGTCTGCATGGTGACGCATGACCTGCGTTACGCGGAGCACGCCGATCGCACGGTGCGGCTCTTCGATGGACAGCTCGCCGCGCCTGCCGAGACGCTGCACGGGGTCGGGAGGGCCTCATGAACGCACTGCTCGCTCACGAGATCCGCAGCATTCTGTCGTCGTTCCGGCGCCGGCCGCTCGTTCCGCTCATCGCGCTGGCGATGCTGGTGCTCGGCTTCGCCGCGAATGTCGCCGTATTCACCGTCATCAGCCGCACGCTGCTGCGTCCCCTCCCCTACGTCCGCGCCGATCGCCTTCGCGTGCCGATCACCGCGTTCGTAGGCCCCGACAAGGTGGAGGATGAGGGACCCTCGGGCAGCCTCGAGATTGTGCAGTGGCAGCAGCGCAGCTCGAAATTCGCCGCCATCGAGGGCGTGCGCAACATCTACATGACGATGCGCGCTGACGGCGATCCTCAGGGCGTCGCCGGCGCGTTGGTCACCGGAGGCATCTTCCGGCTGTTCGGCGTCCGGCCCGCGCTCGGCCGCGACTTTACGCGCGAAGACGACGTGCCCAACGCGCGCGTGGCCATTCTGGCGCACGGCTGCTGGCAGCGCCGCTTCGGCGGCAGCGCCCAGGCCATCGGCAGGACGATTTCTCTCGACGGCCATCCGACGGAAATCATCGGAGTGCTGCCGCGTTCGTTCGAAGTCGCGGCCGTGACGCCGCAGCCGGAGTTGTTCATTCCGGCCGGGCTGAGTCCCGCGAACATGCCGACGCCGTCCTCGCGAGCCTACGCCGTTTTCGGACGGCTGAAAGACGGCGTCGAGGCGCGGGAAGCACTGCTCGAGCTGCGGCGGATCACCGCCGATCTGGCCCGCGAGTATCCGGATGTCGAAAAAAATCACACCGCGAAGATGAAGACCCTGCGCGACGCGGCCTTCGGCGACCGCCGCCACAGCCTGCTGATCCTGTGGCTCATGGTGGCGATTGTCCACATCCTCGCGTGCATCAATGTCGCGAGCGTGCTCTCCGCGCAGATCGCCGATGAGCGCGGGTTGACGGCCTTGCGCCTCGCGCTGGGCGCGGGACGCATGGCCGTCCTCCGCTATCGCCTGATGCAGACGCTGATGATCACCACCATCGGAGCGGTTGCCGGCATGGTTCTCGGCAGTGCCGCACTGCGCGTCCTTCTGCGGCACTCCGCGGACGCGAACCTGACGACGCCGGTGGAGCGGGCGTGGGTCGTGCCGCTGTTTCTGTGCGCGCTGGCGGCGGCGACGGCGTTGCTGGTGGCCGTTGTCCCGGCGCTGCGGGAAACGAAGACGCATCTGACGAGCGCGCTGAACGAACAAGGCACGCGCGCCTCGTCGAGCGTTCGGGCAACGCGGCTGCGCGAGCTCTTCATCATCCTGGAAGTCGCGCTCGCCGTTCCCCTGCTGCTCGCCGCCACGGCGATGATCCGCGAGTTCCGCGCGCTGCAGCGCACGTCCCTCGGCTTCGATCCGAATCGCGTGCTCGTCTCGGAGCTCGTGCTCTCGCCAAAGTACGACAAGGCCGGACGCGCGGCGTTCGCGCGCGAGCTGATCCGGCGAGTCGAGGCCATCCCCGGCGTCGAGACCGCGGCCACGACCACCTGTTTTTTCTCTCCCGACAGCACGACCAGCACGGTGGTGGCGTCGGATCGCTTTCCGGAGCTGATGACGGTGAATCTCCGCCGCATCACGCCGCACTACTTCACCACGATGCGCATTCCGCTCATCGCCGGCCGCGCGTACGACGAGACCGACACGCTCGACTCTCCGCCCGTCGCCATCATCGACGCGTCGCTCGCCAAACGACTGTTCCCCGGCGAAAACGCGCTCGGCAAACGGCTTCTCCGAACTCCGCCGGCGAAGCCGTCCGTCGTCATCGGCATCGCGCCCGACGTGTACGACGATGGGCCCGCGGCGAAGCCCCGGCCGACGTTTTACTCGCCGTATCTGCAGACGAACAACATCTATATGACGCTCGTCATGCGCGCCAAAGGCGATCCGCTGGCGATGCGGGATCCGGTGCGGCGCGCGGTGTGGTCTCTCGATCGCGACCTCACGCCCTCGAGCGAAGCCGCGCTCGCGGACCTGATGGTCGACGCCGTGGGCAGCGAGCGCCTGCAGATGCTGATGCTGACGGGCTTCGGCCTGATCGCGCTCGTTCTCGCGACCGTCGGAATCTACGGCATGACCGCCTACGCGGTGATGAGCCGCACGCGCGAGATCGGAGTGCGTCTGGCGTTCGGCGCGACGCCGCGCGACATCCGGCGTGAAGTCATCGGGCGGGCGATTCGATCGGTGTCGATCGGACTTCTGGCCGGCGCCGCGCTTTCGTTTGCCGGACAACGCTTCGCCTCGGCGCTCGTCTCCGGCAATGCGACGATCGAATGGCAGTCCGCAGCCGTCATCGGCGCCGTGCTCTTCCTCGCTGCGTTCGCGGCTGCTTCCATCCCGTCGCTCCGGACGCGATCGATTCAGCCGGTCTGGCTACTTCGCGAGGGAGGTTAGGGCGCGGCGGAATTGGGTCGGCGTCATGCCGGCTTCGCGTCGAAAGGCGGTGGTGAAATGGCTCTGGTCGTAAAAGCCGAGGGCGAGCGCGACGTCCACGAGCGCCTCGGACGCCGCGATTCGCCGCTTCGCCTCTTCGATCCGGCGCATGCGGAGCCATTGCACGGGCGAGCAACCGGCGTGGACTCGAAAGAGTTTGCGCAGGTGCTTCGGATGCACGCCGGCGATTGCAGCAACGTCGTTGACGCTCGGCGAACCGCCGAGGTTCGCGTCGAGGAATTCAGAGGCGATGCGGAACGCGCGCGTGTCTCGTGACGGGGCGCGGCTGCTGCGTGTCGCCGTGGCGACGATCTCCAGTGCCAGTCCTTCCAGAGCGAACCGTGTGACTGCATCCGGGGTGCGCAACTCTGTCACGATCCGGTCGATGAGCGGTGTCATGAGCGGCGTCGATTTCGCGCCGTCGAACAGCTGCGATTCGCTCTGCACCAGGTCCAGCGCCGACTCGCCGACGTCGATCGTCAGGCACAGCGTGGAGGGCGCGGCATACGTGTCGGCGTGGCTGATGTCCGGCGGCTTGATGAGGAGAGTGCGGCCGGTGCAATCGAACGTCTTGTAGGTAAAGCGCTCGGTGTAGCCGCCGCGCAGGGCCGTGGACATTTTTGCGCGCTGGTGACGGTGCGCCGGAAGCGCAACGCCGCCCGTGTACTCCGTCACCCGGAACTCGAAAGGTCCCGCGGCCGCGACCACGAGGTCGTGGCCTTGTGTCGAATCAACCAGTGGACAGACCATGCCCTGAGGGTAACACGGCATAGTGCACCCGCCCTTTTTTCCAAAAATCGCGAAGCTTGCAAGATTTGGCGGGTCTGCCGGTGCCACATTGCACTCGAATGCGACGCGGTGTACTCCTGAGACAGATCGCAAGCTTGCGGGACGACGACAGCATTCGTACGTCGCTGTACCGTGAGCTGCGGCACCTCATCACCGGCGGCTACTTGCCCGCCGGCGCACGACTCCCCTCCAGCCGCACTCTGGCCTCGGACCTACGCGTCTCGCGCACCTCCGTGGTCGCGGCGTTTGAACGTCTCATCGACGAAGGACTGGTGGTGTCGCGCCGTGGCACCGGCTGTTTCGTCAATCGTCTGGCCACGGTACGGACACCGGTGCGCGCGGCAGCCCCGGACCCACACCTTCGGACTTCGCGGCGCGCGGTCCTCCATCGAGTCGACGACGTCCTGCGGCCGGCGACCGAGCACTTTCCGCTCGAAGCGTGGAAGGGTTGCATGCAGTCGGTGGCGAGGAGAATGTCGATGGACAGTCTTCGACTCGACGCTGCCGCCGAGCTTCGGAGCGAGATCTCCGCCCATCTCGCTGCATCGCGCGGCGTTCGGTGCAAGCCGGAACAGGTGGCGATTTTCCCCACGCGCGACGCGGCGCTTTCCGCCGTCTTCCACGCCACGACGGACCGCGGCGACCGCGTGGTCTCGACGAATGAACAGCTCGACGGCCCGGCGCGCGTCATTCATTGCATTTCCCAACCGGGCGCGGCGAACCGCAGGCTCCTCGATACCGCCGCGCGTTGGCATTCATGGGTCGTCGAGGACGACCGAAGCGGAGAGCTGGCCGGAGGGACGTCGCTGCACGCTCTCGACCGCAGCGGACGCGTGATCTTCATCGGCACGTTCGCCGGCGTTCTCGCTCCCATCGAAATCGCCTACGTCATCGTCCCCGAAACACTGGCAGCAGCGTTTCCGGCAGGCTCACATGGCGTGTCGCCGTTCGAGCAGCAGGTGCTTGCGCGGTTCATGAGGGACGGGCATCTCACCGCGCATATCCGCCGGATGCGCGCGATGTGCGCCGCCCGCCGCGAGGCGCTCGATGGTGTACTGCAGGCGCGCGGGTTTACGCTCCTTGCCCGCGGACATCATCTGGAAATCGTGCTGCCGGCGAGTCAGAAGATCGTCGTCAATCTGGCGGAGCGCCTCCCTCCCAACGTCGACGACGTTCTGGCCGAGATCAGCAGAGCGATGCGTCGCGTCGCCTGACTCGCCGTCATCGCAGCGTCAGGCGCATGAAGACATTCGCAGTCGCGTAGCGAACATCCGGTGGCAGTGGTGCGTGGCGGAATCCGAGGGACTCGTAGAGCTTGATGGCTTCGGACAGCGCGGAATGCGAAGTCAAGACGTCGCCAGGATATGTCGTTCGGGGTGTTGCAGATATTCGAGGTCGACCGGCTCGAGGAGGTCATGGCCTTCGAGCCATGAGCGATTGAGGCGCTCGAATTCTGACCGGTACGCGGGATTGTAAGGGACGACCTCGATCGAATCCATCAACACACCCTCAATGCGCAAGCAGCAACACTTCGCAGACGCGCTGCGGTCGAAACCCGAGACGTACCGCGAGCCGTTTCGAGACGGGATTGGAAGCACTCCAGCATGGGCCGTGGTGCTTTTGGAGACATTTGCGGACCAATCGCGCGGCGGCGACGGCGGCGAGGCCGTGTCCGCGAAACTCCGGCAAGGTCGCCACCGCCACCTCGACATACCGGGACGACCGCGCATAAGACGTTGCCGCGCCGGCAAGAATGCCGTCTTTGGAAAGAACGGCGAAGCCGTAGCCCTCTTCCACAAACGAGACGGCGTCGGGATAGGTCTGCAAGGCGTGTGGTTCGAGCGCGGCATCGAGACGGGAAGCGAGCTCGGAGTTCATCGGCACGAGCTCAAAGTCTCGTGTCCTCAGGGCTTCGATTTTCTCGAGGAGCGGGAGCTCGAGCAACGCGGCGCTGAATTCCTCCATGTCCCGGCGGCAGACGCGCGGACCCAGGACGTCCAGAATTCGCGTGCGCCACGAGGGGTCGTTGTCGTAAATGAGCTCGCAGGGCTTCGGGACGCTGCTGATGAGACGCCGTGCGCCGGCGCTCCGTGCGTCCCCCGCGAACAGCGCGTAACAGCCGAGGGTGATCCGCGTCGCCGGCCCGTCGACGACGATGTTCCCCAGCCGCCGCTCGAGCGCCGCTTCGACGACGGCGGGCAATACGGTGTACGAGCCAAACCTCACCGCGCCAACAGACCTTCGAGCTTCTCGCGTACGGCCGGCCATTCCGGCGCGATGATACTGAAGAGCCGCACATCGCGTGGCCCGAGCCTCTGCGAGACCATAAATCGTCGAAGCACTCCCTCTTCGGTTGCACCGATGCGCAGCAGCGCGCGACGGGACGGTTCATTGTCGGCATGGCATCGAAACTCGACCCACTCGATGCCCCGCTCTTCAAAGGCATGCCGCAACATCAAATACTTCGCCTCCGTATTCACGAATGTGCGCTGCCATTCGGAAGCGATCCAGGTGAAGCCGATCTCCAATCGGCGATGCTCTTCGACGAGCGAGTGAAACCGCGTCGTCCCCACGATCGTCCCGTCCGCGAGCTGAATGACAAACGGGATCGCCGTGCCGGCATCACGCGCCGCGAGCGCCTTCGCGATGTAGGCCTCCATCTCCTGCGGCGTCTCGACCGCGATGGTCGTGAGCCGCCACAGTTCCGGTTCGAGACCAATGCGGCATAGGGCCGGGTGGTGGTCCATGGTGAGGGGGAGGAGGCGTAAACGTGGGCCGGTGAAATGGTTCGTTTGCGCTAACCCTCCAGGCAACTCGGTCATCATCGCCACGTTATCGTCGCGGGCGCGCTCGCTGTCGGTGGATGCGCGCGTCGCCAAAGCGTTATGCCCTTCGGTTAGCCGGAGGCAGACGACGTTATACGGAATTTCAGCTGTCCTGCCGCGAGCAAAACCCAACCTTTGCGCGGGGATAAAGGCTTCGCGCTTACACCTACCAATTCGACGTCATGAGCGGGAACTTTGTATCGCGTGACGAATGGCCCTCGCTGTCTCGCGATGAACCGATAGCCGTCATGGTCGCCTGCATACCACCATGAGTCGGCGGAGTTGTTTTTGGCGGCCTCCCACTGCTGCCGAACATCCGCAGCCTTTACTTCGTGCCAACTCAAACGGCATCCCGCGCCGGATAGCAGGCCGAACACCATCGCCAACGCTAACATGCTACTTTCGTTTGGAGCTCGTCCCGGCCTCTTTTTGGGCATTCGGTTTCTTTGGTACGTCGGGAGATGTGGGGTCATGTTTTTCAAGCTCCTCAATGCTTTCTGTGATCTCTCGCGGTGTTTCGAATCCGAGCAAATCATCTGAGTCGACATCTTCACCGACCACTTCCCATATCACGTCCGAGGCCCACGCAGCACACGTATTCGTGTACGTCCAGTGCGCATCTTCTTCAATCACTTTTGTGAGCTTCATGCCCTGAGAGTCAGAGAGCTCGTAGTAACGGCTAGCCACTGGTACCACCTCTTCTTCCATATCTCCGCGAACGTCGCTTCCCGGACCGTTTGCCCAGCCTTTCTGCTGGATCACCGGATGATCGTCCGGCCAGAGTCCCAGGAATCGAACGGTTTTCGTTTCCGTGTCCCGTACGGAGATCCATGCGTGGCCGTCGGTCAAACCCGCGTTGGCTGGAACGTTACTGTGGATGCCAAGAATCTTCGCCAGCCCGTCGGGATCGACAAAGTTCGTCGGGTTGTTCGTGACATAGGCATACCGATTCCAGCTTTGAGGCGAGAGAATTGCCGCGCTGCGGCGCTTACGATCCACCGACAGGAACCGCCCCATGAATGCGCTGTAGTAACGGGCGTGCATGTAGTCGAGATCGGAGGCAGCTTTGCCGCTTCCGTAATCGTCGCGCTCATGACCGGTGAACGCGAGACGCGTCGTCAAGGTCGTTTTCACCGTCGGCTCGCCGAAGGGTAGATACTTGCGCTGGCCGTCGGCAATCGTGCCGTCATTTCCGTTCGTGAGAAGCCGGACTGTGCCGAGGTGGTCGGTGTGTGCGTCCTGCAGCGCCGGCGCGGCGAGTGGAGCGCTGTACGTACTGCTCAGCGTCCCATTGCGGAAGACATAGTCTTTCGTCCAGTTCCACGTGCCGCCCGGCACACGGGTGACGTCACGGATGACGCGCTTGCCCAGATCGCGGAACGACCACAGCTCCCGCACCGAGTCCGCGGCGGCGAAATCGATCGTGCCGACGCGCTCATCATCCGCGTCATAGACGAATTGACGCTTGACCAGATTCGCGACCGGCGCGGCGGCGTAGAGTGCGGTCATCGATCCGACCGCGTCGAACGCAAACGTGAAGCCTGTGCCCTCCACGTTGCGGAGGTCCGGAGCTGCAGTGACGTTTCCGGCGGTATCGTATTTCACGTTGCAATTGGATCCGCAACGCGGCGCGCCGATCGCCGTCACGCGGTTCGTCGTCGCATCCACCGTGAAGCTGCGCGTTTCCGTGGCTACGCCGTCATCCACGCTCCAGAGATTCCCGAAGCCGTCGTACTTGAAGGCCTGCGACCGCCCGCCAACCGTCGCCGAAGTGAGACGGCTCGCGGCGTCGTACGTGAAGCTGTCCTCGCCTACGGTCCTGATGTTGCCGAGACCATCGAACGTATAGTCGCCGGTGCTCAACGTGTTCACGACACCGGTGATCGCCGCGCGGTATTTCCACTCGTACCGTTTCGGGCGATTCATGCCGTAACTGTCGGGCATAATCTCGTCCGCGAGGCCATTGGAGAAGCCGATCGTTTTTTCGGCGCCCGTCGCGGCATAGACGATCGTGGCCAGCGTCCTGGAGGCGGTGGCGTCAGCGACGGTGGAGAGGTAACCGAACTTGAAACCCTGGTTGATCGTTCGCGCCGCGGCGCCGCCCACCGCGGGATAGGAAATCGAGGTGAGCTCTCCGCGATTGCTCCACGCGTAGGAGGTAGTCCCGCCCATGCTGAGCGCATACGGCTTCGGGGAGCCGGCCCCGGAATTCGCCACGCTCGTCGTGTTCACGGACGACGTTCGACCGCTCACAGAGTTGTAATGCATCGCGTTCGCAACCGAGATCGTCAATCCCTCCTCGGTGCGCCTCGGATTGACCAGATAGTTGATGCGCTCCGAGCGCGCGAGCTGGCCCTGCTCTGCTCCGGAGCACGAGCTGTCGCACGGCGCGGGGTAATAGTCGAACCGCTTCCAGTAATGCGACGGCGCGACGGTTGCGGTTTCGCTGCCGGGCTTGTAGACGAACTGCAGACGCTCCGCCGCATCGTACTGCAAAGCAACGCTGAAGGCCTGGTCGGCCGATCCGCTCTTCACATAACGGGTCAACAGCGAGTGGCCCCGAGAGTCGAATTTGGGATGAGCGACGGTCCAGCCGGCAAGCTCGGGATGCGTTTCGGTCCTGAGCACGCGCCGTCCGTCATAAACGAACTCGCGTTTCTGTTTGTTGCCGGCGTCGCCGTCCGGAAACGTCGTCACCAGCGCGAGGTTCGAGAACGGACCATACTCGTACTGTGCGTGCGCCACGCCGTCGTATGCCTCCGCCACGGCGCCGAAAGAATTGAGCCAGCGCCAGCGCGAAACCGAGCCGGCATCGGTCCGGATCTCGCGCGCGCCCTTGTACGTGAAATTGCT
This sequence comes from uncultured Acidobacteriota bacterium, assembly GCA_963734155.1. GTDB lineage: Bacteria > Acidobacteriota > Thermoanaerobaculia > Gp7-AA8 > Gp7-AA8 > QHVT01. The sequence continues at coordinate 132,507 of CAVTGG010000004.1, forward strand.
GTCCGTTTCGTCCGGACGCAGGACCCGGCGCAGGCGGCCGAGCACGTCGTAGGTGAACCAAGACCGCTTCGTGCTGTTCTCGACTCTGTCGAACGTCGGCACGGTCTCCTGCCATACCGATCCGTCCATGTTGTACTTGTAGCCCTTCTTCGAAGTGGACGAGCTCTCGGCCGCGTTCCGGGGGGGCATGAGCTGTGAGGAAGTCGTCAGCCGTCCTAAGTGGTCATAATCGAAGTCCAGCGCCACACCACCCGTTCGTTTGACGGACACGTGATTCGTGCCCGCTCCGGACTGCACCGAATATTGGTAGGTTTGCTCGAGCTCGCCCGGAGGCGTGACGGACTTGATGCGGCTCTGCGCATCATAGCCATAAGAGGTCTGCGCTCCGGAGACATTGGCGTCCTTCAGGACCAATCCGGTGTTCTTGTCCACCGCGGCGGTGTAGGTCGTCAAGAATGCGAGGTCACACGGCGCATAGGTCGTCTCTGCGACCGTTCCGAACCGGTACGTGGTGTTGATTGCATAATCCGGGTTCCCGGAGGTCGACGGCGGCAGCCCGTCCGTCCAGCTTCCGGCATCGCTCGTGTCGCCGCCGAAATCCTTTTCCTGGACGACGGTATAGGGGCCGCTGGCATCCACGGGCATCGAGGTGCGCGTGAACACTTTCACGAAATCCTTGTCGCCGGTGGGGAAAGCGAAATTCCGCGGATCCGCGGACATGGCGGCCACGCCGGGCTCGAGCAGGCGGACGGCCCGCTCAAAGCCGGTGCGAGGATCGAAGAAATGCAGGCTGGAGGAGATTCGAAACCATTCCTCGCCGTTTTTCTTTTCGTACGCTTCGCCGACCAGGTGGCGAGTGAACGTCTCCAGTTGAAACCAGCGATAGTCGTTGGCCGCCGGCGCTCCGACCGGAATCGTGCTGCCATTGAACGACGTGCCGGTCCCGGCGGAAGGATTGTAGAGCGTGAACTCGAGGCGATGGTCGAGCGGGGTGGCGCTATCGGTCGGGCGGGTCACATTGCGGAAATTGCCGATCTGCTCCTGCACGCGGAAATGTCCCAGGCCATCGAAGTCGCGCGAGATCGTTTCGGTCCAGGCATCGCCGTCGTCGGCGAAGTGCTCGTGCGAGTACGTCTGGCGCAGATTGATCTGCGTGCAATTACCGGTATCGTCGTCGACGCAGAGATAGCCGCTTTCGTCATATTTGACGTATTTCGAGCGCAGCCTGGTCGCCGTGACCGCGGCACAACTCGTACAGTACTTTTGGGGGAACAGGTTCCGAAGCTTCATCCCATCGGCGCCTTCCCGGAAGTCACTGTAGACGACCTGGTAGGTCTCTTCCGACAGATAGCTGCCGGCGGCGTTCGTTCCATCGGCACCGGCATGGGGGCGGTCAGGAGAGAACGGTGCGCCGAAGAACGCTCCCATGAAGTCGAAGTTGTAGTAAGCCACGGTCAGACGCCCGTTCTTTTCGACGCTGTTGAGCGGCGGCTGCAGGGTACCGGCGATGAACTCGACGGGCTGCAGGCACGCGGCACCGTCGGTCCTCAGCCACGTCGTTCCGCTGTAGATCCACGGATCACCCACCGCCGTGCCGTTCTCGTCGATTTGCTGCCGGGAAGAAACGCCGGCGAAACTGACCACGATCGCATCTTTCAAGCGACTGCACGGGATGTAGGGATAGGCGCGGCGCTGATACGTGTACTGATATCCGCCACCGGTCGGCGACTGCGCTTGCCGCATATGTCCGGCAACGCGGCTGGTAGGGAATGAACCGCCTCCGGACCCCGAGACTGTGTAGGTATACTTCAGGTCCGACGGGAGCTCACTCTCATTGCCGGCGTAATACGCAAATTTCCACTTTCCTCCGGTGCCGGCGCCGTCGGTGTCGGGCAAAAAGATCGCCTGCAGGAGGTGCGCCTTAATGAGCCCGGTCGCTCCATCGTACGGGATTCGCAATCCCGCTCCCGTCCACGGATAGACCATGGCCCGGGGGATGGAAGCGGCGCCGACTCCATAGTCCAGGACGAACACCGACCGCGTCCCCTGGGGGCCGGCGAGATCGACGCTCTTGAGCCGCGTCTGATATCCGAGTTGATAGTCGAACGTCAGGTAGTGCTTGCGGACGGCATTGTTGAACACATAGGTGAAGTCCGCCGGCGTGTAATACGGGGTGGCCCGCGTTTGATCATCCGGATTGTTGATCCGTCCTTCGATCAGCCGCCACACCCAATTCCCCGTCGCCGGCTGCAGATCCGCCACCGCCCCATCCTCGGTCCCGGCACGGCGGTCGATCAGCAACACGTACCCGTACTGGTCCGCGATCCATTCCAGATTCCACACGGCCTCGATGGGCTTGTCGCATTTGGAAACGCAGCGGAAGCGGCGCACGATCCCGCCCGGCTCGTCGATCTCCCGCTGGTTCGGGTCGGCCAGAAGGCGCATGCGCAGATACGTGCCGTCATTCGTATACAACGTGGACGCGGAGGAATCGCCGGAGCGGTCGGTGCCGTGCATCTTCGCGTGAAAGGCGTGCAGTGCGCCGTCGGGATCGCGATAAACGTACGACGGCAGAGCGTCCGAGGACTCGTTTTCCCGCCCTAACGCGCCGAGGTTGAGGTTCCAGCCCGGTCCGGCATTGTCGTCGAAAAAAGCCTCCGTGCCGCCGCTGGTACTGTCGGGTGCGTCGAGCGAGGTGGTCAGGCGATAGTTGAGGCCCGTCACCACGATGGTGTCGCCGACGGAGCTCACCCCGGAGCGGAACCGGTAGCGCCAGAACTCGGAGTTGTAATGGAGCCGGAACGAATAAGACAGGACTCCGTCGGTCTTGTACGTTTGGCCGAGTGGGACGCTCATCAGGAGGTTGCCGTTGAAGACGTTGACGGCGTCGAAATCGGAGACCTGGTAGGTTGCATTCGGGGTGAACCCTTTGGCCAGGATGGCCTCGTTGCCCGCATCCGCGCGGAAGGCGAGCAGCACCGCGGCCACAATGGCGGCGAGAATGTATACAGATCGATTGGTCAGCATGGTTTCGCTCCTATTTCGAGTCGCCGGCCGAGGGTGTTTCTTCGACGGCGCTGGCGTAGACCGGCTTATCGAGCGCGCAGATGTGGCCATCGACGCTGAGCTTGTACGTGATGCCGAAGTAGATGGCCGCATCCGCCCGGATGACCGCCGAGTCCGGGCAGTACTTTCCGGCCGCACATTCGAAGGGGAAGACCTTCTTCAATGCGCTGATCCAGTCCGCAGCCCAATGCGACGTCGAGGAGACTCCGGAGCATGCGACGTCGGAATAATCCTGTGTACACTTCGGCGGCAGATAATTCACGCCATTCCGCACGCGCAGAAGAAAGACGGACATCTCCGCACGCGTGACGGCCCGCGAAGGGTCGTAATTGGCGGCATTGGCGGCGGTAATCCCCTCCGCTTTCAATTGGGCGATCCAGTCGGCGGCCCAGTGCGTGCTGCAGGAAACGTCGGCGAACGGATCGGTCGTGCATTTCGGCGGAATATAAGAGGCACCATGGACGATGCGCAGCAGCCAGACCGCGGCCTGATCGCGATTGAACGTGTCGGACGGACAGAAGCTGGTGGTCGTGCATCCGGTCGTCAATCCCGCATGCGTAACCGATTCGACGAAGCCGTACCACCAGATGTTCGGCGTGACGTCATCGAACGTGTTGCCGACGTGTACGCTCATCGGCACGGTCGTGCCGTCAGGACGCCTCTCCGTCCACCGCACGTCCGCATGCCGCGGCGATCGCGTTCCGCTGGCCGCGATGTGCAGCACGTTGCATCCGTTGGTGAGATCGGCGCCGCTGTTCGTGGCCGCATTCCAGCAGTTCGCCGTTCCGGTGTTGAGATCGAACACGGTCTGAGGACGAAGGAACTTTGCCGTGAGACCGGCGCCCGTGACCGTCACCGCGGGAGTGGCCGCGGAGTAGGGCGCGGTTTGGGGTGTCGCGGCCCACGTCGGTTCCACGACGACGGTTTCGCCGGGCTCCGCAATGCCGTTGAGATTCGAGCGCGTGGGAACGTCTGCACTGAGGCCGGGATCGGGATATCCATACGTGGTCGATTTCACATCGACCGTGACGTTTGTGGGCACGAGGACCGGATTCTTGCTGAGGGCAACGGTCCGAAGGACGGAACCGCTCGCGCCGTCGACATCTGTGCACGACAGCTTCACGGTGTAGCAGCCATACGGATACGAATGCGTGGCGGTGCGGCCGGATGCAGTCTGCCCGTCTCCGAAATCCCACTCGCAACTCTGGATGCCGCCGTCGTCCCAGGAACTGTTCGAACCGAAGGAACAATCAAGCCCGACACAGCGCGCCGCAATCTGCGGCTCCGGCGGCGAATTCTCCACGACGACGTTCCTGGTGATGACGCCGACGTTTCCCTCATTGTCCGTGACTTTCAGTTTCACCGGGTATGTGCCGAGCGACCAGAACGTCTTGTTGACCGTGAGCGGCCCGATCATCGAGGTCCCGCGGTCTACGAAAACGGACCCGTCGCCGAAATCCCACTCCCACGGAGTGGGACCGCCCCAATTGTTCACCCACTCGCGTTTGAGGTCGTCGACGTCCCACGTGCTCGTCGCCGGCGCCACGCTGAAGCCGTATTGACGCCCTTTGTATTTCGTCCACGTAAAGTCCGGCGTGGGCGGCCGATTGACGACGGTGACGTATTTGAAGAACGCGTACCTCTCGCGATTGGTGATCGAATCGACGAGTTGCAGGACGACTTTGAACGTGCCGCTGTGCGCATATACGGCTACAGCGGGACTGCAGGTGGTGGCCCCGCAGGCCAGTCCCTGATAGTCATAGACGGGATCGGGCCACACCGTGACGCGGCGGGGCTCAGCGCTGAAGGCGTCGCGTACGTCGCTCCACCAGATGAATACCTTGTCGGTGCGATTCGGCAGCGTGTTGGCGTTCACCGTCGCCGTCGCGGTCAACCCGTTCAAGGCGACGCCCCATTGCACGTCGAAGCTGTAAACGATGTTCATGGCCAGCGTCGCCGCCGGAGCCTCACCGGTGAAGTACTTCGCCGTCGCTTTGGCGGTGAAATTCCCCGGCGCGTAATGGTGAAATTCGCGCAGGCCGGAGTTCACGATCGTTCCGTCTCCGAAATCCCAGGTGATTCCGGAGAGATTGAAGTTCGTCGTCGGTTTTGCGTCGAAGAGACAGTCGCCGATTTTCTGCTGATACACCGAGCCGTCTGCGTTCGTGACCTTCGTCGTGCAATCGGCGACGATCGTCAGTCCCGCCGCGGCATGAATGGTGACGACCGCGGTCGTGGCGTTCTCGGGACTGGACGTGTCGTAAAGCTGATAGACAAAGCTGTCGTCGGTGATCGGCGCCGGCGCGCTGTAGGAGATCGTTGTTCCGGTGACGGTGACGGTTCCTCGCGGCTGCGGATAGGGCGCCGGAAGCGGAGCCCTGACGCCGACCTGCACTCCGGTCGGGATGATGTCGTTCGCGAGGATGTTGATGAGGGGGATGCTCGTCGAGGATGCATAGACGACATCGTCTACGGCCACCGGCGATCCTTTCGGCCCGCCCGACTTGGGACAGGACGGCCCCGGCAGTGATGCCGCCGCGGTCAGCGCGGTAGTCAGAGCAGCCAAAATGGCACAGAGAAGCGGAATCAGCGACATCAGACGCCTCGTCACGTTGGAATTCAGCGGACCGTCTGGTCGCTGGTGCCCGGCCTTCAACCAAGAGGGGGCAGTCCGGGAGTCTGTGCAGCTGTGGGCCGGTGAAAGGAGCGCGGGGAGAGCCAGTACGAACATGCGCGTGCGCGACATAGAAGATCTTGCCTCCGTGTGGGCATGACCCTAAGAGGCAGCCTCTTCCGGCGCAACGAATCTGGGACGAACCTATCGTTTGCGTTCTATGGACGTGTTGATCACGTTGGTGAAGCGACAGCGCCGCGTTCGTCCATTTGCGGCGAAGGACCCCGGTAACTCGATCAATCCTGCCTGCGTATGTAGCAACATGCGAAGACACCTGCCGTCACTGGCGATCCTGTTTCTTCTCGCTCTCTCCGCTCGCGCCGTGGAGCGCGTGACTGAATGGTCCAAGGACCTGGAGGCGCTCAGGTCGCGTCTCGCCGCAACGCACCCGAAGTACAAGGGATGCGGGCTGCCGCGAGAGCTCAGCGCTGCATTTGACGACTTGATTGGCCGCGCGGATTCGCTTTCAGGCTCCCGGATGGCGGTGGAGGTGCAACGTCTGCTCGCGTCCGTGGGTGACGGCCACACGGTCCTCTGGCCCTTCGGAATGAAGCATGAAGCATGGCGCCGGATCCCGGTCATGCTTTGGGAGTTCGATGACGGTGTATTCGTGGTTCAAAGCGAATCGGCAGATCTCATCGGCCGGCGCGTCGAGCGAATCGGACCGCTTCCCATCGACGAAGTGGCAAAGCGCCTGCGGCCGTACATCAGCCACGATAACGAAATGCAACTGCGATGGGCGGAGCCGTTCTATGCGACTGTGACGGATTTTCTCTTCGCGATCGGAGCGACCACATCGCGCGATCAGGTCGAGCTCACGCTCGACGGGAAAGTCGTCACCTTGCGGAGCGGCGCAATCGATCCTGCCACGCTCGACATCAAACTGCCTTCGCCTCACCGGGATGTCGCCTTTCGCGCAGACTCACTCCCCGGCCGGATCGTGTACGCGCAGGTGAACGCGATCAACGACACCCCAACCAAGCCGCTGGCGACGTTTGCGAAGGAGTTGCAATCGCTCCTGGCAGAAAGCAACGCGGTGATTCTCGATCTTCGCTGGAACAACGGAGGAGAAGCACGCAAAGCGAACGAGTTGCTGAAGACTCTGATCGCCTTCGACGTCCGCGGCGGCAGGATCGTGGTGTTGACGAGCCGCATGACGTTTTCTGCCGCGCAGACGCTGGCGACGAGACTCGACGAATGGACGGACGCGGTCTTCGCAGGAGAGGCGACCGGGTCGCGGCCAAACCATTATGGCAACGAAAGGCCATTCCAACTGGACGGCTCCGGCTTGCGCGGCACACTGGCCTCAGGCCTTAATCAACCCGTCACAGCAAATGACAATCGCGACACGATCACGCCTGATGTGCCGGTCCGTTACACCTCGAGAGACTACTTTTCGCGTCGTGATCCTGTACTGGAGGCGGCATTGAAGGCATTGTCCACGTCGACGGTCACGGAAGCAATTTGGCGACGAAGCCGTTGAATTCGAGCCCAAGGTCACGGCGGGAAACGACGACACCGCCCTGGCGGGTGATTCCTCCGTAATAGGTAGGGTACGTCCACGCACGCGCGGTAGACCCGCCCGAAGACCAAAGGCGCACGGTCAGTTCCTGGCCGCGGCACTGCACGAGAGGCGGGTTGGGGGCGATGCGAATCCAAGAGTTGTCGCCGAGCGTTTCTGCGGAAACTGCATTGTGCGCGAGGATGCGTCCATCGCCGCTTTGCAGTGCGATCGACAGTGTGCCGGCTGCATGCGGCGTCACCAGAACTCCGACCTCGCGGAGCGTGTCGACCGGGCAGAGGAGCGTCGTTCGAAGGTCCGCCCCGGGAGCAATCTCCGCAGAGAGTACGCCGTCGCGCCAGCGCGAAATGAGCAGCGCGTCGATGTGCTCCCGGAAAGGCCCAAGCCTCGCGGCGCGAAGGTATGCCGCAAACCGGCGAATCTCACTGAGGTGATAAATCTCAGCGAGGTTCTCGTCCGGCTGCGATTCGATCGTTTGCAGAACGTACCGATGCTTGCGTAACGCGTGGTTCCATCGCCAGACGTCTTGTAATGCGAAGCGATTGGCGGCCAGCCATCCCGCAGTGAACATGGTGAGATATGCGGCGAGCAGAGGAACGCGCAGACGATGGTTCGCCTGGCAAACAAGCATCAGATACGGGGCAATCAGAGCAAGGGTGGCATAGGTGACGTATTTGGATTCCATCCCGGAGGAGAGGCCGTAGCGAAATCGGCCAAAGCCGATCAGACCGGCGGTACCGAATCCGATGAGCAGCAACCCGATCAAACCGGCGTGGCTGCGCCACTGTGCATTCGCCAACATGCCCGCCAACACGCATAGTGTGAGCACGAGTGAGATCGCTCCAATGGACAACCCCCAGTCCACCGATCCCGCGGCGAATGGCGAACCGAGGCAGACGGCGATGGCCCTTGCGATCACGGCCATCGTACGAAAGGACCAGCCGATCAGCGAAGCCGATCCCGGACTTTGATAGTGAGCGAAATAAACCACCGTCACGATCGTGGCGGACAAGATCCAGAGAGCTTTGCGCGCACGGGACTGACGCGTAAGCAAAAGGACCGCGAGTCCGGCTGGCCAGATGAGAATCGCATTGAGCGTAGACAGCATCGCGAACGTGCCGGCTCCAGCGGCGGCGACGATCGAGCCTTTGGAGCTGCGGGACAGAAACACCAGCGCCCACACCATGCCGGCGATGCTGAAGTAATGGCAGGTCATGATGCCGTAGAGCATGTTCATGTATTGGGCGAGGCTGCACAGGAGAAATGCCACAGGCCACAGCGAGAGCGTGTTTGTGCCGCCGGCCGCCACGTAAAGCCTCCACAGCCCCCAGCTGATGCAGGCCAACAGGCACGCGCTCGCGTACATCTCGACTATCGGATTCCACGAGGTGAACGACGCGTGTGCGATCATCAGAAGCTTCGTCCAAACGATCCGATGCTCATTGTGCTGAAGCCAGATCCAGTGATACCAGGAGCGGCCTTCCCCGATTTCCCGCAGCATCGGGACGTAATAGAACTCGTCCCAGGCCTGCATCGACTGACCGGCGCGTGCGACGATCAGCGCCTGAATCGCCGCAGGAAACAGAATGACGATCAGGCGGTGAAGGCGCTCACGAAGCATCAAGAGCCGCCGGTCACGTGAACGGGAACGATCAGCTTCTCTGCACCCTTGGCGTCAAACCACGCTACGCGCTCCTGCACGAGCTCGAACACCAGTTCGTAGTCTCCCGGCTCCGCCGGCGCTTTGATGTTGATCAGTAACGTGCTGGCAGCCCCAGGCGCGAGCGAGCTGGGGAAATCCACTCGCTCCGACGGTTTCGAGTGGGGAATGGCCCCGGCGCGAGTCCATTGATAGGCCAGGCGTACGGCATAGCTTCCGTCGCGGGCCACGGGGTCCGCAGTCACCGGGCCCGGCCACGGCTGGTCCGAAGTATTGGTCAAGGACACGCGAACATCGACGTCCTGAGCCGGCGCGAGCCGGCGCGGAACCGTATGCGCGTTCCAACGGACGCGAAATGCGGAGTCAGGCAGTGCGGTTCGCGCGGGATGCGAGATCCAGAGATTCCGCGGATCGTACGTGAACTCCCGCTCCATGCGTCCACACCCACCCGTGGCAAGCAACAGCCAGACTGCGCAAAGGAAACTTCGCACTGCGTGGTATCGACACCGCCGCTCGATGCACGCGCTCATCGGACAACGACGTTACGAGGCGCTCTCGGTCACCGCAACGAATACGGTACAAAGCAGTCATTCACAGTGATGAACTCGCGCATCGTGGTGATGCGCGTGCGTCGGCGATCGACCAGTGGCTTCGTCGCGGATGTCCGAGTGGCCCTTCTTTGGATCCCCGCTTCCTTCATCGTGTCGGAGGATCGTTCATGAGCATCGTCCTTTTCCAATGCAGTGGCGGCGAGATCACGCTGCCGGACCGAAAGCTGGCTTTCGTGAGCCGGGAGGACGGGGGCAATCTGATCGTGAATCCACCGCGCGCGGTGTGGGAGCGCTCGGAGCTCTCCCCGGAAGAGCTGACGCGTTGGGGGTTCCTCGTCGCCGCGACCGGCCGGGCGATGCTCACCGTACTCCCCCAACTCGCGGACGGATGCATCAACTACTGGGAAGCGGGGAATTGGGCCGTTCATGATGAGGCGGAACCGCGAGGCCCGAAATTTCCCCTCACCCACCGCCAAGTGCATCTTCACCTCCTCGGACGGAGCCGCAACGCCGCGGATCCGGCGTGGCGATGGGGAGAGGCACCCAAATGGCCAGACTTCCGCGATCGCCTTCGATGGGTCGCGAGCCATCAGCGCCTGACGGCGGACGAATGCTCCCGGATCGTGTCGTCCACTTTGGAATTGCTGCTGACGGTGTACGGGATGAGTCCCGCGGATCTGCAGCCATGGAAGTGCTGCTCCGGATGCGGCTATCCGGTCGCGGTTCGTTGTACGGAGTGCGATTGAGGACGTGCGCCCGTCTCGTCGTCTTCGATTTTGCGGGGACGACGATCCGTGACGACGGCCGGGTGATGACGTCCCTGATCGCCGCTTTTTCCGAGAACGGAATTCAGGTCACGCCCGATCAACTCGCGCAGGTGCGCGGCATGGCGAAACGAGAGGCCATCACGGCTCTTCTGGCGGCCGGGCCGGATCGCGAAATGCACGCCTTCGCCATCGATTCGGCGTTTCGCCGGCATGTTGCAGATCATCTGACACGAGAGCCGGTCGAGCCGATCGCCGGGGCAGAAGAGGTCTTCGAATGGCTCCGCTCGCACGATGTGCGCATTGCTCTCAACACCGGATTCGATCGCGACACGACATAACTGCTCCTCCATGCCCTCGGCTGGAGCACGCGATTCGATGCCACGGTTTGCGCGGACGACGTCTCGCGGGGCCGCCCCGCGCCGGACATGATTTTCAGGGCGATGGAACTGACCGGGATCAAGCAACGCGGGTGAGGTTACCAATCTCGGAGACACCGCCGCCGATCTTCACGCGGGCCATGCGGCCGGCGTGCGATGGAACGTCGGCGTGCTTTCGGGTGCCCACGATCGGACGCGGCTCGAAGATGCGCCACACACCCATCTGCTCCCCTCGGTTGCGGACCTGCGCGTGGAGCTGTTGCACATGCCGGCTGACCATTTGGACGATCCCCGAAGGGCGATTGTCTAGAATGGAGCCGGATGGCTCGACCCCGGCTCAAGCTCGGAGGCTACTTCGAATTCGTACCTGCAGTTCCCTTGCAGCGTTATGTGCAGGCGGGCTGGATTCACGCCAGCGCCGTTGGGGCGGCGCCGGCGATTCATCGCGTGATTCCCGATCCATGCCTTTCCGTCGCATTCGGGTGCCGCCGCGACGCGGACGGCCGTGTCGAAAACCCGCAACTTCTGTTGATCGGGCCGGTCCGGTGGCCGCGCTTCACTACCCAGTTTCCCGGATCCGAGATTGTCGCCGTACGGCTGTACCCGGAGTGGGCCGAACAACTCCTCGGCATTGATCCTGGCGAGCATCCCAATGCTGTCGTGAATCTGGCGGACGTCAGCAGTGAGCTCGAGCGTGGCCTTCTCGACCGGCTCGCCGAAAGCCGGTCCGGGCCCGGGGCGCTGGAGCTTCTGTTTTCGGCCTTCGAGCATCACGCCACGGCGAGACGCCCGCCCGGCGACCGTCAGTCGGTTGCGTGCAGAGCATCGACGCTCCTCCGCCGCAGCGGCGGACGCCTGGCCATGGATCGCCTCGCATCCGTTCTCGGCATCACGACGCGGCACCTCCGCCGAACCTGCACGGATCTCGTCGGGCTATCCCCCAAAGGCCTTGCCCGTACTCTTCGTTTTCATCGCGCCCTCCTCGCCGCGGATCCGCTGGCGCGTCCCGATTGGAGCGATCTCGCCGCGCGCTCCGGCTACGCGGATCAGGCGCACATGATTCGGGAGTTCAAGCAACTCACCGGATTGACGCCCGGAGCACTGCATCGCGAGCGGCGTTCGGAGTCCGATTCGTTCAATCTTTCGTGAGCCGCAGATGCAAGACTGTTGTTCATGTTTCGCCTGATCCCGCTTTCTGCCTCTTTTCCGCTTCCGTTGCGAATGCCCAGTCCTTTCCGTTCGATCCCGATCATTGGACGATCGACGGAAAGGAGAGCCGGTTCGAACACTACCGGGGAAGAAAAGCGCTCTTTCTCAAAGACGCCCGCGCGACCTTGAAGGGCATGACCATGCGTGACGGCGTCATCGAGTGCGACATGGCGTTCCCGCTCGAGTTCGGCTTCAGCGGCGTACAGTTCCGGATGGCGGACGGCGGAAACTACGAGGAGTTCTATCTCCGCCAGCATCTGGGTGGAATGCCCGACGCGAATCAATATTCGCCGGTGTTCCACGGGATTTCGGGCTGGCAGATTTACACGGGAGCGCGCTATTGCACCCCGGTGCGGTACGCCGACAACGACTGGATGCACGTGCGCGTGGCGATCGCCGGATCGCGCGGGGAGGCGGAGATCGCCGGGAACGCCGTGCCGATCGCTGAACTGAAGCGCGATCCCATCGACGGCACCATTGCGGTCTATGCTGGCATCGCCGGCGCGAGGTTTGCCAATTTCGAAGTGCATCCCGGCCCCGTCGAGTTGCGCACTGCTGACGCAAAGCCGGAGGAACAACCGCCGGACGTCATCGATTCATGGGAAGTCTCCAACCCGTTCGATGAGAAGTTGCTTGACGGCGAGCTGCGGTTCACACGAACACTTCACTGGACGCCTCTCCGCGCCGAACGAAACGGAATTACCAATCTGGCGCGGCTTGCGGGTATCGCGCCCGGGGCCAACACCGTCATCGCCCGCCTTCGGGTTCACTCCGATGAGGCCAAGGTTCGCAACGTTCGCTTCGGCTTCAGCGACCGCGTTCGCGTATACCTGAACGGCAAACTGCTGTACGCGGCCAACGACCGGTTCCTGTCCCGCGACTACCGGTTCCTCGGCACCGTCGGCCTGTTCGACGCGCTCGCGCTTCCGCTGAGAAAGGGCGACAACGAGTTGTGGTTCGCCGTCACCGAATCGTTCGGCGGCTGGGCTGTGATCGCACAGTTCGTCGACTCCCTATCGTGAAGCCGGAAAGGGGCGTGCGCTCTCGCTCCGGTCTTCGCGCCGGCTGCCTGGTTGCGCTCGATCCTTCTCAGTCCCCGTACGGAGGCAGACGGCCCTCAAGGCGATCCAGCACTCCGGTTGCGCCTGAGAGCGTACCTGCAACACGTTTCGGCCATCGATACGCACGATCACCTTCGGCCGTTCGATCTTCTCATTGCGAACGGCGCTTCCGATCAGAATCCCGGGATTGGCTTCGTTGACCTGCTCAACGGCGCCTATGTCCGCGATCTGGCGCCGATTCCGGTGCGCCAAGCCAATGAGCCGGTTGCTCAATGGTGGGAGAAGTCGTCAGAAACGTTCGCCGACGTGCGTGCGACAGGTTTCTATCAATGCCTGAGGCTGGGGCTGCGTGATCTGTACGGAGTCGATCTCAACTCGCTCGGCCCGGCCGTAGCGGCCGCTCTCGACGACAAGATCCTCGCGCACTATCAGGACGAGCGCTGGACTGAGGAAGTGATCACCCGGTGGTCGAATATCGAGCTGATGCTGATCGATCCGTACTGGGGGCGTCTCTCGCTTCCGTCCGGGTACCGATTCAGCGTACCAGTCCTGAACGTATCGATGCTGCTCAAGGGCTATCACCCGGCGAACTTTCCTGCGACGGCGGCCGAGAATCCGTACGCGATCGCCGAGTCGACGGGCGTGGTCGTCAAGTCGCTCGACGAATACCTGGCGCTGGTGGAACGGCTGTTTCAGACGGCTAAGGATCGAGGAGCTGTGAGCATCAAGACGATCCGCGCGTACGATCGGACGCTGCTCTTCGAGAACGTGCCGAAAGATCGCGCCGCCGCGATTTTCGGACGTCCGGCGGCGACGCTCACCCCCCAGGAGATTCGGGATTTCGAGGATTTCATGATGTGGCGTCTCGTCGAGCTATCGGCGAAATATGATCTGCCGTTTCAGATCCACACGGGCCACGGACGATTGCAGGGATCGAATCCGATGCTCCTGCTCAACCTCATCCAACAGAATCCGAAGACGAAGTTCGTCCTGTTCCATGGCGGATATCCATGGGTCGGCGAGACGGGCGCCATCGCCCTGCGCCACTGGAGGAACGTCTGGATCGATCTCGTCTGGCTGCCGACGATCAGCCCGACCATGGCCCGCCGCGGGCTGCACGAATGGCTCGAGACGGTTCCGTCCAACCGGATCCTGTGGGGAGGTGACAGCAATCACCCGGAAACCATCTACGCCAGCGCGGCACTCGTTCGCGACGTTCTTGCGGATGTGCTGGCTGAAAAGGTCGCCCGCGAAGAGATTGATGAGCTCGAGGCGCAGAAAATCGGCCGTCAGATCCTGCGCGAGAACGCTCTCGCCCTTTTCCCGTCCTTGAAGACACGTTTGTGGAGGTCGGCGACGGGAGATCCATGACGCTGGAATCGGATAAAAAAGCAGAAGCCCGGACCCCTAGAGGGGCCGGGCTTCGGAAACTACCGCGGACCGATGTCTTACAGCTTGTAGACGAGGAATGCGATGAGCAGCGCGTAGATGACGAGCGACTCGATGAGTGCGAGACCGATGATCATCGCGGTACGAATCGCGCCGCCGGCGCTGGGGTTGCGGGCGATGCCTTCGACCGAGGCGGCGATGGCGCGGGACTGGCCGATCGCGCCCGCGGCCGCGGCGATGCCGAGCAGGAACGCCGCTCCGATGACACCCCACTTGACGGGATTCGCTGCCGGCTCCGTTCCCTGGCCGAACGCCGAGAACGCCGTCAGCGCCAGCAGGACGAACAGGATGATGTGCTTCTTGTTCACTCGATTCTCCTCCTTTAGAGAGTTTGTGTTTAGTGTTCTTCCGTAGCAGTGGCGCCGCTGATGTAGACCATGTTCAGCATGATGAAGACGAAGGTCTGCAGGAAGGCGCCGAAGATCCCGAGACCCATCATCGGCCAGGGAAGCACGAACGGGAGCATGCCCATGAACACGCCGGCCGCGGCGTGCTCGCCGAAGATGTTTCCGAACAAACGCATCGCCAGAGACAGGATGCGCGCGAAGTTTCCGATCATTTCGATGAGGAACATCAGCGGGGCGAGCCACCACACCGGCCCGGCGAAATGCCCGAGGTAGTGCAGCAGGCCCTGAGCCTTGATTCCCTGCCAGTTGTAATAGAGGAAGGCCGTGATGGACATGGCGAACGTGGTGTTCACGTTGCTCGTCGGCGGCTGCAGGAAGAAGAAGAGGCCGAAGATGTTCGAGATGAAGATGAAGACGGCGAACGCACCGATGATGTAGAGGTGCTTCTCGCCGCCGTGGCCGATGATGTCGTGGAGCATCCCTTTCAGGCCGCCGACGACGAGCTCGCAGAACTGCTGGAGCGTGCTCGGGTTGTCGCGGCTGATGCGGCTCCTGACGAGCGGGAAAAGGACGCAGCTGATGACGAGCACCAAGCAGCGCCATGATGACGTGATCCGGCACGTCCCAGGGCCACGGCGCGACGCTGTGCCAGAGGGCGTTGAACGGTTTGTACAGTATCGAGTGTTCGTGTTCCATTCAGTTAACGCGGATATCAATTACTGCGCAGGGAGTACAGAGCTTCACCCAGGATTCCCACGACGATGATCGAGAACCCCAGCAACACACTGACTGCATTGAAACGAGCTACGGTGATCGTGACCAGGAGCGCCACCCCGAGGAGAAAAAAACGTCCGATGGCTCGAAGCGCCAGTCTCTTCGCGTTGCGCCGGTGTGCCGCCGGTTGGAGCAGAGCTTCCGCGATCTCCTCCAACCAAAGGAAGGCGATCATAGTCACGGCGGCACTGCAAGTCAATCCAAGAAAGCCGCGAAAACCGGCCCAAATCCACGAAAAAACCGCGAAACCCGCGTAGGCGAAAAGCGCCGTTCGCTTGATGCGCGTGAGGACCGCGCGAGAAACAGCGGGATCTTCGATGGCATCGGGATCGTGAGGCGGCGGAGATCCTTCGCCGTCTTCGCGGCTCAGGATGACGGCATTGGGAACGCCGGCGTCCTCGCCTCCCGGAGGCGGCGGGACGCCGCCTGACCAGCCGCCGGGACGGCGGCGTTCCTCACTCATCTTTCGCGAGGCGGAAGAGGTTGCGGAAGGCGGCGATGATGCCGAGGAGCGTGAAGATGATGGTCAGCCAGGGATCGGTGCCGAGCCATTTGTCGAGGTAGTGGCCGATGAGGTAGCCGATGCCGATGGCGATCGGGAACATCCAGCCGATCGAAGAGGCTTCGACGAGCTGGCGCAAGTCGCGCTTCTTCTGATCATCGTCCTGCATTGACGATCGGCATCACGCGTTTCGCGACCCAGCCGCCCGAGGTCTTCGCCTGCTCCACGAGCGGCGTCGGCAGAATGCCGAAGAGAAGCGTGACGATGAGACAGATCGCGGCGACGAGCTTGAGCGAGCCGCTGGAGACCACTTCCGCTTCCTGCTGTCCGTCGCGCAGGTACATGGCCATGACGATGCGGAAGTAGAAGAACATCGAGACCGCGGACATCAGCACGGCGATGACGGCCAGCCAGCCGAATCCGGAACCGACCGCGGCGTAGAAGAGGAAGTACTTGCCGATGAATCCCCCGGTCGGCGGGATGCCGCCGAGCGAGAGGAGGAAGATGATCATCGCGAAGGCCCAGAGCGGCGCGCGGCGATGCAGTCCTTCGAAGTCGTTCACCTGCTCGCCGCCGTATTCGTGCTTCGAGAGCATCAACACGATGGACCAGATGCCGAGCGTGGCGAAGATGTAGACGACGGAGTAGACGAGCACTCCATACAGGCCCATCTCGCTGACGGCGAGGATGCCGAGGAGCATGTAGCCGGCGTGCCCGATCGACGAGTACGCGAGCATGCGCTTGACGTTGTCCTGGGTGATCGCGGCGAGATTGCCGAGGATCATCGAGAGCGCGGCGATGACGGCGAGCACGTACTGCCAGTCGAGCCGGAAGTGATGCATGCCGACGTAGAAGATGCGGGCGAAGATGGCGAAGGCCGCGGTTTTCGAGGCGGTGGAGAGAAACGCGGTGATCGGCGTCGGAGAGCCTTCGTAGACGTCGGGCGTCCAGACGTGGAACGGCGCGGCGGCGATCTTGAAGCAGAGTCCCGCGCCCAACAGCATGATGCCGAACATCAGCGCGTCATTGGTGACGAGCGTCGACATCGAGCCGGCGATGCGCAGCAGGTTGAGCGTGCCGGTGACGCCGTAAATCAGCGAGATTCCGTACAACAGAATCGCCGAGCTGACCGCGCCGAGGACGAAGTACTTCATCGCCGCCTCGGTGCTCTTCAATTCGTTCTTGAAGTAGCCCGCGAGGATGTAGCTCGAGAGCGACATCAGCTCGAGTCCGATGTAGATCGCCGCGAGATGAATCCCCGAGACCATGAACATCATCCCGCAGAGCGCGAACGCGAGCAGCGAGTAGTACTCCCAGGGCGAGTATTTCGACGATGCGAGATAGTCCTCGGACAACAGCACGACCATGGCGATCGTGACGATGAAGAGCAGTTTGAAGAAGATCGAGAAGGCGTCGAGGGCGAACATCGACGCGAAGGTCTTGGTCTGGTCGACGTCGCTCACCATCCACGAGCTCGCGACGACCGCGGCCGCGGTGAGTGCGAGGACGAGGAGCATCGCCCATTTGGAGCCGCCACGGACAGGCAGGATTGCCTGTCCCCCACTCCGGCCGAGGACCGGCGCGATGAGGAGGAGGCACGCGCCAATCGAGATGACGATCTCCGGGAGAAGGTAGATCGTGTCGCCCCAGGTCATTTGGCGGCGACCTCGGGGTGCGCCGCGGGGGCCGGCGACGCGGGATAGATCAGCGGCTGTTTCTCGAAGTACGTCGGCTCGACTTTCTGCACGATGTAATCGACCGGCTTCTCAATGAAGTCGAAGAACGGCTTCGGATAGACGCCGATCCAGACCATCAGCGCGACGAGGGCGAGCAGGAGGCCGAGCTCACGCTTGTTCACGTCGGGGACGTTCATGTTCTCGGGATTGTCGAGCGGGCCCCAGAACACGCGCTGGTAGAGCCAGAGCAGATACGCGGCGCCGAGGACGATGCCGACCGCGGCGATCACGGCGTACCAGATCGTGCCGAAGGCGACGGAGTTCGCGGCGCCGAGGAGAATCGTGAACTCGCCGATGAATCCGTTCAGCGCGGGCAGGCCCATCGACGACAGCGCGGCGATGAGGAAGAGCGCGGCGTACATCGGCATCTGCTTCGCGAGGCCGCCGTAGTCGGCGATCAGGCGGGTGTGCCGGCGCTCGTAGATGATGCCGACGAGGAGGAAGAGCGCGCCGGTGGAGATGCCGTGGTTGATCATCTGCAGCACGGAGCCCTTGATGCCCATCGGGTTGAGGGCGAACATCCCGAGCATCACGAAGCCGAGGTGCGAGACGGACGAATAGGCGACGAGCTTCTTCATGTCCTTCTGCACCAGCGACACGAGCGCGCCGTAGATGATGCCGATCAGCGAGAGCACGACGATCGGCACGAGCAACTGTTTGGTTGCATCCGGGAGGATCGGCAGCGCGAATCGGATGAAGCCGTAGGTGCCCATCTTCAGGAGCACCGCGGCGAGGATGATCGAGCCGGCGGTCGGCGCCTCGACGTGCGCGTCGGGCAGCCAGGTGTGGAACGGGAACATCGGGACTTTGATCGCGAAGCCGAAGAAGAAGCCGAGGAAAATCCAGAACTGCAGCGTCGGCGGAATGAGGTGGCCGATGTTGTGGAACTGCAGGACGCTGAACGTGCCGGCGTTGCCGAGGCCTTTGATGTTGAGGAAGTCGATGCCGCCGTCGTTGAAGAAATACAACGCGAGGATCGAGAGCAGCATCAGCACCGATCCGGCGAGCGTGTAGAGGAAGAACTTGATCGCGGCGTAGAGCTTCCGCGAGCCGCCCCAGATGCCGATGATGAAGTACATCGGCACGAGCATGATTTCCCAGAAGACGTAGAAGAGGAAGAAGTCGAGGGAGCAGAACGTGCCGAGCATGCCCGTCTGCAGGAGGAGGAGGAGGAGGTAATACTCCTTCTCGCGGAACTTGATCGCGGTGTACGACGAGACGACGCCGATGATGCCCATGAACGTCGTCAGGAGGATGAGCAGGAGGGCGATGCCGTCGATGCCGAAGTCGTACTTCACGCCGAGGGACGGGATCCACTCGTAGGTCTCGCGGAACTGGAAGAGCTTCGACTTGTCGAAGTTCGGCCAGAGCCAGAGCGAAACGAGGAAGTCGATCACCGCGGTTGCCGTCGCGACCATGCGGATCGCGCGGGGCGAGTTCTTGCTCATGAAGAGGATCACGAGCGCGCCCACCGCGGGGATGTAAGTGATGATGTTGAGGATACCCATCAGTGTTTCGTCCTCACGGCTTCATGAATAGGTAAACCACGGCAATCAACACGATGCCGCCGCCCATGATGAGCGCGTAGTTCTGAACGAGTCCGCTCTGCACGCGGCGGAAGAGCATCGACCCGCCGCGCGCGCCCGAGGCGACGCCGTTGACCGCGCCGTCGACGACGTACTTGTCGAAGAGATTCGAGCCGTGCCCGAAGAGGAACACGGTCAGGTGGCGCACGCCGTTGACGATGCCGTCGACGATGTACATGTCGAACAGCCACAGCGCGCGCGCGAAGAGGATCGTTCCGGCGATGACGGTCGCGTTGTACAGCTCATCGACGTAGTACTTGTTCTCGAGCAGGCGATGAATCGGCGCGAACGTCGTGGCGAGGCGCTTCGGCGTCGACCAGAGCGGATCGCGTTTGTAGAAGCGCCACGCCAGGAAGATGCCGAAGACCGCGACGGCGATGGAGACGAGCATCAGGATGTATTCGAGCGACGCTTCGGCTTCATGGAACTCGTAGTGCTCGCCGGCGAGCGGGAGCAGCACGGGGGAGAGCCACTGCTGGAACCAGGTGGGATGCGCGCCGCCGAGGACGTGCGGGAGGCCGACGAAGCCGCCGATCACCGCGAGCACGGCGAGGATCGCCAGGACGCCGGTCATGTTCAGGGGCGATTCGTGGGGATCGTGCGAGTGGACGTGATGGCCGTGGGCCTTGTTCGTGTGCTCGTCGCCCTGATCGAGATGGCGCTGGTCGGGGATCAGTTGATGCCCGCCGTGCTCCGGCTCGGAGGTCTCGATGCCTTCCACGTGCGCGCCGCGATAGCTGCCGTGGAAGGTCATGAAGTAGAGGCGGAACATGTAGAACGCGGTCATGCCGGCGGTGATCACGCCGAGGAGCCAGATGAACTTGTGATGCGGGAACGCGTTGGCGAGGATCTCGTCTTTCGAGAAGAAGCCGGCCAGCGGCGGGATGCCGGCGATGGCGATCGTGGCCACGAGCATCGGCCAGTGCGTGCGCGGCATGTACTTGCGCAGGCCGCCCATCTTGCGCATGTCCTGCTCGCCGCCGCAGCCGTGAATGACGGAGCCGGCGCCGAGGAAGAGGCAGGCTTTGAAGAACGCGTGCGTCATCACGTGGAAGATCGCCGCGGTGAACGCGCCGACGCCCGCGGCGAGGAACATGTAGCCGAGCTGCGAGACCGTCGAGTACGCGAGGACTTTCTTGATGTCGTTCTGCGCGAGGCCGATCGAGGCGGCGAAGATCGCCGTGATCGCGCCGACGATGGCGACGACGAGCATCGCGTCGGGCGCCATGCGGAACAGCACGTTCGAGCGCACGACCATGTAGACGCCGGCCGTGACCATCGTCGCGGCGTGGATGAGCGCGGAGACGGGCGTCGGGCCGGCCATCGCGTCAGGCAGCCAGACATAGAGCGGCACCTGCGCGGACTTGCCGCACGCGCCGACGAAGAGCAGGAGGCAGATCGCCGTCGCGATCGCGCCGTATTGCGCGGCACCGCCGCTGCTCGCCATCGCGAAGACCTTCTCGTAGTCGGCGGTGCCGAAGGTGTTGAAGATGAGGAAGATGCCGAGGATGAAGCCAAAGTCGCCGATGCGATTGGTGATGAACGCTTTCTTGCCGGCGTCGGCTGCGAAGTTTTTGTCGTAGTAGAAGCCGATGAGCAGGTACGAGCAGAGACCGACGCCTTCCCACCCGACAAACATGACGATGTAGTTCGCGCCGAGCACGAGCAACAGCATCATGAACATGAACAAGTTGAGGTAGGTGAAGAAGCGCGTGTAGCCCTTCTCGTGCGACATGTAGCCGGTGGCGTAGACGTGGATCAGGAAGCCGACCCAGGTCACGATCATCAGCATCGTCGAGGAGAGCGCGTCGATGCGCAGCGCGAAGTCAACGTTGAAATTGGCGATGAAGTTGCCGGCGTGTCCGACCCCGGCGGGGATCCAGGAAAAGTACGTGTGCTGCCACGGATGGCCGGCGCTCTGCAGCACGATCCACGTCGCGATGAGCGCGGAGAGGCCGGTGCTCGCGAGCGTGAAGATGTTGGTGATGGTTTTGTTTTTGGGGGTGAGGGGCCGCGCGAAGGCACGCGTGCCGTTCACGAGCGCGCCGAGCGCGGGAAGCAGGACGACGAGCAAGAGAGCGCTAGCCATGGTGCAGCCCCTCACCCGGCCTTCGGCCACCCTCTCCCCGCACGCGGGGAGAGGGGCACTCGATGAAAACGCGCCGCGAGAGCCCTTCTCCCCGCTTGCGGGGAGAAGGTGCCCGAAGGGCGGATGAGGGGCGTCGATTAGCCATGCAGCGTTTTCACCTCGTCCACGTTCACGGTGCTTCGCAGTCGGTAGAGCTGAATGATGATCGCCAGCCCGACCGCCGCTTCGCCGGCGGCGACGGTGATGACGAAGATGGTGAAGACCTGGCCCTGCAGGTCGGCCAGCCGGTGGGAGAAGGCGACGAGGTTGATGTTGACGGCGTTGAGCATCAGCTCGATGCACATCAGCACGGTGATCATGTTCCGCCGGGCGATGACGCCGACGAGACCGATCGCGAACAGCGTCGCGGAGAGCATCAGATACTGTGCGGTGCTAGGCACGGTTCACCGAATCCTTCACTTCCTTCTCCGTCTCCACCCGCTCGATCATGTAGTCGGGCGCGGTCTCTTCTTCCATCGCCGAGAGCTCGCGCTTGCCGATCACGATCGCGCCGATCATGGCCACGAGCAGGAAGAGCGACGCGACTTCGAACGGCACGAGGTAGTCGCGATAGAGCGCCATCCCCACCGCCTCGGCGTTGCGATTCTCTTTCGCGCGCGTTCTGCGAACGAGCTTGTTCGGATCGGTCGGGTGCGGCGCGAGGTACCTTTCGCGAACCGTGGTCAGCCTCTTCGCCGCGTTCGGCGCTTCATCGTGATACACGCCGGTGCGGACGATGGTGAAGAAGAGGACGAAGATGGCGATACCGACGCCGGCGCCCGCGAGCGCGTAGGTGGTCGTCATCCGCTCTTCGGGAAGATGCCGGTAGTTGATCAGCATCACGACGAAGAGGAAGAGCACCATGATGCCGCCGGCGTAGACGAGCACCTGCACCGCGGCGACGAACTCCGCGGCCTTGATGACGAAGAGCACCGCGACGCAGAGGAAGGTCAGGAGGAGGAAGAGCGCGGAGTGAACGGGATTGCGCATCATCACCACGAGGAATGACGCCGCGACGGCGATCGTCCCGATGACGATGAAGACGAGCAGGGGCGCGTTCGTGGTGAATGCGTCCACTACTCGACACCCCCCGTAATCTGCTTCTGCCCCTCGATCGCCTTCGTCTCTTTCTCGTCCGGCAGGCCCGTGTACTGCGGACGTTCATCCCAGTACTCGAGCTCCTGCATGTTGAAGTAGAGATCGTTGCGGTCGTAGGTCGCGAGCTCGTAGGTCTTCGTCGTGAGCCAGATCGATTTCGGTTTGGTGGGACAGGCTTCTTCGCAGAGCGAGCAGAACATGCAGCGCTTGACGTCGATGTCGTAGCGGTCGAGGACTTTGACTTTTTTCTTCTTGTCCCCTTCCTGGATCATCTCGTCGTGGACGTCGATGTAGATGATGTCGATCGGACACGCGACCGCGCACAGCTTGCACGCAATGCAGCGGTCATACGAGAACTTGAACATTCCTCGGAAGCGGTCGGTCGGCTCCATGCGCTCTTCCGGATAGCGCACCGTGACCTTCGGCTTGAACAGCTCGCGCAGCGTGGTCTTCAGGCCCTCGAGCAGATCGAGGAGGAGAAACTTCTCCGACCACCTGTTCTTCGGATACTCAACGAGCATGAGCCACCTTCTGCGACGCTGCGCGCTTCGGCTTGAACAGGTACATCGCCGCAAGGCCGATCGTGCTGATGCCGATCCAGTACATCAGCCGCTCCTGGCCGGCGAGGATGAAGATTCCGGTGACGACGATGTTGGCCAGCGCGAGCGGGATCATGAACTTCCAGCCGAGGTCCATCAGCTGATCGAAGCGGAAGCGCGGGAAGGTCGCGCGGAACCAGACGTAGACGAGCATGAAGAACATGACCTTGGCGCTGAAGATCAGCGTGCCGAGGATGCCGCCGAACATGCCCATGCCGCGGAGGACGTCGGTGGTGAGGCCGATGCCGAACATGCCGAGCGTCCAGCCGCCGAAGAAGAGCGTGACGATGAGGCAGGAGTTCACGATCATCATCGAAAACTCGGCGAGCATGAAGAAGGCGAACTTCATCGCCGAATACTCGGTGTGATATCCGGCCACGAGCTCCGATTCCGCTTCGGGGAGATCGAACGGCGTGCGGTTGTTCTCCGCGTTCATCGACACGAGGAAGATGAAGCAGGCCACGATCTGCGGGAGGAAGTTCCAGGCGTTGATCTCCTGGTAGCGGACGATGGTGACGAGATCGAGGCTGCCGCAGATCATCAGCACGCCGACGATCGAGAGGCCGAACGGCACTTCGTACGACACCATCTGCGCGGCGGAGCGCAAGCCGCCCATGAGCGAGTATTTGTTGTTGGAGGCCCAGCCGCCGAGGATGATGCCGTACACGCCGGTCGAGGTGAGCGCGAGGATCAGCAGCAGGCCGACGTTGACGCGCGCGGCGATGAACGTGGGCGGCGGTCCGAACGGAATCAGGCAGAAGACGACGAAGGCCGGGATGAGCGGCAGCATCGGCCCGAGGAAGTAGGCGACCTTCTCCGCGCTCGCGGGAACGATGTCTTCTTTGAGGAGGAACTTGACCGGGTCGGCGATGATCTGCAGGAGGCCTTTGTAGCCGACGCGATTGGGACCGAGGCGGGCCTGGAAGAGACCGAGCATGCGGCGCTCGATCCAGTTCATCGCGGCGACGAGCGCCTGGACGATGATGAAGGCGATGAGGAACTTGACCAGGGGCCAGACGAGGTGGTTCATGAGCGCGGGGGTCATCGGTCTACCTCGCCTAACACGATGTCGATCGTTCCGATCAGCGCCACCAGATCACTCACCAGATGCCCCTTCGCCAACGCCGGCAACGCCTGCAGATTCACGAAGCTCGGCGGCCGCACGTGGCAGCGGTACGCGTTCTGCGTTTTTCCGTCGCTGACGATGTAGTAGCCGAGCTCCCCTTTCGGGGCTTCGATCGAGTGGTAGACCTCCCCTTCCGGCGGGCGGATCACTTTCGAGATCTTCGCTTTCAGATCGCCGGGCGTGGTCTGTTTGATCAGCGGGATGCACTGTTTGAGGATGCGGTTCGACTGGCGCATCTCGGCCATGCGGACGAGGTAGCGGTCGTAGGTGTCGCCGTTCTTGCCGATGGGGATGTCGAACTCGAGCTCGGGGTAGCACTCGTACGGCTGCGCGCGGCGCAGATCCCATTCGACGCCCGAGCCGCGCAGCGGCGGGCCGGTAATCCCCCACTCGATCGCGTCCTCGGGCGAGAGGACGCCGATGCCGACGGTGCGGCGCTTCCAGATGCGGTTTGTCGTCAGCAGCGATTCGTATTCGTCGACGGCGCCGTCGAATTTCGCGCAGAAGGCTTCGATGTCTTCGAGCCAACCGTGCGGTACGTCTTCGGGCATGCCGCCGATGCGCATGCAGTTGAGCGTGAGGCGCGCGCCGCAGTAGGCCTCGAAGAAGTCGAGGACCTGTTCGCGCTCGCGGAAGCAGTAGAAGAACGGCGTCATCGCGCCGATGTCGATGGCGTGCGTGGCGAGCCAGAGCAGATGCGAGGAGATGCGCTGCAGCTCGCTGAGGATGACGCGCAGGAGTTGCGCGCGACGCGGGATCAGTTTGGTGACGCCGAGCATTTTCTCAACGGCTTCGACGAATCCGAGGTTGTTCGTCGCGGAGGCGACGTAATCCATGCGGTCCGTGTGCGGAACGCATTGCGGATACGCCATGTGCTCGAAGAGCTTTTCGGTGCCGCGATGGAGGTAGCCGATGATCGGCTTCGCCTCGATGATCCGCTCGCCGTCGACTTTGAGAAGCACCCTCAGCACGCCGTGCGTGGACGGATGCTGCGGGCCGAAGTTGATCTCCATCTCATGGACATCAAACATCGGCATCCTCCTCTGGCGGAGCAGCAGCGGGTGCCGGCGCGGCTACCGGCTTCGGTGCCGGTTTCGGCGCTGGCGCGGGTGCTTTCGCTCCTCCGCCGATCTGGGCGAGGGGCCAGGTGCCGTACTTTTTCCATTCGCCTTTGTAGACGTTCACGTCGTTCGCGGGCTTGCCGGTCGATCCCGCTTTCGGTCCCCCACCCTCCGGGAAAACCTCGGGGTAGATGCGCGCGCCGGTGTCGATGCCGCGGATGGGGAAGTCTTTGCGCAGCGGGTGGCCGTTGAAGCCTTCCCACATCAGGATGCGCTCGAGGTTCGGGTGGCCGGAGAACTGGATGCCGAACATGTCCCAGGTCTCGCGCTCGTGCCAGTTCGCGGTTTTCCAGACGGACGTGACGGAGGGAATCGGTGTGTTCTCGTCGGTCCAGACGCGCAGGCGGACGCGCGCGTTTTTCTGGAACGAGTAGAGCGTGTAGGCGACGCTGAATCGGAGTCCGCTGTGATTCGGGAACTTCGAATAGTCGACGCCGGCGAGGTCGACGAGGTAGACGAAGCCGTCGTCCTTGAACGCGCGGCAGACTTCGACGATGCGGTCACGATCGGCGAAGAGGGTGATCTCGTTCGCGAACTCTTTCGCGTCGACGATCGCGTCGCCGGCGCGCGAGACGGCGACGGCCACGAGCGGATCGCGCTTGATGTCGTCGGCGGTTTTCCCCTGCGGCGCAGCCGCGGTTGGAGAAATGGGTGGCGGAACTTCAGACATAAGTGCGCTAGCCGCTGTACGGCTTGCCCGCCTCCTCCATCAGAAGTTTGAGCATGTCGAGCGTCTCCACTTCGCCGGGGACGCAGAGAGAGATGTCGTCGGTCTCGCCGGTGGCGATGGCGTGCGCATAGCCTTCGCAGTCCCAGCCGCACGCGCCGCAATCGGTCTGGGCCATCGCCGCGAAGAGCTTCGTCTCCCAGTTGCCGCCCATCTCGTTCGCCAGCTGCATGCGCTCGGTGAGCATGAGGTCTTCGCGATGGAACGGGACGGCGGGAGAGGCGCCGGTTTCGGCGACCTCCGGTGCCACCATTTCGGGGGCGGCGGCCTGGAGGATTTCCCCCTCGGTCGTTTCCCCCTCCCCGGGCGCGGGCACGGGCGCGGGCGCGGGTTTGGGTTTCGCGACAGTTGGAGGAGCCGGGGCGCGCTTGACGCCGGAGACCGGAGCCTGCTTGAGCTGCGCGGCCTGCTCCGCTCGCAGCGCGGGGCCTTCATGTACGGGTCTTAGCGAGTCGCGTACTGCTGCTCTGGCAAAGTCGTAGGCTTCGCCGCCCTTGCGCAGCACGTGCATCTTTTCGATCTTTTTCTGGAGCTCCATCAGTCCCCAGATCAGCGCTTCCGGCCTTGGGGGACAGCCGGGGATGTAGACATCCACCGGGATCAGTCGATCGACGCCCTGGGTAACGGCGTAGGTGTCATACGGACCGCCGCAGGTCGCGCAGGAGCCCATGGCGATGACCCACTTCGGGTCGGGCATCTGGTCCCACAAGCGGCGGACGATCGGGGCCATTTTTTCGGTGACGGTGCCGGAGACGATCATGAGATCGGCCTGGCGCGGGGTGGCGCGGAAGACTTCGGCGCCGAAGCGGGCCATGTCGTGGCGCGGGTCGAGGACGGCCATCATCTCGATGGCGCAACAGGCCAGGCCGAACTGCATCGGCCAGAGCGACGACTTGCGAGCCCAATTGAAAAATTTGTCGACCGTGGTCGTGAGGACGTTCTCGTCGAAACGGCTCTCGATCAGACCCATGTAAGGACCTTCCTCTTCCACGCGTAGAAATAGCCGATCAGGAGGATCGCCAGGAAGATCGCCATCTCGATGGCTCCAAACCAGCCGAGCTGTTTGAAGCGGATGGCCCACGGGAAGAGGAACACGGTCTCGACGTCGAAGACGATGAAGAGGACGGCGATGAGGAAGTAGCGGACGGAGAAGCGGTGGTCGAAGGCGGTCGAGGTCGGAGCGATGCCGCACTCGTACGGCTCGAGCTTCACCTTCCCTGGCTTCGACGCACGGATGAGCGGTGTGATGATGAAAAGGGTCAACACCGGCACCGAGATAACGATGAGCGCAGCGATCAGCAGCACCGAATAGTTGGCCATCTTTTTACTCGCTAAGGGCGACCGCCGAGCATTCTACTCAGAACAGTTTCTTTTGGAAGGACCAGCTTGCGAGGGGAACGTTTTTTCCCTGGACGAGGACGCGCTGGTCTTCGCCGATTCCGTCGGGGAGGATGAGCCTCCGCGCGTCTTCGCGCGCTTCGAGGTCGGAGAGTTGCTGGGTTGCTGGGTTGCTGGGTTGCAGGAGCTCGTGGTTGGTGATGTCGAGGGTGAGCAGGAACTTCGCGAGCCTGTCGAAGAACAGCGTCGTCGCGCCTTCGCGCTCCCCCGCCCTCTCCAGGTCCGTGAAATTAATGTGGGCGGTCAGGTCCTGTTCGCCGGGATTCGCAAGGAGGTCGCGGGTGACGCGTTGCTGTGAATACGCGGCGGCGGTGCCGAAACGGCGTGCACGCGAATGAAACAGCTTCTGCTGCGGGTGGCCGTAGTCGATGGTCACGAACAGCGCACGCTCGAAGCGGCGTACGACATCGCCGTGGAAGAGTTCCCATTCGAGCGAGACATCCGCGAACTGGCCGTCTTCGAACTCGATCCCTCTGGCGGCGAAGTAGTCTTCGTACGGGCGCGGCAGCTTCTTTTTCCGTCCACTCGAGCTCTTCCGTGACCCATAGCTCGTGCAGGTGCTCGCCGCGCTGGACGAGTCTGGCGAAGGGGAAAGCGTCGTAGAGCTCGTTGCTGATGATGAAGTGGACGCCGTCGGTCGGGACGGATTCGATGGTCATCGGGCGGTCGATGCCGAAGAATCTCGCGCGCGGATCGTCGATTTCGGCCTCCAGCGCGCGGATCAAACTGCCGTCTCCGCTTCCGATGTCCACGATCGTGAACACTACGCCCTCGCACCGGCTCATATATTCGCGGACGAGGTTGCCAATTGCGTACGAAAACACCGGGCTGAGCGTGGGTGCGGTGACGTAATCACCCCCCGTTCCGACCGGTTTTTCGCCCCTCATGTAGTAGCCGAATTCAGGGTGATAGAGCGCGATCTCGACGAAGTCTCGGAACGATAAAGCTCCGTACGACAATAAGTTACGGAGCACATCTCGCATCGAGCGCTCGGCCGGCATGCGCGCTCATCCTATCACCCGCAAGCGTGCGCTACATCACGGTTATTTGCTACGTGGCAGGGCGGTTGCGAAAGAGATGGCCAACCAAAGAAAGGGAACCAGGAGGCAAACCATGAAAAAGTTCTTGGCAATGATGCTCGTAGCGCTCATGTCGACGGCGGCCTTCGCGGACGTCGCCACCGAGCGCGACAAAACGAAGAAGGGCGCGGCGATCGGTGCCGTGGCCGGCGCGATCGCGGGCGCGATCATTCATAACAACCGCGGCAGCGGCAACGCGAAGCGCGGCGCCGTCATCGGCGGTGTGGTGGGCGGCGCGGCCGGCGCGATCGTCGGCGCGATGATGGATAAGCAGGAGCGCGAGCTCCGGCAGATCGAAGGCATCAACGTGACTCGTACGGATGAGGACGAGCTTCGGGTGACGGTGCGCAACGAGATCCTGTTCGACGTCAACTCGGCCGGTCTCCGCTCCAGCTCGCGCGACGAGCTTCGCGAGATGGCCGACGTGTTCAACAAGTATCGCGACACGACCATCGCCGTGAACGGTCACACGGACTCGACCGGCACCGCCGCGTACAACCAGCGTCTGTCCGAGCGTCGCGCCAGTGCGGTCTCGAGCTATCTCGAAGACCTCGGCGTGCGCGGCTCCCGCATCGACGCCTACGGCCTCGGCGAGTCGAAGCCCAAGGCTTCGAACAACACCGCCAGCGGCCGCCAGCAGAATCGCCGCGTGGAGATTTACGTCCGGGCGAACAACGCGTAAAAACGTAGCGGGCAAGCGGGCGGGCGGGCGGCGGGCAGGGCGCAATAAGCTTCTGCCCGCCTGCTCGCTTGCCCGCCTGCCCGCGATTTTGCATTAGGAGGCAGTTCTTCATGATCCGCAAAGGTTTCATTCTCGTTCTACTCACGGTGTTCGCCATGGCATGTGCCACGACGGACGGCAGCAGCAACGCTCCGAACGACAACAAGAAAACGAAGCGTGGCGCGACGATCGGCGCGGTCGCAGGCGCGATCGCCGGCGCAGTGATCGGCAATCAGTCGGGCAACAACCGCACGGGTGCGGTGGTCGGCGCGGCAGCGGGCGCGGCCATCGGCGGCGCGATCGGCCGGCGCATGGACAAGCAGGCCGAAGAGCTCAAGCAGATCGAAGGCGTCGAAGTCGAGCACGTGGAGGGCACGGATCAGATCGACGTGCACTTGACGAGCGACATCCTCTTCGACCTGAACTCCGCGGCGCTCCGGCCGGAATCGCGGACGACCCTGAATCAGCTCGCGAACAACTTCGCGCAGTATCCCGACAACCGGCTCGTCGTCGAAGGGCACACCGACTCGTCGGGGACGGACGCGTACAACCAGCGCCTCTCCGAACAGCGCGCGTCGTCCGTGGCCGACTATCTGATCGACCGCGGCGTGCCGAACCGGAACGTGGTCGTTTACGGCTACGGCGAGATGCGGCCGAAGACGTCGAACGACACGCCCGAGGGACGGCAGTTGAATCGAAGGGTGGAGATCAAGATTCAGGCGCCGCAGCAAGCCAGCAATCAGTAAGCGCGACTCACCTCGCCGGGCGTTCGCCCGGCGAGGGTTTCTCGAACTCGCGCGGCGCGATCGCCACGCCGACCTGCATCGTCTCCGCCTGCCGCGTGCCGCCTAACCACGGATCGACGAGCGACGTGCGGACGAGGAACGGCAGCTTCGCGCCTCCGACATCGCGGTAGTCCTCGAAGTCGGTCTGCTCGGGCATGCGCCCGATCGGGCTGTCGTAATAAACGACGCGCCGCAACAGCAGTCCGCTTTCGGCATCGAACCAGTAGCGCGCCGAAGGAGTCACCACCATCCACCCGATCTTATCGGGCTCCACGCGCGCGTTAGGGCCAATGTTGGATGTGTAGAACGGCGCGTAGCCGCGACGCGCAAGGCCGACGCGAATCAGATCCTCCGGCTGCAAGTCGCGCACTCCGTTCTGATCGCGAACCCAACCCACTTTCGCGTCGCTCGCACGCGTAAGCACCGAGCCATCCGGCAACGTGATGTCGACGCGCAGCTTCTCGCCGGCCTCGGTGATCGTCGCCGGGACCAGCGGGTCCTGTCGGCGACTTCGACGTGTCCTTGAACACCCGCGGCGTCGCCGGAGTCAGCTCCTTCCCCACTGCCGCCACGTACTTTTGAATCAGCGTTGCCACCGTCACCGGCGCTTTCCCTTCAGCGGGCGCCGACTCATCCGGCGGCACCGGCTGCGGCAGCGGCGGCACGAACGCTGGGCGAGGCTTGCCGTTGTGGCAGGTGAAACAGGTCACGATCGGTTGCCCGCCGAAGTGGCGGGCGTTGAGATCGATGACCATGCGCAGCATCTCCCGCGCGCGCGACTTCTCCGGCTTGGAGTCGCTCGCCGGACCTTCGCCGGCGGCGTGGCAGTAGTGGCAGTGCACGCCCAGACCGGCACGCATCTGGTTCATCACCCGCTCCAGCTCCGGACGGGAGATCCCGGTGAGGATCTGCACGTTCTTCGGCTGCTGAGCGGCGGCGGAGAGGGCGATGAAGAAGGAAAGGACGATCACGAAAGCTGTGCGCACGATCAATCTCCTAATTTTTTAGGAGTAAGCGCAAATTCGCGTTCTGTCAAGAGGTCGTACAATGCGGCGCGCATGATCTCCGAGCGTCTGCGGAAGTGCGTCGAGAGCGGGTTATCGATCGTCGTCGGCACGGCCGACAGCGATCGGATGCCGAGCTGCTGCCGCGCGATTGCGCTCACGACGCATGACGCGTTCGAGACCGTCACGGTCTACGTGCCGGTGGCGACGAGTCACGAGACGATGGCCAACATCGCCACGACGCGGCGCGTGGCCGTGACGTGCAGCGAGATTCCGTCGCACGAGTCGACGCAGATCAAAGGACTCACCCGATCGGTGCGGCTCGCGCCGCAATCGGATCAATCGTTTCTGCAGGAACGGCTCGAGGCGTTCGCGGGCTCGCTCGAGCTCATCGGATTGCCGCGGCGCATCGCGCGGAGCATGTCCTTCTGGCCCGCGTACGCGATCGATCTCTCCGTCGAAGAAGTCTTCGATCAGACTCCCGGGCCGAAAGCCGGCAATCCCCTGACATGACCCTGTCCGAGATCTCGCGCTGCTTTCACGGCATCAGTCCGAGCATCATCGCCTCGTGCGACCGGCACGGCATGCCGAACGTCACGTACCTCAGCCAGGTGCATCTCATCGACGACCGCCACGTCGCGGTGTCGCGGCAGTTCTTCAACAAGACCAGCCGCAACATCGAAGAGAACCCGCAGGCCTGCATCGAAGTCGTCGATCCCGTCACGTTCCAGGCCTGGCGCCTGCGGCTTCGCTTTCTGCGCACCGAAACGAGCGGACCGCTGTTCGACTCGATGGCGCTGCGCATTCAGGCGATCGCATCGCACACCGGAATGGCCGGCGTGTTTCGACTGATTGGCGCGGATGTGTTCGAGGTGCTGCGCGTGGAGAGCGTCGAGGGGTTTCTCACCGGCGACGCGCCCGCGGCGGAAGAAGTCTCGCCGGCGGGATATCGCACGGAGCTGCGCGGATTGCAGCTCGTGTCGGAGCGCATCAATCGCGCCGAGGATCTGGAAACGCTGCTCGCGGCGGCGCTGGATGCGCTCGCGGTGTACTTCGGATTCGAGCACACGATCGTGCTGCTGAATGACGAAGCCGCGTCGCGGCTGGTGACGATCTCGTGCCGCGGCTACGGCGGCGGTGTCGGCGCGGAGGTGGCGTACGGCGAAGGATTGATCGGCACCGTCGCCGCGGAAAAGCGCGTGCTGCGCATCTCCGGATTGAACGCGAGCCTGCAGTACGGACGCGCCGTGCGGCGTGAAGTGCTCTCCGGCGAAGGTGGGCGCACGCTGCGTCCGGAGATCCCGCTGCCGGGACTCGCGGATGCGCAAAGCGCGCTCGTGATTCCGCTGACCGTCGGCGAGCGTCTCACCGGCGTGCTCGCCGCCGAGAGTCGCGATCCTCTCGCGTTCGGCGAATGGGACGAGGCCTACCTCGGCATCATCGGCAATCAGATCGCGCTCGGGATTGATCGCGTGCTGCAGCAGGACGAAACGGATGGCGAAGACCAGAAACCGCCATCCGCCATCCGCCATCTGCCATCCCCCACCAAGCGCCACACCCTCATCTACTACCGCGACGACGATTCGATCTTCTTCGACGGTGAGTATCTGATCCGCAACGTGCCGGGCCGCATCCTCTGGAAGCTGCTCACGGAGTGGAAGCGGCAGGGCCGCACGGCCTTCACGAATCGCGAGCTGCGCCTCGACCGCTCTCTCGGATTGCCGGATCTCAAAGACAACCTCGAGACGCGTCTGATCCTGCTGCGCTCGCGCCTCCGCGAGAAGCTCCCCGCCGTGCAGCTCACGCCGACCGGACGGGGACGCTTCGCGTTGGTGGTGGATGCGGAGCTCGAGTTAGTGGAGCGCTGACGCGCTCGCCCCTCGCCCCCTAGTTCGGTCGAGCCAGTGGTAAGCTGAATTCGATGAAGGTTCTGACGTATGAAGCAGTCGTCGAGGGAGGCGAAGTCAAATTGCTGGGAACGGCAAAACTTCCCGAGCACGCAAAGGTGTACGTGGTCGTCCCCGGCGTCGAAGATCTGCCGTCCCTCATGATTCATACTCCGCGACTCCTGCGATCGGAACAGGCGCCCGATTTCGCAATGGAGATGATGGAAGGCGAAGATGCCGCCGTATGATGATCGGCTCTTTGCTCCTCCTGCGCCGGTTCTGAAGGCGCGCCTTCGCAATCCACAGAGCGGCATCATCATTCCGGACGTGTCGCTTCTGATCGATACGGGCGCGGACGTGACGCTGCTTCCGCTCGGCGCCGTGAGCGCGGCCGGCATCGAGCAGGCCGGCGCGTCATACGAGTTGCTGGCGTTCGACGGCAGATCAAGCCCCGTTGGCGCAGTGCGCGCTGAGCTGTTGATGCTTGGCCGCACCTTTCGCGGTCAGTTTCTCGTGATCGATCAAACAGTCGGCATCCTCGGCCGCAACATTCTTAATGCTCTCGCTCTTCTGCTGGACGGACCTCACCAGACGTGGAGCGAACACAGAGGCGATCGAACCACATCGCGCTGACACTGGAAGCCCCTCTCCCCGCCCGCAGGGAGAGGGATGTTGCTTCAGATTAGCTTCTTCGCCGCCGCCACGATCGCCTCCGCCTGCGGCACGTACGCCGCTTCGAGCGGATAGGACGACGGCGCAGGAGCATCGGGTCCCGTGAGGCGGATGACCGGCGCTTTCAACGAACCGAACGCTTTCTCCGCGAGGATCGCCGAGATCTCGGCGCCGACGCCGCACGGTCCGGCGGCTTCGTGGACGACGATCGCGCGACCGGTTTTTTGCACCGAGGCGAGGATCGTCGATTCGTCGAGCGGCTTGAGCGAGCGGAGGTCGATCACTTCCGCGGACACGCCGTTCTCCTGCAGCGACGCCGCGGCGGCGAGGCAGTTGTGGACTGTCTTCGCGTACGAGATCAGCGTGACGTCGCTGCCTTCGCGCTTGATGTCGGCCTTGCCGATCGGAACGACGTGATCGCCATCCGGCACTTCGCCCGGCGCGAAGAGGAGGCCGATGTCGGCGAAGAACATGACCGGGTTCTCATCGCGGATCGCGCTCTTGAGCAGGCCTTTGAAATCGGCCGGCGTCGACGGCATCACGACTTTCAGTCCCGGCGCGTTGACGAACCACGCCTCGTTGTTGTGATTGTGCTGCGCGCCGACGCTCCAGCCCGCGCCGGTGCGCGTGATGGTCACGAGCGGGAACGAGAACTGGCCGCCCGACATGTAGCGCAGCTTGCCGGCGCTGTTCACCAGCTCTTCCATCGCGAACGTGAGGAACGGCGCGAAGAGGAGGTCGATGACCGGACGCAGTCCCGTCGCCGCCGCTCCCGCCGCAGTGCCGGCGATGATTCCCTCGGCGAGCGGCGTGTTGCGGACGCGCTTCGCTCCGAACTCTTCGACCAGTTTGTATCCCTTCGTCGCGGTGCCTTCCCCGAACGTGATGACCCGCGGGTCGCGGCGCATTTCTTCGACCAGCGCCTCGGTCATGGCTTCATCGGCAGTGATGGTTCTCATGGTTTTTCTCCTTTGCGGCGGCGAGACGCCGGCGTTCCGAGGTTATGCGTAGACGTCAGTGGTCAATTCTTCGATGCTCGGATACGGCGACTCGAGGGCGAACTGCGCGGCGAATTCGACGCGGCGCGTCACGCGCTCTTTCATCGCCTCGACTTCTTCCTGCGACAACAGGCCGCCGGTCACGAGCTTCGCCTCGGCGAGCGCGATCGGGTCGCGGCGCTTCCACGACTCCAGCTCGTCCTTGTTCACGTACTGCTGATCGTCCGGCTCCATGTGGCCGCGCAGGCGGTAGGTGTAGGTCTCGAGCAGATACGGCTTGCGCATCATGCGCACGTAGTCGACGGCGTTCTTTGCGGCGTCGAGCACGATCTCGATGTCGTTCCCGTCGACGGTCTTCGACGGCACGCCGTACGCGCGCGCAAACTCGCTGACGTGATCGGTGAGCATCGTCTCTTTGCGGTGCACGTACGCCTGCCACTGGTTGTTCTCGCAGACGAACAGCACCGGCAGCTCCCATACCGCGGCGAGATTCATCGCCTCGTGGAAGATGCCTTCCGTCGCCGCGCCGTCGCCGAAGAAGACGACGGCGATGGCGTCGGTCTCGGACATCGAGAGCGAGAGGCCGACTCCCGGCGCGAGCGAGAGCTCGCCGCCGACGATGGTCGAGGTCAGCACGACGCCGAGCTCTTTCACCGAGATGTGCAGCGGGCCGCTCTTGCCTTTGCAGTAGCCGGTGCTCTTGCCCATGATCTCGGCGAACACGCGTCCCGGCTCGGCGCCGCGCGCGAGCAGGTGTCCGGCGCTGCGGTGGTTGGTGAGGATCAGATCGTCCTCGCGGAGGTTGGCGACGACGCCGGCGGCAGAAGCCTCCTGGCCGACGGAGGTGCAGACGTTGGGCGAGAGGTTCGCGGCCTTCAGGGCCGCCGATTTCTCCTCGAAGGTGCGGATGAGCATCATCGTCTCGAGGGCTTCGGCTACGCTTCGATCGACGACGGTTTCGGTTGCAGTCACGGGTGATCTCCTTTCCGTGACGCAATGTAGGCAGCGGGACGACGCGCGGTTGCTAAGAGTTTCCTATGCGAACGCGAAAAGATGCCTAATGCCGCGTCAGAGGCGCGCAAGCGCTTCGGTGATCTCACGAAGCGACGCGCGCGGGTGGATGTACTCGTCGACCACCTTCGGACGCGTTCGCGGCGAAGCGCGGCTGCTCGGCCATCATGCGCGCCAGCGCGGCGTCGAGCGCGTCCTCGCCGTCGAACGTGACGCCGCACTGCAGGTCGTCGACGAACGTGAAACTCGGCTGAAACGTGGCGATGACCGGCACGCCGATCCAGAGCGACATGCAGAGCTTCGTCGAGGAGCGGCCGAGGTTCTGAAAATCGGGAGCGGGAGAGAGATAGAAGACGCACGACGCGTCGGCGGCGATCGTCAGCTCGGGCGCCTCGCGCCACTCCAGCCGGTCGGGCCGATAGATCACGCTGCCGTCGCGGTCGAGATGCGTGAGGATCGCGTCGATGGTTGGATCGGGGCGGCCGGCGGTCTGGACGAGCACGCGGAACTTCCGGTTCACGCGGTCGATGAGCCGCACGAGCCAATGCGCGCCGTTTTGTTCGCTGAACACGCCCGTGAACGAGAGCACGAAGTCGTCTTCGGCGATGCCGAGCGCCGCGCGCGCTTCCTCGCGGGATCGGCCGCGATACGGTTCCGCGTAGCAACAGGGATAGCTGACGAAGCGATGCGCTCCGCGGATGCCCGCGTACTCGCGCTGCAGCGGCTCGCGGAGCATGTCCGTGAGGATGGTGAGATCGGCACTGCGCATCGCCCACCGCGTCAGCGGCTTCCAGTACAGCGTCGCCTCTCCTTCGTAGCCGCCGATGTAGATCTCGTCGGAGGCGACGACCGATGGCCGCCGCCCGGCGGACGCAAGCACGCCGGCGAAGGCCATCGGCACGTCCGCCGTGCCGAGGAAGAGGTCGTACCGCCGCGCGAGACCGAGGTGCTTGGTGAGCCACGAGCGGCGATAGTCGACGGAAAGGCGGCGCACGCGTTCGTCATACAGCTGCTGCGGGAGATCGCCGTCAGGTGCATAGATGTCGATCTCGTAGCCGAGGTCGAGGAGAGCGCGGACGATCCCATCGTCGAACGGGCGTCCGAAATAGCTCTCTTTCAGCTGGAAGTACGCGGCTCTCTTCGCCATCACGTTCCCGCCGTGGTGTAGATGCGGTCGACGTCGCCCTCGATCGGCGGCATGAGGTCGTTGCGCCGGAAGAGCATCAGCGCTTCGACGAGCGTGAGATTGCCGCGATGCCAGGTCCGGATCGCGATGAGATGGAATCCCGCGCGCTCGAGATACGCGTGCACTTCGCAGAAATCGGGCGCGCCGTCGTAGAGCGGACGGATGCCCGCGCCGACGAAGACGTAGCGCGTGCGCGGAAGGATCGCCGCCGCGCCGCGCAGGACTTCGAGCTCGAATCCCTGCACGCGCAGCTTCAGCAAGTAGATCTCATCGATGTGATTTTCGTTTGCGTAGTCGTCGAGCGTCGTGACCGGGACGGCGCGCGACGTGATCGCGCCGGGCTCGTACTCCAGCTCGCGCCAGCGCTCGGGCGCGTGCGGAAGAAAGGAGTGGCCGGTCGGGATGTCGCCCATCACGCGCAGCGGCAGCTCGCCGCGCACGCTCCCGAGTCCGGCGTTGACGACGTGCACGTCGGGATCGCTGCCGTACAGCCGGCGGCTGACGTCGCACGCTTCGGCCGACGGCTCGAACGCGTGCACGACCGCGGACGGGCACCAGTCCTTCCAGCAGTGAAAGAACCATCCTTCGTTCGAGCCGCCGTCGATGACGACGTGGCGCTCTTCGACGGGACCGATCGGCGCGAGGATGGTCCAGTCTTCATGCAGCCGCGTGAGCGGCATCCCGAGGCTGCGTTTCAGGGCACGCTTCCAACGCGGCGGAACGATGCGGCGCGCGATGTCGAGCGGATGCAACATCACGACGCAAGATATCGCGTGAGCGACCGCACGATGCGTTCCTGATCGTGGGGCGTGAGCCGTGAATGCGTCGGAAGCAACAGGACCTCGCGTGCGGCGCGCTCCGCGACGAGGCAGCCGCCCGGCGCTGTTTTCGACGGCCATCGCGACGGCGCGTAGCACGGCTGCCGGTGCAGCGGCACGAATCCCGGCCGCGTCTCGATGCCTTCGCTCGCGAGCTGTTCGCGCACGCCGGCGCGCTCGGGAACGCGGACCCAGTAGAACCAATACGACGGCTTCGCGCCCGGCGCGGTTGCGCTGCGCACGAGGTCGGGACACTGTTCGTCGAAGAGCGCGTCGTACATCGCGGCAACGGCGCGGCGGCGCTCAACCAGCTCGTTCAGCCTCTCCACCTGCGCGAGGATCAGCGCGGCCTGCAGCGCGCCGAGGCGCATGCTGTGCCCGACGTCGGAGTGCCAGTAGTGACGCTCGGCGCCGAAGCAGTAGCTGCGCAGCGATCGCACCCGCGCCGCGAGCTCAGGATCGTCCGTCGTCACCATTCCGCCTTCGCCTGCGGTCACGGTCTTGTTGCCGTAGAAGCCGAAGGCGCCGGCACGGGCGAGAGAGCCGCACATCCGGCCGGCCAGGCTTGCGCCGCACGCTTCCGCGGCGTCCTCGTACAGGCGCAGCCCCCGCTCGTCGCATAGCGCGCGGATCTCGTCCATCGCGCAGGGATGCCCGTAGAGGTGAACCGCGACGACGGCCTTCGTGCGGGGAGTGATGGCGCGCTGGATCGCATCCGCCGTGACGTTCAGCGTCGCGGGCTCACAGTCGGCGAAGACGGGGACGCCTCCGAGGAGCGAGACCGCACCCGAGGTCGCGACCATCGTGAACGCCGGCACGATCACTTCGTCGCCTTCCCCGATGCCGTCCGCGCGCAGCATCAGCTGCAGCGCGGAGCCGCCGCTGTTGCAGGCCACCGCTTCGCGCACGCCGATCGCGGCCGCGAACGCGCGCTCGCATTCGCCGACGATGGGCGCGCGTCCCGACACCCAGCGCTTCTCCAGCGCGTCGTGGACGAGCGCGATCTCACGCGGACCGATATCGGGCTCGCTGGAGTAAATCGTGTCGGACCCGGGCCGAAGATCGGGCTCGGGCTCAGGGGCGTGCGAGAGGTCCATTGTGCGGAACGACGGCATGGTAGCCCAATCAATTTCCGCGCCTGGCTTCGAAACGCAGCGGCGTGCGGGAATAACGCGTTTGTGACGAAACGCCGCCGGATTTTCTGACGAAACGATGACTAATGCCGCGCGCTGCGCCTTCTCGTCGGCACTGTGCTCGTGGTGACGAGCTCCGAAATGCGAAGCCGCTGATCGCCGTAGGTGAAGACGAGCAGGCGCCCTTCGACGTCCCTTGCCAGGAGCGAGACGATCTCGGTGTCGGCGACGAGAAACGCGATGTCCGACCAGGTTTCGCCGTCGTCCGTCGACGATGCGAGCCAGCCGCGCTGATTCGCTTTATCGAAGCCTCCGGCGATCATCAGCCCCGGCGCGGAGGCGAGCTGGCCGATGTAGGGATATTTCGTGCTGTTCTCGATGTCGTAGTGCAGCACGTACGCGAAGGAGCCGCCGCTGTCCGTGCTCTTCATCAGCGCGCCCTCGATGCCGGCGAACACGACGCCGTCGCCGAAGTCGCGGATGAACTGCACGTTGCGGTTCTCCATCGGCGGTGCGGTGAGACGCACCGGCTCTTCGACCCATCCGAGGAGATCGACGTCGAGCGTACCGGTGGAGAGATATCCGACGTCGAGCGGACATTCGCCTCCGAGGAACATCCGCTCGCCGATGCGCTCGTAGGTGACGGGACAGACCTGCGGCGCGGGCTTGCCCTGATCAGTGACGCCGACCAGCACGCGGAACGACGCGCTGTCATCCGCGCTCACGAGCACGTTCCCGCCGGCGCTGACGAAGAGGCGCTCCGGCGCGACCGTGATCTGTCGCGGAATCAGATAGCCGCATTCGGTCGCAGCGATGCACGCGCGCAGCCCGTCCCCGATGGCCTGGAACGTCACGCCGTGATCGACCGAACGGAGAAGCGTGCGCTCCGGCCAGAGCGCGAAGTGCGGAAGGCCGCGCGAGACATAGAGCGCCTCGCCGTCCACCGCGATCGCGTTGATCGACTCGCCGGCGAACGCGATCCGCTCGAGCGGCATCGTGGCGATGTTGGGGGAACGGTAAAGGCCGTCGGGGGTGCCGAGGTACTCGAACTCCTCGTCGCGCGTGTACGAAACGAACGGCGTGTCCGTCCCCGCGGCCAGCGGGATTTCCCGGATCGGCCGGAGGCTGAGGACCGCCGCAAAAAGGAGACTGGTCACCATCGGGTAGATCTTACGATAGGAGGCTCAAAGGGGGCGGAGGCTCAAAGGCGCAGAGGAAGCCTACCGTCCCCCTCTGCGCCTTTGAGCCTTTGCGCCTCTGAGCCTTTGCCGCTACAATCCGCGCGCCCAAAGACCCGCAGCCACGGGAGAGCCCTCTCCCGACGGGTCACGTTTCATATCCAACACGGAGGAATCATGAAGTCCTGCTACACGCGCGTTCTGCTCGTCGCGCTGATCGGTATCCTCGCATTCGGCGCGATCGCAATCGCGCAGGAGCCGCAGCCTTCAAGCGTCCCGGCCGTCGCCGCGGACGAGTCGCTGGCCGGCGCACCCACGGAAGCGCGCTCCGAAGCGAGTCTCGTGCTGCCCGATCTCGGCAGCGTTCAGTTTCTCGGCATGGGCGGCGATCGCCTGCTGATCGGCGGCCTCGTCGTCTGCGTCCTCGGCCTCCTCTTCGGCGTCGTCATGTACATGCAGCTCAAGAAGCTGCCGGTGCACCGCTCGATGCTCGAGATCTCGGAGCTGATCTACGAAACCTGCAAGACCTATCTCGTCACGCAGGGCAAGTTCATCCTCCTGCTCGAAGTCTTCATCGGCTCGATCATGGTCGTCTACTTCGGCGTGCTGCGGCACTTCGACGCGCTGCGCGTGGCGATCATCCTCGCCGCGAGTCTCGTCGGCATCGCCGGCAGCTACTGCGTGGCGTGGTTCGGCATCCGCATCAACACGTTCGCCAACTCGCGCACCGCGTTCGCGGCACTGCGCGGCAAGCCGTTCCCGACGTACTCGATCCCGCTGCGCGCGGGCATGTCGATCGGCATGCTGCTGATCTCGACCGAGCTCGTGATCATGCTGCTGATCCTGCTCTTCGTGCCGGGCGACTACGCCGGCCCGGTGTTCATCGGCTTCGCCATCGGCGAGTCGCTCGGCGCCGCGGCGCTGCGCATCGCCGGCGGCATCTTCACCAAGATCGCCGACATCGGCTCGGACCTGATGAAGATCGTCTTCAACATCAAGGAAGACGATGCCCGCAACCCCGGCGTCATCGCCGACTGCGTCGGAGACAACGCCGGCGACTCGGTCGGACCAACCGCTGACGGATTCGAGACCTACGGCGTCACCGGCGTCGCGCTGATCACGTTCATCCTTCTTGCGGTGACCGATCCAACCGTGCAGGTCCAGCTGCTGGTGTGGATCTTCGTGATGCGCGTGCTGATGATCATCACCTCGGCGGTGTCGTACTTCATCAACGAGGCCGTCGCGCGCGCGCGTTACCTCAACGCCGACAAGATGAACTTCGAGGCGCCGCTGACGTCGCTCGTGTGGCTCACTTCGATCCTTTCCGTCGCCGTGACGTTCATCGTCTCGAAGCTGCTGATCCCGAATCTGGGCGGCGACTCGACGATGTGGTGGAAGCTCTCGATGATCATCACCTGCGGCACGCTCGCCGGCGCGATCATCCCGGAGCTGGTCAAGGTCTTCACCTCGACCGAGTCGCGCCACGTGCGCGAAGTCGTCGCCGCCTCGAAAGAAGGCGGCGCGTCGCTCAACATCCTCTCCGGCTTCATCGCCGGAAACTTCTCGGCGTACTGGATGGGACTGGCGATCGCGGGACTCATGGGCACCGCGGCCTGGATCAGCTCGATGTTTCCCGGCGGGTTGATGCTCGTCAACTCCACGGCCATCTTCGCCTTCGGCCTGGTCGCTTTCGGCTTCCTCGGCATGGGTCCGGTCACGATCGCCGTCGACTCGTACGGCCCGGTCACCGACAACGCGCAGTCGGTCTACGAGCTCTCGACGATCGAGACGCTGCCCGGCATTGACGCCGAGGTCGAGCGCGACTTCGGATTCAAACCGGCCTGGGACAAGGGGAAGGATTTCCTCGAAGAAAACGACGGTGCGGGCAACACCTTCAAGGCCACGGCGAAGCCTGTGCTCATCGGCACCGCGGTCGTCGGCGCGACGACGATGATCTTTGCGATCATCGTGATGCTCACCAACGGCCTCAAGACCGACATCGACAAGCTGTCGATCCTCCACCCGCAGTTCCTCCTCGGCCTCGTGGTCGGCGGCGCGGTGATTTACTGGTTCACCGGCGCGGCGACGCAGGCGGTGTCGACGGGCGCGTATCGCGCGGTCGAGTTCATCAAGGCAAACATCAAGCTCGACAGCGGCGCGACGAAGGCTTCGGTGGAAGACTCGAAGAAAGTCGTCGAGATCTGCACGCAGTACGCGCAGAAGGGCATGTTCAACATCTTCCTCACCGTGTTCTTCTCGACGCTCGCCTTCGCCTGCTTCGAGCCGTTCTTCTTCATCGGCTATCTGATCTCGATCGCGCTCTTCGGCCTCTACCAGGCGATCTTCATGGCCAACGCCGGAGGCGCCTGGGACAACGCGAAGAAGATCGTCGAGACGGAGATGAAGGCAAAGGGAACGCCGCTGCACGCCGCGGTGGTCGTCGGCGACACGGTCGGCGATCCGTTCAAGGACACGTCCTCGGTGGCCATGAACCCGGTCATCAAATTCACCACCCTCTTCGGCCTCCTCGCCGTCGAGCTCGCGGTGGAGATGACGCGGGCCGGACAAGGCGGACTGACGCGGATCCTCTCCGGGGTGTTCCTCCTCATCGCGATGGTGTTCGTGTATCGCTCGTTTTACGCGATGCGGATCGGGTCGGCAGAAGCGTAGACTTCCTTTGATCTTAGGTTGCAGAGGCCGCCGGAAACGGCGGCCTTTCCATTTTTTGCGGGAATTCGTCCGTTCCGGCGGGCCGTTTAGCCGCTCCATTCCACATATCCCACCCGCCAGGAGGCGATCTCTCTCATGAATTTCCGTATGCAGTTCCGGGTCACCCTTGCTGTCCTCCTTCTCGCCGCAGTTCCTCTCTTCGCACAGATCCCCAACGAACAGGCTCCGATTCTCGCCGGCACGTGGGGAAACGTTTTCAGCTGGCCCGTCGTGGCCATTCACGCGCACGTGTTGACGGACGGCCGCGTGATGACATGGCAGCGCAATGATCCCGAGCTCAAGACCTACGCAAAGATCTGGGATCCCGCAAACTCTCTCGCTCCTCAAGCCACCCTCACCCTCGACGGCACGAACCTCTTCTGCAGCGGCCACACATTTCTGAAGGACGGCCGGCTGTTCACCGCCGGAGGCCACGTCTAATATCCGCGAGCCGACGTTGCCGCCCTCCGCAGTTCTGCCGCCCATTGAACTAGCGGATGGGTCTCTGTTAGGTCACCGAAATAACCTCC
This sequence comes from uncultured Acidobacteriota bacterium, assembly GCA_963734155.1. Classification (GTDB taxonomy): domain Bacteria; phylum Acidobacteriota; class Thermoanaerobaculia; order Gp7-AA8; family Gp7-AA8; genus QHVT01. Next base: position 175,695 of record CAVTGG010000004.1, read on the forward strand.
CCCGTGGCCTTCCGGTTTTACACTGAATTGAAATCGAGCCTCGCCCGCCAGAGTAGTAATCCATATCGTGATCGAGTCCGCATGCACGAATAGTGTGCGCGTCGGCTCGACAGGTATGCGCATCTCCAGAAGACGTTGCGCCAAGGTCCGAAAGGGCGCCGAATCGGGAAAAACAATTTTCCTGACACGAGGCTGAGCGCCTGTTTGCAACTGCTCGTATATTGGTTCTCCAAGCGCTTCGACCATCAGGACATGAGCTTCTCCGTCGGCCGTGAGACCAATCGTTATTTGCGTTTCTGGTCGATCTTCCGACGCGTATCTAGCGGTTATCACGACACGATGCTGCCGCAGAAAATCACCCCGAGTTTCCGGTCGAGCCAGAATTTCGTCAACACCCGGAACCGGTCCTCGCGGCCTCGCCAACGCGGCCACCTGTGGGGCCGCCGTGCATGCAATTTGCGCGATTGAAAGGAAGCCAGTAACAGCGAGCCTAATAATCATTGTAATTTCTGCAACCCGTTGCACGGATCACCCTTGCCACATACCTTCTTGGCAGAATTGAGCCATCCTGCGTCGCCCTCATTCGTGGACGCGTTCGACGACCTCATTAAGGTGACTGGCGATATACAAGACCGGGCACAGCAAAAGTTCGACTTATTCTATAAGACAACGGTTGCCGGAAAGACCGAGTGGTGGGAAACTTAGAAATCTTAGGCATACATACCCGCAACTCCGTGCATCACCGCGCACCGCAGCGCGCTGCTCGTCGCCCTCACCGGTTATGGACAACCCAAAGATCGGGAGCGGGCGTTCGCCGCGGGCTTCGACCACCACCTGCTCAAACCGGTCGAACCGGCTCGGGTGCGGGAGATTCTGCTCGGCAGGCTGCACCCGCTAACCGGTGACGCCGATGTCCAGTCACGCGGCGTCCGGTTGCGCGCACTCCTTCGCAATCAGCACGAGCTCGTCGATGTCGAATGGCTTGGTCAGCAGCCGGCAGATCCGCTGCAGAAACTCGCAGCTCATCCGGCCGGGGGATGCTGTCATCACTACGACCCGCTGCAGGTACTTCGGCTGTGTCTGTTCGAGGAAACCGAGAAGCGCTTCGCCGCCGATCTCCGGGAGCATGAGGTCGATGATGAGGAGGTCATAGGCTACGGAGGCGAGCAGATCGATCGCGGCCGCTGCGTTCTTCACGCCCTCGACCGTGAAATTTTCACGTTCGAGAACAATCTTGACGAGCTTGAGAATGGCACCGTCGTCCTCGACGATGAGCGCCCGATACGACGATCGGCCTTCCATGTGCATACTCGCAGCAAAAGTGTTGCCGCTGAGCGCTGAGAGATGAAGCACGGATGACTGGAGGAAAGTTGCCCCGCGTGCTGATCGCGGACGATGAAGACGCGATTCGCACGTTGGTCAGCCGGATGCTCAGCCGCGCCGGTTTCGAGACGGTCGAAGCATCCGACGGGCAACGTGCGATCGAGAGACTCGACGCGGGCCGGTTCGACGCGGTCGTGCTGGATCTGATGATGCCCCGTGTCGATGGATTCGGTGTCGTGGAGCATCTCATCACCACGCAACCGCGGATGATGGAGAAGACCATCATCATCACCGCGTTTCCGAAGACGGCGGCGAAGGAGCGGCTGCACCATGTCTGCTCCATTCTTTCGAAGCCGTTCGACATCCAAGAGCTCGTGCAGCTCGTCACCGAATGCGCCAAACGCTGATGCTGCGTCAGGCCGCCGCCCTCAGTTCTCCGGGTCCGAGCCGATGCTGGCCACCACCGCCATGAGCTGGTCGACGTCGAACGGCTTGCGCAGGATCGCTTTGACGACCGCCGGATCGAAACCGGTGAGGGTGGCTGGTCCCGCCGCCGAACAGATGATCACGGGCACGGCGGGCGACGCGGTGCTGAGGAACGCGATCACCTGGGATCCGCCGACGTCCGGCATCATCATGTCGAGGACGACGGCCGCATACCGCTTCGCCTGCAGCAACACGATCGCATCCCGGCCGTTGGACGCCAAGTCGCTCGCGTAGCCGCACCTCCGGAGAACCGCGCGCAGAAGGTTCTGCGTCGGCTCATCGTCATCGACGATGAGGATCGGCAAGGCGTTCTGTCGTTCTGCGGTCATGGCCGTCTCGTGGACACGTTCGCACAAAAAGGGGAGCATTTTCAATGCGTCCGGAACGCATGAGGCAAAGCCGCCAGCGCGGGTGGCGGCTTCGCCGGGACGCGTCTAGTTCGCGCGCCGTGGCCGGCCAACCCGAAGAGGCTTGTTCCGCGCAGGAAATGCTTTGCCGCGCTGCTTCTCCAACTCGTCGATGTAGGTGGTCAGGCTCCGTTCAACGAGCGACGCGAGCGTCAGTGTTGCCATACCGGCGACTGCGTTTCGCGCACGCTTGATGACGGTTTCCGGCAGCTTCACGGTCACGCGTAGGCGCTGCGTGTCGCTGCTGCGCGGGGACGTACTTCGAGAACTTCTGCGACGCTCCTCCGCCGGCTCGCGGGCGCGGGCCGGACGTCGGGAAGCGAGCGGTCGCTCCTTCGACTTCCTTCGCACATGACATCACCTCCTCCCGGTTCGCCCCGAGAGTCGGACGGTCACGGCGGAGCCGCTGTGCGAGGGTTGCGCCAAGCAGTGTAAGAGAAGGGCGCCGATCCGTCTCGGCGAGCGGCACACCTCCCGCGGCGGCCGGGCATCTCGCCATCGAGACCGCAGAAGTCCCGCGCTACGATGCATCCGATGCGAGCCGTGGAAATCGTCAGCGTGGGCGGAATCGCCACCGATATCATTCTCCGCTCCTCAACTCTTTCTGGAGCCGGTCGTTGTGTGATCGCACGCGCGCTCCATCGGGCGCTCGGAGGAAAAGGAGCCAACCAGGCTGTCGCCGCCGCGCGGCTCGGGGGAAGAGTCGCGCTCGTCGGGGCAGTCGGAACGGATGAAGCGGGCGAGGCTGCGCTCGCTCGGCTTGTGGCTGAACAAGTCAGTGTCGAATCGGTCGCGCGGGCACCGGTCGCCACCGCGACCGTGGTGATCCACAGAAGTGACGCGGGTGAGAAGCAGACCGTCGTCTTTCCCGGCGCCAACGAGTACGTCACACGCGCGACAATCGCCGCCGCGGCGCCGCTGCTCACGGCCGCCCGCGTGGTTGTCGTGCAATTCGAGATTCCACTCGACACCGTCCTCTGCCTCATGGAAGTGATCCGCGGCGGAAACGCCCTGCTCATCCTCGATCCGTCTCCCGCGCGCTCGCTTCCGCGGGAGCTTCTTGCTGCGGCCTCGATAGTCAAGGCGAATGCATCGGAAGCCACGACTCTGACAGGAATCGCGGTGCAGGGTCTGGCATCGGCGCGTGCCGCAGCAGCCCAGCTGCTGGAGATGGGATCGGCGATGGTTGCGATCGAGGCGGGCGGTGAAGGGAATCTGTTCGTTTCGCGGACGGAGGAGGTCTTCGTGCCGCTGCACGACATCCGCCCGGTCGACGCGACCGGTGCCGGCGACGCGATGGTAGGCGCTCTGGCCGTCGCTCTCGTCGAAGGGCGGGAACTGCGCGAAGCGGCGGCCTTTGCTTCTGCTGCCGCCGCCCTTGCGACTCGCGATTTCGGCGCGCAGAGCGCGATGCCGGCGCGCGTAGAGCTGGAGCGATGGCTTACTGGGCGCGTGCATTATTGAGCGCGGAAAAGCGTCTTCCGCGCGAAGGGCAGGATCGCGATTTTCAGGTTCAGACCGACCACCCGGAACTGATCGGCGGCGTCGGGAGGGATCGCTACCTTCGAGAAAAGAATCACGGCAAACAGATCGCCCGATGCCAGTAGCCCACCGAAACCCAGCACAGACTCGATCCCATAGCGAGCCACGAACTCCTCCTGCGCGACGATGTGCGGGCTGCCGAGCGCACGCGGGACGAAAAAGACGTTGTGCGAGGTCTGCTCCTGGTCGAGCAGCAGCGATCGCGAGGGGCGTACGACGTTCGCGATCGGAAGTCCGAGTTGCGTGATGAGCTGCGCGATCATGGGCGCCTGCTGCACCATTTTCACGCTCATGAGCGGAATGGCCCGATGGCCGCGGGACGTCAGCCGCGAATTCCAGTCCGGCTCGTCGCCGCGCGTCGCCATCAGGGTCAGGCAGCGCAACTCAGGGACCGATGCTGCGCCGGGAAATGTCGCAGCCACGATGGCCTGCAGGTCTTCCGGCAGATCGCGGTATGGATGCGACTTGAAGAACCGGACGAGCGCGCATGCCGGCAGGCCGCGCTCGTCCACCAACTCGCGGCGAAAGAAATCAACGGCGCGCTCGGCCGCTTCTTCGAGAGTGGCAGGATTGTCCGCGAAGAGATCACGAACCCGTCCGCGGCAATCCATCATGTCGCGGAATCCGAAGCGGCTCAGTTTGTACGGCATGCCTCTCTCCTGACCTCGGCCTCGACTCTACGAACGCGCGGAAAGGCGCTGGACCGACTGCGCCAAATCCGCCGGATCGACCGGCTTTTTCAGGTAAGCGTCGAACCCGGCATCCAGAGCGTGCAGCCGATCCTCCGGCCGTCCGAAGGCGGTCAGCGCCAGGATCGGTGTCGTCCGCAGCGCATCGGGGCGCGCCCGCACTTCGCGGAGGAACACGTAGCCATCCTCATCGGGCATCGCGATGTCGCACACCACGATGTGCGGCTCGAATTTCCGGAAGATCCGCAGTCCTTCGCGGACGGAAGCGGCGGTCTGCACGACCGCCCCCGTGCGCCGCAGAATCGCGGCGACGACATCGCGGGTGAATTGCTGGTCGTCGATCACGAGCACGTTCACGTCCGTCAGTGCGGGAAGAGAGGTCGAAGCGGCCGGCATGACCGCGCGCTCGGTCATCGATGCCGCGGCGATCGCCGGCGCCGCCTCCAGTACGGGCAGTTCCAGCGTGAACGCCGCGCCCCGTCCTTTGCCTTCGCTGGCGACGCCGATGCGGCCACCGTGCATCTCCACGAGCGAGCGAACGATCGCGAGACCGAGACCGATCCCGCCGTGGGGACGTGTGGTCGAGCTGTCCGCCTGCCGGAACGGCTCGAACACATACGGCAGAAACGCGCGATCGATCCCTTCGCCGGTATCCGATACGACCAGACGAACGACCGACCCTTCGTGCATCAGGCGCAGCGTGACGGTTCCACCGCGGGGCGTGAACTTGATCGCATTCGCGAGCAGATTCCAGACGATCTGCTGGAGCCGTCCCTCGTCGCCTGCGATCGGCGGCAGCATCGGAGGGATTGCGGTCAGGATCTCGATCCCCTTCGCAACTGCGGCCGGATGCACGGTCGTGATTGCGGCCTGCGCGACTGTCCGCAGATCGGCCGGGTGTGGATCGAACGTGAGCTTGCCGGACATGATCCGCGACACATCGAGCACATCTTCGATGAGCTGGGCCTGAGCGCTCGCGCTCTGCTCGATCGCGTCGATCGCCACCTGTGCCTCCGCCTCGCTGAGGCCGAGCTTCAGCATGCGCGACCAGCCAAGTACCGCGGTCATCGGTGTGCGCAACTCGTGGGAAAGCGTTGCGAGAAATTCGTCTTTTGCGCGGTTGGCCGCTTGAGCGGCACTGTACAGGCGCGCGTTCTCGATGGCGATCGAGGCGCGGTAGGCGATCTCCTCGGCCTGCGCGAGATCCCGCTCCGAGTAACGACGGTCGGAGGCGACGAACGTAATCGTCCCCACCACCTCGCCGCGCGAACGAAGCGGCACGATCATGAACGACATGATCCCGAGCTCGCGGATCATCCGCAGATGCTCGTCGTTGCGCGCCGCTTCCGCGAGCATCTCGTCGGGGACGAAGGACACGAGCTCCGGCGTGCCGGTCCGCATCACGCGGTAGATGGCGTCGGTCTCGGGATCGGGCGGGAACTTCCGGTAAAACTCCTCGGCCAGCGCAATCTTCGCCGGATCGGCATGCGCGACAGCGAGCCGGTTCCGGAACTGCTCCCCTGTATCGGCCGCCATGTCCACGGCGCACCAATCGGCGATGCGCGGCACCGCGAGGAAGGTCACATTTTTCAGTGTTTCGCGATAGTCGAGCGAGGACGCGAAGATCTCACTCGCCTTGGCCAGAAACGTGAGCCCTTCCCGCGCCACGTGTTGCTCATGCGCGTCGATGACTGTCCCGATCCATTCCTCGATTCGGCCGTCGTCGCCGAGGATCGGCACCGTCTTATCGGCGAACCAGCGGTACGAAGCGTCCGCCTGGCGGAGCAGGTATTCATCTTCGTACACGTTTCGGGCGTTGACCGCGGCGTCCCACGCTTCGGCAACGCGCATGCGATGGCTCGGATGGACGGCATTCAGCCAGCCACGCCCCCGCATCTCGTCGGGGCTCTGGCCGGTGATCTCCTGCCACGACGGTGATGGCTCCATCGAGCCGTCGGGAGCGGCGGTCGCAATGGCCTGCCGGGTCGGCGTCGCCAGGACGAGCGAACGATACCGTCGCTCCTCTTTCCGCAATTCGACTCGATCTCGTTCCAGCGACTCGTACAGCCGGACGTTGTCGAGGGCGACCGCCGCATGCCCGGCCAGCGCGTCGGCGATTTTCTCCTCGGTTTCACCGAATACGCCTTCGTCCGGATGGCCGAAGAACAGGCCCCCCAGGACTTCGCCGGTCCGCGATTTCACCGGCACGGCCAGATAGCTCACGACCGGCAGATGTCCGGCCGGCATGCCGTGGTACGGCGCGCTTTTTCCGTAGCGCGGATCCTTGAGGATGTTCGCGCTGCGCACGATGCCGGTACCGGCAAACGTCGGCGCGAAGACCTGCGTGTTCCGCGGCATCGGGAACTTCGAGAAGTGCTCGCGCGGGACGCCGGAGATCGTGTAGAGCGTGTACGCCTCGCCATCCTCGCGAATCACGTTGTAGAAGAACGCACCGAACTGCGCGCTGGTGAGCGAGGTCGCCGCGTCCGTGATGCGCTGCACGACGGCGTCGAGGTCGAGCCGGCCCGCGACTTCGCGCACCGCGTCTGCGAGCTGCTCGTAACGTTCGGTCGAGAGCGCGATCGACGCGATCTGTCCGAAGGCTGCCGCCGCGTCGAGCTCCGCCTCGGCTGCCTGCGTCTTCGGGGTGCGGTAGTAACAGGTGATCGTTCCGGCGGTCTCGCCCCGGATGATGAGTGGAAGTACGAGAAAGGATGCGATCCCTTCACTGTCGTACAACTTCCGACGGGCATCGACGACCGGCCACGCGCGTGCATCCGGGATAAACAGCGGTCCGGGGAGCATCGCCGCGATGTTCCCGTCCGCCGGCGCCTCGATCGCAAAGGTCGAGTAGTCCGCCGACAAACCGGTGGTGGCCGCGATCCGCCACATGCGCTCGCGCGACTCGAGCCGCCACATCGCGACGGCATCCGCGCCGAAAAAGTGCAGGGCGTGCCCGACGATCTGATCCCGCAGCTCTTTTCCGGCGAGGGTCGTTCGGGTCAGCGTCGAGAGATCGCGCAGACCGCGTGCGACGAACGCGGCGGTCATACCCGGAGCCTGCATGCTCTCCTGAGCATCGTCTGCGCCCACCGGATCTCCGACCGCCATTGCTCGCATTGCTAATGCAAGAACCGCGGCCAACGGTTCCGTTTTTGCATTCGTCCCATCCGGCTTTCCCTGAAAAACTGCTGACGAGAACTGCCGAAAGGGGAGTATTTCCATGTTGACGATTCCGACCGAACCGATCGGAAGCATTCCCCGCCCTCTGGAGCTGATCGAGGCGGTGGCAAACGGTAATGCCGATGATCCGGCGCTCGACCCCATGTACGAATCGGCCATCCGCGACACGATTGCGCGGTTCGAGGAAACGGGTTCCCCCGTCATCACCGATGGCGAGCAGCGCAAGTACCACAATTTCTGGACGTACTCGGTCCATGGGCTGCCGAACACGGCCCCCGACGGCTTCAAGATCCCGTTTTCCGCCGGTCACACACGGAGGATGCCGCGGCTGACGGCCGGTCCCTTCCGGTACAAGCGCCTGGCCGATTCCTATCTCGACGTGGCCCGGCAGTACGCACACATGCCGCTGAAACAGGCTGTCATCTCTCCCTCTGCGCTAAGTCTCATGTATCCGCCGGAAGGGATCCCCGACTATCCGCGCGAGCAGTTCATCGACGACCTCCTCGCGCAGCACGAGACGGAGATCCGGCGATGCTTCGCGAAGGGCGCGTACAGAGTGCAGATCGACTTCACGGAGGCACGCCTTGCGGTCAAGATCGATCCGTCGGGCGAGCTACTGAACAGCTTCATCGATCTGAACAACCTCGCCCTGTCACGATTCACTCCTGAGGAGCGCGCACGCATCGGCGTGCATACCTGTCCGGGCGGCGATCGTGACTCGACACACAGCGCCGAAGTCGATTACGCCGATCTGCTCCCGGGTCTGTTCCAGCTCAAGGTGGGCAACTTCTACATCGCGCTGGCCGGCGAGAAGGATCGCGTGCAGGTGCTGAAGAACATCCGCCGATTCATGAAGCCCGAGCATCTTGTCTTCGTCGGGGTCGTCGCTCCGATCGATCCGCACGTCGAGACACCGGATGAAGTGTGCGAGCGGGTTCTCGAGGCGGCCGATTCCATCCCGATCGCGCAGCTTGGAACGACTGACGACTGCGGCTTCTCTCCGTTCAGCGACGATACGTCCACTACGCGCGACACGGCCTTCGAGAAAATCCGCGCGCGCGTCGAGGGCACCAAGCTTGCTGCCGAGCGGCTCGGGAACCGCTGATCCGTGAGCTTGCCGCTCGATGACGAAGAAGAACAGCTCCGTTCGGTCGCCATTCAGAACGCGCAGGCCATTCTCCTCGCGCGTCAGAAAGCCGAACAGGATCTCCTCGCCGCGAAAGAGGCACTGGAGCTGCGCACGGCGGAGCTGGAGCGTGCGAACGCCCTGATCCGGACCATCGCCGAGAACGCCGCGTCCTGCCTTCTCATGCTGGACGAGCGAGGCGTCGCAACGTACATGAATCCCTCGGCGGTCCGGGAGACTGGTTACGCGCTCGCGGAGTTCGCCCAGGCTCCGTTCCATGACGTTCTCCATGCGACACCGGGCCAGGGTGGTCACGAGATCGAGGCCTGCCCGATCCGGAATGCTCGCCTGCGGAAAGAGCCGCTCTCGAATCATCGCGACCTGTTTGTACGAAAGGACGGATCGACCTTCCCGGTGTCCTGTTCGCTCGCGCCCTTCGAGCAGGGAGAAGGGGCGGGTGCCGTTCTCGAATTTCGTAACATCGCGGACGAGCTCGCAGCACAGAAGGCGCTCGAAGACGCGAGCCGGAGAAAGGACCAGTTTCTCGCGACGCTGTCCCATGAGCTTCGCACGCCAATGACGGCCGTCCTCGGCTGGGCGAAAATGCTGGCGGCGGGCCTTCCCGAAGACGAAGCACGCGCAGCGATCGCCGCCATCGTCAGAAGCGCCGAGGTGCAGGCGCAGCTCATCGACGATGTGCTGGACGTATCGCGCGTCGTGGCGGGAAAGATGACCTTCACGCCGGCTCCGGTAGAAATCGCTCCTGTTGTGCGGGCCGCGATGACTACCGTCCATCCGGCCGCGGTGGCGAAAGGCATCGAGGTGCTGGCGAGCGTGCCGCCGCGCCTTCCACCCGTCCTCGGTGATGAAGGAAGGCTCCAGCAGATCGTCTGGAATCTGCTTTCGAATGCGGTGAAATTCACGCCGCGCGGCGGGACGATCACCATTCGGGTTGCACGCGCAGGCCCGGTGTTGCGGCTCATGGTGCAGGACACAGGGAGAGGAATCGAGCCGGATTACCTTCCCCGTGTATTCGAGGCATTCACGCAGGAAGACGGCTCGATGACCCGCTCCCACGAAGGGATCGGCCTCGGTCTCTCCATTGCGCGGTCGCTCGTGGAACTGCACGGCGGGCGCATTCGAGCCGCGAGCGAGGGGGCCGGCCGCGGCGCGACGTTCACGGTGGAGCTGCCCGTCCTCAAAGGCGAGTCGCCGGCTGTCCGCACACAGGAATCCGGTGCACGGCCAGTCGCTCCAGCAGCGGACAGCCCGTTGACCGACCTGCGCGGTGCGCGCGTTCTCGTCATCGACGATCAGGACGTCACGCGCGATCTGGTCGCGGGCGTGTTCCGCCGCGCGCAGGCGGAAGTCGCGGCGGCGAGCTCGGTGCGAGAAGGCGTGGCAGCGTTCCACAGCTTCTTACCGGACATCGTTGTGTGTGATCTCGCGATGCCCGACGAAGACGGCTACGCCTTCCTCCGCACGATCCGCTCGTTACCCCCGCCGGCGAGCGCTACACCGATCGTGGCCTTGACCGCGTTCGGCCATCCCGACGACCGGCGGCTTGCGCTGGCCGCGGGATTCGATGAGTACTTGAAGAAACCGATCGATCCGGCCGACCTGACCGCGGCAGTGCTTCGCTTCAGGCCCTAAGGGACCAGAAACGCGGCCGCGGATGGATCACGACGCGCGCGCGTCACGGCTGCGATATTCCGCAGCGCCCCGACTGAAACGAGACGCCACGGCAACGATCACGATTGCAGGCGGATCCCCGCCGCCTGAATCTTCTCGTACACCCACTCCGGTAAACAGAGGTCCATCTTGTCCACGCGGCAGTTGGAGTGGCAGACGATCGTGGTCACCTGAAAGCAGCGCGGGAAATCGAACGTGGTCGAGGGGTAGTAGAACACCGGCTCGATGTCGTGACGGCGGCAGACGTCGAGCGTCAGTTCGATCCCCGCGTCGACCTGCGCTTCGTCGAGCTGCGCGAAGTAGCTGTGCCCGCGCCAGTCATAGTTGAAAAACGGCCCGGTGTAGAGGGTATTCGGCGTGTTCATGCCGAAGGCTAGAGGCGGTCGCCGTCGAGGTCGAGCGCGAGCTCGTTCGCGAACTCGATTGCGACCGACGACTTGTCGTAACGGCCGTTCGTCCCCTTCAGGCCGAGATGGAAGATCCAGCCGGAATCGTCGAAGGTCTTGTAGATCGTGCCGTCGCGGTCGACGAGCCACGGTGCGCCTACGCGATCGGCGGAGAGATTCCAGCCCTCGACCGCAGTCGTGGCTTTCGCCGGGCGGCCGGAGACGCGAGTGTGCGACGTCCGGCCGGCCGTACCGTGCCAGACGACGAACTTCTTCGCGGCCATGTCCGGAAACCACTGGCGCACTGGCGGACACGATCGGAGATCCTGACATGAAAGCGCGCGCGCGGCTGAAGATCTCGCGCACGCGCATCGTGACGCGGGCGACATCGGATTAGCGAGCAGGTTTTTTCTGATCGCGCTGCAACTGTATGAAGGGTTAGGACATCGTCCGCGGCGCTCGACCAGCAAACGAAGCTGTTGCTCTGTGGATTGAACGTCGCGCTGAAAGTGGGGCAAGGAACCGCCGCCCCGCGTCTAGCGCGAACCGCAACGCTTCCTCGTGTCGCCCCTGCTGCCACCGTACGATCGCGCGACAAAGCGCAACCGTCGCGAGTTGAATCTCGGCATCGGAGAGACGCCGATACGCGCGCTCCGCGCGAATCAGCGCGTCCAGACTATCGTCGAGCTTTCCGAGAAAGCGGCAGGCGGTCGAATACTCCTTCCACGCGTTTCCGCGCAAGTGATTCACGGCTGACGCCGGGTAATAGTTCTCAGGAAGGGAGTCAGCAATCAGGCAGGCCGCCTCCGCGAGGTCGAATGAGAACTCTGGCTCTTTGGAAAACTGCGCTCTTGCTGTTTCGCAAAGCAGCCGAACCACACCGCCCGTGTAACACCGCCGCTTTTTCGTGACGTTGGCGTACGCGAAGCGGTAAGGGCTTTTCGAGGTAGGTCCCGATCATCTCTTTGGCGTCTGCGTCTTCTGCTCCCCACCGCTCGACCAGGTTGTGAAGCGAATTTTGTCCCGTGCCATCAATGATCTCGTCGGCCAGCCACCACGTCTCGGAATCGCGCAGGGCTCCGGCGATCGCACGATAATCGCGGAGTTTCATAGTGCAGTCATCGCATGAGCGGACATGCGTTTCGACATCGGCACGTTCCGCAGTCGACGCCGTGTCGGATGCGTAGTCAAGCAGCACTTCGTCAGGAATGTGCTCTTCCGGCATCTACGGAACTCGCGTGATGGCGTCGTATACAACGCTCGCGTGCTTGCGGCACACATGCATGAGATAGTTCACGTTTGAAGGTGTCGTGTTCATCGCTTCCGCAATGGACGCGGTCGCCTCGCCGTTCAGGTAATACCGGCGCAGCAACTCGCGGCAGCGAGGCCCCAACTTTGCGAGCGTCGAGGCAACCGACAGGGTGACCGTAAGTCCGTCATACACGTCTTCCGTGATCGCCTCCATCACGACTTCGCCTTCCTCCACAAACACGCGGTCCTCGGTATGTCGAGAGCGCCAGTAGTTCCTCGCCGCGTTGCAAATGGCCGCGATCAGATACGGCCGCAGCTCACCTCGAACGTTGCGCACGGTGAGCAAGCAGTTCACGAATACGTCGTGAACTAGCGCATCGGCATCCGCGTGCGGAACGTTGAACTTTCGCACGGCCACGCGGCGAAGTAGCGGAGCGTACTCTCGATAGATTTCGTCGCCGAGGTTGTCGCGCGGTTGAACACGGACCGGTTCCGTCGGGAGCGCTGCATCCGTTATTGTTGCGGCTGGTTCCTTTTCCATTGCCGGTCGTTTAGGAGTGACAGGGACGAGCGTTTCCCTACCTGAAACAAATGGCGATCTCCTCACTCCCGACTTCTACGTCGTCGCTGACCTTCCTCCAGCCGCGCGGCAAGCGCTCGCATTCTGGCAATGCTACCGGCTCCTCCGACTTCACCTCGGGCCGCGACTTTTGCCGTGCGCTCACACTCTAAGAAGTGACCGGAAGCGCGGTTTCCACCCTTCAACAACGCCCTGAATCAGACTCACTGTCCTCACGGCGAGACTAACGACCAAAACGGTGGGACTCGCTGTCCTCACGGCGAGACTAACGACCAAAACGATGGGACTCGCTGTCCTCACGGCGAGACTAACGACCAAAACGATGGGACTCGCTGTCCTCACGGCGAGACTAGCGACCAAAACGATGGGACTCGCTGCCCTCACGGCGAGACTAACGACCAAAACGATGAGACTCACGATCCTTCAGGCGAGACTCACGACCAAAACAATGAGACTCACGATCCTGCAGGCGAGACGGGGTTTTGTCGGGCTGACGCGGCGCATTCAGTTGCGCGGCAGAGGCTGGCGGAAACGCCGGCCTCTGCATTTTTGCGGGAATTCGTCCGTTCCGGCGGGCCTTTACGCGCTCCGTTCCACACATATTCATCCCGCCAGGAGGCGATCTCTCTCATGAATGTCCGTATGCAGTTCCGGGTCACCCTTGCTGTCCTGCTTCTCGCCGCAGTTCCTCTCTTCGCACAAATCCCCAACGAGCAGGCTCCGATTCTCGCCGGCACGTGGGGAAACGTTTTCAGCTGGCCCGTCGTGGCCATTCACGCGCACGTGTTGACGGACGGCCGCGTGATGACATGGCAGCGCAATGATCCCGAGCTCAAGACCTACGCAAAGATCTGGGATCCCGCAAACCCTCTCGCTCCTCAAGCCACCCTCACCCTCGACGGCACGAACCTCTTTTGCAGCGGCCACACGTTTCTGAAGGACGGCCGGCTCTTCACCGCCGGAGGCCACGTCTATAACGACAACATCGGCGACATCGCCACGAACTTCTCCAACGGATTTTCGTGGGTGCGCGGTCCGGTGATGCCGAACGGCGGCCGCTGGTATCCGACCACGCTGGCGATGCGCAACGGCGACGTCCTCGTCGTCGGCGGAGACCGCAACGGATCGGGCGATCCCAACACGATTCCGGACGTCTGGCAGTTCGGCGCCGGGATCGGCAGCATCCGCCAGCTCACGAGCGCGAGCCGCACGGTGGCGCTCTATCCGATGCTCTTCCAGGCTCCCGACGGCCGCGCGTTCATGGCCGGTCCGGAAGCGCAGTCGGCGTTCCTCGACACCAGCGGCACGGGGTCGTGGCAGAACGGACCGCAGTCGCACGCCGGATTCCGCGACTACGGTTCGGCCGTCGAGTACGAGCCGGGAAAGATTCTGCTCATCGGCGGCGGCACGCCGACGGCGTCGACCGAGACCATCGATCTGAATCAGGCCAACCCGCAGTGGGTGAGCGCCGGCAACATGAACTACGCGCGCCGGCAATTGAACGCGACGATCCTTGCGGACGGCAAGGTGCTGGTCACCGGCGGCACGAGCTCCTCGGGCTTCAACAACGCCTACGGCGCCGTCCTCGCGTCGGAGCTCTGGTCTCCCGGCGCTGCGTGGACCGTCGTGCGGCCGCAGAATGAGAAGCGGCTCTATCACTCGACGGCGGTGCTGCTGAAAGACGGCAGCGTGCTCTCCATCGGCGGCGGCCAGCCCATCGGCACCGGCGCCCCCGACGCCGATCATTACTCCGCGCAGATCTACTATCCGCCGTACTTTTACAAAGGCACGCGCCCGACGATCACGTCCGCGCCGGTGACCGTCACTTACGGCCAGTCGTTCGCGATCCAGACGCCGGACGCGCAGTACATCACGCAGGTGACGCTGGTCCGCCTCTCCTCGGTGACGCACGCGTTCAATCAGAGCCAGCGCATCAACAAGCTGACGCCGACCATCGGCTCCGGCCAGGTGACGGTGACGGTGCCGCCGAACACGCAGATCACGCCCGGTCCCTATTTCCTGCACGTCCTGAACGGGGCCAGTGTTCCGTCGGTCGCGAAGGTCATCTACATCCAATGATCGGCGCACTCGTAGCAACGATGTGGCTTCACGCGGCGACGGCGGCGGCGACACCCGCCCCGCCGCCCAGCGTGCAGCGGCTCGAGCTCTCGCAGTCCATCCCCGACGTAGAGGTGATCGATCACGACGGTCACAAGCGCCGTTTCTACAGCGATCTGATTCGCGGGAAGACCGTGGTGGTGAACGCGGTCTACACGAGCTGCACGAGCTCCTGCCCGCTCCTGGGCAAGACATTCGACAAGCTGCAGACCGCGCTCGGCGATCGGCTCGGCCGCGATGTGTACCTGGTCTCTATTTCGCGGGATCCGGAGAACGACACGCCGGAAGCACTCGCGCAGTGGCGCAGCAAGTTTCACGGCAAGCGAGGCTGGACGTTCGTCACCGGAAAAAAAGAAGCGATCGATGCCGTGCTGGTGACGTTGACCGGCGACCCCGCCTTCAAGGGCGGTCATTCACAGATCGCGATCCTCGGCGACGACCAGACCGGAATCTGGCTCCGCGAATATGGCGGCGCCGAGCCGGCGCAGTATCAGATGCTTCTTCAGTACCTTTCGGACGAGCGTTCGAAAACACGCAATAGGTGATTCCTGTGGAGCGGCGGGCTCTCAGCCCGCCGCTCTGTAGCTATTCTTTTTCCGTTTGCACCACGATGAATGCAAACATCCCGATGTGAGGGAGCAACGACCGCAGTGTCGTTTCCACCCAGCGGAATGCTCCAAAACTCCACGCCGGAACGATCGATCGCATCGACACGCCGCCGGAAAGCAGATAGCGAAATGGCATCATCAGTCGAATCTGCTCCACCGACAACTCCGGATATGCTCTTGTGAACTGATCACGGTCACGTTCGAAGATCATCCACGGGAGTGCGCCATTTGCTCCGGACAATGGGCCGTCACTGGGGAACTCCCACTGCGTAGCTTCGGGCCGGAAGGGCTCGTGATGCAGATGCCCGTAAACAAATCGCGACCAGCTGGTGACCCATGGCTCCACCATCAAGATTCTACCGCCCGGACGCAACGTTCGAATCGCCTCCGCGACGAATGCTCGGGGCTCGGGGATGTGATGGAGCACATCGATGAGAACAATGGCCCGGAGCGCGTTTGCCCGGATCGGCAAAAAGCATCCGTCCAGTATGGCCATTACGTCCGGCAACGGAAATACTTCCGACGTGACAAGATCGGGAAGGAACGCGTGCAGAAATCCCGCCCCTGAGCCTAGCTCGAGCACCCTTCCGTTGCCTGCGGGGAGCGCGTCAACGACGAGCGAATACCATTCCCGGTAAATTGCGTTAAGGAACGGCTTCCTGCGAACCAGTTCTCGCCGAAAGAGTGTCAGGCGTGGATCATTGATCTCGAAATGCTCAGATCCCGGCTCGGCCAGTACCTGCCGCACACGCTCAGCGAAGCGAAAAGGCATTGAGGCCCGCAGCTTATATCACCAGACGTGCGAACAACGGTCGCAGTCCGTTCCTCGTACTACGGCGCGGCGACACGTCGCCGCGCCTGTGAAAGCTACCGCGTTCACCACTGCCACAATGCAATCGACCGCACACGAACAACCGTCCCGCTCGTAGCGACCGAGCCACTAAGCGAAACCAGCAATGTATGTCCGGAGAGGTTGCCGGAAAACGAGACTGTCCTGGGCGTGCAGGTGATATCGCTGTACGTACCATTGTAGAAGTCGGTGCCCAGCGATGTATACGACGTCATGTCATAGACGCTGACCTGGAGCTGATTGTAGGAATTATTGTTCGGGTCGTTGAAGTCGAGCTCATAGGCCAACTGAAAGTTCTGCCCTGTGAAGTTCGCCGGTATGACCACCTGCTGCGAGATGCTTCCCGCATAGCCGAAGGTGTACGCTTTGACGTTCGAGCCGCAGACGTAATCGGTCGTGAACGAGGCATTGGTCACGTTCCAACACTCATCGGATGCCGGGCCGCCGTTTGCGATGTGATTGTAAAAGTAACTGAAATACCCCGCCGGAGTGCAGGTGGCGAACGCTGCCGGTGCTACCGCTAAGCTCAACAGCACGATCAGACACGTAATGTACGATTTCATGGGTCCTCCTGAGGAATTAGATACGGCGCAATACTATGTCCGCTCATACGTCCTGGATAGAGACATTCCGTACATCCGCAGAACAGTCCTTATATGCGGACTCAACAGCGGCGCACCGACGACTGCGCTTAAGAAGCTGCTCGGCTGGATCGGTGCCATACTCGTCAGATGACAAACGATCAGATGTTCCCATCTGACACACGGCAGATCACAGTCATCCGTTTTGGCGGCTTTTCGCTCATCGTCGCTGCAGTCGCATTCCTGGCTGTC
The DNA here is from genome assembly GCA_963734155.1 of uncultured Acidobacteriota bacterium. GTDB lineage: Bacteria > Acidobacteriota > Thermoanaerobaculia > Gp7-AA8 > Gp7-AA8 > QHVT01. The sequence goes on from CAVTGG010000004.1 coordinate 192,769, forward strand.
TTTTCCTACCTGGCGGCCCGGTTCAACTACCCGGAGGTTCTCGATGGCCGCGCCGCGGACGTCCTTCCGGCGTTACTCGGCACGGGCGAAGCTGGACGCGCGGTCTGGGCGCTCTACTCGCTACTTCCCTTACTCTGGATACCAGCGGCAGTGGGCGCATTTCACGCACTTCGCGGCAAGAGCGAAGGTGCAATGCGATCCGGCATGCTATTCGCCGTTGTATCGTCGCTCGCCATGGTCCTCGGTCTCATGCGATGGCCGAGTTTTCAGTGGGAATTGGCGCGTGCGTGGAGTGCCGAGCCGAATAGCCGTCCAGCCCTTGAATCGATTTTTAACGCAATCAATCGATATCTCGGAAATTACATTGGAGAGTTCCTGGGCGAGCTCGCCATCAGCATCTTTTTCTTGCTGTCAGCATCGGCCATGCTCAAGCGAGATAGTGGTTTCTCCCGTTGGGTTGCGTGGCTCGGTATCGTCACAGGCGCAGCTGGGCTGATCGGCATGTTCCGAAACGTCAGCCATGCGGTAGGACCTATTGCGGAAGTGAACAACTATCTGTTGCCGCTGTGGATGATCGTTTTCGGCGTAAGCCTGCTGCGATATACCTCAAAGGCACCGGTGGTTGTCATCAGCCCTGCACCGCTTGCGGCCTAGCTCCGCGTAGGCAGATGCGGCTCGGCGCAGGCCCGCCGGCCGAGTCGGCTTCTACGCGGAGTTCGGGCATCCGTTCTGCTGCGTTTTCAGCCGGAGGTTGAACGAAATGGCGGACACAACACTCGGCAAAGAACTGCTCGATCTCGAGCGCAAGTACTGGCAGGCGATCAAGGAGAAGAACGTCGATGCGGCGATGGAGCTCACCGACGAAGAGTGCATCGTGACCGGCGCGCAGGGAGTGGGACGCATCGACCGGCAGAAGATGGCCGACATGATGAAGAACGCGCCGTACACGCTGAACGCGTTCGAGCTGAAAGATGCGGAGGTGCGGCAGCTGCGCGACGACGTGGCCGTGCTGGCGTACAACGTTCACGAGGAGCTGACCGTCGATGGCAAACCGCTGAAGCTCGATGCCGCAGACGCGTCGACGTGGGTGCGGCGCAACGGCCGCTGGCTGTGCGCACTGCACACCGAATCGATCAGCGGCGATCCGTTCGGGCGGGATCGGCGGAGCTAGCGACTCCGTTCATTCGACCCGACGTGCAAACTGCACGCTCGGGTCATTGGTGACATTGTCGGTGGTCGAGCCGTAGATGAATGCGGCGCCGGCGGTGATCTCGATCGAGATCGTTTCCCCTCCCGTGAGGACGAAGCCGTCGAGAAACTCGGCGGACGGGAACTGCTTGAAGTAGGTCGCTCCGAAGCCCCACTCGACAGTTTTGAGCACCGCTCCGTCGCGGTCACGGACGGTGACGTTCATCGCCGCGCCGTTCTCCAGCGAGCGCACGCCGATGTTGAGCCGGAACTTCTGGAGGTCGGTCGGCACCAGGATCGCCCCTACCCCGCCGGCGTGCAGCGCTTCCGCGGGATCGATGGCCTCGAGGGCGAGACCGGTGGTGCCGGCCGTGCCGGCGTCATTGAAGATGCGCGCAAGCGTCACCGGAAGCGGCGAGGTCGTATCGGCAATCACATCGGCGCTTCCGAGGCCCGCGACGCCCATCGCCGGAAGCAGATCGGCGAACGAAAGGGACTTGCCGGCGGGAATGCTGTAGGCCAGCGACGGGTCGGAGCTCGAGCCCTCGACACCCTGTGGGTGATAGACGATCTTGCCGGAGATGGCGGACGACTTCGGGTTGTAGAGCTGCAGCGAGGTTTTGAAGAACGAGCCGGCGGCGCCTGGGCCGGATGCGACTGCGGGAAGAACGCGCACCGCAGGAGGCAACGGAACGGACGTGATCAGCACTGAGACCGCGGCGGATACTGCGGACGTGACATTGCACGAGCCGGCGCGATTGCGCGCGCGGGCGCGGTAGTAATAGCGAATGCCGGCGCTCGGATGGGAATGGGACACGGACGTCACCGTCACGGTTTGCGCGGACGGCGTCGGCGAACGCGGCGTCGATCGATTCTTCGATCACGTAGTCGGTCGCGGAAGCTACCTGCGCCCAGGTGATCGCATAGGTCGATCCCGCCAGCGCGGATGCCGGTCCGCTGATTTGCGGCGCCGCGGGCGTCGTGCATTGCGGAGCAGGCGTGACTGAGACCGTCGCTGTCGCATTTCCGCCTCCCGCCGATGGGGGCAGCATGGCGGTGATCGTGGTCGTGCCGGCCGACAGCGCGTTGACATTGATTCCTGCCGCACGGCTGCCGGCTTGAATCGTCACGCCTGCCGGCACGGCAGCGACCGCGGGATTGGAGGACGTCAGCGAGACGAACGTGTCGTTCACGACGCGCACGCTCGTCTGTGCGCTCAGCGATCCGCTGATCCCCGCCTGAATGTTCTGCGATGGAGGCGTGAGCGTGAGCGTCGGGACGGGAATCGTGATCGCGCCGTTGACGAGCACGAGCTGGCCGTTGCCGGTCGTCTCTTTCGTCGCCGCCGATCCGCCTTCATCCGTCAGCTGCGTCGTGCTGCCGTCGAGCGTGAGCGTGATGGTCGTTCCGGGCGTCGCCGAAGACGAGAGCGTGAAGACGAGATGCGCGACCTGATTGCCGGGAGCGGGCGCGTCGAGCGTGAAGGGAAGCGGATTGCTCGACTGCTGGAAGCTCGCCAGCAGCGAGATCGATCCGGAGCTCGCAGGCGAGGTTTCGAAAATCGGTGTCCGTCCCGACGTGATGCCGGCGCGCGTGAACGTCACCGACGACACCGCGGCCGCCGGCGAGTAGTTCACGCGGATGCTGAAGCGCCTGGATCCGCGACGCCGGCGGCTGGTCCATGCCCAGCGGCGAGCCGGAGGCGTCGCGGATGTACACCGGCACGTCCAAAGTCGGACCGTCGGCCGTCACGCTGCCGACCGTCACCGAATCCGCGGCGACGGCCGCACTCGCTACAAAGAGACACGCAACGACAACCAGGACACGCGAAAGAACGAACCATGATCAAGGGATCCCCAGGGACAACCGATATTACGAACGGAAACGAATGGCGATGAATGCAAGCGTAAGCGCGAGCACGATCATTCCCCACGTGGAAAGCGTGGGCGCTCCTCCCGCCTGCGTGACGGTGAGCGTGCCGTTGACCAGCAGCAGTCTGCCGCTGGCCACGGTCTCGGTGGTGGTGCCGGCCTGATTGGCCAGCTGCGTGAGCAGCGGATCGAGGTTCAGCGTGATGATCTGGCCCGGCGTGGCGGTGCCGGAAAGCGTGACGAGCAGGTGCGCCACCTGATTTCCAGGCAGCGCGGCATTCGACGTGAACGGAACGAGATTCGTGTTCTCCGCGAACGTATCGATCAGCGTGGTGCTGCCCGGAACGGAGGGATTCGATTCAAACGCGGGCGTCAGCCCCGCGGTGATGCCGGCGCGCGTGAACGTGATCGACTGCACCGGAGACGTCGGCGCGTAGTCGACCTTGATGCTCCACGACTGGATCCTCGACCCGAACGGCTGATCGATGCCGAGCGGAGTGCCGGACGTATCGCGGATGTACACCGGGATATCGACGACCGTGCCCGCCGGGCCGGAGCCCGTTCCCACAGTAATCACATCCTGCGGCAGCGGCTGCGCCGCCGCGGGAGCGGCGGGCAGCACGAGCATCAGGACGGCAAGAAAAACGTTGTACGACAGTTTCCGCATCGGTTACTCCCGCTCCTTCTTCGGCAACTCGACGGATGGCGCTTCGAGGGACGTTCCCTGGAGCTGCAACGTACCGCCGGCGACGGTCGCGGACCGCGTTCCGGCGGCGTTGGACAGCATGGACACTGCAGGGTCGATTCCGATCGAGAGGGTCGCGCCGGGGCGCGCTTCGATCTCGATCTCCGCAATCACGCCGCTGCGCTGACCCGGCGCGAAGGCGAAGCCCTTGCGCGGATTGAACGAGAGCAGATACGCGAGTGAATCCGGCGTATTGCGGCTGATCTCGAACGCGGGCTCGAGATCGCGCGCAGTGCCGGCGCGGTGGATCGCCGCGCTCGTCGGCGTCGTGCCGCTGAACAGGAGCCGCAGCGACAACGCCTGCGGAACCTCGGAGCCCTGCGCCGCGGTGACGATCACCGGGATGAAATACCGCCCGCTGCGCCGAACCGGCGCGCCGAGGGTCAGCGATCCGCCGAAGTCGGACGTCGACTGCGTGGCCAGGCCCGGCGTCACGGCTGCCGGCGCGGGACCGCTCAGGAAGAGATAGTTGACGATGTAGAAGATGTCAGCCGGGTCGACGACACCGTCGCCGTTCGCGTCGCCCGAGTCCAGGCCGGACGCGCCCGCGGGCTGCGGGCCGGAAAGGAAGAGATAGTTGACGAGATAGAAGATGTCGGACGGATCGACGATGTTGTCGCCGTTCGCGTCGAACTGCTGCGAGACGTACTTATAGCCGTTCGTCAGCGTGCCGTTCGATGTGTCGGGGTTCGTGACCGTCACGTTGACGAAGCCGGCGGCGTGCGCCGGCGTCTTGGCGGTGAGCTTCGTGGAGTTGACGAAGACAACATTGGTCGCGGCGTTGCCGCCGAACGTGATCGTCGCGCCGCTCACGAAGCCCGTGCCGTTGACGGTCACGTTCTTGCCGCCGGTGGTCTTGCCGGCCGGCGGAACAACCGACGTGACGGTCACGGTCGGCAGCGTGTTGACGGTGATGTTTTTCGACTTCGTGTCGGAGCAGCCCGCCGACGTGGTCACGGTCACCTGCAGCGTCAGCGTTCCCGGAGCGCCGGCCGTGAACGTGATGTTCGCGGTGCCGGTTCCGGCGGTGATGGTGCCGTTGACGATCGACCAGTTGTACGTCGCGCCGGCGCCGGCATTGGCGACCGAGGCCGCGTTGCCGGTCGAGCCGGGATTGACGCTCGACGCGGAGGTGATCGTGGCATTCGGGTTCGGGTTGACGAGCACGGTGGTCGAGCCGGCCGCCGATGTGCAGCCGTTCGTCGTCACGGTGACGTTGTACGCGCCGGCGTCCACAACCTGAGCATTCGTGCGCGTCGGATTCTGCAGCGCCGAAACGAAGCCGTTCGGGCCGGTCCACGCGTACGTGGCGCCGGCGACGGTCGGCGTATTGAGCTGGATCGTGCCGCTCACGCAGTACGGTCCGCCGTTCGTTGCGGTCGGCGTCGCAGGCGTCGGGTTGACGACGACAGTCGTCGATCCCGCCGCCGAGGTGCAGCCGTTGACCGTCACGGTCACGGAGTACGAACCGCCGTCAGCAGTGGTGGCGTTGGTGCGTGTCGGATTCTGCAGCGCAGAAGTGAAGCCGCCCGGACCGGTCCACGCATACGTCGCGCCGGCGACGGTGGGCGTGTTGAGCTGGATGGTGTTGCCGGGGCAATACGGACCGCCGTTCGATGCGGACGGCGCCGCCGCCGTGCTGGTGATGACGACGTTCGTCGAGCCGGCCGCGGACGTGCAGCCGCTGACCGTCACCGTCACCGAGTACGTGCCGGAGTCGGCAGAGGTCGCGCCGGGACGCGTCGGGTTTTGCAGCGCCGAAACGAAGCCGGTCGGACCGGTCCACGCGTACGTGGCGCCGGCGACCGTCGGAGTGTTGAGCTGCACCGTCACGCCCGAGCCGTTGTTGCAGTACGGGCCGGTGTTGGTTGCGGTCGGCGTCGCGGGCGTCGGGTTGACCACGACGGTGGTCGAGCCCGCGGCCGAGGTGCAGCCGTTGACCGTCACCGTCACGTTGTACGTTCCGCCGTTGCCGGTACTGGAGCGCGTCGGATTCTGGAGCGCCGAGGTGAAGCCGCCCGGTCCCGTCCACGCGTAGGTCGCGCCGGCCACCGTCGGAGTGTTGAGCTGAATCGTCTGGCCTTCGCAGTACGGACCGCCGTTCGTCGCCGTTGGCGTCGCCGGAGTGTTGTTGATGACGACAGTCGTCGATCCCGCCGCCGACGTGCAGCCGTTGACCGTCACGGTCACGGAGTACGAACCGGCATCGGCGACGGTCGCGCCGGACCGCGTCGGATTCTGCAGCGCCGAGGTGAAGCCGGTCGGGCCGGTCCACGAGTACGTCGCGCCGGCAACGGTCGGCGTGTTGAGCTGGATGGTCACGCCCGAGCCGCTGTCGCAGTACGGGCCGGTGTTCGTGGCGGTCGGCGTGGCCGGCGTCGGGTTGACGACGACGGTCGTCGATCCCGCCGCGGACGTGCAGCCGTTGACCGTCACGGTCACGGAGTACGAACCGCCATCGGCCGTGGTCGCGCCTGCGCGCGTCGGATTCTGCAGCGCTGAGGTGAAGCCGCCCGGACCGGTCCACGCGTACGTCGCACCCGCGACGGTCGGCGTGTTGAGCTGGATGGTGTTGCCCGGGCAATACGGTCCGCCGTTCGTCGCCGTCGGCGTCGCCGGGATCGGGTTCTCGACCACGGTCGAGATCGCGGACATCGGGCTATTGCAGCCCGCCGCGTCCGTCACCTGCACCGTGTAGTTGCCGGCATTGCCGGTCGTCACGATGTAGGTCTGATTGGTGGCGAGTGCGATCGGCCCGCCGTTGAGGTACCACTGATAACCGGTCGCGCTGCTCGACGTGAGCGTCGTGCTGCTGCCGGTGCAGAAGCTGAGAGTGCCGGTGATGGTCGGCTGCGCCGGCGGGACGTCGATCGGCACGTTCGTGTTCGTGGACTTCTGGCAGCCGCCCGCCTCAACGACGTTGAGCGTGAGACCGACGTTGCCCGACGGGCCCGCGGTGTACGTGATGGTCTGAATGTTCGTCGCCGACGTGATGGTGCCGTTGGTGATCGACCAGGCGTACGAGGTCGCACCCGCGGGACCGCTGGCCGTGTTGCCGGTCGAGTTCGGGCAGACGATTGCCGGGGTCGGAGTGATCGTGATCGGCACGCTGCAGTCGACGTTGTTGAAGCACATCGACACGTCGTTGATCACCGGCGTGACCGCGTTGTTGGTCGTCGCGAGATACGCTTTGTATTTCGCGTAGCGCCGGTTGTAGAGCGACGTGAGGGCACCGGGCGACGTCGTGAAGAACGTCCCCGCGGTTCCGTCGGGGCCGATGAAGGTGAACGGCCCGCCGGGGTTGTTCGAGCCGGCGATCTGGAACTGCATACTCGTATTCGCCGGCGTCGAGCCGTTCCACGACAGGGTCGTCCAGATCGGAGTCAGTCCGGCGGCCGGGTTGCTGTCCTTCGTGCTGGAGACCAGATTTCCTGCCGCCGAATAGCCAGTCTGCACATAGGTATGGAAGTTAAAGTCTCTCGTCGAATCCGCAGACCACGAAACGCCGCTGTCCACCGAAATGACGCGCTGGCCGCCGGCGTAGGTGCTCGGCGAGGAACGGATCCAGAAATACCCTGTGGTGGCGGCTCCCGTAGATCCGGTGTTCACGATCAGTGCGTACTGCGTGCCCGCAGTGAGCGTCGGAGGCGAGGCGAAGGTCGCAGTGAACGTGGCGGTCGCGCCTGAGATGTTGCCAGCGATCGACGCGCTGGCGAGATTCGCCCCCGTAGGGAGGCCGCCGGACGTCGCCCGGATCGATACATTGAGGTTTGGGTTCAGAGTGCAGGGGGTGCCGGCGGGAGACGAGGAGCAGAACATCGGGAAGTCGACCTTCACCAGTTGCCCAGTGACCCCTTCCGTGAAGGTCTGGGCGGCCCAACTTGCGTTCGAGATGACTCCTGTACCGGTCGTGGTACCAGCCGTATTCTGCTGCTCAATGTTCGGCGCGTTCAGGAGCGTCACGTCGCCGGGTGCCGTTGTGACGTCGACATTTGTTCCGACGCCCATAAGGAAGTCGGTCTGTGTGGTGTCCGTCGCGCACGCGCTCGTGGGCGCGACGCTGAGCGCGAAGTCCTGGGTCGTCGTTCCGCCGTCGGTCACGACGATGTTCGACGCGCTGGCCGTGCTGTAGCCGGGCTTCGTCGCGCTGATCGGCTGAGGATAGCTTCCCGCCGGGATGTTGAGGAACGAGTAAACGCCCGATCCGTTAGTGGTCGTGGTGCGCGCGCCGAAGGTGATCGTCGCGCCGCTGATCGGCGTTCCGCCGGGCGTGACCGTCACGGTTCCGGTGATGGTGCCGCCGGCGCCGACCATGGTGCACTCCGGATAACGGAACGAGCCGATCTTGGTCAGCCAGCGGAAGTTGAAGGCCTGGTTGGCCGGGTTGGCGTACTGAGTCGTGAACCAGAACGTACAGCCGTCGGGGTCGAGCGTCATCGAGCTGTAGTCGCCCCAGCGGGTGCTGCTGGTCTGTGAGGCCGTCCCCGCGAACATCGTCTGTTCGGTGTAGCTGAAGGTGTTGATCGGATCGGTCGCGAGACGTCCGGCATACTTGATCGACGGGAACAAGGTGCTGCCGGACGTGCTGTAGCCGAGGGCCAGGTTGCCGCCGCGATCGAGCGCGAGACTGCCCATCCAGCGGTGCGTGGTGTTGTTGCCGTCCGGATCCCAGTTCGCAGCCTGGGGAATGGCGGGGTTCACGTTGCCGCCGTTGACGTTGACTTGATACCAGCGCGGCGCCGCGGCGCCCCCCGCGGCGCGACGGACCGTGTGATTGATCCACAGCGATTCCACGCCGGGGGCGAAGGTGGTGTACTGGTTCTGCACCATCGACCGGGGGGAAAGCGTGTCGAGCGTTTGTGCCGTTCCGGACTGCGGAATGGCGGCCGGCGACTGGACCCAGCTCGTCGCCGCGATCGGAAGGTCCGGTCCGGTGAATGTCGTGTTGCTGATGATGTTCCAGTCGACGTGGAACTTGTAGATGCTGAGCGCGTTCAGGAAGCTCGACGCCGACAGGAAGTAGTTGGAACGCCCGGCCGGCGGTGTGCCGGTCTGCAGACGAGCGTTACTGGGTACGACTGTGCTGTCGCCGCCGTTGATGTCGAACGACACGACCTGCACGGTCGGGCTGCCGGCGTACATCTGATACTTGTTGAAGGCCCAGGCGCGGGCTTTGATGAATGTGGAGCCGGCGGGATAACCGAAGAGGTTGGCCGACATGTAAATGCCATCCGGCCAGATGCCGAACTTCGGATAGTCGTTCAGACCGTCGGTGACGGTGATGGAGTAGAAGTTCCAGCCGCCGGTGAGCGGATTGCCGGTCTGCGAGACGGCGAAGCACTGGAACGCGATCGGCGGATTGACGTTGCCGCCTCCGTCCAATGTGAACGCGAAGTCGGTGAGGACCCAGCGGTCTTCGAACGTGTCGTAGAGCACGACCGGATCGCCGAAGTTCTCGTTGTCGCACTGATTGCCGAAGGCGCCCTGGCTCATCAGCGTGTCGAACGTGAACGCCGCTTCCTGGAAGCCGTCTGACTTGCGATAAATGCCGACCGACGAGTTGACGGTCTGAATGTAATAGGTCGGTCCGGCATCGCCGTTGGTGTCGGGCGGGCTGCCGGAGCCCCAGTTGAAGCGGTCGAGTCCTTCGAACACGATCAGCGGTGCAGGCGCAACCGCCGTGGCCACGATTCCCGGCGCCTCCTGGTTCGGCGTCAGCTCCGAGGACCTGCCGGTGCCGGTTGGCGGGGTCAAAAGAATCGGAGGGATGTTCGGCCCTTCGCGCTCCGGCCGTTCCTTCTGCGTCGGACGCGTCTGCGGCAGGCGGCGGAGATCGATCACCCGGCTCGACGCCTTCTTGAGCTGCCGCTCGGTCGCCGGGCCGATCGAGACCGGCCCCGGTGACGCAGGAGTGCCGTCCCCTCCCTCTCCTCCCTGCTGTTTCCGGGCATGGGAGACCTTGGCGCGTTTCGGCCGGTCGCGGTCGCGATCGGAATCGCCGTCTTCGGCTTCCACGTCTCTCGGGTTTTTCAGGTCGACGGTGGCTTTCGGCTTCGCCGCCTTTGTCTTGCGCGGCTTCGCAGCCGCATTGCCGCCGATGAGGAGAAACGCTAGGACGATGATCAACAGGTTCAGAGTTCGTTTCATGGATTCATCCTTTAACAGGCATCGAACTGCGCGAGCGCCGCGGTACCGCCGGCGATCAGTTGACTGAGATACGGAATCGATTGCGGCTTGGCGAGAAACGTTGCGCCATCCACGAGGGACGGCGTGCCGTAGCCGGTGAGCACGACGATAGAGCTCTCCGGCTGCAAGTGCCGGATGGTGCCGAGGAGCGACGCATCGGGCTCGTGGACGCCGCCCGTCAGATACGGATCGACGACGACCATCTCGTACTGCCGCGCGCGCATCCGCGCCTCGGCGTCATCGACATCGAGCGAAACGTCGACCGTCAGCCCGCGCCGCACGAGACAGTCGCGCAGCGAGACGGCGATGAGCTCGTCGTCGTCGATCAGCAGGATTGCTCCATGCCGAACTGGCGCGGGGAAGGGGGTCATGTTTTTCGGAAATACCGGGACGGCGTGCATCCTCTCCCGTCACGCTCCGGGAAGACATCGGGCGACCGCTGATGTGCGTGTAGGTAATCTGCTTAATTGCCGTCAGTAATTAGATGATTCTCGATAGCGTACTGCACGAGTTGGGCGTTGTTCCGCAGTCCCATCTTCGCCAGGAGCCGCGCGCGATGCGTGCCGACGGTTCGCACGCTGAGATTGAGGTCGGTGGCAATTTCGCGCGGCGGCTTTCCAGCGGCAATCAAACAAAGCACCTGGAACTCACGATGCGAGAGCCGTTCGTGCAGGTTCTCGCCGCCGGCGTCGACGACCTCGAACGCCACGAGCTCCGCGAGATCGGGCGCGAGGAATCGCTCGCCGCGCGCGACCTTGCGAATGGCGGCGACGAGGTGCGCTCGCGCGCTGTCCTTGCTGACGTATCCCGCCGCTCCCGCCTTCAGCACGCGCGTGGCGTACGACGGCTGCTGATGCATGGTGAAGACGAGCACCGGGATGTGCGGCGCGAGCGCGCGCAGCTGCGCGAGCACTTCGAGACCGGCGCGGTCCGGAAGATTGAGATCGAGCACGACGACGTCGAACTTCGTGCGCCGCGCCTCGGCGATCGCTTCGCTCCCCGTGCGCGCTTCACCGCCGACCTGAATGTCGTTGGTCTCGGCCACGATCTGCTTGACGCCTTCGCGCACGATGTCGTGATCGTCGACGATCAGAACTTTGATCACGCCTCATTCTCCTGCGTCGGCAGCGGAATGCGCACGGAGACAATCGTGCCGCGGTCGGCGACGCCTTCGATCAGCGCGGCGCCGCCGAGCATGGCCGCGCGCTCGCGAATGCCTGTCAGCCCGTGAGCCGACCGAGCCTCGGCTTCTTCCGATGCGATGCCGCGGCCGTCGTCGCGGATCTCCAGCAATAACTCCGCCGCGCGGAGACGCACGCGGATCTCGACGCGGTTTGCGTTCGAGTGCCGCGCGACGTTCGTCATCGCCTCCTGGATCATCCGGTACACCGCCACCGTGACGGCTTCGTCGATGCCGGGCAGATCGTCCGGGAGCGAGAGATCGCATTCGATGCCGGTGCGCTCCTCGAACAGCCGCGCCTCGGATTCGAGGGCGGCGAACAATCCGAGGTCGTCGAGCGCGCTCGGGCGAAGCTCGGACGAAATGCGCTGCACCGCGGTGACGGTCGAGTCGATGGTGCGCAGGATACGCTCGACCATCGGCGCGGTATCGGGCGCATGCCGGCTCTTCTCGATCAAACCGATGACATCCATTTTCAGCGCAGTGAGCGATTGGCCGAGGTCGTCGTGAATCTCGCGTGCCACGCGCATCCGCTCCTGCTCCTGCACGAGCATGACCCGCTCCGATAGCGCTTTCAAATCGCGCTCACTCGCGGAACGGTGATCGATCATTTCGTTGAATGCCGCCGAGAGCCTCGCAATCTCGCGCGGTCCGCCACCCGCCTGCACGCGCTCGGATCCGCCGCGCGCGGCCGACTCGGCGGCCTTCACCAGCGCGCTCACCGGTTTCTCGATCCGCCGCGAGAGCACCGTCGCCGCGAGGGCGATGAGGAAAATGATGACGACCCCGCCCCCCGCGCCGATGACGACCAGCATCCGCACTTCGCGCATGACGTCTTCCGTGGGCACGCCGGAGAAGATGGTCCACTCCTGTTCCGGGAGAAAGGTGAATCCATACTGCCGGTGCACGCCGTCGACTCCGGTCGCCTCGGCGAATCCCTCGTGCTCGCGTAGCGCGATCCGGCCGGCCTCGGAGCGTCCGCCGTCCATGCCGAGGATCGCCGGTGCGCCGGCGGAGCGCGCGATGACGCGGCCGTCGCGGTCGAGGACGGTCGTGACGGCGTTCGCGACGAGCGCCTCGCCAATGTCGAAGTCGAGTCGCTGGACGAGCACGAGCGTGCCGTTCACTTCCGGTACGGGCTCGGCGACGATCGATACCCACTGCCCGCCCGCGAAACGGACCACTGGCTGTCGCGGAACGAGCCGTGACCGCTCGCGCGCAATCAGCGGCCGGACCAGTTCGCCCTGCGGCAGCGCCGAGCAGACGACGGCGCCGGAGCGGTCGAAGAAGAGCAGATCGGTCCAGTAGGGAAAGAAACTGACGGTGGCGAACATCGGGTCGCATGAAGCGCCGTCGAAGCCGCGCACCGCCGGACGCTGCGCCATCCGCGCGAGCAGCGCCTCCGAGGTCTCGTGCTGCGCGCGAATCGCGGCCGCGGTCGTGACCGCGATGCGCCGCGCCTTGTCGCGCGCTTCCTCTTTCTCGCGCTCGAGCTGCCAGAGGAACATCCACGCCAGCAGCACGAGCATCGGCAGCGCGACGGCCGCCACGAGACTCCCGAGCCACGCCCGAATCGACCACGCGCCGCGCCGCATCCGGCAATGATACGGATAGAATGAGGCTCATGAAGAAGCTCGCCTGTCTCACACTGTTGATTGCTGCCACCGCGTTCGCGGGCGAAGTCGTGAAGCGCGGCGAGGCCATTCCCGCCGACGCGACGGTGACCCCGCTCGCCGACGTCCTCGCGAAGCCGGAGGCGTACACGAAGGAAACCGTCGTCACCGAAGGCGTCGTCGAAGCGGCGTGCTCGCAGAAGGGCTGCTGGATGCAGCTCGGCACGATGCGCGTGACGTTCAAGGACTACGGCTTCTTCGTGCCGAAGGACAGCAAAGGCATGAAGGGACGCATCGCCGGCGTGACCGAGATCAAGACGCTCTCGAAAGCCGACGCGGATCACCTCGAGCACGAAGGCGCGAAGCTCAAGCGGAACGAAGACGGAACCGCGAGCGAAGTGTCATTCGTGGCGACCGGCGTCGAGCTGACGAAGTAGCACTTCCTCCGTCACGTTCGCGCCGGTTGCGATCAGCACGACGGTTCTGCCGCGGATCTCGTCGCGATGACGAAGTGCCGCGGCAAGCGATGCGGCGCCCGACGGCTCGACGAGCACGTGGGCGCCGAGCATCATCTTCCACGCGGCGGAGAGCAGCTCGTCGTCCGAGACCGTGATCGCGTCGTCGACGTACTGCAGCAGCGCGTCGAGCGCGAGTTGCGCGGGGACGCGGCAGATCAACCCGTCGGCGATCGTCTGCGCGGGACGCTCGATCGCCTTGCGCGCGTGAAAGCTCTCCACCATCGCCGGCGATCCGGACGACTGCACGGCGATCACGCGCGCGTTCGCGTGCCGCTGTTTGATGGCCATGGCGATGCCGCTGGCGAGCGAGCCGCTGCCCATCGGCACGAACACAACGTCGACGCGAGCGTTGATCTGGTGAAGCGCCTGCGCGATCTCGAGCCCGATCGTCGCCGCGCCTTCGATCACGCCTTCGCTCTCGCCGTCGTCGATGAAATGCACGCCTTCGTTTTTCGCAAACGCGATCGCCTCTTCCTTCGCCGCGTCGAGATCGTGGCCGGTGTCATGGATCGTCGCGCCTAGGAGCGCGATCTTCGCGCGCTTCGTCGGATTCGCGCCGAGCGGGAGAAAAATGTGCGCGGGGATGTTCGCCATACGCGCGGCCCACGCCACGCCCTGTCCATGATTGCCCGTCGATGACGTGACGACCGCCGCCGGCGCGCTGCGCTTGATCTCGTTGAGCGCGCCGCGCCACTTGAACGACGCGATCGGCGAGACGGTCTCGTTCTTCACCCAGACGTCGCAATCGAGATCGCGCGAAAGCAGCAGCGCGCGAACGAGCGGCGTGGGTGCGGAGGAGAGGCGTTGTGCGGCGGCTTCGACGTCGATCACGGCGCGCAGGATACCGAACGCCGCGCGCGAACGGCGTGTTGTTCGAGTCATGAACATTCTCACCGCGCCGACGAGTCTCGGGAACCGCCCGTACGAAGACGACGGCACGGCGCGCCACACCGATCGCGGCCCGGCGCGGCTGCGTGAGCACGGCATCGTCGAGCGCCTTCGCGCGCGCGATCTCGGCGACGTCGCCGCGGCACCGTATCGCGATTTCGTCCGCACTCCCGGCACCATCCGCAACGAAGATCTCGTCCTCGATCATGTTCGCGCCATCGCCGCTGCGCTCGAGTCGTCCGACGATTTCACGCTCATCGTCGGCGGCGATTGCAGCGTGCTTCTCGGCAGCCTCCTCGGCCTCTCGCGCGGCCGCGACCTCGGCCTGGTCTTCATCGACGGCCACACCGATTTCAACACGATCGAAACGACCGAGACCGGCGCAGTGGCAGGAATGGATCTCGCGCTCGCGACCGGACGCGGCACATCAGAGCTCGCGCGGTTACGCGGCGCACGGCCGCTCGTGAAGGACGAGCACGTCGTCGCCATCGGCGTGCGTGACGGCGACTTCGGCGACGCGAACATCCGCACGGCGACGACCGCGGACGAAGTGCTCGCGCATCTCGGCGACCGCGACTTCTTCGTGCACCTCGACGTCGACGCGCTCGATCCGTCGTTCATGCCGTTCGTCGATTCGCCGGAGCCGGGCGGCCTCGATCCCGATGCACTCGTGGCACTGCTCGCGCCGCTGCTGCGACATCCGCGCGCGGTTGGAATGGAGCTGACGATCTACGATCCGCGCCACGATCGCGATCGCCGCGGCGCCGCGCTCCTCGTCGACATCCTCGATCAGAGCTTGCCGCTGCGCACGTCTTCGAAGTAGGAGATCAGCTTCGGCGAGAAGGCACGGCTGTCGAGACGCAGCGTACGGTTCTGTTGCAGCGCGGCCTTGAAATCCGCAACTGCGGCGCCTAACAGAGCGTCCGGCGTGCGCGAGAGCATGGCCCGCGTGTAGCGCGCGCAGCCGCGCAGCAGGTACGCCTCGGCGCTCGGCGTCGACGCGAGGATGTCGGTCAGTTGCTGTTCGGACGATGTGAGATCGCCAACTGCGAACGCGCGAAAGGCGTTGCTGAGGTTCGGCTTCAGCACAACCGTCGTCACCACTTCTTTCAGCTTCGGCTCGACGACAGGCGCCGGCTTCGGAGGATTGCGGCGTTTTCCCTGCTCCGCAATCGCCGCTTCGGCCTGCTCTTTCGTGATCACCGGCGGAGGTGGCGGCGCGGTGTCGACGGCAACGGGCTGCGGCTTCGGTTCCGGTTTCACCGGCTTCGCCTCTTCGGGGAACGGCACCACGAACTCGCTCGGCTGCGGCTGCGCCGGTTTCGGCTGCGGCTTCGGAATCACCGGCCGCGCCGCTTTCTGTCTGCGCGCTTCCTCGGCCGCGGCATTGAACAGCGCCGCGGCGCGGGCCGCTTTCTGCGCGGCGTCGGTGTAGGCGTCGATGTCCGTGCCGCCGCGGTTGTATTGCGAGTTCGCGTCCTGGAGCATCCGCACGGCGTTGCGATAGTTGTCCGTCCGCTCCGCGCTCGCGGAGAGCGCGTCGGTCTGCGCGAGCACGGCCGCGCTGATCGCATCCGACGCCGACTTCTTCGCGCCCGACGCCGCGCCTTGCGCGAGGCGCTTCTTCTCCGCCTGCGCACGCGCGACCCAGTTCTTCATCGTCGCGTAGTACTCGGTCTTGCCGATCGCGCCCTGCTCTTCCGAAATGCGCCACTCGCGCATCGCGCCGTCGACATCGCCGAGGTTGTACTTCGCGATGCCGAGCCAGAAGTGAGGAACGTAGGTGATGATCGCGCTGCGCGTCTTCAGCGCCGTCGACTCGCCCGGCACGATCGCGATCGCCTTCTGCAACTCGCTCGCACCGAGCTTGTAATTGCTCGAGTTCACCGCATCGACGCCGCGCTTGTACGCATCGACGAACGGCTCGGCGGCGGCGAGCGGAAGCGCGAACAGCAGCGCAATGAGGATGGCCACGCCCCTCACCCGGCCTTCGGCCACCCTCTCCCCGCGCGGCGGGGAGAGGGGCTCTCGCGGCACGTGCTGTTCGAGCGCCCTTCTCCCCGCTTGCGGGGAGAAGGTGCCCGAAGGGCGGATGAGGGGCGTGGCCATCACTTCGCGCCTCCGAAATCCGGCACCGTCGCGCGGGCGGGATCGCTAAACTGCACGTTCAGCGTTTGATCGCTGCCCGCGGCGATCGACACCGTTTTCGTGATCGGCGCGGGGAAGTTCGGATTCGAGAGCGTCACTTCGTAGCGGCCCGGCGCGAGGTCGACCGGCACGGGCGTGACGAGCGGCTGGGCGAGCTCGAGGTTCTGTCCGTTCTCGACGTTTCGGATCGAGGTCACGGTTCCCCACGGAAAGGCGTTGATGCCGAGGCGCACGACGGCGACGGGAATCGGCTTCTCCGGTTCGGGCGGCATCGGCTTTTTCTGCGTGAGCAGCCAACCCGCGACGGAGAGAACGAGCACGAGCCCGATGGCAATGGCCAGGAACGGCATTCGCGGTTTGCGTTTGTCGACGGTCGGCGGAGCGATGGCGACACGATCGAGCCGCTTTTCCGCGATCGGTTTTCGCGGCGGTGCCTCGGTCACGATCGTCGGCGCTTCGCCGGCGAAGGACACGACCGTTGCCGCGTTGCGCGGCGACTCGCGTGTCGCTTCATCCGTCTTCTCGGCAACGGCGGGCGGAGGCGGAGGCGCGCCCGGTCCTTCGGAGAGCCGCGGCGCGACGCGATCGATCGCCTGCGCGAACTCGCGCGCCGACTGAAAGCGCTTCGTCCGGTCTTTCTCGAGCGCGCGCAGGATCAGCGCCTCGAGCTCGGGCGACGCGGTGACGCCGGGATTCGCCTCGCGCAACGCCTTCGGCGGCTGCGAGGCATGCATCATCAGATAGGCATGCGGCGTGTCAGCCTGAAACGGCGGCACGCCGGTCAGCATCTCGTAGAGCACGATGCCGAACGAATAGAGATCGGCGCGGCCATCGATGCGCTCTCCCGCCGACAGCATGCCGAGGTGCTCGGGCGAGCAATACTTCCACTTGCCGACGAACATCCCCGTCTTCGTTTTGTTGTCCTCGCCGCTCGTGCCTTTGGCGATGCCGAGGTCGATGATCTTCACGCGCTCGTCACCTTCATCTCCGCGCGTGATCATCAGGTTCTCGGGACTGACGTCGCGGTGCACGATGCCGGCGCGATGAATCGCCTCGAGTCCGTGCAGCGCCTGCGACGCCAGTTGCGCGGCGTAGCGCGGCGAGAGCGGCCCGCGCTGGTCGATCAGCTCGTGCAGGTTGATGCCTTCGATGTACTCCCACACCATGTACATCGATCCGTCTTCGAGCGTGGAGAAGTCGAAGAGCGCGGCGACATTCGGATGCTGGATCTTCGTCGCCAGCCGCGCCTCGCGCTGGAAGCGGTCATGCGCGCCCGGATCGGTGGCGATGTTCGCGCGCATCAGCTTGATCACGCGGATCGCGTTCAGATGCACGTGGAGGACTTTGTAGACCTCCCCCATCCCGCCGATGCCCAGCCGCGAAAGGATCTGATACTTCCCGTCGAGCGGCTGTTCGAGATACCGGCGCAGGAACTCGGTGATCGGCTCCCCACAGAAAGGACAGGCCTTGTACTTGGGGTCGATGTCCGACTTGCAGTGGATGCAGAAGAATGGCATTCCGATTCGAGAGCGTTGTGTGACCGTAATTATATGATCGGACGATGCAGGAGACGACGTTCCGCGTCCGCACGAGCGAGCGGGAGCAGATCCTCCTGATCACCGGCGAGGTCAACAACGCCCTCGGCAGTCTCACCAAGGGCGACGGCCTCTGCACGATCATCGTCCCGCACACGACCTGCGCGATCTCCGTGAACGAAGACGCCGATCCCGATGTACGCAGCGATCTGACGAAGGCGCTGCGCGCACTCGTGCCGCGCGTAAAGTTCGAGCACGGCGAGGGCAACTCCGACGCGCATTTCCTGTCGATGCTCATCGGCACGTCGCTGACCTGGCCCTATCGCAACGGCGAGCTTGCCCTCGGACGCTGGCAAGGCATCTACTTCATCGAGCTGGATGGACCACGGGAGCGCACGGTCACGGTCTACGTTCCTACTTCTGCGGCGTGATCAACGTGAACTGCTGCGTCTCGAGATCGGTCACGGAGATCATCGCCCAGAGGCGCTTCTGCAGGTTCCTCGCACCGACTTCGATGCGCACGCGATCCAGCGCCTGTTCGCTCAGGATCGATTTGACGTCAAGCGACGCATAGCCGGGCACCGGAGGAAAGTCGACGTACTGGCCCGGCGGAAGGTGGAGCACCGTGGACGCCAGCTCGGCATTCGTCTCCTGATCGAGGACGCGCACCGGCACTTCACCCCCGGTCGGTCCGTCGAAGTCGTACACGCGCAGTTGCACGCGCGACTCGGGCTCGATCGGCACGTTCAACAGATTCATCGGCCGCGCGATGAACGTGTCCTGCATCCGCACGAGCGGAACCTCGGTGCCCGAGGAGTCGGCCTGGCGCGAGAGATCACGCACGCGCAGGTTCGCCGCGAGCGGAAGAAGAGTGGACGAGTGATCGTCGACGTGCGTGACGACCAGAAATGCGCCGCCGCCGTTCGTGCTCAGTTGCGGCTTCAACGTCGAGTTCCTTTCGATGGATTGCGACCAGCCGATGATGTTGCTGCCTTCGCGAAGCGGCGTCTGCGCGGCGATGAGCGCAATTTCGTTGTCGTTGCGCACGACGAGCTCCGTCGACCAGAGCGAGCCGAAGGCGCCGGGCACATGATCCGCGACCACCGGCACGAGCAACCGATCCACGCCGTAGAAGCCGGCGTACGGCCCGTAACGGAACGCGTGCGGAAGCACCACGGATCCTTCCTCGGACATGGCGGAAAACGGGTAGGTGCTGATCTGCAAGTCGTACTTGCCGCCCGCGCTGGGCGGCGTTTTGACGATGAGCTGCTCGCTCGTGTACGACTGCAGTTCCGCTTTCTTTCCGCCGAAGCGAACCACCGGTGGATCGGGCGGACAGATCGGCGTGCACGCCGGCTTCACTCCGGCCGCTCGCGGCGAAGGCTGAACGAGGAACTTGCCGCGAATGGTGACGACTGTGCCGCCCACGGTATCCCCGAACGCGGGCTCAATCGACTCGACGAGCGGACGCTGCTGCGCCGCAAGCGAAAGAGACCCGAAGAGAAGCAATCCCGCGACCGCGGTCCTGAAGCACATCATGCTGCCTCCATTTTTATTATTTGCAGTTATACCACGAGCCGAAGTCATAAACTGGCCAGGATGGCAACACACGACGTCATCGTCATCGGCGGCGGCACCGCGGGCCTCGTCACCGCATCAGGCTGCGCCCGACTCGGACGCAAAGTCGCGCTGATCGAGCGCGAGAAGCTGGGCGGCGATTGTCTCTGGACGGGATGCGTGCCGACGAAGGCGCTCGTGGCGTCGGCGAAGCTCGCGCATCAGATGCGCCACGCGGATGCGTACGGACTCGAGCGCGCGGAGCCGCGGATCACGCCGAAGTCGGTGATGGATGCGATGCGCGAGGCGCGCCGCGATATCAGCCGCCACGATGATCCGCAGAAGTTCCGCGACCTCGGCATCGACGTCATCGAAGGCAGCGCGCGCCTCGTGTCGCGCAGCGAAGTCGAAGTGAATGGACGCACGCTGAGCGCGCGCGACATCGTCATCGCCACCGGCTCGCGTACGTCCGTTCCTCCGATTCCGGGTCTCACGAACTATCTCGATCACGCCTCGTTCCTCGAGCAGGACGCGTTTCCGTCGCAGCTGCTGATCCTCGGCGGCGGCTACATCGGGATCGAGTTCGCGCAGCTCTTCGCGCGCTTCGGCGCGCGCGTGACCGTCGTCGAGATGATGGACGACATCATCGCGAAGGAAGACCACGAGGTGATCGCGCGCGTGCGGCAGACGCTCGAGCGCGAGGGGATCGAGATCCTCACCGGCTGGGCGGTGAAGTCGGTCGACGGGAAGACGGCGCGCATCGAAAACAAGAGCGGCGAGTCGCGCGAGATCGCCGCGGATACGATCTTCGTCGCCTCGGGACGCCGCGGCAACACGGAGAACCTCGGACTCGAAGCCGCGGGCGTGAAGGTGGAGCGCTCGTACGTCGTCGTCGACAAGTTCCTGCAGACGAACGTGCCGCGGATCTGGGCGTGCGGCGACGTGCACGGCGGGATGCAGTTCACGCACGTCGCGGCGCACGAGGCGGTGAAGCTCGTGCGCAACATGCTCTTTCCCGGCAAGGCGGCGGTCGACTACAACGATGTGCCGTGGGCGCTGTACACCGACCCCGAGGTCGCGCATCTGGGGATGACGGAATCGGAGGCGCGGGAGAAGCATGGCGATGCGGTGCGGATCTATCGCGTCGACCTGCACGACGTCGACCGCGCGGTCGTCGATCGCACGCCGTCGGGTCTGATCAAGATCGTCTGCGACGCGAAGGGCAAGATCCTCGGCGCGCACGTCGTGGCCGCCCATGCGTCGACGCTGATCGAAGAAGTCGTGCTCGCGCGGCGCAAAGGAATGAAGATCGGCGATCTCGCGCAGCGGATCTCGCCCTATCCCTCGCTCGCGGATGGCATTCAGAAGGCCGCGTCGTTGTATTACCAGGACGTGGCGAAGAGCTGGCTCGGCGCGCTGGGGAAACGGATCGCGGCATGGTCGCAGTAATGGTGGTGCTGGCAGCGATCGTTGTGGTGCGCGCCTCCGGCGCGCCCCCGCCCCAAGGCGCGCCGGAGGCGCGCACCACACCTACGACTCTGATCGATCGGGCGCACCGCGAAGTGCGCTTCAAAGCAACGGTGCAGCCGACAGCGATGTCGCGGATGTTCGGCGTGCAGGGACATCACGCGATCGTCTGGAAGGGCGGCGGTGCGAAGCGGATGGCGCTGTTCGTCAGCGACGCGAGCGATCACGACGTGCGCGTCGCACTGAATTCCCTCGGCGCACGCGCCGGAGAAAATCTCACGGCCGACAGCTGGAACGCGCGCAAGGATGAAGACAACCGCGAGCCGGACAAGCGCGTGGAAGGATCGCGCGTGACGGTGTTCGTGGAATGGAACGGCAAGCGCGTTCCGCTCGCGAGCCTCGTTCGCGAAGAACACCATCCGCAGCCGCTCTTCGACTTCCGCTACGGCGGCAACGAGAAATTTCAGAAGGAATTCAAGAGCGGATGTATCGTCTGCCTTTACTCGTGTCCGGGCGGCGCGATCGGCAATCACGCGCATCCGGTCCGCGACTACGTCCGCGACGGCGTCGTCTATGCATCGCTTCCCGATCGCCTTCCGCCGGACGGCACGAAGGTGACGATCATTTTGAAGTTGGAGGGTCCATGAAGAAGCTGGTCCTGTTCTCCGCCACGCTCCTGGTTGTCGGCGCGTGCGCGTCGATGTCGAATCCAACCGCGACGGCCACGCTCGCGCCGAGCAGCGGCCAGACCGCGAGCGGCACGGTGACGTTCACGCAGATGCCGGACGGCTCGGTCGAGGCGAAGGTCAGTCTCACCGGAGTGCCGCCGGGCGTGCACGGATTTCACGTCCACGAAAAGGGCGACTGCGCCGACAACGGCGGCGCCGCGGGCATGCACTTCAATCCGAGCGGCGCGCCGCACGGCGGCCCCGACAGCGGCGCGCATCACGCCGGCGATTTCGGCAATGTCGAAGCCGATGCGAGCGGCAACGTGAACGTGACGAAGACGCTGCACGGCGTCACCGTGAGCCCGGGGACGAGCTCGGTCGTCGGCCGCGCGGTGATCCTGCACGAGAAACCGGACGATCTGACGACGCAGCCGACCGGAAACGCGGGCTCGCGGATCGCGTGCGGAGTCGTGCACTGACACGCCGGTTACTCGGTTGCGCAGTTGCTCGGTTGCACGGAATGAACTGCTGCGCAACCGCGTGACCGCGCAACTGCGCAACCGCTTCCGACAGCGGCTCCTTCGGCACGAACACCTTGTAATGCTCGAAGCGGTCGAGGATCCTCGCGACGTAGTCGACCGGCTCGGTACCGCGCGCGAAGCCGTACTTCACGACCGGATCGTTGTAGACGCTGCGTTTCGACTTGCGGATCAGCCAGTACGCGACGTCGTCCCAGGACGCGGGGTCGTCGCCGAATTTCTTCGCCAGGCGCTGCGCATCTTCGACGTGCCCGAGGCCGACGTTGTAGGAGGCGAGGATGAAGCGGATGCGCTCCTCCTCGCGCGGAATCGCCTCGCGCCATCGATCGTCGAGCTTCCACAGATAGCGGCACGCGCCTTCGATGCTCTGCCGCGGATCGCGCGCGTTCACCTTCAGCTCGCGGGCGGTGCGCGGCATGATCTGCATCAGCCCGGCCGCGCCGGCCCATGAATGCGCGTTGGGATTGAAGCGCGATTCCTGATACGCCTGCGACGCGACGAGACGCCAATCCCATCCCGGGATGGCCGAATACTCGCGAAACCAGTCGTCGAACGGTGAAAGCTTCCCTGTTTCGGTCGTGAGATAGCGGCTCGCCGCGCGCTGCGCATAGCCGCGGCGATCGAGAAAATATTTTCGATACAGCACGTTCAGTAATCCCTGCTTGCGCTGCACGCGCAGCCACGCGTTGAGCGCGTCGTGCAGCTGCGGCGCGCTCTTGCGCATCGCCCAGACCACCTGCTTCGGCGGACCGAGAGTCGGCTGCACGATGAGATTCGTGTACTCGGTCGCCTTCAGTTTGGCCACGTTCTCCGCGGCGACGGTGTAGCCGATCTCCCCTTCTGCCAGTCGCTGAATCAAACGATCGACCGAGTCGTCGACTTCGACGACGTAGATGTCGTCCGTCAGCTCGTCGTTCAACTCGAGCAGCGTCTGGCGATACGGCGAGCGGCGCGAGAGGTGAACCTTCTGCCCGCCGAGCTCCTCGGGACGCTCGACGAGCCGCGCGCGAACCGTGACCGGCGCGGTGGTCTCGCGATCCTCGCGCTCGAGCGCCGTCGTCGTCGCGGGCGCGTGTCCCGCCGCCGGCGATGGACCGCCGCGCTGCACGACGACCGGCGCCGTCGCGTATAAGCCATCAGTCGCCAGCACTTCGGTTTCATTCGACGGCGCGATCAGCTGCGCCGCGACGATGTCGCCGTCGCCGCGATTGAGGCGGTCGAACAGTTTGCTGCTGTCGCGCACTTCGACCGGCAGCAGCTTCAATCCCGCCGACTTTGCGAAGCGGCTCAGCAGCTCGTATTCGTAGCCCATCGTCTCGCCGCGATAAACGAAGTAGCCGGTGGAGTTGAAGGTGAAGAGCACGCGCAGCGTCTTGTCCGCGCGGATGGCGTCGAGATCGCGGACGATGGGCTCGATGCGCGGCGGCTGCGGCGCGGGGGATTCGATGGGTTTGGGCGTGGGATCGACAGGCGCCGGCTTCGCCGCGGTTGGCGACGCCGGTTCGCTGCGAGGACAACCGAGGACGACGACGAGCGCTAATCCGACCAGCGCGCGATGAACAAATTCGTTTCGCGTCCCTCGGGGTTGTGGCGATTCGACGCCCATACAAGCCACTTGCCATCGGGACTGAACATCGGGAAGCCGTCGAAGGCCGGCGCGGTCGTGATGCGCTCGGGCTCGCCGCTGCCGTCTTTGTTGAGGATGAAGAGATCGAACTCGCGGCCGCGCGGGTCGAGCATGTTCGAGGCGTAGATGATCCGCTTTCCGTCCGGCGTGAAGTACGGGCAGAAGTTCGCCGCGCCGTTCTTCGTGATCTGCGTCGCGTTCGAGCCGTCCGCGTTCGCGACGTACAGCTCCATCTTCGACGGCCGCACGAATCCTTCCGACAGCAGCTTCTTGTACTCGTCGAGTGCCGCGCCTTCGAAGCGCGACGCGCGCCAGACGATCTGCGTGCAGTCGGGGCTGAAGAACGCGCCGCCGTCGTAGCCGACCGTGCTGGTGATCCGCTTCACGTTCGTGCCGTTCTCGTCCATCGTGTACAGATCGAGATCGCCGTCGCGCACCGACGTGAAGAGAATCTTCCCGCCCTTGTGACACCACACCGCCTCCGCGTCGTAGCCGGGCGTCGTCGTCAACTGCTTCTTGTTCGAGCCGTCGGCGTTCGCAATATAGAGGTCGAACGACGGATAGACGCCCCAGATGTAGCCGCGGCTGCGATCGGGAGGCGGCGGACACTCCTTCGTCGCGGCCTCGGTCGACGCATAGATGATGCGATCGCCGGCCGGATACGAGAAGTAGCCGCAGGTGGTGCGTCCCTCGCCGCTCGACACGCGTTTGCTCTCGCCGGTCGTGAGATCGAGCACGTACTCCTGATCGCAGCCGCCGCGCTCCGGCGTCGACTGGTAGATGAGCTTTTTCCCGTCGGGACTGAAATACGCCTCGGCGTTCTCGCCGCCGAACGTCAGCTGGCGGACGTCTTTCAGATGCTTCTCCCCGTCGAACGTTTTCTCGAACGGCTTGCCGGCTTTGATCTCCAGCTCCGCCGCGCCGTGGGCTCCGGCCGGCGGAGCGCCCGCCGCTCCACGGGCGCCGAGGGTGGCGTGAAGCGTGGTGCGTTTGCCGTCGCGCAGCACGACCACGTCCACCGTTTCGCCGGGCTTGTGATCCTGCAGCGCAAAGGTCATGTCATAGAGATTGTCGATGCGCGTGCCGGCCATTTCGACGAGCACGTCCCCGCCCTTGATGCCTGCTTTGTCCGCCGGCCCGCCGCTGCGGACGTCGGCGAGCTTCACGCCGCCGGTAGCCGACTCCATCGCAGAAAAATCGGGGATCGTCCCGAGATACGCGCCGTAGCCGCGGCTGTCGCCTTCCAACGCCGGAGCGGCGGACGCGCGCGCATACGCCGGCGTGACCTCGCCGCGCGCGAGCGACGCCGCGACGCGAGCCGTCATCTCCGCCGCTTTCTCCGCGCCCGCGAAGTTGATCGCATCCGCGTCGTCGTCGGGCGTGTGATAGCGCTCGTGCGTGCCGGTGAAGAAGTGAATGATCGGGATCTGATGTGCGTAGAAGCTCGTCTGATCGGACGGACCGTAGCCGTCGCCGCTCGCGGTGAGGTTGAGCTTCAGGTCCGCGGCGGTGCGGTCGAGGAGCGCCTTCCACTCCAGCGCCGACTCGCTGCCGAGGGCGATCAGCTTGTCGTCGTGCATCGCGCCGACCATGTCGAGATTGATCATCGCCTTCATGTTCGCCAGCGGCAGCGGCGGGTGAGCGACGAAATACGACGAGCCGCCGAGTCCCACTTCTTCCGCGGAGAAAAGTGCAACGACGACCGTGCGGCGGTCCTTCGCGTCTTTCAGCAGATCGGACAAGCGCTTTGCGGCGACGAGCACGGCCGAGGTGCCGGAGGCGTTGTCGTCCGCGCCGTTGTGAATGGCGTGATCGTTCGGCTTCATCGAGCCGCGACCGCCGTAGCCGAGGTGATCGTAGTGCGCGCCGATCACCACCACCTCGTTCGCAAGCTTGCCGCGGCCCGGAAGAATGCCGGCGACGTTTTCGCCGTCGGCGTACGTCGCCTTCACGTCGACAGTGCCGGTGAGCGTCGAGATGATCCGCCGCGACTCCGGACGCAGGTCCGCGTGCTCGAGCACGCGCGAGCGCGGCTTCAGATCCTTGTCGACTTCGCTCTGAAATGCAGCGAGGTCGATCCATTTCTGCACGACCGACGTCTTCACCTGAATCACCGGCAATCCGGCCGGACTCTCCGGGCCGTCGTTCGCGAGCGCCGGAAGCTTGTCCTTCGCCTCATCCTGCAGCGGGCCGGTCACGAAGATCACCGCCACCGCACCCCGCTCGCGCGCCTGAAGCGCTTTGTAGCGCAGAGCGGACCAGCGGCTCGGCCTGCGCCCGTCGAATGGCGACTTCTCATCGCGCTCCTGCGGCTCGTAGCGCAGCATCAGCGCGACCTTCCCTTTGAGATCGATCCCTTCGTACTCGCGATAATTCAGCGGCGGGGCGTCGATGCCGTATCCGACGAACGCGATCGGACCGGAGAACGAGCCCGGCGACGAAAACCCGAGCGGCGCCCAGTCGTCATTCGACAATCCTTCGATTCTGTTGCCCGCGCCAAGCGTCACGCCCATCTTCACCGGAAACTTCTGACGGTACGACTTGCCGAAAGCCGGCTGGAGCTTCGCGTCCTTCAGCTGCGCTTCGATGTACG
The DNA here is from genome assembly GCA_963734155.1 of uncultured Acidobacteriota bacterium. GTDB lineage: Bacteria > Acidobacteriota > Thermoanaerobaculia > Gp7-AA8 > Gp7-AA8 > QHVT01. The sequence goes on from CAVTGG010000004.1 coordinate 219,092, forward strand.
TCGCGGCCTGGGTGATGCCTTTGGTGCCGAGACCGCGCCCTTCCATCGCGTCGGAGGAGAGCGTGCGGATGTGCTGTTCGATGGGCGGTTGTGTGGCGAGGAGAAGGAATGCGAGGACGATTCTCACGTCACCATCCTAAGACATACGCAAACACCAGCGGCGCCACGATCGACGCATCGCTCTCGATCACGTGACTCGGCGTGTCCACGCCCAGCTTCCCCCACGTGATCTTCTCGTTCGGAACCGCGCCGGAGTAGGAGCCGAAGCTCGTCGTGGAGTCGCTGATCTGGCAGAAGTAGCCCCAGAGCGGGACGCTGGTGCGCTGGAGGTCCTGGTGGAGCATCGGGACGACGCAGATCGGGAAGTCGCCGGCGATGCCGCCGCCGATCTGGAAGAAGCCGATCGAGGACGACTCCGAGGTGCGTGTGTAGTAGTCGGCGAGCTCGATCATGTACTCGATGCCGGTGCGCACGGTGTGCACGTTCTTCACGTCGCCGGAGATGCAGTGGCCGGAGTACATGTTGCCGAGGGTCGAGTCCTCCCAGCCGGGGACGAACATCGGGAGGTTCTTCTCCGCGGCGGCGACCATCCACGAGTTCTTCGGATCGATTTGATAGAACTCCGCGATCGATCCGTCGCGAATGATCTCGTACATGAACTCGTGCGGGAACAGCCGCTTGCCCTGCTGGTCCTTCTCCATCCAATGCCGCAGTACCGCTTTTTCGATGCGCCGCATCGCTTCGCCCTCGGGGATGCAGGTGTCGGTGACGCGGTTCATGTGCCGCTCGAGCAGCGCCTGCTCGTCGAGCGCGGAGAGATAGCGGTAATGCGGCACGCGCTCGTAGCAATCGTGCGCGACGAGGTTGAAGATGTCCTCCTCGAGATTCGCGCCCGTGCAGCTGATCGCCTGTACCTTCCCCTGCCGGATCATCTCCGCCAGCGACAACCCCAGCTCCGCCGTCGACATCGCCCCCGCCAGCGTGACGAGCATGCTCCCGCCCTTCGCCAGGTGCTTGTTGTAATCAATCGCAGCCGCTTTCAAAGCGGCGGCGTTGAAGTGGCGGTAGTGGTGGTTGATGAAGTCGGTGATCGGGCTGCTGCTCATGGGGGCGCATCGTATATCAGGGTTGCGCGGTTACGCGGTTGCTCGGTTGCGCGGCAAAACCCCCGCTGCGCAACCGCGTAACCGAGCAACTGCGCAACCGTGTTACGAAACTGTGTCGCCCGCAACCCTCCATTGCCAACCCGCGTACCTAGTGCTAGATTTCCAACACCTGCTGGAAATCCAGCACCTGACCAGTACTTAGAGAGGGGAGCAGCGATGCCGAAAACCGATCCATTGAGCCGGCGCGAGAGGGAGATGATGAACATCATCTTCACCCACGGCAAAGCGACGGCGACCGAAGTGATGGACGCGATGGATGATCCGCCGACCTACTCGGCCGTCCGCGCGACACTGCGCGTGCTCGAGCAGAAGGGGCACCTCAAGCACCAGCACGACGGCACGCGCTACGTCTATCTCCCCACTGTGAACCGCGATCGCGTTCGCCTCTCCGCGCTCGATCAGCTGCTGGCCACGTTCTTCGACGGCTCCGCCGCGAACGTCGTGGCGACGCTGATCGAGCGGCAGAAGGGCAACATGACGGATGAAGAGCTCGGCCGCCTGTCGACGTTGATCGACGAGGCGCGCAAGGAGGGACGCTGATGGCTACGCTGTTCGAGCTTGCCGCACGCATTCAGGCCGCCGGCGGAGGAGAGAGCCTCTTGCTCGTCCTCGCCAAGGTCACGTTGATTCTCGCCATCGCCCGCCTGCTGCTGGCCGTGATCCCGCGCGCCTCGGCGGCGACGCGGCACCTGATCGCCACCGCCGCCCTCGTCGGCGTCGCGGCCATCCCGGTGCTCACACTCGCGATTCCCGCATGGAACGTGGTGGTGGACCCCGGTGTGGTGCGCGCTTCCAGCGCGCCTCCTCCCCCGCCCCAAAGCGCGCCGGAGGCGCGCACCACACCGGCGCCAACGCAAACGAAAACCATCGGCGTCGCCGAGGAGCCCACGCGCCTCGGCTCCGCGCTCAATCTCGCGAAAGCCACCGGCGTCGTGAAAGACGAGCAGTACACGGCGGTGTCGCGCGCGATGAACGTCACCCGCGCCACGTGGAAGGGATTGATCGTCGTCGCCCTCAATCTCGTCGCGCTGTTGATGCTCGCGCAGATGGTCCTCGGCGTGATCGGCGTCTGGTTCGTCACGAAGAACGCCGAGGAAGTCACGCACGATGAAGCGCTCCTCGAGCTCGACAACGCGCGCGATTCGCTCGCTCTCGGCCGCGACGTCCGCCTGCTGCGCTCCTCGCGCATCAGCGTGCCGGTGCTGTGGGGCTTCTTCAAACCGGTCCTGCTGCTGCCGGCCGACGTCGTCACCTGGCCGGTCGAGCGGCTGCGCGTCGTGCTGCTGCACGAGCTCGCGCATCTGAAGCGCTTCGACGGCATCTCGCTCATCCTCACCCGCATCGCCGCGTGCATCTTCTGGTATCACCCGCTGGCGTGGTCGCTCGAGCGCGCCGGCCGCAACGACTGCGAGCGCGCCTGCGACGATCTCGTCCTCGGCTGCGGCACGAAGCCGTCCGACTACGCCGATCACCTCCTCGCCATCGCCCGCTCGATGCCGACGTTCGATCCGTTCCGCTCCGTCACGCTGGCGATGTCGCGCAAGTCACAGCTCGAAGGACGCCTGCTCTCGATCCTGCAGCCGCACGTCGTGCGCCGCTTCTTCAGCGGCAAGCGCGTCGCGATCGCCTGCGCCGTCGTCGTCGCGTGCCTCGTTCCGATCTCCGCGATCCGTCTGATCGCCGAGCCGTCGAAGCACAAAGACGTCGTTCAGCTCGCCCAGGCGAAGCAGGACGCGAAAGAGAAGGTCAAGAGCGACTCCACCGTCACCGTCACGCCCGACGTGCAGGCGCTCGAGGATTACTTCCTGGCGAAGCTCGGCAAGTACGACAAGCGCCTCGACAAGCTCGCGCGCGAACCGCGCAACGGCGACGAGTGGTGGGACCGCGCGTACAACCTCTATCACAACGATCGCTACCAGGAAGCGGCGGAAGCATTCAAGCGCGCGGCGGCGGAAGGACATCGTCCCGCGACGTCGCTCTACAACGCCGCCTGCTCCTACGCGCTCCTCGGCGATTCGCAGCGCGCGACGGTGACGCTGAAGGCAGCGATCGACGCAGGCTGGGATGACATGGAGAAGGTCGCCGAGGATTCGGACTTCGATCCGATCCGCAACGACGCGACGTTCCAGCGCGAGATGTCGCGCACCGATCGCCAGATCGTCACGCGCCGCGTGACGGAGACGATGGAGCGCTACAACGACCTCCGCTCCGGCAAGGTCGAACCGCGCAAGGAAGAAGCGAAACGGCTCTTCGATCTCGACATCCTCAAGCACAAAGACAAAGACCGCAGCGACTGGTTCGAAGTCGGCCTCGACCTGCTGCGCCTGCGCCGCCTCGACGAGAGCATCGACGCGTTCCAGCGCTCGATCGACGCGCACGAGAAGGAATCGACCGCGATGTACAACATCGCCTGTGCCTACTCGCTGAAAGGCGACGGCGCGAGCGCGATGGCGTGGATCAACAAGGCGGTCGATGCCGGATTCGGCGGCGACGACAAGCTGCGCAACGATCCCGACCTCGCGTTCGTCCGCCAGCAGCCGGGATTCGACGAGCTGCGCCAGCGCGCAAAGGAGCTGCAGCTGCACGGCTGCTGCGATGACGACGACGATTACGACAACTGGCGCAAGGCCGTCGAGTATCACAGCGCGATCGTGAAGAAGTATCCGACCGCGGGCCGCGCGTGGTTCAACCTCGGCTACGTGTCGCTGCAGGCGCGCCAGTTCGACGCGGGCATCGATGCCTTCCAGCGCGCGATCAATCTCAATCACCGCGTCGGCACGTGCCTCTACAACATCGCCTGCGCATATGCGTTGCGCGGCGACCGCGACACGGCGTTCAGCTATCTCGACAAGGCCCGCGTCGCCGGCTTCGAGCTCGAGAACTACCTCGGCCACGACGACGATCTCGACAGCCTTCATGACGATCCGCGGTGGAGTGAGCTTCGCCGCGACGTGAGAGAGCGGCGGCAGTAGCCGCCGCTCTTCCCTCCGAACCCGACAAAGGAGTCCCCAATGCGAACGATTCTCACGTTCACGCTCCTCGTGTGTCTTGCCGCGCCCGCGTTTGCGGCCGGCTACAACATCGCCCGGCTCGAAAAGCCGATCGCCGTCGACGGCGTGATCGACGCGGCGGAATGGGCGAATGCGAAACCGATCGAGCTGCCGTTCGAGACGTTTCCCGGCGACAACGTCAACGCCCGCGTGAAGACCGAGGCCTTCCTCGGATTCGACGACAAGAACCTCTATGTCGGCATCCGCGCCTACGATCCGGACATCCACGCCATCCGCGCGCATCTCTCCGATCGCGACAGCGCGTATCAGGACGACTTCGCCGGCATCGCCGTCGACTCGTTCAACGACGAGCGGCGCGCGTTCGAGTTCTTCGTCAATCCCTTCGGCGTGCAGATGGATTTGACGAACAACGACATCACGCGCAACGAGGACGACAGCTGGGACGCGATCTGGGCCTCGGCGGGAAAAATTCACGGCGACCGCTGGGAAGCGGAGATGACGATTCCCTTCAGCCAGATCCGCTTCAAGCACAACGACGACGTGCAGACATGGGGCATCGACATCCTGCGCATCTATCCGCGCGACCAGCGCTACCGCATGGGACTGCATCCGCAGGACCGCAACCGCAGCTGCTACGTCTGCCAGATGTCGAAGCTCACGGGATTCCGCGGCATCACGCCCGGACGCAACGTCGAGATCAGCCCGACCGTCACGTCACAGCGCACCGACGCGCGCCCCGACCTCGGCTCGCCGTTCGCCAGCGGCTCGTTCAACACCGAGCCGGGACTCACCGCGAAGTGGGGCATGACGCCGAACCTCACCCTCAACGCGGCGATCAATCCCGACTTCTCGCAGGTCGAAGCCGACTCGCCGCAGCTCGACATCAACAGCACGTTCGCGCTCTTCCTCAGCGAGAAGCGCCCCTTCTTCCTCGAAGGCGCGGACCTCTTCGAAACTCCGTTCCCGGCCGTCTACACGCGCACGATCGCATCGCCCGAGGTCGGAGTGAAGCTGACCGGCAAAGAAGGACGCCACGGCGGCGGCATCTTCGTCGCGCAGGATGCGAAGACGAATCTGATCATTCCCGGCAGCCAGGGCTCGGACGTGACGACGCTCGATGAGAAGAACATCGCCGCCGTGCTGCGCTATCGCTACGACGTCGGCAAGCGCTCGAACGTCGGCGCGCTCTTCACGACGCGCTCGGCGGGCGACTACTCGAACCGCGTCGCCGGCATCGACTGGAACTTCCGCGTCTCCAACGCCGACATCATTCGCGGGCAGGTGATGTCGTCGAGCACCGAATATCCGACGGCGATCGCCGCGGACTTCAACCAGCGGCCGTCGCTCGCGGGACAGGCCGCGTTCCTCCGCTACTACCACAGCTCGCGCAAGTGGTACTGGAACGCGAGCTACGAATACGCCGGCGACGACTTCCGCGCCGACTCCGGCTTCATGCCGCAGGTCGGCTACGGCCAGGCGCTCGCGGGACTGGAGCGGACGTTCTGGCCGGCGAAGGACCAGAAGACGTGGTGGTCGCGGATGTTCTGGGGCGGCGACTACGACCGCACCGAGGAAGTGAAGAGCGGGCAGGTGCTCGAGGAAGAGTGGGAGATGTGGTTCGGCCTCGGCGGGCCGAAGCAGTCCTACGTGAACTTCGACGTCGGCACGCGCGACCGCTTCTACAACGGAAGATCGTTCAACAACGAGAAGTTCGTGAACATCTACAGCGAGGCGACGCCGGTGAAAGGCCTGTTCGTGAGTGCCGAGCTCAACGCGGGAAGCCAGATCGACTTCGCGAACACGCGGCCCGCGACGCGCGTCCGCTTCGCGCCGTCGATCCGTTTCCACGCCACACGCCATCTCGAGCTGCGGCTCAGCGACGCCCGCGAGCGGCTCTACGTCGAGGATGGCCGTCTGTACACCGCCGACGTCGGCGAGTTGCGCGCGATCTATCAGTTCAACGTGCGCATGTTCGTCCGCGCGATCCTGCAGTACACGGACATCAAGCGCGACCCGTCGCTCTACTCGTTCCGCGTCGACGCGCACTCGCAGCGGTTCTTCCCGCAGTTACTTTTTTCATACAAAGTGAATCCACAGACGGTCTTGTTCGTCGGTTATGCGTCTACACGTTTGGCGAACGACACCTATGACGTGACCGAGGCTGATCGAACGCTGTTCGTGAAGGTGGGATACGCCTGGGCGATGTGAGGAACATCGTCCGGCGGTAGCGGGGGACCGGGTGGTTGGAACGTTGAGCTGCGAAGCGCTTGAACCCCGCGTCGCGGTCATCGCGTCCCGGTCCCCCGCTACGGCCGGATGATGTCAGGGCTTGAAGTTCACCGTAACACCATAAATCACCGAGACCGGTTTCCCATCTTTCCTCGCCGGTTTGAACTTCCAATGCTTCACCGCTCGACTGCCGCTTCATCGAGTCCGTAGCCGAGCGGACGGACCACACGGATATCGCCGATACTCCCATCTTCACGAATCTGCGTTTCGAGGACGACCATCCCACCCACACCCGCGGCCCGCGCCTCGGGCGTATAGCTCAGGCTCGGTGCGCTCGAGCACTTTCGGCTCCTCGAACGACTTCGGCATCGGCTGTCTCGATCAGCGGACGGAAAAATGGCTTCTTGCCGGACGCAATCGCTGCACCGTTCTCGATGACTTCGAAATTCGCCTCACCCGCGGTTGTCGCTCACCATCCGCAGGTTGACGGTGTAGACGCGGCCATTCCGCTCGAACGTCATCGTCTGCGCAGTTGGGAGGACTGTCGTTTCCGAACTGGCGGCGAACGGGCCGTCCGGCGCGTCGATGTTCACGTGCACGATGTACGCGGTTCTCCCCTTCGGGATCACCCGCACGTTAAAGTCGTAGCCGATGGGAATATCCGCAGACGACCACGGCCGCAACGGCAACGAGTGCAACGACCGGTGAGCGATTTCATGATGCGGCGATTGTATGCGCTCGCCGCGTGCGTCGCTGCGCTCCAACTCTGGCTCGCGCATCACTTCTACGGCTTCCTCACCGGCGATGAGGTCGAGGTTCTCGGCGAGGCGTTCCGGCTCGCGACCGGGTTCGATTACGGCACGTGGGACGTGCGCAACACGCTCGTCGCCGATGTCTTTGTCGCGCCGCTGATCTGGCTCGCGACGCACCTCGGCATCACGCAATCCTTCGGCGCTCGATCGTGATCGCCACGATCCCTTTCGCGCTCGCGTCGGCGCTGACGATCGTGCTCGTGTCTCAGCTCGCGCAGCGCTGGAACGCAAATGCCTGGGTGGCGACGCTTCTCTTCGCCTTGCACTGGCTTCCGCTCGGATTCGGCAGCACGACCTATCCACGAGTGATCGCGATGTGCTGCATCACCGCGGCGGCGTCGCTCGTGGAGAGAAACGCGTTCGCTGCCGGTGCGTTGATGGGAGTCGCATTCGCGGACCGCTACAGCGAGATCGTCTATCTGATCCCGCTGCTGATCGTTGCGCGGCGTCGCGCGTGGCAAGTCGCGGTTGGCGCGCTCGGATCGATCGCGATCACGAGCGGCGTGTTCGAATGGATCCGCTGGGGCGAGCCGTTCGCGGCGCTGCGCAAGTTCGCGCAGCTCACGCTCGTCGAGCGCGACTTCGCGTCGCGCATCAAACATCAGTCGCCGCTCTGGTATCTCGAAACGCTCCCGCGCTGGTGCGCGCTGACGATGCTGCCGCTGCTCTGGTACGCGCGGCGGTTGCGCGCCGCGTGGGCGTTCGTGCTCATTCCGCTCGCGCTGCTCTCGCTCATCGCGCACAAGGAAGTGCGCTACCTGCAGGGCATCATCCCGTTCCTGGCGATTCTTGGGGGATGCGGCTTCGTGCGGATGAAACGCAATCCGGCGATCGCGCTTCTCGCGATCTCACTCGTGTGGAACCTGTGGGGACTGCGCTTCCTTCAGCGCGAGTCGCGCCCCTCTGTCGCCGCCGCGCGCTCGCTGGCAAACGCCCGCACCGTGGCCATCAGCCAGCCGTGGGCGTGCGGCGACAAGTTGTATCTCGCCCGCGGTGCGCGCGCGCTGGAGTTGGGAACGCCGCCGCAGCATCTCGACGAGCTGTTGCCGCAGGCGGACGCGGTCATCATTTATGAAAGCGACGTGACGCCGGACGTGGCGGCGAAGCTGCGCGCGTTCCGGCGTGTCGGAGAATTCCGCGCGCCGCGCGCGCGGGACGTGATCGTGTACGTCAGAAACGAAAGTTGATTGTGACGCTGAAGGCCGCGGCGAACGGCCGACCATCCTTCGTCGCCGGCTCGTACTGCCACTGCCGCACCGCCTCCGCCGCGGCTTCGCCGAGACCATGGCCCGGATCGCGCACGATGTGCACGCCTTCCACCTCGCCCGTCGCACTGACCCTCACGTCCACGAGGGCAGCGCCGAACACACGCTCTTTCTTCGCGTTTTCGGGATATTTCGGATTCACCCGCTCAATGAGCTTCGGCGGCAGGAGCCCGTTTCCTCGTTTGACACGGACATATCCCGCCGGAGGTTGTACTTCGAGGAGATCCACGAATTCGTAGCGCGGCGTATACGTGCGGAGCACGGCCGAGCCATATCCCGTGGCATCGATCTCGAGGTCCAGGGGACCGGCGGGCGTCGAGACCTGCTGCTTGCCGGCGCGCATCGTCACCGTCTTCGAGACGACCAGCGTGAACGTACCCTCCTCCCATGCCCGGACTTCGACGGTGATCTCGAATCGCCCGTCGTCGACCGGCGCGACCTTCGTCTTCAGGTCATACGACGACGGGGCCGCGAGCGCGGAAAGCGCGAACAGCGCGACGAGCGTGGCGAAAAGAGTTCTCACTGCTCCCTGAGCGGCACGCTCACGCGCCGCTCGTCGCTCGAGCCTTTCTTGCGCACCGTCACGTCGAGCGCGCGCGTATTCGCGGGCACGCGCTCGAGCGAGAAGAGCAGCTTCGTCACGTCGCTTCCGTCCGGCTTCGACTCCGACACCAGCTTCGCCTCCGGCTCGATCACCCAGGTCAGCTCTTCACCGTTCGTGTTGTAGACCCACAGCGTGAAGAGGCGCGGCTCGCCTTTGCGCAGGCTCGCCCGCGCCGCCGGCACGAACGACTCGCCGTTGAGCACGAACGGATACGGCGCGTTGGTCTTGTCGTTCGAGCCGCCCTTCACCATCACCCACTGCGCGCCTTCTTCGAAGAACATCGGCTTCAGCACCGCGACGTCGTTCACGCCCGGCACCGTCACGTCGACGCGCTGGTACCCCTTCTTGTCCGTCTCCGCGACGCGCACGAGGTTCTTGACCGCATAGGTTCCGGGCGGAAGGCTCAGCGTCGCGTAGAACTTGATGCCCGCGCCGTCGCGCAGCTTGTCGCCGACCTTGGTCATGTCGAGCTTCAGCCGCTGGAACATCGAGTCGCGCACGAGACCGTCTTCGTCGAACGCGTAGACGAACACCTCCGTCGTGGCGATGTTGTTCTTCGCGTTCTTCAGGAGATCGGCGCCGCTGATCTCGAGGATCACCGGCACCTGCGCTTTTTCGCTCGAGGTCGGGAACGGCGTGGCCATCGCCGCGACGTCGATGTCGTCCTGCACCATGTCGTTGACGATCACTTCCGCCATCGACAACGTCCGCTCGACCGCCGACTCGCGTCCCGCGCTGTAGTAGCCGCCGCGATGCTGCACGCGCGCACCCGGCACATTCACGAGCCGCACTTTCAGCTCGTGGAAATCGCCGGCGCGGCCGGCCGGCGCCTGGAAGCCGAGGACGTAGACCACCTCGTGCTGGCGCGCGAGGCGATCGAAGTCGGAGGTGATGTTGTTCGAGTTGCGGAACACGGTACCGCCGGTCGAGTTCGCGAGGAGGAACAGCCCCTCGTTCGAGTTCACGCGCGCGCCGCCCTGCACGTCGTTCTGCACGCGCACGCCCTGGATGTCGAGCGCATGCAGCACCACGTCCGCGCGGCGGAACTCGTCCGCCATCGCCGAGATGGCCTGCTGCGCGCCGGCGTTGCCGAAGCGCTTGTCGCTGTCGACCTTCCACACTTCGCCGTCGATGACGAACGTGTTCTCCTCGGTCTGCTCCTTCGTTTCCGCCGCGAGCCGCCCCTGCACGAGCCGCGGATCGAATCCCTCCGACAGCAGCACGATGTGTTTGCGTCCGGCGAGCTTCTGCAGCTGGTGCGCGACGAGGCCGAGCATTTCCACCTGATGCTTGATCCGGGAGCGGCGGTACGCGTCGTCCATGCGCGTGACGTTGCGTTGCAGGTCGGCGACGAGCTCCTCGGCGACGCCGCGTTTGTCGCTGATTCCCGGCCCGAACGAGTTCGAGCCGCCGATCGGATTGATCACTTGCGTCATCGCGATCTGCAGCGGATCGAAGGCCTTGAAGTTGCGCGGATCTTTGATCGCCGCATGCAGCAGGTCGCGATCGGTCGTGAACGCGGTGAGGAAGCGGAAGCCGCGGTCGACGTCGACGGAAGCGACGGCGACGAGATCGCGCCGGCCGAGGCTGCGGGCGATGAAGTTGCGCGCCGCGTCCTGCGCGCGGCCGAGGGACGACGGAGACGAGAACGAGAGATCGAAGAGGAGGAGGAAGTTGCGGCGCGACGCGGGATTCAGCGGCGAGATCGCCTTCTGCGCTCCCTCGGCCGCGAAGTCGATCGTGTCGAACGATTCGACGGCGCGCTTCTGCCCATCATCGATGATCTCGAAGTTTTCTTTCGTCAGCCCGCGCATCGGCGCGTTGTCGCGCGTCAGCACCGTCACCGGCACTTCGATATACGTGACGGTGACCTTTTCCTGAAACGTGCTTTGCGCAAGCGCAGCAGGAGCCAGCAGCAGGAGAAGGGGCAGCAGTCGGCGCATGTTAGGAAAATCCTACGCCTTTGCGCGAAGATTCCTCGTTACGTTCTTTTCAACATGCCGTGCCGGAGGATTCGAGCGATCTCATGCACGGCCGCGTCGGTTTCCTTCCCGAAGTGGTCCTTGACGCCGAAAAGGATCTCGACGGTGAAGTAGTTGTAGAAGATGCGCGTGGCCAGCATGACCGCCGAAACCGGCGAGAGTCCCGGGGCGAGCTTGTCTTCGAGCTCCGCCTCCATGCCGTGCGCTTTCATGAATGCATCGAAGCGCTCGGCCATGTCGCCGTAGAACTTGCGGATGTGCGCGCCGTCGAACTCGACGACGTCGACGTAAATCAGCGCGACGTACTCGCGGTAATCGCGGACGATCTCCCGCACCGCACGTCCGATGTCTTCGAGATTCTCGGGAAACGTGCCGCTGGCGAGGACGCGGTTGAATGGGAAATCGGGCTGCGACATGGCCTGGAAATAGCGGTCCAGCAGCCCGCGGAAGATCGTCTCCTTGTCGGGGAAGTGATGGTAGACGTTCCCCTTCGACAGCTCCGCCTCCTCGGCGATGTCGCGCACGCTGGTCGCGCCGTATCCCTTGTGCGAGAACAGCTTCAACGCCGCATCGAGGATTTGCTGCTTCGATTTTTCGGACCGCTCTTCCTGCGTCATCCGCGGTGATACTAGCTCAGCAGCTTCCGTAGGTCCTCCTTGACAACCTTGCCGTACGGCGTGCGCGGCAATGCGTCGATGAAGATGAAGCGCCGCGGCACTTTGTATTTCGCGATCCGCGCTGTCAGGTACGTGCTCAAGTCATCCTCACTCACGCTTCCCACCACGAACGCCACACCGACTTCGCCCCACGTCTCATCGGGAACCGCGATCACCGCGGCATCGGAGATGGACGGATGCGCGACCAGCTCGGCCTCGATCTCCGCCGGATAGATGTTCACGCCGCCGCTGATGAACATCTCCTTGCGGCGCCCGGCGATGTAGAAGAACCCATCCTCGTCGCGCCGCGCGAGATCGCCGGTGCGGAAGAACCCATCCTCGCCATACGACGCGCGCGTCGCTTCTTCGTTGTTCCAGTAGCCGCTCGAAACGTGCGGGCCGCGAATGAACATCTCGCCGACATCGCCGTCCATGTGCTCCAGCTTCACTTCCGTGAAGAGCATCGGCTTGCCGATCGAGCCCGGCTTTTTGAACGAATCCTCGACCGTCATCGTGAAACAGTTCACGCCGACTTCGGTCATGCCGTATCCCTGTTTGAAGACGACGCCGCGTTTTTGATACGCGTCGATGATGTATTGAGGAAGCGGCGCGCCTCCGGAGATGAACCATCTCACCTTCGTGAGATCCGCAGTCTGGAATTCGGGCGCGTCCATCAACAGCTTCCAGATCGTCGGCACGCCCAACACCACGGTACTTTTTTCAATGGTGCGCCACACTTCGGTGGTGTCGAACCCTTTGTGAAGGATGATCGTGCCGCCGGCACAGAAGATCGGAATCAGAAACGCCGCCACGCCGCCGGCGTGATAGAGCGGCGTGAAGATCGGACTGACGTCATCGTCGCGCAGGCCCCAGTTGATGGCGGTGTTGTAGCCGTTCCAGTAAAGCTGGCGCCGCGGGATCATCACGCCTTTGGGCTTGCCGGTGGTGCCGGAGGTGTAGAGGAGGCAGTAAGTCTTTTGGAGTGCGGCAGCGTAGCTGCCGCTTTCGAAAGCGGCGGCTATGCCGCCGCACTCCAAAAGCGCCACCGGCAGCTGTCGCGCAAGATCGACGAACTCCCTGCCGTGAAACAACACCTTCATCGAACAGTCATTCACAATGTGCGTGAGCTCATGCGCTGTCGCTCGAGTGGACAACGGCACAACAATCACCCCCGCCTTCCCCGCCGCAAAGAACAGCTCGAGAAACTCCACGCAGTTGTACGCGAGGATGCCGAAGCGATCCCCCGGCTCGAGCATCGAGCGCAGCATCGCGGCGGCGCGCTCGGCGCGCGCATTCAAGTCGGCGTAGGTAAGGCGCTCGCCGGTCTCGACCGACACCAGCGCGAGGCGATCGGGGGTGACGCGGGCGCGCTCGCTCAGGAGATCGAGGTCAAACATTGGAGGAATCGCTCCGGCTGCTGGAGGTGTGGGATGTGCGCGGCGCCTTCGATCACGTGCATCGTGGAGCCCGCGATTCCTTGCTGCACCGCTTCCGCATATGCGCGCGGCACGACGCCATCGTCCGCGCCCCACAGCACTGTTGTCGGCACGCGGATGTCTTTCAGCCGCGCGTCGACGAGGTGCTCCGCGACTTCGGTCACGCGCAGCATCGGCGAGGAGATCGCGCGCTGCAGCAGCGCCTCGATCACCCACTCCGGCGGCTCGAATCGCGGACCGTGCACGTTGCGGAGAATGATCATCGCCTCGTCGCGATTGTGCGCCGTCGTCGGCGAATCGAGCGGCAGCGCGAGCCCACCGGAGGCTTCGAGGATGAGGCGCGAAACGTTCTGCGGATGCGCGAGCGTGTAGAGCATCGCGATCCACCCACCTAACGAATTGCCGACGAGAGTCATCGGAACGCCGGCGTCCCCGCCGGCTGGCCCGGCGGCGTCCCGCCGCCGCGCAGGCGAGGACGCCTGCGGATCAGCCGGCGAGACGCCGGCGTTCCGAAGCACTGCGGCCAGCTTCGAGACCATCAGCGAGATCGGCAGCGGTCCGTCTTTCGGCTCGCTCTCGCCGTGGCCGGGGAGGTCGGGGATGAGCACGCGATACTTCTGCGCGAGTGTGGGGGCGACGAGGAACCAGGAGCCGGCGTGATCGTTGACGCCGTGCACGAGGACGGCGGGCTGAGAGCCCGCCGCTCCACCTTCAAAGTAAACCGTGCCGTCGATCTCGTGCCGCACGAATCCCGCGCGTGCCGAGCGCCGCGCGGGTCATGAGCATGAATTGGGCGGCGGACTTAATCTCCAAAGAGGCGCCTCTCGACGGCTGGGAGGCGGAAGGCGGCGGCGGCCTGGTTGTAGCCGACTCCCGATCCGACCAGGACGACCAGATCTCCCGGCTTGAGCTTCTTCTGCTGCAGCGCGTCGTCGAGCGCCATCGGAATGCACGCGGAGCCGGTGTAGCCCTGCGTCTCCATGATCGTGTGCGTCTTCGACATCGGTAATCCGAGGTCGTTCATCACCAGCTCGATCGTCGGCTTCCGCACCTGCGTGAAGATGGCGAAATCGATGTCATTGATGTCGAAATTGCCATTCGCCGCGACCTTGCGCACGAGCCGCGGCCAGCCGTCATTGTTGATCTCCGGCGGATAGCGCTCGAGCATCGTCACCAGCGTACGTCCTTCGCGCGCCGCCTCTTCCGTCGCCGGCTCGACCGTGCCGCCGGCCTGGATCAGCCAGTTCTTCGCGTACGTGCCGTCGGCCTGAAACGCGGAGGCGACGAAGCCCGGCTCGTCGCTGCGCTCGAGCACCGCCGCGCCCGCGCCGTCGCCGTAGAAGAAGATCATCGGATCGTCTTCCTTCGCCAGCTTGTGCATGAGATAGACGGAGACGACGAGCACCGTTTTCAGCGACGGATTCGTGGCCATCAATCCCGCGGCGTTCGAGATCGCGGTGGGAAACGACGCGCACGCGCAACCGACGTCGAACGTGCCGGCGTTCTTCGCGCCGAGCTTTCCCTGCAGCACGACCGAGGTCGCGGGCGTGATGTAGTCCGGCGAGTCGGTGCCGAGGATGATCAGGTCGAGGTCTTCCGGCTTCTTGCCCGCGCGCTCGAGCGCCTGCTGCGACGCGCGCAGCGCGAGGTCGGAGGCCGCCCAATCGGCCGGCGCGTACCAGCGGCTGCGAATGCCGCTCGACGCTTCCATCTTGTCGACGAACTCCGGCGCGCTTCCGTTAAACCGCGCCCGAAGCATGGCGTTGGTGATTTCGATCTCCGGCAGATAGGAGCCGGTGCTGACGATGTTCGCGTACATAGTTAGGCTCATAGGCTCAGAGGCGCAAGGGCTCAAAGGGGCTCCACTCTGAGCCTTTGAGCCTTTGAGCCTCTGAGCCTTCTCAAGTTCCCATGACCAGACCGCCGTCGACGGACAGCACCGCGCCGTGCACGAACTTCGCGGCCGAGGACGCGAGCCACACGTAGGCGTTGGCGATGTCGGCCGGCTCGCCGAGCTTGCCGATCGGCGTCTTGCCCTGCATCGAGTCGAGGATGCTCTGCGGCATCGACTTCACCATCTCCGTGGCGATGAATCCCGGCGCGACGCAGTTGACGCGGATGTTGTAACGCCCGAGCTCGCGCGCCCACGTCTTCGTGAAGCTGATGACGCCTGCCTTCGTGGCGGCGTAGTTCGTCTGTCCGAAATTTCCGTACAAGCCGACGATCGACGAGGCATTCAGAATCACGCCGCCGCCGCCGCGGATCATGTGCGGCACGACCGCGCGCGTGCAGTGGAAGACGCCTTTGAGGTTGACGTTGATCACCGCGTCGAACACTTCATCCGTCATCGTCGAAACGGCGTTGCCGTCTTTCCACTTGATCAGCTGCGCGTCGCGCACGATGCCGGCGTTGTTCACCAGCACGTCGATGCGCCCATGCTTCGCCACCGCGTCCTCGGTCGCCCGGTTCACCACGTCAACGTCCGTGACGTCGACCGCCGGCATGTCCCAGATCACGACCTTCGCGCCTTCGGCTTCGAACGCCGCCGCGGTGGCGCGGCCGATCCCGGCCGCGCCACCGGTGACGATGACGACTTTGTCTTTGAGGTTCAGATCCATGTGACGATTAGAACACCCACCGCACACCCAGCTGGAACTCGCGCGCCGGGAACGCCGCGTTGAACTTGCCGAAGTTCGCATTGCGCACGGCCGGCAGCGCGGGGTTCGCGGCGGTCGGGCCGCTGAGGAACTCGCCGGTGGTCATCGACTGCACGTCGTAGTTCGTCACGTTCGTGAGGTTGAACACCTCGGCGATCGCTTCGACGCGGCCGAGGCCGAAGTTGAGGCCCTTCGTCACGCGCAGCGAGAGCTGGCGGAACGGCGGCCCGTCCTCGGTGTTGCGTCCGACGCCCGTGGGACGGTCGGAGTTCTTGCCGTCGCCGTTGAAGTCGTATCCGAGGCGATGCGTCCACGGTTGGCCCGATCCGTACTCGTAAATCGGCGCCGCGACTAAGCCCCACGGCAGATGGAACACGCCGCTGAGCACGATGCGATAGTTCTCATCGCCGCGCGCGCGGCCGTACTCGGCCTCCATGTCGCGCGGATCATTCGGATAGCCGGTCGGGAAATCGGGGCTGAAGTCGTCGGCGATGTTTTTCTTGCTCGCGAACGTCACCGACGCGGTGATCAGATCGGCTTGGCGGATGTTGCCGTTGAGGCTGAACACCAGCGCTCTGTATTTCGAGTGGCCGATGTTGTCGTACATGTTGACCTGGTCGTACGCGGTGTACGGGCGCGTGCGCACGGCGTTGCCGTTCCAGTTGACGTCGTGGATCACGATCTCGTCCGTGCCCTTCACGTACACGGCCTCGGTGTCGAGATAGAGCCGCGATGCTCCGAGCTTCATGGTGTATCCGAGCGATGCCTGCGTGGCCTCGGGGTTGTGATAGTCGGACGACAGCAGGGCGATGGCCGGCTTCGACGGGATGCCGGTCGTCGTCGGATTGTTCGGATCGAGCGCGAGCGCGGGCAGGCCGAGGAGCGCGCCGTTGATGCGTGTGAATGTCACACGGCCGGTCACGCCGTTCTGCTGCAGCTCGGTGAGCGCGGGAACGAGCAGGTAGCGACCGATGAATTTGCCGGCGCCGCCGCGAATCACGTTCGTGCCGTCGCCGCGGAGGTCGTAGCTGAATCCGAAGCGCGGCTGATAGTTGTTCGTGTCGCGGTCGCGCGGCGACGTGATCAGCGGATGCGTGAAGCCTTCGTTGTTGCCGTTCGTGTCGACGTCGTAGCGCAGACCGAAGTTCATGGTCAGCTTCGCGTTCGGACGCCACGAGTCTTCGAGGAACGCGCCGTAGATGTCGGTGTCGCTCTCGACGTCGGAGGAGCCGACGCCGTACGCGTACGCGAGCGGCAGCGCCTTCGTGTCGGTGACGTAGATGAAGAGACCGGACTCGTAGGTGTCGAGGCGGAAGCGCTCGTTCACGTGCTGCAGCGAGAGGCCGGCCTTCACGTCATGCGAGCCCTTGCCCGCGGCGAAGTGCTGATGGAATGTGTCGCGCAGCTCCCACGTCGAGCCGTCGCCGAGTAGATCGCCGAGGATGTTGCCGCCGGTCTTCAGCGTGTTGCCGCTCGAATACCACTCCGCGACGCCGTTGGAATTCGTCGGCTCGTAGAAGCGGCGCTTGCCGTACTGGAAGCGCGCTTCGTTCGACGCGGCGCTGGAGATCGCCCAGTTGTACTCGGCGGTGCCGTTCCAGTTCTTGCGATCGAGCGTCTGGCCGTACGACTCGTCGGTCGTGAAATCGCCCGCGGCGCTGCCGACGCGGAAGTTGTCCTGCTTGAACTTCTGGTAAACGAGCTTCACGCCGCCGGTCATCTGCGAGTTGAAGTTCGTATCGGCGCTGCCGAACAGCAGCGTCTCGTCGGTCGGCAGGGAGAAGTCGTCCGCGCGCGCGGTGAACGCGCCGCCCGGACGAAAGTAGGTCACGTTGTCTTCGCTGATTTTCTCGAGCGACGCAAAGTAGAACAGCTTGTCGCGCATCACCGGACCGCCGATGGTGAAGCCGAGTTGCTGGCGGCTGTAGTCGTCGAACTTCTTCAGCTCCAGCGCGCGCTCCGAGCGCAGCGCCGCGTCGCGGAAGAATCCGAAGACGTTGCCGTGAATGTCGTTCGTACCGGTCTTGGTGACGATCGACAGCGCGCCGCCGGCGGAGCCGCCGATCTCGGTGTCGAAACGATTCGTGATCACGCGGAACTCGCGCACCGCATCCTGACTGAAACGAGCGCGAGAGAGGCCGTTCACCTGGTCGGTCAGATCGACGCCGTTGACGAAGATCGTCGTCTGCGACGCGTTGCCGCCCGCGCCGACGACCGGCCCGCCGTTGATGAAGCGGAAGCCGCCGCGCTCGCGCTGCACGCCCGGCGCGAGGAACGCGAGGCGCTGGAAGTCGCGGTCCTGCACCGGCAGCGATTCGATCTGCTCCGGCACGATGTTCGTCGAGGAGTCGGTCTTGTGCACGTCGACCACCGGCGCTTCCGCGCTGACGGTGATCGTCTCGCTCGCCGAGGCCTGCATCGTCACCGCGACGTTCGCCCGCTGCCCGACGCGCAACGTCAGCTTCTGCGCATTCACCGGCGCGAAGCCTTCGAGCGCGAACGAGACTTCGTAGTTGCCCGGCTGCAGCGCCGGGAAGCTCGCCGCGCCCGCCGAGTCGGTGACGGCGACGTTCTGATAGCCGGTCTCCGGCCGGGCGACCGTGACGGTCACGCCGGGAAGAGGCGACTTGCTTTGATCGAGCGCCACCGCCTCGATCGACCCCTTGTCGATCTGAGCAAAAGCGGTAGCGGAGGTGAGAAGAAGGAGGAGCAGGGCGAGCAGGCGTCGAGTCATATGCGAAGTTCCCTCCGGTTTACCGGCCGACCGGTCGGTTTGTAGCGATGGGGCGGAGTTTAGGAGGGAGGGAGGGTGGTGTCAAGGGATTTGATCTGGTATTGTACCTCGTGGCATCATGTTCAACCTAGATCCTGCGTCGCCCGTAGCTTCAGCCATTCAATCGAACCTGTGACTCCGCACATCTTTGTTCTTGGGCCTTCGGGTGCCGGAAAGAGTTCCGTCGCCGCAGGTGTGTCGAAATGCCGCGGGTATTTACACCTCGAGCTCGACGGAACGTCCTGGATGCCGGCACGCAAACGGCCTTCGTTGGCCAGCAGGATCCGGACCCGTCTCGAGGCAGGGCTCGCCATTCGCGGAGCCGAGTTCGAGGCGGTGTCCTTCGGTGCCCTCGGCCGTCCATGGAGAAACTTCGTTGCCGGCGACGCGTCTCCCCTTTCCGACGAACTGCGCCGTCGCTCCGAGAACGCCAACGCCGCTGCCTGCATCGTCTCGTTCCCCAGCGGCGTGGTTCTCACCGCAGCACAGATTGTCGTGGCCCATGCTGCCGGGATCGCGGTCCGCATTCTCTACGGCTCTCGCGATGACTGCGTTCGTGCATTTCTGACGCGCGAGGCAGCGTCCGACCGGAGGCTGGATCGCGAGCACTGGCTTCACTACAACAGGCACACGCATGACACGTTCGGCGCGGCGGAGTTCTCTCCCTACCGCCTGGTGACCTTCGGCAGCAACGGATCGCGCCTGCCGATCGAACTGATTGTGGATGCAATCTGCGGATGCTGACGAGCCACTCGCCGTTGGGCCGCCGGTCCAATCTATCACGCCGTCGAGCGCAATTCCGCCACTATCGTGTCCCGCAATAGTTGATACGAAGGCTTCTCCGGCACCATTCTAATCGCATGACTAATCTCCCGCTGCGCGGCGAGAAGTTTTTCTCGCACGAGTCCAGGTCCCTTGCCTTCGGAACGCAACATTAACGCCTCATTCAATTCCACAGCCGCCTCTGTGTGGTAATATTCCGGGAAAGTTGGCTCCCAATCGATTTTAGGGACCGCAGCCTTCAATCGCTCCAAAGACGAACGGGCCCCAGCGACGTCATATGCGTCAGTCTCGGGCCACAATATTTGAAAGAACGCAAGGTTGTTATAGTTCGCCCCAAGCGCGTCGTCTCGGTGACGGCTTTCCTGCTTGCGCGACAGAAGCTCAACTGCGCGGGTTGATGCGCTAATAGCTGTCGCGGGCGAGTACGGGCACTTTCGCTGAACATCTCCGTCCACGATCCACGCATAAATATTCAGCGCATGGCCATGCCAGAAGCGGGGATCATCCGGAAAACGCTGCAAGGCGGTTGTGATCCAGTCATCGGCTATCTGATATTGTCGGCTGCGTCGCCCCGCCCATGCCGCGATATACAAGAACTCTGCAGGACGTTCATCGAAACGGCGAATCATGTCAATAGCGTGCTGAAGCGCCGCCTCGTCACCGTCGTGAACCGGAAGAGCCATATATAATAGACATCGCACGAGCTCATGCGTTGAATCGAATTCCTTCACGCGGGCGTCAACTTGGAGATACTCTTCCGAGACCGCCTCGATGGCACCCAGATCTTCGCTGGACGTATGCGCCGGGTGTCGATAGAACGCGCGGATTCGTTCGACCAGATCTTCATAGGTCTTACCGTGCACATTCGGCATCATCGGAAGGTACTGGCTAGCGGCACTCACAACATCACGGCCCGATCGTAGAAACGCGTACCGCGTCGTCGCGCCAAATCCGCGCGCAACCCTGACGGCGAAATGGCACTTATTTCGAACAATTCGATATACGTCCTTGATCCGCCGTAGCGCTAATTGCTGTGTTTCATCCTGTCTCACACGAGCTAGAAAACTAGAGTAGACTGCGCGACGCTCTGATTGCGGAGCGTCAGATACGCGCCGGAGGGCGGCGTACCTCTGGATCGTCTGTACGAGTGCCAGGTTGTTCATTACACCGCGACGCTCTCGAACGCGTGCGGCGACTTCGCGCAAACCCCCACAGCGTTCGCGCTGTCCGCAATTCGAGCCAAGCCCGCCGTCTATCAGACACGTCGCGCACCGCTCGAACGGTCGTATTGCCTCAAGCTCACGGACGACCGCCTGCATGAGGTCGAGCTGTCGAAGAGTCTCTTCGTAGTCGGGGGAGCCGTCTTCGTTAAGGCGACGACAAACCAATGACGCAAACACCTGTGCGCGGGTGCGTAACGGAACATACTGTTCACCGTCAATTACCGGCAGCTCAACGCGTACTTCAGGCAATTCGAAAATGACCTTCGAACGATGCGCCGACGACAGAAAAAGGAAGATGTTGCGCCGCTCGAGCCCTTGCGTCACATATGCCTCTTCAGTTGCGCGGTTCAGCGCTAATATGCAGTCGGCCGCTTCGGCGTCAGCCTGCAAACTACGACCGCGGCCGGCGAAGAGCGGCGTGTCACGCAGCTTGAACTGAATTGTGTCGGCGACTTCGGATTGCACGTAGGCATCGCAATATTCACGCAACGGTTCTTCGATTTGCCCAAGGTACCGCAGACGCTTACTTACTATCTGATCGAAACGGTCGACACCAATAGATACTAGGCCTAGCATGACTGCCATGATGCTATTCATGGAGTCTTCCACGGCAGGCATAACATTGCCGGTTCGGTATGAAGCATCTAGAATGCTTAGGAGCTTCAGCGGCGACTCGACCGCTTGCAATAGCGCCTCCTGCGCATATGAGCGGTCAATCACGCCCTCGATATAGATCGCCAGTCGCGCCATCTCCTCGTCGTAGGCGGGCAACAATACCGGTCGCGCTGCGCCTTGCGAAAACACTTCGTGAAGCGCCAGCTGATCGTCCGCTAAGGTGGCAATGTCCGATTGCTTGAGTTGCTCGATTTTGATCGGGAAGCAAAACTCATAAACTTCGTGCGGATCGGTGCAAATATGAAATACCGTGCCGCGCTGTTCTAATTGAACGTCGCGTATAACTTCTCTGACTTGTTGCGATGTCAGTCGACGAATTGCTCCGATCTCATGCGACATCATAATGAGGATTCCATCATCATGCGGCGTGCCGGCCTTGCTGTCGTCTGCAGGTGAAGTAACGCGCGCGCGGCTGTCCCAGCATGGCGCAGACTGAGAGACGCGCGCCCCGTTGTGCTCATAATCAAGATCGCATCGCGATCACGCGGCTCGGCATTTTCATACTCGTCGGGAGCCAAAACATATACGCGCCAGCCGCGTCGCATCTGTTGATCCCAAACATGCTTAAGCACGTTCCGCATCTCGTCGTCGTCTATGTCGGGAACCGATCCAACCGTGACGTATTCGTCAGGAGCGAGCGGGCGGATCTCACAAAGCATGGCCGCGGCCAAAAGTGTTCTATATCGGTCGCGCGAATCGGCCACGACTCCCGCCGCACCGACAACGTCGCTAAGCAACAGAGTTGTAAACGTTGCCAGATTCGATTCCTGATCTCGCGCCGCCGCATCGGCGGCGAGGTACCAACGGAGAAGCGGCCGACACCCTTCCAACGCCGTGAAACCGCGCAATTCCCGGGTGATCATGCGAAGGTCTGCGAGATTGACCGCAAGACCGACTAGGTTAAGGAGCATCCGTGTGGCGATTTCCGGATCGTAAATCGATCGGATGCGGAAGCATGTGAGTAGATAGCCGAGATCGGAAGAATTGCGCACCGAACGATCGATATAATCTCGGAGGCGGTCATCAATCATGTACTTACCAGCGACAGCAAGAGCAAAGCCGTGGAGGTCATATGTGCCGACTCTTTTGCCGACAAAGACTTCGTGGAGAACCGCTCGGCGCACAGTTTGCTTTGCCGCTGTTGGCTTTGCATACGCCACTACTTGAAGTATCGTAAACACCTCGCTCAGCGATCCACTAGCGACAGAGTTCTCCAAAACAGCAGCTAGCGCGTCGTCATACGCCATTCGCACGGCTCCATCTTGCACTGTGCGGTGGATGTTAATTAAAGCATGATGAAGTTCGATATCGCGGCCGATGGGTGATGCAGAGCCGGGATGGCGAACAAACAGC
Organism: uncultured Acidobacteriota bacterium; assembly: GCA_963734155.1. Lineage (GTDB taxonomy): Bacteria > Acidobacteriota > Thermoanaerobaculia > Gp7-AA8 > Gp7-AA8 > QHVT01. The sequence goes on from CAVTGG010000004.1 coordinate 241,717, forward strand.
ACATGGCGCAAGTATTCGATCCAGCGGTCGCTCGACGGCGAGTCAACTGGAGGCTCTAATTGAAAAGGCTCAGACATATTATGTCATCGATTCGATGACCTGCTCGAGGCGAGTAAACGCTGTTCGAAGAAGCTCGTCGCGGTTTTGTGGGCGGACCGCTGCAACGCCGACAAGCTGCGCCGAGAATGCATCGGACAGCGCAGGCAAGGCTCGGTGGACGCGTTCACGAAAGCCGTCGCAAAATCCTGAGCAAGGGTGTGTCTGGCCCCACCCATCACTCCCAGGCGCAGAGACGAAAAAGTTAGCACCTTTCCAGTATGCATCTAGCGTCGTGGGCTGGCACGTATCGCAGGTAACTTGCATCTGCGACTGTGGTGGGTATTTCACCGCTATTACTTCAGGCTTGCCGTTCTCGCCAGTTCCCGCTGTGTAGCCTAATCCTAGCTGGTCGTTGAGCTCAGTGGCGGCCGTATCGCCATCACCTTTTGTAATGTCATCGAAGTCATCCAACGGCATAATCCAAACAACTTGGTTATAACCAGACCACGTCACGGAGATGTCACCCAACGTAGCCGCCGGCGGGTCGCTGAAGTATTCAGCGCGGACTCGCACCACATCTTCCGCATTGAGCGTCAGATTACGCGTGACTCCCGCAAAGTAGGTAATGAAAGATGACATTTCCATTACGCGTACGTATCGATCATGAAGGTTGGTACCCCGTCTTGCTGAGGCGCATATCAGGGCGTTCTCGTTACTAGCGGACTCAACAGCTATGGCGAAGCCAAGAACTGCGTTGGGAGCAGTTGACGCCGACTCGAGAGGCCCCTTCGCAACTGTCGGCGTGAGTGAGCCCGAGGCTATATCAATCAGTAGGCAGGCGGTCAGGCGTTGTCCATCTCGTGACAACTCCGCGGCATCGAGGAAGCGATCCAGGGTATCTTCAGATACAGAATCAGTCATCAGCCATCTACACACAGACCGAACCTGCTGCCAATTGAGCATAGCACCTCTCTCCACCTATGGGAGTGATCTGGATCGGTATTTCCCTACCCCAACTACTACGATTTTCGCCGCACGCCGCCATCAGCATCTTCCGCCGTCACATTCCTCAAAGAGTGATGAGACGCAGCCCAACCAACCGAAGCTCCATACCTTATTTGCCGTCGGCGCAGTCGCGAAGATCGAAGATGAAGACCAGGCGATCGCATCCCATCGCCTATCCCGAGGCGGATAATCCTTCCGTGATCTGCCTGAAGTGCGGCTTTGAGAACGACACGCTGGCGCTGGAATGCACGGCTTGCGGCGTCGTCCTTTCGAAGATGCGTTCCGCGAGAACATCGAGGCCAGTGCCGGAAACAAAGATCTCCCCGAGTCAGTGGAAGATTCTGGCCATCGGTCTGACGTCGGCGATTGTGCTCTTTGCGGTTCCGCCAACGAGATTCATCTGCTCTGCGCTGGTCACTCTCTTCCACGAGTTCGGTCATGCGGTCATGGGGTGGCTCATGGGGTATCCATCTCTGCCGGCATTTGATCTTGTCTACGGCGGTGGTCTGACCTCCCATGGTGAATTTCGCCTCTCGATCGTGATCGCAATCGCGTGTGCGTTCGCGTACTGCGGATGGCGCATTCGCACGAACCGTGTTGCGGTTGTGATTCTCGGCATCCTGTTTTTGATCTGGGTGCTGTTCGTCAGCCGGGAGTGGCGGCGTGAGCTCGCCTTCGCGTCCGCCGGCCATCTGGGGGAGCTGATTCTTGCGACCATCTTCCTCTATAAAGCGCTGTTTGATGAAGGATGGCGCTGGCCGCAAGCGGAACGGCCGGCGGCGGCGTTCGTTGCGGCCTTCGTCCAGATCAACAGCATTGCGTTCTGTCTGAAGCTGCTCGGCAATCCGGAATTTCTGGCGTGGTATCGGGAAGGAAAGGGCGGAGCGATGATGAATGACATGGAAGTCATCGCGCTCGATATTCACATCTGGCTGGGACCGGAACCAGGCATCGAGGGGATTGCACGCTGGCTCTGTGCGCTGTCGTTCTTACCGTCACTCGCGGCTCTACTGCTGTATCTCCAGCGCCCCAAATGGGCGTCGCTATCGGACGTCGATCGTTACGGATAGGTCGTATCGAACGTCGACCGGTTTTCCGCGGTACGTCGCGGGCCGAAACTCCCATTGCCGGATCGCGTCCTCCGCAAGCCGCGAGTACGTGCCGCGCTGACCGTAAACCAATTGCAGATCCTCGACGCGACCCTTTTTCGTCACGATGAGCGAGAAGTGCCACCTACGCTGCTTCGTAGTGACTTCAGGCCATTGTGGATCCACTTTTTTCACGACAACCGGCGCGGTCACCTCTCCACCGACGCGCATCGGTTCCGTCAGTGCCGGTACCGGCACTGGCGACGGCGGAGGAGCGGCGATGCTCGGCGGTCGCGGTTCCTCGCCACATCGCACGAGTGTGGCTGCGACGAACAGCATCACAAGCAGTCTAACGATCACGGTGTTTCTCAAAGACGGCCCAATTCGAAACCTCGAGCTTACGTCCCAAGACCGGAATCACTTGGATAGCCGAATCGCGCCACTGCCGGTTGAAAAATCTCTGAAGGATCGCGGCCCTCGGGAGCGTAGCTATATTTTGCAATCTCCCCGAGCCAAAACTTCAATCCGTGCAGATTGTCGACGGACACCTGATGGGAGGCCACGAGGCGGCTGATGTTCTCGAGGTGGCTGAAAAGCTTGATGAAGCAGTGCCTGTAGATGATCCCTTGAGCGCTCGCCAGCGTTACATCATTGAGCTGCGGCTCCAGGGCCACCGCCAGGATCTCCGGGTCATGGTCCAGAACCGCTTCGTCGGGCATCTTGAACTTCTTCATAAGCGGCCGGTAGCGCTCGGGCACGAGAATCGGGCCGACACCCCAATCCAGGGCCTGGCAGGCGAAGGCAAGCTCCTCGTCGGACTCGAGCCGCTCCATCAATGCCGCGGCGAGATCGCCCTTACGCCACTCCTGCGCTCTACGATACTGGCGATAAACATAGAGGGCGCCGAACGCCGCAATGAGCGCACTTACGGCGGCAACCACCGGACCCATTTTGCTGATCGTGTCTGCGTTCGCAACCAGCCAACTCCACATAAAGCCTCCAGGCGTTAATCCGCTCCCCTCCCGAACAATGGCGAGTCTTTCGGAAAGGGCTCGCCGAAGATGTAGTGAGTGAACCAGTCGTAATTGTGCTGGAGGACGGCGCGGTTGGATTTCGGTTTATTGATGCCGTGGCCGAAGCCGGTGTAGACGATGAGGCGGGCGGGCACGCCGACGTCGCGGAGGCCGCGATAGAGCTCGAAGGCGTTCGGCGCGGGAACGCGTTTGTCGTTCTGGCCGTGCTGGATCAGGGTCGGGGTTTTGGCATTGCGGATGTTCGTCATTGGAGAGGTATCGGCGTAGATTTTCGGGTCGTCCCATGGCGTAGCTTTGAGATATTGGCGGGTGAAGGGCGTAATGTCGGTATTGACGTAGTAGGTCATCCAATTACTGATGCCGGCGCCGACGGAGATGGCTTTGAAGCGATCGGTATTCGTCGTCAGAAATGCGGAGATGTAGCCGCCCTGAGACCAGCCCATCGACCCGAGGCGGTCGGGATCGGCGACGCCTTTCGCGACGAGCGAGTCGATGCCGCTCATGACGTCCCACATATCGCCGATGCCGAGGTTGCGGACATTGAGCGTGCGGAACTGGTCGCCGTAGCCGGCGCTGCCGCGGTAATTCGGCTCGAGCACCAGCGCGCCTTTGGCGAGGAACAATTCAATCGGGTAATAGCGGTGGGTGGGATTGATGATCGGGCGCGAGACGCCGGTCGGACCGCCGTGAATGATGACCAACAATGGGTATTTCCTGGATGGGTCGTAATTCGCGGGCTTGCGCAGAACGCCTTCAATGGTCGCGCCGTCTTTGCTTTTCCACGAAACGAGCTCGGCGCCGCCGAGGGTCACGCCGTCGTATTGCGCCATCATGTCGGTGAGCTTCTTCGGCGCGCCGGCCAGCGGCGCGACATAGAGCTCGGTGACGTTCGCGCGGCGGGGCGCGGTGTAGGCCATCGTGTCGAAATTGCGGTTAAAGCTGCCCTCGACGAAATAGAACTCGTCGGGCGCGGTCATGCGCGCAATGGCCTTCGTCTTTGGATCGATGCGGAACAGATGCGACGCCGTCTTCTGGTAGCCGCGGAAATAGATCCCTGCAGGAGCCCACTCGAGGATCGTTGCGTCCTCGTCGAACGCCGCGGTGAGATTGGTGACGTCCGCCTCGGAAGCCGGTTTCTGCAGCACGTCGGCCAGACGCACGGTGGCAATGCGCGCGTTCATGTAATAGAAGGTCTCGCCGGCGAGGCTCGTGTTGAACGCCAGCTCGCGGCCGTCGGGTGAAAACCGCGGATCGGATTCGGGACCGGGCAATGCGGTGATCTTCTTCACCGCGTTCTCGTGCGCGAGATCGATCAAATAGAGGTCGTTCGTTTCGCTGAACGCGATCAGCGGATTGGCGCCGCCGCTGAACGCGATGGTGCTGCCGTCGGGCGACCAGTCGAAGTCGCCGACGTTGATGCGCCGGTCGCTGGTGAGCTGCTTGTCCTCCGCGGGAGCGCCGGTTTTCTCGGCCGCGGCCACATCGACGGTCCAGAGCTGGTTCTGTTCGAAATCCTCTTCGAACACTTCGAAGTCGCTGTACTTCTCCTTGCGATCCTTCGCCGCCTGCGTCTCCGGAACGGGCGCGGTGAAGGCGATGAAGCGGCTGTCGTCGGACCAGTGGAAGGAGTCGATCGCCGCGCCGTGCTTCGTCAGCTGCCACGCTTCGCCGCCGGCCGGAGAGATCAGCCAGATCTGGCGCGGGGTCTTGCTGTCGCTGGGCGCCTCGCGCTCGGTCATGAACGCCAGCCAGCGGCCGTCGGGCGACCATTGCGGCAGGTCGCTCGACTTCTTCCCGCGCGTGAGTTGGTACGCGCGGCCCGACTGCACGTCCGCGAGCCAGATGTGCGTCACGTACGCGTTCTCTTTCCAGTCGGTCTCGGCGATCTCGTACGCGACGAGGCGGCCGTCCGGCGAAATCCGCGGGCGCGCCACGCTCTTCATGCTCAGCAGTTGATCGATGGTGGGCGTCGCGCCAAACGCGAGCGAGGACGAGAGAATCAGTGCGAACGCAAGCGGACGAATCATCCGCCAAGAATAATCTCAGTGCCGAACTGAGCGGCGACGCGGCGGTAACTCTTCTGTGATTGCGTCGTGCGCGTCCGAAGTGCCGAAGCCCTGCACCGCCGCGCCCGCGGGCACGTGAATGAAGTTGCCGATCGTCGCGGCGCCGATGCCGTGCCGCGGGTGCGGCATCGGCGGTTCCGTGCGCCAGGTGAAGCTCACGAGATCGAACGATTCCGTTTCTTCGAACACGCCCGTCGGCGTCGCGGGATTGCCTTCACCGCCGAAGACATAGATGCGATTGCCGAGCGTTGCCGCGGCAATGCCGCCGCGCGCGGTCGGCATCGACGGGAGGACCGTCCAGCGATCGAAGTCGGGCTCGTAGCATTCGAACGCATTCGTATTGCCGTTGAAGCGTCCGCCGGCGACGAAGAGGATTCCGTTCGCGGCGGCGGCGGCGAGATGCTCGCGCGGCGTCGGCATGTTCGGCAGCACGCGCCACGTGTTGGTTGCAGGATCGTAGACCGTGAGCGCGCGGAGGGCGGGCACGCCGCCGACGGCGTAGATCTTTCCGTGGATCGCCACCGCGGCGAGCGCGCCGCGCGGCGACGGGAGATCGGCGATGCGCGTCCAGCGATCGTCGTCGATGTCGTAGCGATAGACCGTCGACACCGGATTGAAGCCGATCGTCGAGAATCCACCGACGACGTAGATCGAATTGCCGATCGATGCCGCGGCGGTGTGATGCAGCGGCTCCGGCAGCGGCGCAACGAAGCGCCACTGATTCTTGAGCGGATCGTATTCCTCGACGTTCACCACGACCTTGTTGCCGGAGAGGCCGCCGAGGACGTAGAGCTTCCCGTTCGCCGAGGTCACGGCCACTTCCTGCCGCGGAAGCAGAGTCGGCGCGAGCGAGACCCACGCGGCGGCGACGACGAGCGCGGCGTTCACAGGCTCCTCAGTTCTCGCGATTCGACGATGCGCGTGCCGGGGTCCATTTGCTTTGAAAGCGCCAGCAGTGCGCGTGCCACGGTGTGCGCTTCGATCGGTTTGACACGGGACGGAAACAGGAAGCGCAGCGCGGCGACGATCCGTTCGCCGAGGCGAAACTCCTTCCGCGCGCCGAGGAGAAAGGAGGGGCGGACGATCGTGATCGTGCGGTACGGGAGCGTCTTCAGCTTCGCCTCCACCTCCCCTTTCACGCGTGTGTAGAAGTTGCGCGCGTTCGGGTTCGCGCCGAGGGAGCTGACGAGGAGGTACTGCTTCGCGCCGTGTGCGAGACCGAGTCGCGCCGCGATCAACGGCAGATCATGATCGACAAAACGGAACGCTTCTTTGCTGCCGGCGGCCTTCATCGTCGTGCCGAGGGCGCAGAAGATCGTTTCGACGCCGTCGAAGGCATCGGCGTGCTGCCCCATCGCCGCCAGGTCGAACCGATACTCGTGGAGCTTCGCGTGCCGGATGCCGGTGACGCGTCGCGCGACGACGACCACGCGCGCGATCGAATCGTCAGCAAGGAGCAATGGAAGGAGCTCGCTGCCGATCAAACCGGTGGCGCCGAGGAGCAAAACGCGGCGGCGTTCCATAAAACCGTTTTACCGCATTTTCCACCACGCGGCGGCCAGGATCAAAAAGCTCAGGACCGCAATCCCCACAGGACTCAGCACCGGGGCGCTGGGCGCCGCTCCGAAGCTGATGTTCACGTTCGTCATCGCGGCACTGAGGCCGCCGATCGGATTCACCGCATCGTTCAGCGTAATCGTGAATCCTCCAGGCGTGGTTTGTGTCGACGCGTAAGGGAAAATTCCGAATTGAAGGTTCGGGTGCTGCGCAGACGGAATCCCCACGCGGTACGGCGGCGCTGTCGCAATGCCGTCGGCGCCGGTCGTGATCAAAACGCCCAGAGGCCGCGGGAGCTCTCCGGTTTCGAAGCCTCCGTATTCCTCGAATGTCGGACATAGGGGGATGGCGAAGGGGATGGAGACGCAAGTATTCACCCCATACCAGATCTGCACGCCCGGGACCGGATCTCCGTTCGCGCGCTCCACGCGGACAACGAGCGGAGACGGCAGTTGCGCGCCGGGGGCCGTCGTCTGCGTGGGCGGGCTCAGGAGCACCATCCGCACGGGCTCCGCGAACAGGCTGGCACCAACCAGACCATGGATGATTAGGGTCAAAATAACCGAGGCGCGAACCACATGGATCTTGTGCATCCGAATCCTCCTTCGAGCCAGGCGCGAGTATTGATTCGCATGCTCTGATTATGTCAAATAATTTTTCGCCAGATGCAGCGGGAAGCCGGCGCGCCATCTACGTATAAACTCTGCTGCGCAAGGAGAGCCCATGTTCAGACGACTCGGAAACCTCATCCGCGGATTCTTCGGCCTCTTCGTCTCCGGTATGGAGCGGCAGAACCCGGAGGCGCTGCTGGAAGTGGAGAAAGAGAACCTCCGCAAGCAGATCGCCAACTACAACGAAGGGCTGGCGGCGCACGCGGGACTGTGCGAGCGGCTGATGACGCAGATCCGGCGGCTGGAGCAGGAAGAGCGCGAGCTGCGCGCGAAGACGGCCGCGAATCTGCGCGCGGGCAATCGCGAATCGGCGGGCAATTACGCGCTGCGGCTGCAGAGCGCGCAGGGCGAGCTGACCGAGAACCGCGCGCAGTTGCAGCAGGCGGAGACGACGTACAAAGAGTTGATCAAGGCGCGCGACGTCTCGGTGAAGGCGGCGCAGGCGAAAATCCAGCAGCTGAAGTCGAGCCTCGACGATCTGAAGATCAAGAAGGCGACCGCGGAACTGACCGAGATGGCCTCGGGGATGATCACGTCGATCGGCGGCTCCGGCGACACGCTCGACCGCCTGCACAAGATGGTCGAGGAAGAGCGCGAGAAAGCCTCCGGCCGCGCGCGCATCGCCCGCGACTCCCTCAACACCACCGACTTCGCCGTCAAAGAAGAAGAACAGAAAGCGCTCGCCGAACAAGCGCTCGCCGACTTTGCGGCGAAAGAAGGACTGGCCATCGAGCCGGCGGCCGGCGCCACGACGCCGGCGGCTGAGCCGGTGAAGACGATGGGACCGGCGGCGACCACGGAGTAGCGGGCAGCGGGCGGGCTGGCAGCAGAAACAGGAGTCCCTGCCCGCTTGCCCGCCTGCTCGCCTGCCCCGCTCGTTGATATGCGCTACCTCTGGCACGCCTTCTTCGCACGTCCCGACGTTCCGCTGCTGCGCGTTCCGTGGAATGCGCTCGCGGTGGTGGCGGGGCTGGTGGCGGGTTGGTGGGATCCGGCGATCTGGGCGGTGGCGGGCGCGGGGGAGTTCATCTACCTGATCACGCTGGCGTCGAATCCCGGGTTTCAGAAGCACATCGATGAGCAGCGCGTGGTGCAGCTGCGCGGCGACACCGAGGACTCGCGCAGCAAGCTGCTGGCGAACGTCGGCGGCGCGGCGCGGCAGCGCTACAGGAAGATCGAGGAAAAACGGGAGCGGCTCGACGCGCTGTACATCCAGCACGCGGGCGACGATCTCTTTCTCGACAGCAACCGCGAGGCGCTGCGGAAGCTGACCTGGCTGTTTCTCAACCTGCTCGTCTCGCAGCGCAACTTCATCATCGCGCCGCAGAGCGACGAGCGCGATTTGCAGAAGCAGATCGCCGTGCTCGAACGCGAGGTCGCGGCGCCCGATCTCACGCAGTCGCTGACGGAGTCGAAGCAGGCCACGCTCGATCTGCTCCGCGGGCGGCTCGACAACATCGAGCATCGCGAGAGCTCGCTCGCGGAGATCGAGGCCGACCTCGCACGCATCGAGGCGCAGTTCGATCTCGCGCTCGAGGAAGCGACGTTGCGCGGGCGGCCGGCGGCGATGAGCGTGGGCGTGGAGTTGACGTCGCGGCTGCTGAATATCGAGGATGAGACCGTGAGAACGACGTATGAGCCTCCCGAACTGGGCTGAAAAACTCATCTCGCTCTACGCCAGCGCGGCCGCGAATCAGTTTCTGCTGTACGGCAACGTCAACGACCGCTTTCTGATCGAAGGCCGCACGCTCGGCAGTCTCTACGAGTTCCTCATGCGCGTGATGATGCCGCGCTTCGACGTCATCCTTTCCTACGACCTCGGCAACGGCGTGCGTATCGAAAAGGGCGGCGAGATCGTGCAGCGCTGGCCCGCCTATCGCGAAACGCCGGAGATGCCGCGCGCGCCGCGCGCCGCCACCGAGTGGCTCACGCGCTTTTTCCGCTACTCCGCGAATCTCGCGCGCCTCGGCCAGGAGTCGTATCAGATCGGCTTCTACATGAAGGCCGCGCACCTCGTCGCGCCCGCGCTTCCCGGCGCTTTGAACTACGACCTGAGTGCGCTCGCGCTGCTGATGCGTGACTGGGCGGCGGACGATCAGCTCGCGCGCCACTCGCTCGTCACGTTCCTCATCTCCGACAACCTCAACGATCTTCATCCGCTGCTGGTGACGAATCCGCGCGCGGCCGCGGTCGAAGTGCCGCTCCCGACGACGATCGAGCTGCGCGAAGCGATCCAGCTCCTCTCGAAAGAGCACGCGTCGACGCTCATCGAATTCGCGCCCACGTACGATTCGCTCGCGCATCAGCTCACCGGCACGACGCTGACGTCGGTCGAGAATCTGCTGCGCACGCGCACGCACGCCGGCGAGGCGCTGCACGGCCGCGATCTCGTCGTCATGCGCAAAGAGCTCGTCGAGCGAGACTCCGCGGGACTCATCGAGTTCATCGAGTCGAAGCGCACGCTCGACGATTTTCACGCGCAGGAAAAATTGAAGACCTGGCTGCGGCAGGACGTGAAGCTGTGGCACATGAACGACGTCCAGGCGCTGCCGATGGGCTATCTCATCTGCGGTCCCGGTCGGCACCGGTAAGACGTATCTCGTCGAATGCCTCGCCGGCGAGGCGGGCGTGCCGGTGGTGAAGCTGAAGAATTTTCGCGACAAGTGGGTCGGCAGCACGGAGGGCAATCTCGAGAAGATTTTCCGCCTGCTGCAAGGCCTCGGCCGCTGTTTCGTGTTCATCGACGAAGCGGATCAGTCGCTCGGCAAGCGCGACGCCGGCACGGGCGACTCCGGTCTGTCGGGCCGCATCTACGGCATGTTCGCGCAGCAGATGAGCAACGCCGCGAACCGCGGCCGCATCGTCTGGATCCTCGCTTCGAGCCGACCCGATCTAATCGAAGTCGATCTCAAACGCCCCGGCCGCGTCGACGTGAAGATTCCGATCTTTCCGGCGACGACCGCCACGGAAGGATTCGCGCTCATTCGCGCGCTGGCGAAGCGGCGCAACATCGAGCTGCAGGACTCCGATCTCGCGGCGGTCGAGCCGCTTCGTGCCGAAGCTCCTCACGCCCGGCGCCGCGGAGTCGATCGCGGTGAAGATCTATCGCTCGGTGCGCGCGGAGGGACTCACGCCGCTCGACGCGCTGCGCGACACGCTCGACGGCTATCAGAATCCCGTCCCCGAGGATGTGATGCAGTTTCAGATCGCCCTCGCGGCGCGCGAAGCGAGCGACGGCGATTTCATTCCTGAAGTGTTCCGGCATCTCCGTTAGAATCGACGCATGTCGCTTCTTCAGGAGCGCCCCACCCACGCCCACCCGCCCCGACTCGAAGGAAAGGAAGTGCTGGTCGGCCCCGATCCATCGATCGCGAAAGTGAAGGGCGTGATGTTCGGCGGGCGAAAGCAGTTCCTCATCGACACGATCGGCGAGGAGCGGTTCCAGCAGCTGCTGCAGAAACTGACGCCGCGCACGCGCACGTACGCGAAGACGCCGCTGGCGTCGGCGTGGTGCGAGTTCGAGTCGCTGATCGAGCTCGATCGCGCGATCTACGAAGAGCTGAAGGCCACGCATCCGAACGTGCTCGCGCTCATCGGCGCCGCCTCGGCGGAGCTGGGCATCGGCCGCGTCTATCGCTCGCTCGACTCCGAAGAGCTGGAGAACTTCCTCGCGAACAACGCCCTCTTTCACGACCAGTATCAGAAATTCGGCAGCGTGAAATTCGAGAAGACGCCGAAAGGCGCGCGGATGACCTACAGCAACTATCCGTGCTACAGCCCGCTCTACTGCGCGAGCGCCGTCGGCTTCTTCCAGGAATCGATCCTCCGCCACGGCGGCACCGAGCCCGCGGTCACGGAGACGAAGTGCCAGTGCCACGGCGACAAGACGTGCACGTTCGAGATGACGTGGCGGTGAGTTAGCGTCGTCGCGATCCAGGCTCTCGCGGCATGCGCGCGAGCAGTTCCTCGGTCAGAAAATCCATCTTCTCGTGCAGGTGTGCGACTTCGAGCTCGGCCTTGAGGTTCACCTCGTACTCCGCGTCGGCGCGCAAGCGGTCTTTCGCGGCCTGGCGGTTCTGGCTGACGAGGACGAAGATCGAGAGGAAGATCGCTTCCAGCGACACGACCATCGTCAGGAAGCCGAACGGATAGGGATCGAAGTGCGGGATTCCCGGCAGCGTGTTCCAGATGATCCAGAACGCGAACCAGGCCGCGTTCAGCATCAGGAACGTGATGCTGCCGCTGAACGCGGCGATGACGTCGGCGATGCGCTCGACGGCGGTGCTGCGGATCGCCAGCTCTTCATTGATGTTGCGCGCCACGCGGCGACGCAGCAGCTCGTCCGTCGCGCGGATGCGCTGGCTGATCGTCGTCAACAGATCGAGCGCGGCGTCGGGATGGCGCTGCAGGAACGCGAGGAGATCGTCGCGGTCGAGCATCAGCAGCGTCGAGGGCTCGGTGCACACGGCGCTGGCCGTGCGCGCGCCGCCGTCGAAGAGCGACAGCTCGCCGAACTGCTCGCCCGGCCCAGCCATCGTCAGCACGATCTTCGCGCCGGTGTTGTCCCGGACCGACAGCTCCACGCAGCCGCTGCCGACGATGTACATCGAGTCGCCCGGCTCGCCGAAGCTGAACACCGTTTCGCCGGACCCGAAGTCGCGGCGCTCGAGCGTTAGGCCGAGCTCGGAACGCTCCGAGTCGTCGAGAAGGTTGAACAGCGATGCTTTCGCGAGAATGTCGGACGCCTGCATTGAGGACGATTCTAGCGTGCTATTCTCGGCGCGGAATTTATGGAGGCCCCGCCAAACGAGATTGACGAGCGAGCGATCGCGAAAAAATACGGCCTCCGCGAGCTCATTTATCCCGAGAGCGAGCAAATCAAAACGCTCGTCACCTTCCTCACCCATTCCATCGACAGCGGCAGATGCGGCCCGATCCCGAAAACCGCGGTGGTGGTGGTGATCGAATTCCTGCAGGCGACGGTGAATCGCCAGCACATCACCAAAGGGCCGCGCATGTCGCAGGAGGAGTTCGACGCGCTGCAGACGCCGTACTACCTCGCCGCGCGCGTCATCAGCAAAATCGAGCGCGCGCGCCAGGACGAGAAGGCGAAAGGGAGGCTGTATCAAAACACCTACCTCTCGCTGAATCAGTTCCTCGAGCTGCTGCGCAACCTCCTCGACCCCGGCTGCTATTGGCTGCGGCTCAAGAGCATGCCCGAGGGCATCGTCGAGGCGATGAAGGCGCTGCGCGAGTTCCTGATGCTCTATCCGGAGCAGCGGAAAAAAGGGCGCGCCGTGTAACGAGTAAAATCCGGCCTAACCGATGTCGCGCTATCTTCAAAAAATCTCACTGCAGCCGTACAGCGAGTCCGAGATCTGGACCGGCTGGGAGCTCGTGGGACGCAGCGGCGAGATCGAAGGCCTCCTTCTTGCTGACCACCTCTCCCCGGAGGAGTTGCGCGGGAAGTACGGCGTCGAAGAGTTCCTCGTGATCCCCGAGGAGTATCTCGACACCGGCGATTTCCTGTCGAGGCGTTGATATGTTGGTGCTCCGCATTGTCCTCGGCATCGTCTTCACGATCCTCGGCATCATCGGATCCGTCCTGCCGATCATGCAGGGCTGGGTGTTCTTCCTCCTCGCGGCCCTCGTGCTCTTCCCGAAGAGCAAGTTCGCGATCAAGGCGCTGGTGAAGGTCGAGAAGCGCGCGCCGCGTCTCGTGGCGTGGCTCCGGAAGATGGGCGTCGGAACGGAGCAGACGCAGGATACGATTCACGCGGAATGACGAAGCAGTACGACCGCGAATACTTCGAGCGCTGGTACCACGACCGATCGACGCGCATCAACACGCACGCCGAGGTGCGCAGAAAAGTGGCGCTGGCGATTGCGACCACCGAGTACTTCATCCACCGGCAAGTGCGCACCGTGCTGGACATCGGATGCGGCGAAGGGGCGTGGCTCGCGCACCTGCAGGCCTTTCGCCCGCGCATCAAATACACGGGACTCGATTCGTCGGAGTACGCCGCCCAGCGCTACGGCAAGGAGCGCAACATCCGCCTCGCGAAATTCGGCGAGCTCCCGTCGCTCGATCTCGACCTGTACGACCTCGTCATCTGCAGCGACGTCCTGCACTACGTTCCCGATGTGGAACTGCGCGCCGGCCTCGACACCATCGCCCGCGTCTGCGACGGCGTCGCGTATCTCGAAGTGCTGACGAAGGAAGACGACATCATCGGCGATCTCGACTCGCTCATCCGCCGCCCCGCGGCGTGGTATCGCACGGCCTTTCGGAAGGCGGGACTCGCGCAGGTGGGTGCGTACTGCTGGCGCTCGCCGGCGTTGCGGGATGCGCTCGCGGAATTAGAGCTGCCGCGGTGAGCTCGTCACTTTTTCCGTTCGACGCATCCGTCGTAGAACGGCGCGAACGGATAGATCGCGGCCACGAAGGTTCCGTGCGCAACGGAGGGGTCCTGCTGGATCTCCTTCTGCACCGCCTCCTCCGATGCGGCTTTGACGAGGATCACGCCTTTGTCGGAGTAGCGCCCGCCGAGGAGCAGCTTCCCTTCCGTGCGCAGCCGCTTGAGATTGGCCGAGTGTTCGGCGAAAAACGCCTGCTCCTGCGGTGCCTTCTCCTTCACCCATTTCTCGCCGACCGTGAATTGCACGAGAAACAAGCGCTCCTCGTCAGCGGCTGCCGAAAATACGAAGAGCGTCAGGAAGAAGACGATGCCCGCGATTCTCATGCGCTCGACGATACATCAGCCGGGCAATCCAGCGCGGCGATCTGGACGGCTATCTCACCCACTGCACGCCGGACATTCACTTCACGATTCCCGGCCGCAACCGCCTCGTGGAGTTAGTCTTTGATTGTGAACACCGTAGTCGCGCGCGCGGCCAGCGCTCGCGCGATCGGTTCCCACAACGCCCGCTGCGTTCCGCCGAGACCGAGGTCCGCGATCGGAGCCGGTAACTCGCCGGCGGGCTCGACATAGAAGAGGATGATCTCGGCGCGCCGTTGTTTGTCGACCGCGCGCACGTAGCGGTTCACGAGCCATCGCGACGGCGCGGTCAGCGCGCGGCTCTCCAGCAACCGCTTCATGTCGTCGTTCTGAAACAGCGGCCAGTTCTCCAACGGCCACGTCTGGTGCAGGTATTCGTTGCGGCCGAGCCTGACCATGTCGAAGCGCGGATAGTCGAACGCGAAGTCGACGCCGGGAAGGACATGCTCGAAATGGACGATGAACGTGCGTCCGAGTTGATTGCCGCGCGTCTCGCTGAAAAGGTACTGATCGAACTCCGCCTTCCCGCCCATGGCCTGCCGATGAATGTGGCCGATGTACGCGAATGCCGGATCGATCCGGATCTCGATGCGCGGATCCGCGGTGGAGCGGACGATCTGTTCGACGGTTCGCACGGGCGCCGCGTTGACGGTGAAGGCCAGGAGGAGAAAAAGCGGAAGAAATCGAGTCATGTGGGATATGTACGAAGAGCTTCGGAGAAGGTTGCTCGTCAACTGTGCAACGCCGCCGCGCCCGCAGGATCGAGATCGACCCACGACAACCGCACGGCGGTCATCACCCGCCGTCCGAGCCATTCCTTGTACTCGAAGCGAAACGCGCGCGTGTCGACGAGTGACGCGACGTCATCGAGCGCGTAGCGCGACGGGTCGCGTGCGAAGAAGACTTTGTTGCCGCCGATGAGAATGGGCGTGAAGACGTCCGGATGCGCATCGTGAAAGCGGTAGAAGCCTTCACTCACGCCGGGCCAGCTGGGATTGAAGACGTCATCCAGCGCCACGACGCCGTGCGCGTGTAACGCACGTGCCGCTGTCTGCAAATCGGCAATCACGTCATCAGGGCGATGGCCGCCATCGATGTGGAAGAAGCGGCAGTTCGTCGTCGTGTCCTCGGTCGTCAATTCGTGGGACGACTTCGCGAAAACGCGCGCCGGGCCGCCGAACGCGCGCATGTTTCGCTCGAACAACTCGCGGCTTCCTTCGCCGGAGTGATCGACGTTGAGCTGTTGCTGGTCGAAGACGTCGCAGACGCCGAGGACTTCGCCGGCGCGGAGCATGCGCGCGAGAAAAATCGCGGTCTTGCCGTGATGGACGCCGATCTCGAACAGATTGCCCGTGATGCCTTCGCGCTGCTGGATGGCATCGATCGCGGCGAAGAGATAGGCGTCGATCGGGAAGAACCATCCCTCGACTTCCCACGTGGCGCGCAGGTATTCGGTGACGTTCACTCGTCCTCGAGATGAAAGTGATGCATGAGGCGGTGGAGAAACGGCGCGATCACGAGACCGGCGACGGTGATGAAGATGAGTCCCGCGAAGAGCGCGTACGCGCCGGCGAAAACCTTCGAGGCGGTGCTGTGCAGCGGATCGACCGGGCCCATTCCGCCGAGGATCATCGACGCGTTGAGAAACGCATCGACCCAGCTCAGGCGGTCGAGGTAGTGATAGCCGGCCATGCCGATGAAGAGCGCGACGGCGATGATGGCGCACGAGACCGCCGTGTGCAGCAGCACGCGCCTCGCGAACTGCGGACGCGGGAGCAGTTGCTCGCTGCGCTTCTCGTACATCGCGGCAAGAGTGTACGCGGAACTAACCAATTCGAAAGGCGTACGTATACTCGTTCGTCGAAATCGAATTTTCGAGAGGAAACGTATGCGCAAATTCGCGGCGTCCATCGCTGCAGTCGTGCTCCTTGCTCTCCCCCTTGCTCTTCCAATAGCCGCGCAGGATGCGAAGCCGGCCGACAAGCCCGCGGACAAACCGGCCGAGAAGGCGCCCGAGCCGAAGAAGTTCGTCAAGCCGCACAAGATGAAGATCGGCTCCGAGGACGTCGCGTACACGACGACCGCGGAAGAGATCTATCTGAAGGACGGCGCGGGCAAGAACACCGCGAATTTCTTCACCATCGCGTACACGAAAGACGGCGCGAAGGCCGAGGACCGGCCGGTCACGTTCGTCTTCAACGGCGGACCGGGATCGGCGTCGATCTGGCTGCACTTCGGCCTCGTCGGTCCGAAGGTGATCGACATCCCGAGCGACGCGCAGGATCCGGGCGCGCCGCCGTACAAGCTGCGCGACAACCAGTCGACGATCTTCCGCGCCACCGATCTCGTGTTCGTCGATCCCGTCGGCACCGGCTACAGCAAGGCGATGGGCGAGAAGAAGGACGAGGATTTCTGGGGCTACGACGAGGATGCGGACTCGGTCGCCGATTTCATCCGCGCCTACGTGACGCTGCACAGTCGCTGGAACTCCCCCAAATACATCCTCGGCGAGAGCTACGGCGGCATCCGCGGGTCGATGCTCGTGCCGCGGCTGCAGAACGACTACGGCGTCGGCCTCAACGGCGTCATTCTCATCTCGCCGGCGCTCAACATGGGCACGCTGCCGTTCATCACCGCCGGCAACGATCTCTCGTACGCGACGCACCTTCCGGCGCTCGCGGCCACCGCGTACTACCACAAGAAAGTCACCGGCAACTGGAAGGATCGGGAGACGTTCCTGGCCGAGGTCGAGAAATTCGCCGGCAGCGAATATCTCGTCGCACTGTTCCAGGGCGACACCATTCCGCAGGCCGAGAAAGAGCGCGTCGCGGAGCAGATGCATCGCTACATCGGGCTGTCGAAGGAGTACATCCTGCGCAGCAACCTGCGCGTCTACGCGATCCGCTTCATCAAGGAGCTGCTGCGCAATGAAGGCAAGTCGGTCGGTCTGCTCGACGGCCGCTACACGCAGGACGAGCTCGACGACGCGGGCGAATTTCCCGACGGCGATCCGTTCAACGCCAAGACGGGACCGATCTACATCTCATTGTTCGAGACCTACCTGCGCAGCGAGCTCGGAGTCGATTGGGACAAGCGCTACATGCCCCAGAGCGGCGACGCGAATCAGAAGTGGAAGCGGCCGGCGAACCGCCGCGGTGCGTTCGCGGGCTTCGTCGACGTCACCGGCGCGCTCGCGCAGGGGACGAAGGACAACGAAGCGCTGCGCGTGTTCGCGGTCGCGGGCTACGACGACCTGACGACGTCGTACTTTGCCACGCGCTACATGCTCGAGCACAGCGGCATCGACGCCGATCGCCTGACGATCAAGAACTACCACGGCGGGCACATGATGTATCTCTACCACCCGTCGCTGAAGGCGATGTCGGATGACATCGTGGCGTTCATCAACACGAAAAAGTGACTCTTTTGATCCGCGAAATTGCAGCGAAACGTCAGGCGTTTCCCCGCTCATGAAACGCCTGACCCTCGCTTGCGCCGTCCTCTTCCTCGCCGTGCCGCTGTTCGCGAACACGACGCTGTTCTCCAAGTACGAAACCGTCCGCCAGGGACTGCTGAAGAACTCGCTGAAGGACGTGCAGAAGAGTGCGACGCAGCTCGCGACTGCCGCGTCCGCGGAGAAAAATGACGCGGTAGCCAAAGCCGCGACCGATGTCGCCGCCAGCGCGGACATGATCAAGGCGCGCGAGGCGTTCGGAGCACTCTCCGACGAAATGATCAAAGTCCGCAACGGCATCGAAGGCGAGCGCCCCGGCATCGCCTACTGCCCGATGGTCAGGAAGTCGTGGCTGCAGACGACGAAAGAGGCCATCGCCAATCCGTACGAGCCCGCCATGAAAGAGTGCGGGATGTGGAAGGCGAAATAGTAGGGATTGGGGATTGGGAGATAGGGGTTGGGAGCCCCTAACACCTATCCCCTCACCCCCACCAACTAACCATTTCCGCCCTGTCCGGTCTAAGTTGGTCGGATGGTAGCGACGGAAACAGATCTCGAGCTGGTGGAGCGCGTTCGCGGCGGCGACGATGACGCGTTCCGAGTGCTCGTCGAGCGCCACTCGCGGTCGCTCTACCGCACCGCCTACCGGATCACCTCCAACGCCGCCGACGCCGACGACGTCGTGCAGGAAACGTTTCTCCGCGCGTATCGCTCGATCGGCTCCTACGACGGCCGCGCCAGCTTCACGACCTGGGCGCACCGCATCGCCGTCAACTGCTCGCTCGACCTCATCGACTCCCGCAAACGCCGCGACTCAAAACTCGAAGCGACCGACGACTTCTCCGACATCGCGTCGCATGAGGCGTCCCCCGAGCGCGTGGTCCTCGGCGCACAGATGCAACGCGCCATCGCTTCAGCGTTGAAGCAGATGAGCGGCAACGAGCGCACGGCCTTCGTCCTCCGCCACTTCGAAGGGATGCCGCTCGACGAGATCGGCAACATCCTCGGCATCAAGACCAACGCCACGAAGAACACCATTTTTCGCGCGGTCACCAAGCTGCGCGAGCGTCTCCAACCCTTTACAGGATCGGCATCATCATGAATCACCTGACACAGGAAGAAATCGTCATGGCGTACTACGGCGAGCCCTGCGCGCATCTCGATGCATGCGGCGAGTGCCGCGCCGAACTGGGCCGCATCGCGCAGCTGCTCGACCGCGTCCAGGCCCCGGAAGTTCCGGAGCCGGATGAGGACTACGAACAGCGCGTCTGGCAGCGGCTCAGCTGGCGCCTGCGCGGCGAGAAGAAACGGGCGCGGCACACGGAATGGCTGCGCTGGGGCGCGGTGGCGGCGGTGGTCGTGATCGCGTTCGCGGCGGGACTGCTGTGGCGGCGGGACAACCGCCAACCGCTCGTCGTCGACAACACGCCGATCGAGCGAGGGATCGAGAAGGTCAGCAATCAACCGAGCACGCAACAGCAGCGCGACCGCATCCTCCTCATCGTCGTGAATGAGCACTTCGACGAGTCGGAGCGGATCCTGGTCGAGCTGTCGAACATGAAACCGGAAGAGGGAACCGACATCGGGCCGGAGCGCCATCGCGCCGAGGCTCTGTTGGCGAGCAATCGACTGTACCGCCACACCGCCGAGGGGCGCGGAGAGGAGAGCGTGGCCACGCTCCTCGACGACCTCGAGCCGGTGCTGCTGCAGATCGCGCACGCGCCTTCGCAGGTCAGCGAAAAAGAGCTTCGCTCGATCCAGAAGCGCGTCGAAGCAAAAGGGCTGGTTCTGAAGCTGCGCGTCGTGCGGGCGAGCGTCCGCGCGAAGTCGTCAGCGAATCTCCAACAACCGAATGTGTAACGAGTAACGAGGCACGGACATGAAGACCTGGAAAATCGCAGCGGCCGTCGTGGTCGCAATCCTGATGAGCGCGAGCGCGCAAGCGTCGTGGGACGTGTATGTGGGAGCGGGAGAGAGCTCGTCGAAAAGCGACAAGAGCTCGCGCGTGAGCGAACGCGAGGCCGACCTCTACGAGGAAGGCACGGATGCGATCGACGACGAAGAGTGGGAAGAGGCGGTGCGCACCTTCAGCAAGTGCGCGGAGCTGAAGGGTAAGCGCGCGGACGGCGCGCTGTACTGGACCGCGTACGCGCTGAACAAGATGGGCCAGAAGGATCAGGCGCTGCAGGTCATCGCCGCGCTGAAGAAGAACTATCCGAAGAGCGAGTGGATCGACGACGCCGACGCGCTCTCGGTGGAAGTGCGCGAGCGCCGCGGCGTGCGCGTCCAGCCGTCCGAGATCAGCGACGAAGAAGTGAAGCTGATGGCGATCCATTCGCTGATGAACACCGATCCGGAGCGCGCGTTCCCGCTGCTGGAGAAGATCCTGACGGGCAAGGCGACGAAGAAGATGAAAGAGCAGGCGATGTTCGTGCTCAGCCAGTCTTCCTCGGCGAAGGCGCAGCAGCTGATCGCGAACTATGCGAAAGGCGGCGGCTCTTCCGACCTGCAGGAACAGGCCGTTCATTACCTCGGCATCGCCGGCGGCGAGCGCAATCGCGCGCTGCTGCTCGAGGTCTACCAGTCCACGAAAGCGCGCAACGTCAAAGAGGAAGTGCTCAACGCGCTGATGATCTCCGGCGACCGCGGGCGCATTCTCAACGCCGCGAAGACGGAGCAGGATCCCGAGCTGCGCGAGGAAGCGATCCGCCTCCTCGGCGTGATGGGCGCGCGCAACGATCTCGCCGCGATGTGGCAGACCGAGACCGCGCGTAACGTGCGCGAGGCCATCCTCGAGGCGTTGTTCATCGCCGGCGACGCCGAACACATCCACCAGATCGCGAAGGCCGACAAGGATCCGGAGATGCGCGAGGACGCCATCCGCAAGCTCGGCGTCATGGGCAAGAAAACCGCGCCGATGCTGCTCGCGTTCTACACCAGCGAGGCGAGCGTCGACGTCAAGGAAGCGGTGATCGACGCGCTGTTCGTGCAGAGCAACGCCCGCGCGCTCATCGACCTGGCGAAGAAAGAGACCAACCGCAGCCTGAAGCGCGAAATCCTGCAGAAGCTGTCGGTGATGAACAACAAAGAAGCGATCGACTACATGCTCGAACTGCTGAACGAGGACTAGCGATGAAACGACATCTGCTCCTGCTCCCTCTTCTCCTTCTCACCACCGCCGCCGGCGCGCAGAACACGCCGGCGGACGGCTGGATCGCCTGGAACGTGCCCTCGCCGCGCGACGTGCGCATCGGCTGCTGGGATCACGGCAGCGGGTTTTCGATTCAGGACGACAAGCCGGGCAGCGGCGAGATGATCGTCGTGGCGCGGATGAAGCGCGGCGAGATCACGACGCTGCGCGCGTACGACCGCGACTGCGCGCCGAAGAGCGACGCGACTCGGGTCACCTTCGATGTGAACGCGAGCCTCGACTTCCTTGCGAAGCATCTCGAAGATCCGGCGGACGATCACATCGTCGCGGTGATCGCGATGCACGAGAGCTCGCGCGTGGAGCCGATGCTCGAGCGCTTCGCCGGCCGCGACCATCGCGACGGCGTGCGCGGCCAGGCCATCTTCTGGCTCGGGCAGCGCGGCGGCGACGCGGGACTGCGCTACCTCCGCGATCTCGTCCGCGGCGACGACAGCCTGGAGCTGCGCAAGAAGGCGATCTTCGGCATCTCGCAATCCGACGCCGCGGGCGCGCAGCAGGAGCTGATCGACCTCGCCCGCAACCACCGCAACTCCGAGGTAAGGCGCCAGGCGATTTTCTGGCTCGCGCAGAAGGCGGGCTCGAAGGCCGCCGCCGAATTGCGCCGCGCCGTCGACGAAGATCCCGACGACGACGTCCGCGAGCACGCCGTGTTCGCGATCTCGCAGCTGCCGAAGGATCGCTCCATCCCGCTGCTGATCGATCTCGCGCGGAATCACAAGAGCCGCGAAGTGCGGAAGAAAGCGATCTTCTGGCTGGGACAGACGAACGATCCGCGCGCGCTCGATTTCCTGGAAGAGCTTCTTACGAAGTAGCCCCACGTTGCCCTTCTCCCCGCTTGCGGGGAGAAGGTGGCCGTAGCGCCGGATGAGGGGCGGCCCTTTGTGCGAGGCACGGCCCCTCACCCCAACCCCTCTCCCCGCAAGCGGGGAGAGGGGCAACGTTAGGCGCTAAACGCCACCACGAACTCCGCCCCCCCGCCCTCCCGGTTGCGCAGCTCAAACGGGAGGGCGTGGTTGGCGAGAATCTCCTGCACGATCGTCAGGCCGAGGCCGCGACCGTCGCGCTTGGTGGTGAAAAAGGGCGTGAAGAGATCGGAGCGGACGGACTCGCTGATGCCCGGGCCGCTGTCGCCGATCACGAGCTCGCCGTTGCGCATCGTGGCGCGAATCTCGCCCACCGGACCGGTCGCGTCGATGGCGTTGCGGAAGATGTTGAGCACGACCTGCTCGAGCTGGCCCGCGTCGACGTCGTATTCGCGCTCATCGTGCAGATCGAGCGCGATGGCGTGCTCTGGCCGCAGCAGCGCGGCGACGCGCGCGACGAGTTGGTCGACGCGCACGGGCGTGCGCTTCGGCGGCGGGATGCGCACGACGTCCGCGAACGCGGCCATGAAGCGATTGAGCGCGTCGATGCGCGCGGAGGCGATCGTGAGCGCGCTCGTGAAATCGTCGCGGTCCGCATCGCCGACCTGCGGCGCGTAGCGCAGCGACGACTCCAGCAGCGAACGCACCGCGCCCACGGAGTTGTTCACCTCGTGCGACATCATCCGCACGAGCTTCTCGTACGCGGCTTTCTCCGACAGCCGCAGCTCCTCGGTCAACTCCTCGATGACGAAGAAGCTCTTCGCGAAGCCGCGGTCGCGGAACTCCGCGCGCGACGCTTTCAGTCGCCGCATGCCGTGATGCGCGAGCAGTTTCGACTTGCCGACGGGGATGTCCGCGAGCTGCGGCCAGAGTCCCGCGCTCAGCAGCTCCTGGGCCGCGGGATTGGCTTGCTGCACGTTGCCGTCGAAGTCGCAGATCACGATCGCCGACGGCGATGCGGCGACGATCTTCTGCAGGAGTTGATGCTGTTCCTCCACGGCCAGCCGCTCTTCGCGCAGCGTGTCGAGCATCTTGTTGTACACGCCGATGAGCGTGTCCATCTCCTGCTCGCCGACGGGCACGAAGCGCGACGAGAAATCGCGCTCGTTGATCAGCTCCGCACCGGTGTGAATAAGATCGAGCGGCACGAGCAGCCGGCGTACGAGTGAGATGCCGCCGATGACCAAGCACAACGAACAGCCCCTCGACGAGGAAGAGCAGCGGGCGATTTTCGACGAGCACCCAGAACGCGGCCGCCGCGAGCATGACGTGCAGCGCGATGAGGTAGAGCGTGAATTTGGTGCGAAGCGTCACGCTTCGATCCCGTATTTTTCGAACCGCCGGTACAGCGCCGCGCGCGAGAGGCCCAGCGCCTCGGCGACGCGCGAGATGTTGCCGTCGTAGTGCTTCATGCACTTTTCGATCATCCGCTTCTCCAGCTCGTCGAGCGTGATCGTACCGGCTTCCGGCAGCGCGACGTCGGGCGTGGGAACGGAGGCCGCGTCGCGGACGGCGAAGAAGTCGTCGACGTCGAGCTCGCGGCCGCCGCGAATGAGCACGGCGCGGTCGATGGTCTGCCGCAGCTGGCGGATGTTGCCAGGCCACGTGCCCGAGCGCAGCCAATCCATCGCCCGCGCGCTGATCGACTCCACGCGCGCGCCGTAGGCTTCGTTGGCCATGCCGAGGAAGTGATTCACGAGACGCGGGATGTCGCCGCGGCGGTCGCGCAGCGGCGGGAGGTGGATGTTGATGAGGTTGAGGCGATAGAGCAGGTCTTCGCGGAACTCGCCGCGCTGCACCATCTCGTGCAGCGTGCGATTCGTGGCCGCGACGACGCGCACGTTGGCGGTCTTCGGACGGCTCGTGCCGAGCACCTCGAACGTGCGGTCCTGCAGCACGCGCAGCAGCTTCACCTGCGACGAGGCATCGAGCTCGCCGATCTCGTCGAGAAAAATCGTCCCGCCTTCCGCGAGCTCGAATCGCCCGCGGCGCGACTCGCGCGCGTCGGTGAACGCGCCGCGCACGTGTCCGAACATTTCACTCTCAAACAGCGTCGCCGAGATTCCGCCGAGGTTCACCTTCACGAACGCTCCGCCGCGCCTTTTGCTGTTGCGATGCACGGCTTCGGCGACGAGCTCTTTGCCCGTCCCGCTCTCGCCCGTGATCAGCACCGAGGCGTCGGTCGGCGCGACGCGGCCGATCATCTCCAGAAGGGCCGCGATCTTCGGATCGGCGCCGATGATGTTCGAGAAGTCGTACTGCTCGTCGAGCTCCGCGCGCGTCAGCGTCGACTCCTGCACGCGCGCGTCGACGAGCTTCAGCGCGGTCTCGACCGATTGCACCACCGTCGCGTTCGACCACGGCTTGGTGATGAAGTCCGCCGCGCCGCGCTTCATCCCTTCGACCGCGAGCGCGATCGAGCCCCACGCCGTCATCAGAATGACCGGCAGCGACGGCTCCGCCGCGCGGATGCGCTCGAGCAGCTCGAGCCCCTCCGCGCCGCTCGTCTGCCGGCTGAAGTTCATGTCCTGGATCACGAGCCGCGGGCGCTCGCGACGCAATGCCGCGAGCGCCTCGACCGGGGAGTGCGCAGAGACGGAGGCGTAGCCGTGCTGCTTCAGGAGCAGCGCCAGCGACGCGGTGATGGACGCGTCGTCGTCGACGATGAGGATCATGCGTCCCCCGTTGCCCCTCTCCCCGCTCGCGGGGAGAGGGTGGCGCGCAGCGCCGGGTGAGGGGGCGTGCATGGCGCGAAGAGCCGCCCCTCATCCGCCCTTCGGGCACCTTCTCCCCGCAAGCGGGGAGAAGGGCAACGAAGCGCGATGACGGTCATCATTCGTATCTCAATGCCTCAGCCGGTGTCAGCCGCGACGCCAGCCAGCTCGGGTACAAACCCGACGCCAGCGTGATGCCGTATATCACCACCAGCGCCGCAATGATCCCGGTGGTGAAGACCGCGGGCGTGAAGAGGGCGAAGATGCCGAGGAGCGGGAGCTGGAGGACGACGACGAGGCCGATGATCACGGCGAGCGTCGCCAGCAGCGCGACTTCGACCAGCACCTGGCGGCGGACGGTGGTCGCGCTCGCGCCGACGGCGCGGCGAAGGCCGAGCTCGCGCGTGCGGCGGGTGACGTTCTGCCACAGCACGCCCGTCAGTCCGAGGGCCACCATCGAGATCAGGAAGAGGGCGATGATCGCGCCGACGGCGATCGGCGTCGAGCGGGCGCGATTCGAGAAGTCGCGCATCTGCTCCAGCCGGCGCACATCCATCGACACTTCCGGCATCACTCGATGCAGATGCTGCATCAGCTGCGCTTCGAACTCCGCCGGCGTTCCGGGACGCACGCGCACGAGGAGATTGTTCGGAATGCGTCCATTCGCCTTCGTCAGCGTCTTGCGGAAGAAGACCATGTTCACGTGCGGCGCGGAGAATTCGCCTTCCTTGCGATACGGCGGCACGACCCCGACGACGCGATCCACGAGACCGTCCAGCTCATCGAACTTCTGGCCGATCGGATCTTCGTCGCCGAACATCGCGTCCGCGAGATCGGAGTCGATGACGACGGGCCGGTAGTTGAGCGCATCGTCGCCGGCGTTGAACCAGCGGCCGCGCACGACCTTCATCTGCAGCGCGTCCAGGAAGCCGTCGGTGACTTCGTCGCGCGTCAGGTCGAATCGCCGGCCGCGCACGTTCCACGTGCCTTCCGAGACCATGCCGCTGACCGGCGGCATCGCCGACAGTCCCGCCGCGGCGACCTGCGGAAACGATTTCGTCTCCTGCAGCGCGCGCGCGATCGTCTCGCGCATCGGGTCTTCGCCGGCAGCCTTCACGTCGTCCGAGCCGCCGCCGATGCTGATCATCCAGACGTCCTTCCACTCGTAGCCGAGAGGCTGGCGCCAGCCGGCCCAGAGCGCGGCCGCGCCGGTGATGACGGCGAAGATCACGAGAAACGAGAAGAAGATCTCGATGGCCACGAGCGCGTTCGCGCGCTTGCGGTGCCACACCATTTTGAGCAAGTGAAGGATCACGCCACACCTCCGCGAAGTGCGTTGACGGGGTTGAGGCGCGACATCCGCCACGCCGGATAGGCGCCGGAGAAGACGCCGAAGAAGGCCGCGACGAGCATGCCGTAGCCGAAGACGCGCAGGTTCGGCGAGAAGTCCGAATGCGGGACCATGCCCGAGCCGTTGAGCATCCCCAGCACCATCGCCGCGAGGAAGAACGCGATCACGCCGCCGATCAGCGCGAGCAGGACATTCTCGAGCACGAACTGCCAGACCAACGCGCGGCGCGGCGCGCCGAATGCTTTGCGCACGCCGATCTCCGGCGCGCGCTCGAGGATGCGGCTGAGATTGAGCGTGATGAGATTGAGCGCCGGCAGGGTCATGAACATCAGGGCGAGGATCAGCAGCACGCTGCGCAGGACATTCGCCGGCGAGCCGGTGTAGTCGCGCGGCAGCGAGGGACCGAGAAGATCGCGCGCGTGCGCTTCGAACACCGTGTCGAGGCCCACCTTCCACGTCGTGAATTCTTTGTCCGTGACGGGAATCGTTTTTACGACGTCGGCGAACGCCTGCTTGATGCGGCTGCGATCGCCGGCGCCGTTGAGCAGCACGACGGCGTTGTAACTGCCGAGCAACTCCGTCCGCCAGCTCGAAGACTTCGAAGTCGTCGTCGGAGCCCAGATCTCGCTGTACGCGGCCCGTCGCGTGATCGGCACGGCTGGGACGACGCCGATGATCGCGAAGCGGTTGCCGTCGATCTCGACGCTCTTGCCCACCGCCTTCCCGCCGCCGAAGAGGCGATCGCGGAGATCGTCCGTGATCACGGCGACGAACGCGCCGCGCGATTCTTCATCGGCGGTGAACGGGCGTCCCTCGAGAAACTGGAAGTCGAGCACCTTCCAGTAATTCGCATCGGCGCGCTTGAGTCGCGTGTCGATGCGCACGCCGTGGTGATAGATCGTGCGCTGCCCCGGCTCGCTGAACGCGGTCGCGCGCTCGATGCCGGGGAGATTCAGGACGTACTTTTCGAGAAATCCGTAGCCCGGATTCATCGACATCGTCGAATTCGGGCCGATCTCCATGACCCGGAAGAGGACGAGCGCGCGATCGAAGCGGCGCTCCTGCCCCTTCGCCGCGAACGCGTCGTCGAGAACCGCCGTCGCCACGACGAGCACGACGAGCGTGAGCGTGATGCCGAAGAGGGAGATGAAGGTGAAGAACTTTCTGCGGGTCAGCACCTTCAGTGCGAGGTTGAGATAGCTCCGCATCACGCCACCTGCCGTCCGTCAAACAAACGAACGATGCGGTCGGTGCGGCGCGCGAAGCGATCGTCGTGCGTGACCATGATGATGGTCGTGCCGTCTTTGCGATTCAGATCGTGGAGGATCTCCATGATCTCGTCGCCCATCTGCGAGTCGAGATTTCCGGTCGGCTCGTCGGCGAGCAGGATGCGCGGGCTGCCGACGATCGCGCGGGCAATGGCGACGCGCTGCTGCTGTCCGCCGGAGAGCTGCGTCGGGAAATGCTGCGTGCGCGAGGCGAGGCCGACACGATCGAGCGCCGCCGCGGCGGCCTTGCGCCGCTGCGAGCCGGACATCTTCCGGTACAGCAGCGGGATCTCGACGTTGTCGATCACTTTCAGATCGGGCACGAGATGAAAGCTCTGAAAGACGAAGCCGAGCTTCTCGTTGCGATAACGCGCGAGCTTGCTGTCGCCGGCGCCGTTGATCTTGCTGCCTTCCAGCGCGAGCGAGCCGCGCGTCGGCTTGTCGAGCAGGCCGATGAGATTCAGGAGCGTGCTCTTGCCGCAGCCGGACGGTCCCATGATGGAGACGAATTCGCCCGGCGCGACGTCGAGATTGATGTTGTGCAGCGCAAGCGTCTCGACGCGCTCGGTGCGATAGACCTTGTCCACTTGTTCGAGTTTGATCATTGTCTGCCTCTCCTGGTTCATTTCAGTCGGAGCTCTTTGACTCCGGTGTAGTCGGTCATGTTGGAGATCACGAGCGCGTCGCCTTCGCGCGCGCCAGCCAAGATCTCGATCTGTTTCTCGCCGGCGAGTCCGTAGCGGACGTTCGTGCGCACGGCGCGGTCGCCGCGGATCGACGTAGACGTCTTCGACGTCGGACTGGCCGAGGGCGCCACGCTCGACGCGCAGCGCATTCGGGCGCTCGTCGATGACGACGTAGACGTCCGCGCGCAGGTTGTTGCGCAGGCGCGGATGCGAGGCCTCGTCGAGCGTGACATTGAACGTCACGGCGCCGTTGACGATGCGCGGATCGACGCTGTCGATCGTGCCGCCGATCGACGCCGTGTCGTCGATCTTCACCCGCGCGCGCATTCCGGCGCGCAGCTTCGCCGCGTGGATGTCGGAGATCGTCGCCGTGACACGAAACGCGGAGAGATCGGCGATGCGCGCGAGCACGTCGCCGCGGCGGATCGTCGCGCCGGCCTCGGGGACGATCCACGTGACGACGCCCGCGCGGTCGGCGCGCATCATCGCCAGCGCGAGCTGGCGGCGTGATTCCTCGCGCTCGCGGCGCGCGATCGCCGTGTCGTTCGCCGCGCCGGCGAGCTGGGCGTCGCGCGAGCGGCGCGCACGCACCAGCGCTTCTTCGAGCTGACGGATCTCGATGTCGCACTTTTTCGCCGCCGCGGCGGCGGCGAGCACTTCCTGCTGCGACGCCAGTCCCGCTTCGCCGAGCTTGGACTTCTGCTGCGACGTGTACTGAAAAATCGTCGCGTCGAGCCGCTTCTGCTCGATCTGCGCTTCGAGCGTCGCCACGCTCTCCTCGAGCCGCAGCCGCAACTGCGCGCTTTCGCTTTCCTTCTGCGCGACGCGCTCGTCGAGACGCGCGGCGTCGAGTTGCGCGGCGCCGATGTCGAGCGTGACGAGTCCATCGCCCGCGCGAACGCTGTCGCCGACGCGGCGGTCGATCCGCAGCACGCGCGCCTCGAGCGGACTGGAGACGACCTGCTCGAATCGCGGCACGACGGTGCCGGCCGCCTGCAGCGCCGCTTCCACTGCACCGCGCTCCACGCGCGCCACGCGAATGTCTCGCCGCTTCACCGACGGCCGCAGCCACTGAATCGTCGCCGCGAACGAAAACACGATCGCCGCGGCGGCGATGATGACGACTGCGACGCGACGCGCCATCCGCTTCGCCCGCTCCTGAGCTGTGATTTCCCGATCCATACGTCGCTCCACTAAGGCGAACGGCGTACCACGTTTGTGCGCTTTGTTTTCAATGAGTTGGCACGATCGAGCGTGTACGGTTCCGAACGGGGTGTTCGGAAGTGAACAGGTAGGGATTCACCGTCTTGCGGACTCTCCGAGGCATGAGAAGAATTCTTGCAGTCGCAATGCTCCTCGCGTTTCTCGCGTGTACGACCGCCAGCGGACCCCAACCCGCAGTCGTTGCGACCGCGCCGCTCAAGATCGACTTCGGTCCGCTCTCAAGTACGAATCCGACCCTCGATCTTCGGGTCGTGTGGTCGGAGGGCGCGACACCGGTGCTCTACCTGCAGCGCGCAATGCAGCTCACGCCGCCCGTCACGTACACGTGCGAACCTGACCTGCCGAAGCCGTGCTATCAGACGCTGACCAGCAATTGCAGCGTGACGATGATCAACGGAGTGGAGAACCAGATCATCAACGGCCGCTTGTACCAGTGGATGTGGTACGTCGACGGCAACATCGGCGCGGAGTCTCCCTGCTTCTTTAGCCAAAATAGCCCGAACGCAATCATGTTCAAGCTGACCGAAGAGGGCCCGAAGTAATGCGCAGTTCCTTCACGCGGAATCTGCAGGCCATGTTGCGCCCCGTGGGAGAGGGCGAGGACGCGACCCTGCTCGGATTCACTTCGGACGGCGATATCGAATTGCCGGAAGACTTCGAGTGGCACGACTTCACGGTGTTCCTGCTGCACGTGGCCTCGGAGGTCGAGCACGCGCTGATGGTGCAGTACCTTTACGCCGCCTACTCGCTCGGCGGCGACGCGCTGAACGATCAGCAGCGGGAAGATGCGCGTGTGTTCCGGGAGATCATCCTCGGCATCGCGAAGGAGGAGATGGCGCACCTGATCACCGTGCAGAACATCCTTCGCGCGATCGGCGGCCCGCTGCACCTCGAGCGCGAGGACTATCCGTATCGCAGTGAGTTCTATCCGTTCCAGTTCCAGCTGGAGCCGCTCACGAAAACATCGCTCGCGAAGTACGTGTATGCCGAGTCGCCGGAACAGTGGGCGGGCGTCGAGGCGCAGGAGATCAAGGGGCGCGCAGAAGCGGGATCCACGCAACCGCTGAATCGCGTCGGGCAGCTCTATACCGCGCTGATCAAAGTCTTTCAGGCGCCCGACCGCATCCGCGAGTTTCTGCCGCGCACGCAGAGGTTCCAGGCGTCGTGGGATGAATGGGGCCGCGGCTATCGCGAGGGACAGCGCGGCAATCAGTCGGGGCAGAACCCGGACAAGACGCCCGATCTGCTGATCGAAACGGTGACGACGCGCGAACAGGCCGTCGCTGCGCTGCAGAACATCGCGCGACAGGGCGAGGCGACGAACACGACCGGCAATCAGCAGTCGCATTTCACGCGCTTCATTCAGATCTATCGAAGGCTCGACGATGCGACGCCGCTGTCGCGCGAGCTGCCGGTGAATCCAACCACGAACACCGTCGACCACGCCGGACGCACCGTGGTATCGAACACGGCCACCGCGCGCTGGTGCCGCCTCTTCGATCTTCGCTATCGCATGCTGCTGTATCGCCTGAAACACGCGTTCTTCGCGCGCGCGGGCACGGACACGAGCGTGCCGAACGAGCGCGGCAATCTGATCGCGTGGGTGTTCGGGGAGATGTATCACCTCCGCGCGATCGCCGGCATCATCGTCGACCGTCCTCTCGCCGCAGCGGGCGGCAAGCCGGCGGGACCGCCGTTCGAGATGTCGTACACGCTCTCGCTGCCGGACTGGGACTCGGACAAATGGCGGGGGCATCGCGATCTGATTGCGAATTCGCGCAAGCAGACAACGCTCATCCGGGACAGCGGCGACGTGCAGAGCGATTTTCTGAATGCGCTCGACGATTACGACGAACTCGCGGGCCGGATCGTCACGACGCTGATGGACGAGGCGCTGCGAAGGGAGGGGCCTTGATCCGAGAGATTCGATTGCTTCCGCCGCTCGCGATCGCGCGCCTCGGCGGCGCAGAGACGCCGCTGGAGAACTATCATGTCGTCGTCGACGAGAGGGAGAATCCGCTCGGATTCCGGAAGATCGCCGGCGCGCCGACGCTCAACGTCGACCGCCCCACCGGCCGGATCACAGGCGTGACGAACACGACCGAGCCGGTGCGCTTCAAACAGGGCGAGCTCGTGAAGCCGGTCGCGCCGTTCCTCGAGGTCTGGTGCGACCGCGGAGACGACGTGCTCCGTCCGCTGACGACGGCGATTCTCGATGAGGAACAACTCACGGCCGCGAGCGTGCAGTGGCGTGTGCGCGTCGCAAACGTGAAGGCACGCCGGCGCACGCTCTCGGTGGCGACGACCGCGGCCGCGCGGACGCGCGCGATGCGCGACGCGATTACGGCCGCGACTCCCCAGTTCAGCGATCACGCCGTGAAGCCGCTCACCGGGACATGCGAGAACTTTCTCGCCGGGAAGACGATTGTCTTCGGCAACGTGCAGTACATCCAGCCGACGCCGGACTTCCCGGAAATCCGCCTTCGCTTCACTCCCCCGTCCGGCCGCGTGTTCGGCGCGACGGCGGAGGACACCGTGTACGACAGCGCGAAAGGGGATTGGCGGGGGCACGTCGACCCCCGAAGAAGCCCGCTCACGACGGCGCCGATCTGGATCTATGCGAACGAGAACAACGTCAGCCTCGGCTATCTCGACGACACGTGCGACGGCATCGTCGAGGTGTCGCTGAACGCCGGCGGAACGACGCTGACGTCCTTCGCGCGCATCTCGTCCGGACCGCCCGACTACGCGCCCGACAGCATGCCGATCCGCACGGTCGCCGACGAGTTGGAGCAGGCGCTGTTCGGCGCGACGCTGACGCCGGAGCTGGCCTCGCCGGAGGCGACCGCCGAGATCGTGCGCCGCGCGTTCGAGACCGTACGCTTGCAGAACACGACCGCGCTCAACGGCAACTACGGCGACGATCACAACGGAATCTCCTTCGGCCGCCCGATCATGGCGCCGGCGCTGGTCGATAACCTCGCGCTGCGCTCGATGCACGAAAGCATCCTCGGCGCGTTGAACGCCGACACCGCGGCGTGGTTCGGCCAGGTGCTGCGCGACTACACGGAAACGGGCGACACCCGCGACGCGGCGGCGCGGAAGATGCCGGCCATGATGCGCGGCGCGGACGGATGGTTCCTCGCGCTCACCCGGCGGCAGGTCGATACCGTTCGCAAATCGGCGAACCGCAATCCGGCGAGGATGGGCCAGCCGCAGCCGCAGGGAAGTCCGCCCGTTCCGGTGAACGCGACCGCGCGCGCGGCAGCGAAGCCGCTGGTCGTGCAGGCGCTCGACGGGACGTTCGCGCCGGCGCAGATTCCGACCGCGGGACTCGCGGAACAGCTCGCGTATCGCGCGCGCGGAAATCCGCCCGGCACGCTGCCGACGACGGCGATCTCGAATTGTTTCCCCGGACTGGAGTTCGACTTCCGCAACGTCTGGCGAAAGATCTTCGCCGAGGTGGAACTGCACGAGTTCTCGCTGCGCGTCGTCGCCACGGCGAGTCAGGAGCTGCGCGGCCGCACGCTCATCAGCTATCGAATCGGCAACACCACCATGCCTGTCCGCGGCACGGCACAGATCGGAGACGACACGGGACCATTCACGCTCGAGACATGGAACGCGCTGGCGGAGCTCGCGACGCGCGGCGGACAACGAGTGAGCTGCGACTTCGCGAACGACGCCGACCAGGTGATCACGCGCGAGCTCACCGTGCGCGAGATGTTTGCGCCGCGCACGGCCGCGATCCATCCGAACAT
Source organism: uncultured Acidobacteriota bacterium (assembly GCA_963734155.1). GTDB lineage: Bacteria > Acidobacteriota > Thermoanaerobaculia > Gp7-AA8 > Gp7-AA8 > QHVT01. Next base: position 274,488 of record CAVTGG010000004.1, read on the forward strand.
CGCCGAGCCGGGCGAGTTGACGCAGAGCCTCTGCTCGCCGTGGCAGAACGACTACAGGGAATGCGGCTGCTACTACTGGGCCGCGAGCCGTCCCGACTACGTGAACGTCGAAGCGGGTCCGGACGGCGCGAGCATCGGCCACAACTGGATGCAGCCGCGGGCCCCGGGCGCGGAGAAGGTGTATCTCCGCGACCGCCGCGACGGGGCGCTGCTCATCGCCTACGAGGCGCTGTTCCGCGACTGGCAACGCGAGCTGCGCTTCGTCATCGGCGGCAACGACAGCGAGTAGTCACACCGCGAGCACATCGCGCACGACGCTGATCGACGGCGCGAAGAAATATCCGCCGCCGGTCGGCAGGATCCAGTGCACCGGAATCTCCAGCCGCTCGATCTCGTCGTTGCTGCCGTGCAGCACGATCGTCCGCGCCTCGGGCGGCGAGCTGATGATCGGATCGTGGCCCGCGCCGCCCTGCGGCTTGTCCATCGTGTTCACCCAGTCGGTGGTGAGGAACTCGAACGTGCGCGCGATGTCGGTTTGATAGCTCACGAACATCAGCCCGCGGTCGCCGTTCACGGGATCGGGCTCGTCCGGATCCTCCGACAACACCGGTCCGAACGGAATCCCGCGGCGCAGGATGCGCCGCGTGAGCGTGTCGTTCGGCCCTCCCTGCTCGGAGCCGTCGTCGCGCGGATTGACTTTGCGGATGTGCGCGCCGTGGGGGCAGCGGAGACCGTCGGGATCGGCGGTGCCTTGCGGAAACGGATCGACGAATCCGTTCGTCATCAGCACCGGCTTCGTGTCGGTTTGATAGACGAAGTGATTGTTCGCGAATCCTTCGTGCGCGAGCTTCGGATCGTCGGCCAGCGGCGCGCGGATCAGCGGCGCGCCGCTCTTCCAGCGGCCCACCAGCAGCGCGCCGAGGCGATCGGCGGTCATATCGGCGAACCCGGGAAGCGCGGCGAGGCGCTCCGCTTCGGTCTTCAGGAGCTCGCGGAACGCGGCAACGTTCTGCTGCAAGCGGCGAACGACCACGAACGAGCCATTCGCGATCCACGCCGGCTTCAGCTCCATCATGCCGCCTGGATCGCGCGGATGATCGTTCTTCTGCAGCGGATACCCGAAGACGAACTGTCCCGGCCAAAGCAGCACGTCGCCTGGCGCGCTGAGCTCCCGGCGGTTCGGTTTCTTCTGTTCCGGATCGTTGGGATCGACGAGGCGCGACGTGAAGAAATCATGTGGATCTTCCGACTTCCGCCCACGCACTGTCGGCTGCGAGATGCCGTCCTTGAACCCGAAGTGCTCGTGGCCGATCAACGCTCCCGGCAGCACCGCGCCGTCCTGGCGGCAGACGATCTTCAACGCGCCCTGCACCTTCAGAAGCGAATGCTCGACCGCGCTGATCTCCGCGTGCAATTGTTTGCGCGCGTCGCTGGCGATGATGACGAGTATGTCGACAGGAGTCTTCGTGCCGCCGAACAGCCAGTGATCGGGATGCCCCGATGAGTCCGGATCGGCCGGATCGCCGAGGAGCTCGGAGCGTGCGGCGAGGCCGATCCGAAACGCATCGTCGAGGAACTCGTCCACTTCATCGCCGCGCAGTTTGCGCAGCCCCTCGCAGGTGAGAGCGAGGTTCACCCACGTCGCGACGAAACCCTTCGGCCGCGCCTGGCGGCGCAGGCGGATGCGGCGATAGAGCTGATTGAATTCCTGCACCTCGCGCGCGGAGGCGAGGTGCGAGGCCATGCCGGCGAGCCACGTCTTCGTACCGGCGACGTCTTCGATGCGCAGGTAGAGATGCGTCTGAAGGTCTTTGTTAAACCCGGCGATGCTGTTGCCCTGGATGTCGTCGACCGCGAGGACCGGCTCGTCCATCGTCATTCCTTCGCGATGCGCGTTCCCGCGAGCTCCTCCGGCGATGCCGCCAGAATCGCGCCGCCCTCGCACTCCACGGCCTGGTTGTTGAACGCCTTCGCGAACACGACGCCCGTCAGCGCGACGTCGATCTTCTCCGCGATCTGTCCCGCGAAATCGATCGTCCGTCCGTCGATCTTGCATTCGCCGAGGATGAAGTTCGAGCCTGCGGGCGCCTCGAAGATCACGTTCAGCGCCATGCCCGGTTTCCCGCGGCGGATGCGGAACAGGTTGTTCGTGGCGGACGAGCCGTCCTTCAGCTTCCAGCTCTCGTCGTGAATCTTGTTGATGTACAGGCCGACCGGATCCTTCAGCGTGATCGCTTTGTTCTGCCGCGCCTGTTTGTTCACTTCGTCGCCGATGTGCGGATCGCTCGCGCGGCCGGCCTCGCCGAAGCGCGCGCATTCGATGAGCTCATCGGCGTCGGTGATCAGGTCTCCGGCATCGTCTTTCCGCTTCACCGTGGCGTCGGCGGCGATGAAGATTTCCGCGCTGAGCGAGTTCGCCGGATGGGTCAGGTGCACCGCGCCGTCGGTCGTGTTGAATTTGTTGCGGCGACGGTACGCGTTTCCCGGGCCGATGAGATCCGACTTCTGGATCGCGGCGATGCCGGTGAGGTCGCGATAGAGCTGCACGAGCTTGTTCGGATCGGTCGCTGCGAGAAAGTCCCAATACTCCGGTCCCTCGCACGTGAAGACCACGCGGGTGATCTTGCCCTGCGCGTTTCGCGTGGTGTGCCACTCGAGATATTCGTCCTGGCGACGGAAGCCTTGCGGCGACAACTTGTCGGCGTCCTTCCACGCGTTCGGCTTATTGCCGGGAAACTGATTGAGGATCTTGCGCGGGAATCCCGGCCAGAAGATCACGGCCTCGGCGGTCCCGGCCGGCGTGTCGGCTTTCGTCGGGTTGTAGAACTGGCTCGCGGTGATCGCCGGAGCAAAGGCCAGCACACGCTGGACCGCTTCGTCGAAGAAATCGGAGATTTTCTTGCTCCAGTCCTTGCGCTGCTGCTCGGTCGTGAAGTCGGTGAGATTCGCGGGCGGCGCGAAGCGGGCTAGTGTGGGCATGATCCTCTCCTTGCTTCTAGGGAGGGCCGCGGACGCAGATTTCCCTACCGCAGGTAGGAAATTCCGGAGGCGCGGCACTCCTAAGGAGAGATGGCGGGATCGCTTTACCTGGCAGCGTACTTCCGCACGGATGAGGAGCGCGCGGCGGCGCTGGAGCTGCTGCAGAAGCCCATCGAGGAAGGCTGCGTCATCGAGGGGTACGGCGACGACGATACGATCGCCGCGCTGAGCGCGCGCAAGATCGTGGTTGCCGTTCTCGAGGCTCCGTCGCCGCGCGGTGCGCCGCCGCCGACGGAAGAGAGCGCGGCGAGCGCAGGTCTCGAGAGCGTGATGGCGGAAGGGGCGATCGAGAGGCCGGTAACGATCCGTCGCTCGAAGCGAACGGATCCGTCGCTGATGAAAATCGTCGAGCGGCTGCAGGCGAACGTCCGCAAGATCGACCTGCCGAAGGCGAGTCTCTTCGAACGAGCCATTTGGCAGTGTGCCAGATTCGCGATGCGGACATTCGGCGGGATCACGGCCGTCACCGGAGTCAGTCTCCCGGCCGGCAGAGTCGATGACGAAGAGGTCTATCGCGTCACCGTCCGCGGCACGCTCCGCGACTCATGGCTGGAGCAGCTCCGCAGACACGGCATCGAGATCCTCGCCCAGCGCCGCGGCGCGTACGACATGTTCCTCACGCCGGAGGAAGTCGAGTGGCTGCGCAACGACGAATACGTGGCCGAGCTCTCGCGCTACAACCTCGAAGACTCGCTGCACACGACGCTGGTCGCACAGCTCGACCCGAGCGAGTCCAAGGATCCGAAAACAGAGCAGCAATACGACCTGATGCTCCATCGCGCCGCAGACCGCGCGCGCGTGGAGCAAGTGATCCGCGAGCTCGCCGGCAGCGAAGCCATCGACGAGTCGTCGACGATGGCGATCCGTTTTCACGCCGCGATCGACGAGGCCACGCTCGCCGCGATCGCCAATCTGCCGTGGGTCCGCTCGCTCATGCCGTGCAATCCCGCGCAGCTCTTCACCGATCACGCGCGCGCCGTGGTCGGGCTGCCGCCGCCGCCCGCACCGCCCGCGTTCCGATGGAACGGCGACGGCGAGATCGTCGGCGTCGTCGACAGCGGCATCGACCGCGAGCATCTCGATCTCAAAGATCGCCTCCACACCGATCCGGTGCCGTTCGAGGACTGTCCGGTCGACGACACGATCGGCCACGGCACGCACGTCGCCGGCATCATCGCCGGCACCGGCGCTGCGGCGATCGCCGCTGGCATACCGCCGATCTCCGGCATCGCGCCGGCCGCGAAGCTGGTAATCGTCGGCAACGTGCAGGCGAACGGCGCGGTGCGCCTGCCGCTCGACGTGGCGCCGCTGTTCGACCTCGCCGTCAAACGCGATGCTAAAATTCTGAACCTCAGCCTCGGCAAGATCGACACGCACGGTCTCTACGATCCGACCGCCGAGAGCACGGACCAGTACGTGCGCGACCATCCGGACGTGCTGATCGTCGTCGCCGCCGGCAATGAAGGAACAGCCCCCGAAGGCTTCTGCGAATTCAACAGCGTGCTCACGCCCGGCACCGCGAAAAACGTGATCACCGTCGGTGCGTCGCTCACCAGCCGCAACGGATTCGCCAAGACCTGGGGCCAGTGGTCCAACAAACAGTTCCCGGTGCCGCAGGTCTCGAACGGCCTGATGGCCGGACAGCCGGCCTACGTCGCCGCGCTCAGCTCGCGCGGGCCGACGGAGTCTGACAGCGTGAAGCCCGACCTCGTCGCGCCCGGAACGTACATCCTCGCGCCGTGCGCCCGAACGATCGATCCGAAGTTGCCGTGGGACTCGTTCGCGAACAATGCGTACGTCTACATCGGCGGCACGAGCATGGCCGCGCCGATGGTCGCTGGTTGCGCGGCGATTCTCCGGCAGTGGCTGCGCGTCGAGCGCGGCACCGGTGCTCCGTCTGCGGCGCTTCTGAAATCGCTGCTCATCACCGCCGCCGCGAAGCTGCCGACGTCGCGCTCGGAGGCCGGCGAAGACCAGGTCGGACATCCCGATTTCGATCAGGGATTCGGACGCCTCGATCTGCGGCCTCTGCTTACGCCCACGCCGAAGCAAACGCTTGCGTTCGTCGACGTGGCGAACGATTCCAAGGACGCGGTCGCAAACAAGAAGACGCGCTCGTACTCGACGACGATCGCAGAAGCCGAGCTGCTGATCGTGACGCTGGTGTGGACCGACCCGCCCGGCAAAGACGTGCAGAACCAGCTGACGCTCGACGTCGTTTCTCCGGACGGCACGTTCAAAGGCAACGCCGAGCACACCTATCTCAAGAAGCCGAACATCTTTCATCACCGCACGAAAGGCATCACGTTCGACACGCGCAACAACGTGCAGCAGGTGCGCATCGCCGCGCCGACGCCGGGCGAGTACGTGATCAGCGTCAGCGGCTTCGCCGTGCTGCATCCGAAGCAGGGATTCGCATTGAGCGTCCTCGGCGCGCTGAACGCGACGACACTGATCCGCCTCTAAGTGCGGCGCATCTCGAAATCCTCGAACTCGAACCCCGGCCCCACCGTGCATCCGACCAGCGCGTACGCGCCTAACGGCCGTGCGCGCTGCCAGACGCGCGCGGGGACGACGTGCGCGCGGTGGTCGGCGTCGAGAGTGACGCGCTCTTCGCCCACGATCAGCTCGAGCGGATCGCCTTCGTAGAAATGCCACACCTCATCGGACTGCACGACGTGCGGCGCGCTTTCGGTGCCTTCGACGAGCAGGAAGTAGATCGTCGTCATCGCGCTGCGATCGGCGCCGTCGTGCTGCCGCGTCACGCGCTCGCTCGACTTCCACACCTGCCGGTACCACCCGCCTTCCGGATGCGGCTCGAGGCCAAGCGAAGCGATCAATTGCTCTGCGCGCGTCATCTCGCAAATTGTGACATCGCTAAACAGTGGTTTCGAGAGCATGCGCACATATTCGGTTCCATGAAGCTGCGTGGATCTGCTCTCTCTCTTTTCACCGCGCTCGTTTGCACGAGCGCATTCGCCGTCACGGTCGGCCACGTGCAAACGGGCGCGACGGCGTTCTTCTCCTCGCCCACCGGCGTGATCACGTCGATCAACACCGCGTATCCCGCGCCGGAAGCGGGCACAGTCTCGACCGTCACGCTGCTGTGGGGCAACGCGCCCGCGGGCGGTTGCGCAAACGTGTTCAAGGTGAAGTTCTTTCGCCTCACGAGTCCATTCGGCTTCACGCTCGTCGCGACACGCGGGCCGTTCAGCGCGAACAACGGATCGAACACCGTCACGCTCAGTCCGTCGGTGAACGTGATTACGGGAGACATGATCGGCATCACGCAGCTCTTCAACTGCGGCGGCGCGTCGCACGCGCAAGCCGAGGACGCGGTCATCGGCTTCACCACGAACACTGATCCGAGCGGCGCGGTCACCGGGTTGAACATGACGCGTGGCCTGTTTCTCGCCACGCGCGCGAGCAGCGCCGTCGAGGTCGTCGCCGGCCATCTGCCGCTCGTCGCCGGAGGCGGCGGCATCGGCGGCACGTTCCAGCGCACCGGTCTGCAGCTCGCGAATCTCGATTCGACATCGATCAGCGGGCGGCTCGTCTTCCACCCGATGTTCGCCTCGGCGACGCCCGGCGATCCGTCCATCACGTATTTGATCGGTCCGGGACAAACGCTATCGTCCGACGACATCCTCTCGCTGATGGGCGTCACGACGTCCGGCTCGATGGACATCATGGTCTCTTCGACCGCCGCGCCGCGTACGACGACGCGCATCTACAAAGACACCGGCCCGGGGACCGGCACACTCGGCGATCACGAGGAGCTCGAACATCCGCAGCAGTCGGTGCTCGGACTCTCCGACCGCGCGACGATCAACACGCCGACGAGTCTGACGAACTTCGCATTCAACATCGGCGTGCGCACGTTCGCGTCAGGCGCGACGATCAGCGTTCACGCGACGAGCGCTACCGGCGCGCTCGTCGTGCCGCTGTTCACGAAGACCTACGCGGCGAACTACACCGAGGAGGTCAGCGCCTCGACGTTCCTCGGCGGATTCGTGCCGGAGAACGGCACGATCAACATCAACGTGACAGGCGGCAGCCTATTGATGTACGGCCTCGTAACCGACACCACCACGGGAGACGCGAACTTCCGGAGGTTCACCCGCAAGTAATCATTCTTTGAACATCGGCGGCTCCGGAGGCACCGAGTGCACGTGCCCCGGATGCCGCAGGCGGCTGTGCCGGAAGCCGTACAGGAAGTAGAAGACCATCCCGACGACGAACCACCAGAAGAATCGCTCCCACGACTTCGGCGGGAGATAGATCGCCAGCCCGACGCATGCGATCGCGCCGAGGACCGGCAGCACGATGCCGAACGGCACCTTGAACGGCCGCTCGCGATTCGGGTCTTTCACCCGCAGGATGATGATGCCGATGCAGACGAGGAAGAACGCGAACAGCGTTCCGATGTTCGTCAGATCGACCATCCCCTCGAGCGTCGTGAACATTGCCAGTACGCCGACGAAGACACCGGTGATGATCGTCGCGACGTGCGGCGTTCCGTACTTCGGATGCACCTTCGCGAAGAACTTGGGCAGCAGGCCGTCGCGGGACATGGCGAAGAAGATGCGCGGCTGGCCGAGCTGGAACACGAGCAGCACCGCCGTGTGCGCGATGACCGACCCGAGAGCGACCACGCCGACCATCCAGCCCGGCATCTGGACGTACTTCATCGCCAGCGTCAGCGGCTCGGCCTGTTCGGTGGCGAGCGCGTGCGTCAGCGCCGGGAACGGGATCATGCCGGTGAAGACCGCGGCCACGACCGCATAAATCAGCGTGCAGACGATCAGCGAGCCGATGATGCCGATCGGCATGTCGCGCTTCGGATTTTTCGCTTCCTCGGCGGTGGTGGAGACGGCGTCGAAACCGATGTACGCGAAGAACACGACCGCCGCACCGGAGAAGATGCCGTTCATCCCGTTCGGCGCGAACGGCGTCCAGTTCGCCGGCTTCACGAACTTGAAGCTGACGATCACGAAGAACCCAAGGACCAGCAGCTTCAGCCCGACCATCCAGAAGTTCAGGCTCGCGCTCTCCCGAATGCCCCACACCAGCACCATCGTGATCAGCGCCACGATCACGAATGCGAGGACGTTGATGACGATCGGGAAGCCGAAGATGTGCGGCGCCGCGGCGACGACCTCCGGCATCTTCGCGTTCGCGGTCTGCCAGTCGACGGTCAGCCATCGAGGCAGATGCACGCCGATGCCGTCGAGCAGCGTGTTCATGTAGTTCGCCCACGAGATCGCGACGGCGACGTTGCCGATCGCATACTCGATGATGAGATCCCAGCCGATGATCCAGGCGATCAGCTCACCGAGCGTGCCGTACGAATACGTGTACGCCGAGCCGGAGACCGGCACCATCGACGCGAACTCCGCGTAGCAGAGCGCGGTGAATCCGCAGACGATGGCGGTGATGACGAACGACAGCATCAGGCCCGGACCGGCGCCGGGGCGATGCGCGTCGCCCGCCGCGGCCGTGCCGATGGTGGCGAAGATGCCGGCGCCGATCACGGCCCCGATGCCGAGGGCCACGAGATTCCACGGCCCGAGCACTTTCTTGAGCTGGTGCCCTTCTTCCTGGGTTTCGGACACCAACGCGTCGAGAGACTTCGTGCGAAACAGTTGCGACAGGCTCGACATTGTGGCGGCATGATAAACGAGGACCCTGATACATTTCCCTGTCACACCAACGGAGGCATCGCATGACCACCATCCTCGAACCAACCGCGCCCGCGAAGTATCCCGACGTCCGCAATTACATCGGCGGGACGTATGTCGACTCGAACGGGTCGCAGCATCTCGACGTCACGAATCCGGCCGATGGGTCGGTGATCTCGCGCGTGCCGCTCTCCGGCACGAGCGAAGTCGATCGCGCGGTCGAGGCGGCGAAGAAGGCGCAGCCGGCGTGGGGGGCGGTGCCGATCAAGGAGCGCGTGCAGGTCTTCTATCGCTACAAGGCGCTGCTTGAGAAAAACATCACCGAGCTCGGCGCGCTCGTCTCCGAGGAGAACGGGAAGATCCGCAGTGAAGCGGAAGCGGAAGTGCTCAAGTCCGCGGAGCTGTGCGAGTTCGCGTGCTCGCTGCCGCAGATCATTCCCGGCGAAGTGCTGGAAGTGTCGCGCGGCGTCGAGTGCCGCGTGGAGCGTTACCCGGTCGGCGTCGTGGCGTCGATCGCGCCGTTCAACTTCCCGAACATGGTTCCGAACTGGACGATCCCGAACGCGATCGCGCTCGGCAACGCCATGATCCTCAAGCCCTCGGAGCAGGTGCCGCTGAGCGCCGGCCGCATCGCCGAGCTGCTGAAGGAAGCGGGCCTGCCCGACGGCATCCTCAACGTCGTCCACGGCGGACAAGCGACCGTCGAAGGCATCTGCGATCATCCCGACATCGAAGCCATCAGCTTCGTCGGCTCGACGCACGTGGCGAAGATCGTCTATCGCCGCGGCTCGGGGAATCTCAAGCGCGTCCTCGCCCTCGGCGGCGCGAAGAATCATCTGATCGTGATGCCGGACGCGAATCCCGACATGACCTCGTCCAACGTCGTCGCGTCGATGTCGGGTTGCGCCGGACAGCGCTGTATGGCCGCGTCGGTGATGGTGGCGGTCGGCGCGACCGATCACATCGTCGAGCGGATGGCCAACATCGTTCGAGGCATGGTTCCGGGCGTTCACCTCGGTCCGGTGATCTCGAAAACGGCGAAGGATCGCATCGAGCGCTACATCTCCGAGGCCGTCGATGCCGGCGCGAACGTGCTCGTCGACGGGCGCGGCTACACCGTGCCGGGGAAAGAAAGCGGCTACTACGTCGGCCCGACGCTCATCGACCACGTCACGCCCGACATGCGCATCGCCCAGGAAGAGATCTTCGGACCGGTGATGGTCATCGTGCGCACGAACGACGTCGACGAAGCGATCGACGTGCAGCATCGCTCGCCGTACGGCAACGCCGCGTCGGTCTTCACCGAGAGCGGCGGCGTGGCGCGGTACGTCATGGAAAAGGCCAGCGCGGGCATGGTCGGCGTCAACGTCGGCGTGCCGGTGCCGCGCGAGCCGTTCGGCTTCGGCGGCTGGAACGACTCGAAATTCGGCACCGGCGACATCACCGGCCGCGGCTCGATCGATTTCTGGACGAAGTCGAAGAAGATGACGACGAAGTGGAACAAAGAAGCGGGCGTGAACTGGATGTCGTGAATGGGTTGCGCGGTTACGCAGTTGCTCGGTTGCGCGGCGCCCTCCCCAGGTAACCGCGCAACCGAGCCACCGGCTCCCCTACCGCACTTCCTCAAAAAACGTATCCACCGCCCCGAACCCCTCCACCGGCACGTCGTGCACGCGAATGCCGAACGCGCGGGCGCCGTTGAGGACGCGGTTGGCGAAGCTGCCTTCGAGAGTGCGCCAGCTGCCGTCGTCGAAGCTGGCGGTCGTGGTGAACTCGGAGCCGGTGATTTCGATGGGGCCGAGGATGGCCACGCGGCCGCTCTCGACGTAGGTCCCGCTCAGTTGTCCGTTGTGCATTTCGAGGACGAGGCCGTACGACTCGCTCGGACCGCGATAGCTGCCGGCGTATGCGGCGGCCGTCCTCGCCACTGGCTCGAATCGCTTCTCCTTCGACTTCGACTTCACCTTGTCCGCGTAGGAAGCAGAAGCGGCCAGGATGAGTAATGCGATGGCGAGTTTTCTCATTGTGTCCTCCGTACGTACTTACGCACGGGGGCACATTTGGTTAGGTGTCAAATCTGCGAACGCGCGACAACAACTGTTCCGGCAGGGCCTCGAACGTGCGCGCGATGTCAGGCGCGTAGATCGCGTCGTGCAGCGTGCCGCTCATGTCGTCGCAGAGCGTGCGGAAGTCTTCGCGCAGCGGGCGCCAGAGCGATTCCGTCTCATTGAAGAAATGATGGATCGTCGAGCAGTTCGCGTCGGTGCGTCCTTCGGCGCTGGCGAGAAAGACGAGCAGGGTTTCGAGCGACGCGCGCAGTGCGGCGAGATCGCCGCCGGCGAGATCGTCGTACACCGCATGCAGCAGCGGCTGCAGCTCGCGGGACGCGTGCCGGTACCGAACTGCCGATCGCCACAGCTCGTCAAAGCCGGACATCCTGCGAAACGTAACAGATCGCCGGGCGCGCTGCGACAATACTGTCTCCATGCGCCTCCCCCTTGTCGCAGTGGCGACGGCACTCCTCGCCGTCCGCGTCGCCGCGCAGTCCTCCGCCACCATCGAAGTGCACATCATCGAGCTCGAGGCCTCGGTGCTCGACGCGAAAGGGAAACCGGTGGAAGGGCTGAAGCCGGAAGACTTCGTCGTCGAGCTCGACGGCCGCAAGGCCGAAGTCACGAACCTCTACTACGTGCGCGCCGGCACGGCGACGGACACCACGGCGAGCGCGAAGCCGCAGCGCGTGCCGGTGCGCCTCGCCATCGTCGTCGACGACGAGCATCTCGACAGCGGCTCGAAGCTGCGGGCGATCCCCGCTGTCGAGCGCATTCTCGACGACACCCTCGGCAGCGGCGGCACGGCCACGCTCATCGAATGGAATCTCTATCCCCGCGCCATCACGCCGATGACGCGCGACCGCAAACAGCTCCTCGACGCCCTGAAATCGGTGGCGGTGGTTCCGCCGCAGATGGCCGAGAAATCGGACGACATGGCGTTTCTCGCCGAGGCGGACATCGAGCCCGATCTGGCCGCGCTGATGATGAGGAACATCGGCAACGCACGGCGCAGCCGCTCGCACGGCCTGATGCTGGCCCTCGGCGATGCAGCCACGCAGCTCGAGCGGACGAACGGCCGCCGGCTGATGCTCCTCGTGGCCCGATACGGACTCCCGCCGGCCACGAGCGCCACGTTTCGCGCGTTCGTCGACCGCCTCCGCGCCGCGCGCATCGCGTTCATGATCATCGATCCCGCCATTCAGGACATCGAGGCGCAGCAGGTCGCGGGCGTGCAGTCGTTCGAAGTGCTGGCGCGCGAAACGGGCGGCTCGTATCGCCGGCAGGAAGCGAATCTCGAATCGATTGCGACCACGATGTTGACTCAGGCCACGAGCTACTACTCGATCGGCGTGCGCGCACCGGAAGGCGGAAAGCCCTTTGCCGTGTCGGTGAAAGTCCGCAATCGTCCCGAGCTCCGAGTACTGACGGCGACGCAGCGGCGGCTCATTCCGGAAGCGGATGCGATCGTGGCCACGGTTCGCGACCGGCTGGAAGAGCGCGCGCAGGACAATCCGCTGAACGTTCGCGTGGCGATGCTGCCGCCGAAACGCGACGGGAATCGCTGCGTGGCCGTGCTGCAGGTCATTGTGCCGACGGGGCAGCTGACGCTCCTTCCGTCCGCGAATGCGGAAGAAGGGCGGATGCAGATCCGCTTCGCCGTGGCGGACGATCGCGGGCACAAGTCGGACGTGCAGACGATCGACCGGAACATCACCGCCAGCGCGGACGGCTTCGTGCGCGAGACGTTCCGCGTCGCCATGCTGCCGCGCAAGCACGCGCTTTCGCTCGCCGTGACGGACGTGATCGCGGGGACGACGTCGTATCTGCAGAACGACATCAATGCCTCCGGCTGCCGCTGATCTCGGTGTATCGTTTTGCGCGCATGCAAGCCGAAGATCTGAATCCGTACAACATCGCGCAGCAGCAGTTCGACGCGGCGGCGCAGTACGTCGTCGAATTGCCGGACGGCCTGCGCAGCTGGCTGCGCGGCACGACGCGGCTAGTGAAGGTGGAGTTCCCGGTCGAATGCGATGACGGGACGGTGCGCACGTTCGCCGGCTATCGCGCGCTGCACTCGCGCGTGCGCGGGCCGGGTAAGGGCGGGATTCGCTATCACCCCGACGTGAACGGCGATGAAGTGCGCGCGCTTGCGTCGTGGATGACGTGGAAGTGCGCGGTGGCGGACATCCCGTTCGGCGGCGCGAAGGGCGGCATCGTCTGCGATCCGAAGAAGCTCTCGAACAACGAGCTGCGGCGCATCACCCGCCGTTTCGTCGTGGAGCTCGGCGACACCATCGGCCCGTACTCCGACATCCCCGCGCCCGACGTGAACACGACCGCCGAGATGATGGCCTGGATCTACGACACCTACGACATGATGCATCCCGGCAAGAACAATCTGCCGGTCGTCACTGGCAAGCCGGTCTACCTCGGCGGTTCGTTAGGCCGCAACGAAGCAACCGCGCGCGGCTGCCTCTTCGTGACGCAGCGCGCAATCGCGCAAGGTGCGGTGCCCGGTCTCCAATCGCTCGACGGCGCGACGGTCGTGATCCAGGGCTACGGAAACGCGGGAGCGATCTCCGCGCAGCTCTTCACCGACGCCGGCGCGCGTGTGCTCGCCGTCAGCGACTCGACCGGCGGCGTGTTGTGCGAAGACGGAATCGATCCCGATGCCGCGCTGCAGCACAAGCAGCAGACCGGCTCGGTCGTCGGCATGCCGAGCACGAAGAACATCACGAATGCGGAGCTGCTGCACGTGCCGTGCGACGTGCTGATCCCCGCCGCGTTCGAGAACCAGATCCGCTCCGACAACGTCGACGGTGTGAACGCGAAGGTCATCTCCGAAGCGGCGAACGGACCGACCACGCCCGCCGCGGACCAGAAGCTGTTCGCGCGCGGCATTCCGGTGCTCCCCGACATCCTCACGAACTCCGGCGGCGTGACCGTCAGCTACTTCGAGTGGGTGCAGAACAACGAGAACGAGCACTGGACGGAAGAGCTGGTGAACGAGAAGCTGCGCCGCAAGATGGAAGCGGCGACGGATGCGGTGCTGCAGATGCAGCGCGAGATTCGCGACCGCCGCGGCACGGATGTCGATCTGCGCACGTCCGCGTTCGCGCTGGCGATCAAACGGGTGGCGCGAGTGGCGATGAATCGCGGAATCTGGCCGTGATCGCGCGCGCGATCGCGACGTACGCCGCCGCGTAGACGACGGCGACCGGGAGCAGCAGGAGCACGGACGTCCGCGTCAGCTGCTCTCCGGCGATGACGAACATCGCCACGCTGCCGGCAATGCCGGCGATCATGCCGCAGCGCGTCGCGCGCATGCGATGTCCGGCGAAGGCGCCGTAGGCGATCGCGATGAGGAGCGAGAGGAGCACGTTTCGAGAAACGACGCTCGAGGACGCGTAAGCGCCGAAGAGAAACAGACCGAGAAGCAGCGGACGGCGCGGAAAGAAATGCAGCGACGCGCCGATAATCGCGCCGCAGGCGATCGCCGCCGGCATTTCGAACGTCCGAAACACGAACGCCGCGCTGAGCGCGGCGATCGTTCCGGCAATGGCGGAATCCGCGAGATCGCGCACATTCCGTCATACGGAAGGACGCGTGTTGCGGTTTCTAGTGGTACTTCTCGTGAACCCGCTTCAACGCCTCGTCGAGCTGCTCGCGTGTGAACCAGCGGCCACCCACCATCACCCCGCGCACCTTGGCGATGTTCGTGACGTCGGCGAGCGGATCGGCATCGAGCACGACGAGATCGGCGCGCTTGCCGCTTTCGATCGTGCCGGACGAAACCTCTTCGCCGAGGTAGATCGCCGGGTTGACCGTCGCCGTGCGGAGAACCTGATACGGCGTGAGACCGGCGCGGCGAAGGCTCTCCATCTCGCGCATCACCGAGAAGCCGGGCTCGATGAACTGCTGCAGCGCGTCCGTGCCGAGGAGCAGGCGCACGCCGGTGTCATTCAGCGCCTTGATGATGCGGCGGTTGTTGTTGACGACATTCGTGGCCGGATCGCGCGGGATGCGCTTCACGCGCTCGTCGTACGCCTTCACCCACGACTCGACCGCGAGATCGGGCGAGTACTTGATCTCGGGATACGCCTTCAGCGTCTCGAGCGACGTCGCGCCCCACGTGATCTCGGCGGCAGCCAGCGTCGGCGTGACCCACGTGCCCGCTTCTTCGAGCTGGCTCGCCAGCGCCGCGAGCTTCTTCTCGTCCACCGGCCCCTTCGCCGATTCGAGGTAGACCAGGAACGGATCCATGTGCTCGATCGACTCCTGCCCGGACTCGATCGCATGCGGCAGCGTGACGGACAGCGGCACGTGGCCGGCGAAACGCATCTTCACGGCGCGCGCGGTGTTGGCCAGCGCGTCGTACTGCTCCGCGGTGAGACCGTCGTGCACTTTGACGAGATCCCAGCCCTCCTGCTTCTGCAACCGCACGCGATCAACGACTTCCTGCGCGGAGCCGATGTTGAGGTTGCTGAAGGGAGCGCCGGCGAGAAAGAGGCGCGGCGAGACGATCTGGCCGAGGCGCGCCTTGGTGCGGACGTCAAGATGGCCGGGCATCCCCCACATCCCGCGCGCGGTGGTGACGCCGTTCGCGACGAGCATCGTCAGCACGTCCAGCATCAGCTCGCCCTTCGCGTCGACCGCGGGGACGTGCACGTGCATGTCGGCGAGGCCGGGGATCAGGTACTTGCCGGTGCCGTCGACGACCTTCGCACCCTTCGGAATCACGGGCTTCTTCGAGATCGATGCGATGACGCCGTCCTTGACGACGACGCTCTGCTTCTTCAGAGCCTTCGAAGACGTCATCGGGATGACGGTGATGTTGCGGAAGACGACGGTGTCGGCGAGCGCCGGCACCGCAAGGAGAAAACAAGTCAGTAGATCGCAAGAAACGCATAGCAAGGCACCAGAACGATAGGAATTGCGCGCAGGATTCCTCGCGCAACTCTTTGACGCGACAGGCGCCGATTGGCTACGCGGTGGGCGGTGACGGAACGGTGAACCCGTGTTTGATGGCGGAGGCGACGATTTTGTCGTAGTTGGTCTCCGCGTCGACTTCCTTCATGAACTCGCTCGCGCCCTCGGGGCTCGTGACGACGACGAACCGCGCCGTCTTCGATTTCACGCGATGCGTGTGGAACGTTCCTGCCGGTATTTGCAGGAAGCAGCCGGGAACCGCGGTGAGATGCTGGCCGTCGAGGAAGATTTCCGTTTCGCCTTCGAGCACGAAATACGCCTCGCTCCACGGATGCGCGTGCGGCGGCGGACCGCTGCCTTCGACCGCTTCCATGAGGAACATTTCGTACCGGTTGCCGGTCTGCGCGGCGGTTGCGAGAAAGCGCATGCTGTCTCCCGTGACCAGAAGGCGCATGCCGTCCGTCGGGCCGGCGATGATCGAATCCATGGGAATACTTCCTCCTTTTAGCCTTCTACGCGCGGCATAGAGGATCGGTCGTATCGGTGATCGCCTACACGGGTTCCGCCGCCGGGACGATCTCCGGCTTCGAGATCTTCATCAGCGCGTAATGCAACACGAACGCGATGATGAAGCCGACGAACCAGGCGTAGTCGTAGAGCGGCTTGAACGTCGGAACCCATAATCCGATCAGGGCAAAGAAGGAGCCCACCACCGTCGCGACGACCGCGCGCCAGTTCCAGCCTGCCTTGTATCGATACGCGCCGCCGTTGTCGCGATACAGATCGGGGAGATTCAGCTCCTTGTCGCGCAGCAGCCAGTAGTCGGCGATCAGCACACCGGCGATCGATCCGAGTCCGCCGCTGTACGCGAGCAGCCAGACAAAGATGTAGCCGTTCGGATCCGCGAGGAGGCGCCACGGCTGCATCAGGATGCCGATGATGCCGGTGATCAGACCGCCGGTGCGGAACGAGATGAGCTTCGGCAGCGCGTTCGCGAAGTCGTTCGCCGGCGAGACGACGTTCGCGGCGATGTTCACGGACAGCGTCGCCACGACGACGGTGAACATCGAGATCGCGACGACGAGCGGCTGCGTGAAGTGTCCGACGAGCTTGACCGGATCCCACAGCTCGGTCATCGGCTCGTTCGGATAGATGATCATCGCGGCGGAAGTGATCATCACGCTCATCGCCGCGAAGATCGTCATCGTCGTCGGCAGCGCCACGGTTTGTCCGACGGCCTGCTCGCGCTGGCTGCGGCCGAAACGCGTGAAGTCGGGCATGTTCAGCGAAAGCGTGGCCCAGAAGCCGATCATCGCCGTTAGCGACGGGATGAACACCGGCTTGAACGCCGCCCACGTATTCAACTTGCCGGGATGCGAGAGGAGATGCCCGAAGCCGCCGGCGCGCCACACCGCCCACGCGAGCAGCACTGCGGTCATCACCAGCACGAACGGCGCGGCCCAGTTCTCGACCATCCGCAGCAGGTCCATGCCGCGGTAGATGATGTAGATGTTCATCCCCCAGAAAAGGAGGAACGAGAGCCACTCGGTCGGCGTGTGTCCGCCGATCGGTCCGCCGAGAAGCGTCGGCCAGGACGGGAGGATCGAGTGGAAGAAGACGTGAAGCGCCTGCCCGCCGATCCAGGCCTGGATGCCGAACCATCCGCACGCCACGAGCGCGCGCATGATGGCCGGAAGGTTGGAGCCGAACGTGCCGTAGCTGGCGCGCGCGAAGACGGGAAACGGGATGCCGTACTTTGTGCCGGGATGGGAGTTGAGAAGGATCGGGATGAGCACGATCGTGTTGCCGAGAAGGATCGTGATCAGCGCCTGCCACCAGTTCATCCCGGCGCTGATGAGCCCCGAGGAGAGCATGTAGGTCGGGATGCAGTGCGCCATGGAGATCCAGAGCGCGGCGTAGTTGTAGGTCGTCCAGTTGCGCTTGGCGACCGGCACCGGAGCGAGGTCGTGGCTGAAGAGACGGCTCTGTTCGATGGAGGCGGCGTCGCGCAATTCCACGCGGCCGTCTGCGTGACGAATCACTTCATCGCGGTTGGGCATGCTTCAATTGTAACGTCACGGTCTTGAGAGCATAATCTTGCCCTTCCCAAGAAGGAGAGACCATGGCCGACCTGTCGACGACGTTCACCGGACTGAAATTTGAGAACCCGTTTTTGCTCGCTTCGGCGCCGCCGACCGAGTCCGATTCCAACATCATGCGCGCCTTCGAAGCGGGATGGGGCGGCATCGTCTGCAAGACCATCGGCATGCATCCGGTCGTGAACGTGAAGGGTCCGAAGACGAAGTTTCTGCGCGCCGAGAACAACGGCTACCGCCTCTCGATGAACAAGCGCCCCGACACGACGCTCGTCGCCTCCTGGAACTGGGAGTTGATCTCCGACAAGGGCATCGACTGGTGGCTGCCGCGCATCGAGAAGATCAAGAAGGCGTTTCCGCAGAAGATGTACATCGCCTCGATCATGGCCGGCTCCGGCAGTGATAAGGAGTTGCACAACTGGCAGTACCTCACCAAGGCCGTGCAGGAAGCCGGCGCGGATGGGATCGAGCTGAACTTCTCCTGCCCGCACATGGACCGCGTCGACATGGGCTCGAACGTCGGCAAGGACAAAGTGCTTTGCTCCGTCGTGACGGTGGCGGTGAAGGAAGTGGCGAAGGTTCCGGTGTGGGTGAAGCTCACCCCCGCGACGGCCAACATCGCCGAAGAGGCAGGAGCCTCGTTCGTCGGCGGCGCCGACGCGATCTCATCGTCCAATACGTGGCCGTCGCTGCCGCTGATCGATCCGGAGACGCTCGAGTTCGAGATGAACGTCGAGGGCTACTGCTCCTCGGGTGGTCTCGGCGGACCGGCGATCATGCCGATGTCGCTCGCGAAGATGTCGCAGATGACCAAGGCGTTTCCCGACAAGGCCTTCTCCGGCATCGGCGGCATCGCCACGTTCGACCACGCCCTCTCCTACTTCCTCCTCGGCTGCGGCACCGCCCAGGTCTGCACCGCCGCGATGCTCGACTCCGCCATCGGCCCCAACGTGATCAAGACCCTGAAGGCGGGAATGACCGAGTTCCTCGAGAAAAACGCCCACCGCGGCTGGAAAACGCTCGATGACTTCCGCGGCCTCCGCCGCGACCGGATCGTGTCGCACTCGCAGATCAAGCGGCCGGAGACGAGCGACTATCACGGGGGATACGAGGTGGAGGGGTACGCGGTGCCGGCGGGGGCGGGCGTGTCGTCGTAGCGCGCGTGGGCTGGAAACAGTACTTCATCTACATGATGACGAACCGGTGGAAGAACGTGCTCTACACCGGCATGACGAATTCGCTCGAGAAGCGAGTCTGGCAGCACAAGAATCACGCGATTCCTGGATTCACGAAACGCTACAACTGCGACCGTCTCGTTTACTTCGAGACCTATACTGAGGTGGATCAAGCCATTGATCGTGAAACGCAGATCAAAGGCTGGTCACGGCCGAAGAAGAACGCGCTCGTCGCATCGTTGAATCCGGATTGGAGCGACCTCGCCGCAGACTGGTACAACGACCGTGTCATTCCGAGCCGCGCAGACGGCGAGGAATCCCCTGCCTCGCACGATGAAGGGGATCCCTCGCTACGCTCGGGATGACACGCGAGCTACGCCTTCAATCTCCAGCAACAAATCCGCCCGGCAAATATCCGCTTCGACAAACAAGTTCGTCGTAAACACGCTCTCCAACCGCTTCGCGATGACGTCGTAGTCGCGCGGGTGGCGGACGTACGTTTTCGCGGCCACGATCTTGTCCAGAGGCACGAGCGTTTCGATGTTGCGCAACGTTTCATCGAGCTGCGCCAACACATCTCCTGCATGCACGGTCTCGTGGCCGACGACGCTGGACGTTCCTGAGAGGAAGACGGTGTCACGCCAGATCGTGGCGCGGGAGAAGGAGGGGCTCTTCGGGCCGTACTGCCGCGGGTAGTGATACGCGCTGACCTGCCGCGGATTCTCGATCTGCACGCCGGGCTCGCGCGAGGCGAGGTAGTGCACGGCGAGGCCGCGCCCGCGCATGCCGACGGCGCTCGCGGCGGGAAGATCGACGTCGTGGTGGTAGCCGGCTTCGACGAACGCGTCGTGGCGTCCGGCGCAGAAGAGCTGATAGCGCTCGAGGCCGCGCTCGTGCTCATTGAGGCTGCCGACGTGGTTCCACATCCTCAGAAAGTACGGATGTCCGGCGGCGCGCACTTCGGCGATGAGGCGTGAATAGACATCGTGCGTCAGTTCTTCGAGCGGCTTCGTTTCCTCGACGCGAATCGTTCCGAAGATCACGTCGTCCATCGCCGGCCAGACTTCGAACGAGGGGCCGGAGCCGAGGACGCGGTCGCGGAAGGAGACGACCCCGAGAGCGCCGGGCGATGCGTCGCTTGCGTAGCGCGGAATCATTGGACCGGCGGCATTGAACCACAAAAGCGGCGCTAGAATGCCGCGCCATGAGAACAGTGATTCGCAATGGCCGCATCGTCACCGCCGTCGACGACTACAACGCAGACATCCTCATCGAGGACGGCCAGATCGCGATGATCGCGAAGACGATCGACGCGGAGGCCGACAAGGTCATCGACGCCAACGGCCGCCTCGTGATCCCCGGCGGCATCGATCCGCACACGCACATGGATCTGCCGTTCGGCGGCACGTCGTCGTCCGACAACTTCGAGACCGGCACCATCGCCGCGGCGCACGGCGGCACGACGACGATCATCGACTTCGCCGTGCAATACAAAGGTCAGGACCTCAACGAAGCGCTCGATGTGTGGCACGCGAAGGCGGAAGGCCGCACGTCGGTCGACTACGGCTTCCACCTCATCTGCACCGATCTCCCGGACGATCGCCTGCCGCAGATGAAATCGATGATCGACCAGGGAGTGTCGAGCTTCAAGCTGTTCATGGCCTATCCCGGCGTGTTCCTCGTCGATGACGCCACGATCTACAAGGCGATGCAGACCGCCGGCGCGAACGGCGGATTGATCTGCATGCACGCGGAGAACGGCGTCGTCATCGATGCGATCGTGAAGCAGGCGCTCGCCGCGGGAAAAACCGCGCCGAAATATCACGCGCTGACACGGCCGACGAAGGCGGAGGCCGAGGGCGTCCATCGCGCGATCGCGCTCGCCGAGATCGCCGGCACGGCGGTGTACATCGTCCATCTCAGCTGCAGCGACTCTCTCGACGAGATCACGCGCGCGCGCGACAACGGCACGCCCGCGTACGCCGAGACCTGTCCGCAGTATCTCTTCCTCGACTACAGCGTCTACGAACAGCCGGGGTTCGAAGGCTCGAAGTGGGTGATGACGCCGCCGATTCGCGAGAAGTGGAATCAGGAGAAGCTGTGGCGCGGGCTGCAGTTCAACGATCTGCAGGTCGTGTCGACCGATCACTGCCCGTTCTGTTTCAAGGAGCAGAAAGAGCTCGGCCGCGACGACTTCTCGAAGATCCCGAACGGCGGTCCCGGCGTCGAGCACCGCATGAGCCTCGTCTACAACGGCGGCGTCGCCCAGGGACGCATTTCGCTCAATCGCTTCGTCGAGATCACCTCGACCGCCGCGGCGAAGATCTTCGGCCTCTTCCCGCGCAAAGGCACGATCGCCGTCGGCTCCGACGCCGACATCGTGATCTTCGATCCGAATGAAGAGATGACGATCAGCGCGAAGACGCACCACATGAACGTCGACTACTCGTGCTACGAGGGCATGACAGTGCGCGGCGTGACGAAGACCGTCCTCTCGCGCGGCGACGTCGTGATCGAAGAAGGGCAGTACGTGGCGAAGCCGGGACGGGGGCAGTTTCTCAAGCGCGGGTTGGCGTTCTCGCCGCGATAAGACCTATTTCTTATCCGCCTTGAACTTCCCGCTCTCCACATCCTTCACGAATCGCACGATCTCGCGGAAGTACTCCTCCTGCGCGTCGTACATTTCGAGATGGCTGCCGCTCGTGAGAATCGTCCGTGAGTTCGGGATGAGCTTGCCCATCCGCTGAATGTCCTCGGGGTTCATGGTGCCGAGGCGGCCGGCGATGACGAGCGTCGGCACTTTGATCCGCGGCAGATCGTTCCAGCGATCCCACTCCTTGAAGTTGCCGGTAACCACGAACTCGTTCGGGCCCTGCATCGTGTTGTAGATCTTCGCGTTCAGCTTCTTGAACGCGCGCATCACCGGCTCCGGCCATGGATCGAGGCGCAGCACGTGCTGCGCATAGACCTTTCCGAACATCACCTCTTGATACTCCGGCGCTTCGTAGTTGCCGGCGTCTGCGTATTTCTTCAGCGTCGCGCGGTCGGCCTCGGAGAGCTCGCCGAGGAGCTTCTGTGCGTAGGCCTCGTACGCATCGATGCCCATCGTCATGTCGGAGATGATCAGCGCCTTCAGATGATCCTGATGTGCGAGCGCGTACTCGACACCGAGCATGCCGCCCCACGAATGTCCGTAGAGGATGAAGCGATCGAGACCGAGTCCCTTGCGCACCTGCTCCACTTCTTCGCGGTAGCGGTCGATGGTCCAGAGCGAGGCGTCATCGGGGTTGTCGGAGTTTCCGACGCCAAGCTGATCGTAGTAGTAGAAGCCGATGCCGTTCGGCGGGAGGAAGTCCTCGAACGACTCGAGGTAGTCGTGCGGAAAACCGGGACCGCCGTGCAGCGTGAGCACGTTCGCCGATGCCGCACCGACCCGTTTCGTCCAGACGTTGTACTTGCCGCCGTCGAGCGGGATGATCTTCGCGCCGCCGGTCTTCACGTCGGCGGCGGCGAGCGGCAGAGCTAGCGCAAGGGCGAGGATCCATCGTGTTGTCCGCATACGTCCCATTCTACGGCGGCGCCGTTTGCTTGGATGTGCGGTAAGCTTTCGCCCCACGTCCGAAAGAACAGGAGACATCCATGCCCCGCATCGTCAAAGCAGGTTTGATTCAGACCGCACTCGCCATCGACACGAGCGAGTCGCTCGACAGAATTCGCGACGCGCAGATCGAGCGCTCGCTCAAGTACGTCGAGCAGGCCGCGCAGGAAGGCGTGCAGGTCATCTGCTTCCAGGAGATTTTCACCGGGCCGTATTTCTGCGCGGAACAGAACACGCGCTGGTACGACTCGGTCGAGCAGATTCCTGACGGCCCGA
Source organism: uncultured Acidobacteriota bacterium (assembly GCA_963734155.1). Taxonomy (GTDB): domain Bacteria; phylum Acidobacteriota; class Thermoanaerobaculia; order Gp7-AA8; family Gp7-AA8; genus QHVT01. The sequence continues at coordinate 297,336 of CAVTGG010000004.1, forward strand.
CGACGAAGCTGATGCAGGAGTACGCGGCGCGCTACAACATGGTCATCGTCGTGCCGATTTACGAGGAGGAGTCGACCGGCGTCTACTACAACACCGCCGCCGTGATCGACGCCGACGGCACGTACCTCGGCAAATATCGCAAGAACCACATCCCGCACGTCGCCCCCGGTTTCTGGGAGAAGTTCTACTTCCGCCCCGGCAACCTCGGCTACCCGGTGTTCAAGACGAAGGTCGGCACGATCGGCGTCTACATCTGCTACGACCGCCACTTCCCCGAAGGCGCACGCGAGCTCGGCCTCGCCGGCGCGGAGATCGTGTTCAATCCGTCAGCAACGGTTGCCGGGCTCTCCGAGTATCTCTGGAAACTCGAGCAGCCCGCGCACGCAGTCGCGAACGGCTACTACGTCGGCGCGATCAATCGCGTGGGATTCGAAGGTCCGTGGAACATCGGCGAGTTCTACGGCCAGAGCTACTTCTGCGACCCGCGCGGCCAGATCATGAGCATCGCCGACCGCGACAAAGACGCCCTCGTCACCGCCGAGCTCGACATGGACAAGATCCGCGAAGTGCGGAACACGTGGCAGTTTTATCGGGATCGGCGGCCGGAGACGTATAGCGGGCTCTGTCGGCTGTAGAGCGGGTTGAAACTGCACAAGTTTTTGTACACTCTTGCCTGTTCATGGCAAGCAGGAAGAAGGTGCACGCTGCCGTCGGCGAAACCACGCACGACGAGATTGGCTTCTGGTCGGAGATTAAGCTCGACCTTCTTCGAAGGTACTGGCCGGAATACACGCGAATCCTGAAAAAGCAGTCATTGGGCTTCCGCACGCTTTATGTCGACGCGTTTGCCGGCAGCGGAAAACACGTCTCCCGCACGACCGGCGAAGAAGTGATGGGAAGTCCCGCGCGTGCGCTCGAGGTAAAGCCTCCGTTTGACGAGTATCACTTTATCGACCTCGACTCAGCGAAGATTCGTTCTCTTCAGGAGCTCGCAGCGGCTCGCCCGAACGTTCACATCCACGAAGGCGACTGCAACGAAATCTTGCTGCGGGACGTGTTTCCTCGTGCGCAGTGGAAGATTATCGACGAGCGCTCTGCTTGCTCGACCCTTACAGCCTTCAACTCGATTGGAAGGTGATTGCCGAAGCAGGCCGCATGAAGAGCGTGGAGATCTTTCTGAATTTCCCGATCATGGACATGAATCGCAATGTCTTACACCCGAAGGCTTCGGACACAAAGGTCGCGTAGATGACGAGATTCTGGGGCGATGAGTCATGGAAGTCGACTGCGTACAGATCGACTCCCGGACTGTTCGAGACCTCAGAAGTGAAAGTGGAGAATCGCGAGCTCGCCGACGCTTTTCGCATTCGATTGCAAGAGGTTGCAGGGTTCGGCTTCGTTCCGCCGCCACTCGCGATGAAGAATACTCAGCGCTCTATCGTCTACTACCTCTTCTTTGCCGGCAATAACGCGACTGGACGCAAAATCGTCGATTGGATCTTCAACGACTATCGCGACAAGGGGTACGGGTAATGAGCGATCGCTCACGAATCGAATGGACGGACGCGACGTGGAATCCGGTACGCGGCTGCACCAAGATCAGTCCCGGCTGCAAAAACTGCTATGCCGAAACCTTCGCGGAACGGTTCCGGGGCGTACGGGATCATCCCTATCAACAGGGCTTTGATCTCCGGCTGGTTCCGTCCAAGCTCGAAGAGCCACTTCGCTGGTCGAGGAGCAGAACCGTATTCGTCAATTCGATGAGCGATCTGTTTCATCAGGGTGTGCCGGACTCGTACATCGCGCAAGTCGCGGACGTGATGCGCCGGGCGAACTGGCACATCTATCAAGTCCTCACAAAACGCTCCGAGCGTTTGCGCGACTTGCTGAACGGCGAGCTCGCCCGCGTGGCCAAGTGCTCGCACATCTGGTGGGGAGTCAGCGTCGAAGATCGCAAGCATGGCATCCCGCGGATCGAACACCTCAGGCAGGCGCAGACGCAAGTTCGTTTCCTGTCGATCGAACCGCTGCTGGAGGATCTCGGAGAGCTTGACCTGTCCGGAATTGCATGGGTCATTGTCGGTGGCGAATCCGGGCCGCGCGCTCGCCCAATGCAGCGCGCATGGGTCGAGTCTCTGCTCGCGCAATGCGAGGCGGCGGCGGTTCCCTTCTTTTTCAAACAGTGGGGAGGTGTTCGCAAGAAGAAGTACGGTCGCGAGCTGAACGGCCGCACGTATGATGCGTTGCCCGAGGTCGTCGCGCGACCAAGCTGAGGCGGACCCAACCGGGAGTACTTCCCCCTCTCCCTTCGTTTTCCCTCGTACACAACACAACTGAATACGGGGAAGGGAAAACGGATGAAACTTCGTCTGCCTGCGTTCTTGATTTTTGCCGCGCTTGCCATGCCGATGTTCGCGAATGAGCCGCGTCCGCTTGCGGCGCATGCTCTGCCGTTGCCCGTCCCCCACTATCTCGCGCAGATCATCACCGAGGCGTCGGCGAAGTACGGCGTCGACCCGAACCTCGTCGCGTCGGTGGCGTTCAAGGAGTCGCGATACAACCCGCGCGCGGTGTCGCGCATCGGCGCCGAGGGGATCATGCAGTTGAAGCCGAAAACGGCCCGGTCGCTTGGCGTCGAGGACTCGTTTGACGCGCGGCAGAACGTCTTCGGCGGCGTGAAATACCTGAGCAAGCTGCTCGAGCAGTTCGACGGCAACATCGAATACGCGCTCGCGGCGTACAACGCCGGCCCGGTGCGCGTGGCCAAAGAAGGACCGAACGCGACCGAGGAAGCGACCGAGTACGTGGCCACGATCAAGAAGTACTACGCGGCCGCGCTCGCTGCGCTGTAAGCGATAAACTTCGCGGATCATGAGCGATCCGCGATATCCGGTCGGCAAATTTCAGCCGCGCAACGAGCTCTCCGACGACGAGCGCGCAGCGATGATCGGCGTCATCGCCGCCGCGCCCGCGCGAATGCGCGAAGCCGTCGCGGGACTCGATGACGCGCAGTTCGACACGCCGTATCGCGACGGCGGCTGGACCGTACGGCAGGTCGTCCATCACGTCCCTGACAGTCATCTCAACGCCTACATTCGCCTCAAGCAGGCGCTGACGGTGCAGCAGCCGGTGATCTGTCCGTACGACGAATCGGAATGGGCCAAGCTCGCCGACATCCGCACGACGCCGGTCGAAGTCTCACTCACGCTGCTCGACTCGCTGACCGAGCGCTGGGCGGGCCTCATGCGCGCGATGCCGCCGGCCGACTTCGGCCGCACGTTCAAACATCCCGAGCATGACGGCGTGCAGACGCTCGACTGGCTCGTGGCGATGTACGAATGGCACAGCCGGCACCACATCGCGCACATCACGTCGCTCCGCGAGCGAATGGGATGGTGATCCGCGCGATCCGTGCGCTCAAGGCCGCCGACTTCGACGCGGTGTTCCCCGCGTTCGTCTCGGCGTTCAGCGACTACGTCGTCCCGCTGCAGCCGACACGCGAGCAGCTCCACGACATGTTGACGCGCCGCGGATGGGTCCCCGAGGCCTCGCTCGCAGCATTCGACGGCCAGCAGATCGTCGCCTTCACGCTCAACGGCGTCGAAGGCACGCGCGGCTACGACAGCGGCACCGGCGTCGTTCCCACCCACCGCCGCCACGGCCTCGCCCGCGAGATCATGCGCGCGTGCTACCCGCTGCTGCGCGAGCACGGCTGCACCGAGTACGTGCTCGAAGTGCTCGAAGCGAACGAGCGCGCGTATGCGCTGTATGAAAGCGAAGGATTCGCGGTGACGCGCGGATTGCAATCGTGGAAGTACGAGCAGCGGAGGCTCAAAGGCTCAAATGCGCAGAGGCTCAAAGTGGAACCTCTTTGAGCCTTTGCGCCTTTGAGCCTTTGAGCCGTTGGTGGGACGTCCAGCCCAGCTGGCAAAACTCCGCCGCCTCCATCGCGCGCGCGGAGAGTACGCACGTGACGCTCGGCAACGACGACGGCTACGTGATCGTCTTCCCGAGCAACGGCGATATGCCGCAACTCGCCGTGCGCCGTGAAGCGCGTCGAAAGGGACTCGGCACGCGCCTCCTGCAAGCCGCGGCGGCGGTCGCGCAAAAACCGCTGCGCATCATGAACGTCGACGAGCGCGGCCTGGGGCTCGCGGCGTTTCTCGAGCGCGCCGGCGCGACGAAGTTCGTGCGGCAGTTGGAGATGGTGCGACCGTTACTCAGCGCTGTTGTCTCTCGCCCCACGGCGTAATGAGCGGTAAGCGGCGCTACAGTTAAGTATGATGATGATGTGAGCTTGAGATCCAGCACCACGGCTGACAGATTAGGTACGGCACCGTTTCTGCGGTGGCCAGGCGGTAAGAGATGGCTCGTCAAGTACATTAGAGATCTTATCGTCGGAATACCAGTTCGGCGATATTACGAGCCATTCCTTGGTGGCGGCGCTCTTTTTTTTGCGCTTCGCCCTCGCAGCGCACACCTTTCGGACGTCAATGGCGAACTAATCAACACATACGAGCAGGTGCGCGACCACCATTCCCAGATCATGCGGCGACTGCAGCGGATGCCCGTGACGAGAGATATATTCTATGACGTACGACAGCGGCGACCATCTTCACGCATCGACCGAGCAGTAAATTTCTTGTATTTAAATCGGACGGCCTATGCCGGGATATACAGAGTAAACCGAGCCGGCGTATTCAATGTTCCATACGGCGGTGGAGACCGCACTCCGCGCATCCTCCATGAAAGTGATCTACTCGAACGTGCCTCTCTAGCGCTGCACAATACCCACCTCCGCGTAGCGGACTTCGAAAGCGTGCTGCAGCGTCCCAAATTCGGCGATCTGGTGTATTGCGATCCCACATATACAGTCGCGCACGACAATAACGGGTTTGTGCGTTACAACGAACGCAACTTCAGCTGGCGCGATCAGCTACGCCTTGCCGACGCCGCACGGGCGGCTTCACGGCGCGGGGCGTTGGTTCTCGTCAGTAATGCGCACCATCCAGAAGTAGCAAAACTTTACGAGGACGCCGAGCTTCATGTGCTCGGCCGCTCAAGTTTGCTCGCCAAGAAGCGCGCGCACCGCCGCTACGTACTGGAATATTTATTTATTTTTCGTCCCCGCTGATGTTGGCGGGGCTCGCTCCAGGTATCTTAGGTATGTGCGACCGGCATTGAGTATCTCATACCGCACTCGCATACCAGGAGTATCAATTCGCCGTGCAAGGGCAGGATTTCGCTTTAACACCTTATTCGCGTTGTTATATCTGATGCGATGCCCCGCTTCCTCTGTTGCGGCTTCAATCTCGTAGCAGTCCAACGGTCGTCCAGCGAGTTCCAAGGAGCGCAGAGTATGATATGTCTGACTTCGCTCGGGTGGTAGCGGCGGCTGGACATTCCATACGATCCCAGGCGGCGCACCATATTGCTTACCTTGGATAACGGCATCAACCTGCGCCCAATAACTTGGCAGGATACCCTCATTTATTACACGAATATCGGCAAATTCCTCGGCAACACGCAACAACCCAAACATTCCCTGCTGCTCATCTAACTTTCTGAAGGCAGCAACCGTCGTTATTCCATCAAGGCGACCGCGCGCTAAGTGCCGTTCAAAACGGGTACGTTCACTTGCCTCAATTAGTACAACCCTTGCATCAGGAATGACTTGATGTATCAAGTCAATCTCCTCCACGGCGCGAAAGCCGCTAATGACTACGTTACGCTCAGTCTCAAGCTCAAGTATTTCGACTACCTTGCGAGCGACGACATCAGCGCCATGCGCTCCGAGAAACGCATCCGCCGTCTCAAAAGGAGTAAGAGTAGGATCGGTTACCCCTTCGGCTAGCATCCTCAAGACAGCACTTGCTTCCAGGAAGCGAAAGCTATGTTGATCGGAAGCTCGCTCGCCAAATGTGGTTTTGCCGGCGCAGGTATTCCCGACGACAACAATCACTTCGCGGTCCGACCGCCATAACGTTTTCTGTCCGCCAATCGACACTTTTACGCGACGAGAATAAGCAGGCGGTGACAAGTTCACGATCACCGCGTATTCTTCCAGCCGATTGACCAACTGAAGCAACGCACGGACACGAAAGTCGTGCTTCCACGATTCCTCGAATGACATTTCTCCTAAGCGTTTCGCGGCGCCTTGTGGTATTAACCAGCCATTGAAGCTGTTGGGCGTCAACCACGGATGCTGCATCGACTGGCCGAATGAGGGCGGCGTCGACGCGACAATTCCATGTGTCTCTCCATGGAACAGCACAGGGCGGCGCAATCCAGGGAGATGAAGAGCAATGTCCGACTTGACTACAGCGCGCCGATCTCGGCCCGCCTTCATAAGCTGCGAATCCAGTTGCTCAAACGTTGTATTAGCGAACCATTCCTTCACGGCCAAACCTGGATAGTCGTCGGTGGTACTCAAGGCCTCTAAGCGAAGCGATGTGTCCTCAACGAAAAACACCGTGCCGCGCCCCAACCGTGCCTTGATTTCATCGATGGCGCGCGTAAGCAGACGCTCCTTGCCTAGTGAATAATCTTCTGCGTAAGGCTCCGTGCTAGAGCGAAAGTGCTGCAATCTCAGGCCGACGCGATCAAATACGAGGCGCGCTTGCAGAAACTTATCGACATTGGATGTATGGAAAAATACTTCCAGGACCCGCTCGCCTAACAAAAACGCTTCACGTAAAAACGGTCGCTCAGGATCAGGCATCAGACGCCTCATACCCGGCGTTTCGCGCCTGGAAGCTTCCAAGTATGCTCACGCGTTGCGTACGAGCCACTGCCAATACCGCCTCACAATCGCGATCTGTATCAGTAAGAGCGTAGATCAACGGCCCCATGCTACTCATGCCAGCCGCGATCGACATGCGTTGAAGGCTGAGCAGGATGCGGCGCACGCCGTCAGACTGCCCGAGCAATTCTCGGTGTTTAAAGCCCGTCCGGTGGATTTGCTTTAGTGAATCTGCAAGCAACTGTAAATCAGCCGTTACGATAGCAGTTGCAACTCCGTGGTACAGCAACGCAATCGTTCGGAGTGCGGCAGACGGTGTTATCGGAGTATTTTGCTCAAAGAATCGCCTCTCACTAGCACCGGTATATTTGTTACCACTCGGCAGCAGCAAGGTCACACGCCACGCGGCGGGTACCGAATGACGCGCGATTACCGGTGGTGGACGATGTCCCTTCATAGCCGACGAAGGACGAAATGACGCACCGAAATCGTTCGCGTGGCCCGCATCAGCTACAAAACCACCGTCGAAAAACGTGTTGATGCCTACACCGGACGCTCCACCGCGGCCGCTAAGACGCTGGATCTCGGTGCGCGTCGCATTACGACCCGCCAGACGATACAACGCCAGCGACACCGCAGCGATGATTGCCGTTTTCGACCCCAGACCGACATGCTGAGGTGGGGCAGATTCAAGTACAACACTTACCCGCCTGATTATCGAGCGAGCGCGAAACAAAAGATCTTCCACCTGCTGCAATGTTGCTTGGTCTACGGCCGCCTGCAGTTGAACCCGCGACTCTCGACTCCGCCAGACACGAACAACCGTCGGTAGCCCATCAACGGCAAAGCCACTACCCCCAAACCGGCGATGTGTCACACCCGCTAAGTCGGCGAGCGCTATATGGATCCGCGGGTAAGAAATAACTCTCATCAACAAGGTACATCTGACACGGCGACTGCCAAGTTCGGATCAGCCCAGATCGATTCGAACTGATTGATTACTCGTTCGAACAAAATCCCACCGCGACGAAGCACGATAGTCGGTGAATTTCGGCTCGGCTGCTTCAACAAATAAGGTCCAAAGAATATCTCGTCGTCAACACGAAAGATATTCATCGCTGGTAAGCATCTGTACAACTTGACCTCAAAAGGAAAACGTCCTTGCGAATTCATTATTGGCAATACTGCCGTAATGAAATTACGCACATCCTGAGCTATTACACCAGAATTCTGTCGCTCTTCTAGATCTCGCTGGGATGCAAATGATGCATCGGGGGTCGGAAAGTTCGGATCCAGAAGGAGTATTCTCACGTGCGCACGTTCCCGCCAACTCGCAAACTGATCGTAGTAGTCTTCACGCAAGGCACGCAACCCATAACCCAAAATATCTATGTGCTCGCGCGCTCCGTCTAATCGCTTGTCGTATTCATTGCGAATGCGCACGGACCGAGCATCGAAGACATTCGTGATGCCAAATTCGGTCACCACGCGCATTTGTGCGCTGATTTCACGCGTGACGAAAATGTAGAGAAAAACTGTCCACCCTGTTATCCCGGTGGCTATAAGGGAGGTTCCTATTCCGAGCCAAACAGTGTTGTCAGTCGCCCGAATCAAAAAAATCCCAGTCGCCGCGATGATTACATGTATAAGCAGATAGACCCAGTGGGTCGGATCGAATCGTAAATTTAGCTTCATCGTTCTCTGCCAGAGCAGACGCAAGTATAGCAATAGGGCATCACGCGGGACGTGCAGCGTCGGTCTCCGGCTGCCGAACTCTGGTAACGCGGTCGCTGGAGCGTGTCGGCGCAAGCGGCGTCGTTATCTGCGGCGCGCCGACGACCGGCGCCTGTACGTCGCCGGTCTTTTGCGCCGACGCTCCGTTCCGATCCGGGCAGCTAAACGAAGGCGCTTCATTGGAGGCCAGGCTCTCCTGCCTGTCCGCCCCACGTTTCGGGCCTGAGTCGTGCTTTAGTCCGGCTCGGAACGCGCCGCCGATGCCACATGGGACTCTGCTGGTGGTTGAAGACGACGACGCAATCCGTGGTCTGTTGGTGGAGTACTTCTCGGCGCACGCGCACATGGAAGTCGACACGGCGCGCGACGGCGCGGAGGCGCTCCATCGGATCGCGACCAGGGATTACGCGGTCGTCCTGCTCGACCTGATGATGCCGCACATGAGCGGCGTCGATTTCCTTTCCTCGCTCCAGGCGCTCACATCCGATCCCTCGGTCAGGTCGCTCGAACATCCGCCGACGGTCTTCGTCATCACCAGCATGTCCGACGACGCCGTGCCGAGCGACGAGATCCAGCATCGCTTCCCCGCCCTCGTGCGCGGCGTGATGCGCAAACCGCTCGACGTCAACGCGCTCGCGAAACGCGTCGAAGCGTGCTTGTAATACGATCCGCAGCCGTGAGCGGCGAGCGCTTCATCACCATCCACGGGCACTTCTACCAGCCGCCGCGCGAGAATCCGTGGCTCGAGGCGGTGGAGACGCAGGACTCCGCGTTTCCCTATCACGACTGGAACGAGCGCATCACCGTCGAATGCTACGAGCCGAATGCGTCGGCGCGCATTCTCGACGACACCGACCGCATCCGCCGCATCGTCAACAACTACGCATCGATCAGCTTCAACTTCGGACCGACGCTCTTGAGCTGGCTGCAATCCGCGGCGCCGGAGACGTACGCGTCGATCCTCGAAGCCGACCGCATTTCGAAGCAGCGTTTCTCCGGCCACGGCTGCGCGATCGCGCAGGCGTACAACCACATCATCCTTCCGCTCGCGAACGACCGCGACAAGCGGACGCAGGTGCGCTGGGGCATCCGCGATTTTCAGCATCGATTCGGACGCAAGCCCGAGGGCATGTGGCTGCCTGAGACCGCGGTCGACATCGCGTCGCTCGAAGCGCTCGCCGCGGAAGGAATCGCATTCACGATTCTCGAGCCGCAGCAGGCCGCGCGATGGCGCCATCCGGGTCCCATCGATCCAACGGTTCCGTACCTTTGCCGCCTGCCGTCCGGCGCGAGCATCGCGATTTTTTTCTACGACGGCCCGATCTCGCGCGCGGTCGCATTCGAGCGCCTACTCGCGCGCGGCGAGAACTTCGCGCTTCGCATCGTTGGTGCGTTCCACGATGCAGAGACGCAGCTCGTCAACATCGCCACCGACGGCGAGACGTACGGCCACCATCACCGCTTCGGCGAGATGGCCCTCGCCTACGCGTTGCGGTTCATCGAAGACAACCGCCTCGCGCAGCTGACGAATTACGCCGAGCATCTCGAGCGCCATCCGCCTGCGCACGAAGTCGAGATCAAGGAGCGCACAGCGTGGAGCTGCGCGCACGGCATCGAGCGATGGCGCAGCGACTGCGGCTGCAACACGTATTCGTCGCCGGGCTGGAATCAGCAGTGGCGCAAGCCGCTGCGCAACGCGCTCGACTGGCTGCGCGACGAGCTGGCCGCGATCTACGAGCGCTACGGGCGTCAGGCGTTTCACGATCCATGGCAGGCGCGCGACGACTACATCGACGTCATCCTCGATCGCTCCGACGACAACGTCGCCCGCTTTCTCGACGCGCACTGCACGCGCGCCTCGCGCAGCGCGCAGCAGGCGCTGGAGCTGCTGGAGATGCAGCGCAACGCGATGCTGATGTTCACCAGCTGCGGCTGGTTCTTCAGCGACATCTCCGGCATCGAGACGGTCCAGGTTCTGCACTACGCCGGCCGTGCGATTCAACTCGCGGAACACGTCTCGGGCATCGAGCTGGAGCGCCCGTTCCTCGAGCGCATCTCGACCGCGCGCAGCAATCATCCCGAGCGCGGCACCGCGCGCGACATCTACGAGCGCGAGGTCATCCCCGCGCGACTCGATCTCGCCCGCGTCGCGGCGCACTACGCGGTGCTGTCGCTGTTCGATTCGTTCGACGACGACACGCGCGTCTATTGCTACGACGTGCATCGCCACGACTTCGAGATTCACAAGGCCGGCCGCGCGCGACTCGCGATCGGTTCGATCGAGGTGCGCTCGATCGTGACGCGCGAGTCCGAGCGTTTCGAGCTCGCGGTCCTCCACCTCGGCGAGACGGAGCTGACCGGCGGCGTGCGGGTCGTCCGCGCCGAAAGCGACTACGACGAGACCCGCGCGCAGCTCGCCGAGGTGATGGAGCCGGGCGGGATTCCCGCCATCATCCGCCTGCTCGATCAGCGATTTGGCAGAATCCCGATCTCGATCCGCTCGCTGTTCCGCGACGAGCAGCGACGCATCCTGCACGAGCTGCTCAACGCGACGCTCGAAGAGGCAGAATCGGCATTCCGCCAGCTGCACGAGCGCTACGATCCGCTGATGCGCTTTCACGCGCGCCTCGGCATTCCCGTTCCGAAGGTCCTGCAAACCGCGGCGGAGTTCGATCTCAATTTGCAGCTTCGGCGCATGCTCGCCGAGGAGGGCGTGGCGGTGGCGGAGGTCGAAGCGAGACTGCGGGAGGCGAGCGACGAAGGTGTCACGCTCGACGAGACGACGCTGCTCTCGTTCAAGCACGCCATCGAGCGCGCCGCGGTCCGGTTTCAGGAACATCCGGAAGATCTCGATCGATTGGAGCTCTTCGAGACGCTGGCCGGTATCGTGCGCGAATTCGATCTCGGCGCCGATTTGCGCCGCGCGCAAAACCGCTACTACCGCATGCGTTCCATGGTCCGCCCCGCGATCGAGGCCTCGTCCGGCAACGGGCACGCGTCGCGGCGCTGGCTCGAGCTGTTCGATTCGCTGGGGGAGAAGCTTGCCTTTGAAGGTGTCATTCCGAGCCGCGCAGCCGGCGAGGAATCCCCTCGATCAGGGGATCCCTCGCTAGCGCTCGGGATGACACATTAGAACGATGCACACCTCGACACACACAGCGAGCGAACATCGCGCGGCCGGCGTCCTCCTCCATCCGACGTCGCTGCCCGGCCGCTACGGCATCGGCGACCTCGGCGACGAGCTGTTTCGCTTTCTCGATTGGGCCGCGAACGCCGGCATGCGCCTCTGGCAGGTGCTGCCGCTCAATCCGCCCGGCTACGGAAATTCGCCGTACGGATGCGTGTCGTCATTCGCCGGAAATCCGCTGCTGATCTCTCTGCCATCGGAGGACGTTCCGGCATTCGATGACGAGCACGTCGAGTTCGAGCGCGTCGCGGAGCTCAAGTACCGGCTGCTGCGTGAAGCGTGGAAGAGATTCGATGAGCACGCGGCGCTCGATGCGTTCATCGGCGAGCATCGCCAATGGCTCGACGACTACGCGCTCTTCATGGCGCTGAAGAAACACGCCGGCGGCGCGCCGTGGTGGGATTGGGATCGCAAGCTGGTGCGGCGCGAGCCGGCCGCGCTCAAACGCGCGCGGGAAAAGTACACGGACGACATCCGCTTCTGGCAGTTCGTCCAGTTCCTGTTCTTCCGCCAGTGGGCCGCGGTGCGCGAGGCGGCACACACGCGCGGCATCCGCATCATCGGCGACGTGCCGATCTACGTCGCGTGCGACAGCGCGGACGTGTGGGGAAACCGCGAGCTGTTCGCGATCGACGAAGGCGGCCATCCGACCTTCGTCGCCGGCGTGCCGCCCGATTACTTCAGCGACACCGGGCAACGCTGGGGCAATCCGCTTTATCGCTGGGACGCGATGCGCGAAGACGGCTTCCGCTGGTGGATCTCGCGCGTGCGGACGAACCTTCGCTTCGCGGATCTCCTGCGCCTCGATCACTTCCGCGGCTTCGCCGCCTACTGGGAGATCCCCGCGAATGAGCCGACCGCCGTGCACGGGCAATGGAGGCCGGGACCCGGCATCGCCCTATTCGACGCACTGCGCGAAGCGCTCGGCGACCTGCCGCTGATCGCCGAAGACCTCGGCTTCATCACACAAGACGTCCACGAGCTTCGCCGCGCGATCGGCGTTCCGGGCATGCGCATCCTGCAGTTCGGATTCGCGCAGAACGACAGCCCGCACCTCCCACATCGCTACGAGCCGCACACCGTCGCCTACACCGGCACGCACGACAACGACACCGCGCGTGGCTGGTACGCATCAGCATCCGCCGAAGAGTGCGACGCGGCGAACGCGTACCTCGGATGCGACAGCGAGAGCGTGTCGCAGTGCCTCATCCGCGCGGCATACACATCCGTCGCGGAGATGGCGATCGTGCCCGCGCAGGACATCCTCGACCTCGGCAGCGAAGCGCGCATGAACCGCCCCGGCGCGAGCCGCGGCAACTGGACCTGGCGCCTCCGCCCCGGCGCGCTCACGCGCGAGCACGCGGAGAAGTTACGGCGACTGGCCGAGCTTACCGGCCGGGTTTAGCCGCTACGCTTCCCGATACAACGGCGACCAGCCGTCGTGATTCGCGAAGAGGCGCATGCAGCGGATGTGCTTCGAGTCGGTGAGATAGAACCGGTGATACGTGCGCGCGGGGATGACGATCATGTCGCCCGGCGTCACTTCGATGCGCACCCACTCGTCCGTGCCGTCGCGCACGTCGAAGATGCCCTCGCCTTCGACGACGAATCGCACTTCATCCTCGGTGTGGTAATGCTCGCGATCGAATTTCGCACAGATCGTTTCGAGGTTCGGCGTGTCGGGCTTCAGTTCGATGAAATCCTGATCGACGTATCCGTGCTGGGCGCACACCGACGCGACGAGCGCCGCGCGCTCCGTCTCGTCCTCCGGAACGGCCCACGACAGAATGCCGCGACGCGCCAGCTCGTCAGGCGTCACCGCGGATTCCGGCTGCTCGAATCGGTACGCTCGCATGTTCGGTCTCCTGCACCGTCGGAATCCCGAGCCGCCGCATCTCCACCGCGGCCCGGAACAGATAGTCATAACACTCGGCCTGCGTCTTCGCGCGAACCCAATCCGCGCCCCAGACATAGACGCCGTGCCGCCGCACCAGCACCGCCTGCGTCGCCGGATACGCGACGATCGCCGCCTCGAGCGCATCCGCGAGATCGCACTCGCGCGCCGTGTTCTCGATGATCGGCACCACCAGCCGATCGTGATACTGCATCCCCTCGATGCCCTTGATCATCTCGAGATGGCTGACCGCAAACTCCGTCCCGAACAACAGCGTCGCCATCACTGCATGCGTCGAGTGCGTGTGAATCACCGCCCCCGCGCCGCGTAGCTGGATCGCCTTCAAAAACAACGCGCTGCACTCCGACGGCCGCAGCGCCGGATTCCGCCGGACGCTCGATCACGGAGCCGTCGAGCCCGATCACGAACATGTCCTCCGCCCGCATCCGCTCCTTCTGCACGCCACTCGGCGCAACGATCACGCGCTCGCCCTCGCGGATGCAGATGCCCCCGCCCGTGCCGCTCACCCACCCGAGGTCGTAGAACGAGCGGGCAAGATCGCAGATGAGGGGGCGGGGGTCGGTCACTTGCCTATTTTAGATCCGTGGCATCGCGAACAGTTTTTTCAGCGGAAGCGAGAACCCCGGCAGGAGAGGCGACCGGATGTTGCCGCCGACAATGATGTAATCGAATTTCCGGCCGCTGAGGCGAAGGATGCGGATGGAGTCATCCTCGGGGTCGACGATCCAGTACTCCTGTACACCGTGCCGTTCGTACGCTTGTCGTTTCTTTGTCTGATCTTTCCGGCGCGTCCCGGGAGAAAGGACTTCAATGGCGATATCGGGAACGCCCTGCACGTTCGCTTTCGTGAGGACGTCCATTCGCTCCTTGCTGATGAACAGGATGTCGGGTTGCACGACGTTGATGTCGGACATCACCACATCGAACGGTGCCACGAAAACCAAGCCTAGCTTGTGTTTCTCGACAAACGTCGTCAAAGAGACAAAGAGGTTGCCCAGCACGCGCTGGTGCTTCATGTTCGGCGAAGGATTCACGTACAGCTCTCCGTCGATGATCTCGTAGCGCTTGCCGTCATCGGGTAGATTGACGTAGTCGTCGTACGTCAGCTTTTTCGCCGTTGCGGTGCTCATACAAAGATTCTACGCCCTCTCGAACACCCCCACCGGAAACGACCCCAATAGGTTCCGCAGCGCCAGCGGCGCACCTTCGACGACCTCCTCCGTAAACACATTCCTCCACCGCCCGGCAACATCGAGCGCGTGATCACGCCACACGTCCCCGATCGGAAGCCGCGGTGGTTTTACGAGTTGCGTGATCAGACGCGGGACAACAACGAGCAGGTCATCACCGCGCAGAAACGCGACCGCGTTCGGAGTGCCGGTGTCGAGCGCGCGATACGCGGCAGTCGCGTGGCGCGCGCGGACAGCGAGAGACCGCGCGGTCACGAAGAGTTTGATGCTGCCGTCTTCCCACTTACGAAGCGGCAGGCGGTGGAGCGCGTCAGCGCGAGACGCGTAATCAACGGGGCGGCGGTTGTCGGGGTCGACGAGGCTGAGGTCCCACAACTCGGTGCCTTGATAGAAATCAGGAACGCCGGGCGAGAAGATTTTCAGCACGACTTGCGCGAGGGAGTTGAGGAAGCCGTGAAAGGCGATGCGCCGGTAGAAGCGTCAGGAATGACTTCATGAACCGCTCATCGCTCGAGAAACCGCGCGGCAAATTCTTTGAGCGACGATTCGTATTCGAGGTTCGGCGACAGCCAGCTGGTGTGCGTCTTTGCCTCGCGCGCGGCTTTCTCGACGTACGCCGTCAGGCGATCGGCGTCGATCGGCCAGGCGCCGACCAGCGTCTGATAGATCAGCAGCTCTTCGTTCGACGCACACTTCCATCGCTTCAGCGCGCGCTGCCACTCGTCCGGAATCTCCGACAGCACATTGATCCGCGCGCGCACGTCCTCGGCGCGTTTGGTGTCGTGCGTCGACGTGGCGTTCATCGTGTGCGGCCAGTCGCGCGCGATCCGCTCGTTGCGCGCGTGAAACTCGGCCACGGGATCGGCTGAAATGCGTCCCGGATCGCCGCCGACTTCGTTCAGCGAGACGAGGCGGTTGTAATTGTAGAACGCGGTGTCCTCCACCCCCTTCGCCATCACCCGCGGCGTGAACTGCTGCCAGCGCATGACGAAGCCGGACGCGGACGGCACTTCGAGATGCAGCACGCGGCGCACGAACTTGAAGATGCGTTCTTCGAGCGACGAGCGGCGCTGCGCTTCGCGAAGCGCGCGTCCGAGGATCTCGCGATCCCAATCCGAGATCTCGTCGCGGATGTACGTGCGATAGACCGGCATGCACGCGGTGATCTCGACGAGCGCAGCGAGCAGCTCGCTCGGCGCGAAGTCGCGCGCGTTGCGGTCGGCGGCGGCGAGCGTACCGAGGTGCGTGCCGAGCGCGCGCATCTCGCCGGAGAACAGCTGATCGATGACCTGCTTTTTGCGCTCGTACACGAGATCATCGAAAGGAAGCGTCTGGACAGGCAGGAGTGCCTGTCCTCCACTGTCGACGAACACACGATTGACGATGTCGAGAAAGTCATAGCCCGTCGTTCCTGCAACCGGCCACGACGCGGGCAGCGTTTCATCGGGCGCGAGGATCTTTTCGACGACGACGTACATCGGCTCGCCGAGGCGGTGCTGCAGGCGTGTGAGATATCCGGCGGGATCGTGCAGGCCGTCGATGTGATCGACGCGCAGTCCGGTTACTTTCCCCTCGGCGATGAGATCGAGGATGCGGCGGTTACGCGCCTCGAAGACCTCGGGATTCTCGACGCGGATGCCGACAAGGTCAGTGACGTCGAAGAAGCGCCGGTAGTTGATCGTCTCGCTGGCGATGCGCCAGTACGCGAGCCGGTACCACTGCGCGGACAGCAGCGCATCGAGGCGATCGACGTCTTCGTTGAACTGCCACACCGCGCCATCGAGCGAGCTTCGAAACTCATCCGACTGCTCGTACATCCGCAGCAGCGTTTCCTTGAGAAACTTGCTGTTCGTGAGGACCGTTTCGTCCTGCACGAGATCGCGCAGTTCAACGCCGACGCCCTCCACCGGCACGGTCTCGACGCACTCGCGCAGGACCAACGGATACGACTGCGGCGCGAGCGGCAATCGTTTGTCGTAGTACGAGAAGAAGAATCCCTCGGCGTCGAAGCCGAGGCGGATTTCTTTCGCGTCGAGCGCCTCGCCGTACGGACGGCCGAGGATCGGCAGGAGGACTTTGTCGTCCCGCCAGTCGATGTCGAAATAGTTCACGAAGCGCGACTGCGGACCGTTCTCGAGAAGGCTCGTCCACCACGGATTCTCATGGCTGACGGCCATGTGATTCGGGACGATGTCGAGGACCAGTCCCATCCCGTGCCGCGCCAGCTCGGCGCACAGCTCCGTGAAGTCCTCCTCGGTGCCGAGCTCCGGATTGAGCATGTTCGCGTCGACCGTGTCGTAGCCGTGCGTGCTCCCCTTGCGCGCGCGGAGAATCGGCGAAGCGTAGATGTCGGTGATGCCGAGCTCGGCGAGATACGGGACGATTTTTCGCGCGTCGGCAAACGTGAACTGCGCGTTGAATTGCAGGCGGTAGGTGGCGACGGGCGCTCGAAACACTGCTGTGTGAACGAAGTGCAACGTCAGTGCCCGGGCCGCGGGGCCGGCGGGAACGAATCGTGGTATACAGCGTATACGTCTACAGCGTATACAAGGAACGCCGCCGTCCCGGCGGCTGGTCAGGCGGCGTCCCGCCGCCTCGGGGAAGCGAGACGCTTCCCGTCCAGCCGGCGAGGACGCCGGCGTTCCGAAAATACATGAGCGAGCCGCGAAAGAAGATTCTCGTCGCCGCGACGCGGCGGGCGCGCGAAGGAAGCGACGTGTCGATGCGCAGCATTGCCACGGAGCTGAACGTCACGCCGATGTCGATCTACCGGCACTTCCACGACAAAGAAGCGCTGCTGGTGACGATCGTCGAGACCGGATTCGGCATTCTCACCGAGCATCTCCAGCGGCGCACGAGCCGCAACCGCCGCGTCCTCGGCGTGATGAGTCACTTCCTCGACTTCGCTCTTGCAGAGCCGCGGCTCTACGAGTTGATGTTCCTCCAGCGGCGCGTGAAGACGCGCGTCTATCCGGCCGACTTCGCCGCGCATCGCTCGACGTCCTTCGACGCGTTGCGCACGGCCGTGACCGAGGAGATGGCGGACGGGCGCATGCGCCGCGACGACGCACTCGAGGTCACGCTCACGATCTGGTCTCACGCCCACGGGATGATCTCGATGTACACGCTGGGTCGTTTCGGCGACGACCAGGCGGCGTTCCGAAAACTCTACAACCGCGTCATGCGCCGCCTCTTGCGCGGCCTCGCCCAACCAGGAGGAACTCGATGAAACGCGCCCTTCTCGTCCTTCTCGTGCTGTTCGCTTCGCTGTCCGCATTCGCCGCCGATGTACGGGTGATGAAGCTCGACTCGAAGGCGCTCGCGGGCAATCTCACCGGCGATCCCGCGACGCAATCGTTCGCGGTGTATCTCCCGCCCGGCTACGAGTCGTCCACGGCGCGCTATCCGGTCGTCTTTCTGCTGCACGGTATCGCCGACAACTACGAGGTCTGGACCAACATCTGGAAGATCCCGGAGATGCTCGACCGGCTCATCGCGGCGAAGAAGATCGAGCCGCTGATCGTGGTGATGCCGAACGCGGGCAACCGCTTCCTCGGCAGCTACTACATCAACTCGCCGGTGACCGGCCGCTGGAGCGATTTCATCGCCGATGAGCTGGTCAAGCTCGTCGACGGGACGTATCGCACGATCGCCAAGCCGGAATCGCGCGGCGTCGTCGGGCACTCGATGGGAGGCTACGGCGCGATCCACTTCGGCATGGAGCGCCCCGACGTCTTTCTCTCCGTCTACGCCATGAGCCCGTGCTGCCTCGACACGGTCGAAGACATCGGCTGGGGCAACTATCAATCGTGGATGACGTTCCTCGGCTTCAAGTCGTACGAGGACGCGGACGCGGCGCTGCAGAAGGGCGACTTCTATCCGGTCGCGATTCTCTCGCTCCTGTCGTCGCACGTGCCGAACGTCAGCGCTCCGCTGCACGTCGACGTCCCGATCCGCAGGGAGGGACGCGAGTTGCTGCCGAATGACGCGGCGTTCACGCGGCTGCGCGACGCGTTGCCGATGCGCACGGCGGCGAGCCATCGCGACAACCTGCGCAAGCTGCGCGCCCTGCACATCGACTACGGCTACAGCGATCAGTTCGCGCACATCCCGGTCTCGACGCCGGCGTTCTCGCGCGTGCTCGCCGAGCTGCGCGTGCCGCACGTGCTCGATGCGTACGACGGCGATCATCGCGAGCACGTGGTGGAGCGGCTGGAGAAAATCGTCTTTCCTATGTTTTCGGCGGTGCTGGCGCGGTAGCGAACAGGACACGCCGGTTGCGCAGGTCGAACGTCACGATGAAGTGGCGCAACAGGCCGCTGCCGATGAGGATGCGCGGGCGGTCGTGAATCGTGATCGCGGGTGACGCGACGCGATGGCCGGCGATGACGATGTCGCCGTCGAGCGTCGCGTCTTCGACCGCGACGGTGCCGGTTTGCGGACCGGCGGCGATGCCGTGCTGCTTCTCGCGCAATTGAAGCGCAATGTCTCGAGGAACGAGCAGCGGACGCTTTGCCGCGGTGTCGATGATGGCAAGCCGTGACTCGCCGGCGAGCGTGATCGGAATCGCGCAGCGGTCCGGCAGTTCGGGCGAGCACGCGAGGCCGCCTTTCAACGAGCCGTCCTCGATGCGAACCTGCGACGCGGGATAGTCGAGCGTGAGCAGGACGCGATCATAGGCGGGCGTGCCGAGGACGCCGTCGTGATGGACGCGATCGAGGAAGGGATCGACGAGTGCTTCGACGTCGCGAAGCTCGTGCGAGCCGAGGCGAAGGGAGGGAATGCGGACGGTGTCGCCGTTCGGCTTCAAGCCGAGGCGCTGGACGAGGCTCGGCGCGATGGCGATGAGATTCGCGTCGACGTCGATGATGAACGTCGCTTTCTCGCCGCCGATCGCGATCTCGGCGGCCGGCAGTCCGTCGACAGTGCGCATCGGAAGCGTCTCCGCGTGCGCGCACAGCGTTAGAAGAATCGTCACTCCACAGAAGAGGCGCATGCCCGCAAAATAGCCGCGCTGCGAGCCGAGAGAACCTGAAATGAACCTGAAATTCGGTGAATTCGAGCTGGAGGGCCGATGAACGCACAGGCCGCAAAGCTGCTGGCGTTGCTCGTCGGGCGGGCGGGCGAGACCGTGACGCGGGATGAGATCCGCGCGCACATCTGGCCGGATGTTCATGTCGGCTTCGAGGACAGCATCAATACGGCCATCCGCCAGGTGCGCTCGGCGCTGGGCGATTCCGCGGTTTCGCCTCGGTTCATCGAGACGGTTCGCGGCGAAGGATACCGATTCGTCGGGCAGACGCCTTTGAAAGCGCCGCCTCGGCGGCCGCGCCTTGTCTACGCCGCCGCCACGCTGACGCTCCTCGCCAGCCTGACCGCGCTCTGGTTCAGCACGCGCCCGCGCGTCATCACGATCAACAAGACCATTCGCACGACCGTGCGCGCGCGGTAGCATCGCCGCAATGCACGAGCGGCTGCGCGAGGCGATCGTCCCGACGGCGTACGGGATCACCGCGCTCTGCACGTTCCGCCACTACGGCCTGACGTTCGACGAGGCCGTGCAGAGCTACTACGGCGAGCTGACGCTGCGCTACTTCCGTTCCGGCTTCACCGATCACGCGGCGCAGCAGTTCACGGACCTCAAGTACTACGGGCCGCTGTTCGAGACCATCGCCGCGATCGTCTACTCGCCGTTTCTTCGATGGAAGTACGACATCCGCCATTTGCTGATCGCGATCACGGCGCTGATCACGATCGTCGCCGTCGGGCGGCTGGCGAAGCACGCGGACAGCGATCCGCTCGTCGCGCAACTGGCGCTGGTGATGCTCCCGCAGTTCTGGGGGCACTCGTTCGTCAACTCGAAAGACATTCCGTTCGCGTGCGCGTGCACGCTGGCCGTGCTCGCATTCGCGCGGATGGAGACATGGCGGAGCGCGGTGATCGCCGGCCTTGCCGCCGGAGCGGCGCTCGCGATTCGTCCCGGCGGCGCGGTGTTTTTCGTGATGACGGCGATCGTGGTCGTGGCGTTCACGCGGCGCTGGAAGGAGATGCTGGTCGCGGGACTCGTGGCCTGGGCGGTGATGGTCGCGGTGTGGCCATGGGCGCATCTGAATCCGATCCTGAATCCGATTCGCGCGATTCGTGTCGCGGCGTCGTTCACCACGAAACTGCCGGTGCTGTTCGAAGGGCGCTTCATCGCCAGCGACCTCCTGCCGCGGCGCTATCTCGCGGAGATGCTGGCGATCACGACGCCGCTGCCGATCCTGATCCTGGCGATCCTCGGCCTGGTCTTCATGCGAGGGCGAACGCGCGCGCTCATCGCCGCCTGGATGATCGTCCCGATCGTGCTCTTCACGATCTGGAAGCCGAACGTCTACGACGGCATCCGCCACTTCCTTTTTCTGATGCCGTTCTTCGCCGTCAGCTGCGCGGTCGCGGCGCGCGAGATCGTGCGGCGGTGGCCGCGCGCGCTGCCGGCGATCCTTCTCGTGCTCGCGCTATCGATCATTCCGATCGTCAAGCTGCATCCGTACGAGATGACGTACTACAACGAGCTCGTGGGCGGAACGCGCGGCGCCGCGACGCGCTTCGACACCGACTACTGGCTGTCGAGCTATCGCGAGGCGGCGGCGTGGCTGCGCGCGAACGCGTGTCCGAATCGGCCGACGCGCGTGCTCGTCGCCGCGACGCAGTCGTCGATCGGCTGCCTGCGTTACTACCTGCCGCGCGATCGTTTCGTCGTGTCGCTGAAAGGCGAATGGGGATCGCCTCCGCAACTGCCGTCGGAATATGACTATTACGTCGCGACGACGCGCTGGGGACTCGCGGCGGAGTACAAGGGAACGCCGTTCGTGCATGTGATCGAGCGCGACGGCGCGGCGTTCACGGTCATCCGCGGACGATGTGTCATCCCGAGCGGAGCGAGGGATCCCCTTCCTCGCACGATGCAGGAGATTCCTCGCCGTCTTCGCGGCTCGGAATGACACTTAGGCGCGCCAGAGCGCGAACGAGATCGGCGGCAGCGTCACGCGGTTCGCTTCGAGCTTCGCGCCGGTGTCGATGAGCGCGCGCCACGGCGCGTGCGCAAACGGCATTTCGATGTGATGCGCCTTCTCGTCGAAGTTGAACGCGAGCAGCGCCTGATCGTCGTCGCTCCAGCGCCGCACGAGCAGTACGCGGCGGTGATCGTCGGCGTACGTCTCGAGCGACGCGAGATCGAGATTGCGCAGCGCGGGCGTCTCGCGGCGGAACGTGAGCAGCTGTTTGTACAGGCGGCGGATCGACGCGTGCTCGTCGCGCTGCAGCAGGTTCCAGTTCAGCTTCGAGCGCGTGAACGTCTCTTCGTCATGCGGATCGGGCGGATCGCCGAGCCAGTCGAAATCGTCGAACTCCTCGAGCCTGCCCTTGCGCACCGCTTCGATGAGATCGGGATCGCCGTGCGAGGTGAAGTACTGGAACGGCGCCTTCTCGCCGTACTCCTCGCCCATGAACAGCATCGGCAGGAACGGCGAGAGCACGATCGCCGCGGCGGCGACGCGCACTTTGTCGATCGACACGATCGCCGCGAGCCGCTCGCCGAGCATGCGATTGCCGACCTGATCGTGATTCTGCATCGACACCACGAACTGCGCGCCGTCCTTCGTCTTCGGCATCGCGCCGTACTTGCGGCCGCGATATGACGAGTACTGCCCGACGAAGAGATATCCGTGATTCAGCACGCGCGCGAGCTCGCTCGGCGCGCCGGCGAAGCCTTCGTAGTAGCCGTCGCGCTCCTCGGTGAGAATCGTGTGCAGCGCGTGGTGGTAATCGTCGGCCCACTGCGAGTCGAAGCCGAGGCCGTAGTCTTCCTTCGGCGTGATCACGCGCGGGTCGTTGAGATCACTCTCGGCGATGGTGTACACGCGCCGGCCGAGTCTCGCCGCACACAGGCGGACAGCGGCCGTGAGGTCTTGCAGGAACGGCGCGGCGGAGTGATCGACGATCGCGTGCACGGCATCGACGCGCAGACCGTCGACGTGAAACTCGTCGATCCACTGCAGCGCGTTGTGGATGAAAAACCAGCGCACATCGTCGCTGCGCGGGCCGTCCAGGTTGAGCGCGAGTCCCCACGGCGTTTTGTAGCGATCGGTAAAGTACGGGGCGAACTCGGAGAGGTAGTTTCCCTCGGGGCCGAGGTGGTTGTAGACGACGTCGAGAAGGATCGCGAGGCCGCGATGATGGCAGGCGTCGACGAGCCGCTTGAGCGCGCGCGGGCCGCCGTACGAATGCTGCGCGGCGCCGACGTACGTGCCGTCGTACCCCCAATTGCGGGCGCCGGGAAATTGCCCGATCGGCAGGAGCTCGATCGCCGTGACGCCGAGATCCTTCAGCGCATCGAGGTGCGGAATGATCGCGTCGAACGTTCCCTCCGGTGTGAACGTGCCGACGTGCAATTCGTAGACGACGTAGTCCTCGAGCGCGACGCCTTTCCACTGCTGATCATGCCATTCGAAGTCGGAGCCGATGACCTCGGAGGCGGCGTGCACGCCGTCGGGTTGCGATCGCGATGCGGGATCGGGGCGCTCATTGCCGTTGGTGAGTTTGTATAGGTAGCGCGTGCCTTCCGGGCAATCGTTGATGACGACTTCGTGATAGCCGGCGGGGGTCGCAGTCATGGCGATGCGTTGTTCGTGGATGAGTAACTCGACGCGCTCGTGATGCGGGGCCCAGACGCGAAACTCGCATCGGCCGTCGCCGAGGACGTGTGCGCCGAGGGGAAGGGTGGCGGTCATTTTCTCTTTGGTTTGCGCGTGCGTTTCGACTTTGGTGGCGGCGAGGACGCCGCCAGATCAGCCGGCGGGGACGCCGGCGTTCCGATCAGAAACACGGCGCCCAATGGCGGCAACGTCAGCGTCACCGAATGCTTCCTTCCATGCAGCGGGATCGGCGCTGCGTCGACGCCGCCCATGTTCCCCTGCCCGCTGCCGCCATACACCGTTGCGTCGCTGTTGAGCAGCTCGCGCCAGTGTCCGCCGCGCGGCATTCCGATCTGATAGTTCTGCCGCGGGATCGGCGTGAAGTTGAGCACCGCGACGATCACGTCCTCTTCCGATTTGCCGCGGCGCATCAGGCTGACGACGCTGTTCTCCGTGTCGCAGCAGTCGATCCACTCGAATCCCTCGGGGGACAGGTCGAGCTCATGGAACGCGGCGACGTCGCGATAAGCCTTGTTCAAGTCCTCGAGCCACCGCGACACGCCTTCATGCAGCGGCTCATCGAGCAGATGCCAGTCGAGGCTCGCGTCGTGATTCCACTCCTTCCACTGCGCGAGCTCGCAACCCATGAACATGAGCTTCTTGCCCGGGTTCGCGTACATCCACGCGAACAGCAACCGCAGGTTGGCGAAGCGCTGCCATTCGTCGCCGGCCATCTTTCTGATCAGCGAGCCCTTTCCGTGCACGACTTCGTCGTGCGAGATCGGGAGCACGAAGTTCTCGCTGAACGCGTACATCATCCGGAACGTGACGTCGTTGTGGTGGTGGTGGCGGTGGATCGGATCCTTCGCGAAGTAGCGAAGCGTGTCGTGCATCCACCCCATGTCCCACTTCATCCCGAATCCGAGTCCGCCGACGTACAACGGGCGCGAGACCATCGGCCACGCCGTCGACTCCTCGGCGATCATCTGCGCGTCGGAATGGACCTGGTAAACGTCCTCGTTCACGCGACGCAGCAGCGAGATGGCGTCGAGGTTCTCGCGCCCGCCGTGCTCGTTCGGGATCCACTCGCCGTGCTTGCGCGAGTAGTCGAGGTAGAGCATCGACGCGACGGCATCGACGCGCAATCCGTCGGCGTGGTACTCGTCGAGCCAATACAGCGCGCTCGACAAAAGAAACGAGCGCACTTCGTTGCGGCCGTAATTGAAGATGAGCGAGTTCCAGTCGGGATGAAATCCGCGGCGCGGATCGGGATGCTCGTACAGGTACGTGCCGTCGAAGTAGCCGAGGCCGTGCTCGTCGCTCGGAAAATGCGACGGCACCCAATCGAGGATCACGCCGATGCCGTTCTGATGCAGCGTGTCGACGAGGGATTTGAAATCCTGCGGCGTGCCGTAGCGGCTCGTCGGCGCGAAGTAGCCGGTGACCTGATAGCCCCACGAGCCGTAAAACGGATGTTCCATCACCGGCAGCAGCTCGACGTGCGTGAAGTTCATCTTCTTCACGTAGGTCGCCAGCGGCTCGGCGATCTCGCGATACGACATCGCCCGCCACGTGGTGCCGTCGTCGTCGCTCGTCCAGCGCCAGGAGCCGAGGTGCACCTCGTAGATCGACATCGGCGCTTCGAACGAATTGCGCGCGCGGCGATTGGCCATCCAGTCGCCGTCGTTCCATTCGTAGTCGAGGTCCCACACGATCGACGCGGTCTCCGGCGGCGTTTCGTGATGCACGCCAAACGGATCGGCCTTCGCGACGCGATAGCCGTTTTCCTTCGAGACGATGTGGAACTTGTAGTGCGTTCCCTTCGGGAGATCGGGAACGAAGCCTTCCCAGATGCCGGACTCGCCGCGCGCTTCGAGCGCGTTGGCGTCGGGACTCCAGTCGTTGAAATCGCCGATCACGGACACGCGCGCGGCGTTCGGCGCCCAGACGCCGAAGATCACGCCGCCTTCGACGACATGCGCGCCGAGCTTTTTCCAGAGCTTGTGATGGGTGCCTTCGTTGAAGAGGTGGAAGTCCCAGTCGGAGAGAAGTGTAGGGAGCGGCGAGCTCTTCTTCTTTTGTACTGCCATGCGCTCAGCCCCGCGTTTGCAGCATCTGCGCCGCGATCGAGATGGCGATCTCCTGCGGATGATTCGAGCCGATCTCCAAACCGACCGGGCAGAAGAACGCCTTCGTCAGCTCCTCCGGCAGCCCCGCATCGCGCACATCCTGACGGAGGCGCTTCGCCTTCGCGTTACTGCCGATCACGCCGAGGTACGGGAACGTGCGCGAGCGGAGGATCTCGATGAGGATCGGGCGGTCGGTGGTGTGACCCATCGTCATGAGCACGACGAATGCTCCTTCCGGAATCTTCGCGACCTCGGATGGCATGTCCGTCGACAACACCCTCGTCAGCTTCGGCGAATCAGGCAGCCGCGCCAGCCACTCCTCGCGCGTGTCGTAGCAGGTGACCCGGCAGTCGAGGCCTTCGAGGATGCGGATCAGAGCGTTCGCCACGTGGCCCGCGCCGAAGACCGTGATCTTCCAGCGCGTCACGTTGAAGGCCTCGAAGTAGACCCGCACGATCCCGCCGCAGGTCATGCCGATGTCTTTCTCGAGGCTCCATTGATAGAAGCGCGTCTTCGGCGCGGTGTCGTCGCGCAGCAGTTGCAGCGCCTCCTGAATCGCGCGCGCCTCGATCTTCCCGCCGCCGACGGTGCCGAAGTGGCGGCCTTCTTCCGTTACGAGCATCTTCGAGCCGCGATCCTGCGGCGTGGAGCCGAGCGTGTCGACGACCGTGACGGCGACGAACGGCACGCCGCGCTCGACCAGCTCGCTTTCGGCTTCGAAGAACGTCACGGCGCAATATGATCACATCATGCGCATCCGCAGCACGCGCGTCGTCACCCCGAACGGCATCGCGCCGGCCACGATTCACATCGACGGCGAGCGCATCGCCGCGATCGAAGAAGACGCGCTGGCCGACGTCGACTACGGCGAGCTCGTGATCATGCCGGGGCTCGTCGACTCGCACGTGCACGTCAACGAGCCGGGGCGGACGGAGTGGGAAGGATTCGCGACGGCGACGCGCGCCGCGGCGGCGGGCGGGATCACGACGATCGTCGACATGCCTCTCAATTCGCTGCCTGCCCACCACCACCGTCGACGCGCTCGAAACCAAGCAGCCGTTTGCGCGCGGCGACGTCGACGTCGCGCTGTGGGGCGGCGTGATTCCGGGCAATACGCGCGAGCTGAAGCCGATGCTCGAGCGCGGCGCACGCGGCTTCAAATGTTTTCTCGTGCACTCGGGCGTCGACGAGTTCCCGAACGTGAACGAAGACGAGCTGCGCGATGCGGCGAAGACGCTGGCATCGACCGGCGCACCGCTGCTCGTGCACGCGGAGCTGCCGGGTCCGCTCGAAGGTGCGCGCGCGGCGGTCGCGGGCGCGGATCCGAATGATTACCGCACGTATTTGCACTCGCGTCCGAACGCCGCCGAGGATCAGGCCATCGAGTTGCTGCTGCGCGTCTGCCGCGACACCGGCGCGCGGATCCACGTCGTGCATCTGTCGTCGGCGAGCGCGTTGGAGATCGTCGCGCGCGCGCGCAAAGCGAGGCTGCCGCTCAGCGCGGAGACGACGCCGCACTATCTGCACTTCGACGCGGAGTCGGTGCCGCACGGACACACGGAGTACAAATGCGCGCCGCCGATCCGCGAGGCGCGCAATCGCGAGCAGCTCTGGCAGGGACTGCGCGACGGCATCCTCGAGCTCGTCGTCAGCGATCACTCGCCCTGCACGCCGGAGCTGAAGCACGGCACCTTCGACAGCGCGTGGGGCGGCATCGCTTCGCTGCAGTTCGTGCTGCCGATCGTCTGGCGCGGCGCGCGCAAACGCGGCTTCACGCTCAATCACCTCGCGCGCTGGTGCTGCGAAGCGCCGGCTGAGCTCGCGGGCCTGAAGCAGAAAGGCGCGATCGAAGTGGGACGCGACGCCGATTTCGTGGTGTGGTCGCCCGAGGAATCGTTCACCGTTTCGCCCGACCTCATCGAGCACCGCCACAAAGTCACGCCGTACCTCGGCGCGGAGCTGCATGGAGTGGTGAAGGAGACGTGGGTGCGCGGTAGTATTCGCGCGTGAGTTTCCGCGATCTTCTCGACCTCGCCTCCGAGCGCCTCGGCGGCTCGGTCGTTTACGCGAACGACGACTTTTTCGCCGAGAAAGAAAATCTCATCAAGCCGCACGCGCCCGTGTGGAAAGAGCACGAATACACGGACAAGGGCAAGTGGATGGACGGCTGGGAGTCGCGCCGCAAGCGCGTGCCCGGCTATGACTTCGCGATCCTCCGCCTCGGCGCGCGCGGCGTCGTGCGCGGCGTCGTCGTCGACACCGCGTTCTTCCGCGGCAATTATCCGGACTCCTGCTCGATCGAAGGCTCGGTCGACGGCGAGACGTGGACCGAGCTGCTGCCGCAGTCGAAGCTGAAAGGCGACTCGCAAAACGAGTTCGGCATCGATCAACCGTTCGCGGTGACGCAGCTGCGCTTCAACATCTTTCCCGACGGCGGCGTGGCGCGGCTGCGCGTGCACGGCAACGTCGTGCCCGACTGGCGGCTCGTCGGCGGACTCGGAAACGAGCTCGACCTCGCCGCGGCGGAAAACGGCGCCGAGGTGCTGACGTGCAGCGACATGTTCTTCGGCCCGAAGCACAACCTGATCATGCCGGGCCGCGCGCACAACATGAGCGACGGCTGGGAAACGCGGCGCCGCCGCGGACCGGGCCACGATTGGGTGATCGTGCAGCTCGCGGCGGAAGGCGACGTGCGGCGCATCGAAGTCGACACGAATCACTTCAAAGGCAACTATCCCGACACCGCGTCGATCGAGGGATCGCTCGACGGCGAGACGTGGACCGAGCTCCTGCCGCGGACGAAACTGCAGGCGCACACGCGGCACTTCTTCATCGACGAGCTGCTGACCAGCGGCCCGTTCACGCACCTGCGCATGAACGTCTATCCCCGACGGAGGCGTGAGCCGCCTGCGCGTGTGGGGCCGCGCCACCGAGGCCGGCCGGCGCGCCGCGGCGGTGACGCGCGTGAACACGCTGCTCGATCTTCGCGAGCTGCATCGCGTGTGCGGCTCCGCCGCGATGGGTTTCAGAGTTCGCGGAAAAGCGGCCGTTCAAGTCGTGGGACGACATGGTCGAAGCGGCGCAGAAGACGTGGATGAAGCTCGACGAAGGCGACTGGCTCGAAGCCTTCTCCGCGCATCCGCGCATCGGCGAACGGAAAGCGGGATGGTCGCAGCAGGAGCAGTCCGGTACGCGCAGCGCGTCCTGCGGAAACGATGGACGCGCTTGCGGATGCGAACCGCGATTACGAGCAGAAGTTCGGCTTCATCTACCTCGTCTGCGCCACCGGCCGCGGCGCGGACGAGATGCTCGCGAACTGTCGCGATCGTCTCTCGAATGACCGCGCCGCGGAGTTGCGCATCGCCGCGGAAGAGAACGCGAAGATCATCGCCTTGCGGCTGGAGAAACTGGTGCTCTGATGGCCGGAATCACGACGCACGTCCTCGACACCGCGAAAGGCCGCCCCGCCGCGAACGTCCGCCTCACGCTGACGCGCGATGACCAGACGCTCTTCGACGGAGCGACCGACAACGACGGCCGCGCGCGTCTCCTCGACCGCGCGGAGCCCGGCACCTACCGGCTCACGTTTCACACAGGCGAGTACAACCCGGACGGCTTTTTTCCTGAAGCCACGATCGTCTTTCGCATCGACGATCCCGCGCAGCAGCACTATCACGTGCCGCTGCTTCTCAGCCCGTTCGGGTACTCAACGTATCGCGGCAGCTAGTCTGGAGTGCGGCGACGCCAGTCGCCGCTCTTGCTTCGCATTGAGTGAGAGCGGCAACTGGCGTTGCCGTACTCCAGATGTCATGCGGCCCGCCGTCCTTGCAAGATCTTCACGAACGAGCGCGAGCGCAGCTCGTCGAGCGTGAGTCCCGTCGCCAGCGCTTCGTCTTCCGTCAGCGCGCCGCTGTTGATGCCGCGGATGAAGTAGTTGAGCAGGCCCTGGCCTGTCGCCGCGTCGTCGAAGACGTCGCCGACCAGCGTCGCCTGCCCCGCCTTCTGCATGAAATTGCGCAGCCGTTCGGTGGCGGCGGCGAGTCCTTCGAGGAAGAAGGAGTAGATCGCGGCGTAGCGCGTCGGCAGTTGCGCGGGATGGAGATCCCAACCTTGATAGTAGGCGTGCACGAGCGAGTGGCGGATGTGATCGACGTGCAGCTTCCAGGCGCGATGAATCGTGTCGCGGTCGCCGATCGGCAGGATGTTCGTCGCGCCGTCGGAGAGCCAGATGCCGGTGCCGGCGTACGCGATCTGCATCATGTGCCGCGCGAAGTCGCAGGACGGATGGTCCATGCGCTGTTCGTTCGCGGTGATGTTGCAGCTGGCGGTGTAGTCGTACGTGCCGAAATGCGCGGCGACGGCGCGGCCGCGCGCGGCGTCGAGGAAGCGCGGCAGGTTCGACTCGCCGCGCTCGCTGAGGATCGACTGCGTCGTCTCGATCATGAACTCGAGCCGCAGCGTGTTCGCGGCGAGGCCGAGCTTCGGCTCGAGCGACTCGAAGATGTCGACGAGCAGCGTGACCTGCTCCGGCAGTTGAATCTTCGGCAGCGTGATGACGAAGCCGGATGGCAGCTTGCCGTTTGTTTCGCCGAGGAGCGTGGTGAGGAAGATGTCGAACGTGCGGATACCGCGGCGCATCAGCTCCGAGGAGAACGGCTTGATGCGGATGCCGATGAACGGCGGCAGCGTGCCTTCGCGCAGACCCGTCGCGACCTCGCGCGCGCATCGCGCGGCGTCGCGGTCTTCTTCGTCGTCAGGCCGATTGCCGTAGCCATCCTCGAAGTCGATGCGAAAGTCTTCGACCGGCTCGCGCCCGAGCTTCTCCACCACGCGCGACCAGATCGTTTCCGCGTGCGCGTCGGCGACGCCGATCGCGCGCGCGAACGTGAACGGATCGATGCCGTGCTCGTCGAGGATGCTCCTCCCCTTCTCGCCGAGCTTGCGCGTCGTGTCGGACTTGAACAGCTGCGCGCCGCCGTACACCGTGTGCACCGGCTGGCGCTCGCCGGCGTTGCCGGGGAAGCGGCGCATGAACGGCACGAGTGCGTCCTGCAGCGGTTTGGAGAGCTTGTCGATTTCGTTTTCGCTGAGCGTCATCAATGCTTCCGAATCACGTGCGCGATCGCCCATCCCACGAGGATGAACACCGCCAGCATCTTCCAGTCATACCCGCGCATGGCGATCGGGAAGTGCCCGTTCATCATGATGAGCACGACCGGCCACACGATGTACGTGTTGTGTTTCGAGCGGAACTTGGCGCGGTCGGCGAGGCGCGGATCGGGCTCGCGCCCTTCGCGTACGGCCGCGACCATTTTTTTCTGCGCGGGGATGATGCGCTCCCAGACGTTCGCGGCCATCGCCGTTCCCATGAGCGCGCCGATGTGCATGTAGGACGCGCGCGGGCTCATCACGTGCGGCAGCCACCACGCCAGCCCCACCAGCGCGGCGTACGAGATGACGATCAGCAGCGGCTCCGGCAGCGGCGAGAGCCACAGCAGGTCATACAGTTTCCAGCCGACGAAGATGAGCCCGATGCCCCAGATCGCGGCAGTCGTGAAGTTCTGCTCCGAGACCAGCAATCCGCCGAAGTAGTAGACGAGGATCAGCAGCAGCAATCCGCTGATCCACGTGATCGCCGCCTCCCACTTGAACCAATGCAGCGTGTGCTCGGACGACGGCTTCTTCGTTTTGTTGACGACGTAGAACCCGCCGCTGTGAACCATCCACACCTGATCGGGATCGGTGGTGTGGAAGCGGCGGTCGAGCCAGGTGAAGTAGTACGTCGCGCCGACCCACATGATGCCGGCGAAGACATGCACCCAGCGGAAGGCGAGGTTGAGCCACTCCTGTACGACGTAATTCATAAGCTTGAACGCAGAGCGCAAAGAACGTAGAAACTAGAAAATTCTCAATTCTACGTGCTGCGTTCTGCGTTTCTACTGTTGTTGCCTTCGCGAGTACTCCGTCAGTCGCGAAAGGATCTCCTCGTTCGTCGCCGGCAACCGCAGCCGCGCGATGTCTCCGTTCGCGACGGATTGCAGCGCGTTCTTCACCGCGCACCAGATCGAGATCGCCATCAGCAGCGGCGGCTCGCCGACGGCTTTGCTGCCGCGGACGTTGATGGGATTGTCGACGTCGATCCAATCGACGTTGAAGACTTCGGGGACGTCGTTGATGTTCGGGATCTTGTACGTCGTCGGCGAGTGCGAGAGCAGCACGCCTTTGTCGTCGTACCGCAGCTCCTCGGTGGTGACCCAGCCCATTCCCTGAACGAACGCGCCGATGAGCTGGCCGCGGTCGATGCCGGGATTGATCGGCTTGCCGATGTCCATCAGCACGTCGCTGCGCAGCACTTTCAAATCGCCCGTGAACCGGTCGATCAGCACTTCGGAACACGCCACGCCCATCGTGAAGTAGAGGAACGGCGTGCCGCGGCCGCTGGTCCAGTCCCAGTCGAGGCGCGGCGTGGCGTAGAACCCGCGCTCGCCGAGGGAGACGCGCTCGTGATACGCGAGCTTCACCAGCATCTCCCACGAATCCTGCTTGCCGAGGTGCGCCTCGAGCTCGTCGAGGCGGAAGCGGATCTTGCGCGCCGCATCGACCGCCGCGCTGCCGTTGAGATCCGCCGCGCTCGAGGCCGCGCTCGCCGACGTGTTGTTGTTCTTCTCCGTCGACGTGATCATCACGCTCACGCGCTCGACCGGGATGCGCAGCTCATCGGCGACGAGCTGCCCGATCTTCGTGTTCACGCCCTGCCCCATCTCCGTCGCGCCGGTCGAGACCTGCACGCTGCCGTCGAGGTAGATGTTCACGAGCGCGTTCGCCTGATTGAGAAACTTCGTGTTGAAGGAGATGCCGAACTTCACCGCGGAAATCGAGATGCCTTTGAGCTGCGTCTGTGACGTCGCGTTGAACGCGCGCACCGCTTCGACGCGCGCGCGGTAGTCGCAGCGCTCGGGCAGCTCGGTGAAGAGCCGAGGCAGCGTGTTGTTCGGAACCACCTCTTCATACGGCGTGGTGTTGCGCGTCTCGACGCCGTAGCAGTTCACGCGGCGCACATCGAGCGCGTCTTTCTTCAGGAACGCGGCGATCTCTTCGATGATGTTCTCCATCGTCGCCACGCCTTGCGGTCCGCCGAAGCCGCGGAACGCGGTGTTCGGAGGCATGTTCGTGCGGCAAACCGTGCCGCGGATGTCGATGTTCGCGATGTAGTACGCGTTCTCCGCGTGGGTCATGGCGCGGGCCATGACCGCCGGCGAGAGATCGGCGTACGCGCCGCCGTCGGAGTAGAAGTCGATCTTCATCCCGACGATCTCGCCGCTGCGCGTGAATCCGACGCGATAGCGGTTCTGAAACGCGTGACGCTTTCCCGTCACGTGCATGTCGGTGTCTTTGTCGTAGACGATGCGCGTGGGCCGCTTCGTTTTCTGCGACACGAGCGCAGCCATCGCCGCGGGATGCGTGGCCTGCGCTTCCTTGCCGCCGAACGCGCCGCCCATCCGCTTGGTCGTGACCACGACCTGATTCATCTGCAGTCCCAGCAGATGCGCGATGACTTCCTGCACCTCGGTCGGATGTTGCGTCGAGGACAGCACGTGCATCGCGCCGTTTTCGCCCGGCTGGATGATCGCTGCTTGCGATTCGAGATAGAAGTGATCCTGGCCGAGGTTGCGGAACACGCCTTCGAGGACATGCTCGGCGGAGGCGAGCGCAGCGTCGGCATCGCCGCGGCGGATGTAGCGCGTCTCGCCGATGAAGCTCTGCGCGGCGATGGCGTCGTCGATCTCGAAGATCGGCGTGAGCTCCTCGAATTCGATTTTGACGGCGCGCTTCGCCGCGTCGACCGCTTCGCGCGTTTCCGCGGCGACGACGACGATCGGCTGGCCGCGGAACGTGCAGTGGCCGTCGTCGACGAGGAGCGGCTCGTCGGCGATGATCGGACCGAGGCGGTTGTGATGCAGGTCTTCGTGCGTGTAGACGTGCGCGAGCTTCTTCGCTTCGCTCACATCGAGCGAGACGATGCGCGCGTGGGCGTAGGGCGACCAGACGAAGTCGACGACGAGCTCGCCATGCAGCGGCGGCAGGTCATCGACATACATCGACTCGCCGGTCACGTGACCGCGCGCGGAATCGTGCGGGATGTCCTTGCCGACGGAGGGCATGGCGAAGAGCGTGATTGTACGATGATCTCGAACCCGTGCCCGTGCCCGCACGGGAGTGTGTCGCGAATGATTTGTTCTCGGGGTGCCGTCTAACCGGGCAATGGACGAACGATTTCTGGTCCAGCGGATGGTGCGCGGCGATGAGGGGGCGTTCGAGGAGTTCTTCAACGCCAACTTCGGGCCGCTGTTCCGGTTCGCGCTGCCGCGCGTCGGCGGGGACGCCGACGTGGCCGAGGAAGTGGTGCAGCTGGCGCTGTGCCGCACGGTGCGGAAGCTGGCGACGTATCGCGGCGAGGCGTCGCTGCTGACCTGGCTCTGCACGATCTGCCGCCACGAGATTCACGACTGGTTCGAGAAACAAAGGAGGGTTCCGCCGATGGTCGAACTGGTGGAGGATCTGCCGGAGGTGCGCGCGGCGCTCGATTCGCTGGACGCGGTGCAGAAGAAAGAGACCGCGCGGCTCGTGCAGGTCGTGCTCGACCGGCTGCCGAACCGCTACGGCGACGCGCTGGAGTGGAAATACATCGAAGGGCTTTCGGTCGCGGAGATCGGCGAACGCCTGGGCGTGGCGACGAAGGCCGCGGAGTCGCTGCTGGCGCGCGCGCGGGTGGCATTCCGCGACGCGTTCCAAGCGGTGCAGGGAGTGCAGGCATGAAAGAAGACAACGAAGATCAGATCGCGGAGCTGCTGCGGCTCGCCGGCCCGCGTCCGCGGATCAGCGACGAGCGGACGGCGCGCGTGCGCGCGGCGGTGCGTGACGAGTGGAAGCGCAACGTGCGCAAACGAACGGGCGTGACGTGGCTGGCGATCGCGGCCGCCGCGGTGATTGCGATGATTCTGTTCGTGCCGCGCGCGAACAAGACGCCTGCTCCCGTGCCGGCGGTCGTCGTGGCAGAGGTGCAGGCGATCCGCGGCAACACGATTCCCGCGCTGCACGCGAGCGCTACCGTCGTTGCATCGACGAAGATCGAAACGCTCACCGGCAGCACGCTCTCGCTCGATTGGAACGGCGCGACGCTGCGCCTCGGCGAAGGGACGCGCGTGCAACTCGATGCGCAGACGGCCTCGCTCGAACGCGGAACAATTTATTTCGACAACGGCGGCGGGACGCCGCCGGGCCAGCCGGCGAGGACGCCGGCGTTCCCAGGTCGGAACGCCGCCGTCTCGGCGGCTGGTCAGGCGGCGTCCCGCCGCCTCGGCATTGCGATCAACACTCCTTTCGGCGAGATCCGCGACATCGGAACGCAATTCGAAGTCCGCCTCGATGAACATTCGTTGCGCGTACGCGTGCGCGAAGGGCGCATCGATCTGCGTCGCGGCAATCAGGTTGAAGTCGCAGAGGCAGCGACCGAGTTGATTGCGGATCAAACGTCCGTGCACAAGAACGCGATCGCAATCAGCGGCGCGGAGTGGAAGTGGATCGAAGACGCCGCGCCGCCGCTGCGGCTCGAAGGGCTCACGCTGCGCGAGGCGGTCACGCGCGTCGCACGCGAAAAGGGCTTGCGCGTCGAGCTGCAGGGCGTCGACGGCAATGTGAAGCTGCACGGCAGCGTGGAGTTCACGCCGGATGAAGCGCTCGAGGCCGCGACTGCCGCGACGTCGGCCTCCTATCAGATCAGGAACGACACGCTCATCGTGAGAAAACACTGAATGATCCTCCTCATCCTCATGCTGTACGCGGGTCACCCGCTCGTCGAGGCGCTGCGCGATCTCGAATCGAAGGGGCTCCGCCTCGTGTACAGCGACGACGTCGTGACGCGCGAGATGGTCGTGAAGAGCGAGCCGCGCGCGACCGAACCGCGGCGCGTGCTCGACGAGCTGCTGCGCGAGCACGGGCTCACCACGACGCCGGGGCCGCGCGGAACGCTGCTGATCGTCAAAGCGAAAATCGAGGAAGCGGCGCCGGCGCCACAGTTCCCCATGCCGAAGACGCTCGCGGAGATCGTGGTGACGCCGAGCCGTTTCGAGCTTCTCGGTGAGGAGCCCGAGCAGCGGCAGTTTCTGAGTCGCGAAGAAGTCCGCCGCGTGCCGCACATCTCCGACGATTTCTATCGCGCGATCCGCCGCATCCCCGGCGCGGCGTCGGACGATCTCACGGCGCGCTTCAACATCCGCGGCGGCGAAGAAGACGAGGCCGTGATCCTCCTCGACGGCGCGGAGATCTACGACCCGTTTCACGTGAAGGACATCGTGCGCGCGTTCTCGATCATCGACACCGAGGCCATCGGGTCGGTCGACATCCTGACGGGCGGGTTCCCGGCGGAGTACGGCGGGCGGATGAGCGGCGTGATCGACATCGCTTCGCTCGCGCCGTCGGAGACGAAGACCGAGATCGGCGCGAGTCTGCTCAACCTGCACGGGCTGTCGCAGGGAACGCTGGCGGACGGGCGCGGGCAGTGGCTGCTGTCGATCCGCCGCGGATATCTGCACGAACTGCTGGAGCTGGTCGACTCGACGAACGACGTCGATCCGCGTTACTACGATCTCCTCGCCAAGCTGCAATGGACGCTCGGCGCGAAGAACGTTCTCTCCGCGCACGTCCTGGCCTCGCGCGACGTGCTGCGCGTCGAGGAGTCGAGCAACGACGACGTGAAGGCGACGTATCGCGATACGTACGCGTGGCTGAATCTGCGCAGCACTCCGCGCGACGGGCTGCTCCTGCAGAACGTGCTGCAGTACGGCACGTCCGGACGCGACCGGCACGGCGTGTACGAAGACAACGCGCAGTTCGGAAACGTGAAGGACGTCCGCGACTTCGACTTCGCGGGCCTGAGGAGCGACGCCTCGTACAACGTCTCGGCGCGGAATCTGATCAAGGGCGGCGTCACGATCCGGCGTGCGAAGGCGCGTTACGACTACGACGGCGAAGCGCTGATCGCAGGGACGCTGCTCGAGCTCGGCGCGCCGCCGCGACGCATCAGCAATCACGCGCACACCAGCATCACGTCGACCGAGGTCGCCGTGTATGCGTCGGATCGATTCAAGGCCGGCGAGCGCGTGATCGTCGAGACGGGCGCGCGGTGGGAGACGGAGAGCCACACGCCCGACGGCGGGCATTTCTCGCCACGTATCAACGCCGCCTGGATGGTCTCGCCGGCCACGACGGTGCGCGCGGCGTGGGGACATTTCTATCAGCCGCAGGGCGTGTATGAGCTGCAGGTGGAAGACGGCGTCACGAATTTCTTCCCCGCCCAACGCGCGGAGCATCGCGTGATCGGCGTCGATCAGCAGTTCGGACGGGCGCTCACCGCGCGCGTGGAGTTGTACGACAAAGTCTTCACCGATCCGCGGCCGCGCTTCGAGAATCTGTTCGATCGCATCGTCGTGTTTCCGGAGCTGCGCGACGACCGCACGCGCGTCGCGCCGGAGCGCTCGACCGCGCGCGGCGCCGAGGTGCTGCTGCGCCACGACTCGCAGGGCGCGCTCAGCGGCTGGATCCACTTCACGCGCGCGACGGTGACGGATGAAATCGGAGGCCGCCGCGTGCCCCGCGCGTGGGATCAGCGGAACGCGGCGACGTTCTGCGTCAACTACAAGATCGGCGCGTCGTGGAACTTCAACGTCGCCGCGACGTGGCACAGCGGCTGGCCGTCGACGCCGCTGCTCGTTTCGGCAACGGGCGCGCAGCTGCAGAGCGAGCTCGGTCCGCTGCGCTCGGAGCGGCTGCCCGCGTACCGCCGCGTCGACGTCCGCGCGTCACGCCGCGTCGCCACGGCCGGCGGGACGTTCACGTTTTTTGTCGATGTCTTCAACGCGCTCAACCAGTCGAACGCGAGCAGCGTGAACGGCTTCCTCGTCGAGCAGCAAAGCGACGGCACGTTCTCGACGAAGCGAATCGAAGACCCGGTGGTCGGCGTCGTTCCGTCGTTCGGCATTTCCTGGCAGTTCTGATCGGAGAGTCCTATGCGCAAAGCGATTCTGTTTCTCACGGTGATGCTGTTCACGTTCGCGGCGGCGAAACGCCGCTCGGCCACGTCTCCCGGGCAAGTGACGTACAACAAGGAAGTGGTGCGCATCCTCCAGGAGCATTGCCAGAGCTGCCACCGGCCGGGCGACATCGGGCCGTTCTCGCTGATGACGTATCGCGACGCGGCGGCGATGGCGCCGCAGATCAAGCTGATGACGAAGCTGCGCAAGATGCCGCCGTGGAAGCCGGCCGAGCACGTCGGCGACTTCGTCGGCGCGCGGCGACTCACGCAGCAACAGATCGACACGCTCGCGCAGTGGGCCGACGCCGGCGCGCCGGAAGGGCGGCCGGAAGATCTGCCGCCCGCGCCGGAGCCGAAAGGCGACTGGATCCTCGGCGCGCCCGACATGATCCTCGGCATGCAGAAGGACTTCACTCCGCCCGCGAATCGCGACGAGTACCGCTGCTTCTCGATTCCGGTGCCGGCGAACGACGACTTGTGGATCTCGACGATCGACTTCCGTCCCGGCGACCGCGCGACCGTGCATCACATCGTGCAGTATCTCGATCCCACCGGCGCGAGCGCGCAGCTCGACCGGGATGGCAGCGGCTTCACCTGCTTCGGCGGGCCGCTCGTCGACGACGCCGACGTTCTCGGCGCGTGGTCGCCGGGCGGACGTCCGACGCCGCTGCCCGACGGAACGGCCATCCGCCTGCCGAAAGGCGCGCGCGTGCTGATGCAGGTGCACTATCACCCGCACTTCGGCAAAGTCGGCGTGGACCGCACCGAGATCGGCCTCTACTTCGCGAAGTCGGAAGTGAAGAAGGTGATGCGCTACGACGCGGTTCTGAACACGCGACTCTTCATCCCCGCCGGCGCGGCGAATCAGCGCATCGAGGCGACGGCGACGCTCGGCGCCGACATTGAGATGGTGTCGATCTACCCACACATGCATCTTCTCGGCAAGAGCATCCGCGCCGACGCGATCCTCCCCGACGGCACGGTCCTGCACCTGATCGACATCCCGCAGTACGAGTTTCAGTGGCAGGGACAGTACGTCTACAAAGCTCCCGTCAAGCTGCCGAAGGGCACGCGGCTGCTCATCGAGAGCTTCTACGACAACTCGACGAACAACCTGCAGAACCCGAACTCGCCGCCGAAGGACGTACGGTGGGGCGAGGCGAGCACGGATGAGATGTGCATCGCGCTGTTTGGGTACACGAGTTAGGAAACACCCCTCATCCGGCCTTCGGCCACCTTCTCCCCGCAAGCGGGGAGAAGGGCTCTCGCGGCACCTCTCGTCGAGTGCCCCTCTCCCCGCTTGCGGGGAGAGGGTGGCGCGAAGCGCCGGGTGAGGGGCCGTGCCTACACGACGTCGTAGTAGAACCGCTGCAACACGTTCTCCGCGAGCTGCAAACGGAAGTCGCGCGATCCGCGGACGTCGCTGATCGGCGCGACTTCTCCGCGGGCGATCTCGCCTGCCTCGGCGAACGTTTCGCGGGCGAGCGTTTTGCCGGCGAGGAACTGCTCGGTCTTCGGCAGGCGCAAAACGACCGGCGCAACGCCGCCGTACGCGATGCGGATCGAGTCGACGCGGCCGTCATTGCGGCGCATCAGCATCGCGGCAGTGAACGACGAAATATCGAGATGGCTGCGCTTCGAGATCTTGTAGAGGCGCAGCGTCTCGCTCTTCGACGGGAGCGGGATGACGATGCGGGTGATGATCTCGTCGGGCTTGAGGTCGAGCGTCTTGTAGCCGAGGTAGAAATCGGAGATGGCGACGGTGCGGGTGCCGGAGAGGCCGGTCAATTCGAGCGATGCGTTCGTGACGAACAGGAACGGGAGCGTGTCGGCGATCGGCGAGGCGTTGGCGATGTTGCCGGCGAGCGTGCCGGCGTTCTTGATCTGCGGCGAGCCGAAGCGATCCATGATCGGCGCGAGCTCGGGGATGAGCTCGCGCACCGCGACTTCGAAGTCGGCCAGCGACGCGCGTCCGCCGACGACGAGCGCGCCGTCGACCTGGCGAATGTCGCCGAATCCTTCCACTGCATCGAGCGAAAGCATCGCCTCGGCGACGAAGCCGCGCTTGTTGCACCAGACGCCGAAGTCGGTCGCGCCCTGCACGATCACGCACTTTGCATGTTCGGATTTGAACCGGATCGCGCTTTCGAGGTCGGTGGCTTTGAAGAAATTCTCGATGCGCACTTCATCGCGCTCGTGTTGTTGGATCGCTTCAACGATCGGCGCGGACGGATAGAGCTGCGCGATCTTCGGCTGCTCTGTCGCTTCGAGTGCGGCTTTGATGATCGACGTGTAGCCGGTGCAGCGGCAGAGATTTCCGGTGAGCGCGGCGCGGACGTCGTTCTCGGTCGGATGCGACGTGCATTCGTACATGCCGGCCATGGCCATGATGAAGCCGGGCGTGCAGTAGCCGCACTGCGCGCCGTGGCAGCGCACCATCGCGTCCTGCACCGGCGTCAGCTCGCCGCCGCGCGCGAGTCCTTCGACCGTGACGATGTGCGTGCAGTCGAGCTGAAAGAGAAATTGGATGCAGGAGTTGATCGGGCGGTAGGACAGCGCGCCGTTCTCGCGACGCCCCACGAGCACCGTGCACGCGCCGCAGTCCCCTTCTTCACAAACGATCTTCGTGCCGGTCTCGCGCTGGTCGTAGCGGAGAAATCGCGAGAGCGTCTGAAACGCCTGCGGCGCCGCGATGCGATGCGGGACGCCGTTGATGTGGACGAGGAGATGGTCGCGCACGGTGCGCGCGATTGTAATTCAGCGTGCCGCGCGGCGCTTCGTGATCACCGGCTGCAGCGCCGCGCGCCACTCGCCAACGACCGTCATCGCCATGATCCTGTACGTCGACGGCGGTAGCACCGCGACGGCGGCGGCCGTGTTCGGCGAAGCAAAATCGACCCGCGCCAACAACGTGCCCTTCCCGGCCCAGAACCCGTTCGCGTCCGGCGTCAACACGAGGTGATACGCCGGCACGCGATAGACCGCGAGCTGCTTTCCCGTCCGATCGAACCGCCGCACGTCGTTGAACGTCGCGACGAGAAAATCGCCGTTCGGCAGTTGCCGGATGCCGGCCGCTCCTTGCGCATCCTCGGGGAGCACGAACAGGTCGGGGGCCGC
Source organism: uncultured Acidobacteriota bacterium (assembly GCA_963734155.1). Taxonomy (GTDB): domain Bacteria; phylum Acidobacteriota; class Thermoanaerobaculia; order Gp7-AA8; family Gp7-AA8; genus QHVT01. The sequence goes on from CAVTGG010000004.1 coordinate 338,116, forward strand.
GCGATTCGTGCAGATGTCGAAGGCACGAATGCGCCGCGCGTTGCTCAGCCGGTCGTCGTTGAACGCGATGCCCAGCGTCCACGCCACTGTGCACTGGTCCGCGAGCAGCTCGATGAACCGCGCGCCGTTGTATCGCGCGCCCAGCTCCATCGTCACCGGAGGAAGGTAATACGCGCCTGCAACTTTGCCGTCGCGGCTGAATCGGATGAGCTTGGGAAACTCCCGCTGGTAGGCGCCTTCCTCGGCGAGCAGCAACTCGCCGGATCGCATCTGCAGAAGGTCCCCGGGAAAAACGAGATTGCGGTCTTTCAGGTACTGGGCGCTGACCGTGCGCGCATCGGGCGAAACGACGACGAATGCGTCGGACTTCAGCGCGTTCGAGTTCGTAAAGGCCGCGTAGAGAACGCCGCCGGTGACGAGGAAGCCGCGGGATGGCGGGAACTGGTCCGTTTCCGAACGATGCCCGTAGAAGTCTTTCTGCGCTCCCGACGAATCGAAGATCGTCATGTCGACGTGCGGGACGCAGCGTTCGGGAATGCAGTTGGCCAATTGATCGGATTGCACGATGACGTCGCCGCGCTGAAAGGTCTGGGCATTCGCGGCAACGACGCAGAGGAGGAAGGCGAGAACGACGGAAGCGCGGTGCATAAAGTTATTTTTAGCACCGAACACCCGAGTTCGCAACGGGGAGAAATGGAAATCAGCCGATCGAGACCAGCTCAAGCTCGAACGTCAGATCTTTTCCCGCCAGCGGATGATTCGCGTCGAGCGTGACCTCGTCGTCGTCGAGCGCCGTGACTTGCACGTTCGCGCTGCTGCCATCGGGGAATCCGATGCGCAGCATGTCGCCGACGTCGACGGCAGTGTCGGGCGGCATCTGATTGCGCGGAACGCTGAAGACCAGTTCTTCCTGGCGGTCGCCGTACGCATTCGCGGCGGCGATGGTCTCCGTCTTCCTGTCGCCGACGCTCATGCCTTCGACCGCGCTCTCGAATCCGGGAACGACTTCGCCGGCGCCGAGGGTGAAGCTGATGGGATCACTGCCGGCGGAGCTGTCGAATTCCGTTCCGTCGGAAAGCGTGCCGCGGTAGTGCACGGAGACAGAGTCGCCGCGTTGTGCCTGTTGGGCCATGGAAGCTCCGTGGAGGACAGGCACTCCTGCCTGTCCGGCGTGTGCGAGGACAGGCAGGAGTGCCTGTCCTCCACCAAAAAAGCGGGCTTACAAGCTGCGCTTCTTGCCGCGGATGTTGCGTCGGCTGCCTTTGGCCTTGCCGCCGCCACCACCGTAGCCGCCACCGCCGCCGTAATCGCCGCCGCCACCGCCGCCGCTGTAGTCGCCACCACCGCCGCCATAACCACCGCCGCCGCCGTAGCCACCACCACCGCCGCCGTAGCCGCCGCCACCGCCGCCGCCGTAACCTCCGCGGCCACCGCCGCCGCCAGCGCCGCGAGGACGATCCTCGGCCTGGTTCACGCGCAGCGCACGTCCACTGAGCTCGTATCCATTGAATTTCTCAATCGCTTTCGCGGCGTCTTCATCCGACGTGAACTCGACGAACGCGAACCCTCTCGGCCGGCCGCTCTCGCGATCGGTTGGCAAAAACACGTCGCGGATCTCGCCGATCTGCGAGAAAAGCGTCTGCACTTCAGCACGGGTCGTGTTGAAGTCCAGATTGCCGACAAACACCTTCGATGCCATTTTCCTTCATCACCTTTCTGCCGGACGGCACTCGCAAACATCGCGCCTGTGCTCCGGTCACGGAAAACAATCTCACGAGAGAGGTGTTATGAGCAACCTTCGTGCTCAATGTCGCGACGCGCGGAGGCGCCGGTCACGCGATGAGATCGAGCACGCCGCGCAGCGGGATGCGCACCCATTCGGGACGATTGTTCAACTCATAGACGATCTCGTAGAGCGCTTTCTCCAACAGGTAGGACTCGAGCAGCACCTCCACGTGCTCCGCGCGCGACGGGAGGAAGTGGCCCTTGCGCGCCTCGGCGAGATAGGCCTGCAGGAACGCGTCGCTGACGGCGCGGTACCACGATTGCGCGCCGGCTTCGAGGCGCGCGACATCTTCGCCGCGCACGGCCGATCCCGGCGCCGCGCCGTAGACGACGGCGTACGGCGCGTAGTGGAACGAGCGCAGCATGCCGGCGACATCGCGCAGCGCGCTGCGCTTGATGCGCCGCTCGCTCAGCGGCCGCGCCGGCTCGCCTTCGAAGTCGATGATGACGAAGTCGTTGCCGGTGTAAAGGACTTGGCCGAGGTGATAGTCGCCGTGCGTGCGGATCCGCTGCGCGTCGATCTTGCCGCTCAGCACCGCGCGCACGTGCTGGTGCAGCTCGTTCTCCTTCGCCAGCAGCTTCGCGGCGTCGCCGTCATCTTTCAATCGGCGCCGCACGAGCTGCAGCGTCTGCACGATCTGCGTGCGCATCGACTGATAGATCGAGCGCTGATAGTGCGGCGTGAACGGCTCCGGCGCAAAGGCCTTGATGTCGTCGCGCGACGCGAGGGCGAGATGCATCTGCGCGGTGCGCCTGCCGAGGAGCTCCGCATCGGCGAGATACGGGCCGATCGTCTCGTTCGGCGGCGCCTGCTCGTCACTCAGCAATCGATCGAAATAGCGGCCGATCGAGTCGAGCGTGTACGACCACGCATCGCCGGAGTTCGGCGTGAATCCCTGCAGGATGGCGGCGGTCGTGGCCTCGGCGGACGTCTGATACTCGAGCGCGCCCGCGAGCGGCGGCACGTTGCGGAACGACGTCTCCTCGTTGAGGAAGCGCATCATTTCGTAGTCGGTGTTGATGCCGGGCTCGAGGCGGCGGAAGATCTTGAGGAAGAGCTTCTGCCCGAACACGATGGCGGTGTTGCTCTGATCGGCGGCGAGCAGGTGCGTGTCAAGTTTTTCTTCCCCTCGTAGCTCGCGCAGCGCGCGCGTCGGAACGCCGGCGAGCACGCCGCGCGATCCTTTCAACTGCTTCTTGCGCGCGATCGTGTCGAGGAGCGCGTTCGCGAACGACTCCTCCTGCAGCGGCTCGAACAGGATCGCGCCGTCGCGCAGCCGCGCGATGATCGAGGCCGCGCGCGCCTGATCCTGCTCGCGCCGCAGCGTCTGCGCCATCACCGGCAGCAGATACGTCTGCGCCTCCCCTTCCGCAAACTCGACGTCGAGCAGCAGCACGCGCATGTCGTTCGGGAGCTCGACTGCATCGCGCACGCTGAGCGCCGTGATGACGCGCGCCTTGCCGCCGAACCAGCGCCGCGCCGGCAGATACGAGCGCAGCGCGCTGACGAGCGCGTCGCGGTTGCGCGTGGCGAAGATCTCCTCCCACGTGCGCGCGGCGATCAGCGGCGCGTCGCCGCGGCTCGCCTCCGCCGTCACTTCGCGCTGCAGCGCGAACCAGTAGAAGCCGAACGGGCTGAGGTTCAAAAAGTACGGACGCTCGCCGATGACCGGGAACTTCGTGCCGCCCGAGAGCTCGACCGGCACCATGCCGCGGAATTGCGAGAGATCGAGATCGAAGCACTGCACGAGGCGCGAGAGATTCGCGACGATGAGAATCGTTTCCTCTTCGTAACGCCGCACGTACGCGAGAATCTTGCGATTCTCGGTGTGCAGGAACTCCATCGAGCCGCGGCCGAACGCGCGGTAGCGTTTGCGTATCGCGATCAGGCGCTTCATCCACCAGAGCAATGAATATTGATTCGCCTGCTGCGCCTCGACGTTGACCTGCTCGTAGTGAAACTGCGGGTCGATGATGACCGGCAGGAAGAGCCGCTGCGGGTTGGCGCGCGAGAAGCCGGCGTTGCGGTCGGCACTCCACTGCATCGGCGTGCGCACGCCGTGGCGGTCGCCGAGGTAGATGTTGTCGCCCATCCCGATCTCGTCGCCGTAATAGATGATCGGCGTGCCGGGGAACGAGAAGAGCAGGCCGTTCATCAGATGCACGCGGCCGCGATGGTTCTCGAGCAGCGGCGCGAGGCGGCGGCGGATGCCGAGGTTGATGCGCGCCTGGACGTCCTTCGCGTACGTGCGCCACATGTAGTCGCGGTCTTCGTCCGTGACCATCTCCAGCGTGAGCTCGTCGTGATTGCGGAGGAACATCGCCCACTGGCTGTTCGGCGGGATGGGCGGCGTCTGGCTCATGATGTCGATGATCGGGAAGCGGTCTTCCATCGCCAGGGCCATGTACATCCGCGGCATGACCGGGAAGTGGAAGGCCATGTGGCATTCGTCGCCGTTCCCGAAGTACGGCAGCGAGTCCTCGGGCCACTGATTCGCCTCCGCGAGCAGCATCCGCCCCGGATATTTTCGTCCATGTGCGCGCGGACTTTTTTCAGATAGTCGTGCGTCTCGTCGAGGTTCTCGCACGTCGTGCCTTCGCGCTCGAAGAGATACGGAATCGCGTCGAGCCGGAACGCGTCGACGCCCATGTCCATCCAGAAGTCGAAGGCTTTGAAGAGCGCCTCGTGCACGGCCGGGTTGTCGAAGTTGAGGTCGGGCTGATGCGAGAAGAAGCGATGCCAGTAGTACGCATGGGCCTCGGGGTCCCAGGCCCAGTTCGACGTCTCGAAGTCTTTGAAGATGATGCGCGCGTCGCGGTACTTTTCCGGCGTGTCGCTCCAGACGTAGAAGTCGCGCCACGGCGAGCCCGGCTTCGCCCGCCGCGATTTCTGAAACCACGGATGCTGATCGCTCGTGTGATTGATGACCAGTTCCGTGACGACGCGAATGCCGCGGCGATGCGCTTCTTTGAGCAAGGCCTTGAAATCGGAGAGCGTGCCGTAGCTCGGATTGACAGCCGTGTAGTGGGCGATGTCATAACCGTCATCGCGCAGCGGAGACGGATAGAACGGCAGCAGCCAGAGAATGTTGATGCCGAGGTCCTGCAGATAGTCGAGCTTCCGCGTCAGGCCCTGAAAATCGCCGATGCCGTCGTCATTGCTATCGAAGAACGCACGGACGTGCGTCTGATAGATGATCCCGTCTTTGTACCAAAGGTCGTCCATGGTCACCGCTCGATCCCGCGCCCGTGCCCGTGCCCGTGCCCGAGCCCGAACGGCAAAGCCAAGCATGTGGCGCGGGCTGCGCTTCGCGTTTCGGGCACGGGCACGGGCACGGGCGCGGGCACGGGTTTACAGGAAGTATTCAAAGTCTCTCTCCGTCCGCACCCGTCTTCGAATGCGGAAGATGTACGCCGGAATCACGTGCGGATTCAGCGTCAGCGTGTTTTTTCCGGAATGCCAGGTGAAGCGCGTGCCACTCAAAAGATCGTGGACCTGGAACGGCTTGCCCGCCTCGAGCTCGAGCGCGTCGTAGTTGAGATTCACGTCCGCGCTCTGCGTGTTGTGCGGATCGAGGTTCACGACGCAGACGATCGCGTTCGTTCCCGCGGTCTTGCTGTAGCAGAGGATCTGATCGCTCGATGTTTCGTGAAACGTCAGCGTCGCGTTCTGCTGCAGCGCGGGATTCTCGCGGCGGATGCGATTGACGAGGGCGATCAGCTCGCTGAGGTCCTCTTCGCCCGCGGGCCAGTGACGCACTTCGTACTTTTCGGAGTCGAGGTACTCCTCGCTCCCCTGCTCGCGCGCGACGTGCACGAAGCGCTCGAACGCCGGCCCGTAGATCCCGTAGTTCGCGGAGAGCGTGGCCGCGAGGATGAGGCGCATCGTGAACGCGGGACGTCCGCCGTGCTGCAGAAACTCCGGGAGGATGTCGGGCGTATTCGGCCACGCGTTCGGGCGGAAGAAGTCGCTCACCGGCGGCTTCGCGATCGCTTCGAAATACTCCGTCAGCTCTTCTTTCGTGTTGCGCCACGCAAAGTACGTGTACGACTGATTGAAGCCGCCCTTCGCCAGCCGGTACATGATCTTCGGCCGCGTGAACGCCTCGGCGAGAAAGATGAGATCGGGCCACTCGCGCTTCAGCTCGCGAATGCACCACTCCCAGAACGGCAGCGGCTTCGTGTGCGGGTTGTCGACGCGGAAGACGCGCACACCCTTGTCCGCCCAGAACGCGAACACGTCGCGCAACTCGTTCCACAGCTCGCGCCACGCGTCGCTCTCGAAGTGGAACGGATAAATGTCCTGATACTTTTTCGGCGGATTCTCCGCGTACTGAATCGTGCCGTCGGGCCGCGCGAGAAACCAGTCGGGATGTTCTTTGACGTACGGATGATCGGGCGAGGCCTGAAACGCGATGTCCATCGCGATCTCGAGCCCGTGATTTTTCGCGACGGCAACAATGTTCTGAAAGTCGTCGAGGTTGCCGAGATCGGGATGGACGCTTTTGTGCCCGCCCTCCGCTCCGCCGATGGCCCACGGACTGCCGACGTCGCCGGCCTCCGCCGCGACCTTGTTGTTCTTCCCTTTGCGGAAATGGACGCCGATCGGATGAATCGGCGGGAAGTAGAGGATGTCGAATCCCATCTTCGCGATGCGCGGCAGTTCGGCTTCAACGTCTTTGAACGTGCCGATCGAGCGGGGAAACATCTCGTACCACGCGCTGAACGCCGCGCGCGGACGATCGACTTCGATCAGCAGCTCGCGCTCGTAGCGCGTGACGAACTTCCGCTCGCCGTTCCGCCACATCAGCGCGAGCAAGTCTTCGCCGCGAAGGTCTTCGACTTTTTCCGCGACGGACGCGTCGCTTTCGATCGTGGCGAGATAGCCTTCGAGCTTGCGCCGATCGCGCACGCCTGCGCGCGCCGCCGCTTCGCGAATGTACTGCGCGGCGATGAGCAGTTGCACGCGCAGGTCTTCCTCGGACGTGCGCTTCTCCAGATCGCGGCGCCAGGTGAGGAAGTGATCGATCCACGCTTCGAACGTGAATCGATGGAAGCCTAAATGCTCGACCGTGATCTCGGCGCGCCAGCGGTCGTTCGGCAGCGGGCGCATCCGCACTTCGGCCCATTTCTTCTCGCCTTCGTCGTGGCGATGCAGCGCGACGGCGGAGATGAGGTCGTGGCCGTCGGCGAAGATGTCGGCTTCGACCGCGACCACGTCGCCGGTCACGCGCTTGGCCGGAAACGCCCCGGCATCGACTTCCGGGGATGCGCCTTCGATGATGACGCGATGCCGTCCATCCAACTCCGCTCGAACCACTTCAGGCGCGGTGGGTGCGAAGTGCGTGCCTCTGGGAGTGCGGTGGCGTAGCCACCGCCTTGAAAGCGGTAGCTGGCGCTACCGCACTCCTAAATACCGCTTCACGAATGGGCGCACGAGCGGCGCGAGGACGCTTCCCGCCGGGCGGTGCTGCAGCGCGTAGAGGCGGACGACTTGTTCGATGGTGAGCACGGCCGCGACGCCGAAGGAGAGAAACGCGCTGACGCCGCCATTGCCGCGCACGCTGGGCAGCAGCGTGATCACGCCGAGGAGCGCGCCGCAGAGGATGATGATCGCGGGGGCGTAGGCGTGCGCGCGGTAGTCGAAGCCGTAGCGCTCCGCGAGCGCGTGCTGTTCCGCCGGCGAGAGGAGCGTGAGGAGCGGCGCGCGCATGTACAGGTCGTCGCGCACGACGACGTCCGCCTCGGGTGCGAGCATGAACGACTGGGCGCCGCGCTCGCGCGGCCACGGGAACTGCTTCGGCGCGATGAGCGAGAGGATGGCGTAGACGATCGTGCCGGGCAGCGAGCCCGTCGCGCGGTTGGAGGTCATGAAGCTGAGATAGCGCACCGCGCTGTCGAGCAGCATGAACGCTGCGATCAGCCACACCCACCCCGGCACCGGCGACCCCTCCCCCGCGAGCTTCGCGCCGACCCAAAGCCAGACGCAGATGCCGAGGAGGACGATGCTCGGGATCGTGGAAATGACGGTCATGCGCGGCGCGGTGACGCCGTACTCGTTCGCGAGACGGTTCTGCACCGGCGCGGGCAGGTGCCCGAGGACGATGCTCGCGAGCCAGACCATCTTCCCGCGGCTGCGCTGCCGCTTCGCCTGCTCGAAATCGGCGGAAAGCCGCGCTTCGCTTTCGTCGTCGTACACCTGGAAGTCGCGGAACACGTGCTCGTCCCGCCACGCCGCCAGCACGTAGCGGACGCCGCCCCCCTGCATCACGCCCGCCTCGATCACTTCGTAGTACTGCTCGTCCCACAGCACCGCCGTGCCGGGATGCTCGCCGCGAACGTTCGTCGCCGCCACGCGCGGCTGCCATCCTTTGGAGATGCGCGAGAAGAGAAGGATCTTGTCGCCCGCGGCGCGGACGCGATCGGACCCGTGGGGCTGCATGATGGAAATCGTAACTCGTCATCCTGAGCGCAGCGAAGGATCTCAACCTACGCAGCCTGAGATGCTTCGCCGTCTGCGCGGCTCAGCATGACGGGTGCGCCTGCGCGTCCACGCACGCCTTCACGTGCCCGATGAGCGCGGCGATGTCGAACGGCTTCGGCAGGATGGCGAACGGCTTGCCGGACAGGCGGTCGCGCATGACGTTCGGCGAGGCGGCGCTGGTGACGATCACTTTGCTCAGCATCTCCGGCTGGTTCTCGGCGAAGGTGTTGAGGAACGTGAAGCCGTCGAGGTGCGGCAGCATGAGATCGAGAATGATCACGTCGTACTCGTTGAGGCCGAGCTTCAGCACCGCCTCGAGTCCGTCCACCGCCTCGTCGACGCGATAGGCGTGGCGCAGCAGCACCATCTTCACGAGACGGCGAATCGCAGGATCATCTTCGACGACGAGTACGCTGTACTCTCGCTTGGCTTCCACTCCGTTCCCCGAGTTGGGCGCCAGCAAAAAGTGATCCGGCTCAACGCGGCTGCGGAACGCCCTTCACCACCGGAATCAAATCGTTCAGGATCCAGAGCGGTCCGACGAGCAGATGGACGAAGTTGCGCAGAAACGCGGGCTTCTTCTTCTCGTACACGCTGTGGCCGATGAACTGGAAGATCCAGCCGAGGATGAAGAGCGCAGCGTTCAGCCAGAGCGGCATCGCCGCGCCGAGGAAGTAGAAGGCGATGGAGACGGCCAGCATCGCCAGGGCGAGGCGCCATTCGATGACGAAGTAATAGATGGTGGCGAGCGCGATGAGGATCATCGCCAGATTCACGCCTCTCGCGAGCGGCACGTACGTAAGCATGCCGATCAGCGTGAGCATGATCAGCGGGATGCCGATGCGGTGATAGTTCTTGTTGCCTTTGGTCTGATGAAACGACGCGTAGTCGGCGAACAAGGTCTGGATGTCCTGCATGGGGGAAGTATAGGCTCGCGGCGTGACACCACGCGAGCTCTACGCGCAACGGCTGAGTGAGCGCCGCGATGCGGCCGCGGCGCAGCGACGCCGCGAGCTGACGTTCTCCATCGCGCGCGTCGCGCTCATCGCCGCCGCGGTCGTGCTCGTCTTCGTGCGCGCGGCATTCGCGCTGATTCCATTCGGCCTGTTCTTCGTCATCGCGGTCGCGCATGACCGGCTGATCCGCGCGCGCAAGCGGCTCGAAAGCGGCGCGGCGTTTTACGAGCGCGGGATCGCGCGGATCGACGGCACGTGGGCCGGCGGCGGCGACCGGGGCGATGAATTCGCCGAGGATCATCATCCCTACGCGAACGACTTCGATCTCTTCGGACGCGGGTCGCTCTTCGAGCTGATCTCGCTCGCGCTGACACGCGCCGGCCGGCTGCGTCTCGCGGCATGGCTGAAGACGCCGGAGATGAATGTCGTCGAGATTCACGCGCGCCAAGCGGCGGTGCAGGAGCTGCGCGACAACGTCGATCTTCGCGAGGACCTCGCCACGACGGGCACGGAGGTCGTGCACGAAGTGGAGAGCGCGAAGCTCGACGAGTGGGGCGCGATGCCGGCGATTGCGTTCACTTCGTTCGAGCGGATCGTGATGCTCGCGGTGCCGATCGTGAGCCTCGTCCTGGTCGCCATCGTGATCGCGAACTATCGACTCTGGCCCGTCCTGCTCCTCGGCTTCGCCATCGGCGGCATCGCCGCGCGCGCTCTCCAGGAGCGCGTCGCCCGCATCGTCACCGCCGTCGAGCGCGCCGAGCCCGCGCTCGCGCTCCTCGGCGGGATCCTGCTGCGCCTCGAGCGCGAGTCCTTTCACTCGGAAACCCTGGCGCGCCTCCACGCCCGCATCGGCGGCGCGCACCTGGAGATCGAGCGGCTGCGCAAACGCGTCGCGCTCCTCGACGCGCGGCGCAATCAGTTCTTCGCGCCCATCGCCATTCTGTTGTTGTGGACGCCCAACGTCGCCGTCGCCATCGAGCGCTGGCGCTCCCTCCACGGCGCGCGCATCCTCGATTGGATCGACGTCGTCGCCGAATTTGAGGCGTTGTCTTCGCTCTCCTCGTTCGCCTTCGAGCACCCGTCCTTCACGACGCCCACGGTCGTCGAGCGCGGCCCCCTGTTCGACGCGAAGAACCTCGGGCATCCGCTCATTCCGAGCGACCGCCGCGTCCCGAACGACCTCCGCCTCGACGACACGCGGCGCCTCTTCATCGTCAGCGGCTCGAACATGTCGGGCAAGAGCACGATGCTGCGCAGCACGGGCATCGCCACGGTGCTGGCCATGGCCGGCGCGCCCGTCTGCGCGAGCGCGCTCACGATCGCGCCGATGGCCGTCGGCGCCTCGATCCGCATCCACGACTCGCTGCAGGAAAACGCCTCCCGCTTCTATGCGGAAATCCTGCGCATCCGGCAAGTGCTGGAAATGTCACAGCACGGACCGCTGCTGTTTCTGCTGGACGAGATGCTGGCGGGAACGAACTCGCATGACCGGCGCATTGGCGCCGAGGCCATCGTGAAGGCGCTGGTGAGCCACGGAGCGATCGGCCTTGTCTCTACGCATGATCTCGCGCTCGCGGAGATTGCCAGCGACAACGTGCATTTCGAGGATCACCTCGAGAACGGACGGGTGGTGTTCGATTACCGGATGCGCGACTGGGGTGGTCACAAAGAGCAACGCGCTGGAGTTGATGCGTTCGGTGGGGATCGAGGTGTAGTTACTAGGTTGCTGAGTTGCTCGGTTGCTGTTAGCAACCCAGGAACCTCGCAACTCGCAACTCACTCCGACTGCCTCTTCAGCGCCTCCTCGATATCCCGATCCTCCCCTTCCGCCTTGCCCGGCGTGCGGCCGGGGGCGTCGGTGCGGCGATTGGCCAGGCGGCGTTCGGATTGGCGGAGCTCCGATCCGCGGCGCTCGCTCGGGTTCTCGGTGCGTTCGACTCGGGACATTGGGTCCTCCTGTGGTCGCGCGCTAGACGTGCAAATTACGTGCTTCCCGTGCCCGCGCCCGTGCCCGCTTGCGTGCCCGGGGCGGGGGACGCTTCCCAGCCACCCCGGGCCGGGCACGGGCACGGGCGCGGGCACGGGAAAAGAGGGAATGGACCTTGACATGAGCCCGTTAGTGCATAAAGATTCGCAATGATGAATATTCATGCACACGGCGATGCAGCGCGGAGACGGGAGGAAATCCTCCGGATCGTCCGCTCCACGCCCGTCCATTCGCAGGACGAGCTGATGGCCGAGCTGCGCCGCCACGGCGTCACCGTCACCCAGCCGACGCTCTCGCGCGACTTGCGCGAGCTCGGTTTGGTCAAGACGCCGGCCGGTTACGTCGAGCCGGATGCCATCGCCATGGCGCCGGTGGCGACGTTCACGCCGCGTGAATCGCGCGAGCATCGCCTCGAGCAGCTGATCCACGACTCGGTGGTGTTCGCCGAGGCCGCGGGAAATATGGTCGTCATCAAGACGCCGGTTGCCGCGGCCCAGCCGCTGGCGAGCGCCATCGACACGACGCCACTGGACGACGTCCTCGGCACCATCGGCGGCGACGACACCATCTTCGTCGCTCTTCGCACTCCCGCCGCCGCGACGAGCTTCGCTCGGCGCATTCATGCGATCGCTGGCTTGAACCCGCAGCATCGCCGTACTCGCGCATAGGCGCGGGACTCGTTTAGGAGCCCGAACCATGGAACAGATCGAACATGCGATTGGTGTAGTTGACGCGAACGCCGCGAGACTGCGGACCCGCGTCGCCATCGCCGGCGCCACCGGCTATTCCGGCGCGGAGCTCGTGAAGATCCTCTCGCGCCATTCCGGCGTCGAGATCGCGGCCGCGTTCTCGAGCGAGTCGTTTTCGATCGAAAAGCTGGTGGAGGCGAAGCCCGAAGTGGCGTTCCTCGCGACGCCGAACGAAGTGTCGGCCGACGTCGCGCCGCAGCTGCTCGACCTCGGCATCAAGGTCATCGATCTCTCCGGCGCGTTCCGCCTCGGCGAGCCGTCGCTCTATCCGTCGTGGTACGGCTTCGAGCACCCGCGCCCGGCGCTGCTCGGCGAAGCCGTGTACGGCCTCACGGAGCTATGCAACGGCGAGCTGTCGAAGGCGCGCCTCGTCGCGAACCCCGGCTGCTATCCGACCTCGATCCTCCTCGCGCTGCGGCCGCTCACCTATCAGATCGACCGCACGCAGCCGGTGATCGTCGACGCGAAGAGCGGCGTCTCCGGCGCGGGCAAGAAAGCCGACGTCGCGTTTTCGTTCACGGAGCTGTTCGGCAACTTCAAGGCGTACGGCGTCGGCCATCACAAGCACGAGCCGGAGATCCGCCAGGGACTGCACCTCGGCGAGCGGACCGCGTTCGTGTTCGTGCCGCACCTGCTGCCGACCGATCGCGGCATCTACTCGACGATGCACATCGCGTTCAGCCAGCCGATGACGAACGAGGAACTGGCGGAGATCTACGCCGGCGCGTACGCGAATGCGCCGCTCGTGCGCGTGCTCCCGGCCGGGAAGATGCCGGAGCTGAAGAGCGTCGTGAACACGCCGTTCGCGGAGATCGGGTTCCAGGTCCTGAACGGCGGCAAGCGCGCCGTCATCGTCTGCGTGATCGACAACCTCCTCAAAGGCGCCGCGTCGCAGGCGGTGCAGAACTTCAACCGGATGTGCGGCTACCCGGAGACGGAGGGACTGCAGTGACGACGGTCATCAAACTGGGAGGATCGCTGCTCGACGACGCCGCGCGCCGCGACGCCGCGCTGCGGCAGATCGTCGCGCGCTGGAACTCCGGCGAGAACGTCGTCCTCGTGCACGGCGGCGGGAAGCACATCGACGCGATGCTGGCCAAGCTCGGCATCGCCAAGAAGACGCACGCCGGCCTGCGGATCACCGACGACGCGACGCTCGACGTCGTGGTCTCGGTCCTCGGCGGCACCGTCAACAAGATGCTGGTCAGCGAGCTGACGAAGCTCGGCGTCCGCGCGGCCGGAATCTCCGGCAGCGACGCCACGCTGATCGCCACGCAGCACCCGCCGATCGACGGCGTCGAGCTCGGCCATGTCGGCCGCGTCACCGGCGCGAACTGCACGCTCATCAAAGCGATGCTGCAGTACGGAATCCTGCCGGTCGTCTCGTCGATCGCACAGACGGAAGACGGCGCGCTGCTGAACGTGAACGCCGACAGCGCCGCCGCGGCACTCGCGGTCGCGCTGCAGGCGAAATCGCTGCGCTTCATCACCGACGTCGCCGGATTCCTCGATGCCAACGGCGTCGTCGTTCCGGTGCTGCGCGCGAACGAGGCCGAGACGTTCCTCGAGAGCGTCACCGGCGGCATGAAGCCGAAGCTGCAGGCGGCGCTCAGCGCGCTGCGGGCGGGAGTGGGCGCCATCGAGATCGGCGAGAACGGAGGGACTCACCTTGTTGCTGCATGACGAATCGCCGGCCGCGGTCGAAGCGCGCGAAGACGCGTTTCTCGTGAAGACGTACGCGCGCACGCCGTTCCATCCGCGCGATGGAAAAGGCGCGCGCCTCTCCGACGCCGACGGCCGCATCTACTGGGATCTCCTCGGCGGCATCGCCGTCAACGTCCTCGGGCACAAGCATCCGCGGCTGCAGAAAGCGCTGCGCGATGCGTCCACGACGCTGATGCACGTCTCGAATCTCTACTACCACCCGGCCCAAGGCATCCTCGGCGAGAAGCTCGTGCGCGCGTCGGGACTCAATCGCGCGTTCTTCTGCAACAGCGGCACGGAAGCGAATGAAGCCGCGCTGAAGTTCGCGCGCCTTGCAACGAAGAAGACCAAGCTCGTCGCATTGCAGGAGAGCTTTCACGGCCGCACGTTCGGCGCCCTCTCGCTGACCGGACATGACGCGTACCGCGAGCCGTTCGCGCCGCTCGTTCCCGGCGTCACGTTCATCGAGCCGAACGACGTCGCCGCGCTCGAAGCGGCCGTCGACTCCGACACCGCCGCGATCTTCCTCGAGCCGATCATGGGCGAGGGCGGCATCATCCCGCTCACCGATGAATTCCTGATCGCCGCGCGCTGCATCGCCGACAAGAAAGGCGCGCTCCTCGTGCTCGACGAAATCCAGTGCGGCCTCGGCCGCACCGGCCGGATGTTCGCGTTCCAGAAGAGCGGCATCCTTCCCGACATCGTCACGCTCGCGAAGCCGCTCGGCGGCGGCCTGCCGCTCGGCGCGGTGCTCACCGGCGCGGCGCTCGAAGGCGTCGTGAAGCCGGGACATCACGGCACGACGTTCGGCGGCAACCCGATCGCCTGCCGCCTCGGACTGGTCGTGCTCGAAGAGACCGAGCGCCTCCTCCCGCAGATCAATGCCCTCGGCGCGTGGTTCGAACAGGAATTGAAGAAGCTCCCGGTCGTCGACGTTCGCGGCGCGGGCCTGATGTGGGGCATCGAGCTCGATCGCCCCGCCGCGCCGGTCGCGCGCGAACTGCTCGCCGCCGGATTCGTCGTCGGCACGGCGCGCGAGAAAGTCCTGCGGCTTCTGCCGCCATACATTGTTCCCAAGAAAGCGCTTGTCGAGTTCCTCGATGCGCTGGGTGTCATCCTGAGCCGCGCAGACGGCGAAGGATCCCCAGCCAAGAAAGTAGGAGATCCCTCGACGTCGCTCGGGATGACACAAATCACCAAGGAGAAAGCAGCGTGAAAAAAGTCGCACTCGCGTATTCGGGAGGTCTCGACACCTCCATCATCATCAGCTGGCTGAAGGAAAACTACGGCTGCGACGTCGTCGCGGTCGCCGTCGACGTCGGCCAGGCCGAGGAGACCGCGGGTCTCGCTCAGAAGGCGTACAGCACCGGCGCGTGCGACTTCCATCTCATCGACGCGAAGGAAGAATTCGCGGCCGACTACCTCTTCCCCGTGCTCAAGGCCGGCGCGATTTACGAGCACGACTACCTCCTCGGCACGTCGACCGCGCGCCCGCTCATCGCGCGCAAGCAGGTCGAAGTCGCGCTCGCGACCGGATGCGACGCGCTCGCGCACGGCTGCACCGGCAAGGGCAACGACCAGGTGCGCTTCGAGCTCGCCTATCAGGCGCTCGCGCCGGAGCTGAAGATCGTCGCGCCGTGGCGCGAGTGGGACATCGTCTCGCGCGAAGACGCCATCGACTACGCCGCCGCGCGCGGCATCCCCGTGCCGGTCACGAAGAAAGACCCGTACTCGCGCGACCGCAACCTCTGGCACCTCTCGCACGAAGGCGGCCCGCTCGAGGACCCGGCGTTCGAGCCGGAGGCGTCGATGTTCAAGCTGACGACCGATCCGGTCGACGCGCCGGACACGCCGGAGAAAGTCACGATCACGTTCGAAGAGGGCGTGCCCGTCGCGGTGAACGGCGTGAACCTTTCGCCGGCGAAGCTCGTGCAGACGCTGAACGAGATCGGCGGACGCCACGGCGTCGGCCGCTGCGACCTCGTCGAGAATCGCCTCATCGGCATCAAGTCGCGCGGCGTGTACGAGACCCCGGGCGGCACGCTGCTCGTGACCGCGCTCAAGGCGCTCGAGTCGATCACGCTCGACCGCGACAGCGCGCACGAGAAGGAGCGCATCGCCACGCGGTATGCGGAGCTCGTCTACAACGGCCAGTGGTTCGCGCCGCTGCGCGAGGCCTTCGACGCGTTCGTGAACACGCTCGCCGAGAACGTCACCGGCACGGTCACGCTGAAGCTGTACAAAGGCAACGCGAGCGTCGTCGGCCGCAAGTCGCCGTACTCGCTGTATCAGCAGAACCTGGCCTCGTTCGACATGACCGGCTACGACGTCACCGACTCGGCCGGCTTCATCAAGCTGTTCGGCCTGCAGACGCGCGGCCGGAAGCGCATCGCGCCGTTTGCAGTCGAGGACAAGGCAGTGTCGGAATGACCGGCACGCAAGTGCCATCATCTATGTGGGGCGGCCGCTTCAGCGAAGGGCCGTCCGCGCTTCTCCGCGCGCTCAACGATTCCTTCTCCTTCGACCGCGAGCTCTTCGCGGAAGACGTGGAAGGCTCGGTGGCGTGGGCGGTGGAATTGGGACACGCGGGCGTGCTCACCTCCGCCGAGGTGAGCGCTCTCGTCGAGGCGTTGCGTTCGCTCCCAACCCCCAACCCCCAATCCCTACCCCCTTACGAGGACGTTCATAGTTACGTCGAAGGTGAGCTGCGTCTAAGACTCGGCCCACTCGCGGGCAAGCTGCACACCGGCCGCTCGCGCAACGACCAGGTCGCGACCGATCTCAGACTCTGGCTGAAGAAAGCGTCCGACGACTTCGACGCGCTCGTCGTCGCGCTCGCGCGCGTGCTCGCGCAACGCGCGCTCGTCGAAGCCGCGACGGCGATGCCCGGCTACACGCACCTCAAACAGGCGGAACCCATCACGTTCGGCCACTGGTGTCTCGCCTACGTCGAGATGCTGCGCCGCGATTTGACGCGCATCCGCGATGCGAAGGCGCGCGGCGATGAATGCCCGCTCGGCTCCGCCGCGCTCGCCGGCACGCCGCTCAACATCGACCGCGATCGCCTCGCGAAATCCCTCGGCTTCGCGCGCGCGACCTCCAACTCGATCGACGCCGTCTCCGACCGCGACTTCGCGGCCGAGTATCTCTTCACCGCGTCGATGCTCCTGACGCACCTCTCGCGCCTCGCGGAAGATCTGATCTTCTTCAGCAGCGACGAAGCGGCCTACATGGAGCTGCCCGACTCGCTCGCCACCGGCTCGTCGCGCATGCCGCAGAAGAAAAATCCCGACGTGCTCGAACTGACGCGCGGCTACGCGGCGCGCTCGATCGGCGAAGTGACCGGCTTTCTCACGCTGCTGAAGGGACTGCCGCTCGCCTACAACAAAGACCTGCAGCTCGACAAAGAGCCGCTCTTCCGCACGCGCGGGTTGCTCGGCGTTCTTCTGCCCGCACTGACGGCGCTGATCGGAGGGCTGCAGCTGAATCGCGAGTGCCTGCGCGGCTCGGCCGGAAGTCCGCTGCTGCTCTCGACCGACGCGGCCGACGAGCTCGCGGCGACGGGCATTCCGTTCCGCGAGGCGCACGAGATCGTCTCGCGCGAACGGCGGCACACCTCGAACGTGAGCACGGTGCTCGAGAAGAAGAATGTGTACGGCGGCACCGCGCCCGATTGCGTGCGCGAAGCGGCGAAGTCGGCGCTGGCCGGCCTCGAGTGTCATCCCGAGCGTAGCGAGGGATCCCCTTCAGCGCACGTGGGCGGGGGATCCTTCGCCGTCTCCGCGGCTCAGGATGACACGACATGAAACTCCCGAAGGGCTTCCTCGCCTCCGGCGTGCGCGCGGGCATCCGCAAGAAGCGCCCCGACCTCGGCCTGATCGTCGCCGAGGACGGAGCGAATGCGGCTGCGGTGTTCACGCGGAACAAGTTCCAGGCGGCGCCGGTGACGCTGTCGAAGTCCGCGCTGAAGAAGAGCGGCGGGCGCGTGAAGGCCTGCGTCGTCAACGCCGGCTGCGCGAACGCGGTCACGGGACGCGAAGGAATGGAAGCGGCGAAGCGCGTGCGCACGCGCGCCGCGGAACTGCTCCGCTGCGATGAGAACGAGATCTTCCTGGCCTCGACGGGCGTGATCGGCGTCGTGCTGCCGGACAAAAAGGTGACGGAGTCGCTCCCCGACTCGATCACCCGCCTTTCCAGCGGCGGCATCGACGCCCTCTCGCACGCGATCCTCACCACCGACGTCGGCCCGAAGGTCGCGCAGGCGACGTTCTCCCTCGGCGGGAAGCGCGGACGCGTCGTCGGCGTCGCCAAGGGCGCGGGCATGATCCATCCGAACATGGCCACGATGCTGGCGTTCGTGATGACCGACGCGAACATCCCTCCCGCTGCCTTGCAGCGCGCATTGAAGAGTGCAGTCGATCAAAGCTTCAACGCCATCTCCGTCGACGGCGACACGTCGACGAATGACTGCGTGCTCCTCCTCGCTTCCGGAAAGCTCGGCAACGAATCACGCGCCGATCTCGCCGATTTTCAGCGCGCGCTCGACGCCGTCTGCCGCTCGCTGTCGTGGATGATCGTCCGCGACGGCGAAGGCGCGATTCGGGTGATGGAGATCGAAGTCGCCGGCGCGAAGAGCGAGCGCGATGCGAAGCTCGCCGCGCACGCCGTCGCGACCTCGCCGCTCGTGAAGACCGCGCTGCACGGCGGCGATCCGAACTGGGGCCGCATCCTCGCCGCCGTCGGCCGCAGCGGCGCGCGCTTCTCCATCAAACGCGTCACCCTCACCGCCGGCCCGGTCACCCTCGTCCGCAACGGCCAGCCCGTCGCGTTTCGCGAGAAAGACGCCGCGCGCGTGTTCTCGCGCGAGCGCGTGCCGTTGAAAGTGGATTTGGGCGGCGGAAACGCGCGTGCGGTCGTGCTGTCGTGCGATTTCGGGCACGACTATGTGAGTTTGAACGCGGATTACCGAAGCTGACGCGCTATTCGCCGGTCGTCAGAATGTCTTCGATGATGTGCTGCGACTCTTCCGGCAAGTCGATGAAATAGAGCCGCGAGGCGTATAGCGTATCGCCGCTCGTCGACTGCCGTCCCACCACGCCGCACGAGCCGACCCGCACCCGTCCGCTGAATTTGCGTCCGCTGTAGTCGAACGTGATCGTCACCTCGGATGAGACTTTCAGCGGCCCGGAATGCGTCACGAACGCGTTCGCGCTGCTGACATCGACCAGCGTCGCTTCCTTCAATCCGATCTTCACCGGGCGGGCGATCGGCACACGAAACCGGCTGCTGCGCCGGACTGCATTCAGGACGACCTTGTCTTTCATGGTTGGACCGCCGAGATCTTACGGCATGAACCGCCGCGAAGGAATGCCTTCCGCGGACGTGATGCTCAATTTGGCCATCCGCCGGATCAGGTCGCGCTCGTCGGAGCGCGGATTGGCGCTCTCGAACGCGCTCCGCAGCATGGCCACTTCCTGCGGCGAATGCGTCGACGACACCGTGAACCCGTTCGCCGGCTGTGCGGGATCGGTCGTGTCGGTCTCACGCCAGCGGCCGCCCATGAACTCGTGGCGCTTGTAGTGCGTCGCCTTCGTGGCCTGGTTCGATTGTGCGGCGATCGGAGGAATCCCGCGCGCGTTCGCCTTCTGCTCGTCGAGCGCGCGGACGATGTGCTCGTGAATCAGCTCGCGCAACGTCGCCAGCGCCAACTCATCGGCGCGCGTCACGCTGAGGCCCGAGTGATAGAGCGTCCGCCCGGTCGCGGAATCGGCGGCGCGATGGATCTGCGTCCGGGTGATGCGGCACTCGAGCATGAACGGCTTTCCGTCCCACTGCGTCTGCAGCGTTACCCGCTCGCCGGCGCCGCCGATCTCCGCCTGATGCGCCACGCGCACGCCGCGCACTGAGACGTCGACGACAAATACGGGAGTGTTCCCGATCTTGCCGCGGAGCGGCTCGAGAAGTTTGACGCGCTGGACGCGCCGTCGTTCGGCGAAAAGCATGTTAGGGGGACCCGTTTGCATTATACGCTTGCCGTCATGAAGCGGTTCCTCGCGCTCTTCCTGCTGCTAGCCCTCCCGGTCGCTGTTTCGCTCGAGGCCGCCTCGCGCGAGCCGCTCCGCGCGCGCCACGCCATGGCCGTTTCCGTCTCCGAGATCGCCTCGCGCATCGGCGCCGACGTGATGAAAAAAGGCGGCAACGCCGTCGACGCCGCGGTCGCAATCGGCTTCGCGCTCGCCGTGACCTGGCCCTCGGCCGGCAACATCGGCGGCGGCGGGTTCATGCTCGTCCGCCTCGCCGATGGAACGACCGAGGCCATCGACTATCGCGAGCGAGCGCCGCTGAAAGCCACGCGCGACATGTACCTCGACGCGCAGGGCAACGTCATCAAAGGATTGTCGGTGCAGGGCTACAAAGCGGTCGCCGTTCCCGGCACCGTCGCCGGCCTCGCGCTCGCGCACAAGCGCTACGGCAAACTGAAATGGGCGGAGCTCGTCGAGCCCGCGCGCAAGCTCGCCTCCGGCGGATTCGAGGTCAGCTATCACCTCGCGAAAAACTTCAGCGCGAAGAGCACCGTCGATCGCATGCAGCCGTTCGACGACAGCCGCCGCATCTTTCAGCGCAACGGCAAGTTCTACGAGCCCGGCGAGCTGTTCGTGCAGCCCGAGCTCGCGGCGACGCTGGCGCGCATTCGAGACAACCCGCGCGACTTCTACGAAGGCGAAACCGCGCGGCTGCTCGCCGAGGCCATGAAAGGCAACGGCGGCATCATCACGCTCGAAGACCTGAAAACGTACGAGCCGACGGTCCGCACGCCGCTGCGCGGCACGTATCGCGGCTACGAGATCGTCACCATGCCGCCGCCGTCCTCCGGCGGGATCTGCCTGCTCGAGATGCTGAACATGCTCGAGCCGTACGACCTCAAGTCGATGGGCTGGCACTCCTCGCGTCACACGCACACGATGATCGAGGTGATGCGCCGCGCATTCGCCGATCGCGCCGAGTTCCTCGGCGATACCGACTTCGTTCCCAACGTGCCGGTCAACGCGCTGATCTCGCGCGCGTATGCGGACGAGCGCCGTAAGTCGATCGATCCCGCGCACGCGACACCGAGCAAAGGAACTCCCGCGGGCAAACCGGAGAAGACGCAGACGACGCACTACACCGTCATCGATCAGGACGGCAACGTCGTCACCAACACCTACACACTCAACGACGGCTTCGGCTCCGGCGTGACCGTGCGCGGCGCGGGATTCCTACTCAACAACGAGATGGACGACTTCGCCGCGCGGCCCGGCGTGCCGAACGACTTCGAACTGATCCAGGGCGAAGCGAATGCGATCGCGCCGAAGAAACGTCCGCTGTCGTCGATGACGCCGACGATCGTGCTGAAAGACGGCAAGGTGTTCTTCGCCACGGGCAGCCCCGGCGGCCCGACGATCATCAACACGGTGCTGCAGACGATCGTGAACGTGATCGATTTCGGCATGACGCTGCAGCAGGCCGTCGACGCGCCGCGCGTTCATCATCAATGGCTGCCCGATCAAATCTACTGGGAACTGCTCGACCTGCAGGCCGACACGCGCACGACGCTGGAGCAGATGGGACACAAGTTCCGCGACAAGCCCGGCTTCTCCGACCTCGACTCGATCGGCGACGCGCACAGCGTGATGATCGATCCCGCGACCGGCCTGCGCCTCGGCGCCGCCGATCCGAGACGCGGCGGCGCGGCGGCTGGGTGGTAGGATTCGCGCCGATATGAACGTCGAGAAAAAAGCGCTTGCCGCGTGGGCCAAAAACGAGCGGGCGCGATACGAAGACACGCTCAAGACCATCGTCGAAATCCCGTCCGTCTCCGCCGAGGACGCGCGCAAGCCGGACATCCGCCGCTGCGCCGATGCCGCGGCGCAGCTGATCCGCGATTTCGGCGGCGAAGCAGCCATCATCGAGACCGACGGCAACCCGCTCGTGCACGGGCGTTTTACGGCCGGCGCAAATCTGCCGACGTGCACGATCTACAACCACCTCGACGTGCAACCGGCGTCGCGCGAGACCGAGCCGTGGGACACCGATCCGTTCGTCTTCACGAAAAAAGGCGATCGCTACTTCGGCCGCGGCACGACCGATGACAAAGGTCCCGCGCTCAGCGCGCTCTGGGGCATCCTCGCGGCGCGCGAAGCGAACGTGGCGCTGAACCTCAACGTGCTGTGGGAGCTCGAAGAAGAAATCGGCTCGCCAAACTTCGAGGACGCGGTGAAGAAGAACGCGAAAACGCTCGCCACCGATCACCTCCTCGTCTCCGACACGATCTGGGTCTCGCGCCAGCAGCCGGCCTGTCCCGCGGGACTGCGCGGATTGCAGGGCATCACGCTCTCGCTGCAGACCGGCCAGACCGATCAGCACTCCGGCGTCACCGGCGGCGCGGCGCGCAACCCGGTCGGCGAATTGATGCAGCTCGTCTCGGAGATGTACGACGCGCGCACCGGCAAGGTGAAGATGAAGGGCTTCTACGACGACGTCGTCGCGCCCGACCGCCGCGAGCTCGCCGACTTCCGCAACTCCGGCTTCACGGTGAAGCAGTTCAAGAAAGACCACCTCTTCAAATCGATCCGCACCGAGGATCCGCTCGACGTGATGAAACGCATCTGGGCCATGCCGACGATGGAGATTCACGGTCTCGTCGGCGGATACACCGGCCCCGGAATCAAGACGATCATCCCGCCGAAAGCGGAGGTGAAGATCTCGTTCCGCCTCGTGCCGAACCAGGACCCGAAGAAGATTCAGAAGATCGTGAAAGAGTTCGTGAAGCAGCGCGGCCGCGACGTGAAGGTGGAGATCGAGAACTCGATGTACCCCTACCGCGCGCCGACGACCGGCCCGCTCGCGGATGCCGTTCGCGACGCGATGAAGTTCGCCTTCGGCCGCGAGCCGGTCTTCATCCGCGAAGGCGGGTCGATCGGTGCCGTGATCTCGATGGAGCAGGTCCTCAAAACCCCGGTCATGTTCCTCGGCCTCTCCCTCCCCGAACACGGCTACCACGCCCCGAACGAGAACTACGACTGGCAGCAGGCCTCGGGCGGGATCGTGGCGTTCGTGAAGTACTTCGATAATCTGTCGCGGCTCCCGTCATCCTGAGCCGCGAAGACGGCGAAGGATCTCAAGCTACGCAACTTGAGATCCTTCGCTACGCTCAGGATGACGGCTGGCGCCGTCACATGAGCGGCAACGTCGCGGCCGCCCGCGACGAAATCCGCTTCGCGAAATCCTGCGGCGTCAGCACGCGCACCTCACCCGTGTACGCGTAATTGCGATCGAGCAAATCGCTGTACGTGAGATCGAGCTTGAACGTGCCGGCCAACGGCATCGTCTTCGAGACCTTCGTCCCACTGCTCGCCGTCGCGCCGTCGAGCTTCCACGCGAAGTTCTTCGCCACGTGCGGGATGTCTGCGCCCGCCGCTTCCCACTGCGCGACGAGATTCAGCGTCTCACCCGTGCGCAGCACCCGGCGTCCGATGAATTCCGCGACGCGGTTCGCCTCGGGATAGAGGATGTGCAGCGCGAGGCGGTCGAAGTCCGAAGAGGCCGGTGTTCGCGTAGTTGCCCGGCGCGAAGCTCATCGTCTCGGGCCAGGTATAGTGCATGACAGACAGCGGATCGTACGGCGTGAGGAAGAACGTCGCGCCGCCGCCGTAAATCGGCACATTCGCGTCCTCTGCTTTCTTCGCGTTGTCCTTCAGCGCCGTCGCCGCGGCGACGGTGCGTGAATCCCGGAATCTTCTGCAGGTCCGACACCGCCGCGTCCGAGACCCACGCGACGTTGCGATAGCCGGCGTCGTAAATCGCCTTCGCTTTCGTCGCATCGACGCCGGCGATCTTCTGGAAGAACGTCAGCACCTGATCCTTGCGGACGTCCATGCGCTCGTGCTCGTGCGACAGACCGAGGGCATGACCGAACTCGTGAAGCGGATGGTTGATGAACGGCGATCGCGCCGCCGGATGGATCGCCGAAGCCCGCACGTGGTGAAACTGTCGTTGCCGAGGTGCATGTTGAACACGCAAGGGCGGTTCGCGGCGAATTCGGCAGGACTGTTCGACCAGCCGCCGCCGAGTCCCGGATCGCTATCGGGCATCCCTTGCCCGGCACCGGCTTGAACTTGGCGAAGAGACTTCCATCCGTGTCCGGAACCACGACGCGGATGTCTTCGAGCCAGAAGTCGTTGCCGTTCGCCTGCGGCTGGTTCGTGCAGCTCGCTTTGTAGGTCGAAGCGGATATTCGCCGCGTACTCGAACTGCTTCAGCACTTCCTTGATCTGCGCGATGCGATCCGCGCGCGCGGTGCCGCCGGTGCCGGCGAAGCAGACCGTCGGCGTCGCGCCGCGCACGCCCGACTCCCAGTACAGCGCCGCAACGAGGACGAGCGCGTGCATCAGAACATCTCCAGCGCCATCGCGCGGCGGCAATCACTCGTCGCGCAGCCGAAGCCCGCGCCGCTCAGATCAGCCGGATCGTACTGAATCTTCAGAGTCCGTCCCGCGACGAGCGCGGAGGTGGCGACGCTGACGAAGCGCGCTGCCTGCGCCGCATCGGTCGTCGGGAGGGCGAAGAAGAGAATGCCGCCGCTGACCGTCGCCGAGCATCGCACGTGAACGCGGTTCGAGAACGTCGCCACCGCCGGCTGGCGTGCAATCCGACCCACTGAACCGCCGCCGATGCCTGCGACGCCATTCCAAGAACCACGAGAGCAAAGGTCACCCAGAGCGTTTTCTTCATAACGAATCTCTCCTTTTCTCCGGGATAGTGAAGAAAACGCGGAAAACGTTTCAAACGCTATTGCGGTTTTTCGCCGACGTACCGCGCGCGCGGCCGGATCATCGCATCCTGCGCGTACTGCTCGATGGCGTGCGCGATCCAGCCGATGGTGCGGCCGAGGGCGAAGAGCGCGAGCGCGCTGCCGGGCGGGAGGCCGATGACGCGCGAGAGCGCGACGAGCGCAAAGTCGACGGTCGGCTTCTCGCCGAGGACGCGCTGCGCCGCGGCGGCGAACGCGTGCGCGAACGCGAGCTCCTTCGATTTCGGAAAGCTCTCGTCCAGCAGCTCGAGCAGCAGCGCCGCGCGCGGATCGCCTTTCGGATAGAGCGGATGGCCGAAGCCTTCGATGCGCTCGCCGCGGCGGAGGCGATCGGCAAGTGATTTGGCGAGATCGCGCGCGCGGCGGAGATCGTCGAACAGCACCTCGACGCGCGCCGTCGCGCCGCCGTGCTTCGAGCCTTCGAGCGCCGCGAGCCCGCCGAGGACCGCGGCATACGGATTCGCGCAGGACGATGCGATGCAGCGCGCGGTGAACGCGGAGACGTTCAGCTCATGGTCGGCGATCAGAATCAGCGCCGCGCGGATCAGCGCCGGCGCGCGCTTCACCTTCGGCGCCCACGCCTGCGCGAGCGTGTCGTCGATCGTCGGCGCGAGCTCGCGCGTCGATGCGGCGACGCTGGTCAGCAGGTTGAGAATCCGCCAGCCGGTTTGCGCGACGGCGCGCGGGCGGAGGTCGAACGCGAGCGGATCGCGCGCGGCGACGATCGGCAGAATCGATTGCGCGCGGTTGATGAACGGCAGGTCATTCGTCGCCGCGCCTCCGACGACATGCAGCGGCGTATCGAACAGCGTGTCGTCGAACGCGCCGGTCCAGATCAGCGAGGCCGCCTCTTCGATCGAGTGCTCGCGCGCGAGCGTGGCGACGTCGTGGCCGCGGTAGTACAGCTTGCCGTCGGTGATGAGCGTGATCGACGACTCGAGGATCGGAACGCCCCAGCGCAGCGCATTCTCCGCGGCTTTCTCCGGATTCCGCCGCTCCTCCGCGCGCTTGCGCAGCCGCTCCACGTCCTCCCGCGCATACCGCTTCAGCCTCGGCTTCCCGGGCACGGCCTCGGAGCGGAGGAAGCCGCGGCTGACGTACGCGTACAGCGTGGCCCGGCTCACGCCGAGGAGCCTCGTAGCCTGGTTCGCATCGATCCATGCAGCCATTAGGTTGATTATAGAATCAATATTGACATCAATGTCAACCACCCCTACGTTATGAAGAGCATGACGAACGTACACAACGGACTGGAAGGCATCGTCGCCGCGGAGACGCGGCTGAGCATGGTCGACGGCGAGCGCGGCGAGTTGGTGATCGCGGGATACCGCGTCGAGGATCTCGCGCCGCGGTTCACGTTCGAGGAGACGGTGAACCTGTTGTTTGACGCTGCAGGTTTCGGAGTGCGGTGGCAGAGCCACCGCTATCTGAAAGCGGCGGCAGAGCCGCCGCAGTCCATACCGCTGATGGACGCGCTGCGCATGGGCGCTGCCTCACTGAGCGCGGAGAACGACGAAGAAGCCGCAGTGATGCTCCTCGCCGCCTTCCCCGTCATCGTCGCCAGCCACTGGCGGCGGCAAAACGGTCAGGAGCCCATCCCACCCCGTGAAGACCTCGGCTACGCCGCGAACTATCTCTACATGCTCACCGGCGTCGAGCCGCACGCGGAGCTCGTGCGCGGGCTGGAGACCTATCTCAACACCGTCGTCGATCACGGCCTCAACGCGTCGACGTTCACCGCGCGCGTGATCGCGTCGACCGGCTCCGATCTCATCTCCGCGATCACCGGCGCGATCGGCGCGCTGAAAGGTCCGCTGCACGGCGGCGCGCCCGGTCCCGCGCTCGACATGGTCTTCGAGATCGGCGAGGCGTCGCGCGCGGAAGACGTGCTGCGCCGTAAGATCGAGTCGGGCGAGCGTCTGATGGGCTTCGGCCATCGCGTCTACAAAGTGCGCGATCCGCGCGCCGATGTTCTCGCCGCTGCCGCCGAGCGGATGTTCACGCGCGCCGGCGACATGCGTCTCTACGAGCTCGCGCGCTCGGTCGAAGCGACGGCGCTGCGCCTCCTCGAAGAGTACAAACCGGGCCGCCGCCTGCAGACGAACGTCGAGTTCTACACCGCGCTCCTCCTCCACGGCCTCGGCCTCGAGGTTCCGCTGTTCACGCCGACGTTCGCCATCAGCCGCGTCGCCGGCTGGATCGCGCACTGCATCGAGCAGCGCCGCACCGGCCGCATCATCCGCCCGCAGTCGGTGTACGTCGGCGAGATGCGTACAATCGCGGCATGCGTCGTCTGATCGTTGCCCTTCTCTTCGCTGTCGCTGCATTCGCCGAGGAGCCCGTCACCGTCATCCGCGCCGCGCGCATGATCGACGGCACCGGCGCGCCTGCGGTGCAGAACGCGGTCGTCGTCATCACCGGCAACAAAATCACGTCGATCGGCGGCCCGGTTCCGAAGAACGCGACCGTGATCGACCTCGGCGACGTGACGCTGTTGCCCGGCTTCATCGACGCGCACACGCATCTCATCGGCCGCGTCCTCGGCGAGGACGGCTGGAACGACTCGGCGGTGCGCGACTACGAGGGCTACACCGCTGTACGCGCGGTCGGGCACGCGGAGAAGACGCTGCTCGCCGGCATCACCACCGTGCGCAACGTCGGCGCGGAGCGTTTTCACGACATGGCGCTGCGCAAGGCCATCGAAGAAGGCTACGTGCGCGGGCCGCGCATGCAGAACGCCGGCTACGCGCTCAGCATCACCGGCGGGCACTGCGACGAAAACGGCTATCGTCCCGGCCTGCTCGACGGCACGGTTCGCGAAGGCATCGCGAACGGACCCGACGAAGTGCGCGCCGCCGTGCGCTACATGGCGAAGTACGGCGCGGACGTGATCAAGACCTGCGCGACCGGCGGCGTGCTCTCCGAGGGAGATGCGGTCGGCGCGCCGCAGTACACGTTCGAAGAAATGAAGGCGATCGTCGACGAAGCGACGAAGCTCGAGCGCAAAGTCGCGGCGCACGCGCACGGCACGGAAGGAATCAAGATCGCCGTGCGCGCGGGCGTCGCATCGATCGAGCACGGCTCGTTTCTCGACGAAGAAGGCGCGCGGATGATGGCCGAGCGCGGAACGTTTCTCGTGCCGACGATCTCCGCCGGCGAGTTCGTGGAAAAGGCGGCGAAGGCGAACGTGCTCACCGGGCTGCGCAAAGAGAAAG
The DNA here is from genome assembly GCA_963734155.1 of uncultured Acidobacteriota bacterium. GTDB lineage: Bacteria > Acidobacteriota > Thermoanaerobaculia > Gp7-AA8 > Gp7-AA8 > QHVT01. Next base: position 365,845 of record CAVTGG010000004.1, read on the forward strand.
CATTGATGGCCGCGGCGGCGATGCGCAACGCGATCAAGCTCGCGGTGAAGTACCACGTGCCGATCGCGATGGGCACCGACGCCGGCGTCGGCCCGCACGGCGCGAACATGCACGAGCTGAAGCTGCTGGTCGACTGGGGCGGCATGCGGCCGCTCGATGCGATCACCGCGGCGACGATGGGCGGCGCGCGCCTTCTCGGGTGGGAGAAACGGATCGGCTCGATCGAGGCCGGCAAGCTCGCCGATCTCATCGCCGTGCCGGGCGACCCGCTCGCCGACATCACGCGGCTGGACAACGTCGCGTTCGTGATGAAGGACGGCAAGGTTTACAAGCGCTGAGAAACCCTCGGCGGGGCGCTCCGTATCTCCCCACTGGGGAGGTCGGCCATGTTCGAACTGCTCGCACTCTTCATCGTAGTCGCGATCACCGGCGGCGTGGTCGTCGGCGTAATGGCGCTGGCGTTCGCGCTCGTGAAGTTCACGTTCAAGCTGGCGCTGCTGCCGCTGAAACTCATTCTCTTCCCGTTGATCGCGGTCTTCGTCATCGTGAAATTCGCGGTGCTGCTCGCGCTCGGCGTCACGGTTGCGGCGGTCGCTCTCGCCTTCGTGATCGTGGTCGCGGTCCTGGTGGCGCCCTTCGCGCTGATCGCGTGGCTGACTTAAGGACGAGTCCGCGTATCATTACGCGCCGTGACAGAGAAGAAGCGTGCGCTCGTCGTCGACGACGATGATCCGATCCGGGCAATGCTGGCAAAAGTCGTCGAGCGGCAGAACCTCGCCGTCGACACCGCACGCGACGGCGCCGAGGCCATCCAGCGCATCGACGCCAACAACTACTCCGTCATCCTCCTCGACCTGATGATGCCGCGCATCGACGGCTACGGCGTCCTCAAGCACATGAACTCCCACTGCCCCGAGAAGCTCGGCTGCACCATCATCGCGTCCGCCGTTCCCGAGACCGAGATCCTCAAGCGCTTCAACCTGCCGGTCTTTCGCATCCACGCGAAGCCGTTCGACCTCGGCAAGCTGATCGAAGACATCAAAGAGTGCGTCGGGTAAACCGGGTGCGATGCTTGCTCCTCCGCTCCGCCCGGAGGACAGACGCAAATGCATCGGAGAATCGCACTTTTACTCATCACTTTGACGGCGATTTCGTGTGGCTCGATGGGGACGTTGCCGGGGCGGATGCCGGACAACGACATCGCCGGGATCGTGTCGACGGCGAATGAAGGTGAAGTTCAGCAGGGACAGGCGGCGCTGACGGCGGCGAGCTCCGCCGAGGTGCGCGAGTTCGCGCAGATGATGGTGAACGATCACACGAGCGCGCTCAGCAAGGCGCGGGACGTGTTCGCGCGCAACGGCATCACGCCGGCGGACAACGACACCACGCGCAGTCTGAAAGACACGGGGCAGCGCTCGACGATGAGCCTCTCCTCGTATCGCGGCGCGGCGTTCGATCGCGCGTACATGCAGGCGCAGATCGACATGCACCAGTGGCTGCTCACGAACATGGACACGGTGCTGATCCCGTCGGCGCGCGGCGAGCTGCGCACGCTGCTCGAAGAGATGCGCGGCAGCGTTTCGACGCACCTCGACCACGCGCGTCAGATCATGGGCCGGTTTTATTTACGATCAGCGATTGGCGTACTGCTTCTCGTAGTACGCCTTGTACTCCGCGCTGCGCTCCTTGATGGCGCGCCACCACGGCTCGTGATCGACGTACCACTGCACCGTGCGCTCGAGCGCGGCGTCGAAGTCCGTGTCGCACTTGAAGCCGAGGCGTTCGAGCTTGGTGGTATCGAGTGAATAACGGCGATCGTGGCCCTGGCGATCGCCGACCTTCTTGATCAGCGACGCCGGCTTCTTCAGCAGGTCGAGGATCTTCTGCGTGATCTCGCGATTCTCGCGCTCGTTGCCGCCGCCGATGTTGTAGACCTCGGAATTCTCGCCGCGCTCGATCAGGAAATCGATCGCCGCGCAGTGATCGTCGACGAACAACCAGTCGCGGATGTTCTTCCCGTCGCCGTACAGCGGCAGCGGCAGATCGTCGAGCGCGTTCGTGACGAAGAGCGGGATCAGCTTCTCCGGATACTGATACGGACCGAAGTTGTTCGACGCGCGCGTGACGATGACGGGCATGCCGTACGTCTGCGCGTACGCGTAGGCCATGCGATCGCCGCCGGCCTTCGATGCCGAATACGGATTGCGCGGATTGAGCGGATCCTGTTCGTGGAACGAGCCGCTTTCGATCGAGCCGTAGACCTCGTCGGTCGAGATCTGCACGAAGCGCTTGAGATTCAGTTTCGCGCGGCGCGCGTGCTCGAGCAGCACCAGCACGCCGCGAACGTCGGTCTCGACGAACTCCGCGGCGTCATCAATGGAACGATCGACATGCGACTCCGCGGCGAAGTTGACGACGACATCGACGCCGCTGCCGTCGACACCTTTGTACGCCTCGGCGACGTCTTCCGGTTTGGCGATGTCGCCATGCACGAAGCGGTAGTTGCTCTTTCCTTCGTACTCCGCAAGGTTCTCGCGAATGCCGGCGTACGTCAGCTTGTCGAGGTTCACGACCTGCGCGTCGTCGCCGTATTTTTTGAAGAGGAATCGGATGAAATTCGAGCCAATGAACCCGGCGCCGCCGGTAACGAGGTAACGCATGGAATCTCCTAAGAGCGTAGAAAAGCGCGTAATCCTACTAAAATCCGGCGCTTCATGCGCGCCGCGGTCTATAAACACGAATTGCGCGAGCTATTCCGGCTCGCACTGCCGGTGACCGCCGCACAGGCGGGCACGCAGATGATGGGTCTCGTCGACGTGGCGGTGCTGGGCCGCCTCGGCGCGCGCGAACTGGCGGCGTCGGGACTCGGCAACGCGATCTTCTTCACGTTTGCGATCCTCGGCACGGGCATCGTCGCGGCGGTCGATCCGCTAGTCGCGCAGGCGGTTGGTGCCGGCGACCGCGCGCGCGCGCGGCGCATGCTGTGGCAAGGCGTGTGGCTGGCGCTGATCGTCACGGCATTTCTGACTGTGCTGCTCGTCGCGGTGTCGTTCGCCGTTCCCTACGCGGGCGTGAAGGAGGAGCTCGTCGCGCCGGCGACGACGTTCATGCTCATTCGCACGATCGGACTCGCGCCGTATCTCGTCTTCCTCGCCATCCGCGCGTATCTGCAGGCGCACGGCGTGACGCGGCCGATGCTCACGGCGATGATCGTCGCGAACGTCTTCAACCTCGGTTTCGACATCCTCCTCGTCTTCGGCGCCGGTCCGATTCCGGCGATGGGCGTCGCCGGCGCGGCGACGTCGACGGTGATCTGCTCGTTCATCCAGCTCGCGATCGCGGCAGCAGCTGTGCGGCACATCACGGTGGAAGGGCATTTCGATCACCGCCCGAACCGCGCCGAGATCGCGCAAGCGGCGCGCGTTGGAATCCCGATTGGATTGCAGCACGCCGCGGAGATCGGCGTGTTCGCGCTCGTCGGCGTGCTGGCCTCCCGACTCGGCACGCTGCAGAGCGCCGCACATCAGCTGACGATCAGCCTGGTCTCGTTCACCTACACCATCGCCCTCGGCATCGCCGCCGCGGGCTCGGTGCGCGTCGGCCTTTACATCGGCGCGCGCAATCAGGCCGCCACGCGCGTCGCGGGACACGTCGCGTTCATCTTCGGCGCGCTGGTCATGGCCCTCAACGGACTCGCGTTCGCCGTGATCCCGCGCCCGATCGCGCGGCTCATCACGAATCAGGAAGACGTGATCCGCGCTGCCGTCCCGCTCCTTCTCGTCGCCGCCGTCTTCCAGCTCTCGGACGGCATCCAGGCCGTCGGCGCCGGCGTGTTGCGCGGCGGCGGCGATACGAAGTTCACGCTCTACGCGAACCTCGCCGGCCACTGGCTGATCGGATTTCCGATCGCGATGTGGCTCGGCTTCCACCTTGCGCAGGGCGTGGTGGGGTTGTGGTGGGGACTGTGCGCCGGCCTGACGGTCGTGGCAGTGCTGCTGTTCGTTGCGATTCGAGAGGTTATCAAAGCGCGGCATCGAGCCGATCTGACGTCTTACGATCGCCGCCGCGCTGCTCTACCTGCCCTTCGGGCGCCGGTCGTCTGGGACGCCTGGGCCCATTTCCGATAGGCCGCAGGCGTGACGCCGAAGACGCGCGTGAATGCATTCGTGAAGTGACTCTGATCGCAGAAGCCGGCGGCGAGAGCGACATCGGCGATCGAGGCGTCGGTGGTGCGCAAGGATGCGGACGCGCCCTCCAATCGACAGCGCCGCGCGAACTCGCCCACCGAAACGCCTTCGTGGCGACGAAACTCACGCGCCACGTGGCTCGGATGGCGCGCGATCCGGCGTGCGATGTCGGCGAGGGGATGGTCCTTGCGCGCGAGATCGACCGCATCGTCGAGCCACGCGGGACGCAGCTGATCGAGACGGCGGATGCGCTCGAGATGCCCAATCGCCTCGAGGGTCAGTCCCTCCAGGATCCACTGCCATCCCGGCTCGCGCGCGGCGGCCTCGCGGATGAGGTTCAGCGACCAGGCGCGGGAGGTCTGCTCGATCACCACGCCGCCGAGCGCCGCGTGTTCGGGGACTTCGATGAGCAGACAGTGCACGTGGTCCGCGTACGCATTGGCGTGACGGACGCCCGCGGGCTTGTACACGATCGAGCCGGCGGCGAGCTCGTAGGGCTTGCGATCGATCGTCTCGGTCAGTTCGCCGGCGGTGACGATCTCGAGGCTGGCGACGTCATGCGCGTGCGGCGGCAACGATGTGCCGGCGCGATAGCTCGCGCGCCTGTAGGTGAATGCTCCGATCTGCCACGTCTCAGTGATCGGGACGCTGGCGATTGCGCCGGACACGGCATGACAGTATCACTGCCCCTCCACACGCCCGATCGCACGACTCAGAAAACTTCGCAACTCGTCATCCGGCGCTTTGTCGCGCAGCGCCTGCAGGGCCCGCAGATGCGCGGTCTTCAACGCGTCCTTTTCGTCGACGGCGATCTGCGGCTCGACGCCCTTCCCTTCCCAGTTCGTCCCGCTGACCGGATCGAAGACGCGCGCGATCGGCATCTTCACCGCCAGGTTCGGGTGCATGTTCACCCACTGCGCGATGTGCGCGCCGCCACTGGTCGTCTCGCCGACGATCACGGCCTTCGTGAGGCGCTTCATGTGTTCCGTAAAGCCCTCGGCCGCCGACCACGTCCGGTCGCTGGTGAGCACGTACACGTCCTTGCCGACGTAGCGCGGAGCCGGCACGTATGGGAGGCTCCAGACCTGTCTCGTGACGTTGCCCGAACGGTAGTAGATGGATACGAGATGCAGCGGATCTCCCTCGGGCAGAAAATACGTCATCAGCAACTGCACCATCGCCGGCGAGCCGCCGTCGCTGTCGCGCATGTCGATGATCAGGGCGTCGCTCGACGCGAGCAGCGTCATCGCTGCCGCGAGCGCATCGCCGGCACCGGTGTCAGGACCCTCGAAGCTCATCCAGGTCAGGAGACCGACGTTGCCGTCGAGCCGCCGCACCCCGTCGATGCCGTAGGCGAAACGGCGCGCGTAGCGGATGCGCTCTTCGCGTTCGGCCGCGGTCTCGGGCGCGTCCACGGGCGTGGTCTTCGGTACGTCGGTGTAGCCGAACGCGAGATGCTTGTCGCGCACCGTTGCGGACAACACGCGATTCATCGCCGGCACGAGCTTCAACGCCGAGCCGATGTCTTTGAACGTCCCGTTCTTCTGCGCCGCGCGAACGGCCGCAGCGATTTTCTTCCCCTGCTCTTCGAAGACGTAGAGCTGTTCGATCTTTTCGGCGGAGGCTTCGATGACGGCGTCGCGGACGGCGGGAGTAAGCGGCATGTCGGGCGGCGGCTGCTGCGCAAAAAGGGACAGGGCCGCGGCGAGGGAAAGGAACAGCCGGAACGATCTCATTCGCGCACGATGTCATCGCGAGCGCGCACGGTCTTGAAGCAGCGTTGCGTCGTTGGATGCGCGTTGCGCTCACTACCCAGCGCGGCGGCGTCTCGCCGCCCGCTACTGCTTCGTTGAGGGCAGCGAGCTCGATTACTGGTACAGGCTCCACGCCCGCGAGAAGTAATCGCTGAACGTCAACACGAACAGCACCCCCAACCAGAGGAAAGAGCTGATCACCACGATCCAGGTCATGCGCGGGGAGTGGATGACGTGCATGAACCAGAGGATGACGATCGTGGCTTTGAGCACGGCGATGGCGAGGGCGATGGGGGTGTTCCACTGGTGGAGGTTGATCTTCGAGGCGTAGACGGTGAGCACCGTGAAGATCATCAGCGCGAAGAAGACGGCGAAGTAGGCGAAGAGGGACGCGCGGTGGTGCTTCGGTGCGTGTCCTACGTGATCAGCATGGTCAGGAGCGTGTGCCATCTTGTCCTCAGTGAATCAGGTACAGCAGCGGGAAGAGGAAGATCCAGACGATGTCGACGAAGTGCCAGTACAGGCCCATGATCTCGACGGGGCTGTAGTACTCCTCGCCGAAGTCGCCGCGCCAGGCGCGTTTGATGAACCAGATGAGCAGCCCGGCGCCGATGATCATGTGCAGCGCGTGCAGGCCGGTCATCGTGAAGTAGAACACCATGAACAGCTGGATGCCGGGCGTGAGCGCGGGGTTCTCATGGTGCACGTACGTGAAGTGCGAGCCGGGGAAGAGGCCCTCGTGGATGTGCTGGCGGTACTCGTAGCCCTTCACGCCGACGAAGGCCATGCCGAGGAGCAGCGTGAGCACGAGCATCAGCGTCGTGAACTTCCGCTTCGCGCTCTGCGCGCCCCACACCGCCAGCGCCATCGTGAGCGAGCTGCCGATCAGGACGATCGTGTTGAACAATCCGATCGTCGAGTTCTGATGATGCGCCCCCGCGCTCCAGGCCTCGGGGTACATGTTCCGGTAGACCGCGTACGCGCAGAAGATGCCGCCGAAAAAGAGGATCTCCTGCGCGACGAAGAACCACATCCCGAGCGTCGAGGCCTCGTGCTGCTGGCCGAGGTCCTCGAAGTGATGCTGAAGGAACGGGTGATGATGCGCGTGCGCGTCATCCTCGAGCGATCCGGGATGCTGCAGGTCATGCAGCGTGGGATTAGCCATGCTGCGTCTCCCTCATCGCCTTCAGGAACGCCGGGTAGTCGTACGCTTCCCACGTCACGGTCGGCGTCTCGTAGAAGTTCTCTTTCGGCGGAGGCGAGGACGTCGCCCACTCGAGGCCGACCGCGCCCCACGGATTCGTTCCCGCCTTGCGCCCGAACTTCAGCGACCAGCCGAGATAGATCATCGGCAGCAGATAGCCGGCGGCGAGGATCGTCGCGCCCGCGGTCGAGAGCACGTTCAGCACCTGGAACTCCGGCGCGTACGCGTGATAGCGGCGGGGCATGCCGACGTAGCCGACGAGGAACTGCGGGAAGAAGGTGAGATTGAATCCGACGAACACGAGCAGCGCGGAAAGGCGCGCCCACCATTCGGGATACATGCGGCCGGTGATCTTCGGCCACCAATAGTGAATGCCGGCGAGGTAGGCCATGATCGTGCCGCCTACCATGATGTAGTGGAAGTGCGCGACGACGAAGTAGCTGTCGTGCACATGCACGTCGATGCCGAGCGCGCCGAGGAACAGGCCGGTCACGCCGCCGACGGTGAACAGTCCGATGAAGCCGAGGACGTAGAGCATCGGCGTCTGCCACGACACCGACGCGCGATAGAGCGTGGCCGTCCAGTTGAAGACTTTGATCGCCGACGGCACGGCCACGATCATGCTCAGGAACGAGAACACCATCGCCGAATAAACGGAGATGCCGGCGATGAAGAGATGGTGCGCCCAGACCAGGAAGCCGAGGAACGCGATCGCCAGCGACGAGAACGCGACGAACTTGTAGCCGAAGATCCGCTTGCGCGTGAACGCCGCCACGCACTCGGAGATGATGGCCATGCCCGGCAGAATCATGATGTAGACGGCCGGGTGCGAGTAGAACCAGAAGAGGTGCTGATACAGCACCGGATCGCCGCCGAGGGCGGGATCGAAGATGCCGACGTGCAGCGTGCGCTCGACCATCAGCAGCACCAGCGTGATCGCCAGCACCGGCGTCGCCAGCATGATCACCACGCTCGTCGCATACATCGACCAGACGAACAGCGGCAGGCGGAACCAGGTCAGCCCCGGCGCGCGCATGCGATGGATCGTGACGAGGAAATTCAGCCCCGTGAGAATGGACGAGAAGCCGGTGATGAATGCGCCCAACGTCGTCAGAAAGACGTGCGTGTTCGAGTACTGCGTGGAGAACGGCGTGTAGAACGTCCAGCCGGTGTCGACGCCGCCGGTGATGATGACGATGACGCCGAACGTGCCGCCGATCATGTAGATGTACCAGCTCAAGAGGTTGAGCTTCGGGAACGCGAGGTCTTTCGCGCCGAGCATGATCGGCAGGATGAAGTTCCCGATCACCGCGGGGATCGCGGGGATCAGGAAGAAGAAGATCATCACGATGCCGTGCAGCGTGAAGAGTTTGTTGTAGGTGTCGCTCGTGAACAGATCCCCCTCGGGCGTCAGAAGCTCGAGGCGCATGAGGAACGCGATGATGCCGCCGACCATGAAGAAGAGCGTGACGGAGAACGCGTAGAGGACGGCGATGCGTTTGTGGTCCCGGGTGAGGAGCCACGAGAGCACGCCGTACTCGTCGTTGAGATAGTTCCGCCGCGCCGTGCCGCTCGGCTCGATGAAAGGTGCGTCGTCGATCGTGGTCGTGGTCATGGCTATCTCGGCTGGGCAGGCACGAGTGCCTGTCCTCCACTCGTGGGAGCGGGAATCGATTTCACGTAAGAGATCAGGCGGATGAGATCCTCCTCGCTGACCTGCCCCTGGAACGTCGGCATGATCGGCTGAAACCCTGCGGCGATCTTCGCGGTCGGATTCATGATCGACTCGCGAAGGTAGTTGTCGTCGGCGACGATGCTCTGCCCGTTCGCGAGCGGCACCGCTTTGCCGGCGATGCCGGCGAGCACGGGACCACGTCCCGTCGCGTCATTGGTGTGGCAGGTGTGACACGCGTATTTCTGGAAGAGCACTTCGCCCTGCGACGCCAGCGAGCCTTCGCTGCCGCCGGCGAGCCACTTCTGATATTCGGTCGGCTCCATCACGTCGACCCAGCCGCCCATGCCGCTGTGCTGCGTGCCGCAATACTCGGCGCAGAAGATGTGATAGCGGCCGACCTTCGTGGCCGTGAACCACATCGTGCGATAGCGGTTCGGCAGCACGTCGTTCTTCACGCGGAACGCGGGGAACCAGAGGCTGTGAATGACGTCTTCGGACGCCATGGTGATCTTCACGGGACGGTTGACCGGAACGTGCAGCGTGTTGATCTCGCGCTGCCCGGTCGGATGCTGGAACTTCCACATCCACTGCCGGCCGGTGGCGTAGACCTCGAGCGCATTCGTCGGCACGCGCTGGATCTTGAAGTAGACCCACGCGCCGGCGACGAAGATGCCGATGAAGATGATCAGCGGGACGACGGTCCAGGTCATCTCCAGGATGGCCGGCGGCTCCTGTTCCTGCGCGAGCTCGTTGTCCGGGCGGCGGCGATATTTGATCGCGAAGTAGAAGATGACGAACCAGATCAGCAGCGACACCGCGCCGCAGATGACGACCAGCCCGAGGTAGAGACCGTCGACGTACTTGGCGACGCTCGACGCCGACTCGGGGAACAGCGGGAAATCGGAGAGCATCATTTCGTTTCAGTGCGCTCCTTGCGAAACATGACGAAGATGAATCCGCCCAACGCGAGCATGGTGGCCACGCCGCCGGCGCGCGTGAAGAGCATGGCGTCGCGGCTGTACTTTCCGATCTTCGGGTCGTAGTGATAACAGAGGAGCAGGAGTTGGTCGGCGAGGCTGCCGATCCTGCCCTGCGAGGCTTCGAAGATGGCCAGGCGCAAGTCGCGCGGCTTGTATTCGAAGCCGAAGAAGTAACGCGACGTGCGGCCTTCGGGCGTGAGCACGAAGAGCGCGGCGCCGTGCGCGAACTGGTCCATCTTCGGGTCGTAGATGTATTGGAATCCGACCGCGTCCGTGAGCTGCTTGATCGCGGTCTCGTGCGCGGTCAGGAAGTGCCAGCCGCTCGCGGACTCGAGGCGGCCGTAGCGCTTGATGTACTTTTCTTTCATCCGCGCCGCGTCTTCCGGTTTGTCGCGCGGATCGATGCTGACGGTGAGGACGTCGAATTCTTTGCCGATGTCGTATTTCAGCTGCGTCATGGCCTCGGTGGTTCCATCGAGGACGATCGGGCAGAGCATCGGGCAGCGGTAGTAGACGAACTGGAGAACGATCGGCTTCTTGCCGAAGTACTCACGCAGGCGGACGACTTTTCCGGTCTCGTCGCGGAACATCAGCTCCAGCGGGATCTGCGTGTTGAGTTTCTGGGCGATGGTGATGTTGGGCGGCTGGGGAGTGGCCGTCGCTACCAGCGCGGTGAGTGCGAGAGCGGCGATCATTGGGTGCCTCCGGCAGGCGGCGGGGACGCCGCCTGATCAGCCGGCGGGGACGCCGGCGTTCCGACCGCAGGTGCGGGGACGCCGCGCTGTACGACGAGCTGCTTTGCAACCTCGATCGGGATGTGCACGGCGCCTTTTTGCTGATCGACCCAGCCGTAGCCGTGGAGTCTCTGATCCTCGGCGTGGCGCATTTCCACGAGATCGGTGACCGGGGTGTCTTTGGTCGGATCCTGCTGCAGCGGGAAGGGCTGCAGGAGCGGCTGGTTGCGCGGCACGTAGGCGTCCTTCGGCAGCGCGACCTGCGTCCAAGGCGCATCCATCTTTTTCTTCTCGCTGTTCACGAAGCCGCGGAACATCGCCGCGAGCGCGAGGTGGGTGACGACCGCAAACACGATGAAGATCCCCACCGCCCAGAAGAGCGGCTTGATCGGCACATCCGATTCCTCGTGATGTGTCTCAGGATTGAACAGGTCGTCGTCCTGATACCGGATGTGCTCAGGCATTTCGAGTGAGCGCTCCCTCGCGAATGGCCTCTTCGACCCAGGTCTCGTGAATCGGAATGATGGTCTGTCCCTTCAGCTGCCAGATGAATGCCGCCAGCCACAATCCGCCGATGCCGACGAACGCGGCGATGGTGATCCAGAACGTCGCCGGAATGCCGGGATGATGCGCCGGCACGACCAGCCAGGTGAGGTCGATGAAGCGCATCAGCAGGATGATCACGGTGACGACGCCGATCGTCTTCGGATGGTCTTTGATGCCGCGCATCAAGAGCATGAAGAACGGCAGGAAGAAGTGGAAGAGGATCAGCGCCGCCGCCATCCATCCCCAGATGCCGTGCATGCGCTTGAGGTAGTAGGGCGTCTCTTCCTTGATGTTGCCGTACCAGATGAGCAGGAACTGCGAGAAGTTCGTGTAGGCCCAGAGCATCGTGAACGCGAGCATCAGATTGCCGAGGTCGCGGAAGTGGCTGGGCTTGAGGATGTCGCGCATCGCCGCGTTGCCCGAGAGGAGCACGAGGAAGAACGTCACGAACGCGAACGCGGAGAGGCCCGCGCCGACGGTGAAGGCGATGCCGAACATCGACGAGTACCACTTCGGCTCGAGCGACATGACCCAGTCGACCGAGCAGAACGTCAGCGTCAGCACGATCACCAGGAGCCCGCTCGCGCTCCACTTCCGACGCGAAAGCTCGGTGTACGGCGAGCGATCCTCGGCGAATTTGAGCGAGAGCACGCGGATCCGCCAGGTCCACAGCGTCCAGAGCGCGAAGTAGACGAGGCCGCGGATGATCCACGACGTCGCGTTCAGATACATCTGCTTTTTCTGCAGCAGATGGTCGTGCGCAACGATGTCGTGATTCGCCCAGACGTACACGTGCTCGAGCCCGAGGACGAGCGGAATGGCGAAGAGGATGAAGAGCGGAATCGTGCGCGACGCTGCGCCGAGCGGGCGGCGGATCAACAGGCCCCACTCACCGCCGGTGATGTACTGCAGGCACATGATGCCGACGGAGCCGACGGCGATCAGGAACCAGAACAGGAACGCCGGCAGCCAGGCGCGAAAGAACTCCGGCCCGTTGGTGAAGAAGCCGATCGCGGCGACGGCGATGCCGATGATGCCGGCAATGAGCGCCGGAACCTGCGCGCGGGCGATGCCGGTGACCGGGGCCGGCCGGACCTCAGGCGCGGTCAATGCGTGCCTCCGGTATGTGTCATCCCGAGCCCCGCAGAGGGCGAGGGATCTCCTGGCTTCGCAGAGGGGGATCCTTCGCCGTCTCCGCGGCTCAGGATGACACGTTGGCCCGCAGGCACATCATTCACCGTCGCGTTCTGACTAAGCTGCAACGCGCGGATGTAGGCGATGATCGCCCAGCGATCCTGCGGCGGGATGATCGTGCCGTACTGCGGCATCGAGCCGAATCCGTTCGTGATCACGTCGAAGTAATGTCCTGTCGGTTGATTGCGCAGCGTGTCGGTGTGGAACGACGGCGGATGGCGATAGCCGCGCGCCGGAATCATGCCGCGGCCGTCGCCGATGCGGCTGTGGCACGGCGTGCAGTAGACGTTGTAGCGATCGTTACCACGCTCCATCACCGCCGCGGTCACCGTCATCGGAAATCCGTTTCCGACCACGCCGCCCATTTTTCCGGTGGCGAGGAACTCGTTCGTGACGAGCTCTCCGCGTGCGACCGTGCCGGCGATGCGTGGCCGCGCGGACATGCCGTCGGCGAAGAAGGTGCTGGGCTCGAGCGGATCGTAGCGCGGCTGGTTGGCCATCTTCTGGCGACACGCCGACGCAGCAAAAAGAAGAAGAACGCAGAACGCAGAGCGCAGAACGAAGAACGAAGAATCGGGACGCAGAACGTTTCTACGTTCTACGTTCTGCGCTCTGCGTTCTGCGTTCTTCCGGTTACCACGGGACATCAGTCACCTCCCGTGGTCCGAGACCCTGCAGAAATGCGCGCGCGTCGTCGAGCTTGAACTTCGGGTCGCGCGCCTGAATCACGAGGAAGAATTTGTCGCGCGAGGCGCTGTCGAACCTTCGCACGTTGAAGACGGGGTGATACGGCATCGGCAGGCCGTTGAGAGCGAGCATGCCGAAGACGGCGCCGAAGGCGGCGAGGAGGATCGCGCATTCGAACGTGATCGGGATCCACGCCGGCCAGGAGTTGAACGGCTTGCCGCCGATGTTCAGCGGATAGGCGATCACGTTCGCGTACCAGCACATCACGAAGCCGCCGATGCCGCCGAGAATGCCCATGCCGAGGACGATCGAGGACAAGCGTGACTTGTGAAAGCCGATCGCTTCCGCGAGTCCGTGAATCGGGAACGGCGAGAAGGCATCGACCGACGTGTAGCCGGCCTCGCGCGTCGCGTGCGCGGCGTCGAGCAGCGACTGCGGATCGTTGAACTCCGCGATCACGCCGTACAGACCTTCTCTGATCTTTCCGATCGCCATCGCGCTAGTGCTCCTCCCCCTCCGCATGCTTCACCTGCGCCTCGGGGACCAGCGTGCGCATCTCGAAGATCGAGATCATCGGCAGGAAGCGCACGAACAGGAACAGCAGTGCGAAGAAGAGTCCGATCGATCCGATGAACATCGACCAGTCCCAGAACGTGCCGTGGTACATGCCCCACGACGACGGCAGGAAGTCGCGATGCAGCGACGCCGGAATGATCACGAAGCGCTCCAGCCACATGCCGACGTTCACGAACATCGCCGTGACGAAGAGCCAGAACGGGCTGGTGCGGCACTTCTTGATCCACATCAACTGCGGCGCGAGTCCGTTGCAGATCCAGAGCGCGAGGTACATGTGCTTGTACGGCCCGAACGCGCGGTTCTTGAGCATGTAAATCTCGAAGACGTTGCCGCTGTAGAGGCCGTAGAACCACTCCATCCCGTATGCGTACGCGACGATGAGTCCCGTCGCGAGCATGACCTTGCCCATGTTCTCGAGATGCTTGGTGGTGATGAAGTCTTCGAGCTTGAAGAACTTTCGCGCGGGAATCGCCAGCGTCAGCACCATCGCGAATCCCGCGAAGACCGCGCCGGCGACAAAGTACGGCGGGAAGAACGTCGCATGCCATCCGGGCAGTTGCGCGACCGCGAAGTCGAACGACACGATCGTGTGCACGGAAAGGACAAGCGGCGTCGAGAGTCCGGCGAGCAGCAGGTACGCGTACTCATAGCGATACCAGTGCTTCGCCGAACCGCGCCAGCCGAGGGCGAACATGCCGTAGAGGCGCTTGACCCAGACGTTCGTGGCGCGATCGCGGAGCGTGGCGAGATCGGGAATCAGTCCGACATACCAGAACAGCAGCGAGACCGTGGCGTACGTCGAGACCGCGAACACGTCCCACATCAGCGGGCTGCGGAACTGCGGCCACAGGCCCATCGTGTTCGGATACGGGAACATCCAGAAGTCGAACCATGGACGTCCGGTGTGCAGCGCGGGATAAAGCCCCGCGGACGCGACGGCGAACAAGCGTCATCGCCTCGGCGAAGCGGTTGATCGACGTGCGCCACTCCTGCCGCAGCAGCAGCAGGATTGCGGAGATCAGCGTGCCGGCGTGGCCGATGCCGATCCACCAGACGAAGTTGATGATGTCCATGCCCCATCCCGAGGGATGGTTGATGCCCCAGATGCCGACGCCCTTGCCGATCAGCACGGAAATCGTGGCGGTGAGGATGGTCACGCCGCCGAGGGCGAAGAGAAATCCGAACAGCCAGCCGAGCGGCGTCTTGCGGCGCAGCACGATCGTGGAGATGTGATCGGTGATCGTGGAGAACGAGTGCCCCGGCTCGATGGTGGGAGTGGGGATGAAGCGCTCCGGGATGTGGAGCTCCTGCGTCGTTGGACGTAATTCGTGAGCAGGAGTGATGTCTTTGGTTGCCATGCGTTATTCCGGTGAACTTTGAACGCAGAACGCAGAACGCAGAATGAAGAATCGAGAAATGAGTCTCGTCTTCGTTCTACGTTCTACGTTCTGCGTTCTGCGTTCTGCGTTCATCCTCATCCCTCGTGCCCCGTATCCACCGGATGCCCACCCACCAGCGACGGGTGCGGGTTGCGAATCGTCGCCAGGTACGTCGTGCGCGGCCGCGTCTGCAGTTCTTCGAGCAGCGAGAAGCTGGTCGGCTCCGCCTTCAGCTGGGCCACGTGGCTGCTCTTGTCGTTCATGTCCCCGAACACGATGGCCTCGGTCGGACAGGCCTGCTGGCACGCAGTCGTCACTTCTCCGTCGCGCACGCGGCGGTTTTCTTTTTCGGCCACGATCTTCGCGGCGTTGATGCGCTGCACGCAGTACGTGCACTTCTCCATCACGCCCCGCGTGCGGATCGTGACGTCGGGGTTGCGCATCGGCTTGAGGGCGTCGGTATCGTAGTCGGCGTAGTGGAAGAAGTTGAAGCGCCGCACTTTGTACGGGCAGTTGTTCGAGCAGTACCGCGTGCCGATGCAGCGGTTGTAGGTCATGTCGTTGAGGCCTTCGTCGCTGTGCGAGGTGGCCTCGACCGGACAGACCGGCTCGCACGGCGCGTTCTCGCACTGCATGCACGGCACCGGCTCGTGGAAGACTTCGGGATTGTTGACGTCGCCGCGGTAGTAGCGATCGATGCGCAGCCAGTGCATCTCGCGCTCGCGCACGACCTGCTCTTTGCCGACGATGGCGATGTTGTTCTCGGCCTGACACGCGAGCACGCAGCCGTTGCAGCCGATGCACACGCTGTTGTCGATGACCATCGCCCACGCGTGACCTTTGCTGTAGTCGTAGTGGGGATACATCGACTCGTCGTGACTCATGCCGGCGACGTCGCTGCCGTGCTCCGCTGCCTGCGCGAACTTCGGATTCTTCAGATACTCGGTGAACGTTGCAGCGCGAATGAGTCCGCGCTCGCCGACGTCTTTCGGATCGATCGACTGATGTTCCTGCGTGCAGGCGATCGGATAAATCGGCTGCGCCTCGTTGATCGTGATCGATGCGCCCGCACCGCCGTGCAGCGCGTTCGAGAAGCGAAGTGGATAGGTGTTGAAGCCGACGCCGCTGCCGACTTTGCCGGCGTTCGTGCGGCCGTAGCCGAAGTAGATCGTGGCGACGTCGTCGGCGTGTCCGGGAACGACCCAGATCGGGAGGTTCATCTTCACGCCGCGATACGTGACTTCCGCGTATTTCGTCCGCTTCTCGTTGACGAGCGGGTCGCGCTCGTCGGGTCCGTAGCCGATCTTCGCGGCGGTGGCGGGACCGACCACGAGGACGTTGTCCCAGGTGATTTTCGTCTGCGGCTTCGGGAGCTCCTGGAGCCAGCCGTTGTTGGCGAATCTTCCGTCGTAGATGGTGGGATCGGGACGTAACTCGAGCTCGATACCGGAGGTATTAGGGGATAGGGGTTGGGTGTTAGGGGCAGCAGAGGCAGCAGCGGCGCGAGTGGGAAGAGCGGAGTTCTCAACAACGCCGTCGTGCAGCCATTTGCGCCACGTTTGTTCCGTCGCGCCTTTGCTGAACCAGTAGGTGCGGACGGTTTGATACGGGGTTTGATCGAGGCCGCCGATCAGGGCGCCTAACACTTCGAGCGCGTTGCGGCCGTTGTAGAGCGGGGAGATGAGGGGCTGGACGATGGAGATCGTGCCGTCGTGGGCGCGGGCGTCGCTCCAGGTTTCGAGCCAGTGGGTGTCGGGGACGTGCCAGTGGCAGCGGAGCGAGGTTTCGTCGTAGTAGAGCGAGTGGTGCGCGCGGAACGGGACTTTGTCGAGCGCGTCGCGGAATCGCAGGTCGGCCGGCGCGTCGAAGACGGGATTGCCGCCAAGGATGAGCAGCGCCTTCACCGCGCCGGCGTTCATGTCGCGGACGAGCTCCATTAAGGATGCGAGCTGATTCACCGGCGCGACTTCGGCGGAATCGGTGACGAGCACCGTCGAGCCGATGTTGCCGTACGCGCTGTTGATCGCGTGCGCGATCGCGTGCACGACCGCCGGCTGTTCCTCGCCGGCGACGACTAGCCCCAAGCCGCGGTTCGCGTTCAAGTCTTCGAGCAGCGCTTTCAGCACCGGCGTCGCGGCCTGTCCGTTCAGAATCTGCCGCGCGATGCCTTCGATCTGCGACGGCTTCACCGCGACGCGGTGATCGGCAATCGAGCCGGTGTTCGTCATGCCGGCTTCGATGGCGTAGAGGCGATTCATCGATGCGGTTTTGCCGTGACGCACGCGGCGGCGCGAGGCGAAGTCGCGCGCGTACCGCAAATGTCCCGGTCCCTCGGAGAAGATGTCCGACCCGAGGGAGACGACGACGTTCGCTTTCGTGAAGTCGTAGTGCACGTCGGCGTAGCCGCCGAACGCGAGCCGCGCGCCTTCGCGCACGTTGTCGCGACTCACCGCTTCCCACTGATGCCACTTCATCCCCGGGTACTGCGCAAGCAGCGCCTGGATCTGCGCGCCGAGCGTCGGCGAGGTGATGGTCTGGGTGAGGAGGCGCAGTCCCGCGCCGTTGGTTTTCGCGGCGGTGAGAATCGGCTGCACTGCGCCGATGAAATCGCCCCACGTCGCGGTGTCACCGTAGCGGCGCACGACCTGCGAGCGATCGGGATCGTAGAGGCCGAGGAGCGACGCCTGCATGAACGCGTCGCTCGCGCCGATGCTCGACGGATGATCGGGATTCCCCTCGACTTTCGTCGGGCGGTTCATATGGCTCTCGACGAGCACGCCGGTCGCGTATCCGCCGAGCGGCATCGCGCTGGCGAAGTAGATCGGCTTCCCGGGAATCAGGTTTTCCGGTTGGTTGACGTACGGAACGATCGTGTCAGCGGGCTGGCGGCAGGCCGCGAGTCCGGCCATCGCCACCGAAGCGCCCATCAGCTTCATGAAATCGCGGCGGTGCACGCCTTTCTCGAGCGGGAGCGCCTGTTGCGGGAACTCCTGCTTGAAAAAGTCGTCGAAGACGTCGCTCCGCGACAGCTCTTCGAGGCTGCGCCAGAACTCGCGCCCCCGCAGATCGCCCACGCGCGCGCGGAATTCGGAGAAGCTCAGCGTTTTCGTCGACTCGTTCATCAGTAGTG
This sequence comes from uncultured Acidobacteriota bacterium, assembly GCA_963734155.1. Classification (GTDB taxonomy): domain Bacteria; phylum Acidobacteriota; class Thermoanaerobaculia; order Gp7-AA8; family Gp7-AA8; genus QHVT01. The sequence goes on from CAVTGG010000004.1 coordinate 383,891, forward strand.
ACACGTCGAACAACTGGTCAGGCTCTTCACGCCGTACTGCTTGACCAGCTGCGGTCCGAGAACCTCCTGATTTTTCGCGACATAGGCCATGTTGAAGACTTCGTTGCGCGGGCGGATCTGCTTCTCCGGCGCGCGGTGGCACTCGAGACACCAGCTCATCGTCATCGGCGTGGCCTGGTACATCAGATTCATGCGGTCGACGCGGCCATGACAGCTCGCGCAGCCGATTCCCTTGTTGATGTGGATGTCGTGTTTGAAGTGGACGAAGTCCGGCAGGCGGTGCACGCGGCTCCAGATCAGCGGCTTGCCGCTCTTGAACGACGCGCGCACGGGCTCGAGCATCTGCGCATTCGTCCAGATTTGCGAGTGGCAGTTCATGCACGTCGACGTCGGCGGGATGCCGGCGAAGCTCGAAGTCTCGACGGAGGTGTGGCAGTAGCGGCAGTCGATGCCGAGGCCCGCGACGTGATGCTGATGGCTGAACGGAACGACCTGCTCGCGCTCGATGCCCTGGTTCGTGAAGTACGGAGAGCGGACGATGCCGCCGATGACCCAGAGAACGAAACCAGCGATGAACACGGCGCCAAAGATGGTGACGCGCGAGAGTGTATTTGCAGAACGCTGAAAGATTTGCGCCATGCGGGTAATCGTCCGTCGGTTCGCCGGGCAGCGCGGACGATGCGCATCATATTCAAATTGTGGAGTGACGCAAGGCGCGCCGGTTCAGACACGCGAGACGCCGCCGCTCACAACCAGCGAGAGGATGCTCGCGCTGTCGGACTCCAGCGGCAGCACCCGCTCGCGCGGCACGACCAGGAAACAGCCGTCCCACGTGTACGAGAACGGGACGTACACTCCGACCTCACCCGGTGTCGCGAGCGTGCCGAGATCGTCGCGGGTAATGAAGCCGAAGACCCGGACGTTGTCCGCGAGCTGCACCGCAACCGGCTTGTCGAAGCGGCGCTTGTTGCCGACGAATGCTTCGAGCAGATCCTTGATCGCGGCGTAAACGATCCGCACGAGCGGCGCTTTCGTGAACACCGTTTCGGTGAGCGCGAAGATGCGCCGCCCGACGAAGTTCGAAGCCAGCGCGCCGATCAGGACCGTCGCCACGAGCAGGATCGCGATGCCGAGGCCGGGCGTCGGCAGCTTGAGCAAGCGGTCGAGCGTGACGAAGGTCTGGTAGAGCAAGTAGACCGTCACCGCGATCGGGACGACGATCACCAGGCCGCGAAGGAAGTTTTTGATGAGCCAGTTCATAGATCGATAAGATATGTCCGGTCTCCATGCCAGACATCGTCGCGCTTTACGATGAATTCGCGCCGCGGCTCTATGCGGTCGCCCTTCGCATCACCGGCGACGAGCAAATCGCCGCCGATGTGCTCGAGGATGTCTTCACGTTCCCGCCCGTCCCAACGGACCTCGGCGGGCTGGTTCGGGCGGTCCGGGAAAAATCTTTGGGGTGGGAAAACCGATCGAGCGTCCGGTCCGTAGTGTCAGGCGGCGAAGCTCCGACTCCGCGCCGGCTCGTCGAGGCGGCGTTTTTCGAAGGGCAATCCCTCGGGGAACTTTCGAAAACGTTTTCACTCGACGAAAAGACGGTCCGGGTTATGCTTCGTCAAGGTCTGGACGAGTTGAAGAAATCATGAGCGACGCATTCACCCGAGACGAACTGGCGCTGCTGGATCAGATCACCGCCGAGACGATCGAGCCGATCGCTCCGCCGCCCATGGTCCGCGCGCGCATCCTCGAGGCCGCGCGCCGCACCCCGCAGCTCGACGAGTCGCTCCCCGGCGAGCACGAGAGCCGCACCGTCCGCTCCGACGAAGGCAACTGGCGCTCCTGCGTTCCCGGCGTCCGGACGAAGAAACTGTCGAAAGATCCAGTCCGCGGCACAGCCACGCTCCTCCTCGAGCTCGAGCCGCGCGCCATCCTCCCCGCCCACGATCACGAAGGATCGGAAGACTCGTACGTGATCCGCGGCAGCTGCCGCATCGGCGCCGTCGCGCTTTACGCCGGCGACTTCCATCACGTCGACTCTGGCGCCCATCACGGCGATGTGGTTTCGTCGGATGAGGGGTGCCTGCTTGCTGCTGACCGTGGATCTCGCGGACGTGGCGTAGCAGGCCACGAAAATCGCGTCCCCTGCCAGTCCATTAACGGCAGGAGACGCCCATGATCCGCAGAAGCATCCCCTTTTTCTTCCTGACGATTCTGTTCGCGCTGCACGCCGCGGGAGCGACGATGCAGTGGTCCTTCACGCATCCGCGGCCGGCGAAAGAAGACTGGCTGTTCGCAATCGTTCCGACCTCCGACGGCGGCTATCTCGCCAGCGGGTACACGACGAAGGCCATCAACGCGACGGATACGCGCAGGCGCGGCACGATCCTGAAACTCGATGCGCGGCGCAATGTGCAATGGGAGAGCGTCACTCCCGACCCGAGCCCGCTGACCGAGAAGCAATCTCGTGCGCGGCGTGCTCGAGACCTCGACGGCGTATGTCGGTGCAGGTGAGCGCAATCAGTCGGTACGCGTCGTCTCGATCGACAAAACCAATCCGGCGAATGTGAAGGAGGTCCTCTTCTCTCTCGCCTCTCTCGGTCTCGACGGTCGGCTCGATGTGTATTGGATCGTGCACGTCGAGCCCGCGGGCGGCTATGCAGTCCTCGGCCGCACTCGCCCGCTGCCGTCTCCGCCGCCCGGCGCGAGTCCCGGCACTGCATTCCTTCTCCGCCTCGATGAGCAGTTCCAGAAGATGGCGACGTTCGGCAACAGCGGCGTTGCCTACCTGAGTCACAACGGCCTGGCCACGTCACAAACACGATGCGAGCGGGTGCGGGTGACGTACAACGCCAACGGCGCGTTCTCCGGATTCGTCGTCGCCGGCGCCATCCCACGAGCTCCGGGCAGCAGTCTCCAGGACATGTTCATCGAGACGCTCGATACCGTTGGAAAACGCATCGCATCGAAAACCCTCTCCATCACGGATCTTGACGCGATCGGGATGCCGCCGCTGACGCTGCGCACGAGCCTTTGTCCGCTGGACGTGCCGTCTCTCGAGACGACCAACGCGATCGCGTTCGATGTCGCCCAGGTTCCGGGCAGCGCCGAACGAATTCATCGTCGCCGCACAGCTGAATGCCTCCGGACACTTCGGTCAAAGCGGCTGCACCAACACGCGCCTGGACGGCGGCATCGGCTACACCGATCTCACCGCGGCGATGGTGCGTCTCGATTCGAAACTCGATCCGCTTTGGGCGAAGGAGCTCGGCCGGTTCAGCGGCATCGATTTTCAGACGCCGCTGGTGCCGGTCGACGGCGGATTCCTCGTCGTCGGAAACGCGGCGGACAACGCGAACAACAAGGTCTACGTCCGCGTGATCAAGACGAATCTGTCGGGCAAAGTGCAATCGTACGTCCGACCATCTGATCGGCGGCGACCTGAACGACTGCCCGTTCGCGGCGGCGCTTTCATTCGACGATGGCCTGCTCATCGCCGGCAACAACGAAAAGAACGACCACGACTTCTTCATCATGAAGCTCGACGCCGCGCGCGATCTCTGGGTGCAGGACACGAAGAAGGATCTCGGGACGGAGCCGAACAACTCCGGCGATGACCTCTGGATCAGCGAAGACATCTGGGTCAAGAACGACCAGCTCGCCTATCCGTACAGCGACGATGCGCACGAGAATCCGCGCTATCGCAATCCCGCACTGCAACTCCCGAATTACGTTTACGTGCGCGTGCGCAATCGCGGCACCGAGCCGGCAAGCGGCGCGGTGACGGTGAATTTCGCAAAGGCTTCAACAGGCCTCGGCTGGCCCCACGATTGGGATGGCAGCCAATTGTGCTGCGGCGTGAAATGCAGCGGCCGGATCGGAACGGCCAACGTCGTCAATCTCAAGCCCGGCCAGGAGGAGGTGGTCGAGCTGCCGTGGTATCCGCCCGATCCCACGAAGTTCGTGACCGTGACCAAACAATGCGGCGACGTCAACGAGCAGGGGCACTTTTGCCTCCTCGCGCGCATCGAGACCGCGACGGCCGCACCGTTCGGCATGACGTTTCCGGAGACGCCGATCGTCGCCACGAATACCTATGAAAACAACAACATCGCCTGGAAGAACGTGACGATTCTCGAGGCGATGCCGGGAGAGGGAAAGCAGGGATTCGGATTCATCCGCAACACGTTCACGACGCAGGCGGCCATCACGTTGCTGTTCGATGCGCCGCGCACCGAATTCGGAACGGTCTTCGACTACGCCGCGGTGGAGGTGACGCTCAGCGCGGAGTTGATTCGCAGCTGGCGCAACGGCGGCAGTCTCGGCACCGGCATCGAGCGCGTCGACGACACGCGGATCCGCGTGCTCCGAGCGGGCGCGCGGATGGAGAACATCGCCATGCAAGGCCGCCAGTTCGAACGGTTCTCGGTGAGACTCGTTCCCACTCCCGGCCGTCCTCAGCCGGATGCCATGAGCTTCGATGTGAAGCAGGCCGCCGCGCTGGGCGGCGGCCCGCTGACCACTGTGGGCGGAATGCGTTTCACGCTCGCCGCGCCGCCGAGCACACGCCGGCACGCGGTGAGGCATTGACTAGACGCGCGATTCGTCGCGCGTCGACGTGTTCGCACCCGGCGAACGGTACTCGTACGCGTGGCGGATGAAGTCGCGATCGAGCTCGTAGCTGTCGCCGTAGTCCTGGCGCAGGCGGTTGTCGAGGTCGGCGCTCCAGGTCGGGTATTGCGAGCGGTACTGGCGCTGCGCGGAGTAGCCGAAGCGGAAGGCCTGCTCGTGATTCTCGAACCCGTCGTCGGCGCCGGCGGCCTGTTTCACCGTGTCATCGACGTCCTGGCCGAGGTCGCGCGCGCGTGTCGAGCCGAAATCGTGCTTCGTCTGCTCCCAGTCGTTGCGGAACGCGGTCTTCACGCGATCCCACGCATTGTCGTTCTCATCTGTGTACCAGTCGGGCTTGTTTTTCATGGGTGTTCCTCCTGTTCTCCAGGAGAACGAGAGAGCAAGGCGCGTGCTAAGGAGTAGCGTTCCTCCCAATCGCCGCTCACGATCTCCCACTTCGTTTCGAACTCATCGAGCGCGGCGCGAAAGGCGTCGAACAAATCTTCGCGCGCGTCGCCACCCGTGTCGCGGGCGGAATCGGGTTGCCAGACGACGTCGGTGTCGAGGAGGAGATAGAGATCGGCGCGGCGGCGGCGCGCTTCGTCTTCGATCCACGATGGGCACGTGCCGTAGTAGTGGCGCGCGTAGACGACGGTGGAGATGAGATCGGTGTCGAGGATGGCGCGCTCAGGAGCGCGATCGAACAAGGCGATCTGTCCGCGCGCGATCGGCTCGACGTCCGCCGCGCTCAACTGATTGCTGCGCGCCTCGGCGTATTCGCGCGCGTATTCCGGGACCCACGTCAGGCCGAGCTCGCGCGCCAGGCGCTCGGCGAGCTGCGTCTTCCCGGTGCACTCGGGACCGATCAGGCAGAGGCGAGCGAGCGGCGCCAATCGCGATAGCCCTTGATGGCCAGCAGCCAGAGGCCGACGTACAGGATCGCGGTGAGCCCGATCCCGCGAACGATGTACAGCGGCACGGAGATGGTGTTGATCACGACCCAGAGGATCCAGTTCTCGAGCCACTTCCGCGCCGTCATCCACTGCGCGACGAGACTCCATGCGAAGAGGGACGAGTCGACGTACGGGTTCGGGTTGTCGGTGAATCGCAGCTGCACGAGGATCGTCAGCGCCGATCCGATGACGCCGGCAGTGATGCCCCATCGCCAACCCCATCGCGGCGTGCGCGTCACCGGCAGCGGGTCGTGACGCGCGCCGCCGTACAGCCATTCGTACCAGCCGTACACCATCAGCACGAAGCAGATGATCTGCAGCAGCGACTCGGCGTAGAGGCGCGCCGAGTAGTAGATCCAGGTGTACATCGCCAGCGCGACGAGACCGGTCGGGTAGTACCAGATGTTCTCTCTCGTCGCGAGCCAGATGCTGTAGACCGTGATGAGCACGGCCAGCAGCTCGAACCAGTTGTGGGCGAGCCAGGTCAGTATCAAAAGTCGAAATCCATCAGCAGCACAGCGTTGCGAGTGGCCTGCGGGTAGAAGTATGCCGTACCGGATGGCGCGCCGTCGAAGTCGAAGCGATAGCTGTAGCCGTTCGGATACACGCGACGCTCATCGAGCGCGTTGTTGATTTGCAGCGAGATGCGCATCGCCGGCGTGAATGCGTAAGAGACGTTGGTGTCCAGGACGAAGTAGGACGGGGCGTCGAAACCGGGGTCATTGGTGTTGTCGAGATAGGACCGGCCGACGTAGCGGCCGACGACGCCGATCGCGAGCCGCGGCAGCGGCGCATACTCGATCGACTGATTGACGAGCACGTTCGGCGTGAGGAGCGGCTGGACGTCGCGATACAGCTGCGCGCGCGCGCCGGTGTAGTTGAAGTCGGCGTCGTACAGATCGAAGAACTGCGTCCACTCGTTGATGCGATTGCGGCTGAAGTTCGCGTTCGTCTTCAGACGCAGCTGCGGCGTGGCTCGCCAATCGAAATCCAGCTCGATGCCGCGGCGATAGCTGCGATCGACGTTGCGGCGCAAGAGTAAGCCGATGTCGGAGAGCTCGCCGGTCGAGGCGATCTCGTTGCGGAACTCCATCGCGTACACGTTCGCGGCGAGATCGACGTTGCCCGCGCGATAGTTCCAGCCGGCCTCGAAGTCGTAGAGGCGCTCCGGCCGCACGGCGTGGAGATCGTGCGCGAACGAGGCGTTGTCTTCGCCCTGGAACATGTCGTTGCGCGTCGGCTCGCGCGTCGACATGCCGGCCGATGCGTAGACGCTGGCAGCGCGGGGAGAGGTCATAACGCGCGCCGATCTTCGGATTGAAAAACGTCCAGGAGATCGACGGGATGTCGACGTCGCCGTGATAGTCGAACTCGGTGTGACGCAGCTGCGCGTCGCCGTAGAGATGCCACGAGCCAAGGTCGTACGTCGCCTTCGCGAACGCGTTGGCCTCCCCTTTCACGCCGTAGTTCGCGTAGTCGCGCGTGCTGGTGGAGAGATCGTCGCGCGTGTGATCGCGCTGGAAGCGATTGAGATGCACGCCGTAGTTCGTCGTGAGCGCGCCGGACGTTTTCGAATACGTGAGCAGCGTGCCGAGCGAGCATGCCGTCGAGGCCGTACTCGCGGAGGACGTCGGTGCCGGCGTCGAAGAGCCGGTACCAGCCGTAGCCGCGCTGGTAGTAGACGCTCGCGGTCATGTTCGCGCGCAGGTACTGCAGCTGCGCGAGGTCGTATCCGAAGCTGTCCTTCTCGCCGGCGCGCAGCGGGTTCGCGCGCAAATCGGTCTTCAGCGTGTCCGCATCCGTCGCGTAGAACGCGAGCTGCTGGTCTTCGTGGCCGGAGAATCCGGTGAGCCGCAACTGCGCATCGCCGAGGTTCTTCGCGGCGCTGAGAAAGACGTTGTGCTGGCGGATGCCGGAGTTGTCGCGGAAGCCGTCGTTTTCGAGATACGAGAGCCGCGTGTAGAGCGCGAGTCCGTTCGGCAGCTGTCCCGATTGATAGCCGACGCTCGCCTGCCGGTTGCCGAACGAGCCGACGCCGAGCGTCGCGCTGGTCTTCTGATCCTGCGCGAGCGAGACGCTCTCCATGTTCACCGAGCCGCCGAACGACGGCGAGCCGAATGTCGACGTTCCGACGCCGCGCTGGATCTGAATGCTCTCCAGCGAGCGCGCGAGATCGGGGAAGTCGGCAAAGTACGTCCCCATATCCTCGGAGTCGGCGAGCGGAACGCCATCGAGCGTGAAGTTGATGCGCGTCGGACTCACGCCGCGCAGCGAGATGTACGAGTAGCCCGAGCCGCCGACGCCCGACTCGGTATAGGTGTTGATCGACGGCGCTTCACGCAGCAGCAGCGGGACGTCCTGCCCGTGATACTGCTGCTCGATTTCTTCGCGCGGGATGTCGGTCTTCGTGACCGGAGTCTCGTCATCCGCGCGAATGGCGGAGACGACGATCGATTCGGAGTATTGCGGGGACGTTGACGATGAAGGGGGCAACGCCGCGAGCAGCCAAAAGAAAAGTAGGTTCATCTGCCTTCCCTACGCCGGTGCGAACCGGATCAGGTTCCGCGGGTTTGATCTCAGGCCGTTAGGCCACCCCGAGGCCGCGCGGATTATACCGCGCTACTTTGTGCGCGCCTGAAAGCGGCGCACGATCGTCGGAAAGTACAGCCCCTCATTCGCCGAGTACATCCCCTTGCCGTGCAGCTTCGGCATCCGCCCGGCGAGTCCCGAATGATGAAGCGCGAGCAGCTTCCAGTCGTCGTCGAAGACCGGGCTGCCGGAGCTGCCGGGCGAGGTCGGCGTGCGGTAGTGCACTTTCGGGTCGGCGTGATCGATCATGAGGTTGTCGCTGATCGAGAACTGCATCGTGCCGCCGAGGGGATGTCCGATGACGTAGAGATGCGGCTTCGCTTTTTCGATCTCCGGCAGCGGCGGCGTGCAGATCGGGTAGAGCTCGATTCCGTCGACGGTGTCGTTGAGCCGCATCACCGTGGCATCCAATTCGTCGACCGGCGAGCTCCACAGGACCTCGGCCACCCCATACTTTTTCGCTCCGCCGTCGAGCGCTTCGAACGTGACGACGGCATCGCGATAGTTGCGGATCGCGCCGGGGATGACGTGATAGTTCGTGATCAGCAACTGCCCGCTGCGCGCGGGATCGAGATCGCGGGCGTTGACGAGAAAGCCCGTGCCGAGGCCTTGCGAGGCGAGCCGGCCGATCCGCGCGACCGCGCGGGCACGCGTAATTCCGCGCTGATACCACTCGAGCGTTCTGTATTGCTCGTCGCCGAGAATGGCCTCGAATCCCTTGCTCTGCGCGGGCAGATCGATCGACTCGCCGCCTTCTTTCCTCAGCAGCGCGGCCTGCAGGATGTGAATGACGGGATCATCGGGCGAGACGCCCCAGACATCGAGGAGTTGCCGGCGCGTGGCGGCGATGGCAAACGCGCTGGTGCGGGGATGCTCCAGATAGTGATTGAGCGACCGCTGCGCCGCGGGCATGTCGTTCAACGCGAATGACGCTTCCATCGCGGTGGCGTGTTGCCACGACGCCGGATCCTCGCTGCCGTCGATGTCTTTGCGAATGGTTCGCGCCAGCTCGCGCCAGTCCGGGAAACTGCCCGAGATTTTTACGCCGTCGCGTTGCGCGAGCGCGAGACACGCGACGGCGTTGATGCCGTGGTAATGGCTGCTGGTGTCGTCGACGTACGGTTCGTAATACGCGATGACGGCGTTTTCGAGCAGCTCTTTGCCGCGATTCGACGTGTGCTCGCCGTTGACGTAGGCCTGCTTCCACGCACGGCCGAGGATTCCGCGGGCGTCGGCACACTCCCGCCCTGCAGGGGTCTCGTCGATCAGCGTGCGAAGGAACGGAATCGCGGCCATGATCGCGCCGCTGTCGATGAGCGCCTGCGCGTAAAGACGCTGCACGAACGTGCGCGCATCGCCGGCCTCCTGGATGCCGTCGGCGGTGGTGAGGAGGAGATCGAACCAGCGGTTGTCGCGGAGCGCGGTCAGCGCTTTGAGCAGCGCGGTCTCGTCGAGCGTTTCGCCCGTCCTGCGCGCGTGCTCGACGAGCTGCTGCGCCGCCTCTTCGGTTGACGGGCGGTCGTACTCTTCCGCAGCATTCAGGACCTGTTGAATTTGCTCCATCATGGCCGGCATGCTACCTCCCAAGTAAAGACTGCCGCGCCACCGTCCTTTCGCGCTACTTCAACGCCAATGTCACCGCCACTCCCGGCGTGACGTTCTCCAGCACCCCGCTCGGGTCGGTGGGCGGTTTCGTCAGCGGGTCGCCGTCGCTGTCAAGGCGGGCTTCGAGGCGGAAGAGATCGGGGAGCGGCTGGCCCAGCATCGAGTCGGCTTGACTGAGGTCGATGGTGATGGGGAACGAGGTGACGTCGACGCGTTTGACGGCGGCGGGCGGGCCGCCGGAGGGGTTGCGGGCGATGACGAAGAGGACGCCGCCGGAGGGGGCGGCGGTGGCGAGATTGAGGGTTACGCGCACGGATTTGCCCGTGGCGGGGGCGGCGCTGGCCTGCTGCGCCGGCGCTTGCGCGGCTTGCGCTTTCATTTGCCGCAGCACTTCTTCGAGCCGCGCTCTGTCGTTCGGCGAGGCCTGGATGGCTGCCGCGATCGCGGCGTCGGCCGCATTCATGTCGTTGTTCTGCGTGTGAATCCACGCCAGCGAGACGCGGGCGTCGAGGTTTTTCGGATCGGCTTGAATGGCCTGCTGCAGCATCGTCTGCGCGGTGTCGGCTTCGCCCATGGCCATGCGCACGAGCGCCTGGAACGTGAGCGCGCGGGAGTCGTTCGGGTTCTTCGCCAGGATGAATTTCGTCTGCTCGAAGACGGCCATGAGGTTGTTCTGTTCGAGGTAGGCCTGCGCGAGATCGTTGCGCAGCGCGAGATTGTTCGGATCTCGCTGCACCGCCGCTTCCAGTTGGACTACCTGGGGATCGGTGGTGGGGGTTTGGGGGTGCGGATCCGTTTGCGCCATCGGCGCCATCTGCTGCTGCGGATCGCGCGGCGTCGAGGACTGCATGACGAAGTAGCCGAGGGCGGCGAGGGCGGCGAAGGAGCCGGCGCCCCAGAGGAAGCCTTTGATGGTTGGGCTCATCGCAGGGGTTGGGTGTTGGGGGATCGGGGTTTGGGGAGACGAGGATGTGATGGCGGGAGCGGCGTCGAGTTGGCGGAGGACGTCGGCGGTCTCGCGCTCGAGGCGCGCGCGTTCATCCACTGCGTCGTCCGGCAGTGCGCGGAGTTGCGCAATCAGCGCGTCGCGCTTCGCTTCGAGGTCTTTGCGCTCGAGGTTCGTGTCGATGGTCGCGGCTTTGCGGCGGACCATGAAGAAGATGATGGCGCCGATGAGGAGGCCGGCGGCGAGGATGGCGATGGCGCTGGCCCAGTCCGTCGGTGCGTTCATTTTTTGTCTCCGTCGACGAGATCTCGCACGCGCGAGAGATAGGGATCGGTCCCCGACGGCGGAGGACCAGGAGGATCGGGAGGGCCGCCTTTTCCGAGATTCTTGATTTTGAGCACGACGATCACGGCGCCGACGACGAGCACGACGATCGGGAGAATCCACACCATCCGCTCTTTCGGCTTGAGCAGCACGAACTGTCCGTACGACAGCTCGAAGTATTTCAGGATCTGCTCTTCGGTGTAGCCGCGCGCGAGGAGCTCGCGGACCTGTTCCTTCATGTTGATGGCCATCTCGGCCGGCGAGTCGGCGACGGACATGCCCTGGCACACCGGGCAGCGCAGCAGCGACGCGACTTCGTGCGTGCGCTGGTAGAGCTGCGCGCCGGCGACCGGTGTTCCTTGCGGCGCGCCGACGAACTGCTGCGCGTCGGGGACCTTCAGCGAGAGAAGCAGAGCGAGCAGGATCACTGCTGAAGCACCTTCTGAAGGTTCGCTTGAATGATGTCTCCGTTCATCGGCCCCGCGTACTTCGCGCGGATCACGCCGTTCGCGTCGAGGAAGTAGGTCTCCGGAACGCCGCCGACGCCGTACGCGATCGCGGTCTTGCCGCGGTCATCGACGACGGTCGGATAGGCGGTGCCGCGCTGCTGCAGGAATCCGAGGATCTTTTCCTCTTTGTCCTGAAACACCACGCCGAGGAACTGCACGTTCGGCTGCAGCATCTTCGCGTTCGCGACGAGCACGGGATGCTCTTCCCAACAGGGGCCGCACCACGTCGCCCAGAAGTTGATGACCAGCGGCTTGCCGCGATACTGCGCGATGTCGATGGTGTTGTTCGTGCCGGCTTCGCGCAGCGCAAACGACGGCGCGGGCTTGCCGATCAGCGGCGAGCGGATCGCCGCCGGGTCCTTGCCGAGTCCGACGAAGAGGATGACTACGAGAGCGGCGGCGATGAGGACGCCGATGAAGAGAACGCCGCGGTTCATGCGGTCTCCGCGGCGGCGTTTTCGGGGAGGGGATTCCTCGCTGCGCTCGGAATGACACGTGCGGGAATCAGCGCGAACAAGCCGCCGAGTCCCATGATGATCACGCCGATCCAGATCCAGACGACCATCGGCGATTCGTAGACGGTGATGGTCGTGGTCTGCGCGGCGGCGTCGATGTTCGCGAGCGAGATGTAGAGATCGCGCACGACGGTCGTGTGGACGTCGGGCGAGCCGATCGGGTCGCGCATCGTCTGATACTGACTCATGCGCGGCTCGAGCGTCGTCACGTTCTTGCCGCCGCGCGCGACGTCGAAGCGGGCGATCGTGGAGAGGCGGTGCGGCTCCTGTTTCTGTTCGATGCCGACGAACGTGAAATCAAAGCCGGATGCTTTTTGCGTCTGTCCTTTGGTGAAGCTGAGCTCCGTGGTCTGGCGCATCGAGCTCGAGACTGCGATGGCTACGATCACGACGATCACCGCGCCATGCACGATGTACGACCCGAAGCGGCGGCGTCCGCGGCGAAGCTGGGCGTCGACGAAGGCCGTGCCCGCGGACTCGCCGCGTTTGAGGCGCTGGAGCATCGGCACGAACATCTGCGCGATCGTGACCTGCGTCGCGTAGCCGCCGAAGGCGAGCGTGAGCAGCGGCCACGCGTTGCGCACGCCGAGGGCGTAGCCGATGGCGGCGAAGAAGAGCGCGCCGGCGAGCGGCGGGAGCAGCGACTTTTTCATCTGCTCGCGCGTCGCCCGTCCCCACGGAAGCGCGGGACCGACGCCGAGGAGGAACAGCAGCGCCGCGCCGATCGGCACGACCATCGAGTCAAAGTACGGACGGCCGACGCTCATCTGCTTCCCTTGCACCGCTTCGACGATGAGCGGGAAGACGGTGCCGATCAGCACCGTGAACGTGAGCAGGACGAACAGGAGATTGTTGACGAGGAACATCGCCTCGCGGCTCGCGGCGCCTTCGAGGCGTCCTTCCACTTCGAGCTTGTCGATGCGGAACGCGAGCAGCGCGATGGTGAAGAGCAGCGCGACGGCGAGGAACACGAGGATCGTCGGGCCGATCGCGCTCTGCGTGAAGGAGTGGACGGAGTTGAAGACGCCGGAGCGCGTCATGAACGTGCCGAGGATGACCAGGAGGAACGTCGACTGCACGAGCGTGATCGTCCAGCCTTTGAGGATGCCGCGCCGCTCGACGACCATGATCGAGTGCAGCGCCGCCGTGGCGGTGAGCCACGGCAGCAGCGACGCGTTTTCGACCGGGTCCCACGCCCAATATCCGCCCCACCCGAGCACTTCGTACGCCCACCAGCCGCCGAGCATGATGGCGATCGACTGGAAGATCCACGGCAGCATCAGCGACTCGCGCAGCGGCTTGAGCACCGCGTGTCCGAGGCGGCCCTTCAGCAGCGCCGCACAGGCGAAGCCGAACGGGATGGTCATGCCGACGTAGCCGAGATAAAGAAACGGCGGATGGATGGCCATCAGGACATGATTCTGGAGCAGCGCATTCGGACCCGGGCCATCGAGCGGCGGGTTCGGCATCGTGTGAAAGGGATTCGCGGGACCGGCGATGAGAAAGCTGAAGAACGCGGCGGTGGAAAGCCAGACGCCGATCGCGTCGGGCTGGTATTCGGGATAGCGGCCGCGCGTAAGGAACGTGGCAATGGCGATGTAGGCGCCGAGGACGACGCCCCAGAAGAGGATCGATCCTTCGAGCGACGACCAGAGGCTGACGATCGTCACCCACACCGGCACCTGCCGCGAGCCGACTTGCGCGACGTAGCTGACGGAGAAGTCGTGCTTCAGCAGCGCGACTTCCATGAGCACGCCCGCGAGTCCGATGAGCGCCGCGTAGAGGTAGGCGAAGCGCCGCGCCCATTTGAGTCCGTCGAGCGACATCGTGCGCCCGGCCACGAAGCCGAGCACCGCACCAGCGGTGGCGGCGAGAAGCGATCCGAGGATGAGGAGACGACCGAGAATGGGGATCATGAATTGCCTTGCTCGACGCTCTTCATCAACCGCTCGAGCTCTTTCTTGTCGACCGGGTGGCCTTTCTCCGGCGCCTTGTATTCGTTGCTGTGCGAGACCATCAGCCGCTGGCTTTCAAAGTATCCGCCGCGGACCATCGTCCCTTCGACCACGACACCGATGTTCTCGCGGAACATCTGCGGCGGCACGCTCGAGGTCTTGACGTGCACGATGCGCGTCGCGTCTTTGACGTCGAACTCGACGGCGCTGCCGCCGAGCTTCTTGATCGAGCCCTTCGCGACCATCCCGCCGAGGCGGATCGTCGCGCCGTAGGCCTGATCGCCGGCCTTGTGCAGATCGGACGGCGTCCAGTAGTAGACGAGATTCTTGCTCATGCTCGTCGCGGCGATCACGGCGAACGCGGCGCCGGCGACGACGAACGCGCCGAGCATGAACCAGCGCGTTTTGCGGCGTGTTTTTTCGGACTCAGTCATGGCCTTTCGTCTCCCTGCAGACGCGACCACAAGCGTGGTGCCGTAAATGAGAAGGCCTGCGGCCGTCAGTGCATACGCCACGATGACGAAGCCCCAGCCTCCGATGATGACTCCGCTCATGCGAGTTCTCCCGCTTCTCCGATCGGCGGCATCGCCGTTTCTCGTGCGCGCTTCTCGTGGGCGATGCGCGCGCGCAACGATGATGAAGCCAATCATCAGAAACAAGAATGCCGAATGCGTTGATGCGCAGCGGCAGGTGGAACTGCGAGGAGACGGTCTGCGGCGTCGACTGCTGCTGGTGCAGCGAGTTCCACCACTTGACCGAGTAGTAGACGATCGGCAGGTCGACCGCGGCGATGATCGTCGCGACCGACGACCACACCGCCCGCCGCTGCGGATCCTCGACGAACTGCCGCAGCGCGAGAATGCCGATCGTGGCGAAGAGCAGCACCGCGACCGAGGTCAGGCGCGGATCCCAATCCCACCACACACCCCACGTCGGCTTGGCCCAGATCGAGCCCTGGCATGCAGAGGAGGAAACGCGAACAGCGTCGAAACTTCCAGTCCCGCTTCGAGGCGCGAGTCCCACTTCGTGTTCGCGGTAAAGAGAAATGCGATCGCGGCGACGAAGGCGTAGAGGACGGCGAGCATCCAGTTCCACGCCGTCGGCACGTGCACATACATGATGCGCTGCACATTGCCCATGTACTGCTCGACCGGCGCGACGTAAAGGCCGAGCGACGAGCCGGCGAGCAGCAGTGCGGCTCCTATGCAACGAAGATCCAGCCTTTGTTCATTCTTCCACCACCCTGCCGTACAGCAGGCCGCAGAGCGACCAGTAGATGAGATCGAACGCGACGAGAAGCGCGATCCAGGAACGGATTTGCTGCATCGGATCTCCCAAAATGGCCAGTGACGTCGCCTTGACGGACGCGAGCAGCGCCGGAACGATCAGGGGGAACAACAGCAAGGGAAGGAGAGTCTGTTTCGCCTTCACCTGTGCGGTCATGGCGGCGTAGAGCGTTCCGGGGGCGGAGAGACCGGCGGTACCGAGCACGATGACGAGGAGCAGTTTCAGCAATTGCGTCGTTCCGGCATCGTACAGGATGACCATGACCGGCACGAGCCCGCAGCCGAGAAGGGCAAGCTGGAGCCAGTTCGCGATCGCTTTGCCGTAATAGAGCGCGCGGGGATTGCTGGGCAACAGGAGCAGCCCTTCGAGTGCACGATTCTCCATCTCGGCGTGAAAGCTCTCCGCGAGCGTGAGCGTGCTCGACAGGAGGAGGCCGAGCCAGAGGAAGCCCGCCGAGAACGTGCGCAGCATCTCCGCGTTGGGGCCGACGCCGAAGCTGAACAGAAGGAGCGTGGCGGCGCCGAAGACGAAGACGGCGAGGAACTGGCCGCGGGTGCGCCATTGGAGGAGGAGCTCTTTGCGGAGGGCGGCTCTCACACGCGCCCTCCCGCCCTGATGAAGGCAGAAGGCAGAAGGCAGAAAGCCAAGCCGTCATCCTGAGCCGCGGAGACGGCGAAGGATCTCGAAATGGCAGGCTTTTGCGTATTTCGAGATCCTTCGTCGCGCTTCGCCGACTCAGGATGACGGCTTGGCTTTCTGCCTTCTACGTTCTGCGTTCTACCTTCATCTTCACGTCCGCACCTTGGCCGGCCTCCCTGCCACACCTTCTCCCTCCCTCCAACACGATCGCCGTGTCCGCAAGCTTCGCGCTGCGCTCGAGATTGTGCGTAGCCATCAGGATCGTCGTTCCCTTGCTTTTTAGATCGCGAATCACGTCATCGACGAGATCGAATCCCGGCGGATCGAGCGCGCCGTAGGGCTCGTCCAGCAGGACGAGCTTCGGCTGCTGCAAAAGGACGCGCGCGAAGGAGAGGCGTTTCCGCATGCCGGCGGAGAACGTCGACACGACGTCGTCCGCGCGCGCGTTGAGGCCGACCTGCTCGAGCAATTCGCCGACGCCGTTGCGCGCGACGCCGAGGTGATCGGCGACGACTTCAAGGTTCTCTTTCGCGGTGAGCTGTTCGTAGAGGTAGCTCTGATGGCTGAGGATCGCCGTCAGTTTGCGGACGTCTTCACGCTGGCGGACGACGTCGAAGCCGCCGATCGTGGCCGTCCCTCCGTCGGGACGGATGGCCGTTGCGAGGATGCGCAGGAGCGTCGATTTTCCGGCGCCGTTGCGGCCGGCGATCATCATCACGGTCGACGGCGGAAGTTGAAAGCTGACGCCCGCCAGCGCCCAGCGGCGGCCGTAGCGGCGGGCGAGGCGTTGCACGTCGACGGCGGCCATAGGATCGGACGCAACGTTATCATCCCCTCATGCGTATCGCTGTTCCCGCCGCGCTGCTCCTGACCCTCGCCTGCACCACCGCCACCTCTCCCCCACTCCTCCCACCCCAAACCCCTAGTCCCCAACCCCAAGGCATGACCATCGAGGAAGAAGCGCGCATCCTCGGTCTCGAAGATCGCCGCGAATACGATCCCGCGTTCACCGCATCCTGGATCCAGCACGCGGACGCGCAGCACCGCATCCGCATCGCGCTCGCCCTCGGCCGCATCGGTCCGCACGCATTCGTCGACAGCAACAACGACGGCGACTTCGATCCGCCCGACGAAAAACGCGCCGGCGTCGCCGAGCTGATCACGCTCTCCGCCGATGCGGATCGCCGCGTGCGCGAGATGGCCGCATTCGCCCTCGGCGAGATCGGCGATCGCGCCGGCGAGGAGACGCTGTTCACGCTCGCGAGCGACGCCGATGCCGCCGTCGCCTCGGAAGCGGTCGAGGGGCTGTCGAAACTGAATCCCAACCTGCAGCGCTACATCGCGATCGCCGACGGAACCGCGCCCGAAGGCGTGAAAGCGCGGGCGGTGCGTTTTCTTTTCCGCCTGAATCACACCGACGCCAGCGCCGCCGCGGTGCGCGCGCTCGGCTCGCCTTCGGCTGCGATCCGGCAGGAAGGCGCCTATGCGCTCGCGCGTCCGCCTGCGTACCCCGCCGCACAGTCGCAGCTCGAGCTCGTGCTCACCGATCCGAACACGCTGACGCGCGCCTACGCAACGACCGCCCTCGGGCGCATCGGCTCCGCGACATCAGCGCCGAAGATCATCGCCATGCTCGGCGATGCGCATCCGTGGGTGCGCACGAACGCCGCCGTGGCCCTCGGGCGCATCGCCGAGAAAGATCGCAGTGTTTTGCATCCCGAGGATCTGCCGCGCATTTTCGCGGGAATGGAGGATCCCGATCCCGGCGTGCGGTCGGCGATGATCGACACGGTCGGCTACTACGCGGAGTCGAACGAGACCGCGAAGAAGCGATTGCTCGACACGATGCACAACGGCTCGCAGTGGGAGCGCGAGCTGGCGGCGGGCGCGATCGCGAAGCACACGACGACGGAGCTCATCACCGACGTGCAGCTGTCGCCGTGGCAGCGCGTGCGCGTGATCGAAAACAAGCCGGACGTGCGCACGCAGTTCTACGCCGCCGACGAGCCGCTCGTGCGCGCCAGCGCCCTCGGCGCGATTCCCGACGATCAGGCCGACGCGGCGATGGAGGCGATTCACCGGGCGCTCAATGATGCCGACGTCATCGTCCGCGCGAATGCGATCGATCGCTACGGCGTGACGAAACAGGTCGACGTGGCGACGCTGCATGAGGCCGAAGTGCGCGAGCGCGCGGCGGAGATGAACGACGCGCGGCTCGCCGCGATCGCGGCGATCGCGAAGATCGATCATCCGGAACGCGAGGCGTATCTCCGCTCGCTGCTGAAGGATAACGACCCGGTCGTGCGCCGCCTCGCGGCGGAGCAGATCGCGGAGCAGTTGAAGCTGGCGCTGCCGCAGTACACGCCGCTGCCGGCGAAGCGGTCGCAGGCCGAGTACGAGCAGATCGCGAGCTGGTCGCACGCGCCGCACACGGCATCGATTCACATGACCCGCGGCGTGATCGAGCTGGCGCTGCTGTCGCAGGACGCGCCGCTGACGACATGGAACTTCGCGCAGCTGGCGAAGCGGAAGTACTTCGACAACTCGTCGTTCATGCGCGTGGTGCCGAACTTCGTGATCCAGGGCGGCGATCCGCGCAACGACATGAACGGCGGCCCCGGCTACGCGATCCGCGACGAGATCAATCTGCAGCGGTACACGCGCGGCGCGGTCGGGATGGCGCTGTCCGGTCCCGATACCGGCGGCTCGCAGTTCTTCATCACCCATTCGCCGCAGCCGCATCTCGATGGCGGCTACACGATCTTCGGCCGCGTGTACGACGGCATGAGCAGCGTCGTCGATCAGACCGAGCGCGGCGACCGCGTCACGACGATCACGATCGACGAGCATGCGCCGGTCGCCGCGGATGTGGTCGGCGGCGTGGCGAACGTCTCGCTGCCGCTCGAGATCGGGCCGATGACGTCCGAGCATCTGCTCTCGATCGTTCCCGGCTACGCGCAGCGCAAGACCGATTACAAAGCGGATGCGTCGGTCGTGGAGATGATGAAGTCGTACGTGAAGCCGGAGGACCGCGTCGAGGTGATCATGGGCACGTGGTGCCCCGACAGCCTGCGCGAGGTGCCGAAGTTGCTGCGCGTTCTCGACGATCTGCAATGCGCAATACAGCGTCACGCTGCCGGCGACGTTCGTCGCCGTCGATCGCGCGAAGCAGAAGCCGGTGAAGGTGGAGAAGGTGGCGACGTTCATCTACTATCGCGGCGACCGCGAGCTGGGCCGCATCGTCGAGCGCCCGACGGCCCTCTTCGAAGACGACCTCCTCGCGCTCGCCGCGAAGCAATGAGCGCCTCCCTCGGACGCCTGATGCAAATGATCGGCATGATCCTCCTGCCGATCGGGCTGTCGTACGGGTTGTTGAAAGACAACATCCGCGTGGAGGTGCAGCTGCTGGCGGTGGGAGGGTTTTTGTTTGTGTTGGGGTGGATTTTGGCGCGGAGGAAGTAGGACGCGGCGGCGAGACGCCGCCTCGCGAAGCTAAACCGGCGATTCCTTCGTCTCCTCCCCTCGCGCCTGATGCCACGCGTACTTGATCGCGGAGTCGAGGAAGTACTCCTTGAAAAAGCGGTTGCGGCGGCGGTCGTCGCCGGCGAAGCGCTTGCGGAACTCTTCGACGTTCACTCGCTTTTGCGTTTCCTCGAGCGAGAGGCCTTCCTTCACCGCGGCCTGCACCTGCGTGTTCAGCGATTTCAAAAGCGCGGTGAGCGAGGCGACGTAAGTTTTGTCACGCTGCACGGGACCGTGTCCCGGAACGATCGCCGCCACATTCATGGATGAAATGTCGTTCAACACGGAGATCCATTCTGAAATGTACGAACCCGTCGCGTACGGCGTCGGCGCGACGACAACGTCGCCGGTGATCAGCACCTTCGCGTCGGGGACGAACACCATCGCGTCGCCGGCGGTGTTCGCGCGTCCGGGGTTGAAGATCCGCACTTCGCGCTTGCCGAGGTAGACCGTCAGCTCTTTCTCGAACGTCTCGTCCGGCCCGATGAACGGAACGTTCTTCACCTCCGGCAGCCCCGCCTCGAGATCGTCGATTTCGTCGTCGAGATTGGCGCGGTCCGTTTCGTTGGCGGCCTTCGCCCGCATGGCCCGCATCTGCTCGAGCATCTTGCCGGCGGAGTTGTTCATGAAGTTCGTGAACATCGGCGTGAACTCGATGAGGCTCTTGCGCGTGAACGCGGTGCTGAGAATCGTCACGCGCGGAAACGCCTCGCGATAGACGAAGTTGGCGAGGTTGTGATCCCAGTGCCAGTGCGTGTTGACGACGTAGCGCACCGGCTGATTCGTCTTCGCCTTGATCTCCGCGATCATCCGCTTCGCCAGCGACGGGATTTGTCCGGTGTCGACGACGAGCACGCCTTCATCGCCGAGGATCGCCACGACGTTGCCGTTGACGAGACCACTCTTCGGGTCCGGCGCGACGAAGGCGTAGATGCCGTCGGCGACTTTGACGGTCTCGTATTTCGTGACGACGTCGGACGCGGCGAGCGGCAGGGCGGACAGAAGAAGCAGCAGTCTCAGTGCGCGCATGTCCGCCCGTACGGCGCGCGACGGTGAAGGTTCCGTCAACTCACGGCACGTTTTCGAAAACCCCGCATGCCGAGCCACAACAGCAGCGTCGTGATGGCGACCAGCGCGGCGAAGATCGCGGCGAGCGGCATGTGCGGCACGCTCGGCGTGAGCGCCGCGCGCAGACCTTCGCTGACGTAGACCAGCGGGTTGACGAGCACGAGGTATTTCAGGACCGGGAAGTGATCGAGTCCGCGCCACGGATAGTAGGTGCAGCCGAACATGATCATCGGCGCGAAGATGACCTGCATCATCAGCGAGATGTGCTGCGGCTGCATCGCCGTGCCGAGGAACAGGCCGAGGGCGGAGAAAACCGCGCCGCTGAGGAGGATCATCAGCACGAGCAGCGGGAGCTTCTGCAGCGTGAGCCCGGGAATCGGTCCGATGATCCAGCGCGCGAGCGGAAGCACGACCGTCGCCGTGAGCGCGCCCTGCAGAATCCCGGCGACGAGCTTTTCGATCGCGATCACGTTCATCGGCACCGGCGCGAGCAATCGATCTTCGATCTCTTTCGTGAATCCGAAGTCGGCGATGAGCGGCATCGCCACGGCCCAGATCGCGGACGTCGTGAGCGAGAGGCCGGCGATGCCCGGGATGATCATCGTCGCGTAGGCCTTCGGGAACATGCCGATGGAGATGAGCAGCTTCCCGAAGACGAACGTGAAGAGCAGCGGCTGCAGCATCGTGCGGATCATGATGCCGACGACGTCGCGCTTGGCGACGACGGCGTCGCGCATCAACAGCGCCCAGAAAACGCGCGCGGTCATGCGAGCTTCCTCCCCGTGAGCGAGATGAAGAGCGTTTCGAGACTGGGACGCGAGAGGTGGATGTCGCGCACCGAATAGCCGCCCGACTCCGCGAACGCGAGCAGCGACGGGATACCGCTCGCGGGGCTCGGCGCGTAGGCGCGCAGCACCGCGCCCCGCACCTCGGCGCGCGCGATTCCGTTCAGCGCCGGCAGCTCGCCTTCGATCGGACGGTCGAGCGTGACGTCGATGATCGTCTCGCCCGGCGCCTGCGCGCGCAGCGCCGCCGGCGTGTCGCACGCGAGGAGCTTGCCCTTGTCGATGATGGCCACGCGGTCGCAGAGCTGATCCGCCTCTTCCATGTAGTGCGTCGTCATCACGATCGTGCGGCCCTGCGTCCGCAGCTCGCGCAGGATCTCCCAAACACCGTGGCGTCCCTGCGGATCGAGTCCGACCGTCGGTTCGTCGAGGAACAAGACGCGCGGCTCGTGCGTGAGCGCGCGGGCGATCATCATCCGCTGCTTCTGTCCGCCGGACAGCGTCTGCGCCTTCGCGTTCGCCTTGTCGGCGATGCCGAGGCGCTCGAGCAATGCGTCCGCGCGCCGCTGCGCTTCCGGCCGCGGGATGCCGTGATAGGTCGCGTGGAACATCAGATTCTCGCGGACGGTGAGCTGCAGATCGGGATTCGGCTGCTGCGGCACGACGCCGATGCGCGCGCGCGTTTCCACCGCCTCGGTGGCGACGTTCTTTCCGGCCACGATCGCCTCACCCGAGGTCGCGCGGACGCGTGTCGTGAGAATGCCGACCGTCGTTGTTTTTCCCGCACCGTTCGGGCCGAGAAGGCCGAACATCTCCCCTTCGAAGACGTCGAGATCGAGGCCGTCGAGCGCGGTCACGGCTCCGTACTGCTTGCGCAGTTCCGAAATGTGAATCTCCGTTCGCATAAATGTGAATTTACATTCGCATTCTCGCTGTGTCAAGCTGATTGCGATGAAACAACCGCGCGTGGTGGTCATCACCGATCGCGACGTGAAGGCGTTGTTTGCCCGCGACACTCTGAAGAAGCAGGAGAGCGCCGACGTTGACGCGGTCTTCGAGCGCGTCAACGCCACTCCGCCGAAGCAGGCTCGCAGCCTGGAGACCGTCAATCGCCTGCTCGATGCCGCCGAGCAACTGCTCGAGGAAGACGGCCTCGAGGCCGCCACCGTACCGGCGATCGCGAAGAAAGCCAGGGTGTCGGTCGGCGTCGTCTATCGCCGCTTCCCCGACAAGGACACGCTGCTGCGCGCGGTGTGGGAGCGCTTCCTCGCGCAGAAGCGCGAGCAGACGCAGGCGATCATCACCGCGACCGCGGGGCTCGATTGCTCGCTGTCCGATCTGATTCGCGGAATGATCCGCGGCACGATCGACGCGCAGCGGAAAAAACGCAGTTTGCTGCGCGCGCTGCTGCACTTTTCCCGCACGCATCCCGATCCCTCGTTCAAGCGCGCCGCATACGATCTCAATCACGCGAACGTCGCCGCGATCACGGTGCTGATCCTCAAACATCGCAACCGCATCGAGCATCCCAACCCCGAAGGCGCAATCCACTTCGCGCTGCTCACCGTCGCGTCGGTGATCCAGGCCGTGATCGTCGAAGGGGACGCGACGCAGGTGGCCGGCCTCCGCGCGCCGGTGAATCTCGAGGAGGAGATGACGCGGATGCTGTTCGGGTATCTGGGGATTGAAGAGTGACCGCGGCGGCACGTCGTTGCCCTTCTCCCCGCTTGCGGGGAGAAGGTGGCCGAAGGCCGGATGAGGGGCCGCTCTTCGCACGAGGCATCACCCCTCACCCGGCGCTGCGCGCCACCCTCTCCCCGCAAGCGGGGAGAGGGGCAACGAGGGGTGGGATGTGAAATACACCGTCGTCCTCACCGCCGCCTTTCCCGCCGTCGCGCGCGAGATTCTCGCGGGCGAGTTCGATGTGATCGAGCATCCGACGGAGCATGGGCGGACGGAGGAGGACATGATCACGATCCTCGCCGAGGCCGATGCGGCGATCACGCTGCTGCAGGATCCGGTCACGCGCAAGGTGCTGGCGTCGAATCCGAACCTGCGCATCGTTTCGAACTTCGCGGTCGGGTACAACAACATCGACATCGACGCCGCGCGCGAGCTCGGCATCGCGGTGACGAATACGCCGGGCGTGCTCACCGAGGCCACGGCGGATCTGACGATGGCGCTGCTGCTCGCGGTCACGCGGCGCATCGTCGAAGGCGACGACGAGATCCGCACGCTGGCGCGATGCGAGTGGGAGCCGCTCAAGCTCCTCGGCGCGTCGCTGCAGGGGAAGCGCCTCGGCATCATCGGCATGGGCCGTATCGGCAGCGCCGTCGCCGCGCGGGCGCACGCGTTCGGCATGGAAATCGTCGGCGTGCGGCGCGGCGAGTCGATCGATGGGTTGCTCGCGACGAGCGACGTCGTTTCCATCCACGCGCCGCTCACGCGCGAAACGCATCACCTCATCGACGCCGCGGCGCTGGCGAAGATGAAGCGCGGCGCGTATCTGATCAACACCGCGCGCGGCGCGCTCGTCGACGAGAACGCGCTCTGCGATGCGCTGGAGAGCGGGCAACTGCGCGGCGCGGGACTCGACGTGTACGAGCTCGAGCCGGAGGTGAATCCGCGGCTGCTGCGGATGAAGAACGTGGTGATCGTGCCGCACATCGGATCGGCGACCGAGGAGGCGAGGAACGCGATGGCGCGGATCGCGGCGACGAACGTGCGGCTGTTCCTGAGGGGAGAAAAGCCGTTGCATCAAGTTATTTGACTATGCTATAAACGCATACATGCGTCGCGGTGTTGCAGCGTCTTTCTTCCTCCTGTTCCTGATTCCAATGTTCCCGGGCGATGCTGCGGCGCAGTCGATCCGGTGCGCGGACGTCGCGAGCGACGTTCCGCGCACCTATACGAACGACACTCTGTTCGTCGATCTGCAGACGGCGGATTTCGACGGCGACGGCCATATCGACGTGCTCACCCTCGGGCTCGACGCCGCCATCTTCTACGGCCGCGGCGACGGCTCGTTCGATGCGCCGGTCGTGCTGGCGCGGTACCTGGACAGCGCCGCGACCGGCGACGTGAACGGAGACGGACTCCTCGACATCGTCGGCAATGAAGTCGGCCATCTGAACGAATATCTGAATCGCGGGAACCGGAGGTTCGACCAGCTGGGCCTCCGGGCGGGAGCTCAATCCGACGTGGTCGTCGCGATTCGCGACTTCACGGAAGACGGGCGCGCGGACATCCTCATCCATCGGATGGACGCGTCGCCGCTCTTGATCGTGAGGGAAAGCGACCGCTGGAGCGAGCACGTCGCGACGACGGCGGTGTTAGCGGCATCGCTGGTCGTCGGCGATTTCAATCACGACGGACATCTCGATTTCTCCGGACGCGTGACCAGCGTGAACGCGATCGCCCAGTTCCTCGGCGACGGACATGGCCAGTTCACGCTGCGCTATCTGCCGCCTGTCCTCGGCGTGTATTCGCCGCGCCTCGCCGCCGATCTGAACGGCGACGGCCGCGACGAGCTGGTGATGATCACGAACAACAACAATGAACTGGTGATCCTGTACGAGCCGACGGATCCGGCGTCGTACGTCCGGGTACCGGGAAAGAATCTCTACGAAGTTCGCGCCGCGGATCTGAACAACGACGGCGCCACCGATCTCCTCGCGTGGACCGCGCGCAGCGACGCGTATGGCATGCGCGTCACGGTCTATCAGAATGACGGACACGGCGCGTTCACGGCGCGCAACGACTTTGCGGGCCGAGGCCCGACCGCGATCGGAACCGTGGGCGCGATCGCCGACGTCAACGGCGACGGCGCCACCGATCTCATCACCGGCGCGTCCTCCTTCGCCGTTCATCTCGGCCGCGGCGACGGCACGTTCCGCACGCCGCGTTTCGAGCTGCCTGTCGGCACGCAGCCGTTCACCGCGCTCGACGTCAACGGCGACGGCGTCGACGAGTTGATCACCGCGGGCGGATCGCAGCTGGACGTCGGAACGAAAACCGGCGCGGCGTCGTACGCGTTCGAGCGGGTCCCGTTCGACGCCGAGTACTACTCCGTCACGACGGCCGGAAATCAGCTCATCGCCGCCGCGGGCCTCTGGGTGCGTTTCTTCTCGCACGACGACGCGGAACATCGCTGGCGCGAGACGAAAGCGTTCAAGGCCGGCGGCGACGTGATCGCCCTGGCCGCGCTCGACGCCGGCAAATTCGCGGCCGTCACGTTTGGCTACTGCAACGCGATGCAGATCTACGACGTCAACGGCACGCTGGTGCAGGAACTGCCGATGCCATGCAGCCAGCGCGTGATGATGCAGAGTGTCGACTTCGATCGCGACGGGCATCGCGACCTCATCGTCGCGAACAGCGGCCACGCGGTCTATGACAACGTGCGGCTGATGCTCGTCCCGCAGTTCGACGGATCGGTGCAGCTGTACCGTGGCCGTGCGGATGGAACGCTCGAGCCTCCGACGATCACGTCGCTGATGCAGCGCCAGATCTTCGCGATGAGCGCCGGCGATTTCAACGGAGATCGCCGCATGGACGTCGTCCTGTGGTCGATGGAGAAGGGCGCACCGACGTATCTCGAAGTCTTCCTTGGCGACGGCAGCGGCGGCTTCCTCGCCACGTCGCTCCGCCTCCCTCCAGACCGATCAGGCCAGGCCGCGGGAGACGTGAACGGCGACGGCAATCGACGATCTCGTCGTTCACGACAGCAGTCGCACGAAGTTCTTTTTCGGCACGCCCACGGGCCTCGTGCAGCATCCGCAGACGTATTCGGCCGGAGCGCCGTTGATCCTCCGCAACGCGCTCGAGCTGCCGTCGATCGTCTACTCGATCTCGCCCGGCGAAGCGGGGCTGATCGAGAACGCGTGCAGACCGACGACGCGGCGCCGCGGCGCGCGGCACTGACGGGCCTGCTGGCGTAAGGCGCGCAAATTGCTGCACAACGACCTTTGCAGTGAAAATCCACGGACGAATCCTCATCGTCGATGACGACGATGCCATCCGAGCCCTGCTTCTCACGGTGCTGCGGCGGCGCGGCCTGCAGGCCGACGCGGCGCGGAACGGCATCGAGGCGCTCGACAAGCTCGGCGTGCATCAGTACGAAGTGATGCTCTTCGACCTGATGATGCCGCACATGAACGGCTACGAGGTGCTCGAGCACCTCGCCGCGCAGCCGCCCCCTACCCGCCCGCTCGTGCTCGTTCTCACCGCCGGCCTCGAGCCGCGCCCGCTCGACACCCGCATCGTCATCGGCATGCTGCACAAGCCATTCGACGTCGAGCTCCTCGTCGACACCGTCATCGGCTGCCTGGGCGCGCGCATGACCACCCAACGTGACGCAGCGACGGTGATCCCTCAGCCCAGCGAAGAAGCGAACTGAGCCTCGCGGATCAGGCACGTATTTTGAGATTCCTCACCGCTAAAGGAATTAAATGCATGAGCGGTGAACCGAGAGTCTTAGTCGTCGAATCCAACGACGCGTTGCGGGTTCTGCTTTTCACCATCCTCCGCCATCAACCGCTGCAGGTCGACACGGCCGTGAGCACGGACGAGGCGCTGGAAAAAGTCATGAGCTGCGACTACGCGTTGATCATCGTTGATATGGACATGCCGGACGAGGCGGGATCGCAGTTCGTAGCCACGTTCCGCGAAGAGAGGCCGGAGGCCACTACGTTCATCCTGGCGGTGCGCGATCCGAATGCCGATACCTGGCTGGACGCCACGCAGGTGAACGCGCTGATGAACAAACCACTGGAGATCGACACGCTCGCCGAGCTGGTGCGCGAGTGCGCGATGGTCGTTCCGCCCCCGGAAGACCCGCTGCACTGCCCGCCGTCGGAGAGCGAGGTGCGGATGAAGATGGAGAGGGGCTCGTATATCGAGAACTGAGCGGGCAGGCGGGCGGCGGGCAAGCGGGCAGGAGTTGCTTTGCTGCCCGCTTGCTCGCTGGCCCGCCTGCCCGCTGCCTTAGAATCCGCCGCGCGTGAACGATCGCCGTACCGGAATTCTCTATATCGTCATCGCGGCGCTGTTGTGGTCGACCGGCGGGATCGGCATCAAGGCAGTCGCCGATCCCGCGCTGAAGGTCACGTTCTATCGCTCGATCTTCGCGGCGGTCACGCTGTTTCTCCTGATGCGCAATCACGTGCGCGTCCGCGTCACGCCGGCGTTTCTCGCGGCGATCGTCTGCTACGGCACGTGCCTCACGTCGTTCGTGATCGCCACGAAGTGGACGACCGCCGCGAACGCGATCTTTCTCCAGTACGCGGGCGTGGTGTGGGTGCTGCTCCTCTCGCCGATCGTCGTGCGTGAGCCGATGCAGCGGCGCGATGTGATCGCCATCGTCGTCGCGCTCACCGGCATGGCGCTCTTCTTCATTGGCAAGTTCGAAGCGCGCGGCATGGCCGGCAACGCCATGGCTCTCGTGTCGAGCTTCTTCTTCGCGGGCCTCATCCTCGCGCTGCGCCGCGAGCATCACGCCGCGCGCGCCGCGGTCACATGGGGCAACGTCTTCATTGCCCTGGCCATGCTGCCGTTCGTCTGGAACGATCTCTCGCTCACGCCGAAGTCGTTCGGCACATTCGCATTCCTCGGCGTTTTCCAGATCGGCCTCGCCTACGCCGCGTTCGTGAAGGGCTTGCAATACGTCACCGCGACGCAGGCCTCGCTCACGGGGATGCTGGAGCCGGTCGCGAATCCGATCTGGGTCCTGCTCTTCGTCGGCGAGCGCCCGTCCCTCTTCGCCATCGCCGGCGGCGCCATCGTGCTCACGGCGATTGCATGGCATACGATGCGAGGAGAGCCGGCCACGGAAATGCCGGCACCGGATTAGAAGAGTTACTGAGTTACTAGGTTGCTGAGTTGCTAGCAACCCAGCAACTCAGACACTCAGCAACCATCATGACCACCGAACTGATCGAACCAGCCACCGGCGAGCCGCTCACCAGCGTCGCCAGCCACACTGCCGAAGACCTCGACCGCGCCGTGCGCGGCGCCGATCGCGCGTTCACCGGCGCGTGGCGAAAGATTCACACGCGCGAGCGCGCGCGGCTGCTGCACAAACTGGCGGAGCTGATCCGCGCGAATGCGGACGAGCTCGCGCGCGCGGAGACGCGCAACGTCGGCAAGCCAATCCGCGATTCGCGCGATGAAGTCGTCGCTCGCCGCGAACGTCTTCGACTACTACGCCGGCACGACGAACAAAGTCGGCGGACAGACGATCCCCGCCGCGGCGCCGGGCGTTCTCATGTCGTTCCGCGAGCCGGTCGGCGTCTGCGGAATCATCGTGCCGTGGAACTTCCCGATCGCCATCACGTCGTGGAAATCCGCGCCCGCGCTGGCGATGGGGAACACGGTCGTGTTGAAACCGGCAGAGCAAACGCCGCTCACCGCGATCCGTCTCGCGGAGCTCGCGCTCGAAGCCGGGTATCCCCGAGGGAGTGTTCACCGTCGTCACGGGCGCGGGATCGGTCGTCGGCGACGCGCTCGTCAAGCATCCGCTCGTGCGCAAGATCGCATTCACCGGATCGACGGAAGTCGGCCGCAACGTGATGCGGCTCGCGGCAAACGACATCAAGCGCGTCTCGCTCGAGCTCGGCGGCAAGTCCGCGAATCTCATCTTCGCCGACTGCGATTTCGAGCGCGCGGTCGATTCCGCCGCCACGAGTGCACTCGGCAACGCGGGACAGGATTGCTGCGCGCGCAGCCGCATCCTCGTCGACGCCGCGATCTACGACCGCTTCGTCGCGGCGCTGATCGAGCGCTTCGACCGCGTGCGCGTCGGCGATCCGCTCGACGATGAAACCGAAATGGGCCCGCTCGTCACCGCCGCGCACCGCGACCGCGTTCAGCAGTACATCGACCAGGGCAGCGCCGAAGGCGCAACGCGCGCCAGTGGAGGACAGGCGATCAGCCTGTCCGGTTTCTACCTCGATCCCACGATCTTCACCGACGTGAGCGCCGAGATGACCATCGTCCGCGAGGAGATCTTCGGCCCCGTCGTGACGGTGATGCGCTTCACCGATGAAGACGAAGCGGTGCGGCTCGCGAACGACTCGCCGTACGGCTTGTCGGGCTCGATCTGGACGCGCGACATCGGCCGCGCGCTGCGCGTGGCGCGCGCGGTGCAAACGGGAAATCTGTCGATCAACTCGGGCAGCAGCGTCCACGTCGAGGGCCCGTTCGGCGGTATGAAGCAGAGCGGACTGGGACGCGAGCTGGGATTGCAGGCACTCGACCATTACACGGAATGGAAATCGGTCTACATTGACATAACCTAACGACGTGACATGACGCTCGATGAATTGAAACGACTCGTCGCGGACAACGAGATCGACACGGTCCTCGTCGTCTTTCCCGACATGTACGGCCGCCTCGTCGGCAAGCGCGTCGTCGCGCGCTTCTTTCTCGAAGAGAACGAGATTCACGCGTGCGATTACCTCCTCGCGTGCGACGTCGAAATGGATCCGGTGCCCGGCTACAAGTTCACGAGCTGGGCGAAAGGCTACGGCGATTTTCGCCCGCGCCCCGACTTCGACACGCTGCGCGTCGCGTCGTGGCTCGACAAGACGGCGATGGTGCTCTGCGACGTGTACGAGGAAGAGCAGGATGAGCTCGTGCCGTACGCGCCGCGCAGCATTCTGCGCAAGCAGCTCGCGCTCGCTGCGGAGCGCGGCTTCACGGCGATGGGCGCGTCGGAGCTCGAGCTGTACGTCTTCGCCGATTCGTACGAGGACGTGGCGAAGAAGCACTTCGTGAACCTGCAGCCGATCGGCAACATCATCGAGGACTACCACATCCTCCAGGGCACGAAGGAAGAGTTCCTCATCGGCGCGATCCGCCGCCATCTCGAGCGCTCCGGCATTCCGGTCGAGTCGTCGAAAGGCGAATGGGGGCCGGGGCAGCAGGAGATCGGGCTGCGCTACGCCGAGCTGCTGGAGATGGCGGACCGCCACACGATTTACAAGCACGCGGCGAAGGAGATCGCCTGGCAGAACGGCCACGCGATCACGTTCATGGCCAAGTGGCACGAGGCGCACGCCGGCTCGAGCTGCCACATTCATCTGAGCCTCTGGGACAAAAAAGGGAAGTCGCTGTTCGCCGGCGAGACCGCCACCTTCCGCCATTTCCTCGGCGGGTGGATGGCGCACATCCGCGAGCTCTTCCCGTTCTACGCGCCCTACCCCGCGTCGTACAAACGCTACGTCGCCGGCTCGTTCGCGCCGACGGGAATCGCGTGGAGCTACGACAATCGCACCGCGGGATTCCGCATCGTCGGCCACGGTTCGTCGCTGCGCATCGAATGCCGCACCGCCGGCGCCGACGCGAATCCGTATCTTGCCTTCGCCGCGACGCTGGCCGCGGGACTCGACGGCATCGCGAACGAGACCGAGCCGCCGCCGGCATTCGAAGGCGACGTCTACGGCGCGCTCGAGCTGCCGCAGGTCCCGCATTCGCTGCCCGAGGCGATTCGGGAGTTGGAGGAAAGCGCGTTCGCGCGCGAAGCGTTCGGCGAGAACGTGATCGAGCACTACCTGCACTTTTTCAAGACCGAGCAGCGGAAGTTCGACGCCGCGGTGACGGACTGGGAGCGGAGGAGATACTTTGAACAGGCTTGAAGGAAAAGTCGCGCTGATCACCGGAGGCGGCAGCGGCATCGGCAAGGCGTCATGCCTTTTGTTCGCGCGCGAAGGCGCCCGCGTCGTCGTCGTCGATCTGAAAAATCCGGAAGCGACCGTCGAGGAAATTCGCGCGGCAGGCGGAGACGCTCGCCCGTTTTCCGCGGACGTGTCGAAAGCGAAAGACGCCGAGGCGATGGTGGCGTTCGCGGAAGAACAGTACGGCGCGCTGCATGTCGCGTTCAACAACGCCGGCATCTTTCACAACGACGACGAATCGGTGACGACGACCTCCGAGGAGATCTGGGACCTCGTCATCGACGTCAATCTCAAAGGCGTGTTTCTCGGATGCAAATACCAGGTCCCGGCGCTGCTGCGCGCGGGCGGCGGCTCGATCATCAACACCGCGTCGTTCGTGGCCGTGATGGGCGCGGCCGTGCCGCAGATCGCGTACACGGCGAGCAAAGGCGGCGTGCTGGCGATGACGCGCGAGATCGCGGTGGAGTTCGCGCGCAAGAACATCCGCGCCAACTCGCTCTGCCCCGGCCCCGTCGAAACGCCGCTCCTCGCGGAGCTGCTCGCCGATCCCGCGCGCCGCAACCGCCGCCTCGTGCACATCCCGCCCGGCCGCTTCGCGCGCCCGGAGGAGATGGCCAACGCCGCGCTGTTCCTCGCCAGCGACGAATCGTCCTACGTGAACGGCACGTCGTTCCTCGTCGACGGCGGGATCACCGGGGCGTACATCACGCCGGAGTGATAAACCGCTTCGCGTCGCCGACGCGCGGGATGTTGTTGAACATCGCGTACGTGTCGCCGGTGATCCACGAGCGCAGCTGACGCAGCTCGTCATCGGTGTAGCTGGCGTAGCTGCTGCCGTTGCCGTGCAGCCGCCAATACGTGAGCTTCGGTGTGAGCGACGGGCGGATGAACGGATCGACCGCGTGCACGAGATCGAGCTCGCGGCAGAGCGTCAACACGATCTCGTCCGGCCAGTCGCCGCGCGGCTCCCACAAGAAGCGCACCTTCTTCGGGCGCTCGATGGTGCTGAAGAACTTGCGCATGTTCGCGACGTTCTCTTCCGTCGGGCGAAAGCTGCCGGGGCATTGAAAGAGGATCACTGTCGCGCGAAGGATGCGCGCGGCGGTGCGCGTCGTCTCCCACGCGCGCAGCACGGTGTCGTTCACGCGAAATCCGCCGGCGTCGCTGATGTCGATCGCGGTCTTCATCCGGCGGTACGTCCGGCTGGCCGGCGCGTGCGTGATCACCTGCCACGCCTTCATCGTGAACTCGAACGCCGGCGGCGCCTGCATGCGCCAGCGCTCGAGCGTGCGCGCGGAAGGCGGATCGTAAAACGTCTGCTGCACTTCGACGACGCGGAACGTTTCGAAGTACGCCGCCGCGCCGATCGTGAATCCGCAGAGGCCGGTTTTGATGAAGGTCATCGCGTACTATGCACACGATGATCCGCGAGGCCCTGCTCGCCGCCACGATGAACCTCGTCCCCGCCGCGCCGGTGGACGTGCTGCGGTTTCTGCGCGTGCCGGCGATCGTGTGGGTGATGCGTCGCCGGACGCGATGTGGCGACCGCTGCCCTCAGCGGTCGCGCGCCGCAAAGCGGCGCTTGGCCGGCTCCGCCGGCTGGTGCCGCTGAGGCAGCGGCACCCACAAGAGTTTCAGTCTACGTCTTAGTCTTGATCGCGATCCCGCCGTTCGTCGTGCGCAGCCGGATCGAGGCGCCGCCGCCGTTGATCGTGCCGCGCAGGGAGTTGCGCTTGAAGTGCGTCGTGGCCACGGGGAGGTCGGTGCTGATCGAGCCGTTCGTCGTGCCGGCTTCGATGTCGGCGGCGAGGTTCGGCGGGACTTCGAGCTCGATGCGGCCGTTCGTGGTCTCGAAGCGCATCGGCTGGCCTTTCGCGACCTGCACGAGCTGCGCGCGGATGCCGCCGTTCGTGGTCGAGGCGTCGATCGAGCCGGAGCAGCGCTCGACTTCGATCTTGCCGTTCGTGGTGTCGAGCTCGAGGTGGCCATTCACGTCCGCGAGATGGATCGAGCCGTTCACGGTGCGCACGTCGAGGTTCATGTTGCGCGGGATGGTCAGCTCGTAGCGCACCTGCGCCTGCACGTGATTGCCGAGGAGCCAGTCGAAGAAGGAGGAGATCCCGTCTTCGCCGCGGCGCGGGTGGTGCGTGGTGACGGTCACCCCGCCGTTCTGCGCGGTGATGTCGACGCGCAGCGCCTTCATCACCTCCTGCGCGTCCTCGCGGCTGCCTTCCACTTCCTTCTCCGCAATGATGTGCACGCGCGGCTGGTCCCACGATTTGATGGTGACGCGGCCGTTGACGTTCGTCAGCGTGACGGTCGCTCCGGGCTGCACGTTGAGGGTGCGATCGATCGTTTCTTCGAGCGTGGCCGCGCCGGCGGTGGCGGCGACAAAGAGAAGCGTGGCGGCGAAAGCGAGTTTGCGCATGACCCTACTTACGTGAAATGCGCGCCGAGGTTGCGGCTCTGCCAGAATGCGGGCTCATGCGCCGTCTTGCCGCGATTGTTCTTCCGCTTTTCGTGGTTTTGGTGCTCGCGTTGTGGCGGGCGAATGGGCCGGCTCCGAAGCCGCCGGGCGCGCCCGCGGGCGAGTTCTCGTCTGATCGGGCGATGACGGTTCTTCGCGAGCTGCTCGCCGAGGAGACGCCGCATCCTGCAGGCACGGACCGCGTCCGCGAGCGCGTCGTCGCTCGATTCCGCTCTCTTGGATACGAGACCACCGTTCAAACGACACTCGCGTGCAACGCGCTGCCGTCCTGCGCGCCGGTCTCCAACATCTTCGCGAAGCCCGCCGGCGCGAACGGCCGCGCGGTGCTGCTCGTCGCGCATCACGACTCCGTCGGCGCGGGTCCCGGCGCCTCGGATGACGGCGTCGGCGTCGCGGCGATTCTCGAGATCGCGCGTGCGTTGCGCGGCGAAGCGCATCGCAATCCGATCGCGTTCCTGATCACCGACGCCGAGGAATCGGGACTCGTCGGAGCGGAAGCATTCGTCGGTGATGCCGCGCTCGCGCGCAACGCGGGCATCGTCATCAACGTCGAGAACCGCGGCACGTACGGCCCGAGCAACATGTTCGAGACCAGCAGCCGCAATCGCTGGCTGATCCGCCGCTTCGCGCGCGGCGTCGGGCGGCCGCACGCGACGTCGTTCTTCTCCGCGATCTACAACCTGCTGCCGAACGACACCGACGTGACGGTGTTCAAGCGCGCCGGGATTCCGGCGCTGAACTTCGCCGCGATCCGCGGCGTGAACTGGTATCACACGCCGCTCGACAACCTCGCGCACGTGAATCCGCGCACTCTGCAGCATCACGGCGACAACCTCCTCGGCACCGCGCGCTCGCTCGCCGGCGCCGACCTCGACGCGCGCAGCAGCGACGACGCGTCGTATTTCGACATCCTGCAATTCGCGCTGGTCTGGTGGCCGGCCGGTTGGACGGTGTGGATCTGCGCGATCAGTCTCGTGCTGCTGCTGTTCGCGGCGCGGCACACGAATCCGCGGGCGATGACCTTCGGCGTGCTGGCGACGTTCACGGCGATCCTGCTCTCGCTCTTCGGCGGCATCGCGCTCAGCTGGCTCGCGCGCATGCGCAGCGACGGCGTCAACTTCGTCGCGCATCCGCAGGCGTCGATTCTCGCGATGGGTTTCGTCGGCATCGCGGCCGCGCTTTGCGCGGCGGCGCTGTTCCGCAAGCGAAGCGAGGAGCGCGCGCTGCTCTTCGGCGCCGCGTTCGTGTGGCACGCGATTGCGTTCGTGCTCGCGATCACGCTCACCGGCGCGAGCTTTCTCTTCCTCGTGCCGGCGATCGCGTTGACGATCTGCGCGCTCGCGCGCGCGAACGAGACCGTGATCAGCGCCGTCTCCGCGACCACCGCCGCGATCGTGCTCCTCCCGCTCCTGATCCTCCTCTACGACGCCCTCGGCGGGCGCATGCTGACCGCCGATCGCGATCCTGGCCGGCATTCTCTTCACGCTCGTCGCGCCGCTGTTCGCGCGCTTCCGCAACGCCGCGGTGTTCGCCGCGCTCGGCGTCCTCTGCGCCGTCGTCGCGTTAGCGCTTCCCCCAGCCTCGCGCGAACGACCGCGCGCGATCTCGCTGACCTATCTCGACGATGGAACGCCTCGCTGGGTGACGTCTGTCGTGACACCAGCGCTCGCGCAGGCCGCGCAGTTCACCGTCGCACCGTCATCACTTACGCCGTGGTTCAACGGCAGGCAATGGTCCGCGCCTGCGCCGCGACTGGCGATCTCGCGCGTCGAGATGACTTCAACGCGCAACGGCGATCGCGTCACGATCACCATCCGCGCGCTGCGTCCCGTGAATCGCCTCACGCTCGCCCTCCGCGGCGGCACGGTCCTTCGCGTCAACGGCATCACTCCCCCGCCGCGCCCCGCACGATGGCGCGAGCGAAGCGAGACGTGGCGGTTCGCGATCATGAACGGCAGCGATCAGATGACGGTCGAGGTTCAGGCGAAGGGTGCGCTCGAAGCGATCGCCAGCGATGTCTCGTACGGCCTCGACGCGCCCGCTTTGCAGCGAGCGCGCGACGCATCGAATGCCGTGCCTATCGGCGAGGGGGACGTCGTGATTACCCGCGTGCGCGCGAAGCTGTGATCCACCGATCGACGTTCTCTTCGAGCACGTTCAGCGGCACGGAGCCGCTGCCTAGCACGACGTCGTGGAACTCGCGGACGTTGAAACGCGTGCCGAGGGCTTGCTCGGCGCGTTTGCGGAGCTCCTTGATCTTCAGCTCGCCGAGCTTGTACGCGAGGGCCTGGCCGGGCCACGAAATGTAGCGATCGACCTCGGTCTCGACTTCATGCAGCGGCAGCGCGGTGCGCGTGGCCATGTAGTCGATGGCCTGCTGGCGCGTCCAGCCCATCGAATGGATTCCCGTGTCGACGACGAGGCGGCAGGCGCGCCACATCTCGTACGTGAGGCGGCCGAAGTTCGAGTACGGATCGTCATACATCCCGGCCTCGACGCCGAGCCATTCGCAGTAGAGTCCCCACCCTTCGCCGAACGCGGAGAGATACGTGAAGCGGCGGAACTGCGGCACGTCGCCGAGCTCGCGGCTGAGCGCGCCTTGGAGGTGATGTCCAGGTACGGACTCGTGCAGCGTGAGCGCGGTGAGGTTGTAGAGCGGGCGGCTCTGGAGCATGTAGGTGTTGACCCAGTAGATGCCGGGCTGCGTGCTGCCTTCGGCGGGCGGAACGTAGCGCCCCGACGTGTATTTCGGCGCGATCTCGGCCGGCACCGGCTCGACCGTGTACGGTAGGCGCGGGAGCGTTTTGAAGAGCGACGGCAGTTTGCCGTCGACGCGCTTGGCGATGCGCGACGCTTTCTCCAGCAACTCTTCGGGCGTCTTCGCGTAGAAGCGCGGATCGGTGCGGAGGAACTGCAGGAACGCCGCGAAGTCGCCGGTGAATCCGACTCCTTTCATCACCGCGTTCATCTCCGCCGAGATCCGCTCGACCTCGGCCAGTCCGATTTTGTGAATCGCTTCCGGCGTGAGATCGAGCGTGGTGAACTGGCGGATCTTCAGCGCGTAATACGCGCGTCCGTTCGGCAGCTCGCTCGCGCCGAGGGTCGTGCGCGCGCGCGGCACATACTCTTTCTGGAAGAACTCGAGGAGCTCGCGATAGCCGGCGATCGCGCCGTTGGTGACCGCGGCGCGTCCCGCGGTGCGCAGACGTTCGTGCTCGCTTTGCGGAATCGAGGACGGGAACGTTTCAAACGGCGCCCAGAACACGCTCTTCGCCGGATCGCTCACGACGTGCGCGGACATGGTCTGGTCGTAGCCGGTGAGCGTCGCGCGCGGAACGGTCATGCCGCGCTCGAGGCCGCGGCGCATGAGCGCGATCTCTTCGCGCACGTAACGCGGCCAGGCGTTGAGGCGGGCGATGTAGTTCTCGTAGTCCTTCACCGTGGCGAACGGCATCTCTTTCGCGAGACGCCCGAAGCCGGTGTGGAATCCGGAGTCGGCAGTGAACGGAATCTGATCGTCGCCGAGCTCGTAGTCGGCGATGCCGTTCTCGAGCCGCATGCGGAACATGTCGTAGTTCACGACATCGGTCGAGGAGAGCTTCGTGCGATCGATCGCCTTCAGCTCCGCGAGCGTCGCCTTCATCCGCTGATAGCCGCGCTCGAGATCGGCGAACGTGAGCGACGGCAGGAGCGCGTCGTACTCATGCCGCCCGACGCCGGTGGCGAAGAGCGGATCCTCGCGCAGCCGCTCTTCCCAGTTGCGGTCGAAGAGCGCATGAAGCTTCGCGGTCTCGTCCGCGAGAGCGGCGAGAGAGAAGAGTGTGACGAGGAGGACGACCAGGCTTCGCTTCATGAAGGCGAAGCTTACGCGAGGTGCCTCCGCTTCAACAGCGTTGCTTCACGATGGCGACGGCCTGCTTCTCCAGACTCTCGCAGCACGTGATGTAGGTCGAGTCGAACCAGCCGTTTTCGCGGGCGTGAATCGTGACGGCGACGACGGGCTCGCCGTGCTCCACGCAGAGCAGCCCTGCTGCACGATCGAGGCGATCGCGCAGCAGCTCGCGCAATTGCAATTCCCGGTCGATGATCGTGATTCGCATCCGTTCGGCTGCGTTCATGCGCCCATCACCGGAACGAGCTCGGGCGCCGCGACCACCGCGGGCTCGGTTCCCCGGCGCGGAGGCAGCATCATGTGCCAGCGTTGCACGACGTCGTTCGGAAGAACGAATTCGAACACCTGGCTGTAGCAGCGCAGGCGCAGGATCTTGCCGTCCGCGACGATGCTGCCGGTGGAGACACGCGAGTCGTACTCGATTTCCGTGATCCACTGCAGTTCGAGCGAGGCCTGCATGTCGCTGTTTTCATAGAAGAACGTCGAGCGCGTCAACGCGAGCGCGACGTCCATGTGCCGGCCTCCGTCGACGAATTGCCCGCGGCTGACGATGCGAGACTCACGGCGGCGCTTCTCCAGGAGAGCAGCGATGCGATCGGCGCCGAAGCGGCGATAGAGATTCCACGCGAGGAAGGCAACGACGCCCACCGCGACAATCGATAACCAGGTCATCATGACGATCTCCTTATCGGTGGGAGAACGACCGCGACCGGGCCGTCCTCCCGCGAAGCGAATGGGCGATCAGTTCTGAGCAGCGTCCTTGCGAGGCTTGGCCTCGGCGACCTTGAGGGCCTGTCCGTTCACGTCCCGTCCATCGAGACCGGTGATCGCGGCGCGCGCCTCGTCGGCGTTGTCGTACTCGAGAAAGCCGAAGCCTTTCGACGCGCCGTCCGACCGCTCGGTGGCCACGTTCGCAGACGCAAGCGTTCCATACGGAGTGGCGAGCTCGTTGAGCTGCGCATCGGTGACCTGCTTCGAGAGATTTCCTACATACAATTTCATGTGAGCTCCTGGCCGGTCTTCCCGGCCGTTCCCCCACCGCCAGCGCAAAGGCACACGAAGGCGTCGCGGGAGAAGAGGAAGCTAAGAGGAGTGAGTCCAGAGATCTGACTTAGCTCAGACGGACTGAAGGTGCGAGGAAGTTTCCTCGACGTGCTCTCACCATACGCGCTTCGTCGCGGAATGTACATTTAAATAAAATTCTGGACTGCGGACGTAATTACAGATAACTTTCACGCCCACAGAGGAAAACTACCCAAATGCGAAGACTTCTCCTGGCACTCCTGCTCTGTTTTTCCGCTCTCTCGCTCCATGCACTGGGCAACGGCGACTTCGCGATCAGCTCGCTGGGGCTGGACAAGACCGAGGCGCAGACCGGCGAGCCGATCACGCTGACGATCGGCGTGAAAGCCAACGGCCCGGACGTATCCGCCGACATCAACATCAACCTCTTCAACTCGTGGGGCGAGCCGCTCAACGTTCTTGCGGCCGCGGCGCCGGCGGGCTGGCAATGCTCTCCGGTGTTCGCGAATTGCTGGGCCCCGACGATGGCGGCGGGAACCGAAGCACAGATCATCCTGCAGCTGACGACGCCGCCGGTTGCGCGGCAGGATGCGTTCACGATCACCGTGCACGCCAGCTCGGGGAACGACGGCGTCTTCGACAACAACAGCCGCACGATTCCGCTCACGCTGCGAACCTCCACACGCGTGGCAGAGCTGCAGCTCGAGCTCACCGCGCCGCAGAATCCCGTTCCCGAAGGAAGCCCCCTCACGTATCTCTTCACCGCGAGGAATGCGGGACCGCAGGATCTCAGCGACGTTCGGATGGGCGTGAGCCTGAACGGTGCCAACCTCGGCGCGTTCACGCTCGCGGGTGCGGGATGGACCTGCAACGTGGCGGGGTTCAACGGTACGTGCTCGCGCGCGTCGCTCGGCGCCGGCGCGAGTGCGCTGCTGGAGCTGAAGTACACGGCTCCTTCCACGCCCGGCGAAGTGAGCGTGAATGCCCTGCTATTCGCCGCACAGGCTCATGTCGATCCCAATCCGTCGAACGAGCGCAGGCAGCTCGTCACGTACGTCGGCGATGCCTCGACCTGGAGCCGCGTGCTGCTTCCGCTCACCGACACCGACATCCCCGGGGCGAACGGATCGCTCTGGAAGACGGAGCTGACGGGCTTCATCGACTCCGCGACGCTGGTGCACATCGTGCCGGAAGGCTGCGGCTCGCGCGAAGATCCCTGCCAGCTGCCGCCGGCCGGCGTGGCCATCGACCTGCGCCGCGAATCCCTCATCGGGAGCGGCTTCCCGGCGCAGTTCATTTACGTGCGGAAGCCCGATGCGAAGAAGCTGATCGTCTCGACCCGCGTCTACGACGCGTCGAAGAGCACCGAGACGGCAGGCGCATTCGTCCCGACGGCGCGGGACGAGGACTTCTCCGCCGAAGGCTTCAACGTGATCGGCGTTCCGGTCGCGGAGCAGTTCCGTTCGACATTGCGCGTCTACGATGCGACCGCGAGCGTCGACGGGCAGATTCAGTTCCGCTTGTTCGGCGATGAGGAGAAGGTGCCGTTCCACACGGGTGTCGCGCAGCTCGTGAGCGATCCGAATCGCATCACGTTCACGACCGCGC
Source organism: uncultured Acidobacteriota bacterium (assembly GCA_963734155.1). Taxonomy (GTDB): domain Bacteria; phylum Acidobacteriota; class Thermoanaerobaculia; order Gp7-AA8; family Gp7-AA8; genus QHVT01. Next base: position 423,884 of record CAVTGG010000004.1, read on the forward strand.
TCCTTCCCGCGCATCCTTCGATCGCGCAGATCGATCTCTCCGCGCTCATTCCGCCGCGCTACTCGCGCGTTCGCGTTCAGGTTGCGACCGACGATGGGAGCCTTCGTCTGTGGGGCTTCGTCAGCGTGACGAACAATCAGACCAGCCATGTCAGCGTCATCGCGCCGTAGCCGCCCAATGAAAAAGCCCGCCGTGAGGCGGGCTTTTCATTCGATCGGAGCTCGATCTATTTTTCTTTCTTCTTCGCGGGTGCTTTCTTCGCCGGAGCCTTCTTTGCGGGAGCTTCTTTCTTCGGCGCGGCTTTTTTCGAGGCGGCCTTCTTCGGCTTCTCCTCGCCCTCGGGCTCTTCGGCTTTCGCCTCTTTCTTCGGGGCGGCTTTTTTCTTTTCCGGCTTCGCTGCCGTTTCCTTGGTCTCGGTCTTCTCTTCCGGCGTACGCTCGACGAGCTCGAGGATCGCCATCTCCGCGGCGTCGCCGCGGCGCGCGCCGAGCTTCATGATGCGCGTGTAGCCGCCGGGGCGCGTGGAGAAGCGCGGACCGAGGGTGTCGAACAGCTTCGCGATCAGCTCGTTGTTCGGCACGCTGCGGAACGCCTGACGGCGGTTGTGCACGCTGTCGTTCTTCGCCAGCGTGATCAGCTTCTCGGCGATCGGGCGAAGCTCCTTCGCCTTCGGCAGCGTAGTGATGATGCGCTCGCTCTCGATGAGCGACGCGAGCTGGTTGCGGAACATCGCGTTGCGATGGCTCGACGTCCGTCCCAGCTTGCGATTTGCCATTCCGTGTCGCATCGGTTTCTCCTACTCCCTAATCGCGGTAGTCGCCGCCGCGGGCGCCGGCCGGCACGCGGGTCATGCCGAACGACAGTCCGAGGCTGGCGAGAACGTCCTTGATCTCATCGAGCGACTTGCGGCCGAAGTTCTTCGTCGACAGCATCTCGCGCTCGGTACGCTGCACGAGATCGCCCAGCGTACGGATGTTGGCGTTCTTGAGGCAGTTCGCGGAGCGGACCGAAAGGTCGAGCTCCTCGATCGGCTTGGCCAGCATCTCCGCGAGACGCGGATCGACTTCCGGAGCCGCCGCTTCCTCACGCTCTTCGAGACGGGTCTCGAAGGCGCTGAAGATGCGCAGGTGATCGCCGAGCAATTCGGCGGCGAGGCTGATCGCCTCCTGCGGCGAGACGGCGCCGTTGGTCCAGACTTCGAGCACGAGCTTGTCGTAGTCGGTCATCTGTCCGACGCGCGCGCCTTCGACGTGATAGTTCACGCGGCGCACCGGCGAGTGGATCGAGTCGACGGGGATGTAGCCGAGCGGCAGATCGGTGTCGGCGTTGCGGTCGGCCACGGTGTAGCCGCGGCCGCGCTTGAGACGCGCCTCGAGCTTGAGCGAGCCTTCCTTCGACAGCGTCGCGATGTGCGCGGTCGGGTCGAGGATCTCGATGTCCGGATCCTCTTCGAAGTCGGCGGCGGTGACGACGCCCGGGCCCTTCTTCTCGAGATAGAGCGTCTTCGGTCCGCTGCCATGCAGCTTGAACGGAATCTGCTTGAGGTTGAGGACGACGTCCGTCATGTCCTCGACCACACCCTGCAGCGAGGAGAACTCGTGCAGCACACCTTCCACGCGCACGGCCGTAATGGCAGCACCCTCGATCGAGGAGAGCAGCACGCGGCGTAATGCGTTTCCGATGGTCGTACCGAAGCCGCGCTCGAACGGCTGGGCGACGAAGCGCCCGTACGTCGGTGTGAGTGTCTCTGGATCGTAATCGAGCTTTTTCGGTTTCTGAAAATCTGACCACATCATGTGAGCGGCCTCCTCACGGCGAGCGGAGGACCGCACGCGGGATCAGTCCGCGCGCGCAGTCCACCGATGATTTGATTACTTCGAGTAGAGTTCGACGATGAGCTGTTCCTGGATCGGGAGACGGATGTCTTCGCGCTTCGGAAGATCCGTGACCGCGCCGCGGAACTGATCGGGTTCGAGCTGGAGCCACGCCGGAACGCCGCGGCCCGCTGCCGTTTCGACGGCCTGGCGGATCTGATCGTTCTTGCGGCTCTTCTCGCGAACCTGAATGACGTCGCCCTTGCGCGCCTGGTACGAGGGGACGTTGATCTTCTTCCCGTTCACCTCGATGTGACCGTGGCGGACGAGCTGGCGTCCCTGGGCGCGAGACGCGGCGAAGCCAAGCGAGTAGACGACGTTGTCGAGCCGGAGCTCGAGCTGGCGCAGCAGGTTCTCACCGGTGATGCCGGTGCGATTCGCGGCGCGATGGAAGTACAGCCGGAACTGCTTTTCGAGCAGGCCGTAGATGCGTTTGACCTTCTGCTTCTCGCGAAGCTGAATGCCGTAGCCGAGCACCTTCGACCGGCGGCGTCCATGCTGGCCGGGCGCGTAGTTGCGGCGCTCGATCGCGCACTTGTCCTTGAAACAGCGATCACCCTTCAGGAAAAGCTTCATGCCCTCGCGCCGGCAAAGCCGGCAGACGGGGTCGGTGTAACGAGCCACTATGCCTCCTCAACGTTTCGCACCCGCAGCACCATGCTGCGTTGCGTCTACGCCGGCTGCTGCACGGCGTAAGAATTCAAGACAAGCTCAAACGCGCCGGCGCTTCGGCGGACGGCAGCCGTTGTGCGGGATCGGGGTGACGTCCTTGATGGACTTGATGTCGAGTCCCGACGCCGCCAGCGCGCGGATGGCCGACTCGCGGCCCGCGCCCGGTCCCTTCACCTTCACGTCGACCGAGCGGATGCCGTGCTCCTGGGCCAGCTGGGCGGCATTCTGCGCCGCCACCTGCGCGGCGAAGGGAGTGCCTTTGCGCGATCCCTTGAAGCCGATGCGTCCCGCGCTCGACCACGACAGGATGTTGCCCATCGGATCGGTGATGGCCACGATGGTGTTGTTGAACGTCGCCGCAATGGAGGCGACGCCGTGCGGAACGTTCTTCCGTTCTTTCCGCTTCGTTCCGGCGCGACGTGCGCCCGCTTTCGGTGCTCTTGCAGTTGCCATGGTTTCCCGTTCCTTATGTTGCGGGCGGCGGGCAAGCGGGCGAGCGGGCAGGAGATTGATTGGCTCCTGCCCGCTTGCCCGCTTGCCCGCTTGCTCGCTATTTCTTGGTTGCCTTCTTCTTGCCGGCGATGGCGCCCTTGCGGGGGCCTTTGCGCGTGCGCGCATTGGTGTGCGTACGCTGGCCGCGAACCGGCAGGCCGCGGCGGTGGCGCATGCCGCGGTAGCAGTTGATCTCCATCAGCCGCTTGATGTCGAGGCCGACGTCCTTGCGCAGATCACCCTCGACTTTTCCTTCGTCGGTGATGATCTGGCGGATCTTGCGCACGTCGTCTTCGGACAGATCCTTGACGCGCACGTCCCTGTTTACGCCCGCCGACTCGAGAATCTTGCTCGAGCGCGTACGGCCGATGCCGTAGATGTACGTCAGGCCGACTTCGACCCGCTTGTTGAGTGGAAGATCCACACCCGCGATACGTGCCATTGTTTCCCCTGCTCCTGATTAACCCTGCCGCTGCTTGTGCTTCGGATTGTCACAGATGATCCGAATCACGCCCTGGCGGCGGACGACCTTGCACTTGCTGCAAATGCGTTTGACGGATGAACGAACTTTCATGACTGTCTCACTTGTAGCGATACGTGATGCGCCCGCGCGTCAAGTCGTACGGCGAGAGCTCGACCAACACTTTGTCTCCCGGAAGGATGCGGATGAAGTGCTTTCTCATCTTGCCGGAGATGTGCGCGAGCACTTTGTGTTTGTTCTCCAGCTCGACCTGAAACATCGCATTGGGTAGCGTCTCGAGGACGGTCCCGGTCACTTCAATCGCGTCTTCCTTGGACATGACTTCCTTTTCAGGCCTCGGTGCTGCACGCTGGGGAGCTCTGCGGCTCCTAATCAAACAGCACCATATTTTTTTTCCTCATTTCCCTAACACCATCGGCCCGTTCGCCGTCACGGCGACCGAGTTTTCGAAATGTGCGGCCAGAGTTCCGTCGACGGTTCTCGCCGTCCATCCGTCCGCGTCCGTTTTCACATCCTGAAGCATCCCGTTCGCTCCGGCGCGCTCGATGCGCGACCGCAGCTTCGACCCGATCTCGCACAGCATCGGCTCGATCGCCAGGACCATCCCTTCGCGAAGCGGAACACCCCGCCCGCGCTTCCCGAAGTTGTAGACCTGCGGCTCCTCGTGCATCTTTCGCCCGATGCCGTGACCGACAAAGGTGCGGATGACGTGGAAACCGCGCGACTCCGCATGGTCCTGCACTGCCTGGCCGATGTCGCCGATGTGCCGTCCGGGCCGCATCTCTTCGATGGCCAGCTCGAGACACTCGCGCGTGGTCCGCATCAGCAGGTCCGCTTTCGCATTGACCTTGCCGACCGGCACCGTGAGCGCCGCATCGCCGACGAAGCCCTCGAAGATCGAGCCGAAGTCGAGGCCGACGATGTCGCCCTCCTGAAGCTTGGCGCGGTTCGGGATGCCGTGCACGATGACGTCGTTGACGGACGTACAGACCACCGCCGGATACGGCGGCAGTCCCATCGGCGCGTAGCCTTTGAACGGCGATTTCGCGCCGCGCTTGGCCAGCTCCTCCTCCGCCATCGCGTTGAGCTGCGCGGTGGTCACGCCGGGGCGCACCATCTCACGCATCAGCTCGAGGATCTCGACCACGATCCGGTTGGCCCGGTCCATGGTCGCGATCTCGTCGCGATTCTTCAGCGTCGGCCCTTTCATGCGATCGAGCATCGGTCGTCAGTCCAGGGATTTCTCAATTCGTTCAAAGACCTCATCGACGGGACCAACCCCGTCGACCTCGCGTAAAACGCTCTTCGCCTTGTAGTACGTCGCGACCGGAACCGTGTCCCGGTGGAACACGTCCAGACGCTTGCGCACGGCCGTCTCGTTATCGTCGGGTCGTGCAGTGACTTCGACGCCGCAGCGATCACACACGCTGTCGGACGCCGGTGGGTTGTTCTCGAGGTGGTAGATCGCCCCGCACTGCGGACACGTGCGGCGCAGGGAGATGCGGCGCACGATGGCTTCGTCTGGGACGAGCAGTTGGAGAACCCGAAGGTCGCTCTTTCCATTCCCGACGATTCCGCCGAGCTTTTCAGCCTGCACCAGCGTGCGCGGGAAGCCGTCCAGAATGAAGCCTTTCTGCGCGTCCGCCTTTGCCAGCCGCTCGTTGACGACGTCAATCATCAGATCATCGGGGACGAGCCCGCCACCGGCCATGATCGGCGCCGCTTTCTGCCCGACTTCGGTCCCGCCCGCCACGGCCTCGCGAAGCATGTCCCCCGTCGAGATATGCGGAACCGCGAGGCGGCTTGCCAGCCGCTTCGCCTGCGTTCCCTTGCCGCTTCCCGGCGGTCCGATGAAGATGATTTTCAAGCTGCGTTAGCCTCTACGTCCGCGGATGCGGCCCTTCTTCATGAATCCGTCGTAGTGGCGCATGACCAGCTGCGACTCGATCTGCTGCATCGTGTCCATGGCCACGCCGACCACGATCAGCAGCGACGTGCCGCCGAAGTAGAAGTTCAATCCCATGCCTTCCGTGAACCACAGCGGAAGCACGCGGTCGAGCGCGGCGCCGACGCCGAACGGCAACTGCGCGACGTGCACGCCGGAGATGAGGAACTCCGGCAGGATGCAGACGGCCGCGAGGTAGATCGAGCCGACGAACGTGATGCGCGTCAGCACACGGTCGATGTAGTCCGACGTCCTCTTGCCCGGGCGGATGCCGGGGATGAAGCCGCCGTACTTGCGCATGTTGTCGGCCGTGTCGACCGGATTGAAGACGATCGACGTGTAGAAGTATCCGAAGAAGATGATGCCGGCGATCTGCAGCAGGTAGTAGAGCGGCTCGCCGACGCGGAGCTGGTTCCCGATCGCCGCCGCCCACGGAGCCTTGATCATCTGCGCGATGGTCTGCGGGATGACGAGGATCGAGGAGGCGAAGATGACGGGAATGACGCCCGCGGTGTTGACGCGCAGCGGAAGGTACGTGTTCGCGCCGCCGTAGACCTTGCGGCCGACGACGCGCTTGGCGTACTGCACCGGAATGCGGCGCTGCGCGCGCTCCATGAACACGACGAAGGCCACGACCAGCACCATGAACACGATCAGGAACAGCATCGCGAAGAGGCTGCGGTTGCCGGTGCGGATGTCGCCGACGGTCGTCAGCACGGCGGAGGGAAGTCCGACCACGATGCCGGCGAAGATGATCAGCGAGATGCCGTTGCCGATGCCGCGCTCGGAGATCTGCTCGCCGAGCCACATGATGAACGCGGTTCCGGTCGTGAGCGTGAGCACGGTCATGATCGGGAAGCCGAGGCCCCACAGCGCATCCTGAATGTGCGGCGGAACGAGCGGCGCGCCGCCGGGAGCGGTCTGCGCCTTGAGCCAGAACGCGACGCCGAGGGACTGCACGATCGAAAGCGCGATCGTCCCGTAGCGCGTGTACTGGTTGATCTTCCGCCGTCCCATCTCGCCTTCCTTCGAAAGCTTCTCGAGGAACGGCCAGACCACGGTGAGGAGCTGCAGAATGATCGACGCCGAGATGTACGGCATGATGCCGAGGGCGAAGACCGAGAGGCGGCGCAGCGCGCCGCCGGAGAACATGTCGAGAAAGCCGAACACGCCGCCGCTCATCGCTTTGAAAAACTCCGAGAGCGCGACGGGATCGACGCCCGGCGTCGGAATGTGCGAGCCGAGGCGATAGACCGCCAGCAGCGCGAACGTGAAGAGCACGCGCTTGCGCAGGTCCTCGATCGCCCAGATGTTGCGGACTGTGTCGACGACGTTAGGCACGTTACTGGATCTCCTGGCAAGAGCCGCCTGCGGCCTCGATCTGCTTCTTCGCCGTGGCCGAGAACTTGGTGGCGGAAACGGTGAGCTTCTTGGAGAGCTTGCCGTCGCCGAGAACCTTGATGCCGTCGTGCTGTCCCTTGACGAGACCCGCCTTGCGGAGCTCGGCCTCGCCGACCGTGGCGCCGTTGTCGAAGCGCTCGAGGTCGGAGATGTTCACGACCGCGTAGTCCCGCTTGAAGATGTTGGTGAAGCCGCGCTTCGGCAGACGGCGATGCAGAGGCATCTGTCCGCCTTCGAAGCCGGGCTGGCGGCTGAAGCCGGAACGCGACTTCTGGCCCTTCTCGCCGCGCGCGGCGGTCTTGCCGTGGCCCGAGCCCGGGCCGCGGCCGACGCGCTTCTTCGCGTGGCGCGAGCCTTTCTTGGGTTTGAGGTTGTTAAGTTCCATGGTCATTACCTCGCGATTCCGGGTTACTGAGTTGCTGGGTTGCTGGGTTGCTCGAGACTTCAGCAACCTAGCAACTCAGCAACCCAGGAACCCAATCAGATTCCTACTCGACGACTTCAACCAAATGCTGGATCTTCTTGATCATTCCGCGAACCTGCGGCGTATCCACGCGCTCGGAGATCTTGTGCATCTTGCCGAGGCCGAGAGCCTTGAGGGTCTCGCGCATCTCGCGCGGGCAGGCGATGCCGCTGCGGATCTGGCGCACGCGGAGCGTCTTCTTCTCGTCGCTCATGCCGCGTCTCCTTCCGCCGCCCCTTCGCCGGTGCCGCGCAGGCTCTTGTACTGATCCTCGGTGCGCAGCTGCTTGAGCGCCTCGAACGTCGCCTTGACGACGTTGTGCGGATTCGCGGTGCCGAGCGACTTGGTCAGAATGTTCTGAATGCCGGCCGACTCGAGAATCGCCCGCACCGGACCGCCGGCGATGACGCCGGTGCCTTCGGATGCCGGCTTGAGCAGAACTTTGCCCGCGCCGTAACGGCCGACGATCGCGTGCGGAATGGTCGTCCCGCTCATGGCGATGGTGACCATGTTCTTCTTGGCGATCTCGATGCCCTTCTTGATGGCGGCCGGAACTTCCTTCGCCTTGCCGGAACCGAATCCGACTTTGCCCTTGCCGTCGCCGACGACCACGAGCGCGCTGAAGCTGAAGTTCTTGCCGCCCTTGACGACCTTCGTCACGCGGTTGATGTGGACGACCTTATCGATCATCCCGCTTTCGTTTCTCTCTTCCTGACGGCGATCGCCGCGAGGACCACCCTGCCCGGGCCGCTGCTGTGGACGCTGCATGTGATCTCCTAGAATTCCAGTCCGTTCTCACGCGCCGCATCCGCGAGCGCCTTGATGTTGCCGTGGTAGAGATAGCCGCCGCGGTCAAACACCACGCGCGTCACACCCTTGTCCTTTGCCTTCTTCGCGATCAGCGCGCCGACGGCCTTCGCGGCGGCGGCGTTGGAGCCCTTCGCGCCGGCGTCCTTCTCCAGGCTCGAGGCGGAGGCGATGGTCTGCCCGGTCGAGTCGTCGATGACCTGCGCGTAAATGCTCTTGAGACTGCGGAACACCGCCAGACGCGGACGCTCCGTCGTTCCCTTCATCTTCCGGCGGATTCGTTCCCGAATCCGGCCGCGTGCTTCCACTCTGTGTCTTGCCTGGTCCATTTCAATTTCCTCTGTGCCGAGGTGCATGCCCGGCGCACTAGGGTCCTAGGACCTATAGGTCGTATAGGTCCTATAGGACTTATAGGTCCTATTACTTGCCTGCCGCCTTACCGGCTTTGCGGCGAATGATCTCGTCGCTGTACTTGATGCCTTTGCCCTTGTAGGGATCGGGCTCGCGGAGGCTGCGGATCTCCGCCGCCACCTGTCCGACTTTCTGCTTGTCGATGCCGGTGATCGTGACGTGGCCGGTCTTCGCGTCGACGGTGACGTCGATGCCTTCCGGAATCGGGAAGCGGACCGGGTGCGAGTAGCCGAGCTGGAACACGACTTCGCGTCCCTTGACCTCGGCGCGGTAGCCGACGCCGACGATGTCGAGCTCGCGCTTGAAGCCTTCGCTCACGCCCTTGACGTTATTCGCCACGAGCGCGCGCATGAGGCCGTGGAACGCGCGGGTCTTGCCCTCTTCGTCTTTCCGCTCGAACTTCACGACGTTGTCCTTCACGTCGACCGAGATGCCGGTGACGATCGGGGTCGAGAGGCTGCCCTTCGGACCCTTGACCACGATGGCCATTCCGTCCTGGCGGACTTCGACGCCTTTCGGCAGCGAGATTTCTTTCTTACCGATGCGAGACATTTGGATCTCTCCTTACCAAACCTGGCAGAGCACTTCGCCGCCCACGCCCGTCTTCGCGGCCTCGGCACCCGAGAGCACGCCCTTCGAGGTGGAGACGATCGCGAGGCCCAGTCCGCCGAGGACGCGAGGAATCTCTTCCTTGCCGCGGTAGACGCGCTTGCCGGGACGCGAGACGCGCTCGATGCCGTGGATGACCGGCTCGCCGTTGCCCGCGTACTTCAGGTAGACGCGCAACGAACCCTGCGGCTTGCCGTCTTCCTCGACGACTTTGTAGTTGCTGATGAAGCCCTCGGACTTGAGGATGCGGGCGATTTCGACTTTCAGCTTCGAAACCGGCATCTCGACGCGATCGTGCCGCGACGTAATTCCGTTGCGGATCCGAGTGAGCATATCCGCGATTGGATCTGTCATTGACATTCGTGTAACTCCTGTAATCGGTCGGTCGTGAGAGCTACCAGCTGGACTTCGTCACGCCCGGGATGTAACCGCCGAGCGAGAGCTGACGGAAGCAGATGCGGCAGAGCTGGAACTTGCGCAGGAATCCGCGCGGACGTCCGCACTGCTTGCAGCGGTTGCGCTTGCGAACCGAAAACTTCGGTTTCCGCTCAGCCTTGACGATGCTCGAGATCTTTGCCATGAATCGTTCCTCTTACTTGCCGAACGGCATGCCGAGCTCGCGCAGAAGGAAGCGCGCCTGCTCGTCGTTCTTCGCCGTGGTGACGATGGTGATGTTCATGCCCTTCGACTTGTCGACCTTGCCCGCATCGATCTCGGGAAAGATCAGGTGGTCGCGGATGCCGAGGGTGTAGTTGCCGCGGCCGTCGAACGACTTCGTCGGCACGCCGCGGAAGTCGCGGACGCGCGGGAGGGCGATGTTGATCAGACGATCGAGGAACTCGTACATCTTCTCGCCGCGAAGCGTGACCATCGCACCGATGGACTGCCCTTCACGCAGCTTGAAGCTCGCGATCGACTTCTTGGCCTTGGTGACGACCGGCTTCTGACCGGTGATCGTGGCCAGCTCTTCGACCGCGGTGTCGAGGATCTTCGCGTTCTGAATCGCTTCGCCCATGCCCATGTTGAGGACGACTTTCTCGACCTTCGGAACCGCCATCGGGTTCTTGATCTGGAACTCGTCCTGGATCTTCTTCCGCGCTTCGTTGTATTGCTCTTTGAGTCTCGCTGCCATCTGGTTTTCCTTGCTCGGCTTAGTACGAGCTGTTTCTCCTCGTCATCCTGAGCCGCGTAGACGGCGAAGGATCTCGTGCTTCGTAGCTTGAGATCCTTCGGCGTCTACGCGCCTCAGGATGACGCTATCGCGTCACTTCGTCAGGTCCGATTTGCACTTGCGGCAGAAGCGGACCGCTTCGCCTTCTTCGTTGCGATGATTGCCGAGGCGGGTGGCCTCGCCGCAGCTCGGGCAAACCACCTGGAGCTTGGCCACGTGAATCGGGGACTCGCGCTCGAGGATGCCGCCCTTGACGTTCTTCGACGGGTTCGGACGCGTGTGCTTCTTGGTGAGGTTCACGCGCTCGACGATGGCCGTGCCTTTGGTGGCGAGGACACGCAGCACGCGTCCGCGCTTGCCGGAGTCCTTGCCGGCGAGAACGACGACGGTGTCGCCCTTCCGCACGTGCGGCTTGTGGATCGGGTCTTGTTTTGCTTTCGACGTACGTCCGTACATGTCTCTGGTTCCTTAGATGACTTCCGGCGCGAGGGAGATGATCTTCATGAACTTCCGCTCGCGGAGCTCGCGCGCGACCGGACCGAACACGCGCGTGCCGACGGGCTCGCGCTGGTCGTTGATGAGAACGGCCGCGTTGTCGTCGAACTTGATGTACGACCCGTCGCGGCGGCGCGTCTCCTTGACCGTGCGGACGATGACCGCCCTCACGACCGCGCCCTTCTTGACCGTGCCGTCCGGCGACGCTTCCTTCACCGAGGCGGTGATGACGTCACCCACGCGCGCGTACTGGCCGGCCGTGGAGCCGCCCCGGAGACGGATGCAGGCGATCTTCTTCGCGCCCGTGTTGTCTGCAACCTGCAGAATCGTTCCCATCTGAATCATGACGGTCTCCGTTAGCTCGCCTTGGCGACGACTTCCTTGACGTTCCAACGCTTCCGCTTGGAGAGCGGACGCGTCTCTTCGATGATCACGCGATCGCCGACGTTGATGTCGGGGTTCTCGTTGTGAGCGAGGAACTTGTTCGTCCGCTTGATGTACTTCTGATACATCTCGTGACGGACGAGGTTCTCGACGGCGACGACGACGGTCTTCTGCATCTTGTTCGAGACGACGACGCCGACCTTCTCGCGCTTGTTGTCTTTCGGTTCTTTCTGCTCTTCTGCCATGGGTGCCTCTTACGCGTTCGTGCTCGAAGCACGCTCATTGAGAAGCGTTTCGATCTGCGCGATCTCGCGGCGGACCTCACGCATCTTCATCGGGTTTTCCATCTGACCGGTGGCGCGCTGGAAGCGCAGCTTGTACAGCTGCTCGCGCAGATCGCGCTCGCGGTTGCGAAGCTCGAGCTCGCTCTTGTCGCGCAGGCCTTTGAGAGTCTTCTTGCTGGCCATTACTCACCAACCTCCGTCTGCGACCGCGTCACGAAACGGGTCTTGATCGGCAGCTTGTGCGCGGCCAGGCGAAATGCCTCTTCGGCGATCTCGCGGGTCACACCCTCCATCTCGTAGAGGATGCGGGCCGGCTTGATCACACACACCCACTCTTCCGGAGCTCCCTTGCCCTTGCCCATACGGGTCTCGAGCGGCTTCTTGGTGATCGGCTTGTCGGGGAAGATCCGGATCCAGATCTTGCCGCCGCGCTTGACGTGACGGGTCATGGCGATACGAGCGGCCTCGATCTGGCGCGCCGTCACCCAGCCCGCTTCCAACGCCTGCAGGCCGAAATCGCCGAACGAGACTTTCTGTCCGCGCGTTGCGAGGCCGCGGCGCCGTCCGCGCTGCTGCTTTCTGAATTTGACTTTCTTCGGCATCATCATGATGCGGTTTCTCCTGAAACGAACTGATTACTGAACGCGGCGGCGCGACTTGGCCTTCGCCATCTCGCCTTTGTACAGCCACACCTTCACGCCGATGGTTCCGTACGTCGTGTTGGCGACGGCCAGACCGTAGTCGATGTCGGCTTTGAGGGTGTGCAGCGGCAGACGGCCGTCCTGATACCACTCGGAGCGCGCGATCTCGGCGCCGTTGAGGCGGCCGCCCACGCGCACCTTGATGCCCTTCGCGCCGAAGCGGAAGGCCGATTCCATGGCCTTCTTCATCGCGCGGCGGAAGGCGATGCGGCGCTCGAGCTGCGTGGCGATGTTCTCGGCCACGAGCTGGGCGTCGAGCTCCGGACGCTGGATTTCCTGGATGTTGATGTAGACCTCGCCGTTGACGAGCTTCTGCAGCTCATCGCGCAGCTTGTCCACCTCCGCACCTTTGCGTCCGATGATGATGCCCGGGCGCGAGGTGTAGATGTTGATGCGCATTTTGTTGGCCGTGCGCTCGATGTCGATCTCCGAAACGCCGGCGTGGCTGAGGCGCTTCTTGAGGTCGTCGCGAAGTTTCAGATCGCGATGGAGCGTCTCGGCGTAGTTCTTCCCCGCGAACCAGCGCGAGTGCCAGGTCTTGTTGAAGCCCAGCCGAAAACCGTAAGGATTGACCTTCTGACCCAAGATTTGCCTCCGTTATTTACGGGCGCGCGCACGGCCCTTGCCGCCGCTCCGCTCGTTGACCGCCTTGACTTCGTCCGACACATGCACGGTGACGTGCGACTTGCGCTTCTGAATCCCGTACGCTCGGCCCATCGGGGCCGGCTGGATGCGCTTCTCGCGCGGGCCTTCGTTGACGTAGATCTTCGAGACCACGAGCTCGTCGACGTCGGGCGCGTTCTCCTTGTTCTCCGCATTCGCAACCGCGGAGCGGAGGAGCTTCTCCAGGTCCTTCGCGCAGCCCTTGCGCGTGAAGCGGAGAATGTTCAGCGCTTCCTCGACCTTCTTGCCGCGCACGAGATCAGCGACGAGTCGCACCTTCTGCGGCGAAGCTTTCAAGTACCTCAGAGTTGCCGTTGCTTCCATCGTTCTATTCCTTAGATCCTTCGCTTCGCTCAGGATGACGCCTGCTGCGCTGGCGTCACTTCGCCGCCGGTGCGGCCGCAGGAGCCGCCGGCTTCGCCGTCTTCTCGACCTTCTTGCCGCTGTGACCCTTGAACGTACGGGTCAGCGCGAACTCGCCGAGCTTGTGACCGACCATGTTCTCGGAGATGTAGACCGGCGTGAACTTGCGGCCGTTGTGGACCGCAATCGTGTGGCCGACCATCTCCGGAACGACCGTGGAGCGGCGCGACCAGGTCTTGATGACCTTCTTGTCCCGCTCGCGGTTCATCGCCTCGACCTTCTTGTTCAGATGGTCGTCCACGAACGCACCTTTTTTCTGTGAGCGCATTACTTGGTTCTCCGCTTGACGATGAACTTGTTCGTCTGTTTGTTGCGACGCGTCTTGTAGCCCTTGGTCGGCTGGCCCCACGGCGACACCGGATGGCGTCCGCCCGAGGTCTTGCCTTCACCGCCGCCGAGCGGGTGATCGACCGGGTTCATCGAGACGCCGCGGTTGTGCGGCTTCTTGCCGAGGTGGCGCGTCCGTCCGGCCTTGCCGTAGGAAACGTTCTCGTGCTCGAGATTGCCGACCTGGCCGATCGTCGCGTAGCAGCGCACGTGCACCTTGCGCATCTCGCCCGAGGGAAGACGAAGCGTGGCCCAGTCGCCCTCGCGCGCCATCAGCTGCGCGCCGACGCCGGCCGAGCGAACCATCTGCCCGCCCTTGCCTTCCTTCAGCTCGACGTTGTGAATGACCGTGCCGAGAGGGATCTTCGACAGCGGGAGGGCGTTGCCCACCAGGATGTCGGCGTCCTCGCCGGCGACGATCGTCGTGCCGACGGTGAGACCGTTCGGCGCGAGGATGTAGCGCTTCTCGCCGTCCGCGTAGTGGAGCAGAGCGATGTGCGCGGTGCGGTTCGGATCGTATTCGACCGCCGCGACCTTCGCGGGGATGCCGCGCTTGTCGCGCTTGAAGTCGATCTCGCGGTACTTCTGCTTGTGGCCTCCGCCGATGAAGCGGGAAGTGATCCGGCCCTTGTTGTTCCGGCCGCCCGTCTTCGGCTTGCCCTTCGTCAGCGACTTCTCGGGCGTCGTTTTCGTAATGTCTTTATACGAAGCGTGCGTCGAGAACCGGACACCCGGCGATGTTGGTTTGTATTTGCTGGTAGCCATAGAGTTACACGCCTTCCACGAAGTCGGGCGCCTTTTCGCCGGCCTTGAGCCGGACGTAGGCTTTGCGCCAGTCGCGGCGCTTGCCTTCCCACTTGCCCATGCGCTTCATTTTTCCGCGCACGTTGAACACGCGGACTTCTTCGACCTTGACCTTGAACAGCTCTTCGACGGCCTGCTTGACCTGAATCTTGTTCGCTTTCGGCGCGACTTCGAACGCGATGACGTTCGCGCCCGACTCGCGAAGCAGCGTCGACTTCTCGGTGACCAGCGGCCGGCGAATGATCTGATTAGCGTTCATTGCTGAGGGCCTCCGTCAGACGATCGAGCGCGCTCTGGCTCAGGACGATGCAGCGGCTGTTGACGACGTCGTACACGTTGACGTGCAGGGCATCGACGAACTGCAGCTTGGGGTTGTTGCGCGCGGCGAGAAAGGCGTTCGTGTTCTCGACGGTATCGACGAGAAGCGCCTTGCCCTCGACGCCGATGCCCGCAACCTTCTGCGCGAAGGACTTCGTCTTCGCCTCGTCGACCGACATGTCGCTGACGACGAAGAACTTCCCTTCTTTCACACGTTTGGAGAGCGCCGACTTGAGGGCGGCCTTCTTCTCCTTCGTGTTCATCTTGTACGAGTAGTCGCGCGGCTGCGGACCGAAGACCGTGCCGCCGTGACGATGGATCGGCGGGCGGTTGCCGCCCTGACGTGCGCGGCCGGTGCCCTTCTGCCGGAACGGCTTCTTGCCCGAGCCGCTCACTTCGGAGCGGGTCTTGGTCTTGTGCGTTCCCTGGCGGATGCCCGCGAGGTAGTTGCGCACTGCCTCATGGATGAGATGCTCTTTGTACGGATAGCCGTAGATCTCTTCCGGCAGGTCGACCGAGCCGACGTTCTTGTTGTCCCAGTTCTTGATGTCAATGGTCGGCATGGCTACTCACCCCGCTTCCCGTTCTTCGAAAACCGCACGAACACGAGACCGTTCCGACCACCCGGGACCGCTCCTCGGATGTAGAGCAGGTTGTTCTCGGCATCGACCTTCGCCACGCGGAGGTTCTTGACCGTGACCTGATCACCACCCATGCGGCCGCCCATGCGCATGCCCTTCATGACACGCGACGGGAACGCCGACGCACCGATGGAGCCGGGAGCGCGGTGGAACATCGAGCCGTGCGACTCGCGGCCGCCGGCGAAGCCGTGGCGGCGAACGACGCCCTGGAAGCCTTTGCCCTTCGACTGGCCGACGACGTCGATCGAGTCGCCTGCCTTGAAGAGGTCGACCTGCACGCGATCGCCGATGTTGACGTCGCCGCTGTACGCCACTTCGGCCAGCGTCCGCAGTGGCTGGACGCCAGCCTTCTCGAAGTGTCCGCGGAGTGCGCTCGTCACGCGGCGGTTCGAGACTTTCTCGACCAATCCGATCTGCACGGCGTCATAGCCGTCCTTCTCGGTGGTCTTCTTCTGCACCACCAGGCAGGGCCCGGCCTGGATGACCGTCACAGGTATGAGCGCGCCGTCTTCGGCGAACACCTGGGTCATCCCGACCTTCTTGCCAATGATTCCTTCGATTGCCATTTGTCTGATCTTTCACTTGGAACCCCGGAGGGTTCATGTGTTTGTGCTATTTGCCGAACGCCTTGATCTCGACGTCCACACCCGCGGGGAGCTCGAGCTTCATCAGCGCGTCGACGGTCTGCGTCGTCGGCTCGAGGATGTCGAGCAGCCGCTTGTGCGTCCGCATCTCGAACTGCTCACGCGATTTCTTGTCGACGTGCGGGCTGCGCAGGACGGTGTACTTCGAAATCTGCGTCGGCAGAGGGATCGGTCCCGCCACCTTGGCACCGGTGCGCTTGGCCGTGTCGACGATCTCGCTCGTCGATTGATCGAGCACGCGATAGTCGTAAGCCTTGAGTCGGATGCGGATCTTTTCGTTCATCATGATGTCGTTTCCTCAAAGAACAGGTGGAGGACAGACACTCCTGTCTGTCCCCACGTCTTTTGCTACTCGAGAATGTCCGTAACCGTGCCGGCGCCCACCGTGCGGCCACCCTCGCGGATCGCGAAGCGGAGACCCTTCTCCATCGCGATCGGCGCGATCAGGGTGATCGTCAGCGTGGTGTTGTCGCCCGGCATGACCATCTCCGCGCCTTCGGCCAGCGTCGCGTTGCCGGTGACGTCGGTCGTACGGAAGTAGAACTGCGGACGATAGCCGTTGAAGAACGGCGTGTGACGGCCGCCTTCTTCCTTCGTCAGGATGTAGACCGAGGCGGTGAACTTCGTGTGCGGGGTGATCGAGCCCGGCTTGGCGCAAACCTGGCCGCGCTCGACGTCCTTGCGCTCGATGCCGCGGAGCAGCAGACCGACGTTGTCGCCTGCCATTCCCTGATCGAGGAGCTTGCGGAACATCTCGACGCCGGTGACGACCTTCTTCTGCGTCGGGCGGAGACCGACGATCTCGATTTCCTCACCGACCTTGACGATGCCGCGCTCGATACGGCCGGTGACGACCGTGCCGCGGCCGGAGATCGAGAAGATGTCTTCGACCGGCATCAGGAACGGCTTGTCGATGGCGCGCTCAGGCATCGGGATGTAGTTGTCGACCGCATCCATCAGCTCCATGATCTTGTTAGCCCACTCGTCGTTGTTGTCGGTGGTCTGCAGGGCCTTGAGCGCGGAGATGCGGACGATGGGAATGTCATCGCCGGGGAACTGATAGCTGGTGAGCAGCTCGCGGATTTCCATTTCGACGAGCTCGAGAAGATCGGGATCGGCCGCGTCGACCTTGTTCAGGGCGACGACCATGGCCGGCACGCCGACCTGACGGGCGAGCAGGATGTGCTCGCGGGTCTGCGGCATCGGGCCGTCGGTGGCGGCGACCACGAGGATCGCACCGTCCATCTGCGCGGCGCCGGTGATCATGTTCTTGACGTAGTCGGCGTGACCCGGGCAGTCGACGTGCGCGTAGTGGCGGTTCGCGGTCGAGTACTCGACGTGGGCGGTGGCGATGGTGATGCCGCGCTCGCGCTCTTCCGGAGCCTTGTCGATCTGATCGAAGGCCACGAACGAGGCCGTGCCCTTCGAGGCGAGGACCTTGGTGATGGCCGCAGTCAGCGTGGTCTTGCCGTGGTCGACGTGACCGATCGTGCCGATGTTGACGTGCGGCTTACTGCGATCGAATTTCTCTTTGGCCATTTGAGATCAACCTCCCTGTTCAGACTCTTTGTGTCGTTCCACCGCTCTTGGCGATGATTTCTTCGGATACGTTCTTCGGTGCCGGTTCGTAGGCGAAAAACTGCATGGTGTAGCTCGCCCGTCCCTGCGACATCGACCGCACCTGCGTGGCGTAGCCGAACATCTCCGAGAGGGGCACGTGCGCGCGAATGACTTTCGCTCCCGCGCGCTCTTCCATCTGCTGGATCTTTCCGCGCCGGCGCGAAAGGTCGCCCATCACGTCGCCGGCGTAGTCTTCGGGCGTCACGACTTCGACGTCCATGATCGGTTCCTTGAGGATCGGGCCGGCTTTCTTCGCGCCTTCCTGATAGGCCATCGAGCCGGCGATCTTGAACGCCATTTCGCTCGAGTCGACGTCGTGGTACGAGCCGTCGTACAGGATCGCCTTCACACCGGTCATCGGATAGCCCGCGACGATGCCGCGCTCCATCGCTTCCTTGATGCCCTGCTCGGTCGGCTTGATGAACTCCCTCGGCACCGCGCCGCCGACGATCTCGTTGACGAACTCGAATCCACCTTCAGCCAGCGGCTCGAAGCGCATCTTCACGTGGCCGTACTGGCCCTTGCCGCCCGACTGGCGGACGAAGCGGCCTTCGGCCTCGCTGGGACGCGTGATCGCCTCGCGATACGCGACCTGCGGCTTGCCGACGTTCGCACCGACGTTGAACTCGCGGACCATGCGGTCGACGATGATCTCGAGGTGCAGCTCGCCCATGCCGCGGATGATGGTCTGGTTCGTTTCCGGGTCCGTGTGGACCTTGAACGTCGGATCTTCCTGCATGAGCTTCGCGAGCGCGACGCCCATCTTTTCCTGGTCGCCCTTCGTCTTCGGCTCGATGGCCACGGCGATGACCGGCTCCGGGAACACCATCGTCTCGAGAAGAATCGGATGGTTCTTGTCGCAGATCGTGTCGCCGGTGGTGACGCTGCGCAGGCCGACGGCCGCGCCGATGTCGCCCGCGCGCACTTCCTTGATCTCTTCGCGCTTGTTCGCGTGCATCTGCAGGAGACGCCCGATGCGCTCGGTGTTGCCCTTGGTCGAGTTGAGCACCGCAGTACCGGAGTCGACCTTGCCCGAGTAGACGCGGAAGAACGCCAGCTGGCCGACGAACGGGTCGGTCATGATCTTGAACACGAGCGCGGAGAACGGCTCGTTGTCGTCGGCCTTGCGCTCGATGAACGACTCGTCGTCGGGATTCACACCCTTGACCGGCGGGATGTCGACCGGGCTCGGGAGGTAGTCGACGACGGCGTCGAGCAGCGGCTGCACGCCTTTGTTCTTGAACGCCGAGCCGCAGAGGACCGGAGTGATCTTCTGGGCGATCGTCGCTTCGCGAAGCGCGGCCTTCAGCTCGCCGATCTCGAGGGTCTCGCCGGCGAGATACTTCTCGAGCAACTCGTCGTGCTGTTCGGCGATCGACTCGACCATCTTCTCGCGGAAGTGCTCCGCATCCGCGCGGAGCTCCGCCGGAATCTCTTCGACGTCGTACTTCGCGCCGAGGGACTCGTCCTTGAACAGGAGAGCCTTCATCTGCACGAGGTCGATGACGCCCCTGAACTTGTCCTCGGATCCGATCGGGAGCTGGAGAGGAACGGCGTTCTTGCCGAGCTTGGTCTTGATCTGGTTCAGGACGGCATCGAAGTTCGCGCCGATGCGGTCCATCTTGTTGACGAATGCGAGGCGGGGAACGCCGTACTTGTCGGCCTGGCGCCACACCGTCTCCGACTGCGGCTCCACGCCGCCGACGGCGCAGAACACGCCGACCGCGCCGTCGAGCACGCGCAGCGAACGCTCGACTTCAACGGTGAAGTCGACGTGGCCCGGCGTGTCGATGATGTTGACGCGGCAATCGCCCCAGAACGCGGTGGTCGCGGCCGAGGTGATGGTGATCCCGCGCTCCTGCTCCTGGACCATCCAGTCCATGGTCGCAGTGCCCTCGTGGACTTCACCGATCTTGTGAGTGATGCCGGTGTAGTAGAGGATGCGCTCGGTAGTCGTCGTCTTCCCGGCATCAATGTGAGCCATGATGCCGATGTTGCGCGTTTTCTCGAGAGGTACCTGACGTGCCATTTGCTTAGTTCTCGTACCGCAGACAAAAAACGTGGAGCGACGGGCTTTACGCCCGCCGAGAGTCGACAGGCTGAAAGCCTGCCGCTCCACACGAATCAATCAGTTTTAGGTTTCCCGTTGCTCGGTCCGGAACCGCAGAACCCGTTCTGTGTTATCCGGTCGAGACGGAGCTACGGAAAGCTCGTTGAGTTACTTCGGTGGCCGGATTCAGACATCCGGCCGGGAGTTCCACCGCCGAGAATACGGCGGCGGAGGATATTACCACCGATAGTGGGCGAACGCTTTGTTCGCTTCCGCCATCTTGTGTGTGTCTTCGCGCTTCTTGATCGCGTTGCCGCGATTGTTCGCCGCGTCCATGATCTCGCCGGCGAGCTTGTCCTGCATCGTCTTCTCGCCGCGGCTGGCGGCGTAGCTGATCAGCCAGCGGATCGCCAGCGCCGTGCGGCGCGTCGGGCGTACTTCGATCGGAACCTGGTAGTTCGATCCACCCACGCGGCGGCTCTTCACTTCGAGCGCCGGCTTCACGTTGTCGACCGCCTTCTTGAACAGCTTGAGCGGATCGTCTTTCGCACGATCCTCGACCTTCTTCAGCGCGCCGTAAAACACGCGCTCGGCCACCGACTTCTTGCCGTCGCTCATCAGCGAGTTGATGAACTTCGTCACCAGCTGGCTGTTGTAAACAGGATCCGGAAGGATCTCGCGCTTGGGAACTTCTCTTCTTCTCGGCATCGTGCTTACGCCTTCTTGGGTCGCTTCGCCCCGTACTTGGAGCGGCTCTGGTTGCGCTTGGCCACGCCGACCGCGTCGAGCGTGCCGCGAATGACGTGATAACGAACACCCGGCAGGTCCTTCACGCGGCCACCGCGAATGAGCACGATCGAGTGCTCCTGAAGGTTGTGTCCCACGCCGGGGATGTAGGTCGTGACTTCCACGCCGTTGGTGAGACGGACGCGCGCGACCTTGCGGAGCGCCGAGTTCGGCTTCTTGGGAGTCGAGGTATAGACCCGGGTGCAGACGCCGCGCTTCTGCGGGCTGGACTGCAGTGCCGGCGACTTCGTCTTGTACTTGACGGCGTCACGGCCCTTGGCAACAAGCTGATTGATCGTTGGCATTCGCTTCCTTGTTCCTTCTGAAGACACGTACGGCGAGTGAGAAACTCCCCGCAAGGGAAAACCCGCGCACTTTAGGCACGCGGATGGACTTTGTCAAGCCCGGACGCAAACTAACCAACCCCCCTAAAGCCTTATTCCGCAATCGCGGAGGGCGGTTATGATGCCCCGCCTGATGTCCACCCGAAACGTTCTCATCGCCCTTTTTCTTCTGTGCGCATGCCGCAACGAAGCGCCCGCGCCCTCGACCAAGCAGCAGCAGGCGCAGCAGTACGCTTCGACCGGCAGCGCGCTCATCGCCAAAGCGCAGCGCGAGCCGACGAACCCGAGCGCCGGCGAGTGGCTGGCCGAAGCGCAAACCGCGCTGCAGAAAGCGGTCGAGCTCGATCCCGAAGGCGCCACCGACGCGCGGAAGAATCTCGAGCTGATCGCGAAAATGACGACTGCGTCTCCCGCCATACCACCGCCCGCCGAGACCGCTCCGGCGCCGACGACGGTTGACGCCGCAGCCATGCGAAACGCGCAGATGGGCGAGATCTTCAAGCGCGGCCTGGCCCTGCTCAATACCGGCGACAAAGCCGGCGCGGTGAAGGTCTTTCAGGAAGCCGTCGAGCTCGATCCGGAGGCCCTCGACGCCCGCATGTACCTCGGCATCGCCCTCGTGCAAGCGCGCCGCAATTCCGAAGCAGTCACGCAGTTCGAGATCGCGCAAAAGATCGATCCCGTGAAGGCAAACGACTACATCACCAAGGGGCTGCACCTGGAGCCCGATGAGCACAACCTGCAGTTGGTGATTCAGTCGTTGAAGATGAATTAGGGGTTCGCGGGTTCACGGGTTCACGGGGCTTGTGTGGCCCGTGCCTCCCGAGGACCCGAGGACCCGTGCCCCCTAAAACTCCACCCACTGCCCCCGCCCGTGCAGGCGCGCTTTTTCGTACAGAAACGCGGCCGAGGCGAGGTCTTCGATGGCCAGGCCGAGCGACTTGAAGAGCGTGATCTCGTCGCGGGAGGTGCGGCCGGGTGCCGCGCCGGTAAGGATCTCGCCGATCTCGGCCTTGATGTGCGACTCGGCGATCGCGCCTTCGCGCAGCGCGAAGAGGTAATCGCCCGATTCGTTCACCGTCGACTCGCGGCGATCGACGAATAGCGAGGACGCGGCGACGGCTGCGCCGTCGAGCTCGCGCGCAGAGGCGATGCTGGAGCCGACGGCGTTGATGTGCGTTCCGGGTCGGATCCACTCGCGTTTCAGCACCGGCTCGCGCGAATTCGTGGCCGTGACGATGATGTCGGCGTTGCGCACGGTCTCTTCGACGTTGCCGCCGCGGCCGCAGATGAGGGTGTCGCGGATCGGACGCACGAGCGGAATCGATTTCGCGTGACTCTTCGCCTGCACGCCCGCGCCAAGGATCGCCAGCACGGAGGAGTCTTCGCGCGCGAGGAACTTCGTCGCCACGGCGGAGACCGCCGCTGTACGGATCGCGGTGATCGCGGAGGCGTTCATCATCGCCAGCGGCTCGCCGGTCTCGCCGCTGTGCAGGATCACTGCGCCGAGGTGCGTGTCGAGTCCGCGCTTCGGATTCTCCGGAAACACGCAGACTTCTTTCAGGCCGTAGTACGGCTGCGTGCCGCCCTGCCACGCCGGCATCAATCCGAGGAATCCCGGCGCGCCGGACGCGCGGATCACCTGCCGCAGCGGGTTGTGCACGTCGCCGCGCGCGGTCGCCGCGAGCGCCTCCTCCATCACGGCGATGCACTCCTGCATCGTCAGCAGTTCGGTGACTTCGTGCTCACTCAGGACCAAAAGCTTCATAATCTGCCGCTATTGTGAACGATTGGCCCGCACTGCCGCTCGAGGAATGGCGCGACACGCGCGACACGCTCCACCGCTGGACGCAGATCGTCGGCAAGATCCGCATGACGCTGACGCCGCTGATCAATCACTGGTGGAACGTGCCGCTGTACGTGACCGCCCGCGGACTCACGACCTCCGAGATTCCGTACGGCGACCGCTGGTTCGACATGGAGTTCGACTTCATCGCCCACGTGCTGCGCGTCCGCACGAATGACGGTTCCGAGCACGACATCCCCCTCGGTCCGCGCAGCGTCGCCGACCTGCATCGCGAGATCTTCGCGGTGCTGAAGTCGCTGCACATCGAATGCACCATCTGGACGATGCCGGTCGAAATCCCCGAGGACGCGATCCCGCTCGACCGCGACGAACAGCACCGCGCCTACGATCACGAGTTCGTGCAGCGCTTCTGGCAAATCCTCGCCCTGACGACGAACGTGTTCACGACGTTCCGCGCGGAGTTTCTCGGCAAGTGCAGCCCCGTGCATTTCTTCTGGGGCAGCTTCGACCTCGCGGTCACCCGTTTCTCCGGCCGGCTCGCTCCCGCGCGTCCCGACGCCGACACGATGACGCGCGAGGCCTACTCGCACGAAGTCAGCAGCGTCGGATTCTGGCCCGGCGACAGCCGCTTTCCGAAGCCGGCGTTCTACAGCTATGCCGCGCCCGAGCCGGAAGGCTTTCGCACGAGCAAGATCTCGCCGCCGTCCGCGTACTTCTCCGACAGCCTCTTCGGCTTCTATCTCGAGTACGACCACATGCGCGCGTCCGAAGATCCGCAGCTAACCCTGCTCGACTTCTGCCGCTCGACCTACGATGCCGCCGCCGATTGCGGGAAGTGGGACCGCGCCTTGCTCGAACGGAAACGCTGAACATGCCCGAACTCTGCGAACACCTGCAAACCCCTGACGACGCACCCGCCCGCACGCCGAACGGCTGCGAAGAATGCCTGCAAACCGGCGACACGTGGGTGCACCTCCGCCGCTGCCTCCACTGCGGCCACATCGGCTGCTGCGACTCGTCGAAGAACAAGCACGCGACGAAGCACTACCACCGCGCGAAACACCCGGTCATCCAATCGTTCCAGCCGGGCGAGGCGTGGAAGTGGTGTTACGTGGACGAGATCGGCGTGGAGTGACTACCCATCGCGGTGCACGGTATCCATCGAAAACGCGGGCAGGCAGATGGCCACGTACTCCGCTCCTTCGGCGCCGGGCGTCGAGTACTGCACCCACTCGCCTTTGTGCGCGATCACGGCCTGGCCGGCGTTCACGTCCGTCGAGCCGTTCTTCGTCGTGACGCGGAGCGTGCCGCGGAGGACCAGCGTGTATTCGTCGAACTCGGGCGTTTGTCCGGGCTCGACCCAGCCGCTCGGGCTCTTCATCCGCGCGATGGAGAGGTCGCCGGTCTGCGAGTTCACGCGGCCGATGTACTCCTCGATGATCTTCGGCTTGTTGCCCGCGGCCTGGACGATCGACGGCTGTTGAATGTGCGTTGCCATATCGCGCGTCAGTTTAGCTGACTCGACAGCCAGCGCTCGATTGCCGCGAGCACGTGCTTCAGCTCGTCGTCCGTGAGCAAGTGTCCCTTCGCGATACCGTGCGTTTTCTCCAGACAACCGCGGCAGCACGTCGCCGTCGCGTGCTGCGCGACGAACACCGGATGGTTGCGCCACGGCGTCTGCCGTCCGTCGTTCGGCACGATTTCCGGCGCGACGCGTTTCCGGATCAGGTCTTCGGCCTGTTTCATGACGTGCGGCAGTCCCCACGTCTCCAGGTATGCCCGCTCGCGTCCCTGCAGGCGAAAGCGGCGGCGGAAAGCAGACGCGCCGAGGCGGCGGAAGACTTCGTCGAGATCGTTCATCGCGAGGCGACAGTGAAGCGGCCGATCTGCGTGCGCGACGGATAGTTCGCGTCGATCCACGCGGCAAGGTCCGGGACGCGATCGCGGTTCGAGACGCCGTCGAAGTTCGCGATCGCCGGATCGCCGCTGAGGACTACGAACGCCGGCGGGTGCGCATTCAGCTCGCCCATCGCCTCGGCAAGCAGCGGCGGTGCCGAGAGCATGGGGATGTCGAAGCAGCGCAGCGGCGGCTTGCGCTGCAGGAGGTAGTAGAGCGCGCGCTCGTTCGAGAAATCGAGGAAGGTCTTGTCGCTGAGGAAGCCGTTGAGCGCGGCGAGCTCGGTCGCGTTCTGCGGCGAGGTGTAGATGCCTTTGCCGGTCGCGAACGGATACGGCACGAGTCCTTCGTGCCGCTGCCGCGCGCGCCAGCCGGCGAGGAGCTTCGCGCCGGCGGCGAAGTTTTGCCAGATTTCGAGATAGAAGAACAACGGAAGGATGAGCAGCACTGCCGCGACGCGGCGGCGCGCGAGGAGGAGCGGCTCGACGACGAACACGACGAGCGCGATACCGAGGAGCGGCGTGGCGAAGCGCGTGTGACTCCAGCTCACGCGTCCGGCCGCGGTGCGGAAGAGGACGAGCGAGAGGACTGCGATGATGAGCATGCGCGGATCGCGGCGCTTCCACGCGAGCGCGAGCAGGAAGCCGTAGAAAACCGGCGGCAGGTAGTAGCGCGCGCCGGCCGCGGAAAGCGGTTCGGGTGCAGGAAGCGACCAGACCGCGTCGATCGCGCGCGGGATGATGACGAAGGAGTCGGCGAAGAATTGCTTGAGGTCTGCGCGTAACAGGAGCAATAGGACGATGGGCGACGCGAGCGCGAGCAGGACGATCGGCTTCTTCGCGCGCAATAGGACCCATACGACGACGGTTCCGGCGAGCGCGTAGAGGCCGGTCTCGAAACTCCAGAGCACGCCGAGGGACGCGCTCGCGAATGCGAGGAGCAGCGGCAGCGTGCGATTCGTGCGCGCGAAGCGCAGCAGGCCGAGCGTGGCGAGAAGCACGGGCGCGAGGCGGTAATACGGGAACACCGGAACCCACAACGCCGCCGCCGCGCAGAGCGAAGCGATGACGGCGGCGATCATCCCCGCGCTCGTCGCCGCGACTTCGGCCGCGATCGGCACGAGCAGCGCGAGCGTGGCCGCATCGAGCACCGTCTGCAGCCGCCGCACGCGCCGCGGCGACGGCGGATCTCCGAGCACGAGCGCATCGAGCGCGCCGTCGGTGGCGAAGCCGTGCAGGACGAAGTAATCGCCATACGGACGCTCGCCGCTTTTCAGGAGGAAGCCGGGGGTGAGGTGCTCGCCTTCGTGGAAGGGGTCCATGTGTTGGTAGGGGTGGTCGTGGGCGAAAAGCATGATCACGAACACAATCGCGCTCGTGATCCAAATAGTTGCTCGGTTGCTCGGTTGCTCGGTTGCTCGGCATGGTTCTGCCGCGTAACCGCGCAACTGCGCAACTGCGCCACCAACACATGCACCAATCACCAGCAAGGCCAAAACCGCGTAATCCCACGACTTCGGATACGAAGCCACCGTCACGAATCCCACGCCTCCGGCTGGTGCGTGAAACAACGGACGAATCAGCGGCGCGAGAGACGCGAAAAGGGCGGCGCCGAGGAGCGAGCCGAGGGCGGCGCGCGCGGGGTGAGGCATCGCGCGCGATTGTATGATCCGCGCGATGGAATCGTTCAGCCGCACGTTCCTCGAGGAGAGCATCGAGGCCATTCGCCGCATCGACAGCGATGCGATCGACCGCATGGCCGTGGCCCTCGGCGCCGTCCGCGACTCTGGCGGGCGTCTCTTCATCCTCGGCGTGGGCGGTTCGGCGGGACACGCGAGCCACGCCGTCAACGACTTCCGCAAGATCTGCCGCTTCGAGGCTTACACGCCGACCGACAACGTCTCCGAGCTCACCGCGCGCGTGAATGACGAAGGGTGGGAAAGCTGCTTCGCCGAGTGGCTGAAGATCTCGCGCCTTCGCGCGAACGACGCGCTGCTCATCTTCTCCGTCGGCGGCGGCAATGTGGAGAAGAACGTGAGCGTGAACCTCGTCCGCGCGATCGACGAAGCGCGCGCGGCCGGCGCGAAAGTGTTCGGCATCGTGGGAAAAGACGGCGGCTACACGAAGCAGGTCGCCGACGAGTGCGTGCTCATCCCCGTCGTCGCGCCGCAGCACATCACGCCGCACACCGAGGGCCTGGCCGCCGTGGTGTGGCACCTCCTCGTCTCGCACCCGGCGCTCAAGGCGTCGGAGACGAAGTGGGAATCAGTGCGTTAACGAGCTCGCTCAAATCGCCGACGCGCAAGTCCGGCTCGATCGCGCCGCGCTTGTGCGCGGATCCGTGATGTTCGATGAGCGCGACTTTGCATCCCGCCGCGCGCCCGCAGGCGAGATCGCTGTCCTGATCGCCGACCATCCACGACTGCGCGAGATCGACGCCGAACTCGCGGGCGGCTTCGTGCAAAAAATAAGGCTTCGGTTTGCGGCAGTCGCATCCTTCGTTCGGATGATGAAAGCAGACGTAGCTGCGCGCGATCGGCAGGCCGGCGACCACCGCGTCGTTCACTTCAGTCAAAGCTTCGAGCGATGCCTTTCCCTTCGCCGCGCTCGGTTGATTCGTGACGATGAACAGCAGCCAGCCCGCGTCGACAAATCGCTGCAGCTGTGGGCGCACGCCGTCGATCATGCGCAGGTCTTCGATGCGCCTCGGCGCTTCCCATTCGCCGCTCGACTCGTAGAACACCAGCTCGTCGACGATGCCGTCGCGATCGAGGAAGAGTGCGCGCGTCATAGGCCGATGCGCGGCACGTGCGTCACGCGCGTCGTCGACGCCTCGAGCGTCGCGCCGGGTGGCGGTTGGCGGAAGAGCGTCTTGTCATTGCTGCTGAGCAGCACGATTCCGATCGGCTCACCACCGAGCCACGCGACGCCGACGCGTTGTCCTTTGCGCAGCGCAACCGCGCGATTGATCAAGACGGGCTGGCGGTCGATCCACCATCGCAATTGCGGATGTCCGCCCGCGGGCGGCAGCGTGAACGCCGTCCGCATTTCATTCGCGGTTTCAAATGCGCCGACGTAGAGCGGATCGCGGAACCAGCGATGCTTCGCCAGCTCGGGCGAGGCGTAGAGCGAGTAGGTGCCGTCGCGCGGCACGATCCATTCGTAGCCGGTGCGCGGCTGCAGGCGCACGTTCATCGCCGGCACCCAGAGGTTGCGCCACACGGCGATGTAGTGATGGACGAAGAACGGCGCGAGCTCGCGCTGCACGCGCGCGAGCCAGACCATCGCGTAGTGGTCGCATACCACGAGCGCCGGCGGATCGCGGAGGATGTCTGCGAGCCGGTACGGTGCCGATTTGCCGTGCGTGACGAGCAGCCGGGTCATGTCCGGCAGGAACCAGTAGTGATACGCCGGCTCGCGCCGCAGCGCCCAGCCCATCCCCGCCCACACCTTCTCGCCCGGCTTCGTGCGCGCGTGCACTTCGCGCATCAGGAAATCCTGATAGGCGAGGTCGAGCTCTTTGCCGCGGAAAAGGGCGGCAAAGCCGTGTACGACGAATACGACAGCCAGAACGGCCAGGACAATGCCACGGCGCGGGATGCGCTCGATCGTCAGCGCGATGAGCGGCAGCATCAGGATCACGACGAGCTGGAAGTGGTAGTTGTAGATGAAGTTCATCGTCGCGATGACGGCGAGGTTGGCGAGCTGCAGCATGGCGATGGTGAAGAGATCGTCGAGCGTGCGCCAGCGGCTCAGCGCGAGCACGAGTCCCGTGAAGCCGAGGGCGAGAAGGGCGATGCCGCCGGCGTCGACCGCGGCCCATTCGAACAAGCGGTCGGAGCCAATGACGCGGACGCCGAAGACGATGATGAGGCGATGCACGAACTGGCCGACGATCGGCGTGGCGTTCTTGTCGCCGAAGACGTTCTCGCGCAGCAGCTGGAGGATCATCTGCGCCCACGAATTCGTGAGCGTGAAGTAGAGCAGCGGCAATGCGAGCGTGACGATGCCGCCGGCGGCGATCCAGAGCCCGCGCAGCCGCGTACGGAAGAAGAGGAACAGCACGGTCACGACGAGCAGCGGACCGAGGCGCATGTTCGTGAGACCGGTGAGGCAGAAGAGGACGCCCGCGCCGAACAGCGCCCGCGGCGTGCCGCGCTGCCACAAGACGAGCGCGCCGATGTAGAGCGCGCAGCCGAGCGGATCGATGCGGTACTCGACCGCGGAGAGCATGAGGAAGGAGCTGGAGAGCGCGATGGCCATCGCCGCCCAGCGCGCGAATCGCGAGAGGCCGGCGTTGCGCATGAAGACGTTCGCCAGCCAGAACGCCGCGATCCAGACCGGAATCTGCGCCCAGCGCATCGAGATGATCGCCATGACTCCGGGTGTGTCGGTGAGGCGCGAGAACGGCGCAAACAGGAACCAGGAGAGCGGCGAGTGATGCTCCCAGAAATCGCGAAACGGCACTTTCCCTTCGGCGATCCAGCGCGTCGCGCGATAGAACTCGATCTCGTCCCAGTTCAGAGGATGGAGCCACTGCAGCGGGATGAGACGCAGCATGGCGGAGGTGAGTGCGATCGCGATGGCTATGTGGGTGCCGCTGCCCTCAGCGGCACCGCGACCGCTGAGGGCAGCGGTCGCCACATGGGGTTGGTTGTTCACCGAAACTGCTCCACGACTTCGCGAATCGTCCTTTGCACCGCTTCGTTGCTCGACAATTTCGGCTTCCATCCCAGCGCGGTCATGCGCCGCGTGTCGAGCTTCACGTACGGCACATCTCCGCGCCAGCCGCGCGGCGAGTCGCCGTACTCGATCGCGGGTGTCACGCTCATCGCCTCGCACGTCCACTGCGCGATCTCGCGCACCGAGGTCTGATCATCCACCGCGAGGTTGAAACAGTTCACGCTAGCGCTCGCGTGGGCCACGCCGAACTCCATCCCGTCGATGCAGTCTTCGACGTAGACGTACGGCTTCGACTGCGAGCCGTCGCCGAGGACCGTCAGCTTCGTGGGCTCGTCTTTCAAGCGAAGAACGAAATCGTGGATCACGCCGTGCGTCGGATTCGGTCCGACGATGTTGCCGAAGCGAAAGATCCAGCTGCGCAGGTCGTAGTTGTGCGCGAACGCGGAAACGAGCGTCTCGCAGGCGACCTTGCTCGCGGCGTAGAGCGAGATCGGAAAAATCGGGCCGTAGTCTTCCGGCGTCGGCATCACCTCCGGCTCGCCGTAGACCGCGCCGCTGCTGGAGAAGACGATCTCCTTCACGTCCGTGCGGCGCATCGCTTCGAGCACGTTGTACGTGACGAGCGTGCCGCCCTTCAGATCGAAGTCGGTGTACTTCGTGCCGAAGCTGATGTCGCTGTTCGCGGCAAGATGCCAGATGCGGTCGGGTTTGAACTCGTGCATCAGCGCGACGACGCGGTCGACGTCGAGCAGGTCGAATTCGTGAAAGGCGAAGCGCGGATGCTGATGGACGTACGCGCGCTTGCCGAGAAAAAAGTTGTCGACGCCCGCGACTTCGTCGCCGCGCGAGGTCAGGCGCGGGATCAGGTTCGAGGCGATGAAGCCGGCGGCGCCGGTGACGAGAATCCTCACGTCTGCTCCGTTGACGACCGCGACGGCGTTCCGCCGTCGCGCAGCGCATCGCGCGTGCGCCCCAACTCTTCCGGAGTTCCGATGTCGAAGAAGTCGCGGTTCACGACCTCGCCTTCGAGCTCGCCGTGCTGCGCGAGTCCGGAGAAGACGATCTCTTCGAACGAACAGGCGCCGGCCGGCGGGAGGATGTCGATCGTGCTCGCGTGCATCACCGAAAAGCCGGCGTCGATGTACGGCAGCTCGGGCGCGCGTTTGTCGAAACGGACGACACGGCCGTCCTCGAGATCGACGTTGCCGGTGAGGATGCGCGGATAAACCGCGAGGCAGTTGCCGCGGTGCTGCTGCACGAAGCGATCGTAGTCGAAGCGGCGATAGACGTCGGCGTAGGTCAGGAGGAAGCGCTCGCCGAGAAGTGATCGCGCCTCGCGAATCGCGCCGCCGGTGCCGAGGGGCTCGTCCTCGCGGCTGTAGCGGATGTTCACGCCGAAGCCCGAACCGTCGCCGAAATGCGCTTCGATCACTTCGCTGCGATAACCGGTGAGGAGGACGAAGTCGACGAACTGCCGTTCGGCGAAGGACTCGAGGACGCGCTCGAGATACGGCCGGCCGCCGATCGGGATCATCGGCTTCGGCAGGTCGCGCGTCAGCGCGCCGAGGCGCGTGCCGAGGCCGCCGCAGAGGACCGCCACTACGATCGGATCCGTCGCGCCCTCCACAATCGCTTGAACGTCCACACCGTGCTCTCGAATCGGTTGAGCGTCGTCTGTCCGATGCGCTCGCGATAGTCGATCTGCACGTCGACGACTTTGTAGCCGCGGCGGAACGGGATGCCGATCATGTCGACCGGCAGCGCCGGCCCGCGCGGGTTCCACGCGACGGCGTCGATCATCGACTTGCGATACGCGCGCATGCCGCTGTGCACGTCGGTCGTTTTCAGTCCGAGGAGCACGCGCGCCATCAGCGCGAACAGACGGTTGCCGAGGAAGTTCGGCAACGGCATGGCCTCGGGGCGCTCCCAGACACGCGTCGTGTTCACGAGATCGGCGCCTTCTTCGATCTTCTGCACGAGCACGGGGATCATCTCGACGGGGTAGGTGTCGTCGCAATCGAGCGTGATGACCACGTCGCCCGCAGCCTCGCGCACCGCGCGATCCATCGCCGGGCCGTAGCCCTGCGGCGGGAACTGTTTGATCACGCGGCAGCCGAGCTCCTCGGCGATCTCCGCCGTGCGGTCTTTACTCGAGTCGACGAGCAGGATCTCCGCGTCGGGCACGACGCGGCGGATGTCGCGGACGACTTTCGCCACCGCACCCTCCTCGTTCATCGTGATCATGGAGACCGTGAGCTTCACGCGCTGCGCAGTTTATCCGCGAGCGCGAGTGCGCGCTCCACACAGACATCCGAGTTGATGTAGTCGAACTGCGCGAAACGGCCGAGGAGATGGAGGCCCTCACGTTCCACCGCCGCGCGCATCGCGGCGACGTTCGCGTGGTAATCGAGGTCGTACACGGGATAGCCGTATTTGAAACGCACGACTTTCTTGTAGACGATCGTCGCTGGGTCGATGAACTCCGTCTTCACGAGATCGCCGATCACGCGCTGCAGCACGTCGTCGTCCGAGATCTCGTCGTTCGTGGTGATTTCCGCCATCAGCGAGCTGTGTCCGTCCGGCACGCAGCGCGGGCTGAATGCTTTCGGGAACGAGATGCGGTGGAAGAGGATCTCGGGATCGGGCAAGTAAACCGCGGTGTACGGATAGCCGCGATCTTCGCTGAACCCGAGGAGGACGTTGATCAGCGCGTTGTACACGAGCTTGTTCGCGGCTTCTTTGGCCTCGGGCGGCGCGTTTTGCCAGATTGGGAGGAGCTCGTGGATGGGGAGGGTGGAGACGAGGACACGATAGGACCGCTCGCCGTCTTCAGTGATGACGCGCCAGCGATCGTTGTCGCGGAGGACGGATACGACGCGGCAGTTGGTGTGAATCTCGCCGCGCACGCGCTTCGCGAAGCCATGCACGATCGACTCGAACCCACCCTCCTCCGGATACGAGAAGTACAGCTGGTGCAGATAGCCCTCGGTCGGGATCCCGATCGACGACTTGAGCACGTCTTCCATCGGCGGCTTCGGAATTCGGGACACGAATTCGAGTCCTAATTTCGATGGGTCGTAATTCCAGATCTTTTTGTTGTACGGTATGAAGTACTTCTCGGAGATGCCGGCGCCGAAGGTTTTGTAGGACCAGTCCGCGAGATTCGACGGCGTGTCGTTCGCGCGCGGGTTGACGATGTAGCCGTAGATGCACTCGAAGTTGTCTTCCTTCGGCAGCGCGGCGAGGTCGTTCTCGAACGGATACTTCACCAGGCGTCCCTTGAACCAGATCCGATTCTCGCGCCGTCCCTCGCGCACGTTGCCGTCGAGGACGTCGATCATCAGCTGCAGGACCGGCTTGTTCTTCGAGAACATGATGTGCGGGCCGGCGGCGTCGAAGGTGAAGCCGTTCTCGATGATGGCGCCGCACAAGCCGCCGATGCGGGGGCGTTTCTCGAGGATGTCGACGTCTTCGCCGAGATGCGCAGCGAGCGCGATGCCGGAGATACCGCCGCCAAGGATGCCGATTTCTTTTTGAATCACACCGCCACCGACAGCGACGAGTCGAGCGTGCCGTGCCCCATCTGCGCGACCACCTTCGTCCCCTCGGGCTCGACGGTGTAGTGCATACGCGGCATTCCGTGCTCGAGCATGAAACGCTCGAGCGCGGCGTGCTGGCGCGGGCAGTAGAGCATCAGGAAGCCGCCGCCGCCGGCGCCGATGATCTTTCCGCCTAACACGCCGAAGCGCTCGCGCACGTCGTCGTAAATCTGATCGACGGCGCGCAGCGAGATCTTGCCCGAGAGGCGCTTCTTGCTCTGCCAGTGCTCGTCGAGCAGCTCGCCCCAGCGGTCGAAGTTCGAGCCCTCGACGGCTTCCAGGATGCGGCGCCCGAGGTCTTTGATGCGATGCAGGCTGTCGGCAACGCGCGCGTGATCGACGTTGTCCGTCGACTGCATGGCCACGTTCTGATCGTTCAGCACTTCGCGCGCGTCGCGCTGCGAGCCGGTGTAATAGATGTGCGTGTGCGCGACGAGCTCCGCGATGTCGCTGCTGTTCGGGCGCAGCTGCCGCACCTTCACCTTGCCGTCGCGGGCGATGTCGAGCACGGTCAGGCCGCCGTACGTGGCCATGTACTGATCCTGCTTGCCGATCGGCTCTTTCAGGATGTCGAGCTCGATGTGACACGCCTCCTCGGCGAGCGACTGCAGCGGCACGTAGTCGCGGCGGTCGTGATGCAGCGCGTTGAGCAGGCCGACGAGATAACAGCTCGACGAGCCGAGGCCGGTGCCGGCGGGAAGGTCGGCGATCGAGGCGACT
This sequence comes from uncultured Acidobacteriota bacterium, assembly GCA_963734155.1. GTDB lineage: Bacteria > Acidobacteriota > Thermoanaerobaculia > Gp7-AA8 > Gp7-AA8 > QHVT01. The sequence continues at coordinate 457,399 of CAVTGG010000004.1, forward strand.
TCGAACGAGTCTTCGATGCCGTGCGCGCGCAGCGCCTCGCGCGCGAGCTCATGCCGCAGCTCGCTGACGTGATCGACGACTTCACTCTGCGAGTAATGCAACCGCACTTTGCGGCCGACGGTCGGACGATTGACGACGACGTACATGTACTTGTCGAGGCCCATGGCGAAGATGAATCCGCCGTGGCTCGCGTAGTACGACGGGAGATCGGTGCCGCCGCCGCCGAGGGTCACGCGGAACGGAGTGCGCGTGATGATCACAGCCGGAAACCCGCCGCCGCCGCGTCGTTGTAAAACATCTTCACCGTGTCGAGCGAAAGCTCATCGAGCGACTTCCCGACCATCGACAGCTTTTTCAAAATGTCGCCCGTGACGGTAATGATGTGGCATCCCGCCTCCTCGGCCTGCATGACGTTGAGGAGCTCGCGCGGGCTCGCCCACAGCAGCTGCGCCTTCGGCTTCGCGCTCACGATCGCCGCCGCTTCGCGCATCAGCGGAACGGGATCGCGGCCCGTGTCGGCGATGCGGCCCGCGAAGACGGAGACGATCGCCGGCGTGTTCGCGTCGACCGCGTCGACGACGTCGCGCACCTGTTCGAGCGTGAGGATCGCGGTGATGTTCAGCTTCACGCCCGCCGCGGAGAGGCGCGCGATCAGCGGGATCGACGGCTCGCCTTTCGTGTTCGTGATCGGAATCTTCACGAAGACGGCCTCGCCCCAGGTGGCGATGAGCGTCGCCTGCCGCTCCATCTCGTCGAAGTCGTCGGCGAAGACTTCGAAGGAGATGGGCAGGCCGCTGGTGGCGTCGAGCGCCTCGCGGGCGAACGATTCGTAGTCGCTGATGCCGGACTTGCGCATCAGCGTGGGGTTGGTGGTGAAGCCCTGGACGAGGCCGTGCTCGCGCGCGGCGGCCATCTCGCGCACGTCGGCACCGTCGGCGTAGAGCGCGATGCGCAGATTCATTGTTTGTGATTTTATCCTGCCGTGCGACGAACGTTCGGAGTGGCTGCGATTCTCATGGCGTGGGTGACGCTGATTCTGCTCACGCATCGCGGCGCGCATTCGCCGTACACGTACGCGGGGCCGGCCAGCTATCAGGGCAAGCCGGTCGATCGCGCGGTCAATCCCGATGCGCCGACCGTCGTGCCGGTGACGCGCTTTTTCTACGACGGCACGATTCCGGACTGGACGGCCGCGCACAACATCCGGCTGCCGTTGCATTCGTTCTTCGCATCGATCGTGACGTCGTTCTTTCGTTCCTATCTCGCGGCGAACGACGTTCTCAACTGGCTGTTCATGCTCCTCCTGACAATCGCGGCGCTGCGATTCGAGCCCAAGGCGCCGCTCGTCGCGCTGGCGACGATCTACGCGCTGCCCGCGTTCGTGAGCGTCATCGGCCAGCCGATGCACTACGTCACCGGGACGGTGATCAACTTCCTGATCATTCTCGCGGCGATCGCGATGCCGCCGGAGGAACTGCGTGAGGCCCACGTCGCGGGACTGATGACGGCCATCCTCACGCTGAACTACGACTGGTACGTCTTCGGCGCCGCGCTCGCGGTGTACCTGCTGTGCGTCATTCGTTTCGAGAGGCTGCGCGACGCGCTGCTTTACGTCGTGATTTCGCTCGCGCCGATCACGCTGTGGAAGTTGTTCATCGACTTCGTCAGCCAGGGCGATGCCTCGTACAGCGTGCGTTCGAAGTTCTTCGGCTCGGTCGTCGCCGGCTGGATGACGTGGATTCACCACTGGCGCGAGCTGCCGCTCCTGCCGTTCACGGCCACGCACATCGGCGCGCAGATGGCGCTGCACGAAGTACTGGCGCAGATCTGGTGGCCGCTGCTGGTCTGCTGCGTGATTGCGCTGTGGATCCTGCGTCCGCCGCTGACGCGCGTGACGGGTTTGCTCCTCCTGCTCGTGATCTTCTTCGGGCTCGAGCAGCTCTTCACCGCGGCGTTCGATCCGGAGAATAGCCCGCGCCGCGCGCTGCCGGTGGTCTGCGCGTTCGCGTTCGCGTGGTGCTGGATCGTCGATCGCTGGGAGCGCCGCCGTCCCGGCGGCTGGTCTGGCGCCGTCCCGGCGCCAACGGGGCGGCGAGACGCCGCCCGTCCAGCCGGCGAGACGCCGGCGTTCCGAAGCGCGTGGTGGACCGTGACCTTCCTCACGCTCTTCGCGCTCACCGCCTTTCTCGCGTTCGCGGACACGCTGCTGCATTCGGCGGCGATCCCCGGCTTGTACATGGGCGAGGCGATTCGCTCCGAGCCGAAGTGGGCGCTCGAGTTTCAGGCGAATCGAGTCGCAATCGGTGATGTGCCGCCGGGTCCGCAGTTTTCGCGCGCAGCGATCGGCAATCTCAATGCAATTGCCATCGCCTCGCAGCTCTACATCGCCTTCTTCGCCGCCGCGTTTTTCTGGATCCTCGCGAAGGCACAGCTGCTGCCGCGTTACGCACCGTTGGCGTTCCTCGGCATGTGGTTATTGAGCGGGGTGCGGTTTTTGTTTTGAGACCATCCAGACGTCCGGCACCGGCGTTTCGACGATCGCGCCGCTCGCGCGCAACCGTTCGAAGCAGGCGCGCACGACAGGTAGCTTCTCGCCTGGATCGCCGAGGAAGCGCACGTTGTCCGCGAGCTTGCACGGAGGAAGATCGAGCTCGCGTACTTCACCGAGCTTCGTCGCGGCGGGGATCGCGTCGTCGAAGCCGAACCACCAATAGCTCGCGTCGCGCGCGCCGATGGGATGCCAGCGCGTTCCCATCCAAACAGTTTCGTTCTTGCCGAGGCGCGCGTTCATCCATTGCGACCACCGCCAGTACGACTCACGGAGCGAGCGTTGCGGCGGGATGTGATCGAGCGCGAGGACGAGCGCGAGCGCGGTGAGGGTGATCGGAATGATGGCGCGCATGCGCTGCGGCGCGAGCGCGATCAGCGCGGCGGCGGCGAAGCTCCACATCGGCCAGAAGCGAAAGTCGGTGTTCGGGTAGAAGAGGAAGCGCATTTCGAGGAGGGACGTGAGCGCGAGGATGGCAAAGACGTGAATCAGCTTGTTGGCCTCGCGGCGGACGTAGATGACGAATAGGGCGACGAGGACGATCCACGGCTTGAGCAGCCATGGGCAGCGCATGGTCCAACTCACGTCGGTCGGCGTGAGCTCGCGCCAGATCGCGCGAGAGAACGTGACGACGTAATGCCACGCGGTTCCGAGGTCCGCGAGCGAGGCGGTGATGGCGATGGCGGCGAGTGCGACGGCGATGGCGGCGGCGATCGCGCGCAGGTTGGGGCGCGCGAGAAACAGCACGGCGATGACGAGACTTTCCAACGGCCATTTGGGCAGGATCGCCGCGGCGACGAAGATGAGGCCCATGCCGGCGCCGCGGAGCCATTCGTTGCGGGCGAGCAGCACGAGTGCCGCACCGCTCCACCAAAAGGCCAGCGCCGGCGACTCCGCGCGCACGTCGCCGATCCCGTTGCGCCAGAGACCGCCCGCGGCGAGGAGCAGCGCGATGAAGATCAGCGGCGCGTAGAAACTCCCCGAGGCGCGATAGACGAGCAGCGCGGCGGCGAGAATGGCGATCGCGGCGGACGCGCCGGCGAGAAGCCGGGCGCGGGCGACGTAGTGCACCGTGTCGTCGCCGGCGAGCAGCGACAGCATGCCGGCGAAGAGCGGCGGGTGATGCTCGAAGAAATCGCGGTAGATCCGCTCGCCGTGGGCGATGCGCGTCCCGCTGTGCAGATGCTGCACTTCGTCGAGATGCGGGGGGCGGGCGAGATCGCGAATCTGCGCGATCGCGAAGATCGCGGCGAGAAACAAAAACGCGGCCGTGATCGCGATCCGCGCGGCCGTCACATGATCACCGGCCCTTCGGGCGAGACGAAGAGCGTCGTGACGTCGTCCGGCACGATCAGTACGCCGATCGGCTGCGGGACGTTCGACTGCAGCGACACGTGCGAGTTTTTCTTCAGCGTGAACACCGGCGCGTCGACCGGCACGCCGTCGACGACCAGGTGCAACCTGCGGCGATCGACCTGCGGCAATCGCTTCAGCTCCACCTCGTACGTCGTCACATCCGAGCCGGCGATGATCGCGTAGTCGAACGGCGTGAAAAACCAGGGATGCTTCGGCAGGAGCTCGCTGGCAACGAGGCGATAACGCCCCGCGCGCGGCGCGCGCCAGTTCGCGCGCTGGCCGTTCTCGATCGTGCCGCTGAGTCCCGGAATCCAGAGATCGCGATACAGCGGCACGTAGTGATGCGCCACGTACAGGCCGGCATCGGGGAACTGCAGGAACCAGTAGCGGACGCGCACGCTGTGTACGATCGCCGCGGGCGGATCCTGGATCATCTCGCGCGAGCGGTACGGCGGAATGAGATTGCGCTGCGCGGCGATGCGCACGACGGACGGCAGGAACCAGTAGCGATAGGCCGGCTCGCGTCGCAGCGCAGCGCCGACGCCGTCCCACACTTTTTCCGTTGGCAACGTGCGCCGGTCGACTTCGCGCATCACCGCGTCGTGGTACTTCATCGAAACCTGCGTGCTCGAGCGCGTGAAGCGCGCCAGCTGGATGGCGAGCACGACCGCGATGCCGGCGACGGTGAGGTTGCGAATCAAACCGGGACGCACCATTGCCGCGGCCAGCGGCACGAGGAGCAGCAGCGTGGTCTGCAGGTGATAGGGATAGTGCACGCCGAGGCGCGCCAGGGCGACGACGCTGAGAATCGCGAGGAGCGCGAAGAGTTGGAGGATGCCGGGCCTGCGGAATTCGCGCAGCGCGATGAACGCGCAGGCGAAGCCGGCGATGAACAACGCCATCGCCGCGACGTCGATCGTCGTGAACGGCTTCATCAGGATCGGGAAGAACGTGCCGGCGCTCTCCGCCATCACGCGGTCGGCGACGACGTTGAGGCGCATCGCCTCGCGAAACTCGTCCACCGCGCCGGCGTACACGAGCCAACCGCAGAACGCGGCGGCAACGGCGATCGCGCCCGGCAGCATCCAGAGCGCGCGCGGATTCCAGCGCCAGCGCCGCTCGCGCACGTCGGCGAAGGCGAAGAGGCCGGCCGTCACGATCACGAGATAGACGAGGCGCAGATTCGACAGCACGGCGGCGGACATCAGGACGCCGAAGGCGAGCCACGCGCGCGACGATTGCGGGCGCCGGCACACCAGCGCGACCGCGAGCAGGAAGGCGACGTCGCCCGGGATGTCGACGCGATACTCGACCGCGGATTCGACGAAGAGCGGGGAGGCCAGGAGCGCGCAGAGCGCGATCCAGGCGTGCGAGCGCTCGATGCCGGCGTCGCGCATGAGACGGAAGAGGACGGCGAGAGTGAGTACCCAGAGGACGAGTTGGGCCCAGCGCATCAGGATGATCGCCGTGGTTCCGGGGCTGTCGATCAGCGCGGCGAACGGCGCGAACAGAAACCACTGCAGCGGCAGGTGATGCTCCCAGAAATCGCGGAACGGCATCCGCCCTTCGGCGATCCACTTCGTGGCCCGGTAGAACTCGATCTCGTCCCAGACCACCGAATGCGCCCACTGCAGATTGACCAGGACGTATGCCACCGCAGCGCCGATCAGCGGGACGAGGTACCGCGGGTGCTTCATCTTGCGCGCAGGGTAGCAGAGGGCGGGAGGGCGAGGGGCAGAGGCAGATGGGCAGAGGGCAGGCGGGAACGCAGAACGCAGAGCGCAGAATTCAGAATTGAGAAAGTCGCCAGGGTTGGGCGCGCCGTGCCCTTCTTCGTTCTGAATTCTACGTTCTGCGTTCTGCGTTCTGCGTTCTCCTTCTGCCCTCTGATATCTTCCGCAGCGTTGCCAAACCCCTCCCCCTCCTCCCCCACCCGCACCGCCGTGATCATCGGCGCCGGTCCGGCCGGACTCACCGCCGCGTACGAATTGCTCCAGCGCACGGACATCCGGCCGATCGTGCTCGAGGCGACGGATGAGCTGGGGGGGATCGCCCGCACGGTCAACTACAAAGGCAACCGCATCGACATCGGCGGGCATCGCTTTTTCTCGAAGTCCGACCGCGTGATGGAGTGGTGGCTGCGCATGATGCCGCTGCAGCGCATGCAGGGCGATCAGCAGATCACCTATCACCGGCGCACGACGACCGTGCCGGCGGGAGACGGTCCCGATCCCGAGGCCACCGACCGCGTGATGCTGCTGCGCGAGCGCCGCTCGCGCATCTATTTCCGCCGCCGCTTCTTCGACTACCCGATCTCGCTTTCCCCCACCACTCTCAAAAACCTCGGCCTTTTCGCCACGATCCGCATCGGCTTCTCGTACATCCGCGCCGCGCTCTTTCCGATCAAGCCGGAGCGCAATCTCGAAGAGTTTTTCGTCAACCGCTTCGGCCGCGAGCTGTATCGCACGTTCTTCGAGGCGTACACCGAGAAAGTGTGGGGCGTGCGCTGCCGCGACATCAGCGCGGAGTGGGGCGCGCAGCGCGTGAAAGGGCTGTCGATCACGAAGGCCATCGCGCATTTCGTGCGCAAGCTCTTCGCGCGCGGCGGCGACATCCGCCAGAAGGGCACCGAGACGTCGCTGATCGAACAGTTCCTCTATCCGAAACTCGGTCCGGGGCAGATGTGGGACGAGACCGCGCGCGCGGTGAAAGAGCGCGGCGGCGAAGTGCTGATGCGCCACGTCGTGACGAAGTTGCACGCCGACGGCAATCGCATCACCGGCGTCCGCGCGAAGCGCCTCGACGACGGCACCGAGATCGACCTCCCTGCCGATTTCGTCTTCTCATCCGCGCCGGTGCGCACGCTCGTCAACTCCATCGACACGCCGGTTCCCGACGATGTGCGCGAAGTCGCGAACGGCCTCGTCTACCGCGACTTCATCACCGTCGGCGTGCTGCTGAAGAAGCTCGCGGTGACGGAGCACGACGGCTCGCCGATCCGCGACAACTGGATTTACATCCAGGAGCCGGACGTCCTCGTCGGACGCCTGCAGCTGTTTCACAACTGGAGTCCGTATCTCGTCGCCGATCCGGCGACGGCGTGGCTCGGGCTCGAGTATTTCTGCAATGAAGGCGACTCGCTCTGGACGTCGACGGACGAAGAGCTATCGCGCCTCGGCATCGACGAACTGGTTCGCATGAAGCTCGCGAGTCGCGACGACGTGCTCGACACGGTGGTCATCCGCATGCCGAAAACCTATCCCGCCTATTTCGGGACGTACGATCGCTTCGAGGTGATCCGCCGCTGGATCGATTCCTTCGAGAATCTCTATCTCGTCGGCCGCAACGGCATGCACAAGTACAACAATCAGGATCACTCGATGCTCACGGCGATGGTCTGCGTCGACAACATCGTCGAGGGGCGCACGGACAAAGAGAACGTCTGGGCCGTGAACACCGAAGAGGAGTATCACGAGGAAAAGTGACCAAAGGAGGGCGGCCGTCCCGGCCGCCCCTCGCCGGGCGTCTCGCCCGGCATTATGGCGCGGGGCAAGATGCCCCGCGCGGGCGGGCGGGACGCCCGCCCTCCTTCAGCGGAGGCGCTCGGCCATGCCCTGGTGCGCGGCGACGGATTGGCGCGCGTAGAGGTCGAGCTGGCCCAGGACGACGCGCTCCCGTTTGATCGGCTGGTAGCGGAGACCGTCATTCGGGCGGCGCACCTCGAAGACGAACCGGTGCGGCGTGGGCGCCAGGGCGTTGCGCTCGAGCAGCGACACCACGCAGCGCGCCAGTTCCGGATACCACATCAGCCACGGCCCGATCTCGATGAAATGCGTTTCCTGATCGACGCCCGCGGCGATGCGGCAGGGCGGCAGGTCTTTCTCGCTCATCCGCGGGAGAAAGCGATGTCCGGCTTCCGCGTGCAGCAACGCGCCGGCGGTGACGTCGCCGAAGCCGTAGTAGAAATACGAGGAATCGAACGCGGCGACGGGATGCGTGCGTGAGCTGATCCACACCGGCTCGCCGGCGCGCAGTTTGGTCTGCAGCACCGCGCGCTCGATCCATTTGTCGGGATCGGCATTGCGGCCGGCGATGGCCGGGACGAGCGCGACGATCGCAAACGAAGCCGCCGCCGCCGCGATGGCGGCGAACGGCAGCGACGTGCTCGCATCCGGAATCGTGCGCATGCCGCGGGCGTGCACGAATGACGCGACCGCCGGAATCCAGACCCCGATCGCGCAGAGGAGGATCAGCCACCGCGCGAGCGACCCGCGCTCGTACTGCAGCAATCGCATGACGAGCGTCCACTGCATGAGCAGCGCGACCGCGGTCGTGGCCACGATCAGCACGATGGCCTGCTTCTCCCGCGGACGCGCAATCACGATCGCGAGAATCCGGTACAACACCGCCGTCACCACGCCGTAGAGCAGCCCGGCCGCGAAGACGAACGAGACGCGGTATTGCGGCCACATGACCGTGTACGGCTGATAGAACGGCAGCTCGGCCAGCGCGGCGAGACAGAGCGCGAAGAGAATCGCCGTGCGCGGCACGTCGATCTCGTCGCGAATCACCTGGAATCTGCGCGACGCCGCGAGCAACGCCGCGGCCAGCAGCATCACCAGAAAATCGCCGCCGCTGACGACCCGCCACCACCCGCCCGCCTCGCGGAAGCCGTACACGCCGGAGAGGAGGACGTTCTGCTGAATGCCTCGCTTCAACTGAAACGTGAAGTAGACGTACTCGGAGAATGTCGTGACCGAGAGCAGCATCCACGCGCCGATGGCGAGCACGATCACCGTCGGCAGCAGCGACAGCGCGACGCGCGACCAGCCGATGAGGCGGACGCGCCAGAGAATGAACAGGTAGACGACGCCGATAACGATCGACTCCAGCGGCCACTTGGGATTGAGCAGAGCCGCGGCGGCGACGAGGGCGATGCCGGTGCCGGCGACGAGCGCGTCGCGCATGCGCGGCTCGCGCCGCAGCGAGATCACGACCAGACACGCGCCGCCCCACAGCATCGCCATCGCAAACGGATCGAGGCGCAGGTCCGTCAGTCCGCGCTGCCAGATCACCGGCTCCTGCACGATGTACGCGAGCGCGACGAGCGCCGCGAGCGTGGTGCGCGTCGCGCGATACGCGAGCACGGCGCCGGCGGCGAGCGCGAACGCGCCGAACAGGCCGGCCAGGATGCGTCCCCGATCCGTCCAGGTCTGGATGTCGAGCAGCGGATAGAGGCCGCCCGGCTTTCCGGGATTGAAGAGACTCATGAACTGGAACAGGAACGGCGGGTGATCCTGCATGAAGTCGCGATAGATCGTGCGGCCCTGATCCATCAGCCACGTCGTGTGGAGATACTCGGTCTCGTCGTTGTGCAGCGGACGTCCGAGGTCGCCGAAGACGGCCGCGAGATGCGCGAGGACGATCAACGCGATCAGCGCGGCGCCGAGGCGAAACATTGCACGGGAATCCATGCGGAGCGCGAAAGTGTAGCGGCTTTTCCCTATACTCGCCGCGTGTTTCCGCTGGCCGCGCTCGGATTGTTCGCGAGCGGCATTTTCGTTCTCGGCCACGAGCTGGCGCGCCGGCTGCTGGCGCGCGCGAACAGCCGCGCGAGCTCGCTCGAGCGCGCGGTGTTCTCCATCGTCATGGGCATCGCGCTCTGGCTCGCGATCGCCTGGGCGCTCGCGCTCACAGGGCAACTGACACGGCCGATGCTTCTCATCGCCGGAGCGATCGCGCTGATCCTCGGCGTCGTGCTGCGGCTGCGACGCTCGGCGCCGCCGCGCACCATAGAGCTGACGCGCGACCGCCTGCTTCTCGCGCTCGCGCTCTCGCCCATCGTGATCTACACCGGCTTTCTCCTCTGGCGCGGCGTCGTCGCGCCGCCGCTGGCGCCGGACGCGTTCACCTACCACCTTCCGCGCGCGGCGATGATCGCGAAGACCGCGCACTTCGATTACTTCCCTGAGATTCGCGACAACCGCGCGAATGAGCTGCCCGCGAACTACGAACTGATGCTCGCGACGGTGATCGTGCTCGAAGGCACGGACATGGTCACGGAGTGGGTGAGCACGCTGATGTTCGTGATGGTGGTGCTGGCCGCGGCGGCGCTCTCGCGGCAGTGGTGGGGACCGGGGCTGCACAACGCCGCGGTGGCGCTGGCGGCGTTCGCGATGCCGTCGCTCCTGCAGCAGGGCGCGATGTACAAGAACGACGCGATGGTCAGCGCGCTCCTGCTCGCCGCGCTGCTCGCGCTCGGGCGCTGGCTGCAATCGTTCGACTGGTCCGCCGCGCTGTTCCTCGGCATCGCGATCGATCTCGCGATCGGCACGAAGCCGCAGGGGCTCATGTTCGCCGCCGTTGCCTTTCCCGTATTCGTCCTCGGCGCGGTGAAGCACCTTCGCGCCGAGCCGCGCCGCATACGCGCGCTCCTCGCCATCGCCGTGATCGTGTTGATCCTCCTGCCGCTCCTCGGCGCGTACGCCTACGTCACGGCGCAGCAGATGCCGTCGGTCTCGCAGACGACGACGATCCGCAAAGTCGCGCCGGTGACGTACGGCGAGTGGAGCTACCTCTGGATCGCGCCGGCGCTGCTCGTGCTCCGGCCGGTCGATCTCGACGATCGTGTGGTCACGCTTCCGTGGAACGGCGAAGAGTGGCTGTGGGAGCGCAACGATCCGTACGCGTCGCATTACGGGCTGCTGTTCACGCTCGCAGCGCTGGCCCTGCCGTTCGCGGCGTGGAGACTGCGCCGCGAAGAAGGAGACCTCCCGCCGCGCGCGCGCATCCTCGTCACCGCGGTCGCCGGCATCTCGTTCCTCCTCGCGCTGCCGGTGGTGTGGAAGCACTACGGCTACATCAGCAGCTACCCGAGGTATTTTTTGTACGCGGCGGTCGTCGTGTTTGTGTGGACCGTCGCGCCGGCGGTGAAATTCGTGCAGTCGCGCGTTCGTCCGCAGGTCTTCTGGCTGCTGCTCTTCGGCTTCTCGCTGCTCGCCGCGCAAGCGGCGCGTCATGCCGCGAAGTACGACAAGTGGCTGCCGCTGCGCGATCTCCTCTTCATCGCGGAGCACCCCGGCACGCGCTGGATTCCGTCGATGCGGCGCGCGCCCAATCTCGTCGACGTGATCGCCGGAGAGCGCGACAAGATCGATGTGTACGCGGGCCATGACACCTGGATCTATCCCGCGTTCGGAGTGACGCTGCAGCGCGATCTCAAGGCGATCGACGACGTCTCGCAAATCCGCCCCGACGCCGACTGGGTGATCGTCGACCGCGCGTTCTCCACCATCTGGGACGATCCGAAGTTCACGCACATCCGCGACTTCCGCAAGTACCTCGGGCGCGGCCAGCCGACGGAAGCGGATACGAAGATCGTGCGCGCGCTCGCGGGCGATCCGCGATTCGAGCTCGTTTACTACGACCAGCGCACGACGCAGGCGATCTACCGGCGCATCCGCCGGTGAGCCTGTTATATTCGGCCCCGTGGCGAGCTCCGGTCCAACCGACGCCATCGAACTGACCATCGTCATGCCGTGCCTCAACGAGGCGCGCACGCTGCCGGTCTGCATTGCCAAGGCGCAGGAGGCCATTCGCGCGCACGGCATCGCCGCGGAGATCGTCGTCGCCGACAACGGCAGCACCGACGGCTCGGTCGAGATCGCGCAGCGGCTCGGCGCGCGGGTCGTGCCCGTCGCGCAGCGGGGCTACGGCGCGGCGCTGGCAGCGGGCATTCAGGCGGCGCGCGGGCAATACGTGTTGATGGGCGACGCGGACGACAGCTACGACTTCGGCGAAGCGCCGGCGTTTCTCGCGAAACTGCGCGAGGGAGCCGATCTGGTGATGGGCTGCCGTCTCCCGTCCGGCGGCGGAACGATTCTCCCCGGCGCGATGCCGTGGAAACATCGCTGGATCGGCAATCCGACGCTCAGCGCCGTCGGCCGCTTCTTCTTCCGCGCGAAGGTGAAGGACTTCTACTGCGGCCTGCGCGCCTTCCGCCGCGACTTCGTCCTCGCCCTCGATCTGCGCACGACGGGAATGGAGTTCGCGCTGGAGATGGTGATCAAGTCCCATCTCGCGCAGGGACGGATCGCCGAAGTGCCGATCACGCTCTCGCCCGACGGCCGCGGACGCGCGCCGCATCTGCGGACGTGGAGCGACGGCTGGCGCAGCATCCGGTTCATGATGCTCATGAGCCCGCGCTGGCTCTTTCTCGTGCCCGGCGTCGCGCTCATGCTCGCCGGCGCGATCTCCGCCGGCTTTCTGATCGCAGGCCCGGTGCGCATCGGCCGCGCCGGTTTCGACACCAGCACACTCCTCGTCGCCTGCATGGTGCTCACGCTCGGGATCCAGATCGTCATCTACGCCTTCTTCTCGCGCATGTTCGCCGTCACCGAGCGCCTGCTGCCTCCCGACCCGCTGCTCAATCGCATCACCCGCGTCTTCACGCTCGAAAGTGGATTGATGGCCGGCGCGGCGCTGGCCCTCGGCGGTACGGCGCTGCTGATCTATTCGGCGTTCCAGTGGCGATCCGAAGGCTTCGGCTCGCTGAATTACTCCCAGAGCCAGCGCATCATCATCCCCGCGGTCACGGCCATGGTCATCGGCGTCCAGGTGATCTTCTCCAGCTTCTTTCTCAGCATTCTCGGACTGTCGCGGCGGTGAAGCCGATCTCCATTCTTTACGTCGTCGAGTACTTTCCGCCGCACATCGGCGGCGCGGAGACGCTCTTCGGACAGGCGGTGGACGAGCTCGCGCGGCGCGGGCACGCGGTCACGGTCGTCACGATCCGTACCGTCGAGAACGCGCCGCGGCGCGAAGTGCGCGGCAACGTGACGATCCTCCGGCTGCCGGCGCCGGAGAGCATCGACCGCTACGTGTTCATGATCCGCGCGCTGCCGACGGTGCTGGCGAAGGCGCGCACGGCCGACCTGATTCACACCAGCATCTTCACGCCCGGCGTGCCGTCATGGATCGCCGCGCGGCTGTTGCGCAAGCCGTGTGTGATCACGGTGCATGATCTGTTTCTCGAGACGTGGGAGCGCTTCCCCGGCATCGGGCGGCTGTCGATGCGCGCGCATCGCTGGTTCGAAAAAACGCTGATGCGCCTTCCCTTCGACCACTACCTGTCGGTCACGAACTTCAGCGCCGGGCGCTCGATCCGCATCAACGGCCGCGCGGACATCACCACGGTCACCAATCCTCCGCTCGACTACGGCTTCTGGCATCCCGGCTACTCCGCGCGCCCGCTGCGGCGCCAGCTCGGGCTGCCGGACGACACGTTTCTCTATCTCTACTTCGGCCGCCCCGGAATCACGAAGGGTGTCGAATATCTCGTCGAAGCAGCGGATCTCGTGCGACGGCGTTTACCGAACAGCCGCCTGGTGATGCTGCTCTCGCAATATCCGGTGGCGCGCCGCAGGAACGTGCTCTCCCTGATCGAGCGCCGCGGCCTCGGCGATCACATCGTCGTGCTGCCGTCGCAGCCGGGAGCGGAGCTGCCGTCGTATTTGCTCGCGGCGAATGTCGTCGTGGTGCCGTCGATCTCCGAGGGATTCGGATACTCGGCGGTGGAAGCGGCGACGATCGGATGTCACGTCATCGCCACAACGGGGCACGCGAGCGAGGAAGTGCTCGCCGGTCACGCGACGTTCGTGCCGCCGTGCAACGCGGATGCGCTCGCGGATGCGATCGTGGGTGTGGCTGAGGGACGCATTGCACAGCCGCCGGTCGTGCCGCCGCGATTCACCGCGAGCGCGCACGTCGACATCCTCGAGTCGGTCTACCAGCGCGCGCTCGGCCGCGCCGAGCGATAGACGTCTTCGTACGCGCGCCGCGTCAGCTCCGCGCAGCGCCGCCAGGTGAAGCGGCGCGCCTGCAGCGGCCCGCGACGGCGCAATTCGTCGCGCAGGGCGCCGTCGCGCAGGATGCGCTCGACCGCGGCCGCGATCGACTCCGGCGAATGCGGATCCGCGTGCAGCGCCGCATCGCCCGTGACTTCGAGCAGCGCCGGAATCGAGGACGCGACCACCGGCGATCCGGTGGCCATCGCCTCGAGCGCCGGCAATCCGAATCCTTCCTCGAAGCTCGGCAGCAGTACGGCCTGCGCTCCCCGATACAGCGCCGCGAGCTCATCGATCGTGACGAAGCCGGTGCGCTCCACTCCTTCGCGCCCGCCCAGCGATCGAAACGACGCGCCGGTGATCACGAGCCGCAGCGAGGGATCGCTGCGGCGCAGCAACTCGAATGCGTCGAGCACGCCGTTGACGTTCTTGTGCGGGAAATCGTTGCCTGCGTATAGCAGGTAGCGGCCGTACGACTCATTGCGCGGCCCGGGGAGAAAAAAAATCTCGTCGATGCCGTTCGGCGTGACGACGATCTTCTCCGGCGGACAGCGCAGCGTTTCGATGAGCGCCTGCTTCGAGGCCTCGCTGACGGTCAGAATCGTTGCGCATTTTCGAACGGCCCGGCGCGCCATCAGCGAGATGTAGGCGTACGTCGGCCGCCACCGGGGAACGAAGTGAAAGGGAATCACGTCATGCAGCGTCGCGAGCGACGGCGTGACGGTCAGTGGGACGTTGATGTGCGGAGCATGAAACACATCCGCACCGGCCCGCTCGATCGCCCGCGCCACCGCGAAGAGCTCGCGGATTCGATAGTTCGGGGCATCCACCACCACCGGCCGGAACGGCTCGGGCACCAGGTGCAACGCGCGCCTCGGAATCACGGCGATGTATTCGTCATCGCCGCTCATGCGCGCCAGCTCGCCCAGCAGACCGCGGATGTACGTGCCGATGCCGAAGTCCGTGATTTTTCTGCAGTCGATGGCGACACGCACCGCGCGGGATTATACGCAGCGGATGCTAAGCTCCCGCCCGTTCATGGCCTCGCCGATCCGACTCTCGGTGTGCATCCCCACCTACAACTTCGGCGCGTTCATCGGTGAGACGCTCGAGAGCATCATTGGCCAGGCCACGGAGGACGTCGAGATCGTCGTCCTCGACGGCGGATCGACCGACGACACCCCGGCGATCGTCGCGCAACATCAGCAGCAGTTCCCCCGCCTTCATTACGTTCGCATGCCGCAGAAAGGCGGCATCGATCACGACATGGCGCTCTCCGCCGAACATGCGCACGGCGAGTACTGCTGGTTCTTCAGTGCCGATGACTGGATGGCGGAGGGCGCGATCGCGGAGGTGCTGCAGCGTCTTCCGCACGGCGACGACATCATCCTCGTCGAAGAAACGTCGTGTACGCGCGACATGAGGCCCATCGTCGACATCCGTAATCTGAGCGTTCGCGAGGAGCGCACGTTCGAGCTGTCCGATCCCGATCAGCGGCGCGAGTACTGCGCGCTCGCCGTGAATACGCAGGCCTTTCTCAGCTTCTGCGGAGGCTTCGTGTTCCGTCGCGACCGCTGGCTGGAAAGCGACTGGGACCGCTCGTTCATCGGGTCGTGCTGGGCTCACGCCGCGCGCCTCCTCGCGCTCATCCCCGCCGGACTGCGCGTTCGTCATGTGCCCGTGTCGCTCACGCTCAAGCGTGGAGACAACGACTCGTTCCTCACGAACGGGATGGCCAGGCGGATCGCGATCAGCGTGGATGGGTACTCGCGCATGGCGGAGTCGTTGTTCGGCGCGGGAACGTTCGAGGCCGATCAGATCCGGCGGGTCCTGCGCAACGAATTCGACCTCGTGGTCATGGGCTCCGCGAAAATCGTGACCATCGAAGAGAAGCGCGATCCCGATCTGCCGCTGCTCCATGCGCTCTTCGGCCGGATCTACGGCGAACGAACGCCGCTCACGTTCCTCTATCGCCACATTCCCCGCATCGTGTGGCTGGTGATGGGACGCGTGCGCGTCGCGTTGAAGCGCCTCCTCCGGCGCTGAATCAGATCAGCGCGAAATGCGGCGCGGGAACGATGAAGCGCCCCTGCCCGCGGAGGTACTCCCGCTCGCGCTCCTGAAACTCCGCGAGAAAATGCCACGGCAGCACGAGGAAATAGTCGGGCTTCTCCTGCCGCGCCTGCTCCTCGGAGATGATCGGGATGTGCGTTCCGACCGTGACGCGTCCCCACTTTTCGCGGTTGCGCTCCGCCGCCCCGGCGATCACCGTGGAGTCGAGCCCGTAGTACTGCAGCACCGTGTTTCCTTTGGTCGATGCGCCGTACACATAGACGCGCTTTCCATTCGCGACCTGCGTGCGAATGAAAGAGACGATGTCGTCCTTGATCCGTTCGGACCAGAACGCGAACTCCTCGTACGGGGCGGCGGAATCGAGACGGAGATTGCTCTCCTGATCGCGAATGGCCTGTACGCGCGCGGCGGCGAGCTGGCGGTACGTCGCATCGGCGAACACGTTCGGATCGGCGCTCTTGTTGCGGATGTACGCGCGGAAACTGCCGCCGTTGACCGTGTTGATCTCACAGTCGACGACTTCCATCTCCTCCAGCCGCAACAAGTATTCGAGCGACTGCAGCGAGTAGTACTCGAGATGTTCGTGACAGACGTTTCCGAGCTCGTGCTCGCGCAGCATGAGCGGCAGCCAGCTCATTTGGACAATCCAGAGCCCGTCGGACTGCATCACCCGTTTCACATCGGCGACGAACTTTCGCGGTTCCTCCAGGTCATAAAACATCGCGATGCTCGTCACGATCGTCGGGCGGACGGCCGGCACCTCGCGCTCGAAGGTCTCGGCCTCGAAAAAGCCGACGATGACATGATCGGCAACGGCCCGCGACAGTTCCGCGAGATTTTTCGCCGGGTCCACTCCGACGCGTTTCAGACCGCCGGTTTGATACGCGGCGAGCAGCGTGCCGTCGTTGCAGCCGATGTCGAGCACGGCGTCTCCAGGCTGCAGATGAATGAGCGTTTCGGCTTTGTGGGCGATGTCCGCCAGCGCCTCGCGCATGGTCTGGTTCGTTCCGGAGCGATACCAGTAGTTGCGATACATCAACTCGCCCGACACCGTGTGGCGAAGCTGGAGCAGCCGGCAGCGGCGGCAGAGGACGAGGTCCAGCGGCGCACGCGGCCCGTCATCCTCACCCGGCTTCGGAAAATCGGAGACGAAGTGATTGCCGAGGGACAGCACGTCGTCCAGCTCGCCGTCACACACCCGGCACGAAGTTCTTGTAATCATGAAAACACCATCACCATGTCGTGGTCGACCATCATTGCGACGAGCTCTTCGAACGTCAAGCGAGGTTCCCAGCCCGTGCAAGCCTTCAGCTTCGACGGATCGCCGAGCCGATGGAAGTCATTCGCGCGAACCGCGGAGGCATCCTCGCGGACGTGCTTCCGTGGATCGAGTCCGGCGCGCGCGAAGGCGAGCTCGCAGAATTGACGGACGGTGTGGGATCGCCCGGTCGCGACGACGTAATCACCGGGCGTTTCAGCAGCGAGGATGCGCGCCATCGCATCGGCGAAATCTCCCGCGAACCCCCAGTCGCGCTGCGCTTCCAGGTTGCCGAGCGTGACCTCGGTGTCGAGCCCCGCACGGATGCGCGCCGCGGCGCGCGTGATCTTTCGGGTGACGAAGCGAACATCGCGGAGCGGACTGTCATGATTGAAGAGGATGCCGCTGCACGCGAAGATGCCGAAACGCTCGCGGTAGATCGACACCGCCGTCTGCGCCGTCAGCTTCGCCATTCCGTACGGCGTGATCGGACGCATCGGCGTCGTTTCCCGCTGCGGCGTTTCGACGGCGATCCCGAACACCTCACTGCTCGAGGCCTGGAAGAACCGCGTCGCTCGTCCGGAGCGGCGAATCAGCTCGAGAAGATGAACGGCCGCGGTGCCGAGGGTCTCGCAGGTGCGAACGGGATCGTCCCAGGAGCTCGGCCCGAACGACTCACCGGCGAGGTTGTAGACCTCGTCGAACGCGAACTCGGCGAAGAGCCGCTCGAGCGACACCCGATCCGCGATGTCGAGCTCGCGGCACACGAGGCGCTCATGTTTCGGCTCGAATCGCATCGCCGCCCGCGAGATGCCGATCACCGTGTCGCCGCGATCGAGGAGCAAACGGGAGAGGTAGTAACCATCCTGGCCGGTGATCCCGGTGATCAACGCAGTCTTCATCGGACGCTCCGCCCCAGCACCGCGCGATAGAGCTCCACGTGCGCGGCAGCGATCGATTCCCACGGATCCTCTGCGTCGCGGGGCTCGACGCGCGTGCCGGCGTGAGCGTCGAGCGCAGCGCGCATTCCGCTGACGTCATCGGGTTTGGCGAAGTAGACGTTCGCGCCGGCGTCGTAGCCGCTTCCTTCCGGCGACGTGGTCAACACGAACGTTCCCTGCGCGGCGGCGGCCGTGAGCGACGTGTTCCAGAATCCGCCGCCGGTGCGAAACGGAAGTACGACCGCATCGGCCGCGGCGAGCCATTCCGCGACTTCGCGGGCATCGAGATAGCCGGTCACACAGACGCGCCCGGCCCACCGCGGCTCCGCCGCGAGCGCGAGGAGGTGCCGGTGATACGAATCGGTCTCGCGCAGCTCAGTCGCCAGCACGATCACGTCGCGCGACGGATCGCACAGGTCGAACAACTGTTCCACGCCTTTGTGCTCGAACACGAAGCCGAAATAGACGACCAGCCGCCGGCCGGCGGCTCCGGCTCGCTCGCGAATGGCGCGACGCTGTTCCTCCGCGAGCCGGATCGGCCGAATGGTCGGCGCATTCGGAATCAGCCGGAAATTCTTGTGCGCGATCATCCGCCGCAACAGTCCCGGCATGCGCTCCTTGAACTCGGGCCGCACCACGATGAGTCCTCCCGGCAGCAGTGCGTTCAATGCGTCTTCCCAACGGATTCGAGGACGATACTCATGCCAGGTCTGCACGACGCGCATGCCGAAGAGGGCGCAAAAGAGCGGAAGCAGCAGCGGCAGACGGACCGGGACATAGCCGCGCGAGGGAAACTGAAAATGGATGATGTCCGCGCGCCTGCGGCGAAGCTCGCGAAGAATCGCCGATGCGCTGCGAAATCGCCAGCCGTGCCGCGGCACGATCAGTTCCACGCCCTCCCCCGGTGCCTCGCCGGCGCCCGCGAGCACCGCGACATTCTCCACGTCGTCACGACTCGCGAGGGCGATCGAAAGTGAGCGAGTGTAGTCGCCGACACCGCATTGGTCCGGCGGCAGAGAGCCGACGACGAGGACGATTCGCATCCGAACGAGCGCCGCTCATACTACAGGCTCGTTGTGAGAACATACGAAGCGTCGTGGACATCTTCACGTCCGAGTTTCTGAGCGCCGACACGGATGCCGTTCACCAGGCGATCGTCGACGACGGTTTCTGGATTTGCGATCGCGGTCTCGACGCCGATTTCGCGGCCGCACTCGACGAGGACCTGGGCGGAAAACCGCTGGCGCTCAATGTCAACGACGTCGGGCCGGTGCGTTTCAACCACCAGACGTACTTCACGCACGCGCTCGCGGGTTCGAAAGAGTTCTTCGCGCTGGCCACGCACCCCAAGCTGCGCGCGCTCTGCCGTGCCCATCTCGGCGAGCGATTCCGGCTCAAGTGTCAGCGCTATTACCAGAGCGCGCGCCATCACGAATTGATCTGGCATACCGACGACAAGACGCCGATGGGACAGCGCACGAATGTCGCCGGTGTCGGCGTGGTGATGTATCTGCGCGATACGTTCGAAGGGGAGCTGCAGGTTCTGCGCGGCTCGAACCGCTGGTCGGAAACGATGGGCAAAAAGCACGAGCTGGAAGACCGCGAGGTCGCCGCCCGGCACGCGAACGACGTTGTCACCATCAGCCGCAAGGCCGGCGCGGTCATCATCTTCGATTCGAAGACATTTCATCGGACGCGCCCGATCACCAAACGCGATTTCGTGCGCAAGAGCGTCTTTCTCCAGGTCGACGCGGATCTGAATCACAGCGAGAAGATGATCGTCGACACGCAGTACCTCGATCTCTCCGATCCCGAGTTGCTGCAGTACCTCGGCTGTGGACTTCCGTCGGGCTATCCCTCGATGCCGCCGAGCAGCATTTCCACGCTCACCGCGGCGGATCTGCGCAAGCTGCTGCGCCAGTCGGCCGGGCAGCTGACGTTCCGCGCCGTCAAGTTTCCGGCGCGGCTGCTCCTCGGCGCGCTTCGGAGCCTCCGCACCTGATGCTCGACGTTCTCCAGTCCTACGACATCAACCTGGCCGCACGCGAGACGATGAAGCGCCGGGGGATCTCCTGCTGGCCCGCGCGGTTGCGGCGAGGCGTTGCCGATGTCCTTCGCCTGCGCGCCGGCACCACCCTCGGAGAGCTCAACAAAAGCTGGGACGTCCTCAGAACCGTCGAGCTCATCGAGTCTCGTTGCACGCCCGACTCGCCGATCCTCGATCTCGGGGCCTATGCCTCGGAAATTCTCTGCAGTCTTCATCTCCTCGGCTTCCGCAATCTCATCGGGATCGACCTCAACCCCGCCATCCGCAGGATGCCGTACTCACCGGAGATCCGATGGGAAGTGGGCGACATGATGGCGACCCGGCTCGAGGCAGAATCGATGGAGGCCATCACCTCCATCAGCGCGATCGAGCACGGCGTCGATCTGCATCCGCTTTTTCGCGAGGTCTCGCGCCTGCTGCGAACGGGCGGCGTCTTTGTCGCGTCGACGGATTACTGGCCGGAGAAAATCGAGACGGACGGGATTCAGATGTACGACCGCGAGTGGACGATCTTCTCGCGCGAGGAGATCGAAACCCTCTTCACGATCGCTTCGGAGTACGGCCTGGAGCCTCTCGGCCCGATCCATTCCGATGCCCGGGACGCCGCGATCGCATGCGCCGGCAAGCACTACACGTTCGCATGGCTGGCGCTCGTGAGACGCGAACGGTGAGCCGGCCTGCACGAACCAGCCAGGCCGAGGGCGCGATTGACGTTCGCGTCCACCAGAAGATTCTTCCGCGACCAGGAAAGCGGCGTGTTCGTCGACGTCGGCGCGGCCGGGCCGGATTACCTCTCGATGAGCGCACATTTCCGCGATCACGGCTGGCGGGTCATCCTCGTCGAGCCCAATCCCCACTTCTGCGAAATGCACCGCGCTGCCGGACATGAAGTCCAGCAATACGCCTGTGCCGACTACGACGCCGATGACGTCCCGTTCTCGATCGTCGACGCGGAGAGGGCGCCGTATCGCGACGGGCACGTGACCTTCGAGTCGTTCTCCTCGATCGCCATCAAGCCTTCGTATCGCGCGGTTCTCCCCGATCTTCCGTCTCGCGAAATCCGAGTCCAGGTCCGCAGGCTCGATACCATCCTGCGCGAGCACGCCGCCGACGTTTCGCGCATCGATGTCCTCTCGATCGACGTCGAAGGGTGGGAACTGGAAGTGCTCCGCGGACTCTCGCTGGATCGATTTCGACCGAAGGTCGTGATCGTGGAGAACTTCGTGAACGAGGCAACGTACCCGCAGTTCATGCATGCAGCCGGATACGTGATCTGGAAATTCAGCGCTCCGAACGAGGTCTACGTGCGGCGCGAGGTCTTCCTGCCGATCGTGGGCTGGGCACTGGGAGCCCGCACGCAGGCTCGTGAGGCTGTTCCGGCGTCTGCGCCGTGCGCTCACGAACGGGCGGCGCGAAGAACGCTCCGGCGCATGAAGAACCAGTTCCGCAACCGGCTGCTGGCGGCCGCCGCAGCAGCAGTCGCGGCTCCATAAACCGCAACGGCCAGCAGGATGCGGATCGCCGGCGCCGCGGTTCGAGGGAAAAGCACTGCGGCGAGTCCGATCACCGCCGTTGCCGCTCCCGCGGGCAGAAGGATGTCCGACAGCGCCCATTGCGAAAACGCGCCGGGCATGAGGCGGCGAAAGGTCAGCGGCGCAACGATGGCGAAGTACGTCACGTTCATCAGCAGCCAGCATGCAGCGGCGCCGATCGCGGCGTAGTGGCTCGCGGCGTAGACGAGAAGCGGAACGTAGCCGATCAACGCGCCGACCGCGTATCCGAAGGCGAGCCGCGTCCAGCCATGCGCCAATTGCTGCGCGTACAGCAGCGTCATCACCCCATTGATCGCCGTCCCCATGGCGAGCAGGACTGCGACCGGCGCAACCGCTGCCGCCGTGGCCGCACTGCCGGTCCAGATCTCGATCAGCGCTCGCCCGAAGAACAAAAGCATGAGCGCCGCCGGGGCAATGGCGACGGTCAGAAGTTGCGCGCCGAAGTGATGCAACGCGCGCAGGTCGCTGTCACGACCCGATGCGATCAATGACGAAAAACGAGGATAGAACGTATTGAAAATCGGCGTTACGACGATCGTCAGCGCTCCGGCGACCACCGTCGCCAGCGAGTAGTACGCGAATACGCTGAGTGAAAGCACCGTACTCAGAACCAGCTTGTCGACCTGCGCCAACGCCGCACCGGCGACACTGATCCCGCCGACGCCGACGGCAAAGCGGCTTACGTAGCGAAGTGCATTGACGCGGAAGCGTCCGCGCCCACCGGACGAGCCGGCCCGGGCGGCGAGCAGCGCGAGCGTCCCCGTTTGGAGCGCATAGGCTGCGATTGCGCAGAGGAAGAAGGCGTTCACGTCGCGCCAGATCGTCACGGTCAGTAACAATGCCACTCCATGCAGGGCGGCGGCGGTGGAGACGAGAACGACATTGAGGGAGAGATGGCGCTCCAGACCGAGGAGCGCGTTCTGGTAGTACATCGCTGGCCATTGGAGGGCGACCACGACGCCGGTGAGACGCACCGCGGAAACCACTTTCTCCGTGGATAGCAATTCAGCCTTGAGCCAGGACTGCGCGATCAGCGGTGCGGCAAGAATGAGAATGGCGCCGGCGACGATGCCGAACAGCCAATAGATCGCTTCGAAGGTGCGGAGCGCATCGCGCCGGTCCGGGTGAGGATCGGGACTGGCGAGCTCACGCGCGAACTCGCGGTTGACGACCGAGCCCATCCCCAAGTCGAAAATCTGCAGGACACCGCGGAGCGCGACATAGAAGGCAATGAGACCGTAGGGCTCCACGCCGAGGAATCGGATATAGAGCGGAATGACGAGCAGACCGATGAGCGCCGTCGACGCCGAGAACGCGAAATTGGCCGTGAAGTTGCGCGCGAGCCGGCTCATCGAATAAGGAGGATATCGCGCCGGTCTCCTGAAAAGCGAAACGCCGCTGATTACTCAGCGGCGTTTCAAAAAGGTATATCCCGGCGGCGTCCTACTTTCCCACGCAGTTGCCCGCGCAGTATCATTGGCGATGAAGAGCTTAACTGCCGTGTTCGGAATGGGAACGGGTGTGACCTCTTCTCTATGACCACCGGAAACTTGTGATCTTGGATGAATTGAAAATGGGTCGTAGATTTTGAGCTGCACGTTAGCTGCAGACAACATCAAATCAAGGCAAATATGGTCAAGTCGAACGACCGATTAGTACTGGTCAGCTAAGGGCATCACTGCGCCTTACACATCCAGCCTATCAACGTGGTCATCTACCACGGGTCTTCAGGGAGAACTCATCTTGGGGTGGGCTTCTCGCTTATATGCTTTCAGCGATTATCCTTTCCCGACTTAGCTACCCAGCGATGCCCTTGGCAGGACAACTGGTACACTAGAGGTCGGTGCTTCCCGGTCCTCTCGTACTAAGGAAACCTCCCCTCAATTCTCCTCCGCCCACAACAGATAGGGACCGAACTGTCTCGCGACGTTCTGAACCCAGCTCACGTACCGCTTTAACCGGCGAACAGCCGGACCCTTGGGACCTGCTCCAGCCCCAGGATGCGATGAGCCGACATCGAGGTGCCAAACCCTGACGTCGATGTGAACTCTTGGTCAGGATCAGCCTGTTATCCCCGGCGTACCTTTTATCCTTTGAGCGATGGCCCTTCCATACAGAACCACCGGATCACTAAGGCCTGCTTTCGCATCTGCTCGACTTGTAGGTCTTGCAGTTAAGCTCCCTTCTGCCTTTGCACTCGACGGCTGATTTCCAAACAGCCTGAGGGAACCTTCGCGAGCCTCCGTTACACTTTGGGAGGCGACCGCCCCAGTCAAACTGCCCGCCTGGCAATGTCCCGGACCCGGATCACGGGCCTCGGTTAGAACTCCGGTACTGTAAGGGTGGTATTTCACCGGCCTCTCCACCGAACCTAGCGGCCCGGCTTCAAAGAGTCCCACCTATCCTACACATACAGCACCAAAGTTCACTGCCAGGGTGCAGTAAAGGTGCACAGGGTCTTTCCGTCTAGTTGCGGGTAGCTGGCATCTTCACCAGCGCTACAGATTCGCTGAGCCCCTCGTGGAGACAGTCCCCAAATCGTTACTCCATTCGTGCAGGTCGGAACTTACCCGACAAGGAATTTCGCTACCTTAGGACCGTTATAGTTACGGCCGCCGTTTACCGGGGCTTCGGTTCGCAGCTTCGCCCACCTTTCGATGAACTAACCGCTCCCCTTAACCTTCCGGCACCGGGCAGGAGTCAGACCCTATACGTCGTTTTCGACTTAGCAGAGCCCTGTGTTTTTGATAAACAGTCGCTTGGGGCATTTCACTGCGACTAACTGTCGCTTCACTTCGCGAGGAAGCTAACGACAGTCAGCACACCTTCTTCCGAAGTTACGGTGCTAATTTGCCGAGTTCCTTCACGAGGGATCACTCACGCGCCTTGGAATTCTCTTCCCGTCTACCTGTGTCGGTTTGCGGTACGGTCGTCCCATGCCTGATGCTTAGAGGGTTTTCTTGGCAGCCTGGAATCAGTGACTTCGGCCAAAAGAGGCCTCGTACTCGGCTCTCGGTACTAGTCTGGCGGATTTTCCTACCAAACCTACCTACCACCTTGAACCAACTCTTCCGATCGTTGGCTCACCTATCCTCCTGCGTCACCCCATCGCAGCATGGTCCGGTACAGGAATGTTGACCTGTTTCCCATCGACTACGCCTTTCGGCCTCGCCTTAGGGACCGACTGACCCTGAGCGGACGAACCTTCCTCAGGAAACCTTAGACTTACGGCGAGTGTGATTCTCACACACTTTATCGCTACTTGTGCCGGCAGGGTCTCTTCTCAACAGTCCACCAGTCTTTTCAGTCTGACTTCACTCCGTTGAGAATGCTCTCCTACCACCAGACTGGTCCGAAGACCTGTCTGATCCGCAGCTTCGGTATCACGCTTGAGCCCCGTTACATTGTCGGCACGGAGCCACTTGACCAGTGAGCTATTACGCTTTCTTTAAAGGATGGCTGCTTCTAAGCCAACCTCCTG
>CAVTGG010000004.1:487500-518183 GCA_963734155.1 uncultured Acidobacteriota bacterium
CCGCGGCTCTCCACGGCGAGCTCGGTTTCATTCGGTCCGTAGCGCGCGATGCGCACCTCGCCGCCCGCGGTGTCGTTCGGAATCGCGCCGACTTTCTGCGGAATGTGATCGACGAACGCGCGCAGGCGATAGTCGCTGATCTCGTTCTTCATCCGCGCGAACGTCATTCCGTAATCGGCCTCGACGTCGAAGCGGCGCACGAAAAAGTATCGCGGCAGTGCGTGGTCGTTGCGGAACACCGCGCCGTCCGCGCCGCGATAGATCTCGACGAGGTCATTGCGTCGCGGCGCGTCTCCGGGCGGAACATAGATGTAGCGGATGTTGAGGTAATCGCAGAACGGATAATGCGTCGCGCCGACGATCTGCTCGAATCCGCTCGCCGCGAACCAGCTGCTGAAGAGCCGCAGGTATTCCGGCGTCGAGAATGGGCTCGTCGTCTTCACGTCCTCGAGTCCGTAGTAGCCGGGGGTGTCGGGCAGCAGCGACCAGCCGCGTGCGGCGATGCGGTACGGCTGTGCGCCGCGCTGCATCACCGCGATCGCGGGCGTCATCGGCATCACGTCCTGAGGCGCCGCGGGCGGGTTGTAGCGCCACGTCGTCAGCAGGAGGTCGGCGAAGACGAGGAGAGTAACGGCAAGCGGGCGCCGGGCAGCGGGCGGGAGAAATGCCAGGAGCGCGAGTGGGGCAACAAGTTGAAGGGTTTCGAAGGGAGTGATCCAGTCAGGCCATGCGGCGACAAGGACAGCGATATGGACTGCGGCGGCCGCAGCCGCCGCTTTCCAAAGCGGCGGCTTAGCCGCCGCGTCAAGAGCAACCACCGCGAGAATCACGATCCCGAGATTCCAAAGAAAGCGAAAGCGCTGCAATAGAGAGATGTTCAGAACCGGCACGTGCCTGAGAAACGCCGGCTCGCTGATGAGCAGCACGGCGATGACGATGCAGCCGACGGCAAACGGACCGAGGCGGCGCTTGAATGCGATCGGAAGCGCGGCAATCGCAAGCGCGAGCGTGACGATACCCACGTAGCCGCACGCCACTTCCCCATAGTCGTCGAGCAGATCGGGAAACCGCGGCTCCGGCGGTCGATACGTTCCTCCGACCACCGTGCCGCGAATGTTCGGCGCGATCAGCGTGAGAAACCACGGAGCGCTCAATCGATGCTGCGGCGGATTCTGCAAAATCTCGTTCATCAGGTGATACCGATTGCTCATCGGCACCAGCGCAACCGTCGGATACCAGACGAACGCGGTGAGCAGCACCGCCGCGAGCGCCGCACACGCGGCGAGCATCAGCGGACGCGCGCGCCGCATGTACAGCGCATACACCCCCGCGGTGAGCGCCGACCCACATCTGTCCCTCAGGGTGTCCGCCCATGACCGTCATCACCAGCGCGACGACGAGCAACGCGAACGACCGTCCGCGCGGGCGCCGCATCAACTCGTCCGTCGCGGCAAGCGCCATCGGCAGCGACATCATCGTCAGGCCGAGCGGCATCACCAGCGTGACGATGTGAAACGTCGAGAAGCCGTACGCGATCGCGCCGAAGAGCGAAGGGCCGTCGCGAAAGTCCTGGTTGCGGAGAAAGACGAAAAAGAAAAAGAGCGCGAAGAAGAGGCGCAGCGCGACGGAAAGCGTCCAGGCTTTGCCGATCGGCAGAAAGAGACCGAGGAGCGTGAACGGATGCGCGATCGTGGGCTGCTGATCGGAGAGCAGCGGCGTGCCGGAGCCGATGCGGCGATTCCAGAGCGGCGCTTCACCCGCTTTCACGATCTCGCGCGCGGTCTGCGGTCCACGCGATCAATTGCTGAAACGCAATGCCGGTGTTCGCGTTGACCGGCTCGCGGCCGAGCGCTTTCCACGGATAGGCTTTGAATGCTAGGGCGCCCGGCAGATCGACCTTGTTCGTCAAGAGCGTCTCGCCTTGATAAAGGAAGATCGCCGCGTAGATCGCGAGGACGATACGCCACGGCACGGGCCGGAAGAGCGCGTTCCACACGAGGACGAGCGCCAGCGAGACGGCGATGAAGATCAGAGTCGCTGCCATGGGAGACGCTCGAGAAGATCATCAAAGCCGATGCCGGTGCCTTCGGGCGGAAGGAGGCGCGCGCCGTCGGTGCGGATCGCTTCGATAAATTCGTTCGGTTCGTAGAGCACGTGCGTGAACAGGCCACAGCGCGCGCTCACGTCGTGTGTCGCTGCGACATAGGCAGCGTGAAATTGGCCGATCGGATGATCCATGTACGACGTGACGACGATCTCGCCGTCGAATGACGGGGAACGTCGTCGGAAAGAGCAGGCTTGTGAACCAGCACATCCGCCGGGCCGTGCGCGCGATCGCGCGCGATTCGCAAATCGGTCCGCAACTCCGAGAGATCAGCACACGGATCTTCGATGAAGTCGACGCGCTCGCCCGGCAACGTCTCCGCGATGCGCGCGAATTCATCCGGTGTCAGCGTGGCGTTGAAATCGATGCGCAATCGCACGTCCAGCGGGATCGACGCGACACCTTTCAATTTCACGGTGTCGAAACCATCGGGCGGGTCGGCGCCTGGCCAGTGGCTCTCCGGGATCGTCAGTCCTTCGAACAACGACACACCGCGCCGGCGCGCTTCGCCATCGATGCGCGCGTAGTGCAGCGCGGGCAACGTTTCGACGCGTTTGAGCTGTTCATCCAGCGGCGCGTCGCCGAGCTCGGGCCACGGATGAATGTCCGCAAACCCGTCGCCGGCTCGCAGCAACGCGCCTTCGCGCACGCCCGGCGCAGCGAGCGCACTGAGACGCCGCCGAGGTTTCAGCGTGTAGCGCCAAATCCAAAACTGCATGCGATGACGAACAGGATACCGAACGTCCACTGCAGCGCGCCGGCAATCCCGAGGCAGCGATTGAGCGCGCGTCCGTTGCTGCGCAGCGCGCAGAGGGCGACCAGCAGCGCGAGCAGAAGCGCGAGCAGCGGCAGCCAGGCGATGCGGAAGACCGCGGCGAACGGCGCGAGCGCGAAGAAGAAAACTTCCACACGCGCGAATGTCTCGCCGAAGCGCGCGGCGAGCGTGCGCTTGTTGCTGCGCCGGTCGCTCTCGATGTCGCGCAGGTTGTTGATCACGATCAGCACCGTCGCCAGCGAGCCGGCCGCAAATCCGGCGAGCAGCGCTTCGGAGGTCAGCCGCAACGTCTGCACGTAGAACGTCCCGCCGACGGCGATCACGCCGAAGAAGAGGATCACGAACAACTCGCCGAGGCCGTGATACGCGAGCGGAAACGGCCCGCCTGTGTACGCATACGCGAGCAGGATCGACGCGAGGCCGATGACCAGCAGCGGCCATCCGGCGCGCAGGATCAGCGGGACGCCGCAAAGCGCGGCACCGACGAGACAGACGATTGCGCCGCGCATCACGGTCTCGCGCGCGCGAGCAGCCCGGCTTGCGTCACGCGCAGCGGCCCGAGGCGCTCTCCGGTGTCCGCGCCTTTCTTGAAATCAATCGCGTCGTTGATGAAGTTCGTCGCGATCTGAATCAGCACTGCACCGAAAAGTGTGCATGCGAACAGCGGCCACGAGATGTTCGGCGCGGCGAGCGCGGTGCCCATCAGCACCGGCACGATCGCCGCGGAGAGGGTCTTCGGACGCGCGGCGAGGACCCACGCGCGCATCACGGAAATCTCTTGAATTTCCCGAAGTTCGGCTTCCGCTTCTCCACGAACGCGTCGCGCCCTTCCTGCGCCTCTTCCGACAGGTAATAGAGGAGCGTCGCGGTGCCGCCGAGGTCGAGCAGGCCGATCTGGCCGTCGCAGTCGGCGTTCATCGCCGCCTTCAGGAAACGAAGCGCCATCGGCGAGAGCGCGAGCATCTCGCGGCACCACTTCAGCGTCTCCGTCTCGAGCTGCTCGAGCGGAACCACCGTGTTGACGAGTCCCATCTCGAGGGCTTGCTTCGCGTCGTACTGCCGGCAGAGGAACCAGATCTCGCGCGCTTTTTTCTGGCCGACGATGCGCGACAGATACGACGAGCCGAGGCCCGCGTCGAACGAGCCGACGCGCGGACCGGTCTGACCGAAGCGCGCGTTTTCAGCGGCGATGGTGAGATCGCAGACGACGTGCAGCACGTGCCCGCCGCCGATCGCGTATCCGGCGACCATCGCCACCACCGGCTTCGGCAGACTGCGGATCTGCTTCTGCACGTCGAGGATGTTGAGGCGCGGGATTTTCTCCTTCGGGTCGACGTAGCCGCCCTTGCCGCGCACTTTCTGATCGCCGCCCGCGCAGAACGCGTCGGGGCCTTCGCCGGTGATGATGACGACGCCGATGTTCTCGTCGTCGCGGGCCATGTCGAACGCCTCTTTCAGCTCCCTCACCGTGGCCGGCCTAAACGAATTCCTCACCTCGGGGCGATTGATCGTGATCTTCGCGATCCCGTCGTCCGTCCGCTCGTATTTGATGTCTTCGAAGTCATGGAGTTTGTGCCAGGTCTCTGCCATGGAGGCGCACCTTAGAGGAAGTCGTGCAAACGTGCAACGAACGCTTCCGGCTGTTCCCACGGCACGCGATGTCCCGCGTTCGGGCAGATCCACAGCTCTGCTTTCGGCAGTCGCTTCACCGCGCGTTTTGCGATGTCCACGTACTTCGCGTCGCGCTCGCCTGCGATCCAAAGAATCGGCGTCTGTATGCGCTCGAGCTGCGGCGGCGGGAGCACCGCCGGCGAATACTCGCGCAGCTGCCGCGCGAGCTCCGCGCGATCGTAGTCTTCTTCGCTGCGCTCCAGCACGTGACCGCCGAACACCGGCTGCGCGTTCCAGTCGCGCATCAGCGTTGGCCAGTCTTCGCGCTCGAATCGCCGCGCCCATTCTTCGTCGCGTTTGCGGCGCTCTTCAGCGGGCGCGTTCAGACCGGCGGAGACGATGATGGCCTTCGTCATCGCGCGCAGCTCCAACATGCGAAGCGCGAGGCGGCCGCCCATCGAATAGCCGAGAAGAATGTCGCCGCCGCGCGCGCTGTGCGGCCACGGGAGAAAATCGAAATCGGACTCGAGGCCGAGGAAACCGGGCAGCGTCCAGATCACGCCCACAGCTCGTCGTACCTTTGCCACACGCGCGCGGAGGCATCGGGATCGGGACGCAGTTCCGTGACGTCGATGTCCCACATCGCGGCCCAGTGATCGAAGCGGATGCCGTGCGAGTTTTCGATGACGCGCTCGCGCAGCTGGGGATCGAGCGAGCGAAGCGACGCGACGCGGCCGAAGATGCGGCCGCCGCCATTGTTGATGATGACGATGCGGAAGCGCTTGTGGCCAAGCTGCGGCACGATCCATGGCGCGCCGAGGTCGTAGATGGCGGTGAGATCGCCGATCACGCAGACGTTGTCCCGCGACGGATCGCACCAGCCGAAGAACGTCGAGAGCTGGCCGTCGATGCCGTTCGCGCCGCGGTTCGCCTCGTACTCGAACGGCTTCCGTTCCGCGGCGAGGTCCCATTCGCGGATGGGCAGGCTGTTGCCTAAGTACACGCGCGTGTTTTCGGGAAGCTCACGAGACAACGTGCGGATCATGGCCAGCTCCGATTGCGGCTCGTCGTCGAGGATCGCCTCGAAGCGCACACGCATCTCGGCGTCATTCGGGAAGCTCGCAGCAGAATCGATAGATGGCAATGTATCGATTGGATGTAGCTCGCCGCGCGTGAGCCCGGGGAACGGCAAGTCGCTGTAGTGCACGACCGGCAGCTCCATCGTGTCGAGATCGCGCCAGAAGCGCAGCGTCGGCACGTTGCCGATGCGGATCACGCCGTCGAAGTCGCCGCGCGTGATCATCCGCTCGCCGGCGGTAATCGTCGCATGCCCGCGCAAGCCGGACAGCGGCTCCGCGTAGAACGCAGCGTTGCGGACGCGCTCGAGCACGAAGTCGCGATGGCGCGCGGCGAGGCCGCCGATGATGACGAGCGGGTTTCGGAACGCCGGCGTCCTCGCCGGCTGGACGAGCGGCGTCTCGCCGCGGGCGGGCGGCGGCGGGGACGACGCCGCCGGCTCAGCCGCCGGGACGGCGGCGTTCCCAAGCAGCGGCTCGTCGAATTCGATGTTGAGGTGCAGCGGCTTCTTGCGCGTCCACGATTCGAGTGACGTGTCCGCGTAGACGCCGAACAATCCGACTTGCTCGATCGACTGTGGCGCACCTGTGCCGCGAAATCTTGCAGGCCGATCGGCAGAGATCAGGACTAAAGGGATGCCGGAGTAGTAGGCCTCGATCGCGGCGGGGAGCAGCTCCGCAACCGCGGTCCCCGAGGTCGTGACGACAGCGACGGGATTGCCGTGCAGCTTCACCCGTCCGAGGGCGAAGAAGGCGGCGGAGCGCTCGTCGACGAACGAGAAGAGATGCGGTTGCTCGGTTGCTCGGTTGCTCGGTTGCTCGGGTGGGAGGGACTGAGCAACTGAGCAACCGAGCAACTGCGCAACCAGCTCCCCGAGCACCGCGAGCAGCGGCGCGTTGCGCGAGCCGGCGCAGACGCAGAACTCACGCACGCCCGCGGCGCGCACGTCGTCGATCAGGCGCCGTGCGAGGTCGAGGTTGCCCATTCGATCGACTCGATCCCGAACAGCGCTTTCACCTGATCGCGCTTCTGGCGCAGCTCGTCGAACTCGCGCTCGAGGCGGCTCTCGGCGAGCAGTCCCGCGCCGCTGCCGACGCGCACGCGCTCGCTCTGCCACTGCACGTTGCGGATCGCCACCAGCGCGAGCGACGAGCGGTCCTCGCGCTCGATCCCGAACGGAGCGCCGAACGTCCGCCGCTTCACGCCGCGGTCCGCTTCGCGCAGCCACCGCTCCCCCGCCGGCGTGCGCGGCGAAACGCCGAGGGCCGCGGTTGGATGAAGGCGGCGCACCATCTCCGCGAACGACATCTTCTCCGCGCCGCCGTTCTCCGCAAAAAAGATCGGCGTGATGAGATGGGCGATGTTCGGCAAGCGCAACAGGCCGAGCGGACCGACTTCGATGTTCCCGAACGGCGCGAGGCGGCGGACGATGTCGTCGACGACGAGGCGATGCTCGCGCCGTTCCTTCGCATCCGTCAGCAACTCCTCCGCGCGCGACACCTCGCGCGTCCCCGCGAGCGCCATCGTCCGGTACGCGCGCACATGGCCCTGAAACAACATCTCCGGCGTCGCACCGATCAGGCCGTGGTGCTTGTACCCATATCCGTACGCCCACAGCCCCGGTGGCAACATCGTCAGCTGTTGAAGAAGATGATCGAGCAATCCATCGTGACGCAGCGTTCCGTGCTCGAAGATGACCGGCACGATTTTCGTGAAATCGCCGCGCTGCATCGCGTCCTGCGCGGATTCAAATAGCGGTTTGAATTCGCTCAGCGCTGGCGCATCCCAATCGATCTCGGGTCGCGCAACCGAGGAACCGCGCAACTGCGCAACCAACTCGTCCACCGACATGTCGGCCCACTCCGCCGGATGCCTCCACGGATGCGCATCGTCGAGAAAGAAGTCCGTCACGTAGAATGCCGGCCGCTCCGGGCGGCGGAAGGGAAGCTGCTCGAACGGGCCCCAGCCGACGAACACGCGTCCCGGAGCGGTTTGCACGAAAGCGAAGTCGCGCATTCGCGCGTGATTGTATGACGCACCACACCGGTCCCGACCCCGAGAAGATTCAGTCGATGTTCGCGTCGATCGCGTCGCGCTACGACCGCACGAACACCATCCTCTCCGCGGGCATCCATCACCTCTGGCGCCGCAAGACGGTGCGATGGTCGGGCGCGAAGCGCGGCGATCGCGTGCTCGACTGCGCCACCGGCACCGGCGATCTCGCCATCGCCTTTCACAAAGTGACGGGCAACGTCGTGGCCACCGACTTCGTGCCGGAGATGATCGAGCTCGCGCGCAAGAAATCCTCGGACGTGACGTTCGAAGTCGCAGACGTGACGCAGCTTCCGTATGACGACGCGACGTTCGACATCGCCAGCATCTCCTTCGGCATCCGCAACGTCGGCGATCCCCGGAAAGGCATTGCCGAAATGGCGCGCGTCGTCAAACAAGGCGGACGCGTGATGGTGCTCGAGTTCGGCCAGCCGCGCCGCCGCGCCTTCGGCGCGCCGTACGACTTCTACACGCGCCACATCCTGCCACGACTCGGCGGCGCGATCACCGGCGACCGCGCCGCCTACGAATACCTGCAGAAATCCGCGGGCCGCTTTCCGTGCGGCGAAGAGTTCGTCGCGCTGATGCGCGAGGCCGCGGAGTTCGCATCGATTGAATACGTGCCGTTGACGATGGGGATCGCGTATTTGTATCGCGGCGTTAAACAGTGACGATGTCGAGCGAGTCGAGGCCGACGAGCACCTCGCCCGCGCTGGGCGGCTTCTGGGCGGTGATGACGATCGTGATCGTCTGCCTCGGCTCTCCGCTGATCGACGCCTCATAGGTTTCGGTGAAGTCGTCGCTGCGCGCTCCCTCGAAAGAAATCTCCTTCAGCACCGCGCCGATGACGATGTAAATCGACGTCTGCGCACCGGCCGGTTGTTGGGCGAAGCCGCGCGCCGTCACCGACAGCTTCGCCGGACCGCCCGTAATTCGAAACTCGATCGAGCCGATCCAGCTGCCGGTGGTGTTCCTGCGGCGCAGCCCGACTTCCGCGCCCTGCAACAGGAGCGAAAGGGCGTTGGGCACGGCCGCGTGGGCGAAGCTCGATGCTGTTCCGACGCCCGGTGTCACGACTCTCGCTGAAAGCCAGTTCACATCACTCATGGTGTTCCCTCCGTGGCTCATGAGAGGGACACGCCGTCGAGATTCCACCGATCTCCTATACTTCCCCGCTCGTCTATGCCGGTCCAGGTCTACAAATTCGGCGGCGTCGCCGTCGGCAGCCCCGAGGCATTGCGCAGCGCGGCGGCGCACGTGAAGCGCGCGGCGCCGAACGTCGCCGCAGTCGTTTCCGCGGCGAACGGCGTCACCGATCTTTTGCTCGATGCGGGACATGCGGCGCTGCGCGGCGATCGCGTCGCGTACATCACGGCGTCGAAGAAATTCGAGATGCGGCACAACGAGCTGATCGACGCCGTGATCGTGAACCGTGCGCGCGCCGAGGAGCTGAGGAACGTGATCGCGGACGCGGCGCATGAAATGCGCTCGATGGCGGAGAGCATCTCCGTGCTGCGCGAGCTCACCACGCGCGCCACCGACGCGCTGGTCGCGCGCGGCGAGCGCGTGCTCGCGCAGATTTTCACCGCGCTGCTCAACGACGGCGGCGTGCAGGCGGAGTTCGTCGACGCACACCACGTGATCCTCACCGAGCGACGCCTCGGCAGTCTCTGGCCGAATTTCCTCCGCTGCGAGCGCGCGGCGAAGAAAACCGTGACGCCGATCCTCGAAGCGGGACGCGTCGTGGTGATGCCCGGCTATCTCGCCAGCCGGTCCCGAAGGCGAAGTCGTGACGTTAGGCCGCGGCGGAACGGATTTCTCGGCGGCGATCCTCGCGCGCAGCATCAACGCGAGCGCGGTCACGCTGTTCAAGGAGGTCGACGGCCTCATGACCGCCGATCCGAAGAGCGTCCCCTCCGCGCGCCTCCTCGGCGAGCTGCACTACCGCGAAGCGGCGGAGCTCGCGTTTTACGGCGCGAAGGTGCTGCACCCGCGGACGATGATCCCGCTCGTCGATCGCAAGATCCCGCTGTACGTGCGCAACATCTTCCGCGACAGCGGCGGCACGCGCATCTCCGACGACGCGAAGCCGGGCGCGTATCCGGTGAAGGCGTTGACCGCGATTCGCCGCCAGGCGCTGATCTCCATCGAAGGCTCGGGCATGATCGGCGTGCCGGGCGTCGCCGGCCGCGCGTTCACCGCGCTCTCGCAGGCGGGGCATTCGGTGTCGATGATCAGCCAGGCCTCGAGCGAGTCGAGCATCTGCTTCGTCGTGCCGGAGTCCGAAGCGAATCACGCCGTCGCCGCGCTCGAAGAAGCCTTCCTGCTCGAGCGCAAATCGAAACTGATCGATCGCGTGCGCGCGGAGCGCGAGATCGCGCTTGATCGCCGTGGTCGGCCTCGGCATGCGGGGACGTCCCGGCATCGCCGCGCGCACGTTTTCCGCGCTGTCCGGCGCGAGCGTGAACGTCGTCGCGATCGCGCAGGGCTCCTCCGAGCTGAACATCACCATCGCGGTGTCGGATAAAGATGCGACGCGCGCGCTGCAGGCGCTGCACAACGAATATCAGCTCGAGAAAGTGCGCCCGCTCGCCGACACGACGGGCCGCGAGTCGAAGCTCACGCTCCTCGGCTTCGGCCAGATCGGCCGCGAGCTCGCCGCGCAGCTGATCGCACAGGACAAACATCTGCGCCAGGAGCTCGGCCTCGACATCAAGATCGTCGCCCTCGCCGACCGCTCCGGCGTGAAGGTCGAGGAAAAAGGGTTCAGCGGCGCCGCGCTGCAGAAGCTCGCGAAGCAGAAAGCGGCGGGCGCGCGGCTCTTCGATCGCGACTCGATGCTGACGATCGACGAGCTGCAGTCGAAGATGGAGCAGGAGCTCTGGCTCCTGCCGTCGCATCGTCCGATCCTCGTCGACCTGACTTCGGAGGAAACCGCGCCGCTGCTGCAGAAAGCGCTGGAGAACGGATTCCACATCGTCCTCGCGAACAAGAAACCGCTCGCTGTCTCGCAGCTCGCGTTCGACGAACTGATCAAGACCGCGAAAGACCGCGGCCTCGCGCTGCGCTACGAAGCGACCGCCGGCGCGGGACTGCCGGTGCTCGACACGCTGGCGAAACTGCAGGAGGCGGGCGACCGCGTGGAGACGATCCTCGGCTGTTTCTCCGGCACGCTCGGCTTCATCATGACCGCGCTCGAAGACGGCCGCCGTTTCAGCGATGCCGTGCGCGAGGCGTGGAAGCTCGGCTACACCGAGCCCGATCCGCGCGACGATCTCTCCGGCAAAGACGTCGCCCGCAAAGCGCTGATCCTCGCGCGCACGCTCGGACACCGGCTCGA
Organism: uncultured Acidobacteriota bacterium; assembly: GCA_963734155.1. Taxonomy (GTDB): domain Bacteria; phylum Acidobacteriota; class Thermoanaerobaculia; order Gp7-AA8; family Gp7-AA8; genus QHVT01. Next base: position 498,460 of record CAVTGG010000004.1, read on the forward strand.
GTTCGACGACATCGCCCTCGACTCGCTCTACACGCCCGAAGTCGACGACGCCGATCCCGCGCGTTTCGTCGAAAAGCTCGCTTCTCTCGACAGCGAGATGGCGCAACGCGTCGCCCGCGCGCGCGAGCAGGGCAAGGTGCTGCGCTACGTCGCGAAGATCACGAAGCGCGCGATCAAAGTCGGCATCGAGGCCGTCGACCAGGCCTCGCCGCCCGGCCGTCTGCGCGGCACCGCCAACACGGTCGTCATTCACTCGAAGCGCTACGCGACCAACCCGCTCGTCGTCACCGGCCCCGGCGCCGGCGCGGGCGTGACCGCGGCGGGCGTGCTGAACGACATCGTGGCCATCACGATGATGGAGCGGCGCAGGAAGTCGCGATGAACCGCGCGACGGCATTCGCGCCGGGCTCCATCGGCAACGTCGGCCCCGGCTTCGATGTCCTCGGCCTCGCAGTCGAAGGCATCGGCGATCGCGTGACGGTCGAGCTGACTCGCGGCGATTCAAAAGTTGAAAATGTCACAGGCCGCGACGCGGAGCTCGTGCCACGCGATGCCGATCGCAACTGCGCGGCGATCGCGGCGAATGCGTATCTCCGCCCGTTCGGCTATCGCGCAATCGTGTCGATCGAGAAAGGGCTCGCGCTCGCGGGCGGGATGGGCGGCAGCGCGGCCTCGAGCGCCGCGGGTGCCTACGCGGCGGCGCTGGCGCTCGGACAAATGCCCGACCTGCGCGAGATCCTCGCCGCGGCGCTGGAAGGCGAAGCCGCAGTGGCCGGGCGGCATCTCGACAACATCGCCCCGAGCGTCGTCGGCGGCCTCGCGCTCTCGCGCAGCGTCGATCCGATCGACGTCGTGAAGCTGCCCGTGAAAGCCGATTGGTGGATCGCGCTCGTCACGCCGCGCGTGCGTATTCAGACGAAGGACGCGCGCGCGCTGTTGCCCAGCGCGTTCGACGAATGGATCCCGCAGATGGCCAACACCACCGCGCTCGCGCATGCGTTCGCGGTCGCCGACGGCGAACTGCTCCGCCGCGCGCTCGACGACCGCTACGCCGAGCCGCGCCGCGCGACGCTGATCCCGCGCTTCTACGACGTCAAACGCGCCGCGCTCGACGCCGGCGCCTTCGGCTGCTCGATCAGCGGCTCGGGACCGACGCTGTTCGCGATCGCAGCGGATCAGACGATCGCGCAACGATGCTCCGATGCGATGCAAAACGCATTCGGCGAAGTGGCATCGGCGCACGTGGGCGCGATTGCGAAAGAAGGAGTGAGGCGAGCTCTTGAGGCCTGCGGCCTGCTTGCCGCCGCTCAACACGACCGCAGCCTCAGAGCAAGCCGCCGCAGTCAAAGACATGAGCGAGTGGCTCCAATGCATCCAGTGCAACACGCACTACTCGATCGACGAAGTCCGCTACACGTGCGATCACGACGGCAATCTCCTCTCCGTAGAACGCGACACGATCATCGATCGCAACTCCTTCGATGACCGCAGCACGTCGCGCGCGCCGATCGATCAGAGCGGCGTGTGGCGCTTTCGCGAGGCGGTGCTCAACGTCGACCGCGCAGTCACGCACCCCGAGGGCGGGACGCGGCTGTACGAGCGCAACGGCATCTACTTCAAACACGAAGGCGAGAATCCGACCGGCTCGTTCAAAGACCGCGGCATGACCGTCGCCGTCACGCAGGCGGTGCGCTTGAAAGCAACCGCCGTCGCGTGCGCGTCCACCGGCAACACCAGCTCGTCGCTCGCCGCGTACGCGGCGCAAGCAGGATTGAAAGCGATCGTCTTCGTTCCCGCCGGAAAGATCTCGAGCGGCAAGCTCGCGCAGACGCTCGCTTACGGCGCGACCTGTCTCGCCATCCGAGGAGACTTCGACGCGGCCATGCGCCTCGTGCGCGAGGCCTGCGATCGCTTCAACATCTATCTCGTCAACTCGATCAATCCGTTTCGCATCGAAGGGCAGAAGACGATCGTGTGGGAGCTGCTGCAGGACCTTCGCTGGGAGGCACCCGATTGGATCGTCGTTCCCGCCGGGAACCTCGGCAACACGAGCGCGTTCGGCAAGGCGTTGCGCGAGGCGCACGCGCGCGGCTGGATCGAGCGCATGCCGCGCCTCGCGTCCATTCAGGCGTCCGGCGCGAATCCCTTCTTTCGCAGCTTCACCGGGAACTTCGCCACGCGGCACAAAGTCACGGCGGAGACGATCGCCACCGCGATCCGCATCGGCGATCCGGTCAGCCACGACAAAGCCGTCGCCGCGATTCAGCACACGGACGGCATCGTCGAAGAAGTCACCGACGACGAGATCATGTCCGCCAAACGCAAGATCGACGGAATGGGGATCGGCTGCGAGCCGGCGTCGGCGACGACGCTCGCGGGCGTGGAGAAGCTCCGCGCGAGAGGCGTGATGAAAGACGGCGAGCGCATCGTCTGCGTGCTCACCGGCCATATCCTCAAGGACCCGGAAGCGAACTTCCGGGCCGAGAGGGTGATGGAGATCGACGCGAGCCTCGATGCGGTCGCGGCTATGCTTTCAGGTGCTTGTTGACCAGCGCGGTCATCTCGAACATCGAGACCTGCTTCTTGCCGCCGAAGATCACCAGCAGCTTGTCGTCCGCGTTGATCATCCGCTTGTTCTCTTTGTCCTGGAGACCATTTGCCTTGATGTAGTCCCAAACGCGCTTGGTCACTTCGCTTCGGGGAATCGGCTGATCGCCGACGATGGCGGACAGCTCGGCGCTCGGCTGTACTGCGGCCGACAGGCCTTTACCGCCGCCTTTGGATGCACTTTTCGTAGCCAATTCGTCACCTCTCGAATTTTTCGTTCGGCGCGATTCTGTGCCGATTGACGCGTCGCCGTCAAACCGTCATTCCCGCGCCACTGGCCTCGCTCCTGCACAGGGCGAGCCGTGGCCCGACTCGAAAAGGAGGCAGTTGTCTCATGAAGTCGCTTCGGTTCCTCATCCTTCTGGTCGTCATTCTTCTGCTCGCTCCGGCCGTTTTCGCGGCTGGTTTCGGCTTCCGCGCCGGCCGCCTCGAAGAGGCAAATGAGAATTTCGTGGGCGCGGAAGTGCTGATCGATCTCGGCGTCGTGAATCTCAATCCCAACATCGAATACTGGATCACCGACGACGATGCGATCCTCGGCGACGTCACCGCCGGCACCGCGAATTTCGACGTCACGGTCGACTTCGGCAGCTCGCGCATCAAGCCCTACGTCGGTGCAGGCGTCGGCCTCTTCTACGTCGACACCGACCTCGGCGGCAGCGACACGGAAACCCTCGGCAACCTGATCGGCGGCGTGCAGTTCGATCTCGATTTCCTCAAGCCGTACGCGCAGGCGAAGTACTCGCGCTCGCTCGAAGACGGCGACGCCGGCCATGAATGGGCGCTGACGGTGGGCCTGCGGTTCTAAGCGATTGCCGGCACCGCGCGCTCGGCGCGAAGGCGCACGATCGCGCGGAACACCAGGTAGAGCGCGAGCGCGATCAGCGCCGCTGACGTGACTCCGTTCACCATCGCCACCGGATCGTTCGTCGCCGTGCGGAAGTTCGCGATCGTCAGACGCACCAGCGCGTAGAGCGTGGTCACGAGCACGAACAGCATCGGGATCAGCGTGAACGCGATGTGCTGGCGTCGCTGGTGCAGCCACACCGTGATCGCCAGCAGCGTCAGCGCCGCGAGCAGCTGATTCGACGCGCCGAACAGCGTCCAGAACTTCACCCAGCTTCCCGCCGGCGCGAACGAGACGAAGTACACCGGCAGCGCGATCGTTGCCAGCGTACCCACCCAGGCCCCGAAGCGCGTCGGCCAGCGGAAGAGCTCCTGCACGATGTAGCGGCCGAGGCGCGTGGAGACGTCGACCGTATCGAAGACGAACGTCGAAAACGCCATCGCGCCGAACGTGATCGCGTAGTTGCGGTGCTTCTCGCCGATCACGAGCGTGAGGAAATCGCCGATGCCGTTGCCGTAGATCGTGCCCGGCTTCAGTCCCGTGAGATCGCCCTGCGCGACTTTCATCACCGTGACCATCGCGATCAGCGCGACGAACGCCTCGGCGAGCATGCCGCCGTAGCCGACCGGACGGATGTGCGTCTCGCGGTCGATCTGCTTCGACGTCGTACCGGAACAAACCAGTCCGTGGAATCCGGAGCACGCGCCGCAGGCGATCGTCACGAAGAGGAACGGGAAGAGCATCCCCGTCATCCCGCCGGAGTCGAACGTCTTGAACGCCGGCTGCTTGATCGTGTAGCCGCCGAAGAAGACGCCGATGATTCCCAGCGCGAGCGCGAAGTAAAGAATGTAGCCGCCGAGATATCCGCGCGGTTGCAGAAGGGACCACATCGGAACCATCGACGCGACCGCGCAATACGCGAGGATCAGCAGCGCCCACCACTTCCCGTTGAGCACAAAGTACGTCGAGACCTGCGTGCCGAGCCACACCGCGGCGAACGCCGCCGGCACGAAGATGACGGTGACGAGCCACAGCGGCGGATTCAGAAACTTCTGCACGAGTCCCATGACCACGGCCAGCAGCAGATAGAAGATGCTCGCCGCCGCGACCGCGCCGCCGGGATGGAAGTTGACCGCCGCACCGGCCAGCTCCTCGGTGCCGGTGACGAAGCTCGACGACGTGATGTCGGCGAACGCGACGATGACGTAGACGAGCGCGAGCCAGATGAACGCCATCATGGCGATGCCGGCGCGCGGACCGAGATGCTCGCGCGTGATGTCCGCGATCGAGCGCGCGCCGTGACGGACGGACGCCGCGAGCGCCATGAAGTCATGCACCGCGCCGATCAGCACCACGCCGAGCCCGATCCACAAGAGACACGGAAGCCATCCGAACGCCTGGCAGGCAATGATCGGCCCCGCGATCGGCCCCGCCGCCGCGATGGCCGCGAAGTGCTGCCCGAACAAATAGAACGGCCGCGTCGGCACATAGTCGACGCCGTCGTTGATGTCATTCGCCGGCGTCGTCGCCGACGCATCGAGCCGCATCAACCGCGCGATCCACGACCCATACAGCCAATACCCGAGCGCAATGACAGCGAGAAACGTGATCGCGATCAGCGACAGTTGCATGGGGAGATTCTAGCGGGCAGGCGGGCAGGCGAGCAGGCGGGCAAGCAGCAACACACGATTTTCTTGCCGCCGCCTGCCCGCTCGCCCGCCTGCCCGCCAATTTTCACCCCGCCGTTGCCCCCGCCCCGCTTCCCTGCTCTACGTTCTTCGTCTCGGTCTTGTCGCGCAGGAAGTTTTTGAGGCCGAAGAGGGACTGCAGGATGTCGTGCCAGAACGGGGCGCCGAGGCTGAGGAGGAACGACATCAACACCCAGCCGACGAAGATCTTGCCCTTCTCCAGCGCACTGGTGCGATTCCAGAACGCCTCGAGGTCGAGCAGTTCCAATCCGAGCGCGGGATACGACGCCGTCGCCTCATCCAGCTCATCGTTCAAGCGGCTCGTGAGCTCGTGCAGCAGCGGTTGGTTGTTGTCCTCGCGCGCTTTCGCGATCTGATCGACGTACCGCTGCTGAACCTTCTGCGCCTCCGCCATGACGCGCTGCTTCGACACTTCGTCCGTCGCCATCCGCTTGTAGATGCGCGGCAGGTTGGCGTCGACCATCACCACGATCACCGCGCTGATGATGAACGCCCACGTCCTCATGTGCCGCGCGTAGCGCTCTTCGAAGCCCTGCATGATCGGGTCGTACCACGCCTCGATCGTTTCGATGCGCTCGCGCAGCCGCGCGCCGAAGGCGCTGATGTGCGCGTGCAGGTTCGAGGTCGCGTCGGAGAGCGTCCTCGCCGCCACCGCCGCCTCCTGCAGCACCGCATTCGCGGGCGTGGCCGCGGCGGAGTTGGCGACCCAGCCGTGCAGCTCGGCGGCGAGCCGCACCACGCTGCCGGTCGCGTAGTCGCGGAGCGCGAGGACGTCTTTGACGATCAGCTCCGCCTTCAGCTTTCCTTCCTGATCGACCACCTGCCCGACGTGCGTGAGCAGCGGCGCGATCTCCGTCCGCAGCTCGGCGAGCTTTCCGATGGCTTCGGCCGGCATCGGCGTGTTCATCAGCGCATCGATCGCCTTCTGGGCGTCCTGCGCGCTCTTCAGCACCGATCCCAGCACGTCCTTCGTTTTCTCCGGCAGCATCGACGAGCCTTCGATCGTCGCGACGACCTTCGTCAGATCGGCTTTCGAGATCGACTCCACGGCGTTGCGGTTCAGCGCCGTCACCCGGCCGAGGTCCGCGAAGTGATCGAGCACGCCCTGCGCTGTCGCCGCGCCCTGCGGCGGCGCGGTGCCGGACGTTTTCTCGAAGAGGTTCTCGAGCGATTTGCGGATCTGCTTCGATTTGAAATTCGACAACTTCTTGACGAATGTCTGAACCGACTGCACGACCATGCTGAGCAGCAGAATGACGACGATGACGCCGATGACGTTGTCGAGCACACCAAGATCGAGCACGCGGATCCCTCCTATCGAAGGAAGAGTGTAGCGTCCTCCAACATCCGCCGCGGCTCGTCGAGAGGGACACTCGATGCCGAGGTGGTGCAGCGCGAGGGCGAGCGTCTCGCGGACGCGCGCGTCGTCGAGCGTCGGCAGCGGCAGCGCGCCGTCGCGCTTTCCGAGCTTCGAGCCGTCGGGATTGAGGACGAGCGGGAGGTGGATGTACTCGGGCGTCGGATAGCCGAGGGCCTGCTGCAACGCGATCTGGCGCGGCGTGGAAGAGAGAAGATCGGCGCCGCGCACGACTTGCGTCACGCCCTGCTCCGCGTCGTCGACGACGACCGCGAGCTGATAGGCGAAGAGGCCGTCGGCGCGGCGCACGATGAAGTCGTCGCCGTCTGGACTTCGAAAGCGGATCGACCGCGCCGCGCGGCCGGGCGATAATCCATCGCGGCACGTTCCGGGATAGCGCGGCTCTTCGCCGAGTGGCGCGGACGCCGCGCGCTGCAGATCGGCGCGCGAGCACGCGCAGTCGAAGACGAGATTCTTTTCGCGCAGCTCCTCGAGTGCGCGCTCGTACAACGCCGTGCGTTGCGACTGCCACACGACTTCGCCATCCCAATCGAGCGAATAGCGCCGCAGCGCCGCGAGAATCTCCTCCGCCGATCCCGGCACGATGCGCGGCGTGTCGATGTCTTCCATCCGCACGAGCCACCGGCCGCCCGCCCTCCGCGCATGCAGCCACGACCCCACCGCAGCGACGAGACTGCCGAGGTGGAGCGGGCCGGTGGGCGAAGGAGCGAAGCGGCCGATCATGGGTTGCTGGGTTGCTAAGTTGCTGAGTTACTGAAAGCTAGCAACCTAGCGACTCAGTAACCCAGCAACTTTTTACGACAACGCCTTCCTCACGTACGAGAAAATCTCGCCGTCCCACTGCTGCTGCGCCGCGAGCTCCGGCTCGCCTTTGTACAGGTTCGCCAGGGACTGCGTGATGCCGGGGTCGCCGCCGGTGAACTCGTGCACCAGCTCCATCCAGCGCTTCGCCAGCGCCTGCATGCGCGGGTCCTTCGGGTCGGTGCCCTTCTGCATCTCCGCGCGGACGTCGGCGATCAAACGCGGCCACTCCTGTTCTACCTCTTTCAGGTGCGCGTCGCCGAGCTGCTCCGCGCGCTGCCGCAGCGTCTCCAACTGCTCTTTCGTGTAGTACTTTTCGAACATCGTCATGACCTCGATTGCTTGGATGAATTCCTCGGCAGTCGCCGAGTCGTAGCGCGCCGCGATGGCTTCCAGCCGCGCGCAGAGATCCTCCTGCGCGGCGATCTGCTGCCGCAGTCGCACGATGTGCCGTTCGATGATCCGGTGCGCACTCGAGTCGCGGCGGGCGAGCATCAAGCGGATCTCTTCGAGCGAGAATCCCGTCTGCCGCAGCGAGAGGATCTGCTGCAGACGAACAACTTCCTCCCGCCCGTACAACCGGTGTCCCGACTCGGTCCGGTGCGACGGGGAGAGCAGTCCGATCTCGTCGTAGTGGTGCAGCGTCCGGATCGAGACACCCGTCCGCTTCGCCAGCTCGCCGATTTTCCAGTACGTCTTCGTCATCGTCGCCCGCAAGCGTAGAACCTCACGCTACGTGAGGTGCAAGAGGTATATTTCGCCGACATGCGCACAACGATTGCCGCCGTACTGCTTCTTCTCACCACCGCAGCGTTCGCGCAGCAGCAACAGCCGACCGCCGAGATGCTCGCCAACGACCTTCACGCCCTCGGCCGCATCACCACGGTCGCGAAGGATCTGAACGACTCGCGCCAGGTGCTGCTCGCGATCACCGACGCCGACATCGAAACGATCCGCGAGCCGCGCGGCGACGGCACGTACAAATGGGCCTCGCTGCAACGCGAAGAAGGCGGACGCGTGAACGAGGAGAAGACCATCGAGCACGTGTACACCGAAAAGGAGCTCCGCTACATCACGGTCACCGGCACGAACGGATACCGCGTCGAGGTGAATGTGCCGAAGAAACGCGGCACGTTCAGCGCGAACAACCGCGTGTGGGTGCGCAACGTCCTCGTCGACTCGACCGCGTTCGACGGCAAGACGACGCATCACGAGATCCCGGTGAACGCGTGGATCAATCCCGGCGACTCGAACGGCGTCGCGCTGCCGGACATCGGCAAGTCGGTGAAAGCGACGGCGGAGCTGGGCGTCGAGAGCGGCAACAAGGCCGCGGTGGCGACGGTGTCGCTCGTGCAAGCGAAGCTCGTCGACGATCCGAACGGGCCGTATTTTCCGGCAGCGAAGCGATTGCTGCAGATCCGCGAGTTCATCACCGCGCGCAACATCGATCGCGGTCCTTTGAAGAACGCGATCGATGAAGCGACGCTCACGCTGCCGGGCGAGCTCGAGAAGCGGACGACGGAGCAACAGCGCGCCGCCGACGAGCGTCGTCAGATGCTCGCCAGCGGCGCGACGAAGGGATCGATCGAAGCCGGCGACGCGACGCCCGACGTGCTGAACGAGCTGCTCTCGATCAACACGATGTTCGGCGGCACGATCGAGGAGCAGGGCCAGGCGCGCTCGCGGCTGCAGACGCTGATTGATGTGCTACGGCCGAGGCCGTAGTTCTCACGTGTCATTCCGAGCCGCGTAGACGGCGAGGAATCCCCCGAATCAGGGGATTCCTCGCTACGCTCGGAATGACACTACGCGCCGCCGGGATCGTCCGCCGACGGGCCATAAATCGACGGTACCTTCGCCCCGCAGGGGCGGAGGTACACGCTCAGCTGCCCGCGGTGGTGGATCAGGTCGAACAGGAAGCCCCACGCCATGTCGGAGGCGGTGCTTTCCCAGGCGACGTTTCCGTCGAAGAGAAACTTCGCCGGCCCTTTCCACACGTCCTCGTTCGTCGCGCGCGCGCCGTCGACGCACGTCTTCGCGCCGCGCTCGAACAGGTCCGCCATCTCGTCGATCGTCTTCGGTCCGCCGCTCGACTTGTAGTCGATCGTGCCGCCGTTGAAGATGCCGGTGAGGCTGTCGATCTCGATCGCCATCTGCGACGCCAGGCCGCCGGCGCTCGTGTTTTTCTCGTGCGGCTTGTAATCGAGCTTGTCCGCCGGTACCGCGCGTATCACTTTCAGAAATGCAGGGATTTCCTTCTCCAGACAGGCGGCGAAAAATTCATAGTTGCGCATCCCATGTCTCCTTTCCAATTCCGTAAACCAGCAAACGATGGCCGTTGAGCTCGAACTCACTCTCGACGGTCTCGCCGAGCCGCTCGGCCACGCGGATCGAGGCGATGTTCTCCGGGTCGATGCAACTGACCACGTGATCGCGTCCCATCTCACCGAACCCGTACTCCAGCGCCCGTCGCGCAGCCTCGGTCGCATAACCCTTGCCCCAATACGCACGGCCGATCGTCCAACCGAGCTCAAAGCCCGGCCAGTCGACGGGCTGATGAAATCCAACCCGCCCGACCAGGCGTCCGCTCTCGAGCTCCTCGACGCCCCACATCCCGAAGCCGCGCAGATGCCAGTGGCCGCAGAACGCCGCGAGATGCTTCCATGCGTCCGTGCGCGACAGCTGTGCGCGAGCGGTGAAGCGTGTGACCTCAAAGTCCATGTGAATGGCGGCGTACTCCTCGAAGTCACGCTCCTCGAGCATGCGCAACTTCAAACGCGGCGACGTCAGAACGGGAGCCCTGATCAAAACAGTGCTCAGAATGACACCCTCACGCCGAACCTCGCACTCGTCGGCGCTGTGCGTAGAACACTCTGTCCGTAGCCCGCGTTCGCGGGCGTCAATTTTTCGTTGTCCGCCTCCTCGAATCCCCAGCGCTGATCGAGCAGCACCGCGCGCTGCGTGTTCATCACGCTGAAGACGTCGAGCAGCAGATTCACGCGCACGCCGCGCGCAACGTCGAACGGATATCCGAAGTGCACATCGACGTCGTAGGTGCTCGGCGTCCGCCCCTCGGCGCCGCGATTCGTGAGGAAGAATTCGTAGCGGCCGTACGCGTCGGAGTAGCCGTAGCGCGTCACCGGAGTTCCGCTGCGCCAGTACGCCGCCGCACCGATCGAGAGCTTCCACGGCGTCTCGTACACGCCCGACACCTTGAACTGATGGCGGCGGTCATTCGACAGCGGCCCGCGGTTCGTGATCGTGTTCAGGTCTCTGCCGTTCGTGAAGAAGTCGTAGTAGTCGTACGCGGCGCTGATGTTCGGGTCGGCGCCGACGTTCGTGAACGGCGCGTACTCGCCGTCGAAATTGCCGTCGAGCCGCGAGTAGAGATACGAGGCGATGGCCTGCCAGTTGTGCGAGAAGCGCTTGGTCGCATCGACCTGCACTCCTTTGAACGTCCGCTTCGGCTTCGGCACGTCGAACTGCTGCGAGTAATCGAGCGTGAAGGCCTGCTTCATGATCCCTTCACCGGGATTGCCGATGCAGTACGTGCCGTCATCGGCGCAGAGAAAGTCTTCGATGACCTGTCCGTAGTTGCGATAGATGCCCTTCACGCCGACGGCGATGTTCGGCATCACCTCACGCTCGTAACCGAGGATGTATTCATTGATGTACTGGTTCTCGAGGTCGGGATCGGACGGCTCGGTGAAGCCGCCGAGAATCGCCGAGTCGGTCTCGAAGTCCGCTTCCGCTGCGGGGTTCGGCACGGTGCTCGTCGGCGAGTAGTTGATGATGCGCGGCTGCCGCTCATACGAGAACGAGCGAATTACGAGATCCATCGGGATTTCCTCGTAGTAGCGGCCGTACGACGCGTAAACCTTCGACGTGTGATCGCCCTTCGGGTCGTAGATGACTCCGAGGCGCGGCGCGAAGTCTTTGTCGAGGCTGATCTGCGTCACACCCGAGGCGTCGATGATCTCCTGCTTGTCCCAGCGGACGCCGTAGGTGAGCACGAGCTGGTTGTTGACCGCCCAGCGGTCCTGCAGGAACAGGGACGTGATCTTGTGCTCGGGCGAGGCGTTGAGGCGCGAGAGCGGCGCGTTGCCGATCGTCGCGTCGGGCGTCGTCCAGTAGAAGTGGCTGTAGATCGGTTGCGACGGATGCACTTCGTTCGTGAACACCGTCACCTGCTGCCCGCCCGACATCTCCTTCGTCACTTCCGCTTTCGCGTGCTCGTAGTCGATGCCGCCCTTGATCTCGTGCGATCCGAGGAGGCGCATCGCGGAGGCGGCGTAGTGCGTGCGCTCGAAGTTCTTGTTCTGAATGAGGCCGAAGCCGCCGGTCTGATAGAACTCGTCCGCCGCGTTGCGGAACTGCACGCTCTCGCCGCCCGGCGTCGACGGGCTGACGGAGTTGCTCTCCTTGTGCCGCGCAATCTGGCCGCTGAACACCCATGACGACGCGAGCGAGCCGTCGTAGCGCAGCGCGAGGTCGCGGCCACCGAACTCCTGCTGGCCGAGGTACGTCGTGCGATCGCCGATCAGCGTGTGCGATGCGTCGTTGATCGCGCCGGTGTCGGTGCGCGGGTCCTGCAGGAACGTGAAGACGAGCGACTGCCCCGCGCTGAAGTTGTACGTCAGCTTCGCCGAGCCGAGATCGCGGTCGCTGTTCGTCGTCTCGATGTCGCCCTCGGCCGGACCGGCGGGCAGGATGTTGTCGGTCGCGTTCTTCACGCGATCGTACGCGGCGAAGAACCACAGCTTGTCGCGCACGAACGCGCCGCCGATGTCGGCGCCGTAGTCGCGGCGCTTGAATCCCGCGAGCGTCGTGTCGACGACCGGCTCGGCCTCGGCCTGCCACGAGTCGGAGTCGTAGTAGCCGAAGACGTCGCCGGTCAGCTCGTTGCCGCCCGACTTCGTGATCACGTTGATGATGCCGCCGGTCGAGCGCCCGAACTCCGCTTCGTAGCCGCCGGTCTTCACGTTCACCTCGCGGATGAACTCGAAGTTCAGCTCTTTGCCCTGAAATCCGTACTCGACGTTCGTCGTGTTGACGCCGTCGACGTAGAACGCGTTCTCCGCGCCGGACGAGCCGTAGACGCTGATGGTCGCTTGGTCTTTGTTGCTCGGATTTGCGTCTGACGCAACACCGGGCACGACCTGCGCGATCGACGAGTAGTTGCGCCCCGTCGGCAGCGTCTCGATGGCGCGCGTGCCGAGGTTCGTGTCGACGGACGACGACGTGACGTCGACGACCGGCGCGTCAGCGGTGACGGTCATGCTCTCGCTGACCGCGGGCGTGATCGCGATCGGCACAAACGTCGACCTGCCGAGATTGACGACCGCGGATGTCTTCGCGGTCGCGAACCCCGACAGCTCCGCGGTGACGGTGTATGCGCCAGGCGCGAGGGCAAGGAAACGGAAGTTGCCGTCCGCGTCGCTGACCTGATCTTGCGGCACGCCGGCGCCACTGAGGTAAATGGTGACGCCGGGCAGCGGCGCACCGTCTCGATCCGTGACCGTCCCGCGCAGGTCGCCGGTGGTCATCTGCCCGAACGCGCTGATGGTGAGAAAAAGGACGAGGGGGAGGAACCGAAGAAACCGCATGGAAACCCTCCTGACGATTGTGCGCGTCAGTTTACTAAACGGCGGAGCTCAGGCTGATTCGGATCGAGCGTCCAACGAGCGCTTGACCGCCGCTTCCGCCGCCGCGTCATTGCCGAGGCATCCCTCCGCCGCCGCGATCGACGCCCATCGCAGCGCGCTTTCTTTCTTGATGTTGCGCAGATCCGCAAGCGCCCCTTTGCAATCGCGCGCCTTCAGCTTCGCGAGTCCGCGTTGCGCGAGCAGGTCATCGAGGTTCTGTCTAGCGGACGCGTAATTCCCATCCAACTCGAGCGCTTGCAAGAACGCACGCTCGGCCGCGTCATCACGCCCCGTCTCGCGAAGGATCAACCCTTCGTTGTTGAACGACTGCGGCGTCCGCGTGCCCATCGCATTCTTCGGAGCGGGGGCGGTGGAAGAGATGTAGCCCAGCGCCTTCAACTTCGCCACTTGCTCGTCACCCGGTCGTGTGGTGCGCGCCTCCGGCGCGCCTCGGGCGGGGGCCGCGCCGGAGGCGCGCACTCCACCAAGCATCTCCGCCAACATCCCGCAAACCTGGTCCACCCGGATCGCCTCGCGCGCAGCGCGAGCAGCAGGCCACCGCACCCACACCCCCTCATTCCGATGCCACTTCGCCGCCGTCGCCGTCGCGGTGCTCGATTCGTCGTGCGCTCCTCCCCAGTCGAATCCATGATCCGACGCCATCACGAGCTCCGCGTCCAGCTCCTCCGCGAGCGCGCGATACTCGCCGAGAATCGCGTCGATGCGACGAAAGTACGCGCGCGCCTTCTCCACATCGCCCGCCGTGAAATGCCCGATCTCGTCCGTGCCCTGAAAGTAGACGATCGCCAGATGCGGCTTCTGCTCGCGAATCCATTTCGACGCGCGGCTGTGAATCAGCTCCGTCGCTTGCACGTAATCACGCGGCACGTCGCGATCCGTCATCACGATTCCCGGCTCCGGCGGATACGTCGCCCACATCGCGAAGACGCCGGCGCGTTTTCCCTGCGCCGTGACCATGTTCCAGATCGCCGGCACCGCGCGCTCGTCGGACGTGATCGGCTCCTGCGCGCGCGTCGTGGGCGAGTAGCGCGTGAAATCGAGGATGCGATGCTTGAGCGGCGAAACGCCCGTCATCATCGTCGTCCAGACGAGCGGCGAGAGCGGCGGATGCTGCGTCAAAAGCACGCGCCGTTCCGCGCGCTGCAGGATCTCGCCGAGACGCGGCATCGTGCCGTCGGCGACGAACGGATCGAGGAGGCGCCAGTCCGCGCCGTCGAGGCCGATGAAGATCACGCGCTTCTCGTGACGCGCGCACGCGAACACGAGCAGCGCGAGGAGGACGACTCGCTTCACATCCGCATTATGCTGCGCGCGTGCACGTGCGCATCGTTCTCGTCGAGCCGCAGGACGCCGGCAACATCGGCGCCGCCGCGCGGGCGATGAAAAACTTCGGCTTCACCGATTTGTGGATCGCCGGCGGGCGCACCGAGCGCGTCGACGACGTCTCGAGCTGGTGGGCCGTCGGTGCGATCGACATCGTCGAATCGGCAACGCGCGTGGCCACGCTCGAAGAAGCGCTCGTCGATTGTCATCTCACCGTTGCCACGACCGCGGTGCGCGGACGGCAGGTGTTCGAGCAACTCACGCCGTTCGACGTCGCGCGCCTCGCCGAAGAAACACTCAGCGACGAGCATCGAATCGCGCTCGTCTTCGGACGTGAAACATTTGGACTCACCGGCCGCGAGGTCATGCTCTGCCAGCGCACGGCGTCGATTCCGACGTGGCCTGAGTTCCCGACGATGAACCTCGCGCAGTCCGTGGCTATCTTCTGCTACGAGCTCGGCAAGGGTCTGCGTCCGCGCGCCGCGTCACCCGATCCCGCGCCGCATCAGCTCATTCATCATCTGAATACGCAAACGCGCGCGCTGTTCGACGAGATCGGCTTCTTCGGCGAAAAGAGTCCCGACCGGATGTGCGCGGAGTTGCAGGCGCTGGCCGGCCGCGCCGTGCTCACCATGCGCGAAGCGTCGCTCCTGCTCGCGGCGGTGCGGCTCATGTCCAAGCGCCTTCGCGACTAGTTGCACGAGGCGCAAAACTCGCCGCAGCCTACAGCTTCAACACCAGGTGCGTCATGTCGTGCTGATTCCCGTCCGGATCCGTTCCGTATCCCGGCAGCATCGACGACGTGAAGCCGAGTCCCTCGAGCGTCTTCACCGCATCCGCTTCGAGGTCGGAGATCAGCGCACAGTTCACGTGGCGCAGCCCGCGCTCGCGCGCGATGTCGATCAAGTGATTGACGAGCATCGTGCCGAGGCCCGCGCCGCGGAACTCAGGGTCGAGCATCCACTTGATGCGCCCGACCAGCCGCAGCGGCCCGGCGCGATGCTCGCGCATGTGCAGCGTCGCATCCGCGACGACGCGCGAGCCGTCGACCGCCAGCAGCGGAAACACTTTTCCGTAGTCGATGCTGCGGCCCCACTCTTCGATGAGCGAGCGGTTGTCGACGTTGTCCCACGCGAAGCGCCGGTATTCGACCGGCAGCTTGTGGAAAAAATCATAGAGCGCATTCACGTCGCGCTCCTGGAACACGCGCAGCAGCACGCGCCGCCCGTCGCGAAGAACGGCTTCCTGCGGATACCGATGTGGCAAACAGAACCTCCGATCGCTCCCGTTGCCCCTCTCCCCGCCTGCGGGGAGAGGGTGGCGCGCAGCGCCGGGTGAGGGGCGTTTCTTACTTCTTCGCGCCGAGGATCGCGTCCTTCGCCGCTTTGGCAATGCGGAACTTCAGGACTTTCTTCGCCGGGATCTTGATCGCTTCGCCCGTCATCGGGTTGCGGCCGGTGCGCGCCTTCCGGTTGACGAGAACGAGCTTGCCGAGGCCCGGAAGCGTGAATCCGCGCTTCGCCTCGCGATACGCGCAGTCGCCCAGCGCTTCGAGCATCTTCTGCGCCGTCTTGCGCGGCACTTCCGCTTCTTCCGAGATGTAGTTGATGAGCTGCGATTTGGTCATCGGACCTGCTGCCATGTGTGTGTCGATTCTCCTTTTCGAAGTCTGTCCATGCGGACGAGCCGACGCAATGTAGCGATGAATGGCTTCCGACGCAACGAGTTTTTTCGCGATTTTCGGCCGGAAATCGAAGAAATTCTGGCACGCTTCCTTCACTGCACCACGCATCAATGATCGAACGCCTCGCGCGCCTCGGCTATCTCTCCATCGGAGTCGTCTACATCGTCGCCGGCGCGCTCGCCGCGATGCGCGGCTCGACTCGCGGACCCAAAGGCGCGCTCGATTTCATCCAGCATCAGCCCTTCGGTCGCGCGATTCTCGCCGTGATCGTCATCGGCCTCGCCGGTTATGCGCTCTGGCGTTTCGTCGACGGCATCGCCGACAGCGAAGGCCGCGGCAGCGATGCGAAAGCATCGCCGTCCGCATCGGCAGCGTCGCGCGAGGCGTCCTTTACACCGCGATCGCGATCGGAATCGTGCGCGGCCGCAGCGGCGGCGATCAAACGAAGCACTGGACCGCGCAGCTGTTCGACAAGCCGTTCGGACGCTGGATCGTGGCCGCTGATCGGACTGGCGTTCGTCGGCAGCGCCGCGTACCAGCTGTATCGCGCGTTCGGCGCAAAGCTCAGCAAGCGGCTGCATCTCGAATCACTCGATGCGTCGCTGCGCCGCAAAGTCGTCGCTGTGTCGCGATTCGGCATCGCCGCGCGCGGCGTCATCTTCTTTCTCATCGGCGGATCGCTCGTCGTCGCCGCGCTGCGCTACGACGCCGGCGCCGCAGAAGGAACCTCGGGTGCGCTGCACGATCTCGCGAAGCCGCTCGGCGGTATTCCGCTGGTCGTCGTCGGCATCGGCCTCGCCGCGTACGGCGTCTACGCGTTCGTCAACGCGCGCTACCGCTCGATCCGGGCGTGAGCCGCAGCAGCGACGTCCGCTTCGCGTACACCGTTTCGCGCGAGAACGGCACGTTCCACTCCTCGCCGCGCCGCATCATTTCGAGAAAGTCGTCGTAGTGCGGACTGAACGGATTGCCCGATTGCCCGAGGGCGCCGTTGAGCGTGAAACCGTCGACGTTCGACCAGTCGAGCACGAAGCGCATGCTCGGTCCGATGCGCGCGATGAACGCATTCGATGTTTCGTCAAACGAAAAAAAGTTCGCATGCAGCGTCCCCGGATCGCCGGGCGCCGGAGCCGGTCCTCGGTTGAGACGCAGCCACGTCTCGAGCAGCTTCACGCGCGCGAGCGGATGCCGCACCGTGAGCGTGGACGCCTCGCCCCACGTGCGGTTGTTCGCGATTTTTTTCGCATCGTTCATCGCACGCGCCGAGATGTCCTCGATGCGTTCGACTTGCGGCGTGCGCTTGTCATCGATGACCGGCGAGCGCGTCGTCAGCGCTTCATCGAGCAGCACCCGCCCCGTTCTCCACTCGCCTCCGAGCTCGTCTTCGAACACCTCGCGGCCCATCGCCTGCCACCACGCGGCGAACAGCGTCGCGTCACGGCTGTCGCTCGTCATTTGTCCGTTCCACGTCGCTAGACCCGCGAGTGTTTTCCAACGCAAGGCGAGTCCCGACGCGAGATCGAGCTGCATCGCATGCATGTCGTCACGCGTGTGCTTCTGCGGCAGCAGTGCCGTCGCGCGCGTGATGCGATACGGATCGTAAAAACCGGGAACCGGATACGGCCACTGCGGTCCGACGATCTGGTTGTTGCAGCTGGCCAGAAATCCCTGCGCCGGATTCAGCGCATGCGGCGTCTCGTCGAGCGCGCGATATCCGCGCCACGCGCTCTTCGGATCGCTCGCCTTCTGCCGCACGTACGAGTCGTAGTCGCGGACTCGGAATCGGCGCGCCGAGCTGATAGCCGATGTTGCCCGCGCGGTCGGAGTAAATCCAGTTCGCATCCAGCGCCCCGAACTGCGTCACCGATTTTCGAAACTCGTCGAACGTTCTTGCTTTCTGCAAGCGATACGCAGCCTCGGTGATCGCGCCAGCCGCAAAATCGAATCCCGCCCAATGCATCGACGTCGTGTCGTCGATCATCACGCCGCGCGCGCCCTGCCTGATTTCGACGACGCGCGGCTTCGCCTCGCCCTTCACGCGGATCTCTTCGCGCGCGATCGTCGCCTGCGGCGCGTCGTCGTAGTAATCAATGATGTCGACCGAGGCGACGGTGAAGGAGAACGCGATCGCGTCGTTGTGCCCCATGACGACGAACGGCGCGCCGCCGTACGTCACGCCGACGACGTTCAGCCCTTCCTCCGAATGGAGCCCGGCGAGATACCAGAGCCCCGGCACTTGATCGATCGACAAATGCGGATCCGACGCGTGCAGCGCCGCTTTCGAAGCGGAACGCGACGCCGACAGCGCCCACGAATTCGACGCCGTCGCCATCCGATACTCCGGCACCGTCGGCGGCGACCACGGGTGCCCCGCATGCGTCAGCGCCGACGCCGGCATCCCGATTTTCTCGATCAGCGATTGATACTTCCGGTCCTGATCCATCAGCTCGTGCGAAAACCACGTCTGATATCCGCTGATGGCGAGACAGTCCTCGACCGTCCACGGCCGCGGCTTCAATCGCAATACGACGAATTCCGGCGGCAGCAGCTTCGCCTGCGCAATCCACGCGTTGATGCCGTCGACATAGCGCTGCGACGCGGCGCGCGCCTTCGGCTCCATCTGCGCCGCGTTCTTTGCACGACGCGCAAATCCGGCGCGCCGCTGTGCAAGGTCGGTGTCGAACGCGATCGCGCCAAAAACTTCCGACAGCTCGCCTCGCGAGAGCCGCCGCACGAGTTCCATCTGAAACAGCCGCTCCGACGCGTGCAGCCACCCAATCGCGAAAAACGCGTCGCCATCCGTCTTCGCCCAGATCTGCGGCACACCCTTCGCGTCGAACGTAATCTCGACCGGCGCGTTTACGTTCGTTGCGACGCTGCCGTTGTACTGCGCCACACTCCGCGCAAGATACCCGCGCCCGCCGAACCAGATCAGCGCTGTTACGACAATGAGGACGAGTAGGACGCGTACGACAATTCGCATCTACGCAATCCGAAAAATCTCCCGCCGCCCACCCTCGACCAATTCCATATACCCTTCCATCGCCTCGCGCACTTCCGGACGCGCCCCCCACTCGCGCAAATGCTGCTCGAACTGCTCCAGCGTCGCCACGTCCGACTCGAGAACGACCGTCCAATAATCAGCGACAGCATCCACCATCAATCGAATATTCGAGAACCCATCGAGCTGTTCCATCGATTTGATGGACTGTTTGAACTTCCCAACCAACTCCTTCGCCTTCCCCGGCTTGCAACGGAAAATATCGCGAACCACGTACATCTCATTCCTCCAGCCACACCGCCCTCGATGATCTCCCCAAATGCCCCGCCGCGCCAGTGGGAGCAGCGCCTCCCCGATACCTCCTCCCCCGACGCGATTTGACTCCCACGCTGATTCGCATTCCCCCCGCCCCGCGACGATGCGTGCTTCCCTCACAGGATCCATCGGCCCTCGCTTGAAGCGCTCGACCCAAATCGCCACAATCTCGCCCATGCCGCGCGTGAAATCCTCTGTCATCGCCGCCATCGAATACAACCCCACGACCCAAGTCCTCGAAATCCACTTCCACGCCGGCCGCACCTACGACTACCTCAACGTCCCCGCCGAAATCTACCAATCCCTCCTCACCGCCGACTCCGTGGGCAAATACTTCAACGAGAACATCCGGCCGCATTACCGCGCGGTGCTGGTGAGGGATTAGGGTGGGTG
>CAVTGG010000005.1:0-1200251 GCA_963734155.1 uncultured Acidobacteriota bacterium
CTAACTCGTACTTCGCCCACCTCCCATCCCATCATAGAGTGCAGGTCTTATGTCAACACGGGATTCTATATAGGTGCTACGCGCTGCAAGGTACGGGTTGTGAGCGGGAGGTGGCGGTTGGGTTGAGGTCCAGGAGGCTCGCGGCGGCGCGGGTGATGCGCCAGGCTTGGGCGGTTTCGTCCCAGTAGCCGCCGAGGCGTTTGACGGCGGTTTTTAGGGTGGGGTCTTTGGGGAAGCGGATGTAGACGTAATCGAGGAGGTCGCCTTCGGGAGGGCGGGCGGTGGGGAGCCAGGGAGTGGTGTCGACGATGATTTCGGCGGTTTTGAGGCGAAGTTTTCGTTCTTCGTCGTAGCGGTAGCGCACGTACAGGAGGCGGTCGCCGTATTCTTCGACGAGGTGGCGGGTGCCGGGCTCGCCGGCTTTGAGGGTGAGGCGGGTTCGCATGACTGGCCGAGGTTCCCTCGGTTCGGGGGTTCGGTCAAGAACCTTATAGGTGTCTATAGGAGATCTGCGGGGCTGCGGACACCTTTGGCTCCGACTTTGAGCACATGCGTATATATCTCGGTGGTCGTGACGTCGCGATGGCCGAGCAGCTCCTGGACGGTGCGAATGTCCTGGCCGTTTTCCAGGAGGTGCGTGGCGAAGGAGTGGCGGAAGGTGTGACAGGTGACGCGTTTGTTGAGATCCGCTTCGCGTGCAGCATTGCGGATGGCGCGCTGGAGGACGGTTTCGTGGACGTGGTGGCGGCCTTCCTGTCCAGTCTGCTGGTTTTTCCAGCGGCGGGAGGCGGGGAAGACCCATTGCCATTGCCAGTCGCGCGGGGCACTCGGGAGTTTGCGCGCGAGTGCGGTGGGCAGAATGACCGCACCCCATCCTACGTCGAGATCCAATTGATGAAGCTCGCGGACGCGTTCGAGGTGCGCGCGTAATGGCTCTACCGCAGCACGCGGTAATACGGTAATGCGGTCGCGGCGGCCTTTGGTGTTGCGGACGAGGATCTCCCGTCGACTGAGGTCGAGGTCTTTGACGCGCAGCTCGAGGCATTCCAACAGACGGAGTCCGCCTCCATAGAGCAGAGTGAAAATGAGTTTGATGGTGGGATGCGGCGTCGCGTCAATGATGCTGCGCACTTCCTCACGGGTCATGACGACCGGGATCCGAATGCGGTGGCGGGCGCGAACGAGGTCGTCAATCCAGGGAATCGGTTCCCGGAGGACGTGTCGATACAGAAAGAGGATCGCCGCAAGGGCCTGTGACTGCGTGGGAGCGGCGACGTCCTGATCGACGGCGAGCGTGGTCAGGAAGGCATTGACTTCTTCGGCACCCATCGACGACGGGTGCCGTTTACCGTGAAAGAGAATGAAGCGCCGGACCCAGCCCACATAGGCTTCTTCCGTGCGCGGGCTGTAATGCCGCGAGCGGATGGCGTCGCGTAAGCGGTCGAGCAATTTCGGCTGATTGCCTTGCACGCATAAAAAGCGTGAGCAATTACGGGGAAAATTGCAAGGATTCTACGGAGGGGAGAGGGGAGGACAGACAGGATGTCTGTCCTCCACCAGGGATAATTACTGTTCGTCGTCGAAGTCGGCCAAGGAGAGGGCGTCTTCTTCTTCGGTTTCGCGCTGCAGCAGTTCCTCGAGCGAGGGCTGGGCCGGGGCTTCGTCCTTTTCGAGGTAGATGTCGCGATACGTGGGCATGCCGGTTCCTGCAGGGATGAGGCGGCCGACGATGACGTTTTCTTTCAGGCCACGCAGGTAGTCGACACGGCCGGCGATCGCCGCCTCCGTGAGGACGCGCGTGGTTTCCTGGAAGCTGGCGGCGGAAATGAACGACTCCGTCGACAGAGACGCCTTGGTGATGCCGAGGAGGAGGGGCACGCCGTCGGCGGGCTCGCCGCCGCGGTTCATGACCTTTTCGTTCTCTTCCATGAAGCGGAAGCGATCGACCTGCTCGTCGACGAGGAAATCGGTGTCGCCGACTCGCGTCACGCGCACGCTGCGGAGCATCTGGCGGCAAATGACTTCGATGTGCTTGTCGTTGATGGCAACGGACTGCGAGCGGTAGACCTCCTGGATTTTGTCCACGAGGTAGCGCTGCAGTTCCTTGATGCCGAGAACGGCGAGGACGTCGTGCGGGTCGATCGGACCGTCGATGAGCGGGTCGCCGGCGCGCACGCGCTCGCCTTCCTGCACGTTGACGTGCACGGAGCGAGGAACGCTGTACTCGTGGCGCGTGCCTTCGTCGGTCTCGACAATGATGCGGCGCATGCCTTTGACGATCGCGCCGTGATGCACGGTGCCGTCGACTTCGGTGATGACGGCCTTGTCGCGCGGGTGACGGGCTTCGAAGAGCTCGACGACGCGCGGAAGACCACCGGTGATGTCCTTGGTCTTCGTGGTCGCGCGAGGAATCTTCGCGAGAATGTCGCCCGGGTGAACGTCCTGGCCGTTGTGGACCATGACGTGGGCACCGGTCGGCAGCAGGTACTTCTTCTCTTCGCCCTTGCCGGCTTTGATGATGAGGGTCGGGGTGCGCTTCTCGGCCGTTGCCGACTCGACGATGACCATCTGCGTGAGACCGGTGACCTTATCAGTCTCTTCGCGGACGTTCTCGCCTTCGACGATGTCCTTGAAGGTGACTTTTCCACCGACTTCGGTGAGCACCGCCGACGTGAACGGATCCCATTCGACGAGCGGCTGGCCGGCTTCAACGTGCTGGCCTTCGTTGACCTTCAGCGTCGAGCCGTAGACCAGCGCGTAGCGCTCTTTCTCACGCGGCGCGACCTGAACTTCCGCGGCCTTCTTTCCCTTCCGCGTCTGAATGTCTTCGAGGATGAGCAGCTTGCCGTTGCGGTTGACGACGACGAGATCGCCGTTCTTGTTCGTGACGGTGGTGACGTTGACGAGTTGCACGCGGCCGGGCGACGTCGCTTCGTGCTTCGACTGCTCGGAGACGCGCGATGCGGTACCACCGACGTGGAACGTACGCATCGTGAGCTGCGTGCCGGGCTCGCCGATCGACTCGGCAGCGATGACGCCGACGGCCTCGCCGATCTCGACGAGCTTGCCGCTCGCGAGGTTGCGACCGTAACAGCGGCGGCACACGCCGCGGCGCGTTTCGCAGGTGAGCACCGAACGGATCTTCACCTGCTCGATGCCCGCTTCCTGAATCGCGTTCGCGAGCTCGTCGGCCAACTCTTCGTTCTGCGTGACGAGCTGATCGCCCGTGAGCGGATCGTAGACGTCTTCCTGCGCAATGCGGCCGACGATGCGGTCGCGCAGCGGCTCGAGGATGTCGCCGCCTTCCATGATCGGCGTGACCACGATGCCGTCGAAGGTCTGGCAATCCTGCTCGGTGATGATGACGTCCTGCGCGACGTCGACGAGACGGCGCGTGAGGTAACCGGAGTCCGCGGTCTTGAGCGCGGTGTCGGCGAGACCCTTACGCGCGCCGTGCGTGGAGATGAAGTACTGCAGCACCGAGAGGCCTTCGCGGAAGTTCGCGGTGATCGGCG
This sequence comes from uncultured Acidobacteriota bacterium, assembly GCA_963734155.1. Taxonomy (GTDB): domain Bacteria; phylum Acidobacteriota; class Thermoanaerobaculia; order Gp7-AA8; family Gp7-AA8; genus QHVT01. Next base: position 3,516 of record CAVTGG010000005.1, read on the forward strand.
TCTCGATGACTTCGCCCGACGGCTTGGACATCAGTCCGCGCATGCCGGCGAGCTGGCGAACCTGCTCTTTCGAACCGCGGGCGCCGGAGTCGGCCATCATGAAAATGGGGTTGAACTCGCCGCTCTCGGCTTCGACGCGACGCATGTCGGAGAACATCTCATCCGAGACGTTCTCGGTGGCGCGGTGCCAGATGTCGATGATCTTGTTGTGGCGCTCGCCGTGCGTGATCGCACCGTCGAGGCGCTGGCGCTCGACCTCGAGCACCGCGCGGCGCGCGGTCTCGACGATCTCCTGCTTGCGCGCCGGAATGACCATGTCGTCGACGCCGATGGAGACGCCGGCCTTCGTCGCGTAGAGGAAGCCGAGGTCCTTGAGGCTGTCGAGCATTTCGACGGTCTTGGCGTTGCCGTAGTTGATGAAGCAGTAGTTGACGAGATCCTGCAGGCCTTTCTTCTTGAGGAGACCGTTGATGTACGGGATCTCCTCCGGAACGTGCGTGTTGAAGATCACGCGGCCGACGGTGGTCTCGATCAGCTTACGATCGAGGTCCTGCACTTCGCAGTGCACGACGTCCTGGTCGTTGAAGTGCTTGGTGAGATCCATGAAACGGCCGCTGACGCGCACGCGGATCGCCGTGAGCAGCTCGACCTCATTGGCCTGCAGCGCAATCATCACGTCATCGAAACTGCCAAAGGCCTTCCCCTCGCCCTTCGCCCCCGGCTTCGACTTGGTGAGGTAGTAGCAACCGAGCACGAGATCCTGCGACGGAACGGCGAGCGGCTTGCCGTGCGCCGGCGAGAGGATGTTGTTCGACGCGAGCATCAGCACCTGCGACTCGACCTGCGCCTTCGGCGACAGCGGCACGTGCACGGCCATCTGATCGCCGTCGAAGTCGGCGTTGAACGCGGTGCAGACGAGCGGGTGGATCTTGATGGCCTTGCCTTCGACGAGCACGGGCTCGAAGGCCTGGATGCCGAGGCGGTGGAGCGTCGGCGCGCGGTTCAGAAGAACCGGATGCTCTTTGATGACGCTCTCGAGCGCATCCCACACTTCGTTGGTCTGCAGCTCGACGAGCTCCTTCGCGGCCTTGATCGTGCCGACGAGTCCCTGCTGCTCGAGCTTGTGATAGATGAACGGCTTGAACAGCTCGAGGGCCATCTTCTTCGGCAGACCGCACTGGTGGAGCTTCAGCTCCGGTCCGACGACGATGACCGAACGGCCCGAGTAGTCGACGCGCTTGCCGAGCAGGTTCTGACGGAAGCGGCCCTGCTTGCCTTTGAGCGTGTCGGAGAGCGACTTGAGCGGGCGGTTGTTCGAGCCCTTGAGCACGCGGCCGCGGCGGCCGTTGTCGAAGAGCGCGTCGACCGCTTCCTGAAGCATGCGCTTTTCGTTGCGGACGATGACGTCCGGCGCGCGGAGCTCGAGGAGCTTCTTGAGACGGTTGTTGCGGTTGATGACGCGGCGATAGAGATCGTTGAGATCGGACGTCGCGAAGCGGCCGCCGTCGAGAGGCACGAGCGGGCGCAGCTCCGGCGGAATGACCGGGATCACGTCGAGGATCATCCAATCGGGACGATGTCCCGACTTGCGGAACGCGTCGACGACTTTCAGCCGCTTCGCGGCCTTCAGCTTTTTGATCTGCGACGTCTCGGTGCGCATGATGAGGCGCAGCTCGTCGCTGAGCTCTTCGACGTTGACGCGGCGCAGAAGCTCTTTGATCGCTTCCGCACCCATTTTGGCGACAAAGACGTCGCCGTACTGCGACCGGAGCTCGCGATAGCGCTCTTCGGGCAGCAGTTCTTTTTCGTGAATGACGCCTTCGAGGTCGCCGGTGTCGATGACGACGTACGACTCGAAGTAGAGGATACGCTCGAGATCGCGCAGGCTGATGTCGAGCAGGTGACCGATGCGCGACGGCAGGCCCTTGAAGAACCAGACGTGCGAGACCGGCGAGGCGAGCTCGATGTGGCCCATGCGCTCACGGCGGACCTTGGACTTGGTGACTTCGACACCGCATTTGTCGCAGATGACGCCGCGGTGTTTCATGCGCTTGTACTTGCCGCACAAGCACTCCCAGTCAGTGATCGGGCCGAAGATCTTCGCGCAGAACAGACCGTCGCGCTCCGGCTTGAACGTACGGTAGTTGATCGTTTCCGGCTTGGTGACTTCGCCGTACGACCACGACCGGATCTTTTCCGGAGAAGCGAGGCTGATCTTGATGGCGTTGAAATCGTTGATCGCCTGCGGCTTTGCCGGTTGAAACAGTGCGTTGAAGCTTTCCAATTTGCGCCTCCCTGTTAGGAGCGATTTGTAATCAATTGTCAGACGTCGTCGGATGCGGGAACTGCAGTTTGATGTCGGTGCCGAAGCACTCCCAGCAGGGGGTTTCCCATTCGTGATCGCCACTGTGGAAGTGGACGGTCATGCGGATGGATCCGATGCCGTGACAAGCACGGCACGTTTCATTCGGCATTCTCGACAGCGTGACTCTGCGTCCCATACTGCCCCTCACCCCTGCCCCTCTCCCCGCTTGCGGGGAGAGGGGGAAGGGTTATTCCTTTAGAAGTTCGACATCGAGACAGAGCGACTGCAGCTCGCGAACGAGCACGTTGAAGCTCTCGGGCAGGCCCGGATCATCCGGAACCTCGCCCTTGACGATCGCTTCGTAAATCTTCGAGCGTCCTTCGACGTCGTCCGACTTGACCGTGAGCAGTTCCTGCAGCGTGTACGCGGCTCCGTACGCTTCGAGAGCCCACACTTCCATCTCTCCGAAACGCTGACCGCCGAACTGCGCCTTGCCACCGAGCGGCTGCTGGGTGATAAGCGAGTAAGGTCCGATCGACCGCGCGTGAATCTTGTCGTCGACGAGATGCGAGAGCTTGAGCATGTAGATGAAGCCGACGCAGACCCTCTGCTCGAACTTCTCGCCGGTCATGCCGTCGAAAAGCTCGGTCTTGCCGTCGCTCGGCAGGCTGGATGCCTGAAGCTGCAGCTTGATCTCCGCCTCGGTCGCGCCGTCGAAGACAGGCGTTGAGAAGTGGAGACCGAGCGTACGCGCGGCCCAGCCGAGGTGCGTCTCGAGGATCTGACCGACGTTCATGCGCGAAGGCACGCCCAGCGGGTTGAGAACGATCTCGACCGGCGTGCCGTCCGGCATGTACGGCATGTCTTCCTCGGGGAGGATGCGGCTGATGACGCCTTTGTTTCCATGGCGTCCGGCCATCTTGTCGCCGACACTCAGCTTGCGCTTCATGGCGACGTAGACCTTGATCATCTTGATGACGCCGGGAGGCAGCTCGTCGCCCTTCTGCAGGTCTTCGCGCCGCTCTTCGGCTTTCTGCTCCAGCACGCGGATGCGGTTCTCGGCGCGCTCGACGAACATCCGCACGGTCTCGCGCGTCTCTTCGTCGACCGGCAGCGCGAGGAGCTCGCGGCGGCTGAGGCGATTGACGGTCTCGCGCTCGGCGGCCTCGCCCTTGCGGACGAGCACATCGCCGGTCTTGAAGTCGACCACGTCGCGCTGCAGCTTCTTCTCCGCGAGCACTTCCGAGATCTTCTTGTTGCGGGCGTCGGTGATGATGCGGATCTCGTCCTGGATGTTGCGATTCATCCGCTCGATCTCGCCTTCTTCGATCGACTTCGCGCGCATGTCTTTGTCGACACCCTTGCGCGAGAAGATCTTCACGTCGACGACCGTGCCTTCGATTCCGGGAGGCGTCTTGAGCGAGGCATCGCGAACGTCGCCGGCCTTCTCACCGAAGATGGCGCGGAGCAGCTTCTCTTCGGGAGTGAGCTGGGTCTCGCCCTTCGGCGTGACCTTGCCGACGAGGATGTCGCCCTGCTTGACGGTCGCGCCGATGCGGATGATGCCGCTCTCGTCGAGATCGCGCAGTGCGGACTCGCTGACGTTCGGGATGTCGCGGGTGATTTCTTCGGGACCGAGCTTGGTGTCGCGCGCTTCGATCTCGAACTCCTCGATGTGAATCGAGGTGTAGTAATCCTCTTTCACGAGCTTCTCGGACACGAGAATCGCGTCCTCGAAGTTGTTGCCGCGCCACGGCATGAACGCAACGAGGATGTTGCGGCCGAGGGCGAGCTCGCCGGCGTCGGTGCAGGGACCGTCCGCGAGGACCTGGCCCTTGCGCACGCGCTGGCCTTCACGCACGACCGGCTTCTGCGCGATGCAGGTGTTCTGGTTCGAGCGCTTGAACTTGATGAGCTGATAGATGTCGGCGCCGAACTCCTTCGTCTCGCCGGTCTCCTGATCTTCCGCTTCGACGCGAACGATGATGCGGTTCGAGTCGACGAGGTCGACCACGCCGCCGCGCTTGCACTGCACGACTGCGCCGGAGTCTTTGGCCACGACGTTCTCCATGCCGGTGCCGACGAGCGGCGACTCGGTGCGGAGCAGAGGCACGGACTGGCGCTGCATGTTCGCGCCCATGAGCGCGCGGTTCGCGTCGTCGTTCTCGAGGAACGGAACGAGCGAAGCGGCGACGGAGACGAGCTGCTTCGGAGAGACGTCGATGAAGTCGACCTTCTCCTTCTCGATGGAGACGAAGTCGCCCGACTGACGCGCGATGACGCGGTCGTGGACGAGATTGCCGTCATCGTCGAGCATCACGTTCGCCTGGGCGATGGTGTAGCGCTCTTCATCCCACGCGGAGAGATAGAACGCGTACGGCTCGGCTTCCGCCGGCTGCAGCAGCGACTTCTTCTTCGCGCCGGCGCTCGCGGCGTTTTCCTTCGCGATGCGGCTGTTTTCCTTCTGCAGCTCGCGCTTCTCGACGATCTGACCGAGGGTGAAATTGGCGTCGCCGACTTTCGCCACGCGGTAGTGATCGTGGACGCGGCCGTCCTGGACCTTCTTGTACGGCGACTCGATGAAGCCGTACTCGTTGATGCGCGCGTAGCACGCGAGCGACGAAATGAGTCCGATGTTCGGACCTTCCGGCGTCTCGATCGGGCAGATGCGGCCGTAGTGCGTCGGGTGCACGTCGCGGACTTCGAATCCGGCGCGTTCACGAGAGAGTCCGCCCGGTCCGAGTGCGGAGAGGCGGCGCTTGTGCGTGACTTCGCTCAGCGGATTCGTCTGATCCATGAACTGCGAGAGCTGCGAGGAACCGAAGAACTCCTTGATCGCCGCGATGACGGGCTTGGAGTTGATCAGGTCGTGCGGCATCGCCGAGTCGATGTCCTGATGGACCGACATCTTCTCTTTGATCGCGCGCTCCATGCGCACGAGGCCGATGCGGAACTGATTCTCGAGCAGCTCGCCCACCGCGCGGACGCGGCGGTTGCCGAGGTTGTCGATGTCATCGACGCGGCCGACGTCCTTGCGCAGGCGGAGCAGGTAGTTGATGACGACGTAGAAATCTTCCGGCGTCATGGTCTTCTGCGTGACCGGCGACTGGAGATCGAGCTTGATGTTGAACTTGAAGCGTCCGACGCGCGAGAAGTCGTACTTGCGGGCGTCGAAGAACATGCCTTCGAAGAGCGCTTTGGCCGACTCGAGAGTCGGAGGATCGCCCGGGCGCATGCGGCGGTAGATCTCGATGATCGCCGCCTCGAACGACTTCGAGGTGTCTTTGCGGACGGTGTTGAGCAGGATGTCGGAGACGAGATCCCACTCCGGGAAGAAGACGTCGATCTCTCCGACGCTGTGCTCGCGGAGAACTTCCGCCCAGTCGGCCGGAACGGTCTCGCTGGCCTCGAAGAGGACTTCGCCGGTGTTGACGTCGACGACGTCGCTGAGGAACACGGCTTTGTCGAGCGCGGCGTAGTCGACGCGGACTTTGGCTTCGTTGGTCTTCGTCAGCGCGTCGGCCATCTTCTGATCGAGCTTGATGCCGGCGAAGACGGTGCGGACGGCGCGGCGGCCGCGAATCGAATGACGCTCCTTCGCTTCTTCCTGATCGAGCACGCGCTTGTCGAACGAGAGCTCGGCGCCCTTGTCGTCGACGCGTACTTTGATCGGCGTGTAGAACTGGCGAAGGATCTCTTCGTCCGTGGTGAGACCGAGCGCGCGGAGGAAGACGCTTCCGAGGAACTTGCGCTTGCGGTCGATGCGGACGTAGAGGATGTTCTTCTGGTCGTACTCGAACTCCACCCAGGAGCCGCGGTACGGGATGATCTTCGCGAGGAAGGTGTGCGCGCTTTCCTTCGTGAAGAAGACGCCCGGCGAGCGGTGGAGCTGCGAGACGATGACGCGCTCGGTTCCGTTGATGATGAACGTACCGTTGTCGGTCATCAGCGGGATGTCGCCGAAGAAGACTTCTTCTTCCTTGGCGTCGCGCATGTGCTTCACGCCCGTGTCCGGATCCTTGTCATAGACGAACAGGCGGAAGGTGACCTTCAGCGGAACGCTGTAGGTCATGCCGCGCTCCTGGCACTCCTCGACGGAGTACTTCATCTGCAGATCGACGGGGTTGCCGCAGATGTCGCAGACTTCGACGCGGTTCTTGTTGATGACGCCGCACGACGGGCAGTTGACGGTCTCTTCGTGCGGGTGATCGGTGATGATCTTGTTGCCGCAATTCGCGCAGGTCATGCGCAGGTGCTCGAGGCCCTTGAGCTGACCGCACTTGCACTCCCAGTTGCCGATGGAGTAGCGGACGAAGTCGAGCGAGCAGGTCTCCCGGAAATCGCTGAAGGGGAAGACGCTGGTAAACACCGACTGCAATCCGGTGTCCTCCCGCTCCTCGGGGAGGAGGTTCATCTGCAGGAAGCGCTCGTAGGACTTTCTCTGGACGTCGATCAGATTCGGCAGCGCCATATAGCTGCGAATCTTGGAGAAGTCGTGACGAACCGGCTCCTGTTTCGGCATGGCTCCGTTCATTCGATGGGACTCCTCTATGTCGCGTTCTAGGTGAGGCCGGGCTGCAGGCGACGCAGCACGGTAATCACGCGATTTGTGGGCGCTATGAGAAGGCCGCTCCCCCCTCTCTGGCCCGGTGAGATGTACAACAGAACAGCATTCCGGGCGATGCAATTGCACCGCCCGGAACAATTTGAAACTGAACGACTTACTTGACGGTGACTTTGGCGCCGGCCTCTTCGAAGACCTTCTTGATCTTCTCGGCCTCTTCCTTGGAGACACCTTCCTTGATGGTCTGTGGCGCGCCTTCGACGAGGTCTTTGGCTTCCTTCAGACCGAGGGAGGTCACTTCGCGGACCGCCTTGATCACGTTGATCTTCTTGTCGCCGACTTCGCTGAGCGTGACCGTGAACTCGGTCTGCTCCTCGACCGGGGCAGCCGCGGCCGCAGCCGGGCCGGCGGCAGCCGCGACGGGCGCGGCGGCAGCGGCGGAAACGCCGAAACGGTCTTCGAGCGCCTTGACGAGGTTCGCCAGGTCGAGAACCGTCATCGTCTCAATCTGCTTCACAAAATCTTCAGTAGAAACGGCCATATTTTCCTCCAATTTTTCCTGACGGCGTTAGGCCGTCTCTTCTTTTTGTTGTCTAACCTGGTCGATGACGACCGCAAGGTTGCGAATGTTCGCCGCGAGCACGGTCGCGAGACCGCGGATCGGCGACTGCAGCAGATACAGCAGCTTCGAAACGAGCTCGTCGCGCGACGGAAGGTTGGCGATGTTCGCCACCTCGGTCGCGGCGACGACCTGCCCGCCCAGCATCGCTCCCTTGAACTGCACGGCGGGAACGTCCTTGGCGAACTTGGTGAGCACCTTGGCCAGCGCGACCGCGTCGGTGGTGTTGTAGGCCACCGCGGTCATGCCGCTGAAGTGTCCGGTCAGTTTCGTGAGCGGCGTGTCTTTGACGGCGATGAGGGCGAGGGTGTTCTTGATGACGATGTAATGCGAACCCGACTCGCGGACCTGCTTGCGCAGCTCGGTGACCTGCGGAACGGTGATGCCCTTGAAATCGAGCACGAACGCGTTCGTGGCGGAGCCGATGCCTTCGGTGAAGTCGGAGATCGCTTGCGCTTTTTCTTCGCGGTTTTTCATAGCGTCTCCTATTCCGCCTTGGTCTCGGCGACGGCCGTGTCGATCGCAACCGAGGGACTCATCGTCGAAGAGATGTAAATCGAGCGGACGTACTTCCCTTTCGCCGCGGGCGGCTTCGCCTTGCGGACGGCGTTGATGATCGCCGAGGCGTTGTCCTTCAGCTGATCGGCGGAAAACGAGATCTTGCCGACCGGAACGTGGATGATCGAGGTCTTGTCGACGCGGAACTCCACCTTACCGGCTTTGATCTCCTGCAGTGCCTTGGCGACGTCGAACGTGACGGTGCCGGTTTTCGGATTGGGCATCAGTCCGCGAGGACCGAGGACCTTTCCGAGCTTGCCGACGGAGCGCATCATGTCGGGAGTGGCGATGACGGCGTCGAAGTCAGTCCAACCGCCCTGAATCTTCTCGACCATGTCGTCGCCGCCCACGTAATCGGCGCCGGCTTCCTGCGCCTCACGCTGTTTGTCGCCCTGTGCGATCACGAGCACGCGCTTGGTCTGGCCGGTGCCGTGCGGGAGCACGGTCGTGCCGCGGACCATTTGATCGGCGTGCTTGGGATCGACGCCGAGGAGCATCGAAAGCTCGACCGTCTCATTGAACTTGGCGTACGCGAGCTGCTTGAGCAACCCGAACGCTTCGTCCAGCTGATACGGACGCTTTTCGACCTTCTCCGCGGCAGCGCGATACTTCTTGCCGTGTTTGGCCAAATTTCCTCCTTGTAGTGTTAGCGGCTCTGGTTAGGAGCCTCCTACATTTGTCCAGCTACGCGCTGGAGCGCTTCTTCGTCATCCTGAGCGGCGAAGACGGCGAAGGATCTCCTGCACGAGATCCTTCGCTGTCTACGCAGCTCAGGATGACGGACTGTTAGTCCGTCACTTCCATGCCCATCGAGCGCGCGGTGCCCTCGACGGTCTTCATCGCGGCTTCGACGCTCGCGGCGTTGAGGTCGGGCATCTTGAGACGCGCGATCTCTTCGACCTGCTTGCGCGTGACCTTGCCGATCTTGTTCTTGTTCGGCACGCCCGATCCCTTCTGAATGCCGGCGGCTTTCAGGAGCAGGATCGACGCGGGAGGCGTCTTCGTCACGAACGTGAACGTGCGGTCGGAGAAGACAGTGATGACGACCGGGATGATGAGGCCCTGGTCCTTCGCCGTACGCGCGTTGAACGTCTTGCAGAACTCCATGATGTTCACGCCGTGCTGGCCGAGCGCGGGGCCGACGGGCGGAGCGGGCGTTGCCTGTCCCGCGGGAATCTGGAGCTTGATGTATCCGGTGATTTTCTTAGCCATCGTGAATCCTTGTTCTCGTTATCTCTTCGACCCGCTCGGGGCCGGCTCCTCGGTGGCGTCGTAGCGGCTCACCTGCAAGAAGTCCAGTTCGACGGGCGTGGAGCGCCCGAAGATCGTGACCATGACTTTGAGAGTGTTGCGGTCGAGGTTCACTTCCTCGACCACACCGGTGAAGTTCGTGAACGGACCGTCGATGATCCGCACGTGCTCGCCGTGCTCGTAAACGTGCTTGGGCTTCGGCTTTTCTTTCGTCGTGACGACCTGCGTCAGGATCTGGTCGACTTCTTCCGGCGTGAGCGGCGTCGGCTTCTTGCCGGTGCCGACGAAGCCCGTGACCTTCGGCGTGTTCTTCACGAGGTGCCAGGCGTCGTCGGACATTTCCATCTCGACGAGGATGTAGCCGGGGAAGAACTTGCGCTGCACTTCGCGCTTCTTGCCGCCCTTCATCTCCACGAGCGTTTCAGTCGGGATCTTGATCTCGCCGAATTTTTCCCGCATCCCGAGCGCGTCGATGCGCTGGGTGAGGTTCTCCTTCACCCGCTCCTCGAACCCGGAGTAGGTGTGGACGATGTACCACTGCTTGGAAGCTGCTTCGACCATCAGATGCCTTATGTGCCCGCGCCGAATCTGGTGAAGAGGAAGTCGATTGCTTTGTAGAAGGCGACGTCGCAGCCCCAGAGGAAGATCGCGAAGACGATGGTGGAGACGATCACCACCGCCGTCGTGCCGATGACTTCCTGGCGCGTCGGCCAGGTGACCTTCTTCATTTCCGAAGAAACGTCGCGGAAGAACTCTCGCGTGGAGAGCGCCCACTGCTTCGGTTTTGCGACGATCGCGTTGCTGGTTTCTTTCTCTTCCGCCATTAAAAAACCCCGAGGCAGTTCTCTACTGTGCGTTCACAGCGGAGAACTGCGATGAAATTTGGCAGGCCAAGAGGGACTCGAACCCCCAACCTGCGGTTTTGGAGACCGCTGCTCTGCCAGTTGAGCTATTGGCCTGCAGAGCCGCAAAAAGCTGAGAAAGCAATGCTTTCCCTTGATATTCCCTACTTGGTTTCGCGATGAACAGTCCGCTTCCGATCGTGCCGGCAGAACTTCTTCAGCTCGAGCTTCTCGGTCGTGGTCTTCTTGTTCTTCGTGGTGGTGTAGTTGCGCCGTTTACACTCGGTGCACTGAAGCGTGATGATCTCGCGCTGCGCTGCCATGCTTTACCCCGTTGATCGAACGATTTTGATGGAGCCCTCGACGAGATTTGAACTCGTGACCCCGTCCTTACCAAGGACGTGCTCTACCCCTGAGCTACGAGGGCGAAACTTGTTTCCGAATCAGACTCTGGAGCGGGAGACGGGGCTCGAACCCGCGACCAACAGCTTGGAAGGCTGTGACTCTACCAACTGAGTTACTCCCGCGCTGGAAATTGGTGGAGAGTGGAGGATTCGAACCTTCGTAGGGCGTGGCCCGGCAGATTTACAGTCTGCTGCTTTTGACCGCTCAGCCAACTCTCCGCTTGTTTGCACTCTTCTGGAGCTGGCGACGGGACTCGAACCCGCGACCTGCTGATTACAAATCAGCTGCTCTACCAACTGAGCTATGCCAGCGCCAACTGCATGATTTCAAAGACACAATCAGCCTGACCGATGAAGCATGAGGTGGAGCTGCAACGGCGGCGGCCGAGGAACTGCGGGTTATAGCAGAAAGGCCAAACGGCAGGCAAGTGGTTGAAATTTCATCGCGTTTGGCGCACCACCTCGTAGCACAAGACCGCCGCGGCGGACGCGACGTTGAAGCTGTCGACGTGGCCGAACATGGGGATGGCGACCGTGCGGTCGCAGTGCTCGAGCACGTTTCGGCGCACGCCTTTGCCTTCGCTGCCCATCACCAGCGCGACTTTGCCGGAGAAGTCGATCTTGTCCGCGCGATCGCCGTCCGCGGCCGCTGCGTAGACCCAGTAGCCGGCTTTCTTCAGCGATTCGATCGTGCGGGCGAGGTTCGTGACCTGCGCGACCGCGACCCACTCCGATGCGCCGGCGGATGCTTTGACGGCCGCGGGTGTCAGGCCCACGCTGTCGTGCTCAGGGATGACGACGAGGTCGACGGCGAAGCCGTCGGCGACGCGAAGGATCGCGCCGAAGTTCTGAGGATCGGTGATGCCGTCGAGGATGAGGACGAACTTCGTGGTGTCGCGCGCGACGACGTCGTCGAAGTCGGCGTAGGCGGCCTCGTGCACCTCGGCGACGACGCCGTTGTGCACGCCGCGTCCGGCAAGCTTGGCGATTTGCAGCGCGGGCAGTGTGCGCACCGCGACATTCGCCTGCTTCGCCTCTGCAAGCACCTTCTGCAGCCGTGCGCTCTGTTCGTGCGCGATAGCGATGTAGCGAACGCGCGCCGGGTGCGAGCGGATCGCTTCGAGCACGGGGTTGACGCCGTAAACGATCACGACGCCAGCCTCTTCGCAATCATCGGTCCTTCGTAAACAAAGCTCGTGTAGAGCTGCACGAGATTCGCTCCCGCGTCGATCTTCTCGCGAACGTCGTCTTTCGTGAAGACGCCGCCGACGCCGATGAGCGGGTACTCGGCGCCGGCGCGCGCGCGCACTTTCGCGAGCACGCTCCTCGATTTTTCGCGCAGCGGTTTTCCGGAGAGGCCGCCGCCCTCGGTGATTGTCGTGTTCGTGCAGATCATGCCGTCGGCGAGTCTGACGCAAACGTCCGTGATCTCGGCGATCTGCACGTCGTCGAGATCGGGGGCGATCTTGATGAGGATCGGGCCGCTGCGCACGGAGCGAACAGCGTTCAGGAGCGATTCGAGGTGCTCGGGCTTTTGCAGATCACGCAGGCCGGGCGTGTTCGGCGAGGAGAGATTGAGCACCGCGGCATCGGCGTGCAGGCGCGACGCGGCGGTAGCACTCGACGTAGTTTTCGACGGCGCGGTCGAGAGGGACGTCGCGGTTTTTTCCGACGTTGACGAAGATGGGAACGTTGCGCGGCGCGGAGCGAAGACGCGATGCGATCGCGTCGGCGCCGTCGTTGTTGAAGCCCATGCGATTGATCAACGCGTCGGGCCGCCGGCGGAAGAGACGCGGGCGCGGGTTGCCGGGCTGCGGGCGCAACGTGACGGTGCCGACTTCGAGGAAGCCGAATCCGAGCGCGGCGAGGAAGGGCATCAGCTGCGCGTTTTTGTCGAAGCCGGCGGCGATGCCGATGCGGGAACGGAACGTGAGGCCGAGGAGTGAATGCGTGGCCGTCGGCCGGCAAACGTATGAAATCGTGCGCAGCGCGAGCGGGATCTCCTGCAGGTGCCGCATCTGCTCCGTCGTCCACTCGTGCGCGTCCTCGGCGTCGAGCGCGAAGAGCAGTTTGCGGATCAGGCGATACATCGCTCCACTCGAGCGAGCGGCGAGAGGACGCGCGGATCGCTTTCGCTTGCGTGCTGCAGCAGCGGGATCGCGCGCACGAGCTCGGGGCCGTGATCGAGCCCGGTGATGGCGAGGCGCAGCGGCATGAACAGCGCTTTGCCTTTCAATCCCGTCGCGACTTTCAGCCGCTCGACCATCCCCTGATAATCCTCCGCTCCGTTCGCGCGCAATTCATCGGCGAGTTTCTCCGCGAAGGCACGGTCGACAGTCGGCGGCGTGTACTCGGTGACGAACTGCAGCGCATCCGCAAACTGCGTCAACCGATGCACGCTCGTCTTCACGACGTCGATCCCTTCTTCGAGCCACGGCACGTCGAAGAAACGTCGCACGAGCGGCGCGAGCTCGGCCGCGCTCATCGCGTGAATGTACTGGCCGTTCACCCAATCGAGCTTCTGCGGATCGAACACCGCCGGCGCGGGATTCACGCGATCGAGCGAGAAGTTTGCGATCGCTTCCTCGCGCGTGAAGACGTCCTTGCCCTCGGGATGCGACCAGCCGAGGAGCGTGAGGTAGTTGAACATCGCCTCGGGCAGATAGCCGTCGTCCGCATACGCATTCACCGACGTCGCGCCGTGGCGCTTCGAAAGCTTGGAGCGGTCCTGGCCGAGGATCAGCGACACGTGCGCGAACTGCGGCACGTCCCAACCCATCGCGCGATAGATCAGCACCTGGCGATGCGTGTTCGTCAGATGTTCCTCGGCGCGAATGACGTGCGTGATCCGCATGTCGTGATCGTCCGCGACGACGCAGAAGTTGTAGATCGGAAAGCCATCCGAGCGGATGAGAATGAAATCGCCGAGCGATTCCTTGCGCCACGTGATCTCGCCGCGAATCAGGTCATTGATCGTCACATCGCCGTCGTCGGGTACGTGGAAGCGGATCGCATGCGGCGCATCGTCGTCGCGCCGATTGATCCAGCATTTCAGATCGTAGTGCGGCGGACGTCCATCGATCTCCGCCTGTTTGCGCTTCGCTTCGAGCTCTTCCTCGGTGCAGTAGCAGCGATACGCGACGCCGCGCTCCATCAACTCGCGGCCGAACTTCAAGTAGAGCTCGAGGCGCTCGCTCTGGCGAAACGGGCCTTCGTCCCAATGCAGCCCGAGCCAGCGGAGATCGTCGAGCACCAGCTCTTCCGACTCGCGCGTGGAGCGCGCCTGGTCGGTGTCTTCGACGCGGATGATGAACGTGCCGTCGTGGCGCTTCGCGTAAAGCCAGTTGAAGATCGCCGTGCGCGCGCCGCCGACGTGCAGGTGGCCGGTGGGCGATGGAGCGAAGCGAACGCGGACGGTCATTGCGTCACCACGCAGATGATGGCCATCGCGCAGATGCCCTCTCCCCTGCCGATGAAGCCGAGGTGATCGCTCGTCGTCGCTTTCACATTCACGTGTCCTTCGGGAAGATCGAGCAGCGTTGCGATCGAGGCGACCATGGCGTCGCGATGCGGCGAGAGCTTCGGCTGCTGCGCGATGATGGTGACGTCGACGTTCTGGATCTCGGCGTTCCTGTCGATAAGGACGCGGCGCGCTTCGCGCACGAAGAGCGCGGAGTCGGCGTTGCGCCAGCGCTCGTCCGTCGACGGAAAGTACTGGCCGATGTCGCCCGCGCCGGCGGCGCCGAGGATCGCGTCGGTGATGGCGTGCAGCACGGCGTCGGCGTCGGAGTGACCGGCGAGGCCGCCGCTGTCGGCGATGCGGACGCCGCCGAGGATCAGCGGTCGCTCGGCAGCGAACGGATGAATGTCCACGCCTTGACCAATACGAATCACGTCGCGCTCCACTGCTGCAGATACGACTCCGCGATCGCGAGATCCTCGGGGACGGTGATCTTCAGATTGCGCGGATCGCCCGGCACCGCCTTCACCCGATGGCCGAATCGCGCGGCGAGTCCCGCTTCGTCCGTTCCGTCGATGCCTTCGGCTTCGGCACGCGCGAGGATGTCCCGCAGCAGGTCGGCGCGAAAACACTGCGGTGTTTGCGCGGCCCCGAGCATCGCGCGGTCGAGCGTCTGCGCGACCGTCGAGTCGCTGTTCATCAGGTGAATCGTATCCGTCACCGGAACCACCGGCAGCGCCGCGCCGAACACGCGCGCCGCTTCGACGACCGCGTGAAACATCTCGATGCTGAAGAGCGGGCGCGCCGCGTCATGCACGGCGATCAGCTCCACATCCTCCGCTTCCGCGAGCCCGCGAATCACGGACTGCTGGCGCGTTTCGCCGCCGGCGACGAACGACACCCGGTCGCTGTTCTTCACGTTCGCGAGCAGGACTTCCGCAACCGGCACGATCACCCGCGTCACCTGCTCGTCGAGCAGGAAACGCTCGATGACGTGCTGGATGACGGGCTTGCCGGCGAGCGACTGAAATTGTTTGGGGAGTCCGCCGCCGAAACGCGAGCCGGTACCAGCGGCGGGAACGATGACGGCGAGCGGCATCAGACCGCCATGATGTCGGCTTCTTTGTGCTTGAGGATGTTCCCGACTTCGTCGATGTGCTTGTCGGTCAGCTTCTGAATCTCGTCGAGGGCGCGCTTCTCATCGTCCTCGGAGATGCCGTGCTCCTTGAGCATCTTCTTCAGCTTGTCGTTGCCGTCGCGGCGCACCTGGCGGATCGCGGTGCGCGACTCCTCGGCCATCCCATGCGCTTTCTTCACGAGATCCTTGCGCCGCTCTTCGGTGAGCATGGGCACGGGCACGCGAATGACCTTGCCGTCCGATGCCGGGTTGAACCCGAGATCGGAGTTGCGGATCGCTTTCTCGATCACCGCGACCATCGACTTGTCCCACGGCTCGACGACGATCAGCGCGGGCTCGGGCACTTTCACGTTCGCCGCCTGCGCGATCGGCGTCGGCGTTCCGTAGTAGTCGACCACCACGCCGTCGAGCATGGCCGCGTTCGCGCGGCCGGTGCGCAGCGTTTTGAAATGCGCGTTCAAGGACATCAGCGCGCTGTCCATTCGATGTTTCACATCAGTGATTACTTCATTCGCAGGCATGCTTCACTCCTCACGCGGCCGGCGGCATTTCGTCGGAGACGATGGAGCCGACGTCTTCTCCCAGCAGTGCGCGTTTGATGTTGCCCTTCTCGCGCAGCGAGAAAATATAGATCGGAATCTTGTTCCCGCGGGCGAGGTCGATCGCGGAGGCGTCCATGACCTCGAGACGATCGGCGAGCACGCGCTGGTAGGTGACGTGCGGCAGCCGCTCGGCGTTCGGGTTTTTCTCGGGATCGGCGGTGTAGATCCCGTCGACTTTCGTGGCTTTGAAGATGATGTCGCACTTCAGCTCCGCGGCGCGCAGCGCGGCGGCGGAGTCGGTGGTGAAGAAGGGATTGCCGGTGCCGGCGGCGCAGATGACGACGCGGCCCTTTTTCGAGATGGCGGATCGCGCGGCGGCGGATGAACGGCTCCGCGAATTCGGCCATGGCGATGGCGGTGGTGACGCGCGTGTTGACGTTGCGGCGCTCGAGGGCATCCTGCAACGCGATGCCGTTGATGACGGTGGCGAGCATGCCCATGTGATCGCCGGCGACGCGATCGATGCCCTCGGTGGCCGCGGTGACGCCGCGAAAAATATTGCCGCCGCCGATGACGATCGCGATCTCGACGCCGAGCTGCTGCACTTCCTTGATCTCGTCGGCGATGTCGGCCAGCGTGTCGGCATCGATGCCCGTCCGCCGCCCACCCATGAGCGCTTCGCCGGAGAGTTTGAGAAGGATGCGTTTGTACTTGGGTTCCGGCATGCGAGTCGGTTTATATCAGAAGGGCGGCCGTGACGGCCGCCCTTGCGATTACTTCATGTAGCTCGCGACTTCTGCCGCGAAGTCTTCCGACTTTTTTTCGATGCCCTCGCCGAGCTTGAAGCGCGTGAAGCGCGTCACGAGGAGCTCGCATCCCGCTTCTTTGCCGCGGCGCTGCAGGTACTGCGTCACCGTCGACTTGTCGTCGCGGATGTACGGCTGCTCGAGGAGGCAGGCCTCGCCGTAGAACTTCTCCATCTTGCCCTGGACCATCTTCTCGACGATGTTGTCCGGCTTGCCGGACTTCGCCGCCGCGTCGCGGGCGATCTCGCGCTCGGTGTCGAGGTCCTTCTCCGTCACGTCCTCGCGGCGGAGGAAGCGCGGCTCGGCCGCGGCGATGTGCATGGCGATGTCCTTCGCCACCTCGGAGTTGACGCTCTGGCCGTTGCCGGTGACTTCGACCATGACGCCGATCTTGCCGCCGCCGTGGATGTACGTTCCGATCACCGCTTCCTGCGGCGACTGGTATTTTGCGAAGCGGCGGATGGAGATGTTCTCCTTGATCGCGGCGATCTGCTCGGCGACCTTCTGATTCACGGTCTCGTCGCCGCCAGGCCACGTTTCGTTGAGAAAGTCGTCGACGTTCTCCGCGCTGCTCTGGGCGACCGCTTTCGCGACGTCCTCGGCGAACTTGCGGAAGTTCTCGTTGCGGCCGACGAAATCGGTCTCGCAGTTCACTTCGACGAGCACGCCGGTGTCGCCCGCGACGTGCGCGACGACCGCGCCCTCGGCGGTGACGCGTCCGGCCTTCTTGCTCGCGGCGGCGAGTCCCTTCTTGCGAAGGATCTTCGTCGCCTCTTCCATGTTGCCGTTGGCCTCGGTGAGCGCGGCCTTCACGTCGCCGAACCCGGCGCCGGTCTGCTCGCGCAACTCCTTGATCATGGCGGGAGTAATCATTTCAACACCTCGTATGGATTGTGGAGCGGCGGGCACTCAGCCCGCCGTCAGGGAGAGAACGGCGGGCTGAGAGCCCGCCGCTCCACTCCAATCAAAGTCGGTAGGTTCAGACCGCCGGGGCGGCCTGCATCTCGGGAGCAACGGCTTCGGCGGGAATCGCCTCGACCGGGGCTTCTTCACCCTTGTCCTCGGTTCCGATGTAGCGCTCCTCGGCGAGGTTGTAGCCCTCGAGGACCGCATCGGCGATCTTCTGCGTGAACAGACGGATCGCGCGGATCGCGTCGTCGTTGCCCGGAATGACGTAGTCGATGTCTTCCGGATCGCAGTTGGTGTCGACGATCGCCACCACCGGGATTCCGAGCTTCTTCGCTTCCTTCACCGCGATGTACTCTTTCTTCGGATCGATGACGAAGAGTGCATCGGGAAGTCCGTCCATCTCGCGGATGCCGATGAGATTCTTCTGGAGCTTGTCGCGCTCGTGGTCGAGCTGCGCGCGCTCCTTCTTCGACATCTCCTTCTCGGCGTCATTGAGAACGGATTCGATCTCCTTGAGGCGCTCGATGGACTTGCGGACGGTCGTGAAGTTGGTGAGAGTGCCGCCCAGCCAGCGGTTGTTCACGTAGAACATGCCGCAGCGGTTGGCCTCCTCGAGAATGGCGTCCTGCGCCTGGCGCTTGGTGCCGACGAACAGGATGCGCTTACCGCCGGACGCGAGTGCGGCGATGAACGCGGAAGCTTCCTTAAAGAGCTTTAGCGTTTTCTGCAGATCGATGATGTAGATCCCATTGCGCTTGCCGAAGATGTACTTCTTCATCTTCGGATTCCAGCGCTTGGTCTGATGACCGAAGTGCACGCCAGCTTCCAAAAGCTCTTTCATCGTAATAGAGACTGCCAAGAGAACCCTCCTTTGACGTTGACGTTCAGTTGAACCAAACAAAAAGACAGGAGCGACGACTCGCTCCTGCCTTCGTTGACACGCAATGAAACCGGAGAACCATCGGACTAGCGCTTGGAGAACTGGAAGCGGGCGCGGGCGCCCTTCTGTCCGTACTTCTTGCGCTCCTTCATGCGCGGATCGCGCGTGAGGAGGCCGGCCTTCTTGAGACGCTTGCGGAGCTCGCTGTTGTAGACCTGCAGCGCGCGGGAGATGCCGTGCCGGATCGCGCCGGCCTGGCCGCTCGGACCGCCGCCGTCGACCGTGACGACGATGTCGAACTTGTCGACCGTCTCCGTCAGGGAGAGCGGCTGCTTGATGATCATCTTCAGCACTTCATTGCCGAAGTAGTTGTCGAGCGAGCGGCGGTTGACCGTGATCGCACCCGATCCCGGACGAATGTGCACCCGCGCCGTCGACGTCTTGCGTCTTCCCGTTCCGTAATATTCGACCAAAGCCAAGGAATCCTCCGTTGTTTACTCTTTGACGTCGAGCTGCTCGGGCTGCTGGGCCTCGTGCGGATGGCTGGCGCCGCGATACACCTTCAACTTCTTCAGCATCTTTCTGCCGATCTTGTTCTTCGGCAGCATGCCCCACACGGCTTCTTCGATCATCCGCTCGGGCTTTTCGGCACGCACGAAGCGAGCCGCGCGCTCCTTCAGTCCGCCCGGATAGAGCGTGTGACGGCGATACAGCTTGTCCGTCTCCTTCTTACCGGTCAGCAGGATCTTCTCGGCATTGATCACGATCACGTGATCGCCGGTATCGAGGAACGGCGTGTACGTGGGCTTCGCCTTTCCCGAGATGATGTTCGCGATGGTGGTCGACAGACGGCCGAGGACTTTGCCTTCGGCGTCGATGACGAACCAACGCGGTTCGATGTCACCCTTCTTGGGGAAATAGGTACGCATGACTCTCCCTGAAACGTTCACTTCTGCCTGATGGACCTGCGACGAGAGGTGTGGACCGCGCTACGCCGCTGATCGCTCAAAGACGAAACACAACCTTCCCTTTCGGAAAGGGCCAAAACGGTAACATCGCCCAACAGGGGGTGTCAAGGAATTCATTCCCTGAACCGACTCTGCTGGCGTGGTTTACGCCCGGCGGTGGGAGGAACAGCGATGCGGCGCGGGCGCTTCCCGCGCGGCATCAAACGACGATCTGAACTTTGATCTGCTTGCCGTCAGGCTCGATCTGAACGTGCGTGTACTTCGTCTTCGTCTTCTTTTCATACCGCACATCCACTTTCGTGATGACCTGCGGCACGATTCCCTTCGGCGGCGTCACGACCTTGTTGAGGATGAGGATCTTCGGGTTGATCCCTTGCGGCGACGCTGGTACGAGCTTGATCGTGTAGCCCGGCGTCGGCGTGTAGCAAACGCCCGTCACGCGCAATGTCGGCGTCGTGCCCGGCATGAAGTCGTGAAACGCTTCCCACTTCTGACAACGGATCGTGCCGCCCTTCGTCGGAGCTGCTTTCTTTGCCGCCGCTTTCTTCGATGCTTTCTTCGCAGCCATTTTCATTCTCCCTATGGATGGAGTGACGGCCGCGGCGGTTTCCCTACCGGTTTGTGATAGAAGCCGCCGCGTGAGCGCAGAGATCATCGACGGAAAAGCGGTCGCGAAACAGATCGAATCGGAGGTGGCGGAGGCGATCGCGCGGCTCGGTTTCGCTCCCGGCCTCGTCGCGGTGCGTGTAGGGAACGATCCCGCGTCCGAGGTTTACGTGCGCAACAAGGCGAAGAAGGCGCGCGAGCTCGGGCTCACGGGCACGGAGCTCATCCATCCGGAAACGATGAGCGAAGCGGAACTGCTCGCGGAAGTGTCGCGTCTGAACGGCGATGATTCCGTCGACGGGATTCTCGTGCAGCTACCGCTGCCGAAGCAGATCGACTCGAAGAAAGTGATCGACGCGATCGATCCCGCGAAAGACGTCGACGGGTTTCATCCGATCAACGTCGGTCTCCTCCACCTCGGACGCGAGGCGCTCGTGCCGTGCACGCCCGCAGGCGTGATCCGGCTCATCGAGTCGACCGGGCAATCGATCGCAGGCAAGCACGCCGTGGTGATCGGACGCAGCGACATCGTCGGCAAGCCGGTCGCCGCGCTCCTGCTGCAGCGCCATGCCACGGTGACGATCTGCCACTCGCGTACGCGCGATCTCGCCGCGGTCGCGCGCGAAGCGGACATCCTCATCGCCGCGATCGGAAAGGCGCGCTTCGTGACCGCGGACATGATCAAGCCGGGCGCGATCGTGATCGACGTCGGCATCAATCGACTTGTCGTCGACGGTATCGGCAAGCTCACCGGCGACGTCGACTTTGCCGCGGCGAAAGAAGTCGCCGGCTGGATCACGCCCGTGCCGGGCGGAGTGGGGCCGATGACGATCGCGATGCTGATGCAGAACACGGTGCGGGCGGCGGAGCGGAGGCGCGGCTGATGCTGCGCGTCGGCCTGACGGGCGGCATCGCCAGCGGCAAGTCGACGATCCTCCGCAACTTCGCGGCCCTCGGCTGCGTGACGGTGGACGCAGATGCCGTCGTGGCGAAGCTGTATCGCCCGGGCAACGCCGGCCACGATGCGATCGTGCGGACGTACGGCACGGCGGTGCTGCGTCCGGACGGCGAGATCGATCGGAAGAAGCTCGCCGACGTCGCGTTCGCGAACGCGGCCGAAGCGCAGAAGCTGAACGCGCTGATTCATCCGATCGTGATCGCGGAAGAAGAGCGGATGATGCGCGCGCACGGCGACGACGATGCGATCTACATCGTCGAGGCGACGCTGCTGCTCGAGGCGGGCGGGAAGCAGCGCTACGACAGGATCGTGGTCATCGATGTCGATCCGGAGGTGCAGCTCGCGCGGGCGGTGGGGCGAGGGATGACGCGCGAGGAAGCGGCGCGGCGGATCGCGCATCAGATGCCGCGCGCGGAGCGACTGCGGCAGGCCGACTACGTGATCGACAACAGCGGCGACGCGCGCGCGGCGGAAACAGAAACGCGGCGCGTGTACGAACTGCTGCGCCGCGATCTGGAAGCAAAAAAACGGGGCGAGCTCGCGCCCGCCCCGTCGAATCACAATTAGGTAGTGGTGGTCGACACGGTGCCGGTCGTGGTGCTGGTACCGGTGGTGCCGGTCGCGCCCGTTGCCGACGTGTCGGTCATCGTACCGGTGCCGCTGGTGTCGGTGGCCATCGTGTCGGTGGCGGTGCTGTAAGTCGCCGAGGTGTCGGTGCTCATCGCACCGGTGTCGGTGGCCGTCGTGACGGACGTTTCACTGGTCTCGGTCACGGTTGTTTCCTTGGTGCACGCCACAGCCATGACGACGAGCAACGCCGCCAGGAGAACGAGAACTTTCTTCTTCATTCGTAAATCCTCTCTTCGAGTTGGTTTTTGTTTTCGTTTGAAGGTCTCGAGTGCGAATTCCACTCTCCGGGTGCCAGCGTCACCTCCCTCCGTCGTTTGTTTAGACAGAAGTCTACCCAACAGGGAAACCGGAGCACGACTTATGCCCGAATCCCCGCACAACAAAAACGCCCCGCCTTTCGGGCGGGGCGTTGGGTGAAACCCGAAGGAAACGAAACGACTAGGTACCAGTCGACGCCGGGGCGCCGGTGGCGCCGGTCATGCCGGTGGCGCCGGTGGCCGACGTGTCGGTGGCCATCGTGTCGGTCGTGGTCATCGTGGTCGTCGACGTGTCGGTGGCCATCGTGTCGGTGGCCATCGTGTCGGTGGCGCTGGTCATCGAGGTGTCGGTCGCGGCCGTATCAACCACAGCCTCTTCCTTCTTACAGCTCACCGCGAGCATCGCGACCACGAGGAGCGCGATCAGGGTCACAACCATGGACTTCTTCATTGCGTACTTTCTCCTTACTTTCTCGGATCTTCGATCCGAAGTGTTGTTTTGATGTGTGCGGTCTCAGACGAATAGTTAGTCTGGGTTGCCCGACTCACCTCACTTTGCGTCTCATTTCGAGGAACTTGGTGCAACGCGCTTGAAAGCGCGCCTGGACGGGAACTCGTTTTGAACTACGCGGCGATATCATAGAGACACGGCTGAGCATGTCAAGCGTACCCGCGATCCATCCCGTCCCCGAGCCTTCCACCGGAACCGTCGTTTCCTTCGACGGAACGGCCATCCACTACGACGTCTACGACGCGCCGTCGCCGTCGATGGTGCTCGTGATTCCGGGCTTCTGGCGGGATCGCAAACACCCGTCGATGATCAATCTCGCGCACCTGCTCCACGCCGAGGGCTATCGCACGGCGATCATGGATCCGCGCGGACACGGCGAGAGCGAGGGGACGTTCGGCTTCAACGCGAACGAGCATTACGACGTCGACGCGGTCGCGCGCCGCTTGCTCGAGACGTCGACGATCTCCACGATCACGCTGCTCGGCTTTTCGTACGGCGGCGCGACCGCGATCTCTGCCGCGGCACGCCACGAGCTCCCGATCGCATCGCTGCTGCTGATCTCCCCCGTCGCCGACTTCGCGATGATCACGCCGAAAATCAATCCGCTCACGATTCATCGCCACATCGCCGTTTCGAACGCGATGCACCGCCCTCGAATCGCATGGGGCGTGCGGAAGCTGCAGAAGATCCGCGCGGTCGATGACATCGTGAACGTGCACGTGCCGAAGTGCTTCATCCACGTGAAGAATGACTGGCTGATTCATCACGGCCACTCCGTGGCGTTGTACGAAGCGGCGAGCGAGCCGAAGGAACTGCACGTGCTCGACATCGAAGGGAACTATCACTCCGACCGCATCTTCCACGTCGCGTCGGATGCGATCGAGCCGCTGATGCGCGACTTTCTCGCGCGCTACACGCCGCGCTGAAAATGCGAAGGCCGCGCGTTTTCCGCGCGGCCTCGTCTCATCGTCACGTGGATGATGTTGATTACGGCATGGGCAACGGCGGTACATCCGTGTTCTTGCGGAGCGGAACGATCTCGATCACCTGAAGCTCAGGGACGAGCTCGTCGACCCACTGCCGCGCCGTTGCCGGTTTGGCCTTCGGCTGTTCGCTGCCGTCGTCCTGCGTCCATTCTTCTCCGTCGAATACCCACATAGCTGCCTGCCTTTCGTCAGTGATCGATAGTTCAAGCGGCCTGCCAGACATGCCTGACGTCGTGTCTGACGTCACATCCTTCAATACGCGGGAGTTACAGGCGAGGTTTGCCGTATCCAGTGTCGATTTCGAAACGTCCGCTGTCCAGATTCCGGATCACTTCCGTCCGGATTCCTGTGCAAGGTGCTCGGCGAGCTTGCGGTAGGCCTTGCCTCGATGCGACAGCTCATCCTTTTCTTCCGGCGTGAGCTCGGCGTAGGTCTTCTTCGAGTGGCGCGGCTGAAACCAGGCGTCCCATCCGAAGTGGCGATCGCCGCGCGGATGCACGAGCACTTCGCCGGGTGCCTCGCCGAGGAACATGTGCGCCTGTGCGCCGTCCCAGTAGCCGACACAGCATTGCGCTTTCGCGGCGCGATTGTTGAGCGCGTAGGCGATGGCCGCGAGTCCTTTTCCGCCGGCGGCTTCGAGCAGCCATTTCACGTACGGGCCGGGAAAGTTGCCGAGCTCGTCGAAGCCGAGGGAAACATCCTCGACGACGAGGCGCCGATAGCCTTTCGTCTTCGCGGTCTCGAGCTTGTAGCGCGTGATCTCTTCCACCGTGGCGGCCTGAATCTCCGGCAACGCGAGCGCAACGCGAAGAAGCGGAACGCCGAGGATGCGCTCCGCTTCGATTCCCTTGTTGGGATTGGTGGATACGAGAATCAGTCGATCATCGGCCAAGCGCGCGAATGCTACTCCACGACTCGGAGCGACTGCACGAGACGAACTTTCAGATGTTCGGGTGCAGCCATCGGACTGAGGCGCTTGCGGATGAAATTGCGGAGTTTCTTTTGGATGGTCATGCGCTCTTCACAGTCGTGACAGAGCTGCAGGTGGGTTTCGAGCTCGAGCACTTTTCGCTGGCCGAGGGAACCGTCGAGAAAGAAGTACACCACGCGTTTGTATTCGTCACAAAGCATTGCTGCTTGTTCCTTCCGGTATGGGCATGAGGTGCGACTTCGCCCCTCTGCAACTGCCCAGCCATGGTGTGAATTCCTTGTAACGGAAAGAAAAAAGGCCGCGCTGGTGAGCGCGGCCTCGGGTGATTTGTTCGATCCGTGGAGTTACTCGATCTCGAACTGCTCTTCCTCTTCCTCTTCGACTTCGAACTCGAACTCTTCTTCCTCGGAGTCGGCGAACAACACTTCCTCGTCGCTCTCCTCGGGCTCCTGCACTTCGCCTTCTTCGGGCTGCGCGTCGTCCTTCTTCTTGCGGCCCTTCGTCTCATCCTTGCGCGAGCGCATCTTGGCCGGCTCGGACTCGCCGCGGATGTAGCCGTACTTGCGGGCGTAGTCGAGCAGCGTGCGCTCGAGCATCTTCCGTCCGCGGTACAGGCGCGACATCACGGTTCCGACCGGGCAGTCGAGGATCTCGGCGATCTCCTTGTACGAGAAGCCTTCGATGTCCGCGAGCAGCACGACCATCTTGTAGTCATGCGGCAGCGAGTCGAGGGCGCGCTTGACGTCCGCGTCCATCATGTCCTGGAAGATCTCGCTCTCCGGATCGCGAATCAGATCCGGCGCGTTCTTCTGGATGACCCGCTCGTACGACTCTTCGATCTCCGAGAAATCGATCTTGTGAGGGGTGAGCTTCTTCTTCCGGTAGTTGTTGATGAACGTGTTCTTCATGATCTTGAAGAGCCACGCCTTGAAGTTCGTTCCCTCTTCGAACTTGTCGTAGTACTTGTAGGCCTTGAGATACGTCTCCTGCACGAGGTCTTCGGCGTCCTCGGAGTTTCGCGTCATGCGGTAGGCCGTGTTGTACAGGGAGTCGACATAAGGCATCGCTGCCTTCTCGAAGTCCCATCCCTGTTCGTGCTCGTAAGCTTCCGCGGTTTTCATCGTGTCTCCCCGTACGTCAACGACACAAAACTTCAACCTTCGTGCCGTGTGCAGTTATTAGATGCGTGAGCAAATAAAATCGTTACTGCCGGCCGGACACGTTTCCCCAACTCGGTCCTGCACAGCGGGTTAGCGAAAATGAGTCGCCTGTAGCGGCTCTGGAGAAAGAATCGACGCGGATCACCGCGTCCGTCATCGTTACCGGACACGTCCGTCCACGAATGCGACTCAGATCAATGAAATACTACGGTCAACTGGAGGGAATTGCTGGCAAAAGGGCTGTGAACAAACGGTAAACTGCCGGTATTCCCCGAACCGGCGGATGATAAATCATTCGCGGTAAATGAGCAATAGTTCTTCATAGGCCTTCGTGATTTCGATGAATCGTGCGGCCGCGTCCGCCTGCACCGCGGGCGGCGCCGCGTGAAACTTGTCAGGATGATGTTGCGCGACGAGCTTCCGATACGCGGCGGTGATCTCCTGCCGCGACGGCGTGCCCGCAACTCCTAGAACATCAAGCAATTCCGAGCGCTCGCGGGCGCTTCTCTCGGACGAAGAGCGGCGCGCCGCTGCCGGCGCGATCGGCGTGGCGCGGACGCGCGTCTTTCGCGTGATCGACGTAGTCAAATCCGTACACCTCGCGCAGCTTCGCCAGCGCGTCGGTGTGAAAGCCGAGGCCGAAGTTGAGATCGAGGAGCGCCGCGTATTGCCGCACCGGCACGGGCGAATGGACGAGCTGCACCGCGGTCTCGAGCAGACCGGCGCGCTGCTGCGGCGTCGCGAGCTGCGCGTAGCGGTCGGCCCAGCTGGTGACGTCGATGCCGGTCGTCACCGGCGCCGCGATTCCGGCGCCGCGCCGCACCGCGCGCATGGCGTCGCCCGATGAAACACCGCTCGAAGCGACGACGTGGAAGAGCAGCGACGCGGCGATCGCATCGCGTTCGCTCGAAGGCATCCGCGACTGCCCTTCCTGCTCGCGCCGCGCCATCGCGGTGGCGATCATCACGAAGACGGCGAAGCGCGCCGCCCGCGAGGACCATGAAGAAGACGGCGATCAGTTCCACAGGGAATCGATGGATGGCGAGCTTCGTCTGCAACTCCGCCTCGTCGAGCACCGGCATCGAGCCGCTGACGTCAATCTCTTCGTCGACACTCACCCAACTCTTGCAGCCGCTGTATTCGTCGCGGAATTGCACGTCCGCCGGCCGCGGGAGCTTCCAGGTGCGCACGCCGATGACATACAGCGCCTGGTCGGGACGAAAGCGATAGCGCGCGTCGAGCGTCTCCGGCGGCAGAGCGACGAGCGGCGCGAGCCGGCCTAACAGCGCGGCATCGCTGGTCGTCCAGGTGCGCACGACTTCGCACCAATGCGTGATCTCGATCCTCGGCCGCGACTCCGCCTCGCCTTGATGAAAGTAGGTCGGATAGAGATAGAAGCGCTCCGCGTCGACGCCGAACGAAGGATCAGCGATGCCGCCTTTGCGAATGAGGATGACCTGCTCGCCCGCGCCGAGGGCCGCGACGACGTTCGACCATTCCTTCAGCGCGGTGTGGTTGGGGAGCTTGTTCATGGGACGTTCTGTCAGTTTATCCCGCGCGTAGACGCGGGATCACCGGTTGCACCGCGCTCGCCCGAGCCTGTTGCGCGATCTGGGCGGTGCCACCGATGATGCCGCGTCTACGCGCGGCATAAACTACACAGGCCTTCAGCGCGGTGTGATTGGGGAGCTTGTTCATGGGACGAACGTGACCGAGTTTACCGGACCTTCCCAAACCGTCATCGCGGTGACGACGGCGTTTTCATCCTCAACGGCGCATTGCAGTTCGGATGCAAACCACTCGGCGATGTTTTCCGCGCTCGGGTTGATCTCCGTGAACGGCGCGATGTCGTTGATGCAGCCGTAGTCGAGTTTCTTCGCCAGCAGCTTCGAGCTTGCGTTTCGCGCTCACGAAGTCGACCGCGATCGCGTCCTGATCGAGGCCGCCGCCGCGCGCGATGAGGTCCGCTTCGACTTTGTACGAGTGCCCGTGCAGCGGCTCGGAGATGCCGCGATATTCGCGCAGGTAGTGCGCAGCCTCGAATCGCGCTTCGACGCGAACGCTGAACTTACCGGGCATGCTGCTCCGCGAAGATGTGGGCGATCAGCGTCTCGCTCGCGCCGAGCTCGCGCAGCTCCTCGGCGGTGGCCTGCGAGCGCAGGAGCGAGACGGCGCGGGCGTCGTCCCAGCACGCATTCGGCGACGAATCGCCGGCGAGATCGATCAGCGCCTGCAGCGTTTTGCGCCGGCTTTCATCCACGACCCGAAGTGTACAATGCGCGCCGATTTCAATGCCGCTGCCGAAAAGCATCCTCTGCGCGTCGTGCAAACGCACCTATCCCGAGGGATGGAAGCGCTGCCCGTACTGCGGCCATGACGAGACGCGCAACAAGCTGGAACAGCAGTCGCGGCGGTTCATGGACAAGAAAGTGCGCGAATTCGAGCAGCGCACCGGCGTGAGCTCGCGCAAGGAAGAGCGTCCGCCGCGGCGCGGAGGCGAACGGCCACAGCGCCCGCAGCAGCAACCGCGCGATCGCCAGCGTCCGCGTCCACCGCAATCGAATCGCGACGGCGGGCTGAAGCCCGCCGCTCCACAGCAACCGCAACAACAGCAGCAGCAGCCGCGCGCGGAAGGCGATCAGGCGTCGCGCAAGAGACGGCGGCGTCGCGGACGCGGCGGACGCGGTGAGCGTCCGGCACAGCAGGAAACGCCGCAGCCGCAGCAACAACGTCCGCCGCGACCTCCACGTCCACCGCAGGCCGAAGGCGCGGCACCGCAACCCGCAGGCGAAGGCGGCGCGCGCAAAAAGCGGCGCTTCCGCAGACGGCGCAAGCCGGGCGGTGGCGGCGGCGGCGGAAGCGCGCCGCCTACGGAGTGATCGCCGACGAAACCGGCGCCGCGTCGGGAACCGCAGGCGGGCGATTCATCTTCAGATAGCGCACGGAGCACTCCGCGAAGCCTTCGCAGCGAATGCAGTAGCCGTCCGTGGCGTCGGGCTTGTAATCGGCCGGCGGGCAGATGTTCACTCCTGCCGTGATCTCGCGCTCGCTCTGCGCAATCAGCCGATCCACTTCCGACGCGGACCGCCGTGTCATCGCCTGTCTGATCGCCACGAAACGCGCCGCGTTGTGAATCGCCGTCGTGTCGATCCGCACCGGCGGGACGTCGCTCTCCCGCGCCTGCTCTTCCTCGACGGTGATGAAGCGGATGCGGATGCGGGACGAAAGGTAGTAGAGGTACGCGACCGCGGAGCCGGCAAACGCGGCGATGTTCGGGCCGCCGCGATTCACGACTCCGTACACGAGAGCCGCCAGCACGAATGCCGCGATCAGCCGCACCGGCACCGGAATCGGGTCGAAGAAGCGCTGCTGCGGAAACGCGGAGGCGTACACGAACAGCAGCGTGAAGTAGATGAAGTACGAGTTGAGGAGCGGGATGCCGAGCCATGCCGCCACGCCGGCGGACGTGCCGGTCGAGAGGACGAACAGCATCACGAAGTGAAACGTCCCCCACTCCTCCTCCAGCGCCGATCCCATCAGGTACAGCAGCACCAGCGAGATGAAGAGCGCCAGCGCTTCCATCCAGCCGTCGCCGGCCTGCGTGAACTGCCACGTCGCGACGCGCCACCATTGGCCGGCTTTCACCGCAGCCCAGTCGAAGGAGAAGAGGCGCGCGTACTTTTCAGAGTCCTGGTGCTCGAGCAGAAAGAACGCGACGTTCAGGAAGAGGAGGATGAAAACGGAGCGCAGGTTTTCGCTGCGGGACCGGAACATGTCGATTGGAACCTTCTACTGCACGACAACATTCTCCGTCCCCTCGAACCGCAACACGTCGCCGTCTTTGAGGCCGTGCTGCTTCGCCACGCCGCCGGCGACTTCGAGCACGTACCGCGCGATGGCGTGCGGCGGATAGTTGGGACAGTTCTCGATCTTGCACGGCGGGACGTCGTGGGCGATGTGCGCGATCCGCTTCCCCGAGTCGATCCAGATCATGTCGAGCGGGATGAGCGTGTTCTTCATCCAGAACGGATACTCGCCGTCCTGCGGAAAGAAAAAAAGCATGCCGCTCGCCGGCCGCAGCTGATCCCGAAACATCAGTCCCTGCGCGCGCAGCTCGTCATTCGCCACGACCTCGACATGCACGGTGTATCCATCGGGAAAGATCACGCGCGGGCCGTTGGCCGGCTGTTGCGAAGTTGCTTGCGGCACGTTGGGCGTTTGCGTGCACGCGAACATCAGCAGGGCAAGGCTCAAAGGCGCAAAGGCGCAAAGGCGCAAAGCCTCCGTGCAGCTCCTCACCCACTTTGAGCCTCTGAGCCTTTGAGCCTTTGAGCCTTTACTCATCCTGCACCACCACGTCCTCGGTCTCGCGCTCGCGCGGGATGAGATCGTACTTCTTCGCGTAATAGCGGAACGAGCGGAACGACATCCGCAGCAGCTCCGCCGCCTGCGTCTGCACGCCGCCGCAGCGCTCGAGCGCCTTGAGCATGAACACCTTCGCAATCGATTCGAGATGTTCCTCGAGCGAGATCCCCTCGGGCGGCAGATCGAAGGTCGAATCGGGAATCTGTCCGCCGAGGAGCACGTGCTCGGGTAGCGCCTTCGTCGTGAGCACGTCGGCGACTTCGAGCGCGATCATCCGCTCGATGACGTTCTCCAGCTCGCGCACGTTGCCGGGCCAGTGATACTTCTCGATCGCGCGGATCGCGTCGGCGGAGATTCGCCTCCGCGGCACGCCCATCCTCGCGCAGAACTTCTCGATGAAGTGCTCGACCAGCAGCGGGATGTCTTCCTTGCGCTGCCGCAGCGGCGGGAGCGTGATCGGGATGACGTTGATGCGATAGAAGAGGTCTTCGCGGAACGAGCCCTCGCGGATCGATTCGGTGAGATCGCGATTCGTGGCCGCGATCACACGGACGTCGACGGTGGACTCGACGTTCGAGCCGACTTTGCGGACCATGCGGTCCTGCAGGACGCGCAGCAGTTTGATCTGCATCGCCGTCGAGGTCTCGCCGATCTCGTCGAGGAAGATCGTGCCGCGGTCGGCTTCGTGAAAGAGTCCGCGCTTGTCGCGCACCGCGCCGGTGAACGAGCCGCGCTCGTGGCCGAACAGCTCGGATTCGAGCAGCGTCTCCGGCAAGCGCGCCGCAGTTGATGGAGACGAACTTTCCCCGGCGGTCGGAGTTGTAGTGAATCGCACGCGCGATCAGCTCCTTGCCCGTGCCCGACTCGCCGGCGATGAGCACGGTCGACATCGTCTTGGCGATGCGCTGGATGATCGTGAAGATCTCCTGCATCTTCGGGCTCTTGCCGAGGATGTTGGAGAAGGTGAAGCGCTCCTCGAGTGCGGTGCGGAGGTGGAGGTTTTCGTCCTCGAGCTCTTTCCGCTCGACGGCTTTGCGGACGACGATCTTCAGCTCTTCGACGTCGAACGGCTTGGCGATGTAGTCCATCGCACCGGCCTTCAGCGCCTCGACCGCGGATTTGGTCGAGGTGTGGGCGGTGATCATGACGAACGGGATCGAGGGCATCAGCGCTTTGGCGTCGCGGATGAGGTCGATGCCCGAGCCGTCGGGAAGCATGAGATCGCAGAGGACGACGTCCGGCTCGCTGCGCAGGATCACCGCGCGCCCGTCCATCACCGACGCCGCGGTCTCGACATGCCATCCCTCTTCCTCGAAGACGATGGTGAGAAAATCGCGAAGCGAGGCTTCGTCATCGATGATCAGCAGGTTCACTGCGGCGATTCTAGTCCTTGGCACGCTCGCCGTCGCTGCCGCGGAGAAACAGAAAGGGATGTCCTACGCCTGCGCGTTCAGCCGCGAGCGCGACGTGCGGTATGGCTCGCCGGCGTCGGCCGAGGCGCTGCGCGATCTGAAAGACCTCGGCGTGAATTGGATCTCGATCATGCCGTTCGGCTTTCATCGCGGGACGCCGGAGATCCGGTTCGGCGGCGAGCGCGTTTGGGAGACGGACGAGTCGCTCGTCGCGGTGACAAAGCAGGCCCACGCGATCGGGATCAAGGTGCTGCTCAAGCCGCACATCTGGGGCCGCGGCGAGTTGGACATGAGCCGCTGGACGGACGCGCAGTGGGCGTCGTGGTTCGAGCATTACACGCGGTTCATCGAGCATTACGCGACGATCGCCCGCGACGCGAAGGTGGACGCGCTCTCGATCGGCAACGAGCAGAAGATCGCGTCGTCGCACGAGGCGGAGTGGCGCGCGATCATCAAGCGCGTCCGCGCGATCTATCGCGGACCGCTGACGTACGGCGCGAATTTCGATGAGGTGTTCGACGTGCGTTTCTGGGATGCGCTCGATTTTATCGGCGTGAGCGCGTATTTCCCGTTGGTCGACGAGCGCACACCATCAAAAGAATCGCTGATCCGCGCGTGGCAGCCGACGATCGTGCGTCTCGCGGCGCTCTCCAAACGAACGAAGCGCGCGATCGTGTTCACGGAGATCGGCTACCGCAGCGTGGAAGGCGCGGCGTGGCGGCAGTGGGAGATTCCGCGCGACGCGCCGGCGAATGCGGACGCGCAGCGCGTCGCGTACGAGGCGTTTTTCGAAGCAGTGTGGCCGCAGCCATGGCTCGCGGGCGCGTATCCGTGGAAGTGGTTTTCATATCCGCAGCACGTGCGCAGCGCGAACGACTACGAAATCGAGGACAAGCCGGCCGAGGATGTGGTGCGGCGGTATTACCGCCGCACCGGCTCAGGCAAACGGGTTCTCGTCCGCTGACGGGCCGTAGATCGACGGCAGCGGAACATCGAGCGTGCGCAGATAGGTACTCAGCTGCCCGCGGTGGTGGTAGACGTGGTTGAGCACGATCATCCGAACCACGCCGATCTTGGGCGCGGTGAATTTCGTCTCTCCCTCGCGCTGCAGCGACCAGTTCGACATCAGGTCCGCATCGCTCATCCCGCCGAGCGTGGCCTTCGCGGACTGCAGCCCCTCGTCGAACATCGCCACGATCTCGCCCGAGGTCGCGGGTACGTTTTCCTGGGCCGGCGACAACTCGTACGTGGGATTTTGCAGCATCGCCGAAACATACTTCTGGGTCTGGGCGATGTGCACGGCGAGCTCCCCGAGCGAGCGCGCTTTCGCGTGCGGCCGCCACGAGAGTTTGTCGTCCGGAATGCGCTGCAGCAGTTTGCGCGTCGTCGCTCCTTCGTTGTCCAACTCCATCAGAACCGTATCGATCATGGGCATTTGCTTCATTCTCCTTCAGCGATTTCGGCCAGGCAGTCAAGGATCACCGTCCACCCGGCCGTATGGGATTCGGCCTGTTTCTCTTCCGAGAACAGCTCATGCGTGAGCCGCACCTCGGTGCCGCCCGCCACTTCGATGAGATCGATGGTGACGAGCGTGTTTTGGGCGTCGTTCGGGTTGTCCCACGTCCAGGTGAAGACGATCCGCGAGGGCGGATCGAGCTCGCGATATTCACCGCTGACATAGAACGGCTCGCCGTTCGGCAGCTTGCGCATGCCGAAGCGGTACGTTCCTCCGACGCGGAGGTCGACCTCCACGCTGGCCAGGCCGTGGCCCGGCGCGCTGAACCAGCGCGGCAGCTCGGCGGGATCGGTCCACAGCCGAAAGACGCGCGCACGCGAGGCACGAACGGTTTTGCGCAGCGTCAGAGATGCATCGGGCATCATTCGGGGTTCTCCTCCACGTAACGCTCGAGCGCATCGAGCTGGCCTTCCCAGAACACGCGCATCTTCTGCAGCCACGCCGTGGCCTCGGCAAGGCGGCGGGGGACGATGCGGCAGTAACGAACGCGTCCCTGTTTCTCGCGCGTGATCAGTCCTGCGTCTTCCAGCACGCGCAGATGTTTGGAGACGGCAGGCCACGAGATCGGATGCGGCTCGCCGAGAGCAGTGACGGAGAGCTCGCCTTCACGGGCCAACTGCACGAGGATCGCACGGCGGGTGGCGTCGGAGAGGGCCGAGAACACCGTGTCGAGCCGCTCAGCCGAATTGTTAACCACTTGGTGAAGTGTACAGCAGCTCGAGTAGATCGTCCAGCCGCCGGCGGTCGAGGTATTCGTTGCTCATTTCGAGCATGAGTTGTTCGATGCCGGCGGTGTGTTTTCGTGCGAGCGTTTCCGGGAGGGTCAAGCCCGCCTTCGACGCGGCCTCCTGCAGTTTGAAGAACGCTGCATTCTTGGTCAGCCTCGGACGCAACGTCGTTTGCCCGATCTCAGTCTGCTTTTCCGATCAAGGCCCGGCGTCGAATTCGATTTTTTCGCGCAATGGTCTCGATGATCCCCGTCTCGCGCGTTTGCGGCAGAAAGTAGATCGCCTTCACGCTCGGACGCTGTTGGCCGATGCGATGCGCGCGTCCGTTTCGCTGATCGAGCTTCACCGGATTCCACGGGATGTCGTAGTGAATGACGATTCCCGCGCGCTGCAGGTTCAGTCCCTCGGCGGCCATGTCCGTCGACACGATCCGATCGATGCGTCCGTTGCGGAACGAGCGCAGGACTTCTTCACGCGAGCGTTCGCGCGCGGTGATCACGGGACATCTCAGTGTCCTGCCGAGATCGTTCGCGGTCGCTGCTGCTCCGGTGAAAATCAGCAACGGCTCGTGCTCGTCCGCGAGCAACTCGATCAGCATCTGCCGTTTCTCACACGGCCAGTCGATGCCGAGTAATGAGTTGAGGCGATCCATCTCTTCGCGAATGGCGTTCGGATCCGCTTCGCCTGGCGGCGCAAACAAATCCCAGAACAGCACTTCCTGAAACGCGTCGCGGTCTTCTTCGTGTGCGAACGCGCGGCGATAGTCGCGCTTCGGCAGCGTCCGTCCGGCGGCGATGCATGCGAGCGCGCGGTCGTAGTAGCGAAGCTGGCGGCGCACGGACTCGAGCAGCGCCGCTTCGCTGGACTCGAGGCGGCGCCAGAGAAATCGGCGCAATAGCGCTCGCTCATTCGCCAGTGGAAATTGCAATTCATCGATGATCTTCGCCTCGGGAACCGGATGGCGGATGACACGCCGTTCGAGCTCGCCGAAGCGGAGCGTCTCCGGCAGGACACTGCGGTCGCGGCGGATGACGAGCGCGGAGACGATCCGCTCGACGTCTCTTGCCGCGAATGCCTGCTCGATCGAAGGCACGCCGATGTCCGCGAGCAGATCGTCGCGGGCGAGGAGATGCACGAGCGCTTCGAGATCGCCGAGGGAGTTGCAGACGGGCGTGGCAGTGACGAGCATCAGACGCGCGCCTGCCGAGCGGCGCGCGAGCGCCGCGTAGCGCTGCGTTTTCGGATTGCGGAAGGCGTGCGCTTCGTCGACGACGATGAGTCGCTCGCCGTGCTGCGGCACGAATCGTTCGCTGACGATTGCATCGTGCGTGAGGATGGCCGCGTCGATCTCGAATCGCGCAAGCGTCTCTTTCCACTGCTCGACCAGCGCCGCCGGCACGATCAGCTCCGACGGCCAATGCCGCATCACTTCCGCGGCCACGAACGACTTGCCGAGGCCGACGTCATCGGCGAGCAGCACACCGCCGCGCGTGCGCAGCAGTTCCAGCGCGCGATGTGCGGCGTCGCGCTGATGCTCAGCGAGCACCGAGTCTCCGCTGCACGAACTCGCGCAGTGCCGCGAGCTCATCCTCGGTGAGGCCGTACAGCCGCGCCACGATGGCGTCCGCATCGCGACGGCGCGCGGCGCGCACGAGCTGATCCGATTGCATCGCGGGAAACGGCAGCGCCGCGACGGTGCGGCCGAAGTAGCGGTAATGCGCGTCCTTCGCGCGCTCGGCGACGGAGACGAGCAGCGCGTCGGCGACCGTCGAGTTGAGAATCGCCGCGAGCATGTGCGCCTCGTCGAGCGAGACCGCGTCGATCATGTAGAGCGTCTGATTCGGCACGAGCGGAAACGCGCGGCCGCCGATGTTCACGGCGTCCGGCAGCACCGCCGCGGCCATGCCGCGCGAGAGGTCCTTCCACGCGACCTTGATCCCGACGTGCTCCGGCCGCACGAACGAGAGCCGGAACTCGCCCGGCTCCATGCCCCGCAGCTGCGCTAGATGCCGCAGCCAGCGCGGCGGCTTGCGCCAGCCGCCCGCCGGCGGCCAGAGCATCCAATTCGACTCGTCGATCTGCCAGCGCTTCAAGTCGCGCCCGCGCACGCAGCGGCAGACGGCGTCGAGCGGCACGTGCACGCCGTCGGCCGTGACGAGACGCCCGTCCTTGATCCGCTTCTCATCGAGAAAGAAGCTGCGGTTGTCGCCCGTCTTCACGCCCATGATCGGCTTGCGCCCCAGCGCGTGCGCGAGCGGAGGATGCTGCTCGCGCAGGCGGCGAAGGATCGCGGCGACGTGCGGCGGGACGAGCGACCATTCGGAGGTCGGGCCGAGCTCGGAGAGCGTGAAACAGTCGCCGCTCGTGGTGATCGAGATGGGAGCGCGTTTCGCATCGCGCGCGAGCACGAGGCCCATCGGAAACGTGTCCGCATCGAACCAGCGATGCCGCCGCTCGTCGTCGCTCCAGTCATTGATGGCGACGATGCGCGCGTGCTGCTGCGCGAAGCGGCGCAGCGGCGCAGCGTAGGCGGCGTTCGCGATCTTCGCCGGCATCAGCAGCGCCACCACGCCGTCCGGCTTCGCCAGCGACAGCGCTCGCTCGAAGAACGCGACGGAGAGGTCGGGCTGATGAAAAGCCGTGCCGTCGCGGCGCCCGCCGAAGAGCGCGTAGCGCTCGCGGTACATCCGCCGCGTCCGCGCGTCGATGCGGTTGTTGCGCACCCAGGGCGGATTCCCGGCCACGACATCGAACCCGCCTTCGGCCATCACGTGCGCGAAGTGCACGTCGAACGAGAAGAAATCGAGCGTGCCGTCTTCGACGCGTTCCAGCATCCGCCGCGACTCGGCGATGCGCTCCTGCAGCTCGCGGCACACTTCGGTGTCGGGCGGGATCGCGCGTCCGAAGAGATCGCGCTGCGGCGCGGTCAGCGACTGCAGCTCCCGCTCCGCCGCCTCGACCGCCTTCGCCAGCAGCTCGCCCGCGAGGCGCTGATCGTTGCCGCGGATGATGCGATACAGCGCCGGCCGGTGCGCGTGCGGCGCCGAGCGATAGCGCTCGAGCAGATCGCGCTGCGCGTGCAGCGCCACGACCCAGTCGCGGTAGATGTCGGCGCGCGCATCGCCGAGAAAATCGGTCGGCGTGAGGAGCGAGTTGCCCTGGAGAATGTTGCGATCGAGATTCGGCAGCGGCTGGACGTCTTCGATCGTGGCGTCGCTGCCGGAGACGATCGCCAGCCAGAGCCGCAGCTCGCAGAGGCGCACCGCCTCCGGCTTCAGATCGACGCCGTAGAGCGAGCGCGAGACGATGCGCTGCCGAAGATCGCGCGGGACGTCGGTCGCGAGCGAGCGATAGAGGCGCTCGATCACGCCTAACGCCGACAGCAGAAACGCACCCGAGCCGCAGGCGGGATCGAGGATGGTGATGGTTTCGAGCTTTTCGATGAGGCGGCGGGACGCCGCCTGATCAGCCGGCGGGACGCCGGCGTTCCGAGGTTCCTTGCCGCCGAACAGCCACTCCGTGATCGCCCGCTCGGTGAGCTGATCGACGATCTCTTTCGGCGTGTAGAAGCTGCCGCTCGCCGCACGCTCGTCCGCGGCCATCAGCGACTCGAAGACACGGCCGAGCATCTCCGGATCGACATGCGTGCCCGCGGCGTCGCCTTCGTCGATGCGGAAGTCGAACTTCTCGAACACGTCTTCGAGCACGCGCTGCAGCAGCTCGTTCGGGAGATGCAGCTCCGTGTGGCGCTGCTCGAACGCGGACGGCTCGAAGAGACCGCCGTTGAGATACGGGATCCGGCCGAGGCGGCGGGCGGCAAGCTTGCGCTCGTGGAGAGGCGTGTTCAGCGAGCCGAAAAAGAGCGGGAGCAGAACGCCGGAGAAGAACTCGCGTCCGCGGGCGATCTCGCGCTCGAGACGGTCGACGAGAAAACGGCGCTCGCCGTTCAGCCAGCCTTTCTCCTGGATGAAGGAGAGGAAGAGCAGTCGCGAGAGAATCAGCAGCGCCTCGCCGTCGCACGCCTCCTTCTCTTCTCCGGTTGCGGCCAGCGCATTCGAGATGTCCTGCACCGCGTTTCGGAAGCGTTGAAAGAATTGGCGGGTGACGCTCTCGCGGTCCAGCGCGCGGTCGAAGATGCGCGCCGGCTCGTCGCCGGCAGCGAGGAGATTCAACCGGTCGATCGCGTGCGGCGTGGGATCCTGCAGATCCACATCCAGCCGGCGTAGCTTGTTTGCGTAATCGAATATCGAAAGCTGATGATCAGATTGATAAATGACTGCTGATTTAATCAGCAAATTATATTCAGCATAGTTGCGCAGAAATTGCGCGACCTGTTCTTCGCTCACGTTTCCGGTGAGGATGAAGAGGTCGAAGCGGCCCATCCGCGCGGCGAGCTGCAGTTTCCCCTCGCCGTTCCACGGCAGCGGCACGCCGCCGCGGCGCCACTCCTCGGGATCGACGTCGACCGGCTCGACGGGATATCCGAGCGCGCGCAGCAGCTCCAGCGCGCCCGAGTTGCGGATGCGCTCACGCGTTAGCATAGGCGCTCCGATGCCTGTCCGCTGGGGCTATCTGAAACGCGTGCTCGCCGGGGCGATCTTCGGCCTGTACATGGCCCACCTGCTCTACTTTCTGAATCCGCAGGTGGACATCACGCCGCTGCGTCTGGCCACGGTGACGATCGTCTACGGCCTGATCTGCGGCCTGCTCTTCGGCTCCGCGCTCTGGGCGCTGCGCATCCTGCGCGTGCGCCTCATCGGCCGCCCGGAAGCGTTCCGCACGCACGGCTTCGGCTTCGTCGTCTTCGCCGCGTTCAGCTCGTCGTTCATCTATTACCTGCACCTGCAGGCCGTGGAGATCTACCTGCCACGAGGCGCGGTGCGCATCCTCTCCAAGGCCACCAACGCGATCACGCTGACGGCCTTCATCCTCCTCGCCCTGTGGGTGCTGGAGCGCAACGCCGACCGCCGCAAGTCGCGCGCGATCTTCATCGCCGGCGTCGTGCTCATCGCCCTGTCGTCCGTGTTCCTCTACCAGCGCCGCGAGAGCTATCGCACCGACCGGAAGAACGTCGTCGTGGCCACGATCGGCGCGGTCGCGGGACACCGTCCCGTGACGCTCGTCGCGATCCGCAATCTTCCGTACGACTGGATCGTGACGATGAACGGCGAAGGGCTGCTGCCGTTTTTCGAGCAGCTCACGCAGCGCGCCTACTTCACGCGGCTCGAGCCGTTTCCGACGACGAGCTCGAAGTCGCTGTGGGCTTCGCTGGCGACCGGGAAGCTGCCATATCGCCACGGCGTGACCGGCCGCTTCTCGTACCGCACGCCCCTCAATCGCGACGATCCGTTTCTGCTCCTGCCGAGCGGCGTCGGCTTCCGCGCGTGGGGCCTCATCCCTCCGGTGACGCGCATCTCCGCTCCGCTTCCGGCCGGCCACGCGCTTCCGCTCTGGACGCTGTTCCAGCGCCTGCAGCTCGACGCCCGCGTGACCGCCTGGCCGGCGGTGAAGACGCCCGCGCCACAGAACATGGCCATCGATCCGCGTTTCCAGGGCACCGGAAAAGCAGCCGGCGCGATCGGGCAGGCACTCGCGTCCGACACCGCCGCCGTCGCGGCGATCGACAACAACCGCGCGCTGACGGTCGTCGCGCTGGAAGGATTCGAGAAGGCGCAGCGCGCGCTGCACATCTTCGAGAACGAGCTCCCGCCGCGCACGACGATGAAGGGCGAAGCGGCGCGCGCGTATGTGCAGCAGCTCGACCGGCTCATCGCGTCGATCGCGCGCGCGCATCCCGATCACGTGATCGTGATCTGCTCGCCGTCCGCGGTCGTCACGCCGCAGCTGCCGGCCGACGCGTACGCGCTGGCCATGCGCATGATCTCGCGCGACGACCCCGGCGCCGACGACGGCTTCGTGCTCATCACCGGCCCCGGCACTGCGCCCCGCGCAAACCCGCAGCCCGCCTACGCCGTCGACATCGTGCCGACCATCCTCTTCGCCGCCGGCCTCCCCGTCGGCCGCGACATGGACGGCCGCATTCTCACCGAAGGGTTTGATGAGGAGACCTTGCGCGGGAGCGTGCTCTCGGCGATTCAGACGTATGAGGCGGAGAAGGTGGTGGTGCGGAGATCGGGGACGTGATGCGTGCATGCGTACTCTCCTTGATTTGGTTGCTCGGTTACGCGGTTGCGCGGCGTTGCTGAGCAACCGCGTAACCGCGTAATTGCGCAACCGAGGTGGGGGCCGCCGCGCCGCGCGGCAGCCCCCGGTGGGTTGGGGTGGTGGGCGGCGTCAGTTCGACGCCGTGGCGGTGGGCTTTTTCGCGCGCGGCTTGCGCGGACTGGAGATCTTCGAAGAGAGCGTGGTCTTGCCTTCGACGCTGACGTACTGCAAGAGGCGCTCGAACGTCTTCGCGCCGATGCCTTTGACCTGCATCAGATCGCTGGCCTTCTTGAACGGCCCGTGCTCGGTGCGGTAGGCGATGATGCGCTCCGCCGCCTTGGGGCCGATGCGCGGCAGCAGCGCGAGCTGCGAGGCATCCGCGGAGTTGACGTTGACGACACCCGACGACGCCGACGAAACTGGCGCCGCGTCATCGGCGAAAGCCGCCGCCGACATCGCGGCGACGACGAGAGCAAGAGTGATGATTTGAAGGGACTTCCGCATTGGGTCTTTTCTCCTTTTCTTTCTTTTCGTTTTTGGTTTTTGGTTTCCGTTTGGCTGTGTTGGTCATCGTTCCCACACGTGACCGTTTTTCCGTCGACCGTTTCACGTCATCGCTTTCTCTCGGTTCACCACCTCCTTTCGCCGGCCCATTAGTTCAAGCGGACCGCCATTTGGCAGAAGTGGCTAAGTTGATGATTTAGCGGCGGTTAGTCGGATTGGGTGGTTAGGCGGGTGTCAAGATTTTCGAAATTATCCCTTTCACAAACCCACGTAGAATGTGTGCAGGATCGTGCACAAAATGCTGAGAAACCGACGCGTTAGAGCAAGGGCGCAAGGTGGTCAAAGCACGCGGACGGCGCGTCGTGCCGATGCTCGATTTTTTGACAGTCGCAGCACCGCCGCGCGGTTCGCGCGGGCGATCCTAATGGTCGAAATCGTTGTGCTGTGCGCAGGGAATGCTGCTGGTGGTGAGGTATCGGAAGCAGTACTTCAGCCAGTGCGGACGTTTGAATACATCGCGATAGGTAACGCGGCCCATCAAATAAACGGACTGCTTCCCGGTCGTCCACGCGTCGAGCACGTCCTGCGTAGGAAGCAGTGGCCCCGTTCCGTCAGGCCGCATCAACGTGACGCGCGCCTTGAGTTCGGAACCCGGCGCGAGCACGTGGCGACTCTGGACTTCGCCCCTAGATTTGTAGTCCGCGTCTGCTGGCGGATAGGGCGGCTTAGCGCCGCCGTCTACCACGAAGTAGTCGTAGCTCACTTCGACGTTCCACGCAGGAGTTTTGCCGGTGTTGACGACGACTACAGTTGGAACGACCGGATAACCAACACGCGCTTGACCATCCACTCTGGCAGCGGTGATCCAAGCCCTTTGATCCGACTCAGCCAGCGCCCTGACGTTCGTCGCATCTTCGCGCTGTTGATTCCACTGCAAACCGGCGAGGACAACGAGGGCAGCGGTAAGGGCAATCGTCCACCACTCTCCGCGCCTCACTCGATCGCGAAGCGCTTCCATTTCGCGGTTGCGTTGTTGCTGAGCTACGCGTCCGCGTTCTTCGCGATCTTCCTTATCCGGCGATACCGGCGTTTCCGGTGGTACGTAATCGCGACCGTGACTTTGACGGCCT
This sequence comes from uncultured Acidobacteriota bacterium, assembly GCA_963734155.1. Lineage (GTDB taxonomy): Bacteria > Acidobacteriota > Thermoanaerobaculia > Gp7-AA8 > Gp7-AA8 > QHVT01. Next base: position 44,621 of record CAVTGG010000005.1, read on the forward strand.
GCGGATTGTTGACGCTCACGTTTGCGCTTCTTAGACACGCTACGGAATGGGCGGGATGATACACCGCCGCGTTTCTTACGTTCCGGTGCTCACGCCCGTAGTGCTTCCCTATCGGCAGCTGGCCGAAACTGCGGTGTGCAGATGACGGCTATGAAGGCAGGCGACGGCTCAACGCGGCGCGAGGACATCGCCCGCGGCAGTCACGAACGCTTCGACGATCGCCGCTTTCGCGAGTTCAGACACTCGCCAGCAGATCGCCTTTTCGATGCGCGTCTGCTCCTCCGGCGCGAGTCCTTCCGTCACTCCGGTGAGACGGCAGGCGTCGAGCACCATGCCCGTGTTGTAGGACTCTTCAAACCATTCATCGGCGAACATCTCCGCCTGCTCACGGGTGACAGATGGAGCGGCGGCAACGGTGACGGTGCTCATGATTGCTTACCCTTTCGACGTTCGCGGGATGGTTGGAAACGCGTCCTGAAGTTCGGTGATCGCGAGCGCGAACGTCAGCGCATGCGGCGCGAGTTCTCCGTTCAGGATCTCCATATAGGCGACGTGGAGCGGCGCGTAGTGTTCGAGATACGCCGGGTTGTTATCGATGACTTCGCGGAAGAAGCGCTCCATGACGCGCACGTGACGCAGGAGCGGCAGCACTTCCCAATACTCATCCAATCGATCAAGCGGCGGCTTCGGACTCTTGCTCATGCCCTACTCGTCCGGAAACACCACTGCTTCTCGATAGCCGGGAATGTCGTGAACGATTGCCGGGGTGGCGAGCAATGCGGTGCTGGATTCTTCATGGAGGAGACTCCGAAGCACTTCGTCAACGCTCACGCCTTGCAGCGCTGCTTGGTATTCGAGCATTCGTATCGTGTAGGCAGGCAGCGTCACGGTGAGCGATTCGATCCGCATCAGCGGCGGGAGCACGCTGTCGGCTCGCGCTCCCAACGCGTCATAGATCGCTTCCTCGCGCCACTTCATCAGGGCAAGAAACGCGACGGTGCGCCAGCGGAGGCGGTATTCGGTGTGATGCTTCTTCACCGCGTCGATCTCCCCCGCCTTGATGCCGTCTACGATCTTCGCGCGCGAGATACCGAGCACCTTCGACGCTTCGGTCGGAGAGTAGTCGTCACGGCGCTGAAGGAAGACGCGCCGAATCTGCCATCGTTGCTTGCTTGTCAGTCCTGCCATAGCGATCACTCACGCTATAGCATATATGCGCTCGTGGGTTGGTGCAAGGTGTCGCATGCGTTCCAATGACACCGTGGCTGCACCGGAAGCGGAAGTCTTCGGTATAACGCTGCGCCGGATACGTGAGGCGCGGATGCCGAAGTTGACGCAGGAAACGCTCGCGCACAAGGCCGGACTAACGACGAATTACGTTTCGGATCTTGAACGCGGAGTGAAAGTTCCGTCGCTTACAGTCATCCTTCAGATCGCGCACGCACTCGGTATCGAGCCCGCGGATCTCATGCGCGATTTCTCACCCGCCCTGCTGCGCAAATGGTCGCGCGCGTGGACAGCGCGTTAGACCGTTGCTACACTCTTTCGGTCCGTTGCAGAACCGGTGCGAAGAACTGCACCGAGTCGGACGGGGCGGAAATGGAGCGTTAGCTAGGCCGTGGAAAAGCTCCCTCACCATAGCTGACGAGCCCCCGCGAGGTAGCACACAGACCTGCGTACCTCGCTGAGCGGCGCGTCCTGCGCCGTTCTATCGGCCGGTAGACGTGTGTCTACCCGATTACTTCCCATAGCACATTTGGAGAGTCACGCCGATGTAGGAGCAATCCCGCCATCACGCGACAGAACAGAAACACGAAACCCCCGGATCGGCCCTTGTCCGGCCAGTCTCGGGGGTCTGCGAATAGGAGAACTCTGCTATGCAAATCCTAGTCGATCGGGATTCGTGTGTCTACCGATTGCTTCGGAAACTGGCCCTGCGCGGCGTACGCTGGCCGGGCACGATGAAGCGGAACGAGACACGACGCCCGCCGCGCCAGCGTCCGCCGAAGATCGGCCCGCGACGACTGGTCGGATAACGGCATCACACACACGCCGCCGCGGGGGTCTTCACGATTCCCGCGGCGACTGTTTCCCTTGACAAACCCACGCGATAGCATTACTTTGATTGTATGACAAAGAGAGCCGAAGCCGCGGGGGTCTTCACGATTCCCGCGGCGACTGTTTCCCTTGACAAACCCACGCGATAGCATTACTTTGATTGTATGACAAAGAGAGCCGAAGCGTTCAACTTGATGCGCATCGCGCAGCGGTTCGCGACCGAGGAAGCGGCGCGCGAATGGCTCGAATCGAAGCGCTGGCCGGAAGGCGCGGCCTGCCCGCATTGCGGCGGTGCCGAGGTCTACAAGCTCACGCCGAAGCCGGAGAGCACGAAGCCGGGACGCAAGGGTCTCTACAAGTGCAAGTATTGCCGCAAGCAGTTCACCGTCACGGTCGGAACGATCTTCGAAGCGTCGCACATCCCGCTCAACAAATGGCTGATCGCGATCTACCTGATGTGTTCATCGAAGAAGGGGATCTCGGCGCATCAGCTGCACCGTTCGCTCAGCATCACGTATAAAGCCGCGTGGTTCATGTGTCACCGCATCCGCTACGCGATGGAGCAGGGACCGGCAATGGAGAAGCTGAGCGGCATCATCGAAGCCGATGAATGCTACATCGGCGGCAAACGCCGCGGCGGACGTGAGAAGTCAGGACGGCCCGGGCCGGACAGCAACAAGGCGCCCGTGTTCGCGTTGGTGGAGCGCGGCGGAAAACTTCGCGCCTTCCCGATCGAGCGCGTTACTTCGGAGAACCTTCGCAGCGCACTCCGCGACAACGCCGAGCGCTCGTCTCGAATCATGACGGATGACTCGAATCTCTACACGCTCGTCCGTGACGACTTCGATTCTCACGAGACGGTCAATCACACCGAACGCGAGTACGTGCGCGGTGACGTGTCCACGAACACCGTCGAAGGTTTCTTTGGCCTCTTGAAGCGCGGTATCAACGGCGTGTATCACCACGTCGGGAAGAAGCACCTTCACCGCTACGTACAGGAGTTTCAGTTCAGGTACAACGCGCGCAAGATCAACGACGGCGACCGAACCGCGCTCGCGGTGATCGGTTTCGAGGGGAAGAGGTTAAAGTACCGGGACTGATCGCGGCGAGACAGAAATGGCACGGAGACCCGTTAACAAAAAGCCAGCGTCGAAAGCTAACGCGAGGAAGAAGCCGGAGGACACGACGGTCGCGATACCGCTGTCGTTCGACGATGCAGTTGCGGCTTTTCTAAGAACGCCTCCGCCGCCCGCGAAGAAGACGAAGAAGCGTTAGAAGAGGGGTCATTTTGGTTTCGCAGATTCGGCGCAGCAGTTCTTGCCGAACATCCCACAGCCGATCCATGATCTCTTTCGCCGATCTGGTCTCGATGTTCAACGCCTGAGACCACTGCACCGGATCTGCGGTTCTCCGCAAGCGCGATACGTTCATACGCTTCTGCCGCGATGCGAAACGCTCCCGGGCGATCGTTAAACGTTTCTGCGGCGGACACGTCGACATCCAGTTGTGCCACAAACCGATCCGACGATCGGCCAAAGTGTTGGCGTACTCGGCTAGATCGGGTTCGGTCTCTGCTGGACATCCTCGATGTGAGGCATCGCCAACATGCAGGACCGCCTTCGGGCGCGGCGCGCGATGCATCATGATCCTCGGTCGATGGCCGCATGCGAGTCGTTAAGCGTGTGAGGCGTTGTCGGTCTGCTCATGTTGACGAGTGTACCGAAATTTGCAGAGCAGAATGTTGCGCACGACCTATATGGGTTGCAAGGAAAAGAGATTTTTTGCGTGGAGGGAGGGACGGTCAGGACGCTTTGCGTGCTATCCTCGCCGCCACGCCACGATGAAGGAAAAGCGCGAGATCTATCGCTTTCTCCACGTCACACCGCGGCGCATCTTCGAACAGCTCGACCAGTACGTCATCGGCCAGCGGCATGCGAAGGAAGTCTTGGCCATCGCCGCGTACAACCATCTCAAGCGCATCGAGTACCTGAAATTCGGCGGCGATGTGTCGATCCGGAAGTCGAACATTCTGATGATCGGGCCGTCCGGCAGCGGCAAGACTTATCTCGCGCGCACGCTCGCGAAGATCCTCGACGTGCCGTTCGCGTACAACGATGCCACCGCGTTCACCGAGGCGGGGTACTACGGGGAAGACGTCGAAGTGGCGATCGGGCGATTGCTCTACGCCACGAATCAGAACGTCAACGCGGCGGAGAACGGGATCGTCTTCATCGACGAGATCGACAAGATCGGGCGGCGCGGAGGCGGGCCGCGCACCGGCGCGGGATCGCGCGACATCGGCGGCGAGGGCGTGCAGCAGGCGCTGCTCAAGATTCTCGAGGGCGAGAAGATCTTCGTGCCGATCAACGTCACCGCGCACTGGAACAAATACGACTACGTCGAGATCGACATCTCGAACATCCTCTTCATCTGCGCCGGCTCGTTCTCCGACATGGAGGAGCCGAGCGAAGGAAAGACCGCGGGCTTCTTCGAAGCGGCCGCGCCGCCGCATCACGAGATCGGCACCGACGAACTGGTGAAGTACGGATTTCTGCCGGAGTTGTTAGGCCGGCTGCCGCTGCGCGTGGAGCTCGACGAGCTCACCGCCGACGATCTCGTGTCGATTCTCACCGAGCCGCGCGAGGCGATGATCCCCGAGTACCAGCGCCTCTGCGCGCTCGACCAGATCCAGCTGGAGTTCTCGCACGCGGCGCTGTTCGAAGTGGCGCACGCAGCCCGCAAGCAGCGCCTCGGCGCGCGCGCGCTTCGCGCCATCCTGGAAAAAGTCCTGCATCCGATCCTCTTCGTCGGCCCCGAGCGTGCAGGCGAGCGGATCGTGATCGAACCGGAAGACGTGCGGCGCGCGGTGGCCCAACTCTGAACATGCGCACGATCGGCATCGCAGCAAAAAACACCGCGGAGGCGCATGCATACGCCGAGGGCGTCGCCACCGATCTGCGCGCGCGCGGGTTCACCGTTCTCTCCGACCGCGACGTGCCGTCGAAGCAGGAGCTGGCGCGCAGCAGCGATCTCCTCATCACCTTCGGCGGCGACGGCACGCTGCTCTCCGTCGCCCGCCACGCGCCCGATCACGTGCCGGTCGTCGGCGTGAACATGGGCACGCTCGGCTTTCTCACGGAGATCCGCGTCGAAGAGTTCCCGGCGGTGCTCGAGCGCGTGCTCGAAGGCCACTACTTCGTCGAGCCCCGCGTCACGTTCACCGTCTCCGTCGGCGGACCGGATCGCGATTCGAGCAAACGCTATCGCGTGCTCAACGACGTCGCGATCAACAAGAGCGCCGTCGCGCGGATCATCGAGATGCGCGTCAGCGTCGCGGGGTTGTTCGTGTCGACGTTTCGCGGCGACGGATTGATCGTCGCGACGCCGACCGGATCGACGGCGTACAACCTCTCCGCCGGCGGCCCGATCATCTATCCGACGATGGGCGCGGTCGTGATCACGCCGATCTGCCCGCACATGCTCACCAATCGCCCGCTCGTGCTGCCCGACGAGCTGGATATCGAGATCAGTCTCACCACGCCCGACGCCCGCGACATCTTCCTCACCCTCGACGGCCAGGAAGGCTTCGAGCTGAGCGAGCGCGACCGCGTTTGTGTACGGAAGTCCGAAGAGCGAGTACTCTTAGTCCAGTCACCGGACAAGAATTACTTCGACGTCTTACGGAACAAACTGAAGTGGGGCGAAGGATGAGAGTCGCACTGAGTGTGCTGGCATTGCTATTCGTCGCCGCCGCAGGCAGCGCCGCGGATCCGCTCTACATCGACGAGCTGATGGAGACGCCGGTCGCGAGGCTGAAGACGACGTTCAGTACCCTGAAGAAGGAAGGCTGCTACCGCATCGCGGAAAACCGCTACGTGCTGGTGCAGATCGACAAGAAGGATCTGAAGCCGTGGCGCGTCGTGCTCGCGGCCGAGCCGCCGTGCCGGCGCGCTGAGACCGGACCGGTCCTCGATGTCCAGGAGCGCACCGGCATCGACCTCGGTCAAACGCAAGTCGACGTCGTCAAGACGATGAAGCGGCCCGAGACCGCGCAGCCGACCGACACCGCGCTGCGCCGCTTCGGCGAGATGGAGTGGTTCTATATCTGCCGCGTCAGCGATGGCTGCGCGCGCCACACCAGCGTGTTCTTCAAGGATGGCGTGGTGTCGGCGATCTCGGAGTGGTACTCCGAGTGACACCGCGGGTGTCATCCCGAGCGTAGTCGAGGGATCTGGCGGGCCGGGGCATCGCCGAGCGTTCCTCGCAGCACCACCAAAGCCCAGATCCCTCGACTGACGCTCGGGATGACAGCTGCGCTGTCAGCGCAGCGACTTCTGATACGTCGCCTTGACTGCCGCAACATACGCCTGCGTCTCGCGATACGGCGGCACTCCGCGATACTTCTCCACCGCGCCCGGGCCGGCGTTGTACGCCGCAAGCGTGAGATCGAGATCGCCGTTGAACGTGTCGAGCAGCGTGCGCAGATAGCGCGTGCCGCCGAGGATGTTCTCGCGCGCGTCGAAGACGTTGGACACGCCGAGGTAGCGGGCGGTGTCGGGCATCAGCTGCATGATTCCGCAGGCGCCGGCGCGGGAGACGGCGTTCTGATTCCAGGCCGACTCGCGGCGCGCAACCGCGGCCACGAGGCGTGGATCGACGCCGTGCGTGCGCGCCGCTTCCTCGATTGCGCTGGTGAGATACTTCGGCGCGGTGACGGACGCGCGCGAGTCGAATACGGCGGGTCCGAACGGATTCGTCGCGAACACACGCGCGCTGCGCAGCGACACGAGCGCCTCGCGGATGTTGCCGAAGAAGTGATAGGCAGTGATCGAGCGGCTGTCGTTCGTGATCACGACGCGTCCCGCCTTTTTCAGACGCGCGTTCGTCATGGACGACGCCGTGAACTTGCGCTCGTCCGCGGCGGCGCCTGACGCGAAGAACATGGCGACGAGCAGCGTGAGCGCGATCACACTTCCGATTTTCATGCGGGTACTGAGCAAACGCCCCTTCCCTTGTGTAGCATTCCGGCTCATGCGTAACGCGGCTGCGATACTCTTCCTCGCTCTCGTCGGTTGTTCGACGCCAGCACCCAAACCAATGACTGAGCCCGGCACGATCTTCATCGGCGGCACCGTTCTGACCGGATCAGATCAGACACCGCAGAAAAATTACGCGATCTACGTCACGGACGGCGTGATTCGCGAAGTCGGCCCGCTCGCCGACGTGCAGCGGGCACATCCGATCACGAACACGATCGCGCTCCTCAACTCCACGATCATCCCCGGACTCACCGATGCGCACGGTCATCTCTACGGCCTCGGCGTTTCGCTCGACGTCGTGAAGCTCGTCGACACGACTTCGTACGAAGAAGTGATCGCGCGCGTGAAAGAGCGCGCGGCGGGCACGCCGAAGGGCGAGTGGATCATCGGCCGCGGCTGGGATCAGAACGACTGGCCGGTGAAGGAGTTCCCAACGAAGGAAGCGCTCGACGCGGCGGTGCCGGACCATCCGGTGTTTCTGCGCCGCGTCGACGGCCACGCTGCGCTCGCGAACTCCTTCGCATTGAAGAGCCGCGCGAGTGACGGCGGCGACAAAGGATCCGGAAGGCGGACGCGTGCTTCGCGACAGCAGCGGCGAGCCGACCGGCGTGTTCATCGATGCGGCAATGGACCTGGTCGAAGACACGATTCCTGCGCCGAGTGCAGCGCAGCGAAAGGCGCGCGTGCTCGCCGCGGCGCAGAACATCGCCGCAAACGGTCTCACCGAAATGCACGACGCCGGCATCGACGGCGCGACGATCGCCGCGGTGCGCGAGCTCATCGACGAGAAGCGCTTCCCGATCCGCGTCTACGCGATGCTCGGCGACAACGACGCGCTGGTCAACACGTGGCTGAACAGCGGCCCGCTCATAGATTATGGAAGTGCACCTGGCGGTGGGCGGCCGCCTCACCGTCCGCTCGATCAAGCTCTACGCCGACGGCGCGCTCGGCAGCCGCGGCGCGGCGCTCCTCGCGCCGTACAGCGACGATCCCGGCAACTCCGGGCTCATGCTCGCGAGGCCCGAGCATTTGCTCGACGTGGCGAAACGCGCGCGCGCGAAAGGCTTTCAGGTGAACACCCACGCGATCGGCGATCGCGGCGTACGCAACGTGATCGACGCGTACAGCGAAGCTGGCGTAACGGCGAACGATCGCTATCGCGTGGAGCATCTGCAAGTGATCTCGCCGCCCGACGTGCCGCGCCTCGTCTCGAACGGCATCATCGCGTCGATGCAGCCGACGCACGCGACCTCCGACATGCCGTGGGCCGAGCGCCGCGTCGGCTCCGAGCGCATCAAGGGCGCATACGCGTGGCGCACCATCCTCAACGCCGGCGGCCGCCTCGCCCTCGGATCAGATTTCCCCGTCGAAGACGTGAACCCGTTTTTCGGCATCTACTCCGCCGTCACCCGCCAGGACCATCAGGGACAACCGCCCGGCGGCTGGTATCCCGACCAACGCCTAACACCGGCCGAAGCCATCCGCGGCTTCACCAAAGACGCCGCCTACGCCGCGTTCGAAGAAACCTCGCGCGGCACCATCGAGCCCGGCAAACTCGCCGACTTCACGATCGTCGATGGCGACCTGCTCACGATGCCCGCGGCGGATTTGTGGAAGGCGAAGGTGCGCTACACGATCGTGGGAGGGCAGGTGGTTTACAAGGGGGAATGAATGTTCTCGAGAAAATCGATAGCTTCTTTCAGAAGGAAGGAAGCGTGCACGACACGCTTCGGCGCGTCGTGCGTACGCTCGAGGACGCGGGCATTGGTTACGCCGTCTTCGGCGGAATGGCGATGTTCGCACATGGCTTTCTCCGTTACACCGAACGCGTCGAAATCCTTACGACGCCGGCCGGCTTAGACGCCATACACGAGCAATTCGTCGGACGTGAATTCGAGCCGCGATTCCCGGGCGCGCGAAAAGCGTTGCGCGACACGAGCACTGGCGTGGAGGTGCAGTTCGTTACTGCGGAGGAACATCCGATCTCGACGTTCGTCGAAATCGACGGGATGCGAGTGATTGCCCTCGACAAACTCATCGACCTCAAGCTCGCAGCCGGCCTGAAGAATCCGCAACGCCTGCGTGATCTGGCGGACGTTCACGACCTGATCGCGTACCTCGATCTTCCTCTCGAACTTGCGGAGAAGCTCGATCCTTCCGTGCGCGACACGTACGTGGAGTACTGGCACATTCACCAGAATCCAATCGGTCCGGACCGCGAGTAGCACGGAGGTGGAGGACAGACAATCCTGTCTGTCCGGGAGAGACGAAGGACAGACAGGATTGTCTGTCCTCCACTTATGAAAGCCCCAGCGTGCCAAAGTGCTCCTCGTACCTCGCCCGAAATTCGTCGAACGTATACGAGTGGCTCGAGCCGCCGAGGTGTTCGAGGGCGTAGGCGGCGGCGACGCTGCCGAGTTGGGCGCTGGTCTTGTAGTCGGCGCCGCTGGCCATTCCCTTCATCAGGCCGCCGCGGAAGGCGTCGCCGACGCCGGTGGGGTCGACGATGCGCTGCGGGGTCACGGCGCTCACGTCCGTTTGGCCGTCGCGCGTGTAGATCGTGCTGCCGTTTTCTCCGCGGGTCACGATCAGGACTTCCGCCTGGGCGAGGATGTCCGCTTCATCCATCCCGGTCTTCTGGCGCAGCAGTTCGAGCTCGTAGTCGTTGACGATGACGAGGCGCGCGCCGACGACGCCGTCGCGCAGCTCGTCGCCGCCCATGCGCGTGCACTGCTGCCCGGGATCGAAGATGAACGGGATGCGCAGCGTGCGGCACTCTTCGGCGTACTGAATCATCGCCGCCGGATCGTTCGGCGAGATGATCACGAGGCCGGCATCATTCACCGTGCGAAACGAAAGCTCCGACGCGTGCGCCATGGCGCCGGTGTAGAACGACGCGATCTGGTTGTTGTCGACGTCGGTGCTGCAGAAGAACGACGCCGTGAACTTGTCGGGCACCTGCTTCACGAGGGACGTGTCGATGTTCGCGGCGTCGAGCCAGACACGGTAGTCGCCGAAATCCTGGCCGGCCGTGCCCATCAGGTACGGCCGTTCGCCGAGGAGCGCCAGCGTGTAGGCGATGTTCGGCGCGCAGCCGCCGCGCCGCTTGTCCATCGTGTCGACGAGAAAGCTGAGGCTGACCCGCTGCATGTGTTCGGGGAGGAAATGCTCCGTGAACTTGCCGGGGAACGACATCAGGTAGTCGAACGCGATCGACCCCGTGACGATGATTTTCATTTGACGTATTTTCCAATCAGCGGTGCGAGATGTTGTTTCGTGGTCTCCGGGACTAAGGCGAAGTCGGTCATGATCGCGTACTGCAGCGCGTTCACGCAGCCGCAGTCGCGTTTGCGCGCGGCCACGCGCGGGATCGCGTTGCGAAGAATCGTCTGCGCCATCGTGGCGTTCGCGCGCAGATACCCGAGGACCTGCTCGACGGTCACGTCCTCGTGCCCTTCGTGCCAGCAGTCATAGTCGGTCACGAGGGCCATCGTGGCGTAGCAGATCTCCGCTTCGCGCGCGAGCTTGGCCTCGGTGAGGTTCGTCATGCCGATGACGTCGACTTTCCACGAGCGATACAGGTGCGACTCCGCGCGCGTCGAGAACTGCGGGCCTTCCATGTTCACGTAGACGCCGCCCATGTGCACGGTCGCGCCGGCGTCGCGGCCGACTTCGCCCATCAGGAACGACACCGCCGCGCAGATCGGGTCGGCGAACGCGACATGCGCGACGAGGCCGTTGCCGAAAAACGTATCGGGACGATGGCGCGTGCGATCGATGAACTGGTGCGGGAAGACGATGTCGGTCGGCTTGTAGTCCTCTTTCATCGATCCGACCGCGCTCGCGGAGAGGATCGTGTGCACGCCGAGGAGCTTGAAACCATAGACGTTCGCGCGATAGTTGACCTCGGTTGGCGTGAAGCGATGGCCGCGACCGTGCCGCGAGAGGAACGCGACGCGCGATGCCGTCAATCTCGCCGATCACGAACGGATCCGACGGATCGCCGAACGGCGTTTTCAGCGCGCGCTCTTCGAGCACCGTGAGGCCTTCCATCGCGTAGAGACCGGAGCCCCCGATGATTCCGATCGAAACGTCGTTCATAGTCTGAAACTCCTCACCGACTCGTCGATCGCCGCGCCGATGCGCAACGCGAGCTCCACCGCGGCGAGCCCGTCTTCACCGGCGACGATCGGTCGTTCGCGCGTTTGCACGCAATGCAGGAACGCCTCGAGCTCCGCGCGCAGCGGTTCTTTCTTTTCGACCGTCACGCTCGCCGGTTGAATCACGCCGTTCGCGAGGCGAAAACCCTTCACTTCCTGTTCCTTCGTGTCGACCGAGTAATAGAAGTCGCCGCCGAAGAAGCGCTGTTTGCGGATGCGCTCCTGCGAGATGCGGCTCGCGGTGAGATTCGCGACCGCGCCGTTCGCGAGCGCGAGGCGGACGTTCGTGATGTCGACTTTGTCCGTGAGCGCGGGAACGCCGACGGCGCGGATCTCGACGACGTCCTCGCGCAGCAGCGAGAGGACGAGGTTGAGATCGTGGATCATCAGATCGAGCAGCACGTCGATGTCGAGCGAGCGCGGCACGAACACGCCGAGGCGCTCCGCTTCGAAATAGCGCGTCCCGCGGACGAGGTCCGCGACCGCGATGATGGCGGGGTTGTAGCGCTCAATGTGGCCGACCTGCACGATGCGGCGACGCTCTTTCGCGAGCTCGATCAGCCGCTTCGCTTCATCGACCGTCGAGGTGATCGGCTTTTCGACGAGCACGTCGACGCCGGCTTCGAGCAGCTGTTTCGCGATCTCGAAGTGCGTCGTGGTCGGGGTGGCGATGACCGCGCAGTCGATGTGGTTCGCGAGCGCGGCGACGGAGTCGTAGCGCTTCAGATTGAGCGTGCTCGTGATGTCGGCGGCGATGGCGTCGTTCGCATCGACAAAGCCCGCAACCTGCACCGTGGGAATCTCGGTGAGGATGCGCGCGTGATTCCGGCCGAGGGAGCCGGTCCCGATCACTCCGGCCCGAATCACTCCACCCGCCTCCAGTTAAGTTTGACGTCGGAACGCCGGCGTCCTCGCCGGCTGGCCCGCAGGCGTCCACGCCTGCGTTTCCAAGAGGCGGCGAGGACGCCGCCTGTCCAGCCGCCGAGACGGCGGCGTTCCGCTACCAACCGCGTCACCGAATCACGCCTCGCTTGGACGAACGCACAAACTCGGCGAGATAACGAACTTCGGGAATGTGTCCGAGCTCTGCTTCGATGCGAGCCAGCGCATCCGCCACCTTCAGCTTCGAGCGGATGAGAATGCGATAGGCGCGCTGCAGCGCCTCGACCGTTTCCTTCGAGAAGCCTTTGCGCTCGAGGCCGATCGTGTTGATGCCGTACGTTTGCGCGGGGCGGTTGCCGACCGTCTTCACGAACGGCAGGACATCCTGCGTGCAGATCGAGCCGCCGCCGATGAAGGCGTGATTGCCGACGCGGCAGAACTGATGCACCGCGGAGAACGCGCCGATCGTGGAGAAATCGCCGACGTCCACGTGTCCGGCGAGCGTGGCGTTGTTGGCGAAGATCGTGTTCGAGCCGACGTGGCAATCGTGCGCGACGTGCGCGTAAGCCATGAAGAAATTGCCCGACCCGATCGTGGTCACGCCTCCGCCGCCGACCGTGCCGCGATTGATGGTGACGAACTCGCGGAAGACGTTGTCGTTGCCAATGCGCAGCTCTGTTTTCTCGCCTTTGAACTTCAAATCCTGCGGCGGCGTGCCGATCGAGGCCTGTCCGACGAACTGATTGCGCTCGCCGATGGTGACCGGCCCTTCGATGCGCACGTGCGGACCGATCACGGTGCCGGCGCCGATCGTGACGCCTTCGCCGATGACGCAGTACGGACCGACGCTCACGTCACTCGCGAGCACCGCGTCGGGACTGATGATCGCCGTTTCCTTGATGTCGATCGGCATTACGGGCGGTCCACCATGACGCTGAGCAAGTCGGCCTCCGCGACGACGACGTCACCGACCTTGGCCACGCCGCGCACCTTCACCGTGTTCGCGCGCCGCGCAATCACTTCGCACTCGAGGATCAACTGATCGCCGGGAATCACCGGCTTGCGGAAGCGCGCCTTGTCGACACCGCCGAAGAGGAACAGCTTCTTGTCGCGGTCTTCGATGTCGCGGAGAAACAGCACCGCCGCGCACTGCGCCATCGCTTCGACGATCAGCACACCCGGCATCACCGGCGCGCCGGGGAAGTGTCCCTGGAAAAACTGCTCGTTCGCCGACACGTTCTTGATGCCGATGATCCGCTTCTCGTGAATCTCGAGGATGCGGTCGACCAGCAGCATCGGGTAGCGATGCGGCAGGAGCTTCATGATCTCGGTGATGTTCATCATGGTTGTTCTCGTTTTCTCGCCGCGCGGCGCAGGGCCGCTTCGCGCCGCGCGAACTCGCGGAACGGCACGGCCGGGATGCCCATGACTTTCGCGTCGTCGGGCACGTCTTCCAGCACCGCGCTCTTCGCCGCGACCTGCACACGATGGCCGATTTTCAGATGTCCCGCGAATCCCGATTGTCCCGCCACCGCGACGTAGTCGCCCAACTCGGTCGAGCCGGCAATGCCGACCTGCGCGACGAGGAAGCAATGCTTCCCGATTTTCACGTTGTGCCCGATCTGCACGAGGTTGTCGATCTTCGTTCCCTCGCCGATGACCGTCTCGCCGAGGGCCGCGCGGTCGATCGTCGTGCCGGCGCCGATCTCCACGTCGTCTTCGATGCGCACGATGCCGATCTGCGGAATCTTGTGATGTTTCCCGCCCGCGGTCGCGAAGCCGTAGCCGTCGGATCCGATAACGACGCCGCTGTGCACGATGCAGCGCTTGCCGATCCTGCAGCCGTGATAGATCGAGACCTGCGGATAGATCAGACAGTCGTCGGCGATCGTGACTCCCGCTTCGATGGTGACGTTGGGAAAGATCGTGACGTTGTCGCCGATGACGACCTGCTCGCCGATGGACGCGAACGCGCCGATGGCAACGTTGCGTCCGAGCTTCGCCGACGAGGCGATCGACGCGTGCGCCGAGATGCCTCGCGGCATCGGCTTCTGATCGAAAAATCGCGCGACGACGCGCGACATCGCAAAGTACGGGTTGTCGACGCGAATCCAATTCGGCGACGCACCGGCAATGTCGTTGCCGACGAGCACCGCGGACGCGCGCGTGGCCTCGAGCTGCGGCGCGTACTTTGGATTCGCGAGAAAACTGAGCTGCCCGTCCGCCGCATCGGCCAGCGGCGCGACGCCGGTGATCGTGACGTCGCTCGGGCCGTCATAGCGGCCGGAAACGAAGCTCACGATCTCGGAGAGAGGTACGGCGGGCATAAGGCGGGGCGCATTTTATGCGAGAACGCAAAAAGCCTCCCGAAGCCGGGAGGCTTTCAATCGAGCGCGCAGCGTAGCGAAGCCGCTTACTTCTTCGCGGCCGCGGCGGCCGGGTTGGCTTCGTTGAAGCGCTTGATCACCGTGTCGGTGATGTCGATCGCGTCCGAGGCGTAGACCAGGCCCGACTCGAACTTGTTGAAGATCGCGGCGATGCCCATCTCCTTGCCGATGGCGTCGATGACCGGCTTGATCTTGGTCTCGAGCGCCTGCAGCTCGCGGTCGCGCGCCTCGCCCACTTCGCGGTCGGCGTCCTGCGCGTAGCGCTGCATCGAGATGCGCTTGTCGGCAAGCTGCTTCTGCATCTCGGCGAGCTTGTCTTCGCTCAGCGACATCTTCTTGCTGTTGATGTCGGCGTCGAGCTTGCGGACCTCTTCATCCATGGACTTCGCCTTCTCGACACGGTCGTCCTGGATCTTCTTGAGCTTGTCGTAGGCCGCCTTGCCGGCGATCGACTGGGTCAGGACTTTCTGCACGTCGATGACCGCAACGCGCGCGGGCGTGTTCTGCGCGAACATGGGCGCCGCGAGAGCGGCCACTGCAACTGAAACCAGGAACTTCTTCATGAGATCTCCTTCAAGTGATGCATCGCGGACCTGCGCGAGCAACTCCTCTTAATCCAAGCTCGTTTAGAACGTATTCCCGATGGTGAACTGGAACGACTCGAATTTCTGGAACGTTACGTCGTCCGGCTCAGGCCGCGGATTGAATGCATAGATGAATCGCAGCGGGAACTGGAACACCGGGAGGAAAATGCGCAGCTCCGCGCCCATCGTGTAGCGGAGCTTCGAGACGTCGAAGTTTTCGTGATAGCCGTACGCGCGGCCGGCGTCCGCCCACAGCACGACGCGCAGCGGATCGTTCAGCCGGTAGATGTATTCGAAGTTGTAGACGTGGTACTTGTACCCGCCGCGCGGGCGGGGCACGCCGCCGAACACTTCGTACGGTCCGAGCGTGCCGTACTGGAAGCCGCGCACCGAGAACTCGCCGCCGACGATGAACCGGTCGGAGTCCTGCACGCACATCTGGGTGATGTCCTTGGTCAGCTCTTCGTAGGTGTACGCGCAGTTGTCGCGGAACGGCTTGATGTAGCCGCCCTCGGCGTTGATGCTCAGCGAGGTCTTGCGCGACAGCTTGAACATCCGCGTGACGCCGATCGTCGGCTTGAGCATTTCGACCGTGCCGCCCAGCGGTCCGCCGGCGTATGCGAAGGCGAGGCTGAGCCGCGAGCCGCGCGTCGGATCGAATGGGTGATCGCGCGAGTCGTAGCGGTAGGACGGAACGATGGTCGAGGTCGTGAAGTCGAGGATCTGCGCGATGCCGACCGGGATGTTGCCGTTCGGATCGGGCGTCTCGTTCACGTCGTAGCGATAGTGCGATTTGTCGTAGCCGTACAGCAGCGAGAGGCTGTCGAAGCGGCGGAGGCGATAGCCGTACGCGAGCGTTCCGCCGCGGGACGTGCGCTCGTAGCCGAACGCGCGCGGCGGCGTCTGCTGCGTGTTGTACAGCGAGATGCCGAGGCTGTTCGGCGTGTCCATGAACCAGGGATCGGCGTACGAGATGCTGAAGAAGTTCGTGCGGCGTCCGCGCTGGTAGCTGAGGCCGAAGTTCTCGCCCTCGCCGAGGAAGTTGCGCGTCGCGAACTGCGCCTGGATGAAGAAGCCGCCGCCCTCGGAGTAGCCGCCTCCGAACTGGATGTCGTTCTTCCCTTCCTCGATGCCCTTGACCAGGATGTCGACCGTCTTCGAGTCGGGATTCACCTTGAAATCAGGGTTTTCCGTGACCTTGAAGTAGCCGAGCTGGCCGAGCTTGTAGACGCTCTGCTTGAAGGTCTCCATGTCCATGATCTGACCTTCCTCGAGGAAGATCTCACGGCGGAGCACTTTGTCTTTCGTGGTGGTGTTGCCCTCGAACTCGAGACGTCCGAGACGGAACTGATCGCCTTCGAAGACATGCATGTGGATGTCGACGACGTTGTTCGGCTTCTTGACGTACTCCGGATCGACGTACGCGTAGATGTAGCCGCGGACGCGGTACGCCTCGCCGAACGCGTCGACGCGGTTCTGAATCGGCTTGCGGCGCAGCGTCTCGCCCTTCTTGAGCGGCCACTGCCCGATGATCTGATCGCTCGTGAAGACCGTATTGCCGGAGACCTCGACGTCGCCGAACGTGTAGATCTCGCCTTCCTTCACCGGAATCGTGATCCGCACGCGCTTGCCGACCGTCTTCACCTGCGGATCGCCGAACGCGACGTCCTGGTAGCCGTGATCCTGGTAGTAGTTCTTCACGCGCTCGAGGTCTTCGTCGAGCTTCGACGGGACGTAGAGGTTCTTCTTGCGGATCCAGGTGATGATGTTGTGCTTCTTCACATCCTTCATCTGGCTGCGCAGGCGTCCGTCGGAGAAGCGCTTGTTGCCGACGAAGTCGATGCTCGCGACCTTGGCCTTGATGCCTTCGTTGATGATGAAGACGATCTTCTTCTCGCCCGGCTCGAGCATGTCTTCGGTAATCGTGTCGACCGTGACGCCTTCGAAGCCGCCCTCGGTGTACGCGTTCTTGATCGTCTCGCCGGCGCGGCGGACGAGCGTCTGCTCGATCGTGTTGCCGACGTGGAGGTCGATCTTCTCGCGCTCGAGCGCTTCGTTGACCTTCTGATTGTTCAGTTCTTTGTTGCCGCGGAACTCGACGGCGCCGATGCGCGGGCGCTCTTTGACGATCGCGCGGACGATCACACCTTTGTCGCCGCGGTCGGCTTCGATGCGGATGTCATCGAAGAGTCCGGTCTGCCAGAGGTTCAGGAAGTTGCGCTGGATGACCGCGGGCTGATACGGCTCGCCGGGGATGACCCCGAGGTAGACGCGGATCGTGTCGCTTGCAACACTTGTGTTACCAACCGCCTCGAAGCGCTCCACCGGCTGCCCGGCGACGTCTCCGACTGGGGTGGTGGTCGCTGTTGGAGGCGCTGGAGCGTCGGTGATCCGGCCCCCGGTCGGCGTCTCGAGAATCGTTCCCGGCTTCGGGCGCGGCTTCTCCTGGGTGGTCGGCGGGGGCGGCGCCTGCGCGTACACGGCAGCCGCGAGCAGCGTCGCCGCGAGTGAGATAGGTAGGGTTCGAGTCATAAAGTCGTATCGAGACTGCGGTTTTGATGTGTGACGCGCGAGCCGGGACAGAGGTCACGCGGAAAAGCGGAACACCCGAAAAACGCGGCGCATTCTACATGGAAGGTGCAACTTCTACTGATTCTGGCCCTGCTGGCGGGGGTCAGCCCATCCGGACAGGCAGGAGTGCCTGTCCTCCACCCGCGGGGCGGAGTGCTGCGGATCGCCGTCACGGGCGACACCGGCAAAGGATCGGACGCCGTCGGCGAAGGCATCCGCCGCGTGCACGCCGAGAAGCCGCTCGACGCGATCGTGGTCGTCGGCGACAACTTCTATCCGTGCGGCGTCACGAGCGAGCACGATCCACGCTGGAGTCTCGTCCGCGGCCTCACCGCGATCGGCGTGCCGGTGTTTCCCTGTCCTCGGCAATCACGATTCCTGCGGTAACGCCGATCCCGACGCGCAGATCCGCGCGACCGGCGTCGTCCCGAACTGGAACTTTCCCGCGCGGCAGTACGTCGTGCGCACCGGCGTCGCCGACTTCGCGTTTATCGACACGACGTCGTTCATCCTCAACAAAGGCGACCCGCAATTGGCCGACACGTTTCGATCGTCGACCGCGCCATGGCGCATCGTCGTCGGACATCATCCCGTGCTCTCGTCCGGCTACCACGGCTACTTCCCGCGCAACGAAGTGAAGCGAATGCGCGAGCTGAATCCGTCGCTGCGCGAGTCGCGCGTCGATCTCTACATCGCCGGCCACGATCATCACGTCGAGTTGATTCGCGAGCGGATGCTGCTGCATCTCATCAGCGGCGCAGGATCGGAGCCGATCCCGCCGGTGAAGCTGCGCCTGCGCACCCTCTTCCCGCCGGAGATCAGCGTGGAGCGGATTGCATTCGCGGTCGTCGAGATCGACGCGCGCGCGATTCGGGTGCGGTTCTACGACGCGAAAGCCCGGCCGAAGAGCGAGTGGATCGCGGCGCGGAAGCGGTGACCGCTACAATGCACGTCATCCTCCCATGACCACTCCCAGTCCTGACCCGGACGAGACCGCGCGTGCGGAAAACACGGCGGTCAAGCCGGTGGCGCCGCCGCGCGCACACGCGGTGCAGTTCGCCCCGGGCACGATCATCGCCGGCCGCTATCGCATCTCCGGCATCCTCGGCTCCGGAGGAATGGGCGAGGTCTATCGCGCCGACGACACGAAACTCGATCAGCCTGTCGCGCTCAAGTTCCTGCCGGCGCGCCTGGCCCGCGACCCGATGCTTCTCGGCCGTCTGCACGACGAAGTCCGCCTCGGCCGCCAGATCGCGCACCCGAACGTCTGCCGCATCTACGACATCGTGGAATGGGAGAACGCGCACTTCGTGGCGATGGAGTACGTGGACGGCGAGGACCTCAGTCGTCTCTTGCGCCGCATCGGCCGCCTTCCGAGCGACAAGGCCGTCGACATCGCGCGCGGGATCGCCGCGGGCCTCATGGGCGCTCATGCGAAGGGCATCCTCCACCGCGATCTCAAGCCCGCGAACGTGATGCTCGACTCGCGCGGTGACGCACGCATCACCGACTTCGGTCTGGCGCTCTCGGCTTCCGAGGAACGGGAAGGCGAGATCGCGGGAACTCCCGCGTACATGGCGCCCGAGCAGTTGCATGGCCGGCCGGCCACGGTGCAGAGCGATCTGTATTCGCTTGGTCTGCTGATGTACGAGCTCTTCACGGGAAAGCGCGCGCACGCCGGCAAAACGTTTCCCGATCGCCTGCGCGAGGTCGACAGCCAGATCACCATTCCGTCGGAACACATCCGCGACATCGACCCGGCCGTCGAGCGGATCATCCTGCGCTGTCTATCGAGCGATCCGCCCATGCGTCCGCGATCCGCACGCGAGGTCATCGCGGCGTTGCCCGGCGGCGATCCACTGGCCGCCGCACTCGCGGCGGGCGAGACGCCGTCGCCGAAACTCGTTGCGGCGGCCGGAACGGAAGGGAGCCTGTCGCGGCGTGTCGCCTGGTCGATGCTCGCCGCGATCGCGGTGCTCCTCGTGGCGCAGTTCGCGCTCGCGCGAATGGTGTCGCTCTCGAACTACCTGTCGCTCGACCGCTCGCCCGAGGTGCTGCGGCAGCGTGGCCGAGAAATCCTGAACGAGTTGGGAATCCCGGTACGCAGTACTCCCCTCGCGTACTTCCACTTACGCAGCGAGTATTTCGCGTGGTTGCTGTACAGCCCCAGGCCCGACCGGTGGGAAGCGCTGCGAAAGGGGCCGGCGACATTCGTCTATGTGATGAAGTACGGGTTTACGCCGAGTGAATCCCCGCCGAAGGAGCCCAGGCCCCTCCCGGCCATGGGCGCCGCGCCCGGAAAGACCTGGATGTCTGTCGACCCGCAGGGGAGACTGACGGATCTCATCGCCGCGCCGGAAGCGCCTGTGACGCCGCGGCCGCTCGATTGGCGCCCGCTCCTCGCCGCGACGGGCGTCGACGTTCGCTCGCTGCGCGCCATCCCGCCGCGCCTTCTCCCAGCGGTTCCCTTCGACGCGCGGGCCGCATGGAGCGGAACCTATTCCGGCGACGCCACTCCGATCCGCGTCGAGGCTGCGGCCTGGCAGGGAAGGCCTGCGTTCCTGCGAGTGACCGGTGAATGGGACGAGGTGAAGGATCCGTTGGCACGCGTGGCCTTCAGCGGCGGCAAGCATCTGTTCTGGGTCATCGTGCCGTGGGTCGTCCTCGTCGGCGCACTCCCGCTGGCCTGGCGGAATCTGCGGCTGCGCCGGGGAGATCGTCAGGGAGCGCTTCGCTTCGCGATCGTCCTCTTCGCGATCAACTTCGCCGCGGGCGCGCTCACCTCTCAGTATGCGGACGGGCTCGAAGGCTTCCTCGACGGAATCTGGGAGGAGGCATTCGTGCCGGCCGCGGCGAGAGCCGTGATCCTCTATGTGCTCTATATCGCTCTCGAGCCGTTTGCCCGGAAGAAGTGGCCGGAGCAACTGATCTCGTGGACGCGCCTGCTCTCGGGCCGGGTACGCGATCCCATGGTGGGCCGAGACGTGCTGATCGGAGTCGCGGCCGGCCTCCTGCACGCGGTCATCTCGCACAGCGGGCGGATTCTCGTGTCACGGCTTTCCGGTGATCAGATCGTCCCGCTTTTCTATCCCGGGCATCATCTACTGGGGTTCCGCTATTTGCTGGGGTCGATCCTTGGGTGGCTGACCACCAGCGTCGATCTCGCCACGACGGCGATCATGATTCTGGTCCTGCTGACGATCGTCCTGCGAAAACGCGCGCTCGCGGCGGGAGCACTCTTTCTCTACGTGCTGACGAACTACATGCTCAACGTCGGAGGCCAGCACGAACTGATTCCGGTCTATGTCGCCGTTGCCGCACTCGAGACATTCGTCATCGTTCGCTATGGCCTGATCGCCTTCGCCACAGCGTTTGCCACCTTCTTCGTGGTGTTCTTCGCGTCCGCCGAAACGTCGTCATGGATCGCCGGACTGGCCATGATCCACGTCGCGATCATCGTCGCGCTCACGCTCTGGGCGTTCCGCGTCTCCCTCGGCGGCCAGACCCCGTGGCATCCGGACCTGCTCGACGATTAGGCCGGCTTCACCTGTTCGGGTCGATTGTCGGCGAGACGATCTTTGAGACCATCTTCGCGACGCTCATCGCCCGCGGAGCTTGACCCTGAATGTTCCTCGCGGCCGGATCCTTCGTAGCCGAGCACTTCGTCTCCGACGATGGCGTCGATTTTCTGGATCTGCGCTTCGGTCGCGCCCTGCTCTTCGATTGCGTCCCGTTCGGGTGTGGATCGTTCGTGACTCATGACCGTCAATCAGCAAGGAACGATCCACTCACGTTCTCGCGCGCGGTGTGACCGTGGTGGCCCGGCGGTGCGGACATCGATCCATTCGCCGCGTCGCCCCGGCTTCGACCCACGCCCAGCCGAAGGCTCCACATTGGTCGCATTCCCAGCGTGTGCGCTCGAATCTGCGCGGCGGCGGGGGTACATCAAAATGACCCTCGGCCGCGGTCATTCTGTCCGGCGCCGGTGTGCCGCGGCACTTCGATCACGTCGCCCGCGCCTTCACTGTTCGGGCAATCCACCCACGGGCATGGCAACTGGCGGTGCTCATGACGATGCTCGGGACAGGCTTTCATTCACTGGCAATGCTATCTCGTCCCGGTATGCTGCGCTTGATGCGCCGCATCGCCCTCCTGTTTTTCATTGCCGCCGCATGCCATCGCGAGCAGTCACAGGCGACCTTCGCGAACGCGCCGGTCATCCTCATTTCCATCGACACGCTGCGCGCCGATCACCTGCCGCTGTACGGCTACACGAAGATCGCCACGCCCAACATCGATGCGCTGCGCCGCGACGGGATCCTCTTCGAGAACGCGTATTCGCATTGCCCGATGACGCTGCCGTCGCACGTGTCGATGCTCACCGGACTTCTCCCGACCGAGCACGAGGTGCGCAACAATCTCGGCTATCGCTTCGACGCCTCGAAGCATCCGACGATTGCACAACAGCTCAAGCAACACGGCTACGCGACCGGCGCCGCGGTGTCGTCGTACGTGCTGCGCGCGGACACCGGCCTCGGCTCGGCGTTCGATTTCTACGACGACGCGATTCCGGTCTTGACGTCCGGCGCGGCCGCGAGCCAGCATCAGCGTCCCGGCTCGGCGACGATCGCGATCGCGAAGCGCTGGATCGGCGAACATCAGTCGCAGCCGTTCTTTTTCTTCTTTCACACCTACGAGCCGCACGCGCCGTACACGCCGAGCTACGACGGCGAGATCGAGACGTCGGACAGGCTCGTCGGCGAGCTGATCGCGTTTCTCAAACAGAGCGGCATCTACGACCGCGCGCTCATCGTCTTCACGTCCGATCACGGCGAGGGGTTGTGGGAGCACGGCGAGGATCAGCACGGAATCCTGCTGTATCGCGAAGTGCTGCACGTGCCGCTGATCGTGAAGCTGCCGTCGTCTGCACGCGCGGGCGGCAGCGTGAAACAACCGGCGGCGCTCGTCGATCTCGCGCCGACGGTGCTGCGTCTCCTCGACGTCGATGCAAAGGGTCTGAATCTCGTCACTGACGCGATTCCGCCGCGCCGCATCTACAGCGAGACGTTCTACCCGCGCATTCACCTCGGCTGGAGCGAATTGCGCTCGCTGATCGACGATCGCCATCACTACATCCAATCGCCGCGCTCCGAGCTGTACGACGTCATCACCGATCCGCAGGAGAAGAAGGACCTCGCCGCGACGGAGCGCCGCGTCGCGGCGTCGATGCGCGACGAGCTCGCGAAGTTCCCGCAAGGAATTCAAGAGCTGCAGAGCATCGATCCCGAGGACGCAGCGAAGCTCGAAGCGCTCGGCTACCTCGGCAGCGTCAAATCAGCAAACGAAAACGCGCAACTGCCGAATCCGCGCGACATGCTCCCGTATCTCGAGCGCATCAAAGCCGGCTTCAAGCTCGCAGACGAACGGCACTACGCAGATGCCGTCGCGCAGTTCCGCGCGCTGCTCGCGCAAAACCCGGGCCTTTTCGACGTCTGGGACAAGCTCGGCGAAGTGCTCACGGAAATGGGCGAGTACGACGAAGCGATCCGCGCCTACCGCGAAGCGATGGGCCGCGCGCAGCGCTTCTCTCCCGAGATGGCCCTGTCCCTCGGCGAGGCGTATCTGAAAGCGAATCAGCCGGCCGAGGCGGAGCGGCACGCGCAGCTGGCGATGAAGTCGATTCCGGCGGGCGCGCACGCCCTGCTCGCGCGCATCGCGCTCGCGCGCCGCGATTACGCGACCGCGGAGCGCGAAGCGTCACTGGCGATCGACGCGCAGACGCCGCAGCCCGCGATGATGTTGTTGCTCGCGGACGTGAAGCGCAGCAAGGGCGATCTCGCCGGCGCGCTCGCCGCGACGGAAGCGGCAGCGAATCGCGCGCAGGCGCTGAACGTGCCGAAGCTCTATCGCCTCGATTTCCTGCGCGGCGATCTCTTCGCGCGCATGGGCCGCGTCGACGACGCGGTGGCCGCGTATCAACGCGAGATCGCGAATTTTCCGAACGACACGCAGGCGTACGCGAACCTCGCGATCATCTACTTCATCGAGGGACGCCGCGCGGACACGAATCGCATGCTGGACGAAATGGTGAAGGCGAATCCGCATCCGGGTGCGCGCGAGCTGGCCGCGCGCACCCGGGAATCGTTGAAGGATTGACGGTGCAACAGACCGTCATCCTGAGCCGCGAAGACGGCGAAGGATCTCAAGCTACGTAACTTGAGATCCTTCGCTACGCTCAGGATGACGGAATTGTTTAGAAGCGGACGCCGAACGAGATGCGGTACTCGCGCGGATCCTGATACGCCTCGCGGTTCGTCGGCTGGCCGAAGTTCGCGGGCTTCGACCAGTGCACACCTTCGACCGGCGTCGTCGTGAACGGATTGAACGCCGTCAGCGCCGGGGTCGTGCGGCGGACGTTGACCGTCGCGTTGACGACCGGGCCGCGCGCGGTCGTCGGATACTCGACCTTGCTCTCGTTGAACAGGTTGATCACGTCGGTCTGCACGAAGAAATGCACGCGCCCGAACGCCGGCGACTCGTAGTTGACCGCGACGTTCGTCGAGGTGATGTCGTCGACGCGGAGCCCGCCGCGATCGCTGAAGTAGTACCAGACGCGCGACGGCGGGGTGATGTAGCCGGGGTTGACGACGCCGTTCGGCAGCGTGGTGGCATTCGCGCGAATGTCGATCGCGCCGGTCGCCGAATACGGAAGTCCGCTGTGGTACTTCTCGAGCAGCGAGAAGTTGAAGCGCCCGAAGTTCGTCGGCAGGTTGTACTGCGCCCAGATGCTGGCGCGGTGGCGCATGTCGGCTTCGAGATATCCGACCGGATGGTTCTGCTCGAAGGCCTGATACTCCGGCGCGCAAAGGCCGCTGTCGGTGCCCGGAACCGCCGCGCCGCCGTTGCAGCCGGCAAGAACGGTGGCGTTGTTGTACTGCTCACCCTCGATGTTGCCGCGCAGCTTCGACCACGTGTAGTTGCCGCCGAGGGAGAATCGATCGGTGAAGCGATAGCTGGCCTGGGTCTGGATGCCGGTGTAGTTGCGCTCGAGGTCTCCGTCGCCGGTCTCGATCACACCCTGATCGACCGAGGTCGTGCTCGGTGCGGGTAGTTTGACCTTTCCGGTGGTGAGGTCGCGGCGGAGGATGTAGAAGTCGTTCCATTCGCGGCGAATGACGTCGGCGCGGACGTAGCCGCGCGACCCGAGTTGCGCGCCGTATCCGAAGGAGAGCTCGTCCATGCTGGGTGCGGTGAGGTTCTCGCCGATGCGCGCGGTGTAGCCGGGGAACGAGAGCGCGTTGATGAGCGTCGTGTTGTTGATGCCGCCCACCGAGTCGAACCAGGCGAACATCTGGCGGATCACTTCCGGCGTCGAGACGAGCTGCGACTCCGGCGTGCCGGCCGGGTTGATCGCCGGTCCGCGGTAATCCCAGTAGTACGAGGCGTAGCGGCCGCCGAACGACGTCGCGTCGCCCGGTCCCTGATCGACCTTCGACGCGTACTTCGCGTAGCTGGCGGTGAACCGATGTGCGCCGTCGCCGCGGAGATCGTAGCTGAGGCCGAGCCGCGGGCTGACCGCGGTGTCGCTGACCGTTTTCACCTTCGACTGGTTCTCGCCGTTCGCCTTGTCATAGCGGACGCCGAGGTTGAACGTGAAGTGGTTGTTGAAATCCCACTTGTCGTTGACGAAAAGGCCGCTGACCTGGAAGTCGGAGCCTTTGCTCTCCTCGAGCAGCGGCATGAACGCGACCTGGCCGTTCGCCGGATTTGCGCGGAAGATCAGCTCGCCGTTGCTCTTGAAATCGAAGTCGCCCCAGAGGCGGTAATTGCTGCCGGACTGATAGTTGTCTTCGGTGCGGAGTTGATGGAAATCCTCCCATCCGGCCACGAAGCTGTGCTGGCCGATGGAGCTCGTGGACAGAAAGTACGAGCCTTTGACCTGCATCGACTTGTTGTTGCGCTCCTTCGGACGGCAGACGCCACAGAAGGTCGGCGACCAGGCGCGGAAGCTCGTTCCGGTTTCGCGCAGCAGCGTGCCCTCAATGCGGTCGTTGGTGGTCGCACCGGAACTGAAGATGTTCACCATCTCGCTGTACTGCCCTTCGAGCAGCAGGTTCTCACTGAGGATGCCGCTGTAGTGCAGCGCCTGCAGCTCCTGCTCCGCGAGGCGCGTCGTGAGCGAGCGGAGATCGACGACGTTGCCGAAGATGTTGCCGGGGTTCGTCGTATCGACATTGAGATAGGAAATGACCACGTTGTGCTTCGGCGTGACCTGGCCGGTCAGTTTCAGCTCGTAGCGCTTCTGATCGGTGAGGTTCGCGTACGGGACTCTCGTTTCGACCGTCTCTTTCGACTCGGTGGTCTTCTCCTTGCGCCCGGCGCCGAAGAACCAGAGACGGTCGCGAAGGATCCGGCCGCCGAACGTGCCTTCGTAGACGCTGCTGATGTCATCGATGTGGTCGGCCTCGCCGGGAAAATCGGTCTTCCCCTTCCAGCTGTCGTTGCGCAGGCTATCGCGCAACGAGCCGGTGAACTCGTTGCCGCCCGACTTGGTGAGCGTGCTGACGACGCCGCCGGTGAAGTGGCCGTATTCGGCGGAGATGGCGCCGCCGCTGAGGACCGTCGTCTCCTGCACGGCGTCTTCGATGAAGAGGTCGTGCGGCTGTCCGCGAAGGTTCTCGTTCACAACGACGCCGTTGACGAGGAAGAGGTTGTCGAACGACTGCGCACCGGAGATGACGATCTGCTTGTTCGGACCGGCGTCATTGACGCCCGGTGCGAGCAGGGCGGTCGTGGCGATGGTGCGGTTCAGCGTCGGCAGCTCGGCGATCGTGTCGCTGGTGAAGTTCGCGCTGACTTCGGTCGTCTCCAGCGCGGCCGGCGCGCTGGCGGTGACGGTGATCGCTTCGCTGACCGTGGCCGGCTTCAGCTCGACGTCGCCGCGGCTGGTCTGCGCGAGATTGACGCGCAGCTTCTTGGTGACGGTCTGCATACCCGCGAGCTCGAACGAGACGGTGTAGTCGCCCGGGGGCAACGCGGCGAAGCTATAGCCGCCGGTGTCGCCGGTGACCACGGTGCGCGTCGCCTGCAGCGACGGCGACGAGATCGTGACCGTCACACCGGGAAGGACGCTTCCGTCCCCTGCGGCCACGGTTCCGACGAGATTGCCGGTCGTGCCCTGGGCAAATGCGGCACTTCCGACGAGGAAACAAAGCGCAAACAGCGCGAGACTGCGTATGGTGATTCTCATCCGATTTTTCTCCTGCTCCTGAGGGACGATTCCCAAGAAACTGCGGGGCATTGTACGCCCGCGTGTTTCGAAACCGTGACGTTTTCGGAACGGGAGAGGGCGAGCTAACTGAAGAGCTCGCGAAGGGGGAGGGACCAACCGGGGACGACGTCGCCGCCGGAGAGGGTGTCGTTGGTGGTGAGGCGGGTGGTGGAGGTGGGGGTGTAGATGGTGGCGGTTTGATTTCGCGGGCTCGATGACAATCACCATGCGGGTTCCCGCAGCCAGATACTCACGTACCTTCTCGTCGACTTCGGCCCACGTGTCATTCGGCGAGATTACTTCCACCGCAAGGTCCGGCGGCCCCACGATAAAGTTTTTCGAACGGACGACGCGATCTGCTCGCACAAATGAAGCGTCCGGCTCCCGGACTGTGTCGGGGTTGCGGGAGAATGATGTATCCGCAATCGGCGCCGTATGCTCGGCCAAGTTTGTGCTGCCGCACATAATTCCGGAGCTCAGCTGCGATGTTCAGAGCGATTCCCGAATGTTCTTCTCCTGCCGGCGACATCGCGATCAACTCTCCTCGCACAAGCTCGTAGCGATAGCCGTCATCCGGCATCGCCAGCAGGTCGTCCGCGGTCATTAGTCTGGTCTCAGTTGGCAATCGGTTCCTCGATCACCCTCGGTACGAGCAGCACTTCGTCGCCTTGCATCGTCACGTCGATGCGGTCGGGGATGGTGTCTTTGTGCCGGATCATGTACTCCGACAGTTCGTCTTCGATGTACCTCTGAATGGCGCGGCGCAGCGGGCGCGCGCCGGAGTTCGTTTCTTCCTTCGCCCGCGACATCAGCCACTGCACCACCGAGTCGTCCACCGCGATCTGCACGTTCTTGTGCACGAGGGCGTGGTTCACGTCGTCGATCAGCAGCTGGCAGATCGCGCGCAGCTCGGCGTCCATCAGCGGGTTGAAGATGATCACTTCGTCGATGCGGTTGATGAACTCGGGCGAGAACTCGCGCTTCAGCTCACTGTGAATGAGGTGCTCGGCCGACTTCTGATCGGCGGCTTCGCCTTTCTCGCGGAAACCCATGTGTCCCTTGGTCGCGAGGTGCCGCGTGCCGAGGTTCGAGGTCATGATGATCAGCGTGTTGCGGAAGTCGACCTGATTGCCGAGCGAATCGGTGAGGATCCCGTCCTCGAGAATCTGCAGCAGGATGTTCGCGATATCGGGATGCGCCTTCTCGATCTCATCGAGCAGCACGACTGAATACGGATTGCGGCGCACGCGCTCGGTCAGCTGTCCGCCTTCTTCGTGGCCGACGTAGCCCGGAGGGGAGCCGATCAGCTTCGACACCGCGTGCTTCTCCATGTACTCCGACATGTCGAAGCGGATCAGGTGCTTCTGCGAGCCGAAGAGGAACTCCGCCAAACGGCGGGCGACTTCGGTCTTTCCGACGCCGGATGAGCCGAGGAAGATGAACGAGCCCATCGGACGATTCGGGGAGGCCACGCCCAAACGCGAGCGGCGGATGGCGCGCGAGATCGAGGTGATGGCTTTGTTCTGACCGACGATCCGCCGCATCAGAATCTCTTCCATGTTGATCAGCTTCGCGGCCTCGTCGGCTTCGATCGAGGTGACCGGGATGTCGGTCCAGGAGCTGATGATCTCCTCGACGTCCTTCTGCGTCACTTCCATCATCTCGTCGCCGACCATCTCGCGCTCGGCCTTGAAGCGCTCGATCTCTTCTTTTAGCTCGATCTCCCGCTCGCGCAGGAACACGGCCTTCTCGAAGTCCTTGTCCGAGATGGCCTTCTTCATCTCCTTCACGATCGAACGCGTTTCCGCCTCGAGCCTGCGCAGGTTCTGCGTGTCGGCGACACGGCGCAGCTTCACCTTCGCGCCGGCCTCGTCGAGGATGTCGATGGCTTTGTCGGGGAAGAAGCGATCGGTGATGTAGCGGTTCGACTGATAGACCGCGCTGCGGATCGCGGTGTCGCTGTACTTCACCTTATGGAACGCTTCGTAGCGCTCCTTCACGCCTTCGAGGATCTGCAGCGTCTCGTCTTCCGTCGGCGGGTTGACGATGATGGCCTGGAAGCGGCGCAGCAGCGAGCGATCCTTTTCGATGTAGCGGCGGTACTCGCGAATCGTCGTTGCGCCGATGCAGGAGATCTCGCCGCGCGAGAGCGCGGGCTTGAGGATGTTCGCAGCGTCGAGCGAGCCTTCCGCGGAGCCCGCGCCGATGAGCGAATGGATCTCATCGATGAAGATGATGATGTCCTGGTTTTCTTTCAGCTCTTTGATGATGCCTTTGAGCCGCTCTTCGAACTGGCCGCGATACTTGGTACCGGCGACGATCAGCGAGAGGTCGAGGGAGAGGATGCGTTTGTTGGCGATGAAGAGCGGCACGTTGCCGTCGACGATACGCTGCGCCAGTCCTTCGACGATCGCGGTCTTGCCGACGCCCGGCTCGCCTAACAGGATCGGATTGTTCTTCGTGCGCCGCGAGAGGATCTGGATGATCCGCTCGACTTCCTTCTCGCGTCCGATCAGCGGATCGAACTGTTGCGAGTGCGCCATCTGCGTCAGATCGCGCGCGTACTCGGCGAGGAACGGCAGCTCTTTCTTCTGCTTGTCGGCCTCGCGCTCTTTGAGGATCGAGATCGTCTCTTCGCGGACGCCGTAGACGTTCAAACCCTTCGCCGTCAGGATGCGCGCCGCGGTCGACGACTCGACACGCAGGATGCCGATCAGCAGATGCTCGGTGCCGACGTACTGGTGGAGCATCGACTCCGCCTCGTGCGCGGCGTAGGCGAGGATCTTCTTCGACTCCTCCGACAGCGGCAGTTCGGCTGACGAAGAAATGCGGTCGACGAAGAGACGGTCGCCTTCCACTTCCCGGCGGATCTGTTCCGGTTTGACATTGAAGCGCGAGAAGATCTCTTTGATGATCTCCTCCCCCTCGCGCAGGACGCCGAGGAGAATGTGCTCGGATTCAATGACGCGCGAGCCGAGCTTGGACGCTTCGTAGCGGGCGAAGAAGAGAGCGCGGCGGGCCTTCTCGTTATATTTTTCGAACATGGGTCTAATTGAGCCGCTCCGTCTCTATTGTGGCACAACGTCCCCGCTGCTCAATCCATGCCCTCATGGCCACGACAGGTTGTCGATGCGCAGGACACCATACTGCCGCCCCACCTCGTCGTAAATCGCGACCGCGGCCCGATTGACCTTCGAATCAATCGTCAGATCGACCTCGTAGGTGAAGTAGCCCTGTTTTGCACGCTCGAGGTCTTTGAGCGGAATCGTAAAAGTCTGGGTTCGTTGGATGACGTCGCTGAACAGCACCTCACCGTTGCCGGCGCCGACGAACACCGAGAACGCGCCGCTCTCGACATCGCCTTTGCGCACGGTCATCAGTTGTCCGATCGGAATTCTCACCTTGAGCGGCAGCGTGAAGCGATTGCGGCCTTTCCTCCGAACCGTCTCGGCCGCCGCGCGTGCGCCGAGCGTTCCCTCATCCACCACATACGACAGCGCGGCGGTAATCCGATCCTTCATCCGCGCGGCGTCCGACTTCTCGACAATTTCGGTTCGCGTGCGCACTCTCAAGCCGGGTCGCCTGGTCGTGACCACGACCTTCCGCACGCGATCTTTCACTCCGCTTCCGCTGTACGCCAGCGAGTAGTACGACTCGAGATCCTCGTCGATCCGTGGGAGCAGCTTGACGATGTTCGAGCCCCACTCGGTTGCACCTCCGGTCTTGTCGGCAATCTCGAACAGCGACTGGCTCTCGTTCAACAGGATGGAGGCAGAGCCGAGCCCCCTCACCTGCCTGTCATCCGGGCCCGGAATCTCTTGCGGCATCGTGCTCTCGGCGTCGACCGTGCCGCCTTCGATCGTGCCTGGATACACCGGATAAATGGTGAATCCATTGGCATTCGCGGCATCGATGACCTGCGCGCGAAAATCCTCGGTCGTGTACCGATCGCGTTTGTCGAGTGGCACGACGCCCATATCGAAGCACTCTGCTCCTGCGACGTAGCCGAAGCGGTGCATGGCCATGAGCATGACCTTGCGACCGGCGATGCCGCCCATGCTGTTCATCAAGCGGCTGAGCGCTCTCGCTTTCGCCTTGATTTCCACCAGTTGCTGTTCGGCACACGGGCGGCCCAGATCCCTCGGATCGCGAGGATCGCCGGGCATCCCTGCCAGCATCGCATTCGTGGTTCTTTGATCCTCGACGTCCTTCTGCGCAGCCTTCGCGGGATCGAACGTCAACGGGCCGATTTGCTTTGCCACGTCATCGAGAGCGGCATGGATCGCATGGCGATCCACGGTCATCGCCTGTCGTACGTGCAAGGACATCGGCCCGCACGTCAAGACCATGCCCTGATCGCCGGGACGCATCGCGTCGTCGATCAGTTTTCCGAGCGCCGCAAAAAGCTCGTCGCGGCGGAATGGAAGCATGGCTTGCTGCTCCATGACGATCACGATGGTCCGCGGCGGCAACGGACCCGGCGCCGCGGCGGTCGGCGGCCGTTCTACCCGGAGGCGCTCCGGATCACGCTCTTCTCCGCCGTACTCGGCGAAATTCGTGATCGGTTGCAGTTTTCCGTTCTCGCGAATTTCGAAGTCGTCTTTCGTCAGTCCGTGAACGCGCTGGCCCTTACGATCGGTGACGACGACGTCGAGATTGACGATCGATACGTCCATGACTTCGCCGACGCGCGGAATGCTCTCGCGTGGATCGCCGGTTGGCCGCTGCGCCAGCGCGACGGCGGCCGCGACGAAGAACACTGTCGCTACTAGGAGAGACTGTGTGCGCATGTCAGTGGTGGCAGCGTGACGATCATGAATAGGAATTCACGCTTCGACGGCAACATTTGCGTGAACGTGCCCTGCGGCATTCACTGCGGCGGCATCACGTCATCGACGCGCAACAAGCCGTACTGCCGCCCCACCTCGTCGTAAACGCCGATGGCGACGCGATCGACTTTCGGATCGATCGTGAGATCGACTTCGTAGGTGTAGCTGGCCTGCTTTGCGCGCTCGAGATCGCGCAGCGGGATGTTCAGGAGCTGCGTGCGCTGCGTGACGTCGCTGAAGAGAATCTCGCCGTTGCCGGCGCCGATGAACAGCGAGAACGCACCGCGCTCGGCGTCGCCTTCGCGCACGGTCACGAGCTGCCCGATCGGCACCTGCACTTTGAGCGGCAGCGTAAGGCGATTGCGGCTCTTCTTCTTCACCTTGCCGGTCATGACGCGCAGGCCGAGGGTGCCGGTGTCGGCGACGTACGAAAGCGCGGCGGTCACGCGCTCTTTCATCCGCGTGACGTCCGACTTCTCCACGATCTCCGACCGCAGGCGAATGCGCAGGTCTTTCCGCTTCGTCGTGACGGCCACTTTGCGCACGCGATCGAGTGCCGCACCGCGGCCGCGATAGCCGAGGGAGTAGTACGACTCAAGATCCTCCGCGATTTGCGGCAGCAGCTTGACGATGTCGGGACCCCACGCGGTTGCGCCGCCGGTGCTGTCCGCGATCTGAATCAGCGACTGGCTCTCGTTCAGGAGAATCGAATTCGAGCCCATGCCTTTCGGCATCGTGTCCTCCGGGTCGGGCATTTCGTCCGGCTGCTTGTTCTCGACATTCCCTCTCTCGAACTCGATCGTGCCGGGGTAGACAGGATAGATCGTGAATCCGTTTGCATTCGCCGTTTCGATGAACTGCGCCCGGATCGCATCCGTCGAGTAGCGAGAGCGCTCGTCGGGCGGAACGACCCCCGTGTCAAAGCACTCCGCTCCGGCAATGTTGCCGAAGCGGCGCATGGCCATGAGCAGAACTTTGCGTCCTTCGATGCCGCCCATGCTGTTCATCAATCCGCCGACGGCTTTCGCTTTCCCTGCGATCTCCATCAGTTGCCGCGTGGCACAGGGACGGCTCGGAACGGTGACGTCGATGGGCACGCCGCCGAGAGCGACGAGCTCTTTGTTCCACTCCTTTCGCGCACGCAATTCCTGCTGCGTGATCTTCGCCGGATCGAACATCACGGGCCCGATCTCCCTGGCCACGTCGTCGAGCGCGGCATGGATCGCGGCGCGGTCCTGCGTCATGGCCTGCCGCACGCGCATCGAGGTCACGCGCCATGTGACCACCATCGCGCGGTCGCCGCTCTCCATGGTCGTGTCGATGAGCTTGTGCAGCGCCGCGAATAGATCGTCACGGCGGTTCGGCAGCAGCGTTTGGTACTCGACGACGATGACCAGCGTGCGCGGCGGGCGCTGTGTCTTCGTCGCCGCCGCCTTCGGCCCTTCGACACTCGTCCGCTCCGGATCCAGCGCGCCCGGCTCGCCGCGATACTCCGCGAAGTTCGTGATCGGCTGCACCTTGCCGGCCTCGCGGATCTCGAAGTCGTCTTTGGTGAGTCCGTACACGCGCCGGCCGTCGCGGTCCGTGACGACGACGTCGAGATTGACGACCGATACTTCGATCGTCTCGCCGAGGCGCGGGATCGCATTGGGAGGGCGCGGCCGCTCTATGCGCGGCATGTCGATGCGCGGATCGTTTGGCGGACGCCGCTGCGCCGTTGCGACGGAAGCGATGGCGAAGAGCAGGAACAGCCGCTTCATTGGGGCTCCTGGGGCGTGATGTCGACGCGCGCCACGCCGTATTCGTGACCCACTTCGTCGTACACGCCGACGGCGATACGATTCACTTTCCCGTCGATCGTCAGGTCGTGAACGCGCTCGCCGTGGCGGTCGGTCACGATGACGTCGAGATTCACGACCGACACTTCAAGGACTTCGCTGAGCCGCGGAAGATCCTCGGCAGAAGCTGCGACTACGAACAGCAGGAACAGCAAGCCGGTTCGTCGCATGGTGTCGTCCTTTCACTGTTGCCGCTGTCGCTTCATCTCGAACCGGCGGTCGCAGCGCGCGGCGAGCTCGGGGTTGTGCGTGACGATCACCGACGTCAGTCCGCGCTTCTTGTGGCACTGCCGCATCAGCTCGAACACGCGCTCGCTCGTTTCGAGATCGAGGTTGCCGGTGGGCTCATCGGCGAGGAAGAGCACGGGGTCGGCGAGCAACGCGCGCGCGATCGCCACGCGCTGCTGCTCGCCGCCGGAGAGCTGATTCGGAAAGTGCTTCGCGCGCTCGCTGAGTCCGAGCTCGGAAAGCAGCGCCGCCGCGCGGGCGAGCGCATCTTCGCGTCCCATGCGCCCGATCCAGCCCGGCATCGCGACATTCTCGA
The DNA here is from genome assembly GCA_963734155.1 of uncultured Acidobacteriota bacterium. Taxonomy (GTDB): domain Bacteria; phylum Acidobacteriota; class Thermoanaerobaculia; order Gp7-AA8; family Gp7-AA8; genus QHVT01. Next base: position 78,784 of record CAVTGG010000005.1, read on the forward strand.
CCGCGCTGAACTCGGGCAGCAGATGGTGGAACTGGAAGACGAAGCCGACGTTACGGTTGCGGAAGCGCGCGAGCTCGTCGCCGCTCATCGCGGTGAGATCCGCATCGCCGACGCGCACGCGGCCGGTGTCGGGACGATCGAGACCGCCGAGGAGATGGAGGAGTGTGGATTTGCCGATGCCGGACGGCCCCACGATGGCGAGCATCTCGCCCTTCTCCACCTGCAGTTCCAGTCCACTGAGCACCGGGACCGGGACCTCGGCGTTGCGATACGTCTTCGAGAGCTGCTGCCCTTCGAGGAACGCCATCGCGCGCGATTATAAGATCAGCGCATGCACGCGCTCCTCGCCATCGCCATCCTCCATGCGACTCTGATCGACGGCCGCGGCGGCGAGCCGGTGCGAAACGCGACCGTGATCGTGCGCGACGGAAAGATCGCGTGCGCCGGCACGACCTGCAGCGTGCCGAAGGGCATGCAGACGATCGACGCGCGCGGCATGTGGGTCACGCCGGGCCTCGTCGATGCGCACGTGCACTTCTCGCAGACCGGGTGGGCGGACGGGCGGCCGGACGGGCTCGACGTGCGCGCGCAGTATCCGTACGAAGACACGATTGCCGATTTGAAAGCGCATCCCGAGCGCTTCGCGCGCGCGTACCTCTGCTCCGGCGTCACGAGCGTCTTCGACGTCGGCGGATATCCGTGGACGCTCGAGTTGCATAAGCGCGTTGATGCGTCGTGGCCGCACGTCACCGCCGCGGGTCCGCTGCTCTCCACGCTCGATCACTGGCTGAACCTTCCGGCGGAGCGGCAGTTCATCCACCTGAAAGATGAGGCGGCGGGACGCAGCGGCGTGAAGTACCTCGCCTCGCAAGGCGCGCGGGCGATCAAGGTCTGGTACCTCGATCCAAACGAGCCGGCGCTGATGGCGGCCGGCGACGAGGCGGCGAAGGCGAACCTGCCGCTGATCGCGCACGCGACCGACCTCGCGCTCGCGAAAGCGGCACTGCGCGCCGGAGCGAAGCTGCTCGTGCACAGCGTGTGGGACGTGCCGGTGGACGACGAATTTCTCGGGCTGATGAAGAAGAACGGCGCGATCCTCACGCCGACGCTCACCGTCGCCCGCGGGTCTCAGCGCCTGTTCGAGTCGGTGGTGTCGAAGAAAGCGCCGGCGATCGATGATCCGAACCATTGCGTCGATGCGAAGACGCTCGCGAAGGTGAACGCGACGCCGTCGATGTCCGATCCGGAGCTGACCGCGGCACGCGTCGCAGCACGCGCAAAACGCGTCGCCGATCGCGAGCAGTTGTCTGCCGCGAATCTGATGCGCCTCGTCGCAGCCGGCATCCCGATCGCGACCGGCACCGATGCCGGCAATCCGCTCACGCTGCACGGGCCGTCGATCTACGCGGAGATGGAGGCGATGCAGAAGGCGGGGATGACGCCGATGCAGGTGATCGTGGCCTCAACTGCGACCGCCGCCCGCGCGGCGCGTCTCGACAACCTCACCGGCACGATCGAGAAAGGTAAAGATGCGGATCTCTTGATCCTCGCCGCCGATCCGTCGCAGGACGTCGCCAACTTCCGCCAATTGAAGTTCGTGATGCGCGGCGGCGTGCTCTTCAAATGAGCTTGACGTGCACCGCGCTCCACGCGCGCCCGCGCTTCTCGAGCAAGCCGACCGAGACCGGCAGGTGAAATCGGCGCGGCCCGGCGCTCGCGGGATTGAAGTACCACACGCCGCCGACGCGATCGTTGAACGGCACGTGGCTGTGCCCGAAGATCACGATGTCCGCCGGCGCTTTCTTCAGCGAAGCAATGACGCGCGGCGCAGGCTTCTGCGGCTTCGGAAGAATGTGCGTGAGGAGAATGCGCAGGCCGCCGATCGTGACCCGCGCGATCTCCTCGCCGCTCGCGTCGTCGTTGTTGCCTTCGACGAACGTCAGCGGCGCAATCGCGCGCAACGCTTGCAGCACGTGCTTGCCGCCGATGTCTCCGGCGTGCACGATCGCATCGACGTTCGTGAACGCGATCGCGACTTCGGGGCGGACGAGGCCGTGCGTGTCGGAGATGACGCCGATTCGAAACGTCATACACTTACTGCTCCATCATGACACCCGCCGGCTCCGAAGACTCACGCGCAGATTTCGACTACTTCAGCAACGAATACGCTCAGGCGCTGCAGGCGTATCAGACCATCGAGACGCAGGCTTCGACGCTGCTGCTGATGGGCTATTCCGGGGACCTCCGCCAGTTCATCGAGCAGTTCGTCGAGATGGCCACGCGCACGCAGCGGCTTGCTGAAGAAAAAGGCGAGAACAACTTCGCGGAGTGGTTCCGCGAGCTCGTCGAAAAGGCGGAAGCGTTGAAGAGTGGGGTCTCGAAATGATCGCCATCGCATTGGGAGTGCTCATGTCTACTGCCACCGCCATCGATGATGCCGCCGCGCGCGTGGAGTCGAAGGTCATTGCTACCCGCCGCGACATCCATGAGCATCCCGAGCTCGGCAACCGCGAGGTGCGCACGGCGAAGCTCGTCGCCGATCGCCTGCGCGCGCTCGGCATCGAGGTGAAGGAGAACGTCGCCCACACCGGCGTCATCGGCCTCCTCCGCGGCGGCAAGCCCGGAAAAGTCGTGGCGTTGCGCGCCGACATGGACGCGCTTCCCGTGAGCGAGCAGGTCGATCTGCCGTTCGCATCAAAAGTGCGGACGACGTACAACGGGCAGGAAGTCGGCGTGATGCACGCCTGCGGGCACGACGCCCACGTGGCGATCCTCCTCGGCGTGGCCGAAGTGCTCTCCGGCGTCCGCGATCAAATCCCCGGAACCGTGAAATTCCTCTTCCAGCCCGCCGAGGAAGGCGCGCCGCAGGGAGAAGAAGGCGGCGCCGAGTTGATGGTGAAAGAAGGCGCGCTCGAGAATCCGAAAGTCGACGCCACGTTCGGATTGCACGTCACCTCGCGCTTCGCCATCGGCGAGCTGACGTACAAGCCGGAAGGGATGATGGCTGCCGTCGACTCGTTCAAGATCGTCGTCAAAGGGAAGCAGACCCACGGCGCGTATCCATGGCTGGGCGTCGATCCGATCGTGGTCGCATCCCAGATCGTCCTCGGCCTGCAGACCATTCCCAGCCGCCAGCTCGACTCGACCGTCGCGCCGTCGATCGTCACCGTCGGCGCGATTCACGGAGGCGTGCGCAACAACATCATCCCCGATCAGGTGGAGATGATCGGCACCATCCGCTCGCTCGAAGCAAGGATGCGCGACGAGATCCACGCGCGCATCAAACGCACCGCCGAAGACATCGCGAAAAGCGGCGGCGCGACCGCCGAGGTCACGATCACGAACGGCTACCCGATCACATACAACGATCCCGCGCTGACGGAGAAGATGCTGCCGACGCTCCGCCGCGTGGCCGGCGCGCAGAACACGCGCCTCGTGAACGCCGTCCTCGGCGCGGAAGACTTCTCGTTCTTCCAGCAGAAAGTGCCCGGCCTCTTTTTCTGGATCGGCACGCGCCCGCCCGATCAAACACCGGAGCAGGCGGCCTCGAATCACTCGCCGCTCTTCTACGTCGACGAGCGCGGGCTGTTGTTAGGCGTGCGCGCGCTGGCGCATCTCGCGGTCGATTACCTGTCGGCGCGTTAGTGGAGGCTGCGCGGCAAAACGCACGAGGTCAGGCGCGTTGCGCCGATCGAAGCCGCAACCTCTGACGCGACGGTGAATGCGCCGCGAGGCGGAGCAATCTACGCGGCCGGCCGTGCCGGCTAGCGCGGCATCATCTGCTTGAGGCGCGTGAAGTAGTCCGTGCCCGAGAGCCACTGCCCGCCGTCGACGATGAGATTCTCGCCGGTGATGTAGGACGCGTAGTCGCTGAGCAGATACGTCGCCGCGTTCGCGATTTCTTCGAGCGTACCGAAGCGGCGCAGCGGAATGGTCTTACGAATTCCTTCGACGATGTTCGGATCGGGGAACAGCCGCGTCGCCGCGCCCGGCGTGTCGATCGGCCCCGGCGTGATGCAGTTGACGCGGATCTTGTGGCGCGCCCATTCGACCGCGAGCGTGTTCGCCATGACCAGCACTCCGGCCTTCGCCGACGCCGAGTGAATGACTCCCGGCCCGGCGTTCCAGGCGTAGTTCGCGATGATGTTCACCATCGCGCCGCCGTTGCCCTTCGCGATCATCCGCTTCCCGACCGCGCTCGAGCAGTAGAACGTGCCGTTCAGCACGATGCCGATGACCGAGTTCCAGCCGTTGACCGACAATTGATCCGCCGGCACGATGAAATTTCCGGCCGCGTTGTTGACCAGAAAATCGATCTGCCCGTAGTCGCTCTCGACCTTCGCCGCCATCGCCTCGACGGCTTCCGCATCGCGGACGTCGAGCACGTGATACCCCGCCGCCTCCGCCCGCCCCGTCTCGCTTCGAATCTCCTCGACCGCCTTGGTGAGGTTCTCTTCCTTGCGGCTCACGAGCACCACCCGCCCCCCGAGCCGCGCCACCTCGCGCGCAATCGCGTTCCCGATTCCCGTCGCTCCGCCGGTGACGATCCCGACGCGTCCTTCGAATGTCTTGTCTGGCAGCATGTGACCTCTCTTCAGATGAGGATCAAACCGGCGTCCGTGAAATGCCGGAAGTCGCGATCATATGTGATGAGGGGAACCCGTGCGTCGATACAGGCCTGGGCGATGAGGCAGTCCGCCAACGCCGCTTTGTATCCCTGGCGCTTCAGCCACGCGCGCGTCATTCCTGAACGCATCCAATATCCATCGCGAATCGGCAGCAGTGGAAGCGCACGAATACGGATGGCCTTATCGATCGGCAATTCAGGATCGCTCAAAGCTTCTGCCATCACCGGCGGCGGCAGAATTAGTCGGCCCGCTTCGACGGCGCTTCGGAACAACGCCGTCTTTTCATCGAGCTTGCCCTCGAAGAACGCGTGCAGCGCATTCGTGTCGGCGGCTAGAACCGTTCTTCGAGGCGCAGATTCTGCCACGGAATCGACCACTTCACAGTTCCGACGATTTCGAGTGCACGATCGTAGACGCCGGCCCGCCGCGCCGCTTCACAGAGCCGTTCGGATTCGGCGTAGGCCTCGTCTTTTTCATTCGGCGTCAGCTGGGTTGCGAGAATCTCGTCCCACAGCAATTCCGCTCTGATCCTTTACGTTCGTGTCTGCGCGTGCCATCGCCTCATTCTCCCCCGGATTACCCAAATGCCATAATCCCTTCACATGCGGCAGATCGCGGCGTCATTTCTCGCCCTCGCGCTCCTCGCCTGCGGCGCGCAAAAAGAGAAGCCGCTCAGCGAGCCGGGTGAAAAGGTCTACATCCTCAAAGGCATCGCACAAGCGCGCAACACCGCGGACAATTCGTTGCGCATCGAGCATCAGGCGGTGCCGGGATTCATGGAGGCGATGACGATGGAGTTTCCGGTGCGCGGGGCGAAGGTCGAGGCGCTGCCGCCGGACAAGAGCCGCATCGAGGCAAAGCTGCACGTCACCGACCGCTCCTTTTGGGTTACTGACGTTCGACAGATGCCGTGAGCGACGAGCGCAGGCAGTTTCAGCGCCTCCCGATCGATCCGCCGCTCGACGGCTGGTTCGGCGATTTTCCGGTGCGTCTCTGCAACATCAGCGGCAGCGGCGTGCTCGTCGAATGCGACGAGGAAATCCCGTCCGGCGCGCGGGCGCTGCTCCGTTTCTTCTGGCGCAACGAACAAGTCGAATTGCTCGCCGAGCTCACGCGCAGCGGCGACGATGGCGCCGGACTCGCATTTATCGACGATCCAGCCATGATCCGAGACCTCATTGCCGATACCGCCAACGAGATTCTCCGCGCACAGGAAGCGAACGCGATCGGCAATCGCGAGCAGAACAAATTCGGCGATCAGACGCTCACCGCCGCCTCCAGCCGCGCGATGTCGACGTACACGACGTGGATTTACGAAGACAGCACGTGGCGCTCGCGCCGCTCGCTCGTTCCCGAGCAACCCACCAACGGCTTCACCGTCTACACCGGCGAGCCGGAGGAGCAGGTGAACCTGCTCAAGCGGACCTACGAGAAAGGCGATACCGAGACGCGCCGGCTCACCCGCGTGTTCGCGGAGCTCAGCGTCGTCAGCCACCCGAAACCGGCCCGATGACGAGCGCCGGCACGGCCGCTCCTGCCTCGACGCGCGTATTCGCCTCCAACACCGCCAACCCATTCGCGCCGGTCATCGACGTCAGCGATCCCGATCCCTGCGACGCCAGCGGCTCCGCGAACAGCGCGCCGTCGCGCGCCGTCAATCGCACGCGGAAGTAGACGCGGCGCTCCGCGGCGCGCAGCGGCGCGGTGAGTTGCGCGCGCAGCATCGGCGGAAAGAGATCGCGCTCCTGTCCGCACGCCTTGCGCAATGCGGGGGCGACGAAGAGATGGAAGGAGACGAAGCAGGAGACGGGATTGCCGGGCAGGCCGAAACAAACCGAGTCGCCGAGGCGGGAGAGGACGACGGGCTTGCCGGGCTTCATCGCCACGCGCCAGAACTTCGTGGTCGCGCCGAGGGACTCGAGCGCTTCTTTGACGAAATCGAATGCGCCGACGGAGACGCCGCCCGACGTCAGGATGAAATCGCACGACGCGGCAGAGCGAAGCGCGGCGATGGTGGCCTCGCGCGTGTCGCGCACGATGCCGAGGACCTGCGGAGTCGCGCCGGCATCGCGGACGAGCGCAGCGAGGAGCGGCGCGTTCGTGTTGACGATCTTGCCGAGGACGCGCGGCTCGTGGACGTCGATCAACTCGTCGCCGGTGGAGAGAATCGCCACCGTCGGTTTGCGGCCGACGGAAACGGTCGTCTTCTGCACACCGGCGAGGAGCGCGATCTCCGCCCCGCCGATGCGCGTGCCGCGGCGCAGCACCACGTCCCCGTCGCGCATATCGTCGCCGCGGCGGCGGATGTTCGCGCCGCGCGCGAGCGCCTGCCGAATCTCGACTTCCTCGAGACCGCCGTCCGTCAGTTCCACCTGCACGACCGTATCCGCCCCCTCGGGCACATACGCGCCGGTCATGATCCGCATCGCCGTCCCGCGCTCCACGGATGTCGTCGCGAGATATCCCGCCGCCACCGTCCCGATCACGCGCAACTTCCCGGGCAAATCCTCCGCGCGCACGGCGTAGCCGTCCATCGCGCTGTTGTCCCGCTCCGGCGCATCCACCGGCGCGGTGACGTCCTCGCGCAGCACGCGGCTAAACGTTTCCTCGAAGGAGACGTCTTCTGCTGCAAGGAGCGTCACCTCTTCGAGCACGCGCGCCTGCGCTTCTTCGACGGTCAACACGCACGGATGATATGCCCTCTGCCCTTCCCGCCCTCTGCCCTCTTGCTGGCTATATCCACACCGGCTATACTCGCACCGTGCATAGCCAGGATGAAGTGGACGCCCTCCTCCCCCTCCCACCCGCCACGTTCCACATCCTCGTCGCCCTCAGCGAAGAGGAACGGCACGGGTACGCGATCATTCAGGACGTCGAGGCGGCCACCGACGGCGAGCTGCGCCTCTCCGCCGGCACGCTCTACCGCTCCATCGCCCGCATGGTCGAGCAGGAGCTCATCGTCGAGTCGACGCGCAAAGCCGCCAAGAACGATGACCAGCGCCGCCGCTACTACCGCATCACTGCCTTCGGCACCGCCGTCGCGCGCGCCGAAATGCGCCGTCTCACCCGACTCGTCCGCCTCGGCCGCGCCAGCGGCCTCACTCCGGAGAATGCCTGATGCGCCTCTATCGCCTGCTGCTGCGCCTCTATCCTTCTTCCTTCAGTGCCGACTATCACGATGAGCTGTCCGACGTGTTCGAGGAGCGCATGCGCGGCGCGGGCGCGCTGCGGGTCTTCTTCGCCGCGATCGCGGACGTCGTTCCGAACGCGATCGCCGCGCAGTGGGAGGTCTTCGTCTACGACTTCCGCTTCGCCGTTCGCTCGCTGCTGCGCACGCCCGGCTTCGCGCTGACCGCGCTCCTCGTCGCGGCCCTCGGCATCGGCGCGAACACGGTCGCGTTCTCGCTCGCCGACTTCGTTCTCTTCCGCCCGCTCCCGTTCGCGCGCGCCGACCGGCTCGTGAAAATCTGGGAGAAGCCGCCGAACGGCTACCGGAACGAGATGTCGCCGTCGAACTATCGCGACTTCATGGCCGCGGCGCGATCGTTCTCCGCGACCGCCGCGTACACCTTCGGCGCCGCGAACCTGACGGATCTGGGCGAGCCGCGCCGCATCGAGCTCTCGATGGCGAACCCGGAGTTCTTTCCGCTTCTCGGCGTGCGTCCGATGATCGGCCGCGCGTTCACGCGCGAAGACGTGAAGACGACGAACCCGGTGCTGCTCAGCTACGGCCTGTGGCAGGCGCAGTTCGGCGCCGACCGGACCATCGCCGGCCGCACGGTGCGCCTCGACGGGAAGCCGTACACCATCGTCGGCGTGATGCCGCAGTCGTTTCAGTTTCCGACGCGCGACGTCGAGGCGTGGACGCCGCTGATCTTCACGCCCGACAATTTCGAAGACCGCGGCGATACGTATCTGCAGGTGATCGCGCGGCTGCGCGACGGCGTGACCGTCGACAAGGCCCGCGCGGAGCTCGAAGTCGTCGCCAAGGCGTTCGAGCGCAAGTTTCCGAAAGAAAACGAAGGTCTCGGCATCTGGCTGCTGGACCTGCGCGGCGAGACGACGCAGAAGTCGCGCATGCTCGTGCTCGCGCTCTGCGGCGCGGCCATGTGCATCCTGCTCCTCTCCTGCGCGAACCTGGCGAGCCTCTTCCTCGCGCGCGGCACGCACCGCGCGCGCGAGCTCGCCGTCCGCTCCGCTCTCGGCGCGGGGCGCCAGCGCATCGTGCGCCAGCTGCTCACTGAAAGCTTCGTCGTCGCCACCGCCGGCGGAATCGCCGGTGTGCTCGCGGCCGCGGCGGCGGTGCCGCTCTTCGCGAAGCTCGTGCCGAGCACATTGCCCGTCGCCGAATATCCATCGATCGATCTGCGCGTTCTGGCGATGGCCGCGGGCTTCGTGCTCCTCACCGGCCTCGCGTTCGGCGTCCTGCCCGCGCTCCGCGTCGCGCGCGGCAACGACTTCGACTCCTTGCGCGCCGGCGCGCGCAGCGGCGGCGGTCGCACGCAGCGTCTCCGCGCGGCGCTGGTGATCGTCGAGATCGTCGCCTCGCTCGTGCTGATGGTGTCGTCCGGCCTCCTGCTGCGCGCCGTCTGGAACATTCAATCGACGCGGCCCGGATTCGTCGCGCAAAACGTGCTGGTCGTGCAAACCGCGCTGCCACTGCCGAAGTACGAAAAGGTCGAGCCGCGCGCGAAGTTCTTCACCGAGGTGCTCGCCGAGGTGCGCGCGCTGCCGGGAGTGAAAGGCGCGGCGTACATCACCGGGCTGCCGATGCAGATGCGCGGCATGATTCAGAGCGTCGGCGTCGACGGCCGGGAAGCGCGCCGTGACGGCGAGGACGACGTCAGCATGCGCTTCGCGTCGCCGCAGTTTTTCACGACGATGCAGATTCCGATGAGCCGCGGACGCGATCTGCAGGACACGGACGACAAGAATCATCCCTACGTCGCCATCGTCAGCGAGTCGTTCGTCACCTCGCATTGGAAAGGACTGGATCCGATCGGGCGGCGGATCAAGATCGCCGGCAAAGACCGGACGGTCGTCGGCGTCGTCGGAGACGTGCGCGTGCGCGGACTGGAGGGCTCGAGCGAGCCCCAGGCCTATCTCGCGTACCGGCAGGTCGACGACGGCTCGTACATCGGCTACGTGCCGAAACAGCTGGTCGTGCGCACGACCGGAAAGCCGGATCTGCTCGTCGAGCCGATCCGCCGCATCGTGCAGCGCGCCGATCCGCAGCAGCCGCTCTCGAACATCCGCACGATGGCCGCGATCCTCAGCAATGACACCGCCGCGCGAGTGACGCAGGTGCGTCTCCTCGGCGCGCTCGCGTTGATCGCGCTGCTCATCGCCGGCATCGGCATTCATGGACTGCTCACCTACAGCGTCTCGCGGCGACTGCCGGAATTCGGCGTGCGCCGCGCGTTAGGCGCGCAGGTCAGCGGCATCGTGGCGCTCGTCGTCCGCGAAGGCGTCGTGCTCGCCGGCGCGGGCATCGTCATCGGCGCACTGCTCGCGTACGGCGCGGCGCGCTCGATGGCCGCGCTGCTCGCCGGCATCCGTCCCGCCGATCCGCTCACGTTCACCGCCGCCGCGGTGCTCTGCTTCGCCACCGTCGTCGCGGGCTGTGCGCGCGCGGCGATGCGCGCGGCGCAGGCCGATCCGGCGCGCGCGTTACGAGTCGAATAACACGTAGACATCGGGGCAGCAACATCCGTACTCCTGAACATGCGAGTACTGATGTTGCTGCTCCTCCAAATCGTCGGCACCGAACAGACGTACGGACCGTTTTCGCGTCCGGCCATCGATTCGCCCTTCGCACTGGCTGCCGCCCGCAACGGCGTGATCGCCGCATGGAGCGAGCTCGATGCCGCGAGCGGCAAGGCTCGCATCCGCACCGGCTTCATCGATGCGAGCGGGCGGCTCACGCCGGTCGCGACGATGCCCGCCATCGACGCAAACGCCGACGCAATCGCGCCGAGCCTCGCCACGGATGGAACGACGTTCTATCTCACGCAGATCGAGGCCGGCGCGAAGCAGGCGATCGTCGGCATCCCGCTCGACATCAACGGCCGCGCGTCCGCGGCTCCGCGCTCACTCATCGCCGGATATTCGTGGGCACCCAGCATTCCGCCCTCGATGTCGCTCGGCTGGAACGGCTCGTCGTATGTCATGAACGCTGTTTCGCGGATGTACACGTTCTCTCGCGACGGCACGCTGCTCACCGACACTGCGACGGCCACCGTCACGTGGGCCGGCGTGACTCCGCAGGCGCTCACCACCGCGACGTGGAGACCCGGCCCGCTGGTGCCGCCGCCGGGATGCATCCTGTTCTGCAGCGTCTTCGCCACGCGAAAGCAGGAGATGGCGTGGACGTCCGGCACGCGGAGCGGAATCCTGGTTCCCGATGCACGCCGCGTCGGCAACTTCGCGGTCATCGGCGGCAATCGCTCCGAATCGTTCATCGCCTGGACCGCAACCGACGGCATCGCCTACCTGATCATCGACAACCGCTCGCGCGACACCTTCTTTCCGGCGATCGTCGAGCCGACGCAGGAGCCCGCGCTCGCATGCAGCAGCGAGCAATGCCTCCTCGCCTACGCGACCGCGCTCGGCGACGTATACGGACTGCTCTTCGACGCAGGACACGCCGACACGCCGAAGCCGTTCGCGATCGCGACGAGCGGACGGAGAGAATCGCGGCCGGAAGTCGTGGCCGTGCCGGACGGATTCCTCGTCCTCTACTTCAGCGAGGTGCCCGGAGACACGCGCCTCGCAAAACGAAGCATTCTGATGAGCGTGCCGAAACGGCGATCGGCGCGCTGAAAATAGTAGGTATTGGGGGTTAGGTGATAGGAGTTAGGAGAACGAACCCCTACCCCCTATCCCCCCCAACCCCCAATCCCTTAATAAGCCGGGCTCCCTTAGAATCGGTTTTTGCAAGGGAGCCCGTCGATGACTGCCACACTTCCCGTCGAATCACAGATCACTGAATCGCGCACCGGCCGCATTCCGGTCGCGGTTCTCGGCGCCACCGGCTCGGTCGGCCAGCGATTCATTCAGCTGCTCGAGAACCATCCCTGGTTCCGCCTCCACGAAGTCGTCGCCTCCGAGCGCAGCGCCGGCAAGTCGTACGCGCACGCGACGAATTGGCGGCTCGACACGCTCGTGCCGTCCGAGGCCTCGAAGCTCGTCGTCAAAGACCTCGGCGCCGAGCTCGAATCGAAACTGCTGTTCTCCGGACTCGATTCGAGCGTCGCCGGCGAAGCGGAAGATGAGTATGCGAACCGCGGCTGCGCCGTCATCTCGAACTCGCGCAATCACCGCATGGACGACGACGTCCCGCTGATGATCCCGGAGATCAATGCCGACCACGTCGATGCGATCCAAAAACAGCGGCAGCGCCGCAAGGGCTACATCCTCACGAACCCGAACTGCTCCGTGATCGGGCTGGCGATGGCGCTGGCGCCGCTCGAGCGCGCGTTCGGCGTCGACCAGGTCCAGGTCACGACGATGCAGGCCATCACCGGCGCCGGCTTCTCCGGCGTCGACTCGTACGCGATCATCGACAACGTCATCCCGTACATCGGCAGCGGCGAAGAAGACAAGATTGAGAAAGAGCCGCGCAAGATCCTCGGCACATGGGACGGAGCGCGCCACATCGACGCGCCGATCACGATCTCCGCGCAGGTGAACCGCGTGCCGGTCATCGACGGACATCTGATGACGATCTCGGTCAAGCTGCGTGAGTCAGCGTCGATCGAAGACGTCCGCGCCGCCATCGAATCGTTTCGCGGCGAGCCGCAGGAGCTCGGCCTTCCGTTCGCGCCGAAACATCCGCTGCACTACATCGACGCCCCCGACCGCCCGCAGCCGCGCCTCGATCGCGACCGCGAGCGCGGCATGGCCGTCTCCATCGGCCGCCTCCGCCCCTGCACCATCCTCGACTACCGCATGGTCGCGCTGGTGCACAACACGATTCGCGGAGCCGCGGGAGCGGCGATTTTGAATGCGGAGCTGCTGCAGGCGCGAGGACTGCTCGGGTGATCATCATCAAATTCGGCGGCACCTCGGTCGGCGATGCGGATCGCGTCGCGAATGCGATCGAGATCGTCGCCGAGCGGCGCGCGCGCAAGCCGATCGTCGTCGTCTCTGCGCTCTCCGGCGTCACGAACGATCTCGTCGCCGCGAGCGAAGCCGCGCGCGAGCAGGATCCGAAACGCGTCGGCGAGATCATCGCCGCCGTGCGGCAGCGCCACGAAGACGTCGCGCTGCGGCTCGTGCAGCAGAAGTCCGACTTCTTCGAATCGTTCATCAAGCAACTCGACAAACAGATCGAAGAGATCGATGTCATTTTGCGCGGCATCGCGTACCTCGGCGAGATCACGCCCCGCGCGCGCGACAAGGTGATGTCGATCGGCGAGAAGCTCTCCTCGGTGCTGTTCGCGTACACGATGATGATGCGCGCGCTGCCGGGCGAGCATGTGCACTCCGAGGAAGTCATCTGGACGGATGACCGGTTCGGTGGGGCGACGCCGAGGATGGAGCTGACGCAGGAGCACGCGCGGCGCGTGCTGATGCCGCTCCTCGAGCGCAACCGCATTCCGGTCATGGGCGGCTTCATCGGCCGCACCGAAGCCGGCGCGACGACGACCCTCGGACGCAACGGCTCCGACTACAGCGCAGCGATCGTCGGCGCGGCTCTCGGAGCGGATGAGGTACAGATCTGGACCGACGTCGACGGCCTGCTCACCTGCGACCCGCGCCTCGTCCCCGGCGCGCGCGTCATCGACCGCCTCTCCTTCGACGAAGCCGCGGAGCTCGCGTCCTTCGGCGCGAAGCTGCATCCGCGCACGCTCGAGCCGGCGATCGCCGCGAACGTTCCGGTGCGCGTGCTCAACACGCACAACCCCGCGTCGCAGGGCACGCTCATCACGCGCGTCGTCGAAAACGCGCCTTCCGGACCGCGCTCGATCGCGCGCAAGAAAGGCATCGCCGTCGTGCACATCACGTCGAACAAGATGCTCGGCGCGCACGGCTTTCTCGCGCGGCTGTTCGACGAATTCGAGCGGCTGGCGATCTCCGTCGATCTCATCACCACGTCCGAGGTTTCGGTTTCCGTCACGGTGGATGACACGCACGATCTCGACAAGCTCGAGAAACGCCTGCGCGAATTCGCCGACGTGAACATCGAAGACAACCAATGCATCATCGCCGTCGTCGGCACGAACCTCCTCGCCGACACGCTCGTCGGCGCGCGGATCTTCGAAGCGCTGCGCAATATCAAAGTGAAGATGGTTTCGCTCGGACGTTCGGGTCTCAATCTCAGCCTCGTCGTCGACAACGCCGACGCCGACCGCGCGGTCGAGTCGATGCATCACGCGCTCTTCGAAGCGCCCGTGGCCGTATGAAAATCGCGCTGCACGGCTACGGAAAGATGGGACACGCCGTGGAGCGCGTCGCGAAGGAAGCGGGACATGAGATTGTCGACGCGGCGAATGCCGAAGTGCTGATCGACTTCTCGCATGCGAGTACGCTCGATCGCGCAATCGGCATCGCGAACGACAACACGTTGGATCTCGTCATCGGCACCACCGGTTGGAACGACCGCATCGAAGAAATTCGCGAGCGCGTGACGAACATCGGCTGCGTCTACGCCTCGAACTTTTCGCCCGGCGCGAACGCGGTGTTCGCGCTGGCGCGGCGCGCCGGAGAATTGTTCGCACGATTCCCGCAATACGCGGCGGGGATGGAAGAGCGGCACCACGCGCAGAAGAAAGACGCGCCGAGCGGAACCGCGTTGCGAATTGCAGGCGAAGTCCAGCAAGGGAGCGGCGGAAAGCTCGACCCGCCGATCGCCTCCTCGCGCGTCGGCGCGGAGTTCGGATTGCACACGCTCTTCTTCGACTCGCCGGACGACCTCGTCGAGATCTCGCACCGCGCGCGCGGGCGGGAAGGCTTCGCGCGCGGCGCGGTCTACGCGGCGGAGCTGGTAAAAGGGAAAAAAGGACTGTTTCGATTCGATGAGTTGCTGGGATGATCGGAACGCCGGCGTCTCGCCGGCTGGTCTGGCGCCGTCCTCGGCGCCACGCGGCGGCGGGACGCCGCCGGATCAGCCGGCGTGGACGCCGGCGTTCCGATCCGACAGCAACAGAGGTGATTGATGTTCCGAGGAGTCGGCACCGCACTGGTCACTCCCTTCCGATCCGACGGCTCGCTCGATGAGAGCGCGCTGGCGCGCTTCATCGATTGGCAGATCGACGAAGGCGTGAACTTCCTCGTTCCGTGCGGCACCACCGGCGAGAATCCGGCGCTGAGCCCGGACGAGCACCGCCGTGTCGTCGAGATCGCGGTTCAGCGCGCGAAGGGCCGCGTGCCCGTCCTCGCCGGCGCCGGCAACAACAACACCGCGCGCGCGGTCGAGCTCGCGCAGCTCGCCGTCGACCTCGGCGCCGACGGCATCCTCACCATCACGCCGTACTACAACAAGCCCACGCCCGACGGCCTCCTCCGCCACTTCGGCGCGCAGGCCGAGGCGCTCGAAAAAAAGAAGCGCGCCTTCCCGATGATCCTCTACAACGTCCCCGGCCGCACGAGCCTGAACATGACCGCGGAGACGACGCTGCGCATGGCCAGCGAGATCCCGAACGTCATCGGCGTGAAGGAAGCGTCGGGCAACATGGAGCAGATCCTCTCCATCCTTCGCGATCGTCCCGAAGGCTTCCTCGTCATCAGCGGCGACGACGCCTGGACGCTGCCGCTGCTCTTCATGGGCGGCGACGGCGTGATCTCGGTGGCGAGCAACGAAGTGCCGCGGCTGATGCGACAGATGGTCGATCGTCGCGACCTGGATATTCACAACCGCTTGCTGCCGCTGCTCACCGGCAACTTCATCGAGTCGAGCCCGATCCCGGTGAAGACGGCGCTGAAGATGATGGGCATCCTCGAAAGTGATACGGTGCGACCGCCGCTCGCGCCGATCACCGACGCCAATCGGACGAAGCTCGAGGCGATCCTGCGCGAGTGCGGATTGTTGCCGTCATGATCACGATCGAAGAACGCGTCCGCGCCCTGAAGAACGCCACCGAACGAGACCGCCCCGAGTCGGTCAAGACCATCAGCCTGCTCCTCGTCGAGCTCGAAAAAGGAGCGGTGCGCGCGGCAGTGCGCGACGACGATGGCGTGTGGCATCCGCAGACGTGGGTGAAGGAAGGAATCCTCGCCGCGTTCAAATGGGGCGTGCTCGCGGAATTCGCGTCGGGCGCGCTTTCGTTCGTCGACAAAGACACGATCCCGCCGCGGCGCTTCAAAGCCGCCGACGGCATCCGCATCGTTCCGGGCGGCTCGTCGATCCGGCGCGGCTCGTACATCGGCAAAGATGTCGTGGTCATGCCGCCGGCATTCGTCAACGTCGGCTCGTACGTGGACGACAAGACCATGATCGACTCGCACGCGCTTGTCGGCTCCTGCGCGCAGATCGGCAAACGCGTGCATCTCTCCGCGGCGTCGCAGATCGGCGGCGTGCTCGAGCCGATCGGTACCTTGCCGGTGATCATCGAAGACGACGTCTTCATCGGCGGCAACTGCGGCATTTACGAAGGAACGGTGGTTCGCTCGCGCGCCGTCATCAGCACCGGCGTCGTCATCACCGGATCGACGCCGGTCTACGACACCGTGCGCGGCCAGATCTACCGCCGCACCGCCGACCGTCCGCTGGAGATCCCCTACGCCGCCGTGGTGATTCCCGGCTCCCGTCCGATGAGGGGCGCGTTCGCCGAGCAGCACGGCCTCAGCATCGCGACGCCGGTGATCGTCAAATACCGCGACGAGAAGACGGATGCGGCGACGGCGCAGGAAGAAGCATTGAGATAGGGGTTAGGTGTTAGGGGATAGGTGTTAGAAGCACCAATCCCCTAACCCCTATCCCCCAATCCCTAAACCCTATGAAAGCCGACCGTCTCGCGAACATCGAGCTCTCGCTCATCCGCCAGATCAACGCGCTGGCCACTCCTTACTCCGTGAACCTCGGCATCGGCGAGCCGAATCTCGCGCCCGACGAGACGCTGCGCGAGCTGGCCGTGCGTGCGGCGGCGATGCCGTGGCAGTACTCCGCGAACGCCGGCACGCTCTCGCTGCGCAAACGAATCGCCGAGGGAACGGACTTCGATCCGAAAACCGAAGTGTGCGTCACGGCGGGCACGCAGGAAGCGCTGTTCGCGATCTTCACCGCGTACGTGAATCCCGGCGATGAAGTGCTCGTGCCGAATCCGGGCTTCCTCTCGTACGCCACGCTCGCGCGCATCTGCGGCGCACAGCCGGTGACGTACGACCTCGAGCCGCCGGAGTGGCGCATCGACGTCGACGCGCTGCGCAAAAAAGATCACGCCGAAAACGAAACTGATCATCGTCAACTCGCCGTCGAATCCCCTCGGCGCGGTCGTCGATCGCGACACGCTGCAAGCGATCGCGGAGACGGGAGTGCTCGTCGTCAGCGACGAGATCTATCGCGAGATCTGGTACGACGCGCCGCCGGATTCGATGATCGGCATGAGCAACAACGTCATCGTGATGAACGGACTCTCGAAGAGCCACGGCATGACCGGCCTGCGCCTCGGCTGGATTCTCGCGCGCGCCGAAATCCTGCAGCCGATCATCACCGCACATCAATACATCGCCACCTGCGCGTCGGTGTTCTCGCAGGCGCTGGCGGAGCTGATTTTCGACAACCGCGCGTGGAACGAGGCCTGGCTGGCAAACGTGCGCGAGCAGTTCGCCGCGCAGCGCGAAGCCGCGCTCTACGCGATCCATCACGAGCTCGATACCGACCTCGCCCCGCCGCGCGGCGCGTTCTACGCGTTCGTCCCCATCCCCGCGTGCGACACGATCTCGTTCGCGAAAACGCTCGCCACCGACGCCGCGGTGCTGGTGATCCCCGGCCTCGCGTTCGGCACGCTGGGCCAGGGCTTCGTGCGGATCTCCTACGCCGCGCCGATCGACGCCATCACGTCCGGAATCGAACGCATCGGCCGGTGGTTGCGCGGACAAGGCAGATGAAAGCAGAAGGCAGAAGGCAGAAGGCAGAAGGCAGAAAGCACCGAGGCACAGGTCTCGCGGCGTTTCTCACTTCTGCCCTCTGCCTTCTGCCTTCTGCCTTCATTGCTCTCCCAATTCACGCTCAGACGCCCAATTACTCGGCGTGGAACCGCATCCTCACCGCGTACTACAACCCCGCGCATGGGATGGACTACAAGGCGCTGAAGGCGAAGGATCTGAACACGGTTCAGGCGCTGCGGCAGCAGCTCGCGAAAGTCAACGTCGCCGCGCTCGACCGCAAGTCGCAGCTCGCGCACTGGATCAACGTCTACAACGTCAACACCATCGGTACGGTCCTCGAGCACTATCCCGTCGACTCGATCCGTGACATCTCCACCGATCCGATCATCCGCTTCAACGTGTTCAAGAAGGAGCGCGTGCCGCTCGGCAGCACGAAGGTCTCGCTCGACTACATCGAGAACGACAAGATCCGCGCAGGCTTTCACGATCCGCGCATTCACTTCGCCATCAACTGCGCCGCGAAGAGCTGTCCGCCGATCCGCACCGAGGCGTATGAAGGGGCGAAACTCGACGCGCAGCTGGATGAGCAGGCGCGCCGCTTCCTCAGCACCGCGCGCTTCGAGCGCGACGGCGACGAGCTGACGATCCACGTCACGAAAATCATGGACTGGTTCGGTGACGACTTCGAGAAATGGGGCGGCGGCAAGGCCGCGTTCATCCGCCGCTACGTGACGCCGGACAAACAGAAGTTGATCGACGCGGCGAAAGAGATCGACTTCGAATACGACGACTACAACTGGGACCTCAACGACTGGAAGAGGTGAGCTGTGTGCGAACACGCACCTTTCTTGCTTAAGATTTCCACCTGATGGTTGCGAAGTCCGCGCGCGCCAAAGAACGTCTCCCGATTCCGCCGGCGAAAGACTCGGTCGCGGCATCGGAAGTCTCGCTGTATCGGAACCTCGTGCAGATCAAACGCGATCACAGTCTCGGTGACCTCGGGATCGCGTTCTACGACGCCGAGACCACCGTGCAGTGGTCGTACAACGCCGACGACTGGTTTCACGCGGCGTCGACGATGAAGCTGGCCGTGCTCCTCGGCGTGTTCCGCCAGATCGACCGCGGCGATCTCGCGCTCGACGCGCCGGTGCACGTGCGCAATCGCTTCACGAGCATCGTCAACCAGGAGCCGTTCATGCTCGACCTCGGCCGCGACGCCGATCCCGACGTCTACGGCCATCTCGGCAAAACGCTCACCGTCAAAGAGCTCGCGTACTGGATGATCACGAAGTCGAGCAATCTCGCCACGAACCTGCTCGTCGACGTCGTCAGCATCCCCACGATCCAGCTCGCGCTCGACGAGTTGGAGATCGACGGCATCAAAGTGCTGCGCGGCGTGGAAGACGGGCGCGCGTTCGAGGCGGGACTGAACAACGAAGTCACCGCGCACGGTCTGCTCAAGCTCCTTCGCCTGATCGCGGAAGGGAAGGCCTATTCGCAGCAGGCGTGCGACGAGATGCTGGAGATCCTGCTCGAACAGCAGTACCGCAGCGGCATCCCGGCCGGCCTGCCGAAGGCCGCGCGCGTCGCGCACAAGACCGGAAACATCTCGACGGTTCATCACGACGCCGGTATCGTGTACCTGGAGGGAAGACGTCCGTACGTGCTGGTGATCCTGACCGAATTTCCGGCGGAGCAAGGCCGGGGAACGGCGGTCGCCGACGTATCGCGCGACATCTTCAACACGCTCGCGTCGAGTGTCTATGAATCATGAGGAACCGGATCAGGGATTGAAGGTCGTCGACGCCTTCGATCTCGATGACGAGCTCCGTTCGCTGCTGAAACCGGGAGAAATGGTGCGCGATGCGCACGCGCGCCGCCACCGCCTGCCGCGCTACTTTTACGAGATCCCATCGCATGAATTCGCAGTGAGCACATGGCTCACCGCGCATTTCTCCATCGATGAATTCATCCTCAACGATTTGAAGGAAGCACCGCGCCTGCAGGGCTATCCAAAATATGTTCCGTGCGCGGTCACGCATGGTGGCGTTTTTTCTCGAGCAGTTCCGATCTGCCGTTGGGCGACCGGTGTACATCGCCGTGAATGGCGGATATCGTTCGCCTTCGCACAGACTTTCGCTCAACGGCTTCGCCACACATGTGGGGGACGGCGGCGGACATTTACCGCATCGGAACGGTGAGCCTGACGACTAGGGAGGCAGTCGAGAAATACAACGCCATCGCCGAGAGCCTGAGCAATGACGTGAGCACGCTGCCGTATGGACACGCGGCACCGGGGCGCCGACGATCATATTCATCTCGATATCGGATACGTCACGCACATCCCCCGCGAAGTCAGCGAAGACCGAATGGAGATGCCGCAGGAATCTCGCCCGACGGTTCGCATTCGAGGAGCGTAGGCAACGCGAGCGGCTGGATTCATTGGTCCGGCCGAGTGTCCAGCGAAAGGGTCGTTCGTCGCCCGGCAGCGAGTAAACGTCGAGCCTCCTGCGCGCAACGAGGAAACCGAGAGTTCGCTACGACGTCTTCATTTCGCACGCGGCCGAGGACAAGGACGACATCGTCAGGCCCCTCGCGAGGGCACTCGTCGCCAAGGGTCTTCGCGTGTGGTACGACGAATTTACCCTCCGAAGCTGGGAGACAGCCTGCGCGCAAGATCGACGCCGGTCTGAAGCAACAGCCGGTTCGCGATAGTGGTTTGTCGCACGCGTTTTTCGCGAAAAACTGGCCCCAATATGAGCTCGATGGCCTGGTCACGCGGGAAATGACCGGAGAGCAGGTCATCCTGCCGCTCTGGCACCGCATCACCAAAAACGAAGTGCTTGCACGCAGCCCCTCCCTCGTAGACAAGCTCGCGCGAAACACATCAGACTTCACGGTCGAGGAGATCGCGACCGAAATCGCGGAGGTCATCAACGGCTCTCACGCTGTCAAAAGCGCCGAAGCCACCAGCGTATGAGTGAAGTGCATGTACTGAAAGTCGTCGACGGCGTCGACCTCGAGGACAAGATCCGCGGCGTCCTGAAACCGGGAGAGCTGTTGCATGACGGAGAGGGGCGCCGGCACCGGCTCCCTCGCTATTTCTACGAGATCCCCGATCACGAGACGGCCATGAACACGCGCCTCACCACGCACTTCGGGCTCAACGAGTTCCTCCTCGTCGATTTCAAGGAGCATGCGCTGCTCCAGGCGTTTCCGAAATACGTGCCCTGCGCGGTGCGCATTCTGGCCTTCTATCTCGAGCAGTTCCGCGCCGCCGCCGGCTCGTCTGTGCACATCGCCGTCAACGGCGGCTATCGCTCCCCGTCGCACAAAATGTCGCTGCAAGCCTCGCCGCACATGTGGGGCACGGCCGCCGACATTTACCGGATCGGCTCGACGATCCTGAAGACCAAGGACGCGATCGAGAAATACAACGAGATCGCGGAAGACGTCAGCAGCGAGATCAACGTTTTCCCGTACGGACACGTTACCGGCAGGAATGCCGACGACCACATGCACTTCGACCTCGGCTACATCACTCTCGTCCCGAAGGAAATCGGCGAAGACCGCATGGAGCGCCCCCATGAAAGCCAGCCCCGCTTCGCCTTCGAGGAGCGCAGGCGCAAGGAACGCCGGGCCGCGGTCGTTGCAGCGGACGAAAACGAGTAATTTTTCCGGCCTGCCGTTTGCTTAGTTCGCTTCCGTAGTTTCCTGATTCCGGCATGCCTTCTCACGACGTTAAGCACGAGCTCGACAGCGAAATCCGCCGCGCCAGAAAGACCTGGCTGGCGATGCCGGTCATCGGCATGGAGTCGGAGTTCAACGTCTGGCTGGACGGCGTCGAGATCAACCCCGAGGCCTACTGGAAGTTCCCGAGCGCCTTCATCGACCGGCCGCTGCTGAAGCGGGAAAAAACTTCCCTGCAGCTGCCGACCGGCGGTGCCGTGTACTTCGACCGCGGGGTCATCGAAGTCGTTACCCCCGTCATCGAGCTGGCCCCGTTCGCCACCGCGCGGATGGTCCGTAACCTCTGGGAACAGATCGGCTTCGTCCGCGACCAGCTGACGAACTGGGGCAACCGGACGGGACACGACGTCCGGCTGACGGCGTACAGCACTCACTACAACGTCTCATTCGAGATCCCGAAATCGCGGCAGAACCGGCGCCGGAACGTGAAATCGCTGGCGCTGCTGCTCGCGTATCTCTTGCCGGTGCCGGTGATGGTCGCCGGCGCGAATCGCCGCTCGACCGGCGTCGGCGTGCGGCCGCGCGGCAACCGCATCGAGATCACGGTCGACTTCACCCCCGATCCCGGCCTTATGATCGCCACGGCCACGCTGATCGTCGGCATCGTGCGCGAAGTCATGAGCTGGCCGACGTATGACCTCTCGCTCCTCGAGTCGCTGCCGCTGCCAGTCATCGCCGGCATCATTCCCGGCAAGCACACGACGCGCAAAGGCTGGCTGACGAAGGACTTCCACTATCCGCAGAGCCCGTACACCTCGGATATCAACGCGCCGCTCTGGACGACGCAGTACGGCGAGAAAAAATCGCTCCGGCAGATGGCGAAGGAAGTGGCCTGGTTCTTCCGGATGTCGATCCGGAAGTACTCCGATCCCTTCAGCTTCCGCCTGCTCTTCGCGATCCTCGACGGCCGCGCGCCGTCGCTGCTCGACCTTCCCGATCGGCCCAGGGCGTACGAAGACGTCGGACGCCTCTGCCGCTGGGGGATGGTCATCGACGAGCTCCAGCACTTCGGGACGTGGCACGAGTGGAACGAGCACGCGATCGAGCAGTACGTGATCGAACGGCAGCACGCGCGCGAAGAGCAGCACACGCTCATCGCCGCCGCGCCGCAGCCGCGGCGCGCGCGCGTAAAGAACCCGAAGGCTCCCAGCGCGATGCTCGCCGAGCCGGAGGCGCGGCCGATCGTCGTGACCCAAACGCCCTATCTCGAGCGCCGCAGCCGCCCGGTCTCACTCCTCGGCGGAGGCAACGGCAAAGACCGCCGCAAAGTCCGCGAGCGCCGCAAGAACAGCTACGCCATTCCCTTCCCCGACCGCCGGCTCACGCGCTCCGCGTACGAGCAGGTCTTCCTCAAGCTCGTCTCCGGCGGACGCCTGCGCCTGGGCGACGAGCTCTACACGCCGGTCGGGATGAAAGGCTGGTACCACGCCATCTTCCGCCGCGAATCCGACGGCGCAGAGCGATTGCTCACGATCGATCAGTTGTTGAAGAAGATGAATGACTGGACTTGACGTCCTTCAACACCGCCCCCGGTGAGCGATCCTTCAGACGCGGGCGCTCGAGGATGCTGGCGAGCAAGTCGGCGACGCCCCAGCAGATGAACGTCACCGCGGCCGTGGTGAAGAGCTGCGAGGCGGTCTGGAGGCGGAGGAGCATGAACAGCGTGATCGGGACGCCGATGGCCATCACGATCACGCCGACGATCAGTCGGATGGAAGACACGCGGCTATGTTAGCGTGCCTCCGCTACCACCGGCGCCGTACCCGCTTCCGCAACCCGGTTCTGCACGCGGTTGTGATACTCCTCTTCGAAGTTCTGCACTTTCTTCACGTAGTTGCGCGTCTCGCGGAACGGCGGCACTCCGCGGAATCGCTTCACGTTTCCTTCGCCCGCGTTGTACGCCGCGATCACCGCGGTCTCATCCCCGTCGAAACGCTCGTTCAGGTACTTCAGATACTTCGCGCCCGCGCTGATGTTCTGCGCCGGATTGTGCAGATCCTGCGCGCCCATCCACCGGCCCGTCCGCGGCACGAGCTGCATCAGCCCGATCGCGCCCGCGCCTGAGCGCGCGGTCGGCTTGAACTTCGACTCCGCCTGCACCACCGCCGCGATCAGCTCCGGGCGGATGTTGTTCTTCTTCGCCTCGCGATAAATGATCGAGCCGAACGGCACTTCCTTGTGGAAGAACTGCTGCCGCACTTCCTCGGAGACCAGTCCCAGTTTCTTCGGCGCCTCGGCGACGATGTCCAGCGGTGCCTTGACGGCCGCCTCCACGCCACCCGCAACGCCGCTCGCCACCTGCTCGGTGATCGACTTCGCTGCTTCGAGGTCGCCCGCGAGCTGCTGATCGATCGGCACCGTGGCCATGATCGTGGTCGGCTTCGAATCGTCTCCGCTGTGGGAGCGCTGGATGATCTTCAGCGGCGCGCCGATGCCTCCCAGCGCGAGCGACGCGCCGAGGACATAGGTCGCGTACTTCTTGCGCAGCCCGGAAAGCTTCTTTCGCGGCTTGACCGCTTCGACTTCTTTGCGCAATTGAGACCGGTCAAAGTTGTCGAGAAAGCGCTCCTGAAACGGTCTCCTGGTCTTCAGCTCGCTCATCTCCTGCCTCCACGTTCGCAACCATTTATTTGCAATCGGGAGACCACATCGAAACTGCTGAGCGGTAAGAAGTTAGATTAATTTTTTTCGAGCCGGTTTGGCCCGCCTGTTGAATCCGCATAAAATGCAGAAATGATGGCGAACCGAGCAGCAGTGGCACTCGCTGGATTCCTCCTCGCAGCGCCGGTGGCGCTTGCGCAGCAGGATCGCGACTGCGTGCGCGTTCTCGGGCCCGTAAGACCGCAACCCGAAGTCCAACCGCCCGCCAATCCCTACTCCGACCTCGAGGCCGAGCACCGGCTTTCCGGCCTGGCCAGCTACTACTCGACATTCTTCAACGGCCGCAAAACCGCGAACGGCGAAATCTTTCACAACCGCCTCTTCTCCGCCGCCCACCTCACCCTGCCGATGGGCTGCTGGATCGAGGTGAGGGCGCGGGCAACGGGCAAGAAATTGCGCATGCGCGTCAACGATCGCGGGCCGTTCGCGAAGAAGTTCATGCTCGACCTCTCGCAGGCCGCGGCGCGGTTCCTCGGCGTCGACGTCGCGCCGGACCGCTACGTGGATGTGCACGTGATCGCGCTGCCAGGAGAAGAGCCACCGCCGGAAGCGGTCACGCTCGCGGACGCTACGCCGTCGGAACAGTGAAGCAGAAGGCGCTGCCTTCGCCGAGCGTCGTCTCGACGCTCATCGTTCCGCCATTGGTCTCGATGATCCTCTTGGCCAGATAAAGCCCGTAGCCCGGACCACCGCCGCGCGATTTATCGAGCTTGCTGACGCCGCCGAGGTCGAAGACCTGGTTCGCGTAACGCGAATCGATCCCGATGCCGTTGTCGCGCACGCACAACTTCGCGAAGCCGTCTTCGGTCGTGCAATCGATCGTGACGTGACGCTCGCCTTTTTCGCGATCGGAGAAAAAGAGCGCATTGCTGACGATCGCGCCGATCGCCTCGCGCATCTTTTCCGGATCGACCGACACCGTCGGCATCTCGTCCGGAAGATCGACCTTCACGCCGCCTTCCTCGATCTGGAAGTTGTACTTGAGGATCACTTCCTCGACGATCTCGCGCAGCGGCGTCGGCTTGTGCGCGCTCGGCCGCGCCAGCAGCTTCACCATGTGCGACATGTCGTCGAGCACGCGCTTCATGTACTGCGCGCTCGCGCGAATGCGCTTCAGAAAATCCTGGCCTTCGTCATCGAGCTTGTCGAGATAGTCGGAGAGCAGCAGATCGGAAAACCCATCGACGGCGAAGATCGGCGACTTCAGGTCGTGCGACAGCACGCTGAAAAATCGCACCAGTTCCTCGTTCGTCACCGGAGTCCCGACGGTCGCCTGCGTTTGGTCGAGCGTAGTGATTCGCGCCTCCGGACGCGCATTTGTGCAACGGCCGAGCCATTCATCGTTTGCGGAAAGCGGCGATCTGCCCCTCGCCCGCGATTTCGCCCTCGCCGTCGCTTCCGATCACGAGCGCGGTCTTCGGAGGGATGCCCACTCCGAGATCCACGTCAGGCAGCGACATGAGCCGGCGCAGCGTGGCGTCGTCTTGCGGGTCGAAGCCGGTCTCGATGACCGTGTGCGCGAGCCAGCCGAGGCCCGAAAGCGCGGTGCCGCCGCGCATGTCGCGCGCGAAGATGCCGAACGAGGACGCCGCGGCGCCGATGGCCGCGATCACCGCGCCGTTCGCGGCGGCGTCGCGAATGGCCATCTCCGCCGGCGACTCGCGGATCGTCGCGAGCAGATTGTTCGTCACGCCCCCGCCGAGGTAGACCATGCCGGCGGAGAGGATCGTGTTGAGATTTTTCGGCCGCCGGCTGTCGCGCCCGCGATAGATCGGGACGTTGATCACCTCGACCGACGGATCGAGCTTACGGAAATA
Organism: uncultured Acidobacteriota bacterium; assembly: GCA_963734155.1. Taxonomy (GTDB): domain Bacteria; phylum Acidobacteriota; class Thermoanaerobaculia; order Gp7-AA8; family Gp7-AA8; genus QHVT01. The sequence goes on from CAVTGG010000005.1 coordinate 104,690, forward strand.
CTCGCCGAGGTGCACCGCATACTCGGCGGAGCCGGAGGCGGTCGGAAGAAACGCGATCGTGCGGCGGTCGCGCGGCATGCGCGCGAGCAGCAACTCGTCGATCTCGCGCGTCTCGCCGAACGAGAACTCGCCGCCGCCGATGAGCGCGAGCGTCGTGACGGAGGTCGACAGAGGGACCGCCAGTTTCATACGCTGCAAGTGTATGGCACCCGTCGCGATCATCCCCGGCGGCACGTCCGGCCTCGGCGCGGAGATCGCGAAGCTGCTGCGCGCACGCGACGTCGCGGTCGTGACGGTGTCGCGCCGGAAAACCGCGCACGTCGCCGGCGATGCCTCGCGCGCGGACACGGTGAAGCGCGCGATCGCAGAGGCGGAGAAGCTCGGCGAGATCACGCTGCTCGTCAACAGCGCCGGCGTCGGCGGCTTCGGACCGGCAGGAACGTACGACGAGGACAGCGTGCGCCGCATCCTCGACGCAAACCTCACCTCGATGATCCTCTTCTGCGACGCGCTCTTCCCCCATTTCGCGAAGCGCGGCGGCACGATCGTCAACATCCTCTCCACCGCCGCGCTCGTGGCGAAGCCCGGCGAGAGCGTCTACTGCGCCGCGAAGTGGGGCGCACGCGGCTACACCGAGGTGCTGAAAGCGGAGGCGAAGGGCACGAAGGCGCGTATTCTCGCAATCGCGCCCGGCGGAATGCAGACGCCGTTCTGGGAATCGCCGCGCGAAGGATTCATGGACCCGACCGAGATCGCGAAGATCGTCATCGACGCCATCGACCGGCCGGTGAATCTCACTTCGATCGTGATCGAACGAATGTAGGCTGCAGCCACGCGCTCTTCCCGTTCGAATCCATCACCTTCGCCCGCACATACGGCTCGTTCCCGCGAAACGCGTACGTCGCGCTGCTGCCCACCGACTCCTGCAGCACGCGTCCGTTTGCGCCGATGAACTGCACGCGATAGTGCGCGAAGTTTTTTTCCCGCACCTTCACGCTCATCGACTTCGCGCTCACCTCGTACTCCGCGATCTCCACGCCGTTCGACGCGTAGAACTCACCGCGCGCGATCGCATCGAGAATCGCCTTCGGCGTTCTCTCTTCGGCGCGCACGACGATCCAGGCGCGGCCCGGCGGCACGACATCCAGTTCCAGCGGATTCTTTGGCGGCTTCAGATGGTGCGAGTCATCGACGGCGACGCCGTAAATGCGCTTGCCCGCGGTCAGCAATCGATCCCACATCGACTCCACGGACGGTGGACCAAGCATGTTCACGAACGGATGTCCGCTCGCGATTTCGAGCAGCGAAAAACGCTCGAGTTGCAGGAGCTCGTCGGCGCCGAAGGCCCAGCCGAAGTTCGGATGATTGACGAGCGGCAGGCCGCCGGCCTCGCGCACCGCATCGATGTTGCGCTGCAGCACTTCGACGGCAGTCGTGCCGTGCTGCGGTGCGATCACTTTCTCGACGCCGAGGGCATTCACGTGAAGAGGGCGCTTCGGAAGGCGGTCGGTCACCTCTTCGCCGGGAATCATCACCATCCCGCCGCCATCGACGCGCGTGATCTTGTCGTGATCGGTGATGACGAGAAAGTCGTAGCCGTGCTCGCGATACCAGCGCACGACGTCTTCCGGCGGCGAGTCGCCATCGCTCTCCAGCGTGTGCGTGTGCAGGTTGCCCTTGAGCCACGCCGGTGTGGTGCGCGCCTCCGGCGCGCCCTGGGGCGGGGGCGCGCTGGAAGCGCGCACCACACCAACGAATAACGCGAACAGAGCGACAATGACGCGCACAGGAGGGTCGATGCGCCGCATTCTCATTTTGTTGTTCACTCTACTCGTCTGCGTCCCCGTTTTTGCCCAGGAAGCCCCAAAAGAAAAGCCCGCCGACGCCCCGAAGGAGATCACGCCCGAACAACTCTGGGCCGCGCTGATCGCGGGAAACAAGATCTACGTCGCGGGCGCGGTGTCGTACAACCTGCTCAAGGACGAGCGCCAGGCCACCGCGGGCGGCCAGTCGCCGCCGGTCACGATCGTCTCGTGCTCGGACAGCCGCGTGCCGCCGGAGCTGATCTTCAACCAATCGCTCGGCACCCTGTTCGTGGTCCGCAGCGCCGGCAACGTCGTCGACGATTTCGGCATCGCGTCGATCGAATACGCGATCGCCCTGGGCTACACGAAACTGATCGTGGTCCTCGGCCACCAGAGCTGCGGCGCCGTCATCGCCTCGCTCGGCGCCGGCGACGGCGGATCGCCGGCGCTCAACGAGCTCGCCACGCGCATCCGCTCGTCGTTCATCGGCGTCAACTTCGACCCCGGCAATCCTGCGAACGTGCAGAAGGCGGTGGAGATGAACGCGCGCGCCGCGGCAGTCTCGCTCATCGCGCGCAGCAAAGTCATTCGCGACGCCGCGTTCACGGGGAAACTCAAGATCGTGACGGCGAACTACGACATGACCACCGGCGAGGTGAAGGGGATCGACTAGGAGAAGGCTCAAAGTCTTAGAGGCTCAAAGGCTCAAAGGAGCCCCATCGGCTGCCTTTGTGCCTCTGCGCCTTTGTGCCTCTGCGCCTCTACTCCCGTCCCCCGCGCCACACTTTTTCGATCATCCCACCCATATCGCTCGGCGCTTTCACGACATGAATCCCGGCCGCGCTCAGCGCGGCCATTTTTTCGGCCGCCGTGCCTTTGCCGCCGCTGATGATCGCGCCCGCGTGTCCCATGCGCCGTCCCGGAGGCGCGGTCTGTCCGGCGATGAACGCCACCACCGGCTTCGTCACGTGATCCTTCACGAACGCCGCCGCGTCTTCCTCCGCCGATCCGCCGATCTCGCCGATCATGATGATGGCTTCGGTCGCGGGATCGGCCTCGAATGCCGCGAGGCAATCGATGAAGTTCGTGCCCGGCAGCGGATCGCCGCCGATGCCGACCGCGGTCGACTGTCCGATGTTGCGCGTCTGTCCGACCGCTTCGTACGTCAGCGTTCCGCTGCGCGACACGATCCCGATCGGCCCCGGCTTGTGAATGTGTCCCGGCATGATCCCGATCTTCGCCTCTCCCGGCGTGATGATGCCGGGACAATTCGGACCGATGAGCCGCGATCCCTTTCCGTGCTTCTTCAGAAAGTCGTGCGCCTTCATCATGTCGTTGACCGGGATTCCTTCGGTGATGCAGACGATCAGCTCGACGCCCGCGTCCGCGGCTTCCATGATCGCGTCCGCGGCGAACGCCGGCGGCACGAAGATCAGCGAGCAGGTCGCGCCCGCGTCGCGGCGCGCATCGCCGACGGTGTTGAAGACCGGGAATCCCTCGTGCGTCGTTCCGCCCTTGCCCGGCGTCACGCCGCCGACGACCTGCGTGCCGTAATCGCGGCACTGAATCGCGTGGAACGTTCCCTCGCGGCCGGTGATGCCCTGAACGATGACTTTCGTGTTTTTGTCGACCCAGATCGCCATTGACTATTTCCTATCGTGTCATTCCGAGCGTAGCGAGGAATCCCCCGCGTACTTGCTGCACGAGATCCTTCGGCGCTGCGCGCCTCAGGATGGCGTCTGCTGCTTCGCAGCAGCCACCACTTTCTGCGCCGCGTCCCACATTCCATCGGCCGTGATCAGCGGCAGTCCCGAATCCTTGAGGATCTGCTTGCCGAGATCGACGTTCGTTCCTTCGAGCCGCACCACGACCGGCACGGGCAGTCCCACTTCGCGCGACGCACTAACGACGCCCTCGGCGATGCGATCGCCGCGCATGATGCCGCCGAAGATGTTGATCAGAATCGCCTTCACGTTCTTGTCGCTGAGGATGATGCGGAACGCGTTCTTCACCTGCTCCGCGCTCGCGCCGCCGCCGACGTCGAGGAAGTTCGCGGGCTCGCTGCCGGCGAGCTTGATGATGTCCATCGTCGCCATCGCCAGCCCCGCGCCGTTGACCATGCAGCCGACGTTGCCGTCGAGCTTGATGTAGTTCAGGCCGAACTTCGACGCCTCGACTTCGAGCGGATCTTCTTCATTGAGATCGCGCATCTCGACGACGTCTTTGTGCCGGAAGAGCGCGTTGTCGTCGAAGTTCATCTTGCAGTCGAGCGCGAGGACGTCGCCCTCTTTCGTCACCAGCAGCGGATTGATCTCCGCGAGCGACGCATCGGTGTCGATGTACGCGCGCATCAGCTTCTGCATGAAGTCGACGCATTTCTTGAACGAGTCGCCGGAGAGGCCGAGCGCATAGGCGACATTGCGCGCCTGGAACGGCTGCACGCCGAGGACGCTGTCGACCGGCTCGCGGTGAATCGCGTCCGGATCCTTCGCCGCGACTTCCTCGATGTCCATGCCGCCCTGCGCGGAGGCCATGATCACGTTCATGCCGAGCTTGCGATCGAGCGTGATGCCGAGGTACAGCTCCTTGTCGATGTTCAGCGCCTCCTCGATCAGCACCTTGTGCACGACGCGCCCCTCGGGGCCGGTCTGGTGCGTCACGAGGGTCATCCCGAGCATCTTCTTCGTCAGCTCGGCCGCCTCGTCCGCGTCCTTGGCCAGCTTCACGCCGCCGCCCTTGCCGCGCCCGCCCGCGTGGATCTGCGCCTTCACCACCACCCGCCCGCCGAGCTCCTTCGCCGCCTGCCGCGCCTCGTCGGGAGTGTTGACGACGATGCCGCGCGGAGTCGGAACTCCGTAGCGCCGCAGGATCTCTTTTGCCTGATACTCGTGGACTTTCATAGGGGGCGCCTTGTATCACATCGGAGATCAAATCGTCGTCGAGCCCACGGCTCTGGTCGCCGGCGGCGCCGCGCTCGCCCGCGTCGACGGTTTTCCGATCTTCGCCCTGAACATCTTCCCCGGCGACGTGGCGCGCGTGGAGCTGTTCGAGGTGAAGAAGGGATTCGCGCGCGCGGATCTCGTGGAGCTTCTGAAACCCAGCCCATGGCGGCGCGCGGCGCCGTGCCCGATTGCGAGCGAATGCGGCGGTTGCGACTGGACGGCGTTGCGGCTCGACAAACAGCTCGAAGCGAAGCGCGGGATTCTCATCGAGTCGCTGCGGCGGATCGGAAAGATCACGGATGCGCCGCCGATTGCGCTGCATCCATCGCCGCTCAACTATCGACTGCGCTCACGACTGCATCGCGACGGCGACGCGATCGGGTTTTACGCGATGCGCTCGAATCGCGTGGTGCCGCTCGTGCCGGAGTGCGAGGTTGTCGGCCCGGAAACGGCCCAACTGCTCGGAGCGCCGGCGTCCTCGCCGGCTGGACGGGAGGCGTCTCGCCTCCCGCGGCGGCGGGACGCCGCCGGATCGGCGCGCCGAGACGGCGGCGCTCCCAGAGTCTGGGAGCTCGACGGCCACGTCATCACCGAAGGCGAGCTCACGATCGACGGCTACCGCGTCTCCACCGACGCGTTCTTTCAGGTCAACCGCCACCTTCTCCAAACAATGCTGCGTCTAGTACGAACGCACGCCGAAGGCGTGAAGAACAGGCACACCGCAATCGATCTGTACGCCGGCGTCGGCTTCTTCAGCGCGCCGCTCGCGCGGATGTTCGAACGCGTGATCGCCGTCGAAGGCTCACCCGTCTCCGCGCGCTACGCGCGCATCAACCTCCCGAGCAACGCAGAGGTCATCGAAGCGGCCGTGGAGTGGCAGGCGCCGCGTCTACCGCCTGCAGATTTTGTCTTCCTCGATCCTCCGCGCGCGGGGACGCGGCCGGAGGTGATTCGCGCGATCAGCGAGCAAACGAAGGAAAAGATTGCGTATCTCTCCTGCGATCCCGTAACCTTTTCCCGGGACGCGAGCCGGCTGATCGCGTCCGGCTGGCGCCTCGCCACGCTCGACCTCCTCGACCTCTTCCCAAATACTCATCACGTCGAAACGCTCTCCTCGTTCGAGCGTGCGCAATGACGTTCCTGCCGCCCTACCACTGATTGGTTTGATCGCCGGCCTCGCCTGCGGTCCATTCGTCGTCCATCCGCTGTTCACCGCAATCGGCCTGGCCCTCGTGTCTCTTCGCCTCGGGCGACTCCTGCTGTTCGCCGCCCTCGGCATCGTCCTCTCCCAATCCCCATCAACCGTCACCCAACTCCCCCAAGACCAGTTCGTCACGATCCGCGAGCCGATCGAACACGATTGGCGTCCACGCGGTGACTCGTACGTCCTGACGACGGGTCAGCTTCCACATCTACACGCGATTCGAGCCTCCGAAGATTGCGATGGAAAAATACGTGCGCGCCGAGGCCCTCGTGCGGATGAACGAGCACGGCCAGTACATCGCGACGGTGAAAGCGCCGCAACTCCTCACGTACGAAGGCACGTTATCGCGATGGCATCCGCGCGCGTGGAATCGCATGCTCGCGCAGCGGCTCGACCTGCATGCGGGCGAGCATCCGACCGAGGTTGCGCTCGCGCAGGCGCTCGTCCTCGGACGCGGTGAGCGCCTCGACGATGCATTGAAAGACAGCTACCGCCGCGGCGGCACATATCACCTGCTCGTCTTCTCCGGCCTGCAGATCGCCTTCGCCGCCGGCATCCTCGCCGCGCTGCTGCGCTGGCTGCACAAGCCGCGCGCCTCGGACTGGCTGCTGCTCTCGTTCGCCATCCTCGCGCCGCTCTTCATCGGCCCGACGTCCTCCGTCGCGCGTGCGAGCCTCGGCATCGGCCTCTACGCACTCGCGCGCATCGCCAAGCGCCCGACGTCGCTCGAGAACCTCTGGTGCGTCGCGGCGATCGTGCAGCTGATCCTCGCGCCGCACGATCTCACCGACGCGGCGTTTCACATGACCTACGCCGGCGCCGGCGCGCTGCTGTTCATCGGACGCCGGCTCGCGAAACGCGCCTGGCTCGCGACGATTCTCGCCACCGAGACCGTGATGACGCCGATCGTGCTCTTTCACTTCCACCAGTTCGCCCTCGGCGGCGCGCCGCTCTCCATCGTGATGTCACCGCTGATCTTCGCCATGCTCGTCGTCTCCGCGCTCGCCTGCGCCGTTCCGTGCGACGCGCTCTTCTTCGTGATCGGCGCGCTGCATCACGCCTGTGCGTTCCTGAATCGCTTCGGCGTCTCCGGCTTCTTCACCGCGCCGCCGATCGCTTCGCTGGTCATCGGCGCATTCGCCGCGTTGCTGGCGATGGCGTTTCTGCGCGGCCAACGCCGCGCGGTCGCCGTCGCGTTGACAATGCTGATTCCGACCATCGCCGCGGTGATCGCATTCCGGCGCGAGCGCAGCGTCGAGCATCCGCGCATCACGTTCTTCGACATCGGACAGGGCGACGCGATCGCCATCCGCTCGCGCGACCGCGCGATCCTCGTCGACGGCGGTCCGAATCAGCGCATCCTCCCGCTGCTCGTCGATCGCGGCATCCGCCGGCTCGACGCCGTCGTGCTCACGCACGCGCATCCCGATCATTGCCGCGGTCTCATCGAAGTCGTCGAGCACCTCGACGTCCGGTCGATCTGGATCTCGCCGCGCCGTTTCGGCGGCGACTGCGCGGAACTGCTCGACGTGGCCCGCGCGCCGATTCATCTCATCCGCGACGGCGACACGCTCTCGCTCGACGACGTTCGCATCACCGCGCACGTCGCCGATCACCGCTTCCGTCGCGCGAAGGAAAACAATTCCTCGGTTGTGCTGCACGCGGAGATCGGCGGGCGCCGCGTGCTGCTCACCGGCGACATCGAGCGCGAAGCGGAGCTGGTCTTCTCCGACCGCGACCTGCGCGCGGACGTGCTGAAGGTCGCGCATCACGGCAGCCGCAGTTCCACCGCGCCGTCGTTCGTCGAGCGCGTCGCGCCGCGCATCGCCGTCATCTCCTGCGGCCGCCGCAATCTCTTCGGTCATCCGCATCCGTCCGTCCTCGAGACGCTCGACGACGCGCGCGTCCGCACGTGGCGCACCGACCGCGACGGCACGGTCGACATCGAGATTCGTAACAGGAAGCTGTTCGTGACCGCGCGCCCGCCGCCGCTATGATCACCGACCCATGAAGCGATTCGCCCTCTTCGTCCTGCTGCTTTCGTCGTTTTCGCTCGCGGCGCAGGAGAAGCTGCGCCTCGACGTCGACACGATCATGCGCGGCCCCGGCCTCGCGGGCTACACCCCGAAGGGGTTGCGCTGGTCGCGCGACGGCAAGCTGCTCTACTTCGAATGGAAGCAGTACACCGATCCGATCGTGAAGGACTTCGACACGTACGTCGTGGGCCGCAACGGCAAAGGTCTGCGCAAGCTGTCGGACGAGGAGAAAAAGGACGCGCCGCCGCTGAACGCGAACTGGACGCGCGACCGCAAGCTCGCCGTCTATTCCGACGGCGGCGACCTGTTTCTGTACGACGCCGATGCGAAGAAGCGCCGCGCGCTGACCGACACGATCGACGGCGAATCGGACGCGCGTTTCACGAAAGACGAGAAGCGCGTCACGTTCGTGCGCAACGACAATCTCTACGTGCTCACGCTAAGCGACGGCACGATCGCGCAGCTGACGAACATCGTCTCGTCCGACGCGAAGGACCCGAACGTCACGCTGTTCGACGACGAGAACAAAGGCAAGACCGCGAGCCAGAAGTGGGTCGCCGACGAGGCGAAGAAGCTGAGCGACGTCATCGCGCGGCGCGCGGCGAAGAAGAAGGAAGACGACGCGAAGAAGAAGGCGGAGATCCAGCTCGCGCCGCTAAAGCTGAAGAAAGGCGAGTCGATCAACGACCTGCAGCTCTCGCCGGACGAGAAGTTCGTCATCGCGTTCGTCGACGTCGAGTCCGACGGCGGCAAAGACACTGTCGTGCCGAGCTACGTCACCGCCTCCGGTTACACGACCGATCTGCCGGCGCGGCTCAACGTCGGCGACTCGCAGAATGCGTCGCGCGTGGCCAGCATCTCCACCGCCGACGGAAAGGCGCAGTGGCTGAAGCACGAGCTGCCGAAAGCCGCGCCGCTGAAGACGGAAGAAGAGAAGAAGACCGAGTCGGTGACGCAGAAAGAGACCGAGGCCACGGCGGAGAAGACGGAGACCACGGAGAAGAAAGAGCCGGAGCCGCGCGACGTCGAGTTGCTGGCGCTGGCCTGGTCGGACGACGGCACAAAGGCGGTGATGCCGGTGCGTTCGGCGGACAACAAGGACGCCTGGTTCCTGGCGTTTGATCCGGCAACGGGGAAAGGCACGGTCGTCGATCACGAGCACGACGACGCGTGGGTGTCGTGGGGCTTCGGCGAGTACTGGGGATTCGTTCCCGACTCGCACACGATCTGGTTCACGAGTGAGCGTGACGGTTGGATGCATCTCTACACGCGGTCCGTCGACGGCGGCGAGCCGAAGGCGCTCACCAGCGGCAAATACGAAGTCGATTCCGTGCGCGTGTCCGAAGACAGAAAGAGTTTCTATCTGACGACGAGCAAGGAGTCGCTGTTCGAGCGGAACCTCTACCGGATGCCGGTCGCGGGCGGCGAGCTGACGAAGCTGACCACGACCGAAGGGTGGCACGAGGCGGTCGCGTCACCCGATGGAAAGACATACGGCGACGTCTATTCGTATTCGAACAAACCGTGGGAGGTTTACATCGGCGCGACGCGCATCACCACGTCGCCCGCGCCGGAGTTCGCGACCTATCCGTGGCTCGACGTGCCGATCGTGCACTTCACCGCGCGCGACGGCGCGTCGGTTCCGGCGCGCATCTACAAGCCCGCGAACTGGAGCGGCGGACCGGCGGTGATCTTCGTGCACGGCGCGGGCTATCTGCAGAACGTGCATCGCGCCTGGTCGAATTACTACCGCGAGTACATGTTCCATCACCTGCTGATGGAGCGCGGCTATCTCGTGCTCGACGTCGACTACCGCGCGTCGTCCGGCTACGGCCGCGATTGGCGCACGGCCATCTACCGGCACATGGGCGGCGTCGATCTCACCGATCAACTCGACGCCGCGCAGTGGCTGGTGCGCGAGCATCAGGTCGACGCGAAACGCATCGGCATGTACGGCGGCAGCTACGGCGGCTTCATCACGCTGATGGCGATGTTCACCGCGCCCGGCACCTTCGCCGCCGGCGCGGCGCTGCGGCCCGTGACCGATTGGGCTCACTACAACCACAGCTACACCTCGGCGATCCTCAACACCCCGCAGAATGACCCCGCGGCCTATCGCACGTCGTCGCCGATCTACTTCGCGGAAGGGCTGAAAGGCGCGCTGCTGATGTGCCACGGCGTCATCGACGTCAACGTGCACTACCAGGACAGCGTCCGCCTCGCGCAGCGCCTGATCGAATTGCGAAAAGAAAACTGGGAGCTCGCCGGTTATCCGCTCGAAGACCACGGCTTCGTCGAGCCGACGAGTTGGGCGGATGAGTACAAGCGGGTGTTGAAGTTGTTCGAGCGGGAGTTGAAGTAGGCTCAAAGGCGCAAAGGCGCAAAGGCGCAAAGGCTCAGAGTGGTTCTGCTTTGAGCCTCTGAGCCTTTGCGCCTTTGAGCCTTTCGGCGCTAGAGTGGTGCACGAACTTAGCTATGTCTGCCACCCTCCTGCGGCTCGGCCTCTGGACGATGATCCTCGCGCTCGCACTGTACGTGATCGACGAGACGTTTTCGGACCAGCCGATCGGCGAGATCATCTCCACGACCCTGCTGACCCAGATCATCGCCGTCGCGGCGATCGCGATTGCCGCCGGCGTCGTGCTTCGTCTTCTCGGCAAAGGCGCGGCGGTCGTCAGCAAGAACCGCTGCCGGGTCTGCAAGACGCCGATTCCGCACGGGGCACTATACTGCCGCGCTCATTTGCGCAATATATTGCACGACGAGGAAGATAAGACGCACTCGACGCGCGTCCGGCGGTGAAGCTCATCATCCTTGCCGGACCGACCGGCACCGGCAAATCCGCGCTCGCCCTTCGCCTCGCGCAAACTCTTTACGGAGAGATAGTTAACTACGACTCCGTGCAGATTTACCGCGGCTTCGACATCGGCAGCGCGAAGCCGTCGCTCGCCGAGCGCAGTCTCGTTCCGCACCATCTGTACGACATCGTGGAGGCCGATCAGGAGTTCAACGCCGCCGATTACGCAAAAGTCGCACGCGACGTGTGCAGTAAAATTCACACGCCGATCCTGGCCGGCGGCACCTTCTTCTACCTCCGCGCGCTGCTGAGCGGATTGCCGGCGATGCCCGGCCGCGATGAGAATCTCCGTGCGCGCATTCGCGCCATCGCGACGAAGCCGCGCGGCCGGAACGGCTGCATCGCTGGCTGTCGAAAATCGATCCGCGAAGTGGTAGAAAGATCGCCCTTGGGGACCGGCATCGTGTGGAACGAGCGTTGGAGGTCTGGCTGACGAGCGGCAGACCGATCTCGAGCTGGGAGCGCGACGACGCGAACGAGCTGCCCTCGATCAAGATCGCGCTGACGCTCGAGCGCGCGCGTCTCCACGACGTGCTCGACCGCCGCGTCGAGGCGATGTACGCGGCCGGTCTCGTCGAAGAAACGCGCGCCTTGCTCGAGAACTATCCGCACACCGCCCGTCCCTTTGGCACGATCGGCTACAAGGAAGCGGCCGCGGTTGTGCGCGGCGAGCTCCCGCTCGACGCGGCGGTCGCCGAAACCAAGCGCCGCACGCGCGCGTACGCAAAACGGCAGATGACGTGGCTGAGGTCGGAGCGAAATGTGCACTGGCTCGACGCGGCAGATCAGGAAACGACATTCGCCGCCGCGTTGCGGCTGATTGAGGGGAACCGTTGAAGTCTGGGTTGCTGAGTTGGGTTGCCGGGTTGCTGATCCTGGCCAGTTGCACGCCTGCCGGCGTGACGCCGCCGCCGGCGGTCACGCCGCAGGGCGAAGATCGTTACCTCATCGATCCGCGCACCGGATCGCCGGCCGCCGATCCGCAGACGGAGCAGAAGCTCGATGCGGCCTGGCGATTCGCGCTTTCCGGCAACGAAGGCGAAGCGCGGCGCCTCCTCGACGAGATCCGCAAAAAGAATCCCGGCTACGCGCCGGCGTCGCTGGTCGAAGCCGCGATCGACATCCGCGCGAGCCGCTTCGAGGCCGCCCGCGCGATCGTCCAAAAGTACGACACGCTCGCCGCGCACGTGTACGAAGCCGAGATCGCCTTTCGCGAAAACGAGACGCGCCGCGCGCTCGAGCTCTATCGCGCGCTTCAAGTGCCGGCTGCAGCCGAGCGCATCGCGCAACTCGAGAACACGCTCTACGAACAACTCTTCGCCGCCGCGCAAAGCGCGCCCGATGCGCAAGCGATTCCGCTGCTGCGCGAGGCGCTGACGTTCAAGCCCGCGGCGATCGAGCCGCGCATTCAGCTCGCGCGCCGGCTGGTGATGCAGCGCAGTTTCGACGACGCGCGGCGCGAGCTCGATCCGCTCCTCAACAGCACGGAGCTCGATCGCCCCGACGTGCAGGAACTGCTCGCCGAAATCGACATCGGACGCGGGCGCTATCAGGAAGCGATCGTCCGCTACGACCGGCTCGCGCGCCGCACGAAAGACCCGCGCCATCAGCACCGCCTCGACGAGATCAAGAACGAATGGAGCCTGGCCAACATGCCGGCGCACTACCGGCAGGCGCTCGAGAGTCCGGCCATCACCCGCGCCGATCTCGCCGTCCTTTTGTACTGGACCGTGCCGTCGATCCGCTTCGCCCGCAACCTCGGCTCGCCGCCGATCGCCGTCGACATCGAAGACGTCGCCGGCCGCGACGAGATGATCCGCGCCATCGCCATCGGCTTGTACGACGTCGACCCCGTCACCCGCCGCGTCAGCCCGTCCCGCACCGTCACCGCCGACCGCCTCTCGCGCCACCTCGCGCGCCTGCTCCAGGTTCGCGGCGCCGCCTGCGCGCGCGGAACGACGTCGATTCTCTCGTCGTGCGGCGTCACCGATCCGCTCGCGACATGGCCCGCGGATGCGAGCGTGAGCGGACGCGACGCGAAGGCGCTGTTAGACCAGATCGCGAAGCAGCTCTAGAAAACGGAGTTGCTGGGTTGCTAAGTGACTAAGTTGCTAGCAACTCAGCGACCTAGCAACTCAGCAACCCTCAAACAAACACCGTCAACCGCGGCAACCCGAACCGCTCCCGCACCAGCCGCCGCAAATGCGCCTCCTCGGCGCGCGCGTTTCCCTCCGCCGCGCGCGCGGCTTCGGCGCGGATCTCGTCCGTCGCGAGCGACAGCGCCAGCTCGTGCTCGAGATCGATCAGCTTCTCCTCGATCCGCGGGATGCTCTTCTCGCGCGTCAATTCACGAACACGCGAAGCGAATGAAGGCGCCGAGGCCTCCAGCGCGTCCGCGAGCGCGCCTAACACCGGCTCCGCCCCTTCCTCCGGCACGCCTTCGCTCGCGCCGATCTGCAGGTCGCGCCGCTCTTTCCACATCTTGCGCACCGCGTCCTTGCAGAAGCTCAGGCCGTTCACCTTCCGCTCCTCGGCGTCGAAGCGGTCGAACACCATGTCGATCGCCTCGATCACGATCGGCAGCGGGATTCCCTCCTCCGCCCACTTCTGCATGACCGCCCAGTCCTTCGCGTTCAGCACGAACGGAGTCCCGCGGCGCTGGATGAAGTGCGACTCGATTTCCTGAAAATAGTCGGGAGCCATCTCGAACTAATTTACAATCTCCGCAACTCCGGAGCCCTTTGGTATGCAATCGGTCCCGCCACGCGCGGAAGTCACGGTCTACTCGCCGCTATTCTCGCCCTTTCGTCACACGCTCGACGGGAACGCTGTGTCGATCGGACGTGCGTCGGACTGCTCGATCCCTATCAAAGACCGTTATCTCTCGCGCAAACACGCCGAGATCATCGCCGTCGGTGCCAGCTGGGTGCTCAAAGACCTCGGCAGCGCGAACGGAACATACCTCAACGGCTCCCGCGTCGAGCGCGACGAAGCGCTCAAGCCCGGCGACCGCATCCGCCTCGGCGACACCGAAATCGTCTTCGAGGCGACGGAGCGCAACACCGATCGCTTCATCGCCGTCGCCGAATCGAAAGCCAGCGCCACCATCGCCATCCCGGTTCATGAAATCACCGACCGCCCCGAAGCCGTCGACATCGCGCGGCTGCAAACGCTCACGCTCCTCGCGCGCGAGCTGATCGAAGACCGCCCGATGGAAGAGCTGTTCGGCTTCATCACCGAGCGCGTGATGGAGCATCTGCATCCGTCGCGCGCCGCGATCGCGCTCCTCGCGCCGGACGGCAAGTCGTTCACGAAAGTCGAAGTGCGGCGCCAGGACAAGAACGACTCCAGCGAGCTGACCATCAGCCACACGCTGCTGAGCGACATCGTCGAAGAGAAAAAAGCGCTCGCGTACATGGACGTCAGCATCGACGACAAACTGAGCCGCGCGCAGTCGATCATCATGCAGGGCATCCACTCGATCCTCTGCGCGCCGCTGATGATCGGCAACGCCGTCGTCGGCGTGCTCTACGTCGACTACCTCTTCACGCAGCGATCGATCACCGAGGATGACGTACGGCTCGTCGCGCAGATCGGGCGCTTCGCCGCGATCAAGCTCGAGACCACGCGCCTCCGCGAAGACGCGATTCAGAAGCGGATCATGGACGAGGAACTGAAGACCGCGTCCAACATCCAGCGCCGCCTGCTTCCCGCGGCGCCGAGCGGCATGGGCGGCTACACGTTCGTCGGCAAAAACCAGCCGAGCCGCGTCGTCAGCGGCGACTACTACGACTTCGCCGTGCGCCCCGACGGCAAGGTCTACTTCGTCATCGGCGACGTCAGCGGCAAAGGCGTGACCGCGGGATTGATGATGGCCGGCCTTCAGGTCGCGTTCCGCATCTTCTCCAAGAGCGATCCCGATCCCGCGACACTCGTGACGCAGCTCAATCTCGCGCTGAAGGAAAATCTCCCGCAGTCGAAATTCGTGACGCTCTTCCTCGGCCGCCTCGACACGAACACGGGCGTGATCGAGTATGTGAACGCCGGCCACACGCCGCCGCTCTGGCTGCACCGGAAAGGCGCCACCGAATTGACGGAAAGCGACTTGCTCCTCGGTGTGGTCACGCGCGCCGAGTTCGTGAACCGCAAGCTGCAGCTCGATCCCGGCGACTCGCTCATCCTCTTCACCGACGGCGTCAGCGAAGCCCGCAACGCCGCCGACACCGACCTGGGCTCAAATTTCCCGCTCGGCTCGATGCACGGCGCCACTGCGGACGTCATCTCCCGCGCGGTCTACGAAGCCGTGATTGAGCATGTAGGCACCGCGGAGAATCTCGAGGACGACGTGACGCTCGTCATCGTCAGCCGCGCGTTGTAGCAACGTGTCATCCTGAGCCGCGCAGACGGCGAAGGATCCCCCACCGACTTGCAACGCCGCCGCTCGAATCGGGGGATTCCTCGCCGTCTTCGCGGCTTCTAATGAACCTCCTGCAGCGGGGCGAGTAGGAAGCCAAGCGTAGCAGCCTTTTTTTGCAACGACTTGAGGAGTCTTTGGTGGTATCGAGTTTCGTAGTAGTCGACTCCGGGGTCGCGATATGGAGTGTGGTTTTTGAGCATTGCGTAGAAGATGGTGGCAAGTTTGTGAGCGGTCGCTTTGATGGCGACAGCTCGGCCGTGGCGTGCCTGGATGCGGCGGAAGAACGCACCGAGAGCGCACCGAGCTCGTTCGAGAGTTTGCGCAGCGAGCCTGAAGGCTTGCGCTGCGCGGTTGGGATGAATGACGGGCGGTTTTTTCGCCAGTGGCTTACCGCCCGTGATCCATTTGTTGGGCGACAGGGCGAGCCATGAGGCGAAGTGGCCGTCGCTGGGCCAGGGACTCATGTCCGTACCGGTTTCCGAAAGGATCGTCAGCACGCTGGAAGCTTCCAGGCCGGGGATGGATGTCAGATCGACACCGGCCATCTCAAAGAGAAGCGTGCGCGCGTCAAATCGGAGCTGATTTTTGCGAGGCTTGGACCGCTTCTTTTTTGTCAGAAGCGCACCATCACTCTTCTTTTCAAAAGCGGCAAGAGCAGCGGCGATCTTCTCATCACACGCTTTGAGCTTCTTGCCGTACTCGTCGAACAGCTCGACCGCCTGGCGCAGGGCAAACAGATGCTCCTCGCGATAGTTTCCCGTCAGAGACTTGGCGATGATTTGTTCCGAGTTGCTGCAGTTCGGCTCGCGCATTGCGGCCAGCTTCTTCGGATCGCGCTGGCCATCGAGTATGGCGTGAATGATGCGAAGCCCGCTGACACCGGTGATGTCCGAGATCACCAGGTGCAGTTTCAAATTCATCAGATCGAGAGCCTTCTGCATGTGCTGAATGTGATCACTCGCATACTCGATCAGCATCCGTCTCTGACGCATGAACGCTCGTAGAGCAAGCATCTCGGCTTTCGGCCGGAATGCTCCGTCGAGCAGTCCGTGCATGTGCAACTGCCGAATCCACTGGCAGTCCACCACGTCGGTCTTCTTGTTCCGTCGTCCGATGCTTCTCGAATCGACGAGCTTGGGCGCCAGTCCCCTTGCTTCGAGTATCTCGAACAGAGGAATCCAATACACGCCCGTTGCTTCGATCGCTACAGCCTTGATCCGGCAGGCCCTGAGCCAATCCGCCAACTTGTGCAGATCTTCGGTGAATGTTCCGAAGGCCCGAATGGCCTGCTCGTCACGATCCTCCGGAACCGATACCCAATGTTGTTCCGACCCAGCGTCGATCCCTGCCGCGTCGGAGTTGACTACCGTCAGTGGTCCGATAATCTTGCGCTTGGACCGGAGGACCCGAGGTCGTTTGGACATGAAACACCTCCGCAAATTGACGTTTGCGGATCCGCAGCGGAAGACACCTTCGATGCACTCTTCCAAACGGGATCGCGAACACGACTTCCAATCGTGCCGCGTCACCAACGCGACTTCGGTCTTCCGGGGCCATGCTCAGAAACGGGCTCTTACCGCGCACCACTGTCGCTCCGGCCTCGACTGCGGAACCGCCCGCCTAGCTTACGGTTCATTTTCAGCTTCACCGGCGCCAGCGCCGTTTACCCGCTCGGAATGACACCTTCACGAATTCTTCATCGCCGCTGCCTACGCTGCCGCGCCATGAAGAAACTGATTCTCCTTTTTCTCATCACCACCGCCGCGCTCGCGCAGGCTCCGGGCGAAGACCGCGCGATGGGCTGGATCCGCGCGTTCAACAGCGGCAGCTTCGAGCAGATGGACGCGTTCGTGCGCGAGAACTACACCGCCGAGGCACAGCAGCGGGTGACCACCGAAGTGCGCAAGCAGCGCTTCGAGCAGATGCGCGGGGACTTCGGGAACTTGAAGCCCGTCAACGTGCAGACGACGCCGCAGGGACTGCAGATCGAAGCCGAGGCGGAGAAAGGCGAGCGCGTCACATTCCGATTCGCCATCGACGCCGCGGCGCCGCATCTCATCAACGGAGTGGGAGTGCAGGTCGGCGGACCGGGCGGACCGGGCGAAGCAGGTCCGGCGCTTCCGCCGCTGTCGCTTCCGAAAGATGCACCCCTCGCCGGCGCGCTCGACGCGTACGTCCGCAAGCTCGACGACTTCTCCGGAGTCGTGCTCGTCGCAAAGAACAACGACGTATTATTCGAGCGCGCCTACGGCCTCGCCAGCCGCCGCTGGAACGTCCCGAACAAAGTGACGACGCGCTTCGACGTCGGCTCGATCACGAAAGACCTCACGAGGGTCGCCGTCGCGCAACTCGTGCAGGCCGGGAAATTGAAGCTCGACGCGCCGGTCATCACGTATTTGCCCGACTATCCGAACAAAGAGTGGGCGCAGAAGGCAACCGTCGACCAACTCGTGAATCACACATCCGGCCTCGGCGACATTTTCACGGAGCGCTTCTGGCAATCGAACACGATCCGTCTCCGCACGCCGAAGGACTTCATCGCATTCTTCGGCAACGATTCGCTGCAGTTCGAGCCAGGCAAGGGCAAAAAGTATTCGAACTACGGCTATGTCGTTCTCGGCGCGGTCATCGAGGCTGCGTCCGGCGAGAACTACTACGACTACGTCCAAAAGCACATCTTCGACGCGGTGCCGATGCGCGGCTCAGGCTTCTTCGAGTTTCGCAAGCCGATTCCCGACGTCGCCCTCGGGCACACGCGCCGTCTCCCCGACGGCACGGAGAGCAAAGAGTGGATGGAGAATCGCGGCGAGTTTGCGCGCGGCATTCCGGCGGGGCTCAGCTTCTCACCGGCGCGCGATCTATTCCTTTTCGAGCGCGCGTGGCGCGGAGGAAAGCTCGTCACCGGCGAGACTCCGAACGGTGCGGACGTGCGCGCCGGCGGTCATCCCGGCTGCAACGCCGGCGTCGCCAGCAATGGCACGTGGACCGTCGTCGTGCTCGCGAACATCGATCCGCCGGTCGCGGAGAATCTCGCGGAGCACATCTACAACTCGCTCAGTCGCTGATGCCTTCTTGGTCGAGCCACGCGCGGATCGCGCGCGTGGCTTGCTCGTTCTTGAAGTTGAAGAACTTTCGCTGCGCGAGCAGATCCTCGGACAACACCGCGCGAAACGCGTTCCCGTCCTCGACGAGCGCCGCGAGGTGATCGCGCATCGGCGAGCGATCCATCTTCTCGACGAACAGCCGCCGATCCTCGGCTTCGCTTTCCTGCGTGCGCGTCGGAATGCGCAGGAATCGCGACTCCTCGCCGGGCGGCTCGGCGTCGAGGGGGAGATCGAGGATGTCGCCCGTCTCGAGATCGAGATAGTGCGCCAACGCAACGCCGAGGTACGCGACTTGAAGGCCGTCTAAATCAAGGCTCATAGGCTCATAGGCTCAAAGGCGCAGAGGCTCAAAGGAGAAACCTCTGAGCCATTGAGCCTCAGAGCCATGAGCCTTTGCGAATGATATCTTCAAAGCGATGACGCGCCTCGACGCCAGCATCCATATCGACCGCGTCCCCGCGCGCGAGATCGTGCGCATCATCCAGGCCGAGGACGCGATTGTGCCCGCCGCGGTCGCGACGCAGGCCGATCGCATCGCGCACGCGATCGATCAAATCGCCGACCGCATGCAGCACGGCGGCCGCCTCTTTTACGCCGGCGCGGGAACGAGCGGGCGCATCGCCATGCTCGACGCTTCCGAGGTTCCGCCGACGTACGGCGTCGACGCTTCGCTCGTCCGCGTGCTCATGGCCGGCGGCGAGCGCGCGTTTTTCTCCGCGGTCGAAGGCGCGGAAGATGATGAAGACGCGGCGATCGACGTCGTGAGCCGCGAAGTGACGGCGGACGACGCCCTCGTCGGGATCGCGGCATCGGGAACGACGCCGTTCACGGTCGCCGCGGCGCGCAAAGCGAACATGCTCGGCGCGCTCACGGTCGGCGTCACGTCCGTTCCGAACTCGCCGCTCGCGCGCGACGTCGACATCCCGATCGTCGTCGACGTCGGCGCCGAGGTCATCATGGGCTCGTCGCGCATGAAAAGCGGCACCGCGCAGAAGCTGGTGCTCAACACGATCTCGACCGGCGTAATGATCCGCCTCGGGCGCGTCTACTCGAATCTGATGATCGACATGCCGGCCACGAATGAAAAACTGCGCGCGCGCGCCGTGACGATGGTCGAGCTCGCGGCGAATGTGCCGCGAGCCGCGGCGGTGCAGGCCATTCGCGAGGCGGAGGGGAACGTGCGATTGGCGAGCGTGATTGCGAAGAAAAAGGTGAACGCGGAAGACGCACGGCGGCTTCTCGAACAACACGAATTGCAGGAGATGCTCGAATCGTGACGCCCCTCATCCGGCCTTCGGCCACCTTCTCCCCGCAAGCGGGGAGAAGGGCAACGACGCAACGCCACCACGATTGCCCCTCTCCCCGCTTGCGGGGAGAGGGTGGCCCGAAGGGCCGGGTGAGGGGCGAGCAGTGAATCGCCTCGAGCGGCTGACGGAGATCGCGCGGAAGAAGCAGCGCGTCGTCGTCGGCCTGATGTCCGGAACTTCCGTCGACGCCATCGACGCCGTGCTCGTGCGCATCACCGGCAACGGCCACGACAACGTGCGCATCGAAAAGCTGCGCTTCGACAGCTTCCCCTACCCCGACGACATCCGCACGCGCGTGAAGACGCTCTTCGACCGGCAGAAGGCCGACATCGACGAGATCTGCACGCTCGACTTCATCGTCGGCGAAATGTTCGCGCTCGCGGTGAACCGCCTCATCGCCGACGCGGGGATGAAGAACGAGGATGTCGACCTCATCGCCGCGCCGGGGCAGACGATCTGGCATCACCCGCGGCCGGCGACATTCGAATGGCTCGGCCAGGCGATCACCACGCGCGGCACGCTCGCCATCGGCCAGACCGCGGTCATCGCCGAGCGCACCGGCATCGCCACCATCGGCGACCTCCGCGTCCGCGACGTCGCGGCCGGCGGCCACGGCGCGCCGCTCGTCGCGTACTTCGACTGGGCACAGCTCCGGCATCCGAAACGGTCGCGCTGCATGCAGAACATCGGCGGCATCGCGAACGTCACCTACGTTCCGCCGCGCGCGACGCTCAGCGACGTCGCCGCATTCGATACCGGGCCCGGCAACATGGTCATCGACGAGCTGGTCTTCATCCTGACCGACGCGAACGAGTCGTTCGATCGCGACGGCGAGCGCGCCGAGCGCGGCAGCGTGAACGACGACGTGCTCGCCTGGGGACTCAGCGATCCGTACTTTGACCTCGCGCCGCCGAAGACGACCGGCCGCGAGCGATTCGGAAGGCAGTTCGCGCGGCGGATGATCGAGAAGTTTCCGGATGTGAGCGCGGATGATCTCGTCGCGTCCGCAACCGCGCTGACGGTCGAGAGCATCGCCCGCGCATACGAGCGATGGATTTTCCCGAACGGCAGCGTCGACGACGTCATCATCGCCGGCGGCGGCGCGAAGAATCCGGTGATGCTGCGCATGTTGCGCGAGCGGTTGCCGCAATGCACCGTCGAGGCATACGAGCATCTCGAGGCAAAGGAGGCGATGGCGATGGCGTTGATCGCCAACGACTCGCTCCTCGGACTGCCGACCAACGTGTCGAGCGCCACCGGCGCGCAGCCGGCGATTCTCGGCAAGATCAATTTATGAGTCAGCTCCACGGCCGCGCGTTCGTCGACGGCGCGATTCGCGACGACATTCTCATCAGCATCGAGAACGGCGTGCTCGTCGACGTTGCTCAGACCACGCGCGTGCCCGCCGATGCGGAACAGTTTCGCGGCATCCTCGTGCCTGGATTCATCGACGTGCACGTGCATGGAGGCGACGGCGCCGATTTCATGGACGCGCACGACGAAGCGACGGCGCGCATCCTTGGTTTTCACGCGCGCCACGGCACGACCGCGCTCGCGGCGACGACGCTCTCCGCGTCGCGCGGCGATCTGCACAACGCGATCGAGTCGATCGCGCGCGCATCGTCCGACGACGGCGCGGAGATCGTGGCCATTCATCTCGAAGGACCGTTCATCAACGCCGATCGCGCCGGCGCGCAGGATCGCAACTCGATCCGCGCGGCGGACATCCACGAGCTTTCCGCGCTGATCGCCGAAGCACCGCGCATGCGCTGGATCGTCACGCTCGCGCCGGAGGTCGAAGGCGCGCAAGGGCTGATCGAGCATTTTCGCGAGCGCGTGCTCTTCGCCATCGGACACACCTCGGCCGATCACGCGCTCACCGTCGCTGCGCTCGAATGGGGCGCGTGTCACTTCACGCATCTCTACAACGCCATGACGGGACTGCATCACCGCGATCCGGGTGTCGTCGGCGCCGCGCTGACCTCGGTCGACGCGACCGCGGAGCTGATCGCGGACGGCGTGCACGTACATCCCGCCGCGCTGCGCGTCGCGGTGTCAGCGATGCCGCATCGCATCGCGCTCATCACCGACGCGATGCGCGCGTGCGGACTTGCGGACGGAACGTACAAGCTGTACGACTACGAAGTCACGGTCGCGGATGGCGCGGCGCGACTCGCGGACGGCACGTTGGCGGGCAGCGTGCTCACGACCGGCGATGCGGTGAAGAACATGGTCGAGCTCGCGGGACTGCCGATCGAAACCGTGATTCCGCTGGCGACGGAAGTGCCGGCGCGCATCGCCGCGGTGGCCGATCGCAAGGGAAAGATCGAGCTTCGCTACGACGCCGATCTCGTGCTGCTGTCGGAGAAGTTCGAAGTGGAGCGCGTGTGGGTGCGCGGCAATGAACTGGCAGACGTTTGATTCCGCGGACGCGCTGTCGGAGCACGCCGCGCGCATTCTGCTCGACGCGATTCAACACGATCCGAAGATCGTTCTCGGACTTCCGACCGGACGCACGCCGATCGGCATGTACGACCGCGTGATCCGCGAATGCGCAGCGCGAGTACCGCTGCTTCCGCGACGTGACAACGTTCAATCTCGACGAGTACGCCGGCGTGCCGCGCGAGCATCCCGGCAGCTACTTCAGCTACATGAAACAGCACCTCTTCGATCACGTCGACATCGACCCGAACAACGCGCACCTCCCTGACGGCATGGCGTCCGATCTCGACGCCGAATGCGCGCGTTACGAACGCGAGATCGCAAATGCCGGCGGACTCGGCCTCACGTTTCTCGGCGTCGGCCGCAACGGACACATCGGCTTCAACGAGCCCGGCTCGCCGTTCGACGCCCGCACGCGCGTCGTCGAGCTCGCGCCGTCGACGCGCGCCGCGAACGCGGAGTTCTTCCCGAACGGCGAAGTGCCGGCGCGCGCGATCACGATGGGCATCGCCACGATCCTCGAGTCGCGGGCGATCGTCCTCCTCGCCGCCGGCGCCGGAAAAAGCGAAGCGATCGCGCGGTTGCGCTCAGGGAAAGTGGACGAATCGTTCCCGGCCTCGGCGCTCTGGAAGCATGGGAACGTGACGGTTTTTCGGAACGCCGGCGTCCCGCCGGCTGATCCGGCGGCGTTCCGGTCTACATTTTGCTGTTGAGCGCGGCGTGCGACGCATCCTCAAACGCACGGCCATCGTGATCGCCGCAATCGTGCTGCTCGGCGTCGGCTATCGCGTGCTCGGCGTGTACCGCTTCCGCTCCGGCGAATGTTCTGCGCGGAAGCCGATGCACTTCGCGCACACGTATCCGAAGCGGCTCGTGGTGATGACGTACAACATCGAAGGGCACGCGTCGCTGCTCAAGCCGCATCACATCGAAGAGATCGCGGCCACGATCCGCCGCTATCACCCCGACGTCGTCGGGCTCAACGAAGTCCACCGCGGCACGTGGCAGGCGCGATTCGGCGATCACACGAAGCTGCTGGCGAAGCTCACCGGCATGAACGTCATTTTCGGCACGAGCTACCGGTTTGCCGGCGGCGACTTCGGCAACGCGGTGCTGACGCGCGGACAGATCGTCTCGAGCGAAGTCCACGAAATGCCCGGCATCGGCGAGCCGCGCACGCTGCTCGAGACCATCCTCCGCATCAACGGCGGCACGATCGAGTTCTACGTCGGCCACACCGCGGCGTGGGCGTCGATGAACGAGACGGTGCGCGGCAAACAACTGCAGTGCATGAATGAACATCTGAACGCGAGCGCCTATCCGTTCATCCTCGTCGGCGATCTCAACGCGCCGCCGGAGAGCGGCGAAGTCGTGAAGTTCCTCGACCGCAACACGCTGCAGTTCGTCGGCGACCGCAAAGCGCCGTCGCACAAACTGATGGAGCAGCGGCTCGACTACATCCTCGCCGATCCCGGCTGGCAGGTGCAGTGGTCGCGCGTCGCCGACGAAGGTCCGTCGGATCACCGGCCGGTGATCGCGGAGCTGGTGCACCCGTGAAAACCGCGAAGGTGAAACACATCGAGCGCGTCGGCAGCACGACCTACGTGCGGCTGCCGCTGATGGTCTTCATCGGAATCGTCCTCGCGCTGATCGCGCTGACGATCGTGCTCTGGTCGGCGAAGCGAAAACAGGATGCGGTGCTGCGCGTGAAGGACGCCGCCGAGGTGCGAAGGCTGCTGCCGTCGCTCGCGGGACTCACCCAATCGAACGCGGACGGCGGCAATCGCGTCGAAGTGCTGCAGAACGGCGACGGATTCTTCCCCGCGATCCTGCGCGACATCGCCGCGGCGCGCGAAAGCATCCACGTCGAGATGTACATCTGGTCGAAGAGCGCGATCGGAACGCAGCTCGCGCAACTGCTCGCGCAGAAGGCGAAGCAGGGCGTCGAGGTGCGCGTGCTCGTCGACTGCCTCGGGCGGCCGCGATCTCAAAGGCGAGCTGCAGAAGATGCTCGAAGACGCGGGCGCGAAGGTCGCGCATTTTCATCCCGTCCGCATCAGCAACCTCGGCCGCCTCAACAATCGCGACCACCGCAAGCTCGTCATCCTCGACGGCCGCATCGGCTACACCGGCGGCCACGGCATCTCCGACAACTGGACCGGCCACGCGCAGGACAAAGAGCACTGGCGCGACACCGCGCTGCGCATGACCGGCCCGGTCGTCAATCGCCTGCAATCGTGCTTCTCCGAAAACTGGATCGAAGAGACGGGCGAGATTCCGGCGGGCGACAAATACTTTCCGCACCTGCAGCCCACCGGCTCGACGGTCGCGCACGTCGCGTACACATCGCCGAGCGGCAGTATGTCGTCGGTGCAGATCCTCTATTACCTCGCCATCAAATCGGCCAAGCGCGAGCTCCTGATTCAGAACCCGTATCTGCTGCCCGAGCGCCAGGCGATCGAAGCGCTCGCCGAGGCCGTGAAGCGCGGCGTGGATGTGCGGGTGATGGTGCCGTCGACGGATGCGACGGACAGCGCGATCGTGCAGCACGCCAGTCACCATCACTTCGGCAGTCTGCTCAAGCGCGGCGTGAAGGTGTACGAGTACAAGCCGACGCTGCTGCATCAGAAAATCATCGTCGTCGACGGGATCTGGTCTTCGGTCGGCTCGACGAATTGGGACGAGCGCTCATTTCAACTGAACGACGAAGTGAACGTCGGCATCCTCGACGCCGCGGTCGCAACACAGCTGCGCGACGCGTTCATCAACGACCTGCGCACCGCCGTCCCGCGCAAATTCGACGAATGGCAGCACCGGTCGTTGTGGCACAAGTTCGTGGATGGGCTGGCATACTTAGGACACGCTCAGTTGTAGATGGCGGATGGCCGATGGCAGATGGCCGAACCCAGCACTGCCATCCGCCATCTGCGATCTGCCATCGATCATGGCTACATTGCCCGTCGAAGGCCGCTGGTCCGTCCGGGTTTTATCGGACGATGACGTCAAGAACGCGCTGGAGTTTCTGCAGCGCGATCCGCTGATCAACGTCTATCTGATCTCGCGGCTGATCGAAGAGCGTGCGGTCGCCGCGACGCAGATCGTCGTCGTCCGCTTCAACGGCGCGATCGTGCTCGTCGCTTCGCTGGCGACGAACATCGTCCTCGCCGGCGATCCTTCGATCTCGCGCGAGCTCACCGACACCGCGGTGATGCTGATCGCCGACCGCATCCTCACGCGCATGCTGCCCGTGCGCGCGATCATCTCGCCGACGCAGCTCGTCGAGACGCTGTGGACCAACATCCGCGCGCGGCTCGATCCGCCCACGGTCATCCGCCTCAGCCAGCCGATCTACGCGATCAAGCGGCGCTTCGACTATCCCGATCTCACCGCGGCGCGGTACTCGACCACGAAAGACCTCGAGCAACTCGTGCCGGCGTGCGCGGCGATGCACAAAGAGGAAGTCGGGATCGATCCGATGCAGCGCGATGCGGCGGGATATCGCGAGCGCATCCGCGAGTTGGTGGAGAGAAAGCGCTCGGTGATCAGCGTCGTGAACGGACGCATCGCCGCGAAGTGCGAATTCTCCGCGGTCACGCACGACGCCGTGCAGTTGATGGGCGTCTGGACCGACCCGCACTTCCGCCGGCAGGGATTCAATCGCGAGCTGCTGCGCGAGGTCTGCGGCCATCTCTTCCGCAAGGGAAAAGTCGTCACGCTTTTCGTGAACGACTTCAACCGTCCCGCCATCGCACTCTACGAGTCGCTCGGATTTCAACGGATCGGGATGAATCGCGCGTTGATCTGGTGAACCGGCGCGACCATTGCACAAATCAGACAGTGCAAAAAGGGCAATGCCGCCGCCGGGCTGAGCTTCACGGTGCGGTCGGAGGTAGAAATGGCTGAGATTGGTGTCGTGAAGTGGTTCAACAACGACAAAGGCTACGGCTTCATCAAACGGAACACGGGTGAAGACGTGTTCGTGCATCACTCGTCGATTCAAGCCTCGGGATACCGGACGCTGAATGAAGGCGAGCGCGTGGAGTTCGACGTCAAGCAAGGCCCGAAGGGGCTGCAAGCGGAGAACGTACGCCGCGCCGAAGGCGGGCACGCACAGGAAGAAGCAGTCTAATTGTCTTCGCTGGGCTGGGCGCGCGAGGCGAAGAACGCGCCGAGCGCGCCCCCCACGGCAACGGCCGGGATGGCCGGCCCGTAGCCTTCGCGCGCGAGCAGGAGTGCAGCCACTCCGCCCGCGAGGAGAATCAGCGTCCGCAACGCGACATCGATCAGTTCGAGCTTCATGTTGAATCGGCGGTTGGACTCCGCCGGCCAATTATTGTAGCAGCCCTTTACATCCGTTCGGGCACCGGAATTCCCAACAACGCCATCGCCCCCACCATCGTGCGGCGGAAAATCTCCGCCGTCACCGCGCGCCGCTGCCGCTCGGCGTCGTCCTTCTCAGGAAGGATCGGATACTTGTGGTAGAAGCTGTTGAACTTCTGCGCGAGGTCGAGTAGGTACTGCGTGATCACCGAAAGCTCGAGTGAATCGACCGCGCGCCGGATCGCCGCCGGCAGCTCCGCCGAGAGGCGCACCAGCTCCCACATGTCGTCGGTCAGTCCCTGATTGAGCGTGAGATCGTCGACCTGCCGCTCCTCGATGCGCGCTTCCACGCCGCGCTCCTGCATCTTGCGGAAGATGTTCTGCACGCGCACGGTCGAGTACTGCAGATACGGACCGGAGTCGCCTTCGAAGCGCAGCGCTTCATCGAAGTCGAAGGCGATGACTTTGTTGCGGCCGAAGCGGAGCATGAAGTAGCGCAGCGCCCCGACGGCGACCTGCCGTCCGATCTCTTCCGGATTCTCGATCTCGGCGGCGTTCGTCTTTACTGCTTCCGTCGCTTTGCGCTCCAGCTCGTCGAGCAGATCGTCGGCCTTCACGCCGAATCCTTTGCGGCCCGACATCTCCACGTACGCGCGCGTCGAGTCCTCTTCCGACACTTCCATCCCGAGCTGCTTCGCCGTCGCCGGCGTGAGCGCGACCATCTCGTACGAAAAATGGATCGACGCCTCTGCGGCCTTGTCGCCTCCGAGCTTCTGCACGCCTTCCTTCACGACCTTCTGCAGATACGCCTGGCGTGAATCGATGACGTTCACGACGCGCGACGCGCCGCCGAACTGCGGCGCCGATGAATCGCCGTCGTCGCCGTGCGTCGTCTCCCACACGATGTGTCCGCTCGGATAAGTGGAGAACTTTCGATACTGGAACGTGCGGTCGAGGAGGCCGAGCTTCCACAGCTGATAGGCGATGTCTTTGCCGGTGTACGTCACCGTGCCGTTCGAGCGGACGAGGATCTTGTCGGGCTCGGCCATGCCGGCGAACTCCTCCGACTCGTCGAGCTTCATCACCCAGCAGCCTTTGTGCTTCCCTTCGTTCTCGAAGATCACCGCGCCCGATTCCTTCAGCAGCTCGAACGCGCGATCCCAGAAGTGCAGGTGGATGATGTCGGACTCTTTCGGCAGAAGGTCGTACTCGATGCCGAGGCGGAGCATCGTCGCGAGATGGCGATGCACGACCGCGCGGGCGAGCGTCGCCGCGAGCTTCGCCGTGTCGCCTTCCTGCTTCTCGATGCGATGCAGCGTTTCCTTCCGCCACTCCTGCGCTTCCGGATGATCGGCGTAGTACTGCGCCATCTTCGAGTAGAGATCCCAACAGAGATAGTCGAAGCGCTCCTGCTTCATCAGCTCTTCGATGTCGGCCAGGCTTTTCTTCTCGAGGCGCTCGAAGGCGACGACGACGTCCGCGACCTGCACGCCGGTGTCGTCGATGTAGTTCTGCGTCTCCACGTGATCGCCGAGCCACTTCGAGCAGCGGACGTACGTATCGCCGAGGACGGAATTGCGCAGATGACCGATGTGCGCGGCCTTGTTCGGATTGATGTTCGTGTGCTCGACGATCACGCGCGCGCCGCTCGGCCGCGGCGACGCCATCACCGTGCGGAAATGCTGCGCCGCGAACGCGCCGCGGTCGAAGCGGAAGTTGAGATAGCCCGCGCCTTCGACGCTGACGCTGGCCACGAAGATCGGCAGCGTCAACCCGTTCGCGAGTTGCTCCGCGATCTCGCGCGGCTTGCGCTTCAGCACCTTCGCCAGCTCCAGCGCCACCGGCGTCGCCAGATCGCCCATGCTCAACTTCGGCGGCGTCTGCAGCACGATGCGGTCGACGGCATGGCCGAAGAGCGCGAGCACGCGCGACTTGAGGGTTTCGGTGAGTTGCTCGTGAATCGATTCGAGGATCATGTGTGGTTCCAAACCTTCAAGATCCAGCGGTCCTGCCGCCACACGAAGACATTCATCCCCGCGTTGTCCTGCGCGAAGTGGCGCGAGGCCATCACCGGCAGTTTGAGCAGCGCCGTCGCGGCGATGCGGATGGCCGTGCCGTGCGTGACGATGACCGGCCGCTCGGAGTCGATCGCGGCAATCGCGCGCTCGATGCGCGCGCGCACATCCGCGTGCGACTCGCCGTCCGGGCACGGACACGTCTCATCGTTGATCCAGCGCTGATAGACGTCTTCGTATTCGCGGCGGACGTCGAGGAAAGAACGCCCTTCCCATCCGCCGTAATTCATCTCCCGCAAATCATCGAGCGTCGCAATCGCCAGCCCCGTCTCCTCGGCGATGATCTCCGCCGTCGCGCGCGCGCGTCCGAGCGGCGACGAGTAAATCGCTGTCGGCGCGTACTCGACCAGTTTCTCCGCGAGCCGCTGCACCTGCCCGCGCCCTTTGTCGGAGAGCGCGCTGTCGTTCCAGCCCTGCGCGATCCCGGCGACGTTGTGCACCGTCTCCCCGTGGCGGACGAGGATGAGCTGCCTGCTCACGTGAGCCTCGCTGCGGCGGCGAGACGCCGCCGGGCCAGCCGGCGGGACGCCGGCGTTCCCAACGCCTCGGAACGCCGGCGTCCCGCCGGCTGATCAGGCGGCGTCCCGCCGCCTCGGTAGTGCGAGTGCATGCTCACGTGAGCAGCGACTCCGCCGTCATGTCGGCCGGCTTCTCGATGCCGAGGATCGTGAGGATGGTCGGCGCGACATTCGAGAGCACGCCGCCGCCGCGAAGCACGCCGAAGCGCTTCTTCGGATCGGCGAGGATCAGCGGCACGGGATTCGTCGTGTGCGCGGTGTGCGGCTGTCCCGTCTTCTCATCGAACATCAGCTCGGCGTTGCCGTGATCGGCCGTGATCAGCGCGACGCCGTCGACGGCTTCGACCGCGTCGAGAATGCGTCCGACGGCGACGTCGGTGTCGTCGATCGCCGTCACCGTCGCATCCATGAAGCCGGTGTGTCCGACCATGTCGGGATTGGCGATGTTCATGATGATGACGTCGTACTTCTTCGACGCGAATCGCCTCGACGACTTTGTCCGTCACCTCGAACACCGACATCTCGGGCTTGAGGTCGTACGTCGCCACTTTCGGCGACGGCACGAGCAGGCGCTCCTCGCCGGGGAACTGCGTATCCGAGCCGCCGTTGAAGAAGAACGTGACGTGCGCGTACTTCTCGGTCTCGGCAATGCGGAACTGCTTGAGCCCCGCGCGCGAGAGCACCTCGCCGAGGTTGTTGTGGATCTCCTGCGGCGGAAAGACCACCGGCAGATCGAACTTCTCGTGATAGCGATTCATCGTCACGATGCGCGCCTTCGGATGCACCGCGCGCTCGAACGGCGTGAAGTGCTCGTCCTTGAGCGCGATCACGATCTGACGCATGCGGTCCGCGCGGAAGTTGAAGAAGAGCAGCGCGTCGCCGTCTTCGATTTTTCCGAGATGCGCGCCGTCCGGCGTCAGCACCGCGATCGGCTCCATGAACTCGTCGGTGACATCCTGCTCGTAGAAGCGGTGCAGCGTTGCGAGCGGATCCTTCGTCTGCGTCCCGACGCCGAGGGTCATCAGATCGTAGCCGCGCTGCACGCGCTCCCAGCGGTGATCGCGGTCCATCGAGTAGTAGCGGCCGATGATCGTCGAGAGCTGCGCATCCTGCTGCAGCACCTCGGCGAGGTACTTCTCCGCCGACTTCGGCGGCGTGTCGCGCCCATCGAGGATCGCATGGACGAAAACGTCCTTCGCGCCGAGGTTGCGGGCCGCGCGAATCAGTCCGTGCAGGTGCGACTGCAGCGAATGCACGCCGCCGTCCGAAAGCAGTCCCGCAAAGTGCACAGCACGAACGTTCCTCACCATGTCGACGAAGACCGGATTGTGTTCCAGCTCTCCGTGCTCGATCGACTTCGAGATGCGAACGATGTCCTGATCCACCACCCGGCCCGCCCCAATATTCAAATGTCCGACTTCCGAGTTCCCCATCTGCCCTTCGGGCAACCCGACCGCGAGTCCCGACGCCTCGAGCGTCGTCCACGCGGCTTCGCGGTACAGCCGATCGAACGTCGGCGTCTTCGCCTGCGCGATCGCGTTGTGCTCCCGCTCTCGCCGGCAGCCGAAGCCGTCGAGAACGATGAGGATGAGGAAAGGGCGCTCCGCCATCAGGGCGCGGAACATACCAGATGTCGCGCCGCGCCTCCGAACGAACGGAAGCGGGTCAGTAAGGAAGCATGCCTCTCGACGATGATTTTGGCGGCGGTTGCGTCATCTTCCTGATCATTGTGGCGGTTGTGATTGCCATCATCGCCTCGCAGAACGACGGCGCCCGCAAGAAAGCTCTTGGTGCGTATCGAGAGGCGCTTCATCGCCTCAAAGCAGATCCCACCAATCCCAACCTCCGTGAAGAAACGCTCCGCCTCGGGCGAACCTATTCGAACCTGACCAGAAACCGGCGAGGCGTGACCGTGTTCGATGAGGTTGCACTCATGAACGACATCAACGCTGCATGTGCCGCCGCGTCCGCGCCACGAGAGCGGGTCGCGCCGAGTCAGAGCGTGGAATCGCGATTGAGCCGCCTCGGCGAATTGAAGTCCCAAGGCCTCATCGACGACCAGGAGTATGCGGAGCGGCGCCGCGAGATCCTCCGGGAGATTTGATCTACATCGAGCGCCGGCGGCGCGCTCTCAGATATTGCAGAAGCACCGATGGAAATGCGATCACGGCCAGGACGGCGAAGATCGCCCAGTGCGTTCCGGTGTAGTCGTCGGCTTCCGTATTGTTGAGCAGACGCATCGCCGCGAATGTGCCCGAGATCAGCGCAGTGCCGGCCAATCCGATGACTTTCAGCAGCGACCAGCGACCCACGGGAGGCAACGCGCCCTTGTCGCCGAGGTCGAGTTGCGCGAGAACGGCTTCCACGTGCGGCCAATACTTGCGGTCGTAGTCGGCGCCGGTTGGCGGCTCGTGCGTCGCGAGATCGAGCAGCTCCTCGATGAGCGGATCGCGCGTGTCGCGGAATGTCTCCTCGAGGGTGGAAAGAGGAACGGAGCGTTCCTTGAAGTATCGCCGGGCCAGCGCCGCCGCGTGCGCGCGGCGCTCGGCGGCGCGGGTGATCACGCGCTCGCCTGCTTCTCCCGCTTGAACACCATGCCGATGTGATCGGTCGCGCCGGTCTTGAAGTTGATGGACGTGATGCTGACCAGTTCCCAGCCCTCATCGCCGAGACGGTTCAGCTCTTCGGCGCGGCGCGGATCCATCGAGTAATTCTCCGACCGGACGTTGATGATCTTGTATTCCCAGGTCTTCATGTCCGCGCTCCCTCCCGGCTGAGCTATGTTGGGGGCGGGAAGTGTAACAAAGTCAGGCGTTACCGCGCCAAGCGACCGCCTCCGCCGGGTAATCCGTAATCATCCCGTCGCATCCCAGCTCCCGCAGCCGCTCCCAATGCTTCCTCCGATTCGCGGTCCACGGAACGACGCGGATATCTTGCTCATGCATCGCGGCAACGGTTTCCGCATCGATGTATGGATGGTTGGGGAAGAACCACGTCGCGCCGAGGTCGGCGGCGTAGTGCGCGGCGTTGACGATCGAGCCGTAGATCGTGATTCCGAGCTCCACGTTCGGATCGTATTTGCGCACCGATGCGAGGAGCGAGTGATCGAACGAGGTCAGGACGATGTTCGGCCAGCCGCGGACGGTGTCGATCAGCACTTCTTCCCACTTACTGCGCTTCACTTCGAGGATCAGCGTGCCGCGCGCGGTGAAGGCGGCGAGCTCGGAGACGCGCACCATCGGGCCGCATTGCGTGGACGACAGCGACTCGATCTCGTTCTCGCCGAGCTCGTCATCGTGGAAGAGGATCGGCACGCGGTCGGAGAGCAGGCGCAGGTCGGTCTCGAAGCCGTCCGCGCCCTCGCTCAGCGCACCCTCAAATGAGGCGATCGTGTTCTCAGGGAAGCGCTTGGGGCTGCCGCGATGACCGAAGATCAGGAATTGTGGTAGCTTGCTGAAAATCACGGAGAGTGCGATCGATGCCGAAAAAAATCCTACTCGCGGATGACAGTATCACCATTCAAAAGGTGGTCGAGTTGACGTTCTCGGACGCCGACTACGAGGTGACGGCGGTCAACAACGGCGCGAAGGCAGTTGCCAAACTCACCGAGATGCGCCCCGACATCATCCTCTCCGACATCATCATGCCGGAGAAGAACGGATACGAAGTCTGCGAGTACGTGAAGTCGCATCCCGAGTACCGCAACATTCCCGTCGTTCTCCTGACCGGAACGTTCGAGCCGTTCGATCCCGATCGCGCGGAAAAAGCAGGCTGCGACGCCGTGGTGACGAAGCCGTTCGAATCGCAGAGTCTCATTCAGAAAGTGGAAGAGTTGATTGCGCAGGCGAGTGCATCCGCGGCACCTGCGCCGGAGCCCGAGCCACCGCCCGCACCGGAGCCTTCGCCGTGGAGCGCGGACACCGAGGTCGTGCCGCTGCCGTCGTCCAGGACGCTCGCCGTTCTCGACCGCGAGCGGCTCGTACGCGACGCCCGACGCATACGAGCACGACAACGACATTTTCAGCGCGCCGCCAGCGGCGCCGGCGGCGAACGACATGCCGTTCGAAACGCCCGCGGTCGAGGAGTTCAGCCCGGAGACCCGCGCGTTTCCGAAGATGAGCTTCGAGGAGATGCAGCAATTCGCGGCGCCGCCCCCACCCCCACCCGCGCCGGAACCGGAGCCCGCGCCGCCCGAGCCGTCGCCGTGGGATGAACAGCCGGAAGCGGCGTTCGGCGGCGAGACCCGCGCGTTCCCGAAGATGACGTTCGACGAGATCATGAGACAGGAGGCGCGCAGTAGCGCGCCGGCGCAGGAAGCGCGCGCCAGCGCACCGCCGCCGGAGCCTGAACCGCAGCCCGAACCGGAAGCGGAGTCGCCGTTCGGCGCGCCGCCGCCGGCGGAAGAGTTCAGCGGAGAGACGCGCGCGTTTCCGAAGATGTCGTTCGAGGAGATGCAGCAGTTTGCGGCACAGACCACGGCTCCCGAACCGGAGCCGGAGCCTGTGCCACCGCCCACACCCGCGCCCGAGCCGTCGCCGTGGGACGAACAGCCCGAAGCGGCGTTCAGCGGCGAGACGCAGGCGTTCCCGAAGATGACGTTCGACGAGATGATGGCCGCGCAGTCGGCGTCGCCGTGGGACCAGCAGCCGCAGGAAGAACAGCAACCCGAGGCGCTGCCGTGGGAAGCGCCGGCCGAGCCGGAGTGGGCGCCGCCGCAGGAAGAAGAAGCACCCGCGCCGAGCTACGCCGCGGAAGAAGAAGCGATTCCGTTCGCGGCATCCGAGCCGGCGGTGGAAGAGCTGCCGTTCGAAGCAGCCGCCGAGGTCCCGGCAGAACAGTCGTACGTCGAAGAAGTGCCGCCGCCCGCGGCCGAGCCGGAATGGGCTCCGGCTGCCGAAGCGGAAGCAGCGGCCGAGGTGGAAGAGCCGCCCGTGCCGCCACCGGCACTCGCGCCGGAGACCCCGAGCCTTCCGATCGCCGCGCGCGATCTGACGGACGAGCAGGTCGACCGCATCGCCCGCCGCGTCGTGGAGCTGATGTCGGACCAGGTCGTGCGCAACATCGCCTGGGAAGTCATTCCCGATCTGGCGGAGATGGTGGTGAAAGAGCGGATCCGGCAGTTGGAGTCGGAAGCGTGATTTGAAGATCTACACGCGCACCGGCGATCAAGGCGAGACCTCTCTCTTCGGCGGCACCCGCGTTCCGAAAAACGATCCGCGCATCGAGGCCTACGGGACCGTCGACGAGCTGAATTCCTTCCTCGGCGTCGCCCGCGCCACTGAGCCGCCGCAACAGGTCGACGCCGTTTTGCATCAGGTGCAAATGGATCTCTTCGACATCGGCGCGCACCTCGCGTCGCCGGGCAGCGATCGCTTCCCCGGCGTCGATGAATCGCGCATCGCGGAGCTCGAAGAAGCAATCGACACGATGGAGCGCGAGCTTGCACCGCTCACCGGATTCATTCTTCCCGGCGGCACGCTCGCCGCGTCGCAGCTGCACGTCGCGCGGACGGTCTGCCGCCGCGCGGAGCGCTGCGTCGTCGCGCTCGACGAAGCGTCGACGGTCACGTATCTGAATCGCCTGTCCGATTACCTCTTCGTCGCCGCGCGTTTCGCAAATCTGAAAGCGGGCCGCGAAGATGTGCTGTGGAAGGAGGTTGGTCGGGGCAAGAGGACTTGAACCTCCGACCTCACGGTCCCGAACCGTGCGCTCTACCAGGCTGAGCTATGCCCCGATGATGGATCGCGAGGGAGACTCGCGTTGAAAAGAGCGCGGATTGTAGTGATTCCGCGACGCCGGGTCAAACGGTGCTTTTATGGCTTTCATTCCGCGAAACGTTGTCGTTACAGCGGAATCCGCTGACGCAACCCTCAGTTGGAGCGCATCATGAGACGGCTTGCCCTCCTCTTCCTGCTGGCGCTGCCTTTGGCCGCGCAGCAGCCGTTCGAAGAAAAGATCGACGTCAACATCGTGCTGCTCGACGTGATCGTGACCGACGCGCGCGGCAACCAGATCCTCGGCCTCACGAAAGACGATTTCATCGTCAAGGAAAACGGCTCGCCGCAGGCGCTCGACAGCGTCGACTACTTCACGAACCGCCGCCTCCTCGACACGCGCGAGCAGAACGCGCCGTTCCAGGTCGAGAAGATCCGCAACGAGCGCTACTTCATCTTCTTTTTCGACAAGCCGAACGACAACGGGTCGCTCTTCGACGGACTGAGCTCCGCCCGCGAGGCGGTGCGCCAGTTCATCCGCAACGACATGCTCGAAGGCGACCGCGTGGCGATCGTTTCGCACGACGTGCGCCTGAAAGTGTTCAGCGATTTCTCGAGCGACAAGAAGCAGCTGGAGAAGGCGCTCAACGAGTCGGCGCGCTTCGGCCGCGGCCTCGACCGCCCGTCGTCCGACAACGGAATCCTGCAGAACATCGATCGCGCGGCGATGGTCAGCCGCACGGGCCGCGTCTACGAGGCGCTGGACGTGCTCGCCGACGCGGTGCGCCCGATCCGCGCGCGCAAGAATCTCATCCTCTTCTCGCCCGGCATCCTCGAGGAGAGCGAGACGGTGCGCAGCGGCGTGATCGTCAATCGCAGCCGCTTCTTCGATCCGATGCTGCACGCGCTCAACGCCGCGAACGTGTCGGTGTACGGCGTGCAGTTGCAGCGCGACGTCGATTCGACGCCGGTCTTCCACCAGCGGCTCGAGGAGATCTCGAACACGACCGGCGGGCAGTACTTCCGCTTCAACACGAGCTTCACCACGCCGCTGAACCGCATCGAGAACACGAACAACGGCTATTACCTGCTGACCTATCGCTCGCGCCACGGCAAGGGCGAAAAGGGATATCAGAAGGTGAATGTGTCGGTGCGCAATCCGGAGTTCCGCGTGATCTCGCGCTCCGGCTATCAGTACGGCGGTTAGGCGGAACGAGGTTCTACGACCACGAATCGCACGCGCTCGCCGGGCATCAGCTGGGCGAGCTTCCAGCGCTCCTCCCACAACACGGTCATCGGCTGCAGATAGCCGCCGGTGATCGGATGATCCGGCCCCATCGCCACGAGGCTGCCGTCCGGATGCAGTTGCACGGTTCCGCACTGCATGCCGCTCGATTTCAGGTCGGCAGGAATCGTGACGTCGATGCTTTGCAGCGGGCGGAGGCGGATGCCGACGCGATCGATGGCCGGCGTGACTTCGCACTCGATCGTCCCGATCTCGACGTCGTGCGGCCCGCGCATCGCACGAATGACGTGACGATCGCCGCGATCGAATTTCGCGACGACGCCTTCACGCTCGCCGACGGCGAGATATCCGCGTAAGCCGCCGGTGACTCTTCCGAACGCAACCTCCTCGCCCGCGCGCACGCGCCGCACTTCGCCGCACCACGCCACGACGCAATCGCGCCGAAAGCGGAGGCGCGGTCCGGTCATCGCGCATTCGAGGAGCGGCGTGTCCGGCGGATTGCCGACCGCGCGATTCGCGAGCGGCGCGGCGATGTCGTCGAACCAGCCGCCGGGAGAAATGCCGCGATCGATGCGCGACCAGTCGGGCGCGCCGACGAGCGTCGCCAGCGGCGCGAACAGAATGTCGGCGTACTCGAGCTGCAGACTTGGTTTCGGACGCGCGGGTGCGGGATGAATTTCATCAACCGGCTGGAGGACGATCTCGTCGCCGGGCGCGATGGCGTGCTCGAGATCCATGTCCGTGCGGCCGAGGAGATTCCAGCCGCCGGGAGAATCGATCGGATAAAAACCGGCCATGTTGCCCGCGATCGCAAACGACCCGCGCGGCACCGGCCGCGACGTCGGCCGCCGCGGCATCGCCCACTCTTTGGGCCAGCCGTCGAGATAGGCAAACCCCGCGCGGAAACCGAGGTAGCGGGCGGTGAGGGTGGGGAGGTTTGCGAGGAACGCTTCGCGCGTTTGATGGGTGCGTGCGAGGAATTCGGGGAGGTCGGCACCGGAGAAGGAGACGGGGATGTGGTGACGGGGTCCTCGGGTCCTCGGGTCCTCGGGGGGAAGGGGGTTCCCGAGGAACCGAGGAACCGAGGACCCGAGGACCCTCTCAAAAACCACATACAACGACGAATGCCCAACAATCACCGCCAGCACATCCGGCATCGCGCGCGCAGAAGCCGCATACGCATGCAGCTCCGCGGCGGTGACGTCACCGAGCTCGAGCAAAAACGCGCGGTCGCCGGCGGGAGCGGGATGCATCGCATGGTGATAACGTTCCTGCTCATGAATCGCAAGCAGGAACAGCTCCTGGCGGAGATTGCGCGCGACGCGATGGTCGAGCGCGGGCTCGAGCCCGACTTCGGCCGCGACGTGAAGCAGCAGGTCGATGCGCTGCACGGGCCGGCGCGTGAAGAGGATTCGTCGATCCGCGATATGCGCGACCTTCCCTGGTGCTCGATCGACAACGACGACTCGCGCGATCTCGATCAGCTCACCTGGGCCGAGAAGTTGGATGACGGCAACGTGCGCATCTACATCGCCGTCGCCGACGTCGACGCGCTGGTGAAGAAAGACTCGCCCGTCGATCGCCACGCGCGGCACAACACGACCTCCGTCTACACCGCGGCGCGGATCTTTCCGATGCTGCCGGAGAAGCTCTCCACCGATCTCACCTCGCTCAACGAAGGCGAGGACCGCATCGCGATGGTGATCGAGATGACGGTGCGCGAGGACGGCGATTCGACGCAGGGCGAGATTTATCGCGCGCTCGTGCACAACCACGCCAAGCTCGCGTACAACCGCGTCGCGGCATGGTTCGACGGCGAAGAGGACGCGCCGGAGAAAGTGAACGCGGTGGCCGGCCTCGACGAGACGCTGCGGCTGCAGGACAAGACCGCCGATGCGATGCGCGAGTTGCGGCATGAGCACGGCGCGCTCGACCTCGACACGATCGAGGCCCGGCCGGTGATCCGCGATGGCCAGGTCGTCGACCTGAAACGCGACGCGCGCAACAACGCGCGCATGCTCATCGAAGACTTCATGATCGCCGCGAACGGCGTGACGGCGCGCTTTCTCTCGCGCAAAGGCTTCGCCAGCATCCGCCGCGTGGTGCGCTCGCCGGAGCGGTGGGACCGCATCGAGAAAATCGCCGAGGAGCTCGGCGAGCGACTGCCGCCCGACCCGGACGTCAAGGCGCTCGAGGAGTTTCTGCGGCGGCGCAAGAAGATCGACCCGATGCGCTTTCCCGATCTCTCGCTCTCCATCGTGAAGGCCATGGGCGCGGGCGAGTACGTCGTCGAGAAGCCGGGCGCGGAGTCGATCGGGCACTTCGGCCTCGCGGTGAAGGACTACGCGCACTCGACGGCGCCGAATCGCCGCTATCCCGATCTCATCGCTCATCGCCTGGTGAAGGCCGCGCTTGCGGGAACGAAATCGCCGTACAGCTATGACGAGCTGGCGCAACTCGCGGAGCACTGCACGCAGCAGGAAGACGCGGCGAACAAGGTCGAGCGGCAGGTGCGCAAGTCGGCCGCGGCGTGCGTGCTCGAGCATCGCATCGGCGAGCGCTTCGACGGCCTCGTCACCGGCGCGTCGTCGAAGGGAACGTGGGTGCGCATCTTCCATCCGCCGGTGGAAGGGAAGCTCGTACACGGCGAGAAAGGCCTCGACATCGGCGACCGCGTGAACGTGAAGCTCGTCGACGTGAACGTCGAGCGCGGCTTCATCGACTTCGTGCGCTCAAGTCATCGCGAAGTCGTAGTGCAGCGCGTAGAGCGCGGTCAGCGCGCCGAGGAGAACCGCGAGGATGGCCAGCAGTAGCTCGTAGCCGCGGCGCGAGGGAAACGCCAGAAAGACGGGAAACGTGCTGAGCACGTAACGCCCCGCCGACTGCAGCGAGCCTGACAGCACGACGACTGCAAACGACGCGGCGACGAACGCGGCGAGCGCGGGCTGGCCTCGCCGCCACAGGACCACGGCCGCGACGACGAGCAGGAGCAGCATCAGAAAATTCAGCGCGCGAAAGTTCCATTCGGCGCTGACGATCGGGAGCTCGCGGAAGAAGACGGCGAATTGCGAGAAGCCCGTGGAACGCTGCCACTCGCTTTGGATGTCCGCGAACGCGAATGGATTGCCGGTGATGCGCCAGAGGAAGACGCAGAACGCGGCCAGGCCGCACGGCACCATCGCGATCGAATACCAGCCGCGGCGCCGTTGCCAGCACAGCACGACGAGAAACGCGACGAGCAGAACGCCTTGTACGCGTGTCGCCGAGGCAAGCGCGCCGAGAAGGCCGGCGAGGGCCCAGCGATCCGCGAACGCGGCCACACAGCAGCCAGCGGCGAGCAAAACGAACAGCGACTCCGACATCGGCAGCGAGAAAAAATAGGACGTCGGAAAGAACGCCATGTACAGGACGGCGCGTTCATCGAACCCGATCGCGCGCGCGAGGCGGTAGAGCATCAAGAGCGCGCCGAGGAAGAAGAGGTGCGTGAGGATCGTCGCGTTGAGCACGTACGGCAGCACGCGCAGATAGCGCGTGGCCATCGGATAAAGCGGAAAGAACGCCCAGTTCACCTGCATCCCGGTACGGAACGGCGCGCGGACGTAGCCGTCTTCGGCGATGATCCGGAACCACTTCGCGTCGCCGGCGCTGAAGACGTCGACGAGCGGCTCCGATCGCAGGGTGATGCGCGTCTCCTTCACGAAGCCGAAGCTCGTGCGCACGTTCTCGAGGTTGCCGAAAAGGATGAGCAGCGCCAGGACGATCGCGCGCGATGCCAGGAATGCACCTGCGATGGCTCTCACGCGCGCGATTGTGTCACGTGCAGCGCCGCGGCGACGAGGAAGAGCGCCGGCGCGACAAAGTGCGAGAGCAGGCGCGTCGCCGTGACGCGCACCAGCTCCGCAATCGTCCAGTCGGTGACGATGTACGCGACGAGATAGAGCGCGAGCATCGGCGCGATGGCGATGAGGCCGAGCGCGAGCGGGCGCCAGGCGCGCTTGATGGCGAGATACGCGATCGCGAGCGCGACGGCGATCCAGAGAAAGTCGAACCAGCGCAGAAACTCGCGGATTGCCTCGCCGGTGAGACCGATGCGCTGCGGCAGGCGCGTGAACAGCGCGAAGAGATTGGGATCGTCCGTCGATGGGATGCGCGCGCGCCACGCGAAGAGAGCCGCGAGTGCGGCGGCGAACGGAATCGCGGAAATGAGAATGCGGCGGCGGAAGACGAAGATGCCGGCCAGGACGAAGATGAGCGCGAATGGGAGGCCTTCGGGTTTGGTGAGGGCGAGGCAGGCGAGCCAAAGGCCGAAGCGCGCGGCGCCGCGGCCCCTATCGATCCAACGGCCAGCTCAAAGAATGCGCAGCCGGCAAAGGCGGCGAGCGGCGATGTCGCATCCCGCCGAGCGCGCGCCGCCGCCGGCGCTCATGACCGCTGGGAGCAAGAGCAGGAGTGTCCCGAACCACACGCCCGTGGCTGGCGAGAACCACGCGGCGAAGCGGCGCTTGATCTCGAAGGCGAGCGCGATGGCGAACATCGCGTACAGCGCGCGCGTGTGCCGGTCATCGTCGTCGCGCGCGAACATCATCACCGTCGCCGCGTCGAGCGGCACGAGCAGCGGATAGCCGTTGCGCGGGCTGTGCGCGGTTTGCAGTTGGAAGAACGGGCCGTCAATGCGCTGCTCGTGCGCGATCGCTTTCGCTTTCAGGAGCCAGAACGCGCGGCCGTCATAGTCGTTGACGGGGGTGACGATGGCTCCCAGCAGTAACACGGCGGCTGTCAGGTGGAGCGGCAGGCTC
Organism: uncultured Acidobacteriota bacterium; assembly: GCA_963734155.1. Lineage (GTDB taxonomy): Bacteria > Acidobacteriota > Thermoanaerobaculia > Gp7-AA8 > Gp7-AA8 > QHVT01. The sequence goes on from CAVTGG010000005.1 coordinate 145,473, forward strand.
TTAGCCTGCCGGCGGGCTGAGAGCCCGCCGCTCCACGTCGTCGTCAGGATGAAGATGGCGGCGAGGCCCAACGCGGCAATCACCGGCTTCAACGGAAGATGTAGCGTTCCGGCGATAAAGAGTGCAACGCCGTTCACGCCCGCCCCGGCGAGAAACCACGACGTCTTTCCCGCGAGGCGCGCAAAGGCCGCGCCGAGGAGCGGGAACCAGAGCAGCGTGATCAGGAGGCCGGTCATGGCTCGATGTGCATGTCCGGGCCGTCGACGAGGATGCTCACGTAGCCGGGCGGCGGTTGGCCGGTGACGATGCGTGTCGTACGCGGGTAGAGGTAGTAGTTGAGAAAAATGCCGCGATCGATGTCGCGCGGCTGTCGCAGCACGATGGCGATCTTCAGCGTCGCGCGGAATCTGCTGCGCGAGGCGGCGCATCGTCACGTAGTCGCCGCCGAGGACGCGCGCGCGGCGCTCTTCGTACGGCAGACGAAACATCGCCAGCGAATCCCGCAGCAGCTGCGCGTAGTCGCGCGCGCTGGTCCAGAGCGCGCACGCGAACAGCGCGGCGATCAGGATGGCGCGCATGCGGTTTCCGCGACCGCGACGACGCGGTTCTGCGCGTCGAGCGTGACGAGGCTCGCCTTGTGCGCGAGCGTCTGTCCGTCGTGCAACAGGCCCCACGACACGACGCTCACGACATCTCCCGCGCGCATGCTCACCGCGATCTCGCCGCTGCCTTCACCCGCGGCCTCGACGAACGTCGTCACGCGCTCGCCGCTTCCGTGGTTGACGATCTCCACCTCCTCCAGCGGCAGGATGTTCGCGGCGCGGAGGATGATCGGATCGATGCGCAGCGTCCGTCCTTCGCCGCGCGTGATCGTGGCGTTCTGAATCGCGGCGCGAACGAGGCGGCGCATCATGGCTTCGCTGAAGGCTCGAAGGGAACCGAGGCGCAGAGGCTCAAAGGAGGCCACCACCCATCCACGGTCTCCTCTGAGCCTTTGAGCCTATGCGCCTTTGAGCCTCGCAATGCGGATGTTATCAATCAGCCGCGTGCGGCCGATCTTCACCGCGCCCGCGACGAGCACTTCGCGATCGAAATCCACCGGCGCCTCGAACGTGAGCGGATCGACGACGGCGAGGTAATCCACCTCCACCCCGCCTTCCTCCGCCACCACGCGCTGCATCAGCTGCTCGATCCCCGCGACCTCATGAATGCCCTGCGTGATCGCCTCCTCCCCCGCGCGCAGCGCCCGATGGAGCACCGGGGCCTTCGCGCGATCTTCGGCAGAGAGATAGCTGTTGCGCGACGACATCGCCAGGCCGTCGTGCTCGCGCGTGGTCTCGCCGAAGACGAGGCGCACCGGGATGTCGAGATCGCGCGTCATCCGCTCGATCACCGCGCACTGCTGCGCGTCTTTCCGTCCGAACGCGGCGAGGTGCGGCCGCACGATGTGAAACAGCTTCGCCACCACCGTCGCCACGCCTTCGAAGTGTCCCGGACGCCGCGCGCCTTCGAGCGGCCGCGCCACCGCGCCGGCATCGATGCGCGTCGTCGCACCCGGCGGATACATCGTCTCGACGCTCGGCAGGAACAGCAGGTCGACGTTCTCCGCCTCGAGCAGCGCGCGGTCGCGCTCCTCGTCGCGCGGATAGCGCGTGAAATCTTCGTTCGGACCGAACTGCGTCGGGTTCACGAAGATCGACGACGATGATGTACGTCGCGCCGTGCTCGCGCGCCACGCGGATCAGCGACAAATGGCCTTCGTGCAGAAAGCCCATCGTCGGCACGAAGCCGATGGTCAACCGTGCCGTTGCGTCTGCAGGCCTTGCGCACCTCTTCGATCGTGCGCGCGATCTTCATTTCGCGGGGAAGGCGACGACGCCGCCGTCATCGCGCGTCGCGTAGAGCCGCTTCAATTCTTCGTCGCTCGCCATGTGGAACGACTCCTTCTCCTCATCGGGGAACGTCCCCGCGCGAACATCGGCGAGGTACTGCTCCAAGCCCCTTCTGCATGTCCTGCGCGATGTGCGCGTACTGGCGCACGAACTTCGCGGTGTGGCCGTCGTAGATGCCGAGGACGTCGTGGAAGACGAGCACCTGCCCGTCGCACGACGGGCCGGCGCCGATGCCGATCGTCGGAATCGCGACCTGTTCGGTGATCATCGCCGCAAGCTCGGACGGCACGCATTCGAGGACGATCGAGAAACAGCCGGCGCGCTCGAGCCTCACCGCTTCGTCGATGAGTCGCTTCGCGTCGTCCGCGTTTTTTCCCTGCAGCTTGAATCCGCCGAGGGCGTTCACGGATTGCGGCGTGAGCCCGATGTGGCCCATGACCGGGATCTCGGCGTCGAGGATCGCTTCGATGGTACGGATGCGGCTCTGCTTCGCGCCTTCGACTTTCACCGCGTGTGCGCCGGCCTGGATGAAGCGCCCGGCGTTGCGCACCGACTCTTCGATGGAGACGTGATACGAGAGGTACGGCATGTCGCCGACGATCAGCGCGCTCTTCGTGCCGCGCACGGCCGCGCGCGTGTGATGGAGCATGTCATCCACCGTCACGCTGAGCGTGTCGGGATAACCGAGGACGACCATGCCGAGGGAATCGCCGACGAGGAGGATGTCCGCGCCGGCGGCATCGGCGATGCGCGCGGACGGATAGTCGTAGGCGGTGAGCATGCCGATGCGCGACTTGCCTTTCATCGCGCGGATGGCGGGAACGGTGACTTTCTTTCGGTCCATCGTCTCCTCCGTACTCCACAACAGGTGGACCGAGGAGACGGTGAGTGGAGGACAGGCAATCCTGCCTGTCCGGACAGACAAGAGTGTCTGTCCTCCACTACGCCTTGGTCTCGGTCCGTTTACTCAGGATCCAAGCGGCACGTAGTACTGAGTTCCCTTTTGCGCATTCCGGACCTGCTCGACGAGCTGTTCGAAATGCTCAGGCGTGTGAACGAAATCGATCTCGTTTGTATTCACCACCAGCAACGGCGTCTCGTCGTACCGGTAAAAGTAGTGAGAGTACGCCTCGCTGAGCTCTTGCAAATACGATGGCGAGATCGCCTTTTCGTAGGCGCGCCCGCGCTTCTTGATGCGCTTCAGTAGTGTATCAATTCCGGCCTGAAGGTAAATGACCAGTTCCGGCCGCGGCACCTGATCGACGAGGAGGTCGTAGAGCCGGTTGTAGATCATGAGCTCGGAGTCGTCGAGCGTGAGGTGCGCGAAGATCTTGCTCTTGGCGAAGGTATAGTCGGCGAGGATGAGCTCCGTGAACAGATCGCGCTGCGCGACCTGCCGCTGCTGATCGAATCGCGAGAGCAGGAAGAACAGCTCCGTCCGGAACGCCGCGCCGCGCTTGTCTTTGTAGAAGTCGTCGAGGAACGGATTGTCGGCGTCTTCGAGCACGCGCGTGCCGCGAAAGCGTTTCGCGAGCAGGTTCGTGAGCGAAGTCTTTCCCACTCCGATCGGACCCTCGATCCCGATGTGGCGCCACGGAAGATTGCTCACCGGGGGGGAAGGATAAAGCAAGTTTCCCCAGCAAGTTCATTGGAGGCGCGCCAAACGGAGGTCGCTGGCTTTCTTCGAAGCCGCGACCGCGTCCGCTTTCGCACCGCTCCGCTCGAGACCTTCGGCGAGACTGTCCCACGCTTTCGGCGACTGCGCGAAGCGCTCGGTGTTGCGGCGGAAGAGCGCAACGGCATCGTTCACGCGTCCGCGATTCAGCAGCTGATGCGCCAGCTGGTCGATGACCGGCTCGCGCGCGAGCTGTTCTTCCCACTTGTCCACAACTGCCATCGCCTCCGGGAGTTGAATGAACGGCATGGACAGCGCCATATCCAACCAATACAACGCGCGCTCGCTATTGCCCGCGCCCGCCGCGGCTTCGGCGGCCGGCAGCATCGTGTCGCGCGCGCCGCGGCGTCCGCCCTGCCACGCTTTCTCCAGCTCCGGCAGCGCCTCGGCGAATTGCCTGCGCTCGAGCAGCGCCAGCCCAAGGCGGCGGCGATTTTCGGCGTCCTCGCGCGTGGCGAGGAGACGGCGATAGCCGGTGATCACCGCGTCCCACTCGCCGCGCTGAAACGCGCCCGCGACTTCGGCCTCCGCGGCACCGGCGGCGTACGCTTTCGTTTCCGTCACCGACTTCGCGAACGCGATCGTGCGCGTGACGATCTCGCGCGAGGCGTCGTCGCGCTCGAAGACGTCGAAGCCGTGCACGCCATGTCCGTTGTTGACGATCGTCCACGGCGCATTCGCTGCGATCGCGCGGACCAGCAGCGCATCGATGCTCTGATTCAGTTGCTTGCTGTCGCGGCCGGCGCGCGCGAAAAACACCGGCACGTCGAGGCGGATCGTCGGCACCTCGGCGGTGCCGTAGTACGCGATCGCGCCGCGGATGTAGTCGCGCTTCGCGTCCATCGCGTACGGAAGGCCGAGGCGGACGTTCGTCGAGCCGGACCAGAGCACGATGCGCGTCGGATCGATGTGAAACTCGCCTGCGCGCTTCTGCAGCGCCGCGACGAGCTTGTCGAAGTCGGGGAAGTCGGTGGCGTCGTAGTGCACCGCCGCGAGTCCGGCCGCGGCGATCGCTTCGCCCCAGCCGACGTAGCCGACCCAATCCTTCATGCCGCTGATGCCGACGTTCGCGAAGATCACGATCGGCACGACGGCGTCGCCCGCGGGACGGTACAGATCGAAGCGCAGCGGCGGCGCGTATTCGATGTTCTTCCGCACCGTGATGCGGCTCGCGTCCGGCTTCGGCAGGATGAACACGGCCTCCTGGGAGAAGGCGCTCGCGGCGAAGACGAGAAGAACGACGAAGCGTCGAACCATGCGGCGATCAAAACACAAGCATCCGCGTGCCGGTGGCAACAATCGCGGGACGAAATGGATACGTGATACAACTCGCCGCCCTATGCCCGCTCTGGAGCAATATCGCCTCGGCAACGGCCTCCGCGTCGTCCTCAACGAAGACCATTCCGCGCCGCTCGTGGCCATCAATCTCTGGTACCACGTCGGCTCGAAGAACGAGCGGCCCGGCCGCACCGGCTTCGCGCATCTGTTCGAGCACATGCTGTTCTCCGGCTCGCAGCACGTCGGCAACAACGAGCACTTTCGCTACGTGCAATCGGTCGGAGGGGTGCTGAACGGAACGACCTTTTTCGATCGCACGAATTACTTCGAGACGCTTCCTTCCAACTATCTCGCCCTCGGCCTCTGGCTCGAGTCCGACCGCATGGGCTTCTTCCTCCCCGCGCTGACGCAGGAGAAACTCGACATCCAGCGCGAGGTGGTGAAGGAAGAGCGCCGCCAGCGCTACGACAACGTGCCCTACGGCACCGCGTTCGAGCGCCTGCTGCGCCTCTCGTATTCGCCCGACTACTCCTACCACTGGCCGACGATCGGCTCGATGGAAGACCTCGGCGCGGCGTCGCTCGACGACATCCGCGATTTCTTCAGCACCTGGTACCGCCCCGACAACTGCACGCTCACGATCGTCGGCGACTTTGCGTCGTCCGAGGCGAAGGCGCTCGTCGAGCAATACTTCGGCGACATCGCGCCCGGCGGCTCGTTCCCGCCGTTCGAGCTGCAGCGCACGCCCGCCGGCCACGAAGTGCGCGAGACGTTTCCGTCCTCGGTGCAGCTGCCGCGCATGTATCGCCTCTATCACCTGCCGAAGATGGGCGATCCCGATTGGATGTACGCCGATCTTCTCTCGACGATCCTGGCCTCGGATAAAGCGAGCCGGCTCGACCGCGCGCTCGTGCACGAGCAGCAGATTGCACAGGACGTGGCGATGTACATCCTCCCGACGGAAGCGACGGGCGTGCTGATGCTGCAGGCGACCGCGCGCGAGGGCGTGCAGATCGAGACGATCGAGGCCGCGGTCGACGCGGAGGTCGCGCGCGTCGCGCTCGACGGCATCACCGAGGACGAGCTCACGCGCGCGAAGAACCGCGCGGAGATCGACTACGCGCATCAGCTGGAGACGTTCGACGCGCGCGCCGATCTGCTCGGCATGATGTCGACCTACTTCGACGACCCGGCGATGATCGATCGCTGGCTCGATCCGTATCGCACCGCGACGACGGAGAACCTCGCGCACATCGCGCGCAAATACCTCATCCCCGAAAATCGCGCCACGTCGCTCTTTGTACCGGAGAGCTAATGCCCATCGACCGAACGATCGCACCCTCGCCCGCGCCCCCGCGCCCGTATCACTTCCCGCAGATCACGCGCCGCACGCTGCCGAACGGATTGCGCGTGCTGGTCGCGGAGAATCACAACGCACCGCTCTTCTCGCTGCGCGCGCTCGTGCGCTCCGGCGCGGACCACGACACGGAACAGACCGCGGGCCTCGCGGCGATCGTGGCCGATCTGCTCGACGAAGGCGCGGGCTCGCGCGACGCAATCCAGCTCGCCGAGGACGTCGGCATCCTCGGCGGCGCCCTCGGCACGGGCGCGGATTGGGACGCGTCGTACATTTCGCTCGACGTCCTGAGCCGCAACGGCGAGCAGGCGTCGTCGATCTTCGCCGACGTCGCCGCGCGCGCGACGCTGCCCGCCGACGGATTGGAGCGCGTGCGCGCCGAGCGCCTCAACGAAATCCTGCAGCAGCGCAACGAGCCGTCCGCGATCGCGGGCAAGCGATTCTCGAACCTGCTCTACGGCACCGGCACGTACGGCAACTCGATCGGCGGCAACGCCGAAAGCGTCGCGCGCCTCACGCTCGACGACGTGCGCAAGTACTACCTGCAGCACTACGTGCCGAACAACTCCTCGATCGTGGTGTCCGGCGACGTCGATGTGAATGACGCGCTGGCGCTGGTCGAGCGCACGTTCGGCGATTGGGCGCGCGGCGACGAGCCGCCGCGGCCGACGGTCTCCGCGCGGCCGATCGACTCCTCGCGCATCTACGTCATCGATCGCCCGCAGGCCGTGCAGTCGGAGATCCGCGTCGGACACATCGGCGTCGCGCGCACGACGGCCGATTACTTCCCGCTGTCGGTGATGAACGCGATCTTCGGCGGCGTGTTCAATTCGCGCATCAATCTGAATCTGCGCGAGCGCCACGGCTACACCTACGGCGCGCGCTCGCAGTTCGCGTTCCGCAGACAGGCCGGCCCGTTCGTCATCGCCGCACCCGTGCGCAACGAAGTCACGCGCGAGTCGGTCTCGGAGATGCTCGCCGAACTGCGCCGCATCCGCACCGGCGACCTCGAAGACCACGAGCTCGACGACACGAAGAGCTACCTGATGGGCGTCTTCCCCGCGACCGTGCAGACCGCATCCGACATCGCCAGCCGCCTCGTCGACATGGAGCTCTACAGCCTCCCCGAGGACTACTTCGACCGCTACCGCGAAACCATCGCCGCGGTGACCAAAGACGACATCACCCGCGTCGCCCAGAAATATCTCGACCCCGATCGCGTCGTGATCGTGATCGTCGGCAACGCGCAGCAGATCCGCGAGCCGTTAGGCGCGCTGGGGTTGCCGATGCACGAGTTGGATATCGAGGGGAATCAGTTGGCGGTGGGCTAAGGTCCGCCGCCGCCCGTCTCTTCCTTTCTGCCGAGCGGGCGCATATCGGTCCAGACTTCCTTGATGTAGTCGAGGACCTCCTCCTTCGGCCCGACCTTCCCAACGTCGTTCCAGCCGAGCGGGTTTTCGCGATCGGCCGGCCAGATCGAGTATTGGCCGTCGTGAGTGATGATGGCTTTGTAGAGCTCTCCTTCTGCCATGAGCACGTTCTCCTTTCGTGGCGGTGATGATGAGGATGCTGACGCGACGACCGTGACCGCGGCGAGAGTCTGCGCAAGGAGCAGCATCATCGAGATGCCGTGGAGCATGCCGAAGCGGCGGCGGAACGGATCCTCGCGATTCAGTTCCGAGATCGGCGTGAGCGACATCCTGCGCATCTGGCGGATGCGGAGGTCGATCAGCGATTGCGCCGCGGCGATCACGATGGCGATGAAGAGCACGATCAGCACGAGCTTGCGCGCGTGGCGCAGTTCGAGCGCGAAGAGGAGTAGCGGCCCGCCGAGGGCGATGTAGTGCCAGCGCGCGAGCATCGCGCCGACGACATCCGCGGCGACGGTCGCATTCGGCGACATGCGGAAGGCGGCCGAGGCGGCGAGCATGAGGAACACCGCGCTGCCGAGCCACACCGCGGCGATTACGTTTTGAACACGTTCCGTATCGCCTCCTCGTACGGTGGGCGCAGCACGCCGCGCTCGGTGATGATCGCGGTGATCAACCGCGCGGGCGTCACATCGAATGCAGGATGCCGCACGTGGATCCCTTCCGGCGCCACGCGCGCGATCCGTAGATGTCGATCACCTCCTCCGCGCTACGCTCCTCGATCGGAATCGCGTCGCCGTTCGGCGTGTGCGGATCGATCGTCGACACCGGCGCGGCGATGTAGAACGGCACGTCGTGCGCGTGCGCGAGCACGGCCAGGGTATACGTGCCGATCTTGTTCGCCGTGTCGCCGTTCGCGGCGATGCGGTCGGCGCCGACGATCACGGCGTCGAACGCGCCCTGCTTGAAGAAAAAGCCCGACATGTTGTCGGTGATGAGCGTGGTGTCGATGTGATCGCGCTGCAGCTCCCAGGCGGTAAGCCGCGCGCCCTGCAGATACGGGCGCGTTTCATCGGCGAAGACGGAGATGCGCTTGCCGCTGGAGACCGCGGCGCGAATCACGCCGAGGGCCGTGCCGTAGCCGGCGGTCGCGAGCGCGCCGGCGTTGCAGTGCGTCAGCACGGTCGCTTGCTCGCCGAGGAGCTCCGCGCCGTAGCGGCCGAGGCGCATGTTCCCTTCGACGTCTTCCGTGAACATCCGCTCGGCCTCGGCGGCGAGATCGCCCTTCGCGGCGAGCATCCGATCGACGGCCCAGGCGAGATTCACCGCCGTCGGCCGCGCGCTCCTCAGCTCGTCCGCGGCCTTTTGCAGATCGTCGCCGCGTTGCGCGGCGATAGCCATGCCGAACGCGGCGGCCACGCCGATCGCCGGCGCGCCGCGCACGACCATCGTCCGAATCCCCTCCGCGACTTCGGACGCGGAATGGCATTCGATCCACGTTTCTTCACGCGGTAGCAAACGTTGATCGAGGAGAGACAAAACGCGACCGTCCCACCGCAAAGGAGAGACGTGCACGGACTTCGCAGTCACATTCACGCCGATATACTACCCGCGTTGTTAAGGAGGCCTCTGTCATGGTGAAAGTCGGTATCAACGGTTTCGGCCGCATCGGGCGCAATGTCATGCGCGCTGCGCTCGAGCGACATACCGACGTCGACTTCGTCGCGGTCAACGACCTCACCGGTCCGGAGACGCTCGCGTACCTGCTGAAGTACGACTCCGTCCACCGCACGATTTCGAATCAGGTCAAGCACGGCGCGAACAGCATCAGCATCGACGGCAAGGACTTGCGCGTCTTCTCGAGCCCCGACCCGGCCGACATTCCGTGGGACGAGCTCGGCGTCGAGATCGTGGTCGAGTCGTCGGGACGCTTCACGGAGAAGGCGAAGGCGTCGCGACATCTGAAGAAGAACGTCGAGACGGTGATCATCTCCGCGCCGTCGAAGGACGCCGACGCGACGTTCTGCATCGGCGTGAACGAGAACGACTACGACCCGTCGAAGCACAAGATCATCTCGAATGCCTCGTGCACGACGAACTGCCTCGCGCCGGTCGCGAAAGTGCTGCACGCAAAGTACGGCATCACGATGGGGATCATGACGACCATTCATTCGTACACGAATGATCAGGAGATCCTCGATCTGCCGCACAAAGATCTGAGACGCGGACGCGCGGCCGCGCTGTCGATGATTCCGACGACGACCGGCGCCGCGAAAGCGGTCGGACTCGTGCTACCGGAACTGAAAGGAAAGTTCGACGGCATCTCCGTGCGCGTCCCGACGCCGAACGTCTCGCTGGTCGACCTCACGTTCCAGACGGAGAAGGCCACGAACGCGGATGAGATCAATCAATCCATTCGCGATGCCGCGAACGGCGAGCTGAAAGGCATCCTCGCCTACTCCGACGAGCAGCTGGTGTCGGTGGACTTCAATCACAACCCGCACTCATCGATCCTCGACACGACGTTCACCCGCTCGGTCGGACCGAACATGCACAAGATCCTGGCGTGGTACGACAACGAGTGGGGCTATTCGAATCGCATCATTGATTTGATCGCGCACGTCGCCCGTGTGAAGTCAGAATCGCTGGCGGCGCGATGATCAACATCCGCACGCTCGACGACCTCAATTTCCCCTCCGGCGCGCGCGTTTTCTATCGCGTCGACTACAACGTCCCGCTGGAAGGCACGCGCATCACCGACGCCACGCGCATCGAGGAGACACTGCCGACGATTCGCCTGTTGCGCGAGCGCGGTGCCGCTCTCGTCCTGGCAAGTCATCTCGGTCGTCCGAAGGGCGAGCGCAAGTCGAAGTATTCGCTCGATCCGGTGCGCGCGAAGCTCGCCGAGCTCCTCGGCGTCGACGTGCAATGGCACGATGACGCCATCGGCGCGGACACGTCGCAGCTCGGTCCCGGCGATCTGATGCTGCTCGAGAATCTTCGCTTTCACGCCGGCGAAGAAAAGAACGACGCCGAGTTCGCGGCGGAGCTGCGCAAGCACGCCGACTACTACGTCAACGACGCGTTCGGCGCCTGCCACCGCGCGCACGCGTCCATCGACGCGCTGCCGCGGCTCTTCCCGAAAGAGAACACCGCCGGCGGCCTGCTGCTCGCGAAAGAGATCGAGTTCCTGCAGAAGATCACCAACGTCTCCGAGCGCCCGTTCGTCGCGCTCCTCGGCGGCGCGAAGATCGCCGGCAAGATCGAGCCGCTCGAGGCGCTCGTGAATCTCGCCGACACGGTGCTGATCGGCGGCGGCATGGCCAATACCTTCCTCGCCGCGCGCGGCGTGCCGATGGGCGGCTCGCTCGTCGACACAGACTCGATGGAAGTCGCGCATCGAATCATGGAGATGGAGAAGCGCGCGGAGCTCGTGCTTCCCGAAGATCTCGTGGTCGCCGAATCGCTCGACAACCCGACGGAGATCGATTGGGATGCCGACGTCAGCGACGGTCTCACCGAGGCCGAAAAAGCCTTCGACATCGGCGCGAAAACCGTCACGCACTACACGAACGAATTGAAAAACGCGAAGACGATTTTCTGGAACGGGCCGATGGGCGTGTTCGAGAAAGAAGAATTCTCGCGCGGCACGATTGCCATGGCCCGCGCAGTCGCCGAGGCCGATGCGATCACGGTGGTGGGCGGCGGAGAGTCGGTCGAGGCGGTGAAGGCGTCAGGCTACGCGGGACGCATCACGCACATCTCGACGGGCGGCGGCGCGTCGCTGGAGTTCATTTCGGGAGCTACACTGCCGGGGGTGGAGGTTCTCCGGAACGACCCGCAAGGGTCAGCAAGGGAATAGTGGCCCAGGAAATCGAAGTCAAATTCGCCCTTCGCGACCGCCAGACACTCGTGCGCAAGCTCGATGAGATCGGCGCGCAGCGCCTCTATCCCGAAACGTTCGAGGACAACATCGTGCTCGACCGCCGCGGCGAGCTCCGTACGCGCGGCGCGATGCTGCGCGTCCGTAAGTTCGGCCGCTACGCGCTGGCCACGTTCAAAGGCCCGCTGGCGTTCGAAGGCAACGTGAAAATGCGCGAGGAAGTGCAGACCGGCGTCGAGTCGTTCGAGCTCGCCATCCAGCTCTTCGATTCCCTCGGATTCAAGCCCGTCTTCCGCTATCAGAAGTTCCGCGAGGTCTGGCGCGTGCGCGACGTGGAAGTCGTCATCGACCGCACGCCGATCGGCGACTACTTCGAGATCGAAGGGGCGATCGACGTCATCCGCGCGCTCGCCGAGGAGCTGGGCATGAACATGGACCACGCCATCCGCCAGTCGTATGCGGACCTCTATCGCCAGCACCGCCGCACGCGCGGCGACTTGCCGGAGCACATGGTGTTTCCGCCCGAACAGTTGCCCTCCGCATGAACGTGTCATTCCGAGCGCAGCGAGGAATCCCCCGCCGGATGCACGATGGCCGTACTGACGCCGGGGATCCCTCGCTATGCTCGGGATGACACGACCATGAAAGCTATGATCCTCGCCGCCGGCTTCGGCACGCGCTTCCGGCCGGTGACCTATACGCTGCCGAAGCCGCTCGTACCGCTCTGCAACCGGCCGCTGATCGGCTGGGCGGTCGAGTCGCTGCTGGCCGCCGGCATCCGCGATCTCATCGTCAACGTGCATCACCTCGCGGAAGCCATCGAAGGACATCTGCGCACGCACTATTTCGCGCGCGCGGACATCGCGTTCTCGTTCGAGAAGGAAATTCTCGGCACGGGCGGCGGCCTGCGGCGCGTGCGTCCACTGCTCGAGCACGAGACGGAGTTCGTGCTCGTCAACGGCGACACGGTGCAGTTCCCGCCGTACGACGAGCTGATCGAAGCGCGACGCAGTTCGGATTCACTCGCCGCACTCACGCTGCGGCACCCTCCGGCGAATGACAAATTCACCGCCGTCCCTCTCGATGACGGCTTCATCACCGGCTTCGGTAAGGGCGCAAAGACCGGCGAGCCGCTGATGTTCTCCGGCTCGCACGTGATCAGCTCGCGGATCTTTCGCTATCTGCCCGACAAAGACTTCTCCGGCATCGTCGACGAGGTCTATCAGCCGATGCTCGATGCGAAGCGGGAGACGATCGCCGGCATCGTCGACGACGGCTTCTGGTTCGACATCGGCACGCCGCAGCGCTATCTCACCGCGTCGCAGGCGCTGCTCGAAGCGATCGTGCGCGGCGACGTGAAGGCGCCGGAGGACTCCAGCATCCGCGGCGACTCGCTCGTCGACAACAGCGCCACCATCGAAGGATCGCTCGCTCGCTCGACCGTCGGCGCGCGCAGCGTCGTCAAAGGCGAGCTGCACGACACGAGCGTGTGGGCCGACTGCGCGATCGGCAGCCGCGTCCGCCTCGAGCGCTGCATCGTGGCGCACGGCGTGGAGCTGTCCGATGAGCTCGCGCTCCAGGACACGCTCGTCTGCGTCGACCGGGACGGAATGGCGATGATCCGGATCTAAATTACACTTACACACTCCCATGGCCACTCCCCCGACCGAAGCCGCTGGTCGCAGCCGGATCATCTCCGTCTTTCTCGCGCAGGGCAGCGCCGGCCTCCTGCTGATGGTCTGGCTGACGTGGCTGCGCCAGGATCAGGTCGCGACGGTCTTCCAACGCCTCGGCGACAACGCGCCGATCCTCATCGTGGTCTTCATCGCCTTCGCCACCACGCTCGCACTGCTCAAGTTCGAGCTGACGGACATGATCTACGTCTCGCTCGTGCTGACGGCGTTCATCACGTTCTTTCCGCTGTTAGGCGGCGTGCTGACGGCGTGGATCGCGGTGCTGGTCTCGATCGGCACGCGCATCCTCGGCATGAAGCAGATCGGCTGGACGAAGATCTCGCTCGACGATCCGGCCATCGAATGGGTGCGCACGTTCGGCCTCTTCGGAACATACGGGATTCCCGTGATCGCCGCGTCGACGCTGTACGAATTGCTCGGCGGCGAAGTGCCGGTGATGCACGTGTCGCCGTCCGCGGCGTGGACGATCGCGCTCTGCGGCGCGGCGATGATCTTCACGAACAACCTGGTGATGTTCCGCCCCGCGCGCGCGTACGGCTACTCGGTCTCGAAGATCGTGAAGCTCGACTCGATCGACGCCTCGATCTACTTCCTCACGATTCCGTACGCCGTCGTCACCGCGCTGTCGTACGGCTCGATCGGATGGGGCGCCGTCGTCGCGATGGCGTTCACCGGCGGCGTCGCGAACTTCATCGCCCGCAATCTCGCCATCACGCGCAGCCGCAGCCGGCGCCAGGTGCAGCGCGTCGCTTCGCTGACGCAGATCGGCAAAACGATCTCGCTCCGCTTCACCACCGACGAGCTGCTCCTCGCGATTTACACCGAGTGCAAGAAAGTCATCGACTGCTCGCTCTTCAGCATCGCCCTGCTCGACGACCATGTGAATGAGCTTTTGTTCGAGCTCGACATCCGCGACGATCAGATCCTCCCGAAAGATCGCATGCCGCTCGGCGAAGGCCTGAACTCGTGGGTCGTGAAACATCACCAGCCGCTGCTCCTCGGCAGCACGGCCGACGAGCGGCGCCTCGGCATCAAATCCGTTCCCGACACGAAGGCCACCGAGTCGTGGCTCGGCGTGCCGATGATGGCCCGCGATCACGTCATCGGCGTCATCTCCGTCGAGAGCTACAAGAAGCACGCGTTCTCCGCGGATGACGTGCTGCTGCTGACGGCGATCGCGAATCAGGCCGCGGTGGCGATCGAGAACGCCAATCTGTACAAGGATCTCGAAGGACTCACCTACGCGCTCGAACAGCGCGTGCTGGAGCGGACGAACGAGCTTCGCGAGACGAACCTGCGCCTCCTCGCCGCCGATCGCTCGAAGAACCAGTTCCTCGCCAACATGTCGCACGAGCTGCGGACGCCGCTCAACTCGATCATCGGCTTCTCGAGCGTGCTGATCGAAGCAGGCCGCACCACGCTGCCGCAGCGCATGCACAAGTTCCTCGAGAACATTCACACCGCCGGCAATCATCTGCTCGAGTTGATCAACGACATCCTCGATCTCTCGAAGATCGAGGCCGGCAAGATGGAGCTGCGCGTCGACGAGCTCGATCTGCGCGAGACGATTACCTCGGTCGAGCGCGTGATGCGCGGGTTCGCGGCGGAAGCGAACGTGCAGCTCATCTCGTCCGTCGATCCGAAAGTTCCGCACGTGCGCCTCGACGAAGGCCGCCTCAAACAGATCCTCTTCAACCTGCTCTCGAACGCCGTGAAGTTTTCGCCGCACGGCGGCCTCGTCGCGCTGAGCTGCCGCTTCCTGCCGCGCAACGATTCGCCGCTCAACATCGACGCGGTCCGCATCGACGTCACGGATCAGGGCATCGGCATTCCGCCCGACGAGCTACAGCGGATTTTCGTCGAGTTCTATCAGACCGAAGAAGGCCGGCGCGCGCGCGGCGGCGGCACGGGCCTCGGCCTTTCACTCACGCGCAATTTCGTCGAGCTGCATCACGGGCGCATCGAGGTGAAGTCGAAGCCGGGCCACGGTTCGACGTTCACGCTCTACCTGCCGGTGGACTACCACGAGGCATCGTATAATCCGCGCCCTTATGTCGAACCGAACCTTCACGATCATCAAACCGGACTCCGTCCGTAAGGGCAATTTCGGAAAAATCATCAGCCGTCTCGAGGCCGGGGGCTTTCGCGTTCTCGGATTGAAAAAAGTGTCGCTGACGCGCGCGCAGGCCGTGGGCTTTTACGGCGTGCATCGCGACCGCCCGTTCTTCGGAAGCCTCGTCGAGTACATGACCTCGGGGCCGGTGTACGTGGCCGCGCTGGAGCGCGAGGACGCCGTCAAGTCGCTGCGCAACGTCATGGGCGCGACCGATCCCGCGAAAGCGGACGCCGGAACGATCCGCAAGGACTTCGGCGAGTCGATCGAGCAGAACGCGATCCACGGATCCGACTCGGACGAGAACGCGAAGATCGAGATCAGCTTCTTCTTCGCGGAATCCGAGCTGCTCTGACGCGCAGCGTCAGAGCATCCCGACGCAGGAGGGATCCGGTCGGGAGGGACACGCCCCCAGATCCCTCGCGTTGCTCGGGATGACACGCTGCGCGTGTCACTCGGCGACGATGATCGCCGACATCCCGTTCGCCTCGAGCGCGGCTCGCGCCTCAAGCGCGAGCTCGCGCGTGGCGAACGGCCCGATGCGCACGCGGAAGAGATCGTGATGGTCGATGAAGGCCTGCTGTCCGATCTTCTTCAGGCGATCGAGCAGCAGCGTTGCGTTGGTTTCGACGGCGAAGGCGCCGACTTGCACGATGAACTGCTTCTCGGTCGTGGAGCGCGCGAGCGGAGGAGCAGGCGGAGCGGCGGTGGGTTGATGAAGGATCGTCGTTCCATCCGCCGCGACCTGTTTGCGTTCCTGAACTTCGACGCGATCGACGACCACGGGCGGCTGCGGAATCGGGAAGTCCACCTTCGGCGGCTCGCCGGCGGCGATCACGCTCACGGTCTTCGGCGCTTCCGCGATCAAAGTCGGCGTCCCGCCGACCGTGACTTCCATCGGCGCCGGCGGCTCACGCTCGCCGCTGCCGAGGTGCACGATCTTGATGTCCACTTCGCCGATGCCCGGCTCGATCAAGCCGATCACCTGCGCCGCGGCGTAGGAGAGATCGATCAGGCGATTGCCGATGTACGGCCCGCGATCATTCACGCGCACGCGCACGGTCTGAGTCGTTTTTCGGATTCGTGATGTCGAGGACCGTCCCGAACGGCAGCGTGCGATGCGCGGCAGTGAGCAGCAGCGGATCGAAGATCTCGCCGTTCGCGGTCGTGCGTCCCGCGAACTCTTCGCCATACCAGCTCGCGACGCCGTGCAGCGGTTCGGTGGGCGGCGGCGCCATCGGAGCGGTGGACGCGCAGCCGTAGACGATGATCGCCAGCGCCGCGAGCATCAGAATGCGCGGCTTCATACGCGCAGCTCCTCGCTCACCGTCGCCTTCACCACCGAGACCAGCGGATCGATGTCTTCGATCAGGAAGCGCTCCGTCTGCTGCGTCGAGAGTCCCGTGTAATCCTTCGCGCGCGCGAGCTGCTCGATCGACGCGCGATCGATGCTGAAGAGCGCATCGGCGGCGATGCGGTCGAAGAGATCGTTCTCGCGCGCGCCACCCTTCATCGCGTCCGCGGCCGCCTGCGAGTGAATGCGCACGCGCTCGTGCAGCACCTGCCGGTCGCCGCCGCGCCGCACGCCTTCCATCATCAGATTCTCGGTCATGAGGAACGGCAGCTCGCGCCGCACGTTGGCCGCGATCACTTCCTCGTGCACGACGATGCCGCCGATGATGTTGTCGTAGAGCAACGCGATCGCGTCGGCGGCGAGGAACGCTTCCGGAATGGCGATGCGGCGGTTCGCGGAGTCGTCGAGCGTTCGCTCGAACCACTGCGTCGCCGCCGTGAACGCGGGGTTCAGCGCATTCACGATCAAATGCCGCGAAAGCGCGTCGATCCGCTCCGCGCGCATCGGGTTGCGCTTGTACGCCATCGCCGAGGAGCCGACCTGCTCTTCCTCGAACGGCTCTTCGATCTCGCGCAGATGCTGCAAGAGGCGCATGTCGTATCCGAACTTCGACGCCGACTGCGCGAAGCCGGAGAGCACGTTCACGACCTGCGAGTCGACCTTGCGCGAGTAGGTCTGTCCCGACACCGGATAACTGCGCGCGAGGCCCATCTTCTCCGCGACGAGCTGCTCGAGCCGGTTCACCTTCGATTCATCGCCGTCGAAGAGACTGAGAAACGAGGCCTGCGTGCCGGTCGCGCCTTTGACGCCGAGGAGCGCGAGCTGCGATTGGCGGAACTCGAGATCGCGATAGTCGAGGAGGAGATCATGCAACCAGAGCGTTGCGCGTTTCCCGACCGTCGTCAGCTGCGCCGGCTGGAAGTGCGTGAACGCGAGCGCGGGCGTGCCGCGCCAGCGCCAGGCGAAGTCGCGCAGCCTGGCCATGACGTTAAGGATGCGACGGCGCAGCAGCGCGAGCGCGTCGCGCATCTGGAGGATGTCGGTGTTGTCGGTGACGTACGCCGACGTCGCGCCGAGGTGAATGATCCCCTTCGCGGACGGCGCCTGCAGCCCGTACGCGTAGATGTGCGACATCACGTCATGCCGGATCTCGCGCTCCCGCCGCTCCGCGTCGTCGTAGTTGATCTCGTCGAGATGCGCCCTCAGCTCCGCGACCTGCGCCTCGCTGATGTTCAGCCCCAGCTCCCGCTCCGCCTCGGCCAGCGCGACCCAGAGCTTCCGCCAGGTCTTGAACTTGAAATCGGCGGAGAAGAGATACGACATCTCCCGCGACGCGTAGCGCTCGGTCAGCGGGTTCGACGCCTGATCGCGCTTCACGGACTAAATTATATTCGCTACACTAGGCTGTTACATGCTCCCGTCCGTCTCCACGCACGATTCCCGCCGCGCCACGCAGGTGACGCTCAAGGCCGTCGTGCTACTTTCGGGAGTCTTGACGCTGGTGTTTTTCATCTCGTTCGTGTTCAGCGACCGCGGCTTGCCGGAGCTGCAGCATGCCCGCACGCGCGCCGCGAATCTTCGCGCCGAGATCGCGCGGCTCGAATCCGACAACGCCCGATTGCGCGCGGAGATCGAGAGCGTGAAGAAGTCGTCCTACGCAGTCGAGCGCATCGCCCGCGAGGACCTCGGCATGTCGAAGAAGGGCGAGACGGTCTACATGCTGCCGAAGAAGTGACGCGCCGCGGACTCATCGGGATGGCGATCGGCGTCGCCATCGTCGCCGGACAACTCCTCGCGTACTTCGCACACTCCGCACCAGTTACTGATTTTGGACTGCGGCAGCGTAGCTGCCGCTTTCACTCGCCGCGGCTTGGCCGCGGCTTAGGAAAGCGGTGGCTACGCCACCGCAGTCCATAGAGTTCACGACGATCCGTCCCCGCAGAAAACATCCTCGGCCGCGTGATCCTCATTTACTCGCGTGGGTCGTTCCGCCGCGTGTCGCGCCCTCCAGCAGCTTCGCGTACCCCTCCAGCACGCCCGCCAGAATGATGACCTGCTCGTTCGCGTCCTTCCACTTCCTCTGCTCGATCGCCTCGCGCACGCCCGGCAGCGTCTTCACGCCGTAGCCGGTGTAGTAGCCGGGCGCGTAGACGTGGTGCTTGTACCAGGGGCGAAGCGGCAGTCCCTGCTCGCGCGTGAGTGCGCGCTCGAGGCGCATGGCCGTGCGATCGTCGTGGGACGTCGACGCATCGAACGCGCGCGCGGCGTTCTTCAGACGCGTGACCGCGTTCTGCAGCGGCGCCAGCGCGAGGAACGGCACCGGATCCTGTTCCTCCGGCATCACGAACGGCTTGGTCGGATCGGCCGCGATCTCCGCCGTGCGATCGCGGATCTGCCGGTTCCTCTCCTCCGTCTCCTCGCGCATGTCGCTGGCGAGCTTTTCGATCTCGGTCGCGTAACGCGCGATCGTGTCGGCGAGCGTCGTTGCCTGCAGCGGAAGGAAATCGGCGTTCGCGAGGCGCAGCGTCATCCGCCCGGTCGTCTTCGCCTGCGTCAGCTGGTAGTCGAACTTCGGATCGCCGAAGCGGACGAAGTGATCGAACGAGTCGTAGACCGAGTGATAGACGCCGTACTCGCCTTCGCCGTCGTAGCCGACGTTCAGCGATGCGATGCCGGCGTGCTGCAGGAATGGCGTGTAATCGGATCCCGAGCCGAGGGCATCGAGGCGCATGAGCGTGCGATCGCGTTGCTCTTTCTGCTTTTCCGGCGACGTCGCCTGCGTGACGTTGAGCGCGACGAGGCGCTGCAGGACGGAGACGCCGCGTTGCGGGTCTTCGACGTCGCGCGCGACCTCGGTGACGAGGCGCTCGAGCGTATGCGATCCGGCGACGTCGAGGAAGCCGCGCGAGTTCGAGTCGGAGTTGATGTACACCGCCGCGTGCTCGCGCAGCTCGGCGATGTGCGTCTCGACCCACTCGGTTGAGCCGAGCAGTCCCGGCTCCTCGGCGTCCCACGCCGCGTACACGATCGTGCGGCGCGGGCGCCAGCCGCTCTTCGCCAGCTCCGCGACGCCGCGCGCTTCTTCCATCAGCGCGACCATGCCGCTGATCGGATCGCGCGCGCCGTGCACCCAGCCGTCGTGATGATTGCCGCGCAGGATCCACTGATCCGCGAGATCGCTGCCGCGCAGCTTCGCGATCACGTCGTATGCGGGAACGGTGTTCCAGTTGAACTCGAGCTTCAGATGAACACGCGCGGGTCCCGCGCCGAGGTGATAGGTGATGGGGAGTGAGCCGCGCCAGTCGGACGGCGCGACCGGACCGCCCATCGCGCGCAGCAGCGGCAGCGCGTCGGCGTACGAGATCGGGAGCACGGGGATCTTCGTGATCGTCGCGGCCTCCGCGCGATTCAAGCGCTTCGCCTCCGCGGTCGCGCCGACGCCGGGCGTGAGCGGATCGCCGGGGTACGTCGGCATGTCGGCGACCGAGCCGCGTTGCGCGCTCATATCGCTGCGATACGCGCCCTTCGGATAGACGTCGCCCTGGTAATAGCCGTCGTCGCGCGGATCGGAGTAGATGAGGCAGCCGATCGCGCCATGCTCCGCCGCAACCTTCGGCTTGATGCCGCGCCACGACCCGCCGTAGCGCGCGATCACGATCTTGCCGCGGACGTCGATGCCGTTGCGCTCGAGTGTTTCGTAATCCTTCGGCACGCCGTAGTTGACGTACACCAGCTCGCCGGTGACATCGCCGTCGATCGAGTAGACGTTGAACGGCGGCAGGATCTCGCTGATCTGATTCGAGGTCTTGTCTTCCGGCAACGCCGGCTCGCTCAACTTCGCGGTGTAGCGCTGCGGCGCGATCAACTCGACGACGCGCGTCTTCGGCGTCGGGAACAACACGTCGAAACGCTCGATCTGCGTGTCGAAGGCCCACGCGCGGAACAGCGAGGCGATGAACTCCGCGTTTTCTTTTCCGTACGGCGAGCCGACGTGATGCGGCCGCGCGGAAAGGCGCTTCATCCACTCGCGCATCCCGTCGCGATTCAGCGCAGCGTCAAAGCGCGCCTCGAGCGCGTGCTCCTTCGCCGGATCGGCGAATCCGTAAATCGGTTTCGGTGCAGGCGTGTCCGCGGCGAGCGTGGTCGTGAGGAGGAGGACGATCAGCGTACGGCGCATGGGCGCGGATTTTACGCGTCTGGATCGAAAGGCGAGCGCCGCTTGCGCATTCCGGACCGGCCGATGACTACCATATCGCCGGTGACAAGTTCTCCGCCGAATGCGTCGGTGGCCCTTACGATCAACTCGAAATAGCTGAGAGGGCTCATGTTGCGGATCAAGATGATGCCGGAATGACGATTAAAAGCGAGGCGGCCGAATCCTTTATCGAGTGTGACAAGAACTCGCGAGTCGGCAACCGCACGATTGAGAATTTCCGGATCACCGGGATCCAATGACCATTGGTCAGCGGAGACGACGTCGTGACCTGCTTGTCTGAGACGCACTGCCAATCGATAGGACAAACAGGAATCGAGCAGAAACTTCACAGCCGCATCTTAGTAAACCAGCAAATCACACGTCAACTAGTTGACTATAGGCAATCGGTCCACGGCAATGAATTGACTATAGTCAATTCTTGACGGCTGTTAACGAGTCTGCGCAACGGTTTCCAAGGTGGGTTCGACGTATTCGTTTTCTACCAGCCTTTGCGCGTAAAGAAGGCAGGCGTGAACGTCGTCGAGATCAAGCCACTCGTATTCGCCAACAATCTCTTGCGGCGTTGCACCGCCAACCATCATTCCGAGAACATGTTCGACGGCGAGCCGGCGTCCTCTGATGATCGGTTTTCCACCGTAAATTTCTGGATTTACAGTGATCCGCTCCATCAAGTCCTGCTCACGCATACCGCTATTCTACTCCCCGCTTATACTCCCGCCCGCATGTGCGGGATCAACGGAATCTTTGCCTACGCGGCGGATGCGCCGCCGGTCGATCCCGACGAGCTGCTGCTGACGCGCGAGTGCATGCGCTCGCGCGGGCCGGATGCGGCGGATCAGTGGATCTCGGACGACGGGCGGGTGGGGCTTGGGCACCGGCGGCTGGCGATCATCGATCTCTCGCCGGGCGGGGCGCAGCCGATGCGGCGCGGGGCGTTGACGATCATCTTCAACGGCGAGATTTACAACTATCGCGAGCTGCGCGCGCAGCTCGAGGCGCGCGGGTGCACGTTTACGTCGCAGTCGGATACGGAAGTGCTGCTGCGGCTGTATGAGACCAAAGGCGCGGAGATGCTCGCGGAGCTGCGCGGGATGTTCGCGATCGTGTTGTGGGATGACGCGCGGAAGCGGCTGTTCCTCGCGCGCGATCCGTACGGCATCAAGCCGCTGTACTACGCGGACGACGGCGGGACGTTGCGCGTGGCGTCGCAGGTGAAGGCGCTGATCGCGAGCGGGCGGGTATCGAGGCAATTCGATTCCGCGGCGGCGGCGGGGTTCTTTCTGCGCGGCACGGTGCCGGAGCCGTTCACGATGTATCGCGCGATCCGCGCGCTGCCCGCGGGCTCGTATGCATTCGTCGATGCGAACGGGATCGGCGAGCCGGTGCCGTACTTTTCGGTCGCCGCGGCGTGGCGCGATGCGGTCGAGCACGCGCGCGACGTGAGCGAAGAGGAGCGCGTCGCGACGGTGCACGATGCGGTGCTGGAGTCGGTGCGCTATCACATGGTCGCGGATGTTCCGGTCGGGGCGTTCCTCTCGGCAGGCATCGACTCCACTGCTGTTGTAGCGCTGGCAAAAGAGAGCGGTGCGAGCGATCTCGAGACCATGACGCTGCGCTTCGAGGAGTATCGCGGGCGGGTGAATGACGAGGCGCCGCTCGCGGCGCTGGTGGCGCAGCAGTATGGCGTGCGCCACACGATCCGCGATCTGTCACTCGCTGATTTCAAGGCCGAGTTGCCGCGCATTTTCTCGGCGATGGACCAGCCGAGCGTCGATGGGCTCAACAGCTATTTCATCAGCAAGGCCGCGGCGGAGTTGGGATTGAAAGTGGCGATGTCGGGGACGGGCGGCGATGAGCTGTTCGGCGGCTACACGTCCTTCCGCGACATCCCGCGCTGGATGCCGCTGACCTCGCGCCTCGCGCGCGTACCCGGCCTCTCCGAGGGTGTCGCCCGTTTGAACGCGTCGCTCGCGAAACGCAGCCGCCACGTGAGTCCCAAGATGGGCGAGATCCTTCGCCACGGTTCGTCTTACGCCGGCGCGTATCTGGTGAAGCGCGGCCGCTTTCTCTCTTCGGAATTGCCCGACGTTCTCGGCAACGAAATCGCGAAAGAAGGCCTGCAGCGATTGAACATCCTGCAGCTCATCGAGCGGGCGGTGACGCCCGATCCGAACCATCCGTTCGCGCGCGTGGCCGCGCTCGAGTCGTCGCTCTATCTCCGCAATCAACTCCTGCGCGACATGGACTGGGCGAGCATGGCCCACTCGCTCGAAGTGCGCGTGCCGCTCGTCGACGCACATCTCCTGCGCAAGCTCGCGCCGGTGCTCGTCACGCGCAAAGAGCGCGGCAAGCAACTGCTCGCGAACGCGCCACGGCCACCGCTGCCGCCGCCCGTGCGCGAGCGTCGCAAAACCGGCTTCACACTTCCCATCAAAGAATGGCTCGGTCAGGAAGGGCGCGTGGAGTTCGGCAAGCGCAGCTGGGCGCGCAAGGTTTACGAGGTGATGTTCTCGGCGGAGAACGGGTATTGGTGAGATGCGCTACTGCCAGCGGAAAATCTTCAGACCGATCGCGTAACCGAGAACACTCCAGACGATCAGCGTCGCGATCTGCGGCATGAGCTGGGCGATGCCGAAGCCGTCGTTCATCACCGCGCGCAGCGCGTCGTTGAGAGCGGTGAGCGGCAGCGCGCGAATGAACGGCTTCGCGGCGTCAGGAAAGCGCTCGTAGGAGAAGAAGACGCCGGAGCAGATCCACATCGGGACCATGACGAAGTTCATCAGGCCGCTCACCGCTTCGAGCGTGCGGGCGCGCGACGCGATGAGGATGCCGATGCCGGCGAACGCCGCGCCGCCGAGGATGCAGATCAGCGCGAAGAGCGCAATCGAGCCGCGAATGGCAACATCGAAGAAGAGCCACGCGAAGATGATCAGAATGCTGACTTCGAGCACGAGAAACACCATGCGCATGAACAGCTGCGCGAGGAGGTAGTGGCTCTTGCGCATCGGCGTGGCGACGAGGCGCTTGAGCAGCTTGCGCAGGCGCGCGTTCACAACCGAGAAACCGATGCCCCACATGCCCGTGCCCATGAGGTTCATGCCGAGGAGGCCCGGCACGAGGAAGTCGATGTAGCGCGAGCCCTGCTCGGTCACATGTTCCTCGGATGCTTTCATCACGTCACGCCGTCCCGCCGCCGTTTGCAACGCGTCATCGACTTCGACGCGCGCGGTGCGCGCATCGGGACGCGTCGTGTCGAAGCGATAAACCGGCGCCGCATCGCCTTCGACGAGCAGTGAGATCTTTCCGCGGCGCAATTCTTCGCGTCCCTGTTCGAGCGGATAGACGCGCACCTGCAGCACCGGCGATTTCGAGAGCGCGGCGACGCGCTGCTTCGCGGCCGGGCCGTCGACGACGCCGACCGGGATGCGGTCCGGCGCTTTCTCGCGGAACGCGTAGCCGAGAGCCAGCGTCAGGAGGATCGGGAACGCGAAGACCCAGAAGACGGCCTCCGGCTCGCGGATGAACTCCTTGATCCGGGCGATGGTCAGCTCGACGAGCGGCGAGCGCACGCGCGTCTCAGGCATCCCGCAGCTCCCGTCCCGTCATCGCCACGAAGAGATCTTCGAGAGTGGCCGCGTGCGTCGTCAGCGTGATCAGCTTCGCGCCGCGCGACTCGATGATCGCCAGCACCTGCGGCACCGCGACGGCGAGCGAGTCGACGCGCAGCTGCCACCCATCGCCGCGCCGCGCCGCGCCGTGAAATCCGTCGACGCCCGCAAACGCGTCGTCTTCGATCGCGGGCTCGCTGGTGAACTCGATGATGTGGGGCGCCTCGAGTTGCGCGATCAATTCTTTCGGAGTGCCGAGGGCGATGCGGTGGCCGTGATCGACGATCGCGATCCGGTCGCAGAGACGCTCCGCTTCCTCCATGTAGTGCGTCGTCAGCAGCACCGTTCCGCCGCCTTCGCGAAAGCGGCTCACGACTTCCCACAACTGCAGCCGGCTCTGCGGATCGAGACCGGTGGTCGGCTCGTCGAGGAAGAGGATGTCGGGCTTGCCGACGAGCGCGCAGGCGACGGCGAGGCGCTGTTTCTGTCCGCCGGAGAGCTTGCCGTTGCGCGCGTTGCGCTTCTCGTCGAGCGAGAGCTCGTTGAGGAGCACGTCGGGATCGCGGCCGTCTTTGTAAAACGAACGAAAGAGGCGCAGCGTCTCGATGACGGTGAGCTTCTCCGCGAATTGTGTTTCCTGCAGCGAGATGCCGATGCGCTCGCGGAGGTCCTGCGCGCGGTCGCTCCAGGACCTGCCGAGGATGCGCACCTCGCCGCCGTCCGGATCGGTGAGGCCTTCGAGGATCTCGATGGTCGTCGTCTTGCCCGCGCCGTTCGGGCCGAGGAGGCCGAAGCATTCGCCGCGCTCGACGAGGAGATCGAGCCCGTCGACGGCTTTGACGTCGGCGTAATATTTCTTCAGATCGCGGCAGAGGACCGCCGTCCCGGTTTCAGTCACGCGCGCGACACGATAGCATCCCGTCATGAACCGTCAATTCACCGTCTATCGCCGGCTGCAGACGTCGGCCGCGCCGGAGGTTTTGTACGAAGCCGTCGAACAGTCGCTGCGCCGCAACGTCGGCGGAGTGATCCAGCGTTACGCGAACACGTTCCGCATCACGAACGGCACGCAGAATCTGAATTTCTCGTTCGTGGCGGAAGTGACGGCCGAGGTCACACTGACGCAGCCCGCACCCGGCATCGTCGATCTGAGCGGCACGATCACGCTCACCCCCAACGCCTTCTTCTGGATCATGGGAATCGTCGGGCTGTTCTGCCTTTGGTTTCTGTGGGGATTCAACATCCTCTACTTCGTGATGGATCCGCGGCCGAACTATCAGGCCGCGCTCGATCGCGTGAGCACGGAGCACGATCCGGTGCCGTTCGGAGCCTGATCGATGCGCGCGATCGTTTCGCTCCAAATCGCTGACGTTCCTCCGCCCGCCGCAGGCCCGAACGACGTGCGCATTTCCGTGCGCGCGACTGCCGTGAATCGCGCGGATCTTCTGCAAGCGGCGGGACACTATCCGCCGCCTCCCGGCGCGTCGGAGATCCTCGGGCTCGAATGCGCGGGCGTGATCGCCGGCACGAGTGAGCGCGTGATGGCGCTGCTGCCGGGCGGCGGATATGCGGAGGAAGTGACGGTCGATCGCGGATCGGTCATGCGCGTGCCGGACGTGCTGAGCGATGAAGAAGCGGCGGCGATTCCGGAAGTGTTTCTTACCGCGTTTCTCAACATCTTCATGCTCGCGCGGGCGCGCGAAGGCGAGACGGTGCTGATTCACGGCGGCGGCAGCGGCGTCGGCACCGCGGCGACGACGTTGTGCAAGCTCGCGGGGATGCGCGTGATCGTGACCGCGGGCTCGGATGAAAAGTGCGCGCGCTGCGTCGAGCACGGCGCGGACATCGCGATCAATTACAAGACCGAGGACTTCGTGGAGAAGGCGCGCGGCGCGAACGTGATCCTCGATCACATCGGCGCGCGCTATCTCGCGCGCGATCTCGACGCGCTGGCAATGGACGGACGCATCGTGATCATCGGCTCGATGGGCGGGCAGCGCGCGGCCGAAGATCGACGTCGCCACGGTCCTCGGCAAACGCGCGCAGATCCTCGGCTCGACGCTCCGCTCACGCCGCGCCGAGGAGAAGGCCGCGATCGTGGCCGCGTTTCTCGCGCGCTTCGGACACGATCTCGATGCGGGACGCATTCGTCCGGTGATCTACAAAGTGCTGCCGCTCGAGCGCGCGGAGGAAGCGCATCGGTTGATGGCGGCGAGCGAGCATTTCGGAAAGATCGTGTTGAAGGTGCAGTAGCCGAGGCGGCGGGACGCCGCCTGATCAGCCGGCGGGACGCCGGCGTTCCGATTCGAGGTAGATCCCCAGTTTCAGATCGATCAGCGCGCCTTCACTCTCTTTCTGCTTCAGCCACTCGTCCAGCTCACCGCGCGGGACGAGATGCACCGTGATGTCTTCGTTCCCCACCCCGCCGCCCTCGCCCGTCTTCCGCACGCCGTGCGCGCGATAGAGGCTGACAACCTCGGACGTGATGCCGCACGAGCTCGGGCCTTTCGTCAGCAGCTCGACCGAGTCGCAGCTGTAGCCGGTTTCTTCTTCCAGCTCGCGCTTCGCCGTTTCTTCGGGGTCGTGCGAGCCTTCTTCGTCGCCGACGAGTCCGGCCGGGAACTCGATCACGTTCGCGTTCAGCGGACGCCGGAACTGCTCGGTGAGAATCAGCTTCCCGTCGTCCGTCTCGGCGACGATGGCCACCGCTTCCTTCCCTTTTTTCCGTTCGACGTATTGCCAGTCGTCGTTTTCGAGGACGAGGACGTATTTGCCTTCGAAGATCGTTTTCATCGCTTTCCACACCTACGAAACCCGTGCCGCAGGTTCTCGTACGACGAAGTATGACGCTGCTTTCGCTGCTCGTTCTCACCGCGCAGCTGGTTCGCGTGACGCCGGAGCGCGTCGTGTGGGCCGGCAAGTTTCCCGAGCTCGGGGAGGGAACGTTCCTGCTCGACTTCGAATCGCGGCGGTTTGCGCGCGCGACGGACGCGGAGCTGCAAGCACTGTCGCAGGCGAAGCCGATCGCGATTCGTGAGGAGCGCGTCGAGTTTCGCAACGCGGACGTGAAGCTCGTCGGCAAGCTCACGCTGCCGGAGACGAACGGGCCGCATCCTGCGATCGTACTCATTCATGGATCGAACGACGAAGACCGCGACTATCTCGATCCGTGGGTCGGCTTCTTCGTCAGCCGCGGCATGGCCGTGCTGTCGTACGACAAGCGCGGCGTGCGCGAGTCGACGGGCGATTGGAAGCGCGCCGATTTTCACGACCTCGCCGGCGATGTGCGCGCGGCGGTGCAGTTTCTTCGCAGGCAGAAAAGCATCGACGCGAAGCGGATCGGGCTGATGGGATTCAGTCAGGGCGGCTGGATCGCGCCGATCGTCGCGTCGAAGGATCGCGGGATCGCGTTCATCATCCTGCACGCCGGCTCCGGCCTTCCGGTCGCGGAGAACGGTCTGCTCTACGTCGATTCATTGCTGCGCGGCTACGGTTTTCCCGCGGACGAAATCGAAAAGGCGATGGCGTACTACCGCCTCAATGACGAAGTGACGCGCCATCCGGAGCGCTTCCGCGAGTTGCAGGAGCTGTTTGACAAATCAAAGATCCGGAAGGTCGAGTGGCTGATCGAAGATCCGCAGGCGCCGGACTTCTGGTTCCGCTCGTTCTATCGAAAGATCATGGACTTCGATCCCGCGCCGTTCTGGCCGCAGGTCCGCTGCCCGATTCTCGCGTTCCTCGGCGAGGCGGATCACAACGTGCCGCCGGAGCCGAATCGCACGGCGCTTGCAGCGGCGCTGAAGAAGAATCGCGACGCCACGATCGTCGTGCTGCCGAAGGCGAATCATCTCTTTCTCGACGGAGAGCAATTCGCCGACGGCTACTTCAACGCGATGGACGCATGGCTCAGCGCGCGTCACTTCCACGCTTTCGCCATCAGGCGATAACGCTCCACCCCTGATCGATCGCGACGGCCTCCGTGCCGGGATAGGTTTCGACGCGGCTGAATCCCGCGGCGCGGCACAGGCCCGCGAGCGCGCGTTCGTTCGGCGCCCACCAGTTCGAAACGTCGCCGTTCAATTCGTTCGACTCGAAGAACTCCACGAGCGCGCGATGCTCGTATCCCGGAATCCGCACGGCCTCGGTCTCGATGACCGCGAGCTCGCGCGTCACCGCGGCGACGCGGCTCATCGCCTCCAGCGGATTTTTCATGTGATACAGCGAGCCGAGAAACAGCACCACGTCGAACGTTCCGAGCTGCTGCAGATCGATGGTCATGAAATCGGCGACGATCTGTGTCGCGCGGCTGCCGAGCAGCTGGTGCGCGACGTCGAAGCCGCGCTTGCCCGGAAGCTCGCCCGGTTTGTAAGTGCGGCGTGCGGTCGTATGCGTCGGGAATGACGCCGCGGTCCTGGCAATCCTTCCAGTAGCTGACCAGCTCCGGGAGCTCCATCGCCCACACGAAGAAGTCGAGCGCGGTGACGGACGCGCCTCGCTTCTCCGCTTCGAACGCGAAGAAGCCGTCCCACGTGTTGATGTCGAGGAGCGTCTTGCCATGGAGATCGGGCAGGCGGAGCTGCTCCCATTCCCGTTGCAGCAACTCCGGCGACTTCGCGCCGCTCGTCATCACGCCGCCGAGGTCGAGCGAATGCCACCAGAACGGCACCGACTCCACGAGGCTTTGCGCTTCCGCCGTCATCTGCGGCGATCAGAATAGCGAGGCCTGCGCCGTTCTGCGACGGAAATGCTCCGTCGCCAGCGAGTAGTCCTTCTCGTTGAGACCGAGCTTGCGGCAGGTGACGTCGAAGAGCGCCTCGATCTGTTCGGCGAAGATGCCCTGCCCGCGGCCGCGGACGCCCCACTGTGCGTCGTAGAGCTTGCCGCCGCGGAGATCGCGCACGCGATTCAGCACTTTGTCTTTGCGGTCGGGGAAGTTTTCCTCGAGCCACTTCTCGAACAGCGGCGCGACAGCCCACGGCAACCGCAGCACGACGAATCCCGCCCACTGCGCGCCGGCGTCGCGCGCGGCTTTGAGGATCGCCGGCATCTCGTGATCGGTGAGTCCCGGCACGACCGGCGCGACCATCACGCCGACCGGAATCCCAGCCGCGGTGAGCGTGCGGATCGCTTCGAGGCGCAGCTCCGGCGTCGAAGTGCGCGGCTCCATCGTGCGATGTACGTCGTTGTCGAGCGACGTGACCGAGACGAAGACGCGCGTACCGTTCCACGACGACATCTCCGCGAGCAGATCGGCGTCGCGCGTGACGAGCGCGTTCTTCGTGATGATGCCGACCGGGTTGCGGAACTCCGCGAGCACGGCGATACAGCCGCGCGTGATTTCAAGCTTCCGCTCGATCGGCTGATAAGGATCGGTCACGCCGCTGATGGCGATCGTCTTCGGCTCCCAGCTTTTCTTGCTCAACTCCGCGCGCAGCAGCGCGGGCGCGTCTTCTTTGACGAGGATCTTGGTCTCGAAATCGAGGCCGGCGGAGAAGCCGAGGTACTCGTGCGTCGGGCGCGCGTAACAGTAGATGCAGCCGTGCTCGCAGCCGCGATACGGATTGATGCTCGCCTCGAAGCCGACGTCGGGGCTGTCGTTGGTGGCGATGATCGAGCGCGACGGATCGCGCAGGTAGATCGTCTTCGGCGCGCTCTCGTCGCGCTCCGCTTCGTCGTCGAGGACGTACCCGAGCGACTCGAAGCGATTCTGTGGGTTCCAGCTGGCACCGCGGCCTTTCATCCAAGTGAGCCTAACGTGCGCGTCAAGAAAATCTAAACTGTGTAGATGCTTGCGCTTCTGCTCGCCGCCACGCTGACCGGGCCGAGCAGTTCTGCGTCGCCGTACGTGGTGCCGGTCGCGCCCGGCGCGACGACGATTTCCATCCTCACTGCCGGGGATTCGATCAACGGCTATCGCATGGTCGGCGTGCCCGACGGCCTCGGCGCGTTCGACAACGGCGACGGCACGTTCACGGTGCTGATGAATCACGAGCTGGCCGGTACCGCCAGCTCGTTCCACGCACACGGCTCGCGCGGCGCGTTCGTTTCGAAGTGGATCATTCGAAAGAGCGATTTCACGGTCGTGCGCGGCGAGGATCTCATCCAGCGCGTCGCGCTCTGGAACCGCACCACCAACTCCTACGACGCGCCGTCCCTCGGCATCACGCTCGCGAATTTCTGTTCCGCCAATTTCGATCCGGCCACCGGTGTTTTTCTCAACGGCGAGGAAAACTTCGAGGGCCGCGTGTTCGCGCATCTGCTCGACGGCACGTCGTACGAGCTTCCGCGCCTCGGCCGCGCGCAGTGGGAGAACGCCGTCATCCATCCGACCGCGCGGAAGACGATCGTCGTCGGGCTCGATGACATCGCCGGCGGCTTCGTCTATGTCTACATTGGGGAGAGACAGAGCAGCGGATCCGCGATCGAGCGCGCCGGACTGACGAGCGGCGCGACCTACGCGGTGCGCGTTTCGGGCAGCGCCTTTCAGCTGCTCAACCTCGGCAATCTGACCGCGGTGAGTGGCGGGACGCAGCGCGCGCTCAGCGCCGCGGTCGGCGCGACCACGTGGGAGCGTCCCGAGGATGGCGCGTGGGATCCGACGCATCCGAATGACTTCTACTTCGTCACCACCGCGACGTTCGAAACGCGCTCGCGGTTATGGCGGCTGCACTTCGACACGCTCGACGATCCCGCGCGCGGCGGCACGATCGAGATGCTGCTCGACGGCACCGAGGGGCCGAAGATGATGGACAACATCGCCGTGCGCGCGCGCGGCGACGTGATCATCCAGGAAGATCCGGGCGGCGCATCGCCGTCGTACGTCGCGAAACTGTGGCGCTACGATCCGGTCACCGACACCGTCAGCGTCATCGCGCAACACGATCCCGCGCGCTTCAGCGGTCCCGCGCCGCTCTCGACCGGCGAGGAGTCGTCTGGGGTCATCGACGCCTCCGAAATCCTCGGCGACGGCTGGCTGCTCTTCGACGTGCAGCCGCACTTTGGGTTGTCTCCCGACATCGTGCAGGGTGGACAGCTGCTCGCGATGTACCTGCCGGCGCCGCGACGCCGCTCCGCGCGTCATTGAAGTGCTGTATAGTTATTGGCAGTGAAAAGTCTCCTGCTTGCTCTCGTTCTTGCGTTCCCCGTGTTCGGCGCCTCGATCGTTTCGATCACGCCCGCGGTTGGGACGACCGGCGGAGGCGATGAGGTCACGATCGTCCTCGACACGGAGCCCTTCGTCTGCAAGATCTGCTCGCCTCCCGCGGCCTTCGTGACGGTGACGTTCGGCGGCGTTCCCGCGCGCTCCGTGTCCGCCCTTGGCGAAATCGTCGCCGTCACACCCGAGCACGCGGCGGGAACGGTGGACGTCGCCGTCACGTCACGCAACCCGCAGACGGGCGAAGTGCGCGACTACGGAACGAAGCCGTTCACGTTCAGCGGCTGGTTCGGACCGGCGTTCGATCGCGCGAACTATGAGAAGGTTCTGGTGCCGGTCGCGTATCCCGCGAATCGCGTCGTGAACGGCGCGTTCGGATCGCAGTGGACGTCGGAGTTGTGGGTGAACAATCGGTCGGAGTATCCGGTCGAATTCTTCAACGACGTCGTGTGCACGATCATCTGCCCGCGCATCGCGGCGGGCGCGCCGTTCCCGAGGATCGGCGCGAAGTCGATCGAGCGAGTCACGCCGATCGATATCCCGGGCAACATGGGCTACCTCTTCTATCTGCAGAAAGGCGGCCGCGATCAGGTCGACTTCTCACTGCATTTCGCCGACATCTCCCGTTCCACGCAGAATGCGGGCACGGAAGTCGGCGTCGTCCGCGAGCGCGATTTCCGCGCGGGGACGTTCGAGATCCTGAACGTGGCCATCGACACCAATTCGCGCGCGACGCTTCGCATCTACGACACCGATGCGTCGCCGTTCAGCACGGCGCCGGCAACCGTCGAGATCTTGGCCATGGACGGCACGCCGGTCGCGAGCACACACGTGCCGCTCAACGTTCCGGTCGCGCGATCGACGATCACGACGCTCGCCGACCTGATCCCGCCGTTCGCCCGATCGGGGCAGCTCACTCTCGATCCTTCGTCCTTGCCGTCGCGGGTGCGCATCCGCATCACGACGTACTCGAATGCCTGGGCGTTCGTCTCGGTGACGAACAACACGACGCAGCTGATCACGACCTACAAGCCGGAGTAGCGCTACGGGTCGATCTCGCGCAGCGCGCGCAGCTTCGGCGCGCGCCACGCGACGAGGGCGACGACGAGGAGCGTCATGCAGCCGCCGAAGAGCACCGACGGCACGACGCCGAGGAGGCGCGCGGCGACGCCGGACTCGAACTCGCCGATCTCGTTCGACGAGCCGATGAAGATCTGATTCACCGCCGAGACGCGGCCGAGAAGATGCTGCGGCGTGCGTGTCTGCAAAAGTGTCGAGCGGACGACGACGCTGACGTTGTCGCACGCGCCGCTGAGCAAGAGCAGCGCGAACGAGAGCCAGAACGAGCGCGAGAGCGCGAAGCCGATGATGCAGACGCCGAAGCCGGCGACGGAGGCGAAGATCATGAATCCCGCGCGCCGCATCGGCGGGCGGTGCGCGACGATGATGCCGGTGACGATCGAGCCGATCGCCGGCGCCGCGCGGAGAATGCCGAGGCCTTCCGGGCCGGCGCCGAGCAGCTTCGCGAATGCGGGCAGCAGCGCGACGGCGCCGCCGAAGAGGACGGCGAAGAGGTCGAGCGTCATCGCCGCGAGCAGCACCTGCTCGCTCATCACGAAGCGGACGCCGCTCTTCAGGCTCTCGCCGATCGGCATCGTATCGACGACTTCCGGTTTGCCGCGATGCTCGAGAGAGATCAGGATCGCGACGCCGGCCGCCATCGCCGCGACGACCGCGCCGTACGCGAGCGCCGGTCCCGAGAATCCATACAGCAACCCGCCCGCAGCCGGTCCGATGACCGCCGCGAAATGCCACGTCGATGACCGCCACGCCACCCCGTTGGGATACAGCTCGCGCGGCAGCACTTCGGCTGACAGCGCGAACACCGCCGGCCGCATCAGACTGCGCGCCGTCGCGCTGAGCGCGATCACGACGTACACCGGCCACACCCGCGCCGCGGTGATCGCGCCGGGCGTGAGCGTGAGCAGGAGCAGCGCGATCCCGGAACAGAACACCGCGAACGCACCCGCGATCGCGATCGTGCGCCGCGTCATCCGATCGGCGAGATGTCCCGCATACAGCGCAATGGCAATGAACGGCAGCGCCTCGGCCAATCCGATCAGTCCGAGGCTCAGGGGATCGTGCGTCAGCTGGTAGATCTGCCAGCCGACGACGACGATCTGCGCCTCGCGCGCGACGGTGAGCGTTCCGTGGGCGAGGAGAAGGCGGCGGAAGTCGTGGATGCGTAATGACGCGTATGGCGAGTGGGTCACTGCCTCGCGAGTATAGGTTGCTGGGTTGCTGGGTTACTGAGTTGCTAGCAACTTAGCAACCTAGCAACTCAGCAACCTCAATCCGCCGGCACTCCCACCGGCGTCACCGCCGCGCGATCCTCTTCGCCCGTGCGAATGCGGATCACACGCTCCACCGGCATCACGAAGATCTTACCGTCCCCGACTTCGCCGGTGCGCGCGCCGGCGAGAATCGCCTGCACGGTCGGCTCGACGAAATGGTCCGACACGCCGATCTCGAGGCGTACTTTTTCCGTCAGCTCCATCTTCACCGTCGTGCCGCGATACGTCTCCACGCGCTCCGTCTCGCCGCCGTGGCCGTGCACGCGGCTGATCGTGAGTCCTGCGATTTTCGCGTTGAACAGCTCTTCGAGAACTTCGTTGAGCTTCTCCTGGCGGATGATCGCGACGACGAGTTTCATGCGTTGACCGCCACGGGCTCCGGCGTAGGTTCAACTGGTTTCACGCTCACGAGGATCGCGCCTTCGCCGCGCGAATACGCCTCCTCGCCGTGCTGCGTGAAATCGAGCCCGAGCCCTTCCTCGCGCACGTCGGTGCGCAGGCGCGCCGCGAACGCGATCGCTTTCAGGATCAGAAACGTGATCGCTCCGCTGTACGCGATCGTCGCGAGCAGGGCGATCGCCTGGATCGCAACCTGTCGCGGACTGCCGCTGCCGGTGTTGCCGTTCCACGATGACTGCGCGAACACGCCGGTGAGCAATGCGCCGGTGACGCCGCCGACGCCATGCGCCGCGACGACGTCGAGCGAGTCATCGAGGCGCGTGCGGGCGCGGAAGAGCAGCGCGTAATAGCTCGGCACCGCGGCGATGCCGCCGATCACGATCGCGGAGAGCGGCGAGACGAATCCTGCCGCGGGCGTGACGGCCACGAGGCCGACCACGATGCCGGTCGCCGCGCCGATGGCCGTCGCCTTCGCGGTGCGCATCAGATCGAGCATCGTCCAGACGACGAGCGTCGCCGTCGGCGCAAGCATCGTGTTGACGAACGCCAGCGCCGCGCCGCGATTCGCGCCTAACGCGCTTCCGGCATTGAAGCCGAACCAGCCCAGCCACAGTAAACCCGCGCCTAACAGCGTGAACGGCACGTTCTGCGGCAGGATGGCCTGCCGCGCGTAATCCTTGCGCGAGCCGACGACGAGTGCGCAGACGATCGCTGCCGCGGCCGCGTTTACGTGCACGACCGTCCCGCCGGCGAAATCGAGTGCGCCGAGGCGGCCTAACCAGCCGCCGCCCCACACCCATTTCGCGACCGGCGCGTAGACGAGCAGCGACCAGAGCGTGATGAACGCGAGATACGGACCGAAGCGCATCCGCTCGACGATCGCGCCGGAGATCAGCGCGGCGGTGATGATCGCGAACGTGCCCTGATAGCCGAAGAAGAGCAGGTGCGGGATCGTGCCCTTCCAATCGAGCGTAATGTCGCGCATCAGTACGTGCGCAAACGGCGTGGAGCCGAAGGCGAATGAGTATCCGAAGAGCGCCCACGCCAGGCCGACGAAGCCGAGCGCGGAGAAGCTCATCATCAACGTGTTCAGCGCGTTCTTCGAGCGCACCATCCCGCCGTAAAAGAAGCCGAGGGCGGGCGTCATGATCAATACGAGCGCGGTGGAAACCAGCAGCCAGGCGGTGTCGGCGGCGTTTGTGGGGTGCATATTTGATTATAGGGGTCGCCGAAACGTTTCTGTTTTTCTTTCTGCTTTCTGCCTTCTGCTTTCTGATTTTCCTCCTATACTCGCGCGGGTCAGATCCGAAGAATGCAGCGCGAAGAAAAGTCCGAGCGATCGCGCCGGGCGGTTCTCGATGCGGCGTTGTCGTTGTTCTCGCATCAGGGCTACCGAGCCACCGCCGTCCGCGAGATCGCGGACCAAGCGGGAGTTTCGATCGGAAACCTCTACCACCACTTCCCCGACAAAGAGACGATCTTCCTGGCCCTGATCGAGGAGTACCTCGAGATCACCGGCACGCAGCGCTTCCCATTCATCCGCGCGCTGCACAACACCACACGTTTTCCCGACAACGTCGAGGAGCTCGGCTTCGCCGCGCGCGCGAGCGTGCGCCAGTTCCGCGACTACCTCGCGCTCATCTACGTCGACGTCATCGAGTTCGGCGGCACGCACATCCAGCAGCTCTACGCGGCCATGGCCGAGCGCTTCACCCGCTTCTTCGAACAGCGGGGGGAGATGGAAGAGATCCGCGCGAAGCTGCGCCCGAACGTCTCCCCCACCGAGGCGCTCCTCCTCACCTCGCGCCTCTTCTTCAACTATTTCTCGCTGCGGATTCTCTTCGGCGTCGCGGAGCCGTCCGGGAAAAGCGAAGAGGAAGTCGTGAAGGAGATGGCGGACATCCTGCGCAACGGCTTCTGCGCGCGTGAAACGAGCGGAGCCCGCGCGACAGTAGCGTGTCATGAGAGACCGCACGTCGCGCGCGGCGCGCCGCCGTTCGAATCGTCGTAGCGGCTGCCGCGATGTCGGCGCCGGCACCGGTCGCGGCCAGCGACGGCTATCCATCGTCGCGCCGGGAGGCGAGATCGCGAGCGGCGTGGCATCGAGCGGCAGTCCGTTGCTGTCGAAGCGCATCGCGAGAATCCGCCGCACCACCTCGCCGTCCGCGCGGCCGCTCCACGCGACAACGTATTCGGAGCCGTTCCACAGCGCTTCGATCTCCGTGGCCGCGGACTGTCCCGCGATGTCCAGCGGCCCGATGAGAACGCGCGTGCCGTCGAGCGAGAGTTGCGCGACCACGACCTTGCCGTCTTCGATCCACGCGCACAGCAGCCGGCCGGGGCCCGGCGCGATGGCCGCGCGCGAGAGATCGGTGACGAGAAATTCGCGGCTGCGAATCGAGGTCGCCCCGGGAAGCGCGACAGAGAAGGTCCAGCTGTACGTGAAGATGCCGGGGGACTGGGCCACCCTTCCCGCGAGCGTGGCGACGCCATATCGGAGCTCGCTGCCCGCCCAGAACGGCTGGAACGAATCCGCGCGAGCCGGCGGCGTCAGCTCCGTGCGCGCGCCCTCTTCGGTCACGCTCATCGCGACCGGACCCGCAAACGCCGGCGCCGCGATGACGAATGCCGGCGCGCGAAAAGCCACGCCAGGCGTTGAGTCGCCGGTGTTGACCGTCCGTTCGGCCGCGATCGGCTGTGGGTCGAGCACTTCTCCCGACAATCCGAGGCGGCGCGCGAACAACGGTGACGAATCGCCCACGGTCCACGCCGTCAGAAACGTGCGCTCGCCCCCGGCGATCGCGGGGCGGCCGGCTGGCACCGCCGGTGTGTCGACGGAAACGGTCTTGCCGTCGACCTGCGACTCGATGCGCGTTTGTGTGTCGTCGAGCCAGATCGCCGCACGATGCTCGCGCACTCGCGCGATGCGCACCGCGTGTTGGGCGCGGCCCGAGTAGGAAACGAGCCGCGTCTCGGCACCCGCGTACGCGACGAGATCGCTCGACTACTGAACGCGCGATCGACCAGAGCTGCAGTTGCGTGCTCCGCTCGTCGCAAAAATTGGATAGGTCGTGGTTTCGACCGTCGTGGAAAGACTCGACGTGCCGAGTTGCGCACCATCCGCGCTGAAGCGAGTGGCCCAAAGCTCGCCCGCCAGGCGGCATGCGGTCACGAACTGCGCTCCATCCCACCAGACCCGGATGAAGTCGTGACCGGGCGTGGGACAGGGCGCTCGTTCGTTGTGGAGTCATGCGTCCGGCGGCGTCGCGGATGGTCAGCCACTAGGAGAACCGGTCGTGCGAATGGAAAGGAAGCGGTCGGGCGATCGGCGAAGCCGAACTCGAAGATGCCGGCTTCGGAGGGCAGAGGAATGCGGCTCCCGTCCGAATGGCGAGAACCGGTGCAATGTCAATTGGCCGCTGAACGTCCGGTCGATCACCGCGAACTCGCCGTTCTGCTCATCGCCCGGTGAGGTCACGCTGAAACGGCGGCAACTCGGCTGCGACCGCGCCGTCGCGATCGAGCAGAAACGCTTCCGTCCCCGATTGCTCGCTGCCGACGAGCAGAAGAAAGACCGATCCATTGAAAACCAGCCCGTAGATGGCCAGCGATTTCTGGCTCACCAGACGCGGGGCGTCGAGCGGCTGGCCGTCGTCGCCGACGCGCTGCACATACGCATTCGTGCCGCTGATGTACGCCAGGAGATACTCATCCCCGTTCGCCGCGAGCAGCGCGGAGGGGAAGGGCGGGAAGCGAAAACTCGTCGACGGAAACGAGCGCGGAAATGCGGCGCGCGGCGTGCCGTCGGCAGCGATCCGGCCGAGGTGCCGGCCGGGCGGGCGATAACCGTTCCTCGGATTTCCAGAGCACGAGAAAATCGCCGCCGTTCGTCGCCGCGGAAATCGGCGCCTGCGAATACGCCGCCGGGACGAGCTCCACGTTTGCCGACAGCGGCACCTCCGCGCCGAGGAGGGCAAGAGAAAGGTTGAAAGTGAGCGCCGCGATCTGCTGCAATACCATGGATCTCCGCGATAACTACAAATAAATATTAACATGAAGAGATGCAATCTCTCTTCTCCTTCTCGCTACTACTCTGTTCGCACAGCCAGACGACCAGCCGTACACCGACGCGATCAAGAAGTTCACGACCGAGCCGCGCTTCCTCACCGAGCTCGTCGATCACCTTCCGGCGTCGGACACGGTGCCGTCGCCGCTGAAGTTCAACGGCTACATCGCCGGCGCCGAGGGACACCTGACGTATGCCTCGGACGTGCACCGCTACATGCGCGCGCTCGAAGCGGCGTCGCCGCGCGTGAAAGTGTTCTCGATCGGGAAGAGCGAGGAAGGGCGCGAGATGATCGTCGTCGCGATCGCGAACGAAGATACGATCGCGAATCTTGATTACTATCGCGACATCACGCGCAAGCTCGCCGATCCGCGCAAGCTGAGCGAGGACGAAGCGCGCAAGCTGATCGCGGCCGGCAAGCCGTTCTATTACGCCACCGGCGCGCTGCATTCACCGGAGACCGGCAGCCCGGAGATGCTGATGGAGCTCGCGTACCGGCTGGCCGTCGAGGAGACGCCGTACATCAGCGCGATCCGCAACGAGATCATCACGCTGATCACGCCGGTGCTCGAAGTCGATGGGCGCGAGCGCGTCGTCGATCTGTGGCGCTATCGCGCCGCGAATCCGAAAGTGCCGACGCCGCCGCTCATCTACTGGGGCCACTACGTCGCGCACGACAACAACCGCGATCAGATCGGCCTCTCGCTCGCGTTAGGCCGCAACGTGATGAAGGCCTACTACGACTTTCATCCGCAGGTGATGCACGACCTGCACGAGTCGGTGCCGTTCCTGTACGTGTCGAGCGGCACCGGTCCGTTCAATCCCGCGCTCGATCCGATCATGATCAACGAGTGGCACCGCATGGCGCTGGAGAACGTCGACGAGCTGACGCGCCGCGGATTGCCGGGCGTGTGGCTGCACGGGTTCTGGGACGGCTGGGCGCCGAACTACCTCTTCTGGGCCGGCGCGGGCCGCAACACGATCGCGCGTTTCTACGAGACGTTCGGCAATCGCTGGCCGACGACCGAAAAGCGCATCGTGCGCGGGCAGAGCGAGCGGGCGTGGTTCCGCCCGAACCCCGCCCTTCCCGTAGTGACGTGGTCGCTGCGCAACAACACGAACTATCAGCAGTCGGCGCTCCTCACGTCGCTGCACGACATGGCCGAAAATCGCGAGCGGTTCCTCGAGCGCTTCTGGACGATGGGACAGCGCGCGGTGGCCAAGGCGGCGAACGAAGGTCCCGCGGCGTGGGTGTTGAGCGCGGATCAGAAACGCCCCGCGCAACTGCAGGCGCTCGTGGCGCTGCTGCAGAAGCAGGGGATCGAGGTGCACACCGCGGCCGACGCGTTCTCGATGACGACGAACTGGCCGCCTGCGGCGCCTCCTAAAGAAAAGGAAGAGAAGAAAGCGCCGGAAGCCGTGAAGTTCGCAAAAGGCTCGTACATCGTGCGGATGGATCAGCCGTACTCGCGCCTCGCGGACACGCTGCTCGACGTGCAGTACGTGCGCAGCGAGGAGCGCGTGTACGACGACACCGGCTGGACGCTGCCGTACCTGTACAACGTGACGGCGTCGCGCGTCGTGAATCCCGACGTGCTGAAAGTGAAGATGCGTCTCGCCGATGCGGTGACGCCGGAGCCGATGTTCCCGCGCGACGCGAAACTGCCGCGCATCGCGCTGCTGCATTCGTGGGCGTCGACGCAGGATGAAGGTTGGTGGCGGCTCGCGCTGGAGTCGATGAGCGTGCCGTACGCGTACATCTCGACGCAGGACGCGTCGCGCGACGCGAGCCTGCGCGACAAGTACGACGTGATTCTCTTCCCGCCCGTCGGCGCCGGCCGCACGCCCGCTGACATCGTGAACGGCTACGCCCCCGGCGCGCCTCTCCCCTGGAAGAAAACCGACCTCACTCCAAATCTCGGCGTAGTCGACGAGACCGACGACATGCGCCCGGCCTCGGTCTCTCCGGCGTCGCGAACCTCACCCGCTTCGTCGAAGACGGCGGCCTCCTCATCACGTCGCGCGACACCGCGGTGTGGGCCGCGGAGTTCGGCCTCGCCCGCTGGGTCCGCGTCGTCGACACGAACAAGCTCAAAGCGCCGGGCACGATCGTGCAAGGCGCGGTGTCGGACAAGAAGAGCGTGATCGCGAACGGCTACGACGACACCGTCCCGCTCTACTTCTCCGGCTCCCCCGTCCTGCGCGTCGGCATCCGCGAAGACACACCGCCCGAGTCGCGCCCGAGCGGCCGCGGAGGAAAGAACGATCCCGACGTCCCGCAAGGCCGCCCCTTCGTCGCCCCGCCCGAGCGCCCGAAAAACGAGCCGTTCGCGTTGCCCGAAGACGCGCCCTGGAACGCCGAAGCGATCATGCCCGCCCCCGAAGACCGCCCGCGCGTGATCGTGTCGTTCGCAGAGAAAGCCGACCAGCTCCTGCTCTCCGGAATGCTCGAAGGCGGCGACGAGCTCGCCGGCAAACCGGCCGTGATCTTGTCTCCGCGCGGCAAAGGCAACGTCCTGCTCTTTGCCACGAATCCGATGTGGCGGATGAATACGGTAGGCGCATATCCGATGGTGATGAATGCGATTTTGAATTGGGATCGACTGCGCTGATGCGCAGAGGGATTGGGGGATAGGGGATAGGGGTTTGGGATCCCCTAACACCTAACCCCCATCCCCTATCACCGCAGTTTCGTTTCAATACTCCCCTTGATCGCCGCCCGCCTCTCCGGCGTCAACGTCGTGTCGTTCTCCAACAGCGCCGCGGCTTTCTTCGCCAACTCCATCGGCCTTCTCGCGGTCGCCGATGGCGGCGTAGGCATCCGCCAAGCTGTCGTAAACGTTGGCGGAATTGGGGAACGCCTCCGTGTTCAGCGCGAGGAGCTTCAATCCTTCGGGCGCGCGGCCGGTGAAGAGGAGGGTGTAGCCGGCGTTGTTGAGCGCGGCCTCGGGCATCGGCGGGGTGCCGCTCGCTTTCCACGCGCGGCGATAGGACTCGATCGCGGCTTCGGAGCCGCCTTCGTCGATCGCGCCGAGGAACTCGGCGAGGGTGAGAGGGGCGGGTTGGGCGGCGAGGTGCGTCACTTTGATTCCCGGCTGGTCTTTCGGCGTGAACGAGCGGCCTTTGAGATGCGCGTCGAGGAAGGCGAGCGTCATGCGGTTGAACGCGTCGAAGTTCGCGGCGGCTTTCGTTGCGAGCTCGGGACGCGCGCCGGCCAGCGAGATCGCGTAGCCGATCGATTGAAAGTCCCAGTGATCGAGCGCGGGATCGTCGAAGAGCATGTACGTGCGGTCGGCGTAGCGCATCGCCTCCCACATCTTCGGGTCTTCCTGCTTCGCAAATTCGCCGCGGACCATGTGCAGCACCGGCACGCGCACGCTGTCGAGGTTGAAGTGCGTCATGCGCTTCCAGGCGTCCGTGACGGGATCGTTGAAGAGCATCACCGAGTCGAGCGAGACGACGGCGCGGACGTCGGGATTCTTCATCGCCGTCGCGAGCGCCCAGCGTCCGCCGGCGCTGAAGCCGAGGACGGCGATGTTGCCAAGATCCGCCTGCGGGACGTCGGCGCGCGCGACGTTGAGGAGCACGTCCATGTCGCGCAGCTTCGTCTCGAGATCGAGCGCGTCGCGGTTGTCCTGCGGGAATCCGGCGAACGCGCCGGTGCGCGGGGCCTGGATGACGACGTAGCCGTGGCTGGCGAGATACTCGGGCGTGACGTGCGCCAGCGCCGTCGAGCCGAGGCTGTAGAGGATCAGCGGAAACTTCCCGGAGAGCGGCTTCGCTTCGCGCACGGCGCGCGACGGCATCGTGCGCAGCTGCGCGCGTTGCTCGCGCGTGACGGTGCTCAAGCAGCGGCGCGGCGAACAGCGCGTCCTCGCCGCGGCGTTTTTGCTCGGCAGTCAGCGCGCCGAAGTTCGTTTCGCCGGCGGCCATGTCGGCGTAGTCGCCGAACGTCATGTGGGTGCCGCTGCCCTCAGCGGCACCAGCGGGATACCAGACGCTCACCCGAATGGGCCGCGCGTGGTCGCCGGCGCGCGCGATGCGGAACGGACGCGATGCATCGAAGCGGTCGAGCTGCATGAAGCCGATGGCGTGCGGTCCCGGCTCGAGATTTCCCCAGAGAGTGGCAGCGAGAACGAGTGCGCCTAACATGCGATTCGAGCATGCGCGCGCGACGGCGGCAGCGGCGGCGCGTTTGTCACGAGCGGCGCGGGCGGTGTCACGAGCGGACGCCTTCGCGCGCGGCGCGGCGCGTATCATCGAGGCGTGAAGCGCGGACATCTCATCCTCATCGGCTTCGCCGTCTGGACGCTCATCGCGCTCTACTTCGCCTCGCAGGCGTATCTCAATCCCGCGCTGCGCTTCAAACCGCAGCTCACCGACGTCCTGCAGGTGAACTTCGTCTACTACTACCTCTGGGGGCTCTCCACGCCCCTCGTCATTTTCCTTGGCCGGCGTTTCCCGATGCCGTCGCCGCGCTGGAAACGCTCGCTGGCCGTGCAC
Source organism: uncultured Acidobacteriota bacterium (assembly GCA_963734155.1). Classification (GTDB taxonomy): domain Bacteria; phylum Acidobacteriota; class Thermoanaerobaculia; order Gp7-AA8; family Gp7-AA8; genus QHVT01. The sequence goes on from CAVTGG010000005.1 coordinate 188,391, forward strand.
GTGCTGGCCAGCCTGCTCATCACCGCGACGCAGATCGTCGTCGCGGAGTCGATCCTTTTGACATTCTCCAAAGCGCTTTATCGGACGGAGGGCTTCGCGACCAGCTTGAAGACCGCGTTCCGGATCAACTTCCACGGCAGCCTGCCGACGTACTGGCTGATCCTGGCGTTCTATCTCGCCGCGGTGTACTACCGCAACGCGGTGCGGCTCGAGTCGCAGCTCTCGCGCGCGCAACTCGACGCGCTGAAGATGCAGCTCAACCCGCACTTCCTCTTCAACACGCTGAACTCGATCTCCTCGCTGATGTACACCGACGTCGAGGCCGCGGACGCGATGCTGGCGCGGCTCTCGGAGTTCCTGCGCCTGACGCTGGAGCTGCCGCCGGAGCAGGAGATCGCGCTCGAGGACGAGCTCGACTTCGTGCGGCGCTATCTCGAGATCGAGCGGATCCGCTTCGAGGAGCGGCTGCACGTCGACATCGACATGGAGCGCGGCACGGAGCAGGTGCTCGTGCCGTCGCTGGCGCTGCAGCCGCTGGTGGAGAACGCGATCCATCACGGCGTGGCGCGGCATGCCGGCAGCGGCTCGATCGAGATCCGCGCGCGACGCGACGCCGGATTCCTGCGCGTCACCGTCCGTAATAACGGCACGTGCGAGTCGGTGCGCGAGGGCATCGGCCTCGCGAACACGCGCGCTCGCCTTCGCTCGCTGTACGGCGACCGGCATCGCTTCTCGTACGCGATGCACGACGGCGCGTTCGAAGTGGAGATGCTGATCCCATGCTTCGCGCGCTGATCGTCGACGACGAGCGTCTCGCGCGCGAGAAGATCCGCACCTTTCTCGCCTCGCGCGAAGACGTGACGGTGGTCGGCGAAGCAGCGAATGTCCGGCAGGCCATCGCCGCGATCACGCACGAGCGGCCCGATCTCGTGTTCCTCGACATCCAGATGCCGGGCGGCGACGGCTTCGACATCGCCCGCGCGCTTCCCGAAACCACGGCCGTCGTCTTCGTCACGGCGCACGAAGAACACGCGCTGCGCGCGTTCGACATCGCCGCCGTCGATTACCTCCTCAAGCCGTTCGACCGCCGCCGGTTCGACCAGGCCGTCGAGCGCGCGAAGAAGAGCGGCGGGCGTCCGCGCGAAGCGGCGGCGGCGTTTTTCACCGTGCGCAAGCGCGACAAAGTGCTGCTCGTCGCGGTGCGGGACGTCGACTGGATCGAGGCCGAAGGCAAGTACGTGCGCATCCACGTGCGCGAGCAATCGCACCTCATCCGCGACGGCATCGCCGCGGTGGAGATGCGGCTCGACAAGCGCCAGTTCGTGCGCATCCACCGCAGCACGATCGTCAACCTCCGCCGCATCGCCGAGATGCAGCGCGGCGAGGGCGGCGATTACATCGTGGTGATGCACGACGGGACGCGGCTGACGCTGAGCCGGCGGTTTCGCGCGCACGTGCGGGAGATGACAGGATTGGACCTTTGATAACGTGTCATCCCGAGCGTAGCGAGGGATCCCCCGAAACAGGGGATTCCTCGCTACGCTCGGAATGACACGAACATGTGGTCCCCAGACCAATACCTCCGCTTCCAGGCCGAGCGCAAACAGCCCTTCACCGACCTCCTCGCCCTCATCGAGCGCCGCCCGCGCATGCGCGTCGTCGACCTCGGCTGCGGGACAGGCGAGCTGACGCGCGAGCTGCACGAGACGCTCGCGGCCGAGGAGACGGTCGGCATCGACAACTCCGAAACGATGCTGCTGAAGAGCGGGCACTTCGAAGGGGAGATGCTGCGCTTCGAGAAGGGGGACATCGAGGCGTTCGTGAGCGACCGTCCGTACGATCTCGTGTTCTCGAACGCGGCGCTGCATTGGGTGCCGGATCACGAGCAGCTCTTCGCGCGATTGACGAACCTTCTCTCCGTGACGGGGCAGATCGCGGTGCAGATGCCGGCGAATGACGATCATGCATCGCACCGCATCGCCGCCGAGGTCGCGCGCGAGTTCGGTATCGCAGAACGACCGGATTACGTGCTGCCGGTCGAGCGCTACGCGGAGCTGTTGCAGCGCCTCGGATACGCGCGGCAGCACGTGCGATTGCAGGTCTACGGGCATCTGCTGCCCGAATCGGGCGACGTCGTCGAATGGGTGCGCGGCGCGCTGCTCACGCACTACGAAGCGCTGCTCGGCAATCGCTTCGCGGAGTACCTCGACGTGTATCGCACGCGCCTGCTCGCGGCGATCGGAAATGAGCGGCCGTTTTTCTATACGTACAAGCGGGTCTTAATGTGGGGGAGCTTTTGAGTAGACCGCCCGTAACTGCGTCGTGTACTCGGCAAGCGTTTGCAGTCCGACTTTCGCGCGCCGCTCATCCACGTGCGCTTCATCCTCGATCGGGAACGGGACCATCTCCCCGTTCACTTCATGAAACTGCGTCCCGTACGTCTGCAGTTTCCCCTCGGCGACGAGGATGCGATCGACCGTCGTCGCGACGAGCGCTCCGTTGAGATCTCCCGATTCGACGGCGCGATTCATGACCTCGAGATACTTCTTCTGCGTCGCCGGATCGTTGTGCTGAATGACCGTCCATGCGGCGCCGGCGGCTTTCTCTCCGACGAGCGACTTTCCCGGATAGCCGTGCTCCGCGATGATCTTCTCGATCTCGACGAGGTTCTCTTTGTCGACGCTCTCGACTTCGGCCTCCACCGCCTTGTCTTCGCGATTCGCGAGCCACTTGCGGCGCACGAGCTGATCGCGATCGCGGATGGCGAGCAGCTTCGCGCACAGCGCTGCATCTTTCGCGTCGGTGCAGGCCTGCGCTGGATCGGGCGGAATCCAGGCCGTGGGGGCAGGCGGATCCGCAGTGCGGCAGGCGATCAGGAGGACGAGCAGCAGCCAGATCGGTTTGACCACAATGCTAGGAGCATAAACTACGACTGTAGTAGATGCAAGAGCCTCAGTCTTCGGCCAGGATCGTGTGCAGGGCGAGCATGACGGTCGTCGATGCAAGCACGAACATGATGGCGAAGAAGGACATCGACAGCGATTCCGGACGCACCGCCACGTGGGCGAAGCCGCGCGGGGTGAAGCTGCCGATCCAGGCCTGCACCGCGTTCCACTTCCACGTCAGCATGCCGGCCCAGCCGCTGGCGACGATGACGTAGCCGACGAGCTGCACGATGGTCATCGGACGCGTCGCGCGCGCGGCGTCGATGGTTCCCTGCATCAGCTGCGCTTTGAGCCAGATGATCGACGGATCGGGAAGGATGTGCTCGCGGACGCTGATGCGGGAGAAGCGGGTCATCCATGGCGCGGCAGCAGCGGCCGCCGCGCAGTCCGCACATTCGCTCACATGCGCCCGCAGCGACTCCGTCCAGCGGTCTTCCGCCGCGGCATGCATCACGTTCGTTTCATGAGCGCATTTCATGGCGCGAGTCCCTTCTTGGTCAGCAGCTCCCCGAGTCGCTTGCGCGCGCGGAACAGCAGCACCTTCACGCTCTTCGTCTTCACGCCGAGGGCCTCGCCGATGTCTTCGTGGTCCGCTTCCTCGACATGCGCGAGCCAGAGCAACGCACGCTCGCGCGGCTTGAGCTGCTCGAACGTTTTCATCATGTCATGCCGCAGCGCGTCGCGCGGCTCGAGCACCGTCGCCGCCTCGCGGATGCGCTCGTCCATGCGGATGCGCTCGCGCTTGGTCTCGCGGAAGTGATCGAAGGCGAGGTTCGTCGCGGTGCGGAACAGCCAGCGCCGCTGATGCTCTTCGCTCGCCAGCGCCGGGTTCGCGCGCAGGTAGCGGAAGAACGTCTTCTGCAGCAGATCGTCCGCCGAGGCCTCGTTGCCGGTCAGACGGAAGAGGTACGACCAGAGGCTTCCCGCCGTGCGGCGATAGAAGGCCTCGAATCGCGCCTCGTCCATCGGCTTAGGGCTCCCCGTTCGCGACTCGGCGTCGCGCGTAGCGGGAAGCGCCGCCGGCAAAGTGAGATGAGCAGCGAACATGGATCACGCGCCGGTCTGGGATTCCGCGTTGAGCCGCGCCGAGAGCCGCCACGACACCATCGTAGCGACAAAGTAGCCGAGGCCGAGGGACAACACGATCGCGCCCGGGATCACCCAACCGTTGTCTTCGTAGAATGCGAGAAAGATAAAACCCACGCCGAGGGAGGACAGGACGATCGAGCGCGTGAAGCCGCCGAGAATGCGCTCGCGCGTCCGATCGACGACGGGGCGCTGCACGCCGGCGACGAACTCGCGGCCGGCCGGCGACTGGAGAAAGGTGATCATTTCCGGGGCCGAGCCGAAGCGCTCGATGAGTTTGGATTGCATCTCCGCCTGCACCTCGGCCTGACGCTGCCGCGACCGCACGACGAAGTAGACGATGAGAACCGTCGCTCCGAAGGACGACAGCATGCCGATGATAGGGATCATTTCCATTTCTATGGTTCCTCTCTTTGTTTCGCGTCTAATACGTCCCCCGCAGGCGCAGGGTTAACAGCGTCCCGGATTTCGGGATAGAATGCGCCCGGGTCACCGGGATCATCATGACAATAGAAGTCAAAGAACTGCGTGCCGGGCAGCGCTACGTCCTCGAGACGCCTCTGCCCGCAAGCTTCGGCGCCGCCGAGGTTCAGATCGTGAACATCAGCACGGGCGGGGTGCAGATTCACCATCCGCTACCGCAACGCGTCGGGAGCGCCTCCCGTCTCCATTTCCGCATGGGGGACATCACCGTCTCGACGACTGCGCGCATGATCTGGAGCCATCTTTCGAAGAGTCCGACCGGCGGAAAGCTGACGTACCAGTCAGGCCTTCGCGTCGAAGATCCCGAATTCGCGGCGGCGGTGCAGGCGCTGGTCTACCGCGGCATCGTGAGCCCCGACGGCGATTCGATGGAGCGCAAGCGCAAGCGGCTGATCGAAAAAGAGAAAGAGAAGAGCGACAAGCATCTCGTCAAGGCGTTGCCGTCGGAAACGAATCTGCCGTCGGAGCAGATGCTGCTGATCCAGCAGGTGCGCGAGCGCCTGCGCGCGAATCCCGCCGAGGCATCGCGGCTCTACGAACAGGCCCGCACCGCGGACGCCGCGACCGGCGTGCCTCAGGACATCCTGGCGGTGTGGGAGTATCTCGAGCGGACGATCTCGCTGGCGATGATCACGAAGGTGTTCGAGCGAAACCGATGAAGTTCGGCTCGGGGTGCAGCTCCACGCCGAACTTCTCCCGCACGCGATCCTGAATCATCCGCACGAGCTCCAGCACCTCGGCCGCCGTTCCGCCGCCGCGATTGATCACCGCGAGCGTGTGCTTCGTCGAGATCCCGACGTTCCCGTGCGTGAATCCTTTCGGAAAGCCGGCGTGCTCGATCAGCCACGCCGCCGACAGCTTCACCCCTCCGTCCGCGGGAAAGTGCGGCGCATCGGGGATCGGCTCCGGCACGATCGGATTCATGAAGAACGAGCCGTCGCTGCGCGTGTCGGGATCGTTCGGATCGAGCACCATCCCTTTGCGCTTGCGGATCGCGATCACCGCCTCGCGCACGCCGCGTAGATCGTCGAGCGTGATTCCGCGCTCTTCGAGGTAGCGGCGCAGCTCGGGATACTTCACCGCCGCCGCGCCGCCGCGCTTCAATCGAAACGTGACGGAGAGAACGATGTAGCGATCGCGCTCGATGTTCTTGAAGAGGCTCGAGCGATAGCCGAAGCGGCAGTCCCAGTTCGTGAACCAGGTCACGAGTCCGGTCGTGCGGTCGAGCACTTCGACGCGCGCGATCGTTTCGCTCACTTCCTGCCCGTACGCGCCGACGTTCTGAATCGGCGTGGCGCCGGCGGAGCCGGGGATGCCGGAAAGGCACTCGATGCCCGCCCATCCGTTCTCGACCGCGCGCGCGACGAACGGATCCCACGGCTCCCCCGCCGCGACTTTCACCATCGCGTACTCGTCCTCGCTCTCGACCGTGACGCCGCGCAGATCGAGATGGATGACGAGGCCGTCGAAGCCGTCGTCGGAGATCAGCAGATTGCTGCCGCCGCCTAACAGAAAGACTTCGTGTGCGCGCTCCTGCGCCCACGCCAGCGCTTCGCGCACTTCATCGACGGACGTCGCGCGAATGAAAAATCGCGCCGGACCTCCGATCCCGATCGTGGTCAGCGGCGCGAGAGGAACGTTTTCCTCGACGAGCACTACGTGCCTCGCCGCCCCTCATCCGGCCTTCGGCCACCTTCTCCCCGCAAGCGGGGAGAAGGGCAATCGCGGTGGTGTTGCGTCGTTGCCCCTCTCCCCGCTTGCGGGGAGAGGGTGGCGCGAAGCGCCGGGTGAGGGGCGGTCATTCGCCACTAAACCCCGGGCATGGCGCGCTTGAGGGGCCGCAGCAGGACGAACAGCACCACCGCCATGAAGAGCGCCATCGAGGCGAGGAGGATGAAGAAGTTCGCGTGGCTCCAGAGGTCCCAGTACTTCGCCACGCCGGTGAGCTTGTTGCCGATCGCCGTGGCGGCGAACCAGCCCCCCATCATCAATCCGCGGATGCGGATCGGCGCCACTTTCGAGACCAGCGAGAGACCCATCGGACTGAGCATCAACTCGCCGAGGGAGAGCACGCCATAGGCGATGATCAACCACCAGCGCGACACGCGCTGCACCGGAACGACGTTGATCGTGCTGCCGGAGAAACTCTCCAGCCGCACGTATTCTTTTTCCGGCACTCCGGGCGCGCCGGTGACGAGCCAGCCGTCGGTCTTTTCATCGATCTTCGTTCCCGGCGCGGTGATGCCGAGATGCGCGGCCGCTTCCGGCGCGATCGTGACCCACGTCTCCGCCGCGTTCGACTTCACCACTTTGAACACCGGCTTCGTGAAGCCGCCCGTGTGTGCGGAGACATAGAGGATCACGAACGACAGGCCGGTGAGCATCATGCCGATCATCATCTTCACCGGCGTCGACGGCTCCATGCCCTTCTTGTCGAGCCAGCCCCAGAACGCGGCCAGCGGCAGAGAGAGCAGGATGATGTAGAGCGGATTGATGGCGTTCGAGAGAATGCCCGGCAGCTTGTAGCTGTGATCGTTCGCCCAGAACGTGAGCGAGATCGAGTTCTGATGGAAGACCATCCAGAAGACGATCACGATCAGGAAGATCACGATGAGCGCGATGATGCGCTTCCAGGCCGGCACCGCGTCCATCCGCGCCGCGGCCTCGCTCTTCGGCGGAAGGTCTTCCGTCACCGCGGCGGCTTTCGTATCGATCAGGCGCGGCCTGCGATCGGCGTCGCGCACGTGCTTCTGATTCAGCAGGAAGACCGTGACGGAGATGATCATGCCGATCGCGCCCATGAAGAACGCGGGATGGAATCCCCAGCGCGGCTGGATGTAGTTCGCGAGCAGCGGCGCGGTGAACGCGCCGATGTTGATGCCCATGTAGAAAATCAAGTAGGCCTTGTCTTTGAGATGGCTGCCCTCGGCGTAGAGGTTGCCGACCATCGAGGAGACGTTCGGCTTGAACAGGCCGTTGCCGAGGACGAGGCAGGCCAGCGCGGCGTAGACGATCATCAGGCTGTTCGGCACGGCGAGCAGCGCGTGGCCGGCGATGAAGAACACGCCGCCGATGACGATCGCTTTGCGGAAGCCGAGGAAGAGATCGGCGAGCAGGCCGCCGAAGAGCGGCGTGAAGTAGACGAAGGCCTGATACCACGAGCTCACACCCGAGGCCTGCGCGTTCGTGAAGTTGAAGCCCTGCACGTTGTCGCGCAGGTAGAGCACCAGCATGGCGTTGACGGTGTAGAAGCTGAAGCGCTCCCACATCTCCGTGCCGAAGAGGATGTAGAGACCGCGCGGATGTGTTTCGCTCGTCGTCGTACCGTTCATGCCGTCTCCCAAGCCGCTTGTGGCCCGCCACGATACAAAATCTTTACCCGGCGCGGCCGAAAACTTATCGTTGCACACAAATGAACGCACCAGCGCAGAAGCAATGGCTCGGACATCCGCGCGGCTTGGCAACGCTCTTCTTCACCGAAATGTGGGAGCGCTTCAGCTACTACGGCATGCGCGCCCTGCTTTTCCTGTACATGGTCGGCTCGGTGCAGCAGCCGGGCCTCGGCTTCTCGGAAGGGAAAGCCGGCCAGATCTACGGGCGTGTACACGATGTCCGTGTATCTGATGGGCATCCCGGGCGGCTTCGTCGCGGACCGCTTTCTCGGCCACTACCGGGCCGTGTTTCTCGGCGGCTGCATCATCGCCGCGGGCCACTTCACCATGGCTTTTCCGAGCATCGCCACGTTCTACATCGGCCTCGGTTTGATCGTCTTCGGCACCGGCCTGCTCAAGCCGAATGTGTCGACGCTGGTCGGCACGCTGTACACCCGTGACGACTCGCGGCGCGACGCGGGATTCTCGATGTTCTACATGGGCATCAACCTCGGCGCGTTCATCGCGCCGCTGATCTGCGGCCCGCTCGGCCAGCGCATCAACTGGCACCTCGGCTTCGCCTGCGCCGGCGTCGGCATGGTGCTCGGACTGATTCAGTACGCCGCAGGACGCAAGTATCTCGTTCCGGTGTCCGAGGCGAAGTCGACGAAGTTCGAGACCACCGCGACGCCGGTCGACGAGCAGCACCGCACCTTCACGCGCGACGACTGGAGCCGCATCGCCGCGGCGCTGATTCTGACGCTCTTCGCGCTCATCTTCTGGGCGGGCTTCGAGCAGGCAGGCTCGAGTCTCACGCTCTTCGCCGATCGCGCCACTCAGCTCAAGGTCTTCGGCTGGGAGTACGCATCGAGTGTGTTCCAATCCGTCGAGCCGCTGTTCGTCATCCTCTTCTCGCCGGTCTTCGCGTGGCTCTGGCTGCGGCTCGGATCCCGCAATCCTTCGAGCCCTTTGAAGTTCACGCTCGGTCTCTTCTTCCTGTCGCTCTCGTTCCTCCTCGTCGTTCCGGCGGCGAAGTATTACGCGGCGAACAGCACACGGGTCAGCCCGCTGTGGCTCGTCGGCCTCTACTTCCTGCAGGCGATGGGCGAGCTTTGTCTGAGCCCGGTCGGGCTCTCGATGGTGACGAAGCTCTCCCCCGCCCGCATCGTCGGCTTGATGATGGGCTTCTGGTTCTTCGCCACCGCGATGGGCAACTACGTCGCGGGCTGGGTGGCGGGCTTCCTCGAAAACCGCACGTTCAGCGAGGTGTTCATGATCGCGTTCATGACCTCAGCCGCCGCGACGCTGGTGCTCGCAGTGCTGATTCCGCCGATTCGAAGGATGATGGCGGGGGTGCGTTAGGACGCGGCGGCGAGGACGCCGCCGGGCCAGCCGGCGGGGACGCCGGCGTTCCGAGCGCACGACGCGCGCGCCGCGGCGTTGGGAACGCCGGCGTCCCGCCGGCTGGTCAGGCGGCGTCCTCGCCGCCTCAAAACGCGCGAAACTGCGCAAACTCCGCATCACTCGCAACGAACATCCGCGACATGCCGGAGTTGCAGAACGCCCAGTCGTGGCTGACGCCGGTGAGCATCAGCTCTTCGTCGGGACAGAGCTCGCTCAGCGCGCGGCCGAGGGTCTGCACGTCGGTGCGATCGTCCGATTGCACGACGAACGTCGACTCGAACGGCAGATGCACGACCACGCCGAGGCGATGCAGGGCGTCGTGCAGCTCGGAATAGTCGGCGCCGGGGGTGAGGCTGTGGCGCACGAGGAGAAAATCGCGCGCGATGGTGAACTGCGTGCAGGCCACGAGCAGGCGCGACTCATCGGAGATGTGCGAGCGGATGTAGCGCACGAGCGGCGCGGAGTGGCGCCCTTCGGGGAGAAACACCTGCCAGCTCTTGTCGAAATTCGGCTCCGCCCCGAGCTTTCGCATCACGTGCGACACCTCGACCGTGAGCTCACCCTCATAGCAGATCTGGAACAGCCTGACCTCGCCCATCACACCCTCCCGCGGTCATGCATCAGATTGGTAGGTCGGGAAGATGGTAAACCGCTCGATACGTTCCCCGCAAGGAATGTCCTCTCCCTTTGCCACCGAAGTCGCTGCGCTCAATCGGCCGTGGGTCGATTCGCCGTACTTTTCCGACCTCATCAAAAAGGCGGGCCTCTCTCCCGAGATGGAGACGCTCGTGCGCACGTTTCACCGCGACGGCTACGTGATCCTCGATCCGGAGATCGACGAGCAGACGATCGAGGACGCGGCGCGCGACATGCGCGACATTCCGCCGGCGAAGCTGCTCTTCTCCGACGGCACGCGGCTGCAGGATGCGTGGTCGATGAGCGACGCCATCCGCCGCATCGCCATCGCGCCGAAGGTGATGGAGGTGCTGAAGGCGCTCTATCAGCGCCAGCCGTATCCATTTCAGACGCTCAGCTTCCGCTGCGGCTCGCAGCAGAAGACGCACAGCGACACGATTCACTTCGGCTCGATTCCGTACGGCTTCATGTGCGGCGTCTGGGTCGCGCTCGAAGACATCGACGAAGCGAACGGGCCGCTGCACTACTACCCCGAGAGCCAGAAGCTGCCGGTCTATGACCTGCTCGACATCGGCGTCACGGCGTTTACGCAGGCGCAGGCGTTCGAGAACTACTCGCGCTACGAAGAGTTCGTCGAAGGGATGATGATCCGCGAGGGACTGAATCGGGTGGAGTTGCAGGTGAAGCGCGGACAGGCGCTGATCTGGGCCTCGAATCTCTTTCACGGCGGCACGCCGATCAAGGATCTCGCGCGCTCGCGCCTCAGCCAGGTCACGCACTATCACTTCCACGGCTGCATGTATTTCGCGCCTCTCCTCTCCGACCCCGGCCTCGGCCTGCTGCACGTCCGCAAGCTCGTCGACATCATCAGCGGCGAGCCGATCCCGCAGTACTACAACGGCATCGCCGTGCAGAATCCCGGCGAGTGGCCGCCGAAGCTGGCCCTCGACCGCGCGCAGGCGGCGATCATCAGCGAGGCCCGCGGCTCGTCGAGCGTGATCCGCCGCGCCACGCGCTTCCTCTTCGGGCGGTGATGCTCCCGCTCGAGTACTACGAAGCGATCAGCGAATTCATCCTCCCGCATCTCCGCGATCGCCCGGTTTCATTCAAACGCTATCCCGACGGGCTCGACGGCGAGTTTTTCTGGGAGAAAGATGCGCCGGGATTCACGCCGGAGTGGGTGCCGCGCTTCGCGGTCCCGCGCCGCGGCAAAGGCGAAGAGCCGATTCACTACATCGTGATCAACGACCTGCGCACACTGCGCTGGGTGGTGGAGGTGGGCGGGATCGAGATCCATCCGTTCCTGCACCAGATCCCGCGGGTCGACCTCGCCACGCACATCGCCTTCGATCTCGATCCCGGCGAAGGCGCGGACATCGTTCATTGCGCGCGTGTCGCGCTGCTGCTGCGCGATGCGCTGCAGTACGAGTCGTTCGCAAAGGTCTCGGGCTCGAAAGGCACCCAGGTCTACGTCCCGCTGAAGGAGCCGATGCCGCACACCGCCACCGAGCCCTTCGCGCGCATGATCGCCGACGAGCTCGCGCGCGCCCATCCCGCGCTCATCACCTCGCAGATGACGAAGACCCTGCGCCGCAACAAAGTCTTCATCGACTGGAGCCAGAACGCTTCGTTCAAAACAAACGTAGCCGTTTATTCGCTGCGCGCGACAGGGTTGGTCTCGATGCCGGTGCAGTGGGAGGAGCTGGAGGGCGCGGAGAAGTTGGCGTGGGATGCGGAGGAGGCGGTGACGCGGGTGAAAAAGGTGGGCGATTTGTGGGGAACGCCGGCGTCCTCGCCGGCTGATCCGGCGGCGTCTCGCCGCCGAGGGAGGCGGGACGCCTCCCGTCCAGCTGGCGGGACGCCGGCGCTCCCAAAAGCAAAATCCCAATCCGGCCGCAGACTTTTCGTAAAAACGAACGACGAGCTCTGGCTCGAGATGGGCGGCAAGTTCCAGCGCTTCCACAACGAAACGTTCGTCGGCGACCTGGACATCGATCCCGCCTACTACCGCGGCGAAGTGGCGGTGGAGGATACGGGCGCGTACGAAGTGATCGAAGGCAGCCTGAAGCGCGGTTACCTTCGACTGTGGTTCAGCGGCGCAACGATGAAAGGCGAATGGACTATGTCGCCACGCCCAAAGTCGTGAGCAGCCAGGCGTAGTCGGCCGCGTCATCTTTCAAACGGTCATAGCGTCCCGACGCGCCGCCGTGGCCCGCGCCCATGTTCACGCGCAGGAGCAGCTGACTCTCGTCCGTCTTGTGCGCGCGCAGCTTGGCCACCCACTTCGCCGCTTCCCAGTAGCCGACCTGGCTGTCGTTGATCGACGTCCGCACGAGCATCGTCGGGTAGTTCTTTCTTCTCGACGTTCGAGTACGGGTCGTAGCTCTTCATGTAAACGTACGCCTCTTTGTCGGCGATGGGATTGCCCCACTCGATCCATTCCTGCGTCGTGAGCGGCAATGTCGGATCCGACATCGTGTTCATCACGTCGACGAACGGCACCTGCGCCAGCACGGCCTTGAAGAGCTCCGGACGCATGTTCACCACCGCGCCCATGAGCAATCCGCCGGCACTGCCGCCGGAGATCGCCAGTTGCTCGCTGGTCGTGTAGTGGTTCTCGATCAGGTACTCGGCGACGCTCACGAAGTCGGTGAAGGTGTTCTTCTTCGTCATCATCCGCCCCTGCTCGTGCCACTCCTTCCCCATCTCGCCGCCGCCGCGGATGTGCGCGATCGCATACACCACTCCTCGGTCGATGAGCGAGAAGCGCGTCGAGCTGAAGCCGTCCGAAATCGTCGAGCCGTACGAGCCGTAGGCATACAGCATCAGCGGATTCTTCGCCTTCGGATTGACGTCCTTGCGATAGACCATCGCCACCGGGATCTGCGCGCCGTCGGCCGCCGGGACGAAGAAGCGCTCGACCGTGTACTTCGCCGGATCGTATCCGCCGAGGACTTCGGTGCGCTTGAGCAGCGTCTGCGTGCGCGAGTCCATGTCGTAGTCGTAGACCGACTGCGGCGTGATGAAGGAGTTGTAGCTGTAGCGATAGACGGTCGTGTCGAACTCCGCATTCGCCGCGCCGCCGAGGCCGTAGGCCGGCTCGGGGAACGTCACGCGGTGCGGCGGCGCGCCATTCTCGCGAAGGTCGTAGACCTCCATCTGCGAGAGGCCGCCCTCTTTCAGGCGCAGGACCATGTGATTCCTGAAAAGCTCGACCGCATCGATCTTCACCGGCTTACGGTACGGCACGAGCTCATTCCAGTTGCTCTGCGCGAAGTGATCGACCGGCGCGGTGACGACGCGGTAGTTGATGCCGGCGTCGTTGGTCATGATGTAGAAGAGACCGCCGCGGTGATCGGGGTAGTACTTGTGATCGGTCTTCCGCGCGACCATCAGCACCGGATCGGCGTCCGGCCGATCGGCGCGGATCAGGCGCGCTTCGCTCGTGGTCTTGCTGTCCGAGATGATGAAGATGCATTCGCCGTCGCGCGAGCGATTGACGAACGTGTCGTACAGCTCGTCCTGCTCCTCGAAGATCGCAACCGGCTGCCCGCCGAGGACGTGTCGGTGGATGCGGTCGGACCGCTTGGCGTCGTTCTCGGTGCTGTAGAAGAGCGTCTTGTGGTCCTTCGCCCATTCGACCGAGGTGACGCGCTCCGCGATCGGTCCCGTCACTTCGCCCGTGCGAAGGTCCTTCACGAACAGCTTGTATTGGCGGAAGCCGTTGTCGTCGGTCGTGTAGGCGAGCAGGTTCGCGTCGTCGCTGACGGAGAAGTCGCCGACGGACATGAACGTCTTCCCTTCCGCGAGCTGGTTGACGTCCAGCAGCACCTGCTCCTCGGCGTCGGCTGTCCCCTTCTTTCGCGCGTGGATGGAGTACTGCTTTCCCTCCACCGTGCGCGAGTAATAGAACCAGCCGCGCTTGCGGTACGGCACGTTGACGTCGGTCTGCTTGATGCGTCCGAGGATCTCGGCGTAGAGCGCCTTCGCCAGCGGCTCCTGCGACTTCGTCATCGCATCGGCGTAGGCGTTCTCCGCTTCGAGATACGCAATCGTGTCGGGACTCTCTTTGTCGCGCAGCCAACCGTAATCGTCGACGCGCTCGTCACCATGCATCGTGACGCGTTTCGGGACCCTTTTCGCCACCGGCGGCTTCGGCACGGCGGCGAATGTATCGGAAAGGTTAGGATGGGGCCATGTGGAAACGTGCAGTGCTCGCGCTCGCCCTCGTTCTGACCGGCGCCGCACTCGCCGGGCCAAAGCCCATTCCGGGCCAGATCCCGCCGTACGTCTGGCCGCCGCTTCCGCCCGAGCTGCCACCCGAATTCAAGATCTACGGCATTCTCCCCATCACGCCGAAACAACTCCTGCCGCATCCCGGGACGTCGTTCGGGATTCGCCGCTCATCCGGATCCATCCCGGTGCGCTGCCGGAAGGTGTACGACCCGAAGACGCCGCGCGTGCTCGACTGCTGGCTCGAAGAGAACGCGACGATCGCGAATGCGATCACCTGGAACGGCGGCCAGTGGCGAGCCTGGCCGGCGGCGCAGAAGGAAGAGCTGCGCTCGATGTTCCAGATCGTGCGCAACTGGCGCACGAGCGGATTCGGACCGTGGCCCGGTCCGGCGTTCGAAGAGCCGCCGGTGAATCTCGAAGCGCCCTTCCTCAGCGACTTCGAGCTCGATACCGTCATCGACAGCGATGAAGCACGGCGCCGGTATTTCGCGCAGGTCGCGGTGATGCTCGCGTCGGAGATCGATGCCTGGGTTCCGTGGTCGCTGCAGGATTACAACCCCGACGGTCCTCGAAGAGATGTTCCGCTCGGATCTCTATCAATATCTGCCCGCTCGCGCGCGGCCACCAGCATCAGCGGCGGCATCACTCCCGCGCACGTGGCCACGCTCTACCGCTTCTTTCTCGACGAAGGGATCATCGCCGCCACGCCGATCGGATACCATCGCGCGGCTCCTCGAATGGTGCCGCGATCACATGCAGCACGACTACACGATTCCCGGCCTGCCTCCGCGCCAGCAGTACGAGGCGTTCTGGCACTACACCGGATACCCGCCCATTGCGCGCATTCTCGAAGGGACCGTCGTCAGCGATCCGACGTTCCCCGGCTCGCCGCCGCGCAGCTGGACCGCGGGCTGCACCGGCACGACGCGTTTCCTGCGCTCCGTGCTGCGCGTCCTCAACATCCCGGTGCGCGAGATCCTCACTCCGGAGACCGGCAGCCACGCCGTTCCGTTCTTCTCCGGAGAAGGTCTCTATCTCTCGCACGGTGACGATCCGTACTCGCAGGATTTTTCGACAGGCGACTTCACGGGCCGCGATCTGCTGATCAACACCGATCAATGGATGCGCTGGTTCCCGCCGGGATCGATGGGCGAGAACGTCGGACGCCGCACCGCCGATCTGAATCTCTTCCGCCCGAGCGGCTTCGTCGTCAGCTCCTACTGCTACGACCAGTGGCAGCGGCTACCGCGCGACGGTGGACACCTCTTCGAATGGGCCGGCCATTACTACACCGTCGCCTATCTGGAATCGAGCGGGTTTTACACGCGCGTCGCCGCACTCGCGGAAACGTCGACCGACGGCTACTGCGAGCTCTGGCGCGCGTCGCGCTGATCAAAGAATCAGGTGCAGGTCCCCAAACTCGTGCCAGAGATAGCGCTCACGGAGCGCCGCAGTCATAGGCCTGATCGACGTGCGCGCGTCCGGCGATCGCTTCGAGCATCGCCAGATGCGTCGCGCGCGGCTCGTGAAATCCGGTCAGCAGTGAGTCGACGACTTTCACGCCGCGCTCCGGCGTGATCACGAGATCGGTCCAGCCGCGCGCCGCGCGACCCATCGACGACTCCAACGCACGGACCACCGTCGTCCCCACCGCCACCACCCGCCCGCCGCGCGCCTTCGCGCGCCGCACTTCCTCCGCCGTGCGCTGCGGCACTTCGTAGTACTCCTCGTACGGCCGCTCGTGCGTCTCGAGACTGGCGACGCCGGAGTGCAACACCAGCTTCGCCAATCGCACGCCGCGTCTTCGCAGACAGACGAGCATCCCCCGCGTGAACGCGCGCCCCGCCGACGGCATCTCCGCCGATCCCGGCTCGCGCGCGTAGACAGTCTGATACGCGTCGATGCCGAACGCAGCGGTCGATGTACGAATACGTAATCGGCCGTCCGAAGCGCATCAGATACTCGCGCAAATTCGCGACGTCGATGCGCGCGATCCAGAGGCGCTTCGAATCGCGGTAGGGCGCCAGAAGCGTCGCCGTGACTCCGCCGGGGAGGCGAAACGTTGGCCTTCACGGACGTGCGCATTGCGCGGCTCGACTACGACTGGATAGCGCGCGCCTCCGGCGCGCCGCCCGTCCCCCAAGGCGCGCCGGAGGCGCGCGCTACTCGAACGGCGTCGACACATGCAACGCGATGCCCTCCGCAGTCGTCAGCGCCGAAGGCAACGTCGCCGTCTCATTCAACACGACGAGATCGCCAGGATCGAGAAACCGCGGCAGCTCGCGAAAATGCGCGTGCACGATCGAGTCGTCGTCGCGGCGCGTGACGAGGAGGCGCACGTCATCGCGTCCGCTGCCGCGCAGCTCCGCCGGCTCGCGCGCTTCCAATTCGGGCGGCAGCACGAAGTCGACGGTCGTCATATCAACCCCGCAATCCGCGGCGCCACGTCCTCCGGCCGCGCGAGCTGCAAGACGTCGGCGTCGGGAATCGCGAGCCGGTGCATCTCGGTGTCCATGTCGCCCGGATCGACGGCGACGACGCGCACGCCCGTGCCTTCCAGCTCCGCCGCGAACGTCCGCGACGCATGTTCGAGCGCGGCCTTGCTCAAGCCGTAGCCGCCCCAGCCCGGATACGCGTTGATGCCCGCGTCCGAGATGATGTTGACGATCAGCCCAGAGCCGCGCGCCTTCATCCGCGGCAGCACGAGCTGCGCGAGATGGATCGGCGCAACGACGTTGACCTTCAGCACGCGCATCAGCTCCTGCCACGGATACTCCTCGAGCCGCGGCATCGGCAATGGCCCGAGCTCGGATGCGTTGTTGATGAGAATCGCGACGTCGTCCCCCGCCGCCGCGGCGATCTCTTCCGCGACTTCGGAGACATCGCCCGGAACCGCGACCGCGCCGAGCTCGCGCGCGAGTGCCTCGAGCGGCTCGCGCCGCCGGGCATTGAGAACGAGATGGAAATTGCGCTGTGAGAGAAGTTTAGCGATCGCGCGGCCGAGGCCTTGCGAAGCGCCGGTGATGATTGCAGTGGTCATGGACATACGATGCATCCGCGCGGCCGCGCGGCGCTTCGTACGGAGGGGAGGGCGGGGACCTGTACGAACGTACAGTGGAGCGGCGGGCTCTTAGCCCGCCGAAACGCAAACGGCGGGCTGAGAGCCCGCCGCTCCACACCTTAGTCGCACTGATCCAACCCCGCCAACGGGATCTTCGCCGCCTTGAACGCGTTCTCGAGCGTCGTCATCGTCGCCGCGAAGGACGTCCCTTTCCCGTTGTCGCTGTCGCTCATGTCGACGGACTTTGTCACGCCGCAGACGCTGATCGCCTCCAGCTTCGCTTTCGGCTGAATCGCGGTCATGAGCGCCGCGTCGCCGAAGACTGGGCGTCCGCCGACGGCGACGGTAGTGATGTCGGAGGGCGATGCGTGGATCAGCGAGTCGAACGGGTCGCGCGTGCCGCGTTTGACGACGACGTAGTCGGCGTACATGCCCGTTTCCAGACGGCCGGCTTTGTCGGCGATGCGCGCCATGTCGGCGGGATTCGTCGTCGCCATCTGCACGAGCTCCTGCGACGTGAACGGCTGATTCGGCAACCCGGCCGCGTACTGCAGCTCGGCGGTCATGCCCTGGCTTCCGGACGGCGACCAGTCGGGCGCGATGGCGATGGCGACGTATTTCTTCGCCACGGCCATGTCGATCGTTTTTCCATAGAGCTCGATGTTGCTGCGCGGCGACCAGACCAGGCCGACGCCGTTCTTGCCGAGGTAGTCGCGGTAGTCCGATTCCTTCAGCGCGACGCCGTGAATGACGATGAACCCCGGACTGAAAAAGCGATGCGCATTCACCATCCGCGCTTCGCGCGCCGCGCTCGCATCGATCCCCTCGGACAAATGCACGATCACCGGCCGCCCCGCCGACATCGCGTTGCGCACCGCCGACTCCTCATCCGGCGGCAACTCGAGGGGGAAGACCTTGTAGAGCAGCGCCTCGGTCACGGGAAACGGCTGCGCGTAATCAAGATTGCGCGCCAGGCCGTAGTTGCAGTCGTTCGGAAATCCGCCGACGACGCTCGTCGCGCCGAAGGCGAGCGCCTTCACTTCGGCGAAGCGCTGCTGATCGCAGCCGAGCTCCTTCGGCAGCGCGTAATGCGGGCCGTTCAGGTCGCGCGCGTACTCCGGCATCGCCTGCCACTCGTAGCGATTCTTCGTCTGCTGCGGCGGCTTCCAGCGCGGATGCATGTTCCAGGTGAGGTGATTGTGCAGATCGATGAGTCCCGGATAAATGAATCCGTTCGTGTCGATCACCGGAACGCCTTCCGGAATCACGACGTCGGCGTCCGCGCCGGCGATCTTCCCGTCCGACGTCACCAGCAGAATCCCGTTCTCGATGACTTCGTCGGGAGTGACCAGCGTGCCGCGCAACGCGTAATCGGCGAATGCGCTCGTCGACGACAACACGAAAAGAAGGGCAATCAGCAGAGCTCGCATGAGGTCATGGTGCCACAATGCGCGCGATGCGGAGCACGCAGCTCGATCTCTCGCAGTACGACACCGACAAGGTCCGCAACGGCTACCTGCCGTGGTACGACGCGGCGATCGGCGACGCCTGGCCGCGCGTGACGGCGGTGCTCGAGCTGGGCGTCCATCACGGCGGTTCGGTGCAGCTGTGGCGCGACTACTTTCCGAACGCGCGCATCATCGGTATCGACGCCGACATCCGCGGCGCGCGCATCGCCGACTCGACGCGCATCGACCTGTTTCAGGGACGGCAGGATGACGCCGCGTTTCTGCACGAAGTCGCGAACCGCATCGCGCCATTCGATCTGATCATCGACGACGCCTCGCACATCGCGAAGCCGAGCGCGGCGTCGTTCCGCACGCTCTATCCGCACCTCAAGACGGGCGGCTGGTACGTGATCGAAGACTGGGCGACCGGCTACCTCGGCGACTGGCCGGACGGCAAGAAACCGTCGCGCTGGCGCGCGCGCTCGCACGAAGCAGGAATGGTCGGCTGGATCAAACGGCTGATCGACGACGAAGTGCGCGGCAGGTTGGCGGAGATGACGATCACGCCGGGCGTGGTCGTGTTGCGGAAGCGGGAGTGATGGTTGCGCGGTTACGCGGTTACGCGGTGGGTGGTTGCTGAGTTGCTGGGTTGCTAGTAACTCAGCAACTGAGCCACCCAGCAACTGCGTAACCGCGCAACCGCGCAACCCAAATCAAACCAACCCCCGCTCCATCGCCAGCGCCACCGCCTGCGCGCGATTCTCCGCGCCGAGCTTGTTGAAGATCGCGGTCACGTGAAACTTCACCGTGCGCTCGGCGATCTCGAGCGCCGAGGCGATCTCTTTGTTCGAGCGGCCGGCGGCGACGTGGCGCAGGACTTCGCGCTCGCGCGCCGAGAGGCGCGGCGCGCCGGAGAGCGCGATGACGCGCGAGGCGACTTTCGGATCGAGGTACGTCTGCCCCGCGGCCACGGCGCGGATGGCGCGCTCGATCTCATCGACCGCCGCGCCTTTGAGCAGATAGCCGCGCGCGCCGGCGCGCAGCACCGCGTCGATCTGCTCGTCGTTCGCGTACGCCGTCAGCACGAGCACCGGCTTTCCGACGCGCGCAACCGCGTCGACGCCGCTCATCCCCGGCAATTCGAGATCGAGCAGCACGACGTCGGCGTCGAAGCGCGCCGCGAGCAGCTCTTCCGCCGAGCCGAATGCGCCGGCGATCGTGAAGCCGCGATTCGAGAGCGCGGCCGCGAGTCCTTCGCGCACGACCGGATGATCGTCGACGATGGCGATCTTCATCGCGGCACTCTCACCACGATCTGCGTCCCGTTTCCCGAACGGATGCGCAGCGTTCCTCCGGCGAGCCGCGCGCGCTCGCGCATGCCGCGCAGTCCGTGGCGATCCTCCGGCACGCGCCGCGGATCGAAGCCGATGCCGTCGTCTTCGATCGTCATCGTCGCCGCGGCGCGCGTGCAGCGCAGCGTGAGCCGCACGCTCTTCGCCTTCGCGTGCTGCCGCACGTTCGCCAGCGCCTGTTCCGCGATCCGATACAGCTCCGCCTCGGAGTCAAACGGCAGTGCGCACGCATCCGCGATCTCGAGCAGAGACGCGAATGCCGCTCTGCGACGTGAACTCGCGCACGAGCAGCGCCAGCGCCTGCGCCAGCGGTTTGCCGGCCAGCGGCTCGGCGCGAAGGTTCATCACCGAACGGCGCGCTTCGTCGAGCGTCGAGCGCGTGATGCGCAGCGCCTGATCGGTGCGGCCCGCTTCGATCTCCAGCGCGATCGCGGTGAGGCTCTGCGCGATCGTGTCGTGGATCTCGCGCGCGAGGCGCGTCCGCTCGTCGGCGCGCGCGTGCGCCGCGTTTTCGTCCGCAAGCCGCGCGCGCTCGATGGCGATGCCGAGCTGCGAGCCGATGAGCGAGAGCAGGCGCAGCTCTCGCGCGGAGAGGCGGCGCATTTCCGGCGCGGTGACGTTCATGATGCCGAGGGGCTTTTGCTGGAAGTAGAGCGGGATGGAGGCGTGATGGGCGATGCCGCGCGTGAGATCGTCGCGGCTCTCGCGCACCGCGGGGCGCAGACGGCTGCAGCCCATGACGTCGACGTTGCTCGCGTCGAGCTCGCCCCCGGAGAACTGCTCGATGCACCAGCACGACGCGCCCGTCATCCGCACCGGCTCCTGCAGATACGGCGGCAGATTGCGCGCCGCAGCGCTGTAAATGTGTCCCGTCTCCGGATCGACCAGCCACACCCAGCCCGTGTCGAGCTCGAGCTCGCGCGCGATCACCTCGAGCGTGCTCTCCAGCGCCGCCTGCACCGTCGGCGCGCGATTGAGCGACTCGGTGATGGCAGCAATGATTTCCAATTCGCGACGCATACGGGCAACAGCCTGCCGTATTCTCATCCCGATGACCCAAATCGTGTTCCTCACGCTCTTCCTGGGTCTGACGCTCGGCCGCCAGCCGGTCTCCGTCGACGTCACCGGTGCGGTCGCGCGCGTCGAGATCACGCTCGACGGCAAACCGGCGGCGATGCTTTCGCAGGCGCCGTGGAAGGCGAACGTCGACTTCGGCACGCGCCTCGTGCCGCGGCGTCTCGTCGCGCGCGCGCTCGACGCGAGCGGCGCGGAACTGGCGCGCGTGGAGCAGCGCATCAACGTCCCGCATGCGACCACCGAGGCGGGGCTCGTGCTCGAGTCGAACGGCGCGCGATTGATCTGGCAGAGTCTCGACAGCGAGAAGCCGAAGGACGTGCAGTGGATGCTCGATGGCGCGACGCTCTCCGCGAAGTCGCTTCGCGCGACGTTGCCGCAGCTCGACGCCGACAAGCCGCACCTGCTCCGCGCGGTCGCAACCTCGGCATCAGGACAGGTCGTCGATGCGGAGATCGTGTTCGGCGGCGGACTCACCGGCACCACCGCATCGACGCTCACGCCCGTTCCGCTGCGCGTCGAAGCGAACGGCGACGCGAAGAAATCGATCCGCGTGAACGGCGCGCCGGCGAGCGTCGTCGCGGTGGAGCGCCTCCCGGCCGACATCATCTTCGTGCGCAACCCGTCGCTCGTCGACTTCGCCTTTCGCGTCGATTCCGACCGTACGCGCCGGCGCAGCGGCTTCGACACGTTCATGGGCAACACAACCGTGCCGGTCGAGCGGCGCCAGGGCACGCGTTTCCTCTGGCCGTCCGCGAGCCGCGCGCGAGGCACGTCGGCCGCCGATCTCTTTCCGTCGTCGCGCACCTTCATGATTGCCGACGCCGCCGGCATGCGCAGCGTCCTCGCGAACGTCTCCGCGCCGCTGAGCGAGCCGTTCCGCTACGCCGACGCCGTTGCCGTCGCCGCGCTGCAAGCCGCCGCCTCGCGCCGCCCGCGCGCCGTCGTCCTCATCATCGGCACCGATCACCGCGACATGAGCCAGCTCTCGCCGCGGCAGGCAAAGGAGTATCTCGACTCGATCGGCGTGCCGCTGTTCGTCTGGACGATCAGCGAGACGACGCCGCCGGAGTGGGGCGAAGCGCGCCGCATCGACGGCTCCGACCGGCTGCGCGATGCCGCCGCCGATCTGCTCGAAGAAGTGCAGCGCCAGCGCATCGCGTGGATCGCGGGGGATTACATGCTGGACGAGATCCGCGCACCGGGCGCGCTGTGGAAGTAGCGGAACGCCGGCGTCTCGCCGGCTGATCTGGCGGCGTCTCGCCGCCACCCAGGCGCAGGCGCGGGACGCCTGCGCATCAGCCGGCGAGGACGCCGGCGTTCCGACTCCCATCCTTCAGCGTCGCCGTCCGATTGAACACCAAGCGCTCCGAAGTCGAGTCGCGATCGACGCAGAAGTATCCGAGGCGCTCGAACTGATAGCGCGCCATCGGCGCAGCGTTGGCCACCGTGGGCTCGAGCTTCGCGTGCTCGATCGTCTCGAGCGAATGCGGATTCATATGCGCGAGAAAGTCGCCGCCTTCTTCCGGATCTTCCACCTTGAACAAGCGATCGTAGAGCCGCACCTCGGCGTCGATGGCGTGCTCCGCGGACACCCAATGCAGCGTCGCCTTCGGACGGCGGCCGTCCGGCGCATCGCCGCCGCGCGTTTCGGGATCGTAGGTCGCGCGCAGCTCGACGATATTTCCGCTCTCGTCCTTCACCACGCTCGTGCAGGTGACAAAGTACGCGGAGCGCAGGCGCACTTCGCGTCCCGGCGCGAGGCGGAAGAACTTCTTCGGCGGGTCTTCCATGAAGTCGTCGCGCTCGATGTACACGACGCGCGAGAACGGCACTTTGCGCGTGCCCATCGACGCGTCTTCCGGATTGTTCGGCGTTTCGAGCTCTTCGCTCTGCCCTTCCGGATAGTTCTCGATGACGACGCGCAGCGGGCGGAGCACGCCCATCACCCGCGGCGCGGTGAGATTGAGGTCCTCGCGCACGCAGAACTCGAGCAGGCCGACGTCGATCACGTTCTCGCGCTTCGCTACGCCGACGCGGTCGGCGAAGTTGCGGATCGCCGCCGGCGTGTAGCCGCGGCGCCGCAGCGCGGCGATCGTCGGCATGCGCGGGTCGTCCCAGCCGCGCACGTGGCCTTCGGTCACGAGCCGCAGCAGCTTCCGCTTCGACATCACGGTGTAATTGAGGTTGAGCCGCGCGAATTCGTACTGCCTCGGCCGCGACGGCACGGGCACGTTCTCGATCAGCCAGTCGTACAGCGGCCGGTGGTCTTCGAACTCCAGCGTGCAGATCGAGTGCGTGATGTGCTCGATCGCGTCCGACAGCGGATGCGCGTAGTCGTACATCGGATAGATGCACCACTTGCCGCCCGTGCGGTGATGGTCTTCATGCTTGATGCGATACAGCACCGGATCGCGCAGGTTGATGTTCGGCGAGGCCATGTCGATCTTCGCCCGCAGCACCGCCGCGCCGTCTTCGAGCTTGCCGTCGCGCATCTGCCGGAAGAGCTCGAGGTTCTCGTCGACGCTGCGGTTGCGATGCGGCGATTCCTTCCCCGGCTCGGTGAGCGTTCCGCGATACGCGCGGATCTCCTCGGCGGTCAGGCTGTCGACGTACGCGAGGCCGCGCGTGATCAGATGCTCGGCCCATTCGTAGAGCTGATCGAAATAGTCGGACGCGTGCAGCGGCTCGCCGCCCCAGTCGAAGCCGAGCCAGTGCACGTCGTCGACGATCGCCCGCGCGTACTCCGCCTCTTCCTTCTCGGGATTCGTGTCGTCGAAGCGCAGATTGCAGCGCCCGCCGTATTCGAGGGCGACGCCGAAGTTGAGACAGATCGACTTCGCGTGGCCGATGTGCAGATAGCCGTTCGGCTCCGGAGGGAAACGGGTGATGACGGTGGAGTGTCGGCCGTTGCGGAGATCTTCCTCGACGATCTCCCGGATGAAGTCGGTCATGCGCTGCGCGTTATAGCACTGAAAAAGAACAGCACGAGCGGGGTCATGAGCACCCGCTGCGCCGACCATTCCATGTGCGCCTCGGGGCGCGCGTAGCTGAGGACCATGAAGGCGAGAAACGCGAGGGTGGCGGCGAGGTGGAGGAGCCCCTCACCCGGCCTTCGGCCACCCTCTCCCCGCAAGCGGGGAGAGGGGCGCTCGCGGGACGTTTCCGTCGAGAGCCCTTCTCCCCGCGTGCGGGGAGAAGGTGCCCGAAGGGCGGATGAGGGGCTGGCCCACATCACGGCAATCGCAATCCACGGCAGATACCAAAGCCCGAACGACATCTGCCCCACGAGCTGCTTGAGCGACGGCCACACGTACGCGAACGAAAACGCGTAACGCGGATCCTGCGTGCCGAGGAGGCCGTTCGATTTCGCGAAGATCCACCAACCCGCCAGGACGAGGAGCGGCGGCAGCGCGACTTTCCAGCGCCGCGCGAGAAAGACGATGACGAGAACGACGAACACCGCGCCTTCGATCTTCGTCAGCGCGACGCCGCAGAGCGCGATCGCGGCGATGACGTCGGGTGTGGTGCGCGCCTCCGGCGCGCCTTCGGGCGGGGGCGCGCCGGAGGCGCGCACCACTCCCAGCGCGCTCAGTGCGACGACTTCGAAAAAAATGAGCGCCGGCTCCGCGTTGCCGGCGATGTCGTTGCGGATGAAGAGCAGCGCGAACATCGCTGCGAAGAGCGGGCTTCGCGTTTCCCACGTGGCGAGTGCGAGGAACAGAATCGCCGACGCCATCGCCGCGAACCAATCGAGCTCGCTCGCGCCGAGCATCGTCCACGCGTAGTACAGCGGCACGAGCGGCGGATATTCGGGATGCATCACCGCGTGCTCGGGATTGCGCAGAAACTCGACGTCGAGCATCCGCTCCTGCGCGAAGTGCTGCGCCTTCGTGCCCCAGAAAAAGACGAAGTCGCCGGAGGTGGCGGTGGCGGAGAGGATGGTGATGGTGAAGATGGCGAGGGCGGCGAGAGCTATAGGAGTGCGGTGGCTCAGCCACCGCTTTGGATCAAACGAAAGCGGTGGCCTTGCCACCGCACTCCCAAAAAGCGGCAACACCAGCAACCCGAGAACCGTCCACCGCAAGCCAAGCACGGAAAACACGAGCATCTCGAGAGCGAGCACCACCAACCCCGCCGCAAAGCACGCGGGCAGCGACGCGCGAAATTTGCGCGCCCACCCGCCCGCCACGAACACGAGCAGCGTCATCACCGCGAATCTCATCGCACGCGTTTCCAGATGCTGCCCGCGGGCGCTTCGTAGATGCGCTCGAAGCGCGGATCGTTCAACGGCGCGTCGATGGCGATGATGAAATCGGGGTTTGCGGATTCGAGCACGGCGTGTTGATGCGGGAGCTGGCCGTGCGCGACGGCGAGCATCCCGAGGTCATCCCAGCGTCCGTTCGGCTTGATGAGTGCGACGCGCGCGTATTGCGGGAGGGTCTTCGAGGCGTGGCGCAGGAGCAGCAGGCTCGCGTCCGCACGGCGCATCACCGTCTTCGGGTGCGACCAGCCGCCGCGCAGGATGAATTCGCGCGTCTCCAGCGCAAGGAACAGCAGCGTGAACAGCCAGAGCGCGATCCGGCTCAGCGCACCGCCCTCTTCTTCGGCACGGTCACGAACTCCGTCGCGATCCGCGCCCGCCCGCCCGTCGCGGTCGGCGAAATTCCTCTCCAGCAGCGCGCGCCACTCGTTCATCTTCGCGACCTCTTCATCCGTCGGCGCGCCGTTCTCCGTCACGAGCACGTACAGCACGCGGAACACGCGCTGGCTCAGCGCCGCGGACGGATTGCGCACGCCCTCCCCGGCAACGACCTGATCGAACTTCACGTCGTGACGATTCCCCGCCACGACCTGATTGTCCGGCGCGTAGTACTCCTTCGGCAGCTCCGGACTGCTGTTCGCGAGATAGAACCACGGCCGCACTTCCTCCGGCGTGGCGAGACCCATCAGATAGAGGTCCGTCCAGCTGTAGCCGTAATTCGCGGCGTGCGCGCGGAAGCGGCCGTCGCTCTCGCTCGAGAAGTTCGCGCCGCCCATCACCGACGACTCCGTCTCCTCGTACACCGGGAACGCCGCCGGCGTGTGCACGTACGCCGCGGGGTGCGAGCTGACGGGACTCAGCGGGCGGGCCAGCTGCCCGTCTTCCATGATCCGGAACGCATAGAGCCAGCGATGCCCGAGCTCATGCATCATCACGTGCGACGAGTTGCGCTCCGTCGCGTTCCAGCCGTACGTCAGCTGATTCATGTGCAGCAGCGCCGGCGAGCGGAATGCTTTCGTCCCGCGCGACGTCGAAGCCGGGTAGATGCCGTCGACGCCCGGGTTGCCGCCGGTCGAATACGCGCCGGCGTAGAAAATGAGGTCGGTGTAGAACGACTGATACATCGCCACCGCGTCGACGTCGTAGCTGCTCAGCGCGTACGTCGACTGCAGGCGATTCCACACTTCGAGCGGATCGAACTCGCCGAGGACGAACGGCTCGGCGATCGGCAGCGCGAGCACGGAGTTGTTGTTGATCGACGAGAGATCGCTGGCGATGTGATTCAGCGGCGTTTCGAACGGCACCGTCGTGATCTGCGCGAAGTCGATCGTGCGGTTCGTTCCCGGCGTGAGCGACCATGCGCGCACGAACGTCGCGCCCAGTCCCGGCGGCTGCACGCTGAACAGTTCGATGGCACTCCCGTCGAACCGCACGCCGTTGCCGTTCGCGATCGAGCGCGGCGCGCCGAGCGGCGTAAACGTCCAGCCGCTGCTCGTGATGTCGAGCCAGGCCGTGACCTGATCGATCTGAATGGCGTACCGCAGCGATTTCCCGTCCGTCAGCATCGGCATCTCGACCGGCGCGGCGAGGGTGAGCCGCACCGCCAGCAACTCGCTCTCGCCGACGCGCGCGACCTGCACGGCGCGAAGGTCGTTCACGTCCGCGAGCGACGGGGTGTACGTACCGCTGACGAGATCATTCCGGGCGTCGTTGACGGAGCCCAGCGTGCGCCGCTGCGCGGCCGCGGCGTCGAAGCCCGCCGACACGATCGGCGTGCCCCATTGCATGTCCCGCATCGACTGATACGAATAGACGATCGTGCCGTCCGCGTGCAGCTCCGCCTGCACGGCGTAGCCGAACGACGTGCCGGTGGTGCTGAGCCAGGTAATGACCAGGTGCTCGTCGCGGCGTTCGACGTAGAGCCGCGGATACGCGAGCCGCGACGGCTTGCGGTTCGTGATCATGAGCGGCGAGAGCAGCTGGCTGCGGATACACCGCCGCCTCGAGCTCATCGAACTGATTCGCCGCCGGATCGTTCGCCGGCTGCGTGAGATGAATGCCGTTGAATGCGCTGAGGTAGAGCGTCGTCACCGGCTGACCGAAGAGCACCGGCGGCGTGCCGATGATGTCGTATTGGATGGAGGTGGTGGGGGCGGTGGAGAAATCGCGCAGCGGCGCGCTCGTCGGCTCGTACCAGTGCAGGTTCTCGCGCCGCACCGCGTAGCCGGAAGTGCGCGGCTCGAAGACGAGCGACTTTCCGACGAGATCGAACGGCCGAAAGCCGGAGGCGATGCGATCGTCGACGCCGAGGTAGAACGCACCGTCGCGCGCGATCGGAGCGGAGGTCGCGTTGGGCATGAGGCGCGGACGCGCGACCGTGCGATCGTGCAGCGCGCGCACGCGCGCGTCGTTCGCTTCGCTCGTGGCGCACAGAGGCTCATCGGCGTGGAGGGATGGTCGTGGAGGCGAGAAGGAGAAGGCGAGTAGCACGCGCATAGGCATCCTCAGTGGGCGGCCAAATCATACGCCTCGTTCCCGTGCCCGCGCCCGTGCCCGCTTGCGTGCCCGGGGTGGGGGATCGGGCACGGGCACGGGCACGGGCGCGGGCACGGGTTTGGGGATTGGCGTTACATTAACGTTTCAATGACCGGTGAGCCGGCGGGGCAGCGGTACGGGGACTATGAAATCGAGTCGTTTCTCGGAAAGGGCTCGATTGGAAAGGTCTACCTCGCGCGGCACAAGCGCATCGGGCGCCGCGTCGCGCTGAAGACGGTCCATCTCGAACAGAAATTCGAAGACGACGAAGATCGCACGGAGTTCTACAAACGGCTGCAACGCGAGGCCGAGCTCTGCGCGCGGATGCAGCATCCGAACATCGTCACGCTCTACGACGTCGGCTACGAAGACGATCTCGTGTCGTACCTCGCCACCGAGTACATCGACGGCGAATCGCTGCTCGCGCGCCTCCGCCGCACGCGCCCGCTGCCGCTCGCCGAGGCGCTGCCGATCGCGTTCGATCTCCTGCGCGGACTCAGCTACGCGCACTCGAAAGGGATCATCCATCGCGACATCAAGCCGGCGAACATTCTCCTGACCTCCGAAGGCATGGCCAAGATCGCCGACTTCGGCGTCGCGCGGCCGCTGAACTCCAGTCTCACCACCACCCGCTCGCTCGTCGGCACGCCGAACTACATGTCGCCCGAGCAGGTGAAGACGACGCCGGTCTCGCCGCGCTCCGATCTTTTCTCCGCGGGCGTCGTCATTTACGAGCTGCTCACCGGGACGAAGCCGTTCGCGTCGCCCGACCTCAGCGGCATCCTCTACAACGTCGTCAACCTCGCGCCGCCGCAGGCGAACGAGATCAACCCGTCGGTGCCGAAGAGCGTCGCCGACGTGGTGGCGAGGCTGATGTCGAAGAAGCCGGACGAGCGTTTCGCGGACGCAAACGAGGCGCTCGAAGAGCTCGACCGCGCGTCGCACGACGGCGTCGTGCTGCCCGCATCCGAGATCGAAACGCTCGCCGTCGATACCGAAGAAGCAACGCCGCCGCCGATGCCGCGCCGCGGCATCCCGGCCGCCGCGTTCTGGGCCATCACGCTCCTTCTCGCCCTCGGACTCACGGCGACGATCGTCACGCTGCGCAAACGCATCACCGTCGCCGAGAAACCGGCCGCGGTTCTGACACGCCATCAGGTCGAAGAGGCGATGACGAAAGAGCGCACGCTCGACGGCATCCGCACGCTGACGCAAGCGGGCCGCTACGAAGAAGCCATCCGCGAGTACGACGCCTACATCGCCCGCTATCCGCACAGCATCGTGGCCCGCGACGAGCGCGCCATCGCGGCGCAACTGTTCGAAGAATCGAAGCCGAAGGCGGAAGTGACGAAGATCGCGCGCAAGCCGCGCGCAAAGGAAGAAGCGATCGCCGATCCGCCGCCGCCCGCGCCGAAGCCGTTGTCGCGATGGCAGCGATTCAAGAAGTGGATGCGGGGCAAGCCGTGACCCTCAAGTCCGGGACGCGGTTGGGGCCATACGAGATCAGCGCCCTGCTCGGCAGCGGCGGCATGGCCGAGGTTTACCGCGCGCGCGACGTGCGCCTCGGCCGCGAGGTCGCGATCAAGATTCTTCCGGACGACATCGCGCACGACGAAGACTCGCTGCTCCGTTTCGAGCGCGAGGCGAAAACCGCGTCGGCGCTCAATCATCCGCACCTCGTCACCATTTACGACATCGGCGAAGCGACGGCCGATGATCGCCAGCTGCGCTACATCGCCATGGAGCTGATCCGCGGCGAAACGCTGCGCCATCACCTGCTCCATCAGTCGCGAGACGTGCTGCTGCGCTACATCGCCGATATCGCCGACGGTCTCGCCAAGGCGCACGACGCGGGCGTGGTGCATCGCGATCTGAAGCCGGAAAACGTCATGGTGACGGATGACGATTACGCGAAGGTTGTCGACTTCGGACTGGCGAAGCGCGTCGAAGGATTTGCGAGCGGGCGCAGCGCGGAACATCTCACCGAGGAAGGCTTCTGCGTCGGAACGCCCGGCTACATGGCGCCCGAGCAGGTGCGCGGGCAGCGCGATCTCGACGGCCGCACCGACATCTTCGCCCTCGGCTGCATCCTCTATGAAGCGCTGGCGCAGGAGAATCCGTTCGACGGCGATTCACCGATCGACACGATGCATCGCGTGCTCTATCACGAGCCGCCGCCGCTGCCGGATGCGGCGATGGACACGATCGTGCGCCGCTGCCTGGCGAAGGATCGCAGCTGCCGCTACAACTCGATGCGCGAACTGGCCGCCGACATGCGCAGCGCGATGGCCTTATCGTCGAACATATCGTCGAACACGATCGCGGCGATCTCTGCGAGCCGCCGCGCGGTGATCGCATCGATCGCGGCGCTGCCGTTCCGCAACTCGACCGGCAGCGAGGAGATGCGGTTCCTCAGCGACGGCATCCCCGAGGACGTGGTTCGCAACCTCGGCCGCATTCCGTCGCTGCGCGTGATCGCCAGCTCCTCGGCGTCCCGTTTCCGCGATACCGACGATCCGCAGCACGCTGCGCGGGAGCTGAACGTCGACGCGGTGCTCGTCGGCGGACTGCGCCTGATGTCGGGGATGGTGCTGCTCGACGCGGAGCTCGTGCGCGCCACGGACGGCACGGCGTTGTGGGGGAAGAGATACCGGCGCCAGCTGACGGATCTCGTGCCGCTCGAAGAAGAGATCGCGCGCGATCTGTGCGAAGAGCTGCGCGTCGAGCTCGCGCCGCGGCAGCAGCGCGCGCCGCATGCCGAGGCGTATGAGGCCTATCTGCGCGGCAAGCGCGAGGTGGGTAAAGAGACGGCGCACGGTTTGAAAACCGGCGTCGAATTTTTCCATCACGCGATCGAGGTCGATCCCGATTACGCGCTGCCGTACGCCGCGCTGGCGCTGGTGCACGGGCGCCTCGGATTGCTCGGCATCCTCCCGACCCGCGCCGCGATGGCGCAGGAAGTGGCGCTCGCGAAGAAAGCGCTGTCGCTCGACGAGCTGCTGCCGGAAGCGCACTGGAACCTCGCCCTCGCCGCCGGCATGACCTTCAACGACGCCGAGCACGACAAGCGGATGACGCGCGTCCTGGAACTGAATCCGAACTTCGCGCCGGCATACATCGAGCGCGCGAAAAAATTCGTGCTGAGCGGGCGGTATGCGGAAGGCGAAAGCGCGTATCAGTACGCGCGCGTGCTCGACCCGCTCTCGCCGCGCGCGATGACCGCATACGCCGCGTATCTCTCGACCATGGGCCGCTATGAGCACGCGGTGCCGGTCCTGCGCAGCGCCACCGAGCAGTTCCCCGAATACGCCAACGCCTGGGCGTATCTCGCCATCATCAGCTCGAACGCCGGCCTCGTCGAAGAATCGCTGGCGACGATCGGCCGCATCCGCACAGACGCCAATGCGAATTATGAAGTGTGGAAGGGCATCATCCTGGCGCAGGCCGGACATTTCGCCGAGGCGCGCGCCATTGCGGAAAACACCGACGAGCTGGCGAAGAGCCGGTACCTGCTCACCTTTTACCGCGCCTGGCTGCGCGGAACGCTCGGCGATTTCGATCAGGCCTTCGCATTGATGGACCAGGGCATCCGCGACGGCGAGTGGTATTACGGCTGGCTCGGCGTCGAGCCTCGCCTCGATCCATTACGGGCCGATCCGCGATTCGAGGAAATGTTGGAGAAATGGACAATCGCCGCTTGACGTCCATTATGAACAATGCTATTGTGCGCCACCCTTAAATGAACATGAATTATCAATTACTCGACCGCGTCCCCGGAGGATTGCTCGTGAATTAGCGATTTCACCATGAATCGCTCCTCACGAGCCCCTTCGCCTCCATGAGCCGAAGGGGCTTTTTGTTTCTATTTTCCATTGGGCTAAAGCCGATCCGAAGTCCGGCGGCGCATGACACGTGTGTCCCATGCGTTCCGTGTCACGGAATCGAAACGAGGATGGTTTTGCCGCCGTAGGGCTAGTGGGTTCGAATCCCACTCTATGCAAGGTGCTGCCGATTGACGAACGTTATTCGTCCCGGCCGGGATTGTGGCCGCGAAACATGCCTGCCGTAAAGGCAGCGCAAGCGAGACTCTGCAGCGCGCGCGTGAGCGCGCGGGACGCCGCGATTGTGGTGCGATCACAATGCGGCCGAACGCGAAATGCGGCGCAGCGCTCCGTAGCGTGAGCGTGGCGTGTTCGTTAGGCGCGGTTCCGGCCGGTTTTACCGAGGCTATTACAAGGAAAGGAGGCACAAGACAATGTTTCATCGTTACAAAATCAAAATCCACGAGCGCGGCCTCCTGTTTCGCGAGGGCGAGTTTCTCGCTGTATTGCGGCCGGGAGTGCACTGGTATGCCGATCCGCTTCTGAAATACAGACTGCAGATCGTCTCGACGCGCGATCCGTGGTTGCGCGACGAAGACCTCGATCTCATTGTGAAGTCGGGGGCGCTGGCCGGGGAGGCCATTGTGGTCGACCTCAAGGATCACGAGCGCGCTCTGGTCTGGATCGACGGGCGGTTCGCGGCCATTGTCGACAGCGGGCGGTATGCGCTCTGGACGACCGACTACGACATTCGCGTGGAAGTCGTGGACGCGCGTTCGGTGCGGTTCGCGCACGCGGAGCTCACGGCCATCGTGCAAGGGGCCGGGGCTTCGAAGATGCTCGAGATGCTGACCGTGACGCAGGGCTGCGTCGCGCTCTGGTTCCGCGACGGCGTGTACCAGGAAACGCTCGACGCGGGGGTGTATGCATTCTGGAAAAACATGGGCGTGGTGAAGATCCACGTCGTGGACATGAAGGAGCTCGTGCTCGACATCAGCGGCCAGGAAATCATGACCGCGGACAAGGTCACGCTGCGCATGAACGCGCTCGTCGCCTACCGCATCACCGACGCATTGCGCTCGGTGACGGAAGTCGACGGTGCGGCGCAGGCGCTGTACCGCGCCGCGCAGCTCGCGCTGCGCGAGTCGGTCGGCGCACGCGATCTCGACGGCCTGCTCGCCGGCAAGGACGAGCTGGCGCGCGAGCTCGCGTCGCGCATCGCGTCGCGGGCCACGGAGCTCGGCATCCACGTCGTGACGATCGGCATCCGGGACATCATCCTCCCGGGCGACATGAAGGAGTTGATGAACCGGGTCACGGAAGCGAAGAAAGCCGCGGAGGCGTCGCTCATCACGAGACGTGAAGAGACGGCGGCGATGCGGATGCAGGCGAACACCGCGAAGATCCTCGAGTCCAGCCCGACGCTGATGAAGCTGAAGGAGCTCGAGGTGCTGGAGAAAGTCGCCGGCAAGGCGAACCTGACGGTGGTCCTCGGCGACGAGGGTCTCGCGAACAGGTTCGTGAAAATGCTGTAGTAACGTGGAGCGGCGGGCTCTTAGCCCGCCGTTTCTTTTTTCGGCGGGCTGAGAGCCCGCCGCTCCACAGCCTTCAAATCACCGCACGCGTCGTCAGCGTGATCTCTTTCTCTTCGCCGCCGCGCGAGATCGTCAGCGTGTACGTCTTCCCCGGCTGCTTCAGCAGCTCGCGGATCTCGGGCAGCTGCGCCGCCGTCACTGTGCGGCCATCGATCGCGCGGAGCTCATCGCCCGCTTTCACTCCCGCTTCGGCGCCCGCCGAATCGGGCAGCACGTGAAAGACGTCGACGGCGCTGAACGTCGCGTCGCGCGCGGTCAGCTGCACGCCCGAGCCGTCGAAGTGGAACGGCGCCTTCACCGCGTCGGTCGGCACGAACCAGAGGCGCTTGTGCGGATAGTCGGTGATGAAGCGGAAGCGGCGCAGGATCTCGCCGCCGAGGAGACCGTCGCTGGAGCGATCGGCCAGCGCGCCCGCCGTCGACTCGGAGAACATCGTCACCGCATTCGCGAGCGCCACCCCCGCCACGTCGACGCGCGCGACACGGCCCATGCGCTCCTTCGTCGCGCCGCCCACACCCAAACCGATCGCCGTCGAGATGCCGCGCGACGTGTCGATTTTGTTCTTCTCGACGAAATGCTTCTTCAGCACGAGCGGCGCGGCGGCGCCACTGTCGACCATCAGCTTCGCGTTCAACGTGCGGCCGTCCTCGAGCGTGATCGGAACCTGGATCATCGGGAGGCCGTGCTCGAGCTTGAACGGAATCGCCACGGCGCCGTTCGGCGCCTGGAACGTGGCGGGATCGTGAAACGTGACCGTCGAAGCGGCGTAGTCGAACTCGGTGACAAAGCGCACGAGAACGTCCTGGCCGAGGACTCCGCCGAGCGGGCGGCCGGCACGAAGACTCACCGGACCGAGGGGCAGAAGAGGCGCGCGAGCGCGCCGATGATCGATGTCGCCGATGCGAAAAACGACGTCCTTCGCAACCTTGATTTGCACGGAGCCCGCCGCACCCATCGCGTTTCCGCCGCTCTCTCCCTGGATCCCGAGCGTGCTCGCGTAGTCCGCATCGAGCGACGTCGTACCGGCGCCGGTATCGAGAATGAACGCCACCGGCGCGTTGCCGTTCACCGAAACCGGGAGATGGATACGATTGCCGACCAGCTGCGCGTCGAGGACAACCGGCGCGGCGGCGCGGAGCGTGGTGGCGAGGAAGAGGAAGAGAATCGGTGCGGCGCGCATGATGAGAAGTGACGCGCGGGCCGCCGGATTGTTCCGATTCAGGCGTACGATTCACCGCCATGTGGATGATTTACGGCGCCTCCGGCTACACAGGTGAATTGATCGCGCGCGAGGCCGTGCGGCGCGGCGAGAAGCCGCTGCTCGCGGGACGCGACGCGGCGAAGATTGAACCGCTCGCGCGCGAGCTCGGATGCGAATGGCGGGCGTTCGATCTCAACGCGCCCGATCTCTCCGGAGTCGAGCTCGTGCTGCACTGCGCCGGTCCGTTCATCCACACCAGCAAGCCGATGGTGCGCGCGTGTCTCGACGCCGGCGTGCACTACCTCGACATCACCGGCGAGATCGCGGTGTTCGAGAAGGTGCTCGCGCGCAATGAAGACGCGGTGAAGCACAACGTCACCCTGCTGCCCGGCGCGGGCTTCGACGTCGTGCCCACGGACTGCCTCGCGGCGATGCTGAAGGCGAAGCTGCCCGACGCGAACGAGCTGTGGCTGGCGTGGCACTCCTCGAAAGACCGCGCCAGCCGCGGCACGACGAAGACGATGATCGAAGGCCTCGGTCTCGGCGGCGCGATCCGCCGCGACGGCCGGATCAAGGTCGTGCCGCTGCTGTACGACGTGCGCGAGATCCCGTTTTCCGTCGGCAAGCGCCTGGCCATGACGATCCCGTGGGGCGACGTCTCGACCGCGTATCACACGACGGGCATCCCGAACATCCGCGTCTACAAATCGATGCCGCCGAAGCTGATCGCGAAACTGCGCCGCCTCGGATGGCTGATGCGATTCGTGCAGTTCGGGCCGATCAAGCGCATGCTCCTCAAACGCGCCGACCGCATCGCCGGCCCCGACGAAAACGCACGCGAACAGGGCCGCACGCACCTCTGGGGCCGCGTCACGAACGGTAAAAACGAAGTGACGATGACGATGACGGTGCGCGAGGGCTACCAGTTCACCGTCCTCTCCACGCTCGAAGCCGTGCGCACGATTCTCAGCTCGCCGCGCAAGCCTGGCGCGTTCACGCCGGCGAAGTTGTTCGGCGCCGATTTTGTGAAACGGATTGATGGGACGGAAATCCCGTGATCCAGGTCGCGGCGGCGTTGCTCGCGGTGAGCTCCATGATCCCGTGGGCCTGGGAGCGCCGCGAAGACCTTCGCTTCCTCGGCGAGCATCACACCGTCGCGTTTTATGCAGGATTGATCACGCTCGATGGCGAGCGAGTGGTCATCGCGCCGCGCCGCAATCCGCTGCTGCTCGCGGCGAAGACGCATCGCGTCGCGGTGATTCGCATTGAAACGCGAAAGCCCGACACTCGATGCGAAGCAGCGGCGCGCAACGCTCGAGGCCATTCGCAGTCTGTTCAATGATGCCGAGGAACTGCAGATCGATTTCGACGCCGCGACCTCGGAGCGCGCGTTCTATCGCGCGCTGCTCTTCGACATCCGCCGCGCGATCGATGCGCGGCTGACGATCACCGCACTCGCGTCGTGGTGCATCGGCGATCGCTGGATCCGCGATCTGCCGATCGACGACGCTATCCCGATGCTCTTCCGCATGGGAAATGACGCGCGCGCGATTCGGGCACGTCTCGCGCGCGGCGAGGATTTCGTCGAGCCGCGCTGCCGCGCGAGCATCGGCGTCGCGCTCGACGAGCCGCTCACGTTTCCGCACGCGCGCCGCGTGTGGGTCTTCCATTCCAAACCGTGGACGGAGGCAGCGTGGAAAGACGCAGAGCAGTTCGCGTCGCGGTACTGATCGCGCTCTGTGCGGCCACCGCCGTGCCGTGCAGCTTCGATGACACGCCGGCGTTTTCGTTCCGCATCCGCCCCGACGCGCCGATCGAGGAGTACGTCAACGGCCGCATCGGCATCATCGGCCGCGAGTACGCGCGCTCGCATCTCGTCGTCGCCTATCGCTGGCTCAGCGGCAATCCTCCCTCGGACGCCGATCGCGCCGGCTTCCGCGATCTTCTCCAATGGCGCCTCGGCGAAGTCCGGGAAGAGGATCAGCAACAAGCCTGGGATGCCCTGCGCGCGCAAATCCGTGGAACGCAGGTGCCGTCCACGCCGTACGCATACCGCTCCGGCGGCGCCTATGGATGGTTCACGAACTGCACGAACGAGTCGTTCCGTAAGGCGATGGCCGTGCTGCGCGACCGCGTGGCGCGCTTCGGCGCGAACAGTCCCGCGGTGCTGAGCTGGCTCGAGGCGCAGGAAACCGTGTTCTCGAATTGCTACCAGGGCGAAGCCGTGCCGAAGCCGGCGGACGCTTCGCTGCCCGCGCTCATCCGCTACGACCGCGCGTACCAGATTGCCGCCGCGAATTTCTACGCGACGAAGTACGTCGAAGCGCGCACGCAGTTCCTCGCCATCGCCGCCGACAAATCGTCGCCGTGGTGGCAGACCGCGCGCCTCGTCGCCGCACGCGCGCTGCTGCGCCGCACATCGTACGAAGAAGGCGAACGCGATCTGCGGGCAATTCTCACCGACGCCTCCATGGCTCCGCTGCACCCGCAAACGCGGCAGCTCCTGAACTTCACCGCCTTTCGCCTGCATCCCGGACAGCGACTGACCGAGCTCGCCGGAACATTGATGAATAGCGCCGCAAATGCGGATGAAGCGAAGCATGCGCTCGACGATTACACGTACTTGCTCGACGATCCGGACCGCACGGGCGACGACGACCTGACCGTTTGGATTCGCGCATTCCAGAGCGGCCGCGACGTGACCGCGCAGTGGAAGGCGACGAAGAAGGTGCACTGGCTCGCCGCCGCGATCGCCGTCGATGCGCCGAGCGATGTGGACGAACTGCTCGAAGCCGCGGCGAAGATCGGCCCTGACTCGCCGGCCTATCCGATGCTCGCCTATCACCGCGCGCGCTTGCGTCCTGCTCGCTCTGTCCTCGATGCTGCTCTCGCGCTCGACGAGACCAAACTCCCGACGTCCTCGCGCAACCTCCTGCTCGCGCAGCGGCGCGGCATGGCCCGTTCGTTCGCCGAATACTTCCGTGACGCGCAGGTGATGCCGGTCGGCACCGACGTCGAGCAGACCGTCGAGCCGTTCGAGCATCCGCTGCTCGCGCCCGACGTTGCGGCGG
Organism: uncultured Acidobacteriota bacterium; assembly: GCA_963734155.1. GTDB lineage: Bacteria > Acidobacteriota > Thermoanaerobaculia > Gp7-AA8 > Gp7-AA8 > QHVT01. Next base: position 225,974 of record CAVTGG010000005.1, read on the forward strand.
TGATCAACGAGTGGATGCCGCTGGAGATGCTCGCCGACGCCGCGACGTCGAAGGACATTCACGAGGAGATCCGCAAGCCGATCCTCATCGCCGCCTGGACGCGCGCGATCCTGCTCGACCGCGAAGACGTCGCCGCACGCCTCGCACCGCTCATCTTCGCCATGCGTCCCGCCATCGAAGAGCGATTCACCGCGTGGCGCAAGGCCCGCGGCGCACAGCGGCGCTTCGCCGCCGCCGATCTGATCGCCCATCACGCGGGACAGCAGCCGAACGTCGAGTGGTACGGCGGCCCCTCCTTTGACTACGAGGAGGTGGGCGGCGGGTGGTGGTGTCTCCACAATCCGGAGAAAGGCCTCGCGCCTCCGCCGTTCCTTCGCGAGACGTCCGCGGATGAAGAAGTGCGCGCGCTCCGAGAGCTCGGCTCCGGCGCAACCTGGCTGCTGCGCACGTTCCTCGACCTCGCCAACACCCAACCGCACGACCCGCGTGTCGCCGAGAATCTCTCGATCGCGATCAAAGGCACGCGCCATTCCTGCGGCGACGCCGACACCGACGCGCTCGCGGAGAAAGCGTTCAACGTCTTGCATCACCGCTACGGCAAGACGGAGTGGGCAAAGGAGACACCGTATTGGTACCGCGCCGGCTTCTGACGCTCGCCCTCCTCACCCTGCTCCTCGGCGCGTGCGCCACCACGAGCCTCGAGCAGCGCGTCGATCGCATCATCGCCGCGCATTCGCAGCAGACGATCGCCGTGGCGTATTGCGAGATGCGCGGCCCCTCACCCGGCCCTTCGGGCCACCCTCTCCCCGCAGGCGGGGAGAGGGGCACTCGGGAGGCTCGCGGCGAGAGCCCTTCTCCCCGCTTGCGGGGAGAAGGTGGCCGAAGGCCGGATGAGGGGTGTCTCCTCCGCAACGAGCACGTCGTCTTCCACGCCGCGAGCACGATGAAAGTGCCGGTCATGTTCGGCGTCTTCGAAGCGGTCTCGCGCGGCGAGCTGCGTCTCGAGCAGCCGGTGCGCGTGAAGAACGACTTCGTCAGCATCTTCGACGGCTCGCACTACGCGCTCGAGGCGCGCGAGGACTCCGATCCGCAGCTGTACGAGCAGGTCGGAAACGAGCTCCCGCTCGAAGAACTGGTGCGGCGGATGATCGACCGCAGCTCGAACCTGGCCACGAACATCGTCATCGAATTCATCGGCGCGCCGAAGGTGATGGAGATCATGAAGTCGATTGGCGCCAATGAGATCCGCGTGCTGCGCGGCGTCGAAGACGACAAGGCGTATCACGCCGGGATGAACAACACCACGACCGCGTACGACCTGATGCTCACGTTCCGCGCCCTCGCGGAGCGCCGCGTGATTTCGTCCGAGGCCTCGGCGAAGATGATCGACATCCTCCTCGGCCAGGAGCACAACGACGGCATTCCCGCGGGCTTGCCGCGCGGCACACGCGTCGCGCACAAGACCGGCTGGATCCCCGAGATCTCCCACGACGCCGCGCTCGTCTTCCGTCCCGACGGCTCGAGCTACGTCCTCGTCGTCCTGACGCGCGGATTCAAAGACAACGCGAAAGCGAAGCGGGTCATGGCGCGGATCGCGAGAGCGACGTGGTGAAGCGCGCGGCCACCATCGTCGGCTTGCTCGCGGCGGTGGCAATCCTGCTGAAAGGCCCCGCGCCGGAGCCGGAGCCGAATCCGGCCGGCGCGTTCTCGTTCGCGGCGATGGGCGACGCACCGTATTACTGGTGGGAAGAGCTGCGCTACCGCCTGCTGCGCCGCGAGCTCGATGCGTACGACCTCCGCTTCACGATTCACGTCGGCGACATCTGGTGGCATCCGTGCAGCGACGCGATGTACCGGAAGACGAAGCGGCAGTTCGATGCGCTGCGCGCGCCGGTCTTCTACACGCCCGGCGACAACGAGTGGACGGACTGCTGGGAGCGCGGCTCGGGATCGCACGCGCCGTTAGAACGCCTCGCCCGTCTTCGTCAAATTTTCTACGGCAGTGAGAAAGAGTTCGCCGAAAACCGGCGCTGGCGGCACGAGAACATACTCTTCGCGACGGTCAACATGCCCGGCAGCTTCAACGCGATGGACCCGTTTCCGAATCGCGCCACGGCCGACGATGAAGCCGCGAAGCGGCGCACGAACGCGGCCGCGGCGTGGACACGCGACGCCTTCGCAGAAGCGAAGCGCACGAACGCGCGCGCCGTCGTGATCGCCTTTCACGGCACGCCGCCGTTCGAGAAGATCGATCCGAAGTATCACGCCGCCTGGGAGCCGTTCATCAGCACGCTCGAAGACGAAGCGCGGCGTTTCCGGAAGCCGGTGCTCGTCATTCACGGCGACGATCACGAGTACACCGTCGATCACCCGCGGCGCGACGTCCCGAACCTCATCCGCCTCGAAGTCCCCGGCTCGCCCGACGTCGGCTGGGTGCGCGTGATCGTGAAAAACGATTCGACCTTCGCGTTCGAGAATCACGTCATCGGGACGTGGCAGTGGTGGTAGCGCTCCATCGCCACTCGGGGTAGGGATTTCATTCCTACTGGCTCTCCTTCCATAAGCAGCTTCAGCAAAAACAGAAGGAGAGAGCGATGGCCGCATACACATTGCAGCAGAAGACGTTCGTCTTTTCGATGATCTGCAACGCCGCCGCGAACATGAAGGGCTCGGTGGCCCAGCTCGAGAAGGCGGTGAAAGACCGCTTCGACTCGGTCACGTCCGGGAACGTGCAGTATCTCGGCCGGGGGTGGGAGCTGGCGTGGGGCCCGGTCGTTCAGGAGCTCGGCAACTCGGGAGTCGCGGACAACACGGTGCTCGTGGCCAAGGGAACGGACGGCGTCAATCCGGTGTACATCGTCGCCATCGCCGGAACGAACGCTGTCTCCATGTTCGACCTCTTCACCGAGGACCTCGAGGTGTCGTTCCTGGTCCCGTTCGGCTCCACGGGGGCGAGAACCTCGCAGGGAACGCGGCTCGGCCTCGACATCCTCGAACAACTGGTGTTCCGGCGCTCGGCGTTCGCGAGCGCCGAGACGATCCAGCAATACCTCACCAAGGTGGCCGCGAAGAACGCGACGCTCATTTTCACCGGACACAGTCTCGGAGGGGCGCTCGCTCCCTCGCTGGCGCTCGACCTCTCCGCCAACCTCGGATTCGATCTCTCGAAATGGGGCGCCGTCTACGTCTATCCCAGCGCCGGCCCCACTCCCGGCGACGCGGCCCTGGCCAGCCTGTTCGCGCAGCGATTCCCGGCGGCCGGCAGCGGACCGACCGGCTCCTGGAACCGGAACATCGAGAACTCGATCGATGTCGTTCCGCGGGCGTGGAACCAGCTCGACAAGATCCAGGGGATCTACAGCAAGGACCTCCCGGGCACGAACTGCATCGGCGTTCTCGTCGCCGCGCTGGTCGCGAAACGGGGAGTGCTCAACTTGAACTACGCCAATCTTCCGACAGAGCAGTTCCCGGGGACGTACAACCATTCGGTGAAGGGGCCGACGCATGCGGACGACAAGAGCGTGCAGTTCGCCGTCCAGGCGTTTTATCAGCACATCGCGGCGTACATCGCCGCACTCATCCCCGAATTCAACAGCGTGTTCCCGCCGGGATCCCTGCCGCCGGCAGCGACCGACGGCATCTACAACAAGTGTAAGACCATCCCCTGAGGACGACGCGGGATAAACTAAAGCGAATGCCCCTGGCCCGATTTCACCCCGTCGTTCAACGCTGGTTCTCAGACACCCTCGGCACGCCCACGCCTGCGCAAACGCAGGGGTGGGCGGCGATTCGCGAACGGAAGCACACGCTCATCGCCGCGCCGACCGGCTCCGGCAAGACGCTGGCGGCGTTTCTCACCGCGCTCGACGATCTCTTCGTCGAAGGACTCGACGCGCCGCTGCCGGATGAAGTGCGGGTCGTCTACGTCTCGCCGCTCAAGGCGCTAAGTACCGACATTCACAAGAACTTGGCGGAACCGCGCAAAGGAATCCGCCGCGTCGCCGAAGAGCTGGGACTCGCTGCGCCGCGCATCACCGCGGCCGTGCGCACCGGCGACACGACGCAGTCCGAGCGCGCGGCGATGCTGCGCAAGCCACCGCACATCCTCGTCACCACGCCCGAGTCGCTGTACCTGCTGCTCACCGCGGAGAAGTCGCGCGAGATGCTTCGCACCGCGCGCACGGTGATCGTCGACGAGATCCACGCCGTCATCGGAACGCGCCGCGGAGCGCATTTAGCGGTCACGTTGGAGCGTCTACAGGAAGTAGCGAACGCGCCGTTGTTGCGCCTCGGGTTGTCGGCGACGCAGAAGCCGATTGAGGATGTGGCGAAGTATCTGACGGCGGCGGGTGAATGCGTCATCGTCAACGAAGGCCACAAGCGCGAGATGGATCTCGCGCTCGAGATCCCGCGCTCCGCGCTCGAGACGGTGATGGCGCATGAGGTGTGGGGCGAGTATTACGACCGCATCACGGCGCTCATTCAGGAGCACCGCACGACGCTCGTGTTCGTGAACACGCGGCGCATGGCCGAGCGGGTGGCGCGGCATCTGAGCGAGCGCCTCGGCGAGGACGCGGTCACGGCGCATCACGGCAGTCTCTCGAAAGAGAAACGCCTCGATGCAGAGATGCGATTGAAGAACGGGCAGCTGAAGGCGCTCGTGGCGACGGCGTCTCTGGAGCTCGGCATCGACATCGGACATGTCGATCTCGTCATTCAGATCGGATCGCCGCATCGCATCGCCACGCTCCTGCAGCGCGTCGGCCGTTCGGGACACACCGTCTCGGGCATGCCGAAGGGACGGCGTTTTTCCGATGTCGCGCGACGATCTCGTCGAATGCACGGCGCTCTTGCGCGCGATCAAGCAGGGCGAGCTCGATCGCATCGTCGCGCACGAAGCGCCGCTCGACGTGCTCGCGCAGCAGATCGTGGCCGAGTCGGCGTGCGGCGATTACTCGGAAGAACAGATGTACGCGCTGATGCGGCGCGCCTGGCCGTATCGCGAGCTCGCGCGCAAGGACTTCGACGACGTGCTGAAGATGGTCGCCGACGGCTTCGCCACGAAACGCGGACGCCGCGGCGCGCTCGTGCATCGCGACGAAGTCAATGCCGAGGTGCGGGGGCGACGCGGCTCGCGCATGCTCGCGATCACCAGCGGCGGCGCGATTCCGGAAGTCGCGGACTACCGCGTGATCCTCGAAGGCGAAGACACGTTCATCGGAACCCTCAATGAGGACTTCGCGATCGAGAGCACGGCCGGCGACATCTTCCAGCTCGGCAATGCGTCGTGGCAGATCCTGCAGGTCACGAGCGGCACGGTGCGCGTCGCCGACGCGAAAGGCGCGCCGCCGACGATTCCGTTCTGGCTCGGCGAAGCGCCGGCGAGGAGCGATGAGCTGTCGCGAACGGTGAGCGATTTAAGGCGTGTCATTCCGAGTCGCGCAGACGGCGAGGAATCCCCTGCCTCGTGCACAACCGGGGGATTCCTCGCTACGCTCGGAATGACACCGGAGGAGCTGCCCGAAGCCGCCGCACAACAGCTCATCAGCTATTTCGAAGACACCCAACGCATCCTCGGCGAGCTGCCGACGCAGGACACGCTCATCGCCGAGCGCTTCTTCGACGAGTCGGGCGGGATGCAGCTCGTCATCCACGCGCCGTTCGGCAGCCGCATCAACAAAGCGTGGGGGCTCGCGTTGCGCAAGCGCTTCTGCCGGCAGTTCAACTTCGAGCTGCAGGCCGCGGCCACCGAGGACGCGGTGCTGTTGTCGCTCGGCCCGCAGCATTCATTTCCGCTCGCGGACGTCTTCCGCTATCTCCATCCCGCGACCGCGCGGGACGTGCTCGTACAGGCGATGTTCGACGCGCCGGTGTTCCAGACGCGCTGGCGCTGGAACACGACCATCTCGCTGGCCATCCCGCGCAACCGCAACGGCCGCAAAGTACCGCCGCAGCTGCAGCGATCGATGGCCGACGATCTGATGGCCGCGGTGTTTCCCGACGCCGCGGCGTGCTTCGAGAACATCGCCGGCGACCGCGAGATCCCCGATCATCCCCTCGTCAATCAGACCGTGCGCGACTGCCTCGAGGAGGCGATGGATTTCGACGGCCTCGCGGACGTGCTCACGCGCATTCACAGCGGCGAGATCCGCTGCCTCGCGCGCGACACGCCCGAGCCGTCTCCGCTCGCATGCGAGATCCTCAACGCCAAGCCGTACGCGTTCCTCGACGACGCGCCGCTCGAAGAGCGCCGCACGCAGGCCGTCTACCAGCGCCGCGGCGCGGGCTCGAACGACTACGGCACGCTCGACGCGGCCGCGATCGAGCGCGTGCGCGATGAAGAGCGTCCCGATCCGCGCGATGCCGACGAGCTGCACGATGCATTGCTGACCGCATCGTTCCTCACCGTCGACGAGCTGCAGCACGATGGATTCGAGGTGCTCGTCGCGGCGCGGCGCGCGGCACTCATCAACAATCGATGGATCACCGCCGAACGGCTGCCGGAATTGCTGGCCGTGCATCCGACCTGGACCGCGCCGATCAGCGCGCCGCCGTCGCGCAATCGCGCGTGGACGCGCGAGGAAGCGCTCGTCGAGTTGATCCGCGGGCGGATGACGATCACCGGCCCGACCACCGCCCGCGCGCTCGCCGCGTCGCTGCAGATCGAAGAGCGCGACGCGGATTCAGGCGCTGCTTTCGCTCGAAGCCGAGGGCGCAGTGCTGCGCGGATCGTTTGAAACACGCGAGCTCGAATGGTGCGACCGGCGTTTGCTCGCGCGCATCCATCGCTACACGCTGCATCGCCTGCGCGCCGAGATCGAGCCCGTCACCGCGACCGACTTCACGCGGTTTCTCTTCGAATGGCAGCACGCGACGCCGTCCTCGCGCCTAACAGGTGTCGACGGTTTGAGAGAAGTGATCGCGCAGCTCGATGGATTCGAAGTCGCGGCGAGCGCGTGGGAGCGCAGCGTTCTGCCGTTGCGCGTGGCGCACTACGAGCCGGCGCTGCTGGACATGCTTTGCCTCGGCGGGGAGGTGAGTTGGGCGCGGGTGTCGCCTGCCGAGACGTCACTCGTCTCGGCAACACCGATTGCGTTGTTTGGGGGGCGGGCGTCCCGCCCGCCTGAGGACAGACAGGATTGTCTGTCCTCCACTGGGAAGCAGATCCTCGAGATCCTGCGCACGAAAGGCGCGTCGTTCGCGCGCGATCTTGGCTCCGAGGATGCGCTCGGCGAGCTCGTGTCGGCGGGACTCATCACCTCAGATGGCTTCGCCGGGTTGCGTGCGCTGATCTCATCGACGGAACGGAAAGCGCTCGCGGGACGCTGGTCGCTGGTGGAAGAAAGCGAAGTCGACGTCGAGACCCAGGCGCGCATCCTCCTCCGCCGTTACGGCATCGTCTTCCGCCGGCTGGCGGTGCGCGAGGCGAATGCCGCTCCGTGGCGCGAGCTGGCGCGGGTCTACCGCCGCCTCGAGGCGCGCGGCGAGATTCGCGGAGGCCGCTTCGTCAGCGGCATGTCCGGAGAGCAGTTCGCGCTGCCGGAGGCGGTCGAGAAACTGCGCGAAATCCGCCGCACCGCGCCCGATCACATCCTCCACGTCATCAGCGCCGCCGATCCGCTCAACCTCACCGGCATCCTCACCAGCAGCGAGCGCGTCCGCGCCGTGGCCGGGCATCGCATCGCCTATCGCGACGGGGTCGCCGTCACGACAATGGACGGAGACGCGCTGCGGCCGCTTTCCGCGGCGTGAGTGTTAACCCTCCTCCCCACCTTGCGTATCAAGCGGTCAGGAGCTAACTGAATGACCGCTAACTTACTTCGCCGCCTCCTCTTACTCGTGGTGATCGCCCTGCCGATCTTCGCGCAGGAAACGACGACCACGGCCACGGCGGAAACGCCGGCCCAGAAGACCACCACCACGGTCGTCACCGACATCGACAGCTCGGAAACGCGCGAGCAGCTAAACCAGATCCTCAACCGTCTGCCGCCGCAAGTGGCCAAGACGCTGAAGCTCGATCCGACGCTGTTCACCAATCAGTCCTACATCTCCAACTATCCCGCGCTCGCGGCGTTCGTCACCACGCATCCCGAAGTCCCGCACAACCCGTCGTATTACCTCGATTCGATCTGGATTCCGGGCGATCCGGTGCCGGAGACGAACAGCGCGCGGATGTGGAACCGGCTCATCGAGACGATCTCGATCTTCGGGGCGTTCATGTTCTTCGGCGGCGTGTTCATCTGGGTGATCAAGACCGTCATCGACCATCGCCGCTGGAACCGCCTCTCGCGCATGCAGTCCGAGGTACACAACAAACTGCTGGATCGCTTCGCGGCGAACGAGGACCTGCTGAAGTACGTCAACACGCCGGCGGGGCGGCACTTCCTGGAGTCCGCGCCGATCCAGCTCGACACGCCGCGCGCGCTCTCGGCGCCGATCAGCCGCGTGCTGTGGTCGGTGCAGGTAGGAATCGTGCTCGCGGCCGCGGGCGTCGGCATGCAACTCGTCAGCTGGAGCGTCGCCGACAAGGACGTGTCGCAGCCGCTGTCGGCGATGGGAACCCTCGGCATCACCATCGGCGCCGGGTTCATCGTGTCGGCCGTCGTCTCCTACATGCTTTCGCGGCGGCTCGGTTTGTGGCAACCTCCCGCTGAGGCAACGACCGGCGAATGATGCGATTCAGTGTCGACGCAATCATGGGCGATGCGCTCTCGGAAGCCGGCGGTCGTGCGGATACGGAATCGCGCGCGATGCCGCTGATGGACGAGGAGACGTTTCGCGCGTTTTACGAGCGGACCTCGCGGGGCGTGTGGGCGTATCTCGTACGCATGACCCGCGACCGCCACGCCGCCGACGATCTGCTGCAGGAAACCTACTACCGCTTCTATCGCGCCGGTGCGGCTTACGAGAACGAGACGCACCGGCGCAACGCGCTGTTCTGCATCGCCACGAACCTGGCGCGCGATGCGTCGCGGCGGCAGCGGACGGCGGAGATCGTGCCGCTGCCGGAGCACGATGAGCTGGCGGCCGACGATCGCACCGCGAGCCGCGCCGAGGGACGGGCGGATCTGGCGAAAGCGATGGAGCGGCTCAAGCCGCGGCAGCGCGAAATGCTCTGGCTCGCGTACGGACAAGGCGCGTCTCACGAAGAGATCGCGCAGATCCTCGGCCTGAAATCGGCAAGCATCAAACTGCTTCTTTTCCGCGCGCGCCGCAAACTGGCCGCGCTGCTTCGCAGGAGCCCCCAATGATCTGCACCCGCGAATCCGAAATCGTCGACGCCCTGATGGCCGGCCGCTGGCCGGATGCGTGTGAAGCGGAGCTGCGCCAACATGCAAACGCCTGCGCAATCTGCGGCGATCTCGTCCTCGTCGCGACCGCGATCGCCGCGGACACGCCGCGCGCGGAGGTCCCGACCTCGGGGGTGGTGTGGTGGCGGATCCAGCGGCGCGAACGGCAGGAAGCCGCCCGCGTCGCCTCGCGGACCATGACCTACGTGCAAGCCTCGTCGATCGTCGCCGCGATCGCGTTCGTGCTCACGATCGTCGGGAGCCTCTCGTTCGGCGACACGCTGAAAACCTGGCTCCTGCGCGCGGTCGAGATCATGAACATCCCGACCGCGAGCATCGCCATTCTTTGCTTGATCGTGGTGACGATCACCCTCGGGCCGGTGGCGTTGTATTTCGCGGTGAGTAAGGATTGACCTTGAATGTCGATGTCGTCACCGAGACAGACATAGCGCGTCCACCCGCGGAAGTGTTCGACTACGCCGCCGATCCGGACCACGCGCCGCAGTGGTACGTGAACATCAAGAGCGTGGAGTGGAAGACACCGAAGCCGCTGCGCCTCGGCTCGCAGATCGCATTCATCGCGCACTTCCTCGGCCGGCGGATCGCGTACACGTACGAAATCACGGAGCTGATTCCGAACGAGCGGCTCGTCATGCGCACGGCACAGGGGCCGTTTCCGATGGAGACGACCTACACGTTCACGCCGAACGCGAGCGGCGGAACGCACATGACGCTGCGAAACCGCGGCAACCCGAGCGGATTTGCCGCGGTGTTCGCACCATTCATGGCGAGGATGATGCGCCGCGCGAACGAGAAGGATCTCGCGCTGCTCAAGCGGATCCTCGGGACGGCGTCTTGAAGTGGAGGACAGACGAGTTACTGCCTCACCTCCAAAGAATCTCGATCCGTCGCTTGTGCACGCGTCGTCGCTCCTTCCGAGAGCAAACGCACCGACTCGCGATTGAATGCCGGTAAATCATCAGGCTTGCGGCTGCTGGCCCAGTTGCGGTCGCGAATCACTTCCTGATCTCTCCAGTTCGCGCCGGCATTGCGCATGTCGTCCTGCAGGGTCGGCCAGGTCGTGATCGTGCGGCCTTTGACGAGTCCGGCGGAAATGAGGAGCCAGCCGCCGTGGCAGATGACCATGATCGGCTTTCCGACGCGATCGATTTCCTGCACGAATTGCTGGGCCTTCTTGTCGATGCGAATCGCGTCGCTGTTGCTGACGCCGCCCGGCAGAAGCACGGCGTCGAATTCACTGGCGTCCGCACGCTGCAGCGGGAGCTCGACTTCAAATGCGTCGGCTTTGTCGTGATGCTTGAATCCCTGGACTTTGCCGTCCTTGGGAGAGATGAGCACGCATTTCGCGCCTGCGTTTTCGAGAGCCTCACGCGGGCTGGTCATTTCGATCTGTTCGAACCCATCCGTCACGAGAATCGCCACGCGTTTGCCTTTCAGTTCATTGCTCATTGCATGACCTCCGGTCTGAACGCGTTGCAAGAACCGGTCGCTCAGCCGTACAATGCGCGTCCCTTGCACATGACCAGACCAATGACGCAATCACCCGCCGGAGGTCTCCCGAGCACGTAACGATTCATTGTGAATCGCCGGCTCGCGAGCCCCTTCGGCCATTCAACGCCGAAGGGGCTTTTTGTTTTATGAGAAACGACAAGTTGAGGGACATGATCCGGAGCATTCTTCCGTCGACGTATCGGCGGTATGCGCGGATGGCAAAGGCCGGTCGCAAGCGCGCGCTTCGCCATGCCATTCATGTCGAAGTCCGGGTCGAAGATCATGAGGAGACGGCGGCGGATCTGCTGCGGGACGTGCGGGTGAATGACATCGTGCGGGACCGCCGCAGCGGCGACAAGCTCCATCACTTCATGCGCTGGTGCGAAGCGATCACGGAAGGGATGTCGACGCAGGAGGCACTGGAGTACGTGCGCGCGATTCTGCCGAAGTCGCTCATCGGCGATCACGCGTATGGACACTGGAGGACGTACTGCAAGCGACGCCGCTTCCGCGAGTCGTTCGTTCCGTATGCAGAGCAGAACCGGCGTCAGGAGCAGAGCTCGCGGGACAGCGCGATTTTCCGCCTTCGCCGCGCATTGCGTGCCGATCCGGAGTTGCACACGCGGCTCAATGCGGAGATCAAGCGCCGCACGTTGCTCGACGAACCGCGCAGGCTATTGATGGGGCTTCACGACATCGAGGCCTTCATCGACGACGCCGGATGCGTCGAAACGCGAGTGCTCATGGAGCTCATCGAAGAAGTGGAAAGGGCGGCCTCAGGGCCGCCCTTGCTGCTTGATATCGAGGTCGTGAATGATGCCGTCGTGGATGTCGTAGATCCAGCCATGCACGGCCAGCGATTGGCCGCGCGCCCACGCATCGCGCACGATGGTCGTGCCGGTAACGTTCACCACCTGCTCAATGACGTTCAATTCGCACAATCGGTGGTGCTGCCTCTCTTCGCTCTCCAGCGAATCGATTTCCGGCTTGATGTTTCATGCGCACGTCCTGCACGTGGCGCAGCCAGTTGTCGATCAATCCCAATTTGTCGTCGCGTAATGCCGCGAGCACGCCGCCGCAGCCATAGTGGCCGCAGACGATGATGTGCTTCACTTTCAATACGTCGACCGCGAATTGAATCGCCGACAGGCTATTGAGATCGGTGTGCACGACGACGTTGGCGACATTGCGGTGCACGAACATGTCGCCGGGCAACAGGCCGACGATCTGATTCGCCGGCACACGGCTGTCGGAGCAACCGATCCAGAGATATTGCGGCGTTTGCCGCTCCGCGAGGCGCGTAAAGAACTCGGGATCCTGGCGGAGCATCTCCTCCGCCCAGGCGCGGTTGTTCGTGAGAAGGTCACTCAGCGGCATTACGGCGTCACCAGCGGCTTGCCGCAGCGATAGCAGAAGCTCGCGGCCTGCGGGACTCTGTGTCCCGCACGCGCCGCAATACGTTCCGCCGGGAGCCACCGCCGCCGCCACCGCAGCAGCCGGTGCGGCGACTTCGTATCCGCCAGCGGTCTGCGCCTGCACCTGATGCCGGAACTCGAGCGGGTTGGCGATGTTCGTGAACTGTTCTTTCGTCCCGCCGGTGCCGATGACGACGATGCTGCCGAGGTTCAACATCCGCCCGACTACGGTCTGATCGACGCCGATCCCTTCGATCTGCTGCAGCAGCAACTCGACGGTGTGCCGGCGAACAACGCCGACCTTGATCACCACGCGCCGGTTCGTCACCGCGAACTCCGAGGACGACGACTTGATGAGACTCACTCCGAACAGGATCGCCGCGAAGAGGAGCACCGCCGCGCCGGCCCACGAGATCCAGATCAGTCCCTCGGCGAGCATCCCGAACACCGCCGCCGCGGCGCCCACGATCGCGAGGAGGATCGCCCACGTGTAGATGATGGGATGGAGTCGCGCGCGATACACGACGCGTTCGCCAGGCAGGAGGTTTTCGTCGACGTAGCTCATCAGTCGGAATGATACAGGTCCAACTGCTGGGCAATTTCGCGAAGGCGTTCGTCGCGCAGTCGGCGGTCAACGATGTGCTCCCGCTCCAGGGCGGCGACGCGCGCACGCCGGCGTTTCTCGCGCAGCCAGATGATGGCCGGGAGGCCGACGACCGCGGCCAGAGTGGCGATGCCACCGACGATGCGCACGTGCTCCTTCGAGTCCTTCAGACCGAGGGCGGAAAGAATAAGGGCACCGGCGACGAAGAGGGCGAAGTAGAGACCGCAACAGCCGATGGGCGGAACGACGTAGTCCTCGACGGTGCGCGCGCCCGCCTGTTTGATTCGAATGCCCAACTCATTTTCGCGGCTCAGGAGCTGATCGCGTTCCGCTTCCAGCGCGGCGCGCGAGGGCGCACGGCGCATGCGCGGGATCGCGACGTCGGTCCCGCAGAACCTGCAGCGAATGATCTCGCTCTCGCCGTCGTCGCGAACGTTGGCGCCGCAGTTCGGGCAATCGTAGGACGTCGTGGACACGGGCTTCGATCATACCTGCGCTCGACGTGACGCAGCACACGGCCCGCGCGACCCCCGCGTCCCATATTTCTCGCGCCGCGACAATCCATCATTCCGGCAAGCAGGCCCTCGTCTACTTTCAAACTGTTAGGAGGTTACGTGCGTTCAAAATTTCTCTCTCTCCTGGTTCTCGTCGCATCGATTCCTTTCCTTGCATTCGGCGCCGATCGTGAGCAACGATCGGGACGGTTCCTCACCAGCGCCCGAGCGATCGAATGGATGGCGGAGACCGATGCCACGATGACGGTTCTCTCGGTGCAGAAGCCCGACGGCGAAGTGATCCGCGAGACGTTCGCGGGCGGCATGAATCCGATGCTGCGGCTGCCGGGTCTCGCCGACGGTCTGTACGCGTACGAACTGCGCACCAACCGCGGCGAAGCCGATCCGCTCGTGCAGTCCGGCTCATTCACCGTCGCCAACGGCGTGGTGGTTTCGCCGGATAAGGTCGAGCGCCTCGCGCGGCCTTCGCTGCCGGCGCCGAATACGTTCTTCGCCGACGACGTCTCCGCGCAGGGCGGAGTCTGCGCCGGTCTCGATTGCACGAACGCCGAGTCGTACGGTCTGGCCTCGGCGAAGCTCAAGGAGAACAACACGCGCCTGAAGTTCGAAGACACGTCGACGAGCGTCGGCTTCGCGAGCACCGACTGGCAGCTGAGCGCGAACGACATCAGCAGCGGCGGCGCGAACAAGTTCTTCGTCGAAGACCTCACCGCCGCCACCGTTCCGCTGCTCATCGAAGGATCGACGCCGAACAATGCGCTCTATCTCGACAGCACGGGACGCATCGGCCTGCGCACGTCTACGCCCGCCAAAGACCTGACGATCAGCGTCGTCGGTTCTCCCACCATCCGCATGGAACAGAGCACGTCGCCGTTCCAGGCGTGGGACATCGTGGCGAATGACGCGAACTTCTTTGTGCGTGACGTGAATCACGAGTTCAACCCGTTCATCATCAAGTCTTCCGCGCCCGGAAACACGCTGGTGCTCGACAGCACCGGCAGGCTTGGTATGGGCGTCGCGGCGCCGCTCTTTCAGATTCATCACAGCAGCGGCGCGCGTCTCGACGCCGGGACCTGGTTCAATGCGTCGAGCCGCGAGCTGAAGCAGGACATCCACTCGCTCGACGACAACGCGGCCCTCGCGGCGGTGAAGGCACTGCAGCCGGTGACGTTCGCGTACAAGGCGAACCCGCGCGAGATGAACGTCGGCTTCATCGCCGAGGATGTGCCGGATCTCGTCGCCACCACGGATCACAAGGCGCTTTCCCCGATGGACATCGCCGCAGTGCTGACGAAGGTCGTGCAGCAGCAGCAGCGGACGATCGAGCAGTTGCAGTCACGGGTGCAGGAGCTCGAGCAGAAGAAACAGTAGTCGAAGTGGAGGACAGACAATCTTGTCTGTCCTCGCGGGCGGCGAGCAAGCGGGCAGCGGGCAGGAAGTTTGTCTTGCTCTGCCCGCTGCCCGCCGCCCACTTGCCCGCCAGAGTCACTTCCGAAGATACCGCTGCTGGTATACCAGCTTGGCTTCGCTCCAAAGCAGATCGACCGCGCCGCGGCCGTGACGCTGTTCGATCTCGCGCATCATCACGTCGTTGTATCCGGCCCATTCCGCCTCGCCACCCGTCGTGATCAGGCAACCGCCGACCGTCGATGCACGGATGGCGTATCGCGTTCGCAGAAGGTCGTAAAAGACGACCCGGGCCGGCGAAGGCATACCCCAGAATTTGAGAATGAGGTGGCCTCTGCTTCGATCTCGAAGTGCCTCGCGGCGCCCAAGGAGGTACGGCCGCACGGCACGCGCGTGCTCGAGAACGTTGCTCGAGACGTAGGGATCCGTGCCCTGCCACGCCAGCTGAAGCTCACCCAGCGGCGGCGCGAACAGAACCGGCGCCGAGGCAACGGTGAGGAAAAGGATCGCGGCGAGGATCCACTTGCGGCTCATCACTTCGTTAGACAGCCGCGGCCGGGGAATCGTTACTTCGGACTTCTGCGTGCCGTGCCTTCGGACAGAGTACTGAACGTACGCCAGGAGATGGTGCTGGGTACGTGCGGGTTGTTGACGGTGCGAAGAAACGAAACGCGCGCTTCGGCGGCGCCGACGCGCAGGAGATTGAGGGTCCACGCTTCGATCCATTCGCCGTCGAAATCCCAGCCGGAGTCGAGCGAGGTGATGCTCGCCGATTGCTCGAGAATCTGCAGCTTGAATGAGTTGGGCTTGATCTCGGTCCAGGCCTGATCCTGTTTCCGGAAGACGTGCGCGGATCCCGGCGCGAGGACGAGCTTGAGCTGAAACGGCGGCGCATTGGCGAGGACGGCATCCGCTTTCGCGTATTTCAAATCGGCGATCCATTCGCCGGTGAAGTCTTCCGCCGGTTTGGATTCGCAGCCGACGTTCTCGCGCTTGAAGCCCTGTTGTTCCACGACTTCGACGGCCTTCGGATATCCGGCGCAGATCGTCGATTTCAGGAGGTCGCGGCCGCGGGTCTGGGATGCGGGTTTGTCCTGTTCCTCCAGGAGAACGCCCGCCAGCGTGAAGGCCGCGGCCGGGTTGTTGGCCGCGACCGCCTTTTCCAGCCATTCGATCCCGGCGGCGCGATCGCCGGGTTGATTTCGCTGCACGAGCAGCGCTCCCATCGCGTACTGCGCGCCGGGAATCCCTGCGTTCGCCGGTGCGAGACAGACCTCGAGCGCTTTCGCCGCATCGCCGCTGCGTCCGGTCGCGGCTTCCACGCACTCCTGGTAGACCTTGGCTTCCTCGGACTGAGCGTGAAGCCCAGGTGCGAACGCGACTGTGGCGACGAAGAGAACTGCGAGTCGGGTGGGCATCGCGGGATCATAGAGGAATTCAACACCACGGCAGCCGGTTGCCCATGCCATCAGTGGTTTGCCGCATCGAGACGATTGCAAGTTTGTGAATCTCCGAAGGCAGCACAGAAAGGAGATTCACACATGAAAACCTCAGGTACTGTCAAGTGGTTCAACGACGCGAAGGGCTTCGGCTTCATCACCAGCGAAACCGGAGATGACCTGTTCGTCCATTTTTCCGCGATCCAGGGTGGCGGCTTCCGCTCGCTTCCCGAAGGCGCGGCGGTCGAGTTCGACGTCGTGCAAGGCCCGAAAGGGCTGCAGGCGGCCAACGTCACGACCGTCTAGTCATCCCACGCATTCTTGAGGGAAGGGACAGAAGCGATTCTGTCCCTTCTCATTTGCTTGTTCATCCAAAAGGGGGCAGCTCCATGGCAACGACACGGCCATCGTTCACGAAGCGGCAACGAGAGACCGCGAAGCGGGAGCGGCAGCAGCTGAAGGCAGCGAAACGTGCGGCGCGCAAAGCAGCCGGCGACGACGGAACCCCGGACAACGAAATCCTCGACGACGTGGTGATGGAGACCGCGACCGAACCTTAGGTGCCGCCAGCGGAACAGTGTCGTTCCTGCTCGATCCGCCGAATCAACGTCACATTCGCCATCTCCGTCCTGGACAGCGGCGTCTCCGCACGCGGCGCATACCATGCCTGCGCCCGGAAGAGCTGATCCAGCGCGACGTCTTTGTAGAGATGGCCATGGAACGCGGGCGACGCGTTCCGCAGAACCCGCAATTGCCAGCAGTTCAGATCCTGAAGGTCCGTCCTGGACAGCTGCCGAACGGCAAGCAACGTGACCACGCTCCGATCGATCGAAGTGATCGTGAGCGGCTCGTTCGGAATCGCACTGGAGAGCGTTTTGGTCCCGGTCGCCTGCGCCGGTTCGATCGACATCTGTGCGGACGGCGTCTGCACGTTCGCCGAGAGGTTGTTCCTCGTCAGCAGCGGCGCGACGACGAATTGCAGCGCGACCGAAACAATCGTCACGATCCCGCCGACGATTGCCGTCACGACTGCCGCTGAGAGACCCTTCGACGTCTGCCCATCCGCTTGCCCTGTTTCGCCGCTGGCCATGTCGCACCTCCGCTGGAGTAGTGACTGGCACGGGCAGAACGTTTCACGCTGAAATGGAAAAGGGCGGCATTGCTGCCGCCCTTCGGGGTTTACAATGACTTCGACGGCGTTGTGGTGGTATCGGGCACGGGGGCGGGGCTCAAAGTCGCCTTCCGCGGCCGGCGCATCCTCGCGAGTTTCGCCTTCATGTCACCGACATAAGGGAGGAACTCGGCGCCGTCTTTCTTTTTGCTGAAGCGCGACGCGGCGGCGTAGATGTCCAGCGCGCTCTCTCCAGCGTCGGCACGCGGCACGCGGCATGTACGTCACGGAGCGAGCGAAGGCAAACGCGAGCGCGAAGCCGATGGGACGGCGTGCGCGATGTCCGATCCGGAGTATTACCAGACGCTCGACATGATGTTCGACGCCTTCGAAGGCCTGGCCAAATCGCTGATCGCCACCGCAGATGCGGTGCCCTCGGAGCGAGCTCTGGCCAAATCGCTGATCGCCACCGCAGATCCAGTCCCCGCGCGGAGGGCGGCGACGTCGGCCTGCACGGGAAAGCCGCGCAGCAGCAAGAGGAGGCTCCTGGCCGCTGATGGATTGGGCAGAAGCTTTCGAGAGTTACGGTACCTATGCGCACTCGATCCCGAACAGTTGTTGCTGCCTATGCATTCGTGATTCTCGTCATCGTTGCCTCATTCGGGTGGCAGATGCTGCATGGTATCTGTCCTGTTCCCTAAGGCCGAAGCGGCGAATCTCCGAATTCAGTGCTAACCGTTCCGCTTTCGCAATTCACGTCCATTGTTGATCCGATATGCGGGAGAACGTGCTCTCAGCAGCACGTTGCGTAGCGTGGCCGCACCATCGCTCACCAGATCGTTCCAGTCAATCCACAGCGCGAAGCCTGAGTCGATGTTGTCTTGAAGCCGGTCCGGTTTGTGGACGCGGCCGAATGCATCACGAGGATTGGCCGGCAAATTCACACCAATCAAGCCGTGTTTCTGATCCAACGTCGCCTTAATCTCCCCAATCCACAATTTGCGATCCTGGGCTTCGAAGTTACTGGGCGCGAAACCCCGGAATAGCTTGAGGGCCGTATTTGGGCATCGGTGAGTACCTTAAGCAGCGCACTGAATGTCGGCGGTGTCAACTCGTGAGCGCGTCGCGCAAGAAGCGCTTCATATGGATTGTCCGACATGGTCGCATCTCCAATAGAAACAAAGGCCGGCCTCACGGCCGGCCCAAAGGTGCTCATGCGACGGGACTATGCCATTCGCCGCGACTACGAGCACCCACTCGTAGACCCGCAATTGAGGCATTTGTAGCAGGCGCCGTTGCGGACCATGATCGATCCGCAGTCACTGCACGAGGGCGCGTCCTGTTGATAGAGGAACGTGCCGGCTTTGACGGGGTTCGGTTTGTCGGCGTCTTTGGGGGGGATCATGAAGCCGACAACTTTGCCTGTGTCTGCGGAAACGGGTGCCGGCATGGGGCCGGCGGTGGCGGTGGCGGTGCTGACGCGGTCGATGAAGGACAGGTCGGCGGCCGTCGGGGTGGTGACGTTCGAGGCTTTGGGCGTCGACGGCGCCGAAGGCGCCACGGGGATGTCGTCGCGGAAGATGACGCCGGCTTCGGACTGGGACTCGCGGCTGAGGAATTTGATGGCCAGCCACTTGAAGATGTAGTCCATGATCGACTTGGCCATCGGGATTTCAGGGTTTTTCGTGAATCCCGAGGGCTCGAAGCGGGTGTGGGTGAATTTGTCGACGAGGAGCTGCAAGGGGACGCCGTGCTGTAAGGCGAGGGACGTCATGGTGGCGAAGCTGTCCATGAGGCCCGAGATGGTCGAGCCTTCTTTGGCCATCGTAATGAAGATCTCCCCGGGGCTGCCGTCTTCGTATTTGCCGACGGTGATGTAGCCTTCGTGGCCGCCGATCGAGAATTTGTGGGTAATGGACTCGCGCTCGTCGGGGAGTTTGCGGCGCACGGCGGTCGGCGTGACGCCGAGGGCCTCGAGCTGGGTTTTGTCCCTCGCCGTCGACAGCGGCTGCGAGCGTTTGCAGCCGTCGCGATAGACGGCCACTGCTTTGAGGCCGAGCTTCCAGGCTTCGTAATAGGCGTTTTCGATTTCTTCCACCGAGGCCGTGGACGGCATATTGATGGTCTTCGAGATCGCGCCGCTGATGAAGGGCTGGACGGCGCCCATCATCTTCAGGTGGCCCATGTGATGGATCGAGCGCGTGCCGTTGGCGGGCTTGAACGCACAATCGAAGACCGGCAAGTGCTGGTCAATGAGGTGCGGAGCGCCTTCAATGGTGTCGTTTTCGTCGATGTACTGGACGATTTCCTTGGCCTGCTTGGCGTCGTAGCCGAGGCGCTTCAATGCCGTCGGAACGGTATTGTTGACGATCTTCAGCATCCCGCCGCCGACGAGCTTCTTGTATTTCACGAGAGCGATGTCGGGCTCGATGCCGGTGGTATCGCAATCCATCATGAACGCGATCGTGCCGGTCGGGGCGAGGACGGAAATCTGGGCATTGCGGTAGCCGTGCTGCTGGCCGAGGGCATAGGCCTCGTCCCACACCTTGCAGGCGGCGTCGGCGAGATCGGCGGGCAGGGAGCGAACGTCGATGCGATACGCGGAGCGGCGGTGCTTGTCGATCACGCGCAGGAACGGCTCTTCATTGACGGCGTAGCCGGCGAACGGGCCGAGCTTGTCGGCGATGCGCGCGGACTGCGCATACGACTCGCCGGAGAGAATCGACGTAATGGCGGCGGCGTACTGGCGGCCTTCTTCGCTGTCATAAGGAACGCCGCGGGCCATGAGCAGCGCGCCGAGGTTCGCGTAACCGATGCCGAGGGGGCGGAACGCGTGCGAATTCTTCTCAATGGCCGGCGTCGGATAGGACGCGTAATCGACGACGATTTCCTGCGCCGTAATCACAACGCGCAATGCCGCGCGATAGGCCTCGACGTCGAAGCCCGCCGTCTCACTGTAGAACTTCATCAGGTTCAGTGACGCGAGATTGCAGGCCGAGTCGTCGAGGAACATGTACTCGGAGCAGGGATTGGAGGCATTGATGCGGGCGGTGTTCGGGCACGGATGCCAGTCATTGACGGTCGTGTCGAACTGCAGACCCGGATCGCCGCAGACCCACGCCGATTGGGACATGCGTCGCATCAGATCGCGGGCCTTGTAGGTATCCATGACGCGCTCGTGATCGGTGACGGCGCGGGTGTGCCAATCGGCGTCTTTTTCATACGCGCGCATGAACTCGTCGGTGACGCGGACGGAGTGGTTGGCGTTCTGGAAATGCACGGAGTCATAGGCGCCGCCGGGCGCATTGAACGCGCCGTCATAACCGGCCTCGATCAGCGCCCAGGCCTTGCGCTCTTCGCGCTCTTTGCTGTCGATGAAATCGACGACGTCGGGATGGTCGGCATTGAGGATGACCATCTTCGCGGCGCGGCGGGTCTTGCCGCCGGACTTGATCACGCCGGCGAACGAGTCGTAGCCGCGCATGAACGACACCGGCCCCGAGGCCGTGCCGCCGCCGGCGAGGAGCTCGCGCGAGGAGCGGATGTTGGAGAGGTTCGATCCCGTGCCCGAGCCGTACTTGAACAGCATCCCCTCGGTCTTGGCGAGTCCGAGGATCGACTCCATCGTGTCCTGGACGGAGTTGATGAAGCACGCCGAGCACTGCGGACGCTCTTCGATGCCGACGTTGAACCACACCGGCGAGTTGAAGGACGCCATCTGATAGAGAAGGATGTGGGTGAGCTCGTCGCGGAACGTGTCGCCATCGCCCTCGGAGGCGAAATAGCCGCCTTCGCGTCCCCACTGGGTGATCGTGCGGACGACGCGGCCGATCAGTTGGCGCACCGACGTCTCGCGGTCGGGCGTCCCGATGTGGCCGCGGAAGTATTTCGAGACTACGACGTTGGTCGCCATCTGCGACCAGAACTTCGGCATCTCGACTTCCTTCTGCTCGAACACCAGCGAACCGTTCTCGTTCGTGATCGCGGCGTTGCGGAGGTCCCACTCGCACGTGTCGTAGACGTCGACGCCCGGCTTCGTGAAATAGCGCTCGATCTCGATTCCGCCTGTCTTCGTCTCCTTCTTTGCGGCTTTGCTACCGCGAGTGGGCGACGTGCGCGAGCGGACCGACAAATCGATGGTGGTCATAACCTTCTGCTCCCCTTTCTGCACTAAAACAACAAAAAGTAGAGGAGGGCCGTTCGAAAGGATGCGAAGGAAGCCGGCCGGCGATGCTCAGCGGATCCTATTCCGAGCGTTGCCGGGACTCCGGTGTCCCTCTGATCGAACTACCGTCCCCTACCTCCCCCATCACGAGGTGCCAGGCACCTCATCGAACATCAACGAAACGACGCGCGAGCCACTGACGACGAAGGCACCCGAGGCACCGCGGACTTGACCTTGACCGACACCTGGAAATCGCGGATCTGGAGCGAAACGGAGCGCACCGGAGATTGGGTTGCAAGACGTGGTTGGTTCTTCAAATCCTTCATCTCCTCCCTCACATTCGCTACGTTGTTTTGATGGGAGACAAGCTACGCCGGCACCTCCTCCATGTCAAGTAGAGCACCACAATATCTTGTGGTCGCCTTGAAATAGAACACAACATGGTGAGTAAGTATTCATTTTGCACGACTTAACCGCGATCAACGAATTGTGGAAGGTGGGCCATTTTCCGCCACTCTTCCTGAGCATTTCCGCCACTTCTCGACAGTTTTTCCGCAGGGTTATTCACAGGGATGAGGCGCATATTTCTCAGGTTTTCGACGATTTACTCACATGATTTGCACACGTTTTTGATGCACATACAACGCTTTCATTTTCATCAGCTTTTTCGCACTCATTTCCTTCGAAATTGAGCGGACTCGGCCGGAGAAAAACAGGCGAAAAGCAAGCGGAATGGAGATTCTGCGGAAAAGCGGATCTCCGGCGAGTAGAGACCACTACATCTGGTAGAGCGCCGCGCCGTGCACACAAAATGTGGCACGTGGAACAGTCGAGCTAGAAGTTGCCCGAGGCGCCGGCTCCGCCGAACTGGCCGCCGCCGCTTTCGCGCGCCGCGGGCTGTGCGGGAGGAGAAATTGAGATCGCGCCGGCGATTTCGATCGCATCTGCGGCAGGAAGCTGCTCTTTCGTCGAGACGAAGCCGCGCGTGCGGTCGCGAAGCATGCGCGAGACGATGAGCGAGAGCGAGAGGAGCAACGCGCCGCCGATCCCCAGCGCGACTTCGGGCGGCGCGTCCAGCTCGTCCGCGAGCTCGATCGCAGCGACGGCGAATCCCTCGGCGGCAGCGAGGAAGAATGCGTGATGCGGCTTCACGATCGCGGCGATGAACGCGATCACGCCGAATGCCGCGTAGAGCGCGATCGTGACCGTGCGCCACTTCGCATCCGCTTCCGCCCAGCCGGCGCAGGGCAGGGTGATGGCGATGAGGATGAAGAGCCACTCGTTCGATGGACGCTGCCAGGTGCGGCAGAGCAGCACGATCGCGCTGACGGCGATGATCAGCGCCGCGAGGACGCCGAGGTCCCACTTCTTCTCGAAGTAGTGCATCACGAGACCGGCGGCGAGCGCACCGAAGATCGGATGGCGCAGGCGCGCGCCGGCGATGGCGGCGGCCGCAGCAAGGACGAGCATCGCCTCCGGCTTGCCGCTGTTCGGGAGGTCGCTGATGAATGCGAAGAGACCGCCGAGCCAGAGCGCAGCTTCGACGCCGGTGCGATACCAGCGGTGGCGGTGGATGAGGTACTCGGCGAGGGCGAGTGCCGCGACGCCGGTGATGATGCCGCTTTCGAAGACGATGCGGTGGAACGCGAACAGCGCTCCGCAGGTGAGAAGGAAGAAGATCACCTGCGGGAAGAGGCCGTACGTTTTCCACGGCACGTTCACGGCGAGGCCGGTGCGGTCGCGGACGGCGAGCGCGCGCTCATGCTCGACGCGCACGGAAGCTCCTGTCGATGACGATGAGCGCGACGATGGCGGCGATCAAGCCAATCAGGAACACGACCTCTCGTTTGTCGTCGAAGTGATGCCCGAGGAACGCGATCGCGGCGATGACGCCGTAGACGAACGCGATCAGCACGAACGGCTCGCTGCGCTGTTTGAAGCCCCACGCCATCGCGGCGGCGGCGAAGGCGATGGTCAACAGGCAGCCGAGGGTGAAGGTTTCATTTTCAGAGAGCAGCGTGAGCGAGCCCCATAAAGTGAGGTTCACTGCAAAGTGCTCGAAAACGCGGAGAAATTCACGGAGTCGTGGAGGAGATCCTTCGCCGTCTTCGCGGCTCAGGATGACGGAATGAAGCTTCCGCCACGCGAGGAGCAGGGCAACAGTCAGGAACGCGCGCGGCGCAAGGCCGGCGTCGAACACGAACGCGCTGCGGCGCTCGATGCCCATCCACGCCGCGAGTGCGGTGATGGAGAGCGAGAGCAAAAGGCGGGAGCGGTAGGCGTAGGCACCGATGCCGTGGACGATCGCCAGCGGCAGGAACTGCCTCGGCCCGCGCATGAGCACTTCTGCGCTCACGAGGAGCGCGCCGAGAAGGAGGACGTAGTCATCGGCGAGCGTCGCGCGCGAACGGTGCCACCACACCCAGGCGTAGCACGCGACCGCGGCAGGGATGATCAGGAGAGACAGATCGTCTTTGAGCACGATCCCCGCGGCGGCGGCGAGCAGCATCGCGCCGGCCCAGGCGGCGATGCGGAGCTCGGGATAGAGCGAGAAGACTTCGCGGCGCTCGCGCGCAATCAGCGCGTCGGTGCGCGCATCGCCGAGGGCCGGGCGGAGCGCTTCGATCTCGCGTTGAAAGGAGAGCACTTAGACAAGATACGCCACGGCGAATCCCACCTGCGCGGCCATCATCATCAGATACATGTGCCGCCACGACGGGTGGTTCTCCGTCGAGGTGAGCTCGTCGGGATTGCGGACGATCAGCCAGACCGTGTACGCGCCCCAGAGCGCGAGCACGATGCCGAGGATCTTGAGGAAGGTCTCGTTGCCGGTGAGGATGCCGTAGTGCGCGCCGACCGGCATGAGCAGCCAGGGGAAGATGAAGAACGGCGAGATCATCCAGGCCGCGCGGCGCACGCCGAAGCGGATCGGGAGCGTGTTGCAGCCGCCGGCGCGATCGCCTTCCATGTCGCTGAAGTCCTTCGTCGACGCGGCGCCGAGGAGGAAGAGCATGAAGATGCCGCCGATGTACCACGGCTCGGCGTAGGAGGCGCGGGCGACCATCGTCCAGCCGGCGACTTTGAGGAGGCAGCCGCGCGGGATGGCGATCGTCACGTTCGCGCCGATCGGATGGGCCTTCGTCCGGCCGAGCGCGGGAACGCTGTAGACGAACGTGGAGATGAGGGCGATGACGTAGATGAAGAAGCACTCGTGCCACGGCAGCGGCGCGAAGAATTTCTGCGCCCAGGTGACGTACGGATAGACGACCACGAGCCATGTCGGCAGCGTGCCGAGGACGTACATGATCCAGGTGAAGATCCAGGCCTGGCGGATGGAGAGCTCGCCGGTGACGAGCGGGCGGTTGGGCTTGTTGATGCGGTCGATCTCGAGGTCGTAGATCTGATTGAGGGAGTTGTTCGCGGCGTTGAGAAACGCGGCGCAGATCGAGCCGAGCGCGACGGTCATGACGACCGAGAGTGTGACCGCGCGCGACGGATCGGGATTGTGCGCCGAGCCCCAGGCGCAGATGGCCCCGGAGATGATGCCGAGGAGCGGCGGCAGGAGGGTGAACGGCCGGGCGAGGGTGAGGTAACGCTTCACGCGCGCGTAGGATAAGGCAGAAGGCGGCGCGTTCCTTTGTTAGTATCCGCGCCGTGCCACAGCGTAAGCCTCACTTCGAGAATGAGGACGCCGACTACGGCGACTCCTCCCGCACCATGAGCGAAAACAAAATTGCCCTCTTCATCGACTTCGAGAACATCGCCATCGGCGTGATGGATGCGAAGTACAAGAAATTCGAAGTCAACCTGCTGCTCGAGCGCATCCTCGAGAAGGGGAAGATCGTGGTCAAGCGCGCGTACTGCGACTGGGACAAGTTCCCGGACTACAAGCGCGAGCTGCACGAGGCGGCGATCGAGCTGATCGAGATCCCCGGCCGCGGCTACTCCGGAAAGAACTCCGCCGACATCCGCATGGCCGTCGAC
This sequence comes from uncultured Acidobacteriota bacterium, assembly GCA_963734155.1. Classification (GTDB taxonomy): domain Bacteria; phylum Acidobacteriota; class Thermoanaerobaculia; order Gp7-AA8; family Gp7-AA8; genus QHVT01. Next base: position 251,416 of record CAVTGG010000005.1, read on the forward strand.
GCGATGGACATGTGCTGGTCGAAGGAGCACATCGACACCTTCGTCGTCGCGTCGGGCGACTCCGATTTCTCGCCGCTCGTGTCGAAGCTGAAGGAGAACGACAAGTACGTGATCGGCGTCGGCGTGAAGAACTCGTCGAGCGATCTGCTGATCGACAACTGCGACGAGTTCATCTTCTACGAAGACCTCGTGCGCGGCATCACGAAGGCGCCGGCGGTGGCGTTCCAGGACAAGAAGAAAGCGGAAGTGTTCAAGCTGCTCATCGACTCCATCAAGGCGCTCATGCGCGAGAACAAGGAGATTCTCTGGGGCTCGATGGTGAAGCAGACGATGCAGCGCAAGAAGCCGACGTTCAACGAGGAGTATTACGGCTACAACACGTTCAGCGATCTGCTGGAAGACGCGCAGACGAACAACATCATCAAGATCAAGAAGGATCTGAAGTCGGGGTCGTACGTGATCACGGGGTTTGCGCAGCCGGCGGCGTGAGTGCGAGCTCTTCGATCATCTTCAACACGAGCCGATACGTGTCGTACAGATGCCGCGCGTCGACCGCGTCGCGGTCGTCGTTTCGCGTGTGCGGAATGCCGTAGTTGCCGGGAGCCAGGCCGTGCAGGCTCAGCACCGGGACGTGGCGCTCGTGGAACGGGAACGAATCCATGATGCCGGCGCCGTCGAGGCTCGACTCGCGGACGTCGACGCCGAGCTCCTTTGCGAACTCGCGCAGGCGCCGCACGAGCGTGCGATCCGACTTCGTGCCCCAGACGCGCGTCGAGGCCATGCCCACGCCGTCCATATTGATCATCGCGGCGATGTCGTTAAGGCGCGTGTTGCGGAGGTAGTGCTTCGCGCCGACGAGTCCCGCTTCTTCTTCGCTGAATCCGATGAAGACAATCGTGTGCTTCGGCTTCGCCGCGCGCAGCGCTTCGTAGAGGCTCGGTAAGAGCGACGCGCTTCCCCAGTTGTCGCCGACGCCGAGGCCGGGACCGGTCATGTCGTAGTGCGCGGTGACGAGGATGCGGCGAGCGCTCGTGCCTTGAATCGTGCAGAGCACGTTCGGTTGCCGCGAGTGCGGGAGCGGCTGTTCGGTGACGTCGCATCCGGCGTCGCGAAAGAGCTTCACCAATTCCGCGTGCCGCGCGTCATTGCCGCGCGTGGCGCGGGCAAGCCGGGTTTCGATCGTTGTGCGCGGGACCGCGCCCCCGCCCGAAGGCGCGCCGGAGGCGCGCACCACTCCGAGAAGCAGCAGCACCGCGAGTGTTCGCATTGCCGTCAGACTACAATCGCGGCCGCGTGGCAAAGCTTACGAATCGGGAACACTATCCCGCGCTCGTGATCGGAACGGGCATCGCCGGACTCACGACCGCATTCACGCTCGCCAGCGCGGGGCTGAAAGTGCTGCTGGTAACGAAGGCGGTCGATCCGGCGGACTGCAACACGTCGTGGGCACAGGGCGGGATCATTTATCAGGGCGAGAACGACTCGCCGGACAAGCTGGTCGGCGACATTCTTCGCGCCGGCGCCGGGATCTCGAATGAGGAAGCGGCGCGCTTCCTCGCCGAAGAAGGCCCGAAGGTCGTCAAGGCGCTGCTGCTCGACGAGATGCACGTGCCGTTCTCCACCGCCGAGGGAGAGCTCGACCTCACGCAGGAAGGCGCGCATTCGGTGTCGCGGATCATTCACGCCGGCGACGCCACGGGGCGCGCGATCGAGACCACGCTGCTGAATCGCGTGAAGTCGGAGCCGAACATCACGCTGGCCACGAACATCACGGCGATCGACCTGTTGACGACGCACCATCATCCGACGGACATGCAGGTGCGCTATCGCCTGACGAACGAGTGCGTCGGCGCGTACGTGCTCGACAACGAGACGAACAACGTCTACACGGTCTTCGCCGACTACACGGTGCTGGCCACGGGCGGCATCGGGCAGATCTATCTGCATTCGACGAACACGCGCAACGCGATCGGCGACGGCGTGGTGATGGCGCATCGCGCGGGCGCGCGGATCCTGAACGCGGAGTACGTGCAGTTCCATCCGACCGCGCTCGCGGACAAGAAGGCCAATCACTTCCTCATCTCCGAGGCGTTGCGCGGCGAGGGCGCGCGACTGAAAAATCAGCGCGGCGAGTACTTCATGGAGCGGTACGCGCCGGAGCTGAAAGACCTCGCGCCGCGCGACATCGTGGCGCGGGCGATCGTCGAGGAGATGACGCGCAACAAAGACGAATTCGTCTACCTCGATCTCGCGAATTTCTACGACGGGCATCAGCCGATCCCGGAGCGCTTCCCGAACATCTACAAGGCCTGCCAGGACCTCGGCGTCGACATCGCGCGCGATCCGATTCCGGTCGTGCCCGCCGCGCACTATTTCTGCGGCGGCGTGCTGGTGAACACGCTCGGCGAGACGACGATGAGCCGCCTCTACGCGATCGGCGAGACCTCGTGCTCGGGCCTCCACGGCGCGAACCGGCTCGCGTCGACGTCGCTGCTCGAAGGATTGACGTGGGGCTATTACGCGGCGCAGTCGATCATCTCGAAACGCGCCAGCGCGCAGAGCAGCGCATCGCCGCAGGTGCAGCGCGCGTTCTCGTCGACGGCCGCGGGCAAGGGCATCGTCCCGACGGCGGTCCTGCAGACGATTCCCGATTGGCAGGCGCCGGGGAAAGAGAATCTCGAAGACCCCGCGCTGATCCTGCAGGACTGGACGACGATCCAGCACACGATGTGGAACTACGTCGGCATCGTGCGCACGTTCGAGCGGCTGAAGCGCGCCGTGGCCGACATGCAGCACCTCGGCTCGCGCCAGACGAAGTACTACCACGAGGCGATGATCAGCAAATCGATCGTCGAGCTGTTTCACGGACAGCAGATGGCGTCGATCGTCGCGTCGGCGGCGATCCGCAATCCACGCTCGATCGGCGCGCACTTCCGGAAGGACTGAAGGACTCGACATCCGGTGGACGAAGATCGACTGACGATCGCCGAGGTCTCGCTGGCTTTACGCGAGCGCCGCGTCTCTCCCGTCGAGATCGTGCGCAGGCTGTCTCGCGCGCATCGAAAGTTCTGATCTCAACGCGTTCATCACGGTGCTTGCGGACGACGCGCTTACACGTGCCGCGGAGGCGGAGCGCGAGATCGCGTCGGGTCACTGGCGCGGACCGCTGCACGGGATTCCGATCGCGATCAAGGACTTCTACGACACGGCCGGCGTGCGCACGACCGCGGCGTTCGAGAAATTCATGAACCGCGTGCCGTCGAAGGACGCCGCGAGCGTGGCGCGATTGAAAGAGGCAGGCGCAATCCTCATCGGAAAGACGAACATGCATCGCCTCGGCATGGGCACGACGGGACTCGAGAGCGCGTTCGGTGCGGTGAAGAATCCTGTCAACGCAGACTACATCCCGGGCGGGTCGTCGAGCGGATCGGCGGCCGCGGTGGCGAGCGGGTTGTGCTTCGCGACGCTCGATACGGATGCGATCGGATCGTGCCGGTTGCCGGCGGCGTGTTGCGGGTGGTCGGGTTCAAGCCGACGTTCGGGTTGGTGAGTACTCAGGGGATTCTCGGAGATCAACCACCACCCGACGAAACGATCCGTTGGTTGTCGCATGCGGGGATTACGACGCGGAGCGTCGCGGATACGAGAATCGTGTTGGCTGCACTGACGGGGGGCGCGCCGGAGGCGCGCGCTACTCCGCGTGTCGGCACTGATGTGGCGATTCCGCGGTGGGACTTTTCGCAAGGAATCGCGAACATCGAGGCGGATCGCCAATCGCTCGCGCTGTTCGATGAATTCGACGTCGTGATTCTGCCGACGCTGACGACTCCTACGCCGACGGTTCGGGAAGCCGCGGGCAACGAACAGTACCTCTCCCCCGCGAACACGGTCTTCGCGAACTACTACGGCCTGCCGGCGATCAGCGTTCCGTCCGGCGTGGATGCGAACGGTCTTCCAATCGGAATGCAGATCGTCGGGAAAGCGGGCAGCGATTGGACGGTGCTGGCTTACGCCATCGACTTCGCCATCTCGACCAGCTGATCGAGCGTCGTTCCCCAACCCTTTTGAGGGTTACGAAATTCGATCAGCGTAGTAGTCCGGATCGCGGCGTTGATCGGCGAGCGCGACCACGAAGACCCGGTTACCGACTACTTTGTAAAGAATCGAGTACGGAAAGTGAAGGAGGACCTTTGCGCGGGTATCGCCTGCGTGGATGGGAGCACCGAGTGGGTATGTCGCAATGAATTGAAGTGCGTTTTCGAGGTCGCGGCGAAACGTTATGCGGGTCCTCGGCGACTCGCGTTGGTAGTAAGAATCGGCCTCTCGACGATCGCGGCGGGCGTCCGTCGAAAGAACGACTTTCACGGCTCGTCGTCGGACCAGAATTCTTCGAGCGTCAGGCCAGGATCTTCACCGCTGACCAGTCGCTCGTAGCGCCGTTCTGCTTCACGCGCCCATGCGTCCCGCCATTGCTCGGTTGGCTCGACGCTTCCGACGAGCGCCTCGGCTAGCTCCAAGCGTTCGTTGTCGCTCAGGCCCATCGCAGCAGTGCGGACTTCTTCGAGTGACCGTGCCATCCCCCTCAGTGTACCTCGGCGCTTACCGCGCCTCCACCGCCTCCCGCAGCTTCTCGGCCTGGAAGTGCGCGTTCAGCGGCTCGATGACGACGTCGACGTTGCCGTTCATGACGTCGGGGAGGTTGTGGACGGTCAGGCCGATGCGGTGGTCGGTGACGCGGTCCTGGGGGAAGTTGTAGGTGCGGATTTTCTCGCTGCGGTCGCCGGAGCCGATCATGCCTTTTCTCGTGGCGGAGAGCTCGGCTTCGCGTTTCTGGCGCTCGATGTCGTAGAGGCGGGCTTTGAGCACTTTCAGGGCTTTCGCGCGGTTTTTGATCTGCGATTTTTCGTCCTGGCAGGAGACGACGACGCCGCTGGGGAGGTGGGTCATGCGGACGGCGGAGTAGGTCGTGTTGACGGACTGTCCGCCCGGTCCCGAGGAACAGAACGTGTCGATGCGCAGGTCCTTTTCGTTGATCTGGATGTCGATGTCTTCCACTTCGGGAAGAACCGCCACGGTGATCGCGGAGGTGTGGATGCGTCCCTGGGTTTCGGTCTGCGGGACGCGCTGGACGCGGTGCACGCCGGACTCGAACTTCAGCCGCGAATAGACTTTGTTTCCTTCGATCTGCAGCGTCGCGTCTTTGATTCCGTTGACGCTCGAGTAGTTCGCGTCCGTGATTTCGACTTTCCAGCGCTTGATCTCCGCGTAGCGAATGTACATGCGCATGATCTCGGCCGCGAACAGCGATGCTTCGTCGCCGCCCGTGCCGGCGCGGATCTCGACGAATACGTTCTTCTCGTCGTTCGGATCCCTCGGCTGCAGCAGCACCTTCAGCTCCGCTTCGAGCTGCGGCGCTTTCGGCTCGAGATCGGCCAGCTCCAGCTCCGCCAGCTCGCGCATCTCGTCGTCGGTCTTCAGCATTTCGCGCGCGTCGGCGAGGCGCTTCTGCACGTCGCGCAACTCGCGAAACTTCGCCACGACGTCCTGGATCTCGGCGATGGACTTCATGGCCTCGCGGAACGCCGCGACGTCGGTGGCTACGGAAGGATCGGCAATCTTGCGTTGCAGTTCTTCGTAGCGTTTCTCGATGTCATTGAGTTTTTCGTACATGGCTGTGCTTCCAACACGAAGGGGATCCTTCGCTACGCTCAGGATGACACAGGGAAGCTAAGCGACGGCGGCTTGTTCGGGCTCGACCACGTCGTAGAGCAGCGCTTCTTTGAGCGCGATGATCGCGATCTCGAGCTGCTTGTCGTCCGGCTCCTTGGTGGTGATGCGCTGGAGCCAGAGACCGGGCGTGATGAGCATGCGGCAGGCGGCGCTGTTGAGATGGCGCGCGGAGAAGCGGATCACTTCGTACGCCAATCCGGCGATGAGCGGGATCAGGACGACGCGCGCGCCGAACTTGAGCGCGAAGTGCGCGGACGACGGGATCAGCGAGAACACCAGGATCGAGATCGCCATCACGAACAGGAGGAAGCTCGTGCCGCAGCGCGGGTGGAGCGTCGACTTGCCGCGCGCGTTCTCGACCGTCAAATCTTCATTGGCTTCGAAGGTGTAGACCGTCTTGTGCTCGGCGCCGTGATACTGGAACACGCGGCGGATGTCTTCCATCAGCGAGATGGAAGCGATGTAGACGAAGAAGAAGACCGCGCGCAGCACGCCGTCGACGGCGTTGTAGGCGAAGTTCCCCATGTCGGGCCAGAGGTAGGCGCGAATGAGATTCGTGAGGCCGAGCGGCGCGAGGATGAAGAGGCCGACGCCGAGAACCAGCGCCATGAGCATCGACGTGGCGATGGCCCAGTTCGACATCTCCGGCTCCCCTTCCTCTCCCGCCGAGGCCACGCTCGCCGAGTAGTTCAGCGCGCGGATGCCGAGGATCAGCGACTGGATCAACACGACCGAGCCGCGGAGGACGGGGATCTTGAGGAACGGGTATTTTTTCGCGATCGACTGGAGCTTGTCCTTACGGATGCTCACACCGCCGTCCGGCTGGCGCACGGCGACGGAGTAGCCGGTGAGCGAGCGCATCATCACGCCCTCGATCACGGCCTGTCCGCCGATCAGCATGTCGACGTTTTTATCCGCCGAGACTCTGCCTGCGCTCGGCATGGACGAAGTCAAACCATTCGTGAACGCGTTGAACGCGCCGGTGATCAACTTCGCTGCGCCGAGCCAGGACCGCATTATTTTTTCGCTCCGGGTTTGGCCGCGTACTTTCTCTGGAAGCGGTCGATGCGGCCCGCGGTGTCGACGAGCTTCTGCTTGCCTGTGAAGAAGGGGTGGCACTTGGAGCAGATCTCGATGCGCAGCTCCTTGCGGGTGGAGCCGGTGGTCCAGCCCTCGCCGCACGCGCAGTGCACGGTAACCTGCTGATATTTCGGATGGATCTCTGGTTTCATGGTGCGTCCTCGTCAGATATTAGGTCCTAGGGAACGGGGGAGTATAGCCAAAAATTCTGAGGGTTGTTTGCGCCCGCCCGCCCCGGGCGCGGGAGCGGGCACGGGCGCGGGCACGGGGGAGGACCGGGGAGACCGGGAAGACGGAGGACGTTCTACGGCTGGAACGGCATCACGCACCAGAACACCAGTGCGCCGATGAGGGCGGACATGGGGATGGTGAGGATCCAGGCCCAGACGATTTTGCCGGCGATGCCCCAGCGCACGGCGGAGAGGCGGCGGGTGGCGCCGACGCCGACGATGGCGCCGGTGATGGTGTGCGTGGTCGAGACCGGCACGCCGAGGCTCGTAGCGAGGAACAGCGTGAGTGCGCCGGCGGTCTCGGCGGCGAAGCCGCCGACGGGCTGGAGGCGGGTGATCTTGCTGCCCATGGTGTGGATGATGCGCCAGCCGCCGCTGAGCGTGCCGAGGGCGATCGCGGCGTGCGCGGAGAGAATCACCCAGACCGGGATGTCGAACGTCTTCATGTAGCCGGCGGTCACGAGGACGCCGGAGATGATGCCCATCGTCTTCTGCGCGTCATTGCCGCCATGGCCGAGGCTGTAGGCGGCGGCGGAAAGGAGCTGCAACTTGCGGAACGTGCGATCGACACGCAGAGGCGTCATGCGTTGGAAGAGGTTGTAGATGAGGACGGCCAGCACAAGCGCGAGGGTGAGGCCGATCAGCGGCGCGAGGACGATGTAGAGCAGCGTCTTCGTCCAGCCGGAAATGATGATCGCGCCGAAGCCGGCGTGCGCGACCGCGGCGCCGGCGTAGCCGCCGATGAGCGCATGCGACGAGCTGGTCGGCAGGCCGAGATACCAGGTGATGAGGTCCCAGATGATCGCGCCCATCAATCCGCCGAAGATGACGGCGAAGTTGACTGCGGAGAGGTCGATCATCCCTTTGCCGATCGTCTTCGCGACGGCGGTGCCGAACGTGAACGCGGCGACGAAGTTGAAGAACGCGGCCCAGACGACGGCCTGGCCGGGCGAGAGCACACGCGTGGAGACGACGGTGGCAATCGAGTTCGCGGCGTCGTGGAAGCCGTTGATGAAATCGAATATCAGCGCGACGGTGATGATCCCGATGACGATCAGCAGCAGCATGCGCGCGTCAGCCGTGCTTCACTACGACGTTCTCGAGCAGGTTCGCGACGTCTTCACACGCGTCGGTCGCCTCTTCGAGCACGTCGAGGATTTCCTTCCACTTGATGACCACGATCGGATCCTTTTCTTCGTCAAAGAGCTGGCTGATGGCCTGCTTGTGAATCCGGTCCGCTTCGTTCTCGAGGCGATTGATCTCGATGGCCCGCTCGAGCACGCCCTTTTTATTCTCCAGAGCCTCGACCGCGGCGCGCAGCTCGTCGGTCTGCTTGACGATGACGGCGGTCAGCTCGCGGGTACCGGGACGGATCTTATCGATGCGATAGAGAGGGATCAGCGCGGCGGCGCTGTCGATGGCGTCCATGACGTCGTCGAGCGTGCGCGCCAGCTCGTGGATGTCCTCGCGATCGATCGGCGTGACGAACGTCTTGTTGAGGCGCTGGATGATCTCGTGGGTGAGGAAGTCGCACTGATGCTCGACTTCCTTGATTTCATGAGCCTTGTCGGCGATCGGAGGATCGACGGCCAGCATCTGCTCGAGCATCCGCGCGCCGACCTTCAGCTGATCGGCCATCATTTTGAAGTCGTCGTAGAACTTCTCTTCGCGGGGGATCAGACGGAATCGGGCCACGCAAGGTCCTCCTGGAAAGGCGGGCGGATTCTATGTCAATTCGACCGGCAGCCTAATCTCAAACGTCGCGCCGCCCTCGGCGCGGTTCCAGGCGCGGATGGTTCCGCCGTGCAGCGCGACGAGATGTTTCGCGATGGCCAGGCCGAGGCCCGTGCCGGGGTGCGAGCGGCTGCGGTCGACGCGATAGAAGCGGTGGAAGATGCGCTCCAGCTCCGCGGGCGGGATTCCGGGACCCTGATCGGAGACGCGCACGACGCCTTCTCCGTTTTCCTGCGCCACCTCGACGTCCACGTCGCCGCCGCCGTGATGGCGCGCGTTTTCGAGGAGATTCGAGAACACCTGCTGCAGGCGCGCTTCATCGATGCTGGCGAAGGCATCGCCGCCGCGAAGCGTGAACTGGAAGTCACTTTCGAGATCGTGCAGGACGTCGCGGAGATTCACGCGGCGGCGCTGCAGGGCGATGCGGCCGGTCTCGATCTGGTTGAGATCGGAGAGATCGCGCACGAGCCGCTCGATGCGCGCGATCTGCCGCTGCATCACGCTGCGCAGCTGCTCTTCCTGCTCGCGCGCGAGCCCGCCCTGCTCCAGCGTCTCGGCGGCGGAGCGGAGCCCGGCCAGCGGCGTGCGCACTTCGTGGGAGAAGTCGTCGAGGAAGTCTTTGCGGATGCGCTCGAGCTTCTCGATGGTGGTGACGTCGATGAAGAGCGCGACGGCGGCGATGTCGGGCGACGCGGCGACGGGAAAGGCGCGGATCTCGATCTGTTTCTCGTCGAGCGCGATGCGATCGGTCGACGTCTCGCCGTGCAGCGCTTTGTCGATCGCGGCGACGACGGATTGCTTGCGCACGACTTCGACGACCGACTTTCCGACGACATCACGCGTCGTGCCGAACATCTCGGCGACGCGCGGGTTGGCGACGACGACTCTCCCGCGCGGGCTGACGGCGAGAATGCCCTCGCCGAGGGAATCGACGATCTCGGACATCGCCGCGCGGTGCTCTTCGTGCGACTTGCGCTGGCGGAGGATCATCGTGCGCGTCTCTTCGAACGCGCGCGCGAGGTCATCGACTTCGCCGTGGTAGGTGCGGTCGGTGATCGGCCTGTCGATCGCGCCTTCGGCAACCGCGCGCGAGCGGTCGATCAACTCGTCGAGATCGCTCGCGCGGCGCACGGCCCACAGAAAGACGCCGATCCACGGAAGCAGGAACGCCAAGAACGCAACAACGGCAAGCGTGATCGTCGCCGATTGCGCCACGCCCGCGTGATGAAGCGCAGCGCCGAATCCCCACGCCACCGCGATGGCGATGACGAGGGAGACGTAGAGGAGGATGCGGAGAGGATGCATCGGTTACTCGAAACGGTAACCGTATCCAATCACCGTCTCGATTCGATCCTTGCCGATTTTCTTCCGCAAATTGCGGATGTGCGCGTCGACGGTCCGCGTCTCGATGTCGTCCGCCATCTGCCACACCTCGGAGAGAATCCGGTCGCGCGAAACGACGGCCGGGCGGTTGCGGACGAGCATCAGCAGCAGCTCGAGCTCTTTGCGCGCGAGCTTCACCTCGGCGCCGCCGACGTAGACGCGCATGGTGCGGCTGTCGATGCGCAGGGTGCCGTCGTCGTAGACGGCGGTGTCGCTTTCGACGCTCTTCGAGCGGCGCAGGATCGCGGCGACGCGCGCGAGGAGCTCGCGCACGCTGAACGGCTTGCCGAGGTAATCGTCGGCGCCGAGCTCGAGCCCGGTCACGCGATCGGCCTCGGAGGTGCGGGCGGTGAGAATGAGGATCGGCAGCGACGCGGTGCGCGGGTCGCGGCGCAGCTCGCGGCAGATCGTGAAGCCGTCGAGGTCCGGCAGGTTGAGGTCGAGGATGAGGAAGTCGAAGCCGCCCTGCTGCACGGCGACGAGGCCCGCGTGGCCGTTGTCGAAGTGCGTGACGCCGTAGCCCTGCCGCTCGAGATTGAGCCGCATCGTGTAGGCGAGGTCGGCGTCGTCCTCGATGATCGCCACGCGCGCGTCAGTCGCTGTCATGCCCCCCGCCGCTGTGCTTGATCACTTTCCCCTCGGCGAGATAGACCACCATCTCGCAGATGTTCGTCGCGCCGTCGGCCATCCGCTCGAAGTATTTGCCGACGAACGTGAGCCGGATGGCGCGGGAGATGTTCTTCGAGTCTTCGAGCATGTACGTCAGCAGCTCGCGGAAGGACTGCTCGGTGAGCTGATCGACTTCGTCGTCGCGGGCGATGACCTGGCGCGCGAGCGCGGCGTCGCGGCGCACGAAGGCGTCGAGCGACTGGCGGACCATGTCCTGGGCCATGCGCGCGAGGCGCGGGATGTCGACGAGCGGCTTGAGCGGCGGCTCGGCGTTGAGCTCGATGGCGCGCTCGCAGACGTCGACGGCGAGGTCGGCGATGCGCTCGAGCTCCGGCGTGATCTTCATCGCCGCGGCGACGAAGCGGAGATCGACGGCGGCCGGCTGCATGGTCGCGATCAGCTCGATCGTGTGCTGATCGATCTCCAGCTCCATGCGATCGATGTCGCTGTCGGAGTCGATCACTTTCTGCGCGCCCGCCGAGTCGCGCTCCAGCAGCGCGCGGATCGACTCGTGGATCTGATCCTCGACCATCGCTCCCATGCGGAGGAGAAGCTCTTTGAGGTGCTCGATGTCTCTGTCGAAGTGGCGAAGCACTATCCGAACCTTCCCGTAATGTAATCCTCCGTCATCTTCACCGACGGATTCATGAAAATCGTACGCGTCTCGTCGTACTCGATCAGTTTGCCGAGCATGAAGAACGCAGTGCGGTCGGAGACGCGCGCCGCCTGCTGCATGTTGTGCGTGACGATGACGATCGTGTAGTTGTTCTTCAACTCGTACACCAGCTCTTCGATTTTCTGCGTGGCGATGGGGTCGAGCGCGGAGGCCGGCTCGTCCATCAGCAGCACTTCGGGATCGACGGCGAGCGCGCGGGCGATGCAGAGGCGCTGCTGCTGTCCGCCGGAGAGCGCGAGCGCGCTGGCGCTCAGGCGATCCTTCACTTCGTCCCACAACGCCGCGCGCTGCAGCGAGCGCTCGACGGCCTCGTCGAGCTTGCGCCGGTCGCGCAGGCCGTTGATGCGCAGGCCGTAGGCGACGTTGTCGTAGATCGACTTCGGGAAGGGATTCGATTTCTGGAAGACCATGCCGACGCGGCGGCGCAGCGAGACGACGTCGATGCCGCGGCCGTAGACGTCGAGGTCCTCGACGAGGATTTTCCCCTCGACGCGGACGCCCGGGATGATGTCGTTCATCCGGTTGATCGAGCGCAGGAACGTCGACTTGCCGCAGCCCGACGGGCCGATCAGCGCGGTGACTTTGTTGCGCGGGATGTCGAGCGCGATTCCGTGCAGCACCTTGTTGGTGCCGTAATAGAAATCGAAATCGCGGACCGTGATCTTCGGTTCAGCCACGACTCATGGCCTCCAGTCTGCGCGTGACGACGCGGGCGATGATCGAGAGGATGAGGATCATCGCGACGAGCACGAGCGCACCCGCCCACGCCTGGCGAATCCAGTCGTCGTACGGCGAGAGCGCATACGTGAACACCTGCACCGTGAGCGAGCCGATGGGCTGGGTGATGTTCGTCGAGAAGAAGCGGTTGTTGAAGGCGGTGAAGAGCAGCGGCGCGGTCTCACCGGCAACGCGCGCGAGCGCGACGAGGATGCCGGTGAGAATGCCGGGCAGCGCGGCCGGAAGAATGACGGTGAACATGGCCCGCGCGCGCGTCGCGCCGAGGGCCAGCGCGGCTTCTTTCAAGCCTCCGGGCACGAGTCGCAGCAGTTCCTCGGTGGTGCGCGCGACGACCGGAATCATGATGATCGCCAGCGCGACTCCGCCGGCGAGCGCGCTGAAGCGGCGCAGCGGAAGCACGACGATGCCATAGGCGAAGATGCCGATGACGATCGACGGCACGCCGTTGAGCACGTCGGCGGTGAAGCGAACCGCGGACGAGAATCGCGTGCCTTTGAACTCCGCGAGATGCACGCCGCTCATCACGCCGACCGGGATCGCGATGAGCGCGGCGATGGCGATGAGGATCAGCGTGCCGACGATCGCGTTCGCCATCCCGCCGCCCTCCTCACCCGACCGGCTTCGGCAGCTGGGTGAAGAACGCGACGTTCAGCGCGGAGAAGCCCTGGCTGACGACGTAGAAGAGGATCATCGCCAGCGGGACGAGCGCGAGCAGCACCGACGCGCCGCAGAGCGTGACGACGAGGTTGGAGATGAACTTCCTCATGCCGCCACCGCCCGCCGCGTCAATAAACGCGAGAGCCCGTTGACGATGATGGTGATGAGGAAGAGGACGAGCCCGATCTCGATCAGCGCGTGCAGATACAACTCGTCCGCGGCCTCGGTGAACTCATTCGCGATGACCGCGGCCATCGTGTACTGCGGCGCGAAGAGCGACGCGCTCACCTGCGGGTTGTTGCCGATGACCATCGTCACGGCCATCGTCTCGCCGAGCGCGCGCCCGAGGCCGAGCATCACCGCGCCGATGATTCCGGTGCGGCCGTAGCCGAGCGCGATGCGGATCGCTTCCCAACGCGTGGCCCCGAGGGCGAGCGCCGCTTCGCGCTGCGTGTTCGGCACGCCGCGCAGAATCTCGCGCGCCACCGACGACGTCAGCGGCACGACCATGATCGCGAGGATGATTCCGGCGGAGAGCATGCCGACGCCGAGCGGCGGTCCCTTGAACAGCGGGAGTGCTTTCATCCAGTCGGGCGTGAGGATTTCGAGCTTCCGCACGATCGGCACGAGCACGAAGATGCCCCACAGGCCGTACACGATCGACGGAATCGCGGCGAGCAATTCGGTGAGATACGACAGCGGCTGCCGCAGCGCGCGCGGCGAGATTTCGTTGATGAAGATGGCGATGCCGAGGGCGATCGGCGCGGCAAGAACCAGCGCGATCAAAGACGAGTAGAGCGTGCCCCAGATGAACGGCAGCGCGCCGAACTCGCCGGACACCGGGTCCCACGTGGAGCTCGTCCAGAAGGAAAAGCCGAACTTCCGGATCGAGAGCGCGGACTGGCGCGCGAGCTCGATGCCGATTCCGGCGACGAGCGCGATCACGACAGATGCGAATGCGCCTGTGGTCAGGCGCAGCGGCGTGTCCTCGGTGGTTTTGATGATGGCCATCAGTGAACGTCCGCCGTCTCCTGAGCCCGGCGGCGAAGGATCTCAGGCTACGTACCTTGAGATCCTTCGCTGCGCTCAGGATGACGATCAGTGGATCTCGCAAGGGCAGCCATCTCCTTCTCCACCACCGCCTGCGGCAGCGGCGCGTATCCGAGGCTGCCGGCGAGCGTCTGGCCGTCGGTCAGCGCCCACTTCATGAAGTCGGTCATGTGCTGCGCGCGCGCTTTGTCCTGGTTTTGTTCGTACAGAAGCAGCCAGGTGAACGATGCGATCGGGTACGCGGTGTCGCCGGGCGCGTTGGTGATCGAGACGCGGAAGTCGTCGGGGATCGTGGCTCCGGCCGCGGCGGCGGTGATGCTGTCGAGCGAGGCGGTGATGAACTTGCCGGCGCTGTTCTGCACGGCGCCGAACGGGATGTTGTTGTGGCTGGCGTAGATCAACTCGACGTAGCCGACCGCGCCCGGCGTCTGCTTCACGAGTCCGGCGATGCCTTCGTTGCCCTTCGCGCCGACACCCACCGGCCAACTGACCGAGGTCGCGACGCCGACTTTTTGTTTGAACTCGCGCAGAGACCTTGGAGAGGAAGTCGACGAAGATGTAGGTCGTGCCGGAGCCGTCGGAGCGATGCACGACGACGATGTCGGTCGCCGGCAGATTCACGCCGGGATTCGTCGCGCGAAGCGCGGGATCGTTCCACTTCTTGATCTTGCCGAGGTAGATGTTCGCGAGCGTGTCGCCGGAGAAGTTGAGCGCGGCGGTGACGCCGGGCAGGTTGTAGATCGGAACGACGCCGCCGAGGACCGTCGGCAGGTGGATGATCGGAGCGCCGGCGGCCTTGAGCTGCTCGTCCGTCATCGGACCGTCGGTGGCGCCGAAGAAGACCGTCTTCGCGGTCAGCTGGCGGATGCCGCCGCCCGAGCCGATCGACTGATAGTTGATCTTCACGTTCGGATGCAGCTTTTCGTAATCGGAGAACCACTTCGAATAGATCGGGTTCGGGAACGTCGCGCCGGCGCCGTTGATGACGACCGCGCCGCCGCTCTGCTGCTGCGCGGTGGTCGTGGTGACGGGGCCTTCGGATTTGCCGCAGGCGAGTGCTGTGAGGCAGAGAACGAGTGCGAGTTTTTTCATAACTTGATCTTCTTCAGCGCTTCCATTTCGAGGGCGACGACCGCCGCGGGGAGCGGCGCGTAGCCGAGGTCGTCGGCGAACTGCTGTCCATCGGTGAGCGCCCACCTCATGAACTCCACCATCGCGCGGGCGCGGACCTTGTCCTTGGGTGCTTCGTAGAAGAGCAGCCAGGTGAACGACGAGATCGGATAGGCGTTCGGTCCCGGCGCGTTGGTGATCGAGACGCGGAAGTCGGCGGGCATCGCTTTGCCGCTCGCGGCGCTCGCCGCGGCGGTGATGCTCTGCGTCGACGCTTTCACGAACTGGCCGGCCGCGTTCTGCACCGCGCCGAACGAGATCTTGTTCTGCGTCGCGTAAATCAGCTCGACGTAGCCGATCGCGCCGGGCGTCTGCTTCACGAGACCGGAGACGCCTTCATTGCCTTTCGCGCCGACGCCGGTCGGCCAGTTCACCGACGTCGCGACGCCGACGGTCTTCTTCCAGTCGGGCGAGACCTTCGCGAGGTAGTCGCACCAGATGTAGCTCGTGCCGGAGCCGTCGGAGCGATGCACGATGGTGATCGCGGTCGACGGCAGATTGGCGCCCGGATTCGCGGCGCGGATCGCGGGATCGTTCCAGGCAGTGATGCGGCCGAGGAAGATGTTCGCGAGGAGCGGGCCGGTGAAGCGCAGCTCATTCACGCCTTCGACGTTGAAGATCGGAACGACGCCGCCGAGCACCGTCGGCAGATGGAGAACGCGGCCGGGCGCCGCGAGCAGCTGGTCCGGCGTCATCGGTCCGTCGGTCGCGCCGAAGAACACCGTCTGCGCAGTCAACTGGCGGATGCCGCCGCCCGAGCCGATCGGCTGATAGTTGATCTGCACGTTCGGATGGAGCTTGTTGTACTCGGAGAACCACTTCGAATAGATCGGGTTCGGGAATGTCGCGCCGGCGCCGTTGATCTGCTGCGCCGTGAGCGGCAACGCCGCAAGGAGGATTGCGGTGATGAGAAGTTTCTTCAAGAGGTCTCCTCAGAAATTGATGTACAGCTTCAGGGCGTAGCGCGTGTCGTCAGGTCGAGGCGTGGCGAAGCCGCGTTGCTCGAGGGAGTCGCGGTCGAGCATCACCGCGGCCGTGACTTTGTCGAGGTTGGGGATCCAGTACGCGACGCCGATGATGTTGCGGATGCGCTCCTGGTTCGTGTCGACGTTCGGCTCGTAGTCGTCATGGCGGAGGAGGATCTCGAAGTTGTGCGGCAGCTTCGGCGTGGCCCAGAACGACCAGCCCTTGCCCTCGACTTCGGCCCCGCGCGCGGAGGTCTGATCCTTCGTGAACAGCGTGTCGAAGCCGGCGTTGACACGCGGGTGCTGCCACGTCGCCGTCAGCATGAAGCGACTGCGCTTGCCGTCTTCGACGTAGTGATCACCGACGGCGAACATGTGAAACTGCAGGCCCTTCGTCCAGACCGTGCCGTTCGGGAACGGGCGGTAGGTCGTGCGAAGCTGGAACGCCTTCTGATCGTTCGTCTCGGCGCGCTGATAGCCCTCGCCGTTGTAGAAGCCGCCGTGGATGCTGCCGTGATTGTTCGGGATCACCCACTGCGCGGAGAGACCGGCATCGGACGACGAGATGAATCCCTCGCGCTCCGGAAACAACGTTCCCTGCCAGCGATAGCGATAGATGGCTTCGGTGAAGTCGAGATACGGCGTCTGATGGACACCCGCGCGCACCCACGAGCCGGGCGTCGTCCAGTCATCGAGATTGAACTGCCCGTAGGCGTACTTCAGGCGGAACGTGTAGCTGCCCGAAAGCGTGCTGCCGCTGCCGCTCTCGCGGGTGATGTCGGGCGTGATGCGGAAGGCGATGCGGTGATTGAGGTTGCCGGTGACGTTGATGTACGAGCGGACGAGGTTGAACGACGACGGATGAATGATGTTGCCGTCGACGTCGGTCGTGGTCGGCGAATCAACCCAGGTGTAGTCCGCGAAAATCGTCGCGCCGACTTTGTACGACGGCGTGTCGCTCGACACCGCGGTGCCGCCCGCGGGCGTGACCTGCGCGGCCGCGCCGAGAGCAAAGAGGGCTGTCGCTATGAGGAGAAAACAACGCTTCATGCCCGCGGAGTTTAGGGACCGCGTTTCGCCAAAAGTTCACGTCCGCGTAAATTCGATGTGAAGGCCGGCTGTGTCATTCCGAGCGCAGCGAGGAATCCCCCTCATTGCACGAGGCAGGGGATTCCTCGCTGCGCTCGGAATGACACCCCTAGCTCTCCGGCTCGTTCTCCGCGTCGATGGTCGTCATCTCGGCCATCACCATCCGCTCCGAATGCGCCGCGCCGACTTTGCCGCGCGGGAGCGTGAACGCGACGAAGAGGCTGATCACCACTACGGCGCCGCTGACCAAAAAGATGTTGTGCAGCGTGCCTTCGAGCGAGTCCTGGAGCGCGGCGAGCGTGGCCGGCGGCATGTGCGCGCGCGCCGCGGGATTCACGAGCGCATTCGGGTCGGCGGAGAACGAGGAGAGGCCGGCCGCGAGCACGGCGCCGAGGAGCGCCACGCCGAGCGCGCCGCCGATGGAGCGTGAGAATTGATTGAGCGAGGTGGTGATGCCGAGCTGCTCGCGCGGCACGGAATGCTGCGCGGCGATGAGCAGCGTCAGCATCACCAGGCCGAGGCCGCAGCCAACGAGAACCAAGTCCACGACGAGGACCCAGTGCGGCGTCGTGCGGTAGAACCGCGATAGCAGGAAGAAGCCGGCGATCATGAATACGAGTCCGGCGATGACGAGCGGGCGGGAGCCGACCTTGATCAAGAGGCGTCCGCCGACGATCGACGAGAGCACCCACGACAGCAGCAGCGGCGTGAGCAGCGAACCGGCGCCGGTCGCCGTCGCGCCGAGAACGCCTTGCGCGAAGAGCGGGACGAACGTGATTGCCGCGAACATGGCCACGCCGGCGAGGAAGCCGACGATGATCGAGACGCTGACGACGCGGTTGCGGAAGAGCGCGAACGGCACGACCGGATCGGGCGCGCGCTTTTCGATGCGCACGAACCACGCGAAGAGCGCGACGACGGGAATCAGGAGCAGGAGCGAGCGCAGCGAGACGCGCTCGCCGAGGATCAGCAGCAGCAGAGTCACGGCCGCCGTGAGCGTGATCGCGCCCGCGTAGTCGATCTTCGGGCGATCGTGGCGTTTCGGCTCGATGAGCGCGAAGCCGATGATCGCCATCGCGGCGATGCCGACCGGGAGGTTGATGTAGAAGACCCAGCGCCACGAGAGCTGATCGGTGATGAAACCGCCGAGGATCGGTCCGACCACGCTCGACAAACCCCACACGCCGCTGAAGAGGCCCTGCATCTTCGCGCGCTCATCGAGCGTGAAGATGTCGCCGATGATCGTCATCGCCAGCGGCACGAGCGCGCCCGCGCCGAGCCCCTGCACCGCGCGCGCGACGATGAGGAACGTCATCGAGTGCGCGAAGCCGCAGGCCGCGGAGCCGAGGACAAAGATGGCAGTCCCGATCTGAAACATCGGACGGCGGCCGAAGAGATCGGAGAGCTTCCCCCAGATCGGAACGGTGACGGTGGAGGCGAGCAGATACGCGGAGACGACCCAGCTGTAATGCGCGAGCCCGCCGAGCGCCGCGACGATGGTCGGCATCGCCGTTCCGACGACCGTCGCCTCCAGCGCAGCGAGCAGCATCCCGGTCATGACTCCGGCGGTCACGGCCCACCGGCGGCGAGGGGACAACTGCAACATCTAGACGATCCTTCGCCGGTCGCGCACATCGCGCAAATCGGCTTCATCCGCGGCAACGCGCAGGTCGTGATCGACCATCAGCTCGACCAGCTGTTCGAACGTCGTCGTCGGCGTCCATCCGAGAACGTCGCGCGCTTTCGTCGCATCGCCCAGCAGCAAATCGACTTCCGTCGGACGCAGATAGCGCTCGTCGATCGCGATCACCGTTTTTCCGCTGCGCGTGTCGACCGCATGCTCCTTGCTCCCTTCGCCGCGCCACTCGATCGGGATGCCGACGCGCGCGAACGAGAGGTCGCAGAACTCGCGCACCGTGTGCGTCTCGCCGGTCGCGATCACGAAGTCCTGCGGCTCCGGCTGCTGCAGCATGCGCCACATCGCATCGACGTAGTCCTTCGCGAAGCCCCAGTCGCGCTTCGCGTCGAGATTGCCGAGGTACAGCGTGTCCTGCAGGCCGTGCTTGATCCGTCCCACGGCGCGCGTGATCTTGCGCGACACGAACGTCTCGCCGCGCCGCGGCGACTCGTGATTGAACAGAATCCCGTTCACGGCGAAGTGGCCGTACGCCTCGCGGTAATTCACCGTCATCCAGAACGCGTATACCTTCGCGACGCCGTACGGGCTGCGCGGATAGAACGGCGTGGTCTCGCGCTGCGGCACTTCCTGGGCCTTGCCGAACATCTCCGACGACGAGGCCTGGTAGATCTTCGGCCGCATTTCCAGCTCGCGCACGGCCTCGAGGAGGCGCGTGGCGCCGAGGCCCGTGACCTCGCCGGTGTAGTCGGGCGTGTCGAACGAGACCTTCACGTGGCTCTGCGCGCCGAGGTTGTAAATCTCGTCGGGATCAACGATGCGCAGGATGTGATTGAGTGACGACGCGTCGTTGAGATCGCCGTAGTGCAGGAACAGCGACCGGTTTTCTTCCTGCGGGTCCTGGTAGATGTGATTGATGCGCTCGGTGTTGAACGAGGACGAGCGGCGGATGATGCCGTGGACGTCGTACCCCTTCTCGATCAGCAGCTCGGCGAGATACGAACCGTCCTGTCCTGTGATTCCGGTGACGAGTGCGCGTTTTCTGCGGCTCATGATCTCCTTCTATCATCAAACGGTGAAGATTCGCCCCGCCGTGGTGCCCGATCGCGCGCGCATCCAGGAAATCCTGATCGCCACCGCGCGCTTCACGAAGCAGGAGATCGGCTGGGCGATGGAGCTGGTCGATCTGGCGCTCGATCATCCGGAGCGCGGCGAGTACGAGATTCACGTGTTCGAGGAGCCGGACAGCGGCCCGCATCGCACGATCCAGGGCTACGTTTGCTTCGGACGGACGCCGCTGACCGAAGGCGTGTTCGACTTGTACTGGATCGCCGTCGATCCGCGGCAGCAGGGACAGGGATTCGGGCAGATGCTGCTGAAATTCGTAGAAAACGAGGTGCGGCGTCAAAATGGGCGGATGCTGCTGATCGAGACCTCGTCGAAGCAGAGCTACGCGCCGACGCTGCGCTTCTACCAGCGCGCCGGCTACGCCGAGATCTCGCGCATCAAGGACTTTTACCGAATCGAAGATGACAAAGTGGTGTTCTCGAAAGTGCTGACGCAACCATGACCTTCGCGCTTCTGTTTTACTCCCTCGGCACGCTGGCGGCGCTGGCCTCGCTGTTCACGCCGGTCAAGCGCCTGCAGCACCTGGGCCTCGTGCTGATGATCGGCGGCTTCATCGCCCACACGATCTGGATCGGCACGATCTGCGCGACGACCGGCCACCCGCCGATCACGAACCTCTCCGAGGCCGCGGCGTTCACCGCCTGGGTCATCTTCGTCGTCGAGCTCGTGCTTTGGATCCGCTATCGCGTCTACGCCGCGGCGTTCTTCGTCTATCCGCTGGTGCTGCTGCTCCTCACGATCTCGGCGGTCGTCGGCGAGCACTTCGTGCCGCTCGACCCCGACCTGCGCTCGAACGTCTTCACCGCGCATCTCCTGCTGACCACCGTCGGCGTCGCCGGCATGCTCATCGGCGTCGCCTTCGGCCTCCTGGCGTTCATCCAGGACCGCGCCCTCAAAGAAAAACGGCGCGGGCGATTCTGGGAGTGGATCCCGAGCCTGAACGTGTGCAAGACGATCAGCTATCGCGCGCTGGCGGTTGGCTTTTCGGTCTACACCGTTGGACTCATGGCGGGGATTCTTGTGGTCGTACAAGACGACCGCGGGGTTGGTCGATTTGCGGGTGAAGCAAGTCGGCGCCATCGTCGCGTGGGTTTTGTTTGCGGTGCTGTTGCAGCAGTACATCGCTGGTGAATATCGGAAGAAACGGACGGTCTTGTTATCGGCTTCGGCGTTCGTGGCGATCCTTGTGGCGATGCTGGGGATCAGCCGATGAACGCAGAACGCAGAGCGCAGAACGTAGAACCTAGAATTTCTCAATTCTGCGTTCTGCGTTCTGCGTTCTGCGTTCTCCGTCCGGGCGGGAGGGCGGGATGCCGCTGATCCTCATCGGCCTCAACCACCGCACCGCCCCCGTCGAAGTGCGCGAGCGTCTCGACATCCCCGAGTCGCGGCTTCCGGAGACGACGAACGCCCTGCGCGCGCTCGCGGGTATCGACGGCGCGGCGGTTCTCTCCACGTGCAATCGCGTGGAGGCGATCGTCTCGACGCGCGATGAGGACTCGATCGAGATGGTCGTCGACTGGCTGGCGTCGATCGCGGCAACGCGGCGGATCGAGCTCGAAAAGCATCTCTACATCCTCCGCCACGGCGATGTGGTGAAGCACCTGTTCCGCGTTTGCGCCGGGCTCGACTCGATGATCGTCGGCGAGCCGCAGATCGGCGGGCAGGTGAAGAAGGCGTTCCTCACCGCGCACGATCTCGGCACGCTCGACTCGCTGCTCACGCAGCTCTACGAGCAGACGCTGCGCGTGGCGAAGCGGGTGCGAACCGAGACCGGCATCGGCGAGCACGCGGTCTCCGTTCCGTACGCGGCCGTGGAGCTGGCGAAGAAGATCTTCGGCAATCTGCGCGGCCTTCAGGTGCTGCTCCTCGGCGCGGGCGACATGGGCGAGCTGACGGCGGAGCATCTGCACCAGCAGCAGGTGAAGCAGGTCTTCGTCGCCAACCGCTCGTACGAGCGTGCGGTCGAGCTGGCGCAGCGCTTCGACGGTTCGGCGCTGCAGTTCGACCGCATCGACGAGCAACTCTCGCAGTGCGACATCGTCATCGCCTCCACCGCCGCGCCGCATTTCCTCGTCGAGCCGCATCAGGTCGAGCGCGCGCTCGACTCGCGCAAGCGCCGCAATCTCTTCCTCATCGACCTCGCCGTTCCACGCAACATCAACCCCACGGTCGGCCAGATCGACGGCGCGTATCTCTACAACGTCGACGATCTGCAGCAGGTCGCCGACGCGAATCTCGAGCTGCGCCAGCAGAAGGCGGGCGACGCGGAGCAGATCGTCAGCCGCGAGGTGGAAGCGTTCCGCAAGCGCCTCGTGGCCCAGGACGCGGTGCCGACGATTCTCGAGCTGCAACAGCGCCTGGAGACGCTGCGCACCGAGGCGTTCGAACACTGCGTGCGCAAATTCGGACCGATGACGCCCGAGCAGCGGCAGATCCTCGAGACGTCGTTCACGCAGTTCGCGAACAAGATCCTCCACTACCCGATCCTGCAACTGAAAGACGCCCCCGACGAGCCGCAGGAGCGCGAGTCGCTCCGCCGCACGATCCGGAAGATTTTCGGCCTGCGATGAAGATCCGCATCGGCACGCGCGGCAGCGCGCTCGCGCTTTGGCAGGCGAACGAGGTCGCGCGCCTCCTGCCGTGCGAGTCGGAAATCGTGATCATCAAGACGACGGGCGACAAGCGGCAGAACGTGTCGCTCGCGTCGATCGGCGGCAAGGGCTTATTCATCAAGGAGCTGGAAGAAGCGCTGGAGCGGAAGGAAATCGACGTCGCCGTGCACAGCCTCAAGGACGTGCCGTCGATCATCCCCGAGCACTTCGAGCTCGCCGCATTTCTCGAGCGCGCCGATCCGCGCGACGCGTGGGTGCATCCGGACGGAACGGCGATCGCGGCGATGCCCGCGGGCTCGGTGATCGGCACGAGCGCGCCGCGCCGCCGCGCGCAACTCGCCGCGCTCTATCCGCACTTCCAGATCGAGGACATCCGCGGCAACGTCGACACGCGCATCAACAAAGCCCGCGCCGGCCAATACGCCGGCATCGTGCTCGCCAGCGCCGGCCTCACCCGCCTCGGCCGCGCAAACGAGATCACGTCGTACTTTTCCATCGACGAAATGCTGCCCGCCGCGGGCCAGGGCATCGTCGCGGTCGAACTGCTGCGCGATAACGACGCCATCCGCGACGCGGTCCGTTACGCCAATCACACGCCGAGCGAAACCGCCGCACTCTGCGAGCGCGGCGTGCTGCAAAAGTACGGCGAGCGGCTGGATTGCTATTCGGAGGTGGCGGTGCATGCGACCGTCGCAGACGAAATCACGATCCGCGCGTTTTTCCACGGCGTACGTTCGATACAACGTGGCCGTGATGCACAAAAAGTGATCAACGCGGTGTACGAGGAGCTGGAATGCCAGGCAAGGTCTATCTCGTAGGCGCCGGTCCCGGCGATCCGCGCCTGCTCACGCTGCG
Source organism: uncultured Acidobacteriota bacterium (assembly GCA_963734155.1). Taxonomy (GTDB): domain Bacteria; phylum Acidobacteriota; class Thermoanaerobaculia; order Gp7-AA8; family Gp7-AA8; genus QHVT01. The sequence continues at coordinate 274,821 of CAVTGG010000005.1, forward strand.
CGCGGCGGAACTGCTCGAGCGCGCAGACCTCGTCGCGCTCGATGCGCTCGTGTCGAAGGAGATCGCCGCACGCATCCCGAAGTCGGCGCAGGTCGTCTACGTCGGCAAGCGCGCCAGCGCGCATGCATTGCCGCAGGAGCAGATCAATCAACTGCTGATCGACGAGGCGAAGAAGGGAAAGACGGTCGTGCGCCTCAAAGGCGGCGATCCGTTCGTGTTCGGGCGCGGCGGCGAAGAGGCGGAGGAGTTGATCGCGGCCGGCGTGCCGGTGGAGATCGTGCCGGGCATTTCCTCCTCGATCGCCGGACCCGCGTACGCCGGCATCCCTGTGACCCATCGGTCCTATGCGACCTCTGTCACGTTAGTGACGGCGCACGAATCCGAAGGCTCGACCGGCATCAAATGGGACGCGCTCGCGCAACTCGACGGGACGATCGTCTTCATGATGGGCTTCGCGAATCTGCCGATGATCGCGCACAAGCTGCTCACGCACGGCATGAGCGGCGAGCGCGGCATCGCCGTGATCTCGAAGGCGACGACGTTCGAGCAGCGGACGGTCACCGGCACGCTGCGGAACATCGAGGCGCGCGTCGCCGAGGCGAGGCTGGAGACGCCGGCGCTCATCGTGGTGGGCGACGTCGTGAAGCTGCACGAGACCATCGACTGGTTCGAAGGGAAGCCGCTGTTCGGAAAGCGCGTCGTGGTGACGCGCGCGCGCGAGCAGGCGTCGGAACTGAAGCGGATGCTGGAGGATTCGGGCGCGCAGGTGCTGCAGTTTCCGACCATCGAGATCGCGCCGCCGGAGTCGTTTGACTCATTGGATCGCGTCATCGCCGCGAACTATGACTGGATCATCTTCACCTCGGTGAACGGTGTTCACGCGTGGTTCAAGCGCGTTCGCGATGTGCGTTCGCTCGCCGGAACGAAAGTCGCCGCCGTCGGCGCGACCACGGCCGATGCGCTGCGCCAGCGTGGCATCCAGCCCGATCTCGTGCCGGAGCGCTTCATCTCCACCGATCTGCTGCCGCTGCTGCCGCAGGCCGGTCGCTTCGCTGTCATCCGCGCCGCCGAAGGACGGGAAGAGCTGATCGACGAGCTCCGCCGTCGCGGCGGTGAGGTCGACCTCGGCGTCGCCTATCGCACGATCGCCGCCGACTACGATCTCGACGAGCTGCGCTCGCTGATCGCGAGCGACGCGATCGACGTCGTCACGTTCACCAGCGCCTCGACGGTCGAGCACTTCTTCGCCAAGCTGACCCCGGAGGAACGCGCGCGCGTGATGAAACGCGCGACGATCGCGTCCATCGGCCCGACCACGAGCGAAGCGATCCGAAAGTACGGCAAGGAGCCGGACGTGGTGGCAGAGAATGCGACCATCCGCGCCCTGCATGACGTGGTGGTCGCGTCGAGTACACTCGCGAGCGTTTGACGCTCCATCGGCGAATCGTCTCCGCCTTCGTCTGGATCGCCGCGTTCGCGCTCGCGTGCGGCGTCTTCCTGACGCTCACCCTCCTGCTGCGCAACCTCCCGCCGACGGAGCCGGTGGCAAACGGGCTGGTGACGATTCTCCGCTACTCGAAACTGCGCGATTACCTCACCGCCGCGCTCTTCTTCCTGCTCGTCCCGCCGCTGACGATCTGGCTGCGCCGCATCTTCGCGCGCGCCGCGGGCGCCCATCCGTTTCTCTTCACCATCCCCTACTTCTTCTCGCCGCTTTTCTATCTCACGACCGGCAAGGTCGGCTGGATCCTCGGCATCCCGATCGCGCTGTCGCTCGGCCTCCCGCGCGCGCTCGACGTCTGGCAAACGCGCCGCTGGCTGCGGGAGATGTTCCGGCGCGAGCTGCATCCGTATCACGCGCTGCTGCTCGCCGAGGGACTGTCGTGGATTTTGTTCCGCTACGTTGTGCTCTCGCGCCGCATCGCGCACATCCCGACGCTGTTTCTCGAAGTCGTGTTCGTCGGATTGTTTCTGGCGTTGTTCTGGGCAGCGGCGATTCTCATTTCCCGGCTCGCGCACCTCCTCTTCGGCGCCGACGATGTCTTCCCGCGCATCACCGTCGCCGCGTTGCCGCTGATCGCGCTGCCGTTCCTCTCCGCGGTGCGCATGCCGCTCGTCGAAGCGCGCGCCATCACGGCCGTCCTACTCGTCCTGATCGTCCTATTGACGCTCGTGATTCGAAAGCCGCTCTCGCCGCGCGCCGCGTGGAACCTCGCCGCCTACCTGATCTTCCCGCTGCTGATCTATCTCGTCAGCTATCTCTCCACCGCGCAGCTCTCGCAATGGGTCGATCTCTTCCACCGCGGCGAGGCCATCGGCCCCGCCTCCGATTACCTGCGCGGCAAGGTGCCGTTCCGCGACGTCTTCGCGCTGCACGGCATGCTCGAAGACGGTCTGCTCGACGCCTGGCTGATGGAGCTCTTCGGCCGCTCGCTCGACGTGGCCATCCTGCGCACGGTGATCATCGGCGCGCTCCTCGGCGTGTCGATCTGGTTCCTCGGCATCGTCGTCTTCGACTCGATCCCGCTCGCGCTCTTCTGCGTGGCCATGGGCTCCTGGACCACCGCCGAAAACAATCGCACGTTTTTCCAGATCGCCGCCGTCGCGCTGTTCTGGAACGCGGTGAAGCACAAGAGCCGCGTGAGCGCGATCCTCGGCGGCGTCTTCGCCGGCGTGGCGATTTTCTTCAGCTACGACATCGGGCTGTACACGATCGTGGGGGCGATCGCGCGCCGCTGCTTCTGCTGCGCATCGCGGCGACAGCGCTCAGGAGCTGCCTGTCAGCCTCCACTTCCTCCTCGGCGTGCTCCTCGGCGCCGCGCCGTTCGCGATCTATCTGGCCCTGCACGGCGCGCTCGACGACTTCGCCGTCACGTCGTTCGTCATCATCCCGCGCATCATCGACGCCACGTGGGCGCTGCCGTTCCCCGACCTCGTCTCCACGTTCCGCCGCGATCTGAATCTGCACACGCTCGCAGACTTCGTGCTGATGGAGAAGTTCCATCTCATCCTCAGCCCGCTCACGATCGCCGTGGCGCTCGTCTATTTCATCCAGCGCTGGCTGCGGAAGCGCGTCGACCAACTGGACTACGCGCTGCTCGTTCTGGCCGTCTTCGCCGCGATCACGCAGCGCACGGCCCTCGGCCGCGCGGAGTTCCGCCATCAATACTTCGCCGCGTTTCTGATCGGCCCGATCCTGATCCTCCTCGGCGTGCTGATGATCCGCCGGCTGCGCGAGCTTTGGCGCAGCGGCGGCGAAGGCACGCGCGCATTTCTCGTCGCGCTGATCGCGATCGCCGTGCCGCTGATCGGCGTCGTGTTCTGGATTCCCGATCTGCTCAACGCGCGGCTGAACGATCTGATCTCGTACACGACGCGCATGCAGGGGCTCAGCCGCGATGCGCGCGCCGAGGAAGTGAAGTGGCGGATCACCGACGTCACGAACGAAGTGAAGGCGCTGACGCCGCGCGGCGAGCCGATCTTCGATTTCTCGAATCAGCCGGCGTTCTACTTCTTCGCCGAACGCGCGAACCCGACGCGCTTTTACCAGGTGCCGATCCTCGCGCCTGCGGAGTTTCAGCGCGAGGCGCTTCGCGACCTCGAGCGCGCGAAGCCGAAGGTCGTCCTCCGCCGCTCGCCCGAGCTCTACGATCAATTCGACGGCGTGCCGAACGATCTGCGCGCGCAGGCGGTCGCGGCGTACATCCGCGACACGTATCAATTTCACCGCTCGATTCGCGGCGTCGAGCTCTGGACGCGCCGCCCGGGTGCAAAGCCGCGCGCGATCGCGCAGTACATGCGCCTGATTCATCTGCCGAACAAGAAAGAACTCGTCAGCAGCGGCGGGCAACGATTGCTTTTCCCGGTGATCGGCAGCGTCGGCGGCGTCGGCGGCTCGTACTGGCAATCGGATCTGACGCTGCACAATCCGTATCGCGAGCCGCTGCCGGTGACGCTGCGCTTCGTAGCGAACGACGTCGGCAGCGAGAGGCAATTCACGCTCGCGCCGCGGCAGACGCTGCGCTGGCCCGACATCGTGAAGTCGCTGTTCAATCCGAGCGGCGGCGTCGGCACGCTGTGGATCGAGCATCGCGAAGGGCGCACGCCGGTGGCGATCGTGAAGACGACGGACGTCGCGCACGGCGGGCGCGCGTCGATCGAGCCGGCGCTCTCGATGCGCGACGCGGCCGCGGCGGGAACGGAGAGCGCGGAGCTGGCCATCGTCGGCATCCCGTCGTTCGCACAGGCCGGGCGGCGCGTGAACGCCGGCGTCGTGAACATCGGCACGTTCCCGGCGACGTTCCGTTTCACCGCGCGCACGCGCACCGGCGCCGAGGTGGGCCGGCCGATCGAGTCGGGCGTCTCCGAGGATCAGGCCTGGATCATCAACGACCTCGAGAACGCCCTCGGAGTGCAGCTCGATGAGTCGATGACAGTGCGCGTGACCGTCATCGCCGGTACGGGCGTCGCGTTCGCCACCGTCGTCGAGCCGAACGGCGACTCCGAATTCATCGCCGCGATTCCGGCGCAGCAGCAATGAAGATCCTCGAGCTCCCGGAGGCGTGGCGCGCGCGGGCGATGGTCATCCGCGACGTCGAGCTCTCGCGCGACGCGTTCACCGACGAAGAGCTGGCGATCGTCGATGCATTCCGCTTGCAGAAGCGCCGCGAAGAATGGATGCGCGCGCGCATCGCGGCAAAGGAGCTGGCGAAGATCGCGCGCGGCGAGCAGATTTCGTTCTCGCACTCCGGACCGTACGGCGGCGCGGCGATCGATCTCGCGCCGGTCGGCATCGACGTCGAAATCGTGCGACCGGTCGCCGACGGCGCGGCGCATCTGTTTCTATCCGAGGAAGAACACGACGTTGCGCGCCGCTGCACGATCGAGCACGCGCTGCTGCACTTCTGGTGTGCGAAGGAGGCGGCGTGGAAGCAGCGTCAGGGAGCGATCCCGACCCTCAAGCAACTGCCGTTGCGGTTGTTGGGGGTTGGGGGATCGGGATTGGAGTTTGAAGGCGTCGAGACCGTCGCGATCGACGACGCCATCATCGCTCTAACTTTTTGAGCAGCGCTTTCGCGTCCTCCGTCGCCGCGGCCGATTCGACGGCGAACGCCGGATCGTTCGGCGCGGCGATCGCGTCGCGCAGCATCTTGATCGCCTGCGGCTTCGTCTTGCTGTCCTGCGCCACCATGGCCTCGGCGAGAAAGACGATGGTGAGCTTGTTCGGCGGATCGATGCGGTGCGACTCGGTCAGGAACCTGACGGCTTCCTTCTCCGAGGCCCAGCCGGTGATGAACGGGATGCGAGGGGTTTGATCGTGCAGGCGGCCGAGGACGCGCGACGGCCCGCCGCCTTCCACTTTCGGATCGGCGAGCTGCGCGATCGTCGCCTCGCGGCGAATGCGATCGGCTGCGCCTTCCCGCGCCGCGGCGAGCTTGCCGTACGCGAGCGCCCACTCGCCCCAATTCACCGCGTCCCACAGAAACACTTCCACCGCGCCCGGCAGCGCGCGCGCCTTCGCGGCGACGTCTTTGTCCGGAGCGTTCGGCTTCACGCCTAACGACTTGTACACCGTCGCGAGCGCTTTCTCGCCAGCGCCTTTCGCCGCAGCGTAAATCCGTTTCTTCTCCTCGCTCGTCACTGCGACGTACGCGCCCTTGAAGCGATACGCGCGCATCAGCTTCCACTGCGACTCAAGATCGGTGCCGCGGCTGAACGCCGCGATCGCGGCATCGATGTGCTCGGCTTTCGCGCGCCCGCCCACCGCGCCCTCGGCGCGCATCGCGTAGTGCCGATCCCCCTCGGCGACCTGAGCCAATACCGCCCAAGAGGCACAAGCGTTGAAGAGCAGTAGAACAATGAAGCGCTTCATCATCATCGTGATTATCCTCGCACTCGGCGCGTGCCGCGGCGAACCGGTGCCGCGCGACTATCAGAACGCGCCGCCGAACATGACTCATCCACCGCAGAACGCGACGCAGGCGCCGGGGCAACAAGGCACGCCGGTGCCGGAACCGTCGACCGGCGCGGAGGGAAAGGCGAAGCCGAGCGAGCCGGTCACGCCGCCCGCAGAACCGCAGACGACGACGATCCCCGACACGCCCCCCGTAACGACGACAACGACGACCACGACATAGAATCCGCGCCGGTGCGTATCGTCTTCTTCGGCACTCCCGAGTTCGCGGTTCCTTCGCTGGAAGCAGTCGCGCGCGAGCACGACGTCGCGCTCGTCGTCGCGCAGCCGGACAAGCCCTCGGGGCGCGGGATGAAACTGCAATCGCCCGCGGTCGTGCGTCGCGCGCGCGAGCTCGGCCTCCCGGTGGCGCAGCCGCCGAAAGTGCGCGAGGTGATCGAGCAAGTTGCTGCGTTGCAGCCCGACATCGGCGTCGTGGTCGCGTACGGAAAGATTCTCCCGGCCGCGCTGCTGACGGTCCCGTTCTACAACGTGCACGGCTCGATCCTGCCCAAGTACCGAGGCGCGGCGCCGATCCAGCGCGCGATCGAGGCCGGTGAGACTGAGACCGGCGTGACGATCATGCGCGTGGATGAACAGCTCGATCACGGGCCGATGCTGCTGATCGAGAAAACGCCGATTGGTCCCGACGAGCGAACACCGCAACTCGCGCAGCGACTCTCGCACATCGGCGCCGAGGCACTCGCGCGCGTGCTGCGTGAGATGCCGCCCGAGACGCCGCAGGACCACGCGCAGGCCACGCTCGCGCCGAAGATCGAGAAAGCCGAAGGCGAGATCACGTTCCGGGAGACGGCGAGCGTGATTTACAACCGCTTTCGGGCGTTCGAGCCTTGGCCGGGGATTTTCTACAAGGATCTGAAGCTGACCGGGATAGGACCTATAGGTCGTATAAGTCCTGTAGGACCTATAAGTCCCACGCCCGGCACGATTCTCTCGATCGACGATCACGTCATCGTCGCCTGTGCCGAAGCCCCCCTTCGCATCCTCGAAATGCAGCGCCCCGGCAAGCCGCGCACGCCGGCCGGTGCAGTCGCGCGCGGGCTGGGGTGGCGGGTGGGCGATGTCCTCTGAGCGTGTGCGGGCGCTGGCGCTGTTGCGGCGCATCGAGGCGGAGTCGCTCTACGCATCGCTCGTGCTGCTGCACGAGTCGGGCTTCGTCCGCACGCTCGTCCTCGGCGTCCTCCGCTGGCGCTCGCGCCTCGACTTCGTCATCGAGCACTTCGCCCAACGGCCTCTGAAAAAGCTCGATGCACAAGTCGTCGACACCCTACGCCTCGGCGTCTACCAATTGCTTTACATGGAGGTCGCCAAGTACGCCGCCGTCTCCGAAACCGTCGACCTCACGCCGAAACGCGCCCGCGGTTTCGTGAACGCGATCCTTCGCCGCGTCGCCGAAGGCAAAGCACCGGAGCCGACCGACGTCGCCACGCGCACCGCGCATCCGCCATGGCTCATCGAGCGCTGGACGCGCCTCTTCGGCGCCGAGCGCGCGGCAAAGATCGCGGAGGCGAATCAGGAGCTGTCGTATCCCGACGTCCTCTCGCTCACCGGCGAAGCGCCGCCCGACGCGGAGCCGTCGCAACTCGTGCCCGATCTCTGGAAGCTGCACGGCTCCTCCGCGGAGCTCGACCGCGAGCGCTTCTATCCGATGGATGAAGGCAGCGCCGTCATCGCCGCGCTCGCGCGTGCGCAGGGCGACGAAGTGCTCGACCTCGCCGCCGCACCCGGCGGGAAGACGATCTTCATGACCCATCGCGGCGCGCGCGTCGTCGCGAACGACGTTTCCATCGGTCGTATCCGTTCCCTCAAATCACGCAATGCACGCGTCGTCGTCTCCGACGGCCGCCAACCACCGTTCGCGAAAAAGTTCGAAGTCGTCCTGCTCGACGCTCCGTGCAGCGCGACCGGCACGATCCGCAAAAATCCGGAGATCAAGTGGCGGCTGCGCGAATCGGATCTTCCCAAGTTTGCAAAGCTGCAGCGCGAGCTACTCGCCTCGGCGATGACGCTCGCAAAAAAATACGTCGTCTACTCGACGTGCTCGTTGGAACCGGAAGAGAACGACGACATCGTCGCGCCGTACGAGCGGGTGGGTGACGTGTTGCGCCTCACACCCGAGTCCGGCGCGGACGGGTTCACCGCGTTTACACTTCGCGCTCATGCCACGTGACATCCCCGTCGGAAACGGTTCGCTGCTCGTCGCCTTCGACGCGCAGTACCGCCTCGCCGATTTCTACTTTCCGCACGTCGGCATGGAGAACCAGGCCGCAGCGAAGTTCCGCTTCGGCGTCTTCGCCGACGGCACGCTCAGCTCCACCGACGACGTGCCGTGGCAACGCACGCTCGACTATCTGCGCGACACGCTCGTCACCGACGTGCAGCTGCAGAACGACGCGCAGGGGCTGCGCCTCCGCTGCTACGACGCCGTCGATCCCGATCACCGGGTCTACTTCCGCAAAATCGTCGTCCGCAACCTCGAGAGCCGCGCCCGCGACATCAAGCTCTTCTTCCATCACGACTTCGCGCTCTACGGCAGCGGCATCGGCGACACCGCGTTTTTCGATCCGACGACGCACGCGATCATCCACTTCAAGTCGAAGCGCTTCATCCTCGTGAGCTGCGATCCCGGCGTGCGCGAATACGCCTGCGCCCGCAGCGCGCTCACCGGCGCGCCGGGCACGTGGCACGACGCGGAGGATGGACAGCTGGAGATGTCCGCGGTCGCGCAGGGCGCGGTGGAGTCGGCGATCGCCGTGCCGCTGCATCTCGAGGCCTCCGGCTCGGTGACGCTGTTCTACTGGATCTGCGCCGGCCGCACGTACGACGAAGTGCGCGCGCTGCACGAAGAGGTGCGGGCGAAGACGCCGGCGCGCCTGCTCGCGCAGACGGGCTCGCATTGGTACACGTGGGTCAACAAGCCCGACCGCGATCTGAGCGATCTTCCCGACGAGATCACCGAGCTCTATCGCCGCGCGCTCCTCGTCATCGCTACGCAATGCGACTCCATGGGCGCAGTGCTGGCCGCGAACGACTCCGACATTCAATGGGGCCACAACGATCACTATTCGTATCTCTGGACGCGCGACGCCTCGATGGTCTGCGACGCGATGGACCGCGCCGGCTTTCCGGAGATCACGCGCCGTTTTCTTCTCCTCGCCAAGGATTTGATTCGCGAGGAGGGATTTTTCCTCCATAAATACAATCCCGACGGCTCGCCCGCGCCGCTGTGGCATCCGTGGGTGCAGGACGGCAAGTTCCAGCTGCCGATTCAGCTGGACGAGACCGCCCTGGTGATCTGGCTCGTCGCGCGCCATTACGAGCGGACGCGCGACCTCGAGCTGCTGCGCACGATTTATCCGCGCCTGGTCGTCAACGCGGCCGATTTTCTCGCCCGGCATCGCGATGAGGAGCGCGGGCTTCCGCTGCCGACGTACGACATCTGGGAGGAGCGGCAGGGCACGTTCACGTTCACCTGCGCCACGGTGGTTGCGGCATTACAGGCCGCAGCCGAGCTCGCAAATCTGTTCAATGAACAGGATCGCCGCGCGATTTACGCAAAGGCGGCGTCCGAAGTGCGCGACGCGATGAAGAAACATTTCTGGATCGAAGAGGAATCGCGTTTCGCGCGCGGCTTCGCCGCCGATGGCGCACTCGACACGACGGTCGACGCCTCCAGCGGATTCGGCGCGTTTTACTTCGGCGCATTTCCGGCCGCGAGCGGCATGGTCGAGGGAACGATGCGCGCCATTCGCGAGCGTCTGGCGGTGCATACAGAGGCCGGCGGCATTGCGCGCTATGAAAACGATGCGTATCACCGCATTTCCAGCGAGACCGTGCGCGTGCCGGGGAACCCGTGGATTCTCTGTACGTTATGGCTGGCCGAGCATCGCATTGCGACTGCCGGAAGTATTGCGGAATTACAGTCGGCGCTCGATTTCGTGCGCTGGGCGCGCGCGAAAGCAACTCCGTCGCTCATATTGCCGGAACAAATTGACCCTTATGATGGTCAGCCATTGTCCGTCGCACCGCTGACGTGGAGCCACGCGCAGGTGGTGTCGGTCGTGCACGCGTATCTCGACGCATTACACCGGCTGCGCGATGTTTCGAATCGCGTTGACTTTCTGGAATCCATTACCTAGATTGTCGAGCGATCCATTAAGAGGAGGATTTCCTATGGCGGGTAAGGTCGACGTCATCAACGCGATCGCCGATCAGGCAGGCATTTCGAAAAAAGAGGCGGCGGCCGCGTTCGATGCCTTCGTCAACTACATCACCGACGTTTGCCAGACCGGCGACCGCTGCGCCATTCCCGGACTCGGCAGTTTCAGCGTGACGCAGCGCAAAGCGCGCGAAGGCCGTAATCCGCGCACGAAGGAAAAAATCACCATCCCCGCCTCGAAGAACGTCCGCTTCAAGGCCGGCAAAGACCTCCGGGAACTGCTCAATACGCCGAAAAAGGCGAAAAAGCGTTAGGCCGCGTCAATCCGCCCACGGACGCGGCATAAACAGTTTCGCGTAAAGATTCAACGCATACCGGTCGGTCATGCCGGCGATGAAATCGATCGCCAGCCGCTCCACCGGCTCGTCCTGTTGCGCGAAAAATTCATTGGGATGCGCGACGACGTATTCGAAGAGCGCGACGAGAATTTTCTGCGCTTTTTCGAATTCGCCGCGCACCGTCGGCGTCAGGTACATGTTCTCGAACATGTACGCGCGCAGCGCCTCCAGCGCTTCCATGACCTCGGCGGACATCATGATCGCGTCGTAATCGACGGCAAGTGTCGCGTCGATGACGTCGCGGACCATGCGGTCGATGCGCATACTGCCGGTGCGTCCGAGGGTCGAGCGGATCTCTTTCGGAATGTCGGTTTCGCTGATGATGCCGGCGCGGATGCCGTCGTCGATGTCGTGATTGACGTAGGCGATGATGTCGGAGATGCGGACGATGTCGCCTTCGAGCGTCAGCGCACGCGCCTTGGGACGCCTGCGCAGCAACTCCCCTTTTTCACCCTTGGAGTGTTTGAGAATTCCGTCGCGCACTTCGATCGTGAGATTGAGATTTTCCAGTTTCTCGACGACACGCACCGACTGGCGATAGTGATCAAACCCGCCGCGCACGAGCTTGTTGAGCGCGGCTTCGCCTGCGTGACCAAATGCTGAATGCCCGAGGTCATGCCCGAGTCCGATGGCCTCGGTGAGCACTTCGTTGAGGCGCAGCGACTTCGCGATCGTCCGCGCGATCTGCGTCACCTCCAGCACGTGCGTGAGGCGCGTGCGGTAGTGATCGCCCTCGGGCGCAAGGAACACCTGCGTCTTGTGCTTGAGCCGCCGGAACGCCTTGCAATGAATGATGCGGTCGCGATCGCGCTGATACGACGGGCGGATGTCATCTTCCGGCTCCGCGCGATCGCGGCCGCGCGTCTCCGCGCTCCTCGCGGCGCGCGGCACGAGCGTCTCTTGCTCGATGCGCTCGAGCATCTCGCGGATGTTTGTCAAAGGGTCAGCTCCAAGAATCGCGTTCCTGCGATCGGATTGTAGCGATACGGCGCGATGTCGACGAAGCCGAGGGACTCGTAGAGCCGCATCGCGCCCTGCATCATCGGCAGCGTGTCGAGGCGCATGGCGCGATAGCCGCGTGCGCGCGCTTCGTCGATGAGGCGCTGCGCGAGTGCGCGGCCGATGGCATGTTTGCGGAAGTCGGGGCGCACGTAGAGGCGCTTCATTTCGCAGACGCCGTCGCCGTACGGATGCATCGCGATGCAGCCGGCGAGCGTGCCGTCCCAGCGCGCAATGAGGATCGGATCGTAGTCGCCGGGCAGCGACGCGAGCTCTTCGTCGAAATTCTGAAACGAGAGATCGACGCCGAGCGCATTTGCGTATTCGAGAAAGAGCGTGCGCACCTCGCCGATGTCGGTGGCGCGCTCGATGGTGAGCATCAGACCTCGAGCGAGCCGCGCAGCACGGTCACGGCCCGTCCGCCGAGCTTCACGCGATCGCCGGCGAGGCACACGCGCACGACGCCGCCGCGCTTCGACGCCTGGAACGCGATCATCTCTTCCTTGCCGAGACGCGACGCCCAGTAGGGCGCGAGACAGCAGTGCGCGGAGCCGGTGACGGGATCTTCGTCGATGCCGGAGCCGGGCGCGAAGAAGCGCGAGACGAAGTCGTATTGCGTCGAGCGGCTCGTGACGATCACGCCGCGCACGGGCACCGTGCGCAGCTGCGCGTGATCGGGATCGAGACTGCCCACGGTTTCTTCGGAATCGACTTCGACGAGGTAATCGAACTTGTTGCGTCCGACGTACACGGGATTGGCGACGCCGAGCGATTCGAGCAGCGCCGGCGGCGGATCGGAAGGCTCGTCGGGCGTCGCCGGAAAATCGAGCTCGATCCATTCGCCGGCGCGTGTCGCGGTGAGAACGCCGCTCTGGGTGTGAAAGCGCAGCGTCTCATCGGAGGAGACGGTCTCGGACCATAACGCATGCGCGCTCGCGAGCGTCGCGTGGCCGCAGAGCGCGACTTCGATCGCCGGCGTGAACCAGCGCAGCGAAAAACCGTCTTCGCGCGGAAGGAGGAACGCGGTCTCGGAGAGATTCATCTCCGCGGCGACGTTCTGCATCCAGGCGTCGTCCCGCTCGCGGTCCAGGATGCAGACCGCGGCGGGATTTCCTTGGAACGCTTCGGAAGCAAACGCGTCGACCTGAAGCAGGAGCATCAGAAGCCCGGGACTTTTGCGGCCTTCTTGTACAGCAGCCAGGTGACGAAGAAGCCGAGGGCGATCACGGAGGCGAGGCAGACATCGCGATAGGAGTTGCCGTACATCGTCGGGTAGTGATTGCTGATCATCGTGAAGATCAGCGGCACCGACATGTAGGTGTTGTGGCGCGAGCGCAGTCCGGCGACCTTGACCTCGGGGGAATCCGGCGCCAGCGGCGTGCCGGCCTTCGTCGCGGCGATGATCTTCTGCTGGTTCGGCCAGATCACCATCCAGACGTTCAGCGCCATCATCGTTCCGAAGATCAGACCGGCGTGAATGTAGAGCGCGCGCCCGCTGAAGTGTCCGCACCAGTCGAGCAGCTCGTACACGCCGGCGAAGAGCACGAGACAGATCGCCGCGGCAACGACCTTGTTCGGAATCGCCTTCATGATGAAGTTGTAGACGACGAAGCCGACCGCGAGGATCACCAGCAGGATCGCCAGCCACAGCCAAGGATTGCCGGCGTTCGGGTCTTCGAACACGATCCGGCCGTGGTAGTAGATCAGCCCGCCGAGGAGAATGCCGGTGATCCAGGTCCACGCCGCGCCCCAGCGAAACCAATACAGCGCGCGCGGCATGAGCTCGGGATTGACTGCTTTTTTCGTCGGGCCGTCGATCTTGCCCTGGAACGGACCGTTGACGAAGTTGAAGAAATAGAGGTGGCCGATCCACACAACACCGGCGACCACGTGGCCCCATCGGAGGATGAGCTGAATGACATTGTTCACGTCCTGGTTCATGGCGTGCTTCTCCTCATTCGCGACGTTGGGGTAGCCTGACCCGGATTATAGCCTTTGATCATATGAGCGAATTCGACGGAAGGGTGGCGATCGTCACCGGCGCGTCGTCCGGCATCGGACGCAGCGTCGCGGAAAAACTCGCGGAGCGCGGCGCACGCGTCGCGATTTTCGCGCGCTCCTCGGAGAAGCTGGCGCAACTTGCGGCGCAGCATCGCGAGCGGATGCTCGCGGTCACGGGCGACGTCGCTGATCTCGCGTCGATCGAGCGTCTTTTCGCGGACACCGAGTCGCGTTTTGGACACTGCGAGATCCTCATCAACAACGCCGGCATGATCGATCCCGCGCCGCTCGTCGATACGACGCTCGAGCAGTGGGAGCGGATGTTCGCCGTCAACGTGCGCAGCGTGTTCCTGGCCTGCCGCCGCGCGCTGCCGTCGATGCTCGAGCGGCACAGCGGCGCGATCGTGAACGTCTCGTCGATCTCCGGCGTCGTCGGGCCGGAGAAGTTTGCGGGATGGGTGTCGTACTGCGCGAGCAAAGGCGCAGTCATCTCGCTCACCGAGGCGCTGGCGGTGGAGGTGAAGGACGCGGGAGTGCGCGTGAACTGCGTGAGCCCGGGATCGGTTGACACCGGCATGTGGGCGGAGGCGAGCGGCGGAGCACCGGCCGCGATGACCGCGGACGAAGTCGCGGAATCGATTCTTTTTCTGGCGTCGGAGCGCTCGCGGCCGATGAATGGACAGAATTTGCATGTCTATTCGTCCTGACATGCGTCCAGCTATGCGTCCGACCTGGGCAGACATCGACCTCGGCGTGTTCGATCGCAACATCGACGCGATCAATGCGCGCCTTCCCGAAGGCTCGCGTTTGATCGCGGTGCTGAAGGCGAACGCGTACGGACATGGCGCGATCGAGCTCGCGCGCCGCTGCACGCCCGATCGTGTGGCGATGATCGCGACGGCGCTGCTCGAAGAGTCGCTCGCGCTGCGCCACGCGGGGATCACGCTGCCGCTGCTCGTCCTCGGTCCGCTGAACGAAGCGCAGATTCGCGAGACGGTCGAGAACAATATTTCGATCGGTGTGCCTGGGCCGGAGGAACTCGCGCTGGCGGCGCGGGTCGAAGGCGTGCACGTCCATCTCAAGCTCGATTCGGGCATGGGACGGATGGGCGTCGTCGAAAGCGAGCTGCCGCATGTGGCGGAGATCCTTCGCTCGTCGCCCGAATTGAAGCTCGACGCGATTTACACGCATCTCGCGAGCGCCGACGACCGGAAGGATCCGTTCACGAACGAACAGATCGCGCGCTTCCGCACGCTCGTGGCCACGCTGCGCGAAGCCGGCATCACCGCGCCGCTCCAGCACATCGCCAACAGCGCGGCCACGCTGCGCGGACTCGTGTCGCCCGGCGAGCACGCACGCGTCGGAATCGCGCTGTACGACGGCGTCCTTCGCTGGCGCACGGAGATCGCGCGCTTGAAAGATTTGCCGCCCGGCCACGCCATCGGATACGGCACCACCTTTCACACCGGGCGCGCGAGTCGCATCGCTACGCTGCCCGTGGGCTACGCCGACGGCTACAACCGCCGCCTCTCGAATCGCGGCGAGGTGCTGGTGCGCGGGCAGCGCGCCCCGGTGGTCGGGCGCGTATCGATGGATCTCGTGACCATCGACGTCACCGACATCGCTGATGCCGCGCTCGGCGACGAAGTGGTGCTCCTCGGCGACGACATCACCGTCGAAGAGCTGGCGGCGAAACTTGATACGATCACGTACGAAGTCTTCTGCAGCATCAGCGCGCGCGTGCCGCGCGTCTATCACTCCGCATGACTGCCATCTTCGAGCGCATCGGCCTCACGTTCATCCGCGTCTTCGAACAGACGGGACTCTGGTTCGGCGCGCTGTGGAACACGTTCCGCTGGACGTTCCGCCGGCCGCTCGATGGCCGCGAATGGCTCCGGCAGATGGTGCGCGTCGGCGTCGACTCGATTCCCGTCGTCGTGCTGACGGCGATGTTCACCGGCATGGTGCTCGCGCTGCAGACGTTCATCGGGTTCCAGCGCGTGCATGCGGAGCAGTTCGTGGCGAGCGTCGTGTCGCTGGCGATGCTCCGCGAGCTCTCGCCGGTGCTCGTCGGATTGATGGTCACGGGCCGCGTCGGCTCGTCGATGGCCGCGGAGATCGGCACGATGCGCGTGACCGAGCAGATCGACGCGCTGAAGGCGCTGGCGACCGAGCCCGTGCAGTATCTCTTCGTCCCACGCGTCGTCGCCGGCGTAGTCATGCTGCCGTTTCTCGTCGTTCTCGGCGATTTTCTCGGCATCTACGGCGGCTATCTCATCGCCGTGAAGCTGATGAAGACGAATCCCGTCGTCTATCAACAGAACACGTATCAGTTCCTCACGCTCAACGACGTTTGGAGCGGTCTGATCAAGGCGGCCGCATTCGGATTGATTCTCACGCTCACCGGCTGCGTGCGCGGCTTTTACACGAGCGGCGGCGCGGAGGGCGTGGGACGCGCGACGACGAATGCGGTGGTGAGCGCGTCGCTCATCATCCTGCTGTCCGATTTCTTTCTGACGAAGATCCTTTTCTGATGGCGTTCATCGAGCTCCGCAACCTCAACAAAAGCTTCGCCGACAAGCAGGTGTTGCGCGACATGTCGATCGACGTCGCGCGCGGCGAGACCGTCGTCATCGTCGGCGGCTCGGGCACGGGCAAGAGCGTCACGCTGAAGCACATCATCGGACTGCTCAAGCCCGATCGCGGACAGGTGATCGTCGACGACGAGGACGTGACGGCGATGAATGAGCTGCAGTTGAACAAGTTCCGCCGCCGCTTCGGCATGGCGTTTCAGGAAGGGGCGCTGTTCGACTCGATGAACGTCTACGAGAACATCGCCTTCCCGCTGCGCCGGCACACGAAGATGAAAGAGCCGGAGATCCGCGCGCGCGTCGAAGAGTGCCTCGAGGATGTGCACCTGCACGGCGTGGAGAAAAAGCGTCCGTCGGAGCTCTCCGGCGGCATGCGCCGACGCGTCGGATTCGCGCGAGCGATCTCGCTCAAGCCGGAGATTCTCTTGTTCGACGAGCCGACCACCGGTCTCGACCCCGTGATCAGCGACATCATCGCCGAGCTGATCTGCGAGATGGACATGAAGCTCGGCACGACCACCGTGACGATCACGCACGACATGAAAGTCGCGTTCAAAGTCGCCGACCGCGTGGCCATGCTCTACAACGGCAGCATCATCGAAGAGGGAACGCCGGAAAAGTTCCAGCAGTCGACGAACCCGATCGTGCAGCAGTTCATCGAGGGACGGGCGGAAGGGCCGCTCACGGACATCGACTAGAAAAACAAAAAGGGCGCGCTACACGCGCGCCCTTCTGATACACGACACGAACGGGTGACTTAGTCCTTGCGCATGCGAGTGCGCGTCGGCGTGGTCGTCTCCTCGGTCGTAGAGGTCGTGCTTTCCTGCGTCGAAGAGGTCATCGGCACCGTAGTGGTTTCGGTGCGCGTGGTGGTCTCGGTCGTGGAGACCGACGGGGTGGTGTAGACCGGAGTCGTTTCGACGACCGTCGTTTCGGTGCTCACGGTCGGAGCCGGAGTGGTTTCGACGATCGTGGTTTCGGTCGTCTGGACCGGCGCCAGCGTCTCGGTGCTGGTCACGCTCACGGAGCTCTTCTCGGGGATGATGTTGACGTTGGTGTTGGTACCGGTGGCGGTGGAGTTCCCCATGCCCGGCGCGTTGCTGGTCGAGTAAATGTTGCCGTCGCTGTCGACCTTCACGGGTCCCGGCGCAGGGGCGACCGTCGCCGACTGCCCGGTGGCTTCCGGACGGAGCTCGGTCACATCATTGCCTTCTGCCATGGTGTCGTGGTGCGCGCATGCGCCGAGGAGGAGGAGCGCCGCGATTCCGGCCGCGGCCACGGTGTTGTGCATCAGTTTTTTCATATGTTTTCTCCCGTACAAATCATTGGGGCCACCCGCGTGGCCGTCGCTTACGGATGAGGGCAAAAGGAATGCCTAGTTATTCGCAGCGTGGCGGCCTCAACGGCTATCATTCACCCATGGCCGACCCGCGCGTCTACTCCGTCAGTGACCTGATCCGCCAGATCAACCTCGATCTCTATCGCTACAACGACCTCTCCGTCGAAGGCGAAGTCACGAATTACACGCGCTCCTCGGCGGGCCACCATTACTTCTCGCTCAAAGACGCGCGCGCGCAGATCCGCGTCGTCTTTTTTGCCACGAACGCGCGCTTCCTGCGCTTCCGCATCGAGAACGGATTGCAACTGATCGTGCGCGGCCGCCTGACCGTCTACGAACAGAAAGGCGAGTTTCAGCTCAACGCGGTGATGGCGGAGCCGGCCGGCCTCGGCGCATTGCAGCTCGCGTTCGAGCAATTGAAAAAACGTCTCGCCGACGAAGGGCTTTTCGACGCCGAGCGCAAGAAACCGTTGCCGATGCTGCCGCAGCGGATCGCCGTCGTCACGAGTCCGACCGGCGCCGCGATTCGCGACGTGTTGAATGTTCTCGGCCGCCGCTTCGAATCGCTCACGCTGCAGATTTATCCGGTGCGCGTGCAGGGCGCGACGGCGGCGCGCGAGATCGCGGCGGCGGTGCGGCATCTGTCGCGCTGGAAACTGCACGACGTCGTGCTCATCTGCCGCGGCGGAGGCTCGCTCGAGGATCTCTGGGCGTTCAACGAAGAAATCGTCGCACGCGCGGTCGCGGAGTGCGAGATCCCGACGATCTCCGCGGTCGGACACGAGACCGACTTCACGATCTGCGACTTCGTCGCCGACTTCCGCGCGCCGACGCCGTCCGCCGCGGCGGAGATCGTGATCCGCGCGAAGAGTGAGATCTGCACGCACATCGATTCCATGACCCGGCGCGTGCATCACGTCATCGACAGCCGCGTGCGCAACTACCGCCACGAGCTGCGCCATCTCACCTCCTCCGACCGTCTCGGCATCGTGCCGCGCCGCGTCGCGCAGACGCGCGAGCGCCTCGAGCGCCGCCGGGTGATGCTCTTCCGCCTCCTCGACGCGCATGCGAAGTCGATGCGCCGCCGCCTCGCCGCCTGCGACGAGCCGCTCGCCACGTATCCCGCGCGCATCGCCCGCGAGCGGCAGCATCTCAAGGCGCTGGTGGCCACGCTGAGCGCCGTCTCGCCGCTATCCGTGCTCTCGCGCGGCTACGCGATCGCGTTCTCGCGGACGCGCCGAGGACGCAAACCGATCATGGACTCATCGCAGGTGAAAGTCGGCGATCAGATCGAAGTGCAGTTGAAACGGGGCCGCATGGCCTGCACGGTCGACGCGAAAACGCTCGGCGTGGAGAGCGTGTGGCCGGAGATTGGTTGAACGCAGAACGCAGAGCGGAGAACGAAGAATTGAGAATTTCTTCGTTCTAAATTCTGCGTTCTGCGTTCTGCGTTCTGTTATAACCCGCCGCAAATGGCCGCCCGCCCCAAGTCGAACGAGTTCGAAAAAGCCTTTCAGCAGCTCGAGAAAATTGTGCAGCGTCTCGAAAGCGAGAACCTGCCGCTCGACGAATCGCTGCAACTCTTCGAGGAAGGAATCAGCCTCTCGCGCTTCTGCCACCAGCGGCTCGAAGAGGTGGAGAAGAAGATCGAAACGATCCTCGCGGACGCGAAAGGGCAGCCGATCACCGAGCCGTTCGACGAGGAAGAGCTGCTCGACGAGGGCGAGTGAACCTCAACGACTATCTCCAGTCCCGCCGCGCGCTCGTCGATCGCACGCTCGACGCTGCGCTGCCTCCGGCGGACACGCCGCCGGCCGTCATTCACGAAGCGATGCGCTACGCGGTCCTCGGCGGCGGAAAACGCATCCGTCCGATCGTCGCCATCGCCGCGGCGGAAGCATGCGGCGCGAACATCGATCCGCTGCTCGTTCCTCTTTGCGCGCTGGAGCTGATTCACACCTACTCGCTCGTCCATGACGATCTTCCGGCGCTCGACAACGACGATCTGCGCCGCGGCCGCAAAACGACGCACGTCGATCTACGGCGAAGCGATGGGGATTCTCACCGGCGACGCGCTGCTCACCGAGGCCTTTGCGTGGCTCGCAAAACCGATCGAGGGAGTGGAGGCGGCGCGGCAGGTGCGGGCGATCCGCGAAGCGGCGACGGCGATTGATTCGACCGGGATGATCGGCGGGCAGGTCGCGGACATCGTCGCCGAGCGCTCGCACGAGAAATCGGACGACGCCGAAGCGCTCCTCCGCGAGCTGCATTTCATCCATCGCAACAAGACCGGAAAGCTGCTCACCGCCTCCGTTCTCCTCGGCGGATTGTTGGGGGGCGGGAGCGAAGCGCAGCTCGATGCCCTCCGCGGATACGGCGATGCTCTTGGCCTCGCGTTCCAGATCGTCGATGATTTACTTGACATTGAAGAGTCCTCTGCGACATTAGGTAAGACAGCGGGCAAGGACGTGGCACAGGGAAAACTGACATTTCCGGCACTCCTCGGCGTCGACGCGGCACGCGCGGAAGTGGCGCGACTGCTGACAGATGCGGCGAGGAACGCTGATATCATCGGCGGTCCTGTGAATACCCTTACCCCGATCGCGCGTTACATTTGCGAGCGCCGCTCCTAGGCGCCAGGGGACAAGACTGACATGGCTCGACTACTCGACTCGATCGACACGCCGCACGACGTGCGCAAGCTCGATCGCAAGCAACTTCCGCAGCTGGCGCAGGAGATCCGCGACACGATCATCGACACCGTCTCGCGCATCGGCGGCCACTTCGGCGGAAACCTCGGCATCGTCGAGCTCACGCTCGCGCTGCACTACGTCTTCGACACGCCGCGCGACCAGATCGTCTTCGATACCGGGCACCAGACCTATCCGCACAAGCTCATCACCGGCCGCCGCACACAGCTTCGGCACGATCCGGATGCACAACGGCATCTCCGGCTTCTGCAAGCGCGAGGAGTCGGAGTACGACGTCTTCAACGCCGGCCACGCGTCGACGTCGATCTCGGCCGCGCTCGGCATCGCCAAGGCGCGCGACTTCCGCAAAGAGGATTACCGCGTCGTCGCGGTGATCGGCGACGGCGCCCTCTCCGGCGGCCTCGCGTTCGAAGGCCTGAACCAGGCCGGGCATCTGAAGAGCCGGATGATTCTCGTCCTGAACGACAACGACATGTCGATCTCGACAAATGTCGGCGCGATGTCGGGCTATCTGAATCAGATCATCAAAGGAAAGCGCTACGTCCAGCTCAAGGACCTCGCCAAGGGCGTGATCGACCGCATCCCGCTCGTCGGCGGAAAGCTCCACGAAGTGGCCTCCGAGATGGAGGAGCTGTTCAAGCACATGGTCGTGCCGGGCACGCTGTTCGAGGAGCTCGGCTTCAAGTACCTCGGCCCGTACGACGGCCACGACCTCGAGACGCTGCTGCGCGTGTTCGAGGAGAACAAGGACTACAACGGCCCGCTGCTCGTGCACGTGCTGACGAAGAAGGGCAAAGGCTACGTGCCGGCGGAGAACAAGCCGATCTGGTCGCACGGCGTGAATCCGTTCGACATCGTGACCGGCGAAGTGAAGAAGTCGGACAAGGCGCAGCCGCCGACGTACACGGCCGTCTTCGCCGACGCGCTGATCGAGCTGGCGAAGAAAGATCCGAAGATCGTCGCCGTCACCGCGGCGATGCCGGAAGGAACGGGACTCGACAAGTTCGCGAAGGCGCTTCCCGATCGCATGTTCGACGTCGGCATCGCCGAAGAGCACGCGGTCACGTTCTGCGGCGGCATGGCCACGCAAGGAATGAAGCCGGTCGCGGCGATCTACTCGACGTTCCTGCAGCGCGCGTTCGATCAGGTGTTCCACGACGTGGCGATCATGGATCTGCCGGTCGTGTTCGCGCTCGACCGCGGCGGCATCGCCGGCGCCGACGGCCCGACCCACCACGGCATCTACGACATGGCCTACCTGCGGATCTTCCCGAACATGGTCTGCATGGCGCCGAAGGACGAGAACGAACTGCGGCACATGGTCAAGACCGCATTCGAGACCGGCCACCCGACGTCGCTGCGCTACCCGCGCGGCAACGGCGTCGGCGTGCAACTCGATGCAGAGCTGCAGTCGCTGCCGGTCGGCAAAGGCGAAGTGATGCGCGACCCCGAGCCGCGCCACGCCACGATCTTCGCCATCGGCAACGAAGTCTGGCCCGCCGTCGAAGCGGCAGAGATCCTGGCGAAGGAAGAGATCAACGTCGCCGTCGTCAACGCACGGTTCATCAAACCGCTCGACGATGACCTGATCCGGCAGTACTGCCAGCCGCACTCGTTCGTGATCACGGTCGAAGAAGGCTCCCTCGCCGGCGGCTTCGGCTCCGCGATCATGGAGCGCTGCCAGGAGCTCGGAATCGAAAACGTCCGCTTCCACCGCATCGGCATCCCCGACGAGTACGTGCATCACGGATCGCAGGACGTCCTGCGCGCGCAGTACGACTTGCACGCGGAGGGGATCGCGAAGAGGGTGCGGGAGTTCGTGCCGGCGAAGCGGTACAGGACGCTCGGTGAATTGGGCGAAATGCATCGATCGGGTCTGGGCGACAGATTCCGGACGAGGAGATGATCCGGAAGCTGACCAGGCGACGATTCCGACCACATCGACGAGATCGTTTACGGAAATACCGAAGCGCGGAATGCGAAGTAATGCCGACGTACTTCGTCGGATGCCTGGTACTACATCGCGCTGATCAATCGTTTCGATCGCGATCATGCTGCCGCGGGCCGTTTGCAGCGGGCGATGGCGACGGCGACGTTCATCACGCATGACGCCGTGTTCACGGAAGTGCTCGCATACTTTTCCGGATTCGGCCGAAACGTTCGACTGCATGCTGTTGCGACGGTCCGCGAGTTGATGAGAGGCGGTATGCTGGTGTTTCCCGCCGATCGGGCGCTGTTCCTCGCCGGCCTCGATCGCTACGCCGCGCCGGCCGGATAAGGAGTACTCCCTCGTCGACTGCATGTCCATGGAGTTAATGGCAGCGCAGGGAATTCCGCACGTTCTGACGAACGACCATCATTTCCGACAGGCCGGCTTCGTCGTCCTCAGCGACGCGCCATGAAAAAGCAGCGCCTCGACCTCGCGCTCGTCGAGCGAGGACTCGTCGACTCGCGAAGCAAGGCGCAGTCGCTGATCATGGCGCGGCGGGTGTTGGTCAACGACGCGTTTGTCGACAAGGCGGGGGCGAACGTCGGCGAGGAAGACGAGCTCAAGATCGCGGAGCTGGAGCATCCGTGGGTAGGGCGGGGCGGGATGAAGCTCGCGCACGCGATCAAGGAGTTTGCGAATCGATGTCGAAGGAAAAGTGTGCGCGGACATCGGCGCGTCGACGGGCGGGTTCACGGACGTGATGCTCAAGCACGGAGCGAAGAAGGTGTACGCGATCGACGTCGGCTACGGGCAGCTCGACGTCTCGCTGCGCAACGATCCGCGCGTGGTCAATCGGGAGAAGGTGAACGCGCGCAATCTGACCGGCACGCAGATTTCGAGGAGACGATCGAGTTTGTTTCGATCGACGTGTCGTTCATTTCACTGAAGCTGATCCTACCTGCGGTCACGACGTTTCTGAGAGGCGAGCTGGTGGCGCTGATCAAGCCGCAGTTCGAAGTCGGGAAGCACGAGGTCGGGAAGGGCGGGATCGTGCGAGATGACGCGAAGCGTCAGAGTGCGATCGAGGGCGTCGTCAGCGCGGCGAGGGAGATCGGATTCGAGGTGAAGGGCGTGATCGAGAGTCCGGTCAAGGGTGCGGAGGGGAACGTGGAGTTTCTCATGCACGCAGCGAAAAATATTCGCGAAGCCCTTCCCGCCACGACTCCGGACGCACTCCCGTAATCCGTTCGTAGCGCTCGGTCGACAGCACCGAGTACGCGGGCCGCGTCGCGGGGCGTGGGAACTCGGCGCTCGATACCGGTTTTACGGTGACGTCCGAGCCTTCGGCGATCGCGCAGGCGAAGTCGAACCACGTGCACTCTTCTTCATCGGCGTAATGCACGATGCCGCGTGCGTCCTGCATCGCAAGGCGGATGATGGCGTCGGCGAGGTGCGGCGTGTAGGTCGGACGGCCGCGTTGATCGTCGACCACGCGCAGCGGATTCGTTCCCTTGCGGATCTGATTGCGAATGGCTTCGACGAAATTCGGGCCGTGCACGCCGAACAGCCACGACGCCCGCACGATCAGACGCTTTTCCGCGTGCTGCGCGGCGATCTCGCCGAGGTGCTTCGAGCGGCCGTAGGCCGACAGCGGATTCGTGGCGTCGGTGACGTCGTATGGCTCACGCTTTTTTCCGTCGAAGACGAAGTCGGTCGAGACCTGCACGAGCAGCGCGCCGGCTTCGTTCGCCGCGCGCGCGAGCAGCTCGACCGAGGAGCCGTTGATCGCATTCGCAGCGGCTTCGTTTGTTTCCGCGTCATCGACTTTCGTGTACGCGGCGCAGTTGACGATGATCGTCGGCTGCTTTTCCGCGACACACTCGTCGACGCAGCGCGAATCCGTAATGTCGAGATCGGATTTCGCCAGCGCGACGACGTCCTCATCGCGGGCGGTGAGCGCCGAGACGAGATCGCGGCCGAGCATTCCGCCGGCGCCGGTGATCAGCCACTTGCGGGAAGGCACTACTTCTCTTCGGGGCCCTTCGGCAGGTTCTTGTCGTCCCTCCCCTTGAGACCGTCGCGGAAATTGGAGATTCCCTCGCCGAGGCCCTTGCCCAGCTGAGGCAGCCGGCTCGCGCCGAAAATCACGACGACGATCACGAGAATGACGAGAAGTTCGGGGACACCGAGTCCAAACATTATGAGGCACAGTTTACGGGTAAACTCGCCGCGACCCAAATGCTCGATCTCTCCGGACTCAACCCTCAACAACGCGAAGCAGTCACCCACGGCAGCGGCCCTCTGCTCGTCCTCGCGGGCGCGGGGTCGGGAAAAACGCGCGTCATCACCTATCGCATCGCCTATCTCATCGGCGAGCTGGGCGTGCGGCCGGCGAACATCCTCGCCGTCACGTTCACGAACAAGGCCGCGAACGAGATGCTGCACCGCGTCGATACACTCGTGCCTCCGACCGGCGGCTACCGCCCGTGGATCGGCACGTTCCACTCGACCTCCCTCCGCATCCTCCGCCGCTACGCCGACCGCCTCGGCTTCACGAAGTCGTTCGCGGTCTACGACACCGCCGACCAGTTGACGCTCGTCCGCCGCTGCATGCGCGAGCTGAACGTCAACGACGAGGCTTTTCCGCCGCGCTCGATCCTGCACCGCATCTCGTCGGCGAAGAACGAGTTGATGAATCCGGTCGACTACGAGAAAAACAATCTCGATTTCTTCGGCTCGCGCGTCGCCGAGGTCTACCGGCAATATCAGAAAAAACTGCGTGAATTCGATGCGATGGACTTCGACGATCTGATCGGCAAATACGTCGAGCTCCTCGAGCGCAACGACGACGTGCGCGCCGAGCTGCACGACCGCTTCAAGCATCTGTTGATCGACGAGTACCAGGACACGAACCGCGCGCAGTACGCGCTGGTGAAGCTGCTCGCCGGCAAGGAAGGGAACATCGTCGCGGTCGGAGACGAGGATCAGTCGATCTACCGCTTCCGCGGCGCAGACATCAATAACATCCTCAATTTTGAGGGTGATTTTCCAGGAGCCAAAATCATCAAACTGGAGCAGAACTACCGCTCCACCGCAAACATCCTCGACGCCGCGACCGGCGTCGTGTCGAACAACATCGCCCGCAAGGGAAAGACCCTCTTCACCACCGGCGGCAGCGGCGAGCCGGTGCGCGTGATCACGTGCAGCAACGAGCGCGAGGAAGCGCAGTTCGTGATCGAGAAGATCACCTCGATGCGCGACCGCTTCCCGCTCTCCGAGTTCGCGGTGTTGTTCCGGACGAACGCGCAGTCGCGGCCCTTTGAAGAAGAGTTGCTGCGCGCGAACCTGCCGTACTCGGTCGTCGGCGGCGTGAAGTTCTACGAGCGCGCGGAGATCAAGGACATCCTCTCCTTCGTGCGCCTGACCGTGCGGCCGCACGACACGCCGTCGATCGAGCGCGTGATCAACGTGCCGTCGCGCGGCATCGGCGAGACGACGCTGAACACGCTCAGCGAGCGCGCGGCCGAGCAGAACGTCTCGCTCTGGACGATCGTCGACGGCGACATCGGATTTCTTCCGCCGCGCGCGTCGAAGGCCGTGCGCGAGTTCCGCGACATCATCCACGACCTCCAGCGCGCGTCGACGAATCCGCTGCCGGAGTTCGTCGACTACGTGCTGCTGCGCACCGGCTACCGGCGCATGCTGCAGGAGTCGCGCGACGTGCAGGACGAGTCGCGCCTCGAGAACCTCGACGAGTTGATCAACTCCGCGCGCGAGTATTACGAGAACAACCCGCAGGCGACCATCGGCGATTACCTCGACTCGCTGACGCTGATGTCGGACCTCGACAAATACGAGTCGCAGAAGGGCGTCACGCTGATGACGCTCCATTCGGCGAAGGGACTCGAGTACAAAGTGGTCTTCCTCGCCGGGATGGAGGAAGGCGTGCTGCCGCATTCGCAGTCGCTCGAGCAGAACGACGAGCTCGAAGAAGAGCGGCGCCTCTGCTACGTCGGCATGACCCGCGCGCGCGAGCTGCTGTTCTGCCTGCACGCGCACGAGCGGCGGCTGCACGGCAAGTTTCGCGAGCAGAGCCCGTCGCCGTTTCTCAGCGAGATCCCGGAAGAGGTGCGCGAAGAGGTTCGCCTGGCGAGCTCGTTCCGCGCGCCGCAGGGCTCGTGGCGCGAGCAGCCGATGCGGCCGCAGCAGAGACAAGGTGTGGTGCGCGCCTCCGGCGCGCCCCCCGCCCCCAAAGGCGCGCCGGAGGCGCGCACCACGCCGGGGCGCGCGAACGGCGTGTTCTCGTTTTTCCAGAACGCGCCCGTGCAATTCGATCCGAGCGCGATCAAGGCCGCGAAGCAGCCGCAGGGCGGCAGCGCCGGAGCTCAAGCGCGGACAGAAAGTGCGCCACGAGCAATTCGGCATCGGCACGATCCTGACGATGGAAGGGAGCGGGCCGGATGCGAAGCTGTCGGTTTACTTCGAGCGCCACGGCACGAAGAAGTTCATCGCGCGCTTCGCGAAGCTGACGCGCGTTTAGTGCCGCGCCGAGCGCGTGCGATTGCTCGTGACCAGCCGGCGCTGGATGAGACGCTGGACATTGCCGCTCGCGGCGTCGAGGCGCGACCAGACGAACCAGAGCCCCACCGGCGTCGCGACGCTGCGCGCGCCGAACGGTTTGCCGCTGGCGTCGGAGAGTCGAACGGGCGCGTAGAGCGGAGCGCCGTTCGAGAGCGGGATCGCGCGGACGCCGGAGTCGAAGCCGAGGTTCGAGAACGTGATCCACCAGCGCGTGCCGTCCCACATCGGATGCGGCTCGCCGTTCCACTCATTGAGACTGCTCTGCACGCATTGCAGCTTCACCGGCTCCGGGTCGATCGCCGCGCCGCCGGGCGTGAACCGCTGCGAGTACACGCACGTCTGCGAGTTGAGGTCCATCCGATAGTTCCACGCCAGCATGACCTCGGCGCCATTGAACGCCGCGTCGAACGGGCTGCGTCGATCGGCGCCCGCGGGCGTCGTCGCGGCCGTGGCCAGCGCCGGCGCGAGGACGGTGCCGTTCGCCGAGACGCTCGCGCGCCGCGCGTAGTGTGTCGACCCGGTATTCAACACGCCCACCGGCGTCGGATCGTCGTACCAGTAAACCGAGAACTCGCTGCCGGTCCAGAACGCATGAGGCGCGCCGCGGCGCGAGAACTCCGCGGACGAAATGGGAATCGCCGACGTGTCGAGCAGCGCGCCGCTGCTGCTCACGCGAATGCCGTGAATGCGCGAGTCTTCGAGCGACGGCCAGGCGACGAGAAACTGATGTCCGTCGCTGGCGATGGTCATGCTGCGGAACGGAAACAGGTCCGCGAAGTAAGCAACGCGCTCGCGCGCGAGAAGCAGCGGAGCGGCATCGAGCGGGACTCCCGCGCGATCGTAACGGCGGGCCATGATCCGGTAGTTGCGCGGGGCGAGGTCTCCGAACTGGCTGCGATCGCGCTCATCCTCGCGCCACGCGACGAGGAAGATGCCGCCGGCCGATTCGATCGCGGGCAGCTCCGGTTCGTATGGGTCGCGCGAGATCGCGAACGGTGCGCTGTCCAACCCGTTGTAGCGCAGCAGCCGTCCCATGATCTGCGTCCCGAAGTCGCCTTCGCGCCAGACCGCGAACACCGCCTCGTCGCCCGCGGCAATGGCCACCTCGCGCTCGAGCTGCGCGCTTTCGGCGACGAGTTGCGGCGCGGCGTCCGCCGGCTCCAGCGCCCGCATCATCAGATCGCGATGCGGAAGCCAGATGGTTCCGCGCGTCGACGTCCAGAGAATCGAGGCACGGCCGTTCATCACCAGGAACTTCGGCTCGACGATCGGCGGATAGTTCGGATCGAACGCGCGATCGACGACGAGCGGCGCGGCATCGAGGCGATTGCCCAGCCGGTCGAACCGCGCCACGCGCAGCTCGCGATTGCCCGTCCCGTCGAACCACTTCCAGGCGACGAGGAATTGCTTCCCGTCCCACGTCACCTCCGGCGGTTCGGGAGTGAGCGTGTTGTAGACCCCGTTGCCGTACGGAAAGAGCAGGTTCTCGAGCTCGAGCGGCTGCAGGAGCATGTCGCCGGCGGCGGTGGTCACGGCGAACTTCACGCGGAGCCGGTACTGTCCGCTCGACGCCGCATCGATCGACGACCAGGCGATCAGCATGCGGTCGCCGTCGTCCGCCGCCGCGCCGATCATCGGAAACGAGTCGTCGATGGTGAAGAGGCTGCGCGGCTGGGAGCCGTTGAGCTTTACGAAATTCAGCGCGCGGAACGAGTCGAACACGGCCACCATGCCGTTGCGCGTGGCGACCGGAACCAGGCTGCGCGAGTTGGCGTCGCCGAACGTAGATCGCGACCCGGCGCCGCCGTCGGGCCGAACGAACACGGCGCTCACGGATTTGTCGCCTCGCCCTCCGACGACAACATCGTGCCCATTGCCCGCCACGCGCACATCGGCCAGGAAGCCGATCGAGACGCGCGAACGGGTCACCGTTCCGGAACGGTCCACGTTCGAGACGCGAACGTCGGAGCCCACGCCATGGACGATCACATATTCGCTGCCGTTCCACGCCGCGCCGAACGCTCCGCCGAAAATCGTATCGAGCGCGATTCCCGCCGGATCGAGCACCGTGCCGTCCGCGGCGATGCGCGCGCCGAACAGCGCCGCGCCGTTGACCTGGCGCCGCTCGTCGCTCCACACCGCCAACGCCTGATCGCCCGAAGACGCCACCTGCACGTCGGTCTGACCGAACGGCGCCGCGACGCGCTGCGAAGGCGTCAGATATTGCTCGGGCAGCAGCACCGTGTCGGCAGCAAGCGCCGCGTGTGCAATCGTGAGGAGGAGGAGCGTTCGCGCGAGCATCGTCATTTCCTCAATGCCTCGCCGAGCGAACGCGCGTCTCGCCGATCGTGCGATAGAACACGCGCCGCACGCTGCCGCTCGCCGCATCGACGCGCATGTAGGCGATGTACGGGACGCCTCCGAGCGCGACCGCGCGAGCAGTTCTCGCAATCGGAGCGCTGCTCACGCGGATGGCCGGCTGCGGCGCCAGCGCGGAGTCGAGCGGAACGGCGTAGACGCTTCCGCGCACGGCGAGGTTCGAGTAGACGACCCACCACCGCGTGCCGTCCCAGAACGCGTCGGGATTGCCGTTCTCATCGTCGTATCCCGGCTGCGACTCGCACGCGATCGTCTTCGGCGCCGGATCGAACGGCGTTCCGTTCGGGAGGAACCGCTGCGCGAAGACGCAGGCCGGTACGCCGGGTGTTTGACTGCTGCTGAACACGAACGTCGACCACGTCACGAGGATGTGCGTGCCGTTGAATGCCGCATTGAATGCGCTGCTGCGGACGCTGATGCCTTTCTGCGGCGTCTCGATGATCTTCGGATACGTCGCATCGAGCAGCGTTCCGTTCGCAGAGATGCGCGTCATGCGCGCGAAGCGCGGCAGCACGGGCACGGGCGTGGGAACGATGACGGGCGACGGATCTTCGTACCAGATCACGGCGAAGTCCTGGCCGGTCCAGATCGGACGCGGCGCGCCGCGCTGGGCGACGTCGACGGGCGAGATGGCGAGCGGCGAAGGGTCGAGCAGCGCGCCGCTGTTCGAGACTCGCATGGCGTGAATGCGATCGTCTTCGAGACCGGGCCAGGTGACGAGAAACTGCGTGCCGTCCGAGGCGATGCCGATGGTCGGATGCGGAAAATAGCCGAACTTCGGATAGGTCTCCTGCGTGAGCTGGATCGGCGCCGCATCGAGCGGCTCGCCGTTGCGGTTGTAGCGCCGCGCGAGGATGCGCAGCGTCGTGCTCTTCTCCGATCCCGGAGCCCACTCCTCATCGCGCCAGGCCACGAGATACATCCCGCCGCCGAAGCCGACCGACGGCCGTCCGACTTCGTGCGTGCCGCTCGAGATCGTGAACGCCGGCGGCGCTGCGCCTAACGCGGGAATGAGCCGGCCCATGATCGCGCCGCCGTAGTCGCTCTCGTGCCACGCCGCGAACACCGCGCCATCCCCAGCCGCCAGCGAGACCTCGGATTGCATCTGCACGCTCGTGCTGACCGGCTGCGGCGCGGCCGCCGTGGCCAGATCATCGAAGGAGCGCACCGCGCGCTCGACCACGTCGACGCGCGGCAGTGAAGGACTCGGACGCGGCGAGCTCCAGAAAAACAGCACTCGCTCGTTCGTCAGCGCCACCTGCGCCGATTTGCGCGGCACGCGCTGCGAGTCCGTCGCCTGCTCCACCACCACCGGCTGCGCGTCGACGCGCGTGCCGTCGGGGCGGATGCGCATCACGCGCAAGTCGCTTTTTCCCTTCCCCTCGAACCACGTCCAGCCGACGAGAAACTGCTGGCCGTCGAACGCCACCGCCGGCGACTCCGGCTCCACGTTGTTGCCCACGATGATCGAGAGATTGTCCGCTGTCGTGACGACGACGTTCTCCAGCTGGAACGGCTGCGACACCAGCGTCCCGTCCGCGAGTGACGACCGCGTACGAAACGCGGATGCGGTAGGTGCGGAACGCGGAGTCGAGCGGCTCGACCGTCGACCAGGCCACGAGAAAATGTCCGTGGCCGTCGCTCGTCGCCGAGATCGACGGATACTGCGGCGTCTCGACGAACGTCTTCTGCGTTCTCGTCGTCCCCATCCGCGCGACGCCGATCTCCGTCTTTGCGCCGCTGCGCACGTCGTAAAACGCTACCCATTCGTCGCCGTTCGCGACCGGAACGACGATCGCTTCGTAATCGCTGAGGTACGCCGTGCTGAGCACCGAGCCATCGGGATTCAAACGCCGGAACGTGCCGCCGCCCGGAACGCTATTGGTGCCGAGCGCGATCGAACTGCCGTTGGATGCCATCCGCGGATACAACGGGCTGTCCGAAATCTGAATGCGTGGTCCGACAGTTCCGTCGCGCTCGACGCGATGGATCACGGTCGCGCCGCTGCCCGTCGCGACGGCAAGGTAGCTGTCGCCGTTCCACGCCACTGCCGTTTCCCGACCGCAGCAGGTGTCGATGAGGATGCCGTCGGGATCGAGGACCGTACCGTCCGCGGCGACGCGCGTGCCCATGACCGCGGTTTCGACCGCGAACGTGCCGCGGCGGCGATCGGTCCACACGACGAGCGCCTGATCGCCGGCGGAAGCGACCGAGGTCGCTTTCTGATCGTACGGTGCGCCGGAGCGCGGGGAAGGGCTGATCGGCTGCTCCGGGAACACCGACAGCGCGGCGGACAGAGAGGACGCAATTAGGACAGAGAGGACGAGGAATGGGACCCGGACCATAGCCGCGCAGTTTAACTTATTTTGAGTTCATTTGGGTGGTCAATGTCCCACGCGGCGCCCGGAATGGCGACGCTTACCGCGTTTGCGAGCAGCGACTTAGCGCCCTGATCGCCGCGCAGCGCGAGGAGCGCGTCGAAGCGCGAGCGATGGAACATTGCCGGGACGCCGACGGTGCCGGCGTACGCGGCGGCGACGATCGGCGCATCGATGCGCGTGATCTGCTCGAGATCATCTGCGGTGATGCCCGGTTGATCGGCGAACATGATGAAGCAATGCATCGGCGTCGCGCGCGGCGTTCACGGCAGCGTGGATCGATGTCGCGAGTCCTTCTTCCCAATGCGGAGTTGATGACGACTTCGAGATCGACGTCGGTAATGTGCGCGCCGAGGACGACGAAGGCGCGGCGATCCTCAGCGCGTGCGGCCCATGCGGCGGCGATGCGGGCGGCGCGATCAAGAAGCGTCTCGCCATCGAGAACAGCGAGTTGTTTGGGGGAGCCGAAGCGGCGCGAGGCGCCGGCGGCGAGGACGGCGAGGGCGATCATGCGTGCACGAGCACGCGGTCGCCGGCGAAGACGGCTGTGATCTCGGCGAGCACGGACAGCGCGATCTCCGCCGGCGTTTCCGATCCGATGTCGAGGCCGGCGGGACCGCGCACGCGCGAGCCGCAGTCGAGCACCGCGCGGATCATCTCCATCCGCTTCCGCGAGCCGACGACGGCGATGTAGCCGGCCTCCGTCTGCAGCACGAGACGCAGCCAGTCGAGGTCGAGGAAGTAGTTGTGCGACATGAGCACGGCCGCGCAGCGGGCGTCGAGGTGCAGCTCGCACGGGAACTGCTGCTTGCCGTATACCGTCGTCTCCCACCCCATCGCCGACGCGAGCGCGAGCATCGGCGCGACGTCGTTGCCCGAGCCGAAAATGTGCAACGCAGTCGGCGGCTCGATCAGTTGTCCGTCGAGCATCACGCTCTTCCGCGCGGCGAGCGCAGCGCGCACCGCGCCGAAGCGCGCGTCGAATTCGTCGCGCGCGAACGGATCGAGGCGAAACTGCAGCTTGCCGGGACATCCGAGTCCCGATCCGAACAGCACGTCCTGATCGGACGTCGTGTCGATCTCCACCATCTCCGCCGCGCCCTTCGGCATCACGCGTTTCGCGTGGTCGCGCAGCATGTTCTCGATGCAGCCGCCGCTCACCGAGCCGATCGACCAGCCGTCATCGGCGACGATCATCCGCGCGCCCGGCTTGCGATAGCCCGAGCCGTCGAGCGAGACGAGCGTGATCATCACCGCGCGCTCGTACGAGCGCGCCGCCAGCGCATCGAGCAGCGCTTTGACTTCGCTCATCCGAGGTCCTCGGCGCGGATCGGCAGTTTGCGGATCCGCTTTCCCGTCGCCGCGTGAATCGCGTTCACGATCGCCGGCACCGCCGGCGGCACGGGCGGCTCGCCCATTCCGAACGGCGCTTCGCCGTGGCTCGGAATCAAATGCACTTCGATCTTCGGCGTCTCGTCGAGGCGCAGCACCTCGAAGTCCTTGAACGTCGACTGCTCGGCCTGACCGTCCTTGAACGTGATCTCGCCTTTCAGCGCGGAGGAGAGGCTCCAGATCACGCCGCCTTCGATCTGCGACTCGACGCCGAGGGGATTCACGATCAGTCCGCAGTCCACGACGGCCACCACGCGATGCACGCGGATCTTTCGATCGATCACCGAGACCTCCGCGGCGTATGCGATGTGCGTGTCTCCGTCATACACGTTGCAGGCCATGCCGCGGCCCCACCCTTTCGGCAGCGGCTTCCCCCAATCCGATTTCGCGCGCAGCGTTTCGAGCACGCGTTTGAGGCGCGGGCGCTCGATCGTCAGCTCGCCCGCGACGAGCTTCTCGTCGCCGTTGAGATGATCGAGGCGGAACTGCAGCGGATCCGCTCCCGCCGCGTGCGCGAGCTCGTCGAAGAAACTCTCGCGCGCGAACGTCGACGACGGCGAGAAGACCGCGCGCCACGGTCCGATCGGCACCGGCCCGTCGACGCGCACGTACGAAGTCTCGACGTGCGGGATGTTGTACGGGATGTCGTAAACACCCCACGACGAATCCCTGTAGAAGTTCGGATCCTTCAGCTCGTCCTCGGTCGGCTTGCGTCGCGCGTTGTGCGGCGTCGAGACCTTCTTGTGCATCCACGACACGAGCTTGCCGTCCGCGTCGAAGCCGGCGCGCATCTGATGCAGCGACGCGGCCTGGAAGTAGCCGTGCTTCATGTCGTCGGCGCGCGTCCAGAGCACCTGCACCGGACCGCCGCCGATCGCCTTCGAGACGTCCGCGGCGTCGATCGCGTAGTCCCAGCCGAGGCGCCGGCCGAACCCGCCGCCGATCAGCGTGACGTTCACCTTCACCGACTCTTTCGGGATGCCGAGGAACTCCGCGACGCGCTCCTGCACCGCGTTCGGCGCCTGCGTCGGCGACCAGACCTCGCAGCTCGTGCCGCGGAAATCGGCGACGCTGTTCATCGGCTCGAGCGGAGCGTGCGCGTAGTACGGATACTGATACGTCGCCTCGAATTGCTTCGCCGTCGCCGCGGCTTCGCCGGTCTTGCGCGTCGTGAAGCCCGTCTCCTTCGCCGCGTCGCGCATGCGTTGCCCGTGCAGCGCGGAGCTGAACGACGCGTTCGGACCGGCGTCGAACTCGATTTCCAGCGCATCGCGTCCTTTGAGCGCGGACCACGTGCTGTCGGCGACGACCGCGACGCCCGACTTCACGGAGACGACATGACTCACGCCGCGCACTGCTTTCGCGCGCGTCGCGTCGAAGCGCTTGACCGAGCCGCCGAGCACCGGCGGACGGACGATCGTCGCGTAGCGCATGCCCGGCACGCGCACGTCGATTCCGTACTGCGCTTTGCCGGTGACGATGTCAGGGCCGTCGGTGCGCTTCGTGCGCGTGCCGATGATTTTGAAGTCGCTCGTCTTCTTCAGCGGCACGTTCTGCGGAAGCGGGAGCGCCGCCGCCGCGGTGGTGAGCTCGCCGTACGGGATTCGTTGACTGCCATGAATCACGAATCCCTTTTCCGTGCGAAGCGACGCGGGATCGACGCTGAGGCGCGCGGCGGCGGCACTGACGAGCATCGCCCGCGCGGCGGCGCCGGCCTGGCGAAGCGGCATCCAGCTTCCGCCGAGGCTGAAACTGCCGCCGGTGCCGAGGCGCGTGAACTGCGCACTCGGCGACGCCTGCACGAGCTTGATCGAATTCCAGTCCGCGTCCAGCTCCTCGGCGAGGATCATCGGCAGCGACGTGCGCACGCCCTGTCCCATCTCCGACTTGCCGACCGTCAGCGTGACCGTGCCGTCGGGATCGATGCGAATCCAGCCGTGCGGCTGAAAGCTTTTCGTTTCCTCGGCTTCGAAATCGAAGCCAATCGCGAGCGCGGAGCCGGCGATGAGCGAGATCTTGATGAAGTCGCGGCGCGTGGTCATTTCGCGCCTCCGAGCCGCGCGGCGGTGTGCACCGCTTTGCGGATGCGGACGTAACTGCCACAGCGGCAGACGAGATCGCTCAGCGCGCCGTCGATGTCGGCGTCACTCGGATTCTTTTTCTGCTTGAGCAGCGCGCAGGCCGTCATGATCATCCCGGCCTGGCAGTAGCCGCACTGCGCGACGTCTTCCTCGAGCCACGCGCGCTGGCAGGGATGCGAACCGTCTTTCGATAATCCCTCGATCGTGGTGAACCGCTTTCCGTTCGCGTCGCTGGCGGCGATCTGACACGCGCGCACCGCCTGCGCGTTTCCGTCGAGAATCGTGCACGCGCCGCAGACGCCGACGCCGCAGCCGAACTTCGTCCCGGTCATGCCGAGCGTGTCGCGCAGCACCCACAGCAAGGGCGTGTCCGCATCGACGTCGACGGTTTCATTCTTCCCGTTGATCGTGAGCCTGTATTTGGGCATGACCCGGATGCTACCGGCGCGCAAATGCGGACGTCTGTCCGATCCGACGAACTTCCTGTGAACGAATGTGAACGCGTCAGCTCTTCGCCACTTTGCGTCGGCGCTGGTGCAGGCGGTCAATGAGCTTCGTCGCGCTGCGCACCTGCTCGAGCATTTTCTCCTCGAGGCCGGCGCCCTTGATCTTGAAGCTCTTCGCGCGGCGAAACACCTGCCGCGCGCGGTCTTTCTCGCCGCTTTCGAGGAGCGCCATGCCGAGGTGCATCAGATTCGTGGCCGTCGGCCCGAGGTCGGCCGATTTCGTAAGGAAGTCGACCGCGCTGCGGAAATCGCGGCGCTTGAAGTAGACCCAGCCTAACGCGGCGAGCGGGAATTGCTTCAGTTCCTTCGGCGAGTATCGAAGCGCGAGCTGCGCGGACTCCAACGCCTCGTCGAGGCTCTCTTCCATCTCCGCGAGGTTGTAGGCCTTTTCGTAATACGCGATCGACTTCGCGTAATTCGACGTGTAATCCGCGAGCATTTCTTCGAGCGCGCGATTGGCGTCTTTGTAGTTCCCCTCGGCGCGCAGTGCTTCGACGAGCGTCGTGTACGCGGCGGCGGCGACCATCTCTGCCGGGCGGTGCTTGAGAATCCGCCGCGCCATGGAGATCGCCTCGTGGTTCATGTCGAGGTGCGAGCAGAGCAGCGCGTACGGCAGGAGGATGTTGATGTTGTCCGGCTCTTCGTCGACCGCACGGCGATAGTGATCGATGGCCTCGGTGTACTTGCCTTCGCTGGCCAGCGTTTCCGCGGCGCTCACCACCTGCGCGGCCGGACCCTCGACCGGCATGTGGCCGGAGATGCCTTCGTAAATCTTGACCGCCTGCTGGTACTCCATCTTGTTGGGATTGAGCTCCAGCGCTTCCTGGAAGCACTCGATGGCCTTGCGGTTCCAGTTGCGATCGAGATAGCAGAGACCGAGGTGATAGATCGCTTCCTCGTAATCGGGATCGAGCTTCAGCGCCGCCTGGAACGAGCGGATGGAGCGCTCGAGCTGGCCCTTTTCATAGAAGATCGTGCCGAGGAGATAATACGCCTGCGGAATGGCTTCGAGCTGGACGGCCTTCTCGAGGAACTTCTGCGCGCGAAGCAACTTTCCCTTGCGCGCGTAAATCGCGCCTAACGAGAAATACGGCAGGAACGACTCCTGCGAGATCTGAATCGCGCGGCGCAGCCAGCGCTCGGCGCCTTTCAGATCCTGGCGCTCGTGCAGCAGCACGCCGTAGAACACGGCGGCGTCGAAGTGATCGGGTTGCACTTCGAGCGTACGTTCGAGATACGACTTCGCCCGATCGAGATTGCCGTCATTGAAGAACATCTCGCCGAGGAAGAAGGAAAGCTCGTAATCGTCGCGATCGAGCCGGAACGCTTCTTCGAGATGCTTCATCCCGCGGTCGGGATCGAATCCATCGAACGCCGCCTCGGCATCCGCGACGAGCAGCAGAAACCGCTCGCGCTTCTCGCCGCGGAACAGCGACACCATGCGGTCCTTCCGCTCGGTGAAGCGCTGCTTCTTTTCCAGCGCGAGCATCTGCTCGCCCATCTTCGATTCCCACAGGTCGACGACTTCGTCGGAGGTGAGAACGTTCTTCTTTTCGAGAATCTCTTTGACGGACAAGAGGCCCGTTTGATTGATGAAGATCGCGCGCTCGTGCTTCTGCACGGCATCGACGACCGAGCGCAGCGTCTCCGCGGTGCGCTTGACGATCTCTTCGAGCGCCGACACGCGCTCGAGCAGATGCTCGTCGAGCGAAAGGTCTTCTTCCTCTTCGTACTCCTCGATCTCGTCTTCTTCGAACGACGAGACGCCGGAGAGCACGAGCAGCTTGTTCTGACAGCGATAGCAGTACTCGCGCTCGTCGTCGTTGTAGGCGCTACAGGTCTGACAAAGCATGGTCGATTTCGCCGCTTATAACACGCGGAAACGCCTTCGTCATCCTGAGCGCAGCGAAGGATCTCAACCTACGCATTCTGAGATCCTTCGGCGTCTGGCGCGCCTCAGGATGACGCGTCTTCGCGCGTCACTTCCTGTATTCATAGAAGCCCCGTCCGCTCTTTCTTCCCAGCCAACCTGCGTCCACCATCTTCACGAGCAGCGGGCACGGACGATATTTCGGATCGCCGAATCCCTGCTCGAGCACGCGCAGGATCGCGAGGCAGACATCGAGGCCGATGAAGTCGGCGAGCGTGAGCGGACCCATCGGGTGATTCATGCCGAGCTTCATCACGCCGTCGATCGCTTCGCGCGTGGCCACGCCTTCGTATAACGCGAAGATGGCCTCGTTGATCATCGGCATGAGCACGCGATTGGAGATGAAGCCGGGATAGTCGTTCACTTCGATCGGCGTCTTGCCCATCTGCTTCGACAGCTCTTCGACGGCGCGGTACGTCTGATCGGAGGTGGCGATGCCGCGGATGACTTCGACGAGCGTCATCACCGGAACGGGATTCATGAAGTGCATCCCGATCACCTGCTCCGGCCGCTTCGTCGCCGCCGCGATTTTCGTGATCGAGATCGAGGAGGTGTTCGAGGCGAGGATGCATTCGGGACGCGTGATCTCGTCGAGCTGCTTGAAGAGCTGCGTCTTCGCGTCGAGGTTCTCGATGATGGCCTCGATGACGATGTCGCTCTCGTTCGCGGCGCCGAGGTCGCTGGCGGAGCGGATGCGTCCGAGCGTCGCGTCGCGCTCGTCGGCGGTCATTTTTCCTTTATCGACGCCGCGCTGCAGATTCGACGTGATCGTCGACAAGGCGCGCTGCAGGATTTCGTCGTTAACATCGATCAAGGTGACGTCGAAACCCGTGGCCGCGGCGGTGTGGGCGATTCCATTGCCCATCGTCCCGCCGCCGATGACTGTTACTTTCTTCAGGCGGTCGTTCATTCGGGCGCAGACTCTACCGCAATTGTCGTAAGATCTTCGGTCCCGGCGGGGCGAAAGATGGCGCGGAAATGTTTCATGTGCGGTCGCGAAGTCACGGAGGGAATCCTCTGCGATAAGTGCGACACGCCGCGGAAACCGAAACGGGCGGCGGCGACCGGAACGCCGGCGTCCCCGCCGGCTGATCAGGCGGCGTCCCGCCGCCCGGAAAGCGAGACGCTTTCCGACCAGCCACGGCGCCGTTCCGGCGGGCAAGCCGCGCAACCGCAGCCCGAGCCCGATCCGTTCCCGAAGGCGCCCATCCTCCCCTTCCCCGTCGAATCCGCGTCGCCGGCGATCACGAGCGTCGTCAATCTGCTCGTCGCCGCGGGCGTGCCGTCGATTCTCCTCGGGCCCGATCGCAGCGTGAAGTTCATCTCCGACGAGGCGAAGCGCGTGTTCGACGCGACGCAGTCGGAGCTCTCCACGCTCGCGGCGGTCGAGACGAAGGCGGGAATCCGCGTCGCCGATCTCGCCGTGCCGACGTCCGCGGGCGTGCGTATCGCCAACCGCAACTACATCTACACGCTGGTGCCGATGTCGGGCGGCGCGAGCGGCGCGATCCTGGTGTTCCGCCACGCCGAGGCGACGAACGAGACGCACGCATCCTTCGTGACGTACGTGCGCGAAACCGTCTTCGGTCCGCTGCGCGCGCTCCGCGATTCCCTCGGACACGCGGCGCATTCGAAGCAGGATCACTTCCTCGCCGACGCCGCGGCCGCGGTCGAGCAGATCATTTCGTCCTTGGAGCTCGCGCCCGAGGTCGAAGAAACGGCGACGGGGATGCGTCCCGTGCCCGCCGTCACCGAGGTCGTGCATCGCGTCGCGGACCGCTTCCGCGCGTACGCGGATCTGAAGGGCATCATTCTCCAGGTCGACGCACAGGAGCTCGAGGAGCGCTTCCACGATCACGAGCAGCTCGCCGAGTCGCTGGCGATCCTGATGGAGAACGCGCTGCACTACGTGCCGCCGAGCGGACAAGTCGTGATCGGCGTGCGCTGGATGGAGCACAAAGGCAAGCCGCTGCTCTTGTTCTTCGTGATGGACAACGGGCCGATGGTGCCGGAGCCGCTGCGCCAGGCGATTTTCGAGCCGTCGTTCGTCTGGAGCCCGACCTCGGCGCAGCGCACCGGCCGCGGTCTCTTCAAGTGCCGCGAATTTGCGGTCACGCACAATGGTTCGGTGTGGGTCGAGTCCAAGACGGGAAAAGCGTGCACGTTTTTCCTTCGCGTTCGTCCTGACGGCGTCCAATGAAATTCCTGCTCGCTCTTCTGCTGGCCGTGCCCGCGTTTGCGTCCGACGCAACGAACGAGATCACGGCCGACAACGTGCTCGCGCAGATGAACGCCTATCGCGCCGAAGCCGGGCTCGCGCCGCTCCACATCGAAGCGCGGCTCACGAAGGCGGCGGAAGACCGGATGCGGGACATGGAA
The DNA here is from genome assembly GCA_963734155.1 of uncultured Acidobacteriota bacterium. GTDB lineage: Bacteria > Acidobacteriota > Thermoanaerobaculia > Gp7-AA8 > Gp7-AA8 > QHVT01. The sequence goes on from CAVTGG010000005.1 coordinate 314,549, forward strand.
AACGGCGGCTGGTGGAGCCACGAGTCGCCGAACGGATTGTCGCCGTTCACCTGGCTGACGCTGCGCGACTACACGTTCCAGGCCGCCGCGGAGAATCTCGCGAGCGGCTTCGAGACCGCGCGGATCCTCGTCGCCTCGTGGATGGAATCGCAAGGACACCGCGAGAACATCCTGTCGCCGATGTACGAAGACTGCGGCATCGCAATCATCGACGGCGCGACGACGGGACGCGCGATGGGCAAATCGGTGGTGGTGCTGTTCGGGAAACCGATCAGGCGATAGGTAGTTTATCCCGCGCGAAGACGCGGGATCTTCGGTGGCACCGGCAGCGCCGTTCTGCTACGGCAACGCGGTGCAACCGTAGATGCCGCGTCTTCGCGCGGCATAAACTGATGGCAGAAGGTTAGGCGACCCGAATCGACGAGTCGACGTCCCGCGCCCAGCGCTGCATCCCGCCAATCAGGTTCTTCACGTTCGTGAAGCCCTGCTGCTTCAGATGCTGCTGCACGTGACCGCTGCGCCCGCCGCAGCGGCAGATCATCACCACTTCCTCGTCGCGCGGGATCTCGTCGAGCCGCTTCGGAATCTGCTGCATCGGGATGTGGATCGCGCTTTCGATGTGGCCGGCGCTCCATTCATACGGCTCGCGCACGTCGATCAGGACGATTTTCTCGCCGCGCGCGAGGCGCTCGTTCACTTCGGCAGGGGTGATGTCTTCGTGTTGCACGGGATTGCAGAACTCCTCGTAGTCGATCAGTTTCGTGATGGGCGCGTGCTCGTCGCAGCGGCGCGGCACGCGCATCGTGCGGAACGTCATCCGCAGCGCGTCGAACAGTAGCAGACGTCCGGCCAGCGTTTCGCCGATTCCGGTGATGATCTTGATGGCTTCGGTGGCCTGCAGCGTGCCGATCACGCCCGGCAGCACGCCAAGGACGCCGCCCTCCGCGCACGACGGCACGAGGTGCGGCGGTGGCGGCTCGGGATAGAGGCAGCGGTAGCAGGGACCATCCTTCGTGGCGAAGACGGAGACCTGGCCGTCGAAGCGAAACACGGAGCCGTAGACGTTCGGCTTGCCGAGCAGCACGCAGGCGTCGTTGACGAGATAGCGCGTCGCGAAGTTGTCCGTGCCGTCGATGATGACGTCGTAGCCGCGCAGAATCTCGAGCGCGTTTTCGGAGGTGAGGCGCGCGTCGTGCGCGACGATTCCGACGTCGGGGTTGCCGTCGTGCAACCGCTCGGCTGCGGCTTCGAGCTTGATCCGTCCTACATCTGATGTGCCGTACAGAATCTGGCGATGGAGATTCGTGACATCAACGCGATCGAAGTCGACCAGTCCTATCCGTCCTACTCCCGCCGCAGCGAGATAGAGCGACGTCGGACTGCCGAGGCCTCCGGCGCCGATGATGAGCACCGACGCGTCGCGCAGTTTGCGCTGCCCGGCTTCGCCGAGCTCGGGAAGGATCGTTTGGCGAGAGTAGCGATTCACGGGAGTAGTCGCGACACGATCTCCTGAATCTTCTTTCCGTCGACGCGGCCTTTGTACTTCGCGGTCGCTTCCTTCATCACCTTGCCCATGTCCTTCTTCGACTGCGCACCGGTGGAGGCGACGATCTCGCGCACGCCGCTCTCGATCTCTTCTTCCGTCAGCTCCGGCGGCAGATAGGCCTTGAGCAGCTCCATCTCCACGCGCTCTTTCTCGGCGAGCTCGGGACGGTTGCCTTTCGTGTACTGCTCGATCGAGTCCTGCCGCTGCTTCACGGCCTTGCGGATGACGGACATCGCTTCTTCGTCGGACAGCTCGTGCCCGATGTTGATCTGTTCGTTCTTGATCGCCGACTGCAGCATGCGCAGCGTGGAGAGACGGTCCTTCTCCTGCGCCTTCATCGCCGCGGTCAGATCAGTGCGGATTTGTTCGCTCAAGGTAGCCATGGCAGGCGTACTTTATACTCCGCCGCCATGCCGCTCGACATCCGCTCACTCCTCCAAGAGACGGGCGCGCTGCTCACCGGGCACTTCCGCCTCTCCTCGGGACTGCACAGCCCGAACTACGTGCAGTGCGCGCGGCTGCTGGAGCATCCGCGGAACGCGGATGCGATCGGCGAGGCCCTGGCGGAGCACATTCAAGGAGCGGAGAAGATCGTCGCGCCGGCGTTGGGCGGCGTGATCATCGGCTACGCCGTCGCCGCGTCCCTCGGCGTGCCGTTCGTGTTCACGGAGCGCAAGGATGGCGCGATGACGCTGCGGCGCGGATTTCGTATCGGCGAAGGCGAGAAGATCGTGATCGTCGAAGACGTCGTCACCACCGGCAAGTCGACGCGCGAGACGGCGGACGTGATCGCGCAACACGGCGGCGTCGTGACCGGCTTCGCCTCCATTCTCAATCGCAGCGGCAAGGCGAATCCGTTCGATGCGCCGTTCGCGTCGCTGCTCGCGCTCGATCTCGACACCTACGAGGAAACCGCCTGCCCGCTCTGCGCGAATGGCGTTCCGCTCGACGCGCCGGGATCGCGGTACAGCCGATGATCGAAGTTCTCGACGTTCTGCCCGAAGAGATTCACCTGCGCGTCGACGGCCGCATCCACGTCGTCCCCTATCTCGTGCAGGGAACGACCGTGAGCTTCGTCTTCGACGGCGAAACCTACGTCATCGACGTCGATGAAGGCTCTACACGCCGCCGCGCGCGCCATCGCGATCACTCCACCAGCGCGCCGATGCCCGGCGCGGTGTTGAAAATTCTGGTGAAGGTCGGCGACGTTGTGACGAAGGGAACACCGCTCGTGATCCTCGAGGCGATGAAGATGGAGCACCAGATCACGGCACCCACGGACGGCACGGTGACTGCCATCAACTGCCATGAGGGAGAATTGGTGCAGCCCGGCTTCGACCTGGTAACGATGAAGGATGAAGGATGACCGATGAAAGATGAACGTAAAGGCCGTTACCGTTCATCGGTCATCTTTCATCGTTCATCCTTCATCCTTAGTGCTCTCGCGAGACCGCAGCCATGAAGATCTCCGTCGACGCTGTAAAGATCGTGGAAGTTGGCCCGCGTGACGGTCTTCAAAACGAAAAGTCGATCGTCCCCACGCAGGCAAAGGTCGAGTACATCACCGCGCTCAGCGACGCCGGGCACAAAGTCATCGAAGCCGGCGCGTTCGTGAGTCCGAAGTGGGTTCCGCAGATGGCCGACACGGCCGAGGTGTATGCGGAGATTCCGAAAGACCCGGGTGTCGAGTATCCGGTGCTCGTGCCGAACATGAAAGGGCTCGAGCGCGCGATCGATGCGGGCGTGAAGTCGATCGCGATCTTCACCGCGGCGTCGGAGACGTTCAACAAGCGCAACATCAACATGTCGATCGACGAGTCGTTCGAGAACTACGCGCCGGTGGCGCTGCGCGCGCGCGACGAAGGCATGCGCGTGCGCGGCTACGTCTCGACCGCCTTCGGCTGTCCGTACGAAGGCGACGTCGCCGAGGAAAAAGTGCTGGAGGTTTGCGCGCGCCTCCTCGATCTCGGCTGCTACGAAGTCTCGGTCGGCGACACGATCGGCGTCGGCACGCCGATGCAGGTGCAGGGCGTGATCGGCGTTTTGCTGCAGGTGATCCCGGCGTCACGCCTGGCGATGCATTTCCACGACACGCGCGGCACCGCGCTGGCGAACACGCTCGCCGCGCTGGAGATGGGCATCACCACGTTCGACGCCTCGTCGGGAGGACTCGGCGGATGTCCGTACGCGCCCGGCGCATCCGGCAATCTCGCGACCGAGGACCTCATCTACATGCTCGACCGCATGGGCATCGAGACGGGAGTCGATCTCAATCGACTGGTCGCCGCGTCGCGCATCATCGCGCCGTATCTCGATCATCCGCTGCCGGGGCGTTATCTGCAGGCGTGCACCAAAGGAACGCTGCCGGTGGCGACGAGCGCGGCGGTACAATGAAGCGTGTCGTCTGATTTTCGCGGGGAGTGGCGCGACGGCTGGTACGTCGTTTCTCACCACACGCTCTTCCGCGATCTCGATCCCTTCAGCCACGTCAACAACGCCGTCTATCTCACCTACTTCGAGATCGCGCGCACGCTGCTCTGGTTCGACATCACCGGCACGCGCGGCGCGCGCGAGATCGGCTTCATCGTCGCGCGCGCGGAGGTCGACTTCCGGCTGCAGCTCGGCTTCGAGCCGATCGACATCTGCACGCGCATTGGGACGATTGGTAACACTTCGTTCGATTTCGTTTACGAGATCCGGAAGAACGACGGGAAGGAACTTGCTGCAACAGGACGAGTTGTGGTCGTGCTCTTCGATTGGGCACGCGCCTCGAAGATAGCAGTCAGTGATGAACTGCGGAGGAAGTTGATCGCATGCAGTGCGGAAAGGTCCTGACGCATCCTGCTCTGGCCCGCCGGCGGTTCGCGGAGATCGCCGGCCGCCCCGATCCGCTGCTCGACCTCGTCGAGGCATCGCTGGTCATCGCCCTCGAGGAAAATCCTGCCGTCGACATCGAGCGGCACCTGACCGAAGTCGAGTCGTGGAGCGCCGCAGTGCGCGGGCGGCTCGAGGGATCGCGCGACGTGGAGCGCATCGTCGACACGATCAATCGCCTGCTGTTCGAGGAAGAAGGATTCCACGGCGAGAACGACGACTACTACGATCCGCGCAGCGCGCTGTTCAGCGAAGCGCTCGAGCGGCACGCGGGACTGCCGATCACGCTGTCGATTCTCTACATCGAGCTCTCGCGGCGCGCGGGCATCGAAGCGACCGGCGTCTCGCTGCCGGGACGGTTTCTTGTGAAGTTCACCGGCGCGTTCGGCGTGATCGTCGTCGATCCGTTCGACGGCGGGCGCGTGCTGTCGAAGATCGAGCTGCAGAAGATTCTCGATGAGATGTACGGCGGCGGAGTGCAGCTGCGCGAGCGTCACCTCCGTTCGTTTTCGCCGAAGGAAATTCTCGCGCGCGAGCTGGCGCAGCTGAAGGCGGCGTATCTCGCGCGCCACGATCTGCATCGCGCGGCGGCGTCGATCGATCGCCTGCTGATCCTCGACGATCATGACGCGTGGGAGATCCGCGATCGCGCGGGCCTGGCGATGCAGATGCACGCGTACCGGCAGGCCATCGAGCTGTTCGAGCGCTACCTCGCGCTGACGCCGGCGAGCGAGGACCGCTCGCGCATCCGCGAGCAGATCGCGTATCTCCGCGCGTGGCTAGATCAAAACTAAAGTAATGGTCCAGAATTAGTAAGATTCACCTTCACAGTGATTACCGGCTTCAACACCGACATCAAGCACAACGAGAAGGTCTACCACGTCCAGACCGAGGACAAGGGCGTGGGAAATCCTTACATCGAGTCGCTCGTGTACGTCGGCGGCGAGATCCTGGCGTCGAAGAAGACGTCGTACGCCGAGCAGTTGAAGACCGGCGTCGACGACAAATGGATCGGCGGGCTGATGGAGCAGCAGCACCGCACGATGATCGCGGCGATCAAGCGCGGGCGCTTCGACTCGCCGGCCGAGACGACCACCGGCAGCGTGACGCGAACTCCCACGCCGACACTCGCGCAAGACGCGCCGCCTACCGCCCCCGTGCTCGACGCGCCGGACGACGAAGACAAGACGCTCGATCAGGTGATCATCGACTATCTCGCCTCGGAAGCCGAAAGCGAGCATCTCGAGCTCGCGCTCCTGAACGAGACCGACTTCTTCGCCGGCGCGACCGTCGAGATGCGCGTCGCGGCGCGCAAGAGCCTGTCGCAGGCGCCGATCCCCGCGGCCGCGATCGAGGTGAAAGTGATCTCGACCGTCGAGCCGCCGCGGGTGATTTTCCGCGGCAAAACCGCCGCCGACGGCACCGCCACCATCCGCTGCAACATCCCCGCATTTCGCGAAGGAACCGCCGCGGTGATCATCTCCGCGCAGAGCGCAATCGGGAATGATGAGGTCAAGCAATTGGTGAAGCGGCGCAAGTAGGCGTATTTCTTTCATTAGCCGCACCGGATGTTTCGCTCGCGCCCGTTTCGCGCCCTCGCTCTGATCGCCGGCCTGGCCGCGGTCCTGTACCTCATCGTCAGCATGTTCCTGCCGTCGTCGCGGCGATTGATCTTCGGCGTCGACAAGCGCAACGGCTACGTGCGCCTCGTGCGCAACCACGTCACGTTCCTGCCTCCGCATCGCTATTACCGGCTGGAATTCGACAAGCGCGAAGGCTCGGCGCAGCGCGACGGGCTCGTTCGCATCCGCTCGAAAGAAGGCGTTCCCGTCACCGTCAGCTACCGCCTCCGCTTCACGCTTCCCGGCCAGCGCCTGCCTGACTCGCGGCGCCTCGTGCGCGACGGCTGGAGCGCGTGGATCCGCACGCGCGTCGGCGAGGCCGTGTCCGCGGTCACGCAACAGTTCCCGATCGAAGAATTGCTCTCGCCGACGTCGCAGTTCGCACGGCAGCGCGGCGTGCTGCGCCAGATCGTCTCGCGCCATCTCGCGCGCAGCGGATTGCAGGTGACGGCGTTCGAGATCTCGCGGATGGAAGCGGATCGCCGCGCGCTGCTCGAATACAAACGCGGCGAACTGCGCCGTGGCGCGCGCGGTGTAGCCGGGCGCGTGGCCATCTTCGCCATCGACGGCGCCGATTGGGAGCTGATCACCGAGCTCTCGCACGACGGACGCCTGCCGAACATCCAGGCGCTCGCGCGCGGCGGCACGACCGCATCGATTCAAACCATCCAGCCGACGGTCTCGCCGCTCGTCTGGACGACGGTCGCGACCGGACTGCAGCCCGACCGGCACGGCGTCATCGACTTCGCGATCAACAACCGTCCCGTCGACGCCGCGACGCGCCGCGTTCCCGCGCTGTGGGACATCGCCAATGTCTTCGGACGGTCGGCCGTCGTGACGGACTGGTGGACGGCGTGGCCGCCGATGCCGGACGGCGCCGTGACGTTCGACACGCCGGTCGATCTGTCGCGCAACGCGGTGTGGCCGCGCGACCTCACGCCGCGCGTGCAGTCGCAGCTCGTGGCGCCGGAGTCGCTGCAGCATTCGCAGGTCGGACGCTTCCTCAACATCAGCCCGACCGAATTCGACAACGCGGTGGCGGGCGGCAACCCGAGCGATCCGGTGCTCGTCTTCCGCGACGTGCTCTCGAAGACGTGGAGCGATCATCGCGCGGCGATCCAGCTGTATGAGCAGCGGCAGCCGCTGCTCATGATGATGTCGTACGAAGGAACGGACGCGGTGAATCACCTCTTCGCGCCGTATCACCCGCCGTATCGCGAAGGGATCTCGCAGGAAAACTTCCGCAAGTACTGGCCGACCGTCGCGAACTACTACTCCGAGGTCGATCGACTGATCGGCGAGTGGATGAAAGTGCTGAGCGAGGACACGACGGTGATCGTCCTCTCCGCGCACGGATTCCGCTGGGACAAGTCGCGCCCGCGCACGCAGCCGATCGGGCGCAGCGCGCTGTCCGATCATCGCAATCCCGGGATTTTCATCGCCTACGGAAATCACGTCGCGGCGTCGGGCGGCTATCACACGCTGACGCTCTACGACGTCGCGCCGACGGTTCTCGCCGTCCTCGGCCTACCGAAGTCGGTCGAGATGCCGGGCGATCTCGCGCCGTGGGTGTTTCGCGATCTCTCGGCGGTGACGTCGGTGCGCGTGGTGAGCTACAACGAATTCTTCGCCGGACGTCCCGTCGGCGCCGCGGGAATCGATCCGAAACGCTACACGCAGAAGCTGCAGGCCATCGGACATCTCGTCGACGCGTCGCGCATGCAGCCGATGTTCGAGGAAGAGGATCTGCCGTCGCGAGCGCAAACGGCTCGGACGCAGACGCCGCAGCAGTTCGGCGCCTACGCGTACTGGAACAACCAGGGCATCGAGCTGCGCAAGCAGGGAAAGTATTCGGAGTCGATCGAGGCGCTGCAGCGGGCGATCGAGATGAATCCCGCGCGCTTCACGCCGTACCTGAACCTGGCGATGGTGCTGTTCGACAAGCAGCAGTACACGGCGGCGGATGAAGTGTTCGTGCAAGCAGTCGCGCGCGGACTGCCGAACGCCGACCGCTGGTTCGCCGACTTCGCTGCGCTCTATCGGTCCAAGAACATGACTTCGCGCGCGATCACCCTGCTGTACAAGGGCAAGCAGATCTTCCCGCAGTCGTACCTCATCGCCGCGAACCTCGGCAGCGCGCTGGCGCAAGCCAATCGCTACACCGAAGGCGTGCCCGAGCTCGAACGCGCCCTCGGATTGCAGCCGTCCTCAACGCTGGTGCTGAACAACCTCGGCATCTATTACGCGAAGAAGAAAGACTACGGCCGCGCGCTCGACTTCTGGAACCGCTCGCTCACCATCGATCCGCGGCAGCCGGGAATCCGGAACGCGGCGGAGTCGGTGCGGGCGTCGCTGTAGGAGGCTCAAAGGGGGCCGAGGCTCAAAGGCTCAAAGTGGAAACCCTCTGCGCCTTTGAGCCTTGGAGCCTTTGAGCCTCCTCGTGCTATACTGAGACTCAGTCTCAATGGCGCAGATCGAGCGGCACATCCACAAATTTCAGAACTTCCTGCAGCAGCAGGGGCTGAAGCTGACGTCCGAGCGGACGGCGCTGATCCGCGAGATTTTCTCCACCCACTACCACTTCGAAGCGGACGAGCTTCTGTTCAAGATGAAACAGAAGAGCGTCAAGATCTCCCGGGCCACGGTCTACCGCACGCTCGAGCTGCTCGTGAAGTCGGGGCTCGTGCGGCGCGTGCATCTCGGCGAGGACCACTATCACTACGAGCACGTCAGCGGCGACTCGCATCACGATCACCTCATCTGCACCACCTGCGGCGGCGTGATCGAGTTTCATGACGAGGAGCTCGAGCAGCGGCAGCGCGAGATCTGCGAGCGGAAAAAGTTCACGCCCACCTTTCACAACCTTCAGATCCTTGGCCTCTGCGATTCCTGCCGGCGCAAAGGACAGACTCCCGACTCGCCGGATCGCGTCAGGATGATCCAGCCGTCCAAATTAAGGAAATGACCATGACACGTCATCCTGAGCGGAGCGAAGGATCTCGGCGGCGAGGCTCATGCCACGTGCCGGAGATCCTTCGCTGTCTGCGCAGCTCAGGATGACGCAGGGACGCCCATGTTCAACGCACTCATCATCGTCACCCGCGAGGGCTTCGAAGCGTTTCTCACCGTCGCCATCATCCTCGCCTACCTCCGCAAAACGGGCCGCGACTGGCTCCGTCCCGCGGTCTGGTGGGGCATCGCCGTTTCCGTCGTGGCCAGCTTCGGCCTCGGCTATGTTCTGCAGCGCGTGAATCAGCCAGTGTGGGAGGCGATCCTCGCCTTTGTCGCCGCGGCGCTCGTCACCACGTTCGTCATTCACATGTGGCGCGTCGCGCCGAAGATGAAGCGGCAGATGGAACAGCAGATCGAAGAGCGAGCGACGAGCGGCTCGAACACGCTCGCGTACATCGGCGTGTTCGTCTTCACGCTGTTCATGGTCACGCGCGAAGGGATGGAGACCGCGCTGATGCTGATCCAGGTGCGGCAGGGCCGCTTCTGGCTCGGCTGCGCGCTCGGCCTCGCCGCCGCGGCCGCGATGTCCGCGCTCTGGGCGCACTTCGGACATCGCATCAACGTCAAGCGCTTCTTCCAGGTCACGGACTTGTTCCTACTGCTGTTCGTCGCGCAGATCGTCTTCGCCGGCATTCACGAACTGTCGGAAGCGGAGCTGCTGCCGAACAGCGAAGCGATTCACAACGCGACGGAGCCGTACGGACCGGACGGCCGCTACGCGCCGTGGATCACGCTCGGGATGATTGCGGTTTGCGGGCTATGGCTCGCCGGCATCACTGCCGTCGATCGCATGCGCGAGGAACGAGTCTGCGCGTTTCTTAGCTTCCGGCGGCGCATCGGTGCGGGCGAGCTCGATCAGATCGTTGATCTTCTCGAGGAGCTCCACGCCGCTCGCGTGCGCCGTCCGCGCGAAGTTGCGGCTGCGGTCATCGTCGATCCGCTCGGCGAGCAGCTCCGTGAACCCGATGATGTGATTCAGCGGCGTCCGCAGCTCGTCGCTCACGTTCATCAGGAACGCACTCTTCGCCCGCAGCGCCTGTTCCATCCGTCTGGGGGTGATGTCCTGGAACACCGCCACCGCGAACGCGACGCGATGCTGCTCGTCGAAGATCGGCGTCGCCGTGACCTCGAGCGAAACGCGCGTGCCGTCGCGGTCGACTTCCATGTCGTCGACGGTCACGCGCTCGCCGTGCAGCGCGCGCACGATCGGCATGCGCGCGGTCGGATACAGCATGTTCGTTCCGGCGATGAAGACCGCGTAGCGCTCGCGCAGATTCTCGGCGCGGTCGCCGTCCGTGATCTGCCGGCCGAGGAGCGAGCGCGCGACCGCGTTCGAATACACGGCGACGCCATCGGCGTCGAGAATGAACACGCCGACAGGGAGCGCTTCCACGAGCTGCGGAAGCCAATCCTCGCTGAAATGGTGCAACTTCTTTTTTCTCTCTCTCCGGGGGGACGGAGAATCCTACACCGGAAGTCGGTCGATGAGACGCTGTAATCGTGCCAGCGTCTTCTTTTTCCCGAGCACGACCGCCACGTCGAAGATCGGCGGCGAGGCGCCGCGGCCGGTAAGCGCGAGGCGCAGCGGATGGATGTATTTCGCTGCGCCGAGTCCGCGCGACTCCGCGAGCGCGCGCAGCGACTGCTCGGTCGTCGCCACGTCGAACGGCTCCGTCTGCGCGAGCGCCTCGTGCAGCTCGCGCATGCGCGACCCGAGATCGTCGCCTTTGAGATGCTTCTTCTCCGCCTCCGGCTCGTAACGAAGCGCGTCGTCGTCGATGAGGAACGGCTCCATCTGCGCGGCCATCTCCTTCAGCGTCCGCGCACGCGACTTGTGCAGCTCGATCACCGGTCGCAGCTCATCCATCGTGTGCTCGCCGACGAACGGCGCGAGATGCGGATACAGCTCGTCGGCCGACATCCGCATCATGTACTGCCCGTTCATCCAGAGCAGCTTCTCCGCGTCGAACACCGCCGGCGCTTTGTGCACGGCGGAAAGATCGAACATCTGATTCGCTTCGTCGCGCGCGATGAGCTCCTGGTCGGTGCCGGGGTTCCAGCCGAGGAGCAGGAGAAAGTTGAAGAGCGCCTGCGGGACGATGCCGAGATCGCGATACTCCTCGGCCGAGGTCGCGCCGGTGCGCTTCGAGAGCCGCTTGCGATCGCTGCCGAGGATCAGCGGCAGATGCGCGAACACCGGCACGTCCGCGCCGAACGCGCGAAAGAGCAGGATGTGCTTCGGCGTGTTCGAGAGGTGATCGTCGCCGCGCGCGACGTGCGTGATCTGCATGTCGATGTCGTCGACGACGACGGAGAGGTGATAGGTCGGATTGCGGTCGCTGCGCAGCAGCACGAAGTCATCGATCAGCTCGCCCTCGAACTGCACGTCACCGCGAATCAGATCGTGAAACGCGATCGGGCCCGGATCGACCTTGAAGCGGATGATGTGCTCGCCATTGTGGCGACCGCTGCCCTCAGCGGTCGCGGTGCCGCTGAGGGCAGCGGCACCCACATTGCGGCAACGCCCCGAGTAGCGATACGCGACGCCGGACTTCTCCGCCGCCATCCGCTCCGCTTCCAACTCCTCGACCGTGCAATAGCAGCGGTACGCCTTGCCGCTCGCGACGAGCTCCTCGGCGCGCTCGCGATATCGATCGAGGCGATCGCTTTGATAGAACGGACCTTCGTCCCACTCCACGCCGAGCCACTGCAGCGACGCGACGATCTGCTCGGCGTGATGCTGCTTCGAGCGCTCGACGTCGGTGTCTTCGATGCGCAGCAGCATCACGCCGCCGTGCCGCCGCGCGTGCAGCAGGTTGAAGATCGCCGTGCGCGCGCCGCCGACGTGCAGAAATCCGGTAGGGGACGGCGCGAAGCGCAGTTTCATCGGGCGCGGAGTCTACAATCGGCGCATGCGGCGCGAAAAGGGATTCTCGCTGGTCGAGGTACTGGCCGCCCTTTTGATCCTGACGCTGGTGATCACCATGTCGCTGGCCGCGTTCGTGGAGCGGAGCAGGCGCCAGCGGCAGGCAAGCGAGATCATCCTCGCGTATCAGGCGCTGGCGAACGAGGCGGAGTACCGCCGGCGGATCGACTTCAACGCCCTCGACGCCGCGCCGTCCGAGTTCATCAGCGACACCGCACTCCTCGCGCCGCTCGCGCCGTTCGCCGCCGCGGTGAGCGTGCAAAACACGACGCCCGGCGTGAAGAACGTGACGCTGACGATCCGCTGGAACAATGGGCAGCGAGACGCAAAGCTGGCGCTCGTGCGTGTCGACACGGGAGGGACGAGTTTGTGGTGAAGCGGCGCGTCGCGGGTTACACGCTCATGGAAGTCGTCGTCGCCATGGCGGTCTTCGGCATCTTTCTCATGATCCTCGGCATGCTCACCGTCGAGATGCGCTCGCAGGAGAAGCGGATGCCGGTCAACTTCATGCGCCATCCGCAGATCGCGGTCGTCGTGGCAAAGCTGCGGCGCGATGTGCAGGATGCGTTCGGAGCGAATCCGTATCCGGAGTCATTCAAGGAGTACACGCAGTCGTCGCAGACGCTGATCGTGCAGTCGGTGCAGGAGACGGGCGGCGTGCAGACGATCGTGTGGGATTTCCGGGAGCCGCACGTGGTGAAGCGCCGCGCGTGGAACGTCGGCGTGCCGACGGATTGGACGACGCGCGGATTGCCGGCCGAGTTCTCGAGCACGTTCAAGCTCGAAGCGGTCGGCATTCCGGGACGGCCGTGGGGCGTGCGCATCAGCGCGAAAGATGGAGAGGGACGCGTTGCGATCGATCAGATCCTCCAGCCGCGCGCGCACGAATAGCGAACGCGGGTTCGCGCTCGTGGCCGCGATCGTGCTCGCGGTGCTCTACATCGCGCTCGTCGAGCTGCTGCTGATCGACTCCGCGCGCGAGCTCTCCGAGGCGCGGCGCTTTCGCGCGAAGATCGTCGCTGCAATGCTCGCCGAAAACGGCGCCGAGCTCGCCGCCGCGCGCCTGCTCAGTCGCGATACCGCGAACGTGAATGCGTCCGACTGGCAGGGAACGATCACCGGCACGATGCGCAAAACGCCCGACGATCGTTTCGAGATCACGGGATCAGGCGACACCAGCGGCCTCGTGAAGACGAGCGCGCGCGTGCAGTTGCAGGGGAGAATCGAAGGGACGACGGTGAAGATCGAGTACGCGGTGCACGTGCCGTAACGCACGCGCACCGCGCAAACTTCGTTTTATCGCATTGCTCGCTTCCGCATTAGACCCGCACCGATCACCAGGGCCGCGAGGCCGCCGAGGACCATGCCGGGGTTGCTGCGGGCGACGCCGCGCGCCTTCTCGAGACCGCCGCGTACGTCCACATTGTTCAGACTGTTGCCCAACGATCCGATCTTGCTCTGATCGATGCCGAGCTTGCTCAGGATCCCTCCGAGACCGCCGGTGCTCCGTTCGCTTGCCGGGATGGCATCCTGCGGCTGGTACGGGTGGAACTGGCTGGTAGGATTCAGGTTATCAACCATCAACATCCTCCTTTTCTCGGTTATTTACATTGCTAACGAGGTGCCATGACGGAGCGGATAAATCCGCCGCGTCGCGAGCACCGTAAACTGGTACGCATCTCGACGTCGATGGACACCACCAGCGCTCAAGCGACGACGACATTCATCCCCGCAATCGCGCGCGGAGACGCCACGGCATTCGAGGCGCTCTACGACCGCTATTCCTCCACGATCTACGCGCTCCTGCTGCGCATCCTCGCCAACGCCGACGACGCGCAGGAAGTGCTGCAGGAGACGTTCGTCAAGGCTTGGACGAGCGCGAAGATGTTCGACTCCGTGCGCGGCAGCGAAGTGGCGTGGCTGATCTCGATCGCGCGCAGCCGCGGCATCGATCGCCTGCGCTCGCGCAAAATCCGCTTCGAGCGCGAAGATGAAGCAGGCCGCGAAATCTCCGTGCAGTCGGGATTCGTAGATCACTCGGCCGGTGTGGACAGAGCAATTCAGACTCAGGAACGCATCGCCGTGCGCGGCGCACTCGCGGAGCTTCCCGATCCGCAGCGGCTCGCGCTCGAGCTGGCGTACTTCGAAGGCCTCTCCCAATCCGAGATCGCCGCGAAACTGAACGAGCCCCTCGGCACGATCAAAACGCGCATGCAGCTCGGCATGAAGAAGCTGCGCGACCGGCTCCAGGCATACCACTGATGGGACACGAAGAGTTCGAAGGCATCGCGGCGCTCGACGCCATCGGGGCCGCAACCGCGGACGAGGCCATGATGCTGCGGTCGCACCTCTCGTCGTGCATCCCCTGCCGGCGCGCGCGCGATGAATACGACGATGCCGCGACGACGATCGCCCTGTCGCTCGAGCCGGTGCGTCCGCCGGGAGCGCTGCGCGAGCGCGTGGTCGCCGCATACGAGCGGAGGGGCAGCAGCCGGCCGTGGTGGCTCGCCGTCGCTGCCACGTTTTTTCTCGCGCTTTGGGGTTGGCGGGAAATCGGAATCCGCGCCGCGCGCGAGAACGACGCATCGCAGCGCGCGGAGATCGAACGATTGCGTCACGAGAACGCGCTCCTCGAACAGCGGACGGGAAAGTTGTCGTCCGAAATGGCGGCGCTCTCCCACGCCACGCAGACCTACGCACTGACCGGCCAGGAAGTCGCACCCGCGGCTTCCGCAAAAGTGTTTCTCGAGCCCGCGCGGCGGCGCGCCATCGTGTTCTTTCACGCCCTGCCGGCAAATCCGTCGGACAAGAGCTACCAGCTCTGGATCATCACCGACAAGCCGATGAGCGCCGGCGTCTTCGACATCGCCGAGACCGGCGACGCGTCGCTCGTCGTCGAGAACCTCCCCGTCTCGACGGAGATCAAAGGACTCGCGGTCACACTCGAGTCGAAAGGCGGCGTGCAGCAGCCGACGAGCGCGCGCTTTTACGTGACGGGCAGCCTATAGCCCGATCACGTTGTAGCCGGAGTCGACGAACATGATCTCGCCGGTGATGCCGGACGACATCGGCGAGAGCAGAAACAGGCCCGCGTTGCCGATCTCCTCGAGCTCCACGTTGCGGCGCAGCGGCGCGCGCTCGGCGTGGTGATGCAGCATCGACGTGAATCCCTTGATGCCGCGCGCGGCGAGCGTGTTCACCGGACCGGCGGAGATGGCGTTGACGCGCACGTTGCGCGGACCGAGGTTCGCGGCGAGGTAGCGAACGCACGCCTCGAGGGACGCCTTCGCCACGCCCATCACGTTGTAGCCCTCGACTGCTTTTTCCGCGCCGTAGTACGTCATCGCGCAGATCGAGCCGCCGCCCGATTTCTCGAACAGCGGCAGCGCCGCGCGCGTGAGCGCGACGAGCGAGTAGGCGGAGATGTCGTGCGCGAGCTTGAAGCCCTCGCGCGAGGTGTTGACGAAGTCGTTCTCGAGATCCTCGCGCGGCGCGAAGGCGACGGAGTGCAGCAGCGCGTCGAGGCGCCCGAAGTCGCGGTCGATCGATTGGAAGACCGAGTCGATCTCCGCATCGTTCGTGACGTCGCACGGCAGGACGAGCGAATCGGGCAGCGTCTTCGCCAGCGCGTCGACGCCTTCTTTCAGACGCTCGCCCTGATACGTGAACGCGAGCCGCATCCCTTCCCGCGAAAGAGCCTGCGCGATCGCCCAGGCGATGGAACGTTTGTTGGCGACGCCGAAGATCAGGCCGGTTTCCCCGTCTAACAAACCCATGGCGGGATCATATGTGGCGGCGCACTTCGTCGTCCATCCGCCCCGTCACCATCTTGAACACCATCACGTAGTCGGCGGCGAGCGAATAGAACGGGTGGCCGAAGGTGGCGGGCTTGTTGTGCTCGACGAAGAAGTGGCCGTACCAGGCGAAGCCGTAGCCGATCACCGGCGCGGCGAGGAAGAACCAGGCGCTGACGGTGATGCCGAGGGCGATGCAGACGAGGACGAGGATCGAGCCGATCGCGTGCAGGATGCGCGTCCGCGGCAGCGAGTGCGCGCGCACGTAATAGGGCCAGAAATCGGTGAACGAACGGATTTCCATCGGGTCAGGCCTGATTTTCGCACGACTTCGCCTCCACTATGGCGCAGGATTTCGAACAGCTCTTCCGCGATCAACTCGGCAAAGTGACCGGCCGCATGCAAGACCTCGTGCGCGAGGCGGTGAAGGAGGAGCTCACGCGCCTGCACCAGGAAGTGGGCGAGCTCCGCACCCGCGTCGCGCGTCTCGAACAGGAGCGCGCGGAGAAGGCGGCCGAGTCGCTCGAAGCGTCGTTCTGATCGGCTACGATCGCCGGATGTCGAACCGCTTCGCGCCGATCACCCTCGGCCGTCCGACGCGAGTCGTGGAATCAGACTCGTTCGTCTTCACCGAAACGCTGCATCGTCCGCGAACGACGCTCGGCGCTCACTCGCATGAACATGCTGCGATCAGCTTCATCATCGAAGGCACGCGTCGCTATCGTTTCGAGCAGACCGTGTTCGATTGCACGGCCGGCAGCGCGATTGTGGTTCCCGCGGGTGCGCCACACTCGTCGCGCTTTGCCGCCGAGCGGGCGCGCGGCCTGATGCTCGAGCTTCGCGCGGCCAAGGCGCCTACTGAATTGCTCGACACACCGCAACGTTTGCGCGCGGACGCGAAGCCGCGATTCGACGCAATCCTTCACGAAATGTCGAATCCTGACGACCTGACGCCGCTCGCGCTGGAGTCGCTGGCGCTGGAGCTCATCGTCACCGAAGCGCGCTCCGCGATCGCCACGCGCGTCGTTCCGCGATGGCTGCTCCGCGTGCGCGAGGAACTGCACGACTCGTTCAAGTCGCCGCCGCCGCTCGCGACCCTCTCGGCCCACGCGGGTGTCGACCGCTCGCGGCTCACGCGCGAGTTCCGGCGGCACTTCGGGACGAGCATCGGCGACTATGTGCGCTCGCTCCGTACCGAACACGCCTGGCAGCTCGTCGCCTGCAGCAAACGCCCGCTGTCGGACATCGCATCGGAGTGCGGCTTTGCCGATCAGAGCCACCTGACTCGCGCATTCCGCCGCGCCTACGCGATCACGCCCGGGCGGCTACGCAACGGCTGCGATCCAACCGTTCCATTCGTGCCGCGCGCGTTCAATACGTGAGCGCGGCCGTTGGTTAGACTGCGCCGATGCGCCGTCTCCTGACTGTTCTCCTTTTCGCCGGTGTCGCCTCCGCGGCGGAGCTGCCGCAGGCGAAAGTCGAGGGCGTGGAGAAGCTCGTCTCCACATTCATGTCGGCGCACGGCGTTCCCGGGCTGTCGATGGCGATCGTCGCCGACGGCGAAGTGAAATGGTCGAACGGCTACGGCCTGGCCGACCTCGAGAACTTCGTTCCTGCGAAAGCAACGACCGCTTACCGCTCGGCATCCATGGGAAAGACGATGACCGCCACCGCCGCGATGCGGCTCGTGGACGACGGAAAGCTCGACCTCCAGGCCGACATCCGCGAATACTGCCCGGCGTTTCCGGCGAAGCCGTGGCGCGTCACGCCCTGGAACCTGCTGACGCACACCGGCGGCATCCGCCATTACGGCGGACCGCGCGATCAGGAGGAGCAGTCCAGCACCACCCACTACGAAACCGTCGTCGCGGCAATGGCTCCCTTCAAAGACGATCCATTGCAGTTCCAGCCCGGGACCAGAATGCTCTACAGCACCTACGGCTACGACGTTCTCGGCTGCGTGATCGAAGGCGCATCGAAGCGTACGTTTCTCGAGGCGATGCGCACGCAGGTCTGGGATCCGGCGGGCATGAACGCGACCCGCGACGACGATCCCGCTGCGATCGTTCCGAATCGCGCCGCGAAGTACACCCGCATCGGCGGAGTGCTGCGGAACGCGACGGCGATCGACATGAGCAATCGACTGCCGGCCGGCGGCTACCTCACCACCGCCGTCGATCTCGCGAAATTCGCGGCGGCGTTGATGAACGGAAAGCTGGTGCGCGGCGAAACGTTCCAGCGGATGATCACGCCCGCAACGCTGTCGACCGGAGAGGTCGTCCCGTACGGATTCGGATGGGCGATGGAAATCGACGAATGGCATGGCGACCGGTGGGCATTGCACGGAGGCTCCAGCCCCGGCGCGAGCGGGATGATCGCCATCATGCCGAAGCACCGTTTCGCGGTCGTGTTTCTCACGAATCTCGACGAGCTTCCGGGCCGCGCGGATCTCGCGGAAGACGTGGCCCGCCTGATCCTCGACTTCGCGCCGCGCCGCTAGAACGCGTATCCGAGCGTGATGAAGTACGAGAACGCCTTGTCGTAGCTGCGCCGTTGGAACGGGAAGCCGAAGTCGACACGCAGCGGGCCGATCGGCGAGAGGTAGCGGATGCCGACGCCGGCGCCGTAGCGGATGTCGTCGAACCGGATGTTGCGGCTCGAGGCGTAGACGTTGCCGGCGTCGACGAACACCGCGCCGCCGACCGTCGAGAAGATCGGGAAGCGATACTCGGCGTTGAACAGGAGCAGGCCGCTGCCGCCCAGCGGCAACACGGCGGCGTCTTCATTTTCGCGGAAGAGCGTCTGCTGACAGCCGCGTGCGATCTCGTCGGCATCGACGCAGAGACTGCCGAGGAGATCGAGCGGAAACGCGCGGTGCGTGTTCTCGCCGCCGGCGATGAAGCGCTCGGACAGCGGCACATCCGCCTCGGTCGTGTCGCCGAGCGGCTGGATGAGACCGACGCGTCCCGACAGCGCGATGACCGTGCGCGCGGAGAGCGGGATGTAGTACGCGCCCTGGAAGTACTCCTTCAGGAAATTCGCTTCGGCGCGAATGAACGGGAACGCGTATTCGATCGACGCGCTGGTGAAGAAGCCGCGATGCGGATCGATGATGTCGTCGCGCGTGTCCCAGAAAAACGTCGGGGCGATGCTGGAGATCTGGATGTCGAGCAGCGAGCGGTCGAGGCCTTCGACGGGATCGCCTTTCTGAATCGTCGCGCAGAGATCGCCTTCCCGCGGCTCCACGACGCACTGCGAGATCTTGTACTCGTAGCCGAGCGACCAGCGCGTGCGCGAGCGCGCGACCTTCGTCAGCTCGAACTTGGCGCCGCGCTGCAGGATGTGCGCGCGCGAGCGGGTGTTGTCGTCGGCCTGATAGACCTGCACCTGCAGCGGCACGTTGAACGGGCCGATGAACGGCTCGCGATAGGTGAGGAAGGCCTCG
Organism: uncultured Acidobacteriota bacterium; assembly: GCA_963734155.1. GTDB lineage: Bacteria > Acidobacteriota > Thermoanaerobaculia > Gp7-AA8 > Gp7-AA8 > QHVT01. Next base: position 333,768 of record CAVTGG010000005.1, read on the forward strand.
GTCTCGTCGCGCGACAGGACAGTCTCGAACCCGAGGTAGCGGCCGGTGCCGAAGAGATTGCGGTGCGCCGCCGCGAGCGCGAGACGCTCGCGTAAACGGTCATCGCTGTCCGCGCGTGAGAAGCGGAGACCGACCGAGCCGCTGAGCGTGAGGTTCTTCCCTTCCTCGACGGAGATGACGACGTCGCGGTCGGCGACGCTCGTCCCCACCTGTTCCGGCTGCACTTCGACGCGCTGGAAAATGCCGAGGCGATAGAGCTCGCGCTGCGCTTCGAGCACCGACGTGTAGCTGAACGGATCGCCGGGATCGACGTTCGACTTCCGCAGGATGACTTCGTCTTTCGTGAACGTGTTGCCGCGCACGATCACTTCGTCGACCGTCACCCGCGGCCCTTCCGTGATCACGTACGTGACCTTCGCCGCGGTTTTGTCCTCGCTCTGCTCGATCCTCGGCGCGACCTGCACTTCGGTGTAGCCGCGGTCGGCGTAGAACGTCTGCAGCGAGACGACGTCCTCGTGATACAGCTGCGGGTTCAGCGGCGCGCCGGCGGCGATCTGAATGTCCGGCAGCTTGTCCGTGGGGAACTTCTCGTTTCCTTCGAGCGCGACTTCCGTGACGATCGTCTGCGGTCCCTCGGTGACCGGGAAGTCGACGGCCATCGTTCCCGTGGCGTCGCTCGTCGCAACGACCGGCGTATCCGCGATGGCCACGGAAAATCCATGCAGCCGGTAGTACGACTCGATCGCATCGCGGTCGTCGCTGAGCTGCGTGCTGGTGATGCCGTGCCCGCGGCGGAAGATCGAGCCGAGGATGCGCGAGAAGAAGCCGCGCTTCGTCGTGGTCACCACGACTGTCGAGAGCTCTTTGTCCGGCACTTTCTCGTTGCCGCTGAACGTCACGCCCACGAGCTCGTAGCGCTTGCCGGGATTGACGTGGAACGTCGTCACCCATGTTCCAACAGGGGTTCCGTTGTCGCGGCTGCTCTCCGTGTCGACGGCGGCGTTGTAGTAGCCGCGCTCCTGATACGCGCGCACGATATCGTCCGCCGCTTTGTCGACCGCATCCTCGCTGTACTCCGCGTTGCGCGTGCGGAACGGGAGGTAACGGCGCACCGCGCTGCGCGGCACGCCCTCCACTTCGACGCGCACTTTCGGACCGGTGACGGCGCGATAGCGCAGCGTCACCGTGTGCGACGCGGTGTCGTACTTGTAGTCGAGGAAGTCGACGTCGGCGCGGCGGTAATCGCGGCGCAGCATGTACGTCTTCATCCGCTCCGCGTCAGTGCGCGCATCGCGCAGGCGGAACGTGCTGCCGCCGTGGCGCTTCATCTGCTGGATCAGCACCTGCGTCTCGAACGGCGTCGTGTCGCCTTCGAGCACGACGTTCGCGATCCGCGCCTCGGGGCCCGGCGTGACGCTGAAGTTGACGCTGGCGATGCTGCGCGCGCGATTGAACTCCGTCTCCGGATCGACCGTCGCCTCGAGATAGCCGTTGCGATTGAGCCACTCCTGAATCGCGCGCGCGCTGTCGTCGACGGCATCGAGGGAGAGCACCTGGCCGGTGCGGACCTTCAGCTCGCGCTGCGCCGCAGCGCGGTCGCCGCCCTGCAATCCGGCGATGAAAATCTCGCCGACGCGATAGTTGAGGAAGAGCGAGAACGTCAGCACGCCACCCGGCGCCGCATCCACACGGACGTCTCGGAAGTTGCCGGTGGCGAAGAGATTCTTGATCGACGACTGCACCTCGCGGATCGTCACCGGCTGGCCGACTTTGAGCGTGATGAGATCGTCGACGCGCGTCGAGTCGAACGGCGCGTCGGAGTGGAACTTGATCTCGGTGATCGTTTGCGCGTCCGCCGCGCGCACGTTGACGGCGGTGGTTGGGGGTGCGGGAGTAGCGCGCGCCTCCGGCGCGCCTTCGGACGGGGGCGCGCCAGAGGCGCGCGCTCCTCCGAACTGCCAGTGCGCGTCATACCTCCGCCGGAAGCGCGCGTCGATGCGGTACTCGTCCGTCTCGTCGCGCGTGAGCTGCAGCGTGTAGATGCTGTTGACGACCCACTCCAGCGCCTGGCGGCTCTGGTTGTTGTCGAGGTTGTAGACCATGAAGAAGCGCAGCGAATTGGAGAGGCGTTTCTCGAACGTCACTTTGCGTCCGGGGCCGGAGCCGGTGTCGAGGAGGCCGGGGTCGTACGTGAACGAGTCGACGAACGGCAGGACGCGCGACGCGAGCGCGGTGGAGAGGCTCTGATAGAGCAGCGACTGTCCCATCAGGCCCGCGTAGCCGGCCTGCGCGGTGCCGGGGCGGCTGCCGAGCTGGCCGAAGCCGAGGATCGAGAAGAGCGTGATGTCGCTCGCCGGCGGATCGCTGGTGATCGTCGGCGACATCCGGTCGAGCGTGCCGGTGAGATTGATGGTCACGTCCATCGGGCCGCTTTCGATTTCGGAAAGGCCGCCGGAGACCGTGCCTTCGATCGTGACGTCGAAGAAGGGATCGATGCGGAACGGATTCTGGAAGGAGATCGTGCCGCGCGTGAGGCGATAGTCGACGCCCTGAATGCGCACCGTGCCGCCTTCTTCGAGCGTCACCTCGCCGAGGATCACCGGGGCGGCGACCGTGCCCGTCACGTCGAACTCCGCGCTGCCGGTCACGTCGGCGAGGTTGTTCTTCACCGCGAGCGTGCCGGGCGCGGTGAGATGCAGGTTGAGCTGGATGCGATCCTGCCACGTCGCCGTCGCCACCGGAGTCACGCGGCTGCGCGAGAGGATGACGTTGAGCAGCGTCTGCTGCACGTCGAACTCGCGGAAGTAGAGCGCACGCGTAACGGCGACGTCGCCGGTGATCGCGGCGCGCTCGAGATCGCCGGAGAAGAGCAGGTTGAAATTGCCCTCGATGGTGATGCCTTCGTAGTAGCGCAGCGAGACGTCGGTGCCCTGAATCGAGATGCGCGCGCGCTGCGGCTTCATCCCCGCGAGCGTGATCGCGCCGCCGGCGACGACCGTTCCGCCGCCGATCGTCGCGCGCACCGATTCGATCTCGATGCGATCTCCGCGGAAGCGCAGCGTGCCGTTGATCTCGTCGATCAGCTGCGGGAAGCCGGCGAACTTCACCTGCGCGTCGGACAGCTCAACGGTCCCGGTCACGCGCGGACTCGTGATCACGCCGGCCACGCTGATGGCGACGTCCGCATGTCCGTCCGCGCGCATGTCGCGTGCGAAAAGCTGCAACAGCGCCGCTTCGATCCGCCCGCGCACATCGACGTTGATGGCTTTGTCGCCGACGAGATCGGCGTAGCCGGTGACGCCGAACGTCGCGTCTTCGCTGCGCAGCGAGAACGAGTCGAAGGAGATGCGGCCGTTGCGCAGCGCGATGCGCAGCGGCTCCGGCGTGACGAATTGATGGTCGCCGAGCTTGAGATCGAACGTCGGCGCGGTGGCTTCGACGACGAGCGCTTCGATCGGCGTCAGTTTTCCGCCGAGCTTCAGATCGAGCACGAGCTTGCCCGATGCCGGCAGCGACGCGGTGGCCGGTGAGAGCGCGACCGCGCGGGCGATGTCGGCGATGGTGATTCGCACGTTGCCGTCGACCGTCATGTCGGGGCCGACGTCGCCTTCCCCTTCGATCGTGACGATGTCGGCGACGGAGCCTTTCACCACGAGGCGGCCGCCGCGGATGGCGATGTAGAGCGAGGGCGGCGCGGAGCCTTCCGGCAGCGCGAGACCGCGCAGCGTCGCGCCTTCGAGCGTCGCCTCGACGACGAGCTCCGGCTTCGTGAACGTGCCGGCGCCGGTCGAGCGCAGCACGAGCCGTCCGCCGAGAATGTTCTGCAGCGACTCGAAGATCTTCAGCTTCGAAAGATCGATCGACGTCGACGAGATCGTGTAGCTGAACTGCTCCTTGGCGATGTTCAGCTCCGCCTCGCCGCGAATCTCGCCCGCCGCCGACTGCACGAGCACGTTCGTCGCGCGCATGCGTCCCTGCGTGAACGTGATGTCGGCCGACACGCGCTCCACCGGCTCGCCCATCACCACGCCGTGGCGCACCGTCACGCTGCCGCTGCCTTCGAGCGATTCCTTCCGCCCCGCGATGCGCAGCGTGCCGGTGAGATCGCCGGTGACCGGGATCTTGCCGAAGTCGAGGAACGCCGCGACGTCGGCGATCGGGAAGTTGTCCGCGGCGACGGCGAGATCGAAGTCGACGTTGCCTTCGCCCGGATGCCAGTTCACGGAGCCGTCGAGCTTCAGCGTTGCATCGGCACGTTTGATCGTGAGCCCGACGAACGTTGCGCGTCCTTCGTCCGGCGTGCCGGCGACGATCAGCTTCCCGGTCGCGAAGCCGGAGCCGATCTTCATGTCCATTCCCATCGCGTCGATCGCGCGCTGCGCGGGATAGCCGTTCGCATCGACGGCGATGTCGAAGACCGGACCGGGTCCGCTTTCGGGGAAACGAATCGTGCCGGCGATGGCGAGGCGTCCGCCGCCGTCGGTGAAGACGGCGCGATCGAACGTCAGCGCGCTGCGCGTTCCGTCGTAGCGCAGATCGAGATCCGCATCGCCGAGGAGCACGTTGTTGTACTTCACGCCGCTGCCGCTGACGTGCGCGACCAGCTGCGGCTTGTCGATCGGGCCTTTCACATCGGCGTTGATCGTGCCGGCGCCGCCGAGGCCGAGAAGCGCGAAGTCCTGTTTGCCGGCGGAGTGCGCGAAGTTATAGGCCAGGCGATCGAGCTCGGAGAAATCGGTGCTGCGGATGTTCGACTTCAGCTCGAGCACGACGCCTTCGATCTTCATCGTGCCGGTGAGGCTGATGTGCGACGCGTCGGTGTCGAGCTCCGTCTTGCGGAAGATCACGCTGCCGCGGTCGAGCGCGAAGTCGACGAGGCCGGAGACCGGCATCGGATACTTCGCATCCGAGAACGCGACGCTGCTCTTCGCCAGCCGCGCGCTTCCTTCGCCCGTGCCTTCGAGAATCGCGTCCTTGTTCCAGCGATACGTCAGGTTGCCGGTCGCCGCCGCGCGGATGCCGGTGTTCTCGATCGTCCAGTCGCTGAACAGCTTCTCGAACGAGATGCCGTAGTAGCGGAGGTCGAGCTTCATCGGATACGGCTCGGCGAACTGCGCGAGCGCGTAGTTCGCGGCGATCGTGCCGCCGCCGTAGCCGGCCTTCTCGACGCGCAACGTGAGGTTTTTCGTATTGAGATCGAGCTGCCCTTTCGCGTTCGTCAACTCGTACGCGTCGGCGACGATGTGCGGCGAGACCCAACCGCCGGTCAGCGAGTACTCGCCCTGTTTGCCTTTCAGCTGCGTGTCGAGCGTGAGCGTTCCCGCGAGCTGCGGCTTCACTTCGAAGATTTCTTTCACGCGCTCGAGCGAGAGCCGCGACCCGAGCTTCAGGTTGTACGCGCCTTCGCTGAGCGGATTGATCTCGCCGGAGACGAACGCTTCGATGCCCTTGCCGCGCAGCGCGATCGATTGCAGCGCGAGCACGTCCGGTGTGAAGCGGAAGCCGCCGCGCATATCGAGATTGAACGCGCGGTACTTTTCGACGCGCACGTTCACCAGCGGGCTGTGAAGAACGCCGGCGTACAAATCCTCGGCTTGCGTGATCGTGATCTGCGAGTCGATGTTCGTGGCGATGGCGCGGATGTCGTGCTTGCGGTCGAAGAAACTGAAGCCGCCGCCGGTCACGAACATTTTCCCGAGCTCGAGATGCACGATCTCGCCTTTGCTCTTCGGTCCCGACTTCCATTTCGGGAAGTTGTGATTGCCGTCCGGCAGCACTTCGAAGAAGAGCTGCGGATCGCGGATGTCGATGCGTCCGACTTTGATGTTGCGCTGCCAGAACGATTCGACGCCGCCGGTGATCTCGACCTGACGCACGGTGGCGAAGTAGCGCGCCGCGCCGCCCGGCGCGTTGGCGATGCGGAGATCGTTGAGGATGATTTTCGCGGGACGGCCGCGGGTGATGACGACGCTCTTGATGGTGACCTCGCGGCCCAATCTCTCTTCGAGCGTCTTCTCCACGCGCGTGCGAACGAGGCCGGCGAAGCTGCCCGTGCCGAGGTAGAACCAGCCGCCGCCGATGATCACGAAGAGGAGGACAAACGCGCCGCCGAAAAAGTAGAGGATCGTTTTCAGACAGCCCCACATCGGACCGCGGCGCTGACGCTCGCGCGCGGAGCGATGGTGCCCTTTGTGAGGGGGCAACAGAGGATCTGCGGGATCGTCGACGTTCATGTACTGCGCGAGCAGTTGCGCTTGCTAGTTGCGAGCCACGAGGAACAGGTCGCGGAGGTTGTTCCCGGACGGCGTAATCATAATCGGCTCACCGACTTGCATCGCAATTCGTAACGAGTCTGACGCATCGAGAGCGGCTTGCGCTTCAGTGGAGGACAGGCACTCCTGCCTGTCCGGTAAATAGATGCCGGCGACGCCGCTGTTGCCGTCGACGCCATCGGAGCTGGCGAAGAGCGCTTCGGAAGTGCTTTGCATCGCGAAGCGAACCGCCAATTCGCAGCAGCGCCCGCCGCGGCCATTGCCTCGTATTGCCACTGTCGGCTCACCGCCGGCAACGATGTTTTGTTCTCCCGCAAGGATCGTCGCGGCTTCCGCCACGTCACACTCGATCTGCTCCGTCAACCGTCGCACGCCCATCAACTCCGCCGCGGTCTGCGTGAGCGTGTCGTTGTCGGCGATGAGGATCATGTTGCGCTCGCTCGGTCCCGAGGCAACGTCTGCGTATTGATCTTTGCCGACATCCGAATACACGAGCGTCACGACATCGCCACGCACCCGTTCGCCGAGCCTCCCGCCTTTGATCGCCGACAGCTTCTTCCGCTCCGCGTTGATCGCGCCGATCGGCAGCCCCGACGCCACGAGCTGCGCGTTCCGCTCCATCAACTCGTTTTCGCTGTATCCCGCGAGCGGGACTTCGACACACGCCGATCCGCCGCCCGAGACGAGAAAGAGAATGTCGCGATGCGCGTCGACGAACTGCAGGAGCGCGCGTCCCGCCTCGAAGCTTGCGCGCGTCATCTGCGGATGTCCGCCGATGTGCAGTTCTGCGTTCGGCTTTCGGAAGTTTGTAGCCTTCGGGAATGGCGACGAACGCATGTAGGACGTCTAGGACTTCTACGACGCCATCGAGCAATGCGCCCGCGCACTTGCCGATGGCTACGACGTTGCGGGGCATGTCACTCGTGAGCACATGCTGCACGAGTTTTTCCGGAGCGCAGCGCTCGAGCGTTGTGAGATAGATCGCTTTCAAGTCCACCGCGGCGCGATTATCCTCGTCTCGTGCCTCGCCGCCATCTCCGTACGCGCGTGCTGCTCCTCACCGGAGCGTTCGCGATCGCGCTGTTCGCGATCACGTTCGGGTTGAGCTGGCGCGCGCGCGAGGCGCAGCAGCGCTGGACGCAGCTCATCTCCGTCGAGATAAAAACCGTGGCCACGCTCGAGGAGCTGATCCGCGCGCAGAACGCGTTTCACGCGCGCAACGAATCGATCGACCGCTATCGCCTGGTCGCGCAGATCCTCGACGGCGAGCTTGCGTCGAACGTGCGCGCGCGGATGAACGCGTATCGCGACGTGCCGAGCGATGCGGCGTCACAGGCCGTCGTGGCCGTGGCGCAGCAGATGATCCTCGAGCGCAAAGCGGCGATCGCGCGGCAGATGCCGCAGCTCGAGCGCGAGACGCACGCGCTCATGACGACCGGCCTCGGCATCGCCTGGATCCTGGCCATGCTCTCCTTCGCCGCCGTGCAGACGACGCTGCGCAAAGTCGTCCGTCCGATCGAAGAGCTCTCCGCCGCCGCCGACCGCATCGCCGCCGGCGATCTCACCGCCACCGCGCCCGTGGCCGGCGATCACGAGATCGCCACGCTCGGCGTCGCGTTCAACCGCATGGCCGACGAGCTGAAGGCGCGCGCGCGCACCGACGATCTCACCGGCCTGCCGAACTTCCGCGCATTCCGCGAGCGCATCGACGCGGAGCTCGAGCGCGCGGACCGCTATCCCGAGGCGATCGGCGTCCTCGTGCTCGACCTCGATCACTTCAAGAAATACAACGACACGCACGGCCACCCCGCCGGCAACGACGCATTGCGCCGCGTCGCGCAAACGATTCGCGACACCGTGCGCGCCGTCGATTTCCCCGCGCGCTACGGCGGCGAAGAATTCGCCGTGATCGTTCCGCAGGTGGATGCCGCGTCGTTGTCCGCGATCGCGGAACGCATCCGCGCCAACGTCGAAGCGGGCGGCATGGTCACGGTAAGCATCGGCGCGGCGATGTATCCGCGCGACGGCGCCGGGCGCGAAGCGCTCTTTCAGACCGCCGACGCGCGGCTGTACGAAGCGAAGCGCGCGGGACGCAATCGCGTCGTTGCCTCCGATCCATCGCGAACTTTGGCAAGAGCGTGATAGCGCAATCGCGCCACATGCAGTATTTGAAGATCATGCGCGCGACTCCCTGGCTGTTCGTGCTCGCAGTTTCCTCGACCGCTTTCGCACAAGACTGGCACTTCCGTACACTCGCCGGCTCCACGCGCGGCGGAGGCTACGCCGACGGTCCCGCGCTCGAGGCGCGCTTCTCGCGGCCGACCAGCGTCGCGTCGTGCGCCGACGCGATCTTCATCGCCGACTCCGCGAATCACGCCATCCGGCGCCTCTCGCGCGACGGCGAGGTGACGACGATTGCGCGCTTCAACTATCCCACCGGCATCGCCGCCGACAGCCAGTGCAACGTGGTCGTGGCCGATCGCGACGATCGCGTGATTCGCAGGATCAGCTCCACCGGACAGGTGACGACGGTCGCAACATCGTCGCCGCTGACGTTGCCGCTGGACGTCGCGCTCGACACGGACGGCAGCATCTGGGTCTCCGACAACCGGCAGATCCGCCGCATTGCGACGAACGGCGACGTCACGACGCTGGCCACGCTCCCGGCGGCGACCACGATTTTTCCAAACGCTCCGGTCGGACTCACGCTCGACGCCGGCGGCGCGATCTACGTCGCCGATCGTTTGAACGAAGCGGTGTGGCGCTACACACGCGATGGCAATCGCACGACCTTCGCCGCCGGTTTGTACGCGACCGACGCCGCATTCGGCAACGACGGCTTGCTGTACGTCGTCGACTCCAGCAATCAACTCATCAAGCGCGTCGAGGCCGGAGGTGCGATGACCACGATCGCCGGCACGTACGCGCGACTCGGCTCGCGCGACGGACAAGGGACCGATGCGTCGTTCGATCAGCCGAACGGCATCGCGCTCGACGTCGACGGCTCGCTCCTCGTCGTCGACGAATTCGGATGCCTGCTCCGGCGCATGACGACTTCCGGCAGCGTCACGACGCTCGCCGGCAGCGCGAGTCTGCCCGAACACCTCGACGGCATCGGGACGGAGGCGCGCTTCGTCAACCCGACCGACGTCGACGTGGACGCCGATGGCGTTGCGTACGTTGCCGACCTCACGACCATTCGCCGCATCGCGCGCGACGGCACCGTGACCACGATCGCAGGCACGCCGGGCGAGTCGCTGGTTCGCGACGGTAATCGCAGCGAAGCGCGGTTCGTGGGTGTCAGCGGGATCGCCGTCGAGCCGCAAGGATCGCTCGTCGTCATCGACGGCGGCGGGAGCATCGTGCGGCGCGTGTCGCTCGACGGCAGCGTGACGACGCTCGCCGGCGCGCTCAATGCCACCGGCAATCGCGACGACGCCGGCACCGCCGCACGATTCAACTTCCTCTCCGCAATCGCGGTCGCCGGTGACGGCACGATCTACGTGAACGACGTGTTCAATCACGCCATCCGCAGAATCTCCGGCAACGTGGTGACGACGCTCGCGAAAGGCTTCGCCGTGCCGATGGGCATCGACGTCGGCACCGACGGCAACATCTATATGTGGGACGAAAACGTTCCGGCGATCCATCGCATCACGCCGTCGGGCGAAGTGACGATCGTCGCGCGCGAGAACTCGCTCGGCGCGTTTGCCGGCGGGCTCGCGATCGCGCCCGACGGCACGATCTACATCGGCGGCGGCCGCTATCACTCGATCTATCGCCTCCGCCCCGGCAGCACGACCATCGAGCGCTTCGCCGGCAGCGACATCGCCCTCGGCAATCAGAACGGCGCGCCGGACGAAGCGCGCTTCCGTTCGCCGACGCGCCTCGACGTTGCACCTGACGGACGTCTGTTCGTGCGCGGAGGAAACCGCGACATTCGCGTCGCGAGCCAGGATGTACCACCGCGGCGGCGGGCAGCGCGTCACTGACCCCGGCGCGGGACGATCAGAAGAGCTCTTCGGCCAGCGCGACGATGATGCCCGCGGGGCCTCGCACGTAGCAGAGCTTGTACTTGTCCTCGTACTGGACCAGCTCGCCCACGAGCTCCGCGCCGTGGGCGCGCAAGCGGGACACGGTGTCGTCGATGTCTTCGACCACGAACATGATCTGCCGGAGGCCGAGCGTGTTCGGCGGGGCAATCGCCGGCTCGACCGCGACCAGCTCCGGGTTGCGGAACTGCGTCAGCTCGACCCGCCCGTGGCCGTCCGGGGTCAGCATCATAGCGATGTCGACCTGGACGCCTTCGAGCCCGTTGAGGCGGTCCACCCACGGGCCTTCGACCGGCATCCGGCCTTCAGCCGCCATGCCGAGGGTGGTGAAAAAGGCAATGGCCGCCGAGAGGTCGTCAACGATGACGCTGACGTGGTCCATTCTCTTGATCGTCATGGCGTCACTGACTCTTTTCGAGCCGCGCGATCAGACGATCGGTGATGCGCGAGAGCGTCTGCACCTCGCGCTCCGAAACATCGCCGTCCGCGAGCGCGCCGACCCATTCGTCGTACGCGGGCCGCAGCTTGTCGACGAGCGTTCGCCCGCGACGCGTCAGAGTCACGCGCGAAGAGCGCAGGTCGCTCGGGTCTTCGCTACGATCGGCGAGGCCGAGCTGCTCGAGGCGCCCGATCATGCCGGTCATGTTCTGCTTCGTCACCATCAGCCGGCGCGAGAGAGCGACGAGCGTGACGGCGTCCTCTTCATCCGCGAGCGCGGCGAGAACGGTCCATTGCTGCGGCGTGATCTTCGCCTTCTCGAACAAAGGTCCGAGGCGGCGGATGAAGAGATTGGCGAGTTGGATCACGCCTGTGACGAGATCGCGATCGGCCATGCACTGGTCAAGGTATTGACCAAGGCATGTGAATGTCAACTACAGCGCGGCTTTGAAAATCGCCTTTCCCGCAAATAACGCTGCATCGCCCAGTTCTTCCTCGATGCGCAGCAGCTGGTTGTACTTCGCGATGCGATCGCTTCGCGACGCCGATCCGGTCTTGATCTGTCCCGCGTTCGTGGCCACCGCGAGGTCGGCGATCGTCGAGTCCTCGGTCTCGCCGGAGCGGTGCGAGATGACCGATCGATATCCCGCGCGCTTGCCCATCTCGATCGCTTCCAGCGTCTCCGTCAGCGTTCCGATCTGGTTCACTTTGATGAGAATCGCGTTCGCGATCCCGCGCTCGATTCCCTTCTTGAAAATCTCGGGATTGGTCACGAACAGATCGTCGCCGACGAGCTGCGTGTTGTGTCCCAGCACGCCGGTGAGCGTTTCCCAGCCATCCCAATCTCCCTCGGCCATGCCGTCTTCGATGGAGATGATCGGATATTTCTTTCGCAGGTCGACGTAGTACTCGACCATGTCTTCGCTCGAACGTTCGACGCCTTCGAACTTGTACTTCTTCTTCTCGAAAAACTCCGACGCCGCGACGTCGAGGCCGAGGTACATCTGATCTGCGATCTTGTAACCGGCCTTGTCGATCGCGGCGAGGATGAGATCGAGCGCTTCCGCATTCGATTTCAGATCGGGAGCGAATCCGCCTTCGTCGCCGACGGCGGTGGTGAGTCCGCGGTCGTTCAGGATTTTCTTGAGATGGTGGAAGGTCTCGACTCCCGCGCGCAGCGCTTCGGCGAACGTGTCGAAGCCGGCGGGGATGACCATGAACTCCTGGACGTCGAGGTTGTTGTTCGCGTGTGCGCCGCCGTTGATGACGTTCAGCATCGGCACGGGCAGCGTGCGCGCGCCGGCGCCGCCGAGGTAGAGAAACAGCGGCAGGCCCGCGGCTTCGGCGGCGGCGCGCGAGACGGCGAGCGAGACACCGAGAATCGCGTTCGCGCCGAGGTTCGCTTTATTGTCGGTGCCGTCGATCTGCTTCATCATCAGATCGATCATCACCTGCTCGCGCGCGTCCATCCCTTCGATCTCGCGCGCGATGACCTCGACGTTGTCGACGGCGTTGCGCACGCCCTTGCCGAGGAAACGGTTCTTGTCGTTATCGCGCAGCTCGAGCGCCTCGCGCGAGCCGGTCGACGCGCCCGATGGAACCGCGGCGCGGCCTAACGCGCCGTTGTCCAGCAGACAATCAACTTCGACGGTGGGATTGCCGCGCGAGTCGAGGATCTCGCGGGCGAAGATTTCTTTGATCGTAAACATGCAGGGCGCATTCTATGCGCCCTCAAGTGGAGGACAGGCACTCTTGCCTGTCCAGGCCTTTGAAAGGACAGGCAGGAGTGCCTGTCCTCCACTTTATTACTGCGGACCCTTCGCTGTCGGCAAACCGGCGGCCTGCCATGCGTGCCAGCCGCCTTTCATCGCGGCGGCGTTCTTCACGCCGTGGTTGGCGAGCTCGATCACCGCCAGGCCGGCGGTCTGTTCCGCGGAACAGGCGCAGTAGGTAATGACCGCCTTTCCCGGCGGGATCTCTTTGAAGCGCGAAACGATCTGGCTTCGCGGGATGTTGACCGAGCCTTTGATGTGGCCGAGCTGGTACTGCGAGTTCGAACGAACGTCGACGATCACCGCGGAGCCATTGGTGAGCAGGCGATACGAGTCCTGCTCCGAGACACGGCGCACTTTCGCCAGCGCCGCCTCCACCTGCGCGGCCTGGCTGACCGGCATCGATTGTTGCGCGGAGGGAGTCTGCTGCTGCCCGGTCTGCACCTGCTTCTTGTATTGCGCGCTGGCGATGCCGCTCACAAACACGGCGGCGGCCAACAGAGTGACTGCTTTTCGCATTCGTTAGTCCAACCCTTCGAAGAATCGATTGAAACGCGGAATGAAGTAATGCTTGCGGTCGAGCGAGAACGCCACCGCCACCGCTTCGCCGACGATCCGCCGCCGCTGGATGAATCCGATGTAGCGGCTGTCGTTGCTGTTGTCGCGATTATCGCCGAGAACGAAGTAGTGCTCGGCCGGCACGACCAGCGGCCCGAACGATCGCGTCGCGCCGATCTCGGGCGAGATCATGATCTTGTGCATGTGGCCGGAGAGGTCTTCGTCGAGCACATACGCCGGCCCCTGATCCTCGGAGCTGACGAACGTGATCGGCGACTGTTTGGCGAGCTGGCCGTTGATGAACAGCTGGTTGTCGCGCATCTCCACGCGGTCGCCCGGCAACGCCACGACACGCTTCACGAGACGCGTGCCGTCGCGCGGCGAGAAGAGCACGACGATGTCGCCACGCTTCGGATCGCCCCACTTCCAGACATTCACCGTCGTGAACGGGATTTTCAGATCGTAGGCGAGCTTGTTGACGACCACGCGGTCGCCTTCCTGGATCGTCGGCTTCATCGAGCCGGTCGGGACGTCATTCCAATCCGCGAGCGCGGAGCGGAGCGAGCTGACGATCAGGATCATCAGCGCGAACACCCGGATCTCGTACAGGACCTTTTTTTTGTCTAGTGCCATGGCTCTCTCTGGTACGTCTGGACGGCCTGAACGTTCCGAACGGCCGATGTACTCCCGGTCAACATCCGGCAACGCCGCCCAGCACCGCAATCCGCCATTCTCCGGCCTGATTCCGGCGGATGACGACGTATTGATAGGCCTCGATCCAGTGATTTCGGACGACGATCTCATCGATGCCGTCGCCGTCGAAGTCGAGGTGGCCGAAGAGCGTAGGATCCCCCGCGATTTCACACTGGTTGCGCCTTCCGATGATCACCTGCGGCACGACCTTGTTCGCGACGACGTCGCTCTGCTTGGCGAGCACGAAGATCGCGCGCGGGATGCAGTCCTTGAGGTCTTCGACCGCGATCGTGGCCGCGAAGAGCATCTCCTGATCTGGCGCGACGTCGATGAGCTCCGCGTCGACGCGCAGCTTCACCGCGCCGTAGCCGCGTGCCGCATACCAGCGCTCGCTATATGCGCGCAGCGCGGCGCTCTCGTCGTCCGTCGCCCAGCGATTGCGCACGGCGCGCTCGGGGACGTCGAAGTTCGTAGCGAAGGTGGGAGCCGTGATGTTCGTGCCGGCAGCAGTCGATCCGAGGGAGGAGCAGCCGGCGGAGGCGGATTGGAGCGGACGAATGTCGCCGCCGCGGCGGCCGTCCATGAATGTCGTGTAGCGGCGGTCGCGGGAAAAGTATCGCTTGATGAACGATTGCGTTCCCTCGCGCGGCGGAGGAGCGAGCGGCTGCGCCCACGCGATCGGCTCGAAATACAACTTCGCGTCGCCGGGCACCGGGCTGAACTCCGGCTCGAGCACCGCGAAGACGACGCGCCGCTCGGCTGCGACCGCGGACAACGCGATCGCGAGCACGAGCGGCGCGAGTGTGAGAAGCCGGCAAATCAAGCGGCCTTATTGTCGCTCGATCCCGGCGCGCCGATCATCTTGACCTTCGCCAACAGCTCGCTCATCTGCATGCCCGAGAGCGCTTCGAACAGCGCCGGCACCTGAGCGGCGATCGTGGTGAGGTCTCCGGTGATCTTGTGCGCGCCGGCAGTGTCTCCATCGCCGGTGGACACGATCGTGATCTTGTCGATGTTCGCGAGCGGCGCGGCCAGCGCGCGGACGACTTCCGGCATCTGGGTGATGAGCTTGTCGACGACGGCGGCCTGGTTCCATTCCTGGTACGCCACCGCTTTGACGTTCATCGCCTTCGCCTCGGCCTCACCTTTCTTGAAGATGATTTCGGCCTCGGCTTCACCTTCCGCACGCACCGATTGCGCGCGGCCTTCGGCCTCGATCATCAGGCGCTGGCTCTCCGCGGCGGCGAGCGTTTCGATACGCGCGCGCTCGACCTCGGCGGCCTTGAGCACGCTCGCGATCAGCTCCTTCTCGTGGCGCAGGATCTCCGCCTCTTCGACTTTGATCTGCTCCTGCTTCTGGATCTGCTGCACGCGCACCGCTTCCGCCACGACCTGCTGCTCCATGATCTTCGACTGGATCTCGTAGGCCTTGTCGGCCTGCGCTTCCTGGCGTTTGGTCGTCTCGACGAACTGCGCCTTCTTCACGTCGAGGTCGCGCTGCGCTTCCGCCTGTGCGGCCAGCGACAGCGTCTCGGCAAGCACGCGCTGCTGATCGGCCTCGGCGCGTTTGATCGCGGCCTCACGCAACGCTTCCGCGCGCTTGATGGCCGTGTCGCGCTCCGCTTCCGCCGTGGCGATGTCGGCGAGCATCTTCACGCGCGCGATGTCGGGGCGGCCCATGTTGGTGATGTAGTCGTTGCCGTCCTTCACCTCTTTGATGGTGAACGAGACGACTTCGAGTCCCATCTTGTCCATGTCGTCCGCGCACGTGGCGCGCATGCGGTCGGCGACCATCTCCGGCTGCTTGACGATTTCTTCGACCGTCAGCTGGCCGATGATGCCGCGCAGATGACCTTCCATGACGAGGCGGATCAAGCCTTCACGCTGCGGCGGCGTTTTCGACAGGAACTGCTCCGCCGCGGTGAGGATCGATTCCTGATCGCTCTTCACTTTGATCTGCGCGACGGCTTCCACCGTCACGGCCACGCCCTGCTTCGTGTAGAGGTCCTGCTTCGGCGCGACGTCGAACGACATGAGCTCGAGCGGCAGCGATTTGAAGCTGTGGATCATCGGGAAGATCAGCGTGCCGCCGCCCTTGATCACCCGCGTGCCGCCGACGCCGTAGACGATGAACGCCTCGTTCGGACCGACTTTGCGATACATCTGAGCGATGAATCCGAGGAGCATCAGCGTGCCCGCGATGATGCCCCCTACGACAAGCCAGGTTGAAAGTGTCAACATACTTAGCTGTCCTCCCTTTCAGCGCACGCCTCAGCGTGCGATGGCGTTAACGCCAGCTCCGCCCACGTCACGACGTAGGCAATTCCTTTTTCGTATTTGGTCACCACGACTTCGGTGCCTTTCTCAATCGCACGTCCGTCATCGCTGCGCGCAGCCGCAACGCGGCGTGCGCCGGCATGCGTGAAGACGATCTCGCCCGTGCCGTCGCCGGCGCGGATCGGCACGACCGTGCGCGCGATCATTCCGATCATCGTCAGCGTCTCCGCAACCGACTCGCGGCGCGCGAGCGCGTTGATGACGGCATTGATCACCGCGCCGCCGACCGCGCCGATGACGATCGCGCCGCTGACCATCCATGCGCGCGACCACGGCGTCAGCCGCTCGAGCAGCAATCCGCCGCCGCCGAACCACGTCAGAAACGCAGTGATCGCCGCGGCGTTGATCATCGACGTCTTCCCGCGCTTCGCACTCGCATGCCGAATCAACTTCGGTAAATGCAGCGCACGATGTCCGTGAAAGACGTTGTCGAACACGTTCACGTGCTCGAGCCCGGACACGAACGAGACGACGCTCAGGCCGAGGCCGGCGATGAAACAGGTGATGAAGAGGGTGGTCATATTTGAGTTCCTGGGTTGCTGGGTTGCTGGGGTTGGAGCAACCTAGCAACTCAGTAACTCAGCAACTCATCTGCGCCGCTTCCGTGGCGAGTGAGGCGGATCGACGTCGTGAATGAGCCGCTCCATCAACTGGCGGTTTTCCACGATCGAGCCGAACCAGACCAGGCAGTCGCGGGACTTCTCGTGCTTGGCGATCCGGAGCAGCGCCTCGCTCAGCGCGCGGTCGACGGTGAAGTCTTCCGAACCGTCGATCAGCCAGAGATCGAGCTTGTCGTCGAGCAGATGCCGCGGCTTGGGCGGCAGGTGCGGGTGCTCTTCGAGATCGTCGACGAGATATCCGGGATGCACTTTGAAGAAGCGCGCCAGGAGGAGACGCGTGCTGCCGGTCATGTGCGGCCGGGCTCCGCTCTCGAGCTGCGAGAGATACGACTGGCTGATCCGCCCTCCCAGCTCCTCGCGAACCCCTTTCGACACCTCTGCCTGCGTCATCTCTCTCCCCAGGCCGGCGGTGAATCCCGCCAGCGTGCGTAGCTTCCCGAGTTTCTGTCCCACTGTCATTGCATATTGCAATATATTGCTGATTGCAATATTCGTCAAGTGCCGTTACAGTGACGGATGGATGTCCCACCAACAGTCGGTCCTCGACCTGAAGGCGCTGGTGCGCTCGTTTCACTCGCTCATCGCCATCGAGACGGTCGAGGAAGAGCGGGTGCGGGCGATCCTGGCCGAGGTTGCGGCGGATTTGAATCTGCCCCTCTTCGAATGGTCGGTCGCGAGCGGCTTTCACCGCCGCAACGGTTCGCCGATCGGCAACACGCACGATGCCCTCGGCGCGCTGAAGCACATGAGCGAGCTGCGCCTCGACGCAATCTACCTGGTCAAAGACCTCGCGCCGCACCTGGCGAAGCCGGAGACCGCGCGCGAGCTGCGTGAGCTGGCCGAGCGTCTCACCCACAGCGCCTCGGCGATCGTGCTCACCGGCGATCCGATCGAGCTGCCGCGCGATCTCGACGCCATGGCCGTCCGCTTCACGCTCGAGCTGCCGGATGAAGCGGAGCGACGCGACGTCGTGCGGCGCGTCGTCGACGCGATGAAGGCGCGCCAGCCGGTGCATGTCGATCTCTCCCGCGAGGATGCGCAGCGGCTGATTCAGGCGCTGGCGGGACTCACGCTGCAGCAGACGCGGCGCGTGATCGCGCAGGCCATCGCCGAAGACGGCAAGCTCTCGCCGCTCGACATCGAGCGCATCGTTCGTTGGAAAGCCGAGATCATCGATCAGGGCGGGCTGCTCGAGTTCTTCCCGCTCGAAGACAATCGCCTCGAGCTCGGCGGATTCGCGCGGCTGAAGGCGTGGCTCGCCAATGCGCGCACCGGCTTCACCGCGGAAGCGAAAGCGCTGAACCTCGCGCCGCCGAAGGGCGTGCTGTTCGTCGGCGTGCAGGGCTGCGGCAAATCGCTCGCGGCGAAGTTCATCGCCCGCGACTGGCAGCTGCCGCTGCTCAAGCTGGAGGCGGGACGGCTGTACGACAAGTACGTCGGCGAGTCGGAGAAAAACTTCCGGCGCGCGACGCAAGTCGCCGAGGCCATGGCGCCGGTGGTGCTGTGGATCGATGAGATCGAGAAGGCGTTCGCGTCGAGCACCGCCGCGGATGCGGATGGCGGACTGTCGCAGCGGTTGTTCGGATCGTTTCTCACCTGGCTGCAGGAAAAGCAGGACGGCGTGTTCGTCGTCGCCGCCGCGAACGACGTTCACAAGCTCCCGCCGGAGCTGCTGCGCAAGGGACGCTTCGACGAGATCTTCTTCGTCGACCTGCCGTCGCAGGAGGAGCGCGAGACGATCTTCGCGATTCATCTGCGCGCGCGGAAGCAGGACGCGGCGCGCTTCGATGTCGCGCGCCTCGCGCAAGAAAGCGAAGGCTTCAGCGGCGCGGAGATCGAGCAGGTCGTGATCGCTTCGCTCTATCGCTCGCTGCGCACGAAAGAGCCGCTGACGACGGAGCTGCTCGTCGATGCGATGCGCGAAACGGTGCCGCTGTGCGTGGCGCGGCGGGAGGATGTCGAGCGATTACGCGCGTTCGGCGAGGGACGGTTTACGCCAGCTGCGTAGCGTCTCCACGGCAAACTTCCAGCGATAGCGCTTCTCCACGTCGAGCCGTCCCGCGCGCGCCATCGCGCGCGTTTCTTCCGGCCGCTCGAACGCGATGCGCAGCAGGCGCGCGAGCTCCGCGGCATCGCCGGGCATGAAGAGACGTCCGGTCTCTCCGTCGCGGACGATCTCCTCGGGGCCGCCGCAGCGGCTGACGATCACCGGCGTCTCGCGGCACATCGCCTCGAGCACGACCATCCCCGCGGCCTCAAAGTGCGACGGCACGACGAGCACCGACGCGCGTCGCAGTTCATCGTCGACGATGCGCTCGTCGCTCGTGAACGGGATGACGGTCACGCGCTCGCCTTCGGGTTGCAGCGGGCCCGCGCCCGAGCACGCGCAACTCGGCGCCGTCGATCTCGTGAAACGCGCGCAGCAGCGTGTCGATGCCTTTGTCCGGTTGCAGGCGGCCGAGGTAAAGGATGCGGCGCTCGTTCGTCGCGATCGGGCCCTCGACGTTTTCGTCGATGCCGAAGCGGAGGAGTTGTGACGCGATCGCAGCCGAGGTGCTGCGCGATCATTCGGCGCGCGGCGTCGCTCGCGCAAAACACGGCGTCGACTTTTTGCACGAGCTCGCGCTGCATGTCGTGAATGCGCTGATGGCGCTCGTGCAGCTCCGCGACTTCGGCACGCTTCACGCCGTGGATGATCGCGAGCACCGGCGCGCGCAACGCGAACGCGGCAGGCGCGACGAACCAATCGTGCGCGTGCACGACGGTATCCGGCTCGAGAAACGGGCGCATCGCGGTAGCCAGCGCCGGTTGCGCCTCGAACATCGCGGCCGTGCGACCCTCCTTCGTCGCGGCACGGCAGGGCACGCGCACGACGAGGATGTCGCCGTCGCGATCGATGTTGCGCCGGCCCGTCGAGCTCGAGGTCGAGCGCGCCGACGACGACGCGCTCGCCGGCGTCGTGCAATCCGCGCGCGAGCTGCTGCACCACCTTTTCGATGCCGCCGTAGCGGCGCGGCGGATAGTGCGGCGTGAGGACGAGGTGCATCACAAACGCACCGGCCCTTCGCGCACGATGATCGGATGCGCCTCGTCGCTGATGTCGAGCACCGTCGACGGAATGCCGATCGGCGACGGGCCGTCGTCGACGATGAGCGCAACGCGATCGCCGAGCTCCGCGGCCGCGTGCGCGGCCGTCGTCGCGGGCGCGAATCCGCTGCGATTCGCGCTGGTCATCGCGATCGGGCCGCCGAAGTCCGCGAGGAGATCGCGCACGACTGGATGCGGCGAGATCCGCACGGCCAGCGTATCGCGCCCTCCGCTCATCGCATCCGCGCAGACGCCGCGGCTCGGCAGCACGAGCGTCAGCGCGCCGGGCCAGTGCTGCTGCGCGAGCCGCGCGCCGGTCTCGTTCATCACCACTAATCGCTCCGCTTCCGCAACATCCGAGACCATGGCGATGATCGGACTCGTGCGCGGCCGCGCTTTCGCTTCGAACAGTGCATCGACCGCGGCGGTGTTGCAGGCGTCGGCGGCGAGGCAATAGACGGTGTCGGTGGGAACGACGACGAGCTTTCCCTCGCGGAGAAGATCCGCGGCGTTATGGAGCACGCGCACTTCGCCGGTGGATCCATCGAGCTCGACGCGCGTGCCCGCCTCGAGCATCATGCCGAGGCCGGTGATGCAGGGGATGCCGAGCTCGCGGCAGAGGATCGCCACGTGCGACAGAACGCCGCCCGTTTCCGCGAGCACCGCGCCGCACTTTTGCAGCGCGTCGTATTCGATGTCCGCGACTTGCGTGATCATCAGGACGTCTTCGCCGATCGTGCCGCGATAGATGCCAGCGGAGGCGGGGATTCCTTTTGCGGATGGCAGATGGCGGATGGCGGATGGCAGAGGCGCGGTGATGGGGCGGGCCTGGAAGAACGTCACGTTGCCGTCCGCGTCGGCGCCCCATTCGACATCCATTCCGATCAGCTTCGCTGCGGCGATTTGCGCGAGGACGCGCTCGTACCACTCGGGCGGCGCGGGCGGGCGGTAGCCGTAGACGTACCACTCCTGCGAGACGGGCGGGAGGAGGAGGCGCGGGTGTTCGATGAACGGGCGCGCGCGCGGCGTCAGCCGCGCTCCGGGATCGGATTCCGCGCGCTCGAAGCATTGCGCGGCGCAGACGAAGACGGCGCATTCGATGTCGTCCGGCGAATGCTCGTGCGTCCATGTGCCGTTCGTGAAGCGGCTGCGATACGGCGTCACCGCGCCGTCGACGATGTTGCGGCAGGAGCCGAACATCGACTCGACGACGATCGAGGTCTCGCTTTCGATGAATGCGACGCCGCTGAGCCAGGACGGAAATGTTCGCTGCACGATGGCCGCGCCTGCGACCTCGAGGACGCGCTGGGACGCAGAGAAGACTTCATCTGCGGCGAGACCGTTGAAGGACTCGAAGCGGCCGGCCATCGAGGAGGTCTCGCCGTCTTCGCCGATTGCGGCGGAGCGTACGGAGAAGCCGTTCGGCGATGGAGACAAAACGCTTGAGCGCTTGCGCTACTTCGTCGAGCGCAGTGATGGCGACGAACGGCGGCACCGGCAGGGCGAGGGTCTGGAGGCGGCGCAGTCCGCGCACCTTTGGAGGATCAGGAATCGGCATCGACGGTTTCGAACAGGCGCGAGAGGCGCGCCTGCCAGTAGTGGCGAAACTCTTCCAGCTCGCCGAGCATGGTCAACAGGTTGTCTGAGGCCGGGACGTCGATGTCCGGCATCCGGATCGCGGGTTGCAGCGGCGGACGCGGGCCGGTGTAGCCGAGATGATCGGCGAGGCGCGACGGATCGCTCCAGAGCGCGCGCTCCTCGCGTCGGCGCGGGAGGAATCCCGCTTCCCAGGAAAAGTCGACAATGTCGCGCCACTCGATCCGCAGCGTTCGCGCTCGCTCGTGAAACCAGCGGTCGACGGAGAAGCGGACGTTCGCCCGCTCGTGCGGATACGCGAGCTCGACGAAGGGATTGGCGAGGTTGAGGGCGATGGCGTCGATCAGGGCTTCGTGCGCTTCGCGCAACGTCGCATCGGTCGTATGCGTCTCAGCGCGAAGGACGCGTTCGGCGGGTGAGGCCAGGCAATGCGCACTGCGTGCGCAGGACAGACAAGATTGTCTGTCCTCCACTTTGATGATGAACGCGTTCAGGGCGTTGGGATCGAAGACGGCCACCACGCCGTGATGCACTTCGACGTCGAAGGGGACATCCACCAGTTGCGGGAATCGCGCGAGCGCTCGCGCATACGCTTCGAGCTCGGGGCCGACGCGCGTGGCGTAGAGGAGGGGGATGTGGACGTACGCGCGGCCGTCGTATTCGACGGACTTGGTGTAGAGCCATCCCGTCCGGCGCGCGTGGTCGTTGAATGCTTCCAGGCGCGCCGGAGGGGAAGCGCGCACGGCGCGCTACCGTTTGGAGTCGGCCTGCTTGCGGGCGGCCTTACGGGCGGTCTCGAGCTTCCGGGTCGATACAGTGCTTCCCATCGTCATTCTCCTTCGCTCGCTGGTTGGTGGGACTGCGGACCGGAAAGATTGTAGTACGGTTGTCGGGCGAGATGAACATCCGGCGCATCGGCATCGTCCCCTCGCCTGACTGGACGCTGCGCCGCGTGCTCGCCGAGCTGTTCGCCGTCGATCGATCCCGTCGTGCATCACCTCGGCGTTTCCTACCGATTGGAGATGCGCACGCTGCTCGATGAGCCGGTCGTGGCCGGCGAAGATCTGCGCCGCGTCGCGGACGTGGTGTTCGATCGCATGACCCACCGCAGCGAGTTCGCGCGCGCCCGCGCGTTTCACTTCAAGCGCGCCGGCGTCGCGCTCATCAACGATCCGGTGACGTTCTGGTGGATCGACAAGTACGCGACCTACGACGTGATGGCCGCGGCGCTCGATCCGCGCGACCGTTTGCCCAAGACGGTTCTCCTGCCGCCGCAGGGACGCCGCTTCGAGGACGAATACGACGCGCGGAGATGGACAAGACTAGGACGCGAAGGACGCGCCGCCGTCGACGTCGTCGAAACGCATTTCGGCGGACGCTGGCCGCTGTTTCTGAAGAAGTCGATCGGCGGCGGCGGATTCGACGTGTTTCTCGTGCGCGAGCGCGGACGAGCTGTCCGCGCGTCTCGCGGAGTCGGCAGGGCCGCGCGTTTCTGCTGCAGGAAGCGATCCTCGAGTGCGACACGGCCTATCGCTGTCTCACCGTCGGTCCGCAGGTGTTGCCGATGCCCGAGTTGCCGGACCTCGGTCCCACGCAACGCGCGCCCGGCCGCAGAGCCGAAGGCGACATCGCCGCGCGCCTCGGCCGCTATTCGCGTTTCATCGCCGGGCACTTCGGCTGGGGCTACAACAGCCTCGAGGCGTTCGTCGACGGCGAATCGGTCATCCCGATCGATTTCGCGAACGGCTGCCCGGCCACCGATCTCGTGAATCTCACGATCTGGTTTCCGTGGGCCGCGGCGTCACTGTTCCGCTGGATCTGTTTTCGCGCGGTTTCGTCGGAGAACGACGGCTTCGACGAATTCGTCGCGCGCAACTTCGCCGATCTCGATGAGCGTTTGATCGCGATTCTGCGGCGCGACTTTTCCGAGCTGCTCGATGAGGACGTGCGCTGGAGCCGCTGTCCGGCGGGCGAACAGCCGGAGTTGCGCGAACGATTGCAGGCGTTGTTCGAGGAGACCTTCTTTCGCGATCCGATGATTTGCTTGTCGTCTTCATCACAGGGCAGCCACCACCAGCGTCAGATCATCATCCAGCTCCCCGCCGCTGAATGCGGTGGCGAAGCCGGCGATGGTTTGCTGCAGCTGGTGTGCGCCAAGGTCGCGGTTCGTGACGACGAGCTGCTCGAGGCGCGGCTCGCCGAACATCTCCCCGTCGCCGCCGCTCGCTTCGGAAACGCCGTCGGTGAAGAGCACGAGGCGGTCGCCCGGCTGCAGCGTGATCTCTTTCTCGGTGTACGGATCGTCTTTGAACAAGCGCGTGAACGCCGGCCCGCCATCCGCCAATCGCACGACGCTGCCGTCGGCGCGCGCGAGCACCGGCGCGTTGTGGCCGGCATTGCACCAACGCAGGCGCATCGCCGCGGTGTCGATCGTCGCGTAGAAGAACGTCACGAAGCGGCCGCCGGTGAGACTCGACACGACCACGCGCCGCACGCGCTCGCACAGGTCGCGCGGCGAGCCGCTCGCGGACGCGCGCACCGCCGCCTGCAATCCCGACATCAGCAGCGCCGCCGTCATCCCTTTGCCCGCGACGTCGCCGATGCAGACCGCGAGCACGCTGTCGCTCAGCTTCAGCACGTCGTAGTAGTCGCCGCCCATCGTGCGCGCCGGCTGCCAGATGCCGCTCAGCTCCACTCCGGCGATCTTCGGCATTTCGCGCGGCAGGAGGCTCTGCTGAATCGCGCGCGCCTGTTCGAAGTCCACTTCCTCGCGCTGCTGGCGGATGCGATCGATGCCGAGGTCGAGCTGATCGGCGACCGAGCGGAGGAAGTCGATGTCTTCGACGTCGAACGGCGCGTTCGACAGCTTCGCCGCGAGGGCGATGAATCCGTTCGCCGGAGTGCCGGGCGTGTTGACCGGCACGATCAGCTTCGCCTCGATGCGCTTGACCGCCGCGGCCGCGTCGTCAGGCAGCGGATGCCGCGTCGGATCGAACGGGCGGTCGAGCATCGGCACGAGCGGATCGCGGCGCATGCGCATCGTTCCGACGAGCGAGTCCGCCAATCCCACTTTCGCCGCCGCGACCAGTTCGTCGTGCCGCGTGACGAAGATCGCCACGGCGCGATTCTGCAGCGCCTGTTGAATCTTCTCCGCCGCGGAGGTGAGGAACGTGTTGAGATCGTTCGCCGTGAGCGTATCCGCGGCGATCGCGCGCAGCGCTTCCGGATAGTCGTACTTGTGGCGGAAGAGGTTGCGGTCGACGAGCGTCTGCAAGCCGATTGCGCAGCGGCACGAACACCAGCGCCACGACGAGCGTCGAGGCGATGACCATGGTCTGGTTCTGCACGCCGGTGATGCTGACGAGCAGCGTGCCGAGGCCGCCGACGAGAATCAGATAGAGCACGATGATCGCGCCGGTGAGGAACGCGTACGCGACCGTCTTGCGGATGATGATGTCGATGTTCATCAGCCGGTACTTGAGGATCGCCGCCGCGAACGAGAGCGGGATGAGGATCGTGACGACCGTCGGCACCATGCCGAGGACCTGGTACACGCCGCGCCACTCCAGCATGGAGGCGTGCGTCGCCGAGAGGTAGATCGACCAGCCGACCGTGATCACGATGATGGCGATCTTCGTCATGACGGCGATGAAGAGGCCCCACAGCGGCCACTGCACCTGCCGCTTTTCTTCGACGCCCGACTCGCGATAGCTGCGCACGAGCGCGATGCAGGCGAGGACCGGATAGCTGGCGATGATGGCGATCGGCACGAAGACCGACGAGGCGCCGGCGATGAACGCCACGATCTTGATGCCGACCTTCGCAATCAGGCTCACCGCACCCATGAAGGTGCCGATGATCGCGAACACGGAGCGGAACGGGCGCCGCGCGAATGCGCGGAAGAGACCGTCGCGGCGGCCGATCCAGCTGAGATGCAGCGCGATCAGGAGGCCGCCGATCGTCATCGCCAGGATGAAGACTTTGATCGAGCGCTCCAACTGCGGGCCCATGCGCTGCACGTTCGCCGGATCGCTGAAGAGCTGCAGCACCAGCAACAGGATCGCGGCCACCATGAACGCCGCGAGCAGCGCGGCCGCGTAGATCCAGCGCAAGAGGTACGGGCGCTTCGCAAGGATCGGACGGTCGTGCGGAAAGATGAGCGAGAAGTGCAGGATCAGCGGCGCGTACGCGAACGAACAGAGCGCGACGAGGACCGAGGAGATGGCGTTGAAGCCGAAATTCGCGACGACGCCGGTCCCTCCGGCCTGCTCATAGGCCGTGACCGCGCTGCCGACCAGCGCCAGCGCCGAAATGAGCGCGAAGATGAAGAAGACCTGCGCGCGGCGATCGCCCGGCTGGCGCGCCGCAACCATCACTGCGACGACGAGGAACGTCAGCGCGATGATGAACGAGACCACGATCCGCACGACGATGAACGGCGAGCGGAACGGCGACTCGAGCCGCAGCGTCAGATCGACCGGCTTCCCCCCACGGATGACGCGATAGGTCACACGGTCGCCGCGATGCAGCGTCGACTCCATCGCCCGAAGTCGCGGGATCTCTTCGGTGGGAATGCCGTTCACGGCGATGACGAGGTCCCGCGACTTGAACACGCCGTCCGCCGGCGCGTTCGCATACGTCATCATCACTTCGCCCGGGTTCTGGCTCGACGCCTTGACCTGTCCCTTCTGCTCGGGAAAGTTCGGCGCGTAGAACACGCCCGTCCAGCCGGCGCGATGCCATTGGAGGAAGCGCGACGCGGAGTACACGCCTGAGCCGACCACGACCACGATCGTGATCGCGAAGATCAGGTAAAGGCGCTGGCGGGCGGACATGCCTAGTGAGTTTACGCGCGTGTGCCGCGACGGTTTACGATCGACATGAATTCGTCGCGCGTCCGCTCGTCATTCAGGAACTCGCCGCGCAGGACGTTGGTCTCCATGAACGACGACTCCTGCTCCACGCCGCGCATGACCATGCAGAGATGCACGCCGCCCATCCAGACGGCGATCCCGCGCGGCTCGAGGATCTTCTGAATCGTGTCCGCGACGTCGTGCGCGAGATGCTCCTGCGACTGCAGCCGCCGCATATGCACCTCCACGACGCGCGGGATCTTCGACGCGCCGATGATCCATTCTTCCGGGATGTAGCCGACGATGAACTGCCCGAAGAACGGTAGGATGTGATGCGCGCAGAGGGTCTTGTACGTCCCGCCGATGACGACCAGGTTCTGGCAGTTCTCGTCCGCGCGCGAGCACGCCTTGCGGAAGAGCGTCGTCAATTTTTTGACATCCGTGAAGTCGTAGCCGCTGGTCATCTGCACCAGCGATTCCGCCCACCGCCGCGGCGTGTCGACGAGGTTCTCGTCATCGAGATCGACATGCAGCAGCCGCAGCGCCTCGCGCAGGTGATGTTGCAGTTGCGGGCGATCGACGCTGGGACGCGGACCGGTGAGAAGGCCGCGGTCGTTGATGATGGCGTCGAGCTCTGTTGCGAGGGTGAGTTCGGCGGGTTCGCGTTTCATAAGGTCAGTCTATCGTTCTGCCACGTCGGTTGCTCCCGCCCACCCATGCCCCCGGTTTTCCACCCATCCGCACACCCGTTGCTGCACGCCGCGCGGAGCGCGGCTGTTTCTCGCGAGAAGCGTGCAAGCAACATCATTCAATGCGAAGGCCAGCGCGCCTTCGGCGCGCGGCCCAACGGGTGTGCGGTTGGGTGGAAACCCGGTGGCGCGGGCGGGCGGGAGCAACCGAGCAACCGGTCGGGCGGGTGGGTGTTGACGTATGAATGACCATTCATTCATACTGGCGCGGAACCTGTAACAGCACACACATCAGGGAGTTTCATCATGGCTGAAGTCAAGACTCAGGGCGCTGTGGAGGCGATGGAAGTCGCCGAGGCCTCGCGCGAAACGGAATGGGAAAAGCCGTCGTTCGTCGGCGATCTTTTCCTTGGCAAGCTCAACCTCGACCTCATTCATCCCTTCCCCGAACAAGATCCCGCCGATAAAGCCGAAGGCGACGTGTTCCTGGCAAAGCTCGAGCGCTTCCTCGCGGAAAACGTCGACGCCGAGGCGATCGACGCGAAGGGCGAGTACGACTACGAGCTCTTCAAAGGCCTCAACGACATCGGCGCGTGGGGGATGAAGATTCCGAAGGAGTACGGCGGCCTCGGATTCACCGCCACGAACTACAACCGCGCCCTCGGCCTCGTCGCCACTTGGTGCGCGAACACCGTGGCGTGGCTCTCCGCCCATCAGTCCATCGGTGTCCCGCAGCCGCTGAAACTCTTCGGCACCGAGGAGCAGAAGAAAAAATATCTGCCGCGCCTCGCGAAAGGCGCGATCTCCGCGTTCGCGCTCACCGAGCCGGGCGTCGGATCCGATCCCGCGAAGATGCAGACCATGGCCGTGCCGACCGCGGACGGCAGCGGCTGGATCCTCAACGGCGAAAAGCTCTGGTGCACGAACGGTCTCAAGGCCGAGATCATCGTCGTGATGACCCAGACGCCGCCGAAGGTCGTCAAAGGCAAAGAGAAGAAACAGATCTCGGCGTTCATCCTCGAGACCGACACGCCGGGCGTCGAGATCGCGCATCGCTGCCAGTTCATGGGCCTGCGCGGCATCGGCAACGTCCTCATCCGCTTCAAAGACGTCTTCATCCCGAAAGAGAATCTCCTCTGGGGCGAAGGCCTCGGCCTCAAGCTCGCGCTCATCACGCTGAACACCGGCCGCCTCACGATTCCGGCCGGCTGCGCGGCGGGCTCGCGGCGCATGCTCGAGATCGCGCGCGAATGGGCGAACGAGCGCGTGCAGTGGGGCGCGCCGATCGGCAAGCACGAAGCGGTCGCGGCGAAGATCGCCTGGATGGCCTCGCACACGTTCGCGCAGGAAGCGATCGTCTGGCTGACGTCCGGCCTCTCGGACCGCGGCAACGTCGATCTCCGCCTCGAGGCGGCGATGGCGAAGCTGTTCAACACCGAGGTGTCGTGGCAGATCACCGACCATCTCGTGCAGATCCGCGGCGGACGCGGATACGAGACCTCGACGTCGCTGCGCGCGCGCGGTGAGAAGGCGCATCCGGTCGAGCGGATCATGCGCGACATGCGCATCAACCGCATCTTCGAAGGCACGAGCGAGATCCAGCATCTCTTCATCGCCCGCGAAGCGGTCGATCCGCACATGAAGCGCGCGTTCAAGATCCTGCAACCCGACACGCCGACCGGCGAGAAGATCAGCACTGCGGCGAAAGCCGGCGCGTTTTACGCGGCGTGGTATCCGTCGCGCTACCTCGGCTGGAGCCGCTTCCCGAAATACGGCGAGTTCGGCCGCCTCTCCGCGCACCTCGGCTACATCGAGCGCCAGTCACGGCACCTCTCGCGCTCGATTTTCCACGCGATGGCGCGCTACCAGGCGAAGCTCGAGCGGAAGCAGATGGTGCTCTTCCGCATCGTCGACATCGGCACCGACCTCTTCGCGATGTCGGCCGTCGTCACCTACGCGACGATGCTGGCGAAGAAGGGCGAGAAGAACGCGCTCGAGCTGGCGGACCTCTTCTGCCGCGAGGCGCGCACACGCATCGATCAGAACTTCCGCACGCTCTTCGACAACCACGACGAGCTCGCGTACAAAGTCGTGCAGAAATTCATGAAAGGCGAGTACGAGTGGCTGGAAGGCTCGCTCGTGCAGCCGGTCGTCCCGACCGCGGAGCAGGTCGAAGAGGCGATCCGGAAACTGGCGTAGTCACTGAAACGCTCACGATGAAAAGCCGCCCTTCGGGCGGCTTTTTTCTTTTGATAGGGAAAGATGGCGTCGGCGACTATCCTCCTCGACGGGAGGAGTCCACGATGTCTCTTGTGTTCCTTCGAACCGCTGATGGTCGTTTTCTCGCGGGTGGTGCGGAACCGGAGTCGCCGTTGCGCGTCGATCCGGAGCGGCAGGACTCTTTCGCGTGGGATGACAGCGACGAAGCGGCGGATCCCACGCTGCGCTCGCTCGTCACCGGGCGGCTGCTCTTCCACGCGAGCCGCATGGCGGACGGCGCGGTCGTCCTTCGGTCCGCCGACGATGGGCAATACGTCTCGATCGCTGCGGGCGATGGCGGCGTGACGCGCGTCCCGGACGCCGCCGGCGCCACAGAGGTCACGCCGGAGCCCCTCGCCGCGAACGAGCATGGGTGCTGCGGTCTGCGGTCCGTCGACGGGCCGCAGCCGGCATGGAAAAAGGCCAGCCACCGAAACGCCATGGAGTGGGCGAGAAAGATCTTGACACGCGAGTTGTCCAGCCATGCGGCGCTGTTCCATGACTACTGGGACCTCATGCCGTTCCAATACGCCGTGACGCAGGGTCTCGAGGATGCGGATTTCAAGGATCCGTGGATGGGTACGACGCCCTTTCCCGGTTTTCGCGCGTACGAAAACCATTTCTACGACCCGGACTCGCACACGAGTCACGACGGCAAGGAATGGACGGCGCTCTGTGACGGCCGGCGCTACTTCAATCTGGCCGTCCACGACGGCCGTCGCCTCAGGAAACTCTCGTCCAATGTCCGCCTCATGCAGTCCGCCGGCCACCGGCTCGGGCTCTCCATCCATTTCCTGAGCGATCTCACGCAGCCGATGCACGCCGCAAACTTCGCGAACTTTTACGGAGCGATGGATGATCGGAACGCGACCATCCGCGACTACAGGCACGGAGCCTTCGAGGAGGCCGCCGACGCATGGATCCCCGGACGATACCTCGACCACTACTCACACTTTCCGCTGACGCCGAAGGATGTCGAAGTGGATGGGATCGGCGATTCCGCGACGATCCTGCGCCAGGTCGCGGAGGAGCATAAGCGGATCTTCGTCCAGAGCATCAGGGAGCTCGCAGCGGCCAAGAAAATATTGGACCGCAACAACTATCTCTACACGAATCAGTGGAGAGAATCGGAAATGCGTCCGGTGCTCCAACAATCGCTTCTGTTTCTGCCGAAGCTCATCGCGCAGTACTGCGCGTATTGGGCGAGCCGCATCGCGGTCGAGACGAAAGTCTCGCATATGCAGTGGTACCAGATCCTGACTGGGGGACGGCCCATCCGGCGGAAGGACGGCGAGTTCATCCTCGGCACGAGCGGTGACACGAGCGCCGATGCGCAGTTCTGCTTCGTGTTCAACTCGAACGGCTCCTGGACGGTCGTGTGCCGCGGCGCGCTCGCAAAGGTGTGGCAGATGCGCGACTCGAGGCTCTTCGAAAGCAACTACACGCCGGGAGAGGAGCGCGTGGATAGCCAGTTCCGATTCGCCCCCTTCGGCCCGTTCGAGGAGAACAGCTACTGGATCTTCGAACCGTCGAAGTACGCTGCCGGCGATCCGGACGTCCTCGGGCTCGAAGAGCGCAGGGGACCGCGGTTGAAGCAATGCCTGCCGAACCACGATTTGAGCCAGGTGTTCCGTCTGAGCCCGGTCGAGGCCGTCACCGCCACCGAAGAGCGGTTTGTGCGCAGCAAGTGGCCGTTTTTCGGGAGATATCAGTGGTTCGGGTCTGAGTGATTCCGAAGTGCGGCGGCGCGAGCCGCCGCACCTCTCCCGGTCAATCGATCGCGATGATGAACGTCCCTTCGCCCGAGCTCACCACCAGCAGGCTCGAGCCGTCGGCCAGCCGGAGCTCGCGAACCGCAAGGCCGCTGCCGAGATAGCCGCCGTCCACCTGCTGACGTGCGCCGCTGCCAAGCACCTGCCGGCTGTCCTCGGATCGTCCGCCACTGCCCATGAACACGTCCTGAGTCGTCATGGTGAACCCGCCGCTGCCCATGATCTGGCCAACGGCGTTGCCACTTCCCATCATCTGGCCGGCGGCCGTGCCGCTGCCAATCGTCCCGCCGCCGTCCTCGGTCCGCGTTCCGCTGCCGATCAAGCCGCCATCCGCCACCGCCGATCCCGCGACGCAAAGCGTCGCCACTGCCACAATCAACATTGCTCGTTTCATATCGCTCTCCTTTCGACCTCTGTATCCGCGCCGTCTGCGGCGTCCCGCACACACGGATCGGTGACGCGGTATGAAGAGGCGGGACGGCGGTGCGAAGAGGCGGCGTGGCGTGACGAAGGCGATCCCGCGCTATCCTGCCGCGCATGAATCCGCGCGCGAAAGACATCCTCGCCGGCATCCTTGCAGGCAAATCGCTCGAGGAGCGCGCGCGCGACGTGCAGCCGCACCACGATCCGCTTCCTCCGTCGATCCCCGCGAAGGACGAAGACTCGGCCGCGGCGCTGGAACAGCGGCGCGCGTTTCTGAAAGAGCGCGGCTTCACGATCGATCAGCTCGCCGGCGCCGGCGACGAGATCGCGCCCGAGGAACTGCGGGCGAACATCGAGAGCCTCGTGGGGTTCGCGCGAATTCCGGTCGGCGTGATCGGACCGCTGCGCGTGAACGGCGTGAATGCGCGCGGCGATTTCTACGTGCCGCTCGCGACCACCGAGGGCGCGCTCGTCGCGTCGTATCAACGCGGCGCGAAGATGATCAGCCTCGCCGGCGGCTGCGCTGACGCTCTGTCTCGTCGAGTCGGTGCTGCGCGCGCCGGGCTTCGTCTTCGAATCGCTCGCCGAGGCTGGCGCGTTCGTCGCGCACGTCATCGGGCAGTTCGACGCGCTGCAGGCGCGCGTCAAAGAAAGCTCGCGCCACGCGCGGCTGATGCAGATCGATCCGGTGATCTCCGGCAAGGAGGTCTACCTCGTCTTCCACTACACGACCGGCGACGCCGCGGGACAGAACATGGTCACGTTCGCGACGCACGCGCTGGCGACGCAGCTGATCGAGACCTCGCCGGTGAAGCCGCAGACGTGGTTCATCGAGGCGAACATGTCGGGCGACAAGAAGGCCACGCAGCTCGCGTTTCAGTCGGCGCGCGGCAAGAAAGTGATCGCCGACGTCACGATCCCGCGCGACCTCGTGAAGAAGTACCTGCACACGGAGCCGGAGCAGATCTTCCGCTACTGGCAGCTGGCGATCGTCGGCAGTTTGCAGTCGGGATCGATCGGGATGCAGGGGCATTACGCGAATGCGCTCGCCGCGCTGTTCATGGCCTGCGGCCAGGACGTCGCCTGCGTCGCCGAGGCCTCGGTCGGACTGACGCGGATGGACGTCACGCCCGCGGGCGATTTCTACTGCTCGATCTCGCTGCCGAATCTGATCGTCGGTACGGTCGGCGGCGGCACGCATCTTCCGACCGCGCGCGAATGTCTGCAGATGCTCGGCTGCTACGGCGCCGGCGGCGCGAAGAAGTTCGCCGAGATCTGCGCCGCGGTGGTGCTGTGCGGCGAAGTCTCGATCGCCGGCGCGCTGGCGTCGGGCGAGTTCGCGCAGGCGCACCAGTCGTTCGGCCGCAAATGACAAGAATCGAAGTATTGCTGAGCGCGCGCGCTTCGACCTCATCCGCTATGCGAATTCGTGGGAAGACGCCGACGTGCTCTGCGACGCGCTGCTGCCCGCGCCGGGCAAGCGCATGCTGGCCATCGCGTCCGCGGGCGACAACGCGTTCGCACTATTAGCGGGTGGCGCGGAGGTGGTGGCGGTGGATTTGAGCGCCGCGCAGCTGGCGCTCGTGGAGCTGAAGCGCGCCGCGATCCGCCAGCTCGACAACGACACGGTGCTGTGGATTTTTCGGAACGCCGGCGTCCTCGCCGGCTGACCCGCCGGCGTCTCGCCGGCCCGAGGCGGCGGGACGCCGCCTGACCAGCCGCCGGGACGGCGGCGTTCCGAGGCTCGACATTTACGCATCTCTTCAGCTTCCGCCAAGCGTGCGCACGTACTGGGACGCGAATCGCGAAGCGATCGAAGGCGGCATCATCCACGCCGGCCGCTTCGAAAACTACTTCCGCATTTTTCGAAAGTGGGTTCTTCCGCTCGTGCATTCGCGCCGCGACGTCGAGAAACTGCTCGCCGAAAAATCACGCGAGGAGCGCGACCGCTTCTATCGCGACGAGTGGAACACGTGGCGCTGGCGGGCGATGTTCCGCGTCTTCTTCAGCCGCTTCGTGATGGGCCGCACGGGCCGCGATCCCGAATTCTTCCGCTACGTCGAAGGCTCGGTCGCAGACCGGATTTTCAAACGCGCCGAGTACGCGGCGACGGTGCTCGCATCCGCACGCGAATCCGTACCTGACGTTCATCTTCACCGGCAACTACCGCAGCGTGCTGCCGCGCTATCTGCGCGAGCTCGACTCCGTGCGCGCGAATCTCGACAAGCTGACGCTCGTGCAGGGCTCGATCGAAGACGCCGCCACCGGCATGTTCGACGGCTTCTATCTCTCCGACATCTTCGAATACATCGATCCCGAGACGACGCGCGCGATCTTCGGCCGGCTGCTCGCACACGCAAACCGACACGCGCGATTCGCGTACTGGAACCTGCTCGTGCCGCGGCACGGCACCGGCGTCACGCGGCTCGCAAGCGACGCGTTGTTCGCGCGCGACAACGCGTTCTTCTACAGCGCGTTCGTGCTCGAGGAGAAGGCGTGACCGGCGTTCTGATCATCCTCGGCGCGTTCACGATCATCCTCGTCGCCGCCGAGGTCTGGGCTCGTCTCGGCGCAAAACCGGAGTGGACGCGCAAGCTCGTGCACCTCGGCGGAGGGCTGGTCGGTCTCGCGTTGCCGTGGCTCATCGAGTCGCCGTGGGTCGTCCTCGCGCTCACCGCGTCGCTCTCCGGGCTCTTCATCCTCGGCGAGCGCCTCAACGTCATGAAGTCGCTGCACAAAGTCGAGCGCAAAACGCGCGGCAGCGAGTACTACCCGCTCGCGATCTGGCTCGTCTTCGTCATCGCCGCCGACCGCAAGTGGCTCTACCTCGCCGCCGTGCTCACGCTCGCCGTCGCCGACGCGTTCGCGGCGCTGATCGGCAGCCGCTACGGCAAGCATCGCTACGAAGTCGAAGACGAATACAAGAGCGTCGAAGGCTCGCTCGTCTTCTTCATCATCGCCTTCCTGGCGTCGTGGCTGCCGATGCTGCTGATGACGAACCTGCCGCGCACAACGTGCGCGCTCTCGGCGCTGCTCGTGGCGGTGCTGGTGACGCTCTTCGAGGCCATCTCGCTGCGCGGCACGGACAACCTCTTCGTGCCGATCGCGGTCGTATTCGTGCTGCAGAAGATCACGACGAAGACGGTGCCGCACATCGCGATGCAGAACGTCGCGCTGATCGTGATCGTCGCGCTGATGCTCTTCCTCGCCGCGCGCATCGAATGGTTCAACATCGGCGGCGCGCTGACGGTGACGCTGTTTCTCTACGCGGCCTGGTCGCTCGCGCCGCGGCTGCTCTACATCATCCCCGCGTTCATCGGCCTCGGCATTCTCATCGTGGCGCGGGTGATCATGAAGATCCGCGGCGAGCGACGCCGCTTCAAAGTGCGCGCGGCCACGCGCGCGCTGATGCTGCCGTTTCTGTTTCTGCTCGCGGCAAACATGAGCGGGCAGTTCGAGCGCTACTACCCGCCGTATCTCGTCGCATGTGCGCTCGTCTTCGCGTACGCGTTCTCGACGTTCGTCCGCGCGCGCGTCAGTGAAGCGTGACGACGCCGGTCGAGCCGTCCATCGTCACGACGTCGTCGCTCTTCACGAGCTGCGTGAGCCCGCGAATGCCGACGATCGTCGGGATGCCCATCTCCCGCGCGACGATCGCCGAGTGCGAGAGGATCGAGCCGCGCTCGATGAGCAGGCCGGAGATGGAGGGATAGAGCGGCACCCAGCCGGGATCGGTGCGCTCGGCGACGAGGATCTCGCCGTTCAGGCGGAGATCGTCGTTCGGACTTCGCAGGACTTTGACAGGACCGGTTACGACGCCCGGAGAACAGGCGATGCCCTTGATCGCGCCGTCCTCTGCCGGCGCGGTTTGGGAGCGGAAGCGGTTGCGGTGATAGGCCATGCCGAACGTTTCGAAGCGCTCATCGATGTCGGGGTTCGCGCGGTATTCGTCGAACTCTTTTTTGCGCAGCGCGGCGAGCTCGCGGAGATTCGTCGTGAGTGCGGTGCCTTTGACGTAGTCCCACAGCTCTTCCAGGCCGAGGTAGAAAACGTCGTCCGCGGAATCGAGGAGCTTCTCCTCGGCGAGACGGCGGCCCATGGCCCGGACGACTTCGCGCACGAGGCCGAAGATGCGCGTGCGGGCGAAGCGCATGTTCTCGCGATTGCGCACGCCGATCCGCGCGCGCTTGAGCACGTAGCGGAAGACGAGCCCTCGGGGCGCACGCTTCTCCGCCTCCGCGCGCACATCCGTCGTGGAGGACAGACAATCCTGTCTGTCCAGATAGTTCCTGAATGAACATCAACACCACATCCGGCCGGTCGCGCAGCGGCGGCTCCTCGAGCTTCAGCTCGTTCATTCCGCGAAAGCCGTACAACTCCATGTAGCGGTCGAATTCTTTTGCGAACTCGGGATGCTGCTTCGCCGCCTGCAAGTCCCCTCGCTGGATGGCGTCACTCAACGACGCGTTGGGCCGCGCCATGTCCGCAATCCGCAGCAGCATGTTCGCCGGCTCCGTGCTCTCGATGCCGCCCTCGCCGGCGAGGAGATCGTTGTGGAGCGGGGTGAGCTTCTTCAGCGTGCCGTAGAAGATCATCACGAAGAAGTCGTTGATGATCGGCGCGCGCCACGACCAGAGCACGCGGTCTTCGAATTCGTAATAGAGGCGCATCAGCTCGTGCGGCTTCAGCGCGTTGAAGTCGATGCGCGACCATTGGTCGTAGTGTTTCTTGAAGTTCGCTTCGAACTCTCTGGTGAGGCGGTCGATGCTCGAGAAGTTGCGGAGCATGCGCCACGCGAGCGGAATCATCGCCAGGCGATTCGGGCGCGCCGGTTCCGCGGCCACGCTCTCGCGCACGCCCATCATCGATTCCATGAACTGCCTGTTCTGCTCGTAGCCGGGGAACAGGCGCACCATCGCGTACCAGTTGAGGAGGTTGTAGAAGACCTGGCCGCGGAACAGGCCGAGCGTGTTCTCGAAGACGTACTTGTTCTCCTTCACCACCTCATCGGGGATGCCCATCACCTGCGCGAAGAGGCGATAGACGATCGCGTACGCGCGGCGGATGACGCTGAACGTCATCGGCGAGGTGACGCCGGAGAAGCTCTCCACGATGTTCGAGTTGTCCCACAGCAGGCGATTGCCCCGGATCGTGGTGATGGGACGCGTCTGCAGGATCCAGAGGCCGTTTGCGTCGAACGCGAACTCGATGTCCTGCGGACCGCCGAATGCGTTCTCGATGGCGAGCGCTTCCCGTGCAAGCTCCTTCACCTGCGCATCTGACAGACTCCGTGCCTTTGGATTTTCTACTCGTACGCCAATTGCCTCCGTCTTCTCGACGATCTCCGCACGAATCGAAAAATCATCTTTCCGGACGATGTAGGTATCGGCGTCGAAGCCGTGGCTCACGAGTCCTTCTCCGAGGCCGAAGAGCGCGCTGATGACGATCTCACCGGTGTCCTGCGTCGTCGGGTTCGCGGTGAACACGACGCCGCTCGTTTGCGCGTGGATCATCTGCTGCACGATCACCGGCATCGGCGTGTCGTCGATCGGAATGCCGTGTTCTTTGCGGTAGGCGATGGCGCGTTCGGTCCTCGCCGATGCGCGCACTTTTTCAATCGCTTCGGCGATTCCCTCGCGCGGCACGTTCAGAAATGAATCGTGAATGCCGGCGAAGGAGACACCGGCGGAGTCTTCGCCGACAGCGGATGAGCGAACGGCGAAGAGATCGCCAGGAGTGGCGCGCGGGCCTCCGGCGCCGGCGTCCCAACGCCTCGGAAGCGGCGTCTCGCCAGCAGGCGCGCGCTACTGCCCACCACATAAAACGCAGGCACGCGAAAGCCGCAGCTCCGCCAGCTTCGCGAGATTCTCGGCCTTACCGGAGCCCATATTTCCTCACCAGCTCCACGGCCACGAGCAAGTCGAAGACGATCATGTACATCCCGGCGTACACCTCCATCATCTTCGCGTGCCGCGGCGTGGGGCGGAAGCGGTATTGGAAGAAGCCGAAGAGGCAGACGGCGTAGAGCACGATCAATGCGAGGTAGAACCAGCGGCTGAAACCAAGATGCCAGCCGACGGCGGCGACCATCGCGGTGTCGATGGCGCGGATGATCAGCACGAGATACGCCGCGCCGAACGTGCCGAAGATTTTCGTGTACGAATCGACGCCGTCGATCTCCTGCTCGGGCGCGCGGATCTTGCGGGAGACCTCCCAGTTGAACGTGACGAAGAAGCCGACGAACGCGTACACCCAGAACCACGGCGGCGCCTCCCACGGCCAGCGCCGCGTCGCGAACGAGAACACGAGCAGCGACAGCAGCGGCATGATCAGCATGTGTGACGTTGCGTAGAGGAGGAAGCGCGGCTTGAGAAAGTCGTGCGCGAAAAACTCGCGCAGCATGAGCAGCGTGAAGCCGAAGGCGATGGCCCAGGCGGCGAGCGCCTGCGGACCGCGCAGCGCGCAAACCGTGATCTCGATGGCGATCGCAATCGCGCCAGCGATCTTCAGATGACGCAGCGTGATGAGGCCGCGCTGCAGCACGCGGTTCGGAAAGTAGCGGCAGTCTTCTTCGTAGTCCTTGTGCTCATCGAAGACGCGGATGTGGAAGAAGAAGCAAACCAGCATCAGCATGCCGAGGAACGACCAGGCGTCGTAGTGCATGACCGGGCCGGGTTGCGTCAACGCGAAGGCGAGGAACTGGTTGGACGAGTAGTACGTGAGGATGAGCAGGACGTTCGCGATCGGCGGGAAGCGCTCGTTCAGATAGGCGAGAAAGTGCTTCACAGCGACTCCCGCAATTTCGCGTAGTCGATCTTGCTGTTGTGCCGCGGATCGACCGGCAGCGGCTCGCTCGTGACGATCACTTCATCCGCATCGACGCGTGCTTTCACGTCATCCGCAACGTCTTCATCACTCTCCACGATGATGATGAGCCGTCCGTCCTTGCCCACCGCCGCGACGCGTTTGATCCGCGCATCCTCCCCGCGCGCCGCCTGCTCCACCAGCTGTGCGTGATGCGCGACTCCGTTGCGCCAGATCGTCGAGTGCACGCGCCCGGCGATCCGGAACCGTCCTTCTTCATCGAACCAGCCCGTGTCGCCCATCCGGTGCCATTCGTGCTCCGTGGCCACGTGATCGCCGGCCACGAGCAGCTCTCCGACTTTGTCGTCGATCAAATCCAGCTTCGTTTTCACACCGTTCACTACGTGGCCCGCCAGGTATCCCGTTCCGCCGGCGGAAAGCCGCTCCCGCGCCTCGATGTGCGCGACCGGCTCCGCCTCGGACGATCCATACGCGATCACGATCTCCGCATCCGGCCACGCGGCGATCCACGCGCGCAGCTGCGCGTCCGTTACCGGCGCGCCGCCGGTGAGGATGCGGCGGAAGCGCGGACGATCGGCGAGCGGCGCGAGCTTGTCGAAGAGCGGCGGCGACGCGGTAGCCGTGGTCGCACGGCGCTCCTTCGCGAGACGATGCGGATCGAGAGCGTCAATGCGTTTCAGATCGATCGGCGGGATCACGGTCGTGATCCCGAGAGCGAGATTGTTGAGCGCGAAGATCGGAAACGTACAGAGATCGACGTCTCCTTCTTTCGGCGGAAAGGCCTCGGCGAGGCGCTCATGCTGGGCGACGAGGATGCGATGCGTGCGATTGACGCTCTTCGGCGTGCCGGACGAGCCGGTGGTGAAAGTGATGAGCGCGGCGTCGGGCGGGTTCTCGGCGTGACGGCCAAGCGGGACGAAGAGGCGGAGGAGCCGGCTCTTCCACGTGCCGAGCCAGTGATTGGGGGAAGCGAAGCGCGCAAGCTGGATCATCCGCCGCGTGCCGACCCACGGATCGACGAACACGGCCACGGCACGCGCGTGCAGCACGCCGAGGAGCGCGACGTAGAGCTCGACCGACATCGGCAGCATGATCAGCGCGCGGTCGCCCTCGCGGAACTGCCTCGATTTGCGCTCCACGCGCTCCCACAGCGCGCCGAATGTGATCGCGCGCCGTCCCTCGTAAAAGGCGATCCGCTCCGGATGCGCGCGTGCGGCGTCACGGAACAGCGAAGCGGCGTTCACAGCGTGTACAGATAGTACTCGCGGAAGGTCGTGCCGTGCCCCGCGTCCATCGACTGCGACGCGTTCGACTCGTGCATCAGGCAGTGGTTCGCCACCGGGCGTCCCAGTTCCAGCGCGCTCGCGTAGGCCTGATGCAGCAGCGCCCATCCGAGGTAGCCGCGGCGGTGCGCGGGCAGAACGCCGATGGTTTTGTAATCGACCATGTGCGCTTCGCTATCCGGATAGGCGAACAGAAATCCGACTTCGTTCATCGTTCTCGCGATGAAAAGAGCATGAGATCCGGCACGAGCAATCGCTCGATGCCGGTCGTACAACTTGAGGAAGTCATCGAGGCCGATGTCGAAGTAGAAGCGGATTGCCTTTGAAAGATCGTCGAGCGACAGCCGCCAGACGAGCGTCGAGCTCCGTCCTGCAAACGATCGACATGGTTCAAAGAACTGGACGCGATAGCCGCGCTGCGCCGCCCGTGCATGCATCGGCGCGAGCTTTTCGAGCAACGGTGCGATGTCATCGACACGCTTCGATGAATAGCGTTCGATGACCTCGAAGGGCGACCAAAGCGAAGCGTAGTAAGTGGGATTGAAAGGCTCGAGCAGAAACGGCGGCGCATCGAACGGACCCACGTTCACGCGATAGCGATGCCACGTGTCGCCGTCCATCGGACCGACGACCTGCGTCGCACCCTGCGCGCGCAGCCACGTTGCCGCTTCGCGCAGCAGCGACTGCACGAGTGCCGGTTCGTTGGAGGCTTCGAAGAAGCCGATGATGACCGAGATCGCCGCGCAGAAGAGCCGTGCAACGGGCAGCAGTGTTTTCGAAAATCACGGCCCCTCATCCGCCCTTCGGGCACCTTCTCCCCGCACGCGGGGAGAAGGGCGACGGAGAGTTGCGTTGCCCCTCGCCCCGCTTGCGGGGAGAGGGTGGCCGAAGGCCGGGTGAGGGGCGCGCGCAATCACGGCCGGTCGTCGACGCTCTCGTGTCCTTCGTACGACGCGGCCAGGCAGTCGCGGCAGAGCAGCGGTCCCGGTTTCGCGCCCGGCCGCGGCGCCCAGCCATGCCGGTGCACCGCGGCCTCGAACGAACGGATGTACTCGTCCGGAATCTCGCCGACGACTTCGTCGATCACGTCGCAGTCGCCGCACTCGAGCCGGACGCGTCCTTCCATCTATTTCTCTCCCGCCCCCGCGAACACCGGATTGATGTCCACCGGGATGTCCTTCAGCTTCTCGATCACCGAGGCCATCTCCGGATTCGAGACGCCGTACTTGTCGAGCAGGCGCTGCGCGCGTGCGAAGTCGCCCGTGGCCTCGATGGTCAAGAGCTCCGTGGCCAGCGTGCGGATCCCCTCGCGGTACTTCGCCTCATCCATCGTGTACGTGCCGTCGCCTTTCGGCGTGACCGCGCCGTGCTCGCGCAGCCAGTTCCACTGCACCGCCGTTCCGCGTCCGTGCGCCTCGTCGATGCCGAAGCGCATCGAGCGGAACATGAGGCCCGTGTACGTCGCCCACAGCTGCCGCTCATCGATCGACGTCAGCAGCTTCTTGTCGCGCGCATAGAGAATGTTCCAGAGCCCGACGACGTCCGCCTTGCACTCCTCGATCGCCGAGTAGAGATTCTTGAGCAGCGTCCGCGAGTCGACGCGCTTGCCGGAGCCGGCGGGATCGGGAATCAGTCCCGGGCCGACGCCGTGCGAGAGCTCGTGGAAGAGCGTGTGGTTGAAGTAGGCGTCGAACGAGATCGCGTCGCGCAGCGCCGGCTCGAGGACACGCAGCGCGATCGGCTTGCCGCTCTGCCGGAACTTCGCGTCCATCACGTTCTTGAGCAGCACCTTCTTCGAGCCCTTCAGCTCGCGCACCGCTTCGTCGTTCGGCAGGTTGAACGCCGAGGTCTGCACGCCGCGGCGCGCGTCGCCGGCGGTGTAGATCTCCTGCACGACGCGGATCGGCGACGACGTGCCGCGGTTCTTGTTCTTGTACTCGTCCGGCTCGGGGAGATTCGCCTCCATGTCCGGCAGGTGCTGCGCGTAAATCGTGAGCTTCTCGCTCTCCGGCTTGTCGACGACGTTCACGAACGACTCGAACGCGGCCTTGTAGTTGAAGAGGTTGTCCTCATAGACCTCGTACGGCCCGATGACCACTTCGATCGGTCCTTCGAGATCCATCCAGGCGATGTCGCTGTCGCGGTAGTTGTCCTTGCCGAATGCGTCGGCGAGCTTGGTCAGATAGTCTTTCAGCGACGCGTTCGTCGTCAGCTGCGCCGCCTCGCGCAGTTTCGCCGCGGCCTGGTCGAGATGGTCCTTGTACGCGACCGAGTACGGAATCGTCTTCAGATTCGCGCCGTCGCGGCGGACGAGGGTGAAGAGTCCTTCGAGCGCCTCCTTCTGATCGGGATGCGCGGCGACGTATTTCTCGAGCTCTTCCTTCGTCAGGTCGGCCGGATAGAACGCCGCCCCTTCCGGCTTCTTCGTGAACGGCGCGATGAACGCCTCATCCTCTTTCAGCCGGTCCCACTTGCCTTTGTTGGCGACGAAGTAGTCGTAGCCGGCACGATCGAGGTCGGACTTGCCGGCATCCGCTTGCAGCTTCGCGCGCAGCTGCGGGTTCTCCTCGGAGACCTGCAGCCAGTAGATCTCATCGATGTGCTGCGAGGCCTCGATGAGCTTCGCCACGACCTGCTGCTCTTCGGGATTGAGCAGCGAGCGGTCGTAGTCGACGACGGTCTTCGGCAGCTGTGCGAGGCGCTGCGGAACGTCGGCCTTGATGTTCTCGTTGGCGGCGGCGTTCTGCTGCGCGGACGGCGCAGTGGTTTCGGTTTGCTGGCAGGCGGCGAGGAGCGAGAGCGAGGGCAAACAGCAGCTTCTTCATGGCAGAGCGGATTCTATGCGCGCTTCGTGCTAAGTTTCCGCCGTGATCATCGAGTGTCCGAGCTGCCACTCCAAGTATCAGTACGACGAAGAGCGGTTCGAGCGGAAGCCGTCGAAGAAGATCAAGTGCGCAAAGTGCGCGAACGTTTTCGACATTCACAACCCCGCGTTCGCACCGAAAGCGCCGCCGGAGATGCCGGTGGGCGACCGCACCTACACCGGCAAAACAGAACGACCGAAAGTGCCGGCGGATACGACGGAGCAGTCGCCGCTGCCGAGTCCGCGCACCACCGGGAAGTCGGAGCCGCTCAAGTTGCCAGTGGGC
Source organism: uncultured Acidobacteriota bacterium (assembly GCA_963734155.1). Classification (GTDB taxonomy): domain Bacteria; phylum Acidobacteriota; class Thermoanaerobaculia; order Gp7-AA8; family Gp7-AA8; genus QHVT01. The sequence continues at coordinate 376,446 of CAVTGG010000005.1, forward strand.
CGGCGGCTGTCGCTGGCGATTCTCGACGGGCCTGATGCCGGCACCGTGTTTCGCATCGAGAAGCCGCGCACCACGATCGGGCGGTCGAACGCCGACCTGACGCTCAATGACACCGAGGCCTCGCGCCTGCACGCGACGATCGAAGTGCGGGAGATGGTGTTCATGCTGAACGACGCCGGCTCGACGAACGGCACGCTCATCGGCGGCGAAAAGATCAACGGACCGACCGAGATCGCGGACAAGACGGAGTTCCAGGTCGGATCGACAGTCTTGATGTTGATCGTGACGGAGGACGCGTAGAGTTACTGAGTTGCTGAGTTGCTGGGTTGCTCAGCGACTTAGGAACCCAGCAACCTAGCAACCCGTGAACACTCTGCTTCGCCATCGCCAGTTGATCGCCGCGCTGACGGCGCGCGATCTGAAGGCACGCTATCGCGGCTCGGTCCTCGGCTATTTCTGGTCGCTCGCCAATCCGCTCCTGCTGCTCGCGGTTTACACGCTCGTCTTCACGAAGTTCTTCACCGGACAGGTCGTGCAGCCGTACTCCCTCTTCCTCTTCTCCGGAATCCTGCCGTGGACCTTCTTCGCGGCGGCGGTGCTGGAGTCGACGAATTCGATTTCGTCGAACGCGGGCCTCATCAAGAAAGTGATGTTCCCCGCCGAGTCGCTGCCGATCGTGGTCGTGCTCTCGCACCTCGTGCACTTCGCGCTCGCGGTTCCGATCCTGCTCGCGGCCATCGGCGCGTTCGCGGCGCTCGGAAAATTCACGATCACGCCGATGCTCCTCCTCGCGCCGGTGCTGATGCTGCTGCAAACGCTCTTCGTCGCCGGCATCGCCATGACCGTCTCCTCGGCGTCGGTGCTCTTTCGCGATCTGCGCGACATCATCGCCAACCTGCTGCAGCTCGGCTTCTTCGTCACGCCGATCATCTACACGATCGACAACATTTCATCGCGCCTGCTCCGCGCGCTGCTCCGCGTCAATCCGATGACGCCGTTCGTGCTGGCATATCAGGACATCTTCTTCTTCGGCCGCTTCCCGAGCGTGTCGGACACGGTGCTGGTCTTTGCTTACGCCGCCGGCTCGCTGCTGATGGGCTTCTTCGTATTCGATCGCCTGCGCGACACGTTGGCGGAGGCGATTTGAGCGACTTCGCGATCACGCTCGAGCAAGTCTCCAAGGCCTACCGCCTCTGGGGCCGGCGCTCGCAGTTTGCGACGCTCAAATCCGCGCTGCTGAAGCGCGATCTGAAGCTGTCGCCGGAGCAGACCGTGCCGGCGCTGCGCGAGGTTTCGTTCGAGATTCATCGCGGCGAAGCGTTTGGCGTGATCGGGCGCAACGGGTCGGGGAAGTCGACGCTGCTGAAATTGATCTCCGGGATCCTCAAGCCGACCAGCGGGAAGATCGCGGTCAACGGGCGCATCGCGGCGCTGATCGAGCTCGGCGCGGGATTTCATCCCGAGATCACGGGGCGCGAGAACATCTACATCAACGGGATCATGCTCGGGCTGGCGCGCCGCGAGATCGATGAGCGCTTCGACCGCATCGTCGCGTTCTCCGGCATCGGCGAGTTTCTCGATCAGCCGGTGAAGACGTACTCGTCCGGCATGTACGTGCGCCTCGGCTTCGCCGTCGCAGTCCACGTCGATCCCGACATCCTGCTGATCGACGAAGTGCTCGCCGTCGGCGACGAGGAGTTTTCCGCGCGCTGCATCGCGAAGATCCAGGAGATGAAGCTGCGCGGCGTGACGCTGGTGTTCGTCACGCATCAACTCGATCAGGTGCGCAATCTCTGCGACCGCGCGCTGTGGCTCGATCACGGGATGGTCGAAGCGATCGGCGATCCGATGCGCGTGGTCGATGCGTATCTGCAGGAAGTGGCCGGAACGCCGGCGTCCCCGCCGGCTGAGCAGGCGGCGTCCCCGCCGCCTGAAAAAAAAGAGCCGGCCGACGAAGAGCGCTGGGGCAGCGGCGAGGTGATTCTCAAGCATGTCGCGCTCACCGATCATCACGGACGCGAGCTCGTGGCGCTCGGCGCGGGAACGCCGATCACGATCGACATCGACGTCGAAGTCCGCGCGCCGCAGGACGATTTCGTGTTCGGCCTCGGCATCTATCACGCCGACGGCACGTGCGTGTACGGCACGAACACGGACGTCGAAGGCTACGCGTCGCAGCGGCTGGAAGGCACGGCGCGCGTGCGCTTCGTGACCCCGTCGCTCGATCTCGTCGCCGGCACGTATCGCATCGACGCCGCGGTGCACACGCGCAACGGGCGCTGCTTCGACTACCGCCGCAACGCCATTCGCTTCGTCGTCGGCTCGCGCGTGCACGACGTCGGCGTCTATCGACCGAAACACGAGTGGCGCTTCGACGGCGGCGTCACGTTCAAGAGCATCGACACGCTGCGGCAGAACGTCCCCGCGCCGATCGCGGAGGCCATTCATTCGGCGGAGAAGAAGAAAGGCTCAAAGGCTCAAAGGCCCAAAGGCTCAGAGGAGAAACCGTAAAGGGCCTTTGCGCCTCTGAGCCTTTGCGCCTTTGAGCCTTACAATCCCCCGGTCCGGAGGCATCACATGGAAATGGGTACGGTCATCGTCCTGGTCATCGTCGGGCTCTATCTCCTCAGCTCTATCAAGATTCTTCCTGAGTACGAGCGCGGGGTCATCTTCCGCCTCGGGCGGCTGCTGCCGGAGGCGAAGGGGCCGGGGATTTTTCTCGTGTTCGCGCCGATCGACAAGATCGTGCGCATCTCGCTGCGGCAGGAGGCGTTCGAAGTGCCGCCGCAGGACATCATCACGCGCGACAACGTCACGCTGAAAGTGAACGCGGTCGTGTTCCTGCGCGTCATCGAGCCGCGCCGCGCGGTGGTCGAAGTGTTCGACTATCGCTATCAGACCTCGCAGTTCGCGCAGACGACGCTGCGCTCGGTCCTCGGCGAAGTGGAGCTCGACGACGTGCTCGCGCATCGCGAGATGCTGAACACGAAGATCCAAAACATCCTCGACCAGCACACCGAGCCATGGGGCGTGAAGGTGGTCAACGTCGAGATCAAACAGGTCGACCTGCCGGAGTCGATGCTGCGCGCGATGGCGAAACAGGCCGAGGCGGAGCGCGAGAAGCGCGCGAAGCTGATTCACGCCGAGGGCGAGTTCGCGGCCTCGCAGCGCCTCGCCGACGCGGCGAAGATCATCTCCAGCGAGCCGGTGACGATTCAGCTGCGCTACCTGCAGACGCTGACGGAGATCGGCGTGGAGAAGAACACGACCATCGTCTTCCCGCTGCCGATCGACCTCATTTCGAACCTGACGAAGATGTCCGAGAAGAATGCATGAGCTGACGATGATGGAGGCGGCCCTGTTTCAACTGCGGGCCGCCTTGAGCGAAGACCCGATGCTGGCGACGATCCGCATCAGTGCGGACGTCGTCGCCAACGCCGTCGCGGCGGCGCGCGAGCAGGGTGTGAATGCGGCGCGCGTGAACGACATCGAGTTCGCACTCAACGATCTCGTCGCGGCCGTCGATGACGCCGCCGGCGCGCCGGATGGCGTCTACGCGGCGATCGCGCTTCTGCAGAACGACGCCGCCGCGTTGCGGGCCGCGACCGCGTTGCCGAAAGAGTTGATCGAGTCGATCCGCGCGCTGCAGGAGAAGTTGCGCGTGCGCGCGAAGGCGATCGAGCGCAGCCAGTACCGCGCGGAAGGGACGGCGGCGGGACCGTTCCCGCATCCGCCGGAACAGTTGCGCGACGAGGCCGTCCCGCTGGCGCGCCAGCTTGCCGCCGCGGGATTCGCCACGCCGTCGCTCGATGAGCTGATCGCGGAGCCGGCGTCGCTTCGCTATCACACGATCAATGAGATCGTGGACGAGCTGGATGTGATCGCGGGCGGCTGACGGGTGTCATCCCGAGCGTAGCGAGGGACCTGGGCGGGCGGGGCGCGTCGCACGTTCCTCGTGCCGCCACCCGAGCCCCAGATCCCTCGCTCACGCTCGGGATGACAAGCTCGCTCACGCCGCGGTCATCGCCGCCAATGAAATCGTGCCGGTCGGGCTCAGGGTCGCGTTGCGGAAACGGCGGTTGTGAATGACGCAGAGCTGTCCGTAGACGAGCGGGACGAACGGCGCGTCGGCGGCGATGATGCGCTCCAGCTCGCGGCGATGGGCGTCGTTCGGATCGGCGCGGAAGCGCGCCAGTTGCGCGTCGGTCGCGGGGTCGTTCCAGCGCGAGTGGTTCGCGAAGTTCGAGTTGCCGATCGCGTGCGATGCGAGCAGCGCGTCGAAGTAGTCCGCCGGATCGACGGTGTCGGCGATCCATCCGCCTAACGCCAGATCGAACCCGCCGTCGGTCAGGCGGCGGAAATACTCTTCGGCACTGGTCGTGTGCGTCATCACGACGTTCAAACCCGCTTCGTTCAGTTTCCGTTGAATGGCCTCGGCTGCCGCCGCGGGCTTGAGCAAATACGGCCGCGGCGCCCAGGGCACGAGCAGCGTGAGCCGCGCGCCGTGAAGGCCGCTGCTCTTCACGAGCGATGCGCCATCGAACGACGTCGTGCGCAACGTGGCGCCGCGACTCATCGCCGGCGGCAGCGCGCTCGTGGCCACGAATGCAGCGGGATTGCGTTCGTACGTCTTCGACGCGATCTCGAGCGGATCGATCAGCGTCGCGATCGCGGTTCGCGCCTCTTTCGTGTCGAGCGGGCGCTGCGAGGTGTTCATGTAGAGAAACGCCGTCGAGTTCGACGGCCGCGTCACCGGCACCACGCCGGTCAGCTTCCACGTCGTCAGATCGCCCGCCGAGAGCGCGGTGGTGACGTCGATGTTGCCATTCGCGAGCGCGTCGACGAGCGCGCGCGGCGTGCCGTCTTTGTCGGGCTGCAGCACGTGGAATTCGATCTGCTCCGCCGGCACCGCTGCCGAATGATGCGGATTGCGCACGAGCGTCACGACCGGCACTCGCTGCAGCGCATGCAACGACGGAGGCGCGTCGAACATGTACGGCCCCGTGCCGAAAAGCTGCCCGCGCTGCTGCAGGACAATTGCGCAACTGCTTGTCGTCAGCGTGAGGTCGAAGCGCGGATTCGGCGCGCTGAGCGTGAACCAGACGCGCCCGTCGCGAAGCTGCATGGTTGCTTTGCCCGCAAGCACGGCACAGTCGCGCAGCGAGCGCACCGCCAGCTCCGCGGTCAGCGGCGTGCCGTCGGAGAACATCGCGCCCGGCCGCACCGCCGCGGAGTACTCGAGATTCTTCGCGTTTTCGGCACGCAGCGGCTCGAACAACTGCAGCGGCGTCTCGAAGATCTGATCGAGAATCAACCCGCTGACGTAATCCACCGCGGAACGCGGATCGAGCTCACTGATCGGAGTCAGAACTCCGATTCTCATCGAGCGTGTGGCGACGGTCATCTGCTCTCCCTTGCGATTGGCGCGCGCATCCTAGCAATTGCCGGGAAGGAAAGAAATCTAAACGGCAAGCGCGCCGGCAGCGCGCCACTCCTCGATCTGCGTGCGGGCGTGATCGTACCCGACCTGCTCCAATCGTTCGATGGCGTCGAACTCGAGCAGGCCGAATTCGTTGATCGGCGGATGGAACACGAGGTCGGCGGACTTCACGGCATCGTCCTGTTTGCGGCTGCTGGCGAGCATCGACGCGCGGAGCATGATCTCGACGATGGAAGGAAACTTCACACGCTTCCTGCGCACTTTCCCGCGCAGGATCTCCCACGGCGTCGGCACGCGCTCGGATACGAAGGCCTCGTCTTCCTCGACCGTCACCTCCGAGGCGATCACGCGGCCGCAGCCGCGCTCGCGCATCACGTCGGCGGGAACGTTGTTGAGAAACGCGCCGTCGCAGAGAAGGTGGCCGTCCAGCAACACCGGCGCGACGATTCCGGCGACGGCGGCCGACGCGGTCAGCGCGGTCAAGAGCGAGCCGTTCTCGTGCACGACCGCGCTCGCGCGCGAGAGATCGCTCGACACGCAGAAGAAGCGCAGCCAGAGGTCTTCGATCTGCGTGTCGCCGTACATCAGCTTTGCGTAGCGCTCGGCCATCTTCGAGCTGAGCACCGAGATGAACGGCAGCGTGTAGTTCTTCTGCGGGCGGAGCTTCACCCAGACGCGGCGGTTTTCCTCGAGCATCCGCTTCGGCGACCAGCCGAGCGCGAACTGCGCGGCCATCGACGCGCCCATGCTCGTACCGCCGACCATGTCGATCGGCACGTTCGCATCGCGCAGCGCGCGCAGCACGCCGATGTGCGCGAAGCCGCGCGCGCCGCCGCCGCCGAGGACGAGGCCGATGGCGCGGCCGGCGAGAAAGCGCGCGAGCCGCGCGAAGTCGGCGTCGCTGTTCGTGCGGAGGTGATGATGTTCGTCGACGCGGCGGGCGCGCAGCCACGCCGAGGTGTCGCAGGAAACGCGACCGCCGTCGGAATGCAGCAGCACGAGCATGCGTCGCGGCGCGCCGACGCGCGCCGAATCGTCGAGCAGCGTTTCGACCGCGTGCGGCGACGGGTTGCCGTTCGCGTTCGCGAGCAGGATCACGCGATCGGCCTGGCGGATGCAGCGCTCCGTCCACTCGGAGACGCCGGGATCGGTTTGATAGACGACGAAGCGGTACTGCGACTCCTGCTGATTGAGCCAGGCCACGAGCATGGCGTCGCTCGGATCGCTCTCCGGCAGTCGCGCGATGCCGGGCGCGCCGACGCTGCGGTCGACGGACTCGGCGTCGAGGAGCAGCGTCGAGCCGAGCGGAGTCGTCGCGGCGGCGAGGCGCGCGGCGAATTCGCGCAGCGGAACGTCGTCGCCGAGGGCGACGATCGCGACGTCGATGGCCGCGGAGGGCGCGGTCTCGCCGGTGCGGCGCAGTCGCGCGAACTGCACGCGCAGCAATTCGCGCACGAGCTCGGGATGCGCGGTGATGACGGCATCGAAGGCGTCGTTCGGAAACTTGATCAGCAGCGTGTCGCGCGCGGCGAGCGCGCCCGCGCTGCGCGGCTCGTGCAGGAAGAACGACATCTCGCCGAGCGACTCGCCGGTCCGCGCCTCGCCGATGATCGTGCACGCTCCGCCGCGCTCGCGCACGACGAGCATGCGCCCGCTGGCGACGACGTACACGCCGTTCGCTCGCGTCGCCTTCGTGAAAGAGAAACTGCGAGCGGCGGACTTCGACCCATTCCGCCAGCTCTTCGAGTCGCGCGAGCGCCGCATCGCCGAGCGCGCCGAAAAGGCGCAGCGCAGCAGCGGCAAATCGATCACTCCGACTCACTCGTCTTCTTTGATCTGCTGCGCGAGGTAGTTCTGCGCGCCGACCTGCTCGATGAGCGCCAGCTGCGCCTCGATCCAGTCGACGTGCTCCTCTTCATCGTGGAGGATCGCTTCGAGCAGATGCCGGCTGTTGTTGTCGCCGAGCTCGCGGCACTTCTCGATGCCGGCGTTGAGTCGCGGCAACGCCTCCAGTTCCAGGCCGAGGTCGAGCTTCAGGATCTCCGGCACGTTCTCGCCGATGTTGATCTTGCCGAGGCGCTGCACGTTGGGGATGCCTTCGAGGAAGAGCACGCGCTCGATCAGCTCCTCGGCGTGTTTCATCTCGCCGATGGAGTGTTTGCGGATGATGTGATGCAGCCGCTCGAAGCCCCAGTTCTCGCACATCTCGGAGTGGAGAAAGTACTGGTTGATGGCGGTGAGCTCGGCCGTCAGGACGTCGTTGAGGATCTCGATGATCGACTTATCACCCTGCATGGGGCGGAGCGTATCACGCCATCGCGGCGACGGCGGCAAGCTCGCCGCCCGTGCACGCAGGGCACGCCTGCGCGACCGCGGCGCGCTCGGATTGGGCAGTCGCGAGCATCGAGCGGAGCGAGTTGTGGCAGGAGCCGCACTGGTCGCCGATGCCGCAGCGCTGGAGGTCGCGAAGCGAGCTCGCGCCATGGTCGATGGCTTCGACGATCTTCCTGTCAGAGGTGCCGCGGCAGATGCAGACGATCACTTGGCTTCTTCCTTGGATTGAGACTCAGTCTCAGTACACAGATGATGACCGTCTTCATTCCCGTTCGTCAACTCTGTCACGCACCTTGCAGTATTGGAAAGTGTGAAAAGGCCCTATTTTCTGATACTTACGTTCATTCTCTGGAGCCTGCCCGTCATGGCAGAGCTCCGTCTGGAAGTCGATCTTTCCGACCGCGAGCTGGTCGCCGTCGAGGACGGCAGCGAGATCGGGCGCTACGCCGTCGCGGTCGGAACGAAGAAGTATCCGACGCCCCAGGGCACGTTCCACATCCGCAAAATCGTATGGAATCCGTCGTGGACGCCGCCCGATTCGCCATGGGCGCGCGGCAAGAAGCCGCTGCCGCCCGGACATCCCGACAATCCGATGAAGCGCGTCAAGATTTTCTTCAGCGAGCCCGATTACTTCATCCACGGCACCGACGCCGAGGACTCGCTCGGCAAAGCCGAATCGCACGGATGCCTTCGCATGAGCGAAGACGAAGCGACGCAGCTCGCGCAGCTCGTGATGAACAACGGCGGCAACCCGATGCCGGAGCCGTGGTACCGGAGGATCTTTCACGGACGGTCGACGAAGGTGGTGTATTTGAAGACGCCGGTGACGATCGCGGTTGGGGAGTGACGCCGGAGGCGTCATCCTGAGCCGCGAAGACGGCGAAGGATCTCAGTCTACGCAGGTTGAGATCCTTCGCTGCGCTCAGGATGACGGCGGCTTCGCCGCCGTCACTCCTCCCCCTTCGGCGGCGGCAGCGGCGCGGGCGGCAGATCGAAGATCGCCAGCCAGCGCATGAGATTCGGATACGGCGTGTCGAGCGGCATCTTCTGAAACGGCTGGCCGAGCTCGGCGGCGAGCAGCTCGGCTTCTTCGCGGAAGGGCGTGTTGTCGATGCCTTCGGCATTCGCGCGGCGCAGCTCGCGAAGCGCACCGTCGCGGTCGCCGGCGAACCAGAGCTCGCGTGCGCGGACGAGCGGCGCAACGGAGGGCTCGTCGCGCATCGGTGGAAGGGGCCACGACTTCCAGACGTCGCTTCGCAAGCGAATGGCGAGCAGGCGCAGCACGGAGCGCGTGAAGTCGTCGAACGTGAGCGCCTGTGCCGCGTTGAACTTCGCGTCACGCTGCTCGAAGTCGCCGGCGTGATGCGCGGCATACGCGGCGAGGGTCGTGTTCTCGAACTGGCGGTACGGCAGGCTGTAGTCCCGCGAGAGCGTCGCGCCGCGCGCGAGGCTGCGCTGCGCGGCGTTCCAATCGTGCAGCTGCAGCGACGCGACGCCGCTGAGCATGTGCGACTCGACTTCGAGCTGCGTGCTGTTCTCCGCCGCCGCTTCCTGCGCGGCGCGCTCGTAATGTTTCCGCGCTTCGGCGGCGTTGCCGCGCGCCCAGGAAATCCGCCCCTCGGTGTACTGCCGCAGCGCGGGACGCTGCATGAGCCGGCTGCGATGCAGATCGCGCTCCGCGCCGTCGATGTCGCCGAGGGACGCGCGGTCGGCGAGCACGAGCATCAGCCGGCGGTCGTCCGGCTTCTCGACGTCGATCTGCACGAGCTCGCGAAGCGCCGCTTCGCGCTGGCGCTGCGCGAAATGAACGTGCGCCGCGCCGAGGCGAAGACGCCACGCGCGCGGACGCAACTCCAGCACCGACTTCCCCAGCGCGAGCTCTTTCGTCGCGTCGTTCGAGAGGAAATAGCGCACGAGCAATGACTCGTACGGCGACGCGCCATTCAGGCGCGTGAGCGCGGCGTTGCGCCAGCGCGCGGCATCCTGCGCGTCGCCGGACGCCTTGCCGAAGCTGGAGAGCAGCGCGGCCGGAATCGCGGTCGGCGCGCCGCGGCGCCACGCTTCTTCCAACAGCTCGCGCGCCTTCGGGCGATTGCCCTGCGAGTCGGCGTGCAGCGCGAGCGTGAGGATGCGTCGCGTCTCGGCGTCGGCACGGATGTCGGAGACGCGGAGGTCGTAGCCCTGGTCGATGAGGGCGTTGCGGGTGGAGAGGACGAAGTAGGACGCGAGGGCTAGGACGAGTAGGACGGAGGCGGCGATGACGAGCCGCCAGGGGAACGCGCGGCGCGACGGCAGGCGCGCGCCGCCGAGGGACGCGCGCACGGCGGCGGAGAGCGCGGCGGCATCGGGATAGCGCTCGCTCGGATCTTTGCGGAGGCAGCGCTGCACGATGGTGTCGGCGTTGCCGTGCTCGAGGCGCGGCGCCGAGTCGTGCATCAGCGCGACCATCGCGTGCGCGGACGACGGACGCCGGAACGGCAGGTCGCCGGCGATCATCTCGTAGAGGATGCAGCCGAGGGCGAAGACGTCGGTCTGCGGCGCCGCCGCGCGCCCTTCGATCTGCTCCGGCGCGAGGTAGCCGATCGTGCCCATCACGATGCCGGTCTGCGTCGACAGCATCTCCGTCTTCGCATCCGAGAGCCGCGCGTCCGCGTCTTCGGTGCCGCCGCGCGCGAGGCCGAAGTCGAGCACTTTCACGCGGCCGCTCGTGGTGAGGAAGACGTTGTCGGGCTTGAGATCGCGATGCACGATGCCTTGCGCGTGCGCGGCAGCCACGCCGTCGACGATCTCGGCGAAGAGCTCCAGCGCTTCCTGCGGCGTCAGCCGCTGCCGCGTCATGCGCATGCGCAGCGGTTCGCCTTCGAGCAGCTCCATCACCGCGTACTCGACGCCGTTGTCGCTGCCGAAATCGAAAATCGCGCAGATGTTCGGATGCGAGAGCGCCGCGACGGCGCGCGCCTCGCGGCGGAAGCGCTGCAGCGCGAGCTTGTCCGCGGCGACGTCGGAGGGCAGGACCTTGATGGCGACGTCGCGGTTCAGGCGCTGATCGCGCGCGCGGTAAACCTCGCCCATGCCGCCGATGCCGAGGAGATCGACGATCGTGTAGGGTCCGAGAGTTTCGCCGGGAGCGAGCACCGGGAGAAGTATCCTTGAGGGAATGTTCTTTCACCAGTTTTACCTCGGCTGTCTCGCTCATGCTTCCTATCTCATCGCCTCCGACGGCGAGGCGGTGGTCGTCGACCCGCAACGCGACGTGCAGCAGTATCTCGACGAGGCGGCGCGGCAGCAGTGCCGCATCCGCTATGTCATCGAGACGCACCTGCACGCCGACTTCGTGAGCGGGCATCGCGAGCTGGCGGAGAAGACGGGCGCGCGGATCGTGTTCGGCGCGGCGGCGGACGTCACGTTTCCGCACTTCAAGGTGCGCGACGGCGACGAGGTTCGGATCGGCCGCGTGATCCTGCGCGCGCTCGAGACGCCGGGACACACGCCGGAGAGCATCTCGTGGCTCGTCATCGACACCGAAGTGTCGAGCGAGCCGCAGAAAGTGCTGACCGGAGACACGCTCTTCATCGGCGACGTCGGGCGTCCCGATCTCGCGGGCGGGCGCGGCCTCACGCCGCAACAGCAGGCCGCCACGCTGTACGACTCGCTGCACGACAAGCTGCTCGCGCTCGACGACGCGGTGGAAGTGTGGCCGGCGCACGGCGCGGGCTCGGCGTGCGGAAAGAACATCTCCAAGGAACGCTCGTCGACGATCGGGATGCAGCGGCGGATGAACTACGCGCTGCGGCCGATGACGCGCGACGCGTTCGTGCAGATGATGACGAGCGATCTGCCGCCGGCGCCGCGCTACTTCCCGATCGACATGGAGCTGAACCGCCGCGGCGCGCGATCGCTCGACGAGATCTCGGCGCGTCCGCTTTCCGCTGCGGACGTGCAGCAGCGCGATGCGGTCGTGCTCGACGTGCGCGACAGCGCGGCGTACGGCGCCGGTCATCTCCCCGGCTCGATCAACATCGGCCTCGGCGGGCAGTACGCGTCGTGGGCCGGAACGCTGCTGCGCGAGAACGACGAGATCGTCATCGTCGCCGACAACCGCGAGCGCGCCGATGAAGCGGTGATGCGGCTCGCACGCGTCGGTTTGGAAAACGTCGCGGGTTATCTCGAAGGCGGCATCGCGGCGTGGAATGGTCCGCTGGAGACGCTCGAGCAGATGAATGTCTCAGAGCTTCGCACGCGGTTAGGCGACGTCGAGGTGCTCGATGTGCGGCGGCGCGGCGAGTATCAGGATGGCCACGTGCCGGACGCGGTGAACGTTCCGCTCGATGTTTTACCCGAGCACGTCAAAGACATCGATCGCTCGCGCACGCTCGCGGTCATTTGCGCGAGCGGATATCGCTCGTCGACCGCGGCGAGCCTGCTGCAGCGGGAAGGGTTCGCGCATCTGGTGAATGTGGTTGGCGGGACGAGCGCGTGGAAGGCCGCGGGATTCGAGACGATCTGAGCCAAGCGTGTCATCCCGAGCGGAGCGAGGGATCCCCTGATTCGGGGATTCCTCGCCGTCTACGCGGCTCGGAATGACACGTTCGCAGCATCGTCATCTCCACTCGCTGAACATCTGCTGCCGCCGCGGACGCGCGTCTCTACGCTGACGTTCGTGCGCGTCGCGTTGATGCTCTTCCTGATCGGCTGTCATGAAACGGCGGTGCCCGCGGCACCGACCGGCGCCGAGCTCTTTCGCGAGAACGGATGCGCGACGTGTCACGGCCCGCGCGGACGCGGCGACGGTACGGCGGCGCACGGCACGGCACTTCATCCGCGCAACCTCGCGGATCGGAAGTCCTATCGCAACGGCACGAGCGCCGAAGCCATCGCGAAGACGATCGGCACCGGGCTTCGCACCATGCCGGCCTTCGCGCACATCCCACTCGAAGAACGGCGCGCGATCGCCGAATTCATCGTTTCACTGCAGGAAAAGGAGAAGAGATGAAAACTCGATTTGTACTCGCAGCACTGCTGGCGCTGACCGCGTTCGGCGCTCCCAGAATCACGTCGCGCGACGCATGGGTGATGGAGCCGGTCGGCAGGCAGGAGATGACCGCCGGATTCGTGACGCTGCACAACAACGGCGCCGACACCGCGCTCGTCTCCGCGAGCTGCGACGCCGTCAAGAATCTCGAGCTGCACGAGATGGAAGAGACGAACGGCCGGATGCAGATGAAGATGGTCGATGAGATCGAGCTGCCGAAAGGCGAGGACGTTCGCCTCGAGCCGGGCGGCCTGCATCTGATGATGATCGGCTTCACGCGCCCGATCAAAGAAGGCGACGTGCTCGTGGTGCGCCTGCGCTTCGCCGACGGCACGACATCCGACGTGAAGATGCCGGTGCGGAAGCGGGAGGCGTGATGCGCGCGCTGATCGCCTCTCTTCTCCTCGGCTTGTTCGCCGGTGCCTGCGGAAACGCGACCCGCGCCGCGCGGCGAGGACTTCGTTCTCATCAACCACGACGGCCGGCGCATGGCGCTGCACGAGCTGAAGGGAAACCGCGTGCTGCTCTTCTTCGGCTACACGCATTGCCCCGACGCCTGCCCGACGATGCTGTCCAAACTGACGCGCGTCTACCGTCTCCTCGGCAACGACGCTCGCGGCGTGCGCACGATCTTCGTCAGCGTCGATCCCGACCGCGACTCGCCGGCGGCGCTGAAGGAGTACCTGTCGAATTTCGCGATCCCCGTCGTCGGAATGACGGGCACGAAGGCGGAGATCGACCGCACCATCAGCGCGTACGGCGGCACGTACGAGATCACGCCGTCAAAGTCCGCGGCCGGGCCGACGGTAGCGCACACCACGTGGCTCTACCTCCTCGATGACGGCGGCGCGCTGCGGCACAAAGTGAATCCCGCCACGACCGATCCGAAGGAGATCGTGGAGTTGATTCGCCACCTCTGATGCGAACCTCGTCGATCTCGCTGCTCGCCGCACTCGCTGGCGTGATCGCGCTGCTGTTCTGCCTGGCCGCGGTGCCGCTGCAACAGAAAGCGGTCGTGGCTGCGCCGTTCTGCAAGACGACCGAGGGCCACGAGCATGAGCGGCATCACGGCGTGAAGCACGCGCATCGAGGGCATCGTGCGCATGCGGCGCACGGTCATGCGGGAGCGCATCATCAGCAGCACCAACAACATGCCCATGTCCCTCCGACCGTGACTGTGCCGACATCGCCTCCGGCAATCCACTCGATTTCGCCTGCGGCGACGCTGAAGCTCGACGTGTTCGATGCGCCCTCGCCGCTGTCGGTCGCCGAGGCGGAAAAAGCACACAGACAGCGTCCGTAATAGAGGAACCCCCATCCTTCGTTGCCCTTCTCTCCGCTTGCGGGGAGAAGGTGGCCGAAGGCCGGATGAGGGGGCGTTCTTCGCGCCTCGCACGGCCCCTCACCCGGCGCTTCGCGCCACCCTCTCCCCGCACGCGGGGAGAGGGGCAACGAGGAATGCCCTGTCCTCCACTCCATTCACCGGTAACCCGCCTCCATTCGCCGACCGGCGCGAGAACTTCGCGCAAACGCGCCGTACTTTGCGCGCGGAGGTTGGACATGGACACAACACAACCAACAACATTGCCCATCGGGAAGCTCGTAGTCGGGCTGGTGCTGCTCGCGGTCGGCCTGGCGCTGTTTCTCGACGCCGTCGACATCGTGGAGGTCGGGATGTGGTGGATGTACTGGCCGGTGATCCTGATCGCCATCGGACTCGCAAACGCATACGACGCCATCCGCCGCCGTCAGGGCGACGGCAGCTGGTTCCTCATCGGAATCGGCATCTGGATGCTCTTCGGCAGCTTCGAGATCTTCGACTCTGTCGTACGGCTCGGCGTTCCCGCTGGCCGTGATCTGCGTCGGCTTCGGCGCCGTGCTGCACGCGATCATCGACGTGCCGCAGCCGAAAAAGGAGAACGGACATGAACAACAGCAATGAAGGATTCCGGATCACGCCGCGGCTGATCATCGGCCTGGCGATCTTCGCCTTCGGCATCCTCTGGATGCTCGACAACCTGAGCTACATCGACGCCTCGGACTTCACGCGCTGGTGGCCGATCGTGCTCGTGCTGATCGGCGTCTCGAAGCTGACAGACAAACGCGCGCCGAAGTTCGGACCGATCGTGCTGATCGTCATCGGCGGGTCGCTGCTGCTCTCGCGATTGACGCACTTTCACTTCGACCTCGGCGATCTGATTCCGCTCGGCATCGCCGTTCTCGGCGTGAAGCTCGTGCTCGACGCGGTCGGGCGCAAGCGTCTCGCGGCAAACACGTCGGACCCGAACTCGGTCGTTCACTCGTTCGCGATGATGGCCGGCGTGCATCATCAGAACACCTCGCAGTCATTCCGCGGCGGCGACGTCAATGCCATCATGGGCGGCGTGGAGCTCGATCTCCGCGGGGCACAGATGCAAGACGGCGAAGAGGCGATCCTCGATGTGTTCGCGATGTGGGGCGGCATCGAGATCACGGTGCCGGAGCACTGGCGGGTCGCCGGTGAAGTGATGCCGCTCATGGGCGGATTCGAGAACAAGGCGCGCTCGAACAGCGGCGGACCGCTGCTCAGCATCCGCGGCACGGCGCTGATGGGCGCGGTGGAAGTGAAGAACTGACGTGCATCCGATCCTCGCAGACCGGAAGCGGCTCGCGCTCTATCTCGTCACGTGGTGCCTCTTCGCGTTATTGCTGGCACTCGTGGCGATGGAGCCGGGCCGCGCCGAGCTGCGGGACGCGCTGCTGCTGACGCTTCCGCCGACGATCATCTACGCGTTCGTCTGCCTCGCGGCGTGGTACCCGACGCGGGCGATGCCGCTCGAGCGCGCCCGCGCGACGTCGCTGATTCCCGCGCATCTCGCCGCCGCGATCGCGCTCAGCGCGCTCTGGTTCGCGATGTTTCTCTTCCTCGCGCGCATCCTCGGCGAGGAGACCGAGGACGCGGTGATGAGCCGCGCCGCGGTGTTCCTCGTCACCGGCGTTCTGCTCTATCTGATCGCGGTCGCATTTCATTACGTGCTCGTGGCGATGGAAAAATCGCGCGCCGTCGAGCAACGCGAGATGACGGTGAAGCTGCTCGCGCGCGAAGCGGAGCTGAAGGCGCTGAAGTCGCAGCTCGATCCGCATTTTCTGTTCAACAGCCTCAACTCGATCAGCGCGCTGTGCGGCTCGAACCCGTCTTCGGCGCGCACGCTGACGACGCGGCTCGCCGAGTATTTGCGCAAGAGCCTGCGCATCGGCAGCGCCAACGCGATCACGCTCTCCGAGGAACTGGAGCTGGCGTCGAGCTACCTCGCCATCGAGCGCATTCGCTTCGGCCCGCGACTCGAGTTCGAACAGAACATCGACGAAAGCGTGCGAAGCTATCGCGTGCCGCCGCTGCTGCTGCAGCCGCTCGTCGAGAACGCCGTGACACACGGCGTCGGACATCTCCTCGACGGCGGCGTCGTGCGCATTCACGCGGCGCGCGACGGAGAGCGCGTGCACATCACCGTCGAGAATCGCTGCGATCCCGACCGGCCGTCGAGCCGCGGCGAAGGGATCGGCCTGGCGAACACGCGGCGGCGCATCGAGGCGTACTACGGCGAAGGCGCGCGCATCAAAGTCGCCGAAGAAGCGGATCATTTCCGCGTGGACCTCTCGCTGCCATGATCGATGTGATCGTCGTCGACGACGAGGCGCCGGCGCGCGCGATCCTGCGCGAGTACCTCGCCGACTACCCGCAGTTCCGCGTCGTCGCCGAATGCGCGAACGGATACGAGGCCGTGAAAGCCGTGAGCGAGCATCGCCCGCAGCTGATCTTCCTCGACGTGCAGATGCCGAAGCTCGACGGCTTCGAAGTACTCGACCTGCTCGACCCGAAGCCGAAAGTCGTCTTCGTCACCGCGTACGATGAGTACGCGCTGCGCGCGTTCGAAGTGCACGCCCTCGACTACCTGCTCAAGCCGTTCACCGCGGCGCGCTTCGCCGAAGTGCTCGCGCACGCGGAGCAGATGCTCCAGCTCTCGCCCGAGCCGCAACGCGCGACGATCCTGCCGAAGAAGCCGATGCAGCGGATTGCGTTTCGAGACGGCGCGAGCATCGAAGTCGTGCCCGTGCAGCGCATCGACTACATCGAAGCGCAGGACGACTACGTGCACGTCTTCTCGCGCGGTGCAAAGCACGTCAAGCAGCAGACCCTCGGCGAGCTGGAACAGCTCCTCGATCCCACACGCTTCGTCCGCGTGCATCGCAGCTACGTCGTGAACCTCGAAAGCCTCGACCGCGTCGAGCCGTATGCGAAAGACAGCCGCGTCGCGGTGCTGAAGGATGGGACGCGCGTGCCGGTGAGCAGGACGGGGTACGAGAGATTGCGCGCGTTGTTGTAGGTACCGCCCCTCATCCGCCCTTCGGGCACCTTCTCCCCGCAAGCGGGGAGAAGGGCGACGACGATTGCCCCTCGCCCCGCTTGCGGGGAGAGGGTGGCCGCAGGCCGGGTGAGGGGCGGCCATTACGCCAGGCGCCGCACCGCGAGTGGGAGCGTGACGGTGAACGCCGCGCCGCATTCTTCTCCCTCGCTGGCCGCGCTCACCGATCCGCCGTGCAGCTCGGTCAGGTACTTGACGATCGCGAGGCCGAGACCGAGGCCGCCGTATTTGCGGGTGCTGGCGCTGTCGGCCTGGCGGAAGGCTTCGAACACGTGCGGGAGGAACTCGGGAGAGATTCCCTTTCCTTCGTCGCGCACCAGAATGCGCGCAAGCTCGGAGTCGCGGTCGAGTTCCACCGACACGCGCGCGCCGGCCTCGGAGAACTTGATGGCATTGGAGAGCAGGTTCCAGACGATCTGCTGCAGCCGGGTGGGATCGCCGTTGACGACCGCGCGCTCGTCGCTGATGTGGACGTCGATGGCGATTCCCTTGGCATCCGCGGCGAGCTGCAGCGTCTGGACCGCGCTGCGGACGATCGATTCGAGATCGACGAGCTCGTTCTGCAGCGTCAGTTTGCCGGTGACGACGCGCGACAGATCGAGCAGGTCGTCGATCAGCGTGGCCTGCGTGCGCGCGCTGCGCTCGATCGTCTCGTAGGCAACCTTTCGGGTGGCGTCATCGACGCCGCCGAGCGTGAGCATGCGCGCCCAGCCGAGAATCGCCGTCAGCGGCGTGCGCAACTCGTGCGAGAGCGTCGCGAGAAATTCGTCTTTGGTGCGATTGGCCTGCTGCGCGAGCCGGTAGAGACGCGCGTTTTCGAGCGCGACCGCGCAGCGGCGCACGAATTCGGAGGCCAGCGGCAGATCGGCCGCGGTGTAGCGGCCGGGCGTGCCGGAGAGGAACGTGATCGAGCCGACGGCGCGATCGGGAAGGTTCATCGGCACGGTCATGCGCGCGCCGCCGTCCGTGATCCACGCCTCAGCAGCCAACGGCGCGTCCTCCTCGGCCAGCACGTCGATCGTGCAGGAGTCGGCGAGCCGCGGGACGATCAGGCTCGTGATCTCGCGAATGCGCGAGTCGTAGTCGAGCGAGCGATTCAGCGTCGCCGATGCCTCGGCGAGGAACGTGTTGGTCTCTTCGAGGCGCTTGCGGTCGGTGATGTCGCGCGTGAAGCAACGCGTGTGCACGAACTTCCCGTCATCGAAGAGCACGTTCGAGCTGATGGCAACGTGGCGGAGCGAGCCGTCTTTCGCGATCAGGCGCGCTTCGTAGTCGTAGACGTTCTCGCCGCGCGAGAGGCGCTCGAGGATGTCGGCGATCGCCGGCCGGTCGGCGTGAAACTCGGCGATGTTCCGGCCGATGTACTCGCTGGCGCTGTATCCGAGAAGCTGCAGCTCGGCGTGATTGGCCCAGAGGATCGTGCCGTCGGGGCCGACCCAGTGCAATCCGACGGCGGCGTTTTCGATGAAGTCCTGCAGTTCGTGCTCGACCCTGCGCCGCCGCACGACCTCGTCGTCGAGCGCCCCCGACCGCTGCTGCAGGAGGCTGACCTCGCGCAGACGCGCGTCGTCGTCCGCCGCGCCGGTGTACGCCTCGGTCGGAATCACGTGCGAATGCGTGGCGCAGATGTCCTGGAACGCGCCCGCGTCCGCCTCGCGAAGGAAGTTGCTCATCGGATAGGCGCAGAGCAGCGAGAAGTCATGATGGCTCGCGAGTCCGTTCCAAAGCTCTTCGAGACGGATCGCCGCATCGGGTTTGCCGTCGCGCCAGAGCAGATCGACCATCTCGCCGTACGCGCGGATGCGTCCGCCGCCGTTCGCCCGCGCCGTGATGGCGCCGCCGATGATCGCGTAAAACTTCTGCTCGTCCGGCATCGCGCCGGACATGAATTGTTCGAGCGTTTCGCGCGCGTCGAAGAACGTGACGCGCTCGAGATCGCAGCCGCGACCGCTGAGTTGCGCCAGCACGGCGCTGCGATGATCGTTCGTGGCGATGACCACCGCCGGCTCGCCGGCGCCGAGGCCTTCGGCGATGAAATGGGCCACGCGATCACAGAGGAAGTCGTCTTTTTCGTAGAACTGGACCGCGTGCTCAGATGCGGGGGCTGATTGGAGCATGGTTTCGTGAGACGGCAAGCAAACTATGAGCCATTGGGCCTGCGTAGCGTGGTCGCATCGTCACTCCCGCGCGGCACGAGCTCGAGGTACAACCGGCGGTGCTCGTCGCCGAGCGCGCGGAGCTCGGTGATGAGCGCGTCGAACGCGTCGCCGCGCACGTTGGTGAGAAGTGCGTCGCGCTCGAGCTGCGTGGCGCACGGATAGCCGTTGCTGGCCGCGTCACGCAGCCACTGCAGCGCGAGGTTGCGCTCGCCGAGGAGTGCATACGCGCAGGCGATGTCGTACTGCGCGTGATGGTAGTGACCGTACGCGTTCTCGTGCTCGATCGTGCGCTGGATTTGCTCGAGCGTCCGCGCGCGATCGCCGGCGCGCGCGGCAAGGATGACGCGCAGCGGAAGGTAGAACGCGGTCTCCGGAAAGAGCAGCGCGGAGAGGTCGGTGAGCGCGACCGCCTCGGCGTCGCGGTTCAGCCGGATCAGCGCGTGCGATTTCATGTAGTACGGCCACGCATGGCCGGCGCGCTCCATCCGCTCGTGCAGCAGCGCGAGACATTTCTCGTAGTCTGCCGCAATGAACGCGCAGGTCGCGAGATGCAGCTCGGAGACCGCGTCGGCGGGATTGATGCGCACCGCGAGCCTGAGCTCTTCTTCCGACTCAGCGAGCGCGTTGACGTGAAAGAGCAGCACGCCGAGGCGGCAGTGCGCCTCCGCGAGATTCGGATTCAGTTGCAGCGCCGCGGCGAAATGGCGCATCGCCGCCAGGTAGTCGAAGCGGCTCTGCGGCGACCAGACGAGCCGCCCGAGAACGTAGTGCGCCTCGGCGAGATTGGGCTCGATCACCAGCGCGCGCTCCGAGGCCTCGGTCGCCTTGCGGTACCACTCGCCGCCCGGATCCCAATCGAACGCCAGCCGCGCATACACATCGGCGAGCCCGGCCCACGCCGGCGCGAACTGGGCGTCGACCGAGATCGCGGTGGTGAACGCGTCCATCGCTTCCTTGATCTTCTCGATCGTGTCCATCGACAGCGCGAGCTTCCCTTCATCAGCCATTCGTTCGCGCTCGCCGCCGGCTGCGCGGTTCGCGGCGCCTGGCGGAGATCGATCGAAAGCGACTCGGCGATGCGGCGCGCCACTTCGTCCTGCATGTCGAAGAGATCGTCGAGCGACGAGTCGAGCTTCGTCGCCCACAGCGAGCGCGCGCCATCGGTGCTCACGAGTTGCACGGTGACGCGCAGCCGCGCGCCGGCGCGCTGGAACGCGCCGTCGACCACGGCATCGACGCCAAGGGCGCGGCCGGCGGCGGTCGGATCGGAATCGCGGAACATCGCCACCGCGGACGTCGGACGCACGATCAACTTCCGGCTCGCCGCGAGCTCGGTCGTGATCGCGTCGGCGAGGCCGTGGCCGATGTGCGCGTTGTCGGGCGACGCGGTGAGATCGCGGAACGGAAGCACGGCGATCGAGAGCGGCGGCGGCTCGGCTTCGCGCTCGAGGCGGCGCAGGAATCGCCGCAGATCGGACGCGAGCTCTTTCGCCGACGCATACCGCTCCTCGGGGCGTTTGCGCAGGCAGCGATCGATGACGCACTTCAGTTCGGACGGCGCGTCGAAGCGCTCCGGGTCGTCGAACAGCGTGCGATGCAGCGACTCGCGCGCGCTCGGCGCGGCGTACGGGCGGCGCAGCGAGACGAGCTCGTAGAGCACGCAGCCGAGGGCGAAGACATCGGAGCGCGCATCGACCGCGCCGCCGCGGATCTGCTCGGGCGACATGTAGCTGATCGTGCCGACAATCACGCCGTCGGCGGTGAGATCGGTGTCGATTGAAGAATCATCGACATCAGCTTCGCCAGTCCGAAGTCGAGCACCTTCGCGAATCCGTCGGCCGTGACCATGATGTTCTCGGGCTTGAGATCGCGATGGACGATGCCGTGCGAATGCGCTTTCGCGAGCGCGTCGGCCGTCTGCGCGACGAGCGACGCGGCGGTGGCAAAGTCGACGCCGCCGCGCCGCAAACGCATGCGCAGCGTTTCGCCGTCGACGAGCTCCATGGCGATGTACCACGTCGTGCCGGCGCGATCGGCGTCGTAGATCGTGACGATGTTCGGATGCGTCAGCGCCGACGCCGACTTGGCTTCGCGCACGAATCGCCGCACGCGCTCTTCATCCGCCGTGACGCTGGGCGGCAGCAGCTTCAGCGCGGCGTAGCGGCCGAGCCGCGTGTCGCACGCTTTGTAGACCTCGCCCATGCCCCCGGCGCCGATGCGCTCGATGATCGTGTACTGCGCAATTCGGTCGCCGGGGTGCACGGACCCATGTTAGTGCGAGTCGTGCTCCCCTCACCCGGCCTTCGGCCACCCTCTCCCCGCGCGGCGGGGAGAGGGGCTCTCGACGCACACTCGCCGCGAGCGCCCTTCTCCCCTCGTGAGGGGAGAAGGTGCCCGAAGGGCGGATGAGGGGTGTTCGCCCGTTAGTGCGAGTGTGAGGTCTCCGTGCCCGTCTTCGGTTTGCACGGCGGCCAGGCTTTGACGAACTTGCCGAACGTGCATTCCTTCTGCGTCGTGGAGGTCTCGCTCCACGAGTCCTGCTGATTCGGACAGACGGTCTGCACGCTGAGCATCATTCCGCGGTCTTCGTGGCCGAGGAAGTGACAGTGCAGCACGTACGGTCCGGTGTAATCCTCGAAGCGCTGCCGGATCACGACCTCGGTGGCGGGATTGTTCGGATCAGTCGGAGTCGTGTTGTTCGGCAGGGTGATGCTGTCCTGCCAGATCGGGTCGGGATAGACGACCTTCTGCCCGGCGAGCGTGTACGTGCTCACCACCTGGAACGGATTCGTGTGGATGTGGAAGACGTGGAACGGAAGGAACTGCCCTTCGGCGTTCTTGCCGC
The DNA here is from genome assembly GCA_963734155.1 of uncultured Acidobacteriota bacterium. Taxonomy (GTDB): domain Bacteria; phylum Acidobacteriota; class Thermoanaerobaculia; order Gp7-AA8; family Gp7-AA8; genus QHVT01. The sequence continues at coordinate 398,659 of CAVTGG010000005.1, forward strand.
GGTTGCCGTTCTGCGAGATGTGCCACTCCTCGCCGCCGTCGGGATCGAGCGGGATCGTGAAGTTCGCGCAGGTGTCGTCGAACTGCATCTGCTTGTCGTTGTTCTGGCCCTTGACCCAGATGCCGAAGATGCCGGCCGGCGCGGGATTCGGCTGCGGCTTGCCGGCGGTGTTGAGGATCTGGAACTGCACGTTCTGCTGCGGGCGATTCGGGGTGATCGGGCGGAGGAATCCCGGCAGGTCGGGATAATCGTCGACCGCCGGATAGTCCATCGCGCAGCCGTCTTTGAGCGGGCAATCGATGACGCTGATGGAGAGCAGCGCCGGCTGCGAGGTTCCGGGCGCAACCGCGTCGAGTGCGGCGCGCGCGCGCGACACCGCGAGCTCAACCGCGCTGCGCGCGCCGCCGCGCGGATCGCGCACCGGCGCCGTTCCCTGTTCTTCGATCGCGCCGAAGATCTCGTACGGCACGAAGAACTCGCCGACCGCGTTCGGGGCCTTGATCAAAAAGTCCGCGCGGTTGCCGGGCGAGAACATGAATTTGAGATCGCTGATCTGGCCATCGCACGGCGTGGCGTCGAGCAGCGGCTGGCACTGATAGTTCCTGCGGCTGAACTGCACGCCGTCCATGGCGATCTGCCGCGCGTCGGGATCGACGGCGCTGCCGCCGTCGACGCCGTTGAAGTCGATGACCAGCTGCGCGTCGGCGTCGATGTTGGCGTTGACGAAGCGCCAGCGCTGGATCTCGCCTTTGTACATCGTGATCTGCGGTACGAGCTGGCCGTTGAGCAGCGGGATCGGCGTGGCGCGCTTCGCCGGCGGAGCCGTGAAGTTCAGCTCGTGAATGTTCTGCACGTCGATGACTTTCTCGCGCAGGGAGCGGTTGCGCTTCTTGTAGTAATCGGTCAGCCAGATATCGAAGGGCCCCTTGATGATGATCGCACCGGCCATGCCGTTGCCGACCTGCTCGGACGTCGATCCATGTTTGTGCGGGTGATACCAGTGCGTTCCCTCGGCCTGATTGTCCGGCAGCGGATTGACGGCGTACTGGAACTCGCCGACCTCTTCGTATTCCTTCCCCATCATCACGTTGCCCTTCGTCGTGCCGAACGGCGAGAGCTGCAGCAGGACGTAGTCCTGCGGCGACTGCGGCGAGACGTGCGTGCCGTGGAAGTGGAGGTTCGTGGTGTTGTCGCCGTGGAAGCAGTTCATGCCGTTCGGCGGCGTGGTGTCGCCGCAGCAACGCGGCTTCGGCGAGAGCGAGCAGTCGCAGGTACCGCGTCCCTTTCCATCCGGTCCCGCCCACGAGCAGTCCTCGTGAGTCTCGGGGAGATGGTTCTGCAGCAGGATGCTCCAGCGATCGCCCGGCTTGTAGTCGTCGCTCTCGCGCCGCACCATCAGCGTCGGGCCGGGGTACTTCGCCTTCCCATCCTTCGGATCCTTGTACATCCGCAGGTCGTACTCGACCATCTCGCAGATCCAGGTGTTGTTCGGACCGTTCTGCGTGTAGCTCGGCACGGAGCGTTTTTCCATCACCACGTCGAACGTGGTGTTGAGCGCGTGCGTCTTTTCATCGACCTCCAGGGGGGTCGGCTCCTTGAGCTCGACGCCCGATCCGGGACAACCCGGAACGACCGTGTTCTGCCCGATGACCGCGCGGACGGCATTACGCGCGGCGCGCTCCACTTTTCGCGCCGCAGCGCGCGCTTTGTTCTGAGCAAACAACGGGAGCGACACGATTACGAGAAGCACGAGCACGAAGACACCGCGGGCCGATCTCCTGTTCATGGACATCTCTCCTCTCTCTTGCCGGTGGAAGGAATTAAGGCGGAGGGAGCGTACGCCTAGCGCAATCGCGAAAGCAACTGCTCGTTGTCGAACGGCTTGCGCAGCGTCTCGGGCGCTTCATCCTCGTCGGTGATGAAGATGACTTTGCCTTCCTGTTCGAGCAGTGCGGCTCTCAATTCCGTAGAGTCGTCGTCGACGAGCACGTACGAGTAGTCGTGCTCGCGCAGCTTCAGCAGCGCAGCGGCCGGCGTCGCAACTGCATCGCAGTCGTATTCGGCGCGCGTCAGCGCAGACGAGATCGCGGACCGAAAATCCGCGTCAGCTTCTACCAGGAGAACCATAGGCGACATTGGACGACGTTGTGTCTTGTCCAATCGCCCACGGCGGCGATTCATTCCTTGACGGGAAATCGCGCGAGGAGATTCTCGATGTCCTGCACATCAGCCGGCTTGGTCAGATGATCGTCGAAGCCGGCCTCGGCCGCTTTGCGTTTGTCCTCCGGCTGGCCGAATCCGCTGACGGCCACGAGCACGACGCCGCCGCCGAGGCGCGAGCGAACCTGCGTCGCGACCTGATAGCCGTCGAGGCGCGGCAAGCCGATGTCGATCAGCGCCATGTGCGGCTTCGTGCCGACGATCATCTCGACGCCGCTCACGCCGTCGCCGACGGCATCGACGTCGTGTCCGAGGCGCTTGAGGCGAAGGCGCAGCAGCTCGCGGACATCGGTGTTGTCCTCGACGATCACGATTTTGCGCGGCGGCAAAGGCTCGCGCTCGACGCGCGGCGCGGGCTCCGCGAGCATCGCGCCCGCGGCCGCGAGCGGAAAGCGAATCATGAAGTTGCTGCCTTTGCCGATTCCGTCGCTCTTCGCATCGATCGATCCGCCGTGCAGCTCGACGAGCGTACGCACGAGCGCGAGGCCGATGCCCATGCCGCCCTGCGAGCGCCCGATTGCGTTCTCGGCCTGCGCGAAAAGCTCGAAGATCGTGCCGATGCGCTCCGGCGCGATGCCGACGCCGTCGTCTTCGACGCGCACGATGGCGTGGTCGTCATCGCGCTCGAGCGCGACGATGACGTGTCCGTTCTCCGGCGTGTATTTGATGGCGTTCGTCAGGACGTTGTTGATGATCTGATCGATGCGCACCGGATCGGCGCTGACGGACAGCGGCTCATTCGGGCTTCGCAATTCGACCGTCACTTCGTGCGAGCGCGCCGATTCCCGGAGCGTCTCCAGCGTCTGCTGGGCGACGCGGCGCAAGTCGACGACCTGAGGCTTGATGACGATTTTTCCGGAGACGACGCGCGAGAGATCGAGCAGGTCGTTGACGATGCGCGTGAGATGGCGCGACTGGCGCTCGATGAGACGCGCGTGCTCGCCGTCCAGCTTTTCGTCGGCGTCGATCATCTGCGAGGCGAGCAGGATCGCGCCGAGGGGATTGCGCAGCTCGTGGCCGAGAATCGCCAGAAAGCGATCGCGCTCGTGCACGCGGTCTTCGAGCTTTTCCATCAGCTCGCGCACTTCGTACTGCCGCCGCCGCGCAGCAATCGCCGATTGCGCGGTGCTGATCAGGCTCTGGATGCGCACCGGCCGGTCGATGAGCGTCACGTTCGTGCGTCGCGCGAGCTCGTGAAAGGAACGCACTTTCACCTCGAGCGACGGCAGGCCGGTGAGAATCATGACCGGCAGTTCCGACCACGCCGGCTGCGTCTCCAGCGCGCGCACCAGGGTGCGCATCGCATGCGGCGGCAGCGCTTCCTCGGTGAACAGCATCGCCCCCGCGCCTTTCTCGAATTCGCGGCAAAGCTCCTCGAGATCGCGATACGTCTCGCACTGCATGCCGGCCTTCTCGAGCTGCGCACACAACAACTCCGCGTCGCGTCCGACCGGCGCGGCGATGAGGATGCGATCCGCGAACTCGGCCGCCACCGTCATTTGCTCCGGATCTCCTCCACCACGCGCTCGTAGTTGGGAATGCCGGTGAGCACCCCGCGATACCCTTCGAGCGCGTTGCCGATCTCGATGCCGGCGCGCGAGAGCACGAAATCGCGGATCGAGGTCTCGTGCTCGCCGCCGCGCTTCTTGATGATGGAGATCGCTTTGCGAATTTTCGCGTGCGCTTCGAAGTAGCGCAGCAGCACGACGCAGTCGGCGAGATAGCTGAGATCGACGACGGAATGCATCGGTCCGACGAGCCCCGCCTGCGTGAAGACGAGAAACGTCGCCACGCCGTGCTGCCCGAGGTAGCTGAGCAACTCGTGCAGGTGCAGGATCAGGAACCTTTCCTCGGGAACGGCATTCAGATAGCCGTTCAGACTGTCGATGGTCAGCACGCGCGTGCCGTCCGTTTCCACGGCCTGCTGCACGAGATGCGCGAACTGGCCCGGCTGCAGCTGCGCGGGATCGACCTGCCGGACGGTAATCGAGCCGTTGTCAACGTACTCCTGCAGCGGTATGCCGAGGGACGTCGAGCGATTGAAGAGACTGGAGAGACTCTCCTCGAAGAGAAACATGCTCACGTGCTCGCCGCGCTTCGCCGCCGCAATCGCGTACTGCGTCGACAGCGCCGATTTGCCGGAACCGGCCGGACCCATGATCAGCGTGCTCGTGCCCCGATCGACGCCGCCGCCCAGCATCGTGTCGAGCGTCTCGATGCCGCTCGACAACCGCTCGAGCTTCACGATGTGGCGGTGCTCGGCCGCGACGAGACGCGGATACACGATGATGCCGCCGGTGAGGATGGCGAAGTCGTGATAGCCGTCGCGGAAGTTGAGGCCGCGCATCTTCACGATCTGCATCCGCCGCCGGGCCGCTCCGTACAACGGCGTGTAGCGCTCCAGCTCCACGACGCCGTGCGGAACGCTCTGCAGCTGCATGTCGTTCACGTCTCCGGTGCGGTCATCGAGAAAGAAGACGGTGATGTTGCGTCCGGAGAAAAATTGTTTCAGCGCGAGAATCTGCTTGCGGTAGCGCAACGTGCTTTGCGCGAGAAGGCGGATCTCCGAGAGCGAGTCGAGGACGACGCGATCGGGCTTGACCCGATCGACCTCGGTGAGCATCGCCTTGATCGTCTTCCCCAGCTCTACTTCGGCGGGATAGAAGACGGTCGTCTCGTCATCGGCGATGCTCTCCTCGCCGACGAGCTCCTCGTAGATGTGGACGCCGCTGATGTCCCAGTGATGCGATTCCGCGACGGCATGCAGCTCGCTCTTCGTCTCCGAGAGCGTGATGTACATCGAGGTCTCGCCGTTGTGGACGCCCTCGAGGAGGAATTGCAGACCGAGGGTCGTCTTGCCGACGCCCGGATCGCCCTGTAAGAGGTAGACGTGATTGCGGGGAAAACCGCCGCACAGAATATGGTCGAGTCCGTCGACACCAGTCGATGCAACTTGTTGAGTTTTCACTACTACCGCTCCTGAACATTGGTTAGCCGAGTCTGCTTAGAGCGAAAAAAATGCCAACGTTTCGGCTTGACAGATCCCTTCGTTAAACATGAATATGACTTCATGTTTACGCCTGTTCGCATCCGCGTTTTGCTCGTCGGCCTGCTGTTCTGGCTCGTTGGAACGGTCGTCATTCGCCTCGCCGGCCAGCACCTGCTGCAACCGGGACGCGCTCTCCTTCTTTACCTCGCCAGCTTCGTCCTGATGGCGCTCGTCGCGCTGGCCCTGTTCCGCGGCATGCGCGTCGATGCGGTCGAGGGCGTGACGCTCCTCGCGCTTCCGACGCTGATCCTCGATGCCTTCTCCTGCATCTTTTTCGCTTCGCTCTTCCCCAACGTCGCGCCCGCGGCGGCGGGACTGTTCGGCGGCTGGATGCTGATCTGTTGCGGCGGCGCGGTGGCGGGTGCGTGGGCGGGGCGGTGAAGCGGCCGCTGCTCGCATCCTCAGAACAGATGCCGCCCGCGCCGCAACAGGCGCGCAGCGTGGGGAAGCGGGCGAAGTTGCTCGAGGCGGGACGCGCGCTGTTTCGCGAGAAGGGCTACGAAGCGACGTCGATCGCCGACATCACCACGCGCGCGGGGATAGCCTCCGGCGCGTTCTATCTCTACTTCCGCTCGAAGAAACAGCTGCTGGTCGTGCTGATGAACGAGCTGACCGAGCGCCTCGGCGCCATCAACCTTACCGCCACGAAGGAGCTGCGGCCTTTCGTCGCCGCGCTCTTCCGCACCGATCTCGAATACTTCGGCGTCATCCGCGCGTGGCATGAAGCGATCCTCACCGATCCCGAGCTGCGTGACATGCACACGCAGATCGAGCAGTGGACGCAGGGGCGCATCCTGAATCTTTTTCGCGCGCTGCAACCGCGTCCCGACGCCGACCTTCCGGCGTTCGCGCGCATGATGGACCGGCACTTCTGGTCGCTCCTCGCGCGCGCGTCGACGCTCACGCCACGCGAGCTGCAGCGGGAGACGCGCCTCGCGGCGGACCTGATCCAGCGCTATCTCTTCACGTAGCGCAGCCGGGACGCCAGCATCCCTTTCGCCCGAGTGCGCGCTCCGCGATCGCACGCATCGGATCGGAGCCGCCGGCGCCGTTCGTGACGACGACCACGCCGTCGCCGGTCTCGGGACAAATGATCATGATGCTCTTCGCGCCGGGATTGCTGCCCCAGTGCCATAGATCGCGTCCGCCGCGATGCCGCTCGATGCCGACGCCCAATCCCCACGCCGAAACGGCGTCGATGTTCCGATGCGCGCGGGTCATCTCCGCCGGCGCGCTCGTGCTGAGGAGGATCAGGAAGCGCGCGAGGTCGGACGCGCTCGCGTGCAGGCTTGATGCGGCGTTCGCGCGAACGCTCGTCCGCGCGATCAGCGGGATGGGCATCGGCGCGGCCCAAACGACGGCGAGCACCAACAGCAGCGCCGCCCATCGCAAACGGCTGACTGCAACCGCGGCGATCAGCGTGAACAGAAATGCCGGCACGAGCGAGAACCAGAGCGCGAGATCCCATGCGCCGGCGCGATTCCAGAGAAACGCAAACGCGGCGACGGCGGAGACGATCGCTGCTGCGATGACGAGTTTTCTGCGCAGCCGGCGCGCGATGAGAAGAATCATGGAAAGGACGAGAAAGACCGGCGCCGCGACGATGGTGAACGGCGCAAGCGCGCGCAGGAGAGGAATGTGCGGCCGGGCGACGCGGGTGACGTTCGATGGACGCGTGCCGAACCAGCTATGCGTCATTCCCGCGGGATGAAAGAGCAGCGCCGATGCAAGCTCGTCGAGCCCGCGATCCGTGCGGCGCTCGAGCAACTCCTGCAACACCATGAATCCGACTCCCGAGTACTCGAATCGCGCGCCGGGCGTGAAGCGAAGCTTGCGCTCGCGGTCCCGCAGAAAGTTGCCGAGCCCGGATGTGTGCGTGAGCAGATGCTCGGGCGTGATCCGCCGATGCGCGGGTGTGTCCGGAAGATTCACCGCCGCCTGCTGCAACACGGCTGGTGCACGTCGATCAACCTCATCGCCAGCCACGCCGTGACCGCCTTCCCATTCGACGCCACCGGAAACGCGGTGTCGTTCGTCACCTGCGGCGCGCACAGACGCCGAAGGATCTCGGCTGCGTGGCATGAGCTCCGAGGCGGAGATCCTTCGCCGTCTACGCGGCTCAGGATGACGAGGGTTTTCACACCGACGCGATCACCTTCAGCTCCACGCAAATCGGCGTCGGCAGCGAGTCGACGCCGACGGTCGTGCGCGTCGGCTGGATGGTGCCGAAGTACTCGGCGTAGATCTTGTTGAAGCGCTCGAAGTCTCGCTTCATGTCCGTGAGGTAGACCGTCACGTCGAGCACTTTCTCGAGCGAGCTGCCGGCGTCTTCGAGAATCGCGCGCACGTTCTCGATCGCGGCGCGCGTCTGAATCTCGATGTCGTTCATCCCCGGAACTTCGCCCGTGCCGGGCTTGCGCGGGCCGATGCCGGAGAGGAAGAGGAAGTTGCCGACGCGGCGCGCGTGCGGATAGGGGCCGACCGGCTTCGGCGCGCGCTCGGTGCGGAACGCCGCCGTCTCGGCGGGAGGCGGCGGGGACGCCGCCTGATCAGCCGGCGAGGACGCCGGCGTTCCGAGGTCGTGCGTCGGGCTTTCGGCGAGCACGTTGTGCGTCTCGAGGCCCGTGCCGCTCGGCGTAGCGTCCGCGAACGTCGCCACCGGACCTTCGTCGAATTCTTTTTCCCAGTCGATCTGCTTCCGCTCGTTCGGCGTCAGCTCCACGATCGCGCTGCCGGTGCCCCAGACGGGCTGGTACTCCCAGACCTTGCCGTCGTACTTGTTGTGCTCCCCCATCACCGCGCCGAGCCACCAGATGGCCTTGAAGCCCATGTCGGCGTTCGCCTCGCGCGCGAAATCGCGCGCCACCTGCGCGACGTCCTCGAGCCGCCCCTCGCCGAGCATCTCGAGGATCTTGCGATTCCACTCGTCGTCCTTCTGCGACGAGATCCGATCGTGCGCCGGATCGATGTCGCCGACTTCGTAGCGATTGGAGAGATTCGTCACGATGACGACGATCGTCTTCTTCCCATACGCCTCGATCGCCGCCCGCGCCGCATATCCAAGCGCGCGCGTCTCCTCCCGCTCCGCGTAGATGTTGCAGGAGACGACGGAGGCGGGAATGGCGTTGTTGGGATTGAGCAGCTTCAGCGCGACGACCGTGCCGGTGTCGATCGGAAAGCCGTGATACGCGACGGTTGCCGCCTGCATCCCGTGCTCTTTGCAGAGCTTCGCGTACAGCGTTCCGAATTCGGGATCGACGCGGAATTCGTAGGGGATCTCGCCGAGGTCGTACCAGTTTTGATCGACGAGCGTCCATTTCGGCTTGGGGTCAACCTGAAACAAATGGCCAATGACCGAGAACCACTGCGTAGAGTAGACGAGCATCAGCTCCGCGCCGGAGGTGGCGATCTCGCGGCCGATCGCTTCGTACGCGGACTTTAGTTTCGCCCAGCCGGAGTTCTTGTCGGCGCCGAGGAGAATGTGCGGTTGTCCGGGAACGATGTACGCCTTCTGAATCACGCAACCGCTCCCTGCGTCGTTGCTTTCTCTTTGAGTTGCGGATCCCACCCCACCACCGCATTCCCCGTCCCAATCACCGTCCAATACCCATAAACCTCTCCCGGATAATCAGGAAAGTTCAACGCCGAGAGCATCCAGGCCAACGATCCCGCCTTCACCTCGGAGACGGCGTGGTCCATGAACTCGGGGAGGACGGCGATCAGCTCTTTCGTGCGGCCGCTGCGCATGAGGTCGAGGACCTGCATGTCCCAGAGGTAGCCGGAGTGTTCGTAGACGTGCTCGCGGGACATGTCTTCGGGGATTTCGGGCTCGGTGGTGAAGTGGCGGTGGGAGAGGGTGTTCGAGGCGAGGAGGATGGCGCGGCGGCCGCTTTTTTCGATCGCGCGGCGCGTGGCCTGGCCGAGCTTGACCATCTGGGCCTGGCCCATTTCGTTGGAGAAGTAATAGGGAGAATTGTTCGAGGAGATGCCGACGATGGGGATGTCCCAATCGGGATTCATCATGTGACACGAGACGATCGTGCCGTAGTCGACGCGGAAGTTCGGGTTGCGCATCATCTTCGTGTTCAGCCCGTCCTGCTTCCCTTCTTCGGCGATCAGCTCCGCGAGCTCGACGTCGACTTTGAGGTCGTATTGAAAGCGGAAGAGATTCGGGAAGATCGGATCGACGGAGAGGCCGTGGAATTCGGGGAGGCCGAGGAAGTGATGGCCGATCACGGTCTGCCAGTGCGGCGAGTGGACGAGCAGCACATCCGGCTTTTTCGCGAGGAAGTGCTTGCGCGCGCGCTCGTAGCCCCAGCGCAGCACTTCCCAGCCGCACTCGGACTTCGGCTCGTTGCGCCAGTGGTTTTCGCCGTAGACGATGTGCGGCGGATGCGGCGCGAGAAGACCGCCGACGATTTCACCTTTGCTCATAGTTCACCTGTTGTACGGACTCTCATTGATCCAGTGGAAGCCGCGCGTGGTCAGACGGAACGTCGGGATCGGCGCTTTGTGCAGCACGGCGTGCACGTTCTTTTTGTCGATCACGCCGTCGAGCACGATCGTATTGGGATCGGGCTGTTGATAGTGGAGGATCGACTTCGCATTGACCTCGTCACGCTTCTCCACTTCCATCGTTTTCTTTTTCTGATCGAGCTTGAGAGAGAAGCGGGTCCGGCTGTCATCCATGGTCTGTAATGCGAGCCAGCGCGGACTATCGAAAACGACGCGCCGCCAGCGCGCCGGATCGTTCGGCGCGGGCGTGACGCCGTTGATGACGATCGTGTCGGCGTTCCAGATCCCGTACAGCGGCGAGCGGGGAATGGCGGTGGGCGTCTCGCCGACCATCGTGTACAGGACGTAGAGCGTGAACACGGTGCATATCGCGATTCCGGCGATGCGCAGCCGCTTCGATGGCAGAAGGTCCGGCTCACGGTGGAGCACGAAGAAATCGAGCAGCCGGCGCAGATCGGGAAGGACGAGGAAGACCGACATAGCCACGATGTGCAACGTGAAGAGCTTCACCGGTACGTCGTAGCCGAAATTCAGCACGAGAACGTTCATCATGACGCCGAAGGACACCAGCGCGCCGAGGAGCGTCGTGCGGCGGAACAGCAGCAAGAGCCCGCCGAGCGTTTCGCCGACGCCGCCGAAGAAGCTGTACATCGGGGACGACCCCATGAGCGTCCAGAGCAATCCCATCGGAGAGGCGTCGCCGAACGGCTGCAGGAGGCGATCGAGCGTCGGCGGCGGGAATTGCGACGGCAGGAGTTTCACCACGCCGTACGCAAGCATGATGAAGGCGAGCGCGAAGCGGATGTAGACGCGCAGCCATTCGTGGAGCCGCGCGTAGTGCGCGCGCCGCCGATCGAGGATCGACCAGAGCACCGTGACGACGATGGCGACGAGGAGCAGGCAAAGCACGCGGACGTACGCGGCCGCCTGATCGCCGCTGCCGTTTGAGCGGAGCACGAACGGAATGCCGAACAGTTGCTCGCTGACCGGCCGGTAGATCAACGTCGCGAGGAGCTTCTCGTGCCAGCCGACCAGCGGGTACAGGAGCGGCACGTAGTCGAACGGAAACGGGAAGTTATAGAGGACGAGATAGGAGAAGGCGAAGCGGAACGCGATGCGTTTGGCGAGGCTCCATCGGGCCGGCTCCTCAAAGCTTGACGCAGACATTCTTCGCCTCCGTGAAGAAGTTGAGCGACTCGAATCCGCCCTCGCGCCCGACGCCGCTGTCTTTCATGCCGCCGAACGGCACGCGCAGGTCGCGCAGCAGCCAGCAGTTGATCCAGACCGTTCCGCTGTCGATCGCCGCCGCGACGCGATGCGCGCGCTGCAGATCGCGCGTCCAGATCGACGCCGACAACCCGTAGCGCGTCGAGTTCGCGAAACGAAGCGCTTCCTCTTCATCATCGAACGGCGTGACCGTGACGACGGGGCCGAAGATCTCCTCCTGCAGCACGCGGCAGTCCGTGCCGAGGCCGGTGATCACGGTCGGCTCGACGAAATAGCCGCGGCGGTCGATGCGCCGTCCGCCGGCGACGATCGTGCCGCCTTCTTCTTTCGCGAGCTCGATGTAGCCGAGGACTTTCTCGAGATGCGGCTCGCTCACGAGCGCGCCGTAGTCTTCATCGATGCGCAGCGCCTTCGTCTGCTCCGCGAATGCGTCGACGAAACGCTCGTAAATCGAGCGCTCGACGAACATGCGCGAGCCGCAGAGGCAGATCTCGCCCTGATTCCAGAACGCGGATCGGAGTCCGGTGGTGATGGCCTGATCGAGATCGGCGTCGGCGAAGATGACCGTCGGATTCTTGCCGCCGAGCTCCAGCGAGAGCTTCTTGAACATCGGTGCCGCGGTCGCCGCGACACGCGCGCCGGTGACCGTGCCGCCGGTGAACGAGATCATCGGCACGTCACGATGCTCGACCAGCGCCGCTCCCGCCTTTGGTCCGTAGCCATGGACGATGTTCAGGACGCCCGCCGGCAGTCCCGCTTCGAGCGAGAGCTCGGCGAGGCGATGCGCGGTCAACGGCGTCAGCTCCGAGGGCTTGGCGACGCAGGTGTTGCCGCTGGCGATCGCCGGCGCGACTTTCCACGTCAGCAGGTACAGCGGCAGGTTCCACGGCGAGATCAGGCCCGCGACGCCGAGCGGCTGGCGCAGGGTGTAGTTGAGCGCCGCGGCGTCGGTCACATGCGCTTCGCTTGCGTGATGCAGGATCGCCGTCGCGAAGAAGCGGAAGTTCGCCACCGCGCGCGGGATGTCGAGGCGGCGCGCGAGCGAGAGCGTTTTGCCGTTGTCGCGGCTCTCGAGCAGCGCAAGCGGCTCGAGGTTCTGCTCGATGCAGTCCGCCAGTTTGAGCAGAATCCGCGACCGCTCCTCGGCCGGCGTGCGGCTCCACGCCGGAAACGCGCTCTTCGCCGCCTGCACCGCGTTGTCGACGTCCGCGGCGTCGCTGTCCGGCACTCGGCGAACACCTCCGCCGTCGCGGGCTCGATGTCTTCGAAGTACGTGCCGCTCGCGGTGGCACGAACGCGCCGCCAATGAAGTTAGCCAACCTCATCGCGGCGCCACCGGAGATCCCGCGTCTTCGCGCGGGATAAACTCGGAAGGATCAAACTCCCACCGATCAATGTCCGGATCCCACGAGTCCCACGGCACGATCGCACCCATGCGCTCCCGCAGATTCGGCGGGATGACCTCGGGGACGATGAACGGTTTCTGGCGCCGCAGTTTGTACGGGTTGCGGAACTCGAATCCGAGGACGCCGAGGATGTAGCGGGCGATGTACCACGTCGCCTGCGGGTTCCAGCCGTGGGCGATCTTGACCACGACGCCGAGGCCGTCGGGATATTCGGGATGCTCGATCGAGAGACCGAGAAGACCGTCGGCGCCTTCTTTCGCGAGCACGCGGCCGTCGCACGCTTTGAGGATCGTCGAGTCGAGGCGATTGAAGCCGCCGATGAGATCGGGATGCGAAATCATCGCGTCCCAGATCCAGTCGTCGTGGCGCTCGGTGACGAGGTTCGCGAAGAGCTTCGCGAGATCGGTGACGGTCATCGAGACGGTCGGCAGTCCGCAGCCATCTTTGGCAATGGTTCCGTTCGTCCAGTCGGGCGCGAGCACGCCGCGCAGGTAGCGCAGGTAGTCCTGGAAAAACGGATGATGCGGCCAGACGTAGCCGACGCGGCGCCAGCCTTTGAGCTTGCAGCCGCGCAGGATCGCGGCGTGCTCGCCGGAACAGCAGTGATACCAGCGGCGCGGGCGGCGCACCTGCCGGCCGAACTGCACGAGCGGCACGTCGAGCGGCGCCTGCATCATCCCCCACTCCGCCTCGCGGAGGATCGAGCGCGCGGTGGCGACGTGCTCCGCGTCGCCGTTGTGCGAGGCGACGGAGATCGCTTTCTGCTCGCTGGTCAGCGCGCTCCCGAACTCCTTGGCGAAGACTTTCATCATGATCGGCTTGACCATCGAGCGCCCGTAGACCTCGACGTTGCCGCCGAACGAGTAGATGAGATTGCGCCCCGACACCCACGACACCGCGCCGTGAATGGTGTTCTCGGCGACGCCGTTGCGCCGGTACTCGACGAGCGGCTGCCAGTTCGGCATGGCCCGCGCGAAGTTGACGGCTGCGGTTTCGTCGAAGGTTTCGATGGTCGTCATACCTGCGGGACGACTTTCTCCATAAAATCGGACATATTTTTCATGACTCGTTTCGAGTCATGATTATTGAAGTCGAACCAGAGCATCAGCCGGTCTTCGGGATGGAAGCGCTCGCGCATCTGCGCGGCGATCGCGGCCGCGTCGCCGACGAGGGCGTTGTTCGTCGCGCGGCGCACTTTTTCTTCGTCGAGCGTGCCTTCGAGGGCGCGCCAGTAGTTCGACAGCGCATCGCGCGCTTCCTCGGCCGCTTTCGCGGCGTCGTCGTTGATGAACACGAGCACCGTGCGCGGCATCAACCGCCGCTCCCAGGTGCCCTGATATGCCCCACGCATCCGCTCGTTCGTCTTCTCGATCTCGTCGCCGGGCGTGATCGAGAGGTTGAACACGCCGACCGGCAGGATGGTGTTGGCGAAGATCTGCGTGGCGGGATCGTGCGAGCCGATGGAGAGGCGCAACAGATCCATGCGCGGCTCCTGCGGGACGATCTTCAGATTCGGAAAACGCCAGCGCGGCTCGAGCTGCGTCCCCTCGATGAAACGCGGCGCAACCATGTCTGAGTTGAGCACTTCGCCCTTCAACAGCCGGAGGAAGATCTCCGTCGCCTCCTCGAAGATCTTGTTCTTCACCGCCGGCCAGTGCGCGCGCTCGAAGTCGTCGCGCGGCACGATGCCGTACGGAATGTTGATGAACGGAAAGCGTCCGGAGGCGAAGCCGACGGTGAGCGTGCGCGTCTCGTTCGGATCGAGGCCGTGCAGCGCGAGGAAGGTCTTCACGCGCTCGGCCGCGGCGATCGGCCCGCCGTTGCAGAGGATGTTCATGATCGCCGAGCCGATGCCGATCTGCTTCGTCCGCGCGAACACGCGATGGCCGAGCTGGAGGATGTCGGTGTTGAGGCCGATCTCGCCGACGAAATGCGGGATCACCGCGCCGGGATTCGACTTCTGCACTTCGGTCGAGAGATGACTTTCCGCCACCCACGCCGTGCCGAATCCGAGGCGATCGGCCAACTCGACCTGCTCGAAGAAGTTCTCGAACATCACCCGCTCGGACGGCATGTAGCCGTCCACTTCGGTCTGGCAGATCGAGAAGAAGATGTCGAGCTCCATCGTCGGCGCTACATTAGCAGGATGCGTCGGCGATCGTTTGCCCTGCTGCTCCTCCTCGTCGCCTGCGCCACCGCGATTCCCGCGAATCGCTACGGACTCCGCGTCGTTCCCGATCTCCGCGACCTTCGAGCGCCTCGTGCAGCGAGGATCCTCGAAACGACTCGTCAACGATCACAGGCCTCGTCATCGCCACCGACATCCGCTACGCGACGCCGAACAACTTCATGAAAAAGACGCTCTATCCGGTTCGCGAAAGCGTATCTGCGCGCGCCGGCGGCAAACGCGCTTGTGGAGGCGAATCGAGGAGCTGGCGAAGCGCGGGCTGGCGCTCAAGGTGTTCGATGGTTACCGGCCGTACCGCGATCACGGAGGTGATGTGGGAGCCGATCAAGAATCCCGACTACGTCGCCGATCCGGCAAAAGGCTCACGCCACAATCGCGGCGCGGCGGTCGATCTCACGCTGATCGATCGCAAGACCGGCGTGGAGTTGGCGATGCCGACGCCGTATGACGACTTCACGCCACGCGCGCGGCACGACTTCAACGACCTTCCCGCGGTGGTGATCGCGAATCGCGCGCTGCTGCGCGACATCATGGTGAAGCACGGCTTCGAGCCCCTGCCCTCCGAATGGTGGCATTACGACTTCAAGGGATGGGAGCGGTTCGAGTTGATGGACGTGTCGCTGAAAGCGCTGGAAGCGCACGAAGCGCGTCAGCCGGTTCCCATTCCCTGGTGACGCGCTAGAAGCGCGTCACCATTGAGAGCGAAGCGACTCTGTAGTTCTCGGACGTGTCGTACGCCGCGTCGATCTGGAACCGCGGCCACGCCAGGCCGGCGCCGATCGAGAAGTGGTTCTGCGCCTGTCCTTCCGGATAGAGCAGCGCCTCGGCGATGAAATTGGGATTCGTGAGCGGGCCGCGCCAGGTCACCGAATGCGCCGGATCGCGCCAGAAGCCGGCCCGGATGGCGACCGGAATCCTGGTCGAGAAAAAATACTCCGCGCCGATGTGCAGCTCCGTCACGTCGGCGGCCTCGAACGTGTCGCCGGAAAGGCCGCGCACGTCGGCCACCGAGGCCACGAAGTCGTCGGTGAGATTCGAGTACTTCACGTGCACCGCGTCGACGTTGATCGTCAGCACGGGGATCGGGCGATAGGAGACGCCGATGCCCGCGATGTCGGGGATATGGAACTTCGTGTCGGCGATCTGGAGAAACTCGTTGTCCGTCGCCGCGCCGGCGAAGAACAGCGGCGTGTTGAACTCCGGCCCTTTCTTGTACACGCCGCCGACGCTGAACTTGTCGTGCGGCGCCCACTTGAATCCCACCGCGAACGTGATGTCGTCCACTTCCTCGATCGTCACATCCTCGCCGTCCGCTTTCGCCGTCGCCTGCACGGAGACGGTGCTCGGGTTGAAGAAGGTGTCGAAGCGGAACGTGAACGCCGCCTCGCGGAAGCGCTGATAGCGCGCCGTCGCGCCGATCGAGAATTTCGGATGGACCTGCCACGCGCCGGCGACGCCGAACGTGCGCTGGCGGACGTCGAGCGCGGAGATGAACGGATCGATGCGGTATTCGACGCACGCTGAAGGATTCGTGAGACGCAGGCGATCGCATTCCTTTTCGCTGATCGGATCTCCCCCGCCGGCCGGGAGGAAGAAGTTCGGCAGGAAGGTCTCCTGCGCGCCGGTGAACTCGTTGAAGGTCGGAAAGACCACGCCGCCGCCTTTGTTGTTCAGCGGCTCGTGGTAGTACGCGCCGAACGTGAATTTCTTCACCGGAAAGACGGCGCTGGCGAACGTCGGAACGACGCGATTGCTGTAGTGCGTGAACGGCGTGCGGACGACGTCGTCGGGAAACGTGCCGCTGGTGGAGAAAAGCTGCTGCTCTTCGTAGTTGCGAAGCTCGATCGAGAACTCAGGCTTTCGCAGGATCGAGAGGCCGGCGGGATTCGCTTCCGCGGCCGAGGCGTCGTCCGCGAGGCCGAGAAACGCGCCGCCCATGCCGAGCGACCGCGCGCCGGGATTGCCGAAGTTGAACTGCAGGCCCGAGAGGGCTTCGATGTCGACGTTTTGTGCGCTCAGCGGCAGCGCCAGGAGCGCCGCAAGAAAAAACAGTACGTTTTTACGCATGCAATTAGGATAGCAGGTTAGACGCGCGCCGAACGGATGGCGTCGATCACCGCGGCCACGACGTCTCCCGGCGCACCGAGCTGCTTCGCGCGATCCTTGCGCGCGCTCCACTCGATCTGCCCGTTGGCGAGACTCTTCGCACCGATGGCGATGCGCAGCGGGAAGCCGATCAGATCCGCGTCCTTGAACTTCACGCCGGGACGCTCATCGCGATCATCGAACAGCACGTCGATGCCCGCGGCAAGCAACTGCTCGTAGACCTCGGTCGCGGTCTTCTGCACCGCTTCGTCCTTGCCGAGCGACGTGACGACGACCTCGAACGGCGCGATCGGCACCGGCCAGATGATGCCGTCGGCGTCGTGGCTCTGTTCGACCGCGGCGGCGACGGTGCGTCCGATTCCAAGGCCGTAGCAGCCCATGATCATCGGCTTGCGCTCGCCCGACTCCGCGAGGAACTCGCAGTGCATCGACTCCGAATACTTCGTGCCGAGCTTGAACACGTGTCCGACTTCGATGCCGCGGTAGAGCTCGAGCGGCGTGCCGCAGCGGACGCAGGGATCGCCTTTGACGGCGGTCGTGAAATCGCCGTATTCCGGCTCCGGAAATCGCGGTCCGGGAACTGCGTAGTCAAAGTGCGTATCGCGCCTTGTTCGCACCAACGACCCATCGCTGTCGGCCCTTGAGCGAATGATCGGCAAGAATCCGAAATGCACTTCGTGACCGACCAGGCCGTAAAGCCAGGCTGGGCGCCGAGTTGTGCCGTTCCAGAATGGCGACTCGCCGATGCATTTCCATCCACTGCGCGTTGAGGTGGTTCTTGATCTTGATCTCGTTTCCTTCACGGTCGCCACGAACGAGCACCAGGATGGCACCGAGCTCGGTCTCAAAGACGAGCTGATCTTCACGAGTGCCGGATGTCGGGCGAGCTCGAGGAAAACGCCTACGTCGTCGATCGGTCTTCGTTCCCGGCGTGTGCAGTTCAGCAATCGCTTCGCCGCCGGCGGCTCGACTTCGTCGTCGAAAAACTTCGACGTCGCCTTCTCCACGTTCGCGCCGTAGCGGCAATTCGGGCAGCTCACGACCGCGTCTTCGCCCGACTGGGCGAGGACCATGAACTCGTGGGATGCCGATCCGCCGATGTTGCCGGTATCGGCTTCGACCGGAACGTGGTCTAACGAACAGCGATGGAAGACCGCGCTGTAGGCCGCCCGCATGGCCTCGTACGTTTCGTCGAGCGATTCCCGGCTCGCGTGGAAGGAGTACGCGTCCTTCATGATGAACTCGCGGCCGCGCATCAGGCCGAAGCGCGGGCGCACTTCGTCGCGGAACTTCGTCTGAATCTGGTAGAGGTTGACCGGCAGCTGGCGGTAGGAGTTGATCGTGTCGCGGACGGCGTCGGTGATGACTTCCTCGTGCGTCGGGCCGAACACGAAATCGCGATCGTGCCGGTCCTTGATCCGGAGCAGCTCCTTCCCATATTTCTGCCACCGCCCCGATTCCATCCAGAGCTCCGCCGGCTGAATGGCCGGCATCGACAGCTCCACGGAGCCCGCGCGGTTCATCTCCTCGCGGACGATCTGTTCCAGTTTGTGAATCGAGCGGAGTCCGAGCGGCAGGTAGGTGTAGATGCCGGCCGCGACTTTGCGGATCATCCCGGCGCGCATCATCAGTTTCTGGCTGATGACGTCCGCGTCCGAGGGATCCTCGCGCAGCGTGTTGAGAAAATAACGGGTCCAGCGCATGAGGCGCGGGATTGTAACAGTTGGGGTCACCCGGAACGCAGAGCGTAGAACGTAGAATTCGGAAAGGATTCATGAACGAAAACAGCCTCCTCGTGTTCGAGCGCTCGCCGGTGACGCGGCTGGTGTCGTGCGCGGCGACGTTTGCATCGGCGTCGATCTTCTTCATGTATCTCGCCGCGAATGCTGATGACCTCGAGGTGCTGCCGATCATCGGCCTCATCCTCCTTTTCCTCGGCACGGTCGTCGCCGCGGTCCTGCAGTACGGCGATCACATCTACTTCAGCGACTTCGGCGTGAAGTACGAGAACCGGCTGTTCAAGCTGTTCGGCAAGCGCGGGCAGTGGATGCGGTGGGAAGACATCATCGAAGTGCGCGAGGTGAAGCAGAAGATCCTGATCCTCTTTTCTCACGACGGGCGGCGGATGCTCGTCGACGCGATCCTTGGCTATGCGATTGCACGAGCAGAGATCCTCAGGCGAGCTCCACAGGCCATTCTGTCGGGAACGCTCGCCCATGAGGATTCTTGACTCGTAAGCGACTCCTTCTTCTCTCCGGCGCCGTACTCCTGCTGACCGTCATCGCGATCGTCGCGGTACGAACGCGTATTCGGCGCGCACGTGTTGCGCATCCGGCTGCTACGGAGGCGAAAGTCGAACGACCGGCGACGATTCCTCCCATCGAACAGTGGACTTCGTCCTTCACCCGCCTCGAAGGCGACGACCTCGCCGCGCTCCTGACACAGATCGAGCAAAAGCATCCCGATCTCTACAAGCAGTGGTCCCTCGGCTACTTGCACGCGCGCGCCTTGATCGACGCCGGCGAAGACGCGGATGCGCTGCCGAAGCTCGCGCCGTTTCTCGCGAAGGGCAATCCGTTTCGCGAGCTCGCGCTTTATCACCGCTCCACGATCACCGAAGGCGAAGCCGCGAGCGGCGACCGGATGGCGTTGATCGAGGAGTTCCCTCACTCGCAGTATCGCGAAGAGGCGATCGAAGAGGAGATCGACGCGCTCGAAGACGCGAAGCGGCTCGCCGATTTCGCGGCGAAGATCGCTCCGTCGGCACCGACGGAGCTGCGCCGCGTGATGAGCGCGCGCATCGTGGAAGCGGCTCCCGTCGCGGGACTGGCGCGCGGACTCGCGTTGCTGAACGCCGGTACGACCGACGACGCATCGGACCGCGTCGCGCGTGCGCTCGATCGCCCAGCGCTGCTCGGTATGATGAACGTGCAGCAGTGGGCGCTCCTCGGCGAGACGTTTCAGAGCCATCGCCACTACGACCGCGCGATCGCGCTCCTCGGCATGGCGCTGCGCAAGGCGTATTCGGACGATCTGCAGTTCGCGTACGGCCGCAGCTACTTCGGCGCGGAAAAGTACGCCGAGGCGCAGGCGGCGTATTTGCGCGGCGCGACTGCAACGAAGGACCCGAAGCAGAAGGCCACGTTCCTCTGGCACGCCGCGCGCGCGGCGCAGCTGCGCGGGGACGACAAAACGGCCGAGAACCTGATGACGCAGACGATCGCGGTGAAGGGGAAGCATCCGGCGACGACGCCCGCGATCACGCAGCGGATGCGCACGCGGCTCAAGCAACGCCGCTTCGCGGAAGCAGCGAGTGATCTCGCGTTGCTGCGCAAGCTCGCGCCGAAGGAACGGGCGATTGTCGAAGGCTCGCTCGCGTATGCGATCGGCAATCCGTCCGCTGCGCTCGCGACGTTGAACGCGGTTCCGCGCGCACAACTCGACGACTACGACGAGGCGGAGTTCGCGTACTGGCGCGGGCGGGCGTTGGAGAAACGCGATCCCGCCGCCGCGGTGCGCGCGTATCTCGAAGTGCTGCGCGCGCCGGTCACGTCACACTTTGCGACGTTCTCACGCGCACGCCTGGCGACGATGAATCTGACGCATGAGCTGCAACTGCGCGACGCGCAGGTGCGCAGTCTCGTCGCCGCGAAAAAGTTCGATCTCGCGAAGCGGATTCAAACCGATCGCGTGCTGCTCTCTTCGGATGATGCGCAGTTGAAGATGCTCGCGTCGATCTATCGCGAGTTGCCCGCGTATCGAGCGATTCTCGAGTTGACGCCGGAGCCGCTGCCAAGCTTCCCGCTGGATGGCGGGCCCCCGCCCCAAGGCGCGCCGGAGGCGCGCACCACACCGCCTCGCGAAACGCTGCTGATGGCCATGGGTCTCCACGGCGAGGCCACCGACGCGGTCGAAAAGCGCTGGCCGCTCCGTCCCGCGCGCGATGCGCTTACGCGCTCGCTCGCGTTGAACCTCGGCGGCGCATCCCATGAGTCGATCTACGCGATCGAGGTGATGATGAAGGCCGTGCCGCGCGACTTCCATCCCGCGCTGCTGCCGGCCGTCGTCAAGCAGCTGCTCTATCCGCGCTACTTCTACGGCTACGTGCTCGAGGACGCGAAGCGCTACAACGCCGATCCCGCGCTCGTGCTGGCGATCATGCGCGAGGAGTCGCGTTTCAATCCGCGCGCGAAATCGCAGGCGGCGGCGCGCGGACTGCTGCAGTTCATCATCACGACGGCGCGCGACATCGGGCGCGATGTCGGCCTGGTCGATGTGTCGCCCGAGGATCTGTACGACCCGCGCGTGATCATCAGACTCGGCGCGAAGTACATCAGCGAGCTCGCGGAGCAATTCGGCGGCAATCGCTACTGTGCGACTGCCGCCTACAACGCTGGGCCGAATCAGGTCGCGCTATGGAAGCGCATGCAGCCTGCCGCCGGCGACGACTACTTCCTCAGCGCAATCAACTTCGATGAGACGAAGCATTACGTGAGGAAGGTGATGCATTCGTACGGCTGGTACAGCGCGAAACCGTCATCCTGAGCCGCGAAGACGGCGAAGGATCTCAGCCTTCGTAGACTGAGATCCTTCGCTACGCTCAGGATGACGACATTAATGCCGCGCCGACCGCTGTCTCTTCGCCGGGCCGGGGTTATTGACCTGCACGGTTCTCGTGGTCGTGTCGCTGCCCTGTGCGTTCGTGGCCGTCAGCTCCACGGTGAACGTGCCGGTGGTGGTGTAGACGTGCGTCGGGTTCTGCTGCGTCGAGGTGCTGCCGTCGCCGAACTTCCAGAGCCAGGACGTCGGCGCGTTCGTCGACGTATCGGCAAAGCTCGCGGCGACACCGCGGAACGCGATGGCCGGGCCGTTGAATCCGGCGACCGGCTTCACCGCCGTCGGCGTGCACGCTGCCGGCAGTTTCGTGCTCGTGATCGCGATGTCGTCGAGATAGAAGCCCTCGAACTCCGAGCCCGGATCGCTGGTGAATCTCCAGCGGATGCGCACGGTCTGGCCGGCGAACGAAGCCAGGGACGACTTGTACTGCGTCCACGGCGTGAGGGCGGCGTTGCCGCTCGGGCCGGTGAACGCGCCCTTCGTCTTCGGATAGCCGCAGACGTTGATCGGACCGCTGCCACCCGCGGGCTCGGTCTGCGCGAGCGTGTCGGGATAGCCGCCCTGCGGCGGGAGATCGCTCCAGCTCGAGCCGTTGTTCGTGGAGATCTCGACGATCACGCCGTCCCACTGGAACTCGAGGTTGTAGCGAGCCCAGTACGACAGCTCCGCATTCGCATCGATGACGAGCTGCGGCGAGGTGATCGCCGCGCAGGTGTTGTTCGGATACGGCGACGCATCGGGGCCATGGTGATACGAGCGAATGCCGGAGTGCGCCTGATCGCGCGTGATCTGCCACGGAACGTCGGGGCTGAGGAACGCGCCGTTGTCGCCCGCGCCGTCAGTCCACGTGCCGGTCACGCCCGGCGCGCCGAACGCCGTCGCGAAGAGACGTACGAGATTCGTGTCCTCGTTGCCGCCATGCGGGCCGATCGACGCGGTCGAGCTGTCCTCGGCGCGGATCGCGTAGTAGTACGTCGTTCCTGAGATGACGTTGTTGTCGCTGAACGTCGTGTCGGTCGTCGTCGCGTACGGCGTTCCGGACGGGGTGAACTCCGGAGTCGTGGAGCGGTAGACGTTGTAGCGGATGGCGCCGGTCGCGAGCGGGCAGCTCGCCGTGGCCGGGCCCCAGCTGAGGATGATGCGGCAGTTCGTGCCGTCGGCGTGCGCGTTCGTGATGCCGTCGAAGTGCGGGATCAGATCGCAGAGACCGGCCGACGTGAACGTGACGGTGTTCGACAGCGGGCCTTCGCCGCAGTCATCCGCGCCGCGGACCCGGTACGTGTACGTGAAGCCGCCCTGCGCGCGCAGGTCGGTGAAGCTCGTGCCGTTGGAGCTGCCGATGTAGCGGAAGTCGCCCGGGGCCGGATTCGAGCCCTCGGCGCGATAGACCTGCGTGACGGTCGAGCCGCTGGCGGTTGCCCAGCGGATGTCGATGCCGCGCGTCGGATTCGTGCTCGCCGTGACATTGCCGGGCGCCGCGGAGATCGCGGTGCCGCACGTCGCCGCGGAGACGACGAGCGCGAAGCCCTGGCGATTCGTGGCCGCGCGGCCGTTGCCCGGAACGCTGTTCGCGCGGACGGTGATCGTGTACGTGCCGCCGGTCGGCTCGGGCAACCGAACCTGCTCGACGTTGTTGAGACGATCCGCCGTTCCGCCGGTGGTGACCGAGACGCCGTCGGCGCTGAAGACGTTGCCCATGAACGTATTGCCGTCTTTGGTCACCGTGAGGTCGAGATCATTGACGAGCGATTTTGCCGCGCCGAGGGTTCCCTCGGGGTCGGTCCAAACCAGCGTCGCGCGGAGCTCCTGGCCGGCCGCCACGCTGACGGTGAACGAGCGCGTGTCGCCGGTCTGCAGTCCGTGGCTGTTCACGAGATCCCACACGCGCAGCCTGCGAGTGTCGCCGGGGAAGTAGAGGTTGTTGTCGAGGAAGATCTTGCCCCAGCCGAAGTTCCCGGTGAAGTCGTTGCTGCCGAACTTCGAGGCATCCAGCGTCGTGAGCGTTCCGTTGAGAAGCACGGCTTTCACGAGCGTCGCGGACGCATTCACGGTGTCGGCGAGATTCCGCGTGCCGCCGGGATAGAAGCCGTCGGCGAAGTACTGCCGCAGCAGCGCAGCGCCGCCGGCGACCGTCGGCGCGGACATCGACGTTCCCTGTTTTCCGGTGATGAAGCAGTTGCCGTTGCCGCGCGTTTCGTCGCCGCTCGCGGAGAAAATCGAAACGCCCGGCGCCGCGATGTCCGGCTTGATGCGGCCGTCCGACGTCGGACCGTGGCTGGAGAAAACCGCGACGGTTCCGTTCGTTCCGGCGCCGGTCGAGCCGACGGTGATCACGTTCTTGCCGTTCGCGGGCGAGGAAATGGTCCCCGGTCCCTGACGGCCGTTGTTGCCGGCGGAGAAGACGATCGTCATCTCATCGTGATCGAAGAGGAACTGATCGACGATCTGCTCGTACGCGGTGTACGCGCCTTCCGAGCGCGAGCCGTACGAGTTCGAATGCACGCGCGCGCCACCGCGCAGCGCCTGCAGGAACATCGCGTACGGGTCGCCGCCCGACGTCAGCGTGCCGGCGGCGTCGTTCTTTCCGATGTCCTGGAAAAGGATCTGTGCGTTCGGAGCCATGCCGTCGCCTGAATCGATGCCCGCATCGGTTGCGGACGAGAGATGCGCGAAGTTGTCGCCGGCAACGGTGCCGGTGGTGTGGGTGCCGTGGAAGTCGGCGCCGCCGGCGTCATACGCCGCGGCACCTTCCTGCACCCAGTAGCCGATGACTTTGTTCTGCGGCGACAGCGGTCCGATGGCCTCGGTCGGCGCGTCGGCGGCGTCGGTCACGGCATCGCGGCCGTTGAGGTTGCGGAAGAAACACATGTCGCTGTCGAGACCGGAATCGGCGACGGCGATGATCTGCCCGGTGCCGTTGATGTTGTGCGCGAAGATCGTGCGACCCGCATCGGTCGCGGTGTTGCCTTGAATTGCGCGCGAGGAGTTCGAGTTGTCGAAGCGCGGCTCGTCGTTCGGCTCGATCCACTGCACGCCTTCGATCGCAGCCGCGGTGCGCACGAGGTCATCCTCTTTCCCCGCGGGAACGAGCAGTTCCGCGAAGCGTACCCATTTCCCGTCGAGCTTTCTCGTGACGACGGCTTCCGGAATCGCGCGCTGGATCAAGAGAATCGTCTTCTCCACCGACGCGTCGCCGAACGGCACGACACGAATCGCGCGCATCTTCGCCTTCGCCGAAGGCCAGAGGCGCGGATGCACTTTGAAGCCGGCCTCGTAATCGCCGACCCAGCGGACGGCGGCGTTGGCCTCGATGCTCGCGCGCAGCGTGCGCGGGATGCGCACCTGGTACGCGTGATCCGGCAGGTAGCCGAAGAACGTCACGCCGAGGCGCTCGAGTTCGGCGCGCGCGCCGGGATCGTCGGATTTGAATTGCACGACGGCGTATTCGCCGAGACTGCGCGCGCGTTTGCCGAGACCCACCGACTCATAGTCGGGACGCTCGGTCGCGGGATCAAACACGGCCGTACGGAGGAAAATGTTGCGGCCGTTGCGCAGTTTCGCGGCGATCTCGCCGGGCGTAATGTCGCGCGGCTCGACGCGGCGCAGAGGCTCGCGAACGTCCGTCGCGCGGATGGCGAACGCAACAAAGAGTAGGAGGAGCGCGGAAGCAGTCTTCTTTGTCATGGCATTTCTTATTCGGATGGACGGGAGCGGCAATCGCGGAAGCCGTGTCGGATATTCCGCGAACGATTGGATTCAGGCGCTCAGAGCCGTTGTGTACAAATCGCGATAGCGTGGAACGATCTTCTCTTCGTCGAAGCGATCCATCGCGAGCGAGCGCGCGTGCTTGCCCATGCGAACGCGCAGCTCGCTGTCGCCAAGGATCTGCACGGCGCGCTCAGCCATGGCGTTGATGTCACCGACTGGACACAAAAACCCGGTCTCTCCATCGGCCACAACCTCGGGCAACCCTCCCGCGCGTGACGCGATGACCGGCACCTCGGAGGCCATCGCTTCGAGCGCGGCCATTCCGAACGACTCGGTCTCGGACGGGAGAAGGAAGAGATCGCATCCGCCAAGGACCTCTTCGAGATTCGGAACGTTGCCGAGGAAAAAGACGCGGTCGCGCAGATGATGCGCGCGGCAATACGCCTCGGCCTTCGAACGGTCGGGACCGTCGCCGATCATAATCAATCGCGCCGGCACGGTCTTGATCGTTTTCTCGAAGACGCGGATCACATCCATGATCCGCTTCACCGGCCGGAAGTTCGAGACGTGGCAGACGAGCTTCTCGTTCGGCCCGCCGAACATGTGGCAGAACGCGCTTGCGTTGCTCTTGAAGCGATTGCCGTCGACGAAGTTCGGGATCACCGCGATGGACTTCTCGGTGTGAAAGTGCGTGGCCGTTTCGTCCTTCAGCCACTGCGACACCGCGGTCACGCCGTCGGAGACTTCGATGCCGAACTTCGTGATCGGCAGATAGCTTTCGTCGCGGCCGACGAGCGTGATGTCGGTGCCGTGCAGCGTGGTGATGACTTTCAGGTTCGACCGGAGGATCTGCTTCGCGAGATACGCGCTGATCGCGTGCGGGATCGCGTAGTGGACATGCAGGATGTCGAGCTTCTCGTACGCCGCGACCTCGGCCATCTTCGTCGCCAGCGCGAGCGTGTACGGCGGATACGGATCGAACAGCGGATACGGCGTGACCGTGACTTCGTGAAAGTGCACGCGCTCGTGCAGGATGTTGAGCCGCGACGGCAGCGCGTAGCTGATGAAGTGCACGTCGTCGCCGCGCTTCGCCAGCGCGAGCCCGAGCTCCGTCGCAACGACGCCGGAGCCGCCGAAGGTTGGATAGCAGGTGATCCCGATCTTCATGAAATTTCCCGCCCCGAGTACGCGCCAATCACATCATCAACCTTCGGCGGCTGCTTCGTCACGAACACTTCGCCGTACGCGACGCCGATCAGTGCCCCGAAGTGTTTGCCGCGCGCTTCGATCATCTCGAGAAACTTCGGATCGGAGATGAATGTGTTCGGCTCTTTCGATTTCGGATCGTGAAACTGCGATTTGTACGCGGCCACGGCGCGCATTTTCGTTTTCCAGTGCGCGGTGACGTCGACGACGAACGACGGCGGCACCATGTAGTTCTGCAGGTAATACAACACGGCCTGCGGCCGGTGCGCGGGCAGGTCCGTCTTCAGCGATTTCAATCCCGCATAGAACGAGGCCTCGGTGACGATGCGCCCGGTGCGGGTGTGATCGGGATGGCGGTCGTCGGGCCACGGCGCGACGACGAGCTTCGGCTGCCACTGCCGCAGCAGGGCGATGAGCTGCAGCTCTTCCTCGCGGCCGGTGCGCAGGTTCCCGTCGCCGAAATCGAGCTGCGTGCGGAACGTCGCGCCGAGCGTCTTCGCGGCGTTCTGCGCTTCCCGCTTGCGCGTCTGCGGCGTGCCGCGCGTCCCCATCTCGCCGCGCGTGAGATCGACGAAGCCGACGCGCAGGCCGTCTTTCACCAATTTCGCGGCGGTTCCGCCGCACGAGAGCTCGAGGTCGTCGGGATGAGCGCCGAAGAAAATGATGTCGACTGTCATAAATCCACGATCTTGAAAATATCCGTATCTGGTTCGACTTCCTCGACCAGGCGATCGAGAAGCGTCGATCCGTACTGCGTCCAGTAAGCAAACCAACTGACCACGCGGTCCTGCACGTGGCGGTCGGGAAAGAGCGTCGCCACGAGCTCGCGCGTCGCGGTGTAGCGCTCGCGGTCTTTGCGCACGAGTCCCTTGATCGCGCGCTCGGAGAGTTTGTTGAAGTGGTATTCGAGATGGCCGATCGAGCGCTGGATGGAGCCGGCGAGCGAATGGTCGGCGGGCAAGGCGATCTCGCCGATCGTTTCGATGCGTTTCATCAGCTCGCGCTTCGCCTCGTCCGCGATCTCGCGCACACGCGCGACGCCTTCCGGCTCGCGCTCCGCGAGAATCGCGTCGGGCGATCTGAAGAGAGAACACGCGTCGAGACCGAAGCGTTCGATCGCGCGGACGACGCGCTTCGGCGCGACGACGACGTGACCGCGCAACGCGACGCGCGGCATCGGGATGTTCAGCAGCTCGTGCAGCGGCGCGATTTGCGCGTAGTAGGCGATTTCGGCGGGACCGCCGATGAACACGTCCGGTTGGAGAACGAAGTCTTGGAGGAGCGGACGTGTGAGGGCGGAGGTGGACGTGCCCTGGATGCTCGGAGTGCGGGTTCCGTCCTCGTTGATTTGAAAGAGAAGCGTGTAGCGATCGCCGTCGCGAGGAACGACTTGCTCTTTGTAGCCGGCGGCTTCGAGCTCGAGCGCGCGCTGGTGAAGTGCCTGCTGGATTTCGGACTCGCGGGCGCGGATCTGCTCGAAGAGCGGAGCGCCGGCGCGGCGAAGCTCGGGGAGGAGCGCGTCGACGAGGATGATCTCGTCGCCGCAGACGCTGGCGATCAATTCGGCGAAGGAGTCGCGGAAGGTGATGCCCTCGCGCAGCCACGAGGGACGTTGCATGTCAAAGAGAGCGAGCAGCTGTTCGATCAGCGCCTCGGGGATCGGAAGCGATCCGACGACGGCCTTCGACGCCGCGCGGACCGCGCGAATACAGACGAGATCGAGCTGCTGCTGGCGCGCGACCAGCGACGCCGGGACATTCAGCTGCGCGACTTCATCGAAGTCGTGATCCTCGGTCGCGAGCCAGAAGAAGGCGTTGACCGGACCCTTCAGCGTGCGTTTGAGCTTGAGCAGCGAAGCGATCTTTGCGAGGGTGTAGAGAGGGCCGCCGGCGAAACCGACTTGCTGGCCGGCGACGATGTTGATCGCGTTTTCTTCGATGGTGGGGAAGATGTCCTTCAGGCGGCGGGACGCCGCCTGATCAGCCGGCGAGGACGCCGGCGTTCCGCGGCGCAAAAAGCGTTCGTCGCCGGCGAGCCAGTCGCGCACGAACGGGTTCATGCCCGGATAACACGCGAGCGGCACGCGGACGCTCATCGCGTGCGGCTCCCGACCAGGATCAGGCGCGGGGACGTTTCCGTGAACGGCTCTCCCTCGAAGCTGCCGAAGGCGGAGCGGATGGTGAGGTTGCATGCCGCGAACATGGCCGAGATTTCGTCGAGATCGTAGCCTCGCACGCGCTCGAGATAGCGCTTTTCACCGATCGTGATCCGTTTGTTGAACGACCTGTCACGCGGGTCGAACCAGCGCTCGATCCGCGCGTTGTCTTTCGTCTCCCGCTCGACGAGCTTGTCCAGCTCGCGATGGACGTTGAGATAGTCGAAGAGAAACGGCGCGCCATCCTCGAGCACGCGCGCCATCTCCCGCACCACCTGCGCGTTCTCCTCTTCCGTGGCGAAGTAGCCGAAGCTCGTAAAGAAGTTGACCAACCCGCCGAACACCGCGTCGCAGAACGGCAGGTGGCGCATGTCCGCGCGCGCGACCGGCATCGACCCATACTCGCGCATGCCCGTGCGCAGCAGCACGTACGAGAGATCGCAGCCGACGCCGTGATAGCCGAGCGCCTGCAACTCCTGCATGTGCCGTCCCATCCCGCAGGCGAGATCGAGCACCGGCCGCGCGATCGGCCCGCAGATGCGACTGAAAAACGCGACCTGCTGCCGGGCCTCGTGCTCATCGCGATGCGAGTAAAGCTCGAGATACTCCTCGCCGAACCATTCCTGGTACCACGTCATCGCGGCGCGGAGTCTATCGCGCGAGTCGCGCCGCGATCACCCGCGCGTTTTCGCGCGCGCGCTCCAGCGCGGTTTCCAGCGCCGCCACGACCGCGGTCGCATTGGCGTGCATCTCTTCGAGTTGCGTGCGCTCGGCGTCGGCGTCGTGGAGCTGCGTTGCCGGCTCCGCGAATGGATCTTCGAAGGAGATGTCGGGCGCGTGCTCCGGCTCCGCCACCGCCACTGCGCCGAACGGATCATCTTCCGCGACGGCATCGACGGCGCTCTCGATCGCCACATCCAGCGCCGCGTCGATGGGCTCGGGCTCGAGCGCGGTCATGAACGGCGCCTGCTCCATCAACGAAGGCGCCTCGGCTTTCATGGACAGCTTCGGCGTGCCTGCAGACGATTGCGTCACGCCGGCGCGCTGGGTCATGTCCGGCGGCGCGAGCGGCGGCTCGTCGTGCAGCATCGTGTCGACGTTCTTCTTCAGATTGTCGAGGATCTTCGCCACTGCCGCGCGCAGCGTCGCTGTCACACCGGCGCCGGTGATCGCCGAGGCCTCGACCACGGGCGAGTCTCCCGGCTGCAGGTACGCGTTCATCTCTTCGACGCTGTACACATTCGGCAGATCGCGTTTGTTGTACTGAAAGATGAGCGCGACTTTGTCGGGATCGATGCGATTGACGCGCAGGTTGGTCTTGAGATTCTCGAGACTCTGGAGATTCGACTCGCGCATCGTGTTCTGCGAGTCGGCCACGAACACGACCCCGTCCGCGCCGCGCAGCACGAGCTTGCGCGTGGCGTCGTAGAACACCTGGCCCGGCACGGTGTAGAGCTGCACGCGCACTTTCTGGCCCGCGATCGTGCCCAGCTCCATCGGCATGAAGTCGAAGAAGAGCGTGCGGTCCGTCTCCGTCGACATCGAGATCATCTTCCCTTTGTTCTCGAGTTTCGGATTGCCGTAGATCTTCTCCAGGTTCGTGGTTTTTCCGCACAAACCCGGCCCGTAGTAGACGAGCTTCACGGTGACTTCATTTATTGCCTTATTAATGAGGACCATGGAGTAAAAAGCTTAACAGAGCGGCGGCAGTGTCGCCGCACTCCTAAACCGTACAATGTCCGCGGTGCTCTCCGCAGGCTCTCGCATCGGACCCTACGAAGTTCTCTCTCTGCTCGGCGAGGGCGGGATGGGTGAGGTGTATCGCGGGCGCGATCCGCGCCTCGGCCGCGAGATCGCGATCAAGGTGCTGGCAAAGGATGCATCGCAGGACACGGAGGCCACGGCGCGGCTGGAGCGCGAAGCGCGGGCGATCGCGGCGCTATCGCATCCGAACATCGTCGCCGTGCACGACGTCGGTCATGAGAACGGCACGTTCTACTTCATCACGGAGCTGCTCGAAGGAAGGACGCTGCGCGAAGCGATCCGCCAGGCCGCGATGACGTGGCGGCGGGCGGTGGAGATCGGCGCGGAGGTGGCGGAAGGGCTCGCGGCCGCGCACGCGAAGTCGATCGTGCATCGCGATCTCAAGCCCGAGAACATCTTCCTCACCGCCGACGGGCGCGTGAAGATTCTCGACTTCGGCCTCGCGCAAACGGATCCGATCCTCACGCAGCAGGACGAAGCGTCGATTCCGACGACGAAGTGGTTTCAGACCGATCCCGGCACCGTCATCGGCACGCTCGGCTACATGTCGCCCGAGCAGCTCCGCGGCGAAGCCGTCGATCCGAGCGCCGACCTCTTCTCCCTCGGCTGCATCCTCTACGAGATGGTCACGGCGAAGCGTCCGTTCCATCGCGCGTCGGGCGCGGCCACGATCGCCGCGATCCTGAAAGACGATCTGCCGACGAACGAGCTCGAAGCGACGGCGCCGCTGGAGTTCGCGCGGATCATCGAAGGCTGCGTCGAGAAAACGCCGTCGGCACGATTCCAGTCCGCGCGCGATCTCGCGCTGACGCTGCGCGCGATCGGCAGCAGCGCGTCGATGCCGAAAGACAACCTGCTGCGCAGCTTGACCAAGCGCCGCTCGAAATCGATCGACTCCATCGCCGTCCTTCCGCTCGCGAACGACACGAACGACGCCAACACCGAATACCTCAGCGACGGCATCACCGAGGGAATCATCAACCAGTTGTCGCAACTGCCGAAGCTCAAGGTGATGGCGCGCAGCACCGCGTTCCGCTACAAGAATCGCGACGTGGACGCGCAGAGCGTCGGCCGCGAGCTGCGCGTGCGCGCGGTGCTCACCGGCCGGCTGAAGACGATCGGCGAGAAACTGCGCATCAATGTGGAGCTCGTCGATTCCGTCGACGGCTCGCAGCTGTGGGGCGAGACGTACAACCGCGAGCTCGCCGACCTGCTCACGCTGCAGGACGAGATGTCGAACGAGATCGCCGAGAAGCTGCGCATCAAGCTCACCGGCGCGGAGAAGAAGAAGCTGCGCAAGCAGTCGACGAAGAGCAGCGACGCGTATCAGCTGTATCTCAAGGGGCGGTTTCACTGGAACAAACGCACCGAGGAGAGCCTGCGCCGCGGCATCGGATTCTTTCGCGAGGCGATCGAGAGCGATCCGTCGTACGCCGGCGCGTACGCCGGAATCGCGGACTGCTTCGTCACGATGACGACGAACATTCCGCTGCCGCCGCTGGAGTCGATGCCGAAGGCGAAAGCAGCGGCGGCGCGCGCGCTGGAGCTCGACGAAGGATTGGCGGAAGCGTGGGCGTCGATGGGCGCGGTGCGCTGGTGGTTCGATTGGGACTGGAGCGGCGCGGAGCAGGCGTATCGCCGCGCGATCGAGCTCAATCCGAACTACGCGACCGCGCACGACGGCTACGCGATGATGCTCGCCGCGCGCGGGCGCTCCGACGACGCACTCGAGCAGATCAAGAAAGCGGCGGATCTCGATCCGCTCTCGCTCATCATCGCCGTGCACGCGGGCTGGCCGCATTACTTCGCGCGCAATTACGACGCGGCGATCCGCTGCTTCCGCAAGGCGCTCGAGCTCGACGAGCGTTTCATCCCCGCCGACGGCTGGCTCGGCATGGCCCTCGGGCAACAGCGCCGTTACGCCGACGCGATCGATGCGTTCACGCGCGCGCTCGAAGTCGATCGCGTGCCGATTCTCCTGACCATGCTCGCGCACACGCACGCCATCGCCGGCGAGCGCGCGAAGGCGCTGTTCTATCTCGACGCGCTGCAGGTCGAAGCGAAGAATCGCTACGTCTCGCCGTACGACATCGCCGTGGTGCACGCAGGCCTCGGCGAGACGAAGAGCGCGATCGAGCACCTGCGCCTGGCGCTCGAAGACCGTTCGGCGTGGATGGTTTTTCTGAATGTCGATCCGCGATTGGACGGTCTGCGCGGTGAGCAGGATTTTGCAGAGATTGCGAAGGCGTTAAACTAACGCTGCCCATGTCACGAAAAGAGCTTCTCGCCCGCGTCATCCATGAGCAAATCGTCGGTGTGGTGCGCGAAAACGAGCCGATCGCCGCCGAGGCGGTGGCCGACGCGTACGCGCTCAACGGCATTCACATCGTCGAGATCACCCTCACCACACCCGATGCGTTCGATCTGATCGCCGCGATCGCACAGCGCTACGCGAAGGACGACGTCATCGTCGCCGCCGGCAGCGTGCGCAGCACGAACGACGCAGCCGCCGCGAGGCGCGCGGGCGCGCAGATGATCGTCTCGCCGCACACCGACACGCACGTGATCGAGTACGCGATCGAGAACGATCTCCTCTCCGTCGCCGGCGCGGCCACCGCGACGGAGATCGTCCGCGCCTGGGACGCCGGCTGCGATCTCGTGAAGATTTTCCCCGCGCACTACCTCGGCGGTCCCGATTTCATCCGCACGATCCGCGGCCCGATCCGCGACATTCCGCTCGTTGCCGGCGGCCCGGTGCCGCTGGACATGATCGAAAACTATCTCGACGCCGGCTGCGTCGCGGTGAACCTCGGCGCCTCGCTCGCGGCGCCCGATCTCGTGAAGTCGCAGCAGTGGGATGAGATCGGACGGCGGGCGATGCTCGCCGCGTCGATCATCGCCTCGCGCAAAGCAGTCGAGATCGCCGACACCGAATACGTCCACTGATGGCGCCGGCGCTCCTCCTCGCGTTTCTCCTCGGCTCGTTTCCCTCGACCAGCATGACGTCGTGGATGCGGCTGGAGTCGTTCCGCCTCACCATCGGCATGACCCGCGACGAAATGGTGAAAGCGATCGCGCCGTGGAACCCGAAGTACGGCCGCGATAAGAATGAGATCGTCATCGACTACGCCGAGGACAAAGCGCTGACGCTCGGGCTGAAGAACGACCGCCTGCGCTCCGTGCGCTTCGAGCTGTTCGCGTTTCTGCCGCAGATTCGAAAAGCGTTCGATGAGGAGAAGTCGTATCTGCGCGAGTCGCGCGGCGCGCCGCGCAAAACGACGAACGCGATTCTCATCTATGACAACGCCCTGCCGAATCTGATGGTGGTCGTCACCGACGATCCGAAATCGCAGCACGGGAAAAAGGGATTGGGCGTGCTCGCGGTGCGCTACTACGATCCGCGTTAGTTGTTGCCGCCCGCCGGCGCGAGCTGCGCGCGTTTCTCCCTGAGCGGCGGCGTGTAGCGCGTCATCTTTCCTTCGTACACGTACACCCCTTCGCCGAGCGTGCCGACGTAATAGCGATCGAGCGCGAACGGATCGGCCACGACGGACGTGACGTCGGTGTTGCGCGTCGGCAGCGTCAGCTCGTTCCATTCGGCGTTGTTTGCGGCGCCAACGAGGATCTCGCGTTGCTGCCGCGACGTGAGGAACAGCGATTTCCCGCCGCCGTGCACCGACGCGTATTGCGCATCCGGCGCCTCGACGGATTGCCAGCGCAGCGACGCGTCGATCGTCCCCGCCTTCACGCCCTGCATGCCGGCGATGAAGATCATGTCGTTCCGCAGCGCGATCGTGCGGCCGCGCGCGGGAGCATCGGCGATCGCGTTCCACTTCTCGCCGTCGAACACATCGACGCCCGCGGCAGTCAGCGCGTAGAGCGCTTTCTTGCCGGCGAGTGAGCCGATGGCGATGTCGACCGCGCGATTCTTCGCGCCGGCGAGGCGGTACCAGTTCTTTCCGCCGTCGCGCGACGTGAACACGCCCTCGGCCGTCGCCGCGAACGCGCGCGTGCGGTTGAAGCGCAGCACCTTCTCGACGCGGATCGGGAAGCCCGACGGCTCGGCCTGCGTCCACTCCTGCGCGTCTTTGCTCCAGAAGAAGCCCTTCTCCGTGCCGGCGATGAACTTCACGTCCGCATCCGCTTCGATGGTGATGTCGATCGACAGCACTTCCGGCAGCGCGGTGTTGCTCGTGCGCGCCCACGTTTTGCCGGCGTCGTCGGAGCGATAGATGCCGGACGCGGTGCCGCCGAACGCCACCGCGGCGAAGACGCGATTCTTCTCGAACGGATCGGGCGCGATCGTCGTGATGCGGAGGTTGTGCAGCCCGTTCGACGAGCGCTGGAACGTGCGCCCGCGATCGTTAGAGACATAGACGCCGTCGCCTTCGATGCCGAGGATGATGCGCTGCGGCTTCTGCGAATGCAGCACGACCGAGTTGACGACGAGGTTTTCCTCGGAGACGACGTACCACGACTTGCCGTTGTCGTCGGAGCGATAGAGACCGGCGACCGAGCCCGCGTAAACGGTGTTCTTGTCGCACGGATCGACTTCGACGTCGTGAATGCGGCGGTTGTTGAAGCCGTCGCGGTAGCGCGTCCAGAGATCGCCGGCGTTGGTGGTGTTGTAGACCCAGCCGCACGTCGCGACCCAGATGTTCTCCGGCCGCTCGGGATCGATGGTGATGGAGAACATGTCGGTGTCGAGCACCATGCCGTTGGCGATGTGCTTCCACGTCTTCGCGCCGTCGTCCGTGCGCCAGCCCTGGCGCCACGTGCCGATGTACATGCGGTCGCGGTTCTTCGGATCGATGGCCAGCGACTCGACGTTTTCCTGGTCGGAGATCTTCGTCCACGACTCGCCGCCGTCGACGCTGCGATACACGCCCGTGAGTCCTCCGGCGACGAGAAAGTTCGCGTCGTTCGGGTCGATGGCGATCGCGCGGACCGAAAACTTCTCGAGATCTTTGTCGCGGCGCTCCCACGTGGCTCCGCCGTCACTCGAGACCGCGATCACGCCGCCGCCCCACAGGCCCCAGCACGCGGCCCACAGACGGCCCTCGCGGTCGAGCATGAGGTTATCGACGACGTAGCTCGGGAACGGGATGCCGTTGCGCGGGCTGCTCCACGACTTCGCGCCGTCGCGCGAGACGTACACCTCGCCGCCGCTCGTGCCGAGGAAAAGGACGTCGGGGTTGGAGGGATCGGAGATCAGCGCGCGCACGTCGGCGCCGAAGAGACCCGCGCGCCGCCACTGCGCCGCGAGAGGAGTCGTGAGAATCAAAACCGCGAGGAGAATCAGGAGTTTGCGCATGCCCGCCCGTTCACTGGGTATTTGTACCACGGGCCGAAGCAAACGCGCGGCCACCTCTGATAACCTTCGCCGCAATGCACGCTCTCCGCACCTGCGTCTTTCCCTGTGCCGGATTCGGCACGCGATTCTTCCCGGCCACCAAGGTGATTCCAAAGGAAATGCTCCCGTTGGTGGATAAGCCGATCCTCCAGTACGGAATCGAGGAGGCGCGCGACTCCGGGCTCGATAAGCTGATCATCGTCACGTCGAAGGGAAAGGACTCGATCCTCGACCACTTCGACCGCACCACGGAGCTGGAGCGCTCGCTGCGCGAGCGCGGGAAGCTCGATCTCCTCGGCGAAGTCGACACGGTGAGCCGCATGGTCGATCTCATCTCGGTGCGACAGAAAGAAGCGCTCGGCCTCGGACACGCCGTTCTCACGGCGAAAGACGCCGTCGGCGGCGACCCGTTCGCGGTCGTGCTTCCGGATGACGTGATCCTCGCCGACGAGCCGTGCCTGAAGCAGATGCGGCGCGTGTTCGAGGAGACGGGACGCCCCGTCATCGCGCTGATGGAAGTGAAGCCGGAGGAGACGTCGCGCTACGGCATCGTCGCCGGCGAGATGCTCGGCAACCGCCGGTTTCGCATCAGCGACATGGTGGAGAAGCCGAAGGCGAAGCCGCCGTCGCGCTACGCGATCATCGGCCGCTACATCCTGCCGCCGGAGATCTTCCCGTTCCTCGAGCGCACCGAGCGCGGTGCGGGCGGCGAGATCCAGCTGACCGACGCGCTGCGCGAGCTGGTGCGGCAAGGCGATTTCTACGGCTACGTCTTCGACGGCCGCCGCTACGACGCAGGCGAGAAGCTCGGCTATCTGAAGGCGACCGTCGACTACGCGCTGCGCCACCCGCAACTCGGCGCCGACTTCCGCGCGTATCTCGAGAACGTGCTCGACGCCGCGACCGTCTCGTGAATACGATCGAAGTGCTGGATCTCCCCGAAGACGCGCGCGAGCTCGTTCGCGAATGCGAAGTGCGCGGCACGCGTACCGTGCTGCAACGCGACGGCCGCCCGGTGGCGATGCTCGTGTCGTACGACGAATACCTCGCTCTGCGCGAGACGGTGGAAGTGGCCAATGACCCGGAGCTCGGCGCCGCGTTGAACGCCGCCGCGGAAGAAGAACCCATCCAACGCACGGAACGCGTTTGGCTTGCGCCTTCGGCGGAGCAAGTGACGTTGGCCGATCACGAACGCGCGCTGCTGGACGCGGCGGTGGAGAAAATCAACGACGACCCGATCGCGGGCGCGCCATTGTTCGAGCCGTTGAAGGGATTATGGGTTTACCGCGCCGAGCACCTGCGGGTGTTGTATCGGGTCGCGCCGGAGCAGGGGGCGGTGGTGGTGTTGAGTGTGACGAGGACCGTGAATGTGTGAGGTGAGGAGCACGGAGACTGCGCGCCCGTCGCGGCCGGGCCAGGAATGCAGAAGGCAGAACGCAGAATGCAGAATGCAGAAGCCCGCCCCGCGCGAGCGGGAGAGGGGCCTTTCTTCGTTCTGCGTTGCGCTCTGCTTCGCGTTCATGTCCTCTTCTCCTCCGCTCTGCGGTCTGAATTCTGCCCGAAGGGCGCGATGAGGGGCCGTCAATGAAGATTCATCCTCGCCTCCGCCTCCCCCCGCCGCCGCGAGCTGCTCACCTCGATCGGCCTCGACTTCGACGTCATCCCCAGCCATGTCCCCGAGATCCATCAGCAGGGAGAGGCGCCGGAGGAATATGTCGCGCGGCTGTCGCGCGATAAAGCGCATGCGCTGGCGGTGCAATATCCTGCACGGTGGGTGATTGCGGCGGATACGACGGTGCTTCTCGGCGAGCAGTTGCTCGAGAAGCCGGAGGACAAGAGCGATGCGGCGCGGATGCTCGGGACGATCGCGGGGAAGACGCACATCGTCTACACCGGGGTCACGCTCGAACAGGCCGAAACGGCGTATCGCGACACGCGCGTGGCGGAATCCGAAGTACGCATGCTCCCGCTGTCGCCGCGCGAGATCGAGTGGTACGTCGCCACCGGCGAGCCGCTCGACAAGGCGGGGGCGTACGCCGTGCAAGGCATCGGCGCGATGTTCATCGACTCCATCCACGGCAGCTACACGAACGTAGTCGGACTGCCCCTTGCTACGCTTTTTCAGATGATGCGCAAAGCCGGAATTGATCCATTGAGGTAAGCCATGTCCAACGCAGCCAAAGTCGGAATCGTGATGATCGTTGCTCTCGCCGTCGCCGGCTATTTCATTCTCAAGATCGAGGATGTGAGCCTGAGCCGGTCGAAGAGCATGCGCGAAGTGAAAGCGGTCTTCGATGACGTCGCGGGCCTCGACGACGAGTCGGCCGTGCGCATCGCCGGCGTACGCAAAGGGCACGTCACCGACATCAAAGTCCTTCCCGACGGCCGCGCGCAAGTCACGTTGAAAGTCGACGACGACGTGCCGCTGCACGCGAATGCCACCGCGAAGGTCGCGAACCTCGGCCTGCTCGGCGAGAAGTACATCGAGCTTGATCCCGGCACACCTTCCGCCGCGCAGCTGCCCGAGGGCACGGTGACGCTGCCCGGAACGCAGCCGGCGACGTTCGACGACGTCACGGAT
The DNA here is from genome assembly GCA_963734155.1 of uncultured Acidobacteriota bacterium. GTDB lineage: Bacteria > Acidobacteriota > Thermoanaerobaculia > Gp7-AA8 > Gp7-AA8 > QHVT01. Next base: position 436,754 of record CAVTGG010000005.1, read on the forward strand.
CAGATCTCCGCGATCGCCACCGACGTCAAAGCGATCACGTCGTCGCTGCGCACCGTGCTCGGCGGAGACCAAGGCCAGCAGCGCCTCAATCAGATCGTCAGCAACGTCGAAACCATCACTGCGGAGATGCGCGCGCTCATCGCCGCGAACCGCTCGAACCTCGACGCCACGCTCGCGAACACGCGCGCCATCACCGCGCATCTGCGGACAGAGATCCCGCGCCTCGCGGACTCGATCGAGTCGGTCGCGAATCAGCTGAACGGCACCGTCGGCGAGAACCGCGCCGAAGTGCGCGAAGTGATCACGAACCTGCGCGGACTCTCGAGCGATCTGCGCACGACCGCCGACAACCTCAACTCCATCACCGGCAAAGTGAAGAGCGGCGAAGGCACGGTCGGCAAGTTGTTCAACAGCGACGAGGCGCACGAGAAGCTCACCAGCGCGCTGTCGGCCGTCGAAAGCGGCGTGACGGAACTGAAGAACACGATCGGCCGCGCCGCGCGGATGCAGCTCGACCTCGGCATCAAGGCCGACTATCTCGCGGGCCTCAGCTCGGGCCAGGAAGTGGACGGCGTGAGGAATGAGCTCGACGGCAACTCGCGCTCCACGGTCGCGCTGCGCCTCGTGCCGAATCCCGACATCAACCGCTTCTACAACATCGAGCTCTCGCAGGATCCGCGCGGGCGGCGCCGCGACAAGCTCACGGTGGAAACCGTGACGAACGAGAACACCGGCCAGTCGACGACGACCACGACCAAGCAAACACGCTTCGATCGCGACTACCTGATCTCCGCGCAGGCGGGATGGACGCTCGACAACATGGCCGTGCGCGTGGGTCTCTTCGACTCCACCGGCGGCGCCGGCGTCGACTACCGGCTCAACGACCGCGTCGTCCTCACCGGCGAAGCCTTCGACTTCGGCAAACGCCGCGACGACAACCCGCACATCCGCCTCTTCGGCGAGTACACGCTGCGCAAGGAGCAGAAGCTCTTGCCGCGCATCTTCCTCACCACCGGCGTCGACAACGCGCTCAACGACACCGCGTTCATCCTCGGCGGCGGCATTCGGTGGAGGGACGAGGATTTGAAGTATCTGTTGGGAAGTCTGCCGATCAAGTGACGAGAATCGTCATCCTGAGCCGCGAAGACGGCGAAGGATCTCAAGCTGCGTAGACTGAGATCCTTCGCTACGCTCAGGATGACGAACTGAAATGATCCGCTCCGTCATCAAAACCGTCCTCATCTTCGGCGGCCGTTCCGCCGAGCATGAGGTGTCGATTCTCTCCGCGCGCTCGGTCGCGAGCGCGGCGTCGACGGAACGCATCGAGATCATTCCGATGTGTCTCGCGCGCGACGGGCGGTTCGCCGATCCCGAAACGAGCGCGCAGATTCTCGCGGGCCAAGCGAAGAGCGACAAAGGACATCCCGGCTTTTCATTCGAGACCTGGTCCCGCTCACACTCCATCGACATCGTCTTCCCTCTGATCCACGGCACGGGCGGCGAGGACGGGACGCTGCAGGGCTACCTCGACATGCTCGGGCTGCCGTACGTCGGCAGCGGCGTGACGGCGTCGGCGATCGGGATGGACAAGGTGCACATGAAGCAGGCCTTCGCCGCGGCGAAGCTGCCGATGATCGAGCACGTCGCCGTGCACGAGCGCGACTGGCGCCACGAGCGCGAGCGCGTATCGCGCGCGATCGCCAACGCGCTGCGGCTGCCGTACTTCATCAAGCCGGCGAACAGCGGATCGTCCGTCGGCGTGACAAAGGTGAAGAACGATCGCGACTTCGAAAGCGCGGTCGAGCACGCGCTGCGCTTCGACGAGAAAGTGCTCGTGGAGCGTGGCGTCGATGCGCGCGAGATCGAAGTGTCGGTCCTCGGCAATGACGCCCCCGAGGCCTCGGTGCCGGGGGAGATCATCCTCGGCAGAGAGTTCTACGACTACGCCGACAAGTACATCGAAGACAAATCGCATCCGGTGATTCCGGCGAAGCTCTCGAAAGAGCGCAGCGACGAGATCCGGCGGATGGCCATCGCGGCGTTCAAAGCGATCGGCGCCTCGGGATTCGCGCGCGTCGACTTCTTCCTCGAACGCGGCACGAATCGTTTGTTCGTCAATGAGATCAACACCATCCCCGGCTTCACGAACATCTCGATGTATCCGAAGCTGTGGGAGGCGACGGAGCTGAAGTACCCGCGCCTGGTCGAACGGCTGCTGCAGCTCGGATTGGATCGCGCGAAGACGCGCGTGGCGCGCACCGAATCGACGATGAAGTGGTGTGAAGAAGTAAAGTCTCTGATGTGATGTGGCCGCTGCGCCTCACCCTCGCCCGCCTCCGTCCGCACAACGCGGCCAATACGCTCCGCACCTTCGTCGTCGTCGCCGCGCTCGCGGCCTTCCTCTACGGCGACTTCGTCCTCTTCAACCGCCTCTTCGCCGCGGTCGCGAATGTCGAGAAGGAAACGCCGCTCTTCGCCCTCGGCCTCCTGCGCAACCTGCTCGGCCTCGTCTTTCTCGTCGCCAGCGTCGTCCTCTTCTCCTCGGGGATGACGTCCGCGATCGGCTCGTTCTTCACCGACCTCGATCTCGACATCTATCACTCCGGCCCGCGCTCGAAGCTGCGCATCGCCGTCGCGCGCTGGCTGAAAACGCTCGCGCAGAGTGCCACCGTCGTCTTCTTCTTTCTCCTGCCGCTCTTCCTCGCGTTCGCACTCCAGTATCAAAAGCCGCCGGCCTTCTACGCGATGGTGCTGATCAACCTCGCGCTGATGCTGGCCATCCCGGTCACGCTCGCGTCGCTGGTCATTCTCATTCTCGTGCGCTGGTTTCCGGTGCGGCGCGTCCATCAGATCGTGGCCTCGCTGGCGGTGCTGATCCTGACGATCGTCGTCATCGCGTTCCGCATGAGCCGGCCCGAGCGCCTCTTCGCACAGATCACAACCGATGACGTTGCGCGCGTGCTGCAGGCGATCGAGCTGCCGTCGATGAGCATCTATCCGAGCACCGCGCTCGCGCAGCTGATGACGCGCGACATCGCCTTCGCCATCTCGCCGCGCATCGCCATCACCGCCGGCGTTCTGTTCGCGCTCTTTCTCCTCGTCGCACGCTCGTCCTACTTCGTCGCATTCGTCCGCGCCCGCGAGAGCATGGCCCCGGTGGCCATCGGCTCCGCCTCCGCGACGCACCTCCTCGACCGCATCGTGGCCCGCGCCTCTCCTCCGTTGCGGGCGATGGTCGGCAAGGAAGTGCGCACGATCGGCCGCGACGTCGCGCAATGGTCGCAGCTGTTTCTGATGGCGGCGCTGCTGTTCATCTATCTCTACAACGTGCGCATGCTGCCGCTCGGCGGCGATGCGCGCGCGACGATCGTCGCCTATGCGAACCTCGGCATGGCCGGCTTCGTGATCGCCGCGATCTGCCTCCGTTTCGCCTTTCCGTCCGTGTCCGCGGAAGGAAAGGCGTTCTGGCTCGTGCGCACGGCGCCCGTTTCCTATCGCCAGTTCCTCATCGTCAAAGTGCTGGTCTACGCCGCGCCGCTGACGTTGCTCGCGCTGTTTCTCACCGCGTTCGCGAACCTGATCCTCGGCGCGAGCGGAGTCGTTTGGGCGTTCACGATGATCGGCGCGTCGATGCTCGCCGTCACGCTGGTCTCGCTCGGCGTCGGGATGGGCGCGCTCGCGCCGAACTTCAACGCCGAGAATCCGCTGCAGGTCGGCCTCTCGCTCGGCGGCTTCGCCTACATGGCCGTCTCACTGGCGTACGTCGGCGCGATGATGCTGCTGATGGCGCGGCCGGTGATGGCGTACTTCCTCTGGCGCGCATTCGGCGAGCGCGGCGGCGTGTCCGTTGCGCTGCCGGTCGTGCTCGCGGTGGTGATTTCCGCCGCGGTCGCGTTGCTGCCGCTCGCGATGGCGGAACGCCGCCTCACGCAGCCCGGAGAAAGCGATTAGAATCGTCCCGTTCGAACAACGGACGCAAGGAGAAGAAATGAGCGACATTCCTCCGCCCACGACTCCGCCGCCGGGAGGCGGCTCGTATGTCCCGCCGCCGCCACCCCCGCCGGGAGCATCGGCGCCGGGCGGCAGCTCCGACCGCACGCTGATGATCGTGCTGTCGTACCTCGGCCTTCTGGCCCTCATTCCGCTGCTCACGAAAAAAGAAGATCCGGAAGTGCAGTGGCACGCCAAAAACGGCCTGGCCATCACCATCGCCTGGTTCGTGGTCTGGATCGCCTTCCAGGTGATCACGTTCATTCTGCCGGGGCCGATCCGCGCGGTCTGGGGCATCCTCGGCTGCATCGTCGGCCTGGCGTTCTTCGTCGTCTGGATCATCGCCCTCGTTAAAGCGGTCGGCGGCCAGCGCTTCCGCGTCCCGGTCATCACCGACATGGCCGAGAAGATGTAGGCACTTCCGAATGTCAGAGATGGATCCTTCGGGCGGCGGCAGCGGGAGCAAGATCATCTATCCCGAAACGCCCCCGAAGGATTCGATCCTGATCCTCGTCCTCAACCTGCTGCTCTTCGGCGGCGTCGGCTACATCGTCCTGGGGCAGAAGACGAAGGGCATCATCGCCATCGTGATCGCCGTCGTCGCGGCGATTCCCACCTGCGGGGTGGCCACGCTGCTCATCGGACTATTCGGCGCGATCGACGGCTACCTGCAGGCGGAGCAGCTGAAGCAGGGACACCCGATCGGCGAGTGGACGTTCTTCAACGACCACCGCTAGAACACGTTCCGGCCGATCCACCACGCCATCACCACCACGAAGCACGTCCAGGCGAACCACGGCTTCATGAACAGCGGCGGCGTTTCGCCGCGCAGCAGCTTCGGCGACGCGTAGACGCTGCCGATCATCACGGCGAAGAGGAAGGGGTTGTACTTGAGCGCGGCGACGACGTTGCCGTGGACGAGCTCGTGCAGCGCGTGCGTGGTGCCGCAGCCGGGGCAGAGCAATCCGGTCAACGCGCGGAAGGCGCAACGCGGATAGAACGTGCCGGGCACGCCGGGCGGGAACGTGTAGAGAATCCACGCTCCCGCCGCGGCGACGATCGCACTAGCGATTAAACTGACCCGAGTTAATCGCACCGATGATCGCGGCTCCGTAGATGACGCAGATGATCGCGATCCAGACGATTCCGCAAATGAATCCGACCAGCGTCCAGGTCTTCGCATTCTTCGACGCCGCCATCGCGCCGGCGACGTCGCCCGCCCGCAGCTTATCGTTCACCTGCGCGGCGAAGATGATGCCGACGATGCCGAGGGGCAGACAGCAGCAGAGCGTGACCACGATCGCCTGCCAGAGGTAATTCGGGATCTGCATCGGCGGCTGCGCGCCGAACGACGAGCCCGGAGGCGGCGGCGTGTACGAAGCCTGCGACGGCGTGTAGGACGCCTGCGGAGGCGGTGGTGGCGGCGGTACGGCGCCTGCGCCCGACAGCGGGCGTCCGCAGTTGGCACAGATGCTGGCGGTGTCGAGGTTGGACGTTCCACAGTTCGGACAGTTCACGAATTCTCCTTATCTACTCTGCACGAATTCCGGGTACTGCACGAAGTTCCCGTTCGAAAAAACGATGTCGCAGTCGAAGTTCCCCGTGGTCGCCTGCGTGTAATCCGCCACGCCCTCGAACTGCCAGATGCCGTCCCGGCCGGCGCTGCCGATCGCATAGCTATCGAGCTCGTTCGTGCGCGACCAGGCCGCGTAGCGGAACTCGTGCGTCCATGCATCCCGCGACGGCATCTGCTTCATGTACGTCGGCGTGAGCAGGGGGCGCAGACTCTCGAGGTCGGTCGCATTCGGATACTGATTGTGGTCCGTCGCGTACGCTTCCACCGCAGTGGCGACCGAGCGCAGATCGGCCATCGTCCGTTTCTGCTTCGACCGCTCCGTCGCCGTGATCAGGTTCGGGATCGCGATCGCGGCGATGATTCCGATCACTCCGATGATCACGAACAGGCCGACCACGACGCCGATGACGATCACGGCCGTGTTGGAGCCGCTCTTCGCCGGAGCGGTCGCCGGCGCGATCGTGCCGCGCGGCGCGCCGTTCGACGGGTTCCCGCAATTCGGGCAGGGTGCGTACGAGACTTCAGCGAGTTGGGTGCCGCAGTAAGCGCAAAACGCCATCGTTGTCTCCGATCGGGAGGATGGCGCATTCTACGACGCGTCCGCGCCGCGTCACCACATCATTCCAAGCTGCAGCCGCGCGGCCTCGGACATCATGCTGCGATCCCAGACGGGATCGAACACGACTTCGATCTCGGCGTTCTTCACTCCGGGGAGTTGTTCGAGCTTGCTCTTCACATCGCTCGCCAGCACCGGACCCATGCCGCAGCCGGGCGCGGTGAGCGTCATCTTGATCTTCACGTCGCCGTTGTCGAGCTCGCAGAGATAGACCAGGCCGAGGTCGACGATGTTCACCGGAATCTCGGGGTCGAAGCAGGTTTTGAGCGCCTCCCAGACCATCTCTTCGAGCTTGTCGGGGGTCAGCTCTTCCGGCTTCACTTCCGCGGTTTCGATCGGAGTCTTGCCGATCGCTTCGACTTCCTGCCCGGAGACGCGCACCATCAGGCCGCGGTCGGTGATCAGCGTGAACGTTCCGCCGAGGGACTGCGTGATCGTCGCCTGCGCCCCCTTCGGGACGAGCACCTTCTCGCCGCTCGGAATCATGATCGCTTCGGCGTTGCGTTCGAATGTGACTTCTTCTCTCATTCCGTCGTCACCTTCTCGTCATTGCCCTCGATGGCAGTCTTCAACGTATGCCATGCAAGGGTCGCGCATTTCACGCGGGCGGGGAACTCGCTCACGCCTGAGAACGCCGCGAGCCTTCCTAAATCCGCCGCGCTCAGTCCGCTGGCGTCGCCGGTCACCAGGCGATGAAACGTATCGAACAGACTCTCCGCCTCTTCCGTCGACTTCCCCTTCACCGTCGAGCTCATCACGGACGCCGACGCCTTCGAGATCGCGCAGCCGTTGCCGGTGAAACTGACCTCGTCGATCGTGCCGTCGTTCAGGCGCACGAACACGGTGTAGTGATCGCCGCAGAGCGGGTTGTAGCCCTCCACGCGGCGCGTGGCATCCGCCATCTCGTGGAAGTTACGCGGGTTTTTGTTGTGGTCGAGGATGACCTGCTGGTAGAGCTCTCGTAAATCGGACATCGTTACCGAAACACCTCGATGACTTTTCGCAGTCCCGCGACGAGCACGTCCGCCTCGGCCTTCGTGTTGTACAGGCCGAACGACGCGCGCCCGGTGGCCGGGACATTAAACCGCATCATCAAAGGCTGTGCGCAATGATGGCCGGTGCGGACGGCGATCCCTTCCTGATCGAGGATCGTGCCGATGTCGTGCGGGTGAACGCCATCGAGGACGAACGAGATCACCGACGCTTTCTCGCGCGCCGTTCCGATGATCCGCAGGCCTTCGATCTCCTGCAACCGCGCGGTCGCGTAGAGCAGCAGCTCGTGCTCGTACGCGGAGATCGCGTCGAGGCCGATCGACGAAACGTACTCGAGCGCCGCGGCGAGGCCGATGACGCCTTCGATGTTCGGCGTGCCCGCTTCGAACTTGTAGGGCAGCGCGTTGTAGGTCGTCTTCTCGAACGAGACCGACAGGATCATGTCGCCGCCGCCCTGCCACGGAGGCATGGAGTCGAGCAGCGCCTCGCGGCCATACAGCACGCCGACGCCGGTCGGGCCGTAGACCTTGTGCGCGGAGAAGGCGTAGAAGTCGGCGCCGAGGTCCTGGACATCGATGCGCATGTGCGGCACGCCCTGCGCGCCGTCGATGAGGACGAGCGAGCCGTTCGCGTGCGCGGCGGCGATCATCCGCTTGATCGGATTGATCGTGCCGAGGGCGTTCGAGGCGTGGCCGACGGACACGAGCTTCACGCGCGGATTCAGCATCCGCTCGTACTCGTCGATCAGCAGCTCGCCGCTGTCGCTGACCGGGATGATGCGGACATTCACGCCTTTTTCGTCGCGGAGCATCTGCCACGGAACGATGTTCGAGTGATGCTCGATCGCGGAGATGAGGATCTCGTCGCCTTCTTTGAGGTTCGCGCGTCCCCACGTCTGCGCGACGAGGTTGATCGACTCCGTGGTGCCGCGCGTGAAGACGATCTCTTTCACGTTGCGCGCGTTGAGGAAGCCTTGCACGTACACGCGCGCGTTCTCGTACTCGACCGTGGCGATCTCGCTGAGATAGTGCACGCCGCGGTGCACGTTCGAGTTTTCCTCGGAGTAATAACGAACGATGCGGTCGATCACCGCCTGCGGCTTCTGCGTCGTCGCGGCGTTGTCGAGATAGACGAGATGGCGCCCGCGGGCGAGGCGTTTGAGGATGGGGAAGTCTTTGCGGATCGCGTCGACGTCGTACTTGACGCGCGGTTGAACCATTACTTCAGCAGGAGCGCTCATCGCGATCCTCCTCTCCTCTCCGGCAGGCGGTCGGGCATGGTCTGGAACAGCGCGCGGCGGATCTGCTCGCGCACCGGCTCGATCTTCATCCGGTCGACGATCTCGCTCGCGAACGCGTAGACGAGGAGATTGCGCGCTTCCTCTTCTCCGATGCCGCGCGAGCGGAGGTAGAACAGCGGCTCCTGCTCGATCTGTCCGATCGTCGAGCCGTGATTGCACTTCACGTCGTCGTTGTGGATCTCGAGCGTCGGCTTCGAGTCGACCACCGCCGACTCGGAGAGCAGCAGGTTGCGGTTCTCCTGCTTCGAGATCGTCTTCTGCGCGTCCGGCCGCACGATGATGCGCCCGTCGAAAATCCCGCGCGCGTTCTGATCGAGGATGCCTTTGTACAGCTCGTGGCTCTCGCAGTGCGGCTTGATGTGATCGATGACCGTGCGGTTGTCGAGATGCTGCTTGCCGGTGCCGGCGAAGAGGCCGTCGAGCACGATGCCCGCACCTTCGCCCGCCAGCGCCACGTTCACTTCATTGCGCGCGAGCGCGGAGCCGATGGCCACGCTGCTCGAAGTCACGCTCGCGCCGCGCTCTTCGCGGATGGAGACATTGCCGATGTGGTACGCATCGGCGGACTCGCACTGCAATCGATAGTGATCGACGACCGCGCCTTCGCCGGCGACGATCTCCGTCACCGCGTTCGTGAAATACGCGCCGCTGCCGGTGTACGTCTCGACGATCGCGACCTGGGCATTCGCGCCGACGACGATCTGATTGCGCGGATGCGACCAGATGCCGTCGCCATGTCCGATGAAAAGCAGATGAATGAATCCGTCGACGACCGTTCCTGCCGGAATCTCGATCCGCCCGCCGTCCTGCATGTTCGCGTAGTTGAGCGCGACCATGGCGTTGCGCTCCCAGTCGGCGTAGTGATGCTCGTCGTCCGGAGCATTCAAACGCGCGCCGCTCTGGCGCAGCAATTTTCCATTGATGAACACGAGCTCCGCGAACGCACGCGCGCCGAAAGTCAGCGGCGCCTCGAGCTCGCGCGTCTCGTCGTCGATGCGCCAGCTGATCTTCTGCAGCGGCGCGAGGTTCGTGTACTTCCACTCCTCGATCCGCGGCGTCGGCCAGCCGAGCTTCGCGAAGGTCTCCGCGGCACGCTCCTGGATCAAGCCACCGCCTCCTGTTCGATCCAGTCGTAGCCCTTCTGCTCCAGCTCCTCGGCGAGCTCCTTGCCGCCCGATTTCGCGATGCGGCCGTTCGCAAGCACGTGCACGAAGTCGGGCACGAGATAGCGGAGCAGGCGCTGGTAGTGCGTGATGACGAGTACCGAGTGCGCCTCGCTGCGGAGCGTGTTCACGCCGCCGGCGACGATGCGCAGCGCGTCGATGTCGAGGCCGGAATCGGTCTCGTCGAGGATGGCCAGCTTCGGATCGAGCACGGCCATCTGGAAAATCTCGTTGCGCTTCTTCTCGCCGCCCGAGAAGCCCTCGTTCACGCCGCGATTCATGAACGCTTCGTCGAGCTCGACGACCTTCATCTTCTCGCGCGCGAGTTGGAGAAACTCCATCGCGTCCAGCTCTTCCTCGCCGCGATGCTTGCGCATGGCATTGAGCGCGGCTTTGAGGAAGTAGATGTTGTTCACGCCCGGGATCTCGACCGGATACTGCATCGCGAGGAACACTCCCTCCCTCGCCCGCTCCTCGGTCGGCAGGTCGAGCAGATTCTTCCCCTCGAACAGCACTTCGCCGGAGAGCACTTCGTACTTTGGCCGCCCCGCGAGCACATTCGCGAGCGTGGACTTGCCCGAGCCGTTCGGACCCATGATCGCGTGCACCTCACCCGGCTGGATGGTGAGGTCGACGCCTTTGAGAATTTCCTTGCCGTCGATTCCGGCGTAGAGGTTTTTGATTTCGAGCATTGCTTCCTTCTTCGTCATCCTGAGCGCGAGCGGCGAGGATCTCAGGTTCGGGGGCTTGAGATCCTTCGCCGTCGTATGCGGCTCAGGATGACTATCGCTTATCCCACTGATCCTTCCAACGAAACTCCCAGCAGCTTCTGCGCTTCCACCGCGAACTCCATCGGCAGCTCGCGGAACACTTCGCGGCAGAAGCCGTTCACGATCATCGACACCGCGTCTTCGGCGCTGATGCCGCGCTGCTGGCAATAGAAAAGCTGGTCTTCGCCGATCTTCGACGTCGACGCTTCGTGCTCCATGGTCGCCGTCGAGTTGCGGACTTCGATGTACGGGAACGTGTGCGCGCCGCACTGGTCGCCGAGGAGCAGCGAGTCGCACTGCGAGTAATTGCGCGCGTTCTCGGCGCCTTTGAGAATCGTGACGGCGCCGCGATAGGTCTGCTGTCCGTGGCCGGCGGAGATGCCCTTCGACACGATCGTCGAGCGGGTGTTCTTGCCGATGTGGATCATCTTCGTGCCGGTGTCGGCCTGCTGATAGTTGTTCGTCAGCGCGACCGAATAGAACTCGCCGACCGAGTTGTCGCCCTGCAGGATGCAGCTCGGATACTTCCACGTGATCGCCGAGCCGGTCTCCACCTGCGTCCAGGAGATCTTCGAGTTCTCGAAGGCCTTGCCGCGCTTGGTGACGAAGTTGTAGATGCCGCCCTTGCCGTTCTTGTCGCCGGGATACCAGTTCTGCACCGTCGAGTACTTGATCGTCGCGCCGGGAAGCGCGACCAGTTCGACCACCGCCGCGTGCAGCTGATTCTCATCGCGCATCGGCGCGGTACAGCCTTCGAGATAGCTGACGGTCGAGCCTTCGTCGGCGACGATCAGCGTGCGCTCGAACTGGCCCGTGTTCGCGGTGTTGATGCGGAAGTACGTCGACAGCTCCATCGGACAGCGAACGCCCTTCGGGATGTAGCAGAACGAGCCGTCGGAAAAGACGGCGCTGTTGAGCGTGGCGAAGAAGTTGTCGGTGTACGGAACGACCGTGCCGAGGTACTTGCGCACCAGCTCCGGATGCTCGCGAACGGCCTCGGAGAACGAACAGAAGATGATGCCGAGCTTCGCCAGCTCCGCGCGGAACGTCGTGGCGACGGAGACGCTGTCGAACACCGCGTCGACGGCGACGCCGGACAGGCGCTTCTGCTCTTCGAGCGAGATGCCGAGCTTCTCGAACGTCGCCCGCAGTTCGGGATCGACTTCGTTCAGCGAGTTCAGTTTCTTCTTCTGCTTCGGCGCGGAGTAGTAGCTGATGGCCTGGTAGTCGATCGGCGGGTAGTGCACGTTCGCCCACGTCGGCTCGCTCATCGTCACCCAGTGGCGCAGCGACTTCAGGCGCCAGTCGAGCAGCCACTGCGGCTCCTCTTTCTTCGCCGAGATGAAGCGGACGATCTCTTCGCTCAGGCCGGGAGGCGCGACGTCCGACTCGATCTTCGTGACGAAGCCGTACTTGTATTCGCGTGCTGCGATTTCCTGGATTTCGATGTTGCTCATGACGCCGCCTCTCTGACGGTCAGGCGCTGTTTATCGATGATCGGCACCGGCATTCCGCCGCGCACGAGATCGCCGAGCGTTACCTGCTCGAACGCCCCTTTGATTGCTCGGTTGATGCCGAACATGAAGCGGCGCGAAGGGCAGGCCACGCGGATGGCGCAGCTCGCTTCGCCGTGATCGTCGAAGGTCTCGCACTCGACGAGGTCCCACGGGCCTTCCATGATTTCGATCAGATGGCCGAGGGTCACGCGCTCGGCGTCGCCGTCGAACGAGTAGCCGCCGCCGACGCCGCGATGCGAGTTCACGACGCCGCCATGCTGCAGCGCCTTCAGCACCTTGATGATCATCGGCAGGGGGAGGTGATAGAACGCGGCGATCTCGCGCGCCGCCACGACCTGCCCTTCTTTTCGGGCGAGGTAGAGGGCGGCGAGCAGGCCGTAATCGGTGACTTTCGAGATTTTCAGCATCGATTCCCCCAACGCGGGCGGAAAACCGTACCACGTTGGTCCGGTTTGTACAACTAGCTGAAAGGGTGGGAGATTCCGGTCAGACGCGCTCGTGCGTAAAGATCTCGCGAATGCGATCCGCGACGTAGCAGTCGGCGATGCCGCCGGCGATCTCGCGGGCGGTCTCGAGCAGCCGGAGCTGATCGGCGGGAGCCTCGCCGCGGAAGCGGCGGCGCAGGGTGCTGAGGGCGAGGGAGAACTTCGTGTCCGACAGCCGCGCGATCCCGGGCAGCTCTTCGAGCAGCATCGACACCGGCCGCTGCTCCAGCGTTTTGACGAACGCGGCCAGCTCCGAGATCGTGACCGCAGAACGTCCCCGGCGGATGAGCGTGGAGTCGAGATCGACGGACATGATGCCGGGCACCGCAGCAACGATCGAGCCACGTTAGGCGTCCCGCCCCCGAACAGCGATTCCCACAAACGGACAGCACAAAACGCCCGTCGTCCTCTGAGGAACCCATGGCACTTCGCTTGCGCCCGGCTGCGCCTCCATGAACATCCGTCACGCCATCCGCTCGCTCGTCGTCGACTGGCGATTCTCGCTGTTCGTTTTGCTGATCATCGCCGCGGGGATCGGTCTGAATACGGCCATCTACACGATCGTCGACGCGTCGCTGTTTCACCCGCTGCCGTTCCCCGGCGAAGAGCGGCTGGCGCGCGTGTTCGCCAGTGAGCCGGATGGAAGCATGATGGCACCCTCGACGTCGTATCCGGTCTACAACGACTACGTCGAGCAAAGCCGCTCGTTCACGAAGCTCGCGGCGTTCACCCCCGCGTGGGAGATGGACTTTGCGGTGCGCAGCCGCGAGCCGGAACAGTTCCTCGGCAGCCTGACCACCGGCAACTATTTCGAGACTCTCGCCGCGCGCGCACAGCGCGGGCGGATGTTCGATGAGAACGATGCGCGCGCCGGCAACTTTGTGGCCGTCATCAGCGACGCGCTGTGGCGCTCGCAGTTCGCGGCGCGCGAAGACGTCATCGGCACGCCGGTACGCATCAACGCCGCGACGTACACGATCGTCGGCGTCGCCGAGCCGCGATTCCGCGGCGCGAGCATCGACGAAGCCGTCAACCTCTGGGTGCCGATCACGACCTGGGCCGCGGCGCTGCCCGGCTTCGGCGACGAAAACCCGCTGCTGTCGCGGCGCACGCAATGGATCTCGATCGTCGGCCGCCTTCGCGACGGCACGTCGCTGGAGAAGGCGCAAGCCGATTTGCGCGCGATCGCCGCACGCCGCGCGGCGCAACAGCTGAAAGAGATCGATCCCTCGGTGACGCTGATGCGCGCGTCCGATGCGGCGATCGATCTCGACCGCCGCGGCGGCATCCGCCGCGTGGCGATGCTGGTGATGCTCTTCGTCGCGCTGATTCTCGTGCTGGCCTGCGTCAACGCGGGCGGCCTGCAGCTCGTGCGCGGCGAGCGACGCCAGCGCGAGCTCGCCATCCGCACGGCCCTCGGCGCATCGCGCCGCACGATCCTCGCGCAACTCGCGCTCGAAGGGCTGCTCCTCGCCACCGCCGCCGGAATCACCGGCATCCTGCTCGCGCAGTTCTTCGTCAAAGGCCTGGCCGTGCTCGTTCCCGCGGACTTTCCGCTGATCGTGCAGGCCTCGGCGACGCCGATCGATGCGCGCGTGCTGGCGATGACGACGGCGCTGATTCTCGGATCGGCGCTGGTGATGGCGGTGATCCCGGGCATCCGCTCGTCGCGGCTCAATCCGACCGCGGTGATGAAGGGCACGCGCTCGATGCCGCACGGCACCTCGCTGCAATCGTTCTTCGTGATCGTGCAGATCACGCTCTCGGTCATCCTGCTCGTCTTCGCCGGACTGATGGTGCGCACGCTGATGCGGATGCGGCAGGTCGATCCCGGATTCCCGACCGACAACGCCGTCGTCGGAACGATCAGCGTGTCGCGGCAGGGCTACAAGCGCGAAGCGCGCAATCAATTCTTCAACGAGCTGCGCTCGCGTCTCGCGCAGATGCCGGGCGTGACGGCGGCTGGATTCGGACGCTCCGTGCCGGTGCAGGAAAGCGGCATGCGGTCGAGCGTGAACGTCGCCGGCTACACGCCGAAGTCGAACGACCCGGAGAACGTCGATTTCAACCCCATCACGCCCGGCTATTTCAAAGCGCTCGGCGTGCCGATCGTGCGCGGGCGCGACTTCACCGAGAGCGACATGACGGCGAAGACGGCGGTGGTCATCGTGAACGAAACGATGGCGAAGCACTACTGGCCGAACGGCGACGCCGTCGGCGGCGTGATCGTCGACGGAGAGGATCGCACGACCGTCGTCGGCGTGGTGCGCTCGACGAAAGTGCGCAACCTGCGCGACGCGCCGGAGCCGGTGATGTACTGGCCGGCAGGGCAGTTCATGCCGCGCGCGGTGACGGTGATCGTGCGCGCAAACAGCGAAGCGAACGCGGCGAGCGCGCTTCGCAAAGCCGTGCGCTCGATCGATCCGCGCGTGCCGATCTTCCAGCTGCGCCCGCTCGCGGATCACGTCGGCGTGGCCACGCAGAAGGAGCGCACGCTGGCGATCCTCGTCGGCGGCTTCTCCGCGCTCGCGCTGCTGCTCGCGTCGATCGGTCTCTTCGGCGTGGTCGCCTATCGCACCGACTCGCGCAGGCGCGAGCTCGGCATCCGCATCGCCCTCGGTGCGGAATGGCGCGACGTCGCGTCGATCGTCGTCGCACAGACCGTGCGTCTCACCGCCGCCGGCACACTCATCGGTTTGATCGTGTCGGCATTTCTCACGCGCTTCGCCGAGTCGCTGCTCTTCGGCGTCGTCGCCCGCGATCCCGTCACGTTCGTCGTCGTACCGTGCGTGCTGCTGGCGATCTCGATCGCGGCGACGTTCATGCCGGTGCGGCAGGCGACCTCGATCGCGCCGTCGCAGACGCTGCGGTACGAATAATGGCAAGCGGCTTGCGATGTTTAGAGGTAGATGCGGACAAACAAGCTCATCGCTGTCGTGACCTTCGCTGCGGTCCTCGCTGGCTGCGGAGGCAGCGCGTCGAAGAGCAGCAGTAAGCAACACGAATATGAAGTGGTGCAGGAAGGCGCCGCAGCCGGTGTGACGTCGACGATTCAGGGACCGGGCGAAACGCTGCCGCCGATCACCGGCACGAACGCCGACACGACGACGGCGTTCACGATCAACACGAACACGATGGCGCCGAACATCTCGATGGCGCCGGGCGCTTTGCCGCCGGCTGCCTTGCCACCGCCGATGATGTCCGCATCGCCGGTGCCGACTCCGGCACCACCACCGCCACGGCCGGTTTCGATGACTCCGCGTCCTGTACCGCCACCCGCTCCGCCGGCGCAAGCCGAGGCGGCACCGGAACCGGTCCCACCGCCGCCGGCGCAGACCGACACTGTCGCTCCGCCGCCACCGCCGACGGATACGACGACGACTCCTCCCGCAGAGAAGCCGAAGGAGGAGCCCAGAAACTCCGGAGCCGACGCAGACGGATACCGAGGAGCCACCGCCTCCTCCGCCACCGCCGCCGCGGTAGAAACGCGCATCCATTAGAATGCGCGCCCATGTCTCCGGTGACCTTCCAGTCACTCATCCTCACGCTGCAGAATTTCTGGGCTGAGCGCGGGTGTGCGATCGAGACGCCGTTGGACCTCGAGGTCGGCGCCGGCACGATGCATCCCGCGACCTACCTGCGCGTCCTCGGCCCCGAGCCGTGGAACGTCGGCTACGTCCAGCCGTCCCGCCGTCCGGCCGACGGCAGGTATGGCGATAACCCGTTCCGGCTCGGCAAGCATTATCAGTTTCAAGTCATCCTGAAGCCGTCGCCGCTCGACGTGCAGGACGTCTATCTCGACTCGCTCCGCGCGATCGGGCTCGACCTCACCAAGCACGACATCCGCTTCGAGGAAGACAACTGGGAGTCGCCGACCCTCGGCGCGTGGGGTGTCGGTTGGCAGATCCTCCTCGACGGCATGGAGATCACGCAGTTCACCTACTTCCAGCAGGCCGGCGGCATCGACCTCGCGCCGATCTCCGCCGAGATCACGTACGGTCTCGAGCGCCTGACGATGTTTCTCTCGCGCAAATCGTCCGCGTACGACATCGACTGGACGACCGGCGTTCCGTACGGCGCCGTGCGCAAGCAGGACGAGTACGAATTCTCGAAGTACTACTTCGAGCTCGCCGACATCGATCTGCACTGGAAGCTCCTCGATGCGTATGAAGGCGAAGCGCGCCGCTGTCTCGAAGCGAAACTCGTCCTGCCGGCGTACGAGTGGACGCTCAAGTGCTCGCACCTCTTCAACACGCTCGACGCCCGCGGCGCGGTCTCGGTGACGGAGCGCGTCGGCGTGATCAAGCGCGTGCGCGATCTCGCCGTACGCTGTGCGCAGCAATATTTCGAATCGCGCGAGGCGCTGGGCTTCCCGCTGATGAAGCAGGCCAATGGCTGAATACCTGTTCGAACTGCTCACCGAGGAGATTCCGGCGTGGATGTTTCACGCCAGCTGGACGACGCCCGCCGATGCGGCGCTGGAGAAGCTCGTCGCGGAGTGCGGCGGCGGGAAGTGGAAGACCGACGCGACGTCGCGGCGGCTGATCATCTTCCTTCGCGATCTCCCGCTGCGCGAGGACGATCGCGAGCAGGAAGTGAAAGGCCCGCCGAAGAAATCGCCCGAGGCGGCGCTGCAAGGGTTCCTGAAGAAACAGAACGCGACGGCCGACGACATCATCGACTCTCCGGATGAGTACTACCGCATCCGCAAGAAGATCGCCGGCCGCGAGATCGGCGCGATTCTGCAGGAGCGCATCCCGGCGTTCATCGAAGGGCTGCGCTGGCCGAAGATGATGCGCTGGGGCGCGGGCGAGCATTCGTACATCCGCCCGATCCACTCCATCCTCTCGCTCTTTGACGGCGCGCATCTGCCGGTCACGGTCTTCGGCATCGCGTCCGGAATCACGACCGTCGGACATCGCACGCTCTCCTCGCATCCGGTCAAAGTCGAGTCGTACCACGACTACGTGAAGAAGCTCGAGCTCGCGCACGTCGACGTCGAAGCGGAGCACCGCAAGAACGTGATGGTGCAGCGCGCGCTGGTGCTGGCGAAGCAGGCGGACGGCGTGCCCTCCGAGGATGTGTCGATCTGGGCGCAGTGGCAGTACCTGACCGAGTATCCGGGCGTCGTGCGCGCGGAGTTCCGGCCGGAGTACCTCGCGTTGCCGGAAGAAGTGCTCGTGACGGTGATGCGCGTGCATCAGAAGCAGCTGCCGATCCGCGACCGCGACGGCAAGCTGACGAATTCGTTCCTGGCGGTGCTCGACAACGCCGGCGACCCGGAGGGCAATGCGGCGTACGGCAACTCGTTCGTCACCAACGCGCGCTTCGCCGACGCGCAGTTCTTCTACGACACCGATCGCCGGAAGAAACTCGAAGAGCGGCTCGAGCAGCTTTCGCACCTGCAGTTCCACGAGAAGCTCGGGAACTATCGCGAGAAAACGGAGCGTGTCGAGCGCATCGCAGCAGCAATCGCAAAAGAGATCGGCGTCGACGAAGCCGATGTCGTGCGCGCGGCGCGTCTCTCCAAGACCGACCTCGTCACCGAGATGGTCAAGGAATTCACCGATCTGCAGGGAAAGATCGGGGGCATCTACGCGCGCGAAGAAGGGCGAGCCGGAGACGGTGTGGCAGGCGATCTACGATCACTACCAGCCGATCGAATGTCGACGACGCGCTTCCGCGTGAGCGTGCCGGCGCGATCGTCTCGTTGGCCGATCGCCTCGATACACTCTCCGGTTTCTTTTTGATTGGCGTGAATCCAACCGGCTCGAAAGATCCTTTTGGCCTTCGGAGAGCGGCACAGGGCGTCGTGCAGCTACTGCTGAACCGCGACAAACGTGCCGTGAAACTCTCAATCACGAACCTTGTAGGGTTCGGTCTGGAAGCATACGGGCGTAACCACGAACTTGGTGTTAAGCAAGAACTACTAGATTTCTTCTTCGAACGCGTAAAGACAATCCTTGGTGCATCGGCGTACGGCTTCAGCTATGACGAAGTTGCCGCCGCAATGGTGCACCGTTGGGATTCCAGGGATCTTCACGATCTAGTGGATCGTATTCAGGCGCTGAAAGACATACGTGAAGAACCCAATTTCTTATCGATCTTGGATTCGGCAAAGCGGATTACCAACATCACTCAGGGTCACACCTCTACGTGACGTTAATAACGTCCTCCTCGAGCACGGCATCGAGACGCGCCTCAACGAGCTCGCCGATCTCGTCTCGTCGCAGATCGCCGATTTCGTCACCGAGCGCCGCTACCGCGAGGCGCTGCAGTCGTTCGCCGCGCTGGCGCCGGAGCTGGAGACGTTCTTCAAGGACGTGATGGTGATGGTCGACGATCCGCGCGTGCGCGCGAACCGCAAGTCGCTGCTGATGAAGACGGCGCAGGCGATCCGGCCGATCGCCGACGTCACGAAGATCGTCGTCGACCGGCGCGACTACCGGACCTGAAGCAGATGCGTCGTATCGCGTGCTGCCTGCTGCTGCTCGTCCTGGCGTGCACCAACCCTGAAGAGCCGGCGCCGCCGAGCGAGATCGACTTCGACAATCAAGACGGAACGAACCTCCTCAATCTCGCGCGCGGAGCATCAGTCGTTTCGCGCACCGCGGAACAATCGCTCGACGCCTCGGCCGCGCACGCGATTGACGGCGACGGCGGCACGTTCTGGCGATCGCCGGCCGGCGGCGCGGAGCAAACGATGACGTTCGCGCTGCCCGCCCGTTCGCGCATCGATCGCATCGGCATCCTCGCGCCGCGCAATGTCGAGACTCCGACGCAGATGCGTTTCGAGGCGTCGGAAAACGGTGTTGCCTGGCAGGAGATCAAGACGCTCGAGCTGGCGCCGAAAGACGGGCCGCAAATCGCCAGCGTCCCGCCGTTCGACGCGAGCTATCTGCGCGTGACCACGCTCGGCACCCAGTGGTACGTCTCGCTGCGCTCCGTGATCGCGAAGGGCCAGCAGCGCGCGGTGCGCGTCCAGCCGCCGATCGAAGGCTGCTGGCGCATCAACGGCCAACCGGCGCGATTCTCGCGGCGCGGATCGTCCATCGCCGGCGTCGTCGGCAGCGATCCGCCGATCTACGTTCTCGGCGGAACGGACGGCCGCATCGTTCGGCTGAACTGGCTGCGCGGCCCGATGTGGGGGCCGGCGATCGTCACCATCGATCCGCAGCGGCGCACGCTCACCGGCCTGCGCTGGCACGAGCGCGTCTGGTATCAGAGCAGCGGCGACGCCTGGTTCGGCACGCCCGCGCAATGCAACGAGGTGCAGTTCAACGAGACGGAGATCGCCGCCGCGATGCTGAAGCGTGCCGGCAAGTGGACCGCGTACGGCGAATCCGCGCTCGACACGCTCGCCGAGCTGATCGCCCGCGCGCCGTCGCAGAAGTTCGAGATCATCGTCCGCACGCCGCAGATGCGCGACGCGCTTCGCGCGCGCGGCATCAAGGTGCCCATCACGGTGACGCCCCCGGATGCGATCCTGGAAACGCAGCGGGTCATGGCGGATGGTGTCGAGCTGCACGCGCGATGAGTTCCATGTGGCGACCGCTGCCCTCAGCGGTCGCGGTGCCGCTGAGGGCAGCGGCACCCACATGACATAATCGCGAGCGCCATGAGCCAGTACGTTTACTACTTCGGCGACGGCCACGCCGAGGGAAACGCGAAGATGAAAGACGTCCTCGGCGGCAAGGGTGCCGGGCTCGCCGAGATGACGAACATCGGGGTTCCGGTTCCGCCGGGATTCACCATCTCCACCGGCGTCTGCACGTACTTCTACGACCACGACAAAACGTACCCGCCCGAGCTCAAAGACGCCGTAGCCGCGAACCTCGCCAACGTCGAGGAATCGGTCGGCCGCAAATTCGGCGATCGCAAAAAACCGCTGCTCGTTTCCGTCCGCTCCGGCGCGCGCGCCTCGATGCCCGGCATGATGGACACGATCCTCAACCTCGGCCTCAACGACGACACCGTGCAAGGGCTCGCCGAATCCGCCGACGAGCGATTCGCCTTCGACTCGTATCGCCGCTTCATCCAGATGTACTCCGACGTCGTGCTCGAGATCGACCGCGAGCACTTCGAGCACGAGCTCACCGCCGTGCGCGATGCGGCGCACGTACAGACCGACGCGCAGATTCCCGCCGAAGCGCTGCGCGAGCTCGTCGGCACGTACAAGAAACTCGTTCGCGAACGGCTCGGCAAAGACTTTCCGCAGGACGTCCACGAACAGCTGTGGGGCGCGATCGGCGCGGTCTTCAACAGCTGGAACAACCAGCGCGCGATCACCTATCGCAAACTGAACGGCATCCCCGACGACTGGGGCACCGCGGTCAACGTGCAGTCGATGGTCTTCGGCAACATGGGAGACGACTGCGCCACCGGCGTCGCCTTCACGCGCAGCCCGTCGATCGGCGAGAAGAAATTCTTCGGCGAGTTCCTGCCGAACGCGCAGGGCGAAGACGTGGTCGCCGGCATCCGCACGCCACTGCCGATCAGCGAGCTCGAAAAGTCGATGCCGGAGGCGTACAACCAGCTCGTCGACGTCTACAAGAAACTCGAAGCGCATTACCGCGACATGCAGGACATCGAGTTCACGATCCAGTCGCGGAAGCTGTACCTGCTGCAGACGCGCACCGGCAAGCGCACCGGCCTCGCGGCGGTGAAGATCGCCTGCGACATGGTCGACGAAGAGCTGATCTCGCACACAGAGGCGGTCGAGCGCGTCGAAGCGACGCAGATCGTGCAACTCCTCGCGCCGGTGTTCGACGCCGACGAAAAAGCGAAAGTGCTGAAAGGCGGACGCCTCATGGGCAAGGGCCTTCCGGCCGGCCCGGGCGCGGCGACGGGACAGATCGCGTTCAACGCCGAGAACGCGGTGCGGATGGCAAAGGACGGGCCGGTCATTCTCGTGCGCATCGAGACCTCGCCGGAAGACATCGCCGGCATGCACAGCGCGGCCGGCATTCTCACCACGCGCGGCGGACTGACGTCGCACGCGGCGGTCGTCGCGCGCGGCATGGGACGGCCGTGCGTCGTCGGCGCGGGCTCGCTGAAGGTCGACTACAACAAAGGCGAGCTGCGCAGCGAGGGACACGAGCCGCTCGAAGAAGGGGACTGGGTCTCGATCGACGGCACGACCGGCGAAGTGATCGGCGGCAAGCTCGCGACGCGCCCGTCCGAAGTCGTGCAGGTGTTGATCGAAGAGTCGATGAAACCGGAGCAATCGGAGGTCTACCGCAACTTCGATCGGTTGCTGAAGTGGGCGGACGAGATCCGCACGCTCGGCATCCGCACGAACGCCGACACCCCGAACGACGCCCGCGTCGCGCGCCTCTTCGGCGCGCACGGCATCGGCCTCTGCCGCACCGAGCACATGTTCTTCGCCGAAGAGCGCATCCTGAAAGTGCGCGAGATGATCCTCGCGCGCAACGAAGCGGGACGGCGCAAGGCACTCGACGATCTCCTGCCGTTCCAGAAGAGCGACTTCGAAGGCATCTTCCGCGAGCTCGCCGGGATGCCGGTGACGATCCGCCTCCTCGATCCGCCGCTGCACGAGTTCCTGCCGCAGACGGAAGCGCAAATTTCCTCGGTCGCGCGCGACATGAACTGGGGCTTCGTCGAGCTGCGCAACAAAGTGAATCAGCTGCACGAGACGAATCCGATGCTCGGCCATCGCGGCTGCCGCCTCGGCATCACCTATCCCGAGATCTACGAGATGCAGGTGCGGGCGATCTTCCAGGCCGCGGCCGACGTGAAGAAAGACGGCGTCGCCGTGCACCCCGAAGTCATGATCCCGCTCATCGGAACCACGAAGGAACTGCAGCTCACGACCGAGATGGTCCATCGCGTCGCGAAAGAAGTCGGCGCCGACATTCCCTACCTCGTCGGCACGATGATCGAGATCCCGCGCGCGGCGCTGATCGCCGAGAAGCTCGCCGAAACGGCGCAGTTCTTCTCCTTCGGCACGAACGACCTCACGCAGATGACGTTCGGCTACTCGCGCGACGACGCCGGCTCGTTCCTGCCGGACTACGTCGACAAGAAGATCCTCGGCAAGGACCCGTTCGAGTCGATCGATCAGGAAGGCGTCGGCCAACTCGTGCGCCTCGGCACCGAGCGCGGGCGCTCGAAGAACGCGAAGCTGAAAGTCGGCGTCTGCGGAGAGCACGGCGGCGACCCGGACTCGATCCGCTTCTTCCGCTCGTGCGGCCTCGACTACGTCTCCTGTTCGCCGTATCGCGTGCCGGTGGCGCGCCTCGCGGCGGCGCAGGCGGAGCTGGAGCAGAAGGCGTACGAAGGTTGACGGTTCCCAAATTTTTTACGCCTTCTTGATGTCCGCCATGACGTTTCGACGTACGCACCTTCACTAGTCTGTGACTTAGATTACAGAACAGCCGCGGTGCGCATAGCACCAACAGAGGGGCGTAACGCCCCTCTTTGCTTTTCAGGCCATTTTGCTCAATCGGAGGCCCCCGCGCGGGGCCCGGACGGAGGTGTCTTCATGAGGGCGCGGAGACCAGAGGAGCGAGGGGCGGCGCTCATCGTCACGATCTTCGCCTCGACGCTGCTGCTCGCGCTGTTGATGACGGCGCTGATCGTCACGCGCACGTCGGGACGCGCCCTCACCCGCCAGTTGCAGGTGCAGGGACAGGCCACCAGCGCGGCGTCCGCCGGCCTCATCGAATCGCTGTCGTGGTTCGTGCACCAGCAACAGCAGCCGGTGCTCACGTTCGATCCGAAAGTCGACACCGGCGGCGTCTGCACGCACACCCCGCAACACAATCCGCTGGCGTTCGAATCGGAAATACCGGCGACCGGCATCGTGCGCTCGTTCGAAGTCTCGTCGCCGGGGAAAGTGTGGGCGCGCTACGAAGTGCGACGCACCGCCGTCACCGACGTCAGCACCCGGCGCGGGAAGGCCGCCGGCACGATCTGGCGCGTCTCCTCCGAAGGCATCGTCTACGTGCGCAACAGCCCGACCGACGCACCGGACGTCTCGCCGAACCGCGTCCTCACGCGCCGCACGATGATGGTCGATCTGCAGCGCCTCGCGCTCGTGCTTCCCGGCCCGAACGCGGCGCTCGCCTCCATCCGCGCGGACAACGTGAACGTCATCCGCCCTTCGCGCGTGCAGGGCGGCGTCACCGGCATCGGCTGCGTCTATCCCGCTTCGACCGGAACGACGCGCGGCAACGGCACGATCTCCGGCAACCCCGCGCAGAACACGACCGCGAGCGGCTTCACGCTCCAGCAGATCTTCGGCGTGACACAGGGCGAGCTGCTGACGATGGCCGACATCGTCGTCGATGACGAATCGCAGCTTCCCAATCCGCTGCCCGACATGGCGCTGATCGTCATCCGCGGCAACGCCACGTTCAACCCGACGAAGAAGCTGAACGGCAGCGGCATCCTGATCGTCCTCGGCAACCTCATTCTCAATCCCAACTCCAACGCCTACTTCAGCGGCGTGATCTGGGTCGGCGGCACGTTCAACGTCTCGCCGCCCGGAATCATCAACGGCGCCGTGATCGCCAACGGGAACGTGCAGATCTCCGGCGGCAACGAGGTCGCCGAGATCAACTACGACTCCGCGATCCTCGACCAGATCCGGCAGCAGATGGGGAACTACGCCTTCAGCCGCAGTCCGTGGATCGTTGGGAGCAGATGATGAAAAACAGCGAACGCGGAATGACGCTCATCGAGACGCTGGTGTCGCTGGCCATCGTGGCCGTGATCATCGCCATGTCGTCGTCGATGATCTCGACGGCGCTGCGCACGACGCAGAACAACGTCAACAAACAATTCGCCACGCAGAAGGCGATGTCGATCCTGGAGGAGCTGCGCTCGCTGATCCAGGCGCAGACCGGCACGACCACCGTCGTCCTCGACGACTACGACGACGGCGTCACGAATCAGACGGTGCTCACCACGCAGGCCGGCATCACCGATCCGGCCCATGCCGCCAGCGGCAACACGCGCATCGGAAGCAACTGGCTGTTCGAGCGCCGCATCACCGTGCAGCGCGTCACCGGCGCGAACGATCTGCGCATCGTGAATGTGAAGGTGTTCATCCGCGAAGGATCGACGACGCGCCTCCTCGCGGAAGTCGCCGGCGTGCTGAGCACGATCGGCCAGAACATGCCGCCGACGCAGGTCTACGACGTCTACCTCATCGCCATCGAGAACGTGCCGGGCTGGTGGCTCTACATGCAGAACGTCGTGCCGTTCGTGGAGAGCGCGATGAACGATCTCGAGTCGCGCCATCCCGGCCTGCAATTCCGCAAGCACTGGATCCGCAAGCTCTCGTACGGCCGCGACTCGCTCTACACGCCGTACGTGAATCGCAATGCCGACTCCACGCAGTCGATCGACTCGGTCTACTTCTATCCCGGAAGAATGCCCGACGGCTCGGCGGTCGAAAACTACTACCCGCCCGATTTCTTCAACGCGAAGGTGTCGATCGACGGCACGGTCGCCAACAACACCAGCCCGCTCTCCTACGCGCTCGCCGATCAGTTCAACAACGCCATGCGTTACCCCGACGAGCTCGCGCTGTTCAATCAGCGCGTCGCGGCGGGACTCGAAGCCGCCGACGCGCCGACGCTGCGCCTGCTGCTCGACGACATGGTCATGCGTCCGAATCTCTATCGCAACGCCATCGTCATCAACCTGCACGGCGAGCTGTTCCCGTTCCCGCCGATCCGCAACTACTCCGACGCGGCGAAAGACCCCGGCGTCTATCCGTACGCGCGCGCCGTGACGCATCCCGAGCGCATCCACTACGGCAACGCCGACGGCATCAACCTGCGCGTCTACTCGTATCACACGAACGTCGGCAATCCCGGCGCGGTGCCGGACCGCCTCGCGCGTCCGATCTCGGTCGTGCTGCGCGGCATTCAATGGCTGCCCGCGCCGGGCGCGATCACCGCCATCACCGGCGGCATCGACAACGACGGCAACGGCAATCCCGATCCGTATCCCAATCCGCCACCCTCCGCGCCGGCCATCAACTCCGCGACGGGCATGTGGTACTCGTCGCAGATCGTCGGCACCGACACGGTGATCCTGCTCTACAACTCGCCGCTGAAATCGCCCTGCGTCACGAACTGCGATCAGGGGGGACTGAATTCGACGAAGCAGCTCTACTCGCTCGAGTACGTCCCGTCGCCGGTCGAAGATCTGCCCGATCCGCTCTCGCCCGTGGCGTTCTCGCGGACGCTCGCCACGCCCGGCGACGTCGCGAAGAACACCGCGCGCTGGGTGATCGCGATTCCGCCAGGCGTGCTCACGAACAACACTCTCTATCAATTCGAGACGCGCATCGACAACGACCTCACCACCGGCACGATCGCGAACAAGGTCTGGAACCTGTCGCGCACATACGCCTGGCGCGGCAGCGACACGTTTCTCTTCGGCGACGCGGCCACGCCCGGCAACATGCCGATCAGCGAGCGTTACCAGATCCTCGGCGATCCGCGGCACTGTCCGTATGCCGATCTGAAGCAGCCGCATGCCGGCTCCGGCCGTGCCCGCGCCGACGCGCTGGGCATGGGCTACAACCGCTACTTCGACGACTTCCACGCCCGCAACTCCCTGGGCGGCAACACCGCCGCGACGTGGCCCGGCTGGTCGTACGACGCGCCGCCGAACACCGGCAACTGGTACGGCATCAAGAACAACGTCGCCGACACCGACCGGAGCAACGACGGCTGGAACACGGGATCGGGCTTCATGGAGATCGACGTGCCGAGGATTTATCAGATCCTGCGGACGGCAGTCGTGAGGACGAATTCCGTCTACACGACCTTGACCGGCTTCTCGTACTTTTACGTCGGCATCGGCGGCGAGATCGGCTACGACGCGTCGAACAATTTCCCCAGCAGCATCCCCGTCTCCAACAAACCGTTCGGCGGCGCCGGCACGCGCAACGAGCAGTCGATCACCGACGCCGAGACCGGCGGCGTGAAGTACATCCGCCAGAACTCCGGCGGCGCCGATTACTGGTGGTCGATGAGCTGGCTCGGCGAGCTCGCGCCCGACTCGGCGTGGGCAACGTGGTCGACGACGGGAAATCTGCCGAGCGGGACCACGAACAACACGTTCTTCCGCACTCTGCGCGGCGACATCGACACCCGTCTCACGCCCGGCACGACGTTCCTCAACTCCGTGCGCCGCACGGCCGAAGAAGGCAGCACGACGTTCTTCTGGAGCGGCAACGTCAACTCGACGTTCCATCACCGCTATGCCGACGGCACGGACGGAACGCTCGCCGCCGACGGGCAGGCCGTGGCCAGTACGTACGAGATGGCGCTCGCCGACACGATCTCGAACAACCGCCCGTTCGACATCGACGTCGACGACACGTCGATGAATCCCGATCACTTCCTGCAGAACGCCTACGGCTCAGCCACGGAGCTCCGCGGCCTCACGGAGTTCTACCGCCATTCATCCGGCATCTACGGCAGCGCGACGCTCTCGATGCGCGACGGCAACAACCCCGCCTTCGTCGTGGTCAACGGCCTCTCCCCCTCGGGCACGTCCGGCATCGCCTTCATCTCCCGCTGGTCCTTCCTCAGCCTGATCCAGAGCTTCCTCGCCGCGGGCCTGTACTCGCGCAATGGCGCGCTCGATCCCTTGCGCGTGCGCGAGCTGCCGCGCGTGGTGATCACGAATCCGAACGTCACCGTCGACATCAGCGATCCGACGACGCTCAACGTGACCTGGACGTCGACGTGGCGGCGCTGGGACGGTCTGCCGTACACGCCGAGCTATGCGAACAATTTCGCGGAAGACACGACCACGCGATTCGCGCGCCTCTACAGCCGCGACAACGGCCGGACGTGGCTGCACATGCAGGACAACTCCGCGGCGACGCCCGGCGTGCGTCCCTCCGCCGGGTACCTGCAAACGACGACGGCGTACGTCTGGTCGGTGCCGGCCGTGAGCTTCCCGAAAGGGAACTACCTGATCCGCATCGAGGCCTATCGCGACGAGATCCCGCTGCACTACTCCTTCCATCAGTTCCGCGCGTACTTCAAGAGGTCGTCATGAGACGGTTGCTCGGTTGCTCGGTTGCTCGGTTACTCGGTGGTGAACCTACCAACCCACGACCCGAGGGCCCGCGCAACCGCGCAACCGAGCAACCGCGCAACCAACAAGGCTTCTCCCTCATCGAAATGACCGTGACGCTGGCGATCGTCAGCCTGCTGATGCTGATCGTCTACTCGATGATCGATCAGACCGTTCGCGTGACGATGTTCAACGAGAGTCACAACGAGCTGGCGATCGTGTCGCAGAAAGGGGTGAACTCGATCTCCACCGAGCTGCTCCAGACGCGCATGGTCTTCCAGGAAAACTCCCTGGGACAGTCGTACCGCGGCGCGCTGCAGATCTCGCCGCGCTATCCCGTCTGGACCGACTCGCTGCTGCCCATCATCCAGGCCAACACCGGCATCGCGCCCGACACCACGACGCGCTTCACCGGCAACTCGCTCCTCCTCGCGCGGCAGCTCGAGCCGGTGTCGATCACGTACGACCACGACAACAACGTCAACACCGCGGAGATCGAGTTCCTCGCCGACGTCTACCGCTTCGAGTACATCTATCTCAGCTCATCGCCGTCACCGTCGTTCTCCAACAGCGGGCGCTCACTCGACCTCGTGATGAGCAAGAGCGTCACGTACGCCGATTTCTTCCAGCTCTCGGCGATGGGCGCGTTCACGGGCCGCATCGTCACGAAGCTGATTGCGCGCGGACTCGCCCGGGCGTGGGATCCCGGCCAGCCGCTCGCGAGCGCGTTCTACGCACTCTCCGGCGCGACGGACAACACGTTCGACGCGGCGCTGAACAATCCAACCATCGACCTCGCCGAGGCGAAGACGGTGCTGCCGGGACTGCGCGGCGGCCACATCTCGGGAAAGATGATCTTCTCGGTCGGCTTCGTTCCGACTTCCCCGCAACCGGCGTATCCGCTCCGGCTTCCGATTCGCCTCTACGCGCCGGTCGATCCGCTGCGTCCCGGATTTCCGAGCGGGTTCGAAGTGAAGATCGCGGGCCCGGCGGGCAACCGCCAGGTGATGACGCGGATCCTGCTGATGTCGCACTACGGCGCGAAGCACTACGAGTCGCAGCAGGCGTTCGCCATCACGGCAGGGAGGTTTTAGTGCGGCTGCTCTTCGCGCCGCTCTTTCCACTTGTGGTACAGCCACATCCCGACCGCGATCACCGCGATCCCCGCCAGCGCGTATTTCTCGATATTTTCGACGCGGCCGAAGAGTGCTTCGATCGCATGTCCGAAGTAAAAACCGGCCGCGGTGATGACCGCCGCCCAGAGCGCGCAGCTGAGCGCTTCGTAGGCGATGAACTTGGCGGTCGAGATGCGCGACATGCCGATGATCACGGCCGCGGTGAGGCGCAGCCCGTACAGCCACTGGGTGATGATGATCGCCGCGGCGCCGTAGCGCTCGAAGACACGCATGCTTTTTCCGAAATGCTTTTTCAGTCGCGGGAAGCGATCGAGCAGTTTCACCCCATGCCTGCGCCCGAGCCAGAACCAGAAGAGATGGCCGAGATACGCGCCGGCGAACGCGACCACTCCGACGAGAATCTCGTTCAGATAGCCGCGCGAGGCGAAGAAGCCGGCAGTGATGAGGATGGCCTCGCCCTCGAGAAATGTGCCGATGAAGACGGCGACGTATCCGAACTGATGCAGCAGCGCTTCGGGCGACATTCAGTCTCTCACTACTGCAAGAAACGGTTCGGCTCGGAAATTGTGCCGCACGAAAGGAACATTACACCCATCATGAAGCGCACTCTTGCCACCACGCTCACGCTGGCGCTCGCTTTGCCGCTCCTCGCCGAGGAAGCGAAAAAAGCCGAGGAAACCCCGAAACCCCAGCCGGCGGCTCAGGCCGACTCGCCGCTCGTGGCCGCTGCGAAGCGCGCCAATCGGCTGGGCAAGAAATCGACGTCGAAGACCATCACGAATCAGACTCTGAAGACGTCCGGCACAACCGCCCACGTGACGACGACCGCGAGTCAGACCTCGCTCGATTCGGTCATCAAGCAGGAACCGCCTGCTCCGACGCCCGAGATGGTCGCCGCGAAGCAGATCGCGGACCGGCAGAAGCTCGAGGCGGACGAAGCGGCGAAGAAGCGCGCAGCGGAGCAGAAGCGCACGCAGAAAGTCACCGCGGCCGCGGAAGAGTTCGAGGAAGAGTATCCGGACGACATGGATCCGGCGCAGGCGGAGAAGCAGATGCGCGACGCGAGCGCGCCGCAGAAACCGCCCCGCTGATCGTGCGGTCATCGCTCGCGGTGCGCGCCTTCCCGCGCCTCGACCGTCCGCAGCAGCTTCTCCAGCAGCACCCACATCCGGTCGAGCCGCTCCTCGATGCGCTCCAGCCGCTCATCGAGGTCTCCGCTCTCCAGCTCCGAAACGATGTCCCAGAAAATCGGATCGTTCGGAGCGTTGCGCTTCTGCTTCTGCCGCGCGCGCAACGTGTCCTCGCCGTCGAATTCTTCCGGATAGCAGCGCGCGATCATCGCTTCGATCGAGCTCTCCGGCGCGATGAGCGGCGACACCGTCATCGCGGTCTCTCGCTCCAGCCGGTCGAGCACTTCGACATCGGTCGGATCGACCATCGCCACTTCGAGCTGCTCGTTGGCGATGCGCACCGGAATGGCGCGGCACTCGATCGCCGCTTCGCGCGTCAGCTTGCGCAGCACCTTTCGCGGGATGTCGATGTGCAGAAGGCTGATGCACGGGATGTCGATCTGTTTCGAGAGAAACGCGGCGAGCACGTTTTCGTCGATGAACTTCAGCTCGACGAGCGTCGATCCGAATCGCCTGCCCGTGCGTTGCTGCTCGGCCAGCGCGATCTGCATCTGCACTTCGTCGATGAGGTTCGATGCGATCAGCATCGCGCCGAGGTTCTGCCGGTGCACCCTCGAATGATAGTGGAGCGGCGGGCTTCAGCCCGCCGTCCCAAAGAAAACTTACGCGTGACGATGGCGGCGCATCGCGCGCCAGCCGCCGAGGAGTCCGATCACCAGTCCGAGCTTACCGAAACCCAGCATGTGGGCCGCGCCCTTCGCGGTTTTCTGACCCATTCGGAACCGAAGAAGCTGCTTCAACATACGCCACATAGCGCCCTCCTTCGGGAGAGATGAATTGCAATGCGAAAGCCAACGCTATCTGCTTGATCTGGCGAAGCTTATTCGCTCCTGCAGGGCCATCGCGGCGACGTATCCATAGCCGCTCGCGAAGATGCCGAGAAACGGCACGGAGAGCCACTGCCGCGTCCCGCCGAACGCGAGAATGACGCCGCAGAAAAAGAGCGCGAGGACCAGCTCGCCCCAGGGGATGCGGGGTGTGCTTGTCACCCGAGCGTAGCGAGGGCCTGGGCGGGCGGGGCATAGGTCGCGAGCCTCGTGCCGCCACCCGAGCCCCAGCTCCCTCGCTCACGCTCGGGATGACACAGATCGCCGGCCTTTGGCGTCCGATTGAAGTGCCCGCCGTTCTCGAACAATCCTTCCAGCACCGCCGACGCGTTGCGGATCGACATCCCGACACCGACCGGAAGCACGGCCAGCAACTCGCGCAGCGGCGGACGTGCGCGTCCCGCGCAGCGTTGCCCTTCGACGTAGAACAGCAGCACCGAGGCCGTGGATGCGGCGTACAACACGAGATCGATCACGAAGCTCCAGAGCAGCTCATGGCGATGGCGGATCACCATCGCCGGCACGATCAGCAGCGCCAGGAGGACACTGAGCAGATACGC
This sequence comes from uncultured Acidobacteriota bacterium, assembly GCA_963734155.1. Taxonomy (GTDB): domain Bacteria; phylum Acidobacteriota; class Thermoanaerobaculia; order Gp7-AA8; family Gp7-AA8; genus QHVT01. The sequence continues at coordinate 467,949 of CAVTGG010000005.1, forward strand.
GGAGTTGTTCGTCAGATGAAACGCCGCTTCGCTCTTCACCGCGGCGCGCAATTCCGAGCGCGCGATTTCCGGCAGCACTTTGCGCGCGGTCTGAATCGAGCCCTTCGCCCAGCGATGCTGCTGCTCCTGAAATCCGCTCAGCGCCGCCGGCAGCTCCGCCGCGACTTCGACGTCCGGCAGGAACACAAACTGCCATCCCGCCATCTGCGCGCGATACGACAAGTCCAAATCCTCGGTGAGCGTCGACGCCGACCACCCGCCCGCGTCCTCGATCGCCGCGCGTCTCCAAACGCCGGCGGTTCCGTTGAAGTTGAAGAAGCGACCCGTGAAATTGCGCGCCGCCGATTCGACCGCAAAGTGCGCGTCGAGAAACAGCGCCTGCACGCGCGTCAGCAGCGAGCGCTCGCGATTGAGATGCGTCCAGCGCGCCTGCACCATGCCGACGCGCGGATCGGCAAAGTGCGGGACCATGCGCAACAGGACATCGGGCGACGGAACAAAGTCGGCGTCGAACACGGCGAACAGCTCGCTCGCGCTAAGCGACATTCCGTGCGCGAGCGCGCCGGCCTTGTAGCCGTCGCGTGATTCGCGGCGGATGTGCCGGATGTTGGTTCCGCGCACTCGTTCGGAAACGATGTTAGGCGTGTCGTCGGTGGAGTCGTCGAGCACCTGGATGTCGAGCGCGCCCGGATACTCGATGCGCGCGACGGCGTCGATGAGACGCGCGGCGACGTTCGGCTCGTTGTAGAGCGGAAGCTGGATCGTGAGCGGCGGAAAGACGTCGGCCGTGAGACGCGCGGGCTCCGGCGTGCGCCGCCGCAATCTGACAAGATAGAACCGATGCAGGCTGTACACGGCGAGCGTGCCGAGCACGAGGTAGTACAGCGCCAGAACGGCCACTTCGGCAGGAGTCATGGGGCGTCGCTGATTCTACTCGCCGCCGCCGTCGCCTTCGCTCCCCCCGCCACCGCCCGCTTCGGCTTTCCCGGTTTCGTCGCCCTCTATTCGCTGGCCATGATCGCCTGGCTGAACCTCAGCCGCGCGTCGCTTCCGCTCCGCTACGTCCTCCCGATCGCGCTCGTCCTCCGCGCGCTGCTGCTCTTCTCCGATCCGCTCCTCTCCGGCGACGTCTACCGCTATCTCTCCGACGGCCGCGTGCTCGCCGGCGGCGACAACCCGTACGCCTACACGCCCACCGATCCGCGCATCAACCATCCGGAGATCCGCTCGATCTATCCGCCGCACGCGCAGTTGCTGTTCGCGGCCGTGCATCAGCTGACGCTGTGGCGCCTGCTGATCATCGCCTTCGACCTCGCCGCGATCGTGCTCCTGCGCCGCCACGCGTTTGCGTACGCGACATTTCCGCTGGTGCTGTTCGAAGGGACGTGGAATGGGCACATCGATGCGATTGCCGGAGTGCTGCTGGCGATCGCTCTTCTCAAAACTTCCGGTGTCGCGGCGGCATTCGCGAGCGGAATGAAAATCATTCCGTTCGCCGCGGTGCCCACCCTTATCCGTGAAGCAAAGAATCGCACTCGATTCATCCTCACGTTCGCCATCGCGCTCGCGCTTCCGATCTTGCCGTTCCTTCGCGGCCCGATCATGCCCGGCTTCCGCGACTACGCCACGCGCTGGATCTTCAACTCACCGCTCTACGACGTCGTGTTCGCGATCCTCGACCGCATCCCGACGAAGACGATCTGGACGCACCATCCGCTGCGCTTTCAGGCGATCTCCGACTTCGTCTACCGCCACCTCTACACCGATTTCCTCACCCGCGCCGTCATGGCCGTGATCGCCGTCGGCTGCATCGTCCTCGCGCGCCGCACCTCCACCGCCATCGCCGCGCTGCTCCTCTGCTCGCCGGCGATTCATCCGTGGTACTGGCTCGCGCTCGCAGCGGCATCGATGATCGAGGAGCGCCGCTGGCACTTCGTCGCGCTCTGCGCGCCGTTCTCGTATCTGCTCTACACCGGCACGCCGAAGCTGGTGGTGTACGCGTTCTGCTACGCGATCGCGCTCACGTCAGTCCGTTTTCCTGAGCGTAGTTCGCCAGCTGCACCCGCCCCCTGAGACCGAGCTTTTCGTAGATGGTGTGCAGGTGCGTTTTCACCGTGCCTTCGCTGATGAAGAGCTTCTCGCCGACCTCACGGTTGGCGAGACCGCGCGCGACCATGCGCACGATGTCGATCTCGCGCGGCGTGAGCACCTCGCGCGCTTTCTCGCGGGCCTGCTCGCTCTGAAGCATCTTCTTCATCGCCCGGCCGACCGCTTCTTTCTCCAGCCACATGCCGCCGGCCGCGACTTTGCGCACGCACTGCACGAGCAGCGCGGGCGCCATTTCCTTCAGCACGACGCCCTTCACGCCGAGGCGCATCGCCTCCATCACTTCCTCGTCGCTGATGTTGCCGGCGAGCAGCACCGCCGGCACCGGGCGCGCTTTCTCTTTCAGCCGCCGCAGCACATCGAGTCCGCTGACGACGGGCATGCGCAGATCGACGATCAGCACATCGGGCTCGAGCCGCAGCGTTTCTTCGAGCGCGCTGTTCCCGTCGGCGCATTCGGCGACGATCTCCATCTCCTCTTCGTCCGCGAAAAACTGCGACAGCCCGCGGCGAACGACGGGATGGTCATCGGCGATCACGATGCGAATCGTCATGTGCTCACGCTCCACTGCTCGCCAGCGGCACGCGGATCTCGACGCGCGCGCCAGCATCCGACGAGTCGATGATCATCGACCCGCCGAGGGAGCTCACGCGCTCCTTGAGCGTCATCGGCCCGCGATTCGTCGCCAGCAGCGCCTGCAGATCGTAACGCCCATGGAACGGAAATCCGCGGCCGTCGTCGGCGACGTCGACGTGCACCTGTCCTTCCGCGACGTCGATCGCCACCGAGATCTTTTTCGCGCCCGCGTGCTTCGCCGCGTTTGCCACCGCCTCGTTCACGATCGCGTAGATCTCGTAGCGCGTCGCCACCGGCAGCAGGTGCACGACCGGCGAGACTTCGTTCTCGACTTCGAGCGCCCACTGCTCGCGAAAGCGCTGCGCGAGCTGCAGCAGCCGCTCGTCGAGATCGTCGACGTCGTCGCTGCCGGAACGGTCGACGCGCGGGCGCAGCTCTTCGATGAACCAGCGCAACTCTTTCTGTCCCGGAGACGATGACTTGCTCGATCTCGGCGATCCGCTTCTGCGCCTCTTCCGGATTCTGCTTCATCAGCCGCGGCAGCGTGCGCAACTGCAGCGCCACGCCCGTCAGCGACTGCAGCACCGAGTCATGCAGGTCACGCGCGACGCGCACCCTCTCCTCGGCCACAGCGCCGCGTTGCAGCTGCAGCGCCGCGTGAAAGTGATCGAGGCGTCCCGCGATGACGGTGCCGGCGATCTCCGCGATGCGAATTTCTTCGAGCAGCGACGGCGCGCCGTCGAGCAGCAGCTCGCCGCGCACGAATTCGCCTTTGAACGGCGTGGCGATTCCCGTTTCGCTTCGAGGCTGCGCGATGAGCTCCGAGATTTCGAATGAATCGCCGTCGGCCACGGCCTCGTAGGCGTAGCGCTCCGAAAGGTGCTCGTAGACGAGCAGCGCGCGGCGCGCGCCGAAGATCGAGATCACCTCGCGCATGAGGCTCGCGATCAGTTCCGCGTGATCGCGGCGCGGCGAGCGCGGCCAGCTCGCGATCTGCCTGAGATCGCGCTGCACGCGCTCGTGATACGCGGCGAGATACATCAGCATCGACGCGAGGACGACGAGATAGACGCCGCGGATGATGAAGCGATTGAGCTCGAACGACTGCGCGGGGATCCGATGAACGCCGGACGTGACGAAGACGAAGATCGCCAGCAGCGCGGTCATCAGCGTGCCGCGCCGGCCGAAGCGCAGCATCGCGCAGATGATGCCGAAGACGAAGTAGACGAAGAACGGACTGGTCGGACCGGCGGTCATGTAGTTGATCAGTCCGAAGAACGTCATGTCGAGGAGATGGCTGGCGAGGAGCCAGCGCCGCGACGTGGTGCGCGCGGCCGCGGTCCAGGCCATGACGGCGAACGCGTAGAGCGCGTAGCCGGTGAGGAGCGTGTACGTGGTCGCGGGCATGCGCGACGGCTCGAGCGGATCGAGATAGATCGCGCCGAGGGAGGCGACGGCGAGTGTGAGCCGGCAGGCGGCGATCAGCCGCTCGGCGCGACTCTGCGGGATGGAGTGCGTCATGCGGAGCGCACCTAGAATACGCGCTAATGAAACGAGCCGGGCTGTTGTTCGTCGCCGTTGCGTTGATCTACGTCGCACCCGGCTTCCTTCCGGGCCGCACGTTTGCGCCGCTCGACATCCTGCACGATCTCGGCGCATGGAATCCCGATCCCGCGCATCGCATCCGTCCCGCGAACTCGCTGCTCTCCGACGTGGTCGTGCAGTTCATTCCGTGGGATCACGAGATTCGCCGGATGATCGCGCATGGCGAGCTGCCGTGGATCAATCGCTTCGCCGGCGAAGGCGCGCCGCTCTTCGCGAATCTGCAGACCGCGCTCTTCTCGCCGTTCACCTGGCCGCGATTGCTGTTCGGTCTCGACGGATGGGCGGTGATGGCGCTGCTGAAATTGCTCGCGGCGGCGCTTTGCGCATATTGGCTCGCGCGCGAGCTCGACATCCCGCCGCCGCAGGCGCTCGTTTCCGCGCTCATCTACGCGACCTCGGCGTACATGATCGTGTGGCTGCTCTATCCGATCACGAACGTGTTCGCGCTGCTGCCCGGTCTCGCCGCGGCGGCGTTGCGTCTGATGAAGACGCCTTCGACGCGCAACGCCGCGCTGGTGATTCTCTTCGCCGCGCTCTGCACCGCCGGCGGACATCCGGAGACACTGTTCATCGGCGTCGCCGGCATTTTTGTTTTCCTGGCGTGGGAGGCGGAGAAGCGCCCGGATCTCAGCATCGGCGCGATCATTCCCTCGCTCGTCGGTGCACTCCTCGGATTTCTCCTGCTCTTCGTGCAGCTCGCGCCGTTCTTCGCGCTCGTCCGCGACAGCTACGCGAGCGCGACGCGTCCGCTGATCGCGCATCCGTTCCGCCCGTGGGCCGTCGTGTCGCAGGTACTGCCCGGCATTCTCGGCAGCCCGCTGCGCGGCGAGCTCGATCTGACGCAAGTCGTTGCGGCGGATGACTTCAGCCATCGCGTCGGCGGCTTCGCCGGCGCACTCGTGCTGCTCGCGTGCATTCTCGCCTGGCGCTCGCTCTCGCCGGCGCTGCGGCGCGGATTGATCATCGGGTTTATTGGATTGATCGTTTCCTGGTCGCCGCCCGGATTGTGGCTCGTGCTGAAACACGCACCGATCGTGCGCGTCGTCGCGCTCGAATACGGAGTCGTCCTATTTGTCCTATTCGCATCGATGGCCGCCGGTCCCGCGATCTTCATCGTTGCTTCGCGCACGCATAAGAAGATCGGTGCTGCCTTGATCATCGTTGGCTTTTTTACGTTGATGGCAGGAGTCCTTCCCGCATTACCCGCGGCGCGACCCACGCTCACGCGTTATGCGCGCGCCGGTATCGTCGAGTTGCGCGCGCGCGGACATCTGCAGCAATCGCCCGAAGTGTACGAGCAGCGGCTCGCGTACTACCTCGCGGCCGCGGGTGCGACGACGGTGAAACGTCTCGCACTTCCCGGCGCGCTGTGGCTGCTTGCGGGCGCATCACTCCTGATGCGGCGGCGCGTGCTGTTGTTCTCCGCCGCCGCGGTCGCGGAGCTCGTCGCGTTCGGCGTGGGCTTCAATCCCGCGGTGCGCATGACCGCATTCCCGCCGCAGCCACACGCCGTCGATCGACGCTTTTTCATCGCCTCGAATCTCGAAGTGTTCCCGCCAAACCTCGGCACGATGTACGGCCTGCGCGACATCGTCTCCTACGACGTGCTGATGACGCGCGCGCGCGTCGAGGAGTTGCAGGCGGCGGGCTACAACCCGCTCACGCATTCGTTCAACCCGATGCTGTCGCTCGAAGAAAAACGCAAGCTCGGCGCGCTCGGCGTGCACACCTTCATCAGCCGCGCGGGCGCCGAAGAATTGCCTGCGTCGGCGCCACCGCCCGTCCCGTCGAACGATCCGCCGACCGGCATCGTCGCCGGGCTGATCGTGTCGTTCCTTGCGATGGCCCTGATCGCCGGCTGGCTGCGCCTCTACACGCTCAAGCGACGAAGTCATCCCGAGCGTAGCGAGGGACCTGGGCGGGCGGGCCACGTAACGAGCCCGTGCCGCCACCCGAGCCCGGATCCCTCGCTCACGCTCGGGATGACACTTCGTGTCAAGCCGACTCCGACTTGAGCGCGCGCGTCATCAATCGCTGCACGCCGAGCCGAGCGCTTTCCTTTTCGTACAGCACGCGGAACATCTCGTCGGTGATCGGCATCTCGATCCGATGCCGGTCCGCAAGCTGCTTGGCGGACTTCGACGTCTTCACGCCCTCGGCGACGAATTTCGCGTCGCGCAGGATGTCTTCGAGCGTGCGGCCCTGTCCGAGCAGCACGCCGACGGTGCGGTTGCGCGACAGCGCGCCGGTGCACGTCAGCACGAGATCGCCCATGCCGGCGAGTCCGGCGAACGTCTCGATGCGGCCGCCGAGCACGAGGCCGAGGCGCGTCATCTCGCGCAGAGCCGCGCGTGATCAGCGCCGCGTTTGTGTTGTAGCCGAGGCCGAGGCCGTCGAGCACGCCCGCGGCGATGGCGATGACGTTCTTCAGCGAGCCGGAAAGCTCGATGCCGACGACGTCCTCGGAGTGATAGAGACGGAACGACGCCGACGACAGCGCGTTCTGCACGTCCTGCGCGAACCTTACGTCGCTCGACGCGACGACGGCCGCCGTGGGATCGCCGCGCGCGACTTCGAGCGCGAACGTCGGGCCGGACAGCACCGCGAACGCGCGCAGGTTCTCGCCGAGGACTTCGGCGGTGATCTCCGACATCCGCTGCAGCGAGTCGTTCTCGATTCCCTTCGTTCCCGAGATCACGTTCAGCGCGCCGGCCGCGTGTCCGCGGATCCGTGTCAGCACGTCGCGGTAGTAGTGGCTCGGCGTGACCATGAGGATCGTGTCGGAGAACGCCGTCGCTTCGGCGAGATCGCTCGTCGCCTGCACGCGCGGACCGAGGGCGATGCCCGGGAGATAGTCGGGATTCTCGCCCGTCTCGCGAATCGCACGCGCGACTTCGGGATCGTGCGCCCACAACACGACGTCATTACCCGCACGCGCCGCGCTGACGGCCATCGCCGTGCCGAATGCGCCCGCGCCGATGATCGCGATCTTCATTCCTCTTCCTTCTTCTTCTGCCCCGTTTTGCGCTCGCTGCCGCGAGCCATGCGCGCGATGTTCTCGTGATGCTTGGCGATGATGGCGAACGCGATGGCGATGCTCATCAGCACGCGCCAGTACGGCGCATGCGCGAGAAACCGAAACAACAGCGGCGCCGCCGCCGCGGTGACGATGGAGGCGAGCGAGATGTAGCGGAACACCAGCGCCACGATCACGAACACGATGAGCAGCGCCGCGACCACGCGCGGATCGAGCGCGAGATAGACGCCCGTCGCCGTGGCCACGCCCTTCCCGCCATGAAACCGCAGCCATACCGGAAACATGTGCGCGAGCACGGCGATGAGCCCAGCAAGCGCAATCCACATCTCCCGCGACTGCCACGGCAACGTCCCCGCATGGAACGGCCAGTCCGCTCGCACGACCAACATCTTCGCGAGCGCCACCGCCCCCCACCCCTTCGCAATATCGAGCAGCAGCGCCAACACCCCCGGCACCTTCCCCGCCGTCCGCGCGACGTTGGTCGCCCCGACGTTCCGGCTCCCATGCTCCCGCACGTCCTTGCCCGAAAAGAGCTTGACCACGAGGAAGGAGAACGGGATCGAGCCGATGAGGTACGCGCTGACGACGAGCGCGGAAGGGAGGAGCGGCGTCATGCGGACGCTATTGTAGATTCGACGCGGCGGCGGAAATCACGAGGGTCAATCGCGGGATAGCGAAGCAGTTCCGGCTCGATTTGAAGGAACAACTCGAAAAGCCGCTCCTTCTCCACGAGTCCGCCGGCAAGCATGCTTTGCACGTCAGCGAGATCCTTCCGATGGCCGCGCTCGATTTTTGCGAGACATTGCGCGAAAAAATCGAAGTGAAAGAAGTCGAGCTTTCCTTCGCGTGCGATGAAGCGGCTGCGCTCCTGCCAGCCGGGGAGCTCGGGGATGAAATCAACGGGTGACGCGAGCTCCACGTTGATATTGAGCTCCTCTTTCAAATCGCGAATGGCAATGAGCACGGCGTGCGAGTCCGGAATGATGGTCACGTCGACGTCGACCGTTTTCTCTCGCCAATCGAGCAGCACCGCGGATGCTCCACCCGTGAGATAGACACGTCCTTCCGCGCGGGAACGCGTCGCCAACTGACGCATGAACGCGCGCAGACTGGAAGCATCTACGGCTTGACGCATGTGGCGGCTCGCTCGAAGCTGACGAGTCTTCGAATCAGCGCGTTGTATTGCGAATGTGCGGCATTGCCGTGCTCCTCGACGAGCATCGCGTAGAGGCGATCCTCGGGGAAATCTGGCGTATCCGGCACGTCGAACCCGAGGCCGCGCAATCGCGGCGCCCCGACAAGAACGAGCAACGCCGGCACCGACTCCACCCCATTTTCCAGATCACGCAGTCCTTCGCGAATCAGGTCCGCGCCGGGCAATGCGTCGTTGATCTCGCGCACGGGCTACACCCCATCAAACGCATTCTCGAGATCCGCGATCAGGTCCTCGATGTCCTCGATCCCGACCGAGATGCGCACGAGGCCGGGGGTGATGCCGAGGCGTTGGCGCATTTCTTCGGGGACGCTTCCGTGGGTCATGCTCACGGGGTGGGAGATCAGGGTCTCGACGCCGCCGAGGGATTCGGCGAGGGAGCAGAGGCGGACGCGGTCGAGGAACTTTTTCGCGTTCTCGAACGATCCGAGCTCGAACGAAATCATCGAGCCGAAGCCGTTCATCTGCCGCTTCGCGAGGTCGTGCTGCGGGTGATCGTGCAGGCCCGGGTAGTAGACCTTCTTCACCTTCGCGTGATTGGCGAGGTAGCTCGCCATGGCCACGCCGTTTTCTTCGTGGCGCTTCATGCGCACGGCGAGCGTTTTGGTGCCGCGCAGCACGAGCCAGGAGTCGAACGGCGAGAGGATCGCGCCGACCGCGTTCTGCAGGAAGCCGATCTGCTGCGCGATCTCGTCCGCATTCGAAACGACCACGCCGCCGACCGAGTCGGAGTGTCCGTTGAGAAACTTCGTCGTCGAGTGCAGCACGATGTCGGCGCCGAGCTCGATCGGGCGCTGCAGGTACGGGGAGCAGAACGTGTTGTCGACGACGACCAGCGCGCCTTTCGAGTGCGCCACTTCGGCACACGCGGCGAGATCGGTGATCGTCATCATCGGATTCGTCGGCGTCTCGAGATACACGATCTTCGTGTTCTCGCGCATCGCCTCGCGCACGGCGTCGACGTTCGAAGTGTCGACGTACGTGAACTGCAGTCCGAACCGCTCCAGCACCTTGCTGAAGAGTCGATACGAGCCGCCGTACATGTTCTCGCCGGTGACGACGTGATCGCCCGACTTCAGAAGGCGGAACACCGCATCGATCGCCGACATCCCCGACGCGAAGCAGTGTCCGTGCTTCCCGCGCTCGAGCGCCGCGAGGTTCGCCTCCAGCGCGGCACGCGTCGGGTTCTGCGTGCGCGCGTACTCGTAACCCTTGTGCCGCCCGAGCTCCGGCTGCACGTAGGTGGAGGTCTGATAAATCGGAATCGTTACCGCGCCGGTCTCAGGTTCCGGCTCCTGGCCGGCATGAATGCAATCGGTGGAAAAACCCACGTTAGGCCTCCGCGACCCACTTCGAGAAAATCCCCTTCGAGATGTAGCGCTCCGCGGCGTCGGGGATGAGAGTGACGACGCGCTTGCCGGGGCCAAGCTGGCGCGCGACGCGGAGCGCGGCTTCGACATTCGCGCCGCCGGACCCGCCGGCGAGAATGCCTTCCTCGCGCGCCAGGCGCGCGACGATTCGGAATGCGGGTGGATCTTCCACCGTGATCACGTCGTTTGCGAGCGACATATCGAGCACCGGCGGGATGAACGTCGAGGCGCCGATGCCTTCGACTTCGTGCGGTCCCGCTTCGCCGCCTTTGAGAATCGATCCCTGCGGCTCAACGATGTAACACACGATATCGGGCAGCCGTTCGCGCAAATACTGTGCGACGCCGCTGAACGTGCCGCCGGTGCCCGCGCCCGCGACCCACGCATCGACGCGCCCGTCCATCTGCTCGAAGATCTCGGGTCCGGTGGTTTCGTAATGCGCCTCGGTGTTGAACGGATTCACGAACTGCTGCGGCACGTACGCGCCTTCGATCTCTTTCGCGAGCTCCTCGGCTTTCGCGATCGCGGCCTTCATCCCCTGATCCTTCGGCGTGAGAATGACTTCGCCGCCGAGGGCCTTCATGATCTCGCGCTTCTCGAGCGAGAAGTTTTCGGGGACGCAGAGGATCACGCGATAGCCGAGCTGCACGCCGGCGAGCGCGAGACCGACGCCGGTGTTGCCCGCGGTGGGCTCGATGATCGTGCCGCCGGCCTTGAGCAAGCCCGCGCGCTCCGCGCGCTCGATCATGCCGAGGCCGATGCGGTCCTTGACGGAGAAGCCGGGGTTGAGCAGCTCCATCTTGACGTAGATCTCGGCGTCATCGGGGCCGGGGATCGAATGCAGACGCACCATCGGCGTATTGCCGATGAGATCCAATACTGTGTCGAGAGGTCGCGGATAGGGGCGGTGCAAACGCGGCGGATTCTAAAACAAAAACGGCCGGCGAACCCGCCGGCCGTTGCTTGAGGACACTGAAGTGTTTTTATGCCCAGCTCGAGGAGCGGCTGGAGGTGCGGCGCTGGTTGTAGCAATCGCGGCAGTAGACCGGTTTTCCGCTGACTGGCGTGAACGGGACCTCGGTCGGAATTCCGCACGAGTCGCAGGTAACGCTGACCATCTGGCGCGAGCGGCCTTCGCCGCCGTTGCCCTCGCGAGCGGTCTTCCGTTTGTCGCGGCAGTTCTTGCAGCGCTTCGGCTCATTGGTGAAGCCGCGCTCCGCATAGAACGCCTGTTCGTTTTTGCTGAACACGAATTCCTGTCCACAGTCGGCGCAATTGAGGGACTTGTCGTTGAACGTATCCATGAAACCTTGATCTCCTAATGATCGTTACCGTTGATTGTCTTGCCGCGACGCTGGGCTGGTACGGGGTGCCGCGACCTTGCCCCCGCGTGTTCCGATTGATACAACGAGCTCGTTACGAATCGACCCCCTTCCGACTGTCGGAACAACACGACTCCTCCGCCGAACGTCGCTGTCCGAAATGGAGTTGTCGCTCTGTATATCCCGATAGCGCGCTTTTAGCATACGAAACTCAACGAATGCAACGAAATCCACGCAGCTCCAAATAAGTCCGTCAAGGTATTGACCATTTTGGAAACTCACACGATTCGCATCGGTCCCGCCGGCTGGAGCTACACCGACTGGGAAGGAACCGTCTACCCGAAGCACGGCTCGAAGTTCGACCACCTCGCGTACCTCTCCTCGTTCTTCGACACGATCGAGATCAACTCGCCGTTCTACCGCATCCCCCCGCCGACGCACGCGAAGAGCTGGGTGCGCCGCGTGGCCGCGAACCGCGACTTCAAGTTCACGACGAAGGTCTACAAGGGATTCACTCACGGCGAGGTCGAGTTCACGCAGGACGAGGTGAAGGAGTTTCGCAACTATCTCGATCCGCTGATGGACGCGAACCGCCTCGGCGCGATCCTCCTGCAGTTTCCGTGGAGCTTCAAGAACTCCGAGGAGTCGCAGGAGAAGCTGCTCGCGCTCTTCCGCGCGTTCGATGCCTATCCGAAAGCGCTCGAGGTGCGGCACGCGTCGTTTCAGAACGAAGAGTTTGTCCGCTGGCTCGACGCGCAGAACGTCTCGTGGGTGAACGTCGATCAGCCGCTGTTCCACGATTCGGTCAAGCCGGCGGAAACGGCGACCGGCCCGATGGCCTACGTGCGGCTGCACGGACGCAACTACGAGAAGTGGTTCGCGCACTCGGAGTCGTGGGAACGCTACAACTACCTCTACTCGAAGGAAGAGCTCGAGCCGTGGGTGGCGCGCATCGAGACGATGGGCCGCAACAAGGACGCGTACGTGATCACGAACAATCACTTCCGCGGCCAGGCGATCGTGAACGCCGGCGAGTTGAAGGACGCCCTCGGCCAGGACGGCAAGCTGCCGCCGCAGTTGAAGGAGACTTACGCGGGACGGGTGAAGTAGAACGCGACGAGCAGCGCCAGCGCGAAGATGCCGAGCCAGAGCAGCGCCGACATGGCGGTGCGCGACGGCGTGAGCGGCTGCACGATGCGCACGTGGCGCGTGACGATGGCGCGGAATTCGTCCCAGCCCGCGGCGTCGTGAAAGAACTCGCGTCCGAAGACCAGCTGGAAGAACGGCGACTGCTGCAGCACGACGTAGTCCTCGCCGACGACGGCGCCGGAGAACGATTCCCACTGCAAGTGCTCGTCGCCGTGCGGCGTCAGGATCGAGAGGCGCTGATCGCTGACGCTGCCTTTCACCTTCATTTCGGGAATCTCTTTCGGCTTCGCCAGCGCGCGCGTCACCATCGCGCCGCCCATGATCGCCACCATCGCGACGAAGCCGTGCCGCGCGTAGTCCAGCGGCGCCGGCTGCGCGAGGAACCCGGCGATCCCGCCGATCAGCAGCACGAGGCCGCTGACGAGATAGACGCGATTCCCGTGACGCTGTCTGGCGCGCTCGAGGAGCTGCCTGGTGATGGTGCCTTCGAACTCGAGCATCAGGCTTTGAACTCGAAAATCTTCTCCGTCGGCGGCCCGAGGGGCTGCTCATTCGGATCGATTCCCGAAATCTCCTTCACGCGGTTCTTGAACCAGGCCGCAAAGTGCTCGGTCGTCTGCGCGTAGTCATGCGCGGCGTTCTCGAGGTCGTTGACTTCAGTCACGCCGATCACCATCGGTCCGTGCTCGGTCTCCTGAAGGAACCACGACTCGCGCGTCACGCCGAAACTCTCGTAGAAACGCCGCACGTCAGCGGAGCGCTCGTTCATTTCGGCGGTTAACTTCTCCACTTCGGTTCGATCGCAAATGACCGGAAAAGCGCGGACGAGCAGCGTCATGGGGGACGACCTCCTTTGTCGTAGGCGTAAACGATACGATTGCGCCGCATGTCCCGCAAGAAACGCGTGGTCGGAACGGCCGGCCACATCGACCACGGCAAGACCTCGCTCGTGCGCGCGCTGACCGGCATCGACACCGATCGGCTCCCCGAGGAGAAGCGCCGCGGCATCACCATCGACCTCGGATTCGCGAGCTGGTTCACCGACGACTACCAGATCGGATTCATCGACGTCCCCGGCCACGAGCGCTTCGTCAAGAACATGCTCGCGGGCGTCGGCGGCATCGACAGCGCGCTGCTCGTCGTCGCCGCGGACGAGTCGATCAAGCCGCAGACGCGGGAGCATTTCGCGATCTGCCGCCTCCTCGGCATTCCGACCGGACTCGTGGCCATCACGAAGAGCGATCTCGTCGACCGCGACATCCTCGAGCTCGTGCGCCTCGAGATCGAAGACCTCGCCGCCGGCAGCTTCCTCGCCGGAAAACCGATCGTGCCGGTGAGCAGCACGACCGGCGCGGGACTCGACGAGTTGCGCGCCGCGATTCTGCAGTCCGTCGCGAGCGTCGACGATCGCGATGCCACCACGCGCGTCTTTCGCTTGCCGATCGATCGCGTGTTCACGATGAAGGGCTTCGGCTCGGTGATCACCGGCACGACGTACTCCGGCGCGGTGCGCGTGGAAGACGAAGTCGAAGTGCTGCCCGGCGGAAAACGAAGCCGCGCGCGTGGGGTGCAGGTGCATGGCGAGCCGCGCGATGAAGCGTCGGCGGGCGAACGGACGTCGATGAATCTCGCCGACGTCGCGCTCGAAGAGCTGCGTCGCGGACAGCAGGTGCTGCATCCGAACACGCTGCGGCCGTCGCAAATCATTACGGCACGGTTGGAACTGCTCGCGGACGCGAAGCCCTTGAAAGAGCAGACGCGCATCCGCTTTCATCATCTTTCCGCGGAGCTTCTCGGCACGATCCGATTCGTCGATGAGACCGAGGGCGAATTGAAGCCGGGACAGGCGGCGTATGTGCAGATCCGCCTCGAGGCGCCGGTGATCGCCGTCGCAGGCGATCGCTTCGTCATTCGCCGCTACTCGCCCGCGTACACGATCGGCGGCGGCGTGATTCTCGACGCGCATCTGTCGAAGCTGAGCCGCGGCACGCGCAGCGAGATCCTCGACACGCTCGCCGGCGGCACGCTGCCCGAGCGCGTCGAGTTGATGGCGAAGTTGCAGGGCCTTCGCGGACTGCCGCTCGATGACCTGCAGGCGCGCACCGGCATCCGCAGCGCACGGCTGACGAAAGAATTGAAGCGCGTGCCGAACGTCGTGATCACCGGCTCGACCTATCTTGCACAACGACGTGCTCACCGACTTTCCGCCGCCGCTCGATGGAGTTTCTGGAGCGTTATTTCAAGCAGAACAAGATGGCGATGAACGTGCCGAAGGGGGAGTTCGTGCAGAAGCTGATCCCCGCCGGCGCGCCGGTGAATTTTCTGCTCGCCGATCTCGGCAATCAGAAGATCGCCGTGGTGCAGGGCGACGCGCTCGATATCCCCGGGCGCTCGAAGACCCTCGGCGGCGCGGAAGGCGAGCTGGCGCGGATGATCGAGTCGCGCTACGCCGAGGCGGGGCTGCAGACGCCGGCGACCTCGGAGATCATCCGGGCCATCCCGCAGAAACCGAAGGTGATCGAAGGCGTGATCGCGTATCTCGTGAAGCAGGGAACGATCGTGCGGCTCGCGGAGGGCGTGTACTTGCATCGCGACGTGATCGCCGCGGCGCGGGAGACGCTCGGCTCGAAGAAGGGTCAGACGATCGACGTCGGGCAGTTCAAGGATCTCTTCGGGATCTCGCGCAAAGTCGCGATTCCGCTGCTCGAGTATTTCGACTCGGTCGGCGCGACGAAGCGGATCGGCGACGCGCGCACGATGTGTCATTCCGAGCCGCAAGACGGCGAGGAATCTCCCGCTACTCGCGATGAAGGGGATTCCTCGCCGTCGTTGCGGCTCGAATACACTTCTCCATCACCGTGGCGACGACACGGTCGCAGCGTTCGTTGCCGAATCGATAGATCCCGCCCATCGTCTCCCCGGCACGGCGCTCGAGCGCGGCGCGGACCATGCCGCGCGCGCGGTGCAGCCGCGTCTTCACGACGTCTTCCGACACGCTCAAACACTCCGCGGTCTCGGCGGTGCTGAGGCCTTCGACTTCGCGCAGCACGAGCACGCTTCGATAGTTTGCCGGCAGCGCGGCGAGCTCGCGCTCCATCACTTCGCGCATCTGCGACGCGAGCGCCTGCTGCTCGGGATTCGGCGCCTCCGATTCGATCGCCATCATCAGTTCCTCGTCTCCATCCCACGGATGCCGCTGCTGTTTTCTGCGCCGCGCGATGGCCTCGTTGACGGCGATGCGGATCAGCCACGTCGAAAACTGCGCGCGCTCCTCGAACTGGCGCAGATGCGTGAAGGCGTTGAGATACGCCTGCTGCATCGTGTCCTCGCACTCCTCGTCGCTGCCGAGGACCGCGCGCACGGCGCGATACACCCGCTGGTTGTAGCGGCGCATGAGGATCTCGAACAGCGCCGTGTCGCCGTCGAGAACGCGGCGGACAACGTCCGTGTCGGAAAGCTGCTGGCTCGATTCGAGCGCGAGTGCGGTCGTCATCTCTTGATTGGAGTGCCGGCGGGGCTTTTGGTGACAGACAAATCTTTATACCCGGGCGGAATCCGTAACAAAGCCGCCGCCACGTTTTGTTCGGCGATGCCGACGACGGCGCGCTCGACGATGAGCTTCTTGTCGCCGATGGCCAGCTCGCTGTGATCGGACATCGGAAACGCGCGGATGCGAACGAGGGCGTCGCCGGCCGCGCGCATCATCGGCGCGAGCGGCGAGGTCGCCGCTTCGCTGGCCTGCATCATCGCGAAGAGCTCGGCAGGAATCGCGCGTTGCTCGGCCAGCTTCAGCCGGCGGCGGTAGTTGCCGACCTCGATGAGCAGCTCCGCGCCATCTTTCTTCACGTACGCGCGCGGGTAGTGGCCCGGCAACTGCGCGGCGAGTGCTTCGCGATGTTTTTTCAGCAGCGCGTCGAATGACTCCGTGCGCGTCGTCTTCGCGACGTCGTCGACGAACGTGACCGTCCTCGCGCGCATGTCGTAGAGCCGCCACTGATCCAGCTCGTCCGTGCTCCGCGCCTGATTGTTCGCGATGACGAGCGTGTGCGTGTGCGTTTTGTTGTCGGGCTGGATCGTCGTGCGGATCGTGACGACGGTCGCGCGCGTCTGCGGACCGGCAGCCGGCGCCGCGGTCTTCTTCGGCGCGGGTTCCTTACAGCTCGTGCTAATGCAGACGAGGAGTATGACCCGACAGCGGCGCATCACTCTTTCGCGTCGTACCAGCTCCTCCCCCAGTGCGCGTCGACGGCCAGCGGGACGGCCAGCGGGTAGATCCTCTCCATCGTTTCTTTCACGATTCCCGCCACCTCGGCCGCCTTCGGCTCCGGCGCCTCGATCACGATCTCGTCATGCACCGTCAGCAGCATCCGCGCCGTGTCGCCTAAGTTCTTGTCGAGCGCGATCATGGCCATCTTCAAAAGATCCGCGGCCGTGCCCTGAATCGGCGCGTTCGTCGCCATCCGCTCCGCGTTGCCGCGCACGGTGAACGAGCGATTGTGAATCTCGGGGATGTAGCGGACGCGCCCGAAGAGCGTCGTCACTTTGCCGGTCGTGCGCGCGTCCTCGAGCGTGCGGTCGAGGTACTCCTGAATCTTCGGATAGCGCGCGAAGTAGGCTTCGATCCAGGCCTTCGCCTCGCCCGTCGAGATGTTCAGCTCGTTCGACAGCCGGAACGCCGACATGCCGTACAGCACGCCGAAGTTGATGACCTTCGCCGCGCGGCGCTGTTCCGCCGTCAGCTCCTCGGGTGGGATGTTGAACATGCCCGACGCCGTCGCGCGATGGATGTCCGCGCCGCTGCGGAACGTCTCGATCAGATTTTCGTCCTGCGAAATGTGCGCGAGGATGCGCAGCTCGACCTGCGAGTAATCGGCGGAGAGCAGCACCCAGCCTTCGTCGGCGACGAACGCCTTGCGGATCTCGCGGCCGGTCTGCGTGCGGATCGGAATGTTCTGCAGGTTCGGATCGGACGACGACAAGCGCCCGTCGCGGCGACGGCCTGATTGAACGTCGTGTGCACGCGGCCGTCTTTGCCGACGAGCTGCGGCAGCGCGTCGATGTACGTGCCTTTCAGCTTCGAGAGCTCGCGCTGCCTGAGGATCAGCTGCGGGATCGCGAAGCCGTGCGTCGCCAGCTCTTCGAGCACTTCGACGCTCGTCGAGTAGGTCTTCGTCTTCGTTTTCTTGATGACCGGGTACTGCAGCTTCTCGAAGAGGATGTGCCCGAGCTGGATCGGAGAGTTGATGTTGAACTCCGTTCCCGCCTCCTTGTAGATGCTCTGCTCCAGCTCCGCGAGCTGCGCGCCCATCGTCGCGGACATCTGCCGCAGCAGGTCGGCGTCGATGCGGATGCCGCGCTCTTCCATCCGCGCGAGCACGGGATAGAGCGGCATCTCGATGCGCTCGTAGATGTCGGCGAGTGCGGCGTCGCGGCGCATGTCGGGCTCGAGCACGGTGTTGAGCGCGAACGTGACGTCGGACTTGTCGCCGAGGTACTGCTGGTACGGGCCGAGGGGAGAGCCGCCGGTCTCGTGATCGAGCTCGAACAGCGTCGCCGTCTTCTGCACGTCCTTGCGCACCTGCACGTCCAGCTTGAGACGGTCGCGGGCGATGTTCGCGAGCGCGTGGCTCGGCAGGCCGGGATTGATCACGTACGACATCAGCATCACGTCCGTCCAGCGCTTCGGCACCGGAAAGCCGCCCGCGCGCAGACGGCGCTCCTGCGCTTTCGCGTCGTACGCAATGAACACGCGATCGCTTTGCAGCAGCTCGTGCAGCGCATCGGCAAACTCGGTCGGGACGATCAACGACTCCGACGCCTTCCTGCTCAGCGAGACCGCCATCGGCGCGTCGAAGCCTTCGTTCGTGTTCGGCTCGACCCAGATCGCGATCGGCGCGTCGCCTTTCGCGAACTCGCGCACTTCGTCTGCCGACGCCGCGATGTGGTACTCCGTCGGCTCGGCCGGCGCTTGAGGCAAGATACTCCTGCATCAGCGACACGAACTCGAGCCGCGAGAAGAGCTCGTGCAGCTTCGCGCGATCGGGCTCCTGCCGCTTGAGTGAATCGAAGTCGATGTCGAGGTCGAGATCGCATTTGATGCGCGCCAGCTCGCGCGAGAGAAACGCTTTCTCGCGATTGTCTTCGAGCGACTTTTTCTGCGACGCGCGCTTGATCTGATCGAGGTTCTCGTACACGCCTTCGAGCGAGCCGAACTCGCGGATCAGCGTCTTCGCGCCCTTCTCGCCGATGCCGGGAACGCCGGGGATGTTGTCGATGGCATCGCCCCAGATGGCCATGACATCGACGACTTTTTCCGGCGGCAGGCCGAACGACATCGACGACTCCTTTCTCGTCATAGAGCACTTCGCGCCCGGTGTGATAGAGGCGAATGCCGTCACCGACGAGCTGGAAGAAATCCTTGTCGCTGGTGGCGATCACGACGTCATAGCCGCGATCGCGCGCCGTGCAGGCGAGCGAGCCGATGAAGTCGTCGGCTTCCCACTCGGCCGAGCGGATGACCGGAATGTGAAATCCCTCGAGGACTTCGTACACGAGCGGGATCTGCACGACCAGATCGTCCGGCATCGGCCGGCGGTCTTTCTTGTAATCCGCATACTGCGCGGTGCGCACCGTCTCCCGCCCCTCGTCGAACGCCACGGCGATGCAGTCGGGATTGAAATCCTTGAGCAGCATCCGCAGCGTGGTCGTGAAGCCGTAGATCGCGTTCGACGAAAACCCCGCCGACGTCGTCAGGTTGCGGATGGCGAAGTAGGAGCGATAGACGTTGTTGCTGCCGTCAATGATGAAGAGGGAAGGGCGCTTTTTCGGCACGGGGGCGGATTATAGGGAAGAGGGGACGAGGGCGGTTGCGGATGAGGCGCGCGAGTAGCCTGGGTCCGTGCTCATCGCGCACCAGCCAGGAATGCAGAAGGCAGAATGCAGAACGCAGAATTGAGAATCACGGCCACCACGGCGCGGGCGGGCTTCTCAATTCTTCATTCTGCCTTCTGCGTTCTGCATTCCGGCCCGTGCGTGCAAATCACGCCATCACGCTTCCGCTATCACGAGCCTGGATTCGTGCTCGTCCCCCAAAGCACTAACGGAGCCTTTCGGCTCCGTTCGTGGTACATCGGGTTGGACCGCTGCGGCCAGTTGGTAGGGTTCAAGGAAGCTAAGTGAGTAATCGTCCAAAATCGGTCCAATAGTCAAGGAGGGAGCCCGCAGCGGCCACTTTGCGCAGGCGATTGAGATGGGACCCGCGCACAAAGGGTTTCGTTTCTGTCGAAACCTGATTCATCGTGCTCGCTCTCTTTGCTAGATCGAGGCCAACATCGTCGGAAACGCCCAAAAATCGCCTCCGCGCGTTAGGCTGCAGCGGTCGCAACCGCAGAACTCTCAGTAATCAAGCGACTTCCACCGCGACCTTGTGAAAAAAGGCTCAACCTCCCACTTGACGTTTTTCGTTGGAAAATTTTTCTACGGCTGGCTTTGAGGTTGCAATTCTGACCAGCCGGCATGAAGAAAAAACTGACCATTGCCGCTGTCCTGCTCGCCGCCCTGCCTCTTTCCGCCCAGAACTGGAGCGTCGGCGCAGGCAGCGGCGCGTTCGTTTTCGGCGATTTCGTCGAGCGCACGATGCGCGGACCAGTCAGCCCCGACCGTCCCTCCTCCACCACCCGGCTGACGCTCACGGCCGCCGTTCGCGCCGGGCTCGCCGTCGACATCCAGCACGACTTCGCCGACCGCTGGGGCATCCGCCTCGAAGGCGCATTCACGCGCGCGCCGCTGTCGATCGAAGACTCGACCGGCGACGAGTTCACCATTCGTGCGGGCGAGCTCGACGTCACGACGTTCATGCTCCCGATCATCTTTCGCATCAATCGCGGCGGCGCGCTCCGCTTCCACCTCCTCGGCGGTCCCGCCTATGCGATCTATGAGCCGCACGGGCCCGAGAACGCCGACGCGAGCATCACCGTCTTCGAAGGCTCGCGCTCGGAATGGGGCGCGGCCGCGGGCGCCGGCGCGGCGTGGCAGCTGAGCGATCGCTTCGCGATCGAAGGCGAGATCACCGACATCGTGACGGCCTCACCGTTTCATCGCGAAGATTTTCCGAGTACACCCAGCCTGAAAATCCCGAAGCCGCACAACGTGCACACGAAGGTGGGAGTGCGCTACCGGTTCTGAAGCTCGTTCAAATCGCGCAGCAGGCGCTCCAGCGGCAGCCCGTACCCTTCCGCGACCTCGGCGAGCGTCTCGTCGCTCGCGCGCTCGCAGCTGTTGCAGCCGCCGATGTGATACGCGGCGAAGACCCAGCGCGCCTTCGGATGAAGCCGCAGCGCTTCGTCGACGCGGGTTTCTGGCAAGAACATCGGACGCTATTATGCAATCGATGAAGGTTCGGCTGCTCTTCTTCGCCGTGCTGCGCGACATCGCCGGCACCGACGCGCGCGAGGTGTCGCTCGACGAAGGAACAACCGCGCGCGACGTCTGGCAGTGGATGCGCGGCGCGTACGCGGCGCTCGCCGATTACGCGCAGCCGCCGATGATCGCGGTGAACGAAAGCTACGCCGCGCCGGAGACGGTGTTGCGCGACGGCGACGAGCTCGCGTTCATTCCTCCGGTAGCCGGCGGATGACCTACCTCACCGATGATCCGATCGACGGCAGCGCACTCGTCGCACGGGTGATGCGCCGCTCCGACGGCGCGTACGTGCTCTTCGAAGGCGTCGTGCGCGATCATCACGAAGGAAAGCGCGTCGAGTCGATCTTCTACGATGCCTACCGTCCGATGGCGGAGAAGGAGCTGGAGAAAGTCGTGCGCGAAGTGGAGTCGCAGTTTCCGATGGTCGCGCTCGCGGTGCTGCATCGCCTCGGACATCTGATCGTCGGAGACGCGTCGATCGCGATCGTGGCGGCATCGGCGCATCGCGCCGAGGCCTTTGCGGCGTGCAGGATGTGCATCGACCGGATCAAAGAGACGGTGCCGATCTGGAAGAAAGAACGCGGGCCGGACGGCGAGGAGTGGGTTGGATGGCAGGGGAAGTGTTGACGCCGATTCCCGCCGCGAGCGTGATCGTGCTGCGCGACGCGCCGCTCGAAGTGCTCATGCTGCGGCGCAGCGAAAAGAGCTCGTTCGTGCCGAACGCGTGGGTGTTTCCCGGCGGCGCGATCGAGGCCGGCGAAAGCGCCGAAGACTGCGGCGGTGCGGGAGACGCTCGAGGAATGCGGCATCGTCATTGATCCGCAGACGCTCGTCGCCACGTCGCGATGGATCACGCCGAAAGGCGTTCCGAAGCGATTCGACACCTGGTTCTTCATCGCCAAAGTCGCGCGCGACGTGGCGGTGCAGATCGACGGCAACGAGATCGTGGAAGCGATGTGGATCTCGGCCGCCGACGTCCTGCAGCGAAAGGATCTGCGTCTCGTCTTTCCGACAATCAAGAACCTCCAGACCGTCGCGGCATTCGACTCCGTCGATGCGCTGATCGAATCGCGGCGCGGCGCGATCATCGAGCCCATCGAGCCGGTGCTCGTCGACGGCAAGCCGGTGCTGCGATGAACATCCGCTCGATCACCGCGCCGAATCCCGGCCCGTTCACGCTCGACGGCACGCGCACGTATCTGCTCGATGACCACGCGGTGATCGATCCCGGCCCGGCGATCGACTCGCACATCGACGCCATTCGCGCGGCGATGCCGAACCTCCGCACGATCTTCATCACCCACCGCCACGCCGATCACGCGCCCGCCGCGTTGCCACTGAAGCAGCTAACCGGCGCACGCATCGTCGCGCCGCAAGGCGTCCTAAACGAGACCGATCAAATCGTAGAGCGACGGAGACGTCCTATACGACCTCGAAGTCCTATCCACCCCCGGCCACACGAGCGAGCATGTCTGCTACCTCACGCGCGACGGAGACCTCTTCACCGGCGACACCATCCTCGGCTTCGGCACGACCGCGATCTTTCCGCCCGACGGCCACATGGGCGATTACCTCCGCTCGCTGCAGAAGCTCCGCGCGAAGAACCCGCGCCGCATCCATCCCGCGCACGGCCCGACGCGCGACGACGCGATCGCGCTGATCGACGAGTACATCGCCCATCGCCTCGAGCGCGAGCGCCAAGTGCTCGACGCGCTCGGCCGCGGCGCGGCCACGATTCCCGAACTGCGCGCGACGATCTATCCCGATCTCGACGAGCGGCTCCACGGCGCGGCGGAGATCCAGCTCACGGCGCACCTCATCAAATTGCAGGAAGAGAACCGCGTGATCAGCGCGGGATCACGTTACGAACGAACGCCTTGTTGATGTAGTAGGTGTCGGTCTCGTCGTCGATGCGGAAGAAGACTTCGCGCGCGTCGTTCAGCACGTCGGAAACGCGCGAGTGCTCGCGCGGACGATCGCCGATCGGGATGACGCCCTCGATGCGCGTGCCGTCGACGAGCTCGATGATCGTCAGCTTCTCCACGATCGTGTTCTCGAGGTCGACCACGTCCGGCAGCTTCTCGTAGCGCATCCAGAGAATCTGATCGCGGTTGAGCATCTTCGCCGCGCCGTTCGCCATCATCGGGAAGAAGCGCCGCCGCCCGTTGAGGTAATCGGCCACGGTTTCGGGACCGTCGCGGCGGTCCGAATACGGCGCGAGATAGAGGAAGTGCTCCTCCGGATCGAGACCCGAAACCGCCACCGTCACGGCGACCTCGATCATCGGCACCTGGAACGTCACGGCTGAATAATAGAATGCGCCGCGACATGAGTCACAAAGACTTCATCGAGATTCACGACTACACCGCGGACGAAGTGCGCGAGATTTTCGAGCTCGCGCGGGACATGAAGGCGAAGCCGAAGACGTTCGCCGACGCGCTGGAAGGGCAGACGCTGGCGATGATTTTCGAGAAATCGTCGACGCGCACGCGCGTCTCCTTCGAAGTCGGCATGTTCCAGATGGGAGGGCACGCGCTCTTCCTCTCCGTCGCGCGACATTCAGATCGGCCGCGGCGAGCCGATCGCCGATACCGCGCAGGTGCTGTCGCGCTACGTCAACGGCATCATGGCCCGCACGTTCGCGCACAAGACCGTCACCGACCTCGCGCAGTACGCGAGCGTGCCGGTCGTCAACGGTCTCACCGACCTCTCGCACCCCTGTCAGGCAATGACCGACTACTTCACGGCGTGGGAGAAATTCGGCGGCGAGCTGAAAGGCCGCAAGATCGCCTACGTCGGCGACGGCAACAACATGGCCCACTCGCTGATGTTCGGCGCGCCGAAGGTGGGCATGGACATCGCCGTCGCCTGTCCGGCCGGCTACATGCCCGATCCGGCAGTCGTCGCGCAGGCAACCGAAGACGCGAAGGCCGCCGGCACGAAGATGGTGATCACGACGTCGATCGATGAAGCGGTGAAAGACGCGGACATCGTCGAGACCGACGTCTGGGCCTCGATGGGCCAGGAAGACGAGGCCGAAAAACGCAAACGCGATTTCCAGGGATGGATCGTCGACCAGCGGCTGATGTCGCAGGCGAAGGGCGAGGCGATCTTCATGCACTGCCTGCCGGCGCATCGCGGCGAAGAGGTTGCATCGGAAGTCATCGATGGACCGCAGTCCGTCATCTTCGATGAAGCGGAGAACCGGCTGCACGTTCAGAAAGCGATTCTGTATTCGCTCATGAAGCAATGACCGACGCCCGCACGCGCCACGGCCGCGGCCTCGCCATCGTCATCCTGCTGGCAGTGATGTTCTTCGTGCTGCTGGCGCTGATCGTCGTCAAGGCGGGGAAGAACGAGCCGAAGGAAGTGCAGGTCAGCGAGACGCTGACTGTGCTGCCGGCGCGCATCCGCATCCGCACGGAGCCGAATGCGCGCGCGGCGGTGGTGGCGCAGGCGAAGAACGGCGACCGCCTGACGCTGCTCGAAGATCGCGGCGCGTGGGTGCGCGTGGAGACGGGCGAGAAGCTCTCCGGCTGGGCCGAGCGCGCGTACCTCGAGCGCACCGTCGAGCAGCAGCGGCGGCTCGAGCGCTACAAAGCGATCCGCCGCCTGCCGCCGCTGAAAGGCGTCGCCGGCGACCGCACGCCGCTCTACGCCGGCCCCGGCATCTTCTACCCGCTCCTCGGCGAGCTGCCGCGCAGCAGCGATGTGGTCGTGTTCACGCGCGATCACGATTTCTACGCAATCGATCACGGCGGCTCGGTGGCCTACGCGAGCGTCGACGCGATCGATGTCAGCTCGACCGGCACGCGCCAACTCGACGTTGCAAGCGCGGAGACCTCGACGACCGAGACGACGGCTACGACGGCGACGACGACGGCCGTCACGGAGACGACTGCGACCGAGCCTCTCCCCCTCCCCCCAACCCCAACCCCCGTCCCCACGCCCTCCGAGCCCGCGGGCGGCGTGTACACAGCCGTCCCTCCCGGCGGCACGCAGCCGGAGGAAGTCGATCGCGTGATTCCCGCGTATCCGTCCGCCGCACGCCGCGCCGGCATCGGCGGACCGGTCGTCGTGCGCGGCATCGTCCGCAAGGACGGCACGATCGACAACGTCGAGATCATCCGCGATCTCCCCTACGGCCTCGGCGAATCCGCGCGCCGCGCGGTCTCGCGCTGGCGCTTCCGCCCCGCGACGTTCGCCGGCGAGCCGATCGACGTGTATTACACGGTGACGGTGAATTTCAGATTGCGCTGAGCTGTTTCCACCGAGGTCCATGTCCCGGTTCACGTTTCCCGACGCCCCAGGCGATCTCATCGGCGCCCACATCTCGACGCAGGGCGGCCTGCACACGGCGTTCGAGCGCGCGGAGGCGATCAACGCGTCCGCCGCGGCGATCTTCTCGAAGAATGGAAATCAGTGGAAGGGCAAGACGCTGACCGATGATGACTGCGCGCTCTTCGCGTCGAAGCGCAACGTGCGGCCGATGCTCACGCACGCGTCGTATCTGATCAACCTCGCCACGACGAACGAGGAGTTCCACCGCAAGTCGATCGCGGCGATGATCGACGAGCTCGATCGCGCGGAACGGCTCGGCATTCATGCGGTCGTCCTGCATCCCGGCGCGCACATGGGCGCGGGCGCGGATGCCGCCATCGATCAGATCGCGCGCTCGTTCGATCAGATTCACGCCGCGATTCCGAATCATCGCGTGGTCACGCTGCTCGAGACCTCCGCGGGCCAGGGCTCGTGCGTCGGCTGCACGTTCGAAGAGCTCGGCAAGATGGTCGCCGCGATCGACGACAAGCAGCGCGTCGGCATCTGCTTCGACACCTGCCACGTCTTCGCCGCCGGCTACGCGATCAACACGCGCGACGGCTACGCGCGCACGATCGACGAGATGGAGCAGCACGTCGGCCTCGACAACGTCGGCGCGTTTCATCTGAACGACTCGAAGCGCCCTCTCGGCTCGCGCGTCGACCGCCACCAGCACATCGGCAAAGGCGAGATCGGGCTCGAAGCGTTTCGCTTGCTGCTCAACGACCAGCGCTTCGCGCGCATCCCGAAAGTGATCGAGACGCCGAAGACGATCGAGACGGTGAGTGACCGCCGCAACTTGCGCGTGCTGCGCGGTTTGATAGAGTCCGCCGCGCATGAGCGAACGCATCGCGCCCCCCGCCTCCGGCACCCGCATCGGCTACGAGAACAACCTGCTCGTCGTGCCCGATGACCCGATC
Source organism: uncultured Acidobacteriota bacterium (assembly GCA_963734155.1). GTDB lineage: Bacteria > Acidobacteriota > Thermoanaerobaculia > Gp7-AA8 > Gp7-AA8 > QHVT01. The sequence goes on from CAVTGG010000005.1 coordinate 493,988, forward strand.
ATTCCGTACATCGAAGGCGACGGCACCGGGCCGGACATCTGGCGCGCGACGCAATACGTGATCGACGGCGCCGTCGAAAAAGTGTACGGCGGCAAGCGGAAGATTTCGTGGCACGAAGTCTTCGCCGGCGACAAAGCGTTTCAGAGCTTCGGCGAGTATCTGCCGCAGGAGACGCTCGATCATCTGCAGCACTACCGCGTCTCGATCAAAGGCCCGCTCTCCACGCCCGTCGGCGGCGGCATCCGCTCGCTGAACGTCACGCTGCGCCAGGTGCTCGATCTCTACGCGTGCGTGCGCCCGGTGCGCTACTTCGACGGCGTGCCTTCGCCGGTGCGCGAGCCCGAGAAGGTGAACATGGTCATCTTCCGCGAGAACACGGAAGACGTGTACGCGGGCATCGAATGGCCGGCCGGCTCCGAGGGAGCGAACGCGGTGATCGACTTCCTCAACACGATGGAGCGCCGCGCGTCCGCGAAGATCCGCGACGCCTCGGCGATCGGCATCAAGCCGATCTCGGAATTCGGCTCGAAGCGTCTCGTGCGCAAGGCGATTCAGTATGCGATCGCAACGGGGCGCGACTCCGTCACGCTCGTGCACAAAGGCAACATCATGAAGTTCACCGAAGGCGCGTTCAAAGACTGGGGCTACCAGATCGCGCGCGAAGAATTCGGCGACATCACCATTCCCGAGTCCGAGCTTTCCGGACCGGCGCCCGCGGGCAGGATCGTGATCAAAGACCGCATCGCCGACTCGATGTTCCAGCAGGTGCTGCTGCGGCCGTCCGAGTACTCGGTGCTCGCGACGACGAACCTCAACGGCGACTACATCTCCGACGCCCTCGCCGCGCAGGTCGGCGGCCTCGGCATGGCGCCGGGCTCGAACGAATCCGACGAAGTGGCGATCTTCGAAGCCACGCACGGCACCGCGCCGAAATACGCGAACCTCGACGTCATCAACCCCGGCTCGCTGATCCTCTCCGGCGTGATGATGCTCCGTCACCTGAAATGGTTCGAAGCCGCCGACGCGATCGAGACCGGCCTGGCGAAAACGATCGAGCAGAAGTTCGTCACCTACGATCTCGAGCGGCAGATGGCCGGCGCGACGAAGGTGAAGACGAGCGAGTTCGGCAAGCACATCGTCGACAACATTTAGTTGTCTTACGCTTCGCTCGGCCGCCACACGAGGAACCACGGCTCGCGGCGGCCGAACTTCGTCGCGAGCGCGGTGCCGACGGCGAAGATGCTCGAGAGGCCCCACACGATCGGGCCGAGGACGGGGATCAGGCGGATCGCGCCGAGGATCAGGACGCCGATGACCACCATCGCCAGGTCGCCGCGCAGCCATTTGCGCGACGCGAGTTGCTGGCGATTGCGCGAGCCCGCGACGAACGTGCCGGCGGCGTGGAACACGGCCACCATGCCGTAGACCTTCGTCAGGATCGCGAACACCGCCAGTCCCGCGAGCAGCGGGACGCCGACGACATACGGCACGAGATAGCTGAACGCGATCGCGGTGAGCACGAAGCTTGTCAGACGCAACGAGGCCGAGGACGAAGCAATGCAGCGCGCTCGCGCGCACCTCCGTCGACGAAAGCCGCACTTCGCGGCCGCTCATCAGCGTCACCACGATCGCGGTGATGAGCCACACCAGCAGCAGCGACGCGACGATCGCATTCTTCGTCATCGATGCCGCGGCGCCTTCGAGCGACGCAAGCGGATAGACGTGGCCGCGCACGCGGTTGTCCGCATTCTTCACGGTGCTCGCGGCGTAGATCAGATTTCCGTCAACGCGTCCTGCGCCGGTGAAGGTCACAGTTCCGCCGAGAACCAGCAGATCGCCGGCGATCACGTTCGCGACGGTGACATTGCCGCGATACACCTGCACGCTGCCATCGACCGGCTGCTCGATCGTCGCCGGCTTGCCGATGATGTACAGGTCCTTCGCGAACGGGCGGCGCTCGGTTGCGCCGGTCGGCGCGACGATCATGCAGAGGACGGCGATCGCGGTGAGCGTCGTCAGCGGAAGGACGAGCCGCTTAAACATCGATCCCCTTCGGCGCGCGCCGCAACAGAACGAACAGCAGCGAGTTGATGGCCAGGAACAGCACGGCGACGACCGGCACGCCGATCGCGTGACCGGTCAGCTGCAGAACGCGCACGACCGGCTTCACCGGCGGAATCGACGACATCATCGCGGTCGTGATTCCGGTCAACGACGAAACGCCGGCGGCGAAGAACAGCACGATCGCGAGAATGAACGCCGCCGCGAGACCCACGAACACGAGCGGCCACGTGCGATGCGACGCGCCCTTCCCACGGCGCGAGCGGAAGCGCGTCGAGCTTCAGCGGCCGCGGCTGCACGTCGATCTCCTCGTCGAGCTCGAACGCCATCGCGCGGCAGGCATCGCACGTCTCCAGATGCGCGACGTTCGCCTCGGGGTCCTGCAGGTAATCGTCACAGGTCATAACGGTTCCACGAACGATCCGAGCGCGTCTTTGAGCAAGTTTCGCGCACGAAACAATTTGTTCTTCACTGTACCGAGGGGAAGCTTCTTCATGGAAGCGATCTCCTCGTACGACATCTCCGCGAAATGGCGGAGTTGAATCAGCTCGCGATAGTCGGCGGGAAGCTGCTCCACCGCCTCATCGATCGCTGCACTGAGCTGCTTGTTCTTCAGCGCGCGGTACGGCGAAATACCGTCATCGGCAAACTCGCGTTCTTTCCCGGACGGCTCTTCCTCGGTCGGCCGCGCCAGCGGCACCTCGACGATCGCCTTCTTCCGCAGCGCATCGATGGCGCTGTTCTGCGCGATCCGGAAGAGCCAGGTCGAAAACTGGTACTTCGGGTCGTAACGATCGAGGGCGAGGTAGACCTTCACGAAGATGTCCTGCGCCAGATCGTGAGCCTCTTCATAGCGATGCGTGATCCGGTAAACGTAGTTGATGACCCGCTTCTCGTAGCGCGACACCAAAGTAGTGAAAAGATCTCGATCGCCCTCGAGGATCCGCGAGACCAGCGTGCGGTCGTCGAGCTGCTCACGTTCTGCCATTGGTGTGTACGGTTGCCGTATCTGAAGGTTTTATGCTCGGAACGCCGGCGTCCTCACCGGCTGAACCGGCGCCGTCTCGGCGCCGAGGCGGCGGGACGCCGCCTGATCAGCCGCCGGGGACGGCGGCGTTCCGCTGTCAGATGATAACCTGACGCCAATGATCGTAATCGACGATCTGACAAAGAAATACGGCGATTTCACTGCCGTCGATCGGCTCAGCCTCACGGCCGAGCGCGGCGAGATTTTCGGCTTCCTCGGGCCGAACGGGGCAGGCAAAACGACCACCATCCGCATCATCGCCGGCCTCTCGCTTCCGACGAGCGGGACTGTGCGCGTCGCCGAGGTCGATGTCGCCGAGAATCCCGTCGAGGCGAAGGCGACCATGGGCTACGTCCCCGATCGCCCGTATCTTTACGAAAAACTCACCGGCCGCGAGCTGCTGCATTTCGTCGCCGATCTCTATCGCAAGGAGTGGCGCGCCTGCGAGCCGCGCGCGGTCGAGCTCCTCCAATACTTCGGCCTCGGCGATTGGATCGACGCGCGGATCGAGAATCTCTCGCACGGCATGAAGCAGAAGCTCGTCATCGTCTCCGCGCTCGTGCACGATCCGGAAGTGCTGGTGATCGACGAGCCGATGGTCGGCCTCGATGCGCTCGCGCAGCGGCAGGTGAAAGTGCTGTTTCGCCGGCTCGCGAGCGAGAAGAAGTGCGTGTTCCTTACGACGCACACGCTGTCGGTGGCGGAGGCGGTGTGCGACCGCATCGCGATCATCAATCACGGACGGATCATCGCCAGCGGCACGACCGCGGAGCTGAAGAAGGAGAGCGCGCTGGAGGATGTGTTCCTCGAGCTGACGTATGGCGAATGAGCGGCTGGACGATTTACGCGCGCGCCTGCGCGAGGATGCACTCGCGCGGGGGATCAATCCGCGCGACGTCGATCTGCTGCTTTCCGATCTGCTCTCCATGTCGCTCGCTTCGCTTTACTCTCGCGGCGAGATCGACGTCGATGCGTCACGCGTGCAGGCGTATCTGGAGCGCCGCTACGCGGGCGAGCCGCTGCAGTACATCCGCGGCAAGCAGGAGTTTTACTCGCGCGACTTCGTCGTCGACGACCGCGTGCTGATCCCGCGTCCCGAGACGGAACTGATCGTCGAGACGGCGGTCGAGCGCGCCCCGCGCGGCGCACGCGTGATCGACATCGGCACCGGCAGCGGCTGTATCGCGATCTCGATCGAGTGCGAACGAACGGATTTGCACGTGACGGGAGTCGACGCTTCGGTCGATGCGCTCGCCGTCGCAAAGCTGAACCGCGATCGCCTGGACTCGCGGGTCACGCTCGCTGCGTCCGATCTCTTCGACGGGATCCGCGGCATGTTCGATCTCATCGTGTCGAATCCGCCGTACGTACCGCGAGGCGAGTACGAACAGCTGGCGACGGAAGTGCGCGTGCACGAGCCGCAAATGGCCCTCACGCCGGGGCCGCGCGGGACGGAAGTGATCGAGCGGCTGCTCGATCAGTCGCACGCACGCCTCGCGCCGCACGGGCTCGTGATCATGGAAGTCGGATACGGACAGGAAGACGCGATCCGGGAGATCGCCGAAGCGAAGCGATACGCGGTGGAGTCGTTCCTGCCCGACCTCGCCGGCATTCCGCGCGTCGTCGTATTATCGGCGCATGGCTGGTAACGCACAGTGCCTCTTCTGCCGCATCGCAAACGGCGAGATTCCGTCGAAGAAAGTGCACGAAGACGCGGACGTCGTCGCCTTCCACGACATCAACCCGCAGGCACCGACCCACATCCTGGTCATCCCGCGAAAACACATCCCGATGCTGAACGACCTCACCGACGCCGACGCCGCCACCATCGGCACCACGATCGTGCGCGCCTCAGAAATCGCACGCGAGCTGCGCCTGCACGAAGACGGCTATCGCCTCGTCGTCAACAACGGCGAAGGCGCCGGGCAGACGGTGTTTCATATCCACGTGCACGTGCTGGGGGGACGGGCGTTCCGGTGGCCGCCGGGGTAGGCATCGGAACGCCGGCGTCCTCGCCGGCTGAACGGGCGGCGTCTCGCCGCCCACCCGGGTGGCGGCGCGGGACGCCGCCACATCAGCCGCCGAGACGGCGGCGTTCCCTCGGTACTACGCCGGCGGCGGAACCCGGAACCGCGTCCCCGAAAACGTCAGCCGTCCCGTCTTCCGCCGCGCGCCTTTGCGCTGGGCCATGAAGTCTTCTTTCGCTTCCTTGAGCGTGGACGGGACGTAGGTCGCGCCGGCGGCGAGGGTGCGGGCGCGGTCGCGGGAGAAGGCGGAGCCGCCGGCGACGATGGCGAGCTCGGGGAAGTTCTGGGAGAGCAGCTGCAGCAGGGCGTAGCCCTGGTCGAGGTGATCGCTGTTCGCGCACGAGACGAACACGGCCTCCGGCTTCACTTCGTTGATGAACGCGACGAGCTCCTGTTCGGGGAGGTCGGTGAAGTAGTCGGCGCTGTAGCTCTCGCTGCGCAGGAGCTGCGTGAGCATGAGCGTGCCGAGGGAGAGGCGCTCGCCGGCGACGGACACGGCCACGATGTGGCGCTCGGGATCGGGGGTGCCGGCGTTGCGGTCGCCGAAGCGGATGATCAGCTCGCGCACGACGTCTTTGATGAAGTGATCGTGCGCGGGCGTGATGCGCTTGCGGTCGAGCTCCTCCTGCGCGAACGTCAGCGACGGGATGTAGAGCTCCGTGAACATCTCCTCCATCGTCGCGGTCTCGGCGTAGCGATCGGCGATCGCGATCGCGCCGGTGCGGTCGCGCAGCAGGAGGCGGTTGTAGAAACTGAGGTAGCCCTCGAGCGGATCTTCGCTGCCGAACATGATCGAGAAGATTCGCAGCGCGGGGATGAACTCGCCGCCGACGGTGAGGCAGACCGTGATCGGCGTCGCGAGCAGCAGGCCCACCGGTCCCCACAGCCAGCCCCAGAAAATCGCCGCGAGCAGCAGCGCGATCGGAGACACGCCCACGCGCTGCCCGACGACGATCGGCTCGACGAATCCGCCGATCAGCTGATCGCTGAAGACGAACAGGCCGAGAACGGCGAGCGCCGTGTACCAGTTCGGAAAGATCGCCAGCGCGAGGAACGTCGGCGCCGCGGCGCTGAGCACCGCGCCGATATACGGGACGAAGCGCAGGAGCCCGGCGAGCACGCCCCAGAGCGCCGCGTGCGGCACGCGCAGCAGCGCGAGCCCGATACCAATCAGCAGACCGAAGCCGACGTTGAGCAAAGCGATGGTGAGCAGATAGCGGCTGATGCGCTGCGACGTCTCGCCGATCGCCTGCGTCGTGACGGTGAGATGCGCGCGGCCGGCGAGGCGCAACAGTTTGTCGCGCAACTGCTCGCGGTCGCGCATCAGGAAGAAGACGACCACCACCACGAGGAAGATCGCGGCGACGCCTTCGACTGTCGGCGCGACCTCTTCGTACTGCTCGCCGATGCGCTTGCGCTCCGGGATCACCTGCACTTTGAGGTCTGCCTGCGGCGGACGCTCGCCGCCCTGCTGCACGCGTTGCAGCGCGCGCTCGACGACCTCGATCGTCCCGCCGCCGGTGCGGCGCAGCGAGGCGAGCTTTCGCTCGATGTTCTTGTTCGACGCCGCGCCCGAGATCTGCTTCGCGACGGTATTGAGCTGCTGATAGATCCACCAGCCGCCGACGCCGAGGGCCGCGGTGGTGAGACCGAGGGACAGCACGATCGCGCCGGTGCGGCGGATGAACGTCCGCTCGAGGCGGATCACGATCGGCGTGAGGAGAAACGCGAAGAGGATCGCCAGCGCGACGGGAACGACGACCGGCCGCGCGAGATGCAGCACGGCGATGGTGACGATCGTGCCGATGACGATGCGCGAGCTCGACTGCCGGCGCTCGACGATGCGCTGATCGCTGGCCGTCGTCTGCGGCACGGTCTTCGGCATGCGCCGCATGGACAGCGTGCGATCGAACCGATCGGTATCCTCGTCGTCGTCGTAGAAGGAAGGCACGAAATGAGTCTACTGCAACGCTCGTGTCATTCTACGGGTCAGCGCGCCCGTGGTTCTGCGTTAGGCGCGTTTCCAGCGCAAAACCGGCTGCCGCGCCGCGCGTGCCTCGTCCAGCCGCCGCACCGGCGTCGTGTGCGGCGCGCTGCGCACCAGCTCCGGCCGCTCCTGGCATTCCCCGGCGATGGCGATCATGGCGTCGCAGAACGCATCGAGCTCTTCCTTCGGCTCGCTCTCGGTCGGCTCGATCATCAGCGCGCCCGAGACGATCAGCGGAAAATAGATCGTCGGCGGGTGGAACCCGTAGTCCATCAAGCGCTTGGCGATATCGAGCGTGTGCACGTCCTTGGCGGATTGCAGCTTGTCGCTGAACACCACCTCGTGCATCGACGCGCCGTCGTAGGGCAGGTGATAGTGCCGGCGCAGCCGCGCGCGGATGTAGTTCGCGTTCAGCACCGCCAGCTGGGCGATGCGGCGCAGGCCGGTCGGACCCATCGAGCGCATGTACGTCAGCGCGCGCACGAGCACGTTGAAATTGCCGTGGAACGCGCGCATCCGGCCGATCGAGTCGGGATGGTTGAAATCGAGGTAGAACGTCCCGTCCTCGCGCTTCTCTACAGTGGGTGTCGGCACGAACGGCACTAATTTCTCGCTCACACCGACCGGACCGGCGCCCGGACCGCCGCCGCCGTGCGGCGTGGAAAACGTCTTGTGCAGGTTCGAGTGAATGACGTCGATGCCCATGTCGCCGGGCCGCGCCACGCCGACGTACGAGTTGAGATTCGCGCCGTCGCAGTAGAGATACGCGCCCTTCGCGTGGAGGATGTCGGCCATCTTTTTGATGTCCGACTCGAAGAGGCCGAGGGTGTTCGGCACCGTGATCATCAGCGCCGCGACGTCTTCGTCCACCGCCGCTTCGAGGGCGGCGAGATCGACCGTTCCCTGCTTGTTCGATTTCAGCTCTTTGATCTGATAACCGGCAAACGCCGCCGATGCCGGGTTGGTTCCGTGCGCGGAGTCGGGGATGAGGATGTACTTGCGCGCGTTGCCGCTCTTCGCCAGCGCCTTGTGAATCATCAGGATGCCGGTCAGCTCGCCGTGCGCGCCGGCCACCGGCTGCAGCGTCACCCGCGGCAGGCCGAAGATTTCCTTCAGCGTCTGCTCGAGCCACCACAGCAGCTCGAGATTTCCCTGCACCTGATGCTCCGCCTGCAGCGGATGCGACAGCGCGAAGCCCCACGTCCGCGCGATCTCTTCGTTGATGCGCGGGTTGTGCTTCATCGTGCAGGAGCCGAGCGGATAGAGGCCCTGATCGATCGAGAAGTTGAGTTTCGAGAGCCGCGTGAAATGCCGGATGACGTCGACTTCCGAGACTTCGACTTCATCCGCGATCACGCCGCGCATCAGCTCTTTCGGCAGAGCATCGCTTTGCTCCGGCACGTCGAGCGGCGGCAGATGAAAGCCGCGGCGCCCGGATTTGGAGCGCTCGAAGATCAGCGGCTCGGTGAGCTTCTGCGCCGCTTCGCGGTCGGTGACTTCCGGTTGTTCGATGGTGGTCATCATCGACGCTCCCTCGCAATCGCAGCACGGAGCACGCTGGCGTAGCGGTCGAGTTGTTCGCGCGAGTGCAGCTCGGTGACGGCGACGAGGAAGTCGCGGTCGTGGCCGTCGAAGAACATGCCGATCGGAATCCCGCCGAGGAACTTCTCGTGCTCGAGATCGCGCAGGATTTCCTCGGCAGGGAACGGCGTGCGCACGGCGAACTCGTTGTAGACGGGGCCGCTGAACGGCAGCTCGACGCCGTCGATCTCGCGCAGCTTCGCGCGCAGATACGCGGCCTTTTGCAGCGACTGCGTCGCCACTTCGCGCAAGCCCTGTTTGCCCATCAGTGAGAGATAGATGTTCGCGGCGAGCGCGATGAGCGCCTGGTTCGTGCAGATGTTCGACGTCGCTTTGCCGCGGCGGATGTGCTGCTCGCGCGTGGCGAGCGTCAGCACGTACGCGCGCTTGCCGTCGACGTCGACGGTCTCTCCGACGAGCCGCCCGGGCATGTGTCGCTTCAAGGCGTCGCGGACGACCATGAAGCCGACGTACGGGCCGCCGAACTGCGTCGGGATGCCCCAGGCCTGTCCTTCGCCGCAGCAGATGTCGAAGCCGTGCTCGCCCGGCGGGGTGAGGATGCCGAACGAGGTCGCTTCGGCCACCACGGCGATCTTCGTGATGCCCTCGGTCGCCTTGGCAACCGCGTCGTAGTCTTCCACGACTCCTAAGAAATTCGGAGACTGGATACCGACCGCAAAAGCACCATCACACGCGGCGCGCAATGCGTCGAGATCCACGCGTCCGTCTTCATCCCAAGGCACTTCCACGATCTCGATGCCGAGGTTCTGAATGTACGTGCGGACGGTCTGGCGGTAGTGCGGATGGATCGACTTCGCGAGGACGACTTTCTTCTTGCCCTTCACCAATCGCTCGGCGAGCAGCACCGCTTCGCAGAGCGCCGTCGAGCCGTCGTACATCGAGGCATTCGCGACGTCGAGTCCCGTCAGCATGCACTGATGCGTCTGATACTCGAAGATCGACTGCAGCGTGCCCTGCGAGATCTCGGGCTGATACGGCGTGTACGCGGTCAGGAACTCCGCGCGCTGGATCAGGTGATCGACGCACGAGGGCTGGTAGTGCGAGTACGCGCCGCCGCCGAGGAACGAGACGTGATCGGCCGACGTCATGTTCTTCGCCGCGAGCCCGCGGAACCACTGCCGCGTCTCGACCTCGGACCACGGTCCCGGGATGTCGAGCAGCTTCGAGAGCTGCACGTCGTTCGGGATCGTGTCGAACAGGCGATCGATCGAGTCGACGCCGATCGTCGCGAGCATTTCCCGAATGTCCTCGCCGGCGTTGGAAATGTAGCGGTGGGAAGAACCTGGGTCGGTTGGGTTCGGGAGATTGCTCACGTGGTCACTTGGCGCTTTCCGCCTCGATGTATTCGTCGTACTCGTCCGCGCCCATCAGCTCATCGAGCTCGCTCGGATCGCTCATGCGGATCTTCACCAGCCAGCCGTCGCCGTACGGGTCGGTGTTCACGAGCTCGGGCTTGTCGCTGAGCGTTTCGTTGATCTCGATCACCTCGCCGGAGACCGGCGCGAAGAGATCGGAGACCGCTTTGACCGATTCGATGGAGCCCATCTCCTCGTTCGCGTCGATCTGCGTGCCGACGGTCGGCAGCTCGACCATCACCACGTCGCCGAGCTCCTTCTGCGCGTATTCGGTGATTCCGACGATCGCGACGTCACCCTCGGGATGCGCGTATTCGTGGCTCTTGGCGTAGCGATTGTCTTCCGGAATGTTCGAAGCCATGTGTGTTGCTCCTCGCGAATGATTCGAGCGTCATTTCGCGCGTTTATAGAATGGTGTCGGGATGACGCGAGCCCGGGTCTCTTTGCCGCGATTCATGATCGTGAACTCGCTGCCCTGGGCCGATTTGTCGAGCGGAAGATATGCGAGACCGATCGATTTTTTCAATGTCGGCGAATGTGTACCGCTGGTGACGACGCCGACTTCCTGGCCATTGTCGACGATCGGATAGCCGTGCCGGGCGATGCCGCGGTCGATCATCTCGAATCCGACGAGCTTGCGCGGCGGCCCTTCGGCCTTTTCGCGAGCGAGCACATCGCGGCCGTTGAAGTCGCCCTTCTCGAGCTTCACGATCCAGCCGAGGTCGGCCTCGATCGGGGTGGTGGTGTCGTCGATGTCGTTGCCATACAGCGCCATCTTCGCCTCGAGGCGAAGCGTGTCGCGCGCGCCGAGGCCGCACGGCTTTACGCCGGCGTCGACGAGCTTGCGCAGAATGCGCGGCGCGTGCTCGGGCGCGACGTAGACCTCGAATCCGTCTTCGCCGGTGTAGCCGGTGCGCGAGACGATCGCCGGCGCGCCGTCGACGTTGCCCTTCGCGAAGCGGTAGTACTTGATCGGCGAAAGGTCAACCTCGGTCAACGGTTGTAGAACGCGCTCCGCCTCCGGCCCCTGCACCGCGAGTTGCGCGTAGTTGGCGCTCTCGTTCTTGACCTCGGCGTCATAGCCCTTCGCGCACTGCTGGAACCATTCGAAGTCTTTGTCGGTGTTCGAGGCGTTGACGACGACGAAGTAGTCGTCCGCGGCGATGCGATAGATCAGGATGTCGTCGACGAAGCCGCCGGTCGGATAGAGGAGCCCGGTGTACTGCGCGCGGCCGTCGGTCAGCTGCGAGACGTCGTTGCAGGTGGCCTTCTGCAGCAGCTCGAGCGCCTGCGGGCCCTGGACCGTGACCTCGCCCATGTGCGAGACGTCGAAGACACCGACATTCGTCCGCACCGCCTCATGCTCGTCGAGAATTCCCGTGTACTGCACCGGCAGCTCCCAGCCGCCGAAATCGACCATCCGGCCGCCGAGCTCTTTCTCGACTTCGTTGAGGGGAGTTTTCTTCAGGGGTCCAGTGGATTCAGACATGCCGCCTCCGGTGGGAGGCGTACCGTAGCACAAAAGGGGCCGCGATCCGGGTGATGGGATCGAAGTCGGCGTGCGTCCAGCTATGATCGGGGCTCGGAAGAATTGAATGACAGTTTGGAGTGGAGATGCAGGCGCGCGTCTCAAGGACGCCGTCCGAGCGTTGAACATCCCCTTCACCGACCTGGCCGAGAAGATCCGCACCGATCCGGCGACGCTCCATCGTTGGTTCTCCGGCAAAACGAATCCGCTGTCCCCGCACAGCAGCAATCGCGAAGCGTTCGAGTCGCTCGCTCGCGAGTTGCACTTCGCGAGCGGCCGCGATCTCGTGGCGTTTCTCGTCAACGATGAACGCCAGCGCGGCAGTGCGCCGGTCTCCCTGGCCCCCGAGACGCGGAAGCTCGTGGCCAGCGTCAGCGTGCACGGTGCGGAGCTCGTGGAACGCATTCCGCCGGGCATGGCCGCAGCGCTTCGCGAGGCGGCAGGCGCAGGGCTCGTTTTCGCTCGCGAGCCGGTTGGGGTTGGTCACGTGTTGTACGAGGCCCGTCTTGGCTTGCTCGCGGAAGCCACGGCAGCTCCCGGCCATCGCGTGCAGATCGCCGCCGCAGCTGCAGCGCTGGACACGAGTTGGAGCGTCATCGAACGCATCGCGCGTGAGGCGCCGCTCCTTCGTGTCACGGGAAGCGCGATCGAGCTCGTCCCGCCGGTCTTTCAATTGGTGATCTTCGACTGGAGCAACACCCTCGCGGACGAGATCGCGCTCGATGAGGCAGTGTGCGAAGAGTTCGGATTGCGTGTCGGCGAGAAGGAGTTCCGATCATTGCTCGATGAATTGCAGGCCGATCGGGACTATCGCTGGTTCGACTATTTTTACCTGGCGGAGCAGTGCGGACTCGGGTCGTCCGATGTCATCGCCTTCCACGAGAAACATCGATCCAAAATGCATTGGACGGCGGGCGCGCAGGATCTCCTCAAGCGGCTTCGGCGACGCAAGCTCGCACTCGCGACCAACTGTGCGCGTGACGTTCTGGGGTTGCGTTTCGACCTGCTCGGTGTTCACGCGAAACTCTTCAGTGTCGTGATCACCAGCACGGACACGCACGACGTCATTTCGAAGGAGGCGTCGTACCGTCGCATTCTCGAGCGGATGGACATTGCGCCATCCGACGCAATTGTCGTCAGCGATGACTATTACCGCGACGTGGCCGCGGCCCTCCACCTCGGCTGTGCAGCCATCTGGTTCCTTCGGGAGTCTTCGCCGCAGTTCTACGGATCGCCGTCGCCACCCGTCTCGGCGGCGGATGCCCTTCGCCATCGTCTCCTCGCGGAACGAACGCTGCCCACAGCGATCGTCGTCGACCATGCAGAGACGGCTGCGCTTCTCGGTCTCTCCTGACCTGCGGCAACCTGCAATACGCGCAGTCGACGCGTAAGTCGCAATGCGACAACAGATTTGCCTCATCATCCGATCATCGGTGCGGCCGGTAATGAATCGCGAGATTCGCGGCGCTGCTATGCACATGCGGCTCGACAGGTGTTAACTTGAACGGCGGAAAGGAGGTGCTCGAAATGAACCCGTGGTCACCTGTCCATTGGTCTGCCGAGAACGGCGTGCACTCCGATCGATTCATCGACGATCAAAAGTTCCACCAGCCGTTCTATGGTCAGACCACGCTGGATGTGTTCTGCAATCGGGGATCGTACGCAAACGACGTGCGCCTGCGCGATCTCGGCGGCAACCCGCCGAGCCTCGAATACGGCCACCTCGGTATGCTGTACAAACCGTGAACGGATCCGTCTGACGTAAGAAGTACCGGCTGTCGCCGCGAATGCGGCGACAGCCACCGTTCGGTCAACTCAATTCGCATGAATCGCCCTCTGCTGCTCCTCTGGCTGCTGCTGACGCTTCCCGCCTGCACGCACAGCCGTCCGGTGGATCTCGCGCTCACACACGCTTCCGTCATCGACGTCGAGACCGGTGCGATTCGCCGGGACAAGACGATTTTGATCGCCGGGGACCGCATCGTCGAGGCCGGTGGCGTGCGTCCACGCGCAACCCGTGTCGTCGATGTCGGCGGACGCTATGTCATGCCGGGTCTGTGCGATATGCACGTTCATACGCTCTGGGATCCGGCCGTACGCAACACGTTCCTGCCGCTGTTCGTCGCCCACGGAATCACGAGCGTGCGGGACATGGGCGGCACACTGGCCATCACGAACGAAGTTCGCGCGGAGATCGCGAAAGGAACATTGATTGGACCTCGCATCGCCGCCGCGAGTGGTCCTGTGCTCGATGGACCGGAGCCGGTCGATCCGTCGATCTCGATCGCCGTCGCAACGGTTGACGACGCCCGCGCAGCGGTGCAGCAGTTGGCGCGCGCGAGGGTCGACTTCATCAAGGTCTACACGCTCCTGCCGCGCGATGCGTTCTTCGCGGTGATGGACGAGGCGCGCAAGGCCGGGCTGACGGTTGCCGGTCATGTCCCGGCGGATGTAACGCCGGCCGAGGCCTCGAACGCCGGGATGAAAAGCTTCGAGCACATGCGCTCCGAGATTGCGCTCTACTGCTCGCGAGACCAGCCCGCGGACTGCGAAGCGTTGATGCAAACGTTCCTGAAGAACGGCACCTGGCAGACACCGACGCTCGCCGTTCGACGCGCCCGCGCGTACATCGAAGATCCGGCGAAGGCGAGCGACAGCCGCCTCCAGTATCTGCCGAAGGAGTTGCGCGCGATCTGGCTCAAGAATCGCGCGAGCAAACTCACGCGGCCGCCCGCCTACTTCGCCGAAATCAAGAAGCAGCATGAGAACGAGATCTGGCTCGCGGGCGTGCTGCACCGGCACGGTGTCCCGCTGCTCGCCGGCTCGGATGCCGGTGCGGACTTCAGCTATCCCGGCGACACGCTGCACGAGGAGCTCGAGCTGCTCGTCACCGCCGGCCTCACGCCGCTCGAGGCGCTTCAGGCCGCGACCACCGCGCCGGCGAAGTTCCTCGGACAAACCGCGAAGCACGCCGATTTCGTGATCCTCGACGCGAATCCGCTCGACGACATTCGCAACACGCGGTCGATCCGCGGCGTCGTTCTCGCGGGCCGTTATCTCGATCGCGCAGCGCTCGACGCCCTGATCGCGGGAGCGCATTAAAAACACATCGCACCCCTCGCGCGTCGAAAGACACGCGATGAGTACACGTTTTCCCGGCTGCCCCGGTACATGTGAGTGAGACGGTACACATGACCGCCGAGGCATTAGTGACTCATGAACGGGAAACAAGCAATTCCGCAGAGCTTCTGGAAACGATTCGAGCGGCACGCTCGGGCGACGGCGCCGCATTCGAGGCGATCATGGTTCTGACTGAGCGGCGCGTCGCGCAGATCGCCTGGCGCATCCTCGGCGATCCGGAAGAAGTGAAGGACGCCATGCAGGAGACGTTTCTGCGCCTCTTCCGGCACCTGCGCAGCTTCGACGAGCGGAAAGATTTCTTCGCCTGGCTGTCGCGGATCGTGGTCAACGTCTCGATCGATCTGCGGCGCCGGCGACGACCGTCCGATCCGCTGCCGGAGCTGCTGTCCAACGCGCCGTCTGCCGAAGACGAGTTGATCGAGCGAAGCGACCGCGCGCTGCTCACGCGCGCCATTGACACCCTCGCGCCGCGCGAACGCGCGGCGATCCTGCTGCGCGACGTCGAAGGCCTGCCGACCGACGAAGTCGCCGCCGCCCTCGGCAACACCGTCGCCACCGTGCGCGTGCAGCTCAGCCGCGCACGCGCCAAGCTGCGCAAGATCGTGGGAGCGATGAAGCGATGAACCTCGAACATCTCCG
This sequence comes from uncultured Acidobacteriota bacterium, assembly GCA_963734155.1. Lineage (GTDB taxonomy): Bacteria > Acidobacteriota > Thermoanaerobaculia > Gp7-AA8 > Gp7-AA8 > QHVT01. Next base: position 509,355 of record CAVTGG010000005.1, read on the forward strand.
CACACCCAATCCCCTGAACGAATTCGACTACGCCGCGGTGCGCGCCCGCGTGCACTCGAAGCTCGCGGAGCGGCGGCGGTGGTGGTGGTTGTTTCGCTTCGCTTCTGCGTTTGCGGCCACGGTTTTGGTGATGCTCTCGCTGATTCCTGTTGATCCGGCCGTCCCCTCACCCGGCCTTCGGCCACCCTCTCCCCGCACGCGGGGAGAGGGGCGCTCGCAACTCGCGTCCGTCGAGAGCCCTTCTCCCCGTGTGCGGGGAGAAGGTGCCCGAAGGGTGGATGAGGGGCGGCGGCATAGACCACGCCGTCACAAACGCATCGAGCCCGCGGCCGTCACCGCCGCCTCCCGCATCGAAATCCACACCGCCGACCCTGACATCCGGATCATCTGGATCGTCCCGAAGGAGAACTCATGAAACGCATCCTGTTCCTCATCCTGTTCACCACGGCCCTCTTCGCGCAGGAAGAAGCGAAGAAGGAACCGGAGTACAACATCGTCCGCGAGTACAAGAACAAAGTCTTCACTGTTCAGAACCGGCCCGTGCGCTTCATCTACAACACGATCCGGCTGCTCGGCAGCGGCTTCAAAGGCGCGGAGATGAGCTTCAACGAAGAGATGCAGAGTCTGACCGTGCGCGATTATCCGGAGAACATCGCGGCGATCGAAGAGGCCATCAAACGCCTCGATCAGCCGGCGCCGAAACAGCCGGACATCAACCTGAAGATCGCCGTGCTCATCGCCTCGAAGGGCGCGCTGCCGGCATCCGACGTTCCGGAGGATCTCGCTTCGGTCGTCAAGCAGCTGAAGTCGACGCTGCAATACTCGCATTACGGCCTGCTGACCTCGAGCGTGCATCGCACGAAGCTCGGCGACGGCATCGAAGGCTCGGGCGTCGCGGAGCCGACGCTCCTCGGCATGACGGCGTCGCAGGACCGGCCGATCTTCTACACCTACAACCTGCACCGCATCACGCAGGGCAAGAGCGAGGCGCCGACGATCGACATCGAGCGCTTCGCGTTCTCGATGCGCGTGCCGCTCGACATCGGCAACAACAACGTGCAGTACCAGTCCGTCGGCTTCGAGACGCCGGTCTCGATCCGGCAGGGAGAGAAAGTCGTGATCGGAACGACGACGATGAAAGACAAAGCGTTGGTGGTCGTGGTCACGGCAAGCGTAGACTGACGTGGCACGTCATCCTGAGCCGCGAAGACGGCGAAGGATCTCAAAATGCGTAACTTGAGATCCTTCGCTACGCTCAGGATGACGGAGAAGGCGGAGGGCGGGTGTGACCAACGAGATCGGCAGCTTCCTCGACTACCTGACGTACGAGCGCAATGTTTCGGTGAACACCGTCACTGCGTATCGCGACGATCTCGAATCCTTCACCACGTTCCTCTGCAACGACTACTTCACCGCCGCGCGCGAGCAGCTCGAGCTCGCGCGCGTCGATCACCTCGCGGTTCGCTCCTACCTCGCGCACCTTTCCCGCCGCAAGCTGAGCCGCGCCTCCGTCGCGCGGCATCTCTCCACACTGCGCACATTCTTCAAATGGCTCGTGCGCGAAGGCGTCGTCACCGCGAATCCCGCGCGCACCGTCTCCACTCCGAAAAAAGAGAAGCATCTCCCCGCGGTGATGCAAACGTCCGACATCGCGCTGCTCCTCGAGCAACCCGACACGACAACGACCCTCGGCGTCCGCGACGTGGCGTTCCTCGAGTTGATGTACGCCTCCGGCCTGCGCATCAGCGAGCTCACGGGAATCGATCTCGACGATCTCGAGCTGCGCTCGCGGCTCGTGAAAGTGCGCGGCAAAGGCTCGAAAGAACGCATCGTCCCGTTCGGGACGAAAGCGGAAGCGGCGCTGCGCGCCTTCCTCGCCGTGCGCGGCGAATTGGCGCGCGATGCGGAAGAGCAGGCGGTCTTCGTCAACTATCGCGGCCAGCGCATCACCACGCGCAGCGTCCGCCGGCTCTTCGACGGCTATCTTCGCAAAGCCGCGCTGCGCGCCGGAATCTCGCCGCACACGATGCGCCACTCCTTCGCCACGCACCTCCTGAACGCCGGCGCCGATCTCCGCGCCATCCAGGAGCTTCTCGGCCACGCGTCCTTGTCAACAACTCAGAAATACACGCACCTGAACGACTGGCAGCTGATCGCCGTCTACAAGAAGGCGCACCCGCGCGCTTAGAATCGCCCGCGTGATCCGCGCGATCGTCCATCACGGGTTCGTCGGTACCGCCATCGAATACTTCGCGGTCGTTGCCGGACCGGACGTCGACAAGCGGTTCTTCTTCGAACAGATCGCGAGCAAGCGCGGCGACGTCGTGCGCTACTTCGGTGGGTCCTCCGAGGTCGTGCTGAATCCGGAAGGAGTGCGGTTCCGGGGGAACGGCGGCATCTTCGGCGAGTACATGTTCGGCGGACACCTGCCCGTCGGCGATCTGCTCAACGACGAAGTCGTGAACCGCCTCGTGCTCTTCGGCACGACCGCCGATCCGCACACGCACGAGTTGCGCTTCAGCATCGACACCGAAGGCTTCGAGCGCTGGGAAACCTCTTCCTGCAGGGCAATGCCGTCGCGAACTACTTCTTCTTCCTCGACGATCGGAAGAAATACGCGGATGTCGGCGACCGGCAGGAGCAGACCCTCAAGACCATCGGCAAGCTGCTCAAGCGCTCGAAGAAAGTCGGCGCCGGCAACTTCCTCGCGCTCGCGCAGGAGATCCTCGAACAGCTCGGCGAGCCGCACACGACGCTCGTGATCGTGCGCATGGTGCATCGCGCGAATCAGCAATTCTCGGAGATCTGCGAGAAAGCGTACGCGTCGACGCGCGCGCTCGAAGGCGTGTCGACGGCGCTCGCGGAGCTGGCCATCGAGCCGTACCAGCGCGAGCGCATCCAGATCGACGTCATCTATCACCATCCCGACAACCAGGAGCTGATCGACGAGTACAAGCGCATCCTCGCGTCGTGCGCCGGCTCGACGATCGATTCGTCCGCGCGCGCGCGCCTGATGCGCCTGCGCACGCTGTCGCTGCGCAACGACGTGCCGCTCTCGATCTTCGACACGCTCGAGGAAATCGTGCTGCAGGAGCCGCGGGCAGTCGTGCACAAGGACGACGAGCCCGACTACATCCACTCCACGCGCGAGATTCTCGGCGCCTTCCTGTTAGGCCGGAACATCACCCGCAAGCTCTCCTCGCTCGATCTCGTGCAGCTGATGGAGAACAAGCAGAGGGCGGCCGCGAATCGCGATCAGACGTTCGAGGAGCTGCTGCTCGAGACCGGCCGTCTCATCGACGAGATCGGACGCGAGGAAGAGGACTACGAGCGCCTCGAATCGTTCGGCGAGCTGGTCACGCTGTTCGACCGCATCGATCACACGACGACGCTCGTGAACAAGCTCGCGTTCATGGACGACGTCGAGCTGACGCAGGAGCAGGTGCGCTCGCTCCTCGGCAACATGCAGGTCTTCGAGAAACTGCAGCGCGGCCTGTTCCAACAGCTCTTCATCGATCCGGTCGTGAACAACGAATACGCGCTCGCATACGGCACGAAGAAGCTGTACGCGCTGACGGTGGGGCTCATTTCGATCGAGAACAACGAAGCCTCGATCGCCGACGTCGTCACGTCGATCGCGCGGCTCAACTTGCACGAGCGCGCGTACTTTACGGCGTACAACCTGGCCCGGCGGCGGATGGCGAACTTCTATCTCGAGCTGAATACTGCCGAGGGTCGCGACACGTTCCGGCGGGAAATCCGGACCGAGATCGCGCACGACCGCGAGCTGCACGATCTGATCAGCGACACGCTGCTCGAAGAAGTGATCACGAAGATCCGGCTCGAGGCGTTCTACATCAATCAACTGCTGCCGCGGATCATCGACGAACAGGACGCGCGGCTGCGCAACGACTTCCTCTCGAACTCCGGCCTCGACCGGTTCCAGGTCGAAGAGCTGGAGAGCGAATACTTCGAATTGCGCGCATTTCCCGCGCAACTACTGGAGGCGATTCAGAGACCCGCATGAAAACGACTCTTCTTGCCTTGCTCCTCATCGCGCCTGCGGCCATCGCGCAGCAGGGTTGGAATACGACGTCGTCAAGCAGTTCGACACCTACATGGACGCCGACAAAGTCGTCGGCGGCAGCATCCTCTACATGCGCGACGGCAAAGTGGTCGCGCAGCACGACGTCGGATTCGCGGACCGCGCCGCGAACAAGCGTGTCGATGCGAACACGATCTTTCACTGGGGCTCGATCACGAAGGCCCTGACCGCGATCGCCATCCTGCAGCTGCGCGACGAAGGGAAGCTCACGCTCGACGACAAAGTCACGCGCTTCATCCCCGAGCTGCGCCGCGTGCACGATCCATACGGAAAGATCGACGACATCACGATTCGCATGCTCATGAATCACACTGCCGGATTTCAGAACCCGACATGGCCGTACGACAAAGGCCTGCCGTGGGAGCCGTTCGAGCCGACGGAGTGGAGCCAGCTCGTGGCGATGATGCCGTACGAGCAACTGCAGCTTTTCGCCGGGTGAAAAGTACAGCTACTCGAATCCCGCGTTCGTCTACCTCGGACGCATCGTCGAGCAGCTCACCGGTGATCCGTGGGACGGCTACGTCTACAAAAACATCTTTCAGCCTCTCGGCCTGCAGCGCAGTTACTTCCGCAACACGCCGCGGCATCTGCGCGCCTACCGCTCGCACCACTACACGATCACGAAGGACGGCGTCACCGATCGCGGCGCCGACTTCGATCCCGGCATCACCACCCCGAACGGCGGCTGGAACGCGCCGCTCTCCGATCTCGCGCGCTACGTCGCATTCCTCACCGGCAAGCCCGCGAACGACGTCGTGCTGAAGCACGCGAGCCTCGAAGAAATGTGGCAGCCCGGCAAGCCGATCAACGCCGAGCAGACGCAGTGGATGGGCCTGTCGTTCGTCGTGATCAAGCAAGGCAACACGACGCTCCTCGGGCACACGGGTGCCCAGGGCTCCTTCCGCGCGTTCTTCTATTTCAACCCCGCGACCTCCGCGGCTGTGATCGGCGCGTTCAACTCGACGAACGAGCAGATGATGGAGGAGCCATACACCGCGCTGCGCAATCTGGTTTACGACTTGCTCGCGAACTGACGTACATGCCAAACCGACTCGCCCAAGAAACCTCTCCCTACCTGCTGCAGCACGCGCAACAACCCGGTCGATTGGTATCCGTGGGGCGAGGAGGCGTTCGCGAAAGTCACGCGCGGAGTCGCGGCCGATTTTTCTCTCGATCGGCTACTCGGCCTGCCACTGGTGCCACGTCATGGAGCGCGAGTCGTTCGAGAACGACGACGTCGCGGCGATTCTGAATCGCGAGTTCGTGGCGATCAAAGTCGATCGCGAGGAGCGGCCGGACATCGACTCGATCTACATGCAGGCCGTGCAGATGATGACCGGCCACGGCGGCTGGCCGATGTCGATGTTCCTCACGCCGGAGGGCGTGCCGTTCTTCGGCGGGACGTACTTTCCGCCAAGCGATCGGCACGGTCTTCCCGGCTTCTCGCGGGTGCTCGAGCACGTGTCGGGCGCGTTTCGCGAGCGGCGGCGCGAGATCGAAGAGGCAGCGGCCGAGGTGAAGCAGGCGATCAGCAGCCAGCTGCGCGTGCCGAAAAGCGAAGGGGCGATCGATCGCGAGAGGCTCGATCTCGCGGCGGAACGCATCACCGCGAACTACGACTCCGAGCACGGCGGCTTCGGCGGAGCGCCGAAGTTTCCGCCGTCGATGTCCCTCGATTTTCTGATGCAGGTTGGGCATCGCGAGATCGTCACGCACACGCTCACCAAGATGGCGCGCGGCGGGATGTACGACCAGATCGGCGGCGGCTTTCATCGCTACTCCGTCGACGCGCGCTGGCTCGTACCGCACTTCGAGAAGATGCTTTACGACAACGCGCTGCTCGCGCGCCTCTACACACGCGCGTGGCAGTGGACGAAGGACCCGTTCTTCGCGCAGATCGCGAACGAGATCCTCGGCTACATGCAGCGCGAGATGACGTCACCCGAAGGCGCGTTCTATTCGACGATGGATGCCGACTCGGAAGGCGAGGAAGGAAAGTTCTACGTCTGGACGCGCGCCGAGGTGATGGAGCTGCTCGGCGGCGAAGACGGACGCGTGTTCTGCGAGCTCTATGACGTCACCGAGGGCGGGAACTGGGAAGGACACAACATCCTCAACCTGCAGGGCGATCCCGCGCCGCATGCGGAGCTCGTCGCGCGCGCGAAGTGCAAGCTGTACGGCGCGCGCGCGAAGCGGGTGCCGCCGGCGCGCGACGAAAAGATTCTGTCGGGCTGGAACGGCTGGATGCTCGCCGCGTTTTCGGAAGCGGCGATCGCGTTCGGCAAGTACGAGGACGTCGTGCGAAAGAACGCCGAGTTCCTGATCGCGCGCAGCAATCCGCTGATCCGACACGCGAAGATTCCGGGACTGCTCGAGGATTACTCGGGCGTCGCGTGGGGACTCACGCTCGCGTATGAAGCGACGCACGAGCGGCGCTATCTCGATGAGGCGCGGCGGCTCGTCGACGAGATCCTCGCGCGCTTCCGCGACGAAGAGCACGGCGGCTTCTTCGACACGCCGATCGACGGCGAGCAGCTGATCACCCGTCCGAAAGATCTCTTCGACAACGCCACACCCGGCGGCACGTCCGTCACGTACGACGTGCTGCTACGTCACGCGGTGCTCTTCGCGAACGAGGAGTACCAGCGCATTGCGACCGACGCGTTGGCATCGGTGTGGCCGCTCGCGGAACGCTATCCGTCCGGCTTTGGATTTTTGTTGGGCGCAATCGGACCAACGGAAAGAGATCGCCATCACCGGCAACGACATCGCCGCACTGAAACGCGTCGTCGGAGAAACGTTCATCCCGCATCGCGTCCTCGTCGCGGGAACCTTCGTCCGCCGATCTGCCGCTGATGGAAAACCGGCCGCAGGACCGCACGATGGCGTACGTCTGCATCGGCTACGCGTGCGAAGAGCCGACTAGCGACCCTGAACGATTGCGCGCAATTCTGGCGACTTCATGAGATGCCGCACGATCGTCGCGCGCGAATCGCCTTTGCGCCGCTTCGCTTCGAGCGAAGCGATCTCGGGATCGGTCGGCGCGCGCTGGAAGATCGTGGCGTAGACGCGTGTGAGCCACGTGCGGTCGTCTTCGCAGTCGCTGCCGGCTGCCAGTGTTGCCGCAAGATCGTCGAGATCGAATTTTCTCGCTGACGCTGGATCGAAACCGAGGCGTCCGATGAGCGCGTCGTTGTGTCCCGTGATGCGCGCGGGCGTGTTTCGCCAGGCCGTGCGCTCATCAATGAACGCGCTGATTTGGGAGTGCGGCAGCGTAGCTGCCGCTTTGGAAAGCGGCGGCTCTGCCGCCGCACTCCTAAATTCGATCTGATCAAAACTCACCGCGAGCAAACGCTGATCCTGATTGGACGGGTCAATCGACGCGGGCGCGCGGGAGCGGCCGAACTCGAATGCGACGGTGTTCACTCCGTTCACCCACACGCGCGCCGGCGCGCGAAACGTCTGCTCGCTCCATCCGTGTTCGAGTGTCACCTCGCCGATGACGTTGCCGTTCACCGAAACACGCATCGTCTGCCGCGGCAGCGAGGGGTGATCCATCGGCAGGACGTGCAGGCGGATGACGCGATCTTCCATCCCCCACCGCGCCCACTCGACCGTCGCGCGGTTTCCGACAGCCCAGCGAAAGCCGCCCTCGGGTGCGGCCCATCCTTCGCGAAACCACGCACCGCTCATCGCCGCGGTCGCGGCGCGGAACTCCGGCTCCTGGGCGCGCTCGCGGAGAAAGTCGCCGGCGTAGTGCATGCGGAAGCCATCGAGCTCGCTGCCGAGGACCACCGGATAGCGGCACATCCAGTCGCGCACCGCGCCGCGGCTCGCGCCGGCAGTGACGAGCCAGGTCGCGGGGTATTCGCCGATCATGCGCTGCGCGAGCGGAGCGATCGACATCTGAATGACGTCGCGGTCGCGGTGATACGGCGCGAGGTAGTACGGCAGCACGATGCCTGTCGACGGCTCGGCGGCGAGAATCAGATCGCCCGGCTTCGCGTAGCGCGCGATCGTCGCGGCGATACGGCGCCAGTCGAGTTTCTGGAACGGCTCGCGCCGAACAACAGGCCAGAGTTGCCAGCCGATCACCGCCACGAGAAGCAGCGCGATCGGCGTTCGACGGGAAATGAACGTGAGTCCTTCGCCGGCCAGCAACGCGAATCCGATCACGCCCGCCGCGACATAGCGCAGCTCGAACCAGTGCTCGAAGACTTTCAACGACACGATCGCGAACGCGACCGGGAGCAACGTCATCGCGACGATCACGATCGCGGTGCGGCGCTCCATGACCACCGCTCCGATCACCGCGAGCACGAGCAGCACGATCGCCGTGCGGCCGAGGATGTCCGCGCCGAAGGCGGAGACGGTGAAGCCTTTCGCGAGGTGGACGAAGAACTCCCAATCGAGAGGCGGAAACGGCGCGTCCGGCTTCGAGCTCGGACCGCCGCGATAGAGCAGCAGAAACGCGGGCACCGCGACTGCGGCGGCGATCGCGAAGCGGCGCTTTCCGCAAAGAAACGCGGCCACTGCCGCGGCGGCGACGATCGGCGCGGCGACGGCGGAGGAATAGAGCATCGCGATCAGCACGGCGTAGAACCAGCGGCTGTCGCGCAGCAGCGTCACGATGAGTGCGGCGGTCAAGAAACAACAGCAGCGCGTACGGGCGCGCCTCGCGGCTGTAGTAGACGTGGAGCGGTGAGAGCGCGAGCAGTGCCGTCGCGGGAAGCGAGCGCGTTGCGAGCCACACGAGCGGGATCGAGGCGAAGCCGAGCAGCGCGGCGGCGAGGCGTCCCGCGAATTCATCGCGGCCGGCGATGCGCGTCGCGAGCTGCACGAAGAACGAAAGCGGGCCGTGCTCGTTTTCGAAGCCGGTAAACCACTTCCAAAACGGCTGCTGCAACGCATTGGTCGTCAGGCGGTCGCTCAGCACTTCATCGAGCCAATAGCTTGGCTCTCCGAGGTGATCGAAGCGGAGGAATGCGGCGACGGCTAGGACGATCGAGAAGGAGGAGCAAGCCCGTCATCCTGAGCGGAGCGAAGGATCTCAGCGGCGGAGATCCTTCGCCGTCTGCGCGGCTCAGGATGACGGGGGGACCCGTCATGGAGTCTTGGGAACGACCAGCCACTCGGTCCAGACTCGCGGGCTCTGATTGCCGTTCTTGTCGATCGCCGTCACCGCGTAGCGATACGAAATGCCGAGGTTCATCGTCGTGTCGGTGAACGTCGTCTCGGTCACGGTGCGATTCAGCAGATCGTAGGAGCCGAGGTCCTTCACCGTCTCGCCGAAGCCCGTCGCTTCGCCGCGATAGAGGCGATAGCCGGCGAGATCGGGCGCGTTCACGACATCCCAGATCAAACGCACGGCATTCGTCTCCACGAGCGCGGTGATCTTCGCCGGCGCGGCGGGCGGCACGAGATCCTTGTACGTCACGCGAACGGCTTCCGAGGGATCGCTCTGCAGCAGCGGCGGGCCGGTCCAGGCGACTGCCGCGACGCGATACTCGTGATCGCCGTACGCCGGCGTGTCGCTGTACATCGTTCCCTTGACCGGCGCGTTGTTGATCGGCGCCGCGAGCTCGTCCAGCTCTTCGCCCGGCGCGGTGCGGAAGATGTTGTAGCCGCTGATCACCGGCGCGCCGGAATCGCCGACCGACTGCTTCGGCTCGCTCCAGCTCACCGTCACGCCTTCGGCTTTCGCCTGCGCGGTCACGCCCGCCGGCGGAATGGCGACCGGCAGCGGCACGACGATGGCGAGATTCGACGGCGCGCTGCGCGCGGCCGGGCCTTCGGTGACGACTGCGTACGTCAGCCGCACCGGACGGCCGTCGGTGGAGCGGATCGGAGGCGAATCGGTGTACAGCAGACGCGCGCCGGCCGTCGAGCCGCCGAGGTTGGCCTTTTCTATGCTGTCGACCTTCGTGCTGAGCTTGACGAACTGCGCCTGCGGCAGCGTCGGCACTTTCGAGAACAACGCAATCGGCTGCGGCTCCGTAGTATCGACATCTGCCAATTTGCCGGCAGGCGGCACGGGAAGCTCTTCAACGTAGCGGTAGACGGAGATGCGGCGGATGTCGGTGAGACTCTTGCCGGCGGTGGTGAGGGACGGGTAACTCCAGGAAAGGAGCACTTTGCCGGCGCGCTGTGTTACTACTAAATCAGAGGTCGCCTGGGGAATGATGGGGACGGGCGGCTTGGGGTCGCCGCGCTTGCCGCAGGCGAGGACGAATAAGACGAACAGGACGAACAGGACCCGCTTCACAGGGGCGGATTCTAAGGGACAAAGCAAGCATGTGCGGAATCATCGGATACGTCGGGACGCGTGATGTCGTCCCTGTTTTGATCGGCGGCCTGAAAAAACTCGAGTACCGCGGCTATGACTCGGCCGGCATCGCCGTCGTGAACGGCCACGGCGTGGACGTGGTGCGCGCGGAAGGGAAGCTCTCGAATCTCGAGTCGAAGCTCGTCGAGCACGAGCTGCACGGCACGTTCGGCATGGGCCACACGCGCTGGGCGACGCACGGCAAGCCGAACGAGAACAACGCGCACCCGCATCGCGACTGCACGGGCAACGTGGTCGTGATCCACAACGGGATCATCGAGAATTTCCTGACGCTGAAGCAGCGGCTGAAATCGCAGGGTCACGAGTTCAAGAGCGAGACCGACACGGAAGTCGTCGCGCATCTGATCGAGGAGTACCGCAAAGGCGGCGCGTCGTTCGTCGACGCGGTGAAGAAAACGCTGAAGGAGCTCGACGGCCACTACGCGCTGGTGATGATCGCCGCCGACGACCCGGGCACCATCATCGCCGCGAAGCACGGTCCCCCCCTCGTGATCGGCCTCGGCGAGGGCGAGAACATCGTCGCCTCCGACGTCGCGCCGCTCCTCAGCTACACGCGCAACATCATTTATCTCGAAGACGGCGAGTACGCGGTCGCGAACGACAAGACGGTCGAGCTGTTCGGAAACGAAGGACGAGAAGATCGAGCGCGAGCCGAAGAAGATCCTCTGGGATGCCGTGATGGCCGAGAAAGAAGGCTTCCGGCACTACATGCTCAAGGAGATCCACGAGCAGCCGCGCGCGGTGCGCGACACGTTCAACGGCCGCATGTTCGAGGAGTCGGGCGAGGTCTACTTCAACGACCTGCAGTTCACCGCGGACGAATGGGCGCGCTTCAAGAAAGTGCACATCGTCGCCTGCGGCACGTCGTGGCACGCGGGTCTCGTCGGAAAGTTCATCATCGAGAACGCGGCGCGGATCCCGGTCGAAGTCGACTACGGCTCCGAGTACCGCTATCGCGATCCGATCATCGACGAGGGCACGCTCGTCATCGGCGTGACGCAGTCGGGCGAGACCGCGGACACGATCGCCGGGATGCAGGAGGCGAAGGCGAAGGGCGCGAAGCTGATCACGATCTGCAACGTGATCGGCGCCGCCGCTACGCGCATGTCCGAGGGCGTGATCTACACGAACGCCGGCCCGGAGATCGGCGTCGCGTCGACGAAGGCGTTCACGACGCAGCTGACGGCGTTCTATCTGCTGTCGCTCTACATCCGCATGCTGCGCGGCGACGACAAGAAGGACATCCAGTACGCGATGCACGAGCTGTCGGTCATCCCGCACAAGATCGAGCATCTGCTGAAGACGCAGGAAAAGCACATCGAGCAGCTCGCGCACAAATACCACCGCGCGCAGGACTTCCTGTTCCTCGGGCGCGGCGTGCATTACCCGATCGCGCTCGAAGGCGCGCTGAAGCTGAAGGAGATCTCGTACATCCACGCGGAAGGGTATCCGGCGGGCGAGATGAAGCACGGACCGATCGCTCTGATCGACGAGAACCTGCCGATCGTCGCCATCGCCACGCACACGCCGGTGTACGACAAGGTCGCGTCGAACCTGCAGGAGACGAAGGCGCGCGACGGCAAGCTGATCGTCATCTGCGACGAAGGCGACGAGGAGATGAAGAAGATGGCCGACGACTACATCGAAGTGCCGTGGTCGATCGAGCCGCTGCAGCCGATCCTGACGGTGGTGCCGACGCAGCTCCTGGCGTACTACATCGCCCTGCGCCGCGGGTGCGACGTCGATCAGCCGAGGAACCTGGCGAAGAGCGTGACGGTGGAGTAGTGGTGGAGGACAGACAATCCTGTCTGTCCTTCGTCCGTCTTTCGTCCGGACAGACAGGATTGTCTGTCCTCCACTAAACTTGCGGCACTCCCATGTTCGTGCTCCTCCCCATCGGCCGCGATGACGCGGAGATCCGCCGGCACGCGTGGGTGTCGTACACGATCATCGCCATCAACGTGCTGGCGTTCGCCTTCACGTTTTTCTCCGAATCGTCGGCCTCGGTGGATCAGATCAACGTCGAGTGGCAGAAGGCCCTCGAGTACTACTTCCGGCATCCGTATCTCCAGGCGCCGGCGCCGATGACGGATCTCGTGCGCGTGGATCTGATCCGCTACATCCAATCGAATCGCACCAACATCGCGGCGCCGGAGCCCGGCATCGTGAAGAGCGAGCAGCGGGAGCTGGAGACGCTGACCGCGAACGCGGTCGCGGTGTACAAAAAACTACCGACCATTCGCTTCGGCTACATTCCCGCCGAGGGCGGCGCGATGCGCCTCGTCACCTCGATGTTCATGCACGCGGGCCTGCTGCATCTCCTCGGCAATCTGCTGTTCTTTTTCGTCTCCGGCCCGTTCATCGAGGATGTGTTCGGGCGGCCGCTCTTTTTGTTCCTGTATTTCAGCGGCGGCATCATCGCGGCGCTGTCGTATTCGATGCGCCATCCGAAATCGACGATCGCGCTCGTCGGCGCATCGGGCGCGATCGCGGCGGTGATGGGCGCGTATCTCGTGCGCTTCTATCACTCGAAAGTCGAGTTCCTGCTCCTCACGCTCTGGTACCGCACGCGCTTCTTCGCGCCGGCGTGGGTCGTGCTGCCGCTCTGGCTGATGCAGCAGATCTGGGAGCTGCAGAGCGAGTCGGGCGGCGGGGGCGTGGCGTTCTCCGCGCATATCGGCGGATTTGTGTACGGCTTCGCCTTCGCGGTGATCGTGACGGTCACGAAGTTCGAAGAGAAATTCGTGAATCCGGCCGTGGAGAAGGAGACGACGTGGGCGCTGGACGAGCGCGTGGTGCGGGCGATGAGCGCGCGCAACGTCGAGGATTTCGCAACGGCGAAGCGCGAGCTCGCGGCGGTGCTGCGCGACGATCCGCGCAACGTCGATGCGCTGCAGACGGCGGTCGACGTGGGACGCGCGAGCGGCGACGCGGCGATGTACGACAACACCGCGACGCGGCTGCTCACGCGTTATCTCGAAGAGAAACAGGACGAGCTCGCGACGACGCTGATTCACGAAGTGACGGCCGATTCCGAGATCGCGCTGCCGAAGTTCTTCGCGCGTGCAGCGGCATTCGCCGAGCGGAGAGGCGACCGCGATTGGGCGCTGACGCTGTACGAGCGGACGTTCGCGTCCGATCCGAACGGGATCGGCTCACTCGTGAAGATCGGCACGCTGCTTCGCCTCAAAGGCGACACGCAGGGCGCGCGGGCGACGTTCGAGAAGGCGCGCGCGCATCCGGCGTGCACGGCCGAGTGGGCTCCGACGATCGACGCGAAGATTGCGCAGTGCGTTTAGCGGGAAATCCAGCCGCCGCCGAGGCAGAGATCGTTCTGATAGAAAACGACGGCCTGGCCCGGCGCGACGGCGCGGAGCTTTTGCGCAAACACGACGTTTGCGCGATTGCCATCCAGCGGTGTGACCGACGCGGCGACGTCGGCCATACGTGAGCGAACGCGCGCCTGCACTTCGATCGGTCCGTTCGGCTGCTCGCCTGCGATCCAGTGCACGCGCTCGGCGATCAGCTCGTCCTTTTCCAGCGCGGACGCCGGTCCGACGACGACGCGCTTCGTGAACGGATTCACGTCGACGACATACGTTCGCTCCGCGCTGCCGCCGATCTGCAGGCCGCGGCGCTGGCCGATCGTGAAGTTGTAATAGCCGTCGTGCTGCGCGACGACGTTGCCTTCGGTGTCGACAATCTCGCCCGCGCCTTCGCCCGGCTGGATCCCGGCCTCGCGCTCGACGATCTTCGCGTAGCCATCCTTCTGCGGCACGAAGCAGATCTCGTACGACTCCTTCTTCCGCGCGACGGAAAGCCCCGCCTCCTCGGCGATGTCGCGCACTTCCGGCTTCGTCAGCTCGCCGAGCGGAAAGAGCGCTTCCGCGAGTTGCTCCTGGGAGAGCTCGAACAAAAAGTACGACTGATCCTTGGCCAGGTCGCGCGGCTTGCGCAGCTCGTAGTGGCCGTTGATGCGCGTGATGCGCGCGTAATGGCCGGTGGCGATCTTGTCGGCGCCGATGGCGATGGCCTTCTTGTGAAAGAGGTCGAACTTCACGTGCGTGTTGCAGAGCACACACGGGCTCGGCGTGGTGCCGCTCAGGTAGCCGGCGACAAAGGGCTTGATGACCTTGTCGTGAAAGTTGGTCTCGAGGTTGAGCGTGAAGTGCGGGATCTCGAGCCGCCACGCGACGCGGCGCGCGTCAGCGAGGTCGTCGATCGTGCAGCAACCGCCGTAGGTGGTGTCCGCGTTGGTCAGATTGTCGTACATCTGCATCGACAGTCCGACCACCTCATGTCCCTGAGACTTGAGGAGATACGCGGCCGTCGAGGAGTCGACGCCGCCGGACATCGCGACTGCAACCTTCATGTTGCCTTGCTCAACGACCCGCTTGAGGCATAATTCCCGGCGTAGTGGACGCAGTCGAGCACAATGTCGTGCTTGTCGTAGACGACGACCCGAACATCCGGCGCATGATCATCGCCGCGCTCAAGCGCGACGGTTATACGTTCCGCGAGGCGCCGAACGGCCGCGATGCACTCGACCTCATGCGAGCCGAGCATCCGGACGTCGTCGTGCTCGATCTGATGATGCCGGTGATGTCGGGCTGGGACGTGCTGCGCGAGCGGATGAGCGATCCCGAGCTGCGCCGCATCCCGGTGATCATCGTCAGCGCGAACCGCGACCCTGAGGTCGCGCACGCCGTGAGCCAAGGCATCTGCGCCTTCCTGCCGAAGCCGTTCGACATCGGCGCGCTGTCCGCGCTCGTGCGCAGCTGCATGGTGCCGGCAGGGATGCCGATGCCGCCGGCGACGCCGGCGCCGCAATCGTTGCCGTGCTGAGTGTGAGGTTGCTGGGTTGCTAAGTTGCTAGGTTGCTAACCCCAGCAACTCAGTAACCTAGCAGCTCAGCAACCCGTCAACCAAGCTCCTGCGCGTCCAACACCGCAATCGCGGCCATGTTCACGATGTCGTTCACGTCGACGCCGCGCTGAAGGACGTGCACGGGCTTCGACAAACCCTGCAGGATCGGGCCGATCACTTCGGCGCCGCCTAACCGCCAAAGGAGCTTATAGGCGGCGTTCGCGGCGTCGAGGTTCGCGAAGATCAGGACGTTTGCGTCGCCCTGAATCGCGCTCCACGAGTAGTCCTGCTCCGCGATTTCGGGAACGACGGCGGTGTCGGCCTGCATCTCTCCGTCGCAGATCAGATCGGGGCGGCGCGCTTTCAGGATGTCGACCGCTTCGCGCACTTTGTCGACCTTCGGATCCTTCGTCGACCCGAAATTCGAGAACGAGACGAAGGCAATGCGCGGCTCGAGGTTGAAGCGCTTCGCGGTCTCCGCCGTCCGCTCGGCGATCTCGGCGAGGGTCTGGCTGTCGGGGTCGATGTTCACCGTCGTGTCGGCGAGGATGACCGTGCGGTTCTTGAACATCAGCAGGTACGCGCCGGAAACGTGGCGCACGCCGGGCCGCATCTTCACGATCTGCAGCGCGGGACGGATCGTGGCCGGGTAATACGCGCGCAGCCCTGCAATCACACCGTCGGCGTCGCCGGCCTCGAGCATCATCATCGCGAAGTAGTTGCGGCTATTCAGGATCTTGGCCGCGTCGGCGAGCGTCACGCCGTGGCGTTTCCGCAGTTCATAAAAACGCTCGACGTAGCCCTGCATCTTGTCGCAGGCGTTGATGTCGATGATGGTGATCTTCGTTTCGTCGATGTTGTACTTCTCGAGCAGCGTCGACACTTCCTCGCGGCGCACGAGCACGATCGGATGGGCGAGGTTTTCGTCGATGAGGATCTTCGCCGCGCGGAGGATCTTCTCCTGGTCGCCTTCCGGAAAGACGATGCGCTTCGGGCTCTTGCGCGCGCGGCCGTAGATGTCGTGCATCAGCCCGCGCGAGCGGCCGAGCATGTTCTCGAGGCGGCGGCGGTATTCGTCGTAGTCCTCGATCGGCTGCTGCGCGACTCCCGTCTCCGCGGCCGCGCGCGCCACCGCGACCGGCACGTTCAGCAGCACGCGATAGTCGAACGGCTTCGGGATCAGATACTCGCGCCCGAACGCGATGCGGTCTTTCGAATAGGCGCGCAGCACGGAGTCGGGGACGTCTTCTTTCGCGAGATTCGCGAGCGCGCGCGAGGCGGCGAGCTTCATCTCGTCGTTGATGGTCGTGGCGCGGCAGTCGAGCGCGCCGCGGAAGATGAACGGAAATCCGAGGACGTTGTTGACCTGGTTCGGGTAGTCGGAGCGGCCGGTGGCCATGATGATGTCGCTTCGCGCGGCGACTGCCTCGTTGTAGCCGATCTCCGGATCGGGATTGGCCATGGCGAAGACGATCGGGTTCTTCGCCATCGAGCGGACCATGTCCTGCGTGACGATGCCGCCGGCGGAGAGTCCGATGAAGACGTCGGCGCCTTTGAACGCATCCGAGAGTGTGCGCGCTTTCGTGTCCGCCGCGAATTCTTCTTTGTACGGCGTCATGTCCTCGGTGCGCCCTTTCCAGATCACCCCGTGGCGGTCGACGAGCAGGGCGTTGTCTTTGTTCAGGCCGAGCCTGATGTAGAGGCGCAGGCAGGCCATCGCCGCCGCGCCGGCGCCGGAGATGACGACCTTCACTTTGTCGATCTTCTTCTTCGCGACCTCGAGCGCGTTGATCAGCGCCGCGGCGGAGATGATCGCCGTCCCGTGCTGATCGTCGTGGAAGACCGGGATCTTCATCTCCTTCTTCAGCCGCTCTTCGATCTCGAAGCACTCCGGCGCGGCGATGTCTTCGAGGTTGATCCCGCCGAAGGTCGGCTCGAGGAGCTTGACGCAGCGGATGAACTCCTCGGTGTCACGCGTGTCGATCTCGAGATCGAACACGTCGATGTCGGCGAAGCGCTTAAAGAGAACGCCTTTCCCTTCCATCACCGGCTTGCCGGCGGCGGCGCCGATGTTGCCGAGCCCGAGGACCGCGGTGCCGTTCGTGATGACCGCGACGAGGTTGCCTTTGGCGGTGTATTTGTAGACGTCGGACGGCTCGGCGGCGATGGCGAGACACGGCTTGGCGACGCCGGGCGTGTACGCGAGCGAGAGGTCGCGCTGCGTCGCGGTCGGCTTTGACGGAATGACTTCAATCTTCCCGGGCCGCCCGCCGGAGTGGTACTCGAGCGCTTCGTCGCTGTCGTTCGCCATGGAGGCGGAGTGTAATTTAAAACCGCACGCCGAACGCCGCCGACGTATAGCTGTCCGCCGCCGACAACTTCGTGTACTTCAGCTGCGTGTAGTAGATCCGCGGCGCCTGGCGCACGCCGAGTCCGAGGAGCAGATTCACGCCGGCGTCGAGGTCCTGCTCTTCCGGATTCACGAGCGCCACGCCGGCGCCGAGCCAGAACGCGGAGTCGCGATTGATGCCGAAGTCGTAGTGAAAATCAGCATTGGTCGAGACGAGCTTGCTCGAAAACTCGATGCTCGGATTGAAGATGATGTGGCCGGCGCCGAGCACCATCGCCATGTCGCCGCCAGCCATGGCCTCGCCGTCGACGATGCCGACGCGCGCGCCCCAACGCACCTGCGCGGATGTTGGCAGCGCAGGCAGCGCGGCAAACAGGAGCAGAAAAAGAAAGACGGGCATGAATCGCTTCATGTCCGTCGAGTGTAGCAGCGAGATCTTGGATTAACTGGCTTTCCGCTTGCGCACCGGTGCTTCAGTTCGGTTACTTTCCACGCGCGCCGGCACCGCTACCGGTTTTTTTTTAGACGCCCACTTGTCCATGGCGATGGCCACTGTCGGGACGAGGAGCAGCGTCGAGTACGTACCGGAGACGACGCCCATCAGCAGGATCCAGGAGAAGCCGCGGATCACGTCGCCGCCGAAGATCAGCAGCGCCACGAGCACGAGGAACACCGAGCCGCTGGTGAGGATCGTTCGCGACAGGGTCTGGTTGATGGCCAGGTCGAGATGCTCGGCCATCGTCATCGGCTTCTTGATCTTGCGCTTGTTCTCGCGCACGCGGTCGTACATGACGACCGTGTCGTTGATCGAATAGCCGACGATCGTGAGCAGCGCCGCGACGACGTTCAGCGACGCCTCGAGGCGCATGAGGAGCAGGAACGCCAGCGCGATCGCGACGTCGTGGATGATGCAGGCCACCGCGCCGACGCCGAACACGAAGTCGAAGCGCAGCCAGATGTAGATGCCCATCGCCAGCGACGAGAGGATGATCGCCAGGAGCGCTTTGGTCTGCAGTTCCTTGCCGACCGCCGGTCCGACGGTCTCCTGATTGAACACGTTGAACTTGCCGAGATACGTCTTTTCGTTGATGACGCGCGCGACATTGCCGGTCACGCCCTCGGTGCTCGTCGCCTGCTGCAGGCTCGTGAAGACGCCGAGCTGCGAGCGCTTGTCGATGATCTTCTGCGAGAGCGTGTCGTAGTACGCGATCGCGTTCGGATTCGTGCCGCGGTTGTCGGGATCGCTCTGCTTGAGAAGCGCGGAGAGGCGGTCCTTGCCCCAGAAGTTGAGGTCGAGCTTCGCGTCGCCTTCCGGATTCAGCTTCTTGCGAAGCTGCTCGACGACCTGGCCGGCGTAGTCGACTTCCGCTTTCTGTTCCGGGAGGCGGATGTAGATCGCGCGCTCTTCGGCTTTGCCGTACTGCTGGATCGTGGCGGTCGGCAGGTCGTTGCGGAGCTGGTTCAGAGGAACCGCGTCGCGGAACTTCAGCGTGATCGCGGCGCCGCCGGCGAAGTCGATGCCCCAGTTGATGCCGAAGGCGAAGTAGGCGCCGATGCCGGCAAGGATGAACAGCACCGAGACGGCCAGGCCCTTCCAGCGCTGCTTGACGAACTGGTAATTCGGATTGACGAAAATCTGCATGGTGGTCTCCTCGCTCCGCGTTAGATGCTGATTTCGCGCGGGCGATCAGCCGGCTTGTACACAATGTCGAAAATCATGCGCGACACGAAGAACGCCGTGAATACCGACGCGCCGAGACCGATCAGCAACGTGACGGCGAATCCACGGATCGAGCTGGTGCCGAACTGGAACAGGAACAGCGCCGAGATGATGGTCGTGAGGTGCGTGTCGATGATGGTCGCGAACGCGCGCGAGAACCCTTGCTCGATCGCGGCGCGTGCAGTCTTGCCCTCGCGCAACTCTTCGCGGATGCGCTCGAACACGAGCACGTTCGTGTCGACGGCCATGCCCAGCGTCAGGATGATGCCGGCGATGCCGGGGAGCGTCAGCGTGGCCTTGAAGTAGGCCAGCATGCCGAGCAGGATGATGAGGTTGAGCAGTAGCGCGAGAACCGCGTTGATGCCCGCGCCCTTGTAGTAGAGGAGGATCGCGAGCACGAGCACGACGAAGCCGATTACCGAGGCGGTCACGCCCTGGCGGATCGAGTCGCGTCCGAGCGACGGGCCGACGGTGCGCTCTTCGAGCGTCGTCAGCGAGGCCGGCAGCGAGCCGCTGCGCAGAACCAGCGCGAGATCGTTCGCCTGCTGGTTCGTGAAGCTTCCTTCGATCGTGCCCTCACCCGTGATCTCGCTCTTGATGACCGGGTAGGAGACGACTTTGTTGTCGAGGACGATGGCCATGTAGCGGCCGATGTTCGCCTTCGTCAGCGCGGCGAACTTCGGCGTGCCTTCGGGCGTGAGCGAGAAGCCGATGACCGGCTCGCCGACGCGGCCCTTCACGACGCGCGCGTTCTTGAGATCGCGCCCGCTGACCGGAACGTTCTTCTGCACCGCGACGTACTCGACGCCGACGACGCGGCCCATCTCGTCTTCACGATTCGCCGGGAGGATGTCGGTTCCCGCGCGCTGCTGCGGCGTCAACGCGTCGAAGACCGCCTGCGCGCTCGCGTTGGCGTTGCCTTCGACCATGCGGAACTGCAGCTGGGCGGTGGTCTTGATGATGTCCTTCACGCGCGCCGGATCGTCGACGCCGGGCAGCTGGATGACGATACGATCGTTGCCTTCCGGCACGATGATCGGCTCCGTCACGCCGAGGGCGTTGACGCGGCGGTCGATCGCCTCGACCGTCTGCGAAATCGTGTCGCGCTGCAGCTGCGACGCCGCTGCCGGCTTGATGACGAAGCGCAGCCCGTCCGCCAGACGCGAGACTTCGTAGGACGGGAGATAGTCCTTCGAGATGCGCTCGTACGCGTCGGTCGGCACACCGGCCGGCATCGTGGCAACGAACGTCGTGTCGTTGATGCGGCGGGTGGCGGGCAGCGGCAGGTTCTGCGTCTGCGCCTGCGTGCGCAGCGAGTTCATGGCCTGATCCGTCTCGAGGCGCACGGCCTCGTTCACATTCACCCGCATGACCAGGTGGATGCCGCCCTTGAGATCCAATCCTCGGCGGATCGGCTCAGGGTTGCTCGACGTCGGAATGATGGCGACGGTGAACACCGCCAGCACGCCGAGGATCAACACGATTTTCCAAATGTTGTTGCGATTCAAAGGTTTCCTCCGGAACGAAAAACGAGTCGCACTACGTCTCCGATTCGCCAGTAACGACGCTGGTGACGGCGGAGCGCGCGACCTTGACTTTCACGTTTTCGGCGATCTTCAGGTAAACGACTTCGGCCTCAACACCCTGAATCGTCCCGTAAATCCCACCGGAGGTGAGAACTCGGTCCCCTTTTTTCAGCGTACTGAGCATTTCCTGCGTTTTCTTGCGCTGCTTGTTGGCCGGCGCGATGACGAGGAAATAGAAGACGGCGCCGATCGCGAGGATCGGCAGAAACTGAAAGAGAGCGGCAGCCGCGCCGCCCTGCGCTTGAAGCAGAGCTATCGCATTCATAATTTTTCTTCTTGTGATTGCCGCGACAGGAACCCTTCGCGGTACGCGGCAAACGAGTCGAGCGCAATAGCCTGCCGGATCGCCCGCATCAAGTCAAGGTAGAAGGAAACGTTGTGGATGGTGTTGTAGACGAGCGCGGCGATCTCGTCGTTCATGAAAAGGTGCCGCAGATAGGCGCGGGAGACCGTCGTGCAGGTGACGCACGAGCACGCCGGATCGAGCGGCCCGTCGTCGTCCGTGTACTTCGCGTTCTTGATCTGAATCTTCCCCGAGCTGGTGAAAAGCGTGCCGTTGCGCGCGTTGCGCGTCGGCATCACGCAGTCGAACATGTCGATGCCGGCCGCGACGGCGTTGACGAGGTCCTCGGGCGTTCCGACGCCCATCAGATAGCGCGGACGATCAGGCAGGAAGCAGCGGCGCCGTGAAGTTCACGACGTCGAACATCGCCTCCTTCGGCTCGCCGACGGAGACGCCGCCGATGGCGACTCCGTCGAAATCCATCGCCGCAATCGTCTCGACGCTGCGCTTGCGCAGATCGTTGTACACGCCGCCCTGCACGATGCCGAAGAGCGACGAGGTCGTCCGCGCCGCGAGCGAGCGCTTCGCCCAGCGATGCGTCAGCTCCATCGATTTTTCGGTCTCCGCGTGCGAGATGCCGTACGCCGGACATTCATCGAACGCCATGGCGATGTCGACGCCCATCCGCGTCTGGATCTCGATCGATTTCTCCGGAGTGAGAAAGTGCGCCGAGCCGTCGATGTGGCTCCGGAACTCGACTCCTTCTTCGCGAATCTTCCGAATCGCGGCGAGGGAAAAGAGCTGAAAACCGCCGGAATCCGTGAGAATCGCGCGATCCCAGCCCATGAATTTGTGCAGCCCGCCGAGCTTTTCCATGAGCTCGATGCCGGGGCGGAGCATGAGGTGGTAGGTGTTGGAGAGCATGATCTCGGGACCACACCGTGTCATTCCGAGCCGCGAAGACGGCGAGGAATCTCCCGAATCAGGGGATCCCTCGCTACGCTCGGGATGACACGAAAGGCGCTTGAGCTGATCCGTGGTCAGACTCTTCACCGACGCACGCGTCCCGACCGGCATGAAGAACGGCGTCTGCACGTCGCCGTGATCGGTGTGAATCACACCGCGGCGCGCGGCGCCGTCGGTGTGCGACAACTCGAAGCGGATCACTGCACTTTCATCTGCTCCACCTTCACGTTGGCCGGAAGGTGCAGCGCGAAGCGGCTCTGCGGGACAGGCTCGTTGATCTTCAGGTTCGTGAATTCGTAGCGCGTGATGTCGCCGTCGCCTTCCACGTATTCGATCTTCGAGGTCAGGTACGTCGTCTTGTCGATCCAGAGCTTGATGCGGCGGACGCGCTTCGAGACCGCGCGATTCTTCGGCGTCAGATCGAGCAGATAGGTCGGCTTCGACTTCGAGTCGGTGAAGGTGAAGTCGAAGTAGCGGGCGAGCTCGTCGATCGCGCCTGACGCGCCCATGTATTTGAAGATGCGGTCTTCGAATTTCTTGACGTCGATGCGCTCGGCCTTGCCCAGGTCCTGGTAATACGTCGTCATCACTCCGCCGGCGATCACCATCTGCACGCGCTTCGGCGCGTCGTACGTCCAGAGCACATTGTTGGGCTTGGAGTAGACGAACGTGCCGGTCGCGACTTCCGGCTTGGACATGAGCGCGAGCTCTTTTTCCTGGCGGAAGTTGGCCTGCAGAGTCTGGGTGTTTTTCTGCTGCGCCTGAACCTTCTTGATGACGGTTTCGAGCGAGACAGGCGAGGCCGCGCGGGCCGGTGCGGCGAGCGCGACGACCGCGCAAAGGGCAGCGGCGATGTTGTGACGCGAGGACATGCGCCACCCAACCGCTGCAAAGATCGTGAAAATTTCCCGTATACTGAACTATCGGCCGAGGTTATTGCGAATGAAAAGAACACTGCTCGCGCTTGTTTTGACGCTGTTCGCCATTCCGGCCCTCGCGGCCATCCAGTACGAATACACGCAGAAAGCGGTCACGGAAGACGTCGTCGTGCCGACGACCGATCTCGTGGCGCGCGCGACCGTCGACGGTCTGCGCACGCGCGTGGAGTTCCTGTCCGGAAATCTCTACCCGCCCGGCACTTACGTGATCAGCACTGACGGCTCGCGCCTCTTTTTCATCGATCCGACGAAGAAGTGGTACACCGAGTTCAACGCCGCCGGCGCGGTGACGGCGATCGGCGCGAGCAACATCAGGATCGAGAACCTCCGCTCCGACATGAAAGACCTCGGCGACGGCCCGCTCATCGCCGGCGCGCCGACGCACCGCTATCAGCTCACCCTCGACTATGACGTCACGCTGATCATGCGCCAGATCCCGCTCAAGCAGAGCGTGCACACGGTGATCGACAGCTACACGACGAGCAAGTTCGGCGAGCTCTCGCTGAACGTGCTCGCCAACGGCGTACGCACCGGCAACCACGAGATCGACGAGATCCTCGATCTCGAGACCACGAAGATGACGGGCTTCCCGCTGCGGCAGACCGTGACGATCCGCCTGACGTCGCAGACCAAGTCGACGAACTCGCAGCTGAAAGTGAAGCCCACGCGCACGTTCATGCGCGAGACGGTGGTGACGTCCGTGCGCGAGCTGCAGCCGAAGGCGACCGACTTCTCGATCCCCGCCGGCTACACACTCGCCAACTCCGGCGAGCGCCCCCGCACCCAAACCCAGGTGCTGACGTTCGAACCGGGCAAGTGACACGCGCATCACGCGTGTCATCCCGAGCCGCGTAGACGGCGAGGGATCTCGTGCTACCATCGGTAGGAAGTCAGTCCCGGTTCGTCTACTCGAAGCGCAGATGAAGAAACGTCGTTTGGGTGGGGTGGTGAAGCGGCCGCGGGCTTACCTCGCGCTGGCCCTGCCGCTCGCTGTTCCGATCGTTCTCGCCGCCGTGCGCTCGCAACCCGATTACGGTGCGCCGGCCGCGCTCGTGTCTCCATCGCTGAAGTACACCGATCTCTCGAAGGTGATGCCGTCGGAGCTTCCCGAGCACTCGCTGCTCCTCACCATCGAACAAAACGACACGCTCGACGGCGTCCTGCTCGCCGGCGGTCTCTCGCGCGGTGAAAGCGCGCTCCTCACGCGCGAGCTCGCGAAATCCATCGACGTCCGCCGCCTCCGTCCCGGTCATCTCCTGCGCTTCCACTACGACAACCTCGGCGTGGTCGACGCGGTGCAGATGAAGGTCACGGGCTGGGGCGACATCGGCGCCGTGCGCAGCGCCGCGGGATTCAACGTCACCGCGTCGCCGGCATCACAGCGCGACGTCGAGACCACGATCTCGGCGACGATCGACAGCTCGCTCTACGAAGCCCTGCGCCAGACCGGCGAAGGTCCGCAGCTGGTGCAGCAGCTCGTCGACGTCTTCCAGTGGGACATCGACTTCTTCGAGCTGCAAAAAGGTGATTCGTTCAGCGTCGTCGTGACGAAGCACTACTCCGGCAACGATCTCACCGGCTACGGACCGATCAGCGCCGCGCGGTTCGTGCAGAAGGACAGCATCTACGAGGCGTTCCGCCAGCAGATGCCGGACGGCCGCATGGGCTACTACGCGCGGAGCGGCGCGCCGCTGCGCAAGCAGTTCCTCAAGGCGCCACTCCAGTTCACGCGCGTCACGTCCGGATTCACGCGCCGCCGCTTCCATCCCGTGCTCAAGTACTTCCGCCCGCACTACGGCATCGACTACGGCGCGCCGGTCGGAACGCCGGTGATGACCACCGCCGACGGCGTGGTCGTCGAGGCGCGCTACAAAGCCGGCGAAGGCAATTTCGTCCGCGTCCGCCACTCCTCCCGCGTCGACACCTATTACCTACATCTTTCCCGATTTGCGAAAGGTGTTGCACGCGGCGCAAAAGTCAGGCAGGGTGACGTCATCGGATACGTCGGCAGGACCGGTCTCGCGACGGGCCCGCATCTTGACTATCGCGTGACCGAGGACGGCAAGTGGCTGAATCCCCTGAAATTGAAATCCATCACTCCCGACCCGCTGCGCGGCGAGTCGCTCCATCAGTTCCGCGCCAGCGTGGTCCGTCTCACGCCGCGGCTCATGCTCGCGCCGCGAGACGTTTCGCACGAGCCCGTATCGCAGCGGGCGCTCTTCTGACACAATCCAGGTCCCCCAAATGAACAAGGTCATCGTCCGGGCGCCGGTGCGCGCCGATCTCGCTGGCGGTACTCTCGATCTCTGGCCCCTCTACCTGTTCCATCCGGGCGCGCGGACGGTCAACGTCGCGATCTCGTTTTACGCCGAGTCGGAAGTCTGCGAGACCGGCGACGGCGCGATCGAGATCCACCTCACCGACGACGGCTACCGGCAGCGCTACGAGGGGATGCAGGAGATGGCCGCCGATCCGAAGGCGGCGCTGCTGCATCGCGCGGTCGAGCATTTCAAACTGAGCGGCCTCCAGATCACGACGCGCACCGATGCTCCGCGCGGCTCGGGCCTCGGCGGCTCGTCCGCGCTCGCGATCACGCTCGTGCGCGCGCTGTCGGAAATCGCCGGCCAGCCGCTCGAAGGCGAGGATCTCATCTTCCTCGTGCGCGATCTCGAGACGCGCCTCCTCGGCCTCCCCGCCGGCATCCAGGATTACTACCCGCCCGTCTTCGGCGGCCTCGGCTCGCTGCATCTCAATCCCGGCAAGCCCGCCCGCCATCCGCTGCAGACCTCCGTGCACGATCTCGCGCAGCGCATGCTGCTGCATTACAGCGAGGTGTCGCATTTCTCGGGCACGAACAACTGGCAACTGTACAAGCGCCAGATCGAAAAGAAGAAGAAGGTGCAGAAGGGCTTCTCGCGCATCGCCGAGGCGGCGATCGAGATGGAGCGCGCCCTCGATGCCGGCCACTTCGAAGCCGCGGGCGCGGCGCTGCGCAAGGAGTGGGAGGAGCGGAAGGCGCTGATCGAAGGCATCTCGACGCCGGAGATCGATGCGGCGATCGACGCCGCGATGGCCGCGGGCGCGTGGGGTGGCAAAGTGTGCGGCGCAGGCGGCGGCGGATGCATCGTCTTCCTCTTCCCGCCTGAGAAAAACGCGAAGCCATCGTGCACGCGCTGGCAACGGTGCCGGGACGCACACTCGATGCGGTGCCGGTGGCGCACGGGATGACAGTCGAGCGCGACCGCGATGCGCAAGCCGCGCCGGCCGCGCGCAGCCGCGCCAGCGCGCGGCGCGACAGCGACTCGCTCGAACAGCTCTACGTCTACGGCGGACGAGGCAACTATCGCCCGTTCGTGCTCGCCGAGGGAATCGTGACGCTGATGGATGGACGCAGCGGCTTGCGCCACGCGATCGCGCGCTCCTACGTCGCGCCGCTTTCGCCGCAAGACGGACGCGCGCAGTGGCAGCAGGCGTCGCTCATCGATCCGGAGAAACTCGATCTCCGCGCCGTTCCCGATCCGCAGCTGCGCATCGACGTCACGATCGCCCCCGAGGAGCTCGTGCAGAACGCTCTGCAATCGAAGGATGGCTTCCTGCAACTGCTCGA
This sequence comes from uncultured Acidobacteriota bacterium, assembly GCA_963734155.1. Classification (GTDB taxonomy): domain Bacteria; phylum Acidobacteriota; class Thermoanaerobaculia; order Gp7-AA8; family Gp7-AA8; genus QHVT01. Next base: position 536,122 of record CAVTGG010000005.1, read on the forward strand.
AGAGAGCGAGCGAATCCGCATCTTTCACAATGCGTCGTTCGGCTTCTATTCGGATGCGACCGAAACGCGCGCGGCATTCCTCGAGCGCTGCATGGAGGAAATGAACCGCCAGCTCGAAGACGAGCAGGAGCGCCTCGAGAGCACGTTCCGCCGCCGCCTCGATCAGCTGCGCGAGCGCTCCGAACGCGAGCAACGCGAGCTGGACGCGCAGGAGCAGGAAGAAGGCGGCCGCAAAGGCAAGGACGCGCAGGAAGTGAACGTGGCCTGGGGCCAGACGCTCTACAACATCACCAGCGGCCGCCCCGCGGCGGTGGCGGATGAGACGGTGTCGGCGCGCGAGGTCGATTACCTCGACAACATCGCCCAGATCCAGCGCGCGTGGGACAAAGAACTGAAAGTCCGCCGCGACGACCTGACCGCGAAAGCGCAATCGATCGAAGAGATCGCCGTCGTCCCCGCCCGCAAGAACATCGAGGTGACGCGCTACCTCATCCTCTGGGCCGCGAATCTCCCGTAGGAATTTTCAAGACGACGCGCGTGATACGATCCGCGCAAGTCGGGCAGTAGCGCAGCCTGGTAGCGTACCTGAATGGGGTTCAGGTGGTCGGGGGTTCAAATCCCCCCTGCCCGACCAAACCACAACCCCAACCCGCCCAACCACTTCGCCATGACCTTCACCGGCGTGATTCCCGCGAGCGAAGCCGCAGCGCGAGCGCGCGAGCAGGGCGTCGACGTCCCACGCTTGATGACGATGCTTCTGCCCGAGGCGGCGAAGTTTGCGAAGCCGCCGATCTCGAACTTCCGTGTCGGGTGCGTTTCGCGCGGCCTCTCGGGCGCGCTGTATTTCGGGACGAATCTCGAGTTCGCGGGGGAGGCGCTCAGCTTCACGGTGCATGCGGAGCAGTCGAGCGTGACGAATGCGTGGATGAACGGCGAGGAGGGGATCGATCTCATCGCTGTGAACGCGCCGCCGTGCGGGTATTGCCGGCAGTTTCTGAATGAGCTGACGACGGCGGATCGGTTGATCGTGGCGATGCCGGGTGAGACGCGCGCACTCAAGGAACTGTTGCCGAGCGCGTTCGGGCCGCGCGATCTTGGGATCGACGGCGGGTTGATGCAGCGAAGCGATCATGGGCTCATCATCGACGAAGACGACGAGCTCGCGCGCGCAGCGCTGAGCGCGGCGAACATGAGTTACGCGCCGTATTCGAAGTCGTTCGCGGGGGTGGCGGTGAGGACGTCCCGCGGGATCTATGCAGGCGCGTATGCGGAGAATGCGGCGTTCAATCCGAGCATGTCGCCGCTGCAGGTGGCGCTGTCGCGGTTGAATCTCGCCGGCGAAGTCGTGGGATGCGATCGAAGACGCGGTGCTGGTGCATACGGATTCGCTGCACACCGAGGCGACGAGGGTCGTGCTGGGGGCGATCAGCGGCGTGCCGTTGCGCGGAATTCGCGCTGCTGTCGAACGTTGACGAGTCCGCAATGGACAACACGCAGCAACCGCAGCAAACCATTCACATCAACATCGACGACAACGTGGCGCAGGGCGAGTACGTGAACTTCGCGAACATCATTCACTCGCCGAGCGAGTTCGTGATCGACCTCGGCCGCGTGGTTCCGGGCCGCAACGACGTGAAGATTTACAGCCGCGTGATTCTCACGCCGCTGCACGCGAAGCAGTTCCTCGAGGCGCTCGCGCACAACCTCTCGCTCTTCGAGCAGAAGTTCGGCGAGATTCGCGGCGATGCGGCCGCGCATTTCGGCGACGAACCGTCGAATTAACGATGGCGAAGATCCGGATCATCGGCGCCGGCCTGGCCGGCAGCGAATGCGCGTTCGCGCTCGCACGGCGCGGGCACTCGGTCGAGCTGTGCGAGATGCGTCCGGTGAAGTCGACGCCCGCGCACGCGACGTCGAACCTCGCGGAGCTCGTCTGCTCCAACTCGTTCCGCTCCTCCTCGCCGACGAACGCCGTCGGGTTGCTGAAAAAAGAAATGGCGCTTCTCGGATCGCTCGTCCTTCGCTGCGGCGAAGAAGCGCGCGTTCCTGCGGGCGATGCGTTCGCCGTCGATCGAGATCGCTTTTCGGAGGCGATCACGAACGCGATCGAAAACGAGCCGAACATCGAAGTGAAGCGCGGCGAAGTGACTTCACTCGATCGCGGCGACTTTGATTTCCTCGTCGTCGCCACCGGCCCGTTGACGAGCGATCCGCTCTTCCATGCGATCGACGAGTTTCTCGGACGCGACGGCTTGTATTTCTACGATGCCATCGCGCCGATCGTGGCCGCCGACTCGCTCGATTTCTCGAAGCTCTACTGGAAATCGCGCTACGGGAAAGGCTCGGCGACCGATTACCTCAACGCGGCGATGAATCAGGAGCAGTACGAGACCTTCGTCGCGGCGCTGCTGTCGGCGGAGCTGTTCGCGCCGCACGACTTCGAGCAGGCGGTTCACTTCGAAGGTTGCCTGCCGGTCGAAGAGATCGCGTCGCGAGGCATCGAGACGCTGCGCTACGGTCCGATGAAACCGGTCGGGACTCGAGCATCCGGAAACGGGCGAGCGGCCGCACGCGGTCGTGCAACTGCGCAAGGAAGATCTGTCCGACGAGTACTTCAACCTCGTAGGCTTCCAGACGAAGATGCGCGTGCCGGAGCAGAAGCGCGTGATTCAGATGATCCCCGGCCTCGAGAACGCGTCGTTCGCGCGCTTCGGCTCGATGCATCGCAACACATTCATCAACGGCCCGAAGCATCTCCGGCCGACGTTTCAGACGAAGCGCGATGAGCGCGTTTTCTTCGCCGGGCAAATCACGGGCGTCGAAGGCTACGTCGAATCCGCCGCGGTCGGACTGCTCGTGGCGCGATACATCGATGACCCGACACCGCTGCCGTATCACACCGCCCTCGGCGCTCTCGGACGCCACGTCGCGGAGTCGTCGCCCGACCGCTACCAGCCGTCGAATGTGACGTGGGCGCTGATCGAGGACGTCGTCGGCCGCGTGCGCAAGATCGAGAAGCGCGAGAAGCAGGTCGCGCGGGCGATCGAGACGATCACGCGCGTAGCGTGAGATCGGCGAACACGAAGCCGTCGCGCTCGACGACCTCTCCGCTCTCGATTGCGATCGGTGCGCGAAACATCGGACCCGCGTACGCGAACGTGTGAAACTCGCCGCGCTCGCCGCACGGATCGATGCTTTCGGAAAGCTCCGCGGGATCGAAGTCGCGGCCGGCGAGGGAACGCGGCGCGACGCGCGGATCGACGCAAGTGATGCGCGCCCGCAATCCGCCGGCGAGCATCTCCTGCGCGAGCGCGCGCGTGTCGCTGCCCCACAGCGGAAAGATCGGACGGATGCGCGTCGCGGCGAGCTTCTCTTCGCGATACGCGCGCACGTCTTCGAGAAAGAGATCGCCGAATGCGATGCAATCGATCTGCTCCGCCTCCGCGCGCTGCATCGCTTCGCCCATCGCCCGCTCGTACTCCTCGTTCGAGCAGGGACTCGGAATGTGCACGGGCCACAGCGGCAACCCCGCCGCTGCCGCCTGCGCGCGCAACAGCTCGGAGCGCACGGCATGCATCGCCACGCGATCGGCGGCGGCGTTGATCGTGGTCAACAGGCCGACGACTTCGTAACGCGGATCCGCGCGGAGCTTGTGCAGCGTCCACGCGGAATCCTTTCCGCTGCTCCACGACAACAGCGTTTTCAGCCGCGCCATCGCTTCCACGCCTTCCCTTCGAATCCGAACGAAAACCGCTCCGGATGCAACACCTCGGCGAGGATCTGCAGCGACTCCACGAGCCGCGGTCCCGGACGGTTGAAGTATTGATTGCCGTCGAGCAGAAAAATGTCGGCGCGAAGCTCCGGCCATCCGCGAAAGTCGCGCTCGATCTCGGCGATGCCGAAGCCGCACGGGAGGATCAGCACGACGTCGGGATCGGCTTCGACGAGCGCGTCCCACTCCAGCCACGGCGAGTGCTTGCCGCGCTCGCCGAAGAGATTGATGCCGCCGGCCATCTCGATCATTTCCGGCATCCAGTTGCCGGCAGTCATCAGCGGCGAAAGCCATTCGATCGTGGCCACGCGCGGCTTGTGCGCAACATTGGCGACACACGCGTCCATCGACAACTGCATGCGCGTGATCAACGGCTCGGCCGACGTTTCGAGTGAAGCCGCGGTGCGGCGGATGTCCGCAAAGACATCATCGAGCGTTTGCGGATTCAGCGGCACGATGCGCGGCGCGAGGCCGGACCAATCGGCGATCGCTGCCTCGACGTCACGCAAGCTCACCGCGCAGACTTCGCACTGCACCTGCGTGACGATATGCGTCGGCGCGAGCTCGCGCAGCAGCTCCGCGTCGACGCGATAGACGCTGAGGTCGTGGCGCAGGATCTCCTCGACGCGCGCGTGGATCTCTTCGCTCGTCAACGCGCCGTGCACCTTCGACTCCGTGCACACCGGCAGCCGCTCGATGCCCGGCGGGAAGTCGCATTCGTGCGACCTCCCGACGAGCGCCGATTCGTAGCCGAGCGCGCAGACGATCTCAGTCGCGCTTGGAAGCAGCGACACGATGCGCGGTGTCATCGATCCTCCGCTCCGCGAGCGCGAACGCGCCGAAGAAAATCGCGGAGAAAAGCAGATCCGAGGCGAGCGTGCGGTCGAAGAACGGAATCGCGGCGGCGTAGCAGGCGGCGAGACCGTCGAGCGTCAGCGGATACGTTTCGAGAGTCAGCCACACCGCGAAGTTCGTGATGACGAAGAAGATCGTCGCCGACGCGACCGCCGCGCCGCCGACCGCGAGCACGGAACGGCGCCGCGAGCGCAGCGCCATGCCGAGGATCACGATCAACGCGTAGGTTGCGTAGATCACCGGCATCAGCGAGTGCAGGCCGATGAAGAGATCGCCGATGAACATCGTCGACGAGCGGGACGAGAAATGCGGAGCGGCGGTTCTCGAACGTCGCGCCGGCGAAGAGCGCGATCGCGCCGACGGGCGCGAAGTTCAGCGGATGCGGCGCGACGCGGAAGACCACGCCGAGGAGGACGAGGAGCAGCGACAGGGCGAATCGCATCAGCGCACCGTGTAGCGCACGCCTGCGCTGAAGCGCCGCGGCGCGGATGGATAGCCGAACACTTCTTCGTAGTGCTCGTCGGTGAGGTTCTCGACGCGCACGTACGGAATCACGGCGCCGGCGAGCCAGCGCAGCGTGAAGTCAGCGACGGTGCGCGCCTCGTTCGAGACGTTGCCGTACGGGAAGAGATCGGTGATGTCGACGCGCGCGCCGGCGTGCTGCACGACCAGCTCCGCGGTGAACGGCGTGAAGTCGTAGCCGAGGGCGAGCGAGCCGGAGTGGCGCGGCCGGCGCAGCAGCTCCTCGCCGGTGCTCTCGTCTTCGGTGTCGAGATAGGTGTACGACAGCGCGGTGCTGAATTTGCCGAAGTTGCGCGTCGCGCCGAGCTCGAGCCCGCGCGACGTCGCGGAGTGAATGTTGCCGTAGTGGAAGGCGAGGTTGTCGTAGAAGATCAGGTCTTTGTAGTCGCTGTCGAAGAGCGACGCGGTGAACGAGCCGTCGCGCCAGTAGCGGTCGTAGCCGACTTCGATGCTGCGGCTGCGCTCCGGCTGCAGATCGGGGAATCCGAAGAACGGCGAGTACAGCTCGCCGATCGCCGGCGCGCGGAATCCTTCGCCATACGCCGCGCGGATCTTGTGTCCGTTGCGCACCCACGCCGCGGCAACGCGCGGTGAAAGCTCGCTGCCGAACGTGTCGAAGTGATCGTGGCGCAGGCCGGCCGTGATCTGAAACGCGCCGATCGAAATCGAGTCTTCGACAAACAGCGAGCGGCTGTCGCGTTCGCGCGCGTCGACATTGAGTCCGAACGTATCGGTGTGATCGACCTCGGAGTTTTCATACTCGCCGCCGAGCGTGATCGTGCCGATGTCGGTCTTCGTCCGCACGCTCGCGTTCGCGGCGCGCGTCACCGCATCCGTATGCGCCTTCTCCGCGCCGAACGCGCCGTCCGGATCTTCGTAGTCGTCGTTGCGATGGTTCTCGGTGAGCCGCACGTTCCAGGTCAGGCGGCCGGTGTCGAAGCGGATCGGGATCGCGAGCTGCGATTCCCAACCGTCCTCGCGGCGATTCGGCGTCGGGACGAATGCCGTGCCGAGGCCGTTGACGTTGCGCGGGATGCCGAGGTCGTAGGAGCTGTAGCGAGCGAGCACGCCGATCGACGCGTTCGCGTTGGGCGTGAAGCTCACGCCGCCGAGGAGCGACGTCGAGGTGAAATCGTCATTGGGAGCGAAGCCGTCGTCGTCGCGATGCTCGACCGTCGCGTGCGCGCTCCAGCGATCGCGTGAGAACGCGCCGTGCGCAGCCGCGTTCACGAGTCCGCGCTCGCCGGCTTCGACGTCGACCTGTGCTTCGTCGCGCGTCGGTGTCGTCAACACGTTGACCACTCCGCTGACGGCGTCGGATCCGTATAACGCGGAAAACGGACCGCGCACGATCTCCACCCGCTCCACGCCCGCGGTCGAGAGCTGGCCGAAGTTGTAGGCGGAGTGATAGGCGTTGTTCATCTCCACGCCGTTCCACAGCACGAGGGCCTGCTTCGAGCTGCCGCCGCGCAGAAAGACGGACGTGGTTTTTCCGGGCGAGCCGGTGCGCGAGATGGTCACGCCCGGCACTTCGCGCAGCACGTCGGCGACGTCGCGCGCTTCGCGCTTCTCGATCTCCTCGCGCGTCACGACCGAGGCCGCAGCGGGCGTTTCCTCGACCGATTCGGGCAGCGCCGAGGCGGTGACGATGATCTCGTGTTGGACCGTCGATTGAGCGGGGGGTTGTGTGGGAGTTGCGGCGAGGATGAAACAAAAGAGGACGTAGTGCATGACGACTCCTTCCCTCCGAAGGGTTGCGCTAGGTCCGAGACAGTCGGTCTCCTGGCTTCCGGGTCATCCTTCCCGCGCCCCCTTCCCGCTGTTCGCAGTGGGGACCGCCTATTCGATCAAGGCGCGAGTCGTCTCCGGTTACAGTGGCGGGGGCCGCGCCGGTATCTCACCGGCTTCCCATCACCATGTCGGACATCAGTTGTGAAAGAACAGGCGGGGGAGTGTACCTCAATGTCCGGCGCGCCGCCGCGGCTCGCCGGTGAAGCCGATCGCGGCGGTCCATCCGGCAAGCGGAACGATCGTGTACGGATCATTGATGCTCGTGGCCTGGACGGCCTTGGTCATCGTGCCGCTTCGCAAGTCGATGCGATAAACGCGACCGCCCAGATCGCCGTTGGCGCCGGCGGCGAGCACCTGCCAATCGCTCTCGACGGCGAGCGGGCCGCCGAAGAAACGCGCCTCGGGAAAGAGGTGTCGCGCCGTTTCCACACCGCGCGCGTCATAGCGGCGCACGTGATCTTTGTAAGACTCTCCGGGCACGAAAACGGGGACCAACACGCCTCCATCGGGTAAAACCACCATGGTCCTCACTTGTCCGTCGCCAATCGCAACGAAGTCCGGGAGATACACCCCGCGACAGAGGTCATAGCGACGGATGACGTCGGCCTTCGCGTCGGCGAAATACAGCGTACATTGATCGCTCGCAAGATCGATGGAATCCCGCGACGAATAGACCTCGAAGTCGGTCGCCGCGCCGAGCGGATGGAGCGCACGCAATGCGCCGTCGCGATCAATCGACGCAATCGCAACGGTAGTTGCCGATACGACCAGAACATGAAACGTCCCGCCGCCGTCGATGGTCATCGCGACGGCGTGATAGCTCGGCAACCCCGAAAAGATCAGCGTGGGCGCCGCATCGGATCGCACGTTCGCGATCTCGACCGCCGGCGGGTAGCGATTGGCCGCCGCAAAGAACTGTCCGCCGCGCGCCGGGGCGATCACGGTGAACGGCGTCTCACGAAATTGGTTCCACTGCCCGCGCCATTCGACGCCGTCCCTGATGCAATTGAGAAAGTGGACGCAGGGGTTGCTGCTGCCACCGATCACGGCGTTGAACGGAGGTAGGCGGTAGCCTTCTGCGAGGCGCGGCGTCGCGAGCAGAAGCGCTAAAACAATGGCAATCACGGGCGGCTCTTAAACTTATTGTAAAGAAGTGTGTGCCGCGAGTCCATCGCGATTTCCTCTCCGGCGATGAAGACGCGCTTCACGTTCGTGCGGAACTCGAGCGGGTCGCCGTCGGTGAGGATCACGTTCGCGAGTTTGCCGACTTCGATCGAGCCGAGCTTGTCGGCGACGCCGAAGATCTCGGCGGGAAAGATCGTGATCGCTTTCAGGGCGACGTCCTTCGGCAAGCCGAAGGCAGCGCATGAGCCGGCGTGATACGGCAGGTTGCGCGTGTTGTGCGCCTCCGTCGTCTGAATCGCGAACTTGATGCCGGCATCGTAGAGCGTCTTCGCGTTCGTGAAGAGGACGTCGTACGGATCGTCTTCGCGCTGCGGCAGGGCGAGGATCGGGCCGAGGAGGACGGGGATGTTGCGCGACTTCAGCTCGGGGATCGCGCGGGCGACGTCCTGCGCGCCGGCGAGGATCATCTTCAGCTTGAACTCGTCCGCGAACTCGATCGCCGCGCGGATGTCGCGGGCCTGGTTCGCGTGAATGATCACCGGCACGCGTCCTTCGACGACCGGCACGAGCCCCTCGAGAATCAGATCGCGGTCGAAGCGCTTCACCTTCGCCGTGACGGCGCGCGCGTAGGCCTGCGCGTCGCGGAACAGGTCGCGCAGCTTGTCGAGCTCGCGCGTGTACGTCTTCTTCGCTTCCTTCTCCGCCTCCTCGTCCTGCGGCACGTCGACGAGCGGCGCGCCGCGCAGCCGCGGAAACCGGATGTGCATCGCCAGCGGCGCCTTCACCACCATCTCCTGCGGCGTCCAGCCGATGAGCTGAATGAGCGCGCTCTGTCCGGAGATGATCCCGCCCTCGGGGACGCTGACGACGTTCGTCACGCCGGCCACGCGCGTGACCGGAATCAGCTCGCTGTGCGGATTGATGGCCACCGCCGCCTGCGCGTTCGCGTTGAGATCGCCGAGCTCCGTCGTGTCGACGGTGCCGGCGACGGAGTCGATCTCGACGAGGCCGATGTTCGTGCCGGAGTCGATCATGCCGGGATAGACGAACTGCCCCGCGGCGTCGATGACGGTCGCGTTCTGCGGCACCTGCACGCTGCTCGACGGGCCGACCGCGGCGATCTTGCCGTCGGCGATGACGAGCGTCGCGTTCGGAATCGGCGCCGCGGTGACGGGAACGATCGTCGCGTTGCGGATGACGATCGTCTGCTTCCTGCCGGGATTGTTCGGGATCGTCGACTGCGCGAAGAGCGGGAGCGATGCGAGTGCAAGAACGATCAGCTTACGCATCTTTTTTCCCCTTCTCTTTCTTCGCCTCGTCGGCTTCTTTCTTCAGCCGCTCTTCCTTCTCCTTCTTCATCGCCTCGCGCTGCTGCAGATCGCGCGCGCGGTCGAAGAGAATCTCGCCTTCGATCATCGTGGTCTCGACGCGCGCGTAGACGGAGAGCGGATGCGCGGTCCAGATCGCGAGGTCGGCGTCTTTGCCGACTTCGATCGAGCCGATGCGGCCGTCGAGGCGCAGCTGTTTCGCGCCGTTGATCGTGCAAAGCCGCAGCGCTTCGTCTTCGGTCAGGCCGCCGTACTTCATCGACTTCGCGGCGTCGTGATTGAGATGCCGCGCGAGCTCGTCGGAGTCGGAGTTGACCGACGTCAGCACGCCGTTCCGCACCATGAGCGCGACGTTGTACGGCGTGGCGTCATAGGCCTCGGCTTTATATCCCCACCAGTCGATGAACGTGCCGCCGGAGACGCCGTGCGCGGCGATCTCCTTCGCGACTTTGTAGCCTTCGAGCACGTGCTGCAGCTCGCGGATCTTGAATCCCAGCTCGTCGGAGAGATTGAGCAGCATCATGATCTCGTCCGAGCGATAGCAGTGCGAGTGGACGTCGATGTTGCCGCGCAGGATGTCGGCCATCGTGTCCATCAGCAGGTCGCGCCGCGGCGGAATCGCGGCCTCGTTGCGCTTCCGCTTCGCTTCGTATTCATCCCACGCGGCCATGTAGTCGCGCGCGTCGATGAACGACTTGCGGATCACTTCCTCGACGCCCATGCGCGTCGCCGGATACTGCCTCGCCTGTCCCTCGGGCGGACGGAAGTTCGCGCTCTTCGGATTCTCGCCGAGCGCGAATTTGATCGTGCGCGGCGCGCCCTGCACCGGCCATTCGGAGATCGGATGTCCCCATTTCCACTTCACGATCTGGCTCTGACCGCCGATCGCGTTCGCCGATCCGTGCAGCACCAGCGCGGCGGTCGTGCCGCCGGCGAGCTGGCGATAGGCGGAGATGTCGTCGGCTGTGAGCGCGTCGGCGATGCGCACCATGCCGGTGTTCGGCAGCGAGACCTCGTTGACGCTTCCGTCGACCCCGGTGTGGCTGTGCGTGTCGATGATGCCCGGCATCACGAACTTGCCGGTCGCATCGATGACCTGCGCGTTCGCAGGCGCGGCGATGTCTTTGCCGACGGCCGCGATCTTCGAGCCGCGAACGAGCACCGATCCGTTTTCGATCGTGCCGTTGGTGATCGTGAGAACGGTGGCGTTCTTGATGAGGATGGTGCGCTCCTGCGCAATCGCAGGCAGCGCGAGTGTCATGCCGAGCGCAGCGAGGAATCCCCTGGTTCTCATTTCGATTTGCTCCCGCTGAAGTCGAACGTGCCGAGATTCGTGGCGACGCTGCCGTTCATCGAATCGCCGGCGAGCGTGCCGCGGAACGCCCAATCCGTCGTCTCCGCTTCGTTCTGCGCGGTCGCGGAGATCGTGAACTCGAATGAGCCGTCGCTGTACGAGCCGCCGCGAATGTCGCCGCTGCCGCGATCGCCGGAGTAGGTTCCGGTCAGCTGGCCGTCTTCGTTGTGCAGCGTGACGCTGATCGAAACGCTGCCCTGCGTCGCGCGCACGGTGAGATTCCACGTGCCGTCGATCGGCGACGCCGCGCTCTCCGCCGCCGGCTTCTTGTCATCCTTCGGCAGGCGGATCTCGCGGCCGTCGACAAACACGCGAGTCACTTTCGCTTTCTCGTCGAAGATCGGCTTGTCGCTGACGACGACGTTCGCGATCTTGCCGCGCTCGAGCGAGCCGAGCTGGCGCTCGAATCCGAAGATGCGCGCCGGCGCGAGCGTCGTCGCGCGCAACGCATCATCGGCGGAGAGTCCGTTCTTGATCGCTTTGCGGATGCCGGGCAGAAAGTCGCCCGTCTTTCCGGCGCCGCTCACGAGCGCGAACGTCGCTCCCGCTTTCGCGAGCGCGGATGGCGAGGTCGGCGCGAGCTGGCGGAAGCGAATCACGCGCAGCGGCTGATCTTCGCGATCGTCTTTGTCCGCCGGGCGCGACCGGCCACTTCACCGACACGAGCACCGGCACGTTTTTCAGCTCGCCGGCCATCGCGTACGCCTCGCGCGCGCCGGAGAGGATGTAGTTGAGGTTGAACTCCGCGGCGATGCGCTGCGCGCGGCGGATCATCTCCTCGCTGTCGGCGATGAAGACGACCGGCACCGCGCGATTCAGCGCCGGCTGCAGCGCCTCGAGCGACGGATTGTCGGCAGGACGCCGCAGCCCCGACGGATTGCGCTCGTAGACCGCGCGCGCGGCAGTGTGCTGCTGCGCGTCCATCAGCGTCTGACGGATGTACGAGATGACGCCCATCAGGCTGTCGGGATACGTCCACGTCGGACGCGTATTGAACGAGACCTGCGCGGCTGCCGGATTTTTGATCACGCGCGACTCGATCGGACCGCTGCCGAGATTCAAAACGACCGACTGGCCGTTGAAGATACCGCCCGCCGGCGCGGTGATCACCGTCGTCACGCCGATTGCGCGGCGCGCGTCCGCATCATCGTCGGAGATCTTCGCGTCGCGAATCGCGAGCGTGTCGGGCGACGGCTCGGGCGTTTCCTCGGTGCGCCGCGCGCCTCCGCCGCCGCCGAAACCGCCGCGGCGTGGCGCGGGCGCGGCGAAGCCGAGGGACGTTTGCGCGTCGATCAGGCCGGGATAGATGTGCGCGCCTTTGACGTCGATCGGCGTGGCGTCGCGCGGCAGTGCGAGGTCGTTTTTCCCGACGGCTTCGATCAGGCCGTCGCGGATGATCACCACGCCGTTTTCGATCGCGGGACCGGAGACCGGATGGACCGTTCCGCCGACGATCGCATAGACGCCGGGAGCGTCGGCGAGGAGCGCCGGCGCGGTGTAGAGGAATAGAAACACGGCGACGAGTCGCCTCAGGTTCATGCTCACCTCCGCAGCGGGGCGCATGATACCCTCAACATCCACGGAAACGGCCCATGGTCCTCTTCAACTACGCCACGAAAGAAATCACGGCGAAGGTCGTGTACTACGGTCCCGGCCTCTGCGGAAAAACCACGAATCTGCAATTCGTTTACGACTCGCTGCCGACGAACAACAAGAGCAAAATGCTCTCGCTGGCGACGAAGACGGACCGCACTCTGTTCTTCGACTTCCTCCCGCTCGACCTCGGCAAGATCCGCGGCATGCGCACCAAGCTGCAGCTCTACACCGTGCCGGGCCAGGTCTACTACAACTCGACGCGCCAGCTCGTGCTCAAAGGCGCGGACGGAGTCGTGTTCGTCGCCGACAGCCAGGATTTTGCGCTGGACGCAAATCTCGAGAGCCTGCAGAACCTCGAGGACAACCTCAAGCGCCAAGGCGTGCGGCTGCGCGAGATGCCGCTCGTGATTCAGTACAACAAACGCGACCTGCCGAACGCGATGCCGGCGGCGGAGATGGACGCCGAAATCAACAAGCTGGGCGTGCCGCGCTTCGAATCGGTGGCGACCTCGGGACTCGGCGTCGAAGAGACACTGAAGGGAATCACGCAGCTCGTGCTCGCGCATCTCGTGAAAAAGTACGGGCTCGAAGGATCGGAGCCGCTCGACCGCGAGATTCAGATTCTCAACGCGCCGTCGGCCACGCCCGCGGCCGCGCAGTCGCTGTGGGATGACGACGACGAGCCGTTCGCAACGCCACCACCGCCGCCTCCTCCTCCGAAACGGACCAGCGGTGCACACGCGCCGGTCGGAGAACCCGAGTTCGAAGTGGACGAAGCCGCGGACGAGAACTTGCCGCTCGTTGCAACGGAGCTCGTGCCCGCATCGAATCCGTTCGAAGACGTCTACTTCTCGACACCCGGCCCCGCCGCCGCGGCCGCACCCGAGCCGGCGCCGATGGACGTCCCGATGATGTCGATCGAGATCCCGCTCCCGCAAGGCATTCTCGAATCCCTCCCCGTCCTCGGCGAAAGCGAGCCCGCGACCGTCATCGCGCCACCCCCCCCGAACGCCGCGCAAACGACGGCCTCGTGAAAGAGGTGAGCATCCCGCTGAACTTGACGATGGACGAACTACGCCACCATCGGCGGCTGCGCCTGAAGATCACCCTGGACGTCAATCTCCTGCCCTGAAATTTCTGCTTTCTGCTTTCTGATTTCTGCATTCCACGGAGGGGTGGCCGAGCGGTTTAAGGCAGCGGTCTTGAAAACCGCCGTACCTTCACGGGTACCGTGGGTTCGAATCCCACCCCCTCCGCCAGGCGGCACGGCCCCGGCGCTGGTTGGCCTAGCCTTCTTGTAGCCCTACTCCAAAGTGGGTTCGATTCACGCAAGTCATCCGAACCGCCTCATCATCGGCCACACCTCCTGCCACACTCCTCCGCGGTTTCCGGCAAACGTAAATCCCCGGATGCTCCGCCTCCTCATTCTCCACGCGAAGCGGGTTCGGAACGCGTCCCGCGAGAACCACGGACTCGAATCGTTCCGCCAATCGTTCCGGGCGTCCGCCTAACACGATCACGGTTTCGGGCGGCGGGTTGCCGTAGCCGCGGGCCCAGAAGGAATTCACGCCGCTGATGGCGGGCGGCAATCCGTATTGGGGGCCGTAGAGATTGACGGCTCCGGCTTCGCCGTAATTCGCGCAATAGATCGCGGTGGCGCGGCGCTCGGCGGGCGGGATGGTGTTCCAGATGCGCGCGACTTCGGCGACCATCTCCGGCCAGCCGATTTCTTCGCGCAGATCGTCGTTGGTCTGCAGCGCGCGACGCCACCAGCGCGTGCCGGCCGGCGCCATGGGCAGGATCAGTGCGGCCATCAATGCGCCGGAGAGAACGAAGATCACCACCGCCGTGAGCGAAGACGATCTTTCGCCGCGCGAGCCAGAGCGAGCCGGCGGCGAAGAGCATGGGATAGATCGGCGCGGTGTAGTAGTCGCGGCCGCGGGCGAGGAGGAAGAGCAGGAAGGGGACGACGGCCATCCAGGCGAGAACGCGCTGGCGGCGGAAGAGCGTGACGAGACCCGCGATCCACAGCGGGATCGTCACGAGATTCGCGGGGACGAAGAGTTGATTGAGCAGGAAGTGATTCGTGCGGCCAATGCGGATGTCGCGCTCGTGAATCGTGCGGAGCATTTCGAGCGAGATGAAGTCGTGCTGGATCTGCCAAATGATGTTCGGCGCGGCGACGAGGAGCGCGACGGCGGCGCCGGCCCAGGGCCAGATCGTGCCGAGGTGGCGGCGGAGCGGCGTGAGCACCATCCCGGCGAGGAGACCGGCGACGAGGAAGAGGATCGTGTACTTCGTCAGGAAGCCGAGGCCGATCGCGGCGCCGATGGCGAGCCACCAGCGGCCGTCGTCCGTTTCCACGAGCCGCACGACCAGGAACGCGATCACGACCCACCAGAGGTAATCGAACGACACGTACTGAAAGAGAGCCGACGCGCTCATCGAGACCGGTGAAATCGCAACAGCGAGCGCGGCGAGCCATTGCGCGCGGTTGTCGCCGCCGAGGCGCTTCGCGAGGAGGGCGGCGAGCACGATGGCGATGCTTTGCGCGAGCGCAGCGAAAAAGCGGAAGCCGGCGAGCGACTCGCCGAAAAGCAGCAACTCGATGCGGCCGATGAAGGGCGTAAACGGCGGATACGCCACGTAGCCGAGCGCGAGATGGCGCGCGTCGTCGAGCGTCGCCAGCTCATCGCGGTGAAAGCCGTAGCCGCGGTTGACGATCGTGTGAAAGACGAGCTTCGCCAGCGCGAACGCGCCGATCGCACTTGCCTGTTGCAAGTCCTGCTTTACGGACATAAATTGCTCCTCCGGGTCACCAGTCACAGCATCGAGAGAGGAGAGCGAGGATATGGCTTCCAAAAAGGCGGCGGCGCCTCCGCACCGCTGGGCGCGCGATTACGTTTTCGACATTCTCCAGGATCTCGGCATCCACCACCTATTCGGCGTCCCCGGCACGAACGAGATTCCGATCATCGACGGCACGTCGTATCCGTCGAACCGCGTCCGCTACATCGAGTGTTTGCACGAGAACATCGCCATCGGCGCGGCCATGGGCTCGGCGCGCATGACGAACAAGCCGGGTGTCGTGCTCGTGCACGTCACGCCCGGCATCGCGCACACGATCGGCAATCTCTTCAACGCCTGGCGCTCGAAGATGCCGCTGGTCATCCTCTGCGCGCAGCAGCAGAACGAGTTGGTGACGCAGGAGCCGCTCCTCGCCTCGAACCTCGTCGACCTCGCGCGGCAGTACACGAAGTGGGCGCACGAGGTGCGCACCGAGCAGGAGCTGCCGATGGTGCTCCAGCGCGCATTCAAGGAAGCGATGGCGCCGCCCGCGGGACCGGTATTCGTGGCCTTCCCGTGGGAGTTCCCGATGCGCCTCATCGACGACGACGACAAGGTGAAGGGCGTGACGCAGATCTCGCCGCGCTTCACCGGCGATCCGGAAACGATCCGCCAGGCGGCGGGGATTCTGGCGAAGGCGAAGAATCCGCTGATCATTGCCGGCGACGCCGTCGGCTACGCGGATGCCTGGCCGGAGTTGCAGGAGCTGGCCGAGCTCCTCGGCGCGCCGGTGCTGCTTCAGACATTCAGCAGCGTCTCGAATTTCCCGAACAACGACTATCACTGGATGGGCGAGCTGCCGGGAACGCAGTCCGGCATGCAGGCCGTGTTCGCCGGCCACGACGTCGCGTTCCTCGTCGGCTGGGCGTGCCAGGCGCAAATCACAGTCTTCAAATCCACCTCCGGCCCGCTGATCCCGCCGGACGTCACGCAGATCTATCTCTCGAACAACACGTGGGACATCGGGAAGAACTATTACGGCGAGTCGGCGATCTTCGGCGACGTCAAGGCCACGCTGCCGCTGCTCAATGACTCGTTCGCCAGAAACCGCCGAAAGGCGCGGCGACGCGCAACAAGACGATGCGCGATGGCGACGTGACGCGCGCGAAGAACTGGGACGCGTATCTCGCGAAGGCGATGAAGAAGCCGGAGATCTGGGCCGTCGTCATCGCGCACGCGCTGCGCGAGTGCATCGACGAGCTCGATCTCGCGAAGAAGTTCGTCTACGTGCACGAGGCGGTGTCCGATCCCGCGCCGTTCCAGTACTACCTCCCGTTCACTCCGGAACGGCGGTGCGCCGATCAGCTACTACTGCGTCGCCGGCGGCTCGCTCGGCTGGTCGATGCCCGCGTCCCTCGGCATCAAGCTCGAGGATCGCGGCTGGCAGGGCATCGAGACGAAGCTCGTCGTCAACGCGGTCGGCGACGGCTCCTCGCTCTTCTATCCACAGGTGTGGTGGACGGCCGCACATCGCAACCTCGGCGTCCTCTACATCATCACGAACAATCACGAGTACCACACTCTGCAGCTCGGACTGCAGCAGGTCGTCGACGCGTACGGCAAGGCGCCGGGATACGAGTGGACTCCGAAGACGCTCTGGCCCGACTACCTGACGATCAAGCGTCCGAAGGTCGATTTCCTCAGCGTCGCGAAAGGACTCGGCGGCATTGAGGGCGAGAAGGTGAAGTTGCCGGCGGAGGTGAAGGAGGCGGTGCGGAGAGGCGTCGACTACGTGCTGAAGAACAAGCGCGCGTATCTGCTGGACATGCGCATCTCGAAAGACACGGAGACGGCGCCGACGACGATCGTTCCGGACGAGATTCTCGAGCGCTACCTCTCGCAGCCGCCGCTCGACTTCGTGCATTCGATCTCGCGCAAGCAGGTGCTGTCGCTGCTGCAGACCGGCCGTTCGCCGAATATTCCGGTAATCTTCTAGTACGTAATGCCGTCATCCTGAGCTGCGCAGACAGCGAAGGATCTCCGCCACGAAGCACGTGCAACGAGGCCGAGATCCTTCGCCGTCTCCGCGGCTCAGGATGACGAAAAGAGGGAGAGAAATCATGGCCGATCAACAAGTCGATGTCGCCATCGTCGGCGCCGGAGTCTCGGGCGTGTATTGCGGATGGCGTTTGCTGCAGCAGGACTCGAAGCGCAAGGTGGTCGTGTTCGAAGGAGGGACGCACGTCGGCGGACGGCTGCTCTCGGTCACTCCGCCCGACATTCCGAACATGGTCGCGGAGCTCGGCGGGATGCGCATTCTTCCCGCGGTGCAGCCGCTCATCACCGTGCTCCTCAAAGAGCTGAACAAACAGCTCTCGAAGCCGATTGAGACGTATCCATTTCCGGTCGACCAGCCGCAGAACCTCGCCTATCTGCGCGGCATCTATCTGCGCCTCTCCGACTTCACCAACGATCCCGACAAAGTGCCGTACCGGCTTTCGTTCCTGGAGCGCGGCAATCTCGCGGGTAGCATCATCGTCAACGCGATCGAGCAGATCGTGCCCGGCATCACCGACTCCAACCTCAACGAAGAGCAGCGCCGCGAGATGGCGCGGAATGCGTCGTTCGGCGGCGTCCCGCTGTACAAACAGGGCTTCTGGAACGTGCTGATGCGCGTGATCAGCAACGAGGCCTACCAGCTCGGCGTCGACGCCGGCGGGTACAACACGACGCTCACGAACTGGAACGCCGCCGACGCGATCCCGTGGTATCTCTCCGACTTCGGCGTCAATCCCGAGTACCTCGGATTCAAGCAGGGCTTCCAGCAAGTGCCGCTGTCGGTGGCGCAGCTGTTCACGGACGCCGGCGGCACGATCCGCCTCAATACGCCGGTGCAGGGCGTGAATTGGGAGAACGGCAAAGCGATTCTGCGCGCGGGCGGCGACACGATCACGGCGAATGCGGTGATCCTGGCGATGCCGCGCCGCTCGCTCGACCTCCTCACGCCGACCAGCCCGCCGCTGCAGGAGGCGCAGTATCTGATCAAGGCCGTTACGCCGCGGCCGCTGTTCAAACTGTTCACGACGTACTCGAGTCCGTGGTGGCTCAATGCCGGCTACACGACGATCGGCGCGGACGGCAAGAGCAAGTTCGTTCCCGTCGAAGCAGGCCGCAGCGTGACCGATCTGCCGGTGCGGCAGACCTACTACTGGCCGAAGGATGACGGCACGCCCGCGACCGGCGGTCCGTCGATGCTGATGGCCAGCTATGACGACGGCACGAACATCGGCTTCTGGGACGGGCTGCGGCCGAAGCGCGGCGAAGCGTGGGCGCAGGGAAACGAGGTGGCGAAGCTTGCCGAGCCGTTCGAGAGTCCTGATTGCGCGAGCCAGCCGAACCTGCCGTGGTGCACGTATCAGGCACCGAAGCGCATGGTGACCGAGGTCGCGCGGCAGCTCGGCGTGATTCACGGACTCAACTTCACGCCCAAAGTCCGCAACGCGGCGTTCCGCGATTGGGGCGACGATCCGTTCGGCGGCGGCTGGAACAGCTGGAACATCGGCGTGAAGTCGTGGGAAGTGAAGAAGAAGATCGTGCAGCCGTACGACGACCGCGACTTCTTCATCTGCGGTGAGGCCTATTCAGACGCGCAGGGATGGGTCGAAGGAGCGCTGCAAACGGCGGATATGGTGCTGGATAAGTTCGGAATCAACGCGTTGTAGACGTGTGTTACGCTGCTAGTTGGTGCCGCCTTCACGGCGGCGCCGCACGTCTTCAGCCGGAGAGATGGGTGAGTGGCTGAAACCAGCGGTTTGCTAAACCGCCGTAGGGTGTAAAGCTCTACCGAGGGTTCGAATCCCTCTCTCTCCGCCAGGTCGGCACGGCGCGGTCAAGGAGAAGACGATGCTCAACGATGACGTGATTGCTCGTCTGCGCGCCGAGGCGCGGCAGATTTCCGAGCAGGCCTTCGCCGCTCCCGCCCGCGAAGCGGCCGTTCTCGCCGCAGGGCAAACCTATTACGACGAAGACGATGATGCGCAGCTGCGCGGCGATTTCTACGGCGCGCTCCAACAGCCGAGCTACACCGCGCTGCACAAGCTCATCGACGGGCACAAAGGCCTCGGCTACAAGAAAGCGAAGCAGGAGCTGTATCGCTGGATCGATCTGCACTCCGACATGCGGCTGCGCAGCATTTACTCCGGCGATTCGGTCGACGCGCAGGAAGTGCTCGAGGCGGATGCGCGGATCGAGGCGGCGCTGATGGCAGCCGCGGAAGAGAACAACATCCCGCTCGAGGATCTCGAAGCAGCCGTGAAGTACAACTGCGAGCACGTCGTGCCGCAGGGATGGTTCGGGAAGAAGGAGCCGGGACGCGGCGATCTCCACCATCTCTTCACCTGCGACGTCTCCTGCAATCAGTACCGCGACAACAACGCCTACTTCGATTTCACGCAAGGCCCGACGGTCGAGCGTTGCGGCCATCGCATCGATCCCGAAAACAAATTCGAGCCGTTTCAGGGCAAAGGGCCGGTCTCACGCGCGACGCTCTATTTCGTCGTCCGCTATCCGAAAGCGCACCTTCTCTACGACGCGCAACGGCTCGAGACCGTGAAGCGCTGGGCGCTCGAAGATCCGGTGACGGATTACGAGAAGCACCGCAACTGGACGATTCACCAATTGCAGAAGAATCGCAATCCGTTCATCGATCACCCCGACTGGATCGAGCTCGTCGACTTCAGCGCAGGACTCGGCTGAGGCAGCTCCGTCCGGAACGTCCGTTTCGCGAGCAGCTGCCAGTACAGCGTCAGCAGCACCGCCACCCCGAGCATCGTCCATAGCACGAGCTCGTTCGGCGGCAGCACGAACACGAACGTGATGAAGATGATCCAGACGATCGCGATCACGTTCAGCAGCGGCGACCAGCGGCCGAGCGTCCACGGCGCGACGTCTTTCGTCATGAACTCGCCCTTGCCGCGCAAGCGATTGCGCAGGTTGAGAAAGACCGGAATGCCGTACGCGAGATAGAGGCAGATCGTGCTGATCGACGTGACGACGAACCACGCCGCGGCGTAGATGCAGATCGCGACGCTGAGCAGCGACGTGACGATGATGGCGATGAACGGCGTGTGATGTTTGCCGCCGACGCGCTTGAGCCAGCGCGAGCCGGGAATGCCGTCGTCGCGCGCGAACGCGTACCACATCCTTCCCATCGACGTGACCGACGCGACGCCGCAGAGCCACATCGCCACGCCGATGATGACCGCGATCGCGTTCGCGAAAAACGGCGTGAGATTGCTGCGCACGATGAACAGCACCGGATAGGCGTCGTTCGCCGTCTTCGCGATGTCGCCGTTCGGAATGCACCACGTCAGTGCCATCAGCATCACGTATCCCGCGATCGCCGAAACGCCCACCGACAACACGATCCCCCACGCGCTGTTGAGCCGCGCCATGACCGTCTCCTCGGCCATGTGCGCCGAGGCGTCGTAGCCCGTGTACGTCCACTGCGCTTGCAGCAACGCGAGCACGAAGAAAAGCGCGGGCGAGGCCGCGAAGAGCGTGGGAAACATGCGGAAGAGAGGCGAGGCGATCGTCAGCTCGCCGATCGTGAGCGTCGGATCGGGCGGCGCAGCGACGGGATGCCACGAGAAGAGAAACGCGAGCGAGTTGTGATGCGTGCCGTAGATCGTGAGGAGCAGCGTGATCGCGATGACGCCGGCGATGTGCCACCAGACGCTGATGTCGGAGAGACGCGCGGTGAGCCTGATGCCCCACACGTTGATCAGGACTTGCGGGACGAGAATCAGCAGCATGATCAGCAGCTGAAAACTCCAGCTCGTGCCCTTCGGCGTGAAGATGCCGATGAGATAAATCGCCGCGGCGATGTTGATGCCCGCGGTGATCGCGACCTGGCCGATCATGTTCAGCCACGCCGTGCTCCACGCCCAGCGGCGCCCGCCGAGGCGATAGGCCCAGTAATACAAGCCGCCGGCGGTCGGATACGCGGACGCGATCTCCGCCATCGACGCCGCGACGGCGAGCGTCATCAGGCTGACGACCGGCCAGCCGACGGAGTTGACGATCGGTCCCGCGAACTTCAGCCCGTAGCCGTACAGCAGCACCGCGCCGGTGAGGATCGAGATGATGGAGAACGAGACGGCGAAGTTGGAGAAGCCGCCCATCTCGCGATACAGCTGCTGCGCGTATCCGAGGCGCGCGAGGTCACGAACGTCATCGTCGATGATTTCGTCGCGGGATTTCATGCGTGTCATCCTGAGCGTAGCGAAGGATCCCCGTCATCGTATGCGGGGGATCCTTCGGCGTCTACGCGCCTCAGGATGACACTTTCGCCAGCGGCTCGCGCGCCGGCCCATTCAACACGTCACCATCCGGCGTGAAGCGCGAGCCGTGGCAGGGGCAGTCCCACGTCCGCTCCGCGTCGTTCCACGCCACGTCGCACTTCATGTGCGTGCAGACGGCGGAGACGCAATGCAGCGCGCCGCTGTCGTCGCGATACGCGGCGACCTTCTTTCCATCGATCGCGAGAATCTTCGCTTCGCCCGAGCGCACGTCGTTCACGTCGTCGCCTTCGACATCGTGGGACGTCAGGCGATCGGCGGCTAGGCGTTTTGGGAACTGCATGTTCTCGGTGATGAACTCGCGCGCGGTGATGCTCGGGATGGTGCGGTTGTAGTGGAAGACGTCTTTCCACGGATTCTCGATGCCGGTGATGAAGTCGGTGACCATCATCGCGCCGAGGGTGCCGAACGTCATGCCCTGGCCGGAGTAGCCGGTCGAGATGTAGATGTTGTCGACGCCGCCGATGAGCGGGAGCCCACCGTGCGGCTCGATGACCTGGCCGGACCAGCGATAGCGCGGCGTCTTCACGTGAAAAAATTCGCGCGCGTACGCGAGGAGCGAAGCGAATGCGCCCTCGGTGTCTTCTTTTTCGCCGACGCGATGGTCTTCGCCACCGACGATGAGGAAGGAGTCCTGCCAGCGCGTGTAGTGATACGGATCGGCCGTGTCCCAGAAGAGACCATCAGGATGTTCGCCCGCAACATCGAAGGCCATCGCATACGTGCGATACGGCGCGGCTCTCAAATGAGCGAACGTGAATCCCGCGATCGGCACATTCGTGGCCATGAAGATCGAGCGCGCATTCACGACGCCCGAATCCGTCGTGACCGTTCCTTCTTTCACATCGGTGACGAGCGTGCGCTCGAAAATTCGGCCGCCGTTCTCCGTGAAAATGCGCGCGAGTGCGGCGAGATATTCGCCGGGATGAAACTGCGCCTGATTCGGAAACAGCACCGCGCCGCGCGTTTCGAACGGCAGCGGCACTTCGGTGATCCATTGCGCGTCGATTCCCGCTTCGCGCGCCGCCGACGCTTCATTCTTCAGCTCCGCGACGTATTTGCGTTTCTCGGTGTAGAGATATCCGGGGACGCGCCGGAAGTGACAGTCGATCGCATGCCGCTCGACCAGTTCCGCGATTTTCTCGAGCGATGCGCGGCTCGCATCCGCGACGAGCTTTGCTTCGTCGACGCTGTATTTGCGGCGGAGGTAGTGATAGCGCGCGTCGATCGCGGCGGTGAGGTGCGCGGTCGTCTTTCCCGTCTCGCCCGCGCCGACGCTGTCTTTCTCCAGCACGACGACGTTGAGGCCGCGCTCCTGCAACAGCAGCGCGGCGGTGAGGCCGGTGAGGCCGGCGCCGATGATTGCGACATCCGCGTCGAGGTCGCCGCGAAGGGGGACGGCGGGCGTCGCGCCGGCCAGAGAGTCCATCCAGAGTGATTTCACAGCGGAGCATCAAGGCAAATCGCGTGCTCGACAGAAGTTGCAGCGACCGGCACGTTTCGTGCTCGACTGTAGCACTGGCTCAGGATGGGTATTCACATACCCGAAGCAGTCTGACTTTTGATAACCCGAAGGGAGACTACGCATGGCAACCAGTAAGCGCGGTTTCGCGTCGATGGACGCTTCGAAGCAGCGAGAGATTGCAAGCAAAGGCGGGCGCGCAGCGCATGCCAAGGGAACGGCTCACGAGTTCACTTCCGATGAAGCTCGCGTCGCGGGCCGCAAAGGCGGCGAGGCCGTCAGCCGCGACCGCGCCCACATGGCCGCGATCGGCCGTGAGGGCGGACACAGCCGCGGCGCGCGTGCGCGTGCGGCAGCAGCCGGCACGCCGGTAAGCACACCCGTGCAGTACGCGGCGGAGCGCAAGCAGGATCAGGAGATTTCGCCGAACACCGGCTCGCAGCCGTTCGTCCGTCAGGCGAACGAGGAGCGCAGTGGTTTCGAGAGCCGCAACATGCAGGAACGCCCGTCGTCGAATCGCGATCGCTCGGATTCGATGAACGACAGCGGCAGCTTCTCCTCAGGCCGCGACGGCCGCGATCGCTTCTAACGTTTCGCACCAAGGCGCAGCACCTCGGCGAGGTGCTGCGTTTCTCTTCCGGTTGCCTGCTCGATCTGCTCGCGGCAACTGAATCCGTTGGCGATGATGAGTGTGTCGTCGCTCGCGTTGCGCACGAGCGGCAGGATCACCCGCTCGCCGATCCGCATCGAGATGTCGTAGTGCTTCTCTTCGAATCCGAACGCGCCGGCCATGCCGCAGCAGCCGGAGTCGGGATGCTGAAGATCGAGTCCCGTCGCGCGCAGCACCGACTCTTCCGCATCGAAGCGCATGACCGACTTGTGATGACAGTGCGCCTGCACGATTGCTTTCCCTTGGAGCGCCGGCAGCGGCACGTTCTCGCGCAGCAGAAACTCGCTCAGCGTGAGCGTCGACTTCGCGAGCTGCTTCGCGTACGCGTCGTTCGGAAGGAGATTCGTCAGCTCGTCGCGAAAGACCGAAACGCAGCTCGGCTCGAGTCCGATCACCGGGAATCCTTCATCCAGCTCCGGCTTCAGCACGTCGAGCGTTTCGCGCAGCAGTTTTTTCGCGCGGTCGAGAAAGCCCCAGTCGTACAGCGGACGTCCGCAGCAGACGCGTTTGCGCGGGATCGTCACGGCGTAGCCCGCGCGCTCGAGCACTTCGACCGCGGCGAGCGCGGTCTCGGGGCGGAAGTGATTGTTGAACGTGTCGGGCCACAAGACAACACGGCCCCTCACCCGGCGCTCCGCGCCACCCTCTCCCCGCGACGCGGGGAGAGGGGCAAACAGTTGCCGGAATGTGCGGCGCGCGAACTTCGGCATCTTCCGTTCGCGCGCCACGCCGCCGAGTGCCTTCATCAGCGGCATGAACGCGTTCGCCACACGCGGCATCGCCGACGCCATGCCCGCCCACCAATAGATCAATCCCATCGTGTACGCGGGCAGCGGGCGGAGGCGGCCCTTGTAGTAGTGCGACAGGAACTCGGCCTTATACGTGGCCATGTCGACGCCGGTCGGGCAGTCGCCTTTGCAGCCTTTGCAGGAGATGCATAGCTCCAGCGCGTTTTTTACTTCGTCGTTCCGCCAGTCGGCAGGAATTGCCTCGCCTTCGAACATCTCGAACAGCAGCCGCGCGCGGCCGCGCGTCGAATGCTTCTCCTCGCGCGTGACCTGATAGCTCGGGCACATCGTGCCGCCGTCGAGGCGGCGGCAGCGGCCGACGCCGACGCAGCGCAGCACGGCGTGATTCAGCAGCCCTTTGTCCTCGGCGTACTGAAAATGCGTCTGCGGTTGCCACGGCTCGTAGTCCGCGCCGAGGCGGAGATTCTCGTCCGGCAGATACGGCGAGACCACTTTGCCGGGATTCATTTTTCCTTCGGGATCCCAGAGCGATTTGAATTCGCGGAACGCGGCGATCAGCTCCGGGCCGAACATCTTCTCGAGCAGCACCGCGCGCGCCTGGCCGTCGCCGTGCTCGCCGGAGAACGAGCCGCCGTACGACGCGACGAGATCCGCGGCGTCGTCGAGAAACGTGCGGAACTTCGCGATGCCGCGCGCCGAGGTCATGTCGAAATTCGTGCGCGTGTGCACGCAGCCGTCGCCGAAATGCCCGTACAGATCGCCGCCGTAGTCGTACGAATCGAGCAGCCTGCGCAGATCGCGCAGATACGCGCCGAGCTTCTGCGGCGCCACCGCCGCATCCTCCCACCCTTCCCACATCAGCGGCTTGCCCGGAACATGCGCCGTCGCGCCGAGGCCCGACTCGCGCACGGCCCAGAGGAAGCGCGCTTCCTTCGAAGAGTTGTCGAAGAGGCGCGCGTCGTTCGTCATCAACCCGCGCGCCTTCGTCATCGCCTCGTCCAGCGTCTCGCCGCCGAATTCGACGAGCAGCCAGCCGGCACCCGGCGGCAGCAGCTCGAGGCCGTGCGGATTCAGTCCTTTGTGTTGTTGATCGCGCACGAGGAGATCGTCGAATCCCTCGAGACCGATCGGGCCGCATTCGAGAATGCGCGGCACATCGTCCGCGGCGTCGTAGACGGTCGGATAGCCGAGGACGAGGAGCGCGCGCGCAGGAGGGCTGTAGACGAGCTTCGTCTTCGCCTCGAGGACGAGCACGCACGTCGACTCCGAGCCGACCAGCGCGCGCGCGACGTGGAAGCCGTTCTCCGGCAGCAGCTCGTCGAGGTTGTAGCCGGAGACGCGGCGCGGGATTTTCGGGAAGCGCGCGCGAATGAGATCGGCGTAGCGGTCGCGAATCGATTTCAGTCCCGCGTAGATCTCGCCGCGACGTCCGCCTTCGCTGATGATGCGCGCGAGCTCGTCGTCGCTCGTCGCGCCCACGCGCAGCCGCACGCCGTCGTACGTGAGGATCTCGAGCTCCTCGATGTTGTCGACGGTCTTTCCCGACATGATCGAGTGCACGCCGCAGGAGTTGTTGCCGATCATTCCGCCGAGCGTGCACTGCGCGTGGGTCGCGGGATCGGGACCGAACGTGAGCGTGTGCTTCTCCGCCTCGCGGCGCAGATCGTCGAGCACGATCCCCGGTTCGACGCGTGCGAACTTTTCGCGCGGATTCATCTCCACGACGTGATGCATGTACTTCGACATGTCGACCACGACGGCGACGTTGCAGCACTGGCCGGCGAGACTCGTCCCCGCGCCGCGTCCGAGGATCGGCGCGCCGAACTGGCGCGCGAGAGCGACCGTGGCGACGACGTCCTTCGCGTCGCGCGGCAGCACGACGCCGATCGGCAGCTGGCGATAGTTCGACGCGTCCGTCGCGTAGAGCGCGCGCGAGCCGTTGTCGAAGCGCACCTCGCCGCGCACGGCGCGCTTCAATGCATCCGCGAGCGCGGACGCGTCGAGGTCGAGATTCTGAATGCGGTCGCGGTGCACGAAGCGGGTCACGGTGCGGAGTTTACAATCGCGCGCATGGCGGACCGTTCAGCCTGGCTCGCGCGTGCGGGTATGCGCATCGCCGATGTGTGCGAGCGCTGGTTCCCCGACGCGTTCGTATTCGCGCTGGCAGCGATCGTCCTGGTGTTTTTCGGCGGCCTGGCGATCGGAGTTCCCGCGCCGAAGCTCGTCGCCGAATTCGGCACAGGCTTCTGGTCGCTCGTGAACTTCACGATGCAGATGGCGCTCGTGATCATCGGCGGCTTCGTCGTCGCCAGCTCGCCGCCGATCGCGCGCTTCACGTCGCGGCTTGCGTCGATCCCGAAAACCGCGCGCGGCGCGGTGGCGTTCGTCGCCGCATTCGCCATGCTCTCGTCGCTGATCTCGTGGGGCCTCTCGCTGATCTTCACGGGCCTGCTCGTCCGCGAGATCACGCAGCGCATGCAACGCGTCGACTATCGCGCGATCGGCGCCGCCGCCTACCTCGGCCTCGGCAGCGTCTGGGCCCTCGGGCTCTCTTCCTCGGCCGCGCTGCTGCAAACCAGCAAGACCGCGATTCCCGCCGCGCTGCTCCCGATCACCGGCGTCATCCCGCTCACGCAGACGATCTTCCTCTGGCAGAACCTCGTGATGGCGCTTGTCCTAATTGTCGTATCTGTCGTAGTTGCCTACTACTCCGCGCCCACCGAGGAACACGCGCGTTCGATGCCGGCGCAATACGACAAAGAGGACGAGGTTAGGACCGCTACGACCCCTGTCGAGAAGGCCGAAAACAGCCCCATCCTCAACATCCTGATCGCGGCGATCATGTTCTGGTTCCTCATCCAGCAGTTCCGTGAAAAAGGCGGACTCGCGGCGCTCGATCTGAACAACTTCAACTTCACGTTCCTCGCGTTCGGGCTGCTGCTGCACTGGCGCCCGCGCTCGTTCCTCCGCGCGGTCGCGCGCTCCGTTCCGGCGACGGCGGGCGTGTTGATCCAGTTCCCGTTTTACGGCGGCATCTTCGGGATGATCTCGAAGACGCCGATCGCCGAGCGGCTCGCCGATCTCTTCGTGCACATCACGACGAAAGGCACGTTCCCGATCGTCGTCGCCCTTTACTCCGCGATCCTCGGCATGTTCGTGCCGTCGGGCGGCGGGAAGTGGGTGATCGAGGCGCCGTACGTGATGGCGGCCGCGAACGCGTGGAAGGTCCACCTCGGATGGACGGTGCAGATCTACAACGCCGCCGAGGCGCTGCCGAACCTCGTCAATCCCTTCTGGATGCTGCCGCTCATGGGCATTTTGAATGTCAAAGCGCGCGATCTGGCGGGCTACTCGATCCTCCAACTGCTCTTTCACACGCCGGTGGTTTTGCTGCTGTGCTGGCTTTTTGCCCGGACTTTGCCGTACATTCCGCCCGTCATTCCGTAACAAATTGACATTCCTGAAACGAAACCTAACGTTCTCCGGTTCGTAACGTATATATCCTGTGAACACACCATGAAGCGGATCCTGATCCTCGTTGCCCTGATCCTCACGACGGCGTCGGCATACGCCGATCGTCAGATCATCGGCGGCGAACAGGATCACTCGGCGGCGCAGGCCAGCGACTGCGATCACTTCTTCACGACGACCTTCACGAACCTGCCGGCCGAGGCCAATGAGCAGGATCAGCGAGAAATCTCGCTGGCGGGCGTCAATCAGCTGCGCGTCGTCGCCGGAAGCGAAGGCGGCGTCTCGGTGCGCGGCTGGAACAAGCCGAACGCGAAGCTGATCGTCTGCCGTACCGCGGTCGCGGAGTCGATGCTGGCCGCGCAGAAGGTGCTGCAATCGGTGAGCGTGACGCATCGCGATGGCGAGATCCTCGCGAAGGGGCCGGCGGTCGACGCGACCCAGGCGTGGTGGGCGAACCTCATTCTCTATGTGCCGCGGCGGATGAAGCTCGACATCCGCGCGGGCAACGGCGGCGTCGCGCTGCGAAACCTCAGCGGCAAAGTCGCGGCGAAGACGATCAACGGCGGCATCTCCGTCGCGAGCTCGCGCGGCGACTTCAAGATCGAAACGGAAAGCGGCGGCATCACGCTCGACCGCGTCGCAGGCCGCGTCGAGGCGATCTCGCACGTCGGCGCGATCGCGCTGAAAGTCGCCGACACTCCCCCCCTGCCGAACATCGAAGCGCGCGCGGGCGGCGGCGGCAGCATCATCTGCAATCTCACGAACGACGGCACGTGGGACTCGACGCGGAAGATGCTGCGCATCGGAGACGGCTACCCCGATATGCGCCTCTCCACCGACTCGACGATCATGATCGATCGCATTCGGTAACTCCCGCCTTTTCAGTCACTTCAACTCATCCATCGCGGCATAGAAACTGCACTTTCGCAGAGAACTATGAGCGCACTCGCCGTACCCGACGAATCCAGTATCCGCTTCTACCGTCACGCTCTGTCGATTCTGAAAAACGCGGAGGTTCCGCATCTCGTCGGCGGCGCATACGCATTCGCTCGCTACACCGGGATCGAGCGGCACACGAAGGACTTCGACGTCTTCATCCGCCGCGACGACTTCCAGCGCGCGTCGTTCGCGTTTCAGAAGGCGGGCTATGACACCGAGCTCACGTTCCCGCATTGGCTCGGCAAGGCCTACAAGGGCGAGGACTTCGTCGATCTGATTTTCAGCGCCGGCAACGGCGTGGCGAGAGTCGATGACCGGTGGTTCGAGCATGCGGTGAAGGATCAGGTGTTCGGCGTCGACGTCGAGCTGATTCCGGCGGAGGAGATGATCTGGTCGAAGGGACTGATCATGGAGCGCGAGCGCTACGACGGCGCGGACGTCGCGCACGTGATTCGCGCCACGGGCGAGAAGCTCGACTGGCAGCGCCTTCTCGAACGCTACGGCCCGTTCTGGCGCGCGCTCCTCGCGCATCTCATTTTGTTCGGCTTCATCTATCCCTCCGACCGCTCGAAGGTGCCGGCGGCGGTGATGGACGAGCTGCTGAATCGCGTGCGCGCAGAGACCGAGAAGGGCGACGGCGCGGAGAAAATCAACTACGGCACGATCATCTCGCGCCAGCAGTATTTGAAGGACATCGGCGACTGGGGCTACAAGGACGCGCGCCGCGAGTTCGGGCTCATGAGCGAGGAGGACGTCCACCGCTGGACGGCGGGCATCGAAGTTGATGGTGCGAAGTGACATGCGCGAGACACTTCGGATCGCCGCCGTCGCGGACATTCACGTCAAGAAGACATCGGCCGGAGCGATGCAGCCGCTCTTCGCGAAGATCAACGAAGAGGCGGATGTGCTCCTGCTCTGCGGAGACCTGACCGACTTCGGCACCGTGGAGGAGGCGAAGATCCTGGCGAAAGAGCTCACCACTTCGCTCCGCATCCCATCCATCGCCGTCCTCGGCAATCACGACTTCGAGTCGAATCACGAGCGCGAACTGACCGACATCCTGACGGACGCCGGCGTGGTCGTGCTCGACGGGACGTCGTACGAGATCGACGGAGTCGGCTTCGCCGGCGTGAAGGGCTTTGCCGGCGGGTTCGGCCGCCGCTCCCTCGGCGCGTGGGGCGAGAAGATGATCAAGGATTTCGTGCACGAGACGATCAACGAGGCGCTGAAGCTCGAGGCCGCACTGGCGCGCCTGCGCACGCCGCAGAAGATCGGCGTCTTGCATTACTCGCCGATCCAGGCGACGGTGCAGGGCGAGCCGCCGGAGATCATCGCGTTTCTCGGCTCGAGCCGTCTCGAAGAGCCGCTCGACCGCTATCGCGTCAACGCCGTCTTCCACGGCCACGCGCATCGCGGCTCGCCGGAAGGGCGCACGAAGAACGGCGCGCCGGTCTACAACGTGGCCATGCCGGTGCTCGCCGCGGCGTTTCCCGATCGCCCGCCGTTCCGCGTCGTTGAAGTTCCGGTCGGCGAACCCGCGCATGCGTGAGTAGAATCACGCGAATGCTGCTCCATCCGTTCGCGGGACGGGTCACCCGCGAATCGCTGATCGCCTGGTATCGCGCCACGCGCGCGCGCACCCGCCAGATCTTCGACATCATCACGCCCGACGCCTACTACGACCGCCCGATCGCGCTGCGCAACCCGATCGTGTTCTACGAAGGCCACCTGCCGGTCTTCTCGGTGAACACGCTCGTGAAGATGACGCTGGGACGCGAAGGGATTCATCCGTACTTTGAACAAATCTTCGAGCGCGGCATCGATCCCGACAGCGAAACGAGCGTGCAGAGCCCGACCGATGTCTGGCCAACGCGCGACGAAGTGCAGGCCTACGGCGCCGAAGCCGATGCATTGATCGAGCGCACGCTCGCGAGCGACAACATCGACATCGATGAAGGCGAAGCCGTCTACACGATCCTCGAGCACGAGCTGATGCATCAGGAGACGCTGCTGTACATGTTTCATCAGCTGCCGTACGGCAAGCGGGCAGCGAGTGGAGGACAGACAGGATCCTGTCTGTCCGGACAGACAGGATTGTCTGTCCTCCACCAGTCAAAATCCCCAAAGGGCCCGCGATTCTCGGCAACACCCCCGATTACTTCGGCTGGGACAACGAGTTCCCCCAGC
The DNA here is from genome assembly GCA_963734155.1 of uncultured Acidobacteriota bacterium. Classification (GTDB taxonomy): domain Bacteria; phylum Acidobacteriota; class Thermoanaerobaculia; order Gp7-AA8; family Gp7-AA8; genus QHVT01. Next base: position 567,089 of record CAVTGG010000005.1, read on the forward strand.
ACACCGTCGACGTCGACGCGTTCGAGATCGACGCGTACAACGTCACGAACGGCGACTACCTCGAATACATCGAAGCCACCGGCGCGAAGGCACCGCATTTCTGGGAGCGCGTCGACGGCGAGCGGCACCGGCGCGGGTTGTTCGCGCTCGTGCCGTTGCCGCGGAACGCGCCGGTGTACGTCACGCACGAAGAAGCGACGGCGTACGCGCGGTGGAAAGGCGCGCGGTTGCCGACGGAAGCGGAGTGGCATCGGGCTGCGGGCGAGGATCAGGGAAACTACGGGTTCGAGCATTGGGATCCGGTCGATGTCGGCTCGTATCCGCCGAACGCACACGGCATCTACGATCTCGTCGGCAACGGCTGGGAGTGGACGTCGACGCCGTTCGGGCCGTTCGACGGCTTCGCGCCGATGGCCTCGTATCGCGTCTACTCCGCCGACTTTTTCGACAACGCGCACTTTGTGATGAAAGGTGCGTCCCCCGTCACGCCGCGCGAGCTCATCCGCCCGAGCTTCCGTAACTGGTTCCGGCCGAACTATCCGTATGTCTATGCCACGTTCCGCTGCGCGCGCTGATTGCAACGCACAGCGTTCATGGAACAGAAAGTCTACAAACCCAAGTCGTTCAATCTCTCCGGCCTCAACGGCATCTCCGACAAGACCCTCGAGATGCACTTCAAGCTCTACGAGGGCTACGTCACGAACACGAACACGCTCACCGAGCGCATCGCAGCCATCCTCTCCGACGGCAAGGTCGATCAGGAGGAAATGCCGGCCTACTCCGAGCTCACGCGCCGCCTCGGCTTCGAATACAACGGCATGGTCCTGCACGAGTACTACTTCGGCAACATGAAGCGGCAGGGCGGGCCCGACGCTCCGAAGGGGTCCGAGTTCCGCGGCGCCGTCGAGCGCAGCTTCCCGAGCTACGAGATCTGGAAGGCCGACTTCACCAGCGTCGGCAAGATGCGCGGCGTCGGCTGGGCGATCTGCTACCTCGATCCTGCAAACGGCGGCGTCTCCAACCACTGGATCGAGCTGCACGAGACCGGCAACATCGCCGGCTTCGTCCCGCTGCTCGTGATGGATGTCTGGGAGCACGCGTTTCTGCTCGACTACAAGCCGGCGGATCGCCCGAAATACATCGAGGCGTTCCTCTCGAATGTCGACTGGGACGCGGTGGAAAAGCGGCTCGAAGCGGTGCATGTGACAGCAGCGGCGCGCTGACGCGGAACATTTGGTTCGTCAATTGCTTTATGCTATAAAGCAGACGAGCCGCATGGACCTTTCGCAACCTTTTTCGCATCCGGGCCGTATCTTGATCTCATGACCACGCTGATCGAGGTGTCCGGACTCCGGAAGCTGTACCGGTCTTCGTTGGGCAAGCCGAAGATCGTCGCGCTCGATGGCATCGATTTCACGGTGCGCGAGGGCGAGATGTTCGGCCTGCTCGGACCGAACGGGGCCGGGAAAACCACCACCGTCAAAATCCTCCTTGGCCTGACGCACGCCACGAGCGGCACCGCCTCCGTCTGCGGACTGCCGGTCCGCAATCCCGAGTCGCGCCGCCACGTCGGCTACCTGCCGGAAGGCCACAAGATCCCGAACTACCTCACCGCGCGCCAGGCGATGTCGATCTTCGGCCGCATGTCCGGCATGGAGACGGCCGTGATTCAGAAGCGCGTCCCCGAGCTCATCGAGCGGGTCGGCCTCGGCTCGAAATGGCTCGACGTGCGGATCAAGAAGTTCTCGAAGGGCATGACCCAGCGCCTCGGCCTCGCCTGCGCGCTGATCCATTCGCCGAAGCTGCTCTGCTCGACGAGCCGACCGACGGCGTCGATCCGGTCGGCCGCCGCGAGATCCGCGACCTGCTTCGCGAAGAAGCGAAGCAGCACGGCGTCGCCGTACTGCTCAACTCGCACCTGCTCTCTGAGATCGAGCTCACCTGCGACCGCGTGGCGATGCTGCGCAAAGGAAAAGTCGCGGCCTTCGGCACGGTCGAAGAGCTGACGCGCAAGACCGCGTCCTACAAGATGGTGGCCTCGCCGGTCGACGACAGCCTCGTCGCCGCGTTCCGCGAAACGGGCGCCGGCGTCGAGCGCGTGAACGGACACATGGTGCTTTCGGTGACCGACGTCCAGCATCTCAACGCACTCGTCGACAAGCTCCGCGCGGGCGGCGGCATGCTCAACGAGCTGACGCCGATGCGCTCGACGCTCGAAGACGTGTTCGTCGATCTCGTTCGCGCCGGAGGAGGTGCGAACCCGATAGAGGTATCCCATGATCAAAGTCCTCGCTGCGAACATTGAAGACGTGATGCGCGAAGCCGCGGCGCGGTGGACGCTCATCGCCTACTTCTTCCTCTCCACGCTGTTCATCATCGTCTTCGCCTCCGCGATCAACCTCGACATCGTCGACGGCGCGCTCGCCGGCGCGAAGCTGTTCGGCAAAGAAATGCAGATGGGCGGCAACAACGACATCAGCATCGAGAAGCTCGTCCTCGGCTTCGAGTCCGGTTTCTCGGTCTTCCTCTATATCGTCTGCACGTTTCTGGCGATCTTCGCCACTGCGCACCTCGTGCCGCGCATGCAGGAAAAGGGGACGGTGGACCTCTACCTCTCACGCCCGATCGGCCGCGTGCGGCTACTGCTGTCGCGCTACGTCGCCGGACTGCTCCTCGCCGCGGTGAACGTCGTCTACCTCACCGGTGCCACTTGGCTGATCGTGGCCTGGAAGACTCATGTCTTCAATCCTCGATTCCTCATCGGCGGCGCGATCATCTTCCTGATGATCGCGACCCTGCTCGCGCTCGCGTTTCTCATCGGCGTCATCACCTCGTCCACCGCGGTCTCGATCATGAGCTCCTTCGGCATCTTCTTCTTCGGCGCGGCGATGGCTGGACATGAGCGCTACGCCGCGGCGGTCTCGAAGGAATGGCAGGCCGCGCTGATCAACGGCCTGTACTGGATCTTTCCGAAGACCGCGGATTTCGGGCGGGCCGTATTCGGTTTTGTCGGCGGTGAGATGCTGCCGGACCGCGTGATGAGCGGTATCACTCCCGCTCCGTTCATTTCCACCGCCATTTTCGGCGTCGTTTGTCTCATCCTCGCATCCTGGCTATTCACGAAAAAGGAGTTCTGACAATGAACCGTACCCCGTTGTTCCGCACCGCCGTCGTGCTCACCGCCGCCCTCGCGCTGGCGCTTCCCGCGCTGGCGAAAGACGACGCGCTTTCGCTCGTTCCGGCGAACGCCGTCACGGTCGGCATGGTGAAGCTGCAAGAGATGCGCAGCAGCCCGCTGTCGTCGATCCTGTTCGAACAGACCGACAAGATGAGCACCGACGGCGAAGCGCAGAAGTTTCTCGCCGACGCGGGCCTCGCGCCGGCGAAAGACGTCGACGTGCTCGTGGTCGCGACCTCGCCGCGCACGAACCTCGGCTCGGAAGCCGACGTGCTCGTGATCGCCGAAGGCCGCTTCAACGTCGAGCGCCTCTCCAACGCGCTCGTGTCACGCGGTGCGGTGAAGAAGGGCGCGTACCTCACACTTCCGGATAAAGAAGGCGAGCAGGGCGCCGTGGCGTTCCCGAGCGCGTCGCTCGCGATCGCCGGCACCGAGCGCGCCGTCATCGCCGCGCTCGACGCGCGCAGCAAGGGCGGCACCGCGTTCCGCACCGCGAACGGCCTCGGCATGGACCTCGTGCGTGTCGACCGCAGCGCCACGGCATGGGCGCTCGTCGACGTCACCCGCGCCGCGCGCCTCACCAAGGGCGGCACGATCAACACCGGCAAGGGTCAGGCCGGCGACGCGCTCGGCACCGCGCTGAAGACGCTCTCCACCGTCGCCGTCTGGGCGAAGGACACCGGCGCCGCGCTGGAGCTCGGCGCGTTCGGCCTCTCGAATGATTCCGAGACCCTGGCGCTGCTCGAAGACACCGTCCGCGGCGCGCTCTCCGCGCTGCGCCTCGCGGTGAAGGACAAGTCGCCGGAAATGGTCTCGGTCCTCCGCAAGTTCGACGTCAGCCGCAAGGCCGACTCGATCACGATCGAAGGATCGATTCCTGCAAATACGTTGCGCGAATTGATGGCGAAAAAGCGCGCTAGTAACTAGTGTCATTCCGAGCCGCGTAGACGGCGAGGAATCTCCTCAATCAGGGGATCCCTCGCTACGCTCGGGATGACACGGCATTGCGGCGGTTCACACGAACCGCCGCAAATGCTCCCGCCACCACGGCCAGTCATGGCCGAACACTCCCGGCCAGATCTCCACGTAGTTGGGGATTCCCTTCGCCGACAGCAATCCCGAAAACTCGCGCGTCTTGTCCACGATCGAATCGTGCTCGCCAGTGGCGATGATCCATTCCACGCGTGACAGCTTGCCCACCCACTCCGAATCCATGTTCGGGATGTAGACGATCGGGCAGTTGAAATAGGCGTCGTCGTTCCAGAAGCCGTCGAGCTGCGAGCGGATGTCGAAGACGCCGGAGAAGAGAATCGCGCGGCTCACGACGTCGGGATAGCGCGCCGCGAAATTCGCAGCGTGATACCCGCCGAAGCTCGCCCCGTACACCGCGAGATCGCCTCGCTGCGCGCGGTTGTGAATGTACGGCACGAGCTCGTGGCGCAGGTACTTGTCGTACTGCACGTGCCGCGCGACGCGCACGGCCGGATGGACGTTCTTGTTGTACCAGCTCTCGTTGTTCACCGTATCGACGAGCACGAGCTGAATCTCGCCGGCGTCGACTTTGTCCCTCACCGAGCTCGCGAGATGGAAGTCCTCGTTCTCGAAATAGCGACCCGCGGACGTGGGAAAGAGAATGACCGGCCGCCCGAACTTTCCGAACCAAAGAAACTCCATCTCCCGGCCGAGAGAAGGGCTCCGCCATTTCACGTGGTCGCGATACATGGCCCGTGATGCTATACGATCCGCCCGTCATGCGAAAAAAACGAATCGGCATCCTCTTCGGGATGGAAGACACCTTTCCCTGGGCACTCATCAACGCCATCAACCAGCGCGGCGGTGACGACGTCGAGGGCTCGCCGGTCGAGATCTCGTACCTGAAAGACGACGGCGTCTTTCCGTACGACGTCATCCTCGACCGCATCAGCCACGAAGTGCTGTTCTACCGTACCTATCTCAAATGCGCCGCCGCCTCGGGCGTGCGCATCGTGAACAATCCGATCTGGTGGTCGGCCGACGACAAATTCTTTGACAACCTCGTCGCGAAAGCCGCCAACGTCGCGGTGCCGAAAACCGTGCTCCTGCCGCACAAACAGTTTCCGCCTAACACCGAGGCGAAGTCGTTCCGCAACATGCGCTGGGTCAAGTGGGACGAGGTCTTCGAGTACCTCGGCTGGCCGATCTTCATGAAGCCGGCGTACGGCGGCGGCTGGAAGGACGTGTACAAAGTACACGACCCGCAGGAATTCTTCGACGCGTACGATCAGACCCGCGACCTCACGATGATGGCGCAGGAAGCGATCGAGTTCGAGCTCTACTATCGCTGCTACGTCCTCGGCCGCAGCCGCGTGCGCATCATGGCCTACGATCCGAAGTCGCCGTTCCACGAGCGCTACGTCCTTAATCCGCCGCCGATGGAGCCCGAGTTCGAGGCCCGCATCCGCCGCGACGCGCTCGCGCTCTGCGAAGGCCTCGGCTACGACATGAACACCGTCGAATTCGCCGTCCGTGACGGCATCCCGTACGCGATCGATTTCATGAACTGCGCGCCCGACGCCGATCTCCACTCCGTCGGCCAGGAGAACTTCGACTGGATGGTCGAGAACATGGCCGAGGTGCTGATCGAGATCGCGCGCGGCGAGAAGAAATTCGAGCTGACGGGCAACTGGCCGACGGTCATGAATCCGACGAAGGACGTTTTGCAGCCGGTTTAGGAGCTATCCTTCCGTCATGCCCGACCCGACCTTCACGCTCGGTATTGAAGAAGAATTCCAGGTCATCGACCCGGTCACGCGCGAGCTCAAGTCGCACATCCAGGAGATGTTCGCCGAGGGCGAGAAACGGCTGAAGGACGAGATCAAGCGGGAGATGCACGATCCCGTGATCGAGGTCGGCACGCCGATCTGCCGCAACATCGCCGAGGCGCGGCGCGAGATCACGCGGCTGCGCAAAGAGATCTGCACGCTCGTGCGCGAGAGCGGATTGCGCATCGCCGCCGCGGGAACGCACCCGATCTCGCACTGGTCCAAAGTGCCGATCACGTCGAACCCGCGCTACGAACAGATCGTGTACGAGCTGCAGATGCTCGCGCGCGCGAACCTCATCTTCGGCCTGCACGTGCACGTCGCGATCGAAGAGGTGGAAACGCGGCTGCAGATCATGAACGCCGCGCGCTACTTCCTCCCGCACATCTTCGCGCTGTCGGTCAACTCGCCGTACTGGTGCGCGCAGAACACCGGCTGGAAAAGCTATCGCGCAAAAGTCTTCGAGCGTTTCCCGCGCACCGGCATCCCCGACTTTTTCCGCTCGCTGGGCGACTATCAGGAGTACGTCGACATCCTGATCGCCACGAAGTGCATCGACAACCCGAAGAAGATCTGGTGGGACGTCCGCCCGCATCCGTTCTTCCCGACGCTCGAGTACCGCATCTGCGACGTGCCGATGCGCGTCGACGAGACGGTTTGCTTTGCGGCACTGTTCCAGGCCATCACGGTGAAGCTCTACCGGCTCTACCGGCAGAACATGGGCTGGCGCCTCTATCGCCGCTCGCTGCTGAACGAGAACAAGCAGCGCGCAGCACGCTTCGGCTGCGAAGCGAAGCTGATCGATTTCGGCAAGCGCGAGGAAGTGCCGTTTGGGATGCTGCTCGACGAACTGCTCGAGTTCGTCGACGACGTGGTCGACGAGCTCGGATCGCGCAACGAGGTTTACTACGCTCGTGAGATCATGCGCCACGGCACGGGCGCCGACCGCCAGCTCCGCGCCTACAACGAACGCAACGATCTCCGCGATGTGGTGGACTACATCGTGAAAGAGACGGAGCACGGGGTGCTCTGACCACGATGCAGCGACACGATATCCATCAACCTCACGACTTCTTCGAATACGTCCGCGTCGAAGACGCCGTTCCGCCCGCTTCGCGCGACTGCATCGACGTCGCGATGCTGGACATGAATCATTTCTGGCCGAACGTCGGGCATGACTCGCTCGTGCACGCGGTGCTCGAGGCGGCGGAGGAGTTTCGCGAGGAGCTGGTGCGCATCGGCGCGAAGGTGCGCGTGCTGTCCTATGACGTCCGCCGCCGGAACGCGATTCCGGAGTCGCCGAACGGACGCTTTCAGCTTTACCTCGGCACCGGCGGTCCGGGACATCTCGATCCGCGGCTGAATGATGGAGCGTCGCAGTGGAGCCAGGGCGTAAACGAAACCACGGAATGGGAAGCGCCGCTGTTCCGGCTCTTCGATGACCTGCTCGCGCATCGCACCGCCGCGTTTTTCGCGGTGTGTCATTCGTTCGGACTCGTCTGCCGCTGGTCCGGCATCGCGCACCCCGAACTGCGCGATGAGAAGAGCAGCGGGATGCCGCTGAATCGCTTGTCGCGCGAGGCGCGGCAGCATCCGTGGTTCGAGCAGTTCGCGCGCGAGCTGCCGGACGGGCAGCATTTCCGCGTCGTCGACAACCGGCTGTTCGATCTCATCATCGAATCGCCCGGCAAATCGGCGCCGATCGCGTTCGAGGCCGCGGGAAGCACGGCGCTGACGATGATCGAGTTGGCGCGCGATCCGAGCGGCGCGATGCCGCGCTTCCTGGGCGTGAATCACCATCCCGAGATCATCGACCGCGAGCACATCATGCAGGTGCTCGACGAAAAGCGCGCGCACGGCGAAGTCGATGACCAGTGGTACGGCGAGCGCGCGACGACGATGCGCGATCTGTTTCGCGGCGAGAACGAGCGCCAGAGCCGCCTGACGTCGCATTACACGCTCCTCGCGCCGCTGCGGTTCCACATCGAGCGGCTGATTCGGGAGCGATAGAATCGGCCGATGCCCCACGGATTGAACATCGTCGCGATCGGCGGCGGCACCGGCCTCTCCACGCTCCTGCGCGGGTTGAAGTCGTACGTCGGCGCCGAGGGCGCGTGGTCGATCACGGATCTCTCCGCGATCGTCACCGTCACCGACGAAGGCGGCAGTTCCGGCGTGCTGCGCAAAGAGTTCGGCATGCTGCCGCCCGGCGACATCCGCAACTGCATCGTCGCGCTGGCCGAGGAAGAGCAGCTCCTCTCGCGCGTCTTCGCCTATCGCTTCGACACCGACTCCGCGCTCAAAGGCCACTCTCTGGGCAATCTGCTGCTCACCGCGCTGACCGACATCACCGGCAGCTTCGACCGCGCCGTCCTCGCGGCCGCGGAAGTCCTGAACATTCGCGGTTCCATTTATCCGTCGACGCTCGAGGACGTGCGCCTGCGCGCGCTGCTCGAAGACGGCAGCGAGATCGTCGGCGAAGTCGCGATCAGCGGCTCGGTGATCGGCGAGACCCCGACGACATCCGCGCGTCACGCACGCATCAAGCGCGTCGCTCTCGATCCGCCCGACGCGCAGCCGACCGAAGCCGCCCTCGTGGCGATCGGGAACGCGGACCTCATCCTCATCGGCCCCGGCTCGCTCTACACGTCCGTGCTCCCGAATCTGCTGATCAAGCCGGTCGCCGAAGCGCTCCGCAACGCGCGCGCGCTGCGCGTCTACATCTGCAACGTGATGACGCAGCCGAACGAGACCGACGACTACGCGGCGCAGGATCACCTGCGCTCGATCATCGAGCACGCCGGCCTCGTCGTGGACGTGATGGTGATCAACGGCCGTCGGCCGTCGGAGTCGATCCTGCATTCGTACGAAGCGATGAACCAGTTTCCCGTGCAGTTCGACCTCGACGCGGTGCGCGAGCTCGGCGTCACGCCGTTCTTCGGCGACATCATCTCCGAGGGAAACTACGTGCGGCATGATCCCGCCGCGTTGGCACAGACGATGTTTCGCCTGTACGACCGCTACGGCCGGACGCTGGAGCGAATGAGACGCGAATCATGAACGACAACCTCGAAGTGATCATCCTCGCCGCCGGCCTCGGCACGCGGATGAAGTCCGCCAAAATCAAAATCCTCCACGAGGCGGCCGGCCGGCCGATCATCGACTACGTCCTGGATCTCGCGTCGCAGCTCTGCGCGCAACCGCCGGTGATGGTGATCGGCCATCAGCGCGAAGCGGTGCAAAGCGCCGTCGGCGATCGCGCGCGATTCGCGTTGCAGGAAGAGCAGCTCGGCACCGGTCACGCCGTGCTGCAGGCGGCGCCGCATGTTTCCGGGAAACGCGTGCTCATTCTTTCCGGCGACGTTCCGCTCACGCGCGTCGAAACACTGCAGCGCCTGCTCGATGAGCACGCGCGCGCCGGCAACGCGTTGACGCTGTTGACCATGAAGCTGCCGGATCCGGCGATGTACGGGCGCATCGTCCGCGACGGCGACGAAGTGCTGCGCATCGTCGAAGCGAAAGACGCGAGCGATTCCGAAAAGCAGATCAACGAAGTGAACGCCGGCATTTACGTCTTCGACGGCGAGCAGCTCTTCGACAACCTGCGCAATCTCGGAAATCAAAACGCGCAGGGCGAGTACTACCTGACCGATCTGCTGCACACGCTGCGCGAGCGCGGCCAGCGCGTCGGCGCATTGATCGTCGATGATCCGGTCGAAGCCCTCGGCGTGAACTCACGCGCCGATCTCGCACAGGTCGACTCCGAGATCCAACGCCGCGTCGTCGAGAAGCTGATGCGCGAGGGCGTGACGTTCCGCAATCCGGCGACGGTCGTAATCGACTCGATGGTCACGATCGGCGCGGACACGGTCGTCTATCCGTTCGCAACGATCGAAGGCACGACGCAGATCGGCCGCGACTGCGTGATCGAGCCGGGCGTGCATCTCACGAACGTGCGCATCGGCGACAACGTGCACGTGAAGACCGGCACCGTCGCCGAGGACGCGATCATCGAGGACGAAGCCTCGGTCGGCCCGTACGCGCATCTCCGTCCAGGCACGAAGCTCGGCCGGCACGTGAAGGTCGGCAACTTCGTCGAGACGAAGAAGGCAGTGTTCGGCGAGGGCGCGAAAGCGTCGCACCTCTCGTACATCGGCGACGCGGAAGTCGGCGCGGACGTGAACATCGGCGCCGGCACCATCACCTGCAACTACGACGGCGTCCGCAAGAACAAGACGATTCTCGAAGACGGCGTCTTCATCGGCTCCGACTCCCAGCTCGTCGCCCCCGTGCGCGTCGGCAAAGGCGCCTACGTCGGCGCCGGCTCGACGATCACGAAAGACGTCCCTCCCGGCGCGCTCGCGCTGAGCCGTACGCCGCAGAAGACGATCGAGGGTTGGGCGGAGCGGAAGAAGAAGAGCTAGCGGCGATTCAGATCGACGCGCATCCGTCCGAAGTCGATCACGACATCGAAGTTCTTGAGGAAGTTCTGGCCGAGGATGCCGACGGCGTTTTCTTTTTCGTCGGACGTGTACATCGGCAGCGTCTCGAATTTTCCGCCCCAGCGATCGATGCCGATCTCGACGTCCTCGAGCTTCGCGCCGCGCTTCATCGCGCCGCCGAGACCTTGCAGCGTCGCCGAGTGTGCGCCGGTGTTGAACAGCTGGATCGGCAGCTGCGAGAGCTTCGACTCGTTGAGGAACGTGATCTCGGAGCCGGTGTCGAGGATGAAGATGAACCAGCCGCGCCGGTTGATCGCGCCGCGCACGTGCGGGCGGAAGCCGTGGAAGAAGAGGTTCTGCTCGGGATCGGGGCGGCGGTCGGCGGCGGTGAGCTTGTGGAACGTGACGTGGTGGCTGCCGAAATCGAGCTCGATCCGGAACTCTTTCAAGAGGTTCGAGCCGAGGAGAAAGTCGATGCGGTATTCCCTCTGCTCGCTCTTGCTGATGAGGAAGCGCATCTTCGCGTCCGGCATGATCGCCACCGGCACGTTGCGAATGACGATCTCGCCGAGCTCCAGCTGTTCGAGCAATCCGAAGTGCACCTGAATCGGCTCGCCGAGGAGACCGAAGAACGTTCCTTCGAAGGGGCCGAGCCGCTTCACCGGCAGCGACGCCGCGAGACGCTCCGAGATGATGGAGAGCACCGCGCCCGAGTCGATAATGGCTTCCACGTCTTTCGTGCCGTTGATGCGCACCTGCACCCGCGGCACTTCCGGCTTGCTGAATTTGAAGGAGAGCCGATCGCGCCCGCGCCCGGAGAATTGATACGCCGGCACCTGCGCCAGCGAAGCGAGATAGTCGATGTGCCACTTGCGGACATTCAGCCCGTGCTCACTCGCGATCTTCGCCCACTCGAGACTCGACTCGTAATTGTTCGCCAGATACTCGACTTGCGAGAGATCCCACGCGACTTGCGCGTACGTTGTGCGGAACGGATCGAGATCGAGAGCCGCCCGCAACCGCCCGCGCGCATCATCCAAACGCCCGGCGGCCAGATACGCGGAGCCGAGAAGACTGAGATCGGCCGCGCTGGGCCGCGTCCGCGAATCAATCACCGCCGCCATCTCCATCGCCCGCAAGTAGTCCGCCTTGCGCAACATCGATTGCAGATCCGACCCGCGCTCGATGTTCGACGGCAGGAGGTTCAACGGGCCGACCGAGACCTCGCTGTACAGCGCGCAGCCCGCAACAACGAGCACGAGAATCGCGATCAGAACCTTCGGACGACGCATATGACGTGGTGATTCTAAGGGTGTGGCGTCACGGACGTGTGACGGAAGAGGAACGAGGGAGGCTCAAGGGCTCAAAGAGGGGAGTGAGTTATGATCGTTGTCCCACACGACGGCCGCGCGTCGCTCCTCGGTTCCAAGCGATCATGACAAATTCATTGCGAAATCTTTTTGTGTGGGAGGCGTCTGTCGAATTGGCAGTACGGATGATTGGGCTCGCCGATACTTTAGTTGCGAAGCGGCGATTCGCGATTGCAGATCAACTCGTCCGTGCTGCGTTATCGGTCCCCAGCAACATCGCCGAAGGTGAGGGGCGGTTGTCGACGAAGGACCGGCGGCACTATCTCGTTCAGGCACGGGGCTCCCTGTATGAGCTGGAAACGCAGTTGGAGATCATTTCTCGCGCACGGTTGGTCACAGACATGGGCGACGCTCGCGACGTCATCGCTAAGGTTGGCGCCGGTCTCTCGAAGATGATCCGAGCTCGTACTACTCTGAGCCTTTGAGCCCCTTTGCCTTTGGGCCTTCGACCAGAATGCCCAGCTCCTTGATCTGGTACGCGAGCGCTTGCCGCGAAATCTTCAGCATCGCAGCGGCGCGATTCTGGTTGCCGCGGGCTTCCGAAAGGAAGCGTTCGATGAGGTCACGTTTGAAGCGGGCGACGGCGTCCTGATACGAGCCGGCGGGGAGTTTCGCGGGGGCGACGTTGCGGAGGCGTTCGGGGAGGTGTTCGAGGTCGATCTCCTTTGCTTCGCCGGCCATGGCGTGGGCGGCGCGGATGGTGTTCTGGAGCTCGCGCACGTTGCCGGGCCAGCCGTAGGCGCTGAAGATGGCTTCGACGTCGGGGGCGAGCATTGACGGGCCGCTGCGGTGTTTCGTGCGCTCGGCGGCGAGGAAGTGTGAGGCGAGGAGGACGACGTCGCTGCCGCGATCGCGGAGCGGGGGCATGATCGCTTCGACTCCGCGAATGCGGTAATAGAGGTCGTCGCGGAAGCGGCCTTCTTCGACCGCGGTCTCGAGTTTGCGATTCGTGGCGCTGACGATGCGGACGTCGGCGGAGCGATTGTTGGTGTCGCCGACGCGGCGGAATTCGCCTTCCTGCAGGAAGCGCAGCAGCTTCGCCTGCGCGCCGAGCGGCATCTCGCCGATCTCGTCGAGGAAGATCGTGCCGCCGTCGGTAGTCTCGATGAGGCCCGCGCGATCGCGGTCGGCGCCGGTGAACGCGCCGCGCACGTGGCCGAACAATTCGCTCTCGATGAGGTTCTCGGGCAGCGCGGCGCAGTTCACGGCCGTGAACGTTTTGGGACGGCGCGGTGAATGGCGATGGATGGCGCGGGCGATGAGCTCCTTGCCGGTGCCGGACTCGCCGAGGATGCAGACCGGGACGTCGCGGCGGGCGATGCGCGTGACGAGTGAGCAGATCTCGCGCATCGACGGAGAGTCGCCGACGATGCCGTCGAGCGCACCGGGCTGCGGCGGCCGCGCGTTTTCTTCCTGCTCGACGACGCGCCGCAGCCGCTGATTCTCGGAGCGCGTGCGGAAGAGCGCCGCGATGGCCTCGCGCGCTTCGCCGCTCCAGCGCGAGCAGCCTTCAATGTAGAGCAGCTCGCGCTCGCTGCATTCGAGCCAATCGGGCTCGCCGTCGACATCAAAATGCTCCGGTTGATGCGAACCGATCGCGTGCCATTGGCCGAGGCGGTTGCGCGTGGCAAAACACCACGGCGTGTCGAAGTCGTGCGGAGCGAACGGGAACTCGCGCATCGCAGCGGTGCGAAGGAAGCGCAGCTCGACGTCGGCGGAAACAGGTTGCGTGTCGGCGGCGATCTCGAACGACGTCGCGCGTTTGCCGGAGCGCAACAGCTCGTGGCGGCGCGTCATCTCGACGTTGCCGGATTTGCCCGTCGATCGCAGCGGCGATCTTGCGCCCTTCCATCAGATCGATCTCGTCGAGGATCAGCGCGGCCGCTTCGCGGATCTGCGCGCTGCCGATATTCAGCACCGCTGTCAGCGGCGCGCTTCGCGTCGGCGAGCTTGCCGCGCGAAAAGTCGAGATGCGCGGTGAGCAGCGGCAGTTCATTAAGGCGTAGCTCGTCGCTCGTGCCGGAGTAGTAATGGCGCAGCCGGGCGATGCGCTGCGAGGCGTGCGCGTGCTGGCCGTCGTCGGCGGCGAGGAAGGCGAGCGTGAAGAGGATGCCGCCGGCGGCGCGATCGCCTTGGGTTTCTTCGACTTCCTGCAGCGCCTCGACCGCCGCGACGCGGGCGGCGTTCCAATCGCCGGACGAGAACGTGGCGAAGACGCGATCGAGCGAGGCGTCGATGCGCTCGATCATGCAGCGCGCGCGGCGGTGGGATTCTTTCGCGTGGTCGATGGCATCCGCGCCTTGCGACAGATAGGTCGTGAATCGCGAGGACAGATAGGACTCGCTCATCCATGAGCGATCGGCGTCGTTGCCGGCGTCGACGCTCAGTACCGCGCGCTCGTACGAGCGCTGCTCGCTCTCCTCGCACGCATCGAGCACGCGCGCCGCGTCGTCGTATCGCTGCAGCAAGCGAAGCACTTCGGCGTGCAACACGCACGGCGGCATCCGCTCGAGCCGCGCGAGTGCGGTCGCGTAGTCGCCCATTCGCCGTTCGATCCGGGCAAGAAGAAGCTCGTCGCCGGAAGCGATGTCGCGCGCGTCGCGATAGCGGCCGCAATCGACGAGCGCGTGCGCGTAGCGCCGCGCGAGCGAGGGTGTGAGGATCGAAAGCGGAACGCGGCGCAGCTCAGCGACGATTGACTCGGCGTCGCTCCACTCCGTTTGCTCGAGCACCGCCGCGGCTTGCGCGGCGTCGCCGGCATCGAGCCATAGCAGCGCGGCACGAACGCCGCTCGCGTGGGCCGCTGCGACGCGGCTGATCGAAGCGCGCGAGGAGACGGGGATGTCCTCGGTGGTGATGACGAATTCGTCGCCTTCGATCGCCGTCACGCCGTCGACGAGCAGGTCTTCGAGTGCGCCGTGAAACAGAAACTCGCCGAGAAACTTGCGCGCGACGTCGCAGGGAATGCGCGTGCCGAGGAGCGCGAGCGCGCCGACGTACGAGCGCGCCGGTTCCGCGAGCGCAGGGAGCACGACACGCGGCGGAGGAACGTCGCCGTGTGCGAGATACGCCGCGAATGCGGGTGATTCGACGAATTGCTCGAGATCTCCGGTGAGCGCTCTGAGCCGCGGCGAGACGACGAACCAGCGCGTCGAAGGCAGCGGCTCGCCCTCGTTCGGCGTGAGCCACGTTCCGTGACGTGCGCCGATCAAAAGATCGATGACTTGCCGCGACGCGGCGTCGAAGGCTTCCAGGTTTGCTACGACGAAGAGCGGGCGGACGGTGGAAGCGATGATGCGATCTGCGGCGGAGGCGACGTCGAGCGATACGTCGGTGATGAGCGGGCGCAACGCGGAGAAACGTTCGAGCGGCGACGAGCCGCGCAGCACGGTCGCGCCATCGAAATACCGTTGAACGGAGACGATGCAGTCGTCGCCGGTGTAGGCGAATCGGCCTTGCTCAGTTGTGAGTGTGAGTAGACCTTCCGGCCCAGGAGCCGCAATCGCGCCGCACGCGGCTCGCTTCATCCACCGCAAATCCGCCGCGGCGCCGGCCGTCAATCGCTGATACGCCTCCGCATACACCGCATCCGCGCGCGCCCACGATTGCTGCAGCACGTCCAGCGTCGCGCCGACCTGCTCCGCGAACTGCTGCGCGAGCGTCAGCGCGGGCGGCGATTCGTCGACCGCGCGCGCGGCGGTGCGAATCAATCGCACGTCGCTGCCGCGCTTCTGCACGAACGCCCACTCCGCCGGATCGAGCTCGCCGTCGGCGATGCCCGCGAACTGCAGCAGCGCGTGATGCGCCGCGAATTGCGCGAGCAGCGAGAGGCGGTCGCGCGCGCCGAGGGAGCGCGCGTCCGTGAGCGGCGTGAGCGCGAGCGTGTCGTCCCACGGCAACGTAGAATGCCGCAGGGTCGCCACCAGCGCGTGATCCCACGCGAAGTGGCGCGACAGGGCCGCGTCCGTGGCGCTCGCGCGCCGCCGGGTACTCCTCATGCTCATGGAAGGCCGGGAAGCGTAACTGATAGGTGTCTTGAAGGACAAGAAGAATGAGTGACATCGAGATCGCCGTCCAGGCGGCACGGCGCGGAGCGGAGGTTCTCCTCAAATACTGGGAGCAGCTCGGCAAGGAAGACGCCGATCTGAAGGCGCGCAACGATTGGGTTTCAGCCGCGGACCGCGAAAGTCCGAGGAGGCCATCGTCTCCTTCATCCGCGAGCATTGCCCCGACGACGCGTTCCTCGGCGAGGAGGGCACGCGCACCGGCGGGCACGAGCACGCGCACGTGGATCGTCGATCCGCTCGACGGCACCTCCAACTATCTGCAGCACTTTCCCATCTGGTCGGTGTCGATCGCGCTGCGCCAGAACGACGAGTCGATCGCCGGTGTGATCTATGAGCCATTGCGCGAGCTCTTCTTCACCGCCGAGAAAGGCGCCGGCGCGTTTCGCAACGGCACGCGCATGCGCGTCTCCGATCAGCAGCACGTCGAGGGCTCGTTCCTCGCCACCGGCTTTCCGTTCCGCGCGCAGGACTACATCGACTCGTACGTCGCGATCTTCACCGACATCATCCGCATCTCGAAAGGTGTGCGCCGCGCGGGCTCCGCGGCGCTCGACCTCGCCTACACCGCCGCCGGCGTGTTCGACGGCTTCTTCGAAATGCATCTCGCGGCGTGGGACGTGGCCGCGGGATCGCTGCTCGTCACGGAGGCGGGCGGGATCGTGTCCGACTTCTCCGGCGGGCAGCGCTGGCTCGAGCGCGGCAACATCGTCGGCGCGTCGCCGCGCGTGCACGCGGAGCTCTTGACGATCATCGGCCGGCACACCTCCGAGGACCAGCTCACGCACAAGCGATGAAGCCGCGTCGCAAGCTTCCGCGCTCGTTTTATCTCCACGACACCGTCACCGTCGCCCGCGCGCTCCTCGGCTGCGTGCTGTGGCGGCAGCTCGACGGCGAGCTGCTCGCCGCGCGCATCGTCGAGACCGAGGCTTACCTCGGCGCGAACGACATGGCCAGCCACGCCCGGCGCGGGCTGCGCTCGGAGCGCAACCAGTCGATGTATCTCGAAGGTGGACACGCATACGTGTACTTCACCTACGGCATGCACTGGTGCCTCAACGTCGTGACGCAGGAAGCGGACCTCGCCGAGGCCGTGCTGCTGCGCGGCGCGGAACCGCTGCAGGGAATCGAGTCGATGCGCACGCGCAGGCCGAAGGCGAAGCGCGATTGGGAGTTGATGAACGGGCCGGGCAAGATCTGCATGGCCATGGACATCGATCGCCGCCTCGATGGCGAGAGTCTTCTCGGCGACACGTTGTTCATCACGCAACGTGACGAGGAAGTCGGCGACATCGCCGTGAGCCCGCGCATCGGCATCGACAACTCCGGCGACGCGGCGGCGTGGCCGCTGCGATTTTTTCTGCGCGGCAACCGCAACGTCTCGGCGTACCGCAATGTCTGATCACTACCGCACGATCGGCGCGCGCGTGGAGCACACGATCAAGATCGAGCGCTCGGAGTTTCTCGGCATCGCGTTTCCGGTCGCGAGCGACGAGGAGTTTTTCGCGGAGCTGGCCAAGATCCAGAAACGGTTCTTCGATGCGACGCATCACTGCTGGGCGTTTCGTTTGTTCGCGGAGCAGCGCGCGCGCAGCTCGGATGCGGGCGAGCCGTCGGGAACGGCGGGGAAGCCGATTCTGAATGCGATCGAAGGAGCGGAGCTGTTCGACGTCGGGGTGGTGGTGGTGCGGTGGTACGGCGGGATCAAGCTCGGGACGGGCGGGCTGTCGCGCGCGTATCGCGAGAGTGCGGCGGAGACGTTGCGGCAGGCGACGCTCGTTGATCGATACGTGTACGGGCGGGTGAAGGTGATCGTGCCGTTCGATGCGTTGGGAATGATCTACAGGCTTGTGAATCCGCCGGATGTCGTGCTGATCGACGAATCGTACGAAGAAACAAATGTCTTCACATTTGACGTGCGTACATCGCATGTGGACGAGTTCAGGAAACGACTGAGAGAGCTCAGACTCACTCTTCCGTGACAGTCGTCCGCGCGATGCGATCGCCGGTGCGCGGTTTTCCCATCAGCACCAGCACCACCTCCACCAGGTTCCAGAGCGGGATCAGCAGCGGCAGGTTGCGGATCAGCGACCGGAACCAGCCGCAGCCTTCGCCGTTCGGCGTGAGCAGGCGCAGGCCGAGGAGTTGCTTACCGATGGAACGGCCCCGGAAGCCGTCGCGGATCAGCATGGCCACCATCAGGATGCCGAGGGCGGTCCACCAGACCATCTGGATGCCGCGCGGCGAGCCGCTCCAGGTGAGGCCGTAGCTGACCGCTGCTCCGGGCAGGATCAGAATGAGGGACATCGTGAGCGCATCGACGAGAAATGCGGCGATGCGCAGGAGGCGCGTCTGGGAGCTGTCCAATGAAACCTCTCTCGGCGAAACTCGTACAACCCAGCTGCAGGTGTCCTATGAACAACCGTCTCCGCAGCGTTTATTTGCTCGCCTTCGTTCTTCTGGCCGCGTGCGGCCGTGAGAGCGTCGGGCCGACGCGCACCGCGACGGTGACGCGCAGCTGGCCGGCGGCGGACGTCCGCCAGATCCGGGTGATCGAAGTGAGCGGCAGCGTGCGCGTCGAGGCGGCGGATACGAAGGAAATCTCGCTCGAGGCGGTGGTGAAGGGACGCATCCGTCCGCGGCCGGAGCTGGAGAACCAGGGCCTGTTCCAGACGGAGATGGATGGCGACACGCTGCGGATCAGCCGCCTGAAAACCAAGAAGCGGATTCACTTCCTGTTCTGGGATCGCGACAACGTGCAGATCAGCTACGTGCTGAAAGTGCCGCCGAGCGTTTCGCTCGACATGAAGACGGTGAACGGCCGGATCGTGACGCGCGGCATCGCCGGCGAGACCGATCTTTCGACGGTGAACGGCACGATCGACGCCGAAGTAACGGGCGCCGAGCGGATGAGCGCGACGACGGTGAACGGGCGCGTGCGGGCGAAGTTCACCCGCGCCTTCCAGGGCGCGCAGTTCAAGAGCGTGAACGGCGGCGTGGAGGCGACGTTGCCGAACGATGCGTCGTTCACGGTGGATCTGGCGCAGGTGAACGGCGACTTCGAGGCCGCGTTTCCGCTGAGCATTCACTCGCAGCCCGGGAGCCGGCGCGTGTCGGGTGAAGTGAACGGCGGCGAGCACCGGCTGAAGATCGTGACGGTGAACGGCGACGTCGAGCTGCTGCGTCTGGGCGACTCTTTATAGTCACCTGCCGGTGACGTCGCTATGATCGCTTCTTCTTGAAGCGAATCGTCCTCATCGTCCTATTTGTCGTAGTTGCATTTGCGTCGATCGGACCGGTCCGCAACTACGATTTCTTCTGGCATCTCGCGACAGGCCGGTGGATCGTCGAGCATCGCGAGCTACCGGCGACGGATCCGTTCACCATTGCCAGCGATCGCACGCCGTGGATCAACGGCGAGTGGCTGTTCGAGGTGGTGCTCTACGCCCTCAACGGCGTGAACGTCTCGCTGCTTCGCTCGCTCTTCATCGCTTCGCTGTTCGCGTTTCTCTACTTTTTCTCCGAGAACGTGCTGCTCACAATGCTCGCGTTTGCGGGGGCGATGGCCACGCTCGATCTGCGGCCCGCCAGTATCGCAGCACTTTTCGTTGCAATTGCGATTGTGATTACGCGACGTAATAACGTGCTGCTTTATGCGCTGCTTGTTGTGTTGTGGATTAACGTGCATCCTTCGGCGCTGCTCGCGCCGGTGATCGCGTTTCTGTTGACGCGGAACTGGCGGATCACGCTTGCGGGGGCGGCGGCGTTGCTGGTGAATCCGTTCGGCATCTACGGAATCATCGCGCCGCTGAAGCTGACGCTGTTCGCTTCGGGCGGGGAGTTTGTGAATGCGGAGTGGCTGCCGAGCGCGCCGCTCGTTTTTCCGCTGCTGTACGTGAGCTTGATCGTTGCTGTTGTCGCGTTTGTGATCAAGCACGATGATCTGGGGCCCGTTCTTCTTGCGCTGCTGTTGGCGTATCTCGCTGTCGCGCATGTAAGGAATCAGCCGCTTTGGTTTGCGGCGTTTCCGCTGCTGGTGGAGGCGCGCTGGAAGCGCGCGCTACTCGAGTATGTGGCTGCTGCCGCGCTCGTGCTTTTTGTCGCCGTGCGAACCGATCACCGCATCGGCTTCCCACCGGAGCGTTTTCCCCTCGAAGCCGTCGCGCGCATCAAAGGCTTGAAGGGCAACATCTACAACCCCGATCAATTCGGCGGGTTTCTGATCTGGTCGTTTTATCCGGAGCGGCGCGTGTTGACCGACGGGCGCAATGAGCTCTATCACGCGTTCATCCCCGAGTACGCGCGGGCGCGCGTCGACGGGCGGGCGTGGAATGCGCTGCTGCGCAAGTACCGCATCGATCTCGCGGTGGATGAGCGGCGGCCGCCGATCGAGGTGCTCAACGCGGCAACCGGAGAAGAAGACCATGATGCCGGCGTGGATGGCGTACTGGCCGCCGAAGGAGTGGGAGTTGATCGCGCAGGATCAGGCGGCGATGGTGTTCGCGCGGCGCGTCAGTTCACGGTCTCGTACGGAGAAGTGAAGTGCAGCTCCTGCTCCGGCCAGCGCTGCTGCAGGATGCGCATGAAGTGCGGCTCGACGACCTGGCCGTAGCGCTCTTCGAATCCGGGGAAGAGGTCGAGGATGGCCTTGCGCGCGCATTCGACGAGGCAGCGCGCTTCGCGATGCGAGACCGTGCGGTCACTGCTGATCAGGTTGAGCGTGAGCTCCACGATCATGCGGACACGACGAAGCCGCCTGCGCTCGAAGAATGCGGAGTGGGTCTCCGCCGGCGACTCGTATTCGAATTTTGGCATCGTTAGTCACCGCGTCAAACCGGGGGCGCAGAGCGCACATTCCACGGTGCGGTTACAAACGAAGCGGGCAGGCGGGCAAGCGGGCAGGCGGGCAAAAACACAACGCGCAACGTGCAAAACAACATGCTTGCCCGCTTGCCCGCCAGCCCGCTCGCCCGCCGTTTCTAAGCGTGTTCGCGATCGCCCTCGGCCCAGATCTCTTCGGCCAGGTCGGGGTCGACGAGCGACTCGTAGTAGCGGATCGCGGCGCGGCCGACGGCGTGCACCGATGCGTAGTTCAACGCGCCGCCGGAGATGATGCCGACGAACGGGATGAGCTTCGTGAGCTGCTCGCGAAAGGCACGCGCGGAGATCTTCTCGATCATGCCCGCAGAGCCGAGGAGAGCGATGCCTTGCTTGCCGGCCCCGACGCCGGTCGCGTATGCGAGACACGAAAACGCCTCGCCGAATCGCTCGCGGCTGGTGAGGTCGTGTCCGTAGATCGCGGCGATGCCGACGATGAGACGGAACTGCTGATACATCAGATAGGCGAGGTCGGCGCCGAGCGTGCCGATCGCCGCGAGGCCGAGGGGAAGGCCGGTGACCGCGCCCGCCGCGGCGCAGCGGATCGCCGTGCGGCGCGCGAGCGTCCGCGCGTGCTGCTTCGCCGCGAAATCGGGCGCCGCCTCGCGCAGCGCGTCGACTTCCGCGCGCAGCTTGTCCATGTCGATCTCTTCGAAGATCGAACGGAACACTTCCTCGAGGACGGAGTCCGCGCGGCGCTTGAACTGCTTCGCTTCGGCGTAGAGGTACATGGCTAATCGGACTTGGTCTCGGACTTCGTTTCGGACTTCGTTTCGGACTTCGTCTCGCTCTTGGTTTCGGTCTTCGCTTCGCTCTTCGTTTCGCTCTTCGTTTCGCTCTTCGTTTCGGTCTTCGACTCGCTCTTCGACTCCGACGTCGCGGGCTTGCTCGCGTAGTCGGTCTTGTAAAAGCCGCTTCCCTTGAACTGGATCGCGGGCGCGGAGAAGAGCTTTTTCAGCTCGCCGCCGCATTTCGCGCACTGCGTATGCGGCGGATCGGAGAACTTCCGAATGATCTCCTCCCGCTCTCCGCACTGCGCGCATTGATATTCGTAGAGTGGCATTGCGCTAATGGAAACGCCGGGCCCGCGTAAGCGATTTCAAGAATTGAACCGTCCGAGCTGCGCATCCGAAGTTTCTTCGGCGGCGAGGACCTTTCCGTTGCGGAAGTAGACCGCCGCGAGACTGCCGTTGCTCATCCGGTAGTACCACGCCTCCATGGTCGTGCCGGGGCGTTTGTTGGTCGCCGTCCAGCCGGGAATCGGCTTGCCGAGGATCGACGCCACCTCGCGATGCGACATCCCTTTCTCCAGCGTGAGGAGCTTTTCGCGCGTCACGGCGAGCTTCGCCATCGCCGCGGCCATTCCGCGCCGGGCCAGGTCGTTGGTCGGATCGTGCATCAGCGCGGCGCGATAGAAGCGGATCGCGTCCTGGTAGCGACCCACCGCCGCGAGATCGTTCGCGAACTCGAGCTGGATGCGCGTCCACACCTCGCGCGCGCGGCCGTGGGTCGGATGCTTCTCGACGAACGCGCGGACGGAGTCGGCGTAGAGCTGCTTCTGATGCGGCGTGGCTTCGGCGGACGCGGCGGCTTTCTTGTGCTGCAGCACGTTGCGCCATTCGGCCTGATGATCGGCCTGCGCGCCGCGGTTGCCGCAGGCGGCCGCGAAAAGCGTCAGCAGCGCTGAAACAAGGACGAAAACACGCACCGGGGACAAGTTAGCACGGGCCGCGTTTCCTGACTATAATCGCCATTCGGTTTGGCGGTCGCCAACCTACAGTATCCGGAGGATTTATGGCCGTGCGGGGCGAGGAAGTCGCGGGCTCGATCGATACTCACGTGCGTGAGTCGGTCGAGAGGATGGTGGACGAGATCCGCTCGTCGATCGAAGACGTCCGTATCGCCGTGGACCAGCAGCTGAAAGCCGCCCTGCAGAGCGTTCAGGCCGACGTCAACTCCATCAACTTCCTTCCGCACATCCAGCGATCCATCGGCGACCTGCAGGAGGCGATCGAAGCCGACCGTCCGACCGCGCCCGCGGCGGCACCGGCCGGCGCCGGCGCGAACGAGTTGAAGGAAGCGGTCGCGGCGATCGAGCGCAACAAGTCGCAGGTCGATGTGCTGAACGCGCTGCTCGAGCAGTGCCTCCGCTTCGGCTCGCGCGCGGCGCTGCTGATCCTCCGCAACGAGACGACGTTCGGCGGCTGGAAAGGCGCCGGCTTCTCCGCGCACGGCGGCAACGACGAGATGGTCAAGCGCTTCAATGCGACGCCGGGATTGATTCCGGAGCTCGACCAACTGTTGAAGGGCGAGCACGTCGTGCAATACGACGGCAACAACCTCGCGACGCGCCTCGGCATGGCCGGCTCCGATCGGGCCGTGCTCGTGCCGATGGTGATCAAGGACAAAGTCGCCGCGGCGGTGTACGTCGACGCGGTTGGCGATGATGTGGCGAAGCTCGACGTCGCGGCGATCGAGTTGCTCGTCTTCACGACGGGCCTCCTCGTCGACACGCTCGCGATCCGCAAGAAGAGCCCGTCGCCGAGTCTCAACGATTCCGCCGCTCCCGCGCTCGCAGCACCGGAGCCGCAGCCGAAACCTGCGCCGCCTCCTCCACCGTCGCCCACACCAACCCCGAAGCCGCCGACTCCAACTCCGACACCCACTCCTACGCCTACACCCACGCCAACGCCGGCGCAGTCGATCCCGACACGCACCGACGCCGGCACCGTCGCCATCAACGCCGCGGAATTGCGCGCGATGATGGCCGCGCAGCGGCCGAACTTCAACGTGCCGGCAGCCGACGAGTTCTCCGCTCCGGCGGCGACCGCAAAGGTGCCGGCGATCGAGCCGAAGGCGCCACCGCCTCCTCCTCCACCGCCTCCGGCCGCACCCTCGGATGAGCGTCCGTCAACGCAGTACGTTCCGCCGGCGAATCTCAGTCGCGGGAACGCGGGCGGCCCGCAATCCGAAGATGCGAAGCGACATGACGAAGCGCGGCGTTTCGCGCGCCTGCTCGTCTCGGAGATCAAGCTCTACAACGAAGCGAAGGTCGAGCAGGGCCGCCGCAACCACGACCTCTACGAGCGTCTGAAAGAAGACATCGACCGCAGCCGCCAGATGTACGACGAACGCATCGGCGACGACGTGCGGAAGGTGTCGAACTACTTTTATGACGAGCTCGTGCGGATCCTGGCGGACGGGAAAGCGGACTCGCTCGGGCTGTAGTGGCAACTCTCTAGCACTGAGCAGTTCCCGTGCTTCAAATGCTTCGCCGGCGATGGCTGCTCGTCACCGTAATCACGCTCGTGATCGCCGGCCTCGTCGGCATCACCGCCTACTACAAACTCCGGCCCGGCGAGACTGAAGAAAAGGCGGAGCTTCCGCAGAAGCCGCAGGCGCCGCCCGATCTGCAAAAGCTGCGCGAGGTGTTCGCCTCCGGCATGCAGGCGCTGCAGAAGAACGAAGGCGCGGAGGCCGTCAAACACTTTTCCTCCTTCACCTTCGGCTCGCGCCGGGTCGAGGAATACCGCCTCTACTACCTCGGCAATAGCTATCAGCTCGCGGGGAATGACGCCGCGGCGCGCGGGACGCTCGCGCAACTCTGGAGCCGCGCGCCGCGGATGATTCACAGCAGCGACGCCGCGTTCACGCTCGCGAATCTCTACAACGCGCGCGGCGACTTCCACCGCGCCGGCGAGGTCTACGCGTCGCTGGCCCGCCGCAAAGACACGCCCGCGCCCGCCGCCGCGGTGGCGCGCCTCGGCGCGGCGCAGGCGCGGCTGCGCGAAGGCGACGCCGCCGGCGCGCTCTACATGGCCCGCGCGATCGTCATCCACAACCCGCGCGCGAATGAAGCGAAGGAAGCGCTGGCGATCGTGCGCGCGCTCACCGCGACGACGGACAAGGATCCGCTGCCGCTCACCGCATCGGAGCGCATCGAGCGCGCCGTCGCGCTCACATTCAGCGCCGATCCGCAGACCGCGTTCGAAGAGCTGACCGCGCTCGCGCCGGCCGCGCCGCATCTGCGAGACGAGATCGCGCTGCAACGCGGCATCGCGTTGCATTTCGTGAGGCGCTACGAAGACTCGAACAAGATCCTCGAGCCGCTCACGTCCGGCCAGTACAAGACCGCCGTTCCCGCGCTGCGGTACGCGGCGAAGAACTACACCGTGCTCTCTTCGGTGATCAATCCGATCGTGATCAAGAACGTGAAGGAGAAAAAGAAAGTCGGCACGACGAAGGTGCGCGTCGGCAAGGGAAAGAAGCGGCGCACGGTGACGAAGCCGAAGTATCAAACCGTCACGAAGCAGGTGAAGCTTGTCGATCTCGCGAAGAAGAAAAAGAAGGACGAGTACGACCGGCTCACGAGCGAGCGTCTCAAAGATCTGCTCTCGCTTCCGCTCGATGCGCAGGTGCGGCGCGAGACGCTGGATACGCTCATCACCCGCGCCGCGACGAAGAATCAGGATGCATACATCCAGCAGCTCCTCCCGGACGTGATCAAGCTGGATCGCGATGCCGATCCGGCGCTGCAGCACTTCTGGGACAAAGGATGGGCGGCGTACGCGCGCGGCGATCTCCCGACCGCGCGGCAGCTGTTCAAGTTCATCTCGTCGACGTACACGCAGGCAAACGTGCGCAGGCAGTCCGAGTACTGGTACGCGCGCACGGCGGAGCGGCAGGGCAACAAAGAGGAGGCGATGGCGATCTATCGCAAGCTCGCCAGCGCGCCGTACGCGGATCTCTATGCACGCCACGCCATCGCGCGCGGCGCGAAGCGCGAGGAGAATCGCTCGAATCCTTTGGAAAAAACGGGGCCGGACTGGAGCGAGCTCGCGGAGAAGGAAATGCCGGACGAGTTGGAGCTCGCGTACGAGCTGACCGCGCTCTCGGCGATGCGCGAGGCGACGCTGGAGATCCGCCGCAACTCGAATCCGTCGAATGTCCGCTTCGCCGAGGCGCTGATGGCGGACGTCTACAACGCCATGGGCGCGGACAAGGTGCTGCTGTACCGGTCACTGAAAAGAGCGTGGCCGCAGCTGGCGACCGTCGAGCAGGATTCGGTGCCTGCGTATTTCCTGAAGATGTATTACCCGCTGCGGTACAGCGAAGAGATCGAAGAGCACGCGGAGGAGCGCAAGGTCGATCCGAATCTCGTGCGCGCCCTCATCCTGCAGGAGAGCTACTACAACATCCGCGCGAAGTCGCCCGTCGGCGCGACGGGTCTGATGCAGCTGATGCCGCCGACCGCGAAAGAGCACGCGAAGCGCCTCGGCATTTCTCCACGGCTCGAGAATCCGAGCACGAACGTGAAGATCGGCACGTTCCACCTGCGCATGCTGATCGACATGTTCGGCGGCAACGACTACCTCGCCATCGCGTCCTACAACGCCGGGCAAGGCAACGTGATGAAGTGGCGGCGCGCCGCGCCCCGCAAGCCGATGGACGAATTCATCGAGTCAATCCCGTTTCCTGAAACGAGGAACTACGTGAAACGCATCACCATGCTGCGGAGCGCGTACGCGCGGATGGCTGGATAGGCTCAGAGGGGGCCGGGGCTCAGAGGCTCAAAGTGGAACCCTCTGAGCCTTTGCGCCCCTGAGCCTTTGCGCCTCTTATCCCTTCCACTTGATCGTGCAGCCGAACGCGCGCGTGTCATTGTTCGCGACGTCGCGTCCGTTCAGCAGCGCGCCCAGCGCATCCGTGAGTCCGGTCGTCTTCCGGTCCGCCGGCTTCGCCGAGTCGTCCACGTAGCCTTTGTAGCGAACCACGCCGTTGCCGTCGACCACATACACGTGCGGGGTCACGCGCGCGCCGTACGCGGCCGCGACCTTGCTGTCGCCGTCCTTCAGATACGGGAACG
This sequence comes from uncultured Acidobacteriota bacterium, assembly GCA_963734155.1. Lineage (GTDB taxonomy): Bacteria > Acidobacteriota > Thermoanaerobaculia > Gp7-AA8 > Gp7-AA8 > QHVT01. The sequence goes on from CAVTGG010000005.1 coordinate 593,688, forward strand.
GATACTCCTTCTCCGCGGCGCGCGACTTCATGTTCGCCAGCGTCTCGACGTCGTACTGCGCGTCGTCGTTCGGGTTGACCGCGTAGAACTTCACGCCTTTCGACTGGAACTGCTTCGCGAGCTCGATGATGCGCGGCTCGAACGCCTTCGCGTACGGGCAGCCGTTGCAGGTGAAGACGACGACTTTCAGATTGCCGTCCGCCGGCTTCATGGCGACGGTCTTGCCGTCGGCCGCATTCACCAGCGAGAACGCCGGCGCGTTGGCCCCGACCGCGATCTCGTCGGCACCCGCGACCATCGCAACCAGGAGTGTGATCAGAAACAGGGTCTTCTTCATTGCTTCCTCCGCAGAAGATCGCGCAACTGCGCGATCGTTTGATTTTTGTCGAGGCGCCCCTGATGGCGCCACAGCTCTTTGCCTTTGCCGTCGTAAACGATCGTGATCGGGATCTCGCCGCTGAAGTTGAGGTAGTCGCCGAGGGCGTCGGGATTGCCCGTGTAGTACACGTTCGGATACGCGATCTTGTATTTGTCGAGGAACTTCACCACCGGCTTCGGCGATGCATCCGGCAGCATGTCGTCGAGCGACACGCCCGCGAACGCGACCTCGGCGCCGAACTGCTCGTCGATCGCGCGAAGGTCCGGCATCTCCGCGACGCACGGCACGCACCACATCGCCCACACGTTCACCACGCGCAGCTTCGCCGCCGCGGGAAACACCGTCGCGATCTTCGCCGGCTCTTTGATCGTGCGAAGGTCGGCGGCGTGCACCTGCAGCGCGATGGCGCTAAGGGATATAGCCGCGAATCGTGCGAACTTTCGCATCGGGACGGTCCACCTTCACGAGAACGGAACGGTACGCCTGATCCTTCTTCGTGCTCTCGCTCTGATACGCAATCAGATACTGCGAGCGCAACTCCTTCTCCAGCTGTTTGTACGTTTCGCCGAGCTGCTTCGTGTTGCCGATGAAGTACGCGAGCCCGCCGGTCTCCGCGGCGATCGACTTCATCGAGCCGCCGCTGAACGCGCCGAGGCCGATGCCGATGAAATAGACCGGCACCCGCGCCGCGCGGAGATAGCTCGTCATGTCGTCCCACGTCAGGCGCGACGTCGTGTCTTCGCCGTCGGTGATGACCACCAGCGCTTTGCGGCCCTGCAGGTTGCGGAAGCGATAGAGCCCGGTGACGATGGCGTCGTAGAGCGCCGTTCCGCCGGCGGGACGCGGCATCCCTTCCACCTGCGCCTGGAGTGTCGCGATCTGCGTGACGAACGGCGCGTTGCGCGACGGATCGCCCGCGAATCCCGCAACGAAGACGCGGTCTCCCTGCTTCATGATGCCCTTGAAGAACTCGAGCGCCGCCGTCTTCGCGTCCTCGATCCGCTTCTCCATGCTGCCGGAGTGATCGATCAGCACGCCGATCGAGAGCGGCAGGTTCGCCGCGAAGTTGAAGCTCGTGATCGACTGCGGCTTGTCGTTTTCGAGAACGGTGAAGTTCGTCTGCTTGAGGTCCGTGATCGGATTGCCGCTCGCATCGGTGACGGAGACCGGCAGCTCGATCAGATTGACGTCGATCTGTTCGATGTAGCGATCGCCGGCGAGGAACAGCAGGTCCGCGGCCTCGTATCCGGTCGTGTCGATCACCGATGCGCGCACGAACTCGACGCCGCTGAGCCGCGCGACCGGGATGTCGATCGCGTACGGCGGGCGCGTCCACTCGTGCAGCTTCTTGTCGCCGGCGTACAGCGCGACGGTACGGAAGTTCGTGCCTTTCGGATTCTGAATGGAGAGCTTGAAGTGCGCGACGCCGTCGTTCGAGACGACGCGGGTGATCTTCACTTCGAGCGGCGTCTCGCGCTCGTTGACGATGAAGGCGTCGGCGTCGATGTACCGTCCGCGCTCGTCGTAGCCGACGACGCGCACTTCGACGCGCTTCGGCAGCTTGCCGAGATCGAGCTCCGCACTGTACGGTGGCGCGTTGCGGGCCATGATCTTCTTGCCGTCGACGAAGAACTCGACGCGCTTGACCTGCGGCTCGACCTCGACGGCGATCTTGAAGAGATTCAGCGCGACGTCGCGGCGCGGCGGAATGATGCGCAGCGCGCCGACCGTCTCGGGCACGATTCCCTCGGCGAGAATCCCTTCCGCTCCGTCATTCTCGCCGGCGACGTACGCCTTGCCGGTCTTCGCGAGCGTGACCGTCTCGATCGTCTTGTGAAGGAGCACCGGCGCGCCTTCTTCGACCGGCATGATCAGCCGGACTTCGATCTCCGCGGGCCCGGCGGCAAACGGCTGGATCGTGGTGATCGGGCCGCGCTGGCCGTCGAACACCGGGATGCGGAAGTTGCGGATGACCTGGCCGTTCTGCATGAACGAGCCCTGCAGGAAGAGCGGCGCTTCGGGCGCGACCTCGGGCGGGGAGGCGAAGCTGAACGCGACGCGCGCGACGACGCCGCCCGTTTCGTTGTCGCCGAGCGGCTCGACCACGACCGTGATCGCCTTCGCCTCGGTGTTTGCCGGCGGCTCCTGCGCCGCGACAGCGCTCGCAACGACGGCAAGAGCCAGGATCAGCAGCAGTTTTCGCATGATGAGGGGAACGAGGATACGCGTCCGTGATTCCCGATCGCGTTGCAAAAACGTCAATTACGGCGTCGGGCGTAGAATCGGCGGTTCAATGTCCGCGATCGCGCTCCGCTACCGTGCTGTGCTGTTCGATCTCGACGGGACGCTCGTCGACTCGTACAACGCGCTCGCGGAGGCCGTGAATCACGCGCGGCGCACGCACGGATTGCACGAGCTGACCACCGCCCGGATCAAGGAGTTCGTCGGCGACGGGATGGAGCGGCTGCTGCAGCGCGCGTTCGAGCGCACCGATATTTCGGGCAGCGTGCGCGACGCGTTCGTCTCGCGCTACGACGAAGTGTGCTGCGATGAGTCGAAGGTGCTGACCGACGTCGAGTCGACACTGGAGCGGCTCACGAACCTGAAAGTGAAAATGGCCGTCTGCACGAACAAGCCGACGTTTTTCTCGAAGAAGATCCTCGATTTCCTAGGATTGTCGCGCCATTTCGCCGCGATCGTCGGCCCCGACCTCGCCGGCGCGCGCAAACCCGAGGCGAAGCACCTGCTGGTGACGCTGGAATCGGTCGCGTGCGATCCGGCGGACGCGCTCTTCGTCGGCGACATGCCGATCGACGTCCGCGCCGCGCGCAACAGCGGCATGGACGTCGCCGTCGTGGCCACGGGGTCATCGACACGCGATCAGCTCGCGGCCGCGGAGCCGGATCATTTTCTCGAGCGGTTTGCGGATCTGTTGACGATTGTGAGGCGTGAGGCGGCGTGACTGTTCCACCGTGTCATTCCGAGCGTAGCGAGGAATCCCCTGATTCGGGGGATCCCTCGCTACGCTCGGGATGACACCATGACGATGAAATCCAAATACCGCCACATCTTCTTCGACGTCGACTCCACGCTCGTCACGATCGAAGGGATCTCTGAACTGGCCGGGGACAATCCCGAGATCCAGCGTCTCACTGACGCCGCCATGAACGGAGATATGACTGTTGAAGAGGTCTATGCCCGGCGATTGGAAATCGTGCGTCCTTCCCGGCAAGACATTGAATCCCTCGCCGCACGCTATGTCGCTTCGCTCGTCGACGGCGCAGAAGAGACGATCCAAACGTTGCGCGAGTCAGGCGCGAACATCCATCTCGTCACCGGCGGCGTGGAGCAGGCCGTCGCACCGCTCGCGCAGCATCTCGGCATTCGTCACCTGCATGCCGTGGCGTTGGTATTCGACGAACAAGGCCACTACAAAGACTTCGACCGCCGCTCGCTGCTCGCGCGCTCCGGCGGCAAGGAGTTGGTCGTGCGCGCGGTGCTGACGCGCTCGAAAGGAAAATCCGCATTCATCGGCGACGGCGTGACCGATCTGGAGACGAAACCGGTCGTCGATCTCTTCATTGGATTCGGCGGTGTAGAACAGAGAGCGAGAGTGCGGGAGAATGCGGAGGTGTACGTGACGGCACCGACGTTGAAAGCAGTGCTGCCGTACCTTCTCGAACCATGACCGACCGCTGCACTTACTTCGTCCCCGGCCCCACCTGGGTTCGCCCCGCCATCCTGCAGGAGCTGACGCGGCCGATGATCGGCCACCGCAGCACCGAGTTCCGCGAGCTGTTCGCGCGGATCAACGCCGATCTGAAGCCGCTCTTCGGCACGCGCCAGGACACGTTCGTCGTCACCGCGTCGGGCACGGGCGTGATGCAGGCGGCGCTGGAGAACTGCGTCGCGCGGCGCGTGCTCGTCACGACCTGCGGCGCGTTCTCTGAGCGCTGGTACAACATCGCCGAGTCCCTCGGTTACGAGGTCGATCGCCTCGATGCCGGCTGGGGCCGCGCCCTCGATCCCGAGCAGCTGACCGATCACCTGGCGCGCCACCATCGCGCGCACTACGACGCCGTCACGATCACGCACAACGAGACCTCGACCGGCGTGACGAACGACGTCGCCGCGCTCGCGGCGGTCGTCCGCGAGGAAGCGCCCGACGCGCTCGTGCTCGTCGATTCCGTCTCTGCCCTCGGCGGGATTCCCGTGCAGTTCGACGAGTGGAACCTCGACGTCTGCCTGGCCAGCGTGCAGAAGTGCATCGGCCTGCCGCCCGGTATCACCGTCACCACGGTCTCGCAGAACGCGCTCACGCGCGCGACGAAGCATCCGTATCGCGGCACGTACTTCGACTTCCTCAACTACGTCGAGAAAGCGAAAGACAACAGCGTGCCGTCGACGCCGTCGATCCCGCATTTCTATGCGCTCGCGGCGCAGCTCGAGCACATCATTCGCGGCGAAGGATTGGACGCGCGGTTCGCGCGGCACCGCCGCATGCGCGAGATCACGCAGGAGCGGACGAAGAGCCTCGCGCGGATCGCCGGCGATCCCGCGCACGCCTCGGCGACCGTGACCGCGCTGGCGCCGGCAATGAGCGCGGAGAAAATCCGCGCCGAGATGAAGCAGCGCGGCTACACGCTCGGCGGTGGGTATGGCGAGTGGAAGGAAACGACGTTCCGCATCGGGCACATGGGCGACATGCCGGTGGAAGACCTCGAAGCGATGCTCGATGTGCTGGCCGAGGTGGCGAAAGCTTGAGCGACTATCGCGTTCTCGTCACCGACACGCTCGCCGACTCGGGACTCGCCATTCTGCGCAAGGCCGTCGGATGTCGACCTCGATTACCGCCCGGGACTCAAAGGCGATGAGCTGCTGCGCGCGGTCGCGGAGTCCGACGCGCTGATTACGCGCAGCGGCACGGCGGTGACGCCGGAGCTGGTGAACGCGGGCGATCGCCTGCGCATCATCGGCCGCGCCGGTGTTGGGCTCGACAACGTCGACGTCGACGCCTGCACGGCGCGCGGCATCCTGGTCATCAACGCGCCGACGGCGAACATCATGTCGGCCACCGAGCACACGATGGCGATGCTGCTCGCGCTTTGCCGCAACATCCCCGAGGCCCATGCGAGCGTGAAGCGAGGCGAGTGGACGCGCGCGAAGTTCATGGGCGTCGAGTTGAACGGCAAGGTCCTCGGCGTGATCGGCCTCGGCCGCATCGGCTCGCGCGTCACCGTCCGCGCGCGTGCGTTCGGGATGAAAGTGATCGCCTACGATCCGTTCATCGCCGACACCGCGTTCGCGGCCGTCGAGGCGGAGCGCGTGTCGCTCGATCGCCTGCTCACGACGTCCGACTTCATCACCGTGCACACGCCGCTCACCGACGAAACGCGCGGCATGATCGGCGCGGACGAGATCGCGAAGATGAAAGACGGCGCGCACGTGCTGAACATCGCGCGCGGCGGCATCTACGAAGAGCAGGCGCTCGCGGACGCGCTCAATCGCGGCAAGCTCGCCGGCGCGGCGATCGACGTGTACGAAGACGAGCCGCCGGCGAAGGATCACGCGCTGGTCAACGCGAAGAACGTGATCGTCTCGCCGCACATCGGCGCGAATACCACCGAAGCGCAGGACCGCGTGGCGGTGCAGACCTCGGAGATGGTGATCGAAGCGCTGCGCGGATCGATCTTCGTCTCCGCGGTGAACCTGCCGTTCGAAGGCCTCTCCGACGCCGACGCCGCGCCGCTGATCAAGCTCTCCGAAAAACTCGGCCACTTCGCCGCGCAGATCATCGACGGCCCCGTGAACCGCGTCGCCGTCGAGCTGTGGGGCATCGGCGAGCGGCTGACGAAGATCGTCTCCGTCGCCGCGCTGAAAGGCCTGCTCACGCCGTACCTCGCCGAGTCCGTGAACTTCGTCAACGCCGAACAGATCGCCGAGACCCGCGGCATCGCCCTCACCTCCACCACCCACCCCTCCCCGCGCGACTACGCGAACCTCATCACCTTCCGCGCCTCCTCGCCGACGGAAGAAGTGTGCGTTTCAGGCACAGTTTTTCATGAACAAAATCAGCGCATTGTTTCGGTGAACAATTATCGTGTCGAGTTCAAGCCCGAAGGACACCTGATCTACATCATCAACAAAGACGTCCCCGGCGTCGTCGGCAAAGTCGGCACGACCCTCGGCGAATCGGGCGTGAACATCGCCGAATACAACCTCGCCCGCAACTCCAGCGGCGGCACGGCGATGTCGATCGTCGCCGTCGACACCCCGCTGCCGGAAGACACGCTGTCCGAACTGCAGCACGCGCGCGGGATCGTGGACGTGAAGCAGGTTAGGCTGTAGCGATGCATTACCGGCAGCTTGGAAAGACCGACATCACCGTCTCTGAAATCGGTTTCGGAGCGTGGGGGATCGGGGGGCGCGCGGACGTGGCGGGGACGCCGTACGGGTGGGGGCGGACGAACGATGAGGAGTCGCTCGCGGCAATCCGGCGCGCGCGCGAATTGGGCGTCACGTTCTTCGACACGGCCGATTCCTACGGTTTCGGCCGCAGCGAGTCGCTCCTCGGCATCGTGCTCTCGCGCCGGCGGCAGGACGTCGTCATCGCCACGAAGGTCGGCGTATCGCGCGACATCAACGGAAAGATCACCAAAGACTTTTCGCCCGCGCACATCTCCCACGCCGTCGACGGATCGCTCAAGCGGCTGCGCACCGACTACATCGATCTCTATCAGCTGCACAATCCGACGCTCGACGAATTGCGGCGCGACGAGATTCACGAAGCGATGGATCGCCTGCAGGGCGTCGGCAAGATCCGCTACTGGGGCGTCTCGATCACGACCCCCGAGGAAGGCATCGAGATCATCAACCGCGGCTGGGGCTACGCGCTGCAGGTGCTGTACAACGCGCTCAATCAGGCGCCGGCGAAGGAACTGTTTCCGCTGGCGAAAGAAAAAGGCTACGGCATCATCGCGCGTGTGCCGCTCGCGTCGGGATTGCTGAGCGGCAAGTTCCGCCACGACTCGACGTTCTCCGGCGACGACGTGCGCCAGAACTTCCTCACGCCGAAGCGGCTCGAGGAAGTGATCCCGCGCGTCGACGAAGTGAAGTCGATCATCGGCGGCACGGCGCGCTCGCTCGCGGAAGGCGCGCTGCGCTTCGTGCTCGCGGACGACGCGGTGTCGACCGTGATCCCCGGCGCGAAAAACGCGCGGCAGGTGGAGATGAACGTCGCCGCGGACGAAGTGCGCATTCCTGAGGAGGTCGTCGACAAGCTGCGCGCGCGCCTCGGCGATTACAACTTCTACCAGCGCCACGGCATCCGGATCTGAACATGGCGACGAAGCGCGGCATCGATACGGAGATCGACGCCCTCTTCCAACTTTCTCTCGGCGACTTCACCGGCGCGCGCAAAGCGCTGGCGGCACGACTCAAGAAAGAAGGCAAAGCGCTCGACGCCGAGCGCGTGAAAGCGCTCGCCAAACCACCCGCGCCGGCGTGGGCGGTGAACCAGCTCTACTGGCAGGATCCGGATGCGATCGAGCAGTTGCTCGAAACGGGCGAGCGCCTTCGCAAGGCGCAAACCGGACAAAGCAAGAACGTCGATCTGCGCCGTCTCCTCGACGAGAAGAAAGCGGCGATGGCCGCGTTGATGGCAAAAGTATCCGCAATCCTCGGTGATCCGTCGCCCGATGCGATGCGGCGCGTCTCGGCCACGCTCGAAGCGCTCGCCGCGTGGGGAAACACGGACGGCGTTCCGAGAGCCGGGCGTCTCACCGCCGATCTCGATCCGCCGGGATTCGACACGCTCGCCGCGCTGATGGCCGGAAAGAGCCCGGCGGACGCAAAGGTGCTGCTGTTCCGCCGGAACGCCACCGTCCCGGCGGCTGACCCGGCGGCGTCCCGCCGCCGCGTACAAGCCGCAGAGAAGGCGCTCCACGACGCGCGCCGCGAAGCGGAGCGCGCGGAAGCGGCGCTCGCGAAAGCAACCGCCCGCACCGCGGCGGTGGAGAAGCAGAAACAGGAAATCGACGCGCGCTACGCCGAGGCGAAGCAACAGGAGCGCGCGGCCTCGAACGAAGTGAAGTCGACCGCGCAGGCCGTCGCGGATGCTGAGCGGTCTCTCGCGAAAGCGAAGACCTAGTGCCGCGCGGAGCGGCGGCGCTGATCGTAGGCGAGCCAGCGTCCGTTCAACATCACGCCGGCCGGCGTGCGCAGCGTGGCGTGATCTTCGAGCGGATTCGCATTCGCGAGCACGAGATCGGCGCGTGCGCCGGGAGCGATCACGCCGAGGGATGAGTCGCCGAGGTATTCGCCGGCGGAGCGGGTGGCGGCGGAGAGGAACTCGAAACGAGAGAAGCCAGCGGCGAAGAGCTCGTCGAATTCATCGTGCAGCGCGGTGCCGGCGGGGACGAGATAACCGGCATCGGTGCCGGCGAGAATGCGCGCGTTCGCGTCGTGCAGCGCCGTCAGGAGCGCGCGGCGATCGGCGAGGAATCGCTGCCGCGCCGACGGCTCCATGTTGCGCGTCACGTACTGCGTGAACACGACCATCGTCGGACAGTTCCACACCCCCGCTTCGCGCGACGCGATCGCGAGCTCGCGATTCAGCGCGGCGTCACCGAGCGGATAGCCGGCGAGATGTTCGATCGAATCCTGCATCACCATCGCGTGGCGGATGTCGACGAAGCGCGTCACGTGTCCGGCGACTTTCACGCCGCGCGCGTGCGCCGCATTCACGAGCGCGTCGTAGACCACACGCGTGATGTCGTCGTAGATCTTGATCGAGTCGCAGCCGCGCGCGAGCTGCGCGTCGACGATCGATTGCGCGTCCGCGGCGTTGGTGACCAGGAGCGAGAAGGGCGGATTCTGCGCATTCGGGCCCGCGAGCAGTTTGCTCGCGACGTAGATGCGCGGCCCGAACGGGCGCTGCTGCACGATTGCGAGCACGCTGTCGAGCCCCGCGAGATCGCGCACGGTGGTGATGCCGTTCTCGACGTAGCGCGGCAGATCGACGGCGCGGATGTGCACGTGCATGTCGATCAGGCCCGGCATCAGCCAGCGCCCGCGGCCGTAAACGATCTGCGCGTCGTCCGGCACCGCGACCTCGGCGACCGGTCCAATCGTCTCGACAAAGCCGTCGCGCACGATCACGGTTTGTCCGTCGAGCACGCGGAGCGCATCCATCGGCACTACGTTCACACCGACGAACGCGGTGACGTCGCCGCCGGCTGCGAACGCAAGCAGCAGGACGGCGACGGCACACGCAAGGCGCGATCGTTTCATTGGAGGGCTGAAACCTGACCGCGCGAAGTCATGACGAAGAGCTTTCCTTCACCAACCGCAATTCCAGTGTAGACATGGCCGCTGACGGCGGCCGAAAACAGTTCTGTGCCGGTTGCGGCCTCGAAGGCGTACACGCGCCGTAGACGTTGTGGTTCGTCGCCGCGGCGTGCGGTTCCGACGTAAACGACGGCGTCTGCGAGGATCGCCTCGCCCGGAACATCGTTGACCTCGCGCGCCCAGCGCGTGGCGCCGGTGAGCGCATCGAGCGCCATGATCCGCCGCTCGTTGTTCGTGAGAATGACGATTCCATTCAGCACCGAAGCCTCCGCCCAGAACATGTTCGGCGAGGTGACGTGCCAGCGCTCGATGCCGGTGCGAGCGTCGAGCGCGTACACGCCGCCATCGCTCGCCGTCGCGAACACCACGCCGTCGCTGACGCTGAAGTTGAACCACGCGCCCTCGCGCTGCTTGCGCCACAACTCCTGTCCCGTGGCTGCGTTGACCGCGAAGAGCGTATCCAAGCGCGGCGAAAAACAGTCGCCCTTCATCGAGCGCGAGCGTCGAGTGCACCGGCGCGCTCGTGCTGAAGCGCCAGCGCGGTGCGCGCGTTGCGAGGTCGAGCGCGTACACGCTGCCGGCCTCCGTGCCGAGGAACATTACGCCATTCGCTACGAGCGGCGCGCGGGCGCTCCAGTCGTCGGCGAGAAAGGACCAGAGGGTGGTGCCGTTCGCGAGGCTCAGCGCATACGTGCGCTTGTTTTCGCCGGAGACATACACCGCGTCGTTCGCGACCGTGACGGGGATGTGAATGCGCCGAGCTGGCTCGGACATCCAGAACATCGGTTCCATTCGCCGCATCGAGGGCCACAATTCGTCCACTACCGTTCGAAACGTAAACGCGTCCGTTCGCATACACCGGCGCGGTGAACGACGCCTCGCCGATCGACGTTTGCCACGCGACGCGCGTGAACGTGCGCGGCCCGGTGCCGGGAACGACGCCGGTGCGGCCGGTGTCGCCGCGAAACTGCACGATGGGCTCGATCACCGGCTTCCGAACCGCGCGCACGCGAGCGTCGGCAGTGACAGCGATGAGGAAGAGTGCGATCGCGAATCTCATTGCGCACGAAACTACGTATAAGTCTTCGTGGCATCGTCCGTTTTGTGACGGCGCGGGCGATCCGCGGGACGGCGGGCTATGATGCCGTGACCGTCCCGGCCATGTCCTCCGCCGTCCCTCGCAGTGCCGCCGCCGTCCCATCGCCGCGCGTGCCGGCGCCCGCGCGCGATAGCGTTTCCCTCATGCACGCGCCGCGCGTCATCGCCTTCTTCGCCACGCTCTGGACGGCGATCGGCCTGGCCATCGTCGGCTCGTCCTGGATCAGCATCCGTCTCGGCGCGCCGCCCATGTATCCGATGCAGTATCCCTTCGTCGCCGCGATCTATCTGATGTGGGCGCCGCTCGTGCCGTTCCTCGTCGCGCTCGCGCGGCGCTACGGTCCGCCGCGGGTGCTGCTGCACGGCGCCGTCGCAATCGTGCTGATTCTCATCAAGCTCGTCCTGCATCGCCTCGTCTTCTGCTACGACTACAACGGCGCGTGGGGCGCGTGCGTCCTCGGCATCCGCTTCGAGAGATGGCTCGTGCACTGGTACCTGAACGAACTGCTCGTTTACGCGGCGACGGTCGGCGGAACGTGGGCGTTCGATGCGAGTGCGCGCGCGGAACGGCGCGAGCTGTCTGTCGCGGAGAAAGAGCGGGAGCTCGCCGCGGCGGAGCTGCAGGCGATGCAGGGCCGGATCGCGCCGCACGAGATCACCGCGAGCTTTGCGCGCATCGCACAGAAGCTCCGCGACGATCCGGCCGAAGCGGAATCGATGATTACATCGGTCGCGGACTCGCTGCGGAGCAAGTCATGAAGCGATTGCCGTCGCTGCTGCTGACGTTTCCGCTGCTGTTCGTCGTCGCGTGGTCGCTGCAGATCGTCGAGATCCTCATGCGCTACGACTACATCACCGCGGCGCATCTGCGCACGACGGCGGTGCAGGTAGCGATCTGGCTGGCGATGATCGTGCCGGCGTTTCTGATTCTCGATCGTATCCTCCGCCGCGCACGCTCGAAGATTTTCGAGGCGGCGGCGATCGCATTCCTCTGCCTCGCCTGCGCGATTGCGGGACAGTTTCTGTACGGCAACCTCGCCTGGACGAACCGCTGGTATCACTTCGGCGATCGCGAGTGGTTCCTGCTCGACAAGCGCGTCCCGACGGCGATGCGCCTCGCGACGCGGCGCCCGGAGGCGCCGATTCTCATCACCGCGTGCGCGCTGCTCATCGGCCGCTTCCTGCTCGCCGATCGCGAGGAGCGCGAGCGCGCATTGCGCGAGAAACGGCTCGAGACGCGCCTCTCGATGGCGCGCCTGCAGCTGCTGCGCTCGCAGCTCAATCCGCACTTTCTCTTCAACGCACTCAACTCCGTGATGGCGCTCGTGCGCCACGATCCCGCCGCGGCCGAGGCCATGCTCGCGCGGCTGTCGCGCTTTTACGAGATCACCGCCGAGACCGAGGGGCGCACGTGGATTCCGCTCGGCGAAGAGATCGGGTTCGTGCGCGAGTATCTCGACATCGAACAGATCCGCTTCGGCTCCCGCCTGGCCATCACCATCGACGCGCCGGTCCTCGGCGCGCGCGTTCCCGCGCTGCTGCTGCAGCCGCTCGTCGAGAATGCGATCCGTCACGGCGCGGCGAAGACGCCGGGCGCGGTTTGGGTTTCCGTACGCTGCACTCTCGAGACCGAACAGGTCCGCATCGAGATCGCCAACCGCGGCGAATTTCATCCCCGTGCGGAGGGCGTCGGCCTCGCGAATACACGGCGGCGGCTGCATGAAGCATTTGGGGACAGGTCGAAGCTCGAGATTGCATCAAGCGACGACGAAACGCGCGTCATCGTCACCGTGCCGGAGGCCGCGTGAAGCTGCGCACGGTGATCGTCGACGACGAGCCGCTCGCGCGGCAGCGCATTCGCGATCTGCTTGTGAACGAGGGAGTCGAGATCGTCGGCGAATGCGAGGACGGACTTGCAGGCGCTGCAGCTCATCCGCGACACGGCGCCCGATCTCGTCTTCCTCGACGTGCAGATGCCGGGTCTCGACGGATTCGAAGTGCTCAACCTGCTCGACGAACGGCCGGCGATCGTCTTCACGACGGCGTTCGATGCCTACGCCGTCCGCGCGTTCGACGAGCACGCGCTCGACTATCTCCTCAAGCCGATCGACGCCGCGCGGTTCGCCGAGTCGATGGCGCGCGTGCGCCGCGTGGCCGGGAAGCGCGAGCATCAACCGCTGCGGCGCGTCGTCGTGAAAACGCCCGGCCGCGTGCTCTTCATCGAAACGCGCGACATCGAATGGTTCGAAGCGGCCGGCAACTACGTGCGCGTGCACGCGAACGGCGAGACGCACCTGATGCGCATGACCATGCAAGCGCTCGAACAGCGCCTCGACGGGCGCGCCTTCGCGCGGATCCATCGCAGCACGATCGTGAACGTCAGCCGCGTCGCGGCGCTCAACACCACCGCCGGCAGCGAATACGACGTCGTTCTGAAGAGCGGAGCCACGCTGCCGATGCAGCGCTCGTATCACGATCGGCTGCGCGCTGCGCTGGGTGATTTTTAGAGTGTCATTCCGAGCGTAGCGAGGAATCCCCCAATTCAGGGGATCCCTCGCTACGCTCGGGATGACACGCGGCGCTCAGACTGTTCTCCATTTGTTATGCCCTCTCGAACCATCTCCATCCGCGGCGCGCGGACGCACAACCTGAAGAACGTTTCGGTCGACATCCCGCAGCGGCAGTTGACGGTGATCACCGGGCCGTCGGGCTCGGGAAAGTCGTCGCTGGCGTTCAACACGTTGTACGCCGAGGGGCAGAGACGGTTCGTGGAGTCCATGTCGACGTATGTGCGGCAGTTCCTGGAGCGCATCGACCGGCCGGACGTGGATGAGATCGACGGAATCCTGCCGGCGATCTCGATCGAACAGAAGAACTCGGTGAAGAACGCGCGCTCCACCGTCGCGACCGCCACCGAGCTCGCCGACCACATCCGTCTCTTCATGAGCTATTGCGGCGAGACGTGGTGTCCCGACTGCCACGTCGTCGTGCGCAAAGAGACGCCGCAGTCGATCACGACGTCGATCGTCGAGTCGTTGAAAGACAAGCGCGCGGTCGTCCTCGCGCCGATTTTCTTCGAGGCCCAGCATCGCGCGATCGTCACCGAGCAGCTGATCAAGGCCGGCTTTTATCGCATCTGGCTCAACGGCGAAGTGTGCGATCTCAACGACGTGAACACGAAGTCGTTCACGTCGCTGGAGCTCGTCATCACGCGGCTGCGGATCGAAGAAGAGCGGCGCGCGCAGATCACGGAAGCGATCGAGCAGGCGTTCGAGCTGTCGAAGGGCGCGGTGAACGTGCTCGAAGATGCTGACGGCACATGGATCAGCCACCGGTTCACATCGCACTTTGCGTGCAACAAGTGCGGGACGGAGTTCCTCGAGCCGACGCCGCACATGTTCTCGTTCAACTCGCCGCTCGGCGCGTGCACGAACTGCCAGGGCTACGGCCGGATCATCGGCATTCGACATGGAGAAGGTGATCCCGAACCGCGACCTGCGCCTCGACGAGCTGCCGGTGGCGCCGTGGAACTCGGCGGGATACGAGGATTGCTACGAAGATCTGGAGAAGGCGGCGAAGAAGTACCGCTTGCGCCTCGACGTGCCTGTCAAAGATTTGACACCCGAAGAGTGGGAGCTGCTCTACAACGGCCGCAGCAAGTGGTACGGCATCAAGGGCTTCTTCGAGTGGCTGGAGACGAAAAAGTACAAGATCCACGTGCGGGTGAAGCTGGCGAAGTACCGCAGCTACGAGCCGTGCCCGCAATGCCGCGGCTCGCGCCTGAAGGCGGTCGTCAACAACGTGAAGTTCCGCGACCTCACCGTCGGCGAGATCTTCGCGATGGACGTGAAGACCGCGCGCCGTTTCTGGGAGTACCTCCCGCTCTCGAAGCAGGAGGAGGCGCTGGCCGGACATCTGCGCCGCGAGATCGTGAACCGCCTCGTCTATCTCGACGAAGTCGGCCTGTCGTATCTCACGCTCGACCGCCAGACGCGCACGCTCTCCGGCGGCGAGTCGCAGCGCATCAACCTCGCCGCCGCCCTCGGCAGCTCGCTCACCGAGACGATGTACGTGATCGACGAGCCGACAGTCGGCCTGCACGCGCGCGACAGCGAGCGGTTGCTCGCCGTGCTGCGGCGGCTGAAGAACGCGGGGAACACTGTGATCGTGGTGGAGCACGATCCGACGATCATCGCGGGCGCGGATTATCACGTGGAGCTGGGGCCGGGAGCGGGGGAGTACGGGGGGGAAGTCATTCACACCGGCGCAAACCCCTCACCCGGCGCTTCGCGCCACCCTCTCCCCGCCGAGCGGGGAGAGGGGCAACGCGAGCAGAGCGGCACGATCAAAATCATCAACGCCCGCGAGCACAACCTCAAAGGCGTCACCGCCGAGATCCCGCTCGGCAAGCTCGTCGCCGTCACCGGCGTCTCCGGCTCGGGCAAGTCGACGCTCATCCGCAACTGTCTGTACAACCGCTATCAACGCGATCGCGGCAAGTCGGGTCTCGAAGTCGGGAAGTCGGAGCTGGAAGGGACGAAACTGATCTACGACATGGAGCTCGTCGATCAATCGCCGATCGGCCGCTCCTCGCGCTCGAATCCCGCGACCTACATCAAAGCGTGGGACGAGATCCGCAAGCTGCTCTCCGAAACGACCGCCGCGAAACTGAACGGCGTCACCGCGGGGATGTTCTCGTTCAACACCACCGGCGGGCGCTGCGATACGTGCGAAGGCGCGGGCACGGTGACGATCGACATGCAGTTTCTCGCCGACGTCGAAGTGGTCTGCGACAAATGCGACGGCCGCCGCTTCGGCGAGCAGGTCATGAAGGTCACGTTCAAAGGAAAGAACGTGAACGACATCCTGCAGATGACGGTCGAGGAAGCGGCGAAGTTTTTCGTCATGAAGCGCGGTCTCCTCAAGAAGCTCGACGCCCTTCGCTCGGTCGGTCTCGGCTATCTGCGGCTCGGCCAGTCGACCGACTCGCTCTCCGGCGGAGAAGCGCAGCGACTCAAGCTCGCGTCGTTCCTCTGCGAAGCGTCGCAGATCGAAAAGCCGCGCCTCTTCCTCTTCGACGAGCCGACGACCGGCCTGCATCACAGCGACGTCGAGGTGCTGATCAAGACGTTCCGCGATCTCATCGACCGCGGCAACTCCGTGCTCGTCATCGAGCACAACACGCAGCTGATCGAAGAATCCGATTGGATCATCGACCTCGGTCCCGAAGGCGGCGATCAGGGCGGCGAGCTCGTGGCCGTCGGCACGCCGGAGGAGATCGCCGCAAACCCGCGCTCGATCACCGGCCGCTATCTTAATGCCGGGCGGAACGTCGTCGCTCGGGCGAGTTGACGATCACCTGCGCGCTCGCAGCCGGTCCATCGAGCACGCCGTCGTTCGGCGTGACCCGGCAAACGACACGGTCCCCCCGCCGCACCGCATCGCGCGGCAGCGCGTCCATCAGTCCCGCGCTCGTGACTTCGCGCACGATGCGGTTGCCCACCGTCCACTGATACCGGTAGCGCATCACGTCGTAGTCGGGGTCCTCCCGGATGAGCGACGTCTCCACCTCGCATCGCGGTACGTCATTCGTCGTCGGAAGCGCCGGCTTGATGGACACGGTCACGGCATTCGGCGGGCGATTCCGGATTTCCGAGGACGTGGCGACGACGAGGAACGGCGCCGTGATCAACGTCGTGCCGTTGAACGCAAGCTCCAGGGTCCATGTACCGAGAACGTTCGGATCGAGATCGAACGATCCCCACGTCCAGAGATTTCGCAGCAACGCGGCATTGTTGTAGGAGTTGCTGCGCGTCGCGGCGACGGAGCCGTCCGGCCGCAGCAGCCTCCTCTCATGCGACGTTTGCACCGGCACGTTGTGCAAGGCGATGCGGAAGTGAACGGCGCTGCCTTGTACGTACGTTCCCGTGCGAGGCTCCGTGTCTTCGGCGACGCCGGCAATCGTCGCCGAGTCCTCATAGGGAAGAGGAGAAAATCCGAATTCCGCAGCATAGAGCGCGCGGTCGATCGGCAGTTGTTCCGTCCAGTGCGATGGTCCTTCATGACAAGGGCCGGCGTACGGATCGTAGTACGCGCCTTCGTTCCACGATTCGAAATGGAGATGCGGCCAGTTCGAGGTTCCACTGCTGGCGACCAGACCGAGCTGCGTTCCCGCGCTCACGGTTTGCCCGACGGCTACGGCCACGCTGCCGTTCCGAAGGTGAAGATAGTGCGTGTAGTGCGTCCCGCCGTGCTGCAGCACCACGAAGTTTCCGCCGAAGTAACCGGGCGAGTCGAGATTCCGGTCCGCATCACCGTCGTGGATCAGGACCACCGTCCCGTCGAGCGCGGCAAAGGCCGGCACGCCGATGTCCTGCTGCCGGAAGGACAGGATGCGCATGTCGATCCCTTTGTGGCCGTCGTACGAGTAGTCCGTGCACTCGAAGTCGCGGCTGCCGGAGGTGGGATCGAGATCGACGGCGTTGTACAGAAACGCGTCTTTTCCCTGAATGCCGGACATCGGGTAGAACGTGTATTGCGCGGGCTCGGCGGCAAGCAGCGTGACGAAAAGTACCGGCCACATGCCGATGAACGTACACCGGTTGCGCTCGTGGCGCTTGCCGGCGCCGCGACAATCCTGTCACGAACGGTCGCGCGCACGGCCCAAGCGGCGCCGAGCCGCCGATAACATCCGAGTTACGTTGCATTTGGGCGGAAAGTCCGGTATTACGATGCGCGTTCCCCCTACTGAAGGAACGCAGCGAAGGAGAGACCCCTATGAGCTCAGTCCCGCAAGGACTTCCGGATCAAGTGGGCTGGAAACCTGAAGGTCCCGCGAGCTTTACCCCCTACATCGCGCCCGAGACAACGCTGCGCGAGCTGACGCCGCGCGCGGTCATCGTCGGCACGATCCTCGGCATGATCTTCGGCGCGTCGTCGCTGTACCTGGTGCTGAAAGTCGGCCTCACGGTCAGCGCGTCGATTCCCGTCGCCGTCATCTCGATCACGCTGTTCCGCATCCTCTCGAAGATGGGCGCGCGCAACGCGACGATCCTCGAGAACAACATCGTGCAGACCGCGGGCTCCGCGGGCGAGTCGATCGCCTTCGGCGTCGGCGTGACGATGCCGGCGATCCTGATCCTCGGCTTCGACCTCGAGATCACGCGGGTGATGCTGGTGGCGATCCTCGGCGGATTGATCGGCATCCTGATGATGATCCCGCTGCGGCGCGCGCTCATCGTCGCGCAGCACGGCATCCTCAAATATCCCGAAGGCACGGCCTGCGCGGAAGTGCTGAAAGCGGGCGCCAGTCCGGAGTCGCGCGCAGCGGCGTCGGAGGAAGCGAAGCGCGAGCAGGAAGCGCTCGGCGGCGCGGGCACGAGCGCGAAGACGATCTTCACCGGCTTCGGCATCGGCCTTCTCTACAAGACGATCAATATCGCCTTCCGAGGATGGAAGGACGTGCCGGAGAAGGTCTTCGGGGCGCCGTTCACCGCGGCCTCGGTCTCCGTCGAAGTCTCGCCGGAGCTTCTCGGCGTCGGCTACATCATCGGACCGCGCATCGCGGCGATCATGTGCGCGGGCGGCGTGCTCGCGTATCTCGTGCTCATCCCGATGATCAAGTTCTTCGGCGCCGCGCTCGCGGCGCCGCTGGCGCCGGAAGCGACGGCGCTCATCAAGGACATGAGCCCGGGCGCGATCCGCAACGCGTACGTGCTCTACATCGGCGCGGGCGCGGTCGCGGCGGGCGGCATCATCAGCGTCTTCCGCTCGCTGCCGATCATCTGGCACGGCATCCGAGGCGGCCTGCGCGATCTCTCGAGCACGAAGACGGCGGAAGCCGCGGCGACGCCGCGCACCGATCGCGATCTCTCGATGAAGATCGTGCTGATCGGCATCGTCGCGCTGATCCTCGTCATCGCCTTCTCGAATCCGCTGTACGTCGGCGGCGTCGGAATCGCGGGACGGATCGCCGCGGCAATCCTGATCGTCATCTTCGGCTTCCTCTTCGTCACCGTCTCGTCGCGACTCACCGGCGAGATCGGCTCGTCGTCGAATCCGATCTCGGGCATGACCGTGGCGACGCTGCTGCTGACCTGCCTCGTGCTTCGTCGATGCTCGGCTGGACAGGCAGCGAACTACTTCGTCACCGCGCTCTCGATCGGCGCGATCGTCTGCATCGCGTCGTCGAATGGCGGCACGACCTCGCAGGATCTGAAGACCGGATTCCTCGTCGGCGCGACGCCGAAGGCACCAGCAGATCGCGATCCTCGATCGGCGCGCTCGCCTCGGCGCTGGTGCTCGGATCCGATTCTGCTCGTGCTGAACAACGCCGGCTCCGTGTACGTGCCGGTCGGCAACGCGCCCGCGGGCATTTCGTATGGCAACGTGCAAGCCGGGTGAAGTCGCGAACCCGAACGACTACCACGGCCGCTCTCCCGTGAAGGGAACGCTGCTGAACGGCGGCAGCGACACGAAGGAATACAACGTCTGGTTCCGCAACGATCCGAACGGCGGCAACGCCGAGAAGTATCTCGTCGACGACAGCGGCAAGCCGGTGTACTACGTCGATCCCGGCATCAACGGCACGATCCGCAAACTGCCGAACGGACAGGACATCCCGAAGTTCGACGCGCCGAAAGCCACGCTGATGTCGTACATCATCAAGGGCATTCTCGGCGCGACAGCTGCCGTGGGGCCTCGTGCTCCTCGGCGTGATGATCGCGATCGTGCTCGAGATGTCCGGCATTCCGTCGCTCGCGTTCGCGGTCGGCGTCTATCTTCCGCTCTCCTCCTCCTCGCCGATTCTCGTCGGCGGGATGGTGCGCTGGGCGGTGGACACGCTGGATCGCGAAGAAGCACGCGGGCAAGAATCTGACCGAAGAACAGCTCGTGGCCGAAGGCGACAAGAGTCCCGGCGTGCTGATGGCTTCGGGCTACATCGCCGGCGGCGCGATCGCCGGCATCCTCATCGCGTTCCTCGCCGGCGTGCCGTTCATGGCCGGACTGAACAGCGCGATCGGGAAGTGGTCCGCGAGCAATCCTGTCGTTCGACGGCGCTTGGGCCGACGCCCTCTCGCTGATCCCGTTCATCATCCTCATCGTGATGCTCTACCTCACGGGCCGTGAGAAGATGTTGGCTCACCGCGAGACCTAGTT
Source organism: uncultured Acidobacteriota bacterium (assembly GCA_963734155.1). Taxonomy (GTDB): domain Bacteria; phylum Acidobacteriota; class Thermoanaerobaculia; order Gp7-AA8; family Gp7-AA8; genus QHVT01. The sequence continues at coordinate 613,672 of CAVTGG010000005.1, forward strand.
TTGACTGCCATCGCAATCCTCATTGCCGTAACCGCGCTCGTACTGGCGGTTACGGCGATGTGGCGAGTGAGCGATCTTGAACGGCAGGTTCGCGCGTTGCGCGGGTCGCAGCCAACTCCGCAGCCTCAACCCCAACTCGCTCCTCCAACACCCCAACCCGTCGTCCAACAACCCCCACCTCCCATCCCCCAGCCTCCACCCCCAATCCCCCAACCCCGAACCCCAAAACCCGCGTTCGACTGGGAGTCCCTCGTCGGCGTCAAACTCTTCTCCTGGATCGCCGGCATCGCCCTCGTGCTCGCGGCAGTGTTCCTCTTCAAATACTCGGTCGAGCACGGATGGCTGCAGCCGATCGTGCGCGCGGTGTTCGGGCTCGTCGTCGGCATCACGCTGCTGATCGTCTGCGAGTTGCGCGTCGCGCAGAACTATCGCTTCACCGCGAACGCGATGCACGGCGCCGGCGTCGCCATCCTCTACGCCACGCTCTTCGCGATGCACGTGCTCTGGCATCTCGTGCCGTCGTGGATCGCGTTCCTCGGCATGCTGCTCGTCACCGCGGCCGCGGTCTATCTCTCCACGCGGCGCGACTCCGTTTTCATCGCGCTGCTCGGACTCATCGGCGGCTTCGCCACGCCCGCGCTGCTTTCGTCGAACGAGAACCGCCCGCTCGCGCTCTTCTCGTACCTGCTGCTGCTCAACGGCGGCATTTCGTGGATCGCGTATCGCAAACGATGGCCTTCCTGACCGCGCTGAGCGTTGCGCTCACGGCGTTCTATCAATGGGGCTGGGTGAACAAGTATCTGACGACGGGACAGATGCCGCTGGCGTCGGGGATCTTCGCCGTGTTTGCGCTCGTCGGCGCGAGCTCGCTCTGGGACAAACAGGCCGACGAGCGGCAGCGCGTATTTCGCGTGATCGCGCAGGCCGCCGCGGTGCTGCCGCTGCTGTTCGCGTTCTTCACCGCCGTCGTGCCGGAGTACGGCGCGCAGTTCCACGTGCTCTTCGGATTCCTGATGCTGATCGCCCTCGGCCTCGCGGCGATCGCGCACTGGCGCGGTCCCGAATGGCTGCATCACCTCGGCGGCGCGTCGGTCGTGATCACGTTCTTCATCTGGTTCTCGGTCTCGTACACGCCGAAGTCGTGGCCGTGGATCCTGCTCTGGCTCGCCGCGTTCGCGGCCCTGTATCTCGCGCGCATCAGCTACGCCGCGGCGGCGCTGTTCTTCGCCTTCACCGCGCTCGGCATTCGCGAGACGTCGCACGACATCGTGCTCACCGGCGTGATGTTCACGCTGCTCGCTGCATTGATCGCGGTTGCACTGATGAAGGCGAAGCCGATGATGGCCGCGTCCGCGATCACGCTCTCTTCGATCGCCCTGATGACGATCGCGCCGCCGCTGCGCGTCCTGCTCGGCTCGCACGCGCTGCTCTTCGCCGCGATCCTGTTCATCGCCTGGATCTCGAAAAAGCACGTGCTCGCATTGCTCGCGATTCCGTTCTTCATCGCCATGCTGCTCACGGCGGACATGCAGGCGGCCGACGTGCAACTCGTGTTCGCGCTCGTTCCGTACGCGCTGTTCCTCGCGTACGCGTGGCTCGCGAAAGAATCGCGCTCGGCGCAGATCGCCGCCTGTCTCGCGAGCGTCGTGTTTTTCTTTCCTGCGTACGACGCATTGAAGGACCTGCGATACGACGACGGCATAGGACTCCTTCCACTCGTCCAGGCGCTGCTGCTCGCGGCACTCTTCTGGCGCGGCCGCAACGTCGTCGTCGCCGGAACCGCGCTCGCGTTTTTCACGGCCGCGATTCCGCTGCAGTTCAATCGGCCGTGGACAGCCGTGTTCTGGGCGTTCGAGGCGACGGGGCTGGCGTGGCTCTACACGCGCGCGAAGCACGTCGGTTTGCTGGTCTGGAGCTTCGGCCTGGCGATCTTCGTCTGCATCTGGCTGCCGGCCGACAGCACTCTGCATCCGCAGCGTTACGTCTTTCTCGCCGCCGCAGCAGCGATGTTCGTCGCCGCGTATCTCCCGACGCCGTTGCGCGCCGCGTACGTTACGTTCGGCACGATCGAGTTGTTCGCGCTGATGAACTTCGAGATCAGCCGTTACTTCGAGGGCGCATCGTCCTCCCTCGCCCAGGACCTCACCTACACGATCGCCTGGGCGATCTTCGCGATCACGATGCTCGTCATCGGCATCGCCATGCACGCGCGCGCGACGCGCATCGCCGCGTTAGGCCTGCTCGTGGTCACGGTGCTGAAGTGCTTCCTGCACGACCTCGGGCAACTCGGCGGTCTCTATCGCGTCGGCTCGTTGTTCGGCCTCGCGGTTTCGCTCGTGCTCGTCGGATTGCTGTTGCAGAAGTTCGTGATCACGCGGACTGACGCAGAAACTTCTCACGCTCCGAGCGGGACCACGTAGCCGCGACGCGGCGCGCGCGCCATCGCGGCATCGCGCGGGAGAGCCAGAGATGCGCAGCGATGCCGGCGTTCATGCCGCGCAGCATCGTCAGCGAGAGACCGCGATCGGCGAACGGAAGGCGCGACTCCGGCCAATGCGCGAACAACCAATCGACGGCAACGAGCAATGTGATCTGCGCCGCGTCGCGGTACAGCGCGCGGCGGCGCGCCTTGCGCAGCGCCGCGTGCGCGTCGCAAACCACGACGGGCGGGAAGGAATCGTCGGTGACTCCGGGAAGCAGCGATCGTGTCGTCATCGGTGTGATGTCCGACACGATCGCCCCAATAACTATTCCATCGCTTGCTTCCGGCAACCTCAACGGTTCCTCAGTTTCATCGTCTGCGCGATCAGATTGCCGTCGGCGTCGCGGAATGCCTTCAGCAGCACGACATCGTTCACGCGCAGCGCCGAGGCATTGATCGTCGTCGTTCCGGATTTTGTCCTCACCAGCAAATCCTCGGCGCACCAGAGACGGAATTCGCGATTCGTATCGCGATCGCGCATGCCGAGGGTCGGCGAGTCTTCGAGCGTTTCGGTGACGGTCGCGGTAATCGTGACGATCGAGTACGACGCGATCGGCGCGCGCACGTCGACGCGCGAGCCGCTGGTGATGCGCACCGTCGACGCGGAGAAAATGTCGCCGACGCGGTTGTAGCTGCCGGTGATCTCGACACGGTCGCCGCTGCGCAGGTCGCGCGCATGCACGCGCGCGCCGTTCGGATCTTCGCCGGCGCTCATGTCGATGCGCACTTCGCCGCGTCCGTCATCGACGTACACGTAGTCGAGCCCCGTTTCGGTGCGCGTGACCGTTCCTTCGAGCACGGTTACGACTCCGCCGGTGCGGTTCGTGTCGCTCTCTTGAACCGAGCGCGTGACTTCGATGCGCCGCGCCGCGACTTCATCGAGTTGCGCGTCGCGCGGATCGATCTCGACGCGGACCGTGTCGCCGATCTCGAGATTCGCAACCTGGTAATTCTGATTGCGATAGATGACCGGCGTGTTGCGCGCCGTGCGGATCGTCATCATTCGCCGCTGGCCGGTCTGGATCACGATGCGGCCTTCGTTCGCGTTGATCTGCCGGATCGTGCCTTCGATGTTCGCAGTCGCGTTGGCGGCGGCGCCGGCGCGCACTTCGGTCGGCGTGGCGACGCTCGTCTGCGAGCGCGATTGTCCGACGCCGGTCGGCGAGGCCGCGATCTGCCGGCCGAGAAGCGTGACGATCTCGGCGAGCACGACACCGCTGGCGCGGCTCGTGCCGCGGATCGAGACGCGATCGCCGAGGCGGAGATTCGAGAAGCCCTTCGAGCCGGTGAAAATCTCCGGCTTGCCGCCGATGACCGTGCCGAAGCCGCGGTACTGCGTGGAGACGGAATCGGTCTCGACCGTCACGCGTGAGCCCGGCTCGCTGTCGGACTCGACCTGCAGCCGGTCGTGCCCTGCATCGACGTCGATGACCGAGCCGGTGAGCGTGTTCGTCCCGTAGGACGGATTCATTTGCCCAAAAGTGGACACTGCCGAAAGCACGAGGATCGCGAAAACCGCGAGAACCCGCAGGTTTCGTGTCATAAGACCTCCATTCAGACGGTCATAAGCGCAAAGGGCGCGCCTACGCTCTCTCTGAGACGATCCGGCCGGCAATAACGCTTCGCTTCACCGCGCGATCGTCGCCCATGAAGATCAGTCCGGCGAGCAGATCGACCAGCGAGGCCGCGCGGCCGGTGCGCATCGAGAGCAGCGGCGTGCCGTGCGGATCGATCACCAGGAAGTCGGCCGATTTGCCGGCCTCGAGGCTGCCGGTTTCATCGTCGAGGCGCAGCGCGCGGGCGCCGCCGAGCGTGCCGAGGTACCAGAGATGGAACGGGCTCAGCGAGACGTTCTGCACCTGCTGCACTTTGTAGGCGTCGGCCATGGCGTTGAACATCGAGGGCGTCGTGCCGGCGCCGATGTCGCTGCCGAGGCCGACGATCACACCGGCGTTGAGCACGCGATGCAGCGGGAAGAGGCCGCTGCCGAGGAACAGATTCGAGTTCGGGCAGTGCGAGATGCGCGCGCCGCGTCGCGCGAGAAGATCGAGCTCCTCGGCCGTGAGGTAGACGCCATGCGCGAGCACCGCGCGGTCGTCGAGCAATCCGAATCGATCGTAGACGTCCGCGTATTCGGCTTCGGGAAAGAGTGACTGCACCCAGAGCACTTCGTTCTTGTTCTCGGAAATGTGCGTGTGCACCCACGCATCGGGAAACTCTTTCTTCAGCTGGCCCGCGGCTTCGAGCAGCTCCGGCGTCGACGTCGGCGCGAAGCGCGGCGTGATGGCGTAGTGCAAGCAGTCCGCGGCCGTGCCATTTCTGCAGCAGCGCGCGGCTGTCGTCGTACGACTGCTTCGGACTCGCGTCGAGCAGATACTCCGGCGCGTTTCGATCCATCATCGTCTTGCCGATGATTCCGCGGAAGCCGCGGCGCTCCGCTTCTTCGAAGAAGATGTCCGTCGCTTCGCGATGAATCGTGGAGAAGACGAGCGCGCTCAGCGTGCCGTGGCGCAACAGCTCGTCGTAAAACGCGCGCGCGACGCGGCGGGCGTGCTCCGGATCCTCGAACTTGCGTTCGGTCGGGAACGTGTAGCGATTCAGCCACTCGAGGAGATGTCCGCCATACGAGCCGATCATCTCGAGCTGCGGCGCATGCAGATGCGTATCGATGAATCCCGGCACGATCAGCGCGTCTTCGCCGAGATCGATCACCGTTCCGTCCGGTTTCTCCGACGAATCGCCGACGCTGTGAATGCGGCCGCTCATCGTCGACGGCGAGGAAACCGCTGGCCCAGTACTGATACGACGACTCGATCCCGTTCGCGAACGGATCCGCCACCGGCGTGAAGACGCGCGCGCGGTAGACCTGCATCAGAGCTCGTCGTCGAGAAGCTGCGGCGGCGCGAGCTTCTCCAGCACCATCGCCTGATGTTTCCCGGTCGTCATCGACTTCGGCGGGCGGCGCCGGATCGTCGAGCGCCGTCGCCAGCGCGAGCGAGGTCTGCGTCACCGACTCCATGAAGTCCATCATCTCCGCCATCGGCATCTGCACCGCCGAGCGATCGGCGAGTTTCTGCCGCTGATCCTTTTCCTCGGTGGTGCGGAAGTCGTTGTTGAAGATGAGCAGCGTCGTGGCGAGCTTCTCGTACAGCTCCGCCGTCGCGCGCACGTCTTCGAGGCAGTAGTCGGCGAGCTCGCGATGCCGGCCCGCGCGATACCACGACTCGACCGAGCGCCCGTCGACGCCTTCGCTCTTCGACGTCTCGACGCCGAACGCTTTGCAGGCGAGGTCGAGGTTGAACTTGAACTGCCGGTTGTTCACGGTGCCGAAGAAATTCAGCGCCTCGCGAAGATCGCAGTTCGGATGAAAGCCATAGCGATATCCGACGAGGTCGCGCTTCGGGATGATGCCGTTGATCGCGGAGCGGATCATCAGAAACGGTCCGTCGAACTGGCGGCCGTTGAAGGAGATGAAGCGCGAGTCGCTTTCGAAGAAACCCCAGAATTTCTCGAGGATCTGCTTCTCGGTCCCGGAGATGTACGTGCGCGCACCGGCGCGCTCGGTTTTGATCTCCGTCTGCCCCGGCACTTCATACATCGCGCAGGAACGCCCGTCTTCGATGTTGATCACGCCGATCGCGACGATGCGCCCCCGAAACGGCGAGAGCCCGCCCGCCCGCCGCGCCTCCTCGGCGTCGCCTTCGGACAGGCCTTTGATCAGGTATTCGCGGACGTACGGGTCGTGCTCTTCCCAAGGGATGCCGACCGTCTCGATGTCGATGACGAGCTTTTTCATGGGATGCCTTCGTCATCCTGAGCGCAGCGAAGGATCTCAAACTGCGTAACCTGAGATCCTTCGGCGTCTTCGCGCCTCAGGATGACGGCTTCTGCCGTCAGTTTAGGCCGCTGTCTTCAACTTATCCACCAACTCCTTGACCGCCTCCGCAGATTTCCCAAGCGCTGCGGCCTCATCCTCTTTCAGCTCGATCTGAATGATCTGTTCGAGTCCGTTGCGGCCGAGCTTCACGGGCACGCCGACGAAGAGCTCGTTCAAGCCGTACTCGCCCTGTAGGAACGCTGCGCAGGGGAGGATCTTTCGCTTGTCTTTGAGAATCGCTTCGACCATCTCGACAGTCGACGCGGCCGGCGCGTACCAGGCGGAGGTCTTGAGCAGGTTGACGATCTCGGCGCCGCCGTTGCGGGTGCGGTCGACGATTGCGGCGATGCGCTCTTCGGAAATGAGCTCGGTGATCGGAATGCCGGCCACGGTCGAGTAGCGCGGCAGCGGGACCATCGTGTCGCCGTGTCCGCCGAGGACGAACGCGTGCGTGTTCTCGACGGAGACGTTCAGCTCCATGGCGATGAAGGCGCGCATGCGCGCGGAGTCGAGGACGCCGGCCATGCCGAGGACGCGCTCGCGCGGGAACTTCGACACGCGCCGCGCCACTTCGCACATCGCATCGAGCGGATTGGAGACGACGATGATGATGCAGTTCGGCGAGCGCTTCGCGATCTCCGCGGTGACGCCGCCTACGATCTCCTCGTTTTTCCAGAGCAGATCGTCGCGGCTCATGCCCGGTTTGCGCGGCAGTCCGGCGGTGATGACGACGATGTCCGAGTCCGCGGTCTCGTCATAGCCGTTCGTTCCGCGGAGAATCGAGTCATACTTCTCGACCGGAGCGGTCTCCATCAAATCGAGCGACTTTCCCTGCGGAACCCCCTCGACGATATCGACCAGAATGACATCGGCAAGTTCTTTGAGTGCAATCCCCTGCGCTACAGTTGCGCCTACGTTTCCGGCGCCGACGACGGTGACTTTGGTTTTCATGGCGGCGGGATTCTATCTGTAAGCACGGCCGGCAGCTTGGTTGGCAAAGCCTAAGGGCGCCATCTCATAGGCATGTTCAGCGACTTTACAACCACAGCAAACGCAATCGCTTCCACCACGAAAAAGAGCGAAAAAGAGCGCGTTCTCGCGGAATACCTGCGCACGCTTGACGACGCTTCGCTCGAGCGCGCGGTGGTGTTTTTCTCGGGCTCGCCGTTTCCGCGGCGCGAGGAGCGCGTGACCGGCGTCGGCGGCGCGGCCATCGGCGAGGCGGTGTCGGAGGTGACCGGCCGCACACCCGATCAGGTTTGGGAGCCGTGGCAAACGTACGCCGACGCAGGCGACACGATCGCGGAGTCGTTCGAGGACGATCCGTCGCGCGACATCACGCTCTCGGAGCTCGGCGAGTCGTTCGAGCGCATCGCCGCGACGCAGGGCGCGATCGCGAAGAAGGACGTGCTGGTCGAGCTGCTGCGCAAGGTCGACAAGCAGGGCGCGCGATACGTCGTCAAAATTTTGACACGCGAGCTGCGCATCGGTCTCGTCGAAGGACTCGTCGAGTCGTCGATCGCGAAGGCATTCGGACGCAAGCTCGATGCGGTGCGCCGCGCGAACATGTTCACGGGCGACATCGGCGCGACGGCGCTGCTCGCGAAGTCGGATGCGCTGGAGAGCGCGAAGCTGGCGCTCTTCCAACCGTTCGCGTTCATGCTCGCGCAGCCTGAAGAAGATCCGGCGGAGATCGTCGCGGCGCTCGGCGAAAGTGCGATCGCGGATGACAAGTACGACGGCATCCGCGCGCAGATTCATACCGACGGCTCAGAAGTGCGCATCTATTCGCGCACGCTCGACAACGTCACGCATCGCTTCCCGGAGCTCGAAGCAGCGGCGCGGGAGCTGGGGCGCTCGGTGATTCTCGACGGCGAGATCGTCGCGTTCCGCGATCGCATCCTTCCGTTCGCCGTGATTCAAACGCGCCTCGGGCGCCGGCAAGTGAGCGAGAAGCTGCTGCGCGAGGCGCCGGTGGTCTACTTCGCGTTCGACCTGCTGTACCTCAACGGAGAGCCGCTGTTCGAATGGCCGCTCAGGGAACGGCTCGCGCGATTGCGTCACGTGGTGGTGCCGCTGAGCGGACGCGACCGCTGAGGGCAGCGGTCGCCACATTCGCGTTTCGGAGCAGAGCCCGATCCGCGACGCGGCGCACGTCGACGCGCTGTTCGATGCCGCGCGTGGGCGCGCGAACGAAGGGCTCGTGGTCAAAGATCCGGAGTCGATCTACACGCCCGGCCGCCGCGGGAAGTCGTGGCTGAAGTACAAGAAGGCGCTGGCGACACTCGATTGCGTCGTGACGTACGCGCAGTGGGGAAACGGCAAGCGCCGCAACGTGCTCTCCGATCTGACGTTCGGCGTGCTCCGCGACAACGAGATCGTGACCATCGGCAAGGCGTACTCCGGCCTCACCGACGTCGAGATCGCGGAGATGACGGAACATTTCAAGCAGACGACGATCGAACAGCACGGGCCGGTGTTCCGGGTGAAGCCGACAGTGGTGCTGGAGATCGCGTTCGACCGGATCCAGGAGTCGAAGCGCCACAAATCGGGCTACGCCCTGCGCTTTCCGCGCATCGTCCGCATCCGCGACGACAAAACGCCCGACCAGATCTCAACCATTGACGAAGTTCGCCGTATCTATGAAGGACAGCTCAAACGGGAGCTGGGAGACTAAACGAAATGCCCCTTTATCGATCAAGCAGATCCAAGATCCTCGGCGGCGTCTGCGGCGGCATCGCCGAATGGCTGGGCTGGGACCCGACGATGGTTCGCGTGCTGTATGTCCTCGCCTCGATTCTCTCCGCGGGGTTCCCGGGAACGATCGTCTACATCGTGCTCTGGCTCGTGGTGCCGAAAGCGCCATAGGGCTTCAGACGGACTGAATCGCGCGCATCAGATCGACGAGGCCGTGGCCCTGGAAATAGCGCTCACGGCCGAGGTCCGTCGCCGACTTGAGGAAGATCTTCTTGACCTCCTCGGGGTAGCCGATGAATTCGCGGCGGACGGAGAGGAACGCCGCGATGGCGCCCGAGACGTGCGGCGCGGCCATGCTCGTGCCGCTGTCGGGGACGTACCACGCGATCTGCTCGGCGCTCACCTGCGCCTTCGCGACGAACTCGTTCCTCGTCGAAGCCTTCGGTAATTTCGAAGCCGCCGCGCACGACAGAATCTTCTCGCCCGGCGCGAGGAGGTCGGGCTTCAACCGTCCATCGCCCGTCGGACCTTTCGAGGAGAAGTACGACACGCCGTACAGATGCGGCATGTTGCGATGCGTGGAGCCGACCGTGATCGCGAGGTCGGCGTTGCCCGGATCCTTGATGGTGAGATTTTCTCCCGCGGCAAATGCGCGGCTCGAAAGCGCGTCGGTCTTTTGCGTGTAGCCCGCGTTTCCGGCCGCGATCACGACCACGACTCCCGAGCGCACGAGGCGATTCACTTCGACGCAGAGCGGACTTTGCCCGCACGCAAACCACTTCGGATCGAATGGATAGCCGAGGCTCATGTTGATGCCGTGAATGAGCAGGCGGCGCCCGTAGCCGTTGATTTCCTGGATGTAGGTGAGGGCGGCGATGAGATTGCTGACATTGCCGACGCCGTCACTGTCGACGACGCGAAGGCTGAGGATCTTGCAGCGCGGCGCCATGCCGGAGATGGTGGAGATGCCGTCGATCGCCTGCTGCGCGCGGCCCTGCTCATCGAGGTATTCGTTGATTCCCGCGGCGACGCGCTGCGGCAGTTCGGTCGACAGCTCGCCGCCGATGATTCCGGCGACGTGCGTGCCGTGGCCCTGGCGGTCGAGGTGCGGATCGTTTTCGGACGTGAAGTCGCGATGCTCGAGCGGCGCGGTCACGTCGAGATTCCGGTGCTTTTCGAAATGCGGATGGCGCTCGATGCCGGAGTCGAGCACCGCCCAGACGATGTCGTCGCCGTTCGCATAGAACGCGCGGTGCGCGGCGTCGGCCTTCACGGTGCTGACGGATTTGGTGATGTGCAGCTCGAGCCGGAAATCGGGCCAGATGCGATAGATCGCGCGCTCGTTGTGCGTGACGCGGGCGTCGAGGGTGTACGCGCCACGAGGCGATTCCTTCGCGGCCGGCGCAGTGTCGTGCTCCGATTCTTTCAAATCGTCGTCGGTCAGTTTCTCCGAACAGTCGCGCACGACCAGCTCTCGAATTGTTTTCGCCGTCACCGTGGCGAAGAGGTACTGGGGAATCTCGCTGAGGTTCTTGAGCAGCGCTTTCTCTGCCGCCGGCGCACCGAGGATCTCGCGAAGGAGGCGCTGCGTTTTCCTGCGCGCCGCACCGCGGCCGCCGCGGCAGTCGAGATTGAGATCGATGATCACGTCGAACTTCGCGCCCGCCGCGCGTTTTTTGAATTGCTCCTGCAGCGGAATGGCGATCACCGAGCTCCAGAGATCCCGTTTGTTGAATTCCTTCGACCGCGCGGCCATGCGTCCTCCCTCACTGTAGGAGTGACGGAGAGACAGAAGTCCTCACCCGGCGTCTTTGCTATGCTCGCGCCCTCATGCCGCTCGACGAGACGTTCATCAGCGAGCCGCCGAAAGAGCTGGTGTTGCCGGACGGCTTCCGGTTCACGCATGGGCAGACCATTGCGCCGTTCACGATCGTCTACGAAACGTTCGGGACGCTGGACGAGGGAAAATCGAACGCGATCCTCGTCTGTCACGCGCTTTCGGCGAGCGCGCATGCGGCGGGGAAGTATCGCGAGTCGGATGACAAGCCGGGGTGGTGGGACGGGCTGGTCGGATATGGGAAGCCGATCGATCTCGACAAGTTCTTCGTCGTCTGCGTGAATCTTCCGGGCTCGCCGTTCGGGACGACCGCGCCGAGGTCGATCAATCCGGCGACGGGCAAGGCGTATGGCTCGCAGTATCCGTGGCCGACGATCGAGGACATGGTGGAGTCGCAGAAGGTCGTGCTCGAGCATCTCGGCATTGCGCATCTGCATTCGATCGCCGGCGGGTCGTTAGGCGGGATGCAGGTGCTGATGTGGTGCGCGCGCTATCCGGAATTCGCGGACTCGATCATCGCCATGGCCACCGGTTCCGCCGTGCCGGTGACCGGGATCGCGTGGCACATCCTCGGCCGCAAGATCATCGAGGCCGATCAGCGATTCACCGGCGGCGACTACTATGACCACGATGAACCGCTGCGCGGGTTGCAGGTCGCGCGCATGCTCGGGCACATGACCTATCTCTCCGCGGATTCGCTGCAGCGGAAGTTCGGGCGCCGCCGCCGCGGCAACACGCGGCAGTTCGAGATCGACTCGTACTTCGAATATCAGGGACGCAAGTTCGCTTCGCTGTACGACGCGAATTCGTACATCCGCGTGCAAGCGGCGATGGACGAGATGGATCTCGAGGAGCAGTACGGCGATCTGCAGTCGGCGTTCGCGCGCTGGCGCGGGCGCACGCTGCTCGTTTCATTCGATACCGACTGGCTGTTTCCGCCGGCGGAGACGGAACGCGTTGCCTCGGCGATGCGTGCGCTCGGAATCGACGTGCAGCATGAGGCGATGATCTCGCCGAACGGGCACGACACGTTTCTGATGGACTACGCCCTGATCTCGCCGAGCGTGCGGGCGTTTCTCGCTACTTGAAGCGCTCGTCGGGCTCGCTGAGAAACTCGAAGTCGTCCATGTTGCCGATGCCGCAGCCGCCATCGAGGAGGCGATAGCCGACGGCGACGGTGCTGTCTTCGAGCCGCTCGACCTGAATCACGATCACCGGCGTCGCTTCGCCGAGGCCTTCCTCGCGCACGATGGCGCAGGCGGGAAGATCGAGCTCGACCGCTTCGCCGCCGACGGCGAACACCGCGCGGCCGGACTTCACATCGATGTCCGTCGCCGGGCGGCCTTCGACCGCCGGCGTCGCGCGCCAGTGTTTGATGTCGATGGGATCGTCGATGCTCACGCGTTCACAAGCGCCGCGTCTTTCCCGATCGGCGCGCGGTGGTCGCACTCGGGGTTGTTGCAGTACTCGATCTGCCCCTCGCGCTTCGTCTCCTTCTCGAGGAGATACGGCGCGTGGCATTTCGGACACTCGCGCTGCACGGGGCGGTTGTTCAGCGTGAACTCGCATTTCGGATAGCGGTTGCACGAATAGAACACGCCGCGGCGCGACATGCGCTCGACGATCTCGCCTTCGCCGCATTTCGGGCACTTGACACCGGTCGGCTTCGGCGGCGTGGACTTGCGGCCGCCGATCTTGCGGATGGTCTTGCAGTCCGGATAGCCCGAGCACGAATAGAACGGGCCGTAGCGGCCGCTCTTGAGCACCATTTCCTTGCCGCAGTTTTCGCACGGCGGCTGCGGCTCGCTCGGCAGGTTCGCGGCCTGCTTCATGAGCTTCGGGTCCTTCGTGTTCTTGCAGTCGGGATATCCGGTGCAGGCGAAGAACTGGCCGAAGCGCGAGCGCTTGAGCGCCATCGGCTTGCCGCACTTGTCGCAGATGATCTGCTCGTCGTCCGACGTCGCTTCGGCGGCGTCGCCTTTCGCCATTTCCTTCGTCGTCTTGCACTCGGGGTAGTTCGAGCAGGCGAGGAACTCGCCGAAGCGGCCGAACTTGATGACCATCGCCGAGCCGCAGTTCTCGCACTTTTCGTCGGTCTCGACGCCGGTGCCTTTGACCGAGGTCATCTCCGTGGCCGCGCGATCGAGATCGACGTTGAACTTGACGGAGAACTCTTTCATCAAGTCCTTCCACTCGAGCTTTCCGTCCTCGACCTCATCGAGCTCTTCTTCGAGGCGCGCGGTGTAACCCTCGTCGATGATGTCGCCGAAGGACTGCTTGAGCAGCTTCACGACGAGCGCGCCGAGGTGCGACGGGTGGAACTTGCCCTCGTGCTTGTACGTGTAGTCGCGGGCCTGGATGGTGGTGAGGATGGCGCCGTACGTCGAGGGGCGGCCGATGCCGTTTTCTTCGAGCGCCTTCACGAGCGTCGCTTCCGTGAAGCGCGGCGCCGGCTGGGTGAAGTTCTGTTTCGTGTCGAGATCGAGCAGTTGCAGCACGTCGCCTTCGTTCAGCGGCGGCAGGGCCTTCTCGTTCTTCTTCTCCTCATCTTCTTCGTCGTCTTCGCCCGGCGCGTCCTGAAAGACGGCCAGGAAGCCGGCGAACTTCTGCACCTCGCCCGAGGCGCGGAGAGTCAGGTTGCCGACCGCGCCCGTTGAGGGCGCATTAACGGCGATGTCGGCATCGGTGACGTCGAACAGCGCCGGCTTCATCTGCGACCCGACGAAGCGATCCCAGATCATCTTGTAGAGGCCGTACTCTTCGCGGGTCAGGAAGTCCTTGATCTTCTCGGGATCGAGATCCATGGACGTGGGGCGGATGGCCTCGTGCGCTTCCTGCGCCTGTGCAGCTTTTTTGACCTTATAAAAGTTTGGTTTATCGGGAAGGATATCAGCACCATATTTAGCGCTGATATACGATCTCACTTCTCCGAGAGCTTCGTCGCTGATGCGCACCGAATCGGTACGCATGTACGTGATGAGTCCCGCGAATCCGAACGAGCCGAGCTCCTTGCCTTCGTACAGCTTCTGCGCGATCTGCATGGTCCGCTTCACGGGCCACTTGAAGCGGTTGTAAGCGGTGCGCTGGAGGGTCGAGGTGATGAAGGGCGGGGCCGCGGACTGCTTTCGTTCCTTCCGCGCGACCTCGGTGACGACGAACTGCCCGCTCTTGAGCGCCGCTTCGATCCTGCGCGCCTGTTCTTCGTTCGCAACTTCGGCCTTCTTGCCGTCGACCTTCGACAGCTTGGCGACGAACGGCGGCGGCGTGCCGCCGGCGAGCTTCGCGGCGAACGTCCAGTACTCGACCGGCACGAACGCTTTGATCGCTTCTTCGCGGTCGACGATCATCTTCATCGCCACCGACTGCACGCGTCCCGCGGAGAGGCCGCGGCGCACTTTGTCCCAGAGGAGCGGCGAGAGCTTGTAGCCGACGAGGCGGTCGAGCACGCGCCGGGCCTGCTGCGCGTTGACCTTGTTCATGTCGATCTCGCCGGGATGCTCGATCGCCTTTTTGACCGCGTTCTTGGTGATCTCGTGGAAGAGGATGCGGCGGACTTTCTTCGAGTCGCCGCCGAGCAGGTTCATCACGTGCCAGCCGATCGCCTCTCCTTCGCGATCAGGGTCCGAGGCGATGAAGATGTTGTCGGCTTTTTTCGCGGCTGCTTTCAGCTCGCTGACGACCTTCTCTTTGCCTTCCAGAACCTCGTACTTCGGCTCGAACGTCTCCTCGTTCACCCCGAGCTCGCTCTTCGGCAAATCGCGGACGTGACCGACCGACGCTTTGACGAGATAGTCCTTCCCGATGAACTTGTTGATCGTCTTCGCTTTCGCGGGAGACTCAACGATGACGAGGTTTTTGGCCATTGCGGAAGGTCCCGAATGCGGATCGGGACCACGGATATTCCTATCACGAGAGCGGGTGGGGTGGGCGAACGGCTACTTATGGTGGAGGAGAGACAATCCTGTCTGTCCCTCCGCGAAGCGGAAAACAGGGCAGTGGACAGACAGGATTGTCTGTCCTCCACTACTCTTCTTCGTCGTCTCCGTCGACGCCCGCAGACTTGTATTTTTTCGTCTTGTTGTAGAGCGTCTTGTAGGAGATGCCGAGGATCTCGGCGGTCTTGCGGCGGTCGCCGCCATTGGCCTGGAGCGTCTCTTCGATGACGATGCGCTCCACTTCTTCCATCGGCTGGCCGAGCGGAATGGTGACGCTGTTCTTGGAGCGCTTGCGGCGGTTGCCGGCGAGCTTGTCGGGGAGGCACTCGACGGTGAGTGTGTCGGTGCGGGCCATGATGAACGCGCGGTTGATCACGTTGCGCAATTCGCGCACGTTGCCCTGCCACTCGTAGGCCTGCAACGCGTCGATGAAGTCGGGGTCGATCTTGTCGACTTTCTTGTCTTCGGTCTCGTTCAGCTTCTGCAGAAAGAAGTGCGAGAAGAGCGGGATGTCTTCGAGCCGCTCGCGGAGCGGCGGCACTTCGATGGGGAAGACGTTGAGGCGGTAGTAGAGGTCCTCGCGCATCTTCCCGTCCTGAATCGCTTTCTGCGGATCGCGGTTCGAGGCGGCGATGATGCGCGCGTCGATGTTGATCTCGTCGTTGCCGCCGACGCGGCGGAACTTGCCTTCTTCGAGCACGCGCAGGAGTTTCACCTGCAGCTCGATCGGCATTTCGGTGATTTCGTCGAGGAACACCGTGCCGCCTTTGGCGAGCTCGAAGTATCCCTCGCGGCGCTTGATAGCGTTCGTGAACGCGCCTTTTTCGTGGCCGAAGATCTCGGACTCGATGAGCGTCGGCGAGATCGCGCCGCAGTTGAAGGCGATGAACGGTTTGTTGCGGCGGCGCGAGAGTGAGTGAATCGTGTTGGCGACGACTTCTTTGCCCGATCCCGACTCGCCGACGATGAAGACGTTGGCGTCGGTGTTCGCGACCATCTCGATCTCTTCGAAGAGGCGCTGCATCTTCGGCGACTTGCCGACGAGATGGCCGAGAGAGCCCATCTTCTGCAGCTGACGACGAAGCTCGAGGATCTCCTGCTTCATCATCTGCTTGTCTTCGACCGTCTTCAGGATCACCTGGAGACGCGGCAGATCGACAGGCTTGGTGACGTAATCCTCGGCGCCGACCTTCAGCGCTTTGACCGCCGAGTCGACGGTGGCGTGGCCGGTGAGGATGACGACCGGAATGTCGGGATAGGTTTCTTTGACGCGGTGCAGCAGGTCGAGACCCGAGCCGTCCGGCAGTTTGAGGTCGACGATGGCGACGTCGGGAACCAGTTTGTTGATCGAGTTCCAGCCGGCTTTCACCGTGTCGGCGACTTCCGGCTCGTAGCCCCACTCCTCTACGACGTCGGCCATGCCGGCACTGGTGGCACGATCATCATCAACGATCAGAACTCTTTTCATCGCACTCCCAGTGGAAACGAGAACCGCAGCGAGACCTTATCACGATCCTCCGACGCGTTCAGCTCACCACCATAAGTCTCGGCGATGAGTCGTGCAACCGCGAGCGAGAGATCGGGGCTTCCCTGTGGATCGGTGTAGTACAACTTGAATAGTTTCGTCAGCTCGAGCCCTTCCGCGTCCGGGGCGCCGGTGATCGCGACCGCAAAGGTCGTATCGTCCTCGCTAATCACGAACTTCCGGTCTTCGGCGCGCACGAGTTTCGGCGCGCTGTCGAAGAACAGCCTGTAGGCCTGCCGGATTCTCGCCTCATGGGCGCGGATCGCGGCCGGACGTGTACATTCGATGACATATCCGGCCGAGCTCGCCGCGTCGGTCGCGACCGCGACGAGGTCGACGTCAGTCGGCAGCTCGTCGTTCTTCGGCGGCGTGGAGAGGAGGAAGAAGGCGTCGAAGATGTGGCCGAGGCGACGGAGCTCGGTCTCGATGGCCGCGGTGTAGGCGTCGATCTTCTCGTCTTCGCCGGCGATCTTGCGCAGGCGCATGCGAAGCAGTTCGAGATTGAGGACGGCCACGTTGAGCGGCGTCTTCAGGTCGTGCGCGGTATCGGCACTACGGCGAAAGTTCGCGCGCGCGAAGATCTCGAGCCAAGCATCCATGATTTCGAACCGGGCCGAGCTTAATGCAAACCATCGACCAGATAGAGGTCGCTGACGAAGCGGCGGTACGCGTAGGCGATCACGCTGCCGTCGCCGGAGATCTCGAGATTGTCGATGCCCTGCGCGCCGACCGGGTCGGCGATCTTCAGCTCGCGCCACGGCTCGATTTTTCCGGTGGCAATCTCGAAGCGCTCGACGCGGAACGGCTCCGCGGCGGATGCGCCGATCGCGAAAAAGAGATAGCGACTATCGGTGCTCGCCGAGACGATCACGCGACCATCGGGAGCGCCGCGGATTTCTTTCGCCGGACCGCCATCGATGGGAAACATCGTGATGACTCCGTTGCGCGGAACCGAAAAGCAGTAGCGGCCATCCGCGGAGAGGACGGCGGACCATTGATTCTCCGGCGTGACCGGGCGGATATGTCCTTCGAGATCTTCGACCCAGGTGCGGAATGGTTTTCCCGCCTCCGATCCGGAGACCATGAAGCGCTTGCCGTCGGGCAGCCAGCGCACGATCGAGTGTTGCACGCCAACGCGCGGCAACACGCGCGGCTCGCCGACGCCGGTGGGCAGCAGCACGAGTTGTTGCGGATCGTTGGGCAGGACGGTGGCCGCCCACGCGCCGTCGTTCGAAAGCGAGAGCGCGGTGCCGTCGCCGAGACGCACGGCCGGCGAGCCGTCGACGTCGCGCAGATAGACGGAGTGGCGCGCGCCGCCGCCTTCCGCGTCTTCCGTGAACAACACTTTCGTCCCGTCGCGCGAAACGTCGGCGAGGTTGGAGAAATCGAGCCAGGAGAGATCGCGCGATCCCTGCGGCGTCGACACTTCCACGCGTCCGCTGCGATCCATCCGCGCCACGAGCGCGCGGCCGTCGCCGGCGACGTCTTTGATCGACAGCGCGCCCGCGCCGCGCGCGAGCAGGCGTACATCCCCATCCAGATCGACGGCCCACAACGCGCGGTCGCTGCCGGTCTTCGCGGCGGTGAACCAAATCTCTTTGCCATCGGGCGACCAGGCGATTCCGTGGACGGTGCTCCAGCCGGACGACAGCGTCTTCACGTTGCCGCGCAGATCGAGGAGACCGACGGCGGAGCGGAAGGCGATCGCGTAACGCGTGCCGTCGCGCGAGGGACGGACGTCGAGGCTGTCGGAGGTTCTGTAGATCACTTTGCCGAGCGGATGCTCGACGCGCAGCTCGCTGCCGTATCCGCGAAGCCCGCCGAGCGTCCCGTCCGGCATCCACCACGCGGCGTGGATGTCGTTCGCCACCGGCCGCTTGCTGCCGCCGGTGAGCGGGACGCGCAGGAGCACGTCGTCTTGTCCGATGGCCATCTCGCCGTTCTTCGAAATCGCGTACAGCTCGGCCTCAAGACCGAGGTCGCGGCGCTCGGCGCTGTCGAACCGGCCCTCGTACAGGCGCAGCGGCTGGTTGCCCCACGCCGCGCTATAGAGAAAGTTTTCGGCGCCGGGGGAGAAGAGCGCATTGCCGACGAAGCCGCGACCGAACGTGACGCGGCGGAACGAGGGAAGATCGCGCGGGTTGCGCGCGCGCCACCAGAGAATTGCGAGTGCGATCAACGCGATCACGAGCAAGGCTTCGATCGCGGGACGAATCCACGTGCGCCGGATTCGCGGCGCAGCGACTTGCGTGCTGGCGGTGCTGACGTTCTGCAGGTCGAACGCGACGTCACGCATCGACTGGAATCGCTCGGCCGGATTTTTCTCGAGGCAGTGGCGCACGAGTCGATCGAAGGACGGACTCGACTCGGTGAGCTCCGGAGGATCGCCGTGCAGGACCGCGGAGATCGTGTCGGCTGCGGTGTCGCTCTGAAACGCGCGCCGGCCGGAGAGCATCTCGTACAGCACCGAGCCGAAGGAGAAGATGTCGGTGCGATGGTCGAGCGCGGCTCCGCGCACCTGCTCGGGCGACATGTAGCCGGGCGTGCCGATGATCGTGCCGGGCGTGGTCTCGAGCGAGGCGCGCTTCTCGATGGTCATGTCGGTCGGCTCCGGCGCGCGCAGTTTCGCGAGGCCGAAGTCGAGCAGCTTCACGCGGCCGTCGCTGGTGACGAAGATGTTCTCCGGCTTGAGGTCGCGGTGAATGATCCCTTTCTCGTGCGCGGCCGCGAGTCCGTGCGCGATCTGCACCGCGGCGTCGACGGCCTTCCGCATCGGCATCCGTCCGGCATCGAGCACTTCCCGAAGAGTGCTTCCTTCGAGCAGCTCCATGACCATGAACGGCGCGCCGTCATGCGTGCCGAGCTCGTAGAGCGTGATGAGGTTCGGATGATTGAGCGCCGCCGCGGCGCGCGCTTCCTGCTCGAATCGCGCAAGGCGGTCGCGATCGGCGGCGAACGATGCCGGCAGGATCTTGATGGCGACGTCGCGGCCGACGCGCGGATCGCGCGCGCGAAAGACTTCGCCCATCCCGCCCGCGCCGATGCGCGCGACGATCTCGTATGCGCCGAGCTGCTTTCCCACCATTGGCGTGGGAAGGATAGCGTTAGTCGCGCGAGATGCTGATCATCGCGATCGACTCTTCGAGCCGCGCTTCGGCGAGCGCGAACTCGGGGTCGTGCGACGAAAGGTACGCGAGCTCTTTCTCCGCCGCGATGCGCTCCTGCTCCGCCGCCGCGCGATCGATCTCCGACGGGAGGATGCCGCGCTCGGCGAGCACGATCACGCGATCGGGCAGCACTTCCGCGAAGCCCCACGAGATCACGAGCCTGTTGACGGTGGTTCCGCTGCGGTAGCGCAGCTCGCCGATCTTCAGGAGAGCGAGCAGGGGAGTGTGGCCCGGCAGGATGCCGAGCTCCCCGTCGTATCCGGGGAGGATGACTTCATCCACCTGCACGTCGACGATCTTCCGCTCGCGCGTGACGACCGTCAGGTTGATCTTGGTCGGGAGATCGGCCATCGCTTCGTCCTACGCCGCCGCGCTCTTCATCTGCTCGGCGCGCTCGAGCACCTGCTCGATCGTGCCCTGCAGCAGGAACGCCTGCTCCGGCACGTCGTCATGCTTGCCTTCGACGATCTCCTGGAAGCCGCGGATCGTGTCGGCGATCTTGACGTACTGTCCCTTGATGCCGGTGAACTGCTCGGCGACGTGGAACGGCTGCGAGAGGAAGCGCTGGATCTTGCGCGCGCGGGCGACGATGACCTTGTCTTCTTCCGACAGCTCGTCGATGCCGAGAATGGCGATGATGTCCTGGAGGTCCTTGTACTTCTGCAGTACCGCCTGCACGTTGCGCGCGGTGTTGTAGTGCTCGTCGCCGAGGATGCGCGGATCGAGAATCTTCGACGTCGAGGCCAGCGGATCGACGGCCGGGATAGATGCCGAGCTCCGCGATCTGGCGCGAGAGAACGGTGGTCGCGTCGAGGTGCGCGAACGCGGTCGCCGGCGCGGGATCGGTGAGATCGTCGGCGGGAACGTAGATCGCCTGCACCGAGGTGATCGAGCCCTTCTTCGTCGACGTGATGCGCTCCTGCAGCTCGCCCATTTCCGTGGCGAGGTTCGGCTGGTATCCGACGGCGCTCGGCATGCGGCCTAACAGCGCCGACACTTCCGAACCGGCCTGCGTGAAGCGGAAGATGTTGTCGATGAAGAGCAGCACGTCCTGCCCTTCCTGATCGCGGAAGTATTCGGCGACGGTGAGGCCGGTGAGACCGACGCGGAGACGCGCTCCCGGCGGCTCGGTCATCTGTCCGTAAATCAATGCGGCTTTGGATTTCTCCGGATTGCCGGGCGTGATGACGCCCGTCTCTTCGAATTCGAGATAGAGGTCGTTGCCCTCGCGCGTGCGCTCGCCGACGCCGGCGAACACGGAGAAGCCGCCGTGCTGCTTGGCGACGTTGGTGATCAGCTCGAGAATCAGAACGGTCTTGCCGACGCCGGCACCGCCGAAGAGGCCGGTCTTGCCGCCCTTCGTGTACGGCTCGAGGAGGTCGATGACCTTGATGCCGGTCTCGAACATCTCGATGCCGGTGGCCTGATCTTCGAACGACGGCGCCTCGCGGTGAATCGACCAGCGGTGCTCCGACTCGATCGCGCCACGCTCATCGACCGGCTCGCCGAGGACGTTCATGATCCGGCCGAGAGTCTGGCGGCCCACCGGAACCTTGATCGCCGCGCCGGTGTCGATCGCCTTCATGCCGCGGACCATGCCGTCGGTCGGCTTCATGGCGATGCAGCGCACCTGGCTCTCGCCGATGTGGTTGGCCACTTCGACGACGACGTCGATCGGCACCTTTCCGAGCTCGCCGTTGTCGAGCACGCGGATGGCGTTGTAGATCGCCGGCAAATGTCCTTCCGGAAACTCGATGTCGACCGCGGGGCCGATGATCTGAACGACTTTGCCGATCTGCTGGGTTTCGTTTGCCATTGTCTCTCCGTTACTTTCCTGCGGCCGCGGCGCCCGAGACGATTTCGATGATCTCTTTGGTGATCTGCGCCTGGCGAATCCGGTTGTAGTTGAGGGTGAGGTTGTCGACGAGCTCTCCGGCGTTCTTGGTGGCCGCCTCCATCGCCGTCATGCGCGCGCCCTGTTCCGCGGCCGCGCTTTCGAGCAGGATCCGATAGAGCTGGAACTCGATGTGTTTCGGGAGCAGCTCGCCGAGGATCTGCTCCGGACCAGGCTCGTAGAGATACTCGATCTCCGGCGCCTGCCCTTCGGTCCATTCGCGCTGCAGCGGCAGCAGGCGTTCGAGCACCACCCGCTGGGCGATGATCGATTTGAATTCGTTGTACATCACGTACACGGCGTCGAAGTCGCCGCTGATGAAATCCTCGGTGATCATCTTCGCGAGCTCGCGCACCGTATCCTGCGCGAGCGCCTGCTGCAGCTGCGTTCCCTGCTGCCGCAGCGGATAGATGCGGCGCTTGAAGAACATGTTGGCCTTGCTGCCGATCGGCAGGAGATGCACTTCCTGCCAGTTCTTCTCAGCGATGGCGTTCAGCGTGCCGCGGGTGACGTTCGTGTTGAACGCGCCGCAGAGACCGCGGTCGGCCGTGACGACGACGAGCAGGACCTTGTTCTCCTGTTCGCGCTCGGCGAGGAGCGGATGCTTGCTGACGTCGACGCGCGTGGAGATCGAGGCGAGAACCTGCCGCAGGCCGGCGGCGTACGGGCGCGCGGCCATCATGCGCTCCTGCGCGCGGCGCAGCTTCGCCGCGGCCACCATCTTCATGGCCTTGGTGAGCTGCTGCGTGCTCTTCACGCTGCGGATGCGGCGCCGGAGATCGATGGTGCTGGGCATGCTCGGTTCGTTTTCAGCGTCTACGCCGCGAGGACGTTCGCGTTGTCCTTGATGTACTGCTCTTTGAATTCGGTGATGGCCTTGCGGAGGTCGCCATCGAGGGACTCGTCGAACTTCGGCGAGGTCTCCAGACGATTCAGCAGCTCCGCGTTTTCATCGCTCAGGGCCTGATGCAGCGCGGCCTCGAAGGGACGCACCGCCTCGACGGCGAGGTTGTCGAGGAAGCCTTTCGTGCCGGCGTAGATCGATACGGTCTGCAGCCCGACGCGCAGCGGCTGATACTGCCCCTGCTTGAGGATCTCGACGAGCCGCTTGCCGCGGTTGAGCTGCGCCTGCGTGACTTTGTCGAGGTCGGAGCCGAACTGCGCGAATGCGGCCAGCTCGCGGTACTGCGCGAGGTCGAGCCGCAGCGTGCCGGAGACGGAGCGCATGGAGCGCACCTGCGCCGACCCGCCGACGCGGGACACCGAGATGCCGACGTTGATCGCGGGACGGACGCCGGAGTGGAAGAGGTCCGTCTCGAGGAAGATCTGGCCGTCGGTGATGGAGATGACGTTGGTCGGGATGTAGGCGGAGACGTCGCCGGCCTGCGTCTCGATGATCGGCAGCGCCGTCAGCGAGCCGCCGCCGCGTGCGTCGGAGAGCTTCGACGCGCGCTCGAGGAGGCGGGAGTGGAGATAGAAGACGTCGCCGGGATACGCCTCGCGGCCGGGCGGGCGGCGCAGCAGCAGCGAGATCTCGCGGTATGACGCGGCGTGCTTGGAGAGATCGTCATAGATGCAGAGCGCGTGCTTCCCGTTGTAGAGGAAGTACTCGCCCATCGCGCAGCCGCCGTACGGCGCGAGGTACTGCAGCGGCGCCGGATCGGAGGCGGAGGCGTTGACGATGATGGTGTAGTCCATCGCGCCGTACTGCTCGAGCGTCTTCACGATCTGCGCGACGGTCGAGCGCTTCTGCCCGATCGCCACGTAGACGCAGATGACGTCCTTCCCCTTCTGATTGATGATCGTGTCGACCGCGACGGCGGTCTTGCCGGTCTGGCGGTCGCCGATGATCAGCTCGCGCTGTCCGCGGCCGATCGGAATCATCGCGTCGATGGCCTTGAGGCCCGTCTGCAGCGGCTCTTTGACCGGCTTGCGGTCGATGACGCCGGGCGCGAGGCGCTCGATCGGATAGAACTCGGTGGTGTTGATCGGACCCTTGCCGTCGAGCGGCTGGCCGAGCGGGTCGACGACGCGGCCGACGACCGCCTGACCGACCGGAACCGACATGATGCGGCCGGTGCGCTTGCACTGATCGCCTTCCTTCAGCGCCTGGTACTCGCCGAGGAGCACGACGCCGACGCTGTCTTCCTCGAGATTGAGGGCCAGACCGGTGACGTTGTGCCCGAACTCGATCAGCTCACCGGCCATGACGCGCTCCAAACCATAGATGCGCGCGATGCCGTCGCCGATGCTGGTGATCGTGCCGACTTCGGCGACGTCGACGCCTTTGCCGATGCCGGTTAATTGTTGACGGATAATCTCTGTGATTTCTTCTGCCTTCAAATCGACGGCCATATTGGTCTCCGATAAACGGCTACGCTAATGAGTCTCTGAATTTGTGAATCTTGCCGATGACCGACGCGTCCCACACTTCGCTGCCGATGCGGGCCACGAAGCCGCCGAGGAGCTCGGGGTCGGTGCGGATGTCGAGCTCCACTTTCTTGCCGACTTTCTTGCCGAGGGTGTCGGCGAGTTGCGCGATCTCTTCCGCGGACAGGTGCTTCGCACTGCGAACTTCGGCCACGGCGACGCCGAGCTCGCGGTTCACGTACTCCGCGAGCGCCGCGAGAATGGCGCCGATGTCGTTGATGCGATGGAAGCGCACCAGCACTTCGAGCGTCTTCGCCGCGAGCTCGGACGCCTTCATCTTGCTGGCGAGGCGCTGCGTGACGGCGAGCTTCGCCGATTCGTCGACGGCCGGGTTCGCATAGAAGTCGCGCAGCTCGGCGGAGTTGCGCATCGCGGCCTCGAAGCGCATCAACTCTCCGCGAATCTCGTTCGCTTTCTGCGCGGTGCCGGCGGCATCCCTGATCGCGCGCGCATACGGGCGCGCAAAACGGCGGATCATCATCCCCGCACCTCACTCACCTGCTGCAGGCTGTCCTGGAACAGCCGCTTCTGATCGTCGTCGGTGATTTTCTCGCGCAGGATCTGCTCCGCGCGCTGCGCCGCGAGCTCGCCGGCGTACTCGGTCAGCTCGTGACGTGCATGCTTGAGCCGGTTGTCGACTTCGTTGCGCGCCGCCTGAAGGATCTTCGCCGCTTCCGCTTCCGCGGCCGCAATCAGGTCGCGTTTCTGCTTCTCCCCTTCGGCCTCGGCGCGCTGATGGATCGCTTTCACTTCGTTCTCGATCGCCGCGAGCCGCGCCTGGATCTCGCCCGCCATCTGGTCCGCTTTCACGCGCCGCTCTTTCGCCTCGTCGGCGGCGCGGCGGATGGCGGCGCTGCGCTCGGTCATCGCGCTCTTCAGCGGCTTGCGCACGAAGTACACGAGCGCGCCGATGAAGAGGAGCATGTTCGCAAGCTTGAGGATCCAGGCCGGGATGCCGAAGTAGGTCTTCGGCGCTTCACCTTCGCCGCCATGCGCTTCGGTCGGGTGCGCCTGTTCGTGCGCTTCTTTTTCAGCGCCGTGCGCGACGTCGCTGGCTTGCGGATGTTCCTGCGCGTAGGCGAGCGGGACGAAGAAGTAAAGGACGAGAGGACGAGGAGGAGCTTGCGCATCAGACGGCCCTCCCGAGGATGCGCGTGGCGGCGAGACGCGCGAGCTCGTCGGAGTCGCGGACGATCGTCTCGCGGGCGACGGCGACCTCGCTCGTCAGCTTCGCATCCGCTTCGCCGACGACCTGTTTCGCCTCGCCCTGCGTTCGGTCGATCATCTGCTGCCGCTGCGCGGCCGCTTCGCCGCGGAACTTGTCGCGCAGCTGCGAGGCTTCGCGCTTGGCGGAGTGGAGCTGCGTTTCCATCTGCGAGGTGGCGTCATTGAAGCGCGCCAGCGCGTCTTCGTAGAGCTTCTCGGCCGACTTCGTGTCCGTCTCGCGCTCTTCGAGCACCGTGTTGATCGGCTTGAGAAAGAACGCGCGCACGACCAGGTAGTTGATGATGAAGATCACCAGGATCGCGAGCAGAGAGTAATCGGGCGTCAGGTTGATTTGCATAGTTGTCGGGAAACTGGGCTCCGGGGCCGCGCGGGAGGGCTCCAGGCGCGCGAATATCCCCAAAAAGCCGGCGTTGTATACCACAAACACGCGATGAAAGAGAACTACCAGGCCGATTCTCGAGCGAGCCGACGAGCACTTCGATTCGGTGATGCGCTCGCAGCCGCAAAACCTGCAATGCGGGCGCGGCTGTTCCCTCTGCTGCTACGGCCTGTTCGAGATCGGCTCGGGCGACGTGCCGGTGATCGCGGAGGGACTCGAGGCCATGCATCCGATGCGGCGGAAGAAGATCATCCGCCGGGCTGTCGAACTTCAAGCTGTCAATCTGCGCGAATGTTCTGCGGAGGAGAAGGAGGCCTTCTTCGAACGGACGAAGTCGACGCCTTGTCCGCTACTCGATGAGAACGGCGCGTGCCAGATGTACGAGCATCGCCCGCTGGTCTGCCGCACGTTCGGCCTGCCGCTGCGCGAGGGGCGCAAGTACATCGGCGACATCTGCGAGCTGAACTTCACGTCGTCCACGCGCGACCAGCGCATGGCCGCCGCGTGGGATTTGCGGTGGGAAGACGTGCTGGGACCGGAAGACGAGTTCACGATCCCGGAAGTGATTGTGCTGGTGGCGCGGATGCGGGGCTGGCTCTAAACCTTCGCCGCGATGTTCGTCACGCTCGCGCCTTTGCGGTCGCCCATCACGCAGTTGCCCTGGAAGATCGCGCCGTCTTCGATGATGAGCGCCGGCGTGTCGATGTCGCTGTAGACCTTGCCGTTGCGGTGGATCTCGACGCGCTGGTCCGCGAGGATCTTGCCGACGACCGTGCCGTTGATGGTGATCCGTCCGACGTGAATGTCGCCTTCGATGTGCGCGCTCTCGCCGACGATCAGCTCGTTCTTCGACACGATCTTGCCGTTGAACTTCCCGTCGATGCGCATCGTGTCCTCGAACTCGAGCTCGCCCTTGAACGTCGCGCCGCGATCGAGGAACCCGTTTAACTCGCCCGATTTGCCTTTCATCTCCGTCTCCCCATCATTTCGTCGACCAGCCGGATCAGCTCTTCTTCGCTGCCGTATCGCACACGGATGTTGCCGCCGCGGCGTTTCCGGTCGATCTCGACTTTGCATCTCAAAGTTCTTGACAACTTGTCCTCGGCGTCGCGCGTGAAGACGTCTTTTTCCTTTTCCGGCTCGGCCGCCTTCGGCGATTTCTCCGCCGCGAGCACTTCCGTCTGCCGCACGTTCAGGTTGCGCTTCACGACGCGCTCGGCGAGCTGCTCCTGTTTCTTCGGCGACGCGACCGCGAGGATCGCGCGCGCATGTCCCATCGAGAGCTGTCCTGACGCCAACAGCTTCTTCACTCCTTCGGGCAGCTTCATGAGACGAAGAAAGTTCGCGATGGTGGAGCGCTCTTTGCCGACCTGCTTCGAGATTTCTTCCTGCGTCAGGCCGAACTCTTCGTGAAGCTGGTGATACGCGTGCGCTTCTTCGATCGGGTTGAGGTCTTCGCGCTGGATGTTCTCGATGAGCGCGATCTGCAGCGTGTCGCTGTCGGTCGTCATCTCCTTGATGACGACAGGTACTTTACTGAGTCCAGCTCTTTGCGCGGCGCGGAAGCG
Organism: uncultured Acidobacteriota bacterium; assembly: GCA_963734155.1. GTDB lineage: Bacteria > Acidobacteriota > Thermoanaerobaculia > Gp7-AA8 > Gp7-AA8 > QHVT01. The sequence goes on from CAVTGG010000005.1 coordinate 640,690, forward strand.
GCGCTCGCCGGCGATGAGGCGGTACTTGTGATCGCCGACCCGGGTGACGACGAGCGGCTGGACGATGCCGTGCTCGCGGACGCTGCGCGCGAGCTCTTCGATCGAGGCTTCGTTGAAGGTCTTGCGCGGCTGGTACGGGTTGGGCGAGATCTGTTCGACCGGAACTTCGGCGAGTCCGGCCGCTTGCGGCGGCGCCGGCTCGGCGGCGCGCGTCGGGATGAGAGCTCCCAGTCCCCTGCCGAGCGCTTTCTTCTGCGTGCTCATAGATGACCCGTCTCCGCGCGCTGGATGAACTCCTTGGCGAGATTGATGTACGCCTCGCTGCCGCGCGAGCGAATGTCGTAGAGGATAATCGGTTTCCCGAACGATGGCGCCTCGCCAAGGCGGACGTTGCGGGGGATCACGGTCTTGTAGACCTTCTCGCCAAAGTGCGCTTTCACCTCTTCCGCGACCTGGCGGGCGAGGTTGATCCGTTCGTCGTACATGGTGAGGGCGAGGCCTTCGATCTGCAGCTGCGGGTTGAGCATGTCGCGGACGCGCTCGATGGTGTTGAGCAGCTGGGCGACGCCCTCGATCGCAAAGTACTCGCACTGCATCGGCACGAGGACGGAGTTCGCGGCGGTGAGGCCGTTGATGGTCAGAAGGCCGAGGGACGGCGGCGAGTCGATGAGGATGTAGTGGTAGTCGTTGGCGACTTCCGCGAGCGCCTTGCGGAGATAGAACTCGCGGCCGATGGCGTCGGAGAGCTCGAGCTCGGCGCCCACGAGGTCGACGGACGAAGGCGCGACCTGAAACCCCGGCAGCTCGGTCTCGCGGATGATCTGGCGAATGCTCATCCCATCGGAGAGCACGGCGTACATCGATTTCTCGTCGTTCTTCGGAAGTCCCACGCCCGAGGTGGCATTCGCCTGCGGGTCGAGATCGACGAGCAGGACATTGCGCTCGCAGGCAGCGAGAGACGCGGCGAGATTGATCGCCGTCGTCGTTTTTCCGACTCCGCCTTTCTGATTCGCGAGCGAGACGATGCGCGCCATGTTGATCTATTCGTTTATGACGCCTAAACGGCGTCGTGTTCCACGTGGAACGTCAGCATTGCGAGATAGTTGGACTCGCCCCGTGGCAGCTGAACTGCCGTTTCTCGGCGAAATCCGGCGATTTCCGGAGCATCGGGCGTTCCCTGGAAGAGCGCGACCCGTGCGCCATCCTCCAGGTGGGTCTTCAGCGACGGCACCCACTCCTCGGGATTTCCGACCGCACGGGAGACGACGAGGGAAAACCGGAGATCTGCTGGAAGCCGCCCCAAAAGGCGCGCCAATCTATCACCGTACACCAGCGAGTTCAATCCGCACTCGCGCACGACATGCTTCAAAAACGCCCACTTTTTCTGATCCGCTTCCACCAGATGGAAGCGCGCCCCATTGATTGAGGGCAGAAACGATCGCCATCGGAATCGCCGGCAATCCCCCACCCGACCCGAAGTCGAGCACTTCGCCTCGCGGTTTCAGGGCCTCTGCCGCCGCTATCGCTTCCTCAATGTGCTCGTCGAGATTCTCCCGCGCCTCAGGGCCAATGAGGTTGACCTTCGCGTTCCACTTCAGGAGCTCGGCTTTGTAGGTCGCGAGCCGCGGATCCACGGTCACGCCACCCGCTCGCGACGCCCGCGCCGCAAGTGCATGCGCAGAATCGCCACCGCCGCCGGCGTGACGCCTGGAATGCGCGACGCCTGGCCGAGGGACATCGGCTTCACGCGCGTCAGCTTCTCCACCATCTCACGGGACAATCCCGGCAGCGCGTACTCCATCCTCGGCGGGATGAGCAGGTCGTCATCCTGCTGCATCTTCTCCGCCTCGCGCTGCTGGCGCTCGATGTAGCCGGCGTAGCGAAGCCGGCTGACGACCCCTTCCCTCTCCTCTTCCGTCAGCGCTTCGAACGCATTCGCCACTTCCGGCAGCGTCGTTTGCGCGGCAGCGGTGAAGCGCTCGATGTCGAAGTTTGGGCGCTGCGTCAGCTTGGCGATCGTGGTCTGCGTCGTCAGCTCGAGGTCCGCTTCGCGCAGCCAGGCGTTGGTCTCGCGGTCGGGACGGAGATCGGTCTCCGCGAGCTGCGCCGCGCGCTGCATCCGATCGAGGCGCGCGTCGATGCGGCGCTTGCGCTCGTCGTCGAGGATGCCGAGGCGCTCGGCGACGGGAGAAAGGCGCTCGTAGACCGAGTCGCATCCGAGGAGCAGGCGGTGCTCGGCGCGGGAGGTGAACATGCGGTAGGGCTCGTCCGTGCCGAGGGTGACGAGATCGTCGAGCATCACCGCGGCGTAGGCCTGGTCGCGGCGGAGCACGACCGGCTCGCCGCCGCGGATGTACTGCAGCGCATTGATGCCGGCGAGGAGTCCCTGCGCGGCCGCTTCTTCGTAGCCGGAGGTGCCGTTGATCTGGCCGGCGAGGAACAGACCGTCGATGCCGCGGACCTGCAGCGTCGCGTCGAGCTGTTCCGGATTCACAAAGTCGTACTCGACGGCGTAGCCGTAGCGCGCGATCTGCGCCTGCTCGAACCCCGGCAGCGAGCGGACGACGGCGTCCTGGACGTCGGGAGGGAGTGAGGTGGAGATGCCATTCATGTAGAGCCACGGGTGCTTCAGCCCCTCGGGCTCGACGAAGACCTGGTGCCGCTCCTTCTCGGCGAAGCGAACCACCTTGTCTTCGATCGACGGGCAGTAGCGCGGACCGGTGGCGCTGATCTGGCCGGAGTACATCGGCGCGCGGTGGAGGTTCGCGCGGATCAGCTCGTGCGCGAACGCGCTCGTATACGTCAGCCAGCAGAGAACCTGCGGCTGCTCGAGGCGGTCGGTGAGAATCGAGAACGGGCGTGGTGTGGCGTCGCCCGGCGCTTCTTCGAGTCGCGAGAAGTCGACGGTGGTCTTGTCGACGCGCGGCGGCGTGCCGGTCTTCAAGCGGCCGAGGCGAAGGCCGAACGCTCGCAGCGAATCGGAGAGCGTTTCCGCCGAGGGCTCGCCGAAGCGGCCGCCGGTGGTCTTCGCTTCTCCCGAATGCATGAGCGCGCGGAGAAACGTGCCGGTCGTGATGATGATCGCCTTCGTGCGAAGACGAGCGCCGTCTTGCAGCGTGACGCTCTCTCGATCGAAGGACGCGACCGAGCCTTCGATGATGGTCAGGTTCGGCTCGGCGGCGAGGATGTCCTGCACTGCCTGGGCGTAAAGATCGCGGTCGCACTGCGCGCGCGGTCCCTGGACGGCCGGACCCTTCGAGCGGTTGAGCACCTTGAACTGGATGCCCGCGCGATCCGTCGCTTCGCCCATGAGGCCGCCGAGGGCATCGATTTCCTTGACGAGGTTGCCCTTGGCGAGGCCGCCGATGGCCGGGTTGCACGACATGCGTCCGATCGCGTCGCGCAGCATCGTGACCATGGCCACGCGCGCGCCTCCGCGTGCGGCAACGCGAGCGGCCTCAGCTCCAGCGTGGCCGCCGCCAATGACGACGATGTCGAGATCGGTGCGCATGTTCCACGTGGAACATCACTTACCGATACAAAACTTTCCGAAGATCTCGGTGAGCACGTCTTCGCGAGTGATGGCGCCGGTGAGGACGCCAAGCGCGTTCGCGGCGCGGTAGAGGTCGACGACAATCATTTGCTCGTCGAGGCCGCTCTCGATCGAGCTCAGCGCTGCTCGCAGGCCGGCTTCGCATTCAGCCACGGCCGTTCGCTGGCGCTCGTTTACGAGCGCGCCTTCGGGGGCAGCGAAGCGTTCGCGCACGAGAGCGTCCAGGCGGCGCAGGAGTTCGTCGATGCCTTGGTCGGTGACGGCGCTGATGGCCAGTGGAAGACAGACGCTCTTGTCTGTCCGGGACAGGCAGGAGTGCCTGTCCTCCGACCAAGTCCGTCTTTGTATAGACAAGTAACTCATTACCATCAAGTACTTGTCTTTCGTGAGCATCCTCTTCCGTCAAGCCCACGGCGCTATCAACTAAATACAACACGATGTCCGCGCTGCGCGCCGCTTCGCGCGCTCGCTCGATGCCAATGCCCTCCACCAGATCCGCGCTTTCGCGCAGCCCCGCGGTATCGGCGAGCGTCACCGGCAAGCCGCCGATCTCGATGGTCTCCCGCACGATGTCGCGCGTCGTGCCCGGCACCGGCGTCACGATGGCGCGGTCGCTTCCCACCAGGCGATTGAGCAGCGTCGACTTGCCGGCGTTCGGACGGCCGAGGATCACCGCGCTCAAACCGGCAGTCGTCGCGCGGCCGCGGCGGTACGTCTCGGCGATCGATTGCACGTCCCGCACTGCTTGCTCGAGTCGGGTGCGCGCATCACCTCGGGTGATGAACTCGTACCCTTCCTCCGAAAAATCGAGCGCGGCTTCGAGGCGCGAGACCACTTCGAGCAGCGTCTGCCGGATCGCGGTCGCTTTCCGGCTCAGCACTCCTTCGAGATTCGAGAGCGACAGCTTCGCCTGCAACATCGTCCGCGCGTTGATCAGATCGGCGATCGACTCCGCCTGCACGAGATCCATCTTCCCGTTCAGCACCGCGCGCTCGGTGAACTCGCCCGGCTCCGCGATGCGCGCGCCGAGCGCCACGCACGCCCCGATCACGCGCTCGATGAGCAGCGGATTGCCATGCAGCGTCAGCTCGACGAGGTCGTTTCCGGTGAACGAATGCGGCGCTTCGTAGCGAATGGCGATGCATTCATCGAGCATCGCGTCATCGACGAAAAGATGTGTGAGCGCCGCGTTCCGCACCGCGGGAGCGGCGGTGCGCGAGAGCGACATCAAAATGCCGATGGCGAGCGGGCCGTCGATGCGCACGATCGCGAGCGCGCTGCGGCCCAACGGGGTCGCCGGCGCGACGATCGTGTCGAAGGTGCTCACTGCTCCGGCGGAGCCTCCGCGCTTTCTTCCGCGCCGCGCGGAACCACCGCCACCCGTTTGTAGAAGCCTTCGCCGCGCGAGATCGTCGTCACTTCTTGATCGTCGCGAAGCGCGAGATGCACGATGCGCCGCTCGATCGGCGTCATCGCCGGCAGCAGCTCCTCGCGTCCATCGCTTCGCACACGATCCGCGACTTCCTTCGCCCGCAGCGCCAGCTCCTCGGTGCGCTTTCCTTTGAACTCCTCGCAATCGAGCTCGATGTCTTTCTCGACGCGCCGTCCGGTCAGCGCCTTGTTCGCCAGCACCTGCAGTGCATCGAGCAATTCGCCGTGGCGATCGATGAGCCGCTTCGTGTCGGGCCCATACAAACGAATCGAGATCTGCTCGTCGGTCTCTTCGCTGCGCGTGACGACGTCGAGCCGCGCGAGCGCGATCACGTCGTCGCACCATTCGCGCACCGAGCGCGCTCCATCCGACTCCGCTCCCTGTTCGGGAACATCGGCCATGAATTTCTCGAAATCGCCCGGCTGGAAATCGGAGTGGTGCTCGTGACGATCACCACCGCCGCGGCGGCCGCGTCCTCCTCCGCGCTGGCGATCAGCGCCACCACCACCGCCGCCTCGCCCACCGCGGCCACGTCCACCACCGCCTCCGCCACCTCCACCTCCACCTCCGCCGCGATCGCTACGCGGAGTGGTGCGCGCCTCCGGCGCGCTTTGGGCGGGCGGCTGTGCCGGCTGCGGCGCTTCCTCGTTCACATCGGCTTCGATCACGACGCGTTTCACGCCGCCGAGGAATCCGCGCTTTTCGAGAAGCACGTGATAGGTCAGCTTCCAGCGCTCCACTCCGAGCGTCTGTGATGCACTCTCTAACGCCTCTTCGAGATTTCGTCCTTCGAAACGCTGGCTCATGCTTTCTCAACCTGCTGCAGTTCAGCGGGATGGTCCTTCCACCACTTATTCATGATCCACTGCTGAATGATCGTCAAGATGTTCTGCACGAGCCAGTAGAGCACAAGCCCGCTCGGAAAATCCTTGAAGAGGAAGCCGAACACGAGCGGCATGATGAGGAACATCTTCCGCTGCGCCGGGTCGCCGGTGGCCGGCATCATGTACGTCTGCAGGAACATCGTGCCGGTCATCAGGATCGGCAGAACGTACGTCGGATCCTTCTCCGAGAGGTCCTTGATCCAGAGCATCCAGTCCGCGCCGCGCAGCTCGATCGCGTGCGAGAGCAGGTTGTAGAAGCCCCACAGGATCGGCAGCTGCAGGACCAGCGGCAGACAGCCGGCCATCGGGTTGATGCCCTCTTTCTGATAGAGCTGCATCTGCTCGACGTTCATCTTCTGGCGCTGCTCGGGATCGGTGCGCGCCTTCTTGTACTTCGCCTTGAGAGCCTCGAGCTTCGGCTGCACCCGCTGCATCTTCTTCATCGAGACCGTCTGCTTGTGCTGCAGCGGGTAGAGCACCATCTTCAGCAGCATGGTGAGGACGACGATGGCCCAGCCGTAGTTGTGCGTGTAGCGGTTGATCCAGACCAGCGCCTCGAGAAGGAAGCGGGCGATGATGCCGAGCCAGCCGAACTGCAGCGCGTCGCCGAAGCCGTATTTGTCGAGGAGCTTCGTCTCTTTCGGTCCGAAGAACGACTGGCCGGCGACGGCGCCGTTCACCGCGTTCACCGCGGCGTAGAGATCGTCGCGCCTCTTCTTCGTCTTCGGGTCCGTCAGCTCGAGGCGCTTCAGCACGCCTTCGGATGGGCGGCTCGGACGCACGACCGTGAGGAAGTAGTTGTCGGCCAGGCCGATGTACTCGACGTTGTCGAACACCCGGACGTCGGGACTCTTCTCGCGCGGGATGATCTTGAACTTCCCTTCCCGCTCGTAGATGCCGTTTCCGGTCGTGACGATCCGCGAGTCTTCTTCCTGCGGCTCCAGCGTGCGGAGGCCGGGGCCGATCGCGAGGCGATACGGAACCGGCGGCGCGACGTTCACGGCGAAGTCGAAGAGATACGGATCCTGCGAGAAGCGGAACGTCTTCGTCGCGGTCGTGCGGCCGTCGGAGTAGCGGTACTCGACGACGCGCTCGCCGCGCTCATCGCGCTCGGTCACGGTGTACAACGCCGTGTTCAGCCGCACCGCGAACGGCTGATCCGCCGCCTGAATCGCGAACGGGAAGTCGTTGCGGCCGCGGTCGCGCGCCTTCACCAGGTCGACCGGCTGCTTATTGTGCTTCTGCTGATAGTGCTTCAGCTTGAACGACACCAGCTGCGCGCCGCGATTGCTGAGCACCGCCGTGTACTCCGGCTTGTCGATGACGGTGAGCTGCACGCGCTCGGCGGCAACGGGAGCCGTCGTCGTGGGAGCGGCGGGAGTTGCCGCGGCGGTGACGGTCTCACTCTTCGCCGGCGCGGGCGCCGCGGACGGAACGGCAGTCGTCGTCTTCTCGACCGGCGGCTTCACCGCAGCCGGTTTCTTCGCCAGCTCGGGAAAGAGTTTCGGCGCGAGCGTCGCCCACCCGAACAGGAAGGCAATCGAGATTACGATCGCGAGAAAAATGCGTTTTTCCATGTCAAGGGACGGGGTCCCAACCTCCAGGATTGAACGGATGGCAGCGCACGAGGCGCCTCATGCCGAGCCATGTGCCGCGGAGTGCACCATATTTCTCGACGGCCTGCATCGTATAGACGGAGCACGTCGGCTCGAAGCGGCACATCGGCGGCAGCAACGGAGAAAGGAAGCGCTTGTATCCGCGGAGCAGAACGAGCGCGCTGGTTTTGAAGGGATTCATGGACGGCTGCCCGCGCCGGCCTCGCGGCCGAGGCGCTGCAGGGCGCGCACGAGGTCGCGGCTGTAATCGGCAAACGCGGCGTCCGCGGCGTTCGGTTTGACATTGACGACGACGTCGAGCGCATGGGCGTCGAGCCCCAGCGGCTCGCGTTGCCGCCGGTAGACTTCACGGGTCCAGCGCTTCAGTCGATTGCGAATGTTGGCTTTCCCGAGCTTCTTCGTCGCCGTGATGCCGATGCGCGATTGCGTCAGCCCATTGGCGGCGAAGAACAATACGACGTAGCGGGAAACGAGTTTCTGGCCCTTTTCGTAGACCCGAAGAAACTCGCGACGCTTCGCCAGTCTCTTCGCTTTCGGTAAAGCCTCGAGGCCTCGGGCTTCCACCGGATTACCGCGAGCGCCCGCGTTAAACCGCGAGGCGCTTGCGGCCCTTACGGCGGCGGCGCGACAGGACGGCCTGCCCGTCCTTGGTGCGCATGCGGACGAGGAAACCGTGAGTCCGCTTGCGGCGCCGGTTGTTCGGCTGAAAAGTACGCTTCGATGCCATTTGCTAACCCTCTGAAAAGAAAGCGGTGAGTATAGAAGGCAGAGGACGGGTGGTCAACGACGGTCCTCAGGCCGTGCGCGCAAACGCCCTTGTGCAATGGGGTTATTCCTGATGGCAGATGGCGGATGACAGATGGCCCACCCCTCCAAAAAGGTGTTTCTCCTGCCATCCGCCATCTGCCATCTGCCATCCAAAAAAAGTCTCTTCCCCACACGCAGGCGTGATGCTAGACTCGCTCCCCCTTGACAACCTGCCTGAATTTCCACAACTGTGGAAAAGCTGTGGATTCTCAAGGAGATAGCCTCGGTCCCCCCTCATGAATACGTGGAGCCAAGTCCTCGCCAGAATCGAGCAAGTTGTTGAGCGGTCGGACTATGAAAACTGGCTCGCCCGAACGCGATTCGTCTCTCAAAAAGGCGATACGCTCGACATCGCAGTCCCTTCGCAGCGGTTCGTCGATGAAATCCGCGAGCGATTTGGCTCCCAGATCCGCGGCCTTTTGAACGAAATCTCCCCGGAGCACCTCCAGGTGCACTTCGTCGTCGATATGTCGAGGAGCGGCGACGATCTCGTCATTCCGATCGCTCCGCCCAAAGACGAGCTCCCTTCCGCGACCTTTAATCCTCGCTACCGCTTCGAGACGTTTGTCGTCGGCAACTCGAACCAGCTCGCCTACGCCGCATCGAAGTCGATCGCCGAGAACCCGAGCGGCTCGTTCAATCCGCTCTTCATCTACGGCGGCGCCGGACTCGGCAAAACACATCTCATCCAGGCCATCGGTCATCAATTGAGTGAAGGACGGCCAGGCATGAAGGTCGTCTACATGTCGGCCGAGTCGTTCATGAACGAGCTCATCGCGTCGATCCGCTTCGACAGGATGACTGCATTCAAGGACCGCTATCGCTCGGTCGATGCATTGTTGCTCGACGACATCCAGTTCATCGCCGGCAAGGAGCGGACGCAGGAAGAGTTCTTCCACACGTTCAACGCGCTCTACGAGGCGCAGAAACAGATCGTGTTCACGTCCGATCGTCCGCCGAAAGAAATCCCCACCCTCGAAGAGCGCTTGCGCTCGCGGTTCGAATGGGGACTCACCGCCGACATCCAGCCGCCCGACCTCGAGACGAAAGTCGCGATCCTTCGCAAGAAAGCGGAGGAGAAGAAATGCGATCTCCCGCAGGACGTCGCGTTCTTCATCGCCGAGCGCGTTCGCTCGAACGTGCGCGAGCTCGAAGGTCATCTGAACAAGCTCGTGGTCTACGCATCGCTCGCGGGACGATCGCTCACCGTCGACGTCGCGAAAGAAGCGTTGAAAGATGTTCTCTCGAAAGAGAACAAGCCGATCACGCCGACGGAGATCATTCGCATCGTCGCCACGCATTACGGCCTGAAATCCTCCGATCTGAAGCAGAAGAGCAACGCGCAGACGATCGCGTTTCCGCGACAGGTCGCGATGTATCTCTGCAAAGAGCTGACGGAGCTCTCGTATCCGGAGATCGGCAAGCACTTCACCGACAAGCATCACTCGACCGTCATGTACTCGGTGCAGCAGATCAAGCGAAAGCTGGAAGCCGATCCTCAGTTTGGACGCACGCTCGAATCGCTCGCGAAGCAGCTTCGGTAATCCACAGCTTGCTGAGGAAAGCCGCCTGAAAAAATGTGGAGTTTGAACGACGAAAAAATCGCGGCGACGAAATCTGCGGAAAGCGCCGGAAATCTCGGCCGTTTTCCGCCGCGAGACTCACAACTTGCTCACCGACGCACTGCTATACTTTCGAGACGTTTGCGTGAAATCCAGCGCGAAATCCGCACCACCTACTACTACCACTACAAGAAATAAAGAGACGGGTTGAAGGAAAAGAGTCCATGGAACTGACCGTCGCAAAAGCGGACCTGCAGAAGGAACTTCAGCTCTGCCAGGGTGTCGTCGAGAAGCGCTCGACGATTCCGATCCTGTCGAACGTTCTTCTGAAAGCCGCTGACGGACGCCTGCAGATCGCGGCGACCGATCTCGATGTCACGATCCTCAGTTCCTGCGGCGCGCGCATCACCACGCCCGGCGGCGTGACGATCGAAGCGAAGCGCCTCTTCGACGTCATCCGCTCGCTTCCCGACGAAGACGTGCACATGACGATGCAGGAGAACAACTCGATGCTCATCGAGTCCGGGACCGCAAAGTTCCGTCTCCTCGGTCTCCCCGCCGAAGATTACCCGACGCTGCCGACGGTCAATGTCTCCGAGGGCTACACCATGCCGCTCGATGAACTGAAGACCATGGTGGCGAAAGTGAAGTTCGCGATCACGCACGAAGAGACGCGCTTCCAGCTCAATGGCGCGCTCCTCAAAGTGCAGCCGAACAAGATGGAGATGGTCGCGACCGACGGCCATCGCATGGCGCTGATCAACTTCCCCTCCGGCATCACCGGCGCGAAAGGCAAGAAGGGATCGGATCTCACGATTCTCATCCCGCGCAAAGCGCTCGATGAGATTTTGCGTCTCGAAGCGGGAAGCGAAGCCGGCACCGTCCAATTCGGCGTTTCGGAGAATCAGCTCTTCTTCGAAGCCGGCGATCGCCGCCTCCTCGCGCGGATGATCGACGTCAACTTCCCGAACTACATGGAAGTCATCTCGCGCGACAACGACCGTCGCGTGCTCGTCGACCGCGAGCGATTGCTGTCGACGATCAAGCGCATCTCGCTCGTCGCCAACGAGCGTACGCGCGCCGTGCGCTTCGATTTCTCGCCCGGCAAACTCACAGTCTCGTCGACGAATCCCGAGCTCGGCGACGCGCGCGAGACGGTTCCGATCGACTACGCCGGCCAGCCGTTCTTTGTCGGACTGAACGCCGCGTACGTCGTGGACTTCCTCAGCGCCACCGACACGCCGAGCGTCTCGCTCGATCTGAAGGACGAGAACAGCCAGTGCATCGGCAGGCCGGCGTCGACGGGCGAGGACCTGCCGTATGACTACCTGTACGTTGTGATGCCGATGCGCCTGGCGTGATCCTTCGCATTGAGTTTATCCCGCGCGCAGACGCGGGATCTCCGGTGGCACCGAGTGGCCGCTGCCCATGGGCGACATCCTGCCGGTGTAACCGGTGATCCCGCGTCTACGCGCGGGATAAACTGAGCGAGAAGCGTGATCCTTCGCAAATCACCACGCAGAACTTCCGCAATCTCGCGGACGCGGACACCGCGTTTCATCCCCAGGCGAACCTTCTCGTCGGCCGCAACGGCCAGGGAAAAACGAACCTTCTCGAGGCGATCTACTTTCTCGCCACGACGAAGTCGTTCCGCACGTCGCGCGTCGCCAGTCTCTTTCGCTTCGGCGCGCAAAGCGTGTTCGTGAGCGGCGCGCTGCATCGCGATCAACTCGATAAAACGCTGTCGGTCGGACTCGAGCCACCGCGGCGCGTGCTCATGATCAACGGCGAGAAAGTCACGCTGCCGGCGTATCTGAACGCGATGAGCGTCTTCGCCTACTCGGCCGCGCGGCTCGAAGTGATTCGCGGCGCGCCGGAAGAGCGCCGGCGCTTTCTCGACCGCGGCATCGCCAGCGTCAACGCCGCCTATCTCGAGCAGCTCGCGCGCTATACGCGGGCGCTCAAGCAGCGCAACGCGCTCCTCGCCGACATCGCCGCCAAAGCCGAGTCTCCCGCTTCGCTCGACGCGTGGGACGACGAGCTGCGCGAATCCGCCGCGCCGGTGCATCGGGCGCGTAGCGCGTATGTGCAGGATCTTGCTCAGGCCTTCGCGCACATCGTGCAGCGCCACGGCTATCACGTCGCGAATCTCGAGATGCAGTACAGGCCGAGCACGATCGAGGAGAAGCGCCGCGAGGAGATTCGCGCGCGGATGACGCTCAGCGGTCCCCAGCGCGATCTCCTCGAGTTCGTCATGGACGGACGGCCGGCGAGCGAAGTGCTCTCGGGCGGCGAGCAGAAGATGATCGTGCTGTTTCTCAAGTTCGCGAAGCTCGAGCTTTTCCGGCGCCGCCACGACGATGCGCCGCTCTTTCTTCTCGACGACATCGATGCCGAGCTCGACCTCGAAATTCTCCACGATTTGTTGACAAAATTGCCGGTTGCAACGCAGCTGTTCGCGACCTCGGCGAAGGAACCGTTTCTCGACGCGCTCACGACCGGCCCTCACCGCCGCCTAACCTTTGAAAATGGGAGAGTTATCTCGTCCCGCGATTTCGCATGAAAACCGGCGTTTCCGGCAATTTTCCGGCTACAATTCGGCGTTCTCCTCCCCGGTAGAAAACTCACGCGATTCGGCCGCCGCGACGGCGCCCGCTCACAACGCGTCGAGGTCCTCGTAAGCAGTCCTGGAAAAGAGCTCGGATGGCGGCAGAAAACTACACAGCAGAAGACATCAAAGTCCTCAAAGGGCTCGACGCGGTGCGCAAGCGCCCCGGCATGTACATCGGCGATACCGATGACATCACCGGCCTCCACCACATGGTTTACGAGGTCGTCGATAACGCGATCGACGAAGCGCTCGCCGGATACGCTGACAAGGTTCAGGTCACGATCCACGTCGACAACTCGGTAACCGTCGAAGACAACGGCCGCGGCATTCCGGTCGACATTCACAAGGAAGAAGGACGCTCGGCGGCCGAGGTCATCATGACCGAGCTGCACGCCGGCGGAAAGTTCGACAACAACTCGTACAAAGTCTCCGGCGGCCTGCACGGCGTCGGCGTCTCGGTCGTCAACTTCCTGTCCGAATGGCTCGAGCTCGAGATTCATCGCGACGGCGCGATCTATCGCCAGCGCTACGAGCGCGGCGTTCCCGTCGCCTCGCTCGAAAAGGGCGAGAAGACCGCGAAGCGCGGCACGCGCGTGACGTTCAAAGCCGATTCGGAGATCTTCTCGGTCGCCGAGATGAACTACGAGACGCTCTCGCAGCGTCTGCGCGAGCTGGCGTTTCTCAACTCCGGCGTGCACATCGGCATCCTCGATGAGCGCACCGAGAAGCATCACGAGTTCGCCTACGAAGGCGGCATCGTCTCGTTCGTGCGGGATCTCAACAAGAACAAGATCGCGCTGCACGAGGCGCCGATTTTCATCCGCGATGAAAAAGACGGCGAGGGAGTGGAGATCGCGCTGCAGTGGAACGACGGCTACGTCGAGAACATCTACTGCTTCACGAACACGATCAAGAACACCGACGGCGGCACGCACCTGGTCGGCTTCAAAGGCGCGCTGACGCGCACCGTGAACAAATACGTCGTCGACACCGGCGTGCTCGAGAAGCTCAAGCTCTCGCTCGAAGGCGACGACATCCGCGAAGGCCTCACCGCCGTCATCTCCGTCAAGGTCCGCGACCCGAAATTCTCGTCGCAGACGAAAGACAAGCTCGTCTCCTCGCACGTGAAGACGTGGGTCGAGCAGGTCGTCAACGAGCGGCTCGCCGAGTACTTCGAAGAAAACCCGCGCGAGGCGAAGCGCCTGACCGACAAGATCATCGATGCGGCGCGTGCGCGCGATGCCGCGCGCAAGGCGCGCGAGCTGACGCGCCGCAAAGGCGCGCTCGACTCCGCGTCGCTCCCCGGCAAGCTCGCCGACTGCTCCGAGCGCGATCCGCGCTTCTGCGAGATCTTCTTCGTCGAAGGCGACTCCGCCGGCGGCTCTGCGAAGCAGGGACGCGACCGCCGGTACCAGGCGATCCTTCCGCTGAAGGGCAAGATCCTCAACGTCGAGAAAGCGCGTCTCGACAAGATGCTCTCCTCCGAGGAAATCCGCCTGATGATCACCGCCCTCGGCACGGGCATCGGCGCGGACGACTTCGACATCGCGAAGCTCCGCTATCACAAGATCATCATCATGACCGACGCCGACGTCGACGGATCGCACATCCGCACGCTGATCCTGACGTTCTTCTTCCGGCACATGCAGGAAGTGATCAAGCGCGGCCATCTCTACATCGCCCAGCCGCCGCTCTTCAAAGTCTCGCAGGGCAAGAAAGACACGTATCTCAAAGACGAAAGCGAGAAGTCGCGGTTCCTCATGGGCCGCATCGCGGAGTCGGTCGAGATCGCGCCGGTCGCCGGCCTGCCGATTCGCGGCGAAGCGCTGATCAACATGCTCCAGCGGATGGAGGAGTATCGCAATCACGCTCGTAAGCTCGCCGCGCGCGGCATTCCCCGCCGTGCGCTCGACGTGCTCGCCGGTAATCACTTCCTCGAGCGCACCGCATTCGGCGATGACGAAAAGCTGCAGGCCGTCCAGCAGGCGCTGACGACCGCCGGCTTCGAGAATGTGCGCGTGCTGACGGACGAAGTGACCGAGACGCCGGTCCTGCAGTTCATCGCCGCCGGCAACGGCAGCGGCAAGAAGGTGGTCATCAATCACGAGCTCCTCGGCCAGTACGAGCTCCGTCAGGCGGCGAAGGCGCACGAGCAGCTCTCCGCCTTCGGCCTGCCGCCGTACAGCGTCAAGCACGGCGAGGAGACGACGACGTACACGAACATCGACGATCTGCTCGAGCAGATCTACAAGCTCGCCGAAAAGGGACTCACGATCCAGCGATACAAAGGTCTCGGCGAGATGAACCCCGACCAGCTCTGGGAAACGACGATGAATCCGCAGACGCGGCGCCTCTTGCAGGTGTCGATCGAGGACGCCGTCGGCGCCGAGGAGCTGTTCACCATTCTCATGGGCGACCAGGTCGAGCCCCGGCGCGTGTTCATTCAGGACAACGCGCTTGACGTGAAGAATCTCGATATCTGATGGCTGATACCGACTACCCGAATTTCAACGAGCCGCGCATCCCCGTCGCCATCGAAGACGAGATGCGCCGGTCGTATCTCGACTACGCGATGTCCGTCATCATCGGACGCGCGCTGCCCGACGTCCGCGACGGGCTCAAGCCCGTGCATCGCCGCATCCTTTACGGCATGTACGAGCAGGGCAACACGTCCGGCAAGGCGTACAAGAAATCGGCGCGCATCGTCGGCGACGTGATGGGCAAGTTCCATCCGCACGGCGACAGCGCGATCTACGACACGGTCGTGCGCATGGCGCAGGACTTCTCGATGCGCTACCGCCTCGTCGACGGCCAGGGCAACTTCGGCTCGCTCGACGGCGACAACCCCGCGGCAATGCGCTACACCGAGGTGCGTCTCACCAAGCTCGCCGAAGAGCTGATGCGGGACGACATCGACAAAGAAACGGTCGACTGGGTCCCGAACTACGACGGCTCGCTCAGCGAGCCTTCGGTGCTGCCCGCGAAGTACCCGAACCTCCTCGTCAACGGCTCATCCGGCATCGCCGTCGGCATGGCCACGAACATTCCGCCGCACAACCTCGGCGAAGTGGTCGATGCCTGCCTGATGATGATCGACAATCCGAAGACGACCTGGCAGGAGCTGATGGCGGTCATGCCGGGCCCGGACTTCCCTACCGGCGGCTTCATTCACGGCCTCGAAGGCATTCGCCAGGCCTACGCCACCGGCCGCGGCATCATCCAGGTGCGTGCGAAGGCGCATTTCGAAACGCAGAAGAAGAGCGAGAAGCAGCAGATCGTCGTGACGGAAGTGCCGTACCAGACGAACAAGGCGCGTCTCCTCGAAAAGATCGCCGAGCTGGTGAAGGACAAACGGATCGAAGGCATCTCCGATCTGCGCGACGAATCCGATCGCGACGGCATCCGCATCGTGATCGAGCTCAAGCGCGACGCGATGTCGGAGATCGTGCTGAATCACCTGTATCGCAACACGCAGATGCAGACGACGTTCGGCATCATCTTCCTGGCCATCGTCAACAACAAGCCGGAGGTCATGGACCTCCCGACGATCTTCCGGCACTTCATCGAGCATCGCAAAGAGATCGTCGTCCGCCGCACGCGCTTCGAGCTGCGCAAGGCGGAAGAGCGCGCGCATGTCCTCGAAGGACTCGTCAAAGCGCTCGACGTCATCGATGAGCTGATCGCGCTCATCCGCGCCACGCGCACGCCGCAGGAAGCGAAGGAAGGCCTCATCGCGCGCTGGCAGTTCAGCGAGATCCAGGCGCAGGCGATTCTCGACATGCGCCTGCAGCGCCTGACGGGGCTCGAGCGCGAGAAGCTCGTGAACGAGTATCACGAGATTCTGGCGACGATCGCGCGCCTGAAAGAGATCCTGGCGTCGGAGAAGCTGATCCTCGACATCATCTCGACCGAGCTGCGCGAGATCAAAGAGAACTACGGCGACGCACGCCGCACGGAGATCGTCCCCGACACGACAGAGATCTCGATCGAAGATCTCGTCGCCGACGAGGACATGGTCATCACCGTCTCGCGCGGCGGCTACATCAAGCGCTCGCCGCTGTCGCTCTATCGCTCGCAGAACCGCGGCGGCAAAGGCCGCGTCGGCATGCAGACGAAGGAAGAGGACATCGTCGAACACCTCTTCGTCGCGTCGACGCACGCGTACGTGCTCGTGTTCACCGATCGCGGCCGCTTGTACTGGCTCAAAGTGCACGCGATTCCTGAAGCCGGCACGAACGCGCGCGGCAAGGCGATCGTGAATTTGCTTCCGGTCGACCAGAACGAAAACGTGCGCGCGCTTCTGACCACGCGCGATTTCACCGAAGGCAAGTACGTCGTCATGGCGACGCGCGGCGGCAAGATCAAGAAGACCGAGCTCGCGGCGTTCTCGAACGTGCGCGCGAGCGGCATCATCGCCATCGATATCGGTGAAGGCGACGATCTCTACGCCGTCCGCCTCTCCGACGGCAGCTCCGACATCTTCGTCGGCAAGGCCGGCGGGCGCGTGATCCGCTTCCGCGAAGACGGCGTCCGCCCGATGGGTCGCGGCGCCGCGGGTGTGCGCGCCGTCGAGCTTCGCGAGGACGATCACGTGGTGGAGATGGACGTGCTGCCCGCGGGAGCGCTCGTCGAAGACGACGTCGAAACCGAGGTCGAAGTCGACGAGACGGCGGAGATCCCGACCGACAACCGTGGCTACATCTTCACGGTCACGGAACGCGGCTACGGCAAGAAGACGCCGGTGTCTGCGTATCCGACGAAGCGCCGCGGCGGCTTCGGCGTCATCGACATCAAGACCACGGAGCGCAACGGCAAGGTCGCCGGCATGGCCGTGGTGTACGAAGAGGATCAGGTGCTGCTCATCACCGAGCAGGGCATGATCATTCGCGTGCCGGTGAGCTCGATCCGTTCGATCGGGCGCAACACGCAGGGCGTGCGCGTGATCAATCTCGACGAGAACGACACCGTCGTGGCGGCGGTGAAGGTGGTAGAGAAGGAACAGCCGGAAGGCTCGGAAGGCCCCGAAGACGACAACGCGCCTGAAGACGACGGCACTGCCGAAGAAGCAGTGCACTAGGATTTGTGCTTATGGTCCGTCCCTCACGGGAACGCCTGAACCAACTCGCGAAAGAGCTCGTGGACGTGCTTGCGCGCTCCAATGCCGTGATTCTGCTCAAGGATCGCGAGGTGGTGCGCCAGGCCATGGCCCACGCGCTCACCGACGAGCTGCGGCGCGAGGAAGAACGCGATGAAAGCGCCCGCCGCCGCATCGCCGCCATGGCCCGACACGCGCCGCGCGCGGGCACGCCCGAGTACGAGGAGTTGTTCCGGAAATTCGTGGAGGAGGAGTACCTCCGCGAAGGGCTCGATACCTAATCCGTCGCCGCCTCTCCCTCGAGGCGCCGGGTGACGGTGTCGTCCTCTTCCTCGCCGATCATCCGCCGCAGCCGCTGGGCCTTCACCCGCTCGAAGATCCCGCCCGTGTGACCCGCGGGGATCCAGCTGTTGCCGGCGCACTTCGGGCACCGCCCTCGGAAAGCGATGTTCTTCCCGCAGTCCGGACAGATGATGACCAGCGAGTGCGAGAGCTCGAACTTCTGCTCCCCCTCGGCATCCAGACTGTTCAGGAACGCGGCCAGATTCGAAAAGGTCTCTTCCACTGCGAAACGGCTTTTACTGCATGCGACGTGCCGCCCGGATGCCTAGTTCGCCCCCGGCGTGAAGTCCGGCTGCGGCTCGTAGTTGAAGAATTTCGTGATGTCGTTGCGGAACACCAGCTTGAAGTCGCCGATCGGGCCGTTGCGCTGCTTGGCGATGATGATCTCGGCGATCCCCTTCTCCTCGGTGTCCTTGTTGTACACCTCATCGCGATAGATGAACGCCACGAGGTCCGCGTCCTGCTCGATCGCACCCGACTCGCGAAGGTCCGCCAGCTGCGGACGATGATCGCCCGTGCGCTGCTCCGGACGACGCGACAGCTGCGAGAGCGCCAGCATCGGCACGTTGAGCTCTTTCGCCACCGCCTTGAGCCCGCGCGAGATCTGCGAGATCTCCTGCTGCCGCGACTCGATCTTTCCCTTGATCGCCATCAGCTGCAGGTAGTCGACCATGATCATGTCGATCCCCGCTTCCATCTTCAGGCGCCGCGCCTTCGCGCGCATCTCCATCGGGTCGATGCCCGGCGTGTCGTCGACGAAGATGCGTCCCTTCTTCAAACGAACGTCCGCCTCGATGAGATCGCGCCAGTTCCGCTCCGACAGCATTCCCGAGCGCAGCAGTTGACTCGACACGCCAGACTCTGACGAGAGAATGCGCAGCCCGATCTGCTCCTTCGACATTTCCAGCGAGAACACGCCGACTCCGTAGAGCCGCTGACCCGACCGCGGCTGCCCGTCCTTGCCGGGGATGGCAATGGTCTCGGCGATGTTCATCATCAGCGACGTCTTTCCCATCGACGGGCGCGCGGCGAGGATGATCAGGTCCTGCGGCTGAAAGCCGGACGTGAATTCATCGAAGCGCACGTAGCCGGTAGGGATGCCGGTGACGAGATTCGAGCCGCGGTTGAGATAGAGATGCTCGACCGCCTTCATGTTCGCGCCCGCGATGCGCTCGAGCGCGACGAAGCCCTTGTCCGTTGAGCCCTCAGCAATCTCGTAGAGCGACCTCTCCGCGATCGTCAGCACGTCCGCCGGCTCCGACGGAGCGTCGAGCGCCGCGCGCATGACGCTGTTCCCCATCACCACCAGCCTGCGCAGCGTCGACTTCTCCTTCACGACGCGCGCGTAGTTCTCGACGTTGGCGATGTCGGGCACGAAGTCGACGAGCGACGTGACATAGGCGTAACCGCCGACGCCCTCCAGCTGCGCGTTCTTCGCCAGCTGTTCCTTCAGCGTGAGCAGATCGATCGGCCGGCTCTGCTCCGCGAGCATCCGCATCGTCGCGAAAATCGTGCGATTCGCATCTTTGAAGAAATCCGGCGTGTCGACGATGCCGATGACGCGATAGAACGTGTTGTTGTTGATGAGGATCGAGCCCAATACCGCCCGCTCCGCATCAGGACTCTGCGGCATGGGGGCATCGAGCGAGATGTCGAGTTGAGCGACAGACATGAAACGGTGAGCCGCATTCTACGGACGGAGGCTCGACGGCCGTTTCCGTCCGCAAGATTTTCTCGCGAATCACTCGCGCATGCACGCTCACCGCAGTGCCGGGAGGGTGTTTTCCACAGCTGTTGAAAAGTCTGTGGAGGCCTTGACAACAAAAACTCTACGGAGGGTAGAAGAGGATCTACCCTCCGTGGGGGGAGTCAGGGCTTGACGTCGAGTTCGGGATCGTTGGTCTTCCCGTTGGCAGTGATCGAGTACTTGTAGCGCTTCTCGGCTTCGAAATATCCGGTCTTGCAATGATGTGGGGCGTCGCCGTCTGAGCCATAGCTCGTGTCAGAATAACCATCTACATCGATGGTGAACGGGAAGCTCGCGCACCATTTCACTTTCTGGTGTCCCTTCTTCACTTCCACCGGATCCTGATCCGGCACAGGCATTCCACTGGTGTTGAGTTTGATGCGAACGATTTTGTCTGGCTGTGGCATTGGTAGGGCTCCTCTCGGTTATGAGCGGGACTTGGACCGGAATCCCGCAAGTATGGATTGCAGCCTACCGCTTTTCTTGAGATTCGCAAACTCCGGATCGCGCAGAATGTCGTCAGCGTCCATAACCCAGTCGGAGCGCCTGTTCCAAGCGCGCGGCTGTTTCGTCTTCTGCGCCGGTAATGTTTGCGATGACTGCTGCTTCATAGGCGTTAGACGCACTTGAAGCGTCAAGCTCGAGGGCGCGCAGAATCGCCGCGCGTGCTTCACGCTCCCGTCCCAGCTTTGCCAACGCAGTTGCCTGCGATCGATATGCGCGAGCATCATTCGGATTAACGCGTATGGCATCGTCACAGAGTCGCACGGCGCGTTCGAACGCTTGCCGAGCTTTGACGTCTTGCCCTGGCACCCACCGATAAGCGTCCCCGAGATTTCGCCAATACAAGAATGCATGTGGTGTCGCTTCGACAGCTTTTTCGAAAGTCTGCGCCGCTTCCGCATACCGCCCCGCGAAGTAATAAGCCGTTCCTAAGTTCGAATATGCGGCACCTGACGGCTCGACTGCGAGCGACTGCAAGAAAACGCGCACTGCATCATCAAAACGGCCTAGCTTCTGATACATCGCCCCAAGGTTGTAATACCCGCGCTGATTGTCGGGCACTAACGCGATCACCTTCTGAAACAGTGGAATCGCATCTTCATAGCGCCCTTGCGTGTAATAGAACACGCCCAACTTGTTGTAGCCGCCCCAATAGTTCGGCTGCAGCGCAATGGCGCGTCTATAAAAATTCTCCGCGTTTTTGAGATCACCAGCAGCGTTGTGTGTCTCGGCAAGCTCCAGCACCGCATCGGCATTGCTCGGCTGTTGTGAGAGCACACGCAGAAACGAGTCGATCGCTTCTTTGTAGCGCCCGGTGCGCCGCCGCAATTGCCCCATCGTAATGTTCACGTCGATGCCTTGCGGGTCGGCTGCAAGCGAGCGTTCTGCGGCTTCGGTGGCGGCGGCAGCAAAGTTCGGATCCGGATTGATCTCGAATTTATAAAGGTACCCCCGCGCCAAAGCCGCCTGCACCGAGGGCGACTGCCCCAACTCTTTCAAAATCGCAATCGCGCTATCCAACGACTGCTCACTGTCATAGCGCCGCAAATGCCCCAGCGCCTCGAGATACCGCCGCTGCGAAACGGTAGGATCCAGCGCCGGCCGCGTAGGCGTCGTCCCTCCGAGGGCCAAATTCTTCGCTACGCTCTCCGCAACATCGTCCTGCACCGAAAACAGATCGGCCACGTTGCCTTCGATCAGGTCGTGCCATTCGCGGCGGGAGTCGGGGTCGGCGATCGAGTACGTGACGCGGATGCGGTTTCCGCTGCGCATCATGGTGCCGGTCAGAACCAGATTGGCGCCGAGGTCGCGGGCGATTTTCTTGGGGTCGGCGTTCGCTTCCGAGGGACGGGGCATGACTTGTACGCTGGGGTAGCGCGCGAGGCGCGCGGTCAAAGTTTCGGCGAAGCCGTCGACGACGAGTTGGCCGTTGGGGTCGCCGCTCAGATCCTTAAACGATAGGACGGCGAGATATTTTTTCGCGGTCGGGGCGGAGGGTGGGCGGTTGATGAGGAAGACGGCGACGAGAACGGCGGCGAGGCCAAGGGCGCCGAGGATGGCGGCGACGCGGCGGGAGCGGAAGGCGTGGCGCGAGGCGCTCGTGTGGAATCCGCTCTCCTCCGCAATGATCCGCTCGCGCAGGAGGCGCAGTTCGTGGGCGAGATCGCGCGTCGACGCGTAGCGGCCGTCGGGTTGTTTCTGGAGCAGGCGCCGGATGATCTCCGACAGCTGCACGGGCGCGCGGGGATTCGCGCGCGTCAGCGGCATCGGGTTGTCGTGCAGGATCGCGGAGAGCGTGTCGATCGCGTTCTCGGCTTCGAATGCGGGCTTGCCCGTCGCGAGCTCGTAGAGAATCGATCCGAGCGCGAATTGATCGGAGCGGAAGTCGAGGCGCTTGCCGGTCGCCTGCTCCGGCGACATGTATCCGACCGTTCCGAGAATCGTTCCGGGATTCGTGCCCGGCATCTCCAGCTCGAGCGTGCCGCTGCCGTCGCGCTGCGGCGTCACGGTTTTCGCGAGGCCGAAGTCGAGAATCTTCACGAAGCCGTCGCGCGTGACCATGATGTTCTCGGGCTTGAGATCGCGATGCACGATGCCGCGCTCGTGTGCGGCCGAGAGGCCGTCGGCGATCTGCGTTCCGATGTCGAGCACGCGCCGCACGGACAGCGGTCCGTCGCGCACCATCGATCGAAGGTCGGCGCCTTCGATGTACTCCATCACGATGTACGGCCCACCGTCCGCGGTGCCGACTTCGTGAATCGTGACGATGTTCGGATGATTCAGCGCCGAGGCCGACCGCGCTTCATGCGTGAACCGCGCGAGCGTGTCGCGATCGGTGGCGAGGCGCGGCGGCAGTTTCTTGATCGCCACGCGCCGGCCGAGGGAAGGGTCGCGGGCGACATACACCTCGCCCATGCCGCCTTCACCAATGGCGCCGAGAACTTCGTAGCGACCGAACGAGGACCGGGATGCATCCATGAACAGTTGGACTGGAACCGTCGCGGATTCTACCCCGGCGTATAATCCGGCCGCTCACCGGGTAACTACGAGAGACAACGATGCAGCGCTGGGTGCGCTGGGCCGCCGCCCTCGCCTTGGCATTGACCGGCATCGAGGCATCGCCGGGGGAATCCCCTCATCTCTCGCTCGTTCCGTGGAAAGTCGTCGAGCCGGGCGATGACGTCCGCGCGCCGCTCGTCCTCTTCTGGATCCCCGCGTCGCGCGACGAAGTCCGCCGCTCCGAGCTCCTCACCTCCGACGAGCTGACGCTGTACTCCTCGCAGTGTGTCGCGATGCGCGTCGTTCGCTCGGACGATGACGCGATGCTCGTGAAACTCGAAGCCGGCGAGGCACTGCCGGTCGCGATTCTCACGGACGGCGAAGGTCACGTCCTCGGACGCGTCGACAGTGACGAAGGCGCGCTCGCCGTTGCCGAAGTCGAAGAGATGGTGCGCGAAGAGCTCGATCACCGCGTCACCGCTGCGGAAACGATGCTCGACGAAGCGCGCACGAAAGCGGAGGCGGGCGCGATCGACGAGGCGATCGCGCTCTACCAGTCCGTGTGGGAGCAGCGCTGCGTCTGTCCGCGCCAGGCGCGGGACGCGCAGCGTGCGCTGAAGAAACTGAAAGCGAAGTGAAACTACGCCGTCTGCAGCATGCGGACGGCGAGCTTCCACTGCTTGCGCGAGCGGCGCACGTGCAGCCGCGCGGCGCGGCGCGTCTTACGCCACGGAATGCCCTGTGCGCGCTGCTCGATCGCGCGCTTCCACAACGCGAGCGCTTTCTCGATGTGATGCGACGCGGCGCGCAGACGCCGTTTCGCTTCGTCGACGAGCGACGACGTGCTCTCGGCCATCTTCGGTTCGACGACGCGCAGCGCGGCGCGCATTCGCGCCTGCTCGATCTGCGGCGGCGGCGTGGAAGTCAGTCCCGTTGCCAGGCCGATCCAGCGCAGTCCGCGGATGAACCACTTCGCCGGATCCCAGTGATACCACTGGATGCCGTTGCGGAAGTCGGCGGGGAAACGGTGATGGAAGGAGTGGTAGCCCTCCCCGAGCGTGACCAGCGCGACGAGCCAGTTGTCGCGCGCCGAGGCTTCGGCGTTGAAGACGGGCTTGCCGAAGTAGTGAGCGAGCGAGTTCACGAAGAACGTCGTGTGATGAATGACGGCGATGCGCGTGAAGCCGCCCCACAGCAGGCCGGCCAAGGGATTACCGAACGCGGCACCGATCAGCGTCGGAATTCCGAAGCCTCCCACGAACAGGATCACTTTGTGCCAGCGGTGCTGCCACATCACGACCTTGTTTGCGAGCAGATCCTGCGAGTTGTCGAACGCGTCCGGCTTCTCTTCGTTCTTGTGGAAAATCCAGAGGATGTGTGCGTACCAGAACCCGCGGCGGATGTTGTACGGATCCCAATCCTTGTCCGCGTACTTGTGATGCACGCGATGCGCAGCCGACCACCAGAGAATCGAGTTCTGCGCCGCCATCGCGCCGAAGAACGCGTAGAAGACCTGCACCAGCGGCGAGGCCTCATAGCTCTTGTGCGAGAAGAAGCGGTGGTAGCCGGCGCAGATGGACATGCCGACGGCGAGGTACATGCCGAGCATCAGAAGCGGCATCCAGAGCTGAAAACCGCGATACCAGGTCCAGGCGGCTGTGCCGGCAATGCCGAGCACAGGGGTAAGGGTGAGGAAAGAAATGTTCACCCAGTCTTTCTTGCGAACTTCTTCGATGACGGCACCTCCAGGGGATTGCGCGCGCGTAGTATGCACGCACGGGGAGTCATTGAGAACAGGGTCCGCGCTCATCGTATTCGCCTTCCTCTCTCTGTCCGCGGTTTCGGGGACGCCGGAGCAGGCGATTGTGGAACATCGCCGGGCTCGGGCCTTGATGGCGCAGGCACAGCAAACAACGAACCCGATTCGCCTCCTCATGCTCGGGCTCGACATCAAAAAGTCGCTCGACAAGGCATTGAAGCTCGATCCCACCAACGTGCAGGTGCGCCTCGATCTCGTGCGATTCCACGTGACGTCACCGCGCATCATCGGCGGCGACGAAGACGAAGCGCGCGCGCACGCCGTGGAGATCGCGAAGCGCGACGCATCCCTCGGCGCATTCGCGCGCGGCTACATCGCGTACAAGGCGAAGAAGGAGTATGGCCCCGCGCGGCGCGAGCTGCGCGAAGCCGTGCGCACGGCGAAAGATCCGGCGACGAAAGCGCTCGCGATGCAGTGGCTCGGCTGGTTGTCGCAGGAGACGCAGCAGTGGGACGAGGCGTTCGCGATGTTCGCGGAGCTGCGCGATTCGTACGAAATCGGACGGACGGCTGCGTTCTGCGCGTGTCAGGTCGAGCGCGGACGCGCGGCGTTGCAGGCGTACTTGCGCGGCAAGGATCGCTCGCACGCAGCAGCGGCGAAGAAGCTGCTCGCGACGCTCACACCATCGGCTCCGTCGACCGGCGCTCCGCGAGCGGACGCAAAGCCTCGGTGAACGAGGCTTCGTCGTACGGCTCGTTCGCGTTCAATCCTGTTGGTGCAGGCTCCATCGGGATGAGGACGTCCGTCTCGCCGCGCAGCCACAGCGCCACGACGTACAGCGAGGGGATGGTGAGAAGGCGCAGCTCGTAGTCGCCGGGCAACTGTTTCGCGCGATCGAGAGCGTCCACAATGGATTCGACGAACGGGCCTTCATTAATCGATATGATGACGTACTCGCCATTGCGCGACGCGACTTCAGCAGCGCTCGGACCCGCGACGTCGCGCCACGAGGAACTCTGCGCGTTCGCTAGGACGCGTTTGTTTTGAACATCTGTCGCCGTTGCGGTGAACACCTGATGCACGGGTGCCAGACGAATCGTATTTTCGCGCAGTCCGCGTTGCGTTGGATCGCGCAAAACGGCGAGAGCTTCGGGGGGCGGTTGCGGTGCGTGGATCATGCTCGTGTTAGGTACGTGTGCGTCCACCTGCCAATGCTGCGGTAACGCGTCCTGAATTCGTCATAGGGAATACGCCAAAGGCTGCGGTCCGAAGGGTCCTTTACGAATAGCGTGCGGCCTTCATAGCCATCAATGCAAACGAAATGTCCCTTCTTGTCGGGCCATTCGATACGGCAGCAGACCGGATGACGCGCATGGATCTCCTCGACGATGCGTTCGAAAGGAACAGTGCTCTCAACGAGCTCCCGAAACACGCCGACCGTCTTCAGTGCCGCCATGAGGAATCCATCGTGATCACATGGCGCAGGATCGTCACAGCAAGGCTTGCCCTCGCTCTGCGTGCTTGCGACTTCGCATTGGCGAATCGCTGCAGAGTCGTCGTAGAACCGCTTCACGCTCACCGAGACTGCCGCCCAACACCAGAGCAAGCACTCTTGTTTTTGAATCTGCAGGTCGAGCGACGCTCGGCCTGCCGGCTTTCCAACAGCGCGCCCTCTCATCTCACCATCGGCAAATCCACCCCGCGCTCCTTCGCCACATCGATCGCTTCGCTGTAGCCCGCGTCCGCATGGCGCATCACGCCCGTTCCCGGGTCGCACGTGAGCACGCGGCGCAGGCGCTCCGCCGCGGCCTCGGTGCCGTCGGCGACGATGACCATGCCGGCGTGGAGCGAGTAGCCGATGCCGACGCCGCCGCCGTGATGGACCGACACCCACGTCGCGCCGGAGGCGGTGTTGAGGAGCGCGTTGAGAATCGGCCAGTCCGCGATGGCGTCCGAACCATCTTTCATGGCCTCGGTCTCGCGATTCGGCGAGGCGACGGAGCCGGCGTCGAGATGATCGCGTCCGATCACGATCGGCGCGGAGACTTTCTTCTCGGCGACGAGGCGATTGAAGAGCAGTCCCGCTTTGTCGCGCTCGCCGTAGCCGAGCCAGCAGATGCGTGCCGGCAGTCCCTGGAACTCGACGCGCTTCTGGGCCATGCGGATCCAGCGATGCAGCGCGGCGTCGTGCGGGAAGAGCTCGAGGATCGCTTCATCGGTGACGAAGAGATCGTTCGGATCGCCCGACAGCGCGGCCCAGCGGAACGGGCCCTTCCCCTCGCAGAACAGCGGGCGGATGAAGAGCGGCACGAAGCCGCCGACGTCGAACGCGTTCTCCACACCTGCCTTCTTCGCCTGGCCGCGAAGGTTGTTGCCGTAGTCGAACGTGATCGCGCCGCGGTTCTGCAGCTCGAGCATCGCCCGCATGTGGCGCGCCATCGCTTCGTACGATAATTCAATGTATTTTTGCGGATCACTTTTGCGTAACGCTAAAGCGTCGTCATAACTGAGTAGCGGAACATATCCTTCTAATTCGTCGTGTGCCGACGTCTGATCGGTGAGGACGTCAGGGACGATGCCGCGCGCGATCAGCGCTTCCAGCAGCTCGACCGCATTCGCGACGACGCCGATGGAAACCGCCTCGCCGCGGTCGCGCGCTTCTAAAGCGCGCGCAATTGCGGCGTCCAACGAAGGCGCTTCCTCATCGAGATAGCGCTTGTCGAGCCGCCGCTGGATGCGCGTGCGATCCACCTCCGCCACCAGCGCCGTCGCCTCGTTCATGGTTCCCGCCAGCGGCTGTGCGCCCCCCATCCCACCCAGCCCCGCCGTCACCACGAGCTTGCCGCGCAGCGAGTCGCCGAAGTGTTTCTTCGCCAGCGCCGCGAAGCATTCGTACGTGCCCTGCAGAATGCCCTGCGTGCCAATGTAGATCCACGAGCCGGCCGTCATCTGGCCGTACATCGTCAGTCCCATCGCGTCGAGGCGGCGGAACTCGTCCCACGTGCCCCAATGCGGAACGAGATTCGAGTTTGCGATCAGGACGCGCGGCGCGTGCTCGTGCGTGCGGAACACGCCCACCGGCTTGCCTGACTGCACGAGCAGCGTCTCGTCGCTCTTCAGTCTCTTCAATGTGGCGACGATCGCGTCGTAGCACTCCCAATTCCGCGCCGCCTTCCCGATCCCGCCATACACGATGAGCTGCTCCGGCCGTTCGGCGACCTCGGGGTCGAGGTTGTTCATCAGCATCCGCAGCGCGGCCTCCTGAGGCCAGCCGAGGGTGTTGAGGGCGTTGCCGCGCGGCGCGCGGATCGTTCGGGCGGCGGAAAGGGTGGTGGTCATGAGAGGATTCTATGCCGATGGCCGACCTGAAAGCGCGCGCGACCGAAGTCAATAAACGGCTGGAAAAGAAGTATCCGGAAGCGAAGTGCTCGCTCGACTTCACGAACGCGTTCGAGCTCCTGATCGCGACGATTCTCTCGGCGCAGTCGACCGACGCGCGCGTCAACATCGTCACGAAGTCGCTCTTCCGCAAATACCCGAACGCGCAGGCGTTTGCGAACGCCGATCAGGTGGAGATGGAGACGGACGTGCGGCAGACCGGCTTCTTCCGCAACAAGGCGAAGGCGGTGATCAACTGCTCGAAGGCGATCGTCGAGCGCCACGGCGGCGAAGTGCCCCGGACGATGGACGAGCTGACCGCGCTTCCCGGCGTCGGACGCAAGACCGCGAACGTCGTCCTCGGCAACGCGTTTCAAACGCCGGTGGGCATCGTCGTCGACACGCACGTGAACCGCGTATCGGGTCGCCTCGGTCTAACAGCGAATGCCGATCCCGAGAAAATCGAACAGGATCTAATGCCGCTGCTGCCGCGCGCCAAGTGGACGAGCTTCGCGCATCGCTTGATCTATCACGGCCGCGAGACGTGCATCGCGCGCAAGCCGCAGTGCGCGGTGTGCGTCGTGAACGAGCTCTGTCCGTCTAGGGAAGATCAACCGTCCCCGGCTTCGTCCAGGGGCCGCAGCGCGCGATCCGTCCCGCCGTCTTCGCCGCGCCCCGCAAAAAGCCGTACTTCCGAATCGACTCGCGGCCGTAAAGCGAGCAAGAGGGTTTGAAGCGGCACGTCGCGTAGCGGCGTAGATGCGGCGAGACGTGCGCGCGATATTCATCGATGGCGAAGATCGCGCCGCGCGCGGCGAAGCCGCGGCCGCGCGGTACGGCGTAATCATGCACGGCGATGACCGCGACGATGCACGCCGCGATCAGGCCCGCTCGGCGGCCTTTGCCTCGTCCCAAAGCTGGTCCATCTCCTCGAGCGTCAGCTGATCGAGATTCTGTCCGCGACCGTGCACCGTCGCTTCCATCGACTCGAAGCGGCTCATGAACTTGCGATTCGTCGACTGCAGCGATTCCTCCGGATTCACGTTCAGCTTGCGCGCGATGTTCGCGATCGTGAAGAGCAGATCGCCGATCTCGTCCTGCATCTTCGATGTGTCGCCCGACGCCACCGCTTCGCGCAGCTCGCCCACTTCTTCATCGAGCTTGTCGAACACATCCTCCGTGCGGCGCCAATCGAAGCCGACGCGCGCCGCTTTCTCCGTGAGCCGTCCCGCTTTCAGGAGCGCCGGCATCGAGCGCGGCACGCCGGACAGCACGCTCTTGTTCTCCGCCTTCCGCTCTGCGCTCTTCAGCTTCTCCCAATTGACGAGCACTTCTTCCGCGTCGCCGGCGACGACGTCGCCGAAGACGTGCGGGTGGCGGCGCACGAGTTTGTCGTGAATCGCGGTGATCGAATCGAAGACGTCGAACGTTCCTTCCTCGCGCGTGATCTCGGCGATGAACACCGCCTCGAGCAGCAGATCGCCGACTTCTTCGAGCAGCCCCTGGCGGTCATCGCGATCGATCGCATCGACCACTTCGTAGGCCTCTTCGATCACGTACGGCTTGAGGTCGGGCAGCGTCTGCTTGCGATCCCACGGGCAGCCATCCGGGCCGCGCAGCGTGGTCATCAATCGCACGAGATCATCGAACGAGCGTTTCGACATATTTTGCATTCTGCTCTGTTAGCATGACTCGCGGAAGTCCATGGCCAATCAGGTTCTCATTGTCGCGGGCGAGCACGCGGCTCGAGCCCCCGCCGAGGTTGCGCGCTCTCTGCGCTTCACCCCCATCATCGCCGGCTCGGAACAGGAAGCGGTCGAGCTCCTCGGACGCGAGCGTTTCCGCCTGATCGCCGTCAGCGGCAACTCCGCGTGGCAGCGGTTGCGCGACGCCGCGGAGAGCAAGCAGCCGATGACGCGCGTGCTCGAGCTGCCCGACCTCGCGAACGATGACACGGCGATCCGCCGCCTGATGGTCCGCTACCTCGCCCCCGCGACGGAGCAGGCGAAGTTCTCAACCGAAGAGCGCTATCGATTTCTCACCAGCATTCTCGAAGCGTTCACCGGCACGCTCGAGTTGCGCGAAGTGTTGCGGCGCATCGTCAGCATCACCCGCGAAGAGTTCCACGCCGACCGCGGCTGGCTGCTGCATCCGATCAACGAGACCACCGAGTTCGCGCGCGTCGCGTACATCGTCTCCGCGCCCGGATGCGAAGGCGACGCGGAGGACAAGGGTCCGATTCCGTTGTCGACGGAGCACAACCTCATTCGCCGCGCGATGGAGTCGCCGAAGCCCGTCGTCCTGGTGGAAGGCGACGCCGATCTCGATCCCGTGCTCGCGAAGCGCTTCGACGTTCGCTCGATGATCGTGCAGGTCTTGCGGCCGCGCGAAGAGGAGCCGTGGGCGTTCGGCCTGCACATGTGCAACGCGCTGCGCGAGTGGTCGGAAGAAGAGATCGCGCTGTTCGCGGAGATCGGCCGCTACGCGACGCTCGCGTTGAACAACACGCTGCTGCACAACCGCGCCGTCCGCGAGATGGCGAAAGTGAACGCGATCCTCGATCAGATTCCCGAGTCGGCCGCGATCTACGATGCGAAAGGCCATCTCGAACGGATGAACGCCGCGGCGCAGAAAGAATCGGCGGCGCTGTTTCTCGCCGATTCCGAGGGGCGCGTGCGCAACAGCCGGCATCGCTACCTCGATGGAAGCCCGCTCGCCGTCGACGAACTGCCGTCGATGCGCGCGCTGCACGGCGACGTGGTCAAGGCCGATTACCTCGTGCACGACGCGCGCTCGCAGGACGATCGCGTCGTCAATCTGAAAGCCGCGCCGATCCGCGATCAGGAAGGCCGCATCATCGGCTCGGTCGTGCTCGCGCGCGACATCACCGAGGATCGCGCGAATGCGGAGCGCGAGTCGTGGCGCCGCCGCCGCGCCGGCTGTCTCGCGAACCTCGGCCTCGAACTGGCGGCGATGCAGCCGACGTTCGACAACCTCGACGACGTCGCTTCGCGCATCGCCCGCGCGGTCGCCGGCACGGTCCGCATTCACCTCTATCACACCGGCACCGGCATGCTCGATCTCGTCGGCTTCTCGACCATCGATCCCGAGATCGAGCAGTACCGCACCTACTTCGAGCGCAATCCGTATCGTCCGGGCGAAGGTCTCCTCGGCACGGTCTTCCACATCGGCCGCCCGCTGCTGTTCTACGAAGTGCGCGGCGATGCGCTGCTCGACTATGCGCGCGACCAGGAAGAGCGCACGGTCAAAGCGGCGCTGAAAGAAGAATCGCTCGTCGCTACGCCGATCGAATCGTACGGCGAGCGCATCGGCGCGCTCGTGATTTCGCAGTCCGATCCGCGGCGCAACTTCGACGCGGAAGATCTCGAGTTCGCGCAGTCGGTCGCGGAGCGCATCGGCGCCGCGAGCCACATCCACCGCCTCACGCGCATGGCCCAGGACGGCCACCGCGCCGCCGAAGAGCTGGCGCGACGCGAAGTCGATGCGCGCGTCCGCTTCGAGGCCGTGCTCGAGTCAGCGCCGATCGGCATCGCCGTCGTCTCCGCCGACGAGCTGCGCTACGAGCTCGCCAACGCGCGCTTCCTCGATTACGCGACGCGATTCGGCAAGATCGCGCTCGACACGAAAGTCATCGGCCTGCGCGCGAACGAAGTGCTGCCCGGCAGCGAGCGCATCCTGAAGCACGTCGCCGAGAGCGGCGACACGCGCTTCGACGAAGAGCTCGCGGTCGAAGACATCTACGTCAACCGCATCATCTCCGCCGCGCGCGGACGGTTCTCCGGCATCACGCAGAGCCTCACCATCCTCGTGCAGGACGTCACCGATCAGGTGAAGTCGAAGCGCGAGATCGAGAACCTGGCCAGCATGATGGCCGAGCGCTCCGCGCGCCTCGACTCGATCCTCGGGTCGATGACCGACGGCCTCTGGGTCTACGACGCGACCGGCGACGTCGTCGATGTCAACCAGGCCGCGCTGAACATGTTCGGCCTCGCCTCGCGCTCGGAGGCGGTCGAGAAAGGCTCGTTCGAGAGTCTCAATCTGCGCGACTCCGAACGACGTCCGATCCCGCGGCACGACATGCCGTATGCGCGCGCGCTCGCGGGACAGATCGTTCCCGACTATCTCGCGATCGGAAAGAACCTGATCACCGGCCGCGATCTCGATTTGTCGATCGCCGCCGCGCCGATCGTCAGCGAAGGCGTCGTCGGCGCGGTGCTCGTGATCCGCGACATCACCGGGCTGCAGGAGCTCGATCGCAAGAAGGACGAGTTCCTCTCCGTCGCATCGCACGAGCTTCGCACACCGCTGACGACGATCAAAGGCTACTCGCAGCTGCTCGCGCAGACCGTCAACGATCTCGCGCCCGAGGAGCGGTCGACGTACATCAATGCGGTCCTCGGCGAGATCGAGCGCATGATGGGATTGATCTCGGAGCTACTCGACGTCTCGCGCATCGAGACCAATCGTCTGCAGATTCATCCGACCGGCATTCGCTGGGTCGGGTTCATCGAAGGACGCGTGTCGGCGTTCCGCGTGCAGCATCCGACGCGCAAGATCGGCTTCGACACGACGACGCCGGAGCTCACCGTGATGGCGGATCCCGACCGCATGCGCCAGGTCGTCGACAACCTGCTGTCGAACGCGATCAAGTACTCACCCGAGGGAACGGAGATCGACGTTCGCATCATGGTGGAAGACGGACAGGCGCTCACGGCGGTGAGCGATCACGGCATCGGCATTCCGCGGGACGAGATCCCGCAGCTGTTCGAGCGCTTCCACCGCGCCCGCAACGTCTCGAGCCGCTACTACGGCGGCCTCGGCCTCGGCCTCTACATCGCCCGCGCCATCATCGAAGCCCACAGCGGCGCGATCATGGTGCAGAGCGAAGAGGGGCACGGATCGGTGTTCACGGTGAAGCTGCCGTTGCGCGGCTCCACCTGATCTACTTCGACCAGAACGGCCGAACAAACTTCGTATACAGATCCACTTCGCGCTTCATCCAGAATCCGCCGAACGGGTTGCCGGAGACGACGTAGCCGGGTGCGGGATACGGCACGCAGGCGCCCTGCTCGCCCCACTGCGAGTGAAAGACCGTCGCGCCGGGGCTCACGCGCGCGGGCAGCGGGTCGGTGACCCAGAGCCAGGCCGACGTCGCGGCGAAGCCGAGGGTGCTCGGATTGCCGACCGGGAGAATCATCGAATAGCGCTTCGTCAGCGGCGGCCACGAGAGCATCGCGAACATCGTGTTGCCGCTGCAGTCGGGCGTGGTGAAGAGCGCGACGCTGCCGCCGGGGCTCTGTACGCTCGTGATCGACTCCGGCGCGACGAGCAGCGCGGTGTCGCTGCCGTCCGAGAATTTGTAGCGCACCCACGCCTGCAGCTGGATGCTTTGAAAGCGATCGTCCCAGCGGATGATCTCGCCGAACTCCTTGCCTTTCGCGTCGTACACCTTCGTCGTGCAGCAGCGCTGCAGTCCCGGCGGATTGTCGGGACGTGAAACGGTGATCTCGGCTTTCCGTTGCGCGAACGCAGAAACGGCGACGAGGCAGAGAGCGAGAGCGTATTTGCGCATCCGCAGAGTCTACGATGCTCTGCGACGGCGCGCGCTCACAACGAACGGCTTGAACACGTACGCGAGATCGTTCGGCACCCAGGCGTCGATCGACACGGTCTCGTCGTTCGTCGTCTGCTCGTGCACCTCGGCGCGCTCATGCAGCTGCGCGACAAGGCGCGCATCGGCATGCGGAATCTCGAGATGCAACAGCTCGCCGCCTTCGCGCTCGCGGTCGCGGATGGTATCGACGAGCTGCGCGATCTGATCGCCGGTCAGCGCGGAGACGGCAACGGAATTGCGCCGCGGCGCCTGGAAGTGGTCGTCGACGCGATCGAGCTTGTTGTAAACGTCGACGATGCGTGCGGAGTCGACGCCGAGGTCCGCGAGCACTTCTTCGCCGACCTCGCGCTGCTCCGAGGATTGCGGATGGCTGCCGTCGATCACATGCAGCACGAGATCGGCGGCCACCGCTTCTTCCATCGTCGAGCGGAATGAGGCCACGAGATGGTGCGGCAGTTTGCGGATGAAGCCGACCGTGTCGATGACGACGGTCTCGCGCGGCATCTCGTAGGCGATGCGCTGCGACTTGGCGTCGAGCGTGGCGAAGAGCTGGTCCATCGCCATCGCATCGCCGCGCGTGAGTCGATTGAAGAGCGTCGACTTGCCGGCGTTCGTGTAGCCGACCAGGGCGACGGTGAATGCAGCGCCGCGCGATTTGCGCTGCGTGGCGCGCGTCTTCTCGATCCGCTGCAGCTCGTCTTTCAGCCGCGCGATGCGCGTGCGGACGATGCGGCGGTCGAGCTCCAGCTGCGTCTCGCCGACGCCGCGCGTGCCGATGCCGCCGGCCTGCCGCTCGAGGTGCGACCAGGCTCGCGTCAGGCGCGGCAGCATGTACTCGAGCTGCGCCAGTTCCACCTGCGTGCGGGCCTCGCGCGTTTTTGCGCGCGACGCAAAGATGTCGAGGATCAGCGCGCTGCGGTCGATGACCTTCACCTCGCCGCCGATCAGCTTCTCGAGGTTGCGCAACTGCGCCGGCGAGAGATCGTCGTCGAATACGACCAGCGTCACGGCGTGCCGCTCGGCGAGGCGCTTCAGCTCCTCCGCTTTTCCCTTGCCGACGTATGTCGCCGCATCGGGCGCGTTGCGCTTCGCCATCACCCGCGCGACCACCGTTCCGCCCGCGCTTTCGATCAGTTTGGCGAGCTCTTCGAGATGTTCGTCGGCGACGGTCTTGGTGAGCTGCGGAAGGATGAGGCCTACGGCGATGACGTTTTCCATCGAGTTGGGTATGGCAACAATCATACAGTGTGCGGGAGGATGAACGGCAGGTCGTGCGACTCCGTACAACATGAGCCTTTCCCCTGAGGACTGGTACGTCTCGATCGCGCCGCTGCTCCGGACGATCGCCGTGCGGAAGTTCGGCGTGCCGCACGATGACGCGGAAGCGCTCGTGCACGACGTCTTCATGAGCTTCCTGCAGCGCCGCGACGCAATCGGCAACGTGCGCACTTGGTTCATCGGCGCGATCAGCCACGCCTGCCGCAACTACTGGCGCAAGCAGGATCGCATCGTGACGGGAGAGGTGGTGGAGCGCGTGGTCGAGCCGCCGGAGATCGAGCGCGTGACCGCGCACGAGGTGCTGCGCGCGCTGCCGCCGCGCGAACAGCGCGTGCTCTGGCTGCGCTTCGCGGAAGGGTTCACGGTGCGGGAAGTGGCGCAGGCGATCGGACGGTCGGTGAGCCGGACGGAGAAGCTCCTGCGCCGGGCCCGTTTGCGCGCGATCGCGGTGGTCACCCCCGACGTCGACGAGGAGGAAAGCGCGCATCGATGGACACACCGCCGGCGGTGTCGGCAAAACAGACACTTTTCCGTGGCCATGCCATCCGCCGTCTGCCATCCGCCATCCGCCGTCTATGATTCGCGCCCATGTACGTCCTCTACGAGGTCTTGCTGTACCTCGTGCTGGTGCTCGCGGTCCCCTGGTTTCTCTTCACCGGAGTGCTGCGCGGCAAATACCTCGCGAAC
Source organism: uncultured Acidobacteriota bacterium (assembly GCA_963734155.1). Lineage (GTDB taxonomy): Bacteria > Acidobacteriota > Thermoanaerobaculia > Gp7-AA8 > Gp7-AA8 > QHVT01. Next base: position 676,079 of record CAVTGG010000005.1, read on the forward strand.
CTGCCGGAGCGGATGGGGCGTTATCGCGGGGCGGCGGACGAGCATGACCTCTGGATTCACGCGGTCTCGGTCGGCGAGGCGCTGGCCGCGAAGCCGATCGTCACGGAGATCGTGAGGCAGCGGCCGGAGACGTCGATCGTCTTCACGACTACGACGATCACCGGCCAGGCGCAGGCGAAGCGGCTCTTTCCCGACGCGACCGTGACGTACTTTCCGTTCGACTTCGCGTTCGCGGTGCGGCGCTTTCTCGATCATCACAAGCCCGCGCGCGTTCGCGACGATGGAGACGGAGATCTGGCCGAACGTGACCCGCATCGCGCGCCAACGCGGGCTGCGCATGCTGCTGGCGAACGGGCGCATCTCCGACCGCTCGTTTCCGCGCTATCGCCTCTTTCGCCGGATCGTCGGGTCGATTCTGAAAAAGTACGCCCGCATCCTCGCCCGCGAGGAGACCGACCGCGAGCGCTTCATCGCCATCGGCGCGCCGGCGGAGATCGTCGAAGTGAGCGGCAACGTGAAGTTCGACTACGAGCCCGACACGGCGCCGCTCGAAATTGCGCCGCGCATCGAAGCGCTGATCGGCAACCGCAAAGTGCTGATCCTCGGCTCGACGATGGAGGGCGAAGACGAAGCGTTGCTGCCGGAGCTGGAACGTTTACTCGCCGAGTACAACGCATTCGTCGTGATCGCGCCGCGCAAGCCGGAGCGGTTCGAGCAGGTCGCGGGGCTGTTGCAGACGTCGAGCTTTCGTTTCATCGCGCCGCAGCGCGCTCTCCGGCGATCCCGCCGACATCCTCCTCCTCGACACCCTCGGCGAGCTGGCGAAGATGTACCGCTACGCCACGGCCGCGTTCGTCGGAGGAACGCTCGTGCCGATCGGCGGGCACAATCCGATCGAGCCGGCCGCCGCCGGCGTGCCGGTGTGCTTCGGACCGTCGATGTCGAACTTTCGCGAGATCGCGCAGGTGTTTCTGCGGAACGAAGCCGCCGCAGAAGTGCGAACCGCGGCGGAGGTGATCGACTTTGCGGCGCGGATGTTCGACGACGCGGAGCTGCAGCGGGCGTGGGGCGAGCGGGCGCGGCAGACGGTGCTGCAAAATCGAGGAGCTTCGGAACGGACAGCGCGCCGGATCGTCGAACTCTTAACGTGACGGTCCTCCTCGCGCCCTTACAGCTCGTGAACCGCGCCCGCCGCGCGCTCTACCGCGCCGGCATCCTGCGCGCGAAGCGCCTCCCGCGCCCGGTCATCTCCGTCGGCAACATCGCCATGGGCGGCACCGGCAAGACGCCGGCCGTGATCGCGATTTGTGAGCACCTTAAGGCAAAAGGATTAAAAGCCGCTGTATTGACGCGCGGTTATGGCAACGATGAGCATCGTCTTATTCACTGTCCTACAATCGTTGGTCCTAATCGTCATAAAAATGCCATCGATTATCTGAAATCAAATGATGTCGACATATTCGTGCTCGACGACGGCTTCCAGCACCTCCAGCTCCACCGCGACCTCGACATCGTCATCGACGCTCCTGCGCGCTTCTTCCGCGAAGGCCGCTCCGCCCTCCGCCACGCCGATCTCGTGATCCCGCGCCGGCTGCGCACGCTCATCCCGGACGAGCTTCGCGGCCAGCGCGTGTTCGCCTTCTCCGGCCTCGGCGACAATCAGCAGTTCTTCGACTCGCTGCGCGGACACGTGCAGCTCGCCGGCACGAAGGGCTTCCGCGATCACCATCCGTACACCGCCGCCGATCTCGACGCGATCAAACTTGAAGCGGGGGACGCGCGGATCGTGACGACGGAAAAAGACGCGGTGAAGTTCAACGATCCGGCGATCACCGCGGTGCGGGCGGAGTTCGATCTCGACGAAGAGACGCTGCAGGCGATCGAGAGCGTCAAGCGAACGAAGCGCCGCAAGAACGCGCTGCTGCAGAACCTCGAGTACGCGGTCTATCGCGTGGTCGTCCGCGCGGTCGGGCGCATGTCCGAGGAGGCGGTGTTTCGCTGGGGCACGCGCCTCGGCGCGCTCGCGGGGAAGGTGCTGCGCGGGCGCAACCGGCTGGCCATGCGCAACCTGCGCGCGGTGTTTCCCGACAAGCCGCAGCGTGAATTGCGCACGATCCTCAAAAAATGCTGGCGCCACTTCGGCCGCGAGGCGTTGCAATACGTGCAACTGCAGACCCTTTCGCTGGAACAGATTGCCGAGCGCTGCCCGTTCGTGAACGCGCAGTTGCTCGAAGAGGCGGTCGCGCGCGGCAACGGCACGGTCATCCTCAGCGGGCACTGGGGCGGCTGGGAGATCGCCGGCGTCGCGGTGATGTCGCTGGTCCGCAACGTGCGCACGGTCGCGCGCCCGCTCGACAACGAGCTGCTCGAGCGCGATCTGCAGCGGATGCGCGAAAAGACCGGCGCGGAAGTCGTCGATCGCAGGCGCGCCGCGCGATTTTTGATCAAAAGTTTGTCCGAGAATGCGGTCGTCGTTCTTCTTCCCGATCAAGCCGTCCAGCCGAAAGAGGGCGTTCTCGTCCCGTTTCTCGGGCGCCCGGCGTGGACCACGATCGTGCCGGCGAAGATGGCGTTGCGGGCACGCTCTACAATTGTGTTCGCTTTTTGCATTCCGGACGGCCTCAGGCATCGTCTCGAATTCGATGAGCCGATACGTGCCGACTTGCTGACGGAGGGCGGGAGCGACCCGGTGATGTTGACGAAGAGAATCAATGACGTGATCTCTCGCCGCATCATCTCCCGCCCCGAGCTTTGGCTTTGGATGCACGATCGCTGGAAAGGGACGGGAGAAAGCGAAGCAATGCATGGCGTGTGAAACGGTCGTCATTGGTCTCAACTGGGTCGGAGACAACGTCCTGGCGATTCCCACGTACAAAGCCCTCCAGCATCGATTTCGGAGCGAGGGCGGCATCGCCGTGGCCGCGCCGGAGAACGTCGCGTCGCTGCTCGACGCGTCCGGAATCTTCAAGCAGGTGATCGCCTGGAACGGCTCGACGCGCAAGCGCATCGCGGCGCTGCGCGCGGCCGGCCCGTTCCGCCGCGCCGTCATCCTGCCGAACTCGTTCCGCGCGGCGATGGTCACGTTTGCCGCAAGGATCGACGAACGCTGGGGATACCCGACCGATCTCCGTCGGATTTTCCTGACACATCCGATTGCGCGCCCCGAGTCGCGCGGGCATCAGCTCGACGACTACACGGCGCTGCTCGCGGCGCTGAACGCGCCGCGCGTCGTCGGCGACACGCCGGTGATCAAGCTGCCGCCGCCGATCCGCGAGTACGGCAAGCGGCGCCTCCTGGAGATCGGGATGCATCTCGACCGCCCGATCGTCGCCATCCACGCCGGCGGTCTGTACGGCCGCGCGAAGCATTGGGGCGATGCGCGCTACATCGAGACGATCAAGAAACTGCGCCTCGAGGGCTTCGACGTCATGCTGCTGACGAGCCCCGGCGAGCGGGAGCAGGCGGAGCGGATCGCGACGACGTGCAACGGCGTGCCGATCGTCGGCCATGACGGCGACGTGCTCGAGCTCGCGGCGGCGTTGTCGCAATGCGCGGCGCTGATTACGAACGACAGCGGCCCGCTGCATGTGGCCGCGGCGCTGGACGTGCCGTCGGTGTCGATTTTCGGGCCGACCGATCCCGACCGCACCGTCATCACCGGCGCGTCCCGCGTCGTCCGCCGCACGCTCGCCTGCCAGCCTTGCTATCAACGCGAATGCCCCCTCGGACACCACCGCTGCATGGCCGACGTTTCGGTCGACGAGGTGTTCCAGGCGGCGGTCGGTCTCTTCAGCGGCGCCGAGCCGGAGGTCGCGGCGCATCCCATCGAGGCGTGAGGAGCCTCTAGAATGGCGGTGTGACGCCGAACGACGACAAGCTGTACAAGATCGGCGAGGTCTGCAAGCTCGCCGACGTGCAGCCGTACGTGCTGCGCTATTGGGAGACGGAGTTCCCGCAGCTCGCGCCGAACAAGAGCGGCGGCGGGCAACGGCTCTACACCCGCGGCGAGATCGACACGATCCTTCGCATCAAAGAGCTGCTCTATCGTGACGGGTTCACGATCGCCGGGGCAAAGAAGAAGCTGGAGACGGAGACCGGTGTGGTGCGCGCCTCCGGCGCGCCTGAGGGCGGGGGCGCGCCGGAGGCGCGCGCTACTCCGGACGTTCTCGCCAACGTGAAAAAGGAACTGCGCGAGATCTTACGCTTGCTGAAAGAGTGAAACGATTCGCTCCAGCCCCGCGCGATCCTCTTCATCGAACGAATTCAACTCACTCGAATCGACGTCGAGCACCGCGATCAGCTCGCGCTGCGCGTTCAGCACCGGCACGACGATCTCGGACTTCGAGTTCGGGTCGCAGGCGATGTGTCCCGGGAACTGATTCACGTCCGCCACGATGACGGTCTCGCGCTGCGCCGCGGCCGTGCCGCAGACGCCGCGTCCGAATTCGATCTGCAGGCAGCCGACGGTGCCGATGTACGGGCCGACGATCAATCGGCCGGCGCAGACGCGATAGAAGCCGGTCCAGAAAAAGTAGGGGAAGCGATGTGCGAGCAGCGAGTTGATCGTCGCCATCAGCGCGATCTCGTCGAGGCTCTCCCCTCCCTCCTCGCGCCAGATCGCCACGATCGCGTCGTAGGTTTCGGAGTAGGCCGGGCGCTTATCCACGCTCATGCCCGTCGATAAATCTCGTCGTACTGCCGCGCCGACCGCTCCCATGAATAGTCCGCCTCCATCGCGTTGGTCTGCAGCTTCTTCCAGACCGCGCCGTCCTTGAAATTGAGCATCGCCACCCACGACGCGAGCTGCAGCTCGCGCGGATCGGCGGCGACGAAGCCGAAGCCGTTTGCGACTTCGAGATTCGTGCCGTCGTACGGAATCACGGTATCGGCGAGCCCGCCGGTGAGGCGGACGATGGGGATCGTGCCGTAGCGCAGCGCGTACATCTGATTGAGGCCGCACGGCTCGTAGATCGACGGCATCAGCAGCATGTCGGCGCCGCCGTAGATGCGATGCGCGAGCGCGTCGTCGAAGCCGAGCCAGACCTTACAGCGATCGGGATGGCGCTCGCCGAGCCACGCCAGCGCGTTTTCGAGATCGGGCTCGCCGCTGCCGAGGATCACCAGTTGCGCGCCGGCAGTGAGGATGCGATCGAAGACGGGAAGGAGCAGTTGGAATCCCTTTTGTCCGACGAGGCGCGAGATCGCGCCGATGATCGGCGTCTTCTGCGAGAACTTCAGCCCCGCTTCTTTCGCCAGCGCGCGCTTCACGCGCGTTTTCTCGCGCAGCGTCACCTCGTCGTAATTGACCGGCAGGTGCGGATCGGTAAGCGGGTTCCACTCGTCGACGTCGATGCCGTTGAGGATGCCGGTGAATTTGTGCGACACGGCGCGCAGCACGCCGTCGAGTCCCGCGCCGAGCTCCTGCGTCCGAGTCTCCCGGGCGTAATTCGGCGAGACGGTCGTGACCTGATTGGCGAAGAGGATCGCGCCCTTCATCGGATTGAGCGTGCCATAGTGCTCGAGCGCGTCCGGCGCCCAATAGCGGCTGTGCAATCCGGTGAGTCCGAACGCGCCGGGGCCGGCGACGCCCTGGTAGTGCAGGTTGTGAATCGTGTAGACGGAGCGCGTTTGCTGGAACTGCGGAACGGTGCGCAATCCCGAATCGAGGTAAAGCGGAAGCAGCGCGGTGTGCCAGTCGTGGCAGTGCAGGATGTCGGGACGGATGTCGAACAGCTCGCAGGCGCGAATCACCGCGCGCGAGAAGAACGTGTAGCGCAGCAGATAGTCGTGCCATCCGTCCGGCGCGTCGGCGTAGAGCTGATCGCGCTCGAAAAAGAAATCGTTCGCCACGAGCACGATCGGAATGTCGGTCCCCGGCAAATTCGTCCGCAGGAACGTCGCCTCGGCGATCCAATTCGCCCACGCAATCACCTGCGTCGGCATCAACTGATGGACCTCCGCGCCGTTTTTCTCGAGCCACTGCCGCGCCTGACGGTAGAACGGCATGAACAGGACGAGGTCGTGGCCGAGGGCCTTCAGCGCCTTCGGCAACGAGCCGCAGACATCACCGAGACCGCCGGTCTTTGCGATCGGGGAGATCTCGGCAGTGGCGAGAACGATCTTCATGCGATGCCATTCAGTTTATCCGCGCGCAGACGCGGGATCGGCGGTGGCACCGGCAGCTCGCGTGTCACGAGCGGCGCGGTGCCGCCGATGACCCCGCGTCTGCGCGCGGGGTAAACTAAACAATGCTGATCGCAGCGTATCCCACCACGTGCGAGTAGTCGCCGTTGATGTCGCCGCTGGTCGCGTGCTTGATCAGCCGCGCGTCCGACGCGCCGAGCTCGTTCGCGGCGATGAGCATCGTGGTCGTCGGGATGAAGCCGCACATCGAGACGTCGTATTCGTCGACGACGCGCCATAGCTCGCGCGGTTTGCGCGCGAGCACCTGATCGATCGCCAGCTGGTCTTTGCGCAGCGTCGTCTTCTGATCTTCGTAGTGATTGAGGTCGGAGCTGGCGAGGATCGCGACGTCGCGCTCCTGCTTCATCACCTCCGCGATCGCGTTTCCGATTTCCTCGGCGTACTCAAAGCGATGCGCGCCGAGGCAGATCGGGACGAAGGTGAAATCGCCGAGCGTGCGTTGCAAGAACGGCAGCTGAACCTCCAACGAGTGCTCGCGCGCATGGGCGCGCGAATCCTCGGCGAGCAGTTTCGTCCGCAATATCAGAGCATCCGCGAGCGGCGTGTCGATCGCGACGTCGCCCATCGGCGTGCGCCACGCGCCTTCGCGATTGATCGCGGCGAAGTGTCCGGCGCCGGTGTGATTCGGGCAGAGGATGATGAGCCGCTGCGGCAACTCGGCGATCGCATACAGCGCAGCGGCGACGTGGCCGCTGTACATCAGCCCCGCGTGCGGGACGACCGCGCCGATGACGCGCTTCTTCTCATTCGCGGGAGGATTCGCGGCAAAGCAGGCATCGACCTGCGCGCGCAGGCGCTCGGGCGTTCCCTCGTAAAACGTGCCGGCCACGGCCGGCGGACGCGGATTCATGCACTCTAATTAACGCGGGAAGCTCGGCGAGTACAACACTGCGTTCAAAAACACCGGCAGCGTGCCGCGCCAGAACAAGCGGTAATGCGGATCATCCGCGAACGTGATCACCTGTCCGCGTCCGTACGGCTCGCTGACGACGTACACCGATCCTTTCACGCGCTCGATCGATTCCGGCCAGGCCACGCCGGAGATGAGCGGCTCTTTCGCGTCGATGGTGATGATGTTGTCGACTTTGTGCGAGAGCGGCAGGAACGCGGTCGAGCCTTCGAGCAGCACCGCCGGCGCGCGCGGCACGCCGAACGTGAGGAACGAGCGGTCGTTCATCGTCGTGCGGAACGCGGATCCCGGAATGCGGTAGTCGTTGTAACGCTCGTCGGTTTTGTCTTTGTCGTCGTCCTTCTTTTTCGGCGGCTCCCACGGCTTGAGCTTCGAGATCTCGACGTCTTTCTCGCGCAGGAACGCGTTCGCGCCTTTCACGGCGATGATGCTGCCGCCGTCGTTGACCCAGGCCTTGATCTTGTCGACGCCGCGCTTGCCGAGACGCGAGGCGTAGTTGCCGTCGGGGAAGACGAGCACGTCGTAATCGTGGAGATCGAGATTGGCAAGCGACTCGAGCGAGAGCGTCGTGTGCGGAATCGGCGTGTCGATGTCGAGCGTGTGCCACAGCATGCCGTACGACGTCGGGCTCGTGCCCGCGCCGCCGACGAGGCCGATCTTCGGCTTCTTCACGTGGCGAATCTTCTGCGAGCCGAACGCCGTCCCGCCCATCCAGCCCGACTCGACCGACACCACCGCGACGCCGGTGTCGCCGGCGATCTTTCCGAGCGCCGCGTCGAGCGTGTCTTTGTTGTTGGCTTTGAGGATGACGAGTGTGCCGCGCGAGAACGTGCGGTCGCCGACGGTGACGTCGCTGTCGCTGACGCTGAAGTTCACGTCGCTCTCGAGCAGCCGTCCGGCGAAGCGATAGAGGTTCGGCTCCATGCCGTCAACGAGGTAGCCGTAGGCGGCGTTGCGGAACGATGGCGCAGGCGCGGTTTTCTGGAAGGCGCCCGTGCCGGTGACCGGCACCGCCGTCTCCCATGCCTCCACGTTCATCGCCAGCGGCAGCGACCAGGTGGTGAGGTCGTAGAAGTCATCCGGCTCGTCGGCTTCCGCTTTCTCGCGCTGCTCTTCGACGAAGCCCTTGCTGAACGCCGGCGCTTTTTCGAGCAGCGTGTTCGCGAGCCCGCCGAACGGCTGGCGCGTCGAGACGACGACCGTGCCGGCGGGGAACACCTTCGACTCCGCGCTCGCGCGATCGAGGCGCGTGGCGCGCAGCGTCGCCGCGGCGGAGAGCATCTCCACCTTCACGCCGTTCCGCTGCAACAGCTCGACGAGCGTGTTGAAGTTCGGCGAGCCGGGGACGATGAGGAACGTGTTCTTGCCGCTGTCGATCTGCGCGCGCGCGGCCTGATGCGTGTAGCGCAGGAGTTGCTCGCGATTCTGCGCCGCGGTGCGCAGCGTGATCATCGAGGTCGTGTAGTGGCGCAGCACGCGGTCCGCGAGGCGGAGGACCGTCTTGTCGGCGCGCTCGATGGCGACGCCGGCGCGGCCGTGGCCCGCGACTTCGTAGGTCATGCCGATCGCGCCGTGCAGCGCCGGCCAGGAGTCGCCGTAGCCGGGATAGAAGAGATCGAACTGTTCGGCGACGAAGAACGGCCAGCCGCGCTTCGAGAACTCGGCGGCGTTCGCGCGGCCGAAGACGTCGAGCCATTCTTCAACGTCCTTCGGCAGATGGGCGTTGAGCGGCTTCGCGTCCGGCGGGAAGAAGTAGCTCGACTCGTAGCCCATCTCGTGCAGGTCGACGTACACCTGCGGGTTCCACTGGCGGTAGGCGGCGACGCGCGCCTGCGTCTCGCGCTGCGACATCCACGTCCAGTCGCGATTCATGTCGAAGAGGTAATGGTTGTAGCGCCCGCCCGGCCACGGCTCCTGATGCTCGAATGCATCGGGATTCGGATTCGGCTTCGCGCCCATCGTCCGCTTGAACCAGGTGATGTAGCGCTCGCGCCCGTCGGGATTCTGCAGCGGATCGATGATGACGACCAGGTCGTCGAGCACGCGCGGATCCTTCACGAGCTCGTACGCGACGAGCATCGACGCTTCGGCGGACGACGACTCGTTTCCGTGCACGCCGTACGCGAGCCACACCACCGCGGGCGTGTTCTTCGCGAGCTGCGCCGCGTCGCCTTCGCCGTTCGCGAGCGCGGAGAGTGTGCGGCGGATGTCGTCGAGCGCCGCGCGATTCTTCGCCGAGGTGATGGTGGCGAGCACCAGCGGCCGCTGCTCGTACGTCTCGCCGATCTGCTGGATCGTGACCAGCGGCGACGCCTTCGCGAGCTCGTGGTAGTAATCGAGGATGCGGTCGTACGACGTGAACCGCTCGCCGATCGGATAGCCGAGGTACTCCTGCGGCGTAGGCTGCGCGGCGGCGGTGAGCGCGATGAAGGTGAGGACGACGCTGAGGACAAGGCGGCGTGTCATGCGCCGCGAATTGTAGCCTCGTCATCCTGAGCGGAGCGAAGGATCTCAGGTTGCGTAGCTTGAGATCCTTCGCCGTCTTCGCGGCTCAGGATGACGCTTCGCGTCACTCGTTGACCGCGACTTCGTCTTCGATGACGGCGTTCGACTTGGCGTGGATGCCGAGGCGCTTCATCATCTCGTTCAGCGTCGACGGCTTCACCTGCAGCAATTCGGCGGCGCGTTTCTGCACTCCATTCGCAAGCTCGAGCGACTGCAGGATCATCGTCCGCTCGTAGTTCGAGACCGCGTCCTTGAGCGAGATTCCCTCGGCGGGAACGACCATCGCCGGCTGATCGGTGCGCACGGGATAGCGGAGGTAATCGGGCAGCAACTCTCCCGTGATGCGATCACCCGTGCAAAGCACGACCGCGCGCTCGATCGTGTTCTCCAATTCGCGCACGTTGCCCGGCCACGCGTGATCCATCATGATCCGCATCGCCTCGGCGGTGACTTCGCGCACCTTCTTGCGGTTCTCGTCCGAATACTTTTGCAGGAAGTGCTGGATGAGCAGCGGGATGTCTTCGCGCTTCCGCCGCAGCGGCGGGAGCTGAATCGTAATCACGTTGAGACGGTAGTAGAGATCCTCGCGGAACTTCGAGTCCGCCATCAGTTTGTGCAGATCGGCGTTCGTCGCGGCGATGATGCGCACGTCGACTTTGATCGTCTCGACCGAGCCGAGGCGCATGAACTCTTTTTCCTGGATCACGCGCAGCAGCTTCGCCTGCGTCTCGAGATTGATGTTGCCGATCTCGTCGAGGAAGATCGATCCGTCGTCGGCGACTTCGAAGAGACCGCGCTTGGTGGCGATCGCGCCGGTGAACGCGCCTTTCATGTGACCGAAGAGCGATGACTCGAGCAGTTCCGGCGGCAGCGAGCCGGAGTTGACGGTCACGAACGCGTTGCGCGCGCGAGGGCTCGCGTGATGGATCGCCTTCGCGACGAGCTCTTTGCCGGTTCCGGATTCGCCGAAGATGAGGATGTTCGAGCGCGACGGCGCCGCGAGGCGGATGAGATCGAACACTTTCCGCATCGCTTCGCTCTTGCCGATGATGTTCGCGTACGAGAACTTTTCGGAGAGCTCCGATTTCAGCCGCTCGTTCTCGCGCGTCAGGCGCCGCTGCTCGAGCGCCTTGTTGACGGTGATCACGACTTCTTCGTTTTTGAACGGCTTCGGGATGTAGTGGAAGGCGCCCTGCTTCATCGCCTCGATCGCGCCGTCGATCGACGAGAACGCGGTGATGACGATGACCGGCAGCGTGGGATTGGAGATGCGGATCGCACGAAGCGTGTCGATGCCGCTGATGCCCGGCAGCATGACGTCGAGGATCACCAGATCGACTTCCTCGGTGCTGTCGAGCACATTCAGCGCTTCTTCACCGCTGGCCGCGGTGACGATGTCGAATCCCTCGCGCCGTAAAACGGCATCGAGCACGTCCCGAAGGACTTCTTCGTCGTCGACGATCAGGACTCTCATTGGATGAAGACCGTGCGCGTATTCTCCCGGCCGGCGGCGTGCGCGCGCGGCAACGAGATCGAAAACTCGGCTCCCGCGCCGGGCGTACTTTGAACCGTGATGTCGCCGTCGCTGGCGTTGATGATGCGGCGGCTGATGGCGAGGCCCAGGCCCGTTCCGCCCTGGCCGCGTTTCGTCGTAACTAGCGGCTCGAAGATCCGCCCGAGCAGGTCCGCCGGAATGCCTTTGCCGTCATCGCGAATGCGAATCACGACGCGCTCGTCCTCATCTGCAACCTTGATCCAGATGTTCCCTCCCTCGGCGACTGCATCGCGGGCATTCAGCAGGATGTTGGTGAGAACCTGTTGGAGGTCGTGAACGTTCCCGCGCACCTGCAACGGCGGCACGAGCGCGAGATGCAGATCGATGTGCTTCGCTTTCAGAAGATCGTCGTGCAGCGCGATCGTCGACGCGATCAGGTCGTCGACGCACACCAGCTCGCGCGAGCGCGGACGGTTGGCGATGAGGTCGAGCAGGTTGTTGACGAGGTGCGACGCGCGGAACGACTGCTGCTCCATTTTTTTCAGCAGCCGGTATTTCGGATCGTCTTCCGAAGTTTCGGCGAGCAGCAGCTGCGCGTACGACGAAATGCCGGTGAGCGGCGTGTTCACTTCGTGCGCGACGCCCGCGGCGAGCAGGCCGAGGGACGCGAGGCGCTCTTTGTCCTGCAGCTCGCGCTCGAGGCGCACGCGATCGGTGATGTCGCCGATGACGAGCACGCGCGCGCCGTCCGCCACGTCGCCGGCCGTCAGCGGGCTGACCGTGACGGTGACTTCCTTCTCCACGCCTTCGTGATTGACGAAGTGCGTCGCGTGCGTGCGGCCGTTCGAGTCGCGCAGCTCGTGGAACGGCGGGAAGAGGTCGCGGATCGACTCGTACGTCTGATCGGTGCCGACGAGCTCCCAGAATGCGCGGTTCGCCGTCAGCACCGTGCCGTCGCCGGCGACGACCGCGATCGCGGAGAGCGACGACTCGATGATGTTCTCGTTGTACTCCTTGAGCGCGCGGATCTCTTCGAGCTGGCGGCGCAGTTTGCCGTAGAGGCGCGAGTTCTCGATTGCCAGCGCCACCGGCGCGGTGAGCGTGCCGATGAGATGGAGATCGTCGCGGGAGAGCGACTCGTCGCTGCGGCGCGTGCCGAGGAGCAGGAGGCCTTGCAGCTCGCCGCGGTTGCGCAGCGGGAAGACGTAGCGATAGCCGGCGGAGAGCAGCTGCCACGGATGCTCGCTCGCGTCAGGAAGGCGCGGCGCGGAGAGCACGACCGGGCCGTCGTTCGGCATCTGTCCGAATTCGTCGGCGCTCAATCGCTTCGGCACTCCCGGCTCGGGATCGTAGATCAGGAGCGACTGCTGTTCGCGCGTGTAGAGATTCATCCGGTCGATGTGCAGCGTCTTCTGCAGTCGCTCGCGCATCATCGAGATCAGCTCGTGGACGTCGTGGAACGTCGCCAGCTCCTGCGCGAAGTCCGACATCGTCCTGCGGTGCCGGTAGCTCTCGCGGTCGAGGAACATCTCGATCACCGACTCGATCTTTCCCTTCACCGGAATCAACACGCCGGCGATGAGGAGACCCGAGGTGAAGGCGAGGAAGTTGCGCTCCATCGCCGAGCGCTCTTCGATCACGCGCGAGAGGATGATGTTGACCGTGGAGAACGCGATCATGCCGAACGCGAACGTGACGGCGTAGGCGAGGCTCTCCTTGATCACCACCTCGACGTCCCACAGCTTGTACTTGAGGATCGAGACGGCGAACGCGAGCGGGATCAGCGCCAGCGGCAGGATGGAGATGGTGATGAAGACCGGCCGGATCGGGAGCGAGAGCAGGAAGGGGATGATGTAGAAGACGAGGAACGGCAGGAAGCCGAGCGCGAGGCCGAGGTAGATCCACTTGATCTGCTTCTTCCCGACGACGGCGGCCTGTTTGTAGGTGAAGCCGAGCGCGACCACGGCCAGCGTGAAATAGAGGCCGAAGTTGCCGAGCTCGATTTTTCCGATGAGGTCGACCGTGCGCACCGTGTTGGCGACGGCGATGGCGTTGCCGAGCAGGAGCAGGTCGACGGCCCAGAGCGCGAGCACGACCGGCGGCACGTAGAGCAGCGCGATCCATTTCTTGTCGCGCAGCAGCGGACGCGGGAAGAGGAGGAAGAAGTGCAGCGCCAGCGGCGGGAGGAAGATGCGCGCCATCTCCTCGATCATCTGCAGGAGCTGGAAGCTCCAGTCGACGTCGCCGGCAGGCGTGTAGACGTAGACGATGAAGGAGAGGAGCGTGACGAAGTAGAAGAGGCGGCTGTCGCGCGTCTCGCCGCGGAAGAGTGTGAAGAGGCCGATGGCGAGGTAGAGGAAGCCGATGAAGCTGAGGATCAGGTACGGCGTGTCGATCTTCAGCTCGGGCGGGCGATAGTTGATGGTGAGGGTCTTGCCGGCGCGCGAGACGATCATCGGCACCGACTCGCCGATGCGCCGCAGCGTTTTCTGCACGCCTTCGACTTCCGTCGTCGGCGTGTCGGCGATGACGAGGATCGCGTCGCCGGGCCGCAGACCCGCCGCTTCCGCGGCGCTGCCGGCATCGACGGTCTTGACGACGATCACGCCGTTCTGGCGGAGGAAGGAGAAGTCGATCCGCTCGAACGTGGAGCGCTTGCGCTGGAAGGAGACGAACGCACCGAGAACGATGCCGGCCGTGAGGACGGCAAGAAGGGCGTTCGCGATGACGGACTTGCGCATGAGTTGTGGGAAGTAGGCGCCATTCAATGCGGGTGCCGCGCCCGCGGAGCTGCTAACCCGTTGATCCATAACGTTGAACGGCTCGCCGGATTTCCGAATGAAGACGTTACGGGTACGGCGGCTTGGATTTTGGCCGTCAGTTTTTTGGAGCCGGCGGCTCCACGCCGATCTTCAGCGGCTTGCCGGGGAGGTTGCGGCCGATCCAGATGCCGCTCGGATTGGTCATCATCGCCGTCGACCACGACGCGAAAATCAGCGGCGGTCCGGAGAGCTTCACGCCGTCGAGCCAGAGCGAAACGAGCGCGTTCTTCCGCTCGCTGACGAATGTGACCGGCTCCGCCGGCGCTTCGAGCGACCATGTTGTCTCGCGGACGTCCACGCGCCGAATCGTGCTGGCCGCCTGCAGATGCCGCACGAGCAGCATCGCGTTCGCCGCGACGTCCGGCACCTCGAGCTCGCCCTGCTCATTCGCCGCGCCGCGCCACAACGGCTGCATCGCGTCATTGAACGCCCACGCTTCCGCGCGCGCCGCCGGCGCTCCGTTCGGCAGCACGAAGCGAAGCGTGGCCACGGTGTTCAGCGGCTGCAGTTCGACGTCGAGCTCGTGATGTTTCTCGTCGACCGTCAGTTTGAGAGGCTCTTTCGTTGCGTATCGCTCCGCGCGCGCGTCGACGAAGAGCTCTCCTTTGCGCACCGGCGGCAGCACCGCCGTTCCGTCTTCATCCGTGATCACGTGCTGCGCGCTGCGCAACCCGTTTTCGGTCACGCTCCCCGCCGTCACCCGCGCGCCGGCGATCGGCTGATGCGTGACCGCATCGCGCACGCGCACGACGTAGTCCGTGCGCGGCACGTGAAAGTCGACGCTGCCGCTCTGAAAGATCTCGCGAAACGGGTCGAGGAATGGCGGCCCACTCATCTTCACGCGAGTGGTGTACACACCCGGCCACCACAACGTGGTCTCGTACTCGCCGCGCTCGTTCGTCTTCACGACGCGCCATTCATCGTCATTGAGAAACTCGATCTCCGCGCGCGTGGGCTCATCGCCGTAATAGACCGTGCCTTTCACGTTGATCGGCTGGATCTCAAACGTGATGGTTGCGTCCTGCCCCGACGTCAGAGTCAATGTCCTTGTTCATCTTCCACTCGCCGGCATGGAGCGTCAGCCGCAACGGCTCCGCCGGCAGTGACTCGATCTCATGAATCCCCGCGCTGACCTCCACGCGCTTGATCGGCTTCGCCTCCGCCGCCCGCTTGACCTCGAGCGAAAGCTTCGGCGCATCGAGCGGCGCATTGATCGTGACCCGCGCCTTCGGCAACGGCTGCAACTCCCCCCGCAGCGTCGTCACCTTCCCGCGAGTGAAACGAACCTCGCGCGCCTCCCAGAACGCCACGTCCGATTTCAGGGAGAGCGTGGCGCGGGGGAGATCGAGGTCGTACCAGATGGCGAGGAGCTGGTCGGGGGCGTCGATGGTGACGTCGGGTGGTAGGGTGTCGAGGAGGAGGCGATTCGAGCCGCCTGTACGTTTGGCGAATTCTTCGAAACACGACCAGAAGATCGCTTTGCGTCGGCGGCTTGGCCAGACGCGTGTCGTGCGATCGCGCGAAGCTCGACCGGCCGTGCGAGCGCAATCGCGTCTTTGTTCGGCGGTCGAAGCGACCGATGAGAACCGCGCCGAGAGGCATTTGGGCGTCCGCCGTGATGCTGCGCGTGAACGTCTCGCTCCAACGACATGAGGTAGAGGATCTCGTCGTCCTTCAATGATTGACCGGCGGGAACGCCGATGCGTGCGGCCCGCACCATCGGCGAAGAGGGCGTGCGAATCGAATCGCCTGTGGCGACGACGACATCCTACGTTCGGAGATCGCTCCTTCCCTTTCCAGCCAAGAGACATAGGTTCCGCGTGGCGGTGAAAACGGTTTGCCGCACGGGCTCACCAGTTCACGATCGAGCTCAGGGGTTTTAGCAAGATGCATTGCGCAATCGTCCGTTGCGGCCAGCATGACGAGCGACAGGACGAGCTGGATCATTTCTTTGCGAGAACCGCGCGCACCGTCGCTACTTTTCCGCGCGTGAAGCGCACCTGCTGCGGTGCCCACTGGGCGACGTTTGATTCGAGTGCGATCGTGGCAGTTGGGGAAGTGACGCCGTACCAGATTGCGACGATGCGATCGAAACCGTTCACCAACACGTCGGGTTTTTTTTGAGTTGTCCCGTCGTCAAGCGTCAGCGATGCCTCGATCGATTTCGCAAGCTGCAGCTCCGGCATTTTGCTCAGCACCACGAGCAAATCGCTGTCACGAGGCGGAGCCGGCCAGACGCGGGTCAATGATCCTGCTTTGACTTCGAGCGGACGCGAAAGAGCGATGGCGTCATTCGTAGTCCGATCAAAACGACCGGCGACTACGCGTCCTACGGGCATTTGGGTCGCGGCGCGCGCCTGTTCGGCGGAGACGCGCCGATCAAACACGCGGCCGTTCGTCTTATGCCAGGAATCGTTTGCTTCGATCGAAAGAAGGCGGAAGCTTTCCGATGCTGCAAGCGTGCGGTCCGGCGGAATCGAAATACGGCCGGCAGGGGTCAGCGGAAGAATCGATCCCGAGCCGCTGCCGGTAAAAGGCTTGCGACTAAAGACCATCATCATCAGAGTCGGCGTCATTCGGCCGTCGCTTTCCAGCCAATAGTTGAACCGATCATTGAGCGCAGGCACGAACCATTTCCCGCATGGGTACTGTAGTTCCTGATCCGGATCGCTCCACGGCACCAGATGTACGGTGCATCCCTCCGGCGAAGGAAGTGGGTCTGTATTGCCCCACGGCCGATCAGCGAGATTCGCCGGCCAGAACAAGAGGCCGGTCAACCCATCGACATTTCCGCTGCGCAGGTCAGGAAGCTTGACATCTGCGGCGAACGTCGAGAGGCCTACGGCGATCGCGAGAAGAAGAGCTCCCGCCTTCGCCATGGTTCAGAACCCGCCGCCGGGAAACTGCCGGCAACAGTAGGCATTGCCCATACTCGCGCAATCCGGACCGTAGAGCTGAATGCAGCCGGTCGTATCCTCTGCCGGCGGGTTGCAGTATCCGGCGAACTGACCGAACACGATGCATTTACAGTTGCACTTCGTCAGCGAACAGTCGCTCCACTCCGCGGTGGCATCACGCGACCCAACCATCAACGAGAGTACGAGAACGGCAAGAACGACCGCAGTCCTTCTTCGCATCTGCCCTCCTTACGTATGGCTCGATTTTACCCCCGCTACACCACCACCGGAAACCTGCATACGTCCCGCAACAAACACACATCACAGTTCTCCTTCCGTCGCCTTCGGCTGCATAAATCCAAGATGCCGAGGCGGCAGAGGGCGAAGTCGTAGCGGACGGGGTCGGAGGGGTCGAAGCGCGTGAGGGCGTCGGTGAGGGAGCGGGCGGTTTTCCAGTCGGCGGATTTGCGGTCCGTTAGGCCGAGGAACGTGGCGATGCGGTGGACGTGGGTGTCGAGGGGCATGACCAGCTTCGCGGGATCGGCGAAGGTCCAGAGGCCGAGGTCGGGTGGGGTGCGGCGGATCATCCAGCGGAGGAAGAGGTTCATCCGCTTGCACGCGCTGCCGTCGTTGGGGGACGTGAGGAGGTATTCGAGGCCGTCGATGCGCAGGGCGGTGACGAAGCGGGCGAGCGAAGGTGCGATGTCGGAGTCGTCCGGCGAGTAGCAGGATTGGAAGAGGGCGCCGAGGGAGCCGTGCTTGCGGATCGCGCGTGCAAGTTGGGAGAGCAGCGCGACGAGGTCGGTGGTTTTGTGAAAGCGATGGGCGAAGCCGGCGAAGCGGCGGGTGGCTTCGCGGCGATCGAAGGACGCGAGGTAGCGGTAGGGCGACGGCGTCATCTTCGCCAGCACGGCGCCGATGTTCGTGACGATGAAGTCGGCGCGGCCGTAGGCGAAGGCGGCGGCGATGAGGCCGGCGACCTCCTGATCGAGCGGGTCGTGGTAGCGCAGCACCAGTTGCAACGGATCGGGCTCGATCGTGGAGATGTCGAACGTGGCTACGAGGGTATCGAGGCGCTCCTTCAGCACTTCCGGACGGACGGGCTTCCGGAGCTTCATGGATTCCAGCGGACGTCTTTGAAGGCCTTCGTGCTCACCGTGATGACCGCGTAGGGCGACGTGAACGCCTGCGTCACGATCGCGTCCGGCGGCGGGGCGTGGATTGCGGCATCGACGACGAGCGTGTCGCCTTCGACGGTCGCCCCTCGCGCCTCCACCGACCACCCGCCCGTCGGCTTCGAGCCCGCCAGCAGGAACACCACGCTCTCCTTGGTGAAGTCGACTGCCGGCGGCTCGCCGACGCCGATGGTCGTCGGCCACAGCCGGTGATAGTCCGCTTCGCTGGTCGCCGCGATCGCCTGCGGTTGAGAAGGCTTCACGGCCGCATTCGTGCCGCGGCTGATCGTGCGCAGTTCCACGGGACCTCCGGTGGCGGTCGCGCAGGTGAGAAAGAGAAGTGCGAGAGCCGCTCTCATGAAACGCGGCAACAGCGAGCCGGAGGGAACTCTTCCGCCCTAACGGCGTTATAACGGATGCCATGAAACGTTCGCTCGCTCTGTTCGCCCTGTTGTGGTGTGCCGTTCCGCTGTTCGCGGCGGTCGGCGGCACCGTGATGACGCCCGACGGCCAGGCCATCTCCGGCGCCCGCGTCTCGATTTACTCGATCGAAACGCCGGAGGCGCGGCGCACGCGGTTGCTCTCCGCGAATCCGGAACAGGTGCCGCTGTTCTCGACGCAGTCCGACTCGAAGGGAAGCTTCTCGCTCGAGTCGCCGAAAGAAAGCGTCACCGAACTGCGCATCACGGCGCGCGGCTACGAGCCGATGTCGCGGCGCATCGAGCGCGACGAAGAAGCGGGCGCGGTCGCGCTGGTGCGCGCGGAGACGAAGAGCGGCACGGTCAAAGCGAACGGAAAGCCGGTCGCGAATGCGATCGTCATCCTGGGGTACAGCGGCACCGAATACATCGTGAAGACCGACGCCGCGGGGAAGTACGAAGTGCCGGATCCGAAAAAAGCGCGCTCGATCACAATCCTGCATCCCGACTACGCGTTCCTCGAAGAAACGGCGCAGGGCTTCCGCGAAGGCATCACCAACCTCGATCGGACGCTCACCGCGGGCGCGCCGCTCGCGGGACGCGTCGTCCGCGATGACGGCACGACGCCGGTCGCGAAGGCGACGATCCTGATCAATGGCTGGCCGCTGGCGACGAGCGGCGACGACGGCACGTTCACGGCCCCGCGCGTGCCGGCGAAATGGTCGATGATCACCGCGCAGACGGCGACGCTCGTCGGCACGCGCGCGCAGACGACGGAACGGCCGATCACGATTCGCGTGGCGAAGCCGGCCACCATCAGCGGCCGCGTCATGGACTCGAAGACGAAGGTTCCGATCGCCGGCGCGATCGTGCGCACGAACCCGCGCGGCATCGGAATGGTCCAGAGAGGGGACCTCTCCTGGTGGGGCGCAACCACGGACGCGAAGGGCAACTACAGCTTCACCGCCGCGCCGGGGTCGTACATGCTGATGGCGACGCATCCCGCGTACGAGCTCAGCAGCCTCGACGTCAGCGCCGGCACGGGCCAATCAGTCTCCAAGGAAGTCGTGCTGACGCCGCTCGCGCGCGTCAGCGGCGTCGTGCTCAATGACGAAAAGAAGCCCGTCGTCGCCGCGGCGGTGAGCACGCAGAACGCGGGCGAAAACTTCGATTTCAGCCCGCGCGCGATGATGATGGGTGGCGGAGCAACGACGGTCTCCGGTCCCGACGGCCGCTTCAGCTTCCGCGTCCGCAGCGACGCCGATCTCAAACTGCGCGCAGCGAAAAAAGGCTTTCCGCCCGCGACGTCCGACGCCGTGAAGTTCGCGCCGGGCGAACGGCGCGGCAACTTCGTGCTCACGATTCCGAGCGGCGTCGAAGTCACCGGTAAAGTGACGGATGCAAACGGCGCTGCGCTCTCCGGCGTCTCCGTCGTCGCGACGCCGACGCCCGCCGGACAGCGCGGGATGGTCATGCGCATGGTCCTCGGCGCGTTTTCGAGCGGCGAAGAAGAAACAGTCAAGACCGCGAGCGACGGGACGTATTCGATCCGCGTCACCGAGGGAAGCCAGGACTTCGCGTTCAAGCGCGAAGGCTTCTCGACGAAGAACGTGCGCGGCAAGAGCATCACCGTCAGCCGGACCGAATATCGTCGATACGTCGCTCGAGCCGAGCGTCGAGATCAGCGGACGCATCACGCGCAACGGCACCGGCGTCGACGGCGTGAATCTGATGAGCTTCGGCTTCGGCGGCGGCGACACCTCCGAAGCGACCAGCGGTCCCGACGGCTCGTTCACGCTGCGCGGACTCTCGCCCGGCAGCACGCGCGTAATGATGCGCAAGGAAGACGATCTCGTGAACGAGCAGCGCCAGCTGACCGCGCCGGCGCGCGACGTCGTGATCGAGCTGCCGGCGGGCGTGCGCGTGAGCGGGCGAGTCGTGGAGAAGTCGACGAAAAAGCCGGTGACGAATTTCCAGGTCGGCGTGTCGGTCTCGCGCAGCGGCGGCGGGATGGTGATGATGGCGCCGCCGATGCTGCGCAGCATGACCAGCGACGACGGCTCGTTCGCGCTCGACAACGTTCCGACCGGCGCGATCAACTTCGTCGCCTCGGCGCCGGGCTACACCACGACGCGCATGAACCTCAACGTCGAGGAAGGGAAGCCGGTCACGAATCTCGAAGTGGAGCTCGACACCGGCGTGCGGCTGTTCGGCAAAGTGACGGGACCGGACGGTGCGGCGCTCGCCGATGCGAACGTGAGTCTGGCCATCATCGGCGGCCCGGGCATGAACGTCGCGCGCGCGACCGACAAGCGCACGATCACGAACTCCAGCGGCGAGTACGAGCTCGACGCGCTCGAGGCGGGCGAAGAAACGCTCGAGATCTCGCATTCGAAATATCTCACCGAGCGGAAGTCGATCGAGCTGAAGGGACGCGAGCAGCGTCTCGACGTGCAGCTCTCGGCGGGCAATCGCGTGAGCGGTGTCGTCGTCAGCGAGGCGGGCGGTCCGGTCGCCGAGGCGGATGTGGAGGCGGTGGCGGCGGGCGGCATGCCGCGCCATGTGAAGAGCGATTCCAGCGGGCGGTTCGAATTCGACTCGCTCTCGCCGGCGCGCTATCAGTTCAGCGCGTCGAAGGCGGGCTTCGTCGAAGCGACGTTGAAGGACGTCGACGTCGCGGCGGCGGGCGCGCCCGTGCGGCTCGTGCTCAAGAGCGGCGGCACGATCTACGGCTACGTGCGCGGACTCTCCGCCGACGAGCTGACGTCGACGACGGTCGAGGCGCGCGGCGTGGAGAGCTCGGCCACGGCGACGGTCGATGCGACCGGCGCGTATCGCCTCGAAGGCGTTCCCGCCGGCACCGTGACGGTGCGGGCGACGATGATGGGCCGCGGCTTCACGTCGCGGAAAACCTCGCCGTCGCAGACCGTCGAGATGGCGCCCGGCGCTTCGCGGCAGCTCGATCTCGAGTAT
Source organism: uncultured Acidobacteriota bacterium (assembly GCA_963734155.1). Taxonomy (GTDB): domain Bacteria; phylum Acidobacteriota; class Thermoanaerobaculia; order Gp7-AA8; family Gp7-AA8; genus QHVT01. Next base: position 697,479 of record CAVTGG010000005.1, read on the forward strand.
CGCAGCGACACGGTGATCAAAGGACGCGTGCGCCGCAACGGGCAGCCGCTGTCCGGCGCGAGCGTGATGTTCTTCCCGCGTCCGGGCAGCACGGTGCAGTCGTCCGCGCAGACGACCGCGGACGAGCAGGGCAACTACACCGTCAGCGGACTCGAAGACGGCGAGTATTCGGTGATGATCAACGACATGCAGCGCTTCACGTCGCACAGCACGAACTACGAAGTGCGCGGCTCGGCGACGTTCGACATCGACCACGATGCCTACACGCTGCGCGGCCGCGTGGTGAACGCGGCGTCGGGCGATCCGATCCCGGAGGCGCGCGTGCAGCTGCGCGGCAGCGGCAGCAGCGCGTCGGCGATGCGCTTCGCCGAGCGCGTCGCGATCACCGATGCGAACGGCACGTTCAGTCTCGATCTCGTCTCGCCGGGCAGCTACGTCGTCACCGCGGATCGCCAGGGATTCGGCAACGATCCGCGCGACATCACGATCTCCAATCGCGCGGTCGACGATCTCGAGTTGCGGCTGCAGCCGAGCGACGGTGTGACGTTGAAGATCGTCGATCAACGCGACGGCCGCGTGCTGCGCGCGCAGGTGGTCGTGTTCGACATGCAGGGGCGCGTGATGAACGATCAGCGCGGATTCGTCTTCGGCGGCGACACGTCCTCGGAGATGAACATGTCGCTGGCCGCCGGCCAGTATCAGGCCACGATCTCCGCCATGGGCTACGGCACGCGCCAGGTCACGCTGCGCTCGCCGTCGAACCAGACCATCGGCCTCACGCCCGCGGCGCGGCTCGCCGTCCGCTCGAAACATTCGGAGCCGATGCGCGTGCGTCTCATCGATGCGAACGGCTGGGCCTATCCGCGCTGGAGCGCGACTCCCCCGTCATCGCAACTGCTTCCGAATCCCGGAACGACGACGATCGACAACCTCGGATCGGGCGCCTACACGCTCCAGCTCCTCGGCCCGAACGGCGTCGTGCTCGACTCGAAGCAGGTGAACCTCGTGGAGGGACAGACGGCGGAGATGGATATTTAGACGTGTCATTCCGAGCGTAGCGAGGAATCCCTGATTCGGGGGATTCCTCGCCGTCTACGCGGCTCGGAATGACACTACGCCTCGGCCTCTTCGTGCTCGTCGATCGGCGGCGGCTCCGGAATCTCGGCGACGGCTTCCAGCGGCACGCGCTCGCGCTCGATGTGCGGGGGAGCGCCGCTCTGGAGGTAGAGATTCTTCCGGTACTTCTCGAGCCGCTTGAAGAGGTGGTGCAGGTCGTAGGTCAGGCGCATCACCGTCCGGCGGAGTTTGTACTTCACGCGGCGGAACGCGTCGAGGTCATCGCCGCGCAGCGTGCTGAAGAACGACTGGATCTCGGCGATGCGTTTGCGCACTTTCTCGAGATCCTTATCCTGGATGTTGAGAAAGACCTCTTCGCTGTCGACGAGCAGCGGCTCGATGCCGCTCATCTGATCGTCGTACCACTTCCACAACTGGATCAGATCGATGCGGCGGCCCTTGGAAAGGAAGCGCGTTTCGAGCAGGTCCTGACGGAAGTAGCCGAACAGTTTGCGGTCGTCGGTCTTGTTGAACTCTTCGTCCGTCAGGTTGCGGGTATTCCAAACGGCGTAGCGGATGATGTCGTTGCGCGTGCTGCGCAGTTGCCGGATCACTTCGTCGAGGATCTTGGACGGGAGCTGCGCCAGCGACTGCGCCTCGGGCAACGCCCGTTGAGGCGATGGTTCTGGCATGACGGCGCGAAGGATATCACTGCCCAAGAACGAGTGCGGAATCCCCGGTCGCATTGTCGATCATCGAGGCGTAGGCGCGGCCGGTTCCGGAGAGGAAGCGCACGAGAGCGCGGCCGTTCAGGACGCGCTGCGTGACCGCCATCTGCGCCAGCCCGCGCGGCGTGTCGAGCAGGCGCTGCTCCACGACGCGGCCTTCGCTGTCATACACCGTGACCTCGGCCACCGCGGCTTCGTTGGCAATGAAGCCGATGTTCGTCCGAAACGCGTCCGTGCTTTCGATGAAAAGCAGATGCTGTTGATTCGCGCCGATCGGATCGAGGAACGGCGCGTATTCGCTCGTGCCGTTGTTGACGATGCGCGTCGCGGCGACGGCGTTCGTTACGAAAATGCCGGCGGTGTTGGAACGTCCGAACGTCGCCGGAAGCACGCCCTGGATGAACGCGAGTCCGGGAATGCGGCGCGTGACCGAATCGCCGGTCACGAACGCGACTTCGGCGCCGCTCGATGGGCCGAGGAGAAGATCGCTGCGCCACGTGTTCGCGTTCACGCCGGTCGTGTCGACCGCGGGCGCGATTCGCGTCGCGCCGGTTGGCCCGCCACGCGTCGCCGGGATGAAGATCGCGTCGCCGGTGACGTTGTCGATCTGCGAGATGTACGCGGCGACGCGCGCGCCGGGCGTGATGAGAACGAGCGTGAAGCTCGACTGAATCGGCAGAATCGGAAGTTGAACGTGGCCGTACGCGGGAACGTCGATGGTTCGGAGCTCGAGCGAAAACGAGTAACGAATCACCGCAGGAACACCAGCAGTCTCGACGACGCCGATGCGCGTGCGGTGTGTGGCGACCGGCATGAAGGTGGCGACCAGAGCCTCGCCTTGCGACATCGTGTCGAGATTCGGCGGAATCGTTTGTCCGACCGTTCCGCCGCTCGGAACCGGCACGTACGTGCGGCTCATCGCGACGACGTCGCCGAGGACCTCCAGCGAGCCGCTGCCGGACGTGTGGAAAACGCGATCGACGACATCGTCGTAGGCGACGGTCTCGCCGGGCGCGAGGACGACGTTCACCGCGGAAAAGTTCGCGCGGCCGTCGTCGCCGTCACGCGTGAAGATGAGCGTCGCTGTCTGCTGCGCGTTCGACGGATTTCCGAGACGGAGATCGCTGGCGAAGAACGTGTCGTTGTCGCCGAAGCGATGCGCGACGACGGGGATCATTTGCGTGCGCGCTGCGCGCGGGCGCTCCGTTGCCGGCGCGTCGCCGGCGAATTGAATGATCAGGTCCCACGACTGCAGCGTGCCGGCGTCGAGAAAGATCACGTCCGCGACGCGCAGCGTCCACACGCCGGCGGCGGAACGCCCGCGCAGGTTGACGCTGTATGTGTTGTGGATGTCGCGCGCGCGATCAATCGAGTCCTGCTGCAGCGGGAACGCCGTTCCGTCGGGCGCGATCAGCGTGATGCGCAGATCGCCGCGCGAGGGATGGGTGATGTCGACGCGCACCCACGCGTTCTCGATCGTGCGCGGGTCGGTGATGGTCAAGTGCGAGATGATTCCGGTCTGATCGGCGTCGGGGATGAAGATCGCCCGCTCGCCGCTCGGGAACTGCGTCCATTCGCCGCGCGGACGGATCGCGCATTGATCAATGGTGAGGATCTGCCGCGCGACCATCACCGAACAGATCGTCGTCTGATGCGCGCCGCCGTATAGCAGTTGGTCGGCGTTGATCATCCGCTGCGCCATTACGGCAAATGACGGCAGCGACGGCGCGCCGAAAATCGACTCGATCACGATGGTGTCGGTGACCGGCTTGCCGAACGCGAGGAAGAGCTCGCGCAGCGCGGACGACATGATCGCGCCGTTGCGATGCTCGACGCCCGCGGCTTCGACGGTGTCGTAGTCGCGCATGGTCTTCGCGCTGTCGAGCCGGCGCAGGCAGTCGGAATTCGGCGGATACGTGCAGAGCTCGGAGGCGTCGTCGAGCCAGCAGCGCGCGTCCCAGTCGGCGAAGCAGAACGGGTCGCGCCCCGACTGCACGCGCTGCGCGTAGTGATTCGAGAACGCCCAGTAATCGCCGAACGCCTCGCCGAACGCGCGCGCCTGGCTCGTGAACGTGCCGGTGAACGTGCTGGGCGCGATCCATTCATGCAGCGCGTGCGCGTATTCGTGCACAACGAGATCCGCGTCTTCCGCGTCGTCGGTGCCGCCCGTGCCGAAGAAGAGCGTCCCGCGGCCGGGATGAAACGCGTCGGGGATGAAGAGCGAGCTGTCGAACCCGCTCTGCGCGTGCGCATCGGTCTCGATCGCGTACTGCGCGATCGCGCGGCGTCCGCGATAACCGATCGATTGCAAATAGCGCTGCGTGGAATCGATGTGAAAGTACACATTCACGTCTTCGAAGCCGTCGTCCTGGCGATTGAAGACGAGCGAGCGCGTGACGTCTGGCGGCGCAATCGACGGCGGCTGGACGTCGACGAGCGTGATGTAGGGACCGCGCAGCGGGCCGCTCGTGGCGACGTCCTGCAACTGTTTGTCGAAATAGGCAGAGCTTGGGACGGCGACAGCGGAGTCGTTGCGATCCTGCAGCGACGGATCATTCAACGTCACGACCGGATTCGGATCGAAGACGTTCGCGCGGAAGAAGAGAGGAGTGCGGCGCAGCAACTCGCCGGATTCGGCGTCGTAGTCTTCGCCGTAGTTTTCGCGAATGACGCGACGCGCGACACGCCCATTGATCCAGTGGAGGACAGACAATCCTGTCTGTCCAACTTCCAAAGAGGACAGACAGGATTGTCTGTCCTCCACCGTGATGTAGTTCTCCGTCGGAATCCCCTGCACATATTCGCGATAGCGGCAGTGCACGCCCGTCAGCGATTCGCGCACGAGCTCGAGGCGCAGGTCGAGGGCTGCGGCAAACGCGAGGGAGAGAAGCATTACGTTTGCGCGACGGCGCGGGAGGTTGGCGGCGGCGGGATCGTGGGGATCGGCTGATCGGCTGCCGGCAGCGAAAAGTAGAACGTCGTCCCCTGCCCTTCTTTGCTCTCCACCCAGATCGTGCCGCCGTGGCGCTCGATGATCTGCTTCGTGATGTAGAGGCCGAGGCCGAGGCCGCCGTAGTTCGTGGACGAGACCTGACGGCCGCGATGGAAACGCTCGAACACCTGCCCGAGCTCGTCCGCCGGAATGCCGATGCCGCGGTCGCACACCGCGGTAATGAGCACGTCGCTCTTATCCTCGACCGTCACCGTGACGTCGCTGCCGTCGGGCGAATACTTCACCGCATTCTCGAGCAGATTGCCGAGGACTTGCTCGAGACGATCGCGATCGCCGGTGACGACTTTGCCGAGCGTCGGAACGCTGACGTGGAAGCGGCGGTCGCTGACCGCGGTGTGATGGCGATGTACGACGTCGCGCACGAACTGCGACCACGGAATGCCCTCGCGGCGGATCTCCAGGCGCCCTGTCTCGATGCGGGACACATCGAGCAGCTCGAGGATCAGCCGCGACATGCGATCGATCTGGTCGAGCGCAATATCGAGATACTCCTCGGATGTCGAAAGATCGCCCTCCTTGATCAACATCTTCGCGAGCTGCGTGTAGCCCTTGATCGACGTGACCGGAGTGCGCAGCTCGTGCGACGCGATGGAGAGGAACTCGTCCTTCAGCCGCGACAGATCTTCGACTTTGCGCCGCGCCTCGACCTGCTCGGTGTACAGCTTCGCGTTTTCGATCGCCAGCGCGGCGCGCTCGGCCAGCACTTCGGCGAGCGGCAGTTTGTCGTCCGTCATCGCGCGGTCGGGATCGTTCGCGGCGATCACGAGCGCGCCGATCATCTCGCGGCGCGTGCGCAGCGGGAGGATCAGCAGCGACGCCAGTTTCATCGGCGCGGTGTGATACATGCTGCCGGGATTGGTCGCGTCGGTCGAGGGCCGTACGTTCGTCGTCAGCGACGGATAGTTCGTGGCGACGACTTGTCCGATGAGACCTTCGCCGACGACGAGCGGCTGCCGGTAGATGTAAGACCAGGCCAGGCCGAGGGAGGCGATGTCGCGGTGATTGATCGCGGCGACGCGCAGTTCTTTCGAGTCGCCCGATTTCAGGATGACGGCGGCCCAATCGCCGAGAACTTCTGCTACGCGCTCGGCGATCGCCTGCGTGACCCAGGCCGGATCGATGTTCGAGGAGAAGAATGCGCCGGCGTCGGCGAGGATCTGCGCGCGCTCGGCCTGCAACTGCATCTGCGCCTCGAGCGCGCGGCGCTCGGTGATGTCGCGGAACATCACGATGACGCTGGTGATGCGGCCGTCCTCGTGCAGCGGCGTCGCGCTCATCGAGACCGCGACTTTGTTGTCATCGCGGCCGATCAGCACCGTGACGTCCTGCACCGCCCGTCCGGTGGAAAGCGCCTGCGCCGCGGGCAGCTCGCCGGGATCGAGCAGACGCCCGTGGGCGTCGCGGAAGTTGTAGACGTCGGAGTGGCGGAAGATCGGAACGCCGACGATCGCGTTGCCGAGGAGACGCTGGCCCGCGGGATTGACGAAGACGCTGCGCCCTTCTTCGTCGACGAGCATGACGCCGTCGGTCATGCCGCCGACGATGGCCTCGGTGCGCCGTCCCTGCCGCGACATCGACTCGCGCAGCGTCTGCTCCACGCGCCACGTGGCCATCCCGCTGGCGACGACGATGCCGACGCCGAAGAAGATCACGGCCATCATCAGCCACTGGCGCGTGTTCTCGACGCGTTCCGAGTTCCGATTCTGTTCGTTGCGCACGCGATCGATGATCAGGCCCGCGTAATCGGGAGCGCCGCGCCGCTTTTCCGCAACGATTCGCATCGTGTCCGTTGCCGTCTTGAAATCGTCGGCGTCGTAGAGGTCGATCTGCTGAGTGATCAACTTCTTGACTTCTTCGTAGTGTCTCGTGAACCGTGTGAGCTGCTGCTTGTCTTCAGGTTTGATCGCGTTCGACTCGGCCTGGGACGCGGCCTTGTCGAACGCACGCACAGCGTCGCCGTACTGCTGCGTGAACGCCGTCTCCCCTCGGAAGAGGTAGCCGCGCGAGGCCGACACCATCGCGTCGAGCGCATCGTCCATATCGCGCACGGCATCGATGAGCGGCCGCGACTGCTGCACGACCACGACCTCCTGGCGCTGCTCCATCCGAAGCACAGTGATCGTGAACGCGACACCTGCCGCGACGAGAAGGGCCAGGCCCGCAAAGGACCCCCATAGCATTCTTCGGATGGACGGAGACATGCGCTACCGTTCGCCTCGTTTGCAAAATCGACGCCGATAGTATTGTAACCTACACGAAACACGATACTTCTGCGTGGAACGGGGCATGCAGCTATTTCGAGCCGGGAGGCACTCATGGCTGCTCTGCGCCCGCTGCGCAACGCAACGATCTCGTTCGGACTGGTGAACATCCCGGTCCGCTTCTACACGGCCACGAAATCGGAAGACGTGCACTTCAATCTGCTCCACAAAGACTGCGGCTCGCGCGTGAATCGCAAATGGTGGTGTCCGCAGCACGACGAAGGCATCACCTACGACGACATGATTCGCGGCTACGCGATCGCGAAGAATCGCTACGTCACGTTCACCGCCGAAGAGATCGAAACGCTCGAGAGCGACGACAACCGCGCGCTCGAGATCACCGCATTCGTTCCGCTCGACGAGATCGATCCGGTCTTTTTCGAGAAGGCGTATTACCTCGGACCTGCGCCCGGCGGCAGCAAGACGTACAAGCTCCTCGCCGAAGCGATGAAGAAGCAGAACAAAGTCGCGGTGGCGCGCTGGGTGACGGGCGGCCGCGAGCACCTCGTGATTCTGCGTCCGTTCGAAAATGGCCTCGTGCTGCACACGATGTATTACGCCGATGAAGTGCGCGACTTCGGCGCGATCGACGTCGAAGAAGGATCGCAGCCACGCGACAAGGAAGTCGCGCTCGCGGAGATGCTGATCAACGAGCTGTCGGAAGAGTCGTTCGATCCGCTGGCGTACAAAGACGAATATCGCGAGCGGCTGATGGAGCGCATTCAATCGAAAGCCGAAGGCGAGATGATCGTGTCGGAGTCGCCGGAAGAGGCGGGCCCGGCGGAAGTCGTCGATATCATGGAAGCGCTGCGGCGGAGTCTCGACGGCGGCGTGAAAGCGCCGAAGCGTCCGAAACGCGCGGCAGCGAAAGCGCCGAGGAAACCGGCGGCGAAGCGAAAGGCGTCGTAAGCGCATGCCCGACCTTCTGAAAAAGTACAAGCAGATGCGCGACTTCGGCGACACGCCGGAGCCGGCGAGCGACAAGAACAGGAAGAAGGTCAAGGCGAAGCTGCCGATCTTCGTCATTCAAAAGCATCGCGCCTCGCATCTGCACTACGACTTCCGCCTGGAGATGGAAGGCGTGCTCAAGTCGTGGGCGGTGCCGAAGGGTCCTTCGTACGATCCGACGGTCCGGCGCCTGGCGATGATGACCGAGGATCATCCGTATGACTATGCATCGTTCGAGGGAGTGATTCCGGAAGGGAACTACGGCGCGGGAAACGTGATCATCTGGGACGAGGGCACGTGGGAGTTCATCGAGCCGGGCGATGATCCGGTGAAAGCAGTGAAGGGCGGAAAGCTGACGTTCCGGATGTTCGGGAAGAAGATGTTCGGCGAGTGGGCGCTGGTGAAGATCAAGGGACGCGACAGCGGCAAAGGGAACGAGTGGCTGCTGCTCAAGCATCGCGATCCGTTCGCGAACGACAAGATCGACGTGACGGAAGTCGCGCCGCGATCGGTGGTGTCCAACCTTTTGGTGGAAGAGATCGGGTCGGAGAACGTCTGGATCAGCAATCGCAAAGCGTCGTCGCGAAAAGTGCCGACGCTCGCGTCGCGGCTGGAGGACGAAAAGAAACCTACGACGAAGAAGCGGACGGCTGCGAAGGCTGCGAAGAAATCCCCGACTCGTGCAGCGCCATCTCGAGGAGCTTCCGCTCGGAGTCGAAGCTCGCCCGCCGCAACGCCGCGCTCAGCTCGACCCACTCCACGTCGTCGACTTCGCTGAGCTGCGGCTCGAGCTCGCCGGCGACGTACTCCATCAGGTAGAAGTCGACGCGCTTCTGGATGAGCGTGTCTCCGGCGCGGAAAAAGTACTCGATGGTGTCGAGCGGCTTCACGATCCGCGCTTCGATCCCCGTCTCTTCCCGCACTTCCCGCAGCGCCGCCGCCTCGGACGTTTCTCCCTCGGAGACCGCGCCTTTCGGCAGCCCCCAACGCGTGCGGTTGCGCGTGGCGATGAGAGCGACGTGGGGAACGCCGTCGCGAATGGAAATGACGGCGCCTCCGGACGAATGTTCGGCACGGGTCTTCCGTCGTGACGGGGCCATTGCCTTACATTTTACGGTCATGCTGGTTTGTTCGTGACAAAAGGCGTAAATTGCCTTCAGACGCAAGATCACGAAGAAGGAGATGAGGCATGCCGGATGTAGGGACTATTACTCTCGTCGGTATCGTCGTCCTGGCCGTCCTGGTGGTGATCTTTCTCAAGGTCCGTCAGAAGGATTTGATCGGCGCGATGATGACCAAGCGCCAGCCGAATTCGCAGCTGGTGAGCCGCGCGGACTACGTCGAAGGGATGGAGTCGATGCCGGTCGCCCTTTCGGTCACCGCCGAAACCCTGTATTACGAGAACCCCGATCTCGAGGCGTCGTTCGATTTGAACCGCATCGACGAGGTCGAGTACAGCGACGAATTGGCGACCGGCAAAATGGTCGACGACGACTGCACGGTGATGCGTCTCCGCTCGCACGGCACGGCGTTCGAGTTCGTGCTCGAAAAGCCGGAAGCGAAGAAGTGGATGGCCGTGCTGCCGCCGCAGAACGGCCGGTCAGGCTCCGACCGCACACGCGGTCTGATTCGGAATGGGCCGCAGCGAGGCCCTGTTGGAAAACGGCCGCAAGCGTCGGGGTGTAGCGCAGTCTGGTAGCGCACCTGCTTTGGGAGCAGGGGGTCGGAGGTTCGAATCCTCTCGCCCCGACCAACCGCGGCTCCTTCGCGCGCTCCGTCCCCGTAGCTCAGTCGGATAGAGCAACAGCCTTCTAAGCTGTGGGTCGCAGGTTCGAATCCTGCCGGGGACGCCAATCCTTCTATTCGTAATAGACGAACGGCGCCCAGTAGCGCGCATAGCTGCGCACGCCGCCCGCCGTCAAAAGGGAGAGCTTCGCATCGCGCAGCGCCGCGGCGGGATCGACACCGGCAGCGGTTTTTGCGTAGAAGTGATCCATCAGCTGCGGCGTGGCGCTGTCGTCCACTTCCCAAAGCGCGGCGATGACGTTCGACGCGCCGGCGCGAAGAAAGGCCCACGCCAATCCGACGAGGCCTTCGCCGGCATACGCGCGCGTTCCCGCGCCGTGGCAGCTGGAGATGGTGACGAGCCGCGCGCCGAGATGCTGCTTCACGACGTCGCGCGCGAGCAGTTTGCCTCCCGCGAGAATGACCGCCGACTCGAGCGGCCGCGTGCGCGAGGCCGTGCCGTGCGCGACGAAGTGCACGTAGTCGTATTGCTGCGGCGATGCGTTTTGATATGCGTCCGGTGTCGCCGCCGCGCCTTCGAGCACTTTGGTGCGAGCGGGGAAATGCTTCTCGACGCTCCGCATTTCCTCGCCCGCCTTCGGCAGCGGCGGAAACGCGGGATCCGAGGACGGCGGATTGCCAACCAGCAGCAAGTCCGCCGAACGATTCGTCGCGCGCGGCTGCTGCGCGAGCACGCGGATGGAGCTCGCCACGGAGAGCAGCGCGTCCTCGATCCAGTAATGCGGCCGCGGCGACGGCACGACGAGCGTTTCGAAGTTGAGCGAATAGAGCGAGCCGTCGGGAATGACGATGACCCGCGACCCGCGCGGCTTCCCGAGCAATTCGTACAACGCCCGCCCGCGCGCCCCGCTCAATTCCAGCGTGCCGCGGGCGCCGGTCGTGAGCTCGCGCCGATACGCATCGACGGCAGCGGTGATTTTCGAGTCGGGAGCGAGCGTCACGACGCGAATGTCGGTGGGCGTGATTTTCCAGACGTACGACTGGCGCGGACCGAGCCAGTAGGAAAGGAGGGTGGCGTTGTGCTGCTTCGCGATTTCGCGGGCATTCACCGCGCGTGACGATGCTGGATCTTTGAGTTCGTCATCAAGCGCGTCAGCGCGAATTTCCTCTGTCACGTCGAGTGCTCGCGCGAGGCGACGCTGATCGATGAGGAAGTCGAGATACGCGCTGAAGATGTCGGTGGTGGTGTTGAAGAAACTGAGCCGCAGTTCTCTCGTGATTTCTCGGCGCGCGTCACGAACCGTATTGATCGCCAGGCGAAACTGCTGCTCCGCTTCTGCGTAGCGCTTCGCGTTCACGAAGACCTTCGCAAGCTGGCCACGCGCTTCCCATTGCGTGACCTTCGTCGCCTTTTCGATCACGCCGTCGAGGATCGCGATCGCGTCGTTCGTATTTCCTGCCGCTGAGGCAATGCGTGCGTCGATGATGAGCGAGCGCAGAATTGGATCGGTGGCCTCGACTTGCCGCTTCAAGACGAGCGCCTCGGCGTTGTAGCGCCGCGCATCATTGAGGTTGCCGGTTTCGATCGCGATGACCGCGAGGTTCGCTAGTGCTTTTGCGGCTTCCTGGCTTCCCAATGGCTTGCCGATTTCGATCGCCTGCCGGTAATACCGCGTTGCGGCTGCAACGTCGCGGGCCTGGTAGCGAAGATTGCCGAGCTGATTCAGCCACGACACACGATTGGCCTGCGATCCGATCCGCTTCGCGTCGGCCTCCGCCTTCGTGAAGTACTCGCTCGCAATGTCGTAGTTTCCGAGCTCGAGAAAAGCCCAGCCGAGATTCCCCTCCGTCGCTTCCAGAGTTCTCGCCAACTCCGGCCCCTTGAGCAAGGGAAGGCTCTTTTCTCCCATGCTAATGGCCTCGCTGTATCGTCCCGCCCGGCTCAGTGCAAACACAGGCGCGACCATGGCGCGCGCTTCCATCACCGGACTGCCGAGGCGCCTCGCTTCACGGATCGCTTTCGATTGATATTCCTTCGATTTGTCGACCGGGCCGATCGCCGCATAGGTCACATAGACTTCTGCAAGCTGTGCTGGCTGGTGCGCCGCCGCCAGCCGTCGCGCCGGCTCGAGATTCTTCGTAACGTGCTCGGTATCCCACCACGCCGAGTAGGCGAGTTGAACGTACCACTGCACGGCAGGAATGCTGGTCCGCAACGCCGGCGGCAGTTTCTGTGCGAGGACTTCTTTCGCGGCGTCGTATTTCCCGGTTTTGTTCAACACCTCCGCGCGCATCACCCGCAACGTCCATGCGATTTCCGACTGTTGCGCCCCGTAGCGCTGCAGGGCGTCATCGATGATTTGTGTCGCGAGAGGGTATTGCGCGCGGTCGATGGCCGTGCGCGCGGCGCGCGCGGCCTCTTCGGCACTCGGTGCCGCCGCCGACGCTCCGATCAAGGCGAGCGTCAGCAGCGGCACGAGAAGTCGACTACATCGGCGGACCGCCATTTCCCTCAACAGATCCTACGGTGATTCCGCCGCCGTTGCCTCCGCCGAAATCGTCCATCAGCACGATCGCTTTCTTGGCGATGCGCTGGCGCGTCTGCGCGGGCGGTCGCGGGTCGGAATCGGGGGGCGGGGCCGATAAGAATCGGCCGAGGTCGATGCGCAGCAGACTCAGGCGCCGCCGTCCCGGCTTGTACAGAAACTCGCCGAAACGCGCGCGGCCGAGGCCGGGGATGTGGATCGCGTGATTCGCGTGCTTCTCGAGCTTCTTCGCCTGCAGATCCTTCACCAGCGAGCCGCCGAGCGGCCGCAGCGGATTGCCGTTGTTCAGCGCGGTCTCGAGCTGCCTCCGATTCGCCTTCCAGCGTTCGGTGTATCCCTTGATGTCCCCCTGAACGGTGCGCACCACGTCGCTGTACGTCGGCGCGTCGCTGAGCGCTTCATCGTAGATCGGCACGACCTCTTCGTCGTCGACGGCGATGCCGCGATAACTCGTCGCCACGCTGAACGACGACTCGTTCAGCTTCAGATTGTGCGTCGACGAGATCGTCGCGCTCATCAGCGCGATCTTCAGCCGGTCGAAGAGATTCAGGTTGGTGATGTAGACGTCGGTGTAGGTCGTGTAGATCCCGTCGCCGATGTCGGTGCCGAACACGCGGCTCTCTGCCCGCGTGAACGAGATGCCGTGATCGTTGTAATTCTCACAGATTGCGGATCCCCCGCCGCCCGTCGGTGCCAGGGCAACCGACGCGAGACTAGGAATGACTGTCTTGACGCCGCCGGAGCTCAGCACGCCGCCGAGACCGATGGCACTGCCGTTGAACGAATAAACGGATTCCATGGCTACCTCCTCTATTTTTCTCTGCTATCGGACCGTTAACTCTCTCTTGTCGATCGGGGTGTGGTTGCCATCGCGCACACCTTCGATCGCCAGCACATAGCTGCCCGTCGGCAACGAACGAGGCAGCACAGGGACTTGCTCTTTTGCCCGATCCGCATCCACGGAGAGCGACATGACCTCGTCCCCTGCGGAGTCGCGAATCAGGATCCTGTAATTCGGAAACTTCGGCTCTTCCGGCATCCGCACGTAGAGGATCGGATTCTTCTGATCGATCACCTGCTGCTCCGACCCGGCGCCGCGGGACACGCTGAAGTCGACGACATAGTCCTGAGCGAGCTCAAGGGAGGGGCTGGATCGGCGAGGCACACCGATTCCCACGGCGGCGATGACGAGCGCCGCCGCCACCGCAGACGGCAACCAGGCTGTCCAACGGCGCGGCATCGGGACCACGTTCGGCGAATTGAGCGCCACCCGCCGCCCCGCAGCGACGAGTTTCGCCCCATCCGTCACTTCTTCGGCGCAGAGACGGCAATCGAAGTAATGCTCTTCGAAGCCATCACGCTCGCCTCCGGTCATCTCGTTCAAAAGGTACCGTTCGACGGCGTGACTCTGCTGTGCTTCGCTGTGATCCATCAGCCCCTCTCAGCACAATAGTGACGAATCGCTCAAAAACGTTTCACTGATTTGCAGCCTCCCGCTTTTGCGGCGGAATTCGGAGCGGAACTTCTCCTTGGCGCGGTGCAGCAGCACCCGCAGATATTTGCGATCGACGCCGAACCGCCCGCAGACCTCCTCCTTCGTTCCCTCCTCGAGAAACAGCGCCCTGAGGATGTTCGCGTCGCGCGCCGGCATCCGTCCCAACACGCGCCGCACTCGCGCCTTCGTCTCCTCGGTCACGAGATCGTCTTCAATGTTTGACTGCGTCACCTGGTCAATTTCCGTGACCCCGAAGGCGTCGGAGCGCGATTCCATCCGATACCACTCCATCAGCACGTGATTGCAGATCGAGTTCACGAAGGAGCCGAGCTTGCGCGGGTCCTGGAGCTCGGCGAGCTTGGCGAACACCCGCGCGAATACTTCCTGGCGGACGTCTTCGATCGCCTGCTTCGAGTCGAGCTTGCGGCGAAGCTTGATCAGCAGGAGCTCGCGAAAGTACGACTCGAAGTGCGTCGCCGTTTCGCGATCCCCTTCTCGCAGGCGACGGACATAGTCGTCGTCGAACGGAAAGAGTTCCATTTGGAGGTGGTTCTACTTTACTGCAATTCCCCCGTGGGGGAGGTGCGTAAAAGTGTCTTTACGGCCGGCGGCGGCTCAGGATCTGCCGCAATGCCGCATGGGCGATGGCGACGTCGACATCGCGCTGCAGCACCGGAACGTAATGCTCGGAAAACGCGGCGTCGGCGGCGGTGCCGAAGAGCTGATCGACGCGCGTGCTGATCGCTGCGAAATCATCGGCGGTGAAGTCAACGCGCGCCATTTCATCGATGTCGACGATGAGCGACGTCAGCGGCTTCAGCCACGCGAAAAACGGATCTTCGTTGAGCAGCTGCAACAGATGTCCCGGACCGTTGACGGGCGCGACAGTCGCCGCGTACTCGCCGCGCGCCGACTCGATCAACGCGCGGTGCAGCGGAAGCAGATGCCGCGACATCTCGCGAAGCGCGGCGCGCTGCTCTGCGCGCGCGGGATCGTCGGGTGTGTGCATCGTGCGAGCGTAGAAGTCTTCTTTCCGCATGAAAGAAATCACGCCTCCACGGTTGGCTGGGGAAGGGTGGGTCAGGCAGTAGCCAACCGTAGAGGCAATGAAAACGTGCTGCTGCAGCTCCTGGAGCCACCAGTCTACTCGGGCAATTGACGTGCCGCAATGGGGAGGTAAAATGCGCGTCCTCCGCCGGGCGGAATGAACCTTTTCGGACGGCGGTTAAGTTTCCGTGCTCGCACCCATAGCTCAATTGGATAGAGCATCTGACTACGGATCAGAAGGTTAGAGGTTCGAGTCCTCTTGGGTGCACCAACACGCTACACAATCTCACGGCGGGCATTGCAGCCCGCCGTCGTACTCTTTGACAGATGAATCAGGTGCAGTGGCAGTCGGAAGCAATGACTGAAGCCTTGGCGCTTGCGGCGCAGGCGGCGTCCGAAGGCGAGATTCCGGTGGGTGCGGTGGTGATCGATCGCGATGGCAACATCATCGGCCGCGGCCGGAATCGCCGCGAGTCAGGCGATCCCCTCGGGCACGCGGAGCTTTTCGCGATCGCCGAGGCGGCGAAGCACATCGGCGATTGGCGTCTCGAAGGGACGACGATGGTGGTGACGCTCGAGCCGTGCGCGATGTGCGCGGGTGCGCTCGTGAACGCGCGCGTGGAGCGACTGATCTTCGCGACGTTCGATCCGAAGGCGGGCTTCTGCGGCTCGCTCGGCAATCTCGTGCAGGACTCGCGGCTCAATCATCGATTGACCGTGGAGACGGGATTGATGGAAGAGAGCGCGCGGCAATTGCTCCAGGATTTCTTCCGCGAACTGCGGCGGCGCGACAAAACGGAGAGGTGGCAGAGTGGTTGAACGCGGCGGTCTCGAAAACCGTTATACCTTTACGGGTATCGGGGGTTCGAATCCCCCCCTCTCCGCCATTCGCGCGGATGAATACACACGTTCCCGGAGAGATGGCCGAGTGGCTTAAGGCGCACGCTTGGAAAGCGTGTGTACGTTAATCGCGTACCGTGGGTTCGAATCCCACTCTCTCCGCCAGCTCCCTGATTCCTCGAAACGGCAGCCAGTTGGGATGAGCCCGGGTCCTTTGCAGCAGGCGCACCGAACCTCGTCAGGTCCGGAAGGAAGCAGCGATAAGGTGCTACTCCTGCGTGACAAAGTCCGGCCTGGGCTCTTCCGAGCTGGCTGTTAAACTCTCGCCCGCAATGTCCTACCAGGCGCTCGCGCGCAAATATCGTCCCCAGACCTTTGCAGACATCGTCGGACAGGAAACCGTCGTCCGCACCCTGCAGAACGCGATCAAAGACGGCCGCATCCATCACGCCTATCTCTTCGCCGGAGTCCGCGGCGTCGGCAAAACCACCCTCGCGCGCATCCTCGCCAAAGCGCTCAACTGCGAGCACGGACCCGCCGCGGAGCCCGACAACACCTGCACCATCTGCCGCGAGATCACCGAAGGCATCGATCTCGACGTGAGAGAGATCGACGCCGCGACATACACCGGCGTCGACAACATCCGCGAGTTGCGCGACGTCACGCAGTTCCAGCCCGCGCGCGACCGCTACCGCATCTTCATCGTCGACGAAGCGCACATGCTCAGCGCGCCCGCGTGGAACGCGCTGCTCAAACTGATCGAAGAGCCGCCGCCGCATGTGATCTTCATGTTCGCGACGACGGAGATGCAGAAAGTCCCGGCGACGATCATCTCGCGCGTGCAGCGCAATCAGCTGCGCAAGATCACGCTCGAAGATCTCATCGGACGCCTCGCGCAGATCTGCAAAGCCGAAGGCATCGACGGCGACCGCGCGGCGCTGGAAATCGTCGCGCGCCGCGGCGAAGGCAGCGTGCGCGATTCGCTCTCGCTCCTCGATCAGGTCATCGCCTTCAGCGGCCGCAAAGTGACGGCCGACGACGTCTCCATCGTCCTCGGCCTCTCCGACACCAACTCCTTCGCGCGCCTCATCACCCAGGTCTCCGAAGGCGATCACGCCGCGATCCTCGAAGCGCTGCAGGAAGCCTCCGACAGCGGCCGCGATTTCAAGATGCTCTATCGCGACCTCCTGAACTTCGTCCGCAACCTGCTGCTGCTCGCCGCCGGCGCGAACGAAGCGATGCTGTCCGCATCTCCCGAGGATCTCGCGATTCTTCGTTCCGTGACGAAGAAGCTTTCCTACACCGAGCTTCTGCGCATCGCGAACCTCTTGCTTCGCGATGATGAAACCGTGAATCGCGCCGAGCACCAACGACTCGCCGTCGAAATTGCGCTGCTCAAAGCAGCAACCTTCCCTCGGCTCAAAGCCGTCGAAGAAGTGATCGCCGCCGGCGGTCATCCCGAGCGTAGCGAGGGACCTGGGCGGGTGGTGCGCGAAACACGTGCCTCGCAGCCCCAACCGAGCCCCAGATCCCTCGCTAACGCTCGGGATGACACAAGTGCCGACACGTTCCTCACCCGCCTCCAGAAAACCCGTCCCCTGCTCGCCGGCTACGCCGCCGCGGCGAAGTCGTTCGTCAAAGAAGGCAACCGCATCGTCTGGACGTTCGACGATCGCGACCGCGCGCAGCCGCTCATCGACGAGCGCGCGTCGCTCGAACAGCTCGCGTCCGAGGTCTATGGCACGCGCGTCGAAATCTCGATCGAGGCGGGGAGTGGGGAAAAACCGAACGGCCGCCGCACGGAAGACAAACCGTCGCCGCTGCGCGATGATCCCGTCCTCCAATCCTTTCAAAAACACCTCGGCGGCGAGCTGCTGAAGGAGAAACGATGAACATCAAACAACTGATGAAACAAGCGCAGCAGATGCAGGAGCAGATGCAGCGCCAGATGTCCTCCATCCGCGTCGAAGGCACCGCCGGCGGCGGCATGGTCAAGGCCGAGATGTCGGGCAACAAAGAGCTGCTCTCCATCACCATCGACAAAGAAGCCGTCGACCCGAACGACGTCGAGATGCTCCAGGACCTCGTCAAAGCCGCCGTCAACGAAGCCGCGCGCAAAGTCGATGAGGAGATGAACTCGTCATTGGGCTCGATGACGGGAGGGATGAAGATTCCTGGTTTCTAAGGTTGCTGAGTTGCTGGGTTCCTCAGTTGCTCCCAGCAACCTAGCAACCTAGCAACCCAGCAACCACATGACCGCGCCCCCTCTCGCAAATCTCATCAACGAGCTCACCAAGCTTCCCGGCGTCGGCGGCAAGTCCGCGGCGCGGCTCGCGTATCACATCCTCAAACGTCCCGCCGGCGAAGCGGAGGCGCTCGCGGCGGCGATCCTCGATGTCAAATCGAAAATCTTCCGCTGCTCGGTCTGCAACAACATGACCGACGTCGAGCCGTGCGCGCTCTGCAACGATCCGCGCCGCGATCCGACGCTCATCTGCGTCGTCGAAGAAGCCTTCAACATCCAGACGATCGAGCAGACCCGCGATTTCAAGGGCATGTACCACGTCCTGTTAGGCGCGCTTTCGCCGCTCAAAGGCATCGGCCCGCAGGACATCGACGTCGCAGGACTCGTCAAACGCGTGCAAGGCAGCGAGATCCGCGAAGTCATCATCGCCACCAATCCGAACGTCGAAGGCGAAGCGACGGCGCTGTACATCGCGCAGCAACTGCGGCCTCTGAATGTGCGCACGACGCGGCTCGCGTTTGGCCTCCCCGTCGGCGGAGATCTCGAGTACGCCGATCAGGTCACGATGGCCAAGGCGCTCGAGGGGCGCAGAGACATCTGACATGTGCTATACATGCCCATCCCATGGCCGCTCCTGATCTCGTAATGTACGAGGAGGAGTACCAGCAGATCAACGATACGCTCCATCGTCTGCAGGTCGACTCCAACTCGAAAATCGTCTTCCTGGTCGACAAGAACGGCCAGCAGATCGCCGCGCAGGGCGACATGCGCGGCGTCGATGCCACTTCGCTCGCGTCTCTCACCGCGGGCAACGTCGCCGCGACCGACGGCCTGGCGAAACTGATCGGCGAAAAAGAGTTCTCGATCCTCTTTCACGAGGGAGAAAAGGACAACATCCACATCTCTCTCGTCGCCCAACGCGTCATCCTCGTAGTGATTTTCGACGAGAAGTCCTCCCTCGGCCTGGTGCGTCTGCGCGTGAAAAAGGCCTCGCAGGAGCTGGAGCGGACGTTCGAGCAGCTCATGAAGAAGGCCGAGGCAGAGCGCGGCTCGATGTCGAGCCGCTTCGACTCGCCGTTCGCTGAGATCACGGACGAGGACATCGACAGCCTTTTCAGCGAATAGTCCATGACGTTCATCAACTACGCCGCACGCGAGATCAACTGCAAGATCGTGTACTACGGTCCCGGTCTGTGCGGCAAAACCACGAACCTGCAGTGGATCTACGACAAGACCAACCCGCAGGCGAAGGGCAAACTGATCTCGCTCGCCACCGAGACCGACCGCACCCTCTTCTTCGACTTTCTGCCTCTCGATCTCGGCACCGTCCGCGGATTCAAGACCCGCTTTCACCTCTACACCGTCCCCGGCCAGGTCTTCTACGACGCCTCGCGCAAGCTGATCCTGAAAGGCGTCGACGGCGTCGTGTTCGTCGCCGACTCGCAGGAAATGCGCATGGAGGCAAACGTCGAGTCGCTGCAGAATCTCGACAAGAACCTCAAAGAGCAGGGCTACGAGCTCAAGACGGTTCCGTACGTCCTGCAGTTCAACAAGCGCGACCTGCCGACGGCGCTGCCTCCCGACGAGATGTATCGCCAGCTGAACTTCAAAGGCGAGCCGACGTTCGAAGCGGTGGCGATGAACGGCACCGGCGTCTTCGACACGCTGAAGGCCGTGGCGAAGCTCGTGCTCACGGAATTGAAGAAGAAGTAATGGATCCGCGTTACCGCGCGCTGTTCAACGAGCAATTCACGCCCGCGCTCTACGAAAACTACAAAGCCGATCTCGCGCAACGCGTCGGCTGCGAGTTCGAGTTTCGCCTCGCGGAATCGCCCGTGTTTCTTTCGGACGATTTCCTGCGCCGCGCGACAACGAGCGCGCAGGCGATCATCGATCAGCTCTCCGATCCCGCGCTCATCGCGAAAATGAAAGCCGCGATTCCGGAGCGCTGGAACACGCCCGGAATGGACGCGCTGCCGAATCTCTCGCAGGTCGACTTCGCCGTCGTTCGCGATCCCGATGGCACGCTGGTGCCGAAGCTGATCGAGCTGCAGGGATTTCCATCGCTGACGTCGATGCAGATCGTGCAGCGCGACGCCTGGAACGCGACGCTGCAGTCGATGCGCGGTCTGAATCGCGATTGGTCGTGCTGGTTCTCCGGCTACGACCGCGCGTCGTTCCTCGAGCTCGCGCGGCGTACGATCGTCGGCGAGCACGATCCCGCCGAAGTGATCCTCATGGATCTCGATCCGCCGCGGCAGAAGACCTATCCCGATTTCGCCGCGACGAAGCTCTTGTTCGACGTCGACGCCGTCGATCCGACGACGCTCACGAAGCGCGGGAATCAACTGTTCCGCGGCAACACGCGCGTGCGCCGCATCTACAACCGCGTCGTGTTCGATGAGCTGATCAGCAAAGGCGTCGAGCTGCCGTTCGATTACCGCGACGAGCTCGACGTCGAATGGGCGCCGCATCCGAACTGGTATTGGGTCTGGTCGAAGTACTCACTCCCGTTCCTGCGCCACGAGTCCGTGCCTCGCGCCACGTTCGTCTCCGACCTCGACGCGATCCCCGACGATCTCACGCGCTACGTCCTCAAGCCGCTCTTCTCCTTCGCCGGCGGCGGCGTGAACGTCGAGCCGACCCGAGCCGACGTCGAGGCGATTCCCGAGAACGAGCGCCACGCCTGGTGCCTGCAGGAGAAGATCGAATACGAGCCCGCGCTTGAAGCCGCGGACGGCGGCGGCGTGAAGATCGAGATCCGCATGATGTTCCTGCGCCCCGACGATGAGGCGAAGCCGATCCTCTCGCAGAACCTCATCCGCCTCTCGCGCGGAAAAATGCTCGGCGTCGACTTCAACAAACAGTTCACGTGGGTCGGATCGAGCGTCGGCACTCCACTATCGAACTCGTGGAGTGGAACTTCACCATCCGCAGCTGGTAATACCCCGTCTGATCCTTCGATCCGATGTGCCCGTACGGATAGCCGCTGAACGTCTTCTCGCCGTTCTGCGCCGGGATGCGGCAGGTCGACTCGCCGTACACGATCGTGCCGTAGCCGATCACTTCATCCGCGCTCGACCAGATCGTGTAGACGAACGAGCCTTCGTAGTGACTCGAGGACGCGAGATCGACGAGGAACGACGACACGCCGTACGGCCCGAACCCGCCGACGAGATAGCCGGGATAGAAGCCGTTCGTCGAGCCGCAGGTCGGCGTGGTCGGGCCGCTGACGTAGCAGGCGACGAGACCGCGATTCGCGCCGGCGATGCCGACGAACGCGTCGACTGACGACGTGAGCGCGCTGCCGAGGTTGTAGCTGCCGCCGTCGAGCGAATCGGAGGCCGCGCCGCCTTTCACGACCTTGCGCATCATCGTCACGCCCATCGAGTGCGTCACGATGTCGACCTTCGCCGCGCCGGTGTACGCCTTGACCGCGTTCACGAACGCGCGCAGCCGCGTGAGATTCGCCTTCGAGTGATATTGCTGCGACGAAAACGCGGCGTTCGCGGGACCCCACGTCGTCGCGTACAGCTCCGCCGACGTGTAGCCCTGCGATTTGAAATACTCGATGCTCGCGCGGAAGCCGGTGAATGCGGACGAGCCGGTGCCGAGCGCGGAGTCGGAGTTGCCGTGAATGAAGATCACCGGCTGATTCACGACCGCCTGTCCCGCAACCGCGCGTCCGCCGTAGCTGCCGCCCGGCACATCGGCGCGGATGAAATCGTACGAGCCGTAGCCGTTCGCGGTCAGCCAGGTTCGAAAATCGGAGCTCAGTCCGTACGCCGGATCCGACTCCAGCTGTGCGCTGGCAACGGCGGCGACGGCAAGCAGGAACAGAAGAAGGACAGAAATACGGACGCGCATGAGAGCGCGCATTCTAGCTCGCGCACGCGTGCGCTCGCATCATCTTCAGCAACTCGTCGCCGAGCGCCGACAAATCCTTCGGCATCGGCTCGGGCGGCATCCACTCCGTCTTCCAGTTCTGATCGGCGATCGTCAGCGTGAGGTGGAAGTCGACGCGGTCGCAGCAGCGGTTCTCCGGCATGTAGGACTCCCTCCACGACTTCGGACGCGCCTTCGCGAGCAGCGTCTCCACGCGCGCCAGTTCGGCTGCCGTCGCGCGCGAATCGCATGCGCCGCGGAACGGCGTCGTTACGTGAATCGCGCCGTCGGAGTCGAGCGTGATCGAGCCCGTTCCCTGGCCGGTGAATCCACCGTCCGTAGTGAGCTCGAGCTTCCACGGCCGCTTCACAGGCGACAAGGCACAGCCGAACAGGACCAGCAGCAGAATCAGCGAAAAGCGGGAACGCATCCCATCATTCTCCACGTTGTAGAGAACACACGCAAAATTCATACGAAAATGTGCGATTTCTTGCTTCGACGATAGCCACCGTCTACACTCGCGTCACCACACGAATGTCCGTCCGAACGACCTTTTTCCCGCGCCGCTCCTCGGCGAACTTGCTTCCTGGGAAATCAGAAAACTTTGAAGGAGCAGGCTCATGAACATTCCTACTGACAAACTGAAAGCCGCCGAAACCGCCCTGACGCAGATCGAGCGCCAGTTCGGCAAAGGCTCGATCATGCGGCTCGGCGCGAAGGAGTTCGCCGCCGTAAGTTCGATCTCGACCGGATCGATCGGCGTCGACGCCGCCCTCGGCATCGGCGGTGTTCCGCGCGGCCGCATCGTCGAGATCTTCGGCCCGGAATCGTCGGGCAAAACGACGCTCTCGCTGCACATCATCGCCGAGGCGCAGAAGACCGGCGGGCTGGCCGCGTTCATCGACGCCGAGCACGCGCTCGACGCGGAGTACGCGAAGAAGCTCGGCGTCGACATCGACAACCTCCTCGTCTCGCAGCCCGACTCGGGCGAGCAGGCGCTGGAGATCGCCGAGGTGCTGGTGCGCTCGGCGGCCATCGACGTCATCGTCATCGACTCCGTCGCCGCGCTCGTGCCGCGCGCGGAGCTCGAAGGCGAGATGGGCGACCATCAGATGGGTTTACAGGCACGATTAATGTCACAGGCGCTGCGTAAATTAACAGGCGTCGTTTCGAAATCAAAAACGTGCCTCATTTTCATCAACCAAATTCGCGAAAAAATTGGTGTCATGTTCGGCAACCCCGAAACGACCACCGGCGGCCGCGCCCTGAAGTTCTACTCGTCGGTCCGCCTCGACATTCGCCGCACCAACCAGATCAAGGAAGGCGAAGAAGTCGTCGGCTCGCGAGTGAAGGTGAAGGTGGTCAAGAACAAGGTCGCCGCACCGTTCCGGCAGGCGGAGTTCGACGTCGGCTACGGCGAGGGCATCTCGAAGACCGGCGAGCTCCTCGACATCGGTATCGAGAACAAGCTCATCGAGAAGTCGGGCTCCTGGTTCTCCTACGGCGACGTGCGCCTCGGACAGGGTCGCGAGAACGCGAAGCTGTTCATCAAGGAGAACACCGATCTCGGCAGCGAGATCGAGCAGAAAGTCCGCAAGTTCCTCGGCATCGGCGGCCCCGAGCTGACCGTGATCGAGGGCGGCGAGCCCGCCACTCCGGCGAAGCCGGAGCGGATGGTCCGCAAGTGACACGTGCGCAGCGCGTGTCATCCTGAGCGCAGCGAAGGATCTACCGCTTCCGAATCGTGATGTTGGCACCCGCGGTCCAGAGCCGAACGCGGGTGCCACCCGATCCGTTCCTCCCGCTCGCCGTCACCACGTTCACCTTGCGGAACCAGCGGCGCCGCGTCGATTGGCGGATGTTCAGCGGAAAGTCGCTGATGATCTTGTTCGGCGGTTCGTTCGCGTCCTGCTCGAGCTCGACTTCGAAATCGGCCGCGATCTCCTTCGGCAGCGTGACTTCGATCGAGCCGCCCATCGACGTGATCTCGATGTCGCGGCCGGCGCCCGCGCCGAACACTTCCACTTCCACGTTGCCGCCCATCGTGCCGGCGTCGAGCGAGCCGTCGAGACGATCGACACGGATGTTGCCGCCCATCGTCTTCGCCGTCACCTTGCCGCGCGCGTGCTCGACGCGGATGTCGCCGCCCATCGTGCGCAGTACGGCGCCGTTCACTTCGTCGACCTCGATGTCGCCGCCCATCGAGTAGCGGACGACCTTGGAGTCCGCGTTCGCCGCGGCCGGAATCAGGAGGAGCAGGAATGCGAGATGCTTCATGGCTTTTCAACGATCAGTACGAATCCTGGGTTAACAAGTTTCCATGCGTCTCGATCAGGCCATTCCACAGCGCTATCCGGAGATCTCGCGACGCAAGGCGCGCGAGCTGATCTCGCAGCGGCGCGTGCTCGTCAATGACCGTCCGGTTGCCGTCGCGTCGCGCGAAGTCGGCGATGGCGAGCGCATCACGATCATCGAAGAGCTGCCGGCGCTGGAGATTCTGCGCGAAGAGCGCGATTGGGTCGCGGTGAACAAGCCGTCCGGACTCGCAACGCAGCCGATGCGCGACCGGCAGCAGCGCTCGCTCGAAGAGTTGCTGCGCGTGAAGTATCGCGAGATCTACGTCGTCCATCGCATCGACACGCAGACCAGCGGCGTCATCGTCTTCGCGCGGACGCGCCAGGCTGCCGCGCGGTTGTCCGAGCTCTTCGCCTCGCGGGAAGTTCACAAGACCTATCTCGCCGTGATCGAAGGAGCGATCGATCGCGTGACGACGATCGAGTCGCCGATCGGCGGCAAGGACGCGCACACGATCGTTCGTCCGCTCAAGCTCCTCGGCGAAACGACGCTCGTCTCCGCCGAGATCCGCACGGGCCGCACGCATCAAATCCGGATTCACTTGAAGTCGATCGAGCGGCCCGGTCGTCGGCGACCGCCGCTACGGCTCGACGATTGCCGCGCCGCGCATGCTTCTGCACGCCTGGCAGCTCGAGCACGCTTCGCTGGGAAACATCACCGCTCCGCCACCGGCTGAGTTTCCGGCCCTTTGACGGAACGCCGGCGTCTCGCCGGCTGATTCGGCGGCGTCCCCGCCGCCGCCCGCCCGCGGCGAGACGCCGCCTCGGCGCAGTCGCAAGATAGCGCTGCAAGGTTTCGTGCTCAGGGCACAGAAAGGAGATTGGCCATGAAGAAGTCTACCAGCGCAGCGAACCGCACGACGAAGCAGAGCAACAACATGAGCGAAGCTGAGGTGATCGGAATCGATCTTGGAGATCGGAAGTCTCACTTCGTCGGACTGAATGCCGAGGGCGAGGTGGTGGCCGAGGGACGGGTATCGACGAACGCTGCGGCGATGTCGAAGGAGTTCGGCTCGATGGGAGCGAAAGTGATTGCGATCGAGACCGGTACTCACTCTCCGTGGGTCTCGCGGCTTCTCACGCAGCTGGGCCATCGCGTGGTCGTGGCCAACTCACGCAAGCTGCGTCTGATCTACGAGAACAGGCATAAGAACGACCGCGCCGACGCCGAGTATCTGGCACGGCTGGTACGGATGGATCCGAAGCTGCTCGAGCCGATCACGCATCGCTCGGAGCGCGACCAACAGCATCTGGCGCTTCTCCGTTCGCGCGACAAGCTGGTGCGGACCCGCTCGGGTCTGATCACGCATGCCCGGGGGACGGTCAAATCGATCGGTCTGCGGGTGCCGGCCTGCTCGGCGGAGGCATTCGTCAAACGCGCCACAGCGGTGATTCCGAAGGAGCTGAAAGCGGCGCTCGATCCGGTACTGCGGGCCATCGAGCACCTCAATAAGAGATCGCCGACTACGACCGAAAAGTCGAGCAGCTCGCCAAGACCGAATACCCGAGCGCGCAGTTGCTCATGCAGGTTGTGGGAGTGGGAGCGGTGACGTCGGTCGCATATGTGGTGACGCTGGGCGACCCGGGCCGGTTCACGAGGAGCCGCACGGCGGGAGCGTGGGTCGGTCTCACGCCCGGTCAATCCGCCTCGGGCCAGCAGGACCCGCAGATGAGGATCACCAAGGAAGGAGACAGCTACCTGCGCCGGCTGCTGGTCAGTTGCGCGCACTACATCCTCGCTCCCAATCGACCCGACTCCGATCTGCGCCGGCACGGGCTGGCGCTCGCGGCGCGAGGAGGTAAGAACGCGAAGAAACGAGCCGTAGTCGCGGTCGCGCGGAAGCTCGCGGTATTGCTGCACATGCTCTGGCGAACGGGAGCCGTGTACGAGCCGCTGTACAACGCGAACACAAACGCAATGCGCTCGGCAGCTTGAGAGCCAGGCAGACCGATCAGCAAAGAACAGAGATGTCTACGCTCGATCCCTCATCCGGGTGACTGCGACCGCCGGCTTGGTCGGCAGCGATGTCAGAGCGTGGTCCAGATGGCAGCACCCACTTGAACCGGACCTCAGCATGCACCGAGCTCGATCGAGCTCACCGAGAGTGCGAATGGAAGCAGGGTCAGGACGAGCGGCGAAGAATGAAGGAGGGCGGCGTCACGTCGCCGCCCCTTGACAGGATTAGGCCTTCTCATGGAAGCCGGCGAGGACGCCGGCGTTCCCTGCTTTGATACCATCCCTCCCCTTATGGACGAGACAATCATCCGCGCGACCACCGTCGTCTGCGTGCGCCGCGACGGACAAGTGGCGATGGCGGGCGACGGGCAGGTGACGATCGGCAACACGGTCATGAAGCACGGCGCGGCGAAAGTGCGGCGCCTCTATCACGACAAGATCCTGGCCGGCTTCGCCGGCTCCGCCGCCGACGCCTTCGCGCTCTTCTCGCGTTTCGAAGCGAAGCTCGAGGAGTATCGCGGCAACATGGAGCGCTCGGTCGTCGAGCTGGCGAAGGACTGGCGGATGGACAAGTACCTGCGCCAGCTGCAGGCCTTCCTCATCGTCGCCAACAACGAGCGCGCGTACCTGATCTCCGGCACCGGCGATCTGATTCAACCCGACGACGGCATTCTCGCGATCGGCTCCGGCGGGCCATTCGCGCTCGCGGCCGCGCGCGCGCTGATCACGCACACGCAGATGACGGCCGCGCAGATCGCCGAGGAGTCGCTGCGCATCGCATCGCAGATCTGCATCTACACGAACGACAACATCACGGTCGAGAGTCTCTGATGGTCATCCACCTACCCGCGCAGCTCGACGAAGCTGCACCGCCTACCGCCGAACGCCTCACTCCGAAAGAAATCGTGCGCGAGCTCGACAAATACATCGTCGGCCAGCGCGCGGCCAAGCGCGCGGTCGCGATCGCGCTGCGCAACCGCTGGCGGCGGCAGCAGCTCCCGGCCGAGCTGCGCGACGAAGTCGCGCCGAAGAACATCATCATGATCGGCCCGACCGGCGTCGGAAAAACGGAGATCGCGCGCAGACTGGCGCGCCTCACCCGCTCGCCGTTCATGAAGATCGAAGCGTCGAAGTTCACCGAAGTCGGCTACGTCGGCCGCGACGTAGAGTCGATCGTGCGCGATCTCACCGAGATCGGCGTGAAGCTCGTGCGCGACGAGAAGAACCGCATGGTCCGCGAAGCCGCCGAGCAGAACGCGCGCGAGCGCATCCTCGACATCCTCCTTCCCGACTCGCGACCGCCGCGCGCGCGGCCCGCGTTCATCAACGCGCCCGAGCCGGAAGAGTCGAACACGGAGACGCGCGAGAAGCTCGGACGCTGGCTCGACGAAGGAAAGCTCGACGAGCGCGAGGTCGAGGTGGAGGTGAAGGAGCAGCAGTTCCCGTCGTTCGAGATCTTCACCCCGCAAGGCGTCGAAGAGATGGGCGTGAACGTGAAAGACATGCTGCCCGGTCTCTTCGGTGGCCGCTCGAAGCGCAAGAAGATGCGCGTCGGCGAAGCGCGCGAGATCCTGATTCAGGAAGAAGCGGAGAAGCTCGTCGACCAGCAGAACGTCGCCCGCGAAGCGATCGACCGCGTCGAGCAAAGCGGGATCGTGTTCCTCGACGAGATCGACAAAATCGCCGGCCGCCAGAACGCCTCGCACGGCCCCGACGTCAGCCGCGAAGGCGTGCAGCGCGACCTGCTCCCGATCGTCGAAGGCACGACCGTCAACACGAAATACGGCATGGTGAAAACGGACCACATCCTCTTCATCGCCGCCGGCGCCTTCCACGTCTCCAAACCGAGCGACCTCATCCCCGAGCTGCAGGGCCGCTTCCCCATCCGCGTCGAGCTGGAGTCGTTGACCGAAGGCGACTTCGAGCGCATCCTCCGCGAGCCGAAAAACGCGCTGACCACGCAGTACATCGCCCTGTTCGGCACTGAAGGCGTAACCCTCACCTTCACCGACGACGCCGTCCACCAAATCGCCGGCTACGCCGCGAAGGTGAACGAGAAAACGGAAAACATCGGCGCGCGGCGATTGCACACGATCCTCGAGCGACTGTTGGACGAGTTGTCCTTCGATGCGTCGGAGATGGGCGGCCAGGAAGTGCTCGTCGACGCCGCGTACGTCTCGCGCGTGTTAGCGGATGTGGTGAAGGATGAGGATTTGTCGAGATACGTGCTATGAGACGGTCTTCTTAAACGCCCTCGCGCTCGCCGCAATCAACAACGTCGAGATTGCCAGAAGCGACAGCACCGGCTCCCACAAGTCCGCGAACGACGCGCCGCGAATGACGATGCCTCTCGCAATCTTGATGAAGTGCGTCGCCGGCAGCGCATAGGAAATCACGCGCAACGGTACGGGCAGCGACGCCAGCGGAAACACGTATCCCGACAAAAGCACCGACGGCAGCATGATCCCCATCGCCATCTGCATCGCTTCCATTTGCGATCCCGCGCGCGAGGAGATGAGCAGTCCGAAGGACAACAAGGCGAGCAGGTAGACGGACGAAAGCGCCAACAGAAGAACGACGCTCCCGTTGAACGGCACTTGAAAGAGAAAACGCATCAACAACAAAACGATGATGAGCGTCGAGTAGGCGACGCCCATGTACGGGAGGATTTTTCCGAGCACCACGGCCAGCGGCGAGACGGGCGTGACCATCAGTTGCTCGAGCGTGCCGCGTTCGCGTTCTTTCACGATCGCGAAGGCGGAGAGGATGGTGCCGGAGAAGGTGAGAAGAATCGCGATCAGGCCGGGGATCAGCAGGTTCGCGCTGCGCATGTCGGGGTTGAACATCATGATCGGGTGGGCGTCGATGCGCGGTTTCATGCGGGTGCGCTCGATGAGCTCCATGATCGAGTTGTGCAGGACGACGCCGTTGGCGGCGGCGAGGGCTTGGGAGGCGATGCTGGAGTCGGAGCCGTCGATGAGCACGAGCACGTCCGCTTCGCGTCCGGACGCGAGGTTGCGGGCATAGTCGGGCGGGATCTCGATCGCGACCTGCGCGTGGCCGGCGACGATGGCGTGTTGCAGTTCCGCGCGTGAATTCACGTAGCCGCGAATGTTCAGGTACGACGTCGCGCTGAATTGTTCGACGAGACGCCGGCTTTCCTGCGTATGGCTTTGGTCGAACACGATCGTCGGGATGTTCTTCGCGTTCATGTCGATCACGCCGAAGAGGATCAGCTCGAAGATCGGCACCATCAGCGCGAACATGAGCGTCATCCGGTCGCGCATCATCTGCGTGAGCTCTTTCCGGAACACGGCCGTGAATCCGTTCACGCGCGCACCTCGGTGAGCCGGACGAACACGTCCTCGAGCGTCGGCGCGATGTCCTGCACCGTCACGTCGCTGATGCCGAATGCTTCGAGGTCCGCATCGATCTTTTCGTTCGACGTCGACTCGTCTACGAGCAGATGCAGCGATGTCCCGAAGATCGTCACCGCGTGCACGTACGGCAGCGTGCGCGCGGAGGCCATGAGCACTGCGACACCTTCGCGGCACACGGCTTCGACGCGACGCATGACCCTTCGGGCGTGACCTCGGGCAGCTGTTTGAGATCGCCCGGATGTCCGCTGACAATCAGCTGCGAGAGGTAGAGATACGCGACCGTGCCGCAGCGCTCCGCTTCATCCATGTAGTGCGTCGTCACGAACATCGTCACGTCTTCGGCGGCGAGCCCGAACAGCAGATCCCACAACTCGCGGCGCGCGACGGGGTCGATTCCCGCCGTCGGCTCGTCGAGGAAGAGCACGCGCGGGCGATGCATCAGCGCGGCCGCGAGCGCGAGGCGCTGCTTCCAGCCGCCCGAGAGCGCGCCGGCGAGGCGGTCGCGATACGGGCCGATGTGCGTGAGGTCGATCGCCCACTCCTTTCGCTCGCGCCGTTCCGCGCCGCGCAGGCGGTAGATCGACGCGAAGAAATCGAGATTCTCTTCGACGGTGAGATCGCGATAGAGCGAGAAGCCCTGCGACATGTAGCCGATATGCTTGCGCACCTCCTCGCCTTCCGCGACGACGTCGAAGCCGTCGACGCTTGCCTGTCCCGAGGTCGGAGCGAGGAGGCCGCAAAGGATGCGGATGAGCGTCGATTTGCCGGAGCCGTTCGGGCCGAGGAGACCGTAGATCTCGCCGCGGCGCACCTGCAGCGTCACGTTGTCGAGCGCGCGCACGGAACCGAAGTTCTTGGTCACGCCTTGCACGTCGATGCCGACGGCGTTGTTCATTGCAGGGTTCATTGCGGGGGTGCCTTCACGCCGAGGTCGACCTCGGCGGCCATGCCGGCCTTCAGCCGCGCGTCGGGATCGAGCACGACCTTCACGCCGAACACCTGCTCCGCGCGTTGCGCGCGCGTCTGCACGTTGCGAGGCGTGTACTCGCCTTCGCTCGAAACCGTCGCGACGCGCGCGGGAAACCACGCATTCGGAAACGTGTCGACTCTCACGCGAACCGGCATGTTCACGCGCACGAAGCCGAGGAGCGTCTCGGGGACGTACACGCGCACCCAAAGCTGATTCGGCTCGAGAATCTCGGCCACGCTTTGATTCGGCGCGACGATGTCGCCGGGACGCAGTCCGAACGACTGCACGATCCCGTTCACTGTCGAGCGCACGACCGTCTCCTCGCGCTGCTTCGCGAGCGTTGCGAGTCGCCGCTCCTGCTGCTCCGACTGCGCGCGCGCGGCCGCAATGTCTTCCTTGCGCGTCCCCTCCCGCAACACGCGCAAATCCTCCGAAGACGTCTTCGCCTTCGTCGCCGCCTGATCAAGCATCTCCTTCGACACGATTCCGGCAGAGTAGAGCGACGCCATCCGCCGCCGCTCGCGCTCGTCGTTCGACGCGATCGCCTGCGCCTTGCGGATTTCCTCGTCGCGCGGGCCGTTAACCGCCTTCGCGAGGTTCGCGCGCGCGGTTGCGATCGCAGCCTGCTGCTCGGCGATCTGGCGGTCGAGCGTCTCGGTCTCCAGCGTCACGAGCGTCTGGCCCGCGGCGACCGGCGAGCCTTCATCGACGTGGACGCGGGTTACGCGTCCGCCGACCAGCGAGCCCACGTTCACCGTCCGCGCCTCGAGCGTTCCGGCGAGGACGAGCGGCTTTGGCTGCCGTTGTTGGCGGACGTACAGCAGCGCCGCTGCTGCCGCGGCGAGCAGCACGAGCGCCACCGCGACTCTGACGAGCACCTTTGGTTTCGACGGCAAGGGCACCTCCGGTCCATAGATCCAGGAGCTGGTCGAGGTATTCGTCGAGCGGATACCGCGGCGTGATGTCGAGGATCTGGTGGATGAACACGTACGACTGAAGCTGTCCGAGGAAGAGCAGCGCGAGCGCGCGGGGATCGCCGTGGCGGATCGTTCCGGCCTCGCGGGCGCGCTGGAAGTAGTTGCTGACGAGGGCGAGCACGCGCCGCGGCGGCGTCGATTCGGAATGGGTATCGAACGGAACGACGAGCGTCGTCTGCCGCGCCGCGAGATGCATCTGCACCGCGACCGCCGAGCGAATGATCGTGCTGATGAACGGCACGAACTGCTCGGCGAACCGGCGCAGCACGACGCGCGGATCCTCCGCGCCGGAAGCGCGCGCAAGCTCTTCCACGAACGGCGGGATGGCGATGTCGCGCGCGCTCATCGCCGTGGTGAAGAGCTCCTGCTTCGAGGGAAAGTGCCGGAGGATTGCCGCGGCGGTGACGTGCAGCCCCGCGGCGATATCCGCCAGCGTCGTCGCGGCGAAGCCGCGCGCGGTGAAGGCATCGCGCGCGGCTTGGAGGATCTGTTCGCGGCTGATCCGCGGTGGGCGTCCCATCGTTAGTAAATAAACGTATGTTTACTAACTGGATTTGTCAAGAGATCGTGGAGCGGCGGGCTCTTAGCCCGCCGAAAAAAATGAGCCGAAAAAGAAAACGGGGGGCTGAGAGCCCCCCGCTCCACAGGCTACGCGAGTGGATTAAAACGACAGTTTCGCCGCCAACTGCATGATCCGCGGTCCCGACGACACCGTCGGCGTCCCGAACGTTGCCGACCGCGTCAACGTGTTCGTGGTGGCGTTGAACGAGTAGTACGCGCGGTTCACGTTGCTCACGTTCGAGCGGTTCAGCACGTTGAACGCTTCCGCGATCAGCTGCAGGCGCACGCCGCCGAATCCGATTTCCTTCGTGATGCGCGGGTCGATCGACAGCTGCGACGGCAGGCGCTGCGAGTTGCGCTCGAAGCCCGGCGCGATGTCGTTCGAGAGATTCTGATCGTTGTTCAGATCCGAGCTCACGGTCGGCGTGAACGGCTGTCCCGTCTGATAGCTCGCCACGCCGCTGATCGACCAGCCGGAGAGCAGCGCCCGCGCCCAGCCCGTGCTGAGGCGCTCGGCGTACGAGTTGAGCGACCAGACGCCGCTGAGCACGATGCGGTGGCGCACGTCGTTGTCGCCATAGGTGTAGTCGGTCGAGAAGTCGCCGGAGTCGGAGACGAACTTCGCGTCGTCGGTTCCGGGCACGACCGCCGTCGCATCCGGCTTGTCGTCCTTGACCGTGGAGTGCGTGTACGCGAGGCGCGCCTGCCAGTTGTGCGAGAAGCGCTTCTGCACGTCGAGCGTGATGCCGTCGTAGCGCGAGCGCGCGCTGCTCTGGAACTCGATGATGCGCGCGAAGTTGTTGAACGGCCGGCCGGTGTAGCGCTTGTAGGTCACGGAACCGCCGCCGGCGATGTTCGAGGTCTGCGTGATGGGGTTGCTGATGTTGATGTCGGCCGAGCGCGTCAGGTCTTCGCCCTTCACGTACTGATACGTGGCGCCGACGAGGATGTCGCTGGTGAGCGCGTGCTCGACGCCGAGGGAGCCCTGATGGACCTGCGGATTCTGGTAGTCCTTGTCGAACACGAGGATCGTCGGCTTCGGAATGGTCGCGCCGGTCGGAATCGACGTGTAGACGCTCGGATACGCGGGGATGAGCGCGCCCGTGAACGTGATGGTCTGCACGTTGATGCCGTTGTTCGAGTGCGCGGTGCCGATCACGATCGCCGGCGTGCGTCCGTAGAAAATGCCGTAGCCGCCGCGGATGACCGTCGAGCCCTTGCCCGGCGTCCACGCAAATCCGACGCGCGGTCCGAAGTTGTTGTCATCCTCGGGGACGAGCTTCGTGTCGATGCCCGCCGCTGCGAGCTCCGCATCGGCGATTGTGCACCTCCGGCTGCGCGATCGACTGCTTGTCGTAGCGCAGGCCCGCCGTCACGGTGAGGTCCGGCCGCACATGCCATTCGTCCTGCACGAAGAGGCCGAGCTCCGTCATGTCGGGCTTCGTCGTCGCGCCGGTCGTGCCGGGGCCGGCGAAGGCCTGGAGGAAGCGCGACGGGCGGTTGTTCGCGAAGTCGGCGAGGCTCGTGAAGCGGTACGAGCCGGCGAAGTTGCCGGGGAAGTAATTGAGGATGTCGTCGTGGCTGTAGTCGAAGCCGCCCTTGAGCGTGTGGCGGTTGAAGAGGTACGTCGCGGTGTCGGCGATCTGGTGGCGCTTGATCGTCGTCTCGCGCGGGCTGAACGTGTTCTGTCCGAAGCGGAAGAGCGTCACGCCGCCGTGGAGGATCTCCGTTTCCGGAGCGCTGACGTTCGCCTCGCCCGGCTCGCGGTCTTTCGCGTACTGCCCGCGCACTTCGTTGAAGAACGCCGCGCCCAGCGTCGTGGTGAACGTGCCGGACAGCGTGTCGGTGTTCACCAGCGAGTCGCCGGTGTGCTCTTCGGCGTTGATCGCCGAGCCGTTCTCGAAGTTCTTGCCGACGAACTCCTGACGGTTATAGCGCAGCGAGAGGTGCGCGTTCGTGAAGAGCTCGTGATCGGTCTTGAGGAGATAGACGTCCTGGTCCTGCTTGCGGACGTAGTCCTGCGCGTGCGACTGCAGCAGCGCGAGCCCGCGCGTGTCGTCCGCCGTCAGGTTCGTGACGGTCGGCATGATGATCGGGTTCGGTACTTCATTGCGCTGCGCGTCGTAGTTCGCGAAGAAGAAGTGCTTGTCGCGGACGATCGGACCGCCGGCGCTGAAGCCGTACTGATCGAAGTGGTACGGGCTCTTCGCGCGGTGGTTGATCTCGTTGATGTAGTCGTTCGCGTTGTACTCCTTGTCGCGGAGGAAGTAGAAGAGCGTGCCGTCGTACTCGTTCGTGCCCGACTTCGTGACGACGTTGATCACCGCGCCGCCGGCGCGGCCGAACTCCGCCGAATACGAGTTCGAGTTGACCTGGAACTCTTTCACCGCGTCCTGCGAGAACTGGTACGGCGCGCGGCCGGAGCCGGTGCGGCCGAGAGCCTGGCCGAAGAACGTGTTGTCGTTGTTCGCGCCGTCGATGACGAGCGAGTTGAGCGTGCCGCGCTGGCCGGCGAAGCTGATGTCGCCGGCGCGGACGTCCTTCACGACGCCCGGCGTCGTGAGCACGAAGTCGATGAAGTTGCGGCCGTTGGTCGGCAGGTTCTGAATCGACGTCTCGTTGACGACCGAGCTCACCTGCGTGCGCTCGCCTTCGATGAGCGGCGCGGCTGCGGTGACGGTCACGGTCTCGGCGACGCCGACCTTCATCGAGAAGTTGAGCGTGACGTCGGTGCCGACGTTCACCACCACCTTCTCGCGTCGCAGCGGCTGGAAGCCTTCCAGCTGGGCCTCGACCTGGTAGTTGCCGGGAATCAGCAGCGCCAGCTGATACGCGCCGACGGCATTGCTGATCGCGGTGCGCGTGGCGCCGGTGGCGCTGTTGGTCGCCGTCACCGTGACGCCGGGCAGCGCGCCGCCCGAGTCATCGGTGATCGTGCCGGAGATCGAGCCCGTACTGCTCTGGGCAAACGTGTTGAGTGGAAGAAGAAGACAGACGAGTAGCAATGCGGAGATTCCGCGCAGACGCATGAGCAGCTCCTTTGTGTTGCATTGGACGATTGTTGGAGGCGTCAGAATATCATTTCCGGCGATGACCATCGCCAGCGTCAACCCCGCCACCGGAGAGACCATCGCCACCTTCGAGCCGCTGACATCAAGCGACCTCGAGCAGAGACTGCAGCGCGCCATGGAGGCGTTCGGAAAAAATCGCGCGCGCTCGTTCGCGGATCGCGCAACGAGGATGAATCGCACCGCGGAGATTCTCGAGACGCGCGCAAAAGAATTCGCGCGCACGATCACGCTGGAGATGGGAAAGCCGATCGGCGCCGCTGTGGCCGAGGTGCAGAAATGTGCGCTGGTATGCCGGCACTACGCCGAGCACGCGGAGCGCTATCTCGCCGACGAGCACGTGCAGACGGAAGCGCGCGAGAGCTACATCCGCTTCGAGCCGATCGGACCCGTGCTCGCGGTGATGCCGTGGAACTTTCCGTTCTGGCAGGTGTTCCGTTTCGCCGCGCCGGCGCTGATGGCCGGCAACGTCGGATTGCTCAAACACGCCTCGAACGTGCCGCAGTCGGCGCTCGCGATCGAAGACATTTTTCGCGAAGCGGATTTCAATCAGGGCGAGTTTCAAACGCTGCTGATCACGGTCGAGCAGGTCGCAACGCTGCTCGATGACGAGCGCGTGAAAGCGGCGACGCTGACCGGCAGCGAGCCCGCCGGCGCGAGCGTCGCGTCGAACGCGGCGAAGCGGATCAAGAAGAGCGTGCTCGAGTTAGGCGGGAGCGATCCATTCATCGTGATGCCGTCCGCCGATCTCGACGCCGCCGTGAAGACGGCGGTGAAAGCGCGCATCGTGAACAACGGCCAGTCGTGCATCGCCGCGAAGCGCTTCATCGTTCACGAAACGATCGCCGCCGATTTCCAATCGCGATTCGTTTCGGCGATGCAGTCTCTCCGCCTCGGCGATCCGATGGATGAGTCGACGGACGTCGGTCCGCTCGCAACCCCGCAGATCGCGGACGACATCGAAAAGCAGGTGAACGACAGCGTGGCCGCGGGCGCGAAGCTGCTGACGGGCGGAAAACGCAACGGCAACTTCTACGAGCCGACCGTGCTCACCGACATTCCGCACGAACGCGCCCGTGTTCGCCGAGGAAACATTCGGCCCCGTCGCTTCGCTGTTCCGCGTGCAAACCATCGACGCAGCAATCGAGCTCGCGAACGCCACGACCTTCGGCCTCGGCGCGAGCGTCTGGACGCGCGACGATGACGAGCGACAGCGATTCGTCCGCGGCATCGAGTCAGGCCAGGTGTTCGTCAACGCGATGGTCGCGTCCGATCCGCGCGTGCCGTTCGGCGGCGTGAAACACTCCGGCTTCGGCCGCGAGCTCGGCGTCTACGGCATCCGCGAGTTCGTGAACATCAAGACGGTGTGGGTCGCGTCGTAGGACGCTCGAGCTCGAACGGCGCGCTCGCATCCACCGCCTGCGCGCTGCGGATGCGGAACACGCAGCGGCCGTCGCCGTTCTGGAACTTCTCTTCGCGCTCGACGTGTACGCCGAGGAGCCTGCGCAGCGCGTTCACGGACACGCTGCAGAGCGCGGGGCGGCGCATGGCGGTGTTGTAGAACGGGCAGTTCCGCTCGATGAGCCGGAAGTCGTCGCCGGCGCGCGCGACTTCCATGTACGGGTCGTCGGCGAGATACCAGTTCTTCAGCGCTTCGACGCGCTGTGCGAGAGATAAGTCGCGCAGCGACGGTGCAACCGACTGCACACGATCGTCCGCGACGCGCGCGAGCACGCGCAGTTGCGCGTCGGCGCCGAATTCGTCGGAGACGGCGTCGATCACCGCGACGGCGAGCGCGTCGTAATGCTTCGGAAAGAGATGATCGCCGGCGGCGCTGAGGCGGTACGTCGTCGCGGGGCGTCCCGTACGCATCCGGTCGTGGCGCTCGATGTTCGCTTCCACCCATCCTTCCCGATGCAACTGCAGCAGTTGCTGCCGCACCGCCTCGCCGGTGACGGCGAGCTCCGCGGCGAGTTGGGCGATGGTGGCGGAGCCGCGGTGCTTGAGCGCGTCGAGGATCGCGCGGCGGCTCTCGGGAAGCTGGTTGATGGTGAGGATGGCGTTAGCCCCTTCGTCTGAAAGGGGCTAACCAACTTTTTGCCCCCGTCATCCCGACACTCACTGTGTCATCCCGAGCCGTGAAGACGGCGAGGAATCTCCTGAGGCGGGAGATCCTTCGCTACGCTACGCGGATGACACGGATGACCTACTTGCTTGTCGTTGAAGATACAACCGCAGCTTCGTCGTGCCGAGTGACCATTCTTCAACGACCTTCCCGTCATCGGCGATTTGAATGTCGGCTGCATTGATGTATGGACCGCCGCCGCCGCTCTTGCGCACGAAGTCGAAGACGAGCCGCTTCGGCGTCGATTTTTCGGCATTCAGCTTGAGCAGCGGCTGATTGCCGGCGGAGCAGTAGTGCGTGGCGAGGACGTCGTCGCCGTCGACGGTGTACATCGTGATCATCTCGTGGTCGGTGCCGCGAAACTGCGTCTCCATCACCACGTTGCCGGCCGCGCTGACGCGATATTCGACGCTGGTCTTCTGTCCGTCCGCCGTCATCATGTTCGCGTTCCACGTTCCGGCGAGGCTCTTGAGCTTCTCGAACGCCGCGTTCGATTTCGGCGCCGCGTGCTGGTGCTCCTGCGCGGATGCGTTGACGCCGAACAGCATCACGAAGGCGGCCATCAGCGCCGCGGCTCGCGGCGCGCGCGGGTGCGCGGCCGTACTGCTGCGTGGCGAAGCCGAGAATCGCGCCGACCAGTCCGCCCGGCAGCATGATCTCGAAGAAATACTTGCCGCCGCCGAGAGCCACGATCGCATAGGCGAGCAGAAGACCGACGACGAGGCCGAACGCAATTCCGGCCCAGAGATTCTGCACCTTGCGCGCAAACCATCCGGCCGCGATGCCGGCGATCACGCCTTTGAGCGTGGAGCCGATGATGATGCCGAGCATTTGGGTACGCACCTCCGGCGTGAACCACGCCGTGGCGCCATCGAGTGCGCCGAGGATGGCGCCGAGGATGACTCCGAGAAGAACTTTGTTCATGTTTCCCTCCGTCGACCTATTCAACGCCGGTCGCGAATTCTTTAGCGGTGAATCCAGAGCAGCAGGAACGCGCGCATGAGGAGATACGCCAGCACCATCGCCGCGAGTGCCCGATGGCGATTGAGCCAGCGGCCCGCGCGCTCGAACACGTTCTCGCGATACGCGCTCACCGGCTGGCCGTCGAGAAAGCGCAGCACGTCTTCGCCGAGCTCGCGCGCACTGTCGTAACGCTGCGCGGGATCCGACGCCATCGCCTTCGCGCAGATCGCGTTCAATGCGCGCGTCGTGTTGTCGCCGATGAGAAATTTCAGAATCGCGCCGAGCGCGTAGACATCGGAGCGCGCGTCGCGCGACGACTCCGGCGCCATGAAGCCGTCCGTTCCCTTGACCGCGGTGACGCCCCAATCCATCACCAGCACCGCGCCGAACTCGCCGGCCATCACGTTCTGCGGCTTGAGATCACGATGCACGACTCCGTTCGCATGCGCGAACGCGACCGCCTCGCAGACGCGCGTAAAGACGCGCAGCGCATCCGTGCGGCTGTGTCCTTCGCGCGCCCAGCGATCGAGCCGCGCGCCGCGCACGAGCTTCATCGTGTAGTACTGCCGCCCGTCGGGCAGCGTGCCCGCGTCATGAACGGGAACGATTCCAGGATGTTCGAGTCCGGCGATGATGCGCGCCTCGGAGCACCAATCGGCGTCGACGACTTTCATCGCCACGTTGCGCTCCAGCCCGTGATCGCGCACTTCGTACACGACGCCCATGCCGCCGCGTCCCAGCTCGTCGATCAAGTCGTAGCGCGTTCCGCTGAGATCGGGACGCTCGGCCGCGTCGCGCAGCCGCGCGACCGCGTCATCCGAGAGCCACCTCATTTCACCGCTCCCAAGAGCGCCCGCGCCTCGGCGCGAAATTCTTCTTCCGTCGCCGTCACTTCGCGCAGCGCGTCGAGCACGACTTCGCGAAAGCGCCGCCGCGCGGCCGCGAGATCGTTCGTCACCTTCGTTTCCGTGATGCCGAGGCGCTGGGCGAGCTCGCGATACGAGATCGAGCGGTCGTCGTCGAGATCGTAGGCCTCGAAGACCGCGAACTGCGTCTCATTGCAGCGCGCGCGCAGTCGCTCGACCGCGAGCGCGAACACGCTTCGTACCCACTCGCGCTGAAAGTACTCCTCGGGCGTCACCGTCGTCGCGGCATCGCGCCCGATCTCCAGCTCCGCGGACTCGAAGTCGAGATGCACCTCACCGCCGCCGCGCTTCAGCCGCTGTCCCGCCTTCCATTCATTCGCCGCGTGGCGATCGAACAGCAATCGCAGAAACGTGCGGAAGCTCGCCTTCCCCGCGTCGTACGCCACGAGCGATTCCTTCTCGAACGCGCGCGCGAAAAAACTCTGCGTCAGATCTTCGGCGTCTTCGCGCGTCCGCCGGAACGCCACGCGCGCGTACTTGTAGAGCGGCTTCCAGTAGCACGCGATCATCGTGTCGAACGCCCGCGCGCGCTCGGCCACGTCGCCGCTCGAAAGCGCAACGATCACACTGCGCCGGGTGGTGGGAAAGGGGGCAATGGACATTTTTGGACGCTGTAGCGTACCACCCGAAGTGGCATCATGAGCGCGAGCGGGGATGCTCATGAATCGGTGTTGCGGCGCGTTCGCTGTACTGGTCTTGCTGCTGCCCGCCGTCTGCCCGGCCCTCGCGCTCGAGCTGGCCGACGCATGGGCACCGATTGCGGCGGACGACCTGGCGCTGAAGGACAACCCGGCCGATCCCGGCGCAGCGGCGATGGTTCTTCTGAACGAGGTCGAGACGCGCGACGACAAGCGATATGAAACGCATCACGTGGTGATCAAGACCTTCACGGACGAGGGACGAAAGTACGCCGACGTCGAGCTGCCGTATTACGAAAAATATTTATCGATCGATGAGATCCGAGGGCGAACCGTGCATCGCGACGGCACTGTGACGAGCTTCAATGGGACGATCTTCGACAGCACCATCGTCAGAAGCCGGCGCCTGAAGCTGCAGGCGAAAAAATTCACGCTGCCGGCCGTCGCCGCCGGAGACGTCATTGAATATGCGTGGGTGCAGCGCTGGAGATATCGCCTGTCGCCCTATTTCACGCGGCCGCGGGACTATGTCTTCGACACGACCTACGCCGAATTGAGCACGGCCTGGAGTCTCCAGGGCGATCTCTTCACGCGCGAGGCTCATTACAGGCTTTATCCGGTCAAAGGCGCGACGCTCAACTGGGACATTGTTCCAGCGAGCCAGGCTGCGCAGTTGCGCCGCGAAGGAGACGTCGTCCTGGTCGACATCCGGAACATGCCGGCATTTCTGCTGGAACCGTTTTCTCTCCCCGAGGAAATGGTCCGTCCGACTGCATACCTCTATTACGTGACCGGCTTCTTGAGCGACAACTCTACTTTCTGGAGTGACGTCGGCGCGCGCCACTCCGAGAGCTATGACAAATTCATCGGACGTTCAAATGCCATCCGCAAGCACGTACAGACGCTCGTTGCGCCTGACGACGATCACGAAACGAAACTGCGCAAACTCTATGCACGCACGAAGCAACTGCGCTTTCTGAGCGAGGAGGTTCCGCGGACTAAAAATGAGCTGAAGCGGGAGCATCTCAAACAAAACAAAAGCGCGGAAGACGTATTGAGGAACGGCCACGCCTGGGGCAATGAGATCAATCTCTTCTTCATTGCCCTCGCCCGCGCGGCGGGCTTCACTGCTTAT
This sequence comes from uncultured Acidobacteriota bacterium, assembly GCA_963734155.1. Classification (GTDB taxonomy): domain Bacteria; phylum Acidobacteriota; class Thermoanaerobaculia; order Gp7-AA8; family Gp7-AA8; genus QHVT01. The sequence goes on from CAVTGG010000005.1 coordinate 738,343, forward strand.
CCCATCGAGCTGCGCGCGAGGGACATCGGCCGATTGAATGTCGCGGTCTGGGACGAGACGCAGTTCAACGGGATGATCGTGGCGGTGGAGATCCCGAAGCAGAAGGTCTATCTCGATCCGGCGACGCTCCCTGCTCCTTATGGCGTGCTGCCGTGGGAGGAAACGGCGCAGCCGGCGCTGGCGGTCAAAGGAAAATGGAGCGAGCTCGTGACCTTGCCGATGGCCGTCGGCGACGCCGTCGTTCATCGAAAAGCCGAGCTGATGCTCCTGCCGGACGGCACGCTCGAAGGCGAGCTGCAGTGGACCTACACCGGCCAGCCCGCGTTAGACCATCGGCGCGGGGACGACAGAGAAAAACAGATCGAGAACGAGATCAAAGAGGCGTTGCCGCCCGGGGTCACAATGGAACGATTCCTTGTGCACGACTGGGAGGACATTGAGAAACCGTTGCGCGTGGAGGCACACGTCCGGATTCCCGGCTACGCGATGGCGACGGCCCGCCGTCTGGTCGTGCCGGTCGATCCGCTTGCCGCCAAACGGAAGCATCCGTTTACTGCCGCACAACGCAAGTCCGCTATCTATTTCCCATACCCGATCCGCTTCAAGGATGACGTCGCGTTTACGGCCCCGGAAGGGTATGCGCTGGAGCGGACCCTTCCGGCGATGCAGTTCGAGAACGGCGTCGGCACGTTTCGCAGGGCCGTCATTGCCTACAAGCCGAACGACGGGAAGGGCAGCGTCAAGGTCGTGATGAGCAGAGAATTCGCGCTCAAAGGATTTGCCTATCCGGCTGCGGTGTATCCCGAGCTCCGCAAGCTCTATGATGAAGTTCTCGCCGCCGATCAGGAGCAATTCGTCCTGAAAGCGACGGGCGGCACGTAATCACGGCCTAAGCGACGCGATTCCGCCCGCTCGTTTTCGCGCGGTACAGCAGCTCGTCCGCTTCGCGGACGAGCGCATCGAGCGAGGCGTGATGTGCGCGCGCGGCGACGCCGAGGCTGATCGTCACGCGATCGATCGAGGGGATCTCGAGATGTTCGACGGCAGTGCGCAGCCGCTCGGCGACGTCGGCGGCCTGCGCCGCGGTGGTGTCGCGCAGGACGATGAGAAATTCTTCGCCGCCGGTGCGCCCGATGTCGTCGGAGGGACGCAAGGTCAGGCGGCACGTTCGGGCGACGGCTTGCAGGACCGCATCGCCGGCGGCGTGGCCAAACGTGTCGTTGATGCGCTTGAAGAGATCGATGTCGAAGGCGATCACCGCGAGGTTTCCTTCTGCGCGAAATGCGTCTTCGGCGCGGGCGAGGATGTGGCGGCGGTTCGGTAATCGCGTCAGATCGTCGGTCATCGCCATCGCGCGCATGCGGCGCGTGTGCGCGACCTGCCGCCAGAACAGCACCGCCAGCGCGGCGGCGAGGAGTGCGGTCAGCGCGATCGCGGTGAGCTGCCACGTTCGCTCGCGCGCGAGCGCGCGGTTCTCCTGCTCCTTCTTCGCCGTATCGAACTCGATGCGCAGGCGCGAGGACAGCTCGTCCCGCCGCGCACTCGCGAGCTGTTCCTGCAGCGCCGCGTGCCGCGCCTGCGCGTCGTACGCACCGCGCCAGTCGCCGATCGCGGCGCGCACGAGAGCAGTCTCCGCCCAATTACGGTCCAGAAATCGGATGTTCTTTGCGCTCTCGTAGTAGCCGCGTGCCGCTTCGAGATCGCGCAATGCCTCGGCATTGCGTCCGAGGCGGCGCTCGGCCATGCCGCGGAACTGGCGCACGTACGCGATGTTCACCGGATCGCGCTTCGCTTCAAAAAACGCCAGCGCGTCGTTGAACAGCGGCAGCGCCGCCGCGGCGCGTCCCTGCTTCATCCGGGAAGAGCCGAGCGCGCGTTGCGTCAACGCGATGTCCTCGGGCTTCTGCAACTGCCGGAACAACGCCAGCGCGCGGAGATAGTAGCCCTCGGCCTCGGCGAGATTGCCTTTGGTTTCGTTCGTCTGGCCGAGGTTGTAAAGCGTATCGCCGACCTCGCCGCGCTCGTTCAGCGACTCGAACGCCGGCAGGAGCTGCTTGTAGTACTCGATGGCCTTGTCGTACTGCGCGACTTTCGCGTCGGCGTAGATGTGCGCCATCAGCGCCAGCGAATCGAGGCGTGCTTTTTGATCGCCGGCGAGCTCGCTTTTTCGATACGCCGCCTGAGCATTCGCCAGCGCATCGGCCATCGCTCCTCGGAAGTACTGCAGGTAGCCGACCGCGGACAGCGCTCTCGCCTCCGCCGCGCCGTCGTGCGCCGCGACCGCGGATTTCAAGGCGGCGAGATAGTCGCGCTCCGCATCGGCCAGGCGTCCCGCGGACTCGTACGCCTCGCCGCGGCACTGCAGGCGGTCCGCCGCCGTTTTGGGCTGCGTGCAGTCGAGCAACGCGGACAGAATCGTGACGAGGAGCATCACGCGCAGTTTCTCACGGTAGGGATTTCACGCGCCGGCGACTCTCCCCATCATGACAACCGCCGCGCAGCCCGCCACTCTCGGCATCGCCACCGTCGAAGACCTGCTGGCGTGGACGCCGGCAGCGGATCCGTTCTTCGTCTTCAATCGCGCCAGCGTTCCGCTCGTGCCGCGGCAGATCGCGACCACGCGGATGCTCGATTGCCAGGGTCTCGACCTCGCTCCGTATCCGCCGCAGGGAACAACCGATCCAACGAACTACACCCTCGGCTACTGGCAGTCGGTGGACATCTTCACGTTCTTCGGCGGGAGCGTTTGCTTCACGCCGCCGACGCCCGGATGGATCAATGCGGGCCATCGCAACGGCGTGCCGGTGCTGGGGACGTTCTTCGCCCGCGACACGGCGGACATCGGCAAACTGACGGCGAGCGGCGATCACGGTGTCGCGCAGATGGTGGCGGTGGCGCAGGCGTACGGTTTCGACGGATGGTTCTTCAACATGGAGAAGGATCCGGGCGCCGACGTCGCGCAGCAGTTGATCGGCTTTCTCGCCTCGCTGAGGAGCGCGATTCACGCCGCGATTCCGAGCTCCCTCGTCGTCTGGTATGACGCGCTGTTGCCGACGGGCTTCGTGGGATACCAGAACGAGTTGAACGCGAACAACTGGCCGTTCTTCGAAGTCTGCGACGCGATCTTTCCGAACTTCTGGTGGACCGTCGGCGGCAAGCCTGGGCCCGAACGGTCGACCGCATTCGCGCGAGAGAAGGGCAGGTCGCCACTCGACGTCTACACGCCGGTCGACTGCTACGGACGTAGCAGCCCGTCATCCGGGTTTCAGAGTTGGGTTGCGCTGGCGGGAGCGCAGAAGGCGGATACCTCGGTGGGGATGTTCTGTCCCGCGTGGACGTGGCAGAACGCGAACACGCCGCTGAACGGAGTGCCGTATCCGCAAGGCGACGCGATTCTGTGGGGCGGCATCGCCGCGAACGTCATCCCGCCGCGTCCCGCTCTGCGCTCGCTGCCGTTCGTCACGCATTTCGATCAAGGGTTCGGCAATCAGTTCTGCATCGCCGGCAAGATCTCGAATGCGCACTGGGCGTACCCGTGGTGCAACATGAGCCAGCAGGACATTCTCCCGTCGTCGCGCTGGAAGCTCACAGCAGGATCGGCGCAGGCGTGCAGCATCGAGTTGTCGAATGCCTGTCCGTTCGACGGCGGTTCGTGCCTGAAGATCGCGGGCGATCCGTCGCAGGGCTCGTTCGCGACGTACGAGTTGTTCGTCGCGAATCTCGTCCTGCCGAATGACGCCACGCTCTCTTTCACCTACGCGGGCTCGCGGCTTTCCAACGGCGTTCCCGCGAAGGTGACGCCGGACGTCGCGATCGCGGTGGTCTTCGACGACGACACAGCGATCGTCGCGCTGTCGAGTGCCAACTCTCCGTGCAACGGCCAGAGCGTGTGCGACGGCGTTTCCGCCACGTACACGGCCGGCACGCGCAAACAGTTGTCCGGCTACGGCGCGGCGGCGACGAACGTCACCTGGAACGTCGTCACGCTGCCTCTCGGCCCCGGCGGCAAGACGGTGCGCGCGATCTCGCTGCTGGCCGCATGGCCGCCCGGCGCAACGCCGGATCAGCCGGTGCCGTTCCTCGATTGGACCGCGGTCGGCGAAGTGAAACTGCTCGCCGGCGCCGCGCCGGCCATCACGCCCGCGACCTCACTCGCATGCGAACAAGTGACGTGGAACGCGGGCGCCGCCACGCTCAATCTCACGTGGCAAGCCGCCAGCCGGCGTCCCCATCCGCCACTACGACATCTATCAGGACGACACCTGGATCGGCCGCGCCTTCTGCCCCGCATTCTGGATCGCCGCCGCAAAACCGAAGGACAAACGCACGTCGATTACGTTCGGCGTGCGCTGCGCGGATACGTGGGGGAATTTCGAGAATCCAGCGGCGATGGCGAAGGTGGCGCTGCAGGTGCCGGCGGGATAATGTGGGCTCTCGCGCCACACACTCCGACGCGGAGCAGGGCTGCAAGAAGGCTAGGCCAACCAACGCACCGGGCCGTGCCCGGTGGCTCCGGCAGTAGGACTCGAACCTACGACCCGCGGATTAACAGTCCGCTGCTCTACCAACTGAGCTATGCCGGAGTATTCGGTAGGCGCGCCCTAGAACGCCGCTCCCGCCGCAGCGATTCCCGGAGGCGCGGCAGCATCGTATCTACCTCTTCGTACTCGATCAACTCGATTTCGCGGTCCCCCGAAATCATCGCGCTGCAGCGCTTCGTATAGGCCGGGCGATAGAGGCAAATGACCGGGATGTCGTAGCGATAGCGCGCGGCGGCGATCTCGTAGCCGACGCCGAGCGACGGCGTCGAGACCTCGGCGACGAGCACATCCGCTTCTTCGATCCAGCCGATGTCGCGGTCGAAGATGAAGCACGGATCGAGCGGATCGCCGCCGTCGCTGATGTGCTCCGCCGCTACCGAGCCGGCGAGCACGCGAAAGCCGTCCGCTTCGAGCGCGTCGACGATGCGGCGGTACAGCGCGACGTCCGCGCGTCCGCCGGTGATCGAGCCGGAAAAGTAGATCGTCGGCGGCATCGGCGCGCAGTCTACAATCCGCTCCGCATGTCGCGCGAGATCGTGATCAATGCGACGCGACACGAGTCGCGCATCGCGGTGCTCGACGAGGGACAGGTCGTCGAGCTCTGGGTCGAGCGCACGCGGCACCGCACCATCGTCGGCAACATCTACAAAGGCCGCGTCACGAAGGTCCTTCCGGGCATGCAGTCCGCCTTCGTCGACCTCGGCTTGGACCGCGACGCCTTCCTCTACGTCTCCGACGTCATCGAAGACCTCGAGGAGTACGGGAGCGAAACGCCGGACGAGCTGCATCTCGACGAAGTCACGCAATTGCATCGCCCCGAGGCCTCGATCGCGGATTTGCTGCGCGAGGGGCAGGAAATCGTCGTGCAGGTGTCGAAGGACACCATCGCCGGCAAAGGCGCGCGCATCACCAGCCACATCACCCTGCCGGGACGCTTCCTCGTCTACATGCCGACCGTCAATCACATCGGCGTTTCGCGGCGCATCGAAGACGAAACGGAACGCGCGCGACTGAAAGAGATCCTCGACCGCATCCGCAACGGCAACCACGGCGGCTTCATCGTGCGCACCGCAGGCGAGGGACGCGGCGAAGAAGAGTTCCTCGCCGACCTCCGCTATCTCACCGAGCTGTGGGAGCACATCAAGCGCCGCGGTGAAAAATCGTCGGCGCCGACCGCGATCCATCACGACCTCGATCTCGTCCTGCGCACGATCCGCGACGTGCTGGGGCCGGAGTTCAAAAGCGTGTGGGTCGACTCGGTCGATCAATACCAGCGCATCGTCGAGTTCCTCGATCAGATCCAGCCGCAGCTCGTGCCGCGCGTGCGGCTTTTCCGCCGCGACGAGCCGATCTTCGAAGAGTTCGGCATCGAGCCGGAGATCGCGAAGGCGCTGAAGTCGAAAGTCTGGCTGAAATCGGGCGGCTACATCGTCATCAATCAGACCGAGGCGCTGGTTGCGATCGACGTGAACACGGGCAAGTACGTCGGGAAGAAGAACCTCGAAGAAACCGTGTTCCGCACGAACCTCGAGGCGGCGAAGGAGATCGTCCGGCAGATCCGTTTGCGCGATCTCGGCGGAATCATCGTCCTCGACTTCATCGACATGGAGGACGCGAACAACCGGCAGCGGCTGTTCGAAGCGCTCGAAAACGAAATTCGCAAAGACCGCTCGAAGACGAAGATCCTGCAGATCTCCGAGTTCGGTTTGATCGAGATGACGCGCAAGCGCGTGCGGCAGAGCCTCGAGCGCTCCCTGACGCAGGCCTGCCCGTACTGCGGCGGCAGCGGGCGGATCAAGTCGAACACCACCATCGCGCTGGAGATCTGGCGCGAGCTGATGAAGCAGCGCGATCTGCACGAAGGACAGGACGTGATCGTGCGCGTGAACCCGGTCGTCTACGGCACGCTGCACACCGGCGATCCGATCTTCGAGGAAGTCGAGCGGACCATGGGCATCCATCTCGTGTTCAAGCCGGATGAGACGCTGCATCACGAGCAGTTCGACGTCATGCGGATCTAACGGCCTAACGCCCGCTTGATGCGTTCTGCCACGCCCTCGGCGTCGCGGCGACTCATCAGATTCCTGGCGATGGAACGCGCCTTCCCACTGCGAAAGCGGGCCTCGACGTTGTAGCGCGCGATATTGCCCGTCGTCCTTCCGATGCGCGCGACGATGTCTTCGACGTCGCTCGCCGGAAACGTGCGCGTTCTGCCGATGCCGAAGAGGCCGCGGCGCGTTGTGAGCGATTGTTGATCGGCGGAGGTCACGCTGCGGCCGGCGAGGAGGTCGGCGGCGGCGAAGAGCACCAGCGCGCCGAAGAGGCCGAAGCCCACCACCGCCCAGAGCGGTACGCCGAAGCGCAGCACGAACGCCAACGCGCCGTACCAGAGCGCGATGAAAAACAGGTAGAAGAACCAGTCGCCGAAGCCCGCCACCGGCTTCACGATCACTTCTTCGCCGCCGCTGCGCGTCTGCTGAAACGCGACGTACGGCGGCGGCGTCCACGACGGCACGTTGTGCACCGGAAAGTAATCCGCCTCCGGCGCGCCCTCGACGCGGTAGACCGGCAGCGTGAAGCGCGCGATGTAGTCGATGCCCGGAACATCGGCGCGCACTTCGAGGCGCCACAGGATCGAGTCGCGCGGATTCGTGTCGTCCGTCGCCTCCCCATCGACCGGAATCGCGAACTGCAGCGGGATGCGCATGCCCTCGGGATGCGGCATCGCCGCGCCGCTGCCGACCGTCTGCTCGTCCTGCCACAGCACCGTCTCGCGCGTGGAGCGATTGCGCCCCGAGCCGCGCACTTCGCGGCGCACGTTCGTGAGCCGCGTCTGGAAGCCGTGCTCCGGCATCGCGTGCACGCGCGTCTGCACTTCGCCGCGGAACATCGAGCCGAGGGGAACGGGGACACGATTGAGCCGGCAGAGCGAGATGCCGTATTTGCGGCGGCGCAGCGATTGATACAGCGCGGCGAGCAACACGCAGACGCCGACGATCGGGAAGAGCGCGAGGAAGATCAGCATCACGCGATCGCGATCCTGGGTCGCCCACATCGCGAACGCCGTCGGCACCGACATCAGGATCCAGAGGAAGCCGAACGCCCAGAGGAAGCCGCTGCGGATCGACTGCTCGTCGCGCACCGCGCGGTCGGCCCAGTCGGGCCGCCACATCCACGGCTCGCCGGGATGCTTCACCTGCAGCTCGCGCCGCTCGCGGACCTTCTGGAGCTGATGGCGAATGGCGTAGAACGCCAGGCCGCCCATGGCGGCGATGAAGATGAGCGTGACGGGCATGCGCGGAATCGTAACAATAGGCGCATGAAGACCGCCACGCTCGCCGTTCTCGTTCTTCTAAGCGCTGCCGTTTCCTCTGCGGATGTGATGCGCGTCGAAGTCGACGACATGATTCATCCGATCAGCGACGAGTACATCGGCCGCGCGCTCGATCAGGCGGCGGCGCGGCGGGCGGACGCCGTGATCATCGAGCTGCGAACGCCCGGCGGTCTCGAGACGTCGATGCGCGGGATCGTCGAGAAGATCATCAAGTCGCCCGTGCCGGTGATCGTGTGGGTCGGCCCGAGCGGCTCGCGCGCCGCGTCCGCGGGCTTCTTCATCCTCGAAGCGGCGGACGTCGCCGCAATGGCTCCCGGCACCAACACCGGCGCCGCGCACCCGGTCGTCCTCGGCGAGAAGCTCGATGACGTCATGAAGATGAAGCTGCAGAACGACGCCGCGGCGTTCATCCGCAGCATCGCCCAGCGCCGCGGCCGCAACGTGAAAGCGGCGGAGAGCGGCGTGCGCGAGGCGAAGTCGTTCACGGAAGACGAGGCGCTCGCGCTGAAGCTGGTCGACGTCGTCGCCGCGAATGTGCCGTCATTGCTGCGCTGGGCCGACGGAAAGACGATCAAGCGCTTCGACGGCACAACCACCGTGCTGCATGTCGCGAACAAGCCGATCATCGAGTACGAGATGACGCTTCGCCAGCGCGTGCTGTCGAAGATCATGGATCCGAACATCCTCTTCCTCCTTCTCGCCGTCGGCGCGCTCGCGCTGTACGCGGAGTTCAATCATCCCGGCGCGATCCTGCCCGGCGTCGTCGGCGGGATCTGCGTCGTGCTGGCGATCTTCGCGATGAATCTGCTGCCGACGCGCTACGCCGCGTTCGCGCTGATCCTCGTCGCGTTCATCCTCTTCGCGCTCGAGGCCAAGTTCACGTCCTACGGCGTCCTCGGCACGGGCGGCGTGATTTGCATGATCATTGGTGCGATGCTGCTCGTCGATGGACCGATTCCGGAGATGCGCGTGCAACTGATGACGGCGATCGCGGTGAGCGTGCCGATCGGCGCGATCGCGATCTTCCTGATGACGCTCGTCGTCCGCGCGCACAAGAACCGTGTCGCCACGGGCACCGAGGGGATGATCGGCGAGATCGGCGTCGCGCGCACGTCACTCGATCCCGGCGGCAAAGTATTCGTGCACGGAGAGCTGTGGAACGCGACCGCGCGAACGTCAATCGCGGAAGGGGCGCGCGTGCGGGTGCGGGGCGTGGATGGATTGAAGGTCGTGGTCGAGCCGGCGGATTAGCACCGCCATCCTGAGGCGCGAAGACGCCGAAGGATCTCAAGCTTCGTGGCATGAGCCTCTCAGGCGAGATCCTTCGCCGTCTGCGCGGCTCAGGATGACGGGTTGTTCTTCAACCACGGCAATTCCCACCGCCCCTCTTCCTCATCGAGCTTCGGCAGCGGCACCGGTTTGCCGAGGCGTTTGAGCTGCGTGAGCTCCCACAGCTTTGCGTACTTCCAGAACGTGTAATAGACGTGCATGCCGACGGAGATGAGGCCGCGCGTGCCGTCGAGGAAGCCCAGATTGAAAACATAGTCGCGCACGAACTTGCCGATGGTGTGGCTGAAGATGCCCCACAGACCGGTGGTCTTGCCGTCGATGTACATCTGCGCCGAGGCCCAGTTCGCGTAGCGCGTCATCTTCGCGATCATGTGATCGAACGTGCGGATGTAGTAGTGCTCCATCTTGTGCCGCAGGTCGAACGCCGGCCCGTCGACGACGAGGTCCGCGTGCACGCGTTTGTTCGGATAGCGCGCGTGTCCGCGATGAAAGAGGCGCGTCACGCGATCGCGCTGCAGGCCGCTGTACTTCACTTCCTTGCCGAGCATGAAGTTGCGGCGGCCGACCGAGTACGCCCAGTGATCGAGCGGCCCTTCGAGCGTGCGCAGCAGCTCGTCGCGCAGCGGCGGCGTCACGCGCTCGTCGGCGTCGATGACGAAGATCCAGTCATGCGCGGCGCGGTCGATTGCCCAGTTTTTCTGTGACGCCGCGCCGAGGTATTCGCGCTGCTCGACGCGCACCTGCGGAAACTTCTGCCGCACGAGCTCCACCGTGCCGTCGCTCGAGAACGAGTCGACGAGATAGATCTCGTCCGCGAACTCGATCGAACGAATCACGTCCTCGATGTTCTCGATCTCGTTGAGGGTGTGGATGATCGCCGTGAACGGCTGACGCGCCATGGCCGCGGGCATTCTAGAATTACGGGCAATGTCCAACAAACGCGCGCTTCTTTTCCTCGCCTTCCTTTCGCTTTCGCTTTCGTTTCGTGCGCCACCCAACGACGCTCCACGGTGCTGATGAGCGGCAAGCGCGCCGGCACGCAGGTCGTGACCACGCGCGGCAACGACGTCACGGTCGACTTCGAATACAACGACCGCGGCCGCGGTCCGAAAACGCACACGGTGATGAAGCTGCGCGACGGAGTACCGGTGTCGATGCAGACCACCGGCAACGACTACCTCAAGCAGAAGATCGAGGAGCGCTTCACCGTGGAGAACGGCATGGCGGTGTGGAAGAACACCTCCGAGTCGGGCCAGGACGAGCCGGGCAAGCTCTACTCGAGCATGTACGGGCCGCCCGAGGAAGCGGGCATCGACGCTGCGGCGGTGCTGCGCGCCGGCGGAAAGATGCTGCTCGCCGGCGGCGGAGAAGTCTCGGTTCGCAAAGTGGGCGACGCGAATCTGCGCGGCACGCACATCAACGCGTACGAAGTGAGCGGCTTCGGCCTGCAGCCGTTCGAAGTGTGGCTCGACGATCAGAATCACTTCTTCGGCACCGTGTCGTCGTGGTTCTCCGCGATCCGCGAGGGATTCGAAGGCGACATCAAGCAGCTCGTCGACGCGCAGGATGCGCGTACGAAGGAGCGCGGGAAAACGCTCGCGGCGAAGCTGACGCGCCGGCCCGCGGGCGATCGCCTCCTCGTCACGAACGCGCGCATCTTCGATCCGCGCACCGGCACCGTGTCGGAGCCGCAGATCATCGTCGTCGAGGAGAACCGCATCGTCTCCGTCGACAACATCGGCACCGCGCGCAACGCCGCCGATCTCATCGACGCGCGGCGGCAAATGGTGCTGCCCGGTCTGTGGGACATGCACGTGCACATCGGCGAGACCGACGCGATGCTGCAGATCGCCGCCGGCGTCACGTCCGCGCGCGACCTCGGCAACGATCCCGACTCGCTCCTCGAGCTGAAGCGCAAGATCGAGAGCGGCGAAGCGATCGGCCCGCGGCTCGTGCTCGCGGGACTCGTCGACGGGCGCGGTCCGTATCAGGGACCGACGAAGCTGCTGATCGACAACGAGGAGGAAGGCCGCGAGAGGATCGACTTCCTGGTCTCGAAGGGCTACGAAGGACTGAAGATTTACAGCTCGATCAAGCCGGAGCTCGTGCCGTTCCTGACGCGCTACGCCCATGAAAAAGGGCTGCGCGTGAGCGGGCACATTCCCGCGGGGATGACCGCGTCGCAGGCCGTCGACGCCGGCTACGACGAGATCCAGCACGCGAACATGCTCTTTCTCAACTTCATGCCGGACGTGAAGGAGACGCGCACGCCGGCGCGGTTCACCGAGCCCGCCAATCGCGGCGCGGATCTCGACGTGAATTCCGCCGAGGTACGCGCGTTTCTGGAGAAGCTGAAGGCGAAGAACGTCGCGATCGATCCGACGGTGAACATCTTCGGGTCGATGTTCACCGCGCGCACCGGCTCGGTCGATCCTGCCTACGAAATGATCGCCGATCGCCTGCCGCCGCAGGTGCGCCGCACTCTCTACATCGGCGGACTGCCGGTGCCGGAAGGAAAGGACCTGCAATATCGCGCGTCGTTCCAGCGCATGCTCGATCTCGTGAAGGCGGCGCACGACGCCGGCGTGACGATCGTCGCCGGCACTGACGCGTTCGCGGGCTTTGCCCTCCATCGCGAGCTCGAGCTCTACGCGCTCGCCGGCATCCCGCCCGCCGATGTGCTTCGCATCGCCACGCTCGTTCCCGCGCAGCTTCTCAAGCGCGACAAGGACCTCGGCACGATCGAGCCCGGCAAGCTCGCCGACTTCATCCTCGTCGACGGCGACCCGACGAAAGACATCAGCGACATCCGCAAGGTGGTGACGGTGGTGAAGGACGGGAAGGTGTACGACGCGAAGGCGGTGTACGCGGAGCTGGGGATCCGGTGAGGCTCAAAGGGGGCCAGGGCGCAAAGGCTCAAAGGAAAAACGCATGTGGCCGAAGTCTCTTTGAGCCTTTGAGCCTCTGCGCCTTACAGCGTGTAGTTCTTCTCGAGCAACACGCGCGCGCGGCGGTCGCGCAGGTTCCGGATCTGCGACTCGATGTCGCGCTCGTACGGAATCTTGCGATGGCTCGCGTAGACCGGCGCGTCGACGGTGATCTTCTTCAACTCGTCGCCGAACGTCTGCGGCGAAAGATGCGCGGTCTCATCCGCCAGCGATTGCTGATCATTCGGAAACGAGGCCTCGGTCACCACGGCGACGACGTTCTGGGTCTTGTTCGTCCGCTTCCAGATCTCCTGCGTCGGCCCCGTGTCGCCGGTGAAGACGATCGCCTGCCCGCCCATCTCCACGATGATGCCCGCGGCGGGAATGGCATGATCGACGGCGACGGCTGTTAGGCCGACGTCATTGAAGACGATCCGTTTTCCCGGCGTCAGCGCGCGATATTGCACGCCCGCTTTGTTCGTGAGCGGCGAGATGATCCCCGAGAAGTCGGGCCAGACCACGCCGTTGAAGACGTCGCGCGCGAGGATGTCCATGACTTCCTTCGACGCGAACACGGTCAGCGGCGGCGCCTGCTGGCTGAAGCGATTGTGGATGAGATGCGGCAGGTCGCGGATGTGATCGGCGTGCGGGTGGGTGATGAAGACGCCCTGGATGCGCGCCTGCTGGGCGAAGGAGAGCTTGGAGGTCAGCGTGCCGGCGTCGACGGCCAGCCAGTCGTCGAGCAGGTAGCCGGTCAGATTGTGTTCTGCATCCGACGCTCCATAAGCGCCGAGCACCTTCAGCCGCATCTCCCGTCCTTCACTCTCTTCGCGCGATGGGGACTAGCCACTATTCTTGCAGCGGACCTACAGGTTGTCCAGCGAAGTGACGCGCCTCACAATGCTTTCCGACCCGGCGCTCGCGCCGTTTCATCCCGCGGTGCGGGAATGGTTTGCGGCGTCATTCGCCTCGCCGACGCGCGCCCAGCAGCTCGGCTGGCCGGCCATCGCCAACGGCGAGCACACGCTCATCACCGCCCCCACCGGCAGCGGCAAAACGCTCACGGCGTTCCTCTGGGCGATCAACCAGTTGATGTTCGTGCCGCGTCCGGAAAAGGAGCGCCGCTGCCGCGTGATTTACATCTCGCCCTTGAAAGCGCTCGCCGTCGACGTCGAGCGCAATCTCCGCGCGCCGCTGATCGGCATCACCAACGTCGCCCAATCGCGCGCCGACGCCGTGACCCTCCCCGAGATCGCCATCCGCACCGGCGACACCCCGCAATCCGAGCGCGCCCGATTCGCCCGCGACCCCGCCGACATCCTCATCACCACCCCCGAATCGCTCTATTTGATGATGACCTCGAACGCGCGAGAAATGCTCCGCGGCATCCAGACGATCATCATCGACGAGATCCACGCGCTGGTCCCGAACAAACGCGGCGCGCACATGGCGCTCTCGCTCGAGCGATTAGCGATGCGGTGTGAGCGGGAGCCGCAGAGGATTGGGTTGTCGGCGACGCAGAGGCCGTTGGAGGAGGTGGCCCGATTCCTGGGCGGTTGCGCGGTTGCGCAGTTGCGCAGTCCCGAGCAACCGAGCAACCGAGCAACCGAGCAACCCGATCTCCACGAAGAGTTTGCCGATCACACAAAAGCGCACTACCGCCCCGTCACCATCATCAACACCGGCGAAAAAAAACAACTCCACGCTGAAAGTCGAAGTCCCCGTCGAAGACATGGCGCGTGTCGCGGAGTCGCTGGAGATCGCGAGCGGGCCGGCGTCGGCGGGGCCGCGGGCGCCGTCGATCTGGCCGGCGGTACATCCGCGGCTGCTCGAGCTCATTCGCGCGCACACGTCGACGCTCATCTTCGTCAACTCGCGCCGGCTCGCGGAGCGGTTGGCCGCGGCGCTGAACGAGCTGGCGGGAGAGACGCTCGTGCAGTCGCATCACGGCTCCATCGCGCGCGCGCAGCGCGTGGAGATCGAGGATGCGTTGAAGTCGGGACGCTTGCCGGCACTCGTCGCGACGTCGTCGCTGGAGCTCGGCATCGACATGGGCGCGATCGATCTCGTCATTCAGATCGAAGCGCCGCCGTCGATCGCCTCGGGGATGCAGCGCATCGGACGCGCGAGCCATCAGGTCGGCGCGGCGTCGAGCGGGATCATCTTCCCGAAGTTCCGCGGAGACCTCGTTGCCTGCGCGGCCGTCGCCGAGGCGATGCATGAGGGGATGATCGAGCCGACGCGGTATCCGAGGAATCCGTTGGATGTGTTGGCGCAGCAGCTCGTGGCGATGGTGGCGGTGGATTCGTGGAACGCGGATGAATTGTTCGCGACGATCCGGCGCGCGGCGCCGTTCGCGGAACTGAGCCGCACCGCGTTCGACGGCGTCCTCGACATGCTGTCGGGCATGTATCCGTCCGACGAATTCGCGGAGCTGCGGCCGCGGCTCACGTGGGACCGCGTCGCGAACACGCTCACCGCGCGCGAAGGCGCGAAGCACGTCGCCATCACCAGCGGCGGCACGATTCCCGACCGCGGTCTGTACGGCGTCTTCCTCGCCGGCGCGGAGAAGAATCAGTCCGCGCGCGTCGGCGAGCTCGACGAAGAAATGGTCTTCGAGGCCTCCGTCGGCGAGACATTCATCCTCGGCGCGTCGACGTGGCGCATCGAAGACATCACCCACGACAAAGTCATCGTCACACCCGCGCCGGGACAGCCGGGCAAGATGCCGTTCTGGAAAGCCGACGCCGCGGAGCGAACCGTTCCGTTCGGCGAGGCGATCGGAAAACTCGTGCGCGAGATCCGCGAGTCGAAGCGCGGCGACGCGATCAAGCGGCTCACGCAGAGGCACGATCTCGACGAGCTGGCCGCGCAGAACTTCCTGCAGTATCTGAAGGATCAGGAAGACGCGACCGGCGCGGTGCCGGACGACCGCACCATCGTCATCGAGCGCGTGACCGACGAGCTGGGCGACTGGCGCGTCTGCGTCCTCTCGCCGTTCGGCGGAAAGATTCATGCGCCTTGGGCGATGGCCGTCGCGGCGAAGGTGCGCAATGAGCTGGCCATCGACATCGAGACGATGTGGAGCGACGACGGCTTCATCGTCCGCTTCCCCGAGACCGAGCAGCCGCCGGCCGCGGAGCTGATGCTGCCCGATCCCGACGAAGTGGAACAACTCATCCTCCGCCAGCTTGGCGGGAGCTCGATGTTCGCGGCGAAGTTCCGCGAGGCCGCGGCCCGCGCGCTGCTCCTGCCGCGCCGGCGCGTGCAGGGACGCACGCCGCTCTGGCAGCAGCGCAAGCGCGCGTACGACCTGCTGCAGGTCGCGTCGCGATTCGGCTCGTTCCCGATCATCCTCGAGGCCTATCGCGAGACGCTGCGTGATGTCTTCGATGTACCGGCGCTCGTCGACATCACCAAGCGCATCCGCGCGCGCACGATCCGCGTCGTCACCGCCGATACCGACAAGCCCTCGCCGTTCGCGGCCTCGGTGCTCTTCCGCTACGTCGCGAATTTCCTCTACGACGGCGACGCGCCGCTCGCCGAGCGCCGCGCCCAAGCCCTGGCGATCGATCAGTCGCAACTGCGCGAGCTGTTAGGCGAGCCGGAGCTGCGCGAGCTGCTCGACATCGACGCGCTCGCGCAAACGGAGCTCGAACTGCAGTATCTCGTCGAGGAGCGAAAGGCGCGTAGCGCCGATGCGGTTCACGATCTGCTGCTGCGCCTCGGCGATCTTTCCGCGGAGGAACTTGCCTTGCGTGTCATCCCGAGCGCCGCAGAGCGCGAGGGATCCCCCGATTCGCGCGAGACAGGGGATTCCTCGCCCTCTGCGGGGCTCGGAATGACACAGTTGGTGCGCGATCTCCTCAAGCAGCGCCGCATCCTCGAAGTCAGCGTCGCGCGCGAGAAGCGCTTCATCGCCATCGAAGACGCCGCGCGCTATCGCGATGCGATCGGCACTCCGATTCCGCACGGCGTCGCGGAGCGCTATCTCCAGCCGGTCGCCGATCCGATCGGCGATCTCGTCCTCCGCTTTGCGCGCACGCATGGACCGTTCACGCCGGGCGAGGTCGCGAAGCGCTACGGCATCGGCGTCGCCGTCGCCACGGTGGCGATGGAGCGCTTCGTCGAGCGCGGACGCCTGATCGAAGGCGAGTTCCGCCCGAACGGCACGCAGCGCGAGTGGTGCGACGCCGACGTGCTGCGCACGATCCGCCGCCGCTCGCTGGCGAAGCTGCGCAAGGAGGCCGAGCCGGTCGACCCGCCGGTGCTCGCGCGCCTCTTCACGAACTGGCAGCACGCGACGAAGAAACGCCGCGGCCTCGACGCGCTGCTCGAAGTGATCGAGTCGCTGCAGGGCTTCCCGATGGCCGCGTCGATTTTCGAGAGCGAGATCCTCGCTGCGCGCATCGAAGACTACAAGCCGTCCGATCTCGACACCCTCAGCGCAGCGGGCGAGATCGTCTGGGCGGGCGTGGAGCCGTTAGGCGAAAAGGACGGGCGGATCGCGCTGTTTTTGACGGACCACTTCCCGCTCTTGCATCGTCCTATGGGACCTACAGGACCGATAAGTCCGATAGGACAGTACCTTTTGGAGCACGGCGCCTCCTTCTTCGGCGACATCCAATCCGCCCTCGGCGGCTTCCCGAAAGACCTGGTAGACGCCCTCTGGGACCTGGTCTGGCAAGGTGCAATCACGAACGACACCTTCCACGCGCTACGCGCGTACACGCGCCCGAAGCAGCCGCGCGCGAGCGGCTTCCGCTCGCGCCGCATTGCGCCGGCATCGACGCAGGGGCGCTGGTCGCTCGTGCCGCCGCCGCGCGGCACGGAGACGGAGCGCGCGACCGCGCTCGCGCAGCAGATGCTCGCGCGCTACGGCATCGTTACGCGCGAGGCGCCCGGCTTTGCCTCGGTCTATCCCGTGCTCAAAGGAATGGAAGACGCCGGCCGCATTCGCCGCGGCTACTTCGTCGCCGGCCTCGGCGCGACGCAATTCGCAAGCGCGGGCGCGGTCGATCTGCTGCGCGGGCTGCGCGAAGAGCCGGAGAAAGCCGAGGTCGTACTGCTCGCCGCGACCGATCCGGCGAATCCGTACGGCGCGATCGTGAAGTGGCCGGAGTCTCCGTGGACGCTCTCGCGCAGCGTCGGCGCGCAGGTGATTCTCGTGAACGGACTCATGGCCTGCTACCTCTCGCGCGGCGAAAAGCAGCTGTACGTTTTTCTGCCGGAAAACGAGCCGCTGCGCTCGACGGTTGCGCGTGCGGTCGCTGAGACGCTCGCGAACATCGTGCACGGCGGACGGCGGCGGGCGCTCCTCGTCGCCGAGATCAACGACGAGCCCGCCGCGCGCAGCGGGCTCGCGCCGTTCCTCGCCGAGGCGGGGTTCGTAGCCACGGCGATGGGGTATCAGATGCGCGCGAGACCCCATGCCTGACCGCGGCTCATTTGACCAGCTCGCCCTCGAACACCATGTGCCACGAGAACCTCACGTCGGGAGCGGGCGTCCGGCCGTCGACCTGGAAGCTGTGGATCGTCACGTCGTCGCCGAAGATGAAGGCGGAGAGCAGAAAGGGATGCGGAACGAAGCGGGCGCCTGTGTTGTCCTTTTCCCGGCTGCCATAAGTCGTGAGCGCCGTGATGGAGGGCGTGGAGTCGTGCCGGATGCCGGGCGGATCGCAGACGATATCCCGAAGGCTCATGTGCCACACACCGTGGCCATCCGTCGTTCCATGTCCGGCGAACACGTACACATACGTGCTGTCGCATTCCCGGCTCTGCTCCACCTTCGCTTTCGCAGGCGACTGCTTCCACTGAAGAATCCGATTCATGTTTCCTCCTTTATGGAATTACAACTAAGGAGAGCCGCGAAGGCGGCGAATCCCTACCATCGCGCGATTGCGGGTAGATTCAGACTCCGAAATGCCTGAGGGAGACACGATCCATCGCGCCGCGCGCACGCTGCACGCGGCGCTGGCCGGACGCACCATCACGCGATTCGAGAGCGTGTTTCCGCAGCTCGCGCGCGTTGAAGTTGCCGGCCGCACGATCGAGGGCGTCCGCGCCGAAGGAAAGAATCTGCTGATGGATTTCTCGGGCGACCTGCATCTGCACACACACATGCGGATGCACGGCTCGTGGCATCTCTATCGTCCCGGCGAGCGCTGGCGGAAGCGGCGCAGCGACATGCGCATCGTCCTCGAGACCGACACCTGGATCGCCGTCGGCTTCAACATCCCCGTGGCCGGGATTCAATACCGTCGTCGAAATCGGTCCCGATCTCCTCGGCGAGTCGTTCGACGCCGAAGAAGCGATGCGCCGCATGCGCGAACGCGAGGCGGACGAGATCGCGGACGTCCTCCTCAACCAGCGCGTCGTCGCCGGCATCGGCAACGAGTACAAATCCGAAGTGCTGTTCCTCGGTCGCATCAATCCGTTTGCATCGAAGCTCACGGATGAACAACACGCAGAGCTGCTGCGCATCGCCCGCAAGCTGATGCTCGCGAACATCCGGAAGCGGACGCAGGGGCGCAACACGACGTTCAGCCTCGATCCGTCGCAGTCCAAGTACGTCTACGGCCGCGGAGGCAAACCCTGCCGCAAGTGCGGCACGCCGATCTCGGTGAAGAGACAAGGCCGCGACGCGCGACTCACGTTCTGGTGTCCGCGCTGCCAGCCTTATAATGCGCAGCCATGGCGATCATCCTTCCGAACGGATTGACCCCACAGGAAATACGTGTGCTGCAGGAGTTCCGGCGCCTGAACGCCGAATCGCTCACCCTCGAGCAGATCAAGGCCATCAAACATCCGGCCGGCGGCGGCGAGGCTCCGGCAGTCTCGCTGGTCGACAAAGGGTGGCTGGAAACGAACGGAAATCGGGAAACGTTCGGCGTCACGCAGAAAGCCAAGGACTTCCTTGCAATTGATGCGAAGCCGCTGGTCGAGGGATCCGGCGAAGCCGCCGAAGTCGAAGAGGCTTGATGCACAAGAATCGGTGCACTGTGCAAATCCTCTAAATAGTTCCTTTTCAGTTACTTAGCTTCAACGGCCATTTTCCATTCTCGGCGGGTCAACTGCTGACACCATCCTAAACTTTGTTGACTCAAGCACTTAACGGAGATACGATATCGGCCTGAGGACTGAAATGACGCATGGCGACAAAGCAAAAGCCAAAAAAGCAGCCAGCCAAGCCTCAGGGAACAAAAAAACCAGCAAAGCCGTCGAAGCCAGCAAAGGCGCCAAAAACGGTAAAAGCACCCAAGCCGGCAAAGAAAGCGGCGGAAAAAAAGCCCAAGCCAGCCCCAAAGCCGCAGAAGCCCCCAAAAAGCAGCAAGCCGGCTCCAAAGCTGAAGCCGTCCCCAAAGCCAACGCCGCCAAAGGCGGCGGCTCCAACGGCAAGTCCGCGCCCCGCGCCCCCGTCGCCGAAGGCGGTTTCAGCAACCCCGTCATCGGCAACGCCTTCAAGCGCGCCCTCAAGAAATTTCCTAACGCCCTCCGCCGGCTCACCGACTGACGGCGGCGTTCGATACCTGACGGTGCAGGACGTCATCGAGCTGCATCGCGCGGTGTCGTCGGAGTTCGGCGGCACGCAGGCGCATCCCGGCGTCGTCGAATCGCAATTCGGTCTCGTATCCGCCGTCCAGCGCCCGCAAGTCACAACCCTCGGCCGCGAGGCTTATCCCGGCTTCGCCGACAAAGTCGCGGCGTTCGTCTTCGCGCTGCTGCAGGCGCGCCCGTTCCGCGGCGGCAATCGCCGCGTCGCGCTCGCCTCGCTCGTCGCGTTCTGCGAGTTGAACAACCGCATCGTCGACACGCGCATCTTCGACGAGAAGACCGCGGAGACGCTGCTCAAGCGCGCGGCGACGTATCGCGAGCTCGGAATCCCGCCGGAGAACGTCTTTCGCGAATTGCGCGAAGTGATGACGCGCGCGATCGCCCCCAATCAGTAGGCATGCATCGTGATCCTTCCCGCGCGGGAGGATCACGAATGGCTGCACAAAAAACGAAAAAACCAACTGACGCGATCGCGCTGCTCAAACAGGATCACGAAAAAGTACGCGGACTTCTCGGACAACTCGAGAACGCCACCGGCGCGCGCCGAGGCAAACTGCTCGCGCAGGTCGAGCAGGAGCTGAAAATCCACACGACGATCGAAGAAGAGATTTTCTATCCCGCCTATCGCGACGCGGCGCGGAAGAAGGAAGACAAGAAGCTGTACTTCGAGGCCCTCGAGGAGCATCACGTCGTCGATCTGGTGATGCCGGAAGTGAGCGAAGGCTCGACGCCCGAGGAGCTGAAGGCGAAGGCGAAAGTGCTCAAGGACATCGTCGAGCATCACGCCGACGAGGAAGAGAAGGAAATGTTTCCGCGCGCGCGAAAGGCGCTCGAGCGCAACGAGCTGCGCGAGCTCGGCGAGCGGATGCAGACGCGCAAAGAAGAGCTGGGCGCGCGCTGAGCGCCCTTCGTCATCCTGAGCCGCGAAGACGGCGAAGGATCTCAAGCTACGTAACTTGAGATCCTTCGCTACGCTCAGGATGACGGCTTGGATTGCTGATCTTCCGCGGCCTTGCGATGCAGCTCGGCGTTGATGCGCCCGAGGAGAATGCGCGCGACGCGGAGGTCATGGCCGGCGTCGATCATGAGCAGCGTCAGATCGCCACCGCCCCACATCAGGCCCGCCACGACGAGCATCTTCGTGATCTCGGCGATCAGCGTCGGCAACGCATCCAGGGACTCGCGCGTCAGGCCGGCGACGATCTCGCCGATGAGCAGGATCACCATCAGCACCGCCAGGATCTTGAACAGCCGCGCGATGTAGCGCAGCGTCACGTACGGCTCGAGATCCTGCTCGCGCACCTCTTCGTCCGTGCCGCGTTTGTCGCCCTGAACGATCGGCGGCGCGCCGCACTCCGGGCATACCACCGCCGGGTTGGGGCGTGCTGAATGACACTCGGGACAATGCACTTCTTCGACCACGGTACCTCCTGTCTTCACCCACTGCCGCTGCCGCGCCAACGCGCTCGGAATCCCCTTACGTCGATGTGCGTGAAAGGTCC
The DNA here is from genome assembly GCA_963734155.1 of uncultured Acidobacteriota bacterium. Taxonomy (GTDB): domain Bacteria; phylum Acidobacteriota; class Thermoanaerobaculia; order Gp7-AA8; family Gp7-AA8; genus QHVT01. The sequence goes on from CAVTGG010000005.1 coordinate 759,491, forward strand.
GTGCCCGCAGCAGGCGACATACACGCCGATCCCTCCGACGAGGGAGCGGTAGTTCTTTTCCACCCGTTCCGCCGCGCGCGCGAAGCGCTCCGCATCCGCGACCGTCACGCGGCGGTCGCCGGTGATGTCATCCGGCTGCCCGTCGCGGTTGTTGTCGACGTAGACGTCCGACGCATCGCCGTACATGTGCCGGCTGAGGTTCGCGCGCCCGGCTGTGTTGCCGCCGCCGGAGTTGTAGCGCGGCGTGCGGAAGCCGCTCATCACGTGCACGTGCTCGACGCGCACGCCTTCCTTTTGCAGCTCCTCGATCGTCAGCTCGAGCTTGTCGATGAGACGCGGATCGAGGAGCAGATACTTCGGCCAGACGCTGAACTGATCCTTCGTCAGGAACTGCCGGAGCTCGAAATGCTCCGACACTTGGAAATTCTGATTCTGCGGCGTGACCTGAATGAACCCGAGCGGCGCGGCGTAGCGCTCGGTGCGCGGGCGGCCGCCGCCCTCGAACGGCCACGTGCCGAGGGAGTACGTGCCGATGCGGCCGTTGCGTTTGGTCGAGCGCGGGACGAGCGTGACGATGCTGATGTCGTCCGCGACTTCGTAGATGCCGGGCGCCCGCGGCGCCGTGACGGTATCGGTGACGCGCGCCCCAGGCAGCTCGAGGGTGTAGCGAAGCTCGCCGCTCTCGCCGCGCAGCTTGTGGAACATGCCTTCGACGGCCTGGTTGAGAAACTCAGCCGGCGGCGCGGGCGGGCCGAAGAACATGCCGGTGATTTGTTCCGATGGCGTCGCGGGAGGCTCGGCCGGCTCCGTGTGTTCGCCCGGCCCGACGAATTGAGGAGTGTCGCGCAGCCGATAGATCTCCGCGATCGAGCCGATCCACGCCGTGACGTACAGCATCACCACCACCACCGCGATCCAGGTGAAGATGTGCTCCTGCCGCTGGGTCACCAACCCGCGGTGGATGCGATGCCGTTTCACCTCCTCGGGGAAAAGTGGCGCGCCGGGCTCGGTCATTCGCGACCGGCCGGTTCACGGTCTGTGCCTGGAGGCGGAGGGACGTGGCGCACAGGCTTGGGAACGCCGGCGTCCCGCCGGCTGATCCGGCGGCGTCCTCGCCGCCGCGTCCTAGGGGAAATATCCCTTCGGCACGCGCAGCGTGTGCCCCCGCTTCGAATCGATCTTCAGCGAGCGCCACTGGTCCGCCATCGCGGCATCGGAGTGGAAGATCAGCTGGTACTGCGCCCGCAGCTCCGTCGCGATGCGGCCGTACACGGTTCCCAGCTCGCGCTCGCTCTGGATGATGAAGTACGTCGCTCCGGTGTCGTCGGCGATGCGGTCGAGACGCTTCGCCTCCATCCGCCCGACGCCGAGCTTCATCCAGGTCGAGAGGCGCTTGTTCTTCACGATCGGATAGACCGGAATGCCGGCGTAGCGCGCGTAGTGCACGAGGTGATCGAGCTTGAAGCGGCTGCCCTGATCGACGCCGTCGGTGAGCACGACCAACGCGTGGCGGCCGGGCGTCTTCTGCAGCTCGTACAGCATCTCGATCACGCTGTCGTACAGATGCGTCTCGCCGATCGGCTGCACGCGATCGACGGCCTGCGCGGCCGCGTTCCAGTCGTTTGTGTACGCCGTGAGCCAGAACGTGCGCTGATTGAAGCCGACGACGGCGATGCGGTCCTGCGGCCGCAGCAGCGAGCGCGCGAACTGCTTCGCCGCCGCCTTCACCACCGGCAGCTCCTTGAGCATGCTCTGCGAGTAGTCGATGAGCATGATCACGTTGAGGGGCTGATCGTTCGCGCCGATCAGTCCTTCGATCGCATGCGCCTCGCCGTTGTCGAGCAGCGTGAGGTCCTCGGCGCGCAGATCCTGCGGCCCTTCGGCGATCGAGATTGGGATCTGCTGAATCGTGACGTCGATCTGCTCCTGCACGCGCTCGCCGAAGAACACGACGTCGTTCGATTCCTGCGCGTCGGCCGTGCGCGCGACGACGCGCGTATAGATCGCATTCGGAAACTTCGCCGCGTCGACGCTCGCCTCGTACGGCTCGGTTTCATCCGTCGCGATCTTTTCCTCGCCGACATAAAAGTCGACCGCACTCACGCGGATCTCCGCGGGGCGGATGACGTTCGCGTGCAGCGCCGCGGTTCCGCTCTCCGGCCACTGCGGCGGCGCCTGCAACCGCACGCGGAACGGCGGACGCGGGTCGTTCACCACCATCTCGTCTTCGCCCACGACATTCCCCGCAGCGTCGTAGCCGATCGCGCGCATCCGCAGGCGGCGGATGTAGTAGCCGATGTGCACCGGCGCGCGCATCACCTTCCCCTGCACTTCCATGAACGGCACGCTGTTGATGACGAGCTGCAACCGCACGACGGGATCCGTGGCCACGACCGGCACGAACAGCTTTCCGTGAATGAGGCCGGTCGGCTTCTCCGTGATCCTGACCGTCTGCGCGAAGAGGGGAACGGAAAACGCGAGCAGCAGCAGAAGTCGTTTCATCTCACTTGAAAACCTTGTAGAGGTCCACTCTCTTCTTGCCGAGCACCGGCTTCCACAAGTCTCCTACCTTCTTTAGACGCGCGAGGGCGTTATCAATTCGAAAATCTTCGATCTTGATGCCATTTTCGACCTCGTCCCACGTCACCGGCATCGACACGCTCGCGGCCGGCGTCGGGCGGATGGAGTAGATCGACGCGAGCGTACGGCCCCACGCGTTCTGGTTGTAGTCGACGAGTACGCGGCCGTACGGGCGCTTCGCTTTCATGTACTCGGCGGTGATGAGCTGGCGGTGCCGCGACTCGAGCTCGAGCGCGATTGCTTTGGCAAAGGCCCACACTTCCTTCTGCACCGGCCCGCGCTTGATCGGCACATAAATGTGCATTCCCTTCGAGCCGGTCGTCTTGGCGTACGACGAAATCTTCAGCGCGTCGAGAACCTCGCGCAGATGGAGCGCGGTCTGGCGCACTTTCTCGAAGTTCGCGCCGGGACCGGGATCGAGATCGAAGTGGAGAAAGTCGGGACGGTCGGTGTCGTCGCAGCGCGCGTACCACGGATTGAGATCGATGCAGCCGAGGTTGATCAGCCAGAGAAGGGTCGGCAGATCCTGCACGATGGGGAACGGAATGCGCCCCGCGCTGCCGTGATCGATCGTGCAGATGTCGATCCATTCCGGCCGCGGCTCCGGCGCGCGTTTCATGTAGAAGAAATCCGCCTCCGCGCCGTTCGGATAGCGCTTCATCACCATCGCCCGCTCTTCGATGTGCGGCAACAGATACGGCGAGACGTCGGCGTAGTACTGCAGCAGATCGCGCTTCGTCAGGCCGAGGTTTTTCCAGAAGATCTTGCGGAGATTCGTGAGGCGAACCTCGCGCTCGCCGAATTTGAGGATGACTTCGTTGAGGTCGGTCGGGATGGGAACGCGCTTCACCACTCGGCCGGCATCTTACCCGTCCCGCCCACCCGGTGCCGCGGCGCATCGAGCGTGGTGTATGGCAGCTCGCGCCCTTCGCGCGCGGCGCGCAGCATCAGACCCCCGCGAGCCATGTCGCCGAGGCCGGCGAAGTGCGCGGGGAACCGCAGCTTGTCCCCGAGGATCGGGCGGAGGATGTCGACGTACTTGCCCGTGGCCACGCTGCCGAGGAGCACCACCTGCGCGTCGTCTTCGAGCGCGCGCGCGAGGAGCTGCGCGTGCTCCTTCAACGGCTTCGTGTAGTTGCGCGTCACCACGTCGATGTCGATCTTCTGCATCCGCTTCATCCGCTCGATCGTCAGCGCCCAGTTCTGCGGCACGAGCCCGAACCCTGACGTGATCACGAAAATCCCATCACCGCCGATGAGCGGCGACGGAACCGCGAAGCGCCGCGCATACGCGAGCTTCCCGCGGAAATACAACGAGCTCATGAACTCGAACGCATCCCCGATCGGCACACCCTCCGGCGACTGATAACGCAATGCCGTCGCGAACGACGCCCGCGGCGACGCGAGCTGCTTCGCGCGCGTACCGGAGAGGTTCGCCGGGGAGATGAGGAAGAGCTTCGTGGGCATTATGTTTCACCCGGAGAACGCAGATTTTCCGCAACTCGTTCCCACGCGTAAGGTCATAAACCCGAGCCGTACAGTTGTAGTGAAGCCCAGACGCGCGGCGTTGCCGCGCGTCGGATCATGTCGACCTGCGCTGCGCGCAACGCCGCGGCCGGTGTGGCTCCGTCGCGTAACGAGCGATGGAAGGTGATCGACATCTCCCGCGTCGCCGCATCGTCGACTTCCCACAGCGTCCCCACGACGCTCCCTGCACCTGCCGCGAGAAATGCCTCGACGAGACTCCGCGTGCCCGCGGCGGTCTGGCATCCTGCGAGAATCACCGTGCGGATGTGGTCGAGCTCGAGCGCTGCAATCTCCGCCGCCGTCAGCCTCCCGTCGTCGTCCGTCGTCTCAGAGAGAATCAGATGCGGCGGCATCGCCTCGCCGAGACCCGCGTTTGCATGTACGGCGAAGTGGGCGGCGTCGCAATACGCGAGGTTGCTGATGACCCGCTGCTTCGTCGCGGCCGCGCCGATCAGCAATGCGCGCGACGGGTACATCGCGGCGATCTCTTTCGCCTCCGCCTCCGCGTTGGCCAGCGACACGGTCTGTTCACTCAGAAGCGGGTTGCCGATCGAGAGCAGTGCACGCGAAGCTCGTCGCTTCCGGTGCAGCGATTGAAGCCACGCCGTCGTGCTCGGCGTAATGACCACAGGGTGTTCTTCGATCAGATACCGGCCGTCTGCTCGCATGAGCGCACCAAACGGCAGGCGCCCGAGCGACGGATCGCGTACGAAAACGAGGGTGTCTCCAGGCTGCGCAATCGCTGTGATCGGGTCGACGAGAATGCGCGACAGTTGACGTCCGATATTCTTGAAGCGGCGGATGTCGTTTTGCTCGATCGACTCTTCGAACGCAGCCGTCAGCCGCTTGACCTCCGCCGAAGAGACAGCCACGGTCGCGCGCAGGTTGCTCGCATAGATCACGACTCGATCGTGAAAGAGGCCGTAACTGACAATGACGGTCGAGGGCGGAGGCGTCTGTAGACGAACTGGGGCACTCTGGTTTCGGGCGCGCAGTGGCCAGGTCCGGAAGCGCTCCAGCATCTCCTGCGCGCGCGCAGGATCGCCGCGACGGTCCAGGGCGTCTGCCAGCATGGCGAAGGCGTCGAGCGGGGAACCGACGACTGCATCCCTGATTCGCTCTGGAGCAACCATGACCTGACCGCTTTCGAGTAGCTTTACCGCGCGTTCGAGATCATCCTGCGCTCGTATCGGCTTACGCATTTCGCGGAGAGCGCATGCCCGCACGAGCAGCAAGCGGGCGGTCGCAGTGGCATCGCCTGTATTCGCAAGCAGCGACCGTGTCAGCAGGGCAACCGCCTCCTTCTCGTCTTCGGCGACGAGCGCCTCGACCAGCCGCAAGTCATCGATACGTTCTGTGGCACGAGCTTCCGCGAGAGCAGCGGCTGCGGCCCGAGGCATGCCCGCGCGACGCGCCGCAAAGGCTCGCCAGACGATCGCCTCCTCGCGCCAAGGAGCGTGGCGATGAGATTGACCTGCGACGATATTCAGGAGTGCATACGCAATATCCCAACGGCCGCCCAAGATCGCATCGCGTGCGGCCGTGTGCACCGAATGCATCAAACGGAAGTCGTCGCCCGTTTCAGCGGCGGATGTCATGACCGCGTGGCGCATGCGCCACGCCGAGTTTGTGTATCCTGATCTTGCCAGGAGCGCTGCTGTCAGGTCTTTCGTGGCGACCGCATTTCGCTTCTCGCCGAGTGCCTCGAAAGTCGCGGTTGCGCTGCGAAGGGATTGAAGGGCGCTCGTCTGTGATCCGCCCCCTGCAGCAAGTGCCGCGAGCTGCCACTGAATTTGCGCGCGCAATGCGCGATAGCGTGGAGGAGTGATCGACGCCAGATCGCGCAGGATCGTAGCGGAGGCATGATCGACTGCAGCGGTCGCCATGAACAAGCGCGCCGGAAGAGCCATCGGGCTTCCGTGCTCACTGAATCCCTTCCGCGCCTGTTCGAGTGCCCGCAACGCGTGTGAGCGCTCGATGTTATGCAGCGCCTTACGGCCTCGCTCATAGGCGACATGCGCCCTCGCCAGAGGTTCTCTCGATCCTGCGCTCGTCTCGATTGCGCGAACGGCATCTGCGACGAGACTCTCGCCCCGGTTGCTTTCCAACGCCCGCCCGATGACGCGGCAAAGCATGAGCATGGATGCCGCACCTTCGCGATCCTTTGCGAGAAACCGTTCACCCCATCGCGCGAGATAGAAATCCGACCAACGCCGTGCTTCTTCCGGATAGCTGGTCGCCACGTCGTTGATGAACAGCTCATCGCCGGCCTCGGCAGCATGCTCGAGATCGATGAGGACGTCCCGCCACACCGCGACTCGTGATCGCGCGGACTCGATCTTCCGCAGCCGCTCGCGGATCTCCTTCGCCCATTCTGACGATGAATCGACTTCTAAATACTTCTTGCAGGCCAAAGCGGCCTCGCCGTGGAGAACCAGCGCATCCAGAATGAGCGCCCGATTGAACAGCGCCTCCGGCAATGCGGGTTGTAAGTCGAGCGCGCGATCCGCGGCGGCAAGCGACATCGACAACTGCAGTGCGTCGTCCGGCGCAGCAGCGGCGTGGAGCGCGGCCGCGTAGTCGTTCCACGTCGTGACAGGTGCGTCGCGATGTGAGGTGATCTTCTGCAGAAGATTCTTTGCAGCGCTTGGCTGACCCGTCAGAAGCAGCGCGCGGGCACGCAGTTCATCCGATTGCTGCGCGATACTGAGCCCCATCGCTTTGCGTTTGTCGAGTTTTGCAAGACCGGTTACTTCGCCCGGCGGACCTTCTGATGGCGGCTTCGCGTACGGCGATCCGGAGAGTCGCCCTTCAACGGGCCGGTACTCGAGCGTGCGTTCAATGGCATTCAGTTCATCCGCAGGGCTCCTCCCGCAGCCGATCACCATGACGGCGACCATGACCACGACCGCGATATGCCTCACGTCTATAGGAGTGACGCGAGACCGCGGTTCCTTACCGGGCAGGGGACATACCTACGCGTTCGTGTGTTCCGCAGGCCGCAAAGCCTGCTCCGGCGTTTCCTCCACCGGCCGAAACGCATACACGAACTGCTTCGCAATGTTCTCCACCGGATACTCGGAATCATCGACGCCGAAGTCGCGCGGTTCTTCCGCGCTCACGTACGCGGTGCCGAAGATCCAGTCGAAGAAGGCGAAGTTGTTGCTGAAGTTGCACTCGCGCACCACGGCGTCTTTGACGTGATGCCAGCGATGCATTTCCGGTCCGACGATGAGGTACTTGAGCGGGCCGAGCTTCCAGGGCAGGTTTGCGTGTCCGAACATGCCGAAGAACACGTCGCACGACGACCAGATGAGGATGGCCTCGTTGGATGGACCGAGGATCATCATCGGCGCGAGGAAGATCGCGCGGTCGAGGATCTTTTCGAGCGGGTGGAATCGCACGCTGGCGAAGAAATCGAGGTCGACCGAGCTGTGATGCGTCTCATGAAGACGCCACCACCATGGCCAGCGGTGCTTCAGCCGGTGCATGACGTAGAAGAAGAGGTCGAGGACGAACAGCAGGACCACCGTCTGGATCCAGAGCGGCCGCTCGGCTAACAGGTGCGTCCACTCCCGCGGCAGGACATACGAGCCGAGCTGGGTGAAGCCCACGCCGATCGAGCTGCGGAACAGGATCCGGAGAGCCACGTGCATCGGCGCGTACAGCGCGTCGGCGAAGAGACCGCGGCGCAGAAGGGGCCGCTTGTGGACGCCCCACATCCGTTCGGAGGCGAAGAGAAACCCCGCCACCGACGTGGCGAAGACGAGAAACCAGGCTACGGGCACCGGGGCGGGATTTTACCGTACCATCACCGCGATGTTTCGCCATCTCTCGGTCATTGCGCTCGTGCCCGTCTTGAACGAGCGTGAGAAGGTTCGGGAAGTCATCCGGCGGACGCCGCGTGAGATCGTCGACGAGCTCCTCATCGTCGACGACGGTTCCACCGACGGCTCGCCCGAGGTGTGCGAGTCGCTAGGGCGCGACCGTGATCCGGCTCGAGCGCACGCTCGGCGTCGGTGCGGCACTGCGAGAAGGATTCCGCCACGCGGTCGACCGCGGATTCGACGTCGCCGTGGTGATGGCCGGCAACAACAAAGACGCCCCCGAGGAGATCCCGCTGCTGCTCGATCCCATCGCGCGCGGCGAGGCGATGTTCGTGCAGGGATCGCGATTCCTCAAACGCAATCCCGACTTTGGCGACATGCCGTTGTATCGGAGGATCGCGACGCGGATTCATCCGCTTCTGTTCTCGCTGGCGGCGCGGCGGCGCGTAACGGAATCGACGAATGGATTCCGCGCCATTCATCGCGATGTCCTCACCGATTCGCGAATCGACCTTGGCCAGCCCTGGCTCAACGAATACGAGCTCGAGCCCTACCTCTATCTACGCACGATCCAACTCGGGTACCCGATCGCCGAAGTTCCGGTGACGAAGACCTATCCGAATCGAGCCGTTGGACAGACGAAGATGAAGCCGATCACCGGTTGGTGGTCGATCCTGCGGCCGCTGGTGTATGTCGGGCTGGGAGTGCGGCGATAAATGCTCGGCATCGCCGTCATCGGCGCGGGGCGCTGGGGGCCGAACCTCATCCGCAACTTCCATGACCGCGCCGAGAGCGAAGTGGTGCTGGTCGTCGACAGCGACGCGGAAAAGCTGCAGCGGATCCGCGAGCGTTTTCCCGATGTCCGGACGTCCAGCCGCGCTCGACGACGTCCTGCAGGAAACGCGCGTCGACGCCGTGGCGATCGCCACACCCGCCGCCACGCACTACGCGCTCACGAAAGCCTGTCTGAATGCCGGGAAGCACGTGCTGGTGGAGAAGCCGATGACCACCAACACGCAGGAGGGCCGCGAGCTCGAGCAACTCTCCGCCGCGCGCGGGCTCGTGCTGATGGTCGGCCACGTCTTCGTCTACAACGACGCCGTGCGCCGCGCGCGGCAATACATCCACGACCGCGCGCTCGGCAATCTCTTCTACATCGCCATGACCCGCACGAACCTCGGTCCCGTCAGAGGCGATGTGAACGTGGCCTGGGATCTCGCCGCGCACGACATCTCGATCGCGAACTACTGGCTCGCCGCCGCCCCCGTTTCGGTCAGTGCCTCCGGGCGGTCGTGGATCAGCCCCGGACTCGAGGACGCGATCTTCGCCACGCTGCACTATCCGGACAACGTCCTGGTGCACCTGCACTGCTCGTGGCTGCACCCGCGCAAATCGCGGGAAGTGGTGGTGGTGGGCGACCGCGCCATGCTCGTGTTCGACGACCTGGAGCTCGCCGAGCCGATCCGCATTTACGAGAGCGTCGCCCCCGTGGAGCGCTACATCGACTCCTTCGCCAGCCATCGCATGGCGGTGCGCGAGGGCGACATCGTCATTCCGCGGGTGACGTCCGGCGAGCCGCTGAAGAATCAGTGCGATCACTTTCTGCAGTGCGTCGCGCAGCGAAAGACGCCGCTGAGCGGCGCGCCGGAGGGACTGGCCGTCGTGCGTGCGCTCGAGGCGCTCGAGCGTTCGCTGCGCAGCGGAGGCGGCGAAATGCCGGTGGCCGCCGAATGAACGTTCCGCTAGTGGATCTCGCGCTGCAGCATCGCTCCGTCCGCGAAGAGATCGAGCGCGGGCTGGCGCAGCTGTTCGAAAGCAGCGCCTACATTCTCGGCCCCGAAGTGGCCGCGTTCGAGCGCGAGTTCGCGGAGTTTCAATCCGTTCGTCATTGCGTCGGCGTCGCCAGCGGCACCGACGCCATCGAGCTCCTGCTGCGCGCTCACGAAATCGGGAGCGGCGATGAAGTGGTGATTCCGGCGAACACGTTCATCGCCACCGCGCTCGCGGTCATGCGATCGGGCGCGCGCCCCGTGCTCGCCGATTGCGATGCGGATCATCTGCTGCTCGATCCCTCCGCGGTCCTATCCGTCCTATCACCGCGCACGCGCGCCATCCTGCCCGTGCACCTCTACGGCCAGATCGCGCCGATGGAATCACTGCCGAACGGTCCTCTGCGTCTCGAAGATGCCGCACAGGCGCAGGGAGCACGGCGCAAAATGGCAGTCATGGCGGGCTCGTTCGGCGACGGCGCAGCGACGAGTTTTTACCCCGGCAAGAACCTCGGCGCGTACGGCGACGCCGGCGCGGTGCTCACCAACTCGGACGCACTCGCGAGTCGCATCCGCGCGCTCCGAAACTACGGCAGCGAAACCAAGTACGAGCATCCGCTCGTCGGCTTCAACTCCCGCCTCGACGCCATTCAGGCGGTGGTCCTGCGCGCAAAGCTGCGCAGGCTCGCCGAGTGGAACGCGTTGCGCCGCGCCGCCGCTGCGCGCTACGACGCACTGCTCGCCGATGTCGAACAAGTCACGCGCCCGCAAAACGCTTGCCGGCAACGAGCACGTGTGGCACCTGTACGTGATCCGCGTCCCGAATCGCGACGCCGTGTTGAAGAAGCTGCGCGATGCGGGAATCGGAGCTGCCGTCCACTATCCTCGTCCCATCCATCTCGAAGGCGCCATGCAGCACCTCGGATACCGCGCAGGTGATTTCCCGATCGCGGAGCGCGCGGCGTCGGAAATTCTCTCGCTGCCGATGTTTCCGGAGATCACCGAGGAGCAGCAGGTGCGGGTCGTGGAGTCGCTGCGGTGAGTGTGTTCATCCATCCCGCCGCACTCTGCGAATCGGACTCGGTCGGAGCGGGAACTCGGATCTGGGCATTCGCCCACGTCATGCGCGGCGCGACGATCGGCCGCGACTGCAACATCTGCGATCACGCGTTCGTGGAGACGGGTGTGGTGATCGGCGATCGAGTGACGGTCAAGAACGGCGTGCTGCTCTTCGAGAAGGTGACGATCGAGGATGATGTGTTCCTCGGCCCGCACGCCGTATTCACCAACGATCTGCGGCCGCGCATCGAAGTTCGGACGCCGCGCGAAGAATGGCTTCCCACGCTCGTGAAGAAGGGCGCCTCCATCGGAGCCAACGCGACCATCATCTGCGGCACGACGATCGGCGAGTATGCGCTGATCGGCGCGGGCAGCGTGATTACGCACGATGTTCCCGCGCATGCGTTGATGGCCGGAAATCCGGCGCGCCGGATCGGATGGGTGTGCGTCTGCGGTGAAACGCTGCCAGCTAGTCGCGAATGCGCCTGCGGAAGACGCTTCGATCACTTGAGCAGGTAGAGCGTCGCGCGCTGGTCCGTCGCGACCACCGGCAGAGGCCATTCGGCATTCACGAGCAGATACTGCGCTCCCAAAGCGCGCATGCTGTCCGCGGTGGTGTGCAGCTCATAGCGATACGGGCCGATGCGATCGCCCACCATCCGTCCATCGGCGAAGTAGTGCGCCTGGTCCATGCCGATGGCGTAGACGGTATACCGCTCGCCGTGCCGGCGATTGAGGAGCTCGAGCTGGCTGTAGCCCGGCACGCTGCGGGACAGATAGTCCCGGCGCGCCTCCGCCGTGACCGGAAACGGCGCGCGATGGTGAAAAAGCTGGCGTGCGGTCCAGTAAAGCCCGGGCAGGAGCAGCACCAACGCGAGCGGAAGCGCGAAGCGGCGCGGCAGGAATCCGAGTCCGATCCCGCCGATGAACGAGAAGATCGCGCACGCGGGAAGAAAGAATCGGAGATCGAACGGCGCGAACAAAAGGCAATATCCGAGCGCGATCGCACTGATCGCGCGAAGCCGGGGGACGCGCCACCAGACCCACGCGACGAGCGGCACGAGGAGATAGATCGCCGGCGAGTACGGCACTTCGTTCATCAGCGTCTTCGGGTCGTACGTGAGGCGGCGAAGCCACGAGATGGGGTTCGGCGGAGACAGTCGCCATTCCTCGTTGAGCTTCGTTTCCAGCAGAGTCCCTCGCCATTCGTTGTCGCCGAAGATCCGCGTGAAGAACGGAAAAACAGGATTGCCCGTCCATGCCCACGTTCGGACGTAGAACGCACCGCCCGACAACGCTGTGATCAGAAGGAAAGCTGCGATTGCGCGGACGTTCTTTCGCTTCACTGCTACGACGAGAGTTGCAACCGCGAGCGCCGCCACGATGATGAGTCCGTGATACTTCGTCCCCGCCGCGAAGCCCGCCGCTGCCGCGCTGAGCATCAGCCACTGCAGCGATTCCGTCTCGCGCCACGTTTCCCAAAACAGAACTGCCGCAAGCACGAACAGTGTTAGGCCGGCGTCGACGTAGGCGCAGGCTCCGAGCGAGATCGCGATCGGATTGCCGAGCCAGAACGCGGCGCTGAGAAGCCCGCCGCCCCACGTGTACAGCAGCAGCGCCGTGAGAGCGAGAGCGAGGAACTCCACCGCGTGCGTGCTCACGTCGTCGTACACGAGCAACATTCCGGAGAAGAGCATCTCGTTCAGCTGCGGGAAAACCGGAAAGCGCAGCGTGTCGACGAAGACGACCGCATGCTCCTTCGCGAACGTCTTCGCGAACGGCAGGTGGTACATCGTCGCGTCCCACTCCGTGGGTGGGTAGAGCGTGTAGAGAAAAAGGAACGCCAACACCGCCGCGAGGAGCACGCCCGCCGTCGCAATGCGCAGCCTCAAGCGAGGAAACGCAAAAACATGCACGATGACGACGTAGGCCACGATCACCGGGGCGTAGAGCACATGCGCCAGTCCGAGGAGGAACAGCACCGTTCCGGTGATCCCGAACCCGATCGTCGACCCGACGCAGAACTGCTCGAGCGCGCTGCGAAACGACGCCCGCCGCACAGCCAGCATCCCGGTCGCATAACAGGTCGACGCCAGCACGATCAGCGCGGCGGCGTGACCGGCGATGAAAAGAATCCGTGCAACGAGCACGGCCTTACTTCATCACAGAAACCGTCGCGCGATCGCGTCCGCCTCTTTCTCGTTGAACCGCGCGAACCCGAGGTTCGTGAGGATCACGACTGCGACGCGCTTTTCGGGATAGATCAGCGCGATGCCGCGCCCGCCGGTCACGGCGCCGCCGTGATGCACGTAGAGGTTTCCCTGCTCGTCCTGCGCGATCCGCCAGCCGAGGCCGACATTCGTTGCTTTTCCGTCGGAGGTCGCGAGCGACGTGAACATCGCCGCGCGCGCCTCGTCGCTGAGAAACCGGCCGCTGCTCATGGCCATGAGAAACCGCGCGAGATCGCGCGCCGTCGTCACTGCTGCGCCGGCGGGAAGCCGGTCGCTGAGATCGGTCGCCGGCGACGGCTCGGGTCCGTTCTTCCCCGCATCGAACGGCTTCGCCGACTGCGCGTCATCCGCGAACGACGACTCCTCCATGTTCAGCGGGCGGAAGACCAGCGCGCCGACCGCCTCGGTGAATTGCTTTCCCGTCACGCGCTCGATCACCGCGCCGATGACGTCGTAGGCGTAGCTCGAGTAAAAGTACTTCTCGCCCGGCGTCGACAGCAGCGGATCGCTCCCGAACTTGCGCAGCGAGTCGATCGCGCTCTTGTAATGCGTCGCGTTGAGGAACTCCCCGCCCGAGTAATGGCGGATGCCGCTCAGATGTCCGGCCAACTGCCGAAGCGTGATCTCGCCGTGCGGAAACTCCGGCAGGTATTTGTCCACGCGATCATCGAGCGCGACGCGGTGCTGATCGACGAGCCGCATCAGCGCCGCGATCGTGATCAGCTTCGTGAGGCTCCCGACGCGAAAGCGCGTGTGAATCGTCGCCCCGCCGAACGTGTCGTGCCATACCATCCGGTCGCCCGCGGCGACCGCCACCGTGGCCATCGGGATCTTCTCTTTCGCAATCAGCGCGTCGAGCTGTTGCCGCGACGCATCGATCGCCTCCGTGTAATCGCGCTGCGGAACCGACGCGCAGGCGGCGGCCAGGAGGAGAACGATGACAGCAAAGCGGCGCATGGTGCTACTTACGTAGCACCCACGAGAGAGTTGCGCAACATCTTCCGCAAATACACGCCGGTCGGGGAATCCACCGTGGCTACTTGCTCCGGCGTTCCCGTCGCGATCACGAGCCCTCCGCCGTCGCCGCCTTCGGGTCCGAGGTCGATCACGTGGTCGGCGGTTTTGATGACGTCGAGGTTGTGCTCGATCACGACGACGGTGTTGCCGCGGTCGACGAGGCCGTGCATGAGGTGCAGGAGCTTGGCGACGTCGTCGAAGTGGAGGCCGGTCGTCGGCTCGTCGAGGATGTAGAGCGTCTTGCCGGTGGCGCGCTTCGCGAGCTCTTTCGCCAGCTTCACGCGCTGCGCTTCGCCGCCGGAGATCGTCGTCGACGATTGGCCGAGCGTGATGTAGCCGAGGCCGACTTCGTCGAGCGTGCGGAGGATGTTCGCGATGCGCGGGACATTGCGGAAGATCTCCAGCGCCTGCTCGACCGTCATCGCCAGGATCTCCGCGATCGACGCGCCTTTGTACTTCACTTCGAGCGTCTCGCGGTTGTAGCGCTTGCCGCCGCAGACGTCGCAGGTGACGTAGATGTCGGGCAGGAAGTGCATCTCGATCTTGATCTGCCCGTCGCCCTTGCACGCTTCGCAGCGGCCGCCCTTCACGTTGAACGAGAACCGCCCCGGACCGTAGCCGCGCATGCGCGCTTCCGGCGTGGCGGCCATGAGGTTGCGAATTTCAGTGAACAGCTGTGTATACGTGGCCGGATTCGAGCGCGGCGTGCGGCCGATCGGCGACTGGTCGATGTCGATGACCTTGTCGATGAATTCGAGCCCGTCGATGCGATCGTGCTCGCCCGGCGTGTCGATGGCGTCGTAGAAGTGCCGCGACAGCGCTTTGTAGAGGATGTCGTTGACGAGCGTCGACTTGCCGGAGCCGCTCACGCCGGTGACGGCGATGAAGAGGCCGAGCGGAAACGTGACGTCGAGGTCCTTGAGATTGTTCTGCCGCGCGCCGCGGATCACCACGGCCTTCCCGTTCGGCATGCGCCGCAGCACCGGCACGTCGATCTTCGCTTCGCCGCGCAGATACTTCGCGGTCAGCGACGACGGGAAGGTCTTCACCTGATCGAGCGTGCCTTCGGCGACGATCTGGCCGCCGTGCACGCCGGCGCGCGGACCGAGGTCGATGATGTGATCGGCGGTCTCGATCGTCTCCTCGTCGTGCTCGACGACGATCACGGTGTTGCCGACGTCGCGCAATTCGAGCAGCGACTCGATGAGCTTGCGGTTGTCGCGCTGATGCAGGCCGATCGACGGCTCATCGAGCACGTACAGCACGCCCATCAACTTCGAGCCAATCTGCGTCGCCAGGCGGATGCGCTGCCCTTCGCCGCCCGACAGCGACGCCGCGTTGCGGTCGAGCATCAGATAGCCGACGCCGACGGCGTTCAGGAAGCCGAGGCGGTCGCGCACCTCTTTCAGAATCTTGCCGGCGATCGCCTCCTCGCGCGGCGACAGCCGGATCTCGGCGAAAAACTCCTGCGCATCCTTCAGTTGCTGGGCCACGATGCTGTCGATCGGTTTGCCGGCCACCGTCACGCTGAGCGCCTCCGGCTTGAGGCGCCGGCCGTTGCACTCCGGGCATTTCGTCGGCGTCATGAAACGCTCGATCTCTTCGCGGATGTCGTCCGAGTCCGACTCGCGGTAGCGGCGCTGGAGCATCGGCACGATGCCTTCGTACGTCCCCTTGTATTCGTACGTGCTCTCCGTCCCCTGAAACTCGAACTTCAGTTTCTCCTCGGAGCCGTACAGGATGCAGTTGCGCGCCTTCTCCGGCAGCTTCTGCCACGGCGTCTCGAGCTTGAATTTGTAGTGCCGCGCCAGCGTCTGAATCTGGCGCAGCCGCCAGTGCTCGGAGCCTTCCTTCCAGAGCGCGATCGCGCCTTCTTCAATCGACTTCGCCGGATCGGGAACGATCTTCCGCTCGTCGATCTCGAGCAGCACGCCGAGGCCGGAGCAGCGCGGGCACGCGCCGTACGGAGAGTTGAAGGAGAAGAGGCGCGGCGTGATCTCGCCGATGGAGATGCCGCAGTCCGGACAGGCGTAGCTCTGCGACATCAGCTCTTCGCGCTTGTCCTCCTGGTAGAGAACCTTGACAAGACCCTTCGTCACGCGCGTCGCGGTTTCGAGCGAGTCGGCGAGGCGCTGGGCGATTCCCTCTTTCACCACGATGCGGTCGATGCGGATGTCGATGGTGTGCTTCTTCTGCTTGTCGAGCGTGGGCGGATTCGACAGCTCGACTTCCTGCCCGTTCACGATGGCGTGGGTGAAGCCTTCCTTCACCATCTGCAGCATCTGCTTCTTGTACTCGCCCTTCTTGCCGCGCACGTACGGCGCGAGAATCGTGAACTTCGTCCCCTGCGGCAGCTGCAGCAGGCGGTCCACCATCTGCTGGATCGTCTGCGGGCGGATCTCCTGGCCGCAGCTCGTGCAGTGCGGCGTGCCGATCGACGCGTAGAGAAGGCGGAGGTAGTCGTAGATCTCGGTGACGGTGCCGACGGTCGAGCGCGGGTTGCGCGAGGTCGTTCGCTGCTCGATCGAGATCGCGGGCGAGAGCCCTTCGATCGAGTCGACGTCCGGCTTTTCCATCTGCTCGAGGAACTGCCGGGCATACGCCGACAGCGATTCGACGTAGCGACGCTGCCCCTCGGCGAAGATCGTGTCGAAGGCGAGAGAGGATTTGCCGGAGCCGCTCACGCCGGTGATGACGACGAACTTGTTGCGGGGGACGACGACATCGATGTTCTTGAGGTTATGCTCGCGTGCGCCGCGAATGACGATGGAATCCATGAGGTATCAATCTAACTCCGGGGCGGGCGGGGGTGTTCCCGTTCTACGAGGAGTAGCTTGACGACGGCCCTGCTCTACTTCGTGGTAACGGCGGCGGTGGTTGTATTTGCGCGCCTCCCTAGACGTATCGGCCTCGTTCTAATCCTTCTCCCGCTCGCGTTTACCGGACGCGCGCTCCTTACCGGGCGCGTCTATGCGCCGATCGATCTGCCGTACGGGGCGGAGCCGCTGAATTGGATGAAGGAGCAGTACGGCGTCGGCAATCTGCACAACGGGCTGCTGTCGGACGTGTTCTCGCACAACATCCCGTGGAAGTACGCAGTGCGCGATGCGTATGCGCACGGCGAGTTTCCGCTCTGGAACCCGCACATCTTCGCCGGCGACGTTCTCGCGGCTGCCGCGCAGCCTGCGGCCTACGATCCTTTGCTGCTGCTGAGCTTCCTGCTGCCGCTGCCGAACAGCCTCACGTTCCTCGCATCGCTGTCGCTGTTTATCGCGGGACTTGGGATGTTCGTACTGCTGCGAAATCTTATGTGGGTGCCGCTGCCCTCAGCGGCACCAGCGACCGCTGAGGCGGCGGTCGCCACAAAGGAGATCGCAAGTATCGCCGGCGCCGCGGCATTCATGTTCTCCACCTTCGTCGCCTTCTGGCTCGAGTGGCCGTTGGGCGCGACGACCGTTTGGTTGCCTCTTTTGATCCTCGGCGTGCGCCGAGTCGTTCGCGAACAAACTCTCAAAGCGGCAGGATTGCTCACGTTCGTTTTCGTGATGATGCTCCTCGCCGGGCATCCGGAAACGGCTCTACATTTGGTAGTCCTCGGCGCGGCGTGGGCGGTGGCGGAGCTTTGGGCGGTGAAACGCTTCCTGCGGCCGGCGCTGCTCGCGATCGGCGCCGGCATCGCGGCGCTGCTCGTCTGCGCGATCTATCTCCTCCCGGTGATGGACGCGTCTGCCGCAGACGTTCGAGCACGAGCTGCGGCGGACGGTGTACGTGCAGATGAAAAAGTCGGCGCCGCTGCCGCTGGCGCTGGCGAAGCTCGAGTCGCAGCTCGTGCCGTTCATCCACGGCATGCCGCATCGCGAGTGGCCGGAGAATCTGAAATTCGAACCGCCCTTGGAGAGCGCGTACTGCGGCAGCGCCGCGCTCGCGCTGGCGGTGTTCGGCGCGTGGCACTCGCGCTCGCGCGCGAAGTGGGCCGCGCTCGCCTTCATCGCCGGCGGCTTGCTCTTCGGCGCGC
Organism: uncultured Acidobacteriota bacterium; assembly: GCA_963734155.1. Taxonomy (GTDB): domain Bacteria; phylum Acidobacteriota; class Thermoanaerobaculia; order Gp7-AA8; family Gp7-AA8; genus QHVT01. The sequence goes on from CAVTGG010000005.1 coordinate 777,516, forward strand.
GCGTCTGGCCGCTGCCGGATCTCCTCGGCAAGCTGCCGCTGTTCGACGTGGCGTTGAATGATCGATTGGTGGTCGCGGCGGCGTTCGGCATCGCGATTCTTGCGGCCCTCGGAATGGATGCGCTCGATCGCCGCGCGCTGATGATGACTTCCGTCATCACCGCCGTGATCCTCGCCCTCGCCTGCGCCAACGCCTGGCCGCGCATGCTCGCTACCGGCCTGACGCCGCAGTTCGTGCGCGCGCAGGCGGTGTTTCTTGTCGGCGGCGCTTTGACCGTCGCGTTGATCGCGGCGACAGCACGCGGTCGCGCGGTCTGCGCTCTACTGTTTGTTGCGATCGTTGCCCAGCGCGTGATCGAAGCCGGCAACCTCTATCCGACCTTGCCGGCGAAGACGTTCTATCCGCCGATCCCCGTGTTCGAGAAGCTGCCGAAAGGCGGCGAGCCGTTCCGCATCGTCGGGCAGATGTTCGAGCTGATCCCGAACTCGGCGACGCTCTACGGGCTCGAAGACGTGCGCGGCTATCAGGCGCTGCGGCTCAAGCGCTGGAAGGAAACGCTCGAGCTCTATTCGATCGAACAGGGCGTCTGGTGGGCGCGCGTCGAAGATCTCAACGCGCCGTTTCTCTCCCTGCTCAACGTCCGCTACGCGCTGCAGCCGTGGACGGTGAAGACGATCCCTCCCGGCTGGCGAAAGATTGCCGAGCAGCCGGGCACGAACCTGCTCGAAAACACGCGCGTCCTCGGGCGCGCGTTCGTGCCGCGCATCGTCCGTCTCGGCGATCCGAACGTGCTTTTGCAGATGCGCATGGAGCGCGACTTTTCGGAGCGCGCGTGGATCGATGCGCAGATCACCGTGCCGCGCGAAGAAGTGAACGGCCCGGGACGTGCGCGCGTGGAGCGAAGCGCGCGCGGCGCGATGCGCATTCACGCGTCGATGGCGGGCGGCGGGTGGGTGGTGATCTCGGAGACGGCGTGGAAAGGGTGGCGCGCGTACGTCGACGGCAAGCGCGCGCCGCTGCGCTACGCGAATCACACGCTCCTCGCCGTCTACGTGCCGCAGGGCGAGCACACGATCACGATGCGGTATCTTCCGCAGTCGTTCGTGATCGGCGCGTGGGTCAGCGGCGTCACGCTTCTCCTCCTTCTTCTGATCGGCATCGCATGGCGCTTCTTCTTTACGTAGTCACCGCCGCGGCGCTGCTCGCGCTCTGGTCGCGCTTCCTTCAGCGCCTGACCCTCGCCGCCGCGCTGGTCGTGGTGCTGATGCCGATGCTCTTCACCGGCCGCGCGCTCTTCACCGGCCGCGTCTACGCGCCGGTCGATCTCGCGTTCGCGTACGCGCCCACGGCGGACCCGAACATCAAACCGCACGACATCGCCCTGTCCGATCTCTACTGCCAGATCATTCCGTGGCAAAAGGCGGTGCGCTGGTCGCTCGCGCATCGCGAGTGGCCGCTCTGGAATCCGTTCGTTCTCTGCGGCGACATCCTCGCCGCCGCCGCGCAGCCCGCGGTCTACGATCCCTTCAACTGGCTGGCGCTGCTCCTTCCGCTTCCGCACGCGATCACCTTCGGCGCCACGCTCACGTTTTTCTTCGCCGCATTTTTCACCTTTGCATTCGCACGCGCCTTAGGCCGCAGCGAGCTCGCGTCGCTCCTCGCCGCTGCGATCTACATGTGCGGCGGCATGATGACGTTCTTCGTCGGCTGGCCGCTCGGCCGCACGTGGGCGTTTCTCCCGCTGCTCTTCTTCGGCGTGCACCGCCTCGTGCGCGAGCGCAAAGCCGGCATGCTCCTCCTTGCGCTCGTCCTGGTGGTCCTCGCCGGCCATCCCGAATCCGTCCTGCACGTCGTCACCTGCGGCGTCCTCTACGGCCTATTCATCACCCGCGATCTCCGCGCCATCGGTGCCGCCATCCTCACCGGCATCGTCGCGCTGCTGCTGACCGCGGTCTATCTCCTTCCCTTCGCCGAGGCCTCGGAACAGACGCTCGAGCACTTCATTCGAATGGAGCTCTACAAGCCGACGCCGTACGAACAGCTCGCGCCGCCCGAAGTGCGCGCGCATCGCATCGGCCGCACGTTCATTCCGTTCTACGACGGCCAGCCGTGGCGCGGCACCGCGTCGCCGCAATGGGATCCGCTTTCCGCACGCGCAGGCAGCATCGCGTTCCTGCTGGCGATCGCTGCATTGTTCGTCGCGCGTCGAAAAAGCGAAACGTGGTTTTTCTTCGCGCTCGCCGTCGTCTGCCTCGGCCTGACATTCGGCAGTTGGCCATTCGCGCACGCGCTGCACGCCGTGCCGCTCTTCGACATCGCCATCAACGAGCGCTTCGCGTTCGCGGCGGTCTTCGCCGTGGCGATGCTCGCCGCAATCGCCGCCGACTCCGTTCGTCCTCGCTTCATCGTCCTATTCGTCCTATTCGTCCTCCTCGAGCGCGCGATCGTCGACGGCGGCATCTATCCCTCGCTCCCCACCAACATGTTCTATCCGCCAATCAACGTGCCGCGCGAAGGCCGCATCGCCGGCGTCGGCTACACGCTCATCCCCAACACGTCCGCGATGTATGAGCTCGAAGACGCGCGTGGCTACGAGGCGATGACGAACAAGCGGCTCACCGAGACCTATCCGCTCTGGTCGACGTTCCAGCGCGCCTGGTTCAACATCATCGACGATCCGTCGCGCCCGTTCCTCTCGTTCCTCAACGTGCGCACGATCCTCGACGGCACGAACGTCATCAACAATCCCAACGCACTGCCGCGCGCCTTCGTCCCGCCGCGTGTTCGTTACGAGCGCGACGGAAAAACGATCATCGAGGCGATGAAAACCGCGACCGATTTCTCGCAGGTCGCCTGGATCGAAGCGCCGCACTACGAGCCGGTGGACGCGCCGAACGGCCCCGGCTACGCGATCGCGCATCGGCGCGGCTCGTCGTACGAGATCGACGCCGACATGCAAGGTGCGGGATGGATCGTGGTCTCCGAAACGGCGTGGAAAGGCTGGCGCGCGTACATCGACGGCAAGCGCGTCGAGACCCGCTTCGCAAACCACGCGTTCCTCGGCGTGCACGTTCCCGCCGGCCACCATCGCCTGCGGCTCGTCTATCTGCCGGAGTCGTTCACGCGCGGCCGCAACATCACGCTGGCCACACTCCTCGCGCTCGCAATCACGACACTGATTCGAGCAGCCATGCGCCGTAGGAATCCGACGTCTCGTCGATCCGCAGGACCACGAACTCCGGCACCTGATACGGATGCCGGCGAAACACTTCCTCCCGCAGCGGACCCACGCGATCCTCGGCCGTCTTGATGACGAGCAACTGCTCGCCGTCCACGGACACGCTGCCTTCCCAGCGATAGACCGACGTCACGCGATCGATGATGTTCACGCAGGCCGCGAGCCGCAGCTCGACGAGCGTGCGCGCGAGCTCGCGCGCGTCGAAATCCGCGCCGACCGTCGTCAGGATGACGACGAACTTCATCGCGGCCGGATCGCTTCGACCACCAGCTGCGCCGCGTCGCGCGCGGCCGAGCGGCTCATCGACCGGAACTGCGCGTTCTGCACGAACGGAACCGCGATCGCGGCGAAAATGCGCGAACCGCCGAGGTAGACGGAGGTCGGCATCACGGCCCGCTTACGCTTGCTCAGCGTTTCGGAGACCACGACGTCGCCGGTGCGGCCGTCGTAGACGCGCAGCTCGGCGGCGACGCGCGAGACCACGTAGTCGACCGATACGCCGACGTCGTACGTACCGATGCCGATGCCGCCTAACGAGCCGGCCTCGCCGCCCGCGCCGAGGATCTCGACGTAATAGTCGGCGTCCTCGCCGTGGCCATCGGCGATTTCTTCGTACGTCAGACGGGTGTCGTAGGCATCGACTCCGCGATTGCGCAACTCGTTGAGCAAGTTGCGGACGACCATGTTCGCCACGGAGCGTTCGTACTCGCCCGACGCGCGCAGCACGCCGATGCGCGGCGTGGCGGAAGCGTTGGTTGGGGACGGTTTCGGGTCGAACGCGAACGCGGCGCCGGCGACCAGCAGCAGAACGGCAGCAAAGAGAACGCGCTTCATGTGATGTAGTCTAACTCCGGCGTGATCAAAAGGCTGTTGCTCGCATTCTTCGTTGCCGTTCTTTTGTGGCTGGCGTACGAGGTCCTCACGTTTCCGGACGTCGGGAAGCTCGCCAAGGAGCCGCCTAAAACCACGGCCTTCATGGAGTTACGCAAGAAGCAGCTGCGCGCGAAAGGCGAGAGCGACGAGCTGCGCTGGAAGTGGGTCTCGTACGGAAACATCTCGCCGTACCTGCGCCGCGCGGTGCTCGTGGCGGAAGACGATTCGTTTTACGAGCATCACGGCGTCGACGTCGACGCGATGAAGGAAGCGTTCGAGCGCAACTGGAAGCGGAAGAAAGTCGCGGCGGGCGGATCGACGATCACGCAGCAGCTGGCGAAGAATCTCTATCTCTCGCCGTCGCGCAATCCGGTGCGGAAGATCAAGGAGTACTTCATCGCCCGCGCCCTCGAAAAACATCTGACGAAGAAGCGCATCCTCGAGATCTATCTCAACGTCGTCGAGCTGGGCGAGCGCGTGTACGGCGCGGAAGCGGCGTCGCGTTTCTACTTCAGCAAACCGGCGTCCGCGATCTCGCCGTCGCAAGCGGCGCTGCTCGCGGGCTCGCTTCCGAATCCACGGGTGATGAATCCCGGCAGTCCGAACAAGCGCTTGCGCTGGCGCCAGCGCATGATCCTCTCGCGCATGCGGCGCTGGGGCTATCTCTTCGAGCGCCAGGTACTCGCCGAGAAAAAGCCGGAGCCGGAAACGACGACGACCACGGCGCTCGATACCGCATCGACGGCGCCGGTCACCGACACCGATCTGCCGCCGCAGGAGACGACGATTGATACGACAGGCAGCGACACCGCGGCAAGCGATACGGTTGCGACGGACACGGAAGCGACGGATACTGTGACGACCGATACTACGGGGACGCCTCCGCCGTTGCGTTAGACGCAACAAAACAACGCGCGCTTTTTCAGGAGCTTGCCTCGTCGCGGTCGAATCTGGTCTGGCTTTTGCCCTAACGCTGGACGTTGTGAAAGTTTCGCAAGAGATTCGGCTGGTCTGCGATTGTCAGCGCCACGCGCGCAAACGCGACCGCTGGCGCCGCGCGATCCGCATGGCCACGCGCGGCGTGGCCGTTCTCGTGACCGTGCCGTTCGCGTACTTTTTCGACATCCCGACGAAGGCGATGAATCTCAACGTGGCCGTGCGCGCGAAGCTCACCGAGTCGCGCTCGCGTCTTCGCGTCTTCACCTCGCCCGCGACGCGCGAACAGTTCATGTCGACGACGGCGGTGCAGCAGGTCGCGGTGACGATGGACTCGTTCAAGGAACAGTACTTCCGCACGCAGGTGCCGTACGGCTCGATCATCTATCGCGAGGCGACGAAGAACGGACTCGCGCCGGAGCTCGTCGCGGCGATGGTGCACACCGAATCGGATTTCCGGCCGGGGCTCGTGTCGAACCGCAGTGCACAAGGATTGATGCAGATCATTCCCGAAACCGCGCGCGACATCGGACTCGCGAATGTCTTCGACCCCGCGGAGAACATCGCCGCCGGCACGAAGTACTACCGCTATCTCCTCGACCGCTTCAACGACGAGCGCATCGCCCTGGCCGCGTACAACGCCGGCGAAGGGAAAGTGGAGCGCTGCGGCTGCGTCCCGCAGATCCCCGAGACGACGTCATACATCGAGAAGGTGAACATCCGCGCCAGCCGCTACCGCCAGCGCGTCCGCAATGGGTATGTGGCGATGGCGCGCATTCGTACGAACGCGGTGCACTAAACCTCCACTACAATCCCCTCGCATGCAGCAATCGCGCGGCGACGAACGGCGTGAATTTCAGCGCCTGCATCTCACCTCGCCCATCGATGCGACGTTCGGCTCCTTGCCGGTGGTCATCAACGAGATCGGGATTCTCGGTGCGCGCATTCATCACGAAGGGCCGCTTGCATCCGATCGCGGCGATCTGCGCGATTTCCTTCGAAGGGCAGCCGATCGTGATGCGCTGCGAAGTCGTGCGTACCATCGGCTCCGAATCGGGACTTCGTTTTCTCGCCGCGCTCGAAGACTCCGGCGATCGCCTGCGCGACATGCTCTCGCGTCTCGTGACGAAGGCGCTCGAGTCGCGATACGACAACTCCGCGACGCGCCTCAAGATCCGGCAGATGGTCGATGGCGACAAGACCGTGCGCGGCACCGACGCGAACTTCGTCAGCTATCGCCACGAGGACGGCGCTTGGAAACGGCGTCACGTGTTTCTTCCCGAGCAGCCGTCGATGGGATTCACGGTCGCGCGCGGCGAAGATCAGGACGAAATGCGCCGTCTCTGCGAAGTCTACGAAGCATCGGACGACGAGGGGCGGCGGCTGATCCGCCTCTTCGCGGAGCTCAGCGTGAGTAGCGCGCTGAAGATTCCTCCTTCGCACTGACCGGCACATTCGCCGCCGGCAGCGTGAAGTGAAACTGCGTTCCTTTGCCCGGCTCGCTCTCCACCCAGATCGCGCCGCCGTGCGATTCGACGATGCCCTTCGCGATCGGCAGGCCGAGGCCCGCGCCGAGGCGCTCAGCGCGTTTTGCTTGCCAGTAGGGAGTGAAGATGTGGCTGAGGTGCTCCCGCGGAATTCCGGGACCGGTGTCGGCGATGGTGAACAGCACGCCATCGGGATGCGGCTCCGCGTAAACGCGCACCGTTCCGCCGGGAGGCGTGAACTTCAATGAGTTGCCCATCAGGTTCGAGAGCACCTGCATCACACGGTGGTGATCGGCGAACACCGCTTCGACGCCGCGCTGGCAGTCGGCCTCGATCGACACGTTCGCCACCGCCGCCTGCGCGCGAAAGATTTCCTGCACCTCGGTGAGCAGCTCGCTAACGCTCACCGGCGCGGGCTCGATCGGCAGTCGCTTGCCGCCTTCGAGTCGCGTGACGTCGAGGAGATCGGCGATCAGTCGATTCATCCGCTCCGCCGACACCTGCATCGTCTCGATCTGTTCGCGATCCTCGCCCGACAGGTTTTCCGACTCCAGCAGCAGCGACGAGCCGAGCGTGATCGCGCTCAGCGGATTGCGCAGATCGTGCGACACGATCGCCAGCACTTCTTCGCGCGCGCGCACGGCCTGCTGCGATTCGAGGTAGAGCCGCGCGTTGTCGATCGCCAGCGACGCGCGCCGCGAGAGATCGAGAAACAGCGGGAGATCGTCGGACGTGAACGGCTTGGTTTCCGGCGACACCGCGCCGACGATGCCGATCGTCTGTCCGCGGCTCACCAGCGGCAGAAAGACCAGCGTACGGTTGCCGCCGTCGCGTCGTCCCGCCACATATTCGTACAGCGGCGATGACGCGCCGACGAGCACCGGCTCGCCGGAGCGGATGATGTGAATCAGCCGCTCGGGGATGTCCCGCCGCGCGCTGCCGACCATCGGCGCGAGCGTCGCTTCATCCTCCGGATTCCGATGCGCGACCGCCGCGCGCCGCAGCGTGCCCTCGGAGTCCGTCATGTCGACGACGCACATCTCCGCGAGATTCGGCACGATGAGCCGCGCCAGCGAATGAATCGTCTGCTCGTAATCGAGCGATGCCGCGAGCTGCTCTCCCGCCGCGGCGAGAAATGCCGTGCGCCGTTCCTCGCGCTCCGCCGTTTCGCGCGCCGTCTTCGCTTCCGCGGCATCGCGCTCCGCTTCGCGCCGCCGCTGCATCGCTTCGCGCGCGAGGAGGCGCATCTGCCGCCCGAGTCCCGCGACGAGCATTGCGGACGTCAGCGCGAGCGCGGTGAGAATGATCGTGATCGAGAGATTGAGCCCGTCCGCTTCGCGAATGCGGCGCAGGCGCGACTCGATGCCCGCCTGCAGCTCGAGCTCGAGCTCCGACGCGGCATCGAGCGAGCTCTCATACGAAGCGTGCGCTTCGAACAGCCGCGCGAGAAACACTTCGGCGGGCCACTTCCGCTCGACGAACTCGCCGCGGCGGACGGCGTCGTGCCAGCGGCTGCTCTGCACGAAGACCTTGGTGAGGTCTGCGCCGAGGTCGTCGTTCTTGAGGCGCGGGAGGAGCGTCATCAGGTCGCGCCGCTTCGATTCTTCGCTTTCGACGAGCTTGTAAAACTCGGTGCGGTACTGGCCTTGTCCGGTGAATTGATAGGCGATGATCTGATCGAGCTCGCCGGCGAGATGGACCTGGATCTGATTTGCCGCGCGGCGCGCCGGCTCGGCGACGGACGAGATCTCGGCGCGCATCCGCGCGGTCTTGTTGCGCACGACCAGCGGCAGGATGACCAGCGAAAGCAGCGACACGATGATGAAGACGACCGGCAATACGGTCGTCCACGTGCTCTCCGGTCCGACGCGCCAGATGCTGCGCCGGTTTCCTTTCGCAGGTTTCATGATGTTCTTGCGCGCCGTCTATCCAAAATCGCCAGCAAAGCGCTTACCATGCCGTAATTCCACCATGCTTCCCGACGAACGCCGCGCCTTCCAACGCCTTCGCCTGACGAAGCCGATCCTCGCCGTCGCCCGCGGTGCGAATGCACTGATCCTCGACATCGGCGCGAGCGGCGCGTTGATCGAACATTATGGCCGGGCCACGCCCGGCGAGCCGCTGCAGTTGTCGTTTCGCTGGATGGGCAACTCGATCGAGTTCGCGGCCGAGGTCGTGCACTCCGAGATCATCCGCGACCCCGGCGGCGATGGCGAGAGTGTCGTGTCGCATTCCGGCCTGCGCTTCATCAAGCCGGTCGGCGACTCCGCCGAACAATTGAAGGATTTCATCGCCACGTTTGTCGGACGCGTGCTCGCGGCGCAAAAGGCGAACGCCGCCGGCGAGTCGCTCTCGCTCTCGGCCGGCGATACGGTGCTCGAGCAGCTCGGTCATGCGCGGCGCACGCGCACGAGCGGCTACGTCACGCACCGGCTCAAGGACGGGCGGTGGTGGCGGATTCCGGCGCGCTCGCCGATGCAGCCGCTCGACGGCTTCACCGTCGCGGCGTACGAGGACGACGAGGAAGTGGCCGCGCTCTGCCAGTCGTACGAGAGCGCGGACGAGGAAGGGCGCCGGCTGATCCGCATGGTGGCGGAGCTGAGCGTGATGTCAGCGAAGGAGTGAGCGCATGCTGTCGACGACCACGTCGGCGGCGGAGAGGTCCTGCCACACCGCGGCGCGCGGATTGCGGACGGCGATGCAGTACATGCCGGCGCGTTTCGCCGCGAGCACGCCGACCGCGGAGTCTTCGAAGACGATGCAATCCTGCGCGGCGACGCCGAGCTTCTGCGCGGTGATCAGAAATCCTTCGGGATCCGGCTTTCCGCGCTGCACTTCACTGCCATCGACGATGACGTCGAACGCGTCGCGCAATTGCAGTCGCTCGAGAATCAATTCGATTGCATCGCGCTGCGCGGAGGTGGTGATCGCGAGCGGGATGCCGCGCTCGCGCAGCGCGTGAATCATTTCGCGCACGCCCGGCATCAGCTCGAGATCCGCGGTGCGGCAGATGTCGATCAACAGCTCTTGCCGCCGCGACATGAGCGCGTCGACGGATGGAGTCCAGCCAAAGTGCGTGCGGATGTCGCTGATCTCGTCGATCACGCGGCGGCCGGAGACGATGATGTTCGGCGGGATCTGCGCGTAGTCGGCGTGCAGCTCGCGGCACAGCGCGGCGACCGCGGCCTCGTGCTGCGGCTCGAGATCGACCATGGTTTCGTCGAAGTCGAAAAGCGCCGCGGCGATGGTACTGTCGAAGCGTGGATCCGGAATTTCAACGCGCACTGTTGAAAGTCCTCGCCGTCGGCACGGGCATCATGGCCGTGGCCACGACGGCGCTGGTGCTGGTCTTCCGCCAGTTCGGCAAGAAGTCGCACCCCGCCCTCATGGCCGCGCTCATCGGATTCATTTTCGTTTGCTGTCTGGCGCTGTTTCTCGCAGCCGGCGAATGACTTCCTCCGTCTGCTCGCCAAGCCTCGGCGCCGCACTGCGCACCGGCAACCGCTCGCCGTCGTAGCGAACGGGATTGAGCACGACTTCGTATTCGCCGGCATCGCCGATCATCGGCCGCGTGATCTCGCTGCGCAGCACTTCGAGCACGCCTTTCACGAGCGAGCACGGAATCGCCGCCGCGCGGCAGCGCGCGATCCAGACGTCTGCCGGCTGCGTTTTGAAAATCTCTTCGAGCATCGGAATGAGTGCGTTGCGATTCGTCACCCGTGCGGCGTTCGTCGCGAAGCGTGGTTCAGTCGCGAGCTCCGGTCGTTCGATGACGCGTTCGCAGAGGAGGCGGTAATGTCGTTCGGTCGCGCTGCCGAGGGCGAACGCGCGATCGTTTGCGTGAAAGACCTGATACGGCACGATCGACGGATGTCCGTTGCCGTAGCGCCGCGCCTCCTCGCCGGTGATGAGCGCGGCCTGCGCGACGTGCACGAGCGAAGCGATGGTGGCGCCGTAGAGCGAGACCTCGATGCGCGCGCCGCGGCCGCTGCGCTCGCGTGCGAAGAGCGCCGCGCAGATCGCGCCGTGGGCGTAGTGCGCGGTGATGACGTCCGTCAGCGCGACGCCGGTCTTCATCGGCTCGCCGTCCGCTTCGCCGGTGATGGCCATGAGGCCGCCGCCGGCTTGCGTGAGGAGGTCGTAGCCGGGCGTGTTCGCTTCGCTCGTGTCGCCGTCGTAGCCGGTGATCGAGCAGTGGATCTTGTCCTCGCCGATCTCCGGCAGCAGCGCCGCGCGCTGCGCGGGCAGGAAGTTGTCGAGGATGACATCCGCTTGCTGCACGAGCAGCCGCGCGACCTCCGCGCCGTCGTCCGATCGCAGATCGATGGCGAGCGATTCTTTGTTGCGGTTCAGGGAGAGGAAGTACGTGCTGATCTCGCCGAGGAACGGCGGACCCCAGTGGCGCGTCTCGTCGCCGCGGAGCGGCTCTTCGACTTTGATGACGCGCGCGCCCTGATCGCCGAGGATCTGGGTGCAGAGAGGGCCGGCGAGGACGCGGGTGAAATCGGCGACGAGGATGCCCCTCAGCGGAAGAGCGTTCGGAAGGGGCGTCACCGGTAAGTCGACTTCAGAGCATCGAGGTCCGCGAGCGTTTTACGGAGGATGTTGACGACTTTGTAGATCTCGGTGCCGTACGTGCGCATCTCGGCATCGCAGTCGGTCATGGTGTAGACCGCTTCGTCTTTCTCGAGCCGGTCGCGCTCGAAGCGCAGCCGCTCGGTGAGCTCGTCGATCTCACTGATGAGAACGAAGTGGAGGTCCTTCTCGCCGAGGTAGCGCTTGCATTGCGGGCAGTGGATCGACCGCTCGGTCGCCGACTCGACCAGCTCGACCACGAACTGCCTCTCGCACTGCGGACACTCGAAGACTTCGGGCAACATGGCGCTGTTTTCTCTCGAAGATTGTGCCACGGGACGCAAGCGCCGGCCGTGGAATGTGCTTCTTGACGCTCGCGTTAGCCGCCCTGTAGCATCCCCCACCCTCGATCTTGCTGGGAGATCGTTCAATGGTAGGACAATCGGCTCTGGACCGATGAATCGGGGTTCGACTCCCTGTCTCCCAGCCACGGATTTTCTAACTCGCAGCGTCTACACGGCTTCAGTGCACCAGCCCCAGGTTATCGCGCGACTTGCGATCGATATAGAAGTTGTACGGGTCGACGCCTGCGTACAGAGGTCGCATCGCGGTCAGGAACTTCAAAACCTGCTTCCCTGACTTGAGCGGCTGCCGCTCCATCAGCACGATGTCGTTCTTGCCGAACGCAGCGCGTCCCGGTTTTTCCGTGAACAGGCCGATCTCGATTCGCTCATGAAGCGGCGTCTCGGTCTCGTTCCCCGTCCCGTCCGCATACATCTTTCTCGCTTCGATCGGCACCGTGACGTCCCACTTGCCATCGGCGCGCTGCACCGCCGTCGGCTCGACGACTTTGAGGTCGTAGAGCGTGATCCGCTCCCAGAGGTCCGTGATCAGGTTCTGCTCCTCCTCCGTCTTCGCCTCTGCGCGCAGCGCTGCGACAACGTCGAGCGAGCGCGCATACGGCGCACCTTTGAACTTGTATCGCTCAACCACGCTTCGCAGCGCGCGGTTGACGGCCGCCTCGCCTAACCGCTCCTGCAGCAGGTACATGACGAGCCCCCCTTTCTGGTATGCGATGTAGCTCATGCCGGCCACGCGCGCGAGAGGCGTCTCCTCGTTCGATGTGATGGCCCTTCCATAGAGATACTCATCGAGCTGGTACTGCAGATAGCGGCGGAGCTGGTCGGCGCCGCGCGTCTTCCTGATCACCATGTACGCCGAGTACTGGGCGAGCGTCTCGTTGAGAACGAGCGCTCCCTCCATCTCTGCCGAGGCGACCTGATGTGCCCACCATTGATGCGCCAACTCGTGCGCGGTCATGCCGCTCACGTAGTCCAGTGTCTCGGGAACGGTGTAATCGGAGACGAAGCCTGACGTTTCCGAATACGGGATCGTGCCGGCGAACGCCACCGCGCCGTTTATATAGCCCGGCATCTCCACGATGCGCACGTGATCGAACTGATACGGCCCGAAATTCGCCTGGTAATAGTCGAGTGACACCGTCATCGCATCGAGCATCCGGTCGACGTTCCACGCATGTCCCGGGTGGTAGTAGACGGCCAGGTCAACGCCAGCATGTCTTCGGTGCTTCTCGGCATACCGTGCCGACAGCACCGCGAAGCCCGGACGAATCGGGACGCCGGAAACGAAGCGCGCGGTTCGCCGTCCGCCGCTCGTTACATCCGAGACTTTGTTGCCGGCCGAAAGCGGAGTCTGATCCGCGCTGGTCGATACGGTGACGTCCGCCAGCGCCCATCCGCGTCCGCCATTTGGCTTCACGGTCGCCTCGATATCTTCGAGCTTTGGCAACCGGATCTCGCCCTTCAGGCCGTACTTGCGGCGTTTCGCGGACTCCGGCATCAGTCCGTCGTAGCTCATTCCGACTGCCGGCAGGAGCTGATTGTCGGTGAGGAACGTCCCGTTCTCGACGATGCTCATGTTCTGTGCTCCGTTGCGAAAGCCACGCGCCGCGAATCGCGTGTGGCACGTGAGCACACGCTCTTCGCCCGGCTGCATCGGTCGATCGAGACGATAAATCCGATAGCCGAACTGCGGATCATCGACGGTCAGGCGGCCGCCCTCGAGCGTCGCGCTCGTCAGCTCCAGATCCTCATCCAGCAGGCGAATGTGAATCTCAGGAATCGCTTGCGAGGTCTCATTACGAAGGCGATAGCGGCCTTTCGTCACCGCGCGCCGCTCTTCCGGATACAGCGCGACATCGAGCGTCATGCCGACGATGAGCGGCTGCGGCATTGCGAGATACTTTCCATAGCGTCTCTCGAGCTCCGCCGCATCGTTGCCAGACGCCGCAGCGTTCCGGTATTCATTGAGGACGTTGGTGTTGTAGTACGCGTACGCGCCGGTGCCGATGAACGCGATGAGCGCCGCGGCGGCAACCCATCCCGGCGCGCCGGCAAGACGCCGCCTGGCGTTCGCGAGACGCGGCTTCAGCCGGATCTCTGTGCCGCGTCTCCACAGAAGGTGCGCACCGACAAGCAGCAGCAGCGCGAACGCGGCCCAATACAGACGGAACGTCCACGCGCCCTTCCAGAAAGAACCTGCACCGTTGAGATCACTCAGCGGCACGGCCGGCGAGTTGCCATAGCGGAGAAGCTTGTGCTCGATGAGCCATTTCAGCTCTGGCATCTCCAGCGATACGTAAAAGAGGATCATGATTCCCCAGCCCACGGCCTTGTGAGGGCTGATCGACTGAATGAAGATCGCCATGGCAGCGAGCAGTACCAGGTCCCACGTCTTCGGCAGCACGTACCAGAGCAGATACTTGCCGATCTCGAGATGCGTGTATCCGAAGGAGAGCTGGATGATGATCGACGCGACGACGGTCGTCAGAAGAGCCGTCATGAGGACGATTGTGATCGCCATCGTCTTCGGTACCACGTACGCCCAGTTCGGAGTCGGCGCGGCGTCGATGAGCTCGTGCACCCTGCGATCGCGCTCGCGCCATACGAGCTCGCCGACGTAGTAAAGGGCGATGAGCAGCGGAATCACCTGAAATGCATCGGCGATCTCGGGAATCAGCGACAGCGTCGTCGGGTAGGTCGGTTTCCCGTCGGGATCGCGCTGCGTGATCAGGGCGAAGAGGGTCGTGTACAGGCCAAACGCCATGAGCACCGGAAAAGCCCAATGCACGAGGACCTGCTTGATCTCGAATTTCGTCCGCAGCCACAGCACCGCCCGCGACGCAGCATTCCCATGCCGGGGCGACGGTAACGACGTGGGTTGTGGTGGGGCGCCGGAATCCCTGCCGGCGTTTTCGCCCTCCAATCGCTTCTGCCTCGTTCGCTCGCGTTTTGACATGCCCTCGTCGGCGAAGCGGAAGGTTGCGTAGGTGACCGCGAGAAAGATGGCGGCGATCGCGAGCCAGATCAAACGGTTGTAGAGCAGCACGCCGGCGAAGTCGGGAAGCATCACGTTTCGCTCGGCGATCGTCCAGAAGCGCGTGATGTCGCTCAGCGCGCGCGAGCCGAACGGATCCAGGAGCGGGACGATCTTCCGGAGGGTCGGCTGGTCGTCGAAGGAGCCCTGCATGCCGAAGAAGGCCATGACAACGCCCATGACGCCGAGGTACGTCGCCATCATCGAGCGGGTGATCGTAGCGAGCGCGAAGAAGATCGCGGAGTGAATGAAGATGTTGGGCAGCGCGATCAGGAAATAGCCGTAGAGATGATCGACGACGCGGTTGGGACCGAGCGTCGCGGCGTCGGCAAACGGCATCCACGACCCGATCCAGACCGCAAGCGGCATCGCCAACATGCAGAGCGCGGATGCCGCGAAGGAGCCGAGGAAACGACCGCCCAGGTACTGGAACTTCGTGATCTGCGTCGAACGGACGATCGGACCGAAGTTGGTCTCGTCGTCGCGGATAATCACATTGGCCACGAACGACGTCGTCACGAACATGAACATCAGCGACAAACTGACGTAGTCACGCAGCATCGCGTACGACGCATTCTCGACAAGGCCACCCTCGGAGCCGAGCTCGAAGCCCCCGGCGGTGGTCGCAATGAAGAGCAGTCCGAATGTGAAGAACGCGGTTGCCCACAGCAGCGGATTGCGGAGGAGGTAACGGAACTCGAAACGCGCGATCTGGATGAGCATCGTTCTGGCCTCAGGCTGCGCGGCGCGCTTCAATGAGCGTGGAGAAGTAGACGTCTTCGAGGCCGGCTTCGACCGCCGTGAAGCCGTTGCCCGGATCGCTGTCGGAGAGGATGTGGATTGCCGTGCGTCCTGCAACCAGTCGCGTGGACAACAGCTCGTACCGGTCGCGAATCTGATCGAGCTCGCGACGCTCGATGGTCTTTCGCCAGATCCTGCCGCGCGTCGCGCGGATGAGATCCATCGGCGCGCCTTCGCGCTGTACGCGTCCGTCCGAGAGCACCGCCATGCGGTGACAGAGATCGGCGACGTCGTCGACGATGTGCGTGGACAGGATCACGACCACGTTCTCGCCGATCTCCGCAAGCAGATTCAGGAAACGGTTCCGCTCTTCCGGATCGAGTCCGGCCGTCGGCTCGTCCACGATGATCAGCTCGGGATTCCCGATGAGCGCCTGCGCGATACCGAATCGCTGTCGCATACCGCCCGAAAAGCCTGCGAGCATCTTCTTGCGGACGCTCCACAAGTTCGTCTGCTGCAGCAGTGTCTCGACTGTGATTTTGCGGTCGGTTGGTGAGGCGATGCCTTTGAGCACCGCCATGTGATCGAGCATCTCGTACGCGGAGACGCGTGGATACACGCCGAAGTCCTGCGGCAGGTACCCGAGCGCGCGCCGCAGCTTCTCGGGCTGCGCGATGACGTCGATCTCTCCGAAGCGGATGGTTCCGCTCGTTGGAGTCTGCAGCGTCGCGATCGCACGCATCAGCGTCGACTTGCCCGCGCCGTTCGGCCCCAGCAGCCCATACATGCCCCTCGGGATGGACAGCGTCACGTCATCAAGGGCGCGCGTGCCATTCGGATAAACGTGACTGACGTTCTTCAGATTGAGCATAGGCGCGCACCGTAAGACCGATTCGCGGCCGGCGGAAGGGACTCATCGCCGAACGGCTGATCGGAGCCGTTGAACGGCAGGTCAGCGCCATTGCGGTGCTCATATACTCGGTCGCGCGACCACACCTCTCCATGACTTCATACGCAGCCCTGCAGATCGTTCAGAAATCGCGGATCGGCGTGTGGACTCCCGGCGAGATCCCATCCGGTCTCAGCGCGGTGAGTGCGGGCGCCGTGGTCGCGTTCCTCGTGTATCGGTTCGTCCGCCGGGTGCCGTGGCCGCGCCCGTTTCGTTTCTCGTTCCTTCTCCTGAACGTTGCGGCGGCGGTGACGACCACGTTGCTGTGGCTCGGTCTCACGATCGTCGTCGAGAGTCTGTTCACCGGAAGCCTCCTGAACACTCGCGCCGGAAACCTGTTCTGGTCGGAGCGTCTCGTCATCGGACTCTACTTGTACGCGGTGATCGCGGCGATCACCTATCCCGCCGAAGCGGCAGCGCGTGCAGCTCGCGCCGAGTCGGTGGCGGCGCGCACGCAACTGGCCGCGTTGCGTGCGCAGATCCAGCCTCACTTCCTCTTCAACGCTCTGCATACGGTGGTGCAGCTCATCCCACTCGATCCGCGACGTGCAGTCGAGGCTGCGGAACTGATCGCGGATCTCCTCAGAGCGACGGTCGAGGAATCGCGCGACGAGGTGACCCTGGACGAGGAGTGGCGTTTTGTCTCGCGCTATCTCGCGCTGGAGCGGATCCGCTTCGGAGACCGTCTCGTCATCCGATCGGATTTCGGCGAAAGCGTTCTCGACGATCGTATCCCGGCGTTCGCGCTGCAAACGCTCGTGGAGAATGCGGTGCGGCATGGCGCCGCGCGACGCGTGGATGCCACGGAGATCGCGATCACCGCAACCGGCAGCGCGTCCGGACTGACACTGTCGGTCCGGAACACGGACGACGGTGGGTCGTCTCTCGCCACTGCCACTGCCGCCGGAACCGGACTTTCCCGTTTGCGCGAGCGGCTCGCAGTGCTCTACGGCGATGCGGCTCAGCTCATCTGTGGGCCAACCGATGACGGCACGTACGAGGCGGTTCTGATCGTTCCACGGAACCGCCGGAGCGAGGCGTGAAAGTGAGAACGTTCGTTGTCGATGATGAGCCGATTGCCCGCGCCGGCCTGCGCGCGATGCTGCTGGCGTTCGAGTGGGTCGAGGTGATCGGTGAGGCAGCCGATGGTCAATCTGCCGCCGGCGCGATCGACTCGCTGCGGCCCGAGCTCGTCTTTCTCGATGTGCAGATGCCCGGGCTGACCGGCACCGAAGTGCTGCGACGCATCGAGCGGCAGCCGTACATCATTTTCACGACAGCCTTCGCGGAGCACGCGGTCACCGCATTCGAGCTCGGTGCGGTCGATTACCTGCTGAAGCCGTTCGGGCCCGGCCGCCTCTCCGCAGCGATGGAGCGTGTTCGCGCGGCGATCGGCGAGCCGGCTGCCGTCGGCGCACTCGAGCGGCTGACCGGCGCACAGGGAAGTGGCCCGATCAGCCGCCTTTTCATCCGGGTGGGCGGCAATCTCGTTCCGCTTCCGGTGGGGGACGTCGCTTGGTTCGAGGCCGACGGCGACTACGTCATCGCGCATACCGCGCGTAACAGACACACGCTGCACCTGTCGCTGAACCGCCTCGAGCAGCGACTCGACGCGAAACGATTCTTGCGCATTCATCGCGCGCACATCGTGAACCTCGATCATGTCCGCGCGTTCAAGCGTGACCTTCGCGGAAACCTCGAAGCCGAGATGGTCGACGGGCACCGCTTGCCGGTCAGCCGCACTCGTGCACAGGAACTCAGGCGGCTGGGGCTGTGACTCCCTCACACCCGCGTCCAATCCATCACCCAATCGGTCACCCACGTCTTCCCGCCGTCCTCCGACGTCGCCTGCTGCCAGCGGCAGGTGGTCTTCGTGATGCGATCCCAGATGCCGCGGATGTGCAGGGGGCGGCCTTCGTGGACGTCTTCGGCGGTGAAGATGCCGGCGCCTTCGTGAAAGCCTCCGGTCTGGCCCGGGCAGGCGAGGACGCCGGAGCGCGCGTTGACGAAGAAGTCGGACCAGACCCGGTTCTCGACGTCGAGCAGGCGGATGCCGAGGCCGGAGAACTGGCGCGCGGGGATGCGGAGCTCTTCGATGCTTCCGACGCCGCCGAGCACGGTCCAGCAGGTGGCCTCGCCCGGAAATTCATCCCACTCCGTCTTCGAGCCCGCTTTGGGGCGGCGGTTCTGGATCTTCCAGGAGCCGGCGAGGAAGTCGAAGTCTCCTGGCTTTCCCTGCGGAGGTTTTTCCGGTGTGGGAGCCGCGACGATCGCGTTGCTCAGCATCAGTCCGGCGGCGGAAACGAGTAACGCACGACGATCCAGTTCCATGTTGCAGTTCTCCTATTGCGGCCAACCCTCGGCGCCGACGTAGCGCTCGCGAATGATTTCGAGGTGATAGTCGACGTGTCCCGGAGGGACGTAGAGCAGCGCGCGGACGGACACCGCATTCCCTGCCGCGACTCCCCGCAAGGCCGGCGCATCGGCCGGCAGCCCTTCCGCCAGCGCCAGCGTCGACGCGCGCACGACGAGCCATTCGGCGAGGAGACGGTCGATCGAGCGGCGCGTGTAATCCGCGTTCGCGGCCCATGCGTTCTGATCGAAATTGGGCAGCGGAGCGGGATCGCGGCGGCTGATGCTCGCCGCGCGAAATCCGAAGACGCGCTCGGCGTCGATGAGATGGCCGAGGATTTCTTTGATCGTCCACTTGCCCGGCGCGTAGGCGAAGTTCGCCTGTTCGGCGCTGCACGTGCCGAAGAGGTCGACCACGTCGTCGACTTGGCGGCGCAGAAACGCGAGGAAGTCGCCCGCGGGAACGCGGTCGATGTACCGCGAGTAGTACGGATCGTGCTCGGATGGGTCAGGCTTCTCGAACCGCGCGGCGACGAAGTCCGTCGTTCGCTCCAGGACGGACAGAATCGAAATCGTGTTCATCGCCAGACAAGCTAGAAGACAATTGGCTCCTGCGAAAGAGCCAATTCACGGCAACTCATGGTGCCAATCGAAACGCGCGGATCGCGGCGCGAATCTGTTCCGGAGTGGCGGTGCCGTACCCGAGAAGAAGTCCGCTGCGCTTCTTGCGGCCGAGGTAGTAGCGCGAAAGAGGTGCGACGCTCAGCCCGCGGACCGGCTGTTCCGCGAGACGGCGATCGTCGGTTCGACGCGGGAGGTGCGCGACGACGTGGAGGCCGGTCGACGACGGACCGAGGCGAACCGCGTCTCCCCAATGTTCGCGGACCGATTCCACGAGCGCGTCGCGGCAACTCGCAAAGTGTTGCCGCGCCTGGCGGACGTAGCTCGCGAACAAGCCGGTAGCCATGAACTCCGCGAGGACGACCTGCGGCAGCGGAGGCGAATAGCCGTCGACGATGCGGCGCGCGGCGGCGAATGCGTCGACGAGAGTCTCCGGGACGATCATGTACGCGAGGCGCAGTCCCGGGAAGAGCACCTTGTTGAAGGTGCCGATGTAGATCACGCGATCGGACGCATCGAGTCCCTGCAGCGCCGCGATCGGCCGGCCGTCGTGGCGGAACTCGCTGTCGTAATCGTCCTCCAGGATCCACGTTCCGTTGGCTGCCGCCCATCGCAAGAGAGCAAGGCGCCGCGCGAGACTCATCGTTCCGCCGAGAGGAAACTGGTGCGAAGGCGTGACGTAGATGAGACCCGCGCTGCTGCGAGGCGGCAGCTCCTCGACGATCGCGCCGTCGTCGTCGACCGGAACTCCGCGCGGAGCGCTCCCCGCGGCCGCGAGCGCGGCGTAGGCGCTCGGATAGCACGGGTCTTCGATCCACGACGGTTGCCGCGGCTCGAGCAGCAGGCGCGCGGCGAGGTCGATCGCCTGCTGCGTGCTGTTGACGATCAGGATCTGCCGCACGTCGCCGCGCACGCCTCGGGCGAGCGATGCGTACTTTGCGATCTGCAGGCGCAACTCCGCGAGCCCGGCTTGGGAAGACGCGTCGAGGAGCGCGGCTCCGGAGCGGCGCGCCTGGCGCGCGAGCAGCCGGTTCCACTCGCGCCAGGGAAATGCGGGGGCGTTCGTCGCCCACGCTCCTGTCCCCGCGTCGGAGTGGATCTGCGCGCGTCCGAGCGCGACGATCGCGCTGCCGCGTTTGCCGAGGCGGACCGGCTGCGGGCGGGCCTTCGGTGCGGGTCGCGTTCGCGCAAACGGCGCGGTCTCGCCCATCGATTCGACGACCACCGAACCGGCGCCGACCCGCCGCTCGACGAATCCCTCATCGACCAGTTGCGCGAGCGCGCTCTCGACGGTGTTGCGCGAAACACCGAGCTCCTGCGCGAGCATGCGCGCGGACGGCAGACGCGCGCCGGGCTCGAGCGATCCGGCCAGAATGTGCTCACGCAACTGCCGGTAGAGCTGAACGTAGAGCGGCGCCGCATCGTCGCCCGACCCGGCCAGCAGGTGGATTCTCACGGGCATGAACGGAGTGTAGTGTCACTCCGCGCGTTTGACCGCCATCGCGTTGTCGCCTCGCTCACGCTCGATCAATTTGCGATACGGATCGACGGCCGCGCGCGACGGCTCCCGGGGCACGAGGATGCGGATCGTCTGCTTCCCGCTGCGGATGCGATGACGCGCCAGGTAGATCGGGTCGTCCTTTCCGCTCGCGAAGATGCCGACCTCGATAAGGTCATCCATCGGGGCCGGGGTTTCGACGCCTATGCCGTCCGCCCTCAGCTTCTGCGCCAGCACATCGAGCGTCACTTCGTACGTTCCGTCGGGCGTGCGGCGTGCGGTCGCGTGCTGTGTCTTCACCTCCCAGAGCGTGATCGTCTCGAAGAGGTCCGTGAGCAGGGGATGCAGCGAAGGCGGCGTGACCGCGCGCAGCTCCGCGTAGAGGTCGAGCGATGTCGCATACGGCGGTCCCGACCGGCGGTACTTCTGGAGAAAGTGGCGTAGCGCGGTGTTGACCGGCTCCACGCCGAGCTGCTCGCGCAAGGTGTACAGGGCGACGGCGCCCTTGCCGTAGGCAACGTGCGGCATCTCGTCCACTTCGAGGAGAGCTGCATCGCGGCCGAGCTCCCCGCGGCGCTGGAGATAACGGTCCATCTGATAGTCGTAGACGCGGCGCACTTCGGTTGGGCCGAGGACTTTCTCCGTCACGAGCATGGCGCTGTAGTTCGCGAGCGATTCGGAGACGAACGCCCGCCCTTTCGCGTACGCGGGCCTCACCTGTCCACCCCACCAGTGATGCGCGACTTCGTGCGCGGTCCCGAAGAACGTCAGATCGACCAGGCCCGGCTCGGTGCGGGTAATGAAGTTCGGCTCGGAGAAGGCAATCGCCGAGGGGAACGCGCGGCCGTTGATGCTGTAAGGCGGGATCTCGACGACGCGCAGCTCGCGATACGGAAAGGGTCCGAACGCCGAGGTGTAGTAGTCGAGCGACGCTTTCATCCCGGCGATCATCCGATCGAGGTTGGATCGATGCGGCGGGTGATGAAAGATCTGCAGCACCACATCGCGCCATTGGCCCTCGTGCACCGCGTATTTCGCGGAGAACACGGAGGTCCCGAACGTGTCGGGCAGTCGCGTGCCGTAGTGGAAGTAGCGGCGGCCGTTCTCCATCCACGTCCGGCGCAGCACGCCCGGAATCACCGCGAGCTGATCGGGCGCAGTGCCGACGATCGTCTCGACCGGGATGCGATCGCCATCGCGAAACCCGCTCTGATACCGCCTCGCCGCGGCGTCGCGCGGTCCGGGCATCGGCGCGCGCGGCGGAAGGCCAACGCGCTTGCGCTGGCTTTCGTCCGACACCTCGAACGGGGGCTGATAGCCGATGAACGGCAAGAGACGTCTGTCGAAGTACGACCCGTTGCGAACGACCATCACCTGCCAGCCGCCCTGCCGGAAACCGCGCGGGCGGAATGCCACGTCGAACGAGAATCGCAGCGAGTCCCCCGGTGCCAGCGGACGCTCGAGCGCGTAGATGCGGTATCCGCGCGTCGCATCGACGACTTCCGGTTTCGCCGCGCGGTCGAACGTCATCGATCGCACTTCGTAGTCGCGCCCGTGCGGCGTCTCGACATGCACGGAGCGGATCGCTGCACCGGTCTGATTCACGAGCTGGTAGGAGCCGCGCATGTCCAGCGCCGGCCGTTCGGGATGAATCTCGATCCGCAGATCCGCGGCGGCGATGACCGGCTGCGGCAAGTCTTTGTATCGCGCGTAACGGCGCTCGTATTCGACCTGCGCCGGATCCGCTTTCTGCGGCGGAAGGTAATCATTGAGGATGTTCGTGTTGTAGAAGATGAAACCGCCGAGCAGGAGAATGAGCGCGATGGCCAGGCCCGCGACGCGCGCGGTGCGGGCCGTGAGGCGCGCACGCGCGGTGGCCAGCCGCTGCCGGATTCCGAGCTGCGGTCCGCGCACCCAGAAGAGAATCGTGATGACCGCGAACAGCAGCGCCCACGCCGTCCAGTAGAGCTTGAACCATACGAATGGCGCGACGAACGGTCCGAAGCCGTTCATTTCCGAGTACGTCAGCGCCGGACCGCTGTTGTAGACGAAAAGGTGGTGGACTCCATACAACGCCGCTTTGCTGAAGATCATCACCAGCAGCGCGAGGACGTGGCCGATGTATTTGTGGTTCACGAGTACGTGAACCGTCATCGCGAATGCTGCGAGCAGGACATATTCGACGAGGTTCCATCCGAAGAGGATGCGGAGGTACAGGCCGAGCTCGAACACGTAATAGCCCTGCAGCACCTGCAGCAGAATCCCGCCGATCATGGACGCGAGCTGGAACATCACGATGATCGCGACGAGCGCCAGGAAACGCCCGAGCAGCGCGATGCTCGTGCGCAGCGGCATGGCGTCGGCGATCGCTGCCGCCCCGGTCTCGCGGTCCTTCCACACCAGCTCCCCCGCGTAAAGCACGATGACCAGCCACAGAATGATCATGGCGCGCTGGGACAGGACGCCGCCGGCGACGAGATGCGTGACCGGCCAGGTGACCGTCTCGAAGACGCTCTCGCCGACATTCCAGCCCCACAGCAGCACGAGACCGATCGCCGCGAGGAACGCCACCTGAAACGCGCGGCCGGACATCACCTCGGCGAGTGACTGGCGCGTCACGGCAAATGTTTGGCGGATGCGCGTGCGCAGCCCAAAGACGCCAGGGATCTGCGGGACCGCTCCGGACCACCGGTCCTCACCTGGCGCGGCAACTGTCACCGCGCGCCGGCCGCGTTCGTCGCGCTGCGTAAAACGAAACGTGCGCTGCAGCACGCCGAGCAATGCCGCGGCGATCGCCAGCCAGAGCAGGCGGTTCCACAACAGCATCGCCGGGAAGCCGACCAGCCTCGTGTTCCGTTCCGAGGCCGTCCAGTACTCCGTCATTCCTTTGAACGCGTTGATCCCGAGCGGGTCCGCCAGGGCGGAGAGCATCGGGTTCGTGATGCCGGCCCAGTAATTCGCCGCGACGATGTATCCGATGAAGATGGCGATTGCGCCGAGGTAGACCGGAATGACCTGACGCGTGAGCGCGGCGATGGTGAAGAGGATCGCGGCGGTCAGCACGAGATTCGGCAGCAGGAAGAGGAACACCGGCTGCAGGTACGCGGCGAGACGATTCGGGCCGAACTGTTCCCGCTCCAGATACGGCATCAGTGTGGTGAGCGCAAGTCCGATCGGGATTGCGAACACGAGAATGCCGTTGGTCACGAGAGCGGCGAGGAAACGTCCGCCGAGGTATTCGGTGGGACGAAGCTGCGTGGTAAAGAGCAGCGAGTCCATTGCGACCGTGCGGTCGCGAAGAGCCGCATCGGAAACGAGTCCCGCGGTGACCAGGATCCCGAACAGGCCGCAGAACAGCGCGGTGGTTTCGGCAACGCGTTGCGGCGCATTCACCAGGATCGTGGCGCCGCCGGTCGCGCCGACATGCACGATCCAGAACGCGATGAGGAACAGGAACCCCGCGTAGAGCCAGGTCGAAGCGGAGCGAAAACGGTACGCGAGCTCGTAGCGAAAGATTTCGCCGAATCTCACGCCGCCACCGCCGCGGCGCGGTGTCCCGCCATGACCGCGAAGTACACGTCCTTCAGATCGGGCTCCACCGGCTCGAACTCCGCCCCCGGCGACTCCTCGGCGTACACATGGGCGATGGTCTGTCCCGCCATCAGCTTCGTCGAGATGACCGTTTGCTCGCGCTCGAGCGCAGGCAGCTCTTCACGCGTGATGCGCCGTCTCCAGACTCGGCCGCGCAGTTCCGCAATCGCGGATGTCGGCTTGCCCGCCAGGAGGATCTCGCCGCGGTCGATGATCGCCAGACTGCTGCATAGCTCTTCGACGTCTTCGACGATGTGCGTCGACAGAATGACCGCACTCGCCTCGCCGATCTCGCTCAGCAGATTCAGAAACCGGACGCGCTCTTCGGGATCGAGCCCGGCCGTCGGCTCGTCGACGATGATCAACTTCGGGTTTCCCAACAGAGCGATGGCGACGCCGAGGCGCTGGCGCATGCCGCCGGAGAACGTGCCGACGCGGTGCTTGCGCACCTCCCACAAATTCGTCCGGCGCAACAAGGCTTCAACGGCGTCGTGACGCGGCCCGGCGTCGATGAGACCCTTCAGCACGGCGAAGTGGCTCAGTAACCGCTCCGCGCTGACACGCGGGTGGAAGCCGAACGATTGCGGCAGATAGCCGAGAGTTTCGCGGACGCGCTCCTTCTGCCGGATCACATCCAGCTCGCCGAGATGGACCGTCCCCTCGTCGGGCTCCTGCAGCGTCGCGAGGATGCGCATGAGCGTCGACTTCTCGGCACCGTTGCGGCCGAGAAGACCGAACATCCCCGGCGGGATCTCGAGCGAGATGCCTTTCAATGCCTGGGTGCCGTTTGGATAGGTTTTGGAGAGGTCGCGGATCGAGAGCTGGGCGGTCATCGAAGTGCTTTACGGCGCAAAGCGCTGGAGGTTTCGAAACCTAGTCCGCCGTGCGATACCGCTCCCTCCACTTCTCCACATCCACCCCGTAAACGCACAGCCAGAAAATCTGCACGGCGGCGGAGAGGAGCGCGAGTCCGACGATCATCATGAACGACGGATAGCGGAGCTGCGGGAAGAAGTATCGCAGCCAGCCCGCGGCGGCCACCATGCCGAGAATCCCCAGTGTGCGCGGGAGGAAGGTGGATCGGTAGACGAGGTACGCGTTGAGGACGCCGCTTACTCCGAGGAACGCGAGCGCCATCGCGGCTCCGCGGTCGTTGATCCTGAGTAACAGCAACGCCAGCGATTGGAGCTGGTCGGCATTGAAGGCATCCAACGCAGGCGTGCCGGAGAGGACAAACAGCGGCATGATGTAGAAAACGCGGGCCATCGTCTTGATGATGGAGCCCGCGAGATTCATGACGGCGGAAACGAGCGCGATGCTCCGGTTCACGGGACGCAGCAGGCGATAGAAAAGCGCGATCGCCGCGATCTGGCAGGCCATCTCGATGAGAAAGACGCTGAAGCTCATCTGGAACAGCGACTTGTTCGCAAGGATGTTCTTCGCCGTGAGCGCGGCGTCGGAATAGGAGACCAGCCGGTTGCTGACGAGGCCCTGGGCGAAGACGCCTCCGAGGATCGTCAGAAGAAGGAGAAGGCCGGCTGCTCGGGCAAGGACGTTCGGATTTGTGTGCATGCGCGATAATTTCGCGCGTCACGAGAGACACCGCCAACGGGATTGCGACGAACGGCGGATTCCCGCGGACGAACGGCTGGGAGGGAACCATGTGCAAGACCATCAAGCAGCGCGTGAAGTTCAAGGCCGATCCGGCGACGGTCTACGATCTGCTCGCCGACTCGCGAAAACACGCCGCGTTCACCGGCAGGCAGGCGAACATCAGCAGGGAGATTGGCGGTGCGTTCTCCATCGGGGAGAGTGACGTCACCGGGATCAACGTCGATCTCGTTCCCGGGCGGCGCATCGTTCAGGCCTGGCGCCACCGCCGATTCCCCGAGGGCATCTTCTCGATGGCCGCGTTCACGCTGACGCCTACGCCGGATGGCGGGACGGAGCTCGTGCTGACGCATCGCGGCGTTCCGAAGGCCCTGATCCCGGAGACGGAACAGGCCTGGCGCGATCAGTATTGGTCCAGGATCAAGGCCTTCCTCGCGGAAAAAGTCTGACGTTAGCCCCGCCGCGCAGCCTCGATCGTGGCCACGTCGATTTTCTTCATCGGCATCATCGCTTCGAAGGCGCGCTTGGCCTCATCGCCGCCGGCCGCGAGCGCGTCGATCAACACGCGAGGCGTGATCTGCCAGGAGATGCCCCAACGGTCCTTGCACCAGCCGCATTGGCTTTCCTGTCCGCCGTTGTTGACGATCGCATTCCAGTAGCGGTCCGTCTCTTCCTGATCGTCCGTCATGACCTGGAACGAAAACGCTTCGCTGTGTTTGAACGTCGGACCGCCATTGAGTCCGAGACAGGGAATGCCGAGGACGGTGAAGTCGACGGTCAGTTCATCGCCCTTCTTGCCGCCCGGATAGTCGGCAGGCGCCGTGTGAACCGCGCTCACTTCACTGTTCGGAAACGTGGCCGCGTAGAAGCGGGCTGCCTCCGCCGCATCCTTGTCGTACCAGAGACAAATCGTGTTCTTCGCCTTCATTCATATTCTCCTTCTTGGCGCACATGGTGCACGCGACGATTTCGATGCCGCGTCCGCCGTGCGACGACGAATTCTTCCACGATGACGAACCGGTTCGCGAATCGGCGTGCGATCTGTCGCGGCGCGATTTTCTGATCGGCACGGCCGGTACGGGAGCGGTGCTCATCGCCGCGCCCCTCCTCGCACAAAGTGCGCCGGAAGCTGCCGTCGCGACGGTTCCGGTCACGCTCACGGTCAACGGCCGCAAGCACGAGCTGCGGCTCGATCCGCGCACGAGTCTGCTCGACGCGCTTCGCGAGCAGCTCGACCTCACCGGCACGAAGAAGGGTTGCGATCAGGGAGCGTGCGGCGCGTGCACGGTGCTCATCGATGGCCGACGCGTGAACTCCTGCCTCACCTTCGCCGTGATGCAGGACGGAAAGAAGATCACCACCGTCGAAGGGATCGCGGTCGACGGCGCGCTGCATCCGCTGCAGGCGGCGTTCATCCGGAACGATGGATTCCAGTGCGGCTACTGCACGCCGGGACAGCTCTGTTCGGCCGTGGCTTTGATCGCCGAGGGACACACGCGGAGCGACGAAGAGATCCGGGAGTGGATGAGCGGGAACATCTGCCGCTGCGGCGCCTACCCGGGCATCGTCGCCGCCATCAGGGAAGCCAGTCGTGGAACCGTTTGAATACGCGCGCGCCGCGGATGAAGAGAACGCGATTCGCTCCGGCGGCCGCGCGCAGGCGAAGTTCATCGCCGGCGGCACGAACCTCGTCGATCTCATGCGCTGCACGGTGGAGAAGCCGGCACACGTCATCGACATCAACGGCCTAGGACTGAACCGCGTCGAGGAAACGGCGGACGGCCTTCGCATCGGCGCCCTCGTTCGCATGTCGGACCTCGCCGCGAACGCGATGGTCGCCGAACGCTTCCCGGCGATCGCGCAGGCGCTGCTCGCCAGCGCGTCGCCGCAGGTACGCAACGCCGCATCGATCGGCGGGAATCTGATGCAGCGCACGCGCTGTCCGTATTTCCGCGAGCTGCTCTTCGCGCCGTGCAACAAGCGCAATCCCGGAAGCGGCTGCGCGGCGATGAAGGGCGAGAACCGGATGCACGCCGTCCTCGGTACGTCGGCCGCCTGCATCGCCACGCATCCGTCCGACTTCGCCGTGGCCGTCGCGGCGCTCGACGGGGTCATCCTCGTGCACGGACCAAAAGGCGAGCGGCGGATCGACGCGACAGAGTTCCATCTTCTGCCCGGCGATACGCCGCATCTCGAGCACGACCTCGAGCGCGGTGAGCTGATCACGCACATCGTTCTTCCCGACGCGGCGCACGCGCGGCGCTCGGCGTATCTCAAAGTGCGCGACCGCTCGTCCTTCGAATTCGCGCTCACGTCGTCGGCGGTCGGCCTCGACGTTTCCAGCGGCACCATCCGCTCCGCGCGCGTCGCCCTCGGCGGCGTCGGAACGAAGCCGTGGCGCGCGCGCCTCGCGGAAGCGGCGCTGATCGGAAAGCAACCCACGGCCGCAGTGTTCCGCGCGGCCGCCGACGCGGAGCTGAAATCCGCGCGCGGTCACGGACAGAACGACTTCAAGATCGAGCTCGCGAAGCGGACGCTCGTGCGCGCGCTGAGCGATCTCGCCGGGAGCGGCGCATGATTCCGAAGATCGGAGATCCGCGCGATCGCGTCGACGGACGTGTAAAAGTCACCGGCGAGGCGCGTTACGCCGCGGAGAACAATCTCGAGCACCTCGCGCACGCGGTGCTCGTCACGAGCACGATTGCATCCGGCACGATCCGCTCGATCGAGGTCGCGAAGGCGAAGAGCGCTTCCGGCGTCATCGCCGTCTTCTCGCATCGCAACGCGCCGAAGATCAACCTGCAGCCGCCGCAGCAACAACAGCAACAACTGCTCCTCCCAACGCCTTTCGCGAGCCACGCGCCGTCCCCTTCGCCGACGCGAAAATTCACTACCTCGGCCAGCCGATCGCGGTCGTCGTGGCCGAGACGCTCGAGCAGGCGATGCACGCCGCCGATCTCGTGCACGTCGCGTACGACGAACAGAAAGCGCGTACTTCGCTCGAAGCGCATCGCGCCGAGGCGAAAGACATCGCGCGGAGTGCATTCGCGAAGGGAAATGCGGACGACGCCTTCGCCGCGGCGGCGGTGAAGATCGATCAGGTCTACACGACGCCGTACGAACATCACAATCCGATGGAGCCGCACGCCATCGTCGCGGCGTGGAACGGCGACAAGCTCACCGTGCACGACTCCTCGCAGAACATCTTCGGCGTGCGCAACACGCTGGCGCGCGCGTTCGACATTCCGCCCTCGAACGTGCGCGTGCTCTCGCCGTTCGTCGGCGGGGCATTCGGAAGCAAGGGCGGGATGTGGCCGCACGTGCTGATCGGCGTCCTCGCCGCGCGCGAAGTGAAGCGTCCGGTGAAGCTCGCCGTCACGCGGCGCCAGCTCTTCTACTCCTGCGGCCATCGCCCGAAGACGTCACAGCGCGTGGCCCTCGGCGCCACGAGCGAAGGGAAGCTCGTCTCGCTCATCCATGAGGGCATTTGTCAGGGCAACGCCATCTCCAACTACGCCGAGCGCTTCACGCGTCCCACGCGCGTGATGTACGCATCGCCCAACATCCGCTGCGCGAATCCCGTCGTGCAGCTGAACATCTCGACGCCCACGTTCATGCGCGCACCGGGAGAGACGCCGGGGATGTTCGCGATCGAGTCGGCGCTCGATGAGCTCGCGCAGCAGCTCGGCGTCGATCCGCTGCAGCTCCGGCTGATCAATCACGCCGACGTCCATCCGGAAGACGGAAAGCCGTGGTCGAGCAAATCGCTCAAGGAGTGCTACGCGCGCGGCGCGGAGCGCTTTGGATGGTCGCGGCGCACGCCGCAGCCGCGCTCGATGCGCGACGGCCGCCTGCTCCTCGGCATGGGGATGGCCAGCGCGACGTATCCCGCGCATCGCTCGCCCGCGAGCGCGAAGGCGTCGATGAAGAGCGACGGAACCATGGTCATAGCCTGCGGCTCGCACGAGATGGGGATGGGCACGGCCACGGTGATGGCGCAGCTCGCGGCGGAGATCGTCGGCCTGCCGCCCGAGCGCGTGCGCTTCGAATACGGCGACACCGCACTGCCCGAAACGCCGGTGGCCGCCGGCTCTCAAACCGCGGCCAGCGTCGGCTCCGCCGTCCACGGCGTGGCCACCGATTTGCGGCAGAAGCTGATCGAGATCGCAGTCGCCGATCCGCGCTCACCGCTGCACGATGCGAATCCCGATGACGTCGTCGCCGCGGACGGCCGCCTCTCGCTGCGCGCGCATCCCGAGCGCGGCGAAACGTATTCGTCGCTCGTGTCGCGGCAGTATTTGAACAGCGTCGACACGTCGCACGAGGCGAAGCCGAAAGAGGGAGAGGAGCAGTACGCGACGCACGCATTCGGCGCGCACTTTGCCGAGGTGGAAGTCGATCCCGACCTCGCCACGGTGCGCGTGCGGCGCATGGTCAGCGCGTTCGCCGGCGGCAGGATTCTCAACGAGAAAACCGCGCGCGCCCAGTACGTCGGCGGGATCGTCTGGGGCATCGGCATGGCGCTCCTCGAGCAGACGCATTTCGACGAAGCGCTCGGCTCCTACACCGACGTGAACCTCGGCGAGTATTTGCTTCCCTGCAACGCGGACATCCGCAGCCTCGACGTGATCCTGGTCGAAGAAGACGACCCATTCGTGAATCCGATCGGCGTGAAGGGCGTCGGCGAGATCGGCATCGTCGGCGTCGGC
Organism: uncultured Acidobacteriota bacterium; assembly: GCA_963734155.1. Classification (GTDB taxonomy): domain Bacteria; phylum Acidobacteriota; class Thermoanaerobaculia; order Gp7-AA8; family Gp7-AA8; genus QHVT01. The sequence goes on from CAVTGG010000005.1 coordinate 808,093, forward strand.
GCGGCCATCGCCAACGCCGTGTTTCACGCCACCGGCAAGCGCGTGCGCGACCTGCCGATCACCATCGACAAGCTACTCTGAGCTCCAGGAATCGGGCTGCGTGCCGTCGATGTCCGTGAATCCATAGATCGTTGCGAGTTGCGCGGAGGTCACGGACTTCTGATTCCAGCGATGCCGATCCGGATCCGCCGCGAGCGCGGCAACCGCGCGGCCGACGTACCGCGGCGACTCCGATTGCGCGAAGCCGGGAGGAGCCTTCGCGAGCGCGTCACGCCAGTTCTCTTCGGTGACTCCGCAATTCTCGAGCATCATCTCCGACCGCAACCACCCCGGCGTGAGCGACACGGCGGTCGCGCCGTGCGGCTCGAGCTCGTGTCCCAGCGAAAACGCGAGACGGTTGATCGAGATCTTCGCCAGGTCATAGAACGCCGAGATGCGGTAGTTGGCCGAGTTGTACTCGAGCGTTCCATCCGTGACCTCGATCAGCAATCCGCCGGGCCGATCGATGACGAGCGGCAGCAGGTGATGCGAGGTGATGAGATGCGTCTCCACGCCGAGGCGGAGGATGCGCAGGCCCTTGTCGAGATCGTGCTTCCAGATGGGAGTGTTCCACTCGCTCGGCCCGCCTTTGAGCACCTCCGCGCCCCAGATGTCATTCACCAGGATGTCGATGTATCCGTGCGTTTGACGAATGGAATTCGCGAGCTGCTTCGACCTCGGCGGAATTCAAATGATCGACACCCATCGCGATGCCGGTCCCGCCGAGCTGCGTGACCAGCTCCGCCGTGTCTTCGATCCGCTCCGGACGCTTGTAGTCGGAACGCGCGGAGCCTTGCGCGCGCGTGCTGCGGCCGGTGCAGATGACCGTCGCGCCGGCCTCGCCTAACGCGGCCGCGATTCCGCGGCCGGCGCCGCGCGTCGCGCCTGCGACGACCGCGACCCGGCCACGAAGCGATTGCGGATCAGGGGACCAGCTCATTCCGGCCTTCCGCGAGCTCCTTCAGCCGCGAAAGAGCCTCGGTCCACATCCCGTCGAAGGTTTCCTTCGCGTTCGATTCGATGTCCATCTCCACGGCAAGCTCGGTGCCGCCGTTCTTTTCGGCGAAGGTGTAGTTCTCGTAGGCCGCCCACTTCTTCGCCTCTTCGCTTTCCGTGTCCTCCACGCCGTTGTGGACGATGCCGAGGTGCTCGATGGAAATGAATTCGTGCAGCCGGTTCTCGCGGATGCGGCTCACCATCCCGCCTTCGCCCGAGCCGTCCGGGTTCGGCCCGAGGAAAAGGATCTTCGACCCCTCGCTCCAATCGCCTTTGTAGTAGGAGCCCGGATGGAACGCGGTGGTCCACTGACGATAGGTATCGTCGGACAGCATGACGTCCCACACCCGCTCGCGCGGCGCGTTGATGAAGATGGAGTGACGGAGTTTTTCCATAGCCTCAGCTCCTCGGCTTCTCGATTTTCTTGTGCGTGTCACTCACCACCATCATCGCCGCGGTGCCGTACCACAGCGTCAGATCGGGAACGAACACGCCAGCCTTGACCGCCGGATCCATGACCACGAGCTTCTCCGCCTCTTCGATCGTCGTCACATTGAAGATGTACAGCCCGCGATAGCTCTTGTCGTTCTTCCCGAACGGCCCCGCCACCGCGAGCTTCCCCTCGTTGGCGAGCCGTCCGATGTTCGCGAAGTGCCCCTCGAAGACCGCCTTCCGCTCGTCGCCCTTGATCTCCGCATCCTTCGGCCCGGTCTTGAGGATGCACAGGACGTACATCTTCATCCCGCGCTCATCGGCGCCGAGCTTCTTCGCGAGGTCGGCATCGAACGTTGGCTCCTCTGCCAGGGCGAGCGGGGCGAGGCAAATGAGCAGGAACAGGCAAATGCGTTTCATGGGCGCCAACTATAACGCCCGATCAATGCCTCGCCGAGCGCCGCCGCGGTCCCGTCGCGCAGCCGGAAATCGTGAGCTCGTAGTCGCCGGTCGCTCCCGACGCCAGGAGGTCGTTCGCGAACACCGTGTACGTGCCGCTGGCGGGCAGCGTGTAGACGATCTTCGCGTCGGTGCTGCCGGCGGAGACGTCGTCGTTGATCGCCACCGGCACGCCGTTCGGATCGATGAGGCCGACGAACGGATCGAAGGACGCGGAGTGCAGTTGGATCGTGATCGTCGTTCCGGCCGCGGCGCTGAATTGATAGAGGTCGTAGCGGCTGCCGTCGTACGACGCGCAGTCGCTCGCCGTGAGCGACGCCGTGAGGATGCTGGGGCACGCGGCGGTCGCGGTCACGCATTGCGCGGCGGCGTCGAGCGAGACGAAGAGCAGTGCGGCGATGGCGAGTCTCATGCGTTGCACGTCGATGGACGCCGAACGGACGGCGATGATCTTCAGCGCGAACATCTGGCTCGTGCCGATCAGCTTCGGTTGAAAGAGGTACGGCGTCGCGCGCGCGGCGTTGCCTCCGATCACGTTGTCGCGCACGTTCGTCGTGTCGGCGACGCCGCGTGGTTTGTACGACGTCATGCGACGTGTAGATCTTCGAATTCAGATCGTCGGCGAAGAAGAACTGCGTCGTGACGAGCTCCGAGCTGTTGAGGCGCACCGTCGCGTGCACGTGCGGCGTGCGCCCGCTGTACCAGCCGGGATAAATCGTGTTGAAGTGCGCCCAACCGTCGGCGTCGGTGGTCTGGATGCCGCGCAGAACGTCGACGCCCGCGCCGCGGCGTTGCCGGTCGTGCAGAAGTTGCTGATCGGACCCGAATAGAGACCGCTGGCATTGACGTGCCAGATGTCGATCGCCGCGCCGGCGACCGGCTGGCAGGTATCGGCGTTGACGACGAGAAAACTGAGCAGCGTCGGCATGCCGGGTTGCCCTTCGGTGATGTCGCGGCGCGCGACGCGGCCTTCGAAGAAGCACGGGCCGAGCGTCGAGCGGCAGGTAAGCGTGCAGACATTGCCCGGCGTGAGGTCGAGGCGTTTGACGCCGACTGCGTCGGCGAGGACCGAGCCGCGCTTCATGGCCAGCAGCGCGGCCGCCATGAGGCTCTTCGTAATCAGCTCGCGGCGATTGAGAGGGGTGGACATACGCATCGATGGTTCAACGCGGATGCCAGCTCGTCATTTCGACTCGTACGGCCCGAACACCGCCACGACGTTCGCCGTCTCCGTCGTATCGTCCAGCACGAACACCTTGTACTGCTCGCCGCCCGGCGAGACGCGCACGACGATGTGGCCGTGCGTCGCCTTCATCTGCTCGACGCGCGCGCCGATGCTCAGTTTCGCCGGCTCCCGCATCGTCACCGCGAAGATGTCGTGCGGCCCGGGATACAAACGCATCGTGAGCATCCGCTTGAGCGAGTCCTGCGACGGATGCGTCGGCGACCACGCCGGAAGAATCATCACCGGCGAGCGCAGCGTGGCGAGAAAGTGCGGACTCGCCGGCGAGATCGAGCCGTGATGATTGACGACGTGCACGTCGGTCGGGCCGATCGCGTTCGCCACCGCGGTCTCGACCGAATGCCAGTCCGGCCCACCCGCGTCGGGAGCGCCCGGCATGTCGCCGCCGGTGAAGAAATCGAATTTGCCGTAGCGGATGCGCAGGCCGATGCTGCACATGTTCTCGTTCGGCTTGTCCTCCGCGATCGTGATCGACTCCAGCGGCGGAAAGATGTTGCGCGTCTCGTTGCGGTTGCCGGTCCACACGATCCCGTTCGCGGCGACGTTGCGCACTTCGAATGACGGAAACGCCGCGGCATCCTTGCGCAACACGATCTGATCCGCCTGTCCGACGCGAATCGGCTCGTGATGGATCTGATGGTCGGCGATGAACGCGCGATAGTTCTTCCACATGGCGTCATCCGGCGGCGGAAGAAACGACGTGCCGCGGTCGATGAGCGTGCCGATCGGAATCAGCTCGCCGACTTCGGTGATGCCGGTCAGTTTGTACGCGCCGCTCTTCGACGCCGCCGACGGCGCGGTGACGCTGCCCATGTGATCGGGATGAAAGTGCGTGATCAGCGCGTAGTCGAGGCGCGGCGCGTCGGGAGCCATCGCATTCGTGACGTAGCGCGCGATCCACGCGCCCGGCGTGCGCGTGGCGTTCGGACGCGGCTCGGCGTTCGCGAGCTCCATCCCGTTCGCCGCTGCTCCCGCATCGACGAGCAGCGTCGTCCCGTCGGGAAAGCGGAAGAACGCGGCGTTGCCGCGGCCCGTGCTGATCTGGTGGATGTCGAGCATCCCGCGCGACCATGGCGGCAAGGCTTCTTGCGCGTGCAGGCAAAGCGAAACGACGAAAACGAGAGCGAGGCGGCGCATCGCGCCACAATATCCCCATTCCCCATTCGTCTACGCCTGTAGGTGAAGGACGCGGCGATGGCACTCGAACAGGACCGGCAGATCGTCGACGTGGTCAGGCGCGAGCAGTCGCGCCTCCGCGACTTCATCCGGCGCCGCGTGCCGGACGCGCGGGACGCCGAGGACGTGCTGCAGGATGTGTTTTACCGGCTGGTGGAAGCAAACCGGCTGCTGATGCCGATCGATCACATGACCGGCTGGCTGTTTCGCGTCGCGCGCAATCGCATCACGGACCTCTTTCGCAAGAAGAAGCCGGAGAGCTTCACGGAGACGGTCGTCGTCGACGAAGACGATGAGCTGCTGTCGCTCGAGGATCTGCTGCCGTCGCCGGATGCGGGACCCGATGCGTTGTACGCGCGGCGCGTGCTGCTCGACGAGCTGGAGATCGCGCTCGATGAGCTGCCGGCGGAGCAGCGCGACGTGTTCGTCGCGCACGAGTTGGAAGGGCGCAGCTTCAAGGAGCTGGCCGCGGAAAGCGGCGTCAATCTGAACACGCTGCTTGCCCGCAAACGATATGCGGTGCTGCATCTGCGCGAGCGGCTGCGGCGCTTGTACGACGAAGTGAAAGGATGAGGGAGTCGAACATGACCAGGAAAAAGAAATGGATCTTCATCGTTCCCGCGGCGATTCTGGGAATGGTGCTGTTCACGCTGCTCGGCGGCGGGATCGTGCGCGGGCTGTGGAACTGGCTGCTGCCGTCGCTCTTCGGGTTCCCGCAGATCACGTTCTGGCAGGCGCTCGGGATTCTCGCGCTGAGCCGCATTCTCTTCGGCGGATTCGGCCTTGGTGGCGGACACCGCGGACGCCGGCGCTGGGGGCGCATGTCCCCCGAGGAGCGCGAGAGATTTCGGCATGGGATCCACGAGCACGAAAGTAATGAAACGATGGCGTGATGCGCGAGCGCCGCGCGGACCTCGTTGCCGTCGGATTGATCGTCGTCGCGATGCTGCGCGTCGCGGCGACGCTCTCGGTCCTCTCCGCGACGACCGACGAGCCGGTGCACGTGACGGCGGGGGTCGAGCTGCTGCTCCAGCATCGCTACACGCTATTGCCGGAGAACCCGCCGCTGCCGCGCGTGTTGTTCGCGGCGCCGCTGATCGCGAAAGGCGTCGACTACGATCCGGCGGGGGACGTGAAGCAGTTCCTCGGCCGGACGCTCTATTCGCGCGACGAGTATCGAACGAATCTCGTGCTCATGCGCGCCGGCAATCTGCTCTTCTTCGCGCTGGCCGCGGTTTGCGTCTGGCGCATCGCGCGGCGTGAGCTCGGTCCGTTCGGCGCCATGCTGGCATCGCTGCTCTTCACGATGCAGCCGCTCGTCCTCGGCTTCGCCGGGATCGCCAATCACGACATGCCCGCCGTCGCCGGCACCGCGCTCGCGATGCTCGCGTTCGTGCGATGGATCGAGCGGCGCACGATCTTGCGCGCGCTCCTCTTCGGTCTCGCGTTCGGGCTCGCCCTCGGATTGAAGTTCACGTGCGGACCGTTCGTCGTCGCGGCCTGCATTGCGCTGGCGATCTTCCATCGCGACGTGTTCCGCGAGTGGCGCGCGATCCCGATCATGCTGATCGGAGCAGCGTTCGCGCTTTGGGCGAGCTACGGCTTCCACGTCGCGCCGTTCATCACAGGCGTGAACGGAATGCGCCTCATCGTCAAGGATCACTACGACGTCTACGCGCTCGGCCGCTGGAGCAGGGATGGATGGTGGTGGTATTTCCCGCTCGCGATCGCGGTGAAGACGACGATCGCGTCGTTGATCTTCTGGATTTGTGGGAGTCCGTTCGAAGTGGTTTGTCGTTGCGATCGCGATGCTCCTGACCGTCCTCCCCACCCGCCTCGACCTCGGCGTCCGCTATCTCCTCCCGATCTACGTTCCTCTCAGCATCGCCGCCGCCGGCGGCGCGCTGGCGATGTTGCAGCACCAGCGATTGCGCTTCGCTGCGATCGCGCTGCTCGCGTGGCACTGCGCCACGTCGCTCCTCGCCCACCCGCAATACTTTGCCTACTTCAACGCCTTTGCCGGACGCGATCCGTCGCGCGTGCTCGTCGATAGCAATCTCGATTGGGGACAGGACGCGCTGCTTGCTCAAACGCGCGTTGCGCGAGAAACGCGTGAGCGAAGTCGGCCTCGCGCTCGTCGGCATGCACGACTACCGGCGTCTCGGCTATCCGCCGAACTATCCCGTCTCCGCCGACGTCCCGGCCACCGGCTGGATCGCCGTCAGCGATCATTTGTACCGCCATGAAAACTACCGCTGGCTGCGCGGACGGCCGTACGAACGCATCGGCGCCTCGATCCGCCTCTATTTCATTCCTTATACTTCCCCGCAACCTAACACGTCATCCTGAGCCGCGAAGACGGCGAAGGATCTCGGCTGCGCGGCACGTGCCTCGCCGCGGAGATCCTCCGCGACGCTCAGGATGACGTGAGGGCGGGTCAACATGGAATTCCGTGGAACCGAGAGGTTCGCCATTCACCGCCGCCTCGGCGAGGGCGGGTTTGGTGTCGTCTACGAGGCGCGCGATGCCCATCGAGACGCGCGCGTCGCGCTGAAGACGCTGCGCCATTTCACGCCCGAATCGCTCTACCGCTTCAAGCGCGAGTTCCGCTCGCTCGCCGACATCGCCCATCCGAATCTCGTGCAGCTGTACGAGCTGTTTTCCGACGCCGACGAATGGTTTTTCACGATGGAGCTCATCAGCGGCCGCACGCTGATGGAACACATCTGGGACGGCGACTATCCGGAGTTCGATACCGAAGTGCTGTCGGTTCCGCTCTCCGCCCTGCCGTCGAGCGAACACATCACGCTCACCGCAAAAGACTGCGCGGATGCGCTGCCGCCGACGCCCGCGCGTCTCGACCGGCTCGAAGCCGCGCTGCCGCAGCTCGTCGAAGGCATCGCCGCGCTGCATCGCGCCGGCAGCATTCATCGCGATCTCAAGCCGTCGAACGTGCTCGTGTCTGCGGCCGGACGCGTGGTGCTGCTCGACTTCGGCCTGGTGATGGACCTCGGTTCCGACAAAACGCTGCAGAGCCTTCAGGTCGCAGGGACACCCGCGTACATGTCGCCGGAGCAAGCGGCGGGATTGCCGCTGACGCCGGCGAGCGATTGGTACAGCGTCGGCGTGATGTTGTTCCAGTCGCTGACCGGCGAGCTTCCGTTCACCGGCACATTCATGGAGTTGATCCAGGCGAAGCAGACCAACGATCCGCCGCGCCCGAGCCGCCTCGTCTCCAACGTGCCGGCGCATCTCGATTCGCTTTGCTACGAACTGCTGCTGCGCGACGAGTCGAAGCGTCCGAAGCCCGACGAGATTCTGGCTCGATTGGAGAAGACGGCCCGCATCACGACCGCATCGCGCTCGCTTTCCTCCGCGCTCTTCGTCGGCCGCGAACGCCAGATGAGCGCGCTGCGCGCTGCATTCGATCAAGTCCTCGGCGGCGACAGCGTGACGCTCTGCCTGCACGGGCTTTCGGGAATCGGCAAGACGTCGCTGGTGCGCCATTTCCTCGATGAGCTGCGCCGCGAACATCCCGAGGCGGTGGTTCTCAGCGGGCGCTGTTTCGAGCGCGAGTCGGTGCCGTACAAGGGACTCGACAGTCTCATCGACGCGCTCGCGCATTACCTGCTCCGCCTTCCTCCGCGCGAAGCCGAGGCGCTGCTGCCGCGCGACATCTTCGCGCTCGCGCAGCTCTTTCCCGTGCTGCGGCAACTCGAAAACATGGGAGGCGCGCGCCGGCGTCCGGCCGCCGTTCCCGACTCGCAGGAGCTGCGCCGCCGCGCGTTCACCGCACTTCGTGAATTGCTCGCGCGCCTCGGCGACAAGGTTCCGACGGTGCTCTTCGTCGACGATCTGCAGTGGGGCGACGTCGACAGCGCCGATCTCCTCACGTACGTCGTGCGCCAGCCCGACGCGCCGTCGCTGCTGTTCATCGCGTCGTATCGCAGCGACGAAGTGACCAGCAGTCCGTTCCTGCGCGCGTTCCGCACCGAGGAAACGCTGCGACAGGTGAACCCGCGCGAGCTGATGGTGGAGCAGCTGTCCGCCGAGGAATCGCGCCGGCTCGCAGCGGCGCTGCTGAAATCGCGCGCGCCGCAGTTCGAAGGGGCGGCGGCGAACATCGCCGCGGAAGCGGGAGGAAGCCCGTTCTTCATCGACGAGCTGGTGCGATCGGCGGAAGCGGGACGGCTCGCGGGCGACCGAGGCATTTCGCTCGCGGAGATGATCCGTCCGCGTTTGCAGGGGCTGCCGCCCGATGCGGAGCGGTTGCTGCAACTCGTGTCCGTGAACGGACAGCCGGTGCCGGCGCACATTCTCAAGCGCGCGGCGGCGATCGACGGACACGAGTCGGCGCTCGGTCTCCTGCGCACGGAACATCTGATCCGCACGCGCGAAACTGAAGGCGACAACGAGATCGAGACGTATCACGACCGCATCCGCGAAACGGTGGTGCAGTTTCTCGATCCCGAACTGCTGCGCGAGCATCACCGCGCGCTCGCGGCGGCGTACGAAGCGGGCGGCGCCGCGGACGCCGAGGTGCTGGCCGATCACTTCATCGCCGGCGGCGAGGAAGCGCGCGCGATCGACTACACGATCGTCGCGGCGGAGGAATCGGAGCGAGCGCTGGCGTTCGATCGCGCTGCGCGCTTGTATCGCCGCGCGCTCGATCTCCTGTCGCTCGACTCGCGGCGCCGCGCCCAGCTGCAGGTGAAGCTCGGCAACGCCCTCACCAATGCCGGCCTCGGCGCGGAGTCGGCCGCCGCGTATCTCGCGGTCACCGGACTCTCCCTGCGCGAAACGCTGGAGCTTCGCCGCAAAGCGGCGCAGCAACTCCTCTTCACGGGTCACATCGACGAAGGGCTCAAGGTGCTGCAGAGCGTTCTCAAGTCCGTCGGCATGCGATTGCCGACGACGCGGCGCGGGATGCTGATCGGATTGTTGTTCGAACGCTCGCGGCTCGCGATCCGCGGCACGCGATTCCGTCCGCGTGACGAGATGAGCATCAAGCCCGAGGCGCTGATGCGCGTCGATACCTGTTGGTCGGTCTCGGTCGGACTCGGCATCGTCGACACCATCCGCGGCGCGGTCTTTCAGACGCGCAACACCTACGAAGCGCTGCGCGCGGGCGAGCTGCATCGCGCGGCGCGGGCGATGTGCATGGAGGCGGGCTACAGCGCCGTGCGCGGATCGCACACGCGCCGCAAGACCGTGAAGCTGATGAAGAAGGCGAAGGAGCTGGTCGAGCGCGCCGACACGCCGTACGCGAACGGCCTCTACATGCTCTGCTCCGGCATCGCCGCATTTCTCGAAGGCCGCTGGCGCAGCGGCGCGGAGTTGTCGCTCGCCGCCGAGCAGGTGCTGCTCGACGGCTGCACCGGCGTCACGTGGGAGCTCGACAGCGCGCGCTTTTTCTCCTTCTACTGCCAGAACTACCTCGGCGAGATGAAGGCGATGGCCTCGCGCTATCCGTTCCTCGTCAAAGACGGACAGGAGCGCGGCGATCTCTACGCGCTGACGATGTTCCGCGGCCTGCACTCGCACTTCATCTATTTGTGCGCGGACAATCCGGCCGAGGGACTCGCCGTGTCGCGCGACGGCATTCACCGGTGGGCACAAGCCGGCTCGCACGTGCATCACATGTGGGAGTTGTGGGCCGCGAGCGACATCGCCATCTACGAGCGCCGCGGCTGGCTGGCGTGGGTGGGCGTGCAGGAGCGCTGGCCGTCGATGGTGGCCGCACTCTCGCTGCACGTGCAGTTCACGAACGTCAGCATGCTCGATCTCCGCGGCCGCTCCGCGCTCGCCGCCATCGACAACGAGCCGGCGTCGCGCGAGGATCTCCTGCGCGAGGCGGAGCGCGTCGTGCGTCTGATCGAGAAAGAGCACACCGAGTGGGGCGACGCGCTCGCCGAGCTCCTCCGCGCCGGCATCGACCTCCGCCGCGAGCACAAAGACTCCGCCCTCCGCCGCCTCGAGAGTGCGGAGCAGCGCTTCACGTCTCTCGAAATGAACCTCCACCGCGCCGTCGCCCAGCGCCGCCTCGGCGAGCTGACCGGCGGCGACGAAGGGCAGCAGCTCATCGGCGCCAGCGAAACGTGGATGCGCGCCGAAGGCATCCGCAATCCGGAGCGGCTCGCGTACGTGTACGCGCCTTGGTGAGCGGCGCTGGAAAAACCGAAATCCTCGTCAGTCCATCGTTCTCGTTCAAGCCAAACGGCACAACGACGAGAGAACGAAGGAGGAGCTTATGGACAGGATTCTGGGTGCAGACACGCTGGGTTTCGGGTTCGACATCACCAAGAACTACAGCGAAGACTCGACGACGCAGCGCATTTTCAAGGAAGGGAAACCGGAGGACACGACCTGCAAGATCGGCACGAAGACGTATGCCGTTCCGGAGAACATCGGCGTGGAGCCGAAGTTCGAAACGGAGGGCGGGAGCCTGGTGCGCTCGACACGCCAGGAAGTGCAGGAGCACTTCGCCGCCAAGGCCAAAGTGTCGGGCTCGGGATTCGGGTTCAAGGGGCAGGTCGAGGCCGCGTATTCGTTCATCACGAAAAAGACCCAGAGCAATTACTTCGGGCTCGTGGAAGCGACGACGCACCGCTACACGCTGAAGCTGAAAGAGCAGCGCACGACCTGGTTCACCGGCGATTTCAGCGCCGATCTGGCCCTGCTGCCGGAGAAATTCAAGAGAGAAAACGAGGATGAATGGTTCGCGTTCTTCAGCACGTACGGCACCCATTACGTGCATCAGGTCAAGCTCGGCGGCAACCTCTACTACTACGTCAGCATCGACAAATCGACGAGCTCCGACGAGCAGAACGCCAAGGCGAAGCTGGAGCTCGAGTACAACGGCGTCTTCGCCAAGACCAAGGGGGAGGCCGAGAGCAGCTGGGAAAAGCTGTCGAAGGAATGGATGAGCAGCCGCGAAGTGCGTGTGGCGACGCGCGGCGGCGAGAACAATCTCAGCGGTCTCATCCCGAGCTTCGGCGTCTGGAAGGGTGACGATTTCATCGACTGGGGCAAGTCGTTGATCGAAAAGCCCGGGTTGTCGAGCTTCAACCTGTCGGCGATGTCGACGCTCGTCCCGCTGGCGAAGCGGACGCAGGCCGAAAACGCGTTGCGCGAGTATCTGCGCGGCGGCGTCGTCGTGCGCGCCGATCGCGATGCCACGCCGCAGGACGGTCGCCGGGCATTCACCGCGTATCCGACCATCATCGGACCGGAAGGGAACGTCGAGCCGCCGGTGCCGATGCCGAAACCGGACCGGCGCGAATACGACGTCAGCGGCGTGCAGATCGTGCTGCTCCACCCCGAAACGTTCCAGGTTTTCTTCAACAAGGTCCATTACGTGAACCCCGATTTCGACATTCAGAAAAACAACGCCATGTGGGATGCCGTGGCCGCCGACCTGGCCCAGGTCACGGCGCGCGATTTCTATTGCGCCGTTTCCGTCTTCGGCCTCAGCCCGATCTACTTCCCGCCGCCCAAAGTGGCGTCGTTCCTCAATGATTGCGGCGCGCAGTTGACCGAGTGGCAGAAGTACATCGGCGCGACCGGGCAGGGGAAAGGCGCGATCTGCTACACGTTCGCCGGCCGCAAGGGAACGCGCATCGGGTCGAAAGAGGAGTTCATCATCGATCCGGAGCGGAACCTCCGCAAGAACAACAGCACGTCTCTCTACTTCCTCCGCGGCGCCGGCGTCCTGCGGAAGGTCCTGCAGTCGTGACAAGGGTTTTGATCGTCGGGCAAGCCTCGCAAAAGACGGGGCTTGCCCGCGTCACCCGCGCCATCGCCCACCACCTCAGCGCGTATTACGACGTGCACGTCCTCGGCATCGACTGCTTCGACGAAGGCCCGAGCAACAATGGCTGGACCCTGCACCGCAATCCCTTGTCCTTCGATTTGTATGCGGAAACCCGGCTGACGACGTTGATGGATGAGCTGCGGCCCGCTGCGGTGCTGCTGTACAACGACCTATGGGTCATTCCCCGCTATTTCGGTCCATTGAAAGAAGCCCGTCATCGATGTCCTATTGTCGGTTACGTGCCCATCGACGGCGAAATCGCACAAACGTCACTCATCACAGCGCTCGCTTCACTCGACCTAACTGTCGTATTTACGAAATTCGCAGCCGCGCAATTACACGATGCCTATGTCATTCCTCACGGAGTCGATACGAGCGACTTCTATCCTATGAGTCGTATTGAGGCGCGCAAAGAATTGTTTCCCGATCGCCCCGAATTATGGGATGGCTTCTGGGTGCTCAATGCCAATCGCAATCAGTTGCGCAAGCGCCTCGAGCTCACATTACGCGGCTTCGCCCAATTCGCCGCGAATAAGCCCGCAAACGTCCGTCTGTATTTGCACAGCGGATTGAACGACATCGGCGTCAATCTCATGTATGAGGCGGAAAAACTGGGCATTACGGATCGCCTGCTGTTCACACACGGCGGCGATCATCATCCCGCATCGTCAACGAAGTCCTTGAATGCGATTTACAACGCTTGCGACGTCGGCGTGAATACGGCGACCGGCGAAGGTTGGGGCCTGATCAGCTGCGAGCACGCGGCCACGCGTGCGGCGCAGATCGTGCCGCGTCACAGTGCGTGCGCGGAGATCTGGGACGGCGCAGCGGAGCTCATGCCGGTCGCCGCCGTCGATGAAACGCATTTCTTCAATGGCGGCATCATCGATCCGGCAGATCTCGCTGATTCTCTGGAGCGTCTGTACGCCGACCGCACGCTTTATGAAGCGCGCGCGCAGTCGGCGTATGAGCGGATGCAGAATCCCGCCTATCGCTGGGAAACGATCGCCACCCAATGGCGGACATTGCTCGACTCACGGATATCCTGAGTTCGAGCAGCCCATGCTGATGTCGTTCGGGTTCCTGTTCATCGTGAGCTTCTGATTCTCGTCCGGCACCTTCGCATCGTCCGGCACGTCGTTGAGAATGCAATAGTGAAGCAGGAAGTCGTACGGCGAATCGCCTTGCTGTCTGCCCGTATGCGTAATCTCGATTTCCGCTCCATCGTTCAAGGGGATGAGTGTGATCGAATCACGATCCCAGAACGGCTTCACACGGAGCACGGGCCGCTCGTTGCTGTCCTCGTTCCAGATCGCGTAAATCGCGCCGTGCTCCGTCGCGTCTGAAGAGAGACGGCCGCCTTCGAAGTCGACATAGCACGCCGCCTGCCCCTTGGCCGTGACCTCGGGTGACAGGCCGGGCGCTTTGGCCGTCAACGTACTGAGTTTCGGAACTTCGTCATGGCGCTCCACCGATTGGCCTTTTGGATTCTCGAGCGTCAGCTCGACGCCGCACAATTGCCACTCGTGCCATCCGTCCGCGATACCCAGGTCTTTGAGGCCTTCGATCCGGCCCGGAAGCTCGCCGGCGATGTCGCTCGTCCTGATGCGCAGCTTCGGGATGTGCGGAGGAATCGCCCGCGTGTTGATGAATGCTCCGTGTTCGGCATGCACGAGAACGACGCGGTGTTTGCCGTTCACATTGTCGAGATGGGTGCAGATGCCAATGAATTGAACCTGAACGCTCATGATCAGCTCCTTCTCTCTCTCGTCGGGATGCCGCGGGTCCGTGACGCGATCGCGCGCCACGCCGAGGATGGGCGAGCCAGGACCTGGAGCTGCGCCGCCCGCACAGCATCGGCGGGAGCGACGCCGGCAGCCAGCTGCTGATGAATCGACCGGAACAGCTCGCGCGCGTCGGCGTCGGCGATCGGCGTCAGCGTTCCGATGACGTCCCTCGCACCGGCGGCGAGAAACCCGTCACCCGGCGTCATCGAGCGCACGTTCGCGGGCGCGCGCTGCTGCAGCGTTGCGCACGCCGCGAGCACGACGACGGGCGCGCGCGGAAGACGCCGCGCCGCGATCGCGCTCCACGTCACGCGGCCGCGCGCGAAGACGAGCGCGGTGCCGGCGTCGTTCGATTCCTGCGCGGTGTGTCCGGCGATGTGAATGACGTCTGCGTTCGGCGCAGCGCCGGCGAATGCGTCGAACGTCGCGCCGTCGATCGTGGTGGCGCTCGGATAGAGCGGAGCGATGTCCGCGAGCTCGCGCGTCGTTTCGGGCAGGCCGGCATTCGCATCGCCGGAGGGCAGGGCGACCGCGAGCAGCGACGCTGTGCCGTGCGGCTGTAGCGGCTGCAGCGAGCTCGCGCTCATCGCCGTCGACACTGCGAAGCGCTCGACGAGATAGCGGCGCGCGGCTCTGTCGTAGAGCGCAGCGAACGGCACGTTCTGCAGCGAGCGATCGGGAATGATGATGAGGTGCGCTGAGGACGCGAGCATCGCGTCGAAGGGACGGATGATCATGTCGTAAAGATCGGGCGTGTTCGCGTGGCGCTGCATCGCCGCATCGCGCGCGGTCACGCAGATCGCGACGAGCTCGTTCGGCAACGCGGCGAGCTGCAACACCGCGGCGTCGCTCGATGCCAGACGCGTTTGCAGCTCGCGCAACGTCACGATGTTCGAGCCGAGTTGCGCGCGGGAGCGCTCCGCATACGCGAATACCCGTTCGACGTCGCCGCGATCCGCGCTGAGGCGGATTGCCTCTTCAAAAAGAGCGTTGCCGGCGTTGAGCACGCCCGTGCCGATCACCGCACCGGTGCGCACGCGCGAGCGTTCCAGTTCCGCGATGCCGCGCTCGAGATCCTCGGCCGCGCGCTCCGGATTGCTCTCGGCACGCGCGCGCAGCAGGTAAGACTCCGGTAGGAAAACGGTGCGGCCGTTGGCGCGATAGCCGTCGATGGCCTGCGTGAGCATCGCTGCCGCGCGAGTGCGATCGGATTGCAGGATCGCAGCGGCGCTCGCGAGCTGGAGATGCGTTTGCGCGAGCTCGCGCACCGTCGCATCGTGGATGCGCGCGGTCGCTGTCGTGGCCTGACGAATGCTGCGCGCCGCTTCCTCGGCGTCGCCGAGCTCCGCGTTCAGCAGCGCCGATTTGATGAGGAGATCGGCGGCATTCGCGTCGCTCTCGAACGATTGCGTCGACGCGACGTCGAACAGCGTGCGCGCGGTTGCGAGGTGTCCGCTTCGCGCTTCCATCTGCGCGGCCGCTTTCATGCTGACGGGCAGACGATCGTCGCGCCCGCCGGCGCTGAGAATGGAGAATGCGCGGATGCGCGCGGCCCACGCCTCGTCGCGGCGGCCGAGGGAGAGCAGCGTGTCGGCGAGGAGCGACTCGACGAAGCCGAGGGAATTGCGCTCGCCGAGGCGCAGAAACGCGGCGCGTGATTGCTCGAGCAGCGGCAACGCTGCCGCTCCAGTCGCCGTCCACCATGAGCGTGAGCGCGAGCTCCCAGCGCACCTGCGCGCCGTGGGCGACGAATTGCGGGCGCGCCTCCGATTCGTGGAGGAGCGTCTGCAATTCGCCGCGCGACTGCGCGACGTCGTTCTGATCGAAACGGACGCAGGCGGCGTAGTAGCGCGCGACGAGCGCCATTGGACTGTTTTTGAAAAGGTCGGCCGCGCGTGTCAGATCGGCGAGAGCCGGCTCGAGCTGTTGGCGGCTATACGCGATGCGTCCGCGGCGGTAGACGATGTGCGCCTCCGCGAGCGTCGGCACAGTCGCATCATCGATCGCGCGCACGGCTTCGCGCAGTAGCGCTTCTCCGCTCTTCGCGCGCAGTGCGTTCCCCGTCGTCCGCGCGTTGGCCAACTCGCGCTCCGCGCTCGCTGCGTCACCGCGCTGCAGCGCTTCCGCCCATCGTCCGAGCGTCTCCGCTTCCGCGAACGTGCGGATTCGCTGCTGATCGGACGATGTCGACGTCGTTTCGAGCTTCGCCAATCGCGCGCGCGCTTCGACGGCCCACGGCGACGCGGCGTCGATTTCGAGATAGTGCTTCCACGCCGCGCGCGCTTCCTGCGTTAGGCCGAGGCGCTCGAGCGTCAGCGCGCGATTGAAGCGCGCCTCGGCGAGCTTCGGATCGAGGCGCAGCGCGCGATCGGCCGACTCCAGCGCCGCGGGAAGCAGCGACGGCCGATTGAGATGCAGCGCGGCGGCGTATTGGGCGGCGGCGAGATCGCTCCACGCGGCGGCATCTTTCGGAGACGCTTTCACGGCCTCTTCGAGACGCGCGATCGCCTGCATCGGCTGATCGACGAGCACGAGCGCGACGCCTGCGGCTTGCTGCGCATCCGCCGATCGATCGCGATCCGCGCCGGCGACGATGTCGCCCGCGGCGCCGACGAGCCGCATGCGCTGCGGATCGGAGTCCGCCTCGTCGGCGCGCATCGGCCCGCGATACGCGGCCCACGGAAATCCGCCCGAGAGCCGCGCTTCGACGCCGCGCGCGGAACGCGGCGCGAGCTCGATCAATCGATCCGTCGACGACGTTTCGCGCCACGGGCGAAGCACGGCCAGCGAGAGGACGGCGACCACGATCGCCGCCGCGGCGGCGAGCCACCACGCCGGCCGCGCTTTTGCGCTTCGCGTCGCAATGGTCTCGTTCGCAATCTCCAGCGCCGCCATGCAGTCCTCACATCCATCGATGTGCGCCAGCAGCGCCGCCATTTCGCTGCGCTTCACCCGCCCTTCGGCGAATGCGGCAATCGTCTCCGCATCGGGGCACATCACGATTCCTCCATGGACTGACTCGATTTTTCGTTTTTCCCATTCATCAGTCCAAAATCCATTTCTTTGAGGTCATCGCGTCCGACGAGCCCCTCCGCCGCTTCGCGATCGACGCCCGCTTCCGAAAGCGCGCCGCGCAGCCGCACGAGCAGCGAGTCGAGCCGGCGATACAGCGGGCGCTGCGGCAATCGCATCATCCGCGAGATGTCGGCGATGCTCATGTCGGACGCGAAGCGAAGACGGATGAGCATGCGGTCCTCGACCGGCATCTCCCGTAGCAGCTCACGCACCGCATTGCCCGCGACTTTCGCGACGCGATCCTTGTCCGCCGCGGTCACGCGAATATCCGCGGCTTCGCCTCCCGCAATCGCATAGCTGATCGACTCGAGATCCACCGCCTTCGGCCGTCCTGTGCGCGCCGGCAGTCGATCGAGCAGCGCTTCCATCTCTTCGCGAGTGATCTCGGGATGCGCGGCGCGCATGTGCGGTAGCGCCTCGTCGAGCGTGCGGCCGTCGCGGCGCACGAGCGTCTCCAGCAGCACCGCCGCCGGCCCGAGCCGCTGCGCCTCCGACGACGCGTGCCACCGCCCCTTCGCGCGCATGCGGTGATCCGCGAGCAGCCGCTGGATGACGACGGCGAGAAAGGTGTCGATGGACGACCGCCCCTCCCACCGCCGCATCACGTCATAGTCGTTGTCGATCAGCGCGAGCCGCACCTCGGACGCAAAGTCCTCGGCATCCGGCCCAAATAAACCGGCGCGGCGGCACACCATCGCAATGATGCGCTCGACCGCGCCGAGGTTTTGCTCGAAGAGCTCTCGTCCATCCATGGGGGAAGCGGGAGCTCAAGAATAGGCGGGAAAGGGGAAAATGGAAACGGGCGCTCAAGTCGCAGCGCCGTCGAGACAGTCGGCCTTCTTTTGCAGCAGCTTGATCTCGTCGACGTGCTGGGGGATCTCCGGATCACCGAAGTAGGGATGAGCCCCTTCGAGAATACGTAACGCAATGATGAGAAAAGAACAGATTTTTGGCCGAAGGACGGCGGCTTCCGTCGGTGCGGCCAGCAGTTCTTCCCATCGCTGATAGGCAGCACGATACCGCTTCACGGCGAGGGTATCGGCGAAACGGTAATGCCAAACCTCTTCGTTGTCACGGAAGCCCTCCAAATCTTCGAGGTACTTCTTCGTGCGGTCACCAAAGATGTTCATCTGCATGCCGACGTAAGCACAGTGATTGACGGCAAATGCTCGGGCAAGGGAATCCCTCCCGGCGAGAAGCACTGCTTTTTCCGCGAACTGGAAACTTCGGGCCGCCCACGGGAGTTCGGTCACAGCCCCCTTGATCCTCTGCCCGGACCAAGCAATGAGATGTTCGCCGTTCGAACGAGAAATGTAGTACGTCGCGTAGGCGAGACCGATGTACAGGCGCGGAGGATCGCCTGCTTCACGAATCAGGTTCTCGAGTCCGTCGATGTGGTTCTTCTTCTCGAAATGACTGAATGAATGACCGGTCCGTACGCGCGCCGCAGTTCGAATGATGTTCAGCGACAGTGGAAGGATGCCGACCACGTCTTCGGTCCTGTTTACGACGTCGATAACTCGCTCGAACAAAGAAAGCATCCACAGCACGCCGCAAACGGAGAGTGCTCTCGATTCATCGAGGCGTTCTTCGATGGCGGCGGTCAAATAAGCAAACGCGGTATTCTGATCCCCTTCAGAGAACAGTTGTTTCACCAGCGTAGTCGTTGTTCTGAGGTCGGCGTCGGTGATCGTGCCGCCCCACCGCACGAGGCCGAGGTCGCGTAGTGGCTTCTGTATATCGAAATCGTTGTCGCGCCGAGCCGTATCGAACAACTGTTGCACTTTTTCCGCAACCTCGTCGACGAATTCGACCTTTTGCCGCAGATTTGGGACATCTCCCCGTAGTGTCTCGTGCAATTGCAGCGCGTCTCGCGCAATTCCTTCTCGGAGCCGCTGTCGCGGAACGCCGGTTTTCAGGAAGTCGAGTACCGCACTCGTTCCCTCAATGACGTCCCGCATCGATCTGGGCACGCGATAATCGGTACTGAATAGACGGTCCAGAAATGAAGCGTGCTCGATATCGAGCAACACCTGGATCAACGTCCGTTGCCCGACGGAAATCGCCTCCACGCGTTTCAGAAGTTCTCTCTCCGTGTCTTTGTCCGACGCGCTCGTCACGGCGGTCGTCAATTCCTCTAAGACACGATCGAGATCAGCAAGCGAGATCGGCGGCGGCAGCGCGTCCTTTTTTTCCTCGTCCGGAAACCGCAGCGCCTCGAAGCTTGCGCGAATGAGGTAGTAGTCCGTAGAGCGAAAGATATATCCAGCATCCCACTGGCGGGCCATTTTCCATTCCGGCGCTACTTTGTACGAAAGCGCGTCGTGAATGGCTGGATCCTCGAGACTCAATACAGCGTGAGACGTGGTATGGAAACGAACTGCCGGCGAGCGCGAGCTTGTAGAGCTCGCGGCGACCAGCCGTCCAAGGGAAACCAGCGCTGCGGCATCGCTGAGGTTATTGACAGGCACGTCGCGCTGCCGTTCCTTTCCGATCAGCTTGTAAAGACGCCACGTTTCGGGATCCGAGAGCAGCGACGGCATTTCGTCACCCGGAGCGTGAAGCCTCAAGACTTTTCCACTTAGGCGGCGAATACGCCGCTCCCAAGGATCCGCCGCGAGCTCGACCGCTACAAAGGACTCTGCGCCGACCTCGCGCAGTACCGTCAGAAATTCTGCCGTCTTTTTGTCCTCGGGCGCCTGGAGGGACTCGTACAAACGATCGATATTCGATCGAAGAAAACGCGTTTTCAAATACTGAGTTACGCGCTTGTCATAATCTCCCGCGACTGCCATGGAGTCGCGCTCGTGACGCCGAATGAGCTCGTTGAGCTCGACGGCGTGCGGCCGGATGAGATGAACATACCCGAGATATCCGGCTGAAAGCAGCGCTTCAATCAGTTCGTCGTGCGGGTCGAGCGCAGCGCGATCTGCCTCGAAGCCAAAAACCATGCGAAAGACGACATCCGAATCGAAATAATGGTAGATCGTCCGTTCTTTCTCGATTCCTTTGTCGTAAATCGCATGCGCCAGTGCCCGTGCGAATCCAGTGAGGCGGCCTTTGCTGAAGTATTTCACTGGTCAAAATAGCCCACGAGCTCATTGAGCCTGTCGACATCGGCGGAATTGAGTTGATCCCTTAGAGTTCGTTCATCAGATACAAGCGAAAGCTCGACGATCAATTTTCCACGCAAGGTGCTTGGCAACACGAGAGCGCCGGATTCGCCGATGTCCTCCGGTCGGAGAGTCGGAGTGATGCCGGTGATCCGCGCCAGTTGGCTCGGCGCCACGCCGCGCTCCATGATGAGATGCCGCACTAATTCGTCGACCAGCTCAGAAGGCAGGCCATGGATCAATTCGGGCAACACGTGCCCTATCAATGCCGAATGAGTCAGCGCACGATCTGCACAGTCGACATATTTTCCCCAAAGCTCCCAAGTACGATCGGGATTGATAGAACTCGCGTCATTCAGCGCTTCGCGTGTTTTCGCGAGAGTTTCGGCGATTGCCTGACGCAACGCTTCCGCGATCACGGTGCTCGGCTCGGGAATGAGATGAATGATCGTATCGAGGGCGTGCGAGAGTGCGGCTGCAGCGCTGACTTGTGGCACAGCCTTCCCGAGCTCCATCCGCGCGTTGCGCGTAATCTGTTCCAACTCCTCGCGTGTCTCGAGGGAAAGTCTCGGGTGTAACTGGCGAAGTGCGTTGGTGCAACTGCCGCTGCCATGCTTAGCCACCATGAACGGCAACAAGTTCAGAAGGGCGTCTTCGAGCGCTGTATCGGGCAGGCGCTCGATCAGCCATACCGTAAGTGCACTGATGTCGGTCCGGATAAGGGCTTCAACCACGAACGGCGCATACGGCGGCCCATAATCTTCATAAAGCTGAAACCAGAAACGCGGAACCGGATTCGCATCCATCGCCAGCAATGCCTGTGTCGCCGCCATTCGGACCTCGGGTCGATCCCGTAGTCGGTGCGACGCCGGCTGCGCGATGCGCGTCAGCATTTCAGTGATCTGTGCTCGCTGGGCGGTGTTCGGGGGGGTATCGGTGAAGATCGGATCTGCGAGAAGCAACAGTTCTGCCGCGGCCGCATCGGACCATTCCGACGGAGGATGCGCAACCTCGGCCAATGTCTGAAAGGCGGCAAAGCGAACATCCGCTCGCGTCGCGTGATTCAACAAATTGTAGGCGTAAGCGACGAGAGCGCGCGGAGACTCGTCTCGTGCGCCGCCAATGGTATCGATTCCGTGTAGACGCGCACGAATCCACTCGGCGATCTCGATGATCGACGCGCTAGACAACAAGCCAATGACAGCCTGTTCCCGTTCCGTCAGAGGGGTCACAGCGCTTCCTCGATATCCATGACGAGATGCTCGCCGCTGAGCGGTTCGTGAACGATCTCCGGCCGTCCGGCATGTGTGCCGGCATGGCTATCCCAAACGTACGTACGACCGAAGCCTCTCTCGATGTCCTCCGCGTCCGCCGGGCGGAAGTAATACACCCATACGTCGCCCGCATACGCTTCAGTGATACGCGGAATGCGTGGCTTGATCGTCGACGGTAATTCGTAGCGCAGGAGCAGTAACGGTTGGAAGCGGGTTTCTTCCGGAAGCCCGAGCACCGGACCAATCTCTTTTGCCATGGGCGGAGTCGGAGCGAATGCGAACGGATCGCCTCCCGAAGGTTCGAACGTACTCCACATCACGTGCCGACCGATAAGAATATTGCGCCACCGTTTTTTCAGAATTGTCACCGGAACTCGCTTGTAGAGACCAACGTGATAAATGGCGCTCTCAAGCGTTCCGAGTGCGGCTTGCCCATGCAGTGTCTGTGCAATCGACAATTCAGTCGCAGCCCGGCCGAACGTAACGCCGGGAGGATGATCGGCTTCTTTTCCCTGCAGTTTGTGTTCGCGCATGATCTGGCGAATGGCCGCTGTCACGCCTTCATACGTGGACGGCGCAGCAACAATCGACCGAGTAAGTACATCCCATTCGCCGTTGTCGACCAACCGTTCGTCATAGATGTTTCGTTTGGCCTGCTGCCCGACGCCCTTCTTGAGCAACTCGTCTAGTCGCGCACGAACTTCCGGCGCCACGGCGAGGCTCGTTTTTTCCAGCTCGCAAAGAAACTCTTCGAAACGAATCAACATTGTTTTACGGCAAACCTCTCCGTATAGGCGAGGTGAGTGACGAACCCTACCCCAAGCGAAGAATCAGAACCGGTACGTCACCCTCGTATAAACAAACCTCCCGTTCATGCCGAAGACCGAATTGATCGGGTAGGAGTTCGTGCCGCCGGTGCCGGCTTGCTGCGCGAGGACGCCGGGGACGTTGGTGCCGGGGCCGGTGCCGGTGCGCCAGAGGCGGTTTTCGTCGGGGAAGGTGTCGAAGAGATTTTCGGCGCCGACGGCGAACGTGTAGTCGCGCCATTTGTACGACACTTCGGCGTCGGCGACCCATTCGGCGGCGTAGGTCTGGTCGTCGATCGGCAGCAGAGTGAGGCTGCAGTATTCGCCGTAGCGGGCCTCGCGCAGGGTCACGCCCAGGCCTTCGCGGTTCCAGCTCTGCAGCAGGCGCACGTTGTTGCGCGGCTGGCCGCATTCGAAGCGGCGGAGCTCCTGGCGGTCGAACAGCGTCTGTCCGAATGCCTGCAGCGGTCCCGGTGTCGGCTCGACGTGCACGACCGACGTCTTGTTGTTGCTGTACGCGGCGGAGAAATCGGCGCGTCCGCCGAAGAGCGGGTGCTGATAGTTGGCGACGAGGTCGATGCCGTCAGTCTCGGTGTCGATCGCGTTGGTGAGGAAACGAACGCCGCCGACGCCGAACGGCTCGAGGATCGACTTGATCGCGTCCTGGTTGAAGTTGCCGGAGTAGACGATGCGGTCTTCGATGTCGATGTGGAAGTAGTCAGCGGTGAATTCGAGATTCGACAGCGGCTGCCAGACGAATCCGCCGCTGTAGTTCGTCGACGTCTCCGGCTTCAGATCGCGGGCGCCGAGGGCGCGCGAGATCGGCGCGTTCACGCGGAACGTCCCGACCTGCACCGCTTCGACGACGCCCTGGCTGTTCAGGATGAAGTTCGTGCTGATGGCCGACCAGTTGCTCTGGTTCAGCGACGGCGCGCGGAAGCCGGTGCTTGCGGATCCGCGGAGGATGAATTGCTTGAGGGCTTCGTAGCGCGCGGTGATCTTGCCGTTGGTCGTGCTGCCGAAATCGCTGAAGTTTTCGTAGCGGCCGGCGACGCCGAGGCGCAGCTTGGCGAGAACGTCGGCTTCGAGATCGACATACGCCGCTTTGCTGCTGCGCGAGACGTCCACTTCGTTCGACGGCTGGAATCCGGGGAACACCTGCGCGCCGGCCGCGGCGCGCCCGCCGACCTGATTCGGCTGGCCGCCGTAGATGTACGAGTTCGGCTCACCGGCGTGCTCATCGAAGGAGTCGCGCCGATATTCGGCGCCGACGGCGACATTGAGCGGTCCGGCGAGACCGGCGTCGAAGCGGCGACTGAGATCGAGATTCGTGGTGATTTGTTTGTCGCCGAGCGTGCCGGCGTAGAAGCGCGTCTGGTTCGGCGGCGTGTTCGGGCCGAGGGACGCGTTCAGCGAATCGGTGACGTAGAACGCGTACTTGTTGCGGCCGTACGCGGCGCTCAGATCGTAGTACCACGTCGCGAGCTGGCCGCGGGCACCGGTGGTCAGCGCGGTGTCGGCGACGCGCGGCTGGATCAGCGGGAGGAAGCCGTTCGGATAGATGTTGCGCCAATTGTTGGCGTCGATCGGTCGCCGGAAGTTCCCGCCGTGCGATCCGTGACGAAGGCTGTAGCCGCCGTACGCGTAGAAGATCTGCTTCCCATCCGCGGTGATCGGCATGTTGAGGTTGGCGAAGACCAACGTGTCGCGCGCGTACGAATCGCCCCAGTGCGTATTCGGCTGGTCGATGGCGTTGTTGCCGGCGTCGCCGGTGACGAATTGATCGCGCAGGTCGTTATTCGCGCGGTTCGTGTCGTAACGCACGCGATGCTCGCCCGCGACGAACAGCGCGCCGCGCCCGAGGGACCAGCCGCCGCTCAGCGCGAGGTTCACCATCTCGCCGTCTTCATGCGTCGTCTGTCCCGCCTTCAGGTCCACCTTGATCGGCTCCGGCGACGATTTCATGACGACGTTGATCACGCCCGCGATCGCGTCCGATCCGTATTGCGCGGCCGCGCTGTCGCGCAGGATTTCGACACTCTCGATCGCCGACGCCGGAATGGCGTTCAAATCCACCCCGCTCGTTCCTCGGCCGATCGTATTGTTCGCATTCACGAGCGCGCTGGCGTGGCGGCGTTTGCCGTTCATCATCACCAGCACCTGATCGGGGCCGAGTCCGCGCAGCGTTGCCGGACGGACGGTGTCGGAGCCGTCGCTGATCGTCGGCCGCGGGAAGTTGAAGGACGGCGAGAGCTTCTGCAGGATCTGGTTCGTCTCCGCCGAGGCGACGCTCTCGATCCGTTCCTGCGGAATCACGTCGACCGGAACGGCTTTCTCCTGGTCCGCGCCGATCGCGCGCGAGCCGACCGTGATCTCCTGCCCGAATTGCACGTGCATGGAGAAGTCCTGCGTGACGTCTCCAGTTCCGCTGACGTTCACCGTGGCGGTGCGCGTTTGAAACCCCGTCAGCATGGCCGAGACTCTGGCCGAGCCGCTGCGTCCCGCGGCGTTGAGGCTGTACTGGCCGTCGGTGTCGGTGACGGTGGTGAGGCCCCAGTCATCGACGGAAACGGTGACGCCGGGAAGCGGTGAGCCGTCTGTCTGCAGCACGACTCGCCCTCGAATCGTCTGCGCAGCCAGAGGCGAAGCAATTGCGAGAAGGAAAAAGACAACACGCCCGATCCGGATCATGGAGCACCCCTTTCGCCGTTTTGGATGGCAGAAAGTATATGACGCGGATCGGGCTTGCGGTGGTTAAACCGGGATCTTCAACTTCTGACCGACTTGATCTTGTCGGGATCGTGCAGCTGATTGCGGTTCGCCTCGAAGATCTTGTGGTACTTCGACGCGTCGCCGTAATACCGCTGCGCGGTCATGGTTACGACTTCGTTGTCGACTTGTGCCATTACGGCTCGTGAACCGCGCGCGCGTCGAGTCCGAATCGCGCGAGGTATTTGCGCAAGCGATCGGCATCGTTCGCCGTCGCCTTCTGCTGCCGCGAGCTGCTGAACAGCATTCGTCCTGCTTCGGAGAGCGAGCGCGTGCGAGTCATGATCTCGATCACGTACTCGAGCTGCACGCGATCGAAGGCGTCCATCGATGCGACGCGGTCTTCGCCGAGGCAGCGGACGAGGTGCGTCGATCGTTCGCGCGGATGCCATTGCGCGCGCAACCGCGCGAGCTCTTCGTCGACGATGTCGATGGTGATGCGGCCGCCCTGCGCGAGCGTGCCCATGCGCACAACCGCGCCGTTGAGATCGCGGAAGTTGCCGGGCCACGTGGCGTCGGCCGCGGTGGCGAAGCGGAGGAAGCGCTCGCGCGCCTCGCGGTTGAAGCGGACGTTCGCGCCGTTGCGGCGCGCGAACTGTTCGAGCTCGTAGTCGAGATTCGGCTCGACGTCTTCGCGGCGCTGGCAGAGGCCGGGAAGGACGAACGTCCAGAGATTGATGCGCGCGAGGAGATCGTCGCGGAAGCGGCGATCGCGGACCATCTCGCCGAGGTCGCGGTTCGTGCCGGCGATGAGTTGGAAGTCGCTCTTCACCTCGCGATCGCCGCCGAGGGGGAGGAACACTTTTTCTTCGAGCGCGCGCAGCAGCATGGCTTGCTCGTCGAGACCGAGCTCGCCGATCTCGTCGAGGAACAGCACGCCCTTGTTCGCCGCGCGCAAGAGGCCGGGACGATCGCCTCACGTTCGTCCAGATCGTTCGCTCGGGAGCGGCGGGGCGGAAGTCGTTCGGAACGGCGCCGAAGCGGATCATCCGCGCATGGCTGGAGAACCGCAGCAACTTCGCGCTCTTCCGCGACGCGGTGGGGAAAGATCCGTCGCTCGCCGACGTGATCCGGATGGTGCATCCCAAGCCGTCGTCGAACGATCGCGCGGCGTTGTACGCGTACCTGATCGGGCGCAAGTACGACGCGGCGGCGCTGCCGTGGATCGTGCGCGAGTACGAGGCGTTCAAGCGCGGAGAGACGAACGCGGTTCCGGACGTGCCGTTCCAGATGTTGACGTCGTTGGTGCTCGACGCCGAGGCATGGAAGACGATCGCGCGCAACGCGGGATGGCAGATGACGCGGATGAACCTGAACACGTTCGCGCGTCACGGAGTGTTCGAGGATGAGGAGCTGACGATGAGGATTGCGATGCGGCTGGCGGATCGCGACGCGGTGAAGAAGGCGCGCGTGTTCCCGTACCAGCTGATGGTGGCGTATCAGAACGCGAGCTACGAAGTGCCGGACCTCGTGCGCGATGCGCTGCAGGACGCGATGGAGATCGCGACCGAGAACGTGCCGGCGATCGAAGGAACGGTGATCGTGTGCCCGGATGTGTCGGGATCGATGTCGTCGCCGATCACGGGACAGCGCCAGGGCGCGACGTCGGAGGTGCGATGCATCGACGTCGCGGCGCTGGTGACGGCGGCGCTTGTACGGAAGAACGCTCGGAAGAATGCGCGCGCGATCGTGCTGCCGTTCGATACGGACGTCGTGGAGCTGGAGCTGAATCCGCGCGACTCGATCATGACCAACGCCGCGAAACTGGCGTCGATCGGCGGAGGAGGAACGTCGTGCAGCGCGCCGCTCCAGAAGCTGAATGCCGAGGATGTGAAGGGAGATCTGGTCATCCTGGTTTCGGACAACGAGTCGTGGGCGGATCCCGTGGCGGGACGCGGAACGGCAATGATGAAGAAGTGGCGCGCGTTCAAGCAGCGGAACCCGAAGGCGAAGCTGGTGTGCATCGACCTGCAGCCGAACGAGACCACGCAGGCGCCGGAGTCGGACGACGTGTTGAACATCGGAGGCTTCAGCGACTCGGTGTTCGAAGTGATCGCGAAGTTCGCGACGAATGAGATGAACTAAAAGGACAAGGGGCCGAATGCCGGCGAGGGACTACATCTTTTGACGATTCATGTCTCCGCCAAATTTTTCTAGTCGGCCCTAATTTAGGGGATAGGAGATAGGGGATAGGGGTTTAGGGTTGGTCACTCCCAACACCTAACCCCAACCCCCAACCACCAACATGACCAACTACGAAGTCTTCGCCCCCGACCACGGCGTCGCACATCAAGGCCTGGACGCGCGGCGTCCCGGTCGAGGCCGAGGCGAAGAAGCAGCTGATGAACATCGCGCAGATGCCGTTCATCTACCGCTGGATCGCGGTCATGCCGGACGTGCACCTCGGCAAGGGGGCGACGGTCGGCAGCGTGATTCCGACGAAGCAGGCCATCATTCCGGCGGCTGTCGGCGTCGACATCGGCTGCGGGATGATGGCCGTGCGGACGACGCTCGACGCAAGCGATCTGCCGGACGACCTGCATCCGCTGCGCTCGCTCATCGAGGCGGCCGTGCCGCACGGCCGCACCGACAACGGCGGGCGCAATGACCGCGGCGCGTGGCGCAATCCAGCCGCCGCGGAACGCGGAGGCGTGGGCGGAGCTGGAACCGAAGTATTCGCAGATCGTGGCGAAGCATCCGAAGCTGGGACGCGGCAACGACTCGAATCACCTCGGCACGCTCGGCACCGGCAATCACTTCATCGAGATCTGTCTCGACGAAGCGGATCACGTCTGGGTGATGCTGCACAGCGGCTCGCGCGGCGTCGGCAATCGCATCGGCCAGTTCTTCATCGAGCTGGCGAAGGAAGACATGCGCAAGTGGATGATCAACCTGCCGGATCGCGATCTCGCGTATCTGCCGGAGGGCACCGACCACTTCAACGACTACGTGAAGGCGGTGCACTGGGCGCAGAAGTACGCGATGACGAATCGCGAGCTGATGATGGCGTCGGTGATCGAAGCGCTGCGCAGCTCGAAGGACCTGCCGCCGTTCGACGCGGACGTCGAAGTGGTGAACTGCCATCACAACTACGTCGCGGTCGAGGAGCATTACGGCGAGCGCGTGTTCGTCACGCGCAAGGGCGCGGTGCGCGCGGGACGCGACGACATGGGGATCATTCCGGGCAGCATGGGCGCGAAGTCGTTCATCGTGCGCGGGAAGGGAAATCCGGAGAGCTTCGAGAGCTGCAGCCACGGCGCGGGACGGGCGATGTCGCGGACGGAAGCGAAGCGCCGCTTCACGCTCGACGACCACGCCAAGGCGACGGCGGGAATCGAATGCCGGAAGGACAAGGACGTCATCGATGAAACGCCGGCGGCGTACAAGTCGATCGACAAGGTGATGGAGGCGCAGAGCGACCTCGTCGACGTGGTGCATACGCTGCGGCAGGTCGTCTGCGTGAAGGGTTGATGATCGTCATCGATGGCTCATTCGGAGAGGGCGGCGGGCAGATCCTCAGGACCTCGCTCGCCCTCTCGCTTCTCACCGGGAAACCGTTCCGGATGGAGAACATCCGCGCGCGGCGGAAGTCGCCGGGACTGCTGCGCCAGCATCTGACGGCAGTGCAGGCCGCGGCGGAGATCGGCGGCGCGTCGATCGACGGCGCGACCGTGAATTCGACGACGCTCGCGTTCATCCCGCGCGACGTGAAGGGCGGTGAGTATCGCTTCGCCATCGGCACCGCCGGCTCGACGACGCTCGTGCTGCAGACGATTCTTCTTCCGCTGCTCCTGGCGAAAGAGCCGTCGACCGTGATCGTCGAAGGCGGCACGCACAATCCGTCCGCGCCGCCGTTCGATTTTCTCGAGCAGGCGTTCGTGCCGCTGCTGCGCAAGATGGGCGCGGGCGTCGAGCTGGAGCTGGTGCGTCCCGGCTTCTATCCGGCCGGCGGCGGCGCGATTCGCGCGACGATCGAGCCCGCGCGGCAGCTGCGGCGGCTCGAGCTGCATCAGCGCGGCGCGATCGTGCAGCAGTGCGCGCGCGCCGTGGTCGCGAACCTGCCGTACTCGATCGCGCAGCGCGAAGTGCAGACCATCGGCGAGGAGCTCGGCTGGGGCGAGGAGTCGCTGCAGGCGCACACATGGAACGGCTCCGCGGGTCCGGGCAATGTGGTCTCGATCACCATCGCGTCGGAGAACGTCACCGAAGTCTTCACCGGCTTCGGCGAGCGCGGCGTGCGCGCGGAAGACGTCGCATTGCGCGCGGCGAAGGAAGCGAAGCGCTATCTCGACAGCGGTGTCCCGGTCGGCGAGCACCTCGCCGATCAGCTCGTGCTGCCGCTCGCCGTCGGCGAAGGGGGCGTCTTCACGACGACCGCGCTCTCGCAGCACGCGACGACGAATCTCGAGATCATCAAGCGCTTCGTCGACGTGAGCGCGACTGTGGAAGAGACCGCGCCCGGCGTCTGCCGCGTGCGCGTCACCACACGCGCGTGAAGAAGTCGGGATATTCGAGCAGCAGTCCGTCTTCGTCGACCGGCAGGTCCGCCTTGAAGTCGCTCTCCAGCGATTCGTAGCGATAGCGCCAGACGTCGAGGCGCGTGTAGCGCTGCGCGAATTTCTCGAACGTGAGATTCGCCGGATCGATGAAGACGACGTCGATCGCGCGCGACTCGCCGGGCTGCAGCTGCAGGCGCCGGATCGGGAGTGTGTTCGTGAACGGCGACGCGCGGAGATCGACGTCGATGCAGCCGTCGAGCGACGGCTCATTCTGCCAATGACCTTCGCCGTCGGCGTGCAGCGTCAGCGAGCCGATGTTCACCTTGCGCACGCGCCACTGCTCGTCGCATTCGATGAGGTAGTGCGCGCGGTACGTCGCGACGCTCGTGCGCCGCACGATCACGCCGTCGGCGACGATGCGGTCATCGGACTGCGTCAGCCGTAGATGTTCGAATCCGTCGTCCGATGCTGATCTCCAAAGGGCGTCTTTCATGCGCTTGACATCGTACGCATTTAACCGATAGGCTAATTAACAACAAGGTTAAATACACCCATGACCTCCGACGACCTCGACGCCACCTTCGCCGCCCTCGCCGATCCGACCAGGCGCGCGATTCTCGCCAAGCTCGCCTCCGGCGAAGCGACGGTGATGGAGCTGGCCGAGCCGTTCGAGATGAGCCTGCCGGCGATCTCGAAGCATCTGAAAGTGCTCGAGCGCGCGGGGCTCATCGCCCGAGGCCGCGAGGCGCAGTGGCGGCCGTGCCGCTTGCAGCCCGCGCCGCTCAAAGAAGTCGCCCAATGGATCGAGCACTACCGCAAGTTCTGGGAGCAGAGCTTCGACCGGCTCGACGCGTTCCTGCGCGAATTGCAGAAGAAGGAGAAGAAGAAAGATGCCCGACAACGACAAACCAAACGGCGCTGACGCATGGGAGATCGTGATCACGCGCGTGTTCGACGCGCCGCGCGAGCTCGTGTTCCGCGCCTGGACTGAGCCGGAGCTGATGAAGCAGTGGTGGGGACCGCGAGGCTTCACGCTGCCGCATTGCACCGTCGATCTCCGGCCCGGCGGCAAGATTCATTTCTGCATGCGCTCGGCCGAAGGGTTCGACATCTGGTGCGGCGGCGTGTACGAGGAGATCGTGCGTCCGGAGCGGATCGTGTCGAGCGATTACTTCTCGAATCCGGAAGGGGACGTCGTCCCGGCGGCGCAGTACGGCATGCCGGACTGGCCGGAGGAGATGATGATGACGGTGACGTTCACCGAGGAAAACGGCAGGACGACGCTGACCGTGCGCCAGGTGGCGAAGACGCCGATGCCGAAGGAAGGACGCGAAGGCGCCGATGTGGGCTGGAACGAGCAGTTCGATCGCCTGGCGGAGTACCTCGTGGGCGATCGCGGCATCACCCTCACGCGCGTCTTCGATGCGCCGCGCGAGCTGGTGTTCGACGCGTTCACGGATCCGAAGCACATCGGCGAATGGTGGGGCCCGAACGGTTTCACGATCACGACGTACGAGATCGACGTGCGGCCGGGCGGCCTGTGGCATTACACGATGCACGGCCCCGACGGCCGCGACTATCTGAACAAGATGAGGTATGTCGAGGTCGAGCGGCCGTCGCGGCTCGTGTACGACCACGAGACCGGTCCGCTCTTTCGCGCAACCGTGACCTTCCTTGAAGCAAAGAATGCGAAGACGGCCGTCACCGTGAGCATGGTGTTCGACTCGGCGGAACAGCGCGATCACGTCGTGAAGGAGTTCGGCGCGATCGAAGGCCTCAAGCAGACCCTCGGACGCTTTGCAGAGCATTTATCGAAACGGAGTGCGGCATGATCGAGCGATTTCGTTCCTGGGCGCCTTACATCCTCAGCATCTTTCGCTTCCTCGCCGGAGTGATGTTCGCCTGCCACGGCGCGCAGAAACTGTTCGGCGCTTTCGGCGGCATGCCGCCGGGCATCGTCGTCCCGGGATACATCACGTACGGCGCGGGCGGGCTCGAATTCTTCGGCGGGATCCTCGTTGCGCTCGGCCTCTTCACGCGTCCCGTCGCGTTCGTCCTCAGCGGTCTGATGGCGGTCGCCTACTTCAAAGGTCACGCGATCAATGGGTTCTGGCCGAAGGTGAACGGTGGCGAGCCGGCGGTGCTGTACTGCTGGCTGTGGCTCTTCATCGCCGCGTATGGTCCGGGGGCGTGGGCTCTCGATCGACTGTTCTCTCGTACGCGTCCATGAGCCGCTCGGCGGCGCGCGCATAGCTGAACTGCTGTGAGCGCGCCGCCATCGCCTCTTTCATCGAACCGCGCGACAGCAACGCGCCTGCAGTGGCGGCGAGCGCCTCGGGCGTCGACGACTCGGCGATATGCGCCGCGTCCACCAGCGCGTGCACGCCTTCGATCGGAAACGTGGCCGGAGGAACGCCGCACGCCATCGCTTCGAGAATCGCGCGATGCCCCTCGTCGGAGCCGCGCGCGGTGAAGAGCAGCAGCGACGACGCCCGGTAATGCTCGGCGAGATCGTCTTCGTGATAGCCGGCCCAGATCACGTGCTCGGCGATGCCGAGCGAATGCGACAGCTCTTCGAGCGCGGGGCGGTGCTCGCCGTGGCCGATAATCATCAGCCGCGCGGCAACGCTGTTGCGAAGAATCGCGAACGTCCGCAGCGCGTCTTCGAAGCCGCGGCCTTTCGAGAGCTTTCCGATCACGGTGACGACCGGCGGATCGAGCGAGATCGCCGGGCCGTCTGAATGAAACTGCCGGTGATCGAGCGGCGGCGGCGTGAAGATCGCGCCGGGGAGTGCGTCGCGAAATGCGTCATTGATGACGAAGCGAAGCTGCGTGCGACGCAGCAAGAGGCGCGTGAACGGATCGCGGCGCAGCACGCGGCGCGAGTGAAACGTGCGCGCGAGGATCATCGGCCGCCCGCGGATGACCATGCGCGCGAGCCAGTGATCGTGCGTGAGATGGGCGTGGAGGATGTCGAAGCCGTGATGGTCGATGATGTGGTCGAGCTTCGCCACCGTGCGCGTGAACGCGAACGGGTCCTGCGATTTCTCGATGAGCGGATGCGCGAAGTCGTGATGGGCGAGCTTCGCCTGCAGCTTGTAGCCGCCGACGTACGCGTAATGCGCGTCGACGCCCGCCGCGCGCAGCGCCTCGACCTCCGCGAAGGCCGGCGCAGCCGCGCCGGTCCAGCGATTTCCGGCGGCCAGGTGAAGAACTTTCAAGGTTTGGTATAGTCGCGGCCGTGGCCGTCGATCAAGAACTACTCGAGATTCTAGCCTGCCCGCTCTGCAAGGAAGAGGTGAAGCTCGTGCCGCTCGCGGAGGCGAAGCGCACCGCGGTGCGCGACAAGTTCCGCGACAAGTTTCGCGGCGAGGAGCCGGTGGTCGAGCAGGGACTGCAATGCGTGAAGTGCAGGCGGGTCTATCCGATCGTCAGCGATATCCCGGTGATGCTCGTTGAAGAAGCTTTTGACGAGTAGCAGCTCGCTGCTCAACGCCGCCATCGTCTTCTACATCCTCCAAGTCCTCCTCCACCACAAAATCGCTCTGCTCATGCTGATGGCCTTCGGCGCGATCTTCTGCGTCGCCTGGGCCGTCGCGCGCGGCGAGGCGCGTTTCTCGTTTCACATCCTTTATTACCCGCTCGCCGTCTACGGACTGATCTCCACCATCTCCACGCTCGTCGCCGAGCGCCGCATCCACGCCGGCTTCGAGCTCGTGCTCTGGTACAAGATCCTGATCTTCCCCGCCGCGATCATTCTTCTTCGCGAAGTGCCGCGGCTGCGCGAGTACATCCTCTATCCCTACGCGCTCCTCGCCGGAGGCAGCTCGATCTGGGCGCTCATCCAGTTCACGTTCCTCGACCAGCGCGATCTCGAGCATCGCATCAGCGGGCCGGCGTCACACGTGATGACGTTCTCCGGCCTGCTGCTCCCGCTCTCGCTGATGTTTCTCGTGCTCTGGTGGCGCGAGCGAAAGCCGCTCTGGCTCATCGTCACCATCCTCTCCACGCTCACGCTGCTCCTCACCTTCACGCGCAGCGTCTGGCTCGGCTGGCTCGCCGCCGTCTTCACGCTGCTGATGCTGACGCGGACGCAGCTCCGCTACTACGCGGTTCCGGCCCTGCTCCTCTTCGTCACCTTCCTGCCGCTCGACCTCTTCGGCCGGCTCATCTCGGTGTTCGACATCAAGCAGTCCTCCAACTTCGACCGCATCCGTATGATCGAGGGGGGCGTGGAGATGATCCGCGATCACCCCGTCCTCGGCGTCGGCCCCGCGAACGTCAAAGAGGACTACGCGATCTACCGCAAACAGGACGCGCCGCGCCCCCGCCCGCCGCACCTCCACAACAACGTCGTCCAGCTCTGGGCCGAGCGCGGGATCCTGGGCCTCGCTTCGTACCTCCTGCTCCTCGCGCTCTTCTTCCGGATGTGCTCGCAGGCGTGGCGAACCCATCGAATGTGGGCCGAGATCGGCGTCGGCGTCGCCGTAAGTCTCACGATTGCAGGGCTTTTCGAGTTCAACTTCGGAGACACGGAAGTCTTCTATCTGATGTTGAACCTCTTCGCGCTCGTGGCGGTCTGGACCGAGACGAATGAACCAGCGCCGGCCCTTGTTCCCGCGGTGGCGTGAGGCGCGTGTCCGCGCCGTAACCTTTTCGAAATGCTTCCGTCCAAGGGCAGAGAACCGGGGCTGATGAAACACCTGAGCGATCAGGAGCTGATGCGAATCGTTCAGGGTGGTGATTACGCCCCGGCGTCGGAGATCTATGACCGCTACAGCGGCCGGATCTACAACTTCGCGTTTCGATTCTTGAAGAATGCGGAAGCGGCCGAGGATGCGACGCAGGAAGTGTTCGTCAAGATGCTGAGGTATGCCAATCAGTTTCACGGAGATGCAAAGCTGTCCACATGGTTGTTCTCGATTACCGCGAACTGGTGTCGCGACTATCTGAGAAAAGCGGACAACAAAGCGAAAGAAACGGAAGAAGTGCTCATCGCGCTGCCGGCGCCGAGCGAGCAGGCGCCCGACCGCACGCTCGAGCAGCGCGAAAACGAGCAGCTCGTGCGGCGCGCGCTGCAGGCTCTGACTCCGGAACAGCGCGAAGCGATTCTGCTGTCGCGGTATCAGGGTCTGTCGTACGCGGAAATTGCCCAGATTGCAGGCTGCTCCGAAGGCGCGGTCAAAACCCGCGTCTTTCGGGCCATGGAGACGTTGAAAAAGACGCTGGCGGGACAAGCCGGCGGGGGTGACAAATGGCTGAATGCAGTGCCTTGAGAGAACAGATGCCGCTGCTGCTCACCGAGTCGCTCGACGCGGCGCAGCGGGAGCTCACGCATCAGCACATCGAAGACTGCGCGGCGTGCACCGACGAATGGAACGCCTATCGCGAAGCGTGGCGGATGATGGAAGACCTCCCCGAGGTCCCGGTGCCTCCGCGCGTGAAAGCGCGCTTCCTCGAAGCGGCCGGCCTTGCGGAGCCGCTGCAGAAGCCGGTCGACAACGTCGTGCCGTTCCATCGCCGGCCGTCGTTCAAGTGGATCGCCCAGGCCGCGGCGGTGGTGCTGCTCGCGGGCGGCGGCTACTTTGCCGGACGGGAGACCACGCCGCAGATTCAGCCGAGCAGCGCCCGGTTGGAAAGCGTCAGCCCGATCAAGCCGCTCTCGATCGCCGAAACGCGCGTCATCGATGCCGACGCGATCAGCCCGGAGATCGAAGGCCGTCCGAACATCAGCAACGTGCAGTTCGTCGACTTCGACGCGAGCGACAACCAGATCGGGGTCTCGTTCGACATCTCCTCGCGCTGGACCGTGACCGGCAATCCGAAAGAGAAGAGCATGGTCCGCCTGCTGTCGTACATGCTCGAGAACGAGTCGGCGATCTCGCCGCGCTCGAACACGCTCGATCTCGTGCGCCAGGCCTACTCGAATCCCGCCAACGCCGATCCGGAAATCACCGGCGCGCTGGCGAAGGTACTGCGCAATGACGAGCACCAGGGCGTGCGCATTCGCGCCGTCGACACGCTCAACGCGCTGCCGTCGTCGTCCGGCGAGCCGACGCGCGACGCGCTCATCGAGGCGCTGAAGAGCGATCCGAATCCGGCCGTGCGGCTCAAAGCCGTCGAAGCGCTGGCGAACCTCGCCGCGAGCGGCAAGAAGCTCGATGCAGAAGCCGTCGACACGCTGCGGCAGAAGGCGATGCAGAACGATGAAAACCCGTACCTGCGGATGAAGGCCGCCGAGATTCTGAAGAACGTCAAGCCGTAATGAAGCATCGAGTCCTCTTCGCCACGCTGCTCGTCCTCGCCAGCGCTGCCGCCAACGGCAGCGTCGGGAAGACGTTTCGCGTGGTTGAGAACTTTGACGTCAACCGCGATGGGACGCTGATCCTCGAGAACACGATCGGCGACATCGAGATCAACGGCACCGACACCAACATCATCACCGCCGACGTGCTCAAAACCGTCGTCGCGACCGAAGAAGAGGGAATCGAGGAAGGGCGGTATTTCACCGAGCTCGTGGTGGGCGGCGACGCGAACACGCGCGTGCTGCGCACGGTGATGGGCGGCGGGCCGCGCAAGCGGCAGTGGACCAGCACCGTCTACTGGCGCGTGACCGTGCCGCGCGCGATCAACGTGCGCGTGGCGTCGACGACGAGCAATCGCATCCGTCTCTCGAACATCCGCGGCAACGCATTCGTGAAGAACTTCAACGGCTCGATCATCTTCGACAACGTCTCCGGCGTCGCGACCGCCGACAGCGTGAACGGCAGCATCCTCTATTCCGCGACCGCGGTGCAGTCGGAGACGCATCTGTCGTCGCTCAACGGACACATCACCGTGCGCGTGGAGCCGGGCGCCGACGTGCGCTGGATCGCGGAGACGGTCGGCGGCGACATCCGCACGAATCTTCCGGTGCGCGGCATGCTCGCCGGCCCTTCGTTCCGCGGCAGCCTGAATGCGCCGGGCGGCACGCTGCTCACCACCGCGACGCTCACCGGCTCGATCCAGTTCCTCGGCAACGGCGTTCCCGACAACATGATCAAGTCGGTGCGCAACATGGAGCGCATCATCGTTCCGCCGGAGCAGATCAACGTCCGGAACGCGGGGCTGCGCCGCGGCGTCGTCGAAGGCTCGGTCACGTATCGCACGATGTCGGGCGACATCGTGTTGACCGAGGTGCGCGGCGGCGCGATTTTGTCGACGAATGCGGGACGCGTGCAGCTGGGATCGGTGTTCGGGGACTGCAACGTGCGCTCAAACGGCCCGCTGCAGCTCGGCGAGATCCTCGGCTCGCTCAAAGCGTCGACGAGCGCCGGCGACGTGTTCGTCGAAGCGGCGCGGCGCGGCGGAACGGTGGAGACGACCGGCGGCACGATCCGCATGCTCTACACCGGCGGACCGACGCGTCTGACCACGGGCGGCGGCGACATCGTCGTGCGCCAGGCCGCCGGCCCGATCGACGCGGCGACGCGCTCGGGCGACATCACCATCGGCGTCGATCGCGAGACGCGCCGGCAGAAGCTCGACG
This sequence comes from uncultured Acidobacteriota bacterium, assembly GCA_963734155.1. GTDB lineage: Bacteria > Acidobacteriota > Thermoanaerobaculia > Gp7-AA8 > Gp7-AA8 > QHVT01. The sequence goes on from CAVTGG010000005.1 coordinate 845,102, forward strand.
CAGAAACCGAGAAGGGCAACATCGTCCTCAACGTCGGGCCGGTCTTCGGAGCGGACTTCGATCTGACGGTGATCACCGACGATCCGAATGCGAACACGATTCAGGCTGATTTCGCCGGTCTGTCGATGAGCCGCGATCAGGTGGATGGCAAGACGCGCATCCGCGCCACCGGAAGAATCAACGGCGGCGGCGAGCGCGTGTCGTTGCAGGCCACCGGCGGCAGCATCAAGATCGTTACAGCCCCGGTCGGTCCCGCTCTGCTGGGCCGCTGATCGCGTGCTAGGATTCGCCCCCGCGAAACCAGGAGGTGCATCTTGAAGCAAACGCTTTTCGCATGTCTGATCGCCATCGCTGCCGCTTGCGCTCCAGCCGGCACCGATATGAGCAATTCGACGAATACCGAGACCGCGACGACGAGCACGGAGTCTGCAGCCGCGGATACAGCATCGACCGCGGCGGCCGCGCCGGCCGCGCAGGAGGAGAAGCCGATGAGCCACTACGAAAACAAAATCGCCGAGCTGCACACGGACGCGGGTGAGATCGACATCCGATTCTTCACCGACGTGGCGCCGAATCACGTCAAGAACTTCATCGACCTCGCCGAGTCCGGCTTCTATAACGGCACGAAGTTCCACCGCGTCATCGAGGGCTTCATGATTCAGGGCGGCGACCCGAACACGAAATCCGGAAGTCCCAACACCTGGGGCACCGGAGGCTCGGAGAAGAACGTGAAGGCGGAGTTCAACTCCATTCCGCACAAACGCGGCATTCTCTCGATGGCCCGCTCCAACAGCCCCGACAGTGCCTCGTCACAGTTCTTCATCGTGGTCGCCGAGTCGCGATTCCTCGACAACAAGTACACGGTGTTCGGCGCAGTGACGAAGGGGATGGATGTCGCCGATAAGATCGTCACCGCTCCAAAAAGAGGCGAGACCCCGATCGAGCCCGTCGCCATCAAGAGCATCACGATCCGCGACGCGAAGCCGGACGAGCAGGGACCGACGCCCAATAGGCGCATAGGCTCACAGGCGCACAGGCTCATAGGGATCTGTGGCCGGGCGCCACTGTGAGCCTATGAGCCTTTTAGCCTATGAGCCTTCCCGAGGAAGCATCCACCTACGTCACCCGCTGGCTCGGCGAGGGGTGGACGGCGCAGCCGCTGGCCGGCGATGCCTCGGTGCGCGCGTACTATCGGATCGCGCTGCCGGACGGGACGACGTACATGCTCGCGTACTACCCCGAGGAAGTGCGGCCGCAGTTGAAGCGCTTCCTCGGGGCATACGAGGCGGTGGCAGGACACGGACGCGTGCCCGAGGTGCTCGAGTCGTGCGAGCTCGCCGTGCTGCAGCGCGACGTCGGCGACCGCACGCTCTACGACGTGCTGCACGAGCATCGCGACGAAGGCATCCGCCTTTACCACGACGCGATCGATCTCCTCGTCGACTTTCAGCAATCGGCGCAGGACGAGATCAATCCGCCGTTCACCGCCGAGTTTTTCTACGGCGAGCTGGAGATGGCCCGCGAGTTCTACGTCGAAAAGCTCATGGGCGGCGACGTGGCCGGGCTCGAGCCGCACATGAGAATGTTGTGCGAGGAAGTCGCACAGACATCCGTACCTGCTATGTCACCGTGATTATCATGGACAGAATCTACACATCGTAAATGATGAGCTATTTCTGATCGACTATCAGGATCTGAGAATGGGTCCTGACACCTACGACATCGCGTCGCTGCTGCGCGATCGCGGCGTCGCGGTCGTGCTCGGCGACGAGATGGAGCTGGAGCTGCTGGAGCACTATCGCCAGCGGATCGGCGCGGATTCTCTTGGACGAGCAGAGGATCTCCGCCGCCGCTATTTCGAGACGCTGCTGCAGCGCTCGATCAAGATCCTCGGTACCTTTTCGAAGCAGCCGATCGTGCGCGGCCGCATGCACTATCTCGAGTTCATCCCCGCCACGCTCGAGAGCATCCGCCGCTGTCTCGACGAGCTGCCGCATTACGAGCGCCTCCGCGACCTTTTCCCGCTGGAGTTTTCCTTGCAGCAGGCGACGGAGCGCGCAAGGAGTCTGTATGGCCAAACATAAGATCACCCTCCTCCCCGGCGACGGGATCGGACCCGAAGTCACGGCCGCGGTCGTGCAGATCATCGACTGCGCCGGCGTCGAGGTCGAATGGGAAAAGTACTTCGTCGGCGCGGAAGCGATCTCGCGCTTCGGCGATCCGCTGCCGACCGACGTGCTCGAGTCGATCCTGAAAAACAAAGTCGCGCTCAAGGGACCGGTGACGACGCCGGTCGGGACCGGCTTCGCCTCGATCAACGTCCGCCTGCGCAAGACGCTCGATCTCTACGCGAACCTTCGTCCCGTGCGCTCGATGCCGAACATCATCACCCGTTTCGAAGACATCGATCTCGTCGTTGTTCGCGAGAATACGGAAGACCTGTACAGCGGTCTCGAACACGAGGTCGTGCCGGGCGTGGTGGAGTCGCTGAAGATCATCACCCGCCGCGCGTCCACGCGCATCGCGGAGTTCGCGTTCGAGTATGCGCGGACGCACGGCCGCCAGAAAGTGACGGCCGTCCACAAGGCCAACATCATGAAGCTCTCGGACGGACTGTTCCTGCAGTGCTTCCGTGAGGTCGCCGAGAAATATCCGAACATCCAGGCCGACGACAAGATCGTCGACAACCTCTGCATGCAGCTGGTGACGAACCCGAATCAGTTCGACATCCTGCTGCTCGAGAATCTCTACGGCGACATCGTCTCCGATCTCACCGCGGGACTCGTCGGCGGCCTCGGCGTCGTGGCCGGCGCGAACATCGGCGAGAACGGTGCAGTGTTCGAGGCCGTGCACGGCAGCGCGCCCGACATCGCCGGCCAGAACAAGGCGAATCCGCTCGCGCTCCTGCAGTCGGCGGTGCTGATGCTGCAGCACATCGGCGAGATGCAGCCGGCGCAGCGAATCAAGGACGCGATCATGAAGGTGCTGGGGATGGGTCCCGAAGTGCGGACCGGCGACATCGGCGGCACGCGGATCGACGATGGACTTCACCCTGGCGATCTGCGAGGTGCTGCGCAAAGGAACGCGTGCGTCGGATTGCAGTGCGATGGAATGACACTGGAACAGGCGTCGAGCTTTTCAACAGTCACCACTTCTGGCACGCGCATGAGGCGTGGGAAGAGCGCTGGCTGAGCGCCGAAGGCGACGAAAAACTCTTTCTTCAGGGTCTCATCCAACTCGCCGCCGCGTATCACCACGTGCAGCGCGGCACGTTTTCGGGCGGGATTCGGCTGTTTGACGCTGCATTTGCGAAGCTCGAACGATTTCCTGCGAGCTACGCCGGCGTCGATCGCGCGGCGGCGGTCGAGATCGCGCGGCGGCATCGAACGCGCATCGCCGAAGGAAACGAAATCGATGCGCGCGAATACCCGAGGCTCGCGCTACAATTCGACTCTACTCTCCGACCCACGGAATGATGAGCGCCGAGGGGTTCAAATGCAGGAATTGGATCAACGGGACCGGGAGCTGTTGGGTGCTCTGCAGGATGAGATTCCGTTTGTTTCCACGCCGTACGCCTTCATCGGACAGGCGATCGATATGTCCGAGAAGGAAGTCATCAAGCGCACCGAGCGGCTTCGCCGCGACGGCGCGATCAAGCCGCTGGCGCCGCAGTTCGACACGCGCGCCCTCGGCTATCGTTCCTGTCTCGTCGCCGCGCGCGTGAATCCCGATCGCGTCGATGACGCGGCCTCGATCGTCAGCGCGCATCCCGGCGTCACGCAGAACTATCGCCGCAACAACTCGTTCAATTTGTGGTTCACCGTCTTCGTCTCGCCGCTCTCGAAGATCGGTCTCGACAAAACGATCGACATCCTCGGCCAGCAGGCTGATTGCGATGCCGTCCGTACGCTGCCGACGCTGCGTCTCTACAAGAGCAGCGCGACCGACGGCGAGACGCATTCCGATCTGCCGAACGAAGCGGCGCCGCTGACGCCGATGGAAATCGAAGCCGTGCGCCTGCTTGCAGCGCGAGCTGCCGCTGCAGCCGCGGCCGTTCGACGTCCTCGCGCGCGGCGCGACCATCGGCGCGGACGACCTGCTCGCCGCGGCGAAGGCGATGCAGAAACGCGGACAGATCCGCCGCTTCTGCGCGCACGTGCAGACGCGCAAGTCGGGATTCGCCGCGAGCGCGATGGGCGTGTGGGTGGTGCCGCAGGACGACGTCGATGCGTATGCCGCGAAGCTCGCGCAACATCGCGCCGTCTCGCACTGCTACCTCCGTCCCGTCTACGACGACTGGCCGTACAACCTCTACACGACCGTGCACGCGCGCTCGGTGGACGAGTGCGAGTCGATCATCAACGATCTCGCCGCCGACACCGGCCTCACGCAGAAGCAGGCGCTGTTTCCGACGAAGGAGTACAAGAAATCGCGTGTCAGCTTCTTCGGCCGCGACGCCGAGGAGTGGGAAGAGGCGAACGGGGACGACCGGATCCGCACCACGGCCTAAATTTTTGACACGCGTTCCGCCGCTCGCTCTCTACGCGGCATCGGAATGCCGCGTGAACTCTGCGCCATCCCGGAGGTACAAGGGATGGAACGCTGGCCGGAGTTCGTAACCGTGGAGGACAGGCACTCCTGCCTGTCCGATGGAACCCAAAAGACCGGATGGGAAGACGTCGTCTTCGAACTGCAGGACGTTCTCGCGGAGATTCTCGACGAGGTCCTGAGTGAATCAGGTTGACGGCGGCTCTTCGGTCTTCTCGACCGCCGCGTTGGCGCCCTGAAATCCGATCTTCGAATGTGTGCCGTCGCAGAACGGCTTCATGGTCGAGCCGCCGCAGCGGCAGAGGGCACGCTTCACGATCGGGACTTCGTTGCCGTTCGCGTCGGTGAGAATGAAATCGCCTTCGACCACGTAGGGGCCGTTGTCGCGGATCTTGATCGTGACAGTCATTCGTGCGTTTCCTCAGAAAACCGGATTCTCGGCGCGGTGGTGGAAATGCCATTGATAGGTGTAGCCGGGGAACTGCACGGGGACGGTGTAGTCGACGTCGACGCGGATCTCGCCGTTGGCGCGGTTGATCTGGATGCTCTTCTCTTCGATCGGCAGTTCGAGCTTCTGCCCTTTTTCGAGGAGCGCCTTCGCGATCCAGGCGTCGTTGTGCTGGCCCGCGGAGCGCGCGAGGTCGGCGGTCTCGTCGCGCATCTCGGCCGCCTTCACTTTCACGGGGATCATCTTGTAGGCGACCATGCCGGCGATCAGCAGAACGACCAGGCCGATGAGACAGCCGACTTTCCCTTCCCCGAGCTCATGACGACGGTTGCGCATTGACGACCTCCAGCTGCCTTTAACAGTAGCAGGTCAGTCGATCCATTTGAAGACGCGGCTTGATCGAGTGGTGCGCGCCTCCGGCGCGTCTTTGGAGGGCGCGCCGGAGGCGCGCACCACTCCGTCATCGATCGGCGAAGACCAGAGCACGAGCCGCGCGCGTCCGATGATGCGATCGCGCGGCACGACCCCCCAGCTGCGGCTGTCGAGCGATTCCTCGCGGTTGTCGCCGAGCACGTAGTAGCTGTCGCCGGGAACGAGCTGCTGGTCGATCGCGCCGGTCGCGGCCTGGCGCAGCACGTACGGCTCCGGCGTCGTGTGCATGCCGATGCGCACGCGTCCGAGGCGCGCGTCGATCAGATCGCCCGGAACGGCGATCACGCGCTTCACGAGCAGCTCGCGCTCATCGCGCGGCGACTGAAAGACGATCACGTCTCCGCGCTCGGGAGCGGCGCCGAAGTAGCGCGTGACGACGATGCGATCGCCGACTTCGAGCGTCGGCGACATCGACGCCGAGGGGATCGAGTAAATGTGCACCGCCGCGCGCACGACCACCGCCAGCACGATCGCGATGCCGATCGGCTGTAGCAGCGTGCGAACGAGAGACTTCTGGCGCATCCAGCGTGAAAACGAATGTTGGGGCCGGAAAGTTCCGCGGATCAGCGCGCCGGCGAGATCGCGTGGAACGTATCGCTCGCGGCCGTCTTCCTCGGCACGCGCACGGCCGTCTTCACCGCGTACACCGGCATCTTCTGTTGCAGCCCTTTCAGCGCGAACTCGCCCAGCGGCTCAGTGTCGAAGCTGCCGACGACGCGGTCGAGCGTGTTCTGCGAGATCACCAGCTGGCCCGGCTTGGCCACGCCGCTCTCGAGCCGCGAGGCGATGTTCACCGAAGTGCCGAGCACGGTGTAGTCGACGCGCTTCTCCGTCCCGACGTTTCCGACGACGGCGGGGCCGCTGTTGATCCCGACGCGGATGCGCACCGGCGGCAGCCCGGTCGTCGCTCGCTCCTCGTTCCATCGGTCGATCCGCTCCTGCATCATCAGGCCGGCGAGAATCGCGCGGTCGGCGTGATCTTCCTGCGGGATCGGCGCGCCGAAAAACGCCATCACCGCGTCGCCGATGAATTTGTCGAGCGTGCCGCCGTACGCGAAGATCGCGTCCACCGCCGCTGTGAAGAAGTTCGACAGGAACTCCGCGACTTCTTCGGGCTTCTTCGTCTCGGAGACGGTCGTGAATCCCGAGATGTCGGCGAAGAGAATCGAGACGTCCGCGGTGCGGATCTCGGTCTCGTCCGCCGCGATCACGCCCTTCACGATCTCGTCGATGACCGCCGGCGAGTGATAGCGCTCCATCTTCGAGCGGATCTTCCGCTCCTGCTCGATCTTCTCCGCCAGCTGCGCGCGCTCGATCGCCACCGCCGCGAAGTTCGCGAGCGCCGTCAGCAGGTCGAGGTCTTCTTCCGTGAAGCGGCCGATGTGAATCGGCGAGTCGACCTGCACCGCGCCGATGACGCGCTGCCGGTTCCAGAGCGGCACGCACATCGCCGAGCGGATGCCATGAATGGCGATCGATTTCCCGCCGAGGAGCCGCGCGTCTTCGAGCGCGTTCGAGGTCATCAGCGCGATCTGCTGCTCGGCGACCATCTTCAGGATCGTCCGCGAGATCGGGATGTCGTGCGCGTCCGCGCCTTCGATGAACTTCGTCAGCCGCGGCACGGGATTGCCTTCTTCATCGAAGAGAAGGATCAGTCCGCGCTCCACCGGCAGGTACTTGAAGATCATGTCCATCACGGTGTTGAGCAGATCCGTCAGCTCTTCGGTCTGCAGCAGCGCCCGCGCGACGTGCACCAGCACCTGGAAGATCTTCTCGCGCGTGACCGACGGCTCCGGTTTGACGCCCGGCTCTGACGGCGGCCGCACCGAGGAGATCGAGGCCTCGGCCATCTCGCCGAGGTCGAGGCCGAACTCGGAGTTGAAATCGGAGATGCGGCGGATGACGGTGCCGGACGGGTTGTCGAACATCGACTCGCCGGTGAACTCGACCGACGGCATGGCCTTGATGTCGAGCTGGACGGATCCGACGAGAATCTTGTCTCCGGCGTTGAGCTGCGCCTCGGTGATGAGATTGCCGTTGACCTTCACGCCGTTGGTGGACTTCAGGTCGACGATCCACCAATGATTGTTGCGGCCTTCGACGCGCGCGTGTTTGCGCGAGACCGAGGGATGATTGAGCACCAGATCGTTCCCCTCGGTGCGCCCGATCGACATCTCCGCCTTCAGGTCGGTCACGCGCGGGACCCCGAGATCGACGTAATGGATCTGGAGCTGTTCCATCGGAGCAATTGATTATAAGCGCGCCGCCCCCTGCCCGCTTGCCCGCTATAATGGCCTCTCCGCGGAAACATCGGGTAGCTTCGCCATGAGCGAGCAAGCATCGTCCAACGACTCTCAACCGCGCCGTCTCATCGTTCGCGCCGTCCTTCGAACGGACACGGGATTGGTGCGTTCCGAGAACCAGGACTTCGGCACCTACACCACTGCCGATGAAGAAAACTCCAGCCATCCGGGCGGACGGCTGCTGATCGTCGCGGACGGAATGGGCGGACATCGCGGAGGCGCGACGGCGTCGCGGCTCGCGGCCGAAACGGTGAAGTCGCAGTACCTCGACAGCGAGACGAGCGACATCCCGACGGCGCTGAAAGACTCGCTCTCGCGCGCCAACGCACGCATCTACTCCGAGGCCCAGTCGACGCCGGAACTGCGCGGCATGGGAACGACGACGTCCGTCCTCGCCGTGCGCGAAGGCGAAGGGTGGCTCGCGCATGTCGGCGACTCGCGGATCTACATGATTCGCGACGGCGCGATCCAGCAGCTGACCGACGACCATTCGCTCGTCGCGACGATGGTGCGCGAGGGATTGCTCACCGCGCAGGAAGCGGAGACGCATCCGCGCCGCAACGTGCTCCAGCGCTCGATGGGCGTCGCCGAAGACGTCGAGATCGACATCAAGGGACCGATCGAGCTGCAGGAAGGCGACCTCTTCATCCTCTGCAGCGACGGCCTGCACGGCGTCGTCAAAGAAGAAGAGATGCTGGACGTGGCGAAGCTGGCGATCGACGCGGCGGCGGACGAGTTGCTGCGCCGCTCGCTCGCGCGCGGCGCGCCGGACAACGTGACGGTCATCGTCGCGCGCGTCGAGATCGACGACGGCCGAGGGCATGTCGACGACGCCATCGACGACACGCAAGTGCTCGAGCCGGTCGACCTCTACGACGAAACCGTGCGTGACACCCAGCCGATGGATGCGGTCGATCCCGACCAGCTCCGGCCGAAGTCGCAGCAGCAACCGAAAAAACGCGGCGTCCTGGTCACGCTCGTCATCGTGCTGCTCCTCGGCGCGGCGGGCGCCTGGTACTACTGGAATCAGTTCCTCACCCTGCCGAACGGCGCTCCCTCCTCACGCTGACCATGTCCCGTCTCCGGTGGCTCGTTGCCGTCTTCTTCGTCCTCTGCACCTTCTGCCGGCGTCAACCGGCGGAGCCTGCGTCCGACACTGACGTGCAGATGATGGCGTACGGAGTGAAGCCGTCGGTGGTGCGCGTCAGCGCGTACGCGACCGCCGACTTCCGCTATCCCGCGCTGGCGATCGAAGACATCCAACGCGCGATTCGTTTGCGGCCGCGCGAGGTGTCGGAGACGAACGTCGTCGACACTGGCGCGGGCGGGTCGGGCAGCGGATTTCTGATTCACCCCGACGGATTCATTCTCACGAGCGGCCACGTCGTTGCGCCGACGCGCGAGCGCGAGTCGCTCGAGCGCGAGCTGCGCCGCAACGGCGCCATCGAGGCGCTGGTGAAGCACTTCCCGAAGGACGAGTTGCGCCGGCTCTATCGCGTCGATGAGCTCGATCGCTACGTGAAAGAGCTCGCGCTCGCGGGACGCGTCGAGAGCGTGAATGTCGTCAACCGCGTCGAGCTGTCGAACGGCGAGACGCTGCCGTTCGAGATCAAGCGCTTCTCGCCGGAGCTCGGCCTCGGCGGCGCGGATCTCGCGGTGCTGAAGATCGATCGCAAGAACCTGCCGTCGCTGCCGCTCGGCAACTCCGAGGCCACGCGCGTCGGCGAATCGATCTGGTCGGTCGGATATCCGGCCGTCGCGAGCAGCACGGATGAAGTGATCGGCGGCTGGCTCTCGCGCGAGAGCGATCTCGAGGCGACGTTCAATCCCGGCACGATCACCGCCATCAAACGCAACGTCGCGAACTCACCGGTCTTTCAATCGAACGTCGCCATCTACTTCGGCAACTCCGGCGGACCCGCCGTGAACAAGAAGGGCGAAGTGATCGGCATCTCGACGTGGGGGCACAAGAACGCCGAGCAGATCAAGTTTCTCGTGCCGATCAACGTCGCGAAGCAGTTCCTCGCCGAGGCGAAGATTCCGGCGAGCAGCGGCGGCGCGTTCAACGAGAAATATCGCGCGGCGCTCGATGCGGCAGAGGACGGGCGCTGGATCGAAGCGAAGAAAGATCTGCTGCAGGCGGCGAGTCTCTTCCCGAACTCGCCGGACCTGATCCGCTTCTCGCGCGACGCGGAGCGCGAGATCGCGGAGACGCCGGTCTGGCGTCTCTATCCGGTCGCGACGTGGCTGATCGCGGCGGTGCTGATCGCCGGAATCGTCGCCGCCGCGTTGGCACTCGTGATTACGCGCAAGCCGCGGATTCCGCCGGACGTGCTGAAGACGCCGACGGTCGAAACCGTCGTCGCGCCGACCGGTGGCTCGACATCGTCGCAAGGCATGCTCGGCAAGTTCACGATCCTCAACGGCACGCGCGCCGGCGAGAAGCTCGGACTCGGCGGATCGGGCATCCGGATCGGGCGGGAGTCGACGATTTGTGAGATCGTATTGGAGAATCCGAAGGTTTCGCGTCTCCATGCTGAGGTCGTATCGATTGACGGGAAGGTTCTGCTGATCGACCGGAATTCCTCGAACGGGACGTATGTCAACGATCAAAAGATCGACAAGCGGTTCCTCAAAGATGGAGACATCATCTACTTCGGCGGCAGAAATGCCGTCGCCGTGGCATTTCATGCGTGAGGGCGAACGTGGCTGACAAGAGGTGTGAGAACGGGCACTTCATTGACGAGTCGTGGGACATCTGTCCGTACTGCCCGCAGGAGGTGAACGAGCCCGAGGTCGCGGTGGTGCGGCCGACGCGTGTGCCGGAATCCGCGGCCGCCGCTCCTGTCCCCATCCGCGCCGCAACGCGCGGCGGTGCCTCGCCGGCGCCAGTTCTCGTTGCAGCGCCCCCTCCGCCCGAAGAACGCACCGTCGCCGCGGCGCGATTCGAACAGGGCGGCACGCAGAAGCGCTACGTCGTCGCCTGGCTGATCGGCCTCAACGGAACGACGCGCGGCGAATCGTTCCCGGTGCGCATGGGACGCAACGTCATCGGACGCGACCGCCGCTCGGACGTCGTCATCCCCGACGATCAGGCGTCGTCGCATCACGCCGATCTCGTCTTTCGCCCCGAGGAGCGGCGCTTCATCCTCATGGATCACAACTCCACCAACGGCACGTACGTGAACGAATCGGAGATCGAGCCGCGGCGCGATCTCCTCGGAAAAGACGTCATCCGCATCGGCTCGCATCGCTTTCTCTTCATGCCGCTCTGTCACGACGGCTTCTTCTGGGATGACGAAGGTCTGCTGAAATGATCGGGACTCAGATCGGAAATTACCGCATCGAGCGGGAGATCGGCGAAGGCGGGATGAGCCACGTCTACGTGGGCCGCACCGTCGCGGCGACCGAGCTGCTGCCGGCCGGCTACTCGGTCGTGCTGAAGGTGATGTCCGACGAGCTCGCGGGCGACGTGACCGCGCGCAAGCGCTTCATCAAGGAAGCGCAGATCCTTTCGAAGCTGCGCCACCGCTACATCACGCGCTTCTTCGAGTTCATCAACAACGAGAACGGCGCCGTGCTGGTGATGGAGTTCGTCGAAGGAACGCCGGTCGACGTGCTGCTGTCGGAGAAGGGCGCGCTGCCGATCAAGGATGCGATCGGAACCGCCCAGTGCCTGCTCGAGGCGCTCGTCTACGCGCACGGCAAAGGCATCGTGCATCGCGACATCAAGCCCGCGAACCTGATCTGCGAAGGTCCGGGCGCGGTGAAGGTGACGGACTTCGGCATCGCCAAGATCCGGGAAGGCGGCGGCGGAAGCGGACAGACGGTCCTCACGAAATCAGGCTTCCTCCTCGGCACGCCGCACTACATGTCGCCGGAGCAGATCCGCGAGCCGAAGGACGCCGGCGCGAAGAGCGACATCTATTCATCCGGCGTCGTGCTCTACGAGATGCTCACCGGCATGCTGCCGTTCAACAGCCGCTCGCTGCCGAAGCTGATCGACGCGATCTATCGCGGCGAGAAGCAGGCGCCGAGCTCGATGCGCGCCGACGTCAAGAAAGATCTCGAAGAAATCGTATTGAAGGCGATGCATCCGAGGATGGATCAGCGCTTCGAGACCGCGCGCGAATTCTTCGAGGCCCTCGAAGAATGGACGGCGCGGCAACCGGTGACGGGCAGTGGTGGATTCGCTCCCGTGCAAGCGGTCGAAACGCTGAAAACGCCGCCGCAGCAGCAGGACGTCGCGCGGCACTGGGCGCTCGTGAACGTGAAGCCGGAGTCGAACGAGAAGCACGCCATCGCCGGTGACAGCGTGATCGTCGGCCGCGACCGCGCCTGCGCGGTCGTGCTCAGCCACCCGGCCGTCTCGCGCCGCCACGCGCGGATCACCCTCAGCGGAACCACGCCGCTGCTCGAAGATCTGCAGTCCGCAAATGGAACGTACGTCAACAACACGCGGGTCGACCGCGTCGTATTGAAGCCGGGGGACATTGTTCGCTTCGGAGCGGATCCAGCTTGCACTTACGTGTTGCGCGACCACTGAGAGAGACGGATGAGCCAGATCACCTGCTTACGCTGCAAACAACAAATCGACGCCGAATACGACCTCTGCCCGCATTGCAGTGAGCGGGTGACGAATTTCCAGCGCACGTATGCGACTCGTCTGCTCGACGGGAAGTACCAGATCATCGACCGCCTCGGCGTCGGCGGGATGGGCGAGATCTTCAAGGTCCGCCACATCCATCTCAACGAGCTTCGCGTGATCAAGATCATGCGGCCGAACGTGGCCCAGGACGATCAGGGATTGCAGCGCTTCCTCCAGGAAGCGCGCACGTCCACGATGATCAAGCACAAGAACCTGGCCATGCTGTACGACTTCGCGCAGCTCGAAGACGGCTCGTACTACATGGTCTGGGAGTTCATCGACGGCACGAACATTCAGAAGTGGATCGGCGAGCACGGCGCGATGCCGGCGCGGCTCACCGTCGAGATCGCGGTGCAGGCGCTCATGGGCCTCGATCACCTCCACTCGATGGGTCTCATCCATCGCGACATCTCGCCCGAGAACATCATGCTGTCGCAGGACAATCACGGGAAACTGCTCGTGAAGGTCATCGACTTCGGCATCGCCAAGCAGCTCGCCGAAGGCGAAGGCGGCCAAGGTCTGACGCAGACCGGCATGTTCCTCGGCAAGCTGAAATACGCGTCGCCGGAGCAGGCGGGATTCCTCAAGGAAGGCGAGCACCTCGATCCGCGCAGCGATCTCTATTCGTTCGGCATCGTGATGTACGAGATGCTCGCCGGACGCGCGCCGTTCCAGGCGACGAATCCGCACGGCTACATCCTCAAGCACGTCACCGAGAAGCCGCTGCCGATCCGCGACTTCAATCCGGGCGCGAACGTGCCGCCGAGTCTCGAGGCGATCATCATGAATTCGCTCGAGAAGAATCGCGAGGCGCGCTACGAGACGGCTGCCGATTTCGCGGCCGCGCTCGAAGGCGTGCGCGCGTCGATCGCGCCCGATCAAAAGTACGGCGTCGGCGAAAAGATGATCACGCTCTCCGGCGCGCAGACGCTGGCCGATCTGCCGAAGGTGACCGGCACCGGAACCGGCGCGGCGTCGACGTTCGGCGGCGGCGGCGAGCGCACGCAGCAAACAATGCAGACGATGGCCGGCGCGCGCGTCGGCCCGACCGGAACGCGCGCCGGCAGCGACGCCGAGACGCTGATCGAGCGCCAGTTCACCGCACCCGGCGTGAAGCCCTCGCAGGATGAGGCGACGGTGATGGAGCGGCTCGGCGGCGCGGCTCCGACGGCGATCGAGGAGAAGTGGAGTGGAGCGGTGGGCTCTCAGCCCACCGGAACGGCCGGCGGGCTAAGAGCCCGCCGCTCCACGATTCTCCCGATCGCGGCGGTGGTCGTCATCGCGCTCGTGATCGGCGGCTACTTCCTGTTGAAGAAGCCGGCGACGACAGAGGTCGTCACGACGACCGCGACTTCGGGAACGGAATTGACCACGACGACGATGCAGCCGGCACCGGTTCCGGGAGGACAGGGAGTGTTGTTGCTGTCCGCGTCGCCGTGGGCCGATCTCGAGAAGATCGTCAGCAAGAGCGATCAAAAAGAAGTCACGCTCACGGACGACTCCACGCCGGTGAGCATTGCGCTGCCGCCCGGCGATTACAGCGTCACGGTCAAGGGTCCGAGCGGCTCGCAGACGATCGACGTCAACATCGTCGCCGGCCAGCGAACGCCGAAACACCTGCAGATGGGCGGCGTCGACTACGACAAACTGACCGAGGAAGTGAGCAAGCAATGAAGCGCACGCGCACGTTTGCTCTCTCGCTTTTGCTGCTCGCGCTCGCGAGCAGCGCACATGCTTCGTGGTACGACGATTACGACGCCGGCCTGAACGCGGTGAAAACCGGCAACTGGAACGTCGTCGTGCAGAAGATGACGGCCGCGATCAAAGGCAATCCGAAAGAACAGAACAAGGCTAAGACGTACGGCACGATCTTCATCAACTATCACCCGTTCTATTACCGCGGCGTCGCGTATCTGAACCTCGGCAAATACGAGCAGGCCGTCTCCGATCTCGAACAGGCGTCGGGGCCGGGTCCGGAGAATCTCGGCGCGATCGAGATGCTGATGGACAGCGCCAAGACGAAGCTGCGTCTCGCCGAAGCCTCGACGCCGCCGCAGCCGGAGCCCGCGCGTCCGGAGCCGGTGCGTCCGACGCCCGTGCCGGTGACGCCCGCCGCGCCGACGATCGATCCCGCGCTGCGCCAGCGCGCAGCTGTGTCGCTGAACGCCACGAAACAAAAATTGCAGGCCGCGCAGCAGCGCAAAGCGACGGCTTCACCGCAGTACGCACAGGCGATGTCGATGTTCAGCGACGCCACGTCGAAGAACGCGCTCGCGAAATCGAATGACGATCTGAACGCGATCATCACCATGGCCGACAACGCGGGCGATCTCGCCGATCTCGCCACGGCGCCGGCCGCGATCGTGACGACGACCCCAACTCCCGCGCCGGTGATTCCGAAGCCGACCGCGGCGACGTCCGTGATTCTCGCCGATGCCCAGACGCAGGTGCGCCGCGCGCTCGAGGATTACTTCGCGGGCGAGTTCGACCGCGCCACGCGGCAGCTCCAGCGACTCGCGGAAGCGATGCCGAAGAATGCGTGGATCTGGGCGTTCCTCGGCGCGTCGCAGTATTCGCAGTACGCGTTCGAAGCGGACGAGAACTACCGCCGCGCGGCCATCCGCTCCTTCCAGAAAGCGAAGCAGCATCGCCGGTGGAAAGACGGACTCCCGTCGCAGTACTTTTCGAAACGCATTCGCCGCGCGTTCAGCGAAACGGCAGGCTGACGCGCGCGCTTCTCGCGCGCGCGTCATGGATGCCACGCTAGCCGTTGCCGCCTTCGCGGCCTTCCGCTGCGGTTCCGCCGCCGCCCTCGGTGCCTTCGCCGGCCGGCCCGCTGTAGCCCGGAATCACGGCCGCGGCCGCGCTCTGCACGGTCTCGACCACGCGGCTGATCACGCTTTTCTTCTTCGCCGGGGCTTTTTTCGCGGGAGCTTTTTTGGCCGGGGCCTTCTTGGCTGGCGCTTGCTTCGCCGGAGCCTTTTTGGCGGGAGCTTTTTTCGCCGGCGCTTTCTTGCCCGCGGCTCTGTACGCCGGGCGCTTCGCCGGTGCTTTCTTCGCCGCGGCTTTCTTCGCCGCAGGCTTCTTCACGGGCTTCTTCGCTGCGGCTTTTTTCGCCGCAGGCTTCTTCGCGCCGCCCTTCTTGGCCGCCGCTTTCTTCGCTGCGCCTTTGCTGCCTCCACCCTTCTTCGAGGACTTGCCGGAGGAGCTTCTACGCGATGCCATACCGTTTTCTCCTATCGAATTTTTTTGATGCGAGGAGGCAACTCGGTGCACGAGTTGCACAAAAAACAATGTAGACGAACATGTCGCGATTGTCACGCGCAGCACGCATTGCACGATGGACCATGCCGCTCTGGCTCGCGTTCTACGTCGTCATGCTCGCATTCACGACGTATGTCTTCATTCTCAATCGCCGTGTTCTCAATGAACTGGTGAACAGAAACTGGCGGCAGCCGACAGTCATCCTGTCCGCTGCAAGCTCCCGACCAAAAGAAATCGCGCGCGTGTACGGCGCCGATTGGCGCGTCTCGCCGCCGGTGATTCTCGGCGAGCTGCCGCCGCACGTCGGCAACGCATTTCTCGCCGCCGAAGACGTGCGTTTCCGCTGGCACTTCGGCGTCGATCCGATCGGCATCGCCCGCGCGCTCTTCACGAACGTACGCGCCGGCGGGATCGCGCAGGGCGGCAGCACGATCCCGCAGCAGATCATCAAACAACACTTCCTCACGCAGGAGCGGACGTGGCGGCGCAAGCTCGTCGAAATGGCGCTCGCGGTCTCGCTCGATCTGCGCCTGTCGAAGGACGAGCTGCTCGAGCTCTATCTGAACGACGTCTATCTCGGCCACTACCAGGGCATCCCGGTCCTCGGCATCGACGAGGCTGCGCGGCTGTATTTCGACAAATCGCCGCGCGCGCTGCGCGCCGACGAAGCGGCGCTGCTCGCGGGAATGATCCGCGCGCCGAATCGCGACAATCCCGAAAAGCGTCCCGACATCGTGCGCGCGCGCCGCAACGCGATCCTCGCGGTGATGCGCGAGAAGAAATGGATCGACGACGCGGCGTACCGCGATGCGATCGCGCGCGACGTCGACGTCACACGCGGCGCGATTCCCGACGCGCCGTATCCGTACTACCTGCACGCGTTGCGCGCCGACACGATCCGCGAAGCGGGCGAGCGCGCGGTCAACGCCGGCGGACTGACCGTCGTCTGCGAAATGGATCCCGCCGCACAGCGGGCCGCGGAGCTGGTCGCGCGGCGTGCGCCGGCGAGTTTGCAATCGCGCTTCTGGTGGATTCGCACGCAATCGCGCAGCGATCCGGTGCAGGTGGCCATCCTCTCCGTCGATCCGCGAAGCGGCGGCATCCGCGCGCTCGTCGGCGGCTCCGACTTTCACCGCTCGCCGTTCGATCGCACGAGCGCGATGCGCCGCCAGCCCGGCTCCGCGTTCAAGACGTTCGCCTATCTCGCCGCGATCGCCTCGAAGCGCGCCACGCCGTCGTCGCTGCTCCTCGACGCGCCGGTGACGGTGAAGCTCGGCGGCGATCAGACGTGGGAGCCGCACAACTACGACGAGCAGTTCCGCGGACGCGTGACGCTGCGCGAGTCGTTCGAGCGCTCGCTCAACGTGCCGACCGTGCGCCTGACGCAGCAGGTCGGTTTGCGCCGCGTGAAAAGCACCGCGGAAAATTTCGGCTTCGAACATCTCACCGCGATTCCCGCGCTGCCGCTCGGCGTCGCCGAAGTCTCGATGCGCGAGCTGACGGCCGCGTACACGCCGTTCCCGAACCTCGGCGTGCGCGTCGAGCCATACCTGCTGCGCGAAGTCCGCGGCCGTACCGGGAAAGTGCTCTTTCAACACAAGCCCAAGTCGAAGCGCGTCGTCGACGCCGCGCCCGCGTACGTGATGCACACGCTGCTTCGCGGCGTCGTGCGCCGCGGCACGGCCACGCGTCTCAAGAACTACGGCCTCGGCTACGTCGCCGGAAAAACCGGAACGACGAACGACTATCGCGACGCCTGGTTCGTCGGCTACACCGCCGACATGGTGACGTCGGTGTGGGTCGGCTTCGATCGCGGCGCGCCGCTGCGCTTGTCGTCTTCCGAAGCCGCGATCCCGGTCTGGGGCGCGTACATGCGCGAGATTCCGCACACGCCCGCGAATCCGAAGCCGCCCGCCGGCGTCACCTCGCGCGCGATCGATCCCGAGACCGGAATGCTGTGGCAGGACGGCTGCCCCGGCCCGATCGACGAGGTCTATCTCGACGGCACCGCGCCGACGCGCCGCTGTCCGGCCGGCATCTTCGGCCGCATCGTCCGCCGCGTCCTCTTCGACGAAGACCACTTCGACGAGCCTGCCGCGATCACCTTCGAAAAGTTCCGCCGCTGGGCCAACGACGTCGACCGCAACCGCCAGAACATGGAGAGCGCGCTGGAGAAAATGAAGCGCTGGTTCGATTGAGGTGGAGGACAGGCAATCCTGTCTGTCCCCCGTTCCATCTGGACAGACAGGATTGTCTGTCCTCCACCTTACCCGTCAATGCCGCGCGGACCGGTTCCGCGTCGGCGCCGGCTCCGGAATTCTCGCCCACCACACGCGCCACGCCTTCGGCTCGGCGATCAGCTGCAGCGTCCAGAATGCGGAGTCCTGCTTCGGATCGACAACCGTGGTCGTGTAGTCGCCCCAGCGATCGGCTCCCGTGTATGCGGCCGTGCCGTTTTTGATCGTGCCGACGCTGGTGGCCAGGCCGATTGCGTTGACATACGCGTAGCCGGCAGACGGGTACGTGCTCGTGGAGAACGTGCTGAACGCGATCAGCATCGCGCCCGAGCGATTCACGGCCAGCGAAGGAAACGCGTAGTACTTGCCGCCGGTGGCGTCGTCGATCATTCCACCGCCGAGGCGCTCGCCGGTTTGCTGGTTGAACGCCCACCACAGCACCGAGGTTCGCGTTGGATTCGACAGGCCCACGGTCTGAACGGCGTACATGCGGTTGCCGCGCAGCACGGCCGTGTCGATCCAGCCGTAGCCGAGGTCGAGCTCATTCTTCGTTCCGAACTGTGGCGCGAACGCGAAGCTGCGGCTCCACGTCGCATTGTTTTTCACGGTCACGAACGAGTTCAGATTGTCGAGCCGCGTCACGATGAGATCGAGGCCGTCGTTGTACACGACGTACTCGACCGGCGACTCTTCGCCGGTGACGGGAACCGCTCCCCACTCGAAGAGCGAATACGTCCGCATCGGCAACGACACGGGACGCGCGTACAAGTCCGTCTTCGAGATCGACAGAAACCAGGTGCGGGCGGCGTCATCGTGCGTGGCGATCATCACGGTGTCGCGCGTCAATGCCAGCCGCGTGAAATCGATCTCTCCGAACGCGCTCGTGATGCGGATCTTGTAGCGCGACCAGGTGCCGGTCGGATCTCCCGTCTCCGTGACGGCGAGGATGATCTCGCGGCCGTCGTGCATGCCGAGGGCGATCCAGCGGTCGGCCACGGAATCGTAGACGACGCGCGGATCGTAGTAGGCGAGATCGAGATTGCCGGTGCCCGGAGAGACCGGCTCGAGGAAGTTGAACAGAAACTTCGACGTCGCGGTCTGTCCGCTGCGCGTGTGCACCGTGAACCAGTAGTTCGTCGCGGAGACGATGTGATCTTTCCCGACCGCGCCGCTCGCGTCGCCCGGCGCGACCTTGTCCGACGTGTTGGACGCGAAGTTCATCGTCACGGGCGGAGGCGGCGCCGACGCGGGAACGAGCGGCGTGCTCCACGTCATCGCCGCCTGCGCCATCGGCCAGATCGCGCGCGCGTTGCCTTCGTGCCGGATCTCGCGGAGCTCATCCGGATCGACAACCGGATCGACGAGATCGCGCAGCGTCACCGGCGATTGTGCGATCGCGTAGGTCAATTGTTGCGCGGAGAGCGACGGGACGAAGGAGAGGCAGACGACGAGCGCCGCAGCGAACTTGAGCATCGGAGGACCCGGACCGGTGCAATATTACATCGTGATCATTGCCGCCCTCGCCCTTCTCCTGCAGGCCGCTCCTCCCGCTCCGGTCACGACCGACGAGTCGCAGTTTCTTCGGAAAACCTACGCGTCGATGCCGTGCCGGCTGCTCGTGCCGCGCAACTACGACGCGAAGAAACGCTATCCGCTGCTCGTCTATCTGCACGGCGGCGGAGGCGTCGGCACCGACAACGCGCGGCAGATCCGCGGCGGCAATGGCCAGATCCTCGATCTCTTCGTGCGCGAAGCGAAGGCGTTCCCGTCGTTCATCCTCGTGCCGCAGTCGAAGGGCGATGGATGGGCGGATCGCGCGCAGCTCGCGAAGATCCCGGACGTCATCGCCGCGGCGCAGAAGGAATACCGCATCGATCCGCGCCGCGTGTACCTCGGCGGGCAGTCGATGGGCGGATTCGCGACGTACGTCGTCGTCGCCGCGCGGCCCGATCTCTTCGCCGCCGCGTTCGTCCTCAGCGGAAGCGGCGACCCGGCGAGCGCGTCAAAGATCGCGCGCGTGCCGTTCTGGATCCTGCACGGCTCTGCCGATCGGGTCGTGCCCGTCGACTACGCGCACAAAATGCGCGATGCCATCCGCGGCGCCGGCGGCCTCGCGCGCTACACCGAGTTTCGGGGAGAAGGGCACCAGATCTGGCCGCATGTCGACAAGGAAGTGGTGACGTGGCTCTTCATGCAGGTGCGGCGGAATTAGGGTATCCTTAAACCCGCTGGACTGATTTGGGGCCGCTTGCAACCAGCTTAAAAAAAGCTAAACCGCCGGCAATTCGAACTCGTTTTCGATTCGGCCCCACGTCCTTCCGGCGTGGGGTTTTTGTTTATGCAGGATTTCATACAGGCAATCGCCGACGAACACGTCTACCTCTTCGATGGTGCGATGGGGACGATGCTCTATGCCAAGGGCGTCTTCATCAACAAGTGCTACGACGAGTTGAACGTCCGCAATCCGGAGATCGTGCTGGAGGTTCATCGCCAGTACGTGCGCTGCGGCGCGGAGATTCTCGAGACCAACACCTACGGCGCGAACCGGGTGAAGCTGCGCGGCTTCGGCATCGAGGAAGAGCTGCGCGACATCAACCTCCGCGCGGCGGAGCTGGCGCGTAAGGCGGCGGGCGATTCGGTCTACGTCGCCGGCGCGATCGGTCCGCTCGGCATCCGCATCGAGCCGTACGGACCGACGGCGCTCGAAGAGGCGCGTGACTTTTTCCGTGAACAGGCCGAAGCGCTCCGCGACGGCGGCGTCGATCTCATCATCGCCGAGACGTTCTCGAACATCTCCGAGATCGAGCAGGCCATCATGGCCATTCACGAGGTCTGCAACCTGCCGGTCATCGCGCAGATGACGATCGGCACGGATTGCCGCACGGTGTACGGCGACTCGCCGCGCGACATCGCCCAGCGGCTCGAGCGCGCCGGCGCGGACGTGATCGGCCTCAATTGCGCGGTCGGTCCCGACCTCATGCTCGACGCGATCGAAGAAATGGCCGCGGTGTCGGCGAAGAAAATTTCGTGTCAGCCGAACGCCGGTCTGCCGCGCGACGTGAACGGGCGGCAGATGTACATGGCCTCGCCGGAGTACTTCAGCAAGTACGCGAAGCGGCTGATTCACAAGGGCGTGAAGTTCATCGGCGGCTGCTGCGGCACGACGCCGGAGCACATCAAGATGATGGGCGACGCCGTGCGGCCGCTCTCGCCGCGGCGCACGTTCGTGATCGTCGAGCGCAACGGCAAAGACGGCGAGAAAGCGCCGGGCGTCGAACCGTGCGCGATGGAGACGCGCTCGAACTGGGGACGCAAGATTGCGAACGGCGAGTTCGTGACGACGATCGAGATCGTCCCGCCGAAGGGACCGAATCCCGACTCGATGGTCGAGTCGGTGCGGTCGATCAAGGCCGCGGGTGTCGATGCCGTGAACGTTCCGGACGGCCCGCGCGCGCAGAATCGGATGGGCGCGATCGCCGTGGCCGTGCTGCTGCAGCAACGCGTCGGCATCGAAACGGTTCTTCACTACTGCTGCCGCGACCGCAATCTCCTCGGCATGCATTCCGATCTTCTCGGCTGCGGCGCCCTCGGATTGCGCAATCTCCTCCTCATCACCGGCGATCCGCCGAAGATGGGTCCGTACCCCGAGGCCACGGCGGTGTTCGATATCGACTCCATCGGCCTCACCAACATGGCCAGCCTGATGAACCGCGGTCTCGACCTCGGCGGGAATCCGTTCGGCGAGCCGACGAAGTTCACGATCGGCGTGGGCGTCAATCCCGGCCATCTCGATCTCGAATACGAGCTGCGCCGCCTCGACTGGAAAGTGAAAGCGGGCGCGGAGTACGCGATCACGCAGCCGGTGTTCGACGTCCGCCAGCTCGAGCATTTCCTCAAACGCATCGAGCACATGAAGCTCCCGATCGTGGCCGGCATCTGGCCGCTGCTCTCGTATCGCAACGCGCAGTTCATGAACAACGAAGTGCCGGGCGTTTCGGTGCCGGACGATGTCATCGAGCGGATGCGCATCGCCAGCGACAAGGGGAAAGAGCACGCGCTGCGCGAAGGCGTGACCATCGCGCGCGAGACGCTGGAGCGCGTGCGCGATCGCGTGGCCGGCGTGCAGGTCTCGGCGCCGCTCGGACGCGTGGACATGGCGTTGGCGGTGTTCGACGGGATGACCCAACAGACGGCGACCCTCGCGCGTTCTGATTGACGTGGACGCGATCACGACGATCAGTGCGGAGGCGATGGTGGCGAGCGATGACGATCCTCGCGAACGTCTGGAACGGCTCTTCGATCGGCATCATCTGCGGCTTTACCGCTTCGCGCTGCGCATGACGCGCGACGCCGACGAGGCGCTCGACGTCGTGCAGGAGGCGTTCGTGCGCGCGGCACGTGATGCGTCACGCCTGCCGGCGGACGACGTTCTCGCCGGCGCGTGGCTGGTGCGCGTGGTCGTGAACCTGCTACACGACGCGTATCGCCGCGAAGCGGTGCGGCGTGCGTTTCGTGCGGCGCCGCCGCCGGAGCAACCGCAGCACGATTTCGCGGAGGCCATCGTCGCGCGCGATGCCGTCCGCTTCGCGCTTCGCGAGCTGCCGCCGCGCCAGCGCGCGATCATCGTCCTTCATGAACTGGAAGAGCGCAGCGTCGCCGAGATCGCGGACGAGCTGCGCGTCACGCGCGTCACGGTGCGCTGGCATCTTTCTGCGGCGCGCAAACGGCTCGCGAGCCTTCTTGGGGAATCACGCACATGAACGACCTTCGTACGCTTCTTCGTCAACACGATCCCGCGAGCGGCGCGGTCCTCGCGGCCGAGGATCGATATCGGATCCGCGCGGCGATGCTTGCAGTGGAGGACAGACAATCCTGTCTGTCCGGACAGACAAGATTGTCTGTCCTCCACCGGCTCGCGGCGACGCTGATGGCTTTGGTTGTATTGACCACGATCACCTTTGCCGTTGTACGCCGCGCCAACAACACCGCGGAGCAGCCGCGGCGCGTCGAATACAAAACTCCCGGCGGCACGCGCGTCATCTGGACGCTCGACCCGTCGTTCCGTATGTGAGGGACTGACCATGAAACGCATCCTCGTGATCCTGCTGTTCACCACATTCGCCTTCGCCGGCGAACAGCCCACGCCCGCGCCGTCCGCGGGTCCTTCGTTCAGCGAATCGCAGCTGTTCCAGGTCGTCCTTCTCCGCGCCTCGCGGAAAGGGGCGGACGATCTCGACGGCCTGCCGAAGAGTGCCGAAAAGGCCTTGTCGGACGTGCGCGACTTTCTGCCGTTCAAGCATTACGTGCTGCTCGACACGGCCATGGTGCGGCTCGCCCACGGCGCAATCAGCAGCACCGTCACCGTGAGCTCGTATCAGGTGAAGTTCTCGTACGAGCGGAAAGACAACAAGTTGTCCATCTGGTGGTTCAGCGTGTATCCCGCCACCAAGAAAATCGAACAGCCCACGCCGCCGGCAGGGCACGGCGACACGACTCCCTATGCGCCGGAGGCCGTGAAGCCGCTGATCTCCACCTCGTTCGCGATGGACCGAGGCGAGACGGTGGTGGTCGGCTCGTCGAAGATCAACGGCGACGATGCGTTGATGGTGTTGCTCACCGCAGTCCCCGCCCGCTAACCCAAATCTTTTCGATGGAGGTTCTCATGCGAGCTCCAACGCTCCTCGTGTGTCTGCTCGCGCAGACGATTGCATTCACCAACGTCAACGTCGTTCCGATGACCGAGAACCGCGTGCTGCGCGATCAGGTCGTGCTCGTGGAGGGCGAACGGATTCGCGCCATCGGCGCGGCGGATTCGGTCGCGATCCCCGAAGACGCGCGCCGCATCGACGGCGAAGGCGGATATCTCATCCCCGGCCTCATCGATCTGCACGCGCACGTCGAGCACGGTGGAATGCCGTTGTACGCCCTGAACGGCGTGACCACCGTGTTGCTCGCCGGCGACGGGTTTCCCGGCCTCGAAATGCGCGAGCAGGCGAAGTCGGGGGCCTTGCTGCCGGGAATCGTGGCCTGCGGGCCCTACATGACGGACGTTCGAGATCCTGCCGCGGCAAAGCGGCTGGTCGAGGAGCAGAAGCGCGACGGCTATGACTGCATCAAGATCTACGACGACATCGACGTCGCGGCGCTGCCGGTGCTGGTCAACAGCGCACGCGAGCTCGGGCTGCTCTCGATCGGCCACATTCCGCGCAATCTCACCTGGCAGCAGATGCTCACCGCGAAGCCGGACGCGATCGCGCACCTGGAGGAGTTTCTCTACAGTCCGGTGGATATCGGCGACGATCACATCATCGTCGGGCAGATGGTGCAGAACGACATCGCCGTCATCACCACGCTGAACTGCTACGACGTCATCACGCGGCAGGTTGCCGATCTCGAAACGCAGCTCGACCGTGGCGAGGTTCGCTACATGTCGCCGATGTTCACGCGCACGTGGGAGGTGCCGTACAACACGCGTCACCGCAACATCAAACGAAGCGCCGTGGCGAACCTCCGCCGCCTGCTCGCGTTTCAGAAAGGGCTGGGGAAGAAGCTCCATGACGCGGGTGGGCGCGTGCTCATGGGGACGGACGGAGGCGGGCCGCCGTTCGTCTTTCCCGGCTGGTCGGCGAGCGACGAACTGCGGCAGCTCGTGAGCATGGGGATGACTCCGTACGATGCGCTGCGCGCCGCCACCGCGAACGGCGCGAAGTTCCTGCGCCGCGAGGACATCGGGACCATCGAAGCCGGCAAGACCGCCGATCTCGTGCTGCTCCGCGGCGATCCGCTCCGCGACATCGGCAACGTCGATCTCCGCATGGGCGTGATGCTGCGTGGGCGCTGGCTCGATCAGGAAGCAATCCGCGCGCTCCTCGAGCGCACCGCCGCGACGAATGATCTGGAGCACGAAATGCTGCGCATCCTCGGCGCGAGCGGCATCGACGCCGCGTTGCGGTTCGCGCGCACGCAGGTGCTTCCGGAGCGCGATCTCATCGAGCTCGGATACTTTCATTTGAAAGTAAAAAAAGACGTGCCGGCCGCGGTCAAACTGTTCCGGTTCGTCGCGGAGCAACACCCCCGCTCCTGGAACGCTCACGACAGCCTCGGCGAAGCGCTGCTGGCGGCGGGCGATCGCGCGGGTGCGCTGGCGAGCTATCGCAAAGCGCTCGAGCTCGAGCCGCGCAATCGCGCCGCGCAGAAAGCGATCGACGAGCTCACGCCTTAGCCGATCCGCGCGCGATTCGGGGTTTACTGAATCGCGCCGCGGCGTTACGATAGCCTCATTCATGCAAATAAAAAGTGTTCTCAGCGCGATCCTCGTGTGCTTGATCGTGCCGGCCACGTCCGCCGCCACGAAAATCTGGACCGGAACGACGAGCAATCTCTGGTCGGTCGGCACGAACTGGAACGGTGGGATCGCGCCGGTGAACGGCGACGACTTGGTCTTCCCGAACGGCGCATCGAACACGAATCCGACGTCGAACGATCTGGTGGGACTGTCGCTCGGATCGATCAGCATTCCGAGCGCGGGCACGTTTTACGCGCTGAACGGTAACGCCATCACGCTCAGCGGCGGCCTGACGGCGTGCTGCGGAGGAGTGATCTGGAACATCCCCACGACGCTCGCCGCATCGCAGACGTTCGACGTGAACCTGGGAGTGACGACCTTCAGCAGCACGATCGCCCTCGGGGGCAACTCGCTCACGATCATTCCCTACGTCACGACGATCTCGGGGACGATCAACGGAGCGGGCAACGTGTCGGTGACCGGAGGGAATGGGATCCAACTGACGGGAGCGATCTCCATCACCGGCAACGTCAACGTGATCGGGTCGAAGCTGAACGTGGCCGGGTCGATCACGGCGACGGCGCTCAACGCCACGAGCAACTCGATCGTGAGCGGCAACGGAACAATGTCAACGACGGCATTGAGCTCTTCAACGCTGCGTGTGGGGAACGATCCTGGCGCCGGCTGCTGCGCCGATCCGCACACGATCGGCATTCTGACGAGCGGCAACTACTCCGCGACCGGCGGAACGATGGCGTTCGATCTGACCAACTCCACTCCCGGCACAGGACACGATCAGCTGGCCGTGAACGGGACGGTGACGCTGAGCAACCCGACGCTGGCGATCACGTTCCCGGCGTTGATTCCTGCGAACGGCACGGCATTCACGATCATCAACAACGACGGCGCCGACGCGGTCTCCGGAACGTTTGCCGGACTGCCGGAGGCGACTGTCTTCAGCGTCGGTGCTGTGCAGATGCACATCACGTACGTTGGCGACTCGGGCAACGACGTCGTCGTCACGGTGGTGGGCGGCCCGAAATCGTGGACCGGCGCGGTGAACAACCTCTGGTCGGTCGGCGGGAACTGGAGCGGTGGGATCGCTCCGGTGAACGGCGACAATCTCGTGTTCCCGAACGGCGCGTCGAACACGAATCCGACGTCGAACGATCTGGTCGGACTGTCGCTCGGATCGATCAGTTTTCCCGGTGGCGGGGTTTACTCGCTGAACGGCAACGCCATCACGCTCAGCGGCGGAATGTCGGCGTGCTGCGCGGGAGTGATCTGGAACATCCCCACGACGGTCGCCGCATCGCAGACGTTCAATGTGAACGGGACAACCACGACCTTCAGCAACACCATCACCCTCGACGGCACCACGCTCACGATCAATCCCTACATCACCACGATTTCCGGAACGATCAACGGAACCGGCAACGTGTCCGAGACCGGAGGGAATGGGATCAACCTGACCGGAACGATCTCCATTAGCGGCAACGTCACGGTCACGGGCTCGAAGCTGAACGTGGCCGGGTCGATCACGGCGACGACGTTCAACGCCACGAGCAACTCGATCGTGAGCGGCAACGGAACAATGTCAGCGACGGCATTGAGCTCTTCAACGCTGCGCGTGGGGAACGATCCCGGTGCCGGCTGCTGCGCCGATCCGCACACGATCGGCATTCTGACGAGCGGCAACTACTCCGCGACCGGCGGAACGATGGCGTTCGATCTCACGAACTCCACTCCCGGCACAGGACACGACCAACTGGCGGTGAACGGTACGGTCACGCTGAGCAACCCGACGCTGGCGATCACGTTCCCGACGTTGATTCCTGCGAACGGCACGTCATTCACGATCATCAACAATGACGGCGCCGACACGGTCTCCGGAACGTTTGCCGGACTGCCGGAGGGGGCATCGTTCAGCGTCGGTTCCGTGCAGATGCAGATCACGTACGCCGGCGGCTCGGGCAACGACGTCGTCGTCACGGTGGTGGGCGGCCCGAAATCGTGGACCGGTGCAGTGAACAACCTCTGGTCGGTGGGCGGGAACTGGAGCGGCGGCGTCGCGCCGGTGAACGGCGACATTCTCGTGTTCCCGAACGGCGCGTCGAACACGAATCCGACGTCGAACGATCTGGTGGGACTGTCGCTCGGATCGATCAGTTTTCCCGGCGGCGGGTCTTATTCGCTGAACGGCAACGCCATCACGCTCAGCGGCGGCCTGACGGCGTGCTGCGCGGGAGTGATCTGGAACATCCCCACGACGCTTAGCGCATCGCAGACGTTCGATGTGAACGGGACAACCACGACCTTCAGCAGCACGATCGCCCTCGGGCGGCAACTCGCTCACGATCATTCCCTACGTCACGACGATCTCGGGGACGATCAACGGAGCGGGCAACGTGTCGGTGACCGGAGGGAATGGGATCCAACTGACGGGAGCGATCTCCATCACCGGCAACGTCAACATGACCGCGTCGAAGCTGAACGTGGCCGGGTCGATCACGGCGACGGCGTTCAACGCCACGAGCAACTCGATCGTGAGCGGCAACGGAACAATGTCAACGACGGCATTGAGCTCCTCGACGCTGCGCGTGGGGAACGATCCCGGTGCCGGCTGCTGCGCCGATCCGCACACGATCGGCATTCTGACGAGCGGCAACTACTCCGCGACCGGCGGAACGATGGCGTTCGATCTGACCAACTCCACTCCCGGCACAGGACACGATCAGCTGGCGGTGAACGGCACGGTCACGCTGAGCAACCCGACGCTGGCGATCACGTTCCCGGCGTTGATTCCTGCGAACGGCACGTCGTTTACGATCATCAACAACGACGGCGCCGACGCGGTCTCCGGAACGTTCGCGGGATTGCCGCAAGGGAGCGAGCTCGCCGTCGGCCCGACGCGCCTGCGCATCACGTACGTGGGCGGTACCGGCAACGACGTCGTGCTCACCGTGCTGCACACCACGAGCACGGTGTTGACGTCCTCGCAGAATCCGACCGTGAGCGGCGAGTCGTTCACGCTCACCGCGACCGTGACGTCGAGCGGCGGCACGCCCACCGGCACGGTGTCATTCGAAGAAGGCGTAACGGTCCTCGGCACCAGCACGCTCAACGGAGCCGGCCAGGCCACGCTCACCCTCGCTCTTCCCGCCGGCGCGCATTCGATCGTGGCCCGATACCTCGGCGCGGGATCGTTCGCCGCCAGCACGTCCGCCCCGCTCGTGCAGAACGTCAATCCCGGCTCGACCACCACCACGCTCACCACCTCGCCCAATCCGTCGAGCGGCGGGATCGGCATCGTGGCGCAGGTGCAGGTGAATCCGGTGGCGCCGGCGTCGGGCATCCCGACCGGCACCGTGACCATCCGCGTCGACGGCAACGTGGTGGCCACCGCGCCGTTGGATGCGAGCGGGCACGCGTCGATCACCCTGCCGCCTCTCGGCTCCGCGGGAGGCACGCACACGATCCGCGCGGATTACTCCGGCGACGCGAACTTCGGTCCGTCGTTCGCCGTCACGCAGCAGCAGATCATCGGCGATGCTCCGACGCTGAGCACGGCCATGCTGCTGTTGCTGATCAGCGCGCTGGCGATTCTCGGCGCGCGCGTCGTGATGCGATGATGAACAGCGGCGCCGCGCTCCACGCGATGAGCGCGGCGGCCGCGATGTAGAGCGGCCGCGAATAGACCGCGCTCGATCCGATGGCGATGCCGGAGACGATCGGACCGGTCGTCATGCCGAGGCAGCCGGCGGCGTTCATGAGCGCCATCGCGGCGGCGCGGCGATTGTGCGAGGCCGCCGCGGCCGCGCTCAGCGCCGGCGCGAACATCAGCGCCGCACCCGCGCCGGCGACGATCATCGACAGCGGCAGCAGCGGTCGATTCACCACCGCCAGCGTGAGCAGCGCGACGCCGTAGAGCAGCGCGCCGGCGGCGAGAAGCGGCGGCGCGTGTACGCGATCGGCGAGCCGTCCCGCCGGCGCCATTGCGATCGCGAACGTGAACGTCATCGCGAAGTAGAGCCAGCCGATCGCGGAGTCGGTGACGCCGTGGCGCGCGTGCGCGAAGAGCGCGAACGACACCACGAAACAGCCGACGGCGAAGCGTTCGATGAACGCCGCCGTCAGCGGAAGAATCAGCGGCGCGATCGGGATCTTTTCGGGGCGCGTCGGAAGCACGCGTTCATCGGAATCGCGCCGCACGGTTGCCGCGACGGCGACGAGTAGCGCCGTCGCCGCGCCGGCGATGAACGGCGTGAACGGCGAGATGGCGACGAGCGTGCCGCCGAGGGCGTTGCCGGCCGCGATCGCGAACACGATTGCGGCGCCGGCAATCCCCATGATCTTTCCCTCGCCGCGCGTGCGCGCGATCGCCGACGCCTCCGCGAGCAGCAGCGTCGTTGCGCCGACATGCGCCGCCCCTTCGAAAAAGCGCAGCGTCAGCGCGAGCGCAACAGGCACCGGAGACGCGCAGGCGATGAGCAGAATCGCGTCGGCGATGGTCAGCCCGACGAGCAGCGGCCGGGAGCTTCGCATCCGATCCGCCAGCGCCGCGATCGGAGACGCCACGAGGATCGCCCCGATCATGTTCAGCGACATGAACGCGTGCATCGCCGAAATGTCGCCGCCCTGAATCGTGGCGAACAGCGGCCGGATCGCGGCCACGACGAGCGTCGCCGGCAGCACCTGAAAAAACAGCAGCGCCGCGAGCGGCAGGATCCTCACTGCCGGCGGATCACCGTGATCGAGACGTCGTCGTCCGCCGGCTGATTGCCCATGAACACTCGCCATTCGCCGACCAGTGTATCGACAAGCGCCTGCGAGCTCGCCTCCGGATGCCATCCGGCGACGACTTCGACGTATTGATCGCCGAACTCTCGTTCCGTCGCATTGCGCGCCTCGGTCAATCCGTCGGAGTGCAGCAGCAGCCGCTCGCCGGGCTCGATCGCGCCGCTGACGATCTCCCACTGCAGGCCCGACTTCACGCCGAGGGGATACGCGCCGCGGCCGAGGCGCTCGGAGATCTTGCCGTCCGTGCCGATCTTCAGGATCGGCGGATGTCCGGCGACGGTCGCGAGATACGTTCCGTCCGGCGAGAGCAGCAGATAGCAGCACGAGAAGAACGAGCGCGAGCCGCCGGTGCGGCAGAGGATGCGGTTCAGCGTGGCCATGATCGACGGCGGCGTGACGTCGACTTCGAGTTGCGTGCGGAACGCCGCGTGCGCGACCGCCATCACGAGTCCCGCGGCCATTCCGTGTCCCGACGCGTCGCCGAACAGCACCGCGAGCCGGCCGTCTTCGAGCGGAACGAAATCGTAGATGTCGCCGCCGACGGTGTTCGCGATGCGGTTGAACGCGGCCACATCCCACGGCTCGCTCTTCGGCATCTCCTTCGGAATCAGGCTGGCCTGCAGATCGCGCGCGAGCTGCAGCTCGTCGCGGAACTTGATCTTGTCGATCAGCTCCATTGCCAAGAGCGCCGTCATCACGAGGAACATCGCCGCCATCTCGGTGAAGACCCAGAACGGCGGCGCCTTCATCGTCCTCGCCAGTGAGAAGAGGCAGACGAAGAAGAACACGAACGAGAAGACGAACAGGATGCGGCGGTGCGGCGCGAGGCGTTTGGTGAGGCCGTAGAGAATCGCGCTGGCGGTACGCAGCACGCGGCGGATGCGCCGCGGGTCATCGTCGATGTCGGCGCGATGCTCGGAGATGAGCATCTTCTTCGTTTCCGGCCACTCGAGCGAATAGAGGTTCGTCACGTCATTCGTCGAGATCGACGAGACCGTGTTTTTCCCGAGGTCGAGCCAGTCGCGAAAGCGAGCCATCCGTTGTTCGATACGAAGAAGTGAGGAAGCGGTTGCTAAACTCTAACAATGCTTCGCAGCGCCTCGCTCTTCCTGGTGGCCGTATTGTCTCTGGCGGCCGGGGCCCAAGAGCTTCCCTTTCACGCACTTTACGACCGAAAGGCAGGCGACGCCGCTCTCATCCGCAAGCGTCCAGAAGATCATCCAGGATCATCTCGGATACATCTGGTTCGGCTTCTTCTCCTCCGGCGTCTCGCGCTACGACGGCCACTCGATGGAGCACTACGGCGTCAGCGACGGCCTCGCCGATTTCACCGTGCGGGAGATCGTCGAGGACGCGTCGCATCATCTGTGGATCGGCTCCGATGCGGGACTCGTCGTTTCGGAGAAAGCCGCTGGAAGCGTACAAGCCGGGTGAGCGGATTCGTTTCGTGCGGCGGCTCACGGTGCGCATTCGCCGCAACTGCCTGATTGCAGCGAACGGCGAAGTTTGGGCGGCGACGAACGACGCGATCGTGCGCGGAAAAACCACGATTCCGCTGGCCGGAGTGCAGGCGATGTTCGCGCGCCGCGACGGCTCGGTCGTGGTGAGCCTGAGCGACGGCAGCATCGTCGCGTTTCGCGGCAACGCGCGAACGACGATCGCCCGGCTGACTTCGCCGGCGTCGGCGTTCGGTGAAGCGAGCGACGGCACATTGTGGGGCGGCTCGTTCAATGGCGAAGTGTGGCGCCTCGATGGTTCAACTGTTACGACCGTGAACCACGACCTGCGCGAGCGCATCGTGGCCGTGCTTCCGGCGCGGAGCGGCGAGATCTGGGCGGCGAGCCTCGGCACAGGCGCGGTCCGCATCGACGGCAGCGAGAGCACGGTCATCACGCGTGCGAGCGGTCTCCTCGGCGAGACGCTCTGGACGATTCTCGAAGATCGCGAAGGCAACCTCTGGTTCGGACAGAACGGCGGGGCGTCGCGGCTGCGCAAAGGCTATCGCGCGTTCGTCGCGTACACCGAGCGCTCGAAGCCGGCCCTCCCCGACTCGAGCACGTTCGCCGTCCTGCCGCGCGGCGCGGCCAGCGGACCGTGGGCCGATTACTTATGGGTCGGCACCGGCAGCGGCCTCGCCGCGATCGCGCCGGACGGCACGACGACCACGCTCCGCGTCGCGGAAGGACTGCACTCGAATCAGATCTACGCGATCGGCGATGACGGCGCGGGACGTCTGTGGATCGCCACGTCCTCCGGCCTCAATTGTCTTTCCCTTCCCGGAAACGAGCCCGCGAACCAGGACGTCACGCCGCGCTTTCCAATCAACGTCCGCGGCACGCCGGCGGTGATGACGGCGTACGGTTTCGATACGACGTACGTCGCGCGCAGGCTCGGCAACGCCATGTGCTTTGCGGGGACGTGGGGGGTGGGTTGCTATGAGGGCGGCGAGCCCCTCATCCGCCCTTCGGGCACCTTCTCCCCGCAAGCGGGGAGAAGGGCTCTCGAGGAGAGCTCCCCGCGAGTGCCCCTCTCCCCGCCGCGCGGGGAGAGGGTGGCCGAAGGCCGGGTGAGGGGCCGCTGGCGCATCTTCCGCCCCGCCTCCGGCCTTCCCTCTTCCGGCGCCTCGAGCATCGCCCTCGACGACCGCGGCTTTCTCTGGGCCGGCAGTCTCGATCGCGGGCTCTATCGCACGACCGCTCCGCTCGCGGAGGCGACGGCGTTCGCGCCGATGCCGAGTCCGTCGACGAACATTCGCGCGCTCCTCTTTCACGAAGGCAAGTTATGGATCGGCACCGGCAACGGTCTGATCGTCGACAGGCAGAACCTCACCGCCGGCCGTCCGGCCCTCGGCGTGACCGCCGCCGGCAACCGGGTCTGGTTCTGTGACAACGAAGGCCTCGTCGCGATCGACACGCGCACGTTGAAACCGGCGCTGCACATCACGACGGCGGACGGTCTCATCGACGACGAGGGTTGGGGGCACGGACCGATTGCCATCGGCCCGCAGGGACATCTTGTTCTTTGCCACGCCCAGCGGCGTCGCCGTCTTCAATCCCGCCGCGCGCGAGGCCAACGCGTTGCCGCCGGTGGTGCGGCTGCGCAACGTCAAGACGGCGAACAGCGACGTCGCGTTCGAGTACGCGGCGCTCACGTTCAGCGACGAGTCGCGCGTCCGCTATCGCACGCGCCTGCGCGGCTTCGACGCGCAGTGGTCGCCCGAGACCGCGGACGCGAAGATCCGCTACACGAATCTGCCGGCGATCCTCTTCACGCGCGGCTACGACTTCGAAGTCATCGCCCGCAACGCCGACGGCGTCTGGTCGCCGCCGATGACGTATCACTTCTCCATCGCGCCGCCGTGGGGTTTGCGCTGGTGGGCGGCCATCCTCTATCTCGTCGCTGCGGTGATCCTGCTGCGCGTCACCTATCGCCTGCGCATGCAGCAACTGCGGCGCAAGAACCGGATGCTCGAAGACCTCGTGATGGCGCGCACGGAAGAGATCCGCGCGCAGGCGCAGGAGCTGGAAACCGTCGACAAGATGGTCGAGGCCATCAATCGCGAGGTCGTGCTCGAGGACGTGCTGGAGAGCATTCTCGAGCAGGCTATGCGCCTCTTCCCGCAGGCGGAGAAAGCGACGTTCCTCAAGTTCGATCACGACACGCGGCGCACCGAAGTCGTGGCGATGTCGGGCTACGACCCGGAGCAGTTCAAGGGCGTCTCGCTTTCGTTCGAAGAAGCGATGCGCCGCTACTCCGAGCGCGCGGAGCAGTTGGAGGAAGGCGTCTACCTGATCAAGGGCGCGGAGTTCAGCCATCTCGCGGCGAAGGAAAAAACCGCGCACCTGCCGGTGCCGAAAGCGATGCTGGCGATGGCGGTCACGCTCGGCGGACGGATGGAAGGCTTCCTCATCCTCGACAACTTCCGCGACGAAAACGCGTTCGGCCGCTCCGACCTGCAGCGGCTCGCCCGCGTGCGCGAGCACGCGGTGTCGGCGATCGCGAAGGCGCGCATCCTGCGCGAGCTGCAAGTCAAGAATCAGCAGGCCGAGGAGGCCAATCGCGCGAAAAGCACCTTCCTGGCGAACATGAGCCACGAGCTGCGAACGCCGATGAACGCGATCATCGGCTTCTCGGAAATCCTCGTCGAGCGCCTCGAGCCGCGCATCGAGCCGAAGTACGTCAACTTCCTCCGCTCGATCCAGCAGTCGGGACAGCACCTGCTCTCGATCATCAACGACATCCTCGACCTGTCGAAAGTCGAAGCGGGGAAGATGGAGCTCTATCCCGAGACCTTCGCCGTGCAGCAGGCGATCGACAGCGTCTGCACGGTGATGAAGGGACTCGCGGCGAAGCAGGGCGTCACGTTCAAGATCGACGTCGCGTCGGACGTCCCGGAGATCGAGACCGATCACGCGAAGTTCAAACAGATCCTCTACAACCTGCTCTCGAACGCGGTGAAGTTCTCGAAGAGCGGATCGGTGGTGACGATTCGCGCGCGGCGCGCCGAAGACTTGATCGAAGTCTCGGTGATCGACCGCGGCATCGGCATCGCGATGGACGATCAGAGGCGGATCTGGAACGAGTTCCAGCAGGTCGACAGCGCGGCGAGCCGCCGCTTCGGCGGAACGGGACTCGGCCTCTCGCTGGTGAAGAAATTCGTCGAACTGCAGCAGGGCACGGTCTCGCTGAAAAGCGTGCCCGGCGAAGGAAGCGAGTTCACGTTCACGCTGCCGCTGCGCTTCACCGGGCCGTCGATTCCGAGCCCGATCGTGTCGCCGGAAGGCGTGGTCATTCCGGCCGGCGATCGCGTGCTCGTCGTCGAGGACGAAGACGAATCGTTCGACACGCTGCGCGTCTACTCTGCAGTCCGCCGGCTACGTTCCGATCCGCGCGCGTTCCGGCGAAGAGGCGGTGCGTCTCGCGCGCGTGATGCGCCCGCTCGCCATCACGCTCGACATCGTCCTGCCGGAGATGGACGGCTGGCACGTGCTGAAGCAGTTGAAAGCCGACGCGGCGACGTCCGCAACGCCGGTGATCATCGTGTCGATGCTCGACAACAGCGAGCTCGCCGTCGCGTTAGGCGCGCAGGACTATTTCGTCAAGCCGATCGACTGGCCGCGCCTGCTCCGCCGCCTCGGCGAGATCACGAGCCGCACCGGCCGCGGCGCGCGGCTCCTGCTCGTCGACGACGACACGAGCGTGCACGAGATGTTCGATCACGAGCTGACGAAGGCCGGCTACATCGTCGACAAAGCGATGTCGGGCGAGGAAGGGCTCGAGCGCGCGGAGAAGACCAAGCCGGACGTGATCATCCTCGATCTCATGATGCCGGGGATGAGCGGCTTCGAGCTCGCGGAGCTGCTGCACCAGCGCGAATCGACGAACCGCATTCCGATCGTCGTCTTCACTGCGAAAGACCTCAGCGCCGAAGACCGCGAACGTCTTCGTCACGGTGTGAGTGATCTGGTGATGAAGGGAAATGCGGCTGCGACGCGTCTGATCCGGGCGATTCGATCGCTGGAGCATCGACCGGCTCCGACCGTCTCCTGATCAGCAGCGCGAACACTCCGACGCCGAGGAGCGCGATCGCGGCGAGGAAGAACATGCCGCGGCGCGGGTCGTCTGTTTCGGGAATGGGCGCAGGCGGCAGCGGCTGCGTGTCCACGGCTGGTGCAGGTAGAGGCATCGTGTCAGCAGGTGGCGCGGGCGGAAGCGCCATCGCGTCAGCGGGTGGCGCGGGCGGACGCGGATTCAGGGCTTTCACCGGTGGAAGCGGCGTTTCGATTTTGCGGGGAACGACCGGAGGCGCAGCGGTTTCGGTGGCGGGTTCGGCGAGCGCCGGTTTCGCTTTGACCGCGGGAAGCGGTTCCTCCTGCTGCATCGCGAGCGCGAAACAGCAGACGGCAGCCAACATGAAACGAGTGTAGCGCGTTTCTGTTAGACAGGAGGAGTTACGGACGTGTGGATTCTGCTTCGATCTTCTCGCGATAGCGCGCCACGTCGGGCGTGATCTCGATGAAATTCAGCGCGGCGGTGAGCTCTTTCTTCGCCGCGGTGATACGTCCGGTCTCGTAGTACGCGACCGCGAGATAGAAGCGATACGGCTCCTCGCCCTTCTTCAGCGCGCCGGCCCGATCGAACGCCCGCAGCACGGACGGGAAGTCGCGCGCGCGATACGTTCCTTCGGCCACATGGATGGCCTGCTCGTGCGTCAGCGTGGTGTCGAGCGCCAATCGATACAAGCGCTTCGCTTCATTGAGGTTGCCGCTCTCCAGCGCCTTGTCGGCTGCCGCGATTTCTTTCGCGACGTCCCGAGGGGCCGGCGGCGTTGCCACCGGCGGCGTGGGTTTCGGCTGCGTCTCCGCCGGTTTCACCTGGGCCGGCTTCGCCGGCACGGGTTTCGGCTTCGCCTCCTGCGGCGCCGGTTTCTTTTCCGGCGGCGCGACGTTGTTGGTTGCGGGCGGAGTCGTCTGCGGCTTCGCTTCCGGCTGCGGTTGCGGCGGCGTGGGTTTCGGCGCCGGCGTTGGCGTCACAGTGGCCGGCGCGCCGCTCGTCAGCGTCGCCACTTCCGACGCGCCTAACGACTTCTTCGCCACGCTTTCGAACGAGGTGCGAACCGTCGCCGGCAGCGCGAGCGATGCATACGTGCGCTGGATGCGCTCCGCCGCGACCACGCGGCGCGCAGCATCGCGGACGTTGCTTGGATCATTGAGCTTGTCCGCCACGAGCGCGCGATACACCTGCGCAAGCTGATAGCGATCCGTCGACTCGAGCAACCCGAACGCGGCCGTGCGCAAGAGCGTGGCGGCCTCGGGGTACGACGCGGCGTTGTACTGCGTGATGCCCTTTTGCAAGAGCTCGACGTAGAAATCCGCCGTCGTCGCGGCGAAGCTCGTCGCGGCGTACAGAAACAATGTCACGGCAAGTGCCGGTCTGAAAGTGCGCATTTTGTCCGCTGTTACAACACCACCGAAGCGATGGTCATTCGCTGACCCTTCCGGATTCTGCCATACAGACGAGAGAGTTGATAGACTCGCCGGCCCGTGGGCAAACATGTCGTGATCGTCGGCGGCGGTCTGGCCGGACTCGCCGCATCCATCTATCTCGCGCGCGGTGGCAGAACCGTTACGGTTTTCGAGAAGCGGCAGTATCTCGGCGGCCGCGCCATCACGCACCTCCGCAGCGGCTTCCGCTTCAACCTCGGCGCGCACGCCGTTTATCGCACCGGAGCGGGCGCGCGCGTGTATCGCGAGCTCGGGATTCCGGTGCCGGGACGCTCGCCGAAACTGAAGGGCCTCGCGCTCCGCGGCGGTGAGCAATACCAGCTGCCCGCAAGGATTCTGTCGATGCTGACGACGGGCCTGCTGTCGTTTCGCGGCAAGCGCGAATTTGCGATGGCGGCCCTTCGCGCGCGGAGTTTCGATCCCGCGCGCCTCACGGTGAAGACGATCGGCGAATGGCTCGACGCGAACTTCACCGACGCCGGCGCGCGCGAAGCGATGGCGGCGATCATTCGCCTCTCGACGTACTGCGCGCACGAAACGCAGAGCGCGCGTTACGGGCTCGGGCAGCTGCGTGTCGCGTTGCGCGGCGGCGTGCTCTACGTCGACGAAGGGTGGCAGCGCATGGTCGACTCGATGCGCAACACGGCCGTCACGTCGGGCGTGAACTTCATCAGCGGCACGCGCGTGATGGGCGTCGTGCGCGATCATCACGGCGTGCGCGCCGTTGAGCTGGGAGGCCTCGAGCTCGATGCCGACCGCATGGACACGCTCTCCGTCGCGCTGCCCGACATGAAGCCGGAGAACATCGAAGGCGCGCTGATTCCCGCGGAGACGGTGCTGCTGGCGATCGATCCCGAAACCGCCGCCGAGCTCGCGGGCTACGCCGATTTCACGAAGCCGTGGATGACCGCGCGTCCGGTGACCGCCGCCTGTCTCGACGTCGGCCTGCGCTCGCTGCCGCGGCCGAAGACGACGTTCGCCCTCGGCATCGATCAACCTCTTTACTACTCCGTGCACTCCGCCACGGCGCAGCTCGCGCCGAAAGGCATGGCCCTGATTCATCTCCTCAAGTACCGCCGCGAGCAGACGGCGACGGACGAAGTGATCGACGGCAGCGCACGCCGCGGCGCCGCGCAGCAGGACGAGCAGGAGCTCGAGGCGCTGCTCGACCGGATGCAGCCCGGCTGGCGCGAAGTGCTCGTGCACCGCCGCTTCCTGCCGGCGATGACGGTCTCGAACGCGCTGCCGCTCCCCGATCACCCGCGCCCGTCGCCGGTCACGCCGGTGCAGGGCCTCTACATCGCGGGCGATTGGGTCGGCGACGAAGGCGTGCTGTCCGACGCTGCGCTCGCGAGCTCGCGCGCCGCGGCGAAGGCGATCCTCGCGGCTAGCTAAGCAATCCCGTCAACGCCTCGGGATGCACTTCCCAGCGGAAGAATCCCGCGAGGCCGAAGAACATCCCGAACAGCGCGAAGAGAATCGCGAAGATCAGCAGGCCTTTCTTCTTCGTCAGCGCCGTGATGCCGAGGAGCGCGATGGCGAGGGACAGCGACGCGTCGGAGAGATCGAACTGATCGTCGTGCATGTTCAGCGTCTGGTATTCCTTCTGAAATCCCTCCGCCTGCGTCTTGATCTCGTTCTTCTCTTTTTCGTAGCGCTGCACGTTCGCTTTGTACTTCGTGATCTGTCCGTCGAGCGCCGTGAGGGCGGCCGGCGCCATGATCGTGCCGCCGACCGCGCGCTGCACTTCAAGCTGCACGAGCGTTGCTTCGGCGAGATTCTGCTTCGTGCTCTTGGCCTGGTAATACGACCACGAGTCGACCGTGTGCGCCTGCGCCTCGGCCATCGCCTGCCCGAGGTTGCCGGCCTTCACGCCGCAGATCGCCATGAACGTCGCGATGATCGCGACGAGCAGGGCGATCCAGGAAAAGAGAGGCGATTCTTCGGACGCACGTTCGACGGCTTCGGAGACCGAGTCGCTGATGTCGGACATGCGCCCGAGTTTACCGGACGCTACAGGGGTTTGATGCGAACGCCGCCGCCCGAGCTGCGCAGCACGAGCTTCGGACCGCCGCCGCCGATCGAGCCGCGCAGCGAGTCATCGTCCTGCCGTCCCATCACCGTCACCGGCACATCGGAGTGCACGCCGCCGCCGCTCGCACGCGCGTCGAGCTCGACGCCGATGCCCGGTCCGAGCGTGACGCTCACGCCGCCGCCGGAAGTCGAGAGCTTCGAGTCGCCGCGCGGCTGACGCGACATACGCGCCTGAATCGAGCCGCCGGAGGTCGATGCGTTCACCGCGCCGGCCGCGTCTTCGATGCGAATGCCGCCGCCCGAGGTGTGCGCGGTGACGTCACCGTTCGCGCGGGCGATCGTGATCGAGCCGCCCGAGGTGCGCGCTTCGATCGTGCCGTCCGTGTCGCCGATGTTGATCGAGCCGCCGGAGGTGCCGGCGTTGACGGTGGCGCGGCCGCCTTCGATCGTGATCGAGCCGCCGGACGTTTTCAGCGTCGCCGGTCCGGTGAGATTGCCGGTCTTGATCGAGCCGCCCGAGGTGCGCGCCTCGGTCGTGCCGCCGATGTCGGCGAGATCGATCGAGCCGCCGGAGGTCCGCACGTCGATGTTGTAGTGCGCCGGCACGCGGACGTTCCACTGCACCTCATAGCGCCGCCACCAGTTGTTCCACGAGTGATCGATGTCGCTGTCGACGATCACGTCGTTGCCCTGCTGAGAGAACGTGATCTTGTGCTGATCCAGCACGTCCTGGTCGCTGTACTTGCGGGTCACTTCGAACGCGACGCCGCTGCCGCCGGTCACGATCTTGATGCTGCCGACGCCGGCATCGAGGTGCAGCGTTCCGCCATCGGCGACGTTGAAGCCTTTCTTGATGACCTCGGTCTCCGCGTAGGCGGCGGTGGCGAGGGTGAAAACGAAAGCGAGGGTGAGTGCGCGTCGCATCATTGCAATCCTCCGGATACAGGCAGATACGCCTGCCGCACGAAAAAGTTTGAAGTAAACTCCGCGTCCCATGGCTGTGGACGACGCAACGTTCAAATCGGCGATGTCGCATTTCGCCAGCGGCGTGACGGTGGTGACGACCGCGCACGAGGGGAGGCAGTACGGGATGACGGTGGCGTCGTTTGCGTCGCTGTCGCTGCATCCGCCGCTCGTGCTCGTCTGCATCGAGAAGAGCGTCAAGTCGCACGACGCCATTGCCGCGGCCGGCAAGTTCGGCGTGAGCATCCTCGGCCGCGATCAGGCCGAGATTTCGGGCCGTTTCGCCTCGAAGATCGACGACAAGTTCGCGGGCGTGGATGTCGTCGAAGATGAGCTCGGCGTGCCGCTCATCGGCGGTGCGATCTGTGCGCTGTCATGCCGCGTGCACGCGCAGCTTCCCGGCGGCGACCACACGATCTTCGTCGGCGAAGTGATCGACGCAAAAATTGCTGAAGGAGTGCCGCTCGTCTACTACCGCAGCGCCTACCGTGACATCGCCACCTGAACCCAGCCTCCGCACTGCACTTCGCCGTCTGTTCCGCCTCGAGAATCGCCGGGCGGCGGTCCGTCCGGGCCGTCTCGAGCGCGTCGAAGGGTTCTCCCGGCCGGTGACGGTCCATCTGCCGCCCGGCTACGACGAGCGCGGCGATCGCCGTTATCCCGTGCTCTACATGCAGGACGGGCAGAATCTTTTCGACGCCCATCGCGCGTTCATCCCGGGACAGCACTGGCGATTGCAGGAAGCGGCCGATGCGGCGATCGGCGAGCGCGCCGCCACGCCGGTGATCATCGTCGGCGTCGATCACGCCGGGCCGGCGCGCATCGATGAGTACACGCCGACGCGCGATCCGCGATACAAGGGCAGCGGGCGCGCGGACGAGTACGCACAGCTTCTGATCGACAGGCTCAAGCCGCTGATCGATGAGCGTTTCCGCACGCTGCCCGAGGAGACAGGAATCGGCGGCTCGTCCCTCGGTGGGCTTCTCTCAATCTATCTCGCGCTGAAACATCCGCGCGTGTTTTCGCGCGCGGCGGTGATGTCGCCCTCGGTGTGGTGGAACGACCGCGCGATTCTGCGCGAGGTCGATGCGTTCGAAGGACCGCGTCCGCGGATCTGGCTCGACATCGGCCGGCGCGAGGGGAAGGAAGCGGTAGTGGGCGCGCGTGCGTTGCGCGATCGCCTGACCGCGCACCGGTGGGACCACTCGACGCTTCGCTACTACGAAGATCAGCGCGGCGATCACAGCGAGCGCGCCTGGGCGCGGCGCGTGCGGCAGGCGCTGGAGTTTTTGTTTCCGGCAGCGTAGTTTCTTCGTCCGTGCGCGACACTTTCCTTCGCCCGCTGCGCGACCTGCGGATCTCGGTCACCGACCGCTGCAACTTCCGCTGTCCGTATTGCATGCCGAAGGAAGTGTTCGGGCCGCACTTCACCTTTCTGCATCGCGAAGAGCTGCTGACGTTCGAAGAACTGGCGCGGCTGGCGCGCATTTTCGTCGCGCACGGCACGCAGAAAGTGCGCCTCACCGGCGGCGAGCCGCTGTTGCGGCGCGATCTCGAGCGATTGATCGCGCAACTCGCGGCGATCGAGGGTCTTCAGGACATCGCGCTGACGACGAACGGCTCGCTCCTGACGCGCGAGAAAGCGCGCGCGCTGCAAAACGCGGGACTGCGCAGGATCACGATCAGTCTCGACTCGCTGGACGACGCGGTGTTCCGGGCGATGAACGACGTCGACTTTCCGGTTGCGCACGTGCTCGATGCGATCGACGCGGCGGCGGAGGCGGGGCTGGCGCCGGTGAAGATCGACGCGGTGGTGAAGCGCGGACTCAACGACACGAGCGTGATCGACCTCGCGCGGCGCTTCCGCGGCACGGGCCACATCGTCCGCTTCATCGAATACATGGACGTCGGCAACACGAATCGCTGGCGCTCGGAGGACGTCGTACCGGGCCGCGAGATCCTGGAGTTGCTGCAGCGTGAATGGCCGCTCGAGCCGGCGGAGCCGAATTACTACGGCGAAGTCGCGGAGCGCTGGCGCTACCTCGACGGCGAGGGGGAGATCGGCATCATCACCTCCGTCACGCAGCCGTTCTGCGGTTCGTGCACGCGCGCGCGTCTCTCCGCGAGCGGCGAGCTGTATCTCTGCCTCTTCGCCAGCCGCGGCTACGACTTGCGCAAACTGCTGCGCGGCGGCGCGAGCGATGACGACATTGCTGCCGTCATCGCTGCGCAGTGGCGCGTCCGCGACGATCGCTATTCCGAGCTGCGCTCGGGCGAGACGTCGTCGGGCAAAGTCGAGATGTCGTACATCGGCGGCTGAGCCTCCGCTTCCGCCGATTCACTCTTCATGATGTCGAGCTTCGCCGTTGCCGCGAGCGGCGTTCCGTTCGCGTAGAGCACGACGTCGGCCGCGCGCGCGAACTCGCAGTAGTCGACGTAGACGATGTTCGGATAAAGGCCGTACGGGTTCGGCGTTTTCAGGTGGACCATGTAGTCGCCGAGGTGGCGGTTCACGTTTTTCGAAACCTGCCAGACGCCCGCGCCGACGGGTGAGGTGCAGGTCCACGAGAGCAGGAAGAGATCGCACGGCACGCTCGTCTTCGGATCGCAGTAGCCGTTGTACTTGTTGTACTTGTCGGTCTGATCCTTCTTCACGTCCTCGTAGTTCATGTCTTTCGCGTACTGATCGAACACGCGCAGATCGCCCTCGGCGGCCTGCTCGCTCTCCGAGTTGCGGAACACCCACGCGCCGGGCTGCGGATAGAGCACCGGCCACGCTTCATCGACCACCACCACGAGAGCCGGGCCGTTGCTGATGTACTCCGAAAGCGTGACGTCGGCGAGCCGTCTGTCCGACGGTTTGTTCTTGTACATCCACGTGCCGAGGGTGTTGATCACTTCGCTGATGAACTTGTTGTAGATCGTCGGATCGCTCGTTTCGCCGAAGTGCGAGAAGTGCGAGAAGTCGAGGATCACCAGCTCGCGGTGTCCCTCGAGGCAGAACCGCGCGATCTGGTTCAGCACGTCCGAGAGCCGCGGTCCGTTGATGCCGTTGTGATGGAGGTCGAAGTACGGATCGTTCCACTCGACGCGCAGATCGAAGAAGCGTTGGCCGGACAGCAGCTGATCGTAGATCGACAGCTCCTGCGTCTTGCCGAGCGTCGAGAATCCGCCGGTGTACATGGCGGCGTCGTGGCTGCCCGGGATGAAGAGCTGCTTCATCTTCTTCGCGCCGAGCTGCGGGAGGCGATCGCGCATCCAGTTCGCGCGGTCGGTGATCAGCGACGTCGAGTACCAGAGCCGGTCGACCAGCTCGCCCTGCGCGATGCGCACCGCGATCTTTCCCGCGGCCGCCACGGACGAGTGCTTGCCGTCGTCGAAGTACGCCCGCGTCTCCACGCGAATGGTCTTGTCTGCGAGATGTCCGGTGACCTGGATGAGATTGATCGTCGAGCCCTGGTTGTAGATCGCGACGACGTACCCTTCGTTCGTGAGCGCGACACAGGGCCGCGTGGCGTCGAGGTCGGGGAACTGATATTCGGTGCCCCAGCTGATCAGGTCGAGGTTCGTGCTGAGCTGGCCGACCCGATACACCGCCTTCCACCGGCCGTCGATTACTTTCTGATACGTGACGACGACCCAGCCGTTGTCGTTCATCGCGACCTTCGGGAATTGGCCGTTCGTGCCGAAATCCTGTTCGCCGCGCCAGTCGACTTCCTTGTCGGCTGTGTCCAGCGAGCCGCGCCGGTACTTCAGGTCATCGTTGTCCTGCACGTAGAACGTGACGACCTGCCGGTTGTAGTTGACGGCCACCGAAGGGTCGTGGCCGTCGCTGTCGTAATCCTTCGAGGTTCCCCAGCTGATGCCCGTGCCGGAGAGCGTGCCGTACATCGAGAAGATCTTGTCGCCGACCTCGCGCTTGTGCACCTCGACGACGTCTCCTCGGCTGTTCAACGCCACCGCCGGCTGGCGCCCGCCGGTGTACGACTTGCGGCCGGAGCCCATGTCGTTCCAGAGGATCTGGGCCTTGTTGATCTTGCCGGTGCGCGCGTAAAGGCTCGTGCCGCCTTCGTTCTTGTGCACTTCGACGACGACCCCGTTGGTGTTGATGGCCACGCCCGGATCGGCGCCGCCGTCGAATTCGTAGCCCAGCCCGAAGAAACTAGTTTCCATTTTTCTCTCCCTCCGGAGGGGAGAGTATCCGGAAGCAGGAATCCCTACCTCCGATTCGCGCCGATCCGCGCCATCCCTTCGACGAACAGCTGTTTCCCGCCTTGCGACGGGTGGCGCACTTTGTCGTGCGCGATGCCGAGCTTCGTCAGCGAGAGATCGGCTTGATTCCCGATGGCGACGACGCGCTCGATCGGGAAGAGGCGCATGAGGCGTTCGATGAACGGCTGGCCGAGCAGCAGCTCCGCCGCGCTCGGAACGCGATTCGAATCGGGCTGACCGGGATGGAACGGATGAAACGGAAACGCGTTCCAGAGCAGCGGCAGCGGCGCGATGTTCGCGATCGTCGACCACACCATCGTCGCACTCGCTTCCGTCGACAGTTTCGGACCAGGCGTCGCTTTGCGATAGCCGCGATCCGCGCCGAGGATGCGGCCGCTCTTGATGTCGACGCCGGTGAGCATCACCGTCTCGCTCACGAAGGCGATGCCGGTGAGGCGTCCGCCGCGATAGCTCACCGCTTCGCCGATCAGCATCGTGTTCGGCGCGCCGATCTCTTCGAGGTAGAGCCGCAGATTGCGGCGCCGGATCGCATTGCCCTGCAGATCGCCGATGCTGCGCGAGAACTGATTCGTCGCGCGATCCGAAACCTCGGCCGCCGCAAGTTCGTTGAGCAGTACGT
The DNA here is from genome assembly GCA_963734155.1 of uncultured Acidobacteriota bacterium. GTDB lineage: Bacteria > Acidobacteriota > Thermoanaerobaculia > Gp7-AA8 > Gp7-AA8 > QHVT01. The sequence continues at coordinate 889,920 of CAVTGG010000005.1, forward strand.
CGAAGCGCCGGCTCATGCGCCGTATTCAACGCGCAGGTACGTGTCGGGATCGGCGACCGATGGATCGCCGGTGTTGAACGGCGGATGCGGGTTGTACTGCACGAGCAATTGCACGCACTTCGCGACGGCGTCGTTCGTGAGAATCGAGACGAGATAGATCGCGGTGTCGAGGCTCGACGAAACGCCGCCGCCGGTGATGCGGTTGCGGTCGTGCACCCAGCGCGGATATCCGTTGACGACAAGCACGCCCTTGATGCCGGTGAGCGTGGGGAGACCAGCCCAGTGCGTGGTGGCGCGATAGCCGTCCAGGAGGCCCGCCTTGCCGAGGATGATCGCGCCCGTGCAGACCGAGGTCACGAACTTCGCGCGCTCGCCCATCGCCGTGACCCAATCCATATACGTTTTGTCGCCCGTTGCGCCGCTGGTGTCGTACGCGCCCGGAACGAGCAGCACATCCGGCGGTGCGCTCATGTAATCCGCGAATGTCGCCGTCGGCGTGATCGGGAGGTTTTGTCCCGTCACGATTGGATCCAGTGTCGCCGCGACGACGCGCACATCGACATCGCGCTCCGTCCAGAACTCGGAGATGCGCGACAACACGTCGACCGGCGCGGCGACGTCGATCAGATCGACTCGCGGAAAAATCGGGATCGCGATGCGCAGTGCGTTCATGGACGGCAATTATGCCGTCAATGCCGCGCTGCTCTCCGCTTCGCCACCGGTGGCCGCGGATCGATGATGTGGAACAGGCGTCCGCCGTCGTAGTCGGCCATGTAGATCTCGCCGTTGAAATCCTCGCCGAAGGTGCTGATCGCGTACGGCGTGTTGAGCAGCAGCCGAAACGCGGCCGTGCTGCCGCTGGGACGCGGCGCACCCCAGATGATGCCGTTGCAGTAATCGCCGAAAAAGTACATTCCGCCGAGGCGCGGGTAGCGCGTGCCGCGGTAGACGTAGCCGCCCGTCACCGAGCAGGCGCCGTTGCTGTGGTCATACTCGATCACCGGCTTCACCGTCGTGCCGTTGTCGCAGCCGGTGGCCGGAAGGAAGCAGTGCGTTCCCTCGAGCACCCGCCATCCGTAATTCTCGCCGCCGATGCTCGTCGACAGCTGAAAGTCGATCTCCTCCCACAAGCCCTGCCCGACGTCCGCAATCCAGAGATCGCCGTTGGCGTGGTCGAACGAAAACCGCCACGGATTGCGCAGCCCGTACGCCCAGATCTCCTGCCGCCTGTTCGTCTGTCCCACGAACGGATTCGACGGCGGAATCCCGTACGGATCGCCGCTATTCACGTCGATGCGCAATATTTTGCCCAAAAAATCGGTGAGATTTTGTGCACGATTGCCGGGATCGCCTCCCGAGCCGCCGTCCCCCATGCCGATGTACAGATAGCCGTCCGGCCCGAACTGCAGCTGGCCGCCGTTATGGTTCGCGAACGGCTGCGGGATCCTCAGCAGCACCTTCGCCGACGCCGGATCGGCGCGATTCGGGTCGGTAGCAGAGACGCGATAGCGCGCGATGACTGTCTGACCCGGGCCGGCGAGTTCCGTGTAGTTGATGTAGAAGAAGCCGTTCTGCGCGTACTGCGGATGAAACGCCACGCTGAGCAGCCCGCGCTCGTTGCAGCAGAGCACGAGGCTGGTGATGTCGAGAAACGGCGTCGGCAGAACGCGCGTGCCGTCCCAGATCACGATCGTGCCGCGCTGCTGAGTGATGAAGAGGCGCGAGTCGCCGGCATGCGTCACCGCGACCGGCAACTGCAGCCCGCTGCCGATGACCGGCTCGAGCGCGATCTCCTGCGCCAGCGCGGGCACCACCGACAGGAAGAGCAACGTGAGAAGACAGAAGGACCGGGTCATGAAACCGCCACTCATGCAAGGATCGGGAACAATTCTCGAGATCGGACGAACTCTCCGGCAACAAGTGCCGTTCACAACGCCAAACGACCGCCTGCCGCGCCGCTGGTTCGCGGCGCGACGGCGATGTGCTTTCGTGCGCACATGAAAATCCTCACCGCCATCATTCTCGTCGCGCAGCTCGCGCAGGCACACGGCACCGCCACCGCGGAGTTACGCGGCGAAGAGCTGATGCGCGCGCTGCAGTCGGGCGGCTACACGATCCTCGTCCGCCACGCGCGCACCGATCGCACCATTCCGACGAAAGAAGTTCCCGGCCAGCCGACGCCGCCGCTGCGCGCCGATCAGCGCAACCTCACCGCCGACGGCGAACGCGACGTGCGGCTGATGCACGACGTCGTCGAGAAATACAAACTGCCGATCGGCGAAGTGATCTCCAGCCCCGTCTACCGCTGCCGCGAGACCGCGGACGCATTCGGATCGCCGGCGATCACGATGACGCTGCGCACCTTCCCGACCACCGCCGAGACGCAGGCCCTCGTCGCCGCCGCGCCGAAGCCCGGCACGAATCGCGTCCTCGTCACGCATCACTTCGTGATCGAAGGAACGGTTCCCGGCATCACTCCGGGCGACGTCGGCGAGAGCGAAGCGGCGGTCGTGAAGCCGGCAGGCGATGGGAAGGTGGCGCTGGTCGGGAAAATCAAACTCGCCGACTGGGAGTCGCTCGGATCTGGAATCGCGAAGAAGGAAGAGCCGAAGTTGCCGGCGACTGCATTTGTCTCGCACGGCGCTCCGCCTTCGAAAGAAATGCCTGCGACGCCCACCGGCAAGCTTGCCTCACGCTACATCGAAGCCTTCAACTCCGGCGATCCCTCGAAGATGCGCGCCTTCATCGAATCGTCGATGCTCTCGCTTCCCGACCGCCCCATCGAAACGCGCCTGCAGACCTACGCGCAACTTTTCGAGCAACACGGCGCGCTCACGCTCACGAGCGTGTTTTCCGCGACCGACGACGCGGTCGCGCTGCAGATGAAATCGAAGCGCGGCGATATCATCGTGACCGTGACGGCCTCGGCGGAGCAGCCCGGCCGGACGAAGTCCGTCACCTTTGGCGTCATCGGTGGTGGCCATCCATGACATGAAGCCCCCTCTCCGCGGCGCGACCCTCGCGCTGATCCTCGTCTGCCTCGCGCTCGCCGGCGTCAGCGCCCTCGAAACGCGCCAGGTTTCCGTCGCGCACGGCGCGCCGCTGCCGTGGGCCATCATCTTCAAATCCACGCTGCCACGTTGGCTGTTGCTCGCGGCGACGTTGCCGTTCGTACTGCGGCTGCTTCCGAGCCGGCGGCCATTGACGATCGCGATCCACGTCGCGCTCTTCACCGCGATCTCGTTCGCGCACGCGGCGATCATCGCCTGGACGCTCGCCTTCGCGAATCCGATCTCGTACCTCTTTCCCTGGTCCGCGCGCCTGATACGTGCCTGGTACAGCGCGATGCCGATCATGGTCGGCATGTACGGCGCGGTGCTGGCCGCGGCGTGGGCGATGAACGAGGCCCGCGAGCGCGAGCTGCGCTCGGTGCGCGCGTCACAGCTCGAAGCGCAGTTGCAGGCGTCGCAACTGGCGGTGCTGCGCGCGCGCGTGCATCCGCACTTTCTGTACAACACGCTGAACGGGATTGCCGCGCTGGTCGTCGACACGCGCACATCCGAAGCCGTCGCCGCGATCGAGCAACTGTCCGAGTTGCTGCACGCGTCGCTGGCCGAAGACGGCCGCAACGTCGTTTCGATCCGCGAAGAAGTCGGACTCGCGGAGCGCTATCTCGCGCTGCAGCAGATGCGCTTCGGCGACCGCCTCGAGCATGAAGTGATCGTGTCCGGCGACGTCGCCGATTGCGAAGTGCCGGTGCTGCTGCTGCAGCCGTTGGTGGAGAACGCGGTGCTGCACGGGCTCGAAGCCAATCAGTCGCCGTTGCATGTGGCCATCGCGGCGACGCGGTACAACGGCTTTGTCGAGTTGCGCGTGGAAAACGACGGCGCGGAGCTGGATGAATCGTCGCGCGCAACAACGGTCACGGTGTCGGTCTCGCCGCGACGCGCGCGCGGCTGGAGACGGCGTACGGCGATCGCGCGTCGCTCGAGCTCCTTCCGCGCGACGGAGGCGGTGTGGTCGTCCGCTTGCGATTGCCGGCATGAGCTACCGCGCGCTCCTCATCGACGACGAGCCGCTCGCGCGGCGGCGCCTGCGGCAAATGCTCTCGCTCGCGCCCGACTTCGAAGTCGCCGGCGAATGCGACGACGCGCGGCAGGCCGCGGAGCTGGTGCGCGCGCTGCGCCCCGACGTCGTGTTCCTCGACATCCGCATGCCCCACCTCGACGGCTTCGACGTGCAGGCCGCGCTGCGCGAGCGCGTGCGCCACATCGTCTTCGTGACCGCGCATCCCGAGCACGCCGCGCGCGCGTTCGACGTGGACGCGACCGATTACCTCGTGAAGCCGGTCGCGCAGGCGCGCTTCAACGACGCGCTCGACCGCATCCGCCGCACCGGCGGCGATCAATCCGGGGAGCGCATTCTCCTCGGTGGTCGCCTCGGCGGCGCCGCGGTTCCGGTCGCGGACGTGCTCTGGCTCGAAGCCGAAGGCGCGTACGTGACCGTGCATCTCGCCGACCGCGATCACGTCGTGCGCGAGTCTCTCGCCCAACTGCTCGACCGCCTCGGTCCGACGCGCTTTCTGCGCATCCACCGATCCGCCGGGATCAATCTCGCGCACGTGCGCGCGCTGCGACGCCAGCCGCGCGGCCTGATGGTCGAGCTCTCCAACGGCACGCGCATCGCCATCAGCCGCCGCAAAGCGAGCGAAGTCGTCGAGCAACTCCGCCGCGCGCAACACAAGACGACCGGTCACGACGCACCTCGTTGAGCGAAGTCGCGCGCGGCGCGACGATTCGCTGCGATGAACGCGAAAACGATTCTCCGACTCGGCGCTGCTTTCTGTTTCCTCGGACACGGCGCCTTCGGTTTCATCACCAAGGCGGGATGGCTGCCATACTTTGCCGTCGCCGGAATCCCGGAATCGGTGGCGTGGAAGATGATGCCGATGATCGGCGCGGTCGACGTGCTGGCCGCGTTCACCGTGCTCGTCGCACCCGTGCGTCCGGCGGTGCTGTACATGATCGTGTGGGCGACGTGCACCGCGCTCCTGCGCCCGCTCGCCGGAGAGCCGGTGTGGGAGACGCTCGAGCGCGCCGGCAACTACGGCGTGCCGCTCGCGTTTTTTCTGCTGATGTATACGCGCCGGCAAGCGCTCGTCCCCGAGGCGTTGAAGTGGACTACGGTGCTGCTGCTCGCCGGACACGGCGCGCTCGGCGTGATGGGAAAAGCAATGCTGACCAATCACTACACCGCCATCGGATTGCCTGCATCGGCGACGCCGATCGTCGGCTGGTTCGAGCTCGCGCTCGCGGCAGCGGTCGCGATCCGGCCGATGGCCGGCCTGCTCGTCTTCGTCGTCGGCTGGAAGCTCGCCACCGAGTCGCTATTCCTCTTCGCTGGCGCGCCGGTGTGGGAGCTCATCGAGCGCGCCGGCAGCTACGCCGCGCCGCTCGCACTGGCCGTGCTACGGCGGTCCGGTGCCGTTCATCCATTGATGGATGGCGGCGTGATGCCGCGGCGGCGCGACGGCGTAGAGCTCGCGCAGTAGATCGGCAGTCGTCGCCTTGCCGTCCGGGCCGCCGTGCTTCTGCAGCAGAGCGCGCAGCGCGGAAGTTGAGCGCCGCCTCGCCGATGCGCTCCTGCAGCGCGTGCATCACCAGCGCGCCTTTGCGGTAGTAAACGTAATCCTCGTTGCCGGCGCGCGCGAGCGAAGGCTCGTTGCCCGTCTCGCGCGTGCGCCCGGTGAGGTAGAGGTTGCGCTCGTACGCCAGCGCTTGCGGCACCTGCGCCGGATCCATCACCAGCAGCTCCGAGTATTTCGCGAGCGACTCGGTCAGCATCGTCGCGCCCGGCGCATCCGCGGCAACGAGCGTGTGTCCCCACCATTGATGCGCCACTTCGTGCGCGACGCGCCGCCGGATCAGATCGAGCCGACGCGAGTCGCGCGCGTCGATCAGAAAGCCGCGCTGCTCCTGCAGAAAAATCACGCCCGGCTGCGCAAATCCGCCGAACTGCCAATACAACGGCACCTCGGCGATGCGCAGGTGCTTGTGCGGATACGGCGTGAACTTTTCGCTGAACGCTTTCAGCGAATCAGAAGCAGCGCGCAGAATGCGAGGAACGTTCTGCGCATGATCGGGATGGTGATAGATCTCGATCGTCACGCCGTTGTGCACTTCGCGCACGACGCGATAGCGCGCGGATGCGATCGCGAATTGATTCGGGATCGGCGTTTCGGAGCGGAAGCGAAAGAAGCGCCGGCCGTTGCTCTGCCACTCGCGCACGAGCGTGCCCGGCGCGACGACAATCTGATCGGGCGCGGTCGAGACCGTGACGTCAAACTGCGCCCAATCACCGCTCGCGATCTCGCCTTCCTGCGACGCCCGCGTCGCTTCGCGCAGTCCGCGTTTTCGCCGCTCGCGCGGCTCGTCGATCTCGTACGACGCGCGATAGCCGATCGACGGCAACGAGCGGTTGCTCATGACGTACGAGCCGTTCGCGACGATCGCCGGATCGGGCGCGCCGTTCGCGAAGCCGCGATGCTCGTACGTGACGTCGAAGCGAAGCGCGCTGCGCGCTCCCGGCTGCAGCGGCGGTGTGAATTCGAATCGATATTGATTGAATCGTTTGTCGTGCTCGCGCACACGCGCCGATGCGAGCGTGACGTTCGAGTGTGTTGCGTCACGGCGGATGGTCACGAGCAGCGTGCCGATCGGACGCTGCGTTTCGTTCACGAGCGCGTACTCGCCACGCACGCGATAGCTTCGCCGCGCCGGATCGAGATCGATGTCCGCGCTCACGGCGCGAATGCGCGGGCGCGCGGTGAACGCAGCGTATTTCTTTTCGTAGTCCGCCTTCCAATCGAGAATCGCCCGCGCGCTTTCGTAACGATTCAGCACGTTCGTGTTGTAGAAAATGAACGCGCCGGTGGCGAGGAAGACGATCGCCAGCACGCGCTTGCGCAGCAGGCAAAGCGCGGCGAAGGCGCTCCAGTACAGGAGGGACCAATGCACCGGCGCGAGGAACGGGCCGAAGCCGTTGAACGCGGACCAGGCGATCTCCGGCGCCTTCGCAAACCGCAGCAGGTTGTGATCGAAGAGCTGCGGCAGGAGCGAAAACGCCAACACGAGAAACATGCCGAGGTACTTGTGCGGGCTGAGCGATTGAATCGCGACCGCGACCGCGGCGAGTAGCGCGAGCGGAACGAAGTCGTAGTAGGCGAATGTGAGTAAAAGTGCGGGCTCGAGCGGATCGCTCATGACCGCGGCGATGAGGAAGCCGCTGGCCGTCAGCACCGCGAGCATCGCCAGCAGTGCAAACCACTTCGACAGAATGAACACGACGTTCGCGACCGGCGTCGCGCGAATGATCTCCGCCATCCGCACCGTCCGCTCCCGCCACACGACCTCGGTGCTGTAGTACACCAGCAGAATGGTCGCGATGATCCGCAGCGGCGCGCGCAGGATCGACTCGAGCAGCGCCGTCGTCGGATACAGCGCCGAGCCGTACTCACCGCCATTGACGTCCGCGATCATCTCGAACGCCACGAGCACGACCCAAAGCAGCGTCAGCGCGAGGAACGGCAACCCTCCCAGCGCGGAGCGCGTGGCGATTTTTGTTGAGGACCACCACGCTTGCCACGGGTTGTGTCTGGAGTGCGGCAACGCAAGTTGCCGCTGTGGCTTCGACTCTTCATCAAGAGCGGCAACTGACGTTGCCGCACTCCAGACGCGCATTCTGAACGCGCGATACACAATCGCCAGGCCCGCGAACGAAACCCCCATCCACAGCAGCCGATTCACCAGGAACGAACCACGCAGCGCCACGCCATGGGTGTTGCGGAGCAAAGGCGTCCAATACTGCGTCTGCTCGAAAAACGCCGACAGCCCAAACGGATCGAGCAGCGCTGCCAACGAGTGAGTCGCGCCGGGAACCGAGCCCGCCATCATCGGCGAGTTCGTCATCGCTGCGGCGATGAAGTACAGCACGTAGAGAAACACCGAGCCGACGTAGCTGGCGAGCACGCTGCGCGTGAGCGTGGCGATCGCGAACAACACCACCGCTCCGAACAGAATGTTCGGCAGCGCGACGACGAGGAGCGCGCGAACGTACGCCAACAGATCGAACGATCCGACGCGATCCTGCCACGGCATGAAGCGCGCGGCGATCATCCCCAGTGCCGCTGCGCTGAAGGCGGTGAACGCCGCGAAGAACGCGCCGCCGAAACGGCCGACGAGGAACGGCAGCTTCGCCACCGGCGTCGAGAAAACGATCTCCTCCATCCGGTACTCGCGGTCGCGCACGACCGCGTTCGAAGAGAACGCCGCCAGCACGAAGAGCGACATGAGCGAGAGCACGCCGATCGACTGCGTGATGCTGTATGGCGAGTCGATGTGCACGTTGTCCGGGCCGAAGCCCGTCGCCGTCAGCGCGAATCCGAAAACGAAAAACAGCAGCGCCGCCGCGAGGAACGTGATCTGCCGCGTGTGGTAGCGCCATTCGAAGCGAAGGATCTCGTTCAGCATGCGAGCGCCGCGAAGTAGACGTCCTCGAGATCGGCGTCGATGCGCTCGAACCCTTCCTCCGGCTGCGTCTCGCCGAGGATGTGAATGCGCGTCCGCCCGCCGTACAGACGCGTCGACAGCACGCGATGCTCCGCGCGATAGCGCGCGATCTCGTCCTTCGCCACCGTCTTCCGCCACACCCGTCCGCGCAGCGCGTCGATCAGCTCCGACGGATTGCCCTGCAGCAGCACGCGTCCGTTCGACAGCACCGCCATCCGCGAGCAGAGATCGCGCACGTCGTCGACGATGTGCGTCGACAGAATCACCACCACGTTCTCGCCGATCTCGCTGAGCAGATCGTGAAAGCGATTCCGCTCCTCGGGATCGAGTCCCGCCGTCGGCTCGTCGACGATCACCAGCGACGGATCGCCGAGCAGCGCCTGCGCGATCCCGAAGCGCTGCCGCATCCCGCCCGAGAACGTGCTCACCGCGCGCTTGCGCACGCCGTAGAGATTCGTGAGCGCCAGCAGCTGCTCCACCTGCGCGCGCCTTTGCGCGCGGTCGCTCACGCCTTTCAGCACCGCGAGGTGCTCGAGGAGGTCGAAGGCCGGAATCTTCGGATAGACGCCGAAATCCTGCGGCAGGTAGCCGAGTCGGCGGCGGAGCGTGCGCGGATCGGCGAGAACATCCGTGCCGTCGAAGCGAACCGTGCCGGAGTCTGGCTCCTGCAGCGTGGCGATCGTCCGCATCAGCGTCGATTTGCCGGCGCCGTTCGGTCCGAGGAGTCCGAAGAGGCCTTTTTCGACCTCGAGACTCACGTCGTCGAGGGCGCGGACACCGTTTTTGTAGGTCTTGGAGAGGTTTGCGATGGTCAGCATGGCAGGACTGACGGCTTCCTACGTGCTGGCGGAGCAGTGGTTTACAACCTTTTCGCGATTTCCCCGTAAAAAGTTCTTGCGTCGTGGATAGGTGTTGTAGTTAACTATAACAGTAGATTCGAGACGGAATGGACCGCGAATGGAACGACAGCCAGCCGATTTACCGCCAGCTTCGCGAACGGGTGGTCGCGCTGATTCTGGAGGGGACGCTCAAAGACGGCGATCCGCTGCCGTCGGTGCGCACCGTCGCGGCCGAATACCGGCTCAATCCGATCACGGTCTTGAAAACCTATCAGGGACTGGCAGACGAGGGACTCGTGGAGACCAGACGAGGTCGAGGAATGTTCATCAAACCAGGTGCAAGCGAGCTGTTGTTGCGTGGCGAGCGCGAGAGGTTTCTGTCCGAGCAGTGGCCGCGGATTTACGCGACCATGCGCCGGCTCGGCCTGAGCGCGGAAGAACTGTTGAAGGGCGACTCGAAGGAATCGCCAGACGGCAAGAAGGAGCAATGACGCGATGAGCTGCATCGAAGCACGCGGTCTCCGCAAAGCGTTCGGCTCCACCGTCGCCGTCGACGGAATCGATCTCCGCGTCGAAGAGGGCCGCATCCTCGGCCTGATCGGTCCCAACGGCGCCGGCAAAACCACCGCCCTCAACGCGATCCTCGGCCTGACACCCTATCAAGGCGAGCTGCGCGTTCTCGGACGCGACCCCTGGACCGAGCGCGATCGGCTGATGCGCGACGTTGCCTACATCGCCGACGTCGCGGTGCTGCCGCGCTGGATCCGCGTCTCGCAGGCCATCGACTTCATGGAGGGCATTCATCCTCGATTCGAGCGCGCCAAAGCAGAAGGATTTCTTTCGAAGACGAACATCAAGCGCACGAGCAAAGTGCGTGAGCTGTCGAAGGGAATGGTCACGCAGCTTCACCTCGCGCTGGTGATGGCGATCGACGCGCGGCTCTTGATTCTCGACGAGCCGACGCTCGGCCTCGACATCCTCTATCGCAAACAGTTCTATGACTCGCTGCTCAATGACTACTTCGATCGGAGCAGAACGATCGTCGTCACGACACATCAAGTGGAAGAGATCCAGGACGTGCTGACGGACTTCATGTTCATCGACCAAGGAAAGATCGTCTTGTCGTCGAGCATGGACGAGTTCGAGGAACGGTATCTCGAAGTAATGGTGCATCCGGATCGCGCCGCTGCAGCGCGCGCGATGGGGCCGATTTACGAGCGACAGACATTCGGACGGAGCATTTTCCTGTTCGACGGCGTCGAGCGGCAGCAATTGACGGCGTTAGGCGAAGTGCGGACACCGAGCATTGCCGATCTGTTCGTGGCCGTGCTCGGAAATCAGGCGAGAGGAGTGGCGGCATGAGCGAATTTCAAACCGCACCGCCCGCTCCGCTGCACGAAACGCGGCCGTTCTATTGGTCCGTGCGCCGCGAATTGTGGGAAAACCGCTGGATCTACCTCGCGCCGGTGGCCGCCATCGGGCTCGTGCTGTTCGCCGTTTCCTTCTACACGCTCGGCCTGCCGAAGCACATGCGCAAGATGGCGGCACAGGGTGCGGCGAAGCTGCATGAAGTGATCACCATGCCGTACAACGCCGTCGCCGGGCTGGTGATCATGGCGTCGTTCCTGATCGCGGTCTTCTATTGCCTCGAGGCCTTTCAGGGCGAACGCCGCGACCGCAGCATCCTGTTCTGGAAATCGCTGCCGCTTTCCGACCGCACGGTCGTGCTCTCGAAAGCGAGCATTCCTCTCGCGGTCATGCCGCTGCTGATGTTCGCGATCGTCGTCATCGCGCAGGCGCTCATGTGGCAGTTCATGATCGTGCGCCTGCTGTCCGATCGCTGGGCGTTGTCGCAGCTCTGGACGCACCTCCACTTCGGCCAGATCCTCATCGCCGAGCTGTATGCATTCATCGTCCTCGCGCTCTGGCACGCGCCGATTTACACGTGGCTCCTGCTCGTCTCCGTCACGGTGCGCCGCGCGGCCATCCTGTGGGCCGTGCTGCCGTTCCTCATCATCTTCGCGGCCGAGCACATCGCCTTCGGCACGCACTCGTTCGCGAACCTGATCGGCTATCGCTTCATGGGCTGGTTCCAGGAAGGCTTCTACTTTCCGCCCAAAGGGTCGTCGATCGTGCTCGACCCGTTCCAGCAACTCACCGTCGCAAGACTCCTGACCGCGCCGGGCCTCTGGCTCGGCCTCATCTTCGCCGCGGCCTTTCTCGTCCTGGCGGTGCGCCTGCGCCGCCATCGCGAGCCGGTGTAATCGGAGAAATGACCATGTCCCGCTATCGCATCGCAGGCTTCTTCTGGCTGATGACCTTCATTACGGGGTCACTGGCCCTGTTCGGCAACCGCATCGTCGTCGCGAACGACGCCGCGGTCACGGCCGCGAACATCCTCGCCAATGAATCAGCTTATCGCCTCGGAATCGTCACGAACCTCATCGCCGGCCTCTTCTATCTCGCGGCAACGGTCTACGTGTACGACATGCTCAAGCCGGTCAATCGTAATGTCTCGTTGACGGCGGCGTTCTTCAGCCTCGCCGGCTGCGCGATTTCCGGTTTCACTGCGGCGCTGCAATTCGCTCCGCTGGTCATTCTGAAGGCGTCACAATCGGCGGAACTGGCGTTTCTCTTCGTGCGCCTCAGTCGCCAGGCCTTCTATGTCGTCCACGTCTTCTTCGGATTGCACTGCCTGCTCGTCGGCTGGCTCATTCTGAAGTCGACGTTCCTGCCCCGCTTCGTCGGCGCGCTGATGCTCTTCGCCGGCTTCGGATGGCTGACGATGAGCTTCTCCAGCCTCCTCGCGCCGCAATTCGGCAACTCGCTCTATCCCTTCATCATGATGCCCGGCATGATCGGCGAGGCGACGCTGTGCCTCTGGCTGCTCATCGCCGGAATCAACGTTCAGCGCCGCGCGGAGGTGATGGCATGAGCGCCATTCCCTTCTTCAATACGCGCGTCGACGTGCATTCCGCAGCCGACCGTGCACTGAACGCCGCGGCGCGATGCTGGTTCACCGTCGCGATGATCGGCCAGTGGGCGTTTCTCTACTACATCCTCGCGGCGTACGGCGGATCGTCCATTACAGGCCAATTTCAAGCCTGGACGAAGAACCGCCTGCTGATCAAAGGCTATGTGCCGGGCGATACCGCGGGGAACATCGCCTTCGCGGCGCATGCGCTGCTCGCGGCAATCATCGCCTTCGGCGGCGCATTGCAGCTCATTCCGCAAATTCGAAAGCACGCCGCATTTCATCGTTGGAATGGACGTCTGTTTTTCATCACCGCATTCAGCGTGAGCCTTTCCGGCCTCTACATGGCCTGGGTGCGCGGCGCGCGCATGAGCATCGTCAGTGCGGCCGGTACCAGCCTCAATGCGCTGCTCATCATCATCTTCGCCGTCCTGGCCTGGCGCACGGCCCTCACGCGCGACGTCGCCGCCCATCGCCGCTGGGCATTGCGCGCGTACCTGGCGTCGAACGGCCAATGGTTCATCCGCGTCGGCATGGTGGCCTGGATGATTCTCAACAACGGCCGCGACGGCGGATTCTTTCTCTTCTGGAATTTCGGCTGTTATCTCGTCCCCCTCGCCGTTCTCGAGCTCTACCTCCGCACCAAAGAGCGCGGAAGTCCGGTCGGACGATTCGCGATGGCAGGCGGGCTCTTCGTGCTGACGATCCTCATGGGCTTCGGAATCGTGGGCACGACCGTATTTCTCTGGCAACAGGTTTTAACGAAGCTATAGGAGTGCGGTGGCTCAGCCACCGCTTTCAAAGCGGCGGCTGAGCCGCCACACCCTCAACCGAAAGGAGCACACCACAATGCGCAGATTAGCTACTGCTTTGCTCATTTTGACCGCGTGCTGCGCGCACGATCAGACGATCGCGCAGTTACAAAACGCCGTCGCCGCGAACCCGCGCAGTTTCGAAGCCCATTACAACCTCGGCTTGGCCTACGCGCGCGGCGCGCAGAAAGCCGGGATCTTCAGCCGGCTGTCACTCGCGAACAACGCCAAGGACGAATTCGCGCGCGCCGTCGAATTGAATCCGAATTCTGCCGACGCGCGCATGCGGCTGATCGAGTTTTGCCTCATGGCTCCGATCATCGTCGGCGGCGGCGAAGACAAAGCGCTCGCGCAAGCCGCGGAATTGAAAAGGCGCGACGCGCTCGCCGGCTACCGCGCCTATGCCCACATCTACACCCTGCAAAAGAAATATGACCTCGCCGCCCGGGAGATGGTCCAAGCCGATGCCCTGCTCAATCAAAGAAACTCGAAGGCGGCTTCCTGATCATGGATCGCCTGAAACCGAAATCGAAATTCGCGCAGTTCAAACGGCCGGCCATCATCGGCGCCGTCCTGATCGCGCTGATCAGCGGCGGCGTGACGCTCGCCAGCATCGACTTCCGCACGCATCGCGTCGACCGCACCACGATCAGCATCGCCACCGTGCAGCAGGGGACGATGGAAGTCAAAGTCGCCGCGAACGGACAGCTGCTGTCGAAGCACATCGAGCAGCTCGCGGCGCAGGTGTCGGGCCGCGTGGCGAAAGCGGACATCAAGCCGGGCGCCGTCGTACACGTCGGCGACGTGCTGGTCGAGCTCGCGAATCCGCAGCTCACCGCCGCCGCGGAAGAAGCGCAGTCGGCGTGGGAAGGCGCGATGGCGGAACTGCAGGCCGCCGAGGCCGAGCTGCAGACCAACATGATGAACCACGAGGTCGTGCTCACGCAGGTACAGTTCAATGCCGAAAAGGCGAAGGCGAAAACCGAAGCCGATCAGGCGCTCGCGAAGAACGGACTCATTTCCGACATCGAACTGAGGCGCTCGCAACTGGATCTCTCGCAATTGAACAAAACGTACGAGATCGAAGCGAAACGTCTGCAGAAAGTGCGCGGCAACATTGAAGTGCAACTGTCGGTCAGACGATCGCGCGTTGCGCAGCTCGCACGCGCGCTCGAGCGTGCGAAAACGCAGGCTGCCGATCTGAACATCGTCGCCGGCATCAATGGCGTCGTGCAGGCCATCAGCGTCGAAGCGGGACAGCAATTACAGCCCGGCAGTCCGATCGGCCGCATTGCGCAGCAGGATCAGCTCTACGCCGAATTGAAAGTGCCGGCGCGCGAGGCGACGCAGGTGCGTGCCGGGCAAAACGTCGCCGTCGACACGCGCAACGGCATTGTGAACGGCATCGTGACCCGCATCGATCCCGGGGTCACGGACGGCACGGTCATTGTGGATGTGGAATTACAAGGCGCGCTTCCGGCCGGAGCGCGTCCGCAGCTGGAAGTCGAAGGCACGGTCTACATCACCCAAATTCCGAACACGCTCTATGTCGCGAAGCCCGCGTACGTGAAAAACGGCGCCGCAATGGCCGTGTACAAGCTCGATCCCACAGGCCGCTATGCGACGCGCGTGAACATTCAGGCGGGTCAGGTCTCGCTTCAATCGCTGCAGGTTCTGCAGGGCCTGCGCGCGGGCGATCGAATCATTACGTCGGAAGTCGACGAGTGGCAAGACCAGGACCGCATCAAACTCGAGTAATGGAGGCTTTATGAATCTCTGGTTCGATTTGAAATACGCATGGCGCCTCCTGATGAAGGCGCGCGGACATTTCCTCATGTGCGCGAGCGTCGTGGCGCTCAGCGTCGGACTCGCGGTCTGGACCTATGCGCTGACCTACAGTCAGATGTTCCAGCCCCTCGGATTTCCCGGCTCGGAACAGTGGTACAGCATCCAGCTCGGCGCCGACGCCGCGGCGCGCGTGCGCCCGAGCGTCGACGCCTACACCTATCAACAGATCCTGAAGCGCGGCGGCGCGATCGAGCATCTCGGCGCATGGTCGAGCCGCGCCGCAGTGCTCAGTGAAGGCGAAGCGACGACGAGTCTGCGCGCGGCCGCGATCTCGCCGCGCCTGCTCGCCGCCACACGCGTCGCTCCGCTCTTCGGGCGTATGTTCGAAGAGAAAGACGGAAAGCCCGGATCCGGCGCCGTCGCGATCATCAGCTTCGACACGTGGCAGCGCTATTTCGCCGGCGACAAGACCATCATCGGAAAAACCGCGCGCATCGATGCGGCGCCGGTGCAGATCATCGGCGTCATGCCGCAGACGTTTCTGGCGTTCAGCGATTACGAAATCTGGATGCCGCTGCACATCCCGAATCTCGCGCGCCCGCAGGATTCGACGATGGTCGTCTCGCCGCTCATCCTTGTGCGCGACAAGCAGAGCCTCGCCACGCTCGACAATGAATTGAAGGCCCTGGTCTCGGCGGTCAATCGCGAGCATCCGCGTCTCTTCAATGCCGGCCGGCATGCCGGGCTGATTCCGGCGCAGCGGATGTACACGCACGGCTCGAGGCCGATCGTCACCGTGATGAGCATCATGGCCCTCGGCGTTCTGCTCCTCGGCTGCGTGAACATCAGCATGGTGTTTTTCGCGCGTCTCCTCGAGCGCAGCCGCGAGCTCGCGCTCCGCGTGGCTCTCGGCGCATCGCGCGGCCGCCTGCTGCGCCAATCGCTGCTCGAAACGGCGCTCGTCGTTTCCGCCGGACTCATCGCCGGTTATGGGCTCGCCTATTACGGCGTCGAATGGACGCACGCGATCAGCAGTTTCGGCTCGCGCATTCTCGGCAACGGGCGGTCGACGAACGTCCCGATGATGCGTGCGAGCGACGTCGTGGTCGCGATTCTTGCGGCGATCATGGTCTGGCTTCTGAGCACGCTGATTCCGGCGTGGCGGATTTCCAGGCAGGATGCGGCGACCGTCCTTGCGGGCACCGGCAAAGGCGCCACGCTCCGCGGCAGCAACAAGAGCGTGGGCCTTCTGGTCGGCATGCAGGTCATCATTTCCTGTCTCGTGCTGATCGCGTCCGGCAACATGGTGCTCGCGATCAAGAACGAGACGGCCAGACCGCTCGGCATCAACACCGCGCGCGTCCTCCTCTCGACGTTTCCCACCACGTTTGATGCGCGCTATGCCGAGCCGTCGCGCCGCCTGCGCTATTGGGACGATTTGAAGTCGGCGATCGCGAGCAAAGTTCCGGGCGCGGAAGTCGCGTTTACGTCGGCGCCGCCGACGCGGCCCGTGCGTATGGCCGCGGCGATCGAAACGCGGCAGGGCGGCGAGCAGCAGGGCGCGTTGACGCTGCCGGTCACCGTCGTCTCTGAAGACTATTTTCGCGCACTGGGCGTTCGCCTCCGCTCCGGGCGCCTGTTCGACAGCACCGACAACAGCGCGTCGCTGCCCGTGGCCGTCGTCGACGAAAACATGGCCGCGCGCTACTGGCCCAATCAGGACGCGCTCGGGAAGCGCGTGAAATTGAACGACAGCAGCGCGTGGCTCACGATCGTCGGCGTCGTCGCGAATGTTCGAAGCGGACCGTATCGTCCCGAGGCGGAGATCGGAACGCTCTATCAGCCACTGCGTCAGGCGATTCCGCAGGCGTTCAACATTCTCGTGAAACTGCCGAACGACGCAGTCGACAGCCGGCCGGCATTACGCGCCGCGGCCTTCGGCGTCGACCGCGACCTGCCATTACACAACCTGCAGCGCTTCGACGACATCCTCGCCGCGATCAACGGCGGCTACGTCGCAATGATCAAAGTCTTCACGATCATCGCCGGCATTACGGCGCTGCTGGCCGCTTCGGGTCTGTTTGGCCTGATCAGCCGATCCGTCGCGCAACGCACGCAGGAAGTCGGCATTCGCCGCGCCCTCGGCGCCACCGAATGGCGCGCGACGTCGATGTTCCGCCGCCAGGGCGCGCTCTATATGAGCGTCTCGATGATCGGCCTGGCGTCCGGCATCATGATCATGCCGCTGCTCAGCCGCGCCATTCCCAACATTCTCGATCGCGTCGTGCCGGTCACGTTCGGAGTCGTCTGCCTGATGGCCATCGTCATCAGTTGCGCTTCGTACCTGCCGACCCGGCGCGCCGTCGCATTAGAACCTGGTGACGCACTGCGTTACGAATAGGAGCAAATCATGACGAAAGCATTGATCAATCTGCAGGGCATCAAAAAGATTTTTTCCACCGAGGAGATGGAAACCTCGGCATTGGACAACATCGATCTCGCGATTGAGGAGGGTGAGTACGTCTCAATCAGCGGCCCGTCAGGATGCGGGAAATCGACACTGTTGTCCGTAATGGGCTTATTGAACTCGTCGACCGAGGGGAAATACTTTCTCAATGGATCCGAAGTCACGGAATTGAGCGCGGTCGAACAGGCGCGCGTGCGCAATCAGGAGATCGGGTTCATTTTCCAGGCCTTCAATCTGATTGCGGAAATGACGGCATTCGAAAACGTCGAATTGCCGCTGACGTATCGCAGCGACCTCAATAAGAAACAGCGCCGGGAACTGGTGCTGTCGGCGCTGGAGCAGGTGAAGATGACGGAGCGGCAGAAACATCATCCGGCGCAGATGTCGGGCGGGCAGCAGCAGCGCGTGGCCATCGCCCGGGCGCTGGTCGGCAAGCCGAACGTGCTCCTCGCCGACGAGCCGACCGGCAATCTCGATTCGAAAAACGCGCAGCTCATCATGGATTTGCTCGGAGAGCTGCATCAGAACGGCAGCACCATCGTCATGGTCACGCACGATCCCCGCTTCGCTGAGCGGGCCGGCCGGCAGGTTTCGCTGTTTGACGGGAAAATCGTGGATGACCGCCGCCTCCACGCCGGAACGTGATATGTCCGCGGTGCTCCTGGAACCACGAAGAATGGACCGCGAATGGAACGACAGCCAGCCGATCTACCGCCAGCTGCGCGACCTGGTCGTCGCGCTGATTCTGGACGGTGCGCTCCACGAGGGCGAGCCGCTGCCGTCTGTGCGCAACATCGCGGCCGAATATCGACTCAATCCCATCACTGTGCTGAAGGCGTATCAGGAACTGGCCGACGAGGGGCTCGTGGAGACGCGGCGCGGCCGGGGAATGTTCATCCAGCCGGGTGCGCGCGAGCGGCTGCTCGCGGACGAACGGGTGAGGTTTCTCACCGAACAATGGCCGCGGATTTACGCGACGATCAAGCGACTCGGCCTCACCGCCGGCGAGCTTCTCAAAGAGGAACAGGAGCATTGACGATGGCCTGCATAGAAGCACGAGCTCTGCGCAAAGCCTACGGCTCCACCGTTGCCGTCGACGGAATCGATCTCCGCGTCGAAGAGGGCCGCATCCTCGGCCTGATCGGTCCCAACGGCGCCGGCAAGACGACCGCGCTCAACGCAATCCTCGGCCTGACACCCTTTGAAGGCGAGTTGCATGTTCTCGGGCACAACCCGTGGACCCAGCGCGAGCTGCTCATGCGCGACGTCGCCTACATCGCCGACGTCGCGGTGCTGCCGCGCTGGATTCGCGTCTCGCAGGCCGTCGACTTCATGGAAGGTGTTCATCCGCGATTCGAGCGCGCCAAAGCAGAAGGATTCCTCTCGAAGACGAACATCAAACGCACCAGCAAAGTGCGCGAGCTGTCGAAGGGCATGGTCACGCAACTTCACCTCGCGCTGGTGATGGCAATCGATGCGCGCCTGCTCATTCTCGATGAGCCGACCCTCGGCCTCGACATCCTCTATCGCAAGCAGTTCTACGACTCATTGCTCAATGACTACTTCGATCGAAGCAGAACGATCGTGGTGACGACGCACCAGGTCGAAGAGATCCAGGACGTGCTGACGGACTTTATGTTCATCGACCGGGGAAGGATTGTGTTGTCGTCGAGCATGGACGAGTTCGAAGGGCGGTATCTCGAAGTGATGGTGCACCCGGATCGCGCCGCTGCAGCGCGCGCAATGGGACCGATCTACGAGAGACAGACGTTCGGGCGCAGCATTTTCCTGTTCGACGGCGTCGAACGAGAGCAATTGACCGCGTTAGGCGAAGTGCGCACGCCGAGCATCGCCGATTTGTTCGTGGCCGTGCTCGGAAATCCGGCAAGAGGGGTGGCGGCATGAAAGAGCCCCGGCCGCTCTTCTGGTCCGTACGCCGCGAATTGTGGGAAAACCGCTCGCTCTACATGGCGCCCGTCATCGTCGCCGTCTTCGGCTTCATCGCCTTCATGTTTAGCACCGTCGGCATGCCCACGCGCCGGCGGGCGACGCTGCTCCTCGAGCCGGCGAAACAACGCGCAGCCATCGAAGCGCCCTACGACGCCCTGGCCATGGTGCTCATCGCGACGGCGTTCATCGTCGCCATCTTCTATTGTCTCGACGCGCTTTACAGCGAGCGCCGCGACCGCAGCATCCTCTTCTGGAAATCGCTCCCGGTCTCCGACGTCACGACCGTCCTCGCCAAGGCCAGCGTCCCGCTGGTCGTGCTGCCCGCACTCACCTTCGCCCTTGCCGTCGTCACTCAATTCATCATGCTGCTCTGGAGCACGCTCGTTCTTCTGCCGAGCGGACAGGCCGGCACGACCTGGACGCGTTTCCACTTCCTCGATCAGTTCGTTTTCATGCTCTACGGCCTGATCGTCCTCGCGCTATGGCACGCCCCGATTTACGGCTGGCTGCTCCTGCTCTCTGCCTGGGCGCGGCGCGCCGTATTTCTCTGGGCCTTCCTGCCGGTCTTCGTGCTCTCGGCGTTTGAACAGATGACCTTTCGCACGAAGTTCATCGCCCTGTTTCTGCGCGATCGCCTCATCGGAATCGAAAAGGCCTTCGCCTTCGGCCCGAAGGGCCAGCTGCATTCGCTGTCGCAACTCACGCCCGGAACCTTCCTCGCCTCGCCCGCCCTCTGGCTCGGACTGATCTTCGCCGCGGCGTGTCTCGTTGCGGCGGTGCGGCTGCGGCGTTTGCGGGAACCGCTCTGATGAAGCGATCGTCTATCACCGCTACGGCGACGCCGATGTCCTCGAGGGAAGGTGATGATCAAAGTTCGATGAACAAAATTGGTGGAGGCGGCGGGAGTCGAACCCGCGTCCGAAAACTGTGGTGGTGTGGCTCCTACATGCTTGTCTCTCCGTTTGATCTCATCCACATCTTGTCCGGAGAGCGGGAACCGGACGTGGACCAGCCCGTTGTTCTCGTGGCGCGCGCGTAGGCGTTACGCGCGCCACCAGCTCACATCATGACACTCGGCCCCATCGCCGTGAGCAGGCGGTGGGCGAGCGCTCGTGGTTAATTAAGCCGCGAGAGCGAAATCGTTATTCGCGTTTGTGTTTTTCGATCAGGTTTACGAGGTAATCGAGCTCGGCATGCAACCACGACCCCGACGAGTCCCCGTCGAAGCCGGTACGCCCCCAAATTGTCAACGAACCGCGCATCAAAACGGGTACAGGCATGGCAGTATTTCTGTTGCCGTATGTGGGACGACATCGTTAAACGCGCCTTCGACGAGGACTTGCCCGACATCACCAGCGAAGCGATCTTCGATCGCGACGAGCGTGGCGAGGCGCACTTTCTCGTCAAAGCGGCGGGCATTCTTGCCGGGCTCGACGTCGTCGAGACCGTCTTTCGGATGCTCGACGACACGGCGGAGATCACGCTCGACAGACGCGATGGCGACATCGTTCAGCCCGGTGATATCGTCGCGCACGTCCGCGCCTTGGTCATCGCGTTGCTGTCGGGAGAACGAACCGCGCTCAATCTGATGCAGCGTGCCTCCGGCATCGCCACCGCCACGCGCGCGTACGTCGATGCGGTCAGAGGCACGCGCGCGAAGATCTACGACACGCGCAAGACCGCGCCGGGGCTGCGCCTCCTCGACAAGTACGCCGTTCGCGCGGGCGGCGGAGAGAACCACCGCATCGGGCTGCACGACATGTTTCTCATCAAGAACAACCACGTCGATCGCGCCGGCTCGATCACCGCCGCGGTCGAGCGCATTCGCGCGAAGAAGATGCCGCAGCCGGTGATGGTCGAAGTGCGCGACCTGCGCGAGCTCGACGAAGCGCTCGCGCTCGCTCCCGACTTCATCCTCCTCGACAACATGAGCAACGCCGACATGCGCACCGCCGTCGAGCGCGCCGCCGGCCGCGTTGCGCTCGAGGCCTCGGGCGGCATCACACTCGAGAACGTCCGCGAGGTTGCCGAGACCGGCGTCGACCGCATCTCCATCGGCGCGCTCACGCACAGCGTGAAGGCGCTCGACATTTCGATGCGCATCCTAGGTCTAAGTACGGTCTAGGCACGCTCGTTGCGCCTCGGCCCGGCTGATGGGCGGCTTCACCATTGCGATCGTCGACGACGATGCGGCCATCCGGCGGCTCGTGCGTCTTCTGCTCACCCGCGCGGGATACGACACGTGCGAGTACGCGACCGGCAGCGAGGCCCAGACGGCGCTTCGCAGCGTGGCGTGGGATCTGGCGATTCTCGACCGGCGGCTGCCGGAGATGGACGGACTCCAGGTGGCCTCGGAGCTGAAGGGCAATCCTGAATTCCGGAGCCGGTACATCATCATGCTGACCGGCGAAGACGATCAGGAAGACAAGGTCGAAGGGCTGGAGAGCGGCGCCGACGACTACATCACCAAGCCGTTCCAGCCGCGCGAGCTGCTCGCGCGGATCCGCGCCGGCGAGCGCATCGTGCGGCTGCAGAAAGAACTGCTCGAGACCAACAAGCGCCTCGAGCTCCTGTCGATCACGGACGGCCTGACGAAGCTCAACAACCATCGCTATTTTCAGGACGAGCTGTCGCGCGCGTTCGAGGAGTCGCAGCGCTACGGACGTCCGCTCTCGCTGGCGATGATCGACCTCGATTTCTTCAAGAAGGTCAACGACACCTACGGCCACGCCGTCGGCGACGATGTCTTGAAACGCGCGGCGGCGCTCTTCCACGAATCCGCGCGCAGCACCGATCTCGTCGCGCGCTACGGCGGCGAAGAATTCGCCGTGATGATGCCGGAGACCGAGCTCGCCGACGCCGCGGTGTTCGCGGAGAAGATCCGCTCGCTCATCGCCTCGCAGCCGCTCGACACGCAGGCCGGCGCGATCCCGGCGACGGTCAGCATCGGCGTCGCCAGCGTGCCGCACAGCCGCATCCCCACCGCGAAGGAGCTCATCGTGGCGGCGGACAAAGCGCTCTATCGCGCCAAGAGAAACGGGCGCAATCAGGTGCAGTGCGAGAAGCGGCGGGAGATGCGGCCGGGGAAGGACGACATCGTGACGAAGCGGCGCACTGCATAAGTCCAACGTTTGCCGCACACCTGCGTCTACTTGGATATGCGCCGACAAACGATGTGCCTCGCCTTCGTGTGCCTCGCCGCGTGCGCGGCCGCTGCACAAACGATCGACGCCGAACGGCTCATCGCCGCCGACCCCGCGATGGACCGCGACACGCTCTTTCGCCTGCAACTGCTCGCCCGCCGTCCCGCGGAGGCGCTGCAAACGCTGCGCGCCCTGCCACCATCCGCGGCGAACGTGCGTTGGGAGATCTACGCGAAGGCGAAGAGCAGCGACAAGCCGTTCGACGAGGCGTTCCGGCAGGCGTTCCGCGACACGATGCAGACCATCGATGACAAGACCGCGCATCGTGTGCTCTACACCTTCGGCACGTCGCTCGCCGTGTTGCAGAGGGCGCTCGACGACGCGCGCGCGAAAAACACGGACGCGATCGATCTCGCCAGAAAGACCCTCAGCGTCGAGGCCTACCGCAGCTTCTCGCCGCTGCTTCCCGAGCTGATGGACGAAGACGACCGGCGCCGCTACGCGATCGAGAAAGACGTGCGCGTGCGCATGCCCGATGGCGGCACGGTGTGCGCGCTCATCATCCGCCCGCGCAGCGACCGCCGACTTCCCACGCTCTTCAACTTCACCATCTACGCCGACGGGGACCTGAACTACGCCGAGGCGCGCCGCAATGCGTCCAACGGCTACGCCGCGATCCTCGGCCTGATTCGCGGCAAAGGCTGCAGTCCCGACACGCCCGTTCCCTACGAGCACGACTCGACTGGAACTTCGTCTATCCCTATCCCTTCTACACCACCAACACCAGGATGCTCGACGACGCGACGTACAACGACAGCGCGCGCTGGACGCGGCTCGATCGCGAGTACTACACGAGCGGCCGCGCGTATCGCGACCTCGAGAAGATCGACGGCACACCGAACCCGATCTTCAACCGCTGGCTCGCGCATCCGTCGTACGACGCCTACTGGCGAAGCATGATCCCGTATGAAAAGGAATTCGCGCGCACCCACATCCCGGTGCTGACCACCGCCGGCTACTACTACGGCGGCCCCGGCGCGGCCGTGTACTACTTCCAGCAGCACACGAAGCATCGCCCGAACGCCGAGCATTACCTCCTCATCGGTCCGTACGATCACGTGCGGGCCACAGCGGCACGATCAATCTCCTCGGCACGCGCACGTTCACGCAAATCGCCGGCTACGAGCTCGAGCCGGCCGCACATCTCGACATGGGCGAGCTTCGCTACCGCTGGTTCGACTATGTGTTCGGCCGAGGAGCGAAGCCGGAGGTGCTGGGGGACAGAGTGAACTACTTCGTCGTCGGCGCGAATCAATGGAAGCACGCGCCGTCGATCGCGGCCTTGTTGCCCGGCACGATAAAACTCCGGCTCGAGGGAACGCTGACGGTGAACCTCGCCGACCGCTCCGACCTCGACCGCGAAGTGCCGGGCGGCAACGTCATCGACAAGGGGATCGACACGGCGAACGGAGTGCGATTCGTCAGCGATGACCGCCGCGGGCGAGTACGTGCAGCTGGCGCCGTACTGGGCGCGCGCGAGCTACGCCGGCCATCCCGGCGAGCGGCGGCTGCTCACGCCCGGCAAACGGCAGCGCCTCGACTTCGAGAGCATCCGCCTCACGAGCCGGAAACTACAGCCCGGCAGCCGCATCGTGGTGGTGCTGAGCGTGATCAAGGAGCTGGGACGGCAGCTCAACGATGGATCTGCGAGGGGAACCGGCAGGGACGTCAGCGCCGAAACGATCGCCGACGTGAAAGAGCCGCTGGTGATCCGATGGCTCGGCGGGAGCTCCCTCGAGCTGCCGCTGACGCGTTAGTGAAGCTCGCGCGCGCAGCGATCGATCTCGAGCCGCAGGTTCACCACGTGCTGCTGGATCTGCGCGTCGAGGTGCGTGCCGTCGCCGGCGGCGCGTGTCTCCAGCGCCTTCTCCAGCGCCGCGGCATCGTTGGTGATCCGCTGATAGCCGTAGCTGCCGCCGGCTCCCTTGAGTTGGTGCGCGAGATAGGTGATGCGATCGATTGATTGCTCCGGCGCGCTCTCGAGCGCCGACTGCATCTCGTTCACCTTCTCGCGGGCCTCGTCGAGAAACTCGCGCTTCAGGTCGTTGAGCTCAATGTCCACCATCGTCCCGTGCGCTCCGTTGCACGCGGTGTGCCGCGGTGTTCGGTATTAGGGGATAGGAGATAGGGGATAGGGGTTAGTCAGAACCGCGGTGGTTGTCTCCTAACCCTGTCCCCTGTCCCCTATCTCCTAACCCCCAACCCCCAACACCTATACTCCGAGTATGGAAACGCTGATCGTTGCGCGGGCGGCGTTCGACACCGAAGATCCGTGGGGCACGCCGCAGCAGTGCACGCCGGTGCGTCTCCGCCGTGCGACGGACGCGACGGCGCCTCGTCTCGCCACGAGCGTCGCCGTCTGGTACGACGATGAATTCCTGAACGTTCTCTTTTGCGCAACGGACGATGAGATCACGGCGACGCATCTGCAGCACGACGCGCCGCTTTACGAACAGGACGTCGTCGAAGTGTTCCTCGCGCCGGCCGATCTTGCCGATTATTACGAAATCGAAATAAGCCCGCGCGGCACGATCTTCGACGCGCGCGTCCACTCGCCGGACGGCGTGCGTAAAACGATGCAGGTCGACAAAGATTGGGATTGCGACGGTTTGTTTGCAGCGGTGCGGCAGGTCGTCGAGTCGAGCGGCGCGCGCACCGTCGACACGATCGTGCGCATCCCCTTCGCGGCGCTCGATCGAAAAACGCCGAGTGCAGGCGAGGAATGGCGCGGCAACTTCTTCCGCATCGACCGCCATCCGCGCGGCGACGAGTTCAGCGCCTGGCAGCCGACGATGCGCACGCCGGCGGACTTTCACGTCACGGCGGCGTTTGGTGTGCTGCGGTTTGCGTGAATGTTGCAGGCGAGCCCACGCGTGCGGAAAACCACACTCTTCCTGATCCTGATCTTTGCTCTCGCAGCTCACGCGGGCGAATGGGGCTCGCGCGGCGTGAGCCGCTCCTTCCTCGTCGACGGAGACCGTCTCTTCTCCGCCGACAGCCGCGGCGTCAGCGTCTACGACATCTCCACCGCCACCCCGCGCCGCCTCGCCGTCGCCACGGGCGACGATGAAACGCGCGACCTCGCGCTGCAGGGCTCCACGCTCCTCGTCGCCACGGTGCGCGGCATCGATCGCTTCACCGTCGCGTCGAACGGCGCGCTCACGCGCCTCGATACCTTTCGCGACCTTCGCGACGTGCAGACCGTCGCCGCCAGTCCGCAGCTCGTCGCCGCCGTCAGCGGCTACGAAGTGAGCGTGTTCGATTCTTCGTTCAACCGCATCCGTCACTTTCGGTTCAGCGTGCCGGTGCGCGCGATCGCATTCGTCGGCGAGCTGCTGTACGTCTCCGTCGCCGAGACCGCGATCTTTGTCTTCGACCCCACCACCGGCGAGCAGCTCGCTGATCTGCCCGTCGACGCCAGCGACTTCGCGCGCGCCGGCTCGATCCTCTGGGCCAGCAGCGTCTCGCAGGGACTCGTCGCGCTCGACGTCAGCGAGCCCGCGGCGCCGCAGATCATCAGCCGCACCCAGCCCGGCGTCTTGAAGCTCAACGCCGTCGCCGCCAGCGGCACGCGCGTCTACGCCATCGAGCTGCCGGACGTCACGTACGCCTTCGACGCAACGAATCCGGCGGACGTAAAAGTCGCATCGACGATGCGCGAATGGGTGCACACGATCGGCGCGAAAGACACGCGCCTCTTCGCCTCCGGCACGCGCATCGACGCCGAAGGCTTGCCGTACGAGACCGGCGTGCCGGTGCGCGTGTACGACGCCTCGAACGTCGCCTCGCTCCGCGTCGCCGGACAATTCAACGACCTCGCCGGTCCCGTCACCGGCGCGTGGACCGACGGTTCGATCGCCATCATCGTCGACGCGCCGTATCTCCGCATCCTCGATGTCTCGAAGTCCGATGCGCCGCGCGAGCTTTCCTCGGTGCTCGTGCCCGACATCCAGGATTCCGTTCGCGTCAAGAACGGCATGGCCATTCTGTACGGCCGCAGCAACGTCAACTTCATCGACGTCTCCGACCTCTACAAGCCGAAGTACCTCGGCACGTGGGACGGTCTCGGCCATCCGCGCGGCGCCGCGGCCTTCATGCGCGACACCATCGTCGAAGCCAACGAGACCGGCGGCTTCCACATCGTCGACTACAGCGATCCCGCGAGCCCGCGTCTCATCGCCTGGCGCATCTGGCATTACCACGACGTCACCGCCGGCGACGACGCGGCGTACGCGTTCGAGCTGCTCTCCTTCCTCACGATGGACATCAGCGACCGCAACAAAGTCGTCGTGACGGAAACGCGCAACGTCGAGGGCTACATGCAGATGGACACGGTGCCGCCGAACTCCGGCTCGCCGCAGTACCTCGTCTGGCGCGGTGTCGACCACCTCGTGCTGCTCTCGCTGCTCGAAGACCGCTTCCATCCGCGCGAGATCGCGCGCATTCAAATCGCGCAACCGCAGATGTTCGGTACGTCCGCGTCGAGCATCTTCGTCTCGGCCGACGGCGCCATCTCCCGCATCGACCTCGCCGACCCCTCGCTCCGCCCGGCAGACACCGGCTGGCGCGCCCTCGCCCCGCAGCAGATCGCCGCCGCAGGCGAAAAGGTCGTGATCGCTGACCGTTATTCAGTGCGCATCTTCGGCCCCGACACCGCCCCACCCCCGCCGCCGCCGCCCCCGCCAGGCAAGCGGCGAGCGTCACGGTATTGAAACAGCGGGCAGGCCCGCCCCCTGTCACGACATTGACGCAACCCGGGGAATGCAAAGCACATTTTCTGATTTGTAAACGTCAATCCCGGCTGACGAAGATAGAGTGAACGGCGGCCAGGGAGATCTTTTGTCCATGTTCCACAGCCTCTCCAGAACAATCCTCGTGGCGCTGCTCGCCACGGCCTCCGTCTACGCGGACGATCCGAAGTGCGGCGCGTCCAAGAACGAATGCGACCAGCGCATCCGGCAGATGCTCGCCGGGCGCCGGTTTCTGGGGGTCACAATCGAGGAGCAGAAAGCCGGACTGGTGGTCAAGTCGATCACCGCGAACAGTCCTGCCGAACGCTACGGTCTGAGGATGGGCGACCGGTTGATCGCCGTGAACGGCAGGTCGCTGACGACCGCGTCGGCGGCCGACTTCAAGCGGATCATCGCCGGAGCCCGGGAGGACGGAAAGCTGTGGATGATCATCTGGCGGCGCGGCGCGTATCGAAGACTCGATGCGCGGCTCGAGCCGTACACGAAGGAGCAGATCGACAAGATCATCGCTGCCCACCTGTCGGAGAGTCACACGGCCACAGCTGGAGCGCAGTGACGATGATTGTCGGCCCCGGCCGATGCTTGATGCGTTTCTCGCGAAGTTGAGAGGGCTGTCCCGCAAGGGAGCGCATCCGGAACGCGTCTCGGTTCTCCTTCCGTTTCTCATCATTTCTCTCGGCCTCGGCGCGCTCGCCTGGCGCTCGTACCTGCTCTCCGTGAAGACCGAGCGCGGCGTGACCGCGCTGGCCGGCCAGTCCGCCGGATATGCCGCGGAGATCACCGCGCTGCGCGTCGACGCCGCCGTTGCGGCGGAGATGGGCCGCGTCGCCGAAGAATGGCAGCAGACGGAGCGGCGTGGGCCCGACCGGTCGGTGGTGCCGCAACCGCGCACCTGGCCGAACTTCGCCGCGCTGCGCGACTGGGTCCAGGAGCACGACTGGATTTCGACCGCGGTTTACGTTCCCGACTACGACCCGGCCAGCAGCATCTACGCGGCGGAAGTCTCGGCGGCGGCGAAGCCGGCTCTCCGGCTCACGCGCGAGTTCTACACCTCCACCGGCACGGTGAAGTACGACTACGATCCGCAGCGCCTGCTCGGCGCGGTGCAGGGTGCCGCGCGGGGCACGTTGGGTCTCAAACAGCAGGCCGACGTGTCGGTCGTGCGGAGCAACGAAAAGGGTCTCAAGAAAATCGAGGATGGCTTCGCGTTCACAGCGAGGCTCGCGCCGCCGCTCGATGCCTTCGCCGTCCGCGCGGTCGTGCGCACCGAATACGTCGGCGGACGCGGCTGGCAGAACCATCGGACGATGAGCCTCTGGCTCAGCCTCGTCGCATTACTCCTCACCGGCCTCGGCGCCTATCTCGCGCTTCGCGGCATCAACAAAGAAACCGAGACAATGAAACTGCGCGGCGCGCTCATCGCCAACGTCTCGCACGAGCTGCGGACGCCGCTGTCGATGATCCGCCTCGGCGCGGAGACGCTCAAGCGCGGCAAGCTGCACGCTCACGAGCGGGTGGAGATCGAAGACCAGGTCCTGCGCGAAGTGCTTCTGCTCTCGCATCTCGTCGAGAACGTCCTCGACGTCGCGCGCATCCAGAACCGCAGCACGAAAGCGCTGGCCTTCACGCCGGTCGCGCCGCGCGATCTCATCCGCACCCTCGTCTCCACGTACGAGTCGTGGATTCGCAGCAAAGGCTTCACCGTCGCCCTGCATCTCGACGACACGATCGAGGAGCAGCTGTGGGATCGCGACTCCGTTTCGCGCGCGCTCCTGAATCTGATCGACAACGCGATCAAATACTCGGGTGAGGAAAATCGCGCAATCGATGTCATCCTGCGCCAGAGTGACGAGCACGTGATCATCGAAGTGAAAGACCACGGCATCGGCATCGACCCGAAAGATGCGGCGAGGATCTTCGACCCGTACTATCGCGCGCAATTCTCGGATACCACCACGCGCCGCGGCGCCGGACTCGGTTTGACGCTCGTGCAGCAGATCGTCGAATCGCACGGCGGCCGCGTCGAGCTCGAATCCGTCCCCGGCAGCGGCTCCACGTTCCGGTTGATGTTTCCCCGCGGTCTCAGCGGCGCGCCTGAGAAAGTCCCGGCCCTGCGCGCACGCGAAGCGTTTTAGAAACTTCCCCCTGCTCCAAGCGTAACTAGTTCGAAATGGAGACAATGATGACGAAGATTCTGATCGTGGAGGACGAGGCCGGACTCCGCCAGGGGCTGGAGATCAATCTCCGCCATGAGAACTACGAAACCGTGACCGCCGGCGACGGCGAAGAGGCGATCCGGCTGTACCACCAGGAATCGCCCGACCTCATCCTGCTCGATCTGATGCTGCCGAAGAAGAGCGGATTCGAAGTGCTCGACCACATCCGCAAAGTCTCGAAAGTGCCGGTGATTCTCCTGACCGCACGCGGCCAGGAGACCGACAAAGTGCGCGGGCTGCGCGGCGGCGCCGACGATTACGTCACCAAACCGTTCGGCGTGCAGGAGCTCTTCGCGCGCATCGACGCGGTCATGCGCCGCAGCGAGGTCGTGACCGCGACGTCGAAGGCGATCTGCGAAGACTCGCTGATCCGCCTCGATCCGGCCACGCGCGAGGCCGCGGCGAACGGGCAGAAGCTCAAGCTCTCGCCGAAAGAGTTCGATCTCCTGATGTATCTCTTCAAGAACAAGGAGCGCGTCGTCCCGCGCGACGAGCTGCTCTCGCGCGTCTGGAACTATCGCGTCGACCTCAACCTCAACAGC
The DNA here is from genome assembly GCA_963734155.1 of uncultured Acidobacteriota bacterium. GTDB lineage: Bacteria > Acidobacteriota > Thermoanaerobaculia > Gp7-AA8 > Gp7-AA8 > QHVT01. The sequence continues at coordinate 920,029 of CAVTGG010000005.1, forward strand.
CGCACCGTCGACACCCACGTCACGCGCCTGCGCCGCAAGCTGCAGAAAGCCGTCGGCACCGACGCCGCCGTGATCGTCGCCGTGGCGAAGATCGGCTACCGTTACCTCGGACAGGCCAGCGGGAGCGCGACCGAGCACTAAAACGCGGTAGATGTACAATTTCTCGACCCGAGCCCATTCCGGCCCGGGTCTTTTTCTTTTCGGGAAGGAGCACACATGTCAGAGCGGATTTACGACAACATCACGGAGCTCATCGGAAACACGCCCCTCGTACGCATTCGCAAAGTCGGCCCGGAGAATGCGGCCGAGGTCGTGGCGAAACTGGAAGCGTTCAACCCCCTGTCGTCGGTGAAGGACCGCATCGCGATCTCGATGGTCAACGAAGCCGAAAAGGCGGGCGAGATCAGGCCGGGCTCGACGATCGTCGAGGCGACCAGCGGCAACACCGGAATCGGACTCGCGTTCGTCGCCGCGGCGAAAGGCTATCGCTGCGTGCTGGTCATGCCCGACACGTTCTCGATCGAGCGGCGCAAGCTCCTGCAGGCGTTAGGCGCGGAGCTGATCCTTACGCCGGGACCGGCCGGCATCAAAGAAGCGCAGCGCGTCGCCGGCGAGTATGCGGACAAGACGCCGGGCGCGTGGCTTTCGCGGCAGTTCGACAACCCCGCGAACCTGAAAATCCATCGCGAGACGACCGCGCGCGAGATTCTGCGCGACACCGGCGGACGCGTCGATGCCGTCGTAGCCGGCGTTGGCACCGGCGGCACGGTCACGGGCGTCGGACAGGTGCTGAAGCAGGAGCTGGGGAAAGACAAAATTCGCATCGTCGCCGTCGAGCCGGTCGAGTCGACAGTGCTCAAAGGCGGGACGCACAGCCCGCACAAGATCCAGGGCATCGGCGCCGGCATCATTCCGTCGATCTACGACGCGAGCGTCGTCGATCAGGTGATCGATGTAGCGTTCGAGGATGCGGTGCGCGTCGCGCGGGCGCTGTCGAAGGAAGAAGGACTGTTCGTCGGCATCTCCGCCGGCGCGGTGGCGTGGTCGGCGTTCGAAGTGGCGAAAGAGCTCGGACCGGGCAAGCGCGTCGTCGCGGTGCTGCCGGATACCGGCGAGCGCTATCTCTCGACCGCGCTGTTCGAGTACACCGACGTCGTGAATCAGCCGGCGACCACGCCGCAGATGTGGGCCGAGATGCAGGCCGCAGCCGCCGCAGCGAATGCGTGATGCCACCATTGCATGGATCGCCGCGGCCGCGCACGTCGTAGCCGCGGCGTTCATGCTCTTGTTCCTGCGCGAAGCGCTTCCTCCCGCCGCGGATGACGCGCGCATCGCCTACATCACCGCCCATCGCGCCGCGTGGACCGCTGGCTGGCTCGCGTGGCAGCTCGCCGTGATCACGCTCATCGCGCTCTACGCCGTCCTCGCGAAGCGGCTCGGCGGCGCGATTCCGCTCGCGGCGCTCGCCATCGGAACCGCGGGCGCGTCGATCGACATCGCCACGCAGATGCGCTATCTCGTCATCCTCCCGCAACTGCGCGGCGACGCCTTCGCGCTCCTCGATCGCGAGCTCGAAACCATGACCGGCTACGCCGCGAACGGCCTCTACACGCTCGCCTTCGTCCTCTTCGCCGCTGCCGGCTGGAAGACGATGCCGCGCCTCGCGAACCTCCTCGCGCCGCCGATCGCCGTCAGCGGCTTCGCCCTCGCCCTCTTCGCGCTGCTGCATCACTCCACGGGCGAGATCGTCTCCTCGGCCATCCTCTTCCCCCTCTTCACGCTCTGGACGATCCTCATCGCGCGATGGCTCCGAAACGCGTAATCGTCCTCGGCGCGCGCGGCGTCTTCGGCTCCCTCCTCGTGCGCGAGCTCTCCGGCAACTACGAAGTCGTTCCCGCCGGCCGTGGAGCAAGCTTGCAGAACGCCTTCGCCGTCGCCTGCACCGCCGGCCCCTTCCAACAACTCGACCGCAACCTCGTCCGCACCGCCGTCGAAGCCGGCGCCCATTGGCTCGACATTGCCGACGACGAGCGATGGTTCTTCGATCTCCTCGACGACCGCGAACTCGATTCGCTTGCTCGCGCGCGCGGTGTCGCCGTGATTCCGGGACTCTCGTCCCTTCCTGCAGTGTCCGGAGCACTCGTGCGAAGACTCGGCGCACCAAACCACGTCGAAATCACGCTCCGCATCAACAACCGCAACGCCAAAGGTGCAGCCGCCATCGCCAGCGCCGCGGCCTCGGGTGGCCGCATCCTGAAAACACCCGACCGCGAGCTGCTCCGCCGCGAGCTAGGCATCGACGCCGAGGCCCACGTCGAATTCGAATCCTCCCTCGCCATGCCGATGCTCCGTCTCCTCGGACGCTGGCCGCGCTTCGCTGCGAAGATCGTCAAGCCCTTCCGCTTCGGCACGCCCGGCGGCGCGGTCGAAGTGCGCGCCGGCGATCGCGTGGAAAAAATCGCGAGCCACGACCAGCGCCTCGCCATCCTGCCGATCGTCTTCGCGCTCGAGCGCCTCGAAGGATTGCGCGGCTGTTTGACGCCGAGCGTGTTCGACGGCGAGGAACTGCTCTCGTGGATCGCCGGCGCGCAGTCACCCGGAGCGTGAGCGTGATGTGAATACAGAGCGTCACGGAGAGGCTGGTGAGCAGAAGGAGCGTGATCATCGGATTTCCTCCACGGATGCATGCCGTGTCTCCGTGGGGTGTTCGCCGGGTAAGAAAATTTTTTTCGAAGTGGCGAATGCGAAGCAAAGTGGCGGGATTACTCTCTAAGGAGATATGGCCATCGACCTCGAGCCGCTGGTGAAACGTCTGCTGGTGTATACGACCCGGCAGATCCGGCGCTACACGTGGCGCAGTCAGAGCGCCGGATTCGACCCACCGGACGTCTCCGCGTGCGATTTCGTCCACGAAGCATTTCGCCGGTACCTGTCCGGCACGCGCCGGCTGCCGAAGGGAAAGAGCGAGCTCGAATTCTTTGCCGGCACGATTCACAGCCTGATCTCGCATCACTTCGCGCGCCGCGAGAATCAAGCGATTCATCTCTCGATCGCGCATGGCGAGGAAGCGCTTCCTGGAACGATCAACGCTGCCGAGATTCCGGACGTCACACGCGCGTCCGCCGAGGACGAACTGCAAGCCCAGGAACTGCTGCGTGCGCTCCAGCGCGAGTTCGCCGGCGAGCACGTGTTGCTGCGGTATATCGAGCTTCGGGCGAGCGAGCAGTTCGAAACCGCGGAGGAGTATGCCCAGGCGTTGCGCGAACCGTCACGCGATTCGATCTACACGATGAATCGCCGCCTGGAGCGATGGCTCCGGAGACAGCGTCGATGAACAAGTCTGGTGCGTCGTTCGATGCGCTGGTCGAGCAGCTCAGGAATGCTCCGATGGAGTGGATCGACGAACAGCTGCGGCAGCAGGACATTGACGCCCAGCCGCTCATCGCGTCGATTTACGAAATGGCCGGAGAAGCAGAAGCCCGCCGCCGCAAACGGGTCGTCCGAACGGCGGGAGTCGTGGTTGCGACACTGCTGATGGTTGCAGCGGCGGTCTTTTTCAACCGCAAAGCCGAGCAGCCGGCACTGCAGGTGCCCGCGGCGACCGCGACTCCGCCGGCACCAGTTCCTCCTCGGAACGTCCGTTTCAATGGCGTATTCGAAAGTCATCGCGGTTCTCACTACACGTTCATCCAAACCAGGCAACGCATCGATGTGTATCTGCTCCATCAACGTGTGGGAACGGCCTATGCTGACGGCGACGTGCTCCGGTTCGAGCGTTTCTATTCATCCGTTCATCAACAATGGGGAACCTTGCCGCCGATGCATTGGAATGGCGACAGGCTCGTGGCGATCGACGAAAACGGCACGGAACAGGTTTTCTTTACGCGGGTCGAATGAAGCGCCGTAACTTCCACCGCATCGTCTTCGCCATCGCCGGCGCGTACAACCTCGGTTGGGGCGCGTACAGCGCGCTCGATCCGCAGTGGCTGTTCCGCTTCGCCGGAATGCCGCTCTCCAACTATCCCGAGATCTTCGCCTGCCTCGGCATGGTCGTCGGCATCTACGGCTTTCTCTATTGGGAAGTGGCGCGCGTGCCGGAGCGCGGGTCTCTCATCGCCGCGATCGGACTTCTCGGCAAGGTGCTTGGGCCGATCGGGCTCGTTCAGCTCATCGCCAGCGGAGCGTGGCCGTTGAAGAGCGCGGTGCTCTGCGTGACGAACGACTTCATCTGGTGGATCCCCTTCGCCCTCTATCTCCGCGACGCTCGAGCTGCATCCGCATCTTCGCGAACTTCTGACGCTGCTCCGGCGTGAGCAGCGCTTCGATCTCGCGGTTCGCGGCGTCGAGCTCCTGCCGCAGCTGCGGCCGCGTCGAATCCTGCAGCTGCACGATGCGCGCGTGATGGCGCATCACGATCTCGTCGACCTTCTTGCGCTGATCGTCCGTGAGATCGAGCGTACGCGAGAGATGGCGCACCATCATCTGGGGCACGTGGCGGCTGCGGCCGGGGAACGGACCGCGTCGGAACATGCCGACGTGCGCGATGAGGAATCCGGCGGCCGCGCCGGAGAGGAACGTGATCACCAGCACGACGGCCGCGATCGCGATCGTCTTCTTGTCACGGACCGACACTGTACGTATCTCCCGCCATCACGATCTCGACGCCGGAGTCGCCGAGGGTATTGCCGTTGTCGTTCGTATCGATCGCGGCGATTCCGATCACCGCCGCGAGGCCGATCGCCGAGAGCGTGACCGCGAGCGGGCGGAACCAGGCGGCGAGCTGCTCGCTCACCGTTGGACTCTGCAGGGGACTCTGCAGGCGCTCGCGAATCCGCGCGCGGATGCGCGCGAGCGTGAACGGATCGGGCTCGTAGCGGAGCGGTGCGGCATCGCCGCGCAAACGCCTGAAGAATTCTTCGTCAGTCATCGATCCCTCCGTACAAATCCGCCAGTTTCTCTTTCAATTTCGTCCGCGCGTGTGACAGGTGCGAGCGCACGGTGCCTTCGCTCAGTCCCGTCATCGCCGCGATCTCCCGATGCTCGAACTCCTCGACGAGATGAAACCGCGCCACGATGCCTTGCATCTCCGGCAGCTCGCCGAGGGCCTCGTCGATCCGCCGCGCGATCTCGTTCGTCTGCGCCGGCAGGTCGCTGCGATCGCGCCGCGCCGCCGGTTCCCGCTCCGTAATCTCCTCCTGCCGCACTCGCTTCCGGTGCTTCAGCACGTCGAGCGCGAGATTCGCGGTGATGCGAAAGATCCATGGTCCGAACGGCTCGCCGGCCCGAAAGCGGCCGAGGCTCTGATACGCCTTCACGAATGCCTCCTGCGCGAGGTCCTCGGCGTCGTGTGCGTTTCGCACAATGCCCCAGGCCACGGACATCACGCGCTTCACATAGTGAGACACCAGCGCGTCATACGCGCCGGTGTCTCCTGCTCGCGCGCGCTCGACGAGCTCGCGTTCGGATTCCACCCAATGCTACTTGCGCCACCGCTCGATGCGCGCGTGCCGCTCTTCGATCAGCTGCGAGAGCTGCGTGCGCTGTTCCGCCGTGAGGACGTTCAGCGCCTTCGACGTGGCGGTGAGCGTGTTCGTCTTCAGCGCCCGCTCGTTCGCGGTCTGCTGATCGATCAGCGCCTGCGCGGCCGCGGTGTCGTTCGGATTCTTGAGCAGCGTGTCGACGATGGCCTTCATGCCGTCATGCATGCCTTCACGATACTGCTTGTTCTGCGCATGCAGGTCCGTAAAGATGCCTTTGATCTGCTCGACCTGCTGGTCGCTCAGCTTCAGTTCCTCGGCGAGATGCTCGAGATGCCGGCCTCCGCCGAAAAATCCGAATCCGCCTCCGCCGCCGTGGGCGCGCATGCCGCGATGCGGCCCGGCATAGACGAACGGAACCGCGGCGATCGCTGCGACCGCCAGGATGCTGACTGCGATTGCGATACGTTTCTTCATGTCGTGTCTCCTTACCTGTGCAATACGACCATCAGACGCGCCCGTTGAATCCATCGATTACAATCGCGGCCGGTCCCATGCGAAAGCTCTTCCCACTGGTGTTGCTGACCACGGGCTCGCTCGTCGCGCAGACCGCGCCGCTGGTCTGCCCGCCGCCCCCGGCGGGCCGCGCCTGCGACGTGTTCCACTATCACGTCCAGCTCTATCGCCCCGACAACAAGCAGCGTGTCGAGTTCTCCGCGACCCCGCTGTACGCGACGCAGGCTTCATGCGAGCGCGCGAGAGATGCGCGCGCCGCGGCGAACGCGAAAGTCGTCGAGTTCATCCGCGCCAAACAGCCGCAATACGACACAGACAAATTCGGCCCGTGCCATTGCGAGAACACGGGAATGACCGCCGCGCAACGCGAGCTGCAGATCCGCACCGCGGAGGAGATTCGCCTCCGCGTGCGCGAGCGCTTGCTCGACATGAATTTGTCGACGGACGCGGAGCCGGTGCGCGCGTTGGATGTCGATCCTCCCGTAACGCCGCTCCTCGGCACGCCGCGTCTCGTTCCGCCGCCTAACGTGACGTCTGCACCCATCGTCACGCTTGCCGACGATCTCAAGACCACGCGCACGCTCGACACCACGAAGCCCACGGCCGCCGCGCTCGATCTGCCCCTCGCGGATATCGGCGTCGCCGCCCCCCCGCTCGCAACGCCGGCGTCCCCGCCGGCTGATCAGCAGGCGTCCTCGCCTGCTCCCCCCGTCGTCACCGAGCCCCCCGTCGAAGAACAAAAAGTCTCCGCCGAAAACGCACCGGCCCCCTCCCCAAACGCCCCCACCGAAGAAGAAATGCTCTCCGCGCAAGACACGGCGGAGGGCTTCGTCAGCTACGAAACACAGCGCATTCAGAACGTGCTCAAGGCCTCGGCCGCCATCACGGATGAAGAAGTGAAGGCGAAGATCTTCGAAGCCTGCATGCAGCGCATCCAACTGCTCTCGAACCTGCGGCTGCTCATCGAAGGTTCGGGAATGCGCGGCCGTCTCGCCGCGGCCGCGCGCTCGGCGTCGAGCGAAAGCGATCGCCTCGGCCTGATGACGAAGCTGTTCGGCAATGAAGTGAAGAAGCACTGGGCGCCGCAGGATGCACGCGACGTCGTCTTCGAGGTCGAGCCCGAAGTCGAAGCCGCGCCGGACCGCGTGCTGCGCGACAGCAGCGGCAAATTCACGCCGCAGCAGAAGCGGCACGCGCTGTATCTCGTGCTCGCAAGGACGCAGCCGTCGGAAGATCAGAGGCTTTGGTTGTCGGCGGTTGTCGAGGAGTTCCTGCGATGAGACTCCTGCTTGTTCTTCTCCTGGCAATGATGCAGGAGCAACCTGCGCCTACACCCGCGCCTAACACCGAAGAAGAATTCACCAAGGCCGTCTTCTTCGCGAAAAAGTTCGCCGACCTCGGCGAGTACGCCTCGGCATACGAGCAGTACTCAAAGGCCGATGCGGCGAAGCCGGATCAGGCGGCGGTGCTGTACAACATGGCCGTCGTGCTCGCGCGCTCGGGGCGGTATTCCGACGCGCAGGTGAAGGTCGATCGCTACCTGCAGGTGCATCCGGACGGCGCGGAGAAGCCGAACATCGCGAAATTGCAGCTCGATCTCGAGTTTCAGCGCGAGCTGCAGAAGAAACGTCAGGCCGATCAGGAATACGCGGATCTCTTCAACCGCGCGAAGTTCCTCTACGGCAAAGGCGAGCTCGCGAACGCGATGGGGCTCTTCACCCAGGCCGAACAGCTGCGCGCGAACGATCCGGCGATTCCGTACAACCAGGCCATGGTGCTCGAGAAGCAGGGCGACCTGGTCAAAGCAATCGAGCGCTATCGCCGCTACGCGGAGCTCACGCCGGAGGTCGACGAGAAATCGGCGATCGACGAGCGCGTCTACGGGCTGCAGCGCGAGCTCGAAGAAATGCGCACGAAGATCGTCTGCTCGTACTGCGGCCACAAACTTCCCGCGGGCACCACGTGGTGCCATCGCTGCTGGCACGGCCCGTATCTCGTAAAGTCCGCGGTGTGGAACTCGCGCCCGTGCGTCGACGGCGCGTCGGCCACGCGCGCGACCTACTTTTCCGACGCGCGCTTCAACCAGAACGACATCCTGCCGTGCCTCTTCAAGCAGGGCACGATGTACGACTCGCTGCGCTACAACGCCGCGCGGCAGAAGGCGATTCAGGACGCGCGCCGCGCGGAAGGGTGGACGTACTCCGGCGACGTGCTGCAGACCTGGAGCGACAAGCAGGGCAACACCGTTCGCCTCGTGCAGGGCTCGGAGTACCTCGAGAAAATCACGTCGACGATCGGCGGCGAAGTGCTGACGTACGTCGCGCACGCGGGCGGCGAAGGCGTACTGGCTGCTCGACCGCGAAGACCTCGTCGTCGACGCGCAGCGCTACACGAATCAGTACGTATACGACGCGTCGGGACGCATCGCGCGGCAGGAGTCGGACTATCAGAACACCGCCGCGTGCAATCACCTCATCCACATGACCGCCGACTACGGCTATCAGAACGACGCGCTCGTCGCCGTGAACTTCAAAGGCGGATACGAAGGCTACCTCCCCGAGGGCGCGCCGAAGACGGATTGGGCCGCGGCGGCGACGTACACATACGACGCGGCGGGACGCGTGGCGAAGGAAGAGCTCGCGGTCACGTCGTTCGAGAAGACGTACACGCAGAAGGCGGTCGGCGCGTTGCGCGACGATATTTCGAAGCTCTACACGAACATGCGCATCAAGCGCCCGATCGAGACCATGCAGCAGCGCGGCGATGTCTGCGCGACGAACGGCACGCTCCTCGTCGCCAACCCGATCGACCTGCGCCCGTTCTACGTCTTCTCGCCGAACCTCGCCATCGCGTTGCAGAACGGCGTGACCCGCGCGCTGGTGACGTTCACCTACCCGGAGTCGTACGCCGTGCCGAAGTAAAAGGCACGCAGTACGGATCGTTCACGTCGCACTCCGCCAGCTCGAACTGAATCGTCGTGTGCGCGATGCGGTAGTCGCGCGCGAGCACGGAATTCACGTCCTCGAGAATCTTCGCCGTGCTTGCCAGCGGCACGTCGCCGACCATCAGGTGACATGAAAGCGCAGGCCGCGACGGACCGAGCGCCCAGATGTGCAGGTGATGCACGCCGTAAATCCCGTCGATCTTGCCTAGCGATTGCGTGACGTCGTCCGGATCGATGCCGCTCGGCGTTCCCTCCAACAGCAGATTCACCGACTCCTTCAGCACGCCGTAGCTGCTCCAGAGAATCAGCACGCCGATGAACATCGAGATCGCGGCGTCCCAGAACGTGTTGCCGGTGACGCGGATGAGCACCGCCGCGACGATGATCCCGAACGACGAGACCGCGTCGCCGATCATGTGCACGAACGCGCCGCGGACGTTCACATCCTCGCGGCTCTCGTGTTTGAGCGAGATCGCCGTGGCGGAGTTCACCAGCAGCGCGATGAATGCGGTGATCAGCATCGGCCCCGTCTCGACGGCGTGCGGCTGCATCAGACGCAAGTACGCCTCGCGGAAGATGAACACCGTGAACGCGACGAGCAGGCCCGCGTTGATGAACGCGGCCAGAATGCCGGCGCGCTGATAGCCGAATGATTTGCCGCTCGTCGGGGCGCGGCGTTCGAGGCGGACGGCGATGAGCGCGATCAGCAGCGCCGCGGAATCCGTCAGATTGTGCAGTGCATCGCCGAGGAGCGCGAGCGAGCCGGCGTAGAGCCCGACGGCGATCTCGCCGGCGACCACGACGAGGTTCGCGCAGGTGGCGATCGTCAGTTTGCGGGAGACGGTCTCGTGATGATGGTGGCTGTGATCGTGGTGATGCATCTCATCACCGCGTCGATTTTTCCACCTTCTTCGACTTCGCCGCCACTCCCTCGGCCATCGATACGCGCTGCTGCTGCAGCTTCGCCGCGAGCTCCGCATCGCTCGTGGCGAGGATCTGCGCTGCGAGCACGCCCGCGTTGCGCGCGCCGCCGATCGCCACCGTCGCCACCGGGATCCCCGGCGGCATCTGGACAATCGCATACAGGGCATCGAGCCCCTGCAACGCGCCGCTCGCGAGCGGCACGCCGATCACCGGCTTCGTCGTCAGCGAAGCGACGACGCCCGGCAGATGCGCCGCCATCCCCGCGCCGGCGATGAACACCTGCGCGCCGTTCGCTTCCGCTTCCGTGATCGCGCGCTTCGTGCGATCGGGACTGCGATGCGCCGATGCGACCGTGAACTCGTACGGAATGCCCACTTCGTCGAGCGCGGCCGCGGCCTGGGACATGACCTCCGCATCGGAGTCGCTGCCCATCACGATGAGAACCCAAGGTTTTGTCATGAAACTGGTCGGAAGCTGATCCCGCTGCGGCCCGGCGTCTGCACGGCTTCGAGTGCGCGGTAGCCGATGTCGCGGCGGTAGTGCGCGCCCTGGAACCGCACTTTCGGCGCGGCGGCGTACACCTTCGCCAGCGCCTCGGTGAGCGTGGCGCCGCGGGCGCAGACGCTCACGACGCGGCCCGCCTGGTTCACGAGCTTCCCGTCGCGCTTCACCACGCCAGCGTGGAAGATCGCGACCGACTCGTCGTCGATCGGATCGATGGCCACTTCCTGTCCTTTCTGAAAATCGTCCGGATAGCCTTCGACGGCGATGACCACGCACGCCGCCGCTTCCTTCTTCCACGTCAGCGCTTTGATGTCGCCGAGGTTGCCGCGCGCGACGCGCAGGCAGATGTCGGCGAGATCGTCTTCGAGCCGCAGCATCTGCACCTGCGTTTCCGGATCGCCGAAACGGCAGTTGTACTCGAGCACTTTCGGCCCGTTTTCGGTGAGCATGAGCCCCGCGTACAGCACTCCCGTGTACGGCCGTCCCTCGGTCGACATGCCCTGCACGGTCGGGAGAATGATCGTGCGCATCACCTCGGCCGCGGTCTCCGCGCCTAACACGACCGCCGGCGAGTGCGCGCCCATGCCGCCGGTGTTCGGGCCTTTGTCTTCATCGAAGACTTTCTTGTAGTCCTTCGCCGGCGCGAGCGGGAGCGACTTCTTCCCGTCCGTGATCACCATGAACGAGACTTCCTCACCGCGTAGAAACTCTTCGACGAGAATGCGGTTCGCGGCGTTGCCGAACTTCTTCTCCTCGAAGACCATGCGCAGGAACTCTTCCGCTTCCTTCGCCGACTCGACCACCAGCACGCCTTTGCCGGCCGCGAGCCCGTCCACTTTGAGCACGCAGGAGTAGCTGAACTCCTTCATCGCCTTCTTCGCCTCGTCCATCGAGCTGCAGGCGATCGAGTTCGCGGTCGGGATCGAGTACTTCCGCATGAATTCTTTCGAGAAGACTTTCGATCCTTCCAGCTCTGCCGCTAGGCGGGTCGGCCCGAAGATCGGAAGCCCTCGTTTTTGGAATTCGTCGACGATGCCGAGGGTCAGCGGGAGCTCGGGACCGACGATGGTGACGTCGATTTTCAGCTGTTCGGCAAAATCGGCCAGTTCGATGATGTCGGCCACGCCGATCGGCACGCAGTCGGCCACGGCGGCAATGCCGGCGTTCCCGGGCGCGGCGTAGATTTCCTTCACGCTCGGGGACTGCTTCAGCTTCCAGCAGATGGCGTGTTCCCGCGCACCTTGCCCGACGACCAGAACTCGCATGTTCTGTCAATTGTAGCAGTTGCATCAGTGGAGGACAGGCACTCCTGCCTGTCCCACCAGCCCGGACAGGCAGGAGTGCCTGTCCTCCACCGGGAAGGGCGGAGGCAGCCTAGACGTTTCCGAAACCACGCCCGTATTACGGGGAACATGTCCCTCGAGCTCCGCCTGATGATGACGACGACTCCTACCGTCGAGGTCGATGACCGCCAGCTGGTCCAGACCATCCGCGACGGCGATACCGAAGCGTTCGAGACCCTCGTGCGCCGCAAGACGTCCAAGGTCTATGCGCTCTGCTACCGCATCATCGGAAACGCCGAGGATGCGAAAGACATCTCCCAGCTCGTCTTCCTCAAACTCTGGGAGAACCTCGAGAAATACGACCCGCAATACGCGTTCGATACCTGGCTGTACCGCATGGTGACGAACGTGGCCATCGACTTCATGCGCAACAAGCAGTCGCGCGACAACGCCGTCAACTCGACGCTGCGGCTCGTGAAAACGTCCGCCGACGCCGAGCAGGGTGTGGTCGTGCAGCGTAAGGAAGTCGAGAACGTGTTCAACGAGGTCGCCTCCGTCCTCTCGCCGAAGCAGAAGACGATCTTCGTCATGAATCAGATGGAAGATCTGCCGTCCGCCGAGATCGCGAAGATCCTCGGCTGCCGCGAGTCGACGGTGCGCAATCACCTCTTCAACGCCCGGAAGCTGATGCAGCAGCAGTTGCAGAAACGCTTTCCCGAATACGCGCAGCTCTGGAGGTCGCGATGATGTCGTGCGATTACTTCCGGACGAACTTTCAGGCCGCAACCGATGACGCGGCGCTCCTCGGACATCTCCGCGCGTGCGACCGCTGCCTCGACTTCGCGGCCTCCGTCAATCCCGACGTCATGTTCCGCGCCCTCGGCGGCGACGATCTCGTGCCTCCCGGCGGCGTCGAGGCGTTCGTCGACGACGTGATGCGCCAGGTGCGCGTGCGCGATGCCGAGAAGACCGTGGTGTCGTTCCCGCGCAAGAACTGGACGCGCCGCCTCGCGATTGCGGCGACGTTCGCCGTCGCGGTGACGGGCGCGAGCCTCGCGTACCGGCAGCAGGAAACGATTCCCGCGTCGATGCTCGCGCAGGTCTCCCGGGCGAATATCACCACCTCAAGAGCGCTCACGACGAAACCGGTCGTGGAAACGTATCAATCAGACAGCGCGACGATTCTCGAAGTCCCGACTGACTCCAACGACGTGAAGATCGTGATGATCTTCGATGAAAATCTTCCGGCGGACTTATGAAGCGACTTTTGACCATTGCCCTGACTCTTCTCCTCGTCGCGGCCTCCGCGTTTGCGGATGACGCCGCGGACGCGGGGAAGAGCCTGACCGTGCGCACGTTCCAGTTCAAGTTCAAGAAGGCCGAGAACGCGGCGGCGGTGATCAAACCCCTCATGAGCGGAGAAGGATCGATCTCGATCCGGTCTTCGGGCAATTCGCTCGTGGTGACGGACCAGCCGGAGAATCTGAAGAAGATCGCCGCGGCGCTCCAGGACTTCGACGTCGAGGCGCAGGCGTTTCGCCTCTCGGTGCGGCTCGTCGCTGCCACGCGCTCGGGCGCGAGTGAAGGACGCGTTCCGGCGGAGCTGAAGGACGTGGCCTCGAAGCTCGCCCTGCTGCGCTACAACGCGCTCGACAACATCGGCAGCGCCGAAGTTCTCGGCAAGGAAGGGGAGCCGGGAGAGATCGATCTCACCGGATATCGCGCGGATTTCAAGTTCGGCGAGTACGACGCCTCGAGCGACTCGATCAACCTGACGGATTTCAAATTGTCGCGGCTGGAAGGCGATGTGCTTTCGCCGATGATGAAGACGACGTTGAACCTCAAGCTCGGACAGACTGTGATCATCAGCGCGCAGAAGCAGGCCCAAAGCAACCGCGCATTGATGATTGTTTTTACGGCAAAGCGCTAGCCGTAAATTAGCGCGTTTCTTTCTCCTATGCGACGGCGCGGCGCACCACTCACCCGGTGCGCCGCGCCTTGCGGCCGGCAAACCACTCCTCCACCTCCTCCACCGGCCGCGCGTTGAAGATCTCCTTCGCCGTGAGCCCCGCTTTGCGCGCCACCCACGTGCCGGTGATCAGCGCGTTGTACTCGCCGATCGAGTGCGCGTCGGGATTGATCGAGAAGACGACGCCGCGATCGAGCGCGCGTTTGATGTGGCGCCAGTCGACGTCGAGGCGATTGGGATTGCCGTTGATCTCGATCATCACGCCGCGCTCGCCCGCTTTCTCGAAAATGCGGTCGTACTCGACGGTGTAACCCTCGCGCTTGAGCAGCTTGCGGCCGGTCATGTGGCCGAGGAAGGTGACGTGCGGATCGTCGAGCGCGCGCAGGATGCGGTCCGTCATCTCCTCTTTCGACATCTTGAAATTCGAGTGCACCGAGGCGATGACGAAATCGAAGCGCGACAGGATCTTGGCGCCGTAATCCATCGCGCCGTCGTTGAGGATGTCCGCTTCCGTGCCGCGGAAGACGCGCATCGGTTTCATCTCCGGCTCGAGCCGCGCGATCTCCGCGTGCTGCTGCCGCAACCGCGCGTCGTTCAAGCCGCCGGCGTAATACGCCGCCTGCGAGTGATCGGAGATACCGACGTACTCGAAGCCGCGCTCGCGCGCGGTGGAGAGCATTTCCGTCATGCTGTTGCGGCCGTCGGAGTATGTCGTGTGCACGTGAAACGTGCCACGAAGGTCGGTAAGCTCGACGAGCTTCGGACGCTTCTTCTGCTTCAGATCGTCCGCGGTCTCGCGACGCTCCGGCTCGACGAACGGCACCTTCGCGGCTTTGAACGCGTCCTTCTCCGTCTTCGCCTTCGCGATCTTTCCGAGCGCTTCGACAAATTCCGTCGAGCCGGTCGTGCGCACCAACTCGCTGCCGAAGTTGTCGGGCGTGGCGAGATGAAAGAGCACGTCCACTTCGCTGCGGATCAGTCCCTTGTACGTCGTGTCGTCGATCTGCTCGAGATTCGCGGCGAGGCCGGCGAGCTTTTCCGCGACGATCTTCGGCTTCTTCGTGGCGATGAGAATGTTCACGTTGCGGATCACTTCGAGGCGGCGGCGCACGCTGCCGGTGATCTCCGCGTCTTCGATCTCGTCGATGTCCGCGAGCCGCTCGCGCAGCGACTCGCCGGCCTCGATGCCGACCGGCAGCAGGAACTGCGACTCCCGCAGCCGCGCGAACTCGATTCCCTGGAGCACGGTCTCCGCGGTCTTCGCGCCGAAGCCTTTCAACTTCGCCAGCGTGCCGTTGCGCGCCGCTTTCTCGAGGTCGTCGAGCGTGGCGATGCCGAGCTCGGAGTAGACCTGCCCGACTTTCTTCAGGCCGAAGTGCGGCACGCGCAACAGCTCGAAAATGCCAGGCGGATATTGCGCGCGCAGCTCGTCGAGATAACGCGACGAGCCGTCGCGCACGAGCTCTTCGACGATCTGGCCCGTCCCTTTGCCGACGCCGTCGATGTCGTACAGTTTTCCTTCGGCGACGACCTGCTCGATGTCGTCGTCGATACTCTCGATCGCACGCGCCGCTTTCTCGAATGCCCGCGCGCGAAAGGGCTTGGGGTCGCTCAGCTCGATGTATCGCGCGATCTCATCGAGGGTCTTGGCCACGGTAAACTTGTCCACGCCTCGATTTTATGCAACCGCGCGACCGTCTTGTCATCGCTCTCGACGTCTCCACGCGCGATGACGTCCTTCGCCTCGTCGATCAGCTGCGCGGCGCCGCCGGCGTTTTCAAGATCGGCCTGCAGGCGTTCACGTCCCTCGGGCCATCGATCGTGCGCGAAGTCGTCTCGCGCGGCGAGCGCGTGTTCCTCGATCTGAAAATCCACGACATCCCCAACACCGCGCAGCACGCCATCGCCGAGGTCGCCTCCCTCGGCGCATCGATCACCACCGTGCACGCGTCCGGCGGCGAAGCGATGCTCCGTGCCTGCTCCCACGACTCTCTCCTCATCCTCGGCGTCACCATTCTCACGAGCCTCGACGACGCGTCGCTCGCCGACATCGGCTTCGCCGGCTCCGCGATGAGCAATGCCGTTCGCCTCGCGCAGCTCGCACAGTGCGCAGGTTTACGCGGCATCGTCGCCTCGCCGCACGAGATCGCGCCGATTCGCGACGCGTGCGGCGGTGACTTCGTGATCCTCACGCCGGGCATTCGCCCCGCGGGAAGCGATGCCGGCGATCAGCGCCGCACGATGACGCCGCGCGAAGCGATCGCCGCCGGCGCGGACTACATCGTCATCGGACGCCCCATAACAAATGCGGCCGACCCGAGGTCGGCCGCATTGAGGGTCGTTGAAGAAATGGCCTAACTGCCCGCCGAGCGGCGCCGCGGCACGACGCAGTTGTTCGGCGTGCCGGGGAAGAAGAGGCGCTTGAATGCGAACTGGCGCCGCTGGCCGAGGATGTCCGTGCCGATGGCGCGGAGCAGATGCTCGCCGCGCGCGGTGGTGTCGAGGTTCGCGAGGATGCGCCAGGTGAAAACCGGCGTGGTGGACGAGACGTCGTTGCGCTGCACGCTGGCGATGTTCGCCGAGCCGAGGGACGTGTTGTCGAGGAACAACTCCACGTTCACGATCTTCTGCGTGCCGGTGACCCAGCCGTGGATCTCCGCGCCGCTGCAGGTGAGGTAGTTGACGCTGTCGAGCTCGATGCGTCCCGTCACGCGGTTGCACGCGCCCCACTCCTGCAATCCGCTCTGATCGCCGATCACGTAGACCGACGACCCGGCCGCGACGGGGTTGTACTTCACCTCGTCCGGCAGCGTCATCGTCACGTCTTCGTAGATGCGCTCCACCGAGCCCTCGAACTGCGCCACCGTGAAGTCGAAGACGTCGAAGGCCACCGTGCGCGCGGGCTCCTCATTGAGCGGATTGATCTCTTCGATGAGCGTGATCAGGCGCGCGTTCGCTTCGTCATAGAACGCCTGCGGATGGAAGCGGATCGGGTTGCTGCGCTCGATCTCGAGATAGCTCGGGATCGTGAGCAGGCGGGCGATCTCGAAGAGCGCGAAGAGAGGATTGAAGCGATAAATCTTGATGGCGCGGTCGGTGCCGACGCCGACGAAGTCGGTATTGTTCGAGACGAACCACTTGCCGGGAATCGACCCCTCGAACGCGATGCGCGTAGGCACCGCGGGGTTGACGACGTTGTAGACGCTCAGGCCGCCGTCGCTGACCGCGAGGAGGAACCCGAAGTTGAAGTTGATGTCGTTGAAGCCGATCTCGTCGAACTTGTTCGCGGTGATCGATCCGGCGAGAACCGGATTGTTGATCGTGGTGATGTTGAAGATGTCGATCTTCGTGTCGCAGGGCTTGAGCACGTCGGGCAGCGGGTAGCACGGCATGTCGTACAGCGGATAGAGGCCGGCGAGCTTGGTGCCGTTGATCGCGAGGCGGCGGTAGTGCAGGCCGGCGCGGCGCACGACGAGGATCGGCGCGGTGCCGCCGGTTGCGGGCGAGCGCACGTTGCGCAGGTCGAAGATCTCGAGCCCGGCTTCGCTGCTGATGAAGAGATATCCGCCCGCGCCGAACGCGACGCCGGCGTTCGTCTCACGTGCCGCGAGCGACGGGAGAAAGTCGTCACGCGCGATCTGCAGATCGCCGAGATCGGTGATGTTGTACGTCGTGAGGATGTTTCCGCGCAGGACGTGCAGCAGCGATCCGTTGCGGAACACTCCGTGCGCCGAAGTCTCGAATCGCGTCGTCGGCGGCGTGGAATCGACCAGCGACAGCGGACACTCCGCCCGGAAATGATCCGCCATGAGAAGCGGAGCGCATACGATTGCGAAGAGAAGAGCAACCCGGGAACCAACGCGCATATAGCCTCCCCAAAACCACACCCGCGACGCCCGGACTGCTCAGATGCCGGGGCGTCTCACGTAACGCGGAGTCTCGTCCAGGAGCTAAGTGTGTCTCAACTCAGGGCTTTTTTGCAAACGGCACCCGTGTATCATGGAAACAGGATCGCTCCGCTTGCTGTTACTGGTGGAGAGTCGAACTGTATGCTCGATGGTCATGTACTGGTGTTGAACCGCGTGTTCCAGGCAGTGCAGATCACGTCCGTGCGCCGCGCGCTGACGCTTCTGTACAAGGGACAGGTGCGCGCCGTCGACTCCGACTATCGCACGTACGATTTCGACAACTGGGCGGACATCCCGGTGCAGCCGGAAGACCACTACGTCCGCACGCCGAGCAAGAACATCCTCATCCCGCACGTCGTGCAGCTGCTGGTCTTCGACCGCCTGCCGCGCCAGGAAGTGAAGTTCTCGCGCGGCAACATCTATCTGCGCGACCACAACCGCTGCCAGTACTGCGGGAAGAAGTTCCCCTCGTCCGAGCTCTCGCTCGATCACGTCGTGCCCATCTCGCGCGGCGGCAAGTCGACCTGGGAGAACGTCGTCTGCGCCTGCCTCCCGTGCAACGTGCGCAAGGGCAACAAGCTCCTGAGCGAAAGCGACATGCGCCTGATCCGCCAGCCGCACCGCCCGAAATGGCACCCGCTGCATCGGTTGCAGGGACGGACGTATCCGGAGATCTGGAAGAACTTTCTGGATGAGGCGTATTGGAACGTGGAACTACGTTCGTAGTTCGACGTTCGGTTGCGCGGTTGCTCCCACCCGCCCTCGCTGCCGGTTTCCCGCCCACCCGCACACCCGTTCGGCACGCGCGCGCAAAGCGCGCGCTGCCCGTCGCCTGACCGCCCAACCACCCGGGCGTGTGTGGTGGTCTGCGCGAGAACCAGCCGCGCTTTGCGCGGCGTGCAGTAACGGGTGTGCGGGTGGGCGGAAAACCGGGAGCGAGGGTGGGCGGGAGCAACCGCGCAACCCCACGCTTCAAACAGACGGGACCAATTCTTGCTAACCCCCCGCCCAATGACTCTTGTGAATTCTCTCTGCGCGGAAATCAGCGTGTTTCAGGGTGTTGGGGAGTCGACGGGTCTGGTGGTCGAGCGGGCGGCGATCCGCGGCAAGCGCGGGCTCTGCAAGAGCATGCGCGACCTGGCCATCAAGTCGCGCGTCCTCGGCGACGGCTACTACTACATCCCCATCGATCTGTGGCCGAAGCAGAAGGAGCCGGTAGTCGTGCACAAGCACGATTGGACCGTCATCAGCTCCATCCCCCGCACCTCCCGAGCCACGAAAAAGCGCGCGAGTAAGTAATCTCATCCGTGGTATGCACCGTGCAGTCTGGCGATGCGAGACTTGCGTAGGAGCAACTTCAAATGAGAAGAACGATCGTCGCTGTTGCAATCGCTCTATTAGCGATTCCCGCGTTCGCACAATCCGAAGAAGGCGGGCCCGTTTCGCCCGCAATCCAGAACAATCCCACCGGCTACACCGCCGCATACGTGATGGAGCCGTCGACGGGCCGCGTGCTCTACGAGCACAACGCGCACACGCCGCTGCCTACCGCGTCGATGGCCAAGATGATGACGCTGCTCATCGCCATGGACGAGATCAAGGCCGGCAATCTCCACTACGACACGCCGATCACGGTCTCCGCCCGCGCCAGCAAGATGGGCGGCTCGCAGATTTATCTCCGCGCCGGATCGGTCTGGCCGGTGAAGAACCTGCTCATCGCCACCATGGTCCATTCCGCGAATGACGCCGCGGAAGCGCTGGCCGAGAAGATCGGCGGATCGGCGGAATCGTTCGCCGACATGATGAATGGCAAGGCGCAGGAGCTCGGCCTGAAGGAATCGCATTTCTACGATCCGCACGGCCTGCCGTCGAAAGATCCGCGCATGAACAACGTCATGAGCGCGCACGATCTGGCGATCCTCGGCCAACAGCTGATGAAGCACCCGTTCATGCAGTCGCTCGCGGTCATTCCGGAGATGGAGTTCCGCAACGCCACGCTGCAGCGCATCTACAACCCCAACCGCCTGCTGCGCTTCTACGAAGGCGCGACCGGCATCAAGACCGGATTCTCCGGCCCGGCCGGCTTCTGCGTCACCGCATCGGCGAAGCGCAACAACATGGAGCTGATCGCGGTCGTGATGGGCGCGAAGACCTCGCGCGGCCCGGACAGCTCGTTCGAGATCGCGGGACGGCTGATGAATCAGGCGTTCATCAACTACAAGATGGTGACGCCGGTGAAGCAGGGCGTCGTCGTGGCCCAGGCACCGGTGAGCGATGGGCGCGCGAAGAACGTCCCGGTGATGGCGGCCTCGGACGCGCGAGCGCTGGTGAAGCGCGGCGAGGAAAAAGGCGTGAAGGTCGCGTTCAGCGGACAGGCCATCACGGCGCCGGTGAAGCGCGGACAGCGCGTCGGTACGATCGTCGTGCAGCGCGGCACCGAGACGCTGGCGAGAATCCCGGCCGTCGCGGCGCAGGACGTGGCGAAGCAGCCCTGGTGGAAGTCATTGCTTCCGTTCTAGCTGTTTGAGCGCGTCGACGTAAGCCTTGTGCTCTTCCACGAGGATGCGCGCGGCGAGCGACTCTTCGGTGTCGCCGTCGCGCACCTCCACCGCGCGCTGCACGAGGATCGGTCCCGCGTCGAGATTCTCATCGACGAGATGGACCGTGCAGCCCGAGATCTTCGCTCCCGCCAGGATCGCCTGCGCCTGCGCGTTCACGCCGGGAAACGCCGGCAGCAGCGACGGGTGGATGTTGAGCATCCGATTGCGATAGCGCTCGACGAAGGACGCGCTGAGCAAACGCATGTAGCCCGCGAGCGCGATGTAATCGGGCTTTGCGTTTTCAAGCACGCGCAGCACTTCGGCTTCGTGCTCTTCGCGCGTCGCAAACGCTTTGTGATCGATGACGTGCGCGTCGTAGCCCCATGTGTGCGCGCGCTCGATGCCCGGAGCGTTCGGCCGATTCGAGATCACGCACACGATCTCCGCGTGCAGCTCGCCGCGCTGAATCGCTTCATGAATGGCCTGGAAGTTCGAGCCGCGTCCGGACAGCAGCACGGCCAAGCGCATGATCATTCGATCCACGAGGCGAAGCCGCTCGGCGGGATGTCGTACTGCACCTTGCCGCTGCCCTTCACCACGTTGCCGATGAAGTAGTACGGCTGCGCGATCTGCGTGAAGTGTTTCGACACGCGGTCGACGTCCGGCGGCGCGACGATCAGCACCATGCCGATGCCCATGTTGAAGACGCGCAGCATCTCGTCGCGGTCGACCTGCCCGTTCTCGTAGATGAACCGGAAGATCGGCAGCACCGGCCACGCGCCGAGCTTGATCCGCGCGTCGAGCGTGTCGGGCAGCACGCGCGGCACGTTGTCGGTGAGACCGCCGCCGGTGATGTGCGCGAGCGCGTGAATGGCGCGCTCTTCGACGAGCGGCAGGAGCGGTTTCAGATACGAGATGTGCGGCTGGAGCAGCGCCTCGCCGATCTTGCCGATGCCGGGAAGGATCGACTGATGGTCGTGGCCGAGCTTGTCGAACAGCACGCGGCGCGCGAGCGAATAGCCGTTGGTGTGCAGGCCGACCGAAGGGAGGCCGATGAGGACGTCGCCTTCGCGGACGGCTTTGCCGTCGATGAGATTCTTCGCATCGACCACGCCGAGGATGAAACCGGCGACGTCGTAGTCATCGTCGTGATAGAAGCCCGGCATCTCAGCGGTCTCGCCGCCGATGAGCGCGCAGCCGTTCTCTTTGCACGCGCGGGCCATTCCGCGAATCACGTCCGTCATCACCGGCGGGCGGAGCTTGCCGGTGGCGTAGTAGTCGAGGAAAAAGAGCGGACGCGCGCCTTGCACGAGGATGTCGTTCACGCAGTGGCAGACGAGGTCATAGCCGACCGTGTCGTGAATCTTCATCGCCTGTGCGACGCGCAGCTTCGTGCCGACGCCGTCGGTCGACGAAACGAGAATCGGCGACTCCATCCCCTCGAACGTGCCGCGAAACAGCCCGCCGAACGAGCCGATGTCCGACATCACTCCGGGCGTGTACGTATCGCGCGCGATCCGCCGCACTTCGCGCAGCGCCTCGTCCTGCGCATCGATGTCGACGCCGGAATCTTTGTAGCTCGTCACGCGGCGGCATTGTAGACGAGCGGGCAGGCGGGCAAGCGGGCTGCGGGCAGCAGTAGCCCGCGTGGTTTTGCTGCCCGCCTGCCCGCTACAATCCGCGCAATGGCTCAGGCGCTTCTCATCACCACGCTGCTCACCATCGCCGGTCTCATCGTCACGATCGTCATGGGCTTTCAGGCGAGCCCCGCGCATGTGGCGACGCACATCCTGGTGGCGATCGTCACCGTCGTCATCGGGCTGTTCTCGCAGTCGATGACGATGTTCTTCTTCATCGGTACGGGGAAGGAGCTGAAAGACAAATCGAATCAGGACGCGGACGTGGTGAATAAAACGCGCGTGTTCAAGTCGAAGGTCTTTCCGACGGCGATGTACGCGATGGGCGTCATCATGGTCACGTTCATCATGGGCGGCGGCGTGGGATCAGGAAAGACGCCGCTCTGGCTGCACGATGCGTTGGCCGTCGCGTCGCTCGTGATGTTCGTGCGCGCGTATTGGGTCCAGATTCACGCCATGCACGACAACGCGTCGCTCATGGAGCGCTACCTGCGCGACGAATGACGCCGATCGACGCGAGTGCCGCCAGGTACTCCTCGACGTCCTTCAACTCGACGGGCTCGTAGATCGCGGAAAGCGCGTCGCGAATCTCCTGTGTCGAGCGACGTCCGTCGACGAGGTTCAGCGCCTCGTAGCGATACTCGTCATTCAGCGCGAGCTTCTTCTCGCCGAAGTGATCGGTGAAGTAGTCGTAGCCGAAGGCGGACATGGGACCTTTGACGTTCGCGTTGCGAACGTAGGTGTCAGGGGATGGGGGTTGGGGGTTAGGGGAACCGAAGAAGCGCGCGACGGAGGCGCGCATTTCGGAGTCATACCAGTCCTCGAATTTCGTCGTATTCCGTCGTATCGCGGCGGCGCGCCGCTCGAGCGCGTACGGCTCGATCAATTTCAATAGCATCGCAGAATCCTCACGCGTGATGCGCGCGAGCGTGTAGCCGCACGCGGCGGCGATGAAGCCGGCGCGCTGGAGCTTCGTGGAGTCGATGTTCGCGGCGACGTCGAAGTTCGTGTGGATGTAGCGGTCGGGCCAGTCGTTGAGATAGATCGCGGGGATGCCGAACGAGCGGTCGCTGTAGACCTGGTGATCGCTGCCGAGGGAGAGCGGCGACATCATCGCCAGCAGCGCTTCCTTCCCGCCGTCGGGCGCGGCGAGCGGCCAGCGCGCGGTGCCGGTCGACGCGAAGCGCGCGCTCTGCTCGTTCACCAGCTCGCCGACCGATTGCGCGATGTCGTAGATGAATGACGGCTGGCTCGCGGGGCCGCGCGTGACGTGGAAGATCGCCTTCGTCTCCGGGCCGCCGCCGACCATGTCGAGATGGATCGCGGTCTTGATGCGCGCGGCGATCTCCGGCTTGCCGTTGAGCAGCGCCAGCGTTCCTTCGATCTCCGGCGGGAAGACGAAGCGGATCGTGCGGCGCGGCGGCTCGAGGCGTTTCTCCGCGATCAGCTTCGACAGCGTGCGCGCGACTTCGAGGATCGTCGCGCAGCCGCTGGCATTGTCGTTCGCGCCGGGACGCGGATGATCGAGGTGGCAGCTGAAGACGATTTCCTCGCTGCCGCCCGGGATCGTCGCCGTCGCGATCTCGTACGCGCCCGCTTCCTGTCCCGCGCGCACGACCGCGTGCATCCGCACGCGGTCACCGCCCGCAAGCCGCTGCTGCAGCGCACGCGCGGTCTTGAGCGACACCATGAACGCGAACGTCTTGAACGGCGCGAAGGTCTCGAGGTGTCCCCAGCGAATCAGGTTCTCGTTCTCGCCCCACCACGCCGTCTTCTGATTCTGTGCGTAGCTGACGATGCCCGCCGCGCCGAACTTCTGCACCGCGAGCGCGGCCACCGGTCCCGGCTGCGCCGACGCGAGAACGAGCTTTCCCTTCACATCCTTGTTCGCGTAGTCCGCTTCGCTCGTGCCCGCACCGACGTCGATCAGCTCCGCGGTCACGTCCCCGCTCCAGCTGTCCTGCGCGAGCGTGATCGGCGCTGCGTCCCAGCTTGCGAGCCGCGTCACGCGCTCGCCGTTCGCGTTCACTTCCCACAGCTCCGCGAACTCCGCATTCCACGGTGGCCGCGATCGCTGCGTGCCGTAGAAGATCTTTCCGTCCGCCGGCAGCGACTCGATGTGCGCGTCGGCAAGTCCCGCGCGCTTCAGCTCCGCGACCACTTGCTCCGCCGCGGCGTGATATCCGCGCGAGCCGCGCATCCGATGCTGTCGCGAGAGTCCTTCGACGGTGCGCTTCGCCGACTCGCCGGAGATCTCCGAGGCGAGGGCGGTGATTTCTTTGTCGGTGAGAAAGGGAAGCGTTTGTGCGGCGGCGCTGCCCGGGAGAAGGCTCAAAGGCGCAAAGGCACAAAGGCTCAAAGTGAGCCACCACCGCCTTTGAGCCTCTGAGCCTTTGCGCCTTTGAGCCTCAAACACGATACAGCGCCGCTCCCCAATGCAGGCCCGAGCCGAGGGCGGTGAAGCAGATCAGCATCCCCGGCTGGACGCGGCCGTCGGTGAAGCATTCGTGGAAGAGGATCGGCAGCGTGCCGGAGGTCGTGTTGCCGTAGCGCTCGATGTTGTGCGGCACTTTCTCGGGCGGCAATCCGAGTTGCTTCGTGATCGCTTCGGTGATCCGCAGATTCGCCTGGTGGCTCAGCACGAGATCGACGTCCTCGAGCTTCACGCCAGCTTCATCGCACACCGTGCGCACCGCCGCGGGCATTTTCGAGACGGCCTCTTTGAAGACTCCGCGCCCTTCCATGATCGGAATCAGATCGCCGTTCAAGAGCTGCTCAGGCTCGATCCACGGACGCGTATTCGATCCGCCCTTCATGTAGAGCGCTTCGATGTTCGAGCCGTTCGTGAAAAGGCGCGACTTGAGCAAGCCGCGCTCGCCGTTGTCGCTCCTCTCGATGACCATTGCGCCCGCGCCGTCGCCGAACAGCACGGTCAGATGGCGGAATCGCGTATTGAACTCGTACTCCTCGGCGGTGATCTCGCGCTCTTCGCCGAAGGTGATGTTCCAGCCGCGATGCCACGGCATGAGCGGCGTGTGCGAGTCGGCGCCGATCAGCAGAATGCGCCCGAATTTCCCACTCTGAATCAGCGAATCGGCGAGGTCGAGGCCGTAGAGAAAACCGGAGCACTGCTGGCGGATGTCGAACGTCGGGATCTCCGGGAACCCCATCTTCGCCTGGATCACCGGACCGTTGCCGGGGAAGTAATACGCGGGCGTCATCGTGGCGAAGATCACGGCGTCGATGTCGGCCGTGGTCTTGTTCGCCGCGGCCAGCGCGCTCTCGGCGGCGATCGCGCCGAGGTCCGCCGAGCTCTGGCCCGCGTCCGCGTAGTGCCGCTCCACGACGCCGCTGCGCTGCCGGATCCATTCATCCGACGTGTCCATGAGCCGCGTGAGCGTGTCGTTGCGCACGACGTTCTTCGGAATGCCGATGCCGCTGCCGATGATGACGGATTTCATGTGGACGACGCACTATGCATCGTGTTTTGCGGTCAAGGCAAGCAGCTCTTCTGCGCTGAACGCGTACTTGCGGCCACAAAACTGACACACCACTTCCGTTCCGCCCTCGTCGACCATCTCGAGGATGTCGGCCGTTCCGTAGAACTCGATCGATCCTAGCGCGCGCTCGCGGCTGCACGAACAGCTGTAGCTCACCGGCACTGTGTAGCCTTCGTCGATCTGCTTGTAGTGCATGCCGTGCAACACGGTCGCGACCACGTCTTCGATCGGCAGCTTCTCGATCAGCGTCGAAAGCGACGGCGCCTCGCGAATGCGCTGTTCGAGCGCGGCGATCGCTTCTTCAGTCGCATGCGGAAACGCCTGGATCACGATGCCGCCCGCCGCGGCTACGCCGTCGCGGCGATTCAGTACGCCGAGAAGCACCGCGGAGGCGATTTGCTCGGAGCGCATCAGGTAGCGCGTGAGATCGGTGGCGATGCCGTTCCCGCCGAGGAGGAGCTGCGAGGTGTACGGCTTGCCGGCGGGAGGCGTGCCGCGGATGACCGTCATCATGCCGTTGCCGATCGCGGCATCGACGTCGAGGATCGGATCTTCCGGGACCGGATTCGCGACGTAGCCTCGCACGCCGCCGGCAACCGTTGCGTCGGCGATGACGGTGCCGAGCGGGCCGTTGCCTTCGAAGCGCAGCGTGACGTATTGATTGCGCACGTCCTTGTCGAGGAGGCGCGCGAGGAGCAGCGAGCCCGTCATTGCGCGGCCGAGCGCGTCGGCCGCGACGGGCGAGAGATCGCGGATCTCGCGAGCGGTCTCGACCGCAGTCGTCGTCTGCGCGGCGATCACACGAAAGTCGCCGTCGCCGGCCATTCCTTGAATGATGCGATCGTGGTTGTCCATGGGGCGCAGCGGGAAACCGTAAGGCTCGCGAATTGCTTCCGAGCGTTCTCATGAGAAACACAATCATCATCGGAGCGATGGCGCTCGCGCTCGCCGCGTGCAACCAGAATCTCGAGCCCACGGCCGAGACGAAGACCGCGACGGCGGAAGCGAAGCAGGACGTGCAGCAGGCCGCGACCGCGGCGAAAGAAAAGATCGAGCAGACTGCGGAGCAGGTGCAGCAGTCCGAGGCCGCGAAGCGCATTGCCGCGGGCACGAAAGAGGCCGCGAAAGGCGTGCAGCAGGGCGCCGGCGAAGCGGCGCAGTCGGCGGGTGACGCGCTGGCGAAAAAGGGGCGGGAAATGCAGGCTGACTCGAAGAAGAAACCGCCGTCGGGCGGCGGTCAGTAGAGGCCGCTGTCACCAAAAACGTGGGATAGGAACCGTGTTATTGTGCCCACGGGTGCCCCATGCGCAGAGCTCTCTACGCCTTGTTCGTCCTCTCTCTGGCGGCCGCTGCCGCCGGCGACGTTTACGTCGTCACGAATAACTCCGATTTTGGCGCCGGCTCTCTGCGCCAGGCGATTCTCGACGCCAACGCGCACCCGGGGCCGGATTCGATCCAGTTTTCCATCCCGCCGCCGCAGTCGCAGTTCGGCATCAACGCCAGCGGACCGTACACGATCACGTCGCCGGTCATCATCGACGCGATCGATGAGGGCTTGATTCTGCCCATCACGTTCGGCGGGAACGAAGACGGATTCGTCTTCGCCGCCGGCTCCGACGGCTCGGTGCTGCGCCACCTCCAGATCGGCGGCGTCTCGAACATCGATCATGCGGCGATCCGCATCAGCGGCGGCTCGGGGATCACCATCGCCGACAACACGATCGGCGTGATCGACAACGGCACCGGCAACCGCATCGGCATCGTCATCTCGACCTCCGGCAACACGATCGGCGGCACGACGGCGGCTGACCGCAACGTCATCTCCGGCAACAACGTCGGCATTCAGATCGAAGGCGGCGTCTTCGACAACCGCGTCGAGGGAAATCACATCGGTGTCGATCGCGAGGGCACCGTCGTGCGCGCGAACACGGAAGCCGCGATCGTGCTTTTCAACGCCCGGGGCAACACGATCGGCGGCACGTCCGCAGGCGCGCGTAACGTGATCGCCGGCTCGCCGATCGGCATCCACGTCTCGACGCCGTCGTTCGCCAACACGATCGCCGGCAACTACATCGGCATCAACGCATTCGGCGAAGGCGGCACCGACCTCCGGAACGGCCAGGGCATTCTCCTCGGCGGTCTCGGCGAGAACCTCGCCACGCAGAACGTCATCTCCAACAACGGCACCGGCATTCTCATCACCGAAGGCTTCAATCAGCAGGTCAAGGGGAATGTCATCGGGATGGATCCGGAGCGCACGCGCGCCATTCCGAACGGCACCGGCATCGCGGTGCTGCCGATCACCGATGTGCGCGATCTCCGCCTCGGCGGCGCGCTGCCGGGCGAGGGCAATCACATTGCCGGCAACACGGACGACGGCATCCGCGTCGAGTCGTTCAGCGTGATCTACATCGAAGGAAACATCATCGGCGTCAACGAGATCGGCGCGATTCCGAACGGTACGGGTGTGCGGCTGAACGCCAGCGAGAACACGACCGTCGGCGGGCCGATCAGCAGCGCCAGGAAACGTGATCTCCGGGAATCGCGGCGACGGGATCGTCGCGAACGGCGGCGTGATCCTCTCGAACCTGATCGGCGTCGCGGCGGACGGCACCACGGCCGTGCCGAACAACGGCAACGGCATCACCGCGGTCGGTACCGGCGCGGTGCAGATCGGGCAGAACGGCACCGGGAACGTCATCGCGTTCAACCGCGGCTTCGGAATCGACGTCGGCGGCACCACGAACGTCGCCTCGCGGTCGATTGAATTCAATTCGATTCGCAACAACGTTTTTGGCGGCGTTCGCGTGCGCGACAACGCGCGCCACACGATCCGCCGCAACTCGATTGCGCGCAACGGTGGCCTCGGCATCGATCTCGCCGGCGACGGCGTGACGCTCAACGACACCGGCGACCCCGACAGCGGCCCCAATCTGCGGCAGAATTTCCCGGTGCTCACCGGCTTCACGGTCAACGGCTCGCAGCTCTCCGTGCGCGGCACGTTCAACGGTGCGGCGAATCAGAAGTTCACGCTCGACTTCTACCGCAACCTCGAAGTCGATCTGTCCGGCTTCGGCGAAGGCGAGACGTACCTCGGCACGACGACCGTGACGACGAACGCATTCGGCGACGCGACGTTCACCGCGACGCTGCCTGCCGCGGATACGTCGCTGCGCTGGGTGACCGCGACGGCCACGGATGCGGCAGGCAACACGTCAGAGTTCTCGCGCGACTTGTTCATCGGACCTTCGGGTCCGCCGAAGCGGCGCTCCGCGCGGCACTGAGCCTCCACCCGCCTTGCCCCTCTCCCCGCCTGCGGGGAGAGGTGGCGCGTAGCGCCGGATGAGTGGGCGTCTTTGTGCGATGCGCCGCTCCTCCCCGGCCCTGCGGGGAGAAGCTCCCCGAAGCGGCGGAGAGGGGTAACGACGGCGTGCGGTGCGACAATGACCTCATGCACCACGACGACAGCTTCGTTCGCGCGCTCATCGACGACGGACGGCCGCTGCTCAAGCTCGTTGCGCTCGTTTTGATCGGCTGCGGCGTGTTCGCGATCTTCCAATCGTCGACCGGTCAGTTCCTGCCGCACGACACCGAATACCTCGGCATGACGGCGCAGCAGCTCTGCTCGATTCAGGGCTGCCGGATCGTGCATTTCATGATGCACGACCGCGCGTCGTTCGGCGGCGTGCTGATCTCGCTCGGCATCATGTATCTCTGGCTGATCGACTTTCCGCTGCGCCGCGGCGAGGCGTGGGCGTGGTGGACGATCGCCGTCAGCGGCGTCGCGGGCTTCCTCAGCTTCCTCACGTACCTCGGCTACGGCTACCTCGACACGTGGCACGGCCTGTCGACGCTCGCGCTGCTGCCGCTGTACGTGTGGGGACTTGCGAAGACGCGCCTTCCGGGCGGCTGGCGCACCCTGCTCGTGCGGGGCGAGGCGCGGATGTCGCTCGGACACAAAGCGCTGCTGCTCGCGACCCTCGGCATCGTCGCGGCGGGGCTGACGATCATGACGGTCGGCATGACGCGCGTGTTCGTGCCGCAGGACCTCGAGTTCATGGGCATCGACCGCGCGAACATCGGCGCGATTCACCGGAATCTGATTCCGCTCATCGCGCACGACCGCGCGGGATTCGGCGGCGGACTGGCCTCGAGCGGAATCGCCATGCTGCTGACGGTGTGGTGCGCGCGGCTCACGCGCAGTTTGTGGCAGGCGTTGTTGTTCGCCGGCATCGCCGGATTCACGACCGCGATCGGCGTGCATCCGATCATCGGCTACGTCAACGCGACGCATCTCGCGCCGGCGGTCGGCGGCGCGGTGCTCTACTTCATCGGAATCTTCATGACGCGCTCAGTTGGTTCGAGAGCTTCTCGAACAGTTTCGGATTTGAGTGCTGAAACGCGCCTTGAGGTCCCATGAAGCCGAGGAGCGTGCAGAAGAGAATCGAGTAGCAGGCGAACGCGATCGTCGCGACGCGCAGCGGACGCAGGCCGAACCCGGAGGCTTCCAGCTGCGTGAATGCCGCCTCGAGCACGATCACCGAGGCCACCGTCATCAGCATCCAGAAATCGAGTGAATAGCGCGTCACGACATACCAGCACGTGCAGAGCACGGCGAGGATCAACATCGCGCCGATCATGAATCGCAGTCCGTCGCGCGCGTGGGTGTCGAGCGCGCGCCGCCGCGCGAAGAGCAGCAGCGTCATCACGAACGACAGGCTGATGACCGGATTCAGCGGAGCGACGCCGCCGATGTGCTCGATCGCCTCGGGGAACTTCACGACCGGATCGAGGCGGCTGCCCTGCAGATCGACGAACGGAAATTTGCTGTGCATGTACGGCGGCCACCAGACGTAATGCACGACGTTGTTGATGACGCGGATTCCCTCGGGGATCGTGCGCAGACTGCAGCGGCGGCATTTGGCCATGTTGACGAACGTGAGCTGGTACGTGATGCCGGTTTCCTGCGGTTTGCGGAAGCGCGCGTAGTTGTAGCCGGCGAGCGCAATCGCAACGACGGCGAGCGGGATGAGGCAGGCGAGCCACGCTTTCCACTGGCGCAGCGGAATCACCAGGAACGTGATGACGAGCAGCACGATGAGGTTCGTGCGCGCGGCGATCGCGAGCGCGAGCCAGAGCCCCATCCAGAACGCGTGACGCGCGAGGCCGGTCGCCGTGAATCGCACGAGCGCGTACGCCCAGCTCGCGGTCATGGCCATGCCGCACATGATCGCGACCTCGTAGATGCGCATGTGAATCAGCGTCCACGGCACGACGTTGCCGAGGCCGATCAGCAGGATCCAGAGCGGCATCGGGATGTGCAGCTTCTGTTTCCCGAGCGCGCGCCACACGGTCAGCACGGAAGCGATGAACGCCCACGCGCAGAAAAACGCGCCGGCCAGCGCATCGAGCGGATAGCCGTGCATCAGCCAGCGGTACGGCAGATAGAACAGCAGCACGGGCAGCGGCGAGAAGTAGAGATAGAACTTCCCTTCGAAGTAGCTCGCGTCCCACAGAATCGGCGCGCCGTATTTGTTGCGCGCCTCGGGGTCGTACGGGTTGTACACCGCCTTCAGAATCGGATCGGGCTCGTCCATCATCGAGAGACGGCCGTTGCGGAATCCTTCCGCCTGGCTGCCGTAGTACCCCTCGCCCGGCCGGTCGGTGCGGTAGTTCCAGTCGATGCGATGAAACGCGAACGTGCCGGCGCTGGCGAAGAACCAGTAGACGACGAGCACGAAGAAGATCGCGATCCCGGCCGTGATGTGCCGGCGCATGTTCAGAAGAGATCCTTCTGCGTGCGCGCCGCGGAGATCGGATAGCCGAGGTGCTCGTAGGCGGTGCGGCTGGCCACGCGGCCGCGCGGCGTGCGCTGCAGAAATCCGATCTGAATCAGGTACGGCTCGTAGAGATCCTCGATCGTGCCGCGATCCTCGCCGATCGACGATGCGATCGCGTTCACTCCAACCGGGCCGCCGCCAAACCGCTCGATGATCGTTGTGAGGAGCTTGCGATCGATCTCGTCGAGCCCGTACTCATCGACTTCGAGCATCTCCAGCGCTTCGCGGGCAATCACGGTGTCGACGCGCCCTTCATGCCGCACTTCGGCGAAATCGCGCACGCGGCGCAGCAGGCGGTTGGCGATACGCGGCGTGCCGCGCGAACGCCGCGCGAGCTCCGACGCCGCGTCGCGCTCTGTCGGAATGCCGAGGATCTCGGAAGAGCGGCGCACGATCACGGTCAGCGAGTCGACGTCGTAGAAATCGAGGCGATGCACGATGCCGAAACGCGCCCGCAGCGGCGCGGTCAAAAGACCCGCGCGCGTCGTCGCGCCGACGAGCGTGAAGCGCGGCAGCTCGACTTTCAGCGTGCGCGCGGCGGGGCCTTGTCCGATCACGACGTCGACGTGAAAGTCTTCCATCGCCGAATACAACACTTCCTCGACGATCGGCGGCAGGCGATGAATCTCGTCGATGAACAGCACGTCGCCTGCTTCGAGATTCGTCACGATGGCCACGAGATCGCCCGGCTTCTCGAGCGCGGGACCGGACGTCGAGCGAAGGCTCGCGTTCATCTCGTTGGAGATGATGTTCGCCAGCGTCGTCTTGCCGAGGCCCGGAGGCCCGAAGAGCAGCACGTGATCGAGCGGCTCGTTGCGCTTGCGCGCCGCCTCGAGGGAGATTTCGAGGTTCGCCTTGACCTTCTGCTGCCCGATGTACTCGCGCAGCATCCTGGGGCGAAGAGAAAGCTCGGTTTGAAGGTCGTCGGCGTCCGGAGTTGCGGCGAGGATGCGATCCACTGCGCGGATTTTACGGTGTTCGAGGAGTGAGCGCCGAAGAGAGCTTCTCGAACAGCGCCGGGTTCTCGCGCTGGAAGTCGCCGTATGGCCCGAGGAAGCCCATGCACGACGCGATGAGAATCGCGTAAAGCGCGAGCGCGATCGTGAGGATGCGCACGGGCCGCATCGCCACGCCGGCTTGCGCGAGGAAGGCGAAGCAGGACTCGATCGCGATCGCCGCGCCGGCGGTCATGAGCAGCATGAAATCGAGCGAGTAGCGCGCGAGCACGTACCAGCAGACGGCAAGGCCGCAGAGGATGAGCCAGGAGCCGGCGACCATCCAGAGACCGGCGCGCGTTCCGGCGTCGGTGGCGCGGCGCGCGAAGACGACCATCAACGCAGCGGCACTGCCGATCAGCATCAGCGGATTGATCGGACCGACGCCGATCATGAAGTCCGACCCGCCGGGGAACGACACCGCCTCATCGACGCGGTTTCTGATCAATTCGATCCACGGAAACTCGTGGCGAAACATGAACGGCCACGAGAGGTAGTGCATCGTGTTGTTGAAGAAGCGGATGACCTCCGGAAGATTGCGGATGCCGCAGACGTGATAGCCGCGCATCGGCACCGAGGTCAGCTGATAGAGGTGCCCGAATTCGGTGAGGCTGTGGAAGCGCGCGTAGTTGTAGGCGGCCAGCGCGATGGCCACGACCGCGAGCGGCGCGACGAACGCCGCCCACGTGCGCCAGTTGCGCAGCGGAATTACGAACGGCGTGATGAAGAGCAGGATCCCGAGATTCGGCCGCGCCGCGATCGCGAGCGCGAGCCACACACCCATCCACACCGCGTATCGAACCTTGCCGGTTTCGAGATAGCGCAGTAGCGCGTACGCCCAGGTCGCCGACATCGCCATTCCGGCGAGGATCGCGACCTGGTAGACGCGCACGTGTCCCAGCGAGAACGGAAGGACGTTGCCGAGTCCGATGAGCAGGAGCCAGACGGAGAGCGGCACGAACAGCTTGCGGCCCTCGAGCGCGCGGCGCACGGTGAGCGCAATCATCACCAATGCCCACGCGCAGAAGAAGACGCCGACGAGCGAGTCCGGCGGATACGCGCCGCGCAGCCAGCGATACGGCAGGTAGAACATCAGCACCGGCAGCGGAGAAAAGTAGATGTAGTACTTGCCGTCGTAATAGCTCGCGTCCCAGACGTAGAAAAGATGGGAGTCGATCCGCTCCTGAATCGAGTACGGATCTTTGACCGCCGCGATGCGGGGATCGGGGTCATACGCGAGGTTCAGCTGCCCGCGCCGGAATCCCTCGGCGAGGCTGGCGTACAGCCTCCCGCCGCCCGTCGGATACGGCGCATCCCAGGCCACGCGGCGGAAATTGAACGTGCCCGCGCTGGCGAAGAACGCGTAGACGGCGAGCACGAAAACGATGGCCGCAATTTGTGACAAACGAAAAGGCGAGCGCAACGATTTGCATACGATGCAAATCGCACGCGCGTCTAGTTGACGGTCACGCCGTACTTGGCCGCGAGGTAGCCGACGACCTGCGTTCTCTCCGCGTCGGTGAGCTTGCGGCCGTAGACGATCATCTCCCCGAGGTCGCCGTTCCAGAATTCCTGGTAGACCGTTCCGGTGCCGCCGATGTAGAGATTGGGCAGCGCGTCTTCGCCCCAATCCGCCGGCGTTTTCGCGAGCGTCGCGGCGCCGTTGATCCAGCCGTTGAATTCTTTCGGCGAGTATTCGTCGACGGCGATGTAGGTCGTGTTCGGCGTGAGCTGGAAGTAACCCTCGACGCCGATCCCGGTGAAGAGCGTGTAGTTCTTCCCTGCGGCGCGATCATCCAAACCGGCAGCGCGGTCGTACGAGCCGTTGTCGCCGCCATACAGTTTGCGCAGCGGCGATGCATCGGCAGTCGCGCTGCGGAAAACAGAAATGACCGTTCCCTCAGGCATTCGTTTCGGCCCGATGTCGACGGTGCTTATCAGCATCTGATCCGTGCCGTCGAAGCGAATGACCGCGTGTCCGTTGAGCGTGTTCGGGACGACCGCGGGAAGCTGATTCGGATGGACAGGCCTTACGCTCGCGCTCTCCCACGACTTGATCTCGTCGGCGACGAGCCACAGCAGCACGCCGTCCGCAGGAATCGGCGCGCCAGCAGGTACGGTGATGGCGGTTTGCGGCGCCGGCGGAGGTTGTGTTTCGGTAGCCGTGGTCGTGGTTTCCGCCGTGGTCGTGGTTGGCGGAGGAGCCTCGACCGGTTGTTCTTTCGCGCAGCCGAAAACGACGAGCAGTGTAGCGAGCGACAGCAGGGATTTCATGGAAGCAGTTTAGTGGACGAGGCGGCGGGGACGCCGCCTGATCAGCCGGCGGGACGCCGGCGTTCCGAAGCGGTGTCGGAAACTGCGGCAAAACGGCGAGGTCAGGCGCGTTGCGCCGATCGAAGCTTCGGCCGATGACGCGACGGTGAATGTGCCGCAAGGCGGAGCAATCCACGCTGCCGGCCGTGCCGGCTAGTTGACCGGCAGCGCGACGGTGATCGCGGTTCCGCGGCCTTCGCGCGAAGAGACTTCGATGCGGCCGCCGTGCTCCTGCACGATGCGATAACTGATGGCCATGCCGAGGCCCGTGCCGGAGGGGAAGTTCGTGCGGAACGGCTGAAAGAGCCGCTGCATATCGGCCTCGGACATTCCGCGTCCGCTGTCGGCGAAGACGATGTTGTACGAGCCGTTCTCGACCTGCGTGCGCACGGTGAGCACGCCGCCGTTCGGCATCGCCTGCACTGCGTTGCGGGCGAGGTTCCAGAAGACCTGGCGGATCAGATCGGCGTCGCCGACGAGCGGGAACGACGGCGGCGCGATGTCGCGGCTGATCTGGTGGCGCTCGTGCAGCTCGGGCGAGTTCGCGAGGAGGTCGAGCGTTTCGGAGAGGCTCGCCGCGACGTCGAACTCGATCGGCTTCTTTTCCTGCGGCCGCACGAAGCGCAGAAAGTCGGAGATCGATTTGTTGAGCCGCTCCGATTCTTTCAACACGATCGACATCAGCCGCTGCTCCTGCGGCGAGAGCGACTTCGAGTTCTTGAGGATCTGCACCGAGCCGGCGATCGCCGCGAGCGGGTTGCGGATCTCGTGGGCGATGCCGGCCGAGAGCTCGCCGACGGCGGCCATGCGGTCTTTCAATCGCAGCTCGGCCTCGAGCTTCTTCATTTCGGTGAGGTCCTGGAAGATGAGCGTGTAGCCGGCGGACGTTCCTTCGAGCGTCGTCAGCGGGCTGACGGCGAAGCCGATGCTGCGGCGATGGCCGGCGACGAGCGCCTCTTCGAGCTCCCGGCGATCGATCCTGCCGGCGTCGAGTTGTGCGCGCACCTCGGTCCATTCGTCGTCGGTGAAGAAGCCGAGCTCCACGACGTGGCGGCCGAGAATCGCCAGCGGCTGCGCCTGGAGAATCGCGGCGCCGGCGGGATTGATGAACGACGCCGTGCCCTGCGGCGTGACGGTGATGAGTCCCGACGGAATCGATTCGACGACGTTCTGATTGAGCGCGCGCAACTCGGCGAGGTTCTGCCGGTTCGCGTCGAGCTCCGCGGAGGTGCGCTGCAGTTTCTCGGAAAGGAACGAAGTGAGGAATGCGGTGGCGTAGAAGCCGGCGAAGTTCGCGCCCATGTTGATGTAGAGACGCGAGGCGCTCCAGGCCGTCGGCAGGAAGAGCGACTGCTCCGGCATCGGCAGGACGCTGTAGTACATGAGATCGACGAGCGCGCCGTAGAGGATCGTGGCGCACGACGCCGCGAGCATTCCGCCGCGGCGGTAGAGCAGCATCGAGGCGGTGATGACGGAGACGAGGTAGAGGAACGAGAACGGCGAATCGAGGCCGCCGGTGAAGTAGACGAGGAGCGTCTCCACGCCGAGATCGCCGGCGATCTGGATCATCAGATTGACATTGCGCGACGGCACGCTCATCGCGAGCGCGATGTAGACGAGTGTCAGCGCGTAGCAGACGCCGGCGGTGGTGTAGAGGTAGTTGAGCGGGAGGATGAGGACATCGCGGACGGTGTACTGAATGATCAGCGCCGCCAGCAGGAGCGTGGTGACGACCACGACCCGGACGGCCATGAGCATTCGGGTGTCGGAAGACATAGTTTTCGGAGTGCGGTGGCGTCAGCCACCGCTTTGCCCAAAGCGAAAGCGGCGGCCTTTGCCGCCGCACTCCTAAATTAACCGATCTGGCCGATGAGCGAGAACATCGGCATGTACATGGCGATGACGATGCCGCCGATGGCGACGCCGAGGAAGGCGATCAGGAGCGGCTCGAGGAGCTTCATCAGGCCCGCGACCGCGATGTCCACTTCGTCTTCGTAAAAGTCGGCGATCTTGGTGAGCATCGTGTCGAGCGCGCCGGTCTGCTCGCCGACGGCGATCATCTGCACGACCATCGACGGGAATACTTCCGTATCGCCGAGCGGCTCGCTGATGGTCTTGCCTTCTTCGACCGACTTGCGCGTGGCCATGATCGCGTCTTCGACGACCGAGTTGCCGGCGGTGCGCGCGGTGATCTGCAGTCCGTCGAGAATCGGAACGCCGGACGAGGTGAGCGTGGCCAGCGTGCGGCAGAAACGGGCCACGGCGATCTTGCGCAGCAGGACGCCGAGCACCGGCATCTTGAGCATCAGGCCGTCGATGACGCGCTTTCCTTTGTAGGTGCCGTAGTAGCGGCGCGTGGCGTAGAAGCCGCCGAAGATCACGATGCCGATCAGCCACCAGAAGTCGCCGATGAAGTTGGAGAGGGCGATGACGACGCGGGTCGGCAGCGGGAGCTCGGCGCCGAGGCTCTCGAACAGCGAGGCGAACACCGGGATGACCTTCCAGAGAATGATGGCCACGACGATGACGGCGATGCTGATGACGGCGACCGGATAGATCATCGCCGACTTCACCTGCG
The DNA here is from genome assembly GCA_963734155.1 of uncultured Acidobacteriota bacterium. Lineage (GTDB taxonomy): Bacteria > Acidobacteriota > Thermoanaerobaculia > Gp7-AA8 > Gp7-AA8 > QHVT01. The sequence continues at coordinate 956,957 of CAVTGG010000005.1, forward strand.
AGTTCAGCTTGACGGCCTTTTCGATGTAGGTGGCGAGGCGCTGGAGAATGGTGTCGAGAATACCGCCCGCCTCACCGGCGGCGACCATGTTCGTGTAGAGGTCGTTGAAGACTTTCGGATGCTTGCGCATCGCGTCGGCGAGGCTGGAGCCCGACTCGACGTCCTGGCGGATCTGGATCAGCGTCCGCTTGAACATCTTGTTTTCCTGCTGATTTCCGAGGATCTCGAGGCACTGCACGAGCGGCAGGCCGGCGTCGATCATGACGGAGAACTGGCGGGTGAACACCGCGATCAGCTGCGGCGGGACGCGGCCGCCGAACTTCGGCAGCGCGATCTCCTTCCCCTTTTCCTTGACGGCCGTGACGACGATCTGCTGCCGCCGCATCGTGGTGATCACGGAGTCTTTCGAATCCGCCACCAGCACGCCCGTCTGGGTCTGACCGTTTCTCGCTGTTCCTTTCCACTCAAATGTAGGCATTTCGTCCTCCTACCCGCCCGCCCGGGGATGAATGAAAAATTACGCCGGCCGCGACGGCCGGGACGCGCTGATCGTCGAGGGTGGTCCCTGCTGGAACAGCGAGCCCGCGCCGCGGGAGATCATTTCCTGCAGTTCGTCGGGATTCGACGAGCGCGAAAGCGCGATCTGCAATGTAATCAGTTTCTTGAAGTACAGCGTCGCCAACGACTGATTGAAAGTCTGCATTCCGTATTTGGCCTGACCCGTCTGCATCATCGAATAGATCTGATGCACCTTGTCTTCGCGGATCAGATTGCGGATGGCGGCGTTGGGGACGAGGATCTCCATCGCCATCACGCGGCCCTTCCCGTTCGCCTTCGGCAGCAGTGCCTGGCAGAGGATTCCCTCGAGCACGAAGGAGAGCTGTGCGCGGATCTGCGGCTGCTGGTGTGCGGGGAAGACGTCGACGACGCGGTTGATGGTCTGTGCGGCCGAATTCGTGTGCAGCGTGCCGAACGTGAGGTGGCCGGTCTCGGCGATGCGCAGCGCGGACTCGATGGTCTCGAGGTCGCGCATCTCGCCGATGAGCACGACGTCAGGATCCTGGCGCAGCGCGGACTTGAGCGAGTTGCCGAACGAGTGCGTGTCGGCGTGCAGCTCGCGCTGGTTGACGATGCAGTTCTTGTGAGCGTGGAGGAACTCGACCGGATCTTCGATGGTGATGATGTGCTCGTGGCGCTCGCGATTGATCTTGTCGATCATCGCCGCGAGCGTCGTCGACTTGCCGGAGCCGGTCGGGCCGGTGACGAGCACCAGGCCGCGCGGCTTGTTGCAGATCTCTTCGACGACCACCGGAAGACCGAGCTCCTTGAAGCCGAGGATCTCGTAGGGGATCTGCCGGTACACGGCGGCGGTCGCGCCCCGCTGGTTGAAGATGTTCGCGCGGAACCGCGCCAGACCCTTGATGCCGAAGGAGAGATCGAGCTCGAGATTTTCTTCGAAGCGATGCTTCTGCGCGTCGGTCAGCACCGAGTACGCGAGCTGCTTCGTCTCCGGCGCCGCAAGGGGCGGCATGTCGAGCGGAACCAGCTTGCCGTCGATGCGGATCTGCGGAGGGGAGTTGGTGGTGATGTGCAGGTCCGAGCCCCCGCGCTCGACCATGGTTTTCAAGAGCTGATGCAGGGTTACGGCCATTGGATCCTCATAGCACAGTTTCCCGAACGACTTCGTCGACGGTGGTCACACCCTCTTTGATTTTTTGGAGACCGGAGCGGCGTAGCGAGATCATGCCGTTCTCCATCGCTTTGCGTTTGATGTCGATGGCCGTGCCGCCGGACAGAATCAGATCGCGGATGTCGTCGTCGATCACCATCACTTCGATCAGCGCGACGCGGCCCTTGTAGCCGGTGTTGTTGCATTTGTCGCAGCCGCGGCCCTTGTAGACGGTGAAGCTCCCGACTTCGTCCTTCCGGAAGCCCATGTTCAACAATGCCGCCGGCGGAATCTCGACCGGCTCCTTGCAGAGCGCGCAGATGCGGCGGGAGAGGCGCTGGGCGGCGATGAGCTGCGTCGCCGTGGCCACGAGGAACGGCTCGATGCCCATGTTCATCAGCCGGTTGATCGTCGACGGCGCGTCGTTCGTGTGCAGCGTCGAGAGCACCAGATGTCCGGTGAGCGCGGCCTTGATGGCGATTTCCGCCGTCTCGAAGTCGCGGATCTCGCCGACGAGGATGATGTTCGGATCCTGGCGCAGGAACGCGCGCAGCGTGGCCGCGAAATTGAGGCCGATCCCTTCCTTCATCTGCACCTGATTCACGCCGGGCAGGTTGAACTCGACCGGATCCTCCGCGGTCATGATGTTCGTTTCCGGCGAATTCACTTTCGAGAGCGCCGAGTAGAGCGTGTTCGTCTTGCCGGAGCCGGTCGGACCGGTCACGAGCACCATGCCCCACGGCTTGAAGATCGCCTCCTCGAAGCGCGCCAGCGACTCCGGCTCGAAGCCGAGCTTGGTCATGTCGAGCTTCAGGTTGTCTTTGTCGAGAAGGCGCAGCACGATCTTCTCGCCGAAGAGCGTCGGCAGCGTGGAGACGCGGAAGTCGAGCTCCTTGTTCTTGTCCTCGAGCTTGATTTTCAGCTTGATGCGGCCGTCCTGCGGAAGTCGCTTCTCCGAGATGTCGAGCTTCGCCAGAATCTTCATGCGCGAGGTCATCGCGTCCTTGAGCTTCAGCGGCGGGTTCATGATCTCGTAGAGGATGCCGTCGATCCGGAAGCGGACCCGGTACTCCTTCTCGTACGGCTCGACGTGGATGTCGGACGCGCCGCGCTTGATGGCGTCGGTGAGGATCAGGTTGCACAGCTTGACGACCGGGGCTTCTTCGGCGGAGTCGGCGAGCGCGCCGACGTCCATCTCCTCTTCTTCCTCGAGCACTTCGAGGTCGGCCGTCTCGGCCTGCTGAAGGTCTTCCATGACCTTCTTCAGCTCGAGCGAGGAGGTGGTGCCGTAGTAGTTGTCGATGGCCGCCTTGATCCCCAGCTCGGAGGCCACGACCGGCTCGACGTTGTAGCCGGTCATGAACTTGATGTCGTCCATGGCGAAGACGTTCGTCGGATCGGCCATGGCGATGGTGATCGTGGCGCCGGTCTTGTTGACCGGGAGGATGTTGTATTTGCGGGCGACGTCGCCGGAGATCAGCTTGATCACGCTGGCGTCGATCTCGAAGTGCATCAGGTTGATCGACGGCACTCCGAACTGCTGGGAGAGGCACTCGGTGATGTCTTCTTCGGAGACATATCCGAGCTTGATCAGCGTTTCGCCGAGCTTGCCGGCGGTTTCTTTCTGAACCCGCAGCGCTTCCTTGAGCTGGTCCTGCGTGATCAGATTGGCTTTAGTGAGGAGCTCACCGAGACGAACACTCATAAGACCTTTGTAGGTATCGCGAGTTTAGCACCCCCGTAACAGGGGGAAATTGCGACTTATTTACGCGGCGATGACGGGGTGGGGTTTAGGGGATGGGGGTTGGGGGGTAGGGTTGGCGGATGGGCGAGATGCCGAACCTCAACGCCTAACCCCCAACTCCTACCCCCCAATCCCTAAAACATCACTTTTTCAGGACCGGCGGATCGATCGACGTGACGCCCTTCGAGACCGCGCGCAAATTCACGGTCACGCTGCCGAATTTCACGTCCGTGCGGATGCGCACCGGGAGGTGGCGCGGGTCGTCGGTGTACCAGACGTTCAGCTTTTCCTCGCGCTCGACGCCGCCGCTTTCCATGCGCGGCTCGACGACGAGCGTGTTGAATTTGCCGGCCGGGGTGGTGATGGTCTCGCGGCGGATCACGCGCGCGTGAACGTTGTACAGCTTCCCGTCGGCGACGAGCGTGAGCTCGAACGTCTTGCCGGGAGCCAGCTCGAACGTGCGCAAGAGATAGATGACCGAGATCGGATCGTAGACCGGCCGCGGGACGTTGGTTTTCTTGACCTTCTTGCGCACGCGCGTGGCCACGCCGTCTTCGACGGTCGTCACTTCGAGCGACGTTTCGCCGTCTTCGTCGAGGCGCTTGGTGTACTTGAGCGTGGAGAAGTCGCTCTTGGCGACGATGGTCTCGATCTGATCGTGGACGCTGAAGATGCGCGAGAAGCCGCTGCTCGATTTGGCGACGGAGGTGATGCGGTAGGCGTCGCCCTGCGGCGCGATGGTCATGCGCGCGGTGCCGCCGGTGATGCGCAGCCAGGCGACGTTGTAGTCGAGCGTCTCGCCTTCGTTGAAGGCGGGGACGACGGGGCTCGTGACCAGGAACGCCGCCGCGAAAAGTGCGGCGAGGAAGTTCACTCCGCGGCCACCCTTTCGACCATTTTCATGACTGCTTCAACAGAAATCTCGTCCATGGATTTCTCCTGAATGCAATGGTCGAGCTGGCCATACGGGCCATTGCGCCATGCGTTGGTCGGTCCGTAGAGACCGACGACTCTCGTGTTCATCGCCGCCGCGAGATGGAGAGGCCCGGTGTCGCCGCCGATGACGAGTGTTGCGCTTCGCAACAACGACGCGAGCTCGCGGAGGTTGGTGGGCGGGGCGAGGCGGCCGCCGATGCGTTCGGCGAGCTCGCGCTCGTTGGGGCCCCAGGCGATGAGGGCGTTGGTGTTCTTGGCGACTTCGCGCCAGCGGTCGACGGGCCAGAGTTTGTTGGGTTTGCCGGCTCCGGGGAGGATGACGACGTCCTCGGTCTTCTCCGCCGGCGGTGCATAGATGTCCCACTTTAGGAGTGCGGTGGCGTCAGCCACCGCTTTAGGCAAGCTTGCCGAAAGCGGTAGCTCCGCTACCGCACTCCTAAATAGCTCGAGGTTCTGTTCGATGACGTGCTTCGTGGTGTCGACGTGCACTTTGCGATTCGTGAACAGCAGCGCCGGTTTCTCGCGAATCGCGTTTCGATCGAAGCCAATGCGCTCCTTCGCTCCCGCGATCCACCCGAGCATCGCCGACTTTACGAGTCCCTGAAAGTCGATGCTCGTTTCCGCTCCGCGCATCGCGCGCTTTGCCTCGGCGATCAGCGACGGCGAGCGCACCCACTGCTTCATCCGCACCGGAATCGCTTCCACTCCGGCGACGATCTCGACCAGCTCGCGGTACGGTGCTTCCACGACCCACTGCACGCGCGCCTCTTCGCGGAGCGCGGCGACGGCGGGGATGGTGTGAATCACGTCGCCGAGGGCGGAGAGGCGGAGGACCAGGACGCGCTTCACGCGCGCCGCAGTCTATCGAGCATCGCGCAGTCTTTCGAGTATATCGGTGGTCGAGTGATCTTTCGGGTCGCCGACGATCACGACTTTGCCGCCGTACGCCTTGACGATCTCCGCTTCCGGCACGCTGTCCGCCGTGTAGTCCGTGCCCTTGCACTGGAAGTCGGGCTTCAGCAGCTGCAGCAATCGCGAAGGGCTGCTCTCGTGAAAGATCGTCACGTACGCGACGCCGCGAATCGCGTCCACGATCTCCGCGCGCTCGCGCTCCGGCATCACCGGCCGTCCTTCGCCTTTGATCGCGCGCACGGAGTCATCGCCGTTCACCGCGACCACGAGCACGTCCGCGACGCGCGCAGCATCCTGCAGATAGCGCACGTGCCCGACGTGCAGCACGTCGAAGACGCCGTTCGCGAACGCGATTCGTTTTCCCTGTTTGCGCTCCGCTTCGAGCGCCTCGGCCAGTTCCGGTTCGGAGAGAATCACTCCGCCAGTTCCTCGTCGCGCTCGATGGCGCGCCTCAGCTCTTCGTTCGAGACGGTCGCGGTGCCCATCTTCATCACCACGATCCCGCCGCCGTAGTTCGCGAGCTTCGACGCCTCCGCATACGACGCGCCTGCCGCGAGCGCGAGCGTGAACGTCGCGATCACGGTGTCGCCCGCGCCCGTGACGTCCGCCACCTGGTCCGTCCCATACACCGGCAGAAAGATCGGCGCGCCTTCTTTTTCAAACAGCGCCATTCCTCGGCTGCCCCGCGTGATGAGAATCGCCTCGCAGTCGAGACTCTCCTGCAGCGTTTCGGCAACGTCGTACAGCCGCGCCTCGTCCTCGCCGTTGAACAGCGACGTGCCTGCTGCCGCCGCCGCTTCTTCTTCGTTCGGCGTCGCCGCCGTGACGCCCGGGTATGCGAGGAGGTTGTAGCGCGAGTCGAGCGTCACCGGTTTTCCGTGCGCGAACTGCGTCAACGTTCCGGCGAGCGTGGAGCTCACCACGCCGTAGCCGTAGTCGCTGATCAGCGCCGCGTGGCAGAACGACATCTGCTCGCGCAGCAACGCCGCGAATTGATGCAGCTCGTCGTCCGTCATCACGAACTCGTCTTCGACGTCGAAGCGGACGATCTGTTGGCGGCTCGCGTGGGGCATGCCGCCGAGGATGCGCGTCTTCGTCGCCGTGCTGTAGCGGTTGGCGCGGAGGATCGCGCCGCAGTCGATGCCGTTCTCGGTCAGTTGGTCGATGAGCGAGTGTCCGGCGGCGTCGTTGCCGAGGACGGAGACGGGGACGGGCAAGCCGCCGAGGGCGTAGATGTTGTTGATGGCATTGCCGGCGCCGCCGAGGAGCACGTCCTCGCGGTACTGGCGAAGAATCAGCACCGGCGCCTCGCGGGAGATCCGCTTCGGAGTGCCATAGATGAAGCGGTCCGCTACGATGTCGCCGTAGACGACGATCAGCTTCCCCTTCATCGCTTCCGTCAGTTGCAGCAGCCGGGAGCGGGAGAACACGGCGCGCAGTCTAAACGATGAACGACCAGCTTGTGGAAGGCATCGATTTCTATCGCGAAGGACCGTACTTCGTCTTCACGGAGAAGTATTTGAGGGAGAGGGGATATTGCTGTGAGTCGGGGTGCCGGCACTGTCCGTACGGTTTCCGGAAAGATCAGCGTTCCGAAGTTCCTGTTTCTCCGGCTCCGTCAACACGTTCTCCACGTCGATGAGCAGGTAAATCTCCTCCCCAAACGGCACCACCGCGATCAGCAGCTCTCCTCGAATCCCGCGAATGATGTCCGGGGGCGTGAGAAACGCGTCGGTCGAGACGTTGACGATTCTTCGCACTTCGTCGACTTTCAATCCGATGAAGCCGGCGCTCGTATGCGTGATGAGGACGAGCGGCTCCGCGAGGCGCATGTCCATGCCGGGATAGAGGCGATCGCGCAGGTCGACGATCGGGATCACTTCGTTGCGCAGGACGATGATTCCTTCGATGAATGACGGCGCGGTCGGCACGGTCGTCGAGCCGGCATACGGGACGATCTGGCGCACGGCCATGATGTCGAGCACGAACGTCTCGGGGCCGACGCGGAACGTGATGAGGCGCAACTCGCGGCCGTCGCTCATGCGCGAACCCGGAACTTCCGCACCTCGTCCTCGAGGCTGCGGATGGCGTCGTTGAGCAGATTGATCGCGTCGCTCATGTCGCCGGCGGTGGTGCGGTTGCCGTCGGCGATGGCGCGCACCTGGCGCATCGTGGCGACGATCTTCTCGCTCTCCGTGGACTGGCTCGCGGCGACCTGGAAGATCTCGTGGATCATCTCGATCATCCGCTCGGCGGCGGCGGAGATCATCGACGAGCCCGACTTCTGCTCGACCATCGCCTGGCGCACGTACTTCGTCACCTCGCGCATCGACTCGACGGCCTTGAGGATGTGATCGGAGCCCTGCGCCTGCTGCCGCGTGGCGCCGTTGATCTGCTTCACCATCTCCTGCAGCCGCTCGACCGCGCGGGTGATCGTCTCGCTGCCCGTGGCCTGCTCGCGCGTCGCGCCGGCGATCTCTCGTCCCATGCTCGACGCCTTCGCCGCGGAGTCGAGGATGTTGTTCAGCGCCTTGCCCGCTTCGTGTGACAGCGCGACGCCGTTCTCGACGAGCGTCGATCCTCCCGACGTCACGCGCAGCGCGTTCTCCACTTCGTCCTGCACCGCGCGGATGAGATTCGCGATGTCGCGCGTCGACGACGCGGTGCGCTCGGAGAGCTCGCGGATTTCCGCGGCGACGACGGAGAAGCCTTTGCCGTATTCGCCTGCCTGCGCCGCGAGGATCGCGGCGTTGAGCGCGAGGAGATTCGTCTGCTCGGCGACGTCTTCGATGACGTTGAGGATCTTGCCGATGGCGATGGAGCGGTCGCCGAGCCGGCCCACGACCGAGTTCGTCTCGATCACCGACTTGCGGATCTGCTCCATTCCTTCGATCGTCTCGCGCACCGCCTTCATCCCCGACTCAGCCGCATCCGCCACCGCCAGTGCCAGGTCGTAGGATTTCGCCGCATTCGATTCGACCTCGGCGATCGAGGCCGACATCTCGACCATCGATGACGAGGTGTCGGTGACGAAGTTCGTGAGGTAGACGACGTTCTGATCGACTTCGTTGATCGACGAGACCATCTGATGCGTCGCCGACGCCGTCTCTTCCACCGAGGAGAAAAGAGTGTCGGTGTGGCGGCTCACTTCCTCCATCGACGCCACCATCTCCAGCATCGACGACGACGTTTCCTCCGACGACGCGGAAAGCGCCTCGACGTTGTCCGTGATCTTCCGGACGCCGCTGTTCAGCTGGTCGATCGACTCGTAGGTCTCGTCGATGATCGCGCGCTGTTCGTCGACGCGATGGATGACCGTCTGCGAGCGGTCGCTCACCGTTTCGACGACCGATCGCAATTTCGCCTGCGACTGCATCAGGCTCTTGACCGTGCGCTCGAGATTGCCGGCCATGCCGTTGAAGGTCTCGGCGAGCCCGCCGATCTCGTCGGTCGACGCGATCTCCGCGCGCCGCGTGAGGTCGCCTTTCGAGATCTCGTTTGCTGTATCGACGAGCGAGAGGATCGGCAGGACGATGAACCGCGCCGCGAGCCACGCCAGGAGACTCGCCGCGAGCAGCGAGAGCACGACGATGCCGGCAGCCCACATGCGCAGGTTCGCCAGCGCGGCGCGGGCCTGGGACTCGTTCATCAGCAGGCGGAAGTAGCCCTTCGGCTTCGCGTTCGGATTCGCCGCATCCGCTTTCGTCTCGTAGAACGGAACGCTGTAGATGTGCAGCCCGTCGCCGGTGTTGGTGCCGCGCTCGTTGCGCGTCGGGCGATTCGCGAGCGCGGCCGGGATGGCGGGCTTCGTCGACGCGAGCACCTTGCCGCTGCCGTCGAGAAAATCGGCGTATTCGACGGAGGGACTCTTGCCGAGATCGGCGACGATGTTTTTCAGATCGTCGGTGAGGCCGAAGATGACGTAATAGCCGGCCGTCGACTCGATCGTCTGCGCGATCGCCGCACCCTGCTCGACCGTCTGCTTGATCATCGCCCGCCGCACCAGCAGCTGCTGCAACAGCAGAATCATCAGCGCGACGACGACGGTGATGAACGCAAACGTGCCGATGAACTTCGAGCGGATTCCGATGCGACCGGCTCTTGGATTGTTGCCTACAAGCATGGACTGCGCGGAGTGTAGCGAACTTTCTGCCTTCTGCCTTCTCCCTTATCATCCCGCGCATGCCCCTCATTCGCTGCCCCAAGTGCGGGCAGGCGTACGACATACCCGGTGTGATCGCCGTACGGCTTGCGAATTCGATCGCGACGTGTCATTGCGGCGAGTGGCTGTCCGGCAGCAAGGCCGCGGTGCTGGCGCGTTTGATTGACGTCGATCAGATTCGCGAGATCGACATGAAGCCGTATCGCGTCGACGCGCAGGCGGAGACGGCGGCGGAGCCGAAGCCGGAACTGCGCGAGGCACCCGCGCGTCCGCGGTCGGTGCACATCATCGCGCGCGGCGCGAACGTGGCGCTCGACACGGTCTTCACCATCTTCGAGCATCCGCTCTGGTTCGGACGCAAAGGGTGCCACGTCATTTTGTCCGAGGCGGAGCTGTCGATCCGCCACTGCTCCATCTTCGTGCGCGGCGATCAGCTCGTGGTGCGCGACGCCGACTCGCACATGGGAACGTTTCTCGACGGGCAGCAGATCGAGGAAGCGGTCATCGAAGACGGCACGCATCTGATGCGCATCGGCAACGCGCTGGTGAGCATCGAGCCGACCGAGGTGCCGGGGACTCCGGTGCAGCCGATCGCGTTCGATCCGGCGTCCGTGACCGATGAAGCACTGCTCGCCGAGAAACTGCGCGCCGCGCGCGCGACGCAACCCGCCGCGACGCGCTCCGTGCTCGTCTGCCTCGAAGGTCCGCTGAAAGGGCAGGAGTTCGAGATTCCGTCGAGCGGGTTGGTGGTCGGCCGCGAAGGTCACGTGCGCGTGCCCGACGAGTTCCTCTCCCGCCGCCACTTCGAGGTGGTCCGCGACGGGGACGGTACGATCCGCGTCCGCGACCTCGGCAGCCGCAACGGCACGTTCCTCAACACGCTCCCCGCGAAGAACACGAAAGTGCATCAGGGCGACGAGATCAGCGCGGGCGTGAACCGATTCCGGATCGAGAATCGGGTGTAAAGAAATCTGTTCCAACTTTGCGCGTTGGCGGCGGCGTTTGGCGAGCGTATAGTTCGCCAACTCTCTCTCATACGGGAAGTAGGTTCTCATGAGTACGTTCGAATCCGCCGCTGTCCGGATTCTGGCGCCGCTGTCGGAGCTGCTGCACAAGCGGCTGACTCTCGCCGATAGCTCGTCGCCCGAGACGGCGAATGCCTTCTCCATTCGCATCCCTGTTCCTCGTGTAGCCATCGTTTCGGACGGCACTCCGTTCAACGACGAGGAGCGGCGTCTCGTGAAGGAGCTGTTCGACGTGCTGCGCGTCGCCGAAGAAAGTGAAGCGCGCTACGCGGAGCTCGAGCAGCGGATGCTCGGGCTGCAGCGCGAGAATCTCGATCTCCTGGTGAAGAACCGCGCGCTCGCCGAGGTCTCGTCGCGCGATGCGCTGACCGGCTTGTACAACCGCTGGTACGTCATCGAGAAAATCGACAGCGAGATCAATCGCGCGATCCGCCACGGCTCGCCGATGTCGCTGCTGATGCTCGACATCGATCACTTCAAACGCATCAACGATACGTGGGGGCACGCGGCCGGCGACGAAGTGCTGAAGGGCGTCGGTCGCCTTTTGCGCGACAGCTGCCGCGTGTACGACGTGCCGGGACGCTACGGCGGCGAGGAGTTCTGCATCGTGCTGCCGGAGACGCAGCTCGGCAACACGGAAGTGGTGGCGGAACGGATCCGGAAACGCTTCGAGTCGACGGAGCTCACGTGCGGCGGCGAGGCGGTGGTGGTGACGGCGTCGATCGGGATCGCCGGAATGGATGAGTCGGCATCGAACGAGATTTTGAGCCCCGCGGCGCTGATCGATCGCGCCGACCGCGCGTTATACTCAGCAAAGAGTCGCGGCCGAAATCGGATCGAAACGTGGGATCGCGCGCTGTATCAGTGCGCTGATGACGCCATCAGTCACTGAACGCGTGAGCCGGATCACGGCTTGCCGAAATCGAGCGACCTAGATTGCAGGTTTGCGTTTGGACAATCCGACAGAGGGGAAAACATGAAAACGAAATTTGCCTTTTTGATGACTGTGGTTCTGATGCTTGCGATGAGTGCGTTTGCGTTGTTCGCAGGCAAGCCCGTTCTCGCGGTGAACGAGTTCCAGAACCGCACCTCGGCGGCGTGGTGGTACGGTGGGGTCGGCGACGATCTGGCCGGCATGCTGACCAACGAGCTCGCCGGCACCGGCAACTTCAAGATGGTGGAGCGCGATAAGCTCACCGCGGTTCTCGACGAGCAGGATCTCGCGGCCTCGGGGCGCGTGAGCAAGTCGACCGGCGCGAAGATCGGGAAGATGACGGGCGCGCAGTACCTCGTCATGGCCACGCTCAGCGCGTTCGAGAGTGACGTCAAGGGAACCGGCGGCGGCCTCAGCTTCCGCGGCATCAGCGTCGGCGGAAAAAAAGAGGATGCCTACATGGCCGTCGACCTCCGCATCGTCAACACCACCACCGGTGAGATCGAGTTCACCCGCACGGTCGAAGCGCGCGCGTCCAGCGGCGGCCTCAACGTCGGTGTCTACCGCGGCGGCTTCGGCGGAAACCTCGGCCAGTACTCCAAGACCCCGACCGGAAAAGCCATCCGCGCCGTGATCATGGAAATCAGCGAATACCTCGCCTGCGCCATGGTCGACCAGGGCGACTGCATGGCCGACTACGACGCCAAAGACGCCTCGCGCAAAGCGAAAACGAAGAAAGCAATCAAGCTCGACTAATCACACCCATTCGCCCGCAACGTGGAAACGGCCAGCCGAAAGGCTGGCCTTTTGTTTTTTCTACTCACGGTGAAACTTTCGGGTAGTGATAGCGTTTGAATCGCCAGTTGTAACATTGGCGGGATATCGCGGGATATGGCGGGATAACTACGAGTCTCCCGTGACTTTTAGGATGGTCGCGGCGGCACGCCGTAAAAGCTCCCTCTGCTCGTAGGACAGCGCGTACGCCTGCTCGCCAAGAACCCATCCAACCGACTCTCCGGTTACGTGGACGACGCGGACGATGCTCGCGAAGCTCGGATTCCTCATCTTGCCGGTGAGGATGCGGCTCAGCGTGCAGGGATCGATCCCCGCTTCCTGTGAATGAAAGCATGGGCGACTCGCTGAAGGCTTTCGGTGAACGGCTGAAGGCTGCGAGAAACGCGACCTCTCGCAGGTGCGTCTGTCAGAACTCGCAGGCATGAACCTGAACTACGTTGGCGACGTCGAACGCGGTGAACGGAATCTCTGGCAACATCGTCAAACTCGCCGAAGCTCTCGAAATCTCTCCCGCTGAACTCTTTCGCGTGCTGTGATTGCGTCCGGATCACGCGGACTTATCCGGACGCTATGCCTAAGGGGTCAAGAAAGCGGTCAAAGCGCGAGGATGAGGCGCCACGCTCGACCCCCAAGAGCGTTCGGCGATCGCAACGAAGGCCGCAGCAGCGCGCTGGAAGAAGCGCGACAAATAACACCTAATTTTCACCCCGCACAGTACACTGCTATGCCATCGGACTGCATGTCCTGCGAACATGATCAGAAATCGAAGCATAAGTGTATTTATCCACTATTAGTTACAGGTGCTAGCAATTTTCGCAAGACATGGCAGTCTGATGGCATGGCAGTGCAGTGTGCGGAATCGCAGCTACAATAAACCACTAAAATGGCGTGGTGTGCGACGTGTGCGGAAGGAATAATTGGAATTTACTGTCTTTTCGTGCTACTGTCCGCACACCATGACGGAACTCGCGGATCAGAAGCTGATCGCTCCGTACGTCGCGTACACGACTCTCAAGAATTTTCTTTCGGGCTTTCAGTCCGCAGGAGTTCCGATCGTGATCGACAATTCTGTTTTCGGGAGTATGTCGGTGGTACCGAGCACAGCTGAAGTCCTCGCTTCGCTTTCTGAACTTTATCGACAAGGACAGCAGCCGACAGCCGACCTGCATCGCGCGGTTCAGGTCGTCGGAGATGACACCGCGTGGCGTGCTTTCGTCAGGGAAACATTGGAGAAGTACTACTCGACGATCTCGGACACCCCTTGACGAACACTACACAGCCGGCTCTGCGAAAGGAGTTCGAGGCTGCGTTCGGTGGGCAGCTCGATGTGATCTCGAAGGCTATGACTTTCTTCATCCACGCCGCGAAAGACTCAGGTATTTCCCTCGCGGCTCGACTGACCGAGCGGCAGAAGGGCGGAACGGGTCGAAAGTCAGGATCGCGCCGGGCGCGCGCCGAGACCGGGGGCCCAAATGACGCCGGGACTGGGAGCGGGAAACAACCGCCCATCCCCGAAGGCGCGCCGCTTAAACCACGAAAGGTTCATGAGCACCAGTCGGCGCTGGTCGAGATCATCAACACGTATACGGACATGGACGATGAAATGCGAACGGCGCTTCTCAAGGTCGTCGGGTTCATCGCAATGAAGGGGGTGACTGTATGAGGATACCGCGAGCCGTCCGCGTCATGGTCCTGGCGCGGGGAGCCAGCCGAACGGCCATCTCGGGGTAGGTGCTTTGCGGGCAACTGAGACGGCCGGGTGGTGACTCTTTGAACTAGCTCCCGTAGCTCATCTGGACAGAGCGGCGGTTTACTAAATCGACGGCTGCGGGTCCGATCCCTGCTGTCTCTAATTCTATCCCTATGCGGGCTGCCGATCCAGAGGCAGCCCGATTTGTTATATTTTTATCTTAATCCAAGCATGACACCGTGACTCTCAAGCATGCATTGGCGAGGCATGAACAAGTTGTCACCTGAATAGCGCCGGGTCATCATGGCTCTGATCGAGGGAAACTCGATTGCGTCCACCTGCCTATGACGGCGCGCGAAGATGACGGTTCTAGTCTCCTTCGCGAAGTCGGCGAGTCATTCCTTCGCTGCGAAGCACGCGTCGACGTCTTTCATGGAGCGTTGGAACCTCGCTCTTCGGATGCAGAACTCTGTTTCGCGCGTTCGACGAACGCTTCTCAAGAAGTTTCATGGCGGGGAACTATGTCGATGGATAGCAGGTATTCCGAGTACGGGGTGGACAACGCTTCCTGACCTCTCGCGTTCGGTCCAACAAGTCGAAAAGCTGTTCTCGACAGTCAGCCTAATTCTCATCCCCGACGAACCAGCGCAGAGTGGTGGTGGGAATTGACTGACTCTTCTCGACTACAAAGAGGCGCGGTAGTGAGTGAGGCTCAGCCAGCGTGGAAGAAGAAGTATGCAACCTCCGGTGATGGCTGGCGCGTACGTCTCCGCATGGCGATCGCACGGGTAAGAAACGATGAAGCTGGTATGGATCTGACCACGCCTTCTCGCATCCCGGCCGGTACCGAGACTGTTGTGCGCGTCGTGTACGTCTGCGGCGAAACGGTAGGGCTGGCTCTCGATGAGTACGGGTTCTCTTACAGCCGGAAGATGGACGCAACTGGCAAAGGCCGCTGATCATCTCGGCTATGACGAAAAGATCTCCTCGCCGCCTTGACTGCGACCTGCTAAGAGGACTGTTTGTCCCGCTCTATATCAGGCAATGTCCGGCTAAGTGTTACAACTGGCGATTCAAACTAGACCTCTACCAACTTTCGTGTAGTGCTAGCGTTTAGTCGCCTTTGTAACTATTGGCGGGACTTGGGGGATATCGCGGACAATGCGCTCGGTCCTCTTTCAACGCAGGTCTCGGTCGAGTGCGGCAGGAGTTCTTCTCCTCGTATCCGAGGATGATTTCAGCGGCCTTTGCGAGTTGCGCCCGTTCTCGTGCTGTACGTGAACCCGTACTCAGCGTGGTGGGATCGATATCAGCTTCCTCGGCGATATACGAATGCTTTTTGTTGGTGTGGTCGATCGCCATGCGGAGACGTGCGCGCCAGCCATCGTCGGTGGATGGCATCACTTCTTCTTCCGCGCCGCCTGAGCCTCACTCGTTTCCTGTGCCTCTTCGTAGTCGAGGATGATGTCAGTCAGTTCCCACCACCACTCTTGCGCCGGTTCGTCGGGGATGAGAATCAGGAATGACTTGTCGGGAAACAGCTTTTCGACCTGTCGGACCGAGCGCGAGAGGTCAAGGAACGCGTTTGTCTTCGCCCCGTACTTGGAATACCTGCTATCCATCGACGTGGTTCCCCGACATGAATGTGTTCACGACCGTGTGAAAGTCATCGGTCACCGTCACGGAATCGCCGCTGGCGAAGGTGATGAGCGTTCCGGCGCGATCGGCAAACGGATTCGGGATGAACGTCTGGATGTGCAGCGCGTTGAGACATCGCGGCGCGCCCGTCTTCGCATCGGTGAATACCGCGATTGGCACGCCGTGATATCGGGAGTTCATGGGGGCTAGCTCGGAAACGTCAGGGCATCGTGAAGGCCCGGAATCAGTTGCTCGCTCTCTTCGGAACTGATCGCCGTTTCTAGGCCGAGGAGCGCGGTGTACAGATACTCCTCGACCGAGACGTTCTCCCGTTGCGCGAGCACTTCCAGAAGGCGTAGCTGATACGCGGGGAGGCGCACGCCTTTGAGTTCAACCGGCCGGAAGAGACTCGGCAGGATCGAGTTTGCATGCTCCCGCAGCGCGTCGTGAATCTGCATGGGAGTCCACCGAAGCATCGCCGCCGACGCTAACTCCTGCCACGTCATGAGCGGATAGCGACGTCCGCCGAGCCTCTTCCGCTTTCTTCGATTCTCGACATGAAGCGCGCCGCCGTGGATAGCGTCCGCCAACGTCAGAATCGAAAGCCTCAGTAGGCTCGCCGCTTCTTGCGTGGTGTACTCGATGCGCCGCCGCAGAAAGATTTCTCGGATGGCAGCGCGATGAGTCGGATGCAGCGGACGACGCGTACTCACGCTCGATAGCATGCACCACCGATAGCATGCATGTCAACACTCAAAGCATGCAAAACTCAAAGCATGCCGGCGGGACGCGCTGAAGATGTTCGGCGACCATCTGCGGGAGTTACGCGAGAAGCGCGATTTCTCGCAGATCCGGCTATCTCAACTCGCCGGACTGAATCAGAACTACGTCGGCGATGTGGAGCGCGGGAAGCGGAATCCCTGCCTCGATAACATCGTCAAGCTGGCCGAGGCGCTGAACGTCTCGCCGTCGGAACTGTTCCGACCGTTCGACAAACGACGATAGCGGACCTATACTTAGCCTGATGCCTAAGGGGTCAAGGAAGCGTCCGAAGCGCGAGGATGGGGCGCAAGCTGCCGTTCGCGTCATGCAGACGATCGCGGATCGAAGCGAAGATAGCGATGCACCGGTTGAGATCACGCCAGAGATGCGCGCCGCTGCCGCCGCATTCGGACGAATCGGCGGAAAGATCGGCGGACCGGCGCGAGCTGCGAGCCTGAGCGCAAAAAACGCCGGTCGGAGATTGCCCGAAAAGCGGCAGCGGCTCGGTGGCACGTTAGCCTCAGCATTGTGGAGTGCTAACTATACTCCGGCTGGTCAGGCACTTACTCCAAAACAAACCTGTGGAAAATGATAGATATATATCTGATATTTGATTGCATATCAGTTAATAATTGAAATAAGGTAGTAATGGATATACATTTGTGTAGATGCTTTTAGCGTTAAAAATAGACGTAGCGGAAAAGCAGGTAGTAAAGTTTATCGATGAATTAGATGTAGAGTGATTACGCTAAGAGCGTGTAAGCGATGGTTTGAGCTGCTTGAAGCAACTCTGCGAGAGAGCTCTGCGGGGCTAGAATAGCACGAGAGCTATAACGTAAATGTCGAAGACGATATTGCTGCGCTAGAAAACGAACTCAGGTAGATGCAGAGCAACGTGATTGGGCAGCTGTAGCGGGTACTGCAACGCAATGACTTACGTTCTGCAACTAGCTGAAGATGTGCACTTCGAATTCAGCGAAGGCTTCATTCGCAGCTTTCACTACTGATGCTCGACTATGACTTCTCAAGCATAAGAAGTGGCGGCAGGAAGATTTACGTTAGGGATGAAGAACGCGCGCAGATACGAAGCGATGGCGGCGGAGAATGTTACAGCTAAAGCGCGAGCTTCTGTTGATCTTCCAGAATCCCTTGCGAACTAGCCGTTAGCGCAGCTATGGCGCACTAAACTTCGTCAGATAATCTTTTATCAGACGGCAATGAGCGGATAGCGCTTTGCTCTAAACTGATAGAAGAGAAGGTAACTTGAGCGGCAGTTTAGCAGCCGAGAATATCTCGGAGCGAAAAGAGCGCTACTACGACGCGCTATCAGTTGGCGCTGGTGCGTGCCAGAACGTGACAGCGAGCGTAGCTACGCCGAACTAACTGCACTACGTAGCATGACTTGTTGCGCTGTCGCGAGAGATGCAGCGCGGTGGGAAGCTCGAAGTCGAGTGCAGCAGCGCGCTCCGACGTTGATCTAGCGCTAGCTGACGCAGCGATCGGTAAAAGTGCGGAACTAACATCGCCTGCTGCCGACATAACCAATCTAGCTAACCGCGACTAGAAACACTTGTGCGATGCTTCTGCTAATCGAGGAAAGAGAAAAGCAGAGCGCGTTTACGTTGCTGGCTTCCCCGTTTGTGTACTGAAACGAGCGGCAGAGCTGCGAAGAGATGTTACTGATCAGTTCGATGTAATCGCGCAGAAAACGTTGACGGATTTGAGGTGCTACAGATACGTGAGCAGCCTACGGCGAGCTAGAACCAACAGCAGCTGACGTGGCGGAACTGGCACGCAGTGTCCTAAAACCACGGTCTGGCTGGAATAGCGAGCGAACCGCGCAGCCCCAACTATAGCCGAACTCAGTCCGGATAGAGTAGCGGTCTACAACGAGGCGAGGGTCGACCACCGGGGCACTCTAACACCGCTGACCCAGGGCATCTGCTGCGGGGCATCCGGCGAACAAAGTTGTAACCGCATCGTCGTAACCCCTCAAGCATTGACATCATGACTCCTCAAGCATATATTGTTGTGCAGTATGAATCAGCTTTCACCTGAGAAGCGTGCCCAGATCATCATGGCTCTGATGGAGGGCAACTCGATCAACTCGACGGTGCGTATGACCGGCATCGCGCACACGACGATCTTGCGCCTTTTGCGCGACGTTGGAACGGCTTGCCTCAGCTTCCACGATGCCGTCGTGCGTGATCTACAAACCGAGCGTGTGCAGGCTGATGAGGTCTGGTCATTCGTGGCGGCAAAGGAAAAGAACGTACATCCGGACATGAAGGGTAAGGGCGTCGGCTCCATTTGGACTTGGACCTGCCTCGACGCGGACACGAAGCTGATGATCTCGTGGGTCGTTAGTGACCGCAGTCAGGCATCGGCGGACGCAATAATCGCGGACCTCAAGAGCCGTATCACCCGCCGCATTCAACTCTCCTCTGACGGCCTGCCACAGTACGTGGAAGCCGTGGTGAAGGTGTTCCGGCCGGGCGAGATCGATCACGCGGAAGTCATCAAGACGTTCGCGAGTAGTAAGCCTGCATCGGACGTGAGTCCGAACAGCGCGGCGAGTAGATATTCACCGGGACGCATGCTCACGATCGAGAAACGCGTTGCGTTCGGCGAGCCGGATGCGAAGCACGCATCTACCTCTTTCATGGAACGATTCAATCTGACGGTTCGGATGCAGAATCGCCGCTTTACGCGCCTCACGAACGCCTTCTCAAAGAAGTTGGAGAATCACGCCTGCATGCTCGCGATCACGATGGTCTACTACAACTTCTGCCGCAAGCATCTCTCCCTCGGGAAACGGACTCCGGCGATGGCGGCAGGCCTGACCGATTACGTGTGGACGGCGAGTGATCTGCTTGCGCTCGATATGTGGTCACGCGAAGCGGCGGCAGCGTAGGGAATGGCGCGGCGTTAGAATCGTCGGTGCCGTGCTTCCAACGCCAGCCACGGTCCCGCCTGCGTATCAGTTTCCCGGCCCGCAAGACGGGCCACCATGAAACGGCGAGGTTAGGGATGGCTTGGTAAGGTTTGGTATGGCCGTCACGATATGGCGAGGCTAGCTATGGTTTGAAAAGGTTTGGCCTGTTGCGGCACGGTGGACGAACCCCGCTCCAAAGGCGGGGTTCTTTCTCTTCGCATTCGCCCACATTCGTCCATGTTCGGCCAACTTGTTACAACCCGCCGCCCAAACGCTATCACTACCAACTTTCGCCTACTTACGCTTGACTTTCGCCCTATTACCGCCTACATTGCATGGGCGATGCGATATCTGACGGAACGGCAGCGGGACATCCTGAACTTCATTCGGGACTTCCAGAAGGCGCGTGGCATCACGCCCACGCACCGCGAGATCTGCGATCACTTCGGGTTCTCTTCGTACGGCACTGTCTACAAGCATCTCTCCCTTCTCGAGAAGAAGGGGCTCATCCGGCGGGACTGGAATCAGAAGCGCGGGGTGGAGCTGGTGGAGCAGCCGGAGGAAGCGCAGGCGCGGCGGGAGACTTCGGTGAACGCGCGCGAGCTGCCGCTGTTCGGCTACATCGCCGCGGGCCGGCCGCTCGAAGTCGATCTCTCCGACGAGACCGTCGCGGTTCCGAATCACCTCACGACGCGCGGCGAGAACTACGTGCTCAAAGTGCGTGGGGACTCGATGATCGACGACGGGATTTTCGACGGCGATCTGGTGATCATCTCGCGGCGTGACGACGCGATGAACGGAGAGATGGTCGTCGCCAACGTCAACGGGGAAGTCACGCTCAAACGCCTCTATCGCGAAGGAGAACGCGTCCGGCTGCAGCCGGCGAATTCAATGATGCATCCCATTTATGCCTATGCCCGTGACGTCGCGGTGCAGGGCGTGGTGGTCGGCCTGATGAGACGGTTCTAGTGAGAAGGTGAGGAAGCCAAATGGATCTCGTGCTCAAACTTCGTGAAATTCGCAGGCTCCGCGGGCTGAGCCAGAAAGACGTGGCCCGCCTCTCCGGCGTCGGAGAAAAAACGATCAGCTCCTTCGAGACGGGGCAGCGCATCGGCTCGCTCAAGATCTCGCAACTGCGCCTGCTCCTCAGCGTGTACGGGCTCACCGAAGGGGACTTCTTCGGCGGTTCCGTCGAGCGGCAGATCGCGCCGTGGGAGCTCGATGAAGACGAGTGCGCAGCGCAGCGCCTCGTGGAAGACCTGCGCGGCTTGCCCAAGGCCGTGCAGAAGACGATGCTCGGGAAGTTCCAGCTGATGCTCGAAGGCGCGTCGGAAGCGCACAACCACGCGCCGCACCGCGATCAGCGACCGGCCAGCCGCGATCCTCGTCCGCCGAGCTACGTGCGGGAAAATCCCGAGTGGCACATGCTGACGTCGAGAAACTGACGCGACGCGCCAAAGAAAAGCCGGCGGGCCGTGAAACGGCCCACCGGCGAATCACAGTTGGGCTGTGAGCGAGTCGGTGAGCGTTGGTCTTTGAAAAGAGAACCCTTCGTCGAGCGCGCGCCGCGGCACGGCGCGCTGACCAGCCAGTAGCGCTTCATCGGCCATCTCGCCGAAGAGCAGCCGTAGCGCGAACGGCGGTGTCGGGAGAATCGCGGGACGATGCAGCGCACGAGCGAGCTCCTGACTGAGCTCGCGATTGCGCAGCGGCTCGGGTGCGGTCGCGTTGTAGACGCCGCGTGCGTTCGGATTCGCAATCGCCCATTCGACCAGCCGTAAGGCGTCCTCACGATCGACCCACGACATCCACTGTTTGCCGCTGCCGATCGGCCCGCCCACGCCGAGCTTGAACGGCAGCAGCAGTTTCTTGAGCGCGCCGCCGTCGGGCGCCAGGACGATGCCGAAGCGGATGATCACCAGTCGCGCGAGTGACTCCGCCGCGCGCGCCGCGTTTTCCCACTGGTCGACGAGATCGGCGAGGAAGCCGGAGCCGCGAGGCGAGCTCTCGTCCAGCAATTCATCGCCGCGATTGCCGTAGATGCCGACTGCGGATGCGTTGATCATCGTCCGCGTCGCGGAAGGGGAACGCCGTAGTACCTCGACGATGGCGTTCGTGGCGTGGAGACGGCTGTCGATCAGTCGTCGCTTGCGCTCCTCCGTCCACCGCCCCTCGCTGATGTTCTCGCCGGCGAGGTTGATGACGACGTCGGCCCTGGCGACATCCTCGGACCAGGGACCTTGCGTCTTGCCGTCCCATTTCACGCCGCGGCCGGTCTCGACCTTTTGCGGATCGCGTGTCAAAACGGTGACGTCGTCACCGCGCGCCACGAAGCGCTGCACGAGCGGCTCGCCGAGGAATCCGGTACCGCCGGCTACGATGATCTTCATGCGGTGATTCTATGGGAGATGGGACAGCAGGGATGCAACCGACAGGCGACCCTCGTGCCGTAGGCTTGGCCAACCCACGCTGCCGGCCGTGCCGGCCCCAAAATGCGACCGCCGGCCCTCTTCGGCCGGCGGTCGTCGATGATCAGGAGGAGAAATGCGGAGTATGAATCGTTTAACCAGTGCCCTCATTTTCTAAGACGACGGCCGCAGGGAAAGGTTTCAGGCGATTCGTGAACGGGCGGTAACACGTCGCGGGTCGGACGGCGAGCCCTTCTTCAGCCCCGCGAACGCGATCATCGCCGCGTTGTCCGTGCAGTAGCGCTTCTCCGGCAACCGCACGATCAGCCCGCGCTCCTGCCCCCACGCCGCCACCCGCTCGCGCAGTACACCGTTCGCCGCGACGCCGCCTGCGATCGCCAGCTCCGCCGGCTTCGGCGCCTCGAGCCTCGACCACACCGACTCGAGTCGATCGAACAGTTGCGCGATGAGCGCATCCTGAAACGTTGCGCAGAAATCGCCGAGCGTCGCAGGATCTCCATCGATGCGAACGCCATGCTCGCGCGCGAGACGAATCGCTCCGGCCTTGATCCCTGAGTAGGAAAAGTCGAGCGACTCGTCCTTGAACTGCGGCACCGGAAATGGAAAGCGCCGCGGGTCTGCCTTGCCTTCGCGCGCGTGCTTTTCGATTTGCGGTCCGCCGGGATACGGCAGGCCGATGAACTTCGCGACCTTGTCGAACGTCTCGCCGATCGCGTCGTCGCGCGTGCGATTGAGCTGCGCGATGGAGCGGCCGCGCACGTCGTAGATCGCGGAGTGCCCGCCGGAGATCACGAGCGCCAGAAAACGATCCGGCAGCGGAGTCGCTGCGCCTTCGCGCTGCAGGTACGGCGAGTAGATGTGCCCCTCGAGATGATTCACCGGCACGATCGGGATGCCGAGTCCGTACGCGAGCCCTTGCGCACCGGCGACGCCGACGAGCAGCGCGCCGATGAGACCGGGTCCGGCCGTCACGGCGATCGAGTCGACGTCGTCGAACGACAAACTCGCATCCGCGAGCGCGCGCGAGACGAGCGGAAAGAGATGCTGCAGATGCTCGCGCGATGCGATCTCCGGCACCACGCCGCCGAACGGCTGATGCCGCTCGATCTGCGAGGCGATCAGATTCACGCGCACGGTGCCGTCGCCGTCGAGCACGGCGACCGAAGTCTCGTCGCAGGACGTCTCGATGCCGAGGATCATGAGACGCGTGAACCGGAAACGGGAGCGATCCGTTCCATTTCCATTATTGCGGTCGTTGCGGATAAGCCTTCATTAAGGCATGATCGGGGATCTCGAAAGCGGGGTCGGATGAAAATCTCGATTGTCATCCCGACGTTGAATGAAGCTGCCGCTCTTCCCGGCACGCTGGAGTTGTTGCGCGCATTGCCCGGCGACTTCGAGATCGTCGTCGTTGACGGCGGCAGCAGTGACGGCACGCTCGACCTCGCGCGGCGGATGGGCATTCGCGCGATCGCCGGCCCGCGCGGCCGCGGCGCGCAGATGAATCACGGCGCGACGCTCGCCGGCGGCGACGTCCTCCTCTTCCTCCATGCCGACACGCAACTGCCGCGCAACGCGTACGCGCTGATCGAAGAGGCGATGCGCGATCCCGACCTGCAGGGCGGTTGTTTCCGCCTCGGCTTCGACCGGCAGCACGTGCTGCTGCGCTTCTTCGCGTTCTGCACGCGCTTTCCGCTTCGCACGGTTCATTACGGCGACGCCGCGTTCTTTGTCCGCGCGGACCATTTCCGCGCCAGCGGCGGCTATCGCGCCTATCCGATCATGGAGGATCTCGACTTCTGGCTGCGCATGTCGCGCGCCGGGAAAGTGACCGTTCTCGACGCGTCGGTCGTGTCGTCCGCGCGCCGTTTCAGCCGCTGCGGCATCGTGCGCCAGCAGCTTCGCAATATCATGCTCGTGCTGCTCTTTCTGATCGGCGTGAGCCCGTTCACGCTGCATCGCTTCTACCAGGACGTGCGCTGATGAATGCCTCCGACTTTGCTCCGCTCAGCTGGCGCGATTCGCTCCGCGAGGACGCGATCACGCTCTGGCACTGGGTCCACTCCAACGTCCACAACTCCTACATCACCTTCCGCGTGCTCGACTACATCTACTGGCACCGCCTCGGCAGCGGCATTCTCTCGCCCGATCACCCGTGGGCGACGGGCGCGCAACCGGAAGACGGCACGCCCATCTGGCCGCACAACATCCTCTACGCCTCGCCGCGGCGGAAGACGACGTGGAAAGGACCGGAGCCGGAGCCGGACGACGTGATCGTCACGAAGATCGGCGCGTTCATGGCCGCGATGGTGCAGCGCTCGACGGTGGCCGAGCCGGGCATTCCGCAGGGACCGAAGCGCCGCATGCCGCACGCCGTCAATCTCCTTCACGGTACGGTGCAGTACAACGGCGGCTTTTTGATCTTCGACGATTTCCTCGACGCGAAATTTCATCTCTCCGACCGCAACTTCGTGCGCGAGATCCGCAAGTTCGCGACCGAGGCGAAGCGCGAGATCACCGTCGTCTGCCGCGAGCGCACGTACGATCCCACCGAGTACGCGTGGTTCGTCACGTATCTCCGCTCGCGCGTGCCGTGGTACGCGAACCCGAACGGACCGACGCCGAAGCGCGTGCTGTGGGGCACGCCGAGTCCGTATGCAGCCGTCAATCCGATCAACGGCTCGTGGGTCGGCGACGTCTGGACGCTGACGAAACCCGACGCGAAACCGCTCGTCCGCCCGCCGATCGAAAAAGGGCACTGGTTCCAAGGCATCTATCGCGGCAATCAGCCGAACTATTCGTTCCTCGTACGCTTCCACGCCTGGTTCAGCTACCTCTACGTGAAGGTCCGCAAATTCCAGGGAGGACTGCTGTTCACGAGCCGCAAGCGCATCGAGCCGGAGAACTGGAAGCGGTATCTCGAGTCGAACAAAACGTGGCGGCCGGGCTATCCGGTGCCGCATCCGTTCCGGCGCGGGCAGGGGCACGTCGATCAGTACGCATGACGCGATCGTCATCGGCGCGGGGCAGGCCGGTCTCGCGGCCGGCTTTCATCTGAAACGTTCCGGTCTGCGCTACGCGATTCTCGAAGCCGAAGCGACGGCCGCCGGCTCGTGGCGCCGGTACTACGACAGCCTGTTGCTCTTCTCGCCGGGGAAATATTCGTCGCTCCCGGGACTGCCGTTTCCCGGCGATCCCGATCATTACCCGACGCGCGACGAAGTCATCGCGTATCTGCACGAGTACGCGGCGAAGTTCGAGCTGCCGATCGTGACGAACGCGCGTGTGGTGGCCGTGGAACGGCCCCTCACCCGGCCTTCGGCCACCCTCTCCCCGCAAGCGGGGAGAGGGGCACTCGCGGAGGACACGTCCGTCAGCCGGATGAGGGGCGACGAATTTCAAATCACCCTCGCCAACGGCGAAACCCTCCACACGTGCAGCGTTATCGCCGCCACCGGCTCCTTCGGCAATCCATACATTCCCGACATCCCCGGCCGCGGCGACTATCGCGGACGCGTGCTGCACGCGTTCGACTATCGCGAGCCGTCTTCGTTCGCGGGCCAGCGCATCGTCGTCGTCGGCGGTGCGAACAGCGCCGTACAGATCGGGTATGAGCTCGCGCGCGTCGCGCGGGTCACGCTCGCATTGCGGACGCGTATCCACTGGTCGCCGCAGCGTTTCCTCGGCAAAGACGGACACTTCTGGCTGCGCATCACCGGCCTCGATTACGTGCGCATCCTCAGCGATCAAAGCACGCCCGTCGTCGACCCGGGCCAGTATCGCCGCGCGATCCGCGCGAAGCGTCCTGACGCGCGAAAGATGTTCACGCGGTTCACGCAAAACGGCGTCGTGTGGTCGAACGGCGAAGAAGAAAACGTCGATACGGTGATCCTCGCCACCGGCTACCGGCCCAACCTTCACTATCTCGACCGGCTCGGCGCGCTGAACGCGGCCGGGCTTCCGCTGCAGCGCGCCGGCGTCAGCACCACGGTTCCCGGCCTCTACTACGTCGGCCTCTCCGGCCAGCGCAACTTTGCCTCCGCCACACTGCGCGGTGTCGGCCCCGACGCGGAGCGCGTCGTGCGGTGGCTCGTGCAGTCCTTATAATGGCGCCCCTTTACCATGCGAGAAGAGTTACCCACACGATACGACCCGACCAGCTTTGAACAGCGCATTTACGCGTTCTGGGAGCGCGAAGGATTTTTCACGCCGGTCGTCGACCGCGAGAAGCCGAAGTTCTCGATCGTCATCCCGCCGCCGAACGTCACCGGCCGCCTGCACGTCGGCCACGCGCTCGTCAACACGCTGCAGGACATCATCGTCCGCTGGAAGCGGATGTCCGGCTTCAACACGCTGTGGGTTCCGGGCACCGATCACGCCGGCATCGCCACGCAGATGATCGTGGAGCGCGAATTGGCCAAGCAGGGCATCTCGCGCCTCGAGCTCGGCTACGAAAAATTCGTCGAGCGCGTGTGGCAGTGGAAAGAGCAGCACGCGTCCGAGATCAAAGACCAGCTGAAGCGCATCGGCGTTTCGTGCGACTGGACGCGCGAGCGCTTCACGCTCGACGAAGGCCTCTCGCGCGCCGTGCGCTACGTCTTCGTCAAGCTCTACGAAGACGGACTCATTTACCGCGACCTCGCCATCGTCAACTGGTGCCCGCACTGCCGCACCGCGATCTCCGACGTCGAAGTCGAGTTCCGCGAGCGCAACGGCAAGCTCTATCACATCGACTATGCGATCGAAGGATTGGATCGCAAACTGACGATCGCGACGACGCGGCCCGAAACGATGCTCGGCGACACGGGCGTAGCAGTCCATCCGGATGACGAACGGTACAAAGAGTTGATTGGCAAATTCGCTATTTTGCCAATTGCCAATCGGCGCATTCCGATCGTCGCCGATCCGATCCTCGTCGATCCCGAGTTCGGCACCGGTGTCGTGAAAGTGACGCCGTCGCACGACAAGAACGACTACGAGGCGGGCCTGCGCAACAACCTCCCGCAGCTGCAGGTCATCGGCGAAGACGGACGCATGACCTCCGCCGCGGGCGCGGAGTTCGACGGACTCGATCGGATGGAGGCGCGCAAGAAAGTCGTCGAACTGCTGCGCGAGCAGGGCTCGCTCGTCAAAGTCGAGGATCATCTGCACAACGTCGGCGTGCATGGCAAGTGCGACACCGACATCGAGCCGATGGTGTCACGGCAGTGGTTCGTGAAAATCGCGCCGCTCGCCGAGCCGGCCATCGAAGCCGTGCGCAACGGCACGATCCAGATCGTCCCGCAGTCGTGGGAGTCGACGTACTTCAACTGGATGGAGAACATCCACGATTGGACGATCTCGCGCCAGCTGTGGTGGGGCCATCGCATTCCGGCGTTCCACTGCCCGAACGGCCACACCACCGTCACGATGGAAGATCTGGTGACGTGCCCGCAGTGCGGCGCGCCGGTGAAGCAGGAGACCGACGTCCTCGACACCTGGTTCTCGTCAGGACTCTGGCCCTTTTCGACGATGGGCTGGCCCGAAGAGACGCCCGACTACGACGTCTTCTATCCGACCGACACACTCATCACCGGCTTCGACATCCTCTTCTTCTGGGTCGCGCGCATGATCATGATGGGTCTGCGCTTCACCGGCAAAGCGCCGTTCACGCAGGTCTATCTGCACGGTCTCGTGCGCGACGAGCAGGGGCAGAAGATGTCGAAGACGAAAGGCAACGTCATCGACCCGCTCGACGTCGTGAACGAATTCGGCGCCGATGCGCTGCGCTTCACGCTGGCCGTGAGCGTCTCCGGCCGTGACATCCCGCTCGGCAAGTCGCGCATCGCCGGCTACTCCGCGTTCGTGAACAAGATCTGGAACGCGTCGCGGTTCGCGATGATGCACATCGACACCGAGTTGCGCGGCGCGGGCGCGATCGAGCGCGAGAAGCTCCGCACCGTCGAGCGCTGGATCCTCTCCCGACTCAACGACGTCACGAAAGAGGTCAACAAGCAGCTCTCCACGTTCCGCTTCGACGAAGCCTCCAGCGCGCTGTATCAATTCTTCTGGCACGAGTTCTGTGACTGGTACATCGAGATGGCGAAGCCGGTGCTCCTCGGCAAGCACGGGAGCGAGGACGATCGCCGTCTCGCGAAGCGCGTGCTGCTCGAAGTGCTCGACCGCTCGCTGCGCCTCCTGCATCCGTTCATGCCCTTCGTGACGGACGAGATCTGGCTGAAGCTCGGCGGCGTCGAGCCGTCGGTGATGGTCGCGCCGTATCCCGTCGCCGAGGAGGATCTCAATGATCCCAACGCCGAACGGATCGTCACCGCGGTGAAGGCGATCATCACGCTGGTGCGCAACGTGCGCGCGGAGCGCGGCTTCACGCCGAAGGATCGCTTCAAGCTCTACGTGCGCGGCAACGACGCGCGCGAAACGAATTTCTTCCGCGACTACGCGTACCTCCTCACCGAGCTCGCGCGTCTCACGGAAGTGGTGGTCGAAGGCGAGCCGCCGGCGGGCACGCATCAGGACGTGGTCGAAGGCATTCACATCGCCATCGAGTTCCCCGAAAAAGTGATCTCACAGGAGCAGATCGAGCGGACGAAGCGCGAGATCGAGCAGGCGCAGAAGGAGCTGGCCGGCCTCGATACAAAGCTCGCCAACGAGCAGTTCGTCCGCAAAGCGCCCGCGAACGTCGTCGATCAGGCTCGCGCGCGGCAGGTCGAATTGCGTGCGCGATTGGAGAAGTTGCAGCAGAATCAATCAACGTGATCCAGCTCGACACACGGGAAATCGTGCCGCGCCTGCACGCGATCGAATCGCTTGCGCTGATTCCCCGTGTCGCTTCGACGAATCTCGTCGCGCGGCGGATCGTGAACGAGTGCATCGAAAACGAGCTCTCGCTGCCCCAGGCGATGATCATCGCCGGCGAGCAGTTCGAGGGCCGCGGTCGCAACGATCGCCGCTGGTCCTCGCCTCCCGGCAAAGGCATCTACGCGACGACTCTGCTCACGCGCTCCGTGCAGGAGTTGCCGCTCGTGCCGTTGGCGATGGCCAACATCGTCGCCTCGTATCTGCGCGAGACGTTCGCCATTGACGCGCGGATCAAGTGGCCGAACGACATCCTCGTCGGCGGCAAAAAGATCGCCGGCATCCTCATCGAGGCGCGCATTCAGGAAGACCGCGCGTTTCTGCTGATCGGCACCGGCATCAACGTCGAGCCGGTGAGTGACGAAGCGCGTCCGAACGCGACCGCGATCCGCGAAGTGTCGTCACGCGGGTTCGACGGCATCGACGGCGCGACGCTCGCGTTCATCGAGCACGTCGACGCGCGCCTCACGCAGCCGCTCGAGCACGACAAAGTGTTGCGTGACTGGCGCGCGCTCTGCGTGCACCAGGCGGGCGATCGCATCCAATGCGTCCTCGGCGACCGCACAGTCACCGGCACATGGGCCGGCATCGATGAGCAGGGCCGCGCGCTGCTGCGCAATGGCGACGACACGCTCACGATCAGTGCGGGCGATCTGCTGCTCGTGCCGTAAACTTTCCCTCGATGTCGTCCAACCTGCTCGTCGTCGATCTCGGCAACACGAACCTCGTGCTCGGCGTCTATCGTGGCGACGAGCTGGTGAGCTCGTGGCGCCTCGCCACCGCGCGCGAGCGCACCGCGGACGAGTACGGGATTCTCGCGCGCCAGCTCGTCGGCGACTCACTGCACGCAGATCTCGAAGGCGCGATCGTGGCCTCGGTCGTTCCGCCGCTCAACGGCGCGATGACGTTCATGGTGCAGAAGTACTTCGACGTCGATCCGCTCTTCGTCGAGCCGGGCGTGAAAACCGGGATCGCGATTCACGTCGACAACCCGCTCGAAGTCGGCGCCGACCGCATCGTCAACTGCGCCGCGGCACACGAGGCGTACGGCGGGCCGACCGTGATCGTCGACTTCGGCACCGCGACGACGTTCGATGTCGTCACGGCGAACGCGGAGTTCATCGGCGGCGTCATTGCGCCGGGGCTGAACATTTCGGCCGAGGCGCTGTTCGCGCGCGCGGCGCGCTTGCCGCGCGTCGACGTGAAACGTCCCGATCACGTCATCGGCACGAACACCGTCGTCAACATGCAGTCCGGCATCTACTTCGGCTACCTCGGCCTGGTCGACGGCATCCT
Organism: uncultured Acidobacteriota bacterium; assembly: GCA_963734155.1. GTDB lineage: Bacteria > Acidobacteriota > Thermoanaerobaculia > Gp7-AA8 > Gp7-AA8 > QHVT01. The sequence continues at coordinate 986,739 of CAVTGG010000005.1, forward strand.
CGCGCGCATCAAGCGCGAAGTGCCGGGACTCAAACGCGTCGTCGCCACCGGCGGACTCGCGTCGCTCTTCGCCGAGGAAAGTGAGCACATCGACGAAGTCGACAGCGAGCTGACGCTCAAAGGATTAAAAATCATTTACGACCGCAACCGGGGGACCAAACGCGCGCGTCGATAACGCTCCTCGGTCTGCTGCTGTCCGTCAGCGCAGCGGCCTCTCAAGTCACGGCGACCAAAGCCGCGCTCTCCACCGCGCATCCGCTTGCGACTCGTGTCGGATTGAACGTGTTGCAGCGCGGCGGTAACGCGATCGACGCCTCGGTCGCCGTCGCGTTCGCACTCGCGGTCGTGCATCCGCAGGCCGGCAACCTCGGCGGCGGCGGATTTCTCACGTACTACGACGCCTCCACGCGCGCGGTGTGGACGCTCGACTTCACCGAGGTCGCGCCGCTCGCCGCGAAGCGCGACATGAAAATCGAGCGAAGCGCGATTGCGGCGGGAGTGCCCGGAAGCGTCGCCGGACTCGAAGAAATGCATCGCAAGTTCGGAACGCGCGCGTGGCGTGAGCTCCTCGCGCCCGCGATCTCGCTCGCGCAGGATGGATTCACGGCCGATGCGGAGCTCGTGAGCGATGCCGCGAATGCAAAGGTGAAGATCGACGGCCTCGCGGCGGGAGCGAAGCTGAAGCAGCCCGAGCTCGCGGCGGTGCTGCAGCGGATTGCCGACAACGGCGCGAAGGAGTTTTACGAAGGCGACACCGCGAAGAAGCTCGTCGAAGGGGCGCGCCTCGGCGGCGGCATCATCGGCTTCCGCGACCTGCGCGAATACAAGCCGCTCTGGCGCTCGCCGGTGAAGCTGCGCTTCGGCGCGTACGACATCTACACCGTTCCTCCGCCGTCCGCCGGCGGACTCGTGATCGGCGAGGTGCTGAACATTCTCGCGAGCGACGATCTTGCCGCCGCCGGCTTCCAAACGCCGCGTGCGCTGCATCTCCTCGCCGAGGCCGAACGCCGCGCGTCCATCGATCGCGACAAATACCTCGCCGATCCGTTCAGCGCGCGCATCCCGTATCGCGATCTTCTTTCGCGCCGCCGCGCGGAGCAGTGGCGCAAATCGATCGATCCGCTGCGCGCGACCGCCACGGCCACGCTCACCGAGCCCGGCTCCGCCCCGGCGGAGGCAGAGCACACGACGCACTTCACGATCGCCGACACGAAAGGGAACATCGCCGCCGTCACGACGAGCCTCGGCGACAACTTCGGCAGCGGCTATCTCGTCCCCGACCTCGGATTCTTTCTCAACAACGCGATGGCCGGCTTTACCTCCGCGGCGAACGCGATCGAGCCGGGCAAGCGCCCCGCGTCGTCGATGTCGCCGACGATCGTCCTGCGCAACAGCGCGCCGTATCTTGCGATCGGCACGCGCGGCGGCGCGATGATTCCGACGACGATCCTGCAGGTGTTTCTCAATCTCGCCATCTACGGCAAGTCGCTGCCGGACGCCGTCGCCGCGCCGCGCTATCACCAGGAAGCTTCGCCGGAGAACATTGCGTACGAGACGAGCGCGAATGCGAAAACGATCGAGGTGCTCAACGCGATGGGCCACGGCGTCGCCGCACGCGCCGCGATCGGCGACGTGCACGCGATTCTGTTCGAGAAAGGCCGCATGATCGCGGTCGCCGACCCGCGCCGCGGCGGTGCGGCAGGGGGATTTTGATGCAGCTTCAGTTTCAGTTTATCCCGCGCGAAGACGCGGGATCTTCGGTGGCACCGCGATACAGCTGCCCATGCAACGCCTGTAGGCGTCCGACTGCCGGTGCCACCGGTGATCCCGCGTCTGCGCGCGGGATAAACTTAAACTGATGCAGCAGCAAAAAATAGAAGCCGCACGCGCGGCGCTCGCCGAGGTGCGGTCGGGGATGACGCTCGGCCTCGGCACGGGAAGCACGGCCGCGGAGTTCGTGAAACTGCTCGGCGACGCGTTGCGCAGCGGCGCGCTGAAGGACATCCGCTGCACGTGCACGTCGGAGCAGACGGAAAAGCAGGCGCGCGAAGAAAACGTCCCGCTGTTTCCGCTCGCGGACGTCACGCCGATCGATCTCGCCGTCGACGGCGCGGACGAGATCGACAAGCAGCTTCGCCTCATCAAAGGACGCGGCGGCGCGCTGCTGCGCGAGAAGATCGTGGAGCAGCAGGCCAAGCGCTTCATCGTCATCGCCGACGAATCGAAAGTCGTCGACCGCCTCGGCGTGGGGGTTCTGCCCGTCGAAGTGACGCCGTTCGCGCTCGACGTGCTGACGCGCCGATTCACGCAGCTGCGCTTCCAGCCGCAGCTCCGCTATCGCGATGGCGCGATCCGCATCACCGACGAAGGCCATCGCATCCTCGACGTGCGCGTGCCGTGGAACATGGACATCGCCGAAGTCGTGGCGCGCGTGCGCGAATTCGCGGGCGTCGTGGAGACGGGATTTTTTCCGCACGAGGCCAGCGAAGCGATCATCGCCACGATGCAGGGCATCAAGAGGATGTCGCGCGAGTCTTCCGCACGTTGACTTCGAAGCGGTAGCGGTGCTTCTCGTACCAGAACGAGACGTGTGACGCGAACGGCTGCTTCAGCGGCTTGTCGATTTTCGTCTCGAACAGCGGGTACCACTGCGTCGGGTTCTCGTAGTGCCAGACCAACTCCGCGTGTCCGGTCGTCGGCTCGCTCGGATGGCGGACGAAGTTGCGGATGCCGTCGTATTTTTTCTCCGCGATCTGCGCGCGATAAACGGGACCGCGATAACTCGGTGCCGTGCCGAGGATCGGGAAGCCTTTCTTCGTGACCTTCGCGATGTACGTGCCGGAGTCCGCGGTCTCGTTGCCGGTGACGGTCACGAGTCCCGCTTTCTCGAGATTGCGCAGCGTGCGCATCGCCTTCTCGTCGTAGTCGTCCTTCGGCGCCTTCGGCGACCACCACACCTTCTGCGGCACTTCCGCGTAAATCGGTTCGCTGCGGTACGAAGACTCGCGGATGATCTGCTGTGCTTTTTCTGCGGTGAGCGGCTCGGGCTTGCCGCATGAGAAGAGCAGAAAGCAGAAAGCAGAAAGCAGAAAAGCTTGCCGCGAGCTTGGCATCCCTTGAAGGCTATCGCAAAAACGGTATGCTTCGTTGTTTGAAACGGAGGAAGTGAATGACAGGGAAAGCGATGACCATCCCCGCCGTGGTGATCGATCGGCTGGTGCGCGGCCGGGCGGCGGCCGACATGCTGCTCGTGATCGGAGCGAGCGCATTGATCGCGATCGCGGCGCAGGTGGCGATTCCGCTTCCGTTCACTCCCGTTCCGTTGACGCTGCAACCGCTGGCCGTGATCTTCGTCGGCGTGGCGCTCGGCTCCACGCGCGGCGCCGCCGCCGCGATGCTCTACCTGCTCGAAGGCTTCAGCGGACTGCCCGTCCTCGCGCAAGGCCACGGCGGTCCTGTGTGGTTCCTCGGCTTCACCGCCGGCTATCTCTATTCGTATCCGTTCGCGGCCTGGGTCGCCGGCTTCATCTCCGAGCGCGGCTGGGGCAGCTCGATCGTCCGCGCCGTCACCGGCATGCTCCTCGCCCTCGGCGTGATCTATCTCGGCGGCTGGTCATGGCTGGCGCTGTTGACCGATGCGCGCACCGCGTACACCGCCGGCGTTGCGCCGTTCGTGCTCGCCGACATCGTGAAGGTCGCCATCGGCGCGGCGCTGTTGCCGAAAGCGCAGCAGCTCGTCTCGCGCGTCTGATCTGGAGTGCGGCAACGCAAGTTGCCGCTCTTACTTAGCCAGAGCGGCGACTGGCGTCGCCGCACTCCAGACTACTTCTTCGCTTTGCTGTAGTAGCCGTCGAACGACACGGTCCACGTTTTTCCGTGATCGCTCGACGACTCGAACGTTTGCCGCACGCGGCCATCCGGGAGCGGGCGCCAGGTCGCGCGCGTCTGGCCGATCGACGGCAGCGAATCAGCGTGTGAGACCAGGACCATCGCGCCGTCGCGAATGCCGCCGCGCAGCGTGACCGGATTGCCTTCCTTGTCGCTCGACAGCCAGTTCGTTCCCGACGCGTCGACCCAGAACTGATGCCACTGTTTGGTGTTCTGATCGTAGAAGTTGAAGCTGCTGCCGCCTGCCCCGCCGCCCGCGGGCTCCCATTCTTCGACGACGACGCAGCCGCCGTAGCGCTTCGAGATGCGGTTGCTGCCGAGGAGCTGATTGGTCGCGCTGCGGACCTCCCATTCGCCGATCCAGAAATCGAATTGCCGATACTGCGGTCCGCTGCACGGCGTGAGCTTCTCGAGGAGCGCGTTGTATCGGGCATCCTTGCGCAGCACTTCGAAGTCGGGCGAGGTACGAAGGGCGTTGACCACGCCCGGCGCCGGGCCGACGACGCGTTCGAGAGCGGCGAACGCTTCGTTCACGCGCCCGGCCTTCGCGTGCTCACGGGCCTCGGCGAGCGCGGTCTGGTTCGGGTTCGTCGCCTGCGCCGCGGCGATGGTCGCAATCAGGAAGAGAAAAACGGCTGCAATCGCGTGTCTCATGAGCACTTCATAAGACACGCGGTTGCGGGCCGCTGTCACGGCGTTGCGCTGTTTCTAAGACGCCACAGCCGGCAGGTGGTCGTGATCCGCCGGCTCCGGCGTGGAGAGCGGATGCGATTCGCGTCCCGAGCGCTCCGTCGTTTTCTGATCGGCCGCATCGCGCTGCAAGAGCGCGATCTGCAACACGTCCGAGACGTGGTCGACGAAGTGGAACGTCATGTCCCGCTTGATCGGCTCCGGCACGTCGATCAGATCGCGCTCGTTCAGCTTCGGAAGAATGACCGTGTTCAGCTTCGCCGCGCGCGCGGCAAGCACCTTTTCCTTCACTCCGCCGATGGGCAATACATCGCCGCGCAGCGTCACTTCGCCCGTCATGGCCACGTTGCGGCGCACGGGCCGCTCCGTCAGCACGGAGATGATGGCGCAAGTGATCGTGATGCCGGCCGACGGTCCGTCTTTCGGAATCGCGCCCGCGGGAACGTGAATGTGAATGTCGTGCGTCTCGAAGTAATCGGCGGGAATCCCGTTCTCGTCGGCGTGCGCGCGCGCATACGTCAGCGCCGCCTGCGCCGACTCCTTCATCACGTCGCCGAGCTGGCCGGTGAGCGAGAGTTTGCCTTTACCGCGCACCGCCGTCGCCTCGATGAACAGAATGTCGCCGCCGACCGAGGTCCACGCGAGACCCGTCGCCACGCCCACCTGATCGCGCTCGAGCAGCTCTTCCGCGAAGTGCTTCATCGGCCCGAGGTACTGCTCCACGTTCGCGTCGGTGATGCGATAGGTCGCCTCGGTTTTTCCTTCCGCGACCTGCACGGCGATCTTGCGGCAGATCGTGCCGATCTCGCGCTCCATGTTCCGCAGCCCGGCTTCCTTCGTGTAGCCGGTGATGACGCGCATGATTCCGGAGTCGGTCCAGACGACCTGCACTTCGGCGATCCCGTTCTCTTCCATCTGCTTCGGGATGATGTGCTGCTTGGCGATCATCAGCTTCTCTTCGTCCGTGTAGCCGGAGAGGCGGATGACTTCCATGCGGTCGAGGAACGCCGGCTGAATCGTGTCGAGCACGTTCGCCGTGACGATGAACATCACGTTCGAAAGGTCGTACGCGACGCCGAGGTAGTGATCGCGGAACGAGTTGTTCTGCTCGGGATCGAGCACTTCCAGCAGCGCGGAAGACGGATCGCCGCGATAGTCCGCGCCGATCTTGTCGACCTCGTCGAGCATGAAGACAGGATTCCCTGTCTGGGCCTGGTTGATGCCCTGAACGATGCGGCCGGGCAGCGCGCCGACGTACGTGCGGCGATGCCCGCGGATCTCCGCCTCATCGCGCACGCCGCCGAGCGAGATGCGCACGAACTTGCGGTCGAGCGCGCGCGCGATCGAGCGCCCGAGGGACGTCTTGCCGACGCCGGGAGGTCCGACGAAGCAAAGGATCGGGCCTTTCATTTTCTGGCCGCGCAGCTTGCGCACGGCGAGGTATTCGAGGATGCGCTCTTTGATCTTCTCGAGATCGTAGTGATCCTGATCGAGCACTTCGCGGGCGCGGCTGAGGTCGTGATTGTCCTGCGACATCACGCCCCACGGCAGGCCGGTCATCCAGTCGAGATACGTGCGGATGATCGACGTTTCCGCGGAGTCGGGATGCGAGCGCTCGAGACGCTTGATCTGCTTCTCGACTTCCTCCCGCGCCTCGGTCGGGATCATCTTCTCTTCGATTTTCTTGCGGTAGTTCTCGACTTCTTCCGCGAGCTCTTCGCCTTCGCCGAGCTCCGACTGAATCGCTTTCAGCTGCTGGCGCAGGAAGTACTCGCGCTGCGACTTGTTCATCTCGCCCTGCGCCGCGGACGAGATTTCCTGCTGCATGGTCAACAAGTTGATCTCGCGCGTGAGCAACTCGTTCACGCGTTTCAATCGCTCGACGGGATCGATCGTTTCGAGAATCGCCTGCGCTTCTTCGAGCTTCAGATCGAGATTCGAGGCCGCGAGGTCGGTGAGCCGCGCGGGGTCGTCGAGATTCGCGGCGATGACCATGACCTCGGGGGAGATGTTCTTGCCGAGCGAGACGGCGCGGTCGAGGTTCTGTTTGACGGCGCGGATGAGTGCTTCGACTTCGAGGCCGCGGTCTTTCGTCACCGGCTCTTCGATGCGCGTGATCTTCGCTTTGAAAAACGGCGCGGTCTGGATGAAGTAATCGATGCGCGCGCGCGACAGGCCCTGCACGAGGATGCGGATCCGGCCGTCCGGCAGCTTCAGCATGCGCATGATGATGGCGACGGTGCCGACGCGGTAGAGGTCCTCTTCGCCCGGATCTTCGTTCTGAAAATCCTTCTGCGCCGTGAGCATGATGACGCGGTTCTCGGCCAGCGCCTGGTCGACGGCATTGATCGACTTCTCGCGCGACACCGACAGCGGCACGATGATGAACGGAAAGATCACCAGGTCCTTGAGCGGCAGGACCGGCAGGACGTCGGGAATCTTGATTGCCTCTTCTTTGGCAGTTTCGTTCGCGTCACTCATGTCTCAACACCTCGGGGAAACCTTGGGCCATTGGCGTTTCGCTGCAATGGCTGTTCCTGCTTACTTCAAGCGGTGCAGCTCCTTGACGAATGCGTCCACATCTTCGAATCGGCGATATACGGAAGCGAACCGGACGTAGGCGACGGGATCGAGTCCGCGCAGGCGATCCATGACCATCGTGCCGAGGCGCTGCGACGAGATTTCGCGCTCCCCGGACTCCTGCATGTCCGACTCGATCGAGTCGGCGATCCGCTCCAGATCCGGCTGCGGCACTGGCCGCTTGCGACAGGCGATCTGCAATCCGCGCATCAGTTTGGAGCGGTCGTACGCCTCGCGCCGCTGATCGCGCTTGACCACCTGAAACAACGGCACTTCGATTTTTTCGTACGACGTGAAGCGCCGCTCGCACCGCGTGCACTCGCGCCGCCGGCGAATCACTTCGCCCTCACGGCTCTCGCGCGAATCCACTACGCGATCTTCCAGATTGCTGCAAAACGGACAGCGCATCAGCGCGGGTATATCACGGGTCACTCGTCCGCGCGCGTGACGTCTTTCCAGCGCATTCCTTCTCGCGCGAACAGGATCAATCCCGTCACGATGATCGGAAGCGTGCCGATGATGTGGAAGAGCACTGCAATGGCGACGGAGGAGTCGACGTCGATGCCGTAGAAGCGCGTCAGCACAAGCTGACACGCTTTATGGAAGCCGCCGATGCCGCCGGGAGTGGGGATCGCCAGGCCGACGGTGGTGACGCCGGTGACGAAGAAGCTCGAGTCGTACGGGAGCGGATGGTGCGCGGCTTTTGCGCCGAGCCAGAATTGCGACGTGAGGCAGGTCCACACGCCGATCGTGCAGAGCACGATCTTCGCGAGCGCGGCGTGATGGTGCGCGATCTGAATCGTGTCGGCGAAGGTATCGAAGAAATGCATCCAGCCTTCGCGAAAGCGTTTCGGAACGATGCGGCCGAGGCCCGCGTGCATGCGGCGCACGAACTCGCGGAAGAAATAGAGGCCGATGATGAAAGACCAGAGCGCGATGAGCAGCGTCGCGGCGACGATCGCGCCGAAGCGGACGATGTAGAACCACTTCGCGATGTCGGGATCGTGCGAGAACTCGTTCCAGCGGCGGATGGCGAAGAAGACGAAGAGGCCGAGGATGGTCGTGATATCGAGCACGCGCTCGGTGAGCACCGTGCCGAGCGCGCCGGAGAAGCGATGCGACGTGCGGCGCGAAAGGAGCGCGGGACGCGCGACGTCACCGGCGCGGATCGGCAGGATCGTCGAGAGCATGTAGCCGACCGTGTTCGCGAAGTAGGTGGCGTAGAACGGCGGCGGATCATCGGGATCGAGGATCATCCGCCAGCGCAGCGTGCGGAAGACGAGTGCGAGCGCGTTCGCGACGAAGCCGATGACGACGTACCAATAGCTCGTCGTCTTCAGAATCGCGCCGACCTGGCGCAGGTTCGCGTTCTTGAGAAAGAGCCAAAGGAAAAAGATCGTGAGGGCGGCGATCACCACGATCTGGAGAATGCGCTTCAAGGAGCGGGAGTTGTATCACGAGGTTGCTGGGTTCCTGAGTTGCTAAGTTGCTAGCAACCCAGGAACTCAGCAACTCAGCAACCATGCTTAAGATCTACACCAGCTCCGTCTTCTCCCGGCATGAGACCGGCGTCGATCATCCCGAGCGGCCCGCGCGCATGAGCGCGGCGCTCGAAGGGATCACGCGCGCCGGGCTGGATGCGAATCTGATTCGCGACGTCGACGTGCACGCCGACACGAGCCGGATCATCGAGAAGGTGCACTCGGACGATTACGAGCGCGAGTTCCGCGACGCGGTGCGCGCCGGCCATCGCTTCTTCCATTCGCTCGACAATCCGATGTCGTCGGCGACGTTCGCCGCGGCGCGCGCGTCGGTGTCGGGAGCGCTTGCTGCGGCCGAAGACATCTGGCAGCGCCGCGAATCGGAGAAAGCGTTTTTGATCGCGCGTCCGCCGGGACATCACGCCGAGCGCGCCGAGGCCATGGGCTTCTGCTTCTTCAACACCATCGCCTGCGTCGCGGAGTGGCTGCGCGAACAGCCGGGCATCGAGCGCGTGTTCATCTTCGACTTCGACGTCCATCACGGCAACGGCACGCAGCACATCTTCGAAGCGCGAGACGACGTCTACTACGCCTCGATGCATCGCTATCCGTTCTATCCCGGCACCGGCGCCGCCCGCGAGATCGGCACGGGCAAAGGGCGCGGGTTCACGAAGAACATTCCGCTCGAAGGCGGCGAAGGCGACGCGACGTATCTGCGGAAGACCGAACACGAGATCGTGCGCATCATCGACGACTACAAACCGAATGCGATCCTCCTCTCCGCCGGCTTCGACGCCCACCGTCTCGATCCGTTAGGCGGGATGAACGTGAGCGAAGAAGCGTACGGCGAGATCACACGCCGCATCGTCGAATGCGCGGACCGCTGGTGCGATGGGCGCGTGCTGTCGCTGCTCGAAGGGGGCTATGACCTCGAAGGGCTCGCGGCGAGTGTGGCCGAGCACGTGAACGCGCTCGACACTAATTGATCTTCACCACCCGCTCGCGCACCAAAGGAAACTTCGTCATCACCGCCGGATCATGTCCCGGCACGATGATTTTCCCGAGCGTCTTCATCTTCTCCTGCGCGGCGAGGTTCGATTGCGCGTCGAATGTCTGCGCGATCGGCGCGTGTTTCTCGAGGTTCTCGTACAGATAGAGATTGTCGGAGGCAATCACGATCGTGCCGACGCTCACGTATTGCGACGCGAATGTGTGCCGCCCGCCGGTGTGCACGCGGATGCCGGGAAGGATCTCCTGATCGCCGTCGACGAGATGAAGGCGTCCTTCGAGATTCGCGTTGAGGAGGAAGCGCATGTCATCCGGCTCGATGCCGCCGTGTTTGCCGCCGCTCTGCCACGCCGCGCCGGTGTAGTAGGTGTACTCGTCCTTCTGAATCCAGAGCTGCGCCTTCGGGAAAAGATCGGCGCCGTCAGCGTGGTCCCAGTGCGCGTGGGTGAGGATCACGTCGGTGATCTCCTCCGGCTTCACGCCCGCGAGCGCCACCGCTTCGTCGGGACGCAGGAATCCCTCGACCTTCCAGTTCTTGAAAAACTGCGGGCGATAGAAACCGGAGTCGACGAGCACGTTGCGGCCGCCGCCGCGAACGAGCCAGACCATCATCGCGATGTCGAGCTTGCGTTCCTTCTCCGCGCCCTGCACGAGCGCCGCGACCGGAAACGCGGGGATGGTGGCGTAGCGGATGGCGAACACTTCGTAGTCGGGAGTAGGGCGCGCCTCCGGCGCGCCCCCGCCCGAAGGCGCGCCGGAGGCGCGCACCACTCCAACGAATACAAGAACGCACAGAATCCGGCGAACCATGCTTTCATATTGTCATGCAGCCACAACCGCAGCCGAAGAAAACCAGTCCGTGGGTTTGGGTCGGTATCGGCTGCGGCGTCGTCTTCGTCGGGCTGATCGCGTTCATCGCCTTCATCGTGGTCGTCGTCTTCGGCGCGATGCGCTCATCCGATGCTTATAAGGAAGCGATGCAGCGCGCGACAACGGATCCGCGCGTCGTCGCAGCGCTCGGCTCTCCGGTCGAGGCATCGTTCTTGGTCTCGGGGAACGTCCAGGTGAACAACAACGAAGGCACGGCGAAGCTCGACATTCCGATTCACGGGCCGAAGGGCAGCGCGACGCTGCATGTCGAGGCGACGAAGACCCGCGGGCGCTGGTACTACAACCAGATGATCGTCACGCCGAAGCAGGGCGCGGAGATCGATCTCATGACGTCGCCCGAAGGATCGACGAGTACAAGTCCTCCAGCCGAGTAATCCGCAGCTCCTTCGAGAACCCATTCACCACGTGCGCCCGCGCCGCGCGTCCGACCGCCGCGGCGCGGGCGGGATCTTCGATCACTTCGAGCAGCGCGTTCGTCAGCGCGGCGCGGTCTTTCATCGGAATCAGCCAGCCGACGTCGCGCGAGGAAACGAGCTCGCGATTGCCGCCGGCGTCCGTCGCGATCACGGGCTTTTCCATCGCCATCGCCTCGCGGATCGTGCCGGTGATTCCGGTCCCGGCCCACGACGCGTCGACGACAAGATCGCACGACGCGAAGACGTTCGGCATGTCGGTGCGGTACTCGACCGGCGTGACCCAGTCGACGTTCGCGTAGCCGCGCACTTCGTTCGCCTCCGCTTCGCTGCGGCAGCCGATGAGCAGCAGGTGCACGCGCGGATGCCGCGGCACGACGTCGGAGACGGAGTCGATCAGCTCCTTCCATCCCTTCCAGTCGCGCACGCCGACTTGCGCGATCACGAAGCGGTCGCCGGCGATGTTCTTCTCGCGGCGGAATGCGCGCGGGTCCCACTTCGCCGGATCGAACTGCGCGACGTCGGTGCCGGCGTAGACGACCTGCACTTTTTCATCCGGCAGCTTGCCGCTCTCGACGATCACGTCTTTGATCTGCCGGCAGACCGTGACGATGCGATCGACGCGGCGCGTGCGGTACTTGCCGCGATTCCAGAGATCGAGCGGAAACGACACGCCGCGATTCACGACGAACGCGCCGACGGGATCACGCCACGTCGCCGCAAGCGCGAGCGCGTGCGAGACGCCTTTGTGCACGTGAATGACGTCAGGCTTTTCGTCGCGAAGCAAACGCCGCAAACGGCGCACGGTGGTGAAGTCGAATTGATGGCGGAACGGAAGGCCGTGAAAGCGCACGTCCCGTTCCGCGGCCTTCGCCTCGAGAATCGGATCGGGCTTGCTGAGGATCGTCACCTCGTGGCCGCGCTCGCGAAGGCCGCTGGCGGCCTGAAACATCTGGTGCACGGAGCCGGTGTTGAACTGGTTGAACTCCAGGATCTGGAAGATCTTCATGCGACACCATTTGAAACGAATCGCGGGCTTTCTGCACTACTGCATGGGAGGAGAGTCTCATGTTGCTTGCGCGTCCGCTCGCTGCCATGTCCGTCGGTCTGCTGCTCCAGACGTGTCCGATCACGCCACCGGCGAATGCGCCCGATCCTCCGTCGATCACGCCGAGGCGCGTGCGTGCCGCGGCAGGCGACCCGGTCGAGATGGTGCCGCGGCAGATCGTGGGTGGGTTTCTCTATCCGGTCAGCAACGAAGCGGGCGTCTTCGAAGTGGATACGCCGCTTCTCACCACGAACACGCATACGAAGTACTACTCGATGACCGTTCATTACACGGTGCGAGGCCTGGCGAGTCTGCAGTTGGAATGGCGGAAGGACGATGGCACTGTCGTGCCGGTGCCGATCACGGACGGACCATGCGACGCTGCCTTTGTGCGTGTTCTCCGGACGCGGGCCGAATTCGAAAGTGGCCGTGCCGTCCCGATCGCATTCGACGTCCCGCCGGAATTCGAGTTGCGCGCTGGCCGGCCGGTGGCGTTCATCACCTGCAGCGAAGACAACATCGACGAGATCATCGTCGGCAACGGGGCGAGCGTCCATACGAACGTGGCCATCCTGCTTCCCGCTTCGCTGATCGAGAACGGCGGCTCGGGAACGCTCTCCGCGCGCGCACGGTTCGTGACCGGTGGACCGGTGAGCGAGCCGACCTCGATCACGATCCGCCAGGCGCCGGTGACGTTCGCGGTCGCCGGCGACTCGGTCGCGTGGGGACAGGGCAACACCACCGCGGCGAAATTCACGACGCGGCTCGCGGCGACGGTGCCGGGCAGCCGCCTGATCATGAAGGCGCACTCCGGCGCGGTGCTGCGCTCCGGAAACAGCACCACGATCCGCGGCGTGCCGCTCTCCGGCACCGGCGGCGCGTGCGACACGAATCGCGGTATTCCCGGCGAAGTGCCGCGGCCGAGTCCGAGCGTGCAGTGCCAGCTCCGCGATCTATCGACGCAGCGCTGCCAGGTCACGAATGAGCGCGTTCCGCGCTTTTTCTGCGACGGCGACACCGTGCCCGCCGGCGTCTCGACCCGCGCGATCGATCTCGATGCCGGCCCGCGCATCGACTTCGCGGTCGTCAACGGCTGCATCAACGACCTCGGAACCACATCGTTGTTTCTCGACGGTTATCGCGTGTTCGGTATCACCAATCTCGCTGCGCTTCGAGCCGACGTGGCGTCGAAGTGCGATCTGCGAAATGCCATTTCTGATATTCGCGACGTACTGCCGAATGCGCGAATCGGCGTGTTCACCTATCACTTCGTTGGATCGAATGCCTCGGATCCCACGACGACCGGATGCTTTTCGATCGTGCCTCCTGTGCCCGGATTCCCGGCCGCCCTTTTCGTCGCGCTGATGACCGGGCCGGCTCGGCAAGACGTGCAGGATCGCTCGGGAGCGTTTCAGGCGCGCGCGGTGAGCGCGTATGCGGCATCGCTGCCGGCGCTGAACGGTAACGCCGGCTTCGGTCGCGGAACGGTGGCGATGGCGAACATGAGCACCATCTTTCCGGCGGCCACCGCGCAGTCTGCACCCGGCACGCTGCTGTGGAATCTCAGTTGCGCAGGTGGTGCGGCATTCGCGCCCGTCGATCCGGTCGCAGGCGCGCGCGCTCCGGCCTGTACCGCGTTCTTCAATCCGAGCGGAGCGACCCCGAATTCGGGTGGCGAAGAGACCTGTCTCCGCGCTTCGGCGTTTCATCCCGATGCTACTGCGCAGCCGCGGATGTTCGGCGTGCTGAACGCGACGCTGACGCCGGCGGCAAACGCCGTCCGTTGATTTTGATATCGTTTCGGCCATGCGCCGATCTGCACTCTCTCTCGCCGCCTCGCTTTTGCTTTTCGTTGCCTGCTCGCATGAAGCCACCGACGAACATGCGTCGCACACCACGTCGTCATCGGACACCGCCACCACTACGGCCGCCGCGGCACCCGCGACGCCGCAGGCGAACGCCGGCGCGAGCGTGACGTTCGGCGACGGCGGCAGCGGCTATCTCGCCGCACCGGCCACGCCCGAGAAGAAGGGCGCGGTGATCGTGATTCAGGAATGGTGGGGGCTCGACAACTGGGTTCGCGAGCAGACGGACCGCTTCGCGAAGCAGGGCTACGTCGCGCTCGCGCCGGATCTGTATCGCGGGAAGTCGACGAGCGATCCGGGCGAAGCGCACGAGCTGATGCGCGGCATGCCGGAAGATCGCGCGATGGCGGATCTGAAGGCGGCGTACGAATTTCTCGCGGCGCGTCCCGACGTCGATCCCGCAGCACATCGGCGTCATCGGCTGGTGCATGGGCGGCGGCTACGCGCTCGCGCTGACGACGAACGAGCCGCGGCTCGCCGCATCGGTCATCAACTACGGCCGGCTCGTCACCGATCCGAAGACGATCACGAAGATCAACACGCAGATCCTCGGCAATTTCGGCGAAGCGGACCGCGGGATTCCGGCGGCGGACGTGAAGAAGTTCGGCGCCGAGCTGACGAAGTACGGCAAGCTCGGCGACCTGAAGGTCTATCCCGGCGCGGGCCACGCGTTCATGAACCCGAACAACAAAGAAGGCTACAACGCCGAGGCCGCGGCGGACGCGTGGCGCCGGATCGACTCGTTTTTCGACTCGAAGTTGCGTGTTAAGATTCCAAACTCTTGATTTTAAGGGAGATGGCGGAGGCGGACTTGCCGGGGAAGGCGAACGATAAACAACCTCCGAAGGAGTTGAAGGTCACCGACAAACGGATCTTCACCGCCGACGGAGACATTCGCGAGGAATTCAAAACGGAGATCAATCCTGCCGAGCCGCAGGCGGCGAAAGCTGCGGAACCGGCGCCGAAAGAACCGGAGCGGCCGTCGCCGCAGCAGACTCCGCAGCCGAAGCAGGAGCGGCAGGAGGAGCGGCGCAAGGAAGACCGGCGCACGATCGCGGACAAGGCCACGAATCCCGGCTCGGCGTTCACGAATTTCATCGAGCCGCTGATCGCGCAGGCGTATATGTCCCTCGGCATGTTGCGCAATCCGTATCAGCCGCAGGCGAAGATCGACACGGCGGCGGCGCGGCAGATGATCGAGATCCTGACGCTGCTCTCGGAAAAGACGGCCGGCAATCTCACTCCCGACGAGGATGACTTTCTTTCGACCCATCTCGGCGAGCTGAAACTCGCCTTCGTCCAGCGCACCAAGAGCATCTGATGAGAGGCAGCCTCGCATTCGCCGCGCTAGCCTGTGTCGCGCTCGCCGCCGTGGACGTGCGCGCGCAGGTCGCGCCGCGCGACCTCTGGCCGCAAGCCACCGCGGCCGCGCGCGAAGGCGACTTCGAAACGGCGGCGAAGAAAACCGCGGAGCTGCTCAACACCGGCCGCTCGTACGGCATCCGCACGTATCCGCAGTACGCATCGGCGGCGTCGGCGCTCGCGAGCGGCGCGGGGAAGGACAAGGCGGATCTCGCGAAGTGGGCGACGGCGGCGGCGGCGCAGCTCGACGGCCGCTCGTCCGCGGTCGCGTTCAGCGAAGCGGATCGCGCGGCCGCGCACCATGAATGGGCCACCGCGCTGCGCCTCGCGACGCAGGGCTACGGACGCGTCTTCGGCGATTACCGCACCAGCCTGCTCGCGCGCTCCGACATGTTCCTCATGATCATGCTCGCGATCGCGATCACGACGCTCGTCTTCGCGCTCGCGCTCTTCTTCCGCTACGGCCGGGCGATGGCGCACGACTTCCGCGAGATTCTGAGCAACCGCTTCCACGGCGGCTCGGTCAGCGTCCTCGCGTTCGCACTGCTCTTCCTGCCGCTGTTCCTCTGGCTCGGCCCGATCTGGCTCGTCTTCTACTGGTTCGCGATCTTCTTCGGCTACGCCAGCCCCGGCGAGCGCATCGCCGTCGTGCTGCTCGTGATCATCATCGCGTTGCTGCCGATCGTCAGCTACTGGACCGCGAACCGGATCGCGGGCATCGACAGCCCCGCAGTCATGGCCGCGATCTCGAGCTCGACGCAGAGCTACGAGCCCGATGCGCTGCGGCGGCTCGAAGAGCTGCTCATCGCCGTGCCGGACAACGCCGTGCTGCATCTGCTCGTCGGCAACCTGCAGGTGTTCGAAGGAGCGGAGGATCAGGCCGCGCTGCACTACCGCCGGGCGATGGAGCTGCGGAAGGACTACGCCGGCGCGCACGTGAACCTCGGCAACCTGCACTTCGCGAACAACGAGTTCCAGGCGGCGATGACGGAGTACGAGCGCGCCGAGCGCGCCGATGCCAATCTCGCCGTCGCGTTCTTCAATCACAGCGTGGCCGCCGCCGAGACGTACAAGTACGATCTGCAGTCGCAGATGCTCGGCAAGGCGCGCCAGATCGATGCGTCGTACGTCGACCGCATGACCCGCAACAAGACGCAGAAGGTCGTCTACTACTCGCCGTCCATCGCCGAGGCGTGGAAGGAGACGCGCGACATCGCGGCGTCGAGCCCGGGCGCGCGGACGCTGTTCGGGAACTACTCGGCGTTCGATCTTCTGAGCAGCGCCACGCATCCGCTGACGATCGGCGCGCTGCTCTCGCTGCTGCTCGCGGTGATCCTCTGGTCGCTGCGCCGCGGCGCGGGATTCGCGAACGCCTGCATCAAGTGCGGCCGCACGTTCTGCTATCGCTGCAAGTCGGCGCGGGAGAGCGCGACGTATTGCACGCAATGCATTCACATCTATCTGAAGCGCGACGGCGTTTCGCTCGACACGAAGCGGCAGAAGCTCGAGGAAGTGACCGAGCATCAGACCGAGATCGTGCGCCGCAATCGAATCCTGGCCACGTTCCTGCCGGGATCGGCGCAGATGCTCGAGGGCCGCGTCGTCGCGGGCGTGATCGGCATCTTCCTCTTCGCGCTGTTCGTCGGCATCGCGCTCTTCGTCGGCCATCTCGCGCCGGCGCTCGGTCCCGTCGCGCGTGTCGCGCAACTGATCATTCGCATCGCGGCGATCGTCGTCGCGGTCATCATCTGGCTCATGATGTCGCTGCCGGTGTACCGGCGGAGATACGCGGTGTAAGCGATGGCACTCGAAGGCACACTGCGCGACTTCAGCCTGGCTGACATCTTTCAGCTGATCGGCCTGCAGCGAAAGACGGGCGTGCTGACCCTGCGCGGCAAGGACGACACCGTGACGGTGACGTTCCTCGACGGCAAAGTGGTCGGCGCCGACTCGCTCAATCGCCGCCTCGAGAACCGCCTCGGCACGGTGCTGATGAAGACGGGGCTGCTCAATCAGGATCAGCTCAACCGCGCGCTCGAGATTCAGAAAGAGACGCTGCAGCGCCTCGGCTTCATCCTCACGCACTACGGGATCATTTCGGCCGACTCGCTGCGCGGCGCGATCCAGCTGCAGATCATGCAGATCGTCTATCGCCTCTTCCGCTGGAAAGACGGCGACTATCACTTCTCGCAGGAAACGACGATCGAGTACGACCGCGACAACGTCGTGCCGATCACCGCCGAGTCGATCCTGATGGAAGGCGCGCGGATGATCGACGAATGGCCGATCATCGAGAAGCGCATCCGCTCGTACGACATGGTCTTCCGCAAGAAGCTGACGGACCAGGAGATCGTGGTCGTCGGTGCGGAAGACGCGGACGAGATCGACTTCGACATGGATGCGAGCCGCCGCCGCAAACCGGGCGGATTCGGCGAGAAGATCCGCATTTCGCAGGAAGAGAAAGCGATCTACGACCTGGTCGACGGCACGATGACGGTCAGCGACATCGTCGAGGTCTCGCGCTTCTCCGAGTTCGACACGAACAAGGCGCTGTACGAGCTGCTCACGCGCGATCTCATCGAAGAAATGCGCGGGCAGAGCGCGGCCGCGGTGCTCGAGCAGGCGACGCCGGTCGATGAGATCGAGGTCGCGGAGACGCCGGTGCCGCTGCCGCTCGTGCTCGTGCTGGTGATCCTCGCGCATCGCGTCGCTGATCACGTCGTACCGCAATCCGCTGAACACACTGCATCCGCTGACCGGCGGCGCGTCGCCGCTGGCGGCGACGAAGAAATCGATCTCGCTCCAGCGCATCGAAGCCCTCGGCCAGGCCATCGAGAAATTCAACGACGCCAACGGACGACTGCCGCAGGAGCTGCGCGACCTCGCGCCGCACTACGTCTCCGAGAATCTCCTGCGCGATCCGTGGGGCTACGCGTATAGCTACCTGCAGCGCCCCGAGCGCTTCCTCGTGATCGGCTTCACCAGCGACGGCAAGTCGGACACGGATCTCTTCCTCGCCCGCGCCATCGGCGCCCCACCCGCCGCCTCGCCCGCGAAGACGCCGCAGACGGGCGGGATCACGTTGGTGGATTAGGACGTGGCGCCGAGACGGCGCCTGACCAGCCGGCGGGACGCCGGCGCTCCCAATCGGAACGCCGCCGTCCTCGGCGGCTGATCAGGCGGCGTCCCGCCGCCTAACGAACGCCCCGCGTTCTCCCCGTGTTCTCTGACGCGTGAGCGAAGACTACGTTCTCGGAACACACGACGAAGAAATCGAGCGCCTCGGATTGCAGCACCGCGTCTGGCGGCGGCGCGCGCTCGATGCTTGGCTGGAAGCGGGATTCACGGTCGGGCAGACGCTGCTCGATGTCGGATGCGGTCCCGGCTATGCGACGGCCGATCTCGCGGAGATCGCCGGTCCTTCCGGGCGCGTGGTCGCCATCGATCGCTCCACGCGATTCCTCGACGTGCTGCGGTCGCGGCAGCTCCGAAACGTGAGCCAGTTCGAGCTCGATCTCGACGTCGATGCATTTCCGGAGCTGCAGGCCGACGGTGCGTGGGCGCGGTGGGTGTTCTCGTTCGTGACGCAGCCGCGGAATCTGTTGCGCCGCGTACGCGGTGCGATGAAGCGCGGCGGCACGTTCGTCGTGCAGGAGTACTTCGACTATCGAACGTGGCGGATCACGCCGCGGGCGGAGCACCACGAACACTTCGTCGACGCGGTGATGGCGAGCTGGCGCGCCGAAGGCGGGGAGCCGGACATTGGTCTCGAGCTGCTCCGCTGGCTTCCGGAAGAGGGATTCCGAGTGAAGCGCATCCGCCCGATCGTGGAGATCATCACGCCGGAGCATTTCATCTGGCAGTGGCCGCGCTCGTTCATCGGCACGGGCGTCGATCGTCTCGTCCAGCTCGGGCATCTTTCCGCCGCGGACGCGCAATCGATCAAAGACCAGTTTGCGGAACGCGAATCCGATGCGACGACGAGAATGGTGACGCCGGCGGTGCTCGAGATCATCGCCGAGGCGATTTAGGCCGGCACGACCACGCGCAACTTCTCCGCGCAGATTCCGAACGCCACCGGCGTGCGCGTGAGCGGCTCTCCATCCGCGTACACGGCCATCGATTGCTCGCTGTCGAAGTGAAACTCGCGGCCGCGGGTGATTTCGACGTACGGCTTCTTCACGTGCGCGCCGCTGTAGGCGAGCGGCAATGTCTTCAGCAATTGCACGCGCGTCGTTTCGTGCACGATGCAGGCGTCGAGCAGGCCGTCATCGATCGAGGCATCGGGAGTGATGCGGATGCCGCCGCCGTACTGGCTCGTGTTGCCGATGGCGGCGAACATGATGGCCTGCTCACGCGTGCCGTCGTCGGTGCGGATGCGCACGCGGCGCGGCGTGAAGCGCGGCAAAACGCGCAGGATCGAGTAGAGATAGACCGCCGATCCGCGGAGAAACTTCACGTTGCGGTTCGCGTACTCCGCGACTTCGGAGTCGAAGCCGAGTCCGGCGATGCCGAGGTAGCGGAGTTGATTCGCGTGGGCGACGTCGACTTCGCGCACGCGTCCCTCGAGAACCGTGCCGCAGGCATCGCGGAGGTTGCGCGGCAGGCCGACCACGCGCGCGAAATCATTGCCGGAGCCGGTCGGGATCAGCGCGAGCGTTCCCTTCGCCAGATCGAACTCGCGCAACGCGAGATTGAGCGTGCCGTCGCCGCCCATCACCACCACGCGGTCGTAGCCGGCGCGCGAGCTTTCGGCGGCGATGCGCACGAGATCGTCGGGACCGGTGCTCGGCTCGCAATCCGCGCGTGCGCCGCGCGCGCGGAGCGTCTCCTCGACCTCGCGAACCCACCGCCGGGCTTTTCCGCGACCGGCGGTGGGGTTGTAGATGACTTTGAGGTGCAAGGCCCCCAGTTTAGCCCCGTCATCCTGAGCGTAGCGAAGGATCTCAAGTTACGCAGCTTCAGATCCTTCGCCCGTCTACGCGGCTCAGGATGACGCGCCGTGGCGCGTCACCGGGGTTGCTTCGCGAGCAGTCCTTCGAGTCGCTGCAGCCGCTGTTCGAGCTCCGCGTTGCGCGCCTTCAGGGCGTCGATCTCGTTCTGCTGCGCCACCGTGCGCGCCTCCAGCGCCTGCACGCCGGCGAGGTTCACGCCGTCGATGTCGATCGTGTTGATCAGCTTCTCATCCTCGCCGACGTTGAACGCCGAGTAGAGGTCCTGCGCCATCGGGCCGAGGTGGCGGATCGACGGATCCTGGCTCTTGTAGTTCCACGTCGAGATCGGAATCGAGCGGATGCGCTGCAGCACGTCCTCGCCGTCGATCGGAAGGAAGTTCTCCTTGCGATGGACGTCGGAGACGCTGGACCACGAGCCGCCGCCCGAGGCGAGCGTGACGCCCGCGGTGAGCGCGCCGTTGCTATAGATGATCGTGCCGCCCGCGGCGCGCACGAGGAACTGGTTGTTCGCGCCGGTCGTGAGCGTGTTGCCGTTCGACTGATCGCCGAACACGAACGAGCCTTTGTGCGATGCGTTTGCATCCGTTCCCAGCGCGACGGTCGCCTTCGCTCCCGCCGTCACCGTGTCGCCCGCGGCGAACGACTCCTGCGCGTCGGCGGTGACGTCGCTGCCGAACGCCGCCGAGTTCTGTCCCTTCGCAATCGCGTTCCTGCCCGCGGCGATCGAGCGCGCTCCGACGTTCGCGTCGTCCCACTGCGTGCCCGAGACCTGACCCACGCGGAAGGCGCCCTTGAACGCGTGGAACATCATGCGCGTGCCGGCGCCGGTGGCCGGAATCGTGCCGTCGTCACCGCCGACCGCGAGCACGCTGCCGGCGTTGTCGACGCGGAAGCGCTCTTTGTCGAGCGGCGTCGCGTTGTAGTTGCCGGCCGCGGAGAGGCTGAGCAGATCGCTCGTGCCGCTCGTGCCGAGGGCGCTGCCGGTGCGGTTGAGTCGCAGATTCACGACGTCGTTCGTGCTGGTCGTGCTCTGCACCGTCGCGGGCGAGAGAAGAACGAAGCCGGTCGCGCCGCTGATGGCGCTGTCGACGTAAGTCTTGTTCGCGGCGTCCGTGCCGTTCGTCGGCGTGGCGACGTTCGTGATCGCCGCGCTGTTCGCGGAGAGTCCGAGGTTGAACGTGTTGCTGCCGGTGAAGACGTTCGTGCCGTTGAGATACGCGATCGATCCCGGCAGGCGCGCGGCGTTGATGGTCGTCGTGCCGCCGTTGATGGCGGTGATCAGCGCGTCGCCACCCGTCGCGGTCGTGATGGAGCCGTCGACATAGCTCTTGTTCGCCGCGTCCGAGCCCGCCGCCGGCGTGTCGACGCTGGTGATCTTCTGGCTGTTTGCGGACAGGCCGAGGTTGAACGTGTTGCTGCCGGTGAAGACGTTCGTCCCGTCCTGATACGAGAGCGTCCCCGGCAGGCGCGCGGCGTTGACCGTGCCCGTACCGCCGTTGACCGCGGTGATGATGCTGTCGCCCGCGGTGGAGGCGATGGTCGGATTCGGATACGTGCCGGAGAGATCTCCGCCGGCCGTGCCGTTCGCGGTCGCCGGTGCCTGCCATGTCGCGTCCGTGCCGTCGGAGGTGAGGACGTTGCCGGCGGACGAGCCGGTCGTGTCGAGCATCGCCGGCGTCACGCCTTTGGCTTCGATGTCGACCGTGACCGCGCCGGTGCCGCCGCCGGAGAGACCCGCTCCCGCCGTGAGGTTCGTGACCACGCCCTCAGTGAAGTAGCCGTTGATGTCGATGATCACATGCGCCGACGAAAGCGAGAACACGTCGACCTTGCCGTCCGTGCCGGCCGGAATGATGATGCCGTTCGCGATCGTCTGGCCGAATGCGTAGTTGAGTACCGAGACCACAGGCTTCGGCACGCCGGTGTTCCAGGCAATGACGTGTCCTTGCGCCAGCGGCTGGGTCACGGCGATGTTGAACGAATAGGCCACGGCCGTCGCCGGAATGCCGGAGCACGGTCCGCCCGGAATGTCGTACGTGCGGGTCTCGCCGGCCGAGAAGATCGGGCCGCCGAACGGGCCGTTGGGGTTGCGCGTGTCCAGGATACGGCACGGCACCATCGTCACGAAGTGGCTCGCTGCCGACGGAACGACCGCATTCGGCTGCGGCAGGAACGAGCGCTCGTCCCGCTGTTCGAGCTTCGAGAAATCGACGCGCCAGTCCCTCAGGACCAGCGAATCGAGCGGTTCACCCGCGAAAACGACGGTCGCGGTAAAGATGAAGAGAAAAGCGGCGAGAACCACCCGTGCTTTGGATGAGTGCATAAACATAATTCCTTATGTATAAGTAAGTTGTGGGGAGACTGGACCGATGATGATCTTAGTCGTCGGCCTGATACTGCCGCGTCTGCCTTTCGATGGAGACTACCTATATCGTTCGATATACGCCACCGGAACCCTTTGGACGCTGAAACGTAGAATGCGATGCGATGAAACTGGGTCGTGTGCTCCTTCTTTTCGCTCTTGCGATCGCCTGCAAGCCCGCCGCGGAATCGCAGCCGGCGCGGCCGCCGACGAACGTGATTCCGCAAACCGTCAGCGTCGCGCGGCGGACGCCGATCGTCGTGGTCGCGCACAACGTCCTGCCGTCGGTCGTGAACATTCAGACCGAGGCCACCATCCGGCGGCGATCGGTCGACCCGTTCGACCCGTTCGGAATGTTCGGCGGCCAGCAGCGCTCCTACACCGCGCAGTCCCTCGGCTCGGGATTCGTCTGGTCGAGCGACGGCGTCATCGTCACGAACAACCACGTCGTCGAAGGCGCGTCGCGCATCACCGTCAATCTGAATGATGGGACGCAGATGCCGGCGAAGCTGCTCGGCGTCGATCCCGACAGCGACGTCGCCGTGCTGCGCGTCGATGCGAAGAACCTCAGCGCCGCGCCGATCGGCACGTCGTCCGACTTGATGATCGGCGAGAGCGTCGTCGCCGTCGGCAATCCGTTCGGACTCAGCGGCACCGTCACCACCGGCGTCGTCTCCGCGCTCGGCCGCTCCGTGCCGTCGCAGGAGCAGGGGCGGACGTTCACCGACTTCATTCAGACCGATGCGTCGATCAATCCCGGCAATTCGGGCGGACCGCTGCTGAACATCGAAGGAAAAGTGATCGGCATCAACGTCGCGATCTATCAGAACGCGCAGGGCATCGGCTTCGCGATTCCGGTGGATCGCGCGAAAAAAGTGATTCAGGACCTGCTGCGTTACGGCGAAGTGCACTCGGCGTGGATCGGCGCCGTCACCGCGACGCTGACGCCCGAGGAAGCGAAGCGGCTCGGACAAAGCGCGCAGCGCGGCGCGCTGATCTCGCGCGTCCTTCCGGGCTCGCCCGCGGAACAGGCGGGATTGAAAACCGGCGACGTGATCACCGCCGTGGCGGATCGTCCCGTCGACTCGCGCGAATCGTTCACGACCTACAGCGCGACGCTCGCGAGCGGACAGCCGGTCAGTCTCACGATCGCGCGCGACGGCAGCTCGCGCAAAGTCCAGGTGCGTCCGCAAGACCCGCCCGCGAACCTCGGCCTGCGCATCCTCGAGCAGATCGCCGGCCTTCGCGTCGCCGATCAGCGGCGCGCGGTCGTCGTCGACGAAGTCGTGAGCGGAAGCCGCGCCGCCGAGATCGGCCTCCAGCCGGGCGACTTCATCGTCGCCGTCAACGGCACGGAGATCGGCTCGACGACGGATCTCAACACGGAGCTGATACGCGGCGCGGATCGCTCATCGATCGTGCTGTCGGTTCAGCGCGGACGGTACGTGTATACGCTGACGTTCCCGATGGGGGTGTGATCGATTAAAACAACGCCATCTGCGGCGGGGAAAAAAACACGCGCGGCGGCAACGCTTTCTTCTTCGTCCCCAACAGCGCCCACAGGTTGCGGCGCAGCCATTCCTGCGATTCGCGGTAGTAGCGGAATTGGCGCTCGGCTTTGTGAAAGCGGCGGTTGTGGCTCGGGCCGAGGACGTGGTGCAGGTACTCGTGATAGATGATCGACTGGATGAAAAACGCGGGCGTGCCGTGCGTGTTGAGCGTCGGATGCACGCGGATCTCGGCGGTGTGATGGTTGTAGGAGCCGAGGCGGATGGTGCGGCGTTTCTTGCGCGAGATCTGCTGGCCCCAGCGCACCGGCAGCGGCGGGTATTTGAAAAAGTACATCCGGTGCACCTCGGCCGCGAGGGACTCGAGATGATGATGTGTCGCGGGGACGGGAAGCGGTATCGGGCGGTCGGTCAAAACCGGCACGCCTGATTATCTCACGCGCCGCCCTTCACTTTATCCATCACCTGAGAAACGTTCGCCATCGCGGCCGAGGAAACCAGCGCCGTTCCGGCTGCGATGATCTCGTCGCTCTTCTTCATGCCGAGCCAGATGCCGACGCCCAGTCCGAGCGCCACCGCCGCGAGCGGAAACGCCTGAATCTGTTCGCGCACAGCTTTCGGGAAGAAGGTTCTCGATCTCGTCCAGCAACGCTTCCGGTCCTTCCTCGGCGATTTTCGCTCCGAGTGACGCCGCGCCATTGCGCAGCGGATCTTCTTCGTAGTCCATTCCTGCCGCCGATCGTTCGTGGTCTTCAGGGAAATCTCTCGCCATGGTCATTCCTCATCGCGGCGAAGAAGCAGGCCGATCAGGAATCCGACGCCGACCGAGATCAGCAGCGCCTTGCCGGGATTCGAGCGAACGTACGTCTTCACCTGATCGGTGATCGCGCCGAAATCGACGTCCTCCACCTTCTCGCGCACCGAGTTGTAGCCATCGCGGACTTTGCCCGACGCGCGCTCGTACTGATCGTTCACGTACTCTTTCGCGCGCCCGAAGCGGCCGCTCGTGTCGCCTGCGTCCGTCGTGCCGCCGGGCGGATTCGATGTTTCGTCCATGATGTACCTCCTGTTCAGCGGGCGACGATACCACCGCTCGCATACGATGGAATGCAAAGGCAATGCGAATCGCGCTGAGAAACGTTTCCCACGACTACGCGCCGAGCGATGAATCGGGCGCGGTGCACGTGCTCGAGGAGGTCTCGCTCGACATCGGCACGGGAGACTTTGCCGTGCTCATGGGCGCATCCGGCAGCGGGAAATCGACGCTGCTCAATCTCATCGGCGCCGTCGACCGGCCGACGAGCGGCGAGGTCTTTCTCGGCGACGTCGAGACCTCGGCGCTCGACGAAGCGAAGCTGACCGAGCTGCGGCGCTCGTCGATCGGCTTCATCTTCCAGTTCTTCAATCTGATCCCGACGCTGAACGTCTTCGAGAACGTCGCCTTTCCGCTCTCGCTCGCGCGGCGGCCGAAGAAAGAGATCGAAGAGCGCGTCGCGGAGGTGTTAGGCCGGGTCGGACTCGCGCATCGGGCGAAGCATTTTCCGAACGAGCTATCCGGCGGCGAGATGCAGCGCGTCGCGATCGCGCGCGCCATCGTGCATCGCCCGCCGCTGATCCTCGCCGACGAGCCGACCGGAAACCTCGACTCGAAAAACGGCGCGATGATCCTCGACCTGATCCGCGACGTTCATACGTCGCTGCGCCCGACGATCGTGATGGCGACGCATTCCGCCACCGCGGCGGCGTACGGCGACTACGTGATTCACGTGGAAGACGGACGGGTGACGCGGTGATTGCGCGCGCGCTGATCCTGCGTCCGATCGTTCGCGAGAAAACGCGCACCGCGCTGACGATCGCCGGCATCGCGGTGGGCGTGGCGGTGGTGGTAGCGATCCAGCTCGCGAACCAGAGCGCGCTGCGCGCGTTCCGCGAGTCGGTCGACGCGATCGCGGGACGCGCGAATTACCAGCTCGTGCCCGACGTCGCGCCGCTCGACGAGAGCGTGCTCTTGCAACTGCAGCCGCTCTGGCGCGACGGCGTGCGCTTCGCGCCGGTGATCGACATTCAGGGGATGTTTTGGAACGCCGGCGTCCCGCCGGCTGATCAGGCGGCGTCCCGCCGCCTTGGCGCCGAGACGGCGCCAAGCCAGCCGGCGAGGACGCCGGCGCTCCCAATCCGTCTGCTCGCAGTCGATTTGCTGAGCGACCTCCATTTCCGCGATTACAAATACGCGAAATTCAGCGGCGACTACTACGCGCTCTTCGAGCCCGACTCGCTCATCCTCCCCGCGCCGTTCGCGCGCGAGCACGGCCTCCAGGTGGGCAGCCGCGTCACGATGAACGTCCTCGGCCACCGCAGCACGCTCGTCGTCCGCGCGCTGCTCGAAGCCGAGGGGCCGGCGACGGCGTTCAACGGCAGCATCGCCGTCTGCGACATCTCCGTCGCGCAGCGGAGCTTCGGGATGATCGGCAAGCTTTCGCGCATCGATCTGCTCGTGCCGGAGGGAAAAGAGATTCGCGTCAAGGCGCCACTCGGCACGCGCATCGAGCGTCCCTCGCGCCGCAACGAGCGCGTCGAGAAAATGCTGCGCGCGTTTCGCGTGAACCTCTTCGCGCTCGCAGGCGTCGCGCTCCTCGTCGGCATGTTCCTCGTCTACAACACCGTGCTCATCTCGATCCTGCGGCGGCGCAAGGACGTCGGCGTGCTGAAGACCCTCGGCGTGGCGCCGCGGCAGATCTTCGGCGCGTTTCTCGCCGAGGGACTGTTGTTCGGCGTGGTGGGATCGGTCCTCGGAATCGTGTTAGGCCGTCTCCTGGCCTCGGCGATCCTGGGCGCCGTCGGACGCACGGTGAACACGCTTTACGTCACCTCGCGGCCCGAAGCGGTCGAGCTCACCGCCGGCGTGATTTTGCTCGGCATCGCCGTCGGAACCATCCTTTCATTGCTCTCGGCGCTGCAACCGTCCCTCGAAGCCGCGCGCGTGCGTCCGAGCGCGATGATCCGTCCCGGATTGCAGCAGCGCGTCCGTCATCCGCGCGCGCTCGCGATCGCCGCGGTGCTCTGTTTCCTCGCCAGCGCGCTCGTCGCGCGATTGCCGCCCGTTCACGGCATCGCCGTCGCCGGCTACGTCGCGGTGCTCCTCGTCGTCGCCGGCTTCTCGCTCCTCGCGCCGGCGATCGTGCGCTTCACGTCGCGCGCGTTCTCGCCGCTGCTCGAAAACATGTTCGGCATCGTCGGCCGCCTCGCCGCGGTCTCGCTTCCGGCATCGCTGCGCCGCACCTCGGTTGCGGGTGCCGCGCTCGCACTCGCCACCGGCATGATGGTCGCCGTCGCGCTGATGGTCGGCAGCTTCCGCGAGACCGTGCGCATCTGGGTCGATCAAACCGTCAGCTCCGATCTCTGGCTGCGGCCGTCGAAGGGTCTGTCGAACGCGCAGGTCGCGCTCTTTCGCCCCGAGGTTGCGGAGGAGCTGGAAAAAGTCCCGTTTGTGGCGGCGATCGATCGCGTGCGCGGCAAGGACGTTTTGTACGGCGACACGTTGATCGCCCTCGGCAGCGGCGAGTTTTCGATCGCCGCGCGCAAAGGCGATCTGCCGATGGTCGGCCGCCGCTCGGCGAACCGCGCGCTCGCCGAAGCGCTGCGCACGAACGGCGTCGTCGTGTCGGAGACGTTCTCGATCAAGTTCGACAAGCGCGTCGGCGACGTCATCGAGATCGCGGGACACCGCTTCCCGATCACCGGCATCTATCGCGACTACTCGAACGACCGCGGCGTCGTGGTGATGGATCGCGCGCTGTACGTGCGCTCGTTCGGCGACGACGCCATCAACACGATCGTCGTCTACCTGAAGCCGGGCGTCGACCAGAACCGCGCGCGCATCGCGCTGGAAAAGCAGTTCGGTCCGAAATACGGCGCGTTCGTCGTGACGAATGCGGAGATCCGCGGCGAAGTGATGCGCATCTTCGATCAGACGTTCACCATCACCTACGCGCTTCTCGGCGTGGCGATCGTCGTCGCGGTGCTCGGGATCGTGAACACGCTCTCGGCGCTGATCCTCGAGCGCACGCGCGAGCTCGCGCTCCTCCGCGCCGGCGGCTTCTCCGCGCGCGAGCTTCGCACGATGATCGTCCTCGAGTCGTCGCTCCTCGGCCTCGCATCGACCGTCGCAGGCCTGGTCATGGGCTACGCGCTGTCTTGGATTCTCATCAACGTCATCAACAAACAATCGTTCGGCTGGACGATCGACTTTCACACGCCGGCTGCGCTGATCGCCGCCTCGCTCGCCGTGACATTCCTTTCCTCCGCGCTCGCGGGACTCGTTCCCGCACGGCTCGCCGCGCGCATCGACATCGCGGCCGCGCTCAAGAGCGAGTAGACTTTCTTCCACACATTTAGGAGTGCGGTGGCGGAGCCACCGCTTTGGAATATCGAAGAGCGGTGGCTCCGCCACCGCACTCCTAAAGGAGGAACTCATGAAACGTGCGGGACGTCTCGCGCTCGCGTTGGTTGTCCTCCCTCTCACGCTTCACGCAGCGCCGTCGATCGTGATTCTCGGCGGCCGGATCTTCACGAACGATCCGGCGAAGCCGTTCGTCGAGGCGCTGGCGATCGAAGGAAACAAGATCGTCGCGGTCGGAACGGATGACCAGATCCAGGCGCTCGGCGATGCGAACACGCGCCGCATTCGCGTCAACGGCGCGGTCGTCATCCCGGGCATCAACGACGCGCACACGCATCCGGGCGTCGGCCCGATCGGTGTGGGCATCGGCACGAATCTCGATTCGACGAAGGCGGATCTCGTCGCCGCGTTGACCGCCGTGCTCGACGAAGCGCCGCCCGATCTCTGGATCATCGGCCAGATCGGACGGCCGATCATGCTCGACGAGACGGTGAACCGCGCGCTGCTCGATCAGCTCGCGCCGAACCGCAAAGTGCTGCTGCGCTCCTTCACCGGCCACGGCACGATCGTCAGCTCGCGCGCGCTACAGGAAGTCGGCATCGCGGACAACGTCACCGATCCGCCGGGCGGCCGCTACGGACGCAATCCCGACGGCACGCTCAACGGCCGCGTCTTCGAGTACGCCGAATACGCGCTGGGCCGAAAAATCACGAAGCTGACCGCGGTACCGGGCGACCTCGTGACCGCGCTGCAGGATTTCAGCAACCAGGCCATCCGCTTCGGCATCACCTCGATTCAGGCGATGCCGTTCGACGAAGACGATGCGACCTTCAGCGCGGCGCTGCAGCAGGCCGACATTCCACTGCGCGTGCGGCACATCTTCGTGCCGCTGGCGCTGCCGCCGGCGGGGCTGGTCCTTCCGAGGAGAGCGAACGGCATCAAATGGGTGCTCGACGGCACGCCGATGGAAAAAGGGTCCGCGGTGCGCACGCCGTATCCCGAAGGCGGCGGAACCGGCACGTTGAACTTCGCCAGCCTCGCGCCGCTCATCAAAACAGGGAGCACGTCCGGCGAACAGCTGCTCTTTCACGCGGGGGGCGATCGCGCGATCGAGACCTTGCTGAAGGCGATGGCGGACACGCCGAACGTGAACTGGCCGAAACTTCGCCCGCGCATCGAGCACGCCGACGGACTGCTTCCGGAATTCGACGCGCAGGCGAAGAACCTCGGCGTCGTGGCCGTGTTGAATCCGACGCATTTTTTTGCGCGCGAGCTGTATCCGCAAGGCCGCTTCATGCGCGCGAAGTCGCTGCTCGCCATTCCGATCAGAGTCGCCATCGGCTCGGATGGTCCGCTGAATCCCTGGCTCAACATCATGCTCGCCACGAACCGCCCCGACGTTCCACGCGAGGCGCTTTCGCGCGAGGAAGCCGTCACCGCGTACACGCTCGGCTCCGCGTTTGCGGAACGAGCCGACGACAAAGGCGTGCTCGCTCCCGGCAAGCTCGCCGATCTCGCCGTGCTGAGCCAGGACATCTTCCGATGCTCGCCCGAGCAGCTGCCTAACACCGTCAGCATCTTGACCATCATCGACGGAAAGGTCGTTCTCGATCAGGCGGCGCCGGCGCCGTGACGCTGGCGTAGCACTTCGTACAACGCGATGCCGACGCACGTGGACAGGTTGATCGACCGCACGTGCGTCGAGTGCATCGGAATCGTCAGCAGGCGCTCGCGATAGCGCGTGAGAATCTCGTCCGGCAGGCCGCCGGTCTCGCGGCCGAAAATCAGCACGGCGTCGTCGGGAAACTGCGCGTTCCAGTACAGCTGCGTGCCTTTGGTGGAGAAGAAGAATGGCTCGCCGAGGCTCGGGAGCTCGCGCTCGAAAGACGGCCAGTCGGGCCACAGACGAAGGTCGACAAACTGCCAGTAATCGAGGCCGGCGCGGCGCACTTCGCGCTCGTCGAGCGAAAATCCGAGGGGCTCGATGAGGTGGAGCGTCGCGCCGGCGGCGAGGCAGGAACGGCCGGCGTTGCCGGTGTTCCAATGAATTTCAGGGTGGACGAGAACGACGTGCAGAGGCATATTGATAGGCTCAAAGGCGCATAGGCGCAGAGGCTCAAAGGATAACTCTGAGCCTTTGAGCCTTTGAGCCTTTGAGCCAAACCATGCGACGCCTGACCCTCGTCCTCCTCCTCCTCGCGCTTCCCGCAGCCGCCGCGCGCACGCGCGCCGTGCGCCATCCGGTTCCGTGGCCGACGTTCAGCAATGAAGTCGTGCGCATTTTTCAGGAGCACTGCCAGAGCTGTCATCACGCGGGCGACGTCGCGCCGTTCTCGCTCACTTCGTACGAAGAAGCGAGGCCGTATGCGCTGCTCATCAAGCTGATGACGAAGTCGCGGCAGATGCCGCCGTGGAAGCCGACCGAAGGCTGCGGCGAGTTTGCCGACGAACGGCGTTTGTCGCAGGAGGAAATCGACACGATCGAAAAATGGGTCGACGCCGGCGCGCCGGAAGGCAATCCCGCCGAGCTGCCGCAGGCGCTCGACTTCAGCAGCGGCTGGGTTCTCGGCCAGCCCGATCTCATCCTCAGGAATCCGGAGCCCTACCAACCGCCGTTCCCGGGCGACACCTATCGCTGCTTCAGCCTCCCGGTGAATCGCGCGAGCACGACCTACGTCTCCGCGGTCGACACGCATCCCGGCGACCGCGAGACCGTGCATCACCTCATCAGCTTCATCGACATCACCGGCGAGTCGGCGCAGCTCGATGCCGACGATCCCGGTCCCGGCTACACCTGCTTCGGCGGTCCGGGCTTCTCCAGTCTCGGCGGCACCCTCGGCGGCTGGGCGCCGGGATCGCGTCCGCTGCGGCTCCCCGAAGGCACCGCGTTCGAGCTGCCGGCCGGCGCGCGGATCGTCCTGCAGCTGCACTATCACCCGCATCGCCCGGCGACGAAGCCCGATCAGACCGAGTTCGCGGTCTACTTCGCGAAAGAGGCGCCGCGCGCCACGATGCGCGTGCTGCCGATCATCAACCAGAACTTCACCATCCCCGCCGGCGCGGCCAATCACAAAGTCGACGCCGAGTTCCCGTTCGTCACGCCGTTCCATGCGAAGATCTGGTTCGTCGCGCCGCACATGCATCTCCTCGGCAGGAAGATGAACGTGAAGATGACGATGCCGGGCGGCGAGCAGAAGTGCCTCATCAACATCGATGACTGGGACTTCAACTGGCAGGGCGCGTATCAATATCAAGAGCCGATCAACGTGCCGGCGGGCACACGCCTGCAGCTCAGCGCGTGGTACGACAACTCCACGAATAATCCGCGCAACCCGAACCGTCCGCCGAAGCCGGTCAGCTGGGGCGAGGCGACGACCGACGAGATGTGCATCGCGTTCCTCGGCGTGACGATCGAATGAAGCGCATCGTCGCGGTCGCGCTGCTCGCCGCGTGTGCGACCACGCGCGCGCCGCAGCTGTTCACGCTGCAAAGCAATTTCTGGGTGAACCTGCATCACTTCGTGCGCGTCGTGGCGCGCGGAATGCCGGCCGAGGGAGCGCTGACGGCGGACGAGCGCGCGGTGTGGGACAAGGCTGTCGAGACGTATCGGCAGCGCTACGTCAACCGCGATCTCCTGTTCGACGACGGGATGGTGGCGATCAAGGAAACGCTCCGGCAGGTGCCGAATAACGCGCTGCCGCCCGAAATCGCCGGCGAGCCGGAACTGCGCGCCACGCTGATCGCCGCGGCGCCGGTCTATCGCAAGTATTGGTGGCCGGAGCACGACGCCGCGAATCGCGCCTGGATCGCGGCCGTCGAGCCGCTGATCGAGCGCTACGGAAGCAAAGTCGCGACAGCGCGTCGCCGGCGCGTACGGTGAACACTGGCCTGACAAACCGCATCCGGTTGATATGGCCCCATCCGCGGGTCCAAACGGCGCGTACACGTCGTCTCCGCCGCACACCACGATCTCGTCAAACGATCGCTGCAATCAAGGACTCGCTTCGCTGGAGCTGCTTTTTCACGAAGCGTCGCATCAGTGGGGACGCCGGCTCCACGAGAAGATCGAAAGCCAGCGCCGAGACGCATCACAAAACGGTGCCGCGACAGCTGTGGCATGCCGTGTTGTTCTACAACGCCGGCGAGCTGACGCGCCGCGAGCTCGCGAACGCTGGAGTCGCATACGACGCAGTACGGCGCACCGAATGTCTATCCCGATATGTGCGGGCGCCGGTTGCCACGAGCGCATCGCTGCCGCATGGGACCGCCATCTCAGCGGCGAGCGGTCGATGGACGAGGCGCTCGAGCAACTCGTCGCCTCGTGGTAAGGCGTACAATCCACCCTTACACCCCAATGAGCGAGCGACTCCCCGAAAGCGCGAGCGTGCTCCGCTTTGATCTCGCGATCCAGCGGAATCATCTCCTCGTCTACACGCTCGGCCTGCTCACCGGTCTCGCGGGCGCGGTGCTCGGCGTGTTCTCGCTCGATCTGTTCTGGGCGTTTCTCGTTTTCGGCACCGGCTGCGTCAGCTCGGTCGTCTTCTATCTCCTCTTCCGCCAGGGCATCAATCGCCGCTATCTCAATCCGTTCTGGCTGGCGATCAACATCGCGCTCGTCACCCTCGGCGTGTACGCATCGGGCGGCGTGCGGAGCCCGTGGTACATCTGGTACATCGCGTCGGCGTGCGTCGCCGCGTTCGCGAGCGGCAAGCTCGCCGCGTATCTCGTCAGCATCGGCAACACCGTCGCCTACATCGGAACGCTGCTGCTGATGAACCAGGTCGCGTTCTGGGACGACGCGATGCTGCTCGCGCTGACGCGCATGCTGTTCATCTTCGGCGCGTCGTACTTTTTCCTCATCGGCGTGGCGAACCTGCAGGAGAAGCGGCTGCGCATCCGCCAGCTCGAAGCGGAAGCGACGCGGCGCGTCGACGAGCTCACCCGCCTCACGCAGGAGCTCGCGGATGCGAACCGGCGCACGCAGGAAGCGGATCGCCTGAAGAGCCAGTTCCTCGCGAACATGTCCCACGAGCTGCGGACGCCGATGAACTCGATCATCGGCTTCTCCGAGATTCTCGTCGAACGATTGCACGGCCGCGTCGAGACGAAGCATCTCGGCTTCCTGAAGCACATCCACGACTCCGGGCAGCACCTCCTCGGCATCATCAACGACATCCTCGACCTCTCGAAGATCGAGGCCGGGAAGATGGAGATCTATCCCGAGTACTTTTCCATCGCGCCCGTCGTGGAGAGCGTCTGCCAGGTCATGCGCGGGATGGCGAAGTCGACGCCGCGATTCGTGCTCGACGTCGAGCCCGACCTGCCGCAGATCGAGACCGACCTCGCGAAGTTCAAACAGATTCTCTTCAACCTGCTCTCGAACGCCGTGAAGTTCTCGCCGCCCGACGCGCCGATCACCGTTCGCGCGCGGCTCGACGGCGGCGCGATCACGGTCGCCGTGCGCGACGAAGGCATCGGCATCGATCCCGCGCATCACGCGATGATCTTCATGGAATTCCGCCAGGTCGACGGCACCGCGCGCCGCGAGTTCGGCGGCACGGGTCTCGGGCTCGCTTTGGTCAAGCGCTTCGCCGAATTGCAAGGCGGCGCGGTGAACGTGGAGAGCGCGCTCGGAAAAGGAAGCACGTTCTCGTTCACGCTGCCGGTGCGTTCGCGCGCGGCCGTGATCACGCGTCCGCAGGAAAGCGTGCCGCTGCACGCGCGCAGCGATCGTGTGCTCGTGGTCGAAGATGATCCGAACGCCTACGACCTCATCGCGGCAGCGCTCGGATCTGCCGGCTATCTCTCGATCCGCGCGCGGCACGGCGAAGAGGCGCTGAAGATGGCCCGCGAGTCGCGCCCCGTCGCCGTCACGCTCGATCTCGTGCTGCCCGGCGTCGATGGCTGGGAAGTGCTGAAGCGCCTCAAGAACGACAACGATACGCGCGAGATCCCGGTGGTGATCATTTCGATGATCGACAACCGCGATCTCGGTCTCGCCCTCGGCGCCGACGATTACTTCATCAAGCCCGTCGACCGCGACCGCCTCGTCGATCGCGTCCGCTCGATCGTCTCGCGCGGCGGCAACGGCGGCACGCGTGGGCGTCTTCTGTTGATCGACGACGACAAGGCCGTGCACGCGCTGCTCAACGAAGAGCTGAGCGGCCACGGCTTCCACGTCGCCTGCGCCTACTCGGGCGAGGAAGGGCTGCGCGTCGCCTGCGACACCGCGCCCGACGTGATCATCCTCGACCTGATGATGCCCGGCCTCTCCGGCTTCGACGTCGCCGAGTCCCTGAAAGATGACCCGCGCACCGCGAACATCCCGATCCTCGTCCTGACCTCGAAGGAAATCTCGACCGAGGACCGGGAGAACCTGCACTCGAAAGTCTCGAGCTTCGTGCAGAAAGGCCACTCCGCGCGCGAGCACCTGCTGCGCGAGATCAAGCGCGTTACCGCGAACGCGTGAGCTCTTCGTACACCGCGCGCGCCACCGCCGCGATGTCCGGCTCGACGTCTTCGTTCTCCAGCTTCGACGCCTTCGTGAAGATCGCCACCACGTAGCGCCCGTCGATGATCGCGACGTCGTTCGTCGTCCCCGGCATCGTTCCGGTTTTGTGCGCGACGACCGTGCCTTTCGGCAAGCCTGCTTTGATGCGCTTTGGTCCTGTCGTCGTCTCAGTCATCCAGCGCATCAACTTTTCGGGGCGCTTCTGCGCGATGTCGATGAAGAGGCCGAGCATCGCATCCGGCGTCGCGGTGTCGCGTGGATCGCTCGCGTAGCGCTCGCGGCCTCCGGCCTCACGCAGCTCGGCGGCCATCTCGCGCTCCTGGCGGTCGACGCGAATGCCGTCCGGCATCAGCTTCGTCACCGCCTGCGGCGTGACGATGCGCAGCAGTGCATCGCAGGCCGTGTTGTCGCTCAGCTTCACCATCGCCTCGGCGAGCTGCTCGATCGTCATCACGATCGGCTTCCCCTTCGCCGCGTCGCGCAGTGGACTCCAGCCCGGCGAGAAATCCTCCGGCTCGATCGTGATCACGCGCTCGAGCTGTTGCGTGCGCAGCACCTCGAGCGCGATCGGGACTTTGTAGACGCTCCCCATCGGAAAGCGCTCGTCTCCGCGAATCGAAATCCGTTTTCCCGTTTGCAGGTCGACGGCTGCGACGCCGATCACGGCATCGCTCGTCTGCGGCGGCAGCGTGAGAGTGGCAGCGAGAATCAGCGCAAACATGCGCGTACGCTAAAAAGGGATTGCGGCGAAATCAGGGCGCGCGAAAGGCTTTATCGTAGCCAGTCATCTCGACGTATCCGTCGCCGCGCACCGGCGTGCCGCCGAATGATCCGCTCACGTCGACCGCGCCTTCCCAATACGT
Source organism: uncultured Acidobacteriota bacterium (assembly GCA_963734155.1). GTDB lineage: Bacteria > Acidobacteriota > Thermoanaerobaculia > Gp7-AA8 > Gp7-AA8 > QHVT01. Next base: position 1,022,563 of record CAVTGG010000005.1, read on the forward strand.
GATCCGCGTCGAGCCGCGCGTGACGAGCTCCTGATCCTCGAGCACCGGCGCGAGCGTCAGCGTCACGTTCAGCGGCGGCAGCTCGACGCGCCAGCCCATCGGATACGTCGCGCCGCTCTTCGGCGACTTCCATCGCCCGCGCGGCGTGATGCGCAGCTGCTCGCGCGTCAGATGAATGACGCGGCCGTCGCTGGTGATCAGCGACCCCGACGACGTCACGTCGGCAGTGCCGTCGGTGCGGCGGATGAGGTAGATCATGATCTCGGTGTCGTTATCGAGCTGGATCGAGAACCAGTCCCAGCCCTGCTGGTTCTCGCGCAGCACCGAGCTGCCGAACTCGTGATCCATCCACGCCTGCCCGCTGCAGCGCGCGCCGTTGACCGTGCCCGTCACTTCGAGCGCGGTCATCGAGTAGTAGTGCGACGCGTAGCCCGCGCCGAGGGCCTTCACGCTGACGCCGTTCTCGCCATGAATCGCCGGCGGCTTGTTGGAGCGCAGCGTGAGATCGATCGCGTCTTTTCCTTCGCTCGCAATCAATCGCCACGAGCCGTCGCGATTCGTCGTCGCGCGCCACGCTTCGTTGAACACATCGAGCTTTCCGATCGCCGCGTCTGCCGTGAACGGCGACGCGCGATTCAATCGCTCGTAAAAGCGAAACTGTTTCGCATTGACGTCGGTGATCGCGAAATGCGCCGGCATCAGATGCCGCAAATCCCATCGCGACTGCGTCTCGCCCTGCGCCACGCCGACGCGAAAGAACGTGAGCTCGAATCCAAACCGCCGGCCGTCGTCGGTTCGGAGATGTCCCGTGTAGTACCACCATTCCGTCTTGTACTCGGGGTGGGAGCCGTGATCGCGCGGGAACGGAGTACTCGTAGCCGGGAGTCGCAGGGCGAAAATCGGAGGCGCTCGAACGCAGAACGCAGAACGCAGAATGCAGAACGAAGAGTGGGATCAGGGCACAAACCAATTTCTTCATTCTGCGTTCTGATCTCTGCGTTCTGCGTTCCGGCTTCATATAATGGCATCTCCCATGGCCGAACAGCCCATCGCCCCCTCCCGCGCGCGCTTTCGCACGCTCGCGGCCGAGGCGAGCATTCCCATCGAGGCGGACGACCTGCTCGCGCTCGCGCGCCGGTACGCCGATCAGGGGATGTATGACGAGTCGATCCACCTCTATGAAATGGCGGAGAAGCTCAAGCCGGGCTCGGTGGCGCTGCGCATCAACCTCGCGCGTGTGCGCGATCAGAAAAGACTGGCCGAGGAAACGCGCTACTCGAACGTCAAACAGGAAATCCTCGTCGACCGCGGGCGCGATGAGATCGACTCGTCGCAGTACGTCGGCCTCGCGCAGTACTACATGGCCAAGGATCAGACCTCGAAGGCCATCGAGCTGCTCGAGATCGCGAAGCTGAAGACGCCGAACAACTACCGCCCCTTCGAGATCCTGGGCCGTTTGTACTACTCGCAGGGCGAGTGGGACCTCGCGTACGACGAGATCTCCCGCGCGCGCAAGCTCAATCCATTCGATCGCGGCCTCGCCGAGATCGGCGGGCGCATCGAGTTCGAGCTGAAAAACTTCGACCGCTCGCTCGACAACTTCATCGACGCGTTCCTCCTCGCCACGGATCAGAAGGGCGAGTCGACCGAGCCGGTGCGACGGATGATCAACACGCTCAAGCGCATCCACAACATCGACTCGAAGGCGCTCAACGTGCGCATCAAAGAGCGCGTCGAACAGCTCCAGCTCTCCACCGAGCGGCTCGAGTTCCGGAAGGAAAACCTCTTCCGCTTCGAGAGCCGGAAGGACATGAAGGAGATCATTCAGAAGATCACGCGCGCCGAGGAAAAGCGCGAGGATCTGATCACCGTCGCGCACGACCTGCGCAAGCTGACCGTCTTCCAGCACATGAAAGACGAGCAGATCTTCCGCCTCTCGAAATTCGTGCGCATCGAAGGCTTCACGAACGGCGACTACGTCTTCCGCGAGGAAGACCGCTCGATGGATTTCTACGTCGTCAAAGACGGCAAGATCGACATCCGCAAGGACACTCCCTTCGGTCCGCAGATCCTCGGCACGCTGACGCCCGATCACATCTTCGGCGAGATGAACTTCATCGACCGCACGCATCGCTCGAGCGACGGCGTGGCCACGGAATCGTCCGCCTGCTACACCTTCTCCTTCAGCGCGCTCGATCAGCTGATGGACGAGGACAAAGAGCTCGCCGTCGGCTTGCACTGGGCGTTCTGGCGATCGCTCACCGAAAAAGTGCGCGACGCGAACGAGCAGCTCAAGCTCTTCTTCCAGGAAGACGCGAAGAAAGGCGGCGGCCGCAAGCGCGTCGACAGCAAGCGCGAGACCGAACAGGTGACGGTGAAGTCGGAGGAGAAAGTCGACCTCTTCCGCGAGCGCGGCCTCTCCGCCGCTGAAATGAAACTGCTGGCGACGTTCTCCAACGAAGAGCGCGTTCGCGAGGGGTCGATGATCTTCCGCGAAGGCGAGAAGGGCGACAAGCTGTTCATCGTCCTCGACGGCCGCGTGCGCATCTCGAAGTTCATCCCCGGCGTCGGCGAGGAAGCGCTGGCGGTGCTCGACCGCGGCGATTTCTTCGGCGAGATGGCACTGATCGACGACAAGCCGCGCTCCGCCGACGCGAAGGCGCACGAGCAGGACGCCACCGTGCTCTCGATCGACCGCGCGACGCTGAACGAGATCCTGTCGATGGATCCGCATGCCTCGCTGCAGTTCCTCAACCTGCTCTGCCGGATGATCAGCCGCCGCCTCCGCGAGATCAACGACAAGATCGTGCAGTGGAAGTACATGAGCGGCGGCTTCTGAGCGTGCGCGCTCTCGTCTGCGCGTTCTTCGTCACGGTTCCTCTCTTCGCGCAGCACCTCGATTTCGCGCGCGTGTTTCCGCCGGAGGAGAAACAGTCCGCGGAGTTTCGCGACGCGCTGGCGCGGCTCGAATCGCATCGCGGCCGCGTGGAGCGCCGCCCCGATGCGGCGATCGAGGCGTACAACGCGGCGCTCGCGGCGTACGAACGCCTCGACGCATTTCTGTATCTTCACACCGCCGTCGACACGACCGACGCGCGTTCGAAGGAGGCGGAAGCCGCGCTCACTTCGGAATTCGAAAAACGGACGGAGTTTTTCTTTCGCGAGCTCGCGTCCGCGAAATCGAAGAAATATGCGTGGTTCCTGCGGGTCCCGCAGCCCATCACGCTCACGAGCGGCTGGGAAGCGGAACTGCACGAGCTGCTCGACGCGCGCAAGCAGGCCGCGGCGGACCGCGAGCTTTATGCGTTCGCCTTGACGCAGCTCGCGCGCGAGGGCAACGCGGCGGCGAAGGCGCGCGGATACGAAGACGCGGCATCGGCGGTGTACGCGCAGAGCCAGCTCACGAAAGCGGATGTCACGCGATTGCTCGAAGAGGTCGCTGCGCACGTGGATCAGTACAAGCACTACGAGTCGCTGCGCGCCGGCCGCCCGCCGTCGGAATCGCCGCGCTATACGTTCGAGGAAGCACGCGCGCTTCTTCCGCGCTCGCTCGCGCCCCTCGGCGACGCGTATGTCGCGGAGTTGCAGAAATTGCTCGATCCCGCCGCCGGCCGCATCGACATCGGCCCTGGCGAGCATCGCCGCCGCGGCGGCTTCTCCAAGGGCTTCTCGAATTTCCCGAGCGTCTTCTACATGCAGGCGTTCACCGGCAATTACAACGAGCTGCGCATCCTGACGCACGAGTCGACGCACGCGATTCAGCGGCAATTGCAGGCTTCGCGCGGCGTGCCGCCGGTCTATCTCAACGGCGCGAAGTATCTCTTCGAGGCCTGCGCGATCTTCAACGAGCTGCTGCTGCCCGAATATCTCGCGAACCAGACCAGCGATCCCGCGCAGAAGCGTTTCTTTCTCGAGCAGTTCCTCGGCTCGAAGGGGATCGCGGTCGTGTTCAGTGCGGCGGCCGAGGCGGCGATCGAGCAGGCCGTGTACGACGGCGTGGCCGCGGGTACTCTTCGCAACGCGGATGATCTCGATGCGCTCAACGCGCGCATCGCGTCGCGCTACTCGTCGTCGCCGCGCGTTCATTGGACGAGCATCCGCCTGATGTACGACGACCCGTTTTACGACGTGAACTACGTGGTCGCCGGACTCGTCGCGCTGCAGTTGTACGCGCGCAGCAAAAGCGATCCGGAGCACTTCTTTCCTGGGTATGTGTCGCTGCTCGCGAACGGCTTTACCGCGCCGGCCGACGAGCTGTTGCGGCAGTTCGTGGGGATCGACATTCGCGACCCGCGCTTCGTCGCCGGCGCGCTCGCTTCCGTGCAGCCGAAGATCGACGAATTGCAGCGGCTTTACTAACATCAACGCGCTTGCTCTTCCTGCTCGCGTTCCTGATTCTCTTCCTGCTCCTCTGGCTGGTGTTCCTGGTCGCCGAGCCGGCGCTCGAGCGTTTGCTGAAACGCACCGCGCACTGGACGGCCAGGTTCCGCTATCGCGATTACCTCCCCGTGGCCATGGTGATTCTCATCGGCCTAACCGCGACGCTCGTCGCCGGCGACGCCTTTGAAGACCTCGCGGAGCTCGTGCAATCGAACAGCACACAACTGCACGAGATCGACGCGCGTGTGCACGATTGGGCGCGCGACTCGCGCACCGCCGGCGCAACGCGCTTCTTCACCACGATGACGATCATCGGCACGCCCGTCCCTCTCGGCATCGTCGTCGCGATCGTCACGTTCCTCCTGCTCTCCAAACGCCGCTGGCGCTGGGCCGTCTATCTCGTCTTCACCGCCGGCATCGGGTCGTTACTCAATCTGGCGCTCAAAACCTACTTCCACCGCATGCGCCCCGACCTCGCCGAAGCCCTCCGCCACGCCAGCGGCTTCTCGTTCCCGAGCGGCCACGCCATGGGCTCGACGATCGTCTTCGGCGCGCTCGCCTACGTCGCCATCCGCGCGCTCACGCATTGGCAATGGCGCTGGCGCGCCGCCGCCCTCGCCTTCGCCGTCGCAACCATCGTCGCCATCGCCTCCTCCCGCATCTACCTCGGCGTGCACTGGATCTCCGACGTCGGCGCCGGCATCGCCGCCGGCGCAACCTGGGTCACGACGACGACGGTGGCGTACGAGACGTTCCGGAGGATTCGGCTGATTCGGGCGTTGCGGGGGAAGAGGGGGGAGGGGAATTAGGGTTGGTCTACCAAAGTTAGTTCACACATGGTCACGGTCAACATTCACGAGGCAAAGACGCAACTATCTCGTCTCGTCGATCGCGCTGCAAAGGGTGAATCCTTTGTCATCGCCAAGGCGGGGAAACCGATGGTGAAGGTCTCTCCCCTCACCGCGCCCGCCGAACCGAAGCGTCTTGGATTCCTGAAAGGTGAAATTCAGATTCCGGACGACTTCGACCGCATGGGCGAGCGCGAGATTGCAGCACTCTTCGGAATCGGCGCGTGAAGTTTCTTCTCGATACGCAGCTGCTCCTGTGGGCTGCGGGTGAGCCTCAGCGTCTCTCCGCACGCGCGAAGCGATACCTCATGGATCCGGAGAACGAGCTTCTCTTCAGCGCCGCGAGCCTGTGGGAGATCACGATCAAGACATCCCTCGGACGGAGCGACTTTCGCGTCGAGCCGCGCGTCCTCCGTCGCGCACTCCTCGAGAATGGATACGCGCGAGCTGTCGATCACGAGCGAGCATGCTGTGAATGTCGACTCGTTACCTCTCCTTCACAAGGATCCGTTCGACCGCCTCCTTCTCGCGCAGGCGTTGGTGGAAGGAATCACGCTGCTCACCGCCGAACGCGCAACTCGCGCGCTATCGCGGGCCGGTGCGCAAGGTCTAAAGCCCTACATCGTGACCCGATCCTCCTCCCGCACCTCCCGCGGCGAATAAAGGTCCCGCACCAGCCGTCCGATCGTCATGCGATCCAGCGCGTCCACGGTGCACTGGTTGAGGCGTTGGAACAGCGCGCCGACGGCGGCGCGCTCGCGGTCGTCGGGGCCGAGGTCGGGGAGGAGGCGCAGGACGCCTTCCATTTGCGCCACGACTTCATCGATCGTGATGCGGTCGGGGTCGCAGGCGGGGACGTAGCCGATCCAGTCGCCGCCGGTCTGGGCGACGAGCTTGCCGTCTTCGAGCTTGCGCAGGACGCGCGCGATCTGGGAGTCGGTCGTACCGAACTGCTCCGCGAGACGGTAGGACGACGGCGGGTCTTCGCGGCGATCGAAGCGGCGCGCGATCTCGAGCATGCCGCGCAGCGCGAAGTAGAGATCGAACTGCGGTTGATCGACGGCTTGCTGCTCGCTCGCGCGCAGGAGGCCGTAGAGGTTTTGCCAGACGTAGCTGATCTGCACGCCGAGGAGGATCACCACCCACATCACCTCGATGGCGATGAGGAACATGATGACCAGGCCGGCCGTGCCGTAGATCAGGTTGAAGCGTCCTTTGAAGAGGTGCTGCGCGTAGATGCCGAATCCCCAGCGCACGCCGGTGAAGAGCAGCGTCGTCACCAGTCCGCCGAGGGCCGCGGCGGAAAGGCGGACCCGTGCCGACGGCACCAGCCAGAACACCATCGTGAAGCCGATGAAGAGAATGACCACCGGTACGATCACGAAGAGGAAGTCGCCCTCCAGGAGCAGGCGCAGGTAGCGGTTGCGCTCCAGCATCGCCGTGGTCGTGAAGGAGAGGCCCATCAGCAGCGGGCCCCAGAAAAAGAGCATCGTGAAAGCGATGATTTTTTGCTTGTACCCGCGCCGGCTGCGCACGTTCCAGATGCTGTTCACCGCGCCTTCGACGGCGAGAAAGAGCCGGAAAGCGATGACCATGAACACGACCACGCCGACCGTCGACGCGGTGGTCGCGTTTTCGCGAAAGCGCGCCAGGTGGTACTGGATCAGCGGAGACTGATACGGAATGATCGAGTTGAGAATCGAGTCGACCGACCCCTGCAATCCGGGGAATGCCTTGGAAAAGTAGCGGCTCAGGCTATAGGTGAAGGCGACGAGGAGCGGGATGAGCGAGAGCAGGGTGGTGTATGCGAGCGAGGCGGCGCGGTTGCTGACTTCTCCGCGGGTGTAGAAATCGCGGATGACTTCGCGGACGAACAGGTAGGCCTCGACGATGATCGCCCGGACGCGTTTCTGCCCGAAACCGTGCCGCCGGTACACCAGCAGCGCGGGATCGAAAAGCCACGACCAAATGACGTTGCGCGCCGACAGATACCGCGTCACCCATCGCGCCCTCCACCCCGGCGGCCGGTCGCGCGGATCGTTGTCCGCGGACATAGTGCGAAGGATAAACGCAAAAGCAGGGCCTGCCCGGGTGGCGGGGCCATCTGCAATCCGCCATCTGCCCTCTAACTTGCATAATGGCAGAGCGTGGTAGATAAAAAAGTCTATATCCCCGAAGTCATCGAGCCCGATGAGAAGCTTCCGCGCGATCTCGTGGCGCTGCGGCGGTTCGCGTTTTTGCTGGACGAGGCGTTCACGATTCCGGGGACGCGCTTCCACATCGGCCTCGATGCGCTCCTCGGATTGATCCCCGGCATCGGCGACGTCATCGGCGGCGTGCTCTCGACCTGGATCGTCGCCGGCGCGCTGCGCCATCGCGTGCCCGCCGCCGTCATCGTCCGCATGGTCTGGAACATCGTCCTCGACCTTCTCCTCGGCGCAGTGCCGGTCGCGGGCGACGCGTTCGACTTTCTCTACGAAGAGAACGTCAAGAACATGCGCCTGCTCGAGAAACATCGCGACCGCCGGCGTCCGCCGCGATCGACGGCCGGCATCGCGGTCGCGATCACCGCCATCGTGCTGTTCGTGATCGTCGTGGCCAGCCTGATCTTCGCGTGTGTGGTCGCGCTGGTGCTGTGGGCCGCGGGGCAGCGCAATGTCTTCTAAGCGCAAGCCGCGATATCCGGGACGCCCACCGCTGCCGATGGTGCGGCGGCGCATTCCGATGCGCTATCACATGCGCCACCAGTTCGCGGTGCGCGACATGGCGTTCCTGCAGACGATGTACGCGCTCACGGGAATGCCGCTGATCGAAGGCAACCGGGTCGAGATCCTGAAAAACGGCGACAGTTTTTTTCCGTCGATGCTCGCGGCGATCCGCGGCGCGAAGAAGACGATCAATCTCGAGTTCTACATCTACTGGGACGGCGAGATCGGGCGGACCTTCGCCGAGGCGCTGGCGGAGCGGGCGCGCGCGGGAGTGACGATTAACGTCGTCCTCGACGCCGTCGGCTCCGCGCCGATGTCGCGCGAGCTCGTGCAGTTCATGCAGCGCAACGGCATCAACGTCGAGTGGTATCACCCGATCCGCTGGTACACGCTCTCGCGCGTCAACCACCGCACGCATCGCAAGCTGCTCATCGTCGACGGCGAGGTCGGATTCTCCGGCGGCGTCGGCATCGCCGACGAGTGGCTGGGCGACGCCGACTCGCGCAATCACTGGCGCGAGACAGTCGCGCGCGTCGAAGGGCCGGTCGTGACGCAGATGCAGTTCGCGTTCATGGACAACTGGGTCAAGAGCCGCGGCGAGCTCCTGACCGGCCTCGATTACTTTCCGCAGGTCCAGCCCACCGGCACGCATTGTTCGCAGGTGCTGAAGTCCTCGCCGTCGGAGGGATCGTCGGCGGTGAAGCTGCTCTACATCGTCTCGATCGTCAGCGCGCGGCAGTCGATCTACATCTCGAACGCCTACTTCGTTCCGGACCGCGACACCATCCGCGCGCTCGAAGGGGCGGTGCGCCGCGGCGTGGACGTGCGCGTGATCGTGCCGGGCGAGCTCACGGACGTGCCGATCGTGCGGCACGCGGGGCGGTGGCTGTACGAAGGCATGCTGCGCCGCGGCATCCGCATCTTCGAGTATCAGCCGACGATGATGCACGCGAAGACGATGGTGGTCGACGGCATCTGGTCGACGATCGGCTCGTCGAACTTCGACGACCGCTCGTTCCGCCTCAACGACGAGGTGAACGTGAACGTCTACGACGAAGGCATCGCCGCGCAGATGGAGAAGATGTTCTTCGAAGACCTCGCGCGCAGCGAAGAGATCATGCACCGCCGCTGGCACGCGCGTCCGTTCTTCGATCGGATGAAGGAAACGGTGGCGTCGTGGTTCAAGCCGCAGCTGTGAATTGGGTTGCTGAGCTGCTGGGTTACTGAGTTGCTGGAAACCCCAGCAACTCAGCAACCTAGCAACCCATTTACGGCAGCCACGCGACGACTCGCTGCAGTTTGATTGGGAATCGGCGGATTGCGTGTGACCCTCGGCGGGATGCGCGCCAGGCTGTTTGCGATTTTTGAAGTGGTCGTGGTCTTCCTCGCGGGCATGTTCGCCGCGCGATGGCTCGGGCTCGAGGCGCCGCTGACGCGCGTCGGAATGGCGGTCGCCGCCGCCGCGGCAATCGATCTTCTCCTGCGGCGCCAGCGCATCGCGCGCTGGGGACTGATCCCCTCGATGCCCCTGATGAGCGTCCTGCGGCTCCTCGCCCTCGGCGGTCTCCCCGCGCTCGTGATCACGGCGCTCGCGCCGCCGCAGCCGGCGATGGCGTGGTCCGTGGCCGGGCTCGCGGTCCCGCTGCTCGCGCAGGAGCTGTTCGTGATGGGCTACGCGCACGCGCGGCTGAGGGATGCGTTCTCGCCGCGGATCGTCGCCATCGTCGTTGCCGTCATCTTCGTCGCCGCGCACGCGCGCCATGCGTCGAACGGCGTGTGGGGAATCGCATTTCTCGCGGCGATGGCGTGGCAGGGCGTCTGGTGGTCGGTGGCACGCACGGCGCGGCAAACGATCCTGCCGCTCGCGGCGGCGCACGCACTGCTGCTGGTGCTGTACACGTGGCCGGCTGCTGCGGCCGCGGGGCTGTTCGTCGTCGGAATCGTCGTGTTCGGGGCGATCCCGTTGGCGGCATCGAAGGGACCATTCGCTGCACGCCTCTTGGACTTTTGAGGGATTTCCCCCCACTCTGACGCGCATGTCGCCCCGCGCGCGCACGACGGCCTTCATCGCCGGGTTCTGGACCATCGTGGCCCTGTTCCTCGGCACGCACATGTGGCTGTCGATGCTGACGCACGGGCATTCGCCGCTGCGGATCGCGGCGTATCACCTGTTCGTCTGGTGGGGCTGGGCGCTGCTGACGCCGCTGATCTTCGCCTTCACGCGGCGCTTTCCGCTCATTCCGCTGCGCGTGCACAACGTCGCGCTGCATGTGTGCGCGGCGTTCGTGGCCGCGACGGCGCATAGCGCGCTGTGGGCGGTTCTGACGCCGGCGATCCGTCCGTTCGATGCGATGACGGACATGATCAACTTCCGCGCCGCGGCGATGGCGCGATTTCCGTTCGAGCTGTTGATCTATTTCGTGGTCGTGCTCGCGGTGCATACGATCGATTTCTACACGCGCGCCGGCCGGCTCGAGGAATCGCTGACGGCGGCGCATCTGCACGCGCTGGAGCTGCAGATCCAGCCGCACTTTCTCTTCAACACGCTGCACGCCGTCAGCTCGCTCGTGCGCGCGGAGCGGAATGACCAGGCCGTGGAGATGATCGCCGGCCTCTCGGAGCTGCTGCGCTACACGCTCGATCACAGCGGCGCGCAGACGGTGCCGCTCGAGAAAGAAGCGGCGATTCTGCGCCGCTATCTCGCAATCCAGCGGATCCGATTCGCCGATCGGCTGGACGTGAGCATCGACATCGAACAGAACGCCGCCCGCGCGGCGGTGCCGGCGTTGATCCTCCAGCCGCTCGCCGAGAACGCGATCCGCCACGGCGTCGCTCTCTCCGCGGGACCGGCGACCATCACCGTCCGCGCATATCGCGCGAACGAATTGCTGCACATCGAGATGTTCAACAGCGGCACGCTGCGCGCGGACGCGCAGCGCGGGATCGGGCTCACGAACACCGAGGAAAGACTGCGGCAGCTGTACGCGGAGCGGTACTCGTTCGCGATCGAAGAGAATCGCGGCGGCGGGGTGCTGGCGACGATCGCCATTCCGTGGAGTGCCGCGACATGAAGGCCGTGATCGTCGACGATGAGCCGCTCGCGCGCGAGACCATCCGCATGCTGCTGCGCCGCGATCAGGATATTCAGGTCGCGGCGGAGTGCAGCGGCGTCGATGCCGTCGAAACGATCGAGCGGACCTCGCCGGACATTTTGTTTCTCGACATTCAGATGCCGGAGGTCAGCGGATTCGACGTCCTCGACCGTATCGGATTTCATCGCGTGCCGGCGGTCGTCTTCGTCACCGCGTACGACCAGTACGCGCTGCGCGCGTTCGAGGTAAACGCGCTCGACTATCTGCTCAAGCCGTTCGACAACAGCCGTTTCTTCGAGGCGCTGCAGCGAGCGAAGGAGCGCGTCCGCACGAAGTCGGGCGCGGCGGCGTGGGTGCGCCGGTTTCTCGTCCGCGTGCGCGAGCGCATCCTGCTCATCAAGGTCGAGGACATCGACTGGATCGAGGCGGCGGACTACTACGTGTCGCTGCACACGGGCAGCGGCTCGCACCTCTTGCGCGAGAGCATGAGCGCGCTGGAGAAGCAGCTCGATCCGGAGAAATTCGTGCGCGTGCATCGCGGGGCGATCGTGAACCTCGAGCGGGTGAAGGAGATCCATCGCCTGTTTCGCGGCGACTGCATGCTCGTGCTGCAGGACGGCAAGCAGCTTCGCCTCAGCCGCGCGCATCGCGAGGAGTTCGAGCGGCGGCTCACGCAACGCAGTTGATCGGAGGAAAACGAATGCGTCACATGCTCACTCTTGCCGTGGTCGCGGTCGTCGCCGTGAGCGCATGCGGCGATCTCAAGCCGCCCGCGAAAGGAAAGATCCGCGTCGCGTTCGCGCTCACCGACGGCGCGACGATGATCGACTTCGCCGGTCCGTGGGAAGTCTTTCAGGACGTGCACGTGGACGGCGACATGCCGTTCCAGCTCTACACCGTCTCCACCACGCGCGATCCGATTCGCACGAGCGGCGGCATGACCGTGATTCCGGACTACACCTTCGACAATGCGCCGGAGCCCGACATCGTGATCGTCGGCGCGCAGAGCGGCTCGCCGCAACTGATCGCGTGGCTGCGCCAGGTGCGTTCGAAGGTGGACGTCGTGGCCTCGGTCTGCACGGGCGCGTTCCAGCTCGCGCGGGCCGGTCTCCTCGACGGCAAGCAGGCCACGACCCATCACGATTTCTACGACGAGTTCCAGCAGCGCTTCCCGAAGGTGAAGCTCGTGCGCGGCCAGCGCTTCGTCGAGAGCGACGCCGTCGTCTCGACCGCGGGCGGATTGACGTCGGGGATCGATCTCGCGCTGCACATCGTGCAGCGTTACTTCGGCCGCGAAGTGGCCGCGCGCACGGCCGTCTACATGGAATATCAGAGCACCGGATGGGAGCAGAAGGCGCGGTAACATTCGGCTGTGCTGCCGGCCATCGTCGTCATCGTTTTAGTGATCGGAGTCGTACTGGCTGCTCGCCTGTTCATGAAGCGGGCGGCCGTCCAACGCGCCGCGCATGACGCGCGCCTCCGCATGATGGCCCAGGCCACGATCACGGCGATGAAGAAGAAGCAGCAGGCTTCGGAAACTGTGGCGACCGCTGCCCCCAGCGGTCGCGGTGCCGCTGAGGGCAGCGGCACCCACATTCGCGAAGAGCGCGAGTGCCCCTACTGCGCGGAGCTGATTCTCAAGAAGGCCCGCGTCTGCAAGCACTGCGGACGCGACGTCGAGCCTTACTCCCAGTCCGTGTGAATGAACGGCGCGTCCGGGCCTTTGTCGTTGCGCTGATACGTGTGCGCGCCGAAGAAATCGCGCTGCGCCTGCGTGAGGTTCTGCGGGAGATTCGCGGTGCGGTAGCTGTCGTAGTAGGCGAGCGAAGCGGAAAACGCGGGCGTGGGGATGCCGTTCGATTGCGCGTACGCGACGCAGCGGCGCCACGCTTCCTGCGACGGGCGGAAGGCTTCGTCGAGCAACAGATTTGGCAGCGCGCGGTCGCGCTCGTACGCGCGCATGATCGAGTCGAGGAACTTCGCGCGGATGATGCAGCCCGCCTTCCAGATGCGCGCGATCTCGCGCATGTCGATGTCCCACTTCCACTCGCGGCTTCCGGCCTGGATCAACGCCATTCCTTGCGCGTAGGAGCAGATCTTCGCGGCGTAAAGCGCGTCGTGGACGTCGTTGATGAATTGCTCGCGGTCGGCGGGCTGAGAGCCCGCCGCTCCACTGAGGAGGGATGCCGCTTTCACGCGCTCGTCTTTCATGCTCGAAAGCACGCGCGCATCGATCGCGGCCGCGATCGTCGGAATCGGAACGGCGAGATCGAGCGCCACCTGCGCGGTCCACTTGCCGGTGCCCTTCTGTCCCGCCTTGTCGAGAATTTTGTCGACGAGCGGCGCGCCGGTTTCGGGATCGCGTACGCGGAAGATCTTCGCCGTGATCTCGATGAGGAACGACTGCAGCGGGCCTTCGTTCCACGTTTCGAAAATCGCCGCGAGCTCATTCGCATCACTTCCCAGGCCGCGGCGCAGCAGGTCGTACGCCTCGGCGATGAGCTGCATGTCGCCGTACTCGATCCCGTTGTGAACCATCTTCACGTAATGGCCCGCGCCGTCGGGGCCGCAGTACGTGACGCACGCGCCCGAGTCGCTCTTCGCGGCAATGGCCTCGAAGATCGTGCGGATGCTTTCCCACGACTCGCGCGTGCCGCCCGGCATCAGCGACGGGCCGTAGCGCGCGCCTTCTTCGCCGCCCGACACGCCGCTGCCGACGAAGTGCAGCTTCGTGTTCGCGAGCCGCGCGGTGCGGGCCTGCGTGTCTTTGAACCAGGAGTTGCCGCCGTCGATGACGACGTCGCCTTCGTCGAGCAGCGGCACGAGCTTGTCGAGCATTTCGTCGACCGGCGCTCCGGCCTTGATCAGCAGCATGATCCGCCGCGGCCGTTCGAGCGCGCGGACGAAATCCACAAGTTCGACAGTTCCGATGAACTTCTTCCCGCTGTTGTCGGCCATGAACTGGCGCACGCGCTCGGGCTCGCGGTTCCAGACCGCGACGGTGAAGCCGTGGTCTTCGACGTTCATCGCGAGATTCGACCCCATCACGCCGAGGCCGATCATCCCGAATTGCGCCTGCGTCATGCTTTCACCTTCGCCACCGCGCTGGTGACGTGGTCGAGGAGAGTCTGCAATCCGCGATCGATGTCCGCGCCGAGGTCGATGCTCTCGAGGCGGCGCTTCTCGTCGACGAGCGCCTGGTAATCGCCTTCGGCTTGTGCGCGCACGAGCTTGCCGAACGTCAGGTTCTCATCGCCGGGAATCGGCACGTCGCTGCCCGGGCCGCCGGTGAGCTGCAGGAACACGCCGTTGTTCTTGCCGCCTTTGTGCAGCTGTCCGGTCGAGTGCAGGAAGCGCGGGCCGTATCCGCTCGTGGTGGCGACGCGCAATTCACGCGCAGTCGTCTCGCGAATCTGGGCGAGCAGCTCATCGCGCTTCGGCGTCTCGGCGAAGTAGTTCATCAGCGCGACGTAGTCGCCCGGCTGCACCTGCGCGAGCAGTTTGCCGATCGCTGCGCCGTCGTCGACGCTGATTTGCGTGCCGGTGACTTTCAGCTTGCCGGCGAGCAGGTCCCGCGTGTTCTGCTTCGCGCTCTCGACGTTCGGCTGATCGAACGCGTTGATGCCGAGGAGCGCGCCGGCGACGGCGGTGGCGAATTCCCAGACGTAGAAACATTCGCCGAGGTCGAGCGGATCTTCGAGCACGAAGTCGATGACCGGATGTCCGGCGGCGGTGAGCTCGCGCAGGCGCGCGGTGATGTCGCTGCCGCGCAGGCGCACGGCGACGAAGAGGCGATCGTTCGCGTACGCGTCCGCCGGCAACTCCGGCTCGATCGCGACCGGCACGATGCCTTTCCCTTCCTTGCCCGTGCTCTCGGCGACGAGCTGCTCGACCCAGAGGCCGAGCGTGTCGAGCGGGCGCGGCGTGATCAGCGTCAGCTTGTCGCGGCCCTGCAGCGCGGCGCCGCCGATCGCACAGCCGAGGAGCGCCGCGGGATTCTTGCGGATCGACGGAGACGATGTGATGTGTGCCGCGTGCACGGCGCGCTCGACGAGCGTGGTGACGTCGTAGCCGGCGATGGCCGCGGGGACGATGCCGAAGAGGGAGAGCGCGGAGTAGCGGCCGCCGATGTCCGGCATGTTGATGAAGATCTCGCGGAAGCCGTCGCGCTTCGCGTCCGCGACCATGCGCGTGCCGGCGTCGGTGATGGCGATGAAGCTCCGTCCCGCGCGGTCGCCTTTGACCGAGCGCACGCGATCGTAGAAGTAGCGATGGAACATCACCGGCTCGGTGGTGGTGCCGGATTTCGAGGCGACGATGAACAGCGTCCGCGCGATGTCGATTTTTTCTTCGAGCAGCGACACCGCCTCGGGGACGGTGGAGTCGAGCACCAGCAGCTCCGGATACCCATCCTGTTTTCCGAACACGCGCCGCGTGACCTCGGAGCACAAGCTCGAGCCGCCCATGCCGAGGACCACGACGTGCGCGAACTCATCCTTCAACGATTCGGCGAACTTGATGATCCCCGGGAGCGGCATCTGCACGTCTTCCGGCGCGGTCAGCCAGCCGAGTGGAAGCGCGTCTTTCGAGTTGAATAGCGTCGCGTCCTTCGACCAGATTCGCGAGACGAATTTCTCTTTCTCCGCGCGCTGGATCGCGTCGTCGGCGTTCACGTTGTGCAGCGTGAGGCGCTCCGGCAGCCCGCGCAGCGCCGCGTCGCGGCGCGCTTCGATCGTGGCCATCAGCTGCGTGAAGCTCTCGTCGAACGACTTCACGCCGTCGGCCGTCAGCTTGTCGGTGATCTTCGCGAGCTTGTCCGCTCCGAACTCGTCCATCACGCGCTTCGCCTCGGCGACGCCCTGCTCGAGCGTCATGATCACGCGGCCGTGGTCTTTGAACGCGTCGTAGGTCGCGGGCGGAATCGTGTTCACGGTGTCGGGGCCGATCAGCGACTCGATGTACAGCACGTCGCTGTACTTCGGGTTCTTCGTCCCGGTCGACGCCCACAGCGGCCGCTGCACGCGCGCGCCCTGATCGCGCAGCTTGAGAAAGCGCGGGCTGTTGAAGATGTCCTTGAAGAGTTGATAGGCCAGCTTCGCGTTGGCGATGGCGACTTTTCCCTGCAGCGATTCGGGGGCTTCTTTGTCGGCGAGCGTGTCGATGCGGCTGACGAAGAAGCTCGCCACCGAGGCGATGTCGCCGACCGGAAGCTGCTGCGCGACGCGGCGCTCGAGGCCGCGCAGATAGGCTTCGATGACCTGCGCGTAGACGTCGTTGGAGAAGATGAGCGTGACGTTGATGTTGATGCCGGCGGCGATCGATTCTTCGATCGCGGGGATGCCTTCGCTCGTCGCCGGAATCTTGATCATCACGTTCGGGCGTCCGAGGCGCGCGAAGAGGCGCTTGGCCTCGGCGACGGTGCCGGCGGTGTCGCGCGCGAGAAGCGGCGAGACTTCGAGGCTCACGAATCCGTCGTCGCCGTGCGTGCGGTCGTAGACCGGGCGGAAGACGTCGGCGGCCTTGCTGATGTCGTCGATCACGAGCTCGTCGTAGATCTCGTCGCGCGATTTGTTCTGCGAGGCGAGCATGCGCAGCTGCCCGTCGTAGTCGTCGCTGCCGCCGATCGCTTTCTCGAAGATCGTCGGGTTCGAGGTGAGACCGCGCAGGTCGTCCTCATCGATCATCTTCTGCAGCTTTCCGGTGGTGACGAGCTTGCGCTCCATCTGATCGAACCAGACGCTCTGTCCGGTTTTCGCGAGCTCGGCGAGGGGGTTGCCCATTGCGCGTGTCCTCCAAGTTTCAATCGGGTAAGCATACTGCCGTGAAGGCTTAGAGGAGGTCGAGGCTCAAAGGCTCAAAGTGAGCCGCCGCCCATCCTCTGAGCCTTTGAGCCTCGGTTCTCCTTTGAGCCTCACTCCTCGACGCCTGCGCGTCGAATCGCCTGCAATGCGATGCGTGCAATGAACACGCTCACGAGGATGGCGCCCGCGGCCGTGACGATCAGCAGAATCCGGTTGCCGGTGCCGGTCAGGGCCGCGGCGCCGGCGGCGCCGGCCCAAGTGAAGGCGAGCGTGCCGGGGATGATGCCGAAGAACGTGGTGACGATGTAGTGGCGCAGGCGCACGCCGGTGAGGCCGAACGCGTAGTTGACCCAGGTGAACGGCGGGAATCCGGAGAGGCGCACGAGCCACATGATCTTCGTTCCCTCGCGCGTGATGGCGCGGTCGAGAGCGCGGAACTTCACATGATTGGAGGTGATTCGCTCGACGCGGTGACGGAGCACGCCGCGCGCGAGGAGAAACGCCGCGATCGCGCCGAGAGTCGCGCCGATGATGACGACGATCGAGCCGGCGACGAAGCCGAAGATCGCGCCGGCGCCGAGCGTCAGCGCGAGCGCGGGCACGACGAGCACGCAGCAGACGACGTAGACGAGCGCGTAGACGACGTATCCGATCGCCCCCGCGCCCTGCACCCACGCCTTGAACGACTCGAACCACTCGGTGAGCGGAAGCGTTCGGATGGCGAGAACGAATAGGACGAGTATGACAAAAGCTAGGACGGCCTTGACACGACTCAACGTGAGGCGATTCTAGATCAGCGGAAGGGGAGAAGAATCTTCTTCGCGCTCTTCAACACGAGCACAACCGTGCTGATCCCGCCGAGGATCGCGCCTAAGAACAATCCAGCTGCGCCGCCGGCCGCCACTTTCACCAATCCGCCGCCGCGTTTCTGCTTCGCGTACACCGGCACGGGCGAGAGCGCCGTCGGCTTCGCCTCTTTCGGCCGGTCCTCGGGGCGTTGCGCCTGCGCCCGCGCTTCCTGCTTCGACGTGTCGCCGGCCTTGCTGCCGTGCGTGCGCGCGTAGACCTGCGTGAGCTCCGCGCCGAAGAAAAGGATTTGCGCGGACCAGTAGACCCACACCAAGAGGATCACCAGCGAGCCGGCGGCGCCGTAGCTCGAGCCGATCGCGGCTTTGCCGAGGTAGACCGAGAGGCCGAACTTGCCGAGGACGAACAGGACCCCGGTGAAGACCGCGCCGAACCAGACGTCGCGCCACCGCGCGCGCGGATGCATGTCGGGGAGGAAGCGGAAGATCGCGGCGAACAGGACGACTACGAGGACAAAGGAGATGAGCAGTTGCACCGCCTGCAGCACGGCTTCACCGCCGGGGAAGAGACGGTCGAGATAGCCGCCCATCGCCGAGATCACGGCGTCGAAGATGAGGCTGACGAGGAGCAGGAAGCCGGTGCCGAGCACCATGGCCATCGAGAGGAAGCGGTCTCGGAGAAAGCCGATCACGCCGCCGCGCGGTTTCGTCTCGACGTTCCAGATCGTGTTCATCGCGTCCTTGAGCTGCATGAACACGCCCGACGCGCCGAAGAAGAGCGTGACGAAGCCGATGATCGTCGCCAGCGTGCCGGTCTTCGGCTTCGCCGCGTTCTTGATCATCTCCTCGAGCCCCTTCGCGCCTTCCCGTCCGAGGAGGCCGCCGAGCTGTCCGGAGATTTCTTTGTGCGCCGCCTCTTCGCCGAACACGAGTCCCGCGACCGCGATCGCGATCAGGAGCAGCGGCGCGATGGAGAAGATCGTGTAGTACGCGAGCGCCGCGCCGAGGCGCGTCGCTTTGTCCTCGCCGAACTCTTTGAAGGTTTGTTTGAAGAGGTCGAGGTATTTGCGCACGGGCGGGGAAAGAGCAACGGGCGTTCCAAACGCGTCACTTCGTTTTCATCCACGCAATGCACTGCTCGAGCGACGCGCGCATTTCGTCGGCGGGAAGGTGAATCGGACGCCCGTGTCCCGGCAGGACCCACTCGAATCGATAGTCGAGCAGGCGCTCCATCGACCTGATCTGTTCCGGCCACGAGTACCAGCACGCGCTGCGGAAAGCGTAGAGATGGCCGCGCGTCGGGCTCCACGCGAGGTGATCGCCGGTGAAGAGGTACTTGTCGCGATCGAGGAAGACGGCGTGGCCGCGGGTGTGGCCGGGGGTTGGGATCATCAGCAGCTCGTGCTCGAGCAGGATCGGCTCACTGCCGGACGGCTGCAGCTCCATCATCGACGTGCGCGGCTTCACGTCGTCGCGATGCAGCACGCGCTCGCAGCCGAAGCGCTCGTGAAACTTGGCGTGATCGGCGACGTCGTCCTGGTGCGTGAGCAGCATGCGCCGGACATGGCCGAGGCGTTTGACGAGCGGCTGCGCGAAGCGCGGCGAATCGATGAGGATCTCGCGGTCGCGCAGGAAATAGCTGATCGCGCCGAACGAGCTCTCGCTGGCGTAGCCGCAGCGGTAGACGTCGCCGTCGATGTGCTCGGGCAGCGTGTCGATCGCGGCGCGCGCGCCGGTCGATGAGCCGATCGACGACGTCGGGCAGGTGATCTGCGCCTTCTGCGCGGCGAGCAATTCCTCCGCGGTCTCGGGCTGATGGAAGACGAACGACTGATCGCCCGCATCGCTGAACACCGTCGGCGCGAAGACGCGGCAGGCATCGCAGTCGATGCAGGTGGAGTCGACGAAGAAATCGCCCGGAACATTGTCCGGGAGCTTGAGGGCAGCTTCGGCCATCACTCCTTACAACCGGTGGCGTCGATCGGTTGTTGCATTCCTTGTCGGGTTTCGCCGACAGGTGTCTGTTTTGGCGAACGGTGGTCGCGTCCGAAGCACTGATGAGCAATTTCGATATCTGCTTGCGTCGCTTCGACTTACGCGGCACGATGCCCGCTTGCGAAGCACAGCCACCAGCGGCGCAATTGTTGCGGCATTGCGCGCGGTGCTTCGCGAGCGCAAGATCCCGCTGCTGATCGCCGCCTGTGTCGTCGTCCGGGCTCTGTTCATCGTGTTCCACAGTATCGACTCCGACGAACCGCAACACCTGCACGTCGTCTGGGGCTGGAGCCGGGGACTCGTTCAGTATCGCGATCTGTTCGACGTTCACTTCCCGCTGCTGCATCTGATCTCCGTGCCGTTGATGTACTCGTTGCCGGAGAGCTCCGCGGCGTTTCTCTGGATGCGTCTGGCGATGCTGCCGCTCGCGGTCCTCTGCTCCTGGCTGTTGTTCGTCATCGGGCGACCGCTCCTCGGAACGCGGCAGGCCGCGATCGCCGCAGTGCTGTTCAGCGTGCTGCCGCCATGGTTCCCGCACAGCGTCGAGTTTCGCAACGATGCGTTGTGGATCCTCTTCTGGCTCGCGGCCGTGGCGCTGGTGACGGCGCGACGCGAGCCGGCGTGGCTCGCCGCAGGCATTGCCTTCGCGCTTTGTCTGCTCGCGTCGGTGAAGGCGCTGCCGCTGCTCCTCGCCCATGCGCTCGCGCTGGCGTTGCTCCGGCAGCATGTGTCGTGGAAAGCCCTGGCGCGCTTCGCGGGCGGCGCCGCGATTCCTCTTGCCATCACGATGGCGTTCTTCTACGCGCGCGGCGCACTCGACGACATGGTGTACGCGACGCTGCTCTTTCCAGCGTCGATGCCGGTGAACGCGATGCGCAAGATCGGAGGAGCCGTCGCCTTCGTCGCGGTCGTGCCGCTCCTCATGCTTCTCGGCCGCTCTCTTCGAAACCGCGCGAATGCTCCCGCCATGCACGCGATGCTGTTCGCGCTCTGTTATGTGATCGTGCTGCTCTGCTTCTGGCCGATCATCCGAAACCGCGATTACCTGCCGCTCGTGCCGCTGGTCGCCCTCGCTCTCGCGTCGAGCTGGGCCGGACGAGTCGCGCCGGCAACGGCGTTCGTCGCGGCAACGGCCACCGCGGTGTGGTACGCGGAGATCTGGCCACCGGCGGAAGCCGTGCGAATGAAATTCGTCGACGCCGCGGTGCGCCTCACCGCTCGCGATGAATACGTCTATGACCTCAAGGGAGATGCCGTGTTCCGGCGACGACCGGTCTTCTACACGTACGAAACGATCGGCCGCGAGCTCACGAGCAACGGAACGATCCCCGACCGCGGACCGGAACAGATCGTCGCGCGGCACTGCTGCGTCGCGATGAACGACACAACGCACATCCCGGCGCGCACGCGTGCCTTTCTGAACGCCAGCTTCCTCGAGCACGGACCGCTGCGCGTCTGCGGATCCATCGTACGCGGCGCCGCCTTCACGATCGCCGTCCCCGAAACGTATGCCGTGCTCGCAGGCGATCCGTCGCGCGTGGTCATCGACGGCGCGCCATATCGCGCTCCGCGGTTCCTCGCTGCCGGAAGGCACACGCTCGATGCGGCCGGGCCGGTCACCGTGATCTGGTGGCGGGCCGCGAAAGAAATCCGTTGACGGTTTGATCTGCGCGGCGGCGGGTAAAACGAGCATCAGCAGAAGGATGAGCCGCCGCATCCGCCGATTCTCGGCGAATCATCAGCACTCCATCAGGATTTTTTCGGTGAACTTTTCCTACGTTGCGGCGCATGAATGCACTCGCACTGATCCTCGCCGCCACCCTTTCTTTAGACCAGGCCATCGACACCGCCGAACGCGCCGGCGCGGACGGAATCCTCCTCGTCCGCCAGGGCGAGAAAGTCGTCTACGAACGCGCGTTCGGCAGCGCGAAAACGAACGAGCTGTTCGACATCGGCTCGATCACCAAGATCATGACCGCCACCGCCGCGCTGCAGGCGCTGCCGCTCGACCTGCGCGTCGGCGACGTCTTTCCTGAAGCGCCGCCGGACAAGGCCGCGATCACCGTGGAGCAACTGCTGCGGCATCGCTCCGGCCTTCCCGAATCCCTCGGTCTCGATGAGACGCTGATCAAGCGCGCGTTCTTTCTCGAGCAGGCGTTCAAAGCGCCGGTCGGCGAGCCGGAGTACTCGAACACCGGCTATTCGCTGCTCGCGGCGATGCTGGAAGCGCGCACCGGCACGCCGTACGCGGCGTACCTGCGCAAACACGTCTTTCAACCCGCCGGCGTCGCGATCGGCTACGAACGGCGCGCGCACCTCGCGAACGGAACGCTCCACGGCATGAACTGGGGCAGCACCGCGGACTACTTCGGCATCGATGGACCGGGCTGGCATTTGATGGGAAACGGCGCGCTGCTCGCGTCGATCCGCGAGCTCGATCGCTGGTTCGCCGCGCTCTGGAGCGGCAAATTGCTCGACGCCGCGCGCACGCAACTCGTCCGCGATGCACTGACGCGCAAAGACAAATCGGGCCGCATGATCGTGCTCGCCAGCGGCGCGAACAACATTTTCTCGTCGCATTACGAGCTCTGGCCGGACGACGGCGTGGTATTCATTCTCTTCACGAGCGACTCGGAATGGCCGAAAGAAAAACTGTTGCCCATGGTGCGGCCGGCGATCGCGGAGCTGGCGCCGAAGCGATGACCTTTGCGATCGGCGAATGGGACGTGTTCGCGGAGCTGAATCGCCTGCGCCGCGGCGACGACGTGATCGAGGTCGAGCCCCGGGTGATGGCAGTGTTGGAAGAGCTCGCGCGGATTCCGGGACGCGTGGTGACGCGCGAAGACCTGCATCGCAGCGTATGGAGCGACGTGATCGTGTCGGATGACGCGCTCACGCGCTGCATTCGCGAGCTCCGACGCCTCCTCGGCGATGACGCGCGCGCGCCGAAGTACATCGAGACGATCTCCAAGCGCGGCTATCGCCTCATCGCGCCGGTGACGCAGGGAGCCGCGCCGGAAGCGCCGGGTGCCGAGGTCACGATCAACCGGTCGACCATCCTCGGGCACACCGCAGAAGTGAACGCGACCGGTGAGGCGGTCACGCTGCATCGCGAGAATGTCCGCCTGGACGCGACGCCGCGCGACGGCCATTACGCCGTCCGCACGCGCATTTACGCGGCGGCGATGCCGCTGCTGACGGCCGCAGCCGGTTTTCTGATCACGGCGTTGCTCTGTTACGGCCGCGTCGCCATCATCGCGGCAGCCTGGGGAATGATCCTGTCGGCTACCATCGTCGGAGCGCTTGCCGGGATACCCACGCGCCGCCGCGCGCTCGACCATTCGCGCGCGGCCATCGCCGCATTCGCACGGCGGGCAGGAATGGAGCGCCCGACCCGGAGATTCTAGGTTTCCGCTTATGTTCGACAACCTGCAGGACAAAATGGATCGGGTCTTCAAGACCCTGCGCGGCGAGGCGTCGCTCAACGAGTGGCACATCGACAACGCGCTGAAGGAAATCCGCGTCGCCCTCCTCGAGGCCGACGTGCACTTCAAAGTCGTCAAGGAATTCACGAACCGCGTGAAGGAAAAAGCGGTCGGCGAGGAAGTGCTCACCGCGTTCTCGCCGGCGCAGCAGGTCACGAAGATCGTTCGCGACGAGCTCCAGGCGCTGCTCGGCGGAAACGAAGTCGGCCTCGCGCTCGTCGGCAGCCCCGCCGTCATCATGATGGTCGGCCTGCAGGGCTCCGGTAAAACGACGACCTCCGGCAAGCTTGCCAGTCACATCAAGAATCGCGGCCGCCGCCCGCTGCTCGTGCCGTGCGACGTCTACCGTCCCGCCGCCATCGACCAGCTGCGCATCGTCGCGAACAACGTGAAAGTGCCGTTCTTCGAGATCGGCGAGAACCGCAACCCGATCGACATCGCGCAGAAAGCGCTCGCCGAGGCGAAGACGCTGCTGTACGACACCGTCATCCTCGACACCGCCGGCCGCCTGCACATCGACGACGAGCTGATGCAGGAGCTGCAGACGATCAAGGATGACGTGCGGCCGAGCGAGATCCTGTTCGTCGCCGACGCGATGACCGGCCAGGACGCAGTCAAGTCCGCGAAAGAATTCGACGAGCGCCTCGGCGTCACCGGCATCGTGCTGACGAAGCTGGACGGCGATGCGCGCGGCGGTGCCGCGCTGTCGGTCAAGTCGGTCGTCAATCGCCCGATCAAGTTTGTCGGCGTCGGCGAAAAGTACGCCGACCTCGACGTCTTCTATCCCGAGCGCATGGCCCAGCGCATCCTCGGCATGGGCGACGTGCTGTCGCTGATCGAAAAAGTCGAGACCGAGATCGATCAGAAAGAAGCGGCGCGGCTCGCCGAGCGCGTGGCGAAGGACAAGTTCACGCTCGAAGACCTCCGCTCGCAGCTGCAGCAGGTCAAGAAGATGGGACCGCTGTCGTCGCTCGTGTCGATGATCCCGGGCGCGGGCAAGATCAACGAAGAGGACATCGACGAGAAGGCCATCCACCGGATGCAGGCCATCCTCGACTCGATGACGAAGAAGGAGCGCGAGTACCCGCAGATCATCAACGGCGCGCGGAAGAAGCGGATCGCCAAGGGGTCGGGGACGAGCGTGCAGGAGATCAACCGCCTCCTCAAGCAGTATCTGCAGATGAAGAAGATGATGCGGACGTTCTCGAAGGGGATGGGAGCGCGCAGATTCGGTAAGATGATGAAGGGGCTGCCCCCGGAGTTTTTGCACTAGAGTGTGTCATTCCGAGCCGCGAAGACGGCGAGGAATCCCCTGATTCAGGAGATTCCTCGCTACGCTCGGAATGACAGAGGGCGGGTCGTTGTTCGGCCCGACGCAGCAACCATTTCAAGGAGTTACAGAGCACATGTTGAAGATTCGTTTGCGCCGCGGCGGAGCCACTCACGCGCCGTTTTATCGCATCGTGGTGTCGGATTCGCTGAAGACGCCGTCCGCGTCGACGGTCGAGCAGATCGGCCACTATGACCCGAAGAAGAACCCCGCCGACGTCAAGATCGACAAGGCGCGCGTCGACTACTGGGTCAGCAAGGGCGCCCAGCTCTCGCCGACCGTCAAGTCGCTGCTGAAGAAGTACAAAGAGTCGTAGTTCACGCCGTGAGAGAGCTGGTCGAGTTCGTCGCCAAGTCGCTCGTCGATCATCCCGACGAGGTGAACACGCGCACCTACGAGCGCGGCGAACAGACCACGATCGAGCTCGAGGTCGCGCCCGACGATCTGGGAAAGGTCATCGGCCGCCAGGGACGCACCGCCCGCGCGATCCGCACGCTCCTCAACGCCGCCGCTCAGAAGACGCGGCGGCGCTACTCGCTCGACATTCTGGATTAGCCGTGTCCGGTCGCATTGCGGTCGGCGTCATCCGCAAATCGCACGGCATTCGCGGCGAAGCGAGCGTCGAGCCGTGGACCGACTCCGCCGATCGCTTCACGGAGCTCGACAACGTTACGCTTGTCTCTCCCGATGAAAGCAAGACGCGCGAGATGCTGATCGAGACCGCGCGCGTGCATCAGGGCCGCGCGCTGGTGAAGTTTTCCGGCATCGACTCGCCCGAAGACGTGCAGACGCTGCAGGGCTGGACGATCGAGATTCCGGAAGAGGAAGCGCGCGAGCTGGACGAGGACGAGTACTTTCTCCACGACCTCGTCGGCCTCACGCTGTTCGATGCGAACGGCAACGCGCGCGGCGTGGTGAAGGACGTGCTCGAAGGCGGCGGCGGTCTCTGCTCGTCGTGAAACGCGCGGACGGGAAAGAGTTCGAGATGCCGTTCGCCGCGGATCTCTGCACGGAGATCAACCTCGCGGAGAAGCGGATGGTCGTCGCGCTGCCCGAGGGATTGGAAGATCTGGATGCGGATTGATTTCGTCACGATCTTCCCGAACATGTTCGCGCCGTATCGCGCCGAAGGCGTGATCGCGCGCGGAGAGAAGCAGGGACTGCTCGACATCCGCGTGCACGATCTGCGCGACTACACGTCCGACAAACATCGCTCGACCGATGACGAAGCGTACGGCGGCGGGCCGGGGATGGTCATGCTCGCGGAGCCGGTGCTGCGCTGCGTGGCGAGCATCGGCGGCGGGCATGTCGTGCTCACATCACCGCAGGGACGAAAATTCGATCAACGCGTCGCGCTCGAACTGCGAGACAAGCAGCACGTCGTCTTCCTCTGCGGGCGCTACGAAGGCTTCGATCATCGCGTGCACGAAGAGTTGCAGCCGGACGAGATCTCGATCGGCGACTTCGTCGTCTCCGGCGGCGAGCTGCCGGCGATGCTGATGGCGGACGCGATCGGGCGGCTGGTCGAGGGCGTCGTCGGGAACACGGGCTCGGTCGAGGAAGACTCGTTCTTCAAAGGGCTGCTCGACTACCCGCACTACACGCGCCCCGAGGACGTGCGGGGACGGCGCGTGCCCGACATTCTCCTCTCGGGGCATCACGAGAACATCCGCAAGTGGCGGAAAGAGCAGGCCTTGCGGGCGACGCTCGAAAAACGGCCCGATCTCCTGGAAACGGCGGAGCTCGACGCGGAGGCGCGGGAAATTCTTCGCAGGCTCGGCAAGTTCTAGCCCGAGCCTCGCGCTATACTTACGCGCTTTTTCAAAAGAACTGGAGTTGTGTCATGCCTGAGATTATGAAATTGGTCGAGTCGGCGGAGATCAAGCGCACGGACATTCCGGCGTTCGGTCCCGGCGACACCATCAAAGTCCACGTGAAAGTCAAAGAAGGCGACAAAGAGCGCATCCAGGTGTTCCAGGGTGTGGTCATTTCGCGCAAGGGTGGCGGCACGCGGCAGATGTTCACCGTCCGGAAGATCTCCGGCGGCATCGGCGTGGAGCGCATGTTCCCGCTCTACTCGCCGACGATCGACAAGATCGAAGTCGAGCGCCACGGCCGGGTGCGCCGTGCGAAGCTCTACTACCTCCGCGATCTCCGCGGCAAAGCCGCGCGCATCGAAGAGAAGCGCGCGAAGTAAGGAAAAGGGCCGCCCGAACGCGGCTTTTTTCGTTTCAGATCCGAACCTGAAAGCGCAGCAGCCGCGCCATCGTGTTTCGGTCGTTCGCGATCTGCCACGGCTGCTTGGTCACGATCGTCACGCTCGCGCCGCGGCGCAGCATCTGCGCGTTGCCGTCGACGGTGACGACGAGATCGCCGCGAATCGCGGTCGCGACTTCCTCGGCGATGCCGGCCGGCGTCGTGGTCTGCGCGGCCGCGTTTCCGTCGAACCGCCACTCCAATAGCTCCGAGCGCTCGCCGCTCGTGAGGATGCGCTGCTCCACGCCCGGCGCGATGATCGTCGAGCGCCGCCACTCCGGATTCGCGTGCTGCTGGCGATGCTCGATCTGCCGCACGAGCTCCAACGGCTCGATGTCCAGCGCCCGGGCAATCAGCTCCGCCGCTTCGATCCTCGGATCGGTCTCTCCTGATTCATAGCGCCGCAGCGTCGCCATCCGCAGACCGGTGCGTTGCGCGAGGCGGCGCTGCGACATGTGCTTTTCTTTTCGCAGCAGCACCAGCGTCTCGCCGACGGTCTCCGGCTCGAGGGTCTCGGCCTCAATCGACTCCGCGTCGGCGCCGCCGACGATGAGCGAGAGCGAGATGGCCATCGCCGCCGCGAGGCGCGACAGCACGGTCAGCGCGGGATTCGCGCGGCCGCTTTCGATCCGCTTGATCATCTGCGTGTCGAGATCGGTCGAGGCCGCAAGCTGTTCGCGGGAGAGCCCGCGCTGCTCGCGGATGCTGCGAATGTTCGTGGCGATGTTGGAGAGCAGTTCGGAATGGATCGTGGCCATGCGTTATTGTTACCCGGCGTTTCAGCTTACAGGATGACACAGGTACAGCTCCGACCTCGGACGAAGAAAAAGCGCACTCCTGACGAGCGGCTCTACGACTCTCTCTTCGCCGAGCTCGCGCGCGTTGCGGAGATGTCGGTGATCGAGCGGAGGCTGCGCGAGTCGGGATTCCGCTGCATCGCCGGCACGGACGAAGTCGGACGCGGCTGTCTCGCCGGTCCCGTCGTCGCCGCGTGCGTCGTCCTCGACGCCGATCCGACGCTCTTCGGCGTGAACGATTCGAAGCAGGTCGACGCCGACGATCGCGTCTCCATTTGCAGGCTCATTCTTCGCCGCGCGCGCGCCGTTTCCATCGGCATCAGCGAGCCGGTGACGATCGATCGCATCAACATTCTGCAGGCCAGCAAGCTGGCGATGCACGACGCGGTCGAACACCTTTCGGTCCGGCCTGACGTGCTGCTGCTCGACGCCGTTCTGCTCGAGTCGCTGGAGATGCCGCAGATTCCGCTCATCGAAGGCGATCGCCGCAGCGTCTCCATCGCCGCGGCCTCGATCGTGGCCAAGGTCTACCGCGATCTGCTGATGGAGTCGTATCATGAGCGCTACCCCGTCTACGATTTCAAACACAATCGGGGATATGGGACTGAGGGACATCAGGCCGCGCTGAAAACGTACGGCCCTAGTCCGATCCATCGGAAATCGTTCGAAGGGGTGGAGGAGCCGAGGCTGTTGTTCGGCCTGTGCGAGGAAGATGGCGGTTCAACGCGATAAAGTCATCGCCAGCGCCGAAAAGCTGGTCGCCAGAGGAAAGATCGAACCGGCGATCAAGGAATACGAACGGCTCCTCGACGACAACCCCAACGACGTCAACACCCTCAATCGCATCGGAGACCTCTGGGTCCGCATCAATCGCAACGATGAAGCGGTGAAGGTCTTCTCCAAGATCGCCGATCACTATTCGAAGGACGGCTTCTTCCTCAAGGCGATCGCGATTTACAAGAAGATCAACAAGCTCGATCCGTCGAAGCTCGACATCTACGCGAAGCTCGCCGACCTCTACGCGAAGCAGGGCCTGGCGATGGAGGCGAAGAGCCAGTACCAGGTCCTCGCCGATTACTACCTCAAGCACGGCGATCCGAAGAACGCGCTTTCGATCTACAAGAAGATCTCGGACCTCGACCCGAACTCGATCAACGTGCACGTCAAGCTCGCCGATCTCTATCAGGCGAACAATCAGAGCACCGAGGCGCTGAAAGAGTTCGATCGCGTCGGCAAGCTGCTGCTCAAGCGCGGCATGCTCGAGGAAGCGGTGCAGGTGTTCCGCAAGGCGCTGAAGATCGAGCCGCGCAACACGGAGCTCGTCGACTCGCTGGTCATGGCGCTGCTCGAAGCGAAGGACTACGAGAACGCGCGGCAGCTGATCGAGACCGCGCTCGAGCTCAATCCCGGCAATGCGAAGTTGCTGGCGATGCAGGGAAAAGTGCAGCTCGCGCGCGGCGATGCCGCCGGTGCGCGCGCGACGCTCGAGCGCGCGACGCAGGCGGATCCGAACGAGCCGAGCGTGCGCGAGGCGCTGGCCGATCTCTATCTCAAGCAGGGCGATGCCGACCGCGCGCTGGAGATGCTGACGCCGGTCATCGAGCGCGCGCTCTCGCGCGGCGAGCGCGGTGCGGCCGTCGAGACGCTGAACCGCATCCTGCGCGTCGACTCCGGCAACACGGCGACGCTGGAGCGCATGGTCGCGGTGTACACGCGGCTCAACGAAGAAACGAACATCCTCGCGGCGATGAACAGCCTCGCCGAGGCCCACATCGCGAAGGGGAAATACGAAGAGGCGTCGAAGACGCTGGAGAAACTGATCCAGCGCGAGCCGCAGAACTCGCAGCATCGGACGAAGCTGCAGTTCGTCCGCTCGCAGATGGGCGGCATCGACACGATGCCGGCACGCGGGCGCGCGCCGCTGCCGGAGATCCCGTCGCTGGAGATCGAAGAGCCGGCGCCGACGTTCGATTTCTCGAGCGAGCCGGCGCTGGAGCTCGACGCCTCGCCGTCGCTGGAGATCGATTTTTCGCTCGACATGCCGCCGGCGCCCGCACCCGCGCCGCCGCCGGTTGCACCGCCGCCTCCGCAGCATCTGATGATGGAGCCGGAGATCGCGCCGCCGGATCTCGAGTCGAGCGACGATCTCGATTTCATCACCGAGCACCTCACCGAGGCCGAGGTCTTCGCGAAATACGGACTGGCGGAGAAAGCCGCCGAGCATCTGCGGATGGTGCTCGATCGCTCGCCGGCGAACCTCACCGCGCACGAGCGTCTGTTCCGCATTCTTCTCGAAGAAGGGGACATGGACGGCGCGCAGACCGCGGCGCGCGCGTACGCGAACGTGCTGCAGGAGCAGGGCGAGAGCGAGGCGCTCGATGCCATTCGCAACGAGTTCGCCTCGCGCGGCGAGGTGTTCGCCTATGTGGGTGCCGCTGCCCCCAGCGGCACCGCGACCGCTGAGGGCAGCGGTCGCCACATGGTCATCGAAGAAGAAGAAGTCGAAGAGATCAGCTTCGATCTCGACGCCGGTCCGGAGATCGAGTTCGAGATCGAGGCGCCGGAGCCTGAACCGGAGCCCGAGCCGGAGCCGGAGATCTCGTTCGCGCTTTCCGACGAAGAGCCCGCGTTCGATCTGCAGCTCGACGAAGAGATCGAGCTCTCGCCGGAACCGATCCTCGAAACGGAGCCGGAGCCGGAGCCGCTGATCGAATTCGTTCCGGAGCCGGAACCGGAACCCGAGCCCGAGCCTGAGCTAGAGCCGTTCTTCGGCGTCGAAGGAATCGAAGGCCTCGAAGAGATCGATGAGCTGCCGCTCGAAGAAATCGGCGAGGTCGATTTCTACATCGAGCAGGAGCTGTTCGATGAAGCGCGCAGCAAGCTGGACACGCTCGAGGCGCGCTATCCCGGCGACGCGAATCTCGCGACCCGGCGCGCGAATCTCGAACGCGCCCAGGCCGCCGCCGCGCCCGCGCCACCGCCGCCGCCGCGCCCGCCCGTGCTGTCGCGCGATGAGATCGAGAGCGAACTGCTCTCCGCGATTCCGGACGACGACGAAGACATCGCGCCGCCACCTCCTCCGCCGCCACCACCGCCTCCCGCCGCGGTCGAGCCGCCGATGATGGCCGCGTCGCTCGTACAGGAGGAGAACCTCTTCGCCGACGAAGACAACTTCTTCGATCTCGCCGCGGAGCTGGAGTCCGAGCTGGCCGAGGACGAGGAGCCGATTTCTCTTTCGGAAGAGGAGCAGTCGCTCGAGGAGATCTTCAAGGAGTTCAAGAAGGGCGTCGAGCAGCAGCTCGACAGCGAGGATTACGACACGCACTACAACCTCGGCATCGCCTACAAGGAGATGGGCCTCATCGACGAGGCCGTGGGCGAGTTCCAGCTCGCGTCGAAGGACCCGAAGCGCGCCGTCGAATGCGCCTCGATGCTCGGCCTCTGCTTCCTCGAGAAGGGCATGCCCCAGCTGGCGATCAAGTGGTACCGCAAAGGCCTCGAAATGCCCGAGATCACCGAGGAGGAGCACGTCGGCCTCCTCTACGACCTCGGTTCCGCCTACCAGGAGGTCGGCGACACCGACAACGCCCAGAAGGCGTTCCTGGAGGTTTACGGGATGAATTCGAACTATCGGGATATCGTCTCGCGCATCAAGCAGTTAGAAGACGCGCGGAAGTAGACCGGAACCTTTTTCCCGCCCGCGCGTTCATCACACAGATGACCGACGACGCGCTCATGCAACTGGTACGGGACGGCGACGAGAACGCGTTCTCGGAGATCGTCGATCGCTACAAAGACTCGCTCGTCAATTACCTCACGCATCTCGTGCGCTCGCGCGATCGCGCCGAGGAGATTGCGCAGGATTCGTTCGTGCGGCTGTATCGGAGCGCGGCGAATTATCGGGAGCGGGAGAAGCTCGGGCCGTACCTGTTCCGCATCGCCACGAACCTCACCGTCACGGAGATTCGTCGCGAGCGGCGGTGGAACCTGCTCCTGCCGCGGTTCAAGGCGAGCAGCACGGCGAGCATCCCCTCGCCGGACGCGAATCTGATCACGGACGAGATCCAGCAGCAGGTCGCGGCGGCGCTGGAGAAGTTGCCGCTGAAGTATCGCGCGCCGCTGGTGCTCTACGAGATCGAAGAATGGTCGTACGAAGAAATCGCCGCGGCGCTTTCGCTGCGAAACGGAACCGTGAAGTCGCGCATCTCGCGCGCGCGGGAGCTGATGCGCCGGCAGCTCGCTCCCTGGTGGACTGGAGGAAAGACTCATGACCGAGACCGAACTGGGCACATGCATGCGCGCGTTGCCGCGAGCGAAGGCATCGCCCGCATTCACGTTTGACGTCCGCCGCAAGCTGCGCGAGGCGGAGGCGCCGCGGCGCCCGCTGATGTGGCGCTTCGCCGCCGCGTTCGCGATGACGGCGTGCCTCGTGGCGGTAGTGCAGCTCAGCCTGATGCAGAACGAGCGCCGCAAGATCGACGCGTTGCGCGTCGAGCAGCAGCAGATTCAAGCCGAGTTGGCGGCCGTGAAGAAGAGCGTCAGCAACACCGAGCCCATGGTCGTGCTCGAGAACGACAAAGGGGATCGCGTGATCATGGACCTCGACTCCGCCGTGCAACCGGCCTCGCAGAAAATCTATGACTAAGGGGAAAACAGACCAATGAAATCGAAACTCATCTTCACACTCACGATTCTCCTCGCCACGACGTCGCTGTTCGCGGAGTCGAAGTCGAGGACGATCGTCATCAAAGACGGCAAGGTCATGGAAGGGAGCACGCTCGGGTTCGACGATCTCCTGGCCGGCAAGCGCCCGTTCCTCGGCGTGGTGCTGAACGATATCTCGCCGGAGCTGCGCGAGTACTTCGGCGCGCCGAAGGACAGCGGCGTGCTCGTGGCGTCGGTGGAAGACAACAGCCCCGCGGACAAGGCCGGCCTGCGCGTCGGCGACGTGGTCGTGGCGGTCGAAGGGAAAGACGTCGACAGCGCGTGGGATCTTCGCAGCACGCTGAAGGGGAAGAAGGACGGCGATACGGCGCGCATCGACGTGCTGCGCGGACGCAGCCGCCAGACGCTCACGGCGACGCTGATCGAGCGCGACTTCGGTCCGCGCGTCCGCGTCGGCAACCTCGCGGAGTTCGGCGAGCGCCTCGGCGAGACGTTCAACAGCCCCGAGTGGCACGCCCGCGTCGAGCGCTTCCAGAACTGTGACGAGCTGCAGGCGAAGTTGAAAGAGCTCGAGTCGCGGATGAAGGACCTGGAGAAGAAGCTGAAGTAGACCGTTTATAATCTGCGTGTGAACCGCTCCATCGAGTCCGTACTTCGATTCGTGAATCTCACGACATCCGGTTTACTCGCAGGGTCCCTCGGATTCGGCGATGCGGCGCTCGTCCCCGGTTGGAAGGACGAGCGCCCTCGCGAGGCCGGCGAGAATTTCGAGATCGCCTCCTTCTTCAACGCGATCGGCCCGGTCGCACTCGGCACCGCAGTCACGCTGGCGATTGCATCGCCGCGCGGCGTTCCCGTGCGGCGCGTGCTCGACTCCGCATCCGCGGTTGCGCTCGCAGGTGTGCTCGCCGCGACGATCATGGTCACGGTGCCGATCAACAAAGAGCTCGATGCGCAGCCGCCGGCCGATTATCCGAGCGCCCGCTCGCAGTCGCTGGCGAAGAACTGGATGCGCGCGCACGCCGTCCGCACGACCCTCGGCATCGGCGCGTTCGTCTGCGCCGTCGCCGCGTCGAACCTTCGCAATCAGGCGAAGTGATCGAAGCCGCGCGCTTCGAGCGGACCTTCTCCCTTCAGCACGACGCCGCGCTCGCGCGTGATGCGTCCGATCGCGTACGCGGGCCGTCCGAGGCGCGTGCTCAGTTCCGCTTCGCGCAGCGATGACGTGAAGAGCAGCGCGTACTCCTCGCCGCCGTGCAGGACGGCGTCGCGGACGGCGACGCCAAGGCGTGGGCCGAACGTGAGCAGGTCGGGAAAGACGGGGATGCGCTCGCGCTCGATCTCCGCGCCGCAGTTCGATGCATCGCAGAGATGATGCAGATCGCTGGAGAGTCCGTCCGACACATCAATGCACGACGTGATTTGTTCGATAGCTGCGAGCTTCAATCCCAGCGCGACTTCCGGCTCGGGATCGAGCTGCCTGCGAATCGCGGATTCGGCGAATTCGCGCTCGGCGTAAGCGCGAGGCGCCGGGACGGCGCCTGACCAGCCGGCGGGGACGCCGGCGTTCCCAGTGTCGGAACGCCGCCGTCCCGGCGGCTGATCAGGCGGCGTCTCGCCGCCTGCGAGCAATGCCAACCCCGTCGCGCTGCCGCCGATCGGCCGCGAGAGATACACGCGATCGCCCGGCTTCGCGCCGCTGCGCAGCAGCGGGCGCGTGACGATGCGTCCGATCGCGGTGATGGCGATCGTCAGTTTCTCCGCGCGCGAGAAATCGCCGCCGACGATCTCGAGCGCGTACTGCTTCGCCATCTCCGCGAACGCGGTCAGCAGCTCGTCGGCGCGCTCGTGCGCCCACGGCGGGAGCGCGAGCGAGAGCAGCGCGTACTGCGGCTGCGCGCCCATCGCCGCGAGATCGGAGAGATTTACGGCCAATGCTTTGCGGGCGACGAAGCGAAGCGGAGTCGCGCGGGTAAAGTCGACGTCTTCGACGAGCAGGTCGGCGGTCATCACCTGACCGTCGACGACCGCGGCGTCGTCGCCGATGCGATTCGAGAACAGCTCGCGCACGCGCGCGATCAGTTCCTGTTCGTTCATCGTCCCACCGGCACGATCGGGATCAGCGGACGATCGAACGTCTCTTTCTCGTACACGATCGCTTCGAGGAACAGCCCCGACGGCGGCGCGGTCGGCGCGTAGAGCTCCGCGTTTTTCTTCAGCCGCGAGGCGATGTCTTTCTCGTTGCCGCGGCCGATCTCGACGAGCAGCGAGATGAGCTTGCGCACCATCTTCCAGAGAAAGTGCGACGCGGCGATGCGCACGAGAATCAGATCGCCCGCGCGCGCGAGCTCGCATCGCTCGACGACCACGATGCGCGATTCGTCGGCGGCGAGGCGCTTGTCGGTGAAGGCGCTGAAGTCGTGGCGTCCCGCGATCGCCGCGGCCGCGGTTTGCATCGCCTCGACGTCCAGCGTGTCCTTGATCCACCAGACGAACGACTTCGCGAACGCGGTGCGGCGCGTGGAGATCTGGTAGAGATAGACGCGCGAGACGGCGTCGTGGCGGGCGTGGAAGTTGTCGCGCGCGCGCACGGCGTGCAGGATGCTGATGTCGTGCGGCAGGAGGTCGTTGATCTTGCGCGAGAGCACGAGCGGATCGAGCGTTTTATGCGTGCGCAGATGCGCGACTTGTGCGGCCGCATGCACGCCCGCGTCGGTGCGTCCGGCGCCGCCGATGTCCACCTCGCCGAGGACCTGGCGCGCGGCGTTGAGCAGATGACCCTGGACCGTCTTCTGCGTGTTACCCTGCGCCTGCCAACCGGAATAGCGAGTGCCTTCGTACTCGATGGTTAATTTGTAAGTCGGCATGCGCCCGCAAAGCTATCAGTTGATCGGAGATCTGTTCGTCGTCGTCTGGGACGACGGCCACGAATCATACTATCCGCTCGAAGAGCTTCGCCGCGCCTGTCCGTGCGCCGTCTGCTCCGGCGAGCCCGACCTCTTCGGCCGCATGGCCGGCGGACTGCCGCAGCGCTACTCGCCGGCGTCGTTCATCCTCAATTCGGTCGAGCCGGTCGGCAACTACGCGCTGCAGCCGAATTGGGCGGATGGGCACAGCTACGGGATCTGGACGTACGAGCGGTTGCGCGCGTTCGATCCAACCTAACCCACAACCGTCCCGTCCTTTCCCTGCAGCGCTTCGCGCAGCACGTCGACGTCGGTGATGAGCACCTGCTTCTTCGTCGCGCGCACGAACTGCATTGCGGCTTCGATCTTCGGGCCCATCGAGCCCGCAGGAAACTGTCCGTCGGCGAGATGTTTTTCGGCTTCGGCGATGGTGAGGCGGTCGACGAAGTGTTGCGTCGGCTTGCCGAAGTCGATGGCGACTTTCGGGACGCCGGTGAGGATGAGGAAGAGATCGGCGTTGAGCTCGGACGCGAGCAGCGCGGAGGCGAAGTCTTTGTCGATCACCGCTTCGATGCCGCGCCATTGATTGTCGCGGCCGCGCACGACCGGAATGCCGCCGCCGCCCGCCGCGATGACCACCGCCGCGCTTTCGAGCATCCGCGTTACCGTCTTGATGTTGAGAATGCGCAGCGGACGCGGCGACGGAACGACATGACGCCAGCCGCGTCCCGCGTCTTCACGCATCGTCCACCCAGGTCGCGCTCGAGGGCTTCGGCGCGATAGCGCGTGAAGAACGGTCCGATCGGCTTCGTCGGCTTCTTGAATGCCGGATCGTTCACATCGACTTCGACTTCGGTGAGGATCGTCGCCACTTCGCCGCCGCTTCCGATCGATTCCAACCGGTTGCGAATCGCCTGCTGCAGCACGAATCCGATCGAGCCCTCGGTCTGCGCGACACAGACGTCGAGCGACTGCGGCGGGATCTTCGTCGACGCCTCTTCGGCCTGCACGAGGATGTTGCCGACCTGCGGCCCGTTGCCGTGCACGACGATCAGCTTGTAGCCGTGCCGCACGATGTCGGCAAGCCAGCGCGCCGCCTGCTTCGCGCGCGCGATCTGCTCTTCCTGCGTGCCATGGTCCTCGGCCCGCAGCAGCGCGTTGCCGCCGAACGCCACCACGGCGAGTTTGTGTTTTGGTGTCATCCCGAGCGGAGCGAGGGATCCCCCGAATCAGGGGATGCCTCGCTCCGCTCGGCATGACACGAGGATCAAAGGTCCTCGCGCTCGAGCGGCATGGTCATGCACCGCGGCCCGCCGCGCGCGCGCGAAAGCTCATTGCCGGCGATCTGCAGCGCGTACTTTTTGTTCGTCCAGGTCTCCAGCTCCGTGCGGCCGAGGAGGAGATCGTCTTCGTAGACGATGTGATAGCCGTGCCGCGAGAGCTCCTCGGCGGTGCGCACGTTGCGCTCGTAGCCGAGGATGATTCCGGGCGCGAGCGCGAACGCGTTGGCGCCGTCGGTCCACTGCTCGCGCTGCTGATCGACGGCGTGACGTCCGCCGCAGTAGATCGGCTCGAGATCGAAGCGCCGCTTCTTCAGCGCGCCGAGGAGCGACTTCTCTTCGGAGAAGGTGAGGCCGCCCTTCTTCTTCGTCAGATCGACCGACGTGATCGTCGCGGCCTGGCTGCCGCTCGGCAGAATCACCGGCGGGTAGATCAGGCACTCGTGCCGGTTGATGAACGTGAAGATCGTGTCGAGATGCATGAACGAGCGCTGGCGCGGGATGTCGACGATGATGGCGTTGCGCACGCCGGCGCCGGCCTGCTGCAGCGCGCGAAGGAGCGACTCGACGCCTGCTTTGTTCGTACGCTCGCTGATGCCGATCAGCAGCAGATCGCGGCGCGGGATCAGCACGTCGCCGCCTTCGAGCGTCGGCAGGTTGCGCGTCATCGGCCGCTCGCGCTCGGTCTCCATGAAGTCGACCCAGAACGGATTGCGGACGCGCGGGTGATGATCGAAGACGTACTTTGACACGAGCGACTCGCGGCGCCGTGCCTGCGTGGCCATCGACGAGATCACGACGCGGTCGCCGAGGACGATCTGCGGGTCGCGCATGAAGAAGAGGTTCGGGATCGGGAAGAGATCGAACTGCGGCAGCTCGCCGGACGTCATCTCGCGGGCGATGCCGGCGATCAGCACCTCCGCGAGCACGGCGGGCTTGAGCTCGAGGAGCGAAGCGACGAGGCGGCGCGTGAGCCGGTTGCGCTTCGCGAGATCGCGGACCACGAAGTCTTTGACGTCCTCGTCGTCCAGCGTCTCTTCCAGCAGGTCCTGGAGATCGAACACGTCGTCGGCGATGAAGCGGATCAGCTGCTGGAACCGCCGGTGCTCTTCGCGCGCGACCTGGCCGTACAGGATGTCGTCGAAAAGGAGTTGGGCCATCATGGGCGGGACCATCTGGTCGATCTCCCGCCCGGGCAGGTGGACCAGCACGGCTTTCAGCCGCCCGATCTCACTCGTCACATTCAACCGCATGCGGGCGAGATTCTATGGCAGACGCCCGGTCTGACATTTATCCGTCGAAAATCGCGTAAGATCATCATGTCCAAGCTCATGCGCGCTCCCCTCGCCGTGGTGCTG
Organism: uncultured Acidobacteriota bacterium; assembly: GCA_963734155.1. Taxonomy (GTDB): domain Bacteria; phylum Acidobacteriota; class Thermoanaerobaculia; order Gp7-AA8; family Gp7-AA8; genus QHVT01. Next base: position 1,060,270 of record CAVTGG010000005.1, read on the forward strand.
TCCTTCGCTCTCGCTCCACTGATCCTGGCTGCGCCGCGCATTACGTTCGATCGGCGCGTGCCCGCGCCGCACGATCTCGGCAAGGCGGAAGAGCTCGCCCTCGTCAACGCCATCGGCGACACCGTCAAAGTCGACGCCTTCGTCACGCGCTTCGTCGAGCACGTCAGCCGCTCCGGAAAACTGCGGATGCGTGACGCGAGGCGCGTGAATACCTCGCGCGCGGACGCGTATCTCGCGGTGAAGAACTTCACCTGCAACACGCAGCCGCGCAGCGCGGAAGGAAATGCGTACGACGTCGACGGCAACAAGGTGCGCAAGCAGTTCGCGTGGTTCGACGCGGTCTGCATGGCGCGCATCGATGTCTCCGCGGGAAAGCAGCAGTACTCGTTCTCGGTGAAAGGCGAGGGGACGTCGCCGCGCGTCGAGAAGGCCACGGACGAAGAGAAAAACATCGCCCTCGAGCAAGCGACGCGTTACGCGGCGGTGAATGCGGCGGAGAAGATCACGCCGAGGCGCGTGCGGGAGTCGATCCTGCTCGATGAAGAAGCGCCGGCGTTCGAAGAGGGATTCGCGCGGATCAGCGTCGGGCAGTTCGGCGAGACGCGCGAGCTATGGGAACAGGCGCTGCAGAAAGAGCCTCGCTCGGCCGGCCTGCACTACAACCTCGCGGCATTGTGCGAAGCGCTCGGCGACCCGAAGACCGCGGAGCAGCATTACGTCGCCGCAAAACGGCTCGCTCCGGACAAAGATCTCTACGCGAGCGAATACAAATCGTTCATGCGCCGAAAGCCGTAGGTGTCCGCCTGTGGGACGGCTCGTCCCACCGTCGAACGGTCGTTCCTGCCGCAACACAGTCGAATCAAGCACTTAGCGCGGGCATCCCTCTCGCTCGCGCGACGCGGTCATGATCGGCCGCGACATTCGCTACTTCCTCCGCACCCTCGGGCGCCAGCCGGGATTCGCCTTGACCGTCATCCTCTCGCTCGCCGTCGGCATCGGCGCGAACACGGTCATGTTCGGCGTCGCGCGCGCGATCCTGCTCGACCACATCGCGGCGCGCGATCCGGAATCGCTCGTGCTCCTCGAGTGGGCTGCGAATGATTTTCCCGCCGAGTCGCTGTCCGGAAGTGTCTCGTTCGACGGCGGCAACGCCACGAGCACGTCGTTCTCCTATCCCGCCTACCAGGCGTTCGCGCGCGCACGCACGCTCTCCTCGCTCGTCGCGTTTTCGGGCATCGATCGATTGAACGTTTCGATCCACGGCGAGCCGACGATCGCCCGCGGCGCGATGGTCTCGACCAACTACTACGACGCTCTCGGCGTGCGCCCCGCGATCGGACGTCTGCAGATGAGCGACGGCGAAGCGGTGATCAGCCATGCCTACTGGCGATCGCAGTTCGCCGGCGATCCGCGCATCGTCGGCCGCGCGCTCGTGCTGAACGGAAAGCCATTCACGATCACGGGCGTCGAGCCGCGCGGATTTCGCGGCACGCTCGACGTCGGCAGCGCGGCGCAGGTGACCGTGCCGCTGTCCGCGCAGAAGGCGCTGTTCGGAGTCTCCGACGCGGCGAACACCAACTCGTGGTGGCTGCAGCTCATGGGCCGCCGCCGCGGCAGTGATGGGCAAATTGCGTCCGAGCTGACTGCGCTGTTGCAGCCGCAGGTGCACGGACCGAAGATTCGCGTGAACGCGCTGCCGGGCTCGCGCGGTCTCGGCGAAACGCGCACGAATCTGCGCCAGCCCGTGCTGATTCTCGCGGCCGCGGTCGCGCTCGTACTGCTCATCGCGTGCACGAACGTCGCGGGCCTCTTGCTCGCCCGCGCAACCTCGCGCCGCAAGGAAATCTCCGTCCGCATGTCCCTCGGCGCGTCGCGCGGTGCCTTGATCACGCAGCTCCTCATCGAAAGCGTGACGCTCTCGCTCATCGGCGGCGCGGCAGGCTTGGCGCTCGCGTATTGGATCCGTCCGCTCGTTCCGTTCGTCCTCGCCTCGCCGGGAGCGCAACTCGTCGACATCGACGTACCGCTCGATCTGCGCGTGCTGCTCTTCACGATCGGCGTGTGCGTCGTCACCGGCGTCGCCTTCGGACTCGTGCCCGCGTTGCGCGCGACGCGCATCGAGCTCAAGAGCGCGGTGCGCAATCGATTCGCGAACGTGTTGATGACGATTCAGATCGCGGTGTCGATCATTCTCATGATCGGCTGCGGTCTCTTCGTCGGCTCGCTCGCGCATCTCGAAGGCGGGGAGCGCGGATTCGATGCGAACAACCTGCTGCTGTTCCGTCTCGACCCGACGCTCAACGGCTACGAGGGTGCGCGCCTCGTGCAGTTCTACGACAACGTGCTGGCGCGCGTGCGCGCAGTGCCCGGCGTGCGCATCGCCACGCCGACGCGGTACACGCTCCTCGCCGGCAATTCGGCCATGAACACCGTCTTCGTCGAAGGGAAGCCCGCCGATGAGAAGCAGCGCAATTACGTCTGGCAGCACACCGTCGGCGAGCAGTTCCTCGAGGCGATGGGCATCCCGGTCGTCCTCGGCCGCGGCATCCGCGCCAGCGATGACGAAGGCGCGCCGAAAGTCGTGCTCATCAGCCAGACCACGGCGCGCCAGTTTTTCCCGAACGAGAATCCCATCGGCCGGCGCATCGGCTTCTCGAAGAAGAAGGCAGGCGACTACGAGATCGTCGGCGTCGTGCGCGACGCGCGCTACACGTCGATGAAGGACGAGATGCCGCCGACCCTGATCCTTCCGTATCGCCAGCAGCTCGACCAGATCAACTCGATGAGCTTCGTCGTGCGCACGAGCGGCGATCCGCATCAGCTCGCGGATGCCGTGCGCGACGCCGTGCGCCGCATCGATCCGAACGTGCCGCTCTTCAACCTCCGCACGCAGACGGAACAGATCGACGAATCGATGCGCCACGAGCGCGCGCTGGCCGCCCTGGCGACTTTCTTCGGAATCGTCGCGCTGGTGCTGTCCTGCATCGGCCTGTACGGCCTCATGTCGTACATCGCCGCGCGGCGGATGCGCGAGACCGGCGTGCGCATCGCTCTCGGCGCGCGCGGGCGCGACATCGCCTGGAACGTGCTGCGCCGCGCACTGCTGCTGGTCCTCGGCGGGGTGACGATCGGGACTGCTGCCGCGCTCGTGCTCACGAAATACGTGCAGACCCTCGTCTACGGCGTGAAGGCAAACGATGCGGCCACCATCGCCGGCGCGATTGCCGTGATGGTGGCCGTGACGCTCGTTGCCAGTTGGTTCCCGGCGCGGCGCGCCAGCCGGACGGATCCGGTGGCGGCGCTGCGCGCGGAGTGAGACTTAGGCGTTGACCTGCGCATTCGCGTTCACGTTGATCGCGATCTGCTTCAGCTGGGCCTCGTCCTTCTTCGGGATCGAGACTTCGAGCACGCCGTTCGTGTAGCCGGCCGCGATCTGCGCGACGTCCACGCTGCGGGGCAGCGAGAACGTGCGGGTGAAGCTGCCGTACGAGCGCTCGATGCGGTGATAGTTGCGCTCTTCCTTCTGCTCGAACTGGCGCTCGCCGGCGATCGTGAGCAGGCCGTCTTCGAACGTCACGCGGAGATCCTTCTCATCGACGCCCGGGACTTCGACCTTGACCACGATCTTGTCCTTCTCCTCGAGCACGTCGACGGGCGGGTTCCACGTCGCGCTCGCCTGCTCCTGGAAGTACGGGAAGCGGAAGAACGGCTCGAACATACGAGCCTCGATGCGGCTGAAGGGGTTGGAACGAGTTAAAAACGTCATTTCTAGCCTCCGATATCTAAGTTACTACGACTCAATGTGCATATACAAGCATGAATCTGCGTTTATTTCAAGCAGATCTATGGTGGAGGACAGACAATCTTGTCTGTCCCAGACAGGCAGGATTGCCTGTCCTCCACTTGCTGTTAGAGCCCGCGCATGACTGTCGTTGTTGAACTTACCGACGAGCTGAGCCGCGAAGTGGCGCGGCGGCGCACTTTCGCCATCATTTCCCACCCCGACGCCGGCAAGACCACGCTGACCGAAAAGCTGCTGCTCTACGGCGGCGCGATCGAGGAGGCGGGCTCCGTTCGCGCCCGCAAGGCGCAGCGCCACACGACCTCGGACTGGATGGCGATCGAGCAGAGCCGCGGCATCTCGATCACGTCGACGGTGCTGCAGTTCGAATACGAGGGCTCGGTGCTGAACCTCCTCGACACGCCGGGCCACCAGGACTTCAGCGAAGACACGTACCGCACGCTCGCCGCGACCGACAGCGCGGTGATGGTGCTCGACGGCGCGAAAGGCATCGAGCCGCAGACGCGCAAGCTGTTCGAAGTCTGCCGCATGCGGCACATCCCGATCCTCTGCTTCATCAACAAGCTCGATCAGCCGGCGCGCGATCCGTTCGAATTGATCGGCGAGATCGAGCGCGAGCTGCATGTCGCCGGCAGTGCCGATGAACTGGCCGATCGGCAACGGTCCGACGTTCCAGGGCGTGTTCGATCTGCGTGAGGCACAGGTGCTGCGCTTCGAGCGCACGCAGCACGGCGCGTCGATCGCGCCGGTAACGGTGAGCGGCCTCGATGATCCGTCGCTCGAAGACGCCGTCGGTCCGACGGCGTGGCAGGAGCTGCGCGAGGCCGCGGAGCTGCTCGAAGGCGCGGGCCACGCGTTCGACCGCCGCGCGTTCGAGTACGGCCGCGTGATCCCGGTGTTCTTCGGCAGCGCGGTGAACAACTTCGGCGTCGAGCCGTTTCTGCACGCGGTGATCGAATTCGCGCCGCCGCCGTCGCCGCGGCACGCGAAGCAGAACGGCGATGACATCGAGCTCGAGCCGGTCGATCCGACCTTCACCGGCTTCGTGTTCAAGATCCAGGCGAACATGGACAAGCGCCATCGCGACCGCCTGGCGTTCATGCGCATCACCTCCGGCGCGTTCGAGAAGGACATGCTCGTCCATCACGCGCGCCTCGGACGCGAGGTCCGCATGACCCGCCCGCACCGCCTCTTCGCGCGCGAGCGCGTCGGCGTCGAACGCGCCTACCCGGGCGACGTCATCGGCTTCGTGAACCCGGGTCTCTTCCAGATCGGCGACGCCGTTTCCTCCGGCACGCCGGTCGAGTTCGATCGCATCCCGCGCTTCGCACCCGAGTATTTCGCCACGCTGCGCGCGAAGCAGGTGACGCGGCAGAAGCAGTTTCAGAAAGGGCTCGAGCAGCTCGAGGAAGAAGGCGCGATGCAGGTGTTCGTGCTGCACGAAGGCCTGAAGAGCGAGCCGATTCTCGCCGTCGTCGGCGAGCTGCAGTTCGACGTGCTGCAGTCGCGGCTCGAGACCGAGTACAACGTCGAGACGACGATGACCAACCTGCCGTACAAGCTCGCGCGCTGGGTGAATCGCGACATCGACGACGTGGCGAAGATGTCGCTGCCGTCGAAGTCGCGCATCGCCACCGACCACAATGGCGAAGCGGTCGTGCTCTTCAGCTCCGACTGGGAGCTGGAGTACGCGCAGAAAGAAAACCCCGGCGTCGAGTTCAAGAGCGCGTCGTAGGCGTCACTCCTGCCGCAGCGCTACCGCCGGATTCGTGCGCATGGCCGCGAATGCCGGAGCGAGCGTCGCGGCGATGACGGCGAAGAGCATCGTCGCGATGGCGATCGGCGAGTGCGATGCGATCGGCGGTTTCGACGCCGTAGACGACGGTTGCCAGCGTGCTCGCGCCGAGACGCGCGAGCAGCGTTCCGGCGAGGACGCCGAGGACCGCGACGACGATGCTGTCGCGGACGATCATTTGCCAGAGCGCGTGTGGGGTTGCGCCGAGGGACGCGCGGACGCCGAGCTCCTGCCGGCGGAGACCGACCGAGTACGCGACGACGGCGTACGTGCCGAGCGTTGCGAGGAGCAACGCGACGAGGCCCATCGCGGAGAACACGCCGAACGCGAGACGCGGGCCGGCGATCGATTCGTCGACGAGATCCGTCATCTCCGCGGCGTCGAAGATCGGCTGGCGGGGATCGACGCGGCGAACCGCTTCGCGTGCGCTGGTGAAGGTTGCGCCGCGCGCGACGAACATCATCGCGCGCGTCGGGCGCTTCGCCACCGGCAGATAGACCTCGGGCACCGGCTCGCTGCGCAGGCCGCCGCTGCGCGCGTCGGCGACGATGCCGACGATCGTGAACCAGCGGTTCGGCGATTCGGTGTCGAGCGCCTCGTTGCCGTCGATGATGCGCGCGCCGATCGGGTCCGCGTTCGGCCAGAGGTGCGCGGCCATCGACTCGTTGATCACCGCCACGCGCGGCCCGGTCATGTCGCGCTCTTCGATCCAGCGTCCGCGCACGAGGCGCATGCCGAGCGTGCGCAAAAGACCCGGACTCGCCGCGCGCACATCGCCGGCTCCGCGCTCCTCGGGCGGGCGTCCGTCGACGAACACCGACGTCGAGGTCTGGGTTCCGATGCGCGAGAACGGCACGTTGCTGGCCATGCCGGCGACTTCGACTCCCGGCATCGACGCGAGCTCCTGCTCGATGCGTTGATACAGCGCCGGCCGCGACAACGGCTCGGCGTAATGCGACGGCGACGGCGCGACGCGGAACGTGATCACGCGATCGGTGCGCATGCCGGCGTTCACGTCGGAGAGATTCCGCATCGTGCGCGCCATCAGCAGGCATCCGGCGAGGAGCGGCACCGACAACGCCACCTGCAGCGCGACGAACGCGTAGCCGATGCGATGGCGTCCGCCGACCGTGCGCGCGGTAGCGAGCAGCGGACGCACGTCTGTTCGTCCGACACGCCACGCCGGAATCGCGGAGAGCAGAACCGCGCTGGCGAGCGCAATCAGCGCGGTGTAGAGGATTCCTGCATAGCTCACGTTTTGCGCGAGCAGATGCACGAGCGATTGCGGCAGCATCGCGTAGAGCAGCGGACGGAGAAGCAACGCCGCTCCGATGCCGAGCACGGCGCCGATGGTGGTGATCATCGCCGACTCCGCGGCGACTTCGGCGATGAGCCGCGAACGGGTTGCGCCGAGGGCCGCGCGGAGTGCGAGCTCGCGCGAGCGGGAGATGCCGCGGACGAGCAGGAGGTTCGCGAGATTCGCGCAGGTGATCACCAGCACGAGCGCGACCGCGATCCAGAGCGCGATCACCGTGCGGCGGTAATCGCCGAACAGTTGATCGACCAGCGGCTCGAAGCGCACACGCCAGCCAGTCCACAGGCCGCCCGCGTCGCTCCAGATCTTCTGCGCGATCGGCCGCAACTCGGACTCGGCCGCTCCGACGCTCGCGCCAGGCGCGAGCCGTCCGATCAATGTCAGTGGATGGGTCGAGCGAAAGACTCGCCAGTTGCTGGTGTAGTACGACAGCGGCACCCACAGCTCGCCGCGGCTCCGGCGCGCGCCAGCGCGGCGGTGTCACTCCAACAACGTCGTACGACTGGCCGGACAGCTCGATCGATTTGCCGACGATCGTGCGATCCGCTCCGTAGGCGCGGCGCCAGAGTCCATCGCTCAGGATGACGACGCGCGGCGCGCCGGCGTTCTCTTCATCGATGCGAAACGCGCGGCCGAGGGCTGGCTTCACGCCGAGCGTGTCGAAGAAATTCGCGCTCACGACTTGTCCGTCGACGTACTCCGCGCCATCGCCGCCGGTCAGATTGAATCCCTGCTTGCCGTACGCGGCGAGCGCGGAGAGCTGCTTCGTCTCGCGCCGCCAGTCGAAGTAATCGAGCAGCGACGAGCCGATCTCGTTGCCGTAGTCGTGCGGCCCGACCTGCCACACCATCACCAGCCGCGTCGCATCGCGATACGGCAGCGGTCGAAACAGCAGCGTCTCGGCGAGCGTGAAGATCGTCGTATTCGCGCAGAGACCGAACGCCAGCGTCAGGATGGCGATCGATGCGAAAGCCGGTTTGCGAATCAGGGCCCTAAAGGTGTCGGAAAGGACGGCCATGACGATCCTCCTCGGAGTACGATAGGACCATGAGATCGCTTGCCACCGCCCTCGGGACCTGTGTCTTTTCCGTTGCGCTTCTGGGTCAATCCGCACAATCGATGCAAAAACAGCTCGAATCCGAGGCCGCGAAGCTGCGGGCATGGGGCAGCGATGCGGAGATCGTCGCGGCGGTGAAAGCGCAGAACGCGAAGCGCGTTCCGCTGAAGACCATCCAGGCCCTCGACGCCGACTGGATCGCCGGCAAAGCCGATGCGATCGTGAAACAGACCACGGGCGGCTCGTGCTCCGCGCATCTTCGCCAGCTCGTGGGCGCGAATGCCACGTACGGCGAAGTGTTCGTCATGGACGACCAGGGCGCGCTCGTCTGCGCGAACGCGAAGACGTCCGACTACTGGCAGGGCGACGAAGCGAAGTGGCAGCGCGCGTTCAACAGCGGCAAGGGCGAGGTCTTCATCGACCGCCCGCGCTACGACGAAAGCGCGTCGCGCAACCTCGCGCAGATCTCCGTCCCGGTGATCGACGGCGGCAAAGCCATCGGCGTGATCACGGTCGGTCTTTCATTGCGCTGATGTTGTCCTCGCCGTTGCCCCTCTCCCCGCTCGCGGGGAGAGGGTGGCGCGAAGCGCCGGGTGAGGGGTCGTGCATCGCGCGAAGGACCGCCCCTCATCCGCCCTTCGGGCACCTTCTCCCCGCAAGCGGGGAGAAGGGCGACGACTACCGCATCGTGCTCGGCCTCTACGCCGCGCGACGCGCACCATTCGCGATACGCGATCGGCGAGATCTCGCTCGGCTTGATCTCGCTGCGGCCGCCCCAGAACACGTTCGTGTAGCTCACCGGAATCCCCACTGATGCGAGATGCTCGTCGATGGCGCGCTTGTGGGCGAGGATCGCGTCCTTCTCCGTTCCGTGCGCGACGGCCATGATGTTCACGTTGCGGAACTCCGGCCCGCCCTCGCGCCAGTAGCAGTGCGTGAGGATGTGAAAGCGGCCGACCTCGCGTCCCGCCTCGAGCTCGCGTCCCTCCGGCACGGCCCAGTGAAAGAGCGCGTTGAAGCGCGTCACGCGCTCGCCGCTCTGCAGCGTCTTCACGTGCTCGAGGAACGTCGAGAAGCGCCCGATCACGCCGCGCGAATTGAGGTTCTCGGCGACGGCGTAAAACACTTCATCGATGATGTCCGCTTCGTGCGCGCGCCGCTCCCAAACATCGCGCACGATCTCGTCCGGCGCCAGCTCTCGCTTCAGCGCGGTCAGCACCTGCCACTCGAGGTCGCTCAGCTCGACCTTGGCCGTGTCCTTCACCTCCGCGAGCTCTTCGGATTTCGAGCCCGGCTCCATGCCCTTGCGGCGCACGTGGCCGACGCCTAACGCGAAGATGCGCTTCGCCGGCATCACCCGAAACGCCTGCGCGCCGGTGAGCTGCGCGAGCAGCGCGCAGTGCTTCTCGATCGAATAGCCCTGCGGCACTTTCACGGTCGTCCAGAGGCGATAGCTCGACCCGGGAGTCGCGGCGTCGGTCGAGCGGATGACGACGTGGCCGGAGAACGGATCGTCCTTGAACATGAAGTCGAACGCCTCGTCGAGCTTCTCGTTCGGGAACTGCCACGCCACGAGCGCGCCCTCGGCGAGGTTCGTCGCCATGAGCGTCTGCCGCACGCGCCGGATCGTGCCGGCCTGCAGCATCGCCCGGATCCGCTCCATCACCAGCTCCGGCTCGAGCCCCGCCTTCTCCGCGATCTCGCCGAACGGGTCGCGCACGAATCCCTGAATCCGATCCTCGGAGACGGCCAGGATCTGCGCGTTGACGGGGTCGGTGTGGGCGATAGGAGTTTCGGCACTGGTCGCGGTCATGATGGGGAATCATATTCAATGCATGAGCACACGCCTCTTCGCCATCCTCCGCACCCTCATCGTCGCGCCGCTCTTCGTCTCGATCTGGATGTGGTTCTTCCCGCGCTGGTTCGCGCAGGCGAAGGGCGTTCCGTTCGAGGCGCAGCCGAATGCGCTCGCCATTGCGCTGATGGCAATCGGCGGCGTGATCATGCTGCTTTGCGTCACGGCCTTCGCCTGGACCGGCCGCGGCACGCCCGCGCCGTGGGACCCGCCTCGCCGGCTGGTGGTGACCGGCCTCTATCGCTGGGTGCGCAATCCGATGTATCTCGGGATGGGCTTCGCGTTAGGCGGCGAAGCGCTGCTGATCCCGAGCATCGCCCGCGAGATCGTGATCATGCTGCTGATCCTCTGGGCGGTCGTGAACGGGTTCGTGATGCTGTACGAAGAGCCGAAGCTGCGCGAGCTGTTCGGCGACGATTACAAGACGTATTGCGAGAACGTCCGGCGCTGGATTCCGCGGCTCACCCCGTGGTACCCTCCGCCCACCTGGACTGATTTGCGTGGCCGCTTGCAACCAGGATAAAAAAAGCTAAAGAGCCGGCGTTCGTCAGCCCCTCTCGCTTTTCGGCGGCCCACCAAGGACGACGCCCATGCCTCAGCCCGATCGCACTGAAGAGCTTCGACGACTTCTGACGCAGCGCATCCTCGTGCTCGACGGCGCGATGGGGACGATGATCCAGCGCTACCGCCTGACGGAAGAGGATTTCCGCGGCGAACGGTTCAAGGATCACCCGCGCGATTTGAAAGGCGCGAACGATCTGCTCTGCCTCACGCGGCCGGACGTCGTTGAAGCGATCCATCGCGCGTATCTCGAGGCCGGCTCGGACATCATCGAGACCAACACCTTCAATGCGCAGTCGATCTCCATGGCGGACTACGCGCTCGAGCCGTGGTGCTACGAGATCAATCTCGAAGCGGCGCGCATTGCGCGCCGAGCTGTCGATGCGTTCACGGACAAGCCGCGATTCGTCGCGGGCTCGTTAGGCCCGACGAATCGCACGGCCTCGCTCTCGCCCGACGTCAACAACGCCGGCCTGCGCACCGTCACGTTCGACGAGCTCGTCGCCGCGTATTACGAAGAAGTGCGCGGACTCGTCGACGGCGGCGCCGACATCCTCATGCCGGAGACGACGTTCGACACGCTCAATCTGAAAGCGGCGCTCTTCGCCATCGAGAAGTATTTCGAAGACACCGGCATTCGTTTGCCGGTCATCGCCTCGATCACGATCACGGATGCAAGCGGGCGCACGCTTAGCGGACAGACCGTCGAAGCGTGCTGGAACTCGATCAGCCACGCGCCGCTCCTCGCCGCGGGAATCAACTGCGCGTTAGGCGCGGAGGACATGCGCCCGCACGTCGAGGAGCTCTCGTCGCTCGCGCCGGTCTTTCTCTCCTGCTATCCGAACGCCGGCCTGCCGAACGCCCTCGGCGGCTACGACGAAACGCCCGAGATGATGGCCGCGACGCTGCGCGATTACGCGGAGAACGGCTGGCTCAATCTCGTCGGCGGCTGTTGCGGCACGGGCCCCGATCACATTCGACTGATCGCCGAGACCGTGGCCACGCTGCCGCCGCGCGTGCCGCCGGTCATTGAGCCGGCGTTGCGGTTGTCGGGGTTGGAGCCGCTCACCGTGCGCCCCAACGTCATCCTGAGCCGCGAAGACGGCGAAGGATCTCGGTCTACGCAACCTGAGATCCTTCGCTCCGCTCAGGATGACGGCGGAGCGGGCTCCCAATTCCTCATGGTCGGCGAGCGCACCAACGTCACCGGCTCGCCGAAGTTCGCGAAGCTGATCAAAGAGAACGATCTCGACGGCGGGCTCAAAATCGCCAAGCAGCAGATCGACGGCGGGGCGAACATCCTCGACGTCAACATGGACGAAGGCCTGCTCGACTCCGAGAAGGTCATGACCGACTTCCTCAACCTCCTGGCGTCGGAGCCCGACATCTCGAAAGTGCCGATCATGGTCGACAGCTCGAAGTGGTCGGTCATCGAAGCGGGCCTGAAGACGCTGCAGGGGAAATCGGTCGTCAACTCGATCTCGCTCAAGGAAGGCGAAGAGGTCTTCAAGCATCACGCGCGGCTCGTGAAACGCTACGGCGCCGCGGTGATCGTGATGGCGTTCGACGAGCAGGGGCAGGCCGACACGGTCGAGCGCAAGATCGAGATCTGCTCGCGCGCGTACGACATCCTCGTCAACGACGCCGGCTTCGATCCCACCGACATCATCTTCGACGTCAACGTGCTCACCGTCGCCACGGGCATGGAGGAGCACGCGAGCTACGGCGTCGCGTTCATCGAGGCCGTGCGGCAGCTGCGCGCGAAGTATCCGCTCGCGAACGCGAGCGGCGGCATCAGCAACGTGTCGTTCTCCTTCCGCGGAAACAACGTCGTGCGCGAAGCGATGCACGCGGCGTTTCTGTATCACGCGATCAAGGCCGGGCTGACGATGGGCATCGTCAACGCGGGGCAGCTCGGGATTTACGAAGAGATCCCGAAGGATCTGCTCGAGCTCGTCGAAGACGTGCTGCTCAATCGCCGTCCCGATGCAACGGAGCGACTGATCACCTTCGCCGAAACGGTGAAAGGCAAGTCGCCGGCGACTGAGAAAGAAGCAGAGGCGTGGAGAAGCGGCACGGTCGAAGAGCGCCTCTCGCACGCACTGGTCAAAGGCATCGTCGATCACATCGAAGCGGACGTCGAAGAGGCGCGGCAGAAGTATCCGACCGGGCTCTCGATCATCGAAGGTCCGCTGATGGACGGGATGAACATCGTCGGCAATCTCTTCGGCGAGGGAAAGATGTTCCTCCCGCAGGTCGTGAAGAGCGCGCGCGTGATGAAAAAGGCGGTCGCGTACCTGCTGCCGTTCATGGAAGCGGAGAAGCTGAAATCGGGCGATGTTTCCGCGCGCGGCAAGGTGCTGATGGCGACGGTGAAGGGCGACGTCCACGACATCGGCAAGAACATCGTCGGCGTGGTTCTCGGCTGCAACAACTACGAGGTCATCGACCTCGGCGTGATGGTCTCGTCCGAAAAAATCCTCGACACCGCGGAGAGAGAGAAGGTCGACATCATCGGCCTCTCCGGCCTCATCACGCCGTCGCTCGACGAGATGGTGCACGTGGCGCGGGAGATGGAGCGGCGGCATTTCAAGACGCCGCTGCTGATCGGCGGCGCGACGACGTCGAAGCTGCACACGGCCGTGAAAATCGCGCCGCGCTACGGCTCGCCGACTGCGCACGTGCTCGACGCCTCGCGCGCCGTCAGCGTCGTCACCACGCTGCTCTCCGACAAACGCGACGCGTTCGCGCGCGACACCGCCGCCGAGTACGCGCGCCTGCGCGAAGTGCAGGAGTCGCGCTCGATCACGATCCTCTCGCTCGCCGAGGCGCGCCGCCGCGCGCCGTCGCTGAGCTACATCCCCGAGACGCCGGAGCGCATCGGCGTGCAGGTGTGGGACGACGTCCCGCTCGCGCGCATCGAGCCGTTCATCGACTGGACGCCGTTCTTCCAGACGTGGGAGCTGCGCGGCCGCTATCCGCAGATCCTCGACGAGCCGCGCGCGAAGGAGCTGTACGACGACGCGCGCAAGCTGCTCTCCGAGATCATCGACAAGCGCCTGCTGCACGCCCGCGCCGTCTTCGGCATCTGGCCCGCGCATCGCGAAGGCGACGACATCGTGCTTGCCGGCGCGCGCTTCCACACACTCAGACAGCAGCAGGAAACCAACACCGGCGAGAACCTCGCGCTGGCCGACTTCATCGCGCCCGCAAACGACTACATCGGCGGCTTCGCCGTCACCGCCGGCATCGGCGTCGACGAACTGGTCGCGCGCTTCCAGAAGGATCACGACGACTACAACTCGATCATGACCAAGGCGCTCGCCGACCGCCTCGCGGAAGCGCTCGCGGAGCTCGTGCACAAGGAAGTGCGCGGGCAGTGGTACGCGAAGGACGAGCAGCTGACGAGCGACGACCTGATCGCGGAGAAATACCGCGGCATCCGCCCCGCGCCCGGCTATCCCGCGGCGCCCGATCACACCGAAAAGCGGACGCTCTTCGAGCTGTTAGGCGCGGAAAAGCTAGGCATCCACCTCACCGAGTCGTACGCGATGCTGCCCGCAGCCAGCGTGAGCGGCTTGTACTTTGCGCATCCGCGCGCGCGCTACTTCGCGGTGGGGAAACTGGGCGCGGATCAGGTGGAGGATTACGCGCGCCGGAAGGGTCTCACCGTGGAAGAAGTGGAACGGTGGCTCGGTCCGAACCTGGGCTACGAGCCGGTCTGGAGTGCGGTGACGCCAGTCACCGCTCTGACTCGGGAGTAAGAGCGGCGACTTGCGTCGCCGCACTCCAGATTGTCATTTGAGGTACTTCATCATCTCTTTCGCGGTAGCCACGTCGCTGCCGTTCGGGTCGAGCTCGATGTACTTCTCGAGATTCGTCTTCGCGTCGGCGCTGTTGCCGCCGCGGACGTAGATCATGCCGAGCTCGTAGTACGCGCGGGCCATCTTCGGGTCGGCGACCACGGCCTGCTTGAGCAGTTTCTCCGCTTCGCCATCCTTGCCGGCGTTGATCAGCTTCGCCGCGTCGTTGAACAGCTGTCCGGCGTTCGCCGGCAGGTGCTTCTGCGCGTCGGCCGCGGCGGCTTTGTCGCCCGTCGCGGTGTAGGCGTTGAACAGCACCGACCACATGTCGACGTCTTCGTTGTCGATGTCGAGCGCCTTCTTCGCCGCCTCGATCGACTTCGGATAGTTCTTCATCTTCAGCTGCGTCTTGGCGAGTGCGATCCACGCCGGCGTGAACGTCTCCTTCGCCGCGACGGCCGCTTCGAACTTCGCGATCGCCTCGGCGGTACTGCCCGCGTTCGCCAGCTCCGCGCCTTCGTTGTACGCAACCACCGCGGGATCGGCCGTCGGCCGCGCGGGTGGTGCGGTTCCGGCCGGCGGCGCCGCCTGGCCCTTGTTCAGCTCGATGTCGCGCAGGTTCGGATCGCCGAGCTTGAGCTTCATCACCTCTTCGTACGGCGCGTAGCCCGGTGCCGAATACTTGACCTTGTACCGGATCGTGCCGTCGAGCACGAAGAGGGCGTACGAGCCGTCTTTCTTGCTTTTCGTGTCGAGATGCACCTTCTTGGCCTCGGTCGCATCGAGCGTGATGACCGCGTCCGGGATCGGCTGCTTCGTGGCCGCGTCGAGGATCTTGCCGGTCAGGCGCGCTTCGCCGATGGCGAATGCATGAGCCGCCGGGAAGAGCAGCGCGACGAGGCAGAGCGCGAGAATTCTACGCATGGGCTTGTCTCCTGTTTTTGTCTGGAATCTGCTCGTTAGAAACCAGCGGACGCTCCTGATTATTCAAAAGTCAAGTATGTCTGATCCTTGAGCCCGCGCTCGAAGTCCTGAAGCAGGCGCATCCCTTCGTTCGGCTTCACCCGGTCCTGCTTGATGGCGATGTCGATCTGCTGCTTCATCCGCTTCTCGAGATCGCGCCAGTCCCACTGCGTCATGGCCAGCACCTCGCCGATCGGCTGGCCGGGGATCTCTTCCTCGATGTAGAAGCCGGCCTCTTCGTCCGGGTCGAGGAACACGTGCACTTCGTTCACGCGGCCGAAGAGGTTGTGAATGTCGCCCATGATGTCCTGATAGGCGCCGGTGAGAAACACGCCGAGGAAGTACGGCTCGTCGGGCTTGATCTCGTGGAGCGGAAGCGTCTCGCGGACGTCTTCTTTCAGATCGATGTACTTCGACACTTTGCCGTCGGAGTCGCAGGTGATGTCGACGAGCGTCGACTCGAGCATCGGCTTCTCGTCGAGGCGATGAATGGGCACGATCGGGAACAGCTGTCCCAACGCCCAGTGATCGAGGAGCGACTGGAAGACGGAGAAATTGCAGATGTGCTGATCGGCGAGCTCGATCGTCAGATTGCGCAGGTCCTCCGGCACTTCCTCCGGATCCATCGCGCTCACGATCGTCTGCGTCCGCTCGGCGATCTGCCAGTAGAGCGACTCCACGCGCGCCTTCACGTCGAGATCGAGCAGGCCGAGCTCGAACATCGTCTGCGCCTGCTCCTTGATCTGCTGCAGGTCGTGCCACGCCTCGTTGACCGTCTCGGCGCCGAGGCGCTCGTCGATGTCGATCAACTCCTTGACCAGTTTGTGATCGCGGGCCTGGATCACGCGCGGCTCGAGCGGCGTCTTCTCGATCGCGCCGAAGGCCTGCACGACGAGGACGGAGTGATGCGCGACGGTGGCGCGGCCCGACTCCGACACGATGTTCGGATGCGGCACCTTCTCGTCGTCGCAGATGTCCATGATGTTGTAGACGATGTCGCTCGCGTACTCCTCGACCGAGTAGTTCATCGAGGAGTGGAACGTCGAGCGCGAGCCGTCGTAGTCGATGGCCAGGCCGCCGCCGACGTCGACGTACTCGAGCTTGTGTCCGCTCTTGTAGAGCTTCGCGTAGTACATCGCCGCCTCGCGGACGGCGCGCTTGATCGTGAGGATGTCGGGAATCTGCGAGCCGATGTGGAAGTGCAGCAGCTTGAACGAGGAGCTCATGTTCGCGTGCGCCATGATCTCCATCGCTTCCAGCATCTCGGCGGTCGAGAGGCCGAACTTCGCGTGCTCGCCGCCCGAGGTCGCCCACTTGCCGGCGCCCTTCGAAAGGAGACGCACGCGCAAGCCGATCCACGGCTCGACGCCCATCTCCTCGGCGATCTTCGTGATCTGCTCGACCTCGGACACCTTCTCCGCGACGATGATCACTTTCTTCCCGAGCTTGCGCCCGATCAGCGCGGTGCGGATGTAGTTCCGGTCCTTGTAGCCGTTGCAGATGATCAGCGACTCGGGGTCGTTGTGCACCGCGAGTCCCGCGAACACCTCCGGCTTCGAGCCCACTTCGATTCCGTGATGGAACGGCCGTCCGGCGTCGAGGATCTCCTCGACCACTTCGCGCAGCTGATTCACTTTCAGCGGAAACACGGCGCGGTAGACGCCGCGGTAGTTGTGATCGGCGATGGCGCGGTCGAACGCGCTGTTGAGCGTCTCCACGCGATGGCGCAGGAGGTCTTGAAAGCGGATCAGAATCGGCGCGGGAAGATTGATGCTCTGCGCTTCGCGGACGACGTCGATGATCGGAACGGCGATGCCTTTCGCCTGCAGCGGCGTGACCGTCATTTCGCCGTTGGGCGCGACCTCGAAATATCCCGCGCCCCAGCGGTCGATCATGTAGAGGGAGATCGCGTCGTCAATCGTCCAGTCGCGCTGTTGGGCTTCGATGATTTCTTCGGCGTGCGTGGTCAATTTCTCGTCAGATTCCTCCGCGCGAAGGATAAAGCAAAAACAATTCTTCCCCGGATAAAACCAGGTCCGCCGCCCGCGCGCTGTCCACGGCGTGCTCCACCGTGCGCGCGCCGGGAATCGGAACGACGGTCGCCGCCTGCGCGCGAGCCCACGCGATTGCGACCTGTTGCACCGAGACACCGCGCGCTTCGGCGATCTGCCGCAGCGGCGGAAGCTCGTGCAGCTTCTTCGCCAGCCGCGCACCGCCGAGGGGGCTGTAGGCGAGGAAGAGGATGCCGCGGCGCGCGCACTCCTGCGCGAGAGGGATCGACTCGCGCGCGTACGGACTCAATCGATTCTGCACCGTGGCCACCGGCAGAATGCGCGACGCGCGGTCGAGTTGCTCGAGCGAGACGTTGCTGAGACCAAACCAGCGAAACTTCCCTTCGCGCTGCAGCTCCGCGAATGCCTCGATGCTCTTCTCGAACGGCACTTTCAGATCGGGCGCGTGAAACTGATACAGCCAGATCTGCTCCGTCTGCAGCGCGCGCAGGCTCCGCTCGCACGCCTCGCGGATGTGCTCCGGCGCGTCCGTCGTTGACCCACGCCCCGCCGGGGCGGCGCAGGCCCGCTTTCGTCGCCACGCGGATTTCATCGCGCCGGCCGATGGATGCGATCAGCCGCTCGTTGTGCCCGAGGTCATCGTCATCGAGGCAGTAGACGTCGGCGGTGTCGATGAGCGTCATGCCGGCATCGATCGCCGCGTTCAGAACCAGGCGCGCGGTTTCTTCCGAAGGCCGGCCCTTGATCGACAGCGGCATTCCGCCGAATCCAATTTTGCTGACGGCTTCCATGCCGCGCATTATCATCCCGCCTCAATGAAGGACCGCATCGACGCCATCCTGCGGCGCAGTCAGGCCGAATATCTGGACTCGATCCTCCCGCCGCGCGATGCGCTGCTGGAGGAGATGGAGAAGTTCGCGGACGAGCACGGGCATCCGATCGCCGATCCCGAGGTCGGGCAACTGATGCGCACGCTCGTGCGGATGAAGCGCCCGCGCCGCATCCTCGAGGTCGGGACGAACATCGGCTACTCGGTGATCGTCCTCGGACGCGAGAGCGATCCGGAGAGCGTGGTCGAGACGATCGAGATCGATCACAACACGCTCACCACGGCGAAGCGCTTCGTTGCCGAGGCGCAGCTGCCGTGCCGCGTGGTCTTCCATGAAGGCGCGGCGCTCGACGTCCTGCCGCGCCTCACCGGCCCCTTCGACTTCGTCTTCATCGACTGCGTGAAGAGCGAGTACATCGATTACCTCGACGCACTCCTGCCGAAGCTCGAGCGCGGCGCCGTGATCGTCTGCGACAACCTTTTGTGGAAGGGACAGGTCGCGACGGGCGTGCACGACGGCCCGACGGATGCGCTGCGCGCGTTCAACAAGCGGATCACGAACGACCCGCGATTGCTCACGACGATCTTGCCGGTGGGGGATGGGACGGGGGTTTCGGTGGTGCTGTGAACCGTGGAGCGGCGGGTTCTCAGCCCGCCGGAAAAAGAAAACGGCGGGCTAAGAGCCCGCCGCTCCACAATTCGCGATTTGTCGAAAGCTTACTTCGCGCCGGTGTTCGAGGCGACGCTGGCGGTCTTGATCATGCCCTTGACCGGGATCGTCACGACCGGATGAATCTTGTCGTTGGTCTGGATGGTCACGGTGCCGTCGATGGCGCCGGCCTTCGCTTCCTTGTCGACCTGCACCGTCACCTGGTACTCGCCCTTGTTCGCCGTCGGCGAGAGGGAGACGAGCACGCCCGGCGCGTTCGACTCGGCCTTCACGACCTGGAACGTCTCGGGGGTCTTGAGGTCGTTCGTGCGGAGCATGATCGTGCGCGTGGCGGCGACGTCGCTCGGCGCGACTTCACCGAAGTTCAGGGCCGTCGGCTCGACGCGGATCGACGGGCGGACCACGCCGCTGACGCTGACCCAGTACTCGGGCTGATGCTTGGAGTTCGTG
Source organism: uncultured Acidobacteriota bacterium (assembly GCA_963734155.1). Taxonomy (GTDB): domain Bacteria; phylum Acidobacteriota; class Thermoanaerobaculia; order Gp7-AA8; family Gp7-AA8; genus QHVT01. The sequence continues at coordinate 1,079,382 of CAVTGG010000005.1, forward strand.
AGGATGTGAATCTTCTCGGCGAGCGGGCCGATCTTCGCGTCCGGGCCGCCGACCGTCACATCGATCTTGTACTGGTTCTGGCCTTCGCGGCCGACGTTCGGGATGACGTCGAGCCCTTCATTCTTCTTGTGCTCGACCTTGATCCACTCCTGCGGCGACTCGATCTTCGTGATCTGGAACGGCTCGGTCTCGTCGGAGTAGAGCGTGATGGACTGCTTCTCGACGCCGCCCTGCAGCAGGTTGTAGCGGACGAAGCCGGCGGGATAGGCCTCGACGAACGGGCGGACGACGGCGGTGATCGTCACCTGCGCGGTCGGCGCGGTCGGATCGTTCGTCTCCAGCGTCACGGCCTTGTTGATCGGGCCGGAGAACGCGGTCGTGTCGACATGCGCCGACACCTTGCCGGTCGCGCCCGGCTTGATGATCTTGTCGAAGTCGGCCACCGTGCAGCCGCAGGTCGGCTTCGCGGCGATGATCTCGAGATCGGCCGTTCCGGTGTTTTTCACCTGGAACGCCCACTCCAGCTTGTCGCCCTTGGCGACCGTGCCGAAGTCCTTGAGCGGATCGACGAGGGTGAGACGGGGACCCTTCACCGGCTCGTCAGCGATCGCGACCGAAGCCGCGAGCATGAGAACCGCGAGAGTAAGAACAAACAATCGCTTCGACATTGCGCGAAATCCTCCTGGTGGTGTTAGAAGACCTTCTTGGTCAGGCCAGCGTTTCGAACATTAGGGCCTGGAGAGCCATTCCATCGAAAAAAAGCATGAATCTTGCGAAGTGACCAGCAATGCCGCACCTCACTGAAATCCCCGATGTCAAAAGGGTTTACCTGATCGGAATCTGCGGAACCGCGATGGCTTCGCTGGCTGGGATGCTCCAGCAGCGCGGCTACGAGGTGTCCGGATCCGATGAGCACGTCTATCCGCCGATGTCGACTTACCTCGAACGGCTGCGAATCCCCGTGCTCGAGGGGTATACGAAACAGCACCTGGAGACGTTTCGCCCCGATCTCGTCGTGATCGGCAACGCCGCCGCCAGCACGAACGTCGAGGCCGCGGCCACGGTCGAGCTCGACCTCCCGTACACCTCGATGCCCGAGGCGATCTACCACCTCTTCATCAAGGGCAAACACTCCGTCGTCATCACCGGCACGCACGGCAAGACCACCACGACTTCGCTGATGGCCTGGATGCTCGAGTCCGCGGGCCGCGACCCGGGCATGGTCGTCGGCGGCATTCCGGTCAACTTCAATCACAACTTCAAGCTCGGCGACGGGCCGGAGTTCGTGATCGAAGGGGACGAGTACAACACCGCGTTCTTCGACAAAGGTCCGAAGTTTCTCCACTACCGCGCGAACACGCTGCTGGTGAACAACATCGAGTTCGATCACGCCGACATCTACGCGAACCTCGACGCGATCATCGACGCCTTCCGCAAAGGGGTGCAGCAGGTCGCGCCGGGCGACGTCATCGTCGCCAACGGCGACGACGCGAACGTGAGGGGGTTGCGCAGTCACGCGGCTGCGCGGTGGGTGACGTTCGGGTGGGAGCGCAAGTGCGATGCATTCGCGACCGACGCCGTCGAGCATCCGGAGGGAACGGAGTTCACGGCGTGGTGGGAAGGGCGGGAGTGGGCGCGGTTCCGCACCACGCTCAGCGGACAGCACAACGTGCTCAACGCGCTCGCCGACGCCGTGATCGCGCGGCTGCGCGGCGTGTCCGACGCCGAGATTCAAAAGGGATTCGAGACCTTCCAGGGCATCAAGCGGCGGATGGAAGTGCGCGGCATCGAGCGCGGCGTGACGGTGATCGACGACTTCGCCCATCATCCGACCGCGATCGCCTCGACGCTGCACGGCGCGAAAAAGCGCTATCCGGGCCGGCGCATCTGGGCGCTCTTCGAGCCGCGCTCCATCTCGTCGTCGCGCAAGGAGTTCGAGAGCGGCTACATCGACGCCTTTCACGACGCCGATCGCGTGATCATCGGCCCGATCTTCCACCGCGAGCGCTACGAGACGCGCTACGGACTCGACAAGATGATGTCTGTCCCGAACATCATCGAGCACGTCGGCGTGCCCGCCGAGCAGATCGACGACTTCGACGCCATCGCGAAGCGCATTGCCGAGGACGCACAAGACGGCGACGTCATTCTCGTGATGTCCTCCGGCGCGTTCGGCGGCGTGCACGAGAAGATCCTGAGCGAACTGAAGGAATAGCAGCCGTCCGCAGTTCGTTCGTCGCGGAACCATGCACGAACAGAAAGCACACGACCTCCTGCGCAAGCACAACATCTCTCTCAGTGACGTGAAGGAGCGCCGTACGTCCCTTCATCACCTTCGCCAGATCGTTCACGCCGAAGAGCTTCCGTTCGACGTGTTCAAGGCGCTCGTCAAACTGCGCCACTAACCAGTGGAGGACAGACAATCCTGTCTGTCCCACTTCTATTACAATGCCCGCCTTCTATGGGTTTCCGCGAAGATGCGCAGGCTCTGATCCAACAAAAAAAGTTCGATGACCTCGAGTCGCTCTGGATGAACCAGATCGAGAGCGCTCCGGGGGACGTCGACACGTATCTCCATCTCGCCAAGTTGCTGCGGAAGGCCGAGCAGCGCTCGCAATCCGACACGCTCCTCGGCCTGCTCTCCGACGTCCTCAAAGAAAAGCACCTCTGGCCGCAGCGCCTCGCCGTGCTGAAGGAGATCGGCCGTCTCTCCAAGCATCCCGCGCAACTTCGCCCGCAGATCGAAGAATCGCTGCGCAAGAGCCTCGGCACGCACCGCAGTTTCGACCGCGCCTACAAATTCGCCGGCTTCTCCGAGGCGCAGAGCAATCCCGTCGAGCGCGCGGAGAAGATCGAGACCTGGCTCACGTACGACGAAGGCGAATGCTTCTTCATGATCGGCCGCGGCGCGGGCTGCGTGACCGAGCTCAATCCCGAGCTCGGCATCTGCCGCCTCGACTTCGAGAAAGACAAACGCGTCTCCGTGCCGCTCGGCGCGGCGGCGAAGTTCCTCGTGCCGCTGCCCGAAGGGCACGTGCTGCGCGAGAAGTTCAGCAACGGGGACAAGCTGAAAGAGGAGGCGAAGAAATCGCCCTCCGAATTTTTCGCGCGCATCCTGCAGAGCTTCGGCCGTCCGATGGTGATGGGCGAAGTGCGCGATGCCGTGATCGGCATTGTCCCCGAGGAGAAGTGGAGCTCGTGGTGGACCGCGGCGCGCAAGAATCCGCAGGTCATCACGAGCGGCACGGGCGCGAAGGCGACCTACGCGTTCGCGGGATCGTCGTCCGATGCCGAAGCAGCGATCCGCCGCGACTTCGAGCGCGCGGACGTGAAGTCGAAGCTCGAGCTCGCGCGCAAACACAGCGCGCGCAGCAAAGAGCTTGCGGATTTCTTTTCCTCCACGCTCGCGGCAGACGCGGCGAGACTCGCGCGCACGGATGCGTCGATGGCGTGGCAGATTCTCACCACGCTCGAGTCGCTGCCCGGCAGCTACACCGCGCCGGTCGAAACGTCGTCGCTCCTCAGCGGCGCGATGGCGTCGCGCACGGTTGCGGCGATCAACGACAAGGCGATGCGCGAGAAAGCGCTCACGGTCGTGCGCGAGGGCCATCCCGACTGGCCGAAGGTCTACGCCGAGTCGTTTTTCCTCGATCAGGAGCCGCGCATCCTCACGACCCTCATGAATGCGCTCGAGGAAGCGGGGCAGACCGAGATCCGCGAGCGCCTCATCGACGAGACGCTCCGCTATCCGCGCCGCCATCCGCACGCGTTCTACTGGTACGTGAAGCGTCTCAGTGACGACGAGGCCCTCGGCGAGCGCGCGAATTACACGCTGCTCTTCCAGATCCTCGACGCGCTCACGCACGACGAGTTCAGCCCGGTGCGCGCGCGTCTCAAGGACCTCTTCGACAAAGGCGGCCTCGCGATCCGCATCGTGATGGGCGTCGAGAACGAAGAGCAGGCGCGCAAGCTCGTCGAGACGCTCGACCGCTACGGCGCGCTCGAGGAGTATCGCCGCGAGACCCTCAAGGGCGCGGCGCACATGAAGTATCCGACGCTCCGCGAGCCGCAGGCGGAGCCGGTATACGCGACCGCCGACTCGCTGGAGAAGAAGCGCGCCGAGTTGACGCATCTGAAGACCGTCGAGATCCCGGCGAACTCGAAGGCGCTGCAGGCCGCGCGCGAGATGGGCGACCTGCGCGAGAACTTCGAGTACAAGGCCGCGCGGCAGCGCGCCGAGTATCTCTCCGCGCGCGTCGGCGAGCTGGCCGGCGAGATCTCGCGCGTGCGCGTGCTCGATCCGTCGCAGATCGATACGTCCGTCGTGCGCGTCGGAACGAAAGTCGAGCTCTCCAACGGAGACGTGCGCCGCGACGTGATCGTCCTCGGCCCGTGGGAGTCCGATCCCGAGCACGGCGTCTACTCGAATCAGTCCGACGTCGCGAAGAAGCTCATGGGGCACGCCGCCGGCGACATCGTCTCGTTCATGGGCAACGACTACATGATCGAGTCGATTCGGCGTTGGAATGAGTGACAGCCGTAGGCCGTCATCCTGAGCCGCGTGAGACGGCGAAGGATCTCATGCTGCGTAACTTGAGATCCTTCGCTACGCTCAGGATGACGAGATACAATTGCCCGCACTTTTGGTCCGGAGGAATGACCCCAGATGACCTATGTGATTGCTCAGCCCTGTATCGGAACGAAAGACACCGCGTGCGTCGACGTCTGTCCCGTCGACTGCATTCATCCGCGCAAGGATGAGTCGAATTTCGAGACCGCCGAGATGCTCTACATCGATCCCGAAGTCTGTATCGACTGCGGTGCCTGCGAGCCGGCCTGTCCGGTCCAGGCCATCTTCCCGGCCGATCTCGTTCCCGACCAGTGGAAGCAGTTCACCGAGATTAACGCGAACTACTACAAGACTTGATCTTTGTGATCCAGCTCACTACATTAGTGAGAGAGCAGATGTAGATTGATCGCCGGTAAGCGATCAGCGCCGGAAACGGCAACAGAGGGGCGTAACGCCCCTTTTTTCATTCCTGATGATTTTTTGATCTTTGAGCTGTCTGACGAGACCCTTCAGTTTGCGCCCACCTCGGACCCAACCACGGTAGAGCGGGCGAATGGGCGTGCCTCCGTGGAATTTGCTGAAGCTACCTCTCTCTCTCTGCAACGCGAGCCGGAGGGTCTCGTCAGACAACTCAGAACTTCAGCAGTCCCAGCAATCCCCGTCCGATTCCGCGCCCCACTTCCCTTGCCACAGCTCGCCCCGCGGACTCAAGCACTCTCTCCGTCGTAGAACGCGTCCGCCGCGATCCTGACGTGCTGACCGTCGTCCGCCGGCGCGTCTTCGGTGCGCTGGCGCGCCATTCGAAGTCGTCCCCTTCCTGCTGCTGGCTTTGCTCCGCCACCTCCGCGCTCTTCGCCAGCCGCGCCTGCAGGATCTCGTGCGCGCTCTCGCGATTGATCGGCGTCGAATACTTCGCGTTCATCTGCGACGCCGCGATCACGCGCTGATACTGCCCATCATCGATCGCGGACATCGACGAGGACGGCGCGAGGATCTGCACCGGCGCCACCGCGGTCGGAACGCCTTTCGGATTGAGCGCCGTCACCAGCGCTTCGCCGATGCCGAGAGTCGTCAGTGACTTCGCGATGTCGACGTGCTCGCTAATCGGGAACGTCGACGCCGTCGCCTTCAGGTTCTTCGCGTCCTTCGGCGTGAACGCGCGGAACGCGTGCTGCACGCGGTTGCCGAGTTGCGCGAGCACGTCCTCATCGACGTCCTTCGGCGTCTGCGTGATGAAGAAGACGCCGATGCCTTTCGAGCGGATCAGCCGCGCCACCTGCTCGATGTGCTCGACGAGTGCGGACGACGCGTCGTCGAAGAGCTGATGGGCCTCGTCGAAGAAGAAGACCAGTTTCGGCTTCTCCGGATCGCCCGCTTCGGGCATGCGGTAGTAGAACTGGCCGAGGAGCCACATCAGGAAGGTCGAATAGAGGCGAGGCTTGTCCTGCACGTCGGCGAGCGAAAGGATGTTCACGACGCCGCGGCCGTTAACGGTCCGCATCAGGTCCTGGATGTCGAGCTCCGGCTCGCCGAAAAACTTCGCCGCGCCCTGCTGCTCGAGCTCGACCATCTTGCGATTCAGCACGCCGACCGTCGCGCTGGACATGCCGCCGTAGTTTTTCAACTCCTCTTTGCCGTCGGTGACGAGGTAATTGAGCACGTCGCGGAGATCCTGGAAGTCGAGCAGCGGCATGCGCCGGTCATCGCAGTATTTGAAGACCATCGCCAGGACGCTCTGCTGCACGTCGGTGAGATCGAGCACCTTGCCGAGGAGGATGGGGCCGAACGACGTGACCGTCGCGCGCACCTGAATGCCGCGATTTCCGGTGAGGCTGAAGAATTCGACCGGGAACGCCTCGGGCGGAACCTTGCGCCGCGCGTTGAGGCGCTCGTTCGACTCGCCCGGAAGACACATCCCCGCGAGATCGCCCTTCACGTCCGCGAGAAACACCGGCACGCCCGAGCGCGAGAGCCCTTCGGCCAGGAGCTGCAGCGTGCGCGTCTTCCCCGTGCCCGTCGAGCCGGCGATCATCCCGTGCCGGTTCATCATCCGCAGCGGAATGCGCACCGGCAGCTCCGTCGCCGGCGCGCCCTCGCGCAGCACGGAGCCGACGTCGATTGCGGGATCGGTGAAGGAGTACGCGTCGCGGTAGGTCTCGTCGAAGGTCATGGTTGCAGTTTACGATGGAGGCTATGCCAAAAATCACTTCCGCCGCCGCCGCCACGCTGATGTTGCTCGCCCTCGCCGCAGCCCCCGCATACGCCGCAGGGAGCGCGACGAAGGAGAAGTCGCACTACCTCAAAGCCGTGGACTTGTACACGAAAGGGCCTTCCAAAGCCGCCGAGATCCTCCGAGAGGTCGACCTCGAGCTCGCCGAGAACCCGGGGAATTCGGGCGCATACATCCTCAAGGCCCTGACGTTGATGGGCACGAAGCGATGCCCTGAAGCCTTCAAGGCCCTCGATGCGCTCGAAAAGGTCCCCAGCCTGCAGGGCAAAGTCTTCCCCGCCGCGTTGGACGTGCGCGTTCGCTGCCTCTGCGCATACGGTAAGTTCGCGGAGGCGAAGGCCGTGCTCGCGCCGTACCGGGAGCACTTTCAGCAGAAGGAAGAGTGGCGGAAGAGCTACGACTCGATGATGCAGGCGATCGAGAAAGCGTTGCGCAGCGAGACGCCCCGATGAACATCGCATTCATCGGCCTCGGCGCGATGGGCTATCCGATGGCGCGCCATCTTGCGAAAGAGCACGACGTCACCGTCTGGAATCGCACGCGCGAGAAGGCGGAGCGGCACGCGCGCGAGCACGGGACGACGCTGGCCTCCGATCTCGCGGAGTGCGCGAACGCCGAAGTGATCATCACGATGCTGCCGACGAGCAAAGAGGTCGACGAGATCGTCGATGGATTGCTGCCGCATGTGCAACGCGGGCACGTTGTGGATCGATGCGACGAGCGGCGATCCGAACGCAAGCCGCGAGACGGCGAAGCGGCTCGCGGAGAAGGGCGTGGACTTTGTCGACGCGCCGGTCACGGGCGCGGTCGTCGGCGCGGAGAACGCGACGCTGACGATCATGATCGGCGGCAGCGAGGAGAACTTCGCGCGCGCGAAGGACGTGCTGCGCCTCAACGGCAAGACGATCATTCACGTCGGCGACGTCGGCGCGGGTCACGCGATCAAGGTGCTGACGAACTCGATCATGGGCGCGACGGTCTGGATTACCGCGGAGTGCCTGCTGCTCGCGAAGCGGCTCGGCATCGACATCAAGACCGCGCTCGAAGTCACGAACGCCGGCAGCGGCCGCTCGAACGCCTCGGAGAATCTGCTGCCGATGCGCCTGCGCGATCATCAGTGGCCGCTGGTGTTCAAGCTTCTGCATCACGACAAAGACATCCGCATCGCGGCGTCGCTCGCGCACCAGCAGCACGCCTCGACTCCGATGCTCGCGCTCACGCAGCAGCTCTTCACCGCGTCGCTGAATCAGCTCGGCGACGGCGCCGACTACATCGAGGTGGCGAAGATCGTGGCGAAGATGAACGACACGACATGGGACTGACAGGGGACTGATGCCTCGAGTCACGGTCATCATTCCGACGTACAACTGGAGCACGGTGCTCCCGTACTCGATCGGCAGCGTGCTCGATCAAACGTTCACCGATTTCGAACTGCTCGTGATCGGCGACGGCTGCACGGATGACTCCGAAGCAGTCGTGAACGCGATCGAAGATCCGCGCGTCCGCTGGATCAACATCGCGCGCACCGGCCATCAATCCGGCCCGAACAACGAAGGACTGCGTCAGGCGCGCGGCGAGTACATCGCGTACTTCGGACACGACGATCTCTGGCTGGCGCACCATCTCGCCACGCTCGTCGCTGCGCTCGACGCCGGCGCAGATCTCGCGCATGCGCGGCTCGCGCTGATTCCGCCGCGCGGCAGGATCAAAATTGCGCGCCGCGAATGGAGGCCACCGACGTCGGTCATGCATCGGCGCAGCGTCATCCAGAGCATCGGCGGATGGCGCGACTATCGCGAGTTGAACGTCACGCCCGACGGCGATCTATGGAATGCGCTTCGAACAAGCCGGCTGCAGCATCGTGTTCGTGGAGCGCCTGACGGCAATCAAGTTTCCGGCGTCGTGGCGAACCAAAGTCTATCGAGAGCGGCCCTGTCATGAGCAGGCCGCGTGGCTCGAGCGAATCCGCTCGGAGCCCGATCTCGAAATGCTAAAGTGGTCGGCGTTCGAGCCATCGTTCATCGATCGTCTTCTGCGTCTGATCGCACATCCGTCCCGATGGCTGTCCGTCCTCTGGCGGCGGCCCGGCGCGAGCGTTGAGGCGTGGCAGCGAGTCAAAGGAGTCGACCATGCTGCCCGGAGCCCAGAAAGACCCGCAGGTCGTCACGAGTGATTGGCAAAGCGTTCAACCCGGCCTCGAGGGTGTCGTCGTCCACGAGGTCCTGCACGTGCCGCGCGACCACGGCGTGATCACGGAGACGTTCCGCCCCGAGTGGGACCCGACCGGCATGCCGGTCGTGCACATCTATCAATCGCGTTTGTATCCCGGCGCGATCGGCGCGTGGAGCTGTCACGCGAAATCGATCGATCGCCTGTTCGTGAACCAGGGACATTTGAAAGTCGTGCTGTTCGACGGGCGCGAGCACAGCTCGACGTTCGGACGGATCGCGGAGTTGCACGTCGGCGATGCGCGTCCGACCTTCATCGTCCTGCCGACCGGCATCTGGCACGGCCTGCAGAACGTCGGCGCAACGGATGCGCTGGTGCTCAACTTTCCGACGAAAGCATACGACTACGAAGATCCCGATCACTGGCGCCTGCCGTTCGACACGGAACAGATTCCGTACACGTGGCACGCGAGCGCGGCCTCGCGGCTGCGCGCCGACGCGAAGCGTTAGAAGGTGCCGCGGTACAAGCCCGCCGTCGACCTGGATCGACGCGCCGGTGAGATACGACGCGCGCTCGCTGCAGAGAAACGCCGCGACGCTCGCCAGCTCCTCCGCGCGTCCGTAGCGGCCAAGTGGGAATCGTCGCCTGCGTACGCGCGAAGTACTCCTCGAGCGTGATGCCCTGTTGTTCCGAGCGGATCTCGCCGAGATGCTTCTGCCGGTCGGTGAGGAAGTGCCCCGGCAGAATGGCGTTGACGAGAATCCCGTCGCCCGCGACCTGATCGGCGAGCGTCTTCGTCAGGGCGGAAAGCCCCGAGCGCAACGTGGAACTGATCGTGAGCAACTCGATCGGCTGCTTCGCGACGAACGAAGTGAGATGAAGGATGCGCCCCCACTTCCGCTTCTGCATGTCGGGGATGACGAGCCGGCAGAGGCGCACGACATTCATCAACGTCGAATCGACGCCGAGCCGCCACTGCTCCTCGCTCAACTGAAGAAACGGCGCCGCCGGCGGACCGCCGGTGTTCGTGACGAGGATGTCGACCTGCCCGAACTTCGCGACCGTCTCCTCGAACCAGCGCTGCAAATCTTCGGGCTTGGTGATGTCGCCCTGCACCGCGAGCATGTCCTCGCTCCACGGCTCGATCGACCGCGCGAATCCCGAGACGCGCGCGCCTTCCGCCTGCAACGCCTCCGCAATCGCGCGCCCGAGTCCCTTGCTCGCCGCGGCGACCATGGCCACGCGGTTTCGAATCCCCAGCTCCATCGGCGCGCGACGATATCATGCGCTCCGTGACCGACTGCCCCAACTGCGGCTCGACCAAAACCCGCCGCGGCGGAAACCTCATTTGGATCGTCTACGTCGTCCTCATCGCCCTCGCCATCCCGGCCGTCCTGCTGCTCCACCTGAACGCCGCGATCGTCGGCGGAATCATGCTCGCCGTCGTTGTGATCGCGCATCTCGTAGTCAATCAGCGCGTGTGCGTGGACTGCGGACATCAGTGGCGGGGATGACAAAGCCCGCACTTCGTGTTAGATGGCCCGCGAATGCCTGAGCCTCAGTACATCCGGAACTTCTCGATCATCGCGCACATCGACCACGGCAAGACCACCTTGTCCGACCGGTTGCTGCAGATGACCGGGGCCGTCGAACAGCGCGAGATGCACGAGCAGATGCTCGACGACATGGAGCTCGAGCGCGAGCGCGGGATCACCATCAAGGCCCGCGCGGTCACGCTCCAGTATCGCGCGAAGAGCGGCCAGGACTACACCTTCAACCTCATCGACACGCCGGGCCACGTCGACTTCAGCTACGAAGTCTCGCGCAGCCTCGCCGCGTGTGAGGGCGCCATCCTCGTCGTCGATGCCACGCAGGGCGTCGAGGCGCAGACGCTCGCGAACAGCTATCTCGCCATCAACAACGACCTCGCCATCCTGCCGGTCATCAACAAAGTCGACTTGCCGTCGGCGGAGCCGGAGCGCGTGCGCGAGCAGATCGAGAACGTGATCGGACTCGACGCGCACGATGCGGTCCTCGCCTCGGCGAAGGCCGGCATCGGCGTCGAAGAGATTCTCGAGAAAATCATCACGCACATCCCGCCGCCGAAAGGCGAGCCAGACGCGCCGCTTCGCGCGCTGCTGTTCGACTCCTGGTATGACTCGTACCGAGGCGTCGTCTGTTTCGTGCGCATGGTCGACGGCGAGCTGCGCCGCGGCATGAAGATCAAGATGATGTCGACGGGGCGCGAGTACGAAGTCGCAGAGCTCGGCATCTTCACCCCGAAGCCGAAGACCATCGATTCCCTCGGCGTCGGCGAAGTCGGTTTCTTCTTCGCGAACATCCGCGACATCGTGCAGGCGAAGATCGGCGACACGATCACCGAGGCCCGGGCCAATCCCGAGCCGCTCCCGGGATTCCAGGAAGTGAAGCCGATGGTGTTCGCGGGCCTCTTCCCGATCATCACCGAAGACTACGAAAACCTCCGCGACGCGGTGGCGAAGCTCAAGCTCAACGACGCGTCGTTCTCCTACGAGCCGGAGAATTCGACCGCCCTCGGCTTCGGCTTCCGCTGCGGCTTCCTCGGCCTCCTGCACATGGAGATCATCCAGGAGCGGCTCGAGCGCGAGTTCAACCTCGAGCTCCTCACCACCGCGCCCGGCGTGCGCTATCGCGTGCTGAAGACCGACGGCGAATGGCTCGAGGTTGAGAACCCGCAGAAGCTGCCCGATCCGGCGTACATCGACAAGATCGAAGAGCCGTTTTTCGAAGTGACGATGCTGTCGACCGACGAATACGTCGGTCCGATTCTCGCGCTGGCCATCGATCGCCGCGGCACGCAGAAGAAGCTCGAGTACGTCGCCGCGAATCGGGTGATGATCGTCTACGAGATGCCGCTGAACGAAGTCATCCTCGACTTCTTCGACAAACTGAAATCGATCTCACGCGGCTACGCCTCACTCGACTACCAGTTCATCGGCTATCGCGAGAGCGAGCTCGTGAAGATGGACATCCTCGTCAACGGCGAGCCGCTCGACGCCCTCTCGCTCATCGTGCACAAAGACAAAGCCTTCGCCCGCGGCAAGATGCTCGTGGAGAAGATGAAAGAGTTCATCCCACGGCAGATGTTCGAAGTCGCCCTACAAGCCGCGATCGGCAATCGTGTCGTGGCCCGCGAGACGGTGAAAGCGCTGCGCAAGAACGTGCTCGCGAAATGCTACGGCGGCGACATCTCGCGCAAACGCAAGCTCCTCGAGAAACAGAAAGAGGGCAAGAAGCGGATGAAGCGCGTCGGCAAAGTGGAGATCCCGCAGGAAGCCTTCCTCGCGGTGCTCAAGATCGATTGAGCGCGGTGTGACGCCCGTCACGCCCTCACTAATGACCTGGCACACTTTCGGCTTTTTGTGCTTTCGACGGCGAAACGGTTTGGCACCGACCGTCACTATGAAAGAAAGCCATGGAACCGAAGAAAGCATTTCTGGCGCTCGCCGCCAGCACCGTCCTCCTCGCAACGGCCGCAGCGGCGGCTGAAATCGACATGAACGACCCCCGGCGTGCGGTCGGCCGTGAAGACGACGTCCGCATCGATGCCCAGCTCACGCGCGACAGCATCTCGCCTGGCACTCCCATCTCCGTCACGTATCAGATTCAGAACTTCACCGGCACCGCCGTCGCCGTCGCCGACAAACTGAGCGACGCCTCCTACGACGAAGACGAGCGCACGATCACGCTGTCGATCGGCGCGGAAGTTCCCGTCGACGGCACGATGCCGCACATGGTTCTGATCGCGCCGGGCGAGAAGAAAGTGCTCCGCGCGTCGGCCGTGCCGGTGCTCACCGCGTCCGCGCTGCGCGCCGTGCGCAACAGCGCGCCGCGGTACGTGCAGGTGAAGGTCACGATCCTGCGCGAGATCGCTCCGTTCGCGGAGCTGATTCAGACGCAGTCGCGCGCGCGGCTGTCCGATGCACTGTTCAACCAATGGATGGAGAGCAGCGAGTCGATCTTCCTGAACTCTCTGCCGATCGGTTGGACAGCGCGCGAGGCGAATCCGGCCACGGTGGATGCGACGCAGCGCGCGGGACGCGGCCGAGGCGGATTCTAAGAGCAATATCGGCGGCGGTCGCGAGGTTCTCCAAGCAACAGCAAGGAGAAATCTCGTGAACCGTTGGCCCGCGGCATTCGCACTCCTGTTCGCAGCAGCCTGCAGCACCGTCCCGGTCGACATGAACGAGCCGAGGCGGATCGTCGGGACGGAAAGCTCCGTCCGGATCGACGCCGAGATTCGCTCCGAAGAGATCCGGCCTGGTACGCCGGTCCCCATCACGTACGAGATCACCAATCAGCGCGGAGAATCGATCGCCGTCGCCGACATCATCCCGGTCACGACGTACGACTCCGAGACGCAGACCATCACCATCAACATCGGATCGGAAGTGCCCGGACAAGTGATGCTGCCGCGGCTCATTGCGATCGCGCCGGGCGAGAAGAAGACGTTCACCGGCTCCGCGCGGATGTCATTCGCGCTGCAGACGCGCGCCGGCGACCCTCGCATGCGCCTGCCGGCCTCGCTTCGCCTGAAGCTGAATTTCCTCGGCGATACGAAGCCCTTCGCCGATCTGCTCAATCTCGCCGAAAAAGAAAAAGCGATCGCCGACGCGAAACGCGCCGACGAGCTTTTCTCGGTTTGGCTGGAGCGCAACGAGGCCGTTTACACCAACGCCATTCCGATGCGCTGGGTCAGCGCGGCGCAGCCGGAAGTCACGCAGCCGCCGCCCACGCCGGTGCGAAGGGGCCGGAGACCGTAGGCTGGTTGCTAGGTTGCTGAGTTGCTGGACGAACCTAGGAACCAAGCAACTTAGCAACCCAGCAACCGTCATCCTCAGAAGCTGGCGACCGCTTCGTTCTCGTTCTCGTAGACCTCGAACACCGTGATCAGCTGCGTCACGTGCAGCAGCTCGTTCAGCTTCGCCGGGAGGTGAAGCAGTTTCAGCTTGCCGCCGCGATTCGTCACCGTCGTGTACGAGCCCACCAGCTCGCCGATGCCCGACGAATCGATCGTCGTGACCTTGCTGAGGTCGAGCAGGATGTTCGTCTTGCCCGAGTTCACGGAGTTCGTGATGACCTCGCGCAGCTGCGTGTCTCCTGCGCCGATGGTGATCTTTCCATCCAGCGCGATGACCTCGACATTGTTGCCGGCGGATCGGGAAGTGGCTCTCATGTTGACTCTCCTTCTTTCGAATTCATGCTTTCGTGCTGGCGATGCCGCTGCCTTTGGTCAAATTCTTCGTCATCACCAGCGACGTACCGCCGCCGGGCTGGAACGAGTAATGGACCTGATCCATGAACGTTTTCATGTAGAAGATGCCGCGGCCGCTCGTTTTCATCAGGTTCTGGGGATTGAGCGGATCCCCGACCTTTGCAGGATCGAACCCTTCACCTTCGTCGGAGATCGTGATTTCCAGCTCCGGGCCGGTGAGCTCGAAGGTGGCGTTCACTTTCTTCCGCACGTCGAGTTTGTTGCCGTGTTTGATGGCGTTCGCGACCGCTTCGCGGACCGCCATCCCGATCCAATGGGAACCATCCTCGTCGACACCTGCGTTTTCGCAGAGGTGTTCCGCGATCACTTGAACCAGTTCGATGTTCTCGAAGCGGCTGCTGATCGTGATCTCGATACGCTCGCTGTCGCCGCGTTCCATGGACTGAATCGCCGCGCATTCTAAGGGAACGGAATGGCCTCCGCAAACCAACGGTTCCGCAAACGCATGACCCTGCCCCGTCCGTCACGCCTTCTCGCGATCCTCCTGCTCACCGCCGGTTGCGCGCAGGCCTCGCCGCTCGCGCCCGGAATGAAGGCCGTTGAAGAGATCCGCGGAAGGAAATTCACGAGCGACGTGAAGAACGTCCGCATCGACCGCGCCGAGCTCTCCGCGCACCTGCGCGATCAGATGCAGAAGTCGATTCCCTACTCGCTCGACGAGTGGGGCACGCTCCTCCGTTCGCTGCAGCTCGTCGACATCAAGGGCTCCGAGATCGTCCCGCGCATGCTGGCGCTGTACGAGTCGCAGGTGCTCGCGTTCTACGACCCGCACTCGCACACCTACTACTCCATCAACCAGATGCCGAACCTGCCGGAAGCGGCGAAGCTCGCCGATCCGAAAGTGCTCGAAGAGACGGTGATGGTGCACGAGCTCACGCACGCGCTGCAGGATCAGCACTTCAAGCTCGGGCCGCGCGAGAAGGTGTTGATGAAGGACACCGACGCGATGATGGCCTATCACTCCGTGCTCGAGGGCGAGGCGGTGCTGGTGATGGTCGCGCACATGCTGAAGAAGGCCGGCGTCGATCTCGATGAGGCGCTCAAAGACGAGTCGCTCCTCGGCATGGTGACGAATTCCGCGAACGCGGAGCAGATGATCGATCCCTCCACGCCGCGCTACTTCGCCGAGATGTTGAAGTTCCCGTACCTCGACGGACTGACGTTCGTCGTCACCGCGTACAAGCGCGGCGGCTGGAAGGCGCTCGACGCCGTGCACGCGAATCCGCCGCGCTCGACGCGCGAGATCCTGCACCCCGAGGAGTACTTCGCGAAGACCGCGAAACACGAGGCGTTCGATGGGACGAGGCCGGCCGGCGATGTGATCGCCGTCGAGCACCTCGGCGAGTTTCACTGGCGCTATCTCGTCGGCGCCGATGCCGCGCGCGGATGGATCAACGACCGCGCGGCGGTGTGGCGCGACGGAAAAGTCGAAGTGCGCACGAAGTGGGAGTCGGCCGACCGCGCGAACGCGTTCGCCGATGCGTACGGCGCGTTTCTGAAGAAGCGCGGCGTCGCGGCGAAGATCGCGCGCGATGGCGTGAACGTCGTCACCACCTACACCGCGAAATGAACATCGACTACGCGACCCTCGAACAGGACGTGTTCGACGGCACGTTCCGGCAGAAGCTGCAGGATGAAGTGACCGCGCAGTTCCGCCAGCTGCACGAGGCCGGCGAGCGACTCCCGCCCGCGTCGTACTTCGCGACGAAGATCGCCGAGATCGTGAACCGCGAAGCGGCGCTCTCCGAGAACACAAAGTACGAGCTGTATCAGGAGATCCTCGCGGCGGTCGAGCAAGCGCGCGCGGACGCGCTGGGGGCGGGCTCAGAGGCGCAACGGCTCAAAGGCTCAAAGTAGACGAGTCACCCGCGGCTTTGAGCCTTTGCGCCTCTGAGCCTTTGCGCCTTCTCCGGTAACATCCCCCCTCGTGAAGCATTCGCTCACACGGCATCCTGCGCTGTCCTCATTCGCCACCACCGGCGGTTGAGCCTGCAAGCTGGGTCAGGATGACCTGCGTTCGATCCTCGCCAAACTCCCCTCCACCGAAGGGGTCGGGGATCTTCTTGTCGGAACGTCGACCTGCGATGACGCGGCGGTGATTCGCATTGCCGGCGACATCGCCATCGCGCAGACCGTCGACTTCTTCACGCCGATCGTCGACGATCCATATCTCTTCGGCCAGATCGCCGCGACGAACGCCATCTCCGACGTCTACGCGATGGGCGCGACGCCGATCCTCGGCCTCGCGATCGCCGGTTTTCCGACCGACGTTCTGCCGCTCGACGTGCTGCAGGAAATCCTGCGCGGCGGCGCGGAGAAAGCACTCGAAGCGGGATTCAGCGTCGCCGGCGGACACACGATCATCGACGATGTTCCCAAGTACGGCCTCGTCGTCACGGGTGTCGTTCACGTGGACAAGCTCGTGCGCAACTCGACCGCGCGTGAAGGCGATCTGCTGTATCTCACCAAGCCGATCGGCAACGGGATTCTCGTCAGCGCGTATCGCGCCGCGACGGCGCGCAGGCTGTTCAAGCGCGAGCCGCCGTCGCTCGACGAAGCGATCCGCTGGATGACGATGCTCAATCGCGACGCCGCGACGGCGATGGTCGCCGCGGGCGCGAGCGCGGCCACCGACGTCACCGGCTACGGTCTCATCGGCCATCTGCTCGAGATGTGCTCCGGCGCGTCCCTCGGCGCGGAGATCCGCATCAGCGCGGTGCCGGTGCTGGACGGCGTACGGGAGCTGCTCGCGCGCGGCTTCCGCCCCGAGGGGACCAATCGCAATGCGAAGACCTTCCGCGATCGCGTCCGCTTGTCGGTTCCGGAGAGCGAGTACACATTGATGTGTGACGCGCAGACTTCGGGCGGGCTGCTGATTGCGATCTCATCGGAGCGCGCGCCCGCGCTGGAGGCGCATCTGACCGAAGGCGGTCTGTTCTATGCAAAGGTCGGGAAGATGACGGCTGGACCATTCGATGGCAGGGGCCGGATCACTCTCGTAGCGTAAGGAGTAAGGTATGCCTGACGATACCGCCAACACCATCACCGCCGAGGACGGCACGACACTCGTCGAGATCGCCAGCGTCGGCACCGAGGACGAAGCGAACCTGTTGCAGGGATTCCTCGAGGCGGAAGGCATTCCCGCGAAGATCGAGGACGTGAAGTTTCACATGGAGCCGATCAACTTCGGCGCGATGGGCGAGATTCGCATCTTCGTCACGGCCGACGACGAGCCGCGCGCGCAGCAACTGTTGCGCGAGCGCGAGCGCGAGTATGAACAGCTCGATGACGACGACGACACGCTCGTGACCGACGACGGCGTGGCCGAGATCGAAGACGGCGCGCAGGCGGAAAGCGATGACGGAGCAACTTCCTGACGAAGAACCAACGCCCATGCCGCGCTGGATCCCAGTGCTCATCGGCGTGGTTCTGGTGACGCTGGCCGCGCTTGCGGTCTATACAGGTCTGCGCTATCGCGACGACGACACGATCCTCGCGCACGTGCCGGCGCGCAAATCGCGTCCCACCGGTCCGGCGCCGGGCGGCGAGCCAGGCGCGGGCGCATCGCTCGTGTTGCCGGAGAACACGCCGGTTGCGAACGAGCCCGTGACCGGAACGGCGCGCGTTACCATCAGCGGCGGACCAGGCGGAGTGCAGACGGCGACGCGCTATTGGGCGCGCCGCGGCGTGGTCTTCAACGTCCTGCCGGATGACGCACTTGTCTACGTGAACGATCTCCCGATCGGCCAGGTACGCCAGTTCAACTCGATGGACGAGGTCTACGACTTCGCCGAGCCGGGGAGCTACAACGTCAAGCTCGTCTCCGCGAACGGCACCGCGGAGAAGATGTTCGTCGTCACCGCGGCGGACGATGCGAAGCAGGACATCGCGCGGATCACGTGGAAGTTTTGATCCGCGCGTACAATGGACTACGTGGCAAAGACGACGATCACTGGAAAGTTCGCAACTGGCGCAGATGTCGCGACTCTCTACCAGATCCCGCGAGCGCGTCAGGAATGGCTCGATCGCGAGATCGCGAAAGCCTCGGCAACGAAGGCTCGTAAGCGAACTGTCTCCAGGTCATCGGGGAAGACTGCTCGCCTTCGCGCCAAGAGTAAATGAGCAGTCCGGCCGCGCCGCCTGTGGCCTTCATCAACATGCCGTACGCACCTCGCTATGAGCGCGTGTATTTAGCATTCATCGCTGGGCTGGCAGGTTTTGGCATGGCGCCGACAGCCGCGGTGAAGGATCCCTCTAGCCGGTTTCAGCTCGACCGAATCTTCAACCTTGTTGCCGAATCGGACTACTCGTTCCACGACCTGTCTTACATGTCCCTTGACAAGATCAAGCCCCGTACGCCTCGCTTCAACATGCCGTTCGAGCTGGGGTTGGCAGTCGCCACGGCGCGGTTGAAGAATCCGAAACACCAATGGTTCGTGTTCGATACGCAGCGGCATCGTGTGATCAAAGCGTTGAGCGATTTGGGTGGTGTGACTGTTCGCGTGCACGACAAATCGCCGGGAAGCATTTTGCGCTGCTTGGTGAACGTCCTCGATCGCGAAGACCGCAAGCCTTCATTGGGAGAACTGCAAACGATTTTTGAGGCTGTGCAGAAGGTTGCGCGCAAGCTCAAACGAGAAATGGGCGGCGACCTGTTTGACACGCGTCCGTTCGGCGAACTGTCGTATGTCGCCGTGCAGACAGCGGCGGAAGTACTTAGCGTTACGACGAACTAATCCGGCACGTGCTGCGACACCGATAGCGTGTTCCCCGCCGGATCCTTGAACCACGCCACTTTCTCGCCATTGGGCGTGGTCCAGATCCCGAGGGCGTCCTGCTCGAGGAAGCCGTAGCGCTCGAACGTCACGCCGCGCTCGGCGAGCGCGGCGACGGTGCTCGCGATGTCCGAGACCTGCCAGCCGAAGATGGTGTAGGGAGCCGGCGTGTGGTCGCGAATCTTCGTGACGCGGATCATCACGCCGTTCGCATCCAGCACCATCGCGTGGCCGTCGCTGCTCACATAGCGCAGGCCGAGCGTGCCCTCGTAGAACGCGCGCGCGGCGTCGTAGTCATCGGTGGGAATGAACGCAACGACGTTGTTCGTGCCGAGCATCTCAGTGCGCCGCCGCCTGCGCTTCCTTCGCCTTCTTCGCCTCGGCGATGATCTTTTCCTGGAATTGCTTCGGCACTTCTTCGTAGTGCGAGTACTCCATGTGGAAGCTGCCGCGGCCCTGCGTGATCGAGCGCAGGGTGGAGCCGTACGTCAGCATCTCTGAGAGCGGGACGCGCGCGTGGATCGCCTGCATCTCCTCTTCCGCATCGACGCCTTCCACACGTCCGCGGCGCGAGTTCAGATCGCCCATGATGTCGCCGACGTATTCGCTCGGCGCGGTGATGTCGACGTGGAAGATCGGCTCGAGCAGCGTCGGCTTCGCCTTCTCCATCCCGTCCTGGAACGCCAGCGACCCGGCGATCTTGAACGCCATTTCCGACGAGTCGACGTCGTGGAACTGGCCGTCCTTCAGCCGCACGCGAAAATCCACGACCGGATAGCCGGCGAGATATCCCTTCAAACGCGCGTCCTGAATGCCTTTTTCCACCGCCGGGATGTACTGCCGCGGAATCGCGCCGCCGAAGATCTCGTCGACGAACTCGAAGTCGGCGCCGCGCGTGAGCGGCTCCATCGTGATCTTGCAGTCCGCGAACTGGCCGTGGCCGCCCGACTGCTTCTTGTGCCGCCCGTGCGCATCGGCCGGCCGCGTGATCGTCTCGCGATACGGAACCTTCGGCGGATGCAGCACCACGTCGACGTTGTATTTCTTCTTCAGCTTGGCCACGACGATCTCGACGTGCAGCTGTCCCTGACCGCTGATCAGGAACTCCTTCGTCATCGCGTCGCGCTCGAATTTGATCGTCGGATCTTCTTCGATGATGCGATGGATCGCCGCGCCGAGCTTGTCCTCGTCGCCGCGCGCCTTCGGCTCGACCGCGAACGCGATCGCCGCCTCCGGGTAGTGGAGGAAGTCGAACGCGATCTGATGATCTTTCGCCGCGATCGTGTCGCCGGTGTACGTGTCTTTCAGTTTCGCCACCGCGCCGATGTCGCCCGCGCGCAGCTCCGGCACCGGGATCTGCTGCTTCCCCTGCAGCAGCTGCAGCTTGCCGACGCGCTCTTCGTGATCGCGGGTCGTGTTCCAGTACGCCGTGTCGGACTTCACCGTTCCGGAGTAGACGCGGAACAGCGACACGCGTCCGGAGAACGGATCGGAGAAGGTCTTGAACACCAGCGCCGAGGCGAACGCCTCGGGGCGGCGATCGAACGTGATCGGCTCGCCCTTGCGATCTTTTCCATCGACCGTCTTCGTTTCATCGGCCGCCGGCATCAGCGACACGAACGCATCGAGCAGCGAATGTCCGCCGATGTTGTGCGACGCCGACGAGAGCAGCACCGGATAGATCTGATGATGCGCGATCTCGCGCTTCATGCCGTCGATCAGATCTTCCTGCGACAGCCCGCCCTGCTCGAAGAATTTCTCCATCAGCGTGTCGTCGCCCTCGGCGACTTTCTCGATCAGCTTCTCGCGCCACTCATCCGCTTCGCTCTTCAGCTCCGCAGGAATGTCGGACGTCTCGAACTTGCCGGAGCCGTCGGGGTGGTACGTGTACGCCTTCATCGCCACGAGATCGATGATGCCGTGGAAGTCTTTCTCTTCGCCGATCGGCAGCTGGATCGGCACGACGTTCTTGCCGAACTTCTTCTGCAGCGCCTCGAGCGTGCGCGCGAACGACGCGCGGTCGCGATCGAGCTTGTTGATGACGATCGCGCGCGGCAGGTGAAACTCGTCCGCGAACTTCCAGACTTTCTCCGTCGTCACTTCGACGCCCGTCACACCGCTGACGACGATCACCGTGGAGTCGGCCACGCGCATCGCCGCCTTCGCTTCCATGATGAAGATGCCGAAGCCCGGCGCGTCGAGGAGATTGACCTTCGTGTCTTTCCATTCGACGAAGGCAACGGCCGAGGAGATGGAGTGCTTGCGCTCGATCTCATCGGGATCGAAATCCGTGATGGTCGTCCCATCTTCGACGCGACCGAGACGCGTCTGCGCGCCCGCGTTGAACAGCAACTGCGACACGAGCGTGGTCTTGCCTGTGTCGTTGTGTCCGACAATCGCGATGTTGCGGATCTCGGATCCCGAATAAACCTTCATGAGCTCGACTCCGTAACGGATTTCAAAATAGGGCGGACATCATAATTTAAAATGTGCGGTGGAGCGGCGGGCTCTCAGCCCGCCGGCATCGCAAAAATCTTTCGGCGGGCTGAGAGCCCGCCGCTCCACACCAATCACGGTTATCATGAGCGATCCATGGGTGCAGACCCTGCGGCTGAGGCTGTCGGCCGCAAAGACTCCGGAGATAAAACCCTTTTGAAGCTCGGGCGCTACGAAGTGGTTCGTGAGCTGGGCAAGGGGGCGATGGGCGTCGTCTATCTGGCGAAGGATCCGGTCATCGGACGCCTCGTCGCGCTGAAAACCATCCGCGTCAGCGCGCACGCCGACGACGAAGAGACGAAGGAGTTTCAGCAGCGCTTCGTCCGCGAGGCGCAGGCCGCGGGCATCCTCAATCATCCCGCCATCGTCACGGTGCACGACATCGGACAGGACGACACCGGCGGCACGTCGTTCATCGCCATGGAGTACGTCGAGGGGAACAATCTGAAGGAAGTGCTCGCGCAGGGACGCGCGCTTTCCTTCGAGCAGATCGGCGACCTCGTGGCGCAGGTGGCGGACGCACTCGACTTCGCGCATTCGAAGGGCATCGTCCACCGCGACGTGAAGCCGGCAAACATCATCCTCCTCGAAGGCAACCGCGCGAAGATCACCGACTTCGGCATCGCCAAGATCGCCAGCGGCGGCGGCGCGAATCTCACCACCACCGGCCAGTTCCTCGGTACGCCGAACTACATGGCGCCCGAGCAGATCAAAGGCGCGCCGGTGGACGGACGCACCGACATTTTTTCGTTAGGCATCTGCCTCTATGAATGCCTGACGCGCCGCAAGCCGTTCGGCGGCGACTCGCTGACGTCGATCTCCTACAAGATCGTGCACGAGCCCTTCCCGCCGCTGCACGAAATCAATCCGACGATCCCCGAGGGATTCTCGGAAGTCGTTTCGCACTGCCTGGCCAAGGATCCGGCGAAGCGCTACCAGCGCGGCCGCGATCTCGCCGCGGCCTTGCGCGCGGTGCTGCGCGGCGAGCGGCCGTCGCAGGTGCGCGATCCGGTGCTCGAAGAAGTCACGATGGTCACGCGCGCCGATCATCGCGTGCCGATGCCGACCGTCGACATTCCGTTCCCGCAGGCGCAGGAAGCATCGGGACCGGGCGTGCACACGCGCCCCGTGTCCGCGGCATCGCATACCGCGATTGCACCTGCGGCGACGCCGGCTCCTGCCGCGCCGGCGGTGCCGCAGACTCCGGTCTCGCAGCAGCTGCGGACCACGCTGACGAACGTCCGCGCGATGCCGCTCTGGCGGCGCCGCGTTCCGCCCGCGATCTTCTTCGGCATCATCGCCATCCTCGTCGCCGGCCTGATCGCCGCCGTGGCGGCGGTGCGCAGCAAGAGCGCGGCAGGGAAACCGGCGGACATGAATGCGTGGGCGCGCGCGGCGCTGATGCGGCAGCTGCGCAGCGAGGCCAACAGCCTCCTGGCGCGCGGCCGCGTCACCGACGCCTATCCGAAATTCGAAGAGCTCTCGCAGCTCGCGCCGAAGTCGCCGTACGTGCTGTCGATGCTCGAGCGCCTCAACGCCATGAAACTGCGCGACGAGCTCACGAAGCAGCAGGTCGTGCAGGCGAAGGCGAGGTTCGACGAAGGCGTGGCGCTCTTCAACGCCAGGCAGTATCCGCAGGCGATCGCGAAGCTCCAGGAGTCATTCGACATCAACCCGAGCTCGATCGAGACCGGCGACTACCTGAGGCTCGCCCAGCAGGAGCAGCAGAAGCTCGAAGCGGCGCGCGCGGCGTCGAGGACGCAGAGGCCTCCGGCGCAGACCGCGACCACGACGAGACCCGCGCAGACGACCACGACGCAAACGACGGCGCCGGCCGTGCCCGCGACACCGGCGCAGCTCACGACCACGTTCACGCATCCCTTCACCGACGGCCGGATCATCGTCCGCGCCGGTGCGGACGTGGTGGCGAACGAGCTGCTGTTCACGGTGCGCAAAGGCAATCTGTTCCGGCGCCCGGCCAACATCCCCAAGCCGGTGAACGTCACGCACGAGTTCACCGCGAAGAACGCCGACGTCGACATCCTCATCACCGTGCCGGCGCTGAACATCAACGAGCACAAGTCGCTGCCGTTCCGTTTCCAGCCCGGCACCGCGCACCGGCTGATCGTGCGCTACGACGCCGGCTCGAAAAACTTCTCGTACGAACTGAATTGACGGATCCGTTCCGCATCGCTACTCGCGACGAGCTCTGGCTGCGCGGCCGTCTCGTCGAGCGCCGCCTCTCGCACGGCGAAGCGATCGAAGACGAGCAGGGGATTCTCGCCGGCGACGTTCGCGACGACGCGCTCGTCGCCATCTGCGAGCGCGAGATCGAGCGGATGCATGACGTCATGCCGCGCGATGCACGCGTGCGTCTGGTCGCCACCGCGAGCAGCGACGAAGTCGCGTCGACGATGACGATCGGCCTGCGCGGCCTGTCCGTCGTCACCTCGCCCGAGCACACGCGCGAAGACTACGAACTGCTGCGCGCGATCGCCTCCGTCGACGCCGAGCCGCAGGGCGAGCCGATCGACTATCGAGGCATCCCGATGATCTGGCGCAACGGCTCCGCCGCCGTGCTCCTGCACGAAGCGATCGGCCACGCGAAAGAACACGATCACGCCTCGATCGAATGGCCGTCGTGGCTGCACGTCGACGTGCCATTGCGCCTACGCCGCGAAACCTTCCGCGACGTCCCCCTCTCGCGCATGACGTCATTGGCTGCCAGTGGAGGACAGGCACTCCTGCCTGTCCAAGATCCAATCGAAGTCCTCTTAGTCGCCAACGGCTCCTACGAGCCCCTCACCCA
Source organism: uncultured Acidobacteriota bacterium (assembly GCA_963734155.1). GTDB lineage: Bacteria > Acidobacteriota > Thermoanaerobaculia > Gp7-AA8 > Gp7-AA8 > QHVT01. Next base: position 1,103,745 of record CAVTGG010000005.1, read on the forward strand.
ACTCATCACCCTCCGCATCGCCGCCGCGAACTACGCCGGCCGCCGCCTCCCGCCCTTCGAGATCCGCGCGTCTCGCGAAGACGTCGCGCGCGCGATCGTCGGAGCCGAAGGCGAGACGCTTCGCTATCCCGGCGTCGTCTGCTCGCGCGAAGGACAGGAGCTCGTCGTCGGCTCGTTCGCGCCGGTGATGATGACGCGCTTCTCATGATCTATCGCAAGCGCGGATCCGTCGTGCGCTGGGAAAACGGCACGCTCATTCGCGTGAGGGAGAGCGGCGTCGCCATCGAAGAAGGGGAGTTCTTCGACGTGTCATCCCGAGCGCAGCGAGGGATCCCCCGCCGTCTCGGAAGAACGCGTCCTCGCCATTGCCCGCCAAATTCAACGACCGAACATCGAGCGCCTCATCATCAGCCACGGCATCTCCGAGCATGAATGCGATGGACGCACCTGGCGCGAAGAGAGCATTGCGCGTTCATCTATCGATGGTGAACGGCGCGCATCCGAGCATTTGTCGATTCCATCGATGATGTTGCCCGAATCGCAGATGCACTGAGCCGCGCCGAACAACACGAGCGTCCCACTCCACCGCGCCTCGTCCTCGCCCCGAACGTCACCGCCGCCCTCCTCCCATCGCTCGTCGGCCTCGCGCCGCCGAACGTCGAGCTGCTGCAAGTCTCCGGCGGCATCGACGGCAAAGGCACCGACATCATCGAGGCCCATGGCGAGCCGTGGCCGAACTGGTATCGGCCGAGCTATCGCGTGCGTCCGGTGCGCATGCCGCTCAACCTTCGCCTGCGCTGCGACGTGAACGAGATCGAGCCCGATCGTCCCGTCGCCGTCGCGCTCCTCGCGCCGATCGAAGGGCTCACGCTGCGCGTGCTCGTCGACGAAGGCGCGCGCGCGTATCCTGCAACGGTGCATGTCACGCGGATCGACGCCGTCTCCGACACGGCCGTCTGGTATCCCTATGGCGGCGGTTCCTTCGGCGCGGAGATGATGCTTTAATGCGGCGCGTGAGCGGCACCGGAAAGCGGATCGAGTTTCTCGCCCGCGCCATCGTCAATCGCCTCGAGGACCGCGGCCTCGTCGAGTTTCGGGATGCCGAGGCGGGGATCATCGTGGTTGCGAAAGCGCTGGAGGAGAACTTCGCCGCCATGGACGCGATCGAGCACGAAGCCCGGCACCGCCTCGGCGAGCGCGCCACCGGTCACCAGATCGAAGAAGAGATGCGCCGTATCGCCCAGGAGAGGAACTTCCTCCTGTGAAGCTCGACGAGCTCGAACATCGCAAACAGCAAAGCGAGCTTGGCGGCGGACAGGCGCGCATCGACCGGCAGCACAACGAAGGCAAGCTCATCGCACGCGAGCGCATCGCGCTGCTCTTCGATCCCGGCTCCTTCCAGGAACTTGATCAACTCGTTGTCCATCGCTCGACCGACTTCGGCATGGAACAGCAGCGCGTTCCCGGCGACGGCGTCGTCACGGGCTACGGCACCGTTCAGGGACGCCTGGTCTACGCGTTCGCGCAGGACTTCACCGTCTTCGGCGGCTCGCTCAGCGAAACGCACGCCGCGAAGATCGTGAAGATCATGGACCTGGCCATGAAGAACGGCGCGCCGCTCGTCGGCCTCAACGACTCCGGCGGCGCGCGCATCCAGGAAGGCGTCGTCTCGTTAGGCGGCTACGCCGACATCTTCCTGCGCAACACGCTCGCTTCGGGCGTCATCCCGCAGATCTCCGCGATCATGGGACCGTGCGCCGGCGGCGCGGTCTATTCGCCCGCCATCACCGACTTCATCCTGATGGTGAAGAAGACCTCGTACATGTTCGTCACCGGCCCCGACGTCATCCGGACCGTGACGCACGAGGAAGTGACGAAGGAAAAACTCGGCGGCGCGGAGACGCACAACCAGGTCTCCGGCGTCGCGCACTTTGCGACGGAGTCGGACGAAGACTGCATCGCGCTGATTCGCGAACTGCTGTCGTACATGCCGTCGAACAACCTCGAAGAAGCGCCGCACGTCGCGACGCACGACGACGTCAACCGCGTCGACGACGCGCTCGACGCGTTCATTCCGGAGAATTCGAATCAGCCGTACGAGATGCGCGAGCTGATCAAGACCATCGCCGACGAAGGGCACTTCCTCGAAGTGCACCAGCACTTCGCGCGCAACATCGTCGTCGGCTTCATCCGCCTCAATGGCCATTCCGTCGGCGTCGTCGCGAACCAGCCGGCGTTTCTCGCGGGCGTGCTCGACATCGACGCCTCGCGCAAAGGCGCGCGCTTCGTCCGCTTCTGCGACGCCTTCAACATCCCGCTGCTCGTCCTCGAAGACGTGCCGGGGTTTCTGCCGGGAACGGGACAGGAGTACGGCGGCATCATCGTGCACGGCGCGAAACTGCTTTATTCGTTGGCCGAGGCCACCGTGCCGAAGATCACGGTCATCACGCGAAAAGCGTACGGCGGCGCGTACTGCGTGATGAACTCGAAGCACATCCGCGCGGACATGAACTACGCCTACCCGACCGCGGAGATCGCGGTGATGGGAGCCGAAGGCGCGGTGAACATCCTTTATCGCGGCGTGCAGAACCGCGAAGAAAAAGTCGCCGAGTACAAAGAGAAATTTGCGAATCCCTACATCGCCGCGGAGCGCGGATACATCGACGAGATCATCGAGCCGCGATTCACGCGCAGGAAGTTGATCACCGCCTTCGCGATGCTGAGAAACAAGCGCGACAAAAACCCGCCGAAAAAACACGGCAACATCCCTCTGTGAAACGCCTCTATTTCTGCTTTCTGCTTTTTGCTTTCTGACTTTGCCTGCAAAGCCTGAACAGCCGAAATACAACGTCCTTCTCATCACCCTCGACACCTTCCGCGCCGACCGCATCGGCCCTCTCACTCCGAACCTCACGCGTCTCGCAAACGAAGGCGTTCGCTTCGACAACGCCGAGAGCGCGGTCCCGCTCACGCTTCCTTCGCACTCCACGATCCTCTCCGGCGTGTTGCCGCTGCATCACGGCGTGCGCAACAACGGCGCGGGCTCGTTTCCCGCGGATCGTCCCACGCTGGCCACGCTGCTTTCCTCGAACGGCTACCGCACCGCGGCGTTCATCGGCGCGTTCGTCCTCGACCATCGCTTCGGACTCAATCGCGGCTTCGACGTCTATGACGATGAGATCCCGCGCGATCCGACGCTCGGCGATCATCTCGAAGCCGAGCGGCGCGGCGATGCGGTCGTCGATCGCGCGCTGGCGTGGTTAGGCCAGAGCGATGCCCGTCCGTTTTTTGCGTGGGTGCATCTCTACGACGCGCACGCGCCGTACGTGCCGAGCTACGACGGCGAGATCGCCTTCGTCGACGCGCAGGTGCAGCGCCTGCTCGAGAAGATCGATCGCAAGCACACCATCATCCTCATCGCCGGCGATCACGGCGAAGCGTTAGGCGAGCACGGCGAATTGACGCACGGCCTGCTGCTTTACGAACCGTCGCTCCGCGTGCCGATGATCCTCGCCGCCCCGGGCATCGATCCGCAGGTCATCAAAACGCCGGTGAGTCTCGCCGACATCGCGCCGACGGTCGCGTCGCTCTGTGGTGTAGCGCGCGCCTCCGGCGCGCCTTTGGGCGGGGGCGCGCCGGAGGCGCGCGCTACTCCCGACGGCCGCGATCTCTCGCCCTCCCTGCGCGAAAAGAAAGAACCCCCCGCCGCCGACATCTACGCCGAAACCGAATACCCAACCGTCTTCGGCTGGAACGGACTCGTCGCATTGCGCCGCGGCAACCACAAATACATCTCCTCGCCCGCGCCCGAGCTCTACGATCTCGCCCGCGATCCGCGCGAGGCGACCAACATCTACAGCGAAGACCGCCGCACGATGCGCGCGCTTTCCACCGCACTCACATCGCTGACGTCCACGGCATCGAAGCCCGCGCCGTCGACGACCCCCGACGCGGAGACGATGGCCAAGCTCGCGAGCCTCGGCTACGTCGGCGGCATGCCCGCCAATCGCACCGGCCCCAAGCCCGATCCCAAAATCATGGTCCCGCTCTTCCGCAAATTCGAAGAAGCGACCTGGGCGACGACGGCGAAGGACTACGACAAAGCGGGACCGATCCTCGAAGACATCGTGAAGCGCGATCCGGAGAATCCGGTCTTTCGCATGTCGCTCGCGAAAGTGGAGCGCCTGCGCGGCCGGCCGCAGCGCGCGATCGAGTTGTTCCGCGACGCGATCGCGTTCGCTCCGAACGACGCGCAGGCCTGGTACAACCTCGCCGCCGCGTTTCAGGAAGCGGGCGATCTTCGCCACGCCGGCGAAGCGGTGCGCGAAGCGCTGCGACGCGACGACAAAAACGCCGACGCGCACAACGTCCTCGGCATCATCAACTCCGGCGAGGGAAAGCCGATGGTGGCGCTGGAGGAGTTTCAGAAAGCGGTGGCCATCGATCCGCGAAACGCGCGCGTGCACAACAACATCGGCAACGCGGCGCGCGCGATGGGACGCAACGACGAAGCGGAGGCCGCGTTCCGCCGCGCGATCGCGCTCGCGCCGAACTATCCCGATCCCTTCAACGGCCTCGGCGCGGTGAACATCGATCGCAATCGCTTCACCGACGCCGTCACGAATTTCGATCGTGCCTTGCAGCTCGCGCCCGACTATCACGAGGCGCGGCTCAATCGCGCGGTCGCGTTGCAGCTCGGCGGAAACCTCGACGCGGCGGCAACGGAGTATCGAAATTTCATCGCACGCTCGGCAAACGATCCCGCGTTCGCGCGGCAGAGACAGGCTGCGCAGACGATGTTGGCCCAATTACGGCGTTAAAAATCCACCCCGCTGAATTTTTTCGTCCAAAAACCCGAATACGCGGAAAATCAAAGAAAAACTGAATGAATTGCCGATTGAACCTCGCGTGAGTTTGCTCGTATGATTGGGCAAAGTCTCTCGGGACAACCTTTTAAAACCCACCTTTTATCAAGGACGGTGACGAATGAAGAGTCGCAGATTCCAATGGTTCACAATCGCGTTGGCGATTGCTCTCCTCGTTCCCACACTGGCCTTCGCGCAGTCGGGCAGCGGTTCGCTGACCGGACGCGTTGAAGACCAGCAGGGAGCAGCAGTTCCCGGCGTAACGGTGACTGCAACCAACACAGCCACCGGTTTCGTCCGCACCACGGTGACGGCCGCCGACGGCTCCTATCGATTTCCCTCGCTGCCCGTCGGCACGTACAACGTGGCGGCGGAGCTTTCCGGCTTCGCGACCGTGACGACGGAAGGCGTCGGCGTGAACGTCGCGACCGAGCGTGAGCTCAACGTCACGCTCAAGCAGGCGTCGGTGACGGAAGCGATCACCGTGACGGCGGACGCACCGCTCGTCGCGACCGAGCCCTCGATCGGCACGGTCGTCAGCCAGAACGAGCTCGAGAACCTGCCGCTCAACGGCCGGCAGTTCGCGAACCTGGCCTCGCTCGCACCCGGCACGACGCTGTCGGTCAACGCCGACCCGACCAAGCCGGGACAGCTCACCGTCGCCCTCAACGGCGGCAGCGGCCGAAACGTCAACTACTTGATTGACGGCGGCGACAACACCGACGACACGATCGGCGGCGCGCTGCAGAACTTCAACCTCGAAGCGGTGCAGGAATTCAAGATCCAGACGATGCAGTACAAGGCCGAGTTCGGACGCTCGTCCGGCGGCGTGCTGAGCGTCGTCACCAAGACCGGCACGAACGATCTCTCCGGAAGCATCTACGGATTCTTCCGCGACAAGCAGTTCAATGAAAAGACCGAGACCGAAGAGCAGGCCGGCGCGGACAAGGGCGCGTACGAGCGCAAGCAGTACGGCGGCTCGATCGGCGGTCCGATCATCAAGGACAAGGCCCACTTCTTCGGCACCTACGAGAAGCTCGACCGCACCACCACCACCACGTTCGACACCGGCGGCATCTTCCCGTCGCTCGACGGTTCGTCGCAGGCCGTTCCGTTCCAGGACGAGCTCGGAACCGCGAAGCTCAGCTTGAACGCCACCGCGAAGCAGTTCATCCAGGTCCGTTACGGCTATCAGAAGAACAGCGACAAGTACGCCGCGTTCTCCTACGTCGCGCCGACCGGCTGGGGCACGATCGCGAACGACTATAAGTCCGTGCTCGCGAACCACTCCCTGACGATTGGCGGCGACAAGCTGAACGAGTTCGTCTACCAGTGGACGCGTTTCAACAACGCCATCACGGCTGACTCGAACGATCCGAACCTCTACTTCCCGTCAGGCGTGCAGTCCGGCCAGAACGTCAACACGCCGCAGACGACCGTGCAGGAGAAGTCGCAGTTCAAGGATGACTTCAGCTGGTCCTCCAACCTCGGCGGACGCCGCAACGACTTCAAGGTCGGCGTGAACTACATTCACGAGCCGATCCTCGGCGGCGACTTCACCACCGGCACCACCGGCCGCTACGACATGCTGAATGACAGCGCCACCTCGCCGGTGCGCTCCATCACGATCAACGGCGGATTCTTCGGCGATCAGACGCCCGTCGATCAATACAGCTTCTACGGCCAGGACGATCTCCACTTCAGCGATCAGCTGACCGTGAACCTCGGCATCCGCTACGACAAGTGGACCGGCTTCGATCTCGACCAGCGCACGAACCCGTTGCTCCCGCTCTACAAATCCGCGGCCGCGGCGCATCCGGAGATCCCGTGGCTCAAGCCGTTCGCGAACGGCGAGGCCGACCAGCTCGAGGACGACGACGACAACTTCGCGCCGCGTCTCGGCTTCAGCTACGACCTGAAGGGCAACGGCAAGCACATCGTCCGCGGTGGATATGGCATCTACTACGACTTCCCGTACACCAACGCCACCAGCCTCTTCCCCGCGGCCGCCGTGCAGTCGACGTTCGGCACCATCTACGTGAACGAGAACCCGACCGGCATCCGCAACGCCGACGGCTCGTTCTTCCGTCCGGGCCAGCCGCTCCCGCCGAACCAGGGCGGCACCGCGGCAGTGCCGAACAACATCGCCCAGAAGTCGTGGGAGACCCCGCAGTCGACGCAGATCTCGCTCGGCTATTCGTGGGAAGTCAACAACGCGCTCGGCCTGAACTTCGAGGCCGTGCACATCGACTACAAGAACATCCCGTTCCGCTTCCGCGCGAACCCGAACCTCGGCAGCGGGCGCATCCTCGGCGCCGGCACTTCCGGCAATATTCGCGTCTGGACCGGTGACGGCGAAGCCGATTACAAGGGCTTCAACGTCGGCTTCCACGCGCGCTCGAGCATGTTCGAAGCGCAGGGCTTCTACACCTGGTCCGAGGCCAACGGCAACGTGCTCACGGGCGCGGACGAGTTCCGTCTGTGGGACGCGGGAACGCAGCCGGACGCGGAGGCGAATACGCTGGTCAACCCGCTCGACTACAACGACGGCGCGGGCTTCGGCCCGCTCTTCACCGACGCGCGCCACCGCATCACGGTCAGCACGCTCTATCACGCGCCGCTCGGCATCAACGTGTCGGGCATCCTCCGTTACCGTTCCGCGTATCCGTTCTCGAGCTTCGGTCTCGGCAACCCGACGAACAACCTCGGGTACAAGAACAAGCTCGTCAACGCGTCGCACGTCAACACCGAGCGCGGCGATGACTTCTCGCAGCTCGACGTCCGCGTCTCGAAGGAATTCCGCTTCGGCACGAACATGGGCATCGAGCTCATCGGCGAGATCTTCAACCTGCTCAACTCGAAGAACGGCACGCGCTTCGTGCAGACCTCGGCCGGCGTTTGGGAGCCGACCGTGTTCGCCGGCGACACCGGCCAGGGCGAACAGCGCCTCGCCCAGCTCGGCGCGCGCTTCCGCTTCTAAGTTTTTTCGCTCTCGTTTGAAGAAAGGCGGCTCCGGCCGCCTTTCTTTTTTGGTCCAAACCCGGGAATTCCGTTCCGCTTCAACGAGTTGAAGCCGATTCCAGTAGCATTTTCTCTTGGAGGATTGTCGTGTACGCCATCATTCGTTCCGGTGGGAAGCAATACCGCGTGGCCGTTGGAGATCGTCTTCAGGTCGAGCGCGACGTTCTCGGGAATGCCGAGGAGAGCAAAGTCACGTTCAATGACGTGTTGATGGTCGGCGGCGATCAGCCGAAAGCCGGCAATCCGACGGTCCAGGGCGCTTCGGTCGTGGCGACGATTCTCGGCGAGACTCGCGGAGAGAAGATCATCGTCTTCAAGAAGAAGCGCCGGAAGAACCACACCAAGCGGAAGCACGGACACCGTCAGGACGTCGTCGAGCTTCGCATCGACAGCATCAACGTCTAAGAGAGGAGATCCACATGGCTCATAAAAAAGGACAGGGCTCATCGCGCAACGGCCGCGACTCGCAGCCGAAAATGCTCGGCGTCAAGCGGTTTGCCGGTGAATTCGTGACCGGTGGATCGATCCTCGTGCGCCAGCGCGGCACGAAGTTCTATCCCGGCACCAACGTCGGCATCGGCCGCGACCACACCCTCTTCGCGAAGATCGACGGCGTCGTCGACTTCCACGACAAGGGCGAGCGCGGACGCTTCATCAGCGTCACTCCCAAGGCCGAGTAACGACTTACACCCGACGTAAAACTCGCGCGGCAGCTTCGGCTGCCGCGTTCGCTTTTACGGGCACAACCATCGCACTCAATCATTCATGATGTTCATCGATCAGGCCACGATCCGCGTGAAGGCCGGCGACGGCGGAAAGGGCTGCATCGCCTTCCGCCGCGAGAAGTTCGTCCCGAAAGGCGGACCCTCGGGCGGCGACGGCGGCACCGGCGGCTCCGTCTGGATCGTCGCGTCCAAGCGCCTCAACACGCTCTACCACCTGCAGTTTCAGCGCGAGTGGAAAGCCGGCCGCGGACAGCACGGCATGGGCTCCAACTGCTCCGGCCACGACGGCGACGACGTCTCCATCGAACTGCCGATCGGCTCCGTCGTGCGCGACAAGCAGACGAACGAAGTGATCGCCGACCTCGCCGAAGACGGCGAGAAAGTGCTCATCGCCAAAGGCGGGCGCGGCGGGTGGGGCAATCAGCACTTCGCCACCGCCACACGCCAGGCGCCGCGCTTCGCGCAGGACGGCAACGCCGGTGAAGAGCGCGAGCTCTTCATCGAGCTCAAGCTCATCGCCGACGTCGGCCTGGTCGGACTTCCGAACGCCGGCAAGTCGACACTCATCTCCGTCATCAGCGCCGCGAAGCCGAAGATCGCCGACTATCCGTTCACCACGCTCGTTCCGAACCTCGGCGTCGTGAGCGCGGACGACGCGCAGACCTTCGTCGTCGCCGACATCCCCGGCCTCATCGAAGGCGCGCACGAAGGCCACGGCCTCGGCGATCAGTTCCTGCGTCACGTCGAGCGCTGCTCCGTCCTCGTGCATCTCGTCGATCTCTCGACGAACGAGCATCCCGACCAGGACGCGGAAGTCATCGCCCGCGAGCTCGAGCTCTACTCGCAGACGCTCGCCGAGAAGCCGCGCATCGTCTGCGGCTCGAAGCTCGACTCCGCGATCGAAGGCAACTCCGAAAAACTGCGCGCGTACGCCGCGAAGCACGGCTACGACTATCACGAGATCTCCGCCGTCGTCGGCGACGGCGTGCGGGAGCTGGTGCGCAAGCTCGCGCGGTTCGTGCGCGAGCATCAGGACCAGCGCGTCATCGCATGAACATCGGCATCTGCGGCGGCACCTTCGATCCATTCCATCGCGGCCACATCGACCCCATCGCCGCCGCCTGCGACACGCTCGATTGGGATCGCATCCTCTACATCCCCGCGTACAAGCAGCCCTTCAAAACCGATCGCGAGCACGCCGGCGGCCATCACCGCTTCGCGATGACCGTCCTCGGCACGCTGGAGCGTGAAGAAATGTTCGTGCTCGACCTCGAGCTCGAGCGCGGCGCGATCTCCTACACCGTCGATACGCTGGAGGAACTGCGCAAGACGTACGTCGACGACACCATCGACTGGATCATCGGCGACGACAACCTCGCGCAACTGCTCCAGTGGAAATCGATCGACAGAATTTTCGAGTTAGCCAACTTCTGCGTGCTGACTCGTGGAGCGGCGGGCTCTCAGCCCGCCGGGTATCTCGGCGGGCTAAGAGCCCGCCGCTCCACTCCTCAGACCCGCCCCCAATGCGGCGCCATCGTCTTCGCCGAAAACCCTCTGGTCCCGATTTCGTCTACTGAGATACGCAGACGCGTCGCGAGGGGAGAATCGATCGAGGAACTGGTCGATCCGCGCGTGGCGCGGTACATTCATCATTACGGACTGTATCGAAAGGAACAGGCGTGAACGATTCGATAGAAAGCCGCGTACGCCTCGCCGTAGCCGCGGCGCTCGACAAGAAAGCAGTCAATCTCGATGTGCTCGCCGTCGCCGAGCTCACGTCGATCGCCGACTACTTCGTGCTGATGTCGGCCAACAACGAGCGGCAGTCGCAGGCGATCGCCGACGCGATTGTCGAAAAGCTGAAGTCGGAGATGAAGGTGAAGCCGCTGCTCGTCGAAGGGGAGACACCCGGCCGCTGGATCCTCCTCGACTTCGGCGATTTCATCGTGCACATCTTCACCGAGGATGTGAGGCGCTTCTATGGACTCGAGCGGCTGTGGGGCGACGCGCCGAACGTGACGAGCGAGTACACCGGCGAAGCGGAAGAAAAGCCGAGACGTGCCCTCAAGAAGACTTCGTGATTTCTTCCGCACGCGCAATCCCGCGACGCGGAACATTCTCGACACGGTCGAGAAAGTCCTCGATCACGACGTCAGCATCCTCATTCACGGCGAGTCCGGCTCCGGAAAAGACTATCTCGCCGAGGCCATTCACGCCTGCGGCAATCGCCGCGACGAACCGTTCGTTCACATCGAATGCGCGAGCATTCCGGCCGAGCTATTCGAGAGCGAATTGTTCGGACATGAGCGCGGCACCTTCACCGACGCGCACGCGCGCAAGATCGGCAAGCTGGAGATGGCGCGGCGCGGCACGGTCTACTTCGACGAGCTCTCCGCGCTGACGCCGCAATTGCAGGCGAAGCTGCTGCGCGCGATCCAGGAAAAACGTTTCACGCGCCTCGGCGGCAGCGCATCGATTCCCTTCGACGCGCGCGTGATCTCGTCGTCGAACGCCGATCTGCAAGCGCTCCTCGCCAGCGGCGCATTGCGCCGCGATCTCTACTACCGCATCAACGTCGTCACGCTTGCGCTCCCGCCGTTGCGCGAGCGGCGCGAGGACGTCCTCCCGCTGGCGAAACAGTTTCTGAAACGGAAGAAGCTCGCCGCCGATGCGGAGCGATTGATCGCGAGCTACGCGTGGCCCGGCAACATCCGCGAGCTGCGCAACGCGCTCGAGCGCGCTGCGCTGCTCGCCGAGAACAACACCATCACCGCCGCGCTGCTCCCGAGTGGGCAACTTGATCGCTACCGCCGCGCGCGGCGATTGGACGCTCGCCGAGCTCGAGGAACACTACATCCGCGAAGTCCTGCGCAGCACGCGCTCGAACTATTCGCGCGCGGCGGAGATCCTGGGGATCAATCGGAAGACGCTGCTCGAAAAACGGAAACGTTACGGGATTGAAGAGTGAAATTTCGCTTCATCTGGCCCCGTTCCACTGCCGACGCCGAGCTTGCCGTCGTGCTCGAACGTTACCTCAATCGGGTCAGACATTTCTTCCCGATCGAGCTCATTGAACTGGCTCCCGAGCGCGGTAGACAAGCTCAGAGCGATGTGGCTATCATGCGCGCTCAATCCGCGCGCCTGTTGGCAGCGATCCCCGATCGCGGGCACACCGTGGTCCTCGATGAGCGGGGGCAACTCATTGATTCTTTGAAATTTGCGAAGTGGATCGAGAAGCTGACCATCGATCAGCCGCACGGCGTCAATTTTGTCGTCGGCAGTGATACCGGCTTCGACGATACCGTCCGGCGACGCGCGGACAAGCTGCTCAGTCTGTCGCCCATGACCCTCCCGCACCAGCTCGCGCGAGTCTTGCTCATGGAACAGATCTATCGGGCGTGCACGTTGATGCGCAACATCGCCTATCACAAGTGAGGGGCTCGTAAATGGCAAAAGCAGCGAAACTGAAATCGAATCCGTACCAGGTGTACGAAGATGCTCTCCGCGCGAAGCAGCGCGAACTGCTCGACTCCTACGAGCGCGACAAGGCCGCCGGCAACGCCCTGCCCGATGACGGGATCCAGGACCTCGCCGACAAGGCCGCCAGCGCCTATTCGAAAGAGCTCAACTTCTCCCTCTCCGACACCGAGCGCAACCTGCTCATGTCGATCGAAGAGGCGTTCAACCGGATGCGCGACGGCGCCTACGGCACCTGCACCAACTGCGGCAACGTCATCGGCGAAAAGCGCCTGTCGGCCGTCCCCTGGACGGCGTTCTGCATCGACTGCCAGGAGTTGCAGGAGAAAGGGCTGCTCTCGTAGTTGCCCAAATCGCTCCCGGCGATCCTCACCCAGATCAACGAAGGCAAGCCGCCGAGAGTGCTCCTCATCGGCGGCTCTTCTGATTTCCTCGCCGAGCAAGCCTTCCATGAAATCCGCGACACCCTCGTCGCGAAGAACCCGCAGATCTCCGTCGAGAATTACGAGCCCGGCACCGAGCTCGCCTCCATCCTTGACTCCTATCGCACGATGTCGCTCTTCGGCGGCGCGCGTCTCCTGATCGTCAACGAAGTCAACGCCTTCATCTCCGCGAAGGAGATCGCGTCGCTGTACGAGAAAGCGCTCGCCGACTGGAAGAGCGCGAAGACCGATCGCAAGCGCGCGTCATCCGCCGCGAAGCTGCTGCACGTCCTCGGCCTCGCGGGCGCCGATCTCGAAATGACGGACCGCCAGATCGCAAACGCCCTCGGCGTCGCGCTCGATCAGACGCTCACCGACATGCTCACCTTCTGCCGCGCCACGGGAAAGAAAGCGGGACGCGGCGAGGATGACGCGGCGCTGCTGATGGAAGCGATCACGCGCGGCGGCGCGGCGGGCGCGATTCTGTTGATGCGCACCGGCGAAGTGCCGCGCGACTCCGCGACGATCGATCTCATCGACAAACACGGCGCCGTCGTCGCCGCCGATCTCACGCGCGACGGTTTCAACGCCGCGCTCGAAAGCGCGATCGCCGAGGTGGCGTCGGAGGCAAACGTCCGCTTCGACACTGCCGCCGTCGCGCGCCTCAAGCAGCGCCTCGGCATCGAGCGCATGCTCGCCGACAAGTTCTCGCGTGACGTCCCGGAGATCCGCATCGCCGTCTCCGAAGCCGAGCGCCTCGCGACGCTCGCCGGCGCGGGTGGCCGCGTTACCGCCGACATGGTCGAGCGCGAAATCTCGATGGTCGAAGGCGGAGCGCGCTACGAGCTCGGCTCCCTCTTCACCGAAGGCAAGATCATCGAAGCCGTCGCCAAACTGCGCGACCTCGTCGCACAGGCGCGGCGTGAAGATCCGAAGACGTCGCTCGAGATCATCTACGGCCGCTTTCACTTCCCGATCGCGGAAGAGATCCGCCAGATGATCGGCATCCATTCCTTCGCCCGTGCGCACAACATCAATCTCAAAACATCGATGCAGTACAACCGCTTCAAAGACACGATCGCCGACAAGCTCGGCGACTACCTCAAGACCTTCGGCCTCGTCCGCCAGCGCCCCCACCCCTTCCCGCTGCACAAGAAATGGGAAGCCGCCCGCACGCTCAGCGAAGCCGATCTCTTCCGAGCCCTCGGCGAGATCGCCGACCTCGAGATCAAACGCAAATCGGGCGGCATGCCGGTGGACCTCGGCCTGGAGACGTTCCTCCTGCAGCGCGTGCGTTCCTAGAACGCGGCGCCGAGACGGCGCCGGGCCAGCCGGCGAGACGCCGGCGTTCCCAGCGCTTCGGAACGCCGCCGTCCTCGGCGGCTGATCAGGCGGTGTCCCGCCGCCTCGTTACCAAAGCAAAAACGTGTGGCGCTTCCGCAGTCGGGGCTTCAAAAAAAGGCGCGGAAAAAGCACCTGGAGAATTGCGCGGATCACGCGTCACCTCGCATCAGATCAACGTCAGCCACGTGGCGCCTCCGTCGGTGTGAAAGGTGATCTTCCGTCCGCGGTTGCCGCCGGTATCGACCTGCACGATCTCGATGCCGGTGCGCTCGAGGAACTCGAACGCGAGTTTGGCGTTCTGCTGGCCGAGGTGCTGCGGCGACCGCATCTCCGCGAACATGCACGCGCCGCCGAAGACGCGCGCGCGCAGCATCGGCAATCGCGCGCCGGCATCGCGGAGCCGTTCCACCAGCTGCTCCATCGCCACCTTGCCGAAACGCGGCGAGGTGTTCGCGTCGCCCGGCGGCATCGGCAGCATGTAGTGATTCATACCGCCGACGCCCTTCTGCGCGTCCCACATGCAGACCGCGATGCACGAGCCGACGATCGTCGAGATCGCGGTCGGATGCTGCGCCACGAACAGCTGTCCGGGCTGCAGATGCCGCTTCTGTCGAACGAGCTCCGGCATCAATCCTCCTTCATCGAGAGGCAGCGCGAAGGCGGTCATTGCAGTTGCCTCGAGCAGAAGAGCGCGGACGCCGCGTGGGAGCCGAGAAGATCGAAGAGCTCGTAGTCGATCTCCTCCAAGCCCGCCTTCTGTTGCAGGAGACGAAAGATGCCGATCACGCCGATGACTTTTTCGTCGAGCTTCAGCGGGACGCAGGCGGTGAGGTTCCAGTCGTTCGGCGCATCGGCGATGAACCGCGTCTCCCGTTTCCGCGACTTCGCCGATCATGCCGCGGCCGATCGGAATCGCGGCCCAGCGATCGGAATCGATGCCGAAGGAGCCGATGAGCGAGAGCGCGTCGAGGTTCTCCTCGACCTCCCAGATGCCCAGCTCCTCCGAGCCGATTAGATTGATGATGATCTCCTGCACCGTCGCCAGGACTCGCTCGCGGTCGAGCGTGCCGTTGAGCTGATAGCTGGCGACGTAGAGGTTCGCGAGATTCGTGTTCTGCTGCTCGACTTCGACGTAGCGCTCCGCGAAGCGGCGCCGTTCGTTTTCGATTTCGTCAAGACGTTGACGGTATTGATCGCGGTCGACTTCCAGCTCCGCCACGAGCCTGCCGAGGCGATGGTTCTCGTTGATCAGCGACTGCACGTACTCGCGCGTCTCGTTGGCGACTTTGTCGAGGAAAGGCGTCGGTCTCATGCGCTCTCCCTCATCGCCAGAATGCTCTGCAGCTTCGTCAGCAACTCGAGGCCGTTGATCGGCTTGGTGACGTAGTCGACGCAGCCGTTGCGAAACGCCTTCTCGACGTTGTCGACCTCCGAGCGCGTCGTGACCATCACGATCGGGATGTGCGCGGTCTCGGCATGCGCGTGAATCGCCGCGCACGCGGAGAGGCCGTCGAGCTTCGGCATCACCACGTCGAGCAGGATCAGGTCCGGCTGCTCGCGGTGCGCCTTGATGATCGCTTCCTCGCCGTTGGCGGCGGTGATGATGTCGTACGGTCCCTTGGAGAGAATCATCTTCTCCATCAGGAGGACCGTGGCCGAGTCATCGACCAGCAGGACTTTCTTTCTCATCAGCAACTTCCTTTCATGAATTCGCGCTTCGGAACGCCGGCGTCCCCGCCGGCTGATCAGGCGGCGTCCCGCCGCCTTCGTCGTCATCAGCAGGTTCCTTTCACGAGGCGCTGGTTGGGCACGAGGGAGAGATGCGCGAGCTCGATCGCCGGCTTGCTGGGCGAGTAGAGCCAGCCCTGGACGATGTCGATGCCGATGTCGAGGAGCGTTTCGAGATCGGCGACCTTCTCCACGCCCTCGGCGATGACGGTCGCGTCGCACGCGCGCGCGAGCGTGACGATCGACGCCAGCGACGCGCGGCGCCAGGGACCCGTACTGCAGCCGTCGATCAGGTAGCGATCGACTTTCACGTGATCCGGTTGGCAGTCGACGATCAGCTGGAAGTTGGATGCCGCGACGCCGAGGTCGTCGACGGCGATGCGCACGCCCGCGGCGCGCAGCTCATCGAGCGTCGCGCGGAAGTCGTCTGCGATCCACGGCGCGCGATGCTCGACGATCTCGAGCATCAATCGGTCCGGCAGGATGCCGAACGACATCGCTCGCGACAGAAGACGGTCAACGAAATCGGGCGTGCCCGCGAGCGTCGCACCATGCACGTTCAGCGAGATGAGCTCCCGGCCCGGAAGCGCGGTCGCCGCGGCGAGCGCCTCGGCGATGCAGAGGAGATCGATCTCGATCTCCGCGCCTTTGCGCCGCGCGAACTCGAACATCACCGCCGGCCGCTCCATGCTCGTGCCGCGCGGCCCGCGCGACAGCGCTTCGTACGCGTAGATCTCGAGCGAGTCGCGCAGCACGCGCACGACCGGCTGGAACTCGACCCGGATCGCGCCCGGCTGGCGGAGCCGCTGCAGCACGGAGATCACGCGAACCCTCCGGTGAGCTGCTCCGCGACGCGCGCGATTTCCGCGAGCGGGCGAGGCTTGCAAAGAAACGCGTCGACGCCGCGGCGATACGCTTCACGCTGCACCGCCGCCGTCGCGTACGCCGTCAGCATGATCACCCGCGCCCGCGAGCGCACCCGCCGCAGGTACCGCAGGAATTCGAGTCCCTCGGTGGCGTCGGTCGTCGTCAGCGCGAGATCGAGAATGGCCAGGTCGTACGGCGTGTGCGTGACGAGCGCTTCCGCTTCTTCCAGCTCGCTCGCGCAGTCGACGATGAAGCCGACGCGCGAGAAGTAGCGCTGCAGCGCGAAGAGAACCGTTTCTTCGTTCTCGAGGATGAGCAGCCGTTTGTTCACAGGCTGCTCCTAGAGCAACCCGACTGCCACGCGCGCTCAAATGCTAAACGCTGAAAACAAATGAGTTATACGATGAAGAGTTTTGCTGGAAGGACGCTTGTGCTAGTTTTAAAACGCTAATTTCTAATTTTAGAAATCGTGATGTGGTGCTTTCGCGCCTTGTAGTAAACCGCGCTGCGCGAAACGCCGAGGCGCTCCGCGACGCGGTCGATCAGGCCGTTTTCCTCGCGCAGCACCTGCTCGATGTAGTCGCGCTCCACTTCGTCGAGCGTGCCGCTGCGCTTCGCGATCGGAACCGTGGGCTGCGCCGCGACGTCGGCCGGCATCACCAGCGCCGACGCATCGAGCACGCCGCCGGGACTGCGCAAGAGGCCCCGCTCAAGGACGTTGCGCAACTCGCGGATGTTGCCCGGCCAGTCGTAGCGGGAGAGCACGCGCTGGGCTTCCTCGCTCAGCGTGACGTGCTGCTGGCCGAGATCGCGGGCGAGGCTGTGGAGAATGGTCTCCGCCAGCAGCGGAATATCGTCGCGCCGCTCGCGAAGCGGCGGCACGAAGAGCTCCAGCGTGCTGATGCGATAGTAAAGATCCTGACGAAATTTCTTCTCTTCGACGAGCGCGCGGAAATCGCGATGCGTCGCCGCGATCAGACGTACGTCGACGGTGCGGTCTTTCACATCGCCGAGGCGGCGGAATCGTTTTTCTTCGAGGACCTTCAGCAGGCTCGCCTGCACCTGCAAGTCCATGTCGCCGATCTCGTCGAGAAAGACCGTGCCGCGGTGCGCGACCTCGAGCAGTCCCTGCTTCGCCGACGTCGCGCCGGTGAACGATCCCTTCTCGTGCCCGAACAGCTCCGTCTCGAGAAATCCGCGCGAGATGCCGGCGCAGTTGAGATCGACGAATGCTTCGCCGACGCGTCGCCCGCGGTCGTGAATCCATCGCGCCAGCAGCGTCTTCCCGCTGCCCGTCTCGCCGTGAATGAGAATCGGGCTGTCGGTGCGCAGCACCGACTCCGCTTTCTCACGCAGCTCGCGAATCGCGCCGCTCGTGCCGAGGAACGGATCGATGCGGCGGCGTCCCGCGGACGTTTGCGCGTCCGCCGCCATCTGCCGGCGATTGCGCTGATTCTCGACCGTGCGCTTGATGACGACCAGCAGCGCCTCGAGCTCGACCGGCTTCGTGAAGAACTGCTCCGCGCCGAGCTTCACCGCCTCGACCGCGGCGTCGATGGACGCGTAGGCCGTGAGAACGATGACCCCGGAACCGCCGCTGGCGCACAAGTCAGGAATCAAATCGAGCGCCGTGCCGTCGGGCAGGCGGAAGTCGAGAATGGTGACGTCGGGACGAAACGCGCGGAACTTCACGCGTGCCGACGCGAGGTCATCCGCTTCCTCGACGTCGAAGCCGTGCGACTTGAGAAAGCGCCGCACCCCGAACCGCGGACCCGGCTCGTCATCCACCAACAGCACGCGATCGCGAAGCATCGGACGTTAGGCTTATAGTAACGGCATCGTGCAAAGTCGGGCTGTGAGCGCTCTGTTGCTCACTCTTGTGGCGACCGCTGCCCTCAGCGGTCGCGGTGCCGCTGAGGGCAGCGGCACCCACATGCCGATGACCTACATCTACCATCCACCCGAATCGTCCCTAGACGTCCGCTATCTCTATCACTGGGAAATCCTCCGCACCGCGCTCGACAAAACCACGCCGAAATGGGGCGCGTATCGCATGGTCGCCTCGGAGTTGATGACCGAGCGGCGCCAGGCGTTCGAGCTCAAAAGCGCGAGCGGAAAACTGACCGTGATGTATCTCAGCACCACGCCCGACTTCGAGCGCAATCTCGTTCCCGTGCGCATCCCGGTCGACCGCAATCTCGGCGCCTACAGCGTGTTTCTCATCCGCAACGGCGACCAGGCGCGCTTCGACGCCGTGAAGTCGCTCGACGATCTTCGCAAGTTCACCTACGGCCTCGGTCTCGGGTGGATCGACGTCGACGTCCTCAAAGCGAATCGCTTCCGCGTCGTCACCGGTTCCAGCTACGACGGCCTCTTCGAGATGCTCGTGCACAAGCGCTTCGACGTTTTCCTGCGCGCGTCCGTCGAAGTGCTCGACGAATTCGAAGCGCGCAAAGCCGCGCTGCCGGACCTGCGCATCGAAGAGAACATCGTCTTCTACTACCCGCTGCCGATGTATTTCTGGTTTGCGAAGAACGAGGACGGCCGCCGCCTCGCGGCGCGCGCGGAGGAGGGGATGCGGATGATGATCGCCGACGGCACGTACGACCGCATCTTCGATCGTTACCAGCGCCACAAAATCGAGCGCCTGCACCTGCGCACGCGCAGGATGTTCCGCATCGACAACCCCTTCGTCGGCCCGGAGACGCCGTTCGCCGACAAGCGCTTATGGTTTGATCCGCAGACGTACCGATAAATGCAACGCCGCAATCTCTCCGTCGCCAACGTCGTCGCCGCCACTCTGGTGACGGTCACGACGCTCGTCCTCGGCATCTACGGCGCGATCGAATACACCACCATCTCCAACACCGAGTGGAATCGCCTCCGCCAGGTCACGCAATCGCAGACGAACGAGCTGGCCGTCGCGCTCGCGGTGTCGGTGTGGAACATCGATCGCGCGCAGATCGACAAGATCATCGACAGCCAGTCGCAGGTGCGCCCGATCGAAGGCATCGTCGTGGATGCGGCCGGAAAAATTCACGCGCGGCATCGCGATGCGCAACGCCGCTTCACCGTGTCGAACGGCAACTTTCCAACGGAAGGACTGCTCACCGCGTCGCAGCCGATCCTGTTCAACGGCGAAACGATCGGCAGCGTGCGGCTCTACTTCACGCCGAAGTTCATCGAGGAGCTGCTGCGCGATGTGCTGCTGCGCACGATCCTGCTCATCCTCGCCTTCGAGGCGCTGCTCATCTTCTTCGTCTATCGCGTGCTGTTCCGCGCCGTCGTGCGGCCGCTCATGAGCATCGAGCGCTACGCCCTCGCCGTCAGCGACGGAGAGCAGGCCGAAAGCGCGCCGGGTGTGAAAGGCGCGGCGGCGGAGCTGGAGAGCCTTCGCTCCTCGATCGAGATGATGGTGCATCTCCTCGCGTTGCGCGAAGAGCGCTTCCGCTCGATCTACGATTCCGTTCACGACGCCATTCTCATCATCGACGTCGAAAACATGCGCCTCATCGACGTGAACGCCGGCATGTGCGAGATGTTCGGATACACGCGCGAGGAGGCGAAGCAGCTCGGGACCGGCTCGCTCAGCTCCAGCGTCGGCCCGTACACGCCGGAGGCCGCGCGGCAGATCCTGCTCGATGCGAGCGCGAGAAGCCGCCTCGTCGAATGGCAGATGCGCCACAGGGACGGGCACCTGTTCTGGGTCGAGGTCGATGTTCGCGCGGCGATCATCGGCGGCGAGCGGCGCGTCGTCACGGTGATGCGCGACATCACCGCGCGCAAGGAAGTGGAAGAAGCGCTGCGGCGCAGCGAGCGGATGTCGATCATGGGCTCGCTCGTCGCCGGCGTCGCCCACGAAGTGCGCAACCCGCTGTTCGGCATCGCCGCCGCGCTCGACGCGTTCGAAGCGGAGTTCGGACACGAGAGGGACACCGACGAATACGTCCGCGCGCTGCGCAGCGACGTCTCGCGCCTCAATCGCCTGATGCACGACCTGCTCGACTTCGGACGGCCGCAGGAAGCGCCGCGCCGCGCGCAGTCGATCCGCCCCGTGCTCGACGAGGCGGTGCGCGTCTGCTCGCCGCGCGCGAGAGAAAAACAGATCGAGATCCGGCAGCAGATCGGCGACGGGCTTCCGCCGGCGACGATCAACGCCGATCGCATGCTGCTCGTCTTCAAGAACGTCGTCGAGAACGCGATCGAGTTTTCGCCGATCGGCACCGCCGTCACCATCGCCTCGCACGAAACGGAGCCGGCGCTCGTCTTCTCGATCGCGGACCATGGACCGGGCTTCAATCCCGAAGACGTCCCGCATGTCTTCGAGCCGTTCTTCACCCGCCGCCGCGGCGGCAGCGGGCTCGGATTGGCGATCGCGCAGAAGATCGTCTCCGAGCACGAAGGCACGATCACGGCCTCGAACGGCGCCGAGGGCGGCGGAAAAATCGAGATTCGCCTTCCGGCCGCGTAAACTCCCGACTCATGTTTCCTGACGTCGATCGCAAGGCGTGGCGCGCGCTCTTCGCCGCGCAACTCGGATGGATGCTCGATGCGATGGACGTGCTGCTGTTCACGTTCGCCGTCCTGCCGATTCAAAAAGAATTCGGACTGACGAAGGCGCAGATCGCGATCCCGCTCGCCGTTACGCTCTTCGCCAGCGCCATCGGCGGCGTCGTCTTCGGCCATCTCGCCGACCGCATCGGCCGCGTCCGCGCGATGACGATCAGCATCCTGCTCTACTCCCTCGGCACCGCGGGTCTCGCGACGTCCGGCGCGCTGTGGCAGGTCATCGCCTGGCGCGTGATCGTTGGCCTTGGCATGGGCGGGGAGTGGTCGTGCGGCTCGGTGCTCGTGGCGGAAACGTGGCCGGCGAAGCATCGCGCGAAAGCGATGGGCATCATGCAGTCGGGATGGGCGATCGGGGCGCTCATCGCCGCGGGCCTCTCCGCGCTCGTCCTCGAGCGCTTCGGTTGGCGCGTGCTCTTTCTCATCGGCGCGCTCCCGGCAGTGGCCGCATTCATTATCCGCCGCACCGTCGAAGAGCCGCCTCTCTGGCGCGAGCGCGAGAAAACCGCGTCCTCGCGATGGATCGAGATCTTCTCCCCGCAGTTCCTGCGACGCACGCTCATCGCGACCGCCGTCGCCAGCAGCGTGCTCGTCGCCTATTGGGGCGTGACGTCGTGGCTGCCGGCGTTTCTCGCAACGCCGATCGCACAAGGCGGCGCGGGACTCACGGTCACGAAATCCGCGACGTGGCTGATCGTGCTGCAAGTCGGCGCGTTCCTTGGCTACATCAGCTTCGGCTGGATCGCCGACCGCATCGGACGCCGTCCCGCGTTCACGCTCTTCATGATCGCCGCGACGCTCGTCGTGCCGTACTTTGCTTACAACGCCCGCTCGCCCGTCGCCCTCCTCACCGTCGGCCCGCTCGTCGGCTACTTCGTGCACGGCTACTTCTCGCTCTTCGGCGCCATGCTCGCGGAGCTCTTTCCGACGCGCATCCGCGCCACGGCGCAAGGCTTCTGCTACAACGGCGGCCGCTTCGTCTCCGCCGCGACGACCTATGGCATCGGCACGACCAAGTACGGCCTCGGCCAGTCGATCACCGCCGTCGCCCTCCTCTTCGCCCTCGGCGGAATCCTCATCTGGCTCCTGCCCGAAACGAAAGGCACGGAGTTGTGATGATCGACCTCAGCGCCGACCTCGGCGAAGGCTCGCCCGGCGAAGACGAGATCTGGCCCCTCATCGACAGCGCCAACGTCGCCTGCGGCGGCCACGTAGGCGACGTTGAATCGATGCGCGACGCCGTCCAACGCGCGCGCGAGCACAACGTGAAGCTCGGCGCCCATCCGTCCTATCCCGATCGCGAAAACTTCGGCCGCCGCTCCCTCGACATCACTGCGGATGAACTGCGCGCCTCTCTCATTGCACAAATTTCTGCACTTCGCACCTTCGCGGATGTCCGCCACATCAAACCGCACGGCGCCCTCTACAACGACGCCCACAAAACCCGCGCCCTCGCCGACATCATCATCGACGCCATGCGCGCGATCGATCCCACCATCGCCCTCGTCGCCCCCGACCACTCCCAAATGGCCGCCGCCGCCCGCGCCGCCGGAACCCCGGTCATCCGCGAAGCCTTCGCCGACCGCCGCTACGCCCCCGACGGCGCCCTCGTCCCCCGCAAAGAACCGCGCTCCACGCTCACGGTCGAAGAAGCCGCCGCCCAAGCCGCCCTCCTCGCGCAAGAAGGAATCGTCATCGCCCGCGACGGCACCCGCGTGCCGATTGCGTTTGACACGATTTGCATACATGCGGATATGGAGAATGCAGCGGAGCGATTGCGGGCGGTGCGGGCGGCGATTCGTTAGGCGGTAGGGAATCTCTCCCTCCCGTCCCTCCTGAGAAGAGGGAGATCATTCGATGAACAAAGTCCGTGCGGCGGCCGTGTGCCTTTGCCTTCTCGCCAGCTCCTGCATTCCCCTTCGTCGCAACCTCGTCATGACGATCCCGGGAGAACCGCAGAAGCCTGTTCGATTCGCCGGGATTGAACAATCGCTCAATCCGGCCAGGGTTTCGAAGCTGCTGATCATCCATGGGATGGGCAATCACGATTTTCAATACGCGGATCGGCTAATTGAGCTGCTGTCCGCGCAGCTGAAGCTGGATCCGTTCGCATGCCAGGCGAATAAGGTCCCGATCAAGGACGCCGCCGGAGCACCGCCGTACGCGGAGATGACGATTTGCGATTACAGGCGAACGAGCGACCAGTCGGTGCTCCGGATCTACACGCTCCTCTGGTCGCCGCTGACCAGGCACCTGAAAGAGCGGAATCTCGATTACGACTGGAAGAACTATGGCTCCGGAAGGCGCTGGGTAAATCGAAAGATCAAAGACGCCATCATCGACAATTCGGTGTCGGATGCCGTGTTGTTCGCGGGTCAATTCGCCCCGCGCATGCGCTACGCGGTGGAGCAGGCCATCTGCGCGATGATCAAAGATCATGACTTATTGGTTCCGTGCACATTGCAGGACTACAGTGCGGGCGCCGAGGCCGGGCAATCCGACGTCTTCATCGTCACCCACAGTCTCGGGAGCATGATGCTGTTCGAGTCTCTCGCTTCGCTCGGCCGCAGCAGTCCGGAGGCGATCAAGGTATTGGGCAGCCATATCAAGCTGGTGGCGATGCTGGCGAACCAGTTACCGCTCCTGCAGCTCGCGCGATATCGCATCGTCCAATCGACCGTCACGCTGACAGACAATCAGCCGGAAGCGACGCTCGACCTGCAGTTCGATTCGTTGTTCATGCTGCGAGAACCGAAAGAACCGCTGACCATTGTCGCCTTCAATGATCGCAATGACCTGTTGAGTTATCCGATGCCGGACGACTGGCCGAAATTGTTTCCCAACTTTGCGGGCCGCGTCACCTTCGTGAATGGCTTCAACGCCAATGCGCCCTACGCGATCCTCGGCATCGTCGCAGACCCGTCCGCTGCACACAGCGGTTACTGGCACAACCCGAGGATCCTGCGTGTACTGGCTAAGGGTTATCCCGTAACCAATTAATCGCGCTTCTTCACAAAAAAGAACGACCCTCCCTCGTCCCCCACCTCCGCCATCACCGCGAGCTGCGGGATTTGTTCGCTGCCGGCGCGGCGGGCGGAGTCGATGACGCGGTCGCGGATGCGGGGGAAGGCGGTTTGGACGTCGGTGACGTTCGAGTCGGGATCGGCGAGGGTGTCGAGGAGGGCGCGGGTGAAGAGGGAGTGTTGGCCGTCGGCGGAATCGATGACCGGCGCGGTGCCGCCGGAGCTGAGGACGAGGCGGGATTTTTTCGATTCGCTGTTTTCCGCTGACTTGAGAGTGCCGCGCGCGATCGCGCCGGAATAGCAGGAGTCGGCGATGATGAGCGTGCGTCTCGACGGCACGTCGATCAGCGCGTCTTTGATCAGCGCCGGCGAGATCCAGTTCGTCTGCTCGAAGTCGGCGTCGACCGGTTTCCAGTAGCCCTTCTCGTTGAGCAGCTCGCCGTGGCCGGCGTAGAAGATCACCAGGTTGTCGTTCGACGTCATCTTCTTTCCGGTCGCGCGTAGTGCGTCGAGGATCTGCTGGCCGGTGGCGTTCTCGAGAGGGGTGACGAGGAAGCCGTAATGTTGCTCGAGGAGTTGCCGCACCGCGCGCGCGTCGTTGACGGCGGTCGGGAGCGCGCCGAATTTTTGATACTGACTTTCGCCGATCACCACCGCGTAGAACTTGCCGAAGTCGGGAGGCGGAGCGAGCAGGCGCTCGCGCATGATGAAGAGCACGGCCGCGAGCACGAGCGCGAGGATCGGCACCACGATTTTCCACGCTTTCCGCGGAGTCTCGACGAGCGTCGGGGTGCCGGTGATGATCGTCGCGGCCTCGGTCGGCGGCGCGGCGGCGGGAATGATGGTCGTTGCCGGCGCCGTGCGCGACGGCCGCGTGTGCCGCACGTCGTGCACCTGGAACGCTTCTTCGACCGCGGCCGCGAATTCGGCGGCATCGGCGTAGCGTTTGTCGGGATCCTTCTCCAGCGCGCGGAAGATCACCTGCTTCACGGCTTCCGGGATCTGGATGCCGGGCGCGGTGACTTCGAACGGGCGCGGCGGCTGGAAGAGATGTCCGCTGATGATCTCCTTCCAGTTCTCGCCGACGATCGGGTCCTGGTTCGTGAGCAGTTTGTAGAGCACGATGCCGAACGAATAGAGATCGCTGCGGCCGTCGAGCTCACCGCCGAATTGTTCGGGCGAGGCGTAGTGCACCTTGCCGAGGAACTGGCCGGTCGCGGTCATCGACTGGCCGGCCTCGAGCGATTTGGAGATGCCGAGGTCGATCAGCTTCACGAACGGCTGCCCGTCGGCGGTCGTCATGAGGATCAGGTTGTCGGGGGAGATGTCGCGATGGACGATGTGCTCGCTGTGCAGATAGGCGAGGGCGTCGAGCGTCTGCAGCGCGATCGCGCCGACCAGCGGGACGCTCAGCGGGCCTTTCGTCTGCAGCAGCTCGTTGAGATTCAGGCCGTGCACGTACTCCATCACGATGTAGCCCGTGCCGTCGGCGCAGACCGCGAAGTCGTGCACGCCGGCGATGTGCGGATGGCGCAGGCGCATGCCGCGCCGGGCCTCGTTGACGAAGCGCTCGCGCAGCCCTTCGTTCGAGCTGAGATGAGCCTGCAGCGTCTTCACGATCTGCACTTCGTCGAGATCGCGATGGCGCACTTTGTAGACGCAACCCATGCCGCCCTCGCCGAGCTTCGCGATGACGTCGAAACGGCTTTCGATTTCGGGAAGTGCGCTCATCGACGCTCGAAGAGGAAATCGACGCCGTCGTGAAAGGCCGACTGCAGCGGCGCGAACGTCGGCACCGCGGAGGTCACGGGTCCGGACGTCAGCGCGTTCACGACTTCGCGATGAATGCGCGACGCGGGGAAGACACCTTTCTGTTTCTCAAGCACGTCGATCAGCGTCGCGGTGAAGCGCGACTGGCCGGCGCCGTCCGTGCCGGAGGCGAGGGCGAGGCGCGCCCGTTTGCGCGCGGTCGTTTCGACGTACGTCTTCCACTGCGCGGGCGTCATCTTCTGCGGCTCGACCTGCGGCGTGCCGCGGGTGATGTCGCCGACGTACGATGCATCGGCAAGCACGAGGATGTGCCGCGCGGGGATCAGCGCGAGGCGGTCGCTCACTTCCTGATTCGGAAGCCAGTTCGTTTTCGTGCTGTCGTCCGCCGCCGCATCGGACGGCAGCCACCAACCGCGCCGGTTGCGCAGATCGCGTTTGCCGTGGCCGGCGTAGTAGACGACGAGGTTGTCGTTCTCCGCGAGGTTCTGGCTGAGCGTGTAGAGCGCGGAGAGCACCTTCGCGCGCGGAGCGTTGAGGAGCAGCGTGACCTGGAATCCGTACTTGTCGCGCAGCAGCGCTTCCATCGCCCGTGCGTTCGATTCGGCCGATGCGACGGGCGGAAGCGCATCGTATTTGCCGTTGCCGATGATGAGCGCGTAGTAGCGGCCGAGCGTTCCGGTCTTCGGTTTCGGCAGCACCGCCGATGTCACCGGCGTGATGGCGACGGTGCGAACACGCGCGACCTCTGCCTTCTGCGCTTCTGTCTTGCGCCGCGCATCCTCGAGCTGTTGTTGCAACTCGCGCTCGCGCTTCTCATCGCGCTTGAGCTGCTTCTTCGCGTCGTCGAGCTGACGTTGCAGCTCTTCGATTTGCTGCTCGCGCAGCGCGAGCTCCTCCGCCGCTTTCTGCAGCTCTTCGTATTTCGCGCTTTCGACGAACACGATGTTGCCCGGCAATCCGGTGGCCTGCCGATAAAGGTTGAATGCCTTCGCCGAGTCGACAGAAACGCCGAGACCCTTTTCGTACAACGTCGCGAGACTGAAGCTCGAGGAGCTGTGTCCCTTGCTCGCCGCCTTCTGATACCAACTCGCGGCGCTTGCGTAATCGGGCTCGGTGCCGAGCGAGCCTTCGTAAATCTTCCCGACGTAATACTGTGCTTCGACGTTCCCCTTCTCCGCCTCGGCCAACCAGAACTTCAGCGAGTTCGCGTAGTTGCTTCGGTCGTACACCGTGTACTCGCCGCCGCGGATGCGGCAGACGTTTTCGGTCGTGCGGATCGGCGGCGGCGAGACGCTGTACGTCCGCCCGCCGACGCGCTTGATTTTGTTCGGCAGACGGCAGTTGACGAGCTGCAGCTCGTCCGGCGTCTGCGCGTAAGTCCCGGCAGATGCAAAAACGAACAGCGCGATGAAAAGCGAGCGCATGATCAGAACGACTTCGTCACGATGAACTGAATCGTCCGGAACTTCAAATCGGATCGCAGCACGTCCTGCGTCGCTTCGATGTACGCCGACACGCCATGCGCGAACGACGCCTGCAGGCCGGCGGCGATCTTTCCGTAGTTCGCGTCGGGCTGATCGATCGGAATCGTGAACGACGTTCCGAGCTGATCGCGCAGGAATCGCGCCGTTACGAGCCGTGCGCCGCTCTTGAACTCGTGGATCAGCTCCGCGCGGAAATTCGGAAGCAGCGTACCGAAGGAAACCGGGATCGCGGACTTCACGCTGAGCGCCGCCGTGCCGGTGAGCGACTCGACCTCGTGTCCCTGCACGAACAGGATCAGCGGTCCGCTCCCTTCTTCGGTCATGTCGTCGATCTCGGCGCGCGACCAGGTGCCGGAGAGCGAGAAGTCGAAATCGGTGCGGCCGTTGTGCGCTTCGAAGCCGGTCACGCCCGCGAGCGCGAGGACGTCCGCGTCGTTCTCGCTCGTCGCGATCGATGTCGCCAAACCGGTGATCTCTACGACGTGCTCGGAGTCATAGCTGTTGCGTCCGAGGGTGAGACTGCCGTCGAGGTGCATGCCGTCGTAGCGCATCCCTTTGCCGGTGTCGGTGGCCGCGTTGCGCGCGAAGATTCCGCCGCGGCTGCCGTAAATCGAGAGCGCGTAGCCGTCGACGTCGACCGAGCCGGCGTTCTGCGTGAGATCGGATTCGAGCTGCATCCAATTGATCGACGCGCCGAGGATCGTTTGTCCGAAGAGGCGGTCGACGCCGGCCATGAGGCCGCGCGAGCTCAAATCGAATCCGAGCTCGCCCGGATGCGTCTTGCGCTCGCCATCGCCGAGGTTGCCGGAGAGGAACGCGGACCATCCGCTGTAATCGTTGTCGTCGCTGCCGCCGGCATCCGTCTGTGCCGATTGCAGGGTGAAGAGCGAGCTCGAGATCGCGCCGAGCGGAATCGCGCGGCCGTGGTAGTCGATCGAGAGATCGGCGAAGGAGAGGCGCTGCACGCCGGTGCGCACGGCGGAGAGGCGCGCGGCGATGCCGCCGGTGACGGCGGAGATCACTTCACTCGCCACCTTCGATTGCGCGCCGGAGTTCTGCGGCGCGACGCGCTCGAGGGTCGGCGTGAGGTCGGCGTCGGACAACCCGGAGAGTGCGCGGCAGGCCGGCAGGAATGCGGCCTGATTGCTCGCGCAGATCGTGTCGAGCGTTTGCGCGACCGGCACGGCCACGGGACCTTGGGCGCGGCCGGCGAAGCCGGTCGCTGAGCCGAGCGTGAACGTCGCCGTGAAGCCGGCGGCGGTGGCCTGCACCTGGATTGTGCCGCTGATGTTGAGCGTGACGTTCGTCTGCGCGCGGCCCTGCGCGTCAGTGGTCGTGCTGGTCGTGTCGAGCGTCGCGCCGCCTTGCGGGGTCACGCTCCACTGCACGGGCACGCCGGCGACGGGGCCGTTGTTGTTGTTCAGGAGCTGCACGACCAGCGGAAGCGGGAGCCGCTGGCCGGGGCGGCCCTGCTGGTTGTTTCCGCTGACGACGTTCAGCGCCGCGGGAACGACCGTGTCGTCGTTGACGATCGTGCCGGTCGCGGTAACCTTCGCGCCGCCGGTGGGCGTCACGGTAAGCGTCAGTGTCTCATCGGTCTCGAATGCCGTGTCGCCGATCACGTTGACGGTGACGTTTTGTGTAGTCGTCTGTCCCGGCGCGAAGGTGATGGTTCCCTGCGCGCTCTGGTAGTCGGTGCCGGCGGTCGCGGTGCCCGGATCCGTCTGATACGTGGCCTGCACCGGGATCGCCGCGGTGTTGGTGAGCGTGACGGCGAAGTTCATCGGTGTCGTGCTGCTGTTTCCCTCGGTCACGCGCGCGTCGCCGACGATGAGGACCGGGACATCGTCGTTGAGGATGGTGATGGTGTAGGGCGGCGGGTCCTGCGCGCCCTGCTGAAAGTCGACCACGAGCTGGAACGTCTCGTTGCTCTCGATGCGCCGGTCGCCGACGATCTGGAGAAGGATCGGCTGGCTCTGCGTCCCGTTGTCGGGGATCTGGATGACTCCCTGCGCCGGGAGGTAGTCGGTGTCCGCGACCGTCGCCGCCCCGTCGACGGTCTGATAGGTCCCGAACGCTCCGTTCGGTGCGGGGGCAGAGAGGGTGACGGTCAGCGAGACCTGGGTGATGCCCTGGTCCCCTTCGAGCACCGACTGCACCTGGCCATGGATGCGCACCGTGGGCGGCGAGGCCGCCGCGGCGCTGAGCGCAATGAGGAAACATGAGGCAACGACGAGCAGTCGGGGCACGGGTGATCCTCCCTTCATTATTATGGACCGGCCGCGTCCCAAATTTTCCTGATCCCCCGGGGCCTGGACGGTGCGGCCGGCGCGTTGACAAATAACGCGCATTCGGCGACCATCCCCGTCCCTCCAACCGAAGAGCGACTCGCGTCGCGATTGCTGTGGTGTAGCTCAGTTGGTAGAGCGCCTGATTGTTAATCAGGTGGTCGCTGGTTCGAGTCCAGCCGCCACAGCCAGGTTTCTGCTGCAGCTGTGTTTCCGCCGCGGCGTACTTCCTCCGCCAGCCGCTCATCACGACGGCGGAGCCTGCAGCGTCCACGTGTCCGCCTGTCCGGCGGCAGTCGTGACGTAGCCCTGATTCACCGAGTCGGCGATGAGTCCCTGGCCCGAAAAGTACATGTTGATGAGCTGCACATGGTCTCCGTAGTTGATCGGGTCTCCGACGTTTCCGTTGATCTTGTTCAACTGCCAGACCTGTTGCTGGTAGTTCTCCTCGTCGCGGGTGGGGTAGTAGTAACAGTAGGGCGCATCCCGCCACGCTCCCAGTGCCGTGGAGAGCGAAAAGACGGACATGTCCCACGCCTTGAGGTTGTAGTAGTTGGGAAGCGTCTCGGACGTGAAGAGCTGCACCTTGCAGCCGCTCGTGAGCGGACCGAAGCCGAGGCGGAACTGGAGAGCCACGCCGCGCTCCGTGCCGAGACGGGCGAAGTAATAGCGAGGATTGGGTTGCGCCCTGATGACGGCCTTCCCGTTCGCGTTGATCAGGACGAACGGATCGCCATAGCGGATCGGGCCCGTGGGCGGTGAAGTCGCAGGCGCGAACGGATTGCCGGTGCGCGGCGTGCGAAGCGTCACCACGTTGTCGAACGTCGGCGCGGCCGCGACGCGTGCGCCGAGATTCCAGGTGTGCTTGTCGATCTGCTGCCAGTCGAGAATCGTCGCGATCAAGGACGTGTGGTCGTATGGAACGCCCGTGGGCGACCGGAAAACAGTATTCGGTGCGATGAGCGGCGAGACCAAAATCGTCGGGACGCGGACCCCGAAGCGATCGAAGCGGAAGTCTTTTTCGAGGTGATAGGAAGGCCTGCCCTTGCCCCACGGCGGGAGCGCACCCCAAGGCGGCGGCACGTGATCGTACGTTCCGCCATGCTCGTCGAACGTGATGATGAAGAGTGTCTTCTCCCAATTCGCATTGCTGAACAGGGCCTCGAACAGCCGCCTCAGTTCAGCCTCGCCTTGGATCGTGTCGGCGGGCGGGTGGTAGTCGGTGCCGTTCACCGCGAAAAACTCGAAGATCGCGCCGCCCCAGGCAGGCTCGATGTACGAAAAGGCGGGCAACGTCCCCTTCTCGGCCATCTCGAGGAATTTGGCGATCGGGTGGAAGGTGGGGTCGGCGTATTCCTCGATCATCGGGAAACTGGTCTTCGTGTAGGGCGCCCCGATTCCGGGCGGGTAGTCGTGGTAGTAGAAAATCGCCCAACTCGAGAAACCGCCGCGGTGGAGAACGTTGAAGACGGTCTCGGTCTTGAACGAGTCGACCTCGACCCATTCGTTGATCCACCCGGCGCCGTACAGGCCGTTGTTCACCTCACCCAGTGACGTGCCGGCGAGGGAAAAGGCGCGGTTGGCGTTTGTCTGCGTCGGCACCGACGAAAACCACCGGTCGCACACGGCATACGACGCAGCCAGGGTGCTGAGCACCGGAAGGTCGGCCGGCGTGTAGATCGACATGATCTGCAGGATCTGGTCGATCTCCGCCAGAGTGGGATTCACGCTCCAACGCAGCGCGAAATCGGCCAGAAACCCTTTCATGCCGGGCGTGCGCCCGGCCTCGGGGTTGTTCTGCACGCCGAACAGCTGCGCGTTGACGTGCTCGTACGTCTCGAAGGGATCCGTGCCGGGCGAGTTCGTCGCGCGCACCGAGGGCTGCGGCGCCTGCCGCCAGAAGCTGCCGTGAATTTTCGCGTGGTTCGTGAGATCCGTGGTGGCGAAATCCAGACCGTAGAACGCCGGCTTGCCGGCTGCCGGCGGGGGGATGACATTTGCCGGCGGAGAAGTCTTCGAGTACAGATAGCCGAGGCAACTGTCGAAGCTGCGGTTCTCGAGCATCAACATCACCACCTGTTCGATCTTGCCGAGCAGGTGGCTGAAGCGCGCCTGGTAGAGAATGCCCCCCGTGTTGGGGCCTGACGCGCCCAGCAGAGTGCCATCGGCTTGCTGAGCGATGGAGATCATCGTGCGATTCGCTGGCGCGTACTTGATCCACGCTTGGTTGGCGCCGCCGCTGGTGTAGAGGTTGTAATCCAGACCGATTCCGAGAATCGTTTCGTCGAATAGCTCGATGGCCGCGAGGGCGGAACCACTCTTTGTCATCGTCGTCCACGTTCCGCCGACGTTCGGACACGTGGCGATCAGGTTGTTCGTCGTGACGCCCATCAGGCCTTTTTTATGGTGAAGCACCGAGATGCCGATGAGCTGCGTCGCGTTCGGCATCGCCGTCCACGGGCCGTCGAGAGAAGGCGCCGTGCAAGGCAGATTGTCCGTCGCGCGAACCCCGCAGAACGTCCCGTCGGGCAGTTGTGCCGCCGACAGGAGCCCCGCGTCGGAGTTCTCCTGCACCCACCAACAGTACGGAATGTCGGCACTGACCGCGAGCTGGTTTGCCGTGACGCCCAGCAGGGAGCCGTCCGGAAGCTCGGCGATGCTGGTGAGCGGCACGTTGACCTGCCAGCACTGCCACATCCCCCCTTTTTGCAGGCCGATGCAGAGCCTGCCGGACGTGTTGATCGCCAGATATCTGTCGTCCATGGTTTGGATCACCGACACGACATTGCCGCTGTTCGGGATCTGCTCCCACGCGGAATCGAGCATCGCGCGTTGGTAGACGGTGTGGTTGACGCCGACTCCGAGAAACGAGCCGTCATCGATTTGGGTGACGGAAGCGATGATCGGCTCGTTGTTGTCCCGCACTTTGAACCATGGCGCGGTGGGCCAGAGGGCGGTGTGAAGGCAGTTATCCCTCCCGACGCCGAGGAATGTCCCATCGCGGAGCTGGATGATGTCGATGAGCGGAGTGGCGATTACTGGAAAGGCTACCCACGTGCCGTAAAGGGTGTCGCGCCAGTACATCGCGCCGTCGCGGATCCCGATGAGCAAGCCGTTCCGCATAGCCGACGCGACGCTCACCGGACCGCTGTTCGGGATGGTCTGAAACATGACATCGAAGACGTGGCTCCGCGTCGTCTCGACGTCCGTCACCGGCATCTGCATCTGCCGCAAGATCGTGGGGAACCGGATCAGTAGCGAGAGAGCTTTCCCGCTCACCCGACGAACAATGCGCGCCGCTGCGAGGCGCTACGCCCGGCGACGGCATCCCTCCCGCTGCTGATCGTTGTCGAAATGCTGCCCTCCGCGCCTGGTCGGCCGGCATCGCGGAGCTTCGGAAGACGTTCGCCTTCGTGCGCTGAAATGGGGTTCAGGTCGTCGCCGGTACAAAGCGGCCTGCCGACCCCCCAACAATTTGGCCGCGCGCGATCCGGCGATATTGAGGCGGATGGCGCTGCGGAGCGCTGGCGCCGGAACTCCGGACGCTCGGCGCCGACCGAATCGCGCTTACGGCTTCGACAGATATCATGATAGAATTCTCGCTTTCAGGACATATAGCATCGCGCACCGGACCTCGATCCATCAGGGCTCGAGATCATTCGTGTCGATGGCCTTCAAGCCGGGAGCCAAATGACGACGTATTCAGGTCTCTTCATCCGCGACAACTTTCAGGACACCGGAATCCTCCCCAGCGCAGGCGACCGCTGGATATCACCCGACATCATCCCGTACGGCACCGGTGTCCTTTCGCCCTCCGATGCCGTTTCGACTTATGGAGGACCGGACATCGGCCAGCCGGTCGTCACCAATCAGAACAACAATATCTACATCCGCAGCAAGAACATCTCGAGCGCGGCGATGACGGGCAACGTCAATCTGTACTACGCCAACTCGTCGCTGTTTCTGGATCCGGCGACGTGGATCGCCGTGAACCAACCGGTGACGAATGATGCGTTCGTGACCGCCACCACTACGCCGTCGACGACGATTCCGGTCAACGGCATCGCGCTGGTCCAAGCGCCCTTCACGCTCGGCGGCGTGCCGTCGAACGCGCATTACTGCTTCATCGCTGTCATCAACAACAATGGCGTGTCGTTCACGATACCGTCGTCGTTCTCCAGCAACGGCGCATTCGTCTTATGGGTGGCGAACGCCGGAAACGTGGGGTGGCGAAATATCGTTTTGATCGCCGGTTCGCCGGGGAGCGTCATCGCCTACACGACTTTCGGCAACGCGAACCCGATCCCGAGCACGATGATTTTCTCGGTTGTCGGCACGAATGTGCCGTCCGGCACAACTTGGTTGGCCAACTGCGCGGATCAGCGTCTGTCGCAGCCGTTCAGCGCGAGCGGGACCTTTTCGTCGTCCGGAACGGCAAGCACGCAATTGACGGTGCCGGCGAACATAGCCGGCGGCAACGCGCTCATGTCGATGGCGTTCACGTTCGCGACCGCAAGCGGCCAAGCCTTTCCTTCCAACACGAGCTTCTCGATCAGCTATTACCAGGTGCCGACCAGCGCCAACGCGGCCGCCCCGAACGAATTGTTCGCCGCGGAAGCAAAAGTGTATCGACAGCACCGCATCGCGGCGCGCGACGCAAGATCCACCGACGGCTTCGAGGCGACAACGCTGCTCCTGCTCGGGTCGGTACTCGTGTACGCCAACCAGCCACAGTAGGGGGCCGATATGCCTGTGTTACCTCCGAACCATACCGGTGTAACCCGCTTTACCACCAGTGCGGGTGCCGCGACGCTTGCGACGTCTCCGATCAACTTTCAGAACAACTCGGCGTGGACGATCGAGCTGTGGTGCTCGCTAGATGCACTCGTCGATTTCATGCCGATGGTCAGCAAGGGGACCGAGTTCACACTCGGGAGCAAAGGCGCGACGCTTTACGCGGCGCTCGGCGGCCAAACCGTGCCGCTGCAGTCGCAGCCGGTCCTCGCCACCAGCGTGCCGTACTACGTCGCCGTCACGTATGACGGATTGACGATGTCGCTCTATCTGAACGGCGCACTCGCCGCACAGGCGACGACGAACGCCAACCCTCCGCTGACGAGCACGCCGCTCACCGTCGGCGGCGGTTTCTATGGCGAGGTGCAGGAGCTCCGTCTGTGGACGGCGGCCATGAACGCAACGTACCTCGGCAACAATCAGTTCAACGCGTTTCCCTCCGGCACATCGAACCTCGCCGCACAAGTCGATTTCACCGTCACGCCGCCGGCCGACACCTCCGGAAACGGACTCGTTCCCACGCTCAACTCAAGTGCTGTCTACGTCCGATTCGTTCCGGCGGCCGCCCTCATGACGACGTCGTTTTGCGACCC
This sequence comes from uncultured Acidobacteriota bacterium, assembly GCA_963734155.1. GTDB lineage: Bacteria > Acidobacteriota > Thermoanaerobaculia > Gp7-AA8 > Gp7-AA8 > QHVT01. The sequence continues at coordinate 1,138,712 of CAVTGG010000005.1, forward strand.
GTACAACGACGAAGCAGTCAACCCGGCAGGATCGCAGCAACCGTTTTCGATCGCGGCATGGATCGCTCCATCGCTGACCGGGTATCTGATGTTCATCTTCGCCAATGGGGTCGAAGAGTCGAACAGCGGAACGACACTCGGTATCGGCAGCGACGGGAAGTTGTTCTTCCAGGTCGGCGACGGACCCATCCTTTACTCGCAATCGCCCCTGCAGGACGGCGTATGGGTGGAGGTCGCGGCGACATGGAGCTCGCCCAACGGCGTGCTGTACGTCAACGGAGTGCAGAGCAATACGGCCAACAACATGACACTCGCCGGCTCGCTCGCGAGCGGTCAGCCGCTCATCGGCGCCATCGCCAGCGTTGGCGCGCAACTGCCGATCCAGTCGTTCTACGGTCAGATCCAGAACGTCTGCGTCTGGAACGTCGCGCTGACGGCCGATCAGGTCAGCGCTGATCCGACGACGACCGCGCAGACCGATCCGACGTGCGTCGCCTATTACGACTTCTCACAGCCGCCGGCCCAGAACCAGATCTCGTTCAACCCCGTTGGTCTCGTCGCCGGCGCCACTCTCAACCCCGCGCCGGCGTACACGGGCGGCGGTGTGCCGGCACCAGCTGGCGCGTTTACACCCTGGGCTGCCGTGCCCTCGGCGTCTGCACCGGCCGCCGACGCGGACGAGTTCTTCGGCTGGGCAGAGGAACAGTTCGCGTCGTTCCTCAGCGTCTTCCCCCTAAACGACGAACAGCGCGCCTACTTCACGAACCTTCATGCGGAACGGCTGCGTGACGGGAAACGCGACTTCGACGCGGGCACGGCGGACAATGCGCGAGTACGCATCACGACGCTCTCCAGCGGTCGCGGCCGCATGACATACACGCACCTGGACGGCACCGAAGAAGTCATCTCAGAAGACGTGTTCGACCCATGCACGCTCTGGTGCATTCAGCTTGTGACGGGCATTGCCGCTGCGCTCTGGCTCGCGCTCGGCCTCGCCTTCAATTACTCGAGATTCCTAAACGGAATGACGAACTTCTTCGGGACGCGGATCAATTCGATCGGCATCATGCCGCAGCTGAACGCCCTGTTTCAGAATGGAGTGACAGGACGGTCTATCTACGCGAGTTTGATGCTGCTCTACGAATACTCGCTGCTGACGTCGATCGCGAAACTCTCGTACCAGATCGTTTTTTCATCGCTCAGCTGGTGGACCATCCTGTCGCTCGGGATGCGCATCGTGCTGCTCATGTCGCCGACCGCGGTGCTCGAAATTCTCTGGCTGATCGCGCAGCTCGCGTATTCGATCTATTCAATTACGCAAATAGTCCAAGCGCGGCCCGAGGGCTGCCTATCGTGAAGGGGAGGTGCCGGCGCGGCGATATTGGCGGGGACGGCGCAATCGGCTGATGTTCGCTGCCGAGCGAGCCGACACCCTCCGCTTCGACGTGTGCCTGGCCAGCGAGACCGGCGGCGTGGAGGCCGATCACTGTCATCAACAGAAGGTTCGTCGGTGGTTGCAACTCTACGTCACGTGGGGGAGCGAAGTGGCTGGTGTGGCGTCGTGGTACGAGTGGTGTCGGTACGAGTGGGGAGTCAGGAAAACACGCTACACTGTCCAACGGATCGCCGACTTGCGATCTGGAGTCACCGACAGAAACTCGCTCCTCGTTCTTTGTGACCAGCGAATGGATAGCCTACTTTTAAGGACGGCGTTCCGTCGCAGGTATCTAACAAGTTCTATTTTTCCCGGGGTGGTTCTCTCCGGACCACTCCAGACGGCTCCAGACACCCCGTAAGTGCTTGATCTGGCGTCGTCCCCCGCGTGTTCCAGACGGAGCGTCGGATTGTTAATCAGGTGGTCGCTGGTTCGAGTCCAGCCGCCACAGCCAAGTTCGTGTATTACAATTCCGTCATGCGTGCGAGACCGAAGCAGGATACGACGGTAAGCGTGCGGATCACTCGGGATGAAGAGCGAATGGTCCGGCAGCTGGCCAGGCGGCAGAGAAGCACCGTTTCACACGTCATTCGTAGCGCGGTCAGCGATCTCGTTCGGCGAGAAGAGCAGAAACCGCTTCGTCCTTATGACCAGATCGCGGACGTCATCGGCTCCGTCGCCGGTCTTTCTCCCGATCTCGCTGCGACAACGGGTGAGCAGCTTGCGGAAATCGTGCGAGAGAAGGCCGGGAAACGAAAGTGATCCTGATCGATGCTGGTCCGCTCGTTGCGCTGATCAGCGCCAGCGACCGTCATCATGCAAGTTGCCGTACTGCGTTTGCGAATATCGAAGAAGCGGTGAGCACCGTTTGGCCCGCCCTGACCGAAGCGATGTACCTTCTGCGCGGATCGCGGATGGCACAGCGTGGTTTATGGGAAATTCTCGAGCGTGGGGCTGTCGGCATCCTCTCGCTGACAGCCGACGACATGCCGCGCATGCATGAGCTGATGGAGCAGTATCACGATCTGCCGATGGATCTTGCCGATGCCGCGCTCGTGCGAGTTGCGGAGCGGGAAAAAATCCGCCGCATTTTCACGCTCGATCGCCGTGATTTCACGATCTACCGGCCCGCCGGGATCGGGCGGTTCAGCATCCTGCCCGCGGCGCGTGGATGACCGGTCCCCTCCCTCGCCCCCAACTTCGTGGTAGGGTTTTTCCCGTCCAGCGACTCTCCCGTGTAGCGCCATTTCATTCCATACGCACGCCCGGACGTGAGGCAGAGAGAAGGAGGTATCGATGGCCGCTCAGGACTGGTCCATCATGATCGTTTCCTCGAAAGGCTCCATCGCATTTCAACCCGACGTTCCCGGAGACCATCCGGGCGATCCGCTCAAGGCGGGCGACGCCGATCTCATTTCCTGGAACAACCGCACCGGAGAAGCGCACTGGCCATGGGCCCTCGATCCGTCGACCGGCGAGCCCTTCGAGACTGCCGCCGAGGCGGAAGCCGCGGGTCTTTATCTCTGCGACAGCGTCGACGCGTGGCAGTCGTCGAGTCCCGCGTATCTCACCACCGCGCCGTCGACCGGCTACACCGTCATCCGCTACATCTGCCGCGATCACGAGAATGAGCACGGCATGATCATCGTCTCCGCGAGCTCGCTGTAGGAGGATTGTGATGAAAGCATTCACCACCTCGATCCCATTGCTCTTCGTCGCGGCTGCGGCGCTCGCGCAGACGGCGACGCCGTGCAAGACCGGCGAGGACATGCCGCGCGTGCCGGAGCTTGTATCCAATGCGAGTAGCCACAAGCTCAAGGCCACGGTCGTCGTCGTCGCCGACACGCAGAGCATCGGCACGCGCACGCCGCTTTCCGCGCCGACGCCGGCTTCCATCCTGAACTGCTATCCGCAGACGGTGCGCTGGATCAAAGGCATCAACACCGATCAGCCGTATCCCACCGTTCCTCCGGGCGGCACACCGCAGCCGATGCCGGGACCGACTCTGCGCGCGCGCGTCGGCGATCTCGTGCAGCTCACGTTTCTCAATCAGATCGACATGAACCGTTTCCCGAAGACGCTCGACAAAGGGAAATGCGACGCGGTGACCGGCATCTATCCGACGAATCCGAATCTGAAGGGCGCAAACGGCGAGGACACGGATCGCTACCCCGACTGCTTCCACGGATCGACGACGGCGAACATTCACTTCCACGGCTCGCACGTGAATCCGAACACGACCGGCGACAACGTCTTCATCGAAGTCCGCCCGTCGCTGCGAACGCGGGACGAAGCGAACGCGCCGATCGTCACGCGCACGAGCGTCGAGAAGGACTTCAACGAATTCTTCGGCCGCTGCGAGAAAGAACTGCTGCCGTCGAACCCGACGAAAGAGTGGCCGAAGACATGGGACGATTTCCCGAAGACCTTCACCGAGAAGCAGGAACTGCTGCTCAAGGAATACGACAAGACGATCCTCGGCGAGGAGTACCGCAGTCAATGGCTCTGGCCGACCGATCGCGAGCAGCGTCGCAAAGGGCTCTGGCCGCAGTACTACATCGGCGCGTTCCCGTACTGCTTCCGCATTCCTGAATACACCGAGAAAACGGGCATTTCGGCGAAGGCGGCCGAGATTCACGCCATTCACGCGCACGGCGCGGGAACGGCGGAAGACGACCAACTCGACAACCGCAAGCTGGTGATGGGCCAGTCGCCCGGCACGCACTGGTATCACGCGCACAAGCACGGCTCGACGGCGATCAACGTCTCGAACGGCATGACCGGCGCGTTCATCATCGAAGGCGAGTACGACGACGATCTCAACACCTTCTACGGCGAAGGCTGGACGCGCAAAGCGAAGGTCATGATCATCAACCAACTCGGCACCAGCCCGAACCTCGAGCGCGGCGGACCGGGCAAAGGCCAGGACAAGGGCGCGACGTTCTCCGTGAACGGCCGCTATTTCCCGGTCGTGCACATGGCGCCGGGCGAAGTGCAGATGTGGCGCATCGTCAACACGTCGAGCCGCGCCGGCGCGTACATCGCGAACCTCCCCGACGGATTCCAGTGGCGGCAGCTCGCGCAGGACGGCGTGCAGTTCGTCGATGCGAACTACCAGGCCTCCGGCACGGCGACCTCGCCCGCGCCGCCGATTCTTCTTGCCGCCGGCAATCGCGTCGATCTGCTCGTGATGGCGCCGGCGACTGCGACGACGTCACCGGTCGCGCTGCAGGTGCAGTACGAAGTCGATCCGCAGGACCTCGCGAAGGCGGTGAAGAACACGCTCTTCTCGATCAGCGTCGACGGCACGCCGGCGACGGGCAATCAGGCGAAGTTCATCCCGACCGCTCCCGACTTCCCGCCGTTCCTCTCCGATATCACGGACGACGAGATCAACGGAACGAAGACGATCCTGTTCGCATCGAATCCGCCGCAGCTCGGCAAGCAGCACACGATCGACGGCCGCCTGTTCAACGGCGAGGTCGGCGCGGTCGTGCTGATGAATCAGGCCGAGGAGTGGAAGATCCAGAACGCGACCTACGGACCGCCCATCTCGCATCCGTTCCACATCCACATCAATCCGTTCCAGATCACGGTGCTCTTCGATCCGAACGCCGAGCTGTCGAAAACGACCGGCGCCGGCACCGTGACCGTGGCGGCATCGCCGTCGACCGGCAATCAGCTCGTGACCGGCAACAACACCGCGTTTACGACTGCCGTCAACGTGGGTGACTTCCTCTGGATCGGCGGCAATCGCGTGACGGTGCTCAAGATCGACAGCGACACGCAGCTCGAGATCCCGAACGGCTCGTTAGGCGCGGTGTCGACCGGGATTCCGTATTCGATCTCCGTTCCGCAGTACACGATCGATCCGGCGCAGAAGCACGGCACGCAGTGCCTGATCGATCCGAAAGACCCGAAGCCGTGCGGGCCGACGGTGCCGGAGAAGAATCGCGTCTGGTGGGATGTCTTCCCGATTCCTTCCGGCAACACGTTCTATGTCGGCGCGAGCTCAACCTCCGTCGACGTCCCCGGTTACTTCAAGATGCGCAGCCGCTTCGTCGACTACTCCGGCTACTACGTGATCCATTGCCACATCCTCGCGCACGAAGACCGCGGGATGATGACGGTCGTCGACGTCGTGCCGCTGCAGTCGCCGTACTCGCACCACTAGGAATGTTTTCGGAACGCCGGCGTCCTCGCCGGCTGGACGGGCGCCGTCTCGGCGCCTAACGGCAGCGGTGAGGACGCCGCCGGGCCAGCCGCCGGGACGGCGGCGTTCCGACTAAGGAGAACCTATGGCGAACGAGCTCACGAATCTGTTCCTCGGCAAGTGGTCGTATCGCAGCTTTCTCAACGATCCCGATCTCAAGAAGAAGGCGAACAATCTGCTCTTCGGCTCCGGCACGATCGAATTTACCGCCGCGCCGATGGGCGTCGTCGCCGGAACGATCGGCGGCGAAGGGCTGGCAGCTGACGCTCGAGGGGTGGGTGACGTACGGCAATCCGCCGACGGTGCGCTTCCAGGGCAAAGGCAAAGTGTCGGGCGCGGAGTGGATCTACGACTACAACGGCTACTACGTCACGCACTGGCCGAACGGCGTCGACCAGGTGGAGGCGATCGTCGGGTCGGTGATCCGCACGATCCCGCATCCGAGCGGAAACGGCGGCACCGCGCCGGCGGGATTCGTGGCCTCGTTCTACGCGGTGCGGCAGCCATAACGTCAATCGACCGGCTTCTGGTTCGACCCCAGCTGCCATAGCCAATCATCGACCGGCGCGTCGACATCGCTCTCCGCAATTCGCTCCGGCGGCGCATATCCCACCAGGCTGCCGTCGGGGTGATTGCGGAGCGATTTGTTTTTATACAGATCGCTGTCGGCGGCGTTGAGCAGTTGGGTCATCGACGGCTTCGGCAAATTGGGCGAGGAGGCGAGGCCGGTCGTGACGGTGATCGAGAACGACTCCGCGCCGGCAATCCAGCGCAGCGCCTGCACTTCCATCGACAGGCGCTGGGCGATGCGCTCGACGTCGGGGGCATCCAGATCGGCGATGACCATCACGAACTCGTCGCCGCCGTAGCGCGCGATCAGATCCTGCGGGCGCGTGTTGCGGTCGTACAGCGCGCCGATGTCGTGCAGCACGCGGTCGCCGGCGAGATGTCCGAACGTGTCGTTGATGTTCTTGAAGCCATCGAGGTCGAAGAGGATCAGGCTCAAGGCTTTTCCGATCGAAAGCAGCCGCTCTCCTTCGGACAGCAGGAACCGCCGGTTGAAGACGCCGGTGAGCTCGTCGCGCGTGGCGAGGCCGTACAGCTCGCGAATGGTCGTGTCGAGCGTGCGCTGCCGCGCGGCGATGCGGCGCGCGGCGACGAGCTTTGCCGCGATCTCGAGCTCCGAAGACGACTTCGGCACGAAGTCGTCGAAGCCGACGTTGAGTGCCTCGAGCTTCGTCTCTACGTCGTCGTGCGCGGTGAGCATCATTGCGTAGAGCGATTTGAGCGCGCGGTCGCCGCGGACGCTCGCGATCAGCTCGACGCCGGTCATGCGCGGCATCTGCTGGTCGATGATCGCCACGTCGTAGTGCTCGCGCTTCAGCTCGTCCAGCGCCGCGGCGCCGTCCGTCGCGGTGTCCGTACGAAATCCGAGACGGCGCGTGAGCGCCGCGATGAATGCGCGATAGGACGGATCGTCCTCGACGACGAGAAGACGGAGATCTCCTTCAGCTGCGACGTCCGGGCGAGCGCGCCGACGGTCCGGGCTTTGGTCCACTGAACGCCAAAACGCGTTCAACGTTCGAGCCAGAGCACGACTACTGCGTGATGCACATCACACCACCGTGCCGATCGGACGCTTGCTGCGCCGGTCCCGCTCGATCGGCGCAGTGCAGGCCGCCTTCACGTAGCCGGTGAGCTCGTAGACGTTGAAGGGCTTGAACACGACGGCGTTCACGACCTCGGGATCGAGCTCGCGAAGAACCTCGCGGTTCGTCGCGCTGACGACGATCAGCGTCCGCGGCTGCTCGGTCGGATGCTCGCGCAGCCAGTCGATCACTTCCCAGCCGCTGACGCGCGGCATCATGAGGTCGAGCAGCACGACGCGATATGGCCGGCCGCGCAGCGCTTCGAGCGCTTCCATGCCGTCGCGCGCCGGGGTCACAGGCAGGCCTTCGCGCTTGAACGTCGTCGTGAGCAAGCGACGGATCGCGTTGTCGTCCTCGACGATCAGCACATCGCCGCAGTCGGGCGATTTCGGCCGGGCCGTCCCCATCGATGGTTGTGTCTGCAATGCTTCTGCCGAGGCCGCGCGCGAACCTTGCATGCCTGCAAGTGTCGGAAGTTCCGCTTGCGCTTCACCATCGAACAGATTTTCCTCACCGATGACGACGGCCGTCCCGCGCCGCACCGCGTCGAGTTTCATCTCGTCGAGGCCGAGAACGTCGACTCCGCGCTGGCCGATTTTCTCCGCACGTCCGAGGCCACGCTCCTCGGCACGATCGAAAAGTTCCCCGGCTTCCACGCCTTCGCAAAGGCGCGCACGGGCACGTCGGTGTTCACGGTCCAATTGCTGCCGGGCAGCGACAGCTACAAGATCCGCAAAGACCTATAACAGCGCCTGCAGCGCGGCGCGCGCGGCGCGATCGCCTTCCGCAGCGATGGCGTTGCGCAACACCGTCAGCGCCTCGGCGGTTCCGATGGCCGCGAGCGCGCGTCCGGCGGCGACGCGCGTCGGCAGCGGCTCGCGCGCGAAGAGGCCGCGGCCGCGCGGGCGCACGATCTCGGCGAGTGCCGGCACCGCGCTCTGCGCTTTCATCGATCCGAGGCAAACCAGCACTTCGTTCTGCGTCTCGGTGTCGCGGTCGCTGATTGCCGCGACGAGCATCGCTTCGCATTCGGCGCCGCCGATCTTGCCCAGCGCGCGTGCAGCCGTGCGGCGGACGCGCGGATCGCCATGCTGCAGCGATCGCCCGATCGCGCCGCAGTGCTCGCGCTCGCCGATCTCGCCGAGGATCGTCAGCGCATTGCGCACGACGAACCATTGCGGCGATTGCAGCGCACCGAGGAGGAACGGATGCGCCGGCGTGCCGATCGCTTTCAGCGCGCGCACGAGACGCCCGCGGCGGTTGCGATCGTCTTCGTTCGCCAGCCCGTCCATCAGCGCCGGCATCAGCGCCTCGCCGAATTGTGCGACCAGCGGAACGACGCTCTTCGCAAGCACCTCCGGATCGCTGCCGTAGATCTGCGCGATCATCTGCGCCGCGCGCCGCGGGTCCCCGAATGCCTGGCCGAGGCTCTTGTACGACTCCCGCACGATGGCGTTCGGATCCGACACCGACACCGCGGCTTCGAGACGCCCCATCGCCTGCAGCGCGACTTCGGCGCGTCCGCTTTGCATCAGCGCGACGCAGAGACTGGCTACCGCCTCGGCGACGGCGATCTGCATGCGCGGGTCGTTCTCTTTCACGAAGCGATTGAGGATCGCGCGCGTCAGCAGCTGATCGATCTGCGGGCTCGTGCCGGGCGTCTCGATCATCGCCGCGACCTGGCCGAGCGTGTCGATGACCGCCTGCCGCGCGGCGACCCCTTCCTGTTCGAGCCCGCGCACGTAGACGTCGAGGAGACGGAAGACCTCTTCGTGGCGTTGCGCTTCGAGCAGCTCGCGGATGAAGACGATCAGCTTCTCGCGCGGCACGTCGAAGATCGCGCTGCCGGTGAGGAGCTTCTCGATCTTTTCGTTTGGCGAAAGCCGCTCCCAACCGATGATGCCGATGATCTCGTCGAGCTGTTCGCGCGAGATGCCGAGCTCCTCGAGTCGCGAGCGCAGCAGCTCCAGGCCGTGCGTGTCGGCCGTGGCGCTGGCGAGCATGCGCGTGAGCTCGTCGGCGTCGCCTGCTTCGCGCTGCAATGCTTCGAGAATCGCCGCGGCGATGTTTTCCGCGGTTCCTTCTCCGCGACCGAGCCCTCCTCCTCCTCCTCCTTCACCGGCGTTCTGCATCAGGAACTTGCGCAGCAGCATCGACAGCGAATCGTCGCCGGTGTCGTCGTTGCCGCCCCGCGCGTTCTTCGACCACACCACCTCTTCGCCTTCGGTGATCGCCTCGTAACGCACGCGGCTGATGCGGACATTCACCACACTCGCACGGCGGAAGATTTCTTCGGCGCCGCCGGCATCGCGCAGCTGCGGCGGCTTCATCACGAAGATGCGAACGAGCTCGACGAGCTCGCGATACGTGACGCCCTGCAAGCAGGATGATCCCGCCGAACTGCCGCGCCTCGAGCTCGTGCGCGAGCGCTTTGACATGCGCCTTATTGCTCGCCGTTTCGGACCCGATCGGCTCGCCGTCGACGAGCAGCGTTCCCTTCGCCGCGACGATCGACACGCGCGGACGCTGCGACAGCAGCGCATTCGCCGTGCGATCGAGCGTCGTCAATGCCTCGACGCCGCGCGGATGCTCCGCCGTGTAGAACTGCAGCGCCTTCGCCGCGAGATGCAGCGCGGCCGTGAACTCCAGGACCTCTCTCATGACCCAAGCGTAATCGTAGGCGATTATCGGTGGTTTGGCGCGCACTGCTCGTTGCGCGATTGACGAGCACCGGCTGGGAATGCAGAAGGCAGAATGCAGAATGAAGAATTGAGAATCACGGCCTCCCGACTCAGAGTGTGCGACGGGCGTGGTGCGCTTCCCAATTCTGCCTTCTGCATTCTGCCTTCTGCATTCCGAGGCCGTGCGCGAGACGTGACCGCAGAATCGCCGCACGTCACGAGCCGAAACCCGTGTCGGTCCTCCACCGAATATTGACGCTCTCCAATGCGTTCACCTACACTCGCTTCCCCGCCTGCGAGGGCGACGTAGCCAAGTGGTAAGGCAGAGGTCTGCAAAACCTTTATCCGCCGGTTCGATTCCGGCCGTCGCCTCCAACTCTTCCCGTCCCATTCCCAGACAGCTCCGTCCCATGAGCGGACACTCGCGAACCGTCGCGCATCAATGATTTCAACGACTTGCTCGTGGCAGAGCCGTTGCCATTGGGCGCGACATGCTCCACGACTTCCGATTCGCGGTTCGCTCGCTGCTGTGCAATCCCGGCTTCACCATCGTCAGCGTGTTGACGCTCGCCCTCGGCATCGGCGCGAATAGCTCGATCTTCACGCTGATCAACGGCACGATCCTCAAGCAGCTGCCGTATCGCGATCCGCAGCGGTTGATGTTGTTGCGGCTCACGACGACCGACGCGGGCGAAATGAGCGAGATGCCGTGGTCGTATCCGAAGTTTCGAATGCTGCGCCAGGTGAACCGCGATTTCGAGCAGCTCGCCGGATTCAATGCCGAAGACATGAACCTGACCGGCGGCGCCGGGCCGGAGCGCGTGCGCGTGGAAACGGTCTCGGCGACGTACTTCCCGATCCTCGGCGTGCAGGCGCTGCGCGGACGCACGTTCACCGCCGACGAAGACGCGGTGCCGAAGCGCAATCCCGTCGCGCTCATCGCCCATGGTCTGTGGCAGCGGCGATTCGCCGGCGCAAACAGCGCGGTCGGATCGAAGATCATCGTCAACGATGTGCCGGTGACCGTCGTCGGCGTGCTGCCCGCGGGCTTCGAAGGACTCAGCGGCCGCGTGGATGTGTGGGTGCCGATGATGATGGTCCCGGCGCTCAGTTACCCCGAGGCGCTGGACGAGCGGTGGTCGCATTGGTTCGACGTCATCGGACGGCTCCGCGACGGCGTGACGCCCGCCAAAGCAGCGGCAGGGATTCCGATCGTAGGCAAACAGGTCGCGGACGCCCATCCTGCTCCGAATGACAAGGTGCAGTGGTCGGCGTCCGTGATCTCGCTTCGCGACGCGCGCAGCGATCCGTTCGTCCGCAAGTCGCTCCTGGTGCTCCTCGGCGCGGTCGGCTTCGTGCTGCTCATCGCCTGCGCGAACGTCGCGAACCTCTTGCTCGCGCGCGCGGCGAGCCGCCGCCGCGAAATCGCCATTCGCCTCGCCATCGGCGCGCATCGCTGGCGCTTGATCCGCCAGTTTCTCGCCGAGAGCATCGTGCTCGCGTTGGGCGGAGGCATCGCGGCGCTCCTGCTGACATCGTTGACCGCGCAAGCCGTGCGCGCCATTCGTCCCGAGCGGACGGCGGCGTGGGGCATTCACGGAACGGAGCTCTTCGATCTCGGCAGCATCGGCATCGATTGGCGCGTGTTCTTCTTCACGCTCGCGCTGTCCGTCGTCACCGGCGTTCTCTTCGGACTCGTGCCGGCACTTGGCGCGTCGCGTCCCGAAGTCTCGCAACTGCGCGGCGTGCGCTCGAACGGCCGCATGCTGCTCGCCGTCGGCGAAATCGGTCTCGCGCTGATGCTGCTCGTCGGCGCGGGACTGATGCTGCGCAGTTTCGCGCGGATGGTGTCGATCGATACCGGATTCGACATGCGCTCAGTCGTCACGTTCCGCATCGATCCGTCGCCGAACAAATACAACCGGCAAACCGCGCCCGATCTGCACCGCCGCATCGGCGAGCGTCTCGCCGCGTTGCCCGGCGTCGAGTCGGTCGGCTTCAACAAATGCACGCCGCTTTCGGCGGCCTGCAACGGATCGATCGTGATGCGTGTCGACGGCGTCGCGCCGGCATCGCAGTCACCGATCGGCGTGCACTTCGTCAATCCCGACTACCTCCGCACGCTCCGGATCCCGCTGCTGCGCGGAAGAGGATTCACGCTGCGCGATCGCGGCGACGCGCCGAAGGCGATTCTCGTCAACCGCACCGCGGCGGAGCAGTTCTGGCCGGGACAGAATCCGGTCGGGCGGATGATGGAAGTGGGCGTCGGCTACTTCCGCGACGAGCAGGCCGAAGTCATCGGAGTCGTAGGAGATGTCCGTTACGGCCGGGTGGAGCAGCCGGTGGCGCCGGCGATCTACATCCCCGATTACCAGTACACCGCGCCGCATTCGCTCGTCTTCGTGCGGACGAGCCGCGCGGCAACCGGTCCGCTGATGAACGAGATCCGCCGCGCGATCCTCGAGGTCGATCCCGACCTGCCGCTGTTCGAGGCGAAGACGATGAGCGAGCGCGTCGCGGACGCGACGTCGAAGACGCGCTTCGCCGCGGCGCTCCTGGCGGTCTTCGCCGGCCTCGCGCTGACGCTGGCGCTGATCGGCATTTACGGCGTGATGTCGTACGTCGTGCGGCAGCGCACGCGCGAGATCGGCGTGCGCATGGCGGTCGGCGCGAGCAGCGGCGACGTGCTGCGCAACGTCCTCGGCCAGGCGCTCACGGTGACGGTCGCCGGCGTGCTCCTCGGCGTGGCCGGCGCGCTGGTCCTCGTGCGCGTGCTGCAGACGCTCCTGTACGAAGTCTCGCCGCGCGACACCGGGACGTTCCTTCTCGCGCCGCTCCTGCTCGTCGTTGCGGGCCTCGTCGCCAGCTACATTCCGGCGCGCCGCGCCGCGCTGGTCGATCCGATGAAAGCGCTGCGGCACGAATGAGATGATGCGCGGGTGATCGTTCGCGTCCCGCGCAATTTCGCATTTCAGCCGACTGTCGAGTCGCATGGCTGGTTCCGGCTCGCGCCATTCCGCTGGTCGCGCGAAGAGGGCGTGCTGCGGCGGCGCGAAGCGGAAGGGGAGCTCGCGATTTCGTGTCGCAACGGTGCGTTGCACGTTCGTGTGGTGCGCGCCTCCGGCGCGCCTCCCGCCCAAGGGCGCGCCGGAGGCGCGCGCTACTCCGATGACTTGCGCGCGCGCATCGCGCGCATGTTTCAGCTCGACGTCGACATCGCGGAGTTCGTCGAGCTGTCGCGCGACTCGCCCGCGCACGCGTGGGTGGCCCAGACCGGATTTGGACGCCTTCTCTGCGGCGCGACGCTGTGGGAAGACGCGGTGAAGATCATCGCCACGACGAACACGATGTGGCGGCAGACCGTCCGCATGGTCGAGCTCCTCGTCGCGAAAACCGGCGGCGTGTTTCCGACGCAGGAGCAGATCGCAGCCTTCACCGTCGACGAGCTGCAGAACGACTGCCGCCTCGGCTATCGCGCGAAGTCGATTCACGCGCTCGCGTCGCGCGATCTGTCGACGCTTCCCGAGTCCACCGAGGATCGCTACAAGTTCTACCTCTCCCTGCCGGGCATCGGTCCGTATGGCGCGGCGCATCTGCTGGCGATGGACGGCCGCCACGATTTCATCGCGGTCGATACGGAATTCCGCCGATTCGTGCGCGAGCGCTATCACGGCGGGCGCAAGGTCAGCGACGCGACGATGCTCCGCCGCTATCGCAAATGGGGACGCTGGAAGTACCTCGCGTACTGGTCGGAATCGTGGTCAGGGGTGGCTGAGGCCTTGCAGCCAAGTAGTGTACTCCCGCCGAAGGGATTGTGAAATATTGACCGCGGGGCGTGTCGTTTGGATAATGATTCTCAGAGCCCGTAAAGGTAAGCTGTTGATTTTGCAATAGTTTACGATTCGTTTACGTCGCTCGGATGGGAGAGTGCGTGGACGACAAGATCAAGCAGCTCCTCCAGGACCTCGGCACGGCGATCAACGAGTCGATCTCGACGTCCGAGGACGTCAACAAGCACATTCAGAAAATCAGGGATGAGGGCTACGACTTGTACGTCGTCCTCGATGCGACGATTGGCCTCAACAAGCAGGAAGAAGACGGCGAGACGACCGCCGTCACCGTTCCGTCGGAGCCGCCGAAAGAAGTGCAGTTCCGCATCAACATCAACGATCTCGCGTTGCTTCGTTCCCTCGGCATCGATCCGACGCGCAAGGTGAGAACGGCGCGCCGCGTCGAGCCGCTCGCGTTGGACCAGTGACGACTAACCTCTACGACCTCGCTCCTCCCGACCTCGAGCGCACCCTCGGCGAGTTCGTCACTCCGCCGTTCCGCGCCAAACAAATCGAAGAATGGATGCACGTTCGCGGCGCCGCCTCGTTCGAGGCGATGACGAACGTGCCGAAAGAAACGCGCGCGCAACTGGCGGAGCGTTTCACGCTCGCGTTTCCGGAAGTGCTCACGCGCACCGTGCCGGCGTCGGACGGGAGTCAAAAGTATCTCTTTCGATTGCACGACGGGCAGCGCATCGAGTCGGTGTACATGCCCCTGCAAAGAGAAATATCCGGACGGACGAGCATCTGTCTGTCATCGCAAGCCGGATGCGCGGTCGGCTGCACGTTCTGCGTCACCGGATTCTTCGGACCGGGACGCAACATCGCGCCGTCGGAGATGCTCGGCCAGTTCTTCACGATCCAGCACGAGAAGCGGATTCCCGCGGAGCAGATGAACGTCGTGTTCATGGGGATGGGCGAGCCGCTCCTGAATTTCGAGAACCTCGTGATCACGCTCGACATCCTCTACCGCAATCTCTCGCCGCGCCGCGTGACGGTGTCGACGTCGGGGATCATTCCGGGCATCGACGAGCTCGCGCGTCTCGAGCGGCGGCCGAACCTCGCGGTGTCGATCAACGCGCCGGACCGCAAGCGGCGCGAGGAGATCATGCCGATCACGGCGAAGTATCCGCTCGAGGAGCTGATGGCGTCGCTGCGGCGCTTCCCGCTGGAGAAGGACCGCGACCTCACGATCGAGTACGTGCTGCTCGCCGGCTACAACGACTCGCGCAGCGACGCGATCGCACTGGCGCGATTGGTCCGCGGGATTCACGCGAAGGTGAACGCGATTCCGTTCAACGCCGATCCAAATCTGCCGTCGTGGATGAAGCGGCCGAACGACGCGGCGATCGATCGCTTCGTGGAGACGCTCGTCGCGCACGGCGTGCGCGTGACGGTGCGGCGGTCGAAGGGACGCGACATCGCCGCGGCGTGCGGTCAGCTGCGCGGGAAAGAGATCGCGAAGTCGCGCGCTACCGCCGCGAGCGGCGTCTTCAAAATGACGATCGGCTTCAGCTTCGTGTCGTCGGTCTGATCGAGCTGCGTGTTCGCGAAGTAGTAGAACGCGCCGCGGCAGATCGCGCCCGTGGTCGGCTCGTCGAACAGCGGATGCTGCGAGTCGATGATCTCCGCGCGCGCGATCGAGGCCGCGTCGCCGAGGAAGTAGCGCATCACGCGATCGCGCCCGAGGACGTTTTGGATCGCGATCAGCGAGCCGTTGTGCCAGTAGAGGCCGTCGACGCCGACGGTGGCCACCTTCTCCGGCAGGCGCAGGATCGTCAGCGCCTTCGTCTTCATGTCGATGACGGAGAGGCCGCGGCCGGAGCTGGCGACGTAGAGCTTCGTGCCGTCTCCCGAAAACGCGATGCCGTTCGCGCCGGGCAGGTTCTTGAAGAACTCCACGGCTTGGCCGTCGTGGAAACGATAGACCGTGCCGGCGAATGTGTCCGTCGCATACACGTCGCCGTTCGGCGCGACGTCGAGATCGTTGAGCAGATGCCGCTCGTTCTCCGGCAGCATCTGCTTCTCGACGAGCTTCCCGGTTTTCAGATCGAAGCGGAAGAGGCCGGAGTGTGCGCTGTCTTCATCCGACCCCGCGACCCAGATCGTCTTTCCGGCGCGATCCAACTTCATGCCGAGGACGCCTAACAATCCATCCTGTCCCTCGGACACGACGTCTTTCACGTCGCCGTGCGGCGACACGCGAACGATTTTTTTCTTCCGAATGCTGCTGACGTACAACGTTCCGCTGCGCGTATCGCAGGCGAGTCCTTCCGGACGAAGATCGCGCTCCGCGAGCGTGAACGCCGGTTTGCTGTGCTCCACGACCGGCAGCGCCTCGGCGAATTTCGCGAGGAGCTTGTCGTATCCCGGCTGCTTCTCGAGCTCCTTGAACGCGGGATCGACGTCGGGATGAAACCCCGCGCCGAACGCCGCGACCTTGGCGAGCGTTTCCATCGCGCCCGCGGCATCGCCGGCGCGCATCTGAATCTGCGCGAACGTGAAGAGCAGCGCGGGATCGTTCGGCACCGCGGCGAGCGCGGTCTGCATCTTCGCCTTAGCGGTGGCGAAGTCGCGTTGCCCGAGCGCGGCGCGCGCTTCGAACATCGGCGCAATGGCGGGCGTGCGATCGACGAGTGTGGCAGCGAGGAGGAGCAGCGATGCGAGCGTCATATTCAGGGCGTCAGATCAAGCCAAGGCGAATGATCGCAGCGGCGTATGAATTGCGCCATGCGGATTCAGCTGGCTCGAATAAAGCGTCACGTCTTTGACACGGAAGCTCGCCGATTGATAGTCGCGCAGCGAATGATTGAAGAGATCGATGGAAGCGGGCGGCCAGCGATCGCGGATGCGCATGAGCGTCAGATGTGCCTTGAAGTCCACGCGGTCGAGCTCCACGCCGTGCTTCGTCACCACGTCGCGAACGGCATTGGCGACGTCGAGGAAGTTCGCCTCCGGCTGCAGTCCGACCCAGCCGACCCGCGCATGCCGCGGGTTGGGAAAGAATCCGCATCCGTTCATCTGTGCGTCGAAAGTCTTGATCGCGCCTAACGCGCTCGCGAGCGGCGGCGCGATTTTGTCGATCAGCGCTTCCGGCTGCTCCGCGAGAAACGCGAGCGTCAGATGCTGCGTTTCCGGCCGCACCCACGACGCGGCCGGCAGCCTCGGTTTGATGCGCGCAACTCTCGCATTGAGGTCAGCGATGACCTCCGCGGGAAAACTCGTCGCGATGAAGAGTCGCATTGGACCGTGCGGCTGCGCACGGGATTGTATTACGTCCGGTCGGCTTGCCCGGTCAGAAAGTCCGGCGTGAAGATCTCGCGGATCTTTTCCTCCGAAAGGAGCTTCTTCTCGCGCAAAAGATCGGGAATCGCTTTCCCCGTCTTCGCCGACTCCTTCGCGATCTCCGCCGCCGCGGCGTAGCCGATGAGCGGATTGAGCGCCGTCGCGAGCGATGGGGAGCTGATGTAGTACGCCTCACAACGCTCGCGATTCGCCTCGATGCCGGCGATGCATTTCTCGATCAGCACCGGCAGGAAGTTCTTGAGAATCTCGATCGAGAACGAGATCTCGAACGCCATCATCGGCATCATCACATTCAGCTCGAGCTGTCCCGCCTGCGATGCGTAGTCGATCGCCGTCGACGCACCGATGATGTGGAAGAGCACCTGGTTCATGCACTCCAGCATCGACGGATTCACTTTGCCCGGCATGATCGAGGAGCCCGGCTGCACCGAGGGAAGGAAGATCTCCGCGAGCCCGGTCATCGGGCCGGAGGAGAGGAGGCGGAGATCGTTCGTGATGCGCGTGAGCTCGAGCGCGAGGTTGCGCAGCGCGGAGGAAACCGCGACGACGGGAAGCTGCGACTGCATTGCCTCGCGCAGGTCAGGCGCGGTGCGGAACTGCGAGCCGAGATGTTTGACGACCGCGAATCGATAGCCGGGCGGCGTGTTGATGCCGGTGCCGGTCGCGGTGCCGCCGATGCCCAGCTCGCGCACTTCATCCGCGGCGTCGCGCAACAGTTTGGTTGCGCGTCCGACCGCAGCCGCGTAGGCCTTGAATTCCTGGCCGAGCGTGACCGGCACAGCATCCTGCAGATGCGTGCGGCCGGACTTGATCACGTCCGCGAACTCGTCGCCCTTCACGTCGAACGCATTCGTCAGTGCGTCGAGCTGTGGCAGCAGCTGGTCGAGCAGCACCGCGGTCATCACGCGCATCGCCGACGGGAAGACGTCGTTCGTCGACTGCGACATGTTGACGTGATCGTTCGGATTGACGGGCTTGTAAACGCCGAGCGTGCCGCCGAGGGAGAGGTTCGCGAGATTCGCGATCACCTCGTTGCAGTTCATGTTGAACGAAGTGCCGGCGCCGGCCTGGAAGACGTCGACGACGAAGTGTTTGTCGATGACCGTCGAAGTCGCCGAGGATTTGGTCGCAGGCGGCGACGATCGCGTTGGCCATGCGCTCGTCCATCGCGCCGAGCTCGAGATTTGCCTGCGCCGCGGCGCGCTTGAGGAGGATGAACGCGCGGATCAGCTCGGGATGCGCGCGCAGTCCGCTGATCGGATAGTTCTCGACCGCGCGTTGCGTTTGCGCGCCGTAGAGCGCGTCATCGGGGACGGGGACTTCGCCGAGCGTGTCTTTTTCGAACCTAACCATTAAATGATCAACTTAGGCCTTCAGTGCTGCAAGGCGCGCGCGCGAATCCTCGAAGACCTGCTGGTGCAGCGACTGGCCGTGCGCGTCCATCGTCACGATGGCCATGAAGTCTTCGACCCAGAGGTGCCAGATCGCCTCGGGCGAGCCGAGGTCCATCCAGTCGACGCCGTCGACGCGCTTGATCGACGCAGCGCACACCTGCGCGGCGCCGCCGATCGCGTGCATGTAGACCGCGCCGTACTCCTTGCACGCGGCGAGCGTCTTCTCGCCCATGCCGCCCTTGCCGATCACGCCGCGGATTTTGTAGTCGCGCATGACCTCCCACTGGTACGGCTCTTCGCGCGACGAAGTCGTGGGGCCGGCGGCCTTGCACACCCACTGATCGTCCTCTTTCACCATCACCGGCCCGCAGTGGTAGATGATCTGCCCTTCGAGATCGACCGGCGGCTTCACGCCGGTGTGCAGCCGGTGATGAACCGCGTCGCGGCCGGTGTAGAGCCGTCCGGTGATCGAGACGGTGTCGCCGACGTGCAGCGTACGGATCGTTGCTTCATCGATCGGGGTGTTGAGTTTTACGAGCGCCATGACGGCGCGATCCTACCGCTTTCGGGATGCCCTTGGTATGACACTCCGCGCAGGCATCTTTGGCGACCGCGAACGAACTGCCCGCGGCAACGCTCATTCAAGGCGAGCCTCGAGGTGCCTTGAAGTTTCCGGCGTCGAAGAGGACCTTGAACTCCAGCTGTTGCTGCGGCGTCAGTGGCTTCGGCGTCTCTTGCGGAGAGCTCAGCAGGATGAGCATGTTGAAGATCAGGATTTGCCAGGAGTCCATGCCCCTGAATATAGGCAGTCATTTCGCGGCGTCGAGCGTCTGCGGGTGATTTTTACCCGGTTTATACGCGGGCACTCCGCCGGTATGACACTCGGCGCATCCGGCTTTGTGGGTCTCGGGCGAACTGCCCGGCGCGATCTCGAACATTCAGGGGAACTCGCCGAGCGGTGCCGGCGGTGGTGGTTCGGGCGGTGGTGGAGGTCCCGGCGGATGGAGCAGCTCGTACCACGCGTTCGCGAGGCGCGGCGGCTTCAATCCGTCGAAGCGCTGCCGCGTGCGGAGATCTTCCTCGTGATCGAGGCCGAGGCTGGCGAGCGCCAGGAAAAGCACGACGCGGATCATCCGCTCCATGCTCTGTTAGACGCTCAATACAGCCAGTTCGTAACCTGTCCCTGCAAATCGAGGGTCGCGCCGCGGCGGCGGAACGCCCAGCACATGTAGGCGACGGAGACGAAGAAGGAAGCCGGCAGGCGATTGAGCTTCCCGATCTTGCAGCCTAACAGCGTCGTCTTGCCGCCGAACCCCATCGGCCCGATGCCCGACTGATTCGCCTTCTCCACGACGCGCTGCTCGAGCGCCGCGAGCTCCGGATCATCGCTCACGTCGTCCATCGTGCGAAGCAACTGCTCTTTCGCGAAGCCGTAGCCCGTGCCGCGATCGCCGCCGATGCAAACACCGAGGATGCCCGGCCCGCATCCCTGTCCCTGCGCCTGCAGGATGCAGTCGAGAATCGCGTTCTCGACTCCCTTGAGATCGCGCCCGCCGAGGTCCGGGTGCGGGAGCGAATACTGCGCGTTCATGTTCTCGCACCCGCCGCCCTTCAACATCAGCTTCACTTCGACATACGGCTCGCGCCACTGATGGAAGTGAAAGACGGGCGAACCCGGCCCCGTGTTGTCGCCGGTATTTTTCCCGGTGACACTGTCGACGCTGTTCTGTCTGCAGAAAGCCCTTCTTCGTCGCCTCGCGCACCGCATCCGTCGCGATTTCTTCAAACTCCAACTGGTCATACCCAACCGGCGTGTGCACGTAAAAAAGAATCGTCCCCGTGTCCTGACACAACGGCAACGAGCTCTCGCGCGCCAATCCGATGTTGCACCCGATGACATTGAGCGCGACGTCCGCGTTCGACCCCTGCTCCTCGTTTGCGCGCGCGCCGGTCACCGCGCGCACGACGTCCTCCGGCAATTGGGTGGACGTGCGGCGGATGAGCTCGAGGAGAGTCTCGAAGAGTTGGGATTGGGGACGAACTTCGTGGAGGGGTTGGGCGGCGGCGGTCATGCTTCGAGTATAAGCAAATTACCAGTGCAGGACTTCCAAGCCGGAGATCGCGTCGAAGCCGTTGTCGCTGGTGAGCAACGGTAGAGTCATGCTCGATGCAGACAGCGGCGATCCAGAGGTCGTTGATACTTGCGACTGCTTCACGACCTCGCCACGAAGTGCGACGCGCAATCGTCCATAGATTCGAGCTGTCTCAGCGCTGGGCAGAAGGACATCGTGAGCGCAGCAAATTCCTCGATGTTCGTGACGTTCTCCGTCATGCGCTTCGATCTGCTAGCGCACCAGCCAACAATTCTCCCAAGGCCGTCACTGGGAGTAGAGACGCTGAGCATCACGCCATACGGCGGGTCTGGCCAGATCTGGTCGAAGAAGATCAATGATGGCACTGGCATCCAGCGCGAGACGCTCAATCTTCTTCACTGTTGTCGCCAGAACATTTCTTCGTACGCGCGGGCGAGAGAATCGCCCGCCTCTTTCGAAAGCACGCCGCTGAACTTCGTCGTCGTCGCTCGGGATCGACCGGGTTTTCGACCGAGACTGTCACCTCCACGTCGCGTCGATCCTTCACTCCTTCGAGCGGCTCGACGAGCCGAAGCGTGTTGTGCGGCCGCGTCGTACTCGGCTGTAAGCTACCTTGGTCATGACCGTATCAACAATACCTCGGAACGCCCGCTTCTTGCACGTCCCGGAATGGCCGGTAACATTTGCCGGTTTAACACCTTGAGTCATTCGGACTCAATGTGAGGCAAAGTATGAATTTCAATAAGCTTACGGTCAAGGCGCAGGAGGCGGTCGTCGAGGGGCAGAACCTTGCGCGGGGGGCGGGGAACGCGGAATTCAATCCGAATCACCTGCTGCTGGCTCTGGTTCGGCAGGAGGGCGGGATCGTTGCGCCGACCCTGAACAAGCTCGGGGTGGTGCCGGCGGCGATCGAAGCCGAAGCGGCGGCGGAGTTGGCGAAGCTGTCGAAGGTCGGCGGGGCGTCGGCGGAGCCGATGGTGTCGTCCGAGATGCGCAAGGTGTTCGACGCGGCGTTCGCGGCGGCGGCGCAGTTCAACGACGAGTATGTCTCCACCGAGCATTTGCTCCTCGGCCTCGCGGAGCAGAAGAACGAGATTCTCAAGCGGCATGGCGTCGTCAAAGACGCGGTGCTGAAGGCGTTGCAGTCGGTGCGTGGGACGCAGCGCGTGACGGATCAGAATCCCGAGGACAAGTACCAGGCGCTCGAGCGCTACGCGCGCGATCTGACGGCGCTCGCGCGGCGCGGGAAGCTCGATCCGGTCATCGGACGCGACGAGGAGATCCGCCGCGTGATTCAGGTGCTGTCGCGGCGCACGAAGAACAATCCGGTGCTCATCGGCGAGCCCGGCGTCGGCAAGACGGCGATCGTCGAAGGGCTCGCGCGGCGCGTCGTCGCGGGTGATGTCCCCGAGGGCTTGAAGAACAAGCGCGTGGTCTCGCTGGACCTCGGCGCGCTGATCGCCGGCGCGAAGTATCGCGGCGAGTTCGAGGATCGGTTGAAGGCGGTCATCAAGGAAGTCGAAGAGAGTGAAGGCGACGTCGTGCTGTTCATCGACGAGCTGCACACGCTCGTCGGCGCGGGTGCGGCGGAAGGGGCGATGGACGCGTCGAACATGCTCAAGCCGGCGCTCGCGCGCGGAGAGCTGCGCGCGATCGGCGCGACGACGCTCAACGAGTATCAGAAGCACATCGAGAAAGACGCGGCGCTCGAGCGGCGCTTCCAGCCGGTGTACGTCGGCGAGCCGACGGTCGAGGACACGATCGCGATCCTGCGCGGTCTCAAGGAGCGGTACGAAGTGCATCACAAGGTGACGATTCGCGACTCGGCGATCGTCTCCGCGGCGACGCTTTCGCATCGCTACATTACCGATCGCTTCCTTCCCGACAAAGCGATCGATCTCATCGACGAAGCGGCGTCGCGGCTGCGCATCGAGCTGACCTCGATGCCGCAGGAGATCGACGAGCTGACGCGGCGCCTCACGCAGCTGCAGATCGAAGAGCAGGCGCTGCAGAAGGAAGAGGGAAATCCGGTCACGAAGGAGCGGTTGCGCGGCGTGCGCGCGGAGATCGCGGAGCTGCAGGAAAAGATCTCCGGACTGAAGGCGCAGTGGGAGAGCGAGAAGCGCGTCATCACCGACATCAACGATGTGAAGAAGCGGCTCGAGGATGAGCGCGAGGCTGCGAACCGCGCGGAACGCGAGGGCGATCTGAATCGCGCGGCGGAGCTGCGCTACGGACTCATTCCGCAGCTGCAGCGGCAGATCGAGGAGAAGACGGCGCAGCTCGCGGAGATGCAGAAGAGCGGCGCGCTGCTCCGCGAGGAAGTGACGGAAGAGGACATCGCCGAGATCGTGGCGAAGTGGACCGGCGTTCCGGTCACACGCATGCTCGAGTCGGAGATCCAGAAGCTCGTGCGGATGGAGGACAACCTTCGCCGGCGCGTCGTCGGACAGGACGATGCGGTGCGCGCGGTGGCGAACGCGGTGCGGCGCTCGCGCGCGGGACTGCAGGATCCGAATCGTCCGATCGGCTCGTTCATCTTCATGGGACCGACCGGCGTCGGCAAGACCGAGCTCGCCCGCGCGCTCGCGGAGTTTCTCTTCGACGACGAGAACGCGATGGTGCGCATCGACATGTCGGAGTACATGGAGCGCCACGCGGTGGCGCGTCTCATCGGCGCGCCTCCCGGATATGTCGGCTACGAAGAGGGCGGCCAGCTCACCGAGGCGATCCGCCGCCGGCCGTATGCGGTGGTGCTGTTCGACGAGATCGAGAAGGCGCATCCGGAGGTGTTCAACATCTTCCTGCAGATCCTCGACGACGGCCGGCTGACGGACTCGAAAGGGCGCGTCGTCGACTTCAAGAACAGCGTCATCATCATGACGTCGAACGTCGGCTCGCAGTACATCCACGAGGCCTCGAAGGGCGCGATGGCGGAAGACGAGATGCGCAAGATGGTCGAGGCGGAGCTGCACCAGCGCTTCCGCCCGGAGTTCCTCAACCGCATCGACGACGTGATCGTGTTCCACTCGCTGGAGTTGCAGCAGATCAAGCAGATCATTGGCATTCAGCTCAAGCGCCTGGCGAAGCGGATCGAGGAGCGCGGCCTGATGATCGACATCAGCGATCACGCGAAGGAAGCGCTCGCGCGCGAAGGCTACGATCCCGCGTTCGGCGCGCGGCCGCTCAAGCGCGCGCTGCAGCGCGAGATCATCGATCCGCTGGCGATCCGGCTGCTCGAAGGCGTGTTCAAGCCGGGCGACACGGTGTTCGTGAACGCGACGGCGGACGGCAAGGTCGAGCTGTCGCTCGAGCCGGAAGCGATCGCGGTGAATTAAGGAATGTGATACAGCCGAATCGACCGGCCCACGCGTTGGGCCGGTCGATACGCTTCCAGCCAGTCGTATTCGTCGGTGAACGCGGTCCAGTTTTCGCCGGCGGAGATCCAGCCGCTGACCTTCGTATTCGGCGGCAGTCCTTCGGCGTTGATGCCGTGCATCGGCAGCCAGGTCGCGTTGTTCATCACCACCCAGAGCTTTTCAATGCGCCGCTGCTTGACCACGCGCGCGAGGCGAAGGATGTCCTGGCCCCAATCGAGATTGCTGTCGACGGCGACGTGCGCGGGATTGCGGCCGGCGAGCTGGTTGAACCAGGCCATGTAGTCGGGATGGGCGATGGCGACTTCGATGACGAGCCATGCGACGAGCACGATGGACACGATTCGTTTCAATCGCGTGCACGCCGACCGCGGCGACGATGCAGAACGGCGCGTAGATCGGGAGGATGTGCCGCAGGCCGATGTTGAGCGACGCGGTCATGGCGATGAGCATGATCGCGGCGGCGATGAGCGCGAGCGGCCATGCTCGCCGCACGCCGAGCGCGAAAAGGACTAGCAGCGGCAACGGCGTTTTGAAGAAGAAGACGACCGGGAAGTAATACCACCAGCCGGTGCGGCTCGTTTTGCCGAGCAGGAATGCGGTGTGGCCGAGGCGATCGTGCAGGCGGACGCGGACGAAGCCGACGGGGAGCGACGGCGCGGGGAGCTTCGTCATTGCAAGCGACGGCGGCACGCCTGCGGCTTCGAAGAACGACGGCGCCTGCGGCTCGATGTCGACCGGGCGTTTGAATTCGAAGCGATAGCCGGCCCAGCCGACGAAGAACGCGACGACGACGGCAACAGCGAGCGCGCGGAGTAGCACAAGTTTTGGGCGGCGAAGCGCGATCAGCACAATCGCGCAAACGGGAAAGTAGACGAGGAACGAGAGCTTCGACAGCACGCCGAGGCCGATGGCGATGCCGAGGAACAGCCCCTCACCCGGCCTGCGGCCACCCTCTCCCCGCGAAGCGGGGAGAGGGGCAACGAGGAGGCGATCGAGCGCGTACAGGGCAAGCGGCAGCGTCGCCGCGACGGAGACATCGGTCGTCATCAGGCCGGCGTGTCCGAGAATCGGCGGCGCGTTCGAAAAGAGCGCGACCGCGATCAGCGAGACGATTTCGCCGTACAGCATGCTTCGCCCACGCGGCCACCGCGACGCAGGCGAGGATGAGAAACAGCAGGTTTCCCATCCGTCCGCGCGCGAGATTCTTTTCGTAATGATCGCCGTCGTACAACAGCTGATTGCCGCGATCGATCATGTTCTTCTGTTCCGGCTGCGGCAGGTTGCGCAGCGGCAGCGCGAAGAAGATGCGCGCGAGCGGCGGATGCGTCGGGTCGAGCGTGTAGATGCCGTGAAACCATTCGTAGCCGGCGGCGAGATGAATCGGCTCATCCGCGGTCGCGCGAAAACACGCGATGCGTCGCCGCGACGCGGATGACCGCGATCGCGATCAGCGCGGCGACGGCGGCGACGTACGTGCGGCGACTCATGGGATGTAGTAGAGCCGGATCGATTTTCCGACGCGTTCGTACGGGCGTCCATGCAGCCAGCGGTAGCCGACGAACCAGTACAGATGTTCGCTCACCGCGGCCCAGCCCTGCGACGGCGCGTCGCGTTGCAGCTCATAGTGCGGCGGGAAGCGCAGCGCATCCCAGTCGTTCCAGCCCATCGCCGCGATGCCGACGCGGTCGACCTTCTTCTCGCGCAGCACGCGTTTGAGGCGGAGGATGTCCTGTCCCCAGTCGATGTTGCTGTCGACGAGATACACCCACGGCCGCCGTGCGGCGATTTCATTGAAGTAGGGAAACGCATCGGGAATCGCGGTGAGTGATGCCACGCAGTGCCACGCGAGCAGCACGTACGCCGCGATGCGCAGTCGGCGGCGCTCGAACATCGCCAGCGCCGCCGCGGCGCCGGCGACGCTCAGCGGCACGTACATCGGCAGCACGTAGCGCACGCCGAGATCGAGGTGGCTGGTCATCGAGAGCGCGAGGATCGCCAGCGCCGCCGCGAGCGCCTCGCCGGCGGCGCGCATTCGCCACGCGAAGAGTGCGCCGAGGGCGAGGACGAGCGAGGCGAGCGTCGACTTCAGCGCGACGGCGATCGGAAAGTAATACCACCAGCCGCGCGCTTTGATCTCGCCGAAGAGGATCCCGTAGAAATCCAACCGATCGAAGCGAATCAATCCGCCGACGCCCATCCAGAACATCGGCGCGGGCAGCGGCCACTTCGGATGCTCGGTCACGAAGCGCGCGACGGCGCCGTTGCCGAGAATGTCGCGTACGCCTTCGAGTATCTCCACGCGATCCATCGTGAAGGCGTAGCCGGCCCAGATCATCACCAGGCACGTGACGAGCGCCGCGAAAAAGCTCGGCACGATGCGCCGCCACGCCGCGCGCGTGTTCGCGTCGCGCACGCAGCGCACGAGATACATCGCCAGACACGCCATCGGCAGATATCCGACGCACGAGAACTTGCAGAGGATCGCGATCGCGTACGCGGCGCCGAACACGATCGCCCGCCGCGTCGACGGCACATCCATCCAGCGAAGAAACGCGAGCAGCGCCACCGCGACGCCGGCCGTCGCCGGTCCGTCGTGCGTGGTCAATCCCGAATAGCCGACGACGATCGGCTGCAGCGTGAACAGCGCCGCCGTAATGAGGCCGCCCATCGCGCCGAGCTCGCGGCGTCCCCACCACCACGTCGCCAGCGCGGCGAGCGTGAAGAAGACGAGGTTTCCGACGCGCGCGAGCACGAGATTCGTTCGATAGCGATCGTTCGAATAGAAGACGCGCTGCAGCTGCTCTTCCATGCGAATGCTCGGATCGAACTTCATCCCGCCGAGCCACGGCGCGAGTCCGAAGATGACGCGCGGCAGCGGCGGATTCTCCGGCTGATAGCTGTAGTCGTGAACCGTGTAGAGCTGCAGCGACGCGGAGATGTGCATCGGCTCGTCGACGGTCGCCGAGTAGATCGTGAACGTCGCTATCATGCGCACGAGGGAAAGAACGATCAGCGCGATCGCCGCGACGTCGGCGCGCTTCTTCAAAAAGCTCGTCGTTCCTTCTCGTTCGACATCCACAGCCGGAATCCCCGCTCGTTCGCGTAGTAGTGCAGGATCGTTTTGCGCAGCACGCAGCGGCAGGGAAGAGTGATTCCCAGGTCCTGCAAGCGCGCAGGATACTCTCCGGTGCGCTGCTGATGCTCGACGACTTGCGCGCGCACGACCCGGCCGCGCAGCACGCATTCATCCCACGCCAGCGCGAACGACGCCTGTCCCCACCTCAGGCCCGCGAACATCACGAGGCCGGTGAGAAACACTTCCGCGCGGCCCTGCTTCGCGATCACCGCGAGGACGAACGTCGCGATCGGGATCACGAACCAGAAGAGGTACTGCACGGGCCCGAGCTCGCCGCGCTCGCCGAGGGCGAGGCCAAACAAAAACGCCGCGCCGGCATAAGCCAGCGCGGCGATGATGCGGCTCGTTGTGACCACTTAGAACGAGAATACCAGACCGAGGTTGACTTCTCCCTGATAGAAGTCGCGGTTGTAGTAGTAGTCGCAGATGCGGCAGTCGCTCTGATCTTCGAGCGCGGTGTAGTAGCCGCGGCCTTCGAAGCGGAAGCTCAGGTTGTTGCTGATCGGCGCCTTGATGCCGATGCCCGCCGACGCGGAAAAGCGCGTCTCGTCCGACACGCCGCCGAGCTGCGGATCGAGATTCGCGATGCCGGCGCTGGCGACGACGTACGGCGTGAGATTGCGCGATCGCGCGAACGGGATCTGCAGGCCGGCGTGCAGATAGGTGATGTCGATGTCGGCGACGCCGGCTGTCGGCTCGAAGAGACCGCGATCGGTCTCGAGCTCGGACGACTGATGATTCGCCATCAGCTCGAGCTTCATGCCGCTCTGTCCGAGGGGGATGCCGAGGTTGATGCCGACGTTCGCGCTGTTCTTCACGTCGAGATCCTGCGTGAAGACGAACGTCTGGTCGGCGAAGATCGTCCCGCCCCAGCGATAGCCGATGAACGGCGTGAGCTCGAAGCGATCTTCATACGGCGTGCGCCGCGCGCGCCGCCAGTCCTGGGCAAAAAGCGAAGTGGTGGAAAGGAGAAGAAGGAGAAAGAGAAGGGAGCGGTTACGCATGTGACCTCCAGATCATGCCCGGCCCGATACAATCCGCGGACCATGAAAGTCGCCACCTGGAATGTGAACGGGATCCGCGCGCGGCACGAGCAATTTCCGCAGTGGGTGGCCTCCGCGCAGCCCGATGTGATCTGCCTGCAGGAGATCAAAGCGAAGCTCGATCAAATCCCGCAAAGCTGTTCGATTGAAGGATATACGTGCTACTGGCATGGCGCCGGCGGATACTCGGGCGTCGGCCTGCACATCCGCCGTGAGTTCGCGGACGACGTCGTGTTCAACCATCCCGACTTCGATCACGAGACGCGGATCGTGGAGGCTCAAATCGAGGACACGGTGTTCACCAGCGTGTACGTTCCGAACGGCGGGAAGGACTTCGACGCGAAGATCGCCTTCATCCACTCGCTGATCGGCTACGCCGCCGGGATTCGCGCGCGCGGCCTGAAGCTCGTGCTCTGCGGAGACATGAACATCGCCCGTGCGGACATCGACGTGCATCCGAAAGAGCGCAAGCCGCGCGCGATCGGACAGCTGCCGGAGGAGCGCGCGCTGCTCGAGCGATTGATCAGCGAGGGAGGACTCGTCGACGTGGGGCGCATGCTCCATCCGAACGACGACGGATACTTCAGTTGGTGGGCGCCGTGGCGGAACATGAAGGAGCGCAACATCGGCTGGCGCCTCGACTACGTGCTCGCGAGCGAATCGCTCGCCGCGCGCGCGGTGTCGTGCCCCTCGCACCGCGAGATCGGCACGAGCGACCACGCGCCGGTCGTGGCGACATTTCGAGTGCGGTGGCATAGCCACCGCTTTCAAAGCGGCGGCTTTGCCGCCGCACTCCCAAAGGGCGCTACCGTTCGCCCCTCGAAAACAAAAAGCCGGCGTGTGTACGCCGGCCTTTTCGTACCGCGTGTCGCTGAGATCTATTCGAGAACCACGAGCACGACGCGGCGATTCGCGGAGCGTCCCGCTTTGGTCTTGTTCGACTCGACCGGCAGCGTGTCGCCGTAGGAGATCGTCGACATCCGGTTCAGCGGGAGCTTGTGCTCACGCGAGAGATAGCGGCGCACCGAATCGGCGCGGCGCTGGCCGAGCTCTTCGTTGTAGCGCTCGCCGCCCGAGTCGTCGGTGTGTCCCTGGATCTCGATGAAGTACTGATCGGTCAGCGTCTTTACGCGGTTGCCGAATTCGTCGAGCGCCGCTTTCGCGGCATCATCGAGGTCGTACTTGTCGACTTTGAACTTCACGCGATCTTCGGCGAAGGTCTGCTCGAAGACCACTTTGCCCTTCGCCAGCACGCCTGCTTCCTGCGCGCGCTTGAGCGCTTCCTGCGCCGACTGCGAGAGCTCCTCGAGCTTCACATCGGTCTGCGTCTGCTTCTGCTGCAGCGTCTCGACCTGCGACGCCACCGACTCGATTTTTTGATTCGACTGTGCCTGGGCCTCGGCGATTTTCTTGTCGACCGCCTTGTTGGTCGCGCAAGCGCTCAGGACCACAGCCAGCACAGCCGCTGACAGCACCGGGGTGGACTTCTTCATCAACCTTTTTTCCTTTCGTTGCGCTTCTGGCCACGGGAGGAGGCGCTCAGGACCGGAGGCTCGGTGCCACGGTAGCCGGCACGAACACGGACGGAACGGACTCGGCCCGCGAGCTTCAGCGAAATGCGGCGGTACTTTACTGTACCTTTGCCGGTTGGTGGAAACCCTATCAAGTATTGCGCCCGAAGTGTGGATTCGATTCCATCCATTGACTTTGCGATCTGTTCCGGCTGGTTGCCGACGAACAGTTTTCCGCCCGTCGCCGAGGCGAGCTCTTCGAGGACGATCGATGTTCGACATCTCCTCGCTGATCGCCGGAACCTTCTTCAGTTCCGCGGGCTCGCGCAGTCCGAACGCGTAGATCGGGATCGCCACCGCTTCGAGTTTTTTCTGGATCTGTTCGCGCGTGAGCGTCGAGTTGTTGTCGATGCCGTCGCTGAGCAGGATGATCGCGCGCGACGGATTGCGTCCGAGGTCGCTGCGCGCCGGCATTTCCGCGAGCGCGTCGAAGAACGCGGTCTTGCCCCACGGCTTCACGACGTCGAGCGCGCGCGTGATCGCCGACGGATTGTCGGTGAAGGGCACGAAATCCTTCGCGTGTCCCTCGGCGTCGAAGACGTAGAGCGCGAAGTCGTCGCCGGGGCGGCGGCGCGCGGTGAGCGCGTTGATGGCGGCCTTCGCGGCGTCGATCTTTCCGGCGAGCCCCATCGAGCCGGAGCCGTCGAGGAGGATCGTCCATGACACCGGCGCGTTGAACGACACTTCGAACATGTCCGTCGCGACCGGCTGATCGTCGACGAACAGCGAGACTTCTTTCGGCTTGAGATCGATGATCGGCGCTCCGCCGGAGTTGAACGCCGTGAACGGGATCATCACGTAGCTGACGGAGACCTGTTCTTCGAATTGCTGAGCGAAAACGCCCGTCGCGAAAAGGACGAGCGCGGTTGCGAGTGCGCGGTGAATCATCGCGCGGATCAACACATCTTCAGCGGTACGAAGTCCTCATCATCCTGGAACTCGCGCTCCCAACTGAGGAAGTCGTAGTAGCCGCAGCGCGGGCGATCGGGATAGGTGTGACAGACGCCGGGCCGGGCCGTGTAGATCGTGCAGCGCCGCGTTTTCGTATCCAGGAACATGCAGACGCTGCCGTAGATCTCGTCCTTCTGATGGCGCAGCACGACGTCGCCGTCTTTGATTTTCGTGAAGCGCCGCTCGGCGGTCTCGACGTCGATGTCAAAGTGCTTCGCGAGGCGTTTGAGATCGCGGCGATTGACGTTGATCCGCTCGTAGCTGCAGCAGTACGCGGGGCACTTCAGGCAGTCGTACTTCAGCTTGTTCGTGGCAGCCATGAATTTTGTATGTGCAGTGTACACTCCTCGCGAATGTGCATCCGATCTTATGCAGTGCTCTTCACGGCGCTCTTCTGCGCTGCCTGCTGCACCTCGCTACCCTAATCTGCCGCCGAAGCGCGTGCCGTTTCCCGCAACTCGCGCTTCGTTCGGCGTGGTCGAAACGACCGGCCAGTTCGTCGACGCGAAGCGCGAGCGCGCGGTGCCGATTCATTTACTCGCCCGCAGGACCGGGCCCCTTTCCGGTCGTGATCTTCTCGCACGGCATCGGCGAGGACCGCGACTCGTACGCATACCTCGGACGCGCGCTCGCACGCGCCGGCTTCTACGCGATTCATCTCACGCACGCGGGAACGGATCGCGCGATGCTGAAGCGCGGCTACCGCGCGCTCTATCGCGCGACGAAAGAGAAGCAGAACTGGATCAACCGCGCGCTCGACGTCAGCTTCGTGCTCGATTCGTTCGCGGGCGATCCGGCGCTCGACATGACCCGCGTCGCGGTGGTCGGCCATTCCGCCGGCGCATTCACGGCGTTCGCCGTCGCGGGCATGCGCGCGCCGGACGGCGGCTCGCTGCGCGATCCGCGCGTGAGGGTGATCGTGACCGGTGTAACGGTATGGTGCCGACATCGATGGTGCAACGATGCAGGCAGCTACAAGGCGATCGATATCCCGGTGCTGAATCTCACCGGCACCTGCGACACGAGTCTGATCTATCGCACGTTTCCGCGGCATCGGCGGATTCCGTTCGAGTCGTCACGCGGTCAGTATCTCGTCACGCTGCAGGGCGTGAATCACAACATGTTCTCCGCAGCCGAGGATCCGCATCACGCGCAGATCGCGGCGATCACGGTCGCGTTTTTGCGAGCGTGGATGGAGAACGACGCCGCGGCGCGGGCGTGGTTCGACGAGCCGGGACGAGGCGACGGGCTGGCTGTCGAGCACAAGTAGGCACAGTGCCCGCAACTGTGTGCACCGATGGATCATGCAGTTGCGCTGGTGCAGGCGTATCTTCAGCTGAACGGATACTTTACGTCCGCTGAGTACCCCGTCATCGCCGGCACCCCGCGCTCCGGCTTCCGCACGCTGACCGACATCGACATCCTCGCCTTCCGCTTTCCCACCGGCGAGCCGATGGCGCGTGGGGGCCGGAAAGCGCCGAAACTGATCGACCTCTCCGGCCTCGATCCCGGCCTCGCCGTTCCCGAGAATTCGATCGACATGGTGATCGGCGAGGTGAAGGAAGGACGCGTCGGCATCAACACCGGCATCCGCGATCCGGAGGTTCTGAAGACGGTGATCAACCGCTTCGGCGAAGTCATGGACGCCAATCGGGTCGTGGGCGAGCTCCTGCATTCCGGAAGCGCGCAAATCCCGCCGTCGTCCTCCGTCCGCCTCATCGCCTTCGGCTCCTTCCCCCCGGGCTCGCAAGTCCCCCCTGCCGCATCATCTCCCTCGGCCACGTGCTCGCGTACCTGCAGGCGTACGTGCACCGCCACTGGCACATGCTCCGTCACCTCCAGTTCAAAGACCCCGCCTTCGGCTTCCTCATGACCCTCGAAAAAGCCCGCCGCGGCGGAGCCGGAAGGCGCGGCGAACAAGGCGTCGAAGTCGTCCCCGCGCGCCAGGACCTCATCCCGAACGGGCGGCGGGCGGGGGAGACGCTACGGAGGGATCCGCCGCCAAGGGTGCGGAAGGGGCGGCGTTAGGTTGCAATCGTGTCATCCCGAGCGGAGCGAGGGATCTCCTGATTCGGGGGATTCCTCGCCGTCTACGCGGCTCGGAATGACACTTGATTGTTAGGCCACCACCCGATTCCTCCCACTCCGCTTCGCGTCGTACAGCGCTGCGTCGGCGTAGCGGATGAATTCTCCGGCGTTGGCGCCGTCGCGTGGGGGGATGGCGCAGGCGAGGCCGATGCTCACGGTCACGTGGCCCTCGGGGGCGGTGGGGTGGTGGATGTCGAGGGATTCGATGTGGGCGCGGAGGCTCTCGGCGAGGATGCGGGCGGCGTCGCCTTCGGTCTCGGGGAGGAGGATCGCGAATTCTTCGCCGCCGTATCTCGAGACGAGATCGGCGGCGCGGTGGAGGTTGTCGCGCAGGGCCTGGGCGACGCGGCGAAGAGTGTCATCGCCGGCCTGGTGGCCAGCGGCATCGTTGAACGCCTTGAAGTAATCGATGTCGAGCATGAGCAGCGACAGCGGGGAGCGGCTGCGTGCGGCGCGGCGCCATTCGAGGGCGAGCGTCTCGTCGAAATGCCTTCGGTTCGCGACGCCGGTGAGTCCGTCCTGCGTCGAGATGTGATGCAGCGTTTCGATTGCCTGCGCGAGATGCTCGTTCGCTTGTTCGAGCGCGCTGCTTTTTTGTTCGAGCTGCGACGAGGTTTCGGCGAGGCTCGCGTTCACGGTCGAGAGATGGATCGCGCCTGCGACCTGGTCGGCGAAGGCTTCGAAGGCGAGCACGCTTGCGGGGACGAAGACTTCGGGAGACTCGCTCTCGAGGTTCAGGACGCCGAGGAGCTTGTCCTTGAAGCGGATCGGAATCACGGCCTCGGAGTGCGAGCGCGGGTTGACGGTGATGTATTCGGGATCGCGCGAGACGTCGCGCACGATTTGCGTCTCGCCGGTGCGAATGCAGCGGCCGATGATGCCGGCGCCGGCCGGCCATCGCGACGGCGGCGCGACGAGCATCTCGCCGGCGCTGGTGATCTGTACGAATTCGTCGCCCTCGGCGTCGTACAGCACGATCGCCACGAGTTCGAGCGGGAAGCGCTCGTGGATGTAGCCGACGATGATCTGGAGCAGCTCGTCGAGATCATCGGCTTCGAGCGCCGTCCGCGAGACCTCGCTCATCATCTCCATCAGCCGCACGCGCCGCCGCAGCTCTTCGACGAGCTGCGCGCTCGCGATCGCGCCCGCGATCTGATCGGCGACCGTTTTCAGCAGCGGGAGCTGTCCGTGAAATGCGCCGAGCTCGGTGCTCTCGATGTTGAGGACGGCCACGAGACCGCCGTGATGGCAGACCGGCACGCAAATCTCCGACCTCGCGCCGGGCAGCGTGTCGACGAAGTTCGGCCACGTGCGCACGTCATCGATGACGATCGGCTGTCCGGTCTCGGCGACTTGTCCGACGACGCCGCTGCCGAGGGTGCGGCCGTAGCCGACATAGACGGACGTTTGCACTTCGCTCGTCATCGCTTCGCAGACGAACGCGTTGCGGTCGCGGTCGATGGTCATCAACGCGACGAACTGCCAGCCGAATTTTCGCGCCAGCGTGTCCGTGATTCGCTGCAGCTGCGGACGCAGCTCCAGATCGAGCGTAGCAATACGCGCGACCTCGTTGAGGACTTCCCACTGCGCATTCATTCAGTTCGATCTACGCGCCGGTGTTCGAGACCGGTTGTGCGGACGCGGCGCCGTCGTCTACCAGCGAAGCGGCATTCTGCGCGATCGACATCCACGTGCGCTTTTCCGCCTCGCCGAAGCGTTGCGCGTCGCGAAACGCCCAGCCGGCCGCGCCGATCACTTGCTCTCCCCGCAGAATCGGAACGACCCCGAGGGCGCGCGTGCGGTTTGCCTGCCAGATTCCGGCGAGCACCGGATAATCGGGATTCGTTGCCAGCGAGGAGATGAAGACCGGCCGTTCATGACGGATCGCGGCGCAGAGCGGATACTGCTCGTTCACGCTCATCGGAAAATACCCCTCGGCGGCATCTCGGCTCGTACCCGAATTTCGCGACGAGCGACAGCGTGTCGCCGTCGCGCCGCGCGACGATGCCCGATTTCGCGCCGGCGATCATCGACTGCCGCCAGAACAGCTCCTCGGCCGCGGGCTCGCGCCTCGTCCGATTCGCCGCGACGCGCGATGCGTCGATGACGTCGGCGAGCTCGAACGGCTTGCGCACGATCCGCACGCGGTCCCACTCGCTCCACATGCGCTGCAGCTGCGCATCGGTCGCCGCGGAGACGATCATCATCCGCGACAGCGCCTCGGGGCGATGCTGTTTCATCCACCGCGCGACCTCTTCGTCTTCCGCGAGGACGAAGTCGTAGTCGATCAGCTGCAAGAGCGTCACGCCGTCCGCGGTCCAGGCGATGCGATCGACTTCATAGCCGAAACGCGTCAGCAAGACGTCAAGCAGCTTCCGCGTGCCGGCGTCGCGATCGATCACCAGGGCGAGGGGTTTCATTTGGGACTCTTGGACCCAATTAGGATACGCCCGATGAGCCGCCCCGTGGTAAATCTTTCCGTCTTCCCGTCAGCGCTGCGCGATCCGTACTTCCACCCGTCTGCCCGAGCTTCAGCGGCGTCGCCTCAGCGAACGCGACCTTGACGAGGAGCACGCGCGTATCGATCGGCTTCGACGGATCCTGCGGCTTGAGCCGGCGGTTGACGACGCTGTCGGGAATCTCTTCGATCGTCGCGCGCCACGGATGATCGTAGCCTTCCGCCTGCACCGTTACCGGCGCGCCGAGACTCACGCGCGCGGCGTCGAATTCGTCGACCTCCGCTTCGACGCGCGTCTTCTTCAGATCGGCGATCGTGATCAGCGGATCGCCCGACGCGATCGTTTCGCCGGCGTGCACCGCGCGCTCGACGACCACGCCGTCGATCGGCGCGGTGATGATGGTCTTCTCGATCAGCGCTTCGAGCCGCCGCACTTCCGCCGCGGCCGACGCACGCCGCGCCCGCGTCGCATCGAGATCGCGCTCCGCTTTCTCCCACGCCTGCTTCGAGCCGACTTCGACGTGCCAGAGATTCTTCGCGCGCTCGCTTTCGGTTGCGTACAAGCGAATGTCCGCATCGGACTCGCTAACGCGCGCGCGGGCCACGCCGAGCGCCGCGCGCGTGTCGTTCGCTTCGATGACCGCGATCACGTCGCCTTTACGCACGGTCTGCTTTTCTTCGACGTTCAGCCGCTGGATCGTGCCGGCGACGTCGCTGCCGACCGTGACTTCGGCGCCGGGATACGCGACGACGCGCCCCTCGGCGGCGATTGTGGAGGGGCGCGCTCTTAGCGCGCCCGCTTCGGCGGGCTGAGAGCCCGCCGCTCCACGGGTCGCACTTACCTGCGCCACCGTCGCCACGAGAATGAGCAATCCGAGAATGGGATAGAGAAAGCGGTTCATACCAAAGCTCCGTCCTGAATCTTCGCCACCCGATCGGCGATCGTGCGCACTTTCGGATCGTGCGTGACGATCACGAGGGCGCGGTTTTCCTGTTTTGCGAGCGCGCGGAACATCTCCAGCACCTGCGTGCCGACGGTCGAATCGAGATTCGCGGTCGGCTCGTCGGCGAGAAGAATCGGCGCCTTGCCGGCGAGTGCGCGTGCAATCGCGACGCGCTGCTTCTGTCCGCCGCTCAGATCGCGCGGCAGAAAGTTCTGGCGATCGCCGAGGCCGACGGCCTCGATGACGCGTTGCGCCTCGCTGCGCGCGTCGCGTCCGCGAACGCCCTTCACGTTCAGCGCGTACTCGACGTTCTCGAGCGCGGTGAGCGACGGGAAGAGATTGAATTGCTGGAACACGAATCCGAGCGAGCGCTTGCGGATCGCGGCGAGATTTTTCTCCGCGACCGAATTGCCTTCGATCACGACGTCGCCCTTCGTCGGCGTGAGGATGCAGCCGAGGATCGAGAGGAACGTCGTCTTTCCCGAGCCCGACGGACCTTCGAGCGACACGATCTCGCCGCGTTCGACGGAGAAGTCGATGCCGCGGAGAACCGTCACGGTCTCGCGTCCCTCGGTGAAGGACTTTTGGACGTTGCGCGTGTGAAGAATGCTCATGTTCTGAACACCAGCGCCGGGTCGATCGACGCTACCTTTCGGAACGAAATCATGGCGGCGGTGAGACAGAGCGCGATCGAGCCGATGAGCACGAGCACGTAGAGCTCCGTCGGGATGATCAGTTTCAGATCGATCTTCGCCATCAGCGGCCGCAGCGCGAAGGCCTGCAATGCGCCGAGGCCGAAGCCGGCGACGGCGGCGATCGTGGCCTGCTTGCCGAGGATTGCGTAGATGTCGCGGTTGCCGCCGCCGATCGCCTTCACCGTGCCGAACTCGCGGATGTGCTCCATCGTCGAGGTGTAGAGCGTCTGCGCGACGACGACGATCCCGACGAGACAGCCGAGGAAGACCGTGATGTACATGTTGAGACCGAGTCCCGTTGACTCGATCCAGTACGAGCGCGACTGCTTCGCCCACCCCGCCTTCGTGTAGACGTCGTTGTACGGAAGGCGGCGGCGGATCTCGCGGCGCACCGCTTCCGCGTCGGCGCCCGGCGCGAGCTTCACCAGGATGTACGTCGTGTTGCCGCGCAGATCGCTCTCGTTGAGACTTTGCGCGAGACGCAAATCCATGAACGTCAGCGGCGTCGTGGTGAACGACTTCGCGTCGATCGTGCGGCCGATGATCTTCAGCCGGCGCCCGAGCACTTCGCGGTAGTCGTTCACCGCGAACGCGCCCCAGCGCTTCTTCGCCGAGTCGTCGAGCACCATGTACGGACCGCGGCGCAGGTCGGAGAGGTCGCCTTCGATCATTCCCTGCGGGAAGTTCCACGCGGAGAAATCCTCGAGCGCATAGACCTCGGTGCCTTCGACCGCGCCGTTCGGCAGGTTCACGTTCATGAACCAGACGATCAGGTTGTCGGCGCGCGTGACGCCCGGAATCGAGCGGACGCGCTTCACGTACGTCTCCGGAAACGCGTGCGCGAAGTCGACGTTCGGCGTGTTGTGCGACGTGATCCAGAGATCGGCGTCGATCTGCTCGATCGTCAGCGAGGCGTTGCTCATCAGGCCGAGAAAGAGACCGACCTGCACGAACACGAGCGTCACCGCGAAGGCCACGCCGATCACGGTGATCAGGAAGCGCAGCTTGTCGTGCAGCAGCGACTTGGTTGCGAGATCAACGGCCATGGCGCAGGAGTCCGTTCAACAGCGTTTCGTTCATCAACTCCGCGCGCGCTTCGAGCGGACGCCAGTCGACCCAGGTGTCGTTGCACTTGGCGATGTGCAGCGCGATCACGCCGTGCATGCCGGCCCACATCGTCTGCGCGGCGAGATCGACGTCGGTGACGTCGTCGCGGAACTTTCCTTCGGCGATGGCCTGGCCGACGATCGACTTCAGCAGCGCGTACGCATCCTCTTCCGGATTGCCGCGCTCGATCTCGTGCTCGTCGCCGAGCGGCGGATGCGGCGTCATGAACATCAGCCGGTAGTGATTCGGGTAGTTCATGCCGAAGCGGAAGTAGGCCAGGCCGATCGCACGCAGGCGATCGACGGCATCCGGGATCTCGGCGACAACGGCAATTTCGTGCGCAAGCGTGAGGAAGTCGGCGTCGCAGATCTCGCGCAGCAGCGTTTCCTTGTCGCGGAAGTGGAAGTAGATGGCGGTCGGCGAGTATTCGATCCGGTCGGCGATGCGGCGCATCGTCACCGCTTCATAGCCCTCGGCGACGAACAGCTCCCGCGCAGCGTCCAGGATCTTCGTCCGGATCTCTTCGCGTTCGCGCTCTCGACGTTCTCTCGGTCCCAAACGAGCCTCCGTTACTTAACGTTGTTAAGTTAACAGCGTTAAGTTAAGTCGACTCGTTCAATTCGTCAAGGGGCTTATTGCGGAAGGCACCAGCTAATCGCTGAGCGTTTTCATCAGCTCGTTGACGCGGTCGTAGACGCTCTGAGCGACCGATTCCACTGCGATCGTCCGGGAGTCGTAAACCGTCTCCTCAACATGAAGCATGTCGAGTATCTCATCGGTAGCAAACAAGATATCGGCGAGCTTGTCGAGAACGCGCTCCGTGACGGGCAGGTGGATCGCGGTCATTACGTCGTATTCGATTTCTTTCTCAATCACTCTGCAATAGGAGTGATTTAATGCACGAAATCCCTACCCCTCAACAATAAGAAAATGAGTGTTACTTTTTTGTTACGGGCGTTTTGAGAGCGGGATGACGAGCTTTTCGGCGGTGTGGGTGTCGGAGAAACGGACAACTTTGACGTCGACGAGCCCCGCGGCTTTGCCCGCGGCCATCACTTCGCTCTCTGTAATCGCGCCTCCGCCCTTCGGACGGATGACCCAGATCGCGCCGGCGGGGTCGAGCGCGGCGCGCAGCTCGGCGAGCCGTCCGAGGTCGGCGCGGGCGTTCGCGGCGAAGAAAATGAGGTCGCTGCCGCGGCGCAGCTTGTGCGAAATATCCGCACCCCTTCCTTGCAAATGGGTGTCATCGATCTTTCCGATGATCGAGATCTTCTGCTCGGGCTTGATACCCAGCTTGTCGGCGACGCTTTTCGGGTTGCGGATCTTCTCCGCCCACTTCGGCGCGTCCTTGCCGACGTGAATGCCCACGTCGCGGCCGTTCCAGCGCAGGCGAAGAACGCCGCCGTCCGCGGTGACGTCCTTCGCCTCGCGAAACGGGATCTTCGCGCGCAGCGCCCCGCGCACAATCAGCTCCTCGGTCTCGAGGAGCGCCTTCGCCTCCGCCGATTCGTGTCCGATGTCCACGCGGCAAAGTGCCTCGTTGCCCATGACTGAGTTCCTGGGTTGCTCGGTTGCTGAGTTGCTGACCTAGCAACCTGGCAACTTAGCAACCTAGTGACGGCGGTCGTAGGCGATGCCGGCTTCGACCTGGCCGATGGCCTGGTTCACGAGATCGATCGCGCGCTCGCGGTGGCCGCCCTTGTCTGCGGTCGCGCTGTTGAGATTCGCGCGGGCCTGGCGGAGATTCTTGAGTGCGGCCTGCATGTGCGGCTGGGCGGCGCTGAGCTGGCCGGCGATGAAGCCGACGGCGAGAACGAGAACGAGAAGCAATCCGCGGATGACGGAACGTCGCATGAGAATCTACCTCCGCGCCAATTCTAAGATGAGCCAGCCTCCGAGCGCCGCCCAAACGAGGAACGCAATGTTGAGAAGCGTGAGGCGGCGGAAGAAGCGCGGGTCGCGGTTCGACTCGCGGACGTAGATGCGCCAGCCGAGGAGATTCGCGAGCGAGGCGATGATCGTCCCGCAGCCGCCGGCGTTCACGCCGTAGAGCAGCGTGCGCCAATCGCCTTCGGCGAACGGCGTGAGCAGCACCGTCGCCGGCACGTTCGAGATCACCTGCGAGAGCGCGATCGAGGTGAAGTAGACGTTCGTGTGAAACGCGAGCGCGAACGAGCGCATCCCTTCGACGACGATGAAGGCAAAGAAGAAGAGCGGGATGATCGAGAAGTCGATGTCGAAGATGCGCCGGCGGAGAAGGAACGCGCCGGCGACGAGCGCGGCGATCGCTGCAGGCCAGGCCGGGATCACGCGCGCGACTTCGAGGAGGACGAGCGCGAAACAGATTGCGCCGATGAGCGCGGCGCGCGCATCTCGCGGCGGAAGCTCGCCCGCGTTGATCTTCATCGGATGCGAACGCCCGAGGATAAACAGCGACGCGAGGAGGCCCGCGCTGCACCAAAGCGCGAACGGGAACATCGTCGCGACGAACGCCGCCGCGGACCAGCCGGAGCGGTGAAAGACGAAGAGGTTCTGCGGATTGCCGAGCGGGGTGAGGCAGCCGATAAGGTTCGCGGCGATCACCTCGAGCACGACCGCGTCCTCGACGTCAAAGTCGGAGAAGCGGCTGGCGATGATGGTGAACGGGATGACGACGAATAAAGCGACGTCATTCGTGACGAGACAGGCGAGGAGGCCGCTGAACGCGAGCAGCGCGAACGCGAACGAGCGCGTGGTGCGGAAGCGCGCGACGCTGTTCGCGACGATGACATCGACGTAACCCGACGCGCGAAGGATCTCGACGGTCACGAGCAGGGCGAAGAGCAAGAGCAGCAGCTCAAGGTCGATCGCGCGCAACGCCGCGCGTGGCGTTACGCGTCCGGTCAGAAGAAACGCGGCCGCGAGCAAAGCCGCGCCGATCTCGAGAATCTTTTCGCGGAGGAAGCGCCCGAACAATCGCCCTTCAGTTTACGCGGCGCGCCCCGGCCGCGGCGCGCGCGCCGCTTCCATGGCCATGCGTGCGGCACCGGCGACCGGTTCTTCGCGCGGAGGCGTGAGTGTGGCGCCGGGTGCGTCGCGGCTGAGGCGCATACGCATCGGATTGATGAGCAGATCGCCCGCGTGAAAGGCGCCGCCGACGTAGGCGACGTCGAACTCGGTGTCGATCATGTGCAGCTTGCGCGCGACGGCGATCACGCACTCGGCGAGCTCGGAGCCGGCGCGCGAGAGGATGTCGCCCGCGACTTGATCGCCGCTCTGCGCCGCTTCGATCACGAGCTTGCCGTAGCGCGCGATGTCGTCGGTGTTCGTCGTCGTCGCATAGACGAAGCGCGGCAGATCGTCGGGGCTGCACATCTCGTAGTCGGCGCAGAGCAGCGCCGTCATGTTGGTCTCGAAGCCACGGCCGTCGTGCGCGCGGACGATCGCGGCGAGGCCTTCGCGCGCGATCCAGAAACCGCTCCCCTCGTCGCCGAGGGTCGGACCCCAGCCGCCGGCGCGCAGCTCTTCGCCGAACGCGTTGCGGCCGAAGGAGATCGAGCCGGTGCCGGAAATGACGACCACGCCCGCGCCGAAACCGATCGCGCCGGTGAGGGCGATGCGCGCGTCGGTGTCGACGATGAAGTTGCCGCGCGGAAAATAAACGCGCAGCGAGTCGACGACCCTCTGCCGATGGATCGGATGATCCGCGCCGGCGACGCCGCAGTAGGCGTACTCGACGTCGCGAATGGCCACGCCCGCTTCGACCAGCGCCTTGTTCACCGCGCGCTCGATGTTGCGCGTCGCTTCTTCGATGCCGACGCGCAGATGATTCGATCCGCCCGCGAGTCCGCGGCCGTGCTGCTCACCGTTTTGATCGATGACGATCGCGGCGGTTTTCGACGCGCCGCCGTCCACTCCGATGTAGTACCTCATGCGCTCGCTACGATATGCAAACGGTCCACCGCTTGCACTTTCCTCGCCCGTGGAGGACTGTGCATGAAACGAAAAATTCTTCTGTCGATCACAGCTGTTGCCGTGCTCGCGCTGCTTCTTACGCCGATCGCGTGCAAGTCGAGCGGCATGGCGTTGACCAGCCGCGGACAGGTGCTGAAGCTCGACATCGAACATCCGAACGATCTGCCGGAACAGGGCGTCGACAATCTCGACATCCAGCTCACGAACGCCGGCGTGAACAACATCCAGCACATCCTGCTCGAAGTGGAGCTGCCGCCGCAGCTCGTCGTGCTGGATCAGACGAATGACCGCGGCGTGAACTCCGGGCACGATCCGAATTCGAACATGTGGCGCTTCACGTTCGGCAACATCCAGCCGGGCGAGCGCTCGACCGTTCGCTTCCGCGTGCGCACCGCCTTCGGCACGTACAGTTCCACGGGGGACGTGAAGGCGACCGCTTGGCAGGAAGGGTTGCCTGGGGACAAGCTCGTGGAGACGGCGGTGATCAAGTTGCGGCAATAACCTTTATGGAGTGCGGTGGCGTAGCCACCGCTTTCAAAAGCGGCGGCTATGCCGCCGCACTCCAAAATACAATGCGGCGTATGCCGCAAGAACCCACCATCCACGTCCCGCCCACCCGGCGCGAGTCGCTCGAGGATCGCAAGCTCCTCGATCGTCCGTCGCGCGAGGAGACGCTGCAGAGCGAGTCGTGGCGCGTGCTGCGCATCACGAGCGAGTTCGTCAGCGGGATCGATCACCTCACCGGCGTGTATCCGGCCGTGTCGATCTTCGGCTCGGCACGCACGATACTCTCCGACCGCTACTACGAGCTCGCCGTCGCCACGGCCGAGCTCCTCGGACGCGCGGGCTTCGCGATCATCACCGGCGGCGGGCCGGGCATCATGGAGGCGGCGAACAAGGGCGCGAAGCAGGCTGGCGCGCTTTCGATCGGCTGCAACATCGAGCTGCCGTTCGAGCAGGAGCTGAACCTCTACTGCGACAAGGCCATGACCTTCCGCTACTTCTTCGTCCGCAAGATGATGTTCGTGAAGTACTCCGAGGCGTTCATCACGTTTCCCGGAGGCTTCGGCACGCTCGACGAATTGTTCGGCGCGCTCGTCCTCATTCAGACGAAAAAAATCTCCGACTTTCCGGTGATTCTCTTCGGCCGCGAATATTGGAGCGGACTCGTCGACTGGCTGCGCCAGCGCGTCCTCGCCGCGAACAACATCACTCAGGAAGACGTCGACAGCATTCACGTCGTCGACACGCCGGAAGAGGTGCGCGACATCTGCGTCGCGTATCACGAGCAGGCTGAGCGCCACGCTTCAAAACAGGCATCCGGATCGCAATTCATTCACACAGAAGGAGGTTAAATGCGAATCCAGGAAACCGATCGGATCTTGAAAGAAGCGCGCGTCGCACGGCATTCGGCTCAGCTGCACGAGCACGACCACGAGAACGTGATCACGCGCGCGTGGCGCAAAATGACTTCGATGTTCAAACGAGACTGATTTTGGGACGGCGGGCTAAGAACCCGCCGCTCCACGGTCCTCGTCTTCTTCCACGATTTCCGTCTCCGGCATCTTCGTTTCGACCATCACCCAGCGCACGCGGAAGCGCTCTGCTTCGAGCACGGTGATCGCGAGATCGCCGAGGGCGGTGCGATCGCCGGCCACGACCTCGCGGCCGAGGCGCGCGGCGACGAAGCCGCCCACCGTTTCTTCCTCCGGCTCGCCGAGGTTCATCTTCAAGCGATCCGCGAGGTCTTCGATCAGATAGTCGCCGCGGACGCGGTATTTGCCGTTGCCCATCGGCTCGATCTCCGGCCGCTCGCGATCGAATTCGTCCTGGATCTGCCCGAACAATTCCTCGGTGATGTTCTCGAGGGACACGATTCCCGACGCGCCGCCGTACTCGTCGAGCACCACCGCCATGTGCGTCTTGTGCTCGATGAATTGCGCGAGCAGCTGTTCCACCGTGCTGTTCTCCGGCACGAAGAGAATGTCGCGCTTCAATTCACTGAGAGGCCGTCCCGGGCCGCGCAGCTGCGCGTGGAACAGGTCCTTCGTGTGAATCAACCCGACCGTCTGATCGAGCGTGCCGTCGCACAGCGGATAGCGCGTGTGCTTCGTGCGCCCGATGGTCTCGAGATTCTCCTGAATCGATTTCTTCGTCGACAGCACGACCACGTCCGTGCGCGGCACCATGATCTGCCGCGCGGTGCGCTTCGAGAACTGGAAGACGCCTTCGATGATCTCGCGGTTTTCTTCGGAGAGGATGCCGGCCTTCTCCGAGCT
Organism: uncultured Acidobacteriota bacterium; assembly: GCA_963734155.1. Classification (GTDB taxonomy): domain Bacteria; phylum Acidobacteriota; class Thermoanaerobaculia; order Gp7-AA8; family Gp7-AA8; genus QHVT01. The sequence goes on from CAVTGG010000005.1 coordinate 1,182,919, forward strand.
GGCGAGGATCATCCGCAGCTCATCGACCGACTGCACGGCGCCCTCCTCGGACATCCCCCGAATGCCGAAGATGCGCAGCGCGCCGTTGGTGGCGTTGCGCAGAAGCCAGATCGCGGGGTAGGTGAAGAGATAGAAGCCGTGCAGCAGATGCGAGGTCCACATCGCGGTGCCGACCGGTTTTTCGATCGCCAGAAATTTTGGCACCTGCTCGCCGAAGACGATGTGCATCGAAGAGATGAGGATGAACGAGATCGTCACGGCGACGGAGTGCGCGACCGGTTCCGCGAACACGCCGAGAAACCGGAACAGAGGGATGAGCAGCGGCGCGAACGCCTCCTCGCCGATCCAGCCGAGCGCGAGGGAGGCCAGGGTGATCCCGACCTGCGCCGCGGCGAGATAGCCGTCGAGGCGCTTGAGCACGCGCTTCGTCATCTTCGCGCGCTTGCTGCCGCGCGCGAGCTCGTCGGCGAGTTGCGTCGGACGCACTTTGACGAGCGCGAACTCCGTTGCGACGAAGAAGCCGTTCGCGAGAACGAACAGCACGGCGAGGATCAGGTACCAGACGTCCATGGAGGGCGGGAGATGATTATGTCACCCCTCGCTGCGTCACCTCGTCGAGCGTCCGCCAGAACCGCGGGTACGACTTCGAGACCACCTGCTCTTTTTCGATGGTCACGTTCCCGCGGGCGAGGCCGGCGATGGCGAAGGCCATGGCGATGCGGTGATCGTTGTGCGTTTCGATCACCGCCGGCGCGTCGCTCCAGCCCGGCTGGATGAGCAGCGAGTCGTGGCGTTCCTCGACGGTCGCGCCGAGGCGGCGCAATTCCGAGGTTACGGTCGCCAGGCGATCCGACTCCTTCACGCGAAGATTCGCGACGTTCACGATCTCGACCGGCGACGTTGCCAGCGGCGCGATCGCGGCGAGCGTCGGCACGATGTCGGGCGTCGCGTTGCAGTCGAACGTGCCGCCGCGCAATTGCTGCGGTCCGCGCACGCTGATCGCGTCGGGTGACACTTCTACTTCGCAGCCCATCGCCGCGAGGATGTCGACGAACGCCGAGTCGCCTTGCGCGGTCGGCACCGCGAGGCCGGTGACGCGCACCTCGCCGCCGGTCGCGGCCGCGGCGGCGAACCAGTACGAGGCGGACGAGTAGTCGCCCTCGACGCGGTAGTCCCTCAGCGCGAGCTTACCGGCGCGGACGCGGACGACGTCGGCTTCGCCGCCCCTCATCCGGCCTTCGGCCACCTTCTCCCCGCTCGCGGGGAGAAGGGCAACATCGTCCGTTTCCCCTCGCCCCGCTTGCGGGGAGAGGGTGGCGCGCAGCGCCGGGTGAGGGGCTTTTCCTCGCGTCACCTGCGCGCCGAACGTGGTGAGGATGTCGGCGGTGATGTCGATGTAGGGACCGGACGCGATGTTGGAGATTCGCAGCGTGATGCCGTCGGGCAGCGTCGCGCCGCCGAGCATCAGCGCGGAGACGAACTGGCTCGACGTCTCCGCCGAAATCGAGACGTCGAAGCCACCGCGCATCTTCTTGCCGCGGATGCGCAGCGGCGGGAAGCCTTCCTTCTCGACGTACTCGACTTCTGCATCGATGGACCGCAGCACGTCGACGAGATCGCCGATCGGGCGCTGGTGCATCCGCTCCTCACCGTGCAGCAGAAAGCGTCCCGGCGTGAACGCGAGCCAGCCGGTGAAGAAGCGCATCGCGGTGCCGGCGTTGCCGATGAAGATCGGCACTTCGTTCGCCGACATCGACTTCCGCGCGCCGATGTACAGCTCGCGCTGAAACGAGCCGCTGGCGTCGAATCCGATCGCCTTCAGCGCCTCGAACGCATAGCGCGTGTCGTCGGCGTCGAGGCAATTCGTGATCGTCGTCGTCCCTTCCGACATCGCCGCGAGCAGCAGCGCCCGCACCGAGTACGACTTCGACGGCGGCGCGGCGATCGTTGCGTGGATAGGGCCGGATTTCGAGATCACTTTCATCTACAGCTCCAGCTCCAGCCCGTCATACGCAAGGGACACTCCTGCCGGCAACGTCGCGCTGCACGGCTCGTGATCCACGTCATGCGTGAGATGAATCAGATAGGTCTGCTTTGCGCCGATCTCGCGCGCCACCTCGATCGCTTCGGGGATCGTGAAGTGCGTCGGATGCGGCGTCGATGGGCGGAGGCCGTCGAGCGCCAGCACTTCGATTCCTTCGAGCAGTTTCCGCGAAGCCGGCGGGATGCCGTTCGTGTCGGTGATGTAGGCGAACGGGCCGATGCGGAATCCGAAGATCGTCCAATCGCCGTGCAGCACCGGAATCGGCACGATCTCGATTCCCTCGTGCACGAACGCCGCGTCAATTTCGTGGAGCTCGAGCTGCGGCTTTCCGCCGCCGAGCTGCGAGTCGTCCCAGATGTAGCCGAACGCGCGGCGGATCGCTTTCGCCGTGCTCGCGCTGGCGAATGCATGGATCGGCTGGCGCTGCCGGAAGTTGAACGGGCGGATGTCGTCCAATCCCATGAGGTGATCGGAGTGCGAGTGCGTGTAGAGGACGAAGTCGAGCCGCGGAATCGGATGTTGCAGCAGTTGCAGACGAAGATCGGGCGTGGTGTCGATGAGAAAGTACTTCCCATTCATCTCGATCTTCACCGACTGCCGCAAGCGCTGGTTGCGCGGCGCGCCCGAGGTGCAGACCGCGCAACGGCAGCCGACGACGGGAACGCCGGTCGAAGTGCCGCTGCCGAGGAACGTCACGCGCATGGGCTGGCGATTCTACGATGGACATGCGGCGCGCGAGGTCCGTATCTGAGGGCATGAACCACATGGCCGTCCTCGCCGCGTTCTTCATCATCTTCAACAAGCCGGAAGTCGTCGTCGAGGTCGGACAGATCGACCGGAGCTTGCGCGTCTCCGAAGGACAGATCGGCTTTGGCGGCGGCGAGCCGCTGCCTTGGGATTTGCGCAGCGCCGACCCCGCGATCGCCGTCGCGCACCGATTTCGGGACGATCACTTCGAGATCCGCGGCGTATCGCCGGGCCTCACCGGCATTCCGCGCTCGACCGGCGGCTACCACGTGCGGATCAAAGTCCTGTGCGGTGCCGAGGCTCCGGTGACCGCGGAGCAACCGCAGATCAAGACGCGGGTGGGCGAAACAGTGCAGTTGCGCGCCGTCACCGACATCGCCGAGCGGACGACGTTCCAGTGGTACGAAGGGCATTCCGGCGACACCTCGCATCCGATCGCCACGGGCGGCGCGGAGCTGCCGTACACGGCATCCGCGACGGCGAAGCAATACGTCTGGGTGCTCGCCACGACCGCGTGCACGTCGAGCGCGGCCGAGTTCGAACTCGAGCTCGAGCCGTCGCGCCGCCGCGCGGCGCGGCACTAGACCAGCTCGAACGAGGCGGCGAGACGCCGCCTGACCAGCCGGCGGGGACGCCGGCGTTCCGAAGGTTCTGGCCGTGCCCGCCTAGACCACCTCGAACGAGAACGCGCCGCTCGCCGGATCGATCACCATCGCCTCGCCGGTCTCGTACCACGGCGGCAGGATCGCGATCGTCGGCTCGCCCGGCATCACCAGCTTCTCGTGAAAGTGGCCGAACACCACGTGCGTCACGCCGCCGGCCGCGCGCTTCCTGCCGAACGCTTTCATCAACTCGATCGGCAACTGCACTTTGTGCTTGAAGTTCGAGCGCGAGAGTTTTCGCTCGACGCTGTCGACGAAGTTCCTGGCGATCTTCTTCGGGATGAGCTTCACGCCGAGCTTCGTGATCGGATTCTTCGATGCGCGGCGCCAGAAGCGGTACGCGTAGTCGCGGTCGTTGATCGTGTCGCCGTGCGTGATCAGATACTTCGTTTCGCCCGCCGGGATCGTGTATTCGAGCGCGATGTCCGTGACGGCGTCTTCGACGAACGAGCCTTTGAGGAAGAAGTCGCGATTGCCTTCGACGTAGTGGATGTCGATGCCGCGATCGCGCACTTGGCGAAACTTCGCCATCACCTTGTCAACCGAGGACGTGCGGAAATTGCGATGCGCGATCAGATAGTGAAAGAGATCGCCGTTCAGATAGAGAGCGCGCGGCTTCGCGGCGGCGAGGCGATCGAGCCAGGCGTTCACTTTCTTTTCGCTGCCTTCGCCGAGTCCGATGTGAGAATCGCCGATGACGACGATTTGTCCGGGGCGAATCACGACCCCTCGAGCTCCTTGAGCGCGTTCTGAAACGCGTCGAGCTCCGCCTGTCCGAAGAGGCAGAAGACCGCGCGCTGCAGCGAGCGCGCGCGGGTGCGGAAGTCGAGCGCCGCGGAGAGCATGACCCGCGCGCAGCGGTCGAGCGTGAAGCCGCTGCCGATCGGCGGCAGGCCGACCGAGGCCACCGCGAGCTCCTCGGCGCGCTCGAGCGCGGCCGTCGTGGCCTTGCGCAGTTTCAGCTCGTCGTCCCCTTCGCCCGCCTTCGGCACCGGCACGTGGATCACGAAGCGGCAGAGAAAGTTGCCGCTGCTGACCACGACCGGCTCGTCGCTCCCCTCGGCGGCGGGATACACGAGCGCGTCGACTTTCAGCGAAGTCGTATCGGCGCGAAGGAGCTGGATCTGCATTCCTGCGGAACTTTATAGCGCGGTTCGCAAATTTGCCCGCGGATTTTCTACGTACCCCGCCTCGATCGCATCCACCGCCTCGTCCGGCGCCGCGGGCGGCACCTGCACCTGAATGCGGCAGTAGTGATCGCCGGTCGTGTTTTTCTTCTTCACTCCCTTGCCGCGGAGACGCATGGTGCGGCCGCTCTGCGTGCCGGGCGGAACGCGCATCCGCACCGTTCCCTGGATCGTCGGCGCATCGACGTCCGCGCCGCGAATGGCTTCGCCGACCGTGATCGGCAGGTCGATGTAGATGTCGTCGCCGCGCCGCTCGAAGAACGGATGCGGGCGGACGTGAACCGTGATCTCGATCGGCGGCTGTCCTTTGCGCGGCACGCGGATTTTCTGCCCGTCGCCGACGCCCTCGGGGATTTTGACGCGGATCGACTCGCCGCCGATGCTCAGGCTCATCGTCGTGCCGAGGATCGCGTCGCGGAACTCGATCGTCAGCTCGGCCTGCATCGCCTGCGGCTCGGGCTCGAATCCGCCGCCGCCACCGCCGCCGCCGAACAGATCGCCGAAGATGTCGGTGAAGTCGAACGAGCTGCCCGTGCGGCGCGTGCTCGTCCGCCGCGCGCCGCGCCCTCCTCCGCCGCCGCCCATGAACTGCGAGAAATCGAATCCCGCAAACGGATTCGCGCCGCCGGGACCGAACGCCTCGCGGCCGAGGCGATCGTACTGCTCGCGCTTTTCCTTGTCGGAGAGCACGGCGTACGCCTCGGAGATCTCCTTGAATTTGTTCTCGGCGCTCTTGTCTCCCTTGTGTTTGTCGGGATGCCATTTCTTGGCGAGGTTGCGATACGCCTTCTTGAGCTCGTCCTCGGACGCGTTCTTTTTCACGCCGAGAATTTCGTAGTAGTCCTTTTCCGCCACGGATTGAAGTATCGCACTGGTCACTGATTTGCTTCTAGAATCCGCGTCACATGTACGGCGCGCTGGCTCGCAGAAACGTGCTCACGATGATTCTCGCGGGCGGGATGGGCGAGCGGTTGTTCCCGCTCACGCGCGACCGCGCGAAGCCCGCGGTTCCGTTCGGCGGGCGATATCGCATCATCGACTTCGTCATCAACAACTTCATCAACTCCGGCTTTTTCAAGATCAAAGTGCTCACGCAGTTCAAGTCGAACTCGCTCATCGAGCACATCACGCGCACGTGGCGGCTCGCGCCGGAGGTCGGCCAGTACGTCGACGTTGTGCCGGCGCAGATGCGCAAGGGGCCGTTCTGGTTCCGCGGCACGGCGGACGCGGTGTTTCAGAACCTCGAGCTGATCTTCGACGAAGAGCCGGAGTACGTCTGCGTGTTCGGCGGCGATCACATCTACAAGATGGATGTGAATCAGATGCTGCAGGAGCACATCACCAACGACGCCGATCTGACCATCGCCACGATTCCGGTGCCGGTGGAGGAAGCGCATCAATTCGGCGTCGTGGAAGTCGATGACGATTTCCGCGTCACCGGGTTCGTGGAGAAGCCGAAGGAAGGGGCGCGGACGATTCCCGGCCGGCCGGACATGATCCTGGCCTCGATGGGCAACTACATCTTCAAGTCGAGCGTGATGATCGACGTCCTGCAGCGCAACGCGTTGCGCAACTCCGGCGTCGACTTCGGCAAGGAGATCATCCCGGAGATGTATCCGCGGATGAAAGTGTTCGCGTACGACTTCGGCAAGAACATCGTGCCGGGCGAGGACGATCACAACAAGGGCTACTGGCGCGACGTCGGCACGATAGACTCGTACTTTGCAGCGGCGCTCGACCTCGTCGCGGTGACGCCGCTGTTCAATCTGTACAACCCGCACTGGCCGCTCGTCTCGGCGCCGAATCACTGGCCGCCGGCGAAGTTCGTGTTCGCCGACTCGCGCTCGCAGCGCGTCGGCATCGCCACCGACTCGCTCGTCTCCGACGGCTCGATCATCTCCGGCGGCACGATCAATCGCTGCGTGCTGCATTCACGCGTGCGCATCAACTCGTACGCGGACGTCGACGAGTCGATCCTGATGGACGGCGTCGACGTCGGCCGGCACTCGAAGATCCGCCGCGCCATCATCGACAAGGGCGTGAAGATTCCGCCCGGCACGACGATCGGCTACGACCTCGAACAGGATCGCCAGCGCTTCACGGTGACGGATTCCGGGATCGTGGTGGTGCCGAAGGGCTCGACCGTCGAAGAGAGGGTGACGGCATGAATGGCAAGCCGCGCAACGACGGACGCGCGCACGATCAACTGCGCCCGGTGACGTTCCGCCCGAATTTCATCAAGCACGCGGAAGGCTCGGTGCTGATCGAAGTCGGCGACACGCGCGTCGTATGCACGGCCTCGGTGCAGGAGAAAGTGCCGCCGTTTCTGTATCGCAGCGGACGCGGTTGGGTGACGGCGGAGTACGGAATGCTGCCGCGCGCGACGACGGACCGCACCGAGCGCGAGGCTGCGAAGGGGAAACAGGGCGGGCGGACGATGGAGATCCAGCGGCTGATCGGCCGCGCGCTCCGCGCCGCCGTGAATCCGGAGTTGATGGGCGAGCGGACGATCTGGCTCGACTGCGATGTGATCCAGGCCGACGGCGGCACGCGCACCGCGTCGATCACCGGCTCTTACGTCGCCCTCGTCCTCGCCCTCGGCCGCCTCTACGTCGACGGCCAGATGCCGAGCTGGCCCGTGGTCGACTTCGTCGCTGCGATCTCGGTCGGGATGCTCGGCGGCAGGCCGCTCCTCGATCTGAATTACGAAGAGGACTCGAAAGCCGGCACCGACATGAACATCGTCGCGACGGACAAAGGCAAGTTCGTCGAGATCCAGGGCACCGCCGAGAACGCGAGCTTCAGCGAGGAAGAAATGCACGCCATGCTCGGCCTCGCGAAGAGCGGCATCGCCCAGCTGATCGAAAAGCAGCGCGAAGTGCTCACTCCGACGCTGACACGCGTGGATGCAGTCGCGCGCGAACGGTTGAACCGTAAGTTCCGATAGCGATCAGCGCCGCAATCGTCAACCCCGCCAGAATCAATCCATACCGGAACGTCCACGGGTCGTACCACACGTGCACGTCCAGCTCGCCCGGCGGAACGGCGAAGCCGAGGAACGTGCCGTTGACGCGAATGGGCTCGACGCGCGCGCCGTTGCGCTCGACTTTCCAGCCCGGCCACCAGGGGATGCTGCTGACGATGAGGGAGTAGCGCGGCGCTTTGACGTGCAGGCGGTAGCTCGTCGGCTTCGCCTCGATGATCTCCGAGGTCGCGAGCGGCGCGCTGATCGGCCGCGGGTGGAAGAAGTCGTCGTGCATCTGCTGGTTTTCGAGATCGAGTTTGTCCAGCAGCGCGGTCTCGCGCCACTCGTCCATGTGGCCGAGGCGCTGGTAGTACGAGGTGTCGTTGAAATCGATGACCACGTTGCGCACCGGGAAAAAGCGCGGCAGCACGTCGTTGTTCTGAAAGATGCGGCCGTCGCGGCCGTCGTACAGCATCGTGTAGCGCGGCGCCGGCAGGTTGCCCATCCACGGCGTCATCACGTAGCGCACGTTGAGAAAGTCGAGCAGGCGCGTGTCGTAGTCCGTCCACCGCGCAAAGTAGTCCTCGGCGTCGTAGTTCGTGACGAGCGACAGGAATCCGATGTAGCGCCCGTACGCCATCGGATCGTGCGGACGGACGTCTTCGTATCCGTACACGCCGTTGAGGTTCGGAAAGAACGCCGGACCTGCGCCGACCATCCGCCCGGGATTTTTCGCGAGTAGCTCGTCCATCTTCTCGAGGATCGGCGTGCGCGGATACATCCACTTCGCATCGAGCGTCGGGTTCCAGTCGTGCCCGACGTTCCACAGCTCCGCGATCACGGCGACGAGGAGCAGCATCAGCGCGACGTGCTTCCGTTTCACCAGCACGGCGACCATCGCGACGATCAGCACGATGACGCTCGGCATCAGCGCGAGGATCGCCGTGTCGCGGCGATACGCGTCCGCGAAATCGGTGCGCAGCAGAAACGTGAGCAGCACCGCCGCCGCGCAGGCGATGCCGATGAGCACCGCGGCGCGTTTGCGCCGTTCGATGAGATCGACCAGCGCCGCGGTCTGAATCGCGAACAGCATCGCCAGCAGCAAGCGCAATCGCGCGTTCGCGGCGAGGCGGAAGATCAAATGGAACAACTCGCGGACGCCGGGCCACGACATGACGATGCCGAGGACGAGCAGCGTCGCGAAGACGAACAACATCTCGCGCGAGCGCCACGAGCGCGTGGCGATCACATTTGCGAGCAGCGCAAACCACGCCGCGACGCCGAGAAAACCGGCGAAGCCGGTGATCGACTCGGGATGCGCGGCGGTGCTCCAGGATGGCTCTGTCGGAATCTCGCCGTAGAAATGCGGCTGCAGCGTGGCGATGAACGACGGCCAATCCGAAAACGGCACTTCCACTCCGGGCGGATGCGCCTGCAGTTCCTGATACCGCTTCGACTTCGTCAGCGCCTCGGCGAACGGCCCGAGGAGCGGCGCCGCGATCAACCCCGCGACCGCAACCGCGCCCAGGAACGCTCCAAGGAACGCCGGCGTCCTCGCCGGCTGATCAGGCGGCGTCCCGCCGCCTGGGGCGTCGAGACGACGCCCGTCCAGCCGCCGAGACGGCGGCGTTCCGACAAAAGCCACCCAGATCGCATAAAGCCCTGCCAGGAAAAACGTGTGCGCTGCGGTCTCCGGGTGTCCACCGAACAGCAGGATGGCCCACACCGCCGCCGCGAAGACGAAGCGGCGATAGGTCACGCGCTCGGCGAGCAGATCGACGGCGTACAGGACCGCCGGCAGCATGCACGCCGAGGTCACGAGCGGGAAATGCAGCCAGACGATGAGGAACGTGGAGAAGCCGAAGGCGACGGCGCCGATGGTGCTGGCCAGCTCCGAGTAACCGCGCCGGCGGCAGAAGAGATACGTGAACGTGAGGGCGATGAGGATCTTCATCGCCGCCTCGGCGGTCATGGCGTGGCCGAGCGACAGCGGCAGCGCCAGGATGCGCAGCGGCGAGAGCGCGGACGTCTGCGGATTGCCGAGCAGCGGATAGCCGGCGCCGGAGAGATGGTTCCAGAGCGGCGGCTCGAACGACCGCCACGCCTCGCGCACCTGATTCGCCCACGGCACGATCTGCAGGACGATGTCGTTCATGAACAGATTCGCCGAGCCGTGGAAGCGCGTCATGTGCGCCCACGGCGGCAGCGTGGAGAGGAAGTCGACCGGCAGGTTGACGTAGTCCTGCGTCAGCGGCAGGTAGAGGAAGACGAAGACGATCGCGTAGAAGAAGATCGCGACGCGGATCGGGATCTCGATCTTGGCGCGTCGCGCAAGCCACACCGCGGCCGCATACACGACGGCAACGAAGATCCAGGTCGGATTAAACACGGCGGCGGATGATAACGAGGACGACCATCGTCAACAACGAAATCGCCACGCCACCCCAGAACGAGAGCGGCACGTAGCGCACGCGCACGACGCCGCTGCCCGCTGGAATCGTGAAGCCGAGAAACGCGCCGGAGACGCGTTGCGGCCGCAGCGCGCGGCCGTTGTAGGTGATGCGCCAGCCCGGCCAGAAGGCGATGCTGCTGGCGATTTGGGTTTGGTGAGGAGCATCGACGCGCAGCTCGTACGCGTCGCCGCGCCACTTCGTGATCGTCAGGTCGGAGCCGTAGAAGCGCGGAAGCGCGTGCGGGTTCTCGTAGATGCGTCCGTCCGCGCCGTCGTAGACGAGGCGATAGCGCGCGAGCTCGACGCGCGGCTCCGTGAGAATCCACCGCGCGCCCAATGTGTCCAGCAGCGCGGAGTCGGGATCGTTCCACTTTTCGTAATACGCCTTTGGATCCCAGCTGCGCGTTGTGCGCAACAGGCCGAGGTAGCGGCCGTTCGCCATCGGATCGTGCACGCGCACGTCGGCGAGGTTGAAGGTCGCGTTCGTGTTCGGAAACAGCGGCGGGCCGATGCCGGCGATGCGATACGGCTCCTTCGTCTGCAGCTTGAGCAGCGCGTCGACGAGCGGCGTGCGCGGATAGAGCTCGGTGCCGCGCTGCACCGGATTCCAGGCCATCGAGGCCGCGAACAGCTCGACGTAGACGGCGAGGACGATGATGATGGGTTTACGACGGAATAGGACTGCGAGGACGAGTACGACGGTGCTGGGAATCAGTGTGATCAGCGCGAAGTGCCGGTCCGCGGGAGAAGGAAAGTTCGTGCGGATCATGACGTACGCAATCACCGCCGTCGCGCCGATCACCGCGGGGATCCATGCCTTTTTGTGATGCACGAGTGCCGCGGCCAGCACGGCGAGAAAAAACGAAAACGGCAATCGCAGCCGCGCGTTGAGCGCCATCGAGAACAGCTCGCGCATCGGCGCGCTGATGATCGGCACGTCGGCGAGCCAGAGGAACAGCAGTACGGTCGCGCCGAGATAAAACGCCTCATGCCTCGATGGCCGCCGCACGAGCAGTCCGAAAAATCCGGCAATGCCGAGGATCCCGCAGAATCCCGACACGGCCTCGGTGACGGCCGGCCCCCAGAAATGCGGTCGCGGATGCTCGCCGTAGATACGCGGATGCACGAGCAGCGCGAGCGACCGGAAATCGGAGAACGCCGTCGCGTCGCGATGCGATTCCTTCTCCAGTTCCTGGTAGCGCATCGTGTGCGGCATCGCCTCGAGAAACGGCAGCAGGATCGGCGCGGAGAGCAGCGCGGACGTGATCGCGGCCGCGAGGAAGCGCCGCGATGCGTGCCGCGCCGTGAAGAGTGCATACGCCGCCGCGATGAAGGCGATGTGCGCGACCGACTCCGGATGTCCCTGCGAGAGCAGCAGCGGTCCCATCGCCGCGGCGAAGACGAAGCGCGCGAACGTCCGCTGCTCCGCGAGCAGGTCGATCGCGTAGAGCACCGCCGGGAGCAGCGCGCCGGTCGCACCGATCGGGTAGTGCAGCCAGCTCAGAACGAACGTGCCGAAGCCGAACGAGATCGCGCCGATGAGACTCGGCACGAGGTCGTAGCGGCGCCGGCAATAGAGAAAGGTGAAGGTGAGGGCGATGAGGATTTTCATCGCCGCCTCGGCGGTGAGCGCGTACGCCAGCGGGAGCGGCAGCGCGAGGAGGCGCAGCGGCGAGAGCGCCGCGCTCTGCATGTTCGCGAGCAGCGGCATGCCGCTGCCGGCGAGGTCGTTCCACAGCGGCACGCGCAGGGCGCGCCATTGCATCCGCGCCTGCTCCGCCCACGGCGCGAGCTCGAACATCACGTCCTGCAGCTCGAAGTTCGAGACCGCGTACTTGTCGAATCCCGCCACCTGCCACGGCGGCATCAGCTTCAGCACGTCGGGCGCGACGTTGTTGTACGGGCCGGTCATCGGCCGGAAGAGAAACGCGAGCGTGAGCGCGTAGAACAAGAGCGCGACGCGACGCGGAAGCACGCGCCACGTCGCAATCGCGTACAGCGCTCCGACGTACAGCCAGGTTGGATTCACAGCCGCCGCCAGAGCCGCTGCGCGCGTTCGAACGCTTCGCTCGGATCGCTTTCGACGATCTCGCGCACCACGCGCGCCAGCTCCTCCGCCTGCGGCGCGATGTTCGCGCGATTCGCCTCAATTACCGGCTTCCACACCGACGCGTCGCTGCCCGCGAGCCGCAGGAACGTCGCCAGCCCGCTGCCGGCGAAACGCAGCATGTCTTCGTGCTCGCCGAGGTAGGCCGCGAGCGCGGTCGAGAGAATCTGCGGCAGATGGCTGGTCAGCGCGACTGCGCGATCGTGCTCTTCGGCGTCGACCACTTCGACGACCGCACCGCAATCCTTTGCGAGCGTCTCGACGAGTTCATGATGCGCGTCGAGAAACCACGGCTTCCCTTCGAACAGCGCACCGTCCGCCGACGCCAGCCCGCTCTGTTCAGAGCCCGCCATCGGATGTCCGGCCACGAACTCCGTCTGCGCCGCCGCGCGCAGCGGCGCCATCACGCTGCAGACCGACGTCACGAGTCCGCTGCGCAGCTCGCGCAGTGCGTCGACGGCGACATCCACGTTCGTCGCGAGCAGCACGAGCTCGCCGTCAATCCGCTCCGCGCGCTCGTCCGCGGCCTCACATTGACGCGCTTCGTCAATGTTGACGTGGGGATCAACGTATCGGACGCGCCAGCCGCGCCGGCGCAGCGCGATGCCGGCCGAGCCGCCGATCAGGCCGAGACCAACGATCAGCAGCTCGCGCCGCATGCATCACCGCGACATCAGGATCAGCGTGCGATCGACCACCTGCGACGTCAGCACGTTGAAGTACGGCCGCTGCACGACCACGCTCGGGCGGTTCGGGCGTCCCTGGATCTCGGCCGCCTTGTACAGGCCCTGCGCCTTCGCGATGTCCGTGGTGAGGTTCAGTTTCTTGATCACCTCTTCGATCGCCTTCGTGTCGGTCTGCAGATCGCCGGTGCGATAGAACGCCGGCGGCTTCGCGGCGCTGAGGTTGTTCGTCTGATCGGGCGCGACGCCGTTGTAGCCGTACTCCTTCGAGTAAAACTCCGCCACCTGCTCGATCGGCGCGTCGGTGTCGTAGATGGCCATCGGCGGCGGCTCCTGGTTCGGGATCAGAACCTTGAGGGCGTTTTTCCGCGTCTCTGTCAGCTGGCCGAGGTAGGTCGACGAGGGATACACCACGAAGCTGAAGGCCTCGGGCTCGGTGTACTCCTCCTCTCCTTTGCATGCGATGAAAACGAGCATCGCGGCGGCGAGCGCGGCGAGCGTGATTCGAATCTTGGTTGACAACAGGATTTCCTCCAAAAAGATTATCGGGCGCGAATTATAGGCAAGCAACGGCGTTGCCGTCGCTTGCCTATGAGCACGGCGAAGCTATTAGCTTCGCCTTTGGTCATACGGACCGCGCGGTTCCAGCGTCGCCGATGTACTGCGCAACCGTCATACCGACCACATCCTCGAAGCGCTGTGCATACGACCGGATCGCCCCCGCCGGCTCGTCGAGAAAGATCCGCTCCACCCGGAACAGCGGCACGAACATCGTGATCATCACGATGTCGTCTTCCTCGCCGCGCGCGATCTGGCGGATCCAGTCGTCGAACGAGTCGAGGTTGATCGCCCGCATCGTCACGCCCGCCGCCGAGAGCGCGCGCAGCACGCCGAAAAACTTCTCCTTCGGATTGATGAGGTTGACGAGCACCAGCGACTGCGGCTCGAAACCTTCAATCATGCTTCTCGCTCAATTCAATCAGCACGCCGTCTCCCGCGGCGGGATGGAGAAATGCGACGCGGCACCCGTGCGCGCCCGGCACGCCGCTCTCGTTGATCAGGCGAAAGCCCTGCTCCTTGAGCCGCGCCAGATGCGCGTCGAGATCGTCGACGCGGAGGCAGATGTGATGGATGCCCTCGCCGCGCTTCTCGATGAACTTCGCGATCGTCGAGTCGGGACCGGTCGGCTCGAGCAGTTCGAGGTTCGAATCGCCGACGCGGAGAAACGCCGTCTTCACTTTCTGCGTCTCGACGACTTCGACGTGCTCGATCGTCAGACCGAGGGCCTCGTAGATCTTCGCCGCGTCGAGCGAGCGAACGGCGATGCCGATGTGATCGAGCGTTGGTTTCTTCATACGCCGCGGACGTCCGCTCCCCAGATGTGTTTGTGCAGCTGCGTCTGAAAGCGCGCCGGCACGTGATCGGCGAGCATCCATTCCGCGAGCGATTTCATGTCCATCGTTCCCCACACGGGCGAGAAAAGGATCGTCCACCGATCAAGATTCCAGAGCTGAATGAGGGCGACTGCCCATTCGTAATCTGTACGATCGGCGATCACGAATTTGATCTCGTCATGTGCACGGAGATGCTGAAGATTTTCGAACCGGTTTTTTTCTACTTCGCCCGAGCCCGGACACTTGATGTCCAGGATGATCTTCGCCCGCGGATCGACGGGTGTGATGTCGATCGAGCCCGAGGTCTCGATCAGCACTTCGTACCCTTCGTCGCACAGCCGTTTGATCAGCTCGAACGATTCGTTCTGCGCCAGCGGCTCGCCGCCGGTCACCTCGACGAGGTTGCACGCGTAGCTCTTCACGCGCGCAACGATCTCGTCGATCGACATCCGCTCGCCGCCGCTGAACGTGTACTCCGAATCGCACCACACGCAGCGCAAGTTGCAGCCCGTCAAGCGCACAAAGACACAGAGACGGCCGGCGTGGGAGGACTCGCCCTGGATCGAGTGGAAGATTTCAGTCACGCGCATACGTCGTCGGGTCGCAACGCCCGCCTCTGCGAAACCGTTGCTTCGCAACAGGCATGAGTCGCAGTGCCCGCACGCGCGCGCTTCCGCGTCGGGGTCGTAGCACGAGTGCGTGATCGCGTAGTCGACGCCGAGCTCCATGCCGCGGCGGATGATGTCGGCCTTGGTCATGTGCAGGAGCGGCGCGACGAGGCGCGGCTCGTGATGCTCGACGCCGCTGCGCGTGCCTTTCCACATCACGTCCTGAAATGCGTCGATGAACTCCGGCCGGCAGTCGGGGTAGCCGCTGTAGTCGAGCGCATTCACGCCGATCCAGATCTCCTTCGCGTCGCGCGCTTCCGCGTATCCGAGGGCGATCGCGAGGAAGATCGTGTTGCGGGCGGGGACGTAGGTGACGGGAATTTGCGATGGAGTGGTGCGCGCCTCCGGCGCGCCTTGGGGGGACGGAGGCGCGCCGGAGGCGCGCACCACATCCGTATCCTTCGGAACGTCGATGTCGCTCGTGAGCGCGCTCGCGCCGAACACGCGCAGATCGAGCGGCAACACTACGTGCTCATCGACGCCCATCGACTCGGCGACGCGCTTCGCCGCATCGAGCTCCACGCGATGCCGTTGTCCGTAGACGATCGACAACGCAAGGCATTCGCGCTGCTGATGTTTTGCGATCGCTAACACGGTTGCCGAGTCGAGACCGCCGGAGAGAAGGATGACTGCCCTCATTCGTGGGCTATGCTACCGCGCACTATGGCTGACTATTCCGTGTACGAGCTGCTCAACAAGAAGCGCCGCGGCGGACCGCTGGAGACGCGCGAGATCGAATTTTTCGTCGACGGCTTCACCCGGGGCGCGATCCCCGAGTATCAGATGTCGGCGCTCCTCATGGCCATCGCCATCAACGGCATGACCGCCTCGGAGATGGCCACGCTGACGCAGTCGATGCTGCGCTCGGGCGAGCAGTGGCACCTGCGCGACAGCTACGACTTCATCGCCGACAAGCACTCCACCGGCGGCGTCGGCGACAAAGTCTCGCTCGTGCTCTCGCCGTGGGTGGCCGCGTGCGGGATCAAGATCGGGATGCTGTCCGGCCGCGGCCTCGGCCACACCGGCGGCACGCTCGACAAGCTCGAGGCCATCCCCGGCTTCAACGCGCGCCTGTCGCGCGAACAGTTCGAGCAGTCGATCGCCGACGCGGGATGCGTGATCTCCACGTCGACCGAAGGCATCGCGCCGGCGGACAAGAAGATCTACGCGCTGCGCGATGTGACCGGCACCGTCGAGTCGCTGCCACTCATCACCGCATCGATCATGTCGAAGAAGCTGGCCATGGGCGCATCGGCGCTGATCCTCGACGTGAAGACCGGCAGCGGCGCGTTCATGCGCAACTACCAGGACTCGAAAGCGCTCGCGCAGAGTCTGATTGCCGCCGCCGCGGGCTCGGGCACGCGCGTCGAGGCGCTGATCACGGACATGGATCGGCCGTTGGGCGTCGCGGCAGGCAACGCGAACGAGATCATCGAGACCATCGATTGCATCAAAGGCAATGGTCCCGCGGACGTGATGGAAGTGACGCGCGCGCAGGCGGTGCGGACCCTCGTGATGTCGGGCCGCTTCGACGACGCGACCGCGAATCAGGCGCTCGATGAGGCGATCACGTCCGGACGTGCGCTCGAGCAGACGCGCAAGTGGATCGCCGCGCAAGGCGGCAATCCCGCGATCGTCGACGACTACTCGCTGCTGCCGCAGCCCCGAACGACCATCGAGGTGAAGGCGCCGCAGAGCGGCTTCATCACGCACATGGACACGTATCAGGCCGGCATGTTCACGGTCGACCTCGGCGCGGGCCGCAAGAAGGCCGACGACGTGATCGACTACGCCGCGGGCGTGATGTTCGACAAGCGCAGCGGCGACGAGGTGAGCGCGGGCGATGTGATCGCGCGCATCCAGCTCGGCGCAGCCGAGCGCGACGCGGCGGAACTAACGCAGCGGTTTCTTTCGTTCGTGACGTTTGGCGATGCGCCACCCGCGCAGCGGCCGCTCGTACACGAACATCTCACGTGAAAAAATTCGCCCTCGCCGTTTTTCTGATTCTCTCGTTTCCCCTCGCCGCCCAGCGCCGCCGCGCGGTCTCGCATCCGGCGTCGCCCGCCGTCACGCGGGCGAGCGTTTCGGCAACCGCACTGCGCGTCATCGATCGCACGCAAATCCCGGCATTCGAGCCGCGTCTGCATTGGGAGAACGTGCCGTACCTCGACGGCACGCTGCTCGTCGCCGAGCAGCTGCAGCGCAACGACTTGATCGAGCGCGTCGCAGCGGTCCTCCTCAACAGCAACGACAACATCGACTCGATCTACTGGGGCGACGGCACCGCGTTCTCACAGGCGCTGCTCGATCTCTATCGACTCCTCCCGCCGAACGACCCGCGCCGCGCAGCAATCCCGAGCATGCTCACCGGCCCGATGGCCTTCGCCGAGCACGCCATCCGCGCCACGCCGCAGACTGCGCCGC
>CAVTGG010000006.1:0-347517 GCA_963734155.1 uncultured Acidobacteriota bacterium
GTAGAAAAACGTCGGCATCGCCGCACCTACGGGTAAAATCCTGCACACCACACGGGACCGCGCATGCCGGCCAGGCGCCGGCGTTCGTACACAAAAATTTGGGATGCGCGTGTAAGGAGAAATCACCATGATCAACAAAGTCATTCTGGTCGGCCGGCTCGGCAAGGATCCCGAGATTCGCTCCACACCGAACGGCACTTCGGTCGCCAAGTTCACCGTTGCGACCGACGAGAAGTTCACCGATCGCAACGGCGAAAAGCAGGAACGCACCGAGTGGCACAACATCACCGCCTGGGGCAAGCTCGGCGAGATTTGTGGCCAGTACCTCCGCAAGGGGAAGCTCGTCTACCTCGAAGGCTCCATCCGTACCGACAGCTGGGACGACAAGGAAACGGGACAGAAAAAGTACCGCACCGAGGTCGTCGCGAACACGATGAAAATGCTCGACCGACGCGGCGATGAGCCGGGCGGCGGCGGTGGCGGCGAGCGCGGCGGATACGCGCCGTCGCGCACCAGCGGCAAGTCGGCTCCAGCCACCGACGTGATGGAAGACGACGAGGATGTGCCGTTCTAGAAACGGCCGCGCGGCGGCCGTGCTGCTCCTCTTCTTCGCACTGCCGGCCGCCGCACAAATCACGGCCTCGCTCACCGGCGTCGTCACCACAGGTGACGCGCCGGTGGCATCGGCCACCGTCACCATCACCTCCCCCGCGTTGCAGGGCGCACGAAGCGCGCTGACCGGCCCGTCGGGCGCCTATCAGTTTTCGGCGCTGCCTCCGGGCAGCTACAACATCACGTTCGCCCGCAATGGATTCACCACGATCACGAGAGACACTGAGCTGCATCTCTCCCAGACCTCGCGCGTGGATGCGCACCTGTTTGCGCCGCTGACGGAGAACATCATCGTTTCCGCGCCGCCGCCGTCCGTGCTCGAGACCACGCCGATCGCCACCACGCTCCCCCTTCGCGAGCTCGATCGCCTGCCCGTGTTGCGCAATCAATTCGCCAGCGCGCAGCTCGCGCCCGGCGTCACCGCGAATACGCTCTCGGGCGGACAGCTGCAGATCGCCGGCGGCGCGGGCTACGACAACCTCGTGCTCGTCAACGGCGTCGTCGTCACGGAGAACACACGCAGCCAGATGCGGCCGCTGTATGTCGAGGATGCGATCGAAGAGACGACGCTCCTCACCGGCGCGATTCCGGCCGAGTACGGCCGCTTCACCGGCGGCGTCGTCAACACGATCACGCGCTCGGGCGGCAACGACTTCAATGCTTCGCTGCGCGACTCGCTCTCCAATCCGAAATGGGCCGCGCAGACGCCCGCGCTCGAAGAGCGCGAGGATCATCTGAATCATGTCTGGGAAGCGACGGCCGGAGGCGCGCTGCTCCGCGACCGTCTCTGGTTCTTCGCCTCCGGACGCTGGGCGAAGAACGATCAGGCGCGGCAAACGATCGCCGTGCCCGCGTTCACGATCAATCCGACATCGCAGGTTTCGCCGCGCATCAGCTACAGCGAAGGCAACGATCAGCGCCGCTACGAAGGAAAGCTGACGTCGACGCTTGGCGAGCGCCACTCCCTCGTCGGTTCGTACTTCGGTGTTCTCACCCTCGGCACGAACGCGCGCTTCAACGCCAATCTCTACGACGAGGCGAGTCTCACCGATCAGCACGATCCCGAGTCGCTCGCCGCGCTGCACTACGACGGCATCGTCGCGCCGAACGTGCTCGTGCAGGCGCATCTCTCGCGCCGCACGTACTCGCTCGAAATGGGCGCCGAGACGACGGACCGCATCGCCGGTACGCTCCTTCTCGATCGCGCGAACGCGAACACGCGCTTCCACGCGCCGTCGCGCTGCGGCGTCTGCGAGAACGAGCGTCGCGACAACGACGACATCCTCCTCAAGGCGAACGCGTTCTTCGACTCGGGTCGATTCGGCAGCCATGACATCGTCGTCGGAGTCGATCGCTTCACCGAACGGCATCTGCTCGAGGATCACCAGTCGGGCAGCGACTTCTCGATCTTCGTCACGCGCGCGCAGTGGAAGAGATGGCGTCATCTATCCGGTGATCACGCCGACCACGGCGAACGGCGCCGGGACGTTCATCCGCTGGTCGCCGATTCTCACGCCTGCCGCGGAGAATGAGCTGCGCACCGAGTCCGCGTTCGTCAATGACCGCTGGGATCTCGGCAAGCGCTGGAGCGTCTCCGCGGGCGTGCGCTACGACCGCAATCACGCCGTCGACGCCGACGGCGCGCCGGCCTCGACGAACGGCCGCTTCTCCCCTCGCCTCTCGGTGCACTTCGATCCCCGCGGCAATGGCCGGCAGCGCATCAGCGCGTCGTTCGCCGAGTACACGACCCGCATCGGCGACGCGATCGCCTCGGCGAATCAACTCGCCGGCAATGCGGCGTCGATCGACTTCGCGTATCGCGGGCCGTCGATCAACGCCACGAATCTCACCGTCTCGATGGACGACGCCATCCGCCAGCTGTTCACCTACTTCGACACGCAGCAGGGCGGCACCGCGAACACTGCGGCGATCAATCTGCGCGCGAACGGCACTCGCACGGTGCCGGGGTTTAACGCCTACTATGACGGTTCGCTGCGCTCGCCGTACGTTCGCGAGCTCACGGTTGGCTACGGCACGGAGATCGGCAGGAACGCGTACGCGAAGGTCGATTTCGTCTCGCGCGACTGGCGCGACTTCTTCGCCGCGAGCGTGACGACCTCGACGCGCCGTGCAACCACGTCGTTCAACATCCCCGTCGATCTGTTGCTCATTCGCAACAGCAACAACATTCAACGCACCTATCGCGGCGTGCTGCTGCAGGCGCGCTGGAATCCGTCGCGCTATCAGACCGGCGTGCATTACACCTGGTCGAAACTGCGCGGCAACGACGAAGGCGAGACCATGAACGTCGGGCCGATCCCGAACCTCGATCCGTCGATGTACTACTCCGAGTTCATGGACTACGAACGCTTCAGCCCCGCCGGCTACCTCGCAGGCGATCAACGCCACCGCGTCCGCGCCTGGGCCGGCGCGACGTTCGGGCCGTTCTTTGCCTCCGTGCTGCAGACCTACGACTCCGGCCTCCCCTACGTCGGCGTCGCACCCATCGCCGTCACGCGCTACACCGGCGCGCCCGCGAACCCGGGCTACAACGCGATCCCGAACGGGCAGTACTACTTCACCGATCGCGGGGCGCTCCGCACCGACAACGTCAACTCGACCAATCTCGCGCTGCGCTACACCCACGCATTCTTCTTCGCCCAGGCCGACGTGTTGAACGTTTTCAACCGGCAGGACATCGCCGACCCCATCCGCCTCGGCACGGGCATCACCACCGCCTCGAGCTCGACGACGCTCCAGCCGTTCAACCCCTTCACCACCACGCCCGTCGAAGGAACGCACTACCAGCGCGCCGCGAATTTCGGACAGCCGTTGAACAACCTCGCCTATCAAACGCCGCGCACGTATCGCGTGTCGGTGGGGGTCAGGTTCTAACGATGTACCAAGGCGAGCGCTTCAACGCCATCACTCACGTCGTCGGCACCGTCCTCGCGGTTGCCGGCACGGCGGTGCTCGTGGCCGTTTCCAGCGGCGCGCGCCGCATCACCGCGCTGGCGATCTACGGCGCGATGATGATCGCCGCGTACCTCAGCTCCACCCTCTATCACAGCATCCGCGAGGGGAAGGCGAAGCGGGTCTTCCACGTCTTCGATCACTGCGCGATCTATCTGCTCATCGCCGGCACGTACACGCCGTTCACGCTCGTCACCTTGCGCGGCGCGTGGGGCTGGACGATCTTCGGCGTGATCTGGGGACTCGCCGCCGCCGGCATCGCCAAGGACATCTTCCTGCACGGCCGCATGCGCGTCCTCTCGATCGTGCTCTACGTCCTCATGGGCTGGATGATCGTCATCGCCTTCGGCCCGCTGCGCGCCGCGTTGCCCGCGGCCGGCATCGCCTGGCTCATCGCCGGCGGGATCGTCTACACCGTCGGCATCGGCTTCTTCGCCATGTCCAAGCGCGTCGCGTACACGCACGGCATCTGGCACCTCTTCGTGATCGCCGGCAGCATCTGCCACTACGTAGTCGTGCTGCGCTACGTGGCTTAGTGGAGGATCCAGCCGACAGGATTGTCTGTCCTCCACTACTGAGTCGCGAAGCGCGACAGATACGCCTTCAGCAGCCGCACGCGGTGGGTTTACAGCGCGGCGGCGAGGACGCCGCCGGATCAGCCGGCGGGACGCCGGCGTTCCGAGCGCTGGCGTCCTCGCCGGCTGGTCAGGCGGCGTCCCGCCGCCTCGCGCCCCTACCCCACCAGATACCGCTCGCGCAGCACCTTCAAATGATGCCGCTCATGCCCCGCGAGGATGAACGCGAGCGCGCGCACGGTCACTTCGCTGTTGTTCGCGAGGCCGCGGCGGTCCCACGACTCGTCGTCCATGTTGCGGAACATGACGATGTTCGCGCGGCGGGTGAGCGCGTAGGCTTCGGCGAGATCGCCGAGGCGCCAGGAGTCGAAGTTCGCGTGCTTCATGTAGGCCTGCTCGTCGAAGCCGGGCAGCGAGTTCTGGTCGCCGCGCGCGATGCAGAGCGCGCGGTAGCCGAACACGCGCTCCGCGTCGGTCACGTGGCCGATCACTTCCTTCACGCTCCACTTTCCTTCCGCGTAGCGATGCATCGCCTGCGATTCGTCGAGCGAAGAGATCAGCCGCTGCGTCGTCGACGACTGCTGCTCGATCACCGAGAGCACGTCCTCCTCGGGGACGAGCGCGACGTAGTTGGCGTACCAGGATCCGTAGTCGTTGTCAGCGGGCCGTTGCATGGCGCAATCCTACGCCACCCGCTCGTTCAACGCGCTTTCGAGACCTCGTCGAAAATTCTGTCCGCGTATTCGGTCGCAGCAGGAAGCAAGCCTTCATACAGCGTCCTGGCGAGCCGCTTCGCTTCGCCGCCGGGCCAGTGTGCAGGAAGGATTTGCGGAGGGAGGCCGGGATCGCTCCACGTGATCCGGAAGAACTCCGACATCATCGCGTGACGGGCGACAAACGCGTCAAACGGCGGCAGCTTCCGCTTCCCCAGCGGTGTGTAACGCCGCAGGAACATTCGATAACGGCTGGCCACCGCATCGAGAGCCCACAAACGGACGGCGTCCGATCCACGCGGCGCCTCCAAGGTCCCGCGGAACACGAACATCTCGACGCCTTCCGCCGCCTCGAGCACCCGGGCAATGCGATTCCGAGGATGCACCCACGTCGTCCCGCCCACTCTCTGAAACCCTTCCACCATGAGCACGTCCCGAATCCCCTCCGCCGGCGGTGCGGCGAAGGTGACGATCGACCAGCGGCCATCCCACCTGGGATCGTCGGAGAACACGCGGCTCCGTCCGGCCGCGGCGATCGCGCGCGTGGTCGGCGTCGCCGCATAGCTCTTCGTGCGTCCGCTGCGCTGCGCCGTGAGCGCGCCGGACCGCTCCATGCGGAAGAGCGTCATGCGCACGGCGGCCTCCTCGAAACCGAGCGCCGTCAGCGTGCGCACGAACCACAGTCCGGGGAGCTCTCCGCCGTGCCGCGGCGCGTACCAGCCGTACGCGGAATAGACGAAGTCGCTCACCGGCGCGGCCTGAATTGTTGACAGAAGTTCTCGTACCGGCATCTTCTGTGTTAAGTGTACAGAATGATTCGACTCCTCGTCGCCATGATCCTTCTCACCCCGCCGGCACTGCGGGCCTCCGATGCGCCATACGTGAAGACCGAGATTCGCTCACTGGGCCTGGTCGCGAATCTCTACCAGCCGGCGGGTAAGGGTCCGCATCCGGCGGTCCTCCTCCTGGGCGGGAGCGGCGGCGGAATCGGCTGGCAGGACGCGACCGCAGACACTCTGGCCCGGCAGGGCTTCGCGGCCATGGCGCTCGCGTATGCTGGAAAGGACGACCTGGCGACGGAAATCGAGCGCATTCCGCTCGAGTACGTGCAGCACGCCGTGGAAGTGCTGCGCATCCAGCCATTCGTGGACCGGAAGCACATCGCGGTCGTGGGCGTCTCGAAGGGCGCGGAGCTCGCGCTGCTCCTCGCCTCGATGACGCCGGAGTTGAACGGAGTGGTGGCGTTCGCCCCGTCGGCGTACGTGTGGCAGAGCACCACGGAGACGACGAAGGACACCTCGTCGTGGACCTATCGCGGCAAGGACGTGCCGTTTCTGCGCTACGGAACGGTCGCGGAGCGAACGACGATTGCCGCCTACTACGAGGCCGGCGTGGCGCAGGCAGGAGACGCACTCGCGGCGGCGGCGATCCCGGTGGAGAGAATCCGCGGCCCGATCCTGCTGCTCAGCGGGCGGGAGGACAACCTGTGGCCGTCAACCGCATTCGGCGACGCCGTCGTCGCGCGGCTGAAGGCGAACGGGTTCGCGCACCGCTACGAGCACGTGGCCTACCCCGATGCCGGCCATCTCATCTCCAGCGTCCGGGCCGAAGATGTCTCGCGGCGCGGGGGCACGGAAGCAGGGAACAAGGCGGCGCAGCTCGACGCACAGAAGAGGATGATCGCGTTCTTGAAGGGCTGGGCAGCCCAAAAGTGACTACGCCACCCGCGCCACGACGAACGTCACGTCGTCGTTCGGCGGCGCATCGCCGTGCCAGCGGCGGACCGCGCTCTCCAGCGACGCGATCACTTCCTTCGCCGTCGCCGCGCGGGCCGCTGCGGCGAAGATCTCGACCGCGGCGACATACCCGAGCTGCTGGCTGGAGTTGTTCATCAGCTCCGGAAATCCGTCGGTGAGGAACAGCACCGTGTCGCCGGCGAAGAGATTGACGTTCCTTTGCGGATACGCGGTGCCGAGTGTGCCGAGCGGCGTCGCTTCGAGCGCCACTTCTTCGACCGTGTCGCTCGCCGCGCGATGAATGAGCACCGGCGGCATGCCGGCCGAGGCCAGCGTCAGGCGGCGATCTTCCAATCGTGCGAGCGACAGCGCCATCGACATCCGCCCGAGCTCCATCCGCTTGATCTTCTCCGCGGCATCGCCGAGGAACGCGGACGGCGAGGTCGTGCTCTCGTATCCCGCGAACAGCGTCTTGATCACCGTCACCATCGTGCCGGCCTTCGCGCCGTGTCCCGTCGCGTCGCCGATGGTGATCGACAGCGTGTCGTCGTCATCGACGTGGAAGTCGTAGTAGTCGCCGCCGACCTCGGTCGCGGTGCGCGTGTAGACGGCGATGTCGTAGTGCTCGTGCTGCGGCACGTTCTTCGGCAGCATTGACAGCTGGAACCGCCGCGCGTCTTCGAGCTCGACCGACTTGCGCTGATACTCGACCGACATCAACCGCTGCTGCACTTCCTGCTCGACGATCATCTGCTGCTGCAGGCTGAGGTCCTCGGCCATCTGATTGAACGCGCGCGCGAGCTGCCCGAGCTCGTTGTTCGTCTTCACCGGCAGCCGCGTCATGAGATCGCCCTGCGCGATCCGCTCCGCTCCCTCGGTGACGAGCTTCACGTCGCGCGTCAGGTGATTCGACAGCGGCACGATGCCGATCAGCGCGAAGGCGATCAGGCCGAGGCCGAGGCCGAAATTGCGCGCGGCCGTGCGCTTCAGCTCCTCCATCGTCTCGCCGACGGGACGGGCGACGCCGATCCGCATTCCGCTGGCCTTGTCGGTCGTCGTCGACACGATCCAGCCCGGAATGCCGCGCACGCTCTGGTCCGACCGCACGCGCTTGGCGATGCCGGTGTTTTCGAGCAACTGGCGATGTTCGGGGATGCGCGTGTACACCGTGCCTTCGCGATCGATGGCGAATGGGATCTCGTCGCGATCCTGGGCCGCGCCGAGGACGCGCTTGATCACGCGATCGAAATTGATCGCCGGCGTGATCTGCCCGACCACTTCGCCCTGCTGGCGCACCGGCGCCTTGAACCCCCGCCCGAGGATCAGCGTCGCTTTTTTCTCGGCCATCCGCACGCGCTCCAGCTCCGCCGCGCTCATTCCGCGAACGACTTTCGGAGCGACGGCGGCGACCTGCTCCACCACTTTCGCCGCCTCCGCGACGGCGGCCGGAGCGGGAACTGCAGCGGGCGCCGGCACCGGCGCGACACGCACTCCGGTTGCCCGCCGCGCCTGGCGCAACTGCTCGCGATACTGACGCGAGTCGGCGACGATGACGTCGTGCAGCTTGCGCTGCGACGCCGCGAGCTCTTTGCGCAGATCCTCGCGCTCGTCGGGATCGAGATCCTGATTTCCGAGCTGCGCGCCGAGCTCTCCGATCTCTTCGAGCAGCTCGCGCTGTTTCTCGGAGATCGTGTACTGCGGCATCATCGGCGCATTCGGCAGATCGATCAGCATCGGCTCGCGCGGCATCCCCGGCGGCATCGGTATCGGCATCGGCATCATTCCGCCGACCGCCGTCTTCGCATCCGCCTCGGCGATCGCCTTCACCGCCTCGTGCTCGCCGCCTTCGCGAACGATGATCACTTTCTTCTTCTCGGGCTCCGGCGGATCGGCCTTCGCCGCCGGCTGCGGCGCCGACGCGAGCGGTTTGAACTCGAGCGACTCGACGATGTTCGCCGCATCACCCATCGCCGCCGCGATGCTGCCGTCGACGTCGCCGCTTCGAGCGTCCGCCATCGGCAATGCGGAGACGAGATTGATGCGCTGATCGAGATCGGTGCGGATCGACGCGAGGCGGCTGTCCATCTGCTGCGTCATGCGCTCGGTCTCGCGGCGCTCCGCCGTCTCGAGCGCGTGGCGCGACGAGCGGTACGAATACGTCACGATCGCCGCAAGCGGAACGACCGCGAGCAGGAACGTCGCCAGGATCAGCTGAGTCCGAATGCGCATAAACCGTTGCCGGTGTGTAAGACGAACAAACTCCGCGAAAGTTTATTTTCGCAGCCTCACTGCACGCGCATCACCGAATCCCCCGTGCCGTTATCCGTCGTGATGATGAACGGCACGATCGAGCCGCCGCCGCTGATCACTTCGAGCTCCAGCGTGAGGTCGTGGAGATCGCCGTACAACGTGTCGCGGTTGTCGGGAGCGAACGAGCGGAGGAGCTCGGGGAGGACGACTTGCTGGCGCGGAGCGAGGTCGAACGTGCGGGTGGTGGTGGCGGTGACTTTGGCGTGGGCTTCGTCGATGAAGATGCGCGCGCGGACGCGCACCGCGGCACCGCTCGTTTCGGTGAAGCCGTAGGTGGTGCGGAACGTTCCCGGCGTCGCGGCGTTGACAGTCGTTGAGGTCGAGTCTTCGAGGCTGGAGAAGATCTGGGATTGGCCGAGGCGGAGACCGGCGGTGGCGGCGAGCACGGGAATCGCGGTGCCGACGGTGCCGCCGGTTGCAGTGGCGAGGCTGCGCGCGGTGACGGCGACTTCACCTTTCAGCGGCTCGACGATGAGATGCGCGGTCGGCGTCGACGCAGTCGCGCCGGCGCTCGAGACGACGACGGTCTTCTTCGCGCCGACCGTCACTTCCCGCTCGCTCACGTTTCCCGACGTATCGATGAGTTGCAGCTTCGCCTTCGCCTCGGTTGCCGTCGGGTTGAAGAGCACGACGTCCGTGCGCGGCGCGGGCTTCGTCGCGTGATTCGCGGCGCGGCGCTTCCCTCCTCCGCCACCGCTCGGGCCGTTGACGAACGGCACGCGCACCGGGTCGGTGCGGTTGAAGCGATTCAGCGCGCTCCAATCGACGACGCTCCAGACGTCGCCGCTCGCGTCATTCGCGCGCGCATACGCGAGCATCGTCGTGCCGGTGCTCGTCAGCACCGCGGCGATCGCGCCGGCGGGAACGATGTCGCGCAGTTCGAGCAGGCCTCCGGCGGCAACGTCGCGCGTCATCGGCGCGAACGCGGTGCCGTTCGCGTCGTAGAACTCGATCGTGACGCGCGACGCAGATCCGCTCGTCTCCTGCACCACGAGGTCGCCCGGACGCGTGAGTCCCGCGAGGTAGACGCGCTGCGTCACGCGATCGCCGCGGAAGACCGGCACGTTGCCGCTCATCGTGCCGCCGTTCGACGTCACCGCCGTCACCTTCGCGTCGGCGGCGAGGTTCTGCCACTTGGTGCTGCGCACCTGCACGGTGCCGGCGGCGTTGCTCGCGCCGAAGATGTTCACGACGTTCACGAAGCTCGCCGCCTGCGACGCCGCGAGCGGAAGCAATGATGCGACGCTCGTCGACAGGCCGCTCGTGAAGAAGAGCTTCAGATCGCTGATCGCGGTGCCGGTGGCGGCGTTGAGGACGGCCACGTCGGAGCGGACGTTGTTGCGGTTGGCGACGCCCGGGATGAACAGCGAGACTTCGCCGAATGCGAGCGGCGGCAGCGAGCCGGGAGTGATCGGCGGCTTGGTCACGTCGACGACCGTCACTTTGCTGACCGACACGCCGGGCGAGGTCGCGCCGAGCGGGATCAGGAGCAACTGTCCTGCACTGGCGCCGTCGACGTAGACGAGACTCAGGTTCGCGACGAGCGCGCCTTCCGCGGACGGGCGGCGCGAGCGGATCACGCGGAAGTTGACGGTGCCGACCGAGCCGGGCTCGATGGAGATCGGCTGCGGATTCGGCACGACCCACGGCTGATCGGAGACGACGATGCCGGTCAGCATCGCGGTGCCGGTGTTGCGGAACTGCACGCTGCCGACGGACTCGAGTCCGCGCTCGCCGAAGACTTCGACGCGCGTCGTGAGCGGCTGCGCGATGACGGTTCCGGCCGGACGCGCGACCGCGAGGAGCACGATGTCGATCGGAATCTCCGCGCCCTGCCCGCGCACGATCACCGTGCCCCAGTACGAGCCGACCGGTTGCTGGCGCGACTTGATCGTGACGACGCGGCTCGCACCGCCGGCGAGCTGAAACTGCTCCGGCTCGACGGTGAAGAAGTCGCCGGCACGCTCGAGCGTGAGCGACGTCGCGGCGTCGCCGAAGTTCGTGAGCGTGAAACTGTCGTCGCTCACCGGTTGTCCATCGATCCGGACTAATCCTTCGGGTGCAGCCGTCACGACGACGTCCGCCGGCGCGCTGACGCGCTGCGTCGTCGCGCCCTGCACCGCGGCCGTGGCATCGCTGACGAGCAGGTTCTTCTGCGCGTCGTGCGGATGCGTCACCGTCGAGACGGTGAAGAAATAATTCGTCGACGCGTTGAGACCGCGCACCGTGATCGTGCCGGTGTCCTTCGTGTTCGTCGTCGCGATCACCACCGGCGCGCCGCCGGGGGACGTCGACGCCGCGACCTGATATCCGCCGCTGTCGTAGAGGTACGCGATCGGCGTCCAGGTCAGCGTCGCGCTGCGATCGGTCATCTGCGACACCTGCACGTTCGCCGGCATCACCGTCTGCGTCTCCGCGAAGTCCTCGCCCATCTTCTGATTCACGAACGCGCGCACGCTCGCGTCGCTCGTGAAGAGCATGTTGTGGCCGAGTTGCAGATTCCCGGCGGTGAGCGCGGTGAGATTCTTGATCTCGCTCGGGATCGGGCCGCGCAGCGCGTTGTAATTCATGTAGAGCGCCTGCAGGTTCGTGAGCTGGCCGAGCTCGCGCGGAATCGCGCCGCTGAAGCGGTTGCTGAAGAGAAAGAGCGCGTACATCTCTTTGAGCGCGCCGATCTCCGGCGGGATCGCGCCTTCGAGCTGGTTGTCGTTGAAGTCGACATACCACGCCTTCGTCCAGTTGCCGATCTCGCGCGGCAGCGGGCCGCTGAAGTTGTTGCCGCCGAAGAGCGCGTTGACGACGCTCGTGAGCCCGCCGACGCTGGCCGGAATCGGACCGCTGAGGAAGTTGCGGGCGACGTTGATGTCTCTGAGCTTCCCCAGCCGCGAAAAGTCAGGTAGTTGACCAGTCAGCTCGTTGTCGCTGAGATCCGTGTACTCCAGTTTCTCGAGCGCCGAAAAACCCGCCGGAATCGGACCGCTGATGCGATTCGCGCCGATGTCGAATGACATCAGCTCCTTCAGATCACCGATGCCGTCGGGCATCGTGCCGGTGAGGGCGTTGCTATTGAGGCCGACGCTGACGAGACCCGTGAGATTGCGGATGCCGGACGGAATGCTGCCGGTGATGCGATTCGCGTAGAGGTCGAGCACCACGAGCTTCGGGAGCTTCGGAAGATCGGCGAGCGTGCCGTCGAGTTGATTGCCGGGAAGAACAAGCTTCTCGAGGTTCGCGAGGTCGTAGATGTGCGAGGGAATCGTGCCGGTGAGTTGCGCGTCGCCGGCTTCGAGCGTGGTGAGGGCGGTGAGATCGCCGAGCTCCGTCGGGATCGTGCCGCCGAGGGGGTTGTTCCCGAGCTCGAGCGACTGGAGGTTGCGCAGCTTGCCGAGTTGCGGCGGGATGCCGCCGGTAAGCGCGTTGTATTGCAGCTGCAGCGCGACGAGGGAAGCGATGTTCCCGAGCTCCGGCGGGATCGCGCCGGTGAGCTGATTGTTGGCGAGGCTGAGGATCTCGAGCTTGGGCAGCGACGCGAAGTCCTTCGGAACCGAACCGCCGAGGCGATTGCTGGCGATGGAAATGCGCGTCGCGTTGGTGAGATTGCCGACCAAGGACGGAATCTCGCCGGTGATCACGTTCGTGGAGAGATCGATGTCGATCAGCGCCGACATCCCTCCGAACGTCGACGGCAGCGGACCCTCGAGCTTGTTCTCGTTCAGGCCGACGTATTCGACTTTTTTCAGATTGCCGATTTCGTCGGGAAGGCGGCCGGAGAGCTCGTTGTAGGAGAGGTAGAGCGACTGCAATTCCGTGAGCTGTCCGATCTCATGCGGGATCGCGCCGCTGAGATGATTCTCGGAGAGGTTCAGGACGCGCAGCTTCGTGAGCGCGCCGATCGACGGCGGCAGCGTTCCCTTGAGATTGTTGAACGTCAGCTCGATGCCGGCGATGTTCGCGTCGCTGTCATCGCACGACACGCCGTACCAGTCGCACTCCGTCCCCGCCGCGCCGAGCCAGTTGAGCTTCCCGACCCACTCCTGGCCGTTCGTCGATTGATAGAGCGCGATGAGCGCGTCGCGTTGCGATTGGGGGATGGCGGCGTGAGCGCCCGCTGCGAGGAGCAGCGCGGCGGCGAGAATGAGTTTGCGCATGGCGGATCGCGCGGCATTGTACGCGAGAGCGCGCGGCAAGCGTCTTTTCCAAAATGGAAAGCACGCTTGACAACAAGAATGAAGGCACCTATGTTGATTTCATGAATGAAATCGCTCGCCCATCCCGAGTCCGGACCTCGTTGTTGGTCAAGGCTGCCGCCGCAGCGGTCGTGTTCATGGGGGCCGTCCGGTTTCTGGCGTGGTTCATCGTGAACCACCCGGACAGCCGCTGGACTCCGTTCGCCGCGACACTGCCGATCGTCGCGGTCGCGGTCGTGATCGCGGCGGCGATGTCGAGTCTCAAAGGAATGGATGAGCGCGAGGCGCGGATGCATCTCGAAGCTCTCGCCTTCGCGTTTCTCGCATCGCAGTTGGTGATCTGCACCTACGCGTTCATGGCCTACGCCGGGCTGGTGCGGATGCAGCTCGAGATGTTCATGCCGATGATGGTGCTGCTCTGGGTGGCGGGACTGGCGCGGTCGCTCTGGAAGTATCGGTGAAGAATCGATTGCGCGTGCTGCGCGCCGAGCGTGAATGGTCGCAGCAGGACCTCGCCGAACGACTCGACGTCTCGCGGCAGACCGTGAACTCGATCGAGACCGGGCGCTACGACCCGAGTCTTCCACTGGCGTTTCGCATCGCGCGCGTGTTCAAGCAGCCGATCGAGAGCATTTTCTCGGGGGAGGAGTAGTGGTCAATCGTGCTCCCGCACTTGCGAAGCAATTCGAACACGGCGGAAGCATTCTCGCTTGCAAGGCAAGAAAACTCGTTCGAAATGGATGTGATTCTGCTTGCGTGGGAAGCGATCTCGCTGAGGAACGAAGGAAGGTCGCTGACGACCGAAAGCAGACTCGCTGACGAACGAAGCAAACCCGCTGACAAATGAAGCGAGATCGCTTGCAACGGAAGTAAGTTTGCTTGCAAGTGAAGCAAGCTCGCTTCCGAGGCCAGTAAGTGTGCTTTCATTTCTTATGGAGTTTCCTGGAAAAGTAAGCAAGCTTGGTTCATTTCTCAGCAAATCTGCTTCGTTTGCAAGCGAGTATTGCTTCCGATGTCAGCGAGTTTGCTTCATTTGTCAGCGATCTTGCTTCCGATGTCAGCGAGTCTGCTTTATTTGCCAGCGATCTTGCTTCGCGTGTCAGCGTGCTCGCTGGCTCAGGAGAGACGTTAAGTTGCCGTTTTTCAAGCGCTTAACGCTAGCTTGCCTTCAGAGCGGTCGCCGTTCGCCTCTCTACGTCCACTCCTCCCGCCCCGTCCTCCCCTTCCCCGGCGTGCGCGGGTTGTGGCGGCGGTCGGTTTCGGGGACGACGACTTCGCGATGGGGGCGGGTGCGCTCGAAGTCTTCGATGAAGCGGATGTGCTCGTCGACGACTTCGTCGAAGGATGCGGGCGCCGGCGCGGAGGCGCGGAGGCGCTCGCAGTGCGCGCGGTAGACGTCGCAGCGGCGCCTTGCGTCTTCGAATCGCGCGCGCACGTGTTTGTCTTCGGTGATGCGTGCGCGGAGGTAGCGCTGCAAATCGGGGACGCGCTCGATGTGGCTGCAGAAGAGGATGACGTCGTTGCCGGCCATGAGCGCGAGCTCGGAAATCTCTTCGTACGAGCCGAGGTCGGAGACGGCGTGCATCTCCATGTCGTCGCTCACCGCGCAGCCGTCGAAGCCGATCGCGTTGCGCAGCAGGTCCGTGGCCAGGCGCCAGCTGAGCGTCGCCGGGCGATCGGGATCGTCTTCGATCTGCGGATACGTGCCGTGGCCGATCATCACCCCGCCCGCTTCGTTGCCGAGGCGCGCGAAGGGAACGAGATCGTGTTTGAGGAGCGCGTCGAGCGGCGCGTCGATGATCGTCGCGCCGTAATGCGGATCGGCCGAGCCGCGCCCGCTGCCGGGCCAATGCTTGAGACATGACGCCGTTCCGGCGCCGTGCATTCCGCGCATGAACGCGCCGGCGAGCTCGATCACGGTCTCGGGATCGCGGCCCCACATCCGCCGTTCGAAGCCTTTCGTCGGCACGTCGCCGCGGATGTCGACGACCGGAGCGAGATCGATCTCGACGTCAAAGTACCGCAGCGCCATCCCGATGACTTTGCCGAACCATTCGGACAACCGCGGGGCATCCGCCCCTTCCCCGAATGCCTCGGCGCTCGGCAGTCCCGGAAGAAGGTTGCGCAGCCGGTCGACGCGCCCGCCTTCCTCATCGATCATGAACAGCGGCGGCTTCCCCTTCGCGAGGCTCTTCACCTCGCGCACGAGCTCGACGAACTCTTCCGGCGTTCCGATGTTGCGGCCGAACAGCACCACCGCATAGGGCGTGTTGTCGCGCAGGATGCGACGCTCGAGATCGGTGAGGTGCTTGCCGGTGAGGCCGATGCCTAATACTTCTGTGCCCATTTCGGGTTGCATCGTAGCAAGGGTTGCTGAGTTGCTGGGTTGCTGAGTTGCTAGGTTGCTAGGTTGCTAGGTTGCTAGCAACTTAGGAACTCAGCAACTTAGGAACTCAGCAACTTAGCAACCTTCACTCCAGCTTCTTCTTCAACTCGTACAGCTCATTGAGCGCGTCGCGCGGCGCGAGCGTGTCGATCTCGAGCGCGCGCAGCGCGTCGATCACGCTTTGCTCGCGCGAACTGAAGAGTCCGAGCTGGGAAGTTGCCGGTTTCGGGCCACGGCGGCGCGTTTCTTCGACGACGTCGCGTTCTTTGCGCTCGAGCGTGTCGAGAATCTCTCGCGCTCGCTCGATCACGGTCATCGGAATGCCGGCGAGCTTCGCCACCTGGATGCCGTAGCTCTTGTCGGCTGCCCCTTCGACGACTTTGCGCAGGAAAATGATCTGCTCGTTCCACTCCTTCACGGCCACGTTCGAGTTCGCCACGCGTGACTTCGTCTTCGCAAGGTCGGTGACCTCGTGATAATGAGTGGCGAAGAGGGTGATGCCGCTGCGGGCCGGGTTGTCGTGGAGGAACTCGATGATCGCCCAGGCCAGCGAGAGTCCGTCGAACGTGGCCGTTCCTCGGCCGACTTCATCGAGGATGATCAGCGAGCGGTCGGTGGCGTTGTTGAGGATGTTCGCGGTCTCGTGCATCTCGACCATGAACGTCGACTCGCCGCGCGCGAGCTGGTCGGAGGCACCGACGCGGGTGAAGATGCGGTCGAAGATGCCGAGACGCGCCTTGGCTGCGGGAACGAACGAGCCGGCCTGATTCAGCAGCACGATCAGCGCTACCTGCCGTAGATACGTTGACTTTCCGCCCATGTTCGGGCCGGTGATGATCTGGATCCCGTTGCGCTCGCGCTGGATGTCCGTATGGTTGGGGATGAAGCGCTCGGTCGAGATCTGCTCGATGACCGGATGGCGGCCGTCTTCGATGCAAATCTCCGCGTCCTCGGTGAGTGTCGCGCGCACGTAGCGGTTACGCACCGCGATCACCGCGAGCGCACAGATCGCGTCGACCTCTCCGACCGCGCGCGCCGTCGCGAGAATCGCCAGACTCACGGCGGCGATCTTGCCGAGCAGTTCGTCATAGAGCCGCAGCTCGATCGCGATCGCCTTCTCCTCGGCGCCGATGATTTTTTCTTCGAGCTCTTTGAGATCGGGCGTGATGAAGCGCTCCGCATTCGTGAGCGTCTGCTTGCGGATGTAGTCGGACGGCGCCTTGGAGAGATTCGATTTCGAGATCTCGATGTAGTAGCCGAAGACGGAGTTGTAGCGGACCTTCAGCGAGGAGATGCCGGTGCGCTCGCGCTCGCGCGTCTCGATCTCGAGGAGGATGGACTTCGAGTCGCGGGCGATCGCGCGGAGTTGGTCAAGTTGTTGATCGATGCCGGCGGCGATCACGCCGCCGTCGCGGATGGTGACCGATGGTTCTGGCTCCAGCGTCTTCGCGATCAGGTCGATAACGTAGGGGATAGGGGATGGGGGTTGGGGGATAGGGGCTAACTCCAAACCCCCATCCCCTATCCCCTCACCCCTTGGCTCGAGCCGTTCGCGCAGGTCCCGTAATAACGGCCCCTGCAACGGCGTCATGGTCTCGGCAAGCTCGCCGACCATCAGCAGCGAGTCGGCAAGCGTCAGGCATTCGCGCGGCGACGCGGTGCGCAGCGTGATGCGCGAAGCGACGCGCTCGAGGTCGGCGATCTTCGCGAGGCGCGCGGTCATCTGCTCGAGGATCGCCCGTGAACGGGTCAGCTCGTCGACGGCGTCGTGGCGATCGAAGATCGCCTCGCGCGTTTTCAGCGGACGGATGATCCAGCGGCGCAGCGTGCGCGTGCCCATCGCCGACTTTGTGGCGTTGATGACGCTCCAGAGCGTCGCTCGCGGGCGGCCGGCATCGCGCGAGTCGAGCACTTCGAGATTCGCGAGCGTGGCGGCATCCAGTTGCAGGTAATCGGAATCGTTGTCGACGCGCAGCGCGCGCACGTGGTCGAGCGGCTTCTTGTAACTCGCGCTGGCGTAGCGGAGCGCGCCGCCCGCAGCGCCGACGCGCGGGTCGTCGACTTCGAGTCCGAAGCCGCGCAGCGATTGGGTGCCGAAGTGTTTGGAGAGGTAGTCGTGCTGGGATTCGAAGAGTGAGGGTTCGACGGAGGTGATGGGGACGGGGACAGACAGGATTGTCTGTCCTCCACGCGGAATCACGGCTTCGCGGGGAGTGAAACGGGCGACATCGTCGAAGAGGCGGGCGTCGTCGAAGGAGCGATAGCTGGTGACGAAAAAGTCGCCGGTGCTGACATCTAAATACGCGGCGCCGACGCTCGAGCCGTTCGGCACGAGGGCGAGGAGGTAACAGCTCTCGCGCTCGACGATCGAGCTCTCGGTCGCGGTGCCGGGCGTGACGACGCGGACGATTTCGCGCTTGACGAGCCCCTTCGCCAGCGCCGCCTCTTCGACCTGCTCGCAGATCGCCACGCGCAGGCCGTGGCGAATCAATTTCGCAATGTACGAATCGGCGGAGTGATACGGCACTCCGCACATCGGCGCCTCGTGTTCCTGCCCTTTATTGCGCGCGGTGAGAACGAGATCGAGGAGAGGCGCGGCCTTCTCCGCGTCTTCGAAGAACATCTCGTAGAAATCGCCGAGCCGGTAGAAAAGGATCGCGTCGGGAACCGTTCGCTTGATCTCGAAATACTGCTCGAGCATCGGGGTGAGCTTGGTTATGGGGCGGGGCACGGGGGGTATTTTAGAGGAACGCAGAACGCAGAGCGCAGAACGCAGAATTTAGAAATTTTCTAGCTTCAACGTTCTGCGCTCTGCGTTCACCCGGTTTACGAATCATGAGCAGTGCTCCATCGTCCACCCGCATCTCAATCACCACCGCCTCCCTCAACCCCGTGTGCTCTCTCCGATCCACCAACACCACCCACCTCTCTCCCTTTCCCCCCTCCCCCGCCCGCGCCCGAGCCACGTGCACGACTTCGTAGTCGCGCAGGCCGCGCTCGCGGGCAACGGCGAGGGCGCGGCGGCCGGCGTCGATGGAGAGGATGCGGCCTTTCGGGCGGGCGGGATCTTCGGCGCCGCCGAGGGCGGCGAAGAGGAGGGCGCAGAGCGCGATCCAACCGGGGTAGAGCAGCCAGAAGCGGCGAACCACGCTGCTATGATACGGATCGTGACGCGCGGCGAGATCGAGGAGAAGCTGGTGGCCATCATCCGGCAGGAGAAAACCACCATCGCGCCGGAGCTGATCAAGCCCGAGACCCCGCTCGCCGAGGCGGGGATCGACTCGCTCGACTCGCTGACCATCCTCTTCGCCATCGAAGAGCAGTTTCACATCTCCATCCCCGACGATCGCGCGCGCGCGGTCACCACGTTCGGCGATCTGATCAACGTCGTTCAGGATTTGCTCCCCGCCGCCTGATGCGCGTCGTCATCACAGGCATCGGCATCCTCTCCCCCTTCGGCCGCGGCAAGGCCGTGGCGCTCGACGCGCTCCGCAATGCGAAGAGCGGCATCAAGGCGATCACGTCCGTCGACGCCTCGAAGTTCAACTGCCGGATCGCGGGCGAGGTGCCTGCAGACGCGCACGAGGGATTGCATCGCGGGCACGATCGCTTCACGCGATTCGCGCTCATCGCCGCCGAGGAAGCGGCGGCGCAGGCCGGCGAGCTGAACGTGGATCCCGATAGAGTCGGCGTGATCCTCGGCACAGGTCTCGGCGGATGCGAGACGCTCGACTCGAGCTACAAGCGCATGTACGGCGAGGGCGGGCGCATTCCGCCGATGGGCATCCCGATGTCGATGTACAACGCCGCCGGCGCGGCGGTGTCGGCGAAGCTGAATGCGAAAGGCGTCGGCTACTCGGTCGTCTCCGCATGCGCGTCGAGCGCGCACGCGATCGGGCTCGCGGCGCAGGCCATTCGCGCGGGACAGGCGGACGCGATGATCACCGGCGGCGCCGACGCGCCGCTGACCGCGGGCGTGATCCGGGGCTGGGAAGCGCTGCGCGTGCTCGGGATCGACAACGAGCATCCGGAAGAAGCGTGCCGGCCGTTCGCCGCGGATCGAAAAGGGTTGGTGCTCGCCGAGGGCGCGGCGGTGTTCGTGCTCGAGCCGCTGGAGAAGGCGCAGGCGCGCGGCGCGGAGATCCTCGGCGAGGTGGCGGGATTCGGCGCGACGAGCGACGCGGGACACATCACCGATCCCGACGCCGGCGGCGCGGCGCGGGCGATGTCGCTGGCGCTGCGCGATGCGGGCCTCAATCCCGAGGACGTCGGCTACATCAACGCGCACGGCACCGCGACGCGGGCGAATGATCCGACGGAGACCGCGGCGATCAAGCAGGTGTTCGGCTCGAAAGTCCCGGTCAGCTCGACGAAGTCGCTGCACGGCCACGCGATGGGCGCCTCGGGGGCGATCGAGATCGCCTGCTCGCTCCTCGCATTACGGGATGGCTTCCTGCCGCCGACGATCAACCTGCACAACTCCCGATCCGGCGTGCGATCTCGACTACGTTCCGAACGCGCCGCGCGAGGCGCGGGTGAACGCGTTTTTGTCCAATTCGTTCGGCTTCGGCGGCATGAACGCGGTCGTGGCCTTGAGTTTGCTTCACGGACTATGATTTCGCGGCTCGGAGGCGGTACCTGTGATCGTAGAAAAGAAGCACGTCGACAACTTCACGATTCTGTACGTGGAAGGTCTGATCAAGCTCGGCGAGAGCGCGGAGTTTTTCTCGTCGGCGCTGGAGAACGTGCTCAAGAACGAGAGCACGAACGTGATCATCGACTTCACGAAGATCGACTACATCGATTCGACGGGGATCGGTGAGCTGGTCGGCTATCTCGGCAAGTTCTCGGGGCAGAATCGCAAGCTGATCCTCGTCAATCCTTCGGAGCGCATTCAGAAGCTGCTCAAGCTCGCCAAGCTCGACGCCGTGTTCAAGATCTACAACACGGAAGAAGAAGCGGTGTCGGCGGAGAGCTCGCCCGCGCACGCTTAGAAGCGAGCGGGCAGCGGGCGGGCGGGCAAGCGAGCAGAGGCCGCCGCCCCACCACGTCGACGTCTCTCCCTGCCCGCCTGCTCGCCTGCCGGCTGCCCGCTCGCTGTTACACTCGCGCCAATGAGCGTTCGCCTCACGAACGTCTATCGCGGCACGCACGTCGAGTCGTATCACTCCGGATCCATCGCCGTCGTCGATTCGCGCGGGCGTTTGCTCGCGTGCGCGGGCGATCCCGGGCTGCGCAGCTGCCTTCGCTCGGCG
This sequence comes from uncultured Acidobacteriota bacterium, assembly GCA_963734155.1. Lineage (GTDB taxonomy): Bacteria > Acidobacteriota > Thermoanaerobaculia > Gp7-AA8 > Gp7-AA8 > QHVT01. The sequence goes on from CAVTGG010000006.1 coordinate 20,748, forward strand.
GCGAAGCCGTTTCAGGCGATCCCTCTCCTCGAGTACGGCGGCGCCGAAGAGTTCGAGCTGACGGGCGAGGAGATCGCGCTCACCTGCGCGTCGCACGGCGGCGAGCCGGTGCATGTCGCGACGGCGGCGGCGCTGCTGCGCAAGGGCGAGTTCGATGAAGAGGACCTGCTGTGCGGCGCGCATTTTCCGTACGACGAGAAGTCGTCCGCGGACTTGCGCGCGGCGGGCGAACCGCCGTCGCCGCTGCACAACAACTGCTCCGGCAAGCACGCGGGGATGCTGCTCGCGACGCAGGTGATGGACGTGCCGTCCTCGCGCTACATCGATGCCGAGCATCCCGTGCAGGTGCTGATGCGGAGCACACTCGCCGACTTCGCCGGCCTCACCCCGGATGAGATCCCGATCGTCATCGACGGCTGCGGCGTGCCCGCGTTCTTTCTGTCCCTCTACCGGGCGGCGTTTGCGTACGCGCGGTTGATGGTCCCCGAGGAGCGTTACGTAGAGAGCGCCTCGACCGTCGTAGATGCGATGACCTCCTTTCCGCACTACATCGCCGGGAACTGGAGCATGACCACTCCGCTCCTCGGCGCGTTCGGCGGCGAGCTGCTGGCGAAGGAAGGGGCGGAGGGGTTTTACACGATGGCGCTCGCGCCGTCGCTCTGCAGCGCGTTGACCGGCAGGATCGAGGTCAAAGATGATTGCGCGATCGGGATCGCACTGAAGATCGAGGATGGATCGATGGACCGCGGACGGAATCCCGTGATCCTGCGATTGCTCGAGATCCTCGGCATCGATCTCGATGAGCGCCCGGAGCTCTTACCGTATCGGGAGCGGATATTGCGGAATCATGCGGGGACGCTGGTTGGGGAAGTTCGGGCTGAGTTTGAATTGGAGGTCTTATGAAGGCAGAAGGCAGAAGGCAGAAGGCAGAAGTGAGAAATGGTAAGTGGCGAGGCAGTTCTTACTTCTGCCTTCTGCCTTCTGCCTTCTGCCTTCTGCTTTTCTCCTGCAAGACCGTCGGCGTGTCGACGACCGCCGGCGGATACGCCGAGGTCGCTCCGACGATCGCCAACGAAATGATCCTCGACTCGCGGCAGGTGGTGATCCTCGACGTGCGGTCGATCGAGGCCTATCGCGGCGCCGAGGGGCACATCGCGGGAGCGCTGAGCACGCCGTTCGACTCGATCGAGCGGCAGCTGCCGGAGCTGCTGCCGTATCAGAATCAAACCGTGCTCGTGTATGGCGGCGGCGACACCGACGGCACGCTCGCGGCGAAGTTCCTGCAGCTCGCCGGGTTCCGCAATGTCGTGCACATCGCCGGCGGCCTCCAGGCCTGGATTGAACGGGGATATCGGACTGTTAATGCGCAGTGATATGAAACGCTCTCTTCTGATTCTCGCCACGCTCCTCGTCTGCGCGGGCGCGCAGGCGCAAATGCGCGATCCGCTGGCGCCGCTGAAAGACTACGCGGCCAAAAGCCTTTCCCGCTGTCCGGACGGCGTCCTGACGATGGAAAAGGTGCCGGGCGGTCCGCAGAACTTCGAGTCGTACAAAGTCACGATCCGCTCGTCGGATCAGTACTGCGGCACGCAGAAGTACCTGCTCTATTCGCCGAAATCGCAGGCCGTGGTCATCGGCGCGGTCATTCCTCTTCCGGAAGACGCCCGTCCGATCGCCGTTCGCGTGACGGAACAGGCCTCGCAGGCCCTCGGCAAGAAGTCGACCGCGACGGTCGCGCCGTTTCCGCTGCCGGATGGGCTGAAGGCGGTCAACATCACGCACGACACGCCGTTCGGTCCGTTCTCGCTGAAGGGCTTCGTCGACGCGTCGGAGAAGTTCCTCATCGTCGGCTCGAAGGGCAATCTGCGCGTCGATCCGGCGCAGACGCTGCGCGAGGCCATCGGCGCGTCGAGCGCCGTGCGCAAGGGCAGCGTCACGTCGAAGATCGAGATCCTCGAGCTCTCCGACTTCCAATGCCCCAGCTGCGCGCGCGCACACAAGACCATCGATCCGATCATCGAGAAGAATCTCTCGAAGGTGAACTACGGACGCCTCGATCTGCCGCTGTTCGAGCATCACCAGTGGGCGGTGCAGGCGGCGATGGTGGCCCGCGCGCTCCAGCGCGTGGCGCCGAAGAAGTACTGGGCGTACGTCGATCACGTGTTCAAGAATCAGGAAGAGATCGGCAAGCAGAACTTCGACAAGTGGCTGAACGACTACCTCGAAGACAACGACATCGACAAGGCCGCGGTGCAGAAGATCTATGCCTCGAAGGCGGAGCGCGCCGCGCTGCTCGATCAGGTCAGCCGCGTGTTCTCGGTCGGAGTGGCCGCGACGCCGACGTTCATCGTGAACGGCCAGATGATGGGCTTCGGCCCCGAGGGCACCTTCACGATCGACGCGATCAAGAAAGAGCTCGGATTGCCGACGGGAACGGCGGCGAATAAGGGCAAATGACGTGTGGAGCGGCGGGCTCTTAGCTCGCCGTCACTTTCCGGCGGGCTAAGAGCCCGCCGCTCCACCTACAGCCCGAAGCTCACCTTCGCCGCGTAGCTCCGCTCCTCCGCCTGCGTCGCTTCGATCACGATCTTCGGGATCAGGAGCGACAGCTTCACGCCGACCGTGTAGCGGTTGAACGAGGAGTCGTCGTGCAGCGAGGCGGTGGGTGAAAGGACGCCGGTGGCGTCGATCTTCATCCGCCCCGCGGCGATGTACGGCGTCACGGGACCGATTCCTTTCGAGAGAAAAATCTCCGCGCCGTACGTTTTCAGATCGAAGTTGTCGCTGCCGTTGAGCGTCGAGTACGCGGCGCGCAGCGCGAGCGTGGGCTTCACGAGGCCGCCGTTCATGATCGGGAAGTCGAACGACCCGCCCCACGTCGAGACGTCGGAGCTTTGCACTTTCGCGTACGACGCGGAGAGCGTGGCCCGGCCGAGTCCCTTCGAGGCCACGAGGCGCGGGACGGCGACGTAGCCGTTGACGGTGAAGTCGTCGGTGGTCGCGTTCTGCCAGTACGCGGCGTCGGGATCGACCGGAACCGCGGTGACGGCGATGCCGATGTCGAATCGGAGGAGGCCGCGCGCGCCGGCCGGCTCGACCGGCGTCGGATAGATCGCCTGCGCGGCGATACGCGAAAATTTGATGAACTCCGGCTGCGTGATCGACGGATCGAATGCGATGTCGCTCTGCGCCGCGAGCGGCAGCGCCGCCAGCGCGATCAGAAGAGTTGCGAGATGAAGTCGTTGCTTTGCAGAAAGCCCGCGGGCGTGAAGGCGACGCGTCCATCCACCCTTCGCAGCCATCCGTCCTGAATTCCGCGCTCCGTCCATTCGATGCCCTCCTGCCCGCACAGCCGCACGAGCTGTTCATAGTGTATGCCGGAGGTCTGGCGCAGCTGGAGAAAGAGCGTCTCGCGCCGCGCTTCGCCATCGCCGAGCGTTTCGGAGAAGTCGCGCGCGTCGGGAGAGCGCTCGATGTAGCGGCGGATGTCGCGCGTGTTGGCGAAGCGCTCGTCGCCGAGGAACGAATGCGCGGCAAGACCGAAGCCGTAGTACTCGCCGCGCGTCCAGTAGCGGAGATTGTGGCGGCACTCCTCGCCCATCGCGCGCGAAGTTGCTGATCTCGTATTGATGCAGCCCTTTCTCCCGCAGCCGCTCGATGGCTTCGAGGTAAAGCTGCGCCACTAGCTCATCTTCGGGTAACGCAACGCGGCCGCGCGCGACCTGCACCTGCAGCGGCGTTTTTTCTTCGAGGTCGAGCATGTAGAGCGACAAGTGACCGGCACCGAGATCGACGGCGATGTCGAGCGTTTCTCGAAACGAATCCGCCGTTTGTCCGGGAAGGCCGAGCATCAGATCGAGATTCGTGCGCACTCCACTCGCTACTGCTTTGCGGATTGCTTCAATTGCTTGCGCACGATCGTGAACACGGCTGATCGCTTTCAGCTCGTCATCGTGGAACGACTGCACGCCGATGGAGAGACGATTGACGGGCCACGCTTCCAGCGTGCGCGCGTTCACGTCTTCGGGATTGGCTTCCATCGAGATCTCGGCGTTCTGCGCGACGTCGAATCGTTCGCGCAGCTTGGCGAAGATCTTCTCGAGATTGGTGATGCTCGTGCGGGAGGGCGTGCCGCCGCCGAGGTAGATGCTGTCGATCGCTTCGCGCGGCGCCGGGACGGCGCCGGCGAGGACGCCGGCGTTCCCAGCGCTCGGAACGCCGCCGTCCCGGCGGCTGGTCAGGCGGCGTCCCGCCGCCTCGTCGATCTCGCGCAGCAGGGCATCGATGTACTGATCCTGCAGCGTCAGATCCGTCGAGATCGCAAACGGGCAGTACGTGCAGTGCTGGCTGCAAAACGGCAGGTGCACATACACGGCGCGCGGCATCGGACCTCTTATAATCGTTCCCGATGTCCGACGCTTCCTCCGAACGGCCTCCCCGACGCACGCGTCTCCTCTGGACGCTCCTCGGCGCGATGGTGCTGGTGGGACTCCTGCCGCTCGTCGTCTCGCACTATTTCCTCATCGGCATCAACCGCGACTCGCTCGAGACGCTGGAGAAAAAATACCTGTCGCGCTCGGCAGTGAGCGTCGCGGCGGAGCTGGAAAACCTCGTCACCAACAACCGCCAGCAGCTGCAGCAGATCGCGGCCTCGCTGCGGACGATGCGCAACGTGCTCCCCGCGGGCGTCGATCCGTTCCAGTACGCGTCGCAGACGAAATGGGTCGCCGACTACGTCCGTCCGGACGGCGATCTCGCGGCGCTGCGCGCCGTCAACCCGGCCGGACAGGGCGCGGAGGCGATTCCGGCGGGACTCGACGCAACGGTGCTCAAAGAGATGGAGATCGCGCGCGACGTCGCGCTGGCCGGCAAAGACTCGACGGGGCGCATCATTCACGTCAATTCGATCAACCAGCCGGCGATCGTGATGGCGGTTCCGGTCACCGAGGGCGACCGCGTCATCGGCGCGGTCGTCGGACTCGTCGGACTGCGCCGCATCGTCGACCGCATTCGCGAAGAAGGAAAAGGCGACGTCACGGCGTTCCTCGTCGATCGCGACGGGCGCGTGCTGATCCACAGCGAGCCGAGCGTCGACGTACAGCATCCGAACTTCTCGCACCTCAAGATCGTGAAGGACTTCTCGCGCGCGCCGGCGCGGCTCACGGAGTCGTATGTCGACCCGCAGAACGGGAACCTCAAGCTGATCGGCAACGTCGCGCCGACGGTCGCGAACTCCGCGGTGATCGTGCAGAAGCCGGAGTCGCGCGCGTTCGCGTCCGTCGATCAGATGATCCGCGCCACAGTGCAGTGGGTCGCCATCGCACTTCTGCTCGCGATCGTCGTCGCCACGGTCTTCGCGTCGGGCATCGCCCGTCCGATCCGCGCGCTCGCCGAGCGGACGCGCGAGATCGCGCAGGGCAATTACCAGCAGCGCGTGGATCTGAAGACGCACAACGAGATCGGCGAGCTGGCGCGCAACTTCAACATGATGTCGTCGTCGGTCGAGCAGGCCGTCGAGCAGCTGAAGAAAGCCGCGCACGAGAATCACCTGCTGTTCATCAACTCCGTGCGCATGCTCGCCGCGGCGATCGACGCGAAGGATCCGTACACGCGCGGGCACTCCGAGCGCGTGGCGCGCTACTCGATCGCCATCGGCAAGAATCTGCCGCTGCCGGACAAGGACATGCGCAACCTGCGCATCAGCGCGCTCCTGCACGACGTCGGCAAGATCGGCATCGATGACCGCATCCTTCGCAAGCCCGGGGCGCTGAGCGACGAAGAGTTCGAGGTGATGAAGCAGCATCCGGCGAAAGGCGCGGCGATCATGAGCGGCGTCGCGCAGCTCATCGACATCATTCCGGGGATGAAGTACCACCACGAGAAGTGGGCCGGCGGCGGCTATCCGGAGGGGCTCGAGGGCGAGCAGATTCCGATGCAGGCACGCATCGTGGCCATCGCCGATACGTTCGACGCGATGACGACGAACCGGCCGTATCAGAAGGCGATGGAGCTCGGCTACGTCGTCGAGAAGATCAAGAGCTTCGCCGGCACGCGCTTCGATCCGCGCGTCGTCGACGCGTTCGTGAACGCGGTGAAGCGCGGCGACATCCAGATCGAAGAACAGGTGCGCGGCGCCGCGTGATCCTCGGCGTCCTTCTTCTCGCCGCGCAAACCGCCTGCGATCGCAGTGTCTTCTACCTCCTCCGCGGGCAGTACGACGCCGCGCTGCATCAGCTCGAAGGCGCGAAAACGTCCGGCGCGTCGCCGGCCGAGGTCGAGAATCTCCGCGGACTCGCGCTCCTGATGAAAGGCGAGAACGCCAAGGCGCTGGCGTCCTTCGACGCGGCGCTGAAACTGGTGCCGACGCTCGCCGAGGCTCGCTTCAATCGCGCCATCACGCTGCTGCGCCTCGGCGATGCCGCGAAAGCGTCGCCCGATCTCGAAAAGATTTTCGCGAATGAATCGTCGCCGCTGCGCGCGGAAGCCGCGTATCACAACGGCATCGCCCTCGATCGCCTCGGCCGTGCCGCCGATGCGGAGACATGGCTGAACCGCGCGCGCACGCTCGATCCGCAGCTCGACGCCGCGCTGCTCTACATCGGCATGCTCCGCGAGCGCCGCGGCGATCTCCAGGGCGCGGGCCGCGCGTATCTCGATTACCTGAAAGGCGCATCCCGACTCGCCGCCCGCGCTGCTGCGCTTCGGCATGTCCGCCCATCGCGCCGGACGGCTCGACGTTGCGCGAACCTATCTGCAACGCGTCCTCGACACCGCGCCGGATTCGGCCGAGGCCATCGAGGCGCGGAAGTTTCTCGTGATGTGGGAGTGACGCCGCCGTGTTCCGCCTGATCCTCCACGAGCTCCTCGCCACGACCCAGGGCGCCCTCGCCGCCCTGTTCCTCGACTACGAAGGCGAGACCGTGGAGCTCGTGTGCGAGCACGACCTCAACGACCACGACCTCCGCATCCTCGGCGCCTACCAGGGCATCTTCCTCACCCGCCTCCGCGCGTCCTGCGCGAACGCCGGCGCCGGCGAACCGCACCGCTTCAAGGTGGAGTTCGAAAACAGCGCCGTCCTGATCGCCGACATCCGGGATGGCTACTACCTCGTCCTGCTCGTGGATCGCAGGTTCAATGAGGGATTTGCGTGGCGGCAGTTGGAGGCGTGCCGGGGGAAGCTGATCGCGGAAATGTGATCTGGAGTGCGGCGACGCCAGTCGCCGCTCTGGCTTCGCCGAGGAAGAGCGGCGACTGGCGTCGCCGCACTCCAGACTAATCCTCCAGCGCCTCGAGACTCTCCAAAATCGATTCGATCCGCCCCCGAATCTCCCCTCTTTCTTTCGCAAACCGTTCGTGCTCTTCGTTCGAGGCTTCGAGCTCCTCGACGCGCGCACGCAACTGATCGCGCTCGCGGCGGAGCTCCTGGATCGTGGCTACGGCTTTCTCCACGCGCTCGCCGAGGCGGGAGAGGATTTCGGTATCGTCGTTGGGGGTGTCGGTGTCGTTGTCCTTGTTCTTTTTCATCGCGCGCGGATTCTACTTCGGAGGAGCGCCGGCGTCCTCGCCGGCTGGCTTGGCGCCGTCTCGGCGCCACATGACGGCGGCGGGACGCCGCCGGATCAGCCGCCGAGGACAGCGGCGTTCCGATGCGAGTAGCGTGGACGGTGAAGAGCACGTCTTACGTCGCTGGAGCAGCCGTGACGGTGGAGTGGGCGATTTCTTCTTAGAACGTTACGCGCCGCAGCACGCTCTCCGCGGCGTCATGCGGGTTGTTGCGCTTGCGCAGCACGTCTTCGAGCATCTCCTCGTACTCGGCGCGCGGGACGGTGCCGCCGATGAGTCGGTCCATGAAGCGCTCTTTGAGCTGCGTCTCGACGCGGATGCGCACGCGGTCGCGGTTGCGGCGATCGAGCTCGCCGGAGGTGCGCAGATAGGCGTCGTGCTTCGCGATCGCTTCGTCGAGCTCGGCGATGCCTTCGTTCTTCGACGCGACCGTTTTCACGATCGGCGGAATCCAGTCGCCGTGCTCTTCGACGAGCGACATCATCATCGTCACTTCGGTCACGGTCTTGTCCGCGCCGGGGCGATCGGCTTTGTTGACGACGAAGATGTCGCCGATCTCCATGATCCCGGCCTTGATGGCCTGGATGTCGTCGCCCATGCCAGGGACCAGCACGACGAGATTCGTCTGCACCGTGCGCACGACTTCCACTTCGTCCTGCCCGACGCCAACGGTCTCGACGAGGACGATGTCGAAGCCGGCGGCGTCGAGGACGTCGACCGCATCGTTCGTCGCTTTCGCCAGCCCGCCGAGAAAGCCGCGCGTGGCCATCGAGCGGATGAAGACGTTGCGGTCGGTGTAGAGCTCGGACATGCGGATGCGATCGCCGAGGATCGCGCCGCCGGTGAAGGGCGACGTCGGATCGACGGCGATGATGCCGATGCGCTTGTCCTGTTTGCGGTAGTACTTCGCCAGCGACGCGACGAGCGTCGACTTGCCCGCGCCCGGCGAGCCGGTGATGCCGATGATGCGCGCGCGGCCGGTCTGCGGGTACAGCTCGGCGAGCATCTGCTCCGCGCGCGGATCGTTCGACTCGATCAGCGAGATCGACTGGGCGAGGGCGCGCGTCTTCATCACTTCTCGCTCAGGATGCTCCGCGCGATCACCATCCGCTGAATCTCGCTCGTCCCCTCGCCGATCGTGCAGAGCTTGACGTCGCGATAGTACTTTTCGGCGGGGAAGTCCTTGACGAATCCGTAGCCGCCGAAAATCTGCACGCCTTTCTCGGTCGCGCGCACCGCCACTTCGGACGCGTACAGCTTCGCCATCGCCGAGAGCTGCGTCACGCGCTGGCCTTCATCCTTGTACGCCGCGGCGCGATGGCAGAGCAGGCGCGAGGCGTCGATCTCCGTGGCCATGTCGGCGAGCATGAACTGGATCGCCTGAAACTCGGAGATCGGCTTGCCGAACGCCTGGCGCTGTTTCGAGTAATCGCGCGCCGCTTCGTATGCGCCGCGGGCGATGCCGACGGCGAGCGCGCCGATGGAGATGCGGCCGCCGTCGAGGACTTTCATCGCGTCGATGAAGCCGTAGCCGATCTCGCCGAGGATGTTCGCGTCGGGCACGCGGCACTCCTCGAGCACCAGCTCCGCGGTGTCGGAGACGCGCATGCCGAGCTTGTTCTCTTTCTTGCCGGCGCGGATGCCGTTGCGATCCATCTCGACCGCGAATGCGGTGATGCCGTGCTTCTGATCGCTGCGATCCGTCACCGCGAGGACGACGGAGATGTCGGCGTAGGTGGCGTTGGTGATGAAGTTCTTCGTGCCGTTCAGCACCCACTCGTCGCCGTCTTTCACGGCGACGGTGCGCATGCCGGAGGCGTCGGAGCCGGAGCCGGGCTCGGTGAGTCCCCAGGCGCCGATCCATTCGCCGCTGGCGAGCTTCGGGAGCCATTTCTTTTTCTGCTCTTCGTTGCCGGCGAGGTAAATGTGTCCGCTGCCGAGCGAGTTGTGCGCGGCGACGCTGAGGGCGAATCCGCTGTCGACGACGCCGAGCTCTTCGATCACGTTCACGTAATCGATGTACGACAGTCCCGCCCCGCCATACTCCTCGGGGAGGATGACGCCGAGCAGGCCGAGCTCGCCGGCGCGTTTGAACGTGTCAACGGGGAAAGTGCTGCGCCTCGTCCCACTCCATCAGGTGCGGCTTGATCTCGCTCACGGCGAAGTCGCGCACCATCTGCTGAATCTGCAACTGCTCGTCGGTCAGACGGAAATCCATTCGGAAGAGCTCCTCGTCAACGTTTTCACTGGGACAGGCAGGATTGCCTGTCCTCCACCGGCAGGAGCGGCATTCTATCCAAACGCCACGGCCGCCCGAAAGCCGACTCAGGCACGAGTTGCGCATAGCTCCGTTTGGAATCACGCCCAAAGGGACAGGAGGTGATCTGGCACCCCTCAAATTTTCGCCCGGTCTTAGAGGACGTTTGTTCAAAACATCAGAAGGAGAAACATCCATGAAGAAGTTTGTTGTGATTGCGGCGATCGCGTTGCTCGCCCTGACGATGTTCGCATGCAAGAAGGAAGAGACCGAATCGACCGATACGACGCTGACGGCGACGGTCGCCACCGATAGCGCGGTGGTCACGACCGAAACCACGGCCACGACGACGATCTCGGCGGAGACCGACACGTCGGCGCAGACGAACACCATGACCGGCACCGACGCCACCGTGGGCACCAGCTCCACGTCGACGACGACCGGCACGGTGAGCACCACCACGACCTAGTTACGATGTTGTGAGCGGGCGGCGCGGCGACGCGCCGCCCGTGCTACTCTCCGGGGCACGTCCACGCGTGCCCCTTATGAAATCGCCTCGCATCCTCCTCGCCCTCGCTCTGTTCGCGCTCGCGCTACCTCTCGCCGCCCAGAAAGCAGCGCCGAAACTGCCGCCGGGCTTCCGCGGTGAGTTCTTCGACAACCTCGACGACGTCGAGGAGAAGCTCATGGCCCTCGCGGAAGCAACGCCGGCGGACAAATACTCCTGGCGGCCCGCCTCGGATGTGCGCTCGATCAGCGAGGTGTACATGCACATCGCCGGGATGAACTACGTCCTCCTCTCTTTCGCCGGCGTCGAGCCGCCGAAGATGAACGGCGACATCGAGAAGATGGTGACGACGAAGCAGGGCGTCCTCGGCGAGCTGCGCAAGTCGTTTCTTCACCTCCGCACGCACGTGCACGCGATGAAGAATTTCGAGAAGCCGGTGAAGGTGTTCGGCAAACCGACCACCAGCCGCGCGGTGCTGGTGATGGTGCTGAGCCACCTGCACGAGCACCTGGGGCAGTCGATCGCGTACGCGCGCATGAACGGCGTCGTGCCGCCGTGGAGCCGCTAGCGCAGGCGAGACGCCTGCGGGCCAGCCGGCGAGGACGCCGGCGTTCCGACCGTTGGAACGCCGCCGTCTCGGCGGCTGGTCAGGCGGCGTCCTCGCCGCCTCAGGTTCGCGGGACTTCCACTTCCCTCCGAATCCCCAGCGCGTTCATCTTCTGATGCAGATGCGTGCGCCGCATGTCGAGCAGCTCGGCGGCGCGGCTGATGTTCCAGCGGGTGCGGTGCAGCACTGCCTCGATGTACTCCTTCTCGCATTGCACGCGGAACGTGCGCAGCGGGAGGACGGGCGCGGCGGCTTCGAGGCGGACGACGCCGCTTTCGGGTGCGCCGTTCGCGTCGCTGCGAAGTGACGACGGAAGCTGATCGACGGTGATCGGGTCGGTGCCGAAGACGGAGAGGCGCTCGGCGAGATTGCGCAGCTCGCGGACGTTGCCGGGCCAGCGATACGCGCGCAAGCGTTCGAACACTTCCTCATCGAACGTCATCGGCTGGCGGCGCGAAAGCTGGCGGAGGAACGACGTCAGGAGCAGCGGGATGTCGTCCCTCCGCTCGCGCAGCGGCGGGACGTCGATCGGGACGGACGCGATGCGGAAGTAGAGGTCTTCGCGAAACGCGCCGCTCCGCACCATCGTTTCGAGATCGCGATTCGTCGCCGCGATCACGCGCACGTCGACGGCGCGCTCGACGACGTCGCCGACGCGGCGCACGCGGCCGTCTTCGAGCACGCGCAGGAGGCGCGACTGCGTGGCGCGATCCATGTCGCCGATCTCGTCGAGAAAAAGTGTCCCGTGATGGGCCTGCTCGAAGAGGCCGGCGCGCGCGTGGCGGGCATCGGTGAATGCGCCGCGCACGTGGCCGAACAGCTCGTCTTCGATGAGCGTTGCCGGAATCGCGGCGCAGTTGATGGTGACGAACGGATGCGCGCGACGCGGGCTGAGTCGGTGCAGCGCCGCGCCGACGAGCTCTTTGCCGCTGCCGCTTTCGCCGCGGATCAGGACGCGCGCGTTCGTCGGGGCGACCTTCGCGATCGTTGCGCGCAGCTCGCGGATCGGCGCGGAGTTGCCGAGGAGCTGCTGCTCGTCGTCCTGGAACGCATCGAGCTGGCGGCGGAGCTCCGCGAAGCGGAGGCAGTTGCGCACCGCCTGCACGAGGCGCTGCGTCGTGAACGGCTTGTCGATGAAATCGTGCACGCCGTGCCGGATCGCTTCGAGCGTCTCCCCCATCGACGCGGCGCCGGAAAGGATCACGGACGGCGGCGCGTTCGTGCCGAGGCGGCGGAGCAATTCGACGCCGGTCATTCCGGGAAGACGGACGTCGATGAGCAGCATGTCAGGACGGACATTCGACGGTGCATCGAGCCACGCCAGCGCATCCTCGGCGCGGCGAAACAGCGTCACGCCGTAGCCTTCCTCGCGCAGACGGAGAACGATGTTGACTCCAATCGTCTCGTCATCCTCGATCACGCCGATGAGGTGCATGGATGGCTCGATTATCGGCTGAAGTAGTGAACCCAGGCGAGGCGGATCAGGGTCCAGCGCCCGCGGTACTGCATCGCCGCCATCACTCCCGGCTCGTTGACCGTCGACGTGGGACTGAAGTCGCGCTTGAGATCGAAGCGGTGATACGTCGCGCCGAGCTCGAAGCGCCAGATGCCGAACGGATTGTCGTCGCGGGCGCGGTTGTACGCGAGACCGACAGAGGCGTCGGCACTCGTCGTCTTCGTCCCCTGGGCAAGGCCGGGGAACTCCAGCTCGACATCGTTATCGATCACGTCGAGCTTGCCCCAGACCGTGCCGCTCTCGCCGAGCGGCAGGTAGTGCGCCGCGGAAGCGCGCAGCTCGCGCCCGCTGCCGTCGATCTCGAATGGCTGGGACCCCGGCCTGAAATCGGAGGCGCGAAAGCGATAGCTGCTGAATCGCGGTCCGGCGGCGAGGTAGGTGCCGGAGATCGGCAGGTAGGGATCGTTGGTCGTGTCGCGCGACCAGAGCAGGAGCGCGTACGTGGTCTCGGGACCGATGACGACGCCCTGGAACTTCTCGTGATCGGCGGTGCGGCCGGCGGCGGCGAGGAGCGTCTGCACGCGCGTGAGCGGAACGCCGATCGTGAGCGACGGCAGCAGCGGCTCGCGCACCGAACCGAACTTTTGACTCAGCGTCGCGGATGCGAACACGCTCGTGCCGAACAGGCCGTACGCGGTGTACGTGAGGTTGACGTCGCGGCCGGTCGCATCCGAGCTCGCGATGCCGCGCAATCCGCCGTCGAGCATGCCGTTGCCGAGAAACTGCCGGCCGCGCACGAATGCGTCGGCGTTGCCGGTATCGCGATGGCCGCCGCTCTCGTTCCTTCCGCCGGTCGCGCCCGTGGCGGCGATCTTCGTGTCGATGCGCGTCGTGGTCACAATCGAGATCACGAGCGTGTACGAGCGATCCTCGGCGTTCGGCGAGAGGCCGTACTCAACCGAATGCACGAACGGCAGACGGCGAATGCGCGCGACGGCTTGCGCAACATCCGCTTCGCTGTAGGACGCGCCGGGCCGCAGCCGCGTCTCCGCGCGGATGATGCCGGCCGGCACCTGCGCGCCGCGCACTTCGACCGAGCGAATGAGAAAGGTCGCATCCTCGGCGAGCGCGCTCAGTGAGAGGAGAAGAGCGAAAAGCAATCTGCGCATGGACGCACTTCCAAGAGAAAGCGCGGTGCCATACGCGCGTGACGCAGTTTCAACGACTTACGCGAGGAGTGTTCGTGCAGACGAACACGTCACTGTTCCGAAGAACGGACAGTCAGGCGGAACGTCGTGCCGGACGGCGAGCTGCTGACGAGCGTGAGATCGCCGCCGTGATCGAGGAGGATCTTACGCGCGATCGACAGGCCGAGGCCCATCCCCTCCCCGATCTCGCGCGTCGTGATGTACGGATCGAAGAGCTGCGTGCGGATCGACTCCGGAATGCCGGTACCGCTGTCGGCGACGTCGAGGCGCACGCGCGAGCGCTCCTGCGTGAGCGTAAACGTGACGCTGCCGCGGCCCGGCGTGGCACGCGCGCTGTTCGAGCAGAGGTTGACGAGCACCTGGCGCAGGAGATCGCGGTCGATGAGCGCGACGTGCGCCGACGATGTAGCGGCACAGCGCAGCTCGAGGTTCGGCCAGACGTTCGCGAAGGTCGTGCAGAACTCCTGAGTCAGTTGCGTGAGCGACTCCGCGCGGAGCACCGGCTGCGCGACCGTCGCGAACGACGCGTATTCGCCGGCGAACTCGCCGATGCGATCGAGCTGCGCGAGCACGTTCGTGGTCAGGCGCTGCAAATCCGCCGGGGGCGCGTGCAGATCCATCAGCGTCGCCAGCCGTTCCACTTCGAGGCGCGCGCCGGTGAGCGGCGTGCGGATCTCGTGCGCATGGCGCCGCGCCGCTTCCTGCCACGACGCCAGCCGATCGGCGACTTCACGGCGCTGCTTCGCCTCGCGCAGCCGCTGGCGCCACCAGCCTGCGAAGATCGCGGCGATCAGCGTGATCGCGAAGAGCGCGACCAGCATCAGCTCGATCTGCTTCATCATCGCCTCGCGGCTCAGGCTCACGACGTCGACGCGGTTGAGCAGCTGGCGGGTAGCGAGGAAGCGCGCGTGATAGACGGCGTCCTGTTTCGCGTCGAGCTTCGCCAGCGCTTTCTGATCGGCGAGCGATTGCTGCAGCGCGTCGCGCAGCTCGGGATGGAGGGCGATGTCGAGCCACGTTCCCGAGATTTCGTGAACGGCGAGGTAGAAGATCAGCGTGGAGGCGACGATGATGACGAGGCGTTTCATTTCGGCGCTCCGATGGGCCAGCGATAGCTCGCGATCGGCTTCGCGGCGATCGTGGTTCCGATCATGGCACTGATGGCGCGGCTCGACGGCGAGCGGCCCGACCACGCCCGACGCGAGCGGAACAGCCACTCGCGCGCGTCTTTTTCTTCCGCCGCGGAGAACGGCAGCACTTCGAGAATCAGCTCCGCGTCCTTCCATTCGATCGGCGTGCGAAACCACGGCTCGAGCTGCCGCACGCGTTCTTCGGAGGTGCGGCCGTTCTCGGTGCGCCGCACGTGATAGATCTCATCCCAGAGGTCGTAGCGCACTTCGAGGATCGCGCGAATCTCTTTGTTCGACTTGAGCAGAAACGTCGTCGTCAGCGCGCTCGCCAGTTGCTTCTTGACGGGATCGAGCTTGAGCAGCCACGCTGGCAGCACGATGCCGTTGCGGGTGACGGTTGGCGGCTCGTTCGCGGCGACGCTTACGGACAACGCGACCGCAAGCAGCCATCTCACCGCGCGTACCCCACGCCGAGGCGAAGCGTGCCCCACCAATCGCGCCGCGACCAGGTCAGCGGTCAGCTTCGTCACGCCGTCGCGATAGACGCGATAGAACTGTTTCTCGCGGCTCGCCTCGCGCAGCGACAGCTCCAGGCGCGACTCCTTGGTGAGCGCGCGCGCGAGGCGGACTTCGACGGCGCCGTAGCCGGCGGTATTCGATGTCTCCGTTTCGTCAACACGTTGACGAACGTCGGCGACGCCGACGTCGATCAGCGTTCCGAGCGAATAGCGCGGGCTCAGCTCCCGATAGTGCTCGGCCGCGACTTCGAGGCCGTACGCGCGGCTGCGCGTGCGCTTGTTGCCGATGAGCGTGGCGCCGTCGAACACCGGCTCGGTCACGTCGGCGCGCGCGAGGAGCGGCGAGACGGCGATGAGCGCGCCGCTCGTCGGATGGATCGGATCATTCGTGGTGTCGTGCGACCAGCGGACTTCGAGGATCTCTTCGCCGTGCCGGAACTCCTTGCCGATCTCGTACGCGGAGTAGCTGGCGGTGAGCGTCTGCGCGGGAGCGAGCGGCACGGCGAGTGCGACGTGCGGTTTGATCTTGTTGCGCGGCGCGTACGAGAGCGTGCGGTTGCCGGCCAGCGTCAGCACCGCGTTCGTGCCGAAGAGGTCGTATTGGGTGAAGCCGAACTGCAGGGCGGAGTAGTCGGAGGTGAACGGGCGGTCGTCGCGATGATTGAACAGCGCGACGTGGAACACGCTGCGGCTGCCGGCGAAGAAGCGTCCGCCGATCACGGCATCGCGATTCGCACTTTCGTCGTCGAGCACCAGCTCCGAGCCGGCCTCGCGAATCGCGGAGGCGTTGAGCGCGTAGAAGAATTGCTTCGTCTCCGTGACGCGGATGACGAGCTCGAATTTCTCTCGCTCCGTCCCCTTCTCCAGCGCCAGTTGCGCGTCGAGGACGAACGGCAGCCGCCGCACGCGGTTCACCGCCTGCTGCAACTCCCCCTCGGTATAAACACCGCCGTCACGCAGCCGCGACTCGGCAACCACGATCGCCGGCGACGCGGCCACGAGGCCGGCGACGCGGATGCGCTCGATGAAAAAACGCGCGGGCTCCTGCGCGCGCACGCATGGCGCGAGGAGGAGCAGGATGGCGAAGATTCTGCTCACGGGTGAGCAGAAGGTAGCACTGTATGGGAACGCCGGCGTCCTCGCCGGCTGAGCGGGCGCCGTCTCGGCGCCCACGGCGGCGGGACGCCGCCGGATCAGCCGGCGGGACGCCGGCGTTCCCGTGCGTACTGCGTCACATACTCGGGAATCTCGGCGATGTTCCGCTCGTCCGGTAAGGCCTCGCGAAACACCAGCCCGCACGGCACGACGCCCGCCCAGACCGGGAGCGTGTAGTCCTCTTCGTCGTCGATCGGGCCGCCGGTGCGGATCTTGGCCGAGGCCTCTTCGAGCGGCAGCGCGAGGACGAGCGTCTGGCGCAGCTCGGACTCGTTCGGTCCTCGCGCCTCCGCCGAGCGGCCGCGCACGACATGCTCCACGAGCGCGTCGAGCGCGCGGAGCTTTTCTTCGCGATCGGTCACTTCCCTCGCCTTCCCAAACACCACCACCGAGCGGTAGTTCATCGAGTGATGGAACGTCGAGCGCGCGAGCACGAGGCCGTCGAGCAGGGTGACGGTCACGCACGCGTCGACGCCTTCGCGCAGAGAGCGGAGCATGCGGCTGGCGGCGGAGCCGTGGAAGTAGAGCGTGTCGCCTTCGCGCCAGTGAATCGTCGGGATCACCGCCGGCGATCCGTTCACGACGAAGCCGACGTGGCAGATCAGGGCCTCGTCGAGGATCGAGTAGATGGTCTCGCGATCGAAGGCTCCGCGTTTCGGCAGGCGCTTCAGGGTCGTCCGTGGCGTTTGTTCTAGTACAATGTTACTCATATGCTAGAACAAAAGTACATCAGCGGGACGACCGCGGTCAACATCGCCGGCTCGGTGGAGACGGCCGTGGCTACGGGCAAGCTCGCCGCCGGCGAGTCGCTCCCGACCGTCCGCGCGCTCTCGTCCCGCCTCGGCGTGAGCGGCGCCACCGTGGCCGCCGCCTTCCGCATCCTGCAAGAGCGCGGCCTCATCGTCACCGACGGCCGCCGCGGCACGCGCGTCCGCCCCGCCCCGCCGATCGCGTTCCCCGCCGATCGCATCGTTCCCGAAGGCGTGCGCGATCTCGCCGAAGGCAATCCCGATCTCAACCTGCTTCCAGACTTTCGCAAGCGCGCGTTCAAGCTCGAGCAGCGTCTGTATGGCGATGAGCTGAACGATCCCGATCTCCTGCAGCTCGCGCGCGAGCAGTTCCGCGGCGATGGTGTGCCCGCCGAGCAGATCGCCATCGTCAGCGGAGCGCTCGACGGCATCGAGCGCGTGCTGCGGGAACAGCTCCGCGCCGGCGACCGCGTCGCCGTCGAAGATCCCTGCTTCACCGGCGTCGTCGATCTGCTCACCGCGCTCGCGCTCGTCCCCGTGCCGGTGCGCGTCGATGACGAAGGCTTGCTTCCATCAGAGCTGCGCGTCGCATTGAAATCGTGCAAGGCGCTCATCGCCACGCCGCGCGCGCAGAATCCCACCGGCGCCGCGTTCTCGCCGCGCCGCGCGCGCGAGCTCCGCGCGCTGCTCGCGCAGCGGCCCGACGTGCTGGTGATCGAAGACGATCACGCGGGCGTGATCGCGGGCGCGGAATACCGCACGCTCGTCGACAAGTCGCGCGTACGCTGGGCAGTGGTGCGCTCGGTCTCGAAGGCATACGGTCCCGACCTGCGCGTCGCGCTCCTCGCCTCGGACGCGCACACGCATGCGCGCGTCGAAGGGCGGCAAACGCTCGGCATCCGCTGGGTCAGCCACATCCTCCAGCGCACCGTCGTCGCGATCTGGCGCGACCGTGCGCCGCTGCGCGCGCAACGCGTGTACGCGGAACGGCGCGAGGCATTGCTGCGCGAGTTGCGCGCGCGCGGGATCGCGGCGCATGGCGTGTCGGGATTGAACGTGTGGGTGCCGGTGTCGGAAGAGAGCGCGGTCGTGCAGGGGCTCGCGCAGAAGGGTTGGGGCGTGAAGGCGGGAGAGCGCTATCGCATCGCTACGCCGCCCGCGATCCGCGTCACAATCTCGACGCTGGAGACCCGCGAGGCCGTCCGTTTTGCGGACGACCTCGCGGCGATTCTTCTTCCACGCCGCCGCGCGAGCGGCGCCTAGAGTGTCATCCCGAGCGCAACGGCTCGGAACGCCGGCGTCCTCGCCGGCTGGCCGGGCGCCGTCTCGGCGCCCCAGGCGGCGGGACGCCGCCTGACCAGCCGCCGGGACGGCGGCGTTCCGAGGACGGCGAGGAATCCCCCGACTCAGGGGATTCCTCGCTACGCTCGGAATGACACAGGATCAGTAGTTCGTGAACAGCAGACGGTTCGGCGAGCCGCTGCCGATGCTCGTCAGCTTGTTGAGCGAGGCATTGTTCACCAGCGCGTCGCGCACCTGCTGCGGCGTCGCGTTCGGGTTGCTCTGTTTGTACAGCGCAGTCACTCCGACCACGTGCGGCGTGGCCATCGAGGTGCCGGAGATCGTGTTCGTCGCGGTCGTGCTCGTGTACCACGACGAGGTGATGCTCACGCCGGGCGCGAAGATGTCGACGCAGGTGCCGTAGTTCGCCCACGACGCCTTCTTGTCGGTGCTGTCCGTCGCGCTGACGGTGATGGCTTCGGCGACGCGCGCGGGCGAGTAATTGCACGCGTTTGCCTGGAAGCCGAAGATGTTGCCGTTGCCCGCGGCGACGCTGTAGACGACGCCGTCGGCGATGGAGTTGCGCACCGCGGTGTCGAGCGCGCTCGACGCGCTGCCGCCGAGGGACATGTTCGCGACCGCAGGCTGCCCGGCAGCGTGATTCCCGGTCACCCAGTCGACGCCGGCGATCACGCCCGCGTTCGTGCCGCTGCCGTTGCAGTCGAGCACGCGCACGGCCACGAGCGTCACGCCCTTGGCCACGCCGTACGTCGAGCCGCCGATCGTGCCGGCGACGTGCGTGCCGTGTCCGTTGCAGTCGGTGGCATCGTTGTCGTTGTTCACCGTGTCGCGGCCGTGAATGGCGCGGCCGCCGAACTGCGTGTGCGTCGTCAGGATGCCGGTGTCGATCACGTACGCCTTCACGCCGGCGCCGGTGTTCGTGTAGACGAACGTTCCGTTCAGAGGACGGTCGCGCTGATCGATGCGGTCGAGTCCCCACGTCGCGCCGGTCTGCGTCGTGTCGGCGGTGACGACGCCGTCTTCCTCGACATACGCGACGCGCGGATCGTCGGCGAGCTTCTTGGCCATCCCTTCCGACATCTTCACGGCGAACCCTTTCAGCGACTTGGAGTAGACGTGATCGAGCAGGCCGGCATGCTTGCGCGACAGATCGTCGGCGAGCGCGGCGACGTCATCGCCGGCGTCGTCGTTCAGCACGATGATGTATTGATCCTGGACTTTCTTTTCAGCCTTGCGGAACTTCTCTTCTTTTGCGGACACCGTGGCAGCGAGAACGAGGGCGAGGCAAACCGTCATGATCCGTTTCATTTCGATTCTCCTTTTCGCGAAAAAAAAGGGGACGGGCGGATACGCCCGTCCCCACTGGTTTCCCGGATCGTCAACTACTGGACGTCCAGCGCCGTGTCATCGACGACGAACGAGGTCTGCAGCGAGCTGTCCTCGGTTCCATACAGGCGCACGCGGACGGTCTGTCCGATATACGCGTTGAGGTTGAACGACTTCAGCGTGTAGGTCGAGTTCGCGTTCAGGTTCGAATACGTCGCCAGCGTCGTGTACGACGCGCCGCCGTTGTTCGAGATCTGCACCTGCAGCTTGTCGTACTGCGTCGTGGTCGTGGTCTCGGCCGTGTCGATGCGGACGTAGAACGACAGCGTCGCGCTGGTCGAGCCCGACGGGATGGTCACGTTCTGGTAGATGTAGTCGGTGTGCGTGGTGCCGTAGCCGTTGAGCCACGCCTTCCACGAGCCGGTGCGCGCCGGACGGCCGGTCGAGCTGTCGATGACGCCCGAGGTCTGCGTCCAGACCGTCGCGCCTGACTCGAAGCCGGCGTTGCCGAAGAGCTGCTGCGAGCCGCCGCCGCAACCGGTGACGGTGAACGTGCCGGAGCTGACGGCCGTGCCGCCGGCGGTGGTCACGCGGACGTTGCCGGTGGACGAGCAGTTCGGAACGTTGGCGGTGATCGAGGAGGAGCTGTTGACGGTGAAGCTCGCGGCCTGGTTGTTGAACGAGACCGCGCTCGCGCCGGTGAAGTTCGCGCCGCTGATCGACACGCTCGTGCCGACGCCGCCCGAAGTCGGCGAGAAGCTGGAGATCGTCGGAGCCGGCGTACCGCCGCCGCCCCAGATGGAGTAGAGCAGCAGGTTCGGCGAACCGGTCATCGGGTTCGTGACCTTGTTCGGCGTGGCGTTGGCGACGATGGCGTTGCGCACGGTGGCCGGCGACTGGTTGCCGTTCTCGGAGAGATAGAGCGCCGCGACGCCGGTGACGTGCGGCGTGGCCATCGAGGTGCCGCTGATCGTGTTCGTGGCGGTGGTGCTGGTGTACCACGAGGAGGTGATGCTCGAGCCGGGCGCGAAGAGATCGAGGCACGTGCCGTAGTTCGAGAACGAGGAGCGCGCGTCGGTGCTGGTGGTGGCGCCGACGGTGATCGCGGCCGCAACGCGCGACGGCGAGCCGTTGCACGCGTTGAGCGGGTTGCCGAACTGATCGCCGTTGCCCGCGGCGACGGCCATGGTGACGCCGTCGTTGATGGCGCGGTTGACCGCGTCGTCGAGAGCCTGCGAAACGCCGCCGCCGAGGGACATGTTCGCGACGGCAGGCTGACCGGCCTGGTGATCGGCCGTGACCCAGTCGATGCCGGCGATGACGCCGGAGTCGGTGCCGTTGCCGGAGCAGTCGAGCACGCGCACCGCGACGAGCGTCACGTTCTTCGCGACGCCGTAGGTGGAGCCGCCGACCGTGCCGGCGACGTGCGTGCCGTGGCCGTTGCAGTCGGTGGCGTCGTTGTCATTGTTCACCGCGTCGCGGCCATGAATCGCGCGGCCGCCGAACTGCGTGTGCGTGGTGAGAATGCCGGTGTCGATGATGTACGCCTTCACGCCCGAAGCGGTGAAGTTGTAGGTGTAGGTGGTCGAGAGCGGGAGATCGCGCTGGTCGATGCGATCGAGTCCCCATGTCGCGCCGGTCTGCGTCGCGTCGGCGGTGACGAGACCGTCTTCTTCGACATACGCGACGTCTTCGCGCGCCGCGATCTTCAGCGCTTCCTTCTCCGTCATCTCAGCGGAGAAGCCCTTGAGCGCGTTCTTGTAGACGTGATTCTTTTTGCCGCGCGCGTTGCGGACGATGTCTTCCGAGCGCGTGTCGACGTCGTCGTCGCTCACACGGTCTTCGAATACGACGATGTACTTCCCTTCGATTTTGTTCTTGTTCTTCTTGATGAGTTTGGCTTCTTTGGGACCGCCGGCGAGAACCGGAAATGCGAGGAGGAGGATCGCCAGGAGAGAGAGCGAAATTCGCTTCATGTACTGAACCCCTTTCATCAAATGTGCGGAGCGACCCAAGAGCGGATGCCGCGCCAACATGCCTGAAAGAAGTAAGTTACTGAGTGGTAACTATTTGTATGGATGAGGCTTGTTGCGGTGGGTCAGGATGTATGCCGTTAATTGAAACGGTGCGGGTCAAAATTGGACGCGGGGTCAAAGTTTTGACCGGTTGCTGAGTTGCTAGGTTGCTGGGTAGCAACTCAGGAACGCAGCAACTCAGCAACCTTCGTCTCAAACATCCCCGGCCGATACTCCGTAATCGTCCCCGTAAACGCGGACGCGGCCACGGTCAGGGGTGACGCGAGCCACAGTTTTCCCGGGCCTGAGCGTCCTTTGTAGTTGCGGTTGATCGCGCTCACGGTGACCTGGTCGCCGGTTTCGGAGACGCCGGGGCCGCAGCCGATGCAGGCGCCGCAGCCGGGGTCGAGGACGATGGCGCCGGCGCGCTCGAAGGTGTCGACGAGACCGTTCTCGCGCGCGAAGCGCTCGACGGCTTGCGAGCCGAATTGCACGAAGAACTGCACACCGTCGGCGACGCGCAGTCCGGCGTCGACTGCTTCCTTCGCCACCTGGTGATAGAAGAGGAAGTCGTCGATCTTGCCGGCGGTGCAGGAGCCGGCGTAGGCGATGTCGATCTTCACGTCGCCGATCTCGCGGATCGGCGCGCCGTTGGTGGGATCGGACGGAATGCCGTGATCGGGATCGCCGGGATGGGCGACCATCGGCTCGATCGTGGAGAGATCGATCGTGTGCACGCCGCCGGCATACTCGGCGTCGGGATCGGGCGAGACGGCGCGCGCTCGGAGCGCGGCGATGTCCGCGTTCGGACGCATCGACGCGATCCACTCGAACGTTTTTTCATCGGCTTCGACGATGGCCGTACGCGCGGAGCATTCCGTGGCCATGTTCGCGAGCGTGGCGCGCTCGTCGAGCGACAGCGAGCGCAGGCCGGGACCGGTGAACTCCATGATGCGGTCGAGCGTGAGCTGCGGCTTCGCGTAATGCAGAAGAATGTGCAGCATCACGTCTTTCGCCGTGACGTTTTCCTTCAGCGTGCCGGTGAGCTCGAAGCGGATCGACTCGGAGACTTCGACGGTGGTGAAGCCGGAGTGCACGAGGTTCGCGTACTCAGTCGCGCCGACGCCCCACGCCAGCGCGTTGTTCACGCCGCCCATGCAGGTGTGGCTGTCCGTGGCCTGAATGAAATCGCCCGGATCGATGATGAATTCGCGCGCCACTTCGTGGCAGATGCCGGGCGAGACGTTGTCCTTCGCTGAAAAATCGCGGCAGTGCGTGTGGCGCTGGAAGTCGCGCTGCAGATCGCGCAGCGTCTGGATCTTGTCCATGAACGGCCGCATGCGCGGCACGTCGTCGGCGTAGATCAGATGATCCTCGAACACCGCGAACTTTTGCGGATTCGAGATCTCATAGTCGGGGCCGTACTCCTGCTCGAGAAAATAGTGGACCTGCGCCGTGGTGAATTCATGCGTGTAGCCGCCGTCGACGTCGACGATGACCGCATCGCCCGGCTTCACGGAATCGACGCCGCGCGCGTGGCGCGCGAGGATCTTCTCCCCCATCGTCATCGGCCGCGGCGCATTGTGCGGTACCGGCAACTGCACGTCGCCGCGCGCGACCGCTTTCGAGAACGGGAAGAGCCCGCCCCACTGGATGATCAGCTGCGTGATCGGGTCGTAGCCTTCGCAGAACTCCGCGAGCGGCACCCCTTCGCCGTTCTGCAGACGCACGAGCATGTCGTGGTCCGCCATCAGCAATCCCTGATTGACGTTGTTGCCCGCGTGGATCGGCGCGAACGACGCCGCGACCGCGATGCGAATCCCGCTGAACACTTCGCACTGCGTGGCCTGCTCGCGCGAGCTGCCGACGCCTTTGCGATAGCCGCTGACGATGACTTCGAAGTTGCCGTTGCGTAACGCGTCCGTCGGAAAGAGCCGTTCGCCGTTGACGATCAGTCCGGCATACGCGTTGCGGGCAATGTCTTCCGGCTTGTAGTCGAAGCAAACCCACGCTGGCGTCATCGCATCGGTGTTGATGTCGTCGAGGAGGTCGTCGACTTTCAGATTTTCCATCCGAAGGTCGAGCTCGCCCGCGAGCTGCTTGCGGATGAGGTCGGGATCTTTGGTGAGGAAGAGAACGCGTTTGCCGGGGGTGAGGGTGAGGACGTCGGGTGGCTTCATCAGTCGATGCTTTCAACAGCTTTACAGGTGCGGCGCATTCTAATCGCGATAATGCCGGACATGCGCAAGCTGGCCGTTTCCGCGATGTTTCTCGTCACCGTTTCGGGCTTCGCCATCGATCCGGCCACGATGGATCCAAGCGTCGCGCCAGGCGACGATTTCTTCTCGTACGCGAACGGCAAGTGGGTGGCCGCGACGTCGATTCCCGCCGACCGCGCGAGCTTCGGCGCCGCGTCGGTCGTGGCCGAGGAGGCGAACCGGCGGACCGCGGAGCTCATTCGCAAGGCGAAGCATTCGAAGGTCGGCGATTCCTACGCGGCGTTCATGGATGAGAAGACGATCGAGTCGCGCGGGATCGAGCCGCTGGAGGGAGATCTTCGCGCGATCACGGCGATCGGCGACCGAACAGCGCTCGCCGCGCGCCTCGGCGGTGAGCTGCGCGCAGACGTCGATCCGCTCAACAACACCGACTTCCAGACCGATCGCCTCTTCGGTCTCTTCGTCTCGCCCGATTTCGCCGATTCGAGCCGCAATGTCGCGTACCTCCTCCAGGGCGGCCTCGGCATGCCGGATCGTGAGAACTACGTCAGCACCGCTGCGCACGACGTCGAGCTCCAGCAGAAATATCGCGAGCACATCGCCGCCGTGCTGAAGCTCGCCGGAATCCAGCACGCGGCCGAACGCGCGGAGCGCATCTACGGTCTCGAGCGAAAGATCGCCGAGGCGCACGCCACGCGCACGCAGTCGATCGATGTGCATCACGCGAACAACCCGTGGACGCCCGCAGACTTTTTGGCGAAGGCGCCCGGTCTCGAGTGGCCCACGTACTTCAACAAGGCCGGCCTCGCGTCGCAGCCGAAGATCATCGTCTGGCATCCGAACGCCGTCACCGGCATTTCCGCGCTGGTGGCGAGCGAGCCGCTCGAGGTGTGGAAGGACTACCTCGCGTTCCATGCGATCGATCGCATGTCGAATTTCCTTCCGAAAGCGTTCTCCGACGAGCGTTTCAACTTCTACAGCACCGCGATCAACGGCATCGCGCAGCAACGCGATCGCTGGAAGCGGGCCGTCGATGCCACGAACGAGGCCCTCGGCTTCGAGGTCGGGAAGCTCTACGTCGCGCGCTACTTCCCGGCGTCCTCCAAAGCAAAGGTCCAGGCGATGGTGAAGAACATCGCCGCCGCCTTCAGCCGCCGCATCGATCAGCTGGAGTGGATGACTCCCGCGACGCGCGCGAAGGCGAAGGCGAAAGTGAGCACGCTGTATGTCGGGATCGGCTATCCCGATCGCTGGCCCGATTACGAAGGACTCGAAGTACGGAAGGACGACGCGTTCGGCAATGCCGTTCGCGCGGCGCAGTTCCAGTACCGCCGCACGCTGGCGAAGATCGGCAAGCCGGTCGACCGGACGGAGTGGTGGCTGACGCCGCAGACCGTCGACGCGCTCAATGTCCCGCTGCAGAACGCGCTCAATTTTCCGGCCGCGATTCTCACGGCGCCGTACTTCGATCCGTCCGCCGGCGCTGCCGAAAACTACGGCGCCATCGGCGCAGTGATCGGCCACGAGATCAGCCACAGCTTCGACGATCAGGGCAGCCAGTTCGATGAGCAGGGACGGCTCGCAAACTGGTGGACGCCCGACGATTTCGCACACTTCAGCGCCGCGGCCGCGCGGCTGGTCGCGCAATACGATGCGTACGAGCCGCTGCCCGGCATCCACGTCAACGGCAAGCTCACGCTCAGCGAGAACATCGCCGACGTGGCCGGGCTCTCCGCTTCGTATGACGGCTATCGCGCGTCGAATCCCGCTGCGGCCGACGACAAACGATTCTTCCTCGCCTGGGCGCAGATGTGGCGGCGCAAGGTGCGCGAGGCGGCGCTGCGAAGCTCGCTGATCACGAACGGACACGCACCCGCGGAAGCGCGGTCCAACGGCGTGCGCAATCTCGATGCGTGGTACACGGCGTTTGGGGTGAAGGCGGGGGAGAGGCTTTATGTCGCGCCGGAGCAGCGCGGACGTGTGTGGTGATCAGCGCATGCTATGAACGCAGAACGCAGAACGCAGAGCGCAGAATTCAGAATCACCGGCGCAAGACGTATCTAAATTCTGCGTTCTGCGTTCTGCGTTCTGCGTTCATCTCTCCTTCTTCATCCCCTTCCGCGCCCTCACGACGAAGTGAACCGGGCATCCCACCAGGCCGAACGCATCGCGGAATTGGTTCTCCAGATACCGCCGATACGAAAAGTGAATCGGCTCATCGACGTTCGAGAACAGCGCGAACGTCGGCGGTCCCGCCTTCAGTTGCGTGACGTAGTAGAAGCGGCGCGGCTTGCCGCGGACAGCGGGCGGGTTGTGGGCGGTGACGGCGCGCTCGAGGATCGCGTTCAGCTCCGAGGTGCGGAAGCGCTTGCGGTACCCGGCAACGATCTGATCGATCTTCGGAAAGATCTTTTCGACGTTGCGGCCGGTCTTCGCGGAGATGAAGAGCAGCGGCGCGTACGAGAGGAACTTCAGGCGGAAGCGAAGCTGCTCTTCGAATTTCTTGTAGTCGTCGGGCCCGTGCTCGCCGGCGTCCCATTTGTTGACGAGCATCAGCGCCGCTTTGCCCGCGTCCTCCGCGTATCCCGCGACCGTCGCATCCTGCCCGGTCGCGCCGTCGGTGGCGTCGATGAGAACGAGCGCGATCTCGCAGCGCTCGATCGCTTTGCGCGCGGAGATCACGGCCAGCTTCTCCGCTTCGTCGGTCGTCTTTCCTTTGCGGCGGATGCCGGCGGTGTCGATGATCGTGTACGGCTTGCCGTTCCGCGTGATCTCGGAGTCGATGGCGTCGCGCGTTGTGCCGGAGATCGGCGAGACGACGGCGCGCTCTTCCTGCGTGAGCTTGTTGAGGAGCGACGACTTGCCGACGTTCGGCCGTCCGATGATCGCCACGCGCACCGGCGCGTTCTCGTCTTCCTCTTCTTCCTGCGCCGGCTCCGGCGGCACGATCTCGGCGATTGCGTCGATGAGATCGTCGACACCGTCGCCGTGCTCGGCCGACATCGGCAGCACGCGTTCGAGTCCAAGCTCCCAGAATTCGTCGACGCTTTCTTCCGCATCCTTGCGATCGGTCTTATTCACCACGAGCACGGTCTTCGACGCTTCCGCGCGCAGTTGCTGCGCGATGTCGCGATCCTCGGCGAGCGGCCCGGCCGCGCCATCGACGACGAAGATGATGAAGTCCGATTCCGCGAGCGCGCGCTCGGCCTGGTCGCGAATCTCGCCCGCGAACGCCGACATCGGCGAGTCGCCGTATTCGAGTCCGCCGGTGTCGGTGAGCTCATAGCGGCGGCCGTCGTCGAGCGACACGATCTCCGACAACCGATCGCGGGTCATGCCCGGCAGATCGTGGGTCAGCGCGCGGCGTTTGCCCGCGAGGCGGTTGAAGAGCGTCGACTTGCCGACGTTCGGCCGTCCGACGATCACGATTTTCTTCAGTGTTGGATTTGCCATGCTCCGTACATCAGCAGCGCCCCGGCCGCCGTATTGAAGAAGTTGAGCACACCATTCGGGATCGGGTCGATGCGCTTCCGATTCCAACTTCCGAGAAGGCTCTCGAGATACGAGCCGAGAAACGCGCTGCCTGCCACGAACGCAATCATGGCCGGAGCCACGGCGATGTGGGAAAACGCGTCATTGAATGCAAGGACGCCGGCGCTCGCGACCAGCAACCCGCCGACGGCGCCGGCGAGCGTTCCTTCGATCGAGATCGCGCCCTCGGTGCCGGCGGGAACGCGCTGCAGCGTCAGCGGAAGAAACGTCCGGCGGCCGATGAGCTGCCCGACCTCGGAGGCGGTGGTGTCGGCGGCGGCGGTGGCGAGCGATGCGATGCCCATGAGATACGCGAGCGTCATCGGCTCCTGCCAGAGAAAATCGAGACGGCTCGCACGCGACACCGCGATCGCGCAGATCGCGGCGACGCCGGCGTTCGAGAACGCGTGCGAGAAGCCGCGGCGCCCGCCGCCTTCCTGCGCCAGTCCCGCCTTCTCTTTTCGTTGGTAGCCGAGCTTCGTGGCCGCCGTGCCGATGACGAAGAACGCCAGCAGCGCGACGTACATCGGCCAGCCCGCGCCGAAGAGAATGATCGCGCCGAGGAACCAGCCGCCGACCGCGCCGGAGAAACTGACACTCTTCGCGTAGTAGCCGGCGATGGCGAGGACGGCGTTCACGACCAGCCACCACATCGTGTTCGGCCACGGACCGTACGCGAGCGTCGGCTGCATGCCGAAGATGACCAGCGCAACCGACGAGGCGAACGGCACGGTGATGTTGTCGTCGACATGCAGCGCCAGCGACTCCGCGATCGCAGCGGCGAGCGCCGCGATCGCGATCGCCATCACGTTCCCATCCCCCAACCACCACCCCACCAACCACCCGCCCGCGAACCCCGCCAGCGCGCAGGCGAGCAGCCCGCCCCAACTCTTGTCGCGATTCCACGGCAGCGGCGCGATGCGCACCGCCCGCCCGACGAGCGTGGCCATGCCGTCGCCGAAGGCGAGGATCGCCCAGCCGATGCCGGCGTACGCGATGTGATTGCGGAAGACGAGGATGACCAGCAGCACCACGAACGGATAGAGCACGATGCCGGCGTCGTAGCCGCGCTCGTGCCGCGAAACATGGGCGCCCACGAGTCTGTGCAGTACCAGCCAGTTGCCGAGGATCGCGATCACGCAGACGCCCGCGGCGGCCCACCACGGAATCCACTTCAGCGTGAACGCGCCGAGGCCGAAGCCGATGTGCAGCGATTTGCGGAGAATTTCGTTGGTCGTGTGAGGCATGCCGCGGCGGCGAAGTCTACAATGCGCGCCCAATGAAACGCGCTGGTGTCATCCTCGCCGGCGGCGCGGGCACGCGCCTCCGCCCCCTCTCCTCCGACGAAAACCCGAAACAGTTCCTCAAGCTGTTCAATGGCGAGTCGCTGCTGCAACGCACGTGGGCGCGGCTGGCGATGATCCTTCCCCACGACGCGATCTACGTTTCGACGAACGCGCAGTACGCGGCGAAGTGTCTCGAACAGCTGCCGCATCTTCCCGAGGCGAACGTGCTCTCCGAGCCGGCGCGCCGCAACACCGCGCCCGCGATCGCGTTCTGCACGTTCACGATCGAAGAGCGCATCGGCCCATGCACCGTCTCGTTCCTCGCCTCGGATCACTACATCGCCAACGAGCCGGAGTTCGCCCGAGTGCTGGCGCGCGCGTACGACTTCGCGGAGACGCACGACGAGCTGATGACGATCGGCATCGCGCCGACCGAGCCGAACATCGAGTACGGCTATCTCGAAGTCGGCGAGCCGCTCGACGGCGACGTGCATCGCGTCACGCAGTTCAAGGAGAAGCCCACCCGCGAAGTGGCGGAGGAGTTTCTCCGCGCCGGCAACTACATCTGGAACGCGAGCATGTTCGTCTGGCGCACCGACGTCTTCCGCCGCGAGCTCACCGCCGCCGCGCCCGACATCGCGGAAGTGAACATCGACAACTACGACACGATGCGCTCGATCTCGATCGACTACGCGCTGATGGAGCGGACGAAAAACGTGGCCACGATCCGCGGCGATTTCGGGTGGTCGGATGTGGGGTCGTTCGAGGCGTTGCGGAGAGTGGGCGTGAACGTTTAAAACACGGCCCCTCACCCGCCCTTCGGGCACCCTCTCCCCGCACGCGGGGAGAGGGGCTCTCGACGCACGGTTGCCGCGAGCGCCCTTCTCCCCGCGTGCGGGGAGAAGGTGGCCGAAGGCCGGATGAGGGGCCGCGGCTAAAACAACTTCGTCGCGTTCTCCCAGAACACTTTCCGCTCGACTTCGTCTCCGAGTCCCAGCGCGCGAAACTCCTCGATGTTCTTCCGCATCGAGACGACGCCCATCGACGGCCAGTCGGTGCCCCACAGCACTTTGTCGGCGATCTGCCCGAGGCGCGGGAAGTACTTCGGCAGCGACTTCGGCGGGATGCCGGAGATGTCGACGTGCAAGTTCGCGTGGCGGCGCGCGAGGAAGAGCGCGGTCTCGCCGTACAGCGGGCGTCCGGCGTGCGCGAGGATGATCTTCAGCTTCGGGAAATCGATGGCCACGTCGTCGACCGGCATCGGGTCGGCGAAGACGTTGCGCGCGCGCGGGAACACAGACGTTCCCGTATGAAACATCACCGGCACGCCGCGCGCCTCGCATTCGCGATAGACCTCCGCGAGCTGCCACAGCTCGCCGCGATAGGCGTTCGGCGCGAAGAGCTGGTGCGGCGGATGGATCTTGATCATCCCGATGCCGAGGTCGAGCACGCGGCGGATCTCGCTCCGCACGTCGAGCTCGTGCAGCGGGTTCACGGATCCAACGGGCATGAGTCGATCGCGATGATCGCGCGTAAAGTCCGCGATCCAATCGTTGGTCTCGCGCGTGAAGCCCATGACGTCGGGCGAGACGTAGTTGATGCAGCCGATTTTCTCGACGCCGTTCTCGTCGAGGTAGCGCAGCAGGTTTTCAGCGGACGAGAGAACGTCGCGCACCTCGGCGTGCGCGGGATCGTCGGCAATCATCGCCCGCGCGTCGGGGTTCATCATCTGCCACGGCTGGACGTGCACGTGCACGTCGAAAACGCGCGTCACGCCAGCATCACCAGCCGCATGCACACCGCCGTGTCGGGACACGCTCCCTGAAACTCGCGCGATCCCATCAGCTGCGGATGCACTTCATCGCGATCGATGGTCTTGAACCCGCGCTTCTTGAAGTACCCCTCGGCGGTCGTCGTCAGCAGATAGAACTCGCGCAATCCGCGCGACGCGAGCCGGTCGAGCAGCTGCCGCACGAGCTTCCGTCCGACGCCGTGGCTGCGATATTCGGGAAGCACCGCCACCGAGCGGATCAGCGCCGCGAATTGGTACGCCTCGGCACCCGCGCAGCCGACGACCTTGTCGCCGTCGCGCGCGATCAGAAACGTCTTCCAGTGATCGTCGACGCCATCGGTGGGAAGCTCGTTCGCGATCAGGATGGCCTTGATCGACTCGAGGTCGCCCGGCTTCGTGGGACTGATCGTGATGTCCTCGGACATTTTTTGATGATAGTTTATCCCGCGCAAAGACGCGGGATCTCCGGGTAGCACTTGCGATGGTGGGTCTGCACGCGATCCATGCGCATGACAGCGTGCCGATTCGCATCGACGCCTTTCAACAACGCTATTCTCGCCAACAACGCTATCAGTAGCGTGATCGAGACGCCCGCTTCGCGTCCACGCCCTTGACTGGCGGCCAGCAGACAACCAACGTGACTGGGAGCTACAACGCAGTCTCGATGTACCT
The DNA here is from genome assembly GCA_963734155.1 of uncultured Acidobacteriota bacterium. Classification (GTDB taxonomy): domain Bacteria; phylum Acidobacteriota; class Thermoanaerobaculia; order Gp7-AA8; family Gp7-AA8; genus QHVT01. The sequence continues at coordinate 52,042 of CAVTGG010000006.1, forward strand.
GACACGCGGATGGAGGCTCTGGGATCGAGCCTCGACCTCTACCCGAGAAGCGGCTAGCTCCAAGGCCGTGTTCACCGGACTCGTCGCCGGGATGAGAAGTTGAGGAACTTCGCCTTCTTGTGGCGAGTAGGACGTTTCCACGGCGCGCAAACCGCGAAATCGACGCGTTCCCTATTGGCGCTCATTCAACTTACTTCGGGAAGTAATACAATACGGCGATGGGTAATTTCGCGGTTGACCACGTGCAACGTCAGGAAGTGATCGAAGCCGGCGGCGTGATCACTATTCTGTTTGGGCCGCCCACGCCAGGAACACTGTCCGTCCTGCTCTTCGCGGAGGGGGGCCTGTCGGCCAAGCTGCTGCCGAGCCGACCGGAACCCATCCGTCCGCCAACGGTTGCGTCCGTTGCTCGGCCGGGCATCGGACCTCGCGCCGGATTGAGTCCCAGTATCGCACGCATGCAGATGGATTCGTTCGTAACCACTGGCCCGGGCTCCCTTGGGATCTTCGATCCCGGCGGTGGTACAGATCCACCACCGCCACCCCCACCGCCGATCAGTTCAGATGTCTTTCGCGTCGAGGTGCTGAATGCTGGCGGCGCGGTTCGCGCGACACAGATGGGACCACTGACTTTCGAAGTGCCACCGGAGGCGGGTCCCGGTGTCGCGCAATTCGGCCCGCCCTCGAAGTGGAGTGTGCGCGTCACCAACACGAGCCGGTCTCGTGCATTCACCACCATAAATCTGCTCTTTCGGGGGCAGCGTCCGATTCTCTCGCGCGAGATCGATCTCGATTTCATCAATGAAAAGCTCGATCTAATCTTCAACGTTCCCCAGCCGTTTCAGATCGCCTTTCGTAATCGCGAGGTGGCTCGAGTCAACAACGTGCCGATCAATCATTCGTTCGTCATGCTCAACTCGAGTGCAGGATGGCGTGAACTCCATCCCGACCTCGCTGATCACGAGAAAGACCTCGGAGCGAGGGTCTTCAGCGAAGGATTCCAGTCTCACACAATCACGGTGAAGGCCACGGTACACGATGGGTCACTGGCATTTCACGCGCGGGTCGCTTTCCCCTGGTCTCCGGCCAATATTGAAGTTCTCAACGTAATCCGGGCAGTGGCTGGGGATGTCATCGGGGCCATCGGCGATGCGTTCTTCTCTCTCACGCCGTTTGACCGTCCGGAAGTCAGTATTAAAGACTTGGTCGTCGATGTCTTTCTCGTTCTACGTCCGCAAGGCATTCATCTCAGACCGGCACCCACCTTCGAGGTGATCGCGCGGCCGCGCGTCGTCCTCGATCCGAGTTGGGCAGGAGAGGTTGTGGCGGTGCTGCTGAAGCTCGCATTCGAGCGCCTGCTGCCTGAAGTCATGAGCGAGGCGTTCCGCACGAACGCCGCCAGTCTATTGGCCTGGCTCATCGGGGATCGCGGACGCGAAGTCACGGGGAACGACGAGACGCTTACGTTGCAGTACGCCGGCGATCCACCTCGCCCGGTCGACACATCAGTCGTGGGGACCGTTGCCACACCGGTCGGTCCGCTCACGCCGGGCAATCTCTCGAAGATCGATCATATCGTCGTGGTGATGATGGAGAACCGCTCGTTCGACCACATGCTTGGGTTTCTCAGTCTGCCGACTAGCGGCAACGGCGGGCGTATCGGTCTTGGGCGCGGCGATGTGAACGGACTGCGCGGCAACGAAACGAACCCGCGCAACACGCGCGGCGCGCAACAGCGCGTCTTCTCACTGGCAACACCGTGGCTGCCAAACGAGCGACCGCGCCCCGACCGTGAGACGCGCGGGACGAAGTTCCGATTCGATCCCAACCACGGTTACGAAGAGACGCTCGCACAGCGCGGCGGTTACGATCTCTTCCTTCCCACGATCTTCGGGGGTCCGCCGCGCCTGTTTCGGGTCGGCGAGAACGAAGGCTTTGTCCTCGACTTCGCGCGCGTACTAAGCGGCATCGATAACGCCGCCGAGGAGTTGCTCCTGCGCGGCGAAGTGATGGGGTATCACCCCGCCGAGCATGTGCCGATGTATCGGTTTCTTGCCGAAGAGTATGCGGTGTGCGATCGGTGGTTCGCATCGCACCCTGGAAACACGTGGCCCAATCGCTTCGTGTCCCTGACGGGCCGACTGGCGATCGGCGCAAACGGCATCGCGCAGGTCGACAATCCCCCTTTGGAGACGTTCGATCCACTTGATACGGCGACGATCTTCGATCACCTGACCGCAGCCGGAGTCGATTGGCGCTACTACGAGCAGGACTTCTGCATGCTCCGGCTGTTCTCAAAGTACACGTTCGACACCCAGCAGGTCGTCGCGCTGAACGATCCGGATGATGGCTTTTTCGCGCTGGTACGGGCTGGGCGGCTGCCGCCTGTCGTTTACATCGAACCCGACCTGACCGACATTCCGCCTGGCAGCGACGACCATCCGCCGTCCGACATCACGGCAGGTCAGGCGTTCATTCGCCGCATATTCGAGGCTCTGGCCGAAGGTCCGCCTGAGCAGTGGCGAAAGACGCTGCTCATCGTCACCTATGACGAGCATGGCGGTTTTTACGACCACGTCTATCCGGAGTCGAAACACCTATTCAATCCGCAGTCGCCGGAAGAGGGCGGATTTGCGTCTCTCGGCATCGACCCGGAAACCGCCAAGCCGATCGACCACTACGGGATGCGAGTGCCAGCGTTTGTCGTTTCGCCGTGGGTGCCGGCCGCCAGCGTCGGCGTGGACGAGTATGACCACACGTCTATTCTCAAGACGATCATTGCCCGCTTCGTGCCTCACCAGCCGCCGAATATGGGCCAGAGGGTCGCTCTTGCGAAAGACGTCGGCCCGCTGCTTTCGTTGACTACGCCGCGCGGACCTCGCCGACCCCCTTTCGTCGACTTCAGACTCGAGGGTCATGACGCTGTGGCAATGACGAGAAGCCTCGGCCCGCCAGAAAACGACTTTCGAAGCTTCCTGTCAGCCATGCGCACGCGGATCCGCGGAGGAAGTCTGAGCCGCGTGCCCGACGGCACTAGCAAACTCTGAAGTCGTAGCGCCGGGCCCAACGCTATCCCAGCCGGTCGGCCCCCCGCCCTCTCACGCCCCGAAGGTCGCGGGTTCGAATTTCGGCCCGCCAAATGAAGCTCTTATGCGAAGCGACTTCGTGGCGTTCGTGTTTCAGAACGGCTTAGTGAGTTGGAGCCTCGCAAGGTAGTGGTTTGTCTGTTCAACGGAAGCGTCAGTCGCAGGGGCTTCGTTAGCGCGGTGCAACCGGAGATCCCGCGTCTACGCGCGGGATAAACTACAAACACAAAACGAAAGGCCGCGCGAACCGCGCGGCCTTCCCTTACATCCAAACATCAGTCGAGTCAGTGACGCGAGCGTTCCATGCTGTCATCGTCTCGCTTCGAACGGCTGCCCTGGTTTTCATTCAGGTCGCCGCGCTCGATGTTGCTGTCGATGTTGCTCGAGCGTCCCGAGGACGAGCCGAAGCCCTTGTCGCCGGACGGTCGTCGTGATTCTTCATTTTCCATGTTGCCCATGCTGCCTTTGTTCCGGTTCTCCATGTCTCCTCCTTCGCCGAGATTTTCCGAGCGCCCGATGTTCTGACCGAACTCGGTGCCGGTACCGCTGTTCTTACGCCCCTTCTCCTCCTCCGTGCGGCGGTTGATCTCACCCGCGTCGGTCGAAGACGAGCGTTGACTCATGCGATCTCGTTCGCGATTCTCCATTAGAGCTCCTTTCCAGCGTTCGGGCTTTCGCCCGTCAGCAGTTATTTGAACTGCAATGGAGGTGCCGTCATCCTGAGGCGCGGAGACGCCGAAGGATCTCAAAATGCGTAACTTGAGATCCTTCGCTTTGCTCAGGATGACGAGGTCAGCGCAATTCGAACGTGACAGTAATCGTGTACGAAAGCTCCTGCGTGCCCGGCTCGACCGGAACATCCATTGCGGCTTTCGCCTCCATCGCCTGCGCGCGCATCATCGGCATCGGCGGCGGGCTCTGGTGCACGCCTTCGCTGATCTGGAGGGCGCGCCCGAGGGTGCGGCCGGCGGCCTGAGCGAGCAGCGCGGCCTTCGCTTTCGCGTCATCGAACGCAGCCTTGAGTCCCTGCTCGCGTCCGCGTGCGGGATCGGAGACTTCGAAGTTGAGGCCGCTCGCGGTGTTCACTCCGGCGGCGATCGCAACGCCGAGGAGACGGCCGGCGTCGCCGATCTTCGTGCTGCGCACGGTCACGGTGTTGCTGACCTGATAGCCGAGGATGCGCGGGAGATTACCCTCGCGATACTCCTGCTGCGGATAGATGTTGAAGTTCGACGTCTGGATGTCCTTGTCCGAGGCGCCGGCGTTCTTGAGCGCGGCGATCACGCTCGCCACACGCTTGTTGTTCTCGGCGACCGCGACGTCGACCGTCGGCCCGACGGTCTGCACGCCGACGGTGAACGCGAAGCGGTCGGGAGCGAGCGTGGCGCGGCCGGAACCGGTGACGGTCACGGTCTCGATCGGCGTCGATTGTTGTGCGAATGCGCTCATGCTGATGAGCGCGAATGGCGATGGCGAGAAATCTTTTCATGCAACCTCCTCGTTTGCTGCTGCCGGTAGATGGCCGATCCCAACGATAAAGTCCCGGGCCAGGCAACGGGGCGATACTACGTCGACTCGCAGTGCATCGATTGCGACCTCTGTCGCGAGACGTCCCCTGCGAATTTCACGCGCAACGACAACGAATGCTTCTCCTACGTCTTCAAACAGCCCGAGACGCCGGAGGAGGAGTTGTTGTGCAAGGACGCGCTGGACAACTGCCCGGTGGAAGCGATCGGGAAAGACGGCTAATGTAGTTTCTTGTCCACGCTGACCTGCTCGTGCCAGTCATCCGCGAGCAGCACCTCGATCAGCTCCTGCAACTCTTCCATGTGAAACGGCTTCGTCAGCGCCGCCGTCATGTTGTTGCCTTTGGTGATGGTGAGGATGTCGCCTTTCCCCGAGGCGACCACGACCGGGGTTTGCTTCCCCTGCTGGACGTACCAGGCGATCCATTCTTCGCCGCTCATGCCGCCGGGAAGATTGAGATCGAGGAGGATGAGGCGGGTGTCGGGATTTGCCTGGAGGAGGTTCATCCCCTCGGCGGCGCCGGTCGCCGACAACACTTCGTACCCGCGCTTCTGCAGGAACGACTTGTAGAGCGCGAGCACCTCGGGGTCGTCTTCGATTGCCAGGATCTTGTTTTGGTCGTTATTGCTGTTCCGTCGGCTTGGCTCCAGCATGGCTCAGCTCTCCTCCCCGGGCTCCTTGCGATTTCCATGCAAACTGAACCGGCGCGCCTCCGCGATAATGAACCTCGTGGGGATCGCGCTTTGGCTCGGATGCGGCGTCGTCGCGTTTTTCTTTGCGAGACTCGTTCCGTTCGCGCGCCGGCGTCCATGGGTTGAGCTCGCCGTGACGCTCGTCGCCGCGCTCGCGCTCGGCGTGGGAGCGACGGCTCTCGACTTCGCCGGCTGGAACGAGCCCGATTGGCGCGCGGGACTTTTCGCGTTTTTCGGATCGTTTGCCGCGGCGGGTATCGTTCGCGCCTTACAATCCGTTACCGCTTCTCAGGGAGGCCCTTCGTGAAATCGCTCGCGCTCGCCGTGCCGGTCGTTGTTTTTCTCTCCAGCTGTGCCGCGTACAACGCGCAGCACGGCCGTCTTGATCATCAGGCCGCACCCGCGCCCGACGCGAAAGCCGAAACGGCGGCGCCCGCGCCGGAGGTGGCGTCGAACGATCCGCACTCACTGCAGCAGGCGCTGCTGATCAAGCAGATCGACGAGTTCCGCGAGGATCTGAAGGCGAACGGCAAGTACGACTGCTGCGTGAAACCGGCCTGCCGCCAGTGCGCAATGACCGCCGGCGAATGCCACTGCCGCGAAGTGATCAGCGCCAATGGACCATGCTGCGGCGAATGCACGCAGTCGTGGGTCGAAGGCAAAGGCAACACGGAAGGCGTGGATCGCGAGCAGGTGCTGGCGCACCTCGGATGCATCCGCGAGCTGTATGACAAGAAGGTGCCGGAGGGGATTACGCCTCCGGGGACGAAGAAGCCGGACTAACCAATGTGGCGACCGCTGCCCTCAGCGGTCGCGGTGCCGCTGAGGGCAGCGGCACCCACATAGCGCCGCGCGTGCTTGCGCGGCAATTGCAACTAAATCCACCCCTCGCGCGTTCGTCACTTCGCTCATCGCCCGCACTCCTTCTTCAAACCGCTCCCGCGCCGCATTCCGCTGTCCGCGCGAGAGGTGGTGCATGGCGGTGGTGAGCTGCAGGAGCACGCGGACGAGCGGCACTTCATCGCGCACGGCTTCGAAGTACAGCTCCTCGAACAGATCGCTGGCCTCGAGCCAGTCACCCTCCTCGACATGCCGCAGCGCCAGCGCGAAGCGCGGATCGTCTTCGAGCGCGGGCAGGATCATCAGTACACTCTAGCGCGTGCTTCGCGCTCTCGCGATCATCGTCCTGCTCATCCTCAACCTCATTCTGTGGGGCACGCCCATTCTTCTCGGCGGGTTGGTCAAGCTGTTGACGTTCGGCCGTCCGCGGCGCTGGGTCAACCGCAACCTGCCGCGGCTCGCCGAGGGTTGGGCGCGCGGCAACGACTGGATCTTCGACTCGCTCCTCACCACCAAGTGGGACATCCAGGGCACCGACGGCCTCAGTCGCGACGGCCACTACCTCATCATCAGCAATCACGTGAACTGGATCGACATCTTCGCGCTCCTCCGCGTCTTCAATGGAAAAGCGCCGTTCATCCGCTTCTTTCTCAAGCAGGTGCTGATCTGGTTTCCGATCGTGGGGCAGGCCTGCTGGGCGCTGAGCTTCCCGTTCATGCGCCGCTACTCGCCTGACTACCTCGCGCAGCATCCCGAAAAGCGCGGCCGCGATCTCGAGACGACGCGCAAGTCCTGCCGGCTCTATCGGCACATCCCCGTCGCCATCCTCAACTTCGTCGAAGGCACGCGCATCACGCGCGAGAAACACGAAGACCAGCAGTCGCCGTACAAACATCTGCTGCGCCCGCGCGTCGGCGGGATCGCGTTCGTCCTGGCTTCCCTCGGCGAGCAAATCGACGCGATGTTCGACGTCACGCTCGTCTATCCGAGCGAGGATGTGACGATGTGGGACTTCGTCGCCAACCGCGTGCCGCGCGTCGCCGTGCGCGTGCGCAAGCTGGAGATTCCGCCCGAATTCTGCAGCGGCGAGGCGGTCGAGCCCGGCCCCGCGCGCGAGCGCTTCAAGGCCTGGATCGAAGGCGTGTGGCGGGAAAAGGATCAGCTGATCGAATCGCTCGTACAATCGCCGGCATGACCGACGCCCTCGACGCGGAACGCTATCGCGCATTCGTCGCGAACAGCAGCGAAGCGATCTGGCGCTTCGAGCTCGAGCAACCGGTCCCGATCGATCTCGACCCCGAGGAGCAGATCGATCTCTACTACCGCTACGGCTATCTCGCCGAATGCAACGAGGCCATGGCCCGCATGTACGGGTTCGCGTCGCCGGATGAAATCGTCGGCGCGCGCCTCGGCGACATGGTCGTGCGCGACAAGCCCGAAAACATCGACTACCTGCGCGCGTTCATCGCCAGCGGCTATCGCCTGCTCGACGCGGAGTCGCACGAAGTCGATCGCGATGGCAACGACAAGTGGTTCATGAACAACTTCATCGCCGTGATCGAGAACGGACACGTGATCCGCGCGTGGGGAACGCAGCGCGACGTCACGCAGCAGCACCAGCTCGTCGACGAATTGCAGCGCGCGAATCGCGCCAAGGACGAGTTCCTGGCGATCCTCTCCCACGAACTGCGCACGCCGATGACGGCGACGCTCGGCTGGGCGTCAATGCTTCAGATCGGCGGGCTGCGCGACGACGCAATGCAGGCCGCGGTCGACGCCATCGTGCACGGCACGCGCGCGCAGGCGCGGCTCATCGACGACCTCCTCGACGTCTCGCGCATCGTCGCCGGGAAGCTGCAGCTCTCGCTGCAGCGCGTGTCGCTCGCGGATGCGATTCGCGCGGCGGCGGAGACGATCCGCCCCGCGGCGCTGGCGAAGCAGATCTACCTGCAGCTCGACCTCGGCGACGATGACGTGCGGATGAGCGGCGATGCCGCACGCTTGCAGCAGGTGTTCTGGAATCTGTTGTCGAACGCCGTCAAATACAGTCCGCGCTTCGGACGCGTGCAGGTGACGATGGCGCGCGATGCCGATTCGGCGTGCCTGATCGTGCGCGATCACGGCGAAGGCATCGATCCGAAGCTGCTGCCGTTCATCTTCGATCGCTTCCGCCAGGGCGACAGCGGCATGACCCGCCGCTTCGGCGGTCTCGGCCTCGGTCTGTCGATCGCGCGCAATCTCACCGAAATGCACGGCGGCACGATGCGCGCGTCGAGCGAAGGCGTCGGCAAGGGAGCGGAGTTCACGGTGACGCTGCCGCTGTCCGCCGAGCTGCGCGACGCGCCCGCGGAACAGAGCCGCGCCGCGCCGCCTCCCCTCGCCGGCCTGCGATTGCTCGTCGTCGACGACGACGCGGCGACGCTGCACATGTTGCAAGTGTCCCTCGCGCAATTCGGCGCCGACGTGCGCGCGGCCGCGAACGCGAGCGAGGCCTTCGATGAGCTTTCGCGCGGCGCGTTCGACGTGATGGTGAGCGACATCGGCATGCCGGTCGAAGACGGCTGCTCGCTGATACAGCGCGTGCGCGCGGCGCAGAATCCCGTCGCCGCGATCGCGCTCACCGCGTACGCCGGCGATGCGGAGCGCGCGCGGGCGCTGAGCGCGGGATTTCAATCGTGGCTGACGAAGCCGATCGATCCCACGGTGCTGGCGGAAGAAGTGCGCCGCGTGGCGCGATAGCCACCGCTCACTGCATCGGCGAGGGCATTCTCTGCACCGATTGGCCTTTTTTTCCGGCTTGGCCAATTCTTGTTGCATGCGCTTGCTCATCGCTCTTCTGATTTCCGTTACCGCATTCGCCGACAGCCAGAGTCCAGCCGTCTCTCCCGATGGATCGAAAATCGCGTTCACCTCCGATCGCGACGGCACGACCGATCTCTACGTGATGTCCGCGGACGGCACTCACGTCGAACGCCTCACGCAAAACGCCGAGCGCGAAAGTGCGCCGGTATGGTCGGCGGACGGAAAGACGGTTCGCTTTTTCACGACAAGCACCGATTCCTCACACTTCTACGCGATCGACCTGAAGAGCCGCGCGGTGACGCAGACGGGACAAGTGCCGGGCCGCGGCGTGCGCATCACGCCCGACGGCAAGCGCGTGCTCTACGCGCTCGGCTCGTGGACGAAAGTGCAGCTGATGGAGTCGGATCCGAACGGCGCGAACGTGCGCACGCTCAGCGACGGCTCCGGCGTCATCTGGAGCCCGCGCTGGTCGCCGGACGGAAAGCGGATCGCCTACACCGGCGAGGATGCGAACGGACAGACACACATCTATCTGATGAAGTCCGACGGATCGGACGTGCGCCAGCTGACGCATTTCGACGTCGCGAACGGACGCGCGCAGAGTCCCGCGTGGTCGCCCGACGGCAAGCGCATCGCCGTGCAGGCGGACACGAAAGAGCACACGCACCTCTGGATCGTCGACGCCGCGAGCGGCGAAGCGAAAAAGCTCGCCGCTCACGAGGAAAAGTTCATCGATGAAGTCCCGGCCTGGTTCCCCGACGGCAAACGGCTCGCGTTCGCGAGCACGCGCAGCGGGAAGCTCGAGGTCTGGACGATGAACGCCGACGGATCGGCGCTCAAGCAGCTGACCAGGTAATTTCCGTCATCCTGAGCCGCGAAGACGGCGAAGGATCTCTAAATGCGAAACGTTTACGTATTCAGAGATCCTTCGCCGTCTTCGCGGCTCAGGATGACGAGAACTACGTCCCCATCGCCCCAGTGATCTGATCCTTGTGCTGCGCGATGAACTCGTCGAAGGTCGCCATCGACGGATTCAGCGCACGCGCCGTCTCCGCGCTGCGCGCGCCGAGGACCTCGGACTCAAAGTCGCGGTAGATCTGGAACATGTTCCCCATCTCATCCGCGCCCGGGAAGCCGTAGCCGCGATACTCATCCGCTTCGGCGGCGTGATAGTGAATCGGACCGACGCCGAGTCCCTTTGACAGCTTCTCGCCCATCTCGTTGATCGTCAGCGCTTCGCTGAAGATGCCGACGGTCTTGCCGACGTACTGCGATCCCGCCTTGAAAATCGCGTACGCGATCTTGCCGATGTCCTCCGCGGCGATGCCGGCCAGCTTCTTGTCGGCCATCGGGAATGCCCAGCCGTAGTTCCCGTCCGCGCCTTTCTTCGGCGCCATTCCGAACATGTAGAGGTTGTCCCAATAGAACGACGTCACGAGAAACGTCACCGGCAGATCCGCAAAGTCCGCATCCGCCTCGGCCTTCGCATCGAAGTGCGGCACGCGATACTTTTCCTGCAGATACGGCATGCGCGTGTCGTCGGGCGACATCAGGTTGCGCGTGTCCTCGAGCGTCGACCAGATCACGTGCTTCACGCCCGCGGCGCGCGCCGCGTCGGCGATGTTCTTCGCCTGCTGCTTCTCCTTCTCCGCCGAGAAGTGCTCCCAGAAATTCGTGACCGCGTACACGCCGTGCGCGCCGGCGAACGCCTTCTTCAGACTCTCGACGTCATCGAGATCCGCGCTCACAACCTCGGCGCCTTTCGTCGCCAGCGCCTGCGCCTTGTCCTTGTTCGGATCGCGGGTGATTGCGCGGCAGGCGAAGCCGCCGGAAGGATCGTCGAGAATCGCGCGGCAGAGACCGCCGCCCTGTGACCCGGTGGAACCGATGACTGCAATGACCTTCTTGTCGTTCATGGTGGCGCTTCATACCATGCTTCGCGATGAAGACGAATCGACTCGCACTCGTGACCGGCTCCACGCGCGGCATCGGGAAAGAAGTGGCGCGCCAGCTCGCCGCGCGCGGCGACGACGTGATCGTGACCGGCCGCCACGCCGAGCACGCGCTCGACGTCACCGATCCCGCCTCGATCGAAGCGCTGGCGCAGTACATCGAGAGTCTCGGCCGTCCGCTCGATGTGCTCGTGAACAACGCCGCGATCCTGCTCGATGAAGGAGAGAGCATCGTCGACGTCGATCCCGCCGACTTCGAAGCGACGTGGCGCGCGAACGTCCTCGGCCCGTTTCTGCTCATGCAACGCCTCGCGCCGCTGCTGCGCGCGAGCAAACACGCGCGCGTCGTCAACGTCTCGTCCGGCGCCGGCCAACTCTCCTCGATGCGCAGCTACGCGCCGTCGTACTCGACGTCGAAAGCGGCGCTGAACGCGATCACGATTCTCTTCGCCAACGCTCTGCGGCGCGACGGCGTGCTCGTGAACTGCGTCGATCCCGGCTGGGTGCGCACCGACATGGGCGGCCCCGCCGCGCCGCGCTCGGTCGAAGAAGGCGCGGACACGATCGTGTGGCTGGCAACGCTTCCCGACAATGGACCCACAGGAGGATTCTTCCATGACCGCAAACCGATCTCGTGGTGAGATCGCTGCGCTGTTCGTCGTTCTTTTCACGTTCCCGTTGTTCGCGCGCGAAATCATCGGCGGCTTGCCGCGCGCGGCGTCGCTTGGAGCGGCGTTGCGGCCCGCCGAAGGCGGAGTCGCGATCGAGGCCGTCGGTCCCGGATCGTCCGCGGGGAAGATGGGATTGCAGCGCGACGACGTCGTGGTGTCGGTCGATGGCGCGCCGATCGCCGACGCCGCGGCGCTGGTCGCGGCGATCACGAAGAAACGCGGCGGCGATTCGGTGGCAATCACCGTTCGACGTGGTTCCGAAACACTGAAAAAAGAAGGCGCGCTCAACGCGGTGACGCTCGAGAAGCAGGCCGCGTACGACATCGAATACGGCAGCGTCGAAAAACGCCGCACCATCGTCACGCGTCCGCGCGGCGCGGGAAAGCATCCGGCCGTGCTGCTGATCGGCGGCATCGGCTGCTATTCGCTCGACGGCATTTTGCGTCCGGCCGAGCCGCGCGAGCCGTACGCGAAACTGCTCGACGCGTTGGACGCGCGCCGGATACGTGACGATGCGCGTGGAGAAGAGCGGCATGGGCGACAGCGAGGGACCGCCGTGCGCCGATCCGCGATCGGATTTCGATGCCGAGGTCAAAGGATTCGCGGCAGGACTCGCGAAGCTCGAATCGCTGGAGTTCGTCGACGCAAAAAACATCTTCTTCTTCGCGCACAGCATCGGACCGCTGATCGCGGCGCGCATCGCCGCCGAGCATCCGGTGCGCGCGATCGTCGTCGCCGAGACGATCGGCACGAGCTGGCTCGAGTACGACCTCACGAACGTGCGCCGGCAGTTGCTGCTCCTCGGCGTGCCGCACGACGAAGTCGATCGCCGCGTGCGGCAGCACGAGCTCTGCGCGCATCGCTTCTACATCGACAAGCAGAAGCCCGACGCCAACTGCGCCCGCGAGGTCGAAGGACCGGCGCCGTGGACGTACATGCAGCAGCTCGGATCGCTCGATCTCGCGCCGCTATGGAAGAAGATCGATGCGCCGGTGCTGATCTTCTACGGAACCGCGGACTACATCACCGACGCCTATCAAGGCCGCTACCTCCGCGACATGATCAACGCCTTCCACCCCGGCCGCGCGACGTACGTCGAGATCGAAGGGATGGAGCACGGCCTGACGATCGGCGAGGAATTCGCGCAGCGCCTCGGCGACGAGACGCTGCGCTTCCTCAAAGATCAAGTGCGGTGAATCTTCGGCACGACGTACGTTCCCGCGAGCGCCTTGCCTTTCGGCCCGTACACGCGGAACAGCAGGCTGAACGGACCCTTCGGCACCGGCAGCCAGTTGGGGATGCGTGGAGACGCGGGCGGCTCGGCGGAACTGTAGATCGTCACCGAGCCGTCCTTCTCCGTCACGAGGCCGTGCGTGTAGGACGCGACCACGTATTTATTGAGGATGTTCGGCACCAGCTCGACATACTCCGGCGTGTAGGCCGTCAGCGACCAGAAGCGCTCGTACTCGGGCAGGTCCTTCTTCGCGAACTTGATCGTGTACGAGAAACTGCCGCCGTCGAGCGGCAGCCCGCTCGCGTCGACGAACGCGTTGGCGTAGTACGCGGCCTTGCGGTCGTTGCCGACCTGGATGTACTCGGTGAGCGCGGCGCGATCGAGATAGTTCGTGCCCCAGTGCCCGATGTTGTCGAAGTGGATCCAGTTCGTCGGGCCGCGGTGTGAGTGCCAGCGGTTGAGGATCGCCGCAAACGCGGCCTGCGCGCCGAGGATGATGTCGGTCATCTGGGCGGAATCGTGGTCGATGACGTTCTTCGCCTCCGCGAACGCGGCGTCGAACTCGTTCATCAGCGTGCGGTCGTCATCCGTGATCGGATACGTCGACGGCGACGCCATCGCTTCCTGCAGCGTCGTCAGAAACGCCTCCGGCGCGACCTTCAGCCCTTCATCCGCCATTAGCTTCACCGACGGCGCGAAGAAGGACAGCGGCAGTTCGAGCGTCTTTCCGGAGTCGCTGCCCGATTCGTATTCTTCGAGAGTTTGTAAGGAGAGCGAGGCCCGGAACTTGTTCGCGGCGGCGATGAAGTTCTCGCCCGTCGACGAGTGCTTGTCGATGCGGATGGCCATCGTCGTGAACGGATACGGCAAGTCGACCCGCGTCGCTTTCCGCGGCAGCTTCCCGCGCCAGTCGGGCGCGCAGAACGCGTAGACGCCGCCCTTCGACGGCGGGTTCTCGGAGAGCTCGGTCGAGAAAATGTTTCCGTACACATCGAGCTGGAGGATCGAATACTTGTTCGGATACTTCGGGATGGTGAGGACCACCGGCCCGTTCGACATGTCGAGGAACGACTCGGCGTAGATCGTGTCGTCGTTGATCGCGACGACGACCTTGTACTCCGGCCCCATCCCGATCGGCCCGGTCAGGCGATTCGCGATGTTGCCGGGACTCTTCCGATCGCTGTTGGAGCTGTGAACTTGAAACTGGATCCAGGTGTAATACCGCGGAAAAAAGCGGACAGTGTAGTCATACGCAAGGTCATAGCCTTCCCGGTCGCTCATCTCACTCTCCTTCGACTGTAGGGGCGATTTTGGACGCTGAAGCGGACGCGACATTTTTCCTCATGGACATACGTCGGCGCAACCGACGAGGTGTCATCCCGAGCGGAGCGAGGGATCCCCTGATTCGAGGGGATTCCTCGCCGTCTACGCGGCTCGGAATGACACAAGACTCCAGTACCTACGAAGATTTTCGTTGACTCGTTACGAAACCTTTCGTATCCTCCGGCGTACTGACACACGGAGGCAGGTATGGGCGACAAGATTCCTCGACCGACCGACGCAGAGCTGGCGATTCTCAACGTGCTCTGGCAACGCGGAGCGAGCACCGTCCGCGAGGTGCATGACGCGCTCAGCGCAACGCATGACACCGGCTACACCACCGTTCTCAAACTGCTGCAGATCATGACCGACAAAGGTTTGGTGACTCGTGACGAGTCGCAGCGCGCGCACGTCTACGTGCCGCGCTACAGTGAGCAGCGCACGCAGCGCCAGCTCCTCGGCGACTTGATCGACCGCGCGTTCCGCGGGTCGCCGGCGTCGCTGGTGATGCAGGCGCTGTCCGCCACGCGCGCCAGCGCCGAAGAGCTCACGGCGATTCGTCACCTGCTGGACCAAATGGAAGGAGACGCGAAATGAACGCGATGCAGCTACTGACCGCACCTCTGGCCCAGGCCGTCGGCTGGGCTCTGTTGCATCTGCTCTGGCAGGCCACGATCGTCGCCGCCATCCTCGCCGCGGCGCTGGTGCTGCTCAAACGCCACAGCGCGAACACGCGCTACGCTGTCTCGTGCGCGGCGCTCACCCTCGTCTTCGCATTGTTCATCGCCACCGCCTATCGCGCCTACGAGCCGGCCGCTGCGCCGGTCAACGGAGCTCCGGCGGCGGAGATCGACAAAATGGTTTCGGTCACGCAAGTGCCGGTGCTTCTCGCCGCGGCCGCGACGGAGTCGTGGCGCGACCGCGCGATCGAAGCGGCGTCCGCGGCGCAGCGCTGGCTCCCGGCCATCGTCGCCATCTGGCTCCTCGGCGTGATCGTTCTCTCCTCGCGACTCCTGGTCAGCTGGGCGCGCGCGCGCCATCTCGTCCTTCGCGGAGGGGAGGCCGCGAGCGCGCAGTGGCAGCGCGCAGCCCAGCGGCTGTCCGACGCCCTCGGCCTTCGCCGCGCCGTTCGCCTCGTCGAATCGGCGGCTATCGAAGTGCCGTCCGTCATCGGCTCGCTTCGCCCCGTCATCCTGCTTCCCGCCAGCACGCTCACCGGCATGACGCCGGAACAGATCGAGATGGTGCTGGCGCACGAGCTCGCGCACATCCGCCGCCACGACTTCTTCGTCAACCTGCTGCAGGCGATGGTCGAGACGCTGATGTTCTATCACCCGGCGGTCTGGTGGATGTCGCGCCGCGTGCGGATCGAGCGCGAGAACTGCTGCGACGATCTCGCGGTCGCGGTGTGCGGAAATCCGCTGCAGTACGCCCGCGCGCTGACGCGCCTCGAAGAACTGCGCTCGCACGCGCCGGCGATCAGCGTGGCCGCGAACGGCGGCTCGCTCATCGATCGCATCCGCCGCCTCGTCGCCGAGCGCGCGGAGTCGACCGCCTCGACCTCGCGCTGGGCCGCGGCGATCGCGATGCTGTCGATCGTCCTCATCGCCGTCGCCGTGCCGTCGCTTCCGGCACTCGCCGATCGCGAACGAGAAGAAAGAGCAGGCAGCGGCGAAAGCAGAGGAACCGAAGCAGCCTGCGAAGACCGAAGTCACCGTCGAGGAACCGGCGGATGAGGCGGCAGTGATCGCCGAGTCGGCGGCGGACGACGTCGACGACGAAGACCTGCCGTATCCGGCCGCACCCGCGCCTGCGCCGATGCCGGCGATCGCGATGACGCCGCGTCCGATGCGGGCTCCACGCGCGCTTCCGGTGCCTCCGGCGCCGGCGATTGCCGCCGCGGTCGCGCCGGTTGCCGAAATGGCCGCCCTCGCCGCGGTCGACGCGTGGGATCACGTGATGATCGACGACGAGACCCGCGGCGGAAGCCGCGACACGAAGTACGGCAAGAACGGAAAGCTCAGCGTCGAAGAGCTGGTCCAGCTTCGGAACGCGGGCGTGACGCCGGCGTACATCGAGAAGATGCGCTCGATCTTCCCCGGCGTGACGCTGGGAGAGATCGTCGGACTCGCGCACATGGGCGTGACGACGGAGTACGTCGCGAACATGCGCGCCGCGGGAGTGGACATCAAGACGAGCAGCGACGCGAAAAAGCTGGCCGCGATGGGCGTGAACAGCGATTTCGTGAAGAAGCTCGCCGCCGCCGGATACTCGAACCTCTCGGTCAAAGAGCTCACCCGCCTCGCCGCCGCCGGCGTGGACGAAGAGTTCATCCGCGAGATGTCGAAGTATCGCGACAAGAATTAGGGGACAACCATGAAAACGATTCTTCTCGCCGTCGCGCTGAGCGTCGGCTTAGCGGGAGCTGCATCCGCGGAGCTGCACGGATCGTGGACCGCGACGCTCGATGAAAAACACGCGGACCGCATGCACGTCAACATCGTCCGCAACGGATGGAATCACTTCGGCAACACGATGAAGATCGCCGACTTCGCGGGACTGACGCCGGCACAGATCTCGAGCAGCACCCAGACGCAGACGCAATTCAAGCTCACGCGCGAAGCCGGCACGATCACGTTCGAAGGAACGTTCAAGCGCGGTGACGGCGCGGGGCAGTACAGCTTCGAAGCGAATCCCGGCTACATCAACTCCCTGCGCTCGGTCGGCGTCACGTTCGAACTGCCGCGCAATCGCGAGAACAGAACCGAGGAGCAGGTGCTGTTCGAGCTGGCGCTCATCGACGTCTCGACGGCGTACATCCGCACGATGCAGTCGGAGGGATACCGCGAGTCGTTCACGACCTACAAAAAGATGCGCCTCTTCAACGTCACGCCGGAGTTCATCCACCAGCTCGCCGACGCCGGCTACAGCAACCTGCCGGCGGAAAAGCTGGTGAAGCTGAAGATTCACGGCGTCGACATCGACTACATCCGCAAAATGAACTCGATTCAGCAAGAGAGATAGAACGATGAAACGAACGATCGCCATCGCCGCCGCACTGCTCTTCTCCGTCGCCTCCGCCGCGTTCGCGGACCTGCACGGCTCGTGGACCGCGAACAGCTGGGACAAGAAGCCCAGCGTCCTGCAGCTGAACCTCACCCGCGGCAAGAATCATCAATTCGGCAACTCGACGAACGTCTCCGACCTGCGCGGGCTCTCCGAAGCGCAGATCGCCGGCGCGTCCGCGACGCCGGTGCAATTCCAGATCGCCCGCGAAGGCGGCACGATCTCGTTCGAGGGATCGTTCCGCAACGGCGACGGCGCGGGCCAGTGGACGTTCGTGCCGAACCGCGGCTACATCTCCGCCGTCCGCTCCCTCGGCGTCGAGT
This sequence comes from uncultured Acidobacteriota bacterium, assembly GCA_963734155.1. Classification (GTDB taxonomy): domain Bacteria; phylum Acidobacteriota; class Thermoanaerobaculia; order Gp7-AA8; family Gp7-AA8; genus QHVT01. Next base: position 69,555 of record CAVTGG010000006.1, read on the forward strand.
TCGATCTCGACGGCGACACCGAGGAAGAAAACCTGATGACCGTCACGGTCCTCGACGTCTCGACGCCGTACATCCGCTCCCTGCAGGCGGCGGGCTACCGCGAGACGCTCGAGAAATACATCTCGATGCGCATCTTCAAAGTGACGCCGGAGTACATCAACGAGCTGCGCCAGCTCGGCTTCGATCATCTCGACGCCGACGATCTGGTCACGACGCGCATTCACAAAGTCACCCCCGACTACATCCGCCAGATGCGCGCGTCGGGATGGAACCTCTCGCTCGACGAACTGACCTCGAGCCGCATTCACAAAGCGACGCCGGAGTTCGCCGCGGAGATGAAGAAGCTCGGCTACAACCTCGACTTCGAGGACCTGATCAACTTCCGCATCCACCGCGTCACGCCGGAGTTCATCAACGACCTCCGCGACCTCGGCTACACGAACCTCTCCGCCGAAACGCTCGTCGAGATGCGCATCTTCAAAGTGACCCCCGACTACATCCGCGAGCTGAAGAGCGCCGGCTACAGCGGGATTCCCGTCAAGAAGCTGATCGACATGAAGATCCACAAGATCGACATCACGAAGCTGAAGTGACGGATGCCTGACGCCGTTGCCCGTCATCCTGCGGCGAGAGTCCCGAAGGGCGGCTGAGAGGCCATCTTCGCTCGATGCACGACCCCTCACCCGGCCCTCCGGGCCACCCTCTCCCCGCTCGGGGATGACGGCGGAGCGCCGTCACTTCACACTCACCGCCGCCACGTACCGGATCTCTCCCCCGCCCTGCACCAGCCGGAACGGCTCGATCTCGACCTGGTCGTCGCGCATGATGACGACCAGGCCGCGGCTGATGCCCATCGGTCCGGCGGCGAAGTAGCGCACGCCGACGTGATAGGTGCCGCGCTCGAGCCGCTTCGTGCGGATCACTTCCGGACCGAGGCCCTGCGTGATGTCTTCGTAGAGCGTGAGGCCGGACTTGTTTTCCTTGTGACTGTAGAAGCACTCCTCGCCTGACGGATCGACGACGTGCAGATCGACGTCGTTGGCGTCGGTCTCCCACGCCAGCGTGACCCGCAGCGCGTCGGTGCGATCGAGGTCGACGTCGTACTCGCGCGCGCGTTCCGCGATCTCGTTGCGGCGCTCCGGCTCCTTCTTCAGCCACGCGCGATAGACGTAGCCGAGCTCCTCGCGGATGACGCGCTTCACGTTGCCGTACCAGCCGGGGAACTGCTGCCGCGTTGCTGACTCGAGCACGCGCGCCGCTTCCTCGACGCGCCCTTCGCGCCACAGCATCAGCGCGAGATGGCGATAGCCGTTCGCGCGGTCGGGACGCACTTCCAGCGCCTTGCGCAGCGGCGTCTCGGCGAGCTTCGCGCGATGCGCGCGCAGGAGCAAGAGTCCCGCGCGCTGCAGCAGCTCCGTCTTCGCCGGCGCGATCTCGATCAGCGACGCGAACGCGCGCGCGGCTTCGCCTTCCTTGCCGAGCTGCTCGTCCGCGAGACCGAGAACCTCGTAGACCTGCGGATTCTCCGGATCGTACGGCTGCCAGCGCAGCGCGAGCGAACGGACCTCGCTCCACTCCTCGTACGCCGCGAGCGCTTCGCTGAGCTGGTTGTACAGCTCGCGGTCGCGCGGGTTTTCTTTCAGCTTCGCTTGCATCTCCGCGATCTGCGCGCGCGACGCGCGCTCGCGTTTCGTCCAATCGACCGCCTGCGGCTTCGCCGCTTCGCGGCGCGTGATCTGCGCGGGCGGCGGCGGCACGGCGGGAGGCGGCGGTGCCGGCGAAGCCAGAACCGGCGCGGGCCGCGGCGCGGGTGCCGACTCCGCAATGCGCTGCGGTGCTTCGTCGGCTTGCGCTGTCAGGCTCAGCGTGTCGGCAGCGACTCCTCCGACAACACCGCCGACGACTCCACCTTCCACTCCACCTTCGACTCTCTCTTCCAGGCTCGGCGGAACCTCGGCCGGCGCAGTGACAAATCCCTGATCCGGCGGCGGCACGGAGGCAGGAGGCGGCGTCGCCGCCGATTTCTGCCGCACCTCAGGTCGCGGCACCGGCATCGGAACCGCCACCTGCGGCACATCGGCGCGCTGGCGATTGACGCGTCCGATCCCGCCCGCCTCGATCGTGAGGATGTCGGCGAGCGCGCGGCGATCGAGTCCGAAGCGCTGGTAGTCCCATTCGCTTTCGAGCACGAGCATCGTCGTCCGCGGAATGACGACGCGCTGCTCGACGCTGATTTTCACCTGCTCGGTCGCCAGCGCGCGGCGCACGGCCTCCGAGGTCTCGTTCGCCTCGCGCTCCGCGAGATATTCGAGATACGCGCGATACGCCTCGCGCTCGAGCAGCGGCGCGAACGCCGAGGCGATGCGCGTCACCGGCACGGCGGCGATCTTCGGCTCCGCGCCGGCCTTGATCTTGCCGGCGACGAGCACTTCGTCGCCCGCGGCGACGTCGTCAAAGTGCGACGGATAGACCCACTCCGCGTCCGCATCGGCGACGTCGATGCTCGCGCCGAGAGGGCGGCGGAGATCCGCCGCCGCTTCGCTGGCGCGCGTGTCGAGCGAGTCGGTGAACGGCACGCGGATCACGCGACCGCGTCCGGCGACGAGCGCCTTCGCCGTCTGCGCGTCTTCGCGGCTGCCGAGGATGAGCGCGTGCACGATGGCGTTCGCGGGCAGCGCCGACGGCTTCTCGCCGAGCGTGGAAACAAGATCGCTCGCAAACACGATCGCGCGCGACGCGTCGCCGCGCACGCTGCGCGCCGCGTCTGCGTAAACGGCGGAGAGATCCGTCCCGCCGAGGAACAGGCGCGCGCGGAGAAGCTCGCCCAACGCGCCGCGACATCTCGGAGGCGGAGCCGTTCGCGAGCGGCACCACTTCCTGATCGAACGCGACCAGCTGCACGTCGTCGCTCGCCGGCAGCGCCGCGAGCAGTTGCTCGAGCGCGCGAATGCGATGCGGCGCGCCTTCGGCCGACGACGCCGACGTGTCAATGTAAAAGCGCCATTTGGAAGTGGAGGACAGGCGCTCCCGCCTGTCCGTCTGAGGCCGCAGCGCAGCCACGTAGAAATCACCCGAGCGCAAGAATGCGCGACGACGCGGCGTCGTCGCCTTTCAGCTGCAGAACGATGTCGCGATCGGGAGTCCAGTCCGTCTCATCGAAGCTCGTCACCTGCGCACTGCTCGTCGTCAACTGTCCGCTCGCCTGCTGCGCCGGGATCGGCGTGACGAATCCTCGGAAAGTCAGCTTGTTGACTTTCGACATCCCGCGCAGCGGCAGCGCGTACGTGCGCGTGCCGTTCTGCATCGGCAGGAGCTGCGTGTACGACAGCAGCAGGCGCACCGTCGTATTCGCCTCGATCGGGAAAATGCGCGCCGAAAAACGGTTCCCCTGATCCTGCTCGAGCAGCGCCGGATCGCGCATCTGGTGGAGGAACTGCTCGTACACCTGATTCGCGCGCAGGCGCTCCACGACCTCGCCTTCCATCAACTGCCCGTTCACCTCTTTCGCGAAGCGGCTGATCGCCGCATTCGGCGGCAGCGTGCACGTGAACCGCCCCTCGATGCGCCGCGCCGTCGGATTGCGGAAGCGCAACTCGAGCTCGGTGAGTGAGAGCATCCCGTGAATCGCCGCGCGCGCGGAGAGATCCTCGAGAATCAGCTCCTGCCCGTCGGGATCCGCGAACGTGATCGGCGGAGGCGGAGGCGCCGACGACTCGCGCGCGATCTTCGCCGAGGCGGCGGTCTGCGCCAGCACCGGCGGCGCACTCGACATCGGAATCGCGGCAAGGATGATGGTGACGAGCGCGGCCACGAACAGCGCCGCGGTGATGGTCAGCGAGCGAACATACGCGTTCATGTTGGCTTAGACGACACGCCGGGATGGAAAGAAACCGGCAGGCTAGGCCGCGAGGGCTCGCGCCTCTGCCATCGCGTTGACGTAGTCGTCATACGTCACGATGTCGCTGGCGATCACGACCTGCCGCGCCGCGGCGACGGCGCTGGCATTTCCGCTCGACAGGCAGCGCTGCAGGTGCTCGAAGAGCGAAAGGATGCGCCGCTTCATCGCCTCGACGTCGAGCACTTTTCCGGAAAGCCCGCGCGGATGGATCCGCCATTCCGCCACCGTCTCCGCGATCTGCCAGATCGCGGCCTCGCGATCGGCAATGCGCAGCCAGGCCGCCCAATCGTCGAAATGGTCGGCGCGGTGATCGAATCCGCCGGCGGCACGCAACGTTTCCGTTCGTGCGAGCACGGCGTTCACATGCGGATTGCACGTGAGGAGATCCGCGAATCCGACGGAGCCCGACGAGGGGCGATGCGTGGGGACGTCTGGAAGCAGAGTCTCGCCAACCCTCCGAGTCATGCCGAAGCAGAGACTCGCCTGATGCTGCCGCGCCGCGGAGAGAAGGCTCGCGATCCGATTCGGCAACGCAACGTCGTCATCGTCGAGATAGATCACGAACTCGCCGCGCGCGATCGCGAGGCCGAGGTTGCGGGCGCGCGCGACGCCAAGGCCGGAACCGCGGATCACGCGGACGTCGCCAGGCGGAACAAACGTTCCCCCGTCATCAACGACGATCACTTCGATGTCGTGATGCGTTTCGGCGCACACCGATGCCACAGCCTCGCAGACGGCAAGCGGGCGGGCGTGAGTGGTGATGACCGCCGTCACTTCAGGATGACATGGACCGGGAAAGGAGAATAGCAGAGACCTAGTGCCGCGCGCTCCGCCGTCGCTCCGCGCGCCTCGGCTGCCAGCCCAGCTGGATCACCTCGAAGTCGCTGCCTTTGATCGCGGCGAACGCGGGATTGAGCAGGTCGTTGTCCCAGCGCGTGTCGTACGTACCGGTCACGTAGAGGTCCGTGCCGTTGTCGGCGACGAGGAGGCCGTAGGTCTTCATCGCCTGGAAGATCTTGCGCAGCGGTTCGGAAAAGCGCGAGAGATCGACGCTCGCTTTCAGGCGCAGACGCGCGCCCATCGGCAGCGCGCCGTTCGTATCGCCGGCGCGATGCGACGCGGGGAAGACGTAGCCGTTCGTGCGGCGCACCGTCACGCGGAACGCGTGGCGGATCGGGTCGGGGCCGTACACCTCGTCATGGCGAATGAGGCCCGGCAGAATGGCGAGGCCCGCCGCATCGGCGCTCGTCCAGCCGTCGGGGCGGCGCGCGTTCGAGTCGAGCGCGAACGTCGCACCCGATCCCGCCTCCCACCGCGAGCCGGTCCAGTGCAGCGCATACAGCTCGTACAGAATGCGGTGATCGCGATCGACGATCAGCATGTGCCGGTCGCCCTCGGCCTCGGGATCGTTGCCCGCGAGCCCGCCTTCGATCCACCTCTGCTGCGTTTTCGCCTCCTCCGGAATCGGATAGCCCGGCGGGCGGCCGGGTGCGGCGAAGTCGCTCTCGTCGTCGTACTCGAACGTCACCGGCACCAGCGGCTGCGTTCCGGACACGACGATGTACGGCATCCCATACGTCGGCGCGGACGGATCTCCGCTGTCGCCGCCGAAATCGGGATGCATGCCGCTCGTCAGGCCGACGTAGCTCAGGAACGCCGCGCTCTGGGGATCGACCGGCGCGCGGCTGATGTCGACATTCCACCAATGATCGACGGGAAACAGCGGCAGCGGCGAAGGGAGCGCGCCGCCGCGCTGCGGCGCCTGGGCGAATGCGCCGGACGCCAGCAGCGCGGCAAAAAGGAGGGAGCACGCTCGCACGGGCCCGATTCTGCACCCGCGATATATCAAAATAATGTGTGCTGGATCACGGCCGAGGCGTTTAAAATGCTGCACTTCGAGAGGACCCTCATGCCATTTGATCGCCGCAACCTCGTCGCGGGCCTGACGCTCGCCCTGCTCACGCTCCTCGCTCCGACCGCATTCGCCACCGACTACTACGCCGACGTCGCCGGCGGTCCGTGGACGTCGAGCTCCACGTGGCACTTGGTCTCGAACAGCGGCCCCGCCGCTCCGGCCGGAACGTATCCCGGCTCCGCGGCCGGCGACAAAGCGATCATCGACTTCCAGGGCATCACCGTCACGTTGAATGCCGCGGTGCCGAATGCGGTCACGCTCGAGGCGAGCAACGTCAGCTGCTTCGTCAACGTCAACGCCGGCGGCGTCCTGCCGCTCACCGGCACGTCCTTCATCGCCGGCGGCACGGTACTCAACCTGAGTGGCGGCACGATCACCAACGCGGGACTGCTCGACATTCGCGCGAACAGCGGCTTCTCGTCCAGCTCCGGAACACTGACCGGCGGCGGTACGACGCAGATCTCCACCGACCCGTCGCTGCCGGCGCAGCTCACCATCAGCGGCGGCGTCCTCGACGCCCACACCCTCAACCTCAACGGCAAGGCGAAGTACACCGGCACCTGGGCCATCAACAACGGCGCGACAGTCAACATCTCCGCCACCGGCATTTTCGACATCCAATCGCTCGGCGCGATCACCGGCACCGGCGGCGGTCAGCTCAACAACTCCGGCAAGGTCGAGAAGACCTCCGGCGCGGGCGGGACGAACATCGTCCCGGCCCTCAACAACAACAATCTCGTCAAAGTCGCAGCCGGCGATCTGGTGATGAACGGCTCGCACACGAACGGCACGTTCGACGTCATTGCCGGCTCGAAGCTCGAGCTCGCCGGCACGATCAACGGCACGTGCACCGGCCAGGGCGCGGGCGCGATCAACCTCGTCTCGACGTTGACCATCAGCGCCGGCGCCGTGTTCAACCTGACGAACCTGCAGATGGGCGGCGGCGCGCTGCAAGGCCCGCTCAGCGGCACCGGCACGGCGAACGTCAGCGGGATCGTGAATTTCATCGGCGGCGTGTGGACGCGCAACCTCTACGTCGATCTCGCCGCCACCTCGACGGTCAGTTTCCCGGGCACCGCGGCGGGGACGATCAGCAACGACTCCCGCGTCGACAACGACGGCACGATCAACATCAACGCCGGCGCGTTCACGTTCGCCATCAATAACGGCTCCTACATCGCCAACAACAACATCCTCAACCTGGTCGGCGACGTCACGCTGAATTCCGACAGCGTCAACAACGCCCGCATCGACAACGTCTCCGGGGCGAGCATCTTCAAGACCGCCGGCGCCGGAACGGCCATCATCAAGGTCATTCTCAACAACGACGGCACCGTGCAGTCGAACAGCGGCAACATCCAGTTCACCAAGAGCGGCACGCACACCGGCGTTTTCAAGATCTGCGACGCCTGCACGTTCGACTTCGCCGCCGGCACGCACACGCTCGACGGCGCGGTGATGCAGTACATCAACTTCAACGGCAACCCGATCGTAAAGCTCAGCGGCGCGACGTTCACCATCCCGACCAGCGCCCAGATCTCGACGAACTACCAGTTCATCCACACCACCGGCACGATCACCGGCGACGGCACGCTGGCGATCTTCGCCGCCTACATCTGGAGCGGCGGAGCGCAACTGGGCAACGGCGAGACGCAGCTGGCGTCGTACAGCCACGTGTTCAACGGCGCGAACGGCTCAATGATCCTGCAAGGGCGCGACATGCTCATCAACGGCTCCGTGACGTATGCGCCGGCTCCGTTGACCTGGCTCACCCTCAACCTCGGCTCGGTGCTGACGAACGCAGGCGGCACCTTCACGATGACGACCGACATGGACATCCTGAGCGACGGCTCGGGCGTCATCCAGAACAGCGGCGGCACGTGGGAGAAAACCGGCGGCACGGGCAAAGCCTCGATCCGCGCGCAGTTCAACAACATCAACCCGATCATCATCATCGGCGACGCGCGGCTGCAGACGCACAGTGCCTCCGGCGCGACGCTCAATGTCACCAGCGGGCAGCTCGCGCTGAGCGGCGGCGGCACGAGCAACGGCAGCATCCTGGTGCCCAACGCCGCGAACGCCGTTTCCATCGAGAACAGCAGCTACACCTACACGCTCGCTTCCGGCACGACTACCAACCCCGCCGACCTCGGCGTGATCCGCGTTAACGGCGGCACGCTCACGCTCGCAGCCCCGCTCTCGCTCAAGAACGTCGAGCTCCTCTTCGGCGTCCTCGACGGCGCCGATCTGACGGTCACGAACACGATGAAATGGACCGGCGGCATGAACCGCGGTCCGGGCACGACGACGATCGCCGCCGCGGCGACGCTCTCCCACCTCACGCCGCTGCAGCAGACGTTCCTCGACAACCGCACGCTGCAGATCGACGGCACCGCCGACTACGAAGGAACCAACCTGCTGCTGCAGAACAACGCCGTGATCAACAACAACGGCACGTTCAACGTCCGCGACGGCGTGATGAACAACGGCCCGGGCGCGAACGTCTTCAACAACAACGCCGGCGCATTGCTGAGAAAGAACGCCGGCGTCAGCGGCATGCGCTTCAACGTGCCCGTGAACAACACCGGAACGGTCAGCTCGCAGGTGGCGAACCAGTCGCTCATCTTCGCCAACGGAGGGACGAACTCCGGAACCGGCGCACTGATCGGCACCTCCAGCGGTTTCATCGATTACTTCGGCGGCACGTTCAATTTCAACGGAGGAACGTTCGCCGACGCCTCCGCCCAGCATCGCGTGAACGGCGGCACGCTGAAGATCAACGCCAACCCCGGCCCGCCGGTGATCAAGCTGGCGATCATGAGCGGCGCACTCGACATCGCCTCGGCGATCACGTTCCAGGTCAGCTCTCTGTTCTTCACCGGCGGCACGGTGAACGGCCCCGGCACGCTGCGCACGTTCGGCGGCTTGATCGGAAATTCCTCGCCGACGGTACTCGCCAACGGCGCGACGCTCACGATTCCCGCGGCGACCTTCAGCTACGACGCCGACTCCGTCAACTACTTGACGATCGGCGACACCTCGAAGCTCAACGTCGAGAGCGGCGCCTTTTTCGGGATCAGCGCCAACGGCGTGATCGGCGGCACCGCGCCTGCCGCGCTGACCAACAGCGGCACGATCAGGAAAACCGTATCCAGCCCACAGGCCGTGATCACCGTCCCGATCACGAGCACCCTCGGCAGCATCGGAACCGTAAACGGCACTCTGTTATTGATGGGCGGCGGCACGATCTCGACGCCCATCGACACCGGTACCACCAACCATGTCGCCTTCGCCCTGGGCACGTTCGCCCTCAACGCCGGCGCGTCGGTCACCGGCACCGGCACGATTCAAGTGCAGTCCGGAACGGTCGACGTCAACACGGCCGTCACCTTCCCCAAGCTCTTACTCCTCGGCGGCACGATCGGCGGCAGCGGCGCGCTGTCGGTCGGCGAGACGCAATGGTTCTTCGGAAACATCACCGGCAGCGGCACGCTCACGGTTCTCGCCGGGAGCGATTTCAGCGCAGGCAGTCCGGGCCCGAAGACTCTTGACCGCGCGCTCACCAACAACGGCACGTTCTATCTTTCCGGCGCGCCCATCGCCGGCAGCGGCACGATCCTCAACAACGGCACCTTCAATCGCCACATCGCCGACACGACCTCGATCGCGCCCGCGTTCACGAACAACGGCCTGGCGACCTTCACCGGTACGACCACGTTCACCGGCGGCTACACCCAGACCGGCGGAACGACCACTCTCCTCGGCGGCACGTTCACCTCACCCTCGACGATCCAATTCAACGGCGGCGTCCTGAAAGGCAACGGCATCATCGGCAACTCCGTCGCCGTCAACGGCGCCACCGTCGCGCCCGGCCTCAGCCCCGGCACGATCACGATCAACGGCAACTACTCGCAGTCGCCGACGAGCACGCTCAACATCGAGCTCGGCGGAACCGCGCCCGGCACCGGCTACGATCAGCTCATCGTCACCGGCGCGGCTACGCTCGCCGGCACGGTCAACGTCTCGCTCATCAACAGCTTCACGCTCAGCAGCGGCGACGTCTTCAACGCCGTCACGTACGCCGCGCACAGCGGCGCGTTCTCTCCCGAGAACCTCCCGCCGTTCCCCGGCGGCACGTTCGCGTCGACGTACACACCGGGCGCGTACCAGCTCGCGGCCACCGTTCCCTCGCCTGCCGATCTCGCGGTGATGAAGAGCGGCCCGACGAGCACGAAGCCGGGCAACATCATCAGCTACACGATCACCGTGAAGAACCTCGGCACCCTCACCTCGCCGAGCGTGATCGTCAACGATCCCACGCCGCAGGGTCTCACGTTCCAGGGAAACAGCGGCGATTGCACGACGCCGTTCCCCTGCTCCCTCGGCACGCTCGCCGGCGGCGCAACGCGAACCATCGTCGCCACGTACAAAGTCGGCCTCATCGCCGGCACGACCATCACCAACACCGCCACGCTCAACGTCACCGACGCCGACAACACGAACAACAACGCCTCCGCAACGACGAGCGTTTCCTGCCAGAACTTCTCCGTCACCGGTCTCCAGCCGACCGGCAGCGCGGGCACGAGCGGCACGCTGACGTGGAGCGGCACGACCGCGCAGCTCTACGAGGTCTTCCTCGGTCCGAAGGGCAGCGGCTGCACGACGTCGATCGGCAAGACGTTGACCAATTCCTTCAACTACTCCGGCCTCGCGCCCGACACCGACTACGAGTGGCGCGTCGAAGCGACTGCCAACGGCTGCCCGGTGGTGAGCAGCGACTGCGTGTCGTTCAAGACCACGTCCTGCAGCACGCCGGAAGTGCCGCTCGCGCGCGTCATCGGCGAGGCCACGTCGACGAAGAGCTACGCCGTCGAATGGGACGTCGTCCCCGGCGCGGCGCGCTACGAAGTCGACGAGGCGACGAGCCTCACGTTCGCCGACGCCGTGACGACGGTCGTGAATCAGGGAACGTCGGTGACGTTCGCGCACGAAGCGGCGGAGCCGAAGGGATACTTCTATCGCGTCCGAGGAATTGCCGACTGCGGCAACACCCCGGGACCGTACTCCGTGCCGATCCGCGTCGTCATCGTTCCGCCGCCCGCAGCGACCGACAAGAATCCGGTCTTCAACATCCCCGTCGGCTCGCAGGCGGTGATCAACCACAAGATCTTCATCCCCGGCGATCCGAACGCGACGCTCTTCTTCACCGCGCGAACGGATCGCGAGTGGCTCACCGTCACTCCCGCGAACGGCGCGCTGCCGCCGCAGGGCGTGCTGCTCGACGTCACGATCGAGCCGGGTGAGCTGCCGAACGGCACGTTCACCGCGACGGTGATCGTCGAGATCAACCCCGCCGCGGGCAGCCGCCTCACCGCGCACGGCACGACCGTCAGCAAACCGGTGTCGGTCAACCTCGTCACGCCGGTCACACCGATCTCCTCGAAGACCGGACCGTCGCAGTACTCGCTCATCATCCCCGCAGCCGGACATCTCAACGGCATCGACTCCGCCTGGCAGTCGGACGTCCGCCTCACCAACGCCGGCTTCAAGCCATATCGCTATCGCGTCACGTTCACACCTGCCGCGGGAACCGCGGGCGGCGTAAAACAGACCGACGTGAAAGTCGACGCCGGCGCCACGATGGCGCTCGACGACATCGTGAAGACGTGGTTCGGCTTCGGCTCCCTCGCTGACGGCGAGAGCGGGCAGCTGGAGATCGTGCCGCTCGACGAGCCGCAGAACGCGTCGCTCGTGACCGTGGCCGCGAGCCGCACCTACAACGTCACCTCGAACGGCACGCTCGGACAATTCATCCCTGCCGTGCCGTTCCCGAGCTTCATCGGCCGCGTCGCGAGCGGCGGACTGCCGACGATCCTCAGCCTCCAACAGATTGCGCAGTCGAGCGCGTTCCGCACGAACGTCGGCATCGTCGAAGCGGCCGGCAGGAGCGCGAACGCGATCGTCAGCATCTTCAACGCGACCGGTACGAAGCTGCTCGATCTGCCGCAGACGCTCGCGGCGGGACAGCAACTGCAGCTCAACGCCCTCCTCGCGCAGAACAACATTACGCTCACCGACGGGCGCGCCGAAGTGCGCGTCACCGGCGGCGACGGTAAGGTGACTGCCTATGCATCGATCGTCGACAACGGCACGGGCGATCCGTTCCTCGTCAGCGGCACGCCGCTGACGCAGAGCGGCGCCACGAAGTACATTCTCACCGGCGCGGCCAACACCAACACCGGCTTCGCCGACTGGCGCACCGACATGCGGGTCTTCAACTACGGCACCGTCCCGCAGACCGCGACGCTGACGTTCTATCCGATGGGCGGCGGCGCGCCGAAGACCGCGGAGGTCCTCGCCAAAGTCGGCGAAGTGCTCGCCCTCGACAACGTCGTGAAGACGCTCTTCGCCGGCGACAACCTCAGCGGCGCCGTGCACATCACCACGCCGCAGCCGGCGAGCTTCATCGTCGGCGGACGCACGTATAACCAGACCGCCGCCGGCACGCTCGGCCAGTTCATCCCCGCGGTGACGGTCGACCAGGCCGTCGGCACGGGCGGACGCGCGCTGCAGATCCTGCAGGTCGAAGACTCCTCGCGCTACCGCACCAACATCGGCATCACCGAAGTCACCGGCAAGCCGGCCACCGTCGAGATCCAGATCATCCTGCCCGACTCGAAGATCACGCCCGTCGTGCAGGTCCCGCTCGCCGCGAACGAAGTCCGCCAGTTCAACGTCATCCGCGACCTCGCCCTCGGCAACGTCTACAACGGCCGCGTCTCCGTCCGCGTCATCAGCGGCGAAGGCCGCGTGACCGCATACGGTTCACTCATCGACGAATTGACGGGAGATCCGGCGTTCATTCAAGGACAGTAGATCGCCCTCCGTTGCCCTTCTCCCCGCTCGCGGGGAGAAGGTGGCCGAAGGCCGGATGAGGGGCGTTCTTCGTGCGAGGCACAGCCCCTCACCCCAACCCTCTCCCCGCAAGCGGGGAGAGGGGCGACGAAGGAATTCAAGGCCTCGCCGCTCTCCTCTTCGTCGGCTCCTTCGCGTGCATGCACACGACGAGCATGCCGCCGTCGGTGGTGGTCACGAGGATCGGGATCTGCTCTTTGTCGACGGCCGAGAAGCGCGCCGAGGCCACGGCGAGATCGCTGAAACCCTCGACCTCGAACGTCGGATCGACCGTCCCTTGGATGAAGCCGGCCTCCATCCGTTTCAGCACGACCCAGGGGTGCGCGGTGCTCTTGGTCGGCAGCACGATCACGTAGCGGTCGCCGTTCGCGGAGGCCATGGCCGCGATGGCGCAGCCCCACGTATCGCACGGCGTGGCAAACCATCGGTAGCGGGGCTGGGACTCGGCTGTTTGGGCGGCGGCGGGCAGGGCGGCGAGCAGGAGAACGGCAACGACCAGTCCGGTAAACCTTTTCATCGATGTGATCTCCGCCACGGACGGCTTGAAACACTCGTGCCATTTTTCGCAAATAATCCGGCTCGTTTTTTTCATAAGCGGATTCCCGGAGACACTGCTGCATGCTCAAACATCTGTTCATCCTGCTTGCGCTGCTGGTCCTCGTGCCGGCCGCGCTCGCGACGACGTTCGTCGTACCGACCGACGAGGAAATGGTCGCCCGCGCGGATGCCATCGTCATCGCCCGCGTCGAGCGGCAATGGGTCGAAGAGTCCCGCGACACCGTCACCGTTTATGAAGTGCGCATCGAGCGCACGATCAAGGGCTCGCCGCATTCAGACGACCTCGTGCGCGTCGTTTCGCCCGGCGGATTTCTCAAAGACCACGGCGTCTACGTTCCCGGCGCCGCTCGCTTTGCCGACGGCGAACGGGCGCTGCTGTTCCTCACCCTCGATCACGGCCGCTGGATGACGACCGACCTCACGCTCGGCAAATTCAGATTCACCACGACGACCGACGGCGAGCGCGTGCTCGTGCGCAATCTCGACGGCGCCGGAGCCTGGGACCGCTCGGGCGCGCCGCACCGCGAGCGCGTGCGTCGCGAGGCAGGATTCCTCCGCTTCCTCGAAGGGCGCGCCGCCGGACGCCGTCCCGCCGCCGACTACTTCGCCACGGCCAGTGCGCTCACCGTCAACAGCGCGATGGAAGAGAGCGCGGTCGGCCTCGAGCCGCACGCTCCCGCCTTCCCCGCGGCCACGTACACCGACAACATCTTCCTCACGATTGACACTCCGGACGATCCGCCGTTTTCCGGATACGTCGGCATCCGCTGGGAGAACATGGCCGCGGGCGTGACGTTCTACAAACGCACGGACCAGAACATCCCCGGCGCCGGCGACGGCGGCGTGAGCGTGATTCAGAACGGGCTCGCGGCCTGGAACAACGAGCCCGCCTCGAACATCAATCTCATTTACGGCGGACCGCGCGCCACGGCTTCCGCGAATCATGACGACATCAGCGTCGTCGAGTTCAACGACCCGCAGAACCGCATCGGCGGATCGTTCGGCGGAGTCGGCACCGTCGGCACGACGTTCCTCTCCTTCTTCGATCCGCACCAGTTCCCGGCCGGCACGTGGTGGTGGAGCATTCAGGACGCCGACGTCGTCTTCCAGGACGGCTACACCGCGGCGAGCGTGTCGTTTCCCACCGCGATGACGCACGAGGTCGGACACGGCATCGGCTGGCGCCACTCCGACGCGCACTACATTCGTCCGACCGGGTTCGACGAGCCGTGTCAGCCGGCCGTCGAAGAGTGCTCCGGCACCGCGATCATGTTTCATCAGTCGGACGGGAGCCTCGGCTACACGCTGCAGACGTGGGATCAGAACGCGTCGCAGGCGGTGTATCCGGGCGGCGGTCCGACGTGTACGCCTGCGTCGATCACCTCGCAGCCGACCTCGCGCACGATCACCAGCGGGGCCGGAACGACGCTCACCGTCATCGTCGGAGGCACCGCTCCGATCACGTATCAGTGGTACCTCGGCACGAGCGGCAACATCTCGCAGCCGATCAGCGGCGCCACGCTTTCCTCGCTGAGCGTCGGGCCGACGACCACCACGAACTACTGGGTTCGCGTCTCGAATGCATGCGGCTCGGCCGACAGCGTGACGGCGACCGTCACCGTCACCGGCGGAAACACCAACCCCGGCTTCTACCTCATCACGCCCTGCCGCCTCGCCGACACGCGCAATCCCAACGCTCCCTACGGCGGTCCGGCACTGAATTCGAATACCGTGCGGAACTTCGTCGTGGCAGGGCAGTGTGGAATCCCGTCCGGCATCACCGCGGTCGCTCTGAACGTGGCCGCCGTAACGCCGCCGTCGCAGGGACGCCTCACGCTGTTCCCCGGCCCGATCAGCAATCCGGTCCCGACCATCAGCAACATCAACTTCCGGATTGGAGAGACGATCTCCAACAACGCGATCGTGCCGGTGGGCGCGGACGGAAGCATCAATGTCTTCAGCACTGCGACGTCGCCCATGCACGCCGTGATCGACATCTTCGGATTTTTCAGATGAAGGCGAATCGAGAAAGAGCCATGAAAAAGACTTTCCTCCTTACTGCAGCATTCTTCATTCTCTCCATGACGCTGGCCCGCGACCTGAGCGCGCAGACCGGACCGCTTCAGTACTTCGCCGTCACGCCCTGCCGCGTCGTCGACACGCGAAACGCGAACGGCACGAACGGCGGGCCGATCATGACCGAAAACTCGTCGCGCGATTTCCGGATCCGCGGCAACTGCGGCATTCCGACGACGGCCAAAGCCGTGGTGATGAACATCGCTGTCACCCAGGCCACGACCAACAGCTTCCTGACGGCCTGGCCGTCCGGCAGCGCACAGCCGACTTCATCGATCATCAACTTCAATGCGAGCCAGCCGGCGCTCTCGAACGGTGCGATCGTCGGACTCTCGACGAACACCAACGATCTCTCCGTCTACAACCGCTGGGGCAACGTGCACGTCATCATCGACGTGAACGGATACTTCCAGTAGACAGGTGGAGGACAGACAATCCTGTCTGTCCGAAAGAGACGAGGACAGACAGGATTGTCTGTCCTCCACTCCGCTTGTGAAAAGTTTCTCTAGTCGCATAGAATCGAATCGCCTGCCGAGTAAGTGATGCCATCTCAGAACGTTGACCATCCCGAGTCGATCATTCCGCGCAAGCCCGCCGCACCTCCGGGAGAGATCCCTGAGAAGGGACTCATCACGCTTCCCGGCGAGTCGGAGCGCGAGATCGAAGATCTCGCCGGCGCGACGTACCTGACGACGAAGCTCGATCAGGTGATCAACTGGGCCCGCGGCAACTCGCTCTGGCCGCTCCCCTTCGGCACGGCCTGCTGCGCGATCGAGTTCATGTCGATGGTCTCGTCGCACTACGACGTCTCGCGCTTCGGCGCCGAGGTCGTGAGGTTCTCGCCGAGACAAGCGGACTTGATGATCGTCGCCGGCACCATCGTCGACAAAATCGCGCCCGTGCTCAAGAAAATCTACGACCAGATGCCCGAGCCGAAATACGTCATCGCCATGGGCGCCTGCGCTACGTCCGGCGGCTTCTACCGCGCCTATCACGTCGTCCAGGGCATCGACGAAATCATCCCCGTCGACATCTGGGTCCCCGGCTGCCCCCCGACGCCGGATGGGTTGATGTATGGGATTCTGAAGTTGAGGGACAAGATTCAGCGAGGAGAGATCAGACGGGGGTAATGGTTGCGCGGTTGCGCAGTTACGCGGTCGTTTCTGCCGCGCAACCGCGTAACCGAGCAACCGCGTAACCACAAAAATGAGCACCCTCACCAAACACAGCCCCATCCCCTACACCGGACCCGCGCCGACGAATCGCGAGCCGTATGTGCCGGCCGAGGCCGCGGCGATGGATGCGCGGGGCGTGGAGATCGCGGGCAAGGTGGGCGGGCTGACGCAGGAGACGGGGCAGGATCTGCCGACGTTCGTCGTCGAGAAAGAGCGCATCGTCGACGTCCTGCGCGCGCTGAAAAACGACCACGGCTTCACCATGCCGCTCGACTGCTTCGGCGTCGACTACCCGAATCGTGAGAAACGCTTCGACATCGTCTATCAACTGTATTCGCTCGACAAGAACGAGCGCGTGCGTCTCAAAGTGCGCGTCGGCGAAGGCGAGAGCGTTCCGTCGAGCCTTCCGGTCTACAAAGGCTTCGACTGGTTCGAGCGCGAAGCGTTCGACATGTACGGCGTGAAGTTCGACGGACATCCGAACCTCCGCCGCATCCTCACCCACGAGAACTTCCAGGGCCATCCGCTGCGCAAAGACTACGACGCCGCGCAGCGGTGGCTGCTCACCGAGGAAGGCGTCGCCAAGATCGTTCCGAAGATCGATCCGCGCTTCCAGCAGGAAGAGGCGGAGTCGGATTTCGAGCGCGTGACGCTGAACCTCGGTCCGTCCCATCCCGCGACGCACGGCACGCTCCGCGTCGTGGTCACGCTCGACGGCGAGACCATCGTCGGCGCCGACACCGAGATCGGCTACCTGCACCGCTGCTTCGAGAAGATGTCGGAGACGCACAGCTACCAGCAGGTCATCCCGTTCACCGACCGCCTCAACTACTGCTCGGCCATCATCAACAACGTCGGCTACTGCATGACGATCGAGAAGATGCTCGGCATCGCCGCGCCCGATCGCGCGCAGTACGTGCGCCTCGTGCTCTCCGAGCTGATGCGCATCGGCGATCACCTCATCTGCATCGGCACGAACCTCGTCGACATGGGCGCGCTGACGAACTTCTGGTACCTCTTCCAGCCGCGCGAGGAGATGTACGGTCTCATCGAAGCGTGCTGCGGCGCGCGCCTCTTGCCGAGCTATCTCCGCATCGGCGGACTCGCCGTCGACGTGCCGCCGAACTTCCTCCAGCTGACGCAGAAGCTCGTGAGCTCGATTCCGCGCTTCCTCGACGACGTCGACAAGCTCGTGCGCACGAACCGCATCTTCCGCGAGCGCGTCGAAGGCATCGCCCCGATCAGCGCCGAAGATGCGATCGACTACGGATTCACCGGCCCGTGTCTGCGCGCCTGCGGCGTTCCCTACGACGTCCGCAAGGCCTCTCCCGTACCTCGGATACGAGACCTACGACTTCGATGTCCCGGTCTCCGACGGCGGCGACACCTACGCGCGCTACCTCGTGCGCATGGAAGAGATGCGGCAGTCGCTGCGCATCCTCCAGCAGGCCATCGACCGCGGACTGCCCACCGGCCCGGTGATGGTCGACAATCCGTACGTCGCGCTCCCGCCGAAGGACCGCGTGTACAACGAGATGGAGTCGCTGATCTATCACTTCAAGCTGATCATGCACGGCATCCAGCCGCCGGTCGGCGAGGCCTACTTCCAGGTCGAAGGGGGCAACGGCGAGCTCGGGTTCTACGTCGTCTCCGACGGCACGAAGAATCCGTATCGCGTGCGCGTGCGCCCGCCCTGCTTCGCGATCTACCAGGCCTTCGCGTCCATGATCACCGGGCAGTCGATTCCCGACGCGATCGCGGCCCTCGGATCGCTGAACATCATCGCCGGAGAACTGGACCGCTAGCCATGTCGATCGAGCGCGTCAAACCCGGAGTCGTCAAAGTCGTTCCCGAGAAGATGACCCTCGCGGAGCGCACGTACCTGCCACAGGTGATCTCCGGCATGTTCGTGACGCTCAAGCACCTCCTGAAGAACCTCGTCAACATCAAAGGGCTGCCGACGATCCAGTACCCCGAGGTCAAGCGCGTCTACTCGGAGCGCTTCCGCGGACGGCACATCCTCACCTCGCGCGAAGACGGCACCACGCGCTGCGTGGCCTGCTACATGTGCTCGACCGCCTGCCCCGCGGAGTGCATCACCATCGAGGCCGGCGAAGACCAGCGCACGCGCGAGAAGTTCCCGGTGCGCTACGACATCGACCTGCTGCGCTGCGTCTTCTGCGGCTACTGCGTCGACGCGTGCCCCGAGGATGCGATCTACATGACGCGAGACTACGAAATGGCCATCGACACCCGCGCCCGCGCGGTCGTCGGCCTGCGCGACCTCGTCGTCCCGCCGAACTTCCCCGTCGAGCCGATGGGCTGGCGCCCGTACTACGGCGCGATGGACAAGCACGGCACCGCCGGCGGCACCGGCCTCGGCCAGCCGCTCCGCAGCGCGCCGTACGAGGACGAAGCCCCGCCGAATCCCGACGTTTATCGCGGGGCCTAAGGCGGACAGCCGTCGCCCGTATCGCTGACGCGCCGGTTGTGCCCGTGCAACTGCTTCAGCCGCACGAAGTGTCCGCGCAGATCCTCCTCCGTCTGCGTGGTCGCAACGACCTCCGCGAAGATGGCCTCATGCTCGGGCGACGTGCGGCGGAACGCGGTGATCCGCTCCACCATCGCCGCGACGACGCCGCGCGGGATGTTCGTGGCGCCGATGGTCCCCTCCGCGCCGGCCTCCCCGAAGTCTCTGCATTCGTAACGCTCGACCGCCGGCCACGTTCCGTTGTACGTCGACGTGATCACGTCCTCGAATGTTTGCGCGCTTCTGGTGCGGCGCCCCAGCCAGCCCGGCTCCCCCTCCTTCCGGTAACGAATGCGGAGCCAGCGCATCAGCGTGGCCAGTACCGAGGTGTGATCGAAGGCGAGCCGCCATCGCGTCACTCGATCTCGCTCCCGCAACGGCCGGAAGACGCAGCTCGGCGGGACCCATGGAGAGATGAGCAGCGTCGGAACGCGCAGGCCATAGCGGTTGAACTCGGGCGACAAGTCGTCGGGCGTGAAGGCGGCGGGCGGAATGACATGATCGTAGGTCCCGCCGTGCTCGTCGAACGTGACGATGAATAGCGTCTTGTTGAAGACGACGGGATTGCTGATGAGGATGTCGTAGATCCGCTTCAGCGTTCCTTCGCCGTCATACAGGCTGCTCGGCGGATGGTAGTCGTTGCCGAAAATCGGCGGCAGCGGGTATCCGATCTCGCTGAAGAACGTCGGCTCGATGTAGCTGAAGACCGGCAGGTCGTCCTTCTCGACATCGCGCCGGAAGTGATCGATCGTCCGGAAGATGCCGTTCTCCATTCCGTCCGGGAACATGTACGGCGTGAAATACAGCTCCTCGATCGGCAGCCAGTAATGGTCGGAGTACAGCCTCCAGGAGTGGCCCGCGTCATTGAGCACGCCGAAGATCGTGCGCAGACCGGTGTAGGGAACGCCGTCGAAGCTGCAGTTGATCTTGCGGCCCTGGGACGTGCCGGCGAGGCTGAACGCGCGGTTCGGATTCGTCTCCGTCGGCGCCGAGGCGCACCACATATCGGACACGGCGAACGCCCGCGCCAGCGTGTTGATGACCTTCAGGTCGTCCGGCGTCGACGTCGCCAGGATGTCGTCGGGCGACCCGATGTCCGGAAAGCGGGCGTTCTGATAGTTCAGCCAGAATCCGCGCATCAGCTTCGAGGGACCCAGCGCCCTGTCGCTGTTCGGTCCGTAGATCTGCTGCGTCACGTCGTCCCATGGCTCGCCCGGATCGGCGACCGGCATGTAGCAGCGTCCCCAGTTGCCCTTCTGAATGAATCTCTTGCCGCCGAGGTAAGGACCATCCCCGAAGAAGCTCGGGTGGTCGGGCTGCCAGACGGTCGGATTCCCATCCGCGTCGTGAGGCACGCCCTCGAATGCCGATTGTCCCGGCTTCAGCGGCGGCACGTGATGGAGCGGCGGATTCTTGTCATCGTAAAGCCAGCCGAGCATCGTATCGAATCCGCGGTTTTCGAACATCAGATGAACCACGTGCTTGATGTTGGTGCGCATGTCCGCTAATGCCATTCATCGACACTACCATCAATACTTCGCGAACGCCCTCGCGATGGCGCGCGCATCGTGGAGGACAGACAATCCTGTCTGTCCTCCACTGCTGACCTCTTGTACTGAACGGCACTTTCGTTGACTCCTCGCGGCAGTTTCTGCTAATAACTTCTTTCCATGAAACGTCTGTGCTGTTGCATCGTGGCGCTCAGTGCACTGTTTCTTCTGGTGGGCGCGCGCCGGCGCTCCGTTCGTTCCGCACCACCGCCGGTGTCGCTGAACGTGCAGCGCTCGTTCGCCGTCACCGATAAAGCCATTCTCGATTCGTTTCGATTCGAGCGCGTTCTCGACACGCTTGCCGCGCGGAGCGGCGTGCCGGGAATGACGGCCGAGAAACTCTTTCGGCAGTGGTTCGATACGCAGAACCCCAGTCCCGGACTCGATGCCTCGATGCCGCACTGCAACGACCAGATGACGAACGGCAAGCCGTCGCTCAACGGCTTTCAACTGGCGTGTCCCGCGGACGGCGGTTTTCTCGCGACCGCGCCGTTTCTGCCGGACGAGTTTTTCCGATCGCCATCACGAATCGATTCGACCAGGCCACCACCGGAAACTGCGGCCAGTACCGGATCGCGTACGCCTTGAAGCGCGGCGCGCCGCAGGAGTCGCTTCATGTGATCTTCGAGGCTGCGTTGCCGAATCCCGACCCTGCCGGAGATCTCCTTGCCTGCCGTCCTGTTGCGGAGTTCTGGGCGAATCTAAGCGCGGTCGACTCGATGGACGAGCGCCGCGCGCGGCTGGAGCAGTTCTTTTTCGACGGGCTCCCCGGCTTTGCGCCGGTCGTTCATCCCGACCACTATCGCGTCCCGCCGGCCGGCATTCGCACGCTGCAGATCACCGCGCCGTCGAATCTCGTTCACTTCTTTCAATACCGAATCGTCCGCGAATGCGCGAGCGGAACGGCCTGCACGAAGCTGTACATGAAGCCGGACGTGCTCGAGAACACGATGTTCGGAGGACTGTTCGACGCCAGGGTCACGACCGCGACGGCGACCGGGTTCCGCGCGGAGTTTCTGAAGCACGTGAAAACGCTCGTCATTCGTGACCTGCACCTGTACACGTTGCAGATCCCCGATGCCTTTCTCGCCCCCGATACGCAACCCACCGTCGAGGATGAGCAACCGTCATTCGTCGGAGCCTTTGAAGGCGCACTGAGCACGACGGCCGGAATCGAGTTTCGCGACGCGATCCTCGCCGAGGCGCGCAAAGCCGGCAACACCACGCTCACGCCGACGGACATTCTGAGACGGGTGCAGACGCAAACCTGTGCCGGCTGTCATTTCGGCGGCGTGGCCGTCGGAGACGGCATCAATTTCCCTCTGGCCGGTGTGAACAGTTTCCGGCACATCACCGAGACTCTCGTCAACGGGCGTTACAACCTCTCACCGGCCATGAACCTCTTCATGCAGCACCGCATGCAGATCCTACGCGATTTCCTCGCGTACGGCACGCCGCCCGTGCATTCGAACTAACGCTCCCGCGCCGCGAACGCGCGCGCGATCGCCCGCGCATCGTTCCCGAAACGATCTCCCTCCATGTTCGCGACGATCGCGACGACGATCCGCGCCCGCGGCGCGAGCAGCAGATACGACATCCCGCCGATCGCCGCGCCGCTCTGCGCAGCGATCGGACCGAGCGTGTCGTCCTTTGCCACGCCGAATCCCATCGCGAAGTCGCCCTCCCCTTCCGTCATCCTGCGCAACGACTCCGCGTTGACGATGCGTCCGTCGAGCAGCTTCGCGCCAAACGCCGCGAGCTCGGGCGCCGTCGCGACGAGCGAGCCCGCGCCGAACTTGCACGAGTTGTCGACCGCGCGCGCGACGCGCACCCGTCCGAACCGCGCCGGCTCGTAGAACACCGTTTCCGGCGTTCGCTGCGCGATACCGATCTCCTCGCGCAGCAGCTCCTGAAACGGCCGCTTCGCGGCGTTCTCGAGAACGTTGCTCGCGAGCACGTATCCAAAGCTCGAATACTCCTCGCGCGTCCCCGGCTTAAACAGCAACGGGTCGTTGATGAACGGTGCGAGCGCCTCGGCGGTCGACACGCATGGACGGCTGCTCACGCTCAGCCACTCGCCTTCGTGATAGTGCCGGATGCCGGACGTGTGACTCAGCAACTGCGCGAGCGTGATTCCGTCCGCACGAATCGGCTTCTCGAGATCGATCACGCCGCGCTCGGCGAGTCGAAATGCCAGCGCGGCCGTCAGCGGCTTGTTCACGCTGTAGATGCGCGCCGCGGCGTCGGCAGCCATCGGCTTCTTCGCCGCGATGTCCGCCCAGCCAAAGCCCGACGTCCAGACGACTTTCCCGTCGACCGCGACCGCGGCAGCGATGCCCGGCAGCGACGCCGCGCGTTTGAGGAGAAGCTCACGCGACGCCGCGATCCCGCGCGCGTACCGCGGATCGGCGACGCCGGGAGTGTCACGCGGAGTGGGAATCGCGGCACCGCAGCCGAGGAAGAGAACGAGAAACATCATCCGTGACATCGCGTAACAGTTCATGGCAAAAAAAATCACTCCTTATGCCGAAAGTATTCGCTGCTGACACCCTGTCGGATTGCAAGCAACGCATGCGAAGCCTCGCGTCGCGCGGCCGGGTCGGTCTCGCGCGCGAGCATTTGTTCGAGAGGCAACCGCGCCGCGGCGGTGCCGATATCGCCGAGAGACCATGCCGCGGCGGCGCGGACGACTGCGTCGCGGTCATTCAATGCATCGATCAGCGCATCCTCTTCGCGGGAGCCGAGTCCGCGCGGATGGCGAAGCTCGCCGAGCGCCCACGCCGCATTGCGGCGCACGACCACGTCGCCGTCGCGCAGCCGCGCGGCAAGCGGCGACGCGGCGAGATCGCTGAGCGACGCCAGGCCCATCGCAGCGACTTCGCCGGGTGACGGATGCACCAGCGTCGCGCGCGCCGGCGCCCAGCCGTCGCGGTCATAGTCCCAGTGCGGCGCGTCGGCGAGCGGCGCGTCATCGCCGAGGGACTCGAGGAGGAGCGGGAGAACCTCGCGGCCGCGGCCCTGCCAGCGCGCGAGCTGGAAGAGCGCTCGTGCGCGCGCGTTCGGATCGAATGAGCGCACATCCGCGAGCAGCGGCTTCGCCGCATCGAACGCGGTGAGCCGCACCTGCCAGTCGAAGGCCGCAAGCGCGAGCGGAATCACGAGCAGCGCCGCCGCGCGGAACGTCCGCCGCCGAGGGCCCGCGAGCCATTCGATCCGCTCGCTCAGCGAGCCGGCCATGTTCGCCGCGAACGGCACGCGCATCGCCGCCGACTCCGCGATCTCAATCAGCGTCCGCGCGTACGCGTGCGGCGCTCCCGCCGCGGCCGATGCATCGCTCGCCAGCTCGCAGCCCGCGCGCAGACGCCGGCGCGCGATCCACACCGCCGGCGCGAACCAGCACGCCGCGCAGAGCATCCACGCGAACAGCATCCACAGCGAATCGCGCTGCCGCACATGCGCCAGCTCGTGCGCGATCGCCGCGCGCAGTTTCGCTTCCGGCCACTGCACGCTCGCATGCGGCAGAAAAATCGTCGAGCCGATCGTGCACGGCGCGGGGACGTCCGCAATCCTGCACATCACTCCGAGCGTGAGCGCGGGCTCGGAACGCATGCGGCGCAACTTCAAAAGGCTGAAGAGCACCACGCACACTACGACTGCGAAGCCGAGTACGTACACCCCGCGCACCAATTCTGTTCTGCGCGGATTGCGGTGATATTGCGGATGCGCCCACGGCTGCGTCTCCACGGCCGTGGCAGTCATCTTCATGACCGCCGGCGCCGCCGCAACAGCGCGCGGAACTACCGGACGCCAATCGACCACTGCCGCCACCGCGACCGCCGCGATCGCGAACAGCGCCGCGATCCACAGCCGCCGCACCTGCCGCGCGTCGCGCACGAGCGCGCGCTGCACCACTTCCGCCGCGGCGACGATGGCCAGCGTCCGCAGCGCGATCTCCGCGAAGACGCGCAGCTCACTCATCGCCCTGCTCCGCCTCCAGCTGCGCCAGCCGCCGCCGCGCCGCCTCGAGCTCCTTGCGCGACACCATCCGCGACTCGATCATCCCGATCAGCAGCGACTCCACCGCCCCGCCGCAGATCGAGCTCACGATCCGCCGCGCCACCGCCGCCGCCGCCGTCGGACGCGCCACCGCTGCGCGGAACAGGAACCGCTTCCCGTCGCGCTCGTGCGTCACGTACGACTTCTGCTCCAGCCGCCGCAGCAGCGTGCGCACCGAGGAGTCGGTGAGATCGGCCGGAAGCCCCTGCCGCACCTGATCCGCCGTCGCCTCCCCGGCCGTCCAGAGAATCTCCATCACCTTCGCCTCGAGCTCGGAGAGCGAGGGAAGCTGCTTTTTCTTGCGAGGCGCCATCCGTGACGCAGTGTAACAGTTGTCAATCGCCCGTCGCAGTCATTTCGGCAACGATCTTCGAGCATCTGAGTCGCGTGCTACTCTGCCCCAAAAGGAGAGACCCGTGAACCCCATCCGCCGCAGAGCAGCCCTTGCTTTGACCGTTTGCACTCTTGCCTGGAGCGCGCCCGCCGCGAACACGCCGTCGCAATCAAAAGAAGCGCAGGCGATTCAGACCGCGTTTGCCGAATACAAGGATGCATTGCTGATGGGAGACGGGCCGAAAGCCGCCGACCTCGTGAGCGCCGGGACGATCGTGTTCTATGACAGCATGCTGAGGCATGCATTGAACACACCGCGAGAGAAACTGGCCCGGCTCGACTTCCTTTCCAAGTTCATCGTCGTCCGGGTCCGGCACGAATTCACCCGAGCCCAGATCGCGCAAATGAACGGCCGGGACCTGCTCGTCGTGGGCGTCAACAACGGCTGGATCTCGAAGTCCTCCGTCGCGAACATCGAACGCCTCGTGAACATCAAAGTCCAGTCCTACGAAGCCTTCGCCGCGATGCCCCTCCTCCCCGAGATCCAGTTCTTTCACTTCCTGAAGGAATCCGGGAAGTGGAAGTTCGACCTCACCTCGTCCTTCGACCTGGCGAACGTGGCGATGAAGCAGGAGATCAAGAAGTCGGGGTTGACCGAGGAAGAGTTCATCACTCGCCTGCTTCGCATGTTGTCGGCGAAGGAAGTGGACGAGCGGATCTTTTCAGCGCCGCGCGAGTAACTTCGCGGCGCGATTGCGACGCATGTGCACGATATGATGCTCTGCGATTCCCGATGAAAAAACTGGAAACCACGGTCGAGGAAGTGCTGCTCAAGGCCATCCAGTCGGAGGTCGAGACGCGCGCGTTCTACCAGAAGCTGGCCGAGCGCACCGTGGCTCCGGAGGTCCGCAAGCGGATGCTGCAGCTCTCGGACATCGAGCTCGTGCACCGGGCCAAGCTGGAGCGCAAGTACCGCGACGCGATGGGACAGATGCCGCCCGACCCGCCGCCGGCGTCGGTCGAACTGCCGCCCGACGTGCAGAACCTCGACATGCCCCGCGCGCTCAAGCTCGCCCTCGAGCGCGAGCGCGACTCCGAGAGCTACTACCGCTTCATGTCCGAGCGCGTCCCCGACACCACCGAGCTGGGTCGCCTCTTCATGGAACTGGCCGAGATCGAGTGGAAGCACAAGGTCGATCTGCAGGCCGAGTACGACGCCGTCGCGCCGCCCGATCAGTTCCTGATGGATATTTAGGCCACCGGGCGGTAAACGTTCTCACAGGTCTGACGGCGTCAGGCCTGTTCGTCTGGCAATTCTCCTCATCCGTGGACCGCAAACACGCCCTGAATTTCAGGGATCTCTTCGCCATGTTCGAGCCGGTCAGCGAGTACGCGAAATGCCAGCGCTTTAGCCTTCGCCACGGCCTCTTCGCGGTTCTCGCCGTACACCATCACGCCCGGCAACTCCGAGACTTCGCCGATCCACCGGCCGTCATCCTCCTGCTCGACATCAACAGTAAAGTCGCTCATGGGGTCTCATCCTATACCGGCGAACGAGAAGAAACAGGCGGGATTCAATGAGGGAAAAGGCGGGACTGCGATGCGGGAGGCCGTCTCCCGCGGAGAAAAAACAGCAGGCGAGTCAGCGCCACGCGCGCCGCTCGCCTGTCTGCTCTCTCTCATACAACACGCTGCCGGTTCTCGATTCGGAGCGCTGTATGCCTTGCATGGTACAGACGGGCAATCACCCTCATGTTTGGCGCGGCGTG
Source organism: uncultured Acidobacteriota bacterium (assembly GCA_963734155.1). GTDB lineage: Bacteria > Acidobacteriota > Thermoanaerobaculia > Gp7-AA8 > Gp7-AA8 > QHVT01. The sequence continues at coordinate 96,330 of CAVTGG010000006.1, forward strand.
AAACTTTCGCAGTCCCAACCACAGGGTGTGGCCAGAGCGTCAACCAGCCATTCCGCGTGGCGTCAGAGAATCGCAAAACGATAAAATCGCGCTCCCATGCCCGAGCTGATTTACCTCGACAACAACGCCACCACCCGCGTCGCCGACGAAGTCGCGGCCGCCATGACGCCGTTCTACCGCGACTTCTATGGCAATCCGCACGCGATCCACTCCCTCGGACGGCGCGCGCATGACGCGGTCGAGGCCGCCCGCGCGGATCTGGCCGAGCTCCTCGGCTGCTCGGCCAGCGAGGTGATCTTCACCAGCTGCGGCACCGAGGGGAACGCGATGGTGATCCGCGGACTGCTCGATCGCCATCCGGAGCGGCGCAAGATCGTCACGACCGCGGTCGAGCATCCGTCCGTGCTCACGCTCCTCCGCGCCATCGAGCGCGCGCAGATCATCGAGCTCGCCATCGTGCCGGTCGATGTCGAAGGGGTGATCGATCTCGACGGCATGGCCGAGGAGATCGACGACGAGACGCTCCTCGTCTCTGTAATGCTCGCGCAGAACGAGACGGGCGTGATTCATCCGGTGGCGCGCATCGCGGAGCTGGCGCACGCGCGCGGCGCGCACATGCATGTCGATGCGGTGCAGGCGGCGGGGAAGATTGCGGTTTCGCAGCGCGAGCTCGGCGCGGATTTCGTCACGATCTCCGGCCACAAGTTTCACGCGCCGAAGGGAATCGGCGCGCTGACGATCCGCCGCGGCATCGCCCTGCAGCCGCTCTGGTACGGCGGTGGACAGGAGCTCGGCATGCGCTCGGGCACCGAGCCGGTGCCGGCGATCGCCGGCCTCGCCGCCGCCGCGCGCCTCGCGCTCGACGCGCTTCCGTCGTACGACCGCGTGCGCGCGCTGCGCGACCGGCTCGAGTCCGGCATCCGCTCGCGCATCGACGAGACCTCGCTCAACGGCGCGACGCAGCCGCGCCTCGGCAATACGGCCAGCATCGCTTTTCACGACGCGAAGGCCGACGAGATCGTGCGCGCGCTCGACGCCGAAGGCATCTGCGTCTCCGCCGGCGCCGCCTGCCACTCCGGCAGCGTCGAGCCGAGCGCCACGATGAAGGCGATGGGCAAGCCGCTCCGCGAGGCCATGGGCGTCGTGCGCTTCTCCCTCTCGCGCTACACGACCGAGGCCGAGATCGATCGCGCGATCGAGATCGCGGAGAAAGTCGTGCGCGTCGCGGTCTAGCTTTCAACCTTTTGCGTGGCGCGCGCGTCACTTCCATCGATGAATGCCCTTCCGTTCTTCACGGCCCCTGCCTCCGGAGACTTGGATGCGGCGCGGCGGGCTGCGGAAGGGGACGCGGCCGCGTTCGAGAGCCTGCACGCGCAGTACGCGCCGCGGATCTTCGCGTTCTGTCTGCGGATGCGCAGCGATCGCGCGGGAGCGGAAGACCTCGTGCAGGAAGTGTTTCTCCGCGCCTGGCGGGCGATCGGCTCGTTTCGCGGAGAGTCGAAGTTCTCGACGTGGCTCTACCGCATCGCCGCGAATCTGATCATCTCGGAGAACCGGAAGAAACAGCCGCAGGACATGGCGGAGATCGTCAGCCACTACCTGCCGCACACGGACCTCGACCTCGAGCGCGCCATCGCCTCGCTGCCGCCGCGCGCGCGGCTCACGCTGCTCCTTGCGATCGAGGGCTATCGCTACAGCGAGATCGCCGAGATGACGGGCGTGACTCCCGGAACGGTGAAGACGCAGGTGCATCGCGCGCGGGCCCTGCTCATGGAGAAACTGAAATGACGCATCACACCGACGAACAGCTGCAGGACCTCTTCGATGAATGGGGCGCGCTGGCGAGCACGAAAGATCCGCACATGGCCAGCTGCGCGCAGTGCCGCGGCATGATCGAACGACTCGCCTCCTTGGAGGAGCGCCTGCGCGCGCTTCCACGCGAAGCGATGCATGTACCGCCGTTGCGGCGACGCTCTTCGTGGACGCGCTGGCTTGCCGCGGCCGCGGCCGCGCTGTTGATTTTCTTCGCCGGCTTCGCGGCCGGCAAAACGAACCGGAAACCGCAGACGAGCGCCGATCCGGTGGTCGAGATCCAGCGCACCGGGACGGAGTACGCCGCCGCGATCGCGCGCGTCTCGCCGAGCGGAAACGCGTACGAAGTCGCGCGCTCGACGCTGTACGGCGCGGCGAACGAAGTGAGCCGCCTCGCGCCTCCCGCCGACGCAACGGCGATCCGTCTGTCCGCGCAGGCGCTCGATCTCGCGCCGAAACATCCCATCGATTTCTGAGGACTCGATCATGAACACGCTTCTCGCCGCGCTGCTGTTGCTCGCCACCACGAACGACTGTCCCGATCCGAATCGAAGCCGCGTCGGCACGCTTGGCATCGGCCACTACGTCTGCCGCGGCGGCTCCTGTTACGTGAACCGCAATCCGTGGACCGACGCACGCTACGAGCACTATTTTTCCACCGAGCCGATCGTGCAGGACGTCGAGCCGGGGCGCGAGCTGCGCAACGGCGACGTGCTCGTCTCGATCGACGGCGTGCCGGTGACGACGCCGGAGGCGGGAAAGCGTCTCGCGAATCTGCAGCCGAACGTGCCGGTGCGGCTGCGCATCCGCCGCAACGGCCAGGAGCTCGACGTCGTCGCCGTCCCGAAGCCCGGCTGCGAGATGCCGGGCATCACCGTCACGTCCGGGTCCCCGAACAAGATCAGCGCGCCGCGGCCCGAGCTCGGCATGACGCTCAAATGCGATGCGTGCGGCTGGAGCGAAGAGGGCGGCCGCGCGGTGTGGCACTCGCTCAGCGTCCCGATCGTGGCCAAGGTGCTCGCCGGCGGACCCGCGGAGGCCGCGGGCATCCGCGCCGGAGATCGCATTCTGATGATCGCCGGCAAGTGGACGTTCGGCACCGCGGAAGGAGTGGCGATCGGTTCGCTCAAGCCGGGGCAGCCCGTGAAAGTGCGCGTCGCGCGCGGCGAAGAGATTCTCGATTTCTGGCTGACGGCGAAGTCGAAGTGATCAGAGGACGATCGTGTAGCCGAGCGTCTTGAGATCGGGCATCCGGTCGAGATAGACGTGGCCGTCGGTGTGATCGATCTCGTGTTGGAAGATGCGCGCGGTGAAGTCGTCGACTTCCACTTCGAGCGGATCGCCGTCGTGGTCGATGCCTTTCAACTTCACGCGGCGGTAGCGCGGCGTTTCGCCGCCGAGGAACGGGACGCTGAGGCATCCTTCCCAATCGGTGATCATGTCGGTGCCGACTGGCTCATACGTGGCGTTGAAGATCGCGCCCGCGCTCACCTGCTTCACGCCGCGCCGCTTGGCCACGCGCTCCTGCACCTCGAACACGAAGATGCGCAGCGGCAGATGCACCTGCGGGCCCGCGAGTCCGACGCCTTCGTACGCGTGCATCGTCTCCACCATGTCGTCGATCAGCGCCGCAAACTTGCCGGCCTTGATGTCCTTGATCTCGACGTCGGACGCCTTCTGGCGAAGCACCGGATGCCCGAGGCGGGAAACTTTCAGAATCGACATGCGGGGAGTTTAAACGGCCAGCTTCCTCATGGAAATCGCAATCGTGAGCGCGCACAGCATCAGCAACGCGCCGCCGTAAAACGCGCCCTCCGGGCCGGCGAGGTCGTAGAGAAATCCGGAGACGATCGGACCGAGAAAGCGCGCCAGCGATCCGACCGAGGTCGCGAGCCCGAGGATGCTCCCGCGCTCGCTCTCCGGCGCGACCTTCGACACCATCGACGTCAGCGATGGATAGCAGAGCCCTTGTCCGATGGCCACCAGGAACGCGACGACGTACAGCAGCGGCACGCGATACACGGACGGCACGAGCGCAAAGCCGATCGTGAACGCGACCGCGCCGATGATCACCAGCGTCTTCTCGCCGACCGACTTCGCGAGCCGGCCGATGAGGCCACCCTGAATCGCGGCGACGATCACGCCCATGAAGAGAAAGAACCAGGCCATGTCGATCTGGCGGAAGCCGAAGCGCTCGCGCGCGTGCAGCGTGACGCCGATCTCCATCCCCGCGACCGAGAGGAGCGTGAGAAAGAGGCCGGCGATCAGCGAGACGAGCAGGCGGTTCCCGAAGATGTCGCGCCAGATGCGGCGGTCGAATTGCGGCGGGATGCCGGAGCGCGGCACGAGATCTTGCGGCTTCGATTCCGCGAGCACGAACAGCGCGATGAGAAACGCGGTGAACGACAGCGCCGCCGCGACGAGGCCGGGAAGCAGGTTGCCGTGGAGATGCTGGCGCGTTCCAATCGCGGAGAGAAATCCGCTGAGCGGCGGTCCGAGAATGAAGCCCATGCCGAACGCCGCGCCGATGAGTCCCATCCCCTTCGCGCGGTCTTCGTGCGTCGTGGTATCGGCGATGTAGGCCTGCGCGGTTCCGATGTTCGCGCCGCCCGCGCCGGCGATGATGCGTGACGCGAACAACACGCCGAGGCTCCGCGCGAATGCGAACAAGAGATAGCCGGTGCAGCTTGCGGCGATGCTGATCAGCAGCACCGGCCGCCGCCCGATGCGATCGGACAGCCTCCCCCACACCGGCGCGAAGAAGAACTGCATGATCGAGTAAATCCCCACCACCGCCCCCACCGCGATCCCGCTCGCGCCGTACTCGCGCGCGTAGAACGAAAGGAACGGGATGACCATCCCGAATCCGATGAGATCGATGAAGACCGTGAGGAAAAGGGCGAGGAGCGAGGCGCGGCGCATTGAGCGTTCTATGACGCCCATTCCTGCGCCAGCTGCTCCTGCGTCCCAACGTACGAGTTGCAATCGAGCTCGCCGTTCGCGTCGCCGGGAATCCCGTTGATGCTGTTCGGGGTGAGGCCGGTGGTCGAGTCGGTGTATTGCCAGAGCCAGTAATTGCTCCAACTCGCCTGAAGCGTCGGCGCCGGCGAATAGTCGGCGAGCCAGAGGCGATGCGAGCCGAAGAACGAATCGACCGTGGTGCCGAGGTCCTGTTTGATGAGGCCTCCGCTGTACAGCACCGGCAGGCGTCCGAGTTTCTGCCCGAGGAGCGTGAGGAACTGGCGGGCCTGATCGAGTGTCATCTGATCGCCGGAGTACGGCTCGAAATCGAGCGCGACGAGCGTCGTCGCGTCGGGAGCGGCGGTCGTCAGGAAGTTGTCGACCTGCTGCGTGACGTCGGCGTTCGTGCCGAAGTGATACGCGCCCCACAGGAGGCCCGCGGCGAGCGCGGACTGCCGGCGCTGCGCGTACGCGGGATCGGTTCCGGTCGCGCCGGTCGTCGCTTTGTGAATGACTCCCCACAGCCCCGCGGCCGCGGCGTCGGCGAAGCTCGTGACCGTGTCGAGGTGAAAGAGGTCGACCACCCGGAAGTTGATCGTCGTCGTCAGCATGCGAGACGAATTCTGCCAGAATCCGCCGGTGCGTCTCGTTCTCTTCGACATCGACGGCACGCTGCTCACCGACCGCGGCGCGGCGCGCGATGCGTTCGCGAACGCGCTCGCGTCCGTGTACGACTACCGCGGCGAGGTGTCGCGCTACGACTTCTCCGGCCGCACCGATCCGCAGATTGCGCGCATGGTGCTCCGCGACGCCGACTGGTCCGTCGACGAGATCGACGCGCGCCTGCCGCAGCTGTGGGACGAGTATCTCGAAGGTCTCGCCGAGCGCGCGACGCCGGAGCGCGTCCGCGCGCTTCCCGGCATCCGCGAGCTGCTCGCGAAGCTGCAGCCGCATGAATCCGTGATCCTCGGCCTCCTCACCGGCAACATCGAGCCCGGCGCACGGCTCAAGCTCGGCGGCGCGTTGCTCAACGACTACTTCCCCTTCGGCGCGTTCGGCAGCGACTCCGCCGATCGCAACGAGCTGCCGCCGATTGCGATTCATCGCGCCGAGGAAATGCACGGCCACCGCATCGAAGGCCGCGACGTCGTGATCCTCGGCGATTCGATCTTCGACGTCCGCTGCGGCGTTCCCTACGGCGCGACCACGATCGCCATCGCCTCGGGGCGCACGTCCGCGGAGCTCCTGCGCGCCGAGAATCCGCGGCACTTTTTCGACAGTGCCGACGACCTCGGCGCGCTGATGGATGCGATTTTGAGTTAGTCCTCCGTTGCCCCTCTCCCCGCGTGCGGGGAGAGGGGTTGGGGTGAGGGGTCGTGCATGGCACGAGGAGTGACCCCTCATCCGGCGCTCCGCGCCACCTTCTCCCCGCAAGCGGGGAGAAGGGCAACGAGGGTGGATCATTTCGCCGCCGGATGCGCGCGGATGATCATCGTCATCAGCTTCGCCAGCTCATCGCCCTCCACCTCCCCGCTGCCGAACCAGCGGCGCTTCAGCTGCGCGAGCATCCCGACGCCGCCCGTGGCCACGCGATGCACGATCACGAGCTCGAGCGACGGGATCACGTACAGCCGGTGCCCGCGATATCCGCGCGCCGCGTACACCGTTGCCGCCGGCACGCCGGCGTTCTTCAGCATCTCCGCGTTCGGATAGACCCACCAAAGGAATCCGTACTCCATGTCGCCGAGCGCCGGCTTGCCGGTAAACGTGCGCGCGATCCACTCGCGCGAAAGGATCTGCCGCCCGTTCCACACGCCATGGTTCAGGTAGAGCTGCCCGAAGCGCGCGAGGTCGCGCGCGGAGATCATGAAGACGTACGCGCGATGATTGGAATCGCTGTGCATCATCTTCTCGGACAGCGAGTCCTTGGTGAGATAGACGACGTCGCTCGCGCGGAAGTCCTGCATGCCGAGCGGTTTCGCGATCTCGCGCTCGAACGCGGTGCCGATCGGCGTCTTCGTGGCACGCTCGTAGATCGTGCCGAGGACGTTGAAATCCCAGTTGTTGTAGTAGAAAAACTCGCCCGGTTTCTTCGTGCCGCGCGCGGGCCGCATCCGTTTGTTCGAGTCGACCTCGTAGAGCGCGGAGTGATAGACGCCGGAGCGCGTCATGAGCAGATCGCTCACCTTCGCACGCTTCTCGGCCGGCGTCAGGCCGCCGGTGTCATCGATGCCGAGGTCGGCGAGCGTCGCGTCGAGATTGATCTGGCCGCGCGCGACGGCGATGCCGTACAACGCGTTGAGCAGGCTCTTGCGCATCGACTGCGCGTTGTAGCGGGCGTCGGTGTCGCCCCAGTCGACGACGGTCTTTCCTTTGTGCAGCACCACCAGCGCGGAGGTGTCGAGGGAGCCGGCGTACTCGAGCGCGGCGTCGAGGCGCTCGCGCGACCAGGGTTGGGCGAGGAGGGGAAACGTCAGAACGAGAAGTAGAAAGATTCGCTTCATTGCAGTTCCTTTCGGATCGCTGCTACGGGCGAATCAGGCGGGCGTTTGGGTGACTTTGTCCGTCTCGGCGGGGCTGGACAACGTCCTGCGCCGGTACTCCGTCGGCGTCATCCCCATCGCCTTCCGGAACGCCGCGTAGAAGCTTGACCGCGACGAAAATCCCGCCGCCTCGGCGAGCGCGTCGACGGTGATGCGCTCCGACGCCGGATCCTCCAGCCGCGCGCAGGCCTCGGCGACGCGGAAGCGGTTCACGTATTCATAGAACGACGAGCCGCTTTCGCTCAGCGCGCGCGAGACGTGATGCGGCGAGACGCCGGTCCGCTGCGCGAAGCTCTGCAGCGACAGCGACGGATCGAGATAGAGCCGCTGCTCGTGCATCGACGCATCGAGCTGCCGGAACAGCTCCGGCCTCTCTGCGGGCAGCGGCGCCTTGCGGTATTTCACGGATGGCGGTGCGAACCGCACGAGCGCCAGCGCCATGATGCCGAGGGAGAGCGTGATCGGGACGATGTTCCGCAGCGCGGCGATGTCGTGGAACCCGTAACGAATGATCTGCGCCACGTGCACGCATACGAACGCGATCACGAGCCGCCGCGGCCAGAGCAGCTCCTCTTCGCGAAACGCGACGAACGCGGTGAGGCCCGTGTACGTGAACTGATGCACGAGCATCAGCTCGATCGGCGGGACGAGCGCGAACGCGATCGCCGCGGGAAGGAAATGCACGAGCGGCGTCGAACGGCGCGCGTACAGCAGGAGCAGCGGGCCGATCGCGAATCCCACCAGCGCCTCAGCGCGCTCGAGCGCTTCCGACGGAATGCGCAGCGTCGAATGGCTCAGCGTGATCGACGCAATCGCGATCGCCGCCGTCACCAGCGCCGCCGCGAACGGCCACTGCTGCCGCCGCGACTCGCGCAAACGCAACATCGCCGCCGCCAGCATCACTGCGAAGCCGGCGGCGGCGAGGTTGAAACTGAGCGAATTCATTGTTTAGCGGCGGTACCGCTCCGGCACGCGCACCCGTCCGGAGACGCGCTCGTAGTCGATGCTGCCGCTGCCCTTCGAGCCGACCGTGAAGTTGCCGCCGATGTCCGCGACCTCGATCGCGCCCGAGCCGTCCTCGTCGATCAGCACGTCGCGCTTCACGTTTTCCACGGTGATCGAGCCGGAGTCGTCGTTGCGGATGTGCACCGTGCCCTCGACGCGCGCGATCTCGATCCCGCCCGAGTCGTCCTCGATCTCGACGCTGCCGTTCACGTTGCGGAGATCGATGCCGCCGGAGTCGTCGCTGATCTTCACGTTGCCGATGACGGAGTCGATCACGATGTCGCCGGAGTCGTCGTCGATGTCGATCGCGCCCTTGACGTTCTTCACCTCGATCGAGCCGGAGTCGTCGTCGATCGTGAGCGGGCCGGTGTTCATGACCTTCATCCAGCCGCTGTCGTCATCGATCGAGACCTCCAGCCAGGCCGGAAGCGTGACGGAGAAATCGAGCCGCGCCTGGAAGAAGCCGAAGACCACGGTGCGGTCGGGGATGTTCGCGTCGATGTAGAGCGTCGAGCCGGAGCGCTTCTGCGTAAGTGTGATGCGGTCGAGGAAGTCGTCGTCGGACGTACAGGCCGTTCCGGCAGTGGCAACCTCTGTCGCCCCCGGCCGGCCGTCGACTTTGAGCGAGCCGGCGTCGGCGTGAATCACGACCTTCGTGATTCCCGCGGCCGAGGTCGTCATGTTGCGGGCACTGGTGTACTTGCAGTCGTCGTCGAACAACCCGCCGGCGAATGCCGAGGCGGTCACGAGCATCATCACCGCTGCCATCGCTGCACGTTTCATCGGACTCTCCTCCCGTAGAGAGCCATACGGGAGGATCGGGCGCCGGGTTTCATCTCGTAACATCAGATGACCCAGCGGGCAGGCGGGCAGCGGGCAAGCGGGCAGGGAGTCACTGCGGCCCGCTTGCCCGCTCGCCCGCCTGCCCGCTACGTCTTTCCCCCGATCTTCTTCACCGCATTCGCGATCCGCCGCGCCCGCGTCTCCGGCTTCTTCGCCCCTTCCACGGCCTCGACCCACTCGCGCTGGTGGGTAAACGCCAGCGTCTGCCACCGCTCCCACGCCGGCGGCGCCGCCTTCAATGCCTTCACCAGATCCGCGGGCGGCGTGACCTCCCGTTTTTCCTCATCGAGATCGAGGCGCACCTCGACGGTCTCCCCGCCCTCCAACCCCGCCGCCTCGCGATTGCTCTTCCGCAAAGGAATGCACGTCGTCCCGCCCATCGACGCGATCGTGCTGCGGTACGTGTAGCCGTTCAGCGTCACCTTCACCGGCGCGCGGACCTTGCCGAACACGTCCCGCGGATCGAAGGGGACGGGGATGAAGCACATCGATTGATCGCGGTAGATTTTGGTTTTGTAGGTCTTGCTGGGCATGGCGGTCTTATTTTCGCTGAGATCGGGCTGCAAATGTGGGTGCCGCTGCCTCAGCGGCACCGCGACCGCTGAGGGCAGCGGTCGCCACATGAATGAGCGATACTCCGCCCCCTGTGAACCTCGAGACCTTCCTCAGACCCCTCTACCAGGACCTCGACGGCGTGTCGCGGCTCGACGAGGTCGAACGCATCGCGAAGATCGCGCGCAGGCTCTACACGCCCGCGAGCGCCGCGGACGCACGCGCGTTCGAGCTGCTCCTGCGCTTCCACCGCCTCGGCCGGTGGCTCGATAAGGTCGGCAATCTCACGCGCACGCTGCTTGCCGTGGACGGGCTCGATGAGGGGGAACTGCGCCGCACGGCCGCGTCGATTCAGCGGCTCGACGAGCCGGTGAGCGAAGCGGAGCGCGCCGTCGCGGCGGCGGTGATGATCGATGAAGCGGGCGTGCGCGGACTCACCGAGCACTTCACGCGCGCGCGGCGCGAGGGCAATTCATTGATGGATGTGCTTCGCGCGGCGCTCTCCGACGTCGCCGTTCCCGACTGGCTTCCGCCGCGCGCGGAGGAGTGGCTGCATGCGCGGCGCGAGGCGCGACGCGAGGTGTGCAAGCGGTTGCTGGAAGAGCTATCGCTTGACGACCTCGCTTAGAAACCCATCCATCGCCCGCCACACCGCCTGCGGCTGCTCGGCCCACGGGAAGTGTCCCGCTTCGTCGATCAGCACGAGGCGCGAGCCGGGAAACGTCTCGTGTACTTCCTGCGCGCTCTCGAGCGGATCGGACTTGCCGTGGATCACCAGCACCGGCGCCTTCACGTTCTTCAATCCTTCGCGCAGGTCGAACTTCGCATCGATCTGTCCGACGACCGCCCAGAACATCTTGTCGTTGAACGAGTCTTCGGTCAGCGCATCGGCGAAGCGAAGCGCCTTCGCGCGGTCGTGAAAATACGGCGGCGTGCGCGCCTTCGTGATCTCGAGCAGCGCGCTCTTGTGCTCCGAGTTGATTTTCGCGTAGCCCGCCGCAACCTTCGCGCTGTCCTCGGCGGTCATGCGCGCGGTGTGATTGGCGGTGAACTTCGCTACCGACGCCGTCGTCGGACCGCCGGCGTCGATCAGCACCAGCGCCTGCACGCGATCGGGATGCGCCGACGCGTACATCATCGCCAGGATCCCGCCCCACGAATGTCCGACGAGCGTCAGCTTCTCGACGTTCAGCGTGCGCCGCAGCGCTTCGAGATCGGCGACGAGCTGCGCGTGGGCGAGCGTCTTCGCGTCGTAGGTGGTGATCGCCGATTTGCCCGTGCCGCGCTGATCGACGAGGATCGCTTTGTAGCGCGTCTTCAGATGATCGGCGATCGGCTTCATGTACTCCGACGAGAAGCCCGGACCGCCGGAGAGCAGGACGATCGGGCGGCCTTTGCCGATGGCCTCGTAGTGCAGCGCAACGCCGTCGTCGGCCTTGAACGTTGCGGCGAAGAGTGGAACCGTCATCGCGAGGGAAACGAGCAGAGAGCGAACCATTCGCGCGCAGTGTAGCGTCATACTTACATCATGCGCAGAATCGCATTTTTCTCGGTCTTTCTTGCCGCCGCGATTTCCGCCCAAACACCCGAAACCAAAGACTCGCGCGTGACCATCGCGCTCGAGGATTACGACAAGCTCCGCAAGTCGAGCGAAACGCCCTCGGCGACGGTGATCGACACGATCCAACTTTCCGGCACGTTCGCCGAGCGCGCGCTGGCGATCGTGTTCATCGGGCGGACGACGGGCACACGTCCGGCCGTACGGGCGTTGGAGCAGACCAACGACATCACGATCTCGTCGTGCAAAGGCAACACGATCCTCTCGCGCAGCGGCAAGGGCTCGTTCGATCTGATTCCGCTCGAAGACCAATTCGAGATGCATTGCATGCTGCGCATCAGCGGAAGCGACCGGCTGCGGATGCACGTGCCGGCGAGCGTGCTCGCGGTGCAATCGAGCGTCACCGACGGCGAGCTCGTGGCTGGCGACGAAGAGGACGGCGGCGCGCGCGAGTACACGCTCGTCCGCCACGTCAGCGGCCCCGCGGGCGAGACGCTCGCGGCGACGGCGACGGGCCGCTATCTCATCACGCTCCTCCCCGACGCCACGCGCTTCCGCTATTCGATCGACGTGCACAATCCGAATCGCACGACGTCGACGCTCGACCTGTCGCTGCAGTCGAGCGAGCATTTGCAGCAGATCGATTCCGCGGCGCCATACGAGATCCGCGACGGCCGCTACGTCTTCTCGATTCCGCCCGGCGACTCGACGATCGCGATGAGCGGCGAGCTGCGCGGTACATCCTTCACCGCGCCGGTGCGCGCGAGCCTGCAATACCTCGTGATCGAGTCGCATCCGCTGCTGCGGCCGTCCGTGACGACGCCGGCGAAGCGGATCTCGATCGCGGAGACGGGCGTGACGCCGCAGTACCGCGGCGCGCTGGCGTTCGAGTCCGGCACGGCGCGCATCGACTGGAAGGTGACGCGGCTCGAGGCGCTGCATGCGATCAGCTACGCGGTGAATGACGCATCGCACAGGCTGTTCATCCCGATCGATGGTCCGGTCCTCGGCGAGTCGACGTTCACGCTGCGCAACGAAGGCGCGGCGGAGCTGGTGCTTCCCCCGAAGCCGGAGCCGACGTACGTGAGCCTCGGCGAGGAGCCGGTGCTGATGACGAAGAACGCCGCCGGACAACTGACCGTGCCGCTCTCGCCCGGCGACCAGCACGTGCTCGTGCAGCATCGCCAGCCGCTGCGCCGCGGCCTCGGGTTCGTCTTCGGCTCGGTCGCCGTTCCGCAGCTTTCCGTCCCCGCGACCGCAACGAACTTGAACCTCAGCTATCCGGGCCGATGGATTCCGCTGTACGAGCACTTCGCCTCGCGCGCGACGTTCTGGATGCCGAGGGCGAGACAGCTCGCGGCGTTCTTCTTCCTTGCGATCTGGTGCGAGCGTTTGCTGGCGTGGCTCGGATTCGGCGCGCGGCGGCGGTTCGTGATCGCGTTGACGCTCGCGCTCGCGGCAAACTTCGTGGCCACGCTCTTGGTCCTGACGACGCTCGCGCTGGCGGCGCTGACGGTTCTTTGGATCGCGGCGCGCGGCACGACGCAGCAGCGCGCGCTCTACGGAACGCTGGGCGCGGTTGCGGTGGGCGTGTTTCTTCTCTTCTATTACGGTGCGAAGACCATGAACAGATCGGAGTCGTACGGCTACTCCGACGCCCCGGTGCGCGCCAGCAAAATCGCGGTGACGGATACGAGCACGGATCAAGCTCCTGCACCACAACCCGCGTCTCCCGCGTATCAGGGACTGCCCGCGAAATTCACGCTGCCGAGCGGCGAGCGCACGGACCACTTCCAGCAGGAACTGCTGCGCACCGACGTCGAGCAGCGCGCGTTCGTGCTCGCGGTCTCGCTCGCGCTGACGAACTGGCTCGGCATTCTCATCGCGCTCGTGCCGATCGTGCTTCTATGGCGCGACCGCCGCGCGATCGCCGCCGCGATTCGCGCGCGCATCGCGCCGCCGCCGGCGGAGGTGCAGACGGCGTGACGGACTGGATCGCGGTCACCTGCCCGTATTGCGGCGAGCCGTCGGAGCTCAACGTGGAGGACAGCGGCTGGAGCCGGCAGTCGTACGTGCAGGACTGTCCGGTGTGCTGCCAGCCATGGCAGGTCGAGCTCACGCGCGACCCGCACGGCGATTGGAGCGCGACGGTGCGGACGAGCGATGAGTGATCAGCGCACCGGCGTCACCAGCATCACGTTCTTGTAGTCCTCGATCATCGGCATCGCGATCGCCTCGAGCTCGTTGACCCAGAGCGCGCCCTGGTAGAACTGCGCCTTGACGCGGTCGCGCTGCTGCAGGTCGGAGAAGCCGCGGAACCAGACGATGACGTTCTCGTCATCGAGCGACTCGAACGGACCATAGACCGGCATGCCGAGGCGCACGTGCTCTTCGTAAGAGCGATCGCGGAGGAACTCAGCGAAGCGGGAGCGCACGCCGGGAACGACGCGGTACTGCCGCAGCTCGAGCAGCGGCTCCGTCATGCGCGCAAAGTGCGCCGGCTCCGTGACCGTCGATCCCGCCGCCGGCCTGAGACGAACAACCGTGTCGCGAACCAAGTGGAGGACAGGCACTCCTGCCTGTCCACCCTGGCGAAGCCAGATGAACGTCTGATCATCCCGATACGCCAGAAACCGCCCCAGCACTCCCTCCTCGCGAAACGCCTCCAGCCGGTTCCAACGCCGCTCCGTTTCCAACTCTTCGATGTGCAGCTCGATCTCCATCGTCACTCCTGTATCAGCCCGTCATCCTGAGGCGCGTAGACGCCGAAGGATCTCGGCTGCGAGGGTGTCGCATTTGAGATCCTTCGCCGTCTTCGCGGCTCAGGATGACGATGCGGAGATGTTCGTCTTCCACGCCGCGCCTTCGTCCGTGAAGAACGAATCGAAGTCGTTCATTGATCCGAATCGTATGGCCTGGAGTGGTTCTGCTCAATGACCACATTTCGTTCGTCTGTTATAACCACTCGTACATGCTGCTTCCGCTCGGCCGGTCGGGTCCGCTGTATCGCCGCATCTATGAAGCGTTGCGCGATCAGATTCTCGGCGGCGAGCTTGCCGCTCGGCGCTTCGCTGCCGGGGACGCGGACGTTGGCTCGCGATCTCGGTGTATCGCGCATCGTCGTTCTGGCGGCGTATGAGCAACTTGCGGCGGAGGGGTTTATCGAGGCGCAAGTTGGATCGGGGTCGCGTGTCGCGGTGCAGCTGCCCGGAGTAGCGCGCGCCTCCGGCGCGCCCCCGCCCAAAGGCGCGCCGGAGGCGCGCGCTACTCGAGTCTCCTCTTACGCACGGCGAGCGAGAAAGCTCGTGCCGCAGGAGCCGCCTGGGCAACAGCGGCGCACGAAGGGCGTGATCGACTTCCGTTACGCCACCACCATCCCCGACGCGCGCACGGTGGCGCTGTGGCGCCAGGCGATCGCGCGCGCCGCGGCGGAGCCGCTCGTCGACTATCCCGATCCGGCGGGCCTGCCGGCGCTGCGGCGCGTGCTCGCTTCGCATCTGCGCGAGCAGCGCGGCGTCGTGGCCGATGCGGACGACATTCTCATCGTCAGCGGCGCGCAGCAGGCCATCGAGCTCACGGCGCGCGTGCTCTGCGACCGCGGCACGCGCATCGGGCTGGAGGATCCGTCGTATCAGGGCACGCGGCAGGCGTTCCTCGCCGCTGGCGCGCGCGTGATTCCGTGCACGGTCGATGCGGAAGGGCTCGACATCCAAGCCGGCTCAAAGATGCACGCGCTGTTTGCGTGACGCCGTCGCATCAGTTTCCGACCGGCGCGATCATGAGCGCGGCGCGGCGGCTGGCGCTGCTGCAGTGGGCGGATGCGAAACGCGCGTGGATCATCGAGGACGACTACGACTCGAGTTCCGCTACGGCGTCGGCGCGATTCCGGCGCTGCAGGGGCTCGACGCGAGCGGACGCGTGATCTACATCGGCACGTTCGCGCGCATGCTCTTCCCCGCCCTCCGCCTCGGCTACATCGTCACGCCGCCCGCGCTGCGCGACGCGTTCCGCGCCGTCAAATGGCTCGCCGACCGCGGTAGCCCCGCGCTCGAACAGCAGGCCGTCGCCTCGCTGCTCGAGTCGGGCGCGTACGAGAGCCTCCGCCGCCGCAGCGTCCGCGCGCTGACGGAGAAGCGCGACCGCATCGTCGCCGCGATCGCGCGGCATTTCCCGGACGCGATCGCGAGCGGTGCATCCTCGGGCACGCACATTTTTCTCCGGCTCCCGAAGCTACGTGACGATGCCCGCCTCCTCGACGCCGCGCGCGCCGCGGGCGTGCACGTCTACAGTGCACGCCCGTACTACCAGCGCCCTCCCGCGCACGCCGCGCTGCTCCTCGGATACACGACCGTCGCGCTCGACGACATCGACCGCGGCGTGGAACGGCTCGCGCGCTCATATCGCAAGACATCGGAACGCCGGCGTCTCGCCGGCTGATCCGGCGGCGTCCCGCCGCCGTTCCTATTCGCTGAGCCTGCGCCCCAGCTCCGTGAGCAGCGCCGCGCCGTCGCCGCGCCACGTGCTGCCGTGCATGCAGGCGAGCGTCGCCGGATTCGTCGCCGCGAGCTTCGCGATCAGCGACGACACGTTCTTCGTCGCCGAGAAGTAATCCATCTGCGCGCGGAACGCTTCGCTCGGGCCGAGGATGTCGCTTTCGGTGACCGCGTCATCGCCGCGGCCCGGCTGCGTGAAGAGATCGCCGCAGAACAGCGTGGACGTCGACTCTTCGAAGAGATAGCCGGTCTCCCAGCCGTGCGGCAGATGGGGCGTATCGAGCCAGCGGACGGTGCGCCGTCCGAGAGCCAGCGTCTCGCCGTCGGCGAGCGCGCGGGCGGGGCGATCGGCAGCGTCGTTCACCGACACCAGCGCCGCGATGGTCGAGCAGACCGGCTGCGCCTCGGGCGCGATGGCGAGCCATTCGTTCAGCGATCCGCATTCGTCCGATTCGAAATGCGAGAACGCGACGTAGCGGAGCTTCGAGGGATCCATCACCTTCGCCACCGCGTCGCGGACCTGCGGGAAAAGACGGCGGCCGCCGGTGTGAAACAGGAGCGGCGCCTCGTCGACGACCAGGTATTGATTGAACGAAAACGCGCCGTTCGGGAGATCGAGCGGCGTGTTCACCCGGTAAATGCCATCGGCCACTTCATGAATACGTGTCATCGTCATTCTCCAATTCAAGTGAACATCTGTGCTCACGGAATCTAGGTCCGCGATTCACGCTTGTCAATCAGTGAACACATGTGTAACATGAAATCGATGAAGAAGCGGACGTACACGAAGGCGGCACGCGCGCTCTCCGAGGCGGAAACGCGCGACCGCATCGTCGAAGCGATGGTCGAGCTGCATCAGGAGCTGGGGCCGCGGCGAACGACGGTCGTCGCGATCGCCGAGCGCGCCGGCGTGCAGCGCCTGACCGTCTACCGCCACTTCCCCGACGAGCCGTCGATGTTCGCCGCCTGCTCGGGACTCTGGAACGAGCGCAATCCGCCGCCCGGCCTCCCCCGCGGCTCGTCGCCGCGCGAGCTCCTCGTCGCGCTCTATCGCTATTACCGAAACGTCGAGCCGATGCTGACGAAGGTGCTCGCGGATGCGCCGTACATGCCGGTGGTCGCGGAGCAGATGGCGCCGTTCGTCGGGTATCTCGAACAGCTCGTCGGCGAGCTGGAGCGCGCGTGGAGCGGCCGATCGAAAAAACGGCGGGCGACGCTGCAGCATGCGGTGCAGTTCGAAACGTGGCGATCGCTCGCGGCGCTCACGACCGGGGACGGCGAGGCCGCGGAGCTGGTGCTGCGGTGGTGCGACGCTTCTTCGGCACCTTGAGCGCCGAGGTCTCATGCGCCTGCCGCACGAGATCGCCGATCACTTTCCAATCGAGCCCGGAGTCGAGGCGGACGCCCAGCCAGCCGGACGGACCGAGGTACGGCGGGCGAAAGAAATGTTTCGGATCGGCTTCGACGAGCGACTCCTGCGCACCGGGAGGCGCGTTGCACCAGGCCGCGACGTGGCCGCTGCCGTGATGGTTGTCGTCGATCATCACAAACAGCCGCCCGCGCACGAAGAACGCCGGCGCGCCGTGAGAGATCTTCTCGGTCGCATCTTCGAGGGAGAGGGCGATCTTGCGGACGCGGTCGATCAGCGCGGCGGCGTCTTTCTTCATCGATTCGAATTGTGCCACCCGACGTCGCAAATCGTTCTCAATTTTGACAAGACTCCGTGGACGCGCGGGCGTACGTTGCTCGACGAAAGGAGACACACATGAAACGAGTTGCATTGACACTGATCGTCCTCCTGGTCGCCACGAGCCTCTTCGCCGGCGGACAGAACTGCGACCTGAAGAAGAGCGCGAAGGCCGTCACCCTGACCGGCACGCTCGACCGCAACGGCGAGGAGAAGGCGGTCTTCCACGTGGCCAACTCCGCCGACAGCTACACGGTCTGCGAGGAGACGAAGGCCTCGGTTCTCGAGCTGTCGAACAGCGGCACGCTGCGCGTCAGCGGCAAGGTCGTCGACTGCGGCGGAAAAAAAGAGCTGGTGATCACGTCCGCGAAGAAGATTTAGGTGTCATTCCGAGCCGCGTAGACGGCGAGGAATCCCCCGAATCAGGGGATTCCTCGCTACGCTCGGAATGACACGCGCTCCATCTTCTCCACATCCTCCGCCGGCAGCTCGAACTCGAGCGCCGCGAGATCCTCGCGCATGTGCTCCGCGCTCGTCGTTCCGGTGAGCGGCAGCATTCCGACCTGAATCGCGAAGCGGAACACGACCTGCGCGGGCGTTTTGCCGCTGCGCAGGACGATGTCGCGAAAGGTGCCGGTGCGCAGCTCCGCGAGATTCGCGGTCAACAGAGAAAATCCCTGATAGCGAATGTTGCGCGCGCGGCAGAAGTGACGCACGTCGCGATCCCACATCGTCCGCGCGTAGCAGCGGTTCTGCACGAACGCCGGCTGCACCTTCGCCTGCTGGCAGAGCAGCTCGAGCTGATCGAGGGCGACGTTGCTCACGCCGAGGAAGTGCGTCTTGCCGGCCGCGTGCAGCTCCTCCATCGTGCGCCAGACTTCGAGATCGTCGGACGACAGTCCGCGTCTGCGCGACGGACCGTGCAACACATAGGAATCGATCGTGTCGACTCCCAGATGCTCGAGCGAGCTCGCAAACGACTGCCGCACCTGCGTCGCGACGTCCGCCTTCGGATCGTACGGAAGGCGATGATCCTGCGAGTCGAGATACGTGAACTTCGTCTGCAGGAACAGCTCTTCGCGCGGGAAGCCTCGAATGGCCGCACCGACCGCGGCCTCGAAGTAATGCCGCCGCTGATTCGCGGTGTCGATGGCGCGGAAACCGTTCTCGATCGCGAGCCGCACGAGACGCTCGGTGGCGTCTTCCTTCCACGCGGTGCCGTAGAGAAAGTTCGGGATCATGCTGCTATCCGCCGCTGAGCGCGGGAAGAATCACGATCTCCGCGCCGTCGCGCACCGGAGTCGCGAATCCGCCCGAGTAGCGAATGCTCTCGCCGTCGACGAAGATGTTGAGGTGCGGCCGCAGCTCGCCGCGCTCCGTGATCACCCGATCGCGAAACGCCGGGCATTCTTCCCACAGCACCGCCAGCGCCTCGGAGACCGATCCCGCGCGCGCATCGACGCGCAGCTCGCCGCGATTGCCCGCCAGCTCGCGCAGCGGGCCGGAGACAACGAACGTCAGCACCGCGACTCCCCTTTCGTTGCCCCTCTCCCCGTTTGCGGGGAGAGGGTGGCCCGCAGGGCCGGGTGAGGGGCGGCGCATAGCACGAAGAGCGGCCCCTCATCCGCCCTTCGGGCACCTTCTCCCCGCAAGCGGGGAGAAGGGCAACAGAGGGACAAGGTCAACATCACACCACCGCCGTTTTCACGCAAACGATCGGAGGCAAACCATCGGCCAGCTCCGTCCAGCTGTCGCCTTCGTCCGCCGATCCGAACAGTTTTCCGTTGCGCGTGCCGAAGTAGACGCCGACAGGATCGAGCGCGTCGACGGCGAGGCCGTCGCGCAGGATGGTCTCGAATGCATTCGACTGCGGCAATCCGTTCGCGAGCGGCTCCCACTGCGCGCCGGCGTTGCGCGTGCGATAGACGCGCAGCTTTCCCTCGGGCGTGCAGCGGAATCCGTCGGACTCGAGCGGCACGATCCACGCCGTCTCGTCGTCGCGCGGATGAATCGCGACCGGGAATCCGAAATCGGACGGGACTCCGTTCGCGATGTCGATCCACGTCTCGCCGCGATCGTCGGTGCGATAGAGGCCCCAGTGATTCTGCAGATACATCCGCTTCGGATCGCGCTGCGACTGCGCGACCTTGTGCACGCACTGCCCGAACTCGGGATGCTTGTCGGGAAGGAAGTCAGCTCGCACGCCGTGATTCGACGGCCGCCAGTTCGCGCCGCCGTCTTCCGTCACGTACATCCCGGCCGTCGACACGGCGATCCGAATCCGCTGCGGGTCCTCGGCGTCGAGCAGGATCGTGTGCAGGCACAGCCCGCCGCCGCCCGGCTCCCATCGCGGCCGCTGCGGGTGATTCCAAAGCCCTTCCTGCAGCGACCACGTTTCGCCCGCGTCGCGCGAGCTGAAGAGCGCCGCCGGCTCGACTCCGCAATAGAGCGTGTCCGGCTCCGACGCGCGACCCGGAACGATCTGCCAGATGCGCTGCAGCGCGGCGTCCGTTCCTTCCGGAAACTTCACGTTCGCTGCTTCGGGATTCGTCCACGTGCGGCCGAAGTCGTCGCTCGAGCGCAGCAGCGCGCCCCAATGCATGCTCGCCGGACCGGCGAGGATGCGCTGCCGTCCGCCGCGGTTGTCGTACGTCAGCGCGTAGACGGCGCTGCCGGGAAAATACGGCCCGCCCATCTCCCACGTCGCGCGCTTCGCATCGGCGCGAAAGAGAAACGCGCCTTTCATCGTACCGACGAGAATGAGAACGTCGCCGGCTTGCGGCGTGATGTGTTGTGCGTCCGGCATTACGTCGCCAATCCCAATCGCGCGCGCGACGCGCGCACTTGATCGACGAGCTGCGCGTGCGTGGCGTGGACGTCATCCTGCAGCGCGCGGCTCGTGCGCCACGAATGGAACGCGAGCTCGGTGGCGAGCGCGTGAAAGCGGCGCCGCTCGACCCACTGTCGATAGCCGCCGCGGAACAGCGCGCGCGACGATGCCTCGAGACGACGGCGCACCGAGGTCACGACATTCACGTCTTCGGCGCTGAGCACACCCGTCGCCACAACTTGTTCGAGTTGCGCGCGAATCATGCGCGCCTCGCGGCGCAGCGAGAAGATCGCGATCAGGAGGACGCCGATGACCGCCGGGACCATGACCAGAAAGTAGGCGGCGAAGAAGACGGCGCCGAAACTGGCGCTGAGGTTCCAGATGCCGTGGAAGAGAATCGCCGCGAGGAGACCCGCGGTCGGCGCGAGCCACTTCACCTGTTTGCGATGGCTCTCGCGCGCGAAGCCGAAGCCGATGCCGGTCATGCTGGTGTAGAGCGGATGCGCGAACGGGCCGAGGATGCCGCGGAGGACGAAGACCGTGGCCGCGGTGCCGCCGCCCTGCGTCGCGAGCGCGCGGCCGTAGTACTGGATGTTCTCCGTCATCGCGAAGCCGAGGCCGACCATCGTCGCGTAGATGATCCCGTCGGTGACGTCGTCGAACTCGTCGCGCTTCCAGACGAAGAGCAGCAGGAGCGCACTCCCTTTCGCGAACTCTTCGACGATCGGTGCGGAGATCACGGTGGTCAGCATCGACGCGCTCTGCGGTCCGGCGAGCGCGGTAAGCAGCCCTTCGTGCACGGTGTTGAAGAGCATCGCGAAGAACGTCGCGATCGATGCGCCCCAGAAAAATGCCACGCCGAGCACGAACGGCGGCTCCGGCTCGAAGCGATCGATCCAGAGCGCGAGCGCGACGTAGAACGGCACGGGGATCACGGCCATCAGGAGGCCGATCGCGAAACCGCCGAAGCCGGTTTCGAGTCCGGTCGCGAGCAGGACGAGCAATCCAAGGACGCACGCGAGCGCGAACAGAAATCCGGTGGCGAGCCAGGAGGAGTGGCGGGTTCGGGGCATGCGCGTGATTTTAGCCGGACCCACCCGGGCTGGAACCCCCGCGCCCGTGCCCGAGTGCCCGAATGCCCCTCCCCGGGCGCGGGCACGGGCACGGGCGCGGGCACGGGATGAGGGGCTCGGGTTTAAGCTATGCACATGAAAACGCTGTTTGAACCCGCCGATCGTCAGGAGCTCGTCTCCCGTCTGGAGAAACTTCAACCGGCTGCCGTTCGTCAATGGGGAAAGATGACGCCGCCGCAGGCGCTTTGTCATTGCTCGCGGGCGCTGGAGACTGCGACGGGGGATCGTCCGCTGAAGCAGAAGTGGATCG
Source organism: uncultured Acidobacteriota bacterium (assembly GCA_963734155.1). GTDB lineage: Bacteria > Acidobacteriota > Thermoanaerobaculia > Gp7-AA8 > Gp7-AA8 > QHVT01. Next base: position 117,997 of record CAVTGG010000006.1, read on the forward strand.
GGAAGATTCTGGCGCCGCTCGTTCGCAAGTCGGCGCTCGGTGAAAAACCGTTCGGGAAGAACTCTCCGACCGATCCGTCGTTTGTCGTTTCCGATGAGCGCGATCTGGCCGGCGAGCGCGCGCATCTTCTCGAGCTGATCGACCGCTTCGCGCAGCGCGGTCCGGAGAACGCCGCACAATACACACACGGATTTTTCGGGAAATTGAGCGGCGACGAATGGGGGACGTTGATGTACAAGCACATCGATCATCATTTGCGCCAATTCGGCGCGTAATGCGCGGAACTTTGCGCGTGAGGACACGTCTCACGTGCATGGAACGACGAATCCTGCTGCTGTTCTCACTTCTCCTGCTCACCGTCACGTCATTATCGGCAGCCGACAATGCGGACACGCGCTGGCGCATCAGCATTCTCGCGTCGGAGATTTCGAATTCAGGAAATCAACCGTGGTCCGACGACCCGCACGCCGGCATCGGCGTCGGCGTCGCTTATGCGCCGGCGCCACAATGGGACGTCGAGCTCACCGTCTCTTCGCAATCGCACCGGTCACCCTACAATCGTCTGCTCTATATCCCCGGCGCCAACGGCACCCCCGGCCTGGTTGCTCCGGTATTCGAAATTCACGAATATCGGGTCCGGCCGGTCGATCTCTCGCTGACGCGCCACTTCCTCACGGACCAGCCGATCGCGCCGTATGTGCGCGCCGGCGTGCGTTATGTCGATGCGCCGGGCGACCGTGGCGTCACCTCCTTCGTCGCCCCCTACAATCCCGGCAGCGAGCTTTTGCCACCCTTGGTCCAATTCAGTGAGGGATTCGGATTCCGCGATCGCGTCAGTGCACAAGCCGGCGCCGGTTTTCGCGTGCGCGTGACGCCGCGCACGGCATTACGCGTCGAGGCCACGCGCCTCATTCGCTCCGACCGCGCGGATTTCGATCCGCTGACTCGTTATGCCGCGGGCGTGAGCTGGCTGTTCTAATTACAACGGCACGGCGATGTCGTAGGAGTTCTGACCTTCGTGCACGTCGATTTCCGTCGATGTAACCACATTGCCAAGGTAATTCACATAGAAACGATAGTGGCCGGGACGAATGCCCGTAACGGTGTAGCGCCCGCTGCTATCGCAGGAGCCCGAGCCTGCGAGCTCGCTCGTGTCGAGCGTGAACACGCCAATGGTGGCGCCGGCGATCGGCGCATTGTTGCGCGAGCTCGTCACAATGCCGGTAATCGAGGCACGAGGACCACTGAAAGGATCGGTAAAGGTGCCGCCGTCGCGGCATGCGGCCAGGGTCAGGAGAAGAACGAGGGAAATCGAAGCGCGTCTCATGGCCAGTATTACGGAAGCAATCGCATTGCCGTTTAGTGAGTGCGGTGGCGGAGCCACCGCTTTCCAAAGCGGCGGCGATGCCGCCGCACTCCTAAAGCTGGGCGGCAATGCGGTCCGCCAATGCCGCCAGTGCACGGCTGAATCCGTCTGCAATGTCGGCGCTGCCGAGGGTGGGAATGGTCATTGTGATCCGCTCCTGATGCGGAACGTTGTTGATCGTCCAGCGCGCGTCCAGCACGACATTCGAATCCGGACCGGCGGCGAATTCGCCGAAGGCCACGCTGATCGAGCGCACCTCGCTCGCCGGCCGGAGCTGCCCCGGCAGAATCACCATCCCATCCGGCAATCGCGACGCGAGATTGAACGACAGCGTGTGCAGCACCATCGGCTCGAGCGACGCCGACCACTGTTCCGTGCCGCGAATCTCGAGCTGATGATCCGCCTTGCGCACGACGACGTCTTTTCGGTCGAAGCCCGGCGGCAGCTCGATCGAATCGATCGCCACCGGCGCGCCGCGCGTCCCCGCAACGGGAGCCGCAGGCGGAATGCGCTCGAACGAATAAAAGCTGCTCTTTGTTTTGGAGAAAAAGCCGCAGCCGGCAAGCAGCAGCACCAAAACAATTTCTGCCTTCTGCCTTCTGCCTTCTGCCTTCATTTGCTCTTCCCTCTCCCCTTCAACAACGCGTCCGGATTCTCCTCGAGGTACGTCGCCAGCGCGCGCACCGCTTCGGCGGCCCTGGTCAACTCCTTGACTAACTCGCCGAGGTCGTAGCCCTGCCGCGGCGCGCTGCCCATCAGCTGCTGCGCGCGCGCTGCGGCCTGCTCCGCCGAACCGGCCGCGTTGCGCAAGCTGTCGATGATCGGCCCGATGTTCTCGCGTCCCGTGGCCGTGATCTTCCCGACGTCGGCGGTGATCTTCTCCACCTCGGCCATGGTCCGATTCAAACGCTGCAGACTCTCGCCGAGGGCGGGATCGCTGAGCAGAGAGTTCGCGCGCGCCGTCGCGCCGCGGATGTTGCTCGCGATCTCCTCGATCGGCAGCGAGCGGATGCGCGACGCGATGTCGCCGACCGCCGCGAGCGCGGCGTCGATCCCGCTCCCCTTCCCTGCCGCCGGAATGATCGGCGGATCGTTTTCGACCACCAGCCGTCCCGTGCCCGGCGACGCGACGGTTTCCAACGAAACGCCGCTTGCTCCCGGCAGCACGAGCGACGTCGCGAGCGTCGCGCGCATCCCCTTCTGCACGAGCTTCGAAAGCGCGCCGTCCATCCGCGCGCGCAACTCCTCGCGCGTCGCGAACGCCGCCCCATCGAGCTGCAACTGCCGCGGATCGATCTCGATCGTCACCGGCGTCTGCAGCGTCGCGTTCTGCTCGATGTACCGCAGCCGCACATCGCGCACGTGTCCGACCTGAATCCCTTTCATCCGCACCGGCGTTCCCGGCGTCAGTCCCTGCACCGGCCCGGGGAAAAACGTGAGGTACGTGAGATGCGGCCCGTCCGACGCTGCGATCGCCGCCGACTCCCCTTCATAGAGCTGGAAGCGCGTGCCGCTCGCGACCTCGGGGCCGGGCAGGATCTCCGGCGTGTAAAACGCGACCGGCGCATTGAGCAACGATCCGAGCGACGCGCCCGAGGCCGAAACGCCGCCGCCGCTGAGCGCGATGTTCAATCCGCCCCCGCGATAGAAACGCGTGCTCTGCCGCACGTAACCCGCGAAACGCTTCACGACGAAGGCATGGATCAGCGTGTTCCCGCGCGCCGCGTCGTACTCCGAGCCGAGGACGCTGCCGACGCGCATCCCGCGGAACTGCACCGGCGAGCCGACGCTGAGCGAGCCGACGCCGTGCGCTTCGAGCAGCACGAGCTTGCCGTCCTCCGCCGGCGTGAGCACCGGCGCGTACTCCTGTCCGACGAACTCGCGCGACTCGTCGCCCGGACCGGGCGCGATGCCGACGTACGTTCCGCCGAGGAGACTGCCGATGCCGCCGCTCTCGAGGCCGGGCTCCACGATCCAGAACTTCGTCCCTTTGCGCAGCGCGTAATTCATCGCCGCATCCATCGAAATGCGCACGACCACCGACCGCGACTCTTCATCGACGGTGATCTTCTGCACCGTGCCGACTTTCGCGCCGCGGAATCGCACGGGGCTGTAGCGATCGAGCCCGTGCGCGTCGGCGAAGCGCACGGTGACGTCGCCGCCGCCGAAGAATCCGTAGCGCACGATGAGATAGCCGACGAAGAAGATCGCCAGCGCCGGCACGATCCAGATCCACGGCGTCCATTTCGCCGTGTAGACGTGCGCCTCGGGGTGCTCTTCCTTGCGCCGCTCTTCGTCGTGATGGTCGTACTCGCTCAAGTCGTCTCCCCCGCCGTCTTCCACATCAGCCGCGGCTCGAACACGCGCATCGCAAACATCAGCAGCACGATCAACATGAAAAGCGGAGTCGCGCCGGGGCCGGCGACGATGTCGTCGATTCCGCGGAAATCGACGATCGGCGCGGCGATCGCGGCCACGAACGGAATGATCATCGGCCAGCGCACGAGCCGGTGCAGCACGCGATAGACGCGCGTGCGGATCACGAGGCCGTGCTTGTTCGGAAAGCGCACGCGCACGAGCAGCCAGATCAGACCCGCGAGCACGGTCAGCGGCAGCGCGATGCCGGCGACCAGCACCACGACGCCGATCTGCCAGTAGCCGCGATCGGCGAGCATCTGCACGGTTCCGATCACCGTGTGCTCGAGGACGCCCGTCAATTGATCGTTGACCATCACCGCGGCGGCGTACGCCGGGATGCAAAGCGGAATCGCCGCCGCGACCGCGCCGACGGCAGGGACGAATCGCGGCGCAATCTCGCGATTGAGACGCGAGCCGCAGCGCGGACAGTTGTCGCCGCGGCGCCGCGTCAGCACCGTCATCTCGCAGACGTCACACGATGCGGCGTTGCGATTCGGGAAGGTGTCGAGATCGGGCAGGATCGCGTTCCAGACCGCGCGGCGATCGAGCGCCCGGTCGCCGATGATGACCAGCACGGCGACGGCGAGGTAGCACCATGCGCCGACGCGCACCGTGACGTCGGCCGGAATCCCGGCGCGCACGTACGCGACGAGGCCGGCGATGACGACGACGTCGGTCATGCTCCAGAGGCGCAGCTCTTCGCTCCAGCGAAAGATCCGCCCGCGCTGCCACAGCGGCCACCCGAACCGCACCGAGACGAAGACGAGGATCTGAAACAGCGCGCGCAGCGAGGGAAAGAGAAACGCGAAGAACATGAAGCCGAAGGCGAACGGGAACCAGACCTCGGAGTAAATCGCCCCGACGCTCGAGACGAGGCGGCTTTCTTCGAAGAGGAGGTTCTGAATCGTCGAGTCCATGAGCGGCATGAACACCGCGGGCGGAAGGAGGATGAAGATCGCGAACGCACACGCCAGGCTGAGGTCGAATCCCGTCGCCGTGTGCTTCGCGATGGTGCGGTCACACCGGTGACACTCGGCCACGCCTCCCACCGGGAGGGCGGGGACGTGCTGCATCCACCCGCAGTCCGCACAGGTGATCGTCATGTGTCGGACGGGCGGTGGTGCAAGAGAAGTTCCCGTTGAGGTCGCAGCTGGCAAAATAGGTCCATGTCGATCACCGTCGTCCGACTCGGAACGCCGCGAGCTTCAAACGAAGGCCTGCGTCTCGGCACGGTCCGCAGGCCGCCTCGCGGCGTGCCGAAAACGCAGTTCGCGAAGCTCGATTTCTACGACGTCTGGCTGCCGAACGTCGCGCCGAGCCAGGAGCTCGTCTCCTTCGCCCTCGGCGCGACGGACGCGAAGGCGTGGAAGACGTTCGAGCGCAAGTACCGCGCGGAGATGAATCAGCCCGAAGCCTCGCGCGTCCTCGACTTACTCGCGGCGCTTTCACATCAGACGAACTTCTCCGTCGGCTGCTATTGCGAGGACGAATCGCACTGCCACCGCTCGATCCTCCGGCAACTACTCGCGGAACGAGGAGCCGCGCTCGCATGAACGTACTCGATGCCATCGGAAACACGGACGCTGGTGCCGCTGAAGAGCGGCGTCCTCGTCAAGCTCGAAATGCAGAACCCGACCGGCAGCATGAAGGACCGGATGGCGCAGGCGATGATCGCGCGTCCGGAATCCGACGGGCGGCTGAAGCCGGGCGACACCGTCGTCGAATACACCGGCGGCACGACCGGCGCGTCGCTCGCGCTGGTGTGCACGGTGAAGGGCTATCGATTGCGCATCGTGACCTCGGATGCGTTCAGTCAGGAGAAGCGCGACCAGATGGCAGCCTTCGGCGCCGAGCTGACGATCGTCCCGAGCGATCGCGGGAACACGACGAAGGAGCTGATCCTGGAGATGATCGCCACCGCGCGGAAGTACAGCGCCGAGCCGAACACGTACTGGACCAATCAGCTCGAGAACCGCGACAGCATCGCCGGCTACTACCCGCTCGGCGAAGAGATCTGGCGGCAGACGAACGGCGAAATCGATGCGTTCGTGCAAAGCGTCGGCTCGTCCGCGTCGCTGCAAGGCGTGGCCACGGTGCTGAAGCGATACAAACCGTCCGTGCGCATCATCGCCGTCGAGCCCGCGGAATCGCCGGTGCTCAGCGGCGGATCACCCGGCCCGCACCAGATCGAAGGCATCGGCATCGGCTACACCCCGCCGATGTGGGATCCATCCATCATCGACGAGATCATCCCCATCGCCACGAACGACGCCAAAGAGCGCGCCCGCCGCCTCGCCCGTGAAGAAGGCATCTTCGCCGGCACCTCCTCCGGCGGCAACGTCCTCGCCGCGGAGCGGCTGGGAGGAAACGTCGTGACGCTGATGGTGGACTCGGGATTGAAGTACGTGAAGGACCTGTATCGGCGCTAGGAACGCCGGCGTCCCCGCCGGCTGGTCAGGCGCCGTCCCCGGCGCCTCGGTGCTCCATGCAATCCGTCATGAACTCCATCATCAATATGACCTGTGATCACACGAGCCAAATCCCTACGATGGCTGCGTGAAGACCCTTCCCTCGATCCTCGTCTGTGTCGTCCTCTGGGCGACCGCATTTCCGGGAATCCGCGCCGGGCTCCGCGACTACAGCGCATTTCATCTCGTCGTGTTCCGCTGTCTCGTCGCCGCGGCTGCCCTCGGCGTCATCGCGCTCTTCCGCCGCCCTGCACCGCTGCAACGCCGCGATGTCCTGCGCGTCATCGCTCTCGGCATCCTGGGCTTCACGCTCTATCCGCTTGCACTCACCTACGGCGAGCTGACGATCTCCGCCGGCACGGCGAGTGTGCTCGTGAACCTCTCCCCCGTCTTCACCGCGCTCTTCGCCGCGCCATTTCTGCGCGAGAGATTGAGTGTGTGGGCGTGGTGCGGGATCTCGCTCGCCTTCGCCGGCGCCGCGGTGATCGCGTTGCGCGCTGACAGCCGGCTCGCGCTCAGCGCCGGCGCGCTCGCGGTGCTGCTCGCGGCAATGACACAGGGCGCGCAGTTCGTGCTCTCGAAGTCGCTCGTCGCGCGGTATGACCCGCTGTCGCTGACGATGTACTCGGTCTGGTTCGGAACTGCCGTCGATCTGCTCTTCTCGCGCGATGTCGTACGCGCAATCCAAACCGCATCCGCCGAGGCCACGCTCGCGATCGTCTTTCTCGGCCTCTTTCCCACCGTCATCGCCACGGCGAGCTGGTCACAGGCCCTGCGCCACGTCGATGCCTCCTTTGCGGCCGCGTTTCTCTATCTCATCCCACCCGTCGCGGTGCTGATCGGCTGGGTCTGGCTCGGCGAGGTCCCCGGCCTTCCGACCGTCGCCGGCGGCATCCTCGCGATTTTCGGAGTGTTCCTCGTGCAGCGCCGTCTTGGAACGCCGGCGTCCTCGCCGGCTGGTCAGGCGCCGTCCCGGCGCCTCGGCGGCGAGACGCCGCCGGGTCAGCCGGCGGGACGCCGGCGTTCCAAGACGCCCGTGACGGAATTGTTGCCGCCACGCCCTTGACGCTGGTTGAATATTCTCTCGCCGGCGATTTGTTTGCTCCTGCCGGCCACTGATTTCCTGGTCAACTCAACAACCGAGAGGAACCTTCTGATGAGCTCGAAGCATTGGATCGCGATCGCTTTGATCGCACTGGTTTCGTTCGCGGCGTTCGGGGCCGATCCCGCGCCACCGCAACCGTAACCGCAACGAAGAGCTCCGCCATGACCGCCGCCGACCGGTACGGCACGTGGGGAGTCGATTTGAACGGAATGGATCGCAGCGTCAAGCCGGGCGACGACTTCTTCAAGTACGTCAACGGCAACTGGGCCGCGACGACGCAGATCCCGCCGGATCAGACGCGCACCGGCGCGTTCATCCTGCTGCGCGACCTCTCCGAGGCGCGCGTGCGCGCGATCCTCGACCGCTGGGCCGCGGACAAGAATCTCAAGCCCGGCAGCGACGAGGCGAAGGTCGCGGCGCTGTACCGCACCTATCTCGATGAAGCGGCGGCGGAGAAGCTCGACGCGAAGCCGCTGCAGCCGCGCATCGATGCGGTGAAGAAGGCGGAGACGCGCGAGGACATCGTCAAGCTGATGGCCCATTCGTTCGGCACCGCCGGCTCGACGATCGTCGGCGCGTTCGTCGGCGACGACGCGAAGAATCCCGAAAAGTACGCGCTGTACCTCTCGCAGGCCGGCCTCGGTCTGCCGGACCGCGAGTTCTATCTGCAGGACAAGTTCAAGGCCCAGAAAGAGCGCTATCAGAAGTACGTCGGCGACCTGCTGACCCTCGCCGGATGGGAAGAGCCGGAGAAGAGCGCCGCGGACGTCGTGGCGTTCGAAACGAAGCTCGCCCAGGCCTTCTGGACGCGCGCGGAAAGCCGCGACCGCGACAAGACCTACAACCCGACGACCGTTGCGGAGCTCGAGAAGAACGCGCCGGGATTCCCGTGGGCGCTCTATTTCAAGGAAGCCGGCATCGACAAAGCCGATCGCGCGATCGTGCGCCAGAACACGGTGCTGCCGAAGGCCGCGGCGATCTTCAGCGAGACCCCGCTGGCGACGCTGAAGGCGTGGGAAGCGTTCCACGTCGCCGACGACGCGGCGCCGCTGCTCTCGAAGCGCTTCGTCGATGCGCATTGGGAGTTCCGCTCGAAGTTCCTCAACGGCGCGCTGGAGCAGCGCCCGCGCTGGAAGCGCGCCGTCGAAGCCTCCGAGGGCGCGATGGGCGAAGCCATCGGCCGCACCTACGTCGCCGAATACTTCCCGCCGGAGTCGAAGGCGAAGATGGAGAAGCTCGTCGCCGATCTCCGCGCGTCGATGAAGGGCCGCATCGAGAAGCTGTCGTGGATGAGCGATCCGACGAAGAAGAGCGCGATGGAGAAGCTCTCGAAGTTCGGCGTGAAGATCGGCTATCCGTCGAAGTGGCGCGATTACTCGAAGCTCGACAGTCCGCGAAGGCGATCTCACCGGCAACGTGGAGCGCGCCGGCAAGTTCCAGTGGGCGTTCCAGGTCAACCGCATCGGCAAGCCGGTCGATGAGGCGGAATGGGGCATGACGCCGCAGACCGTGAACGCGTACTACAACCCGCCGAAGAACGAGATCGTGTTCCCGGCGGCGATCCTGCAGCCGCCCTTCTTCGATCCGCAGGCCGATCCGGCCGTGAATTACGGCGCGATCGGCGGCGTGATCGGCCACGAGATCTCGCACGGCTTCGACGATCAGGGACGCAAGTCCGACGGCGACGGCGTGCTGCGCGACTGGTGGGCGAAGGAAGACGCGCAGAAGTTCGAGGCCCAGGCCGCGAAGCTCGGCGCGCAGTACGAGGCGGTGGAGTTCCCGCAGCTGCCCGACATCCACATCATCGGCAAGCAGACGATGGGCGAGAACATCGGCGACCTCGGCGGAATCCTGATGGCGCTCGATGCCTACCACCTCTCCCTCAAAGGCCAGCCCGCGCCGGCGATCGACGGCTTCACCGGCGATCAGCGCGTGTTCCTCGGCTGGGGCCAGGTGTGGCGCACGCTGGTCCGCGACGACCAGCTTCGCCAGCTGATCATGACCGACTCGCACTCCCCCGGCATGATCCGCGCCGTCAATCCGCTCCGCAACGTCGACGCCTGGTACGACGCGTTCGGCGTCAAGGAAGGCGACAAGCAGTACGTGAAGCCGGAAGAGCGCGTGCGGATCTGGTAGCTCGAATCATGATTGTTTCGAAACGGCCACCTTCGGGTGGCTGTTTTTGTTTCTAAAAGCGCTTGCATTCCGCACATTCCGGACTTAGTCTTACACGTGTAAGACACAGCGTCATCCTGAGGCGCGCAGACGCCGAAGGATCTCTGAATGCGAAACGTTTGCGTAGTTCGAGATCCTTCGCCGTCTTCGCGGCTCAGGATGACGCGAGCGGTAAAACCATGAAAGAGCTTCACGACCTCACCGACCTGCAGCTTGCGATTCTCCGAGAAATCTGGCGGCGCAAACGCGCGACCGTTACGGATGTCCACGAAGCGCTCCTCGACGAAACGGGGCTGGCGAAGAAGACGGTCGCCACGATGATCACGCGGCTCGAAAAGCAGGGGTTTCTCGAGCATTCCGCGGAAGGGCGCGAGTTCGTGTATGAGCCGACGGTGAGCGAAGAGGAGGTCGGCCGCGCGAAGGTGCGCAACATCGTCGACCGCCTCTTCGGCGGCAGCGTCACCGCGCTCGTCAGCCACGCGCTCGAGGCGAAGGACGTGAAGCCGGGGGACGTCGAGCGCGTGCGCGCGTTGATCGCGGAGCTCGACAAGAAGAAGACCAAGGAGCGGAAACGATGATCGCCTGGGGACTCACCTACCTCGCACACAGCAGTCTTCTGATCGCCGCGGTGTGGCTCGCCAGCCGCTTCGTCCGTTCCGCGTCCGCGCGCGAGACGCTCTGGAAAATCGCACTCGTCGCACCGATCCTCACGGCCTCCGTTCCTCTGCGCGACGTCACCCCCGTCCGCATCACCCTCCCGGCAGTGGTAAGTGGAGCGGCGGGCTCTCAGCCCGCCGAAGAAAAGACCGCCATCCGGCGCGCTGAGAGCGCGCCGCTCCACAAGTCCATTGATCTGAGAGCGATCTGGATCGCGGGTGCGGCGTTGTTGCTGTTGAGACTTCTCGCAGGACGCATGCTGTTCCTCCGCGCATTGCGCGATCGCGTCGACCTGCTCCGCGAGCACGATCGACTCGCGCGTCTGCGCGCGGGGATGTCGTGCCGGCCGCTCGTGCGCCTCACCGAATCGGCGGCGGTCGGATCGCCGATTGCCCTGTCACAATCAATATCGGGTTGGGAGATCGTCGTGCCGCGCGACACGTTCGCGCGCCTGAGCGACGAGCAGAAGGACACGATCCTCGCGCACGAGATCGCGCATCTGCTCCGCCGCGATCCGCTATGGCTCCTCGCCGGCGAGTTGATCAAGGCGCTGCTGTTCGTGCAGCCGCTGAACTGGATCGCGCAGAAGAAGATGAAGGAGTGCGCGGAGTTCCTCTGCGACGACCTGGCGGTGCGGCACACGAGCAATCCCCGCGCGCTCGCGGAGACGCTGGCCGAGCTGGCGACGAGTGTCGCGCCGGCGCCGCGCGCGGTCGCCGCCATGGCCGAGGGAGGATCGAATCTGATGGCGCGCGTCGCGCGGGTGCTTGCCCTGCGGCGCGAGCGTCCGCTCAAGTTGATGACTCGCGTGGCGATCGCCGTCATCACCATCGGTGCGTTGGCGGCGTTCGCGCCGGGAATCGAGCGCTCGTTCGCGAAGGAAACGACGAGCGATGCGATGCACTTGTCGATGATGGAGTACTGAGCCGCAGCTTCGAAGGACCGGAAGGCGACACGCACACCGAGCTCACGGCGCGGGACCTCACGATCGCTCAGGATGCATCGTCGTTCCAATTCACCAGCCGCAACGGATTCCTGCGCGTGCGCCAAACCACGGAGCGCGGCCCCGTTCGCGAAATCGACGCGACTCCTGCCCGAACTCACTATCGCGTCGCGGGCGTGGAACAGACGTGGTGCGATGACGCACAGCGTCTCCTGCTCTCCGCGTTCCGCGCGGAGAAGGCGTATGACACCTCGAACCGCAACCTGAAAACATGGGACGCGACGGTGCACCTCACCGGCTCGCGCGACGGCGTCCCGACCGAGATTCGCGTGAAAGCCAACAACGTGCGCTACGACGACGCGACGGCCGAGGTGTTCTTCGAACAACGGCGCTTCGTTGTACGTGGAAGAGACCGTCGGCAAGCAACACGCGCACGTTCCGGCGCAACGCACGCGAGCTCGTCTGGAGCGGCGACTTCGGGAAGATGGAAGTGAGCTCATGGCTGGAAGATCTGCTTCACGAGCAAACCAAGCTCCGCTCTGACGTCGCGCGCAATCTCGGGCGCGAGTAGTGCACTGAATTCCGGGCAGGAGGTGGCTTATGAAGATGAAGCTGCCAACACTGCTCGCGCTCGGCATCCTCGCGCTCGCCGGCACCGCGAACGCGTTCACTGTCGATGAAAATCTGGTCGCCGTGACGGCGATGCCGCTCGCCGTCGCCGACGTCGTTGCGTTGCCGGACATCCCGCAGAGTGACGTCATGACGGTCGTGACGACGCTCAACCAGGCGGTGGTGCCGGCGCCGCAATTCGTCGAGATCGTGCGCTACGTTCCGGTGGCGCTCGTGCAGCCGGCCGAGCCGCGGTTCGTGACGTACGTGACCCAGCAATATCAAAGCGGCATCGTCGGCGAGCCGCTCGCCGTGTCGATCGCCAATCGCTACGACACCTACGGAATCGCGGACGTCGACATCGCCGATCCGCCGGTGCTGACTACCGAGGTGCTCGAGCGGCAGCAGATCCTGCCGCCGGCGGTCGTGACGCGCTTCCAGCCGGTGGACGTCGATCCGCTCGCGCTGATCGCGATGCCGCTCGCTGTCGCCGCGGTGGCCGACATCGCCGGCGTGCCGCAGAACGATCTGATGCGTCTCGTCGCCTCGCTGAATCAGGCGCTGGTTCCGGCGCCGCAGTTCGTCGAAGTCGTGCGCTATTCGCCCGTCGTGCTCGTCGATCGAACCGCGTCACCGCAATTCCTTCAATTCGTAACGACCGAGGTCGATCGCGGCGTCCTCGGGCGGCCGCTCGCGTTCGAGCTCGCCGAGCGCATCGAGACATTCGAGCCGGTCGAGATCAACGTCATCGATCCTCGTCCGGCATTGATCGTCGAACCGGTCACGCGCGTCGCAACCGCGCATCCGCATGGCGGACCTCCGGGACAGCTCAAGAAACAACTCGGCCTGCAGACCGGCGCCGAAATCGTGCACGGAACTGCGCCGCGGCGCGTTGCGCGAAGCCGCCCGGTCAAAGTCTCGCAGCCGCCGCGCGTGCACACGACGCGCGTTCGGCAAGAGCGCCATCCGCAAAAAGTGCGCGTCGTCAAACCGGCGGCACCGCCGCGCGCAGTGACCGTACAACCGCAGCCAAAGCCTCACGGACATGGCGGCGACAAAGGACAAGGACAGCCGAAAGGACAAGCGCAAGGACAGGGCAAGGGAAAAGGCAAAGGGAAGGGCTGATCGAATCCCGTCACCCTGAGCCGCGAAGACGGCGAAGGGTCTCAAAATACGTAGTTTGAGATCCTTCGCTGCGCTCAGGATGACGAAGCAATTTGGACGACAAAAATTCACGCCCCCGCAACTAACTCCGAAGCGTTTCGTACGTAGTCTGCATCATGCAGAAAAACATTCGCCGCGGCGCGATCGTTCTGGTTGCGTCCCTCCTTTTCCTTCCCGCCTTCGCGCAGGACGCGCCGAAGGAGCGCGTCAAGCCGGCCTATCCCGTCCAACGGCTCACCGGCGAGATCCGCGTCGACGGCCGTCTCGACGAGAGCACGTACAGCGCTCCGCCGACGTTCGAGTTGGCGTATGAGACCCGTCCGGCCGAGAACAAGGAAACGCCGGTGAAAACCGAGGTGTGGATCACGTATGACGCGGGAAACCTGTATGCAGGATTTCGGGCGCATGACCCGAATCCGGGACAGATCCGCGCGCGCTACTCCGATCGCGACAACGCCTTCGACGACGACTTCGTCGGCATCGTCCTCGACACCTTCAACGACCAGCGCCGCGCGTTCGAGTTCTTCATGAATCCGCTCGGCGTGCAGATGGACCTCACGCAGAATGAGATGACGGGCAACGAAGACAGCTCGTGGGACGCGATCTGGGATTCGGCGGGACGCATCACCGAGAGCGGATACGAAGTCGAAGTCCGCATCCCCTTCTCGTCGCTCCGCTTCCCGTCCGGCGCCGGCGAGATGACGTGGGGCATCGACGCCGTGCGCATCTATCCGCGCGGCCAGCGCTATCGGATCGGCCTCAATCCGCAACAGCGCGGGAACAACTGCTACCTCTGCCAGTCCGCGACGCTCACCGGCATCGCCGGCGTTTCCCCCGCGCGCTCGATCGAGCTCAATCCGACCATCACCGCGTCGCAGAGCGCCTTCCGCAACGACTTCCCGACGGGACCGCTGCAGACCGACGATCCCGATTTCGACCTCGGTCTCACGGGACGGTGGGGCATCACGCCGAACCTCACCTTCACCGGCACCGTGAATCCCGACTTCTCGCAGGTCGAAGCGGATGTCGCGCAGCTCGCGGTGAATACGCAGTTCGCGCTGTTTTTCCCCGAAAAACGGCCGTTTTTCCTCGAAGGCGCCGATCTGTTCGAGACGCGCTTCAACGCCATCTACAGCCGCAACATCGCCGACCCGGCGTGGGGCGTGAAGCTCACCGGCAAGTCGGGCAAGAACGCAATCGGCGCGATCCTCACGCAGGACCGGCGCACGAATTTTCTGATTCCGTCGAGCGAGGGAAGCGGACTGGCCACGGTCGACGACTCGAACCTCTCGACGATCCTCCGCTATCGCCGCGATCTCTTCGGCGCGACGACGGGCGGATTCTTTTTCACGAGCCGCGAAGGCGACGGCTATCACAACCGCATGCTCGGCGGCGACATCCTCTTCCGCTGGCGCGGCACCAAAGCGCTCCGCGTCGAGCTCCTCGGATCGCAGACGCAGTATCCGCAATCGATCGCGGCGAGCACCGGCCAGAGCGCGTCGGAGATCACCGGCCGCGCCATCCGCACGGTCTATCAGCACACCTCCCGCGACTGGACGTACTACTTCCTCTATCGCGATGTCAGTGAAGATTTCCGCGCGGACCTCGGCTTCGTCCCACGCGTCGACTTCCGCGAGAAGGGCACGATGCTCGAGCACGCGTGGTACCCGAAGGGCGCGTGGTCGCAGTGGCGCCTCGGCGTGGAGGCCACGGATATCGACGACCAGAGCGGCGACCGCCTCGAGCGCCACGCCGACTTTTACGCGTGGGCGAACGGCCCGCGCCAGTCCTTCGTCCGCGCGGACGTGTTCGCGCGCGATCAGCGCTACGCGGGAGAGCTGTTCAATACCGACAGCGTCGTTCTGTACGGCGAGTTCGCCGCGCATCCCGACGTCTTCGTCACCGGGCAGCTGACGGCCGGCAACCAGATCGATTTCGCGAATGCCCAGCAGGGCGAACAGCTCCGCCTCGACCCCGGCATGCGCTGGAACGTCGGCAGCCACCTCCGCCTGAATCTCAATCACTCGTACGAAACGATCGACACCGACGGCGGCCGCCTCTTCACCGCCAACCTCACCGAGCTGCGGGCGACGTATCAGTTGAACAACCGCACGTTCGTCCGCTGGATCGGCCAATACCTCGACGTCGACCGCGACCCCACGCTCTACAGCTTCCCCATCGACGCCCGCAGCCGCGATTTCTTCAACCAGTTCCTCTTCTCCTACAAGATCAACCCCCTCGCGGTCCTGTTCCTCGGGTACTCCGACACCCGCACCGGCAACGCGCAGATCGACCTCACGCAAGAGAGCCGGACGTTGTTTTTGAAGGTGGGATACGCGTGGCAGGTGTAGCGGTCAATCGCCACGTTTCTTGCAGCGCTTCCCTGTATGCGAATACTCAAACAGAAGAGCGCGCTTCTAGCGTGCGTGCTCGTAATCCTGATTCCGATGGTCGCGGGTGCCCAGTCTGCGACCGAACGTGAGAAAGCAGCAACGCAGTCGCAGCTGACCAACGCTGAAGCCGCCCTCGCCTCCGCGCGAGCCGCGGGAGCGCAGACGCTGGCGACGGCGCTGTACGAAGAAGCCTCGCGACGGCTCCAGATCGCGCGCGGAAACTGGTCGAGCAGCGATCGCGACGCGCGGCATAACGCCGCATTGCGGGCAATCGAGGCGGGGTATGCAGCAGCAGCCGCGGAAGCGCAGGCGCAGCTCGTTTCGGCGAATGCCGAAGTGCGGGCGTTGGGCACGGAGATCGGCAGGTTCGGCGGCACCGCGGCCGAGCTCGCCCTTTATGACCCGCCGACGAATCTGAGCTATGGCGGGACATCGATGGACCGCGTCATCGTCGCGGAAAACGCGCTCGCGTCTGCCCGCAAAGCTGGTGGCGCGGCCATCGCCAGGGAGGATCTCGATCGTGCCGAGGCCATTCTGAAGACCGCGCGAACCGTTGCGCGGCGTCAGAAGCAGAGCACGACCGCCGATCACCTCGCCTTCGTGGCGGAGATGCTCTCGCGGCGTGCCGAGTACATCGCGCGGCGCGATCTCATCGCGCCGAGGCTGCCGGAACTGCGGACCACGCGCACGCGGCTCGCGCAGCAGGCGTCCGACCGCCGCGCACAGGAAGAGCAGGCGCGCCGTCTCGAGGCGGAGCGTCAGGCCGCCGAGTTGCGGCGCCAGCTCGAGAATCAGGCAGCGACGCAGGCGGAGCTCGATCGGCTCCGGCAGCAGGTCGCGACCACCGAGGCGCAGCTCAGCGCCCAGGTCCAGCAGGATCGCGAGGCGCGCCTCGCCGCGGAGCGATCGGTCGACGAAGTCCGCCAGCGCTACGAGCGTGCGCTGGTGGAGCAGGGCACGAACAGCGCGGAACTGGAGAGCCTGCGCCGTCAGGTCGAGGATCAGTCGCTGGCG
Organism: uncultured Acidobacteriota bacterium; assembly: GCA_963734155.1. Classification (GTDB taxonomy): domain Bacteria; phylum Acidobacteriota; class Thermoanaerobaculia; order Gp7-AA8; family Gp7-AA8; genus QHVT01. The sequence goes on from CAVTGG010000006.1 coordinate 134,309, forward strand.
TTGCGCACCATTCAGGAACGCGAGCGTCAGAGCGAGGCCTCGCTGGCGAATCAGATCAGCACTCTCGAGACCACGCTGCAGCGCGAACGGACCGACGGACGCATCACCGCCGACGTGCTGGCCCAGCGTGAGAACGAGCTGCGCACGCAGCGCGATGAGCTGGCGCGCCTGAAATCGGAGCGCGAAGAGAGCGAGCGTCGCCGCGCCGAGGCGGAGACCGCGCGAGCGGCCGCGATCGCCGACGCAGAGCGCCGGCGTGCCGAAGCCGAAACGCAGGCCGAGACGCTGCGGCAGCAGATCGCTGCCGAGCGTGCGCGAGCCTCGGAGACCGAGGCCGAGCTGACACGCGCGCGTGAAGAGCTCGCGCGCCGCGACGCCGCGAGTCAGGAGCGCATCGAAACGATGCAGAAGGAACTGGCGAAGCTCGCCGAGACGAAGACGACCGAGCGAGGCTTCATCGTCACTCTGCCCGGCCTCTTCTTCGACTCCGGCCGGTCGGTGCTGAAAGCCGGCGCGCGCAACACGCTCTCGCGCATCGCCGACCAGCTCCGCATCAACGACGAGCTCACCGTCATGATCGAAGGCCACACCGACAGCGTCGGCAGTGACGAGCTGAATCAGGCCCTGTCGGAGAAACGCGCCGCCGCGGTCCGCGACTACCTCGCCGCCCGCGGCGTCGCCGCCAACCGCATGACCGTCAAAGGCCTCGGCGAAACCACCCCCGTGGCCACGAACGACACCCCCGCCGGCCGGCAACAGAACCGCCGCGTGGAGCTGATCATCGAGCAGTAAGTTCGTTTTTATGTGGTGACCGCTGCCCTCAGCGGTCGCCACACATCGACGTTTCGAGTAGCCTCTCGCGCGTTGACCACCGAAACCGTTCTCCTCGTGCACAGCGGCGGCTTCACGTCACGGCAGTGGCGGAAGCTCGCCGAGCTGCTCGCGTCCGAATACCACGTCGTCGCACCCGACCTCCTCGGCTACGGAGCGTCCGCTCCGTGGCCCGAGGGAAAGCCGTTTCACTTCCGCGAGGATCTCGAGTTTCTCCTGTCGCTGATCGACGTGCCCGTGCATCTGGTCGGGCACTCGTACGGCGGATTCCTCGCCCTGCAGATCGCACTCGCCCAGCCCGAAGTCGTGCGCTCGATCGCGGCATACGAGCCGGTTGCGTTCGGAATTCTCGATGAGATCGAGGACGCCGACGCGCGCGCCGGCCTCGCGACCGTGAAGCGCACGTGGGACCCCGATGCGAGCGGCGTGGACGAAGCCTGGCTCGCCGCATTCGTCGACTGGTGGAACGGCGCCGGCGCCTGGACGCGCCTCCCCGAGGAAACGCGCGCCGCGTTTCGGAGCGTCGGGTGGAAAGTGTTTCAGGAAGTGATGACGCTTGCCGCTGATCGCACCAGCCGCGCGACCTACGCGACGATCGCCGTTCCGACACTGATCCTCGGCGGCGCAAAGTCCCCGCTCACCGAGCGTCGCGTCGTCGAAAAGCTCGGCGCCGCGCTCCCCCGCGGCCGCGCACACCTGTTTCCCGACGCCGGCCACATGGGCCCGATCACGCACGCGCCGCTCGTCAACGCTGCCATCGCCGAGCACCTGCGCGCGATCCGCGGCTGAACCGGTCAACCCATTTTCTTCGCCACCGCGCGCACCAGCCGCTTGCCCGCCGACTTCAACGGCTTCTTCGACTTGCCGCGGAAGGCAGCGATGGCCATGACCGCCGTACTGACCGTGGCGATGGCGATCCCCACCGCGTGCTCCTTGTCCTCCGGCTCCATCTCGTTCCAGTACGTGAGCAGCTTCGCGACTTTGCTCTCGGCACTTCGTTCCGCACTGCTCAACTTCTTCGCCACGCCGTCAATGGCCTTGATCGTCGCGTCGCGTAACAGGGGTTCCAGAGGGATCGTGTTCATGGGGAGGGGGAGGTGCAAGGGCCGGTCCGACGTCATCATCCATGCCGGATATTCAGAATGTCCCCATCGCGAACGACGTAGCCCTTTCCCTCCAGCCGCCACTGACCCGCTTCCTTCGCTTTCGCGAACGAGCCGCCGGCGGCGATGAAGTCGTCGTAGTGCACGACTTCGGCGCGGATGAATTTCTGCACGAAGTCGGAGTGAATGACACCGGCGGCTTCCTGCGCGGTCATGCCCGTCCGAATCGTCCAGGCGCGGCATTCGTCCTCGCCGACGGTGAGGAACGACTGCAGTCCGAGGAGCGCGTACGCCTCGCGGATCAGCGTGTCGAGTGCGGACTCGCGGATGCCGTACTCCTCCATGAACATCTGCGCGTCCTCGCCGGAGAGCTCCGACATCTCCATGTCGATCTTTCCGAAGAACGCCACGACGCGCGTGCGCAGGCCGGCCTTCACCGCCGCGACGCGGAAGACTTCCTGCTCCACGATCGGCTGCTGCGACTCGTCGAACGACAGCGCGATCAGCATCGGCTTGAGCGTCAGCAGTTGGTACGTCTTGAGGATGTGCAGCTCTTCCTTCGACAGCTCTTCGTTCCGCAGCGGCTTTTCGGCCTGGAGAATGGCGAGGCATTTCTCGAGGACGGGGAGCTCGCGCTTCATCTGCTCGTCGTGCGTGCGGCCGAGCTGCTTGTGGATCTTCTCGATCCGCGACTCGAGGATGGCCATGTCGCCGAGGAGGAACTCGGTCTCGAACGTGGCCACGTCGCGCAGCGGATCGATGCTGCCGTCGGGATGCGGGACGGCATCGTCGCGAAAGAGGCGGACGACCTGAATCAGCGCGTCGTTCGTCTTCACGGCGGAGAGGAAGCCGGTGGTGAATTGCGTCGTGCCGCTGGCGCCTTTCTGCAGCCCCGCGACGTCGACAAACTCGATCGTCGCGTGCACCACGCTCTTCGGAGAAAAGATTGCCGCGCAGCGATCCACGCGCGCATCCGGAACTTTCACGATGCCGAGGTGCGGCTCATTCTTCGCGCCCGCCGCGGGATGGAGGTGCGTCTTCGTGATCGCCTGAAAGAGCGTCGACTTGCCAGAGAATGGGAGACCCACGATGCCGAGTTGCATGAGAGAAGTATGATCCGACTTTGGACTGCGGCAGCTTGCTCGTCGATCTTTTCAGCACGCCGACCCGCGCGAAATGTAGCGGCGTCCGGGTCGAACGGCGAGAGGCCGGCCGCGATGAGATCCGCGTTCACGAAAATCGGCAGCGCGGCGTCGGACGGCAGGAACTCGCGCGCGAAGGTCGTCTTCCCGGCACCGTTCGGGCCAGCGATGATGACGACCTTCTTTTCTTCACTCACTCCTATATTGTGCCGCGCATGCGCGCAATCCTCCTCACCCGCCACGGCGGCCCCGATGTCCTGAAGATCACCGACGTCCCCACCCCCACCCCGCGCCCCGGCGAAGTACGCGTGAGGATCCACGCCGTCGGGATCAACTTCGCCGAGGTGCTCTCGCGGCGCGGGTTGTACGGGTGGGCGCCGTCGCTCCCCTACATCCTCGGCATGGAGGGATTCGGGGAGATCGATGCGGTCGGCGACGGGGTCACGTCGCACAAGGTCGGGGATCGCGTGATTGCCGGAACGCAGTTCGGAGCGTACGCGGAGTTCATCTGCATTCCGGCGGAGCGCGCGCTCGTGCCGCCGCCCGGGCTGTCGACAGAAGAGAGCGCGGCGTTCGCGGTGAATTTCATGACCGCGTGGATCGGGCTCATGGAGATGGCGCGCCTGCGTCCGACGGACACGGTGCTCGTCACCGCCGCGGCCGGCGGCGTCGGGTCGGCGGCGGTGCAGATCGCGAAGAAATTCGGCGCGCGGGTCATCGGCGCGGCGGGCAAGGGGAAGCAGGATGCGGTGCGCGCGTTAGGCGCGGATCTCGCGCTCGACTACACGATCCGCGCTGGCACGCGCAGCTCGGCGAGGTGAATGTCGTCCTCGAGATGTCGGGCGGCAGCGTCTATCGCACCGCGGTGCGCCACCTCGCGCCGATGGGCCGCGTCGTCATCGCCGGCGCGAGCAATGCGTTCCCGCGCACGCGCAATCCGTTCGCGCGCCTCGCCGCCGCGCGCAATCTCCCGCGCGCGAGCATCTTCGACATGCTCCGCCGCTCGTACGGCGTGATGAGCTTCCACGTCGGCTGGCTTCTCGACTCCGGCAATGTCATTTCTCAATGGCACGATCTCGTCCGTTTCGCCGAGGAGCACGACCTTCGCCCGCTCGTCGGACAGCGGTTCGCGTTCGAGCAGATGGCGGACGCGCATCGCGCGTTGGAGGAGAGGCGGAATGTGGGCAAAGTGGTGGTGTCGCTCTAGCGATCCACCCACCGCATCGCCTTCTCGTTATACCGCGGCCCCGCAATCACGTCCGGCGCGAGTGCGGAATCGAGACGCGCGTTCTCCTCGGCCGTGAGCGCAATCCGCGTCGCGGCGACGTTCTCCTCTAAATACGTGCGCCGCTTCGTGCCGGGGATCGGCACGATGTCGTCGCCTTTCTGCAGCAGCCACGCGAGCGCGATCTGCGCGGGCGTGGCGCCACGCGCGGCCGCGATCTCACGCACGACGCCCGCGGCGCGCATGTTCTTGTCGAAGTTCTCTCCCTGAAATCGCGGGTCGCCGCGGCGGAAATCGCCTTCCTCATACTCCTCGGCGCGTTTGACGTTGACGTTGCCGGCGAGGAAGCCGCGGCCGAGGGGACTGAACGGCACGAGGCCGATTCCGAGCTCGCGCAGCAGCGGAATGATCGACTCCTCGAGATTGCGCTCCCACAGCGAATACTCGCTCTGCAGCGCGGTCACCGGATGCACCGCATGCGCGCGGCGGATCGTCTGCTCGCCCGCTTCCGACAATCCGAAATACTGCACTTTGCCGGCGCGCACGAGATCGCCGACCGTGCCGGCGACGTCTTCGATCGGCACCTCGGGATCGACGCGATGCTGATAGAGCAGATCGATCGTGTCGATGCCGAGGCGCGCCAGCGATTCATCAACGACTTGACGAATGTGTTGCGGCCGGCTGTTCAGACCATTGATCTTGCCGTCGTCGATCTTCCAACCGAACTTCGTGGCGATCACGAGGCCGTTGCGCCGCCCGCGCAACGCGCGCCCGAGGAGCTCTTCGTTGCGAAACGGTCCATAGACCTCGGCGGTGTCGAAGAACGTGACGCCGAGGTCGATGGCGCGATGAATCGTGGCAATCGACTCCGGCTCGTCCGCCGGTCCGTAGGACTGGCTCATGCCCATGCATCCGAGGCCGATCGCGGAGACTTCGAGAGCGCCGAGACGTCTGCTGTTCATGGCGCGAGCATATCGCCTCCGCGTTTACGATGGCGCCGTGAATCTCGACGCCTACCTCGCCCGGCTCGACGTTGCTCCGCCGCTAGCGCCGACGGCGGACACGCTCCGGCAACTGCACGTCGCGCATCTGGCCGCGTTTCCGTTTCACAACCTGACGATCCAGCACCGCGGCGTGGTGAACCTCGACGTCGACGCGATCGCGGAGCGATTTCTCGACGGCTGCGGCGGCGGGTATTGCTTCGAGCAGAACACGCTCTTCGGTGCCGCGCTGCGCGCGCTCGGTTTCCAGGCGACGGCGCTCCTCGGCCGCGCCGGACCGGCGGACAAGCGCCAGCTCAATCACATGCTCCTGCGCGTCGACATCGACGATCAGCCGTGGCTGGCCGACGTCGGCTTCGGCGCCGAGGGACCGCTCGAGCCGATCCCGCTCGCCGACGGCGCGCGGGTGCTGCAGGACGGGATCGAGTTTTCGCTGCGCCGCGACGCGCATCACTGGACGCTCACGATGCACTACGGCGATGTCGTCGAGGATCTATATGAATTCTCCGGCGCACCGCACACCAGCGGCGACATCGAGATGGCGAACTACTACACCGCGACGCATCCTGCGTCGATCTTCCGCCACACGCTGACGATCCAGCGCATCACGAAAGACGAGCGCCTGATATTGCGGCCGAAAGTCGTGACGCGTTATCGCGGCGGCGCGCGCGAGCGATCAGACGATCGATCCGTCGCAGCTGCGCGCGCTGGCGCGGGAGCTGTTCGCCATCGACTTGGGCGACTCCTCGCTGCTCTTCGAGGAATCGGATTCGCCTTCGTCCTCCTCCCACGGCGCCGACTGAATCTCCTGCACTTTTCCGCCGACGAAGAGGATCAGCGAGTCCATCTTTCGCATGTAGTCGGTGACGTAGCTCCACTCCTCGATCGACACGCCGTCGTAGCGGAGGCGCGCGGCACGGCGTTCGGGCGGGCCCATGATCCGCTCGACTTCGATGAGCGTCTGGCCGAGGCGAACCTTGTTGATGCGCGCGCGATTTTTTTCCGCGAGCGCGGAGCCGCTGCTGCATGCGGCGAGGAGCGAACGACAGAACGAGGACCGCGCGCGGTCTCAATACCATCCATCGCCCTCCGGATTGACGAGTGCGCGGGCGACGCTGGCGCGGATCGCGTTGCGGTCGGCTCCGGCGCGCACGACGACGTAGCGCATCGGCAGCTCGGTCGGATGGAAGACCGAGTGATACGACAGGAAATCGCGCGTGCCGCCGAGGGCCGGCTGCATCGAGGCGTCGAGCATCACGACGTAGATCGCATTCGGATCGACGTGCTGGATGCGGCCCGACTCGACCTCCGCCGCGAGTGCGCGCTGGATGTCGAGATCCATCACCTCGCCGCCCGCCATCGGAAGCGGCTGCGATGCCACGCGGAAGCCGAACGTGCGCACGCCGTAGCGATCGAGCTCGCGGATGTGCGCTTCGCGATCGATGCCACGTACGTCCGTCATCACCGTGCGCCTCTCGGGTTCGTTCCATTGGCCCGCGAACAGAACGCGAATCGACGGATCCTCGATCACGGCGCCGCCATGGAAGAGGATGTCGCCTATCGCCTCGCCGTCGCGATAGACATGCACGCGGCCGCCGTCGTCGTCGAGCACGAAGTCCGCGGGCCACACTTTTTCCGGCGCCACGGATTCGGCTTCCGGCTCCGTCGTCACGGACGCGCTCGCGGGAAACGTGATGTCGAGGACGGGATGCACTTCGATGCCGTTCGGCGCGACGCCGGTCTGCCCGTGGATGAAGTCCCAGAAGCCGACGCCTTTGATCGTTACGGCCGTGTTGGTCGTCTTCATCGACGTCGTGGCGGTGAAGCGCGCATCGAATTGCGATCGCGCGCGCGAGATGCCGGTGCCGAACGGGCTGCCGGCGCCGACGCAATTGCTCGCCGGAAGCTCGATGATCATCGTCCGCCCCGCCGAGTCTTTGATGACGAGGTGATAGTCGGAATCCGCTTCGCGGACGTACTTCGTCAGCGTGCCGCTGAGGCGATATTGCGTCGTCTCGCGCGGCGAGACGCGGCCGTTCGACGGCAGGGAACCGGGCCGCACCGACTGGTGGAAGTTGTAGATCGTGGACGAAACGTAGCTGCCGAGATTCACCGACGGCGCCTGCGGATCGGTGCCGGTCTTGACCGACCAGCGCTCGACGCCGCACGCGGCATGCAACGAGGAAACGACGAACATCGAGAACACGACGAGGGAGAGCAACCGGCGCATGGGGCCTCCTCCTAAGCTGTTCGTTGTTGTTGCCTAAGAGTAACCGATGCGGCGTTCAATCTTGACTTCGATCCGGCGCTCGCCCTCCCACTGCACCTCCGCCGTGCCTTCGATCTGCAGCGAGCTGCCGTCCGGATGAAGAAAGAGGAGGCCGCAGCGCGGATTCACGAGCAGGTTGCCGATGCTGTTGAACATGTTGTTGCCCGGGAAGTCGGGCCACGAAACGCGACCGTGCGACACGCGGACGAATCCCGCAGGCCCGCCGCGATGCGACGCATCCGCGCCGCGTTCCGGATGCATGGTCGCCAGAAAAAACGTCTTCGCCTCGGCGATCGAACGGGACTCCGGCCCCTGCTCATCAATGTACTGCGGACAATTCGAATAGACCTCGTTCGTCTCAACACGCAACACGCCGCCGTTGAACGTCGCCCGCCCGTTCACGCGCATCCGCCGCCGCGTCGGGAAATCGATGGCCAGCATTCCGATCACTCCGGTCTCGGCAACGTCCTCGCGAACCAGCTCGAGATGGCCGCTCGATGGCTGCATCACGATCGTGGAGTCGCCGGTTGCCGCGGCAGTGCCGCCGAGGATGGACGCGTGCACCGCGCCCTCGGCGTTGGTCGTGGCGACGACGACGAACGAACGCGCGGCGAGAAACTCGGCCGCGGCGGCGGGAATCGTGGAGCGGATGATCCGCCCCACGCGTTCCGCGAGCTCGCCGACGCCCGCCCGCCGCTGCGCTTCGAGCTCGCCTTCGTGGTACATCAGAAGAACCCGCAGGCCGGGCCGTCGCCGGCCGGGCGTGCGTCCTTTGCACCGTTCGGCGCGAAGATCTCCAGGCGCACGCCGTCGGGATCCTCGAAGAAGATGCCGCCGGAGTCGCGCCCTTCGGCGTGCGGCACGACGCCGTCGTAGAGGAACTTCACGCCGCGCTCGCGCAGGCGCTCTTCGACCGCGCGGACGTCGTCCATCGATTCGCTGCGGAACGACAGGTGATGCAGGCCGGGGGCGTTCGGATCGAACGCTCCGCGGCCCTGCTCCCAGAGCGTGAGCACGATGTCCGCGCCCTTGCCGAGGAACGCGAAGCGGCGCGGACCATCGGCGGAGATGCCGAGGGTGTCGAGGCCGAAGACGTCGGCGTAGAAGTCGCGGGATCGGGAGAGGTCGGTGACGTTGATTCCGACGTGGCCGGTGGGTAACGACATAACTTAACCTCCAAAGTACAGCATTGACGGTTATAGGCTCACGGCCTTAACTTGTCAAGGCAAAGAGACCGAATGACGGTTACAACATTTTTCTTCGTCGCCGGGCACCCGGCGCTCGACTTCGTGAACACGGAAGCGGTCGCTGACGGCGAGCCTGTGGATTTGCTGGCGGACGAAGAGGATCTGCTGCGCTGGCTCAGCGAGAGCGGGCTCGCGACGCCGGCAGAGTCGCGGAAGCCGTGGCTTCGCCAGGCGAAAGAGCTGCGGGCGAGCCTGCGGCGCCTGTTCCTCCGTCTCGCCGAGGGGAAGAAGCTGCGCAGCAGCGATCTCTCCGGCATCGACGACGCTCTCGGATCGATCGAAGGCACGCCGCATCTCGATTTGCGCGCCGGTCAGCCGCGGCTCCAGTTCCGGCCGAGCCAGCCGGTGACACCGCCGTTTCTCATCGCCCGCGCCGCGGCCGAGTTCCTGGCCGGCGCCGATCTCTCGCTCATCCGCCGCTGCGAGGGAAGCGACTGCGTCCTGATCTTCTACGACACGACGAAGAGTCACACCCGCCGCTGGTGCAGCATGGCCGGCTGCGGCAACCGCGCGAAGGCGGCCGCGCATTACGCGCGCGTGCGTGGGCAGTAGACGTACCGCCCCTCATCCGGCCTTCGGCCACCTTCTCCCCGCATGCGGGGAGAAGGGCACTCGCGGGACAGTTGCGTCGAGAGCCCCTCTCCCCGCGTGCGGGGAGAGGGTGGCCCGAAGGGCCGGGTGAGGGGCGTTTGAGCTATCGTCGCCGCATGCGCGCTTATCTGCTGCCGCTTGCGCTCACCATCGTCGCGAATGTCGTCTACCACTTCTCGCAGAAGTCGGTGCCGCGGACGGCGAATCCGCTGTTCGTGCTGGCCGGCGCGTACATCATCGCGCTCGCGGCGACGGTGGCGCTGCTGATCGCCGAGCGCAGCATGCCGACGATGGCGTCGATCCGCACGCTGAACTGGTCGGTGGTCGCGATGGGTCTCGCCATCGTCGGCGTCGAGATCGGCTTCCTCCTCGCCTACCGCAACGGCCTCAACGTCTCCCTCGGCGCAGCGCTGTCGAACGTCGCCGTCGCGCTGATCCTCCTCCCGTTCGGAGTGATGCTCTTCCGCGAAACGCTGACGATCGCGAACATCGTCGGCGTCGCGTTCTGCATCGTCGGGCTCGTGCTGATCGTCAGACCCTGACGCAATCCTGACACTCCCCGGACCTTCCGCGTGCCGCGCGCTGCTACGTTGCGGCGCATGCGCATCGCACGACTCTTCGCTCTCACGCTCGCGCTTCCGCTCTTCGCGCAAACGCCGCCCACCGCACGCATCGATCTCATCGGCGCCGAGATTTTCGCCATCGACCGCGCGCACTCGTATCTCGGCTTCACGGTCTCGTTTCTCGGCATGTCGAAGGTGCGCGGCACGTTCAGGAATTACGGCGCCACGATCCTCTACGACGACGCGCATCCCGAGCGCTCGTCGGTGACGATCAGCATCGATGCCGCATCGATCGACACGGGCGACAACGCCGGCCGCGACCGCGATCTGCAGGCCGATGCGTGGTTCGCGAGCGCGAAGCATCCGAAGATCGTGTTTCAGAGCACGAAGATCGAGCCGAAGGGCGCGAACAAGTATCTCCTGCACGGCGAGCTGACGATGAAGGGCGTGACGCGCGCGATCGCGATTCCGATGACGCGCACCGTCGCCCGCGTCGCCGACACCGGCTGGGGCAACATCCGCATCGGCGGCAGCGGCGCCGTGACGGTGAAGCGCCACGACTTCGGAGTCGACGGTCCCGATTTCTGGAACAAGGCCATCGGGGGCGAGGTCCTGATCGAGCTCGACATCCTCGGCACTCGCCCGAATTACGATCGCTGGAATCTGCCGGAGGAGGAGAAAGCGCAGACGCATGTGAAGATCCTCCGCCTCATGCAGCATCGCGAGTTGCAGGAAGCGCTGACGCTCCTGAAAACCGCGGTCGAGCGCTATCCGGAGGAAGCCGGATTTCACGCGCGCCTCGGCGAGGCTTACGCCGCGACAGGCGATCGCGCGGCGGCGATCCGCGCGTACGAGAAAGCGCACGAGCTGAATCCGAGTGGCACGGAGGCGATCGAAATGTTGCGGCGGTTACGCCCGAGGTAGAATTTCATTGATGACCGATGACGAGCTCAAACGGCTGTTCGAGGAGAATGCCGGCGCCCATCTCGAGACACGCCGCCACGTGGATCAAACCGCTGCCGAGATGCGCCGGCATTTCGACGTGACGCTCGAGTCGATGGTGTCGAGATTCGATGCGTTGAGCGAAACCGTTTCGGTGCTCGACGAGAAGATCGAGCGAAAAACGGAAGAGCTAAGCGAGAGAATCGAACGAACAGCTGCGGAAACGCAGGCGATGATCAAGTTCTCTCACTCGGAGCTCGCTCGCCGCATACGTACGCTCGAGGAAGGCTTCGCCGAGCTACAGGCGCGCGTCGAGCGGCTCGAGTCCTCAACGCACTGACAGGTGGAGCTCACGCCGGCGCCGGCAACGGATACAACGACAAAAACTGCTTCGCCACCGCCTTATCCCCCTCCACGTTCAAATCCCCCGCGCGCACGGCCTCGGCGAATTTGCGGCCGCCGTAGACGATGGCGACGAGGGTGTTGGGATCTGTCTCGATGATCGCGTCGGGATGGTCGAGCGTGCCGCGGGTCAGGTCCATCTCTCCGTTCGCGACGGTGGCGCGAAAACGGTCTTCGCCGATGCGTAGCTCGACGGTCGCCTTGAACGCGCCGGCCGCTTCGCCGCTGAACATCGTGCGCAGCGAGAGGACGAGGGCGTCGACGCTGAGGGGGAAGCCCTGCATCAGGTTCGGCGAGCGGGCGCCCCAGCGGCCGAGGGCCATGATCACGCGCTCGAGCTCGAGGCCCCACTCCGTCAGCTCGTAGACCCACGCGGCGGCGGGCGGCGGCAGTTTGCGCCGGCGTATGACGCCTGCGGTCTCCAACTCCTCGAGCCGCTGCGTGAGCACGTTCGGGCTGATGGCGGGGAGGCCAGTGCGGAGGTCGGTGAACCGCTTCGGGCCGAGGATCAGCTCGCGCACGACCAGGATCGCCCAGCGCTCGCCGATGAGGTCGAGCGCGTGCGCGGTCGCGCATCCGTCTTCATAGGTGCGCTTGGCGTTCATGGACATCAATATACACTGCTTCGTACTTTGTAACAACTTTCTAGTTGCTTTTTAGGACTAGTCGATACTATATTGTCACCACAACAACCCTGACTGACAGAAAGGAACTGGACAATGACCCAACTCACCGCTTATCTCTCTTTCGATGGAAATTGCGCCGAGGCCATGCGCTTCTACGAGAAGGCCCTCAACGGAACGCTGAGCGTGCTGCTCACGAACGGAGAGGCGCCGATGGACGCGGGGCAAATGCCCCCCGGGAATGAGGACCGGATCATGCACGCCCGTCTCGATCTCGACGGCGCCGTGCTCATGGCCGGCGACAGCATGGTCGGATTCGGCCCTGGCTATCAGGGGATGAAGGGCTTCAGCGTGACGCTGAGCTATCCGACCGCGGCTGAAGGACAAGCGGCGTTCGACGGACTCTCGGAAGGCGCGAACGTGTCGATGCCGTGGGGCGAGTCGTTCTGGGCGGACGGGTTCGGCATGCTGAACGACCGCTACGGCACTCCCTGGATCATCAACGGCGGCATGCGCACCGGCTGGGAAAAGTGACGCGAGCGTCATCCTGAGCCGCGAAGACGGCGAAGGATCTCCGCTGCGAGGCATGGACCTCGTGCATGAGATCCTTCGCTACGCTCAGGATGACGAGAAAGGAAACGACGATGCGAGTCATGGTGATTGTGAAAGCAAGCAAGGATTCCGAAGCGGGCGTGATGCCCTCGCAACAGCTCCTCGAGGAGATGGGGAAGTACAACGAAGAACTGGCGAAGGCCGGGATCATGCAGGCCGGCGAGGGACTGCATCCGACGTCGAAGGGCGCGCGCGTGCACTTCGGCGGCAAAGGCGAACGAACGGTGCAGAACGGTCCGTTCGGCGTGACGAACGACACGATCGCCGGCTTCTGGATCTGGAAGGTGAAGTCGCTCGATGAGGCGATCGAGTGGGCGAAGCGCGCCCCGAACCCGAGCAATGAAGAAGGCGATCTCGAGATCCGCCCGATCTTCGAAGCCGAGGACTTCGGCGCGGAGTTCACGCCCGAGCTGCGCGAGCAGGAAGAGCGCATCCGGCAGCAGTCGGAGGCGAACGCTTAGGGGTTGGGGGTTGGGGGATAGGTGTTAGGGGTTCGGAGCTCGATCTGCTAACCCCTAAACACCAACCCCTAATCTCGCGTCTTCCCGATGCGGGAGAGCGCGAGCATCGCCGGCACGAAGTCCCGCGTCTCGCCCGGCAGCTGCTCGACGATGCGGTAGAAGTCGGCGTCGGTTCCGGTCTCCGCTCCCGTGGCTTCGGACATGATGCGCGCGACGCGATTCTCACCCGTGTTGTACGCCGCCGCGGCGAGATACCATGAGCCGAAGCGGTTGTAGAGATACGACAGGTAGGACAGCGCGGCGTCGGTCGCTTTCTCCGCGTCGCGGCGCTCGTCGACTTCATCGTTCACTTTCAATCCGTAACGCCGCGCGGTGTCGGGGATCAGCTGCCAGATCCCGATCGCTTCATCGCGCGAGTGCGCTTTCGGATTGAAGCCCGACTCCGCCATCGCCAGGTAGATCAGCTCCTGCGGCATTCCTTTGCGGCGCAGCTTCTCCGAGATCATCGGCTCGACATCGGGCATGCGCCCGAAGGCCTCGTCGATCTCGGCGCGCTTGTCGCCGGTGGTGAAGCGTTCGACGAAACGGTCGACGCGTTCGTGCGGGAGGTCGGGCAGCGCGGCGCGGTTTGCAGCAAGCGCAACAACGAAGAGGAGAATGTTCACGCCCGGTCAGGGAGCAGGATGACTGCCAACGATGCGCGCGATCAGCTGCGCGTCGTCGGGCAGCAGACCCGAGCGCACGAGACGCGGAGTCAGCTCGCGCCACGACGGCTCGAGCGCGAACGCGCGCGCGAAAATCGGCAGCGCGTCGTCGACGCGCTGCATGTTCACGAGCGCGACCGCGTGCCAGTAGAGCATCTCCGCGTAGCGGCTCTGCGGGATGCCGCTCGTCGACGCGGCGATCTTTTCCGCGGCGCTGTACTCGCGCAGCGCGCTTTCGTTGTCCTTGTGCTCGACCGCGAGATCGCCGGCGTTCATGTGGTTGTACGCGCGCTGCAGCGCGACGAGCCGGCGCAGCTCGACGAGCGGCTGCGGATGATCATCGACGCGCAGATCGAAAACGCGATCCTGCCACGCGCGCCCGCTCGACTTCGCACTGACCACGATCAGCGCCGCCGACTGCTTCCCGCGAATGTCGCCGCCGGCTTCCTGCGCCGCATCGAGCGCAGCGAGCATCCGCTCGGCGAGATCGCCTTTCGCCGACGTGAATGCCTTCGCCATCGCCGGCCAGACGGTGTCGTTCGCCATCAGATTCGCCTGCACCGCGAAGTCTTTCCCGATGGCGAGGCGACCGCCGCCGTCGCCGCAGATCACATCGCTTACGCTGCTCGCACTCCCGGCAATGCCGCCGGCCGCGAAGATGTCGCGCGCACCGGTGAACGTCGCGACATTTCCGTTTGCATCGATCACCCCGACCTGCCGCACCTGACACGCGGCATCGCCGCCGAGCAGCGCGCGCAGCGTTTCGGGCGCGCTCTTGCCTGCGCGCAGCAGATCGAGTCCGAGCTTGCCGTACGACGGATCGACGAAGCTCTGCGTCGCCACCGCCCCCACTCCCGCCTCCGCCCACGGCACGATCTGCCCGACCGAAAACCAGTGCGATTGCACGGCCACGCCGATCTGTCCGGTCTCCGGATCGCGGGCGACGATGGAGAAGGTGTGGACGGGTCGGAGTTGTGCAAGGATGACGATGAGAAGCAGCGACTTCATCGCGCACGATTATGTACCGCTACCTCCGCTACGTCCCCAAAAACCACCTCAGCCGCACCATCGGCCGGCTGATGCATGTCCGCTGGCCGAAGCCGATCGCGCGGCGGCTGGTGCACTGGTTCGCGAACACGTATCAGATCGACGTCGATGAGGCGGAGCATCCGCATCATCACTATCCGTCGATCGGACATTTCTTCATCCGCGATCTGCGCGAGGGTCTGCGTCCGATCGAGGGCGAGCTCGTCTCGCCGGTCGACGGCACGCTGCGCGGCTGCGGCATCGTCACCGACGGCCGTCTCGAGCAGATCAAGGGGAAGACGTACACCGTCGCCAGTTTCCTCGGCGATGACGAGCTCGCGCGGCGCTACGACGCCGGCGTCTTCTTCAACCTCTATCTCTCGCCGCAGGATTACCACCACGTCCACTCCCCCGTCGGCGGCGGCATCACGAAGAGCGTGCATATCCCGGGAATGTTGTGGCCGGTGAACGACTGGTCGATGGCGAACATCAACGAGCTCTTCTCCGTGAACGAGCGGGTCGTCACGTACGTCGAGTCGAGCTACGGCCTCGTCGCGGTGGTGATGATCGGCGCAACGAACGTCGGCAAGATCTCTGTCGCCTACGACTCGTTCATCTCCAACGTGTCGCGCGCCACTCCCGCCACCCGCTCGTACGATCCCGCGGTTCCGATCGGCCCCGGCGACCGCCTCGGCACGTTTCACATGGGGTCGAGCGTGGTCGTGCTGCTCGAGCCGGGCCGGATCGATCTCTCGCGCGTGCGGCTGGAGGCCGGGAAGAAAGTGCGGTATGGGGAGGCAGTGCTGCACTCGGGGTCCTAGGACTTATAGGTCGTATAGGACCTATAGGACCTATAAGTCCTACCGTGACCACTCGAACGCCGGACTCTCCCCCAGATCGAGCGTCAGTTCGGGCGAATACGTAATCCATCCCTCGGGCGAGCCGTAGCGGATGCGCAACGCGACCGTTGTCGCCGCGGGAAGGCGAAAGCCGTCGCGGCGCGCGATGGGGCCGGCTTGAATGCCATTGCCAAAGAGCGCGAAGTACTGCCCGCGATCGTACGGACCGAGCTCCCATTGCAGCGTTCCGTCGCGATACTGGAAGCGCGCGGAAAGCGGCGCGTCCATGCGCGTGATCCGCTGATGGCGTTTGAGAATCGCATCGAGGTCGGAGGTGATGTCCTCCATCGCCCGGCGATTGACGTTGTACTGCCACACGCGCTTGCCGCGAATGTCGGTCGTGGCGAGATAGAGGTCGTCGTAGAAACAGAGGCCGCCCGGCTCGCGGCGCACGTAGTCCGTGCGCAACCAGTTCAGCTCTCCCATGTCGTGCCCGGTCAGCAACGGATCGCGCAGCAGTCCGTTCGCCGGCAGGTCGTAGAAGAAGAAGCGATTCTCATCCGACATGCGGCGCTTGTAGCGAAACTCGCGCGTCCATTCGTAGCGATTCGCGACCAGCGTGAAGAGCGGAATGACGATGAGGATCGCCGCGCGAAGGCGGCGGTTCTGAATCGCCACTCACGGCCGCGGCGAAGCCCGCGGCAAAGGTCAGCCACGGCACGACCGCGAATCGCGCCGCGAGATCTTTCGCCATCGGCGCGTACGGCGCGATCGACAGAACGATCGCGAGCAATAGGACGAGCCAGCCGCGGCGACTGCGAATTCCGAGCAAGAACACGACGGCGATCGCGCAAATCAACGGCACGCCGGCGAAGACGAGGATCTTCCAGGGAAACGCGACCAGCGTGCGCCAGTCTTTTCCGCCGACCGCCCACCCGTATCCGCCGAGCCAGGTGTCCAGCACGAGGCCGCGCCAGACGAAGTACACCGCGAAGGCGATGAAGTGTGGGATCACCCGCCGCTTCCGATCCGTGAGGCAAAGCAGCACGAGCGGCAGCGGCGCCGCGACTTCCTTCGCCAGCAAGGAAAGCAGATAGAACAGCGCCGAAAGGACACTCGAGCGCCGCCAGCAAATCACTGCGAGCGCGGCGAAGAAGATCGCCAGGAAGTAGTGCACGGTCGAGAGCTGCGTGACGATCGAACAGAGCGGCGGTCCGGCGATGAACACGATCGCCGCCGAAAGCGACGGCGCGGTGCCGACGAACGAGCGGAACGCGAAATACACCGCGATCGCCGTCGCCGCGACCACGACCAGATGGAGCACGTAGAACCGCTCGGCGTCGAGATCGAACAATGCCGTTTGCAGCTCGAAGAACACCGTCAGGAGCGGCGTGAACATCTTCCGCGGCCACGACGCGCCGTCGACGAACGGCTGCCAGACCGTGCGGTCGAGCACCAGCCGCAGCGTCGCCGGGTCATCCCAGATCCACCAGAGGCGCACGGCCTTCCGGTAAAGCATCACGACGAGCGCGATCAGCGAAAAAATCGCCGCGAGTTGAGGGACTTTCCCCCTGTTTTGCGCGATCTGAGGTGAGGGCCAAATCATGAAGACTCTGCTGTTCGCCGCTTTAATCGCGGCCAATACGATTTCTCTTCCCGAGTTGAATCCGTCCGACTGGTTCGACGGCAAGATGGGCGGCACGTTCGGCGCGAAGACAGTAACCGCGTTCGCGAAGACGAACCGCGTCGCCGTCTCGGGCTTCCGGGTCGTGTTCGTGACGCACAACGAGGCCCGCGCGTTCGTCGGCGCGACGTATCTGCCGGGCGGCGTGGAGCGTGGCTCGGCGCGCGCGAAGATGGAAGTCGACCTCCGCGGCGTCGACGACGCGACGCTGCAGAAGATCACCGACGAGGCCTACAAGCTGTTTCTCGATCAGCTGAAAGCGGCCGGCCGCGAAGTGGTCGTGCCGGAAGCCGCGACGTACGCGGAGTTCAAGACCATCCCCGTGCCGCAGCCGGTCGATGCCGGCCTCCTGAAAGGCAAGGCGTTCAGCCCGACGGGCATGCCGCTCTGGTGGCAGGTCGGCGATTCGTGGGGCGACGCGGGCCTGAGTCAGAAGAACATGCGCGCGTTCAACAAGCAGTCCGAGGCCATGAGCGCGCCGGTGTCGATCGCACCGATGATCGTCATCGACTTCGCGCACATGCAGTCGAGCGGCAACAAGAGCGGACTCATCGCGCGTCGCGCGGAAGTGGGCGCATCGCTGGCGATGAGCATCCCGACGTTCTCGACGCGCGTGGTGCGCGCGGAGCAGACCCGCTACGGCGGGATCGTGTTCAAGGGTGACGACGGCGCGCTGACGCTGAAGAAAGCGCTCGACACCGACGTCGAGTTCGCGGAGATGTTCGTCGTCGATACGAAGACCGGCGAGGTCCTCGGACCGGTCGTCGACAACGTCAGCAAGAAACAAAAACGCGTCGCGGAAACGACGAACGAGGCCTACAGCGCCGCCGCGCATGCGGTGCTGTCGCAGGCCACGGGCGCGTTCGCGAAGTTGTTTGCGGAGAATCCGGTGAAGTGACGGCGGCAATGCCGCCGTCATCCTGAGCGAAGCGAAGGATCTCAAGCTACGTAAGCTGAGATCCTTCGGCGTCTTCGCGCCTCAGGATGACGAAGTTTCTTTGTAAAACAAGTCCACCACGACATCCGGCAGCCGATACCCGAGCTGCGCGCCGACGTACCGAGCTTCCCACTGCATGCCGAGGCGCGCGCGACGCTCTTCGAAGGCTCGTTGTCGGGATCGATGATGGCCACCACGCGCGTGCGACCGAGGGTCTCGAGGACGTGCTGCATCGCAGCGTGTCCCGCCTCGGTCGCATAGCCGCGGCCCCACGTCTCGCGCGCAAAGATCCAGCCGATCTCCAGATCGCCGGTCGTCCCGAGGGGCTGCGTGCCGGAGATCCCGATCAGCTTCCCGCTGCTCTTCTCGATCACCGCGCCCATGCAGACGTCGTGTTCCTCGAGCTGGCGCGCCTGCCGCGCCAGCCACTCATCCACCTGCGTTTCGGTGAACGTGCGCCCGTGGTTCAAATAGCGCATCACCTCCGCGTCGGACATGATCGCCGCGAACGCGGGGCGGTCTTCCGCTCGCCAGGGGCGAATGATCAGGCGAGCGGTCTCCAGGCCGAACAAAACTACTTCTTGTCTTTCTTCGGTTTCTTTTTTTCTTTGCGCTGATTCGTGCCCTTGGCCATGACGTTCTCCTTCGGGAGTAAGTGTACGTCAGGTCCGCAGCACTCCGGCACGCTCGTACACCTTCGCGTCGATGAACACGCCCACCAGCGACGGGTCGAGGAAGCCTTCGTTCATCTCCATGCGCAGGATGTCGAGCGCGCGCTCGGTCGGCACGGCGCGTTTGTACGGGCGATCGCTCGCCGTCAGCGCGTCGTAGATGTCCGACACCGTCATCATGCGCGACTGAATCGGAATGCCGTCGGCGGTGAGCCGGCGCGGATAGCCGCGGCCGTTGAGCTTCTCGTGATGCGCGTACGCGATCTCCGCGACCGACGCGAGGTCGCGCGTCCACGGGATCTTCTGCAGGAAGTTGAACGTGTGGGTGACATGGCTCTCGATCTCGATCCGTTCCGCCGCATCGAGATTGCCTTTGCGGATCGAAAGGATGCGCGCCTCTTCCGGATCGAGCAGCAACCGGCGCTCGCCGCGGATGTCTTCGAACTCCACCGTCGCCAGCTGCTGCAGATACTGGAAGTCGCCTTCCGGCAGCACGGTCGGCTCGTTCGACTGCGCGATGAACGAGAAGTCCTTCTGCAACCGCGTCAGCTGCGCTTCCAGCTCCGCATCGACGTTCCCGGCGAAGGCGTCGTATCCGTCGCGGCCGTACTGCAACACGTAATCGAGCTTGCGGCGATTCGCGTCGTTCTCGATCGCCTTCATCGCGAACTCGAAGCGGCTTCGCACCATCTCGATCTGCTGCGGATAGAGCTTCTTCTCCTTGATCAGGATCTGCTCGCGCACGCCGACCTTGCCGAAGTCGTGCAGCAGCGAGGCGTAGCGGATCTCGCGGATCTGGTCGGGCGTGAAGCGGACGTCGCGGTACTGCGCGTCGTCGAGATGATCGACGACCTTCGCCAATTCGACGGTGAGATCGGCGACGCGAAACGAGTGACCCGACGTCGTCGGATCGCGCTGCTCGATCGCCGTGACCGCGGCGGTGACGAATCCTTCGAACAGACGCTCGATCGATTCGTAGAGCAGGTTGTTCTCGACCGCGACCGCGGCCTGGCTCGCCAGCGCGCGCATGATGTCCGCCGTGTCTTCGTTGAACGCGACGACGTTGTCCGGAACCGTCTGCGCGTTGAGGCGCGCGGTGACGCCGGCCTTGCGGCGATTGATCAGCTGCAGCACGCCGATCGTCTCCCCCGCGTGATTGGTCATCGGGAAGACGAGCAGCGACTGCGTGAGATATCCGTTCTTCTCGTCGAACGAGCGATTGATCTCGTACTCGACGCCTTCCGGAAGGTTGTACGCATCGTCGATGGCCAGCATCTCGCCGGTCATGGCCACGTAGCCGGCGAGCGACTTGCGCGTGATCGGCAGCACGCGCTCTTCGAAGGCCTCGACGTCGATGGAGTCGTTCTGCGCGAGCTTCCAGCGCAGCATTTGCTTCCCGCCGACTTCGTCGAGGAGATACAGCGATCCCGCATCCGCGCGCGAAAGCTCGCGGGCTTTGTTGAGGATCATCGTCAGGAGCACGGAGTGATCGCGGACGGTGGAGAGCGCCGCGCCGACTTCCGCGACCTGCCGCAGCTCGCGCGTCCGCTCGCCGAGCTGTTTCTCGAGCTGATCGGCGCGCTGCTTCTGATAGAGGAACTGAAACGCGCGCTTGATCGCGCTCATCAGCGCCGGCGCGGACGGATCCTTCGGCAGATCGAGGTAAACGTTTTCATCCGTGAGCCAGCGAGGCTGCTCCGCGAGTCCGACTCCCACGACGGCAGTCCTCGGGTCGAGCACGAGCGTCTTGCGGTCGCCGTCGAGAATCGCGGGATCGACGAGGACGACGCGGAGGCCGACGCCGTCACCGCCGAGGAGCTGATCGAGGCCGGAAACGCGCCGCTGCGCGATCGACTCGCGGCGGAGCGCTTCGGCGTAGCGCCCGATCGGAAACCCTTCCGAGTGCAGCAGCGTCAGCGATGGTGTCATGACGAAGAGGGACGGCCGCCGAAACGACGATCCGTGGGCCGTTCTTCCACTGGTTTGCGGCATTATCGCACCGCGGGCGCGGTCAATGGCGGGCCGAACGGCGGCGCGGCGAGTCGCCGTCGTCATCGAGGATCGTGATCCGGACGACACGATTGCGCAACTGCGGATACTCGTGCGCGCCGCCGTACCACCGGTCGTCGGCGCGGAAGCTCAGCAAAATCGTTTCCTCGGCCTCCGGCAACCGCATCGTCGACGATCGGGATCTCGACGAACGCGGCTTTCTGCCGCGCGGGAAACGTCCCGGAGCCCGGCGACGCTTTGTAGTCGGCGCCCGCGGCGGCGGTGCCGCCGTCGAAGTGCAACGAGTAGTACGCGGACTCCGACAGCGGAACGTCGATCATCACCGGAATCCGCGCCACGCCGGCGCTCTCGAGGACTTCGACATCCGTGAGCGTCGCGGTGGGATACGGCTCGTCGTCTTTCACGATCGCTCCGCTCGCAAACCCGTAGTCGACCCCGGCGCCCCCCGCAGGATTCGTCAAGAGAATGCTGATGAACCAAGCCGGCCACTCAGAAACATCGTCGTCCACCACCCGCACCGGAATCCATGTCCTGTCGATGCCGGGCCCGAGATCGAGCGTGCCTGACGGATTGTCGCCGGTAGGCGATCGGACCTGGTACGCAACCGACACGTGCGACTGCAGGTTGCCCGTACGGATGACCGGAACCCAGACCACTTGATCCGCCTCCTGCACTTCGGCGGGACTGATGCGGAGCAGCGAGGCAGTGCCTTCCGCGATGATGAGCGATTGCGAGGTTCTGGCCGTTCCGAGACTGTTCTCGATCGTCACGCTCACCGTGTAATTCCAGTCCCCGGTCGCCGCGTAGTAATGGGTCACCGGAGTCCTTCCAAAGGAAACGAGGGACGTACCATCGCCGAATTGCCACGTGAGCTTGTCGCATGGCTGAATCGAATAGAGCGGGCCGATGCAGTTCACGCACAGCCAGCCCTGGACGGCGAATGAGATGGGCTGATTCGGGCGAAAGACCTGATAGCTGCCTGCTACGCCGCCGGAAAACCGCGAGCTCGCCGAAATCAAGAGGACGCCCTCGGGTGCGAAGCGCGGACACACGTCGTCAGCGGCTGCCATCGACGCGGCAAACGAAAGGACGATCAGGACCAGGAAGTGCCGAGCCATCGTTATTTGAAGAATAGCGCAAAGCCCGGCGGTATGCGCGACGCCCGCGCGGGGCGGACGTCGCGTGAGGGGAACTAATCGAATTCGAGGGTGAGGCCTTCCTCACAGAAATCGAACTTCACGGCCTCCGACTCCTCGCCGTCGGCGAAGACGGCCTTGAAGTGCTGCTCGCACGACTCGCCGTTCGTCGACGCATCCCACACCAGCTCGACCGTGGCGCCCGGCTTGATGCCCGCGCCGATGTTGAAGAATCCGTACTCCTCACCGTCTTCGGAGACGAGGATCTTCTTGATGGCCTGCTTGGTGTTGTTGTGAACGCTGAACTTGTACTCCTCGTCGGCGAACGCGGCGAAGCTGGTGAGCAACAGTGCGGCGGCGACGAGCGCAACGCGAATGCGATGGGTCAAGGTGAAGCTCCTTCTCAAAGATTTTGGACGCACGCGTAAACGGTGGCAGCCTCGACATAAAATTCCCCGATGCGTCGCTTTATCGTTATTGCATTCCTTCTCTTCGCCTTCGCCGCGCTCGCCGATCAGCCGTATGCGCCCGATCGCCGTCCCGATGAAGGCGACGGTCCGTACAAGCGGCTGGTGATCCGCGGCGCGACGCTCATCGACGGCACCGGTGCGCCGGCCATCGGGCCGGTCGACATCATCATCGAAGGCAATCGCATCGCGGAGATCCACACGGTCGGATACCCCAAAGTGCCGATCGATGCGGAGGGGCGTCCGAAAGGCGGCGACCGCGAGATCGATGCGTCGAAGATGTACGTGCTGCCGGGCTTCATCGACATGCACGGCCACATCGGCGGCGACGCGCAGGGGACGAATGCGGAGTACGTGTTCAAGCTGTGGATGGCGCACGGCGTGACAACGGTGCGCGAGCCGGGCTCCGGCAACGGTGCGACGTGGACGATGCACGAGCGCGCGCGCAGCGCGAAGAACGAGATCGTCGCGCCGCGCATCGTGCCGTACGTCTTCACGACGTCCGGACAGTGGGACGGTGGCCTGATCAACACGCCCGAGCAGGCGCGCAAGTTCGTGCAGTGGGCGGCGAAGACCGGCTTCGAAGGACTGAAGGTCTTCGGCGGCGGCGATCCGATCTACGATCCCAACATCCTCCCCGCTCTGCTCGACGAAGCGAAAAAACAAGGCCTCGGCTCGACGACGCATCTCAGTCAGATGGGCGTTTCCCGGATGAACATTCTCCAGGCCGCGCGCCTCGGCCTTCGCGGCATGGAGCACTGGTACGGCCTCCCCGAGTCGCTCTTCGCCGACCGCACCATCCAGGACTTCCCCGACGACTACAACTACCTCGACGAGCAGCATCGCTTCGGCAACGCCGGCCGGCTCTGGAAGCAAGCCGCGCCGCCCGGCAGCGCGAAACGGAAGGAAGTGATCGACGAACTGCTGAAGCTCGACTTCACGCTCGATCCGACGCTCACGATCTACGAGGCGAGCCGCGATCTCATGCGCGCCATGCGCGCCGAATGGCACGACAAGT
This sequence comes from uncultured Acidobacteriota bacterium, assembly GCA_963734155.1. Classification (GTDB taxonomy): domain Bacteria; phylum Acidobacteriota; class Thermoanaerobaculia; order Gp7-AA8; family Gp7-AA8; genus QHVT01. Next base: position 157,813 of record CAVTGG010000006.1, read on the forward strand.
ACACCCTGCCGTCGCTCTGGAAGTTCTATCAGCCGAGCCGCAAGGCGCACGGCTCGTACTGGTTCGACTGGACCACGCGCGACGAGATCGAGTGGAAGAACAACTACCGGATCTGGATGGACTTCATCAACGAATACAAAAACCGCGGTGGCCGCGTAACCACGGGCTCCGACAGCGGATTCATTTTCAAGCTCTACGGCTTCGACTACATCCGCGAGCTCGAGCTGCTGCAGGAAGCCGGCTTCCATCCCCTCGAAGTGATCCGCGCCGCCACGCTGAACGGCGCCGACTCCCTCGGCAAAACCGATCGCGGCGCAGTCCGCGTCGGCATGCTCGCCGACCTCGTCTTCGTCGAAGAAAACCCGCTGCACAACCTCAAAGTGCTCTACGGCACCGGCGCCCTTCGCGTGAACGACGCCACGAACACCGTCGAGCGCGCCGGCGGCATTCGCTACGTGATGAAGGACGGGATTCTCTACGATGCGAAGAAGCTGTTGGCGGATGTGGAGAAGATGGTGGCGGAGGCGAAGAAGAAGTGAGGCAGGGGCGGCGAGGACGCCGGCGTTCCGAGGACTACGGCGCGGATGTCGGAGCGCCGGCGTCCTCGCCGGCTGATCAGGCGGCGTCCTCGCCGCCTCGTCCTACAGCCGCGCCCTGCACCGGCTGATCAGCGTCTTCAACCCATGCGCGTCGCCTAACGCGTCGCGCGCTTTCAGCAGCTCCGTGAGCATGTCGGGCGCGGTGATCTCGTCCACCGCTTCCTCGATCTCCTCGCCGTCGTTCCCTTCCACGGCGCCGGCGATGTAGGGAATGGCGCGCGCGTCGCGGCGGCGGGCGAGGCCGAGGGCGGCTTCGTTGGCGACACAGCGATCGTCGTCGCGGAGGCGCTCGAAAAGCGCGGCGCGGATGCGCGGCGTGTCGTGATCCGAGAGGCTTCCCACCGCGAACGTCGCGCGATCGCGGACCGAGGTGTCGCCGTCGCGCATCAGCGCGAGCATCACCCGCTCGGCGCGCTCGTCGCCGATCAGATCCTCCAGCGCCGTCGCTACCGCCCAGCGAACATTCGACGCTTCGTGCTCCGCGGCGCGCGCGAGCGCTTCGACCGTGCGCGCGTCCTGCTGCTGTCCGAGCGCGTGCACGACACACTCGACGACGCCCGGCTCGGCATCATCGAGCATCGACGTGAGAATGCGCATTCCTTCATCCGCGTACGCGTTCAGCTGGCCGAGGATGTCGGCGCCGGCGATGCGCGTCGACGCGTCGTCGGCCTGACAGAGTTGCGCGGCGCGGTCGAACACTTCGCGCGTCCCGAGGGCGTGCAGCTCACGAATGGCGGTCCATCGCGCGTCGTCATCAGCTTCCCGAACGACGACGGCGAACAGCTCATCGACGGAATGCACGATCCGATGCTACCTTACCTGCCGCCAATGCGTTCACGATCAATCCTCATCCTCACCCTGCTCTTCGTGGCATGCGGCAAGCTCGAGACTCCGACCGACCCCGGCGGCGGCGGCACTCCGATCGATCCCACCGCCACCTTCACGCGCGTGCAAGCCGAAATCTTCACGCCCACCTGCGCGCAGATCAATTGTCATCATCCGATCGGCCAGCAGTCGCAGATGATCCTCACCGCGTCGCAGGCGTACGCGATGACGGTGAACGTCGCCAGCGTCGAGATGCCGTCGCTCAAACGCGTCACGCCCGGCGATCCCGCGAGCTCCTATCTGTATCGCAAGATCACCGGCTCCGGGATCACCGGCGACCGCATGCCGCAAAGCCTTCCGCCGCTGAGCGATGCGCAGATTTCGCTGGTGAGAGACTGGATTCGTCGAGGTGCCCCGAATGATTAATGCGCAGAACGCAGAACGCAGTACGCAGAACGATGAACGCAGAAAGCGAAGATTTCTAAATTCTGCGCTCTGCGTTCTGCGTTCCTCGTTTTCGTCGCAACATCGGCGTGGCGCAAACCGATGCCTACAAACCCATCACGCGACTCCCGACCGGCGACTGGTTCCTCACGCTTCCGAGTCCGAGCATGCCGGCGCGCGGCACGTACGAAGTGCGATTCTCGCATCGCTTCAATCAGTCGCTCGACCAGGGCAGCTTCAGCGACCAACTGCATTCGCTGTTCGGACTCGACACGAATGCCGACGTCGTTTTCGGACTCTCGTACGCGCTGCGCCGCGACCTCCAACTGTCGCTGATGCGCAGCAACACGAACGACACGCTCGAAGGCGCTGCAAAGTTTGTCGTTCTGCAACAGGCGCCGTCAGTGCCGCTTCAATCTCTCGCTGCGCGGCGGGGTCGACTGGCGCAGCGAGAAGAACCTCGAAGAGCGGACGTCGTTCTTCGCGCAAGCCATCGTCTCGCATCAGTTCGGAAAGAAAGCGGAAATCTTCGCGATCCCGACGGTCGCCACGAAGGCGGGCCGCGCCGTCAGCGGCACCTCCTCGGGGGCGTTGTTCAAGAACGCGTTCAACATCCCGGTCGGCTTCGTCTGGACGATGCGCCCCGGTCTGAGCATCGTCGCCGAGCTCGTGCCGCCGAACCGCGATCTGCCCGACGAGATGGACGCCGATCTCGGCTGGTCCGTCGGCGTCAAGCGCCAGATCGGCGGGCACTGGTTCGAAATCCTGCTGACGAACAGCCAGGCCTCGACGGCGGATCAGTACGTCACGAGCACGTTCCAGGGCACGCCGCTCGATTCGGGCGACATCCACCTCGGGTTCAATATCGAGAGGCGGTTCGGGCGGCGTCGGTAGCGATGGCAGCGCGGTTGCACCTTGGCGTCGCCATGCGATGCCCCGAGTGCCACGCGCTGAATGAGGCGGACGCGGCTGCCTGCGGGACGTGCGGGCTGATCCTCCTCAACGTGGCCCCGAAACGGCGCGCCGAGGACCTCGCCGTCAAGCGGCGCCGCGCGTCGGATACCGAGTCGACGGAGTGCAAGTTTTGCGGCGGCGCGATCTCGCCGACCGCGGTGCGCTGCAAGCACTGCTCGGAAGTCGTCGACGAAGATTTCTATCGCGAGCGCGCGCAGCGCCTCCGCTCGCGCGTGAACTACGCGAGCTGGGTCATGTACCTGTTCGGCCTCGGCGCGCTGCTCGTGTTCCGCCCGGTGGGAGTGCTCTCGATCGCGGCTGGCCTGCTGCTCTCGATCGCGTACTACGCGATCCCCGTCGAGCCGCCGGCATCGCCGCGTAAAAAACAAAAGACGAAATTCATGGAGATGATCCGCAGACAGCTGAAGATGGAGCGTGTGTCGATCCCGCTCCCTGCCCTGCGCCATAAGAAGCTGATCTTCGTCGGAACCCCACTCATCGCCGCCCTGATCGGCTATTCGGTCAATCTCTTCCTATTGCAAGAGCCGGTGAACGACATCCTCAAACAAAGCGACGCCTTCCGCGGCATGGAAGTGTCGGCGCATTACCAGTACTACATCGTGCCGGGCGTGGTGGTCTACGACCTCCGCGGCCTGAGCTTCCGCCAAACCCCCATCGACGTGCACACCGCCTTTCTCGAGTTCGCGAAGCAGCTGAAAGAGAAGCGCTACAAACGCGTCGATCTCTCCTACAAAGGGACAAAGAAATTCGAGATCGACGGCGCCGCCTTCGCCCGCCTCGGCAGCGAGTACTCGAAACGCAATTTCGAATTCTCCCTCTACGCCTTCCCCCGCCTCTTCCACGCCGCTGCCGGCACCGCCCCGCTCGAATCGAAACCATCGAGCCGCGACGCACTGCTGGAATTTCACCGCCGGTGGTATGGGGAGGATCCGTTGACGAAGACGGTGGAGAACGGATTGCGGTAACTTGTCTTCGTGACAAGGGTCTTCATCAGCTACAGCCACAAGGACAAGAAGTACCTCGACGAGCTGACGACCATGCTCGCCCCCGCGATCGAGCCGTGGGACGACACAAAGATCGCACCCGGCGCGAAGTGGCGCGACGAGATCGCGGGCGCGATCCGATCCTCAACCGTCGCCGTCCTTCTCGTGAGCGACAACTTCCTGAAATCCGACTTCATCACGAAGCACGAGCTCCCGCCGCTGCTCGAAGGGCACACCGTGTTTTGGATCTGCGTGAGCCCGTGCCTCTACGAGCAAACGGCCATCGCGCAGTACCAGGCCGCACATGACGTTTCCAAACCGCTCTCGACACTCGCGAAGCCGAAACGTCAGGTCCTGCTCAAGGAAATCTGCGCGAAACTGATTGCGATTGCGCCTAACGCGCCTGCACCGAAGAATTGCGTGTCTCCCGCCTGCCATCCTCCGAGCTTCTCATCGGGCGCGAGAGCGAGATGGCAATGCTTGACGAGGCATGGAACGGAAACACGAATGCAGTAACGATCGTCGCCTTCGGTGGCGTCGGCAAGTCAACACTCGCCGCACATTGGGCGGCGACAAAGATGGACAAGGTCGAGCGCTACTTCGACTGGTCGTTCTATCGCGAAGGCAGCAGCGATGTTTTCCTGAAGACCGCGCTCGAATTCTTTGGCGACTCTGCGATGGCCGCGAGCGCAGCAGACGGCTGGACGAAAGGCTCGCGACTCGCGGAGCTCGTCGCTGCGCAACGAACACTGTTGATCCTCGACGGACTCGAGCCGCTGCAGGATGCGAGGACAGGCGAACTGCGCGATCCGGCGCTCAAGTCTCTGTTGCGCGGCCTCGCCGTGCGCAATCGGGGACTCTGTGTCGTTACGACACGGCAGAAGATCCCCGATCTCGACAATTTCCGCAGCACCGCGCCTGAGTGGAAGCTTGCGCATCTTTCGCCGAAGGCGGGGCGAGCCTGCTCGAAACGCTCGGTGTACGCGGTACGGCAAGCGAACGCGAGACGCTTGCGCGCGATGTGAAAGGTCACGCCCTTACGCTTTCACTGCTTGGAAAATTTCTCGCAGAGGCGTACGGCGGCGACATTCGCAAGCGTGACCTCGTTTCATTGCAGGAGGCGGACTACGAAGAGATGAGCGGCCACGCGTTTCACGTGATTGAAGCCTACGAGCAGTGGCTCGGGAATGACAGCCGCGAGCTGGTGATCCTTCGCCTTCTCGGTCTCTTCGATCGTCCCGCCACGCCCCATTGTCTCGCCGCATTGCGCGCGGCTCCGGCGATCAAAGGACTGACAGACTTGCTCGTGACGTTGACAGACGCGCAGTGGAACGTGGCGGTAAAGCGCCTCGTGCAATTGGGTTTAGCTGAAGAGCAACTGTGGGAACCGCGGACGATGCCGCCGGCTACAGCGAGGAGGAAGCGAAGAGGATCAAGGCCGAAGTGATTCTCCCTGGCGATGCGCAACCGCCGCAGACTGCGGAGGAACGGCGAATGGCAGGAAAAGCGCTCGACGCGCACCCGTTGATTCGCGAGTACTTCGCAAGGCAACTTCGCGAGGGCGCAGCCGGAGGCGTGGACAGCAGCACAGGGCAAGGCTCTATCAGCATTTGTGCGACAGTGTGCCCATACTGGCCGAAGGGCGCGGTGGCCTTCAGCCGCTCTACCAGGCGGTCATGCACGGCTGTCAGGCCAATCGCGCCGCGGCGTTGCTCGACAGTGTTTATGTTGCCCGCATTCTGCGTGGTACTTCAGGCCCGCATGCGTTTTACAGCGGACGAATGCTCGGGCTTGATGGTCGCGGATCTGGAGGCAGTGAGATGTCTTCTCACGGTGCCATGGAGACAGTTTACGAAGATCTCGCGGCAGAAGATCAAAGCTGGTTGCATGGCAGAGCGGCCTTTCACCTGCGTGCACTTGGCCGTCTTGAAGAAGCGCGTGAGCCGATGCGCGCGACGTTAGAAGGAGCCTCGCGCTCGTGGAATGGAGAAATGGCTGGGCGCATCATTGTCGCAGGAAATCTCAGCGAGTTCGATCTGACGCTAGGTGAAGTGGCTTCTGCTGTCCGCCATGCGGAGAAAAGCGTCCAATACGCGGACCGAAGCGATGACACGTTTCAAATCATGTCCAAGCGTACCACGCACGCCGACGCGTTGCACCAAGCAGGACAGGCGGCGGAGGCTGTCCGGAGATTTCGCGAGGCAGAGACGCTACAGAGTGAACATGATCCGAAATCGCCGATGCTGTATTCGATTCAAGGATTTCAGTTCTGCGAACTGCTATCTGAGAGATCGAGCGCGCGGCATGGCGACGAAACATGCGGCCGGACGAGCAATCTTTCGAGACTCAGAGTCTCTCCGATATCGAACATCGCGCCACAATGGCGCTGGCGACGCGAAGCAGACCCTACTTAGTGTCGCATTCGACAACCTCACGCTTGGCCGTGTCACGCTGAATCGGTCGATCCTCGGGAACGCACCGCTGGACGCGCACAATCCCGCATCGAAGCCGCGGTATAGCTTTACGGCGGCGGGACGCTGCAACCACCTCCCGCGCGCCCTTCTAGTCCGCTCCTGGCTTCGCGCTTTCCAAGGCGACTTCGTCGCCTCACGTGCTGATCTCGACGAAGCCCAACAAATCGCCGAGCGCGGCCCAATGCGTCTTCACCTTGCCGATATCCATCTCCATCGCGCGCGGCTGTTCCGAGATCGTAAGGAGCTGCAGAAGGCACGCGCGCTCATCGAACGGTGCGGCTATCACCGCCGAGACGAGGAGCTACGCGACGCGGAGCAGGCCCTCGGCCTCTAACTGCGCCAACAAGCCCTTCCGCATCCACAAACTGAAACGCCCGCATCCCCACCGCCCGCGCGGCAAGGACGTTCTCGATCAAATCATCAATGAACACCACGTGATGCGGGAGCGCGCCTAACACCTCCAGCGCGCGGCGGAAGATTTCGGGGTCCGGCTTGGCGACGCGGAAGCGGTGGGAGAGGATGAAGCGATCGTCCTTCTGGAACAGCCCGGCGAAGCGGCGAGGGATGATTTCGGCGTGGACTTCGTTCGAGTTGGAGAGGAAGGCAACGCGGTAGCGCTCGCGGACGCGAAGGAGCAGCTCTTCCATGCCGGGGATGGTGCCGTCGAAGAAGTCGCTCCAGGTCTCGCGGAGCTCGCGCAGGGAGCCGCGGTAGCCGGTGGTGTCGCAGACGAAGTAGTAGAAGTCGAGGAACGACACCGCGCCGCGCTCCATGTCGCGATAGCCGCCGCCGCGCTCGAGGATTTCGACGAGCTGGTCGCGCGTCGCGGTGGCGTTGTGGCAGATGGTCTCCAGCACGCGCTCGTAGGCGAGCTTGATGAGCGTGTTGCCGAGGTCGAAGACAAACCAGATCGGCGCGGTCACATCCGGAAAACTCCGAAGCGCGGCTCGCGGATCGGCGCGTTGTACGCGATCGAGAGGCCAAGTCCGAGGTACAGGCGCGTCTCCGCGGGGTCGATCACGCCGTCGTCCCACAGGCGCGCGGTCGAGTAGTACGGGCTTCCCTCCTCCTCGTACTTGGCGAGGACGGGATCGGCGATCGCGCGCTCTTCGTCGGGAGAAAGCTCTTTGCCCGCGCGCGCGAGCTGGTCGCGTTTCACCGTCGTCAGCACGCCGGCGGCCTGCTCGCCGCCCATCACGGAGATGCGCGCATTCGGCCACATCCAGAGGAATCGCGGCGAGTAGGCGCGGCCGCACATGCCGTAGTTGCCGGCGCCGAAGGAGCCGCCGATGATCACCGTGAACTTCGGCACGCTCGCATTGGCGACGGCGTGCACCATCTTCGCGCCGTCCTTTGCGATCCCGCCGCGCTCGTACTGCTTGCCGACCATGAAGCCGGTGATGTTCTGCAGGAAGATCAGCGGGACGCGGCGCTGGTTGCGCGAGCTCGATGAAATGGGTGGCCTTCAGCGCCGACTCGCTGAACAGCACGCCGTTGTTCGCGAGGATGCCGACCTTGTAGCCGAAGATCCGCGCGAAGCCGGTCACGATCGTCGTCGCGTAGCGCTCCTTGAACTCGTGCAGCTTCGAGCCGTCGACGATGCGCGCGATCACCTCGTGCACGTCGTACGGCTTGCGCAGGTCGCGCGGAATCACGCCATAGATCTCCTTCGGATCGTAGCGCGGCTCCTCGGGCTCGACGCGCGTCGGCGGCTCCTGCTTTTCGAAACGGAGGTTCTCGACGATGTTGCGCACGATCGCGATCGCGTGCTCGTCGTCGTCGGCGAAGTGATCGGCGACGCCGCTGATGCGCGTGTGCACGTCGGCGCCGCCCAGTTCTTCCGCCGTCACTTCCTCGCCCGTCGCGGCTTTCACGAGCGGCGGACCGCCAAGGAAAATCGTGCCGGTGTTCTTGACGATCACGGCCTCGTCCGACATCGCCGGCACGTACGCGCCGCCGGCAGTGCACGAGCCCATCACCGCGGAGATCTGCGGGACCTCGGCCGCCGACATGATGGCCTGGTTGTAAAAAATGCGGCCGAAGTGCTCGCGATCGGGAAACACGTCCGCCTGCAGCGGCAGAAACGCGCCGCCGGAATCGACGAGATAGATGCACGGGAGGTTGTTCTGCATCGCCACTTCCTGCGCGCGCAGATGCTTCTTCACCGTGATCGGCAGATACGTGCCGCCGTTGACCGTGGCGTCGTTGGCGATGATCAGGCACTCGCGCTGCTGCACGCGCCCGATGCCGGTGATGATGCCTGCGGCCGGCGCATCTTTCTCGTACATGCCGTTCGCGGCGAGCGTCGAGAGCTCGAGAAACGGCGTGTTCGGATCGAGCAGCGCGGCGATGCGCTCGCGCACCGGCATCTTCCCCTGCTCGCGGTGGCGGGCGAGGTATTTCTCTCCCCCGCCCTGCTTCGCCTGGGCGATCCGTTCCTTCAGCTCGTCGACGAGCGACTGCAGCCGCTGCGCGTTTTCGCGAAAGTCATCCGAGCTCGTGTCGAGATGCGATTCGAGCGCTTCCATGCGGCGCGAAGTCTATCGCGGCGCCGGGACGTACGTGAGGTCGCGGCGGAAGCGCACCATCTCGCTGGTCGCGCTTTCGTACGGATCGCCCGCGGCGAGGATACGGCTGAGGATCACCTGCGAGAGCTTGTCCGCCGGCGCGATGAGCAGATACGACGGATGCGGTCCGCCGGCGAGTTGTTCGAACACGAGCAGCTCGCGCGACGCGAGCGCTTTTTCGAACGCGGCCTGTTTCTCCGGCCGCACGTGCACCATCGTAAAGGTCGCGAATGGTGCGCCGAGGCGGTCCGTCGGGAGACGCGAAAGATCCGCTCGCAATTGATAAAACGACGACGAGACGAAACGCCCGAACGGCACGACGTTTTTCTCGTTGTCCGCCACATCCTCGGCCGGCTTGACCGCGGCGTCGAAGTCTTCGGCAGCGCGATCGAACGTGCCGTCGATGAACCAGCCGAGGCGCTCGCCGGTGGCGACCGTCCACCCGTACCACGTCCAGCTGTCGCCGGCGTCGCGATGCCAGTCGAGATGGCGCTTGTAGCCTTCCTCGAATTGCCGCGCCAGTCCTTCGCGCGGTGCGATCACGGTAATGCGTGCAAACATCGGTTTCTTCTCCTCTGCGACGACCGCTGCGGCGATGAAGACGAGCAGCGCGAGGCGCTTCATGCGATCGGATACTCCAGCTCCGTGACCTCGCCGGCGAACCGCTCGCGTTTGGGACCGGCGAGCGTGCAGCCGCTGAGGCGCATCCATTCATCGAGTGACGCATACGCGTCGTGCCATTGCTCCCCGGCGTACGCGAGTGACGCAACGCGCTGCGGCTCGAGGATGCGCGTCGCCGCGCAGCGGTTCCTCGACATAGACCAGTGCTTCCATGTCGATGTGATGCGCGTTCGGATCGCAGACATGCCAGAGCGCGCCGCGGCCGCGGACCGGCGCATTGCGCGGCAATCGCGAGCGCAGCTCGTCGAAGACCTCATCCGTTTCGTCGTAGGTGCGCACGACTGCGCGGAGCGTCATCACGTGCGCCGCGGGAGCGATGTGCGTGACGACATCGACGCTGAGGAGAGCATCGATGCGCCGCAATCGCTCGCGCGTCGCGGTCAGCTCGTTTCGCAGCACCTCGCGTTTGGCGATCATCCGCTCGCGCAGCTCACCCGATTGCAGTGCGATCGCAATCTCGTCGAGCGTGAAGCCGAGCTCTTTCAGCGCGGTGATGCGCCGCGCGGTCGCGAGTTGCGCGGCGTCGTAGCTGCGATAACCGGTTCCGTCATCGACGTGCGCCGGCTGCAGGAGCGAGATCGAGTCGTAGTAGCGCAGCGCCTTCACAGAGACGCCGGAGAGCCGCGCGAACGTGCCGATGCGAAGCATGCTCGACAAGATACGGTCTCCCCTTACGGGAGAGTCAAGCGAGGGCACGCATCCTGCTCTGTGAAGAGCGGGAGCTTACGACTATGAACAAATACAAATCACTGGCAGTGCTGAGCTTAGCAGTGCTGCTCCTGGGTGCCTGCGCATCGTCTGACGGTGGCGGCATTTTCGGCGGCGGCAATCAGAACAATTACGAAATCCGAGGAACGGTCGACTCGGTCGACCTCAACAGCCGTGTCATCTATCTGACCAACGTCAGCGGCTACAACACGTCTATGCTGTCCGGCGGCGGCAACAGCGTGCGCGTCTATTACGACGACCGCACGACGGTTGCGTATCAGGGACAGAACTACCGGCCGCAGGACCTCGAGCGCGGCGACGAGGTCACGGCGCGCGTAGATGAGTCGGGTAACAACGCGTTGCTCGCCGAGTCCGTCACGGTGACCCGCGACGTCTCCAGCGGCACGGGCTCGGTCTACGACAACGGCACGTATGGAACGACGCTGCGCGGAACGATCCGCAATGTCGACACGAGCCGGCGCACGATCGAGATCGACCGCGGCTACAGTTCGACGGTCATGGTCGAGTACGACAACACGTCGCTTCCGGTGTACTTCAATAATCAGACATACCGCGTGAGCGACCTGGAGCGCGGCGATGAAGTCGAGATTCGCGGACGCGACCTCGGCAACAACCGCTATCTCGCGCAGGACGTCACCGTCACCCGCAGCATCAGCGCGGGCAACACCGGTTCGTCGTCGCAATACGCAACCGTGCGCGGCACGGTGCGCTACGTCGATACCGCGCGGCGCACGCTCGAGCTCGAATCGGCAAGCTGGATAACCGGCTTCCAGTCCGGCAACAGCGGCACCAACCGCATGACCTTTCAGTACGATACCAACGTCGGCGTGAGCGTCTCCGGCCAGATCCATCCGGTCGAGAACCTCGAAGCCGGCGACGTGGTCGAAGTGCAGTTCCGCAACAGCAACGCCACCATGCCGTTCGTCGATCGCATCACTCTGGTGCGCGACGTGCGGCGGTAATCGCCAATCGTAGTAACTCCTGACGCGACAAGCGTTCGGAGTGCAGCACGAGCTGTTTGAGCGAAGGGTCTCGCAGAGCGAGATCCTTCGCTTCGCTCAGGATGACGTCGGGTTCAGCCACGCGATCGACGAGCTTCATCTGCAGCGCTTCTTCCGCGCTCAGCACGCGATTGGCGAGGAACAGCTGATTCGCAGCCGGACGCGAGATCACACGACGCCAGCGTGATGTGCCGCCGAAGCCGGTCACGATGCCGAGACGCGCGCCGGGATGGGCGAAACGCGAGCGCGGCGTGGCGAAGCGGAAGTCGAACGCGAGGACGAGATCGAGCGCGCCGCCGAAACAGTCGCCGTCGATCAGCGCGACCGTGATGCAGGGAAGACGCTCGATGGCGGCGAAGACATCTTGTCCGAGGGAAGCGAACTCGTAGGCGTCGTTCGCCGAGAAACGTTGCATCTCCGCCATGTCGGCGCCAGCGGCGAAGATGTGCGGGCGGCCGGAGCGGAAGAGGAAGATGTGGGTGCCGCTGCCCTCAGCGGCACCGCGACCGCTGAGGGCAGCGGTCGCCACATGAATGTCCCGTAACGCACGCGACGACAGCAGATTCATCCCGCCGTCGTCGAACACGTACTCCGCGATCACCGCGCGACCGCGTTGCGAATCGCCTCCACCGCCGCCGTCGTCGGCGTGCCGGGGAGGAAAATCTCGCGGATCCCCATCGCCTTCAGCTTCGGGATGTCCTGTTCCGGAATGATCCCGCCGGCGAAGACGATGATCTCCTCCGCGCCTTCTTCCTTCAGCATCCGCATGATCTCGGGGAACAGCACGTTGTGCGCGCCGGAAAGAATCGACAGGCCGATGGCGTCGACGTCTTCCTGCACCGCGGCGGCCACGATCTGCTCCGGCGTCTGCCGCAGGCCCGTGTAGATCACTTCCATCCCCGCGTCGCGCAGCGCGCGGGCGATCACTTTCGCGCCGCGGTCGTGGCCGTCGAGTCCCGGCTTGGCGATCAGCACGCGAATCTTCCGTTCGCTCATTCGGCTTTCTCCTGTGGGTCGCGGAAGATCGAGAAGATCATCAGATCGTGATACGAACCCTCCCGATAAAACTCGTTCCGCAACTGCCCTTCCTGCACGAAGCCGTGCGTCTCGAGGACGTGCTTCGCACGATCGTTGTAGTCGAACACGTTGATGCGCAGCTTGCGCAGATTCATCTCCTCGAACGCGAACCGCACCAGCGTGCCGATGGCGTCGCTGCCGAAGCCGCGGTTCCACGCGCTCGGCTCGCCGATGAACAGCCCGAACGCCGCCGTGCGCGAGACCCAGTCGATGTCGTGGATCGAGGCGTTGCCGATGTGCGTGCGGTCGTCGCGGCGCTCGATGGCGAAGTGCCGCTCGACGTCGCTGGCCTGGATCGCCCGCTCCAGCCAGTCGATCTCATTCTGAAACGCGATCGGATAGCGCGACTTCAGCGTGCGCACGATGTTCGGGTCGTTCATCCAGCGATAGCAGCGCTCGGAGTCCTCGCGCTCGAACGCGCGCAGGATCACATGCTCGCCCGCGATCATGAATCGCCGGCGCGCCGGTTCCCGCGGCTCGGGCGCAAAGGTTCGTTCGGTGCGGTCGGACATCAGCGCGGCGATTATAGAATCCGCGCATGCGAAGCGCCCGGACGATTCTCATCCTCCTCACCGCCCTCACGCTTTCCGCCCAGACGCCGCAGCGCGGCGTCTTCACGCAGGACATCGACAAGACCGCCGACGCGTGCACGAACTTTTTCCAATACGCGAACGGCGCGTGGCGTGCGGCGAATCCGATTCCGCCGTCGATGCAGCGTTGGAGCCGCCGCTGGCAGGCCGGCGAGTTGAACAAAGATGCGCTGAAGACACTCGTCGACGAGATCGCGCAGAAGCACGACTGGCCGAAGGGCTCGATCGAACAGCAGATCGCCGACTTCTACGGCTCCTGCATGGATGAAACGCAGGTCAACGCCCTCGGGTACAAGCCGATCCAGCCGCTGCTCGCGGCCATCGACGGCATCGACTCGCGCGCAAAGTTGCAGGACGCGATCATGCGCCTGCACGATCTCGAGATCTTCGCGCCGTTCGGCGTCGGGGCGGGCGCCGATCGCCACAATCCGAGCCAGACCATCCTCAACGTCGGCGCCGGTGGCCTCAGCCTCCCCGACCGCGACTACTACCTCAAGCCCGACAAGCGCTTCGCCGACGCGCGCGAGAAGTACCGTGCGCACGTGGCGAAGATGTTCGAGCTCGCGGGCTCGAGCAAGGCCGCGGCGCAGAAAGCGAGCGACGTCGTGTTCGACTTCGAGACGCGCCTCGCGAAGTGGCATCTCGACAACGTCACGCGCCGCAATCCGAATGCGACCGATCACAAGTACCACCTCCCCGTGCTGCAGGCGATGACGCCGCACTTCAACTGGAAGCGCTACCTCGATCAGGCCGGGATGCCGGAGACCGAGGTGAACATCTCGCAGCCGATGTTCCTCCAGGCCGTCGAACAGGAGCTCGCGACGACGCCGCTTCCCGCGTGGCGCACGTATCTGCGCTGGAAGGTGATTCACGAAGCGGCCGATCATCTCTCCGACGATTTCGTGAACGAGAACTTCGCGTTCTTCGGCCAGTTCCTCGGCGGCGCGAAAGAGATCAAGCCGCGCTGGAAGCGTTGCATCGAGTATGAGGACGCGCTCCTCGGCGAGGCCCTCGGGAAGAAATACGTCGAGCGCTACTTCCCGCCCGCGGCCAAGGCGCGCATGGTGGAGATGGTCACGAATCTCCTGGCGGCGATGGGCGACACCATCCGAGGATTGGAGTGGATGACCCCGGCGACGAAGGAGCAGGCGCTGCGCAAGCTGTCGACGTTCAATCCGAAAGTCGGCTATCCCGACAAGTGGAAGGACTACAGCAGCGTCGCGATCACGCCGGATGCGTATTGGAAGAACATCGTCGCCGCGACGAAGTTCGACATGAACGAAGATCGCGCGCGCGTCGGCAAGCCGACCGATCGCACGCTGTGGGGCATGACGCCGCCGACGTCGAACGCGTACTACAACCCGTCGCTGAACGAGATCGTGTTCCCCGCCGGCATCCTCCAGCCGCCGGCGTTCGACGTGAACGCCGTCGACGCGGTGAACTACGGCGCGATCGGCGTCGTGATCGGACACGAGATCAGCCACGGTTTCGACGATCAGGGCGCGAAGTTCGACGCCGACGGGCGTTTGAAGAATTGGTGGACTTCGCAGGATCTGAAACAGTTCGCGGAGCGCACGGGATGCGTGGCCGATCAGTTCGAGAACTACTTCATCGAGCCCGGCATCCATCATCAGGGAAAACTGGTCCTCGGCGAATCGATCGGCGACCTCGCCGGCGCGAAGATCGCCTACCTCGCGTTCCAGAAAGCGCAGCAGAAGAACCCCGCGCCGACGCTCGACGGCCTCACGCCCGATCAGCAGTTCTTCATCGCCTGGGGCCAGTTCCGCGGCGACGCAATCCGCCCGGAAGCGCAGCGACTGATGGTGCAGGGCGACCCGCACCCCACCGGCGAGTACCGCGTGATCGGACCGCTGTCGAACCTGCCCGAGTTCGCGAATGCGTTCGGATGCAAGGTGGATTCGGCGATGGTGCGGCCGGCAGCGAAGCGATGTGAGGTGTGGTGATCCGCGCAGCGATTTCCTGAGCGTGGTCTTCCAACAGTCCGTGCGACGCCTGCTCGAGCTGATGGATCTCCGCATGCGGAATCCATCGCTCGAGCCGCGCGCTCGCTGACAGCGGAACCGTCCTGTCTCTCTGGCCGAACAGCGCGAGTACCGGGAACCGCTCCCTTCCGACTCGCGCGAAAACGTCCGCGTCGCTCCACGGCATGTTCCGCAACGCGGAGAGCAATGCCCGGCGGCTTCCCTTGATCTCGAGGCATTCGAGCTCGAACTTCCGGTATTGGCTCGCGGCCAAGTGCCTGCCGAAGACGCGGAAGACGTACTCGCCGACGATCGGGATCTGCACCATCTTCACCGTCCAGTGCATGCGCGTCTCCACGCCCGCGGGAGCGATGAGCGTGAGGCTGTTGATTCGTTCCGGACGGCGGGCGGCGTAGGTCGCGGCGATCAAGCCGCCCATCGAATGTCCGACCAGATCGATGGGGTCGGAGATGCCGAGGCGCGTGAGCAGCTGATCGAGCTGGCGATCGAAGAGGTCGGAGTCGTACACCACGCGCGGGCGGTCGGAGTGACCTTGTCCGAAAAGGTCGTAGCGCAGGATGCGGCGGTTCATGAAGCGCGTCAGCGGAGTCCACGCGTCGAGCGTTGCCAGCCCTCCGCCGTGAATGAGCACCATCACCCGCCCGTCCGCAGGTCCGCTTAGTTCATAGCGAACGACGCCGTCCGCCAACCCGCCGCGGCTCGGGGTTCGCGGCGAAATACGACAACGAGAGAACGGCAAGAAGGAGGAGTGCTGCAAGCATCCACGCATGTACGCGCTCCGGATGCGTTTCGGATTGGTCGCTCAGCCCGGCGTCTGCAGATCGAGTTGCGCGGCTTGCTGCTTGGTCACGGGAACGTCGATCGACTGGCCGCGCGCGAGCGTGCCGGTGAGGACTCGATTCGCGAACACGAGATTCGTTCCCTGCACGACGGCGATGCCGGAGTTCAGGAGCCACGAGCCGCTGAAGGTTCCGCCGGAGATCGTCACGCCGACGGCGCTGACCGGCACCGTCATGTTGACGGCCGGCGGACCCGATCCGCCGATGATCGTGCCGCCGGTGATGGAGACATAGAACAACGTCCCGCCGTCGTGCTGGTTGAGCACCACCGCTCCGCCGGCCGCACTTCCGATGGTCCCGCCGGAGATCGTGAGCGAGCCCTGGTCGTTCATCCCGATCGCCGTCGCACCCGCGACGCCGCCGCCACCACCCGTGAGTGTGCCGCCGCTGATGGTCACGGTGTTCGAGCCGGTCGAGTCGTTCTGCATCATCGTGATCGCCGGACTGCCGGCGGTCGAGCCGTAGCCGCCCGTGATCGTGCCGCCGGTGACGTTCAGCGTGTTCTCGCCGTCCTGTCCGACGAGCAGAATCCCCGAGCCGGCGCCGGTGATCGTGCCGTTGGAAATCGTGACCCGGGAGCCGGCGCCATTCATCATGATCGTCGCGCTGCCGCCGTTCGAACTCACCGCGCCGCTGCTGACCGTCACACCGCCGCCCTGCACGGACACCGGTCCGATGAACCCGCCGCCCGCCGCCTGCGAGGTGATCGTGCCGCCGGTGACGTTCAGCGTTCCGCCTCGCTGCACCTGCACCGTCGCCGGCACGCCGAACGTGCCGGTGTCGCCGGTGAGCACGCCTCCCGCCGTCACTTCGAGCGTGCCGTCTCTTGACGACGTAGTTCGCCTCGACGGAGGTGTTGATGACATGCGTCTGCCCATCGCTGATCGTGATTACGTTCGCCATTTCAAAGAGATACTAATTCGAGATTCTCGATTTCCTGTTCGAGAAACTCTCCCGCAATTCTGCGAAACCGCTCCTCGGCGTCCGTGACGTAGAAGTGATACTCGGGATCGGCGATCCCCGTCGAGCGTCCGAGGGCATCGCGCACGCAATACGCCGTCGTCTCCGCGCTGTCGACGATGTGCACGGCGTTGCCGACGACCTGCTCGATCGTGCCGCGCAGGATCGGATAGTGCGTGCAGCCGAGGACCAGCGTGTCGATGCCGTGGTCGATCAGCGGCTCGAGGTAGATCTCCGCCACCTCGCGCGCGACGTGCGTGTTCGCCCACCCTTCTTCCGCGAGCGGCACGAACAGCGGCGCCGCCGACTCGATCACTTCGACGTCGGGATCGAGCGCCTTGATCGCGATGGTGTACGCCTTCGACTTGACCGTCCCCTCGGTGGCGATGACGCCGATGACGCCGGATGTGCGGTCGACCGCCGCACGCGCGCCCGGCTCGACGACGCCGATCACCGGAATCTGGAGCGCCTCTTTCAACTGCGGCAGCGCCGCCGCGGTGGCGGTGTTGCAGGCCACGACGAGCATCTTGATGTCGCGCGTCAGCAGATGCCGCGCGGCTTCGAGCGAATAGCGGACGACGGTCGCGGGCGACTTCGTTCCGTAGGGGACGCGCGCCGAATCGCCGAGATAGACGAGCGGCTCGCGAGGGAGAGCGCGCGCGATCTCGCGGAAGACGGTGAGACCGCCGACGCCGGAATCGAAGATGCCGATGGGGCGCGCGCCGTTATTGGACGTCGGAGCCATCTCCCACAGTCATCCCCGCGCCCGCCTCGCGCTTGATGTTGTACTGCTCGATTTTCTTGTAGAGATTCGAGCGCGGCGTGTCGATCGCCTCCGCGGTCTTCGACACGTTCCACCCGTGCTCGCGCAGTTTCGCGATGATGAAGGCCTTCTCCGCCTCGTCCTTGAACTCCTGCAGCGTCGAGAGGCGCATCGCGGTGCTGATGATGTCCGTCGGCGTGCGGAAAAACTCCGCCGGCAGATCGGTGACGTCGATCTTGTCCGCCGGCACCATGATCACCAGCCGCTCGATCATGTTCCGCAGCTCGCGCACGTTGCCGCGCCACGGCGCATCGGCGAGCGCTTTCTTCGCGGTCTCGGTGAAGATCTTCTGATGATAGTTGTGCTCCTCCGCGAAGAGCTTCGCGAAGTGCTCGGCAAGCCGCGAGATGTCGTCCTTCCGCTCGCGCATCGGCGGCGTGCGGATCGGGAATGACATTCAATCGATAGTAAAGATCTTCACGAAATCGTCCCGCGCGGATTTCCTCGGTCAGATCCTTGTTCGTCGCCGCGATCACGCGCACGTCGACCTTCACCACCGTCGCCGAGCCCACAGGTTCGACTTCGCCTTCCTGCAGCACGCGCAGCACCTTCGCCTGCGTGCGCAGCGACATGTCGCCGATCTCGTCGAGGAAAATCGTCCCGCCGTCCGCAGCGACGAATTTTCCGGTCTGCTTGCGCACCGCGCCGGTGAACGAGCCCTTCTCGTGTCCGAACAGCTCCGACTCGATCAGCTCATCCGGAATGGCCGCGCAGTTGACCTGGATGAACGGCAGATTCGCGCGCGACGAACGGCGGTGAATCTCGCGCGCCACGAGCTCCTTGCCCGTGCCCGACTCGCCGGTGATCAGCACCGTCGCCTTCGTCGGCGCGGCGCGCTCGATCTGCGACTTCAGGTCGCGCATCAGCTGCGAATCGCCGACGAGCTGATACTCCTTCTCCGCTTTTTCCTTGAGCTCGATGTTCTCTTCTTCGAGCGAGCGCTGGCGGACGGCATTGCGGACCGTGAGCAGCAGCTTGTCGCGGTTGAGCGGCTTTTCGAGAAAGTCGTACGCACCGCGCTTCGTGCACTCGACGGCCGTGTGCACGTCGCCGTGTCCGGAGACCATGACCACCGGCGAGTTGATGCGCTGCTCTTTGAGGTTCTCGAGGACTTCGATCCCATCGAGCACCGGCATCTTGATGTCGAGCAGGATCGCGTCGTACGGAACTTTCGCGGCCTTGTCCAGCCCGTCCTGCCCCGACCGCGCCTCATCGATTTTGTACCCCTCGTACTCAAGGGTCATCCGAATCGCCTCGCGAATTGCGGTCTCGTCGTCGATGATCAGTACTCGATACGGCATTCAACCTCGCCTTTCGTGCATGAGTCCGGCCAGATTGTATGCGCAGCGCTGTGCGCGGGAAGCGAGACGCTTCCCGACCAGCCGGCGAGGACGCCGGCGTTCCCAAGCGTTCGGAACGCCGCCGTCCTCGGCGGCTGGCCCGGCGGCGTCCTCGCCGCCGCCCTCGGCTAGAATGCGCGCGCCATGCTTGTCGACATCTCCCGTGAACTGAAGTTCTCGAAACTCGATCATCTCTTCGTCCTCCTCGCCGAAGGCACGCACGACGATCTCTCGCTTCCCGATCCCGATCAACAAAATCATTCGCGAGGCGGCGTTTGAGGGCCGCTCCGACCTGGCGATCACGATCCTCGGCAAGGAGCCGCGCAAGGTCACGCTGATCGGGATCGGCAAGCGCGAGGCGCTCACGATTCGCGGGATCCGCGGCTCGGTCGCGGCGGTGGGGCGGACGGCGAAGAAGCATCGCGATCCGTCGATCGGCGTGATCTTCCCCTACACGCTGCCGCAGCTCGACGACCGGCAAACGACGCAGGTGATCGCCGACGCGCTCGCGCAGAGCGACTACAAGTACGACCCGTACATCACCGTCAAGAAGGATCAGAAGAAGATCGCAATCCGCGCGACGTTGCTCGCATCGCTCGACAAGAAAGACGTTGCCGCGCTGGATCGGACCGCGCGTGCGATCGCGTCCGGCGTGAACACCGTGCGCGATCTCGGCAACACGCCGTGCAACATCATGACGCCCGAGCGGCTCGCGGAGCGCGCGCAGGAGGTGTGCAAGGACGTCGGCGTGAAGTGCACGGTCTACGGCAAGCGCGAGATCGAGCGGATGAAGATGGGCGGGCTCATCGCGGTCAACCGCGGCTCCGTGCTCGAGCCGCGCTTCGTGGTGATGGAGTACGCGCCGAAGCGCGCGCAGAAGCACGTCGCGCTGGTCGGCAAAGGCATCACCTTCGACTCCGGCGGCATCTCGATCAAGCCCGCCGAGAAGATGGAAGAGATGAAGTTCGACATGTGCGGCGCGGCGGCGGTGACCGGCATCATGGAAGCGGCGGCGCGGCTGGAGCTGCCGGTGAAGATCACCGCCATTTTCGCGGCGACGGAGAACCTGCCGAGCGGCAGTGCCTACAAGCCGGGCGAGATCATCACGATGATGAACGGCAAGACCGTGGAGATCGTGAATACGGACGCCGAAGGGCGGATGATTCTCGGCGACGCCCTGCATTACGCGTCGAAGCTGAAGCCCGACCACATCATCGACTACGCCACGCTCACCGGCGCGTGCGTGGTGGCGCTCGCCAGCGATGCCGCCGGCCTCTTCACGAGTGATGATGAGCTGGCTCGGAACTTGATCAACGCAGGAGAGCGCACCGGTGAGCGCCTCTGGAGAATGCCTCTTTGGGACGAGTACAAGGATCTGATCCGCAGCGAATGGGCCGACATGAAGAACTCGGGCGGCCGTTGGGGCGGCGCGATCACGGCCGCAATGTTTCTGAAGGAGTTCGTCGATTGTCCGTCATGGGCCCATCTCGACATCGCCGGAACGGCGTACGCGGAGAACGAGACGGCGCGCGAAGCGAAGGGCGCGACCGGCGCCGGCGTGCGCGTCACGATCGAGTTCTTGCAAGCGCTCTGACGAGCGGGTTGCTCGGTTGCTCGGTTGCTCGGTTGCTCGGCAAGCTCCCCACTGCGCAACTGCGCAACTGCGCAACCGCAGCGCTTCTTGCGCTGCTCCTCACCGCCTGCGGCGGCACCGCCAAGAAAATCCCCGTCGCTCCGCCGGCGGAGCCGGAAGTCGACTTCACGGTCATCGACTCGCCGAGTCTGCAGTTCCTCCCGCGCCACGAAGAAGCGAAGGGCTGGCGGCTCGAGGAAGATCCGATCGTCGTCCCCGGCGAGCGCATCAACACGTACCTCGGCGCGGACGGCGCGCATTTCACGCGCTATGAGCTGAGCGACGTCACGGCCGGCAAATACGCGTCGACGAAAGACCCGGGATTCGCGATCGTCGAGATCTTCCGCTTCCCCGATTTCGTGAAAGCGTTCGGCGCCTATTCGATGCGCAAGGAAGCGGTGCGTACGTTCATCCCCGTGCAGAACGAAGGCTACGTCAGCAAGTTCGCCGTGCACGTCTGGCGCGGCCCGTTCTACATCCGCGTCACCGGCGGCGCCACGAACGCGTTCGAGTCGCTGACGCAGCTTGCGTCGTTCGTCGCCGAGCGCATGCCCGCCGCGTCGTCGAAGCCCGCGGTGTTCGCGTTCTTCCCGAACGACACGCGCGTGCCGAACAGCGAGCGCTACTCCGCGGACAAAGGCTTCGGCCAGACGATCCTCGGCAATTCGTTTCAGGCAACCTTCAACATCGCCGGCGACGTGATCGAAGGACTGATCATCCCCGCCGCGAACAAGGCCACCGCGGCAAAGATCCTCGATCTCTATCGCGCGCTCTACGTGCGCAACGGCAAGCTGATGGATCCGATCGCGAATCTCGGCGAGGACAATTTCACCGCCGAGGACAAGTACCTCGGCCGCGTGGTCGCGTATCGCATCGACCGCTTCGTGATCGCCTTCAACGGCTTCAAGGACCGGCAGAAGCTCATCGACCTCGCCGTCGCCACCGACACGCGCATCCTCGGCTCGATCCGCAAACAGCTCGTCATCGCGGACAAAGAAGCGGAAGCACCGCCGCGGCAGAATTCGAATCAGCCGCCGTGGGCGCGGCGGCCTTGATCACGGTTTCGCGCGGCGGGCGTTCTGCTCTGCCGCACGGAAAATCGTCAGCCAGACTTCGCGCTGCTGAGGCGTCAGCTCGCCGGGAGTGAGTTTCGTGCGCAGCGACTTTTCGGCGCGGCGGAGCGTGCAATTGGATCGGCTTCCCCGGCTGCAGCGTCGCCACGTACGTCAGGAACTCGACCTCGTGGTGAAACGCGATCTTCTTGCCGTTCAGTGCGGTGATGACGTCCAGCGGCTGCACTCCCGCGAGCGCGGCCGGGCCTTTCGGCGCGACGTTCTCGACGTGCAGGAATCGCTCGCCGTCCGGCGCCTGACGCAGCGTCACGCCCATCCCCAGCCACGCGCGCGGCTGCGGGGGCGCGGCATGAACGGCCACGCTGAGCAACAACAACATCCCGATGCGACCGGCTCGAATCATTGAGGCTTCTCCTTTTCTTGGTGCGGAGTGACGTCGATCAACACGTCACCCGACGGAATGACCCGTTGCGTTCCGCAGACCGGCGCAGGGATCTGCGCGCACACCGTGTAGTCGCCCGGCTCGACGTCGGCAGCGAATCCATCGCCGCTCAGGCCACCGGGACGACCGGCCGCATCCGGCGGATAGAGAAGAAACGCGAGCGGCACCGGATCGCCTGAGCTTCGGATCATCGGCCACGGCGGAGCACCGCGAAACTTCACCCGTAGACGTCCGCCGACCGGCGCGGCGACGATGCGGATCGGCTCGGTGAACGAGGAGCCCGCCGGAACCGAAATGATGCGGATCGGCGAGCGCGGCGCCAGCAGCAGAAACGTGATCGGCGCTTTCGTCGACGGCAACGACATCTCGAACCGGCCGCTGCTTCCCGTGACCGCGTCGCCGATCGACGAGAAGCCGCTGCTCACCGCACGCACGATCGCGCCGGCGATGGGATATCCCTCGCGCGTGACGACGAAGCCGCGCACTTTGTCCTGCCGCCGCAACACGAGCTCGACCTCCGTTTTCTCCGTGATGGCGACCGGCAACAGCTCCGAGCGCGTATCGGGCGTGAGCGCATCGATCCGGGCATTGCCTTTTTGCAGACCGGCGATCTCGAACTCGCCACCCTCAGCGAAAACCTGCGCGAGCATGTCGCCGTCATCGCGGCGCACCACGACGATGGCATCCGCCCGCTTGCCGGAAGCATCGACAACGGTTCCGGTCACGCGCCCCGCCGGCAACTCGATGTCCACGCGCGCGAACTCTTGTCCGTCTCGGCGCCTGACCTCCGTCCGCAACAATCGGAAAAGTCGCAATCGGGTCTTGTCGTTCTTCAGCTCGACGCGCCAGCTCCCTTCGTGGGGCAACGACAGTTCGTATTCGCCGTCCTCGTCTGTTTCAGCCGGCATCGTCGCCCCGTCATCGTCGGAGAACGTGATTCGCGCGACGACGGGCGTGCTTCCCGCCGTCACCTTGCCCCGCACCGCGACGTTGTCCATCAGAATCGACACGACTTCCGTGCCCTCGTCGAGGCGTACCGTTTGTTGCTTGCGGATGCTGCTGCTCTCGTTTTCGCCGACCGACAGCGTGTACTCGCCCGCCTCGAGCTTCTCCGCGCGCCAGAAGCCGTTCGTTCCGCTGTCGCCTTGCGCAACCGTTCGATTCGCTCGCGAAGTCGGTGTCAGTCGCTTGTCCAGCGTGACGTGCCACGGATTTCCGGAGCGGTCGACCGGCGGCGTGATGTACACGTCGATGGCCTGGAGGTCGAGATGAACGATCGGCCGGGCGAGGATCGTCTCGTCGCCCTGTTTGACATCGATCAGCCCGCCGTCGGCCGTGGTGTTGCCGGCGCGTTTCGACTCGAGGTGCCACGTGCCGTCCGCGGCGCCGGCGATCTGGAAAAACCCATGCGCGTCGGACTTCGCGCGCAAACTGCGCACGGCGAGATCTTCGCCGCTCGGCGCGAGCGGGAAGGCGGTGAGCTCCGCGCCTTCGAGCGGCTTTCCCGATTCGTCCCGAACATAACCGCTGACCGAGCCACCTTTCTGCACGCGCTGCGTCCCGAGGTCGGTGTCGGCGTTCGCCGGAAACGCGACGGCAAACCAGTAGACAGGCGCGAACCCGCGCAACTGCAACTTCAGGTCGAGAGGCGTGTCCGGCGGCACATCCGCATGCCACTTCCCCTCGGAATCCACATGACACGCCGCGCCTGTCGCCTCAGCGGTGCTCGCCGTGGGGCGGAACGTCAGCGTGCACTCGCGCCATCGCTCCCGCACGTCCGTTTTCAGCGTGCCGTGGACGCGGGCCACGGGTGGGTCGCTGGAAAGAAGCGGCGCGGCTGCAAGGAGACAGACCGCGACCGTCAACCCTGGCGAAAGGGATCTACGCATCGCCCTGGGATCAGACCTGCATGCACATGAACCCTGAACAGTACGTAATGCAGCACTGCTCATTTCCCTCACCGCAGGGCATGCAGTTGCGAACCGTACGGCAGCTCGAATAGTCGCTCTGCCAGGGCGACCAGTCGAAACACGATTCGACGCTGGTTCCTGAGTTTTGACATTGCCACGTGCAGGCCACGACGTCGGGAATGACGAGAGCGACGATCACAACAGTAATTGCGGTTATTCGGCGCATGGCATTAATGATACACGTGCCGATTGCACGAATCACGTGGCGCTCCTGATGAATCCTTTCCGATACGTGACGCGCGCCCCCTTCGGAAGATTCTTCACGCGCTCCGCGCGGTGGTGGTGCGGAAGCCGAGGATGTAGGCGCGGCGGTAGGTGTCGGAGAGATGGCCAGGATTGCCTCTCCTCCACTTGCTTAGCGCATCTCGATAACACTTCGCTCGACGAGAAGAGGCCACGCAGGCGTCCGCCGACGGAAGGCATCACGATGCGGATCGGCTCGGCGAACGAATAGCCGGGCGGAACCTGGATGATGCGTGTCGGAAACCGCGGCGCGGTGACGACGAAGTGACCTGCTTATGGCGTGATCAGTGCGGTGCCACCGGAGATCCCGCGTCTGCGCGCGGGATAAACTGGACCTACGTTCGCTCCCACGTGCCCGACTTCCCGCCCGACTTCCGCACGAGCTGCAGGCC
This sequence comes from uncultured Acidobacteriota bacterium, assembly GCA_963734155.1. GTDB lineage: Bacteria > Acidobacteriota > Thermoanaerobaculia > Gp7-AA8 > Gp7-AA8 > QHVT01. The sequence goes on from CAVTGG010000006.1 coordinate 182,476, forward strand.
GTCGATCACGATCCCCTTCTCGGCGCTCTTGCACATGTCGTAGATCGTGAGCGCGGCGACGGCGCAGGCGGTCATCGCTTCCATCTCCACGCCTGTCTTTCCCTCGCAGCGGACGATGGCGTGCACTTCGATCGTGCCCGAGGCGGGGTCGAGATCGAACGTGATGTCGACGGAGTCGAGCGCCAGCGGATGGGAGAGCGGGATCAGCGCGGGGGTCTGCTTCGCGGCGAGGACGCCGGCGATTTTGGCGGTGGTGAGGACGTCGCCTTTCGGCAGCGCGCGCTCCATGAGGCCGGCCAGCGTCGCGGGCGACATGCGCACCGTCGCCGCGGCGGTGGCCTCGCGCTGCGTCACGCGCTTCGCGCCGACGTTGACCATCGAGATGCCGCCGGTGTCATCGAGATGCGAGAACTCTTTCGCCGCCATCAGTTCCTCGGGTGTATTGACGTTCCTCAGCGGCTCGCCGCCGAAGCGGAGCCGCAGCTCGGACTCCGGGATCATGTCGCGTTCGATGAGTCCGCGCAAATCGAATCGCCCCTCGGCGAGCCGGCGCTCGAGCTCCGGCAGCAAGGTCTTGTCCCACACCGCGCAGAGCAACTGCGGCTCGCCGTTCCACATCGCGGCGCGCTCGCGCTCGCGCAGATATCGCAGGACCTGGCTCGTGATCAGCGGATAGTCGACCGCGAGGATGAATGCGCTCGTTTGCGCGTGACGCAACGCGCGAATCACGCCGAAGATCGGCGCGCCTTCCTGCTCTTCGATTTCGACGACGTCGTCGAAGACCGGCCGCGCCGCGGCGGCGACGCGCTCGAAGAAGAGCTCGCGCTTCGAGCGGCCCATGCGCGACGAGCGCCCGCCGGTGAGGACATAGCAGTTCAACGCGGCGGAGGTTAGCATCCGCGCGTGCCGGTCAGCGTGATCATCCCGACGCTCAACGAAGAGGAGCGCATTCCTGCGACGATCCTCGCGGCGAGGATCGCCGGCGCGGCGGAGGTGATCGTCTCCGACGGCGGCAGCAGCGACGCGACGATCGAAGCCGCGCGCGAATACGATGCGCGTGTCATCACCGGCGCCACGATGCGCGCGCGTCAGCTCAACCTCGGCGCGCGCGAAGCAACGCACGACGCGCTGCTCTTTCTTCACGCCGACACGCTGCTCCCGCCGGGCGCGTGCGCGGCGGTCGAAAGTGCGCTCGCCGAAGGCGTCGTCTTCGGCGGCTTCCGCATCGGCTTCATCGAATCGGGACTAGGCCTGGCCGCGGCGCTGATCAACCTGCGCACGCGGATCACGCGCGAGCCGTGGGGCGATCAGGCGCAGTTCACATCGCGAGCGGCGTTTCCCGGCTACCGCGAGATCCCGATCATGGAAGACTACGAGCTCGCGAAGCGGATGAAAAAAATCGGGCGGACGGCGCTGCTCCCGCTCACCGTCCGCACGTCGGGGCGGAGGTTTTGCGAGCTCGGCGCCGTCCGCACGGCCGCGCTGAACTGGTGGATCATCGCCTGCTACCACGCCGGCGTTTCGCCGGCGCGGCTGGCGAAGTGGTATCGCTAATCCATCAGCACCGACGTCAGCGTCTGCCCGCGGTTCCCCGAGGACTCGACGGCGACGGCGAAGATGTACGTGCCGGACTTCCAGGTCTCGGTGCGGATCGGAAGCACGTCGACGTGATACGTGCCGGGCAGACGGCCGGCCGCGACGCGATCGATGTTCACCAGCGCGCCGCCGGGACCGACGATCATCGGATCGACCTGGAAGTTCTTCGTTCCGAGGCCGGTGACCGGCGTGCCGTTCGAATCGGTCACCGAGACACAGAGATAGTTCGGATTGCGATTGCCCGGATTGGCGATGGTGTCTTCAGACTGAGCGTTGACGATGAGCAGGGACATGGGGTGTTTCCTCCTTACCGTCAGTAGTGACGGAAGGAGGGAAAACGTTTCACTTCCCCTGCGCCGCCGCGCGCCGCTGCAACTCTTCGTCGCTGACGTCCTCGATGCGCGTGGCGATCCACCACCAGTTGCCGAATGCGTCCTCGACGCCGCCGTTCCGATCGCCGTAGAACTGATCGGCCGGCTCCATCAGCGATTTCGCGCCCGCGGCGATCGCGCGTTTGTACGTTTCGTCCGTGTCGTCGACGTACAGGTAGAGCGTCGACGGCCGCGGCTTCCACTCGTCGAACGCCTGCGCAATCATCACCCGCGAGTCGCCGATCTGCGCCTCGGCGTGGCGGATGTTGCCCTCATCGTTCGTCATCGCATGCAGCACGTTCGCGCCGAACGCCGCTTTCACGAAGTCGATCAATTTGGCTGCGTCGTTCACTGTGAGGTAGGGCGTGATGGTGTGATAGCCGTCGGGAATCATGTGGTCTCTCCTTTCTAACCGTCATCCTGAGCCGCGCAGACGGCGAAGGATCTCAGGTTACGTAGCTTGAGATCCTTCGCTGTCTGCGCAGCTCAGGATGACGCGACCTGCGGTCGCGTCACTTCCGCCCGCCCTTCCGCTCGCGATCGGCCACTTTCTTCGCGTGGCGCGACTGGCCGAGGGTCACGTTGATCGGGTGCGTGCGGTCGAGGAATGGGAGGGCGGGGCGCGCGCGGACGCCGAGGAATTCGCGCACTTCCTTCAGGTACTGATCGTCGGGCGCGACCTTCAGTCCATCCTCGACGGTCGCGATCGCTTTCTTTCGGTTTCCGGCGGCGAGATAGACCCGGGCGAAGTTCGCGTAGTGATCGCCGTTGTAGAACTCGACATTGATGGCGCGGCGGCAGAGCTCGATGGCCGGCTTGAATTCCTTCCGGACCAGCGCGACACAGAGCCCGAACCACGACAAACCCGTGGCCGCTTTCGGCGTGTTCAGCGGCGGCGAGTCGGCGGTGCCGTAGATCTCGAGGAACATCGTCAACGCGGAGAGGAACTCGCCCTCTCGCGTCTCGCGGATCGCCGCATCGATCGAATGAGCCATCAGATCGTTTCGCGCGAGCGCAGGCGGTACACGTAACGCGTGATGCGCTCGCGGTCCTCCTCCGTAGTCTCGAGGAACTTCATGCCGTAGCGCGGCATCGAGCCGGAAAACTCGGCGCGCAGGATCTCCGCCGCGACCTGCAGCGGCTTCGGATCGGCGGGAAGATAGAAATGCAGTCGCACCGGCCCCTCCTGCGGCAACATCCGGTCCACTTCAATGAGGATGCCCGAAGAGGAGATGTTCACGCTGCGGCCGAGGACGAAGCGGCCATTTTTCTCGAGCGAGATCTCGATCTTCGTGATCGTGCGCAGCTGGCGGCGGACGGGGATGCGGGTGAGGCGCTCGACCTTCGAGTCGAGCTCGGGCTTTTGCAGCGGACGAAAAATCACGTCGTTGCATCCGGCGGAAAGGCAGAGATCGCCGTGATTCGAATTGCGGTCGCAGACGAGGAGCAGCGAGATCGGGCGGGTGACCTCGTCGGCGCGGATCTCGCGGCAGAACTCGGGCGCGCTCATGTCGAAGAGGTCGTAGCCGAAGATGATCAGGTTCGGCTTCTCCATCCGCGCCTTCGTCAGCCCTTCCGAGCCCGCGAGCGCGGTCATGATCTGCATGTCGCGGCGGCGGAGGATCGTTTCCTGAAACAAGAGCGCGCCGCGCGAGTGATCGACGAGCAGGATCGAGCCGGTGGTCTCCCCCGTTCTCATGCGGCCGAAATCTCCCGCAATTTCCGGATCACGCGCTTCAAGTCGCCGACGAGCATCGCGATGTGTTCCGCCGTGTTCGCTGTCCCCAGACCAAACCGGATCGATCCGATGGCCGCGGCGTCCTCGACTCCGATGGCTTTCAGCACGTGCGACGGTCCCCTGTCCCCTGAGCTGCACGCCGAGCCGGACGACAACGAGAAGTGCTTCATCGCCAAGATCAGCGAGTCGGCCTCGATGCGGTCGAAGCTGACGTTGAGGTTCCCCGGCAATCTTAACTCGCGCGGACCGTTGACCAAAACGCCGTCGATCTCCTCGACGAGCATTTCCCGCAGCATTTCGCGCAATTCGCGCAGCCGCACGCCCTCGGCGTCCATTTCCGCCGCACGCAACTGCATCGCCGCGCCGAAGCCGACGACTGCCGGCACGTTCACGGTGCCGGCGCGCACGCCGCGCTCCTGTCCGCCGCCGGCGACGAGCGGCTCGACGCGCGTTCCGCGCCGCACGAACAGCGCTCCGATTCCTTTCGGACCGTAGATCTTGTGCGCGGAGAACGAGGCGAAGTCGACGTTCGCGAGATCGACCGCGATCTTGCCCACAGCCTGGGTCATGTCGGTGTGGAAGAAGATCTTGTGTTGGCGGCAGATCGCCGCAAGCTCCGCGATCGGCTGGATCGTCCCGATCTCGCCGTTCGCCGCTTCGATCGACACGAGCCGCGTGGTTTTGCGGAGGGCGTCATGCAGCGCGTCGGGATGGATGAATCCCTCGCGATCGGGCGCGAGCAGCGTGACATCAACGCCGCGTTTCCGCAGACGTTCGGCGGGAACGAGAATCGATTTGTGCTCGGTCGCGCCGGTGACGAAGTGCTCGCCCGGCTGCAGCAGGTTCAGGACGATGTTGTTCGATTCCGTTGCGCCGGCCGTGAAGTAAATCTCCGGCGGCAGCGCGCGAAAAAAACGCGCGATGGCGATGCGCGCATCCTCGACCGCGGCCGATGCCTTCCGCCCATGCGCGTGCGTGATCGAGGCGGGATTCCCGAAATGCTCCGAGAAAAACGGCAACATTTTTTCAACGACACGCGGATCGCAGGGGGTGGTGGCGTGGTGGTCGAGGTAGACCGGAGGCTGCATCCCGAAGTTGAGAGTACACTGATCGCGAGGTGACGGTATGCGAAGAACACTCGCCCTTCTGCTTCTTGTCCTCACCGCCGGCTGCGCCACGACCGGGACGCTCGTCGGAAACACGGGCGGCACGTCCGCCGAAGGATCGACCGACGACTTCGCGGTCACGATCGTGCAGGCCAATGCGGCGCCGGTGATGCGCGGTCAGTCGAGCGCCGACGTGCGCTTCGACATCACGATCGCGAACCGGACGCAGGAGCCGTACACGATCAAGCGCATCGCGCTGCAGAGCATGAGCGGCTCGGGCTTCACCATCCCCGTGCGCGCGCGCACCTTCGACAAAACGATCGACGCGGGTGCCAATGCGCAGCTGCGGTTCTGGGCCACCGCGCAGGTGTCGGACGCCGGGACGCCGCGCCAGCCGGTGACGCTGCGCGCGTCAGTCGACGCGGTGACGGCGAGCGGCGAAGAGCGGAGCGAGACGTTCACCGCGCAGATCAACGGCCGGCTGCAAATGCAGGTCGCGGCGAATCGTGCGCGCATCACGAACGCCCGACTTCATGCAGCGAAAGCTGGAGTGGATCCACAACACGGACTACAACACGATCGTGTACTCGGCGTACGGGCTGACCTGGTAAACGCGTGAGCGGTCATCAGTGGGTGATGTTCGCGGGCGTGATAGTGCTCACGCTCGCGACGCCGCTCCTCGGCAGCCGCCGCTGGTTTCCGCACAACCTCTTCGGCACGTTCCTCCTGCTTTTCGCGGGCACGTTGTCCGGGGCGATGCTCTGGGCCGGCGGCCTGCCGCCAAAATGGTTCGACGGCTCGAAGGTGGGCTTCGGCATCTCGCTGGGGCTCATGGCCAGCGCCTTCGGCTTCAGCAATGCGGACGAGAAGTTTTACCGGCTGCCGTGGCTGCTCAGTTTCGGGACGATGTTGCTGGCGGCGAATATCCTGGCGCAAATTCAGGCGCACTTTTAGCGCCGTCTTCTCCTCCGCCTCCGCGTCGGCTCCGCCGCCTCTTCCTGCGCACGTTTCACGCGCAGCGCGAACGCCTGCCACTGGCGAAACACGTCCACGTAGCGGCCCGACGAGAGCGCGTAGAGCTCGAGCAGCGAGAGGGCGTCGCTGAACGGGTCGCGATAGACGGCGCGGAATTGGGAGCGGCGGTCGGTGGGCGGCTCGAGGAGGCGCCAGAGCGTTTCCAGGGCCTGCTCGATCTGATGGCGCGTGCCGGCGGCGAGGGCCATGCGCGCGCAGAGCGGGAGGACGAGATCGCGGATGAAGATGATCACTTCGCCCGTGCGCATGCGCGCCTGGCGGCGCTCTTCTTCGCGCTCGATCTCCTCGATCACCCACGGCAGCATCAGCACCGACATCAGCACGGCGTCGGAGATCCTGCGTCCCGACTGCACGGTGCGGTCGAGCACTTCGAGCATCTTCCAGAAATACGGCGCGCGCTCGCCCTGAATCGCGGTGTAGATCTCCGGCAGCAGCGGATCGAGCAGGCCCGTGTCGACCATCAATCGGATCGCGCCGCGCGACCAGCCGCGGCGCAGGAGCTCGAGGATCTCTTCCGACACGCGCGGCGGTGAGGCCTTGAGAATCTCGCCGCGGTGGCGAAGGATCGCGTCGTAGGTCTCCTTCTCGATCTCGAAGCCGAGGCGCGAGGCGAACTCGATCGCGCGCATCATGCGCACCGGATCCTCGCGGAAGCGCACATCCGGATCTCCGATGATCCGCACGCGCCCTTCGGAGAGATCATCGATTCCGCCGACGTAGTCGATCACCGAGAAGTCGGCGATATTGTAGAAGAGCGCGTTGATCGTGAAATCGCGCCGCCGCGCGTCCTGAACTGGCGAGCCGAACGTGTTGTCGTCGGTGATCAGGATGTCGTCCGACTCTTCCTCCCCCTCGGCGAGGGCCAGGCGGTCCGGCTCGCGGCGGAACGTCGCCACTTCGACGACCTGATCCTGAAAGATGATGTGCACGAGACGGAAGCGCCGCCCGATGATGCGGCTGTTGCGGAACAGCCGCCGCACGTCCGACGGATGCGCGTCCGTCACCACGTCGAAGTCCTTCGGCGTGCGCCCCATCAACAGATCGCGCACGCTTCCGCCGCACAGATAGGCGCGGTATCCGCTGCGATGCAGGCGGTACAACACCTTCAGCACATTTTCCGGAATGCTCCGCCGCGAGACCCGGTGGCCGCTGCGGTCAATGACTGTGCCTGTCGTTTCCTGCTCGGAAACGTCACTCGTTTCCATATGAACTGATGCCCGGTGTGTAGTGATCCTGCCTGTCGACGATGAAAAACATCCGATGCCAGCGGGTCTTGCTGAAGAAGTGGCGCACGACGTACGCCAGCTCACCGATGCGCGCGCTCGTCGTCCCCTGCGGCGGCGGCGCGGCATCGAACGACCAGTAGACCATGAACGCGCGTCCCTTGATCATGCCTCGCGGCACCGGACCCCAGTAGCGCGAGTCGTGCGAGTGATCGCGGTTGTCGCCCATGGCGAAGTATTGTCCCGGCCCGACCGTGAACGGGCCGAAGTGATCGCGCGATCGATACGGCTCCGGCAGCGTCGGCTGATTCGGGTACATCTGCGGATCATCGAACACAGCATACGGCTCGGAGAGCGGCGCGCCGTTGATGTAGACCTTCTTGTTGCGGATCAGCAGAGTCTCGCCCGGCAGGCCGATGACGCGCTTCACGAAGTCGGTCTCCGGCTGCTCGGGGAAGCGGAAGACGATCACGTCGCCGCGGCGCACGTCGCGCAGCGGCACGAGCCGCGTCAGGAAATTGTCGCCTTTCGGGCCGTAGATGAATTTGTTGACGACGATGTGATCGCCGATCTTGAGGTTGTCTTCCATCGATCCGCTCGGGATCTTGAAGGCCTGGAAGACGAAGATGCGGGTGAAGTTGACGAAGAGGATGGCGATCAGCAGCGCTTCGTAGTACTCGCGGACCGTCGATTTTCCCTGTTTCTCATCGGCTGCTGCCATTCGGGCTTCCGGTCCTCTTCAGTTCTTCGGCGATGAAACGCGCAGCGAATGATGGCACGACAGCCGGAGCGACCGCCACCGTGCCGTCGCGGCGGGAAACTCCACCGTTCACCACGAACGCGCGGGACGCATCCAGCCACGCGGTGTCATCGGCGACTATCCAGAGGAAATCTCCGAAGCTGCGCGTGATGACGACGGCTACGCGGGCGCTGCGCATCAGCTCCGCGCGCGCGTCGCTCCAGGCGTACGGCTCGTCGTCGACCCAGATCACCAGCGGCAGTTTTTCGTTGTAGCGCAGGTCGCGCGGGCGAATGCTGATCGCGCCCGGCGCGAACGTCTCGACGACGGCGTCGAGCTCCTGCGCCGGCTTCGTCGTGATCGTCCGCTGCTTGCCGGCGTAGGTCATCGTCTCGACGCGGCTCGAGGCGTCAGGCGTCGAGTAGCGAACCGCGAACTGGTCGCCGGTCGCATCCCAGGTGAGGCTCTCGATCTTCGCGTTCGGGAAATCGACGGTGAGCGCGGCCGCGGTGGGGATGTGTACCGTGCGCACGACGTCGCCGAGCTTCGTGCGGACGATGTAGCCGATCTTGTTGCCGCGCGGCGCCCACCGCACGCCCACTTCATCCGACGGATCGGCCGGCACCCAGCTGATCGGACTGCCGTCGGTGGAGACGAGTCCGATGTCGAAGTTGTCGTTGCGCTTCGCCGAGAACGCGACCTCGCCGCGCGATTCGGATACGTCGAAAGATTCGATCGCGGCAAACGCTTCGGTGAGCGCTTTGTCGCCGCGCATGATGCGGTTGTGCTCGATGCGGATGCCGGGCGGAGGCGCGCTCGCGCAGGCCGTCAGAAGTGTCATTCCGAGCGCAGCGAGGAATCCCCTGATTCGGGGATTCCTCGCCGTCTTCGCGGCTCGGAATGACACTCGTGGCTCCGCATCGCGCGGATTGTAAACCATTGATTCAAAAGAAGAAAAAATTGGTCACTGCATTGCAAATAAAACTGTCATGGACTTCACTCGCTACGTCACCGAGGCCAACCGCAAGAAGCGCATTCTCGGGCGCTATCGCGCCTCCGCGGGCGCGCTCGCATTTCATGGTCTGCTCATCTCCGCATTCATTTTCGGCGGGCATTCGGTGAAGCAGACCCTCGGGTCGGAGAAGTCGATGATCGCGTTCATCGCGCGCGGCGCCGCGCCGCCTCCCCCGCCGCCGCCTCCGCCCAAGAGCGGCGGCGGAGCTCCAAAGTCCACGCCGCGCGTGGAATCGAAGCCGGTGCAGGTCCGGCCGCACACGCTCATCGCTCCGACGGAGATCCCGAAAGAGCTGCCGCGCGTCGAGCCGTTGCAGACCGCGAATGCGTTGCCCGACGTTTCACCCGGAGTCGCGGAAGACTCCGGAGTTCCGGAGGGCGTGACCGGCGGAGTGACGGGCGGTGAGGTAGGCGGAGTCGTCGGAGGAGTCGTGGGCGGCGTGCAGGGCGGCGAACTCGGCGGAGTGATCGGAGGTCAGCTCGGCGGCACCGGAACCGGCACGGAAGGCAGCGGCACCGGCGGCAATGACGCGCCGCTCGTGGCCACGCCGCCGCCGCCACCGCCGCCGCCGGCACCCGAGCCCGAGCCCGCACCGAACACCCCGTTGCGCGTCGGCGGCGCCGTGAAGGCGCCGGTGGCGATCGATCGTTCGGAACCGGTCTACACGAACGCCGCGCGCAAGGCGCACGTCACCGGCGTGGTCGTGATCGAGGCGATCATCAGCAAATCGGGACGCGTCGAAGACGTGCGCGTGCTCAAAGGACTGCCCATGGGCCTCTCGGACGAAGCCGAGGCAGCGGTGAAGAAATGGCGTTTCCAACCCGGCACACTGAACGGCGAGCCGGTGGCGACGATCTTCAATCTGACGGTGAACTTCAAGCTGGACTAGTGGAGGACAGACAATCCGTCTGTCGGCTACGGACGAAGGACAGACATGATCGTCTGTCCTCCGCTCGGAAAATGCAGCACGACCTTTGCACCGTACCTCGGCTTCCCGTATCGTAGTCCGGAGTCAGAACGTCCTCAAAGCGACCGGACGGCAGCCCGCTGATGGGCGGGATCTCAGGCATGCCTTTATGAACCGCTGATGTACCAAGGGCAAGAACGGAGTTTCCGTGCGGGATCGATGCGAGTCGGGCGACATCCGAGCTCCACTTCCGACACTTGGTCACCCTTGATCTGGTCGTCCGTCGTCCTGCGGTTCTTCTCATACAACCACAAGCCGGGCTCGTGATGAATCGGCAGCCCGGCCGTACCCGCGAGGCCGTTGCTATCAGGTCGGTCTTCCGCCGCGACTTGAGCAATCTTCTGCTGGTAATCGAGTGTGACGACGAGTTGGTCAGAATCGCTCGTGCCGGGCCTTTTCAGCCCTCGATTGGGAACATCATCGTCGACGAAGGTGAATTGAAGTTCTTCGTCGTACTGATTCATGAGCACCCGGAATTTAAATCCCGCAGGCGGCGCCGGAGCCCCCTGAAAGGGCAGAGCAATCATGTTCCACCCCCTGTCGGAAGCGACGAAGGATAGACAAGATTGTCTGTCCTCCACTCTCAAAACGCCGCCGCACCTTCCACCGTCCTCGCTTCCGGCTTGCGCTTGCGCGCGATCGCCTTGGCCTGCAGAAACAGGCCGAGATAATCGCGGCCGCCGGCCTTGGAGTCGGTGCCCGACATGTTGAAGCCGCCGAACGGATGCACGCCGACCAGAGCGCCGGTGCACTTGCGATTCAGATAGAGATTGCCGACGAAAAACTCCTCGCGCGCGCGATCGAGCTTCTCCTCGTTGTCGGTGAAGACCGCGCCGGTGAGGCCGAACTGCGTGCCGTTCGCGATGCGCAGCGCGTCGTCGAAATCCTTCGCCTTGATCACCGCCAGCACCGGCCCGAAGATCTCCTCCTGCGCGATCGTCGCCTGATCGTCGACCGGCCCGATCACCGTCGGCTGGATGAAGAAGCCTTCCTTGTCATCCGCCTCGCCGCCCGCGAGGAGCTGCCCTTCTTTCAGTCCTTTGTCGATGTAGTCCTTGATGGTCTTGAACGCCTTCTTGCTCACGACCGGACCGACCTGCGCGTCGCCCGACGTCGGATCATCGATGCGCAGCGCCTTCGTCTTCTCGACGATCAGCGGCACGAGCTGGTCGTAGATCGCTTCGTCGATGATGACGCGCGAGCAGGCGGAGCACTTCTGTCCCTGGAATCCGAACGCCGACGCGACGACCGCGGCCGCGGCTTCATCGAGGTTCGCCGTCTCGCGGTCGATGATGATCGCGTCCTTGCCGCCCATCTCCGCGACGACGCGCTTGATCCACAGCTGTCCCTTCTGCGTCTTCGCCGCTTCTTCGTTGATGTGCAGCCCGACTTCCTTCGAGCCGGTGAAGGAGATGAAGCGGATGCGCGGATGCTGAATGAGCGCGTCGCCCATCTCGCCGCCCGATCCGGTCAAGAAGTTGACGACTCCGGCCGGCATGCCGGCTTCCTCGAGGAGCGCGAAGAAGCGCCAGGCGATCCACGGCGACTCCGATGACGGCTTGAGCACGACGCAGTTGCCGGTGACGGCGGCGGCGGTGGTCATGCCGGTCATGATCGCCAGCGGGAAGTTCCACGGCGGGATGACCGCGCCGACGCCGAGAGGGATGTAGACGAGATCGTTGTCCTCCGACGCGACCTTCACGATCGGCTGCTCGCCCGCGTAGCGGAACGCTTCCCGCGCGTAGTACTCCATGAAGTCGATGGCCTCGGCGGTGTCGGCGTCCGCTTCCGCCCAGGTCTTGCCGACTTCGAAAATCATCGCCGCGGAGAACTCGTGCTTCCGCTCGCGCATCAGCGCCGCGGCGCGGAGCAGCAATCCGGCGCGCGTGTCGACCGACTCGCGCTTCCAGCTCTCGAACGCCGTCCACGCCGCTTCGACGGCCTGCTCGACGTGCGCGCGCGTTCCTTTTTGGAAGCGGCCTAACACCTGATCTTTGTGCGCGGGGTTCGTGGACTCGGACGTGGAGAGGCCGGTGATGCGCTCGCCTCCGATGACGAGCGGATAGTCGCGGCCGATCTCGGCGCGCACGTTTTCGATCGCCGCCTCCATCGCCGCCTTGTTCTCGGGCGTCGAAAAATCGGTGAGCGGCTCGTTACGGAATTCGGGGAGAGCAGGGGTTGATGGTCACAGTCTTTGTCCTTTCGGGCGTTACTGTTGCTAACGGTGTAGGCTCAAAGGCGCAAAGGCTCAAAGGCTCAAAGCGGTTCTCGCTTGGATTTTCTTTGAGCCTCTGAGCCTTTGAGCCTCGAAAGCGGATGCGCATCTTATCCAAATCGATTGCCACGATGTTCGTGCTCGCCGCCGCGGCGTGCGGGACCGTGACGCCGTGGCGCAACGAGCCGATCGGGTCGGAGGTGAATCTCGCGTTCACGCTCGAGAAAAATCTGGTCACCTTCGAGAGCGTGACGATCGACGGGCGGGCGGGACGGTTCGTCCTCGGCAGCGCCGCGCCGCGCACGGTCATCGATCCCTCGTTCGCGAATCCCGCGCGCCAACACATCGTGCAGCTCGCCGAGAAGGAAACGCTCGGCATCACCACCGCGCCGCTCCCGCTCGGCGGCGTGGCCGACGCGATCATCGGCGCCGACGCGTGGCACGGCCACGCCATCTCGATCGACTACCGCAGCGGACTCGTGTCGTATCAGAAGGAAGGCATGAAGCCGGAGCTCATGACGCTGTTCCGCTTCTCCGGCGAGCCGATGATCCAGATCCGCGTCGACGGCGTGCCGATGAATGCGATCGTCGACACCGCGAATCCCGACACGCTCATTCTGCCCTCGCAGCAGGACGTGCGCGGCAACGCGCGCGTCGAGATCGCCGGCAACGACTTCGGCATCACCGACGTGCGCTATGCGAATGTGCCGGAGCCGCGCGTCGGCAATCGCCTGCTCTCGCGCTTTCTCGTGACGATCGATTACGGGAAGCGGATCGTGGGATTGTGGCGCGATCCACGGATTCCCATCCGATAATCTCCTGCATGCGGTTCGTGTTCGTTCTCTGCTTCTTACGACTCCCCTCTTCGCCCAATCCACCTTCGATCTCCAGGGCTACGTCGCCGCGCGCGATGTGAATGCGACCGGGCCGGACACGTGGCTGCGCGGCGACTTCGGGCGGATGGAGCAGGGCGCGAAGCGGACGGACTTCAGCGGCGTCGCGCAATTCGGGTTCACGTGGACGCCGTCGAAGTTCTTCGACGTGCACGCGAGCGGGCTCACGCGCCGCGAAGATACAAACAGCAGCGGTCTCGTCGAGGCGTACGCCGATGCGCGCATGATCTTCGGCAGCAACGAGCTTCAGCTACGCGCGGGACAGTTCTTTCTTCCGTCGTCGCGCGAGAACAAGGGCGAGCTCTGGACGTCGCCGTACACGATCAACTTCTCCGCGCTGAACACATGGATCGCGCAGGAAGTGCGTCCCGTCGGCGTCGATCTCGAATGGCGGCACACGTTCGGCACCGGCCACGCGCTCACCGCCGCCGCGACGGGTTTCCGCGGCAATGACTCGATGGGTGCGCTCCTCGGCTGGCGCGGCTGGTCGGTCGGCAATCGCCTCTCCACGTACAACGAAGTGCTTCCGCTGCCGCCGCTGGCATCGTTCCAGACCTTCTTCGCGGATCAGCGCGACGACGGCACGCAGCCATTTGGTCAAGATCTTGACGGAAACACCGGTCTCTCCGCACGCGTCCGCTACTCGATCCCGCAAGTCGCGAACGTGCAGTACCTCTATCTCGACAATCGCGCCGACCGCCTGCTGCACGACGGCGAGTACGCGTGGGCGACGGACTTTCATCTGATCAGCGCGGAGTTCGGCAACGCCGACAACCTCATTTTCGCCGCCGAGTACATGCGCGGCTCGACCGGCATGGGCGTCGCGCCGGGATTCGTGCAAGCCGATTTTCACGCCGCGTACGTGCTGCTCTCCGAGCGCGCCGGCCGCACGCGCTGGACCGGCCGCTACGACCTCTTCGGCACCGACGAGAAAGACTTCTCGCCCGCCGAAGGGCAACGACGAGCGCGGCCACTCGTGGACGGTCACGTGGATGTACGACTTCGGTTCGTCAGTGCGATTCGCGACCGAGTTCACGTCCATGAGCGGGGACCGCGGCGGCGTCAAGTTCGACGGGCATAGTTACGCGATCGAGTTGCGCTACACGTTCTGAACCCTCGTCGCCCCTCGCCCCGCTTGCGGGGAGAGGGTGGCGCGTAGCGCCGGGTGAGGGGCCGTCATCCGCGCGAAGAGCCGCCCCTCATCCGCCCTTCGGGCACCTTCTCCCCGCAAGCGGGGAGAAGGGGAACGTCGGAGGCCGACCACGCCGCCACCGCCGGAATCATCGCGATGCCGAGGAACACCATCGAGCGATAGCGGAACAGCGCGCCGAAGTTGCTGATGGCGTAGACGAACGCGGCGCCGATGGCCAGCGTGAAGATGACCACGAGCCAGACCAGCGGGCTGCGCCACTTCGGCGAGCGCGGCGCGCGCAGGAGCGCGAGGATCGCCATGATCAGCACGAGATCGAAGAAGACGGTGTCGATGTCGGCGAAGAAGAAGAGGCCGCGGCCGCCGCTCATGTCGAGCAGGCCGGTCGCGCGCGCGATCGGGCGCGGCAGGAGCAGCGCCGCGGTTCCGCTGATGAATCGCGAGGTGCGCGGCGAGTCCTGCAGCGCGGTGGCGACGATCTTCGTGCTGCCTTCCATCCGGTCGAACGCGAGCCGCGCGCCGTCGAGCGCGCCGGCGAGCGCGTTCGGCGTCTGGATCGCGCCGCCGACCGTCGGTTTGGCGATGAGCTGGCGGAATTGGTATGGCAGATACCGTCCCGCGACCCAGACCGCGGCGCCGAAGACGACGGCGTACAGCGCCACGAGCAGCGCGCTCGCGCGCAGCGGCACGCGCGTGCGCAGCGCGGCGACGAGCAGGATCGGCGCGGAGATCAGGAGCAGCGCGAATGCGAAATACCAGCGGATGCCGGCGATCGCGCAGAAGACGAGCAGCAGCAGCAGCGTGACCGCGATCGCGCGCGGAAAGGCGCGCTCCTCGCGGCGCCACACCGCGATCCAGCTCGCGACCGCGCCGATGAATGCCGCAAGCAGAAAAAGAAACAGCACATCTTTCAGCGGCTGCGTCGACCAGAGAATCGACGACGGGGAAAAGCTGAGCGCCGCGACGGAGAGCGCCGCGGCGCGCTTGTTTTCGCCGGCGAGCTTGACCGCGACGGCGCATGTGCCGAGGTATGCCGCGAGATTCATGAGCAGCGACGTCGACACGACGGCGCCGAACAGCCATCCGAACAGCGCCAGCACCTGGCTGAACCCCGGCGAGATGATGCTCGGATCGATGTGCACGATCGCGCTGAAGCCCTCATCCACCGCCACCCACGCCTGCTCGAAGTATCTCCGGCCGTCGCGCGCGTAGAACCACAAGCCGTTGCCCGCTTGCAGCTCGCGCCCGATCGGCAGGTAGAGAAACGAGATCCAGAAGAGCAGCTGTCCCGCTACCGCCCGCAGGAGAAATCCGATCCCCACGAGCAACGCAATGGTCCGGTCGCGACGGAACCAGCGGAACGCGACGAAGAGAAGACCGCAGGCGATCGCGGCGAGGAGCAGTTGGACGAGCTCGATCAGCATGAAAGAGAGGAACGAAGGATCTCGGCGATGCGCCGCGACGCGTCGCCTTCGCCGTACGGACTCCGCTTCTGACTCATCTCCGCGTGCCGCGGCGCATCGCGCAGCAGCAGCTGCGCTTCGGACACGATCTCATCGCGTCCCGTCCCCACGATCCGCACGTTCCCGGCGCGTACGCCTTCCGGCCGCTCGGTCGTTTCGCGCGTCACCAGCACCGCCTTGCCGAGGTACGGCGCCTCTTCCTGCACGCCGCCGGAGTCGGTGACGATGAAATCGCTGCGCATCATCAGATGGATGAACGACACGTAGTCGACCGGCTCGATCAGGTGAATGCGCTTGTTCCCGCCGAGGATGTTGTGCACCGGCTTCTGCACATTCGGATTGAGGTGCACCGGATAGACGATCTCGATGTCGTCGGCCTGCCGCGTCAGCTCCGCGAGCGCCTCGCAGATATCGCGGATCGGACCGCCGAAGCTCTCGCGCCGATGTCCGGTCACGAGGATCATGCGCCGCCGCACATCGAGGAACGCGAACTCGCGCTCGAGCTGCTCTTTCAATGTCGAATCGGACGACATCCGCTCCACCGCGCGCTGCAACGCATCGACGACGGTGTTGCCGGTCACGAACACGCGCGCCGGATCCGTTCCTTCGCGCGCGAGGTTCTCGCGCGCTTCCTCGGTCGGCGCGAAGTGATAGCGCGCCAGCATCGAGATCATCTTTCGATTCACTTCTTCCGGCCACGGCGCGCGATCGTCGCCGCTGCGCAGTCCCGCCTCGACGTGCGCCGTCTCGATGCCCGCGTAAAACGCGGCCATCGCCGCGGCGACGGCGGTCGTCGTGTCGCCCTGCACCACCACGAGATCGGGTTTCAGCTCGCGCAAAACACGACCCGTCTCGAGCATGGTCCGGCCGGCGAGCGATGGCAAGGTCCTGATTCGCGGTCATCAGACCGAGATCGACGTCCGGCTGCAGATCGAAAAGACGGAGCACCTGATCGAGCATCTCGCGATGCTGGCCGGTCGTGCAGATGCGCACATCGAACGACTCCGTATCGCGCCGCAGTTCGTCGATCACCGGCGCCAATTTGATGGCCTCCGGGCGCGTTCCGAACACAAAGAGGAGTCGTTTCATCGGTTATTCAATGGTAACCTTTCGGGCAACGTTCCTCTCATGCCAATCATTCTCGCGTTTGTACTTGCGCCCGCGATTCTTGCGTCTCTCGACTCCATCATTCGTGCGGCGCTGGTGCTGCGTTCGCGCTCGCCGCGCGGCCCGATTCGCGGGGAGCGTCCGCGCCGCTGGCTGGTCGTTCTGCCTGCGCGCGCCGAGGGAACGAGACTGCGGGACAGCATGCAGTCGATTGCCGCGGCGGCGCGCGGCCGCGACGACGTCACGACGCTGCTGTTGCTCGATGGAGAGGATGAAGCAGCGGTCGCGGCGGCGAGCGAAAACGGATTTGCGGTTCGCGTAAAAACGCCGGCCGGTCCGACGAAAGCGGCAGCTCTGGTCTGGCTCGTTCGCGAAGAGCGCGTGCTCGTCGAAAGCGCCGACGCGATTCTCATCATCGACGCCGGCTCGCGCATCGATCCCGATTTCTTCGATGCGTTCGTCTGGCCGGAAGAAGCGGATGCGGTTCAAACGCATCTGCGCGGCGTCAGCGGAATGCTCGCGCTCGCGGCCTCGGAGAACTTCGCGCAGACGCGCGAAGACCGCGGACGCGAAGCGCTCGGCTGGAACGTGCGGCTGCGCGGCACCGGCACCGCATTCCGCCCGCAGATTTTTCTCGACGTGATTCCGCGGCTCGTGACGCGAATCGAAGATCACGAAGCGTCGCTGCTCTTGACTGCGAGCGGCGCGACGATCCGCCTCGCACCCGAAGCCGCGATCGTCTACGACGAAAAACCATCGACCGTCGACGCCGCGGCATTGCAACGCGCGCGCTGGCTCCTCGGCCGTTACGAACTGCTGGCGCGCCGCGCCGGAACGTTCGCGCAGATCACCGCGCGTCATCCGGCGGAAGGGTTCGCGGCGTTCGTCGAAATCTTCGGACGGCCGCTGTCCCTCAGCGTGCCGCTGCGTCTCGTGGCCGGCGCGTGGGCGATCGCCGCCGGCGCTCCGATCCTCGGCGGCGCGGTCGCGGCGACGACGGCGATCGACATCGCCTCGCACGGCGTGCCGCGCGGAACCGCGAGCGTCGCGGCCTCGTGGCTGCTCGCGCTGCTCTACGCGCCGCGCGCGCTGACGCGCTGGCTCCGCACCGAGCGATGAAGAAGGTGCTGGTGGTCGCGTCGCGTTTTCCGTGGCCGCCGTTCAGCGGCGACCGGCTGCGCGTCACGATCTGGCTCGCTGCGCTGGCCGGACAAGCCGAGGTCGCGCTCGTCGCGCCCGAAGGCGTCGTGCCGTCCGATGCTCCGCCGTTTCGATTTTTTCCCGCCGCGCCCTCTGTCGCGAGCGGCGCGCGCGGAGTCGTGCGCGTGCTGCGCGAAGCGCTGCCGCTGCAAACGCTCCTCGCCGCGCCGTTCGCGTGGAGCGAAGCGCTCGCGCGCGCGCGGGGCGAGGCGGGACCGTTCGATGCGACGGTGGTCGTGTTGTCGCGGCTCGATCCGTGGGTTTGGAACGCCGCCGGGGCGGGCGGCGGGACGCCGCCCGATCAGCCGGCGAGGACGCCGGCGTGCCGAATCTTGGACGCCATCGACTCGCTGCGCCGCAACACGGAACAGCGCGCGGATCAGGCGAAGCCACCGCTGCGCTGGTTCTGGCGCGGCGAACAACGACGGCTTGCGCGGACAGAAGCAGCGGCGGCGAAGACCTACGATCACGTCATCGTCGTGAATGAAGAAGACCTCGCCGACTTCGATGCGCAGGGCTCGGCGATCTCGAACGGCGTCGTGATCGGCACGCTCGACGAGCATCCGCGCCGCTACGACTTCGGCTTCTGGGGACGCCTCGCCTACTTTGCAAACGCCGACGCCGCGGAGTATCTGCTCGACGAGATCTGGCCGTTGATTCTCGAGAGAAAACCGAGCGCGACGCTCGTCGTCGGCGGCGCCGAGGCCACCAAATCCATCCGGCGGAAAGCAAATCAGCCGGGAGTGACGTTACTCTCCCCGGTCGACCACATGCCGAGGCTGGCGCGGGAGGTTCGAGTGGCCTTGCTGCCGCTACGCTATGGCAGCGGTGAGTCGACGAAAACCATGGAAGCCGCAGAAGCAGGTTGTGCCATCGTCGGGATGCCGAAGGCATTTCGCGGAGTGAGAGCGCTTGCCGCGCACGCGCGCATTGCGTCCGCGCCGGCGGCGTTTGCGGACGCAGCCGTGTCGCTCGTCGACGATGACGCGGCGCGCACGCAGATGGCGCGCGAGCTGCGGGCGGCGGTGGCGGTGAGTCACGCGCGGGAAACAACGCTGGCGCGGCTCGCGGCGATCGCGATCAAGGAGCACGCCGCATGATCCGGCCGCGCTCCACCGAGGCCGCGCTCCGCGTCGGCATCAGCGTCGCCGGCGATGCCGCGATCGCCTGCGGCGCGCTCGTCGCGGCCGTTCTCCTCCGCCGCAACGTCCCGCTGGAATTCACGAAGTCGCTCCTCCCGCCGGCGAATCTGCCGCTCGATCTCGTCAACTTCATCCTGATCGCGTCGACGCTCGTCGCCGCGCTCGCGCTCAGCGGCTTCTACGGCAGCGGCTCACGCCGCGCGGCCGCCCGCGCCTCGCGGTCTCGATGGTGATGCGCATCGTCCTCCTCACCACCGCCGCGACGTTCCTCGCGCGCCCTGCGCCGCGTACGATTCTCATCGCCGTCGCGATCATCGAGGCGCTGCTGATTCCGCTCTGGCGGCTCCTCTTGCAGCGCGCAATTCCGATCCGTCCGCGCCGCACGATTCTGTTCGGCAATCCGGCCGAAGTGGCGGGCGCGCTCGCCGCGCTCAATCATGATGATCCCCGCCTGCGCGTCGTCGGCTGGGCCGGCGATGACGCCGCGCAGCTGAGCGTCCCCTACCTCGGTCCGATCACCGATCCCGAAACGCGCACGCGGTTGCGCGAAGTCGAGGAAGTGATCTGCGCCGGCTCGTCGCGCGAGCGGCTCGATCTCTTGCGCGTGCGCGGTCCGCGCGGATTCCTGCTGCTCGCCTCGCACGCCGACGCGCTGCTGGCTTCGTCGACGCTCGGATGGATCGGCGATCAGCCGCTCGTGCAGGTCGCCGTCGGCTGCGGCATCGGCTTCCAGTCGATGATGAAGCGCGCGCTCGATCTCGTCGTCGGCAGCGTAGCGGCGATCGTGACGCTGCCGCTCTGGATCGTGGCCATGGCCGCGATCTGGATCGAAGACCGCAACCCGGTCTTCATCCGCCAGCTGCGCGTCGGCCTCGGCGGGATTCCGTTCGCGATGTGGAAGCTGCGCTCGATGCGCGACGGCAAAGTCACGCGCGTCGGCTCGCTCCTGCGCCGCTATCACATCGACGAGCTCGCGCAGCTGATCAACGTGCTCAATGGCGACATGAGCCTCGTCGGCCCGCGCCCCGAACGCCCTGATATTGCGGATGACATTCAACGCGAGCTCCCCGACTTCGATCTCCGCTGCCTCGTGCGTCCCGGCATCGCCGGCCTCGCGCAGGTCTCCGCGGAATACGATTCCGATCCGGAAGTGAAACTGCGCTACGACCTCATGTACATGTGCGACTGGTCTCTGATGCTCGACGTGCGCCTCTTGCTGCACAGCGTTTCCACTTCGCTTTCAGGGAGCGGGACGTGATCCACCACCGCCCAGGCGGCGAGACGCCGCCTGACCAGCCGGCGGGGACGCCGGCGTTCCGACAGCGTGGCACGTTAGCGCTTGCGCTCGGAACGCCGCCGTCTCGGCGGCTGATCCGGCGGCGTCCCGCCGCCGCGTCCCCCGGGAGGGCGGCATGAGCGCCGTCAGCCATCACTTCTTCGCCGGCCAGAAAACGCGCTTCGTTCGCGAATGGCGCGAGATTCTCGACAGCGGCCACCTGCTCTACAACCTCGTGCATCGCGATCTCACCGTCCGCTACAAGCGCTCGTTTTTCGGCGCGGCGTGGACGCTGCTGCATCCGCTGCTGCTCACCGGCATCCTGGTGATCGTCTTCTCGCACCTCTTCCGCTTCGACATCGAGCACTACGAGGTCTATCTCCTCGCCGGCCTGCTGCCGTGGACATTCTTCGCGCAGACGACGGTGAGCTCGATGGCGGCAGTCGCGTGGAACGGCTCGCTGATGAAACGCGTGCGCGTGCCGAAGTCGATCTTCACGCTCTCGACGGCGATCTCGGGATTGATCAATCTGACGATCTCCTACGTGCCGCTGCTGCTGATCATGGTGGTGAACGGCACGAAGTTCAAACCGGCCATGCTGTTCCTGCCGGTCTGCATGGCGATCCTGGCCGTCTTCACGTTCGGACTCTCGCTCGGGCTGTCGACGATCTCGGTGTATTTCGTCGACGTGCGGGAGATGTTCGCGGTGATGCTGACGGCGGTGATGTATCTGACGCCGATCATCTGGCCGCTGAAGATCGTTCCGGCGAAGTATCAGGCGATCATTCGCGCGAACCCGATGTATTACCTCATCGAGCTCGTGCGCATCCCGCTTCACGCCGGCATCCTTCCGTCGCTGCAGCTGCTCGGCGTCGGCATCGCCCTGGCCCTCGGCGCGCTGCTGTTCGGCTGGCTGACGTTCCGCCGGCTCTCGCCCGGCTTCTACCCGCACCTATGAGCTCGATCATCTGCCGCGAGATCTCCGTTTCGTATCCGGCCCAGAAGGCGCCGAGCCTGAAGGAGTGGGCGCTGCGCCGCCATACGGACAAGAAGGCCTTCGATGCGCTGGTCGATGTGTCGCTCACGATCGAGCCGGGCGAAGCGTTCGGCGTGATCGGCGGCAACGGCGCCGGGAAATCGACGCTGCTGCGCGTGATCGCGGGGATCGTGCCGCCGACGCGCGGCGAGGTCATCACCCGCGGCGTGCTCGCGCCGATCATCGAGCTCGGCACCGGCTTCGACGGCGAGCTGTCGGGCCGCGAGAACATTTTCTTCAACGGCTCGCTCCTCGGACGCTCGAGCGCCTTCATGCGCCACTGCGAAGAGGAGATCATCGAGTTTTCCGGCATCCGCGACTTCATCGACTCGCCGCTACGCACGTATTCGACCGGCATGATCGCGCGGCTGGCGTTCGCCGTGGCGACGACGGTCGACGCGGAGATCGTGCTGCTCGACGAAGTGCTCGCCGTCGGCGACGCGGCGTTCCGCGAAAAGTGCGAGGAGCGGATCCGCCGCTTCCATCAGACCGGCGCGACGATCCTGCTCGTCTCGCACGACCTGAAGAGCGTGCGCGAGGTCTGCGAGCGCGCGGCGTGGATCGATCACGGCCGCGTGATCACGATCGGCAGCGCGGACGAAGTCGTGGACGCCTACGAGCGCGGCCTGCACGCACTGCCGCCGCCGGCGGTGGCGCATGTCTGATCGCGCCCGGCTCGAAACGCTGGCATTCGAGCACGAAGTCCTTACCGCCTCGAATCGCACGCTGGAAGCGAAGCTCGCGTTGGTGACGGCGGAGCGCGACCGGTTGAAGGCGACGCTCGCCGCGATCGAGCAATCGCGCCCGTGGCGCATCACGCAAGCACTCCGCGGCCTGTTGGGACGACGCTGGTGAGCGACGACGTCGAGTATTGGCGCGAGTTGGCGGCGCAGTATCAGCGCGAGCTCGAGGCACTGCGCGCGCGCGTGCTGCGCTACCTCGAGTCGCCGTCCGACAACGCCGCCGCGCTCCTCTGCGCCGCCAAGGCGCAGCCGGGATGGCTCGACGAGATCGATCGCATCGACGGCGAGTTGAAAGCGACGGATGTGAAGACGGCGCTGGATGATCTGTGGGACCGCGTGGCCCGTGACGAGTAACTCGTCGTTGCCCCTCTCCCCGCTCGCGGGGAGAGGGTGGCCCGGAGGGCCGGGTGAGGGGCCGCGCAGGGCACGAAGAGTGGCCCCTCATCCGGCCTTCGGCCACCTTCTCCCCGCAAGCGGGGAGAAGGGCAACGACGCGCATGCGGGGACGCGATGAAGCCCGTCGCCTTCCAGACGATCATGAATCTCCCGATCGGCTACGCCACCGCCGCGCGGGAGATCCTGCGCACGCTCGACGCGCGCGGCGTTCCCGTCACCTACACGTACGCGTACGGACCGAAGACACCGTGGCCGTTCACCGAGCCTGAGGCGTCCGGTGATCCGCAACTCGACGCGATTCGCAAACGCACCGTTTCCTCGGACGTCGTCGTCACGTTCGCCGCGGGCAACGTGTTCCATCGCAATCGCGGCAACTACAAAATCGGCTTCACGATGATCGAGGTCGACGGATTTCCTGCGGATTGGGTGCGCCAGGCGAATGCGATGGATGAGCTCTGGACGCCGACGGAGTTCAATCGCCGCGGCCTCATCGACAGCGGCGTGACGAAGCCCGTTCACGTCGTGCCCCTCGGCGTCGATGCCGCAGCGTTCAACCCGAACATCGAGCGCATCCCGAATCGCAACGGCGACTTCGTCTTCCTCGCGAATTTCGAATGGGGCGCTCCGCAAAGCGCCGGAGATTCTGCTGCGCGCGTTCCACCGCACGTTTCGCGCGAGCGATCCGGCGATCCTCGTCTGCAAGACGCTCAATCGCAATCCCACGATCGACGTCGCGCACGAGATCCGCGCCCTCGGCCTCGATCCGCGCGGCGGGCGCATTTACTTTCTGCACAATCAGGAGCTTCCGCATCATCAGCTGGCGACGCTCTATCGCTCCGCCGACTGTTTCGTCTCCCCGTCGCGCGGCGAAGGCTGGGGACTGCCGCTCCTCGAGGCCATGGCCTGCGGACTGCCGGTCATCGCCACCGCCTGGGGCGGCCACACCGCGCTCCTCGATCCGCGCGACACCTATCCGCTGCGCGTCCGCGCGCTCGTCTCCGCCGATTCGAGCGGCGCGTCCTACTATCGCGGCCGCTCGTGGGCCGACCCGGACGAAACGCATCTCGCCGAATTGATGCGCCACGTCTACGAACATCGCGACGAAGCGCGCGCGAAAGGGCTCGCCGCTTCCGAGCGCGTGCGCGCTCAATTCACGTGGGACGCGACCACGGACGTCATCCAGCGGCACCTATCACGCGTTCGCTCGACTCGGTGAGAACGCGCGCCCACGGCGACCCGGACGTCGCACTGCAGTCGAAAATCGCCCGGTCGCCGTGCCGCCGGACACGTCCCGCCGAGAACTCGGTGTCGGCCAGCATCGCCCTGACGCAGGCGACGTTCGGCGACCAGTAGTTCGACGGATCGCCCAGTTTCGTGTCGCCGGGAAAGAACCGCATGAGCGGCATCGAGCTCAGCTCCGGCAGTTCCTGATCGAGAACCAGCGTCTCGAGAATCATGCGCGCGCGGCTGAGGCTGCGCAGGACGCGCAGCGCGCGGATGGGATCCGGAAGGTGATACAGCAGGCCCAGGCAGAGCACGAGATCGAAGGTCCCGAGCGTCTCGGGCCGGAGGTTGTAGAGATTCTCGTGAAGATACGGCACGCGCGAGCCGAGGAGACGCGACGCGACGTCGAAACCCGTGCTGTGGGAAGGCATGTAGTCGACCGCGAGCACGTCCGCGCCGCGGCGCTCCAGCTCGAAGGAGAAGTAGCCGTCGCGCGCGCCGATGTCGAGCGCGCGGAGACCGGAGCAATCGTCCGGCAGATACAGCCGGCTCAGGACTGCCGCAGAATGATTGATCCCGGGCGTGACGATCCCGGGACGGAGCTCGATCTGGTGATACCAGTGCGGAACGGTTGCGATTGCGGTGCGGACCTCGTCATCGGTCATGGGGAAGCGAGAATACACGTGGTTTGTTACAGTGCCGCGCGAAAGCATCATGCCGGTCTCGACACCACCAATCCTCAGTGTCATCGTCCCCTGTCACAACGAACGGTCGACGGTGGCGGAGCTCCTCAAACGCGTGATCGCGGTGCCGGTCTCGAAGGAGATCATCGTCGTCGACGATGCCTCGACCGACGGCTCGCCCGACATCGTGGAGCAACTCGCGAAACGCGAGCCGGTGATCCGGCTGATCCGCATCGAGAAGAACGTCGGCAAGGGCGCGGCGCTGCGGCGCGGCTTCGCCGAAGCGCGCGGCGAGGTCGTGATCGTGCAGGACGCCGACCTCGAGTACGAGCCGTCCGAATATCCGCGGCTGCTCCAGCCGATCCTCGACGGTGACGCGGACGTGGTCTACGGCTCGCGCTTCGCCGGCCATCCGCGGCGCGTGATGCTCTACTGGCACACGGTCGGAAACTCGCTCCTCACCTGGCTGTCGAACATCACCACGAACCTCAATCTCACCGACATGGAGACCTGCTACAAGGCCTTCCGCCGGGAGATCATCACCTCGATTCCGCTGGAGTCGAACCGCTTCGGATTCGAGCCGGAGATCACGGCCAAGATCGCCCGCCGCGGCTATCGCCTGTACGAAGTACCGATCTCGTATCACGGCCGTGATTACTGGGAGGGAAAGAAGATCGGCTGGAAAGACGGCGTCAGCGCGATCTGGACGATCTTCAAATACGGCCTCTTCGATCGCGGCGACAACATCGCCGAGGGGTATGTGACGCTGGAGCGGATGGGCAAGCTCTCGCGGTACAACAAATGGATCTGGGACAGCATCTCGAAATACGTCGGCGACCGCGTGCTCGAAGTCGGCGCGGGCATCGGGAACATGACCCGCGTCATGTACGGCCGCGAGCTGATCGTCGCGACGGACGTCGAGCTCCCCTACCTGCACATCCTGCGCAATCGCTTCTCGCGCAATCCGACCATTCGCGTCGCGAAGCTCGATCTCAATTCCGAAGCCGACTGCACTGCGTTGAAGGAGTATCACTTCGACACGGTCGTCTGCCTCAATGTGCTCGAGCACATTGAAGACGATCACGGCGCATTACGGCGTCTGTATCAATTACTCGAGCCGGGGGGACATCTCCTGCTCTTCGTCCCCGCCGACCAGCGGCTCTACGGCGAGATCGACAAACAGGTCGGACACTTCCGGCGCTATTCGCTCGATCAACTCAAAGAGCTCGTCCAATCGGAAGGCTTCGCCGTCCCCGACATTTTTCATCAGAACGTCTTCGGTCGCCTGGGATGGTGGTTCAATGGCCGCATCCTCCGCCGCTCCCACGTCCCCGCCGGCCAATCGCGCATTTTCGATCTCATGGTGCCGATCATGCGCCGCCTCGAAGGAAACCATCCGAGTAAGGGATTGAGCCTGGTGGCGGTCGCGGCGAAGCCGCGATCGGAAGCGGCAGCGCGGCACGACGTGGCATGAGGTGCGATGTGCGAAGCCACGCTCCCTGCATCGCGCTTCTGCTCGCGCTATTCCCTGCATGCACCGCGATCGCGCCCAGTCAAGCGGATGCGTTCCGCGCGGTGGCACACCTCACTGCGCCGGTGACGATGCCGCCGGCGGATTTCGATGAAATCATGGAGGCGTGGCGTTGGACCGTTCCTCGAACGGCTCGGCCGTTGCTGATCACTGCGCTCGGAGACGTTTTTCTTGAAGCCGAGTCAGGCGAAGTGCAGTTTCTCGATACGCAAGCCGGCAAGCTTCAAACGGTGGCGAGCTCGCGTGAGCAGTGGTATCGAATGTTGACCAGCGCGGACCACGTCGAGCTGTGGTTTCGACCGGCATTCGTCCATGAGCTCAAGAGTCGTGGAAAACCTCTGCAACGGGAAGCGGTCTACTCTCCAACGATTCCTCTCGTTCTGAATGGCAAACTGACGGTAGAGAACTACACGCCGAGCCGATGGGACGCGCACTTGCACGTCATGGGACAGATCCATCGGCAAGTGAAGGATCTGCCGCCTGGGACTCCGATTACCAAGATCCACGTCGATCCTTGGTAGCGCTCACCCCTGCCAGCGTGCGTCTGCAAGGACCACCGACGCGTCGATCTGACGAGCAGGAATGTTCCAGTACGTTTGAAGCAGGCGTCTCGCTTCGTTCTCCGGCAACAGTCGAAAGCCGTTTTTCCGGTAGAAGTCGATCGCCCATGCGGCTGCTGCCCAGGTTCCGATCAAAATCGGCATGGTCGTCATCGACTCACAATGGTTCAGCAGCACACGGCCGATGCCGCGCTGGCGGTGAGTCGTCCGGACATACGCATGCCGAATGAGCTCGACGTCGCTTTTGGCTTGCATCCCCATGACACCAAGAAGCTCGCCGTCGATCTCGTACCCCCAGAAGCGGACGCCTTCCGCGAGCTCCTGTTGCAAGTGATCGAGGGGCATGTATGGCTCACGCCATCGATCCGCGGGGATGATCCCTTTGTAGGCTTCTGCGGCGTCGTTCACAATGGAGAAGATCTCCGGCACATCGGCCGCCGTGCAAATGCGGATCGCCATCGCTGGCTGATGATAGTTCGTTTTGGTAAAGTCCAATGAGGATGAAACAACCGACCGCGCACCACCCGCTGTTCGGTGACATCCCATTGGTGGAGAGGCGTTCGAGCCATAACGGGAAAGAACTCTGTTGGCTCCAGTACGATCCGGTATTCCAGCCGCAGCTACCCCAGGGTGCGATCCGTGGTGACGTCACACGTCAGCGCTACTGCATTGCCCACCATGTGCCTCAGTACTTCTACGTCGACGAAGAGAAGACCTGCCTGCAGTGCCATGAGAAGTTCATTTTCTCGGGCAAAGAACAGAAGTTCTGGTACGAGACGCTCCAGTTCAATTTCAGTTCGACCGCCGTGCGCTGCCGCGACTGCCGGCGTCAAAAGCAAACCGAGAGAGCGCTCCGCGAGCAAATCGGTGTGGCGGTGCATCAGCTCGCCGAGCGTCCGGACGACCCGGCCGTGCTAATCGATCTGGCGAGAGCGACCGTCCGATATCGCGAACGGACCGGTCAGGGAAACCTGGATCGAGCCATCGCTGCGGCCCGCAGGGCCTTTCGAGAATGGCCCGCCTCGCCGGAGCCATTGTTCTGGGAAGGCAAATGTCATCAGCTCGCCGGGCGCTCGGACAAAGCCCGTGCGTCACTGTCCAGGTTCATCGCAGAGGCGCAACGCGGGAATCGCCTGGCGAAGCTGGTCGCCGAAGCGAAACGCGATCTTGTGGCTCTCGGCAGACAACGGTAACTGTCAGTAGCCCGTGTAATTCTTGACCTTACTCAGTTTCCTGCGTCGATCGTCTGCAATCGCATCTCGAAGCACGAGCACCACAACCACAGTAACGACGACAATTCCAGCAACGAGCCACGGAAGCATGAGGCTACTCCTCGATCGAGTGACGAATGGCTAAGAGGAGTCGGCCGGCGTGCTCAACTTAGCTCGAGCATTCGGCGCATCGGTGAGGATTCGCAGATGTAGCGCCAGCATACTCTCTTCCGGCCGGAATGAGCCATGATCGTGTCTCACGTGCTCGATGAACGTTTCTGATCGGCGCCGCTCCACCGGTGAATTCTCTCGAGGTCAAGCTCCGTCGACGGAGTGATGTCCGCCTTCAGGACCTTGCGCATCTGATCGAGCGCATGCTCATTCTCGCTCACAGTATTGGACACGACACAGTCGGCGGGGACGAATACATTGAGATCGCGCATATAGGCGTCGTTCGCGCTGAACAGAATGCAGATGTTTCCGGCGACGCCTGTCAGGATCACGCTTCGAGCGCCGAGGTACGTGAGCAGCGTGTCCAGCGTCGTCGCGTAGAACGCTGAATGTTTCGGCTTCAGGACGAAGTAGTCATCCTCCTCCGGCTCAAGGATTCGAGCGACCTCCTCTCCGCGGACGCCGTCCTCCAGACAGTGCTGAACCACTCGTCTAAAGTCCGACTGCCACCGGCCGAAGTTATCGTTCACGTAGATCGTCGGAATGCCTGCCCTCTTCGCGCGCCGCTTCAGCTCCGCAATTCGATGCGCCATCGGCACGGCCTGCTCGACCAACGCTTCCGCGCCGTCGAATTCCATGTCGTTGATGACGTCGATGAGCAAAAGCGCCACCGCGCAGTTCTCGGGAACGCTTCCGTGCAGATCTTCGTTGTTCGCAGGCATCCCGCTCCTTCAAAGCACGCATCGCGCCACTCAGGACGGTCAATACGGCGCCGCCCGATACGGCGATTTTCGCCAGGCCTGGTAGTCCTCCCACAACTCGAACCGCCGCCAGCTGTAGCAGGCGTCGATCGGATCGCCGGCGCTGAGGACGTATGCATTCCATTGTGAGGCGGGATAGCAGAAGGCGCCGTTCCATTGCACGAGCACGGACCATAAGAGGCCCACAATGGCGAGGCGGCGCGACCAGCGGGGCATGCGGGTCCATAAGTCGGCGGCGGCAAGGCCGAGGATGGGGAGGATATCGACGAGATAGCGGGGGCCGAACGACCAGCCGCCCCACCATTCCGCATACGAGCCCGCGAAGAGAAGATGCAGCAGGGAGGCGATGCAGAACGGGAGAAGAATGGGGTCGCGTCCCTGGCGCGTGACGAGTTGGCGCGCCAGCGCAACGATGCCGACCAGCGCAATGGGAGTGAAAATCAGGAGGCCGCGATTGGGGCTGATGATCAGGCCGGCGATCCCTTCGATTCCGTGCTTCGTAAAGATGTTCTTCAGACCGTCGCCGAGGAACCTGCTGTAAAAGCCGCTCGGATGTCCCCAGTAATACCAATTGACGGTGATGGAAATCGCGATCAGAGGAAACGCGGCCATACAGAAAGCGATGGCATGTCCGAGCCACGCCCGCTTTGCGATGAGAATGGTGGAAATCAATCCGGCGAGCAGCAGCAGTCCCGCGGTCGGACGCGTGGCCACGGCCAGCGATAGCACGAGACCGGCGCCGGCCGCGGCCCATCGCGGAAATCCGGGCCAGGTCAGAAACCATAATGCGACCGCCATACTGGCGGCGACGATGGTCTGTTGCCAGAGCATTTGGCTCGCGGTGGCCCACATTCCGGTGCCGAGTCCGAATGCGACCGCGATCCAGAATGCCGGCCGCGGCTCGAGCCGGCGGCGAATGGTCAGCCAGAAAAACAACACCGCGAGCGCGGTGATGATCGACGCCACCCATTTCTCGAGCGGCTCGCTGATGGCGAACAACAATTGCGGCGACGGTTTGCCGCCGGCGGCGAGGAACCCGTACACCGGCACGTAGAACGGCAATGCGGCCAGCGCTCCGCCGACCGGATAGAGCGAGACCAGCGAACCGCGGCGTTCCTGCACATACCACTGTCGCGTGCCGGGAGCATCGAACTGTGCGCGGAAATAATTGAGCGTCGGGCGATGGGTGGCAAGGATGGAGAAGGGAATGAGCCGGTTCGGAACCGTGTCGGCGGCGCTCGCAAACGGAAGCGTGCGGCAGTTGCTCAAATACGCGGCCAGGCAGAGAACGAACAGCAGCGGACCGGGCCTGTCGCGGAGCCACTTCATGAACGCACCCAGATCATGATTGCCGCGAACAGCGCTACGACGGATAGGACGATGCCGGTCGTCATCGCCGGCGGCCAATAGGACCATTCTACGACTGAGTCGCCGGCCGGGACTTCCACCGCGCGAAACGCATAATTCGCGTTCAGGATCGGAACCGGCTTTCCGTTGATCTTCGCGGTCCATCCGGCGTAATCGGCTTCCGACGCCGAAAGCAGCGCCGGCGCGGGACTGTAAACGCGCAAGCGATACGAATTCAAACGAAAGCGTTCCACCTTCACGCCCTCGTCCGCGCGAAATGCAGGATCGGCGGGAAACGAGGGACGAGCCTCCAGAGAAAAGCTGGCGCGCCGGCCGCTCGCCGAAACCGTGAAACGCATCGGCGCGGCTCTTGAGCGCGTAGTCGCGCGTGAGGAAATAGCGCGGAGCGGAGCGCCGCGCGAACACGAGCACGGCGGGATCGGCATACATCGAACTGTAGCCGCGCTCGAGTGCCTGCGCGATCAGCGGCGACCGTGCACTGTAGATCGCGATGCGGTCGACGGCAAAGGCGTCGAGCACCCCCTCGGACGGCAACACGGAGCATTCGCGCAACAGCGACTCCTCCGGCGAGCCGAAGTAGCGATGATGCAGCGCCGTATACGCACTCGAGTTGAACGGCATCAACGAATCCGTGCTGCCGATCGAATAGGGAGAATTCATGTTCGCCGGGAGCGTGCTGAACGGCAGGAGGCGGCCATAGGAAGGATGCGCCATCAGCGCCCGCACATACCGCGGCGGATGATCCCAGTAATTCCAGCGCCGCTGGCGGATGAACACCGCGTTCGTCATTCCTTCGACCGCGAGCAGCGCCACCATGGCCACGCCGATCGCGCGCAACGCAGCGGGACGCTCGCGAAACAGATGCGCGAAAATCAACAGCAGCGAAGCGATCGCAAGAAAAAGAACGACGATGCGGAAATCCGCGAGCCATCTCCAGTATTGCGGCGACGCGGGCGCGCCTTCGCGAACGGAAATCCGCCACAAGAGCAGGAGCGCCGCGCCGCCGCCGAGAATCGCGCCGATGGTGGAAACGATCCGGAGCCTCCGCTGCACCAGCTGATCGACGGCGATTCCCGCCACGCACGCGAGCGCAAAACCAATCACGACTCCGCTGTAATGCGCAATGTGCAGCGAGCGCAATACCGGCAGATTGCCCAGCCATTGAATCGGCTGGACGCCGACGATCTTCAGCAGAACCGCCACGGCCGCGAGTTGAAACGGCAGAAGGATCGGCCTCGGGAAGACGCGGCCGAACGCGGCGGCGGCGAGCATCAGCGCCGAAATTCCGAGATAGTAGATATTGCCGTTGCCCGAATAGACCACCGGGTGCAGGTACTCCGCCGTCCCGGGCATCAACGTCGAGGACAGGAGCTGAAAGATCACTCGCACGTGCAGCACACCGAGTCCTACATGCTCATACATCCTGCGGGTGTAGGCGGCCCCCTGAATGACGGACAGCATCGGGAGGTAATAGAACGCGACGAACCCAAACGCGAGCAGCACGGCTGTTGCGAGCCGCACAACGAGAACGCGTCTTGGCGCACCGCCGCCGTCGAGGACGATCACCAGCAGTGCATAAAGCGCCGTCATTAGGACGGCGAAGACGAGAAATGCCGGGAAACTCGCCAGCGCGATCACTGCATATACGACTGCGGATAGGACCGCTCGCCGCCATGTCGGCTGATGCAATAGCCAGGCGGTCGTCGCCAGCAGGACCGGAAACCCAATGACGGTCTGCCCGAAAAACTGCGGCGCCGTTTGAACCATGGCCCCGGAAAACATGAATGCGATTCCGGCGGCGCGGCTGCCGAGACTACCGACGCCGTGCTTGCGCAGGAACACGTAGGTGAAAAATCCTCCCGTGAGCAGGAGCAGCAGCGAATACACGTCCTTGAGCCAGGGAGGATTTCCTACAAGAGCGATCAGAAGAGAGGGCGGGAAAAAGATCTGTGGGATCGCACTGGCGGCCAGCGGCGTGCCGCCGCCGATGTACGGATCCCACAATGGAAACTCGCCGCGCAGGACCGCGCGCTGCACGAGCTCCATCGCCGGCTCGCCCTGCCACCACGAACTGCCGCAGTCGTGGAGATTGGCGAACGAAAAAAGGTCCCGGATTTCGAAGTCCCGCAGCGGCCGCACGCGCGGGCCGTAGTTTTCCGGCACGAAATGGGGCGCCATCGAGTTGTAGTTGTTGCCGGGAATCAGCGTTTCGCCCTGAAACACGATATTGAAGAAGGCCACCAGCAGCAGCGCAGCGTAAAGCGCGGCCGTGCGAACGGCCTCCCCCGCAGGGATTGCGCGATACAGCAAGCGTTCGGACATCATTCGAAGGACATCATTCGACGGCAAGGGGAATGATGAGACGTTGGGACCCGCGGCGGCTGAACCAGGCCACCAGCTCCTGCACGGCATCGAATTGTAATTCGTACGAGCCCGGCTCCGGCGGCGCCGTCACCACAATGCCGATGCGCGCCGTCTGGCCGGGCGGCAACGATGCCGGGAGCTCATGCCGCACGTCGAAGCCCGGACAATCGCGGCCGCGCTCCGCGCACCAGCGATGACTGAGCCGCACCGCAAATTGGCCGCCTGCATACTGCGGCGCGGAATTCGCCGCCGGCCACGCGCGATCGCCGGCGTTCGTAATCTCGATGGCCAGCGGAAACGTGCCTCCCCGCGTTACGCGCGCGGGCACCACCGGCTTGCTCCAACGAATTTGCATGGCCTCGACCGGCAACGCGATCGCCGCCGGATCCGCCGCGACCCGCTCTTGCGCCGGCGGCGATTCGGCAGGGCGGCGCCCGCATCCTCCCATCAGCACGATCAGCGCGACGGCCGCGAGCGGAATCCGTTTCAACGGCGCACCTTGAACGGCAGTCGGATCAAACGCCACGCGCCGATGTAAATCTCGCGCGTCCCCAGCTTCGACTTCCCGCGGGTGCGGTCGTGAAACACGATCGGCGACTCCGCGATCGTGCAGCGCTGAGAGTGCAGCCGGTACAACAATTCGACGAGAAACGAATAGCCGGTCGACGTCAGATCTTCGAATCGAATCCGGCTCAGCGCTTCGCTGCGATACAGACGAAATCCCGACGTCACGTCGTGCGCCGGCATGCGCAGGAGCGACGACGCGAAACGATTCGCGAACCAGCTCAACAGGATCCGGCCAAATCCCCAATTGATGGTCCCGCCGTCGCGGATGTAGCGCGATCCGACGACGACGTCGTGCGTCTCCGCGAGCGGCCGCATCGCCGGCAGATGAGCGGGATTGTGACTGAGGTCCGCGTCCATCGTGCCGATCACTTTGAATCCGTGATCCATCCCGTAGCGAAGGCCCGCGAGATACGCGCGGCCGAGACCGCGTTCTTCTTTTCGCTCGAGCAGATGCAGAGATGGAAACTCCGCTTGCAGCTCGCGGCACAACGCGGCCGTGCCGTCCGGCGAGTCATCATCGACGATCAGCAGATGACAATCGGGCGCGGCCGCGAAAAAACGCGTCACCAGCTCGCGCAGGTTCATCCGCTCGTTGAAGGTCGGAGAGATCACCAGCGTCGGCGAGGGCATCGGCCAATCGATCGTATCATCGCGATTCCGGGCGCTTCCTCTGCGGGGGTAGTTATGAGATAGTCCCGCCGCTACTCACTCCGGCCATGCATACCGAACCCCAATCCTCCCGCAGTTCCACAGTCGTCGACCGCACGTTTCTCCACGATGTCTGCGTCGTCGGTGGCTGCGGCCACGTCGGACTCCCCCTCGCGCTCACGTTCGCCGAGGAAGGGCTGAACGTGGCGATCTATGACATCAATGACGCCGCGGTGCAGAAAGTGCGCAGCGGCGAAATGCCGTTTCGCGAGAACGGCGCGAACGAGCTGATGCAGCGCGTGCAAAGCGGAAAGAATCCGCTGCGCGTTTCCTCCACTCCGGAAGTCGTCTCCGACTCAAAATGCGTCGTCGTCGTCATCGGCACGCCGGTCGACGAGCACCTCAATCCGACGTTTCACTCCATGCGGCGCTTCTTCAGCCGCCTGCTCCCGCATCTCCGCGACGGGCAGTGCGTCATTCTCCGCAGCACGGTCTATCCCGGCTCGACGGAAAAGATGCGCGACTTCCTCGCGTCGAAGGGTCTGAGCGTGCACGTCGCGTACTGCCCGGAGCGCGTCGCCGAGGGAAAGGCGCTCGAGGAGTTGCGCGCGCTGCCGCAGATCGTGGCCGGTTGCGACGCCGAGGCCACGAAGATGGCGGAGGAACTGTACGGCGCGATCGCGAAGACGATCATCCATCTGAAGCCGATGGAAGCGGAGCTGACGAAGATTTTCGCCAACGCCTGGCGCTACATCCAGTTCGCGACGGCGAATCAGTTCCTGATGATCGCCAGCGAGCACGACGTCGACTTCTATCGCATCTACGACGCGCTGACGCGCGAGTATCCGCGCATGGCCGGCCTTCCGAAGGGCGGCTTCGCCGCCGGGCCGTGCCTGCTCAAGGACACGATGCAGCTCGTGGCCGCGACCGACAACACGTTCGCCCTCGGCCACGCGGCGATGCTCATCAACGAAGGCATGCCGAACTTCATCGTCCGCCAGTTGAAGGAGCAGCACGATCTCTCCAACCTCACGGCCGGCATCCTCGGCATGGCCTTCAAGGCGGACAGCGACGATCCGCGCGAGTCGCTTTCGTACAAGCTCCGCAAAATCCTCGAATACGAAGCGGGCGAGGTGCTCTGCACCGACCCTTATGTGAAAGACGAAGCGCTGCTGCCGCTCGAGGACGTCCTCGCGCAATCGGACATCATCATCGTCGCGGCGCCGCACAAGCAATATCGCGAACTGCAGTTCCGCGAAGGGCAGTGCGTCGTCGACATCTGGAATACCTACGGTAAAGGAACGACATTCGCGTGAAGATCCTCATCACCGGCTCGTCCGGTTTCATCGGCGGCTACGTCGTCGAAGAGTTTCTCAATGCCGGCCACGAAGTCGTCGGCCTCGATAATTTTTCGAAGTACGGCAAAGTCGAACATTCGTACGACGCGCATCCGCGCTATCAATTCGTCGAAGCGGATGCGAAGGACGCCGGCGTGCTGCGCGGCCTCCTCAGCGACTGCGATCACTTTCTCGCCGGCGCCGCGATCATCGGCGGCATCTCGCTCTTCCACGAGCTCGCGTACGACCTCATCGCCGAAAACGAGCGCCTGACCGCGGCCGCATTCGACGCCGCAATCGGCGCGCGCAAGGACGGGCGTCTGCAGAAGATCACCGTCATGTCGTCGTCGATGGTGTTCGAGAGCGCGACGAATTTTCCGACCGCCGAAGGCGACGAGCGCAAGTCGCCGCCGCCGCAGTCGACGTACGGGTTTCAGAAGCTCGCCACCGAGTATTTCGCACAAGGCGCGTTGGAGCAGTACAAGCTGCCGTACACGATCATTCGCCCGTTCAACTGCGTCGGCGTCGGCGAGAGGCGCGCCATTTACGACAAGGAAGTGATGTCGGGCAACGTGCGGCTGGCGATGAGCCACGTCGTTCCCGATCTCGTGCAGAAGGTGCTGAAGGGTCAGGATCCGCTGCACATCCTCGGCGACGGGTCGCAGGTGCGTCATTACACGTACGGCGGCGATCTCGCACGCGGGATTCGCCTGGCGATCGAGTCGCCGGCGGCAATCAACACCGACTTCAATCTCTCCACCGCCGAGCGTACGACGGTGCTGCAGCTCGCAGAGCTGATCTGGAAGCGCGTGCACGGCGATGAACCGCTGCGCCTCGTGCACGACAAACCGTATCCGTACGACGTGAAGCTGCGCGTGCCCTCCGTGGAAAAAGCGAAGGCCGTGCTCGGCTTCGAAGCGACGACCTCGCTCGACGAGGCGCTGGACGAGATCATCCCATGGGTTCAGAAGCAGATCGAACAGGGAACGATCTGACGCTGGAGCGCTTGTACGCGCTCCGCTTCTCGCCCACCGAACGCGCCGCGCACGAGCGGCTCTGGCGCGTGTTGTGTGAGCATTCGCTCGCGCGCTACGTGCCGGCCGATGCGACCGTTGTCGACGTCGGCGCCGGCGGATGCGGTTTCATCAATCACATCCGCGCGAAGCGGCGCATCGCCGTCGATCTCGATCCGCGCGTGCGCGAGCGCGCCGCGCCGGGCGTCGAAGTCTTCAACTCCGACATTGCCTCGCTCCCCGATCTCCTCGGTCCGCAGAGCGTCGACGTCGCCTTCGCCTCCAACATCTTCGAACATCTTCCGAGCGCCGACGAGCTGCTTCGCGTGCTCAACGCGATTCGCACGATTCTCCGTCCCGGCGGTCGCATCATCATCCTGCAGCCGAACGTCCGCCTCGTCGGCGGACGCTTCTGGGACTTTCTCGATCACACGCTGCCGCTCACCGAAGCCGGCATGCAGGAGGCGCTCGCCGTCACCGGCTTCAACACGATCTCGTGCAAGGCGCGCTTCCTTCCCTACACCACCAAGAGCCGCGTGCCGAAGCCGACGTGGCTGCTGCGCATGTATCTCGCGCTTCCGCCCGCGCAGTGGCTGTTCGGCAAGCAATTCCTGATCGTCGCCGAGCGATGAGCGTCGACTTCGTCATGCCGGTCCGCAATGAAGGACCGAACATCGCCCGCGCGCTGGCGGAGCTGTACGAGAAGGTGCCGATCGACAAGCGCGTCCTGATCGTCTACGACTCCGAGGACGACGACACACTGCCGGTCGTGCGCGGGCTCACGTATCCCGGCCTGACACTGGTGCGCAACACCGTCGGCCGCGGATTACTCAACGCGATCCGCGCAGGATTCGCCGCCGCGAATGCGGATGTCGTGATCGTGACGATGGCCGATCTCTCCGACGACGTCGCGGTGGCGAACGAAATGGTGCGGCTGATCGAAGAGCAGCAGGCGGACGTCGTCTGCGCCTCGCGCTACATGCGCGGCGGAAAACAGATCGGCGGGCCGTGGCTGAAGTCGATGCTCTCGCGCGTGGGCGGCCTCACGCTGCATTTCCTCGCCGGCTTCCCGACGCACGACGCGACGAACGCCTTCCGCGCCTATCGCCGCACCGTGCTCGAGCGCTTTCCGATCGAGAGCACGGGCGGGATTCGAATACTCGCTGGAGCTGACCGCGAAAGCGCACGCGGCGGGATACAAAGTGACCGAGGTCCCGGCCGTGTGGCGCGATCGCGTCGCGGGAGAGACGGCGTTCCAGTTATGGGCGTGGTTGCCGCGGTATCTGAAGTGGTATTGGTTTGCGCTCACGCATCGGCCTCGCTAAGTGGAGGACAGACAATCCTGTCTGTCCTTCGTCCTCCCGGACAGACAGGATTGTCTGTCCTCCACCAAGACGACACGCTGATTGCATTTGTCGTCATCCGGATGCGTACCTATAGCGTTGTTCTCCTCATTACTCTTCTCACCTCGGCGGCCACGGCTGATACGAAGCAGGTGCTCCATCGCTGGAACGGCTGGATGGCTGAATCCGCTTCGCATCTCAAATCAGGCGATCACAAGGCGGCGCTGAAGCTCTGCAACCGCACGATCAAAGAGATGATCGATCAGCTCGGTCCCGGCGATGCGTCGACGGAGATGTTCGGAACCGTGCTCACCTATAAAGCGATCGCGCACGCGGGCTTGCGCGAGCAGGAAGAGGCCGTCTGGTATTGGCAGACGGTGATGAATCTTTATCCGCAAGTCGCGAACACGGATCTGTCGATATACGGCGAAGCGGGTGAATTTCTGAAAAACAACATGAGCTCCGCCGAGCTGGCGTCGCCCGAAGGCGATTTCATCACGCCGGTGCTGCGCAAGAAGACCAAGCCGAAGTTCCCGCACGGCGCGCACTACTTCGGCGTGACGGGCGAGCTCGTGGTGCAGGTCGTCGTCACTCCCGACGGCCGCGTGCAATCGCCCGCAATCGTGCAGGCGCTTCCCGCGCCGACGCTCTCCTACGTCGCGCTCGAGGCGCTGCGGCGCTGGCGCTTCGACCCCGCGACGGCAGGCGGCACGCCGGTGCCGTACCTATTCACGCTCACGATCAACTACAAGGACTGACTCGATCCGTTCGATCCGCTCTTCGAGCGCCTGCATCTCGAGGCGCACGCTTTCGCGCGAATTGCGGACCGCGCCGAGGAGCGCGCGATCGACTTCGCGCTCATGCACCCAATAGTTGCGGATCAGGCGGAGCATGATGCGCCGCCAGAGATTCGCGAGCCATGGCATGCGCGACGGCATCGCCGGACGCGGTCCGGCGATGAGCGCCGCCGCGCGCTCGTCCGCCGCGAGCGCCGCCGTCGGCGGCGGTGCGATCTTTCGAGTGCGGCGCGGCTGCTTCTGTTCGAGCATTGCTTTCAACCGGGGCGCACGCGCCTCGGCGCTGTGCAGCGCCACGATATCGCGTCGCGCCCGTTCGCCGATCGCTTTCGCTTCGTCGCGATTCTCGTACACGCGCCGCAGCGCTGCAGCAGCGGCGTTCGACATCCGGATCGGCCCAGCGTGCAGTCGATGGATACACGGGCGTTCCTTTCGGCACAGGGATGACGTTCGCGGGAACGAGATAGCTGTTCTCTTCGGTCGTGAACTCCATCGTCGACGACCAGGCCGTGGTGATGACCGGCTTGCCGAGGGCCATCGCCTCGGCGACGGTGAGCCCGAAACCTTCCGCGCGATGGAGCGAGATGTAGACGTCGCAGCTCTGCATCAGCGCCATCTGCTCCTCCGCCGATCGATAGCCGTCGATGAGGACAATGTCGTTGCGATCAGCGCACGCATCGCGCAACCGCTGGAGATCCCTCGCGTGGCGGTCGCCGTTCACGGTCTTGATGCAGAGCTGCGCCTCATCGGGCTTCGGGAACGCGCGCCGGAACGCCTCGACGACCGCGAGCGGATTCTTGCGATCGAAGATGCTGCCGAAATCGAAGCAGAAGAGCGCCAGGAAGCCTTCCGGCAATCCGAGCTCCTGCCGCGAGCGCACGACCACCGGCCGCGTCACCACCGGCAGCGGGAACGCGCGCACAGGAACGCGCACGCGCCGCCTCAGTCCCTCGGCGGTGTAGTCGCTGATGCCCCACACCTCGTCGAAGTAGTCGCCGTTCCTGGCCATCGACTCCGGCATGTCGTCGACTTCCCACGCCCACACGCCGATGTTGTAGCGCCGCTCCAGCGTCTCCGCGCCCATCTGCTCGAGGAACACCGGGACCTGGTCGGCGTTCACGCAGATGAGGTTCGTGTCGTAGATCGCGTTTGCGTCGGATGCAAACGCATGCTGCTGGCGGTTCACCGTCTCGACGAACGGGATCACCGCGTGAGGAATCTCTGCCGCCTGCAGCGCGGCGACAATCGAGCGGCCGATTTGTCCGGTGCCGCTTTCCGCGAACACGTAGCCGTAGAGATTCACGCCGCGCGCGAGCGGCTGCCTGCCCGGCAAGAGCTCCTCGTGGATCTCTTCGCCGTCCTGGCGCACCCAGTCGACGAAGCGCCGTGTGTCCGTGCCGGGTACGTCCGGAAACGCGGAGTGCAGCTCCGGGCGCTCGCGATAGACCTCGTACAGGTAGCGCGACGGCTCGCGTAGAAATTCGACGAGCTGCTCCGCGCCCTGCGGCGTGAACGGATCGGGCAGCGTGGGCGTTTGTCCCGCCGCTTCCTGCCGCACGAGCTCGCGCCGGTACGCGCGGCGGATCGCGCGCACGAGCTGCATTCCGTTCGCCGCGGTCTCGTAGCGATACGGAATGCGCGAGTAGCGTGCTGCTTCCGTGGCGGCGAAGGCGTTTCGCGTAGTCGCGGCAGAGCGACGCGAGCGCGGGATGATCCGTCAATCGAATGCGCGGCCGCTCGCCCTGATGCTTCGACAGCAGATGCGGCGCGTCGGCGGAGAATCCGCTGAAGTGAAAAAACCGCAGCGGCATGCCGTCGACGCGATAGTTGCCGTCGCCGTTCT
The DNA here is from genome assembly GCA_963734155.1 of uncultured Acidobacteriota bacterium. Taxonomy (GTDB): domain Bacteria; phylum Acidobacteriota; class Thermoanaerobaculia; order Gp7-AA8; family Gp7-AA8; genus QHVT01. The sequence goes on from CAVTGG010000006.1 coordinate 222,308, forward strand.
GCACGTTACGGTTCGGCAGATTCCAGTACGCGACGTTGCATCCCGGATCGCGCAGCACGAAGTGCGGGAAATAGCTCGGCACCAGATCGATCCAGCGCTGATCGACGAAGTAGCCGTCCTCGATGGAGTTGAGGCACTCGCGCCGCAGCCGCTCCGCCCACCAATCGAGAAACGGCGCGCCCTTGAGACCGACGCCGATGAAGCCGAGGTTGTACGTGCCGGAGATCAGGAGATCGCGCTCCGTCGGCATGAGGCCGTCGCGCGGCAGCGGTTTCATCGTGTGCGGATTGATCAGGATGCCGTGCGCGTCCGCGAGCTCGCCGAGATCGAAGAGCGGCGCGAAGACCTGGATGTCGGGATCGAGATACAGAACCGGCTCGTGGAAGCGCGCGAACAGATACTGAAACGCCCACGGCTTGAGCGCCGTCGACAGCTCGACGACGTCGTAGATCGTGGCCATCCGATGAAACTCCGCCTCGTCGCCGAGAGGGAGATCGGTGGGCAGAATCACGTCGGCGAAATCGAGCTTCGTCGACGCATCGCCGTCGATCAGCACGACCGAAAGGCGCAAGCCGTCATGGGTTTGCGCCAGCGATTCCGCGAGCACGCCCGCAAAGGCGAGATAACTCTGAGTGCAGATGGTGAAAACGCGCATGACAGAGAGGCGGATTATCTTACGGCTGGTGCGCGTCCTCGCCCCACTTCTCGCGGTAGCGGCGGCGGTTCTCCTCGAAGATGCGATCGTACTCGTCGTCGCCGCCGAGGAGGCGGAAAGAGGCTTTCTGCCAGTGATGCACGAACGCGTCGCGCGCGCAGGTGAGCTCGTAGCCGAGATCGCGGAGGCGGCGTGAGTAGTCGTCGTCCTCGAACATGCCGATGACGAAGCGCTCGTCGAGGAAGCCGACGCGCTCGAAGACTTCGCGCCGCATCACGACGCAGAACATCCCCAGCATGCGAATCGGAAACGTCTCGCCATCGTGCGCGCGGACGTACTTTGCGGCCCACGCCGGCATGTCGCGAACGTCGCTGTAGCCGGCGTCGATCTTCGCCTCGTTGCCGACCGCGTTGCTGACCGGACCGATCATGCCGATCGACGGACGCGCGACGAGATGGCGCGCGAGCGCCGAGAACCAGCCGCGCGGCAGCACGGTGTCGTTGTTGAGGAGGACGATGAAGTCGCCGGTGGCGAGGCGAAGGCCGATGTTGTTCGCCGGCGCGAAGCCGAGGTTGCGGTCGTTGCAGATCACGCGCAGGTTGGGATACGTCTGCTCCCGCAGGAATCCCGGCGTGCCATCGCTGGAAGCGTTGTCGACGACGATCACTTCGAAGTTCGGCCATTCCATCCGCCCGAACAGCGTCTCGAGGCAGAGCTGATTGATGTCGCGGTTGTTGTAGGTGACGATCACGATGGAGGCGCGCGGAAACGCGTTTGCCGTCGCGCGCTCGAGTTGCTCGACGCGGCGCTCCCAGGTTTGTTCGCGGGCGAAGGCGCGGCGCTTCTCCACCTCGTCATCCTGAGGCGCGTAGACGCCGAAGGATCTCGTCGGCGGAGATCCTTCGCCGTCTTCGCGGCTCAGGATGACGGATTCGATTTCTCGTTCAAATTCATCCGCGCTCTCCGCCAATCGCACCAGCGGCGCAAGTGCGGCCACCTCCGGAATCGGCACCGACACCACCGGCTTCCCACCCGCCAGCATTTCGTACACCTTCACCGGATTCGTGGCCTCGGTGAGGCTCGTGCGTTTGAACGGAATGATCGCCGCGTCGAAGCGCGCGAGCCAGTGCGGAATCGCGTCGTACGGCTGCTCGCCGGGGAGCGAGACGTTCGGCAGTTCCGCGAGCCGTCCGAGATTCGCTTTGTACGTCGAGCCGACGAGCACAAAGTCCCAATCGGGCCGCCGCTCCGCGAGCTTCGCGACGAGCCCGGAATCGAACCAATCCGCGATCGCGCCGTAGTAGCCGATCAGCGGCCGAGCATTGTTCTTCACTGTGGACTCGATCGCGAAATGCTCGTAGTCGCACGCGTTCCGCACCAGCACGACGTTCTTCGCGTGCGCGCGTGCATTCGCCTCCAACTGCGCCGACGAAACGACGACGAGATCGGCGCTCGCCATCAGCTCGCGCTCCTGGTCGACGAGCGAAGCGATCGCGCCGCTGAAACCGGCGTGATCATCCATGCAGTCGTAGATGACCGGCCAGCCGAACGCGTCACGCGCCTTGCGCGCGAGCGGCCACCACGAAGGCAGCTGGACGAACGTCGCCGTCGCGCCGAGGGCGAGATCGCGCCGCAGCGCATCGAGCGATTGAAAAATGCGATCGATCTTCAGCGGCTCGTTGTAGAGATCGACCGCCGGTCCGCGCAGCGAGACCTCGTAAACATTCGGCGCTTTCTTCGTGATCTTCCACGGCGCGCCGAACGGCCGGAACTGATGGCGGATGTAGAACACGCGATGCCCGGCCGCGCCGAACCGCGTCATCAACTGCTGCGGCCGTTGAAACCGAAAGTCCCACTCGATGATCGGCAGGCAGACGATGTCGTGTTTGTTCTCGACCTCCGCCGCAAACGGATTCCGCTCCATCGTCCGCCGCGTCGTCGCACCTCGGGTGGCGAGAAACGGATCAACCAGCCGCTTCTTGATCGTCCGCAGGAACGGGATTTTCTTGAGGAACGGGATGCGGCCGACGCGCGTCATCAGCGCCCGCAGCGCGCGCGGCCCCTGCCCGACGCCGAAGCGCGCCGAGAGCTCGCGGCTGATTTTGTCGGCGTCGCTCATTCGGGCGCGATCATAGCAATCGTATGCGTCCGCTCTTTCGCGCTGCTGCTCGTGCTCACTTGCTCCAGAACCACCCCAACCCCTATCCCCTACCCCCCAATCAACCTGACTTACGACCTCATTGTTCGCAACGGCGAAATCATCGACGGCACCGGCGCGCCGCGCCGCCGCGCGGATGTCGGCGTGCGCGGCGACACGATCGCCTTCATCGGCGATCTCTCGCGCGCCACCGCGAAAACAACGCTCGATGCCAAAGGCCAGCTCGTCACGCCTGGCTTCATCGATCTCCTCGGCAATTCGCAGTCGGCGGTGCTGATCGATCCGAGGCTCGAAGGAAAAGTGCGCCAGGGCATCACCACCGAGGTCACGGGAGAAGGGTTCTCGCCCGGCCCGCTCGACGAGGCCATGGCCGCGGAGATGGAGCGCACGAAGCCCGCCGGGTGGCCACGCGTAACCTGGCGCACCCTCGGCGAGTTCATGCGCGTGGTGGAACAGCGTGGCAGCGCGCTCAACTTCGCCTTCTTCATCGGCGCGCGCAATCCGCGGGAGATGGTCATCGGCCACGCCGACCGCGCGCCGACCGCCGAAGAGTTGAAGCGGATGGAGGCGATCGTGAAGCAGGCCCGCGACGAAGGAGCAGTCGGCCTCGCGAGCGCGCTCATCTATCCGCCCGGCCGCTTCGCGACGACGGAGGAACTGATCGCGATGTCGCGCGTCGCCGGCGCGTACTGGACGCACATGCGCAACGAAGCCGACCGCATCGAGCCGGCGATCGACGAAGCGATCCGCATCGGCCGCGAAGCGAACGTGCCGGTCAACATCTTTCATCTGAAGATCGGCGGACGGCAGAACTGGGGCTCGATGCCGCGCATCGTGAAGAAGATCGAAGCCGCGCGGAAGAGCGGCGTCGACATCGCCGCGAACATCTACCCGTATCTCGCGACATCGACCGAGCTTACGTCCATCGTGCCCGCCTGGGCATTGGAAGGCGGCTACCTGACGTTCGTCGGACGGTTGAAAGATCCAGCGACGCGTGCCCAAATCCGCTCGCAGCTGCGCACCGGACCGCACATCGTCATCCGCGGCACCCCATCGAAGCGTCTCGACGACATCGCCAAGGAAATGCACGTCGATCCCGCCGAGGCCGCGCTGCGCTTGTTCGAAGCCAACGCAAAATCGCCGATCGCCATCTTCTTCTCGCTGAGCGAGGACGACATGAAGACCGCGCTCGTGCAGCCGTGGGTCGCCTTCGGCTCCGACTCCGGCTCCGTCCCGCCCTCGATGCGCGAAGCCGGCGCCCACCCGCGCGCCTATGCCTCGTTCACCCGCGTGCTCGCGAAGTACGTGCGCGAGGAGAAGCTCATCTCTTTGGAAGAGTGCGTACGCAAAATGACGTCGCTTGCCGCTTCGCGGGCGAGGCTCGCGGACCGTGGCGTGTTGCGCGTTGGGATGAAAGCCGACATTGCCGTCTTCGACTTTGCGCGCCTTCGGGATGTGTCAACGTACGAGGATCCGCACCATTACTCCGAGGGGATGACGCACCTGATCGTGAATGGAGTGCCGATCCTGCGGGAGGGGAAGATGACGGAGGCGTTGCCGGGAAAGGTGCTGAGGGCGGAGCACTAACCGCCATCAGGTGAGGAAGCGCATTACGATGGCCGTGAATGGACCGCCTTGCTGTCGGGATCTTCGGACCACACGATTGCGATCCGGAGGCGGAGATCGCCGAGTGGATCGTCGAGAAAGATCCGGTCGTACGCCGCATTGCTCTCGCCGCACAATTCGTTCTGCATGCGATTCGATGGACACAGGTGACGACCGGCGTCGGCCGACTGCAAGGCCGCATCAATACGCTCGTCGACGCAGAGGATCCACCGCTTCGGTTATTCGTCTTCAAAGACTTATTCGGCAGCGATGCGGGCGCCGGCATGACCGGAACCGAGGAGGAACTGAACGAGGCGCTCGCGAGAGCGCAGGCAAATGATCGGCTGCGGGATCTGGGCATCTACTTCGGCCGGCAGGAACCGACTGATCCCCGTGTGACAGAGTTACGCAAACGTTTGGATGCACAGCATGTCGGGTACGAGGACTTCGATGACCTGGTCGCATTCGAGCGCCGCGTTCGGTTTAGGGTCGCGGAGTTCATCTGGCAATATGCCGCCGCACGCACAGGACGAGCGCGTCCTACGCTTGACGATGTCCTGAAGGCCTTCGCTGAGTCGCCGCTTTCGCTTCGCACCTATCCGCGCACGCTGCCCGATGGGCGCGAATTGCCGCGTCCCGAGCTCGAAGCACTCGTCGACAAGATCAAGAGCGCGGAATCTTCGACGACGATCCTCATCGGCGACCGCGGCTCCGGAAAATCGGCGCTGCTCGCCTCCCTCGAACAATGTCTACGTGATCGAACAATCGCGGTCCTCTCGATCAAGAGCGATCGTATCGGTCAGAACGTTACGACGGCCGCAACGCTCGCGGCCAATCTCGGCCTGCCGGAAAATCTCACCGCGTGTGTTCAGCGCGTCGCGCAGCACCAGCGCGTCGCGATCCTCATCGATCAGGTCGACGCGCTTGCCGACATCCTCGACCGCCGCGGCGAGCGGCTGAACGTGCTTCTCGACTCGATCCACTCCCTGAGCGGCATGTTAAACGTGCATCTCGTCGTCTCGTCTCGGCCGTTCGAGCTCCGCCATGACGCACGGCTGCGGACGCTCGCGGCGGACGAGTTGGAGCTCGAACTGCCCGAATGGAACAGCGTGGCAGCGGTGCTGGAACAACACGGCTTCGCCACGGAAACGATTGCGGAAGAGATTCAAAAACTGCTGCGCAATCCCTGGACGCTGAATGCATTCCTCGAGCTGCGGCCGACCGACGTGAGTTTCGCATCGCTTTTCGCGCTGCTCGGCGCGTTGTGGGAACGCACAGTCACGGCGGCCGAGGCTCCGGGAGGAACGAGCGACCTGCTCGACCTCATGGTCCGGAGAATGAGCGATGAAGAAATGCTGTGGGTTCCGGTCGCGATCGCGGCGACACAACCGGCGGCTCGCGACTATCTGATCGAGAGCGAGCTGCTCATTCGCGACGACTCCGGCCATCAGCTCGGATTCCGGCACCAGAGTTTCTATGAATACGCACTGAGCCGCCAGTTCGCCAGCGGGGTGCAGAGCGTTGCGAAGTACGTCCTCGAACGTGCCTCGGGTTTGTTCGTCCGTCCCGTTGCCCTCGCGGGACTCGCGTATCTCCGAGCGTCTAGTCCAAAGCAGTACCAGATCGAGCTTACGACGTTGTGGACCGCTTCGCCACGCCCACACCTGCGGGCGTTGATGATCGAATTCGTCGCAGCGCAACGCGAGCCTGTCGTCGCAGAAATCGCGATCATTAAGGAACTGCTGCAGGATGATCGCGATGGACCGCGCGCGCTATCGGCGATCGGACCGTATCCGCAATGGTTCCCGATCGTCAGCAAACATGCGCCATTCCTTCGGTGGATGCGCAGACCGCCGGAGGAAGCGAGTCACTCTGTATGGTTGCTCGCATCGCAGGCTGCGGTTTCGGACGAGGCCGTCCTCGACCTCATGGAACGCGAATGGCTTCCTGACGCGAAGTACGACGCGCTCGCCTTCAGGGTGCTGTCCAGCCTTGGTACGTGGTCGGCGCGTGCTCTCGAAACCGCTCTTCACATCGTTCGACGGACTTCAAGTGCTGCCGTCTACGATGTCGCGCAGCAGCTGATCGGAAGCCGTCCTGACGCCGCTGCGCGCCTTCTTCGCGAGCATCTCGAGCGCGAAGTCACCGCCATTTCCGCAAACTTCCATGGCTACGAAAGAACAAGGGCGATCAAGACGCTACTGGATCGCGAGGAACACACCAATGTCTACGCCGATCTCGCCGAGACGGCGCCCGATGCGATGCTGACATGGCTACTGCCGTTCCTATTGCAAGCTATCGATACCTCGACGCCCGCGGCGGACGTTCGATTCCACGAATATCGAAATGGAGGAATCGAGGTAGCCTCTCTTGGAATCCTGTCATTGCCGGGGCTGATCGAGACCACGATTGAAACCCTGCAAAAGACTGCAACTACGCAACCTCGAAGAGCACTTGTCGTCATCGAGCCATTCCTCGCGAGTGACATCGTCGCGGTGCACGCGCTCGCGGCGTACGTGCTCGATAAGGTCGCGGAACCGCGGTATGTGCTCGAGTATCTCCTTCGCGATCCCCGGAATCTCGCGATCGGATCGTTACGGCAGCACCACAGGTTTACGAAGGCACTGATCGAAGCGATCGTGCCGCAACTCGAGCACGCCGACGTACAGCGGCTGGAGTCCGCGATCCTCGCCTACGACTACTTGATTGCGTCCGATGAGACATTGACGGAGGATCAGCGTGCGCGAAAAGCGCCTTGGAATCGCGAGCATCGGCTGTTCTTGCTGCAGAGCATTCCGGACGAATTTCTTTCCGATGATGCTCGCCGTGTGAAACAGGATCTCAACAAGGAGTTCAACGGCCTCGAAGAAAGCGCATTCGGCCAGATAACCGGTGGAACGGTCGAAGCGCCGCACGACCGTACTCAGCTCATGGCCATGTCTAATGAGCAAATCGTCGCGGTATTTGACGAGCTTATCGATCCAACGGGGTGGGACCATCCGCGCCGTTGGTCCGCTGACGGGGATCGGTTGCTCGGCGGCTCCGTTCAGCAGTCACGTGTCGTCAGCGAGTTGTCCCAGAAAGATCCTGAGCGGGGCTTCGCGCTGGCGCGAATGTTCCGGCCGAAAGATCAGGAGCGCCCTGCGAGCGCGGTCATCGAGGGTCTTGCCAAAGCTGGCGTCGACCCGGCCGCCCTCCTTACCCTGATCCTCGATCTCGCGGCGCGCGGATTTTCATCGGACGAGTTTGCGACGAATGCCGCTGAAGCACTAACCAAGATCGCAGAGCAGCGGAAGGGACTCTCGGATGACGTGATCGCGATGCTTAAGCAGTGGCTCGATCGTCTCGAAACGCCGACTTCGAAAGAAATTCTCGACGAAGGGGATAACGTTCCGACCCATTCGCTCATCTTTTCGGGAGGCGGCAGCTTCTTTCAGCCGCACGGCCGTGGCCCAGTGGTTCACGCAATCGCCGCAGGCTATCTCGAGCGCGAGCCGCCGGAGCTCGAGAGGTGGATCGAAGTCGTTCGCCGCCGCATCGACGTCGAACCGCATCGCGGCGTCTGGGTCATGACGATGCAGAAGCTATATGCCGTTCTTCGTGACGACCCGAAAACTGCGACGGAACTCTTCGACGCGATTGTCAAACGGCACTCTGACGTCCTGCGGGAGTCGTTCGCGTGGCACATGATCGCGCTCTGGATCCGCGCATTCGTTCCATCCGGAGCTGTCCTCAACTGGATCGACATCATGCGGAGCATCGATGCGCCGCAGCCGCAGCAGGCCGCCGGCGAATTGCTCTACCTCTATTTCGCGCATCATCGCGACTCCACGTCGCGCGATCGCATCCTGGAACTCGCGCTGAATGGTGATCGCGACACCCTTCGCGGCCTCGCATTCGCTGCTGCGAATCTCTGGAACAACATCCGGACCCGCGACACAGGCGCCGAGATTTTGATCGCGGAGATCGAACGGTGGCCGGACGACGCGGTGAAAACGCTTTCGTCCCTCCGCATCGACGACCTTGATGATCTGACCCAGCGCGTTTACCTCGCCGCGGCGAAGAACCCGGATATCCTGCTGCCGCTTTTCTCGGATCTGGGTGAACAGATCGAGCCGATGACGTCGGACGAACCGGCATTCGTCGCCGAGATCGCGAAAACCGTCGTCGGCGCACCAACACGGCAGGTCGAACAAACGCTTGGCTGGCGTGCCGCCGATGTCATGACCAGCATCGCGCTGACGCTCCACCGCATCCCGGGATACGAGAGCGTGGGTCTCGATCTCTTCGAGAAACTCCTCGACGCCAATCTGCGCGAAGCACGCGCGGCGCTGGAGGTGCTCGATCGCAAACCGACGCGGCACATCTGGCGGGCACCGCGGCGCCCGCGCAAGCCGCGCCGGCCACGCGCGCCGCGGCTTACGTCGTAAGAGGTCACACCTTGAGAATGACGTTGCGCCGATAGAGCAGCGCGAGGATAGCCCACCAAAACACGACAAACGCGAGCGCCCAAAGCAGCGAAGCAAAGTGCGGCTCGAACGCGGCTTTGAAAGGACCGTATGCTCCATGCGTGCAGCGTTTTGCCGTCGATCTTGATGATGCCGAGGAGACGAGCCATGGCGCCGGAGCCGAGGAAGGCGATGAGGGGGTTCACGCCGTAGGCGACGAAGGGTTTGGTCCAGCCCGGAGTGGTGCGCGCCTCCGGCGCGCCTTCGGGCGGGGGCGCGCCGGAGGCGCGCACCACTCCACGGATATCGATCACCCAAATGCAGAGCGCGAGGATCACGCAGGCGAAGCCGGCGGTGAAGACGACATAGGAGCTGGTCCAGAGGTTCTTGTTGATCGGGAAGACGAGGTGCCAGAGCAAGTCCGATCGCAAGCCCCACGGCACCGGCGATGATCAACTTCTTGACTTCCCGCGCGCGGACCCATGGCGTCACGAGCACGCCAAGGAGCGCCGTCGCGACGGCGGGAATCGTCGACAGCGGTCCTTCGGGATCCCACGTTTTGGCCGCTTTCCAGATGTGATTCGGCGCGAGCACGGCGCGATCGATCTTCGCCGCGACGGTGGCGTCCGGCGGCTCGAGCGGGCCGAGCGTCAGAATCCCCCAGTAGCCGACCAGGATGACGATCACGATGGCGATCATCGTTTTGCGCGAGACGTAACGCGCAAGCAGCGCCGCGACGATGTAGACGACGCCGATGCGCTGCAGCACGCCGGAGAAGCGCAGCGTGCCGAGGCGAAAGTACGGGAAGGCGTTCAGCAGCAGGCCGCAGAGGATGATCAGCGCGCCGCGGCGCAGGATCGCGAGCGGCTCTTTGCGCGAGAGCTCGGTGGTGATGCCGACGATGAAGAGGAAGAACGGGAAGATGAGATCCGTCGGCGTCCAGCCGTGCCATTCGGCGTGATCGAGCGGCCAGTAGATCGCGCCCCACGTGCCGGGGTTGTTGACGAGGAGCATCGATGCGACGGTAGCGCCGCGGAAGACGTCCAGCGACTGCAGCCTACCCACGCAGAATCCGATACGTCTTCAGATGCCGCAGCGCATCCTGCTTCTGCCCTCGCCTCTCGTAAATGCCGGCGATGTTGTAGTGCGCGTCGGCATTGCCGGGATCGAGTTGGATCGCGCGCTTGTACGCGCGCACGGCATCGGCGGTGCGGCCGAGGTCCTCGAGCGCCACGCCGAGGTTGAACGCGGCGGTCTCGTGATCGGGATCGCCTTCGAGTGCGGCGCGGTAGCGTTTCTCCGCGAGCGCGGGCGCGCCCTGCTCGTGCAGGATGCGACCGAGGTTCACGTTCGCGTCGGGATGATCGGGCTCGACCTTCAGCGCGCGCTCGTAGGCATCGACGGCCTGCTCGATCGACGACATCTCGAGCTCGCATCCGAGCTCGTACCACTCCTCGGCGTCCAGCTCATGCGCCCGCTCGCGGGCGTCGGCGGCGTTGCGATGAATCAGCGGCCGGGCCTTGGCGGCGAGATCGGCGACGGCAAAGTCGAAGAGCGATTGCCCCGACTCTGGATTCCACACCACCTCGCCGTCCCTCACCACCACACGCTCCCCATCCGCCGTAATTCTAACTCCTGTTAGGCTGCGCCCCTCCGGCAATTGATCACGCAGCCTCTGCAGTACGCGCCGCACTTTGCGCGACGGAATGTTCGCCGCCGTCAGCTCGCCGGCGGTGCGAAGCAGAATCAGATCGTGAAACCCGAATCGCAGCTCGCCGCGCGGACCGCGCTCGGGATCGAGGAAGCCTTCGGTGGCATACGCGCGGATCTGCGCCGGCGATAACCCGAGCATCGCCGAGACCTCGCGAAGGGAGTAGGACATGCCGGTACTGATTGTACCGGCACGTGCTGGTTATCGAGCGCGCGCTTTGGGCGCCGCGACGCGCTTCGCGCTCGCGGCCGGCGCGCGCTTCGGCGCCTTGCGATCCTGCTTGGCCTTGATCGGCATCTTCGCCGGCGGGGCGGCCTTCACCGCCGGCTTCGCGGCCGGTTTCGACGAGCCGAGGCTGCGGCGCAGCGCGTCCATCAGATCGATCACCTGCGCCTTCGGCTCTTCCACCAGCGCACCCATGATCTCTTCGCCTTCGACCTTCCTCTGAATCAGGCCGCGGATGCGCTCCTGCACCTCGTCGCGATAGGCCTCGGGATGGAACTCGTCGCTCGCGCTCATCTCGGCGAGCTGGATGGCCATCTTCAGCTCCTGCTCCTTGATGCTCTCATCGCCGAGATCGAGGTCTTCGATCGACCGGAGCTCGTTCGGATAGTAGAGCTGCTGCATCACCAGCCCCTTGCCAAGCGGACGGATGACGACGAGGTAGCCCTTGCCGCGCGCGGCGTACTTCGCGACCGCCCAGCGGCCGGTCTCCTTCAGCGCGGCGGCGAGGAGCTGATAGGCGCGCGAGCCGCCTTTGTCCGGACCGAGGTAATACGGCTTGTTGAAGTAGATCGGATCGATGAGATCGGACTTCACGAACTCCGTGATGTCGATCTGCTGCGTCGTCTTTTCCTCGAGCGCCTTCAGCTCTTCCTCGGTGAACAGCACGTACTGTCCCTTCGAGAACTCATAGCCCTTCACCGTTTCGGTGCGGTCGATGGTCCGCTCGTCGGTGGGGCAGAAGAGCTGCTGCTGAATCCGGCTGCCGCACTCTTTGTGCAGCATGTTGAACGCGATCCGCTCCGAAGACTCGGCCGCGGAAAAGAGCTTGACCGGAATCGACACGAGTCCGAAGGCAATCTGTCCTGTCGCTATCGCACGTGGCATGGAGACACCTCTCAGTTCCTTTTCGAAACGCGGAATCGGACTACGTTAATCCGTTCAATCCAAAGCGGATGTGCCCAGAAACGTGTGCATTTTACAATGCGCGGGCGTGAATCGCTACGCTCTCTTCTGGTCGTGGATTCGAAAGATCCCGCGCGGCCGCGTCGCGACCTACGGCCAGATCGCCGAGCTGGCCGGACTCGACGGCCACGCGAGACAAGTCGGCTACGCCCTGCACAATCTGCCCGCGCGCAGCAACGTGCCGTGGCACCGCGTGGTGAACTCGCGGGGCGAGATCAGTCCACGCGGTGTAGGAGACTCCCACGAGCTGCAGAGGATGCTGCTGGAGGGCGAAGGGCTGGAGTTCGATTTACGCGGCAGCATCGATTTGAAACGATTTCAGTGGCGCCGCAATGGCCCCTCCGCCACCGCCCGGCGCAAGTAAGACGACGCGCGCGCGTGATGTTCGAGCTCGCGCGCCAGGCGCTGGAGCTGGGCGCGCGACGGCGTGTGCTCGAAGTCGCCGTTCATGATCTTGCGCAGGCGCGGCTCGGTGGTGACGAGCTGCGCGAGCTCGAGCAGCAGCATGCTTTTGTGCAGCGCGGCTTCGTGTGGGGACGGCGGCGGATCGTTCGGGTTGATTCCAAGGATCGCGACCACCAGCGTGATCCAGTCGAAGCCGATCTCTCCCGGCTTGCGCTTGACCGGATCGGTGATTTTCAGATCGAGCGCCTTGTCGGCCTGGATCACGCCGGCGCCGAAGTAATCGACCGCATGTGAGCCGTTCGGCAGCGATGCGGATTTCGTGAGCGCGTCGTACACCGACTGCGTTTTGACCCAGCTTCGCCATTGCGCATCGTTGAAGTCGCGGCGATGGACCTGCAGCCAGAGCGCCGCGGCGGCAGCGGCTTGCGGCGTCGCGGCGGAGGTGCCTTCGAAGGCGAAGCGAATCTGGTTCGGCGGATACGACGCGCTGCCCTCGCGGGCGGTGATGTTCGGCGAGACCGCCGTGAGCGCGCGGTCCTTCATCAGATACTCCGGGCCGTAGCTCCCGCGCAGCATCCAGCTGGACGCATCGCCGCGCCATGCATGCAGGAAGCAGCTCGGATTCAGGCCGTAGCTCCGCTGCGAGCCGGTGATGCCGGCGACCGGCGTGGCGGTGGAGAAGCGCGCCGGATAGACCATCGTGTGCGGCGGGATGTCGATGGAAAATGGGAGCGGGAGGCGGATGAAATCGGCGGCCGCGAAAAACATGGCGATGCCGTTGTCGTACGCGAGGTTCACGGTGTCGCGCAAAAAGTACGAGGGCGCGCCGCCCATGCTCATCGAGATGACGTCGGCCTTCTCCCCGATCGCGCCGAGGATTCCCTGGCCGATGTGAAGCGGCCAGAGGAGGGCGACTCCTGGCGACACGCGATACGTGAAGACCTCGGCCAGCGGCGCGCCGCCGACATAGTCGTGATACTCGGGATAGCCGTTGCCTCCCGCGAACTTCACCTTGCCGCCCGCGAGCACACTCAGCGTCGACGGGCCATGGCCGTTCGGGAATCCACCCTGATAGCAATCGATGCCCGTCTCGCCGCAGACATCGTTCGGGATGAACGACTTCGAGATCGTCTTGTTGAATCGCGGCGGCGTGATCTGGTCGTCGGTCGCGTAATAGCCGGTGTCGAAATGCGCGATCCGCACGAGCGGCGACTCGAAATACGGCTCGGCGCGTTTCTGCGCCGCACGCAATTGCGTCCGGTCGTCATCCATGTGCCACGAGACCCCGTTGACGTTCGGCCATTGGAACGATGCCGGCGTGCAGGCGACGACTTCGCCCTCCTTCGGCGGCGGACACTGCGACTTCGCGGCCTGCTTCTGGGCGATGTGACGACCGAAACGCTCGGCGAAACCGCGCATTTCATACGCGGCCACCGGCTCGATCTCGATGATTTCCGCCGGCTCGATGGCCGCAAGCACGGCGCCGAGATTCGCCTCCGAGCGCCGCGCCGCAACGCGATGCGCGCGGTCCCACGGATGCTCGCTGGACAGCTCCGCCGCGGGAGGCGTGAGCAGCAGCCATGTCTTCTCGCCTCCGGCTGACTCGTTCGGGCCGCGCAGCGTGTCCGGCATCGTGGCGAGGGTCGTGACCGTCCATCCGCGCAGCGCCGCCGCGTCCCTCTGAATCGCGCCCGGATTGCGCACGGAAACGAGAAGCTCGCCGCTGAAGTGAACTCCCGGCGCGACCTCCGCCGCCAGAACTCCGATCGCCAGTGCGACCAGCGCTGCAAACACGACCCCACGAGCCAAACGCATCGCCGCCTCCGTCCGTGCTTATTTCGGGATGGAGATCATGATACGCGCGGAAGTGCGAGGGTTGGTGCGCCCGGCAGGATTCGAACCTGCGACCTCTTGCTCCGGAGGCAAGCGCTCTATCCAACTGAGCTACGGGCGCCTATCGGAAGGCGGGTGGATTGTACGGGGCACAACGCGGGGCGGCAATGGGCGATTCCGGTGGGGGCCGTCACGCCACCGACGCACCCGACCCCGATTGCGCCGACACGTACAAACACCTTCGCACCGACCCAAGCAGCCGCGCGGGGATCACCGGCTTCGAGAGCGTCTCGCAAACGGTTGGGAAGAGCTTGCGGATCTCCATCACGTCGAGGCCGGTCACCACGATGATCGAGGCGAGGGTTTCGGGGCGGGTGCTGGCGAGGTATTCCATCACGTCGGTGCCACTGAGCTTGGGCAGGACGATGTCGAGGACGATGACGTCGTAGCGCGCTTGCGCGAGGCGGCCGATGGCTTTCTCGCCGTCCACCGCCACTTCGACCTCGCAGCCCTCCTCGACCAGCACTCGGCGGAGCGCTTCGCGCGTAGCAATGTCGTCTTCCACGACTAAGACACGAGGTGGCATGTCCGGATCGCAGTCTATCAGGAAGTCATTCTATAACGCGGGCTTCCTGAAAGGAAAGCGGCCACAGCGTCGACGGCGCGATTCATGTTACCGGTTTCAGCGGCCTGGGAAGCCGGTTTGGGCTTCAGCGAGTGATTGCCGCCTTCGATCCACTCGAAGCGGATCGAAGGGGCGAGCGCGTATTGCGCCACCTCGTCGCGCGAGCCAAACTCGTCGCGCGTTCCCTGCACGATCAGCGTCGGCGTGCGCATCGTTTCGAGATGCGCCGTGCGCAACTGCTGCGGCTTCCCCGGCGGATGAAACGGATATCCGATGCACGCGACGCCGCGGACTTCCATCTCGTCCGCGATCATCGTCGCGATCCGTCCGCCCATCGACTTCCCGCCGATCGCCACGCGTACGCCGCCGCCGTGATCCGCGATCACCTGCCGCCACGTCTCGAGCAGCACCGGCGGCCGGTCCGGCGCGCCGCCGCGCTTCTTCGTGATACGCCGCGCGGCCATGTACGGAAACTCGAATCGCACCACGCGGATGCCGTGCGCCGCGAGCCCGCGCGCGATCGTATTCATCCACGGCGTGTCCATCGGCGCGCCGGCGCCGTGCGCGAACGCAAACACGAACGGAGCGGTCTTCGGACCGTCGTAGAGGTAGCTCACCATCCCCGCACCGGCTTCCACTGATCCACCACCTTCCCTCGATCGACGATGTGATAGCGATCGAACATCGCCGACGTGAGGCAGGAGTGATTGGGCAGGATGCGCAGGCGCGTGCCGACGGGCACGTGCGAGTGCGCTTCGATCTTGCCGTGCTCCTGCGAGAGCGCGACGAGGCGCATCGGCAGCGGGCGGAGCGACGTGTCGCACACGAGGCCGTAGCCGAATTGCGAATCGACGTGATTCGGACCGAGGTCTTTCGACAGCGCCAGAGCACCGGCATCGACGATCAGCGTTGCGCGCTCGGGATACGAGCCGACGACCGTCGTCAGCACCGACACCGCGACATCGCTCACCGCGCACGATCCGATCGCGGACTGAAACGCGTCGTAAAACACGTAGTTGCCGGGACGCACTTCGTCGCAGTCTTCGAAGCTCTCCACCACCGACGCGGTCGGCGTCGAGCCGATACTGCGAAGTGTCTCGCCGAGGCCTTCGGTGGCGAGGATCGCGCGGAAGCGGGTCAGGCACGCCAGCTCCTGCGCGGCGACGCGGCGGATGTCCTCGACGTCGCGGGCGTGGTACGAGTGCCCCGCGTGCGTGAGCAGTCCCTGCAGCCGCGCGGCCTCGGAGCGCGCGATCGCAACGGCGAGGCGCACGCTGTCCGGACTATCGGGATCGACGCCGGCGCGGTGGTAGCCGCAGTCGACTTTCAGAAAGACATCGAACGCGCGGCCGTGACTCGCGAAGTGCTCTTCGATGCAACGCAGCGCGCGCTCCGAATCGATCAGCACCGACAGCCGCTCGATGCGCGCCGCGAGTGCCGCCGCGCGCGGCAGTTTGTCGGGCGCGATCGGCACCGCATACGTGATGTCGCGGAAGCCGTTCGCCGCAAAGTACTCCGCCTCGGCGAGCGTGGAGACGGTGATCGGGCCGGTCCAGCCGCCATGCTGAATGCGGCCGATCTCGACGCTCTTGTGCGTCTTCACGTGCGGGCGGAACGCGACGCCCGAATCCTGCGCCTTGCGCCGCATGCGGTCGCAATTGCGATGAAGAATCGAGCGTTCAATCAGGAACGCCGGCGTGGTCAATTCGTCGGGTAGCATTTCGAGAACGTGCGCAAGATTATCCACATCGACATGGATGCGTTCTACGCATCCGTCGAACAGCGCGACGATCCGTCCCTGAAAGGGCGCCCGGTGATCGTCGGCTGGGCGGGCGAGCGGAGCGTGGTCTGTGCCGCGTCCTACGAGGCGCGCAAGTTCGGCGTGCACTCGGCGATGGCGGCGTCGCGTGCGAAGCGGCTGTGTCCGCAGGGCGTATGGCTCACGCCCAACTTCGACCGCTATCGCGCGGTGTCGAAACAGATCCGCGCGATCTTCGAGCGGCACACGCCGCTCGTCGAGCCGCTCTCGCTCGACGAGGCGTACCTCGACGTCACCCAGGAGTTGACCGGCATTCCGACCGCGACCGAAACCGCGGAAGCGATCCGGCGCGAGATCCGCGGCGAGACACAACTCACCGCGTCCGCGGGCGTCGCGCCGAACAAGTTCCTCGCGAAGATCGCCTCGGACTGGCGCAAGCCCGACGGCTGCTTCGTCATCCGCCCGCATCAGGTCGAAAAATTTCTCATCGGCCTGCCGGTGCGAAAAATCCCCGGCGTCGGCAAAGCGACGGAGGCCGTGCTGACGGAGATGGGCATCGCGACGGTCGGCGATCTGCAACGCTTCGAGCCGCCGGAGCTCATTCAGCGCTTCGGCAAATGGGGCACGCGCCTATGGGAGCTCGCGCGCGGCATCGACGAGAGCCCGGTCGAGCCGTCGCGCAAACGGAAGTCGTGGTCGAGCGAGAACACGTTCGCGAAGGACATCACACGCGAAGAAGTGGCGGCGTGGATTCGCGAGCAGTCGGCGTCGCTGTGGGAGTCGCTGTCGAAGAACGCGATGCGCGGACGCACGGTGACGGTGAAACTGCGCACGCCCGATTTCAAAACCGCCACGCGCCAGGTGACGCCGGCGGAGCCACCGGCATCGAGCGACGACATCGCGACGCTGGCGATCTCCCTATTGGAGAAATTTGATTTTGGCGCCGAGGCGAAGTACCGCCTCGCGGGGGTGGGGCTTTCGAATTTTCTGGATGAGGACGAAGAAGAAAATGTCGCGCCGTCGCTCTTCGCGTAAAGCATAGAATGCGCGCGCCATGAACCACCGCCCACCTCTCACCGTCGCACAATATGGAATCGGACCGATCGGCGCGGAGATCGCGCGGCTGCTGCTTGACGAAGCCGTGGATCAAGGTCGTCGGCGCGGTCGACATCGATCCGAACAAGATCGGCAAAGACCTCGGCGAAGTGATCGGGCTCGATCGAAAGACCGGCGTCGTCGTCACGCGCGAGCTCGAAGGAAAGCCCGACGTCGTTTGTCACTCCACCGGCTCGCGGCTCCGCGACGTCCGCGATCAATTGAAGGCGCTGCTCCAGAGCGGCTGCCATGTGGTGTCGACGTGCGAAGAGCTTTCGTTCCCGCTCGACGAACCCATCCGCGAGGAGCTGATGCAGGTGGCGCGCTCGTCGAACATGACGCTCCTCGGCACGGGCGTGAATCCCGGCTTCGTGATGGACAAGCTTCCGCTCACGCTCACCTCGGTGTGCCAGGACGTGAAGTCGGTCGAGATCATCCGCATTCAGAACGCCTCCACGCGGCGCGAGCCGCTGCAGCGCAAGGTCGGCGCGGGCATGACCGTCGACGAGTTCCGCGCGGCTGTCGACGCCGGAAAAATCAAGCACATGGGGCTCAAAGAGTCGTTGATGATGGTCGGCAACGGCCTCGGCGTGGAGTTCGATCACGTGACCGACGAGGCGATCGAGCCGATCGTCGCCGACCGCGAGATCGTGACGCAGTATCTGAAGGTCGCGCCGGGACAGGTCGCGGGCGTGCATCAGACGATCGAAGGCATGGGCCGCATCAACGTGAGCCTCGAGCTGCGGATGTATGTCGGCGCCGAGGCGGTCGCGGCGGACAAGGTGATCATCCGCGGCGTCCCGGACATCGAGGCGACGATCAAAGACGGCGTCCACGGCGACCGCGCCACCGCGGCGATGGTCGTCAACGCGATCCCGCGCGTCGTGCAGGCGCGGCCGGGCGTGCTGACGATGGACGATATTTCGATCAGCTACCGCTAGCGCGTTTTCGCTGCGCTTCTGCATGTGCGCGATCACGCCCTTGCTCACGCCTTCTTTCGAAAGCGTGATCAGCGCATTGGGCGTGACGTCGAAGTCGACATTCGCGGCGGCGTCGATGGCCATGATGATGTTGTCATCGGCCAGGCCTGCCTTCGCGAGATCGATCACCGTCTGATTGCGCATGCCGCTCCCGGGCTTCTTCGCGGGCGCGGGCACGATCGGCGTCGTCGATGCGATACGCGTGGCGCCGCCGCCGCTCGGGCCGCTCCACGCGGTGTAGCGCGTGACCGACTCGTTCACGCGCGTGACCGGCGAGCCGATCGTGTTCACGGACAGGAGGCTCGTGTATCCCTGGCGGAACAACTCCTCCGCGGGATTCGACGCCATCGCCGTTTCGTAATGACTCTGCGCCGCGCGCAGCATGTCCAGCGCTTCGTTGCGATTCTCCTGCGTATACGCGAGCGCTTCCTTCGCCACGGCGAGCGCGTACTGCCGGTAGGCCTCTTCCTTCGCGCTCTTCATCGCCGGAATCGCTTCGACGGCGGCGAGGTAGCGCGTCCAGTCGCCGCTCTCCGCGTACGGAATCAGCGGCTCGAAGCTCGCGCGCGGAATCAGCACCGTCACGCGCTCCTGCGTCGGCACGATCCGCGCGGCAACCGCGCGTGCGGCGCGCTTCAGGAGATCGTCTTCGACTCGTGACGGCGCCGGCGCGCCGGTGCCGTCGTCGTACTTTTGCTTGAACTGCTGATCGAGCGTGCCGGAGTCGACCGCGCCGCCTTTGGCGTTGATGTCAAACGAACCGGTGAGCGTCGCCTCGACGACCTTGATGTTCTTCGTCACCGGCACGTTGCCGTAGACCGCCTTGGTCTCGTACTTTTTCTTGCTCTCGTTCCACTTCTGTTCCGTACCGGTCTGGCGGTATTCGTACTCGGTCTTCGTCTCCCACGACTCGTGCGAGTCGAGGCGATCGATGTCGATCTGCAGCGCGATCTCCGGCTTGCCGCTCTCCGCGAGCGTCCCGCCGCCGGAGAGGACGGCATCGGAGATGTAGCGCGCCAGCGTGTGCGCGTCGTCTTCATCGCCGCCCCGCTCGCTGGCGACGTCGACCTTCACGCGCCGCGCGCCGATATTCAGCGCGGGCGGAATCGTCTTCTGAACGTCGACCGCTTTCTTCTTGAACCCGAACCCCTCGCGCGCGTAAGCGGACGCGGAGGCGAGAACCAGCACGCACAACGCAACAAACATCAGTCGCTTCATGACGTTCCTCCGGAGCGCCGATGGTAACTCAAGCCGAGTGCGATCACGCCGAACGCAGCCCAGACGACGATCCACGCCACGTGCGACGACTCGAGCCAGTTCCACCCGGCGAGCGTGATCGCCCAGAGGCCGTACACGAGGAGAAAGACGCGGCGGTGGTGGGCATCGTCATCGACGCCGGCAGCGATGCTCGCGCCGAGGATCAGCGTGGGGACGAGGCCGAGGACGATGTTGAGAAGGATGGTCATGGTTGCTGGGTTGCTAAGTTGCTGGGTTGCTCAGGAACCTAGCAACCTAGAAACTCAGAAACTACCGGTACCGAACATCCAAAACCTTCCGAACGACATCCTTCGCCAACCCCGGCAGATTCTGAATCGAGGCGAAGCCGTCGACGTCGCCGTGCTTGAAGCACTCGCCGCAGCGCGGGAGTTGGGAGAAATCGCGGCGGGTGAACGCGGCCTGCATCTCCGCGAAGCGGGGGCTGTCGAGGATCTCGCGCAGCGAGTGGGTCTTGAGATCGCCCAGCACCTGATCGCCGTGCGCGTCGTAGCAGCAGTGCGTGACGCGGCCGTCGGCGAAGACGACCACCCAGGTGAAGAACGCGCCTTGCACGCAGCCATAGAACTTGCCGTGCAGGTCGGTCTCCTCGTTCACGTCGAGCGCCTCGCACGTCTTCTCGATCACGCGCGCGTTGCGGTACTGCTTCAGATCGAAGAGGCGGCGGAAATCGTCGACCGTTTCGTCGACGGTGAGGCGCGAGCGCATCTTCTGAATCTCGATGCGCAGCGGATGTCCCTTGGCCTGCACGAGGAACTTGCGCGTGAGGTCGACGAGCTTGTCGAAGTCGCCGCCGGTGCGCAGCTGCGGATAGACCTTCGGATTCACGGAGTCGACGCAGATGCGGATGCGCTTGAGCGGAGACCCGAGGAGCTTCGCGCCCACCTCCTCCGTCAGCACGAGGCCGTTGGTCGACAGGCTGGCCTCGGGGAACAAACGAATGGCGTCATCGATGCGCGAGTACAGCAGCGGCTCGCCCATCTCGTGCAGCCACTTCAGACGCAGACCGAGGCCGTGAATCTCGCGCTCGGCCTTCTCGACGAGAGGCCAGGCCATGTCCTCGTACGGACGGCGCAGCACCGGCAGCGGGCACATGCCGCAGCGCAGATTGCACTTCGAGGTGAGCTCGAGGCCGACCTTGATCCGGCGGGGATTGAATTTCATGGTGTTGAACGAAGAACGCAGAGCGCAGAACGTAGAAATGAGAACGTTCTAAATTCTTCGTTCTGCGCTCTGCGTTCTGCGTTCATTCGCCGTGACCAAGTCCCGAAACACGTTCCCATATTCCTCCCACGAGTACTTCCGCGCGCTCTCCGCTGCTGCCCGCTCCATCGCCGCTCGATCCGCCGTCGTAAAAAACGAATCCACTGCTCGCGCGAGCGCGAGCGGGATCTTCGGGCGGGATCAGCATTCCGTTCACTCCATCCTCGATGATGTCCGGCAGTCCGCCAACCCTGGTTGCGACGATCGGCCGTGCAAAGTGGAACGCCGTCGTGGCCACCGCACTTTGCGCTGCATTGCGATACGGAGCGAGCACCACATCCGTCGCGACAAAGTAGTTCGCGACCTCGGACTCGGGGATGTAGCGTAGATCGAGCCGCACGTTCTCCAGCCCTCGCGCCAGCTCATGAAGCTCGCGCTCTCCGCTCCACCAAACCTCCCCTGCCACGACCAGCGTCACGTTCGTTTGCAACAGGCGCCACGCGCGCAGCGCGATGTCGACGCCTTTGTACGGTCGGATGAGACCGAAGCACAACGCGACGTTCCCTTCGAGACCGAGGAGAGCGCGGGCTTCGGATCGGGACGGGATGGGATGATTCGTTTCGATCACGGGAAGAAACGTGCGAATGACCGGAGTGCGAACCCGCCGCCGCGCTTCCTCCGCGTCGCTCTCAGCGTGCACCACGAGCGCGTCGGCGCGGCGAAGGACCGTGTCCGTCAGCCAGCGCTTCCACGCCGCCGGCTCCTTGTCGCCGATGTTGTGGCACTGCAGGATCACGCGCGTTCCGCGCGGCAGCAGCGCGAGCAGAATCCGATACGGCAGCGCCCAGACCCAGACCCACCAGACGACGATCACCGCATCCGGCCGTGCACGGCGCAGCGCAAACGCGGTGCGAATCCAGGTGATTGGGTTCAGGATGTCGAGCAGGAAACGCGCAGGAACGCGAGGCAGCGACTCATCGACATCGCTCTTCCCGGGATAAAAACGGCGCGGAAACTGGCGTTTGAATGAGATGATCTCCGCGCTCAGCTCGTCGGCCAGCCGCATCGTGCAATACGGAATCGCCCCTCGATACGGCGGCACCGGACCAATGATGAGCACGGGCGCGATCATAAGCTGTCCGGGAAGAACTCCCTGCCCCTGAGCAGTTTCCGAGTCGTCAACGCATGAAGCTCATCATTCAGATCCCTGCATACAACGAAGAAACCACGATCGCGCAGGCGCTGCGCGACGTACCGAAGAAGATCGACGGCGTGACCGCGATCGAGACGCTCGTCATCGACGACGGCTCGACCGACGCCACCGCCGACGCGGCGCGCAAAGCGGGCGCGACGCACGTCCTGCAGCTGAAAACGCATCGCGGCCTCTCCGCGGCGTTCGTGGCCGGCATCGACGCCGCGCTTCGCCTCGGCGCAGACGTCATCGTCAACACCGACGCCGACAATCAGTACGCCGGCGCCGACATCGCCCGGCTCGTCGCGCCGATCGTCAAAGGCACGGCCGACGTCGTGATCGGCGATCGCGACGTGGCAAAGTCGCCGCACATGTCGCCGCTCAAGCGCCTGCTGCAGCGCTTCGGCAGCTGGACAGTCGGGCGGGCCTCGGGGCTGCGCATCGCCGACGTCACCAGCGGCTTCCGCGCCTTCTCGCGCGAAGCAGCGATGCAGATCAACGTCTTCAACCCCTTCACCTACACGCTCGAGACGGTCATCCAGGCCGGCAATCGCAACCTCGGCGTGCAGAGCGTGGTCGTGCGCACGAACGCGCCGACGCGGCCGTCGCGGCTCTACCGCGGCATCGGCACGTATCTCCGCAAATCCGTCGCGACCATCTTCCGCATCTACACCGTCTACCGCCCGCTGAAGACGTTCTTCGCCATCGGAACTCTGCTCTTTATCTGCGGCGCGGCTCTCGGCGCGCGCTTTCTCTACTACTACTTCCGCGGCGAGAGCGGGCACGTGCAGTCGCTCATCCTCGCCGGCGTCTTCCTGATCACCGGATTTCAGACCTGGCTGATCGCGCTGCTCGCGGATCTCATTGCGGTGAACCGCCGGCTCACCGAGGACGTGCTCATTCGGGTGAAAAAACTCGAGTCGCCGGCACAGGAAAAACGCGCGCGGCCGCAGCCACAATCGCAGCAGCCACGCGAACGCACGCCACGGCCTCCGCGCCCCGAAAAATCCGAGAAAGCCGAGAAACCGGAGAAAGCGGAGCCGCAGACGCAGTGGGTATGGCTGCTCGATGAGAACAAGCTCGCGGATCGCGTGGAGCCGGAGCCGCAGGCGCAGGCGCAGGCGGAGGAAGAGGAAGCCGAAGCGCCCGCGTCACCGGATGCGCCGAAGCGCCGAAGACGCCGGCGCGGAGGCGCGCGCCAGCGGACGGAGCTGCCCGGAAATCGCGGAAAGCATCTCGCGGGCGACGAGAACTGATCGGCTCACGGATTCGGCGGGAGGTTGTCGACTTCGGGATCGATGCGGACGTGCTGCGTCCCAAGCCACATGTTGACGGTGTAGAACCACTTCACCGGAGACGTGCCCTGGGCCGTGTTCTGGAAGACCGCAGAGGTCACCGTCTTGCCGTCGGCAGACCGCGTGATCGGAGGGAATGCCGGAGTCGCGGCGGTCGCGTTATTCAGGATGATCGGCTGATCGGTATCAAAAATCGCGTCGCCCTCCGTGATCTTCCATTCGAGCACCTGATCGTCGTTCTCGCTCGCCACATTGGGGACGTCGACGGTGACGGGTCCTACCGTCGCTGCGAGGAAACCATCCACTACGTTGACGGACGCCTGGATCGTATGCTTGGTTGCCATTGCCCTCTCCTTTTCATGAATGCCGCTTATGGATTCGGCGGCAGGTTGTCGACCTCGGGATCGATGCCGATTCTCTGTCCCGCCTTGTTGATCCGAACGGTGTAGACCCACGTCAGCGGCGCGTTGCCTGGACCGTGTTTTTGTAGGGCGCCGACTGCAACTGCCGGTCATTGACCCGCGATACGGCAGGAGGCTCCGGATCCGTGTTGCGCGTGTTCCAGGTAAACGGGTTATCCAGCATCGAACACACCGCCTCCCTCCGGGATGTTCCAGACGAGAATCGTCTCCTCGTTGGAGTGCACGAAGTTGGTGACTTGGACGTCGATCGGTCCCAGCGAGGCCACGATGACCTCATTCATCACCATGACACTCGTATTGATCGTCTTGTATTCAGCCATCTCTCTCTCCTTTCATCGAGCGGCCATTCAGCAGCCGCTCTCTTTACACACGTCTCTCCAGCTCTGCACTGGAGTACCCAATCGCCTGAATGCGACTCAGGATCTGTTTCGCCTCCGCGACGCGGCCGCGATGGAGCAGCACGCGGAACTGCAATTCGAGAGCGGCCGGTTCGGTGGGAACCGTGACCGCGGCAAGCTCGCGCTCGGCGAGCTGCCACCACTCCTCGCTCTTCGTCGCGTCCGCGAGATTCCACGCCGCGCGCGCCCGCAAAACGCGCATGCGATCCGGACCGGTGGCGGGGCTCTGCGCGAGCACGTCGCGAAACAGCGCGATCGCGCGTCCCGGTGCGCCGGAGAGCAACAGCGCGCGCCCGTACTCGACGTCGATCGTCCACCGATCGGTCAGGAGATACTCGCGCTTCGGATAGAGGCTGACCAGCCGCGCGATGCGCGACTGCGCCTCCGCGTATTGCGCGAGTGCGGCCTTGCGGTCGCTGTTCGTATCGGCGACGCGGCGCAGCGTGACCGCGTAGTTGCGCTGCCAGTCGACGTTGGTCGGATCGCGCGCGGTGAGCTCGCGCTCGATCGCCAGTTCTTCGTTCCAGAGCGCTGCCGCGCCGGCGGCGTCGCCTGTGTTGTAGCGGACGTTCGCGAGATAGGCCATCGCCGTGGCGAGGCGGCTCTTCCACTGCGTCTGCAGCGGATCGCGCGCGAGGAGCGTGCGGTAGATCGCCACTTCGCGCTCGGAGTGCAGCCGCGCGTCGCGGAACTCGCCGAGCTTGGACAGCACCGCGCCGACTTTGTTGATCGCGCGCGCGAGGTCCGCCTGCACGTCGTTGTCGCCCGGCGCGGCCTCGGCGATCCCGCTCTTGATGCGCAGGCTCGTCTCGTATCGCGCCAGCGCCTCGCGCAACGCCCCCTTCGCCTCGAGGATCATCGCCACCGCGGCGTGGCCGTACGCGCGCTCGAGCTGATACTTGTCGTTCTGCGGATGGATCTCCGACAGGAGATCGCCGTCCTTCATGTACGCGCGCATGTGCCGCAGCGCGTCATCGTTTTTTCCCTGCAGCCGGAACGCGTTGCCGAGCCAGAAATGCGCGGCGCCGTGCGCGAGCAGGGCCTCGGGATTGCGCGGCTCGCGCCGGATCGCCTCGCTCGAGAGACGAAGCGCATGGTCGAACATCTCGGTCTCGGCCTGCTTGCCCTGAGACTGGCGTACCTCGCCGAGGTGATTCAAAGCTTTGGCGTTGCGCGCGAGATCATTCGCGGACAACGTGGCGGGATCGAGCGAATTGACGTAGGCCAGCGCGCGGACGCCGACGTCGTCGAGGATGTCGAGGCGGCCGACGGAATCGAGCTTCTTCCGCAGATCGCCGAGCATGAACTCGATTAGGTTCTCCGCCTGCGCGCGCCGGGCCTCGGCTTCCGCGCGCGCGGCGATGGCGGCGGTGCGCTCGCGCGAGAGATCGGTGGTGTAGCGCCACGAGGCGACGAGCACCAGCAGCGCGACGAGCACGATCGCGGCGCGGCGCGCAAGGCGGCGCGGCTTATCGATCAGGAACTTCAGCCGGGCCACGGTCTCGACCGCCGTCGGGCGGTCGGCGGGCGCGAACTGCGCGAGCTGCGCGATCAGCGCCGTCACGTCGTACGGCGTTTTGTCCGGCGGCACGCGGTCGCCGCGCGCCGCGCGCAGAATCACCTCGCGCGCGGTGAGACCGATCGGATGCGGATCGAGGCCGGTGAAGAGGAACTGCAGCAAGAGACCGAATGAATAGAGGTCGCTCGCAGTCGTCAACTCTTCGCCGCGCGCCTGCTCCGGACTCATGTACAGCGGCGTGCCGACGGTGATCCCCGCCTCGGTCTGGCGGAAGTGCCGTTTGCCGCGATCGTCGCGCGTCCGCACCAGCATCGTCGCGCTGCTGTCGGAGACGGGGAACCAGGTGTTGTTCGAGTCGACGGCGATTCCGGCCTCGCCCCCGGCCGCGTCCGCGGAGCCGACCGCGCGCAGTTTTCGGCTCGCGGACGAATGCACGTTCAGCCAGCGCGCGAGGCCGAAGTCGAGCACTTTCACGTCGCCGGTTTTCGTCAGCATCACGTTCTCGGGCTTGAGATCGCGATGGATGATGCCGACGCGGTGCGCGGCGACCAGCACTTCCGTGATCGCCAGCGCGATGCGCAGCCGCTCGCCGCGCGAGAGCTGCCGCTCGATCACGACATCCGCGAGCGTCTGCCCGTCGATGTACTCGAGCACGAGCAGATCGACGTCGCTGCTCTCGATGTAGTCGTGGATGCGGCAGAGATGCGGCGAGTCGACTTTCGAAAGCGAGCGCGCCTCGCGCAGCAGCCGCTCCCGCGCCTCCGCGTCGAGGCGTTGTTCGGTCTGCAGGACTTTCAGCGCGACCTTGCGGTCGAGTTTCTCGTCGTAGCCGGCGTAAACGTCTCCCATCCCGCCCTGACCGATAACGTCAGTAATGCGGATATGACCGAACCGCCGGCCGATGAGCTCCATTGTTGTTGTTCCCTCGGACCCAATTTCGAGGTGAAGCAATAATTATAGCAGCAGTAGCGCGCGCGTTATCCTTACTGCATGTGGAAGCGCATTCTCCTCGGCACGCTGGTCGTCGGCTCGTTCGACATTTGCGAAGTGATCCTCTTCTACGGATTCCGCGACGTGCCGGCGACGCGCATTCTGCAGAGCGTCGCGCGCGGATGGCTCGGGACGAAGGCGTTCAGCGGCGGCATCCCGGCCGCGCTTCTCGGCCTCGTGACGCACTTCTTCATCGCCTTCTGCGTCGTCCTCGTCTACTACGTCGCCAGCCGCCGCCTCGAGCTGCTGCGCCGCTGGCCGATCGTCATGGGCATGATCTACGGCCTCGGCGTCTTCCTCGTGATGAACTACATCGTGCTGCCGAACTCGAAAGCCGGCATGGCGAACTTCACGACCGTCACGCTGATCAACCAGCTCTTCTGCCACCTCATCCTGATCGGCATTCCGGCGGCCGTGATCACGACCTCACGCATGCGCGCCGATGAAGTGCGCGCTGACTTCAGCAGCTAACAGCAGCTCGAACGGCACGTTCACCAGCGGGTGAATGGCGTTATAGGTGTGGCTCGCGTTTCCGATGATCGCGATCGACGCGTCCGCGTTGCGCGACGCGATCTCGCGACCCTCCTCCGGCAGCACGCTGTCGTCCCGGCCGCCGTGCACGACGAGCAGCGGAACGGTGAGCTGTTCCGCGGCGCTGAGGATGTCATGCGCTTCCGCTTCGCAGTCGTCGAGGATCGCGGTCGACATCCGCATGTTCTGCTTCGTGCGTTGATTGAGGACGTCGAGCGAGCCGCTCGCGCGCCACTGCCGCTTCGTCTCGTCGTCCCAGCGATCGGCGCGCGCGATCGGACTCCAGACCACCACGCCTTTGAGGCGCGGCACGTCGCGCGCGCCGAGGAGCGCGATCCCGCCGCCGCGCGAATGGCCGAGAAGAAACGTCGGCAACTCCGGGAAGCGCTGCTGCGCGTGACGCACGGCGGCGCGGAGATCGGCGAGCTGGATCGAGTACGTATCGCCGGCGAAGAGATCGAGACGTTCGAATGTCTCCGGATCGTCGCCGATGCCGGAGCGCGACATGTTGAAGCGGCAGACCGCGAAGCGGTGGCGGCAGAGATGCTGCGCGAGCCAGGGAAAGAAACCCCAGTCCTTGAATCCCTTGAACCCGTGCACGATCACGACGAGCGCGCGCGGCTTATCCACGGGGACGTCGAAGTCGCCGCGGATGGGGAGGCCTTCGTCGGAGGTGAAGGTGAAGTGCATGGTGTTCTGCCGCGTTCTCGCTTCGGGGGTGGCCGATTCTCCACAAACAGCAACGCAATCTCAGACATTGAACCGGAACAGAATCACATCGCCGTCTTGCACTTCGTATTCCTTCCCTTCGCTGCGCATGCGGCCGGCCGCTTTCGCGCCCTGCTCGCCGCCGAGGGCGATGTAGTCGTCGTAGGCGATCGTCTCGGCGCGGATGAAGCCGCGCTCGAAGTCGGTGTGGATCTTCCCCGCCGCCTGCGGCGCGCGCGCTCCGCAATGAATCGTCCACGCGCGCGCCTCCTTCGGCCCGGCGGTGAAGAACGTCTCGAGATCGAGCAGCTTGTAGCCGGCACGAATGAGGACGTTGAGGCCCGGCTCGTCGAGTCCCATCTCTTTCAGAAAATCGTCGCGCTCCTCGGGCGGCAGCTGCGCGATCTGCGCTTCCAGCTCGCCGCAGATCACGACCACTTCCCCACCCTTCTCCGCCGCGACCTCGCGCACCTTCTGCAGCAGCGGCGTTTCCTGGCCGAGATCGTTCTCCGCCACGTTCGCGACGTAGAGCACCGGCTTGAGCGTGATGAGATTCATCTCGCTCAGTTCATCCGTCAGTCCGGCCGCGCGCAGCGGCACGCCGCGATCCGCCGCCTCGATCGCTTTGGCGAGCGCTTCGGCCTCGCCGGCGTACTCCTTCTGTCCGACGCGCGCGAGCCGTGACACGCGCTCGTTGCGCTTCGACAGCGCATCGAGATCCGCGAGCAGGAGTTCGGTCTCGATCACTTCGATGTCGCGTTCCGGATCGACCGTCCCTTCGACGTGCACGACGTTCGGATCCTCGAAGCAGCGGACGACGTGCAGGATCGCGTCCGTCTCGCGGATGTTCGCCAGGAACTGATTGCCGAGTCCCTCGCCTTTGCTCGCGCCGCGCACGAGTCCCGCGATGTCGACGACTTTCAGATCGGTGAAGACGGTCTGCTTGCTGTCCGCGAGCTCCGCGATTTTCTGCAGCCGCGGATCGACGACCGGCACGATGCCGACATTCGGCTCGATCGTGCAGAACGGATAGTTCGCGCTCTGCGCCCCGGCGGCCGTCAATGCGTTGAAGATGGTTGATTTTCCGACATTCGGCAATCCGACGATGCCGACGCTAAGACCCATGCAATGCTCTCCTCGCCCCCTCGACTGCCCCCATCAATCCGACCCGTTCATTCACGATCAGATCGACAGGAATGGTGTCGAGCAGGGCGCGGAAACGTCCTTTGCGCAGAAATGCTTCCACGAACTTCCCATCCGTGAAGCGCGCGGTGTTTTTCGCGGCGATGCCGCCGGCGAGGTAGACGCCGCCGCGGGCGAGGACGCGCAGGGCCAGGTTGCCGGCTTCGGCGCCATAAGCGTCGACGAAGATTTCGAAGGCGTGCGTTGCGCGCGCGTCGCCTGCGTCGGCGAGGTCGGAGATGTCGGCGGGCTGCGATTCCGCCGCTCCGCCGAGGAAGGTAAAGATGTTGACGAGGCCCATGCCGGAGACGACGCGCTCCCAGCTCACGTGGCCGAGTTGCTCGTGCAGATGGAGAAAGAGCCGCGCCTGTTCTTCGTCCTGCGGCGCGAAGTCGGCGTGGCCTCCTTCGCTCGGCACGACGTCCTTGCCGTTGATGACGTACGCCTCGCCGAGGCCCGTGCCCGCGCCGAGAATCGCCATCGGCGCGCGGCGATCGCGCTCGCCGGCGTGCAGCGAAAGCAGATCGCTGTCCTCCAGCAGCGGCACGCCGAGCGCAACGGCGTAGAAGTCGTTCATGATCGAGACGCGCGGGATCGAGAACGTGCGCGAGATCTCTGCTGCGTCGATCTCCCATCCGACATTCGTCACCGTCGCGTGGCCGTTCTCGACTGGTCCCGCGACTGCGAAGCACGCGGCATCAATGCTCGGAACGCCGGCGTCCCGCCGGCTGGCCCGGCGGCGTCCCGCCGCCGCGTGGCGCCGAGACGGCGCCAGATCAGCCGGCGAGGACGCCGGCGTTCCGAGAAACTCGCGCAGCAGCGCCTCGAACGTCGGATATGCGGCACTTTCGAAGCGCTCTTCCGCTTCGCCAGAGCGCAGCAGCGTCTTCGTTCCGCCGATGTCCCCCGCAAGCAGTCGCATCAGCTCTTCTTCAGCGGTCCCTCGTCTGCGCTCGTGCCGTAAATCGCCGGCACCGGGATGTCGAGCAGGCGCAGGTAGACCGCGAGCTGTCCGCGATGGTGATAGGTGTGATTCAGGAGAATGCTTCGCAGCACCGCGACCTTCGGGATCTTCTGAATCACCTGCTCGCCGTGCCGCAGCGTGAACGGCGCCTTCAGCGCCTCGTCGTCGAGCGTGCGGAGATACTCGCGCAGCTCGTCCATGTTGCGCTGCAGCGTCGCCGGAAACTCCTTCACGTCGCGCGGCATCGGCGGCGGCCCTGCCGTGGCGACGTCGAAGTCGCCCGCGCGCACCATCTGCTGCACGCGCGCCGGAATGTTGACGATGTGCCACGCCAGCCGGCCGATCGTCATCGACCTCGGATGCGGCGTCCAATCGAGATTGTCCTGCGGTACGCGCTCGAGAACGCGCACGGTCGTCGGGACTTCGAAGTCGGTCTCGCCGAGGATCGCGTTAATGATGCCCATACCGGAACTATATACTTCGGACCCATGGCTCAGCCGGGGGGCGGTGACGGCTCGAATCCGAGTCCGGGAGCGGGAGCTCTCTGCGTCGAAGACGCTTATAAGAAGCACTGCGACCTGCTCCGCGGCATCGCCGAGTCGAAGTTCAACATCCCGCCTGCCGACGCCGAAGGGGTCGTCAATGAAGTGTTCACGGCCTACCTGCTGCGGCGCGACTCGGTGCGCAACGTGCG
Organism: uncultured Acidobacteriota bacterium; assembly: GCA_963734155.1. GTDB lineage: Bacteria > Acidobacteriota > Thermoanaerobaculia > Gp7-AA8 > Gp7-AA8 > QHVT01. Next base: position 253,143 of record CAVTGG010000006.1, read on the forward strand.
GACGTGGCTGATCGGCGCGGTGTGCCACGCCAGCCGCGCGTATTGGCGCGATGCGGCGAAGACCGCGCCGCTGCCGGAAGATGCCGATCTCTACGTCGATCCCAACTCGCCCGGACTGGAGGGACGCATCGTCGATCGCGTGACGATGGCGCGCGCGCTCACGGAAGTGGGTCCGAAATGCCGTGAGACGCTGCGCATGTACTACGCCGAAGGGTATTCCGCGGCGGAGATGGCCGCGCGCCTCGGCACGAGTCCCGGGTATGTCATGCAGCTGCTCCACACCTGCCGCAAGCGGGTACGGCAGGCATACGACTCGCTGAAAGCGAAGCGGCAGGAAAAACCTTGAACGAGTCGATCCGCATCCTCGCTGAACTGCTCGCGCGCGAAGATGCAGAGGCCCGGGAGACGCTCGAGCCGCTCCTCGGCAGTCCCGCCGCGTTCCGCCGCGCGAACCCCGGCGGCAATCCGCAGATGCACACTGCCGGCGCGGTGCGGCAGCTGTGCGCGGAGTCGCGCCGGCTGCGCGAGCGCCAGCCGATGCACGCGCTGCTCGTCGCCGACACCGCCATTGCCATCGTCGATCTCCTCTCGCCAACGAGGTATCCGCCGATGCTCATCGACGAGCTGCGCGGCGACGCGTGGTACGAGCGCGCGAACGTGCTTCGCTACCTCGGCCGCTATCCCGAGGCCATCGACGCGCTCGATTTATCCGCGCGCGCGTTCGAGGGCTCGCCCGTCGCCGCGTACTCCGGCGCGCTCATCGACTACCTCCGCGCCGTCCTCTTCGTCGAGCTCGACCGCTACGACGACGCGCGCCCGCTCGCCCGCAAGAGCGCGCGGATCTTCCACCAGTTCGGCGAGAGCGAGCGCTACCTGCACGCGAAGATCGTCGAGGCCAGCATCCTCTTTCATGCGGATCGCATCCGCGAGTCGCGCGCGCTGTTCCTCTCGCTCGTCGAGCGCGCGAAGGAACTCGCCCATCCCGAAACGCTCGCGCGCCTCTTCGCGAACATCGCCAACTGCGACGTGCGGCTCGAGGAGTTCGATTCGGCGGAAGGCTACTTCGCGCGTGCGCTGTCGCTGTACGAGGCGGTGGGAAACGAGACCGGCAAGATCCGCACGCGCTGGAACCTCGGCACGCTGCGCATCGCCGCGGGCGATCTCGAAGAAGGATTGCTGCGCCTCCGCGAAGCGCGCCGCGAGTTCGAGCAGATCGGCGCGCACACCGACGCCGCGCTCTTGACGCTGGAGATCGTCGAGGCGCTGCTGTCGACGGAAACTCCGCGCGACGCGCGCGAAGCCGCCGACCTCTGCGCCGGTCTCGCCGACAGCTTCGCCGCCGTCGGCATGACCGGCAACGCCCTCACCGCACTCGCGTTTCTCCGCCAGGCCTTCGAAACCGGGCAGGCGACGCCGCATCTCGTGCGGCGCATCCGCCAATACATCGAAACGCGGCCGGATCAGGCCGGACATCCATTCGTGCCGTAGTGGGGGACAGACAGGATTGTCTGTCCTCCACTCAGGTAATCTGAGAACCAATGTTCGAGCTGATCGATCTCGTCTCGAAAATGTTCGCCTCCAACGTCAAGGACTACGACGTCAGCACGATGGCGCACGAGCTTCGTTCGCTCGACACCGTGATCCTGCCGATCCTGACGTACGAAATCTCGGAGTTCGAGAAAGCCGGAACGAAGTTCCCTCTTTCGCCCTCGCAGGTTTTGCGGGAAGACGTGTCTCGCCTGCTGGTCCGGTTCGCGAGCATCGACGGCGACTTCGGTCATGCCGAGGACTGGCTGGCCTTTCAGATGTTCCGGCAGTTCGTCATGCCGGAGCAGCCGCAGAATCTTCCGCACGTCCCCGGCATCGTGAAGAGGTCGCTGCTGCAGGCGGTCGGAGCGGGCAAGGAGATCCCGGTCATGACGCCGATGATCCTCCGCGACTACGACGCGGTGCACGGCACCACGTATGCGGCGCAGGCTGCGCAGGTTCTGCTCCGGCTCTCGCGGCTGGTGATCACCGCGGACGGAAAAGAAACGCCCGAGGAGTCGGCGTCGTTCGCGCGCCTTCAGGCCGAGCTCACCGGCGCGAGCGTGCCGGCGCTTGCACCGGCTGCGGCAGCGACCAAGGAGAAAACAGAATCGCTCGACGGATTGCTCGCCGAGCTTCAGTCGCTGGTCGGCCTCGCCGCCGTGAAACAAGACGTCGTGCAGCTCACGAACTACGCGCGCGTTCAGCAGATGCGCGCGGCGAAGGGCCTCAAGACGTCCGAGCTCTCGCTGCACCTCGTCTTCACCGGCAATCCCGGCACGGGGAAGACCACTGTCGCGAGGCTCGTCGCCCGGATCTACAAATCCCTCGGCATCCTGCGCACCGGCCAGTTCGTGGAAGCAGACCGCGCGGCGCTGGTCGCCGGATACATCGGCCAGACGGCCATCAAAACTTCCGAAGTCGTGCAGCGAGCGGTCGGCGGCGTCCTGTTCATCGACGAAGCCTACGCGCTGGAACGCGGCGACGACGAGATGGACTTCGGCCGCGAAGCGATCGACACACTGGTCAAGCTGATGGAAGACCATCGCGATGACCTCGTGGTGATCGTCGCCGGATACACCGGCGAGATGAACGAGTTCCTGGCGACGAATCCCGGCCTGCAGTCGCGCTTCAACAAGTTCATCCACTTCGACGACTACTCGCCCGAAGACCTCCTGGCAATCCTCGAACGCTTCGTGAAGAACGCCGATTACGTTCTGAGCGACCGGGCCCGACTCAAGGCGCAAGAGAGTCTGACCGCGGCCTGGCTGGCGCGGGACAAGAGCTTCGGCAACGCGCGGCTCGCCAGGAATCTCTTCGAACGAGCGATCACCAACCAATCCAGCCGCATCCTCGCCGGCACGGTGGACGATCAGGCGCTGGTGGTGCTCGAGGCCGAGGATTTCTCTGCGGTCTGAGCCCGCCCGGGGCGAGTAAAAAAAAAGACATCTAAGGTTTTCCCTACTTCCGACACTCCTTATGCGAGGGCCCTTCATCGAAGGCCGTCTCTGACGGCCGGAAGGAGGGGTGTCGGTGAACCCTGGCTTCGCCTTGCTCTTGCTCTTTGGACTGATCGTCGTGTTCGGCCATCTGCACATTCCGGGCGGCTGACGCGCACGAAAAACTCGCGCACGATTTGCCCCTCTCAGAGGTGGGAGAGGGTGCCGGGGCGCCGGATGAAGCTCGTTGGAATCTCCTTCGAACGACACTCACCTTCATTCGGCGTCCCGGTTTTTTTTGTGCGGCCGATTTCTCTTGCGGCGCAATAAAAAAGGATCTAAAGTTGCGCTACACGCAAGCAGTTCCAAGGAATCCCAATGACTCACAGAGACGTCCTCGTCGTCGATGATGACGCAGCGACACGCGCCCTGCTGGAAGTGCTGCTTTCCCGCGCCGGCCTCACGGTGCGCACCGCCAGCGACGGCGCAGAAGCCGTCGAGGCGCTGAGCGACTGCCAGGTCGACGCGATCGTCACGGACATTTTCATGCCGGTCATGAACGGCTCCGACCTGCTCGAAACGCTGACCCGCGAAAAGCGCGAGCTCCTGAGCCGCGTGATCGTGCTGTCCGCCGCGCCGGAGGCGCTCCTCACCGAGATGCGCAGCAAATATCCGATCTGGTGCGCCATGCGCAAGCCGGCCGACATCAACGACCTCATGGGAACCGTCCTCGACTGCATGCTTCAGCCTCCGGCTGCCTGATTTGCGTCCGATGCAAACGTCCGCACCCGCGATTTTGATCGTCGAGGACGACGAGCCGACGCGCTCTCTGCTCAGCGCGATCGTCGCGCGCAACGGAATGCGTCCGGTCGAAGCGCACGACGGCCGCTCGGCGCGGGCACTGCTCGCCCACTCCACGTTCGACGCCGTGCTGCTCGACCTCCTCCTGCCCGAGGTCTCGGGAGTGGAAATTCTTGCAGAGCTCTCGGCAACGTTGCCTCACGTGCTCGAACGGGTGATCGTCGTGACGGCGGCCCTCGAGCCGGAATGGATGGCGCGGATCGAAGTGAAACGGGCGCACGCCGTCGTGCGCAAGCCGTTCAACGTGAGGGAACTGGAAAAGGAGATGCTCGCTTGCTGCCGAAAGAAGAGACCCCGATGACCGGCGCCCGCGGACGATGTGCGCCGGCCACCGGGGAACCAGCAAGCGGCCGCCGCCTCTTGTAACGTCAGGCGGCCCGGATGCCTCGTGACAACGCGACGGCGGTCAGTTTTGCGTGTGCTGCAAATCACGTGCAAGTATTTTCGGAAAACGCAAACACCCCTGTTATCCTTAGGCATGATCGGAGAGAACCTTCGTCAGGCGCGGCTCGCGCAGGACCGGTCGCTCGCAGACGTTTCGAAGAAAGCGAAGATCAGCGTCGCCACGCTTTCGCGCATCGAAAACGAGAAGCAGACCCTCGAGCTCGGGCTCTTTCTCACGCTCGCCCGCGTGCTCGATCGCACCCCGCAGGATCTGCTCGGACACGATGACGCGGAAAACGACCACACGCTCGATCCGCTGGTGAGAAAGATCGCCGGATTCGAGTTCGCGGAGCGCACGCAGTTATGGCGCGACCTCGCCTCGGCGCAGCGCACGCAGCGCGTGAAGAGCCGCCGCCTGCAGGTCAACCATCTCGCGCAACACGTCGAGGAGCTGCTCGCGCAGATCGATTTCATGCGCGAAGAGCTGGAGAGCGTCCGCAAGCGTCTGCGCACGTCACGCTGACGCGCCCGCAGTCTTCTTTTTCAGCTGGTCGATGTCGACCAGCACCAGCACCGCTCCTCGATCCTAGCGATCCTGCACCGCGAGCTCTTTCACCTCGAGGTTCTCGATCACCTGCGCGACTCGGGACGCGATTTGCAATGCGTTTGGGCATGTTTCGACAAAACGAGCAATCGAAAAACCGCGGCGCCGTGGACGGCGGTGAAGGCCGCGGCATCCCCCTCGACGGCCACGACGAGCTCCCACCCACCGGCTACCGCGCAGAAGACGAAGACGACCTCGACCTCCTCGGACTCGAGGAGGATGATGATGGGCGGGAGCGAAGAAGGGATCCGTTGAGGAAGATCTGACGGCACATCTCTTGCGCTTAATCCCCCGCGATGCGATACCGCGGGCCCAAGGCGAAAGTGATGCGGCGTTTCGGAATCGCGCTCGCGGCGTCGCCGAAGTACCAGCGCATTCTCGAGAAGCGGCCGAATCCGCCGGGGCAGCATGGCGGGCGCGCGAAGCGGAAGAAAGTCGGCGCATACGGCAGCCGTCTGTTCGAGAAGCAGAAGCTGAAGGCGTTCTACGGCGTCGCGGAGCGGCAGATCCGGCGTTATGTCGCCGAGGCCCAGCGGCAGCAGGGACCGACCGGAACGAATCTGCTGCGCATCCTCGAACAGCGACTCGACGCGGTCGTTTATCGACTTGGTTTTGCGCCGTCGATCTGGGCCGCGCGGCAGCTTGTCGGACATGGGCATGTGCTCGTGAACGGCAAGCGCATCGACATCCCCTCGTATCACGTCCGTCCGAATGACACGCTCACACTCTCGGAGCGATTCAAACGCAGCCGGCAGATGGCCATCTGGCTCGAGCGCGGCGGCATCGTTCCTCCTCCCTACCTCGAGCTTGATCGCGATCAACTGAGTGGCCGTCTCGTCCGCGTGCCCGAGCGCGACGAGATCCCGGTGCCGATCGACGACCGGCTGATCGTCGAGTTCTATTCACGATGAGCCTCTTTCTTTCGCTCGCTCTTCTCTTCGCTTCGGACCTCGAGCAGCCGCGCGGATTGCTCGCGCTCGACGACGGCACGGTACTCGTCAGCCGTCCGATGCTCAACGACGTCATCGCATTGCGCGATCGCAACGGCGACGGCCGCGCGGATGAAATCCGCACCGCGCTTTCCTCGATCGAAGGCGCGAATGCGATGGCCATGTACGGCGACACGTTGTATGTCGCCGGCGCGAATGCGGTGTTCGCGGCGGAGCGTTCGATCGACGGAAGCTTTGGCGAGACGAGGGAGATCATCCCCGAGTCCGGCACGATCGGCGTCGGACCGGACGGCCTCCTGTACCTCGCGACGCGCGATCGCCTGCTGCAATTCGACAGCGACGGCGGCGGCCGGCGCATCTATTCGCGTGGCGCGCTCACTGCGTTCGCGTGGGATGCCGCCAATCTCTGGGGCGTCGGCGAAAACGGCGCGCTGCAACGCATCGGCGACGGCGTGCGCGAGGCAACGTCGCTTCGCGTTCCATCATCAGCAATCGCGTTCGCGAATGGCGTGGCGTTCGCCGCGTCGCGCGACTCGATCGTCCGCGTCGATTTCGAAAAACAGACGGCTGAGGATTTCATCAAGGACGTGCACGCATCCGCGCTCGCCACCGCGAAGGACGGCACGCTCTTCTACAGCGACGGCGCGAATGTCTATCACTCGTCGGCGACGCCGCCGCCCGCGGCGCCCACGCCGCCACCAATGACGTCGAGCGGTTCGGAGCTCGTCAAAACCATCCTCGCAAAAGCATTCCACCTCGACGGCCTGCGCGCGCCCGCCTCGGTCGTGCACGACGAAGAGCAGGATGTCTACTTCGTCGCAAACGCGGGCTTCATCGCACGCGTGACGCCCGCAGGAAAAATCGAAGAGCCGAAGTTCATCGATGGGCTCGCGTCGCCGCAAGGGATGGCGATCCGCGGCACGGAGCTATGGATCGCGGACGGCGCGAAGATGCGCGTCTTCGATCGCGTCAGCGGCGCGCCGGTGAAGACGATCGATCTCGCGCCGCGCGGCGCGGTCTCGCTGCGCGGTGTCGCCGTCGGCGGCGACGACGCCGTGTACGTCACCGACAGCGACGTGCGCGTGAAGGCGTCGAAGGAACGCGTGCGCGCGGGCGATGGACGGATCTTCCGCATCAGCGGCGACGTCGTCGAAGTCGCGCTCGCGGGAGAAGACCTGCGCTCTCCGAACGCGATCGCGTGGGACGGCCTCCGCTTCCTCGTCGCGCAAGGCTACGGGCACGAAGTCGTGGCGTGGAGTCCCGGCGGCGGAACGAAGGCCGTGATGCGCGGCCCCGGCGCGTACGACGGCATCGTGGTCCTGCCGAACGGCGCGATCATCGTCTCCAGCGAGTACGACGAAGCGTTGCACGTCGGTTACGGCAGCGGCGATTTGCGTCCGCTCTTCACCCGCAAGCCGAGCCCCGCCGGCATCGGCTTCGACCGCAAGCGCAACCGCCTGCTCGTGCCGTCGCGCGACGGCAACTGGCTGGAGGCGTGGACGCTACCGCCGATGGTGGCGCCGGCGTCGAAGTCCGCTAAAACTTCCCCGCCGCGCGCTCTTTCGGCGGCAGGATTTCCAGGCACGTCGTCCACCAGCCGCTGAGGACCGTCTCCACGAACTGCTCCGGCAACTGCTCGCGGCGCATCTCGTTCGCGAGCCGCTCGTGATCGTAGTGGACGGGAACGAACGTCACCTCCAACACGCGCTCGTTCACATCCACGATCGTGTACCAGACATTCGTGCGCCCATCGTTCGCCGGACGGCCTAACACGCCTGCATTGAGGACATGGCGGTTGCCTGCGAGCGCTTTGTGCCAGTGCAATCCCGTGTGCGTGCAGACGATGACGTCCGCATCATGATCGCCGCACAGCTTTTCGAGAAACGGATCGGGCGACATCGAGCGCCAGAGAAACTCGTTGATCGTCCGCGGCGAACCGTGCACGAGGAGAAACCGCAGACCGCCGGCCGTGAAGCGGATCTCGCGAGGCAGCGATCCCATCCAATCCTTGTACGCGTCGCCCGTGTTCGCGAAGGTGTAGTCGTAGGAAATCTGCGCGAAATGATTGTCGCGCGGATCCGTGTAGCCGCAGTGACAATCGCCCGCGCGCGTCGACAGCGACTCCTCGTAATTCCCTTGAATCCCCGGAATCCCGCGCTCGATGAGCAACCGCGGAACGCGATCCGGATACGGCCCGAACGCGCCGAGATCGCCGAGAAAATACGTCGCATCGACCCCGCGGCGCGCGACGTCGTCGAGCGCCGCGACGAGGGCGTGATAGTTAGAGTAGATGCCGCCGAGGAAAGCGAGTCTCATGGGGCGGCGAAGGGTCGCGCCGGAACGATCTTCGCGATCGCCAGCCCCGCGAGGAACCATCCCACGATCTCGACGATGCCTTCGTTGAGGATGAACGCGGTCGGGAAGTTGTACCAGATCCAGTAACTGATCAGCAGGCTCACCCAGCCGAAGAAGCCCATCACCGCGATGATCGAGACGCGCTTGAGATACGGCGCGGCGATCAGGGCGATGATGCACGCGGCGATGAAGGCGGCGACGACGTTGGAGAGGAACTCGCTGATCAGCTGCTTCGGCGCCATCGCGGCGCTGCCTTTCGCGGTGTAGACCAGGATGCCGAATGGTCCCTCGGTCAGCTTCTTTCTCCACTCCTCCATCTGCGCCGCGTTCGGATTCTCGACGACGCCGGGGAAGAAATAGAGGCCGGAGTCGAGGCCGCTCGATTTGAGCGAGTCATAGGCGCCGTCGGGCAGCGACTTCAGACCGACCATGCCGAGTGGGGACATGTGGATGATCGCGCCCCAGATGAAAAAGATGACGCCACCGGCGAGGGCACCGAGGATGATTCGCTTCATAAATCCTCCTACGTCGTACACGTCACTCCATCCACCCAACACGTGTGGCAGGCGCCGTAACGAAGAGGAAATGGACGGAGTGTTTCGCCCAGTGTAGCGCCCATCCGCGCGGCCGGCTCTTCGATCAGGATCGGGCAGACGTAGACGCCCTTGCTCGTCACCATCCGGCAGCTGGAGCACTGCAGCACCGACGCTTCGTCATCGCTGAGCGACTCCGCCGTGAGCCGTTCCCAATCTTCGTACGCGCGCGTCCGCTTCTCTTCCGCGCCGATGCGAAACAGCGACAGCACTTTCAAACGCGGGCGATCGAATCCGAAGCCGCGGATGATCTCGAGAAAGCGCGTGCGCCCTTCGCTGCTGGCGACACCTTCCGCAGCAGTCGTCACGGTGATGACGGGATTGAGGCCCGCGTCGGCGAGATTGCGCAGTCCGATCATCACGCGATCCCACACGCCTTTGCCGCGGATCGCGTCGTGCGACGCGGCGTCGAATCCGTCGAGGCTCACGCGGATGTCGAGCGAGTACTCGCTCGCATCGAACAGCTGTTTGAGACGGCGGCACACTTCGGCACGCAGCAGCATCCCATTCGTCAGCACCGTCGCCGGCCCCTGCTGCAGCGTCGCTTCGAGAATGGCGAGCATGTCCCGATTCATGAACGGCTCACCGCCGGTGAAGTAGTACTCGCGCACCCCCAACTCCCGCGCCTCGGCGAGCGAACGTTCGATGTCGCCGAGGGACATCATCTCGTGCGAGTGATTGCGCGGCGAGCAGGAGATGAAGCAGTGCGTGCACTCGATGTTGCAGATCGTGCCGGCGACCTGGAACCAGAGCGTGTCGAGCGCGCGCAGGCGCACTTCAGGCGATTGCATCGAGCAACACCTCCAGCTGCGCCAACCCCGTCTGCAACAGAAAACTCCGCGAGCGTCCGTACGCGCGCGAGCCGACGAAGTAGAAGTTCTCCTCGCCGCTTTCGAGATCGCGCGGCGAGACTTTGGGGACCATCAAACAGTCGGTGATGTTGGAGATCGCGCGATACAAGCGCGCGCCGCCCTCGGTCACGGGCGAGACTTCGACGGCGAGCTCGGAGAGAAACGCGCCGTCGGGCTTGTAGCCGGTGAACGCGGCGATGCAGTCGGTGGGGACGGTGCGTCCGCCGGAGAGGGTGACGGCGAGATGGCCGTTGTTCTGGGCGACGCTCTCGATCATCGCGCGGCGCTCGATCTTCAGGAACGGCGGCGGCGCGGCGGCGAGCGCATTCGCGCGAGCGACGACGGTCTGACGCTCCGGCAGCGGATCGTTCGGCACTTCTTCGCACGGACGGAGATTCGGCGTGCGCGTGGCCCAGGTGACCTGCACGCCGTCGACGCGCTCGAGGAACCCGATCGCGTTCGCGGCGGAGTGACCGTCGCCGACGACGAGCACGCGCTTGCCGCGCAGATCGCGCGACATCAGCTCGCCCAAGGTGCGAATCGCGTTGAGTCGCGATTCGCCGCGCGCCGGCAAACCGCCGGCACCGATCGCGCGCGGGACGACGAGACCGCCGCTGGCGTCAAGCACGATCTCCGCTTCGAAGACTTCGTCGTTGTCGCAGACGACGCGGAACGGGCGCTCGGCGCGTAGCGGATGTCCCGCGTAATCGCCGCGCGTCAGGCCGCGGCGGCCGATGGCGATGACGTTGTGCTGCGTGCGCACGTCCAACTGCGCGGCGAGCGGTTTCAGAATCTGATCGACGTACTCCGCTCCGGTGAGCAGCGCGTCGGGATCAGGCATCGCCTCGCCGAGGAGCTCGCGCATGCGCGAAGAGAGGTTCATGTGCAGCGGCGAGAAGAAGCGCGTCGCGCCCCAGGTGCGCAGCGACGCGCCGATCTCGCTTCGCTCGAGCACGGTCACACCATGTCCGCGATCGCGCGCGCCGATCGCGGCAGCGATGCCCATCGGCCCCGCGCCGATGACGAGGACGCGGCGCACGTCAGACCTCGCGACGCGCGAGCGCGTTGCACGACTGCGCCCAGTGCGCGATCGTGCCTCCGCCGCGAATCACCGCCGCAACCGCGACCGCTTCCGCCATCTCCTCGGGGGTGATGCCGCTGTCGCTGCAGGCCGACGAATACGAGTCGATGCAGTACGGCTCCTGAATCGCGTACGCGACGGCGAGCGCGATCAGTTTCTTCGTCCGCTCGTCGAGCGCGCCCGGCGCCATGGTCTGCTGATACCAGTTGAGAAACGCGTCCCAACTCTTCGGATGCGCTTTCGAGATTTCGCCGAAGCGAGCGAGGTCCTCGGAGAGGTAGTAGCTGGGCATTTGACATGTCCTCCGTGTCGTAAACGTGCGAGGTGCGAGGCGCGCGTTTAGAGAGGAGGGGCGCGTGAGGAGCGGGCGTCGCGGATGCCGGGTTGCGCGGTTGCTCGGTTGCGCGGTTGCTGAGTTGCTGGGTTGCTGAAGTATTGGCGCCAGGCGCGGTCGGTGCGGGCGATGTTCAGCGCTGATTCGTTGTCGAGGTCGATCGTGCTGCGCACGACGTGGAAGTCTTTGAAGTGCACGCGGCGATTGATCTCGAGTTGCTGCAACAGCTCCGGCTCCGGTTGCACGAGGCCGATGAAGTTGATGCCGCCGTCGCGTGAGGGAGAGATGACGGGCGTGCCTTCGGCGACCCGGCGGAATGCTTCGCCGAGGTCGTGAGGAGGAGCGTCGATTGCGGCGATGAGGACCGAATCGAAGCCGCGCGCGAACGCTTCATCGGCTGCACGTGCGACGCGCTCGCCGAACGCGCTGCCGCGTTGCTCGATCCACTCGCGGGCGATCTCCGGCGCGATGGACGCCAGCGCTTCGCGATCCTCGGAGGCACATGCGATGACCGGCGTCGCATCGTGCCGCTGCGCTGCCGCGAGCCAGTTCGCGACCAGCGCGCGGAACAGCGGCGCGGCGAAGCGCATCCGCTTCGCACACGCTTCGCGCTCGGGACTCCGCGCGAAGAGGAGGATCGCATTCCGCATGTGTGGACAAGTGTAACCCTCCTCCGTTGCCCTTCTCCCCGCTTGCGGGGAGAAGGTGCCTGAGCGCAGCGAAGGGGCGGATGAGGGGCCAATTTTTTGCGCGACGCGCAGCCCCTCACCCGGCGCTTCGCGCCACCCTCTCCCCGCAAGCGGGGAGAGGGGCAACGACGTATACTCGATGCGTCGTGTCTCCGTTCCGCAAACGCATCGCGCTGTTGTGCCTCGCCGGAGTGCTCGCGCTCCTCCTGGTCGCGGTGCCGGTGGTGCTCGTCGAGCTCTCCGTCGCACTGCTCGCGATCGTCGTTTGCGCGGCTCGCATCCCCGTCGAATCGCACAACGCGCGGCCGGCGCTCGTCGCGCTGCGCGCGTCGCATCACCTCCCCCGCGCCTCCATCCTTCCCGCCGTCCGCTGATCGCTCGTTCACCCGCGATTGACGGAGGGAGCCATGTCTCCATTCAAGGCATTGGGAAAAATCTTCTTGTGCGTGTTTCTCGAAATGGCAGTCCTGTCGGGCGCACGCATGACACCCGAAGAGATCGAGAAGTTGATGCAGATGAGCGACACGAAGGTGATGGTCGTCGTGAAGAAAGGCGACAAGGACCGGGACGACGACGACTTTTTCTGAAACGTTTCGCGAGCGCAGGCGAGTGCGTCTAACGTGTTAGGCATGCATGCGCTGATCCTCGCCGCGGCATTGAGCCAGCTGATCGCCGACGCCAAGGCGCAGCCGAGTTTCTGCTGGGGCGTCGAGGACGACGAGCCGCAGAAGATCGTCTGCGAGGCGGTGGAAGCGCAGCCGCCTGCGGCCGTGGTGCGCACGGTCGCCCAACGCCTCGGCGTGTCGAACGAAGCGGCGGCGGCGATCGCCGAAGCGCAGCTCCGCATCGATGCGATCCGCAACGAGCGAGCGGCGGAGCTTCCGCCGGACGAACAGTCGTCGCTCGATCAGCGGCTCCGCTCCGCGCTGAAGGAGCGCGGCAGGAAGCTGCCGCTGCTGATCACCATCGGCCAGCTTCTTGCCGCGCGGAGTCATGACGAGGACTTCGTCGAACAACTCCTTCCCCTGCTCCGCGCCGAGCCGAATCCGACCACGACGATCATTCGCGTCGCGAACAGCGCGGGCCACGCGCAGGAGCTCTACACCGCGGCGCTGGAGATCTATCGCAACGACCCCGAGCTCCTCGAAGCGATGGCCCAGGCACATCCTCTCGGCGCGGCATTCGGTCCTGCGCTCTTCGGCCCGCGCGGCGTCACGCTGCGGCCGACGTTCCGGAACTTTTCCGCGGACGTTCTCGCAAAGTACGCGGACCGGCAAATCGACGACCTGTTCGAGTACGGACGCGGAGCCGAAGCGCTGGCATTGTTCGATCTTCTTCCCAAAGCCGCGCAATCGCGTTTGAACGACAGCCGCCTCAACCTCGCCGCAGCGGCGCTGCTGGCCGGCGATGAAGCGCGTGCGCTCGCGTTCCTGAAATCCGCATCGCCGCCGCAGGAAGACGATCGCAATGCAGCGGCGGGGATGAAGATCGTCGAGACGTCGCTGGAGCCGCGCATCGCCGGGGACGTATTCGACGTCATCATCGCGGCCGCGCAGGGGCGCCCCTCGGGCACGATGTCGCGTCTGTACGCATCGCTGCTCGAGCGCGGCGGATATCCGTCCCTCGCGGCCGAAGTGCTGCGCGATCAGGTGCAGTACGCGGGATATCTCCTGGGGCTGGAGCTCACGGACACGGACGCCGTTGCGCTCACTGCCGCGATCACGAAGGATGCGGACGCAATGCGCGCACGCGCGCGAATGCTCGAGCCGGAGACGCCCGAAGGCGCATCGCTGCGGAAGCTTATCGAAGCGCCGCGTCTCACCTACTTCCGCGAGCTGCCCATGCCCGCCGAGGGCGTGAGCAGCGCGACCGTGCTCGCGCCGGGCGAAGGCCCGCTCGCCGGCTTCGTCTTCCCGCTCCGCAAGGAGCAATCCGGCGGCGAGATCGTAGTCCTCGGCACGTCGCAGATCATCGACAAGGTGGGCGAAGTCGGCCCCGGCGCGTACTGGCTCCTGCGCTCGCGCGACGGCGGAAAGACGTGGTCCGTGCACTACACGGGCCTGCGCAGCGGCATGCCGTACGTCGCCGTGCCGCAGTCGCGTTTGGCGCTGCTCGACGGCGATCATGTGCGCATCGAAGTGGAGGTAAACGAGATCGATCTCGACTCGATCACGTTCCCGCCGGTATCGCTGCGGACGAAACACGGCAAGAGCGGCATCTACGTCGACTTTGCATGGGACGATTTGACGCGCGACTCCGACGTCGACGGCGTCACCGATCTCGTTGAAGAGCGCCTCGTCCTCGATCCGCGGGATGCGGATTCGGACGATGACGGCATCCCCGACGGCCGCGACATGCTGCCGTTCGTGCCGCACGCCGGCACGCTCACACCGATGAGCACCGTCCTCGCGGCGGTGTACAGCGAAGCGGCGGAGTCGGTCGAGCCGCGCACGAACTTCGTCGTCGGCGCGCGGGCGATGTTCGCGCCGTTGAAGCTGCCCATTCGCACCATCGTGCTGACCCCCGACGAGCACGCGCTCTACGAGAAAAAATTCGGCCCGCTCTACGGCACCACGATCCGGACGTTCGCCATCGACCGCAGCGGCAAGCGCGCGATCATCGAGCTGAATCACACGTGGAAAGGCCAGACGATCCTGCTGCGAAAAGAAGGAGATCGATGGGTTGTGGCGGAGATGCTGAGCAATTGGATCACCTGACTCCTTCACCTCATTGACGGACGCGCCCGCCCGACATACGTTTTATGACGGCTGCGGCTGGGTTCAATACAGCAAAACGTATTTTCCCGGCATGAGTCTCAGCGCGCTGGTCGGCAGGAGCGTGTATGTCGGATACGTCATCTACAACGACAACTGGTGGGCATGGTTCGATAACCAATGGCTCGGATATTTCCCCGGCTCGGCATGGGGCGGCGCGTATACGAAGTCGAACCTGATTCAATGGTTCGGCGAAGTGGCGACCAACAATGGCACCCCGCCGAAGGTGCAAATGGGCAATGGACTGTTCCCGTCCAATGCCGCGGCGGCAGTGAACCGAACGCTTTGTGATGTCGACGCCGCGGCGTGGGTGTGCTGGTACCGCGACAAACAATCCCTCGGTCCCACCTACCCGCCGTATTTCGACATCAATCGCACCGGATTCGGCGAGACGCGCTACGGCGGACCGGGAACGTGAGCGGATTGTGTAACGATCGGCCCCTCACCCGCCCTTCGGGCACCCTCTCCCCGCACGCGGGGAGAGGGGCTCTCGACGCAACCGTACCGCGAGTGCCCTTCTCCCCGCGTGCGGGGAGAAGGTGGCCGAAGGCCGGATGAGGGGCATGTCATTCCTCGCCGTCTTCGCGGCTCGGAATGACACTCAGACCATCTCCTTGATCTTGTCCTCGAGCACCGTCTTCACGATCTTCCCCCGCGCGGGCTCTCCCTTCGCCAGCGCCTCGGCGAAGTGGAGGGCTTGCTCGGCCTTGATCTTCGGCGGCATCGGCGGTTCATAGGGATCGACGATCGCTTCGACGACGACCGGCCCTTTCGCTGCAAACGCTTCGTCGATCACGCGCCCGCACTCGGACGGCTCTTCGAGGCGGATGCCGGTCGCGCCGCACGCGCGGGCGATCGCGGCGAAGTCGATCGGTTGCAGCTCGCAGCCATATTCGGGATTGCCGAGAAACACCATCTGCTCCCACTTGATCATCCCGAGCGTGTTGTTGACGAAGACGAAGACTTTGATCGGAAGCTGATACTTCACCGCCGTCGCGAGCTCGCCGATCAACATCGTCAGGCCGCCGTCGCCGATGACCGCGATCGACTGCCGCTGCGGATATGCGAGTTGCGCCGCGATCGCGTACGGCAGGCCGCAGGCCATCGTGGCGAGGTTGCCGGAGAGCGAATACATCTGCCCGCGCCGCGCGCGGATGTGGCGCGCGAACCAGGTCGTGATCGTGCCAGAGTCGCACGAAACGATCGCATTGTGGGAGAGACGCTTCGACAATTCCGCGGCGAGCGTCTGCGGCTTGAGCGGCTTGTCCATCCGCGACGCGCGCGCGTCCATCAGCTCCCACCACTCCCTCATCGACTCCTGCGCCTTCTCGAGGAACGAGCGGTCGTTCTTGCGCGTCAGCAGCGGGATCAACTGCTGCAGCGTGTGCTTTGCGTCTCCGGCAAGCGCGGCATCGACGGGATAGCGCAGCGCGATGCGCACCGGATCGTCGTCGATCTGTACCGCTTTCGCCTTGCCGGGCTTCGGGAGGAACTCGATGTAGGGAAAGGATGTGCCGATCAACAGCAGCGTGTCGCACGATTCGATGACGTCCGTCGACGCGCGCGTGCCGAGGAGACCGATGCCGCCGGTCGTGTACGGACTGTCGTCCGGGATGACGCCTTTGCCGAGGAGCGGCTTGATCACGGGAGCGCCGAGGATCTCCGCGATTTGCTCGACTTCGTCTCCCGCTCCGAGTGCGCCGCGTCCCGCGAGGATAGCGATCTTCTCGCCGGCGTTCAGCACCTCGGCGGCGCGTTTCAGATCGTCATTGCACGGGACGCGCGAGCCGCATGCATGCGTCTCCGACACATGGCCCGGCACGTTGCGCGGCGAGCGCGACTCCACCTTCTGCTCCTGCAGATCGACGGGAAAGTTGATGTGCGCCACGGTGCGATACGACAGCGCCGTGCGGCACGCGAGATGCGCGACGTTCTCCACATGCGCCGCGCTCATCACGCGCACGCTGTACGAGGCGACGTTCGCGAACAGCTTGTCGAGATCGACGTCCTGCTGCGCATACGTGCCGATGAGGTCGTGGTAGTGATGACCCGTGATCGCGAGCACCGGCTGGCCATCGAGCTTCGCGTCGTAGAGACCATTGAGCAGATGAATGCCGCCCGGGCCGGACGTCGCGACGCAAACGCCGAGGCGGCCGGTGTACTTCGCCCACGCACACGCCATCAGCGCCGCGGATTCCTCGTGGCGCACCTGAATGAAGCGGATCTTCTCCGCGCGCGTCCGCAGCGCTTCCATGATCCCGTTGATGCCATCGCCGGGAAGACCGAAGACAGTGTCCACGCCCCAGTCGATGAGCGTGTCGATGAGGATTTCTGCGCCGGTGTGTGACATGCGGGAACGCCGTGCATGACGCGAGCCGGAGCTAGGGCACGATCTCGACGTAGCCCTCCGTTCCATGCACGCGGATTCGCTGCCCGTCGCGGATCAGCTGCGTGGCACGCTCCACCCCCACGACGGCCGGAAGTCCGTACTCGCGTGCGATCACCGCTCCATGGGTCATCAGGCCTCCCACCTCGGTCACCAGTCCCGTGATCGCGACGAACAGCGGCGTCCAGCTGGGGTCCGTGTAGGCGGTGACGAGGATGTCGCCCGGTTCGAGATCGGCCTCGGCGATGTCGAGAATCACGCGGGCCCGTCCCTCGACGGTTCCGGCGGAAACGGCCAGGCCGGTCAGCGCGCCGGCGGGCACATCGTCGCGCCGATACGCGCCGGTGAGGGCCTCGCCCTCCGACGTGAGCACGCGCGGCGGCGTGAGCGCCTGATACGACCGGAACGCGTCCTTGCGCTCGGCGATGAGCCGGTCATCTAACACGTCCTGGATCTCGTCGAACCTGAGATAGAAGAGGTCTTCCCGCTCGCGAAGCACACCGGCCTGCACGAGACGATCGGCTTCTTCCATCAAGGCCTGTTTGTAAACGAAGTAGCGGCTGATCATTCGGTATTTCGGATACTCCCGGTACCCGGCGAACGTGCGGACGCGGTCGATCATCCGCTTCGTCTCTTCACCCTTCTGCTCGCCGTCCGGCAAGGCGCGCAAGCGCTGCAGCAGCTCCTCTTCCTTCTTCCGGGCTTCGTGCAGTCCCTCTTCGAAGCGTCGCTTGCCGGCGCCGGCCTCGAAGTTTTTGACGTTGCCGAGGATCAAGGGCAGCAGCATCGTGGGCCGCTCGCTCCAACGCGGGCGCGTGATGTCGATCTCGCCGACGCCGCGCATGCCGTACTTGTCGAGCCACGCTTGAATCGCGTCTCGCACTTTGCCGGGCAGCGCGTCCAGGAATCCGTCGTCCTCGACGTGCTGCAGAAACGCCATCACCTCCGGATGTGAGCGGACCACATCCGCGACGTCCATGAGCGCGAGGCCCATCTCCGACGTGACGTTGTTCGGGACAGACTGCGTGAGCGTGTCGGCAACGTTCTTCTCGCCGAGCCACGCCTGCATCTGATCGTTGAGCCACCAGGCGGCCTTCATCCCCGCCATGACGACTTGAATGCCTCGCGGGTCGGACCGCTTCAGCTCCTGAATGTCCGCCCGGATGAAGTCGAGCAGAGCCGGTCCGGACTTCGTGCGGATGTCGCGCTTCAACGCGGCGAGGGAGGCCTCGCTGGCAGCAATCAGCTCGGTGACGATCGCGGGATCAGTTTCGATTGCTTCGGACCCGCCGCCAGGCGGCGCCCACGTGGGTGCTTCGCTCGGCAGCGAGGGGATGAAGTCGCGGGCGAGCACGGTCTCGAGCGCGTCCCGGATGAGCGGATCGGATTTTCCCAGAGTGTCGAGCAGCCCTGCGCGGCTCGCCGGCGACGCGAGCATCGGCGTGACGTCGACGAACAATCGTCCGCCGGCTTCGCTCATCGGCCGCGGCGTCGTCAGCTGCCACACCGATAGACCCAACGGCTTCATCGGGTCGGTCATCATCTGCTGATGACCGACGGAGACGTAGACGTGGTTCTCCCGGTCGCCCGCCTCGGGGATGGGGAACAGCGTCGTGATCGGCCGGCTCTGGACGATGTGAAAGTCGTCGCCGGCGAGACACCACTCGATGTCCTGCGGCCGGCCGAAGTGCGACTCGATCCGCCGGCCCAGCTGCGCGAGCCGCACGACCTGCGCGTCGGTCAGCGTGGGTTGCTCGTGATGGGTCGTCTTGTCGATGATCTCGCCGTCTCGAATCTTGAAGATGTCCGCATTCACCAGGCCGGAGACCAACGCCTCGCCGAGGCCGAAAGTTGCTTCGATGGAGACGACCTTGCGGTTGCCGGTGACGGGATCGGCGGTGAACAAAACGCCGGCCGATTGCGGAAAGACCATCTGCTGCACCACCACGGCCATGGCGACCTTGCGGTCATCTACACCGTTGCGCAGGCGATACGCGACCGCACGCTCGGTGAAGAGCGAGGCCCAGCATTGGCGGACGTGCTCGAGGATCGCCGCCGGTCCGACGATGTTGAGATACGAATCGTGCTGGCCCGCGAACGAGGCCGTCGGCGAGTCCTCGGCCGTCGCACTCGATCGGACGGCGTAGGCTACGTGTTCGCGGATGCGCGCGGTGATCGCCGCCGCGAGATCGTCGGGGATGGCCATGCCTCCTTCCGCCATGAACCGCCGGAACGCGTCCGTCGTCACGCAGAAGCCGGCGGGCACGCGGACGCCTTCGATGCGCGTAAGCTCGCCGAGGTGCGCGCCTTTGCCGCCGGCGATCGCGACCTGCGTCTGATCGAGCTCGCGCAGATCCAACACGGAATCGCTCATCCGGCGCACTCTAATAGACTTGGCGAGGTGATCGATCCTGTCTATCGCGGCTGGCGCCGCCCCGGCCCCGTCCCTCCCGGCGGCGTCGAGGTCGAAGAGGGCGAGTCGCTCGATGTCATCTGCGGGAGCTACCGCATCTTTCAGTACGAGCGCGGTCATCGCTACGCGACCGACGACGTGCTCACGGCGTGGTACGGATCGACGCACGCGGCGCGCGTCGATCGCGCGGCGGACCTCGGCTCAGGCATCGGCTCGGTCGCGCTGATCTGCGCGTGGCGTCTTCCCGGCGCGACGTTCTGCACCGTCGAGGCGCAGGACATCTCCATCCGCCTCGCGCGCAAAACGATTCGCTACAACGGACTCGAGTCGCGCTTCACGCTCTATCACGGCGACCTACGCGATCCGTCGATCCTCGCCAACGAAGCACCGTTCGATCTCGTCACCGGCTCCCCGCCGTATTTCCCGCCCGGCACCGCGACGGAGCCCGGACATCCGCAGGCCGTCCCCGCGCGCATGGAAGTGCGCGGCGGCGTCGAGGACTACGCCGCTGCCGCGTCACGCATCCTCGCTCCCGGCGGCTTGTTCGCCTTCGTCTTCCCCACGCTGCAAACCGATCGCGCGCTGCGCGCGCTCGATGCCGCGAGCCTCACGCTCATCCGCCGCCGCGACATCATCTTCAAGCTCGGCGAGCCGCCGCTGATCACGCTCTTCGCCGCCTCGCGGCGCGAAGACATCCCCGTGCAATACAACGCGTTCGTCGAGCCGCCGCTCACGATCCGCCATCGCGATCGCTCCACCGATCCGGAGTACTCCGCGGTGCGACTGAGCTTTGGATTTCCGCCGGGGAACGTGCCGCCGGAGTAACGGCGGCGAGGACGCCGCCGGGCCAGCCGGCGAGGACGCCGGCGTTCCCAACCTCGGAACGCCGGCGTCCCCGCCGCCCCCACCGCTTTACAATCCCACGCGCTTGTACTCGCGCGAACACCTCGCCAACTTCCTTCGCACGCGCAGCGGCACGCTGGAAGATACGCCGTACGCGATCCTCTTGCTCGCCCTCGGTGTCACCGAGGAGTCGGCGGTGCTGGAACTGCGGCGGAATCAGTTGCAGAAGACGATCGTCTTCGACGCGGGCGCGCCGGTCGACTGCCGCTCGAACATTGCCACGGAGATGCTCAGCCGCTTTCTCGTCGCCAGCGGGAAGCTGAAAAAAGAAGACGAGATCGCGGCGCTGAACGATGCTGCGAGCCGCGGCGTTCCGGTCGGCGAGATTCTCACCGAGCGGAAGCTGCTCACGGCCGCCGAGCTCTATCGCGCGTTGCAGCAGAACCTCGGACGGAAATTGCTCGAGCCGTTCAGCTGGACGAGCGGCACGTGGTCGATCTCGCGCGACGTTCCGCCGCTCGCGTCGGTGTTGCGCGTGAAAGTATCGCAGCTGCTCGTCACCGGCATTCAGAAAGTCGAGCCGCAGGAGAACGCCGACGCGGCAGTCGCGTCGCTGCGCGGCAACTATCTCGCGCTTTCACAAACACCGCTGTTCGCGCTCGATGACGTGCGGCTCACCGCGAATCAGCAGAAGGTCGTCGACGCCGCGAAGCGTGGCGCGACGCTCGATGAGGTGCGCGCTGCGATCGACGCCGAGGATTTGAATCGCATTCTTTATGCACTGTTGCTTCTCGGCGTCGTGGAGACGGCGGCCGCGCAGCGGTTCGAGTTGGCGGTGAATCCGTTCGAGGCCGTGGCGGAGCCGCCGAAGCCGGCACCGCCGCCGCGCGAAGCAGAAGCGCCACGAGTCAGCAACGAAGAAGTGATCGCCGCGTATCTCTCCTTCCGCAGAAAAGACGCATTCGATCTCCTCGGTGTCCCCGAAGATGCGGGGCCGGTGGCGATTCAGAAGGTGTATCTGCAGATGGCGGATCGCTTCCTCCCCTCGCGCTTCACCGACGAGAAAGAAAAAGTACAAGAGGTGTTTCTCGCCGCCGCGCGCGCGTACGCAGAGCTCGCCGATCCGCTCCGCCGCGACGCGCTATTGCGCAAGCGCGCGAAGCTGCGCGAGGAAGCGGCGGCACAGGCGAAAGCCGGTCCGACCGCGTTGATCGACCCCGAGGCGCTATGGAAGAGCGGGAAGAATCTCGCGTCGGCGGGCAAGCTGCGCGAGGCGCTCTCCTCGTTCGAGCTCGCCGCCGAGTGCGACGCGCAGAACGGGACGTATGCCGCCGAAGCCGCATGGGCCCGCTATCGGCTCGGAAACTCCCCGGCGATGAACACGATGAAGCTTTTGAAGAACGCGATCCGCATCGACCCGACCGCCGGCGTCGCCTATCTCTACGCCGGCCAGGTTCAGGCCGCCCTCGGCCATCGCGTCGAAGCGTCCGCGTATCTCGATCACGCGGCGAAGCTGATGCCGGGAGACCCGCGTCCTGCTGAGGTGGTCAAGATCCTCAGGCTTTGATAGATGTAGCAAACCTGTTACGCCACCTTTACGTACAATACGCACCGCACGATTTCCCGTGCATCCATGCATCAACAATCCAACCAGGAGGGTTCATGAGAGCAGTTCAGACAAGACTATGGTCTGTCGTGGCGCTGCTGCTGACGCTCATGACCGCCAACGCGTTCGCGCAGGATCTCGCTTCGTTTGAGAAGCGGACTTCGATGCGCAAGCTCGCCAACGGTCTGACCGTCATCATCACCGAGCGCCATGACGCTCCCGTTTTCTCGTACGCCACCGTCGTCAACGCCGGTTCGGCGCAGGAAGTCCCCGGGATCACCGGCCTCGCGCACATGTTCGAGCACATGGCGTTCAAGGGCTCGGACCGCGTGGGAACAAAAGACTGGGCCGCCGAGCAGAAGGCGCTGCAGAAAGTCGAAGAGGCGTACACCGCCTACGCCCGCGCCGCGCACGCCGAGACCGGCCGCGACGAAGCGAAGACGAAAGAGCTCGAGAAGGCATGGCGCGATGCCATCACCGAGGCCGACAAATTCGTGACCGACAACGAATTCTCGACCATCGTCGACCGCGCCGGCGGCGTCGGCATGAACGCGTTCACCGCCTCCGACATCACCGCCTACTTTTTCTCGCTGCCGTCGAATCGCTTCGAGCTGTGGGCATTCCTCGAGTCGGAGCGCTTCCGCAATCCGGTGTTCCGGCAGTTCTACAAAGAGCGCGACGTCGTGTTCGAAGAGCGGCGCATGCGCATCGAGTCGAGCCCGTTCGGACGTCTGTTCGAGCAGTTCCTGGCCACCGCGTTCATCGCCCATCCGTACGGATTCTCGGGCGTGGGCTGGCCGTCGGACCTGCACAGCTTCTCCGCCACCGACGCCGCGAACTTCTTCAAGAAATATTACGTGCCGTCGAACATGGTCGTGGCCATCGTCGGCGACGTAAATGCGAACGAAGCGTGGCCGATCATGGAGAAGTACTTCGGCCGCATCCCGTCCTCGCCGCAGCCGGAGTCGCTCCGCACCGTCGAGCCGCCGCAGACCGCGGAGCGCATCGTCGTGCTTCGCGAGACCGCGCAGCCGATCTACCTGGAGGGCTACCACCGTCCGGCGGTCACGCATCCCGACAACGCGACGTACGACGTCATCTCGATGCTGCTCTCGACCGGCCGCACCTCGCGCCTCTACAAGTCGCTCGTGCGCGACAAGAAGATCGCCGCGCAGGCCGCGGGCTTCAATGGATTGCCCGGCGAGAAGTATCCGCATCTCTTCGCCTTCCTCGGCGTGACCACACCGGGACACACGAACGACGAGATCGCGACGGCGATCGGCGAGGAAGTGGACAAGCTGAAGAAGGATGACATCCCGGCCGATGAGCTGGCCTCGGTGAAGACGCGCGTGAAGGCGGGTCTCATCCGCCAACTCGACAGCAACTCCGGCCTCGCGCTGCAGCTGGCGTCGTATCAGACGACGTACGGCGACTGGCGCGAGCTGTTCCGCGAAGTCGAGCGCATCGACAAAGTCTCGGCCGCCGACGTGAAGCGCGTCGCCAACGAGACGTTCGTCCCGTCGCACCGCACCATCGGAAAGATCGAGTCGACCAAATCCACCCCCGCTGCTCCGAAAGGAGGCACGCAATGAAATTGATTCGCAACTTCGCGGCCGCGGCCGCGTCGCTGGTGATGATCACCGGCAGCGCGTTCGGCCAGGCCACCAGTGTCAACGACATCAAGTCTCCGCCGCTGCGCTCGTTCTCGATGCCGCAGCCGAAGCGGATCCAGCTTCCCAACGGCATGGTGATCTTCCTCATGGAAGACCACGAGCTGCCGCTCGTGCGCGGCTCCGCGCTGATCCGCGGCGGCGCGCGCAATGTTCCGAACGCGAAGGCGGGCCTTCTCGGCATTTACACCGGCGCGTGGCGCACCGGCGGCACGACCTCGAAGACCGGCGATGAGCTCGATCAGCTGCTCGAGTCGAAGGCCGCGCGCGTCGAGACCGGCGGCAGCACGGCGTCGACGACCGTGTCGATGGACGTGCTGAAGAACGACTTCGACACCGTCTTCCCGATCTGGGTCGACGTGCTGCGCAATCCCGCGTTCCGCCAGGACAAGATCGATCTGGCGAAGACGCAGGCGAACACCGGCATCTCGCGCCGCAACGACGAGCCGGGCGGCATTCTCGGCCGCGAGTCGACGAAGCTCGGCTACGGCACCGATTCTCCGTATGCGCAGCAGACGGAGTACGCGACGATCTCCGCGATCACGCGCGACGATCTCGTCGCCTTCCACAAGCAGTTCGTCCATCCGAACAACATCATCGTGTCGTTCATCGGCGACTTCAATTCGGCAACGCTGGAGAAGAAGCTGCGCGATACGTTCGGCTCGTGGGCCAAGGGTCCGCAGGCGCCGAAGGCGTCGCAGAACATGACGCCGGCGAAGCCCGGCACGTACTTCATTCCGAAGTCCGACGTGACGCAGGCGAACATCGCCTACGTCCACCCCGGCATCACCCGCGACAATCCCGATTACTACGCGCTGCAGGTGATGAACGAGATCTTCAGCGGCGGATTCTCGGGACGCCTCATGCAGTCGCTGCGCTCGCAGAAGGGCCTCACCTACGGCGTCGGCGGCACGGTCGGCGCGAACTGGGATTATCCCGGTCTCTTCCGCGCGCAGATGGCGACGAAGAGCACCACGGCCATCGAGTCGGTCAACGCGCTGCGTGAGGAGATCGTGAAGCTGACGACCCAGCCGGTGACGCCGGCGGAGCTGAGCCTGTCGAAGGAGTCGATCCTCAACGCGTTCGTCTTCACGATGGACACGCGCGGGAAGTCGCTCGACCAGCAGGTACAGCTCGAGTTCTACGGCTTCCCGACCGACTACTTCACGAAATATCCGTCGAACATCGAGAAGGTGACGGCGGCGGATGTCGAGCGCGTGGCGAAAAAGTACGTGCATCCCGATCAGCTCGCGCTCCTCGTCGTCGGCAACGAGAAGGATTTCGAGAAGCCGCTTTCGTCCCTCGGCAACGTGACGACGATCGACATCACGATTCCGGAGCCGGGCAGCAGCGGCGGCGCAAAGCCCGCGGCTTCGGCCGCGCCGGCAACCGGTAACGCGGAAGGTCTCGCGCTCGCGAACAAAGTCGCCGACTTCGTCGGCGGCAAGGCGAAGATCGATGCCGTTCAGGCGGTGCGCCGCAGCAGCACGATCAAGGCGAACACGCCGCAGGGTGAGATGGAGCTCGAAGCGACGTCCACCACGCGCTATCCCGATTCGGTGAAAAACGTGATGAACACGCCGATGGGGGCGATGACGCGCGTGATCACGCCGGATGTGGCATTCATGACCGGGCCGATGGGCACGCAGGACCTTCCCGCGTCGCAGCGCGCATCCGCGGCCGGCGACATGAAGTCGGAGCTGCTGGCGGTGCTGAAGAACATCGGCAATCCGAAGTACACCTTCACCGCGGGCGCGACCGAGGGAGGCGCACGTCTCCTCGAGATCAACGCCGACGGGCAGACCGTCAAGTGGTACGTCGATCCCGCCACCGGCAAAGTGCTCCGCAGCGTCGGCCGCGCCAGCGGCCCGATGCCCGGCGAAGCGATCACCGAGTTCACGGAGTGGAAGACGTTCGGCGGCCTCAACCTCCCCGCCGCCGCCGCCACGACCGTGAACGGCGAGAAAGCCATGTCGATGACAGTGAGCAACGTGGAAGTGAACCCCGCCATCAGCGCGGACGAGTTCAAGAAGCCGTAAGCGAAGTAGCGTCTCCGTGTGACGGCGGGCTTTGGCCCGCCGTCATAGCGCATCCGCGATCCGCCTCGCGATCAACTCGTATCCCTCCCCGTTCGGATGGAAGCGATCAAGCGCGAGGCGGTCGTGGTGCGAGAAGAGATCGGACGTCTGCACGAGCGTGAAGTCGGGGTCGGTCGCGAAGCGCTGCAGGACGCGGGCATTCCAGCGGTTGACGAACATCGACAGCGGGCGGCCGAACGGCGTCGCGACGAAGGGGTTGTAGAGCGCGATGAAGCAGATGCGGGCGCGCGGGTTGGCGGTGCGCACGCGGCGGACGGCGGTCTCGATCTGCGCGAGCACGGCGTCCATGGCGGCGTCGGGATTCGCGGGCGCGGCGTCGCGCCAGTTGCGGCTTCCCCAGAGATCGTTGCCGCCGATCGAGATGATGACGAGGTTCGCTTCGCGCAGGAGTTGCTGCACGTTCGGGCGATCGAGCTCGCGCAACAGATCGGGCGTGCGGGCGCCGTTGACGCCGAGGTTCACGGTGCGGCGTGCGCGGACCGAGCGGCGGCGCAGCTCCTGATCGAGACGGCCGGAAATGCCGAGGCCTGTCTCGTCGCCGGCGCCGCGCGCGAGCGAATCGCCGAGGAGGATCGGCGCGACGAGCTTCGTCGGCGCAGCGACGGTCGCCGTCTGCGCGGGAGGCGTGAGGTCGAGCGGCGCGCCGGTGTCGCCGCGCAGGTACGCAGCGAAGCCCCAGGCGAAGATCACCACGGCGGCGAGCGCGGCGGAGAGCGGCAACGTCCAGAGAAGAAAGCGGCGCATCGCGGATACGATACATGCGTGCTGACCGCATCGCATCTCACGAAAGTCATCGGCAAGCGGACAATCGTCGACGACGTCTCCTTCGAACTGCATCCCGGCGAGGTCTTCGGGTTCCTCGGACCGAACGGCGCGGGCAAGACGACGACGATCCGCATGCTCGTCGGATTGATCCGTCCGACTGCAGGAAGTGTCACGATCTGCGGCTTCGACCTGCGCCACGACTTCGAGAACGCGATGCGCTGCATCGGCTGCATCGTCGAGAATCCCGATCTCTATCGCTTCATGACCGGCCGCGAGAATCTCGAGCACTTCGCGCGCATGCTGCGCGTCGACACGAGCGAGATCGAGCGCGTCGCGGCGCTGGTGAATCTCGCCCACCGCCTCGATCAGCGCGTCGGCACGTACTCGCTCGGCATGCGCCAGCGCCTCGGCATCGCCCAGGCCATGCTCGGCGATCCGCGCGTGCTGATCCTCGACGAGCCGGCGAACGGCCTCGATCCCGCGGGCATCCGCGAGATCCGCGAGCTGCTGCGCACGCTCGCCGTCGAGCGGCAGATGGCGATCTTCGTCTCCAGCCATCTCCTCGCCGAGGTCGAATTGATCTGCGACCGCGTCGCCATCATTCACAAAGGAAAAATTCTGCGATCGGGGAACGTGCGCGATCTCATCGCGAAGCGACGCGTCGTCGAGATCGAGACCGACGATGCCGAGCGCGCGGGTGCGCTGCTGCGCGAGCACGGCATCGACGCCGAGATCCGCGGCAGCGAGCGGATGCAGACGCTCGAGGAGATGTTCCTGGAGACGACCGGCGGCGAGACGGTGGGCTGATTCCTACGAAGAAGAATTACCGCATGTGCGACATTGCATAGTACGAGACTGAACATGTCGCAAACACAACGACTCGCCTACCCCACGCCGGACCGCCATATAAGATGATCGCGCTGACAGCGTACAGGTCACTCAACACGCGCATGAAGGAGACTTGCTCGCCCCATGCTTCCCAGCTGAGAACCGAGGCGAGGGCAAGGTAGGACAACCACGCCACACGCCATTCCAGAGGAACCGCGGTGCGCACGAGAATGACCGCAACGACACATGCCAAAAGGAGCAAAAAGATCCATTCGACGAAATGAACTCTCATCAGCACCGTGCGTCTGGCGGCAGATTCCGCGAAGAGCCGAACGTACATAGAAAATGGCACAGCCGGCTCAATGGCTCCCGCTTCGAGTCCGCTCATGCCCCACCAGTTGCGGAGAATTACCTGCCAAATGACGTAGACCATTGCTGGAACGGCGAATACTGCTGCCGGAACGGTTCGGCCCTGACGTGACGCTCGTCGCCATACGTACGCCGCTGCGATCCCCACAACAAGAATGAGGGTGGTTTCTCGGGAGAGTGCCGCGCATGACAGCAGTGCGGTCGCCCATCGCCACCTGGCTGAGCCGAGCATCACGACCGCCAAGGTTGCGAATGCCCACGCCACAATCTCGGACGTATCGCGCGAGAAGGCCATGAAAAAGCCGGGATAGAGCGGGATCAGCAGGCCCCACAGCGGATGCAGGCCGTGCTGCATGGCAACCATCGCCGCCGCAATGGTCAGACATACGATTGCAAGCAGGTTACAGACGACCAGGAGCGTCGGCACCCATTCCGGCCGGCCCAGAGAAAGAGATACACAATCACCGGATAGAGAAGCCGCTGCTGTCTGTACGGCGGCGTGTCCAGCGTAATGCCAAAATCGGTTGCGCGCCGGGTGAACGGATCGAGCGCGAGCCGGTAAAACGACAACCCGTCGTAACCTTCTACGCTTGGAATGATCGACAGACCGGGCGGTATCTGCCGAGCGTTGACACCAGAGCCTCCCGCCACCACAAACCACGAAATGTCCTGGCGGCGCTGGCGCATGAGAGCCATGAACACCACCGTGTACGCGATGAGCGCGGTCAGTGCGGCAACCAGGACGGCTTCGCGTTTTGAAAGGGGGCGCACAGCATTGCAGTATCGGGGATTTGATGGGCTCAGGAAAGTTGGCCGCCGCAGTCCATAAGAGATTACGGCGGGGCTTGTAAGAGCTCGACGTGAACCTCGTTCGGCTCCTGCGCGAACATCGCGCCGGTCGCGGCATCGACGCCGAAGCCGGTGCCGCTGATGATTCCGCCGAGGAACACCATGGTCACGACGTCGGAGAAACTATTGCAGTCGAGCCCATCGTCATCGCACAGCTCGCCGAATACCCGCGCGTTGTCGCGCGCCTCGGCGGACATGACGCGATGCAGCGGCACGCTCTGCGATTCGAAGCCGGGCGCGCTGATCGTCAGCGTGCAGCGCGTCGCGCGGCGGTTCACCCACACCACCGCCTCCGTCTTCGCGACTTTCGTGCTGCCCGCTCCGCAGTCCTGCGTCCGCACCGTCGCTTCGATGGGATCGCTGTCGACCTGGATGCGCTGCATCGGCCCGTGATGGACCGTCGCGCAACGCACGGACGCGAGGACGAGCAGCACCGGCAACAGCTTCCGCACCATGATGTGAGATTCTAACGCCGATGTTCGTGCCGCTCGTTCAAAACGAAACGTTAAAACTTCTCCGCCGCCGGCGATTTGCGATCGTGGTCGGGATCCTGCTCGTGATCCTCGCGCTGGTCGCGTATTCGCAGCAGCGCCGCGCGCGGGAGCTGCGCAAAGGGAACTGGCGCGCGGAGCTGCAGGAGCGGATCGCGCGCTACGAAAACGCGCTGCGGCGCGGGCGCATGAACGACTCGTGGTCGCGGTCGATGCGCGCGGACATCCGCCGCCTGCAGTTCTATCTCGACCGCGGCATCAACCCCGAAGAACCGACCGCGCCGCTGATGGTGCGCGTGTTTCCCGATGCGGCGGGCTTTCTCCTTCTGCCACTGCTGATTGCGGTCCTCGGCAGCGACATCGTTTCGGCGGAGAACGCGGAGGGCACGGACAAGCTCTTGCTCACAAGACCCGTGCGGCGGTGGAAGATCCTCACGGCGAAGCTGGTGACGCTATGCCTCTTCGCGTCGCTCACACTATTCATCGGCGGGCTGTTGTCGTACGCAGTGAGCGCGCCGGTGCTGCCGGCGCATGGCTGGGACACGCCGTCGTTCAACGGATTTCAATTCGGCGGCGGCACGCTGAAAGTGGACGAGGTCCGCCAGCTCCCGCTCTGGAAGGACGCGCTGCTCGCGTACGGATTGGAGTGGTACGCGCTGCTCGCCGTCGCCGCGATCTCGCTGATGCTCTCGGTGCTGTTCAAATCGTCGGCGGCATCGATCGGAACGATGCTCGCGTCGCTGATCGGCGGCACGATCCTCACGCGCGTGAGTCCCGACTGGACCGCGGGCAAGTACCTCTTCGTCAGCGCGCTGCCGCTCGCCGATTACTACACCGGCCAAGCGCCGCCGTACGATGGAATGTCGATGACGTTCTGCATCGTACTGCTCGGCGCCTGGGCCGTTGGAGCATTGCTCGTCGCGTACGGTGTGTTTCTTCGCCGCGACGTGTTCGGATAATCGCGCAGATGCAAGACAGCGTATCGCGCCGTGGCGACGCACTTAGTTTGAAATGCGGCCAGCCGCTGCCGTTCCGTCTCCGTCGGCCGTGGAATCGTTTCGTCGATGATCCGGGCCAGCGCGGTCTCGAAGTCGAATAGCGTATGCACCTTTAGGTCGCGGAGCTCTTCCGCCGAGAGCGGATTTCGTTCGCCTCCTGATTCGGCATTGACCAGGGCGAGACGCCGTCCGCGGATCATCGTCAAGTCGCGGTACGCATCGCCTCTCATACGGACAAGGGCACGGACGGCCTTCACTTTCAGGACGTCGGCGTACATTCGAATCGCGGCGCACTCGGTCGTGGCAAACGTGTAGTAATTCGCATCGAGGCAGGTGGCAACGATCTTCTCGTCCGGACCAAGCAGCGGCTCAGGAGGCGTCCGCGAGCGGCGGAGTCCGATGAACTGAAGCGTGGCGGTCACGGCGCCGAACCAACGCGCTGCAATCGCCTCCTGCAGTGCCGCGGCGTACCGCGGATCGAAACCGTGAATCGCGACGGCTTCCTCGACCAGATCGTGATGCACGAGCTTCACCGCCGGCAGGGCAACGAGGCTGGAAAGAACCAATCCGGCAGCGGCGCGATGGCGCATCGCAAGATCTTGAAACGAGTCTTCATGGATGTAGAGGCGGCGGCCGTCCCGGACTCCGGCGGGGACGAGTTGCACGGGTGAGAGGATTTCAGTCGTCTCCCCGCACTGGCCCCATTTCTGGGTACCGCAGCTTTCCTGCTGCACGCCTGCTTCAACCGATGAAAGCAGTTGCATTGCTCCACATCCCTTCAAGCATTCGCTCGTTGTCTCTAATGACCTGCGGGTTGATGCTGAAGACGTTCAAACAGGCTCCCGGATGCTCATCATCGTCATGGACGCTGTAGGTGATCCATCCGCGAAGCTCGCGTTTCTCGTCGACGGCCCGTAAAACGCATCGGGAACGATAGTCAGAAACGACATTCGCCATGAACGAATCAATACAACCAAACGATCTGACGTGCACACCGGCATCGAGGTGTCGCTGCATCTCAGCGAGCCGCTGAGCCTGCCGCTCCGGATCCTCGGGCTGGCGATGGACGAAGATTCGCCGGATGGTTGCCTTCTGGCTGATGGCCAGCTCGTTTGCGCTGAAAAACGCGCGTCCGTCGAGGCTCTCCCACCATTGCCAATCGCGATCCCAGTCGGTGAGGCCAAGAAGCTCTTCGCCGACGGTGAGATGAGCCACCCAGGCAGTGAGCAGCGAGAAGTCCTGGTACTCGGTCTCGATCTGCCCGAAAGCCCACAGCTTGGAGGCATGCTCCAGTTTCCCAATGAGGGTGCTCAGATGCCGCCGGATCAGTTCGTGGCTGTGAGGATTCTCGCGGGACAGCCGTTCCGCGGCGAGTATGTTCTCGCGGATTTCGCGAAGGTTTTCATCGATGTCCTGCGGAAGCTCGCGCGAGTTTGCGGTCTCCTTTGGAGAGACAACGGCCCGCGGTTTCAGCAGATCGGTACGCGGCAGGAATTCGGCTTCGAGTTGCAGAAGACCCGGGTCGCCGGCGCGGTACGGGCCTCTGACAATGACGAGATACAGTACTCCGCCAATCGTCTCCTCAACGCACGCCACACCTTCCCGGTCGTCCTGAACAGGAAGAACGCCGGGGGGATTGGGCCGGCATTCCGTGAGAGCCTCCTTGCATGCCTTAATCGCACTTCGGAATGTGCTCTCGACCACTGGCGGGTCCGTCTTGTCCTGTAGTTTTCGAAGCGCGGCCTTCCTCGTCATCGGCTCGCCAGCGAGCTTGTCGCGGCGGATGGCGTCCTTGAGCTCATCGAACAGCATGAGCAGCAGCAGCCTTGGACACTGTCCGTCATGGAGCTGTTTCGCGACGCACGTCTCGACGCGATTGACCGCGTAAATCTTCTCCTGGAGTTCCAGCATTTTCGAACCCGGACGCAGTATCGCACCTCCGTCAGTGTTAGGCACGAATTTCGTCGCAAATTCGCGAAATTCGACGCAATGTAAGCGGCGCGCCGAACCGGACAAACCGATTTTCCCTCATGTCATTGATTAAAAGACAGGAGGAAAAAATCATGGTCGCATCCGGAAAAACGCGTCGTTATTGGTGGCTTCTCATCATCATCAGCATGTTCGTATCCGCATTCGCCTCGGCACAGTCGGCACCGCCTCTCCTCGAAGCCCTTCCCCCCGCTGACAGCGCGCCAAACACAGACGGCTCCCCCTCCAATGCTCCTCTCGCGTTGCTCGAGTCCGGCAGCCGTCCCTACGTGCAACTCAATCTTGATCCAAGCCTCGGTGAATTCGCCAACATTTACCGCGCCGAACATCCAAACGGCCCGTGGGTCAAGATCATCGACCACTTCCCCACCAGCGCACATACCGCCGTCGACTATCTCGATCGGGTCGACGCACAGAACGTCTGGTACCGGATTGCGCCGGTCGGCGACAACGACATTGAAGGAGAACCGTCGGCGGCGACCGTGGTGGGGCTGCCGTTGGTGATGGCCGAGCGCAATGGGCAGATGGTCGCGAATGCCGCCTCGGGGTTCGACAAGAACAACATCATTACGGACGCGCAGCTTCTGAACACGAGCACGATGACCCGCGCGGACATTCAGAATTTCCTGTCCACGCGAGGCAGCGTCCTCGCAAACCTGACGTTCAACGGCAGTACCGCCGCGCAGATCATCTACAGTGCCTGTCAGACCCATGGGATCAATCCCCAGGTGGTATTGACTACGCTACAGAAAGAACAGAGCCTGATCACGTCCAGCACGAGCAACCTCCAGACGAGGCTGAATTTCGCCATGGGCTGGGGCACGTCCAGCAATTTCTCCGATCAGGTCTATTACGGGACGCGGCAATTCCGCCGCTATCGCGACAATCTCAGCGGATATGTCGACGTGCGGGGGGTACCCTGGCGCGTCGGCCAGCTGCAGGCGGTCTATGACGGCACCGTAACGCCGGCCAACATCACCACCGCAGGATTGTTCATTTATACGCCGTGGATCGGCCAAGGCGGCGGAGGCCGAGCCGGAGTCGGCGGCAATTACCTCTTCTACGACATTTGGTTCAACAAATTCGGCTTCGGCGGAAGCTCGGGCGGCGGAGCCACTACGCCACCGGCGGCTCCGACCGGATTGACGGCCTCCGCGCTGTCATCCTCTTCGATTCGATTCTCGTGGCTCGACAATTCCAGCAATGAATCGAACTTCCTGGTGAGCCGTTGGAACGGATCGACGTGGTCCCAGATCGCCTCCGTGGGCGCGAACAATACGAGCTACGCCGACAGCGGCCTGCAGCCGTCCCTCACCTATTACTACACCGTTTGCGCACAGAACGGCGCCGGCACCAACTGCGCCACCACGTATGCCTCGGCGGCGACACAAGCCGGCAGCACGGTCACAGTGCCGGTTGCTCCGAGCGGATTGAGCGCAACTGCTCTCTCGTCATCGTCCATTCGGTTTTCCTGGATCGACAACTCGACCAACGAGGCGAATTTCCTCGTGAGCCGTTGGAACGGATCGGCATGGTCTCAGATCGCTTCCGTCGGCGCGAACAACACCAGCTACACGGACAGCGGCCTGCAGCCGTCCCTCACCTATTACTACACCGTGTGCGCGCAGAACAGCGCCGGTACCAATTGCGCCACCACGTATTCCTCGGCGACGACACAAGCCAGCAACACTGTGTCCATGCCCGCAGCTCCCAGCGGATTGAGCGCAACCACTCTCTCGTCCTCGTCCATCCGGTTCTCGTGGCTCGACAACTCGAACAACGAGACGAATTTCCTGGTGAGCCGTTGGAACGGATCGACATGGTCCCAGATCGCCTCCGTCGGCGCGAACAACACCAGCTACACGGACAGCGGTTTGCAGCCGTCTCTCACTTATTACTACACCGTCTGTGCACAAAACAGCGCCGGCACCAACTGCGCGACGACTTACGCCTCGTCGACGACGCAGAGCGGCAGCACCGTCACCGTGCCGATGGCTCCGAGCGGCTTGGGCGCAACCGCTCTCTCCTCCTCGTCCATCCGGTTCTCGTGGCTCGATAACTCGAACAATGAGACGAATTTCCTGGTGAGCCGCTGGAACGGATCGGCTTGGTCGCAAATCGCCTCCGTTGGCGCGAACGCGACCAGCTTCACTGACAGCGGCCTGCAACCGTCCGCCACCTACTACTACACCGTCTGCGCGCAGAACAGCGCGGGCGCCAACTGCGCCACCACCTACACGTATGCCACGACGCAGAGCGGGAGCAGCGCGACAATGCCGACGGCTCCGAGCGGGTTGAGCGCCTACGCCCTGTCGATGACGTCCATCCGCTTCTCGTGGATCGACAACTCGAACAATGAATCGAACTTCGTCATCGCGCGCTGGAACGGCTCGGCGTGGATGCAAATCGCGTCCGTGGGCGCAAACACCACCGGCTTCACGGACAGCGGCTTGTCGAGCCGTACGACCTACTACTACACCGTCTGTGCGCAGAACAGCGTCGGCGCGAATTGCGCGAGCACCTACGCATCCGCGACGACGCCGTGATGCTGCAAGCCTCCCCTCCTTCGTCCTGTGCGACCAGCGAAGGAGGGGAGGCAGGTTCCCTTCCGATGAGGGCAGGCCTGATGGCCTGCCCTCATTTGTCCTAGTTACCAACCCCGAAAAATCCCGCCGGCGACGGGCACTGCGCGAGTGCGGCCGCCGCTTGTGCGTTGACGCTGGCGATGTCTTTCGCGCTCTGGCTCTTCGGCACGACGACGGTCAGGCACTTGTGGCTCGTGTTCGAGAACGCGTCCGTGGACGTGATTGCGATCAGGTAGACGCGGCCGTCGCCGTTGCCGAGGCGCTCGGCGCGGAGGAGCAGCGAGCCGCTGGCGTCGGAGGAATCGCCGTCGTCTTCATCGCTGAGGACGACGAACGACGTCGTCGCGGTGCCGGTGTTGTCGGTCGCGTTGATGTGTAGTCCGACGTTCACCATCTGGTGATTCGGCGGCCAGAGCGCATTGACTGCGACCGACGCGGTGATCGCCGGCGGCTGGATGTCGGCGATGTTGATCGTGACGGTGACGATGTTCGACGAGTCGGTGCCGTCGTAGACGTGATACGTGAACGAGTCCGTGCCGGCGTAGCCGGGATCGGGCTGATACGTGAACGAGCCATCGGCGTTGAGCGTGAGGTCGCCGTGCGCGACGTCGACGTTCAGCACGGCGTGCATCGGACCTTCGAGATCGCTGTCGTTTCCGAGCACGCCCGGCGCGGCGACGTTGAGCGTCGTGTCCTGATTCATCGCGTAGTTGTCGGTCGCCGCGACCGGCAGGTCGTTCATGCTCGTCACGGTCACGGAGACGGTCGCGGTGTCGCTGCCGCCGTTGCCGTCGTCGATCGTGTAGGTGAATGAATCGGGTCCGAAGTAATTCGGAGCGGGCGTGTAGCTGACGCCCGTGCCGCCGCCGGTGATGGCGACGCTGCCGTGCGTGCCCTGCGTGACGGCGGTGATGATGAGCGTGTCGCTGAGATTCGCGTCGGTGTCGTTCGCCAATACGTCGATCGCATTCGCGCCGCTGTCCTCGGCGACATTCGCCGCGTCATCGACAGCATCGGGATCGACGTTCGTGACGCACGCGAGCTGCTCCTCGTACGCGCCGACGTCGCCGCCGTCGCCACCCGGCGCATTCGCGATCGACCCGCCGTCGCACGGACGGGTGAGTCCGCGCTGATCGCTCGTCGAGCCGCTGCTGTGGCCTTTGTCGAGGGCGATGCTGGCGCCGCCTAACGCGTGCGTCGGTGTCGGCCCGCCGTTGTTCGTCAGCGGCAGCAGAGCAACTGCCGCGAAGTTGACGTCGAGCTGATCGCCGGTGTTCGGCGCGATGGTCGGATTGCCGACCATCGTTCCGAGCTCGCCGATGATGTTGTACCCGTGGCTGGTAAACGTGCCGTCGAGATTCGGCAGATCGTTGCCCGCGTTGCCGGAGACGATGCTGCTGCGCAGGTTCGTCGTGCCTAACGTGCGGATGCCGCCGGTGAGATTCGAGAAGCCGCTGGAGTTGTTGGTGATGGTGGAGTTGGTGATGTTCAGCGTGCCGCCGTCATTGACGATCGCGCCGCCGTGATGCGCGGCGGTGTTGCCGCTGATCGTGGAGTTGACGAGGTTCACGGTGCCGGCGCTCATCAGAAGCCCGCCGCCGTCGCCACCGCTGACATGGCAGCCGGAGATGGTGACGTTCTCGAGATTGAGCGTACCGCCGCTCATCAGAATGCAGCCGGCCGAGCCGAGGCCGGTGCCGTTGCGGATGTGAAGATTGCGCAGCGTCACGACGACGCCCGGCGTGTTCAGCGGATTGATGTGAAAGAGGCGGTCGAGATCATTCCCGTCGATGATCGTGCCGTCGGGATGGCCGGTGATCGTCAGCGACTGCTTGATGTCGTAGTCGCCGGTCAGGGCGCCGTCTTCATTGATGCCGGCGATGGCGGTGGTGATCTGGCCGGGGAAGTTGAACACGATCTCGTCCGCGCCGCTGCCGGCCTGGCACTGCGGATACGCCGCGGTGTCGGTGTTGGAGTTGATGATGGCTTTGCGGAGCGTGCAGTGATTGATCGTCGGCGCGCCGAGCAGACTGTCCTGCGGACCTTCGATCTGCATTTCGACGGCGTGCGCGGAAAGGGCGAGAACGAGCGAGAACAGGGCAATCGAGAGAGAGCGAGAACGCACGTGAAGCCTCCTGTTTTGTGCCTGCGAAGGGGGAGAGGTGCGTTGATTAACACCGCTGTGGGACGGGGAGTGTGAGCGGGATCACGACTGAGTTGCTAGGTTGCTGAGTTGCTGTAGCAACTTAGTAACCCAGCAACTCAGCAACTACGACGTCGCCGGCTCCGACACCGCATCCGGAATCGGATCCGGCGTATCGCTCGTGTCTCGTCCCGACAGCCACGCGCCGATGACGTTGTAGACGGTCACGAACGAGCAGAAGTAGAGCTGCCCTGCCGACATGTCGGGCGTCATCCACGGGATCATGGTCAGCGAGACGATGAGGAGGATGTGCGAGACCGCGAAGTCGCGGCGGGTCTGCGGCGCGGGCTGGAAATACTCTTCGCCGCGCGCGGCGAGCCAGCTCTGGCGGATGCCGAAGAACTCCCAGTAGTTGATCCAGAAAATCGAGCCGAAATGCAGCGCCCAACATCCGAGATAGATCGCGAGCATCACGTTGCGTCCGGCGGGCGACGTCACCTGCCAGAGCAGATGCGGCATCGGCTGATACGCGAAGCAGAGGCCGACGAGGAGGATGCTGAAGAAGAGGCAGTACGTCGCGCGCTCGAGGTTGTGCGGGAAGAAGCGGCGCAGCCAGGTCTTGAAGCTCCAGCGCGCGAGCCAGCTGTGCGCGGCGCAGTAGAGCGCGAGGAGGACGGTGTTGATCGCGAACGCCACGCCCGGATCGCGCAGGGCGCCGGCGTCGATGTGGTTCGGAATGGCGCGATAGTTCCAGAGACCCCAGTACGCGAAGCACGCCAGCACCACGAGGTGCGTGACGATCCCGTACAGCAGCATCGCCGGCTTCTTCATGCCTGTTTTCACGCTTGCAGGGCCTCCGCCCGCATCACGGCCACGTCATCGAACACTTTCTTCGGGCGGTAGAACATCAGCAGCGATTTCCAGACCGATTCCCACCAGCCGAGCGTGCGATACGGGTAGCCGCGCTGCTTGCAGAACTCCTCGATCACTTTGCTCATCTCCGGATAGTAGACATGCGGCACACCCGGGAAGAGATGGTGTTCAATCTGATACTCGACCCCGCAGCAGGCCAGCCGTCCGAAGAAGCCGGTGCGGAAGTTGACCGTCGTCGCGGTCTGGAGGAAGACGTAGTCCATGTCGCGCAGCTTCTTGTCGACGAACACCGCTTCGTCGGGGAAATGCGCGGGACCGAAGCCCGCAAACATCGCGTACCCCATGCATCCGCCGCGCAGCAGATAGAAGCCGATCACGGAGAGCGGCGAGAAGAAGTACATCGGGATGACCAGGAAGCAGATGTAGTGCAGGATCACGACGCCGACGTCGATCCAGTTGCCGGTGCGGCGGCGCTTCGGATTGGCGAGAGTCCGGGCCGTGAATCGATATCCCTGCAGCATCGTGAAGAAGACGTTGAGCGCGAGCATGCCGACGATGAAGATCCACTGGATCTTGTAGAAAGCGCGGGCGAGCTTGCCCGCTTTCTCGAAGTCGCGCTGATTGACGGCGAAGAACGGCATGAGGTCCGCGTCGCCGTCGATCTCCATCACGTTCGGCGCCGGGTGATGGATGACGCAGTGCTTGTTCCACCAGTAGTTCGCCGGCGTACCGAAGAGAAACGTGTAACCGAAGTACGTGAGGGCCTTGTTGAAGTTGGAATGGGTCGTCGAGGCGTTGTGCGACGAGGTGTGCGTGTTGGTGGCGATGCTGAGGCCGCCGTAGGTCATCAGATACAGCGCGACGATGCGCACCCAGAGATTGGGAACGGCGATGAACAGCGCCATGGCGCCGAGATGGACGGTGATGCCGAAGGCGAGCTGGGTCATGACGAGGCCCGGGCGCTTCACCATGAAGCCGCGCTCGCGGATGAGCTGGCCCAGCTCGCGATAGGCCGCGCCTCCTGGGTCGATGACGTTCCCGGTGGCCTCGTTCACGAAATTCATGGTCGTTTCCTCACACCCGATGCAGCGGCATCGGCGCGGTGTAGTCTTTCATGAAGAGCACCTGGTAGAGCGCGGCGTCCGACGCCTTCGCCGCGGCCACGCACGCGCTCAGATAGAACTCCCACATCTTCTGGAAGGTCGCATCGTATTTCCTGACGTCGAGCCGCTCGCGGTTCGCGCGGAAGTTCTTCAGCCATCCCTTCGCCGTGTAATGGTAGTGGCGGATCATGTTCTCGACGTCGAGGATCGCCAAACCTTTCTGTTCCAATCCGTGCGCGATCTCCGAGAGCTTCGGCTGGTTCGCGTTCGGGAAGACGTACTTGGCGCTGAACGGGTCATGCTCGTTCTTCGGCGCGTTCGCGCCGATGACATGCACGAGCCCCACTCCATCCGGCGTCAGGACCTCGGCGATTTTCCCGAAGTAGTTGCCGTATTCGCGCCGCGGCACGTGCTCCAGCATGCCCACGCTGACGACGCGGTCGAACTTCCCTTTCACGTCGTTGAAGTCGGCGTACTCGATCTTCACACGGTCCTGGAGTCCTTCGCGCGCGATCCGTTCGTTGCCAAATTCGCAGTGCCGCTTGGCGAGCGTCACGCCGGTCGCGGTGACACCGTGGTACTTCGCGGCGTGCATGAGCAGTCCGCCGAAGCCGCAGCCGATGTCGAGGAGGCGATCGCCTTCGCGCAGGCGAAGCTTCTTGCAGATGCGCTCGAGCTTGTTCTGCTGCAGCGTGTCGAGATCGTCGTCCGGGTCGAGCGCGTAGCCGCACGAATAGGTCAGCGTCTTGTCGAGGAAGGCCTCGAACAGATCGTCGCCGATGTCGTAGTGGTGCTGGACGTTCGCCGCCTTGCCCTTGATCGTGTCGACGACGCGCATCCAGCCGATGCGCAACGCCATCTTCGGATTCGACATGACTTTCTTGTCGAGCCGGTTGCGCAGGAGGATCTCGAGGAACTGCGGCATGGCGTCGTTCTCGACGACGAAGTCGCCGTCCATGTACGACTCCGCCATCCCGAGACTGCCCGCGGCGAGCGAGCGCGTGAACATGCGCGGATTGGACACGCGCACGACGACGTCCGGATGATGGCCGTTGCCGTTCGCCCCGCGCCCGACGTCGATGTCTTTTCCGTCGACGTTGAACCGAATCTTTGCGTCCGTTATCCCGCGATCGAGGAGATCGAGAAAGAGACCCTGGCTCATTGGTGTGTTGGACCCCAATTGAATTGTTTCTTAAAGGATAGCACTCCTGAGAGAAGGCAGAGACGGGTCCGCTACGCGCCGCCCCATCCCGGCAATGCCGCCGCCTGACGAATCCACTTCGTCATCTGCTTTACGTCCAGATCGTCCTCGTGGATGTCGATCCAGCGCGCTTCCTTCGATTTGCCGCCGGGCGGCGCCGGCTCCAGCGACGTCCCCCGAAAGAACGTGACTTTCACGGCGCGGGCGTAGACGTGAAAAGCCATGAACCAGCCCTGGCCTTCGACGCCGTAAAAGGGCGAGTTCCATTTGACGGCCTTGCGCACGCCGGGGACGGTCTTCGCGATGAGCGCGTCGAGGCGGCGTCCGACCTCGCGTTTCCACTCCGGCATCGCCGCGATGTAGGCCTGCACGGGCGCGTTGCCGTCGGCTTTCGCGATTTGCGGGTTGCCGCCGCTGAGGAGTTTTACGGGCTTGGGCATCAAAAGAGAGTGTAAATCGGATTCCGAGTACGCCTACCCAAGCCCAGGACTCGCCACCAGCGCGGCCGAGCGGGACCACGGCGCACGATCTTGCTGCTTCGCAATTCGGCGACGAAGCGATATGGCTTCGCCGCCGAACTGTTGTCAAACAGGAACGCGTGATTGACGAAGGACAGCGCCTTCTCGAGATTCGCCAGTGTGCGCGGAAAGCGCGTGATGATTTTCTCGTCCGGGACATCGTGTCCGCCCTACTCGACGCGCTGCATCACGCGGCCGATGGCGAGATCGCTGCTCTCCAAGCCGATGAAGATCAGAATGACGACATACCCTCGATCGCGTCGGGGTTGACGACGCGTAGTCCGAGCGACCGAAGATAGGTCTCGACGAACGTCGATTTCCCGCGCCGTTCGGACCCGCAACCGCAACCAGGACGCGCGAGCTCATCGCCGGCGCGAGGAGCGCTGCGGTTCTTCAGGCGTGAAACGGCGATTCACGAGCCTGCCCGTGGTTCGCGTCCCATCGGCCTCGATCCGTTCGAGAAGACCGTGCCCGTGGTCCTGGTAAACCGTACGGCCGCCAGTCAGGGCAGTGGCAAGCTCGCGGCTTGGACCTTCGGCGGCGATCGTTCGCAGAGCGGCGAGCAGAGCGCTCATGGGTTGCATTTTACTACCTGCGGGAAGTTACTCCGGCCTCCGCCCTCCGCCCTACCCCACCGGCAACCAAACCGTCACCACCGTCCCCCCACCCGGCCGCGCTTCGAGGCGCATGCGGCCGCCGTGGGCTTCGATGATTTCGTTCGAGAGGGCAAGGCCGACGCCGGTGCCGCCTTGTTTCGTCGAATAGAACGGTACGAGCGCCTGACGCAACACGTCTTCGCTCATGCCGCGGCCGGCGTCGGAGACGCGGAGGAAGTTGCGTTGGAGCGACACGACGATCGACGCGGGGTCGCTGCCGGATTCGTGGGCGTTCTTGATGAGATTGATGAGCACCTGCTGGATTTGCGCGCGGTCGACACAGACCTCGGCGCGCACGTCGCCTTCGACGCGGAATTCGTACAGCGCGCGGACGTCGGGGAGGATCTCGCTCCAGCGCGTGGTCTGTTTGCGGGGCGTGGGGAGGCGCGCGAATTGGGCGTACGACTCGAGGAACGAGCGCAGGAACGCGAGGCGCTCGTCGATGGCGTCGTAGATCTCGCCGAGCTTGTGCTGGCGGTCCGGCTTTTCCTGAGCGATACGTGCGGAGTGAAAGAGCGAGCTGATTGGCGCGATGGTGTTGTTGATCTCGTGGTTGATCACCCGGATCGCCTTCTTCCACACCGTCACTTCCTGCCGGCGCAGCTCGGCGGTGAGGCGCTCGACGAGGATCAGGCGATGCTGGAGCGTGTTCAGACGGAACGTGCGCTGCGAGATGTGAAACGTCTCTTCGTGCTCGGCGCCGGGGACGACGACGATGGCGTCGGTGCCGGTGTGTAGCGCGTCGCGGATCGGCTCGACGACGTCGGCGAGGAGCGGCGAGAAGTGCAGGCCGTCGATGCGACCGCCGCCGGAGAAGAGGTCGCGCGCGGCGACGTTCGAGTAGACGACGCGATCTGCGGAATTGACGAGCAGCACCGCGACGGGCGTGCGCTGGAGGATGGTGTCGAGGAGCAGTTCCTTTTGATAGACATCCGCGCGCTGGATGCGCAGCTCGTCGGCGACTTCGTTGTACAGCTGCTTGATCTCCATCGTCTGCTCGTCGCCGCCCGG
Source organism: uncultured Acidobacteriota bacterium (assembly GCA_963734155.1). GTDB lineage: Bacteria > Acidobacteriota > Thermoanaerobaculia > Gp7-AA8 > Gp7-AA8 > QHVT01. The sequence continues at coordinate 294,981 of CAVTGG010000006.1, forward strand.
CGCGAGGCGCATGCTGAAGTCGCCGTCGCGAAAGGCGCGGAGGCCGTCGTCGAGTCCCTGCAGCGATGCTTCGAGGTGGCGCACGGTCCAGTTCGCGCACCAGAGCAGCACCGGGATCGTGACGAGCATCGCCAGCGCCCACCCTGAGAGCTCGCGCATCTGGAGCGCGCGGGCCACTTTCGACGCGAGGAACGCGGTGACGAAGGCAGCGACGACCGTGATCGCGAGCGCAGCGCGAGCGCGTGTGGAGAGTTTCACTTCGGGCGCCGTTCTAACACGATCCCGAGCTTCTCCATCCGCCGATACAGCGCCTGGCGCGAAATGCCGAGGGCGTCCGCGGCGCGCGAGACGCTCCCGTTGGCGTTGAGCAACGCGATTTCGATCTGCTGCCGCGCGAGCGGGACCTCGGACTGCGTTTCCCGCACGGCGCCGAAGCCGAGGTCTTCGGAGGTGATGCGTTCCTCGCGACTCATCGCCGTCGCGCGAAGGATGCGGTTCTGCAACTCGCGCACGTTGCCCGGCCAGTCATGCGCGAGCAGCGTCGCACGCGCGGCTTCGTCGAGGCGCCGGGACGGCGCCTGACCAGCCGGCGAGACGCCGGCGTTCCGATTCAGGAACGCCTCGGCGAGCGGCAGCACATCCTCGCGCCGCTCGCGCAGCGGCGGGACGTGGATCTCGACGACGTTGAGGCGGAAAAAGAGGTCTTCGCGGAAGAGGCCGCGGGCGATGGCCTGGCGCAGATCGGTGTTCGTGGCGCAGAGCACGCGCACGTCGACGCGGCGCGTTTCGCTCGAGCCGAGGCGCTCGAACTCGCCGCTTTGCAACACGCGCAACAACTTCATCTGCCCGGCCGCGGAGAGATTGCCGATCTCGTCGAGAAAAATCGTTCCGCCGTTCGCCGCTTCGAAGCGGCCGATACGCAGGCGATTCGATCCCGTGTACGCGCCCGGCTCCGCGCCGAACAACTCGCTCTCCATCAGCTCGTCGGGAATCGCGCCGGCGTTCACTTTGACCAGCGCCTTCGTGCGGCGGCGCGAGCTCGCGTGGATGATCTCGGCGATTTTTTCTTTGCCTGCGCCGTTCGGTCCGGTGATCAGCACCGGCACTTCCGACGGCGCGATCTGGATCGCCAGCGACGCCACGCGATGCATCGCTTCGCTCGCGTAGACCATGCCGCGCAGGTCATGCTCACCCGCCAGCGAAGCGCGGCTTCGCGTTCGCTCTGCACGCAACCGCTCGTTCTCGAGCTTGAGCGCGCGCAGTTGCAGGAGATTGCGCACCGTGGTCACGAGCTTCGCGTCGTCCCACGGCTTCGCGAGGTAATCGCTCGCGCCTTCTTTCACGAGCTGCACCGCGGTCTCGAGCGACGTCCAGGCGGTGAGCAGCAGCACCGGCACTTCGGGATCGGCAGCGCGGAAGCGGCGAAAGAGGTCGATGCCTTCTTCGCCGCTCGTCGCGCCGGGGGAAAAGTTCATGTCCTGCAGCACGAGATCGACGTCGCCGCGCTGCACGGCTTTCAGGGCCGCATCGGGATTCGCCGTTGCCTCGGCCTCGATGTCGTTGAGATCGAACAACACCCGCAGCGCGTTCGCGACTGCGGGCTGGTCTTCGACAATCAGGACGCGGGGCATCATTGATTCGGTTGCTAGGTTGCTGGGTTGCTACGTTGCTCACACCGTACCCAGCAACCCTCAGCAACTCAGCAACCATTTCATCACACCGACCGTGTTGCAATCGCCGGCGAAACGCTGGCGGCGCGGAGCGCGGGCGGAATCGTGGCCACGAGTCCGTTGACCCAGAGCAGCACGATGCCGATGCCGACGAGATACCACGGCATGGTCGCGTCGGTGAGCTGGCTGACCAGGAAGAAGTTCAGCGCGTACGTGGCGATGACGCCGAGGATCAGACCAATCGTCGTCACGATCCAGTTCTCGGCGAGGAAGTGCTTGAGGATGTCGCCCTTCGTCGCGCCGAGCGCGCGGCGCGTGCCGATCTGCTTCGTCCGCTCCGACACCGCGAGCGACGTGATGCCGAGGATGCCGAGCGCGGTGATGAACACCAGCACCACGATCACGGCGCCCATCGCGCGGATGACGAGGTTGTTCCCCGAAAAAAAGCGTTCCTTGATCTGCGGGACGGTGAATACGCGGAAGACGCGGCTGGCGTTCACCTTCACCAGCGTCGGCTCCAGCGCATCGGCAACGGCTTTGGCGCGCCCGGCTCCGTGCGGAGGAGATACGATGATCCGCCGCCGTCATAATCGAACGGCCGGGCGTGAAGATGGACGTAGTCGCCGATGTTCCACGCGTACGGGTTGTAGAACTGATCGATCACGCCGACGACCGTGCGCGGGCGCTCGCCCTCGGCGCCGGTGATCACGCGCCCGATCGGATTTGCATCGCCCCACAGCTTCTTCGCCAGACCGCTGCTGATGATGCGTGACCGTCGTCGAGTCGTTCGGATCGATCGGCGTGTCGTTCTCGCGTGAACATCGGCCGGCTTTCAGTTTCGCGCCGATGCGTCCCGAGGAGTCCCCGCGCGCGGCATAGATCTGCGCCTGAAACTTTTCGGAATACCCGTCCGCCTTCATCATGCCGGAGCTGCCGCCTCCCTGCCACGGCAGGAAGCCCGTGACGGCGACGCTCTTCACGCCGGGAGATGGCGCGGATCGCGCGCATGTCGGCGTTGACGACGTTCTCGACGTACGCCGTGCTCTTTGAACTCGGGCGCGAACGGCGTCGCCGCGATCATCATCATGTTGTCGTCGTCAAAGCCCAGACGCCTTCAGCATCTGCGCGCGTTGCGCGAGGATCATGTTGACTGCGTTCGTGACGATGGCCAGCGTGATCGCGATTTCGAGAACGATGAGGACGAAGCGCGTGCGGTTGTGCTTCATCGCGCGAAGAATCGGTCCGATCGGCATGATGTCCTCCTACTGCACTTTCAGTTGCATCGCCGGCGCGACCGAGCAGACGCGCCAGGACGGATAGATGCCGGCGAGCAGGCCGGCGACGAGCGACAGGAAAATCGAGACCAGCACCATCTCGCTGTCGAGACTGACGGCGATGGTGTTCTGCGGCGTCATCTTCGCGATCAGCTTCAGCGTGCCGATCGAGAGCACGAGGCCGATCGCGCCGCCGACGATGCCCACCAATTCGCATTCGACGACGTGCTGCCAGAAGACCTGGAGCTTGCTCGCGCCGAGCGCACGCCGCACCGAGACCTCGGGGATGCGCGCGAGGAATTTGCCGAGCAGCAGGCCGACGAGATTCAGCGAGCAGACGATGAGGAACAGCAGCGAGACGATGCTCATCGACTTCACGCTCGGCGGCACGACCTGGAACGCCTCGAACGTCTGCTGGATGTTCGTCACCGCGAAGTTCAGCGGCCGCCCGAAGCGTCCGATCTTTTTCTGATCGCCGATGTAGTTCGTGATGTAGTCGTTGAAGGCCTGCTGCTTTTCGGCCGTCGGCAGCTCGGCCCAGTACTCGATCCAGGTCTGCTCCGACTGGAGGAACGACTCGTACGTGTTCTCCGCCTGATTCTTCCAGCCGTCGCTGTTCGCGGCGGTGTTGAGCTGCAGCACCGGCGTGAGGTTGAACGGCATGTACACGCCTTCCAGCGGCTGCGTTCCGCCGTTGAGATCGAAGTAGCGGAAGGACGGCTTCCAGTCGCCGATGATGCCGACGACTTTGTAGTCGCGCTCATCGAAGCGGATCGTGCGGCCGACGTTGTTGCCGCCGCCGAAGAGCTTCTGGTTCATCTCCTGATCGATGACTACGACCTGTTCCGGCTTCGCATCCGCGGCCTTGTCCCAGCCCGAGCCGTACTGGAACGGGACGTTGAACATCGTGAAAAAGTCGCTGAAGTTCATGCGGATGAAGGCGCGGAACGGGCGGCCGACTTTCGGATCGGGATGCGCGAACATCCTCGCGACGTACATCCCGGACTGATGCGTCGGGATGTTGGACTGCATCAGCGCGCGCATGTCGCGGTACGTGATCATGTTCGGCATCGACTTCGGATCGTCGGCGTTGTACGCGCGCGCCGGATCCCAGCTGTCGAGCCGGACGTAAAACATCTTGTCGCTCTTGCCCGGCAGCGGGTCCTGCTCGTAGATATGGCGCAGGGCGATGAAGGTGGTGGAGACGCAGATGCCGAGGGCGATCGCCGCGATGAGCAGCGTCGTCAGAATCGGATTGCGGCGGAGGCTCTTGATGCCGATGCGGATGTTGTAGAGCAGCATGATCGTCTCCGTTATCCGAGCGTCGACGCGATGCCCGCGCTCACTTCATTGCGCGTGAGCGAGATGCGCGGCGTTTCGAGATCGACGACACGGCCGTCGAGGACGTGAATCTGCCGCTGCGCGCGCACGGCGCATTCCGGGCTGTGCGTGACCATGACGATCGTCGTGCCGGAGGCGTTGATGCGATCGAGCAGATCCATGATCTCGCGCGCCATGAGCGAGTCGAGGTTGCCGGTCGGCTCGTCGGCGAGGATGAATTTCGGATCGCCGGCGAGGACGCGGGCGATGGCGACGCGCTGCTGCTGGCCGCCGGAGAGCTGCGACGGCAGATGCTTCGCGCGCGAGGAGAGGCCGACCATGTCGAGCGAGCGCTCGATGCGCTGCTTGCGATCGGACCCGCCGAGGCCGCGGTAGCGGAGCGGCACGTCGACGTTGTCGAAGACGTTGAGGTCGGGAATCAGATTGAAGGACTGGAAGACGAAGCCGATGGCGCGATTGCGGATGCGCGACATCTCGCTGTCCGAGAGCCGGCTGACGTCTTTGCCGTCGAGGATGTAGGTGCCGGAGTCGAACGTGTCGAGCAGTCCCGCGACATTGAGAAAGGTCGTCTTCCCCGATCCCGACGGCCCCATCACCGACACGAACTCGCCATCGTCGACGAGCAGCGAAAAGTCTTCGAGCGCATGCGTCTCGATCGTGTCGGTGCGGTAGATCTTCTTGATGTTCTTCATTTCGAGCATTGGTTCTCTCCCTATTTCCTCAGCAACACCGTCTTCGCGTTTCTGAACGCGGTCGTATCCGAAACGATGATTCGCTCGCCGGCCTGCAAGCCGTTGAGAACTTCCACTTCGTTGACGCTCATCGCGCCCAGTTCGATGGGCCGGCGCGTGGCCATTTGTCCGTCGACGACGTAGGCCTCGCGTCCGCCGCCGGAGTCGACGAACGATCCGCGCGCCACCTTCAGCACGTTCTTCTTCGACTCGAACACGAGCCGCGTGGTGAGGCGCTGGTTCTGCTTCAGGCCCACCGGCTGCTCGACGAAGGCGACCGTCGCCGCGACCTGGCTGTTCGCCACTTCCGGCGAGATGGCCGTGACCCTGCCCTGGTATTCACGGCCGTTGAACGCGATGGTGGCCGCCGTGCCGATGTCGGTTTCCCCTCCGTACTCCTCGGGGAGAGCGATCTCCAGTTCGAGGGACGAGAGGTTCACCACCGTCACGATCGGTTGCTGTGCCGCGACCGCGTCGCGGTCCTGAATCAGCACCGAGGCCACCATGCCGTCAAACGGCGCGCGGATCGTCAGCTCATCGACGCGCTTCGCGAGATCGTCCGTGACGGACAGCTGCCGCACGTACTGCTGCTCGCGCGTCTGCAAATCGAACGACAACGTTTCGCGCGAGAGCTCGAGCTCTTTCCTCGCCTGCTCGAGCTCCATCTGCGACGTGCGCACGTTGTCCTGCGCTGCTTCGAGATCGGCTTTGTTGCTGAGCCCTTCGCCGAACATTCGTTGATTGCGATCCAACGCGCGCTTCGCGGCCTCGGAGCGCAGCGAGAGCAGGTCGACCTGCTGCTGCGCGCGCAGTTGCGCCTGGCGCCCGACGATCTTCTGCCGCTCGAGCTCCGCGCGCATCGACCCGAGACTCGCCCGCGACTGTTCGAGCGCGGTCGTCAGTTCTTTACTGTCGATCGTGGCGAGGATGTCGCCGCGCTTCGCCTGCGCACCCGCTTTCATGCGGATCGAGACGATGCCGGGGCCGGAGCTGAAGAGCGTCGGATGCAGCGACGCGATGACACGTCCCTGCACGGAGAGATCGCGCATCAAGTCGCCGCGCGTGACCACGCCGAAGCGCACGGTCGTGGAGTCGATCGCGGTCTCGGCGCGCATCCAGCGGCGCAGCGCGGGAAAGAGAAGGGCGAGGAGGAGGAGAAGCACCGCGCCGCCGACGACGAGGTAGAGGGTCGTCCGCGGTCGTGTGGCCACGACGGCGCGGTCCATCGAAGAGGTGTCCTGGATCATGTTCGCCATCGCTCTTGCGCAACGGCGGTGCCATGAGTGGACGCTTTGTTTTCAATGAGTTAGCGTGTCCGCGTACGCGTCCGGTTGACAGCTGTCCGCGGACAAATGTCCGCGCTTCGGCTAAGCCGGTCCCTTCACCGGACTGGTGAAGAAGAGCATCGTGAATGCCGCGGCAAACGCGAGGTAAACGATTGCGGCCACCCAGAGACCGAGGCGGTGATGGGTCGCGGCGGCTTTCAACAGCGTGATCGCGCCGATGACGAAATGCGCGAGACTGCCGATGGCCACGGGTCGGTTGTAGATACCGCCGATGAGACTTCCCTTGGCTGTCCAATTGATCAGACCAAGGGCAAAAAGCATCGCCGCCGACAACTGCACGATGACGGGGAGAAGGCCAACCGGCTGGATCTGCAACGCGCGAAGGATCTCGTGTGGAAGGAACGATCCTGCGATACCCGACGCAGCCATGAGGAAACCGCTCGCGCCGAGAAGCAGTTTTGTATTCATGGCTCTGTCGTAATGATGTTCAGAAGTGCAAAGTCTTCACCGATGGCCACGGTCGCGGACCAGACCTTGGAAATCCCGGTCAACGGAGTGAGCTCTTGGGCCGCGATTTCGTCGAATACTTTCGGAGAAAACCCGGATTGCCACCCGCCAACCAATCGCCGGCGCTCGCCTGCGGACCAGCGTTTCAGCGCCTCCCGCGGGTACCTGCCTCGATATTGCGAAACGTAGGTGCCACCTCGAAACTCGAGAACGAAGGTAAAGGTTCGGGTCACCGGTAGATCTTATCGTCTTCCGTTTTGCCCTTCTCGAGATAGTCTGCCCAGAATTTGTTAGGCGGAGCCTCCACCACATGTGCCGGCCCGATCTTCTTCAACTTGCCATCGCGCCAGAGGAAGTAGACGGGGCGCAGTGACGTGAACTCGATCTGATTGATGAAGGAGCAGTCCGGACCATCGTTCTCGCGCATGGCTTGTTCGATGCGCTCGCGCGCGTTCATGACGATGAGATCGCTGTCCTTGCGAAAGTCGAGGAACGCAGCGAAGTACGGGAAGCGGGTCACTTTACCGGTGCGGCGATCGACGATGTACCAGTTGTCGCCCCACCCGGTCATACCGACGCTGACGAGTGAGTACGCGCCGGCGAAGTTCACGCCATGGCTCGCGACCTCCTCGCGCAGGCGCGTGCGGAACGCGCGGGCATAACGATCGCTGTTGACATCGACCGGCGCGGGCGCGCCGCGAAGCGACTCCTGCGCGGGATTCGCCGCGAACGTTTCCGACTTCGCCAATGGATCGTTGGCGAGGGCTTCCTTTTGCGCGGCGACCTTTCGTTCGCAGTCGGCGAGCGCGGCAGCCGAATCAGTGGTCTGCGATGCAGCGGTCATCACGCTCGGCGCTGCGGGTGGCGAAGTCCCCTCATGCTCGGTATTGCGACATGAGACGGCGAGGATGACGAGCAACGTCGCGAAAACGTGTCGCACGTTCCCGCTCTGTCACCGCATCAGCGTCGCGACGAGAGGTCTGTCTTCATTCGACACGGACAGCCGGTCGAGATGCTCGACGAAGCGCGCGAAGAGATCATCCGCGTATTTGTCCTCGGGCGTGACGAGCTTGAGCTGCTTCACCGGCGTCGCGGGGCGGAGATCGAGCGAGGGATCGTGCGTGACGAGTTGGACGAGCAGGTCCGAAACGACGAAGGTCATCGCTTCGCCTTCGGGAAGGTTTAACGCGCGCAGCGTCGACGGTGAGAGCTCGCCGGTGTTGCCCATCGACAGGGACTCGATGTGGCTGTCCGCGCGCGTGAGCAACCGCACGCTGCTCTCTTTCCCATCGCCATTCAGAATGCCGAGCGTCGCCGGAAGAAAGAGTCGCGTGGAATCGAGCTCGTTGTAAATCTCGGGGCGGAGCAACCGCCGCGCATTGCATGCGGCGAGAACGGCAGTGCGCACGCCCGCGGCCGCGAGTCGCTCCGTCAACGCGCCGATCGCCGCGTACGAGCGCCCCGCCTTCTTTGCGGTGCTCACCTGCAGCTTCAGTCCATTGCCGTATGTCCCATGCGCCTCGAGGATGACGACCGAGATCGCATCCTCCGGCTTCGCCGATGCGTTCCGGCAGCGGATGTCTTCGAGCACCGTCTCCCAACTCGCGCTCGCATAGCAGGCGAAGCCGAGGCGCTCGTAGAACGCGCAGTTGTTCCCGACGCTCAGGTCGGGACTGAACACAACCGCCACGCCGCGACCGACGGAACGAATCGGGCTCGCTTCCGCAAACACGACTCCCGCCAGCAAGCAGACCACTGCCAAGCGCAGTACCCGCATCCACGCCTCCGTGGGACTTCCGATTTTGGACGGCGACTATTAACGCGCGTTTTCGGGGCGGAGGCAAGGGGCGGAGCGAAGCGTTACGGGAGGTTTACCGATGCGCCCTATTCCGCCGATGAAAGGAGAATTCGCCTCTCGTGTCACTCCCACCGGGAGAGGACCCCGAATGCACAGCAAATGGATCTCCGCGGCTGCATTGGTCGTGTTGGTGGTGGCGTGTGGGACGATGAAGGAAGAGCCGCCCGGCATCATCCTCGTCGGCACGCCTGAAGTTTCCACGCGAGAGCGTCTGGTCAACGATCGCCTCACGCAGGATAAGTGGCTGCGCGAGCAGCTCGTGGCATCGAAGGACGTCACATTCGACGATTTCCAGGGGCTGCTCGACGAGCGCACGCTCACCGCGCTTTCGGTCAACGCGTCGGTCAATATCGACCCGAGCAGGTTCGGAGTCGACAAGGCCGAAAGCGCGCGCAGGCTCCAGACGATCGAACAGTCGAGCGAGCTGAGCGCGCTGGATCATGAGATCGCGATGCTGGAGAGACAGAAGCGCATCGACGACCTTCTGCAAGGAACCTCTCAAGGAACGAGCGGTGCGACGGCGGCGACCGGCGCTACCGGCGCGACGGGTGCAACAGGTGCGACGGGCAGTACCGGCGGCACGGGAACGACGCAGTCGAGCACGACGACTACGACTACGAATCGCACGCCCGCAGCGGATCTCGCGGGCAATCTGTTGACGCGCCTCGCCAACTCGCAGCGCGCGGCGCTGCCCGATCCGAACAACATCGGCACAACCAAAGCGAAATCGAGTCCGATCGAGGCGCTTCGCGACCGGCTTGCGTACCGCGAAGAGATCCGCAACGAGATCCTCGAGAATCAGCTCGACGACCGCCACGACCTGAGGGGCAACACGCTCTATCGTCTGAACGTCGATGCGACGCTGATTCCGAGCGCTGCAAACAGCTCATGGGCGGTGGTCGACCTCGAGATCGAAAACGTCGACAAACGTCTGACCGCCGATCTCTATGGCGAGTGGGTGCCGGCCTTTCAACTGCACTTCGAACGTGAGATCAGCTCGCAGTTCCTGCGCATGCTTCAGTGCTTCGGCGACCTCACCGCTCCCGCTCCGCCGAGGACGAAGTGCGGGCTGGGCATCCTCGAAATGGAGGAGTTGCGTGCCTTCTCCCGCAGAACGCAGCAAAAGAGCAGTCCGTTCAGCGTCGATTCATTGAAGGGCGACAACACGTATGAGCAGCGGATCAGAGCCGATCTTCGCGCAGCGCTCTACGGCATTGCAGGTGGGACGGCGAACCGGGAGAAGCTGGAAGAAGAGCTCGAGCGCCTGATCGCGCAGAAGATGAAAGCGGACTACTTCAAAGTCCACCGTCTCGACCAATACCTCGTGCCGCCTGCGATCGGCCCGGAGAAGTGCAGCGATGACACGACGGCTTCGTCCCGCGTCATCAACTGGTGCAGGAACACACCGGTATTCGATGCACCGAAGAAGAACACGCCGCATTACGAGTGCGTGACGCAAGCCCTCAGCGACCACGAGAAAAAGAGCAAAGACGAAAAATGGTCTGACGAGGAGAAATGGGAACGGCGACTGGACGTTCGAGAAGTCCGCTTCGAGTGTGCGCTCGAAGATGGCTGGCACGTCTACGCCTATTCTTCGACGCCGAAGGACTCCGTGCAGCGGATCTCACGCGTCGCCGCGACCCGCAACACGCTGGAGCTTGCGGCCGCGATGTCGGCGCTCACCGGCGCGGCAAGCCTCGAGGCAGCGACGGCGTACATCCGAGACAATCAGCGGCTGATGCAGTCGATCCTCCGTGAGCCGCTCGTCGTCGGCTACACCGAAGGCGGCGATGAGAAGGGGGACAAATACAAGACTGCCCTCTCCAAGGCGCGTCTTGGCTGGCTGATCGGGCCTCGCTTCGGACTGCAGACGAAAGCATTCCGTGGCGAGTCGATCAACATGGATCATCGCCCGATTCAAAACTCGCTCGCGGCCGCGGTCTCCGTTCCCGGCTGGACGCAACGGCTGATGGTCACCGTCACGACGTGCTGGAAGTCGAAGCAGTCGGTTCAGGGGAACAGCGGCGAGCGTTGCGCCGCGGGCGACGTGGTCGACCGTCGCGTTCATCCTGTCGAAGTGCCCGGTCAGATCGACTCCATCCACGATCTGCTGATGAACCGCGCCACGCCGAGCCCGTTGGATTGGGAGGAATACGACGTCGTCACCGGGGAGCGCGCCGCACTCCTCATCAAGGGCGCGAATCTCTGGCGCAGTACGGAAGTCACGCTCGGAGCGCAGACGGCGGACGAGATCCGTGTCCTGCCCGACATGACCGGAATCATCGCCCGGTTCGGAGAAGTCAACGAGCCCGCGAGCCTCGACGGCAACGCGGCGCGCCAGGTCGAAGTGAACATCTGGACGAGCGCCGGCAACCGGCAGGTCGGCGTGGCGCGGATCCATCCGCAGAAGAAGGCCGCGCCGGCGCCGCGGCTCGCGTGGAGGCAGACGCGCATCCTCAAGGATGGCGAGATCACGCTCGAACTGGTGGATGGAGCCTTTCCCTCATCATTCGCGAAGATGGATCTCGTCGTCGAGGGTTACGACGCGAGCAACGCAAAGTGGACGGAGCCGATCCCCCTGACAGCGGTCGCACGCGGCAAAACGGTGTCGGCAAAACTGTCGAATGTCGCGGGACTCGCGAGCGGCATGGAGCTTCGCGGCGGCGTCTGGGTTTTGCTGCGGCCCGACTCTGCCGCAGTGGACATCAAAACCGCCGCCGAAGGAGGCGCCGTCTACTACGCCTCGGCGAACGATGCCTCCATTCAGACGTCCGCGAACATCAAGACGGGCGGCAAACTGACATTCACGTTCCCCAAACGAGTGGCGCAGGCATTTCCAGGGTTCAACCGCCCGACGACGCTCACCTTCAAGACGCTGCCGGAGGCGGCCGGTCTCAGTGCAACGCATGGAGCTCTCAACTGGAAGACGACCACCGCCGACGGTCAGGAAGTGCTCGAGACCACGGTGACCATCACCGGAAACGTGGGCGGGGCGACGAGTCCGAAACTCGTCATCACGCTCGATTCGCTGCCGGCCGGTTTAGTGCTCGATAAAACGGAGATTCCGATCGTGCCGTGACGCGACGGCGGTTACCGAACCGGAACCGACTGCGCGTGGTGAAAAAAGTCCTCGGGATCCCACTGTTGCTTGACGTTCACAAGATTGCGCGGATTTCGCCGGAAGTTGTCGAGGAAATAGAGCCAGAGCGCGTGATCGACGTCGCCGCGCTCGTGGCTGCCTAACACATTGTCGGGATAGTTGTAGTAGCAGCCGTCCACGGTGCCGGTGCTGTCGTTGGCCGGGTCGGGCGTGCCGCCGTAGTCGGCGTACACCTCGCGATAGAACTCGTTGATCCAGTGCAGGTGCTTCTCGGTCTGATCGCGGTACGGCGGCTCGTGGCCTTGGCCCGGGTTGGACGCGTTGAGCCAGTAGGTCTGGTACTGGAGCTTCAGGATCGAGCTGCGCTGCGGGACGGCGGTCGACTCGGATGTCCGTCTGTTGATCGCGCCGCCGTAGCTGTCGACCTGCAGCAAGGATTGACTCATGTCGCCGGCAGGAAGTCCGGGCGGGGTGATGTTCAACCATTTGTAAATCGCGGCGACCTGGTTCGGCGGAAATCCCTTCTTCATGTAGGCCGACTTGTATTTCCCGAACTGGTTCGGCCCCGAGCCGTTCAGCGTTTGCAGCGCCTCGAGGTAGGTCGTGTGTTGCGGCGCGGCGCTGGCGGGCATGGTGGTCATGTAGCCGGGATGTCCGCCGAGCGGCTTCTGAAGTTCCGTGGTCGGGACGATGCGGTCGAACCGCGACTTCATCCGCTGCGTGGTCGTCTCCGCGAGCTGGCGATGCTCGCGCGCGCCGACGCCGGGGGCGGACACGAGCTGCACGATGAGGCCGATCTGTCCGTTGGAGACATGGTTCAACTTGAACAGGCTGAAGGCGGTCTCCGGCATCTCCGCGACCACCTCCGCGTAGAGCGCGAGCAGGTCGGCGAAACTGCTCGCATCGACGGCGGACCAGTTCCACGCGAGGGTCCAGATCGTGGCGTGATCGGGCGCGTCGGGCAGCTGCGCAAAGTAGTAGCGCACGATGACGCCGAAGTTGCCGCAACCGGCGCCGCACAAGGCCCAGAACAGATCCCGCTCGTCGCTGGTCGCGCTGTCGGCGGAGACGTGACGCAACTACCGCGCGTCCAGCCCTCCAACGTCACGATGTCCACAGCGCTCAGGTGATCGACAGTCAGGCCGTGCAGCCGCGACAGCAATCCATATCCGCCGCCGGTGATATGCCCGCCCGCCCCGACCGAATAGCAACTGCCGGCGGGGAGCGTTTTGTTGAATCCGTTCAACAGCGTGCGATAGACCGTCCAGTTCTCCGCGCCGGCATCGACGAAGAACGCATTCCGCGCCGGATCGAACCCGACGTGGTTCAACGCGGACATGTCGATGACGGCCTTCGTGGCGTCGTTGTAGACGAAGTTCTCGTAGCAGTGCCGCCCCGAGGTGACCTTGACGTCCCGGCCGTAGTTCGTGATCGCGGCCGTCAAACACTCGGCCACCTGATCCGCATGCGTCGGGACGTAGACCGCTTTCAGGTGAGGCGCGAACCAGCGGCGATCGAATCCCTGGCGATCACTGAGGACGACGGGGCGGGTTCCACTCATGGGCAGTGCCCTCCTTATTGAAGGAGGCAGTTTGCCAGAAGGCCGCTCCTAACGCCCGGCCGGCAACGTCACGCGCAGCGTGGTGCCGTGGTCCGTGGACTGAATGGTCAGCTCGCCGCCGAGCTCGTGGACGCGCTCATTGATGCCCGCGATCCCGACACCCGAGGCAAGGAGGGCGTCGGGATCGTCCCGTACGCGCGCCGGAAGGCCGCGACCCTGGTCCGCGATCTCGAGCAGCATCCGATCGCCGGACCGCATGAGGGACACGCTCGCGGTGGCACTGCCGGCGTGACGCTGAATGTTGGTGAGACACTCCTGCACGATCCGGAAGATGGACGTCTCGACGTCGCGCGACAAGCGGCCGAGATCGCGCGGGACCTCCAGCGTCGTGGCGATGCCGCTCCGGCGCTCGAATCCATCGATGTACCACCGCAGCGCGGTGAGCAGCCCTGCCTGATCGATCATCGGCGGGTGCAGCAGATAGGAGAGCGTGCGGATCTGAGTGATGGTGTCATCCGCGATGGTGATGCTGTCATCGACGGCCGCGGCCGCGCGCCCGTCGGTTGCGAACCGTTTCATGACGCCGAGGTTCATGCGCAGGCCGGCCAGACTCTGAGCGACCGTCTCGTGAAGGTCGCGCGCAAGGCGGCGGCGCTCGTCGTCCTGCACGCGCAGCAGACGCGCCGAGAGATTCCTGATTGCCTGCAACGCGCGCACTCTTCGCGACCGCAGGATGATGAACACCGTCAACGCGAGGATCAACGAAAGGCTCGCGAACAACCGGCCGAGCCGCCAGGTCTCTGCGACCGCGCCGGCCAGCACTTCCTCCTCGTCGATCTTCGCGACGTGCACCCATGGTGTATGCCGGATGGCCTTGACCACGCCGATGACCGGCATCCCGCGGCGGTCCCGATAGCGAATGGACTGTTCCCCCATGCGCAGCGCGCGTGTTTCAAAGTCCTTGGGAATCCGGGTGCGCAGCGTCATCGGCGGCGGACTCCCGCTCGGGTACGGATTCAACCCAAGCCCCCACCCGTCATAGAGGCCGACGAGATTGGTCTCGCCCGTTTTGAAAGCGACCGTCGCGGTACTGAACAGGGGATAGATGTAATCGTACGGATCCGACACAAAGAGCACTGCCCCACCCGGGCCGTGCGGCCGCGTGAATGCGCGTGCGGTGAAAATCTTCGGCTTCCGCCGGACGCGGCGAAAGTCGATCTTCACGCCGGGTGCGCTCATCGCTTCGCGCGCGAATGAAACAGCCGGGGCGTCGTCCGTTTCGGCCGAGCCGCGGCGCAGCAGCACGGTTCCCGACGCGTCGATGAGGAAGGCGGACTCGTATCCGTAGGCGCGGAGGAACCGGTCGAACACGTCCGGCGCGGCGCGGTCGTCAGGCGCGGCACCGAGCAGTGAGGCGGTGAGCTCCGCATCGCCGAGGCGCTCGTTCACCCATCCGGTCACCGCGTTCTGACGGTCTCTGGCCAGCAGCGAGAGCTGCGCCGGGATTCGCGCCAGCGCCTCGCGGCGCCGCCGCGGCAGATAGACGTCGATGAGGAACAGCGCCCCCGCGGCATTCGCGAGAACCAGGATCAGCGCGATGAGCCACAGATCGCGCCCTGCCGGCGGTACAGCTCCTCGCCTGCGACTCGGCGCCATGGGCAAAACAATATGCCGGAATGATGGAATCTGCCGGAGAATGTGGCATGACTCGCATCGTCATCGCCGACGATCACGCCGTCGTCCGCAAAGGACTTCGTCTGATCCTCGCGGACGCGGACGAGCTCCATGTCGCGGGCGAGGCCGAGTCGGCGGACGAGTTGCTGACCCTCCTGCGGACGCGGCCCGTGGACGCGGTCATTCTCGACGTCGGCCTCGGCGACCGCGACGGCATCGAGCTGCTCAAGCAGATCCGCGCGTCGTTCTCCCGCCTGCCCGTGCTCATGATCAGCATGCACTCCGAGGACGTGTTTGCGATCCGCGCGCTGCGCGCCGGCGCGTCGGGCTACATCGAAAAATCAGCCCCGCCGGAATTGTTGCTCGAGGCGGTGCGCCGTGTCGCCGCCGGCGGAAAGTGGATCAGCGCGGCGATGGCCGAGCGATTGACGGCGCAGGTGACCGGCGACGCGGCCGCCGCGCTTCCGCATGAGCGGCTCTCCGACCGCGAGTTCGAGATCTTCCGCCTGCTCGGCAGCGGCAGGTCGGTGACGGAGATCGCGCGCGCGATCAATCTCAGCGTGAAGACCGTCAGTTCTCACCGCATGCACATTCTTGCGAAGACAGGCCTCGAAACGAACGCAGCCATCGTCGATTACGTCATTTCCAACCGGCTGCGCTGACAGAGATCGGAGTTTGTCCGATGCCAGACTCGGACGACGTCCGCCTCCTCCGGCAAGTCTCCGGCTCACTGCGATGGTTTCATTCAGTGAGGAGAACGGATGCCGGACGAGCCCATGCCCGTGACCCTGCTGCTGGTCGAAGACGACGTTCGGCAAAGCAGCGCGTTGACGTCGCTGTTCCTGGAGTCGTCGCCCGACACGGCGGTGATCGTGGCCGCGACTCTGAAGGACGCGCTCGGGCACGACCGCGCTGGAGTGGACGCGGTCCTGCTCGACCTCGGCTTGCCCGACAGCAGCGGCCTGGAGACTCTCACGGCGATGGTCAGCCGATTCGCGCCCGTGCCGGTGATCGTTCTCACCGGCACCGCGGACACGGAGACGGGCGAGCGGGCCATCGCTCTCGGCGCCGAGGACTATCTGGAGAAGGCCCTCATCCCGCCCAGTGCCATCCGCCGGGTGGTCCGCCACGCCGTTCGCCGCTTTGCGGATCGGACCGCGGCTGCACAGCGGGAGGCGCAGAACAAGGCCCTGGGACAACTGGGCCAGCTCGCGCTCACCAACGTCTCGAGCGCGGCGCTTCTGGGAACGATCTGCGAGGTCGTCGCTCACGTGCTCGGCCTGGCCAACGCGATGTTCGTGGAGCGCTCGGCCGACGGGCTGCTCCTCGCCAGCCCGTCCGCGGGAGACGCCGCGGCGTCATGGCCGCCGGTCGCGATTCATGACGACAGTCCGCTGGGAGAAGCGATCCGGACGAATCGCGCCGTTCGCGTGGACGACGTCCGGAACAGCGAGGAGTCCGCCACCGCCGCGATCTTCCGGCAACTCGACGCCGTGAGTGTCGTCGTAGTCCCTGTCCGAACTCCCTTCAGCGCTCCGGAAGGAGTGCTGGTCGTCTGGCGAAAGGAGCCGCGCGCCTTCAACGACCAGGACGTCGCGTTCCTGAGCGCGGTCTCGAACATCATCGCGTCGACCCTGCAGCGCACCGCGAGCCAGGAGGCGCTCCGCCTCGACCGCGAGCAGATGGAACGGATTCTCGACGCGGTTCCGGACCGGATCTTCCGCCTCGACCACAACCTCCGCGTGCGGTACATGAACCTGTCCGCGGCGCGCGGACTGCCGCTCATCGAGCTCGGGATGCACATGGACGAGTTCTCCATTCACACCGCCCATCGCGCCCGGTGGCGGTCCGGCCTCCAGCGCGCCCTGGTCTCGGGCGTCGCCGAGCGCTTCGACCTGGACGGTGCAGCGCGCCGGTACGACATCTCGCTCGTGCCGCTGACTCACGCGAATCTGCCGTCCGTCGTCGTCGTCATGCGGGACATCACCGAGCGCATGCGCGCGCAGGAGCGGTACGAGGCCCTCTTCGCGTCGAACGCGGTCGGCGTGTTCTTCTGCGGATCGGACGGCGTCGTCACGCAGGCGAACCGCTGTTTCCTGGAGCTGGTGGGCCGCGAGCCTGCGGACGTGACGGCACGGCGGATCTCGATTCAGACACTGATGCGGCCGACCGGACAGGCCATTCACGCCGCGCGGCTGCGCGAGATCAGCGAGCACGGCGTGCTGCCGCCGCTGCCCGCGGAGCTGGTCCACAGCGACGGGTCGAACGCGCAGGTTCTTCTCGCCTCGGCGGTCGTCGAGCGTGCGCCCGACGAAATCGTGACCTTCGTCATCGACGAGTCGGCGACCCGGAGAGCGGAAAGCGAGCTGCGGAATCAGACTCTCCTCCTCGACAGCGCCCGCGACGCGATCATTCTGCGAGACATGGACGAGCGGGTCTGCTACTGGAACGAGGGCGCCCGGCGCCTCTACGGCTGGACCCGCGAAGAGGCCATCGGCAAGTCGCTGCCGGAGCTGATCGGCATCTCCGGAACCGGCGGCGGACCGGCGGTCGATGCGTCCGTGCTCGGCTCGGGCGAGTGGCAGGGCGAGCTTCATCAGCAGACGAAAGCCGGCGCGCAGATCGTCGTCGACAGCCGCTGCTCGCTCATCCCGTCGCCGCATGGCCAGGCGCCGATGATGCTGATCATCAATACCGACATCACCGAACGGAAGACGCTCGAGCGGCAACTGCTGCATGCCCAGCGGCTCGAGAGCCTCGGCACGCTCGCGCGAGGGATCGCCCACGATCTGAACAACGTCCTGATGTCCATCCTGATGGGTTGCGAGGTTCTGAAACGCGCGCCGAATGCGGAGCAGGCCGTCGACCGGATTGCGACCAGCGCCCGCCGTGGCGCGGACATCATCCGGCAACTGCGGACCTTCTCGCGAAGTCCACGCGCGGACAACGCGATCACGAATCCGGAACGGCTCGTGGCCGAGTTGGAGAGAATGCTGCGGGACACGAGCCCGCCCTCGATCACCATCGAGTCCGTGGCCGCTCCGAACCTCTGGTCGATCGCCTGCGATCCTGCGCAGGTTCTTCAGGTCCTGATGAACCTCGGCGGGAAGCGCGCGGGACGCGATGCCGGACGGCGGCATTCTCGGCATTCGCGCCGGAAACGTAGAGGTCGACGGCGCCTCGCCCGGCGTGTACGTCATGCTGTCCGTCTCCCACACCGGCACCGGCCTCGCTCCGGAGGAGATCGAACGGATCTTCGATCCCGGAGCGGATACGGGCCTCGGTCTGGCCGTCGTTCGCTCGATCGTGAAGAACCAGGGCGGGTTCCTCAACGTGCACAGCCAGCCCGGAGCGACCGTGTTCGAGGTCTACCTGCCGGCGCTGTACGAAACGGCCACGGAGGATGCCGCCGCCGTCGCGCCGCCGGCCGTCTCCGGCAAGGGGCAGCTCATTCTCGTCATCGACGGCGAGAGAGCCATCCTCGACGTAACCGCCGCGACGCTGGAGAGCTTCGGCTATCGCGTTCTAAGCGCGTCTGACAAGAGCGAAGGCATCGCGCTCTACGCACAGAATCCCGACGTCGTGGTCGTGGTCGCGGACAGCCCGGCGACCATTCAGGCGCTGCGCAACCTCAATCCGAATGTCCGCGTCGTGGGAACGAGCGGCTCCACGAGCGAGCCGATGCCCGACGTCCAGCTTCAGAAGCCGTTCCGCGCGCCGGACCTGCTCCATGCGATTCACGCGGTGCTGACGCGGGTCAGCCCGCTCTCTGCGGATTGAGCAGGAAAAAGACGACATTGGCGATCGTGTGCGCCACGATCAATGGCCAGAGATTCCGCCAGCGCCAGAACATCGTGGCGAACAGAAGTCCCAGCGGCACAATGCTCAAAGACGCCAGCGGACCCTGATAGAGGTGATAGCTGAAGCGCAGCAGCGTGCTCGCCGTAATGGCGAGACCGGCGCCGTCTCCTTTGAGTGCTTCGATCACGTACGCCGTGACCGTGATTTCCTCAAAGATGGAATTGATCGCGATGAAGAGCAGCATCAAGGCAAAACGGCGCGCGATTGGTGAACGAGAAGGCCCACACCTGGCGGGCCGCTGGAAAGACGAGCAAGACCAGCGTCGCCATCACCCAGTACAACAATAGATACATGATGAACAGCGGCACTCCGGCTGCCGCCGCTTTCCACGAAAACTCGAGACCCAGCCGCTGCCGCACCGGCCAACCGCGGATTCGGAGAATGGCCGCGAAGATTCCGAGAATCACGAGCTCGACGAAAATGCTCCAGAGCAGACTTCCCGCCGTGATCTCGACGCGACGAACCCCCGAGATCAGGATCCAAATCGAGGTCGCGGCGGTGTAGGCGAAGCACACGAGCGCCACGAGAATGAACTCCGCACGATCGGACAGGTCTTGAATGAGCTGGCGCATGATTCCGGAATCGGACGCGAGAGTGTACGGCGGAACTGCGATGAGGTGAAGGAATGGTACGAAACCGAGATATCGAGAAGGTGGCCGCATGTCCAGTGGAAACGATGACCGTTCCCGAAGACGGGAACGACCGCGAAAAGGGTCACTCCGGACGCCGGTTTGGGATACCGCCCCCGCAAAGGAACTGGCACAGTCGCTGCCTCGCGAGAGGGTCATGACAGCCGCCTGTACCCGAGCTCTCGCCGCCTGGTTGTTGGTTCTGCCCCACGTCGCTCTGGGAGGTGGTGTGCGTCCGGCCGGCTGTTCTTCGGTCGCCGGGGCGTACGAGTACGGCGCCGTCGGTGGAATGGTCGCGTGGTCGTCGCGGGCGTTCCTCCCGGGAGGCGCGACCTACAAGTATCAGCGCACCTACTACCGCAATCCGCAGGTGACGGCGTCCTGTTCGCCGTTCATCCCGCCGTGCACCGCCAACGCGCGCGTGACGCCGCCGATGATCAACCAGGCGTTCGCGCATGCCGACGTGCAGAAGGCGTTCGAATCGAAGACCGTGATCTTCTACGGCCGCGACACCAGGCCCGTCGACGGGACGGCGTTCGAAGTGAAACGCACCACGGATGGCCGCTCGTTCCTGATCGGCAGTTCCTGCTCCGCGCCACGCGTAGTCGAACAGCAGTGCATTGAGATTCCGCCGGGCCTTGCGGCGCTCCGCGAGGTGCTTCTGAGGCTGGACCAGCAGCAGCTCGATCATTCGTTCTGTCGAATGGCGATCAAGAACTGACGATCACGCGGAAAAATCGCGCTCGCTCCAGACTACCCATCAGATACGTGAGTCGACCGCGAGCGCTCTTGCAGACGGCGGGTTGCCTGTCTCGAAGGAGCGCATCGTGAGGATTCGTCTATTCATCGCATCGAGTGTTCTTGTTGTCGCCTCGACGGCCGCGCAAGCCGTGGATCTGAGTGGCACGTGGGTCGGGACGAATCAGGCCGTGGTTCCCTGGTGCCCGCCGATTACGTCATCTTCCGGCCCGGCGGAGTTGGAGATCACGCAAGATGCCGCCTCAATCTCGGCAACGTTGCAGGGTTGGTGGAACAACCCGCTTCATTGTGTTCCGTCCGCAAGCCTGGAGCAGTATGCGATCGACTTCGCCGGAACCGTCGACGGAGCGTCGTTTCACGCCGAGATCCCGTTTACCGAGGTGGACGAGCACGGAGTGGTGTTCCATTTCGCCATCACAATCGACGGCTCGGTGAATGAAGACGGCGTGATGAACCTGACCCTCATCGTTCCGACTGACCTGGAACACGATCATTACCCGGAGTATCCGATCGATCTGATGATCACCGCCCAACTGACACGCATCCCGCCATCGGCTTCGGTCAGTTCGCTGTGGCCTCCGAACCACAAAATGGTCGACATCGGCCTGATCCGCGACGCGTCGACGACGCTCGTCGTCTACAGCGACGAAGACGATGCCGGCGAACCGGACGCCGCGGGATCGCTGCTTCTGCGCGCGGAACGCGCCAGCACCGGGGACGGGCGCGTCTACCTGATCGTCGTCACCAGGGCTGATGGGTCGGCGAACACGTGCCTCACCGCCGTCGTGCCGAAGAGCCAGAGCGCGCGCGACCTCGCCTCGGTCAACGCGCAAGCCGCGGCCGCGCTCGCGCAGTGCCCGTCGCCCGCCGGCTACTTCGTCGTCGGGAACTGATCGAACGGCATCGCATGTCAGCGCCTATTTCGGCTGAAACATCTCGGCCAGCGCTTCGGCCAGCGAGATCACGTTGCGACGATCGACTGTTTTGCCGCTGGTCTTCTCGTAGCGGCTCAACACGGATTCCAATTGCTTCGAGATCGCGCCGGTCGCGATGATCTCCCGGGCCGGTGCGAGGAAGGTTGCAGTCATCACCGCGTGCTCCACGGATCGCGTGTGCCATTGGTTGACCTTCGAGCGGCATGCGTCTTCGTATTGCGCGACCAGGCGCCCCTCGCCGTCCGATTCGCTTTGCATGATCGCCAGCAGTTGCCGTTCGGCGGTGTCGCCCGATTTCGCGCGAAGGACATTCGGAATCATCTCCACCACCGTCATTCCGCGATCCATGCGCCACGGTCCATAGGTCTCGTTTTTGAGGACATAGTAGAGGACCGACTCCGGCCGTTCGGTACGAACCCAGAAGTGACTCGCATTGATGTCGAGGCTCCCGAGGCGGCGGACCAGCGCCTCGAGAATCGCGGTCGGAGAGACGCTGAGGAAGACGAACGAATCCGCCACCTCGCTGCCATTCTCTTTGCCTTCGATCAACACCACGCCGACGCCGTCCTCGGTGAGAGCGTAGTGGCGTGCGCGGGCGAGAAGGACGTCGACCGCGTTCGTCGTCTCGCATGCGCCGGCGCGTTTGGCCACGCCCTTGATCGTCGCGAATAAAAAGCTGAGGTAGTAGACCTTGAGCGATCCGGAGAAGCTCTCCTCGCCGGCCTGACCGGTGATCTCGACCGTGATCTGCTGGTCGCAGGCAAACCTGATGAAGACCCGATCGCCCTCGACGCGATGCTCGGCCAATTCGCATCCTCGCGCGAGCGGTCCGATCAGATCGGGAACCGGTCCGAGCGATTTCACATCCGCCGCGGTGAGGCAATTCGTCACCGTGTACGGTTGGATCCCGCCGACAGCGAGCATCGCGCCTTCGAACGTGAGGGTCCAGCGGCCGGGGCGCAGCGGAAGCTCGACCGCGATCGCCAGCGTGGCAAGCAGGAGGATGATCAGGATCAGGATCTTCATTGGCGAAGCAGCACCTGATGCAAGCCGACGTGCGTAGGAGTCACGCGCGCGGTGGAGCCGTCACTCGGCAAGGCGATGTAGCGCGATCGCGTCGGACGCGCATCGTAGTCGTAGCGGAACTTGAGCGCGACGCGCGTCACACGCGAGACTGCGTCGGCATCGCGATCGCGCAACGCCGCGAGCTGCCGGTCGATCAGATCGACTGCGCTCACTGCCGTGACATCGCCGCCGCTGCGCACGGCGAAGTCGCAGCGGACGTGTATTGTGAGCACGCGTCGCCCGAAATTCGCGCTGAGCTCGATCTTCTGCGCGATGCGCTCACCCGGGGAAAGTGCGTTCATGACCGTGCCTGTCGCGCGAGGCAGCGACGAGAGGATGATGTCCGAATCCCGCGCGCCGGCGTCGAAGGAGAACGACGTCGCGTCGGTCATCAGCGCGAGCCAGGCCTCGTGCTCGGCGCCGTCGCGCACGGGCAGCCATTCGGGATGCTCCATCAAGTCGATGAACGTCTCGCCGGCGAGCTTGCGTTTGCTGTCCCGAAACGTGGCCGTGATCGCCGCCTCGAGGCGTGCCATGTAGCGCTGGAGCGCAGGCTGGTCCATGGCCAGCTCCCGCTCGAAGAAGAGTGTCACCGGCTCGAGCGGGTAATAAGCGCGCAGCACCTGATTCGTCACGCGGCGCTGCGCATCGAGTGTGGCCGACACCTTCGTCGAGATCTGCGCGCCCTGCTCCACCGCGTCTTCCTGCCGCTTTGCGACGGACGACAGCTGCGACGTCACTCCAACCAGTTCTTTGAGTGACTCCTGCTGCTGGTTGCTCGTTTTCTCCGCCGTGTCGAGGATGTTGAGGAGGAGACGCGCGGTGCGCTCTGCGGTGCGCGCGGTTTCGGCCGACTCGAGCTCGTTCAACGTCAACGACAGCACAGTCGCGATCAGCACACCTGCCAGAGCGAACTTTCACCACAGCGTCAGCTTCTTGTTTGCGTCGCGGTAGTCCGTGACGACTGCCAGACCGCCGAGCACTCCGGACGCGACCATCGAGATCACCTTCAGAACGTCGAGGAGCCTCATACGACCTCCTCTTCGGAGAGGTGATGAGCGCGCGTTTCCCTACCCCCTCATCGCCCCGCCCTCAATGGCATCCCAAACACCATCCCCGTCTCCACCTCCACCGCCTTCCCGCCCGCACGGTACGGCTTGAAACGCCAGGTGCGGAGAGCGTCGATGATGGCTTTCGACTGTTCGGGGTAGGCGCTGAGGAGATGCACGTGTTTCACGCGGCCGGTGGCGTCGATGATCACGCGCACCGGGATGGTGTTGTAGCGATTCGACGTGAAACGCGGCTCCGTCTTCTCCGCGACCTCGTCGTAGCCGCTCTGGCAAAGTGGGCCTTTGCCGGTTAGCGAGAGCCCGCGCATCGCCTGCTCCGCGGCGTCGAGGGCGGCGGTGTCGGCGCCGGTAAACGTAAACGTCAGCGCGTGGCAGCGCGCATCCGTCGACAGGATGCGCCAGTGCAATCCGGAGCGCGGCGCTCGATAACTGAGGCGGTGGAACGTGCGGCCGGCGATCGTCACCTGGTCCGGCTCCCCTTCGAGCTGATACACCGGCTCGAGCCCGCGGCGGATCGTCGCCACGAGCTCCTGCGCACCGCCCAGGTCGATCAGGCTGAAAAAGAAATCCTGGAGCGTGATCATCACGTGCGCGCGGACCCGCTGGTCGGCGTCGATCAGCGCGAACTGCGCGAGCGCATACGCGCCGGCCTCCGAGGGCGGAGGCCCCGCCGGCTGTTCGGTCCAGCCGGCGGGGATCGGAAGCGACAGATTGAAATAGGCATTGCGGTAGCGGCCCGCGGCGACCCTCCCCTGTTCGGGAACGGGCGTCACCGCGTCGCTCGCACTCGGCGTCGCTCTCTGCATCGCAATCGCACTCTGCGGAGCCGCGGACAACAAGAGCATCAGCAGGAGCGACATCGTTCTCTCCTTTACAGAGATCGCAGGTAATAGATGAGGGCCTGCTTGTTCACCAGCGTCAGGGCGTTGTAATTGGCGATCACCGCGTTGGCCTCCGAGCCTGGCGAGGAGTGCGCGGTGATGGCGTCCACCAGATTCGAGGTCCGCCCGTCGTGCAGGAAGAAGATCCGCTGCCCCAGACCCCACAACGGTGCGGTGCGGAACTGCGTGATCTGCGCGGTCCCCTGCTGGATATTGTCCTGGAGTCCCGACCCCATGTGATGGACCGCCAGATCGCTGAACAGCTTCGCTTCCGCGTTGTTCAGATCGGCGGTGATGCTCGACTTACCGGTGACGAACGAAACCTTGTGGCACTTATTGCAGCCGATTTCGGTGAAGATCCCTTCACCGTTGACGATTTGGGCGGTGTTGGGACCGCTCACCTGTTGCACCGGCGGTTTCAGCATACGCATGAACATCGCGAACTTCGTGGCGTCGCTCGGCGTGTCGACGGCCGCGGAGCTGGAGTTGAGGTTCGTGTGGTCTTCCGGCGTCTGATTGAGCTTGCACTGCGACGGCAGTCCCGTCGTGCGGGCTTCCGACGGCGCCGGCCGTTCCTGCGGCGACAGCTCGTTGCTCACGCCCATCTCCACGTTGTAGGCCTCGCCGGCGAACAGCTCCAACGATTTGTTCTGCGCCTTCCAGCCGAAGCGGCTGATGGTGCCGTCGTTGCCGTTGCGGTTGAAGTTCGGAGTGATGCCGAGCGTATTGCCGGTCAGCGAGGCCCGGTACGCGAGGAGCGTCTCGTCGTCGATGTTCTCGATCAGACCTCCGCCGAACACCGGCGACGGGATGCGGAAGACGATGTTGTTGGTGTCGCGGGCCGCGTTGAAATTCGGCTGCGAGATGACGGCCGCCGTGCAGGTGCCCTGATCGACGCGTCCGGCGATCGTGTAGAGCGCGTGCACGTGACCGTCCGGCACGCCGGGGATGGGATTGCCGGCGGCATCGACCAGCGTGGGGAAGCGCGCCTCGCGCACCGGCCCGTTGATGGTGATGAAGTACGGCACCGTGTTCGTGGCCCCGTTCGCGGTGGCGTCGGCAACCTGCGGATTGACGAAGGGACTGGAGCCGCCGACCGTCGGCTGGGAGTGACAGGCCACGCAGCTGCGGGAGTTGAAGCGGGGCCCGAGGCCGTCGTCCGGCGAGACCGGGGGGCCCTTGACCGAGCTGACGTCCGTGAAGGCTTCCTGTCCGGCGTTGAAGAAATTGAGGATTCCCGGAGGGTCCGTATTGGCGGCGACGGAGTTGAGCGGACCGCCCGCATTGGCGGGGCCACCTCGGGGCCCGGGGTCCACCTGCGCAAAGACCTGGAAGACGAGCAGAAACGTACTGAGAGCGACGATGGGAACCGTGCGTACTTTCACAACAGACCCTCCCTTGAATCAGAACCGGAACTCGAAAAACACGACCGAAACACGTCAGCGATGAATCGATTCAACGGGCCGGGAGGGCCTTCACTCCGTGTGCCGGAGCGCGCGCGAGCTGCCGATTCCTGGGATGAAGGGCCGGAATGGTGACGCGAAGATTTCGCACCAGGAAGTTCGCTTGCGTTTCCGTCTGGCCGTATCGAAGATGCGGACGTGGCGATGGAAAAGCGGAGATTTCTCCAGCTCGTCCGCCTCGTGGTGTTGATCGTGGCGGCGTGGATGTTCCTCGGCTTTTTCTTCGCCAGCCAGCAGCTCGTCGTCTCCGTCGCCCGCGGCACACGCGAAGACGTCTTTGAACGAACGATCGAGACGATGGTGGCCATGATCGTCTGGGCGCTCGTCACGCCGCCGATCCTCTGGGTCGCGGGACGGCTGCCGATCGAACGGCCGCGCATCGTCCGCAATACTTCGGCGGTGCTGGCGATCGGTCTCGCATTCGCCGTGATGCGCGGCGCGATGGACGCCGCCCTGCTGCCGGCGTTCGACGGAAAGCGCCTCGACCGCGTGCACTTCGTGCAAGTCATGGCCGCGGGCTTCCACACCGATCTGCTTTTCTTCCTCGCACTCGCCGCGGTCGCGAACTACGGTCACATCCAGCGCAAGACCGATCAGCAACAGCGGCGCGAAGCGCAGGCCGAAGCCAATCTCGCCGAGGCACGGCTGCGACGGCTGCGCGGCGATCTGCAGCCGCACTTCCTCTTCAACACGCTCAACGACGTCGCGGCGCTGGCTGCGCGGGACGGAGCGGCGGCGGCCGAGGCCATCTGCCAGCTCGCGGATCTCCTGCAGCGAAGCGCGGAAGCGGAGCGCTCGCACGTACTGCTGTCGGAGGAGCTCGACTTCATCCGGCAGTATCTCGAGCTCGAGAAGCTGCGCTTCGGACCGCGATTGCAAACGCGCATCGAAGTCGATGATCCCGCGCTCCTCTCCGCGTCGATTCCGCCGCTGCTTTTGCAGCCGCTCGTCGAGAACTCGATCGTGCACGGCATCCGGAAGCTCGACGGCGGCGGCATGGTGACGGTGCACGCGTCGCGGACCGGCAACGAGCTGCGCTTCGAAGTCCGCGACACGGGACCGGGATGCGATCCGGCGACGCCGTTCGCGCACGGACATGTCGGCGTCTCGCATACCGTTGCCCGGCTCGATTACCTCTACGGCGATGCGCCGTGGCTCCGCTACCGCCGCGACGGCGGCGAGTTCGTGGCCGAGCTTCGAGTGCCGGTGGGAGAGCCATGAGGTTCGGCAGGGTGCTCCTCGCCACCGCCTGCAACCTCGGCATCTGGGTGCTGGTCGGCTTCTTCGCCACCAGCGAGTTCTATCGCCGCTCGATCGTCCTCGGCGGCGGCGCGGCGTGGAACGACGTGCTCGCCGTGCAGCTGGTCACGGCGCTGAACTGGGCGCTCTTCACGCCGCTGATCGTGCTCATCGCGCAACGCCTTCCCTTGCGCTCACCGCATCGCATCCGCAACGCCGCCATCCTCATCGCGCTCCTCCCGCCGCTGACTCTCATCCGGGTGGTGTGGGGCGCCGTGATGGTCAATTACGGCGAGGGCGAGCCCATTTCGAGAAAGCTGATCATCACCTCGCTGCAGATCCGAACACATCGCTACATCGCCATCCTCGCGGCCATCTTCTTCGTCTATTACCTCGTGGACGCACAGCGCGAAGCGGCGAAGCGCGAGCGTCAGCGGGTGCGCGCGCAGGCACTGCTCGCGCGGACGGAGATCGATCAACTGCGCATGCGATTGCAGCCGCAGTTCGCGCTGCGCATGCTCCGGCACATCGGCAGCGTTCTCCGCGCCGACCCGCGCGCCGCCGACGGCCTGATCGTCACGCTCAGCGGCATCCTGCGGCGCAGCATGGCCCGCGGCGGCGATCAGCGCATTCCGTTCGCCGATGAATTGGAACACTTCGACCGCTGCCTCGACCTCTGCCGCGCCGGCGACCGCTTCTCGCTCTCCGCGCGCTACCTCGCCGGCGACGACGTCCTCGCCTGCCGCGTCCCGCCGCTCGTCCTGCAGCCGGTGATCGAGTCGGTCGTCCTCGATCTCACCGCGGGCGCAGGCGGATCGGTGGAGGTACGTTGCGCGCGCGAGGACGACGCGATGCAAGTCGAAGTCTCATGGACCGTCGCGCCGGACGGCACGGCGATGACCTACACGAGCCGCATTCCCTGCCAGGAGGCACCCGCGTGATCCGAACGCTGATCATCGACGACGAGCCGCTGGCGCGGAGCCGCATCCGCGCCATGCTCACGAACCACCCCGACATCGACGTCGTCGCGGAATGCGGCAGCGCCGGCGAGGCCGCCGCGCTCTTGCGCAACGAACCGGCGGCACTGCTGCTCCTCGACATCGAGATGCCGGGAGCCAGCGGATTCGAGATCTTGAAGTCGATCGGGAGCGGTCCGGCAATCGTCTTCGTCACCGCGCACGAAGAATTCGCGCTCGATGCGTTCGAAGCCAACGCGGTCGACTACCTGGTGAAGCCCTTCTCGCAGGAGCGCCTCGACCGCGCGCTGTGGCGCGTGCGCCGCTTCGTGGATGGCAAAAGCATGGCCCGGCCGTCACGCCGCTGGCGCGAGCGCTTCGGCGTCCGCATGCGCGGCGAAGTGGTGTTCGTGCGCGTGGCGTCGATCGACTGGATCGCCGGCGCCGGAAATTACGTCCGCCTCTATACCGGCAGCGAATCGCACCTCCTGCGCGAGTCCCTCCAAAACCTCGCCGCCGAGCTCGACCCCGCCGTCTTCCTCCGCGTGCACCGCAGCGCGATCGTGAACATCGAGCGCGTGAAGAAACTCGTCCCCGCCCCCGACGGATCGGTGTCGATCATCCTCCAGGACGGCACCGCCGTGCCGCTCGGGCCGACATATCGCGCGGGGTTGGAGGAGGCGTTGGGGGAGAAGTTTTAGCAAGTCACGAGTCCAAGTGGAGGACAGGCAATCCTGCCTGTCCAGCTCTCGGGACTAAGTCAGGAAGGACAGACAGGATTGTCTGTCCTCCACCTTTTCACTTGCACACGTACGGCGGGTCGCAGAACGGCGTCGTCGCCCAGAGGTTGAACGGCTTCAGCCAGAAGTTGTCCACCATCGTCAGGGTCATGCCTCTCTCGCCGCCGGGCGCGAGATCTTCGTCGCGGATGATGTGGTGGACGCCGGTGTAGTACCAGAGCACGACGTCCGTGTTTTTCGTGGACGGGCTGCCGGAGATGTATTTCGGGAGATCGTCGGCGAGGGTCTGGTTCCAGACGTACGGCGTCACCCAATACGTAAACTTCGTGAAATCCTCGTCGTGCTTCGGCGTGCCGGTGCGGTACGGCATGATGTGCCACTCGGTCGTATGGCCCTTGGTGTTCTTGAGCGCCGCGTCGCGGATCGAGAGCATGTCGAACGCGAGCGGGTCCCAGCCGAAACCGTTCGCGGTGTTGACGTCGGTCATCGAGTCGACGCCGTCCAATCCCACTTCCTTGTGCGACATGATCGAAGCGGTGTCGCAGCACGCGCCATTGAGATCGATGTCGAGCCGCCAGATCGTGCCGTGCATGTGCGTCGCTTTATCCGGCCAGATCAGACCCGTCATGCCGAGGCGCATGCCGAACACGCCGTCATCGCGGAAGATCCATTCGACGAGATACGTGTAGTTCGCGGCGCCGAGGATGCTCATGAGCGACAGCTCCTCGCCGCGGCGCTGGTTGAAATAGTGCTTCCACATCAGGCCGCGGTCGCGCACCGATTTGCAGACCTCCGCTTTCGGCCCGATGATCGTCGCCGGAGAGGGACAATCCGCGGCCGTCAGCGGCACGTGCGAGAAGCCGTAGTTCACGTCATGGAAACGGTTCATGTCGCCGGGAGAGTGGTACGGGACGAAGAGCTGCGACATGCGCCCGTCGTAGAGAATCTTGATCCAGGGCGATGCCGGCGCAGGACGGAACCACGCACCGGTGATGACGAGGTTCGGGCCGTCGACGACCTGCCAGCAGAGCTTCCACCGCGAGATTTCGGGGCCACCCGTCGGGAACGATTGCTCGATGGCATACGGCTCCGAGCAGTACTGCTGGCCGCTCACTTCGAGCACCGGCAGGAGCGCGCAGGCGACGAGGAAAACGATCGTTCTGCGTTTCATTGAGCGCCTCCAGTCCGCGTGATGCGCACGCGCCGCGTATTCAAATCGACCAGGATCCGCTGTTCAGTCAGGATCTGCTCTCCTCCGCTGTTGAAGACGAGCACGATGCAGCGGCCCAGGTGGCACGAATCGTCGGGATTCGCACTGACGTGCTGCAGCCCCTGGACGAAGTTCTCGTTCGCGCGCTCGCGCGTGAGCGGGCCTCGGAGAACGCGAAACGCGCCGGCCGCGCCGTACGAACGGAGAAGCGGTTGCAGCTCGCCGCTCGACTGCGCGATCTCGAGCGCCTCCTCGACGTCGGCGGTCCCGATCGGCAGCGAGGTCGGGACGATGCGCACCCGGTCGACGACGCGTCCGGCCTCGAGATCGACCAGGACGCGGACGCCGAAGCTGCTGTCGGCGCGGCGGTAGAGCACGTCGGCATGCCGCCCTCGCGGCTCGCCATCGGCCGACAGCTTGGGCGCGATCGAGAGGACGTAGATCAGGCGCGGCCTGTCGCCGAGAAGCTGGCGCGTCCCGGCATCCGACATGGCCACCTCCTGCGCCCGCGCGGCCTCGGCATCGGTCAGCGGGTCGAGCGGCAGCGGCGCATGGCCGGGCGGATTCGTAGTCGTCGTGCCGGATTGGCCGTATTGGCCGGTTTGGCTCGCGCAGGCTGCTGCAACAAGCGCGAGGAGGCAAAGGAGATATCGCATAGGCCCTCCTTATATAAGGAGTGCCTGAATTTGCTGGTTCCCTACCACCCTCGTTTGCCTTTTCCCGCGCAGCCTCCTAGGCTGTCGCGCAGATGAAACGCGCTGCCTTCCTTTTTCTGCTGTTCGCGTTTTCCTGCAAGCAGGAAACGGTCGTCACGGAGACTGTCGACACGCGCGAGCCGGTCGGCGTCTGGTATGTCGGCGCGCCCGGCGGCATGAAGGTGCGGCAGCAGGCGAACGACGCGGCGCCGGAGATCGCGTCGTATCAGAGCGGCGAGGCGATCTCGGTGCTCGCGCAGAAGGGCGATTGGGCGGAGGTGCGCGTGGGCGTCGGATCGGGCTGGGCGAAGATGGCGGACTTGACGGACGCGGCGGGCAAGGCGAAGCTCGAAAACGATCCCGAAGTGCGTTTCCGCGTCATGCCGCTGCCGGTCACCGCGCCGTCCGCGCGCGGCGAGATCTACATCGAAGCGGATGTGAACAGTGAGGGCGAAGTCACCGGCACGCGCATCCTCGTGAACACCACGAACAATCCCGCGCTCGCCTCGCAGAACGACGCGGCGTTGAAGTCGGCGAAGTTCTATCCGATCGTGCAGAAGAACCAGAAGGTCCCGTTCAAGTACTACCACAAGGTGACGTACTAGCCTCCGCCGCAACGTTACCTCTCCGTTACCAACTGTTTTGCCTCCGTCGCGCGGCCGGCGGTTAGGCTGTGCGCATGAAACTTTCTGCACTTTTCATGAGCTTGATCCTCGCGTTCGCGGCGTTCGCGGCCGAGGAAACGACCACGACGCCGGCTGCGCCCGCGACGACGGCGAAGCATTTCGGCACGTGGGGTTTCGACGTCGACGGCATGGATCGCTCGGTCAAGCCTGGCGACGATTTTTTCAAGTACGCGAATGGCAAGTGGGCGGCGGCGACGCAGATTCCGCCGGACCGCGTGAGCTACGGCTCGTCCGTTGCGCTTTACGACCTCTCCGAGGCGCGCGTGCGGGCCATCCTCGACGGCCTCGCGGCGACGAAGGATTTGAAGGCCGGCAGCGACGAGGCCAAGCTCGCGGCGCTCTATCGCACGTTCCTCGACGAGGCGGCGCTCGAGAAGATCGACGCGAAGCCGCTGCAGTCGCAGTTGGACGAGACGCGCAAGGCGAAGACCCACGCGGACCTGGCCGAGCTGTTAGGCCGCTCCAATGCGAACTTCGGCAAAACGTACTTCGATGCGCAGGTCTCCGACGATGCGAAGAATCCCGACAAGTACGCTCTCTATCTCTCCCAGGGCTCCCTCGGTCTCCCCGATCGGGACTATTACCTGAAGGACAACTTCAAGGCCCAGAAAGAGCGCTATCAAAAATACGTCGCCGACATGCTGGGCATGGCCGGTTGGGAGAATCCGGAGAAGAGCGCGGCGGATATCGTGGCGTTCGAGACCAGGGTCGCCGAGGCCCAGTGGAGCCGCTCCGAAAGCCGCGACCGCGACAAAACCTACAATCCGATGACGCCCGCGGAGCTCGAGAAAAACGCGCCGGGATTTCCGTGGGCCGCGTATTTCAAAGGCGCGGGGCTGACGAAGCTCGAGCGCGCGGTGGTCGCGGAGAAACCGGCATTTCCGAAGCTGGCGCGGATTTACGCCGACACGCCGGTCGAGACGTTGAAGGCGTGGTACGCGTTCTCGGTCGCGGATCTGGCAGCGCCGTATTTGTCGAAGCGCTTCGTCGATACCGCCTGGGAGTTCCGCTCGAAGTTCCTCAGTGGCGCGCGCGAACAGCGCCCGCGCTGGAAACGCGCCGTCGCCGCGGCCGAGGGCGGCATGGGCGAAGCCATCGGACGCAAGTACGTCGCCGAGTATTTCCCGCCGGAGTCGAAGGCGAAGATGGAAAAGCTCGTCGCCGACCTGCGGACGGCGATGAAATCCCGCATTCAGAAACTCGAGTGGATGAGCCCCGAAACGAAGACGCGCGCGATCGAGAAGCTCGCGAAATTCGGGGTGAAGATCGGCTATCCGAAACACTGGCGCGATTATTCGAAGCTCGACATCCGGGAAGGCGATCTCGCCGGCAACGTCCGCCGGCAGGCGAAGTTCCAGTGGGATTTCTTCTCCAACCGCATCGGCAAAGCGGTCGATCAGGACGAGTGGGAACTGACGCCGCAAACGGTCAATGCCTATTACACGTCGGAGAAAAATGAGATCGTGTTCCCGGCGGCGATTCTGCAGCCGCCGTTCTTCGATCCCAACGCCGACCCGGCCGTGAATTACGGCGGTATCGGCGCGGTCATCGGACACGAGATTACGCACGGCTTCGACGATCAGGGCCGCAAGTCGGACGGCGACGGCGTACTGCGCGACTGGTGGTCCGCGGACGACGCGGAGAAATTCGAGGCTCAGGCGGCGAGGCTCGGCGCGCAGTATGAGGCCGTGAAGTTCCCGCAGTTCACCGACATTCACATCATCGGGCAGCAGACGATGGGCGAGAACATCGGCGATCTCGGCGGCGTCCTGCTCGCGCTCGAAGCCTATCAAGTGTCGCTCAAGGGCCAGCCCAGCCCCGTGCTCGACGGCTTCACCGGCGAGCAGCGCGTGTTCCTCGGCTGGGCGCAAGTGTGGCGCACGATGATGCGCGACGATGCATTGAAGCTGTACATCACCACCAACGTGCACTCCCCCGGCATGGTGCGCGCGTTCGCGCCGCTGCGGAACATGGATGCGTGGTATGAGGCGTTCGGCGTCAAAGAAGGCGATTCGATGTACGTCAAACCAGAGGATCGCGTCAGGATCTGGTAATCACCGTACGAACTGCATTTGTGCCGCGGTCGAGATCATCGAGCGCGGCATTGATTGCAGCCGCATCGAGCGGAATTCGCCGCGTAATGGCTGACGAGACGTCCAGGTCGCCATTCGCGGCGAATTTCATGAGCTCGAGTAATTCCTCTTTGAGATGATCCGAGCAGCCGAGAATCCGCCGCTCCTTTGCGAGGATGTCGCGATACGGATTGATCGGTAACTGCGCCTCGGACAGCGCGACGAGCACGAGGCAGCCGCCAGGCGATAATGCACGGAACGCCGCGGTCGCGACTTCCGGACGGCCGGTGAAATCGATGGCGACGTCGTATCCCTTCAATTCTTCTGTAATCTCGTTACTACGGACCGGTCGTGCACCGAGCGTCTCGGCCAATGCAAGTTTCTCGGGAACGACGTCGACCGCGGCAATGGCGCTCGCGCCGAGAAATACACTGAGGCGTAATGCGGAAGCACCCAATCCGCCGAATCCGAGAAGCGCGACGCGGGAGCCGGGGCCGACGTTTGCGACGCGAAGCGCGTGATAGGCAGTCGCCGTCGAGCACATCATGATCGCCGCGGCTTCGAACGAGACATTGTCGGGAATCGGCACCGCATTGAACGCCGGCACGACAATCGATTCCGCATAGCCGCCGTCGCGATGCTTTCCGATCATCAGACCGGTCTCGCAGAATTGCTCGCCGCTTTCTTTGCAGCTCGCACAATGACGGCAGCTCAGTAGATAGTGGATGGCGACGCGATCGCCCACCGCAATGTCCTGTACGCCGTCGCCAACCTCGGTCACGACGCCGGCGATCTCGTGTCCGGGCACGCGCGGCAGCGGCGTGTCGCCGAAACCGCTCCGGTAATGGGCGTCACTGTGACAGACGCCGCAGGCTTCGACCGACACTCTGATCTCGCCCGACGCTGCAGAGACATCTGGCAACGAGACCTCTTCAAGAGGCGCTTTATAGGAACGGATCACAACGGCACGCATAGGAGGCCTATGATATCGCCATGAAAACATCAGTCTTCGTCGGGGCGAGCGTGGACGGCTTTATTGCCCGCAGAAATCACGACCTCGATTTCCTTCCGGACAGTCCCGAGCCGCACGGATACGACGAGTTCATCGCCACCGTCGACACCATCGTCTTCGGCCGCAATACGTTCGAGAAGGTGTTGACCTTCGGCGCGTGGCCGTATTCGAAGGAAATGCGCGTCGTCGTTCTGAGCAGCCAGCCGCTCGAATTGCCCAAAGGCGCGAACGTCGAGCAAATGAGCGGCGAGCCGGCGGAGATCTTCGCCCGATTGGAGGCGATGGGCGTTCAACACGCCTATATCGACGGCGGTATTACAATCCAACGCTTTCTTAATGTGGGATTGATTCACCGAATGATCGTCACACGCGTCCCGGTGCTCATTGGAGACGGCATTCCGCTCTTCGGATCATTGCCGCACGATGTTCGTTTGAAGCACGTAATGACGCGCTCTTATCCGAGCGGGCTGGTACAGACCGAGTATGACGTGATCGGTTCTCGGCAAGAAACCGCCGGATGACCGCGCGGCTCGGCTCGTCTTTGATGCGCGTGAACAGCTTCTCGCCGAGGGTCACGATCGTGGCCGGCCGGTCGAAGGGAAGCTGCGCGTACATCTTGCCGCCCGGGTAGTGGCAGGGCTGGCATTTCGACTGGAGGATCGGCGCGACCTGTTTGGTGAAATCGACCGGCGCCGCCGTGGCGTACGACGAGCCGAGCGCGAGCAACAGCGAAACGACGATCCAGCGCATCCTAATAACGCTATTCCCCCTAACAACCGGTTGTCTTGTCGTCTCTGTGAACTTTTTTGTTCGTGAAATAAGGCTCGCGTTTCGCATGACTCGCGCTATCTTTACTGGGAGTGTCGATGGAGGTGTCAATGAAGTCCAACTTGTGCAAGAAGGGTCTGCATAAAATGACGACCCAGAACACGTATCAGCATCCCGCCAAAGGTCCCGAATGCCGCGAGTGCAAGCGCTCGTACATGCGCGATTACATGCGCGAGCGGCGCGCGGAAGAGGCCCGTTAGTCCGGAGCCAAGCCTTGGGCACGCCAGTCGAGAGTTGGCGTGCCTAACGCGAGGCTCAGGTCTCTTCCCGCGTAATCCACTTCTCCACGCGCGGCGGCCGCCAGCTTTCGAAGCGGCGGAGCATCGCGAGGGGATCGCGTTCCACGATGGCGATCGACCGGTGGGCATTCTTCAGGAATGCCTCCCGGGCGGCGAGATCGAGGAATTGCATCAGTGGCGCATAGAAGCCGTTGACGTCGAGAAAGCCGACCGGTTTCTCGTGCAGCCCGAGCTGCGCCCAGGTCCAGATCTCGAAGATCTCTTCGAGCGTGCCGAGGCCGCCGGGAAGGGCGATGAAGGCATCGGCGAGATCGGCCATCTTCGCTTTGCGCTCGTGCATGGTGTCGACGATGTGCAGGTCGGTGAGGTGGCGATGCCCGATCTCGCGTGCCCACAGCGCATGCGGAATGACGCCGATGGCCTCGCCGCCCGCGCCTAACACGGCGTCGGCGACCTCGCCCATCAGGCCGACGCTGCCGCCGCCATAGACGAGCGCGATGCCTTCCTTCGCCAGCAGCGCGCCGAGGCCGCGGGCGGCCTCGACGTAGATCTCATTCGAGCCACGGTTGGAGCCGCAGAACACACAAATTCGCCGAATCACGCGGCGCATCATCGCATGGCGGGCGGGACGCCCGGCCCGTTTGAGTGACGGTCCAATCCGGTTCGCGAGCCCGTCCGTAATGGAATGCCGAGGAGGGAGCTATGGCAACAGTCATGGTGATGCATTGGCCCGAGGCGACGAAGGAGCAGTACGACGAGGCGCGGCAGTTGGTCAATTGGGTACGCGAGCAGCCGCCCGGCGGAAAGCTGCACGTGGCGTGGTTCGACAACGGCCTTCACGTCGTCGACGTGTGGGACACGCCGGAGCAGTTCCAGGACTTCGTGAACACGCGCCTCATGCCCGGCGTGCAGAAGATCGGAATCGAAGGACAGCCGAACATCGCGTTCCACGAGTTCCTCGGCGCGTTCGTGCCGCAGACGCTGCCGTAATCGACGGTTGCGCGGGTAACAGCGCACGGAATTCGCAAGCGCGAACGCTGTTAACCCGCGCGCATGCAGCAGTTTCGATACGACATCCGCAACGTTGCCATCATCGCCCACGTCGACCACGGCAAGACCACGCTCGTCGACGCCCTCCTCAAGCAGGCGGGCGCGATCCGCGCGAACCAGCAGGTCGACGAGCGGGTCATGGACTCGAACGACCTCGAGAAAGAGCGCGGGATCACGATCCTCGCGAAGAACACGTCCATCCGCTATCTCGTCGACGCACCCGATGCCCTCGGCCACGCGGTGCACCACGAGGCCACGCACACCGCGAGCGGGCACGACCTGCCCGCGCATTTCATCCATCCGAGCGAAGTGAAGATCAACATCGTCGACACGCCGGGCCACGCCGACTTCGGCGGCGAGGTGGAGCGCGTGCTGTCGATGGTCGACGGCGTGATTTTGCTCGTCGACGCCGCCGAGGGACCGATGCCGCAGACGCGGTTCGTCCTGCGCAAAGCGCTCGGGCTCGCGCTGCTGCCGATCGTCGTCATCAACAAGATCGACCGACCCGACGCGCGGCCGACCGAAGTGGTCAACGAAGTGTTCGATCTGATGGTGGAGCTCGGCGCGTCCGACGAACAGCTCGATTTCCCGATCCTCTACGCCATCGGGCGCCAAGGCATCGTCCGCACCGAACTGACCGACACGACCGACGACTGCCGTCCGCTCTTTGACGCGATCCTCAAGCGCATTCCGCCGCCGGTCGGCAACGCCGACGCGCCGCTGCAGCTCCTCGTCAGCGCCATCGACTACAACGACTACGTCGGCCGACTCGGCATCGGGCGCATTCAACGCGGCCGCATCCTCCAGGGCACCGACGTCATCCTGATCCTGCGCGACGGTACCCACAAGAAGGGGCGCGTCACGAAGCTGACGGCGTTCGAAGGACTGCGCCGCGTGGAAGTCGCCGAGGCGGCGGCCGGCGAGATCGTCGCGGTCGCGGGCTTCACCGACGTGGAGATCGGCGAGACCTTCGCCGCCGCCGATGCGCCGGAGCGGCTCGAGCCGATCGCCATCGACGAGCCGACGGTATCGATGTTCTGGATGGTCAACGACTCGCCGTTCGCCGGCACCGAAGGCAAGTACGTCACCTCGCGCAATATCAAGGACCGGCTCGAGCGCGAGCTGCGCAAGGACGTGGCGCTGCGCGTGCGCGAGACCGGGCAGGCGGACCGCTTCGAAGTCGCAGGACGCGGCGAGCTGCATCTCTCGATCCTCGCGGAGAACATGCGCCGCGAAAGCTTCGAGTTCGCGCTTTCACGTCCGCAGGTCATTCTGAAGAACGTCAACGGCCAGACGATGGAGCCGTACGAGGCGCTGGTCGTCGACGTCGAAGAGCAGCACGTCGGCACGGTGATGGAGAAGCTGCAGGCGCGGCGCGCGGAGATCACCGACATGGTGAATCCCGGCACCGGCCGCGTGCGCATCGAGTTCAAGATCCCGACGCGCGGCCTCTTCGGCATCCGCACGGAGTTCCTCACCGAGACGCGCGGCACCGGCCTGCTGTATCACACGTTCCTCGAATACGGTCCGTACCGCGGCGACCTCGCAAGCCGCAATCGCGGCGCGCTGGTGGCGAAGGAAGCAGGCGAAACGACCGCTTACGCGATCGAGCCGCTGCAGGAACGCTCGACGCTGTTCCTCGGCCCGGGCGTCAAGGTCTACGGCGGCCAGATCGTCGGCGAGAACTCGCGCGACGTCGACATGGTCGTGCAGGTCTGCCGCATGAAGCACCTGACGAACATGCGCGCGTCCGGCTCCGACATCGCCGTCAAGCTCACCCCGCCGCGCCTCCTCACGCTCGAGCAGTGCCTCGAGTGGATCGAAGACGACGA
Organism: uncultured Acidobacteriota bacterium; assembly: GCA_963734155.1. Classification (GTDB taxonomy): domain Bacteria; phylum Acidobacteriota; class Thermoanaerobaculia; order Gp7-AA8; family Gp7-AA8; genus QHVT01. The sequence goes on from CAVTGG010000006.1 coordinate 333,205, forward strand.
ACTGGTGGAAGTGACGCCGGAGTCGATCCGCATCCGTAAAGCGACGCTCGATCACTCCTCGCGCGAGGTGGCGGCGAAGAAGGCGAAGAAGGCGGCGAGCTGACTTCGTCGTTGCCCTTCGCCCCGCTTGCGGGGAGAAGGTGCCCGAAGGGCGGATGAGGGGCGGTTCTTCGCTCCATGCGCGGCCCCTCACCCGGCGCTTCGCGCCACCCTCTCCCCGCAAGCGGGGAGAGGGGCAACGGAAAGCGCGAGCTAGTGGGCGCGCACGTACGCGCGCTTCACTTTCACGTTCAGCTTCTGTCCCGAATCAGGCGTCAGCTTCACTGACACCGCTTCGCCCGCTTTCAGCATTCCGTCCGGAATCGGCAGCGTGAAGTTCTGCGACGTCTCCGGATTCGCGGCGCTGGCCTGGGAGCGCGGCGGCACGAGATAGAGCTCGTCGACGTACTTGCCGTTCACGTAGACCTTGAACACCGCCGACTCCGTCGACGGCACGCGCACGTCGTCGAGATGCAGCACGAGCTTCTGCCCCGCGGTGGCGCGCGGCGCGGTTCCGGCCTTGATCCCGTTCTTCGCCGCACAGGCGGGCAAGGACGCGGCCATCAGCAAAGTGGCGAGCGCGATCGCGGTGCTCTTCATTCTCATGATCCTTCCAACGATCGCGCTCGCAACATCTGTTCCCTGTCGTTACATCACTCCACAGAAATGTAGGGCTTCTTCAACTTCACATTGACGGTCTGCGGCGCAGCCATGAGCACGCCTTCGTCGCCCGCGGTCACGGGCACGATCGTGACGTCAACCTCCCCTTTCGCTCTCTCGACCTCGGCCGCGATGTCGGGAGGCAGCGGAATCTTGATGTGCATCTTGTGCTCGTGTCCCTCGTGATGCTCCGCTCCCGGCGAGCGCGACGGGACGATGAACAGCTCCTCGACGAGGCTCCCGACGCCCGCGACTTCGTTGACCGACTCCGCCGCGGTCGCGCTCGGTCTGTTGATGTACACGCGCAGGATCGCGGACTCATCCGCCGGCACGCTCACGTCTTCCAGATGCAGCACGACATTCCTGCCGGTGACGCCTTTGATGTTGAACTCGTGATCCGACGGCACGGCCGCCTGCGCGCGCACGGTCAGCGGCGTGGGCGTGAGCGTGACGAGATCGGGAACCGTCGTGATGGAGAGCGAGCCGCACGGCGGGTCATAGCGATATTTCAGCCGGGTTGCGCGATTCGCCGCATCGTCGCCGGTGTAGCGCGTGCGCACCTTATTCTCGTTCGAGAAGACCCAGTTCTGATTCTTGAACGCGGTCGGATACGTTGGCGTGCCGTACTTGGCGATCCACATCTCCCAGATGCGGTCGATGTTCGCGTGATGCGCCCAGAACAGCGGGTCGCGAGCCGCGCTGTCCAAGATGCCCATGTCCTGGGTGCCGGAGAGCGTCGCCGGATTGCCGACAAAAAGATGGACGTAGCCATGCGGTCCGGGCGACATGGCGCTCGAGGAAGTCGCCGTGCCGAAGAAAAGATTGAACGTGTTGTTGTTGGTCAGCAGGGTGTTGATCCTCGCCGGGCCGACGCGGTTGACGTCCATCGTCGAAGTGGAGCTGATCTTTCGATAACAGTCGAAGAGCGAGTTCGACGTGACCGGCCCGCCGAGGTAGGGCGGCGGGACTTTCAGGTGCCCGGTGCAGTTCGTGGTGTCGGCGGTGTTCCAGTCCCAGTACGGCAGCGCGAAACTGGGCTTGCCGATCAAAGCGCCGAGGGTCTTCTCGAGGTTGTAGAGGTAATCGCGATGCCACGGCATGAACGCCCAGTTGGAGTGCACGTCCGGCACCGTGGTCGTGCCGCCGCCGCAGTACCAGCAGTGGACGTTGGCCTGTGCGATCCACCTCCGGGGATCCGACGCCGGCAGATTGCGCAGCTTGTCGAACGCATTCTTCAGGTCCGTGATCTCCGCCGCCGTCAGCTTGAAGATGCTCTTGCGTACGCGCATCGGACCGGTGTCGCCCGCAAAGTTCACGATCGTTCCGGAGGGCGGCGCGCACGTGCCGACCGGTAGGTTTGCGGGAGGCGGACACCCCTGACCGAATCCCTGTGCCGCGAGGAGAAACACGAGGAAAGCCGAGCCGAGTTTCCAACCCTTCATGTGGACCTCCTTCATTCAGGAGTGTCGGCAAGAAGGAAGTTTCCTACCCTGAAGAGCTACGAGACTGGGATTCTGATCTCCGGCAGCACGGAGGAGACGGCCATTTCTCCAGCGACAAAGCGTCGTACACCACTCTCGGAGTGCACCTCGATCGCGTGATTGGTCACATCGACGAGCCATGCTTCGTCAATGCCCGATCGGAGATAGAGCGGGATCTTGATCGAGCGGTCGTATGCCAGTCTGCTATCGGCAACTTCAATGACAAGCGCAACGTCGGAGGCATCGGATGGGAGTGCGTGTAGAAATCTTCCCGTCTGTGTACGACAGCGAGATCCGGCTCAGGTTCCGAGAACTGGCTGAGGCGTACCGGGCTTTGCACTCGGACGAGCAACGGCTTCCCCTGCAGTGCCTCACTCAGAAGAGAGTTCAGCTTACGTGATCATACCCGGCATGCGGGGACTCCGCTCGGACTCATCTCGACGATCTCCCCTTCGATCAGTTCGACTCGATCGTCCGGCTTGAGAATTCCCGGCTTCCGCCATGCGGTAGTACTCCTTCACAGTGAAGAGGCGCGGAGGAGCAAGTGCTCGGGTATTCATGCTCATAGTAATCTCCGAAAATAATACGCCCAAAACGCCACACTCTCTCTTGCCACGTTGTACATCACCGGCGTCACCGACGACGCGCGCGCGGGGACGGTCCAGACATCGACGCCGTAGCGCTGGTACGTCATCTTGATCCGCGGGAGGTGGTAGAAGTGGCTGACGGCGAGGATGCGCGGGCCGCTGCGAGCGGTGTTGCGGACGGTCGACTCAGTGTTCACGCCGTGCGGGTCGAGCGTGATCGCCGATGCGGGAACGCCGTATTGAATCGCGGCGCGGCGCATGGCTTCGGTCTCATGGATCGCGCCGTCGCCGGGGCCGCCGGAGACGATCATGCGCGGAGCGAGGCCGGCGCGATAGAGCTCGCAGCCGGTGCGCACACGATCACGCAGCGACGCGGAGAGCGTTCCGTCCGCATGCGTTCGCGCGCCGAAGATCACGATGACATCCGCGGGGCGGCGGTAGTCGGTCACGCCGAAGAACGTGATTTGTGCGATCGGGAAGAGGATGCATGCGGCGGCGAAGGTCGCGAAAACGAGCAGCGGACGACGCTCAGGACTACGGCGTTGCGCGATCAGGATGAACACGAGCAAACCGGCGACGAAGAGCGACAGCGGGATGGGAAGACTCGTGCTGATGTCGCCGCGCGCGAGGACGATGTAGTAGCGGATGGCATTCACGATCGCGGCGAGGAGCGCGATCATGATGAGCGCGGCCGGGCGGAAGAGCAGGAGTGCCACTCCTACCGCGGCGAGGAGAGCGAAGCGAAGCGCAGCGGGCAATGGAGAAAAGTCGATCCACCAGAGGTTCGCATTCGCGTGGGCGAAGCGGAGATCGCCCGCGAGATTGAGGAGGCTGAACGCGCCGAGGAAGAGCGCGAGGCCGCGGGCGATGGCGTAAATCACGTCGAGAAGGATACATTCTGAAACCGATTACATTTTCGTGAACGCGTGACCCGCCTCACGCAACCTTCCGCGCCGCAAACCGAATATGGATGCGTATGAGCTACACCGATTGGCTACGCCGGCAGGTGGCGCGACTCGAGAGTGAGATCCGGCGGCACTCTGTGTTCGAGCGCGAATCGCCCGCGAGCATCGCTGAGCTCCGCGAGCTTCGCAAGAAGGCGGTCCTCCACACGTACCTCAAGCAGCAGCTGACGCGGCGCGAAGTCGTCGTGGTGGCGGAGGCCGAGGAGTACGAGACGCAGGAGATCGTTCTGGTGCGCAGGTAAACTGCGCGGCGCGCATGCGCCTGCTGATCTTTCTCGCGATCATTCTCCTCCTCTTCCTCCCCTTCAACTGGATCACCTATCGCCAGTTGGTGCGGTTGCATCCGAAGAGGAAACGGATCGTGCTGGCGCTGGTGATCCTGGGCAATCTGATGTGGCCGCTCCTGCCGTTCCTGCGCACGTCCACGCCGGCGATGCGCATTCTCCGCGCGACCCTCGGCCCGCTCTGGTGCTCGTGGACGTTCTTCGCGATGCTCTACTCGATCGCGATCTTTCTGATCCTGCTCGCGTGGATCCCGTTCCGCCGCCGCCGCACGTTCGTCGAGTTCGCGCGCTGGCCGTCGCGCATTTTTCTCTGGATGGTGCTCCTCGGCACGGTCGTCGGCTACTACCACGCCATCGTGCCGCTGCGCGTGGAGCGCGTGCCGATCGCGGTCGAGAATCTCCCAGCGTCGCTCGAAGGCACGCGCATCGCGCTCCTCGGCGATCTGCACGTCGGCCTCTTCACGCGCCCGTCGCGCCTGCGAAAAATCTTCACCACGACGAGCGAGCTGCAGCCGGACGTCGCGATCATCGCCGGCGATTTGATCGATGACGATCCGTACTTCGTCCCGAAGCTGCTCGAAGGCACGCGCTCGCTCACGCCGTCGACGCCGCTGCTCGCGGTGCTCGGCAATCACGAGATGTACGGCAATGCGCAGTCCGTAATCGCGCAACTGCGCGGCAGCCGCATCCGGCTGCTCGTCAACGAAGGCTACGCGCTGGGCGATCTCTGGATCGCCGGCCTGTCGGATTACGCGGGCCAGCGACAACCTCGCTCCGAGTTTCGACAAAGCGCTCGCGTCGAAACCGGCGACGTCGATTCCGATCGCGGTCGCGCATCAGCCGAAGCTCCTCGATGAAGCGGTGCGCCGCCGCATCCCGCTCGCGCTCTCGGCGCACACGCACGGCGGGCAGATGGGATTCCGTCCGCTGCACTGGTCGCTCGCCGGCGTGTTCGTGCGCTATCACATGGGCCTCTATCGCGTCGGCCCGACGCAGCTCTACATCAACACCGGCACGGGTTACTGGCTCGTGCCCGTCCGGCTCGGCATGACGCCGGAGATCACGCTGATCGAGTTGCGAAACGTCCGTCCCGGCGGATCGTCGCAATGAGGTGAGCCTGATCGCCGCCATCGTTCTCGTCGCCGCTTCGCATCGCAATCCGTTTCAGTTCGTCGAGCCGCCGCCGGCGAAGCCGAAGGTCGTGAAGAAAGAAGAAGCGCCACCGCCGGAACCGGTCGTCGTCGCACCGCCGGTGGTCGTCGACACGACGCCCGTGATCCCGCCGCCACCCGCGTTTCAATATCAACTCATCGGACGCTTCGGCCGCGGCGACAATCTGATCGTCGCGTTTTCGGGCAAGGGTCAGGTGATCACGGCGCAGGTGGGCGACACGATCGAGGACACGTTCGTGATTCGCAGGATCGGCGTCGACTCGGTCGAGATCGGCTACGTCAACCGGCCGGAGACCGTGCGATTGCAGCTGTGAGTGCCTCGCCGCATTCACGCTCGACTTTCAAAGTGGCCAGCTCGTCGCCGCGCGTGGGGCCGATGTTGACGATCGCGATCGGAAGGCCGCGCTCGTGCGCGCGTTTGACGAAGCGGAAGCCCGACCAAACCGTGAGCGACGAACCGACGACGAGCAGCGCATCCGCTTCTTCGACGCGCCGCATCGCGTAGTCGACTTTCTCGCGCGGCACGGACTCGCCGAAGAAGACGACCGCCGGCTTGAGCACGCCGCCGCAACGATCGCAATCGGGAACGCGAAACGCACCGACGACGTCCTGCGCGACATTCGCATCGCCGTCCGGCGCGAAGTCCGCTTCGTCCGCATCGAGCGTGTGCCACGGCGCACGCGCGAGCCAGTCCGCGTTCAGCTCCGCGAGCCGCTGCTGGATCGCCTCGCGCGGGAACTCGCCGCGGCATCCGAGGCAAACGACGACGCGGTTACGGCCATGCAGCTGCACCACCGCGCGGCTGCCCGCTTCCTGATGCAGATCGTCGACATTCTGGGTGATGAGCTGGTGCACACGTCCGTGTGCTTCGAGTTGCGCCAGCGCGCGATGCGCGGCATTCGGCCGCGCCGCGTCGAAGCGCGGCCAGCCGCGGAAACTGCGCGCCCAGTAGAACCGCCGCACCTCCGCACTTCGCACGAACGCGCTGTAGTAAATCGGCTTGTGCCGCGTCCACGCGCCGCCGGGGCTGCGGTAGTCCGGAATGCCCGATCGCGTGCTGCATCCCGCGCCGGTGAGGACGGCCAGACGGCGCGCGGCAGTGAGGAAATCGCCTAGGGTTTGAATGGCTCGTCGATCTTCGCGCCCGTGGCGAGATCCGTCAATGCGTGGATGAGCACGCGCGCGCCGCGCTGCAGGTCATCGATCGGAATCTTCTCGTCGAGATCGTGGCCCGGATACGGCTTGTCGGGGAACCACATGCCGAACGCGATCGAGTTCGGGAGTCGCTTCGCGTACGTTCCGCCGCCGGCAATCGCGGGCTGCGCTTTCTCACCGGTCGCGCGCGAGTAGACGTTCATCAGTCGGCGGATGAATTTCGCGTTCGGATCGAAGACGAGCGGCTCGTCTTCGAAATACGACTCTTCGTCGATCACGGTCAGCGACGCGCCGGTGCGCGCGTTGAAGTCGCGGAGGAATTGCTCGAGCTGCGCCTTCGACTGCTTCGCATCGCGCGGCGGCGTGCGGCGGAGGTTGACGAAGAGCACGGTCTTCGACGCATCCTTCTTTGCGGGCTTCACCGTCGCGACATTCACGGCGTAGCGGCCCCAGATCGGATCATTGCTCGTGATGCCGAGGCCGGAGCCGTAGAGGTCCTGGCCTGCCACGCGTGCGAACGCGAGGAGATCATCGGCACCACCGCGCGGGAGTCTTCCTTCCATCGCACGCGCCAATGCGACGAGCGCATTGCGGCCGCCGGTAATGTTCATCCCCGAATGAGCCGACTTGCCGTACACGACGACGCGCAGCACATCCGCATCCGCGCTCGGACCGGCAACGAGGCGCGTGCCTTCCGGCAACGTCAGCGCCGTCAGCTCGGCGATCGTCTTGTCCCAATTCAGCGGCTTGCCGGGCTTCCATCGCAATTTCAATTCGGCGCGATCGGGCACGATGCTCGGCGAGAGTCCGGCATCGAGTGACGCCACGGTGTACGGCAATTCCGAGTCACCGCGATCGGCGAGTGATGCCGCCGCGATCGCGATGCCGTCCCACGCCTTCTCGCCGACGACGGCCGGGAACACGGCGTCGAGCACGAGCGAGTAATCGGGCGGCTTGTGCGTCGTCAGATACTCCGCGATCTCGCCGGCGGCGGATTCTTCTTCGCTGCCGACGAGCAGGCGAATGGTGTGCGTACGTTTCACGCCGCTTTCCTTCAGCGCTTTCATCGTCAGCAACGCCTGCACGAGCGGACCTTTGTCGTCAGCGGCGCCGCGGCCGAGGACGTAGCCGTCTTTCACCTCGCCGCCGAACGGCGCGAACGACCAGGCGTCGGCGTCGACCGGCTGCACGTCGCCGTGAATCACCAGGCCGAGGACCGGCGCGCCCGCGGGACCGGCAAGCTCGATCTCCGTGATCTTGCCGGCATCGCGCGCGACGAACCCAAGCTCCTTCGCCGTCTTCAGCAGCCACGCTTTCTGCGCCGCATGCGCCTCGGCGTTGTTTTCATAGGTCGGAAAGCGGATTACCTCGCTGAGCATCGGCACGAGTCGCTTCGACTCGTGCTTGTCGTAGTGCGCGAGCACTTTCGTGGTGAGCGTGGTTGCGAGCAGAGCAGTCGTCAGAAACATAGTTCGTCAGTAGAATACCCACCCAATCGTCCATTCGTTCGGAGAGAGCATGAAAACCTTTTTGAAGGTCGTCGGAATCGTGTTGCTGGTCATCGTCGCGCTGGCGGCGATCGGCGTTTCGTATCTCTCGCTGAAAAAGCCGGCGCAGCGGGCGGCGTCGGCGGAGAAGATCGAAGCCACGCCGGAGCGTCTCGCGCGCGGAGAAGTATCTCGTGCATCACGTTTCGGTCTGCATCGACTGCCACTCCGAGCACGCCATGGCGTATGGGCTGCCGGTCAAGCCGGGGCGCGAAGGAGTCGGCGGTTGGGTATGGGACAAACGGGTCGATTTTCCCGGCACGCTGGCGGCGTCGAATCTCACTCCCGATCCCGAAACGGGCCTCGGCAAATGGACCGACGGCGAGATCCTGCGCGCAATCCGCGAGGGCGTCGACCGCGAGGGCAACGCCCTCTTCCCGATCATGCCGTACCAGCACTTCAAGCACATGAGCGACGACGATGCGAAGGCGATCGTGGCGTATCTGCGCACGCTCAAGCCGCAGCGGTACGTGAAGCCGGAGAAGAAGTTGAACGTGCCGCTGAACTTCATCGAGAAGTTCATTCCGGAGCCGCTGGCGGGACCGGTGACCGCGCCGCCGCCGAGCGATCACCTCGCGTACGGCAAGTACCTCACGCAGATCGGCGCGTGCGTGGAGTGCCACACGCCGAAGGATGACAAGGGCAATCCGCTTCCCGGAAAAGACTTCGCCGGCGGATGGGAGATGCACACGCCGTGGTTCCGCGTCGTGACGGCGAACATCACGCCGCATCCGTCGACGTTCATGGGCCGCGCGACGAAGGAGGAGTTCATCGGCCGCTTCCGCGCGTTCGCGAACTTCACCGCCGAGAACGCGCCGCCGGCGCCGAAAGGCCGCAACACGCTGATGCCCTGGATCGCGTACTCCGACATGACGGACGAAGACCTCGGCGCGATCTACGATTACCTGAAGACGGTGACGCCGGTGGACAACAAGGTGAATCCGTTCCCGGACGCGGCTCAGTGAACTGACTCGAGCGCAAACACCACCACGCCCGCCGTCCCCAATCCGGCGAGCGTGGAAAAAATCAGCGTGAACCGCGGCTGTTCGTGGCCGTGCGGGAGAAGATCGCTCGCGCCGAGATAAAGGAGAAATCCGGCGAAGAACGCGAGCTGATACGCGAGGACACGCGGCTCGATGTGCAGCAGGTTCGCGGAGAGCGCGCCGGCGACCGGCGCGAGAGCGTTGACGACGAGCAGCGTTAGCGTGCGCCAGCGGTTGTTGCGCGTGGCGAGCATGAACGTGACGGTGTTCAGACCGTCGGCGAAATCGTGCGCGAGGACGGCCATCAAGCACGATGAAGCCGACTTCGTTCCCCGCCTGAAAGCCGACGCCGATCGCGAGGCCGTCGAGGAAGCTGTGAAACGAGAGTCCGAGCGCGCCGACGAGGCCGACGTTGTGCTGATGTCCCGGCTCGTCATGCGATTTCTCGCTATGGATGATCGTCAGTTTCTCGAGCAGGAAAATCGCGACGAAGCCGAGGATGATCGTGACCGTCAACGAGCGCAGCGGGATCGATTCGGCGCTGGCGACGGCAACGATTTCCGGGATGAGGTCGAGGAAGGCGACGCCGATCAAGAGGCCTGCGGAGAAGGCCATGATGGCGTGGAGGTAGCGCTGATGGCGGAACGCGAACCAGCCACCGGCGAGGGTCATGACGAACGCCAGCAGCGCCCATGCCGCACTCATGCGGCGGCGATTCTATCGCTCAGGCCGCGTACACGCGCACGAGGAGAATCGTGTCTTCCTTTTTCACGGTGGCAATCGATTCGGAACTGCGGTGAGGGGTCGTGAAGCTCACCAGCTCCGCATCGCTGTCCTTCAAATACTGATGAATCGCTTCGCTTTCGTCGTTCGCCTCGATGACGGTACGGCGGGATTCGACGTCGTACGCGGGCCGGGTGGTCAGTTCTCGCGCTTCAATGGTGTATTGCAAGCGCCCTCCAGAGCGTTCAATTACGGCAAACAGTCAGGGAGCAAGGGGTGAGCCAGGATCACGCGGGCAGGCGGGCGGCGGGCAGGCGGGCGGCGAGCAGCTGGTTGCGGCTCCCCTGCCCGCTGCCCGCCTGCTCGCCCGCCCGCTGGTCCACAACTTGCTTGCCCGCGGAGCATGGGTCCGGAAGGTCGGGTACTCGTAGTGGATGACGAGCCCGCGATTCGTGCGCTCGTCACGAAGATCGTGGAGCGCGCGGGCTTTCCCGTTGAATCGGCGCGCGACGGCGCCGATGCGATCGAGAAGCTCGAGGCGCGCGAATACGCGGTCGTCGTGGTCGATCTGATGATGCCGAACATCGACGGCTTCGGGTTGATCGACTATCTGAAGAAGCGGACGCACGAGCGTCCCGCGGTGATCGTGATCAGCGCCGGCGATCCGGGCGCGTTCCGCCAGCTCGACGGCGCGATGGTGCATTCGATCGTGCGCAAGCCCTTCGACATCGACGTCCTCGGCGATCTGATCACGGCCGCCGCGCGGTCGATGCGCGGAGCCGCGCAAGAGGGCGGAGACGTGCTGCAGTTCCCAAGCGGGAACGCCTGCTGACGCGCTTCGCCACCAGCGCGAACGCCGCCGCCAGCGCGCTCGCCGCAATCACCCGCCGCATCCGCGGCCGCAGCTCCACCGCCTTCGTGTAGACGCTCGTCTTCCGCGTTTCGTCAACAAATGGACCATCGATCGCGCTCTCGTCCGGCGTGCGGAAGAGATTCGACTCTCCTTCGTCCTCGATGGCGCTGTACTGCTGGCGGAACATGTTGCGCCGCTGGAGCATGTACCAGTCCATCGCCGCGGGGCTGATGCGCTCGGCGATCGACAGCAGCTTCCCCATCACGCCGACGAAGATCTCGCGCTGCGGGCGCTGCGCCGCCGACACCATGGCCTCGGCGACGAGCTGCGGCGGATAGATCACCGACACCGGATGCGGCCGCACGCCGAGCTTCGACGGCCCCCATTGATAGAACGGCGTGTTGATCGACGACGGCAGGATCGTCACGACGTCGACGTTCGCGCCGGAGTCGCGGAGCTCCATCCGCAGCGAATCGCTGAACGACTTCACCGCGGCCTTCGACGCGGAGTACGTCGACAGCAGCGGAATCGCGCGATCGGCAAGCGCGGAGGCGACGTTGATGATCACGCCGTTCGTTTCCTTCAGATGCGGCAGCGCGACGCGTACGCCGTACATCGGACCGAGCACATTCACATCGATCACTCGGCGCATCTCGTCGGACGTCATCTCTTCGATGAACGCCCACTCCGCGACCGCGGCGTTGTTGATCCAGACGTCGATGCGGCCGAAGCGGCCGACGGTCTCGCGCGCGATGCGCTGGACGTCTTCAAAGTGCGAGACGTCGGCGGGAACGGCGTGAGCTTCCGCACCGAGGTCTCTGAGCTCGCGCAACACGCGCCCGAGGGCCTCGCCGCTGCGGCTCGCGATCACCACGCGCGACTTGCAGCGCGCGAACGCAAGCGCCGTCGCGTGGCCGATGCCGCTCGATCCGCCTGTGATGACGACGACCGCATTCGCGAGTGCGCGCTTCATGCAGGAAGCGAGGTGTCAAAAGCCGTGCCGCCTCCCTGTACACTCTGACGACGTGATGAAGCGCATCGCCATCGTGTTTCTCCTCGCCGCCGCCTGCCAGAAATCCGGCGAATCAGAAAATCGATGTCGAGCGCGGCCGCCAGCTGATCGCGCAGTACGGCTGCAATGTTTGCCACGCCATTCCCGGCGTCGCCGGACCGCAGGGCTCGATCGGTCCGTCGCTCGAAGGCATCGGCTCGCGCCCGACCATCAGCAACGGAGTGGTGCAGAACACGCCCGAGAATCTGGCGAAATTCATTCACAGCCCGGCCTCGCTCAACCCGGCGTCGAACATGCCCGGCCTCGACATGCCGCCGCAGGACGCGGTGGAGATTGCGAACTACTTACGGACGCTGAAGTGAATCAGGCACGAGTTACGCAACCGCTGAGAGCGCCGTGAGCTTTATAGTTCAGAAATCACTCGGGAACAGCTTCTTCCGTTTCGCCGTCGGCCGCCGCCGCGATCTCCGCGCTCTCGATGACAACCCCGAGCTGAGCACCGGCTCGAACGGGGAGTTCATTCGACACCGGCCCGAGATCTTCTACGCCGCCGACCTTCGCTCGATCCGCAGCCCGGAGGTGCCGCCGACGCGGTCGCTCGCCTCGCAACCGTTCTTCTCTTCGGTGTTCGGCGGTCCGAACGGAAAGATGATGCTCGGCCTCACCGCCGCCGGCATTCTCTTCCTGCTCCTCGGACTCGCCGTCGTCGCGAGCAAAGGCGCGGCCGGCGCGGTGTGGCTGATTCTCGGCTTGATTCTGCTGGCGATTCCGGTCTTCATCACCGCCCAGAAACGTCGCGTCGTGCGACAGCAGGACGAGCGCGTTCGCAAAGAGCGCGAGGAGCGCGACGCGCGCAATCGCGAGCTGCTCTCCGCCTACACCGGCGCGCTGGAGCATCTGCGCGAAGATCCGACCGACGAGGCGCTGCAGCGCGTGCAGCGCGAAAACGAAAAGCTCGATCTCCCCTACGCCATCTGGGCCGACACCGCGATCGGCACGGTGCTGCATGTCGGCTTCTCGACGCTCGGCAAGCTCGGCGCGGATCGTGCCGCCGACATCGCGGCGCTGATGGATCGCGCCAGCGACGCCGCGGGACTCATCGCCGAGGACGCGCTGGCCGTGAAGCAGGCCGTCTATTCGACGATCCTCTGGCACTACCTCGCCGACGATCGCCTCGGCGACACGCAGCTGAAGATCGTCCGCGCCATTCAGGAAGGCTTCCGCATCCGCCCCGAGGACATGCCGATCGATACGTCATCCGAGGCGCAGTTCATCCGGCTGCGCGGCATCGATCATCGCAACGCGCCGCGATGCGAAACGACGGTGCCGCTTGGGCTCCACGAGTACTGCATGTACACCGCGGAGGTCCGGCTCACCGGCAGCCAGAACACGACGAATCTCTTCATCACGAACAAGCGCGTGCTCGTCGACGGACCGAAGCACGTCGAAGTGAAGGTGCCGACGATCGACGACATCCTCGTCGACGCCGACGCGAGCCGCGTCACGATCCGCGCGTCCGGTGTCAAAGCGCCGATCGATTTCACCGCCGGCGAGCCGATCTACCTCGGCGCGATGGCGGATCTGGCGACGCGGCTCGACGACCGGCCTAAGGGTTTCTCTTAACCTGGGAACGCCGCCGTCCTCGGCGGCTGGCCCGGCGGCGTCCTCGCCGCCGAGGCGCCGAGACGGCGCCTGATCAGCCGGCGGGGACGCCGGCGTTCCGAATCTCGAAGAACAGCGTCTCCAGTCCGTTCAACGTCCCGCTGCCTCGGAGGCGATGCCGCGATGCCAATGCGTCGGCAGGAATCCAAACAGCAGCTCCGGCCGCGCGTCTTCTTCCGACGATCGGAAGCCGAGCGGATTATGCGCTCACCCGATTGCGGCCCTCGCGCTTCGAGCGATAGAGCAACTCGTCGACGCGCTCGAGGATCGACTCCGGCTGCTCGAACGGGCTCGTCGCGTGGCTGACGCCGAACGACGAGGTCAGGCGAATCTCCTGTCCTTCGTACGCGAACGTCCGCTCCTCGAACATCAGGCGGAGGCGCTCCGCGATGTCGACCGCCAGCTCGATCGAGGTCTCCGGAAGAATGAGCACGAACTCCTCGCCGCCCATCCGCGCGAACACGTCCTGCGGCCGCACGAACTCCGACACGATCAGCGCCGAGGTGACGCGCAGGATGTGATCGCCCGCCGCGTGTCCGAATTGATCGTTGACCTGTTTGAAGTTGTCGAAGTCGAACGTGATCACGCTGACCGGCTTCGTCTCCATGGCCATGTCGAGGATGAAGCCGAGGCGCGCGACGATGTACGACTTGTTGTACGCGCCGGTGAGCTGGTCGGTGATGCCGCGCGAGTGCAAAGCCTCGGTGAATTCGACTTCGAGCAGCGAGTCGACATACTTGAACACGCAGTTGCCGAGCTTCAGGAGATTGCCCTGCAGCAGCGGCACCGGGTTGCGGATGCGCATGCCGTTGACGAGCGTACCGTTCGTGCTCGCGAGATCATTGATGGTGACGTTGTCGCGCAGCCGCACGATCTCGGCGTGAATGCCGCTCACCGCCCGCTCGCGCAGGCGGATGTCGCATTCCGGACGGCGGCCGATGATCTGCCGCCCCTGCCGCAACCGGAACACCTGCCCCGGAAAATCGCCTTCGAGCAGAATCAGCGCCGGCTCATGCGTTTGCGCGCGCTCGATCGGATCCGCGAGCCCGACGCCATCGAACCGCACCTCGGTCGTCTTCCGAGGAATGGGCTTCTCGTCTCCGCCGGGACGGATGGCATTCTTGATTCTTTCGAGCATGGGCGTATGTAACAGTGTACTCCGACTGTTTTGTGATCTGGATCACACCCCC
>CAVTGG010000007.1:0-695823 GCA_963734155.1 uncultured Acidobacteriota bacterium
TAAAGGCTGGATGGTGTCGAGCGAGCGCTTGACCGGTGACCGTTCTCACGTCATCGCCCCGGCGTGGTAGGCTCATCTTTAACCGGTTCCGATACTGAATTACGGAGGAAAACCAATGGCTCATTCGTTCGCCCGGCGCTTGATCCTTCTCCTCGTCGTTCTTCTCACCCTGCCCGCAGTCGCGCAGACTCCACCGGAACCTCCGCCGCCGCCTGAAGACCCGACGGTGCTCGAGGAGATCACCGTCACCGCGCAGAAGCGCGAGGAGAATGTGCAGGACGTTCCCGCGGCCGTGACGGCGGTGAGCGATCAGGCGATGGAGACGGTCACCACCGGCGGCGCGGATGTGAAGGCGTTGTCGGGGCGTGTGCCGAGTCTCATCATCGAGTCGTCGTTCGGCCGCGCGTTTCCGCGCTTTTACATCCGCGGCCTCGGCAACACGGACTTCGATCTCAACGCGTCGCAGCCGGTGTCGATGGTCTACGACGAAGTCGTGCTCGAGAACGCGATTCTCAAGGGCATGCCGGTGTGGGACATCGAGCGCGTGGAAGTTCTGCGCGGTCCGCAGGGCACGCTGTTCGGGCGCAACACGCCCGCGGGCGCGATCAAGTTCGAGTCGAAAAAGCCGACGCACGATTTCGATGCCGGCGGGACGCTTTCGTACGGGACGTACAACACGCTCGATCTCAAAGGCGCCGTCGGCGGGGAGCTTTCGCCGACGCTCGCGGCGCGCTTCTCGTTCCTCTACCAGAATCAGGATGACTGGGTCGACAACGCGCACACCGGCGAGGACAACGCCCTCGGCGGGTATTCAAACTACGCGTGGCGCCTGCAGTTCCTGTGGGAGCCGACGCAGCAGCTCGACGTGCTCGCGAACGTGCACGGATGGGACGTCGACGGCACGGCGCGCATCTTCCGCGCGAACATTCTGAACAAGGGCAGCAACACGCCGCACTTCGATCAGGACGTCGTCTTCCACGACGGCCTCAACGTGCAGGACATCTCCTCGCACGGTGCGGCGCTGAAGTGGGACTACGATGTCACCGGCGGAACCGTCACCGGCGTCACCGGCTACGACACGCTCGACAGCTACAGCCGCGGCGACATCGACGGCGGATTCGGCGCGGTGTTCCTCCCCTCGATGGGACCGGGCTTCATTCCGTTCCCCTCCGAGTCGGCGGACGGCGTTCCCGAGCTGACGCAGTTCACGCAGGAGCTGCGCTACGCGACGAACACGGACGCGCCGCTGCAGTGGCTCGTCGGCGGGTTCTACTTCAACGAAGATCTCCAGGCCGAGACGTTCAGCTACACCTCATTCCTGCCGGGCAATCCGCAGGAAGGCTTCGCGACGCAGGAGCAGAACGCCGACTCGTACGCGGTTTTCGGATCCGTCGACTACAAGATGAACGATCGCTGGAAACTGAAAGCGGGACTGCGCTTCACACATGACGAGAAGGATTTCTCGGCGGAGCGCATCCAGGCGCTGTTCTTCAACACGCCCACGACGGCGCCGGTGCGCGCGAGCACGGACGACGATTTCTTCAACTGGGACGTGAGCGCGACGCTCAAGCTGAGCGACCGCACGAACCTGTACGGCCGCATCGCCACCGGCTCCCGCGCGCCGAGCATCCAGGGACGCATCCTCTTCGCGCCCGACACGAGCGGCGGCTCGAATCCGGCGACGAACGGACTCTCGGTCGCAGACACCGAGGAGCTGTTCTCGACGGAAGTGGGATTCAAGTCGGAGCTGCTCGAGCGCACGCTGCGTTTCAACGGCGCGGTGTATCGCTACGAGATCGAAGGACAGCAAGTGACGGCAGTCGGCGGACAGTTCAATGTCGCGACGCTGCTGAACGTCGATAAGACGGAAGGCTACGGCTTCGAGGCGGACATCAACTGGCTGCCGGCGCCGGCGTGGCTGGCGACGCTGGGTCTGAGCTACAACCACACCGAAATCAAGGATCCGAATCTCACCGTCGCGCCGTGCGGCGGCGGCTGCACGGTGCTCGATCCGATCACCGGCGGCCTCGCGTTCGTGAACGGCAACAGCCTGCCGCACGCGCCGGAGTGGATCATCAACGGCATCATCGACTACCGCAAGCTCGTCGGCGCCGGGCAGTTCACGACTTCGCTCGACTGGGCCTATCACGGCGACAAGCAGTTCTTCCTCTACGAGTCGGAAGAGTTCCACGCCGACAGCTTCGAGCTCGGCCTGCGCGTCGGCTACACGTTCGGCAACGGCCGGTACGGCCTGGCCGTCTTCGGCCGCAACCTCACCGATGAAGTGATCGTGCAGAACGGCATCGACTTCAACAACCTCACGGGCATGACGAACGACCCGCGCCTCATGGGCGTGGAGTTCTCGCTGCACTATTGATTTGCGATCGGAGCACCGCTGATACCCTTCGGTCGGTGCTCCGACTCCTCCCGATTCTTCTCCTCGCCCTTCCCGCGCTCGCTGCCACGCCGTATCACCTGCAGCTCGAGGCCTCCCCTGCCGCCGTGTTTCCGTACCTCGGCAAGTTCGGCAAGGTCGATCTGCACGTCTACGCCGGCGGCGTGCGCGCAGAGACGTTCTGGCTGAACGGATTCAGCCGCAACGGCGGGGCGGCGGTGACGGTGATGAATCCGCTCGCTCGGATGTACGTCGACGTGCCGGTCGGCGACATCGCGCCGACGCTGATGAAGATCGCCGGCGCCGCGGGAGCGCTCGAGCGCTCACTCGCGCCGTCGCTGGAACGGCCCGTCGCCGGAACCGTCGGCACATTCGCCGCGACGCGCTACCGCCTCACCTACGGCCCGTCCGGATGGATCGATGTCTGGACGACCGACGCGATTCCGGAGAATGCGCAGCTCCGCAAGCTCGTCGACGAATTCGTGCGCGGCATCTCTCCCGGCACCGCGAACGTCTCCCGCTCGATTCGCGGAACGCCGGTCTACGTCGAGCTGAACTTCCGCCGCTTCCGCAAAGTGCCGCTGTTGCGGGTGAAGAAGATCGCGTTCGCGGCGGAGGATGAGAAGGACGCGCTGACGCTGGGCAAGTTCTACATCCGGCATGCGCTGTTGGAGATGTTGTTTTAGTGGCATGGGAGCGCCGGCGTCCTCGCCGGCTGAGCCGGCGGCGTCCCCGCCGCCGTTAGAGAGGCGCCGAGGACGGCGCCTGACCAGCCGGCGAGGACGCCGGCGTTCCGAGATGCCGCGCGATCAATGCTTAGGCGGCCGCGCTCCTAAACTGCATCGAATCCAACTGCGCGAGCATCTCACCCGCATCCGCGTAGCGTTCCTTCGGCTCTTTCGCGAGGCACTTCATCACGATCGCGTTCACTTCGCGGCCGATGTCGGGGCGGAGGTCGATGGGGGGCTTCGGCTTTTCGGTGATGTGGGCGGTGAGGACGCCGGTGAGGGAGCTTGATTCGAACGGGCGGCGGCCGACGAGCATTTCGTACATCAGCACGCCCATCGCGTATACGTCGCTGCGCGCGTCGAGTTGTTTGCCCTGCACCTGCTCGGGGCTCATATAGTGCGGCGTGCCGACGATGAGTCCCTGCTGGGTCATGGCCGTCGCCTCCGCAGCCTCGGCCATGCGCGCGATGCCGAAGTCCATCAGCTTCACTTCGCCCTTCGCGTCGATGAGCACGTTCTGCGGCTTGATGTCGCGGTGGATGATCCCCTGCTCGTGCGCGGCCTGGAGGCCGCGGCAGATCTGGCGCGTGAGGCCGACGCTGGCGCGCGCGGGCATCTGGCGCTGCGGCGCTTCGTCGAGCAACTCGTTGAGCGTGTAACCGCGCACGAACTCCATGCTGATGAAGTAGACGCCTTCGGCTTCGCCGTAGTCGTACGTGCGCAGCACGTTGCGGTGCGTGATCTTGCGCGCGAGGCGGATCTCGCGCTTGAAGCGCTCGAGGTCTTCGGGCGAGCGGCTCATCACGTCGCCGGGAAGCGTTTTGATCGCGACCGTTTCGTCGAGCTGCGTGTCGACGGCTTTGTAGACGACGCCCATGCCGCCGCGTCCGAGGATCGACTCGATGCGATAGCGGCTCGCAAACACGTGGCCCATGGCGAGATCGGCTTGCGCAGCTGCCGGCGCGGTGACGCCGGGCGCGGTTGCGTCCATGCGGATGGTCGCGTCGCTGTCGCTTCCGATCGAGCGCATGATGCCGGTGGTCATACTGACGAGCGGCAGCGCCGCGACGGGCAGCGGCTGCGGAATCCACTTGAGCTTCACTTCTTCGCGTGTCGCGGCGGAGAGCACTTCGTTGCCCGCGGCCTGCGCGGTTTCGTACGAGACGTAGGCGAAGCCGTTCGGCGCGTGCCAGGCGAAGAGCAGCGCGAGCAGCGGCGCGTTGCCGACGGTCGCGCGTCCGCTGTCGGCATCAAGCGTGACGGAGCCGCTGACGAATTCCCCGGTGGCGATGCCGACGCCGATGGCGATCGGATGAAGCTCTTCATTGATCGCGCGCGCGGCGCGGATGGCGTGGATGATCCCGCGCTCGCCGTGGAAGACCGACACGAGGCGATGCCCGTTGATCTCGCGCACTTCGCCGTCCTGCCGCGCGACTTCGCGCTCCTGTGTGCGCATCGCTTTTTCGATCGTGCCGATCACGGCGGCGGCATCGCCCTCCCCGAATGCTCCGCGCAGATCGGTGACGAGGATCGTTCCTTCTTCGGAATGCGGCGGCTGGACGATGTGCGCGGCGGCGGGAGCCTCCGCCGATTTCTCGGCCATCTGCTCGTACAACTCTTCGAGCTCCGCTTTGTCGCGCAGGGAGTTGATCATCTTGCCGAACGAGCGGCCGAGGATTCCGACTTCGTCGTTGCGCTTCACGTCGGGACTCACGCTGTAGTCGCCCGCTGTGACTGCCTGCGCGATGCCGGCGAGCTGTTCGATGGGACGCGTGACGCGCTTCGCGATCAGCCATGAGAAGAGGAACGCGAGCAGGAGCGCCGCGCCGCCGCCGATGAGGAGTGTTTTTTCGATTTCCTTGAACGGCGCTAGCTCGCGATCGAGCGAGCGGAGGAAGATCGCGGTGCCGACGATGTCGTTGCCGGAGAGCAGCGGCTCGCTGGTGAAGATGTAGCGGCTCTGGTCGACGCTGATGGTGTCGGTTTTCTTGCCGCTCACCTGCCCCGCCGTCACGCTCGGCGCATTCGTCGAGCGCGCCGTCTCCGCGCCACTCCCCTTCGGCGTGAACACAACGCCCGCGTTGGTGGCCTCGGAGATGCGATTCGCAAATTTGTCGTCGATCGCGTAGCCGCCGATCAGATAGCCGATGCGCACCTTGTTCGCACCCGAAGCGATGGGAGCGACGGCGGCGTGATACGGCTTCCCTTCCAGCGTCAGCACACCCGAGGTCGTGGGCACGTTCTGATCGTCGACGACGCGCTTCACCATCGGGACCTTCTCGTAGAAGTCTTCCTTCGTCGCGGCGGCGACCATCGGCTTGTCGGTGCGCGCGACGAGGATGCCCTGATCGTCGAGCAGCAGCATGACGTCGGTCTTGAGGCGATCCCGTTGTTCGAGAATCTGATCGTTGATGCTGCTGTAGTCGATGCCCGCGAGCGGAGGCGCGTCAGCGGCGTCGGGTGGCGCGACCTGGGGCGCCGTATTCAGTGCCGTCTGAATGTACGCGGCGAAATTCGGGTCGCCGCCGAGAACGCTGGTGACGCCTTCGAGTCTGCCGAGGCGCTGCTCTTCGAAGGAGCGGAACAGTTTCGCCGCGCCGTTGATGGAGGTCTGGACGGTTTCGTTCGCGATGCGATTCGCGCGCTCGATGGTGATGCCGACGGCGACGGCGACGACGAGCGCGATCAAGAGTGCGGTCAGGCCAAAGAGCTTCAGGACCAGCGGCACGCGCGGCTTCTCGACCGCATACTCTTTTTTCTGCGGTGAAGGCTCGGCGAGCGTGACGCGGTCGAGGGTCTGTGCCGTCACTAGTACTCCTTCGGCGTGCGGTACGCCTGGCCGAATTTGTTCGTGTGCTGGACGGCGCGGAAGTTACGGCCGTCGATCGTGAGCAGGGTCGCGCCGGCGACAGAGCCGTCGTTCTTGATCTCGATGTCGGAGGCGGCGCTGCCTCCCTGCTCGTTCCAGGCGGTCACGCGATATTTGCCGGGCGGGATGTCGAAGGAGTAGTTGCCGTTGACGTCGGTGAAGCCGTAGTAGGGAGTCGTCATCACGTGCACGACCGCCGACATGTTCGGATGGACGTTGCAGTAGACGTTGACGACGCCGGGCGTGTTGAACTTGTGATCCTTCCCTGCGCCGCGGCGGTACAGACCGAGGTCGAACGTGTTGCCGGGCGTGAGGGAGAAGAGGTTGTGGGCGATGGGATCTTCGTTCGGGAAGGCGACGGTGGAGCCTGCCGGAACGGCGATCACGTGCGGGAGGAACGTCTTGCTGCGCGTGGTCATCGTGAACGCGGCGGCGGGGCGTTTCGGAGCGCGTCCCGTCGGCTCGAGCCACACCAGCGTTTCGTTGACGATGGGTTTTTGTCCGCGCTTGGTGAGAAACATGACTTTGCCGCTGACGACGGCAGCGTTGAGTCCGGTGGAGAACAGCACACAGACACCCGTGACGGCGAGCAAACGTTTCATAGGAAAAGGCTCCGGGGCCAAACAGTGTAGCACAAGGTTTTGTGCGAATTTTTCGTTGCCATTTCGATCAAAAATCGTATTCTATTAATCATGCACGGAAGGAGAGGGCGGCCGGCGGGTTGCAATGAAACCCTGGCGGATGCTGTTCCTTCCAGCAGTACGTGCGAGTGCGGCAAACGGCCGCATGATCATTGAAGTTTGAACCAGAAATCGAGTTCCCGCTCCTCCCTTCCACCCCGGGGCGAGTAGGAGCGGTCGATCCGGTCCGTAACGCTGGCGTTGGTGGGTCACGGCATGTGGCGTGGCGCTTGTTGCGGGTCCGCCGGAAATACTTGGGGGAGGAGGCAATCAATTCGCATGGAATGTTCCAATACACCTAAGGGGGCTACGACCTCGTAGCGTTCCCACCCCGGAAGGGCGCCGGCAACGGCGCCCTTTTTGTTTTTGCGGAAGACCCCCCTACTGCCCGTCCCAGTCGCCGGCCACGGGCGAGACACCGCCCTTTGCTGCCTGGAACTCGAAGACGATTCCGGCCGTGACACCGAAGTCCGTCGTCAGGTGCATGGTGCGATCGGAGGGGCGGAAGACTGCCGACGTCGTCGTCGGTGTCGGCGTCCCAGTTGCCGGCCAGTGGCAAATCGCCCGCGATGCCGAAGGTGAACGAGCGCACCGCGGTGGCCGAGAGGTCATCCATCTGAATGAAGGTGGAGGTCGACGGGCGGAACAGGCCGATGGTATCGCGGCCATCGCCGTTCCAATCGCCTGCGAGCGGGAGGTCCCCGGCCTCGCCGGCGTTGAAAATGATTTCGGTATCGGGAAAGAGGTTCTCCGTCACGCGCGCGTTGGTCATGAGGAACGTCTGCCCGGTACGGCCACCATTGCGGAACACGCCGACGGTGTCGAAGCCGTCGCCGTCCCAGTCGCCCGCGAGCGGAAGATCGCCTTCGCTTCCGGGGAAACTCACGGTGACGACCTCGATTTGTCCGTCGCGCACGAGCTGGAGGATGAATTGTCCGGTGATGGGACGGTACACGCCGACGTCGGTCACGTCATCCCCATCCCAGTCACCCGCAACCGGAAGATCGCCCAGCTTCCCGAACGGAACGATCAGATCGGGACCGCCGGTGCTGTTCGAGTTCCGCAGCAGGAATTCGCTGCGTACGGAGTCGTAGAGACCCGTGGTATCGGGCGCGCCATCCGGCAGGTCCGCGATCTTTGACACGAACGCGTCGCTCGCGCCGCCGAAGGTCGTCTGGAACGCGCCGTCCGTGGTCGGCAATTCACCGAACGACACACCGGCGATGTACGGATCGTTGGCGGGATTCAAGGCAATGCCGCGCGTCTTCGTCCCTTCGCCGCCGAACGTGCTCGAGAACAGCAGCACCGGCGTGGCCGTGGCCGAGGCACCGGGGCCGATCTTCGCCACGAACGCCGTCCCGCGCTGCTCGGGCGGAAACGGCGGCTCGAGCACGCTCGTCGGGAACGAATCGCGCGAAGTGGTGTTGCCCGTGACGTACGCGCTGCCGAGGGCATCGATGGTGATGGCCATCCCCTCTTCGAAGTCCGCGGCCGTGTTGTCGTTGTCGCCGCCGAGGAAGCTGCAGTAGAAGAGCGCCGTGCCGTCGGCGTTCAGCTTGGCCACGAACGCTTCTCCGTTTCGCTGCGTCGAGTCGAACGCGTTGACGAGGGGGAACGACGCCGGATCGGAGTTCGTCGCTCCGGTGATGTACGCGCGCTGGAGAGGATCGACGGCGACTCCTTCCACGCGGTCGTTGACCGCGCCGCCGAAGTACGAGAGGTACGTCAGCGAGTCATTGCCGCTTGCTTCGGTGTCGATCTTGGATACGAATCCGTCGAACCCGCCGCCCTGGAAGCCGCCCTGCAGCGGCGGCAACGACTGCCCGGCCGGACTCCTGGTCTGGAGATTCGTGGAGCTCGTGCTGCCGACGACGTAGGCATTCCTGTCGGGATCGACGGCGATGCCGCGTCCGACATCGTCGCGGTTGCCGCCGAGGTAGCTGGCGTAGAGGAGCGTCTTGTTGCCGCGAGACTCGAAGGGGTCGAACACGGCGATGAACGCATCCGTCTTTTCGCCGGACGACCGGCGCGAGAACTGGAACGCGTTTTTGGTCGGGAGATCGTCCGAGCTGGTGCGGCCGGTGATGTAGATCCGGGCGTTGGCGTCGACGGCGATGGCTTCGCCCACATCGTCGTGCTTGTCGTCGACCGCAGCACTGCCGCCGTAGAAGGTGGAGTAGAGAATCTTCTGGCCGTCGGCACTCAGCATCGTGACGAATGCGTCGAGGCTGCGCCGGCCGCGCACGGGACAGAACCCCGAGCAACTGAGGCCGTTGTTCTGGAACGCGTTCTCCGTCACCGGATACGTGCTGCTGTTGCTGGAGTTGTCGACGCCGCCGGTGATGGCTGCTCTGCCATCGCGCATGACGGCGATCCCTGTCGCGACGAGGCCGCAGTAGTCGCCCTCGATGCAACGCTTGCCGTCGGCTCCTGAGAGGAGCGCGGAGTACACCGTGTTCGAGCCGAGGACGTTGAGTTTGGTAATGAAGATGAGAAACCCGTCCTTCGCGTCCTCCGCGCGGAAGGGGCCTTTCGGCGGAAAGTCGTTCGCTTCCTGCGTCGGTCCGGTCACGTAGGCCTGGCCCTGATCATCGACGCCGATCGCAAACGCTTCATCGAAGGAAGTGGCGCCGAGAAACGTCGAGTATTCGAGCACGGGATCGATGATCAGCTTGCGCTTACGATCGTAGGCACCGACGTCGAAACCAATTTCCTTTTTGCCGTGCAGCACGTACTTGCCGCGCACCGGCGTGCGCCCCGCCGCGCTCTCTTGATACAGAACCGGTGCCTGCTGAATGACGTCGCCACCAGCCGTTTCGGCGATGAGATTTCCGCGGTCGTCAAGACGCAGGCGCTTGGCTCCATCGACGCGCAGGCGGATGCGCGAGGGATCGACGCCCGGGTCGACGATGAAGTCGTATTCGAGCGCGCTCTGCGTACCGTGCCAGACGAGATCGATGCCCGGCCAGACCTCGTCGTAGCGGATCCGCCGGAACGTGCGCACGCCCGTGCGCCATTGGCTTGGGTCATTGCCGCGGAAGTAGCTGACCGTTCCCTGCAGCGGCTCTTCGCCCGCGATCGCAGGAGCGGCATTCGCACCGAGCATGCGCAACCGGAGCACCGCGCGTTTCGCATCCTTCCGCGTCCCTCGCAGCGCGAGCACGGCCTCGGACGGCGTCAGGAAGAGGGTCGTTCCGCGTCCGCGGGACAGGTAGGACACTTCCGCTGCGGTTTGACCTTCGTTTCGCTCGAAGCTCAGCGGAAGCTTGCCGTAGGCGGCAGCGACGCGTGCGCGGGGATCGTCGGGAACCGCGGCTGCCGCTGGCGCAGCCGGGGAGATCAGGACGAGACTGAACAGTACGGCCAACGCCGTGAGGGAATACGAAGAGTTCACAGGATCGCTCCTTGATGATCGGCTTTGGATTTTGCGGTGGTCGTACGATAGGCAGGACCGCGGGCGGCGTCCTGAAAGGACGCTGAAAGTTTCATGAGATCTTCCTGAAACCGAGGCGCGCCGCTTCGCGTATGACAGCGAGAACAATCTCGTTCAGAAGGAAAGAGGTCTATGCACGTATATCGCGCGAAGGCGCTGGCGCTCCTGGTCCTCGTCGGGCTCACGGCGGCGGCCCAGACACGGGAACGCAGCTCGATCCCGGATCAGTACAAGTGGAATCTCGCCGACATCTACGCATCCGACGACGCCTGGAAGGCCGCCAAAGCGGACTTCGTCGCGAAGATGGAGAAGGTCGGGTCGTACAAGGGGACGATCGCGGAGTCGCCGGCGAAGATGCTCGCCGCGGCCGAGGCCATCACGAATCTCAACAAGGAGTTCGCGCGGCTCTTCGTCTACGCGGCGATGAACGCTGACACGGACACCCGGAGCTCGACGTATCAGGCGATGAAGCAGGAGATGTCGCAGCTCGGGTCGACGTTCGCCGCGGCAACGGCCTGGCTGCAGCCGGAGATCCTGAAGATGGACGCGGCGGCCATCGACCAGTTCCTCGCCGCGGAGCCGAAGCTGAAGCCCTACCAGTTCTTCCTCCAGGATCTGCAGCGCAAGAAGGCGCATACGCTCTCGGAAGCGGAGGAGAAACTGATCGCGGACGCGAGTCTCATGTCGCCGGCCGCGAGCGACATCTACGGGATCTTCGTGAATTCCGACTTCCCGTTTCCGACGGTGACGCTCGCCGACGGAACGAGCCGCCGGCTCGACTCCGCGACGTTCTCGGTCTCACGTTCGCTTCCGAATCGCGAAGACCGCAAGAAAGTCTTCGAGGCCTTCTTCGGTGCTCTCGGCCAGTACCGCAACACTCTCGGATCGACGATGAACGCGAACCTGCAGGCGGACATGTTCTCGATCCGGGCGCGCAAGTATCCGACGACGCTCGACGCGGCGCTCGACACCGACAACATTCCGACCACCGTCTACACGAGCCTCGTCGACGGCGTGAACGCGAATCTGCCGACCTTTCACCGCTATCTCAAGCTTCGCAAGCGGATGATGGGGCTCGACGAGCTTCACTACTACGACCTCTACGCGCCGCTCGTGGCCAGCGTCGATCTCAAGTACACCGCGGAAGAGGCGCGCAAGAACATCGCCACGGCGCTCGCTCCCCTCGGCGCGGACTACGTCGCGGTGATCGACCGCGCCTTCAAGGAGCGTTGGATCGATCTCTATCCCACGCCCGGGAAGCGCTCGGGCGCCTACTCGAACGGCGGCGCGTACGACGTCCATCCCTACATGCTCATCAACTACAACGGTCAGTACAACGACATGAGCACCGTGGCCCACGAGCTCGGGCACACGATGCAGAGCTATCTCTCGAACAAGAACCAGCCCTTCATCACGGCCGGCTATCCGATCTTCGTGGCCGAAGTGGCGTCGACGTTCAACGAGGCCCTGCTCATCGACTCGATGCTGAAGCAGATCAAGGATCCGGCGACCCGTCTCGCGCTCCTCGGCAACTATCTCGAAGGGTTCAAAGGCACGGTCTTCCGCCAGACGCAGTTCGCCGATTTCGAGAAGACCATTCACGACATGGCCGAGAAGGGCGAGCCGATCACCGGCGACGCGCTCGACAAGCTGTATCTCGAACTGACGCGCAAGTACTACGGACACGACAAGGGCGTGTGCGTGGTCGACGACGTGGTCAAGCACGAGTGGGCCTTCATCCCCCACTTCTATCGGACGTACTACGTCTATCAGTACGCAACGTCGTTCACGGCGTCGGCCGCGTTGTCCGAGAAAGTCCTCAACGGACAGGACAAGAAGGGTGCGACCGCGAAGTACCTCGCCTTCCTGTCGGCAGGCGGATCGAAGTATCCGATCGATCTCCTCAAGGATGCCGGCGTCGACATGACGACGTCCGAACCGCTCGAGCTCACGATGAAGAAGATGAATCGCATCATGGACGAGATGGAAGCGGCGCTCACGAAGATGGGCCGCTGAGCTCCTGCCCCATGCGCACGTTGGTCTTCGACGTGCCGGCGTTCCCAGGTGACACATCGTCCTCAACGGCGAACGCCGACGTGTCGACGAAATGGTTCCTCCCGAGAGCAACACCGTGGCACCGCGGTCGCAACCGGGCGCGGCGGGAGGAACATCGATGCAACTCCGGTTCGCACTTCTGGGATTCGTTCTCGCCACATCGCTGCATGCCCAGCCGGTTCCGCGCTGCTCCGAAGGATTCCGGTTGTTGCGTGCGAGCTCGGGCCAGGAGATCACGATCCCTGCTGCGCCGGTCACGGGTGCGACGCGTTATCGAGCTCAGATCGCGAGGCGGTGGAGCGTCATCGACGTGAACCGCTTCCTCATCGAGGGAACAATCGTCGATCAAACGTTTTCTCCCGGAACGCCGATCCGGGAAACGCTCTACAGCACGCATCCGGGATTCGCCGACGAAGTGTACGTCGTCGTGATTGCGGAAGTGCCGCATGACGACGGCTCGCGCACGTACTGTTCGCAGGATTTTCTCGTCGATATCGAGCCGGACGCTCGCCTCGCCCGCAACGCGACGCGCGCGGTCGTACCGGTCGCCGCATCCGTGCGCGGCGCCTTCAACAGCGTCTTCAAGACCCGCCTCCTCCTCGAGAACCGTTGGGACGTCGGGATCACCGGACGGATGGTCTTTCATCGCCGCGACACCGCGGGCAGTTCCTCGGATCCTTCGATCCCCTACAGCATCGCTCCGCACACGTTCGTCACGTACGACGACGTCGTCGTCACGATGCAACTCGACGGCGTGGTCGGCAGTCTCGACATCGTTCCGGACGTCTTCGAATCGGGTGCGTATGCGCTGCCCCAGGTGCGCGCCGATCTGATCAGCATCGGCGCGGGCGGCGGCGAGTATTCGGCGTCGATCCCGGTCGTCACCTCGACGAGCGGCTATACCGGCGCGCTCGTCGGCACACCGCAATTTCTGATCGAGCCGCCGCGCAACAAGAGGATCAGCGTCAGCGTCCGGTCGCTCGCCGAGCCGGTCGAGATCACCGCGTTTCTCCTCACGCCCGATCGCACGGAGCGGGCGCGCACGACCAGACAGTACGCCGCTGATTTTTACGAACAGACGCCGCTCAGCAGCTGGTTCGACGACCTGCAGCAGCCGGGGGACTCGATTCTCTTCCTCGTGCGCCCAAGCTCCTCGTCGACATGGACCGCCGGCGCGATCGTGTTCCTCGCCGAAACCGACAACCTGACGAACGACGTGACCATCGTCTCGCCGACGGAGTTGCAGACGCTGTCGCAGCCCGTCGTCGTCTGCGCGATTGGGTATGGATGCTCGGTGTTGTAATTCACCCCGCGTTTTTGGGCATCAGGTACCGTCCGAACCACGCCAGGTATCGTTCCAGGCGGTCGCGCACGTAGCTCGGCGTGGTGATGCCGTGGTTCTGGCCCGGATAGATCACGAGCTGCGTGTCGACGCCCATGCTCCGCAGGGCCTGGTACATCTGTTCGCTGCCGATGATGGGGACGTTGAAGTCGGACTGGCCGCCGAGGTAGAGCGTCGGAGTCTTGATGCGGTCGGCGTGGAAGAACGGATACGAGACCTTGATCCAGGCGTCGGGGTTCTTCCAGGGCGGGCCGAGCTCAAGCTCGTATTGCGCGATGTACTCGTCGCTGCCGTACATGGAGAGCTGCAGGGCGCTGCCGGCTCCGGAGATCGCTGCTTTGAAGCGCGGATCGGTTGCGATCGTGTAGTCAGTGAGGATGCCTCCGTAGCTCCACCCTCCGATGCCGAGACGCTCGGGATCGGCGATGCCCGCGGCGACCGCATAGTCGACCGCGGCGAGCAGGTCGATCACTTCCTTATTGCCCCAGTCGGCGAAGATCGCTTTCTGATAAGCGTTGCCGCGGCCCGCGCTGCCGCGATAGTTCACTGCCAGCACGACGTAGCCGTTCGCGGCCAGCAACTGCCGGTCGAAATGGAACGAATGCTGGTCCTGCGAGTTCGGACCGCCATGAATGTTGAGCAGCGTCGGATACTTCTTTCCCGGCACGTACGACGGAGGCTTGAACATCAGCCCATGCACTTCCGTCCCATCCTTCGCGCGGCACGAGAAGTCTTCGACCGTCGCCAGTTGCAGCTCGCCGAGCCAGGCATCGTTCTCGTGCGTGACGCGGCGGAGAGCGCCGTTCTCCCAGACGTGCACTTCGTCGGGCTCCGCGGCCGTGGCGGCCAGCAGCACCAGCGCGCCATCGTTGCGCGCGGCGATCGAGGACACGACGCGGCGGCCGGTAGTCAGCGGCTCGATGCGGCCGCCCGCGGCCGGCGTGCGCGCGACGTACGTGATGCGATCGTCCTGCACCACGAACGTGAGCGTTTTTCCGTCCGCGCTCCAGAGCAACGGCTCCTGCACTGCGCGGTCGAGTGACGCCGTCAGCACGCGCGTCTCTCCTCCCGCGGCCGGAGCCACCGCGAGCTTGTTCATGCGGTACGCGCTGTACTTCGGATCGTCGCCCTGCAGGAACGCCAGGAACCGGCTGTCCGGACTCCACGCCGGCCGGCCGTGGTCACGGCCGATGAACGTGGTGATGCGACGCGGCTGCGCATCTTTCTTCGGCTCGATGACGAAGATGTCGAGATTGTCGACGCGGTCCGGATCTTTCTCGCGATTGCTCACGAAGGCGATGAGCGTTCCGTCCGGGGACCAGCTCGGATTCCTCTCGTCGAATGTCCCAGCGGTCAACACTTCCGCGGTGCGCGTCTGCACGTCGAACAGCTGCAGATGGGAGCGCAACGCGCCGAGGTACCCGTCGCCGTCTTCTTTGAAGCGATAGCGGTCGATCACGATCGGAGGCGCGGTCTTGCGCTTCCACCCTTCTTTCTTCTCGGGCTCGGAGCTCGGATCGAAGTCGTTGACGACGAGCACGAGGCGCTTGCCGTCGGGCGACCAGGCGTAGTCGGACACCCCGCCTTTGATGTCGGTGAGCTTCTGCGCCTCGCCGCCGCGCCGATCGAGCAGCCACACCTGACCGCCTTTCTTCTTCGCCTCCTCGTCGCCGCGCGTAGCGATGAATGCCAGGTAGCGTCCGTCCGGACTCCACTCGGCTTGCTCTCGCTGCTGTCGGGCAGCGAGGTCAGTCGCACGCGATCCTCGCCGTTCCATCCGATCATCCAGAGATCGGAGTCACGGCGGTCCTTTTCGGCATCGATGGTGCCGACCGTGTACGCGATCCGGAGTCCATCCGGCGAGACCTGCGGACTGCCAACGGTCCGCTGCCTCGGCAGATCGTCGAGCGAGAGCGGCCGTTTCGTCTGAGCGAGAGAGACTTGCGGGAGGGCGAGAGTGAGGAAAAGGAGAATCCAGCGACTGCGCATTGGGCGGGCATTCTAAGTTTGGATCCCCGATTCGTCATCCTGCGATCATCGCTCTTCGCCGGAGCTCCGCGCTTCATCGAGCAACTCGCGAAGAAGCTCGAGACGCTCGCCCGGCATGTGCGAGAGTGTTTCTTTCGTCGCGCGGCGGATCGGTTCGTCGAGGTCCGCGAGGAGTTGCCGTCCCTCGTCCGTAATCGACGCGAAGACGACTCTTCGATCCTCGGTCCCGCGCACGCGACTGATCAGTCCCCGCGCATCGAGCCGGTCGAGAAGACGCGTGAGGTCGGGATCGCGCCGAACCATGCGCTCCGAGATTTCGCCGCACGGCAGTCCCTCCTCTCCGGAGCCGCGCAGGACCCGAAGAATGTTGTACTGGGACAGGCTGAGGCTCTCCTCCCGCAGCACGGCCGTGAGCGGCGCCAGCACCAGATCGGCGGTTCGCACGAGGCTGAGCACGACTTCCTCGTGCACGCTGCTGAACGGTCGACGCTGTTTGATTTCGGCTTTTAGTTTTCCTGCCATGACAGCACGGGTAACGCCGCCGGCAACGCATAAAGTTCCGCACGACATTAGTTGTTGCGAGGAATACCGTCGTGCGGTCGAGACTTATCACTGGCGGAGGAACACTGACATGAAGAAGATCGCAATCATCGGCAACGGCAACGTCGGAAGTGCACTGCAGCGCGGACTCACCCGAGCCGGATATGACGTTCGCTCGACCGGCAGGGAAAACGTCCGTGAAACGGCCGCGTGGGGCGAGGTCGTCATTCTCGCCGTTCCATTCGGCGCCGTGAACGACACCGTGAAGACGATGGGGAACGCGCTCGACGGGAAGACCGTCGTCGACGTGACGAACGCTCTCGACGAGAACATGGGGCTCGCGATCGGTTTTACGACCAGCGGCGCGGAAGAGCTGCAGAAGCTCGCGCCGGCGGCGAAGGTCGTGAAGGCGTTCAACACCGTTTTCGCGCAGCACATGGACAGCGGGAAGGTCGGCGGGGAGACGCTGACGGTCCTCGCGGCCTCGGACGACGACGACGCGAAGAACACTGCGCTGGAACTGGCGAAGGCTGTCGGCTTCGACGCCGTCAATGCCGGTCCGCTCCAGAACGCGCGCTGGCTCGAGACTCTCGGCTACCTGAACATCGGCCTCGGGTACGTCGTCGGTCACGGCGTCAACACCGGCTTCCGCTACATCCACTGAGTCCGCGTCAGGAGATAGAAATCTGGCGCGTTGCGCCGATCCGTCACTCGTGCGGCCACCGGCGCTCGCAATCGTGCGCCGTTTGCCGGCTCCAGAATGACGCAGACTTGCCAAATTGGTTGACTTCGCCCGCAATCGGAGTCAGTGTTTTCCTGTCCATCATCGGAGAAAAAGGGGGAGCACTTGAATCGACACCAGACCTTACAGAGGTATGTCCGGCTCATCATGACGTTTACGGCCGGATTGACATTGCTCATCGTGCTCTCCGCCTCCGGGCAAACCTCGGGCGGCAACGTATTCGGAACGGTCCTCGATGACTCAGGCGCCGCCATTCCGGGCGTCACCGTCACGCTCTCGGGGATCGGTGCCCCGCAGACCTTCGTCACCGACGCGAACGGCGGCTATCGCTTTCTCAGCCAGTCGCCGGGCCGCTACAGCGTTCGCGCGGAGCTGAGCGGGTTCTCGCCCGTACTGCGCTCCGTCGACGTCAGCATCGGCTCGAACTCGCAGATCGACTTCAAGCTCAAGCCTGCGGTCTCGGAAGAGATCACCATCACCGACGCGACGCCGGTCATCGACACTCGAACCGCCATCACCGGCTCGGACATCAGCGAGGTGGAGATGCGCGAAGTGCCGTCGGCGCGCGACCCGTGGGTGATGCTGCAGACCGTTCCGGGCGTGCTCGTGAGCACGGTGAACGTCGGCGGCAATCAGTCCGGCCAGCAGTCGTACTTCATCGGCAAGGGCATCGAGCGCCACCAGACGGAGTGGAATCTCGACGGCGTGAACGTCACCGAAATGCAGGCCACCGGGACGTCCAACTTCTACTACGACTTCGATTCCTTCCAGGACATGCAGATCACGACCGGCGGATCGGACCCGCGTCTGCGCACGCCGGGCGTGCAGATCAACATGGTCTCCAAGCGCGGCACGAACGATCTCTCCGGTTCCGGCCGGCTGTTCTGGACGGACAAGGGATTTCAGTCCGACGCGGAGATTCCGAGCCGAAGCGCAGTCGTACTTGTCGTCGGGGAACTCGATCAACCACATCAACGACTACGGCCTCGAAGCGGGCGGACCGATCATCAAGGACCGCCTCTGGCTCTGGGGTGCGTATTCGAAGAACGACATCGACAACTTCATCGCCGGACCGCTCATCCCGCAGAAGACCCACATCACGAGCTGGAACGGGAAGCTGAATGGTCAGATCGTCCCGGCGAACAGCGCGTCCGCGTACTACATGTTCAACAACAAGACCGTCAACGGGCGCGGGCTGAGCATCACCCGCCCGATCGAAACAGCCACGAATCAGGACGGCCCGGGCAATGTGCTGAAGCTCGAGGACACGCACATCTTCGGCAGCAACTTCTATGTGACCGGCCTCGTGGGCATCATCAAGAACGGTTACGAGCTGACGCCGATCGGCGGCCGCGACGTCAACGCATGGTGGACCAGCAGCAGCTATAACAGGTCGCACCCCGACGTCTCAGCCGGCTGGCACCGTTCGTACAACTACTTCCAGCAGGACGTCCCGCAGAAGGACTACCGCGTCGATGCGTCGAACTTCATCAGCACCAGCAAGACCAGCCACGAGTTGAAGTGGGGCTTCGAGTATCGCACCACGCCGGTCAGCTCGGAGACGTCGTGGCCGGGCAATCAGACGTTCGGAAATTTCTATGACGGCTCGGCGCTGGCCGCGCTCACGCGCAACGCCGTTCCGAACTTCGGCTCGAAGTACAAGGACTTCTATGTCGGCGACACGATCATCGCCGGCAACCTGACGCTCAACGTCGGCGGCCGTTACGACTGGCAGAGCGCGAAGAATTTCGCCAGCTCGGTGCCGGCCAATCCGCTCGTGCCCGACATCCTTCCGGCCGTCAACTACGCCGGTGATGACCGTTCGCTGGAGTGGAACGGATTCTCGCCGCGCGTCGGAGCGACATACTCGTTCGGCAAAGACAATCGCGCGCTCGTTCGAGGGAGTTACGCGCATTACATCAATCAGCTGGGATCGAGCGACGTCGGCTCGGCGAATCCCTTCTATAGCGTCCAGTACCTCTATTACTACTGGGATGACGTGAACGGCGACCGCAACGTACAGCGCAGCGAGATCGACTTCGCGTCGGGCGTCTATTCGTTTGCGAACATCGACCCCAACAACACCGCGGCCGGCTTCTCGCCGGGACGGGTCGACTACGGGATGAAGGCGCCGACCACCGATGAGCTGATCGGCGGCGTGCAATACGAGCTCACGCCCGGCTTCGCCGTCAGCGCCAACTACACGTATCGCAAGAGCAAGAACTTCACCTGGAACCACTTCGAGAAGACGCGCGGCGTGGGCGACTACTACACCAGCGCGGATTACGTGCTGGCCGGTACACGCACCGGCAAACTGCCCGACGGGCAGTCGTACAGCGTGCCGTATTACACGCTCAAGACCGGCGTGGCCACGCCGGTCTACTACGTCTTCACGAATCGAGACGACTACTCGCAGACCTATCAGGACCTCGAGCTCTCCGCGGTCAAGCGCATGGCCAACCGCTGGATGATGCGCGCCAACATCACGCTGTCGGACTGGACGCAGCACGTCGGTCCGGGCGCCATCGTCGATCCCTCCCCGCTGCTGAGCAACAGCACGAATTCGTTCGACAGCTGCTCGGTGTGCGACGGTGCCACGGTCGCTTCGGGCGGCGGCATCGGCAGCAACTACATGAACTCGCGCTGGGCCTACAGCCTCACCGGCGCGTACCAGTTGCCGTGGGACATCAGCGTCGGCGCGGCGCTGAACGGACGCGAGGGCTACCTCGTCCCCTACCGCGTCACCTTCCGCGACCGGCGGGAAGGAACGCAGAAGAATCTGATGGTGTCGCCGGACTTCGACGACCACCGCCTTCCCAACATCACCAATCTCGATCTGCGTCTGGCCAAGGACTTCAAGTTCCAGAATGACCTGGCGTTGAATTTCTCCGTCGATGTCTTCAACGTTCTCAACAGGCTCACGGTCCTCGACCGCAACAATCTCCTCGACGTCGGCGCCGATGGAACCGGTCCGGCGTACAACCACATCTCGACGATCATGAGTCCGCGCGTCATCCGGTTCGGAGCGCGCGTCACGTTCTGATCCCGCTTCCATATCCCACGAAAGGCCCGTCGTTCGCGACGGGCCTTTTCCTCGCGCTGGCTGCGGCGATGCTTTTCGGATGCGGCCGGGCCCGAACCGAGAGCGCCGCACGGCCGCCGGTGATCCTCATCTCCATCGACACGCTGCGCTCCGATCACCTCCCCGCCTACGGTTATCGCGGCGTGCGTACACCGGCGATCGATGCGTTCGCGCGCGACGCCCTCGTCTTCGAGCGCGCCTACAGTCACTCCCCGCTCACCCTGCCGTCGCACGCGACGATCCTCACCGGACGGCTTCCCGCCGACACCGGCATTCGCGACAACGCCGGCTTTCGCCTCGATCCGGCCCGCGTCACGCTCGCCGGGGTGTTGAAGCAGAACGGCTATGCCACGGCGGCCGCGGTGTCGGCATACGTGCTGCGCGCCGACACCGGCATCAATCGCGGCTTCGATTTCTTCGACGACCGGATCGTCCAGCATGCCGACCAATCGCTCGGCGGCATCCAGCGCAGCGGCGTGGAGACCGAGCGCGCCGCCGGCGAATGGCTCGGCACGCACGCCGCGCCGCCGTTTTTTCTCCTGCTGCATCTGTACGAGCCGCACGCGCCGTACGACGCACCGGAACCGTATCGATCGCAGTTCCAACCATACGACGCCGAGATCGCGGCCGCCGATGCCATCGTCGGGCGCTTTCTCGCGACGCTGAAAACGCAGGGACTCTATGACCAGGCGCTGATCGTCCTGCTGTCCGATCACGGCGAAGGCCTCGGCGATCATGGCGAGGACGAGCACGGGATCTTTCTCTATCGCGAGAGCATCCAGGTGCCGCTGCTGGTGAAGCTGCCGCACTCCGCGCGTGCGTCGCGCGTGAGTGAGCCGGTCGGACTGCGCGACGTGATGCCGGCCATCCTCGATGAGCTGCACATCGAGTTGCCGCCGGGACTCGAGGCCCGTCCGATCTTTCGCGAGGCGGTGAAACCGCGCGCCGTCTACAGCGAGACCTTTTATCCGCGCCTGCACTTCGGCTGGAGCGACCTGCACTCGCTGATCGACGGCGCGAAGCATTTCATCCTGGCGCCGCGGCAGGAGCTCTACGACCTCGCAGCCGATCCCGGCGAGACGAAGAATCTGGCCCAGAGCGACCGCCGCATGTACGCGGCAATGAAGAGGGCCATCGCGCCGATGATCGTTCCGGCCGCGTCGCCCGCGGCGATCGCGCCGGAGGAAGCGGCAAAACTGGCGGCCCTCGGATACATCGGCGGCGGAGGGCTGGTGACGCTGTCTGATCCCAAAGACGAGCGGCAGACGTTCCGCGATCTGCGCAGTGCCTTTGCGAAGTTCCGTGCCGGCCAGGATCCCGAAGCGCTGGCCGCATTTCAGAAGATCCTCCGCGCTCACCCCGGCATGACCGACGTGTGGGACGTGACCGCGAAAACGTATCGGCGCATGGGACGCCGCGACGAAGCGATCGCCGCGGCGAAGGAAGGATTGAAGACCAATCCGCAGTCGACCGTGCTGGCGACCGCGGTGGCGGAGCTTGCGCTGGAAGCAGGACAGCTCGATGAAGCGTCGCAGCACGCGGAGCTCGTCCTGCTTCGCGATCCTCCGCGCGCGCACGAAGTGCTCGCCCGCATCGCGATGGCGCGCGGCGATCTTGCGGCTGCGGAACAGCACGCGAAGCAGGCCATGAATGGCGGCGATCGCGCGGCGGCGCGCGTGACGCTTGCGCGTGTGTTGAAGCAGGCCGGCCGTGACGCCGAGGCGCTTGCGGCTGCCGACGAAGCGGCGCGCATCGTCGTCGATGAGAACAAACCGCCGTTCGCGGGTCTCGCGTTTCTGCGCGGCGATCTGCTGGCGCGGCTGGGACGCAATCAGGAAGCCGAAGCGGCATTCCGGCAGGAGATTGCGCTCGCGCCGGCGGACGCGCGGGCCTATCAAAGCCTGATCGTGCTGCTCGTCAGCACGGGACGCGGCAATGACGCCACACCGCTCGTCTTTCAACTGATCGAGCGCGCGCCGACGGCGGACAACTTCGCTGCCATCGTCCAGACCATGAACGCGCTCGGCGACGCGAACGGCGTGCGCTACTGGACCGCGAAAGCGCGCGAGAAATATCCACGCGACCCGCACTTCCGCCGATGACGAAGACAGCAAAGATCGTGGCCGCCGTGGTCACCGTCGTGCTTCTGATCGCGGGCGTGCTCGCATTGCGGCGCCATCGGCGCAGCGCGACCCGACATCATCCTGATCACGATCGATACGCTGCGCGCCGACTCGCTCGGATACGCAGGCAGCACGCGCGTCAAAACGCCGTACCTCGACAGCCTCGCCGCGCGCGGCACCGTCTTCACGAACGCGCACGCGCACAACGTCGTGACGCTGCCGTCGCACGCCAACATCCTCACCGGCCTCTATCCCTACCAGCACGGCCTCCGCGACAACGCCGGCTTCGTGCTCGACGCAAACCATCCCACGCTCGGCGCGATGATGAAAACGGCGCCGGCTACGCCACCGCGGCCTTCGTCAGCGCGTTCCCGCTCGACTCGCGCTTCGGCCTGAAAGCCGGCTTCGACGTCTACGACGACAAGTACCGCGAAGCCTCGAATCCACTCGAGTTTGTCGTGCAGGAGCGGCCGGCCGAGGAGACGCTCGCGGCGGCGCGGAACTGGTATGAAGCGGCGGAAGGGAAGAGGTTTCTCTGGGTGCATCTCTACGATCCGCACGCGCCGTACGATCCCCCCTCCCCGTTCCGCGAGCAGTACCGCGGCGCGCCGTATTACGGCGAGATCGCCTACGTCGACGACCAGTTGTCGCGGTTTCTCGCGCCGATCCTGAAGGCCCGTCCTGACACCGTGGTCCTCATCACCGCCGATCATGGCGAAGCTCTCGGCGATCACGGCGAACAGACGCACGGACTCTTCGCCTACGAGTCGACGCTCAAAGTCCCGCTGCTCATCGTCGATCCCGAGCGCGCGCCGCGAAGAGAGAGCGGCAGCGCGCGGCACATCGATCTCGCGCCGACGATCCTGCATCGCGCAGGCGCGGACGTGCCGTCCGCGCTTCCCGGGCACGATCTGTTCGGCGGTGCGCCCGCCGCCGACAGTTACTTCGAATCGCTCTCGGCGTCGCTGAATCGCGGCTGGGCGCCGCTCGTCGGTTTGCTGCACGCGGGACGCAAGTACATCGATCTGCCGTTGCCCGAGCTCTACGACCTCGCCGGCGATCCCGCGGAAGCGAACAATCTCGCCGGCACCGACCGGCGCGAGTTGTTCGCGATGCGCAAGCGGCTCGCCGACGCCGCACCGAATCCGCAGGCAACGCGCGGCAACGTCGACGCATCGGAGAAAGCGCTGCTGCTGAGTCTCGGCTACATCTCCGGCACCGCGGAGAAGAAGGAGTACACCGTTGCCGACGATCCGAAGAATCTGATCGGCGTCGACAACGAGCTGCACGAGGCGGTGGCGTTGTATCAGACCGGCCAGCTCGCAAAAGCGATCGCCACGTTGCGCGCGATTCTGGAGCAGAGTCCGGACATCAAGGTCGCGAAGGAAATGCTCGCCTTCCTCTTGCAGCAGGACGAGAACCCACAGGCGGCGATCGAGATGCTCAGTCAGGCCGTGCAATCGGGCGCGGCGAACAACGCCATGAAAGTGCGTCTGGGCATGCTGCTCAGCGCGAACGGACAGGCCAAACAGGCGCTCGAGATCCTGCGCCCGTTCGCAAACACGAAAGATCCGGACATCCTCAATGCCTACGGCATCGCGCTCGCGGACAGCGGCGATCTTCGCGGCGCAACGGACACATTTCATCGCGTGCTGGCCATCGACACGACCAACGCAACCGCGTATCAGAATCTCGGCGTGGTCGCGCTTCGTGCCGGCGATCCGGTTGCCGCGCGCGCCAATCTCGGCAAGGCCCTGGCGCTCAACGAGCGCATGCCGACGGTGCTCAACCTGATGGGTGTGATCGAGGCGAAGAGCGGTCACGACGAGCTGGCGATCGACTGGTGGCGTCGCGCCGTGCGCGCCAATCCGCGGCTGTATGACGCGCTCTACAACCTGGCCATCGTGGCCAGCCGCGCGGGACGCAACGACGTCGCGCGCGACGCTCTGCGGCAATTCATCGAGACCGCGCCGCCGCAGCGCTACGCGGACGACATCGCCGCCGCGCGCGCACTCCTCGCACAAGTAAACCGCTAGTGAAATGATGTGTCATTCCGAGCCGCGCAGACGGCGAGGAATCCCCGGCGAAAGGACGCTGCTCGCTCCGTCGGCAGGGGATCCTTCACCGTCTTCGCGGCTCAGGATGACACGGCACTAACATGTGCGCCACCACATCGAAGCCACCGAAAGGATCTTGATGACCGTTCTCTTGCGTGTTGCTGTTCTGACGTTGTTCGCTACTTCCGCCGTCGCCGCCGGGAATCCGGCGCACGGCCATCTGATGCTCATCGGCGGCGGAGAAAAGCCACGCGCGGCCATGGAGAAGTTCATCGCGCTCGCGGGTGGAAAGGACGCGCCCATCGTGGTGATCCCCACCGCCTCCGAAGAACCGGACACGATCGAGTACTACACGAACCTGTTCATGAAGGACTACGGCAGCACGGACGTCGTGGTCCTGCCGATCAAGACCAAGGCCGATGCGAACCTGCCGGAGCTCGTCGCGGCGGCGAAACGCGCGCGCGGCATCTTCTTCGGCGGCGGCGACCAGGTGCGCATCATCAATGCGCTCGCGGGGACGCCGGTCCTCGACGCACTCGCCGGGGCGTATCGCAAGGGCGCGGTCGTCGGCGGTACGTCCGCCGGCCTCGCCTGCCAGAGCGACATCATGATCACCGGCGAGGGCGATTTCAAAGTCATTCAGACGCGCTCGGTCGAGGTCATGGAAGGCCTCGGATTCGTTCGCAAGGATGTCATCGTCGACCAGCACTTCATCGCCCGGCAGCGGCAGAACCGGCTGATCTCCCTGATCCTCGAGCATCCCGACCACCTCGGCGTCGGCGTCGACGAAGACACGGCCATCTGGGTACGTCCGGACGACACGTTCGAAGTGATCGGCGCAGGCTCGGTGATGGTGTTCGATCCCAGGGGCGCTGCGATTCAGCGCAGCGGCGCCGCAGCAGCCGGAAAGGAACTGCTCGGCGTGCACGGCATGCGAATGCACATCGTGCTGCCCGGCGAAGTGTTCGACCTCGCCAAACGCGCGCCCGTCAAAGCCGCACCGGCGAAGGCGGCCAGCCGATGAACGAAATCCTGACTGCCACCGAGCGGCCTGCTGCAGGAGCTCTGCGCGATTTCTTCTGAAAGCGGCAATGCGTCCGGCATTCGACGCGTCGCGGAGATCCTCGAGCGCGCACTCACACCGCACGGCCTGACCGTGGAGATCGTCGACGAGCCGGACGCGCACGGCGTTCCGCAGCCGGTGTTGATCGCGCGTGGAGCATCGACAGGTGGAGGGAAGGAGGCGCGCATCTCCTCCTGCTCGGACATATGGATACGGTCCTGCCGGCGATCGAACCGAGCGTCGAAGGACGCACGCTGTTCGCAACCGGCTCGTACGACATGAAAGGCGGGCTGGCGATGCTGTGCGGCGCGCTCGACGTGCTGGCGTCGCGCGGCACCGCGCTGCCGCCCGATCTGCTGGTCGTGCTCGTTCCCGATGAAGAATCGGAGAGCCTGATCTCCGGACAGTCGGCGGAGCGCTGGAGCCGCGGTGCGCGCGCCGTGCTCGTGCTCGAACCGGGACAGTCAACCGCGGATGGCGAGACGCTGGTGGCCGGCCGCCGCGGAATGACGGAGTGGAAGCTCGACGTGCGCGGCCGCGCCTCGCATTCAGGGCTCGCCTACTGGAACGGCCGCTCGGCGCTCGCCGCCGCTGCGGAATGGTGCTCGCTCGCGCAGGCAGCGTCGCGCCGCGGGAATGGTCCGACGGTCAACGTCGGCCGCATCGTCGGCGGCGGCGCCGACTTTGTCGACGATCTCGCGCAACACGCCGCGATCCTCGGCAGCTCGCGTCAGTTGAACGTCGTGTCCGATCGCGCGGTCGCGGAAGGAGAGTTTCGCTTCCTCACCGCGGCCGACGGACAGTCGATGCGCGAAGAGCTGCAGCGGCTCGCGAACGACGTCGCCGCGCGGCATGAAGTGGAGATCGCATTCAAGGTCGGGATGCACGTCGCGCCTGTCGACCCGCACGGTCCCGGCGCGCCGCTCATCCGGCGGACCGTCGAGCTCGCGGCGCAACGCGGGTTCCGTCTCGACGTCGAGGAAGACCGCGGCGGCATCTCGTTCCCGAACTTCATCGCCGATCCGGCATCCACTCCGGTGATCGACGGCCTCGGCCCCGCGGGCTACGGCATGCACATCCGTGGGGAGTACATCGACCTCGACTCTCTCGGGCGCCGCATCGCGCTCCTCGCCGATCTGCTGCCGACGCTCTAAGGAGGCGATCCGATGTCCGACACCGCAGTCCTCGCTCCGCGCACGTTCCGCATGCCGCACACGCTGGTCATCGTCGGCACGCTGGTCTTGCTCGTGCTCGCACTCTCGTGGGTCGTGCCGTCCGGCAGCTACAAGCGCGTCGAGAAAGACGGCCGCCAGATCACCATGCCCGGCACGTATGAACGGATCGAGAAGGTCCGCCTCGGGCCGCAGTGGCTGATGATCGCGCCGATCAAAGGCTTCGCCGACGGGGCGATGATCATCTCGTTTCTCTTCCTCATCGGCGGCGCGTTCAACGTCATTCAGGAAACCGGGATCATCCACTTCGCCATCCGGCGGCTGACCGCTGCGCTGCGCTCGCGCCCCTGGCTGGAGAAGCTGCTCATCCCGGTGATGATGATCGTCTTCTCCCTCGGCGGCTCGATCTTCGGGATGGGAGAGGAGACGATCCCGTTCATCCTGATCTTCGTCCCGCTCGCGCTCTCGCTCGGCTACGACTCGATCGTCGGCACGTCCATTCCGTTCCTCGGCGCGGCGGCCGGCTTCGCGGCCGCGTTCTTCAATCCCTTCACCGTCGGCATCGCGCAGGGTCTGGCCGGCCTGCCGCTCTACTCCGGCTTCGGCTACCGCGTGGTCACCTGGTTCATCGGCACCGCGGTGATGATCGCCTGGGTGATGGTCTACGCCGCGCGCGTGAAAAAGAATCCGCAGTCGAGCATCGTCTATGAGCTCGACCGCTCGCGCGATCTCAGCGCGTGGCAGGACGAGGGCGAGGCGGAGCCTTGGACGGCACGCCGCACCGCGGTCCTGCTGCTGTTCCTGGCGAGCATGGGCATCCTGATCTGGGGAATCCTCGAGAAGCAGTGGTTCATCGAGGAGATCGGCGCGCTGTTCCTGGGCATGGGACTGCTGATGGGCATCGTCGCCGGACTGCGCGGCGATGACGTGGCGAAGCATTTCGTCACCGGCGCGAAGGACATGGTCAGCGTCGCGCTGATCATCGCCTGCGGCCGGGCCCTGCTGATCATCGCCCGCGAAAGCGCCGTGCTCGACACGATGCTCTATTACAGCGCGAGCGTCGTCGCGCCGCTGCCGCCGATCATCGCCGCGCAGGTGATGTTCGCGGTGCAGGCGGTGATCAACTTCTTCCTCCACTCCGGCACGGCGCAGGCGGCGCTGACCATGCCGGTCATGACGCCGCTCGCGGATCTCGCCGGCGTCACGCGGCAGACCACCGTCTACGCGTTCCAGCTCTGTGAGTTCGTCAATCCGATCCTCCCCACCTCCGCCGTCACGATGGGCGTCCTCGGCATGGCCCGCATTCCGTGGGAAAAGTGGGCGCGCTGGTTTTTCCCTCTCATGATCGTGCTGATCGTGCTCAGCCTGCTCCTGCTCATCCCGCCCGTGCTCATGAAATGGGGCCCGTTCTGATGCTCGAACGCCTCATCCCGCCGATCGACCGCATCGATCAGGTGATGGTGCGGCTTCCGTTCGTGAAGCCCTTCTCGATCAGCACGGCGACGTGGACGTGCAAAGAAGCCCTGCTGCTGCGCATCGAATCCGACGGCGTCACGGCCTGGGGCGAATGCGTCGCCGATCCCGATCCCTATTACGCGTCCGAGACCACGCTCACGGCCGAGCACATCCTCCGCGACTTTCTCCTTCCACTCGTCGAACCGAACATCACGATGGAAGCGCTCGAGCAGCGCTTCCATCGCGTGCGCGGACACGGCATGGCCAAGGCCACGATCGAGAACGCACTGTTCGATCTCATCGCCAAGCGCGAGGGGCTTCCGCTGCACGCGTTGCTCGGCTATCCCGCGCGGCCGATTCCGTCCGGCATCAGCATCGGCATTCAGGACACCGAAGAGGAGTTGCTCGAAGCGGTCGGTGAAGCGGTGGAGAGTGGATATCACCGAGTGAAGATGAAGATCCGGCGCGGCTGCGATATCGATCGCATCGCCGCCGTGCGCGAGCGTTTTCCGGGTATTGCACTCATGGCCGATGCGAACGGCGACTACTCGCTCGAGGACGCGGCGCATCTTCGCCAACTCGACGCGTTCGGCCTGACCATGATCGAGCAGCCGCTGTCGTACAGCGACATCTACGAGCACTCGCTGCTGCAGAAGGAGCTCGTGACGCCGCTCTGTCTCGACGAATCCATCCACAGCCTCGCCGACGCGCGCGCGGCCATCGATCTCGGTGCTTGCCGCGTGATCAACGTCAAACAAGGCCGCGTCGGCGGCCTCGCCGAAGCGCT
This sequence comes from uncultured Acidobacteriota bacterium, assembly GCA_963734155.1. Lineage (GTDB taxonomy): Bacteria > Acidobacteriota > Thermoanaerobaculia > Gp7-AA8 > Gp7-AA8 > QHVT01. The sequence continues at coordinate 28,513 of CAVTGG010000007.1, forward strand.
GCGCATCTCCGACTACGCCACGTCGAACGGCGTGCCTGTCTGGTCCGGCGGCATGGACGAAACGGGCATCGGCCGCGCCGTGAACATCCACCTGCAGACCGCGCCGTTCTTCTCCATCCCCGGCGACACCTCGGAGACCTCGCGCTACTTCGCCCGCGACATCGTCACGCCGCCGGTCGTCCTCGACGCCGATGGCTTCATCGCCGTCCCCGCGGGACCAGGCATCGGCGTCCAGATCGACGAGGATGCGCTGAAAGACTTCACGCTCGATACGAAGCGTCTGCGGTGAGTGGTGTTCCTCGGTCCCTCGGTCGCTCGGTTCCTCGGGTTAGAGGAACACCACTACTCCCAAGGAACCGAGGAACCGAGGAACTGAGGAACTGAGGAACCGAGGAACTAATAAATCGAGCCGTTGCTCGAGCTCAACGCGCCGGCGTTCGCGCTGACGGTGTACGCCGTACCGCCGCTGCCGCTCCACGTCGACAGATTGAACGTCGCCGCGCCGCTCACCTTGTACACGGCCAGACCGGTGTACGTGAGTGGCGAACCGGCGACGCAGGTCAGCGGCACGCCGTTGGAGCTGATGAAGTACGCGGTGCCGCTGGCCGACGCGCGTGGCCGCGCCGGTGGGCTGCACGAGGATCGCCGTCGCTTCATCGATCCCGATCCCGCGGACGGACGAGGCCCAACCATCCTTGATAATGCGGGCCAGAAACATGATTGCCTCGGCGGGTAGCGGGAGGGCGGTAATCGTTCCCGCCTGAATCGCATCGGCTACGGGCGAGCCGTGATGCGGAGTGCCGATCGTCACCAACTGCTGTTCGGGCTGCTTCTGAGAACCGCCACCACTGCCAAACTCATAACCGATGCCCTTACTCGACGGAAAGGAGTGGCCTTTGAGGCGTTGTCTGCGCAAACGAGAAGCGTGGCAGCTCGCGGTGGAGCAAAGGCGGTTGGCACGATGGCAACACTCTTGGTACGCGCTATTCTGCGTGGTATTGATCGAGAGTATCCAGAAGCAGGAGGATCTCGGCGGCCATCGTGTAACTCAAATCGGCAGCGTCTGCGAGGCTGCGGTCGCGTTTGCCGTCGACGATTCTTTGAAGGGGTTCGGTTAGGAGACGGAAGCGGTTGGGGATGGTCGGGTCGGTGACAACTTGCTCGAGAAGCGACCGCGCGGCCGCTGTATCGCCGGAAAGCAATGTCTGGGTGACAGCGAAACAGATGCGGCCGTCGGCATTGTGGTTTTCGCCGCCGTCGCGCCGGTAGGCTAGGTAGGATTCGACCGCCTTACGATTGGCATTGGCGGCAGCGGCGAGGTCTCCGCCCTCCCTCTCAATGTCGGCGAGGATGTTCCAGGTCTTCCACGGCTCGGCGGCGTGGCCGAGTCCACTCTTGCACTCGATGGCTCGCCTGATTTCCGCCCGCGCTTCGTCGAAGCGCCGAAGCGTGCTCAAAGTATCGGCGAGATTGCTTCTGACCAACCCTTCTGCGTTTTGATCGCCGACCTCCACGCATTTGTCCGCCGACTGCCGATAGAACGCTGCCGCTTCCTCCCTGCGGCCTTGCTCGTGATAGAGAGTGCCCAACTGCGCCAAACTGCGGGCTTGTGCGGCGACATCGCCGATCTGGACCCTGATGGCAAGCGATTTCCGCAGAGCATCCTCGGCCGACTCAGGCTGTCCCGCCGATTGATGCACGACGCCGATCTGATGCCACACCACGGCAACGGTCGATGGTTCGTTCAGGCGTGTGAATCGCTCGCGTGCTTCCTCATAGGCCTGCAAGGCCTCGGAATAGCGGTGCTGTGCCAGCCGCACGGCACCGAATTGGCCTTTGACGACCGCGACTTGTCGTTCGTCGCCAAGGGCCTGCGCGCGTTCGATGCTGTTCGTGTAAGCCGTAGCCGCTTCCTCGAGCCGGCCGAGGTAGCGAAGACAGTCCGCCTGTTCGGTGATGCAGACCAGGATCATGCTCTCCGCCGATTGGCTGGAGCGCTGGTGAGCGATCTCCTCGAATTCCCGTCGCGCTTCGTCCATTGTCGCCAGAGCCAGTTCCGCTGCGCCCGCCGTCTTCAGCGCATGCGCGAAGAGAAAGTGTGCGACAGCAAAATCGTAGTCGGCGTTTGGATATGCCGTTTTCCCTGCTCGCCGGGCTCGCTCGCTCAGCTCTTGTGCGCCGTCCAACGCTTCTCCCAGACGTCCCTCCATGAGCAGCTGTTCGACCTTGGTACGCTCCGCCTGAAAGCGCGCGTGAGTCCAGGCGTCGCCCAGCGCTGCCGCCGCCGAGTCGCGAGCCCGTGCCACCCGTTCGAGAAGGCGCGGCCTTCCGAGCGGTTGCAACAGGCCATACAGCGACGTGGCGAGATCGATGGTCGCCTCCACATCACCGGCACGCTCGACGTGGTCGAGCAATGCGAACAGATTCGGCAGCTCGAGCGTCGTCAATGTCAATGCCATCTCGATGCGGCGGCTCTGTTGCTCGTTCAGAAACCCGGCGTATTGCCGCATCACTTCGGCCCAACGGCTGTTCAGCGTTTCAAGCTGCGCACGATCCATCGCGGTGCGCACGTAGGGACAAAGCGCGGGATGAAGCGTGAGGTGGTTGTACGGATTGGGAGTGGCCAGTCCTGTCTCGATCAATTCCTTCGCCAATACAGCGACGTCGCGCTCTTCCCACTTCGTCATGGTGCGCAGCATGTCGAGGTCGACTGCGTTGTGGAAAACAGCCAGTACGCGCGTCTTCTCCCGGTTCGAAGCCGACATGCGCCGCAGCGACAGCTCGACGCTGGCATAGAGCGACTTTTCCCGGCTTCCCGGGAACTTCCGCTCCATTTCCTCCATCAGCTCAATGAGCGAGCCGCGGGTTGCCTCTACGCCTCGCGTTCTCAGCGATGGAGCCAGCAGTGCGAGCGTTCTGGCGTGGCCATTGACGACATCGACCAATTGCTCGATCGACTCGAGCGCCGCGTCGGCGGCGGCTCCCACGTCGCTGACCAGCGCTCGTTCGACGAGCCTCACGGCGTCTTCTCGGCTGAGCCGCTGCAGTACGAGTCTGTTGCGTTCGGCATCGAAGGGCGCGGGCAGCGGCTCGCGGCTGGTGAAGACGACGCGCGTCTGGCCACTTGCATTGAATTGCGCGCAGATGCTGAGAATCGCATTCAGCTCCTGCTGCGCGTCTTCGAAAAGCGGTTCCGACTTCTCGTACGGCGGCACGAGAATGCTCTCCATGTTGTCGATCACCAACAGTGTCGGTGCCTCGGTGAGGGCGCGCTTCAGCGGCAGGAGGGCCTGCGTCAGGTCCTTGAACTCCGCAACGCTGTACTTCTGTAGGAACTGACGGCCAATGGTGTCGAGCACCGCCGCCGCGTTGCTGTGGACTTCTACGGATACGAACGCGGCTCGGCGAAACTGCTGGGATCGCACCATCCAGCGCGCGAATTCGGCGGCCAGCGCGGTCTTCCCTTCGCCTCCCTGGCCGCGCACAACGGCATATGGTTCAAAGCGCAGCAGCCGCTGGAGCGCAAGCAGTTCGCGACTGCGGCCGACAAAGCCAGTTTCCGGCTCCTGTGGCAGTTCTCCGAGACGCATACCAAGCGCCGCATCGACGTCGTCGCGAGTCTGCCTTGGAAGAGTCGTTCGGAAAAGCTGTGGATCGTCCTTCTCCTGAAACAGGACCGGAACGAACCAATCCTGGAGGCGAAGCTCGCCTGCGCCAAAGACGCGGCCGCGGAAAGCGTCGTCTTTGAGGGCACGCTGGCCGGCGAGCATAGCATCGCCGACGCGCGCGCACTGTACGAGCGCGTCGTAGAACGCCTCCACGAAACGGCGCGCTGTCTCGACGAGCACGCTGTGGCTCATGGCCACGACTGACCCAACCCCGATCTTCAACAGTTCCGAGGCGACCGACTCGGAAGCCTGCTCGGCCAGCGCCGTTTGGCAGGCTTCGAGGAAAACGAGCGGAATGCAATGCTCGCTGAGCAGCGGTCCGAGCTCGCCGGCAGGGATGGACTGATGCCGGCGCTCCGTAACTTTGCTGATGTCACGGGCATCTTCGAAAACGACTGAGCCCAGATTGGAACGGCGATCGTAAACGCCGTGGCCGTCAAAATGGATCACGTGATACGGCTCGCGGGCGCGGCGTGCTCGATCGAGCTCCTCGGCCAATGCCGGAAAGGTGGGTGGATCGAGGATGCGGAGGCGGACCAGGCCGCCCAACGCTTCCATCGCTTCCACGAGCGGTAACGCACTTGCGCGATGATCGAAATAGCTGCAGGCCTCGTCCTCCGGACGCGCGGTCACAAGAAGGATGCGGACGGGCGTGGCGAGAATGGGAACGTCGAGCGCGCGTGTGCTCGGCAGGCGTCGCCGCACGCGAACGGGCCTGCTTCCCTGGAAAAGGAAGGCATTGCCGTCATGGAGGAGCTCCCATGGCAGGCCCAAGAGCAGGATCGCGGCTTCGTTCGCTGCCTCGACCTTCGCCGCGGGGACGCCGGTTTCCAGCGAGGCATCCACCTTTACCGACAAGCGGCGGTCGGCCTCCCCATCGATTCGCGCCCAGGCTTCGAGAACGTTGGCTGCGTGTTCCGGTGGCAGCGCTTCACGGTACAGAAGCTGTCCCCACAGCGCGAGATTCTCTTCGACTTTCCGAGCACGGTCGCGGAAGTAATCACTAGGCCAGATCGCGTACTTTTCCAAATACCACCGCAGCTCCTCGAACTCGATGGGGCCGAGCGGTGCGACAAATCTCCATGATCGCTCGCTTGCGATCTCGCGCTTTTCCGATGCGGCCGGCGTATAGACAAGGCGGACACGCGCCGATGCCCGACGCACAGAGTATTCTTCGTGGAATTGCAAGTCGGTGAGCTCGAGCACGAGCTCTTCCACCGGCTTGAGCCGCGGTTGTGGTTCCCAGGAAATGTCCGCGAGCATCCTCTTGCCCGTCGCAACGAGAATGGCATTCAGCGCCGCCTCCGTGCCTCCATGGGCGGGGCTCACCGGAATGTAGAGCGGCTCATCGCCGAAAAACTCTTCCAGGACGCCGAGCCTCGTGCCGTTGAGCGAAAGGGGAATGATCGGAAACCGATCCCGGCCGCGCTTTTTCTGTACGTCGAGCGCATAGCGCAATTCCCGGCCGACCGATCGCGATTGGAGGCTGTCGATACTGACGACCACCACGTAAGCCGAAGCTTCGGAGATGGCATGCTGGATCTCCGACGAGAGCGGATCGGCACCAATCAGCTCGCGCGAGTCGATCCACACGTCTTGACCAAGATCGGCGAGAGCGTGAGTGAGGTCGCGTACGAAGACGTCATCGCGCGAGCTGTGCGAGATGAACAGCTTGCTCATCGCGCCCTCTCGTTGAGTTGGTAGTTGCGGTAACCCATTGCCGCAGGCCGCTCCGTCGCCAATCTCGGCAACCGGACGGGGGCAGTCGCATCGATAGCCTGGATCAGATTGCGGTATTTCCAGGTGTTTCCGGCCTCGTCACCGGCATCGTGTACCAGGGATTCAATCGTGTCGTCGTAGACGAATCGGGAGAAGTGCTCAACGGAGACGCGCTGGAAATACTCTTTCGCGGACCACATCCATCCGATGACCGATACTTTTTGGGCCAGATAGGAGCTGACCAGCTGCTCGAACCACCGTTCGAACGATTCACGCACGACGTCGCGATCGACTCGGCACGGCAGCGGGAGAATGTGAAGCGGCTCTTGAGGGCGAAGAGCCTCGCGATTTTCTTCAATACATTGGAGGGCGTCTACCAGTCCCGATTGGCTCTGCGGGCCCGGCGTGAAGACGGCGACGAGAACGTCCGGTAGATGCACGCTGCAAATCCCGCTGGTGTCGGTTATTCCGGTGCGGCTGTCGATCAGAACGTAATCGAACTTTTCCGTGAGCTCCATTTTCAATTTGTCGATGACGACTCCGCCGTCCCAATGCTCATAGAAACTCTTCCAGTCGAAATTCGCCACTGACTGTTTATAGTTCGCGTCTCGTCTGCCGGCGCCGATGAACGCGATCCTGACGCCGTCTTTGGGCTCGATGATCTGAACGATTTCCTCGGTCCGAATGCATGGCTTCGGCATGCGCGCGAAGAGACTATCGCGGTACGAATAGACGAAGTCGAGCAGTCCCGGCTTCGACAATGGGTCGCCGGCCGGCCAAACGAATCCTTCGCCAGTGAGGTAACTGTCCAGGCCGGGTGCCTCCAGATCGAAGTCGATGCAAACGACCGATTTTTTGTCGCGAGCCATTTGTACGGCGACATTCGCGAGCGCTCGCGACCTGCCCACGCCGCCCTTGTAGGAATAAAACGTGACGACCCGTCCACGAGCGGGGGCGACTTCCTGAAGCAGAGCTTGCGGAAGCAACGACGCAATCTCGGCATTGAGACGCGTCTTGGACAGCTCCGTCTCGCTTTGGTCGCGGAAATTGAACTCGATCCGAGGAATCTCGGCGGGCGCGCCATCGATGTCGGTCGGGTCGGCCATGGATCGTCAAGAGGACGGATGCTGCCGTTCCCATTGCATACGCGCAGGCGTCGCTCCCGTTGCCGCGGGTTCGCCGCGCCGACGCGGATGGCCGCGAGTCTCGCGGACGAATCGTTCATATGCCTGATTGGCCAGACTATGAAGGCGATCGGAAAAGTCAGTGCAGTCGCGCGTCAGCTTGATTCTCTCGCCGTTGTGACGATTCCAGAGCCGAAATCCGAGCCGCTCTTTGAGTTTGTGCTCGATTGCCGATCGTGAGAGATCATTCATTGCGCCGCACAGCGGGAAGACATAACAGGCGCCTCGGTTGTAGTCCGTGGCTAACCGGATGAACTCTCGCAGAGCGGGAGCATCGAGATCGAGCGAGCTCGGGTCGATGACGTACACGAGCGCGCCTTCATCGCGTTCCGCCAGGTAATCCACAAATGTGGGGTCCGACCGATCAATGTATTCCGAGCTCAATTGCCATGACGGTGAGTCGGCGGGCGCGCCGGAGATCATCGTCTCGACCGTTGGGTCCTCGAGAGTGAACGGCCGCCATCCGTCCCTCGCATCAGGATGGTAATGCGGGGAGCGCTGTCTGAGCCCATCCAGTTCCAATCGGGAGCAGAGTTCATCGAACTCCGCCTTCTTGGCGGCGAGAACGACAATGATGCAATCCGCATAGGGATGAAAAGGCAGCGCGCGCACACAGGCCACTTTGATCTGCTCGTAGGGAATGACGAAGCCGTGCGTCGACGAAACATTCGCCGCAAGCCGCCGAGTGCTGAGCATGCCGACACACATCTTGCTGCCTGAAGTGGGATCGATCTCGACGCAAATCGGTGAGCCGCTGAAGCCTCTCTCCAACCGGCTGCCGTCGTCACGGAACTCATAGAGATCAACCTGTTGCTGCCCTTCGAAAGGAATGTTCCACGGTTTCCCCATCGCAGCGATGCTTTTGCAGTCATCGGGCGTGTCGGCCTTGTTCTGCAGGCACTGAAATTCCGTGAAATACCCCTCGAAATTGATCCCGCGCGGATACGTCTCCGCGTCTTTGGAGAATCCGCATCCGACGAAGAGCGCGCCCTTCAGAGGTGATCGCGAGCCGGCAGACCCGATCGGTAGCGGCACAAGGCCCAACGAGCGCATTTCCTCGTCGGATAGCCGCGACTCCAGAACGGCGATATCCATCTGCGCCGCTGAAAGGTCTCCACGATAATCACATGAGAACGGATACACCGAATTGGCGGGATGACAGGAAAGGCGGAACGAGGGCAACCTTCGAATCACGTGATGACACGTCATCCACAATTGGCTTTCGGGAGTGACGCCGAAAAGAAAGGCAGTTCCGGCGAACAGATTCGGTGCGGAGTCACGGAAGACGCGCGCGATCGAATTTCGTAGGTCCATGCCCCGCGTCGATCGGTCTAGACCTGCCACTCCAGCGTGACCTTGATTCCGCCGCCAGCGGATCCTTTCGCGATGAACCAGAAGCCGGCTTCCGCGCTGAAGGAGATGGAGAACTCCGCCTCCACTTTCTTCGGCTTCGCTTCAGGGGGGAGCGACTCGATGCTGTGCACCAGACCGGAGGCCACCTTTCGAATCAGAGCCGTCAGATCGCCCAGGCGGTCCGACAGATCGACTCCTGAATCGATCAATTCCGTGTCACCGTCAGCTTGCGCGACGACCGTGACAGCCGTGTTCTCGATCGCAATCTCGTTCGAGCAGACGGTGGCGATGGCCACACTCGTTGTTTGAGCCATGCGGAGCCTCTGTTGTCGATAGTGTTATCAGCCGGGACCGCTCAATCGTAAGAGGTTTGAGTCGGCGAGTAAAGGACTTCCAAGCTCGCGCAGTTCAGGCCGGCCGCATGCTCGGTCCCCTACTCTTCGAACAGGTCAATGTGGTGTCGTCGGGCATCGGCCGCGCCGTGAACATCCACCTGCATACCGCGCCGTTCTTCTCCATCCCTGGCGACACCTCGGAGACTTCGCGCTACTTCGCACGCGACATCGTCGCCCCGCCGGTCGTCCTCGACACCGATGGCTTCATCGCCGTCCCCGCGGGACCAGGCATCGGCGTGCAAATCGATGAGGATGCGCTGGAAGAGTTCACGCTCGAGACGAAGCGGCTGCGGTGAGTGGTGTTTCTCGGTCCCTCGGTCGCTCGGTTCCTCGGGTTAGAGGAACACCACTACTCCCGAGGAACCGAGGAACCGAGGAACCGAGGAACTAATAAATCGAGCCGGTGCTCGAGCTCAGCGCGCCGGCGTTCGCGCTGACCGTGTACGCCGTACCGCCGCTCCCCGTCCAGGTGGAGAGATTGAACGTCGCCGCGCCGCTCACCTTGTACACCGGCAAACCCGTGTACGTGAGAGGAGAGCCGGCGACACAGGTCAGCGGCACGCCGTTGGAACTGATGAAGTAGGCGGCGCCGCTGCCGACGCGCGTGGCTGCGCCGGTGGGCTGCACGAGGATCGCCGTCGCTTCATCGATCCCGATCCCGCGGACGGACGAGGCCCAGCCGTCCTTGATGATGCGCGCGAGAAACGCCACCGAGCGTCCGAAGCGGTCGCGCGTGACGAAGTGAGAGTCGGTGATCACGCCGCCGAGGTTCGCGATCTGAACGAAATCGCGATCGAGCGTCATGTACTGGTGATAGGGATTAGCGAGCGCCTGGCTCGAGGTGACCGATCCCGAGGCGCCGGTGTAGATGAATTGTCCGAGGACCGCGAGCCCGGCGCTGGTGCCGCCGACAGGTGCGTGCTTGGTGTTGGCGACGTAGTTGATGGCGTCCGCCACCGGAGTGCCCTTCCAGAAGTTGATGTAGTCCGACTGATCCCCGCCCGCGATCCACAGCGCCTCGGCATTCCGGATCTTCGCCACCACGAACGGGTCGGCCGCACCGGCGCGCGAGGGGATGATCAGTGTCTCGACCGAATTGACCGTGCCGAGCGCGTAGATGTACGGGTTGTACGCATCGGTCCCCGTCGCGCGAATGACGACAAAGTCGCCGCCCCCCGACTTCCCGATCATCCACTGAAACGCGGCATCGACGTCCGTCCCCCCACCCATCAGCACCGTCCCGGCGGTGGTGGTGGTCACGACATCGTTCTGGCTGCCGACCGCGAAGTACTGATAGTTCTTCTTCGCGGCGAACAGCGGAAAGGCAAGGAGACAACCGAGGGACAAAACCCCAGCCACGAACACTCGACGCATTTTTCTCTCTCCTGGCTCGCGAGGAAATCATGCGGCAGGTGTGGAAGTCAATCTGCGTACGGGGCGTGTTCGACTGGAGAGTGCACAGGGCCCGTGAAATCCGGGCCCTGTGCATCACGCGATCAGAAGCCGCGAGTCCAGCAGCCGTTCATCGGCACGAGCTTCATCGAGGCGTAGACCTTGCCCACGGTGAACGTCGCGCCCGGCACCGGCAGCACTTTGCGCAGCCAGACGCGCATGTTGTTTCCGTACTGGTTGCCCCAGTTGGAGGCGTCGATGAGGAAGTAGAGGTGACCGCGTCCCTGCGGGATCGTCACCGGCACCCAGCCCATGTCCGTGACGATGATCTTCTGCTGGGCGGTGTCGAAGTGGTACGTCTCCACCATCATCTCCGCTCGCGCATCGCTCCAGTCGCCCGAGCGGCCGAGGAGCTCTACGTAGCCGATGCCGGTCCAGTCCAGATTCGCGATGCCCGGCGGATTCGGATCGAAGCGGAACTCCTGCGAGACCGGATACCAGTAGCCGAAGGGCAACCCGCTTTGGCCGTACGCGAGCTGCGTGGGCTGCAGCGACGAGTCGATCGGCGGCGGCGCCACGTGCGTGGTGCGGCGTAGCGGATCGGGATTGTTCGGATCGGGATACATCGCGAACTGCATCCCGTTCGAGCCGTTGTCGCGCTTGAACGAGACGAACTGCAGCGCGCGCGCTCCCACCGTCACCGCGCGTCCGGTGCGGCTGACCGCCCAGAAGCGCAGCGTGTGCGTTCCCGGCGGCACGTTCTCGATGTGATCGGTGATGTTGATGCCCTCACGCGTGGCGTAGCCGGGGAAGGCGGCCGGCACGGCCGCGTCACTGTTGCGCCGCGATGACGGCTCGGAGTCGAGTTGGAAGCCGAACGAGATCTGGTCGCCCGGCGTCCCGCCCGTCACCTCCAGGTACGCCTGCGGGAAGAGGTCCACCGTCTCGGTGTTGGTGAACGTGATCGTCGGCAGGATGTCTGACCGCCACTGGCCGTTCATGGTGTACGCATCGAGCGCCACGTTGGCGTCGCTCGGGTAGCGGCTGGGCAGGCCGGGCGCTGCGTCCGACGGCGTTCCCTGGGACGACATCCACCGCGTGCCGATGGTCACGTTTTGGCCGGCGTCGAGCAGGCGGGCCTGCATCTCGAACACGTGAGGGCCGGGCTCGACGTGCTGCAGCGCGCTGAAGAAAAACTCGCCCTGATGGAAGCCGCTGTTCTTCACCTGCCGGACGAACCAGCCGTACTCGGTGTTGGGCTGATCGGCGCGCTTGAAGCGCACCTCGTAGCGGGCGCCGGGCGTGCCGGTGTCGAGCGCCACGTAGGAACGGAGCTGCGCGTTCGTGTAGACGTTGCCGTGATAGTTGACGCCGCCCTTCGTGGGGCACCCCTTGAGGATGGTTTGCCAGTTCGTGGTAAGGACGATCTGCTGCGGCACCGAGCTGTCCTGAAGCGGGGTCTTCTCGATGTCTTCGCTGAACGGATAGTTCGTGTTCTCGAGGAAGAAGTGACCGTAGCAGACGCCGCAATTCGTCGTCTGGGCCGTTGCCATGGAAGCAATCAGCACCAATAACATCGTCAATAAAATTCGTGATCGCATGAGATGGGTTTCCCTTTAGTGATGGAATGAAGTGCTCAAGAACCGCGGCGGCGCGAGGAATATTTGCCGGCACTGCTATCTCGCGCATGTGGCCGCTGAGCCGCAGCTCCATCACAAAATGTCTCTATTCTTCCTTCTCTAATACTTCGATCATTCTGACCGGGACGCGGGACGACACAAGAAAGGGGTACCTATGAAGAAACGAGTGATTTCTCTCCTGATTCTTGCCATCGTCGTCCTGGCCATGGCGCCGGCGGCGATGGCCCAATGTCTCAGATGCCGACCCAACCAGGTCTGCGGCCCCGCCCCAGCGGGGGGAGGCTTCGACTTCTGCTACTACATTGGGCCTGACTGCATCGTCGGCACATGGTGCGGCACTTCCGCCGCGACGCAGCCGCTCGCATCCGAGTACCAGGTCGTGTCGGTGGAGCGCGCCGACGAGCCGCAGGCGAAGCCGAACGAGACCCGCGTCGCCTTGTTGGAACCGACGCTGAAACCGGAGCCGAAGCCGGCGCTGGCCGCTCAGCATTGATCGATCGCGATCCCGCGTCTCCCATCCCCTTGCAACGAGAGAGAGGCCGCCATGCTGCCGATGCTGATCCTGCTCGCCGCCACCGCAGCCGCCCCTACTCCAGCCGCCCCTGAAGCCGCCCGCGGCGTCATTGAGGCCACGATCCGCGGAACGAATCAGCCACTCGATGTCGAGCTGCTCCTGCGCACCCCGTCCGACAACTGGGAGAACGTCGACCACAAGCGACTCCCCGCCGGGACGCGCAAAGTGCGTTTCGAGGGACTCGCCTCGGGCGTCTATCAAATCCTCCTTCGCGGTCCCGCCGCCACGGAACGACTGGGAACGAAGATCGGCCTCGGTACCAACGACACCCGCCGCAAGACGATCACAGTCGAGCCGTTCACCGTCACCGGCCGGGTCACGTTCGGCGGCACGCACCTCGGCGCCGGCGCGGTCGAGCTGAGCCACCGCGAGTTGCACTGGCGCGCCGCAATCGGCCTCGATGACGCCGGCACGTTTCGCGCGCAGCTCTGGCAGCGCGGCGTGTTCGTCGTCAGAGTCCACAGTCCCGCGCTGCCCACGGCCTTCAGCGACACGGCGGACCTGACGGAAGGAATGCCCCCCACCCTGCAGATCGCCATCCCCGACGGGCGGATCACCGGCATCGTCCGCGATGCGAAGAGCGGCGCGCCGGTGGCCGGCGCCGGCGTCACGCTGCAGACGACGCTCGCGAACGGCGAGGAGAATGTGAAGCTCAGCACCGGGCCGGAAGGAACGTTCGATTTCGTGGGGATCAAGTACGGCAAACAGACCGTGCGCCTTTATCCGCCGCACCATCTCGAGCCGGAGCCGGTCGTTTTCAGCATCGACGACGCGCATCGCCTGCGCGAGCTCGACGTCCGCCTCGATGCCGGACGCGAGATCGAGGTCACGGTGATCGACCGCGAGGACGATCCGGTGGCGGAGGCGATGGTGTTCGCCGTGACGAGCGGCAAACTGCGCTCGCGCACGACGACCGACGAAGACGGCCGCGCCGCGATCGCCGCGCCGGCGGACGAGGCGGTGACGCTGTTCGTGGTCGGGAAAGAAGGTCCCTTCGGCATGTTGCGCGTGCCGCGCGAGCCGGCGAAAGGACGCCTGTCGATCTATCTGCCGCGGTCAATGTCCTCGCTGCTCATTCGCGCCCGGACGACGACCGGGGAAACGATGCCGCCGTTCTCGCTGCTGATGCGTTATGAGGGCGAGCTCGTGCCACCCGAGGTGGCGGAGGAGCTGAGCGCCGTGCAGGGTCTGCAGCTCATGACCGGATCGGGGAGCGAAGCGCATCTGCAGAACATCCCCAGCGGCAGCTATGAATTCTGGCCGTACCGCACCGGGGAGGAAGCGCAGTCGATCGCCGCCACGGCGGATGCACTGCTCGCACCGATTCAGGTGAACGTGCGGGTGGGAGAAAACAAGATCGTGGTGAAGTTCGCTGAGAAGATTTTCGCGCGGCGATGAGCGAGGAAGACATCAGATCCTGGAGGCCGGGGCTCGAACCCGCGACCTCCGGCGTGACAGGCCGAGATCGCGGGTAAGGAGACGAAACAGTTGCACCTCCGAGGTCTTCGCGCTCTGCCCACAAGCTCACATGCTGCCGCGAGACGTCGGCGCGAGTCGCCATGCGCCTTGAGCAGCTCGCGCAGGATCTTCGCCCGCGACGCGAGTGAGATTATCGGCGAGCCCGGTGCACAGGCTATCTCCGCGTGTTGAGCCCGCGGGGCAGTGGCGGCTCGCACGAGGGCGCACCGCCGCTGCCCCGGCCGGTTCAGAATAGCGACGAAAGCAATTGTGTCGCGACGCGCAAGTCGAGCGAGATACCGAAAATGTGCTCCGTCTCAGCTTTCTGTCTCACGGGAATCGTCTCGCCCGTAAACGCGTCGCCTTCCTTGAAACCGCCCGACAGCGTCTTCACGTTTGCGCGGTGCCAGCCCCAAACGACGTCTAGGCCGCGCGCGACCTCGAACGAGATGCCGCCGATGAACTCCTTTCCCGGATCCTTCAATCCGACGCCGATGACGGGGTTGAACCGATCGAGAAGAGTGGGTGGCTCAGCCACGTCGCGTCCCCGCCAGTTCGACTTCTTCCAGAACTGCCACGCGTACGGAACAAGCGTGAGGAAGTAGCGCGTATCGCCACTCTCGTTCGACACGTTCTCGATGAACTTGCCGTCTTTGCCGGGCTGCGCGTTCGCTTTGAAGTCGTTAAAGCGAATGTCGGAGCGGCCGGCGAGCAGGCGATACGCTGCGAGATAGGTCTTGTTGATGCGCACCGGGTATTGACGGAGAAGTGTCTTCGTCGCCCCCTCCTTTTTCGAGATCTTGATCGTGATGTTCGGTGCCGCAAACGGACCGTAGGTCCCGAAATTGAAGATCGAGACCTGGCTTTCGCTGCGATTCAGGCTCTGCAGTTTTCCGGTGAGGTTCTTGACATCCGCCAGACTGCCGCTGCCGAGCGAATTGAAATCGTCTCCGGCGCTGAACTTGCCCTCGACTTCCAGTTCGATCGCCTGCACCTCGGTTCCGCGCCCAACGACGTAAACGCGAATCGCGTCGTTGTCATCAACATCGCGCGGAATGTCGCCATGCGCAACGAGTCCCGCCGTATCGAAATACAGATTGACGATGTCGTTCTCGCGGTCGTTCGAGTTTCGGAAATCCGTCTCAACGAGCGCCTTGGCGACGTCGGACTGCATACGGTCACCGCCGCCTCCTTTGCTGCCGGTATCGATGAGGATGTCCTCCACTAGACTGGCCTTGCCAGTGGAGTCACTCATAGTGATCACGGGATTGCTATCTCCGGTTTGCACGGTTTGGATGAAAGCGACGCCGCCATTCATCGTCGCGGGATTCATCTTTTTCCCGCTGAGCGTGAACTCCCATGTGCTGCTCGTATGGGTACTGACGCCGGCGATTTCGATGCGAATATCGTCACCGATGGCGGCCTTCGGAGACTTGGGGCCCTGCAGATCACCGGTGGCCGTATTGAAGGCGATCGGCACAGCCACGGTCGCGGCCCAGGCGGTGGTGGCGTGCAGGCAAAGGATGACGAACAGGAAACGCGCATTGGTCTTCATGGTGCTTTCTCCCTTCAGAAGTCCCGCACTTTCATGCGGCTCATGACGTTGCGGATGTGTAGGAAATAGGAGCGGTCGGAGCCGAGGCCGAGGAGGATTCCGAGCGGGCGCAGGTCGCGGTCGAGAAGCACGGATCCGGAGTCGCCCGCTTGCGTGACGATGTCCGTTACGATCAGGTCCAGCATGAGCAGCGGATTAGTAAGATCCGAATATTCGAACGGGAACTGGCCGGGGTACTGAACGACGCGGCCGCGCGCCGGTTCGGTCGTGGACCGGCCGCGCATCTGCACTTCGATTCCGTCGACAAGATCCTCAGGGGTAATGAATCGCGCCGCGCCGTAGTTGCCGATCCCGACGACGCGCGGCAGCGGGGTCACGCCGGCGGCGGGACGGATGATCGCGGCGTCGACGGTCTGGTCGCGCCGCCCAAGGATCACTTCGCCGATCTCATCGCGGTTGGTCTTCCCGCCGTCGAAAATGCTCGGCGATATCGTTTCCTGCGTGGGCGAGCCGCTGAAGGTCAGCGTCGTCTGTGTCGAGTGAGCAGGTAGCGGCAGGAGGACGTGGTAGTTGCTGCAGAACACCGGTTCGTCGTTAGAGATTCGACGGGCCACCCATCCGACGCTGCCGGTGTTCTGGTTGAGATTGACGTTGCCGACGCTTCGTCCGCACGGGATGTCGCGCTGCGGTTTGCCGACCTCGCTCTCAATCAGATCGACCGGCAGCCACACCCGCTTGCCACCGACGTCGAGCCATACGCGATCCGGAATGCGCTGATGCCGCGCGTAGGAATCCTTGTCCTTTTCCTTGCGTCCCGGTTTGACGTAGACAATCAGCGCCAATTCGTCGGTGATGCGGCCGGTTCGCTCGCGGTATCCGACGGCCATACCGATCACGTCGGCAATCTTCATTAGATACTTGCGCTTCTTCAGCGCGCGATTCAGCAGACGAACTTGTTCATAGCGATCAGCTCCGGGCATGCCTGGTTAGATGGACGCGTCCGCCGTTTTCCTGCGGATAATGCGATCCGCTACTCCCCCCGAGGGTCGGGTACGCTTCGAATGATCAGGCGACGATCACGGGACGACGATCCGCGCGTTCGTGCCGCAGCCGGGCATCGCGCGCGCGGCGCAGCGGGCCGGGATCGGCGAGGAACGGGCAGTCCGACCGCGCCATCCGCAGAAGTGCGAGCTTGGGACCGACCCCAACATCATCGCCGCACTCTCGAGTACTCCTTAGCGTCAAAACTACGAGATGACCGGCACGATGAGCTCCGATCGCGTGGTCTGGTCGAATCGTGACGGGCACGTTCCCGACTCGGATCGTCGTTTCGGCGCACACTTCGGACTTGTATTCAAGCTACCGAAGGTCATACCGTAACATCCACCTTCCGATCGCGTGTTGTAGGCATCCCGACGCCGCGCGATCGCCCTCCCGCCCTCATGATCGCTTTCCGTGGAACATTCGCACTGAACGCCGGAAACATTGCAGCTTTTGTCGCGGATCTGCGGCGAATTCGCTCGCCATATTCGAGACCTCGCGAGTCACTTTGCGAGTCTGCAATTTTCTAAGCAGCCCGCTGAAACACGAAAGCCGTCCAACTGGCTCCTAGTGAGTGCGTTTATTGGCGGGGCCGACCGGACTCGAACCCGCGACCTCCGGCGTGACACGCCGGAGGTCGCGAGTGATCACGGAATCGATTCCGAGCAAATCCGCAGCAGTCCCGCTGCCGTTTCCTCGGAGTGCACCACGCCGGCTTCGACCCATTGGAAGACAGCGCGCGAGGTGATGCCGCAGAAGAGCGCTACTTCGTCCACTGTCATCGGCACGGTCCAGCGCCGGCAGTTCCTGCACCATTGCAGAGCGTTTGGCTGCCGGCGTACCACCAGCAGCCGTTCTTTCTCGAGCGTAATCCCGGTGCGCTTCACCTATTTGCCGTCCCAATTCCCCGCGACCGGCAGGTCGGCTTTTTCCCTGAATTGGAAGGACAGCTCCGTGACGCCGAAGTCGTTCGTGAGGTGCATGGTGGAGTCGGATTTGCGATAGACCCCTACGCTATCCACGCCGTCGCCGTCCCAATCGCCGGCAATCGGCAGGTCGCCTTTGGTCCCGAAGACGAACGTCTTCACCGGACCGCCGAGGAAGTCATTGACCAGGAAGAACTCCGAGGTCGACGGGCGATACACACCGACGGTATCGATGCCGTCGCCGTCCCAGTCGCCTGCAACCGGCAGGTCGCCCGTCTTTCCGAAGAAAAACAGGATGTCCACTTCCGCGACCACGGCCTCCAGCACATGGGCGTTGGCGAGGAGGAAAAGCGGCTCGTTCGCGGTGCTCGCGTACGTCCCGATGGTATCGAAGCCGTCTCCGTCGAAGTCGCCGGCCAGCGGAAGATTCTTGGGGGCGGGCTGGAAGAACTGCTGGATCGCTGTCGTGACTGCATCGACTCGCAATGCGAATTCTCCCGTGTTGCGGAGCACACCCACGTCCGTCACGCCGTTCGCGTCCCAGTCGCCGGCCACCGGCAGATCCTCCTTTGCGCCGAACGCGATGGTGAGGTCGGCTCCGCCGCTCGTATTGGAGTTCCGCAGAAGGAACTCATGCGCATCCAGGCGAAAGAGGCCGGTGGTGTCGCTCAGCGTCGATCCGATTTTCGCCACGAATGCGTCCGTCTCGCCGCCAAAGGCTGTCTGCAGCGCGCCATTCGTCGTTGGAAACTCGCCGCCGGTCGTTCCGGCGAGATAGACGTTGCCTTTGGGATCGACGGCGATGCCGTGCGCTTTGGCGTTTTTGCCGCCAAACGTCGATGCATACAGAAGTCGCGCGGGCGTGGTAGCGGAGACGGTCGCGTCGATCTTCGCGACGAACGCCGTTCCCTGCTGCGCTTCGGGGAACACCGGCGCAATCGGTCCGGCCGGAAAGCTCGCGCCGGAGGTGGTGCGGCCGGTGACGTAAACGTTCTCGCCGGCGTCGATGGCAATGGCCAGTCCTTCTTCGCCGTCGCCGGCGCCATTGCCGTTGCTGCCGCCGAGGAAACTGCAATAGAAGCGCGCGGTGCCGTCGGCGTTCAGTTTGGCGACGAACGCTTCGCCGTTGAACTGCACCGCGTCGAACGCGTTGAGCAGCGGGAACGTCGTGGGCGATGAATTCGTGGCGCCGGTGATGTACGCGCGTTGCGCGGAATCGACGGCGACGGCCTCGACGCGGTCATTCACGTTTCCGCCGAAGTAGGTCAGATACGTCAGCGACACATCGCCGCGCACTTTCGTGTCGATCTTCGCGACGAAGCCGTCGAACTGGCCGCCCTGAAACGTGGCTTGCAACGGCGGCAGCGACTGCCCGGCCGGGCTCTTCGTCTGCAAGTCAGTCGAACGCGTGCTGCCGCCGACATACGCATTGCGGGACGCGTCGACGGCGATGCCGAGGCCTGTATCGTCCTCGCGGCCGCCGAGGTAACTGGCGTAGATCAGCGTGTCGTTGCCCTTCGTGATGAACGGATCGAAGACAGCGATGAACGCGTCCTGGCGCCGGAACGCCGATCCGTTCTGGAACTCGTTTCGGGTCGCGAGACCGTCGGACGTGGTGAAACCGGTGATGTAGATGCGCTGGGCGGAATCGAGGGCGATGGCCTGGCCGACCTCGCTTCCTTCGTCTTCGCGATAGCCCCTGCCGGCATAGAACGTCGAGTAGATCAGACCATCGCCGGCGGCATTCAGCATGGTGACAAACACGTCCAGGTTGCGGCTCGGCATGCCGGTGCAATACGCAAAGGCACACGAGACCCCGCCCCCCTGAAATGCGTTCTCGGTCGTCGGATACTCACTGTCGCCATAGTAGTTGTCGATCCCTCCGGTGATGGCGGCCTTGCCGTCCGCGGTGATGGCGATGCCATTCGAGATCACATCGCAGAACCCTCCGGTTCCGCCACAGTTTCGGGTCCCGTCCGGACCCGATCCGATGAGGGCTGTGTAGAGCGCCTCGCTGCCTTTCGCATTCAGCTTGGTGACGAAGACGGCGATGTCGCCGAACGTCTTGGTGAAGCCTGTTTCCGTTCCGGGAAAGTCGCCCGCCTCGGAGTCGGCCGTGCCGGTGATGTAGGCCTGCCCCTCGCTGTCGACGGCGATCGCGAATGCTTCATCGGCGCGGATCCCGCCGAGGTAGGTCGAGTAATTCAGCACCGGATCGATGACCAGCGGACGGCTGCGATCGTACGGCCCGATCTCGAAACCGATCACGCGGCGGCCTTTCAACGAATACTTTCCGCTGATCGTCGTCCGGCCCTGTGGACCGTCCTGATAGAGGACCGGCGCGGATTGCACGACCTCCCCTGCCGCCGTCTTCGCGATCAGGTTGCCGTCGCCGTCGAGCCGGAGCCGTTCCGCGCCGCCGAACGCGACGCGAATGCGCGCGGGATCGGAGCCCGGTGCCACGATGAAGTCGTATTCAAGTGCGCTCCGCGTGCCGTGCCAGACCAGATCGATGCCCGGCCACACTTCGCTGTATCGCACGCGGCGATAGGTCGTGACGCCGGTGTGCCATTGCGCGCGGTCATTGCCGATGAGGTAACTCACTTTGCCCTGCAGGGGCTCCTCCGCCGAAACTTCCGGCTGGGGATTCGCGCCGGCGAGCCGCATCCGCAGCACGGCCGGTTTCGCGCGGTCACCGCGTAACGTCATCACCGCCTCATTGCCGGTGAGAAACAGCGTGGCATTGCGGCCGCGCGAGAGGTACTCCACTTTCGCTGCCGCCTGGCCCTGGTTGCGCTCGAACCCGAGCGGCAGCTTTGCGTACGCGGCCTCGATGTTCGTCGCGGCAGAAACATCCGCCGCGAACAGGGTGGCCAGATAGACCATGACGATCAAGAGGAGGGGCTTGGTGCTACGATCGCGAACATTCACTCGATTGCTCCTTCAGATCCGCGCCGGCGGACGTTTGTTTGTCTGGGATTCGCCGACGATAGGAGCAATGCCGAGGAACGTCCTGACAGCGCGTTGAAATCTCGATGAGATTTTCCTGAAAGGCTTTGAGAGATGGCCCGTGTCGAAATCAATGCCGGGAAGCGCTCCTACGTATTCACCGGCTTTCGAATCGATGCGGTCGAGCGCGTTCTCTTCGGAACCGGCGGCCCGATTCCGCTCACGCCAAAGGCGTTCGATACGCTGCTCTTTCTGGTCGAGAACCGTGGGCGTGTCGTCGGACGCGACGAGTTGCTCACGCGGATCTGGCCCGGCACGTTCGTCGGCGACAACACGCTCGCGCAGAACATCTCCACACTCCGCAAGGTCCTCGGTCCGAACGGTGCCGCGCTCGTGCAAACCGTTCCCAAGCGCGGCTATCGGTTCACGGGGGAAGTCGCGGAGATCGGCGAGCCGGAGAGCGAGGTGATCGTGCGGGAGCGTACCCGTGCGCGCATCGTGATCGAAGAAGACTCGCCGGCGCCGCAACCCGATCGCCCGCCCGAAACAAAGTACGCGCGCAGCGGCGACGTCAACATCGCCTATCAGGTCATCGGGGATGCGCCGCTCGATCTCGTGTTCGTGATGGGATGGGTCTCACACCTCGATTACTTCTGGCGCGAGCCCAGCTTCGCGCGGTTTCTGCTGCGGCTGTCGTCCTTCGCGCGGCTGATCCTGTTCGACAAGCGGGGAACCGGATTGTCGGACCGCGTTCCGAACGACCAGCTGCCGACGCTCGAGCAGCGGATGGATGACGTGCGCGCGGTGATGGATGCCGCCGGCTCCGAGCGCGCGGCCTTGTGCGGCGTTTCGGAAGGTGGACCGATGTGCAGCCTGTTCGCGGCCACGTATCCCGAACGGACGGCGGCGCTGGTGATGATCGGAACGTACGCAAAACGGATTCGGGACGCCGGCTACCCCTGGGGACCGACCGCCGAACAGCGCCAGCACTTCCTGGCTGAAATCCGCGCCAACTGGGGCAAGCCGGTCGGCATCGATGACCGAGCACCGAGCATGGCTGCCGATCCGGCGTTTCGCGAATGGTGGGCAACCTACTTGCGCATGGGAGCCAGTCCCGGCGCGGCGCTCGCGCTGACGCAGATGAATGCGGAGATCGACGTTCGGCACGTGCTGCCTTCGATCCGCGTCCCGACGCTCGTCATTCACCGGTCCGGGGATCTCTGCCTCACGGTCGAGGAAGGACGCTACGTCGCGAGCCGGATTCCGGACGCAACATTCGTCGAACTGCCCGGCAACGATCACCTGCCGTTTGCCGGCGATCAGGACGCGATCCTGGATTCCGTCGAGCTGTTCCTCACCGGCGTCCGTCACGGACCGCAGCCCGATACCGTGCTGGCGACCGTGCTCGTCACGCGCATCGCCGGCGAGGACGCCGGCGAGCACGGCGCCAATCTGTTGCGCCGGCTGCACGCGCACATCCGCAAGGAGATGGAGTGGTTTCGCGGACGGGAGATTCACGCGACCGGCGATCGCACGATGGCCATCTTCGACGGTCCGGCACGCGCGATCCGCTGCGCGCTGGCCATCACTGAATACGCGCGCCGGCTGGAGACTTCGATTTCCGCCGGCCTGCACACCGGCGAGTGCGAGATCACGGCGTCGGGCGTAAGCGGCATCGGGCCGGACGTCTGTCTCGCCGTCGCCCATGAGGCCGCGGCCGATGAGGTGCTGGTGTCGAGCACGGTGAAGGATCTCGTGGCGGGGTCCGGCCTTCGTTTTCACGAACGCGGCGCGGCGAGGGAATGGCGACTGTTTGCGGTGGAGCCAGAGTAGAATCCGCCGCCATGCAGAAGACATCCATCCGTCGAGCCGTTCTGTGTCTGATTGCGGTGCTGTTGCTGGCCGCGGCGATGAACGCCTCCGGTCAGCCCGCGCCTGCGAGCTGCCCGATGGTGCGAGTTTCGTGTCCAGACTCGGTACAGGTTGGCGCGGACCTCACGTTCACCGCGAATGTGAGCGGCGGTCCAGCCGAAGTCACCCCGACCTTCAACTGGACGGTGTCGGCGGGATCGATCAAATCGGGTCAGGGGACTTCGACGATCGTGGTCGACACAACCGACACCGGCGGCCAGACCATCACCGCGACGGTGGACGTGGGCGGGTTCGCGCGGGAGTGCAGCACCTCGAACTCATGCACCACGTCCGTGGAGAAGAAGGCCGCGCCGGCCGTGAAGTTCGGCGAGTACGTCACGCCGGACCTGAGCGCGAACAAGGCGAAGCTCGACGAGTTCGTCCTCGCCCTGCTGAACGACCCGGAGGCGCAGGGCTACATCATCGCGTATGGCGGGAAAACGAGCCGGCCGGGCGACGCACAGAAGGCGGCCGACAACGCCACCGACTACACGATGAAGACGAGGAAGATGGACGGCGCGCGGACGCTGTCCGGTGTCGGCGGCTACCGCGAGGAGCCGACGATCGAGCTCTGGATCGCGCCGCCGGGCGGTGCCCCGCCGATGGCTACACCCACGGTCGCACCCGAGGACGTGAAGCCGCCGTCGCAGTAAGACGGGCCGTCACTCCAGCCGCTTGTGCCGCCGCACTGCGCGATAGACCTCCACGTACAGCTCCGCCGAGTGCTTCCATGAGAAGTCCTGGCGCATTCCGTTGAGCGCGAGCCGCGTCCAGAGCTCGGGATCGTGATAGCAGCGTTGCGCCCATAACACGGTGTCGCGCAATGCCTGCGGCGTCGCGGCATCGAACGCGAATCCCGTCGCGCTGCCGCTGTTCGTGCCGTCATACGGAACGACGGTGTCGGCGAGTCCGCCGATCCGCCGCACGATCGGCGGCGTTCCATACGCCAGTGAATAGAGCTGATTGAGGCCGCACGGCTCGAATCGCGACGGCATCAGGAACGCGTCCGCGCCGGCTTCGATGCGATGCGCCAGATCATCCTGAAATCCGACGAAGCCCCAGAACCGCCCGCCCGACGCTCCCGAATAGCGATGCATCTTGCCGCTCGAGATCAGGCTCGCCCGATCCGAGCATCACGAAGCGGATGCCCGCGCCGATCAGCTCGCCGAGGACCGGAAAGAGGAGATCGAAGCCCTTCTGGTGCGTGAGGCGGCCGATCATGCCGACCACCAGCCCTCCCTCTTCCGGGTTCATGCCGCACGATTCGAGCAGGGCCCGGCGATTCTCGAGCTTCTTCTCGATCGTCGAGGCGTCGTAGTTCACGGCGATCTTCCGGTCGACGGCCGGATTCCAGACCAGCGGATCGATGCCGTTGACGATGCCGAGGAGGTCGCCGCTCCGCATGCGCAGCACGGGATCGAGGCCGAACGCGCCATCGGGAGTCATGAGCTCGCGCGCGAATGTCGGCGAGACCGCGGTGATGGCGTCGGCCGCCACGATGCCGCCTTTCATCAGATTCACCGCGCCGTTCCAGTCCACCTGCGGCAGGGCGTCGTGCGGCAGGCCGAGGACGGGAAAGAGACGGCGCGAGTAGATGCCCTGGTAGGCCAGGTTGTGAATGGTCAGCAGGGTCGCGGTGCCGTCGAAGATCCGCGCGGCGGGGACGATCCCACGCGATCAACATGGGCGCGAGCGCGGCGTGCCAGTCATGCGCGTGGAGGATGTCGGGTCCGATGTCGAGGCGTTCCATGGCCACCAGCGCGGCCCGGACGAAGAGGGCGTAGCGCACGATGCCGTCGTCTTCGCCGCTCGCCGCCGTGCTGTAAAGCTGCTTGCGGTCGAAGTACTCGTCCGCGCCGATCAGAAACAGCGGGACTTCGCTGTCGGGAAGTTTGGTGCGGAGGATGCCGACCTGCTGCGCTCCGACGTAAAACGGCTCGCACGCGACTTCCGGCTCCATGCCGCGCTTGCGCATCGCCTCCCACACCTCGCGATACAACGGCATCCACACCGCGACGTCGTGCCCGAGCTCCGCCTGCGCTTTCGGCAGCGCGCCGACGACGTCCCCAAGACCGCCGCTTTTCGCAAACGGTGTGACCTCGGCGGAGAGATGCGAGATGCGCATCGGTTCCTACCTACCTTCTCGGCTCATACATTTCTTCGTCCGGGATCATGACACGATGATCGGAATACCGAAGAGGTCGCAATTACGCGGCAACTTTCCTTTTCTCAGCCTAGCTGCTCGGGCGTCCTTCCGCTAAGCTGATTCTCGAGAGGGGTCGCTCATGCAGGCAAAATACGGGAAGTTCCTCCTGGTCGCGTTAGCATTCGCCGTTTTCGGCGCCCGCGCAACCTTCGCGCAGCCGTTCGGTTACGTTACGAACCAGGTGAGCAATACCGTCTCGGTGATCGACACCGTCACGAACACGGTCGTCGCCACGGTGCCGGTGGGCGTCTCGCCTACAGGCGTGGCCGTCACCCCCGACGCCACGCGCGTCTATGTCACCAATCTCGGCAGCGCCACGATCTCAGTGATCGACGCGGCCACCAACACCGTCGTCGCGACCGTGCCTACCGGAACAGGTGGGATCTCCATCGCCATCACGCCGGACGGCGCCTTCGCGTATGTCGTACGCCCGAACAGCAATGACGTCCTGGTGCTCGCGCTGCCTTCGCACACCGCGGTCGCCGTCATCCCGGTGGGGCTCATACCGATCGGAATCGCCCTCACGCCGAACGGCGCCTTCGCGTATGTCTCCAACGCGTTCAGCGATGACGTCTCCGTCATTGACACGGCGACAAACACGGTGATCGCCACGGTGCCGGGCGTCCCGGCCCCAGGGCTCCCCGCCGTCACTCCGAACGGCGCGTTCGTCTATGTCCCGAATTCCGTGGCGGCCGGCACCGTCACGGTGATCAGCACGGCCACCAACACCGTCACCACCACGGTTCTTGTGAGTGCTTTGTTCCCGGTCATGGTCGCCGTCACTCCGAACGGAGCGTTTGCGTACGTGAGCAGTGACGGCGGCACGGTTCCGGTCATCAACACGTCCACGAACACCGTCGTCGCCACCGTAGTCCTCCCGCCCAGCTTGAACGGGCTTGCCGTTATCCCGAACGGATCCTCGGTCTATGTAGCGGACGGGGTCAACAACCTGATCACGGTCATCGCGACGGCGACGAATACCATCACCGGCAACATCCCGGTCGGAGCCGGCCCTGTGCTCATCGCATTCAGACCGGCGTCGTCGTCTCCGACCAGCAAGGACCAGTGCAAGAAAGACGGCTGGAAGACATTCACCAATCCGTCGTTCAAGAATCAGGGGGACTGCGTCTCCTACGTCAACCATCTCAACCATCCGTGAGGCGATGCCTCACGATCGGCAATTCGTCGTCTCGCTCGTTTCAGCCTAAGATGCCGCGATGAAAAACGAACTGGACCGGTTCATGGAGTTGTGGGAACGCGATGCCGCGAAGACGCTGGCGTTGATCGAGAGCCTGCCCGCGGATTCATATGACTTCCGCCCTGATCCCGAAGGCCGTTCGCTCGGCGAGATGGCGTGGCATCTGGCGGAGGCGGAGGCCTATGGATCGTTCGGCATCGAAAACGGCGGATTCGCGCAGGGCATGCGACCGCCGGGAATCGAGCGTCCGCGGACGATCGCCTCGCTGAAGCCGGGCTTCGAGCAGATTCACGGCGACGCCGTGGCGCGCGTCCGGAAGCTCGGCGCCGAGGATCTCGACCGGACAGTGACGTTTTTCACCGGCAATCCGATGGCGGTTCGCGACATCCTCTGGGAGTTCATGCTGCTGCACAACGTGCATCATCGCGGACAGCTGTCGACGATGTGCCGGCAGGCGGGTGGACACCCGGCGTCGCTGTTCGGCCCGACGCGCGAGACGATGCCGTTGCGGAAGCCCTAATCCAGCCGCGGCACGCTCACGAGCGGAATCGGCGGCAGGTCCGGCGCGAGGATGGCGCGCAGTCGCTCGCGAAGCGCGTCGACCGTGGGATGTTCGTCGTGCAGCAGCGCGTACAGCGCTTCGACTTCGGCCGCGCGGAGGCGCGGTTTTTTGTCGAGGCAGGCGTTCGTCTTACAACGATTGGTGCAGTACTTCCGCGTCTTCCGCGTCCGCGGAAACGGCGAGCCGCAATACGAGCAATTTCCCATCCGCCACTCCCAAGCCGTTAATCAACGATTGCAGCGCGTGTGATTCCGAAGCGCGCCACTCCCACGCGCTTTCGCTGACGCGCACATGATCCGTAAATCGACACTGTAACGAATCTTGTGCACAGGTTCAACGTGGTGCCCCGGGCCGGACTCGAACCGGCACGCCCCCTTCGGGGCAGCGGATTTTAAGTCCGCAGCGTCTGCCATTCCGCCACCGGGGCCTCGGTGGGAGTTGCTGAGTTGCTGAGTTCCTGGGTACAGCAACCTAGCAACTCAGCAACCTAGCAACCCCGATGATAACCGTCCCCGTTCAGATATGATTCGCCGCCATGACCACCGAGACTCTCGATTCCGCAGCCGCTGCTCCGCTGACCGTGCTTTCCGAAGAGGAACAGATGTTCCAGGAAAGCGTTCGCGACTTTGCGATCGAGAAAATCCGGCCGCTGGTGACGCAGATGGATCATGACGCGGCGATGTCGAAGGACTTGATCAAGGCCTTTTTCGAGCTCGGGGTCATGGGGATCGAAGTGCCGGAGCAGTGGAATGGCGCGGGCTCGTCGTTTTTCAACGCCGTGCTGGTGGTCGAGGAGCTCTCGCACGTCGACGCGTCGTGCGGTGTGCTGGTCGACGTGCAGAACACGCTCGTGAACAACGCCATCCTTCGCTGGGGCAACGACGATCAGAAATCGAAGTACCTCAGCCTCCTGGCGACGGAAAAAGTCGGCGCGTATGCGCTCTCCGAGGCGGGATCGGGATCGGATGCCTTCGGCCTCGCCTGCCGCGCCGAGGACAAGGGCGATCACTGGGCGCTCACCGGCCAGAAGCTGTGGATCACGAACGCCTTCGAGGCGGAGATCTTCATCGTCTTCGCCAACGCCAATCCCGATGCCGGGTACAAAGGCATTACGGCGTTCCTGATCGAGCGCGATTTCCCCGGATTCCAGGTCGGCAAGAAGGAGGACAAGCTCGGCATCCGCGCCTCCTCCACCTGCGAGCTGATTCTCGAGGATTGCCGCGTCCCCAAAGAGAACGTCCTCGGCGAGGTCGGCAAGGGATACAAGATCGCCATCGAGACGCTGAACGAAGGCCGCATCGGCATCGGCGCGCAGATGATCGGCGTCGCCCGCGGCGCGCTCGAGTACGCGATCGCGTACACGAAGGAGCGGCGCCAGTTCAACACGCGCGTCGCCGACTTCCAGGGCGTGCAGTTCCAGATCGCCCAGGCCGCGACCGATCTCGAGGCCGCGCGGCTGATGGTCTACAACGCCGCGCGCCTGAAGGATGCCGGCAAGCCGTTCCTCCGCGAGGCGGCGATG
Source organism: uncultured Acidobacteriota bacterium (assembly GCA_963734155.1). GTDB lineage: Bacteria > Acidobacteriota > Thermoanaerobaculia > Gp7-AA8 > Gp7-AA8 > QHVT01. The sequence goes on from CAVTGG010000007.1 coordinate 55,766, forward strand.
GCGAAGCTCTTCTCCTCGCAGGTCGCGGAGAAAGTGACGTCGCTGGCCGTGCAGCTGTACGGCGGCAACGGCTACACGAAGGAGTATCCGGTCGAGAAGTTCTGGCGCGACTCGAAGGTCGGACAGATCTACGAGGGCACGAGCAACATGCAGCTCGCGACCATCGCGAAGACGATCCTCACCGACCGGCTATGACCCCTTGAAAGCGGTTCTGCTGCTGTTGTTGCTGGCCCGGCGACGGTGAGCTTGATTCTGGCGATTCGCTCCCGTGATTGCGGTGAGCTCAATCCAAAGGCCGCTCCCAAACGCCGTTCCCGTGCGTGAAGAGCCGTAGCAGCCGGTATTTCTCGAACAGCTGCAGCTCGACGAGGATCAACTTCGAACCCCGCGAACTTGTTTTGACCCGTCTTCCGGATCGATTTCGGCTCAAGAATGAACCCTCATTCACCGTAACTTACTGAAAATACGTCCGGCATCTGCGTTGAAGTGTGCTGCCCCCTCGGAGGCAGCGACATGAAACGAGCGGTCCTCATCTTTCTGGCAGTCCTTCTTTGCCCCGTTGCGGCGCAGGCGAAGACGGGCGTGGTCTTTATTCACGGCAAGGGCGGCACCGACCTGGCCAATCCCTCGGTGGCGCGCGCGTACTGGGGTGAGGACATGATCCGCGCCACCACGAAGGGCTTCACCATCCCCTACCTCATCTGCTCGTACGACGGCACGCAGTACATGTGGGTGGCGGGCAACGTGGTCGCCGGCCAGATCTACAACTGGATGAATGCGAACGCGATCGACGACATCGTGATCGAGACCCATTCGTTCGGCGGCGTCGTGATCCGCTGGATCCTGTCGAATCCGACGTATGACTCCCGCTACCAGCCGGTCATCAACCGCATCCGCTGGGTGAACTCGATCGCGCCGCCGAACAAAGGCTCCGAGGCGGCGAATCTCGCAGGAACGCTTTCGGGATCGTGGCTCACGGGCTGGATGGTCGATCTCGTCGGGCAGAACAACGACTCGACGCGCAACTGTACGACCTCGTCGATGAGCTACTACAACCAGTACTACCTCAAGGGCACGTCGGGACGCCCCGCGCTGCCGAAGACGATTTACAACATCGCCGGCACCGGGCTGTGGAACGACTACGTTCACCCCGAGGACTACGGGCTGGCGACGCTGTCGGGCGTCGCGGGGATGCCGGGCGAGGACGACGGCATGGTCTCGCAGTACAGCGCGCAGGCGGTGGGCGTGATCTGGTTTACGACGCTCGCCAATCACCATCACAACCGCCGCAATGACTACCGCAAGATCGGCGATTCGCTGGCGACCGACTTCTGAGGCGAGGTGAAACGATGAAACGACTTCTCTTCACACTGCTCTTCACTTCTTCACTGTTCGCCGCCGACGTCACGGGTGTCTTCGCGCCCGGCGAGCGCTACGAAGCGCCGGCCGATCACGCGCCGGCGAGTGTCTCGCGGATGTTCGTCCGCGCGGTGACCGCATCATCGATGGATCTGCCTGCGACGGGCGGCGGCGGAATGATCATCTGGGCGATTCCGGCCGGCAAAGCGCGCGTGAGCGCGCGCCTCACGACGCCGAGCGGCGACGTGCTGCGTCCGCGCGAGAACGGCTCGACCGATCGCGGCCTGCGGCGCTTTCACTTCGACGCCGCGGAAGTGGGCATCGATCTCCCCACGGGTGAGCACGAAGTGCTGCACGTGATGAAAACCGTGGCCGCGAGCTATCGCGTCGATGTCGATGTGCCCGCGCTGGTGGTGGTTGCGGAGCCGGACAGCCCGATCGCGATGGAGACCTGGGTGACGCCACTGTCGCGGCAGCCGGGCGAGCCGGTGACGCTGTTCGCGAAGTTTTCGGGCGGGATCGAGAGCGCCAGCGTGACGGCGCGCATCGGGAAGGACGCGATCGAGCTGACGGAGAAGGACGGGATTTACAGCGCGACGCTGAACCCGGACGTCACCGGCGTGCAGCAAGTGCGCTTCGACGCGAACGGCGAGACGCGCGAAGGCGTTCGCTTCGCTCGCAGCGGATCGAGCGAGTTCGTTGCGGAGCGCGGTGCGGCTCGTCTCGGTTCCATTCGCACCTCGCGCGTCGATGGTGCGCTGCGCGTCATCGCGTCGACGGACGTCGTGATTCCGGGCGCGTATCGCTTCGATGTCATCGTGGCGTCGAACGGCACCGCACTGGCGTGGGGCGAAGGAGTGCGTCAGTTGTCGATTGGCGCGAATGAACTGGTGCTCGACATTCCGCTCGCATCGAATGCTGCGGACCTGCGTCTCGATGTGAGGCTGCTCGGATTGGACACGATCGGCGTTGCGGGACGGGCGACGGTGGACGTGCAGTAGACGACGTCGAACCGGCTGCTATCGTCGCCCCCGGTGACGAAGAGGTCTCCGCTGCGCACCCAGGCGTGGGCGCGCAGCGCGTCGCCGTGCTTTTCTACGCCGAGGTAGATCGTGGCGGGGATGCCGCGCAAGCCGAGCATCAGTTTGCCGGCGATCGATTGCTCGAGGCATTGGCAACGCCACGGGGCGCGGCGGGCGGCGGCGAGAAGCGCGCGTCGAAAGTGGAGGACAGACAATCTTGTCTGTCCGGACAGGCAGGATTGTCTGTCCTCCACCAGGATGCGCGTCAGGACGCGGAACGGCAGCAACAACACCATGAGGCGCGCGATGGCTAGATGCACGAGTGCTTCGAGCGCAAGCAGGATCATGGTTCTGCCTCGGCGGCACGCTCGCGCTGAAGGCGGGCGAGGCGCCGCAGAAAATCTGCGGCGATGCCGCCGCTCGTGCGGCGCAGGGAGATGATGTAGACCGCGATGGCGACGGCACCGCCGAGCCAGGCCAGCGTGCCGTATTCGCGCTGGCCGGGATAGAAGGGCCAGAGCAGGAACATCACCGAGCCGATCACGCCGGCGAGGAGGAGCATGACGCGCTGGTATTTCGGCGCGTCGACGTCGCGGTTGGTGGAAAGCGTGAGCGACTCATCTGTCCACGAGAGTGTGCACTCCACCGCTCCGCTGCTGGGGACGCCGCGGCGCAGCGGGAGCGTGAAGTCGCGTTCACGCTCGCGCGTCGCGTTCATCGTGCCGCCGTACAGCTCGACGAGCTCGCGCACCGACTCGTCGATGCCGCCGAGCGGCACGCGATCTTCCGTCAGTTCCATAGCCACTGCCTCCGCAGCTCGCTCGGCTCGGCGAGTTGCAGCGTGATCTGCGGGCGGGGATCGGGTCGCGCTTCGAGGGTCAGGCGCTTGACGACTCCGGCGCGCGAGATCAGCAGCTCGGCGGAATCGCGAAAGCCGCGCAACGCGGCTTCGCCGGTGACGCGCACGCCGTCGAGCGACAGCAGCTCGTCGTTGGGCAAGAGGCCCGCGTCCATTCCCGCTCCGCCGCGCAGCACGTTCTCGATCCTCAGCAAACCGTCGACCATTTTCACCTTTGCGCCGAGGGATGCGCCATCGCGGCGAGCTGAAGCGAAGGCGACACCGGCCGTCGCGAGCAGTTCCGCGTATGGCAGCGGCTCGACGCCGTCGACGTAGCGGGCGAAGAAGTCGCCGACGTCCGCCACCTGCGCCACCGCCCGCTCCACGGCATCCTCCGGCAGGATGCGCTCTTCCCACAAGAGGCGCAGCACGTCGTCGAGCGATCGCTCGCCGTTCGTCGCGCGGCGGATCGTCAGATCGAGCATCAGCGAGACAAGCTCCCCTTTGTTGTAGAACGAGTACCAGGCGTTGGCGTGGTCGTGCATCTGCGCGGGATCGCTCAGCCAGCCGTCGAAGCTCGCCTGCGAGAGCGGCAGGTGCAGCCGCGCCGGCGATCCTTCGAGCGTCTCGATCTCTTTGCGCAGATGCTCGAAGTAGCGCGCCGGCGTCCAGATGCCGCCGCGCACGAGCGTGAGCGCGCCGTAGTACGACGTCAGCCCTTCCATCGCCCACAAAAGACGTGTCGGGGTTTCCTGCCAGTAATCGTATGGATGAAACTTCGCCGGCAGCATCCGCTTCACGTTCCACGCATGAAAGAGCTCATGCGAGTTGATCTCGAGCAAATGATCAAATCCCTCGGCCGAATTCATCACGCTTCGCTTGATGAGAATCGAGCACGAGTCCTCATGCTCCACCCCGTGCCACTTCTCGCCGACGTGGTAAAGAAATCGATACTCGCGAAACGGCAGACCGTCAAAGAGCCTCGCCTGCGTCCGCGCGATGAGCCGCGTCGGCTCGATGAATTGCTCCGTATCGAGCCCTTCATCGCCGCGGAAGATGAGATGAAACCGCGCGCCCGCCTCGGTGAACGTGTGCCGCGTCATCGTCGCGGCGGCGATGAACGGCGAGTCGAGCAGATGATCGTAGTCGCGCGCGACGAAGGACGGCCCCTCATCCGGCCTTCGGCCACCTTCTCCCCGCAAGCGGGGAGAAGGGCCACGCACCCCGTCGTTGCCCCTCTCCCCGCTTGCGGGGAGAGGGTGGCCCGAAGGGCCGGGTGAGGGGCCGTCGTCCACGCGCAAAAGCTGCGTCTCGATTCTCCACTCCGCCGGCGCCGCGATCGTGAGGCGATGCTCTTCCGCGCGCAGTCCTTCCACGAGCATGAAGAGATTCGTGCCGTTGACGTACGCCTCGTCGTCGTCGAGAAAACTCGATCCCGCATCGAGCACGCCGGCGTAGTAGCGATACGTCACCGTCACCGCCTCCCCCGCCCGCGCATCGACGCGCCACACGCTCTTCGCTTCCTTCCACACGCGATGCGACCCGCCCCACTCCCGCACATTCGCGGCGTAGTTCTGAATCAGATAGCGGCCCGGCCGCCACACCGGCAACAGCAGCCGCGGCGAGTCGACGGGCGCGGTGAAACGGAGCGTGATGTCGAAGAGGCGGTCGTGCGCATTCGACCAGGCGACGAGGCAGTGCACCATCGGCGCGCATCATAGGAGGAAAGGCTCAAAGGCTCATAGGCGCAAGGGCTCAGAGGAGGGCCACCGCCCACCCCCGTTCTCCTTTGAGCCTTTGCGCCTATGCGCCTTTGAGCCTTTCTTCACTTCATCGTAACTGCCACCTTCGCCGAGACTCGTTACCGTACCCCCATGCGATCCCTTCTTCTGATGTTGATGTTCGCCTCGCCGCTCGCCGCGCAGACGCGGGAGTCGATCGAGGTGCGGGTGACGGAGCTCGAGGTGACGGTGCTCGATCGTGCAGGACGCGCGGTCGAGGGCCTGCAGCGCGGCGATTTCGAAGTGCGCATCGGCGGCAAAGCGACTCCCGTCACGAACTTCTTCGCCGTCCGCAACGGCGCGGTCGTCGACGAGGAACGCGTCACGACCACCTCGCGCGAGCTCGGCGCCGCGGCGGAGACGACCATCCCCACGACCCTCGTGATCTTCATCGACGAAACCTCGCTCCGCCACGGCAGCCGCCATCGCGCGCTCGAAGCGCTCAAACGCTACGTCGCGGCGAACGTCGGCCCGATGACGACGGCCACGCTGATCCGCTACAACAAACAGCTCGACGTCCGCACGCGCCCCACCGAGAAGCCGGGCTACATCCTCGCGGAGCTCGAGAAGCTCGAGCGCGAGCCGTTCATGGGCGCGGAGAACGATCGCGAGCGGGCCACGATGCTCGCTGAGATCGACGCCATCCTCTTCAGCAACGCCAAAGAGGCGACACCGGCGGGCGGCAACGTTGCCGGCGAGAGTCCGGACACGATCTTCTATCGCCTCGTGAAGTTTGCCGAGCGCCGTACGTCGGAGGTCGATCGCACGCTCGAAGGGCTGGAGAACGCCATCGATCTGATCTCCGGCTTCGCGGGACGGAAAGTGCTGCTGTACGTCTCCGAAGGACTGCCGCAGCAGCCGGCGGCGGAGCTGTTCGAATACTGGGACAACGCGTACCGGAAGTCGCCGCAGCAGTTGTGGCGCAATGAAGCGGCGCGGCTCGATTCCGTGCAGGGGATGCGCTTCGATCGCACGCAGCAGTTCCAGCGCGTGGCAAACACGGCGTCGAAGGCGCGCGTGGCGATTTACTCGTTCGATGCCGGCGGCGCGCGCGGCGACGACACGACCAGCGCACAGTTCGAACAGATGCAGGCGAGGATGAACGTCACGCTGGCGCAGGCAAATCAGCGCGGCGGATTGGAGTTCGTGGCCCGGGAGACGGGTGGCCGTTACGTCAAGAACGAGAACAACATCGACAAAGTGCTGTCGCTGATGTCGGAGCAGTTCACGACCTGGTACTCGATCGGCGTCCGTCCGCGCAACGGCGACATCTCGGTGAAAGTGAAGAACCGCCCCGAACTGCGCGTGATCGCCGCAAGACGGCGCGCGCCGCGGACGCGCGAGGAAGAGATCGAACAGAGCGTCCGCACGCGCCTCTACACGCGCGCCAGCGACAACCCGCTCAACGCCAAGCTCGACCTCGACCCGGCCATGAACATCGACGGGCAATGCCTCGTGAACGTGAAGCTGGCCGTGGCGAAACCGGCCGCAGCTCGCCCCCGAGGCGATGGACCTCGCGTTCGTGATGCTCAACGAGCGCAATGACGAGTCGGACGTGCGCCGGTTGAAACTGCCGTTCGCGTCGGAGCGCATCGCTCACGCGATGACGCTCCGCGTGCAACCGCAGCGGCACGTGCTCTCCGTTGCGCTGATCAATCCCGCTTCGGGCGAAGCGAGCTATTTGCAGCGGGATGTGGATGGGACGGTGTGTCGGTGAGGTTAACGATCCGGGATGGGCGGGTAGCCCTGTGCAGCCCACCACCGTTCCCAATCCGCAATGCACTTGCCCGGTGATGCGTGCGTGGCCTGCTCGAGAAGCCTCCGGTACCATGCCGTCCAGTCGAGCTCCTGGACGTACCTTCCGTCGACGCAGCCTGCGGGCTGGGCTTTGAATTCGTAGAAATACCAGGGAGCTTTCGAGCCGACGCGCTTCTCGAGTTGCGCCAGGGTGTTGCAGTTCGCGAGGAGCTGCGGCGTCAGCGACGCATACCATTCGTCGTAGTCATCGGCGCTTTCAATCGAGAGGGACCCTCTGGGAATGTCCATGATCGCGCGCCACGCATCACAGGGCCGCGGATGATTGCGCTGGCGCCAGGTCGCGCTACGGACCGCCGCCACCTGCCAGCGGTCGTTTGCCCACTGCACCTGACGAAACACATAGTCGTCCGAGCCGGATGCCAGGTCCCATTCGGAGAGCCGCTCTCGAACGACAAGCGTGGTGACTCCTCTCGCGTTGGTCACGGATCGTCGAGTTTCGCCAACGTCGACGTAACGCACCGGGAAATGACGAAGCGGTTTGCCCTGAAACGTCACTTCCACGAACGTTTCTTTAGGCGCGGCGAGGATGTTCAGAACGAATAGCAACGACAGCATGCCGGTCATCCCAAGCTTTGAATGTCATTGGCCACGAGCGAAAGATCATTTCCGAACTGATGGCCACCCGTCGCCGGTTTACGAGTGATCGCGTGGGGAAGTTTGGCTTGGTAGATCGCCAGGCTGGAGACATCGATCTCTTCGTCATCCTGGCTGTGATAGAGGTAGATCGAGAGGTCGCTCGGGAGTGCACTCGCAAAGTCCTCTCTAAGCATCAGCTCTTTCTCCCACTCCTCCTTTCCCGGCCAAAACGGCGTCGCCAGAAGAAAGACCCCGCGGATGTTGCCGGAGACTGAGTGCTCGGAGAGGCATTTCAAGATCATCGATGCGCCGAGGGAATGCCCCACTAAGAACACTTCATCGACCAATTGCTGCAAGCTCGCGCAGGATCGTCGCTCCCCACTCGAGATGCTCCGGCATTCTCGGAGAACGGACGTTGTAATTCGGCCCGAGCCGTTGCTGCAAGGAAGCGGCGAGTGGAGCATCCGCTTCATAGCCTCCTTCGCCACCACCATGGATGAACAACACTTCCTTCACGGCCTGTCCTTGTAAGACTCCGCCACCACCCCGGCCGCGGCTGTCAGCACCACGGTGACGACCACCTCGCCCCATTGAAACGCGCTGAGGTGGCCTGTCGCTACTCGGGGCGCCCACACAACCAGCGCGAACACGGCCAACTGCAACACCGAGAGCACGGCTGCCAGTCTTGCAACCACGCGAATGAGGATCGCGATCCCAGCCGCGATGAAAGCGGCGCCCGTAAAGTACGCCCAGAACGTCGGCGACGGCAGCCAACCCGGAACCAGCACGACGGTCTCTTTGAGATAGACGAAATGAGCCAGGCCGAACGGGATCAGAGCCAGACCGTAGAGCGCTTGTGCGATGCGCAGACCCTTGCCGCCCGCGAACCAGACGTACAGAACCCAGGCGCCCGCCACCATCACCGCGGTCTTACTGAAGCCCCACGCCGCGAGCAACGTGGGATGGAGAAGGAAAAGCTGCGGCACGCGAAGCAACAGCAGCCAGCCCAGCAGACAGACAAGCAGCACGCGGGACGCGAGAGCGGCGGTGCGACGCCAAAGCAGGCCGATGCCGGATGCCGCGTAGATCAAGGCCCAGACGTAACCCACGATCCCGGACAGAAACTTGGGCGCGGGCGGCCAGGTCGCGTCGTAATCGCCTTTGACGAAACCCAGGATGCCGAGGGCGATCAGGATCACCGCAAAGACACGTGCTGCAAACAACTGCTACTCCTTCGCCGAGATCGAATACCTCTGAATCTTCGACTTCAGCGTGTTCCTCGCGAGTCCTAACCGCCGCGCCGCTTCGCGGATACGGCCGCCGGAAGTTTCGAGCGCGCGGAGGATGAGCTGCTTGTCGACCGTCGACATCACCTCGTCATACACCTCGCTCGTGATCTCCATCTTCCCGACGATCGGGTTGAGGATCGAGCCCGGCACGGGCGCGGCGCCGTGGGTGGCGGCGAGCGTGGGTGCGGAGTCGGAGTAGAGGTTGTAGAAGTCGTTCTTCGTCATGGTCTGGCCGTTCGACATGACGATCGAGCGGTGCAGCGTGGCCTCGAGCTCGCGCACGTTGCCCGGCCAGTCGTAGCGCATGAAGAGATCGAGCACGCCCGGCTCGAGGCGCTTGTTGTCGATGCCGAGGTCCTTGCAGATCTTGCGGATGAAATGCTCGGCGAGCAGCGGGATGTCGTCTTTCCGCTCGCGCAGCGCGGGGAGCATGATCGGGATGATGTTCAGGCGATAGAAGAGATCCTCGCGGAACGTCCCCTCTTCGATCGCGCGCTCGAGGTCGAGATTCGTCGCGGCGATGATCTTCACGTCCGACTTCAACGTCACGGTGCCGCCGACGCGCTCGAACTCTTTCTCCTCGACGACACGCAGCAGCTTGGCCTGCATCGCCAGCGACAACTTCCCGATCTCGTCGAGGAAGATCGAGCCGCCGTTGGCGAGCTCGAAGCGTCCGAGCTTGCGGCGATCGGCGCCCGTGAACGAGCCCTTCTCGTGGCCGAACAGCTCCGACTCGGCGAGCGTCTCCGGCAGCGCGGCGCAGTTGAACTTGATGAACGGCCCCTGCCGACGCGGACCGATGTTGTGGATGATCCGCGCGACGAGTCCCTTGCCCGTGCCTGACTCGCCGCGCACGAGCACGGTCGAATGTCCGGCCGACGCCTTGCGGAGCGCGAACTGGATCTTCGCCACCGCCTCCGACTGTCCGACGATCGAGTCGAGGTGTTTCTCGACCAGCACTTCGCGGCGCAGCGTTTCGTTCTCGAGCGAGAGCCGCGTGCGCGCTTCCTCGAGCTCCTCGTAAAGCCGCGCGTTCTCGATCGCGATCGCCGCCTGATCGGCGAACGCCTCGAGGAAGCTGAGGTCCTTCTGCGAGAAGAGGTGGCGCGCCTGGCGGTGATCGACGTAGATCGAGCCGGCGATGCGCTCCTTGATGATCAGCGGGACGCAGAGGATCGAGAGGATGTTGTCGGCGATGACCGATTCCGACTCGACGAAGCGATGATCGGCGCGCGCGTCGGCCGACATCACCGACTGCCCGGTCTGGATCACTTCCTTCACGATCGACTGCGGCGAGCGGCCGGTCTCCCCTTCCGACTCTTTGATGTTGCGCGCGACGCGCGTGCGCAGCGCGCCGGTGAGCGGATCGAGGAGGATGAGCATGCCGCGCTCGGCGCGCAGACGGCGGATGCAGACGTCGAGCACGCGGTTCAGCACTTCGCTCAAATCGAGTGTCGAGTTGATGATCTTGACGATCTCGTACAGGCCGACGACGCCCTGATCGGGCGCCTTGCCGGTGGGGCGGATGCGGAACAGCGCGCCGCGGGCGCGCTCGAGATCGAGCGAGGCGTCGAGCCGCTCGAAGATGCGGATCGCGCTGCGAATCATCAGCGTCGCTTCCTCGGGCTCATCGCGCAGCACGCCGACTTCGAAGAGCAATCGCGCGAGCTCGTACGGCGTGTCGAGCTCTTCGAATGCGACACGCGCCGCTTCGAACTTCGCCGCCGCGGCTTCGCGCTCGCCGCGCGAGCTGAGGATCTTCGCCCACGCCCAGTCGTTCTTCGCCAGCGCGAAGCGGTCGCCGAGCTGCCGCGCGATCTCGTCCGCCTTCAGCGCGTGCTTCACCGCGCCGTCGGGGTCGCCCTTCGACAGCACCTGACACGCCGCCGCGGTATGCGACCGCGCCAGGCCGTGCAGCGTTTTGTTCGCCTCGAAGATCGACATCGCGCGCGCGAGCCACTTCTCCGACTCGTCGTGATTCCCGCGCTCATCTTCGATCGCCGCCAGCGCATACGCGGCCTCGGCGATCAGATCTTCGTCCCGCGCACGCTCACCCGCGGCGAGCGCTTTCTGTCCGCATTCGAGCGCGCGGGCGATGTCGCCGCGCTTCTTCGTCAGCCGCGCGAGCGGCACGTAGACCGACAGCCGCGACGCGCGCGTCTCGTCGAATCCTTCGAGGCTGAGGCATTTCTGATATTGCTCGAAGGCTTCCGGCCACCGCCCGAGCATCTCCAGCGCGTCGGCGAGATTCTCGCGCGCCAGCGCCTCGTGCTCGACCGCGCCGATCTTCTCGTCGATGCGCACGCTCTTCTCGAAGTACTCCGCCGCAGCATGAAAATTGCCGCGCCCATACTCGACGACGCCGACGTTGTTGTACGCGGTGACGAGATCCCAAAGGTCGCCCTCGGTCTCGGAGATCTCGAGGTTGCGGCGGAAGTAGCGCAGCGCGGTGTCCCAGTCGCCGAGCTTCCAGAGCGTGTTCGCGAGATTCGTCGACGCGATTTTGCAGAGGTGCTCCGACTTGAGCCGCTCGCCGATCGCGACCGCTTCGACGAGATACTCGCGCGAGCGCTGCCAGTTGCCGCCGGCGTGCTCGATCATGCCGAGGATGTTCTTGACGTAGCCGTAAACGACGGTCGGCTCGATCTCCTCGAGCATCAATCGCGCGCGCTCCGCGGTCTCGCGCGCGGTGTCGAGATCGTCGCGCATGCGGTGCAGCCAGGCGATGCGATTCAGCATCTCCGCGACGTCGGCGGTGTGGCCGCTTCGCTCGTAGATCACGAGCGAGCTCTGGTAGTACGTCATGGCCGCGTCGCCGTCGCCGCGGCGCGCGAGCACTTTGCCGATCTTCTTCATCACCCGCGCGGCGTCGACGTTCGCCTCGTCGTCGGGGTTGCGGCTCTGAATGCTCTTGAGCAGGAACTGATAGGCGTGAATCGCGCTGCGATAGTCGTCGCGGCGGTAATACGCATCCGCCAGTTTCTCGCGCACCTCCGCTTTGCGCGGCTCGTCCACGCCGCCGAGGTCCATCAGCTCGAGCGCGACGCGATAGAACTCCGTCGCCTCTTCGTGCGCGAGGGTGCGCGTGGCGAGATCGCCGGCTTCGATCGAGTAGCGCGTGCCGCGCTCGATGTCGTTGGCGCGCGAGAAATGGTACGCAACCTGACCAATCACCGCGAACGATCCCGTCGTCGCCAGCGGCTCCAGCGCCTCGGCGACGCGGTGATGCAGTTCCATCCGCCGCCGCTCCGGCATCGCGCTGTAGACCGCGTCGCGCAGATGAATCTGCGGGAACGTGATCGACATGCCGTCGTTCGACTCGTCGATGAGAGCGTGGCGGATCAGCTCCCGCGCCGCGGCGTACGTCTCCTCGGGCGTGAAGTCCGACACCTGCGTCAGCAGCTCGATGTTCATCGTCTCGCCGATCACCGACGCGGTCTCGAAGATCGCGCGCGGCTGCGGCGCGAGCAACTCGACTTTCTCCATCAGGATCGACGACACGCCGCCCGGAATGCGCAGCGCACGGATGCGCTCCAGGTCCGCGATCCAGCCTTCGGGGCGCCACTCCAGGTAATCGTGCGCGATGAGGTAGTCGATGATGCGGCGGATGTTCAGCGGCGATCCCGCCGACTCCCACAACATCCAGCGCACCAATTCGTCGGAAACGTTCGCGTCGCCGAGGAGCGACTGCACGTGCTCGCGCACCAGCGGCTCGGTCAGCGACTCGACGCGGATCAGCGGGAAGCCCGCTTCCTTCGCGCGCTGCTCCCAGAACGCGAAGCTCGGCGACGGCGATTCGATCGCCGCTTCGCCGTGCGTCTCGAGCGTGAGCGTGCCGATGACGAGCAGCCGATTCAGCTTCGCTTCGCCGACGAGGAACTGGAAGAGCTCCGCGGTCGACGGATCGGCCCACTGCAAGTCGTCGATGACGAGGATCAGCGGCGAGCCGCCGGTCTCGCTGCCGACGGAGAGGAAGCCGTACATGTCCTGCATCGATTGCACGATGCGGTTGTAGAGGCGGAACTTCTGTCCGTGCTTCGGCGGATTCGTGTCGGGTCCCGCCGACGCGACGACCGGCCGCAGGATCAAACGGATTTCTTCGCCGACGTCCGCCTGCGGATTCACCGCGAGCACCATCTGCTCGAAGATCTCGAAGAACGGCGCGTAGATCGTCTTGCGATTGATCGGGCAGCGGCCCTGGAACACGCGCGCGCCGTCGAGCTGCGCGCGCAGCGTGACGTCGCGGACGATGCGGCTCTTCCCCATCCCTTCCGCGCCGGCGACGATGACGCCGTTGCCGCGTCCGTCGCGCGCCTCGGCGACGAGCGACATCAATTGATTCACTTCCTGTTTGCGGCCGATCAGCGGCGCCGCGTACAACTCGCCGCGCCCGACGAGCAGCTCCTTCGGCGGCGCTTTCGCTCCCGCCGCTTCCGCGAGTGCCTGCAGCAGCGCGGCGGCCGAGGGGAAGCGATGGCGCGGATCCTTCTCCAGCAGCTTGACGATGATCTTCTCGAGCGGCTCCGGCACGCGGGGATTGATCGACGACGGCGGACGGATCTCTTCGTTGAGATGCATCCGGATCACATCGATCGGCGCTTTGCCGTAGCCCGGCAGCGCGCCCGTCACCGTCTCGTACAGCGTCATGCCGAGCGCGTAGAGATCGGCGCGCGAGTCGACGCGATCCTGCTTCAGCACCTCGGGGGCCATGTACTGCAGCGTCCCGCGAATCTTCCGATCGAAGACCTGGTGGCTCTCGATGGCGAGACCGAAGTCCATGATCTTCGCCTTGCCGTCGTCGGAGATGAGGATGTTCGACGGCTTGAGATCGAGATGAATGATGCCGAGGTGATGGATGTGATGCAGTCCGGCCGCGATCTGCATGATCACGTCGTAGAGCGCGTCCCAGTTCTGGCCGTCGAAGAAATCCGTGATCTTCTTTCCGGCGATCCACTCCATCGTGAAGTACGGATAGCGATCATTCAGGACACCGAAGTCGTAGACCTTGATTACGCTCCCGTGCTCGAGAGACGCGAGCGTGGAGAATTCGGTCTGAAATCGGAGGATCTGCCGCGGATCGCTGATCTCGTGGCAAAGAATCTTGATGGCTTCCTCGCGCCGGTCGGCAACGTCGAAGACGCGATAGACGCAAGTCTCCGGCGTCTTCTTCAGCGTCGCTCGGATTTGATACCGGGGCGGGAGCGGAATCTCCGGCACAGCGGTGGTAGCGTCCATGTTCGTAAGGGTGAGAATATAACCCACTTTTGTTTTATGCCGGGTCAGAAAAGTGACCACAGCTAAGTCATGTAGAATCGCGCCGCGTCCGTATGTCGACTCCTGAGAAGAACTTCGAAGGCTTCGAAACCGTCCGCATCCTGGGCAAGGGCGGGATGGGGACGGTCTACCTTGCGCGCGACCTCCGCCTCGGCCGCTACGTCGCACTCAAGGTACTGAACGCAAGCGACTTAGCCTATGACGACCGGCGTGGCCGCTTCATGCGCGAAGCACGCTCTGCCGCTGCCGTGCGGCATCCGAACGTCGCCACCATTTATGAGGTGGACGAGACGGAAGACGGCCAGCCGTTCATCGTCATGGAGTACTGCGAGGGGGAAACGCTCTCGCAGCGGATCCGCCGCCGCGCGCTCGATGCCGGCGAGTTTCTCTCGATCGCACGGCAGATCGCCGCCGGTCTCGCCGCGGCGCACGAGCAGGGAATCATTCACCGTGACATCAAGAGCGCGAACATCATCATCGAGCCGACGGGGCTGGTGAAGATTCTCGACTTCGGTCTCGCCAAAGGATTGCCGAGCGGTTTGAGCGACAGCGGCATGGAGTCGACCGCGAATCACTTCTTCGGCACGCTCCATTTCATCGCGCCCGAACAGGCGCGCGGCAGCGGCGCGGATGCGCGCAGCGATCTCTTCTCGAGCGGCGTCGTGCTGTATCACATGGCCTCGGGACATCTCCCCTTCAATGCCGAAGCGCCGCTGATGGTGCTCGACAAGATTCGCGAGGGCGAGCCGGAGCCGTTCGTGCCGCTCGATCCCGCGTTTCCTCCCGCCGTGTCGAAGATCATCTCGAAACTGCTGCAGAAAGATCCCGCCGATCGCTATCAGTCCGCGCGCGAGCTGCTCGCCGATCTCGAAGACATCGACACGCCGACAGTGCGCATGACGCTCACGCCGACGTCGAAGACGAGCCTCGGCCGCACGATTCGCCGCCCGCGTTGGAGCCGCTGGGTGGTGATGCTCGCCGCGGCGGTGATCGTCGCGATCGCGATCTTCGTCGTGCAGCGCGACGGCCTCGGCACGCAGGCGAAAAGCGTCGACACGCCGCCGCCACCGATTCGCTCGATGGCCGTGCTGCCGTTGCGCAACATGGCGAACAACACGAAAGACGACTTCCTCTCCGTCAGCCTCGCCGATGCGCTCGTGACGAAGCTGCAGCAGATCCCGGACCTGCAGGTGCGGCCGACGTCGGCGGTCCTCGAATTTCGCGGCGACAAGGTCGACGCGAAATCGGCGAGCGAGAAGTTGAAAGTCGACGGAATTCTCGAAGGAAACTTTCTCGCCGCCGGCGATCTCGTGCGCGTGACGCTGCAGCTGACCGACTCACGCACCGGCTTTTCCGTTTGGTCCGATACGATCGACGGCCGCCGCGACAATCTCCTGAAGCTGATCGACGAAGTCTCCGCGCGCACGGTGAAAGGGCTCGATGAGCACATCGGCGTGCACGAGGACCAGATCGCGCGCTCGATCCCGCGCTCGGTGAATCCGAAAGCGTACGAGGAGTACCTGAAGGCGCGGTCGTTCAACGGCAGTTTTCTCCCCGAGCATTACGCGGCGCAGATCGCGGCGCTGAAGCGCGCGATCGCGCTCGATCCGAATTTCGCCGCGGCGCATGCCGATCTCGCGGTCACGATCTCGCTCGGAGTCGCGCGCGGCATGGCCTCGCCCGAAGACGCGAACAAGATGGAGTGGTACGCGCGCCAGGCCGTACGCATCGATCCGAATCTCGCCGAGGCCCACCTCGCGCTCGGGCGCGTCTTCGTGCGCGACCCGCAACGATTCCGCGAGTCCGTGCGCGAAGTGCTCGCCGCGCTGCGGCTGGAGCAGACAGACACGCAGGCGCTGTATTCGATGACGACCTATTTCATCTCGACCGGCGATCTCGCGCAATCGAGATGCGTCGCCGATCGGCTCGTACTGATCGACCCGAACTCGAACGAAGCGATCACGCGCGGCTACTGGAACATCAACGCCAACGATCCCGAAGGCGCGCTGCGCACAGCGGACGTCGCCCTGGCCTCCCGCGACACCGCCCTCGCCGGCCACGACATTCGCGGCATGGCCTTCATCCTCCGCGACGACGCCGCGAGTGCCGAAAAGGAAGCGCAAGCCGCGCTCGCGCTCAACCCCAATCACTACATCGGCAAGAGCCTGAAAGCCCTCGCCGCCGCCGGCCGCGGCGACCGCGCCGCGAGCGAAGCCGCGATCCGTTCGTTCGAAAAGGACGCGAACCGCAACCACTGGGCCGCCCTCCGCGTCGCCCTCTCCTACGCCAAACTCGGCGACCGCGACCAGGCCATCCAATGGCTCCGCCGCGCCGCCGAACTCGGCAACCACTCCTGGTACGCCCTCATCAAACACCCCTGGCTGCAATCGCTTCAGGCCGATCCCGAGTTCCAGGCGATCCTCAGCGGGATCAAGGCGGATCTCGATGATGTGCGGGATGATGTGATTGGGGTGTATCAGTTGATGTGCAAGTGAGGTCGCGGTGAGAGACGCCGCGGATTTCCTTGCGAACTTCCGCCCTGCGGATGAGAATATTTCGGTTCGGTCCTTCCAATCAGTTGAGAAGAGGAGATGAAGATGAAGCAAGCGTTTGCCATTGCCGCGCTCGTTCTCTGCTTTGCATGCAAGAAGGAAGGGACAACAACCGATACCACCCCGATCTCTTCCACAGATTCCACATCGGTTCAGCAGCGCAGCCAGGAAGAAGCACCTGCCACGATCAAAGTGAAGTTCAGCGGCCTAATCACGCACTTCGAAGGCACGTTTCAAAGAGCGGTGATTCTCAAGGTCGAACACCACCCGCACCAACTGGTTATCCCTAAAACCGACGCCGTGGAACAGGCGCTCAACGGCATGCAGGGCGCAGACTGTCAAGAGCGTACCGGCGCGTGTGTGGTGGTTATCAATGACATGTCGATGCAGCTGTTGGGCGATAACCAGTCGCTCGCGTCGGAACTCACGCATACCGACGGCAAATTCGAAAGTCTCGTTCTAGATCTCGCGGATCTCGATCCGGTTGGATTCGATGGAAAGCAACTCTCCCTGGACGCAGTGGGCCCGCTCAAGAAGAACAATCCCTTGTCATGGGGATTCTTCGATTTGCGAGGCGGCGATGCCACGGCCCGAGCAATGACTTGCACAGGTCATATCGGCTCAGCGAGCGCGCCGCCCAAGGATTTCGCACAACACGTCAAGGTGACGTACACACTCAAACGTCCGGTCACCCTGCGCATTGTGGATGCCGACAACCAGCGGCGCGATGTTCCACTGTCTGACGGCGACCTTCTCGAAGTGAACAACGACGTGGCCGACACAAATAGCCATTTCGGAGAGTACCGCCGCATCAGCAAAGCCGCTGGAGCCACTCTGCCGATGATTTTCACCGACAATCCGCATAATTGTCTCATGACCAAAGGCGGTATTCCCGGATGTAACGATACCCGGTGGTCTGATCCGACAGGTGGGAAGTAGATCTGCCATGATATCGCTGATCGCGTCGTTGGTGCTTCTGGGCGGCCTCGTCACCAGCCAGCCCCAGCCGGTCGACTGCAAAAATGACCAGGGCGGCGGGAAACCGTACGTTCCGTACCGGCTGATCCTCAAGCCACGCGACGGCGGTCCATTGTCTGATAGCGCACTACGCTCGCTGCTGAAGGAGCTTTTGGGTCCGAAATTCAAGAAATCGAAGCTGGACGAGTTCACCATCCGGCGAGTCGGATCGACAGGTGCGGTAGTTGTGGATTCGCCGCTGATCAATGTCGATGATCCGGAGGCTCTGGCGCGCTGGAAATCCGATGCACGTTTGGAGTATGTCGAACGCGACCCGTACATCCGTCTGCACGGATCGCGAAACCCCAACGATCATCACTTCGGCAAACTCTGGGGATTGCAGGACATCGCCGCTCCGGCGGCGTGGCTGCATGCGAAGGGCGACAAGAACATCGTTGCCGCGATCGTCGATACGGGTATCGACATCAGCCATCCGGACTTGGCGCAGCAAATTTGGAGCTCCTCTGTACCGATTGGGGGCTGTCCATCGGGCAGCACCGGCTATGACGCAATCGCGGATGTTTGTACCGTGGTCGTGCACGACGACCATGCCACGCTCATGGCAGGAACGATCGGCGCAGAGGGAGATAATAATAAAAACGGAGATGACAAAACCGGGATTGTCGGCGTGAACTGGCACGTGGGATTACTGTCTGCCGGTTTCATCGGGGATGGACAGGGCTGCGCGTCAACCGCAGCAAATGCACTAAAATTCGTGCTTCTCGCGAAGCAAGCCGGCGTCAACGTTCGGGTTGCAAATCTCAGTTGGGGTTGGGGTATCGACGCACAGTCGATCCGGGACGAATTGCAGAACCTTTCCAAGGAGGGGATTGTCCTCGTGGCCTCGGCCGGAAACGAGCAGCAGGATATCGACCACACAAAGGTCTACCCGGCGAGTTATGCGTTCGATACGCTCATTGCAGTCGCAGCGACGAAGAGCGACGAGTCCTTTGCGGCTGCGTTTAGTAATTTCGGCCCCGCTTCCACGCATATTGCCGCCCCAGGAGAATACATCCTGACAACTTCCGGCGAGAGTGCTGGCGGTCTGGCCAGCAACGAATGGGGTACATCCTACGCCGCTGCCTACGTAACCGGGGCAGTCGCGCTTCTCGCCTCCCGTTGCCCGAAGCTGACCGGCAAAGAATTGAAAGATCTGTTACTCAGTACGGCAGATCAACGGGATCAACTCAGGCCATTTGTACAGGAGGGAAGATTTCTCAACGTCGGGCGTGCGATGGCGGAGTGTGTTTGTAGAGCGAAATAGCCTCGGGGCGCGTGCCAATGCCAAAGAAGCTCCTGCTGCTGTTGGTCACGGTGGGCGGCGTCCTGGTTGTGCCGCTGTGCGTCGGTCCTGTGCGGCATCGGTGGCAGGTCTACAGGCTGGCATCCGCGGCGGCTAGGCCTGCATTCCGAGTGGTGGACGGGCAGGTCAGCGACTATTCCTACCGGCCGTTAGGCGCAGCAGCGAAGCTGAGTCTTCTACAGCTTCGCGCACAGGCCGGCGACGTTGCGCAAGAAACCTCCGATGCTCGACTGCGAGGCAATGCATTGCTTCTGGCGGGCCGCACCGAGCCGGCAATCGATTCTTTGCGCCGGGCTGCCGAGAAGGACGAAAACGTCGACGCGTGGTCGGATCTTGCTGTGGCACTGGCAGATCAAGCTACGCAGACGGGGTCTGCCGAACTGCTGGTCGATGCGATCGCTGCCTCGCGCCGGGCGATTGCGCTTCACCCAGCGCACGCGGCGGCGTATTTCAATCTCGCCGTCGCCCTCGAGCGGCTGGGACTGACGACCGAGGCGCGTCAGGCATTCGAAACATCCGCCTCCCTCGATCGCGGCAGTCCATGGTCGGACGAGGCCGAACACCGCGCCCCACAGTTGAGCGAGATCTCCACGAGACAGTGGAAGAACGTGGAGGCACAACTCCGCGATGGCGCCGGCGAGGAAATCGCCCGAGCGAGCATCACCCGAGACAGCGGCGTGCCACGGCGCAGTTTTGAGGATGAATATCTGACGGAGTGGGCCCGTGCCGTTTCCACAGGAGAGACCACGAGAGCCGACGAACTCATGCGGATGATGCGGATCGTCGCGCGGGCGTTTCAGGAAAACCACGCGGACCGGTTTTTTACCGATGTTCTGAATGCCGTTGATCGTGCAGTTGCGCACGGTCACGCTTCGGAAATGGTGCGAGCACAGTTGGCCTTCGCCGACGGACGGTCTGCGTTGAGAGCACGCGACTCCGCACGTGCTCTTGCCTCGTTCGGCGAGGCAGCCAAGACTTTCGAGCGGCTGGGCAGTCCAATGACGTTATTGACAGCCTATTTCGAATCCAGCGCGCTCTACGGACAGGCGCGCATTGAAGAGACGTTGGCCAAGGTCGCGGAAATGGAGGGAGAGCGTCCTGATGCCAAGGGATACCGCTCGATCGCGGCACGGATGGGATGGCATCAAGGCATTGCTCTCGTCGTTCGCGGGCAATACGCCGACGCGATCATCGTATTTCAGCGATGCCAAGCGATTGCAGCAGCGACGCACGACAGACTGCTCGATGCGCAATACGACAGTCTCGCCGCAGAAGCATTTGATTACCTCGGCGAAAGCACCCGCGCGTGGCTGCTTCGCATTCGTGCGCTTCGGTCCTTCTCGCAGCTCGGAAACGATCAGCGAACAGCCGTCACGCTCATGACCGTCGCAAACTTGCGACTTGCACGACGCGAATGGGAACGAAGTCTGATGTTAGTTGATTACGCTGTCCCGCTCGCGTTGCGGCTGCGGGATCCCGTGCTGGCAACACTGGCGCTGGCTCAACGCGCGATCGCGGAAGAGGAACTGGGCGACAGCGAGCAAGCCGCCTCTGATCGCGATCGGGCTGTAATCTGGCTACAGAAGATCACCGACCCGACGACACATGTGCGGCTGGCAGTGGAAGTCGAAATTGCAAAGGGAATCGCTGTCCGCAACGTTTCTCCTCACGACGCTATCTCGCATTTCACGCGAGCTATCACTGAGTTTCGAGCAAACGGCGAGACCGCGCATTTGCCGCGTCTCTATCTGGAGCGCGGCAGGGCGTACGATGCGATAGGCCTCCCGGAGTCATACCGCACCGACCTTTTGACTGCACTGCAGCTCATCGACTCATGGCGCGAAGGCGTCGGTGACCTCGACCGGCGAGCGGCTTTGAACGTTTGGGGAGATACGATCCGCCGCGACGCGATCGACTTGGAGCTACGGGCGAGCGACGTCGGCGCCGCCTTCTCGGTCGTCGAACGGATGAGATCGTCCGTTACGAATTTATCTCTGGCTCAGATCTGTAGCCGCCTTGCTCCGGATGCAGCGGTGGTCGAATACGCGCAGAGTCACCGCGGGATGATTGCATTCGTGGTCCGTTCCCATGATGCCCGTGCCTATCTTCTGCCAGCTCCCGTCGAACGGATCGCGGCCGCCGCGGATCGTGTGCGAAGCGACGCTGACGATACGGCGCTTGCCGAACTGCATCGACTTGTCGTCGCCCCGATTCATGACAGTTTTACGGGCGCGTCGATACTTCTCGTCATCCCAGAACGTGAGCTCACCGGTATCCCATTCGGTGCTCTCTACGATGCTGCGACCAATCGAGCTTTGATTGAGGAGATGGCCGTTATCCATTCATCCGGAGTCGGTACAGCGCTCGTCGCATCGCGACAGCCTCGGCAAACTATTGGACGTATGCTCGCAGTCGGAGCCGACGATTTTGATCATTCCATTGCCGAAGCGCTTCCTCGCGTCGCAGGAGAAGCGGTGGCGGTGACCCGACTTTGGCCACAATCGATGGCGCTGACCGGGGGGGCCGCGACTGCTGACACCCTACGCCGTGAATTGCCGGGGGCGGAGGTCGTGCACTATGCCGGTCACATTGTCGGTGAGGCATCGGGGTCCCGACTGCTGCTCAGCGGGGGATCGCTGTCAGTGCACGATATTGCGGACTTGCCGCTCGACGAGACGCGAGTTGTGGTGCTCGCCGCATGTCGTGGCACGCAAATGAAAAGGTCGCATCTAACTAGGAGACGTCGCATCCGCATTTGTCGCGCTGGTGCGCGAAGCGTATCGCGAGCGCCAGCGACGTCAATGACGCGGAAGCGCCTTCAATGATGAGAAAGCTGCACGCCATCTCCCACCGGCGTCGACGCCGCTGGAGCGGTGCGCTGGCTTGCGGTGGACGAGCGACAACAGGGGCGTGACAGCCTTGCCGCCGCGCGTCTTATGGTCATCGGCGGATCGCCGCAGCTCCTTGCCGGCACACGCTAGTGGCCATATGGTGAGCTGTCCCCCTTTCCTCACCACGCGGCGGGGAGGCCGGCGTTCCGAGCCACATGACGAACGTCAACTCCCTTTCCTGACAAACACCAGTACCGCTCCCGCGCGCGTGACACCATCTTGAGTGTCATGCGAACACTGCTCACGCTTTTCTTCCTGCTGGCGACTCCCCTGCACGCCGCTGACCTGCTCTTTCGCAACGCGCGCGTGTTCGACGGGTCGCGCGTCCTTCAGAAGACGGACGTGCTCGTTCGTGACGGACGCATCGCGGGCATTGGACGCAAGTTACAGGCGCCGGAGGGCGCGGAGATCATCGATGCGAACGGGCAAGACGCTGCTGCCGGGGTTGATCGACGCGCATACACACGCGTTCGGCGACGTGCTGCGCGACGCGTTGATGTTCGGGGTGACGACGGAGCTGGACATGTTCAGCGATCCGGAGACGTCGCAGAAACTGCGCGCGGAGCAGAAGGCCGGCAACGTGGCGGAGCGCGCGGATCTCTTCTCGGCGTCGATCATGGTCACCGCGCCGGGCGGGCACGGGACGGAGTACGGGTTCGTGATTCCGACGATCACTTCGCCGGATCAGGCGCAGGCGTTCGTCGACGCGCGCATCGCCGAGGGATCGGATTGGATCAAGCTCGTCTACGACGATGGAAAGACGTATGGGATCGGGTGGCCGACGCTGAGCGTCGAGACGATGCGCGCGGTGATCGCCGCGGCGCACAAGCGCGGCAAACTCGCGGTCGTGCACATCGGCGCTGCGGACGATGCGAAGAACTGCGATCGAAGCCGGAGCGGACGCGCTCGTGCATCTGTTCACGGACAAGGCGCCGTCGGCGGATTTTGCGAAGGTCGTGAAAGAACATCGCGCGTTCATCATCCCGACGCTCGTCGTCCTGCGAAGCATCACCGGCACGCCGGGCGCGGGCGAAGTGTTGAAAGACCCGCGGCTCGAGCCGTACATCAGCATTGCGGCGCGGGGAACGCTGCAGCAATCGATTCCGATCCGCCCGAATGCAAGGCCGCGCGATTTCAACGTCGCGAAAGAAACCGTGCGGCGACTGAAAGCGGCGGGCGTTCCGATTCTCGCCGGCACCGACGCTCCGAATGCCGGCACGGCGCACGGCGTCGCGATGCATCGCGAGCTGGAGTTGCTGGTCGAGTCGGGGCTCACGCCCGTCGAAGCGCTGGCCGCCGCGACGAGCGTTCCTGCGAAGTCGTTCCATCTCGCCGATCGCGGGCGCATCGAGAAAGGCCGGCGCGCCGATCTCCTCCTCGTGCAAGGCGATCCGACCACCGACATCACCGCCACGCGCGCCATCGAAGGCGTGTGGAAGGGCGGCGTGCGCGCCGATCGCGCAGCATTTGCGAAACACGTCGCCATCGCGGCGAAGGCGACGAACGTCGACGTCGGCAACGGCCTCATTTCGGATTTCGACAGCGGAAAACCGTCTGCGTCATTCGGCACGGAGTGGTTCGTGTCGACGGACTCGATCGCGAGCGGCAAATCGACCGGCACAATCGAAGTCGCATCGAACGCGCTTCGCATCCGCGGCACGATCTCGAACGCGATTCCGTACGCGTGGTCCGGCGCGATGTGGTCGCCCGCGGCAGTGCCGATGACGCCCGCGGATCTCTCCAGCACGAAAGGCATCCGCTTCCGCGCGCGCGGCGACGGCGGCACCTATCGCGTGCTCGTCTTCGCGCAGAACAAAGGCATGTTGCCGCTCACGCGCACCTTCGTCGCGGGCCCGGAGTGGCGCGACGAGTCGTTCCCCTGGTCCGCCTTCGGCGGCATCGACGGCCACGACGTCATGGCCGTTCTCTTCTGCGGCGGCCCGCAGCCGGGAGACTTTTCGTTCGAGGTGGACGACGTGCGATTGGAAAAATAATTACCCAGTCGCGTCGAACATTCTCTGCAACGCCCGCTGCGCGGGCACGCGGATGTCTTCCGGCACGTCCATCTCGTAGCGCATGTGCAGCAGCGAGTCGCGTACGTCTTCGAGCGTCGTCACTTTCATGAACGCGCAGAGCTTGCAGCCTTTGAGGAATGTCTTGTCGGGCACTTCCATCGCCAGACGATCGGAGAGGCCGCATTCGGTGACGATGAGGAAGCGCGAGGCGGGACGTTCCTTCGCCCAGCGCACCATTCCTGATGTTGATAGAACGGCGTCGGCGAGCGCCGCGACGTCGGGGCGGCATTCGGGATGGACGAGGATCTCGAGATCGGGATCCGCCTTGCGGATGCGGCTCACTTCCTCCGGCGTGATCTGCTGGTGCACGTAGCAGAAGCCTTCCCACGGAATGATGTTCTTCTCCGGCACCTGCTCGGCGACGTGGTGCGCGAGATTCTTGTCGGGCACGAAGAGGATGTTTTTGTTCGGCAGCGTGCGCACGACTTTCGCCGCGTTCGCCGACGTGACGATGATGTCGGAGAGCGCTTTCACCGCCGCGGTGGTGTTCACGTAGCTCACGACCGCGAGGTCGGGAAACTGCGGCTTCAGCTCGGCGATCTTCGCCGCGAGATCTTCCGCCGGCGCGGAGTCGGCGAGCTGGCAGCCGGCCATCATGTTCGGCAGGAGCACGGTCTTTGCCGGATTGACGATCTTCGCCGTCTCGGCCATGAAGTGCACGCCGCAGAACTCGATCACGTCGGAGTCCTTCACCTTCGACGCCATCAGCGCGAGCTCGAGCGAGTCGCCGACAAAGTCCGCGATCTTCAAAATCTCCGGACGGTAATAGTTGTGCGCGACGATCACCGCGTTGCGCTCTTTCTTCAGCGCGCGCATCTCTTCGTGCAGCACCTCGAACTCGCGCACTTCCTCTTCGGAATAGTCGTACGTGTTGACGCGGCTAAGCTCTTCGTAAAGTGTCGACATCGGTCCTCGGCGCCTTCAATAGCACAATCGTTGCCCCCCATCCCCCGCCCGATCCGTCGGCATCGTGATACGCCTCCACGAAATCCAACGTCTCGAGCAGCGACCGAATTCGCTCGCGCTGCACGCCGATGCCGCGCCCGTGGATCAGGCGCACCTGCCGGAATCCGCGCGCGTGCGCCAGGGCGAGATACTCGCCGGCAACATCCTTGATTTCCGACGGTTGGAACGGATGAAGGTCGAGCGTGTCGGTGATCGGAATGGCGACGGGCTGGTCGTCTTCCACGCCGCGCATTCTACGGGCAATCGATCGAGCCCGGCGGCCGCAGTTCGCTGACTTCGAACTGGAAAACGTAGGGTTGGGACTTCCTTTCGAACTTCGACGCCGGCAGGTAGTCGGCCGCGTCGCTGCGGAAGGTGAACGACTGCGGGGCGAGGAATCGCATGGTGCACGGGCCGGAATGATGCCCCGACGGAAGGACGAACCAGTTGATCGAGCTGAATGCCGTGTCTTTCGGTTTGGCGATGATCAACCAGTATTCGCCCGGGCCGAGGTCGAGGTCCGTGAACAGATCGACCCAGTCATCGAACGGATATTGGAGATCCAGCGATGTCCATGCGATCTCGTCGCCGGGCGTCGCGTCCGGCCCGATCCTCTTCATCAAATAGGCCTCGAACTTCGCGCGGCCGCCGCCATTGCCAAGATGGGCAGAGACGATGACGTGATGATGTTCGCTGCTCAACACCCACCCCACCGCCTGACTATGGATGGGCACCGGGCGCGATATCTCGCCGCGCGCTGAGATCAGGGGGAACCGTTCCGGCTCCGGCTCTTGCCCGTATACCGAAGCCGCGCCGAGGAGAAGGAGCAACCCGAGCGCTGCTTTCATCGGCGGGCGAAAAGAGCGGCCGGCGTGCCATGGCTTTCCTCTCTACGGCGCACGCGCGGCAACCGTTGCGAGTCCTTCGGCGGCGACAGGTCGACACCTCGCGGGGATCGCCCCGCCCATGCGATACTCTCCCCGCCCATGGTTCTGTTCAATCACGCGACGCGCGAGATGACGGCCAAGATCGTGTACTACGGTCCCGGCCTGTGCGGGAAGACGACCAACCTGATGGTCATCTTCGACAAGCTCGATCCGGCGTCGAAGGGAAAGATGCTCTCGCTGGCGACGAAGACGGATCGCACGCTCTTCTTCGACCTCCTTCCCGTCGACATCGGCAAGGTCGGGCCGTTCAATCTGAAGATCCAGCTCTACACCGTCCCCGGGCAGGTCTTCTACAACGAGACGCGCAAGCTGGTGCTCAAAGGCGCGGACGCCGTGGTCTTCGTCTGCGATTCGCAGCCGACGATGGTCGAGGGCAATCGCGAGAGCTTCGCGAACCTGATGGAGAACCTCGAGCAGAATCAGATCGATCCGAACGACACGCCGATCGTGATTCAGTACAACAAGCGCGATCTGCCCGGCGTCGTTCCTGTCGAAAAGCTGCAGGAGACGCTCGGCTTCGACGGCTATCCATACACCGAGGCCTCGGCGCTTCAGGGCGAAGGCGTCATGGAGACGTTCAAGCTCGTCTCGAAAATCACGGCCAAGCATCTCTTCGCGAAGCTGAAGACGAAAGTCCGAGCCGCCGTCGCCGCGCAAATCGGCGTCGATGCCGGCGATCCCAAAAGTCGAAGTGAAAGCACCGGAGCCCGAGCCCGAACCGGAACCGCTCGCCGAGGCGCCGGATCCGTTCGCGGACTCCATGCCCTTCGCGGAAACGACCGACTACGACAAAGCGGAAGAGGTCTCGCTCGAGCAGCTCCTCGCGGAAGGACGCGAGCGGCCGGCGACGATCTCCGGCAACGTGCCGCTACCCGTCGATGAAATCGAAGAGCTCGGACACGATCTGAGCTACTGCCTGCCGAAGAGCCCGTCGCCGTCGCAGTGCTCGAAGAAACGCCCGAGCCCGTCGTGCTTGTTGACGACCGCGTCGCCGAGCTCGAAGCGCAGATCAGCTCGCTCAATGAGAAATTGTTGTCCAAACAAAATGCGTTGGAAACGATTCTTCGTGAGCTCGATGATTTGCGTGTGCGCGTGCGCGCACAGTTGGAAGACTAAACTCGGAGGAAAACCATCCATGCGTCGATCCCTCTCTCTCGTCGTCTGTCTCGTTCTCGCCCTCGCCGGATGCAAAGCAAAAGAGCTCGCCGACAAAGCTTCGATCTCCAAAGATCTGCAGAAGCGCGGCACGACCGATCTGATGCAGGAGATCGCGAAGGACTCGTATGACGCGCCCACCGACGGCCGCCTCAAGGACTCGCAGATTCAGATGTATCTGAAGGTGCGCGAGCACGAGAAGAAGATCGCGCAGGTCGCGAAAGAAGAGATGAAGCAGCACGCGCAGCAGGCGGACAAGTCGAAGGCCTCGCTCGCCGGCATGATCCAGGGCATGAAAGCCCTCGGCTCAGCCGCCGACCTCGTGACCGCCGATCTCCGCGCCGCGAAAGACCTCGGCTACAACACGCAGGAGTACCTCTGGGTCAAGCAGCAGATCCTCGCCGTCAGCACGACCGCGATGGCCGAGAAGTTCAACGACGCCATGAAGACCAACTTCGACAAGGCCTACACCGAGGCGAAGAAGGCGTATGACGAAGCCAAAGACGAGCAGACCAAGAAGCTGTATGCGGACGTGCTCGCGGGCTACGACAAATCGAAGACCGAGCTGCAGCAGAGCGTGCAGCAGGATCCGGCGATCTCGTTCAACCGCCAGCTGCTGACCAAGTACGAGAACGTGCTCTCCGCCTACGCGAACGAGCTGGAGAAATACGCCGACAAGCCGGGCGAAGTGCAGAAGAGCATGCAGGAGCTCGACAAGAAGCTCGAAGAGGCGAAGAAGCAGTGATTGGGGGATAGGTGTTTGGTGTTAGGGGTTTGATCCTCGATCCCCTATCCCCTAACATCCAACCCCCATGAACCAGCTCACCTGTTCGCGCTGCGATTGGCGATCCCCGATCGCAGCGCTCATCAATCTCTGCCCGAACTGCAGTGCACCGGTTCTGGTGCACTACGAATTCGACGCGCCCGTCGTGCTGCGCAATCGCAGCGACATGTGGCGCTACGTCGACGTCCTCCCGGTCGATGACGAAAGCGAGATCGTCACGCTCGGCGAAGGACTCACACCGCTGCTGCCGTCGCGCGAGCAGCGAGGCGTCTTCCTCAAAGACGAGTCGAAGAATCCGACGCGCTCGTTCAAATCGCGCGGCATGGCCGCGGCGGTGACGATGGCGAAGAAGCTCGGCGCCACGCGACTCGCCGCGCCGACCGCAGGCAACGCCGGCGCTGCTCTCGCCGCATACGGTGCGCGCGCGGGAATGCCCGTCTTCGTGGCGATGCCGCGCGACACGCCGCAGTCGATCATCGATGAATGCGAAGGCTACGGCGCGGACGTCGAGCTCGTGGCCGGCGTCATCACCGACGCCGCGAAGCGCGTGCAGCAGCACATCGCCGAGCATGGCGGCTTCGATCTCTCCACGCTCAAAGAGCCGTACCGCGTCGAAGGCAAGAAGATCATGGGCTACGAGTTGCTCGCCGATCTCGGCCGGCTGCCCGACGTGATCCTCTACCCCACCGGCGGCGGCACGGGCCTCATCGGGATGTGGAAGGCGTTCGACGAGATGCAGCGCCTCGGCTGGATCGACGGCGCGCGCCCGCGGATTTGGACCGTGCAGTCGAGCGGATGCGCGCCGATCGTGCGCGCGTTCGATCAGCAGCTCGAGACCGCGCCGGAGTGGGAGTCGCCGCAGACGAGCGCGTGGGGACTGCGCGTGCCGCGTGCGGTCGGCGATCGCCTGATGCTCAAAGCGCTGCGCGATTCCGGCGGCGGCGCGATTGCCGTCGACGAAGCGAAGATCGAACCGGCGGCCGCCGAGCTGCGCAAGCGCGAAGGCATCGATGCCGGACCCGAGACCGGCGCGGCGTGGCTCGCACTCCGCGAGCTGCAAGCGCGCGGCGATATCCGCGATGGCGAGCTCGTCGTGGTGTTCAACACGGGCGGCAATAAGTACAGATAAGTGACCCCGCTCACCGCTGGCTGTACACGCTGACGCTACATTTGCGTCTAATCCGGGTTCGAACAGCAGTGATGGAGACACAATGAAACGACTCCTTTGGGGAGTTCTCGTTGTCGCAGTTGCAGCATTGGGTGGAAGCGCATCCGCGCAATCGTGTCCGACGGCGCCTCCCACGCTCGTTTACCCGCCGGCCGGCGCCGCCAACATTCCGCGCGAGAACAGAGCAACAGCGTGACCTTGAAGTGGACCGGCGTCGCTAACACGACCAGCTACGACGTCTACTTCGGGCCGGTCGGCTCCGGCTGCACCAATCTCCACGGCACCGAGACCGGCGGCATGGGCAACAAACAGTGGACTCCGCCCGCCGGCGAGATCGTCGACGGCGCATCGTACGAATGGAAAGTCGTCGCCAAAGGCGCCATCGGCTGTCCGATCCAGCCGGCGACCTGCAGAACCTTCACGATGATCTCCTGCCCCACCGCGGCGCCGACACTCATCGCGCCCGCGAACGGCAGCACCGTCGCACCCGGCGCCACGACGCTCAGCTGGAACGCCGCCGCGAACGCCGGCTTCTACGAAGTCTTCATCTCCATCGACGGCGCGCCGCCGACCAGCGTCGCCACCACCACGATGACGTCGCGCACCATCACCACCGAGCCGGGACACAACTACGCCTGGGCCGTACGCGTCGCGAAGTCCTTCTGCAACAACGGCTTCACCTCGCAGATCTTCAACTTCAACACGAGCTGTCCCACGACTCCGCCCACGCCCGCGACGCCCGCCGAAAACGCCACGTTCAATGATCAGTCGGCGATCACGTTCTCGTGGGGCGCGGTCGACGGCGCGAGCACCTACGGCCTCTATCGCTCGCAGGACGGCGGACAGACCTGGACGCTCTTCGCCGGCAACCTCACCGGCCGCACCTTCTCCGCCACGTTCCCGATCGGCAGCTGGAAGTGGCGCGTGCGCGCGAACTTCTCCGGCAACTGCACGCCCGTCGACTCCGCGATGCGCGGCTTCACCGTCATCAGCGCCTCGTGCTCCAACACCCCGCCGACGCTCCTCGGTCCCGCCGACGGCGCCTCGCAAACGCAGCCCATTCTGCTGACGTGGTCCTCGCCGTCTGCGGCGGGCAAGACATTCCTCATCTTCGTCAGCGGTCCGAACGGCACGTCGCAAGCCGGCACGTCGAGCAACAACTCGTTCCTTCTCACCGGCCTCGCGCCGGGCACCTATCAGTGGTACGTCGTCGAGAAGAATCCGAACTGTCCCGACGTCACGTCCGCAAAGCGGACGTTGACCATCAACAAGCGCGAATGCGCGAGCGAGACGATCACCATCCTCTCGCCCGCGAACGGCGCGACGACGGCGTCGCCCACCAACATCTCCTGGACTGCGGTCTCGAATGCAACGCTGTATCGCGTCTGGGCGTCGCACAACGGCGGCTCGCTGGCGTTGATCGCGAGCACGGCCTCCACGAGCGCGAGCGTCAACGTCCCCGCCGGCAGCGTCAAATTCCGGGTCGAAGCACTGCGCGATGACTGCCCGTCGCTTCTCTCCGCGGAAAGCATCTTCACCGTCCCGACGGCGAACGACTGCGGCAACAACACCGCGCCGCAGCTCGGAACACCCACGCCGAAACAGGATCCGACGACCGGACGCAAATCGATCGTGCTGCCGTGGATCGCGCAGTCGCGCGGCACGGCGATCCTCTATCGCGTCTTCGTTTCGCTCGGCGCCGCGCCGTTCGAGAATGTCGGCGACACGCGCGACACACAAGTCGAAGTCTCGCTCCCGGCCGGCGAGTATCGCTGGTACGTGCAGGTGCTGTTCGCGAACTGCCCGCCGATGAATTCGGAGATCGGCACGTTTTCGGTGGAGGAAAACGCGCCGCGTTGCAGCAGCGACAAGCCGGTCGTGGCCGAGCCGGTGAACGGAGCGACGGTGCAGAAACTCCGCTTTCGCATCACCGAGGTTGCGAAGAACACGCGGCAGGTTCGGTATCGGTTCTTTGCGATCGTCGACCGCACGAACGCGCAGGCGGAGCCGATCTTCCTCGGCGCATCGACCGCGCCCGAATTCGAGCCCGCGCTGCAACTCCCGCCGGGAACGTATCAATTCTTCGTCGAGCGCTCGGTCGATGAATGTCCGTCGACGTTCTCCGACCGCATCACCGTCACGATTGCGCGCGCGCAGAACTGCAACAGCACCGTGCCGCAACTGACCTCGCCCGCGAACGGCGCGACCGGCGTCGCTCCCGAAGTCGACTTCCGCTGGAATCCGGTGCCGACGCAGGGCGCGGCGTACGTGCTCCTCGTCCAGGTGAATGACGGCACGTTCACCGCCGTCGGCACGACCACCGACACGCATCTCACGCGCCGCGTGCCGCCGGGACGCATCCGCTGGATCGTTGTCGCGCTGAATGAAGGATGCGATCCGGCCATCTCGCAGCCGTTCGCGTTCGAAGTCACGCTGGCGCGCAACTGCGAGCTACCGCCGCCCGTCGGCGTGGCTCCGACCGGCATCGAAGAAGCGTCAGACCTCGGCGTCGGCTTCGCGTGGACATTCGTGCGCGGCGCCACGCGCTATCACCTCTTTGTCTGGAAGGACGGCGAAGAGCCGGCCGAAGTGGCGTCGACGGACACGAGACGCGCACGCGTGCCGCTCTCGCCCGGCGCGTATCACTGGTTCGTCACCGCGGACGTCCCGAATTGCGGCACGCTGCAATCGGCTACCGGCGAATTCACGGTCATCGAAGCGAGTGCGTGCGGGACGCCGGGCAAGCCGAAGGCGCACGTCGCCGGTCGCGCGCTTGCCGGAACGCCGTTCGTCGTGCGCTGGTCCTCGCTCGCACACGTGAAGACGTACGAGCTCCAGCAGTCGAACACGAGCGACTTCGCGAGCCCGCAGACGTTCCTGCTCAACGATACCGAATACACGACCTCCGGCAACCCCGGCGACGGATCGCTGGAGCTCTACTACCGTATCGCCGGTCTGAGCGACTGCGGCGACAAGGGCGGACCGTACTCCGACGTCGTCAAGATCGTCATCAGCCCGCAGACCGCCAACAGCGCCAGCGTCGATATCGGCGGAGACGGTGACGTGCAGCAGAAGCTCTTCATCTCCGGCTCGTCGACACCGGCAACGTTCACGGTCACGCTCGACAAGCCGTGGATCAAGGCGACGCCCTCGTCCGGACCGCTGCCGCCCTCGGGCGCGACCGTCACGCTGACGAGCGATCGCCGCCAGTTGAACCTCGGCGGGAACACCGCCACGGTGAAGATCGCCGTCGATACGCAGAGCAGCAACGGCAAACTGCAGCCGCACGCCAGCATCGTCAGCTCCGTGCCGGTCAACGTCAACCTCGTCACGCCGGTGACGCCGAGCGGCAAGAGCGGACCGTCGCCAGACTCACTGATCTTCGCCGCGGTCGGACACGCGCCGGGACAAAACGGCTCGTTCTTCGAGTCCGACGTGCGCGTGGCGAACCTCAGCGCGACGCCGATGAAGTACCAGGTCAACTACACGCCGTCGAACACCGACGGCACGGTCACGGGCCAGACCACGACCATCGAGATCGCGCCGAATCAAACGCTCGCGCTCGACGACGTGCTCTCCAGCCTCTTCGGCCTCGGCGACACCGCCGGCGCGATCGGCATGCTCGAAGTGCGTCCGCTCACGACGTCGACTTCCTCATCGAGCAGCCTCTTTTCCACGGTCAGTTCTACCGCGCAGCAACTGCTCACGCTCGGCTCGAGCCGCACCTACAACTTCACGCCCACCGGCACGTTCGGCCAATACATCCCCGCGACGCCGTACGCGAAGTTCCTCGGCGGCGGCAAGATTCTCTCGCTGATGCAGGTCGCCCAATCCACCGCGCTCCGCGCGAATTTCGGCTTCGTCGAAGCCTCGGGACAGCCCGTCGAGCTATCGCTCCGCGTCTTCGACATCGCCAACCATCTGCTCGGCACGATTCCGGTCTCGCTCACCGCGAGCGAGCACAAACAGATCGGATTGCTCCTCGCCGCGAACGGCATCACCGACCTAGAGGACGGACGCGTGGAAGTCCAGGTGATGAGCGGCAACGGTAAGGTCACCGCCTACGTTTCGGAAGTCGACAACGCGACCAACGATCCGTTCCTCGTCTCGGCGGTGGAGAAAAACTCCGTCAACACGAACCGCTACATCGTCCCCGGCATGGCCCACAAGGACCTCGGCTTCGCCTTCTGGGTGAGCGACCTGCGCATCTTCAACGGCGGCACAACCCAGGTCCCGGCCACGCTCACCTTCTACACCGAGGCGAACCCCTCGTCGTTCGTGCAGAAGCAGATCACGCTCGACCCGGGCGAGATCGAAGTGCTCAACGACGTCGTGCAGAACCTCTTCGCCCAGCCCAACGGCGCCGGCGGCTCGATCGTGATCACCACTCCCACGAACGTCCCCCTCGGCGTCACCGCGCGCACGTACAACAAGACCACGAACGGCTCCTACGGCCAGTTCATCCCCGGCGTCACGGTGGCAGACGCCGTCGGCGCCGGCCAGCGCGCGCTGCAGGTCCTGCAGGTCGAAAACTCCGCCCGCTTCCGCACCTACATCGGCATGACCGAAACCACCGGCAACTCCGCCCGCGTCGAAGTCGCGCTCACGCTCCCCGACTCCATCATCACCCCCGTCGTGACGTACGACCTCGCCGGAAACGAATACCGCCAGATCTCCCTCGCCGACTTCGGCATCGAAGACGCGATCTACAACGGCCGAGTCTCCGTGAAAGTGATCAGCGGCACCGGCAAAGTGACCGCGTACGGATCGGCAGTGGACATGTCGACGAACGACGGGACGTACATACAGGCGCAGTAACTCGGAACGCCGCCGTCTCGGCGGCTGATCAGGCGGCGTCTCGCCGCCTAAGGGCGCCGGGACGGCGCCCCTCCAGCCGGCGGGACACCGGCGCTCCGAAGCCGCACCGCATTCGTCGGCGAATACTCCAACACCCACAACCGCCCACCCCGATCAATCGCCCCTCCGCTCGGCGCCCATGGCGGTGTCGACGCATCCACCATGCTCACCACACCCGCGGGCGTCACGCGCTTCACTTGCCGGCGCGAGGAATGCGCGACGTACACGTTTCCCGCGCGATCGAGCCAGATCCCCTGCACATCGTGGCGCTCGCCGCCGAGGCGCGCGATGCGCGTCAGGCGCTTGTCGTCGGGCGTGAACCGCAGGACGTCACCCGCGTCGACGTAGTACACCGTGCCTTCCGGCGTCACAGTCATCCAGCGAAAGTCCCGAAAGCGGCCACGCACAATGATCTCGTTGCGGCCCGCGGGCGTGCGCTTCACGATCGTGTGGTGATCGCGGTCGGCGAAGTACATGTTCCCCGCGCGATCGCGCACGAAGCTGTAGTTCGTGAGAAACCCTTCCGTATTCGGAATCACCTTCGTCACGCGCCCGCTCGCATCGCGGCGCCAGACATAATGTCCCCACTTGTTGATCGCCTCGCCCTCGTACCAGGTGTGCTCGCCGAACAGATTGTCCTGCGCATCCATGTACAGCTCGTGCGTGTGCACCTTCGGCACGGCCACGCGCTTCGTCCCGTCCGGCGCGACCTGCCACACCTGCTCGAGATCGGAGTAGTAGGCGTTGCCCCGCGAGTCGAAGACGACGCTCACCGGAGGATGCGCGAAGGCCGGCAATGCTAGGGCGAAGGCGAGCAAGAACGTGAATCGCATGTGCATATAATGCGCGCCCGGAAACAACGGAGGTACCCTTGGCTGACCAACAGTACGACGTCATCATCATCGGCAGCGGTCCCGGCGGATATGTCGCCGGCATTCGCGCCGGGCAGCTCGGCCTGAAAACGGCCGTCATCGAGCGCGATCCGTTCCTCGGCGGCACCTGTCTCCATCGCGGCTGCATCCCCACCAAGGCGCTGCTCGAGAACGCCGACATCTGGCAGAAAATCCAGAAAGCAAAAGACTTCGGCATCACCGTCGGCGACGTGCACCTCGACTGGTCGGCCGTGCAGAAGCGCAAACAGGGCGTCGTCGATGCGAACGCCAAAGGCATCGAGTTCCTCTTCAAGAAAAACAAAGTCGAGCGCGTCACCGGCTTCGGCAAAGTCGTCGACCGCAACACCGTCGACGTCGACGGAAAAAAGCTCTCGACGAAGAACATCATTCTCGCGATGGGCTCCGTGCCGAAAGACCTGCCGCACATCAAGGCCGACGGCAAGCGGATCATCAACTCCGATCACATCCTCGCGCTGACCGAGATCCCGAAGTCGATGCTCGTCATCGGCGCCGGCGCGGTCGGCTGCGAGTTCGCCTCGATCTTCGCCCGCTTCGGCACCGAGGCCACGGTCGTCGAGGTCATGTCCCAGCTCCTGCCGATCGAAGACGACGACATCTCGAAAGAATTCACGCGCATCTTCAAGAAGAAAGGCATCACCGCCATCACCGACGCGAAAGTGTTGTCGTGCGAAGTCACCGACAGCGGCGTGAAATCGGTCATCGAGACGAAAGGCAAACAGCAGACGATCGAGACGGAGCTCGTGCTCTCCGCGACGGGACGCCGTCCCGTCACCGAAAACTGCGGACTCGAGAACGTCAAGGGCGTACAACTCGATCAGCGCGGCTTCGTGCAGGTCGACGGCTTCATGCGCACCGGCGAGCCGAACGTCTACGCGATCGGCGACATCGTGCCGACCCCCGCCCTCGCCCACTGCGCGTCCGCCGAGGGAATCCTCGCCGTCGAGCACATCGCCGGCAAGGAAGTGCGCGCGATCAACTACGACCACGTGCCGAACGCGACATACACCGAGCCCGAAGTCGCATCCGTCGGCTTGACGGAGCGCAAAGCGAAAGAGCGCGGCTACGACGTGAAGGTCGGCAAGTTCCCGTTCACCGCGAACTCGAAAGGGAAGATCCTCGGCGATGCCGCCGGGCTCGTGAAGTACGTCGTCGATGCGAAATACGATGAGCTTCTCGGCGTCCATATCGTCGGACCGAAGGCGACGGAACTGATCGCGGAGGCCTGTGCGGCCCTCGAGCTCGAGGCGACCAGCGAGTCGATCGCGAAAACGATTCACGCCCATCCGACGCTCTCCGAAGCGCTCATGGAAGCGGCAGAAGACGTGGCCGGCCACGCGATTCACATTTGATGTTGTCCAACGAACAGCTTCTCGAGATCGATTACTACCTTCGATTGACACGCACGCTCGAAGAGCGCCTCGTCGCGCTCTTCCGCCAGGCGAAAGTCATCGGCGGCCTGTATCGCTCCCTCGGCCAGGAAGGCGAGTCCGTCGCCGCGGCGTACGCGCTCGACTACAAGCAGGGCGACGTCGTGCAGCCGCTGATCCGCAACCTCGGCGCGATTCTCGTCGCCGGCGCGAAGCCCGCGGACGTCATCCGCCAGTACATGGCCAAAGGCGACAGCCCGACGCGCGGCCGCGAGCTCAACATCCACTTCGGCCATCCGGCGAAGGACGGCTTCATCGGCCAGATCTCGATGCTCGGCGACATGATCCCGGTCATGGCCGGCATCGCCCTCGCGGGGCGGATGCAGAAGCGCAAGCTCGTCACGCTCGCCTTCATCGGCGACGGCGGCTCCTCGACCGGCGCGTTCTGGGAAGGGATGAACTTCGCGACGGTCCAGAAGCTGCCGATGGTGGTGATCGTCGAGAACAACGGCTACGCCTACTCCACGCCGACGGCGAAACAGACCGCGGCGAAGACGCTCGCCGACAAGGCGCTCGCCTTCGGCTGCGCGGGAGTGACGATCGACGGCAACGACGTGCTCGCGGTGCATGAGACGACGAAGCGCGCCGTCGAGAACGCGCGCAGCGGCGGCGGTGTCACGCTCATCGAAGTGAAGACGTTCCGCATGAAGGGACACGCCGAGCACGACAACGCGTCGTACGTGCCGAAGGAACTGATCGCGGAGTGGGCGGAGAAAGACGCGGTGGTGCGGTTCGAGAAGATGCTGCTCGAGCGCGGCGTCGCCACGCGCGACTGAGCTCGACGCGATTCAGCAGCGCGTGAAGAACGAAGTCGACGCCGCGACGGACGAAGCGGAAAAGTCGCCGATGCCCGATCCGGCGGACGCGGGACGCGGGCTGTACATCGAGGACGGGTACTGGAATGGCTGAGACGACGTACATCGAAGCCATCACTCAGGCCATGCAGGAAGAGATGGCGCGCGACGAGCGCGTGTTTCTCATCGGCGAAGACGTCGGTGCCTACGGCGGCGCGTTCAAAACCAGCTACGGTCTTCTCGACAAGTTCGGCCCCGAGCGCGTGATCGACACGCCGATCTCCGAGATCGCGATCATCGGCGCGGCCTCGGGTGCGGCGCTGATGGGCATGCGTCCGATCGCGGAGATGCAGTTCCTCGACTTCATCACCTGCGGCTACGACATCCTCGTCAACTTCGCGGCGATGAACAGCTACCTCTTCGGCCGCGCCTGCCCGATGGTCGTGCGCGGCCCGGCGGGCGGCGGCACGCACGGCGGCCCGTATCACTCGATCAACCCCGAGGGAATGTTCCTCAATCGTCCAGGACTCAAGATCGTTGCGCCGGCGACGGCCTACGACGCGAAGGGCCTGCTCAAAGCCGCGATCCGCGACGACAACCCGGTGCTCTACATCGAGCACAAGTACCTCTACCGCCGGATCAAAGAAACTCTGCCGGACGAGGACTACATCGTCCCGATCGGCAAAGCGGCTGTGCGACGCAAAGGCAAAGACCTCACCATCGTCACGTGGGGCGCGATGCTCTACGTCGCCCTCGAAGCCGCCGACGACCTCGCGAACGACGGCGTCTCCGCCGAAATCCTCGACCTCCGCTCGATCATGCCGTTCGATGAAGAAGCGATCCTCGAGTCGGTCGCGAAAACGAATCGCGTCATCATCCTCCACGAAGCCCCCCTCACCGGCGGCGCCGGCGCCGAATTCGCCGCACGCATTGCCGAAAAAGCCTTCGACTATCTCGACGCGCCGATCAAGCGCATCGCGGCACTCGACGTTCCCACTCCCTACTCGCCGCCATTGGAAGCGGCGGCGCTGCCGGATAAGGCGCGCGTGTTAAGTGCGGCGCGCGAGTTGCTCCATTACTGATCGGAACGCCGCCGTCCCGGCGGCTGATCCGGCGGCGTCCCGCCGCCGAGGCGCCGAGACGGCGCCTGACCAGCCGGCGGGGACGCCGGCGTTCCCAGGGTTGCGCGTTTACACGCTCACGCGGTAAAAGGCGCTGCGAGGAAACAAAGAATGGCCACTGATGTCGTCATGCCCCAGATGGGCGAGTCGATCGCCGAAGGAACCGTGTCGCGCTGGCTGAAGAAAGTCGGCGACAAGGTCGAACGCGACGAGCCGCTGCTCGAGATCTCCACCGACAAAGTCGACGCCGAGATCCCCTCGCCCGCCGCCGGAACCGTCACCGAGATCCTCGCCAAAGAAGGCGACACCGTCCCCGTCAACGCGGTCGTCGCAAGAATTGCAGCCGAAGGCGAAGCGACCGCGCCAGCAGCGCCGGCGCCAGCCCCGGAAGACAAGACGGTCGAAAAGCCGAAGCCCGCTCCTGAGCCGGCACCCGCAGCCCGCTGAGCAACCCAGCAACCAAGCAACTCAGCAACCCGAGGAACCGCAAACCCGCGAACCCGAGGAACCCGCCGAGGAACCCACCTCCCTCGACGAACGCCGCCGCACCAAATCCAGCCCCCTCGTTCGCAAGATCGCGAAAGAAAACAACATCGACATCTCCCAGATCCCCGGCACCGGCATCTCCGGCCGCGTGACAAAGAACGACATCCTCGAATACATCCAACAACCCAAGCCTGCCGCGCCAACACCCGCCGCGCAACCGCGAGACCGCGCAACCGCGCAACCGCGCGGTGAAGCCGTCCGCCTCGAGCCGCTCTCGGTCATGCGCAAGCGCATCGCGCAGCACATGATCGAGTCGAAGCAGACCTCGGCGCACGTGACGACCGTCTTCGAAGTCGACGTCACCAACGTCGACAAGCTCCGCCGCCGCCACAAGGACGACTACGCCCAGCGCGGCGTGAAGCTCACCTACCTGCCGTTCATCGTGCAGGCCGTCATCTCCGGCATCCGCGAGTTCCCGGTGCTCAACGCCTCGATGGATGAAACCAACGTCGTCTATCACCGCGACGTCAACATCGGCATCGCCGTCGCGCTCGAGTGGGGCCTGATCGTCCCCGTGCTGAAGCAGGCCGACGAGCTGAACATCCTCGGCATCGCCCGCGCCGTCAACGACCTCGGCGACCGCGCGCGTGCGAAGAAGCTCAGCCCCGACGACGTGCAGGGCGGCACGTTCACCATCACCAACCCCGGCATCTTCGGCAGCCTCTTCGGCACGCCGATCATCAACCAGCCGCAGGTCGCCATCCTCGGCGTCGGCGGCGTGAAGAAACGCCCCGTCGTCGTCGAGACGAAGGAAGGCGACTTCATCGCCATCCGCTCGATGTGCTACCTCGCCCTGACCTTCGATCACCGCCTGATCGACGGCGCCGTCGCCGATCAGTTCATGGCCCGCGTGAAAGCGATCCTCGAGGCCGGCCAATTCACGATGTGATCACGCTTACCGTCGTCGTCGAGCGCAAGCATCCGGAGCTCCCGCGCTACGCGGTGGTGCCGGCGCACGCCATTGCGTCGTGGAACCTCGGCAAGAGGACGACGCCGATCGACATCCGCATCAACGGCCGCGACGCTGCAGCGCGCAACATCAAATATTGGGATACCGAGCGCTGGTTCATCTCGATCACGAAAAAGGACTGCAAAGCGTTCGGCATCGACACCGGAAGCCGGATTGAGCTGGAGATCCGGAAATCGGAGGTTTGAGCCTCACCGTTATCGTCTCCGACGGTGAAGCATCTGCTCCTGATTCTCCTCTTCGCGCAGGACGTCTACGTCCCGCCCGTGCCGATCGGCATCAAGCGCGACGGCAAGGTGCGCGTGCCGCCGGCGCCGATCCCGTTTCCGGCGGAGGATGAGCCGTGGATTCGCCTCCGCACGCCGCGCTTCGACATCATCAGCAGCGCGAGCGACGAGAAGACGAAGGCGATCGCGCAGAACCTCGAAACGCTCGCCGCGGCGCTCCATCGCCAACCTGTCGACCACGCCCGCGACGATCTTCGTTTTCGCCAAGCGCCGCGAGAGCCAGCCGTACTTCGGGCTCCTCATCGGCGATCCGAAAACGACCGTCACCGGCGTCTACGTGCGCCACGAAGGCGGCGGCACGATGTTCGTCGACGCCGACCGCGTGGGCGTCGAGCGCACGGCGCTCCACGAGCTGATTCACGATCTGCTGCGGCAGAGCGAGTACACGCCGCCGCTCTGGATCGAAGAAGGACTCGCGGAGTACTTCAGCAACGCGCAGGTGAAGAAGGACGTCGTCGTCGCCGGCGGGCGGATCGATGGACGCGTGCAACTGCTCGAGCGCAACAAACCGGCGACGCTCGAAACACTGTTCGCGGTGCGCGCCGAATCGGCCGAGGCCACGGCGCCATTGTTTTACGCGCAGACCTGGGCGGCGGTGGATTGGCTGATGCAACTCGATGCGTCACGCTTCGATGCGTTCGCGCGCGATGTCGCGGATGGGAAATCGGTGGAAGACGCGCTGGCGACGCATTACGGGAAGACGTTGGACGACTTGCGCAAGGGGATGCGCAATCCGGGCGGCGGGCGGGCGGTGAAGATTCCGGTGACCAAGGGACAGACAGGAGTGTCTGTCCTCCACCTGGATCGCGCGACGTTGTTGTACGAGCTCGGCCGCTTCCTCTCGCATGTCGCGGGCGCGGGCGAAGAGTCGCTGCGGCATTACCGCGAAGCGCTGGTGACTAACCCGAAGCACGCGCCGTCGCTCGCGGCGCTCGGGCGCTTCGATGAAGCGATCGCCGCCGATCCGAACAACGCCGAGGTGCACATCGTGTTCGCGGAAACGCTGCTGCGCGATGCAGTCGGTCCGTTTGCGAGCTACTTCGAGCCGAAGCCCGAAGACGCGGAGCCGTTCCGCAAGGCTCGGGCACTCGCCGAGCGCGCACTCGTCCTCGGCGCGGAAGAAGGCCGCGCGCGGGGTGTGCTCGGCACGACCTATCTCGTCGAGAACGACGTCACGCCCGCGATCGCGCAACTCGAACGCGCGCGCGAGCTCGCACCGTCGCGGATGGATTTCGCGCTGCACCTCTTCGACCTCTACCTGCGCACCGGCGCTCGCGCGAAGGCCGACGCGCTCTTCGCCTCGACGTTCGAGCGCGCGCGCGACAAGCAGACCATCTTCGCCGCGCGCAATCTCCTCGTCCGCTTCGAGACCGATCACGCGAACGCGCTTGCGAAAGAAGGAAAGCTCGACGAGGCGGCGGCGATCGTGCGCAGGCTCGCCGCCGCGACCGAGGATCAGGTGTCGAAACGCGAGCTCGAACAGCAGGCGGATCAGCTTGCTGCGACCGCCCAGGTCAATCGTCACATCTTGATGTACAACGAGGCCGTGACTTTGGTGAACGCCGGGCGCACACTGGAAGCGATCAAGTTGCTCGACGAATTGCTCCGAGTGGCCACGGACGCGCAGGTGGTACGAGATGCGCAGCGCCTCCGCGGCAAAGTCAGGGCGAAATGAACCGACTCGCAGTCGCGGCCGCGTTTCTCTTCGTCGCCGCGCCCCTTCCGGCGCAGCGTGGCGCCGCCGGTCGTGTTCCCAGCGGCACCGTCGGATTTCCGCGGCCCGGGATCATGATGCCCAGCGTGATCGAGCGGCGGCCGGTCGTCCCGATGCACATCGGACCGATCCCCTTCCCGCCCGAACGGCAGTGGCTGCGCCTCGACACCCCGCACTTCATGCTCCTCAGCGCCATCGGCGAGGGCAGCACGCGCGTCGTCGCCCATGATCTCGAAAAAATCGTCTCGCTCCTCACGGCGACGAGCCCGTACTTTCAGCTTCCCGAGCGGCGCACGCGCATCTTCCTCTTCACCGATCGCCGGAACGTCCAACCGTATTTCGATGTGGTGATGGGCGGCCGCGTCGACGCCAGCGGAATCACGCTCCGGCATCCGCGCGGCAGCACGATGCTGATCGATACGAGCACCGGCGGCGGACTGACCTCGCGCCACGAGCTCGTGCACGATTTGCTGCATCGCGAAAATGCACCGCTTCCGCTTTGGATCGAGGAAGGATTGGCCGAGTACTACAGCAACGCCGGACAGCCGATCCTCAAGCACGTGTCGCGCATCCGAGGACGGCTGCGCATGCCGCTGGATGTGATGTTCGCCGCGAAGGCCAACGATCCGAAGGCGTGGACGTTCGACTATTACGCGCAGAGCTGGGCCGCCGTGGCGACGCTGATGCGCCGCGATGCAAAAGCGTTTTTCGAGTTCCTCGGCGACATCGATCGCGGTGTCGAGACAACCGCGGCGCTGCGCGAGCGCTATCGCTTTTCCACGCGCGATCTCGAGCTGGCGATGCGCAAAGTGGGAGCGCCAGCGGCGTCGCTGCTGCTGTTCAGCGCGGCGCCGGTGGCGATGGAGACGAAGCCGATCTCCCGCGCCGAGCTGCTGGCCGAGCTCGCGGAGTTGCTCGCGCGCGTGCAGGGACGCGAAGGCGAAGCCGAACGCCATTTCCGCGCCGCGATCGATACCGATTCGAGCAACGGCGCGATCCATCTCGCCTACTCCGAGCTGCTGCTCGCGCTCGCGAATCGCGCCGTCGATGCGCGCGTCGAAGCGCAGTGCGCGATCGATCACGGCGTGCAGAACGAGCCGCGCGCGCTGGCCGTCATCGGGATGAGCTACCTCGCGGCCAGCGACGTGGCGACCGCGCGGACGTATCTCGAGCGCGCACACACCGGCGCGCCCGAATGGATCGACATCCTCTATCCGCTGTTCGGCATCTACGTCGACGCGGGCGAGCGCGAGCTGGCCGACCGGATCTTCACGCGCATCGCCGACACGCCGCGCGCCAATCAGGCCCGGCAGCGATTGCTCGACGTCGACATCCCGCGCGCCGACGCGCTCGCGCGCGAAGGCAAGCTCCTCGAAGCCGCGAAGATCCTCCGCGATCTGGCCACGAAGATGCCGGAGAAAACGCGCGCGAATCTCGAGACGCAGGCAGCGCGGCTGGAGAACATCGCCGCGTCGCCGCAGCAATAGTCCCCCTTCGTTGCCCCTCTCCCCGCTTGCGGGGAGAGGGGTTGGGGTGAGGGGCCGTGCCTCGCGCGAAGAGCAGCCCCTCATCCGGCGCTACGCGCCACCTTCTCCCCGCCGAGCGGGGAGAAGGGCAACGGCGGGGGATGACAACAGCATCGCCGCGCGTTGTGCCCTCCGGATGCGCACCTGTTCTCTCCACAACCTCCATCTCGTCACCTACGAAAACGGGATGA
This sequence comes from uncultured Acidobacteriota bacterium, assembly GCA_963734155.1. GTDB lineage: Bacteria > Acidobacteriota > Thermoanaerobaculia > Gp7-AA8 > Gp7-AA8 > QHVT01. Next base: position 98,904 of record CAVTGG010000007.1, read on the forward strand.
GGCTGCAACAGAAACTGGTCGAGTTGCGACAGCGCGAGGAGATCGACGATCAGCTGCTCCTCCTCGAGCATCCGCCGGTGATCACTCTCGGCCGCGGCGGCGATACGAGCAATCTCCTGGCGACGCCGCAGGCGCTCGAATCGAACGGCGTCCGCTTCTACGAGACCACGCGCGGCGGCGACATCACCTATCACGGTCCCGGCCAGATCGTCGGCTATCCGATCGTGCACCTCGGCGAAGGTTCACGCGACATCCGCAAGTACGTCACCCGCCTCGAGGAAGTGCTCATCCGCACCGTCGCCGAGTACGGCATCACCGCCGCGCGCCTCGAAGGAAAGCGCGGCATCTGGGTCGGCACGAACAAGATCGCCGCGATCGGCGTGCGCATCGCGCGCTGGGTCACCTCGCACGGCTGGGCGCTCAACGTCAGCACGAACCTCGAGCACTTCCGCCTCATCACGCCGTGCGGCATTCACGGCATGGGCGTGACGTCGATCGAGCGCGAGACCGGCCGCCCCGTGCCGCTCGATGAAGTGCGCGCCGTGCTCTCCGCGAAATTCGCCGAAGTCTTCGGGCGCGACCTCGTCCCGCGCGCGGAAACGATCCGCCTCGTGAAAGTGCTCGTGCACGACGGCGATCGCGTGCTGCTCCTCCATCGCCGCCCCGAGCGCGGCAACAACTGGCAGCCGATCACCGGCTCGATGGAAGAAGGCGAATCGCCAATCGAGGCCGCGCGGCGCGAGCTGCGCGAAGAGACGGGACAGAGCGGCGAGCCCGAGCCGCTCGATCTCGTGCAGTCATTCATGATCGACTCGCAGTTCCTCGCCGCGCAGCATCCCGCGCCGATCATCGCCAGCGAGATCGCGTACGCCGCGGCGCTCGACTCGCGCATCCCGATCCGCCTCGACACACTCGAGCACGACGCCTGCGGCTGGTTTACGTTCGGCGAGGCGTATGAAAGGATTCGCTGGACCGACGATCGCGAAGCACTCGATCGATTGCAGTCCCGCGTCGCCATCGCATGACTCCCGTGAACCGTCCCGTTAACAAGCGCGCAGGCATCCGTCCCGAATGGCTCAAAGTCCGCGTGCCGGGCGACCTGGCGTCGCTGCCGGTGTCGCGGCTGATCAATGACCTCGGGCTCAACACGGTCTGCCAGGAAGCGCGCTGCCCGAACATCTTCGAATGCTGGGGCGCGGGCACCGCGACGTTCATGGTCCTCGGCGAGATCTGCACGCGCCGCTGCACGTTCTGCGCGGTCGGACGCGGCACGCCATTGATCGCCGATGACGATGAGCCGCGACGCGTGGCCGAGGCGGTGGAGAAGATGCGCGTGCGCCACGCGGTGATCACGATGGTGAATCGCGACGACATGCCGGACGGCGGCGCGTTGCACGTCGCCGAAACCGTGCGCGCGGTGCGCGAGCGGACAGGCGCGGCGGTCGAGGTGCTGATCTCGGATCTCGAAGGCAATCGCGACGCGCTTCGGGTCGTCCTCGCATCGCAGCCGGAAGTGCTCGCGCACAACATCGAGACCGTGCCGCGGTTGTATTCGGCGGTGCGTCCCGTCGCAAAGTATCCGCGCTCGCTCGACATTCTTCGCTGGGCCTCCGAGGACGGCGCGAGGACGAAGTCCAGTCTCATGCTCGGCCTCGGCGAGACCGAGGACGAGATTCTCGAAGTCGCGCGCGACCTTCGCGACGCGGGCGTGGCGATCTTCACGATGGGCCAGTACCTCGCGCCGACGGAGCGGCATCATCCGGTGCGGCGCTATTACACGCCGGACGAATTCACGGCGTTAGGCGCAGCCGCGAAGGCGCTCGGCTTCCATCACGTCGAGAGCGCGCCGCTGGTGCGCAGCTCGTACATGGCGCATCGCGCGATCGAATAGAATCGATCTCGTGCCCCGCGTGACGTTCGCAGACCAGAACAAATCGGGCGAATTTCCCGCAGGCAAAACGCTGTTATCGGCGGCGCTCGAGCTCGGTGTCGCCATCAGCCACGTCTGCGGCGGCGACGGCGCGTGCGGGACTTGCAGGGTGGAAGTGCTGCAGGGCCGGGACAACCTCACGCCGCCCACGCCCGATGAGACGTACAAAGAGATCGAAGAACCGCACCGGCTCAGCTGTCAGGCCAAGCTGGTGGGCGACATCCTTGTGAATGTCGCGAAAATCGAATAGAGGTATCGCATGACTGCAGTCGACACGACATCCACCGCCCTCGCCGATCAGGATCTGGCGCTGCTGATCCAGTACACCGTCGAGGCGTATAAGACATTCGAGAAGCTCGCCGAGAATCTCCCCAATCCGATGACCGCGCATGTCTTCAAGCAATTCGCGGTCGACGAGCGGGAGAATCGCGATCTGATCGAGATGAAGATCGCCTCCGCGGGACGCGGACGCGTGCGCATCACGCTCGGCTCGGACATGATCTTCAGCGACATCCTCGAGGGCGAGCTGTCGTATCGCGAGGCGTCGGAGTTCTCTGATCGCGCGCGAGCGGACGATGCAGCGCAAGCTGCGCGAGCTCAGCTCGTCCGCGAATGCGGCTGACAAGAACCTGCTGATCTATCTCGAGACCATCAAACGCGCGCACACCGTCGAGCTCGAGCGCGAGCTGGAGCTGATCAAGCTCGACGCCGACTGGTGGAAACGCGAAGACGCCCAATGGCGCATCGTCCACGGCGCTCCCCCGTCATGAATCTCTCCTTCACTCCCGAAGCCGCGTCTCACCTCGCGACGGATCTCGACGGCCGCCTGCTCCGCATCGCCTTCACCACCGGCTGCGGCGGCTCCGGCTATCGCCTCGCCTACGCCTCCGATCCATCCGACGGCGACGAAGTGATCGAGCGCGACGGAATCCGCGTGGCGCTCGACACGATGTCCGCCTCGCGCCTCGACGGCGCGGTGATCGAATACGACCCCGAAGAGGATGGATACCTGCTCGATCATCCCGACGCCGTGACCGCGGTCTGGTGCGGCTGACCCGTGGTTTGCCGCTCGGAACGCCGCCGTCCCGGCGGCTGGTCAGGCGGCGTCCCGCCGCCCGGGGCGCCGAGGACGGCGCCCGGCCAGCCGGCGAGGACGCCGGCGTTCCGAACGTCCTCCCGAGTGACACGCACTACCCGCGAGACGCTTCCGCGAATTCGAGCGCGTGATAGGTGATGATCAGGTCCGCACCCGCGCGTTTGATCGACGTCAGAATCTCGTTCATCACGCGGGTGCCGTCGATCCAGCCGCGCTCCGCGGCCGCCTTCACCATCGAATACTCGCCGCTGACGTTGTACGCGGCGATCGGGAGCGGGAACGAGTCGCGCGCCTGACGGATGATGTCGAGATACGAAAGCGCCGGCTTGACCATCACGATGTCGGCGCCTTCGGCGACGTCGAGCTCGACTTCGCGTAGCGCTTCACGCGCATTCGCCGGATCCATCTGATACGTGCGGCGGTCGCCGAATTGCGGCGCCGATTCCGCCGCCTCGCGGAACGGTCCGTAAAACCCCGACGCGAATTTGGCCGAATACGCCATGATCCCAACCTCGGGCATGCTGCGCTCGTCGAGCGCGCGGCGGATCGCACCGATGCGTCCGTCCATCATGTCCGAGGGCGCGACGAAATCGGCGCCCGCCGCGGCGAAAGAGACGGCCTGCTTCATGAGCAGCGGCAGCGTCTGATCGTTGTCGACGTCCTTCACGCCGTCGTGATCGACGATCACGCCGCAGTGGCCGTGGTCGGTGTACTCGCAGAGGCAGACGTCGGCCATCACCGTCATCGCCGGCACGTGGCGCTTGATCGCTTCGATCGCGGATTGCACGGGACCGGACGGATCCCACGACGATGAGCCGATGCCGTCCTTTCGTTCCGGCAGACCAAAGAGAAGCACGGCGCGAATGCCGGCGTCGAACGCACGTTGCGCGGTTTCGACCGCTTCGCGGACGCGCAGTTGAAAGACGCCGGGCATGGAGCCGATCTCGGCGCGCGCGCGGCTGGGCGGCACGATGAAGAGCGGATAGATGAGGTCTTCGGGGCGGACGACGGTCTCGCGCACGAGCGTGCGGATGCTCTCGCTGCGGCGCAGTCGCCGCGGACGCCGCGTCATCGCGGCCGTGGTGATGTCACTCGTCGTCATCGTGGGGATGCTCTTCGTCGTCATCGCTCTCTCCGCTGAAATAGTACGCGCGGCCGCATTCGGGCGAGCAGAGCCGCCGGCCGAACCCCGCGCGATGCGCGCAGTCGGAACAGAAGAAGCGCCCGCAGACTGCACAAGGCTCGAGCCGCACCTGTTCTTCCGACTGCCCGCAGCTGATGCAAACCCGCTCGTCCACCGAAATATCCTGCCCGAAGGGCTGTTTAAGTGTAGTCCTCACCACACCTTCTGCGGTGCGGACGATTCTTGACGGTGAGCGAGCGGGACTCCTACAATCCCCCCTCCCCGCCCGGCGGTGTAGCTCAGATGGTTAGAGCGGGCGTCTCATAAGCGCTAGGTCACTGGTTCGACTCCAGTCACCGCCACCAATTTTCTCCTTAGCTCGCATGCAGTTCTCTACCCGTCAGCTGGGCATTCCTCAGGTGGCGGCTCCACTCGGTCAATTTGGCGAGAGTGGCGGAACCTGTTATCTTTCCCACCGCTCGGAAAAGGTGATCACCAAACGCCACCCGAATGCGGAGGGAGAGAGAGTCTGTGCAACGGACCTACGAGGACTCAGTTCCGTATGTGACTCTTCCGAGACGGGGCGGACTCGCCCAAGCGATAGGCAAAAGTAAACCAAAGTCGCAACTTCCGTCGGCCGAAAAGCGCACTCGAACTGCTCATCGAGGTCAACGGCTTTCGTCGGTACCCAACAACATTGATTCGTTGCAGGCGATGATGGCGCGGAACGGATCTTTCCCACTACCCGTAGCGCAGGAACTCCTCGCGACCTATGCACGCCCGGGAGATGCAGTTTTCGATCCCTTCTGCGGCAAGGGAACCGCGCTGCTGGCTGCTCGCGCATTGGGCTGCAGCGCGTACGGCCTCGACGTCGCACCAGAAGCGGTCGTAACCGCCGCCGCGAAGCTACAGAACGTCTCGTTACGGGACGTCGTTGCTTATCTTGAAGATCTCAAGACCCCGAAGAGGCGACCAGAGCCGGTTCCAACGGATATCCGCACCTTCTTTCACCCCGCCACCTTGACGCAGATCCTAAACGTGCGAGATGCGCTATTCATCGACATTGCACATTCAGACGTCCCGACCCAAGGCTGCGCGAAGGTAGCACTCGGCCTTCTCCTCGGCATACTTCATGGTCACGCCTCGTACTCTCTATCTATCTCTTCCGCCCATGCGTACTCGATGGCTCCCGGTTACGTCGCCCGTTTTGCGAAAGAGCACGGCCTTGTTCGACCTCGCCGCAATGTAAGAAAGTGCTTGATCGCAAAAGCCATGAAAACGATTCCCGCAGCCATTGACAATTGTACGGGGGAGGTACGCCTTGGATCGGCGCTCACTTGCGATGACGTTTTCCCTGAACTTCGCGGGACGGTTGATATCGTCCTTACTTCGCCGCCTTATCTAGATCGCCAGACATACGCTAAAGACAACTGGTTGCGGCTCTGGTTATTGGGCTACAACTACAAAACTATCAAGCCCACATATTTGGAAACCGGCGACATCGCTCGGTACACCTCGGCCATACATCAGTTCTTCATCCGGTGTGCAAACCTTCTTCGACCCGGTGGCCGACTGATTTGCATAGCCGGAGACGTTCGCCGCCGCCGCAACGGCAGCGCGCATTGTTTCGAGACCGGCACTCTGCTGGCGGAGATCTGCCACAATACCGGCCTCTACAACCTTCTCGCACGTGATACCCACGAAGTCCCGTCTTACTCTCGCTATCTTCACGCGCTAAACAGAACGAATGGACACGCTAAACGGAATCTCCTTGAGCGAGTGTTTGTCGTCCAACGGACGGTGGAGATGTGAATGACCCAGACCGCGCGCACAACGCTCCAGCAAATGATGCAGAGCTGGGAAAATGACGCCCGCGACGCTCGGGACGTGTTCCCCTACAAGCTGCTACTTGAAGAGTTGTTGTTTCACGCCGACGTGCGGTTTCGCGACTACCAACCTGATGCCGATGTCGCATTTCCACCGCGCCTGCTCACATGGCTTCGGAACGTAAAACAGAAACAGCAGCAGCAGACACTGCTCCAACTGTTGGGGTGGCTGAATTATATAGATAGTCGCCAAGTAGCATCCCTATACCGCGACGCCTACCGGCGCATAATCACACCTTGGGTTGGCTATGGCCTGTCGCCTGACGAAGCACTTGCGGTGGATTACGAGGAACAACTGCGCTTACGTGTGAGTAATTATCAATTCTTGTCGATAACACAAAGTTTCAAATATGTTGAATTTCGTAACGCCAATGGCCTCAGTGGCGTATCTCCGTGTCTCTTACTCGGCGAAGACCTTGAGATGCTGCCGAACATCGTTAAGCGCATCCCTGAACGCCGAAAGGGCCTGATCGTACTGGAAGACTTTGTAGGCAAGGGGCAGCAGGCTGCGCGTGTTCTCACCCGACTACGTACGGTGGTCGACTCTAGTCTTCCGATACTGTTCGTGCCACTAATGGCCCTTTCTCAAGGCGTTGAGAGACTACAGAACACGCCAAGCCTCAAGGACATCACTGTATCTCCAGCGATTCAATTTTCCATCGATCAGTGTGTGTTTGATCAAGAGACAGCGGCCGAACCCTCCCAGCTCACACGATTTCGCGCAATCGTTCGGGTGACAAAGGATCGTGTGCTTCGGCAGCTAAACGCGCAGGACGATCCGCCTCGCAACGCGTTCGGTTACGAGGGCTCCGGTGCGCTAGTCGTCACCTTTCACAACACACCTAACAACACGCTGCCCTTAATCCACCATCGTGCTCCTGCTTGGCAACCACTCTTCAGACGGATACATCACTCGCAGGAGTAAGCGATGAAGCTTCAGCCTGACTTAGAACGCCCCAATAACCCATTCCACTTCCCGCGCGTGACGGAGGTTTTGGAAGATCTCGTCCTCTATTGGAAGGCCTTCAGTGAGCAGATACTCGTCGGCGCTACCTTGGAAATCTTCAAGCCGGCAAACGTCATCGTGCTCGGACCGCTTGGTACCGGCAAGTCGATGCTCTTAAATCTCTTGCGATACGAAGTTGTGTCACGCTGGCTCGCCGACGATAGCGCGATGCCGAGTCAACTGGCATCGGCGCTTGAACGCCCGTTCATGGGTCTCTCGATTAATTTGCAGCGTCTCAGCTTTCAGGTCTTCGGACGCCGTTCTGCAAGCCGCGCGTATCCCACAGAAGAGCCCGCAGTGATTGACGCTGTATTCGCCGCTGACTACCTATGTCACCATGCTCTTTTCGAATTTGTGACAGCGCTGAATTTTGCCTTTCAGCCCCAAAACAGCCGCCTGCGGGACTGGCTCCGGCTACCGGCCAGGGTCGGTGCCGCCGACGCGATTGCCGCAGACATCGCTTCTTGGGATTGCTGGTTTGGCTACTATAAAACCGCTCGCAATCTCTTAGAACTTCGTGATCGAGCATCCGAACGGCTCAACACCTGGCTCAGTTTTCTTAACGTCAATATAGACCGTCTGCCGGCGGAAATGTGGTCGACGAAGACTAGCTTGCCGCTACCTATGAATGCTATGGGACAGGTGATAGGCAAGTATTCGGAGGGAAGGACCCCACTCTACATAACTGTCGACCAGTACGAGGTCCTTCCCGAATTAAATCCGAAGTTCGGAACCTCTCTTCAGCGAATCGTCAATACAATGATCAAGGCTCGCGACCCAATGGTCTTCTACCGAGTCGGCGCGCGCACGTATGATTGGGGGCGTGAACTTCGAATATGGGGGGCGGAATCTCGACTTGAGTTTAATCGTGATTATCACGTCGTCAACCTTGGCCGCCTATTGACACGCGGCGAAAACTCTGAGGATTGGTTGTTCCCTGCCTTCGCCAAGGACGTGGCCGTCAAGCGTATCAATGAATACTACCAAACCATCGGACCTAACGCCGTCGAAAAAATGTTCGGTGATTGGTCAGCCGAGGAAGAATCCCGCCTTTACTTCGCCAAGCGTGCGCGGCGCGGGGTAATGCTTCGCACCAAGGCCCCAACGCTCGTGGAGGCTATAAATGCCTCTGTCAGCGACTCGCCATCACCGCTGGATCTACGACTCGCCGATGCCTGGGTCCTGCAACAATTAAGGCGCGACATATCTATGGATGAGATCCTGGCTCAGTTGCGTACGAGAGCGTGGAAAACAAATAGTTCTTGGAATAAGGAGCGGAGAGGAAATGCGCTCTTGCAAATTTCCTCGATGGCTAATCAGAAGAAACGTTATTACGGGTGGAACAATGTTCTCGATCTCTCTGGCTTCAACATATCCGCTTTTCTTCTGATTTGCAGCGAAATTTGGGATGTTGCCACAAAATACGGCGTCAACCCCCTGTCAGGAGAGTCGATATCCGCGATCAACCAAAGCGAGGGAGTACTGTTGGCGGCCGGAAAGCTGCTTCGGCGGGAATCGAACGAGAAAGCTGGCGGTAGCCGTCGCTATCACGTCGTATCGCGGCTTGGCCATGCTATCGCGCAAGCTGTCATCGCTGACGACGCTATTTCGAATCCCGGTCATACGGGATTTTCGTTGCGTGAATCCGATCTGCAACAAGGTGTTCGCGGAGCCGAAGTTGCTACGTTCTTAGAGGGTGGCGTCAACTTCGGTATCTTCGAAGAGCGAGAGCATACCTCCAAAAACAAAGAGCCGTATTCGCGGCGCAAATGGTATCTTCACCCACTACTGTCCGCCAATTTCGGCATTCCATACAAACGCGTCAAAGAACCGTTGTACGTTGACTTGGATACCGTTTACCGTTGGTTTTTCACGGATGACCCCATTCACTTCGGTGGGAAGGCGCGCCGTCACGACGACAGCCAGAAGTTATTCTAGAGGCTATGCGACTACCTTGGGGACCGATCGAGACAATTGCCGTGAATTTCATTCAACGGCATTCATTCACCGTATTGGGTTGCATGTCTTTCGAAGAACGTTGCCTCCGTGTGCCCTCAGTCCGCTGCTTCGCAGATGGACAGCTTCAGGCGACGGTAATGATTCGCGTGCTAGCCGCGCAGGACGCGTTTCCAGATAATGCGGCGGAGCTAGAGCAGCGGACCGATATTCATCAAAACGCGCTCGCGCGCAGTGTTGAGTTTCGCCAGTTTGAAGCGCCGTTGCTGGCCGACGAAGACAACATTCTTGAGGTATATGCCAGTTTCGCGACCCTCGTGCAGACTGAGACTGTGGTTCTTGACCAAACATGTTTTCCGAAGAGATTCTTCTGTTTCATCCTCAAACAACTCATCCGCAATCATTCAGTACGCAACATAGTCGTTACCTACACAACTGCAGGTGTCGGCGGTTACACAGCGGGACATTTGTCGCATGATTCGATGACGTCAGACCACCTGCCCGGCTTCGCCCCCCTCCTTCCTGGAGGAAATGTGCTGGCGATCGGAGTCGGCTACGAACCCCTCAACCTAGCAGAGGTCGTTGAACTTTACGGACGAAAGCAGCGACCTAAGTTGCTACTGTCGTTCCCAGCGAATGGTGTTTCTACCCGACGTCAGTGGAATACTGTTCGTCAGATCGTAGACGGCGATGCTAGCGCTATCAATCCCAATGATATTGAAGTGGTCGCTGCTTGGGACGCAGAATTGGCCTATAAGAAACTCGTTAAGTGGCACAGCGATTCGCAGGGTCTGACACTTGCGCCGTTCGGCGCAAAGCCGCACACACTTGCGATGACGCTCTTTGCAGTACAGCACAATGCACCTCTTTTTTACACTCAGCCAAAATCTTACTCTGTCGACTATAGCGTTGGCTTTGGTCAGACTTGGGCATATGTCGTGAAGTGGAGTGGTGTTACCTGTTATGACCGGGAGGACGGCTGACGTTCTAATCTCTGAGCGGACATCTTGAGCAGCATCAGAAGCGGTGATCAATGATTCGACAGGGTAGTCACCGCCCACACAACTCTTCAAGCTAGGTAGGCCTCCCGGACTCCCCTGCAGGCCTCAGCTGCGCGAAGCTGCATTGCGGCGAGTAACCACGGGTGTGCGAAGCGTCCTAGTGTCGCGAATTTTAGCCAGTCGTTACAGCTGGGGCACATAAGCGCTAGTCAATGGTTCGACGCCGGTCACCGCCACCAGCCTCTGCACTGTCAACAATCTATAATTGCAGCTACGCGCATTCGCATCGCGATCTTGATCGAAATACAGCCGCGTCAGGCGCTGCCCGGTGTCGCTTGACAACCAATGGTAGCCGTCGTGGCAAACCAACGCGAACCGAGGCCTCGCTTCCGCATGCCGGCCGATGATCCCTAGGCGATGCCTTCATTCGCTTTTACGCAGATGGCTGATTTGGGTCTTGCGCGACAGGGTGAAGGGGAAAGAGAGAAAATCGCCAAATGCATCCTATGATGATGCCTGAAGCGGCGGCCAAGCAGAAAACTCCCAGAAATAATTCTTTCCGACGGCTTGTAGAAATCCGGTCTGGCCGTTCGTCGTAATACGTGAAAGCCGGGCAGAGAACCCGCCTGAAGGGCTCTTGCAGGAGACGATATGCCGCAATATCTGATAGCAATTCAACACCCCGACAATTACGACCCATCTACGGAAAGCGAAGCGATGATTCGCGAGATCAGCGCGCTCAACGAAGAGATGGATGCCGCCGGCGCCCGGTTCTTTGCCGGCGGGCTGGAATCGCCAGCCAGGGCGAAATCCTTGCGGAAGCAATCTGGTGGAGAGGTGGTCATCACCGACGGGCCGTACCTCGAGGCCAAGGAGCACGTGGGCGGCTTCTGGATCCTCGAAGCCGCCGACATGGACGAGGCGCTCGCGTGGGGACGAAAAGCCGTCGTCGCCTGCCGGGTTCCTGTCGAAGTGCGCGCGTTCCTGAGGGTCCGGCCGCAATGAGAACGCTCAAGATTTTCGAGCACATCTCGTTGGACGGCGTGATCCAGCACTCCGCCGATGGCGGCGATTTCCCGTACAGCGACTGGACCGCGCCCTATCGCAGCCCCGCCGGCCTGGATTTAGTCCTCGCGGCGCAGGGCGAGAGCTTCGATCTGCTGCTTGGGCGGCGCACCTACGATCTCTGGTCGGGCTTCTGGCCGAAGGCACCGAGCAGCCCGATGTCGGACCGCCTCAACGCCGCGACGAAATACGTCGCAACTCACAGGCCGGAAAGTCTGAAATGGGGCCCGTTCGAGGGACTTGGACCGGACCTCGTCGAGGACATTCGCCGCATCAAGTCGCACGACAGCCCGGAACTGATCCTCTGGGGCAGTTCCACGCTGACTTCGACGCTGCTCGAACACGGCCTTGCGGATGAAGTGCTGCTGATCGTCTATCCGGTCCTGTTGGGCAAAGGAAAGCGCTTCTTTGCAGAGGGGACTCCGCCACGCGCATTCGAGCTCGCCAGCACGCAAGCCTTATCCTCAGGCATCGTCATGAATGCCTACAAGGCAGCGCCATGCGTTTCATGATGATGGTGATGGCGCCCAGCCCGGAAGCAGCGGCGAAGCTGATGGACTACAAGAAGTCGTTGCAAAAGGCAGGACGTCCTGCTCGCACTGGATGGACTGTTTCCTCCTTCCACGGGAGCGCGGATCTCCTACACGGACGGCAAGGCGACGGTGACCGAAGGGCCGTTTGCCGAAGCGAAAGAAGCCATCGGCGGCTACTGGATCATCCAGGTCCGCTCGCGCGAAGAGGCCATCGAATGGGCCAGGCGTGCTCCGATGTCCGACGGCGAGGTGATCGAAGTTCGCCAGATTCACGAGCTGCCCGATGAGCGATGTAGCGAAGACCATTGAGGCCGTGTGGAAGATCGAGTCCACACGCCTCATCGCCGCGATTGCGCGCGTCACTCACGATGTCGGCATCGCCGAGGAGCTGGCGCAGGATGCGCTCGTGACCGCCCTCGAAGTCTGGCCCGAGGAAGGCATCCCGGACAATCCCGGCGCATGGCTGATGACGGCGGCGAAACGGCGCGCGATCGATTCGTTGCGTCGCGGCCGCATGCTCGTCCCAAAGCATGAAGAGATTGCCCGCGAGCTGGAGTGGCAACAGCAGCGGCTCGGAGACGCGTTGGAGCACTCGCTGGATGAGGTGATCGATGATGACGTGCTGCGTCTCATCTTCACCGCGTGCCATCCCGTGCTTGCGGTGGAAGGACGCATCGCGCTCACGTTGCGCCTGATCGGCGGCCTCACCACGGCGGAGATCGCGCGTGCGTTTCTCGTCCCGGAAAAGACGCTGGGCCAGCGGATCTCCCGCGCCAAGAAGACGCTCTCCGAGGCGCACGTTCCCTTTGAGACGCCGAGTGGGGACGAGTTGCGTCGCAGGGTCGAGTCCGTGCTCATGGTGGTCTACCTGATTTTCAACGAAGGCTACACCGCGACCTCGGGTGATGAATGGATGCGGGCGGCACTCTCGGAAGAGGCGCTGCGCCTGGGCCGCATGCTCGGGCAACTCCTCCCCGGCGAATCGGAAGTTCATGCACTCGTGGCGTTGATGGAGTTGCAGGCGTCGCGCAATGCAGCGCGCCGAGGCAAAAACGGCGAGGCCGTCTTATTCCCGGATCAGGACCGCTCCTTGTGGGACGACGCGCAGATCCAGCGAGGAATGACCGCGCTCGAAGAGGCGCAACGACTGGGCGGCGGCGCGAAACCGTACGCGTTGCAGGCAGCCATTGCCGCCTGTCACATGCGCGCCCGCACCGCCGAAGAGACCGAGTGGGACCGCATCGTTCTTCTCTACGACGCCTTGCTGCAACTCAATCCATCTCCCATCGTCGCACTCAATCGCGCAGTCGCCGTCGGCATGGTCCACGGCCCGGCCGCAGGACTCGACGCAGTCGACGAAGCCGCCGCCCTCGCCGGTGACGCTGCACTCCCCGGCTACCATCTCTTTCCCAGCGTTCGCGGAGACCTGCTGATGAAGATGGGCAGGATCTCCGAGGCACGTGAAGAAATCCAACGCGCCATCGCCATGACGAAGAACGTGCGGGAGCAGGAATTGCTGGCGAAGCGGTTGAAGCAGTTACGGAGAAACGTCGCTGAATATCCCGCTCATCGCGGTTTCCCCGCCCCCACCCAAATCAACATCCCGTCCCCGCCCGGGTTGCCGGCTTTGTTCGTGAGCGGGTCGCCGAGGTCGTTGTTGAAGTCGGGTTTCCAGTTGTTGCAGGTCCAGACGTTGCCGGCGGCGTCGACGTTGACGCCGGTGGTGCGCATCATGGGGATGAAGCAGGGCGGGCCGTCTTTGCCGTAGAGCGGAGTGTGGTCGGCGAGGAGGACCTGGCATCCGGCGGATGGAAGGGTGTAGCCGGTGGGCGGGGTGAGGGCGTCGCCGAGGAGGTAGCCGGTGGCGTTCACGCCGGCGAGTTGGGTGAGGCGGCCGTGGAAGACGGAGCCCACTTCGAGCGGGCCGAAGTTGCCGACCCAGAGGTTGTCGTTGCCATCGAGGGTGATGCCCCACGGACCATACGTGCCGCCGCCCTGGTAGCCGCCGATCAATTTGCCTTCGCGGTCGAAGACGTAGATGTGATTGTCGCCGCCGGAGCCGGTCCAGATGTTTCCGGCGGAATCGATCTGGATTCCCTTCATCACCTGGCCGATCGTCGTCTGGCGAACGCAGGTCAACGTCGTTCCGCTGCTGGGCAGGACGAGGTTGCGGATATCGCTCTTCGCATCGCTGTTCGTGACCCACACGCTTCCGTCCGCGGCGGCGGCGATGCCGAACGGCTTGAACGTGCCGGAGCTGTCGGTGTACGCGGCGAAGTCATTGGGATCGCCGGCGCGATAGCAGACCACCGTGCCGTTGTACCAACCGGCGAGCCACACGTTGCCCGACGGATCGACGAACGTGCCTTGCACGCGATGCATGCCGCCTTGGGTGTAGCCGTCCGGATCGGGGGAGAGCGGCTTGCCATCGGGACCGAATCGCGAGGCGCTGCCGACCGGCCAGTAGTCCTCGCCTCCCCAACCGAAGTCGCCGAACCACACCGTGTCCTGTTTGCGATCGACAGCGACACCGAAACCCGCGCCGAGGAGACCGCCGCCGGAGACGGGCGAGATGGGCGCGGGCCGTCCCGACTTGTCGAGCACGATCGAGTACGGCGACGAGTTCGGCCCGCCCTGCACGACGTTGTTCGGAATCCAGCCGCGTCCCTGGGAATCGAAGTCGATGCTCCCCGGCCCGCCGAACATGCGCGAGTTGTCGCCGGAGTCGTTCACCTTGACGACGATCGTCCAGGCATCGGGCCGCTGTTCGAGCGCGGGTTCATACGCTCTCGCGAATTTCGATTGCACGTAGATGCCGCCGACCCGGTTCGCGGGATTGCGGGCAAGATTGCCGAGGCCTTCGACGGTATTCGTCGATCCCGTCAGCTCGAAGAAGGCTTGCAGCGCTTTGCCGCGATCGTGAACCGCGGAATGAAGAAAGTTCGCCAGCGACATCAGCAAGCGGCAGGCGTTGGTCTCGTCGCCGTTCGGCGAGGTGGTCATCACGCGCGAAGCTTCGCCGGTCGTGACGTCCACGAGGTTCTCGTTCATCGCCGCGACGATGCTCAGCGGGAACGGCGCGCCTTCGATGCGGTCGCCATTGAGAAACTGCGCGGCGCTGTACGCCGCGGCGACGGTGGTGAGCTCGTTGATGACGAAGCTCGGCGGAACCGACGCGCCGAGGATCGCCATCAACACGACGCCGTCGCCGTGGTCCTCGGTCGCGTAATGAAAGTCAGCGTGCACGCGATGCAGTTGACGCATTTCTCTCCCTCAACCCGAAGCATAGCCCGACGCGAATCCCCAGCGCGGGCCGGCGGTGAGGCCGCCGATGCCGTCGATCGGCGTCGACATCAGCTGCTGCGCGAGGAGACGCAGCGTGTACATCAATCCGATCGCGACATCGAGCTGCGATGGATCGCCGTTGACTGTCGCGTTCAGCGCGTTGAGCAGCGCGGTGTAGCTCTCGTCGAACTGCGCGGAAATCTGCACGAGCGGCGAATTCGACGGCAGCGTGACGAGCGGAGGGTTGTCGACCATCGGATAGACGCCTTCGGGATCGAAAACGATCGGCGCGCCGGCGTAGGCGTAGCCGACCGACGGCACGTTCACGAGTTGCTTGCCCTGCACGATTTCGGAGAAGAGGTAGTAGTGCGCGAGGCCGCCTTCGAGATCGACCGGCGTCGTCGACGTGCCTTCGCCCTGCTCGACGATGACGTTGATCGCGGCGACGGCCGACTCGACGTTCGTGACGGGGAACAGCTCGTCGGATGGGAACCAGCCGGTGACCTGCAAGCGCGGGATCGCCGGTGAAGATGCCGTCGCCGAGGGCGACGATCACGCGTTGGAGCGCGCGATAGAACTCGCCGATCGTGTGATAGTCGGTCGACGTGTCGGCGAGCGCGCCGCGCGCGGACGGAAACGCGAGCGGATGCTCCGGCTCTTCGATGGTCATGAAGATCTTCTGCACGAGCTCGAGCGAGAAGCGGCGCAGCGGAACGATGAACGGCTTGCCGGGCTCGGTGCCGATGCCCATCGGCAGCGGCGTCGGATAGCCGGGCGCGAATCCCGCCGCATTGATCGGCGGATGCCCGCCGACGGCGTTGAGGATGTTGCACGCGAGGCACATGTGCAGCATCTCCTGCACGGCGATGTGCCGGAGGATTTTCGCGATGTCGTCGTTCGTCCCGGGCTTCAGCGAATAGAGCGCGGTGAGATACGGCGGAATCGTGCTGAGCTCCAGGCGCACGGCGCCGACAAGCCAGGAGCGGAGATCGTCGACGTTTTCGAGCTTGCGCTTTTGCAGATAGAGCATCGACGTCTCCTCAGTTCTCGTCCAGATCGAATTCAGGGAACACGAACGGCGGCCGCATCGACAGCGCGAACGTCTTGCCGCCGTCGCGCGGATCGGCTTTGCTTCGCCGCTCCGGCGGCTTCGGCGGTGGTCCGCCGCGTTTCTTCATGCGATCCCCCGGCGGAAGCGGAGGCACCGGCGGCACACCGCGCTTCGGATCGTTGAGGAACTTCAAGATCGCGTCGCGCTTCCCATCCGACAAGTCCCGGGTAACCGGCATGTGATTCGGATCCTCGGCCGGCAATCCGAACGCAAACGAAAGAATCTTCCTGTGCGCGACGACGTCCTCGTACGACGCGAGGTTCACGATGCGATTCATGATCGGATAGAGATTCGCGTACTGCTGCCAGATCGGCAGCAGGTCGTACCACGTCGGTTCGTCGGCCGGCACGTACGCATCGTGAACGAGCAGGCTGACGAAGTCGGACGAGTTGATCAGCGCCGGATTCTTCTGCTTCGCGATGTCGGCGAGCAGGTAGAGGATTCCGTAGACCTGACCGTCGACGTAGCCGCGCGGGTTCTCCGGGTTCTCCGCATCGATCGGCAGCTTCGCGCGGCCGTCCGCGTCGGTGATGACGGACTTTGGAAATTTCACTTTCTTCTCCGGCGTGCCGAACGGCGGCGTCGGACCGAGGCCGTCGGGAAGCCCGCTGCCGCCGGCCTGCAATCCGCTCGGGAAGTAGCTCAGGACGATCTTCGCATTGGCGAGCGGCTGTCCATATTGCGTCGCCCAGAGGTGCACATCTTCATGGGCAGCCTTTTTTTCTTCGGGATTCATGCGGAAGACGAACTGGTCGGCGCGCGCGTAGAGGCCTTTGTAGTTCTCCTGCAGGATCACGCTGCCGTTCTGCGCGACGGCGATGCTGCTCGAGGCCAGCGCCGTGAGCTGATCGGTGGTGAGCGGGAACGCCTGCACGCCCGCGGTGTTCGTGTACCAGCGCGGCGATTGATACGACACCGGTCCGAGCGAGTGGAACGCATTCGCGCCGTCGACGTATCCGAGCTCGATCGTGCCGATCGGCCGAAGCGGGCCACCCGAGGAAGTGGTGGGCAGCGCGTTGCCGAAGTCGGCGAGGATCATGCGGTTCGTCGTGTCGAGCACCGCCGGCATGTAGTTCATCGGCGACGACGAGGATGCCGGGATGAGATGCCGCCCAATGACGAAGTGCCTCGGCTCATTCGATTCTGTCGGGACCGATCGTGCCGGTGATGCGGCCGAGCGTGAAGTTCGCGTTCGTCGGATCCATCTCGTAGCCGTCGACGTTGATCTTGATCGACAGCATGCCGTCCGGCGCCGCTTCCTGCAGCTGCTGCAGGAACGGAGAGAAGCTCGTGTCGGCCCACGTCACCGGACCGATCACCGACTGCCAGAACGCGCCCATCGTGAGATCGCCGCCGGTGGCCGGCGCACGGAACCAGATGTCAGTGAATGCGGCCACGTCGAAGTTGCCGCTGAAGTAATCGGTGGTGCCGTCGGTGAGGCGGACGATGAGTCCCCAGATCTCCGAGACCATCTGCTGCTGCGGATCGAGGTCGACGAGCTTGCCGGCGACGCGCGCATTCGCGTCGGCGATGGCGAAGCCGACGACCGGATCCTGCGTCGAGGTCGTTCCGTCTTTGTAGCCGACCATCGTCACGCTGCAGCCGACGAGCCGCCACGCGCCGCCGCCGTCCGGCTCCCACCAGCCGTTGAGCAGCGGCCCGCTCTGCGGCTGCTGAAACTGCGGGAGAAACGTGTCGTTGTTGAAATGCCGCACGTCGTTGTTGACCGTGGACGGATCGGCCTGGAACTGCCCGGAGAAATGAAGGCGGACCGGATTGAGATAGCTCATACGGTTAGGGAGTGATTGGGGCATGGGAATCCCTACCCGCTTTTGGACTGCGGCAGCTTGCTGCCGCTTTGGCACAGCGGAGGCGCAGCCTCCGCCCCCCGCCCGCGGCGGCTGCGGCCGCCGCTATGGGAAAGCGGCGGCAAGCCGCCGCACTCCAAAGTCACTCGAAGAACGGCATGCGCGCGTTCTCCGGCGATGCGAGGTCGGCGATGAGCACGGCGATGCCGAGCGCTCCGCGATAGAGCGTGTTCGGGCGATCGGTGCGGTCGACGGATGCGGCGGCGTGGTTGGCGAGCTCGCGCGCGCGGGTGAGCCATTCGGGGGCGCCGGTGTGTTTGTAGAGATTGAGCAGCGCGTAGGCGCGGCCGGCGGTGCCGCAGCAGAGCTGTCCGACGTGGCGCGGCTCGTCCCAGACCGTCCATGCGGATTGTTCGGCGAGCTGCAGCCATTGCTCATCGCCGAGAAGACGATGCGCGAGGGTGAAGAGGAAGACCTGCCCCGCGCTGCCGTTGCACCAGCCGGGAATCATCGCCTCGACGTTGCGCTCGGTGATGTTTTCCCAATAGATGCCGCGGCCTTTGACGATCTTCAGCGACGCGTATTCGTGCAGCCGCTCGACGAGCCGTGGCGGCAGCGCATCGCCGGATGCAGCGCACCAGCGAAGCGCGGCGTAAAAGTAGCCGGCCCACCCGTGCGCCATGCCGTGGTAGGTCAGCGGCGGTGAGTCGGACAGCGGCGGGCGCGCATCGAGCTCGCTCCAGATCGAATGCATCGTCTCCGCGGCGAACTCGCGCAATGCCGCCGCTTCCGCGGGGCCGTCGCAGATGGGGAGCAGCATCGCCGAGGCGAGGAGGCTGCCGGAGCGGCCGAGCGTGAGGTCGAGCGTTGGGCAGGGCTTCCGTCGATGCTGTGAGAAATTGGCGGATGTCGGAGCGCAGCGCGAGGACGTCGCCCATCGCCGCCGCGACCATCGCCGCCGCGGCGTGAATGCCGGACTCGGTGTGATACGGCGTGACC
This sequence comes from uncultured Acidobacteriota bacterium, assembly GCA_963734155.1. Classification (GTDB taxonomy): domain Bacteria; phylum Acidobacteriota; class Thermoanaerobaculia; order Gp7-AA8; family Gp7-AA8; genus QHVT01. The sequence goes on from CAVTGG010000007.1 coordinate 117,703, forward strand.
TCGCCGAGGACCGCGCGGCGCAGGCCCGGCTCATGGTAGTACGCCCCTTCGGTGCCGATACGCGCGACGGCGCGCGAGCGCCAGATGTCGGCCAGAGCGAGAAGCGACGGATTGCTGCGCGTCTCCGCGATCTGCAGCAACGCGACGGCGGCGCCGGCGCAGCCGAAGTTGATCGACGCCGTCGGCGCTTTGGTGAAGCCGCTCTCGTACATCGCGCCGCCGCGCGAGAACGAGCGCAGCGTCGAGTCGAGCAATGCATGTGCAGCAGGGCTCAACGGCTCATCGCCAGCGGCAGCGCGCACGTTTGCGAGCAGCGCCGCCATTTCGGCGACGGACGCATGTCGCCGCGACGGATCTTTCTCCAGCGCGCGAAAGAGAATCTGCTCGACTTCGGGCCACGGCGCCAGGCCGCGCTGCGCGAACGGCACAGGCGGATCGGTTTCGATCTGCTGCCGCATCTCGTCGCGGTCGTAGCGGAATTCGAGATAGTGCTCGCCGGTGATCAGCAGATACAGCAGCGCCGCGATCGAGTACTGCTCCCCTGCTTCGGTCGGCGGCGGCAATCGCTCGCCGTTTCGCATCGCGGCGATCAGCTCCGGCTCGTAGAAGTAATACATCCCCGCGCGGCCGGTGCGTGACGGACTACCGCCGAGCTGCGAGTAGCCGAAGTCGAGCAGCGCGACTTTGTCGCCGACCATGACGTTGCGCGCGTGCACGTCGGCGTGCAGCACACCGCGCGCGTGCAGCTGCACGTAGGCATCGGCGACCGCGGTGCAGAGATCGAGGAGCGCCGCGCGATCGTGACGTCGCTGCGCCGAGGCGACGCTCGCATCGACGCCGTCGAGCCACTCCATGATCACGTACGGACGCTCGTCTTCCGTGCCGTGCTCGATCAGTCGCGGCGTGTCGAGGCGGCGCAGGATCTCGATCTCGTTGGCGAAGATCGATTGCAGTTGAGGCGTGTTCAAACGCGCGATCTTGAGCGCGGCGGTTTCGTTGTTTTTGCGGACCTGATAGATCTCCGTGTCTTCGAGAAATCGCGCGCAGCGGACGATCTCCCAGCCGGCGACGATCTCGCCGCTCTCGTAGCGCGGCTCGATCTCGTTCTCCTCGTCGCCGCCGGCGGGAACAAGCACGCGCGTGTCGACGAGGCGCGCGAAATGCGGGAGCAGCTCGTCGAACCACTGGCGCGGATCCTTGCCGAGGGTGCGGCTGCTGTCGACGACGGCATCGACCAGCGTGCGCGGCTCGCGAAACAGGCCGAGGAGCGCGGCGGTCTCGCCGTCGATCACCTGCGCCGGCGCACGTCCACGGCGGCGCGAAAGCGTGTAGTCGCCTTCGTCGAACGTCAGCCGCGCGCGCACCTCTTCATCGAGCTCGGCGCACGGAATCAGCAACACGTCTTTCTGCAGCACGAACGGCTCGGTGACGTTCATGCCGCGCTCCAGAGTCGTGGCGACGGCGTCCACGACTCGACGTCGACGCCGTGCCGCTGCGCGCGCGCAACCGCGAAGCGCCATGGCTCGATCGCATTCGCCGTTCGCGCGCTCTTCGCCACCGCGAGCGCGCTGCCGAGGCGCTTCAGCACCCAGTAGCGCCAGCTCTCGCGCTGCAGCCATTGCAGCGCTCGATCGCTGTCGGGCGGATCGACGCCCCAGGACAACAGGCCGTCGTCATCGAATGGCGCCGTGAACGGCACGCCCTGCGCCTCGCATCCTCCAAGCTCGCGCTTCAACACATCGGCGACTTCGCCGAGGCGCTCGCGCGTCTTAAAGTACGCGACGAACTTGTCGGGGCGCAGCAGGCCGCTTGCGCTGTTGCCGATCTTGAACGGCGTCCCCGGAAATGTGGCCAGCACACGCACGACAGTCTCGAACGCGTCGCGCATCCGCTCGGGGCGCGGGCTGATGTAGAGCTTGTACGTGACTTCGTGCTCGCCGCGGCGCATCGATTCTCTCGGCTGCCAGAACGCGAACGCGGGCCGCTGCGCGGCGATCCAATCGCGCTCGAGAAGCGCGCGCAAGTGCGCCGCGATCGGCGCCGAGATGCGCAAGGATGGCCTCGGGCGTAGCGAAGCGGTTCCGCCAGAACGGCGAGAGCGGAATGCGGTTGAAGCGATAGAGCGCTTGCGTGAGGGTGTTGGGGTCGTCGGTCTCGAGATCCTGGGCGTACAGGAGGGCTTCGGTATGGAGTGCGGCGACGCCAGTCGCCGCTCTGACTGAGGAAGAGCGGCGACTGGCGTCGCCGCACTCCAGAAGCGCGAAGGCATCAGCGCCGGACACAAACCCACTCTCACCTTCCACTTCGAGCACGCCGTCGAGAACGAGATCGGTGGTGTCGGGGTCGGCGAGCGTGGCTTCGTCGAGGGTCGACGGCGTGGAGAGCGAGCGAAAGAGATCCGCCGTTTGCCGCGAGACGGAAATCAGGTTCCGTCTCAGCGGCGGGTTCGGGACGAGGAGGCCGTAGAAGTCCGGGTCGCGCTCGAGCTCGAGGAACGGCTCACGCTGTTCCTCGGGCAGGTCCGCGAGCACTTTCAGATCGAACGAGGGGGACGACCGAAAGCGGAGTTCGTTAGAGATCGATGCGCTCCTCCAGCTGCTGCCTCAACTGCGCGATCGCTTCGGGAGCGAACCCGCTCGTGCGCAGCTTGTCCTCCTCGGGGACACACGTGTCGCCGCACGTGCCCTCATCGGGGCACTGCGTGGCCACCATGTAGTCGACTTTGTCGTCGCTGCAAACGCAGGTGTCCCCGCACGTGTTTTCGTCGGGGCATTGCGTGTCGACGTACGCCACCTTGTCGTCGCTGCAGACGCAGGTATCGCCGCAGGTGCTTTCATCGGGGCACTGCGTGTCGACGCGATAGCCACCGCCGCCGCCCGCGCCGATCTCGGGCGGTTGCATCGTCATCGGAATGGCATTGATCCCCAGATCCTTGAATTTGGGCATAGCTCCTCCTCTCTCTGCTGAGCGCACCCATCGTACGTCATTCTTTTTCGAGGTGCATCATCCAAATATCGCTCTGCTCGAGCGATTGGCGGACGTAGATCGTCGATCCGTCTTTGGACAGGCGCGGCCGGATCGAGCGATCGTCGAAATCGGCGCTGACCGCGGCCGGCACCGCGCTGGCCGTGACCGCGCGGCTGTCGACGTCGACGACCAGGATCTGCTGCTCACGGAAAAAGACGATGTGCTTTCCGTCCGGCAGCCACTGCGGCGAGACGCCGCCATCGGCGAGAGGGACGAGTTGCCGCGTGGCGAGGGTGTAGACGGCGATGCGCCGGTTGGCGACGCCGAGGAGCTGCTTGCCGTCGGGCGACCACTGCGGCTCGCCCAGGCTGACGTCGAGCGGCTCGAGGCGCTTCGCGATCGGACGATCGAGATGAATGAGCACGGTCTTCGTGCTGGTGCGCGCCACCAGGGTGCGTCCATCGGGAGAGACATCCGTCGTGTAGACCTCGCCGTGCTTCGTCACGCGCGACAGTCCGCTGCCGTCGGAGTGAATGCTCCAGAGATCGTAGCCGCCGCCGCGATTCGAATAGAAATAGAGCGTCTTGCCGTCGGGCGCCCACGTCACCGCGCGATCGCGCGCCGCGTCATTCGTCAGCTGGCGGACGCGCGTGCCGTCCGCATTCGCGACGTAGACGTCTTCCTGCATGGCGCCGGTGGTGAAGGCGAGCGTCTGCCGGTCCGGCGACGGCTCGAAGCTCGTGATCTCCTGCGAGCCGCTGAACAGTTGCTGCGGCGCATCCGTCTTCGCGGTCGCCGCGTCGAACGGCAGGGTCGTCACGCGAAAGAAGCGCGTGACGGCGGTGAACATCAACTCGCCGTGCTGCGAGAGCGCGAAATTGCTGGAGATCGCCGCCGGCAGCGACAACGGCTGGGGCGAATTCGAAGGCTTGCCGCTGTCCTCATCGACGGCGACGCGCCAGAGGTTGAGCGTCGAATCGCGGTCGCTGCCGAAGTAGAGATAGTCGCCTGCCGGAGACCAGACCGGGTTCCAGTCGAGCGCTGCATCCGACGTGACGCGCACCACCGTCTGCGCGGGCTGGGAGGCATCGGGATCGATCGTCCAGAGGTCGCGCTGCGCGGTGCCGTTGCTGATCACGCCCCAGAACGCGATGCGCTTTCCGTGCGGCGACCAGCTCGGCTGCAGCGCATCGGTGTTGACCTCGGCCTTCGCGTCGCGCGAAAAGATCTTCTTCTTTGCTCCCGTGCCGGCGTCGGCGATCCAGAGCTCGCCGTCGCGCGGATGACTGTTCGGCTTGAGCTCCGTCGCGGCGGTCGAATACGCGATGCGCTTGCCGTCCGGCGACCAGGACGGATTGTGTCCGTCGTTCGTCAGGCGCCGCACCGATTCGCCGGTGACGCCCATGAGGAAGATCCCGCCGCCGTCGCGCTCGGAGCGGAACGCGATCTGCGAGCCGTCGGGCGAGAACGTCGGCTCGGAGTCGTCGGCCTGCGAGTCGTTGGTGATGTTGATGGCCGTGCGGCCGTCGACGCGCTGCACGTAGATGTCGCGATTGCCCGACTGCGCGGAAACATAGGCAAACGACTTACCATCCGGCGCGAGCGTCGGGAAGATCTCCAGGCCGTCGGCGAACGTGAGCTGCTTGTACGTCCGCGGAATGGACTGCGTTCCGCCGCCGCGAATGCCGCGCAGCACGAAGCCGCCGAGCGCCGCCGCAAGGACGAGCGGGATCACGAGAAAGCCGACCCGGAACGACCCTTTCCGTTCGACCGGCGCGAGCTGCGTCCCGGTCATGCTGCGCTGCATCTCCGGCAGCATGCGCAGCTGGAACCCGAGATCGCGCGCGGACTGGAAGCGCTCGCGCGGATCTTTTTCGAGGCAGTGATGAACGATCGTCGCCAGCGCCGGCGAGATCTCCGGCACGAGCGAATCGATCGGCGCCGGCTCGACGTTCAGCACGGCGTGCATGGTCTCGACGGCGGAGAAGCATTCGAAGGCCGGCTTGCCGGTCAGCATCTCGTACAGCACCGTGCCGAGGGAGAAGATGTCGGTGCGGTGATCGACGCGGTCGGCGCGCACCTGCTCGGGGGACATGTAGGCCGGCGTGCCGATGGCGATGCCGGCGGCGGTGAGATTCTTCGGCGTCCGTGCGCGCCCGTCGGCGTCTTTGGCGTCCTCGGCCAGCTTGGCCAGACCGAAGTCGAGGATCTTCACGCGGCGGTCGGAGGTGATGAAGAGATTCTCCGGCTTGAGGTCGCGATGGATGATGCCCTTCTCGTGCGCCACCGCGAGCGCCGCCGAGATCTGCGCGGCATAGTCGATGGCCTTGCGGAGCGGCAGCGCCGTCGGGGTTTCGTCGCCGAGAACCTCGCGAAGCGTCCGCCCTTCGAGGAGCTCCATGACGATGTAGGGCGAGCGGTCGGTCGTGCCGACGTCGAAGATGGTGACGAGTCCCGGGTGATTCAACGCGCCGGCGGCGCGCGCTTCCTGCTCGAAGCGTTTCACCGCCTCGTCATTGAACTCCTCGGGGAGGATCTTGAGGGCGACATCGCGGCCGATGCGCCGGTCCCGCGCGCGCCAGACCTCTCCCATGCCCCCCGCACCGATCGGGCTCACGATCTCGTACGGACCAACAGACACACCCTTTGCAATCGTCATGACTCGTCGAAGTCATACGATTATGGCAGCTTGTTTGTTACAGGTAAGGGGCTTCCGGTCGCGATTCAGTCACCGAGCTGTGGTCCCATCCGGTCATCGAGCTGTTGGCGGAGCAGTGCGACGGCGTCGTCGGTGAAACCCGCGGAGCGGTAGTAACCGGGTCTGCCGGTCGCCGTGCACTCGGCGCACTCGACCGCGGTGGCGCTGCAGGCGGCGCAAAGAAAGTCCGTCGCCGTGCATCCCTTACACTCGGGCGGCAGGCCGCTCTCGTCCCCGCAGTACTCCGTCTGTCCGTCGCACCCGGCGGTCATCCGATAGCCGCGCGGGAGTGCGTTGATTCCGAGATCTTTGATCTTCAGCATACTTCCCTCCCTCTCCGTGTCCGGAAGCCCTTACTGAAGGAGTGTCGTGCGGCGGCGAAAAGCCTACCCTCGAGATCACTTCTTGAAGCGCATCATCCAGACATCGCCCTGCTCCAGGGTCTGCTGGACGTACAGCATCGAGCCGTCCGGCGCGAGACGCGGGATTTCGTCCGTCACGTCGACACCCGGCAACCGCGTCACGGAAATCGTCGTCACGCGGCGGGTCTCGAGATCCAGGACGCCGACGCCGTTTTTCTCGACGAAGGCGATCCGCCTGCCGTCACGCATCCACTCCGGCGAGTCGCCGTGGTCGTGAACCGTGTCGAGCCTCCGGTCCTGCATGGAATAGACGACGATGCTGTCGTCAACCTTCCCAAGCAGCCGGGTGCCATCGGGAGACCATTTGGGCCAGTCCATGGTCCGCTCGCCGAATGTCTCGACGCGTTGTCCGATCGGCCGGTCGAGGTGAACGAGAACGTTGTCCCTGTCGGTCCGGGCGACGACTGTTTTTCCGTCGGGCGAGGCATTCGGCAGATAGAGACCCCTGGCGCCGATCTTCGCAAGATCGCGTTCGTTCGTCACGCGGCTGAGAGCTCCGCCATCCGCATCGATGCTCCAGACGTCGTACGCGCCGCCGCGGTTCGAATAGAAGTAGAGCGTCTTTCCAGCCGGCGACCACGTGACTCCGCGATCTTTCGCGGCGTCGTTCGTGAGCTGCCGGATCCGGCCGTCGCCGGCATTCGCGAGAAACACATCCTCCTGCGAACCGCCGCCGGTGGTGAACGCGATCGTTTTCCCGTCCGGCGACGGCTCGAACGACAGCAGGTCTTCCGAGCCTCCGAAGATCACCCGCGGCGCTTCCGTCCTGCCGCGAGCGAGATCGAGCGGATATCCGACGACGCGGACCCCGCGCGCGACCGCGCAATAGGCGATCTCGTTCTCACGCGACACGCTGAAGTTGCCGCTGATCGCTGCCGGCAGCGACAGCGGCTCCGGCGACCCGCGCGGAGCTCCGCTCTCCTCTTCGATCGCCACGCGCCACAGATTCAGCGTTCCATCCTCGTCGCTGCCGAAATAGAGGCTGCGGCCGTCGGGAGCCCAGACCGGATTCCAGTAGATCGAGCGTCCGGAGATCACGCGCGTGACGGTTCGCGACTGAGGATCAATCGTCCGGACGAATCGCTCACCCGTGCTCGAGACGCCCCAGAAGGCGATTCGTTCTCCGTGCGGCGACCAGCTCGGCTGCATGGCGTCCCCTCCGACGTCGCGCGCCTGGGCATCGAGAAGGACCCGGTTGGCGCTGCTGCGTGTATCGACGATCGAGAGGCTGCCGCGAAGCGGATGATAGTGGGGCCGCAACTCCATGGCCACGGTGGAGAAAACGATCTGCGTGCCGTCGGGAGACCAGGATGGATTGTGGCCTTCGTTCGTGAGCCGGCGCACCGACTCCCCCGTCACGCCCATCATGAAGATTCCGCCGCCGTCACGCTCCGAGCGGAACGCGATCTGCGAGCCGTCCGGCGAGAACGCGGGCTCCGAATCATCGTCCTGCGAGTCGCTGGTGACATTGATCGCCCCGCGGCCGTCGACGCGCTGGACATAGATGTCGCGATTGCCCGACTGCGACGAAACATAGGCGAACGACTTACCGTCGGGAGCGAGTGCCGGCAAGCTCTCGACGCCCTGATGGAACGTCAGCTGCTTGTAGGACCGCCGCGGGGACGACGCGTCGCTGCCGCGAAACGAGAGCACGGCCAAACCCGCCGCGGCCGCGGCCAGGAGCAGCGACAACACCACGACTGCCGCGCGCTCGCGTCTCTTCGCCGGCGCGGTGGTCACGGGGACGTTCTTCTGCATCGTCGCGAGCGTGTCGAGCTGGAACGAGAGATCGCTCGCGGAGCGGAACCGCTCGCGCAGATCCTTCTCCAGGCAGCGCCCGACGATGACCGCGAGAATCGGCGGCACGTCGGGAACGATCCGCTCCAGCGGCTCCGGATCGGAATGCAGGACCATGTGCAGCGTGTCGATCGATGTGTCGCCGTCGAACGCGGGCCGGCCGGCGAGCAGCTCGTACAGCACCGCGCCGAAGGAGAAGATGTCGGTGCGGGCATCGAGCGGCTCCGCGCGCACCTGCTCGGGCGACATGTAGGCGGGAGTGCCGACGACGTTCCCCGCGCCGGTGAGCAGCCGCGAGGTGGTGCGATTCGGGTCGACGCTCTTCGCGTCCTCAACCAGCTTCGCCAGGCCGAAGTCGAGGATCTTCACGCGCTGGCCGGACGTGATGAAGAGGTTCTCCGGCTTGAGATCGCGATGGACGATGCCCCGCTCGTGCGCGACCGCGAGCGCGGAGGCGATCTGCACTGCGTAGTCGAGCACTTTCCGCCGCGGCATGCGCGTGGCCATCGCTTCGCGAAGCGTGGTGCCCTCGAGCATCTCCATCACGATGTAAGGCGCGCCGTCGGTCGAGCCGACGTCGAGGATCGTGACGAGGCCAGGATGATTCAGCGATCCCGCGGCGCGCGCCTCGCGCGCGAAGCGCTCCATCGCCGACTCGTCGCGGAAGTCGTCGGGCAGGACTTTGATGGCGACGTCGCGATCCAGGCGATGGTCGCGCGCGCGCCAGACCTCCCCCATCCCGCCCGCACCAATCGGGCTCAGGATCTCGTAAGGTCCGAAGGCCACACCCTTAGCGATCATTGCTGAAGTCCGGATAATTATCGCACCGCAGTACCATCGTCTTTCGTGACAGCGTTGTTGGAAACCGTCCGCCGCTTCTTCACCGTGCACTGCATCGAACCGTGTGTAGTGCTCGCCGCCGTTTCGGGCGGCGCCGATTCGACGGCACTCCTGCTCCTCCTCTCAGAATTACGTCCGGAGGGATGGGAGGTTTTTGCGGCCCACGTCAATCACCACCTGCGCGGCGAGGAGTCGGATGCGGACGAGGCGTTCGTGCGCGAGCTGTGCAAGCGGCTCAACGTCCCCCTGCACATCGCCGACGGCACGCTCGATGCGGAGCGCGTACGCCAGCGCGGCGTCGAAGCCACGGCGCGGGAAGTTCGCTACGCGCGGCTGCACGGAGTCGCGCGCGCCTCCGGCGCGCCCTTCATCGCCACCGCCCATCAGAAAAACGATCAAGCCGAAACAGTGCTGATGCGTCTCCTCACCGGCAGCGGCATCGGCGGATTGCGCGGCATTCACGCGGTTCGCGGCGACGGGATCATCCGCCCATTGCTCGACATCACGCGCGAACAGATCGACGAGCTCCTGCGCGAGCGCGGCATCACGCCGCGGCACGATCGCTCGAACGACGACCCGCGCTTCCTCCGCAATCGCGTACGCGTCCTCGTGCGCGAGCTCGGCGCCGTCGATAACCTCGCCGCGGTCGCCGCCCAGGCACGGCAACAGTGGCCGATCCTCGAGCGCGCGATCGACGAGGCCGGAAGACGTCGAGATCTCCGATGAACACGAAACGCGTTTCCTCAGCTGGCCCGAACATCCTTGGCTGCGCCAGGCGCTCCTCCACCGCCACATCCACCGCCTCGATCCCAACGCACGCGACGTCTCCGCCGAGGATCTCGCCCGCCTGGCGAGTGAAACGACCAAACGCGTGAGCGTCACCAAAACGCTGGAGCTGATTCGCAAAACCGACGCACTCGTCTTGCGGCGCATGCCCCAATCCACCCCCGAATTCGAAGTGCCTTTGCACGACGGCGTCGCTCACATCGAACCCCTCGGCATCACGATTCACGTGCAACCCAGCAACTCAGCAACCCAGCAACCCTTCCAAATCCCCACCCCCGGCACCTTCACCGTAAGGAACCGCAGAACCGGCGACCGCTTCCACCCCCTCGGCTCCCCCTCCCCCAAAAAGCTGAAGGATTTTCTGATTGATCGTAAAATCGCCGCGGAGCTGCGGGACCGGATCCCTCTCCTGCTCTGGAACGACGAGATCGTCTGGGTCGCGGGGGTCGAGATCTCGGAGCGTTTCAAAATCTCCGATACTCCGGGGGAGCGTTACGTCGTATGGCTGGAGGGCTCGTGAGCATGAAAGAGATCACTCCGGTCTTCAGCGCCGAAGACATCGCGCGGCGCGTGGGCGAGCTGGGGCGGGAGATTCGCGCGGATGCCGGCTCCGCCGAGGTGTTCCTGCTGGCGATCCTCAAAGGAACGTCGTGCTTCCTCGCCGATCTGATGCGCGCGATTCCGGACGACGTCAGCTACGGCGTCATCGACGTCGTCCGCGACGTCGCCGACCAGCAGACCGCCGACGCGCTGGAGATCGACTTCCTCAGCTACACCGACATCCGCGATCGCCGGGTGTACGTCCTGAAAGACGTCGTCTCGACGGGCGTCATCGAGAACTATCTCCTGACGCAGCTGCGCAACCACCACCCCGCCGTCCTGCGGCTGGTAGCGCTGCTCGACCGCCCCAATTCGCGGACGGTGGACGTGACGGCCGATTTCCGGGCATTTACGATCGAACAGGACGGGACGTGGGTCGGCTACGGCCTCGAGCATGACCGGAGACACGGAAACCTTCCCTACATCGGCCGTATAGGGTAGCGGGCGGCAGAATATCGGCCGCAACCGTTCCGTTAGGAAACGAGATAGTGTGTACCCCACGTGGCACGCCCGAAGCATTGGCGTTTCCGCTGGCGTAGGAGGCAAGATCGTTGAATTCCACCGTCAAAACCGCACTCCTGTGGGTTGTGATCATCGTGCTGGTCTTCCTGCTCTGGAGCCTGTTCAACACGGCCAAGGGAGCGAGTGAAGCGATTCCGTACAGCGCGTTCGCCGATCGCATCAACCAGGGGCAAGTCGAGAAAGTCACCATCCGCGGAGATGAAATCCGCGGCGAGACCAAAGCCACCGCGCCGGGCGGGAAGCATGAGTTCCACACCACCGGACCGGCGGCGCTGACCGACGACATGTTCAAGCGCCTCGAAGACAAAGGGGTCGTCGTCGAGTTCGAGCCGCAGCGCGATGCTCCGTTCATCACCGCCCTCATCACCTGGGCGCCGTTCCTCTTCCTCATCGGTCTCTGGATCTTCTTCATGCGCCAGATGCAGGCCGGCGGCAACAAGGCCCTCTCGTTCGGCAAGTCGAAGGCGAAGCTCCTCTCCGGCAGCGCGAAGAAGGTGACGTTCAAGGACGTCGCCGGCGTCGACGAGGCGAAGGTCGAGCTGCACGAGATCATCGAGTTCCTCAAAGAGCCGCAGAAGTTCACGAAGCTCGGCGGCAAGATCCCGAAGGGCGTTTTGCTGATGGGTCCTCCGGGAACCGGCAAGACCCTCCTCGCCCGCGCCATCGCCGGCGAAGCGAACGTGCCGTTCTTCTCCATCTCCGGCTCCGACTTCGTGGAGATGTTCGTCGGCGTCGGCGCGTCGCGCGTGCGCGATCTGTTCGAGCAGGGGAAGAAGAACGCGCCGTGCATCATCTTCATCGATGAGATCGACGCGGTCGGCCGTCATCGCGGCGCCGGCCTCGGCGGCGGTCACGATGAGCGCGAGCAGACGCTCAATCAGCTGCTCGTCGAGATGGACGGCTTCGAGTCGAACGACGGCGTCATCCTCATCGCCGGCACGAACCGTCCCGACGTCCTCGATCCCGCGCTGCTGCGCCCCGGCCGCTTCGACCGCCGCGTCGTCGTCGACCTTCCCGATCTCAAGGGCCGCGAAGGCATCCTGCGCGTGCACACGCGCAACATTCCGCTCGCCGAAGACGTCGCACTCGACGTCATCGCCCGCGGCACGCCCGGCTTCTCCGGCGCCGACCTGGCGAATCTCGTCAACGAGTCCGCGCTCAACGCCGCGCGGTACGACAAGAAAAAAGTGCAGATGATCGACTTCGAGTACGCCAAGGACAAAGTGATCATGGGCGTCGAGCGGAAGTCGATGATGATGTCCGACCGCGAGAAGCGGAACACCGCCTATCACGAGTCGGGACACACGATCGTCGCGGCGATGCTGCCCGCGGCCGATCCGCTGCACAAAGTGACGATCATCCCGCGCGGCCGCGCCCTCGGTCTCACGCAGCAGCTGCCGATCGAGGACAAGTACTCGTACTCGAAGCGCTACCTCGAGGCCATCCTGGCCGTGATGATGGGCGGCCGCATCGCCGAGGAGATCTTCCTCAACGAGATCACCACCGGCGCCGGCAACGACATGGAGCGCGCCACCGGCATGGCTCGCAAGATGGTGTGCGAGTGGGGCATGTCGGAGCTCGGGCCCGTCACGTTCGGCAAGAAGGAAGAGGCGATCTTCCTCGGCCGCGAGTTCGCGCAGCACCAGGATTACTCGGAAGCGACGGCGGTCGAGATCGACAAAGAAGTGCGCCGCATTCTCGACAAGGCCTACAAGACCGCGCACGAGCTGATCAACGCGAACAAGCCCTCGCTCGACCGCATCGCGCGCAAGCTCCTCGAGCGCGAAACACTCGACGGCATCGAAGTCAACGAGATCATCCTCGACGAAACCGGCATCGACTACGCGAAGCAGAAAGAGTATTACCCCGATCAAAGCCCCGGCGAAACGATGACCATCGCCCCGGGCTCCGGCCCGTCGACCGACGTGACTCCGGCGGTGCCGCAGCCGCAGCACAGCAAAGCGTAACTCTCGGATGGAGTTGTTCGCCTGCGAACAACTCCATCCCATTTACGAACACCTCCATCGCGCCAAGTCGTTGACAACAAACCGGCCGCGGGCGGCAGTCCGTTTGCTGGAACGCGCGCCGCATGCTGACCGATCTCCGCTACGCCATCGCTTCGCTGCGCCGCCGCCCGCTCATTTCCGCGGCCGTCATCCTGACGCTCGGACTCGGCATCGGCGCCAACGCGGCGATCTTTCGCGCATTCAATGCCGCGTTTCTCCGGCCGCTGCCGTTCGAGAAAGCCGATCGGCTGATGCGCGTCGTGCTCGCGTCTCCGGATCGAAGCGCGCGTCTCAGCCCGCGCGTTGACGTTTTCGTCGCGCTGCGCGATCACAACCGCGTCTTCTCGTCGGTGGTCGGGCAGCGCTACAACGACTTCACGCTTCTCGGCGATGGCGAGCCGGTCCAAGTCGCCGGGATCCAGGTCTCCGAAGGATGGGCGCGCACGCTCGGAGTGCGGCCGCAGTTCGGACGGACGTTCACCGACAACGAAGATGGCGTCGCACTCATCAGCGATTCCCTTTGGCGCACGCGATTCGGCGCCGATTCTTCGGTTTTCCGGCGCACAATCAATCTCAACGGACGCGTTCACGCGATCGTCGGCGTGCTTCCACCGGGTATGCGCTTTCCCTACGAAGCCGACGTCTGGGTACCGGTGCGCTTCCAGGCGAATGCTGAGTCAACGTGGGCATTGAACATCATCGGCCGGCTGCGCGACGGGATCACTCCCGCCGTTGCGGCGAAAGAGCTCGCGACACTCGGCACGCGGCTCGAGCCGGTTCGCGCGCAGCACGGAATGGAGCTCTTCCCGATTCTGCTGCGTGACACGCTGATCGAAGACGAAGGACCAATCGTCATCGCCGTGGCGCTCGCATCCGCGTTCCTGCTGCTCCTCGTCACCGTGAACGTGGCGAACCTGCTCGCCGCGCAGTCGCTCTCCCGGCAACGCGAGTTCGCGATGCGCACTGCGCTCGGCTGCACGTTCGTGCGTCATCTGCAGCAGAACATCATCGAAGGACTCGTCCTCGCGGCGGCCGGCGGAGCGGTCGGCGCAGGAGTGGCCGCGCTCTCCACGTCCCTGCTCTCGTTCCTCGTGCCCGAAGACTTCGCCTACGTCTTCGACACCGTTCCCTTCGATGGACGCGTGCTCGTCTACATCGCCGCGATCGTGCTCGTCTCCGGCATCGCCTTCGGCGCGATCCCGGCGCTGCGCGTCGCGCGCAGGAACCCGCAGCAATTCCTCATCGGCGCGCGCGGCACGACGGACGAGCGTTCGACGAAGTGGCGCGCCGCGGCGTTCACCATCATCCAGATCGCGTTCGCGGTGATGCTCCTGGCGGCGGCGCACTCGGTGATGCGCGACGTCCAGCAGCGCCTCGCGCGCGATCTCGGTTTCGAGGAGCGCGGCCTGCTGATCGCGCGCATCGCATTGCCGGAGCAGCGATATCCGGATCACGAATCGCGCAATCGTTTCTTCGATGCGCTGCTGCAGTCGGTCGAGACGATTCCCGGCGTCGAGCACGCCGGAACGATCAACCTCTTCCCCGCGCCGAGCGGCGGTGCGCTCATCGCGCGGCTGGAGGGCGAAGGCGTGCCGTATCGCCCCGAGTCGCCGCCGCTCGCGCAGAACCGCATGGTTCACGGCCAGTTGCTCGAGGCGATGGGAGTCCGACTGGTCGCGGGACGATTCCTGACCGCGGACGAGCTCCGCCGAGGCGAGGCCGTGGCCGTCATTTCGAAGAGCGCCGCCGACACGTTCTGGCCCGGCGAAAATCCGATCGGGAAGCGCGTGCGCAACCGCCGGCTCGACGACGCGCCGTGGCTCCGCGTCACCGGCGTCATCGCGGATCTCGACGAGTCGTATGCCGACACGCAGCGCTCGCTGTGGACGCCGGTCAAGCTCAGCACCGCGAATGCATCGGCGGCGCAGGCGGCGATCGTGGTCCGCTCGAACGTCGACGCCGACTCGCTCGCACGATCGGTGAGCGCGGCCGTGCACCGCGTCGATCCGCTGCTCGCGGTGTACGAGATCTCGACCGCCGAAGCGTTGTATCGCAATGCGCTGCGCGGACGAGAGTCCGCGCGGACGCTGACCGGCGGATTCGGGCTCCTCGGACTGGTGATCGCGGCGATCGGTGTCTATGTGTCGATGGCCTTCGCCACCTCGCGCCGCACGCGCGAGATCGCCGTCCGCATGGCCCTCGGTGCGACTCCACGCACGCTCGTTCGCCAGTTCCTCGGGAACGCAGCCCTCATCATCGCGCTCGGAATCGGCGGAGGCGTCCTGGCCACCCTCCTCGGCGCGCGCGCGGCGGCGAGCATCACTCGCGCATTCCCACTCAACAGCACGTCGATGATTCTCTCGGCGTCGATTCTCTTCGCCGTTGCCATCGCCGCGTCGTGGCTCCCGCTGCGGCGCGCCATGCGACTCGATCCAACGACGGCGCTGCGCACCGAGTAACTAGTAGTTCACCAACTTCGCCAACACGTTCCGCCACCGCCCCGGCCGCGCGCCGGGGCGGTCGTATGCGAAGACGAGGATCGTGCGGCGGCCGTCGCGGCGCGAGCGTCCGCGATGCAGGCTCTCGCGGCCGCGGAGCACGAGGACGTCGCCGCCGTTCATTTGCACGGAATGCCGCGGCAGCAGCGAGGCGAGTTGCGGAGCCGCGTACGCGCCGTAGAAGAGCGGCTTGACGAAGCGGCTCACGCGCGCGTCGACGAGCTCCGTCACACCCTCCGACTCGTTCTCCAGCGTGACGATGGCCGCGAGCGGATGGCCGTCGAAGTGCCAGCGGAAGCCGTCCTCGCGCGCGTCGTAACGTTGCACGCGCATGCAGCGCGTCGCGTCGCCGAAGAGCCCGAGCGGCATCCCTCCGAGATCTTCGGCGATGGGACGGATGCGTTCCGCGAGCGCGGCGATCGCGGGAATCTGCTCGGCGATGAACGTTCCGTCGATCACCGAGTAGCGCGGACCGATGCCGCGCTTTCCGTCGACGCGGCGGAACGCCGCGTCATGACGGGCGATGTCGTCGAGCAGCGCCACGCGCTCTGATTCGTTGAGGTAACTCTCGAGCAGTCGAAACACGCGGATTCAATTCTGCGCGTTCAATGCCTTCGTCACCAACTCCAACGCGCGCGCGCAATGCAGCGCACTCCGCGACCTGCTCCGCGCGCCAGGCGTTCCGCTTTCGTTACAGCGGTGACACACCTGCTCGACGCACGCGCGGCAGACTCCGCGCATGGAAAACATCTGGCTCGATGTGCGGCGCAGCATCCGCAGTCTGCTGCGCACGCCGGGGCTCTCGATCGCCGCGCTGACCTGCGTCGCCCTCGGCATCGGCTCGGCGGTCTTCATCTTCACCGTCGCGTACGGCGTGCTCGCACGCGCGTTGCCGTTCCCCGAAAGCGATCGGCTGCTGCGCGTGTGGAAAGTCGATCCGGCATCGCCGAACGAGCGCCGCGGCCTGTCGTATCTCGACTACAAAGACATCGCCGCGCGGACGCGCGCGTTCGAGGCCGTGGAAGTCATCGGCCGCACGCGCCTGGCCGTGGTCAGCGACGACGGTGCCGAGCGGATGCGCGGCGAGGCGGTGAGCAGCGGCTACTTCGCGATGATCGGCGTGCGTCCCGCGAGAGGGCGCCTGTTCGCCGAAAGTGAATATCGTCCGAATGCGCCGCGCGTGATCGTCATCAGCCACGACATGTGGCAGCGCAAGTACGCGGGCCGCGCCGACATCCTCGGCAAGTCCGTGCGCGCGCGCGGATTCTCGGAGGGACGCGCGAATGACGAAATGCGAACGATCGTCGGCGTCATGCCGCCGGGATTCGCCGGGACCGTCGACGAGGACGTCTCCGAGTTCTGGATTCCGATCGAGCACTACGCGCCGCACCGGCTGCTGGAGATGCGCGGCAACGCGAGCTGCTGGCTGCTGGCACGTTTGCGCCCCGGCGTGAGCATCAGCGCGGCGCAGGCGGAGATCGTGCGCCTCGGCACAGGCATCGCGGCCGAAAATCCGGAAGCGTGGAAAACCATGGGGCTGCGCGTGGAGCCGCTCGGCGAGCTGTGGCGCGGACAATTCCGCACCGGCCTGCTGATGCTCAGCGGCGCATCGATTCTCCTGCTGCTGATCGCGTCGACGAACATCGCCAATCTGCTCCTC
Source organism: uncultured Acidobacteriota bacterium (assembly GCA_963734155.1). GTDB lineage: Bacteria > Acidobacteriota > Thermoanaerobaculia > Gp7-AA8 > Gp7-AA8 > QHVT01. The sequence goes on from CAVTGG010000007.1 coordinate 134,499, forward strand.
GCGCGGCTCGCGCAACGCGAGCACGAGCTCACGCTGCGCATGGCCCTCGGCGCGACGCGGCGCCGGATCATCCAGCAGCTTCTCACCGAAAGCGTTCTGCTGTCGCTCGCCGGCGGCGTCGTCGGGATCGGGGCAGCGCTGGTGTGTCTCCGCCTCTTCCTCGCCGCGAACGTCATCGCGCTGCCGCGCTACGCCGCCATCGCCGCCGACACGCGCGTGATCGCATTCGCGGCGCTCCTCGTGCTCGCCACCGGCATCCTCTTCGGCGCGGTTCCGGCGCTGTTCGGATCGCGCGTGAATCCCGGAAAAACGCTGCGCGAAGCGGTGCGCGGCGGAACGCAGGGACGGCGGCAGCGGCTCGCGGGAGAAGGGCTGGTGATGCTCGAGATCGCGCTCACCGTCGTCCTGCTCATCGCCTCCATGCTCATGCTGCGCACGTGGCGCAATCTCGCCCGCGGCGACGTCGGATTCCGCACCGAGAACATGCTGCGCATGGCCATCACACTCGATGCAACGGCCGCTGAACCACTTCGCTTCGCCGACGAAGCACGCGCGCAGCTCGAGAGCGTTCCCGGCGTGGAGAAGGTCACGTTCATGGCCGGCGTGCTCCCGCCGTACGACGACGAGCGCGTCGCGCTCGCGGTGAACGGCGTTCCCGTCCAATCACTCGCGGACGCGCGCAGCCACGCGATCGACGATCGCTTCTTCGACGTGCTCGGCATCAAGCTGCTGCGCGGACGAACGTTTACTGATCGCGAGTCAGCGCGCGTGGCGATTGTCAGCAATCGTCTTGCGGCGGCAATCGCCGGCGATATCGGCCGCACGATTCAGCTCGTCGAAGGCACGACCTTGTCCGCACCAATCGAGATCATCGGCATCGCCAGCGACATTCAATATCAAGGTCCGTTATCGAGCCGCGGGATCGACTACGACCTCTACGTCCCGATCGCGCAGCGTCCCGATACCGTGCTCTCCATCGGCATCGCCACGTCGGTCGATCCGGCCACGCTGATCCAACCGCTGCAGCAGAAGCTCGGCAAGCTCGCACCGACGTCGCCGACACACTGGATCTCCACGATGGAAGAAGAGCTGGCGACGCACATCCGCAACGCGCGCCTATACGCGTGGCTCAGCTCGATCTTCGGCGGCAGCGCCCTCCTGCTCGCGATCCTCGGCGTGTACGGCGTGCTCGCGAATTCCGTCAGCCGCCGCTCGGTGGAGATCGGCGTGCGGATGGCCCTCGGCGCCGGCCGCGGCGACATCGCCCGGCTCGTCCTGCGCGAGGGCATGACCATCCTCCTGTGCGGCTTCGCCGCCGGCGCCGTGCTCGCCGCGATCACCACCCGTTTGCTGCGCAGCCTCCTCTACGGCATCGCGCCGGGCGACGTGGCGAGCTACGCGATCGTCAGCGGCGTCGTGATCGCGTGCGGGATTCTCGCGACGTACATCCCGGCCGCGCGCGCGACGCGCGTGGAGCCGGTGGTTACGCTGCGGGGCGGCTGAAGATCAAATACGTGAACAGCCCCGTCGCCACCGCCGCCCCGCGCTGATGCACATCGACGCTGCACACCGCGACCTGCTTGCCGATCTTCACCGCGCTCGCGGTGGCGGTCAGGTCGCCGTCGCCGACGCGCGCCGGGCGGAGAAAGTTCACTTTGAACTCGATGCTCGTCATCAGTCGGTCGGCGGGCAGCTCCGGGTAGATGAGGTAGACGGCCGCGGTGTCGGCGAGGCTGGTGATGATGCCGCCGTGGATGACGCCGCCTTCCTGGAGAAACCAATCCTGCGGCGGGAGCGAGAGAATCACGCGCTCCGCGCTGCGCTCGACGGTCTGCATGCCGAGGTGGCGGTTGAATGGGATGTCGAGTAGATCGCGCACGCGGGGGCGATGGTAACGTAGCGCGCCTTGAATCTCAGCGAGATCGCCGCACGTTTCGGTACGCCACTGCTCGTCGCGGATGAAGCGCGCCTGCGCGCGAACGCGAACGAGCTGCGCGACGGTTTGCGCTCCGCCTGGCCCGACGTCGTGCTGCGCTACTGCGCGAAAACGAATCACGAGCCGGCGATTCTCTCGATCCTGCGCGAGGAGGGTCTCGATGTTCTGACGTCGCACGAGCCCGAGGTGCGGCTCGTGCGGAAAGCCGGCTTCGCGCCGGAGCAAATCGCGTTTCAAAAACCGGTGCTCGACGAGCGCGAGCTGGCGCAGGTGATCGATGCCGGCGTGCGCCGCGTGCATGCGTTCCGCGATGCGGATCTCGAGCTGCTCGCGCGTTACGACACGCGCATTTCGTTGCGCGTGGCGCTCCCGAATTTCGGCATCCCGTTCCTCGGCAGCGCGGCGCGAAGGATGGGCTTTGATCCGAACGAAATCCGGCCGAGTAAGAACGTCGACGCCGTCAACACGTACATCGGCACGCAGCAGGAGCGCGTCGAGGCCTACCGCCCCGCCATCCGCGCGCTCCTCGCAATCGCCCGGCGGATCGGCGCGCGCGAGGTGAACCTCGGCGGCGGCGTTCCGAGCAGCACGCTGCGCCGCGTCACGCCGACGCGACTGCTGCGGCGCGATTCCCCGTCACCGGCGATGCCGCTGCGCGAGTACGCGGCGAAGCTCGGCGCGATCTTCGCCGAAGAAGCGCGCGGCGAGCCGTTCCGCCTCGTCCTCGAGCCCGGGACGCTCCATCGTCGGCAACGCCGTCGTCCTGCTCACGCGCGTCTGCGCGGAGAAAGGTCCGTGGCGTTTCCTCGATTGCGGGCGCAACGTGCTCGTCGAGTCGCCGCTCGGATTCACGCGGCCGATCGAGCCGCTGGAGCCGCGCGACGGTCCGCGCTCGCTCGTCCATCTCTCCGGCCCGACGCTGAACACGCTCGACGTCGTCGACACGCGCCGCCGCCTCCCTCCGCTGCGCGTCGGCGACATCCTCACCATCGGCGACGCCGGCGCCTACACGCTCTCGCGCAGCACGAGCTACGCCGGCCTCACGCCGCCGCTCTACCTCGCGCGCCGCGACGGCACGATCGAGTGCATTCGCCCCGCCGAAACGGAGCTGCATTGAATCCGGTCGTCATCACCGGCGCCTCGGGATTTGTCGGCCGCCATCTGCTCGCGCACTATCTCGCCGGCGGCCGCGACGTCATCGCGCTCACTCGTGACCATCGGCGCCTCGACGATCTTTCTCATCCGCAATTTGCGCATCGACGAAGTCGACTACGGCGGCGCGATCGATGTCCCGCCGTCCTCCACCATCATCTACTGCGCGTCGATGCGCAACGCGCCGAAGCCGTCGCCGCACAGCTTCACCCGCGCGAACGTCACCGAGCCGTTGAACGTCGCCAGGCGCAGCCGCGCCCATCGCTTCATCCACCTCGGCACCACGCTCGTCCTCGGCTCGTCCACCACGCCGCTCGACGAAAGCGCGCCGCTCGCGCCGTCGAACGATCCCTACATCCGTTCGAAGCACGACGGCATCACCGCGCTCGAAGAGTCCGGCGTGCCGCTCGTCACGATCCTTCCGTCGATCATCTACGGCCCCGATCACCCGCGCTCGCCCAATCGAATCACATCGCACATGCGCCGCATCCTTTCCAAGAAGCTGCGCGTCGGCGTGCGAACGCCGCCGCGCAATCTCGTCTTCGTCGACGACGTCGTGCGCGCGGTGGTGCAGGCGGAAGAGCACGGCATCCTCGGCGCGCGCTACGTCGTCGCGGGCGACGACGTCACGATGACGGCATTCGAGGACGAAGTCTTCGCCGCGGCCGGCAAACGTCCCACGCCACGCATCGGCGTGCCGAAATTCTTCGTTACGGCTTCGGGACATCTCATCGACACGATCCTCGGGTACGATGCGTCGAGCGGTTGGACCGCGCGCGCGCACACGCTGCTCGCGCCGTGGTGCTTCCGCACGGCCCGAGCGCGAAGCGAGCTCGCTGTAGAACCGACACCGCTCGCCACCGGAGTGCGGCGAACCTTGGCAGCGCTGTAGATGACGACGACGAACGCCACGATGCAGTCGGCAAAATGGGATGCGGTCGCCGCGTCGATGCCCGATTTTTCCACCGCGCCGTCGACGGTGTACTACCGCAACCGCGAGATCGCGCTGATCGAGCGCGCCGTCGGCTCGCTGGCCGGCAAGAAAGTCCTCAAGCTCGATCTCTGGAACGAAGCGATCAACACGCGCATCCTCGGATGGATGTCCGATGAGGGCGCGGATGCGGTCGGACTCGACCTGAGCCACGTCGTCGTGCGGCGCGCGCGGCAGAACGCGGCCCGCGAGAACCTCGGCATCGAGATTCTCAACGCCGACATGCGCCACATGCCGTTCCGCGACGAGACGTTCGACGTCGTGTACACGATGGGCACGCTCGAGCACATCGCCGAGTACCGCGACACGATGCGCGAGATTCACCGCGTGATGAAGCGCGGCGGCGTCGCGGTGATCGGCGTGCCGAATTTCTGGGATCCGTTCCTGCGGCCGCTCCTCGTGGCGGTGCTGGAGATGCTCGACCGTTATCCGTACGCGCCCGAGAAATCGTTCACGCGCGCGGAACTGAAGCGCGACGTCGAATCGGCGGGACTGGAAGTCCGCACGATGACCGGCATCCTCGCGCTGCCGGGCGTGCTGCGGATGCTCGACCTCTTCCTGCACGTGCGGAAGGGGCTGTCGCCGCGATGGACGGAGTGGTTCATCAAACCGTTCGATAAAGCCGAGGCGAGGTTCGGGTGGTTGGATCGCATCGGGTACCTCGTGACGGCGATCGCGACGAAGCCGCACAGATGAATGCGCGGCAGTTACCCGCCGCGTTTGCGGTCGGGCTCGCGTATGGGATCGTGGGGCAGATCTTCTTCGCGCTCGCGGCGTTCGGCGCGCTCACGCGCGTCGCGGTCATTGTCGTCCTGATCGCCGCCGCGTTGTGGATACGCGCGCGCCCGTCGCCATTCATCCTGATCGCTTCCCTCCCCTCGTTCATCCTCGCGCTCTATCCGCCGACCGGCTGGGACGCGACCGCGTACCACCTCGTCTACGCGCGCCTCTTCGCGAACGCACACTCGTTCGTCTTCGCCGACACGCTTCGCTTTCCCGTTTTCCCTCAGCTCGGCGAAATCCATTTCGCCGCTGCGCTGCTCGTCGCGAATGATGCGGTCGCGCAGCTCACGCAATGGCTCGCGCTCGTCGTCACGGCGGCGGGCGTTGCGGCGATCGCAGACACCCCACGCTCGCAACCTGTTCGGCACTGCACTCTGGCTCGGAAATCCGATTGCGATCTACCTCGGCGCGAATGCGTACATCGACATGACGCTGACGATGAGCGTCACGCTCGCCTTCGGCGCGTGGCTGGCGTGGCGCCGCACCGGCGCTTTGCAGTGGATCGCACTCACCGGCGCATTCGCGGGCATGGCCGCGGCGACGAAGTATCACGGCCTCTTTTTCGTGCTGGTGTTCTTCTTCGGTGTGGTGCGCGCCTCCGGCGCGCCTTCGGGCGGGGGCGCGCCGGAGGCGCGCACCACACGGTGGCGAGCATGCCTGTGGTTCAGCATTCCGGCCGCGCTCTTCGCCGCGCCGTGGTACGCGCGCATCGCGTACGAGACCGGCAATCCCGTCTTTCCGTTTCTCGGACGGATCTTCGGACGCAGCGAGTGGCGGCCATACGTCGAGCGCAATCCGGGCGAGCTGATTGCGATCCGCACCGATCCGCTGATCGCGGCGGTGCGGCGCGCGTATCTCGATCCGCTCGCGCACGGAACACCGCCGTACTCGCCGTGGCTGGCGCTGCTGCTTCCGCTCGCGATCGCGGCGGCGGTGCTCGAGCGGCGCCTTCGCTTCCCGCTCGCCGTCAGCGCGATCTGGCTCCTGCTCATGACGCCGTTCGACTGGCGCTTCATGCTGCCGGTCATCCCGCTGCTCTGCGCCGCGATCGCGCTCATCCTCGAGCGCCTCGTTCCGTGGCGCGCATTCGCGATCGCGCTCGTGCTGCCCGGTTTTCTGTGGGGCACGATCCTCATCGCCAAGTACGGACTGCCGCGCTCGCGCGATGCGTTCCTCGCGCGCAGGATTCCCGTCTATCGCGCGCTGCAGTTCACCGGCAACCACACCGTGTACGTCTTCAACGGATCGAACGGCGCCTACTACTGCCGCGGCCGATGCCTCGGCGATCTCCTCGGCCCGTACGACTATGACCGCATCATTCCGCTCCTCACCGATCCGCCCCGGCTCGCCGCGACGCTGCGCGGATTCGGCGCGCGCTATCTCATCGTCGCGGGCCATGACCTGAATCTCCCCTTCCGCCGCGTCTACGCCGATGATGCCGCGACCGTTTTCGACATAACATCGGGCCCATGAAATTGACGGACATCTTTCTCGCCGATCTCGAACGCGAATCGAAACCGACGCGCCGCGTGCTCGAGCGCGTCCCCGAAGGCCGCGACGACTGGAAGCCGCACGAGAAATCGATGAAGCTCGGCTACCTCTCCGCGCTCGTCGCGACGATGCCGCGCTGGATCGCGATGATGATCAACCAGGACGAGCTCGATCTCGCCACCGGCGGCACCGGCGGCTTCGCGCCGAAACAGGTCACCGGCGGCCTCGAGCTCGTCGACGCGATCGATGACTGCGTGCGGCAGGCGCGCGAAGCACTCACGAACACGAACGACGATCACCTGATGACGAACTGGAAACTGCGCATGGGCGATCGCGTGCTCGTCGAACAGCCGCGCCACGACTTCATCCGCGAGACGTTCCATCACCTCGCGCACCATCGCGGCCAGCTCACGGTATACCTGCGCCTGAACGACATTGCGGTGCCGTCGATTTATGGACCGAGCGCGGACGAGAGTTTCTAACCTCTTTTGGACTGCGGCAGCTTGCTGCCGCTCTCCCATAGCGGAAGCCGCAGCTTCCGCTCCTCCGCCCGCGGCGGCTGCGGCCGCCGCTGTTGAAAGCGGCAGCAAGCTGCCGCAGTCCATAGACGTGCTACCGTAAGCATCCGTCCGTATTCGCGTCCCGAAAAGGAGGTCACCGTTGTATCAACGCGTTGCCCTTGCTGCGCTTCTCGTCTTCACGCTCGTCAGCGCCGCGCCGTGCCCCGAGGGGAAAGAAGCGGCGCTGAGACTCCCGAGCAGCGTGCCGCCGGAGGAGCTCGCGACGTACGAGAAAGAGATCCTCGAGTGGCTGAAGGCGGGCACGTACAAGTGCTGGAAAGCCGACAAGGGCATCCGCGACACGGGCCCGTGGATCAACGACGTCTACTACGGCACGCACAAAGCCGCGAAGATTTACTACTCGCCCGCGGTGATGACCTGGCTCATCGGCGGACGCAAAGACGCCATCCCAGACGGCGCGATGATCATCAAAGAAGGGATCAGCGCGCCCGCCGCGCGATGGCAGACGACTTCGCCGCCGCCCGTCACCGACTGGACGATCATGATCAAGGATTCGAAAGGATCCGCCGACGGCTGGTTCTGGGCCGAGCTCTGGACCACGATGGCCTTCGACGATCACCAGTGGCCCTATCAGTATCCGAACGCCGGCTTCGGGATCTACTGCACGCGCTGCCACGCCTCGGCCGAAAAAGAATCGACGTTCTCCGCACTGAACAACATCGAAGGCTTCCCCGGCGACGCGCTCACCTTCCGCGTCGACGACTCGTGGCGTGACGATTCGTCGAAAACGGCGCATCACGCGACGCCGCAGGCGCCCGCGCCGAAGACGCCGCTCGTCGAGCCCGATCCGGCGTTCCTGCAGACGTTCCGCGCGCTGCAGGCGATCAGCGCCGACAAAGTGCAGTTCATCCCGAACGAAACCTGGGATCACGTCCCGTCCACGCCCGGCAAACCGCCGGCGATGTTCATGACCTCCGATCAATGCCAGTCCTGCCACAGCGCCGCGAACGGTCCGTTCGGCCCGACGATGTGGCTGACGAACAAGGACGGCAAGGGCATCAACGTCTCGCCGTTCACCGAGTGGCGCTGGTCCCCGATGGGACTCGCCGGGCGCGATCCGATTTTCTACGCGCAGCTCGACAGCGAGCTGTCGTACCTCGACACGATTCCGGACGAAGCGACGCGCTCTAGTCTCAAGCACTCCGTCATCAATACGTGCTTCCGCTGTCACGGCGTGATGGGCAAGCGCCAGCACGACATCGATCATCCCGGCGAGAATTACAGCCTCGAGTTCAGCCACCGCACCGGCAGCGAGCCGGGCGCGAAGTACGGCGCACTCGGGCGCGACGGCATCAGCTGCGCGTCGTGCCACCACATCGAGCGCAGCAGCGGCGGCCTCGAGGTGTTCCTGAAAAACAAGATCACCGGCCAATTCGACACCGGCAAACCCGAAGAGCTTTTCGGTCCGTTCAAGGACGACGAGATCGTCACGCTGCCGATGGACAACGCCCTCGGCGTGAAGCCGAAGCACAACGACTACATGAAGAGCGCGCGCGTCTGCGGCAGCTGCCACACCATCGATCTGCCGGTCGTCGACTCGCCGCCGATCCGCCCGATCGGTCCGACGACGCCGCACTCGATCGAACAGGCGACCTACATCGAATGGATCAACAGTCAATATCAAAACGAGTTCGGCAAGCCGGGCCCGAACGCGCAGACCTGCCAGGACTGCCACATGCCGCGCTCGCAGAAAAACGACCTGTTGCGGATCGACGTCGATCCCATCAAGACGCGCATCGCGATCGTCGAGGACGACACCTATCCCGCCGCCGAACATCGCGCGCCGACGAAAGACATCTGGGTGCGTTTCCGCGAGAAGGATTTCGCGCGCCACGAGCTCCTCGGCATGAACGCGTTCCTCCTCGAGATGTTCAAGCAGTTCAACGACGTCCTCGGCGTGCGCAAGAGCGACTACATGACCGGCGCGTCGGACAACATCGCCGTCGCGCAGGCCAATCTGTTCGAGCAGGCACGCAAGCGCACCGCGACCGTGGCCACGTCGATGTCGATCGACGGCCGCGCGCTCACGGCCAATGTCGAAGTGACGAACCTCGCCGGACATCGCATGCCGAGCGGCGTCGGCTTCCGCCGCGCGTGGATCGAGCTGCTCGTGGTCGAAACGCGCGACGGCCGCGATCGCGTGATCTGGAGCTCCGGCCGCACGAACAGCGTCGGCGTCATCGTCGACTCGCAAGGCCAACCGCTGCCGACCGAGTTCCTCGCCAACAACGCTTACCAGGCGCATCACGAGCTCATCACCTCCGATCAGCAGGTGCAGATCTACGAGGAGCTGACCAAGGACGCCGACGGCAATTTCACGACGAGCTTCATCCGCCGCGACACGGACGTGAAGGACAATCGATTGCTGCCCATCGGCTGGACGGAAAAAGGACCGACGCCGGAGCTCAACGGCCGCTTCCTCAAGGCCACGCACCCGCACGGCGCAGCGGAGAAAGACCCCGACTACCGCGACGGCAAAGGCCACGACCGCGTGACCTATCGGATTACGTTACCCGACGACGTCGATCCGAATGCGGTCAGCGTGAAGGCCACGCTGTTCTACCAGAACATCCCGCCGTACTACCTGAACGACCGCTTCACCATCGGCAAAGGCGATCCGACGAAGCGGCTCTTCTACATCACCTCGAACCTGAACCTCGAAGACACGCCGATGGAGGATTGGAAGATCATGATCGCGACGGCGACGGCGGCGTCGCCATAGCGGGCAGGCGAGCGAGCGAGCAGGCGGGCAGGGTTCTGCCGCCCGCTTGCTCGCTCGCACGCTTGCCCGCCAGTTCAGAGCCCCTTCACCAACTTCTTCGGCGCGATCGCCCGAAAACTCTCATCGATCCACGCCCGCAGCAGTTCCATCGGCACGTCGGCGACTTTCGTGAAGCGCGCGGTGACCCAGCCGTGCTTGCCCATCCCGTAGCCGGTCGGCTCGGCGAACGGGAGGTCGGTGGCCATGTCGCGCGACTGCGGGAGCTTGACCGACATGCTCAGCTCCGTCGCGTTTTTCTCGCCACCGAGGAACACGAACACCTTGCCCTTCACCTTCATCGCACGGTGGCCCCAGGGAAAATCCTCCGTGACTTCGGGGTACGTCATGGCGTGCTCGCGCAGCGCGAGCTCGAGGGACTCCAGCGTTTTCTTCGGCATGGGCAAATCGTATGTCAAACTCGCGCGACCGTCGGATGAGCCCGCGAAATCTGATCCTGGGCATTGCCTGCTGCTGGTTGGCGGTGGAAGCCGTGTACCTCGGCTATTCGCACACGCGCTCATCGCTTCGCGGCGGCGGCATCACCGTCGACGACGTCATCGTCAACGTCGTCCACTGGGGCGTGATCGTGCTGATGAGCGCCGTCGTCATCGCCTACAGCCGGCTGCAGGAGGCCGGTCTGGCGCGCATCGGAACGCTGATCCTCGCCGGCACGCTCTTCCTCGCGGCGGTCAAAACGATTCTCAACGACGCGCTGGGGCAAGGCGTCAATCGCGGCTGGAATCGCCTGGCGGTCGAATTTCATCCCGCGCTGGCCGACGTCGCCATCACGTTCGGCGCGGCGTACGCGCTCGTCCTCTACAACGCCCAGCAAACGCTGCGGCTGCGCGAGACGCGCCTGTCGCGCGATCTCGCGAGGTCGGAGCTCGCCAGGCTGCGGGCGCAGCTGCAGCCGCAGTTTCTCTTCACCACGCTCGACGGAATCTCGACCCGCGCCGCGAGCGATCCCGCGGACGCGCAGCGGATGATCGGACGGCTCGGCGAGCTGCTGCGCATGGCCATGCACTCCGACGCCGCGAATTCCGAGACGACCGTCGGCGCCGAGGTCGCGTTCACGCGGGCGTATCTCGACCTGCAGCGCATCGATGTCGTCATCCGGATCGACGACGACGTGAGACAGGCGACCATGCCGGCGCTGCTGCTGCAGTCGCTGATCGAACACGCCGTTCCGACGCGTATCGAGATCTTCCGCCGCGGCGAAATGCTGCACATCGTTGTGTCGCTCAACGGAACGTCTCGCGAGGAAAACCTCGCGAACGTGCACGAACGCCTCGCCCACCTGTACGGCGATCGCGCGCGATTGACGGTGACGCCCGGCCGAACGATCGAAGTCGAATTGCCAACATTCCGGTGACCGCGCCGATTCGCGAATTTCGCGAAGCTATACTCGCCCGGTTCCCACATGATCATGACCGAGCTCACTCCTCGGGTTCTGGCGATCCGCATCGGCTTGTGCTGGCTGACCATCGAAGCGATCTACCTCGCCCACACCTTCACCCGGCGCTCGATTCAAGGCCGCGGTGTGACGGTCGAAGAAGCGATCATTCACTTCCTGCACTGGTTCCTGGTCGTCGCGATCTGCGCGTCCCTCTTGTGGGGCCTCGGCGCGCGCGTGCAGCAGGCCAGTCTCTGGCGGGTGGCGGGCCTCATGCTCATCGGCGCGCTCGCTCTCGCCGTCGTGCGCACGTTCCTCATGGATCGCTTCTTCGAAGGCGCGATCAACCGGGGCTGGTACCGGCTCGGTGTCGAGTTTCATCCCGCGCTCACTGATGTCGGCGTGACGTTCGGCGCCGCGTACGGGATGTATTTCTATGACGCAAAACGACGCCTGCAGCTTGTCGAGTCGCAGCTCGAAAGCGAGCTCGCAAAGTCCGAGCTCGCGCGGTTGCGCGCGCAGCTGCAACCGCACTTTCTGTTCAACACCCTGAACGCGATTTCCAGCCGGATCACCACCGCACCGGTTGAAGCGCAGTGGATGATCGGACGCCTCGGCGAGCTGCTGCGCATGACGCTGCATTCGGACGTGGCGCTCGCCGAAGCCACCGTCGAGGCGGAGGCGTCGTTCACCCGCGCGTATCTCGACCTGCAGCGCGTTCGCTTCGGTGATCGCCTCGAAGTCCTTTTCGACATCGAAGATGACGTGCAGGACGCGGTGATCCCCACCCTGCTTCTCCAGCCGCTGGTGGAGAACGCGCTTCGCCATGGCGTGGAGCGTGTCGATCATCCGGTGCAGCTGGGGATCTCGATCCGGCGCCGCGGCGCGAGGCTCGACGTCGCGGTCTGGAACAGCGGTCCGGGAATCGCCAGCGACAGCGATCCGGGCATCGGCCTGGCCAACACGCGCGCGCGCCTGCGGCAGCTTTACGGCGACGACGGAATTCTGGCGATCGCGAACCGCGCCGAAGGCGGCGTCTGCGCGCAGATTCTCATTCCCTATCAACGCGAACGCGAAAGGCAGATTGCATGACCATCCGAACGGTTCTCATCGACGACGAGGTGCCGGCGCTTGAGGGCTTGTCGGCGATGCTCGGAAGGCACGAAGACTTCGAGGTGGTCGGGCGCTTCGCCAGCGCGCCGGAAGCGGCGCGGATGCTCGGCCGCCTTTCGCCCGATGCCGTGTTCGTCGACATCCAGATGCCGGTCCTGAGCGGCTTCGACGTCGTGTCGCGTCTCCCGGGCCCGCGCTCGGCCGTCGTATTCGTGACCGCGCATGCGGAGTTCGCCGCCTCGGCGTTCGACGTCCCGGCACTCGACTACCTGCTCAAACCTGTCGACCAGGAGCGGTTCGATCGGAGCATCGAGCGCATTCGCGAGCACGTTCGTCGCGAGAACGGCGAGCCCACGTACGCGCAATACCTCGCCGTTCGCACCAGCAACCGGATCACGCTGGTGGCGGTGCGAGAGCTCGAATGGATCGAGGCCGCAGGCAATTACGTGCGCCTGCATTGCGGCACCAAGACTCATCTTCTGCGCGAGTCGCTGGCGAGTCTGATGACCCGTCTCGATCCCGCCGTGCTCGCGCGCGTTCACCGCTCGGCCGCGGTGAACATCGATCGAATCCGCCACATCGATTCGAATTTCGGGCACACGAGCGTGATCACGCTGCAGGATGGGACGAGAGTGGCGATGTCGGAGCAGTACCGCGCGGAATTGCTCGCGCGATTTTGAAGCGGCGCCGCTGCGCGGCACCCCGAAGCCGAACGGCTAATTTTTCGCGCAATCCAACCCACCGCAGCCCGGCGGGTCGGGCACACGCTCTCCCCCCGTCAAGCGCGGCGCATACCGCGTCTGGGAGGCGGCGTGTCCGTGTTCGTTGTAGAACTTCACACGTTCTCTCATTTCGACAGTGACAGGATTGGTCCAGATCTCGTGGCCGAGGTTTATGAGCCAAACTGCGACCATACCGATGCCTGCGCCTTCCACGAAAGACCCGCCGATCTTGAGAACCGTCGCTCCCTCTTCCGCGGATGTCAATATCGCGTGAACCGCACCTTCGGCCACCGCAATCGCTTTCTCTTTGCCCGATAGCTGGACGATGTTTTCCGGATATTCGTCGTGGCCGCCAGTCGCTTCGTGGGCAGGCGTCGACGATTCCTTTTCACCGGCGATGTGATGAGGGGGGTCGACTCTCTGACACCATGAACACTCGCTGCCTCTCGGGTGGCCGATTCGGTTTTCCGGGCGCAGGTACGTTTTCGGCCGAATATTCTCTGCAAACCGGCCGTCAGGGTCGACGCGGCTCGTCGGATTGTTCGACACATAAGCGAACCGGTTCCACGACTGCGGCTGTCTCGGGTCGCCAATGACCGGATCCAGCGACAAAAACCGCCCCAACGCCGCCGAGTAATAACGCGCGTGCATGTAATCGAGGTCCTGGTCCGGCGACGAGCTGTCATAACCGAGGTCGCGCTCATGACCAGTGAAGGCGAAGCGTTCGAGAAGCGGGGTCTCGACTTGTGGGGTTCCGAAGGGGAAGTAGTGGCGTTCGAGGTCGACCTTCTTTCCGGCGCCGTTTGTGAGTAGAGCGAGGGTGCCGAGGTGATCGACGTGGACGTCGCGGCGCACCACTCCGGTCGTCGTCACGGTGTATGTGGAGTTGAGCGTCGAGCCGCGGTAAATGTAATCCTTCGTCCACTTCCAGGAGCCGCCGTTGATCCGTTCGATGTCGCGGATCACGCGCGGTCCGTCGCGGAACGACCACTGCTCCTTCATTCCCGACGGGCCACGATACTCGATAATGCCGACGCGCTCGTCATCGGCCGAATAGACGAAACACCGGCCGAATCTCAAGGCATCGAGCTTGGTCATGGCGCCAAGCGCGTCGTACTCCATCTTCAGCTCGGGAGTCTCTTTCAGGTCTCCACGACTGTTGTAGGCATATCCGGCGCCGAGACGGTTCGTGTTCAGGACCGGGAGGCTGCGGCTGCCGGCTCCGGTGGCGATCGAAGTCAGATTCGCGAAGGCATCGTAGGCGAACGCCTGGTCGATGCCTGCCACGTTGGCCGTGGCCAGCCGGCCCGCGGCGTCATACGTGAACTGATCGTCCTCGCCTCCGCGAGCGACCGAAGAAACGCTTCCGCGGCCGTCATAGAGAATCTCGCCGACCTTCGTTCCGCCGGGTTGACCATCGACCCGGATGTAATTCCAGAGAATCGACACCGTACGGCCAAGGACGTCGGACTCGATCGTGTCGTATGCATTCGAGATGAAAGAGACTCTGCTGATCGCGCCGTTCGGGCGATAGTCGAGAACGGAGAGATCTCCTACCCCCGCTTGCGTCACCTTCTTCAGCTGTCCCCGGTGATACGTCCGGTCGATGCTGCGGGCGGGCGCGTCGTACATCACCGGGTACTGCAACTGATTGGGATTGCCGAGCGAATCGTAGACATATCCCACGGTTCCGGTGACGTTGAGACTGTAGGGGGTTGTCGATTCGTCGCGGCTGGTCGTGCGTACGGATTGGACGCGGCCCGTACCCGCGTAATAGTGATATTCCTGCTCGACCATCACCGTCATGAGAACGGCCGATGCCGCCGGATCGAAAATGAAATTTTTGCGCCGTGCATAGCGCACCTGATTCTGCTCGGCGCCGGTACATGGCGCATTGGGCACGGTGCAGTCGGTCGGATAGAACGCGAACTCCTTGATCAGCGGCGGTCGTCCCCCGGCGTTGCCTCTTCCCTGATAGACATTGATGAGGCGTTCGGCGCGGTCGTATTGCATCTCCAGGCGTGCGGCCTCATCGGATACGCCGCTCTTGACATATTCCACAATGCGCGCGTGGCCGCGGGCGTCAACGTCGCCGTACTTGATGGCCATCTTTGGCCTGGCCGGATCGAGCTCCGTTTGCAGTTCGGGATGTTCCTCGCTGACCAGCACGCCACGGCCGTCGCGCTCCATCCTGCGGATCTGCTGCACGGAACTGCCGATGCCATTGAGGGCGACGGTGGCAAGGTTGTTGGACGCGTCGTAGCCATAGGCCGCGTGGGTGATTTCGTCGTTCACTTCCGTCAATCGGCCCTGCGCATCGAACTTCTCAGTAAGATTCGCGTTTCCGGTACCGCCCGTGCGCGCGACGCGGTCATTGGTTGTATAGACCTGGCGGGTACTGTCATATCGGGAGGTTATGTGTGTGGGAACGGTACTGGAGGTGTCGTCCGGCAGGGTCTTCCTGGTGACGCGATTCAGCACGTCGTATTCGTGAAATGTCTTCCGGGCCGGGATTCCGTTTCCATAGGGGACGGTCATCCATTCCAGCATTCCGTCGGGGAAGTACTTGTAGTCGGTTGTGCCCTCTCCTCCGCTGGTCTGGCGCACTTCTTTGAGCAGACGCCCGATGTCGTCGTAGGTGTAGGTCGCGGACGGCGCGTTCGGATCGGCATTCGTGGCGTCGAGCATTCGCACTGCGCTGACGGTGTTCTGCGTCGTCAATGCTCCGGTCGCCATCTGGTACGTGATCGCGTGAGCGCGCTCGCCTCCCGGCGGCGTGATTCGGATCAATCGGCCGAAGGCGTCGTACACATATCCGGTCGTTGCCCCGTTCGATCCCTTCGACGACGTGACCAATCCGGTGCCGGGGTCGATCGTCGCCGTGAATGTCGCCAATCGATTGGTGTCACAGACATATTCGGTCGACTGGAGTGAGCCGAATTGCGTGCGGGACAGGATTTCGTATTGCGCCGGCGTCGTGCCGGCCGGCCATTCCACGGTCGCCAGCGAGCGGTCGTCACCGCCGAAGGATTTTTCGCGGACCTCGAGTTTATTGCCGAGGATCGTGCGGTCGTACGTCGTGGCGAGGTCGCGTTCCGTCAGAGGGATGAGCTGTGTGAGATCGTTCTCCATCGCGGCTGTTGGACGAGTCGTCGTCACGCGTCGCGTGGCTGTCAGGAGGCCTGTCTGCGCGTCGAACCGGGATCGGGCGTGAACGAGCTTGCTGGTTTCGTCGGTGGCCGCCTTCCGATTGTTTTCCCACGCGGTGGTGTACGTGTATATGCCCAGCAGCCACGGATCCACCGGACCGGGCGCGCCTTGCAGCCGGTCCGTGGCCGTCGCCGCCGGCACATACTCGACATTCGGGTTGTAGCGCGTGTAATCGAACCGCGCCTCCTCCGCCAGATTCGGATCGGACGAGATCAGGAAATTTGCTTTCGTGTCCGTTCCACGATAGTGACCGAGTCCATCGAAATCGCGGAATTTCGTCTCACTGTAGACTTTCTTTGTCGTGTCGATGACGCCGTTCGCGCATTGCGGAGCCGTGGTTCGCGTGGCCTCGACGTATTGACACGCGCTCGAGTCGTCATAGAAGCGTGTGTGCTGCGACGACACCCGAAGGTTGTACTGCTCGCAGGCCGGACCCGGATCGTTCAGGCATTTCTTGTCGCTGTAGTCATAGACGACATATTGCTCGCGCAGGAGCTTGCCGGTGGTGCGCACCTCGCCGCCGAGGTCGTAGCGGGGGAACATGCGCCGCACGGCGTCGGCGAGGTTCCCCTGGAACGTGCCCAGAGACGCGCTCACGTCATAGCTCGCCGACGATCGATACCGGGTCATCCCGCCCACGGTCGCGTCGGTGAGATCGGGCGCGAACGGCGCTCCGTACGTCGGGCTGCCGATCACATGATCGAAAAAACTGAGCGTCAGTGCGCCGTCGGGATCGAGCACGGAGCCAATGAACTCTCGCCCGAACGGCGCACACGTCCCGGTGCTCGGGCTCAGTGCCGACGCGCGACCGGCATAATGCCATTTGGCATTTTCGTCGCGAACCCCCGAGCCGTTGATGCGTGTCCGTTCCGACACGCCCAGTACGAACGTGCTTTGGAGCGTCTGGACCACGTTCGCGCCGCACTTGAACACATGATATCCGCGGACGCTGTATTTGTACTCGTATCCGCCGCCGGTCGGCGCCTGAACTTTGTTGATCTGTCCACCCAGCCGGCTGACGGGCTGCTGTATGTTTCGTCCTTGCCCGGCGATCGTCGTATAGGTTGTGTCCCCGGCTTCGCCGCCTAACGTATATTCGAATTTCCACTTGCCCGCATCGGCAGGCAGCGTCACGCTCTGAAGAAGCGACACGCTGGTGCGGCGATCATTGGCCAGGTTGTTCGAAATATAACGAATCTTCAATCCATCGCCGACCCACGGGATGACGGGCGGACGAAGGATGTCTTTCTGGTCGTAGGTCAACAGGTAGGTTGCGGACGCGTCTTTACCGGCGGGGCTGGCCATGCTTGCGGACGTCAATCGCGTCTGCCAGCCGTTGACGATGTCGAACCGCAGCACGTGCGAGCGATCGTCTACCAACGTATCCGTGGTCCTGAAGTAGCGCATCTCCCCGCCTTGAAGGCGTCCCTCTTTGAGGGTCCACAACCATTCGCCGCTGGTTGGTGGTTTGGCCGACGGAGAGCGCTCGATCTTGAGCACATATCCGAGGGGGTCACTGATCCAGTCCAGCACCCACACCGCCTCCCACGTGCCGCATTTGTCGACACAGGAAAAATGCTTTCGCGTCCCATCCGGAAAATCAATATCGTGCGTTTTAGCGTCAATGCGCCTTTTGCGGAGATAGCTCCCGTCGTGCGTGTAGGACACGGTGGACGAAACGTTGTCGCTCCGAACGTGCATGAACTCGCCGAAGGCATGGATCGCTCCCGTTTCGTCGCGGTACGCGCCGCCGGGAAAGCGCTGGGAGCCGGTTCCTTCGATCAGTTCGCCGAGGCCCAGGTACCAGCCCACGCCCGCAACACCCTCCGGACGCGGCTCCGATCCGGCGAAGCCGTCGAACGTCGGCGCATCCGCCCACAGAATCGGACTGAACGCCTCCGGCGTCTTGACGCCGATCGGCGACGCGGCGGTGGAGTATTCGATGAAATCCCAGAAATTTGTTTGATAGTGAAGCGTCAATTGATACTTCACAAGTCCGTTGGTCTTGTAGAGCGGACCGATCGGCACCGTTACCGTCAGATTGCCGTTGTAGACGTTGACGGCGTCGAACTCTCCCACCGCCAGCGCCGTATCGGCTTTGAAGCCCGTCGCCTGAATCTGTTCCGTTCCGACCGCAAATGACGATGCGCTCCAGAGAACGAGCGCCACAAGCACGATTCGCTGCACGATTGCGTTCACTGGCCCACCTCCGTCATCGGTTCGATTGCACTCCCGGCATAAACGGTCATTCCGGTCGGGCAGACCTTGAAGTCGATGCCGAGATTGAAGGCACGCATGAAAAAGATCGCCGTCGAGCCACGGTCAATGGACAGGGCAGGACAGAAGGTCGTGGTCGAGCAGCCGGCGGTGATGCCCCTCCGTCTCAGCTCTGAAATCCAGCCTCCCGGCAGACTCGGATCGCCGCAGCTGACGTCGGTGAAAACGTTGTCACACGGAGGAGCGGTCGTCATTCCCGCGGACGCGCGCAGCAGCGGCTCCGCCATCATCGCCCGCGTGACCTGCACTGTCGGTCGAAACGTTCCGTCGGGATATGCCGGAATCAGATTGTCGGCCTTCGATTTTGCGACGAATGCGGCGCTCCAGAGGTCGCAAGACACATCCGAATAGGGCTGGTCATTACAGGGTGGCGGCGTATAGCTCGCGCCGTATTTTCCGCGGATCAGCATCACCGCCAGTTCCTGGCGCGTCAGCGTATTCCCGGGGCAGAAACTGCGCCCCCCGCATCCCGACGTAATGCCCGAGTGCAGCAGCGCTTCGACCGCGGGATAATACGAAGCCGCCTTCGAAACGTCGGTAAAGCTCGCCCCAACGTGCACCAGCGTCGTGACGTTTCCGCCATCCGGATGGGCCTCGGTCATCGGGATGTCGTAATGCGGTGCCGTGCGCGTGTCGGAAGCCGACACGATCAGAATGTCGCACGGGCCGAGATCGTAATCGAGCGCCGTCGCGTTCCAGCAATCAGAAATCCCTGTATTGCGGTTGTATTGCGCCCTGCCGTTTGTCCGCATGTACCCGATCGGCGGATTGAGTGGCGCGTTTTGTCCGAACACCAGCGCGGGCGTGGCCGACGGCGTGACCGTCCAGGTCGGCTCCACGACCACAGCCTCGCCGGGCTCGACGATCCCGTTGAGATTGCCGGTCGTCTGTTGACGCGTCACGACATTGTTGGTTCCGATCGCGCGATAGGCACCGGCGTGCGCATCGACCGTCACACTTCCGGGCGGCGACAGGCGCTGCGTGCCGACCGCCACCGTCATCTGTTTCGTGGCGCCCGCGTCGTCGATGTCGGTCGTGGCGAGCGAGGTCGTGTAGCAGCCCGGCGCCGGATAGGTGTACTCGGTAACCGCCGTCGCCACTTTGTCGAAATCGGGATAGCCGCTGACGGTCGTGCTTTGTCCATTCCCGAAATTCCACGTCCACCGGGGCGCAGTCTCGCCCCAGAAATCGTCCATACTTCCGTTGCCGGTGAAACGGCAGCGAAGTCCATTGCAGGCGCCGGTGGTCCGCAGTACCGGCGGCGAATTGGTGATGCTGATGGTCTGCGACGTCGTTCCGACGGCGTCTTCGAGATCCGTGACCTTCAAGGTCACGACGTAATCGCCGGCGCGCTGAAATGTGTACGATGCGCCGGGAATCGCACCGAACGACCAATGGTAGGTACCGGTGTGTCCGTCGCCGAAATCCCACTCATAGGGCTTCGACCCGTCGAATTTCAGGCTTAGGTCGTCCGTCGACGCGTGCGGATAGAACAAATACCGGCGGCTCCCGCTATTGAGCGGATATTCTTCGAAGCGGAATGCCGCCGTCGGCGCCTGGTTCGTCGTCACGACAAATCCGGAGTATTCCTTCGCCGGCGGTGCATTCGGCACCAGCGGCCCGCCCGCAAACTGGCGCGGATACATTCCGACCTTGAAGCGGTGCGTTCCAGCGTACTTATACTGAGCGGACGTCGGCGTACAGGAAAAGCCGTTGCAATTCGCTGCCGAGATGGACGGCGAGCCGTGCGCCGTCACGTCCATCGGATCACCCGATGTCGGCTCGCCCCATTTCACCTGGGCCACCCACCAGTCCCACTTCCCTTCGAACGAGCGGAACGAATCGACATGCACGGTCACATACGGCGCGGTACAGTTGTCGCTGTTCGTCGTGTTCCGCACGCCCCAGATCGGGGCACCGTTTGCATTGTGAACACACGTCCAGATCAATTCCCGTGCGAACTCGACCACTTGGAAGTGCGTTTTTTCCGCAATGGCGCCCGTGTGATAGATCGCCCGCGCGGTGACCGGGTACGCACCCGACGCATCGAACTGGTGATACTCGCGCTGTCCGCCGCGCTTGAAGCTTTCATTGGGGAATCGCCATTCCCATCGCAGCACGCCGTCCGACGGCGAAGCCGTCGCATCGAACAGACAATCGCCGCCCGTGCACGTGCCCGTGATCGTCACTGTGGCCTGCGGCCGAACTTCGACTTGCGCGGTGGACGTGCGCGCCGTCGGCCGGGTGGTGTCGCGGATGGTGTATTCAAAAAAATCGGGCCCGGACACGCCGGCATTCGGCGTATAGATCAGACTCGATCCACTCGCCGTCACGCGTCCCGCGCCGGGTTGCGTATAGTTGTGAATGACGAGTTGCCCTCCCGCGGCAACGACGTCATTCGCCAACACCGGGACCGTTACTCCCGCCGGGACGAAAAACGCCAGATCGTCGACGGCGACAGGATTGTCTCCGTCCTTTCCGCCGGTAAATGTGCAGTCATCGCCGCGTAGGGTCCCGCACCAGAACAGGAGCGAGCACAGCACGATTGTGCTGGAAATCCGGACCGCTTTCATTTGAGCCTCCGAGACGCGATTTATTTGAAAGCGTTATCCCGTCCTCCGGCCGCCGCGGGCAATGAGGAAGGGCCGAATCCGGCCACTTGCGGTTTGAATCGCCGACTTCGCGTTTCGGCGAGGCCCGGTCTTCGCGCTTGATTTTTTCGTCCGACGCGTGCACATTGTTCCCGGCGCGACTCACGCCTCACCCCGAGAAGTCTTCCCCCAGCGAAGACTCGATGCCGGGGCAAAGGGGGGCATACTCCCGAGTCGGGATCATGAACCTTCAATGCCGCGCGGCGTTGCTGCTGGGGAGAGCGTCGAGGCGGCTTTGTGAAGGAGATTCGTGATGCCGGCTCAAAAAGATCTCAAGCGCGTCGTTCGATCGCGCATGGAAAAAACGGGTGAGTCGTACACCGCCGCCCGCCGCAACATCGTCAGCGTTCCTCGTCCACCTGTGGACTACTCCGCGCTCTCCGGGATGAGCGACGCCACCATCACCGAGAAAACGGGACGCAGCTGGGCGCAGTGGGTCGAAGTGCTCGACGCGTTCGGCGCGAAAGAGAAATCGCACACCGAAACCGCCACGCACGTCTACAACCTCGGCGTACCCGGCTGGTGGGCGCAATCCGTCACCGTCGGCTACGAGCGCATCCGCGGACTGCGCGCCATCGGCCAGCGCCGCGGCGGCGCGTGGGAGGCGAACAAGAGCAAGACCGTCGGCGTGCCGGTCGACAAACTCTTCGACGCCTTCGCGAACGCGCGCACGCGCAAGCGCTGGCTCGGCGACGTGAAGTTGAAGATCCGCACCGCGACGAAGCCGAAATCGATGCGCGTCACGTGGGACGACGGCACGTCCGTCGACATCGGCTTCTGGCCGAAGAGCGACGCGAAGAGCAGCGTTTCCATCCAGCATGCGAAGCTCGCGTCGAAAGAGGATGCGGACGCGAAGAAGAAATTCTGGAGCGAGAAGCTCGAGGCGTTGGCGGCGTTGTTGAAGAAGTGACGTTATCATCCGCGCGCGATGCGCAAGCAGGTCTACATCGCCTACACCGGCGGCACGATCGGCATGAAGCGGACGCGCGCGGTCTACAAGCCGGAGCCCGGCTATCTGCAACAGCAAATGTCGCAGATGCCGGAGCTCCGGCACCCGTCGATGCCGGCGTACACGATTCACGAGTACGCGCCGCTGCTCGACTCGTCGAACATGACGCCCGCCGAGTGGGTGAAGATCGCCCGCGACATCCAGGCGAACTACGATCGCTACGACGGCTTCATCGTCCTCCACGGCACCGACACGATGGCCTACACCGCCTCGGCGCTTCCGTTTCTGCTGAGCGGCCTGCGCAAGCCCGTTCATCGTCACCGGCTCCCAAATCCCGCTCTGCGAGATCCGCAATGACGCGCGGGAGAACCTCATCACCTCGCTGATGCTCGCCTCGAGCTACGCCATCCCCGAGGTCTGCCTCTACTTCGGCGGCAAACTCCTGCGCGGCTGCCGCGCGACGAAAGTCAGCGCCGACGGCTTCGCCGCGTTCGACTCCCCGAACTTTCTCCCGCTCGGCACGGTCGGCATCGACATCGAGATCAACTGGGACCTCGTCCGCAAATCGCGCGGCGGACGCCTTTCGGTTCTCGAGCTGAAAAATCCCGTCGTCAGTGCGCTGCGTCTCTTCCCCGGCATCTCCCCCGAGCTCGTGCGCAACGTCCTCCGCCCGCCGCTGCAGGGACTCGTGCTCGAAGCCTACGGCGTCGGCAACGGCCCCGATCAGAACGCCGACTTCATCGCCGCGCTTTCTGACGCCACCCAACGCGGCGTCGTGATCGTCGACTGCACCCAATGCCTCGAAGGCACCGTCGATCTCGCCGAATACGCCGCCGGCTCCGCCCTCGCCCGCGCCGGCGTGATCAGCGGATACGACATGACCGCCGAGGCCGCGCTGGCGAAGCTGTACTACCTGTTCAGCCGCGGATTTGCGCCGCCGCGCGTGAAGGAAGAGATGGAGAGGGATTTGCGGGGAGAGATGACGGTGCGCGCATGAACAAACCGCGGCGGCGAGACGCCCCCGGGCCAGCCGCCGAGGACGGCGGCGTTCCGAGCGGGAGCGTCGGCGTCCCGCCGACCTCAAATGACGGTGCGAACATGAAACGACGCTCGATCGCAGATTTCTCATTCATCGGTTCTGGCTCTTGCCGCAAGGACCGCAGAGATCGCACTTCGGAACGTCACGATGAAGCACTCGCCAGCGCGTTCGCGATGCCGCGAGGCGTTCGGAACGCCGGCGTCCCGCCGGCTGAACGGGCGGCGTCCTCGCCGCCCCGCAAACCGCGAAGGAAACGCAAATGAAATACGTCGCCTTCCTCCGCGCCATCAACGTCGGCGGTCACGTCGTGAAGATGGACGCGCTGAAGAAGCTCTTCGAGAAGATGGGCTTCAAGAACGTCGAGACGTTCATCGCCAGCGGGAACGTCATCTTCGATGCGCCCAAGGCGAGCGAGGCGAAGATCGAGGAGGCGTTGAAGAAGGCCCTCGGCTACGAGGTGCGGACGTTTCTCCGCACGCCCGTGCAACTTCAACGCATCGCGGAGACGAACGACGACGGCGGGACGTTGTATGTCGGGTTCATGGCGACGAGCGCGAGCGAGGATGCGAAAACCAGGGTGAAGGCGCTCAGCACGGAGATGGACGAGCTCCACGCGGACGGAATGGAAATCTACTGGTTGTGTCGCGGACAGAAGTTCAGCGACTCGACGATCACCGGCGCACGAGTGGAAAAGGCGCTCGGACAGGCGGCCACGCTCAGAAACATTACGACCGTGCGCAAACTCGCGGGAAAATATTCGTAGGTTGGCGAAGAAGGCCGTCATCTACTCCTGCACCGAATGCGGCGCGCAGGCCACGAAGTGGCTGGGGCGCTGTCCCGAGTGCAACGCCTGGAACTCCTACGGACAGGAAGACGCCGCCGCGGCCGTCAAGCACGGCGCCGAAGCCGCTGCCGATCGCCGAGGTCGGCACCGACCGCGCCCCGCGCATGTCGACGCACATCGAAAGCCTCGACCGCGTTCTCGGCGGCGGTCTGGTCCTCGGCGCGGTGACGCTCGTCGGCGGCGAGCCGGGCATCGGCAAGTCGACGCTTCTGCTGCAGGTCGCGGCGCAGCTCGCGGAGCACGGCATCGTGCTCTACGTCTCCGGCGAGGAGTCGCCGAGCCAGATCGCGCTGCGCGCGCGGCGCCTCGGCACGATTCACGAGCACATCCGCCTCTTCACCGAAACGTCGATCGACCGCATCCTGTCCGAGGTGGAAAAACTGAAGCCGGTGGCCCTCATTGTCGACTCGATTCAAACCGTGCACACGAGCGTGAACGACTCCATGCCGGGATCGGTCGGACAGGTGCGCGACTCCGCGGGCGTGCTGATGACCGCGGCGAAGCGGCTCTCGCTGCCGGTCTTCCTCATCGGCCACATCACGAAAGAGGGAACCATCGCCGGGCCGAAAACGCTCGAGCACATCGTCGACACGGTGCTCTACTTCGAAGGCGAGAAGTTTCAGAACTACCGCGTCGTGCGCGCGTACAAGAACCGCTTCGGCCCCGCGAACGAAGTGGCGATCTTCGAGATGCATGACACCGGACTCGAGGAAGTGCCGAATCCGTCCGCCGCGCTGATCTCGCAGCGCAGCCAGTCTCCCGGCTCCGCGATCCTCGCCGCCGTCGAAGGAACGCGCCCGCTGCTGATCGAGGTGCAGGCGCTCGTCTCGCCGACGCACTTCCCTTCTCCGCGCCGCATGGCCATGGGCCTCGACGCCAACCGCGTCACGCTCCTCCTGGCGGTGCTCGAGCGCAAGGCCGGCGGCGCGACCTTCGCGCAGCACGACATCTACGTGAATCTCGCCGGCGGTCTGACGATCGACGAGCCCGCGCTCGACCTCGGCATCATCGCCGCCGTCCTTTCCTCGCAGCGCAACCAGCCGATCGCCCACGATCTCGTGCTCTTCGGCGAGGTCGGTCTCCTCGGCGAGATCCGCAGCGTCTCGCAGCCCGACCTCCGCGCGCGCGAGGCCGCCGCGCTGGGCTTCCGGCGGATCATCGTGCCGCACTCGAACGCGATCGAGATCCGCGCGGACATCGAGGTGATTCCGGTGCGACGCGTAGAAGATGTGTCCGCTCTGCTGTAATCCCCTCTTTACAAGCTCGGCCGCAATTCCGTAGACTCGCCAAAGTTCGTTCCAGGAAAGCCATGGAAGTGTTACGTGCTCGCTATGGGTGGGTCGGCAGAGGGATGGCGCTGCTGGGACTTTGTGTCCTGCTCGGCCTCTCCACCGCCTGCACCACCACCACGGTTACGGTTGCGGAACCGGTTTCGTCGCCCGTTTTGTCGGACGATGACGACTTCAGCGACCTGATCGCGCAACTGCGCGCCGACCTCAACCGCAACAACAGCCGCGTCGTTGCGCGCACCCCGGTGCTCACGCCCATGGCTCCCACTCCCAAAGCGCGCGAGAAAGAATTCGCCGCGCGTGCCGATGCACTTTTCGCTCCGCTGACCGGGAACACGATGCTGATGCCGGTCGTCGGCGTGCAACCGTTCGAGCTCGAGAACAGCTGGCTCGTGGCGCGCGACGGCGGGCGCCGCAAGCATAAGGGCATCGACATCTTCGCCCCGCGCGGCACGGCGCTCGTCGCCGTGGCCGACGGGATCGTGAGCTACATCGGCGATCAGCCGAAAGGCGGCCATTGCCTCTGGCTGACGACCGAGGAGGGCACGTCGTTCTACTACGCCCACCTCGATCGCTGGGCGGCCGGTCTCTACGAAGGGATGGAGGTCCGCAGCGGCGATCTCCTCGGCTACGTGGGCAACACGGGCAACGCAAAGTACACCTCCCCGCACCTCCACTTCGCCGTCAATCAGAACGACGAGATGGTGAACCCCTACCCGATCCTCACGAAAGCGACCCTCGTGAAACGCGCGCGCGTCGGCGTTGAAGTGGGCAGCGCGCTCGGGACGCGCTAAGGAGTAGCGCCCCCCGCCCAAAGGCGCGCCGGAGGCGCGCACCACTCCAGCCCCAGCTCGCGCATCGGCGTCATCACGAACTCACGCTGGCGATACCGCGGATGCGGAAGCGTCAGCGTTCGCGTGCGGGCGCGATGTCCGCTGTGGAAGATGAGATCGAGATCGATGACGCGCGGCTCGTTGCGCGTGCCGCGGCGCACGCGGCCGAGGCGGTGCTCGATTTCGAGAAGCGCAGCGAGCAACTCTTCGGGTGCTAACGATGTGTAGCCGACGACGAGCGCGTTCAGATAGTCAGGAGGCGGCGCGTCGACGGGCGCGGTCTCGCGGATGCTGCTCACGCGCACGACGCGCACGACATCGCGCAGGGCGTGTATCGCGCGCAGGAGGTGATAGCGGCGGTCGCCGAGGTTCGAGCCGAGGGCGATCAGAACGGAGCTAAGGCTCGACGTTGATGTCGTTCGTGAGCTCGTTGACGTCGCCTTCGGCTCGCGGGAAGTACGTGCGGAGCTGGTCGCCCGCGCTGTGGATCGCTTCGACGATGCCATCGGTGAACTCTCCGTGCTGAAAGCGGATGGTGAGCTTCGCGGCGATGTTGTCCCAGAAGCCGGCCGGCACTTTGTCGTTGATGCCGCCGTCGCCGAGGATCGTGAAGCGCTGCTCCTCGCAGGCGATGAAGAGCAGGACGCCGTTGCGCAGCGCGGTCTTGGTCATGCCGAGGCGCTCGAACGTGCGCTCCGCGACAGTGCGGATCTCGCCCCGCGCCTGCGGCTGGATGTGCACGCGGACTTCGCCGGACGTCTGCTGCTCCGCCGCCGCGATCGCCTCGACGATCCGCTGCTGATCGAGCGCCGCGAGAAATTCGTTCTGCGTCATCACCAACCTCCTGAAGCGCCGCCGCCGCCGAAGCTCCCGCCGCCGCCCGAGAATCCTCCGCCCCCGCCTCCCCAACCGCCGCCACCGGAGAACCCGCCGCCGCCGAACGTGGTCCCGCTTCCGCCGCCGGGGAAGAAGAGCAGCGGGAGACATCCGCCGCAGCCGCCGCCACCGCGGCGGCGCGTGAGCATCGGCACGAGCACGAAGAAGATGAACGCGACGATGAGGATCACGAAGATGGGATTGATCTCGCTGCTCTGGCCTGCTCCGCCGCCCGGCCGCTGCATCGGCGGCACCGGCTCCTCGCCTTTCGTGATCTTGGCGATGACCGCGTCGGCCGCGGCGTTCAATCCGCCGAAGTAATCGTTCGCCTGAAAGCGCGGCGCCATGACGTCGCGAATCACGCGCGACGAGAACGCGTCGGTGATCGTCCCTTCGAGGCCGTAGCCGACTTCGACGCGGATCTTCTTCTCCTGCGCGAAGACGAAGAGCACGAGGCCGTTGTTGTACTTTTTCTGACCGACCGCCCACTGCCTCGCCGCGCGGACGGTGAAGTCTTCCATCGCATCGCCCTGGAGCGACGGGAGGACGTAGATGATGAATTGCGCGCCCGAGGTTTGCTCGAACTGCTGGAGTTTCTGCTCGAGCTGCGCGGCCTGCGCGGGCGTCACCAGGTTCGCGCGATCGGTGAAGTAGTGATCGGGCGCCGGAGGGACGTCGAGCGCGAAGAGCGCGCAGTGCCGCGAGAAGAAGAAGAAAAAAAGTCGAACGAGGCGCACGCACGGCGCCCCTAGAACTTGAACTCGACGTTCGGAGCCTGGTTGCTGCCCGGCGCGCCTTTGAAGTACGCCTTCGGCTTGAATCCGCTCATGCTCGCCGCGAGGCTCGCCGGGAAGCGGCGAATCGCGGTGTTGTACTTCTGCGCGGCGTCGTTGTAGTCCTTGCGCGCCACGCCGATGCGGTTCTCCGTCCCTTCGAGCTGCGACTGCAGCTCGAGGAAGTTCTGATTCGCCTTCAGCTCCGGATAGCGCTCGACGACGACGAGCAGCCGCGAGAGCGCGCCGCCCAGTCCCGCCTGCGCGGCGGCAAACTGGTCCATCGCCGCCTGATCGCTCGGTGCCGCCGCTCCCGCACCCGGCGGACCGCCCGCCGGTGCCGCGACCTGTCCGACTTTCGCGCGCGCGTTCACGACCGCTTCGAGCGTCGACTTCTCGAAATTCGCCGCGCCCTGTACGGTGCGCACGAGGTTCGGAATCAAGTCGTAGCGGCGCTGATACTGGCTCTCGACCTGCGCCCACGCTGTGTTCACACCCTCATCGAGCGTGACCAGGTTGTTGCGGATGCCGACGAACCAGATGCCGCCGATGATGAGAACGAGAATGAGTGCGCCCACGCACCCGAGCAGCCCGATGTTTCGCATGGTCTGAGCCTCCGGCTCAATACTCTTCTTCTTCCTCTTCTTCTTCCGGCTCTTCGTCGCGTGCCGGGATCAGCTCTTCTTCGTCCTCGGCGCCCTCGGCCGGTTCCGCCGCAGGCGTGAACTCTTCTTCTTCCGGCGGCTCCTCGACGACACGGGCGGCGCGTCCGCGCGCCGGCGTGTAGGCCGGTGCTTCCTCCGCATCGCGCTGATCCGCGCCGCATTTCGGGCAGAGAGGAACAGGCTTGCCGAGGTCGTAGAACTTCGTGTGGCAGCTATAACAGGTGTACTTCCTACCGAGATCAGCCATCTGTGTACGGATCCCCCTCAAAAAAGCGGCGACAGGCTAGCACAAAACCTGCGGGCAGCGGGCGGCGAGCAGTTCGCAGCAAAGAAAAAGCGGCGAGCAACTCTCCTGCCCGCCGCTCGCTTGCCCGCTTGCCCGCGGGTCTATTCTGTCTTCGGATTCGCCTGCGCCGCGCGCGTGCCGGTCTCGCCCTGACGGCGCTCGCCCTCGGTGCCGCGCATCTGCGCGGCGAGCGTGGCGAGCTTCTGCGCCTCGGGGAACAACTCGATGGCCTTCGCGACCTGCGCGTCGCCCTGCAGGCGGTACGGATACGACGCGTCGAAGCCGTACTTCGCCGCGATGATCTCCGCCTTCAGCGCCCGCTCGAGGAACGTGCGGTCTTCCGGTTTCTGCAGCGCCTCGCGGATGTCCGATTCCGGCGCCACTTCCTTGTCCGCGGAGAAGCGCACGAACTCTTCCATCATCGCCGGCGTGACCAGCACGTCTTTGTTCACGTCGGGATGCTTCGCCGCGTAGTCGACCGCGTAGTTGAAGATCGCGCTGCGCACTTCGAGCAGCTGCGTCGTGCGCGAGAGCTGCGGCTGCTTGACCATCACGTCGGGCGTGATGCCGCCGCCGCCGTAGACGACGCGGCCGGTGTCGGTGGAGAACTTCGCGCGATTCTCGAGCGGAACTTCGGGACCGTTCTCCTGCTCGTCGGCCATGTAGTAGTCGTAGACCGAGCTGTAGTCGCGCTGGATGTTGCGGCCGGACGGCGTGAAGTACTTCGACGTCGTGAGCGCGAGGCCGGCGCCGTACTGCAGCGTATAGACGCTCTGCACGAGTCCCTTGCCCCAGCTCGTCTCGCCGACGACGATGCCGCGGTCGTGATCCTGAATCGCGCCGGCAACGATCTCCGACGCGGACGCGCTGCCGCGGTTCACCAGCACCACGAGCGGCAGATCGAATTTCTCATGTTTGCCCGGCGCGGTGTACTCCTGCGCCGAGTCGGCCGTGCGGCCCTTCGTGTAGACGATCATCTGCCCCTTGTCGAGGAAGTGATCGGAGACGCCGACCGCGGCGTCGAGGAGACCGCCCGGATTCATGCGCAGATCGAGCACGAGCTTCTGCATCCCCTGCTCGTGCAGTTTCGCGATCGCTTCATCGAGCTCGCGCACGGTGGTCGAGGTGAAGTCTTTGATGCGGATGTAGCCGACGCCCGGACGGATCATCAGCACGTTGGAGATCGAGTTGGTCGGGATCGCGGCGCGCACGATCGTCAGAGGAATCGCTTCCTTCATGCCGACGCGCTGGATCTTGATGTGGACCGTCGTTCCCTTCGGTCCCTTGAGGCGCTTGACGACTTCGTCGAGCGAGAGGTCTTCGGTGGCGACGCCTTCGACGTCCGAGATCACGTCGCCGGCGCGAATGCCGAGGCGCGCGGCGGGCGTGCCTTCGAGCGGCGTGATGACCGTGACCTGATCATTCCGCTTCGTGACGAGGATGCCGAGGCCGTAGAACGTGCCTTTCTGGCGATCCTGCATGTCCGAGTACTCCTTCGGCTCGAGGAAGGAGGTGTGCGGATCGAGCGAGCGGAGCATGCCGTCGATCGAGGCGTAGACGAATTTGTCCGAGCCGATGTCCTCGGCGGACCACGTCGTGACGGCATTGAGGAGGTCGGTGTACTCCTTCATCCGTTTCTGCAGGTCGCCGTTCTGCATCGGCGCGCCGAAGAGACGGTTGCCGTAGAAGCCGCCGAGGAGCGTTGCTCCGGCAATGGCCACGAGCAGCGTCAGCGAGAAAGTCCACTTTTTCGTCTTGATGATTTTTGCCATGTCGTTATCACGCCTCTTCGGTATACCGTTCGAGTAACATGATTATAGGGTCGGAGTATTCGTCCGGCCTCCCCTGTTCACGCCGCTGACACAAACATGTTTGGCTCACTCGGCCTCCCTGAGCTGTTGATGATTTTCGCCGTGATCCTGATTGTCTTCGGGCCGCGGCGGATTCCCGAGATCGGACGGACGCTCGGAAAAGCGCTGGCCGAGTTCCGCAAAGCGACCGACGATCTGAAGGGCACGCTCGAGCGCGAAGTGCGCCTCGAAGAGCTGAAACAGATCGCGCAACCGGCCATGGCTCCGTTCGAGGTCGTATCAAGGAATGAGCCATCGCCGAGTCCGAGCTTGCCCGAGCCTGTTCCCGCGCCCGCCGAAGAACCACCGGCGACGCCGACTGCCTGACGCATGGCCGCTGAACCAAGCACTCCTACTGAAGACGATCTTCCGAAGATGTCGTTTCTCGACCATCTCGAGGAACTGCGCAAGCGGCTACTGATCTCGATCCTGGCGGTCGTAGGCGGATTCCTGGTCTGCTGGGCGTTCGCGGAGAAGATTTACGGGAAGTTGCAGGAGCCGCTGACGCACTTCCTCGCGCCGGGCGACAAGCTCGCGTACACGCGCCTCACCGCGCCGTTTTTCCTCTACATGAAGGTGGCGTTCTTCGCCGGCATCTTCGTCGCCGCACCGATCATCCTGTTCCAGCTGTGGCTCTTCATCGCGCCGGGGCTGTACAAGAAGGAGCGCCGCCTCGCCGCGCCATTCATCATCTTCGGCTCGGTCTTCTTCCTCCTCGGCGGCTACTTCGGCTACCGCTTCCTGCTCCCCGCGACCTGCGGCTTCTTCATCGAGACCGGCAAGCAGTTCAAGCAGATGATCACCGTGGATGATTACTTCTCGTTCGCGAGCACGATCATCCTCGCCTCGGGTGTGGTGTTCGAGACCCCGATCATCATCTTCTTCCTCTCCCGCCTCGGCATCGTGACCCCCGCGTTCCTGATGCAGAAGTTCAAGTACGCGGTGGTGCTGTCCTTCGTCGTCGCCGCGGTCGTCACCCCGACGCCGGACGCCGTGACGCAAGCGTCACTGGCCGTTCCGATGATCCTGCTGTATTTGATCGGGGTGCTGGTGGCGTGGCTGTTCGGGAAGAAGGTGGCTTAGCCTCCGCCCTGCCCGCCCGGTTGCTCGGTTTCCGCCGCCCGCCCTCCGGTTTTCCGCCCGGCCGCACACCCGTTTGGCACGCCGCGCGAGCGCGGCTGGTTCTCGCGAGACAGCGCGGCTTCGCCGCGCGTGCAGTCACGGGTGTGTGGGTGGGCGGAAAACCGGGGGCGTGGGCGGGCGGGAGCAACCGAGCAACTATCGCTCTACTTCAAAGTCCGCCGAAATCGTCTGCAACGCCTCGTTGAAAATCACCACCGTTTCCGCGATCGGAAAGAACACGGTGTGGTTGCGCTGCTGGACTTCGAGGATGACTTCGTAATAGCCGCCGTCCTCATTGATGGCGATCAGCGTGCCGGCTTTGCCTTTGATCTCCAACGTGCGGTTGAAGACCGAGACTTTGGAAGGGATCTCCATGCGCAGCGCACTCTAGCATGAAGAAAGTGGAGGACAGACACGCCGTGCCTGTCCTCCAAAGTCATGTCAGTGCTTGTGCGTTTCTTCTTCCGGCTTCTTCGCCTCTTCCGCCTTCGGCGCTTCCTGCGCGGGGGGAGGCGGCGGGGTGAAGTAGGCATCGTTGAAGGTCGGCTTCGCGCTGGTCTTCATCGCGTCGAGCGTCGCCTGCAGCTTGGTCTGGCGTTCGGTCTTCTCGAGGAACGCCTTGACGCCCTCGAACGGCGTGAGGCCGTGCTTCTCGACCTTGATCAGGTGATAGCCGTACTGCGTGCGGACCGGCTCAGTGATCTCGCCGACCTTCGCTGCGAATGCGGCGGTCTCGAACTCCGGAACCATCTGGCCGTGGTTGAAATCGCCCAGGTCGCCGCCGTTCGCGCCGGAACCGGTGTCATCCGACTCCTTCTTCGCGATCTCTTCGAACGACGCGCCGCCCACGATCTGCTTGCGCAGCTCGGTGGCCTTCGCCTTGGCCTGCTCTTCCGTCAGCTCCGGCTTGCTCGGCTGCGCGGCCGGGCTGCCTTTGAATGCGATCAGAATGTGCTTCGCCGTGACCTGCTCGTAGTCCTTCGAGCGCGAGTCGTAGATCTTCTTCAGATCCTCTTCCGTGAAGGTGATGCCCTTCTCGATTTTCTGCAGCTGCGCGTTCGCGACGAGGTTCTCTTTCATCAGCGCGAGCTGGCGCACGACTTCCGGATCCTTGTCCATGCCGGCCTTCATGCCCTCGGTGGCCAGCATCTTCATGCGCAGGTAGTCCTCGGCGAACTGCCGCTTCCCGGCGCCCATCGCGTACTGCTGGTACTCCGCCGGCAGGGTCTTCAGCGCGTTCTCGAATTCCGACTGGCGGATCGTCAGATCGCCCGCGGCGATGACGATCGGATCGGTCACGGCCTGCGCCGCCGGGGGCGCCGGCTTGTCCTGCGCCATTCCGAGCGTCGCGGAGAACGCGAGCGCGATCATGGTCGTAAGTGTCTTTTTCACAAAAATCTCCTTCATGTTAGGGATTGACCGCGTGTCGGAACGGCCCGGGGTCCCGCGAAAATTTCGGCGCGCTACAGCTTCGCCAGCGCCGTCCTCATCCGCGCCACCCCTTCGCGAATCCGCTCCATCGACGTCGCATAGCTGATGCGCACGAAGTCGTCGGCGCCGAAGGCGCCGCCGGGGACGACCGCGACGCGCGCTTCGTCGAGGAGGTACGACGCGAAGGACTGGGAATCCGTGATGCCGGCCTTGCCGAAATACGCGCGGACGTCGGGGAAGACGTAGAACGCGCCGTCGGGATCGGCGCAGCAGATTCCGGGGAGCGAGTTCAGCTGCGGCACGAGCCACGCGCGACGCTCGCGATACGCGTCATGCATCCGCTGCGCGTCTTCGTTGCCGCCCGTCAGCGCCTCGAGCGCCGCCTGCTGCGCGATCGTGCTCGGGTTCGACGTCGAATGGCTCTGAATCTTTCCGAGCGCGGCGATGATCTCCGGATGCGCGACCGCGTAGCCGAGGCGCCAGCCGGTCATCGCGAACGTCTTCGACATCGAATTCACGACCGCGACCGTCTCCGGATACTGCTCGAACCAGCGCATCGCCGACGCGTGTTCGTTGCCGTCGTAGAGGAACAGCTCGTAGGTCTCGTCGAAGATGAGAAAGGCGTCGCGCGACGCGCACCATTCGATGATGCGCTCGAGCTCAGACTCGCGAATCACGGCGCCGGTCGGATTGCACGGCGAGTTGAGAATCACGCCGCGGGTGCGCTCCGTCGCCACGGCTTCGATCTGTTCGAGCGCCGGGCGGAACTGATCCTCGGCGCGCGTCGCGGCGAAGACCGGCTTGCCGCCGGCGAACGCCACCTGATCGGGAAAGCTCACCCAATACGGCGACGGGATGATGACTTCGTCGCCTTCGCGCACGAGTGCGAGCGCGAGGTTGAACAGTTCCTGCTTGCCGCCGCAGCCGGTGATCACGTGCTCCATGCCGAGGCGCGTGCCGTAGCGGCGGTTGTATCGCGCGGCCACCGCCTCGCGCAGCTGCTTGATGCCGCTCGCGTTCGTGTATTTCGTGAAGCCGCGATCGATCGCGCGCTTGCCCGCCTCGGAGACCGACGCCGGCGTCGCGAAATCGGGCTCGCCCGGGCCGAAGTCCACCACGTCCACACCCTGGGTGATCAGCGCCGTCGCGCGATTCAGAACCGCCAGCGTCGGCGATTCCTGCATCGCCGAAACGCGGTTCGTCAGGCGGATGGTGGGGCGGACGGCGGTGGGCATGTCACTTTGTATCATCCCTCGGCTTTCGGCGCGAAGCGGAGTTTCAGCGTCTCTCGCAGACCGATCCACGCCGCCGGCGGTTTTCCGGCGAAGAGGAACTTCAGGATCTCGAGCACACACCAGCCGGTGTAAACCCAGATCATCTCCTCGCGGATCGACGGGATGCAGAACTGCGCGAGCCAGAACACGAAGATGATGGCCGCCTCGTACATCACCAGCTCGAGATTCAGGAGCAGCAGAAATCCGAGGAAGCTCTGGAGAATCGTGAGGAGGATCTCGTGGCGCTGGAACTCGTCGAACTGCAGCGGCTTGATCTCGCCGGCGCTGATCACGAACAGCACCGGGATCATCGCCGAGAGGATGCTCCACTGATTGATGTTCGACGACACCATGTTCATCAGCGCCACGCCGGCGGTGCTGACTTTGCGCGCCCAGTAGAACGCGCTCAGTTTCTCGGGGAACTCGGAGAGGAACGGCGCGACCCACTGCACGAACACGAACGTCGACACGCCGAGCGAGCTGGCGATGGCGAGCATCGAATTGAGAAATGGATGCGCGGAGAAGTAGAGGATCAGGCCTCCGGCGATGAACAGCGCCCAGATCGCGGCGTTGCGCATGCGCGGTTGCAGCGAGAGGATCTTCCTCGGCACGGTGCCGAGGTCCTCCATCGTCTCCTCCGTCTCTTCCTGCGGTGGGATTCCCCAGAGAATCCAGAGATAGAGGGCGTAGAACGCCGTCAGCGGAAAGGCATCCCACAGGGAGAGCGAGCCTTTCCACCAGATGAACACGAAGTAGAGGAGCGGCAGAAAGAGTCCGAAGACTTCGACGGAGTGCTCTTTGTCGAGCTCCAGCTTCACGAAGCTGCGTTTTCGTTTCCAGCCGAAAATCGCGGCGACGAAGTAGATCATCGGCCAGCCGAGGCCGACGAGAAGGCGCAGGCTGCCGGTGAAGTTCGCGATGGCGAGATGCGTCTGCGACGGATCTTTGCCCGCATTCCACGCGATGACCGCTTCGACCGCGAACTCGGGGAGCGTCTGCAGCCAGGCGAGAATCGCG
The DNA here is from genome assembly GCA_963734155.1 of uncultured Acidobacteriota bacterium. Taxonomy (GTDB): domain Bacteria; phylum Acidobacteriota; class Thermoanaerobaculia; order Gp7-AA8; family Gp7-AA8; genus QHVT01. Next base: position 169,808 of record CAVTGG010000007.1, read on the forward strand.
AGCGCGAGCCCCTGCGAGATGAGGAACTGCGCGGCCTCCGCGCCCCACGCGATGATGAACGCGGAGGCGAGAATGCTCGGGAACGTCCAGATCGCGGACCAGGGCGAGATTTTCACGGCGCTCGCGACGGCCATCTTGATGAGCTTGAGTATCATCGGCGGCGCATTCTAATGAAGATCGCGATCAGCAGCCGGCAGAATCCGCTGTTCCAGAGGATTCGCGAGGCCATCCGCACGCATGCCGGCGAGATCGCGATCGAGGGGCCGAAGCAGGTCGCGGATGCGATTCGCGCGGGTTGGAAGCCGATCGCGCGCGTCGAGCGCGGCGTCGATTTCACGGATGCGCTCTTCGATCAGCTGAGCGACACGCGCGCGCCGCAGAACGTGCTCGCGCTCTTCGAACGCCCTTCGTTTTCCGAGCGCGACATCTTGTCGCGCCGCGACACCGTCGCTGTCGCTCTCGATGCCGTGCAGGATCCCGGCAACGTCGGCACGATCGTCCGCCTCGCCGCGGCGTTCGACGCCGCCGGCGTGCTGCTCCTCCCCGGCTGCGCCGATCCGTACGGACCGAAAGCGATTCGCGCATCGGTCGGCGCGATTCTCAACGTGCCGGTGGCAACGATCGAGACGTTAGACGCACCGAACGTTTTCTACGCCGACATGAACGGTGATGTGACGGATCCGCCCGCCCGCGGCGCGGTGCTCGTGTTCGGCAACGAAGGCGCGGGCGTGTCCGAGGCGATTCGTGCGAATGCGCGCGCGATCTCGATTCCGATGTCGAATCGCGTCGAGTCGCTCAACGTTGCTTCGAGTGCGGCGATTTTGTTGTCGCGGAGCTACGCGCTCCGATGAGCGGCAAACTCCTCCTCGTCGGCACGCCCCTCGGCAATTTGTCCGACATGCCGCCGCGCGCGGTCGATGCGCTCAAGTCCGCCGACTTGATTCTCTGTGAGGACACGCGCCACACGCGCAAGCTGCTCACGCACTTCGGCATCGAGCGCCCGACCGACAGCTATCACGAGCACAACGAAGACGCGAAGGCCGAGGCGCTCGTCGATCGCATCGAGCGCGGCGAGACGCTGGCGCTGGTCAGCGACGCGGGTATGCCGGTGATTTCCGATCCCGGCTATCGCATCGTGCGGCTCGCGCGCGAGCGCGGCTTCGTCGTCGAGCCGATTCCCGGCCCGTTCGCCGGTGTCCTCGCGCTCGCCGCCAGCGGGATCGCTCCTCTCCCTTTCACGTTCCTCGGCTTCACGCCGCATCGCCAGGGCGAGCGCCTCGATTTCTATCGCCGCGCCGCCGAGCTCGCGCACACCGTCATCGTCTACGAATCGCCCGAACGGGTGATCGCGTCGCTCGAAGACGCGCTCGAGGTGTTAGGCGACACCGAAGTCGCCGTCGCGCGCGAGATGACGAAGATGCACGAGGAGATCGTCAGCGGCACGATCTCCGAAGTGCTCGCAACGCTGCGCGAGCGCGAGCGCGTGCACGGCGAGATCACGATGGTGTTCGCGGCCGCGGCGCGCGTCGCCGAGGAAGTGTCGACGGAAACGCTGCGCGAAGAATTCGAGCGCCTGCGCGAAAGCGGGATGCGAAGAAACGACGCCGTGAAGGCGGTGGCGGAAAAGTTCGGGATGCGGAAGAACGACGTCTACCGCTTGTTGGTCGGCTGATCGAGGATGTAGACCCTCGTGAACTTGATGAAGTAATCGATCCCGGACGCGAGAGCGAAGAGCATCACCGCCCAGAGCGCGATCGTGCCGGTGAGGCGCAACTCGCCGAGCTCGTAGCCGAGGATCAGCAGCGAGATCGCGATCACCTGCGACACGAGCTTGCCCTTGCCGAGGGACGACGCGGGGATATCGACGCCCTGCTGCGCGGCGATGGAACGAAGGCCGGAGACAGCGAACTCGCGGCCGATGATGATCACGACCATCCACGCCGGGACGTGGCTCGGATCCATTTCGACGAGCGAGATGAACGCGGCCGAGGTCAGCAGCTTGTCGGCAATCGGATCGAGGAGCGTGCCGAGGCGGGTGATCTTGCCGGTGCGGCGCGCGAGATAGCCGTCGAGATAGTCGGTGCCGGCGGCGAGGAGGAAGATGCCGAGGCCGACGAACTCGCGGCCGGTGAACTTCGTCAGCAGCACGACGACGAGGAACGGGACGAGGAAAATCCGGAACAGCGTGAGCATGTTCGGGACGTTCCAGATCTCGTTGGACACGTTCTCGCGATCGTCCCGCTGGGGCCGCTCGAGCACGGCGGGCGCGGCCTGACCGGAGGAAGAGGACATCGGCTCCTCAGGATAAGCGTTTCGGTCAGGTGTGGGAAGCATCGCAGATGGAATTTCGATCAGGCAATTGACATTCCTTCTGGCGCCACTAGAATCCCCCAACCTCAGCCCGGGTGGCGGAATTGGTAGACGCGCAGGTTTCAGGAGCCTGTTCCTTCACGGGAGTGCTGGTTCGATTCCAGTCCCGGGCACCAATGTGGCAAAGTCCGTCTCGCAAATGAGGCGCCTTCTAATCTTCGCCGCGATCACTCTTGCCGCGTGCGACTCCGCTCCCCCCGCCCAAACCTCCGCACAGCGCGCGGAATTGCGCACGATCGACTCGGCACCGCCCAAGCCCGCCGTCCTCGATCCACCGCCGATGCTCAGCGACGAAGCGCCGCCGCCGAAGCCGAAGGCGCTCCCGTGGGAGAACCCGACGCCGATCGTCTTTTCGGCCGAGGACGAAAAGGTGCGCGCCTCGCTCCCCTTCTCGCCCGCCATCGCCATGGATCCGATCGACGGCAGCAAGATCTCCATCCGCGCCGCCACGCCGACGTTCGAGTACAAGGGCAAGATCTATTACTTTGCGAACGAGGGCAATAAGCGGATCTTTTCCGCGAATCCGGATGGGATTCTCAAGGGCGGGTATACGAAGCTGTAAAACCTGAACGCAGAACGTAGAACGTAGAGTCAGAAACTTCTCACCTCTTCATTCTGCGCTCTGCGTTCTGCGTTCACCGAGGTACTCCGAAAACGCTCGCAACACCTCTCCGTCGCCGCGAACGGGCTTTCGCGTTCGAAGATCCAGCCACATATGCGAGCTGAATCCCGTCGCGCGCAGTTCCTCATCCGCCGAATACAACTCGTACGTGAACTTCATCGCCCGGCTGCCAATGTCGCCGACGGACGTGCGGATGCGCACTTCGTCGTCATAGCGGAACGGTGTGCGATAGCGGCAGCCGATTTCGGTCACGACCAGGATGAATCCGCGGCGCTCGATCTCGGCGTAGGAAATGCCGGTCTCGCGGCAGAAATCGGTGCGGCCGATCTCGAACCAGACGATGTAATTCGAGTGGTGCGCAATCCCCATGGCGTCCGTTTCTTTGTAGCGCACACGGGTCCGTGACTCCACATACCTCACGCGGCGGACTTTATGAATCTCCGCGCAAAAACACAACGACTTGCGACCGTCGTGCGGCCGGGCTTGGCCAGCCAGCGCTGCCGGCCGTGCCGGCTAACACGGCAAAAAGTTTGCTCCTTGGCGTTATAGTTGAGCATGCGCAGACGCAAACGAACCTCCCCCGCAGAAGCGCTTGCCCTTCCGCTGCTCGTCGGCGGCGCGCTCCTCGGCGCTGAAATCGGTCGCCGCCTGTTCCGCCGCGCGCAGATGTTCTGTCCCTCGCGCGAGCCGACCAGGAGCTGGAATCCCGCCGATTACGGCATTCCCGACGGCGCGGTCGAGGAGCATTGGATCGAGACCCCCGACGGCGAAACGCTCCACGCCTGGTATTGCCGCGCGAAAAACCCGGTGGCCAGCAGCGTCTTTTGTCACGGCAACACCGGCAACATGACCACCAGCATCGATGTCGTCCCGCACCTGCTGAATGCCGGATTCAGCTCGCTCTGGTTCGACTATCGCGGATTCGGCAAGAGCAGCGGCCGCGCGTCATTCTCCGGCGTCATCGCCGACGGCCTCACTGCCTCGAAATTCCACGACAGGATCCGCCCCAAACACATCCCGTCGATCCTTTATGGATATTCGTTAGGCGGCGCCGTGGCCGCGCAGGTGATCCGCCGTCATCCGTTCGACGCGATGATCCTGCAGTCGACGTTCACCAATCTCCCCGATTTGTCGCGCGTGTTCTGGCGCCGCTTCCCGATGCATGTCTTCGCCGGGACGGACGTCTTCAATACGATCGAGGTCATTCGCAAACTGCAGGTGCCGCTCCTGATCCTGCACGGCACCGAGGATGAAACCTGTCCGTGCTCGATGGCGCACAAACTCTATGACGCGTGTCCGGCGCCGAAACGCATTCACACGGTGCAGGGAGGACTGCACAAGAATCTGTTCATCGCCGATCCCGATGCGATGGTCTGGGCGATCTCGCAGTTCATCGCCGACCTCCCGCACACGACGCGCGTGATCTCGGTGGAAGAGACGCCGCCGATCGAAGAATGGACGAATTCGGCGCTGCGATCGATGCGAAAGCTCATCCGAAAACACGCGTGAGCCGGCACGGCCGGCAGCGCTGGTCGGCCAAGCCTTGGTGTGCGCCTTCGTAGTTCGGAATGATTCCGGCGCATTAACCATCTGATAGCATCGCCGGGCTCGCATGCTCGCCGTCGTCAAATCCGCTCCCGCCGATGGTCCCGCCGGGACCGAAGTCCGTGAATGTCCGCAGCCGAAACCGGGTCCCGGCGAGGCGCTGATCCGCGTCGCCGCCACCGCGATCTGCGGCACCGACAAGCACATCTACCACTGGGATCCGTCGATCCAGGACTCCGTCCAGCCGCCGCGCATTTACGGCCACGAGTTCTGCGGATTCGTCGAGGAGCTCGGCGAAGGGGCGGAGCGCGCGTTCGAAGGGACGCTGAGCGTCGGCGATTACGTCTCCGCGGAGATGCACGTGATCTGCGGCGAATGCGCGCAGTGCCGCTCCGGCAACGGCCACATTTGCGTCCGCACGCGCATCTACGGTCTGCACGAGGACGGCGCGTTCGCCGAGTTCGTGAACGTGCCGGCATCGAACGTCGTCAAGCTCCCGTCCTACGTCCCCCTGCGCGTCGGCGCGTTCCTCGATGCCCTCGGAAACGCAGTGCACACGACGCAAATCATCGATCTCGCGGGAAAGAGCGTCGCCATCACCGGCTTCGGTCCGATCGGCGCGATGTCGGCGGCGATCGCGGAGCACAGCGGCGCGTCGGTCGTGATCGTGACGGACGTCAGCGATCACGCGCTCGAGACGGCGCGGCGTTGGGCCGCGAGCCGCGACTTCGCGAACTTCCACGCGTTCAACGTCCGCACGACACTGCCCGCCGACGTGAAGAAGGCGATCGATGCCATCACCGACGGCGTCGGCGTGGACGTGGTCTGCGAGATGTCGGGCTCCTCCGCCGCCATCAACTTCGGTCTCGAGATCGTACGCATGGGCGGCACGCTCTCGCTTCTCGGCCTCCCCGCCGGCCACTCCGTGACCATCGACGACTACACGCGCAACGTGATCTTCAAAGGCGTGACGATGCACGGAATCATCGGGCGGAGGATGTACTCGACGTGGCAGCGCATGCTCGCCCTCCTGCGCTCGGGCCTCGACGTGGAGTGGGTCGTGCAGGCTACGTTCGATTCGTTGAACGATTTTCACGAAGGCCTGGCGCGCTTCGATCGTCATGAAGCGTTGAAGGTCGTTTTCTTCCCGGAGGGCGAGCAGAACGCGCAGCAGCGCCTGCCATGAAACGGATCGGAATCCTTACCGGCGGCGGCGATGTGCCCGGCCTCAACGCGGCGGTCAAGTCGTTCGTCTGGCGGATGCTCGACGATGACTGCGAGATTCTCGGACTGCGCCGCGGCTGGGCGTCGCTGACCAACATCATCCCCGATCCTGCCGCCGACAATTCCCAATGGATCCTGCCGCTCACGCGTGCGAACACCCGCGCGATCGATCGCACCGGCGGAACGATTCTGCACACGTCGCGCATCAATCCCGAGATCAGCAAGGCGGAGCACATCCCGCCGCATCTCGAAGTCGGAAAAAGGCGAGCCCGATGAGCGCGGGCGCTACGACCTCACCAGCGCCGCGCTGAACGTGATCGAGTTTCTGAATCTCGACTACCTCGTGGCCCTCGGCGGCGACGGTACGCTGACGTTCGCGCGCCGGCTGCACGAGGAGCGCGTGCCGATGATCGCCATCCCGAAGACGATGGACAACGACGTCTACGGCACGGATTACTGCCTCGGCTTTTCGACCGCCGTGACGCGCTCGGTCATGTTCATCAACGACCTCCGCACCAGCGCCGGCTCACACGAACGCTTCCTCGTCGTCGAGTTGTTCGGCCGCAACTCCGGCGAGACCTGCCTCCTCGCCGCGTACCTCGCCGGCGTCGACCGCGCCGTCATCGCCGAAGTTCCGTTCGATGCCGAAGAGCTGTACCAGATGCTCTGCCGCGACAAGCAGGACAACCCGAGCAACTACGCCGTGGTGGCGATCTCCGAAGGCGCGCGCACGACGACAGGCGTGACGATCGAGTCCGGCGAAGCTGACGCCGCGGGCCAGCGCAAGCTCGGCGGCATCGGCGGCATGCTCGCCGAATTCCTCGAAAAACGCGGCAGCGACAAAGTGATCTACCAGCGCCTCGCGTATCTGATGCGCAGCGGCGCCCCCGATTCGCTCGACCTCATCGTCGCCAAAAACTTCGGCGCCCTCGCCGCCGACATGGTCCACCGCGGCCAGCCCGGCTGCATGGTCGCCGTCGCCGACGGCCGCTACACCGCCGTGCCGCTCGCCATCACCGGCCAGGTGAAGAAGCGCGTCGACGTCACCCGCTTCTACGACGCGAGCGAGTACAGGCCGAGGGTGGCGGAGGTGATGGGGATGCCGATGTTCCTGCACTGATCTGGAGTGCGGCAACGCAAGTTGCCGCACTCGCTCGGCGAAGCCAGAGCGGCGACTGGCGTCGCCGCACTCCAGACTAGACCGGCTCGACGATCTCGATCCCCGTCCCCGCCACCCGCTCCAATTCCTCTCGCCGGAACGTCAGCAGCGTCTTCGCGCCGGCGTCGCGGGCGATGGCGATGAGCATGGCGTCGTAGACCGCGGCGCCGCCGATGGAGTCGACGGAGAAGCGGCGAAGCATGGACCAGGTGTCGCGCGTGCGCGGGCCCACGACGCGCGCGGAGGCAAAGCTGTTGCGCAGGAGATCGAACGCTTCCGGGTGCGGCAGGCGGTACTCGGCGGTGAGACGCGTGAGCGTGGCGTAGCTTTCGTGAAGCACCGGCGCGGGCAGGAGGAGCGCTTTGCGCGCGAGCGCCGCCTCGATCGCCGCCGCAGCGGCGCGATGGCGCGCGTGCCACGAGACCAGCGCAGCGACGATGACCGTGGCATCGGCGGCGATCATTTCTCCACCGAGACCGCCACCTGCAGTCTCCCCCGCTTCTCGATTCGGACCGCCCGCCGCCGCGGCTCGATCTCGATCCGCCCGTCGCGGCAGCGAACGGTGAGCGGCGTTCCCGGCTCGATGCCGGCGGCGTCACGGATCTCTTTCGGAATGACCAAGCGGCCGGCAGAATCGATGGTAACGTTCATGGCAATGATTATGGCATCTATAATCCGCGGCATGAAACGCGCCGCGCTTCTGCTGCTCCTCACGCTGCCGCTGTTCGCCCAACAACCGCCCGATCTCTCCAAAGCCCTCGCCTCGCACGATCGCAGCAACGATCGCGCGTTCGAGGACACGCAGCGGGCGATCGATGACGCGCTCTGGTACTTCCGGCTCGGCGATGTGGCGAACATCGACAAGTTCGAGATCGCCTCGAGCAAGCCGCGGCGGGAGAAGAACACGACCGACGTCAATGCCGGGAATCCGATCATCTTCCCGGTCTATGTCTTCTCTCCGAAGAACCTCAAAGGCAAGGCGCCGATGCTCGTCTTCGCGCACGGCGGCGTGCACGGGCGGCTCACGTCGAACTACGCGCACATCTTCAAGGAGGCGATCGAGCAGGGCTACGTGATCGTCTCGCCCGAATACCGCGGCTCGATCGGCCACGGCTCCGATCTCTACAACCAGATCGACTACGGCGGCACGGAGATCGACGACACGCACGATGCGCGCAACTGGGCGGTCGAGAATCTGCCGTTCGTCGACAAGACGCGCGTCGGCATCTTCGGCTGGAGCCACGGCGGCTTCCACACGCTCATGAACATCTTCCAGTGGCCCGACGACTACAAGGTCGCCTACGCGGGCGTGCCGGTGAGCGATCTCGTCGCGCGCCTCGGCTACACCGGCCAGGGATACCGCGACCTGTTCACGGAGTTCGTCGGCAAGTCGCTCGAAGACAACGTGATGGAGTACCGCCGCCGCTCGCCCGTGCAGCACGTCGACAAACTGAAGACGCCGCTCTTGATTCACACCACCACGAACGACGAGGACGTCAACGTGCTCGAAGTCGAGCATCTCATCGCGGCGCTGAAGGCGGCCGGGAAGCAGTTCGAGTACAAGGTCTACCAGAACGCGCCGGGCGCGCATCGATTTAACCGAATCGACACAGCCCTGGCGAAGGAGTCGCGGCGCGAGATGTGGGCATTCCTGGCCCGTTACCTGAAGTAATCTAGCTTCGTCAGAGGTGATGATGAAAGCGACCGCAGCGCTAGCTCTCGTTCTTCTCGCCGCTCCGGCGTTCGCGCAGGACACGTCCGTCGACGACGAGGCTACGCCGGCGGTGGACTACTCCCGCCCGACCCTGCTTCGCATCGTGGTCGAAGCGCAGCGCGAGCAGGACCGCCGCGGCCTCCGCTTCGAGGGCGGCTCCGTCACGTTCCGCGCCCTCGGCACGAACTGGCATTTCCTGCCGATCATGCTCCCCTTCACCGGCACGCGCTTCGGCACCACGAAGGAATGGCCGGACGCGTTCTCGCTCACCGGCACGCCGATCGCGACCTCTCCGCGCGCGTGGGCGCGCCGGCGCGCGTTGAACGCGGAGATGCGGAGGATCGAGAAGGTGACGAAGCCGAAGGCGAAAGTGAAGGTGACGACGCAATAGCGTCGTCATCCTGAGCCGCAGAGACGGCGAAGGATCTCGAAATCCGCATGGCACGATGCATCGTCACGAGATCCTTCGGCGTCTACGCGCTCAGGATGACGGTGGTGGCTCAAGAACGATTGATCTTCAAGCCCCACGAGCTGTCCGACAGCCACCGGATCAGCTCGTTCGCCGGCATCGGCTTCGCGATCCAATAGCCCTGCGCGAGATCGCATCCGAGCTCGCGCAGCATCTTCCACGTCTCCTCGGCTTCGACGCCTTCCGCACACACCTGTTTGCCGAGATCGTGCGCGAGATGGATCACCGTTCGGACGATCGCCGCGTCGGCGTCGCTCGTGGTCATCTGTCCGACGAACGACTTGTCGATCTTGATCTCGTCGATCGGCAGCTCGCGCAGATGCGTGAGCGATGAGTAGCCGGTGCCGAAGTCGTCGACCGACAGCCGCACGCCCATCGACTGCAGCATCGCCAGAATCGCCAGCGCGTGCGCGGGATCGGCCATGATGCTGCTCTCGGTGATCTCGATTTTCAGAAAGCGCGGATCGACTTTCCACTTCGCCAGCGCCGCGTGCACTTTCTGCGGCAGGTTCTGATCGAGCAGACTCTTCGCGGAGATGTTCACCGCGACATGTACCGGCGCGCCGATGGCCTGCCACGTGCGGCACTGCTCGAGTGCGTGGTCGAGCAGCCAATCGGTCAGCGGGCGAATGAGTCCCGTGCGCTCGGCGAGCGGGATGAACTCCGACGGCGTGAGAAATCCGCGCTGCGGATGATTCCAGCGGATCAGCACCTCGGCGCGCGTCATGAGGCCGCTGCGCAGATGCAGCTTCGGCTGATAGTAGAGCTCGAGCTGCCCGCGCTCGATGGCGACGCGGAGCTCCGCGCCGAGGGCCAGTTGATCGGGCGTGCGGCCCGTGGTCTGCCGCTGATGGAAGCTGTAGCCGCTCTGATTTTCCTTCGCCGCGTACATCGCCACATCGGCGCCGCGAAGGAGCGTGCGCACGTCAGTGCCGTGCGTCGGATAGAGCGCGATGCCGATGCTCGCGCCGACGTCGAGCACCTGTCCTTCGACGACGAACGGCAGCTCGAGCGCGTTGAGGACGCGCCGCGCAGCCAGCGCCGCGGTGTTCGCATCGGGCGCGTCGGGAACGATCATCGCGAACTCGTCACCGCCGAGGCGCGCCACCATCTCATCGCCGCGCAGCTGGTTCTGCAGACGGAACGCGACCTGGCGCAGCAGCGCGTCGCCGAAGTGATGGCCGAACGTGTCGTTCACTTCCTTGAAGCGGTCGAGATCCATCAGCAGCAGCGCGAGCATCGTGTTCGCCTCGCGCGCTCTCATCACCGCGAGCTCGAGCGCATCGAAGAGCAGCGTGCGATTCGGCAGGCCGGTCAGCGCGTCGTGCGTGGCCTGGTGCCGCAGCGAGACGACCTGCGTCTTCTCGAACGTGATGTCGCGCACGAACGCGACCCAGTGCGTCAGCTCGCCCGCGTCTTCGACGGGCACGAGCTGCAGATCGATCTCGAACTCCGATCCGTCCGCGCGCTGCGCCGTCGCTTCTCCCTGGAACGGCAGTTTGTCGAAGACGTGCTGCAGCAGCGAGTCTTCGATCGATTGATGCCGCTCGACGATGCCGAAGGCGGCCGTGGTCTGGCCGATGACGTCTTCGCGCTTGTGGCCGTACATCGAGCAGAAGCCGTCGTTGACGAACGCGACGCGCGGCCCGATCGCTTCGACGGCGGGCGTGAGGATGGCGATGCCCTCGGCGGCCACGTGCACCGCCGAGCCGAGGAGGCGCAGCTGTTCGCTCCGCAGCCGCTGTTCTGCGAGCTGCCGCTCGAGCTCGGGCGCGCCGAGATCGGTCGTCCATGCCGTGTGCAGGGACGTGATCAAATCCAGGGGACCGTCGGACATTAGGGATGGAAATCATACAATGTCGCCAATGTCCGGTCCTCGGGTCGTGCGCTTCGCGGAATTCGAATTTGACCACCACACGCTGGAGCTGCGGCGGAACGGCGAGCCCGTGAAACTGCAGCAGCAGCCGGCGCGGCTGCTCGCGGTGCTCATCGAGCACGCGGGCGATCTCGTGACGCGCGAGACGCTGCAGAAGACGCTGTGGGGCGACGACACGTTCGTCGACTTCGACCGTGGGCTGAATTACTGCGTGAAGCAGATCCGCGCGGCGCTTGGGCGATTCGGCGGAGGCGCCGCGATTTTTGGAGACGTTGCGGGGAAGAGGATATCGGTTCATTTTGCCTGCTGCGCAGGGACAGGCAAGAGTGCCTGTCCTCCACTGGGGGATCGCCGCAGCCGCGGTCATCGTGGTCCTATCCGTCCTATCTGTCCTCTTCGTCAACCGCAATAAGCCACAAACTGCCATCGGCATCGCTCCCCTCAGCGCCCCCGCGGCTGAAGAGCAGTGGGCGGGGGCGTTGCGCACGCAGTTGGTCAGCCATCTCGCGAATGCATCGCGCACGCCGGTGATTGATCTCGTGACGAGCCCGAAGTCGAATACGCGCTGGCGCGTGGAAGGGCGCGTGGATCGCAGCCCGGAGCAGTACCGCGTGACGATGCTGCTCCGCGACATGAACGACGGCTCGGTGCGCTGGTCCGACATCTTTGCCGGCGCGCCTGGCGATTGGATCGACTCGCAGAGCGAGATGGCGCAGCGGATGACCGAGATCATCCGCTACCGCATCGAGGGTCCGTCTTCGGGGTTACCGATGAAGCGGAGGCGCCTCGGTCCCACGCGCGCGATGATGTAGCTCGAACTCGTGTTTCACCTCGCGCGGCGGCTTGAAGTTGATGCCGCCGAATCGCACCGTGCCGCGCAGCACGTCGCCCTCGCGGACGCCTTCGTGCACGAGCACGCCGCGCGGCCGCATGCCGTTCATCATCCCGAACGACAGCCCGTCCTTCGTCAGCTTCAGATACTCCACGTCCTGCTTGAGCTCCTCATCAGTCGCCGGGAAGTGAACGATCGTTGCCTTCACCGTCTCCCCTTCCGCGACGATGCGCAGCTCGAACCGATTCTTGTCCACGGGATTGATCCACTGCTCCCCTTCCCAAACGCCGAGGTAGTCGCGCAATTCGCTCGCGGTCGGGAACGGCGTCGCGAGCAATCCTTCGACCGTCTCTGTTGGCGACGGTTGCCGCTCGACTTCCGCGATTTCCGCGCGCTTCTTGGCTGCCTCGGCCTGCTCGCCGTACGCGAACGTGAGCATGTCGAATGCTGCACGCGCCGCGGCGCCGCGGCCTTCCATCAGCAGATCGTCGACAACGTTTCGCAGCAGCGGCTCGGGCGGAACCAGCCCGAGTTTCTCGTACGCCGGCAGGATGCTCGTCGTGATCGTCGGCGCGCCGAACATCGAGTAGTCGTGAAACAGCTCGCGCAATCCGAGGTACGAGCCGAGGAAACGCATCGAGTTGTGTGATTCCTGTTCGAGCTTCTCGTTGTGCAGCTTCCACGATGACGGCGCGGCGGCGACGATGCTCTTCCACTGCTCGTCGCTCCAGCCGAAGCGCGCGAAGAGCGAGACGTAGCGAACGGCCGGCGACGGTTTCGTGTGCGCGCGCTGCAGCAGCTTCTTGCCGAGGAAGCCGTCGCCGAGGTGCGTCGGCGCATCGAGCGACAGCGTGAAGCGGAACGTGTCTCGCGTCGCGGCAGCCCAGGTCGTGAGAATGCCGCCCGACGAAAGGCCGACGAGCGTGCGCGGCGCGGCGGTGCGGAACTTCGCATCGAGCGCGGGCAGCAGTTCTTTCTCGATGAAGTCGAGGAAACGATCGCCGCCTTCGTTCAAACCGCTGCCGCTGACGGAGAGTCCGGGCGGCGTGAGGTCGTGCACGCGTCCGTCGTAGTCGTCGGTGTTCTCGATGGCGACGACGACCGACTCCGGCATCTGTCCGTTGCGGCTGAGGATGTCGCTCATCATCACGACCGGTTCGAGGACGTACCTGCCGTCGAAGACAACGATCGTCGGATAGCGCCGCGACGGCGCGCTCTTCGCGAACGATTGCGGAGACATGCACGACGACGCGGCGTGTCTGTCCGAGGACCTCGGATTTGATGGTGAAGGTGTCAGGTTGCGCGTCCGCGACGAGGACGCTGAGGAGAAGAGCGAGGACGGTCATGCCGCCACTCTGCGGCGTGGCGGCGCGAAAACTCCATGAGGCGGAGGTGAGTTGTCGGTGAGTTGCTGGGTTACTGGGTTTCTAAGTTGCTAGCAACTCAGCAACCAAGCAACTCAGCGACCCCTAATCGGGATTCGTCGCCCAGACCGAGACCTCCGGCACAAATCCGCGATCGTTCAGTTCCAGCATCGACACAATCGTGAACGCGATGTCGGCACCGATCAGCTTTTTCTCGCTGAACTGGCGGAGCGGGCGCCCGGACGCGGCGACGAAGTCCGTCTGCACTTCGCTCGGGTTGATCTGCATCACGCGGATGTTGTGCTTGCGCAGCTCCGCGCGCCAGCATTCGGTGAGCCCGCTGAGCGCGAACTTGCTCGACGAATACGCCGTGCCGCCGGCGTAGCCGCGCTGGCCCGCGGTCGAGGCGACGTTGACGATGTTGCCGCGGTTCTTCGCGATGAAGTGGCGCGCCGACTCGCGCGCCACGAGCATCGCGCCGAAAACGTTCGTCGCGTAGACGCGCTGCATGTCCTCGAGCCGACGTTTCGACCAGCGGCGCGAAGAGGCCGAAGCCGGCGTTGTTGATCAGCACGTCGTAGTCGCCGAACTGCTCGATCACGCCGCTCACGATGCGCACGACGTCCGCTTCGACGCTGACATCACCGACGATCGGCACGACGTCGATCGATTCCGCGGCGCGCTTCACGCGCGCTTCGTCGCGTCCGCAGATCGCGACCTGCGCACCGCGCATCCGCAGCTGTCGCGCGGTCTCGAGTCCGATGCCGGAGCTGCCGCCGGTGACGAGGGCTTTCGCGGTTGCGAGACGTCCATTACTTCTTCTTGACCTCCACGCCGGCGCGCTCCGCTTTATCCAGAAACTCACGCCCCGCGGTGTCGCTGCGCAGGTACGTGTCCCAGAAGCCGAGGGAGATCGCCTTGATCGTGCCGGACACGACGCGCACCGGATCGCCGACGACTTGCGTGACGCGGCGGCCCTGTTCGGGAAGCGGCTGGATGGTCGTCGGAACTTGCGGATTCTGCGGCAGCGGCGTCTCGGTGCGCGTACGAACGTCCTCCGGCATCACGCCGAGGCGGCCGGTGAACGCGAGATGTCCCGCGCCCTGGATGAACACGAGCCACTTGTCGCCCGGTGCGGAGAGCTCGAACGCCTCGCGCCGCCACTCCGGCGTCTCGGTGTCGTCGATGCCTTTATCGCGGTCGCCGGTCATGTACATCACCGGCACCTTCACTTCGCTCCACGACTCCTTCGTCAGGCCCCAGCTCTCGCGCGGTCCCTGCGGCGACATCGCCACTACCGCCTTCACGCGCGCGTCGGCGTAGCTCGTAGCGCCGGGGAACGTGCGCACGCCGGCGATCAGCATCGCCGTCAGCGCGCCGAGCGAATGCCCGCCGACGCCGATCTTCGCGCGATCGATTTTTCCCTTCAGCTCCGGATACGCCTCTTCGAGTGCGTCGAGCGAGTCGAGGACAAACTTGATGTCGGCGACGCGGTAGCGGAAATCGGCGGGCGTGATGTCGGCAAGGCGAAGCGTGTTGTCGCCCGTGTGCGTGGGCTTGATCACGACATAGCCGTTGCTCGCCCAATGCGAGCTGAGCCCGACGTACGCGCGGCCGTTCGCGCCGAAGCCGTGCGAGAAGATGATGAGCGGATGCGGGCCGGGAGTCGTCGGATAGTCGATGGTGAGGCTGACGTCGCGTCCGCGTTGCGCATCGCGCAGTGTGGCGTCGGGAATGACGCCGACCGGTGTCGTGCCGGCTTCGGACGAATAGCGCGTCGGCGCGGCCGGCGCGGCGTCTTTCTTCGCGCGTGCGCCATCGGCGGTCGCGCAGGCGAAGGTGACGAGAGCAGCGAGTGTGAAGATCGAGATACGGCGGGTCATCCAGCTTCCTCCGGGTTCTGTTGCACAGCAGGCGCTGCGCCAGGTGCATACTGCGCCAGAATCACACTTGCCAGCACCAGGATTCCCCCCGCCACGGTTACGGCACTGACACGTTCTCCGAGGAGCAGCACCGCCGCGACAAAAGTGACGAGCGGCTCGGCGTAGAGCAGCGCCGCGACGCGCGAGGCCTCGATGTGCTCGAGCGCGCCATACCAGAAGAGGTAGCCGAGCGCGGAGCAGCCAACGGCGAGGAACAAGAGCGCGCCCCAGCCGCTCGCGCGCAGATGCGGCAGATCGTGCCATCCCTGCCGCGCGACGAAGAACGGCGTGAGCATGAGGACGCCGAACAGCATCGCTCCCGAGGTCGCGCGGCGCGGGCCGAGGCGGCGGATGATCCTGTGGCCGATCACCGTGTAGATCGCCCAGTTGATCGTGCTGAGAAAAATCATCGCGTCGCCGAGCGTCGACGGCCGCCCGAGAACGCGCGCGCTGAAATCGCCGCGCGTGACAACGAGCAGCGCGCCCGCGAATCCGCCGGCGAGTCCGACCACTTTCCAGAAACCGAACCGCTCGCGCAACACGATCGCCGCCAGCACCGCCGACCAGATCGGCGTGATGCCGATGAGCCAGCCGCAATTCGTCGCCGTCGTCATCGTCAGCGCGAACGCCTGCAGCATCTGATGCACGAACACGCCGATGAATCCCATCAGCGCCAGCTGCGGCCACGCATCGCGCGGCGGCAGCTCGCGCACGATCAACAGCAGCACGATCGCGCCGATGAGAAAGCGCGTGAAGATCAGCGTCACCGGCGCGAGATCGCGCAGCACGGCCTTCGTGGCGACGAAGGAGATGCCCCAGAAGACGATCGCGATGCAGGCAGCGAGGCGGGGCGGGAGCATGCGAAGAGACGATAGCATTGAGGCGTGACCAAGGTCCGCAAATACACCCTCAAGCCCGCCCCGAAGCCGCAGAAGAAATATCGCGTCCCGTACGAAGACCAGCTGAATCACGAGCAGCTCGAGGTGGTGATGGCGACCGACGGGCCGATGCTGGTGATCGCGGGCGCCGGCAGCGGGAAGACGCGTACGCTCACGTATCGCGTGTCGCGTCTCATCGAGGACGGCGTCGATCCCTCGGACATCCTGCTCGTGACGTTCACGAACAAGGCCGCGCGCGAGATGCTCAGCCGCGTCGAGCAGCTCGTGACGATCGATACGCGCCGCATCTGGGGCGGCACCTTCCATTCGATCGGCAACCGGCTCCTCCGCCGCTACGCCGAGCCCCTCGGCTACCGCAGCAATTTCACGATCCTCGACGACGAGGACTCGAAGGAGATGATGGAGTCGGCCATCTCCTCGGTCGGCATCAAGACGCTCGACAAGCGCTTCCCGAAGGGCGACGTGCTGCTCGACATTTACTCATTTCTGATCAATACCCGCACGCCGCTCGAGCTGCATCTGGAGCAGAACTACCCGCATTTCATGCTCTACACCCAGGAGATGGTGGACGTCTTTCGCCGCTACAAGGAGCGCAAGCGCGATGCGAATGCGATGGACTTCGACGACCTGCTCGTGCTCTGGAAAGTGCTGCTCGACGACCACGAAGCGATCTCCGAGGCGCTGAAGCGCAAGTATCGCTACATCCTCGTCGACGAGTATCAGGACACGAACAAACTGCAGGCCGACATCATCGACGCGATGGCGTCGGTGAAGCGCAACGTGATGGTCGTCGGCGACGACGCGCAGTCGATCTACTCGTTCCGCGGCGCGTCATTCGAGAACATCCTGACGTTCCCGCTCCGCTTCCCCGGAGCCGCGATCTACAAGCTCGAAACCAACTATCGATCGACGCGGCAGATTCTGACGCTCGCCAATGCATCGATCGCGCAGAACCGCTTTCAGTTTCGCAAAGAGCTGCAGGCGGTGCGCGGCGACGGACCCGACCCGGCAGTCGTCGGCGTCGACGACGTGTACGAGCAGGCGAACTTCATCGCTCAGCGCATTCTCGAATTGCGCGACGAAGGCGAGCATCTCGATGACATTGCGGTGCTCTATCGCTCGCATTACCAGTCGCTCGAGCTGCAGATGGAGCTCTCGCGGCGGCTGATCCCGTACGAGATCCGCTCGGGCGTCCGCTTCTTCGAGCAGGCCCACATCAAAGACGTCCTCGCCTATCTGAAGATCGCCACGAACCCGCGCGACGAGCTGTCGTGGAAACGCACGATGAAGCTCTACCCGAAGGTCGGCGAGAAAACCGCGGCCGAGGTCTGGGCGCGGATCAGCGAGGCCGTGAACCCGCTGGAGAAGTTCCTGCGCGGACTCGATGTCAGCGGACGCGGCGTCGCCGAGAGCATGAAGAGCCTGCGCAGCGTCCTCAGTCTCCTCGACGGCGAAGGGATGAAGCACAACCCGTCGGAGTCGATCCGCATCGTCGTCGAGCGCGGCTACGCCGACTACGCGCGCGCGAAGTTCGCGAATGCGCAGGCGCGCCTCGACGATCTCGAGCAGCTCTCGCAATACGCGCTGCGCTACGAGGACGTGAACCAGTTCCTCGATGAAGTCGCGCTCGCGAACCCGATCGCGGGCGAAGACGTCGCGACGGTCGGTCCCGAGGACGAAAAGATCGTGCTGACCTCCGTGCACCAGGCGAAGGGATTGGAGTGGCGCGTCGTGTTCGTGATGTGGCTCGCCGACGGACGCTTCCCCTCGCAACGCGCGCTGCGCGTGCCCGGCGGCATCATCCGCGTCGAACCGAGCCGCGTGCCCGAAGCGCTCCCGCTCCTCGAAGGCGCCGTCGAAGACGCCCCGGTCATCGACGAAGCCGGCACGCGCGAGCTCGTGATCCCCGGCGAAGAAGAAGAGCGGCGCCTGTTCTACGTCGCCGTCACCCGCGCGATGCAGGAGCTCTATCTCGTCTTCCCCGTCATGGCCCGCGATCGCGGCGGCATGGACATCCTGATGGAGCCCTCGCGCTTCGTGCGCGAGCTGCCGGGGGATGTTTATGAGAAGTGGGTGATCGGGAGCGAGTGAGCCCGTGTGTGGGCGGGCTTCGGGTTTTACGGAAGGTGCCCCCCCAGCCCCCGGGCACGGGAGCCTCGGAACGCCGGCGTCCCCGCCGGCTGATCAGGCGGCGTCCCCGCCGCCTCCCGCCCGCGACGAAGACGCCGGCGTTCCAAACAACCCCGCCCTGCTCGCCCGCCCCAGATACACCAGCACCGCGATTCCCACCAACGTCCCGATCGGAAAGTTGAACAGCTCCAGAATTCCCACGGCGATTCCCACCCACCGCGCCCAGCTCTTTCGCTCCTCGATGCCCCACGCCGTGATCCACATGACTGCCGCGAGCGCGGCGTTGAACACGAGAGAGAGCGGCTGGATGAAGCGATGCGAGGTCAACGCGAGGAGGAACGCGATGAGATGCCAGACGACGATCAGGCCGGCGATCGTGCGCAGGATGCGCGCGACGCGCGGAATGGCATCCTGCGCGGGATCGGGGACGACGGACTCGAACACGAGCGTGACTATACTGTGAGGCCATGCCTGCAAACCGATCCACCCCAATTCCAACGTTTCATCGAAACCTCGCGACCGATCGATCTCGACGGCATCGAGTGGGACGCGATCCGCGATCATCCCCTTCCCCACGACGTCCTCCGCATCCTCGCGTACATGCAGGACGTCGAGAGTCACACGGTCGTCTTTCCGCGCACGTTCTTCTCCAAGCGCGCGCTCGAGGATGAGCATGTCGGTCCGTTTCTCGTCTGCTGGCTGTATGAGGAAGGGATGCACGGCCGCGCGTTGTCGAGGTTTCTCGATTGCGCGGGACATCCGCTGCCGCCGCGGACGCGCGAGCGGACGACCTTTCGCGATTACATCGATCGCGCGGTCACGCGGATGATGTCGGCGGCGTGGAAGGACTTCCTCGCGCTGCACATGGCCTGGGGCGCGATGCATGAGTGCACGACGATTCACGCGTATCGGCGACTCACGCAGCAGAACGAGCATCCGATCCTGAACGAGCTGCTGAATCGCATCATCCGCGACGAGTCGCGGCACTTTGCGTTTTACATGTGGCAGGCCGAGGAGCGGCTCGCGCGGCCGGGCGTGTCGCGCAATGTGCGCGCGATCATGGATCGGTTTTACACGCCGGTCGGCGCGTCGCATCAGCCGGATGCGCTGGCGTGCTGGGTCTCGGGATGGCTGTTCGACGGCGAGGATGGCCGCGCCGCGGCGAAGCACGTCGATGCGACGATCGCGAAGCTGCCCGGCTTCTCCGACGCGACGCTGCTGTGGGGCTGGCTCGAGCGCAAGGTCTACGCGTGAGTCTTTAGTTCTTCCACCGCGCACAACAGCCGCGGATGCAGCGGATCGCGCAGATCCATTTGCTCCCACGGGACGCGGCGCTTCGTGCGCCGGCCGGTGGCTCCGAGCTCGTGCAGGAGAAATCCGATGTAGCCCTCGACGAGCACGTAGTGCGTGATCAGAAACTCCTTCCCCTTTTCCTCGCCGTGCACCTGGATGATGCGCCCGGCGCGGCGGCCGGCGGTGTCGCGCACTTCCTTTCCGACGATCAGCTCGAGATGCACGATCATCGCTGCTTGTCCTCGTGCTCGATCTGCGAGCCGGGAATCGGTCCGATGACGTGCTCCGCCAGCCAGCGCTCGACGTGAAAGCCCGGCTCCTTCGCGGCATCGATGCTGGCGTCGACGGTGAGATGCACCTTCGTCACCTTCGACCACGGCACTTGAAACGGCTCGACCTTGCGGCCCATCCGCGCGCGCAACGCCTGGAGCCAGCGCTCGAGCCGCGGCGAGATGCGCCGCGCCAGCGGGTCCGTGCCCATCTCCAGATACGCGACGCGCGGCGGTTTTCCTTCGCGCAGCTCGATGGCGATGCCGTCGACCTTGCCGGATTTGCGATCGTGTTTGTCGAGCAGTTGTTGATCGAGCACATCGAGCAGCAGGTCCACATCACCCTCCGATCAACTGCAGCGGAATCGCGAGAATGCTCAGGATGAGCGCCGTCACCACGATCACGACACCCATCGTGTTGCTGATCCATCCGTTGCGATGCTCTTTCAGAAATTTCTTGTCGTTCATCAGCATGATCATCGGCAACAGAAGCAGCGGCAGGATGACGACCGTGAGCGCCATCGAGAAAAGGGTGAGCTTCAGCGGATCGCTGGCGAGGAGCGTGATGCACGCGGCGATCAGGATGGAACCGGTGTAGACGCTCGCGAACCGCGCGTTCCGCCGCGGCGCAAGGTTGTCGCCCCAATTCCAGCCGAACGTCTGCGCGGTGAGATACGCGAGCGCCAGCGAGACTTCGACGCACGCGCCGAAGCAGGCGATGCCCAGAGATGCGGCAAAGAGATAAAAACCCGTGACGCCGAGGGCGCGGGACAGCATCAGCGGCGCCTGCTCGTAGCGATCGAGGCCGATGCCGGCCGGAAGGAGCGTCATCGCCGCGACGACCATGACGCCCATCGCCACGACGCTGCCGAAACCCATGCCGATCGTCGCCACCGCGCGGTTCACGCGCAGGTCTTTCACCGACCATCCGTCTTCGACCGCGCCGGACGAATAGAAGTAGATGAGATACGGACTGATGATCGCGCCGATGATGCTGAGCGCGATGTACCAGTAGTGCGCCGCATCGTGCGGCGGCAGCGACGGGATGAACCCGGCGGCGACGGCGTGCAGGTCGGGTTTCATCCGGATCGCCCCGACCACGAAGCACAGGGTGATGAGGCCGAGCACCGCCGTCGCGTCTTCGACGAATCCGAACGAGCCGCGCCAGATGAAGAGCCACACCAGCAGCGCCACCGGAAGCGCGAACCAGCGGAACGGGACGCCGGTGACGAACTGCAGCGCCAGACAGACGCCGCCGATCTCCGCGCCGAGGACGAGCAGATCGACGATCACCTCGGCGACGTACGGGATGACGAAGAAGCGGAAGCCGTAGCGCTCGCGCAACGCGTCGGCGAGCGTGTGCTTCGAAACGGCGGCCAGCCGGCCCGCCATCTCGACGAGAAAGATGATGCAGAGCGTGCTGAATGCGAGCACCCACAACAGCCGCGGCCCGAACACCGCCCCTGCCTCGGCGCTCGTCGCGATCGCGCCGACGTCGAGAAACCCGCCGATGCTCGTGAGGATGCCGAGGGCGATCTTGAGGACGTTCTTCATCGCTTCGCTCGATCGAGCAACTCGCGCCACGCCCGAATCGCGGCGTCTCGTTCCGGCGCATCGAGCTTCTGCAACTCTTCGATCGCCACCTTCGCCGTGCTCCGCACGTACGCGTCCGTCACCGCGCCGCGCTTCCACTCCTCGGCGGTCATCTTCTCCGTTGCGGCCCACGACGCGACGCTGTCGCGCGCCTCCTGCTCGGAAGATCCGCAGGCGGCGAGCACCAATGCCATCGCGACGATGCAACGCTTCATGTGCAAAGCGAGCGCAACAAAAGCGATGCCAGACTAGAATCCGCACGACATGCGGCGTCTCGCCATCGCGTTCCTGCTCCTCTTTACCATCGCGTGCAACCGCGAGACACCTGCCCCTCAGCCCCTAACCCCTACCCCCCAACCCCCAACTCCGCGGGACGGCGGCCGCCTCCAGCGGCGCATCGAGAGCGACGTCCAGACGCTGAACTACATCCTCCACTCCGGCGAGGAAGAGCGGCAGGTGCTCGCGTACCTCTACGAGCCGCTCATCGCCTTCGACGCGAACCTGCAGCCGATTCCGTGTCTGGCGACGAAGTGGGAGGTCAGCGCCGACCGCCGCACGTACACGCTGCATCTCGATCCGCGGGCGACGTTCAGCGACGGCAAGCCGGTGCTGGCGAGCGACGTCGTCTTCACGATCCTGAAGAGCCTCGACGAGTCGCCGCAGTTCGGCGCGTGGTTCGACGGCCTCGATCGCGCGGCGACGAAGGCTCTCGACGATCGCACCGTGAGCGTCGGCTTCAAAGAGGCGCGCGCGACGCAGCTGCTGTCGTTCAACATCAGCGTCGTGCCGGAGCACGTCTACGGCAAAGGCGAGCTGTCGAAGAACATGGCGATCGTCGGCAACGGTCCGTACGTGTTCAAGCGCCGCGAGACCGGACGCACGATTCTGCTCGAGCGGCGCAAGGATTACTGGCGCGAGAAGCCGCACATCGAGTCGATTCTCTTCCGCGTCGTCTCCGACAACATCACGGCGTGGAACGGATTCCTCCGCGGCACGCTCGACGTCGGGCGCATCGACAATGACGTCTGGTTCCGCGAAAAAGACAATCCGGCGGTGAAGGAGAAGATCGAGTTCTTCAACGCCTGGCTGCTGTCATACAACTGCTTCACCTGGAACGTCGACGACCCGCTGTTCAACGACGCCCGCGTGCGCCGCGCGCTGGCGATGAGCTTCGATCGCAACACGGTGATCGAGAAGCTGTATTACGGCCAGGCGCGGCCGGTGACGGGTCCGTTCACGCCCGATCAATGGGCAAACAATCCCGCCGTCGAGCCGATCGTGTTCAATCCGACCGCGGCGTCGGCGCTGCTGAAATCGGCCGGCTGGCAGGACACGAACGACGACGGTGTGCTCGATCGCGGCGGCAAGCCGTTCGCGTTCACGCTGCTCATCCCCGAGGGGAAGGTGGGGCGCGATCACAGCCAGATTTTGCAGGATGCGCTGCAGAAGATCGGCGTGAAGATGGAGCTGCAGACGATGGAGGGCGCGTCGTTTTTCGATCGGCTGATGAAGCGCGATTTCCAGGCCGCGTTCCTCTCCTGGGTGCTCGAGCCGGATCCCGATCGCGATCTCTTCTCGCTCTTTCACTCGAGCCAGAAAGCGCCCGTGGGTCTCAACATCGGCGGCTACGCCAGCGCCGAAGTGGATGACTTGATCACGCAGGGACGCGTCGAATTCGATCCCGCGCGCCGCACCGACATCTATCACCAGCTGCACGACGTGATCGCGCGCGATCAGCCGTATCTCTGGACCGTGCAGGTGGGCTCGAAGTGGGCCGTGAATCGCCGCGTGCAGAATGTCCGCGTCGGAAAAGGCCTCGGCCTGTTCCTCTGGTATCCCGGACCGATGGCATGGTGGCTGAAAGCATGACGCGTCTTTTGTTGATCTCGAGCTCCAACGTCTACGGCTACGGCTTCCTCGATCACGCCGAGCCGGAAATCCGCCGCATCCTCACCGCGCGGCGCAGCATCGCGTTCGTTCCGTTCGCGCAGTTCGATCACACGGCGTACACGCTGATCCTGCGCGAGCGCTTCGCACGTATGGACATCGAGGTGACGCAGGTGAACGATGCCAGCGACGTCGCGCGCGCGGAGGCGATCTTCATCGGCGGCGGCAACACGTTCCGCCTGCTCAAAGCACTGTACGAGCGCGAGCTGCTCGAGCCGATTTCGCAGCGCGTGTGCGAGTACGGCGTGCCGTACATCGGCTCGAGCGCCGGCACGAACGCCGCCTGCCCGACGATCATGACGACGAACGACATGCCGATCGTCTATCCGCCGTCGTTCAAGGCCCTCGATCTCATTCGCTTCCAGATCAATCCCCACTACGTCGACTCCGATCCCGGGTCGACGCACAAGGGCGAAACGCGCGAAGAACGCATCCGCCAGTTCCACGAAGAAAACACGGCGCCGGTGGTCGGTCTGCGCGAAGGAACGATGCTCCGCATCGAGGACCGCGTGACGACGCTGATCGGTCTCACCACGGCGCGCGTGTTCAAACGCGGCGAGGAACCCGTGGAAGTGGATGCGGGAAGCGTGCTCGCGCTCTAAACTGCGCGGGCAATGCCGCACGAGACAGCCCTCATCACCACCATCGCCGCGGCGTTCGCGCTGGCGATGGTCTTCGGCTTCCTCGCCGCGCGGCTGAAGCTTCCTCCGCTGGCCGGCTATCTCCTCGCCGGAATCATCATCGGCCCGAACACGCGCGGCTTCGTCGCCGACGTCGCGCTCGCGGGACAGCTGGCCGAGATCGGGGTGATGCTGCTGATGTTCGGCGTCGGCCTGCATTTCTCCCTCGCCGATCTCGCCGCCGTGCGCGCGGTCGCATTTCCCGGCGCGGCCGCACAAATCCTCTTCTCCACCTCCCTCGGCTGCGCGACGGCGATGCTCTGGGGCTGGAGCTTCGGCGCGGGACTCGTCTTCGGCCTCGCGCTTTCCGTCGCAAGCACGGTCGTCCTGCTGCGCGCACTCGAAGCGCGCAACGCGCTCGAAACGTTCAACGGCCGCATCGCCGTCGGCTGGCTGATCGTGCAGGACCTCTTCATGGTGGTCGTGCTCGTTCTTCTGCCGCCGCTCGCCGGAGGGGCGAAGGCAGGCCTCGGCGCCACGCTCGCGCTGACGTTCGTGAAAGCCGGCGCCTTCATCGCGCTGATGCTCATCGCCGGAAAGCGCCTCTTCCCGCGCATTCTCTGGGCCGTCGCGAAAACGGGATCGCGCGAACTGTTCACACTCTGCGTCATCGCCGCCGCCGTCGGCGTTGCCTACGGCGCGGCTGCGCTCTTCGGCGTGTCGTTCGCGTTAGGCGCGTTCTTCGCCGGAATGATGATGCGCGAGTCGGAGCTCAGCCATCGCGCCGCCGATGAATCGCTCCCGCTGCGCGATGCCTTCGCGGTGCTCTTCTTCGTCTCCGTCGGCATGCTCTTCGATCCGATGGTGATCGTGCGCGAGCCGCTCGCGCTCCTCGGCGTCCTGGCCATCGTGATCCTCGGCAACACCCTCGCCGCGATCGCGCTCGTCCTGTTGTTCCGCTACCCGCTCAACACCGCCCTCACCGTCGGCGCCGGTCTCGCCCAAATCGGCGAGTTCTCCTTCATCCTCGCCCGCCTCGGCGTCACGCACGGCCTGTTGTCGGAGGAAGGCCAAAGCCTCATCCTCGCCGGCGCGATTCTCTCCATCGCCATCAACCCCGCAGTCTGGGCGATCGTCGAGCCCGCACAGCGATGGATTCGCGCACGCTCCTCGCTCGCCCAACGCCTCGAACAACGCGCCGACCCGCTCTCAGTGTTGCCCGACACCGTCGACGCCTCGCAGCTCACCGGCCACGTCGCCATCGTCGGCTACGGCCGCGTCGGCCGCCGCATCGCCGAAACCCTCCAGCAGCGCGGCATCCCCTTCACCATCGCCGAAACCAACCGCGAGCTCGTCGAAAAGTTGCGCGAGCAAGGCATCCACGCCGTCTCCGGCGACGCCAACGATCCAGCGGTGCTCATCCAGGCCCACGTCGCCCGCGCCGCCATGCTCGTCATCGCCACCCCCGACACCGTCGGCGTCCGCAAAATGGTCGGCCTCGCCCGACAGCTCAACCCCAAGATCGAGATCGTATTGCGCACCCACAGCGATGAAGAAGCGACCATGCTGCGCCAGGAGAACGCGGGGGTGGTGTTCATGGGAGAGCACGAGTTGGCGAAGGCCATGACGGAGCATGTGGTGGGGCGGATGATCTGATGCAGCTGCGCACGTTCGACGACCTGGCGACCTATCTGCGGCAGCGGCGAGAGCTGGGGAGACCCGGCCAGTCCTCCTTCTCGGTGCCGGCGCATCGTATGCGGCCGGGGTCGGGCTGATGTCGGAGCTCTTCAAGTTCAGCGGCGTTGCAAACTTCGACGAGTTCTCCCTGCACATCGAGAAGTACACGGCCGAGGAGCGTTACGTGCGGCTCGCAGAGTTCCTGCAGACGCGCGTGCCGGCGGAGATCACGCCCGGCTACCACGCGTTGGCGGCGCTGCTCGAAGAGGACTACTTCGACCTGGTCCTCTCCACGAACATGGACCCGCTGCTGGAGGACGCGCTCGCGGACGCGCGGTTGTGGCGCAAAGACTACCTCCTGCTCGTGAATGGCATCATCCGGCCGGAGAAGCTGAAACCGATCCTCAAAGGGCGCAGTCCGCGTCTGAAGATCCTGAAGCTGCATGGCGATCTGTTCCATCGCACCATGGCCTGGACCCTGGCGGAGATGGAGGCGTTCGACGGCGAGATCAAGCCATACCTGGAGAAGGTGCTCGACCAGCGCGACATGGTGATCGTCGGCTACAGCATGAACGACAAACCGATCCGCGAACTGGTCGCCGGCCGCGACGCCGATACTGCGATCTGGTATCTCCACCCGACGAAGGTGCCGGAATCGCTGCAGAAAGACGAGCGGGTGCGCGCCGTGATCGGAGAAGAGTGCAAATTCGAGCAGCTGTTCACGGCGCTGGCCTCGCAACTCGGAGCCCGGGTCGCGACGCAAGCGCAAGCGGTGTTGTCTGCGGCCGCTGAAGAAACGCGGCCCGTCCAACGCACGATCGACGATTTACTGGCGTCGGTAGTGGGGTTGGTGCCGGTGAACGGCAAAGTGCCCATTTGCACCGGCGTTCTTCTGGAGGAGCCGCGTGTCATCGTGACGGAGGGTTTCTCCGGCGGGAGGTTTCAGTCTGACGGCAAGGTCAAAGTGCTCACCTCCACGGGTGTTCAGCTCGAGACGGAACTGCTTCACCGCGACCTGAGCCATCCGTTCGGACCGGCGGTCTTCGCGGCACCGAAGGAGCTGAACGCGCCCGGATTGCCCCTCGATCGGACGAAGATCGCCGACGAGACCGAGGTGCGCATCGTCGTCGCCGCCGGCAGTCGTGTCGGAATCTCGTCGGGGCTCACGGTGACGGCCGCCGAACTCGAAGAAGTGCAGATCATGCCGGTCGGAAAGGTGAGCGGTCTCGCTGAGGTCGCGGCCTCGCTGGCGCCTGGGTCGGCCGGTGCGCCGGTCGTCGACGCCGACACTCTCGCGGTGCGCGGGCTGATCGTCGCGAGTGCCGCCCAGGCGGTCTCCTACTTTTATCCGGTCTCAAGCTGGCCTGCGAACTTGACCTACTGAGCTCTCACCGCAAGCCTCGACGCAATCAACTGCACGCCGAGGTCGTGCAGCTGACCTTCGATCTTCCGGTTCATCTCATCCACGCGCGCGGAGTATTCGTTCGCCCTCTTCGCCGCGGTGTTCGCGCGCTTGGCGAGCTCGTTCTGACGGGTCGCGAGGCGGTTCTGCTCGAATTTCAGCGCGAGGCGCTGCGCGTCGGTGAGTCCGGGGCGCTGTTGCTCCTTCAGGACGGAGAGCTGCTTCACCATGACCTCGAACTGCTCGCCGATCGGGAAATCGAATCCCATGTCGAACACAGGCGCATAGATCGGCTTCATTGCGCTGAGCACGTCCGGATCGCGGACGAGGTAGGCCTTCCCATCGATCGAGAACCAGAAGTACGAGCCGCTGTACTTCGCCTTGATCGCTTTGTTGTTGACCGGCGCGCCATTGGTGATGCACCGGCCGTCAATGACGTACACGAATGAATCGGCGGCAGTGAGCGGTGACGCGAGGAATGTGACCGCGAGCAACCCGAGCAGGAATCGGCGCATGGAAAGCCTCCTGCTCGTTGGACGGGAGCCGGCGAGTTGGGTTAGGTTTTTGTCATGAAAGCGCTGACTCGCCTTCTCGCCATCTCCCTTTTCGCTCTGCAGAGTGCCGCACAGCCCGCGGGCGACGTGATGACGGCCGACACGCCGAAGACCACCGTCGCCGGAAACGCGTTCATCGCGCCGGCGGGGTGGAGCCTTTCGGTCCGCGGCAATGCCACGATTCTCGCGGCCCCCGAGGGGAACTCGCGCGTCGCGCTGGTCGACGTCAAGGCGAAGGATGCGGATAGCGCAGTCGCGGCTGGCGTGGGCGGAGTACGGCGAAGCGAAATGGCCGCTGCTGAACACGAACGATCTTCCCGACAAGGACGGCTGGTCACGCATCCGCATCTACAACTACCAGACCGCGCCGAATGAAAAGCGCGGCGTGCAGGCGATCGCGCGCAAGGCCAACGACGTCTGGACGATCGGCATCTACGACATGGACCAGGGAGTCGGCGAAAAGCGCGGCGCACAGGTGGCGCTGATCTTCGGCCGGCTGCTGCCGAAGGGCTATGCGCGCGAGTCGTTCGCCGGCAAGACCGCGAACAAGCTCGATGCGAAGCGCCTCGCCGAGCTGTCGCGCTTCGTCGACGACGGCCGCAAGAAACTTGGAGTGCCAGCCGTCTCCATCGGCGTCGTTCAGGACGGCAAAGTCGTCTTCGCCGACGGCTTCGGCTCGCGCGACATCGATGACAAGACGAAGCCGGACGCCGACACGCTCTACATGATCGCGTCGAACACGAAGGCGATGACGACGCTGATGCTCGCCAAGCTCGTCGACGAAGGAAAGCTCACCTGGGACACTCCTGTGACCAAGGTCCTCCCCTCCTTCCGCCTCGGCGATGCGGACACGACGAGCCGCGTCCTCGTGCGCCATCTCATCTGCGCCTGCACCGGCCTCCCGCGCCAGGATTTCGAATGGATCTTCCAGTTCGACGGCGTGACGCCCGAAAGCGCGCTGAAGACCCTCGGCGCGATGCAGCCGACGAGCAAGTTCGGCGAGCTGTTTCAGTACTCGAATCCGCTCGCCTCCGCGGGCGGCTACGTCGGCGGACACGTAGCCTTCCCCGACCGCGAGCTCGGCGCCGGCTACGACGAAGCGATGCGCACGCTCGTCTTCGCGCCGCTGGCGATGAAGTCGACGACGTTCGATTTCAAGCGCGCGCTGGAGGCGAATCACGCCGGCTCGCACGGCGCGAGCGTCGACGGCAAGACCATCCACGCCGTGATGGCGGCTAACTATTCGATCATCCCCGTGCGTCCCGCCGGCGGCGCGTGGAGCAACGTTCGCGATCTTCTGAAGTACGTGCAGATGGAGATCGACGAAGGCAAGCTGCCGAGTGGCAAGCGCTACATCGGCAAGGAGCCGCTGCTCGCGCGGCGCGCGCCGCAGGTGGCGATGAGCAAGGACGTGACGTACGGCATGGGCCTGATGGTCGACACCACGTACGGCGTGCCGGTCCTCCGCCACGGCGGCGACATGATCGGCTATCACAGCGACATGATCTGGCTGCCGGAGCAGCGCGTCGGCGCAGTGATCCTGACGAACAGCGATCCGGGCGTGTTCCTGCGCGGACCGTTCCGCCGCAAACTGCTCGAGTTGCTCTTCGACGGAAAGCCGGAAGCGGACAAAGATATCGCCGCCGCGGCGAAGCGCGTCTACGACGACCTCGCCGCCGCACGGAAGCTGCTGACCGTACCTGCGGATGCTTCCGAAGCGGGCAAGCTCGCCGCGCGCTACTCGAACGCCGCCCTCGGCGACGTCGCCGTCACGCGCAGCGGCGCGGTGACGACGTTCGATGTCGGCGAATGGAGAAGCGAAGTCGCCACGCGCCGCGAGAACGACGGCACGGTCACCTTCGTCACCATCTCTCCCGGCATCGACGGCCTCGAGTTCATCCCCGGGGCCGGCGAGAAGAAGACGCTGACGGTGCGGGACGCGCAGCACGAGTACGTGTTCACAGCCGAACCGCCTTCGTCCGCTCCGCACTCCCCGCCACGACCGTAAAGTCCAGAATCCCGATCGCCGCGCCGCTCTCTGACTCCGCCGTCACGCGCCAGCGTCCCGGCGTCACGTTTTGTTTGTACGTGTAGCCGCGATAGCCGCTCGTGCGTCCGCCTTCGATCGCGAAGGCGCGCACGTCGGCGGTCTTCCATCCATCCGCGTAGTACTGCCAGCGGTGGCGGATCGTGGTCTTGATCCCGTGGGGCACGAACACCGAGGTGAAGCAGTAGACGCGCTCGGAACCGCTGCGATGAAACAGCGCCGACGACGTGCGCCAGATGCGCCAGCCGGGCGGCTCGATCGCGGCAGTGTAGCCGTCGCGCGTGCGGTGGAGATCGTGGGCGAGGAACATTTGCTTCTTCACCAACGGCACGGGCGGGATGAAATTGAGCGCGTGGAGGACGAGCATCAGCGCGGCGAGGACGATTGCCGGCTTCACGCTCCCCGACTCGTGCTTCGAGGTGCGGCGGAGCAGCAGGGCGAGCAGCACGGCGATCAATGTGCCGAGGTAGAACCAGAACGTGCTGAGGCTCCGGAAGAGATGCGCGAGCGCGAAGTTGAAGAACATCGCCGCGCAGAGTGTGAAGAACGCCCACGACAGCGTCAGCTCGCTGTAGGCGTCTTCGAGAAACTCGTTGCCGACGAGGAGCAGCGCCAGCGCCGCGACGACGAGATAGCTCGCAAGACTGCTCGAGCTGAGGAAGTAGAAGATGAACAGCGCGCTGACGATCCCGCCGAAGAAAAACTGCAGCACGGCGTTGAGGTACTGCGAGTAGCGGAACTTCACCTCGCGGCCGATCATCACCAGGATCGCCGCGGCGCCGGTGAGATAGCCGAGGAGGATCCAGAGATCGAGCGACGTGATCGAGCGCCCGAGCGTGAACGCATCCCAGAGAAACCCGCCGACGAAGAAGGCGGCCGGAACCCATCGGCGGATGCGCTCATACAACGGGTGGTCCAGCGGCATTTTCGCGCGCGTATTTTGCGTTAAACGCGCCGATGCTGCCGCCCGACTCGCAATTCGAAGAGGCCGCACTCGCCGAAAGCGCGGAAAAAGTCGAAGAACCGCCGCTGTTCAAAGTGCTGCTGCACAACGACGACTACACCACCATGGAGTTCGTCGTGTGGGTGCTCGAGAGCGTCTTCAACATGCCCGAGGAACAGGCCATTCAGGTCATGCTGAACGTCCACCTCCGCGGCGTCGGCGTCGCCGGGATCTACACCTTCGAGGTCGCGGAGACGAAAGTCGAGCGGACGACGGCCATGGCACGGGAGCAGGAATATCCGTTGTTGGTTACGATGGAGAAAGCATAGGTTGCACAGTTACGCGGTTGCGCGGCTCGAAGGTGCCACGGCGCAACCGCGCAACCGCGTAACCGAGCAACCCAAAAACCATGATCGCCAAAGCACTCCAGGAAAGTTTCGAATTCGCCGTGAACGAGGCCGTGCGGCGCAAGCACGAGTACGTCACGATCGAGCATCTGCTGTTCGCGCTGCTGCATGATCGCGACGTGGTGAACGTCGTCCGTGCGTGCGGCGGGAGCGTCGAGCAGTTGAAGAAAGATCTCGACGAGTTCATCGAGAAAACGTACGACCGCGTCGAGGAGGACGACCTCCAGCCCGTCCTCACCACGATGCTCCAGCGCGTGATTCAGTACGCGCAGCTGCACGCGCAGAGCGCCGGGCGAAAGGAAGTCGACACGGGGCAGATGCTGGCGGCGATCTATCAGGCCGACCAGTCGCACGCCGTGTTCCTCCTGCGCAGCCAGGGCATCAACAAGCTCGACGTCCTCAACTACCTCTCGCACGGCATCGCCAAAGATGCGCCCGGCGGCGCGCAGCCGGCGTTCGTGATGCCGGAGGACGAAGGGACGCCGGCCGGCGATCCGCTCAAGAGCTTCACCGTCGATCTCGTCGCGCGCGCAAAGAATGGCGAGATCGATCCGCTGATCGGCCGCTCACTGGAGCTCGAGCGGACGATCCAGATCCTCTGCCGGCGCCGCAAGAACAATCCGCTCTTCGTCGGCGAGCCGGGCGTCGGCAAAACTGCGATCGCCGAGGGACTGGCGCTGAAGATTCATAAGGACGAAGTGCCGAGGGTGCTCAAAGGATGCGAGGTTTACGCGCTCGACATGGGAGCGGTGCTCGCGGGGACGAAGTATCGCGGCGAGTTCGAGCAGCGGCTGAAGGCCGTCATCGCCGCGCTCGTGGAGAAGAAAGAGGCGATCCTCTTCATCGACGAGATTCACACGATCGTCGGCGCCGGCGCGGTGAGCGGCGGAACCATGGATGCTTCGAATCTTCTCAAGCCGGCAATCGCATCGGGAAAGTTGCGCGTGATCGGCTCCACGACCTATGCGGAATATAAAGCCTCGTTCGAGCGCGACCGCGCGCTTGCGCGGCGCTTTCAGAAGATCGAGATCGGCGAGCCGACCGTTCTCGAGACGATCGAGATTCTGAAGGGACTGAAGGGCTACTACGAACAGCATCACGGCGTGACGTTCGCCGACGACGCGATCGAGCTCGCCGCCGAGCTCTCCGCCAAATACATCCACGATCGCCATCTCCCCGACAAGGCGATCGATGTGCTCGACGAAGCGGGAGCGCGCGCGCGCATGCTGCGCGTCGAAAACGGGCCCGCGGAAACGATCGGCGTGCACGAAGTCGAAACCGTCGTGTCGCGCATGGCCAAGATCCCTCCCCGCACGATCGCGGTCTCCGAAAAGGATCGCCTCGGCCGTCTCGAAGAGGATCTCCGCCGCGTCATCTACGGCCAGGACCACGCCATCAAGCAGGTCGTGAGTGCGATCAAGCTCTCACGCTCCGGCCTCGGCAATGCCGAAAAGCCGATCGGATCGTTCCTCTTCAGCGGCCCGACCGGCGTCGGCAAGACCGAGCTCGCGAAGCAGCTCGCGCAGTCCCTCGGCGTGGAGTTCATCCGC
Source organism: uncultured Acidobacteriota bacterium (assembly GCA_963734155.1). GTDB lineage: Bacteria > Acidobacteriota > Thermoanaerobaculia > Gp7-AA8 > Gp7-AA8 > QHVT01. The sequence goes on from CAVTGG010000007.1 coordinate 202,236, forward strand.
TTCGACATGAGCGAGTACATGGAGCCGCACACCGTGTCGCGCCTCATCGGCGCGCCGCCGGGATACGTCGGCTTCGATCAGGGCGGCCTGCTCACCGACGCCATCGTCCGCACGCCATACGCGGTGCTCGTCCTCGACGAAATCGAGAAGGCGCATCCGAATCTCTTCTCGATCCTGCTGCAGGTGATGGATCACGCCACGCTGACCGACAACAACGGCAAGAAGGCCGACTTCCGCAACGTCGTGATGATCATGACGACGAACGCCGGCGGCCGCGAGATGACGGAAGCGGGCGTCGGATTCCGCAACAACCCCGCGAGCGGCCGCGGACGCGGGGCGATCGAGCGCACCTTCGCCCCCGAGTTCCGCAATCGATTGGATGCCTGGATCGCCTTCGAGCCCCTCGCCTTCGAGACGATCGAGAAGGTCGTCGACAAATTCATCGCCGAGCTGCAAACGCAGCTCGTCGCGAAGAACGTAACCCTCGAGCTCCGCGAATCCGGCCGGGCCTGGCTCGCCAAACACGGCTACGACAAAGCCTTCGGCGCCCGCCCCATGTCCCGCCTGATCACGACGAAGATCAAGGAGCCGCTGGTGGACGAGATTCTGTTCGGAAAGCTCGCGGCGGGGGGATCGGTGGTGGTGGAAGCCGAAGGCGAGGAGTTGCGGCTGGTTTATTAAGAGAGCGGATCGAACCCCGGAATCCCCGCGTAGCCCAGAATCGTCTCATCCTTCGTCACCAGCCGGCGACCTTCTGCGATCGATTGCGCAATGAGAATGCGGTCGAACGGATCGTCGTGATTGCGAGGCAGCGCGGCGAGTTTCAGCGTGTGCGCGAATCGGACGGGCAACTCACTGAATCCATCCGATCCGATCGCCGAGACCAACTCGTCGAGGTCGACTTCGATTCTTCCCAACATCCATTTGATCGTGATCTCCCAGATGGACGCCGCGCTGATGGCGACGTCGTGTTCCGGTGACGCGATGACGGCAGCCAGGGCTTTCGACAGCCGGCGATCAGCCATCGTCCACCAAAGCAGGATGTGCGTGTCGAGAAGGAGCCGCATCACTCCTCGCGATCGAAGAGCTCCGGAGGCAGCGGATCATCGAAGTCGCGTCGCACGCGAATTCGACCGCGCATCCGTCCCGGTTTGCGTTTCACCGATGTCGCTCGGAACGGAACCAGCTTCGCCGCCGGGCGCCCCCCGCGCGCGATGATGATCTCCTCCCCTGCCTCCGCTCGATCGACGAGCTGGGAGAGGCGCGTCTTGGCGTCGTAGATATTTACCTGATCGGCCATTGGTCTGACTTGACCAACTTAAAGGTGGTGTCGCCTATTCCGTCCGGAGACGGGTTGGCGTCTTCCTCGCCGTAGTGTATCTATAGTCCCTACAAATCGTGGGTTCTGCACCCCAGACTATCGGTCACTATCGGATCGCTTCGCTGTTGGGAGAGGGCGGGATGGGAGAGGTGTATCTCGCCGACGACTCGAAGCTGGGGCGGCGCGTGGCGATCAAGATGCTGCCCGAGACCGTCGCGCGCAACGATGAAGCGAAGCGGCGGATGCTGCGCGAGGCGCGCGCGGTGGCGGCGCTCGATCATCCCAATGTCTGCACGATCCACGAGATCGGCGAGTACGAAGGGCGGCCGTACATCGTCATGCAGTACATCGAAGGCGAGACGCTCTTCGAGCATTTGCAGAAGGCGCGGCCGACGTTTCAGGAGGCCGCCGACATCGCCTCCCAGATCGCCGCTGCGCTCGACGAGGCGCACAGCCACGGCATCATCCACCGCGACGTCAAGACGCTGAACATCATGCTCACGCCGCGCGGGCAGGTGAAAGTCCTCGACTTCGGCCTGGCCAAGCTCGAGCAACCGTCCGGCCTCTCCACCGACCTCATGATGTCGACGCCCGGCATGGTCACCGGCACCGCGCCGTACATGTCGCCCGAGCAGCTGCGCGGTGTTCCCATCGACGGGCGCAGCGACATTTTCTCCCTCGGCGTCGTGCTCTACGAGATGGCCACCGGCAAGCGGCCGTTCGATCGCGAGAATGCGGTCGCGACGATCACGGCGATCCTCTTCGAAGACTTTCCTCCGATCGAGGACGAAGAGTTCACGCGGCTCACGCCGATCCTCAAACGCGCGCTGGCGAAGGAGCCGTCGAAGCGATTCGCCACCGCGGCGGCGATGCTCGATGAACTGCAGCACGTGATGCAGAAGCCGCGCTCGCGGGCGCGCAAAGCGCCGGTCAAGCCGTCGCAAGTCGATGCGACGGTAGCGTTGCCGGCAGGCGCGGTGCCGCAGGCGCAGGGACGCATCACCTCGATCGCGGTGCTGGCCTTCGCCGACGAGGACACGGATCCCGAGCTCGATTACCTCGTCTACGGCCTCGCCGAAACGATCGCCGGCGTGCTCGCGCACGTGCGGAAGCTGCGCGTGATCGCGCCGTCGTCGACGGAGCGTTACGTCGAAGGCGAGCTCGATCCGCGCAAACTCGGCCGCCAGCTGAATGTCGCCGCGATTGCCGTGCTGCGCGCGCGCGCCGATGCGCGCGAGTTGTCGGTGGATGCGGAGCTGGTCTCGGCGACGAACGGTCTCTCGCTCTGGCAGTCGCAATACACGCGGCCGGTCAACGAGGTGACCGCGCTCGCCGACCTCGTCGCGAACGGAATGATCGAGATGATCCGCACGAGCGGTCCCGTGTCGACGGGAACGCGCCGCGTGATCCGGAAAAAGCGGAGCGTCGATCCGGAGGCACAGCAGCTGTTTCTCAAGGCCCGCTTTCAGTGGGTGAAGCGCCATCCGCTCGCGCTCAAGCAGGCCCTCGCGCTGTTCCAGCAGGCAATCGAGCTCGATCCGTCATTCGCGCAGGCCTACGCCGGACTCGCCGATTCGTTCGTGATGCTGGCGACGATGCAGGCCCTGCCCGCGCGCGACGTGCTCGCGCGCGTGAAAGCGTCGGCGCAGCAGGCGCTGGAGCTCGATCCGTCCCTGGCCGAGCCGCACGCGGCCCTCGGCGCCGCGGCGGGGCTCATCGAATGGAATTGGGACAGTGCCCATCGCGAGCTCGAAGAAGCGATGCAGCTGAATCCGAACTATCCCTGGGCGCCGCACTGGCTTGGACTGCTCTACAGCGGATCAGGACGGACGAAGCGCGGCATGGAGCTGATCGAGCTCGCGCAGTCGCTCGACCCGCTCTCGCCGATCATCAGCATCGCCGCGGGAATCACGCTGCACATCGAGCGGAGCTATGACGATGCGCTGGCGCGGTATCGCCACATCATCGAAAGCGAAACGTCCGTCACCGCGGCGCACTACTATCTCGCGCTCACGCTCGAACAACTCGGCGATTTTGCGACGGCGATCACGCATCTGCAGCTTCTCATCGACAGCGCGGGGCCGGGCGCGATGTACCTCTCCGCGCTCGCGCATGTCTATGGCAGCGCGGGTCGCATCGCTGATGCCGAGGCGGTGGTCGAGCAGCTGAACGTGCAGGCGAAACAGCGCTACGTCACCCCGTACGCGTTCTTCATGGCCTGGCTCGGCGTCGGGCAACACGAAGTCGCGCTGGAGTCACTCGAGGCGGCGTTCGACGAGCGCAACGCGCTGCTGTGGTTCCTCCCCACCGAGCCGCGCTACGACCCGCTGCGCAACGATCCGCGCTTCATCGCGCTCGCGCAGCGCTACGGCATCTCGCCGACGCCTTCTCACTGATACGTGTTGACGTAGATTTTCCCGTCCTTCACTCCGCGCGCGAACAGCGAGATCTTCCCGCCGCTCGTGATCGCCGCCACCGGCGCATCGGTGATGCCGCCGCCCGGCACTTCGCTCCACGCACTCCACGCGCCGCCGGTCGAGCCCCCTGCAAGTCCTGACGTCCAGACGTGACGCGCTGTATCGTCGACGGCGACGACCCACGCGGTGTTGCCGCTCGTCGTCGCGCCGAGGCCGATGCGCGTCGTGCCGGTGCCGACGCGTTGCCAGCCGCCCCAGGAATTGGCCAAGCTGTTGACGTAAACGGCGCGATCCTTGATCCCGCGCGCGAAGAGAAACAGCTTTCCGCCCGCCGACGTCGCGGCCATCGCGGCGTCGGTGTAGCCGCCTCCCGGCACTTCGCTCCATCCCGTCCAGGACTTGCCGTTGAACTTGTTCGCGTAGACCTTGTGATCGGCGAGTCCTTTGCCGAACAGATAGACATCACCCTTGTGCGTCACCGCCGTCAGCGCGACGTCCGTCAATCCGCCGCCCGGAATCTGCGACCAGCCGCTCCACACCTTGCCGTTGTATTTGTTGACGTAGACCGCGTGATCCTTGATGCCGGGCGCGAAGAGATAAAGATTGCCGCCGTGTGCCGCGGACGCCGGCGCGGCGTTGGTATAGCCGGCGCCCGGCACCTCGGTCCACGCGCCCCAACCGCTGCCGTTGGTGCGCCCGCGGTTGACGTAGACCTTCGCGTCCTTCCCTTTCGCGAAGAGGTACATCGATCCGTTGAAGACCGTGGCGCTCGCCGCGGCGTCGGTGATGCCGCCGCCTTCGACGAGACGCCAGCCACTCCAACTCGCAGCGTGAATGGGCAGAGCCATGGCCAGGGCGAGAACCGGCATGATGTTGCGCATGATCGGTTAGTGTAGCGCCGATGGCTCGTTTCCCCGATCCGCGCTACGCGCAGGGCGACGTGGTGGCGATGGGCGAAGACCTGCGCGTGGAAACGCTGCGCGAGGCGTATCGCAAAGGGATTTTTCCATGGCCGCATGACAGCGTGCCGCTGCCATGGTTCTCGCCGCGCCGCCGCGCGGTGCTGTTTCTCGATGAGCTGCACATCGGGCGCTCGCTGCGCAAAGCCGCAAAGCGAAGCGCGTTGACGTTCACCATCGACCGCGATTTCCGCGCCGTCATCCGCGCCTGCTCGGTAATGCCGCGGCCCGAACAGGATGGGACCTGGATCCATCCGAACATCATCCAGTCCTACACCCGGCTGCACGACGCCGGCGACGCGCACAGCATCGAAGCGTGGCAGGGCGACGCGCTGGTCGGCGGCTTGTACGGCGTCGACGCCGGCGGCCTGTTCACCGGCGAGAGCATGTTTCACACGCAGTCCGACGCCTCGAAGCTCGCGCTGCTCTTTCTCGCAGAGCACCTTCGCCCCCGCGGCGCGACGCTCATCGACTGCCAGGTGATGACGCCGCACATGCAGGCCCTCGGCGCGCGCGAGATCGCGCGCGGCAAGTTCCTCGACGTGCTCGCCGAGGCGCAGGCGAAAGCCGTGAAATTGTTCTAGACCAGCGGCAGCGTCTCGATACCCGCGCCGCGGCACGCTTCTTCCCATTGCGCCGCGTTCAGATCACCGGCCACGAGTTTGCTGACGGCGTTGAACGGCTCGAACGTGCGGCCGTCGCGCGTGAACGCGACCGCCGTGCCGGGCATCGCGTCACACAGCCAGCCGTCGTCGTGCAGCTTCGCCGCGAGTGCCGAGGCCACGATGCCCGCTCCGTTCTCGCGGATCTTGATCATCACATCCGGCACCTGCAGCGCCGTCGTGCCGCGGAGCGTCTCCGCGTGCTGTTCCGCATTGTGCTTCCACGCCGGCAGATAGACGCGCGTCGCGGTCTCCTCCCACACCACCGGATTCAGCGAGCGCGCCGCCGCGGGATCGGCGGCCATCGCCACGATCAGCTCCGTCTCGAGGCGCTCGAGATCGTGCAGCAGCGACGTTGCGCGCGTCCCGCCGGCGTCGAGCTCCTGCGGCATCTCGCCGAGCGCCGCGACACGCTCGCGCAGCGGCGGATGGGAATCATCGATGTCCGTTTCTTCCTCGGCGATGATGCGCGGCAGATCTTCGTCAATCGCGCGCTTCACCGGCGGCGCGGGCATGAAGCTCGTGAATCCGGCCGCGATCGGCGGACGGAATCCGCTGCTCAGGACCGGCGCGAGCTCGGTCTCGAGATACGACTGAAACGCGAACCCCGCGCGGCGCATCGCCATCAGCGCGGCGATCATATTGGCGGCGCCGGCGACCGACGCCGCGAGCGACCTGCACCGCGGGCCGCAGCGGCGTGGTGCTCAGCGCGTGCGCGAGCATCGGCGCGATCAGCGAGCCGGTGCGCCAGCGCGCCACGCCGAGGAGGATCGCCCACCAGAAACCGGTCACGATCATCGCCGTGCCGATGATCGAGCCGTCGAGATACTGCGTGTGAATGAGGATGAACACGACGGCGATGAAGACGATCGTCGTCATCGGGCGAAACGCCGTCATCCACCGCGTCTGCACGTAGCCGCGGAAGAACGTCTCCTCGACCAGCACCGGCAGCACGATGCTCGACGCCAGCATCCACAACCAGAAATTCAGATCCCAGCGGGTCGCGGCATCGATCTGGTTCCACACTGGCGGTCCGCCCTCGAGATGAAAGGAGCGCCGCGCCATCAGCAGAAGGAGCACCGGCGTGTATCCGAGCGCGTACGCCACAATGCAGACGCCGAGGTGCGACACGAGCGACTTCCCGGCGAGTGTGAACCGTAGTCGTTCGGGCGATTGCGCGCGATGCGTCTCGGAACGCCGGCGTCCTCGCCACGGGCGGAAGGCGGCGGGGACGCCGCCTGATCAGCCGGCGGGGACGCCGGCGTTCCTAGATCGCCCGCGCGCCGGGCACGAGTCCCAGCGGCCGATTCACCAGCCGCTCCGCGTGCTCGCCCAGCTCCGCATCGAGGAGCAGCGTGAGCTGATAGAGGCGCGCGAGGCGGTCCATCCAGCCGCGCGCGTCGGGCTCGTCGAGCGACGCGAACATGTACGCGAGCGCGTCGGCTTCGCGCGGGAAGCGCGTGCGGATGCGCGTGAGCAGGAGCTCGTGGCTCCCGTCCTTGTGCGCGACGCGCAAGGCGTCGAGGACGAGGATGTTCGTCGTGCCTTCCCAGATCGGCAGCACCTGCGCGTCGCGCAGCAATCGCGGCAACGGGCTTTCTTCGATGTAGCCGTTTCCTCCGATCAGCTCCATCGCTTCGGAGACGCACGGCACGGCGATTTTTCCCGTCACCGCTTTCGTGATCGGCGTGAGGATGCGCAGCAATTTTGCGGCCTCGGCGTCGCCGGCGTCGGCGCGGGCGAGGCACTCGATCGTCTCAAATGTCAGCAGCAGCGCCGCGGCGTGCTCCGCCGCGATATCGAAGAACGTCTCCTGCGCCAGCGGCCACTCGATCACCGTGCGTCCGAACGCCTGCCGCCGCTCGATGTAATGCCGCGCCTCGTGCACCGCGCGTCCGATCGCCGCGCATGCGGCGACGGAGTTGTAGAGGCGCGAGAGGTTGAGCATGTCGGTCATCGGCGCGAAGCCGCCGACTTCCTCGGCGCGCGCATCGGTGAGCGTGACTTCGCCGGTCGGCATCGAGCGCACGCCGAGCTTGTCCTTCAATCGCTCGATCGTCACGCCTTCGGTCTCGCGCGGCAGCAGCAGGAATGTGCCGAGGCCGCGCGTCCCCTCGCCTGCTCCGTCGATGCGCGCGGTGACGAGCACCGCCTCGGCGTCGACGTTCGAGCAGAACCACTTGTGCCCCGTGAGCCGCCACGTGCCGTCGCCGTTTTTGCGCGCGATCGTCTCGTTCGCGCCGACGTCCGATCCGCCCGCGCGCTCGGTGAGAAACATCCCGCCGGTCCAGAGCGTGTCGTGATCCGTCGACGTGAGATGCGGCACGACGCGCATCACCTGCTCGTGCGTGCCGTGGCGCGTCAGCACGCGCGCCACGCCGTCGGTCATGCAGAGCGGGCAATACAAACCCATCTCCGCCATCGCGAAGAGATAGCCGAGGGCGAAGCCGGTGACTTGCGCGAACGCGGAGTGATCGTGCGTCTCGTACTTCATCGCGATCATGCCGGAGCCGTAGGCGATGCGCTCCATCTCGCGATACGACGGGTGATACTCGACGCGGCTGATGCGCTCCCCGCGCGAATCGTGCGTGACGAGCCGCGGCTGCTCGCGGTCCGCGATCGCCGCAAGCGGCGCGACGTCCTTCGCCGCACGCTCCCCCATCGCAGTTAATTGCGGCTCCGCCCACGCGTATGCCGCATCGGAGAGCTTGCGCCGGCACAGCGCGCGAAATTCGGGGGAGGCGTCCCAATAGGATTGGGAGGGGGGTTCGGGGATGTACGGCGCGGCCATCCCCGAGATGATAGTCACTTCTCCACAATGTCCTTCTTCAACGTCCCCACCGCCGCGAGCACTTCGCTCTTCTCCTGCGCCGGCACTTTGAACTTGTCGAGGGTCTGCACGAGCAGCGCCGCGGCCTGATTCCATTCGGCCTCGGTGATGCCCATGCCTTTGTGCGAGGTCTTCATGTCGCGTCCCGTGTACGCGCACGGGCCGCCGGTGGCGGCGCAGAGCTGATCGACGACGTGCTGGCGGATTTTCTTCAGCGAGTCTTCGCTATGGCCGGCGAAGTACTTCGCGATCTGTTTGTCCGTGGCCAGCCGTCCGATGAAGTCGTCCGTCACCGCGGCGATGGCGTCGTAACCGCCGAGGCGCTGGTAGAGCGACTTCGGTTTTTCCGTGTGCTGGTCGGCCGCGAGCGAGAGCGCAAAAGCGAATACGCAGACGAGGGTCAGAGCCTTTTTCATTCGAGCCTCCTGTCGCCTGAAGTACGGTGGAGGAGCGGATACGGATTGATCGCCCCGCCACGAAAGCGGTAAATCCCGTAATGCAGATGCGGCGGCGTGCCGCGCGCGTTGCCGGTGGTGCCGACGTATCCGAGGATCGTTCCGGCGGCGATCACATCGCCGGCGCGGACATCGGAGAAGCGATCGAGATGTGCGTAGTAATGCCATTGCCCGCCGGGACCGAGGACGCGCACGATCTGGCCGCCGAGGCGGTTCGTGCCGACGGTCACGACGATGCCGCGGGTCGCGCTGACGACGGCGCGTCCGCGCGGCGCGAAAATGTCGATGCCGCGATGCCGACGACCGCCCGGTCGCGGCGCGTCCCACGTGTTGCGAAGGTCGATTGCGCGGACGCCGGCGACGGGCACCGGTAGATGGATCGGTGCGTCAGAGGTGATCAGCGACGCGGCGACGAAAGGATGTGCGAACGCGCCGCCGGCGCGTTGCAGGACGAAAAACGTCGCCGCGATCAGCGCTCCGGCAATCAGGAGTTGGAGTAAGCTTCTCCGCCTCAACAAAACCATTGGTGGAGATTCCGAACATGAGCAAGGTCATGGACACTCCCGCTTCCGCACTCACCGGCACGGATGTCGGCGGGTTCGTCAACCGCATCCTCTCGCGCGTCACGAATCTGCCGTGCGCGTTTCGCGTGCACACGCAGACCGGCGTCACGACGGTCGGCGAGGGCGAGCCGGAGTTCGACCTGTATATCCGCAACGACCAAGGCATGCGCGCGCTGCAGTCGCTCGAAGAGCTCACCATCGCCGAGGCGTATGTGCGAGGCGATCTCGACCTCGAAGGCGACGTCGTGAAGGCGATGTGGCTGCGCACGTTCATCGACGACAAGAACGCCTGGCTCAAGGTCTGGCGCCGCCTGCAGCCGATGCTCCTCGGCCGCGAGAAGCTCAATCCCGCCTGGATCGCGAAGCATTACGACTCGAAGAACATCCAGCTCTTCTGCACCGACAACGAGTACCACGCCTACACGCCCGGCGTGTACGAGACCGACGACGATACGCTCGAAGAGAGCACGGAGCGCAAGTATCAATTCGCGTGGGATCAGCTGCAGCTCCGCGAAGGGCAGGAGCTGCTCGAGATCGGATGCGGATGGGGCGGCATGACGCGGTTCTGCGCCACGCGCGGCGTGAAGGTCACGGCGATCACGCTCTCGCGCGATCAGATGGGCTACACGCAGGATTTGATCGACAAGCATTCGCTCAACGCGAACGTCTCGTATCAGGACTTCTTCACGTTCGAGCCCGGCCGCCGCTTCGACGCGATCTCGTGCATGGGCGTCATCGAAGACCTCTCCGACTACCCGCGCGTGATGCAGCGCTTCTCCGAGCTGCTCAAGCCTGGCGCGCGCGCGTATCTCGACTTCGCCGCCGGCAAAGTGCCCTTCGGCACTTCGAGCTTCATCACGAAATACGTCTGGCCCGGCACGTTCCGCATGGTCTACATGCCGCAGCTGATGGAGGCGATCGATCAGTCGCGCATGCAGCTGGCCGGCGTGTACAACGATCGCCGCAACTACTACCTCTGGGCGCGCAACGGCCACGCGCGGTGGGTGGAGAACAAGGACGCCGTGATCGCGCAGTCGTCGCTCGAGACCTATCGCCTCTTCCGCCTGCTGTTCATGGGAACCGCAGGCGTGATGAGCAATCCCGCGCAGGACGTGAGCGCGTATCGGATGGTGCTCGAGCTGGCGCCGTAGCGAAGTCTGCGTGGATCGCTACAACTCCACCTGCGCCCCGAGCTCGATCACCTGATTCGCCGGCAGGTTGAAGAACACCGAGGCGCTCGAGGAGTTGCGCGTCATCCAGGCGAAGATGTGCTCGCGCCAGATGGCCATGCCCGGATGTTCCGTAGGGATCAGCGTTTCCCGGCCGAGGAAGTAGCTCGTGCTCATCGGATTGAAGGGAATGAGGATGGGGCTCAGCCGCTCGAGCACTTCCGGCACATTCGGATCTTCCATGTACCCGAAGTGAAGCACGATGCGGTACACGCCGTGTCCGAGGTCTTCCCACTCGTACCGTTCCTTTTCGTCCAGGTGCGAGCGGTCCTCGGTCTCGATCGTCATCAGCACCACGCGCTTGTGCACGATCTTGTTGTGCTTGATGTTGTGCAGCAGCGTCGTCGGGACGCCCTCCGGATGGCGCGACATGAAGATCGCCGTGCCGGGAACGCGCGGGATCTTGTTGTTCGCCAGTTGCCCGAGAAAATCATCGATCGACATCGATTGCGCCGACAGCCGTTCGCTGAGAATCTTTCTGCCGAGCCGCCAGGTCGTGTTCATGAGGTACACGAACACGCCCACCGCGAGCGGGAACCAGCCGCCGTCCGGCACCTTCACGAGGTTCGAAGCCAGGAACGCCGAGTCGACGATGGCGATCGGGATCGTGAAACTGAGCACCGCGCTCCAGGCCCACTTCCAGCGCTCACGCTCGACGACGGACAGCAGGATCGTCGTGACCAGCATCGTCGACGTCACCGCAACGCCGTAGGCGGCGGCCAGATTCGTCGACTGGCGGAAGATCAGCACGAGGCCGATGGCGGCGAACATCAGGATCCAGTTCACCGAGGAGATGTAGATCTGCCCGATCTCGCGCGCCGACGTGTGGCGGATGCGGATGCGCGGCAGAAATCCGAGCTGCGTCGCCTGGCGCGTCAGCGAATAGGCGCCGGAGATGACCGCCTGCGAGGCGATGCTCGCTGCGACCGTCGCCAGCGCGATGAGCGGATAGCGGGCCCACTCGGGCGCCATCAGGAAGAACGGATTCTTCGTCCCCGCCGGCGTGTGCAGCAGGAACGCCCCCTGCCCGAAGTAGTTCAGCAGCAAGGCGGGGAAAACGAAGGAGAACCAGACCAGACGGATCGGCTTCGCGCCGAAATGACCCATGTCCGCATACAGCGCCTCGCCGCCCGTCACCACCAGGAAGACGGCACCGAGGACCAGAAAGCCGGTGAGACCGTTGTGCACGAAGAAGTACACCGCGTACGTCGGCAGAATCGCGGCGAGGACGCTCGGCTCGCGGAGGATGTGCCAGAGGCCGAGGCCGGCGATCGTCGTGAACCAGACCAGCATCACCGGGCCGAACATCGCGCCGACCTTCGCCGTGCCGAATCGCTGCACCGCAAACAATGCCACCAGCACCACGATCGTGAGCGGGATGACATACGGATGGAGCACCGGCGTGACGACCTCGATTCCCTCGATCGCGCTCAGGACCGAGATCGCCGGGGTGATGATGCTGTCGCCGTACAGCAGGGCCGAGCCGAACAGGCCGATCGCGAGCAGGAACGTGCGCCGCTTCGAGCGCCGCGCGCGCACGAGCGACATCAGCGAGAGGATGCCGCCTTCGCCGCGGTTGTCGGCGCGCATCACGAACACGAGGTACTTGACGGAGATGACGATGACGAGCGACCAGAAAATCAGCGAGAGGATGCCGAGAATGTTCTCAGGCTTCGGCGCGAGATGGTGCTCGGGGGCAAAACACTCGCGAAATGCATAGAGCGGACTCGTGCCGATGTCACCGAAGACGACGCCGAGGGCTCCCAGCGACAGAGTGAAGAGATAGCGCCTGCTGTGCTGCTGCTCTGCGGGCTCCATGTAGTGCGGATCTCACCCTAGCACAAGCTGCGCCGGGCGTATATTCGGGACATGCCGCACTCATTTTCCCGCCGCCATTTCGCCACCCTCCTCGGCGCGGGCGCCGCCGTCGCCGCGTTTCCGTCCGTGCTCGCACGGGCCAAGCCCGGCGCGCCGATCCTGCTCAACGCGAACGAGAATCCGCACGGACCCTCGCCTGCCGCGATGCGCGCCATCCGCGATTCCCTCGGCGACGTGTTTCGCTATCCCGACGAAGCGGAGCGCGATCTCCGCGCGGCGGTCGCGAAAGCGCACGGCGTCCCCACGGACGAAGTGCTCCTCGGCAACGGCTCGAGTGACATCCTTCGTCTGGCATCGGGCGCGTTCCCCGGAAAGCTCGTCACTGCCGATCCCACCTTCGAGATCCTCTGGCTGCACGCGCGCGGCGAAGTGGTGAAAGTTCCGCTCGACGCCGCGTTCGCGCACGATTTGCCGAAGATGCTCGACGCCGCACGCGACGCGTCGCTGGTCTACATCTGCAATCCGAACAACCCCACGGCGACGATCACGCCGAAAGCCGCCGTCCGCGCGTACCTCGACGCCGTTCCCTCGTCAACGACCGTGCTCGTCGACGAGGCGTACTTCCACTACGCGGAATCGCCCCACTACGAAAGCGTCATTCCGCTCGTCGCTTCCAGGCCCAACCTCATCGTCGCACGCACGTTCTCGAAGGTGTATGCGCTGGCCGGCTTGCGCTGCGGCTACGCGATCGCGCAGGAGGCGAACATCGACAAGCTCCACGCGCAACAGGCGTTCAACGCGATGAATCTCCTCGGTGTCCTCGCCGCGTCGGCGTCTCTCGGTGACCCCGCGCACGTCGCCGCGTCGCGCAAACGCAATCACGACACGCGCGCGTACGTCGTCGGCGAGCTGGCGTCGCTCGGCTATCAGACGCTGCCGAGCGAGGCGAACTTCATGATGATCGCCATGCGCCAGGACGTGAAGCCGGTCATCGCGCAGTTCCGCGAGCAGGGCGTGCGCGTCGGACGGCTCTTCCCGCCGATGCCGCAGCATCTGCGCGTGACGATCGGGACGATGGAGGAGATGAAGCGCTTCGTCGACGCGTTCCGCGTCATAGCTGCTCGTTGAACACGAACGCGCTGAAGTCCTTCAGTTTGTGACTCACCGGCCGGTGCTTCCACTCGTCGAAGTGCACCTCGGTCGCATGCTCCCGGTCGCGCTCGAACGTCTCTTCGAGCTCGCGCGCGATGGCTTCGTCGTGCACGACGAGCGACACTTCGTCGTTCAGCTCGAACGAGCGGTCGTCGAAATTCGTCGAGCCGATCGAGGACAGGCAGCTGTCGATCACCATCACCTTCTGATGCAGCAGCGTGCGGTGATAGTCGAACAGCCTCACTCCACCCTTGAGCAGCGTTCCATAGTGATGATGACTGGCGTGCTGCACCCACGGTGAGTCGCTGGCCTCGCTCGCGGGGATCATCACTCGCACTTCCACGCCGCGCTTCACCGCCTCCAGCAGCGCGTCCCTCGCGTCGGGATCGGGGAGAAAGTACGGGTTCTGAATGGTGATGGTTTTCTTCGCCGAGCGAATCAGCAGGTAGTGCAGCAGCTTCACCGCCGACGGGCTGCCGGTCGGCGAGACCCACACCGCGTGCGCGGCGACGTCGCCCACCCTCTCGAGCCGCGGAAAGAAATTCGTTCCGCCCGGCACCTCGCCGCTCTCCTCGATCCAGTTCTCCCCGAACGCCGCCTGCAACTGCGCAACGACCGGCCCCTCGGCCCGCGCGGTGATGTCGCGGAAATGCTTTTTGTCCTGCGCCTCGCCGAGCCAGGTGTCGACGAGACAGTGCCCGCCGATGTAGCCGATCCGCCCGTCGATGATGGTGAGCTTGCGGTGATCGCGATTGTTGATGCGCCCGACATTGCTGATGCGGACCGGATGGTAATGCGCGATCTTCGCGCCCGCCTCGGCCAGACGCTCGAGGTCGCTCTTGCCGTAATGCTTGCCGCCGCTGCCGTCGATCAGCACGCGCACCAGAACCTTCTCCTGCAGTTTCCGCAGAAGCATCTCCGTCATCCGCCGCGTGAGCTCCCCTTCCTTGCAGAGGAAGGTCTCGAAGTTGATCGTCTTCTTCGCGTTCTCCATGTCGGCGAACAGGCGATCCCACAACGCGCCGTTCTGCAGCAGCTCGATGCGATTGCCCTCGGCGATCGTGCCCTGCGTGAGCCCCGCGATCGACGGCGCGAGGTCTTCGTTGTCGGTCGGCTCGAGCTCGAGCCGCGGGCGCCGCCGCCGCTTGATCGACCAGATCATCAGCAGCAGCGGCACGTATCCGAGGGCGATCAGCCAGCGCGGAATGGCGAACGTTTTCTTCTTCACGCCATCACCCCTCACGCAAGCTCAGTTCCACCACCAGCGCCCAATGGTCCGACGGTCCGCGGCGGATCACTTCCTGGCCGTGAAACCGCCAGCGCGGATCGCCGAACACGTAGTCGAGCCGCTGCCGCGTCATCGGAAACGTCGCTTCCTTGAAATCGCCGCAGACGCGGAGATGTCCGTGCGAGAGCAGCGTGCTGATCTCCTCGGCCACGGGCGGCACGTTGAAATCGCCGACGAGCACGTGCGGCAGCGCGCCGCGCGCGGTGATGTCGCCGAGGGTCGCGATCTGGCGCATGCGGGCATTGCGTAAGAGGCGGCCCCACGCGGCGAGATGCGTGACGAAGAACGTGAAGCGCGCGCCGTCCAACTCGATATCGGTCTGCAGCACCGAGCGCGGCTCGCCGGAGCCCGGCAGCGGATGCGTGTATGCCGCCTCGATCGAGCCGCGCGTGAGGACGGCGTTGCCGTAGTCGCCGCCGTTCATGGCACAGCTGCGGCCGAACGAATGCTGGAGGCCGGTGAGCGCGGCCAGCACCTCGCCCTGATGGGCAGGACCCGCGCGCGTGTTGAAATGCACCTCCTGCAATCCAACCACGTCGGGCTTCACCGCGGCGATGACCTCGGCGAGCTTGGGCAGATGATCCTCCCGCCGCGCCGCCGCGTGTCCCTGGATGTTGTACGACATGAATTTCAGTGTTGCCATGCGCCTCTAAGCGTATCCTGAGCCCGGTGCCGTTCCCGCCGTGCAGGAATTTCGCCCGACGGCTCTAAACGCCTACGCCGCCCATTCGGCGGGGGCGGCACTGAAAACGGATGCTGGCCGATCTCGATACCCTCATGCGCGAGCGCGCGATCGACGTGCTCGTCGTGCCGATGCACGAGGCGATGCACGCCTCCTTTCGCTGGCTCTCCCGCGGCGCAAAAGTGACCCGCGGCTACGCGATCAAGCTCCTCGGTCGCGATCCGATCCTGCTCACCTATCCGATGGAGCGCGACGAAGCCGCGGCCACCGGACTCGAAGTCCATCTCGCCTCGGAGTTCGATCACGAGCGCATCTTCAAGACCGCCACGAACGCGAGCACCGCGTACGCCGAGTTCTTCGACATCGCGTTACGCGCGCTCGGCGCATCCGAGTCCGTCGCCTTCTTCGGCAACGTCCCCGTGCAGCTGTACATCGGCCTCGTCGAAGGGATGGAATCGCGCGGCTGGCGCGTGCATCGCTCCAACGGCGAGGATCTCATCCAGCTCGCGCGCAAGCGAAAAGAGCCGTGGGAGATCGAGGCGATCCGTTCCGTCGGCGCGCGGACGCAGCAGGTCGTCGACGGCGTGCGCGCGATGCTGCGCGAATGCGAGCGCGGCAAGGCGATGACGATCGGCGATCTCAAGGCGTTCGTCTCCTCCGAGATCGCGCGCCTCGGCATGATCGAAGATCACGAGACGATCCTCAGCCAGGGCCGCGACGCCGGAATCCCGCACTCGCGCGGCAACGCGTCCGAGGAAGTGCGCAAGTCCGTGCCGATCGTCCTCGACATCTTCCCCGTCGACAAGACGACCGCCTACTTCTTCGACATGACCCGCACGTTCTGCGTCGGCCCCATCCCGCCCGACCTCGCGCGCATGCACGCCGACGTCTTCGAAGCCTTCTCCCTCGCCCGCGACGCCATGCGCCCCGGTACGCTCGCGAAGTCCTACCAGAACATGGTCTGCGAGTCCTTCGAATCGAAGGGCTACACCACGCTCCGCTCCGATCCCACGACCCTCACCGGCTACGTCCACGGCCTCGGCCACGGCGTCGGTCTCGACATCCACGAGAAACCCGGCTTCCACCTCCTCGACTCGAACCTCGACCGCGTCGAAGTGAACGACATCCTCACCATCGAGCCGGGGTTGTACTTCCCCGATCGGGAGATCGGCATTCGTATCGAGGATACGTTCGTGGTGCGGGAGGATGGCGTGGAGTCGTTGTGCGACGGGAGCTACGGATTGGCCGTTTCGTAGCCGCGGCGTTCGTGCTACCGTGCCCCGCGTCCTAACGTCCATCACACCGAGGTGACGATGCAAACCTTCACGCTCCGGCAGCGGGCGCGCTACGCATTCGACAACACACTTTCCAAGGGAACTCCCGCGCTCATCGCCTGGCTGGCGATTCTCACCATCGCCTTTCTCGCCGTCGCCTCGATCCTGCTCCTGCTGTTCGGCGCGGCGCCTCCGGGCGAGAACGGGGCGAAGCTCTCGTTCCCCGAAATCATGTGGCACAACCTGATGCGCACGCTCGACGCCGGCACGATGGGCGGCGATACGGGATCCGCGGTCTACCTGGTGCTGATGCTGCTCGTCACGCTCGGCGGCGTTTTCATCGTCGGCACGCTCATCGGCTTGATCTCGAACGGCGTCGGCAATCAGATCGAGGAACTGCGTAAAGGCCGCTCGCTCGTGGCCGAGACCGATCACGTCGTGATTCTCGGCTGGAACGAGCGTGTGTTCTCGATCGTCGGTGAGCTGATCCTCGGCAACGAGCATCGCCGGCACAACGCCATCGTGATCATGGCCGATCGCGACAAGGTGTCGATGGACGACGAAGTGCGCGAGCGGCTCAGCGACTGGAAGACGACGAAGATCGTCTGCCGCCGCGGCAATCCGATCGACCTCGGCGACTTGAAGATCGTCAACTTCAACGCTGCTCGCGCGATCATCGTCCTTTCGCCCGAGGGAGATGATCCCGACGCGGAAGTCATCAAGACGATTCTCGCGGTGACGAATCATCCCGAGCGGCGCCCGGAGAAGTTCCACCTCGTCGCGGAGATCCGCGACCGCAAGAACATGGAGCCGGCGCGGCTCGTCGGACGCGACGAAGCGCAGCTCATCGAGACCAGCGAGACCATCGCGCGCGTCGTCGCACAGACGTGCCGGCAGACCGGCCTTTCCGGCGTGTACACCGAGCTCCTCGACTACGGCGGCGACGAGATTTACTTCAAGCGCGACAGCGCGCTGGACAATCTCTCCTTCGCTGATTCACTCCTCGCCTCCGACACCTCCGCGGTCATCGGTGTGAAGACCAAAGACGGCATCGTCCAGCTCAACCCGCCGATGGACCGCCGCTTCGCGCCCGGCGACGAGGCGATCGTCATCGCCGCCGACGCGGCTTCGATCCGCTTCGCCAAACATTCTGCGTCGATCGACGCGTCGCTGTTGGTCGAAAAACCGGAGCGCTCGACGAGGCCGGAGAAAACGCTGCTGTTCGGATGGAGCTCGCGCGCGCCGATCATCATCCGCGAGCTCGACAACTACGTCGGCGAAGGCTCGCTGATGACGGTGATCGCCGATTCCTCGGCGATCGAGGAAGACATCGCGGCGCTGCGCCCGATGCTCACGCGGCAGCAGCTCGATTTCCGCCGCGGCGACTCGAGCGATCGCGCGACGATCGAAAGCGTCGTCCCCGAGGACTACGAGCACATCATCGTGCTCTGCTACTCCGATGATCTGCCGGTGCAGAAGGCGGACGCGAAGACGCTCGTGACGCTGCTGCATCTGCGCGACATCGAGTCGAAGGCGGGCACGAACAAGTACTCGATCGTCAGCGAGATGCTCGACGTCCGCAACCGCGAGCTGGCCGCCGTCACCCAGGCCGACGACTTCATCGTCAGCGAGAACCTGACCAGCCTTCTCGTCGCGCAGGTCACCGAGAACCGCGATCTGCGCGCGGTGTTCGATGACGTCTTCGATGCCGACGGCTCCGAAATCTATCTGCGCCCCGCATCCGAATACGTGGTTCTCGGCAAGCAGATGTCGTTCTGGCACGTGGTCGAGGCAGCGCGCCGCCGCGGCGAAGTGGCGATCGGCTACCGCATCGCCGGCAACGGCTCGGGCGACGGCGTCAAGGTGAATCCGCCGAAGAGCGCGAGCGTGTCGTTCGGCGCGGAAGATCGGGTGATCGTAATCGCGGAGGACTGAGGGAAAACGGACTCGAGCCGCGAGGCCCGAGTCCGTCAGGCGGATTACAGATTGCGATCGATGAACTGCTGCAGCGCGCTCTTCGGGGCGGCGCCGATCATGCGGTCGGCGAGCTTGCCGTCCTTGAACATCATCAGCGTCGGGATGGACGTCACGCCGAAGCGCGTAGCGACGGCGGGGTTGTCATCGACGTTCATCTTGGTGATGACCGCGCGGCCTTCGTAGGAAGGAGCGAGCTCTTCGACGATCGGACCGATGATGCGGCAGGGTCCGCACCACGGCGCCCAGAAGTCGACGAACACGGGCTTGCCGCCGTTGATCACGCTGTCGAAATCGGTGTCGGTGATCTGTTGGATCGAATTCGTTTCAGTGGCCATTTCGGAAAGTCTCCTAACGATTTGACTGAAAGCCGAGCCCGGCGAAACATATTCCTCTGCTCTCTGGTGTTGCGCGTTCGATGCCGGTTGCTCCCGCCCCGGGCGCGGAAGCGGGCACGGGCGCGGGGCTAGCCGGGCGGTCTGGACGGTGCTGTCAGCTCACGCCACGACGCCAGCGCGCGTTGCGCGTCGCCCTGCAATCGCGCGAAGCCTGTACGCGCGTCGGCACTCGGCGCGGCGTCCGCACCGTCGACGGCGTCTAACAGATTCTCCAACGCATTGACAATGAAGCGCAGAGTCGTTGGGGAGCGCGGCACATTCGGACCTGTGATCGAGCCAAACGGCAGATTAGGACCGGCCAGCTCAAGAATTCGCGCCCGTAAGGATTCGTCCGTCGTCTTGTCGAGAAGCGCATCGGATTCCGTAACCGCGACCACAAGGCTTGCCCGTAATGTGTCGATCTGGCGAGCCAAGGCGTATTGCTCGGCATAAGCTGCGGCCGGCAACTTCACGCGTGGATCGGGAACGATGCGCAATGGCTGCTCGAGGCGTTTTCCTCCCACAGTGAGCACGACGCGATACTCGCCGGGAGGCGCCCAGACGCCGTCGCTCCAGCGTCCGCGCGCGCCTTCGTGGCGAATCGGCCAGACGAAGCGATGCATGCCCGGCGTCGTCTGCAACGCGACCGGCAGCGCGAACCACTCCATCCCAGTGCGCAGCGTGGCGATGTCCAACAGCGGCGGTTGTTCGGCGCTGCTGTAACTGCGCACGAGCGCGTTCGTTGCGTCGAAGATCTCCAGCGTGACTGCCGGCGCGGTGGAGTCGAGAACGTAGTCGATGTACGCACCCTGCGGCGGATTGGGCGCCAGCGGCTCGTCCTTCGGCATCGGCGTGCCGGTGAATCCGGCCGTCCGCTCACGCACGGCGGCCGCGGGCGCGAACAGGAACGGCCGCTGCGCAACGCGCTGCCGCAGCGGCGTGACGTCGTCCATGATCCAGAACGAGCGGCCGTGCGTGGCGATGACGAGATCGTTGCCGTGCACGTCGATGTCGCGCACCGACGTCACCGGCAAATTCATCTGCAGCGGCTGCCACTCTTCTCCGTCGTCGAACGAAACGAAGACGCCGCGCTCCGTGCCCGCGTACAGCAGTCCCTTCACCGCGGAGTCCTCGCGTACGACATTCACCGCGTGAGTCGCGGGAATCCCCTTCACGATCAGCTTCCACGACTTGCCGCCGTCGTGCGTGCGATAGATGTAGGGACGAAAGTCGTCGAGCCGATGGCGATCGACCGCGGCGTACGCGGTCTCGGCATCGAAGTGCGACGCGTCGAGGATGCCGATCTTCGACCACGCCGCGAGCCCCGCGGGCGTGACGTTCTGCCAATGCGCGCCTTCGTCGCGCGTGCGCCAGATCAAGCCGTCGTCGGTGCCGACCCACAGCTCGCGATCGGCGGTGCGCGATGGAGCGATGGCGTAGATCACGCCGCGGCGCGTGCCGGTCTGCTGATGCAGCGCCGCGGTCGTCGGATCGAGATTCGGCGGCGTGCCCGGATCCTCCCGCGTCAGATCGGGACTGATGATCGTCCAATGTTCGCCGGCGTCTTCGGTGCGATGGAGGCGCTGATTCGCGAAATAGAGCACGCGCGGATCGCGCACGGAAAAGACCAGCGGCAGCGTCCAGGTGCGGCGCTCGTTGCCGCCGAGATGCGCGAGCGAGGGATCGATCGAGCGGGTCTGCTGCGTGCGGAGATCGAGGCGATCGACGCGGCCGCCGTAGATGATCTCGGGGTCCTTCGGATCGGGCGCGATCATGTCGCTCTCCCCGCCCGCGGTCGTCTCGCGGAAGTTCATCAACGCGATGCCGTCGATCGTATTCGTGCGGCTCGGCAGGCTCGCCGCGCCGGAGTCCTGCTGCGCGCCGTACACGCGATACGGATACGCGTTGTCGGTGCTGACGTGATAGAGCTGCGCGGTGGGCTGGTTGTACCAGGAGCTCCAGGTCTTGCCGCCGTTGACCGAGACCACCGCACCCTGGTCCACGCCGAGGATGCGGCGGACGGGGGTTTGCGGATCGATCCACATCGCGTGATAGTCGTCGCCGCCCGGCGCGCCTTTGATCGGCGCGAACGTTTTCCCGCCGTCGTCGGAGCGATAGAGATTGACGTTGAGCGAATAGACAACATCTTGATTGTCAGGCTCGACGGCGATCTCGCCGAAGTACCAGCCGCGGCCCCAGATGCGCGCGTCGGCTGAAGTTTGCGTCCAGGTCGCGCCGGCGTCGTCGGAGCGATACATCCCGCCCGCGGGCGCGTCGACGATCGCGTAGACGCGCCGTGGATTCGACGGCGCGACGGCGAGGCCGATACGGCCGGGCTTCTCCGGAAAACCACGGCCCTTGATCTCCGCCCATGTGTCGCCGCCGTCGGCCGATTTGAACAAGCCGGTGCCCGGCCCGTTCGACGGCGGATAGACGCTCCATGGCGTGCGGCGCGTTTGCCACAGCGCGGCGTACATCACGCTCGGATTGGACGGATCGAACGCGAGATCGATCGCGCCCGTGTCGCTGTCGTTGTTGCGGCTGAGGATGCGCTGCCACGACTTGCCGCCGTCGCGCGAGCGGAAGACGCCGCGCTCCGCGTTCGGACCGTACGGATGTCCGAGGGCGGCGACGTAGACGAGGTTCGGATCGGTGGGATGCACGCGGATGCGCGCGATCTGCTGCGAGTCCGCGAGGCCGGTGTGCGACCACGTTTTGCCGCCGTCGGCCGAGCGATACATGCCGTTGCCCTGCGCGATGTCGGAGCGCATGTCCGACTCTCCGCTGCCGACGTAGATGATTTTCGGATTCGACGGCGCTATGGCGATGGCGCCGATGCTGCCGATCGGCTGCCCGTCGAAGATCGGCTGCCACGTGCGCCCCGCGTCGCGCGTTTCCCACACGCCGCCGTTCACGCTGCCGAAGTAGAAATGCTCCGGCTCTCCCGGAATGCCGGTGACGGCGAGCACGCGTCCGCCGCGGAACGGGCCGATGAGCCGCCAGCGCAGTTCCTGGAAGAGCGCGGGATCGACGGCGGCGTTTGCGGATAGCGTGATGACGATGGCGAGAGCGAAGCGTCTCAGCATGGCGTGAAGATCACACGTTCTTTACACGCTCTGCAAGTGTTCTTGCACATCGCGGCGCGAGACTGGGAGGCGATGAACTGGATCGCCTGGTTTGCAATCGCGGCGGCGGTGGTGACGACGGTGCAGGTGACGCTCGTGGTTTGGTTTCGCCGAGGCGGCGGGACGCCGCCTGATCAGCCGGCGAGGACGCCAGCGTTCCGAGTGTCGGTGCTGAAGCCGGTGTGCGGATTGGATGACGAGCTCGAAGAGAACCTCCTGTCGTTTGCACGGCTCGATCATGAAGTGATCATCTCCGCGGAAGACGCGGACGATCCGGCGCTGGAGGTCGCGCGGCGGGTGATGCATGTGCATCCGGAGGCGCCGTTCCGCATCGTCGTCGACGGCGGCTCGCGCACCGGCGTCGTGAATCGCAAGGTCGAGCGTCTCATCGCCGCCGCGCGGGTGGCGACGGGCGACATTCTCCTCATCTCCGATTCGAACGTGCGCGTCGAGCGTGACGATCTGTCGCGGACGCTCGCGTTGTTCGACAATCCGCGCGTCGGTCTCGTCTCCAATCTTTTCACTGGCGCGGGATCGAAAACCCTCGGCGCCACGATCGAATCCCTGCACATCCTCGGCTTCGTCGTTCCGGGCGCCGTCATCGCCCGCGCCGCGGACCTCACTTGCGTTGTCGGAAAATCGATGGCCATCACCCGCACCGCGCTCGACGCCATCGGAGGATTCGAGCGTTTCCAGCGTGTGCTCGCCGAGGATCAGGCCATCGGTCTTGCGGTCAAAGCGGCGGGATTCGACGTCGCGCTCTCGCCGCAAACGGTGCGCAACGTCATCGTGAACCGCACGCTGCATCGCGCGCTCGACCGGCAGATCCGCTGGAACAAGATCCGGTACTCGTTCTCCCATCGGATGTACGTTTGCGAGCTGCTCACGAATCCCCTCCCCTTCGCGATCTTCGCGCCGAAGCTGTTCGTCGCCATCCTCTTCGTGCGCTACCTCCAGTTCGCGCTGCTCAATCACGCGACGGGCGCGGGGATGACGTGGAAGCAGCTCGCGGCGGTGCCGCTGCTCGACGCGATGATGTTCTACGCCTGGTTCGTCCCGTTCTTCTCGAACGAGATCACGTGGCGCGGCTATCGCGCACAGCTCGGCAGAGACACGATGCTCATTGCTTCCGAAACGGGTGCTCGAAGCTGAGGTAGAGCAGCACCGCCTTCGATCCGTCGCCGAACGGCACGGCGACGCCGGGCACGATCTGCAATCCGCTCGGGAAGTTGTAGGCCCAGCGAACACCCGGGCTGAAGATGAGCGAACGGTCTCCTTCGTTCGGGCGCGTCCAGAGCGACTCGAGCATCAGCTGCAGATTCGCGCGCGGCGCGTAGATCAGACTCTGCCCGAGGCTGATCTCGTTCTGGTCGTCTTCGAGCAACGTCACGCCGATGTTGGTGTGCGTGATGAGGCGCGGCGTGAGCACCTTGCTGATCGGAATGCCGACCTGCACGCCCGCGGAGCTGTCCTCGCCGGTCGGCAGAATGACGGTGAAGCGCGGCGCGATCGCGAGATCCGCATCGCCATCGCCGAGGAACTGATAGCGATAGTTGAGCGTGACGTCGCCGAGATGCGTGCCGTCTTCGTGCTCGAACGGAATCGACGCGCTGAGCTGATGCTGTAGCGCCGGCGCCGGCCATTCGTCCGTGAACGTGAACGACCACGCGCCGGTGTCGTGATCGCGCTCGAACACGCTGATGTGCTGCACTACGCCCGCGTCCTGGTTGTACGCCTCTTCGAGCAGGAAGCTGTTGTCCGCGATCGACAGCAGATCGGGATGCGCCGTTTGCGCGGCGGCGGGAAGCGCGAGACAGAGAATGAGCGTGGCGAGGGTCCGCATCGGGCGGAATACTAACGCACCGATGTATGCTACACAGCGCACGATGCGGCGCCTGCTCATCCTCGCAGTCCTGGTGTTGCTGGCGGTACAGCCCGTCCTGCATCAGCACTCGCTGCTGCAGGAGAACGTCGCTCCGTCGTGTGCGGCCTGCGCGTTCGGCGCCGCGTACGTGATCGCCGCGCCGGTGCTCGCCGCGCCGCTGGTGGTCGCATATCAGCACCCGAGCTACGCGGAGACCACCACGTCCGCCGCGGAACTGCGGACGCGCTCCTCCCGCGCTCCTCCTCTCGCATAGCTGCCGCGTTGCCCACACGCAGCTGCTTTCAGGAGGACTCGCATGACCCGCCGTGGTCGAAGTCTTTTGCTTTTGTCCCTTTTTCTTTTCGGCGTCCCCGCGTTTGCGGACGACGACGACCGAATTACCCAACTCGAAAAAAAGCTCGATGATCTGATGCGCCAGGCAGAGGAGATCCGCCAGGAGCTGCGGCAGCTGCATCCAGCCGCGGACGTTGCGCCGGTGGAGGATTTGACGAAAGTCGAGCCTTCGATCGCAGACGTGCAGCCGGTCGAGACTCAGGTCAGTCCCGGCGCCGCGAAGGCGCTCAATCCCGACATCTCCGTCCTCGGCACGTTCGTCGGACATGCCGGCGACCGCAACGACGTCGAGCCGCGCGAGGCCCTCGGACTCGACGAAGCGGAGATCGCATTCGAAGCGTTCATCGACCCCTACGCGAAAGGCCGCTTCTTCTTCGCCGTCGGTCCGGACGAAGTCGAGCTCGAAGAAGGCTACGCGCAATTCGTCACGCTGCCGTGGGGACTGACCGCGAAGGCCGGCAAGACGAAGGCGATGTTCGGCAAGGCCAACACGTGGCACACGCACACGCGTCCGTGGATCGATCAGCCGCTGATGATCAGCCGCTTCTTCGGCGACGAAGGTCTGGCGGACGTCGGCGTGTCCGTGAGTAAACAGATTGACAATCCGTTCGGCGCGTTCCTCGAGGCGACCGGCGAGATCTATAACGACAACTTCTACAACGCCCACCTGAAGTTCTTCCGCGACATCACGGAGAACAGCAACATCGAAGTCGGCGCGAGCGCCGCGCACGGCGGCGAGCACGGCAAGTTCGGCGGCGTCGACGTGACGTACCGCTGGAAGCCGCTCCAGCGGTCGATCTACAACTCGATGATCCTTCGCTTCGAAGGACTCGCCAACCGCCCCATCGATTCGGGGGATACGCTCTACGGCTACTACGCCTCAGCGGACTATCAGCTCGCGCGGCGCTGGTTCACCGGCGCGCGTTTCGACCGCGCGGACCGCGAGCGCGCGCTCTCCGCGACGCTCACCTTCTGGCCGTCGGAGTTCAGCCAGCTGCGCGGGCAGTACCGCCGCACGCGGCTCATCGGCGGCGCGGAGATCAACGAATTCCTTCTGCAACTGCAATTCGCCATCGGCGCGCACGGCGCGCACACGTTCTAGGACAAAATCATGAAACGAACTCTCATTGCACTCGCACTCTCGCTGCTTGCCGTCACCGCGCAGGCGAAGCTCAACATCGTCACCGCGACCGCGGATCTCGCATCGATCACGAATGAAGTCGGCGGCGATCGCGTCACCGTCACGTCGATCGCGCGCGGCTATCAGGATCCGCACTTCGTCGAGCCGAAGCCGTCGTTCCTGCTGCTGCTCAAGAACGCTGACTTGCTCGAAGTGATCGGACTCGATCTCGAGATCGGCTGGCTTCCGCCGCTGATCGAGCAGAGCCGCAACGCGCGCATTCAGCGCGGCGGCGCGGGCTATCTCGATTTGTCGCGCGGCGTGGAGATCCTCGACCGTCCGCAGGGCGAAGTGAATCGCTCGATGGGCGACGTCCATCCGCTCGGCAATCCGCACTACTGGCTCGATCCCGCGAACGCGGTGCGCATCGCCATTCAGATCGAGAAGAAGCTCGAAGCGATGCAGCCCGCGGACGCGGCGTTTTTCCAGGCGCGCCTCAACGCGTTCAAGTCGAAGATGAACGACGCGGACAAGCGCTGGCGCGCCGCGCTCGCGCCGTACAAAGGCGCGAAGATCGTCACGTATCACAACTCCTGGCCGAACTTCATGCGCCGCTACGGCCTCGACGTCATCGGCTATGTGGAGCCGAAGCCGGGCGTGCCGCCGTCGCCGTCGCACACGTTCGAGCTGATCAACCTGATCAAGCAGCAGAAGGTGAAGGTGATCGCGATGGAGCCGTACTTCGATCACAAGACGCCGCAGTCGATCGCCGATCGCACCGGCGCGCATCTGGTCGTGCTCTACCCGTCCATCGGCGGCGCGAAGAGCGGCACTGATGATTACTTCGCGCTGATGGATACGAACGTCGGCAATCTCGTGAAAGCGTTGAACGACTGATGGACATTCTTGCGTTTCTCATCCCGCCATTCGTTGCCAGTCTGATTCTGACCGGCATTCACGCGTACCTCGGCCTGCACGTCGTCGAGCGCGGCGTGATCTTCGTCGATCTCTCGCTCGCGCAGATCGCCGCCCTCGGCACGACCAGCGCGTACCTCGCCGGCCACGACATGCACGATTCCGTCACGTATTTCTGGTCCCTCGGCTTCACCATCGCCGGCGCGGCCATCTTCGCCATCTCCCGCACGCATCATCACAAATCGCGCATCCCGCAGGAAGCCGTGATCGGCATCGTCTACGCCGTCTCGGCCGCGGCTGCGATCCTGGCGATGAGCAAAGCGCCCGAGGGAACCGAGCATCTGAAAGACATGCTCGTCGGCAACATCCTCACCGTCTCGTGGCCGGTCGTGATCAAGACCGCGATCGTCTACGCGATCGTCGGCGTCTTCCACTGGCTCTTCCGCAAAAAGTTCCTCGCCATCTCCCTCGGCGAAGAGATCCCGAACGTCCGCTGGTGGGATTTCCTCTTCTACACCTCATTCGGCTTCGTCGTGACCTCCTCCGTCGCCATCGCCGGCGTCCTGCTCGTGTTCTCGTTTCTGATTGTCCCCTCGGTCGCGGCAATGCTCTTCGCCCGCCGCGTCGGAACGCGCCTCGCCTTCGGCTGGATGCTCGGCGCGCTCGTCAGCGCGTTAGGCGTGTTTCTCTCGTTTCACTACGATCTGCCGACGGGAGCGACGATCGTGTGTACGTTTGGGGCGGTGTTGGGGGTACTGGCGTTGTTGCGACTACTTCCGCCGTTTGCGCCACGGCAGGCTTGAAACCGGCGCGCCGTACGCGGTGACGGCGCGCTCCAACTCCCCCATCGCCGCGTCGACATTCTTCATCGGCGCGACGCGATGGCGCTTCGCCCACGACGTCCACGTCTCGATCTCGACTGCATGCCTGCCCGATTCCGTGTGCACTTCGTTTGCGGCGACGAGGAGTCGCGTTTGCAACTCGCGCACGGCGTCGCCTTTCGCGCGCGCCGGCGCGCTTGCGAGCAGTTTGCGCGCAGCGGCCGAGAGGCCATCGAGTTGCCACGCTGCATGCGATGTCGCGACGCCGAGGAACGCGGCCCATAGCCATTTGTGCACGTACGTCACTTTGCCGGACACGAGCCGCGTCACGAGCACGTCCTCGTCATCCTCGAGCTGGCGGATGCGCGCGAAGATCGCCTGCCCTTTCGGATGACTCCACCACGACCCGCGCAGCGGCTCGCCGGCGATGATGCCGGCGACGTTCGGAAGCGCCTTGTCCTGCTGCAGCAGCAGGCCATGTTTCTGTAACGCGTGTGCGACGGCATCCATCCGCCTGGCGATTCTGGCACGTCCCTCGCGATAGGAGCGGCAGATGCTCGAGAGGCCCAAAAGAGAGCGAAGGTCGTTTCCTCGTCCGCCGTTGTGGTTGAACCTGCTACTGCTCCTTCTCGGAGTCGCAGGATTTTTGTACGCGCGCTACGACCGGCAGCGCGTATCGGCGCGATTCGCGCGCGTGCTCGCCGAGGAGGCGCGGACGCCTGCGGACGTCCGGCAGATGAAAGAGCAGATCGCGGAGCTCGATCTGACGCGCGACGCGCTGAAGCATGAGCTCGAAGGGCGAATGAAGTTCGTGACGAGCCTCAAGACCGAGAACTTCTATCTCTCGATCGACACCAAGGTTCGCAAGCTGCGCTTCTACTACGGCGACACGGTGCTGCGCGAGGGCGACATCACGATGGGAGAAACGCGGACGATCGAGGCCAACGGCCGCACGTGGACGTTCATCCCGCTCAAAGGCGCGTTTCCGATCGAGGCGAAGATCGTCGACTACGCGTGGCGCGTGCCGGAGTGGCTCGATCCCGCGCGTCCGACGATCCCGAATGGCCTCGGCAAGTACGTGCTCTTTCTGCCGAACGGCTACGTCATTCACACGCCGCCCAGCGAGGCGAGTCCGCTCAAGGGCGTGAAGCCGGGCTCGTACATGGTGTCGGAGGACGCGCTCGCGGGAATCTGGCCGCGCATTCACAAAGGGACCGCGGTGTACATCTACTGAGGACGACGACATGCCGAGATGGGTTGGATTGCTGGGATCGTGGGCGCTGCTGGTGCTGGCGCTCGGCGTCATCGGATACGCGGTGGCCGCGGAATCGATCACGCTCGCCGACACGCGGAAGCTGGAGCGTTACGCGGTGATCGACGAAGCGATCGAAGGCGAAGTGAAGCGGCAGGTGCGCCAGCTCCAGGACGCGATGTCGAAGCGCTCGACCCAGGTGACGACGCTGCAGTCGGAGGTCACGTCCGCCGAAAAGCAGATCGAGGATCTGCACGACAGCGCGTTCGTGATCACCGTCTCGACGACGGAGAACAAGGTCTACGCGCGCCGCGACGGACAGCTCGTGTTCGAAGCGGTCTGCTCAACGGGCAAAGGAACGACGCTGCGAAGCGGCGGCGAGACGATGGTCTTCCGCACGCCGATCGGACGCTTTCGCATCCAGTCGAAGGAAGAACATCCGATGTGGGTGCCGCCGGACTGGCACTTCATCGAGCAGGCGCGCGAGAACGGATTGAGCGTCGTTCACCTGAACCGCGGCCAGACCCTCGGTGATCTCTCCATCAGCGGCAACGAGGTGATGTCGAACGGCTACCCGCTGCCGCAAGGAGAGCTGATCGTCCGCGGCGGCGCGATCGTGGTCCCTCCCGTCGGCACACGCCAGCGCCAGTTCCCCGACGTCCTCGGCGACTACCGCCTCAACCTCGGCGACGGCTACGCCCTCCACGGAACGCAAGCCGTCTCGCAGCTGGGCCGCAGCGTCTCGCATGGATGCGTGCGGCTGGCGAATGAGAACATCGCGCAGTTGTACGCGATGGCGAATGTGGGGGATGAGGTCGTGATTTACTAGCCCGCATGCATACACGCGCGCATACGAAATAGCACTATCATATGCATCGGGGCACAGACGGATGAGAACCACATTAAATATCGACGATGAGGCTCTCGAAGCGGCGATGGAGGTTTCGGGCGGGCTCACCAAAACAGAAGTCGTCAACGAAGCGCTTCGGCGGTTCGCACGGGCGAAACGCAGAAGACAACTCCTCGAGCTTCAGGGAAAGCTCCGTTGGGAGGGAAACATCGACGCCCTTCGCAAGCGGCGATGAGAGTTCTGGTTGACTCGTCCGTCTGGGTCGATTTCTTCAACGGACATCCAAGCCCCTCCGCGAAAACCCTCGAACGCCTCATCCGCGAAGAAGCCGATCTCGTCACATGCGGTTTGATCGTGTCAGAGGTCCTGCAGGGCTTTCGACAGCCGAAAAGCGTTTCAGCCGTCGAAAGTCACTTCCGCGAAATGGAGTGGCTGACGCCGCAGGAGCCTGACACCTATATCGAGGCTGCAACTTTGTTCCGCAGGTTACGTCAGCGCGGAATCACCGTGCGCTCGACGATCGACTGTCTCATCGCAATCTTGGCGGCGCAGCACGATGCGTTGATTCTGGCCAAAGATCGCGACATAGCGCTGATTACTGCGTCGAATCTTCTGGATATTCGCTCGCTGCCGGTGAGCTGAGCCTGTAACGTTTTCCCTCCTTCCGTCACTATCTCCATGCGGCGCGACGCGCATCGACTGCAGCCGGCCCGGAGCATCTCCGGTCAACCGCAGTATGGCTTGGAGGCTGTCATGAGCACAGCAAGGCTGAACGTCTGGGTCACCAAGGTCGGGGACCCCTGTCGCATCGACAACGATCATCAATGGTACGTCCACATTCTTCACTGCGACGGCACGCCGCTGGTGTGGTGCGGTCGCAAGTATCTCAACCTGCCGACGAAGTGTTCGCACCTCGAGACGCAGATCCCACCCGGCTGCTACATGATCTGCGCGACGTGGTCGCCCGCGCCGGTCACCGGCGGGCCGATCACCACGCTCGGCAATCACATCAGTCACCTGCAGGTCATCCGCGCCGAGTGCGCGAAGGAGATCTGCGTCACGCTGTTCCCGCCGACGTTCCACTGGTGCGGGATCTGGTGGCTGGTCGCGGCGCGCGAGCTCGCCGCGAACAAGGCCGTGAACGGAGATCTCGCCCAGCGCGCGATCGGAGCGGTGGAGGCGCTTCTCAAGGAAGTGCCGCAGGACACGCTCACGAAGAACATGCTGGAGATCCAGCAGCGCGCGGGTGAGCGCCCGAAAGGACCGCCGCCCGACGAGAAGCAATGATTGACGGAGCGGCGGACGGCGACGTCCGCCGCTCTACAATCTCGCCATGAATCCGTGGCGCGAACGCTTCCAGCGCTGGTTCACCCCGGCGGCGCGGCGCTGTCCGCTTTCGCCGAATGCGATCTCGCTCCTCGCGCTGGCGATCAACGCCGGCGCGGCGGCGCTGTTGTACCAGCGCTGGTTTTTCATCGCCATCGCGATGATCGTCGTCGGCGGATTCGCGGATGCATTCGACGGCGTCGTCGCGCGCGTGCAAAACAAGGCCTCGCGCTACGGCGATTTTCTCGATCACTTCGCCGACCGCGTGAGCGACACGCTGCTCCTCGCCGGCTGGCTTCTCGGCAATGCGGTGCGCGTGGAGATCGCAATCGGCGCGGTGATCGCGGTGATGCTCAACGGCTACATCGGCACGCAGCTCGAGGCGACGTGGCGGCAGCGCGAATACGAGAGCCTCGGGCGCGGCGAGTTCGTGCTCGCGCTCATCGTCTATCCCGCCGTGTCGGCGCTCCTGTATCAAAACGAATGGGAGAACACGGCCTTCGCGGGTTTGCGCGTCGCGGAGTGGATGGCGCTGCTCATTCTCGCCTTCGCGCTCCTCGGCATCTTCCAGCGCTTCGGGATCGCCGCGAAGCTGGAGCGCTCGCAGTGACGTCGATCCGCAGGAATCCTCTCACCGGCAATCCGATTCTCTTCGCGCCCGAGCGCGCCGCGCGTCCGCGCGCATTCGCGGGCTCGCGGGAAGACGCGCGTTGCCCGTTCTGCCCGGGACACGAAAGCGACACGCCGCCCGAGATTCTGCGCATCGGCGATCCGTGGCGCGTGCGCGTGGTGCCGAACAAATATCCGCCCGTTCCCGGCGCCGAGGTGATCATCGAGTCGCCGGAGCATCAGGCGCGCTTCGATGACATCGCGCATGCCGAAGACGTCGTGCGCGTGTATGCGGAGCGACAGCGGGCGCATGCGGATGCGGCGTGTGTCGCGATCTTCAAGAACGAAGGCGCAGGCGGCGGTTCTTCGATTCCGCACGTGCATTCGCAGCTCGTGCCGCTGCCGTTCGTGCCGCCGCGGATCGAGCGGGAGCGCGCGGCGTTCGCGACTCGCTGCCCGCTTTGTAATGTCGACGGACACGTGATTCGCGAAACGAGCTCGTTCACCTGGCTCACGCCGCATGCGTCCTCGATGGCGTATCAGCAATGGATCGTGCCGAAGGCGCACGTCGCGCACATCGCGGATACCGATGTGAGCGAGCTTGCGAACTTGCTTCGATCCGCAGCGGCGGCGATGAACGCGATCGGCGACTCGTACAATTGGATGTTTGTGAACACGCCGCACTTCTACATCGATCTCTTTCCGCGACTCACGACGATCGCCGGACTGGAGCTCGGCACAGGCACGTTTGTTGAGATCGTCGATCCAGCCGCGGCTGCGGAGCGGCTTCGCCCATGATTCCGCTTCGAGACGAAAATCCCCACCGCACGTTTCCCGTCGTCAACTACGCGCTCATCGCGCTGAACGTTCTCGGATTTCTCTGGGAGCTGTCGCTCGGGCCGAACCTCGACCAGCAAATCATGCGCGTGAGCTTCATCCCCGCGCGCTTCTGGCTGCCCGGCGCCTGGGCCGCCGATCTGCTGTCGATCGTGATCTCGATGTTTCTGCACGGCAGCGTCATGCACATCGGGTCGAACATGCTCTACCTCTGGATCTTCGGCGACAACATCGAAGACCGCCTCGGCCACGGTCGCTATCTGATCTTCTATCTGCTCTGCGGATTCGGCGCGACGCTCGCGCACGCGATCTTCAGCCCTGCATCACGCCTGCCGGCCATCGGCGCATCGGGCGCGATCGCGGGCGTCCTCGGCGCGTATCTGCTGCTCTGGCCGCACGCCCGCGTCCTGACGCTCATCCCGATCTTCTTCTTCATCACCATCCGCGAGCTGCCGGCGGTGCTCATCCTCGGCCTCTGGTTCGTGCTGCAGTTCTTCAGCGGGATCGGCTCTCTCGGAGTTCCGGACGCGCAGAACATGGGCGGCGTCGCCTACTTCGCGCACATCGGCGGCTTCGTCTGCGGAATGCTGCTGATCTTCGTGATGGGCGGATTCCGCCGCGTGCGGCGGCGTGAGCCGCCGCCGCCATGGTGGGCGCAGTAATCCGCGCTACGACGGTCTACCGAAGTACTTCTCGAGATGGTCGTACGCGACGCGCACGTTTTCGCTCGGGTTGCGCACCTCGGCGAATGCATCGCGCCACGTGAGGCCGACGCGCTGCACATTGCGCTCGCGCAGGCCGAACAGCACTTCGCGCAGCGCCTCCGCTTCGGTTCCCGGCAGGTCCGTGCGCGTGACTTCTTTTTCGAGCGCCGTTTGCGCGGAGCGCAAATGATCGTCGTCGACCGTCACCGCCGGAATCTTCATCGTCGTCGGACGCACCGACTCCGGGATCTCGCGCTGCGGCTGCGTGCCGCCGCTCATGTCGACCGCGCCGGGAAGCTCTTTCAGCTGCGGGCTGAACTTGCCCATCATGAAGAAGAGCTCCTTCTCATTCGCGAAGTTGCCGACCAGGCTCGCCGTCTTCGCGAGCTCGAGGTGCTCCGACTCCTGCAGCATGATGAACGCCCGCGCGCGGTCTTCGAGCGCGATCCGTTTCGCGTGCACCTTCCACGCGGTGAGCGTGCCCTGGATGAAGCAGGCCTGCCCCGCGCGGATGCTCACCGCTTCGACGGTCACGTTTTCTTCGATGCGGATCGAGCCGTTCGTGGATTCGATCTCCGAGTAAACGCCCGAGTTCTGGATCACCAGGTTTCCCGGCGTCTTGATCGAGAGCTGTCCGTGCGTGTTCACACGGATCTCGGTCCCGCGCGGGATGATCATCGTGGGGAAATTGGCTTCGCCGGCTGTACTCATCACGTCCTCCTCTTCCCATAGCCGGTAAACACGGTCGGCAGCGGATCGAAATTACGATAGTCCTTCGACGTCCGTGCGCGCATGAGCAGCAGCGCTTCGTTGGTCCATTGATAGTTGAGGATGTAGATGCGCGGATCGACGGGATCGAAGCGCTGCGGCTGTTCGAGATCGCTGCGCACTTCGTAGTGCAGGTGCGAGTTCGTGCTCCAGCCGGTCGAGCCGACGGTGGCGACGACTTCGCCCTGCTTCACGACCTGCCCCGTTTTCACGCGCACGGTGTCGCAGTGGCCGTAGATGGTGATGAAGCGCTCGGCGTGTTTGATGGTGACGACGTTGCCGAAGCGCCACCAGTTGATGCTCGTGCCGAGGGACACGCGGCCGGCGAACGTGACCACGCCGTCGGCGGTGGCGTAGATCGGAGTGCCGGTGGGCGCGGAGAGGTCGAGGCCTTTGTGGAAGTCGGCGGAGCGCGTGAACGGCGAGACGCGATTGCCGAACGGCGAGGTGAGCACGAATTGATCGGCGGGCAGCGGAAGGATCGACGGCGTATGGCGGACGATCTCGCTGTTCTGCGCTTCGTAGCGCGCGAGGAGATCGAGCTGCTCCTGCAGCCGGCGCATCGCGGTCTGGAGCGAGATCTCGCGGCGGCGCGCGTCGTCGAGCGGCTCGTCGGTGAGGCGTCCGGTGCGAATCGGCGTCGAGAACCCGCCCTGGCCGAGCGTGCGATCGAGGCCGTAGACGGTCATCAGCTTCTCGACGCGGATGCGCTGCTCTTCGAAGCTTCGCTCGAGGCTGCTCATCTGCACGACGTTTTCGCGCAGCCGCTCGCGCTGAATGTCGCGCTCCTCGCGCTGCTCTTTGAGGAAGTTGGTCTTGTAGACGCGGCGGATGACGGTGGGCGCTGCGGCCATGGAGCCGATCAGACCGATGAGCAGGATCGAGAGTCCGATGATGCCGGCGACGACACGACGGCGGTCGAGGAAAAAGTACCTCACGCGCCGGCGGATGTCGCTCGGGTGAATCTGGATTTCGATCATGTGCGCATCCCCGCAGGACAGCGTGCGGGTCAGCCAGTGTAGCACACGGATTGGGCAGGACACTGCACAAGATCGGGTGCAGTGTCAGCGAAACAGGAATGCCCGAACTAACCTCACGACCTGGGCCCCGGTCGCGCCGCCAAACACGAAGTGCGTCGCATTCGGCAGCTCCACGATCTCGCCGCGCCGCGCTTCGCGCTTGAACTGATCGATGCTTGCGCGCTGCCGGGCTTTGAACGATGCAGGCGGAGAGGTCGCGTAAATGGCAAGAGCCGGCGCCTGGATGCGGCGGTAGTCGGGGTGAAACTCGTTCGCTGCTTTCTTCGTCGCGACCAGGACGCGCCAGACGTCCAGCGGAGGGAGACGTTCGACGGCGACCTGTTGTGCGCGCGCGTCGCCGAGCGCTTCGAGTACGAGGCGTTTGCCCACCGGCGGGATGCTCGGATCCGACAATTCGAGCGACGCCATGTGATACCGGTCATACGCAGCATCGAGGTACACGAGCTTGAGAACGCGATCGGGATAACGTGTGGCGAAGAGCGTGAGTTCATCGCCGGCCAGCGAATGGCCGGCGAGGTTCACGCGACTGATCTTCAGCGCATCGAGCAGCGCGCGGATATCTTCGACGCGCGTGGCGGTGTCGTATCCGCCCTTCGGCTTCTCCGACATCCCGCACCCGCGGCGCGTCAGGCCGAGGACGCGGAAGCGATCGGTGAAGTGACGGGCGAAGGAGTCGAAGACATAGGCATCGCCGCCCATCCCATGCAGGAATAGTAACGTCTCCCCTTTTCCGCCCCAGTCGACATAGTTCAGCGTTACGCCGTTGACGGTGATGAAGCGCGTGGCGCGGTAGGGCCGCGTTTCAGCGGCGAGCGATGGGACGGTGGCGAGGAGAAGAAGTGCGAGCGCGGCGAGCCATCGGTTCATACATCGTCTTGGACGGGCACGACCTGCTGTTTTCCATTCCGCGTGAACCGCTTCACTTGAACGCATCGCGTCGTAGTGTTTGTGCGAGGTAGGGATACGGCCACGGCACACTCCGAAAGAGGAGGTCCATGCCCATGATTCTTGCGATGGTAATCTTTACCGGCCTTGCTGCCGGCATACCGAAGGCACCGTCCTATGGTGCAGCATCGACCTCGTCCGTGGCCGCTTTACGAGGCACGCCACCAGGCATTGCTCGGCTCCGCGCGGAGCCGCTCGCCGTCTTGAACTCACTCTCTACGGTTCGCGCGAACGACGGTCCATTGCTTCGCACAGGAATGGTGCGCGACCTGCCGAAACCATTGCGGGTCGTACAACCTTTGACTGCTGCGAGTGCGGTGTCCATACGCGGCGCGGAATGGCAATGGGGCGGCGCCGTTCGCGTAGTCGGTGCAGAACGGCTTCGGTTGAAGCTGACGGACGTGTATGCCGTCGACACGTTTTGGGTTTATGGCGAGAGCGACTCGCCTGTTGCCTTCAACTCCTCGCTCGCGGACGAGAACGGAACAATTTGGACGCCGAGCGTGAACGGCGAGATCATCTATTTCGAGATTGCAGCGCCAGCACGCGCGCGAGTGACCGTATCGCTTGCATCGATTGCGGAGATACATCTGCCGCAAATACCGCTCGACACTTCATGCATCAGAGACTTCTGGTGCGCCGCGCCTACGGATGTGCGATGGGCGTCCTCGGCAATCGCGGAGTACACGGTCATCAAGAAGGACGGCAGTGTGGGCAGCTGTACGGGGGGATTGCTCACCGACCGGCAGGAGACCCATACGCCTTATTTCCTTACGGCAAATCACTGCGTGGAGACGGCCTCCGAAGCGGCGAGCGTGGAGCTTTATTGGGACTTCCGTTCCTACTCGTGCGCCGGCGGCAGCCCTCCGCTCAATGCAAGCCCGCGCAGCCACGGAAGTACGCTGCTCATCGCATCGGCGGCGTATGACACGACATTGCTCAAATTGAATTCGGTACCGGGACAACGAGCGTGGTTCGGCTGGGATCCGCGATCATCGGCGCTGACTTCCGGCTTGATTCTTCATCGCATTTCCCATCCCCTCGGCCTCCAGCAGCACTATTCAAGCAGCTCGCTCGATACGACGTCATCGACGTGCACGGGTATCGGGAGGCCGAGCTACATTTACTCCACGATGTTCGTCGGCGCCACGGCTGCCGGTAGCTCGGGAGCACCGGTCTTCTATGGTGACGGTTACGTGGTTGGGCAGCTTCGCGGCGACTGCGGGCCAAATCCATCCGATAACTGTGACATTCGCAATCGGGCCGTGGACGGCTCGTTCGGCCAGGCGTATCCGTTGCTTGAGCGCTATCTCGAAAACGAGACGACCTGCACGGCCGGTTCGACGATGCTGTGTCTGAACAGCGGACGCTTTGCTGTAACGGTCACGTGGAGAACGTCATCCTCCTCCGGCAGCGGCCAGGCTGTGCCGATGACGAATGACACCGGTCATTTCTGGTTCTTTGGCGCGAGCAACGTCGAGCTAGTGATCAAGATCCTCGATGGACGCGGGGTGAATGGGAAATTCTGGGTCTTCTATGGCGCGCTTTCGGATGTTGAGTACACGATCAACGTTCGGGATGTATCAACGGGTGTTTCGAAATCGTACTTTAATCCCGTGGGACGGCTCGCGAGTGTAAGCGACGTCAATGCGTTCTAACGGAGTGCCAGCGAAGCCAGCCATCGCTTCATACATCTTCTTGGACGGGCACCACCTGCTGTTTCCCATTCCGCGTGAACCGCTTCACCACCCGCGGCAGCAGGATGATCGTGAGCATCAATCCGCACACGATCGCCAGTCGCTTGAACGCATCGGCTTCACTCATCGAGCCATTGAACAGCGCGTCGGCGCAGTAGGTGAAGACGAACATGGACGGGGTGATGCCGATCAGGGTCGAGAAGAAAAAGTCGCGGAAGCGCACGCCGGCGACGCCGGCGCCGTAGTTGAGGGCGGCGAAGGGGATGCCGGGGATGTTGCGCAGCACGAGGAGCGAGCGGAAGCCGGCGTGATCCACTTGCTTCGTGACCATGCGTCCGAGTTTTCCGAAGCGGTCGAGAACGCCGGAGCCGAGGTAGCGGCCCATGTAGAACGACGCCACGGCGCCGAGGACGCCGCCGATGATCGAGTAGATCGTGCCGAAGACCCAGCCCCAGATGAAGCCGGCGGCGACGACGAAGATCGATGCGGGGATGGCGAACACGCATCCGACGGCGAAGGCGGCGATGAAGGCGATCGGTCCGTACCAGAGTCCACGCAGGTGCTCGACGAAGACGCGGACGTTTTCACGCGTGAGCTGCGCGCGCAGCGGCGAGAACCACACGGCGGCGAATGCGCCGATGAGGATCAACAGCACCGCGATGCGGATGATGTTGCGTCGATTCATTGCGAGGCCGCCGCGAGATTGAACGTGCGAAGCACCACTCGGAACGCCGTTTCGCACGGCA
Source organism: uncultured Acidobacteriota bacterium (assembly GCA_963734155.1). Taxonomy (GTDB): domain Bacteria; phylum Acidobacteriota; class Thermoanaerobaculia; order Gp7-AA8; family Gp7-AA8; genus QHVT01. The sequence goes on from CAVTGG010000007.1 coordinate 240,210, forward strand.
CGTCGCGCAGGTAGAACGTGGCCTTCCCGGCCACGTCCTTGTCGATGATCATGTTCTTGACGCCGCACTGCGTCTTGAGCGACTGCAGCACGTCGCGCACGTCCGCATCCTTCACGTCGAGCGTGACGGTTTTCGGCTTCGCGGAAACAGTCGAGGCCGCGAAGCAGCAGGATGAGAGCGATGGATTTCACCGGCGCGGGTCTAAACACGCTCCACGATCATCGCAATCCCCTGCCCGCCGCCGATGCAGGCGGAGGCGAGGCCGTAGCGCTGCTGGCGGCGGCGGAGCTCGTACAACAAGGTCAGCACGAGACGCGTCCCCGAGGCGCCGAGCGGATGGCCGAGCGCAATCGCGCCGCCATTGACGTTCAGCTTCTCCTGATCGATACCGAGCTCTTTCGCAACGGCGAGGATCTGGCCCGCGAAGGCTTCGTTGATCTCGATGAGATCGAGGTCGTCGAGCTTCATCCCCGCGCGCTTGAGCGCGATCTGCGTTGCCGGCACGGGACCGATTCCCATGATCTCGGGATCGCAGCCGGCGATGCCCCACGACACGATGCGACCGAGCGGCTGTTTGTCCTTGGCGTTGTCCGCTGCCGTGACGACGAGCATCGCTGCGCCGTCGACGATTCCGGAGGCGTTGCCGGCGGTGACGAAGCCGTCTTTCGCGAACGCGGGCTTCAGTTTCGCGAGGCCTTCCATCGTGGTCTCGGGACGCATGTGATCGTCGTCCGTCACCAGCTCGCCTTTGCGACCGACCGCGAACGGGAACGACTTCTTCCTTCAAGCGGCCGGCCTTCGCGGCTTCGCCGGCGCAGCGCTGGCTGCGCAGCGCGAACTCGTCCTGCTCTTCGCGCGAGATGCTGTACTTGCGCGCGAGGTTGTCCGAGGTCTGGGCCATGTACAGACCGGCGTAGGTGTCGAGCAGCGCGACCATGAGCGAGTCTTCCATCGGCGCCTGGCCGAGCTTCAGTCCCTTGCGCGCGCCGCGCACGACGTGCGGCGCCTGGGACATGTTCTCCATGCCGCCGGCGAGAATGGTGTTCGCTTCGCCGAGCTCGATCTGCTCCGCGGCGCTGATGATCGACTGGATGCCGGAGCCGCAGAGGCGATTGACGGTGAGCGCGGGCACGTGCTTCGGCACGCCGGCTTTGAGTCCGACGTGGCGCGCGCCGTAGATCGCGTCGCCCGACGTCTGCAGCGCATTGCCGACGATGACGTGATCCATCTCTTCGGGCGCAAAGCCGCTGCGCGAGATCGCTTCCTTCGCCGCGACGACGGCGAGGTCGATCGCGCTGGTGTCGCTGAAGTGTCCGTTGTATTCCGCCATCGGCGTGCGGGCGCCGTTGACGATGAGGATGTCTTTCAAGGGTGTCGCTCCTTCGTCCGGATCATATGCTGCCATGCGAGGATCGCGATGCCAGCCAGTTCAACCAACGTCATCCAAACACTGCCTTCGATCCCAAAGTTTCCACCGGTGAGCCACCAGACGCCGCCCCCACGCTCGACGAACAGCGTGGCCTCGCCGGTGTAGCCGCTGACTTCGTGGCCGAGGATGGGGCCGGTCATGAGATTCCACGCGAGATGCAGGCCGATCGGCATCCAGAGACGGCCGTAGAGCTCGTAGGCGAGGCTGAGGAGGATGCCGCCGAGGAAGACGTTGGTGAGGCCGAGAATCGTGACGGCGGTGTTGCCGGCATGCAGCGAGGCGAAGAGGAACGAGACGAAGAGGTACGCGACGGGGCGATTCGCGTGCAGCAGTTTCTGAAAGGCGTAGCCGCGGAAGAGCAGCTCTTCGTGCAGCACCGCGGGCGCGAAGACGGCGATGAGCTCGACCCACGGAAATCCGCGGCCGGGCTGGTGCCGTACGTCTGTCGAGAGGACGATGAGGGCCGCGCAGCCGCCGACGAGGACGGCGCCCCAGGCGAGCCCGATGGCGAATTCACGCAGCGCGAGGCGCGGCGGAACGAAGAGCCCGAGGGGCCACTGGCCGCGCTCGAGGATGGCGATGCTGAGGAGGGTGGCGACGGTGACGGAGGCGAGGCCGCTCCAGTAAAACGGAAAGCGCAGCGCGCCGAGGACGAGCCATGTGGCAAGATAGAAACATACAAACAAAGGAAGGCTGAGCGAAGCATGTCGAAGTACGCTCCGGACATCGCCGCGTTGCTGCTGCGCCTCGCGGCGGGACTGATCTTCCTCCCCCACGGCTGGGCGAAGGTCGCCGGCGAAGGGGGGCCCGCCGCGTTCGCCGCCGACATGGCCGCGAACTACCACATCCCCGCGTTCCTCGGATACGTCGCCGCCTACTCGGAGCTCGTCGGCGGCGCGCTCCTGATCCTCGGACTTCTCACCCGTCTCGATGCGCTCCTCCTCGCCGGCACGATGTTCGTGGCCGCGTTCATCGTGCAGCTTCCCGATGCGTTGTACGAGGTTCCGCCCGGTGCAATCAAGTTGTTTGTGGCGATGAAGGGGATCGAGCTGCCGCTGGCGATGTTCGCGATCTGCCTTTCGCTGGTGCTGACGGGCGGGGGGCGCTGCTCGCTGGATGCGCTGCTGCTGAGGCTTCGCCGGCGCACGAAGCGGTGAATCGCGCCGTGCGGGTCGCCGCACGCGCTGTGTTCGTGGTGGTCGTTGCGTTGCCCTTCGCCTTCGTCGCGACGTTCCTGCTGATGCCGTTCTGATCGTGGATCGAAGCGCGATTCGGGATCGAGTCCATGGGGGATTCCGGTCCTGCGGCGTGGTGCTTCTGGGTCACGTATGTGCTGCGACGTGTACCAGGCTGCGGCGGCGATGAGGACCACCACGAGGAGCAGCAACGGAAGAACGATTCGCCGCATATCGTGTTCGATCATACACCCATCATTCTTGCGCGGTACGAATGTACCTTGGTACCATGGTCCCATGGTCACGAAAGCAATCGAACGCCAACAAACCGGGGTCCGGATGGAGAAGCGCCTGGTGAAGGTGCTCAAGGGGCTGGCGGAGTATCACGACATCAGCCTTGGCGACTTGCTCGAAGGGATCGTGCTGCATGCCTTCGACGGGAAGACGCCGTTCAGGAAGGAGTCGCTGCAGAAGATCGGCGAGCTGCGGAAGGTGTACGGGCTCGATCTCACCAGCGCGGACTCGCACAAGCTCGTGGAGAAGAAGCCATGACCGAGCTGATCGCGCGATTCGAAGACTGCACGTTCCCCGCGGCGGAGTTCCATCACACGGAGCACGTGCAGGTGGCGTGGGAGTATCTGCGCGAGGAGCCCTCGCCCATCGATGCGCTGCGCCGCTTCACGACGAACCTCCGCCGCTTCGCGGAGCACAACGGCGCGGCGGGCGTGTATCACGAGACGATCACGTGGGCGTACCTGATCCTCATCCACGAGCGGGTGCTGCTCGCGCCGGAGGCGGATTGGGATGCGTTTCGGGCGGCGAATCCCGATCTCTTTGCGTGGAAGCCGTCGATTCTGGATCGGTATTACACGAGTGAGACGCTAGGGTCCGAGCTGGCGCGGCGGGCGTTCGTAATGCCGGACAAAAGAAAACGGCGGGCTAAAGCCCGCCGCTCCACGTTGTTCGAATGAAGAAATTATTGCGGGACGGTCGGCGAGGACATGGGGTCCTCGACGATGATGCCGATGTTCTTCGCGCCGCTCTGGCGGGCGAGGTCGAGGAACTTCATCGTGGTCTCGTAGTCGACGTCCCGGCCGCCGGAGAAGAAGACCATCTTCGCCGTGTTTCCGCGAAGGACCTCGCGGATCCGGTTCGGGAACTGCTCGATGGACATCTCTTCCTTGTTGATCAGAACGCGGCCGCCGCTGGCGAGCCGGAGGACGATCTGGTCCTGCACCGCGGACGGAGGAAGGTTCGCGGGTGCCTTCGGCGGAACTTTGACCAGGTAGCCCATCTGAACGACAGGAGTGAGAACCATGAAGATGATCAGGAGCACGAGCACCACGTCGACGAGCGGCGTGACGTTGATGTCGGACTTTACGGAACCGCTGCCACCAACTTGCATGGTTAGGTCGATCCTCCCCCGGCCTTCTGGGCGATCAGGCCGACGTCGTTGAAGCCGACCTCGCGCAAGGCTTTGAGCACGTCGAGCACATCGCCGTATTTCACCAGCTTGTCGCCTTTGACGGCGATCTCGCGGTCGGGGGTCTTCTGATGGAGCTCCTCGAGCGACGACTGCACCTGTTCCTTGCGAACGACGTTCGAGCCGATGTAGACCGAGCCGTCGGCCTTCACCGAGACCTGCAACTGCTTCTCGGTGTCAGGCGTCTTCTCCGGATCGGTCGTGACCGGCAGATTGACGGCCACGCCTTTCTGCAGCATGGGAGTGACGACCATGAAGATGATCAGCAAGACAAGGCAAACGTCCACCAACGGTGTGACGTTGATGTCCGAGTTCATGTTGGTCTTCTGAAGCTTGCCGACCGAACTATGCCACTGAAGTTTTTTCATTTCCGCCAGCTTCCTTCAGGAAGTAGATCGACATCTCCGAGCCGGAGTTCGACATCTCGACCGTGAAACGGTCGATGCGGTTCTGGAAGTAGTTGTAGGCCCAGACCGCGGGAATGGCGACGCCGAGACCGAAGGCGGTGGTGATGAGCGCTTCCGCGATACCGGCCGAAACCGAGGCGATACCGCCGCCCGAGGTGGCCATCTTCTCGAACGCGTGGATGATGCCGATGACGGTGCCGAGCAGGCCGACGAACGGCGCGGTGGCGCCGATGGTGGCGAGAACGCCGAGGTTCTCCTTCAGCTCCGCGACGGTGATCATGGCCGTGCGGTCCATGCCCTGGCGCGCAGCTTCGACGGCCACTTCGGTGTCCGTCGTGCGCTTGTCGCGGCGCGAGGCTTCGAACTCGAGCAGGCCGGCGGCGATGACCTTCGCCAGGTGCGAGCTCTTGTACTTCTTCGTCACTTCGATGGCCTGGCCGTACTCACTGCGCGTGAGCAGGTTGGTCAGCGCACCGAGCAGCTTCAGCGACTGCGTCTTCGCTTTCTGGAAGACGATGAAGCGCTCGATCATCACCCACAGGGAGTAGACCGACATGATGGCCATCAGAATGACGATGCCCTTGGCGATGAGGGACATCGAACTCCAGAGCGCGGTGAGACTCATATCCATAAAACAGTTCCTCCGTCCGCCCGGCATCTCCCGATGCCGGGTCGTTTAATTTAGTTCAGTTTGAAGTTGACCGTGAGATTGAAGATGACGTCGACCGGCTGTCCATTGAGCGTGCCCGGTCTGAATTTCCACTTTTCGACAGCTTCCGCCGCAGCCTGATCGAGACCGAACGGCAGTCCTTTGAGGACCTTCACGTCGCGCACGGTGCCGTTCTTGTCGATGATGCACTCGACGATCACGATGCCGGAGATGCGCGCCTTGCGGGCGACTTCCGGATAGTGCGGCTCGATGCGGCTGATGACGACCGGCGCCTTGACGTCGCCGCCGACGCGCAGCGGCGCGGTCTGCACGGGAGGAGGCGCGGTGTCGGTGACGATGCCGCCGACGACTCCGCCGACCACACCACCGACGACGCCGCCTTCGACACCACCCTCGACGCCGCCTTCCACGCCCGCGTCCGCGGCCGACGATGCGACCTCGACGGGCTTGACGGTGTCAGGAACGACGGTGGGTGCGAGGTCCTGGAGATCTTTCGGGATTTCGACCGGCTTCACTTCGACCGGCTTCGCCGTCGCTGCTTTGGGCGGCGGCGGTGGAGGCGGCGGGGGCGGAGGCGCGGCGGCAACGGAGTACTGCGCGACCTGCGCCGGCGAGTTCTCGGGGAACTCCACGTTCCAGACGGCGCCGAAGATCAGACCGGCGACGACGACGACGTGCAATCCGAGCGAGACCGGGAGCGTCAGATACTTCTGAATTCCCGTTTTGACTTTCTTCGATTCAACGACTGTGGTTTCGAACATGTTCGTTCTATCCCATGGATTCGCTCAACTCTGTTTGCCCGCGGCCGCAGTGGCCTGGGCCTTCTGCTTCCTGACGATGGCGACGGCTTCGTCGCGAATGCGGTTCGCCTCGGCGACGAGCGCCTGCTGCTTGACGGGATCGGTCTCGAGCGGCGCCTGCTGGCGATAGAGCAGGCTCAGATAGACCATCGCTTCGAAGTAGTCCTTCTTCAGCGCAGTCGCCCGCTCGAGTGCAGCCTTCCCTTTGTTGATGATCGACATCCGCTCGTTGATGTCCGCCGGCGGATTCTTGGCGACCTTCTCGTAGCAGACGACGCCGTAGATGTAGAACGCCTCGGCGTTCTTGTTGTCGAGCATCGTGATCCGGCCGTACCAGTTCAGCGACTCGTTGAAGTCGCCCTGCTTCGCGTACAGCGTCGCGATCGAGCGATGCGCCTCGAGGTCGTTGGGGTGCGTCTTCAGCCAGTCTTTGAAGTAGCTGATCGCGTCGGTGATGCGGTCGGCGTTGAGGTAGAGATTGATGAGGGCTTCACGGGCGATGCGGTCATCGGGTTTCTTCGCCAGGTACTGGCGAAGCTTGACGATGGCCGCGTCGGCGTTCTTCACGTTCGCCGCCGACTTGTCGTCCGGAATGTACATCCCGATGAGGGAGTAGCCGATCATCCGGTCGAGCTCGGGGAAGGCGTTGGCGTCGATTTCCTGCGCCTTCTTATAGTGCTGCAGCGCGGACGCGTATTCTTCGCGGCTGTACGCGTCGTTCGCGTCCCGAATTTCCATGCGGGCCTGAATCTTGTGGCACCCGGCCAGCACTGATAGGGAAAGAGAAAGTGCCACTAAAAGGCACAACTTCTTTTTCATGTGATTCCGAACTCCCTGATTGGTGATCGCAGAACTTTGCAGGGGGCGCTGTCAGGCTGCATCCCGGCCCGCGTCAGGCAATGACGTGCGAATATACAGATCGACCTCATCATCGTCAACTCAATTGCTAATACCTGAAACCGAAAGTTTTAGCCAAAAAACTTCACTCCAAAAAACCCTCAAAACGCGGCAGCCTGAACGCGCGAAAAAGACTCTCCCGATGATTCGACACGCTGCCCGCGAAAAAGAAAACCTGCCTCACGGCACGATGCGAAACTGCCCCTTCAGTTCGTACGTGCGCTTCGATACCAGATCCGTCACTTTCACCGCCAGGTGGTAGTCGCCCGGCTTGAAGGTCTCGAGCGGCATGGCCTGCCCGATGCCCCAATGTCCCGGAACGCCTTTGAGCTCCTGCGCCGGCGTCTCTTCCGCGGGTGCGGTCATGCTGACGTCAGCGCCCTGAGCCGTTTTTCCCGTCACCGACAACTTCAGCGTGACTTTCGGCGCGTTGGATGCCGGATCGATTCCAGGATTCCGCAGCTCGAAGAAGTACCAGAGCTCGTCCGCGGGACGGAACGTCGCATCCGATTTCGGCACGACGCGCAGTCCGCCGAACGAATACGGATCGGTCGGTCCCTGCGCCGCGGTGAGCGGATGGACGTGATTCGAGAGGATCAGCGGCGAGGTCGCGGGCGCATCTTTGTCGAGGCCGGCGACGTTGATCGTGGCTGACACGAGCACCGGCGCCTGCCCTTCCCTCGCCAGTCCGAACGTGCCCTGGTAGTCGCCGGGCGCGAGCGAGATCGAGCGCGCGACGTACACGCCGCCGTTGGTGGCGGTGAGCGACGCGGGATCTTCGAAGAGGGCGACGGTCTCGCCCGCTTTTTCGACGCGGCCGAAGAATGTGACCGGCGCGCCGGCGGCGAGTCCTGCGCTGGCGGGAAGGTAGAGTTGCACGGGAACGAAATCTTCACCGGCCGGCGTCACGAATTCGCCAACGCTGACGAAAAGATTCGGAGTGGCGGTCGCTTTTCCGGCGCGGATGTCATCAATTGCCGCACGCAGCGCGTCATTCTTGAACTGCATCGGCGGCGGCGCGGTCGGCACAGGGGCCGCGGCGACGGCGACAGCGGCCGTCGCGCTGGGCTGGACGATGTAGGAGCGGGCGACGTTTTCGAAGATGCCGAAGATGTCGGCGCCGCCCTGGCGCTCGACCTTCCAGTCGTTCACGCCGTATTGATCGACGAACGTGACTTCGACGAGCGGCAGTCCGAGCTTGATGTCGACCTTGGCCTGCTCGTAGACCCAGATTTCCCTCGGGCTGCGCTGCGCGCCCTGGATGGACGTGTCGTTCCGATCGATTCCGCCCGGCGGCGCCTGGATGGTCGACGTCGGAACGTCGCGCGAGCGGCGCAGCTTCGTCGGACCGCCGAGGACCATGAAGACTTTGCCGCGATCGGTGGCGGAGCCGGCGACTTTCGAGGTGTGAAAGCGCTCGTCGGCGATCTTCGCGCGGGTGTTGAAGCTGTCGCGGAATTCGTTGGCCGGCGTGCCGGGCGTCGGATCGCGCCGCGCCCAGAATTTGTCGATGAACGCTTTCGCCTGCTCATCGGTCTGCACCGACTTCCAATCCGTCACGTCTTCCTTCGTGAGGAGGTACTGCACCGGCCCTTTCGGGAAGTCGGCGTACTCCTTCGACAGCGCGGCCGAAGCGGCGGCGGCGAAGGCCAGGAAAACGACGGCGCACAGCGCAATCTTTTTCGTCATGGTCAGTAGCTCGGTTTGAACTCCATCGTCAGTTCGCTGATCGCCGCCCACAACTCGGGGAACAGCGGTTCCTTCGTACCCGCCTCCAGCTGCGCAGCCGGTACGCCCTTGAGAGACATCACTTTGTCGCCGATGATCCGAAATGCGAGGCGCATGTGCGAAAAGCGCCACTTCATGAACGCCTCGTCGTAATCCATCATCGCCTGAAGCAGGCGGAATGCGGCGTAATGCTCGCGCGGCGCGCGCTCAATTTCCAGAATCGTGACGGAGCGCCGCGCGAGGGCCTGCTGGAAGCGCGGCCAGAGCCGCTTGCCGACGTCGAGCAGGCGCGCAAATCCCGGCGACTCTCCTCCGCTGCCGCGTCCCAGAGAACTGGTGCGGATGGCGTGATAGTCGACGGGCGCCATGGTCTCGAGGATGAGGATCTGCTCGCGCAGGAGATTGATGATGGAGTGGCAGCGGTGGAGCAGATCGGCGGCGAGCTCGATCTCGTCGCTGTCGATCGCCGCCGCCGTGCGGTTGATCTCGTAATCAATGTGATGGAGCCAGAGCTCCGCGCTCTGATGCGTCGTCTGAAAGAGCCGCTCTTCGGGATTGGAGAGCTTGTCGACAGGCTTCTGCAGTTCGAGCAGCTCGGGAACGCGCACGTAGCGCTCGTAATCCGTATCGCCGCGGCCTTCTAAAATCGGTCCGGTGTGGGACATGCGGCGCGGATGATAATCGCTTTCGAGTTGGAGCGACTCACACCAGCTCGAGAATGTGCCCCAGCTTTTTCTTCTTCGCCTCGAGATACTTTCTCGTCGTCAGCGACGGGGCGATCTCTAAAGGCACGCGCTCGACGATCTCGAGGCCGAAGCCTTCGATGGCGACGAACTTGGCGGGGTTGTTCGTCATCAGGCGGATCTTGCGCACGCCGAGGTCGCGGAGGATCTGGGAACCGGTCCCGTAGTCGCGGATGTCGGGGGCGAAGCCGAGCTTGGCGTTCGCTTCGATCGTGTCGTCGCCCTGATCCTGCAGCTCGTACGCGCGCAGCTTGTTGATGAGGCCGATGCCGCGTCCTTCCTGCAGGAGATAGAGCACGACGCCCTTCCCTTCCTTCTCGATCCGCTCGAACGCGCGGTCGAGCTGATCGCCGCAGTCGCAGCGCGACGAATGGAAGACGTCGCCGGTGAGACACGACGAATGCACGCGCACGAGCACTTCATCGCTTTCCTGGATCTCGCCCTTCACCAGCGCCACGTGCTCCTCGCCGGTGATGTCGCTCTTGTACGCGAACACGCGGAACTCGCCGTAGTCGGTCGGCAGCTTCGGAGACGCGAGACAGTGCACGTGCTTCTCCGTCTGCATCCGGTACTTGATGATGTCGGCGACGGAGATGATCTTCAGGCCGTGGCGCACCGCGAACTCGCGAAGGTCCGGCAACCGCGCCATCGTGCCGTCTTCGTTCATGATCTCGCAGATCACCGCCGCCGGTCCCATTCCCGCGATCGCCGCCAGATCCACCGAAGCCTCGGTCTGCCCGGCGCGTTTGAGCACGCCGCCTTTGCGCGCGCGCAGCGGAAACACGTGTCCCGGCCGCGCGAGATCGTGCGGCCGCGTTTTCGGATCGATCGCCACGCGCACCGTCTCCGCGCGGTCGCGCGCGGAGATGCCGGTGGTCACGCGTCCGCGCGCCTCGATCGAGACCGTGAACGCGGTGCCGAAGTTCGTCGTGTTGTGCTCGACCATCAGCGGCAGGTCGAGCTCATTGCAGCGCTCTTCGGTCAGCGCCAGACAGATCAATCCTCGGCCGAACCGGGCCATGAAGTTGACCGTCTCCGCCGTCACCTTCTCCGCGGCAATGCAGAGATCTCCCTCGTTCTCGCGGTCTTCGTCATCGACGATGATGACGAACTGCCCGCGGCGATAGAGCTCGGCTGCTTCTTCGACAGTGGCAAAGGGCATTGGACGGAATTAATTGTAACTTACTGGACGACTTTGAACTTGTCCGTGAAGGTGTAGGACGTTTTCTTCACCGTGTCGATGAGCTTCGCGGTGATGGTGTAGTCGCCCGGTTTGAACGTCGCCAGCGGAATCGAATTGCCGACGGCGTAGTGATTCGGAACGCCTTTGATCGGCACCGCCGCGACTTCCATCGGCGGCGCGGCCATCTTCGATTTCTTTCCGCCCTCGAGCGTGCCTTCGACGTCGAGCTTCACCTGCAGCTTCGGCCCCGGTGCGACCTGCACCGTCGCGTCGGTCGCCGTGCCGGCATCCGCGACTCCCGGATTGCGCAGCTCGATGAAGTACCAGAGGTCGTCGCTCGTCTTGAAGACGTGATCGCCCTTCGGCACGACTTTCATGCCGCCGAACGCGTACGGATCGGTCGCGGCCTGCGCCGCTTCGAGGACATAGACGTTGTTGGCGAGGATCATCTGCGACGCCGCGGTCGCGCCTTTGTCGAGCGCGCCGTTGACGTCGATGTCGCCGGCCACGACGGAGATCTTGTCGCCGTCGGCGATGCCGAAGTAGCCGCGGTACTTGCCGCCCGCCAGCGTCAGCGACCGGTCGACGAAGTAGTCGCCCTTCGACTCATGTGCCTTCGCCGGCTCTTCGAACGCAAACACGCTCTTACCGCTCGCGTCTTCGACGACGCCGAAGAAGGTCGCGTTCGCGCCGGGCGCTGCTTTCGGGAGATAGACGCTGACCGGTGCGTAGGTCACGCCGTCGGTCGTGACGTACTCACCAGTGGTGACGTAGATCGGGCCCGCGGTCTTGCCGCTCTTCTTGAACTCGGCGACAGCGTTCTTCAGCGCTTCGGTCGTGAGCTCGGTCTGCACCGCGGGTGCGGCCGGCGCCACCTGCGCCACCGGAACCGCAGGAGTCGCCTGCTGCGGCGCAGCCGCGGTGAAGGTCGGTGCTTCCGTCAGATTGGGTTGCGTGAGGAACGCCGCGATCGCGCGCTGCTGCGCGGCCGCGAGATCGACGCCGCCGCGCTCGGCGCGGAAGTCGGCGTTGCCGAGGCGATCGCTGAAACGGATCTGCACGCGCGGCTGAGTGAAGTACTTCTTCGCCTCATCGCCCTCGTACGTCCAGATGTAGGTCTCCGTGTTCTCGACGTTCTGCGGGCTGTTCGGATCGGGAATCGCGCTCGCGCCCGAGCCGGCCTGTCCGCCGCTGTGCTCGATGCGCTTCGGCGCGCCGTAAAGGATCAGCGCCCGGCCGCGCTCGGTGAGCGCGCCGCGTGCGCTGCGCGATTTGAAGCTCGCGTCCGCCCCGCGCACGCGATTCTCGAACTCCTCGCGGAGCTCGTTGCGCGGCGTCTGCGGCGTCGGATCGCGCCGCGCCCAGAAGAGGGCGATGAACTTGTCCGCCTCTTCATCGGTCTTGATCGCCTTCCACTGCGCGATCTCTTCCTTCGTCATCAGATGCTGCGCGGGGCCCTTCCCCCACTCCGTGTGCTCGGAGTTGAGAGCGAACGCGCTGACTGCAAACACCGCGAGCATCGCGGCAATGAGAGTGATCCGGATGTTCATGAAATCTCCAGGACTACGAGGTGTGTCGATCGTGAGAAACGATCACTGCTGCTCGAAATCTTCCATCTCGTCGTAGAGGCGGTCCATCTCGGCATCGATCTCTTCCTGTTTGAGAATTCCCTTGCGCACCAGGAGCGCCGCCAGACTGTGCAGCAGGATCCCGTTCTCGATGATCATCTGCTCGATCTGTTCGTCCTCGTCTTCATAGTCGCCGTCGTTCCGTTCGATGTCGTCCATGGGCGCCTCCTTACGGTGAGCGATGTATCACGAGTAGCAACTCGGTACAATCCGCCGCGATGAAACGAGCTCTTCTTGTTTGTGCCTTCTTTGCATTTTTCTCCTGCCAGCCGCGCGAAACGGCGGCGCCAACATCTGCCGAACCTGCGGCAAAGCCGTTCAAAGCCGGGCTCCTCACACCAGGGTCGATCAACGACGGCGGATGGAACGCGATCGCGTACGAAGGGCTGCAGCGGATCAAGAACGAGTTAGGCGCGGAGGTTTCGAATCAGGAGACGAAGACGCCGCCGGAGTTTCTCGATGGGTTCCGTTCGTACGGCGCGAAGGGCTTCGACATCGCGTTCGGGCATGGCTTCGAATATCAGGAAGCGGCGAAGCAGGCCGGCGGCGAATATCCGAACACCGTCTTCATCACCAGCTCCGGCAACACGGTGACGTCGAACGTGTCGCCGATGCGTTTCCAGATCGAAGAAGCAACCTATCTCCTCGGCGTGATCGCCGCGCGCGAGTCGAAGACCGGCAAGGCGGGACTCGTCGGCGGGATCAATCTGCCGTCGATCGACTCGAGCTTCGTCGCCTTCAAGGCCGGCGCGCAGTCGGTGAATCCGAAGTTCGAGGTGAAGCAGATCTACACCGGCAACTTCGACGACGTCGGCGCGGCGAAGCTGGCCACCGAGTCGCTGATCAAAGCCGGCTGCGATTTCATCTTTCATCAGGCCAACGAAGCGGGACGCGGCGTGTTCCAGGCCTGCACGGAGCGGAAGGTGCGCTGCTTCGGCTCGAACAAGAACCAAACCGACCTCGCGCCGGACGTGATCGTCGCATCGGCGGTCGTCGACGTCTCGGCGGCGTTCGTGGAGATGGCGAAGATCGTCAAGGAAAAGCGCTTCAAGCCGGGCGAGCAGCACTTCGGATTCAACAACAACATCGTGCGCATCGAGTGGAACGAGAAGTTGAAGGAATCGATCTCCGCGCAGACCGTCGCCGAGGTCGAACGGATGACGAACGAGATCAAAGCCGGCACACTGAAACCGCCGGCGTCGTTCTAATGTGATTCATCTCTCGCACATCACGAAAACCTTCGGCGCGACCCGCGCCGTCGACGAGGTCTCGCTCGAATTGCATCGCGGCGAGATCGTCGCGCTCGTCGGAGAGAACGGCGCGGGAAAGACGACGCTGATGCGCATCGCGGCGGGCGAGCTCGATGCGGACGGCGGCAGCGTGAATCGCGCGGGACGCACGGAGCTGGTGCACCAGCACTTCCTGCTCGTCGACGCGCTCACAATCGCGGAGAACCTCGCGCTCACGCATCGCGGCTTTCGCTTCACCACGCGCCGGAGGCTCGAAGCGAAAGCGCGAGCGATCATCGAAAGCACCGGGATCGAATTGCGCGACGTCTCACGCCGCGTGGGAGAGCTGTCGGTCGGCGAGCGCTCGAAGCTCGAGCTGATCAAAGCGATCGCGCGCAAGCCGTCGACGCTGATCCTCGACGAGCCGACGTCGGTACTCACGCCGAACGAGACCGCGGAATTGTTCGCGGTGATGCGGCGCATCGCAGCCGAAGGCGCGGCCGTGGTGTTCATCAGCCATAAGCTGCCCGAGGTGCTGGCGGTGGCGGAGAGGATCGTGGTGATGCGCGCGGGCAAAGTGGTCGCCGAAAGCATCGCCCGCGACACGAACGTGCAGGCACTCGCCCACGCGATGGTCGGCCGCGTCACCGAGCAACCGAGCAACCGCGCAACCAGGCATCAATGCGATCGTCGGCGTCGCCGGCAACGGCCAGACCGAGCTCGCCGTGCGACTGCGCAACGAACATCCCGACGGCGGACACATTCCCGAAGACCGCACCCGCGATGGCATCGTGGCGGAGCTGACGATCGCGGAGAATCTGGCGCTGAAAGCGAAGCGCTGGAACGCGCGCGAAGCGGCGCAGCACGCGGAGCGAGATGATCGCGCTCTACTCGATCCGCGCGAGCGGGCCGCTGCAGCGCGCCGGCGATTTGTCGGGCGGGAATCAGCAGAAGGTGATCCTCGCGCGCGAGCTCGATCGCAAACCTACGAGGATCGTCGCGGCGGAGCCGACGCGCGGGCTCGACATCGAGGCCACGCGATTCGTGCACGAGCAATTGCGCGCGGCGGCGGAGCGCGGCGCGGAGATCACGCTCATCACCTCCGATCTCGATGAAGCGTTCGCGCTCGCCGACACGATTCAGGTGATCTATCGCGGGCGGTTGTCGGATCCGATGACGCCCGTCGGAAGCCGCAGAGAAAGTCGCGAGCCTGATGGCAGGAGTCGCGTGAGGCGCCTCGCCGTCGCCATCCTCGCAGCGCTGACGGCGGTGCTGCTCCTCGCCTTCTCCGGCGCGCTGTTCGGGCACTCCCCTCTCTCGCTGCTCTCGATCCTCGCCAGCGGCTCGGTCGGATCGCGCTTCGCGCTCGAGGGCACGCTGTTGAAGTGCGTTCCGCTCCTGCTCACCGGCCTTTCCGTCGTCATCGCGTTTCGCGCGGGCGTGTGGAACATCGGCGGCGAGGGACAGTTCATCGTCGGCGGACTCGCGGCGCTCGCCGCGGCGCGATTCGGAGCGATCGCGTCCCTCGCCGCGGCGATGCTCGCCGGCGCGGCGTGGGCGTCCATCGCATCGGCGATGCGTCTCTGGCGCAACGCGCCGGAAGTGTTGACGACGATCCTGCTCAACTTCACTGCGATCCATCTCCTCGGCTGGTCGGTCAATGGTCCGATGCGCGAGCGCGCCGCGCAGTATCCGCAGAGCGATCTCGCCGCGGCGTCGCTCCCGAAGTTCGCAGGGCTCCTGCTCGCCGTCGCCGCGAGCGTCTTCACCTGGTGGCTGCTGTATCGCACCGCGGAAGGGCTGCGACTGCGCGCGACCGGATTCAATCCGAACGCCGCGCGCTGGGCCGGCATCAAAGTCAGCGCGCAGATCGTGCGGGCGATGGCGCTCTCCGGCGCCGCCGCGGGGCTCGCCGGCGGGATCGAGCTCCTCGGCGTCACGCATCGTTTGTTCGAGCGCTTCGCCGCCGGCTACGGCTACTCCGGCATCGCCGTGGCGCTGCTCGCGCAATTGCATCCGCTCGGCTCGATCGCATCGGCACTGTTCTTCGGCGCGCTCGTCACCGGCGCCGGCGAGCTGCAGCGCGCGGCGGGCATCTCCGCCGGCGTCGCGACCTTTGGTCAAGCTGTTGTCATTCTCACGCTCATCGTCTTCGAACATGTTCGAGCTCGTCGCTAACTCGATTCCGCTGGCGATCGTCGCCTCGATTCCGCTGCTGCTCGCGGTGGAGGGAGAGTTGCTCGTGCAGCGCGGCGGGATCATCAACCTCGGCATCGAAGGGATGATGCTGACCGCCGCGATGACGGCCGCGCTCGCGGCGGCTCTGACGAACAACGTGCTCCTCGGCTTCGCCGGCGGCGTCGCCGGCGCGCTGCTCATCGCCGCACTGTTCGGCCTCTTCGCAATCGTTCTCCGCGCCGATCAGATCGTGACCGGCACCGCCATCAATCTTCTCGCCCTCGGCGGCACGAGCTTCGTCTATCGCGAGGTCGCCGCACTCAAGCAGTCGATGCCGACGTTCCAAACCGATCCGCTGCTGCCGCTGGCGTGGCTCCTCGCTCCGCTGGTCCTCGGCGTGATTCTCTGGAACAGTTCGTTCGGCCTCCGCCTCCGCGCATGCGGCGAGAATCCGGAAGCGCTCCTCGCAACCGGCCGCTCCGTGCGCACGCATCGCTGGATCGCGCTGATGATCGAGGCGCTGCTCACCGGCATCGGCGGCGCGTATCTTTCTCTCGCGCTCTCCAGCGGCTTCGCCGAGAACATGACCGCCGGCCGCGGCTTCATCGCCCTATCGATCGTCATCTTCGGGCGCTGGAAGATGAAAGGCGCGCTCCTCGGCACGGCGATCTTCGGCCTCGCCGCGGCGATGCAGTACGCGCTGCAAGCCGCGAATCGCGGGATTCCGTATCACCTCCTGCTCGCCGTGCCGTACGTCGTGACGCTGCTGATCCTCTGCGGCGTCGCCGGACGCGTGCGCGCGCCCGAGTCGTTAGGCCGCCCCTAGTGCGCGGCGCTGAACTTCGACGGGAACTGCGCGATGATTCCTTTGGTGAGCGTGTCCGCCACCATGAGCATGTGCGTCATCGCCTCGTCGTAGTCCTTGACGCTCGCCGCGTAGTTTCCCTTCAGCTCATTCGACGCCTCGCTCAGCGTTTGATCGAGATGCATGACCAGCGCTTTCTGCAGCGTTGCCTCCGGCCAGTTCTTCGGGTTGGCGCCGTGCAGGAACTTCGCGATGTCGGTGGCGTTGTCGTGCCAGCGTTTGTTCTCGCTCGTGACCTTCGCGTTGTCTCCCGCCTTCGCGGCGGTCACGATGCTCGCCGCGATGAGAATGTGATCTTTGAGCAGCGCCGTGAGCTTGGTGCCGGCGGCCTGGCCGTAAAACCCCGCGACCGCGTTGCCGATGTCAGCCTGGTTTTGCAGCAGGCGCTGCGTGTGGGCGTCTTTGTCCGCCGATCCCGCCGCCGCGCTGACGATGAAAAGACGTGTATAGGCCACGTGATCCGACCAGAGTCTGCGCATCGCATCCTGAAAATCCGCTCTGTTTGCGGCCGCGGCGTAGGTGACGTTCGGAACGAGCAGCAAGGTTGCGAACAAAAAAGCGAACCGGGTTCTGTTCATGACATGCCTCCTCCGATTTGCACGTCGTGCAAGAAGCGAGCGCAATATCCAACGTTCAGCTTGGAAATTAACGTTTTCGGAGCGTCGCCTCGATCCAGCCGAAGGTCTTTTTCGCTTCGGGAATCGGACTGATCGCGGGCGCGCGGATCACGCGCTGCAACGCGAAGTCATGCTCCGCGGCGAAACGGCAAAGCGCGGCGGCGGTGAAGCCGAAGCGATGCGGCCATCCGAGGAGGCCGTTGTACGCGAGCGCAGCGAGACTCCGGCATTCGGCGTAGAACGCGGCGTCGGGGACGCGAATGACGAGAATGCCGTCGCGTCGCAGGATGCGATGCGCTTCGGCGAGCGCGACGCGCGGATTCGGAAGCTGCTCGAAGCAATTCCAGATGAAGACTCCGTCGAAGGCCTCGCAGGCGAAGCCGCACTCTTCGATCGGAACGGATCGGACATCGAAGCCGAGGGCGCGCGTGAAACGTGATGTGTCGCGGCCGATGTCGACACCGATTGCGTTCCAGCCCCACTCCCGCGCCGCGGTCAGGAAGCCTCCGACATAGCTGCCGATCTCTACGACGCGCGCGCCGCGTGGAAGCAACATCTCTTTCTCGCGAAATGCCGCGGCGTGAAGGGCGTGAAGCGATTGGAGAACGGCAGGTTCGTAGCGATCGTCGCGAAACGCGCTCTCATCTGGTGCGTGGTCGCGGATGAGAATGCCGCACGCTTCGCATCGAAGAATATCGGCCGGCGTGCCGAGGAGCACGACGGTGAGATCGCGCACGGGCCGGCGTGCAAAGAACGCGTCGCGGATCGCAAGCTCGGCGGCGATCTCATCGCGGGTGCGGAAAACGGTCGCCGGTGCGTCGTCACAGTGGGGACAGCAAACCGCGAGCGCGATTGCTGCCGAGGCGCTCATTGCAGCGCCCGAACTTCGATCTGACCGTCGCGCACGCGCACGTCGAAGGTCCGTTCCGGAAAGACCGCGGGACCATCGAGCACGCGGCCATCCTTCAGGCAAAACCGCGAGCCGTGCCATGGGCAGCGGATCCCGTCGCCTTCGACCTTTCCCTCGGACAGCGGACCGCCGAGGTGCGTGCAGGTCTCGCGGAGCGCGAAGATCGAGTCGCCTTGTTTCACGAGCACGATGGCCACGCCGTCCGCGGTGACTTTCACCGGCTTGTTTTCCTTCAGCGCATCGGCATCGAGAACGGCGGTGTATTTTTTCGGCGTGTCCTGATCGGCGGTGGCGGTGTGATCGACGCCGATCTGCTCGCCGTAGGTGAGATGCCCACCTAGAGAATGCGGACGACATCGCGAGACCGAACGCCGTCATCGAAAGCGCGATGCCTTTCGAACGCGAGCGGCGGCGGACCATGAGCGACAGCGCATAGAGGCCCGAGGCAGTGAGATTCAAGACGCCGTGCGTGAGACCGATGCGTTTCGCGCGGCCATCGGTCTCCGACCAGTCGACCGCGCCGGCGACGGCCGCGCCGACTGCACCCACCAGTCCGATCTTGATGGCCGTGTCGGCGAGCTCACTCTTGTCGCGGAGACCGGCGACTTCCAGCGCATCGAGAATCGCCGCGAGCGTCCATGCGCCGACGGGCAGTTCGATCAGCGCGGGATGCAGCGGATGCCCGAGGGCACTGCCGTGAAGAAAGTCCTTCGCTGCGCTGCCGGCCGCACCCGCGGCTGCGAAGAGATTGCGAATCGCTTCCTGCACGGGTGTCGCAATCGCATCGAGTGCTTCCTGATCGCCAAGGCCGCGTGCGAGCTCGTCGAGTGCCATCCCGAACTGCGCGTGCAAATCGCGCGCGCAGTCGCTAATTCGAGCAGCGGAACGCAGCGACCTCGGCGCGTGAGGGGAACTGCGCTCCATGCGTGTTGGAGATCGTCCGCTCCGTGCCGGTCTGCATGTCGCGGATCTGCAAGGTGGCTCCGAGCTCCGTCAATCCTGAGCTGAAGAGCCAGTACGATCCGTTCGCCGCACAGCCGTCCAACACCTTCACGAACAGCTCGGGATTGCTGCTCGAGAAGAACGAAAACGCGCCGCCTTCGAAGCTGATGAGACGCGCCTTCGGCGCTCCGAACTGCGTGGCGAGCGGCTGCTCATCGAGTGTCGCTCGCACGCGGAAACGCCCGCCGCGCAGGCAGAGCGTGGACGAATTCGGCACGCACACCCCGGCCGGCGGATCCGTTCGCGGATTCACCGTGAACTCCTTCTCACCGTCGAGTGATCCCGCGGTTTCGACCACGCGCGCTTTGTACGCGCCGGCGGGCAACGCGCCCAGCGGCACGCGCGCCGTGAACGACGCGGCGGCGTCGAAACATTCAGTATCGCGGACCACCGTCGCGGCGCCGGCGGCGAGCTCCGCGGCCGAGAAGTTCGCGCCGCAGGCCTCGCCGATGATCACCATCGTGACGTTGTCGCCGGCGGCGGCCGGCTGCGGCTCGATGCGCACGTCGAACGGGACATTCGTGGTGATGGTGCCGGTGACCTGAAACGATCCCGTCGGCTGCGCCGGCGGATAGGGATCGAACGTCACCGAGATCGAGCCGGTGCCGAGCGTCTGCGAGAGCACTTCGGTCTGAAACGGATGACCGGAAACGCCGTTCAGATGTTCGCGCGAGCGCGACTGCGCGCGGTTGACGTTCACGTTGCCGATCGAGATCCACGCGGCATCCGACGTGTGAGCGATCAGGTTCCCGTTCAGGAAAATTTCGGTGGTGTGGGCAACGCCCGGGTCCGGAGCGAGAACGACCCGGAACTCGCCGACCTCGGGATTGAAATCCATGTCGGCGTTCCTCACGTGAATTTTGAAGGTGAGCGCGGACGGAGCGACGCCCTGCAGCGACGTGAAGCCGGTGATGCTGGTTGCCGTCGCGACGCCGTCAATGACGTGAAACACGCCCTGCGCGTCAGCGCCCGAGGCGGTGAGATTCGCAACGAAACGAATCTGGCCTGCAAATGCGGAAACCGACAGCAGCAGAGAAACCGCGAGCGTGATGCGACGAAGCATGAGATCCCCCTCTCCGTCTATCCATCACAGTTCATGCCCATTCATTCTTCTGACGCCTCGAGCCGCGCAATCTCGCTCCAGATGTCGTCGAGATCGAGTTGCAGGCCGGGGCAGCCCGGAACCGACTCCAGCCGTCCCTCCGTTACGCATGCGGCGCGTGCGTAGCGCCCTCCGGTGAGCTCGAAGATCTCGAGAGAGTGCAGGCCGGGATCGAAGATCCAGTAATAAGAAACACCGAATGACGCGTATTCGTCCATCTTTTCGATGCGATCGCGCCGTTCGTCGCGCGGCGACGGCGACACGATCTCCACCGCGATGTCCGGCGGAATGCGCACGAGGCCCCGCGCGGGGGGCGTCGCGTTTCTGGATGGAGGTATACGGCAAGGTCCGGTTTGCGGCCGCGGTCCGCTCGAACTTTATATTTGCCACCAGAACCGAGAACGAACCCATTTCGGCCGAGCCACGTCCGCAGCACGCAGATCAGCCATGTCACCACGAGCTCATGGATGAGATCCGGCTCCTCCTCTTCCTCGAGCTGGCCCTCGACTAGCTCGCCCGGCTCGTCCTCGTCCATCGCTACCCATTCCTCGAATGTCATCAGCGGCCCCAGTTGCCCAGCGACTCCCACACGCCCCTCACCCGGCGCTGCGCGCCACCCTCTCCCCGCGTGGCGGGGAGAGGGGCATTCGCGAGAATGGTCTTCGCGATCTCGCTCGCGCGTTCGTCGAGACGCGGCGCAAGGTCCGCGGCGTGCTCTTCGAGAAAGCGCGTGCTCACGAGACCTTCGCGAAAGGCGGGGTGCGTGACGACGCGGCGGAGCCAGGAGACGTTGGTCTTTGTGCCGAGGATCACGTAGTCGCGCAGGGCGCGGGCGGTGCGGTCGATGGCGGTGTTGCGGTCGGAGGCGTAGCAGATGAGTTTCGCGAGCATGGGATCGAAGCGGAGGCCGATCTCGGTGCCGCGGGTGACGCCGGCGTCGACGCGCACGCCAGGGCCGGAGGGCTCGGCGTACGACGCGATAGTGCCGCTTTGCGGCAGGAAGCGGTCGTCGGGATCTTCGGCGTAGACGCGTACTTCGATGGCGTGTCCGCGTTGACGCAGATCCGCTTGCGACCAGGGCAGCGGTTTGCCGGATGCGACGTCGAGTTGCGCGCGCACGAGATCGACGTCGACCACGAGCTCAGTGATCGGATGCTCGACCTGCAGGCGCGTGTTCATCTCCAGGAAATAGAACTCCCCTTCCGGCGTGACGATGAACTCCACGGTGCCGGCGCTGCGATACTCGACGCCCGCCGCCGCGGCGACGGCGGCCTTCGCCATCCGCTGGCGCAGCTCGTCGTTGTAGCGCGGCGCGGGTGACTCTTCGACGACCTTCTGATGGCGGCGCTGCAGCGAGCAGTCGCGCTCGAACAGATGGACGACGTTGCCGTGCGCGTCGCCGAAGATCTGGAACTCGACGTGGCGCGGCTCTTCGATGTAGCGCTCGAGCAGCAGCCGGTCGTCCCCGAACGCCTTCATCGCCTCGCGCTTCGCCGATTCGATCGCCGCCTGCAGCTCATTCGCCGCGCGGACGATCTTCATCCCCTTCCCGCCCCCGCCCGCCGAGGCCTTCACCAGCAGCGGAAATCCCATGCGATTCGCTTCGCGCAGCAGCGCATCCATCGACTGCTCGTCGCCGTCGTAGCCGGGCACGACCGGCACGCCCAGCTTCTGCATCAGATGCCGCGACTCGGCCTTCGATCCCATCGCCGCGATCGACTTCGCCATCGGCCCGACGAACGCGATGCCGGCGTCTTCGCACGCCGCCGCAAGCTCCGCGCGCTCGGAAAGAAATCCGTATCCGGGATGCAGCGCATCCGCGCCGCTTGCGCGCGCGGCATCGATGACCCGATTCACGTCGAGATACGACGGCCCGAGGGAAATGCTCTCGTCGAAGAAGCGGCGTGTGAAGCGGATGTCGTCGCCGTCCGCATGCGCGAGCACCGATGAGATGCCGGCTTCGCGGCATGCGCGCGCGATACGCACGGCGATCTCGCCGCGATTCGGAACGATCAGTTTGTGGAGATCCAACTCGCGAGCCTCTTTTCCAGAAATGCCTTCATCCCTTCCTGCCCCTCTTCGGAGACGCGCCGCGACGCGATCGCGTCGATCGTGTACGGAATCGAATCGATCGGCGCGTTCGTGACCACATGCGCGATGAGTTTCTTACATTCGCGCACAGCCTCGGGGCCGGAGGTCCTGAGCTGCGTGACGGTCTCGTACACCGCAGCGTCGAGTTGTTCGATCGTGTCGACGACGCGATGCACGAGCCCGATCCGCTGCGCGCGCTCCGCTTCGAAGCGCTCGCCGGTGAGGAACAACGCCCGCGCGTGCGTCTCGCCGATCTTCGCGATCACGTACGGCGAGATGACCGCCGGCAGGATTCCGAGCTTGACCTCGGACAGTCCGAACTTCGCGTCGCTCATGGCGATGGCGACGTCGCAGACCGCCGCGAGTCCGACGCCTCCGCCGATCGCCGCGCCCTGCACGCGTCCGACAATCGGCAGCGGACAGTCGTTGATCAGCCCGAACATTTTCGCCAGCAGCGAAGAGTCGCGCACGTTTTCGTCGCGCGTATAGCTGACCATGCGCGACATCCAGTTGAGGTCCGCGCCCGCGCAGAAGCTCTTCCCCGATCCTTTGAGGACGATCGCGCGCGCGGCGTTCGCGTCGATGTTGGAAAAGAGGTCGACCGCTTCCACGATCAGTTCGTCGTTGAACGCGTTGTGGACCTCGGGGCGATTGAGACTGATGTTCAGAACCCCGTCGGAGAGCTCGACGAGGAGAGTGTTGTACGCCATGGCGGCCGCATTGTATTGGAGTGGTCAGGCGCCGTCTCGGCGCCTCGGGGGACGCGGCGGCGGGGACGCCGCCGGATCAGCCGGCGAGGACGCCGGCGCTCCAGCCTTACTGGCGCGCGCTGCGACGACGAACGCCGGGATTGAAGCCGAACGACGCCACGAACGAATAATCGGGTTCAACGCCCAACGCCCCGATCGGCTCGAGCGAGAGGCTGATCTCCGTGCCCGGCACTTTGCTTCCCAGCTGGATCGAACGGGTGGAGCGCGCCGGCAGGTCGACCACCGCGGACTGTCCTGCGCCGCCGAGGTGCGCGCGCAGCGGCGTGTCGCCGGTGTTGTCGATGGTGACGTCGGTCGAGCTGTTCGAGTTCAAGGTGAACTTGTAGAAGTCGACGTCGCCCGCGGAGCAGAAGCCGCCGTTGATCCTCGCGCCGTCGACGATGTTGCCCCACGCCGCCGCCGCACTGTTGTTGGGCTCCTGCACGTCGGCACATCCGCGCGCGGCGCGCGTGTTCGTCACGATCACGGCGGCCTGCGGTCCCTGCGTGACGGTGGTGCCGTTGACGACGATCCGGTACGCGCCGGGCTCCGCGTTCGCGATCTCCACCATCTCGGTGTTGTCGAGCGTGTTCACGCCGCGCGCCGCAATCGCGCTCGGGTTGTTCTTGTCGAGGATGTAGGGCAGGTAGTTCGTGCCAGTGGGTCCGACGATTTTCAGATCGAGATTGTTGACCAGCGCTTTCGCGCTTGAGACCAGCGCTTCCGGAAGGAAGATCGGCGGATCGGGCCACTGCAGGACGACGCGCACGTTCTTCGTGCTCTCGACGACGATCGGCATTTCGTACTGCTGGCCCTGCACGATGCTGGTCGTGCGGATGTGCTTGTGATCGGCGTGGTCGGCGATGATGAGATCGGCCGACGCTTTCGCATCGACGAGACCGAAGCCGTAGCTGTAATCGGGACCGGGATTGCCGAGGTCGCGGGCGCCGGCGATGATCACCGCCTTCAACTCTTCGCCGCGCGGAGTCGTCGCGAACGTGCGGCGCCACTGTTCGGTGAGCAGCGCCGCGACGCCGGTGACGACCGGCGCGGCCATCGACGTGCCGCTGGAGATGCCGTAGGAGTTCGTCGGAATGCTCGACAGCACGCTCGAGCCGCGGGTGACGACTTCCGGCTTGATGCGCCCGTCTTTCGCGGGACCGCGCGAGCTGAGGTTGAGGAGCTCGCCCGCGGTGTTGACCGCGCCGACGGTGAGCGTGTTCTTCCCCGCCGCCGTCACGCCGATCGTGTCGTACGGCGAGAGTGTGTGATGCCTGGCCGTTTCGCAGAGGCCGCTCGTGCAGGGCGACGGGCAGTCGGTGCCGCTGCCGTTTTTCGAGTAGCAATACAGCTGCGTCTGCGAGACCTGGCGCGTGTCGGGATCGACGTGGCGATGCTCGGCCCACTCCGACGTCGGCCCGTCGTCGCCTTCGTTGCCGGAGGAGTGGACGAACAGCACGCCCGTGCTGCGCGCGATCTGGTCGAGCGGCGCGGTGAATTCGTAGTCGTAGGCGCCGTAGTAGTTCGCGAGATCCTCATCCCAGATCCAATAGGTTCCGGGCGGAATCCAGCCGAGAACAAGGCCCCAGGAGTTGTTGTCGGCGACGACGCCTCTCGAAACGAGCTCGTTCTGTTTGATCGTGTCGTAGAGGGGATGGCTCTGAGAATCGAGCGCGGCGAGGAATTGATAAAGGGTGACCTTCGGCGCCATCCCTTTCGCGCCGGAGTTGATTCCGGCCGCGCCGATGGTGCCGGCGGTGTGCGTCGCGTGCGTGCGCCACGTCGAGTCGCCGCCGGTCGTCAGCACGTGATGGCGCCCGCCGAACTCGACGTGCGATTCCTGTCCCGCGGCGAGCTCGAAAAGCGAGACCGTCACGCCGGCGCCGGTGAGTCCGTACGGCGCGGCGTAGAGCTCGGTCACATGCGAGACGCTCGCGGAGACGGCGTTGTGCGTGGTCATGCGGAACGGGCGCGAGCCGCCGATCATCCGGACGCGCTCGTCGGCCGCGAGCGCGTCGAGCGCGAACGGCGCGATCTTCGCGCGGAGCTCGTGCATGACTCCGAGCTGCGTCGCGAGCACGTCATCGAGCGCGCCGCCGGCGGAGAGCACCGCCGCGCGCGCGGCCTCGAAGTCGACGCCGTCCTCAAAGTAGATGTTGACCGGAATGTACGCGCTCGAGCGCGCCGCGGCGCGATACGCGGACGGCTGGATTTTCTCCAGCCGTTCCAGTCGCGGCGTCGCGAATGCGGACCACGCGGAGAGAACGACGCAGGAAACGAGAACCGGGACGCGCATTGGTAGCGTTATTTTACCTAGTGCCGCGTCGATCGCCGCTTCGGCCCGGTGGTCTGCCCAAACGAAAGTGCAACGGTATAGCGCGGATCGAGTCCGAGACTGCCCGCCGCCTCGATCTTCAGCGTCACGTTCAGCGCCGGCGCACTCGCGTTGCCGCTGCCGTATTGCAGGCTCACCGTCTGCGTGCTGTTCGCCGGAATGTCGACGCTCGCGCTCTGCCCGTTCGACGCGGAGAGCGTCGCGCGGAGCGGCGTGTCGCCGGTCGTGATCGTGGCCGCGATCGGCCCGAACTTCGTGACTTCGAATTTGATGTAGTCGGTGTCGCTCGCGCTGCAGATCGCGCCGCTCACCGTCGCTCCCGGCGGCACGTTGCCCCACGCCGACTCCGCGGAGTTGTTCGGCTCCTGGATGTCGGCGCACGGGATGACGACCGCGCCTTTCACGTTCGAGACGACGATCGCGTTCTGCGGTCCTTTGGAAACGTTCGCGCCGATGATGCGCAGGCGATACGTGCCCGGCGCGGCATTGGCGATGTCGATCAGCTCGGTGTTGTCGACGTTGTTCACGCCGTGCGTCGCCGGAGTTTCGTAATGCACTTTGTCGAGCACGTACGGCAAATACGTCGTGCCGTCGGGGCCGATCACCTGAATGTCGAGATCGTTCACCAGCGCCTTCGCGTTGAACGCGTCATTGCCGAGGAGCACGACCGACGGGTCGGCCCACGTAACGAGCACGCGCAGGTTCTGCGCAGACGTCACGGTCAACGTGCGTTGGACGACCGCACTTTGCGAGACCGAGACCTTCGCGATCTGGCTGCGCGTGCCGCCGTCGCCGATGATCAGGTCCGCCGACGCTTTCGCATCAACGAGGCCGAAACCGTACGTGTAATCGGGCCCGGGATTGCCGAGGTCGCGCGTGCCGGCGAGCAGCACCGCGCGCAGCTCGACCGCGCTCGGACGCGCGCCGAACGTCTTCTGCCACTGCTCGCCCATCAGCGCCGCGATGCCGGTGACGACCGGCGCGGCCATCGACGTGCCGCTGGAGAGTCCGTAGGTGCTGCCGGGAAGCGTGGAGAGCAGGCGGCGTCCGCGCGCGACGAGGTCCGGCTTCACGCGGCCGTCTTTCGCGGGACCGCGTGCGCTGAAGCCGGCGACGACCGGCGTCGAGGTGCCATCGGCATCGATGGCGCCGACGGCGAGCACGTTCTTCGCCGCGCCCGTGACCGTCATGGTGTCCCACGGCGTCTGCGGATGATGGAAGCCCACCTCGCAGCCGCCCGTGCACAACCCGGCGGCGCAATCGTTGCCGCTTCCGGTCGGGCTGATGCAGTAGGTCTTGCTGACGTCGGGATCACCTTCGTCGTCGACGTGATAGTGATCGTCGTACTGGGTCTGGAAGATCGGGAACGTGCCGTCGTTCCCGGCGGAGAAGACGAGCAGCGTGTCGTATTGCGCGGTGAGGTCGTCGAAGACGGCGGTGGCGATGCCGTCGTACGCGCCGTAGAGCTCGTCGTCATCGAGCCAGACTGGCCTCCCGCTGTCGTCGCACTGATCGCACCATCCCAGCGGAAATCCGAGCGAGGTGTTGTTCGCGATCGGATGGTCCTCGGGGATGTGCGTGTTGAGGGCGCGCACGATGCTGCTGAGCGAGCCGCCGACGTTGTACTCGCGGATCTGAACGGCCGGCGCCATTCCCTTCGCGCCGGCGTTGAGGCCCGACGCGCCGATCGTGCCGGAGACGTGCGTCGAGTGCTCGCCGTTCTGGGCGGTGCCGCCCGTTATGAGACGTCCGCCGAATTCGGGATGCGAAAACTGCGCGTCGCTCAGCTCCGAGACCATGACCAGCTGGCCCGCGCCGCTGAGGCCGTACGGCGGCGAGTAGAGCTCGGTGACGTGCGAGACCGCGGCGGCGATGGCGTTGTGCTCGATCGCTTTCTCGCGCAGCTGTCCGCCGATCGCGAGTACGCGATCATCCGCGGCGAGCGCAGTGAGAGACGCCGGTGCGATGCGCGCGTCGATGCGGCGCGCCGCGCCGAACTCCGTCGTGAATGTCTCCGCGAGCGCGCCGCCCGCGGCGAGGATCGCCGTCCGCGCGTTGTCGACGGAAACGTCGTCGTGAAAGAGGACCGTGACGTCGGCCCACGTGCGTCCCTTCGCGGCGAAGCGCATCGCGGAGCGGAGGATTTTGTGCTCCGCCGTCATCGGCTCGACCGATTCGACACGCGCATCGGCGGTGGCGCGCACAGCGTTGACGACGCGCGCAATGTAGCGCCCGCCCGTCAGCGGACGCTGGACGTCGACTCCATTCGTGAGCAGCTCCGCGCGGTCTGACGTCCGTCAGCGGACGCGACGGGTGCAGGATCATGTGCGGCGCGCGCTCGAACGCGCGCTTCAGCTGCGGATCCGATTCGCTCCAGACTCCGGCGAAGGATTGGGCGGCGATGAGGAGAGACACAACGAGCGTGAGTTTTCGCATAGCGATCTAAGGTTTTGGTGCCCGAGGCCGGACTCGAACCGGCATGCCCGCAAGGGGCGGCAGATTTTGAGTCTGCTGCGTCTGCCTATTTCGCCACTCGGGCTTCTTCGTGTCGCTCGTGCCAACGTGCAGCGCACGAATGAATTTCATCATCCGTCAGGACACGATTCGTCGACTTTGCAAGTTTGAAAATTTCTTGAGCGAGCTCTTCTTCCTGCGGGTAGTTGTGCGCGGCGAGCCAGTAGATCACATTCGACAGGCCGCACATCGGCCCGACTTCGATGACCTGCTGCAGGCCGAACATGCCCGCGGGAACGCCGGAGTAAACGCGATCGGCGAGCCACTCACTTCCCTTTTTCTTCGCTTTGATGATCGCCGCCGCGTGCACGCCCGTTCCGGTGCGGAACGCATCGCGCCCGAACACGGGATAGCGATCATCGAGCGGCACGTGCGTGACGCGGGAGACGAACTCCACGTAATCGCGCAGCGTCGTCAGATCGTTGTCGATCCAACCCATCAGCTTGAGGTTCACCATCAGGAGGTCGATCGGCGTGTTGCCGACGCGCTCGCCGATGCCGGCCGCGCAGCCATGCACGCGGTCCGCGCCCGCTTCGAGCGCAGCGATGCAGTTGATGATGCCCATGGCCCGGTCCTGATGTCCGTGCCAGTCGACCTTCACGTTCGGATTCTTGCGATCGACGAGCTCGCGCACGAAGCGGACGACGTTGCGCGCGCCCCACGGCGTCGCGTGGCCGACCGTGTCGGCAATGCAGACGCGCGACGCGCCAGCGTCGATCGCGGCGCTGTACAGCTTCTCGACCGCCTCGGGTGTCGCGCGCGTGGTGTCTTCGGTCACGTACATGACCGGAATGCCGTTGTCGACGGCGAAGCGCACGGCCTTCGCCGACTGGGCGATGACCCAGTCGAGGTCCCACTCCTCCGCGAATTGGCGGATCGGCGAAGAGCCGATGAACAGGTCCGCTTCGATGGCGATGCCGACGCGCTGCGAGATCTCGATGATCGGCTTGATGTCGTTCTCGTGCGTCCGTCCCGCGGCGCTCGGATAGACGGAGAGTTTCTGATCGACGATCTCGCGCGCGATGCGCTCGACCGTGCGCTGCACGTGCGGCCCGGCGCCGGGAAGGCCGATGTCGGCGTTGTCGACGCCGATGGCGTTCATGTAGTGAAGGATGCGCAGCTTCTCTTCGATGGACGGATCGGTGACGGACGGCGACTGCAGCCCGTCGCGCAGCGTTTCGTCGTCGAATTCGATCTTGCGCGCAGGCCGCGCCGGCTGCTCGCCATGCGCGTTCCAGTCGAAGATCAGGTGCTCGAGGTTTTCATCTGAAAATCACACGCCTTTGAAATCCGCCGCCCGCTTCTCGATGAACGCCTTCATCCCCTCCTTCGTGTCTTCGGTCGCGCAGAGCAATCCGAAAAGGGTCGCTTCCAGGAACTGTCCTTCTTCGAACGGCATTTCACTGCCGTTCATGACGGCTTCGATCGCCGCGCTCACCGCGAGCGGTCCGCGCGACATGATTTTGCGCGCGAGCGTTTCAGACGTCGCCATCAGCTCCTCGGCCGGCACGACTTTGTTGACGAGTCCGATCCGCTCCGCCTCCGCCGCGCCAATGTGATCGCCCGTGAGAATCAGCTCGAGCGCTTTGCCCTTCCCGAGCAACCGCGCCATCCGCTGCGTCCCGCCATATCCGGGAATGATCCCCAGCGAGACCTCGGGTAATCCGATCTTCGCTTTCTCCGACGCGATGCGAATGTGACACGCGAGCGCCAGTTCGCATCCTCCGCCGAGGGCGAAGCCATTGATCGCCGCGATTACGGGCTTCGGGAAACGCTCGATCGCGTGAAACACGCGCTGCCCTTTTTCCGCGATCCCCTTCCCACTGATCGGCGTCGCCTGCGCGAGCTCGTTGATGTCCGCGCCGG
Source organism: uncultured Acidobacteriota bacterium (assembly GCA_963734155.1). Taxonomy (GTDB): domain Bacteria; phylum Acidobacteriota; class Thermoanaerobaculia; order Gp7-AA8; family Gp7-AA8; genus QHVT01. Next base: position 269,811 of record CAVTGG010000007.1, read on the forward strand.
CGACGAATGCCTTTTCGCCCGCGCCCGTGAGAATCACCGCCTTGACACTCTCATCAAACCGCGCCGCATGAAATGCCTCTCCGATCTCGGCCACGGTTTGGGCATTGAGGGCGTTGAGGACTTTGGGACGATCGATGGTGATGATGCGGATGCCGTCTTTGTCTTCTGTTTTGATGTTTTCCATTTACTTCACCCGATCGAAGGGCACCGGCTTCTCCCCCGAATAGTCATAAAACCCGCTCCCGGTCTTGTTCTTGCCGAGCCGTCCCGCAAGAACCATCTTGCGCAGCAACGGCGGAGCGGCGAAGCGCTTCTCCTGATACTCCTCGTACATCACGTGGGTGATGAAGTACGTGGTGTCGAGGCCGACGAAGTCGAGGAGTTGGAAGGGGCCCATCGGGTAGCCGCAGCCGAGCATCATGGCCTTGTCGATGTCTTCGATCGAGCCGACGCCTTCTTCGTACGCGCGGATGGCGTCGAGGAGGTACGGGACGAGGAGGCGGTTGACGATGAAGCCGGAGTTGTCGCGGCAGGAGACGGCTTCTTTGCCGAGCGACTTCGCGAATGCGAACGCGGTGTCGAAGGTCTCGTCGGTCGTGAGAATCGTGCGCACCACTTCGACGAGCTTCATCAGCGGCACGGGGTTGAAGAAGTGCAGGCCGACGAACTGCTTCGGCCGCGCGGTGGCCATCGAGAGCTCGGTGATGGTGAGCGACGACGTGTTCGAGGCGAAGAGCGCCTCCGGCTTCACGATCTTGTCGAGCTCCGCATAGGTCTCTTTTTTCAGCTGCGCGTTTTCGATGATCGCTTCGATGACGATGTCGCAGTCGGCGAGCTCCTGCAGGCTGGTCGCGCCTTTCAGACGGCCGAGGCACGCATCCATGTCGGCCTGCTGCATCTTCCCCTTTTCGACGAACTTCGCCAGCGACTTCTGAATCCCGCCGAGGCCCTTGTCGATGTACTTCTGCTCCACCTCGCGGACGACGACGTCGTATCCCGCCTGCGCCGCGACCTGAGCGATGCCCGAGCCCATGAGGCCGCAGCCGAGCACGCCCACTTTCTTGATCTGCATTGTCGAAAACTCCTTTGATTGATCAGCGGGCGCATTCTATCGATATCCTGCGCGCGTGAAGCGCCTCAAACCTCAGGTGATTCTCCTGGGCTTCGTCTCGCTGCTGAACGACTCCGCGAGCGAGATGATCTATCCGCTTCTTCCCGTCTTTCTCACCGCCACGCTCGGCGCGACGCCGATGGTGATCGGGCTGATCGAAGGGGCGGCGGACGGGCTGGCGTCGATCCTCAAATACTTCGCAGGCTCGTGGTCGGATCGCATGTCGCGGCGCAAGCCGCTGGTGGTCTGGGGCTACTCGCTCGCGGCGGCGTCGCGGGCGCTGATCGCGGCGGCGACGATGTGGCCGATCGTGCTGACCGCGCGGCTGATCGATCGCACTGGCAAAGGGATCCGCTCCGCGCCGCGCGACGCGATGATCTCCGACGTCACCGCGCCGGAGAACCGCGGCCGCGCGTACGGATTTCATCGCGCGATGGACCACACCGGCGCGATCATCGGGCCGTTGCTGGCGATGCTGGCGATGAGCGTGATGGGGTTGTCGCTGCGGACGACGATTTATCTCGCGGTGATTCCCGGGGCCCTCGGCGTCCTTCTATTAGTTTTCGTGTTGCGCGAACCGGCATCTCGTGTGGTGCGCGCCTCCGGCGCGCCTCCAGGCGAGGGCGCGCCGGAGGCGCGCACCACTCCAACGGCTCCTTCCAAAGCGCCATCGCCGCCATCGCGCTCTTCTCGCTCGCGAATTCGAGCGATGCCTTTCTTCTGCTGCAAGCGCACGCGGCCGGCGTGACGACGGCGCTCCTGCCGCTGCTTTGGGCGGCGCATCACGTGATCAAGTCGCTCTTCTCCACCGCCGCCGGCGGTTTGTCCGACCGCGTCGATCGCCGCTGGCTGTTGGTCGCGGGCTGGACGTCGTACGCGATCATCTACGCCGCGTTTCCGTACGCGCACTCCCTCACCGCGTTCTTCGTCCTCTTCATCGTCTACGCGATTCCGTTCACGCTCGCCGAGGGCGCGGAGCGCGCGTGGATCGCCGACCTCGTTCCCGCGGAAGTGCGCGGGAAGAGCTTTGGCGTCTACTACCTCGCGAACGGCCTCGGCGTGCTCGCCGGGACGGCGCTGTTCGGCCTGATCTACGAGCGCGTCTCGCCGCGCGCGGCATTCAACACCGGCGCGGCGCTGGCGATCGCGGCGGTGATCGCCGTGCTCGTCACTCGGAAGCGGGGCGGCGGGGACGCCGCCCGGCCAGCCGGCGAGGACGCCGGCGTTCCGATACGTCGCTCGCGCAGTGCGCCGGCTTCGGAACGCCGGCGTCCCGCCGGCTGGCCCGGCGGCGTCTCGCCGCCGCGTGGCGCAAGGAACGATTAGATGCGCCGCTATGTCACGCTGATCGTGGGACTCTGCACGTTGTTTCTCGTGCTCTTCGGAATCGCCTCCGCGATGGGCGTTCCGCTGCTGACCGATCCCGGTCCGTTGCTTCGCTCGGCGAGCATCGCCACCGCGACGATCGGCATCGCGCTGCTGATCGCGGACGTCGTGCTGCCGGTGCCGTCGAGCCTGATCATGTTCGCGTTCGGCGCCGCATTCGGATTGTGGAACGGCGCGCTGCTTTCGATGATCGGCGCCATCGGCGCGTCGCTCACCGGATTCGCGATCGGACGCGGCGGACGCGATGCGGTGCGGCGCTTCGTGCGCGACGACGAGTTCGATCGCGCGTCGACGCTGCTCGACCGCTGGGGCACGCTCGCACTGATCGCCACGCGGCCGGTGCCGATTCTCGCGGAGACGACGGCGATTCTCGCCGGCGCCTCGCGCATCGGCTGGCTGCGCATGACGGCGCTGTCCGCGATCGGATCGGCCGTGCCGGCGATTCTCTACGCGTGGGCGGGAAGCACCGCGCGCCAGCCCGCTGAAGGAATCGTCGTGTTCCTGATCGTGCTCGCGTTCTCGGGCGCGATGTGGTGGATCGGGCGGCGAACCTAGCCGGGATAGCCCGCATCTTCGTCGCGGCGGAACAAGTTCGGCGTGAGGCCGAACCGCTTTTGCAGCGCGACGAGCGCGAAGAAGACGCGGTTGAGAAAGCGCGTGCGCAGGCTCGCGTTCCAGCGGCCGGCGAGCATGGTGACGATCGACTGAAAGAGCGCCGCCGGCGGATTCGGTTTGAAGAAGAGATCGCGGAATTGCGGCGTGTAAAAGCCGATCACGAAGCGGCGGAAGGTTTGGAAGCGCTTCTGCTGCCGGCGCGAGAACGCGGCGAACTGGCGCGCGGAAAAACGATTCGCTTTCAGCGCGCGGTCCAGCTCCTCCGCTGCCTCGATGCCCGACTCCATGGCGATCGAGACGCCGGTGGAGAAGACGGGATCGAGAAACGAGCCCGCGTCGCCGGCGAGAATCCAGCGGTCGCCGGCGTACGTCGACGCGCTGTACGAAAAGTCCTTTTCCACGCGCACCGGCCAGGCCTGCTCCGCGCCGCGCATCAGCTCCGCGACGGCCGGCGTGTCCGCCAGAGCGCGCGCGAGCTGCTCTTCCGGAGTCCCGGGCGGCATCTGTTTGTAGAGGTTCTGCGGCAGAACGACGCCGACGCTCATCAACTCCGAAGAGATCGGAATGAGCCAGAACCAGCCGGAGTCGTTGCGGGCCACGATGCGGATGTCGTTCGGACAGCCGTCCGGAAGGCGCGGAACGTTCCGGTAATGCGAAAAGATCGCGATGTTGGCGAGGAGCGGCTCGTCGGTGCGAAGGTTGTACTTGCGCGCGATCATGCCGTTGCGGCCCGTGGCGTCGACCATCGCCTGCACGCGCACGCGGCCATTACCGGTGTCCAGCAACGCCGCATCCGGAGCGAACTCGCACGAGACGATCTTCGTTCCTTCGCGAACCTCGACTCCAAGCTCGCGCGCGCGCTTCATGAGAATGTGATCGAACTCCGCGCGCGAGACTTGATAGGTCTGCGGGCGGCGGACTTCGGTGACGTCCGCGAAGTTGACGGTGCGGCCGGCCTGGCCGTCATGCGTGATCAGCCGCGCGCCCCATTTCTCCGGGAACGACGACTTCTCCATCGTCTCGGCGATGCCGAGGACGGCGAAGAAATCGTTCGCGGTGGAGAGCAGCGACTCGCCGATGTGAAAGCGCGGAAAGACCTCGCGCTCGAAAAGAACGACGGAGTGGCCGAGCTGCGCTAGGCGGATCGCGGCGGAGCAGCCCGCCGGACCTCCGCCGGCGACGGCGAAGGTGTAGTCGTAGGTCGATGTCATGGGGCCGGCGCTACGCCGTTTCCATCATCTCGGCGGGGATGTCGAAGTTCGACCAGACGTTCTGCGTGTCGTCGTGATCGTCGAGCGACTCGAGGAGGCGCATGATCTGCTTCGCCTTCGATTCGTCGAGGCCGGAGACGTAGGTCGAGGGAATCAGTCCGAGCTTCGCTTCGACGGTCGTGATCTTGTTCGTCTCGAGCGCCTGGCGCACGCTTTCGAAACTGTCGGGCGAGGTGTAGATCTCGAACGCCTCGGGGTCATCGCTCTGCAGGTCGTCGGCGCCGGCTTCGAGCGCGATCTCCATCAGCTTGTCCTCGCCGACGGCGCTCTTCTCGACCGCGAAGTAGCCCTTCTTCTCGAACTGGAACTTGACCGAGCCCGGAGTGCCGAGGTTGCCGCCGTGCTTCTCGAACATGTGGCGGATCTCGGGGGTGGTGCGGTTGGTGTTGTCGGTCAGCGCCTCGACGATGATCGCGACGCCGCCCGGACCGTAACCTTCGTACGTGATTTCTTCGTAGGTCGCGCCTTCGAGCTCACCGGTGCCGCGCTTGATGGCGCGCTCAATGTTGTCCTTCGGCATGTTGTTGGCCTTCGCCTCGGCGACAGCCGCGCGAAGCCGGGGATTGCCGTTCGGATCGCCGCCGCCGAGGCGCGCGGCAACCGTCATTTCCTTCAGGATGCGCGTGAAGACCTTGCCGCGCTTCGCGTCGGCAGCACCCTTCTTGTGCTTGATCGTGCTCCATTTGCTGTGGCCGGACATGAGTGCTCCTTGGTGGGTTCGAAGAGGGCGTAGCTTATCGAACGCCCAGCTCTTTCATCAACTCTTTCGCATGATCGACGGCGTCCATGATCCAGAGCACGTACTTCATGTCGACGTGGATCGAGCGCGTGTCCGCTTCGTGAAAGAGAAAGTCGGCGTCGATCGACTCGTAGTTGCCGTCGAACAGCAATCCGACGAGCTCGCCGTTCGCGTTCAGCGTCGGTGAGCCGGAGTTGCCGCCGGTGGTGTCGCACGTGGAAAGGAAATTCACCGGCACGTCTTTCAGCTCGGGATCCTGATACGCGGTGGTGGGCTCCTTCGCAGCCGCGAGGAGCGCCTTCGGACTCGCGAACGGCTCCTCCCCTTTTTCCTTTTCGACGACGCCGCTGAGCGTCGTCTGCGGCGCGTACCAGGTTGCGTCTTTCGGACGATAGCCGGCCACGCGGCCGAACGTGATGCGCAGCGTGGAGTTGGCGTCGGGATAGAGCGGCGTGTTGCCGCTCAGAATGCGGAGCAACTCGAAGTAGCGCGGGCGGAGGCGCGACATCGCGCCGCTCCAGGCGAGCTCGCGCTCCTCGCGCGAGTCGAGCACCGGCAGGAGCGCAAGCGCGAAATCGACCATCGCGTCGCCGCGCGCGCGGAGCTGCGCGGCGGACTCGGTCAGCATCTTCGCGCGCTCTTCCTGCAAGCCGACTTTCGTCGCGCCGTAGAGTTTGTCAAGTAATTGATCAATCCCGCCGGCCGCGGCAACGGCGTCGTCGATCGGCTTGATGCGCTGTCCCTCGGGCAGCTTCGCGGCGTCCGCGAGCAGCAAGTGGAAGATGGCGCGATCGCTGCGCAGCTCGAGCGTGCGCTGGGCGCGCGCCGACGATTGCAGAAGACCCGGCCAGTCGCGCTCCTGATACTTCGCGCGGCGTTCGATGTCCTTCTTCGGCCGCTCCGTCGCCACGCGGGCGATGTTGTAGGCCTGGCCGAACATCTGCGAGCCGCGTCCCGTGAGAAAGTCGAGGATCAAATCGCGCTCGCGCGTGCGCAGCTTGGCCGCGTTCAGCGCGGCGATGTCTTCGAGCGTGGTGTCGACTTTGCGGCTGGCGCGACCCATGTTGCTCTCGCGTGCAAGCCGCTGTTCAAGGATCTTGTCTTTCGCGAATCCGGCGCTCACGCTCTCGTAGTTCTTCAGCGCGTTCGCGAATCCCTCGATGCGCGAGGCGTTCTTGATCTGCGCGTCGCGATCGTTCTTCCCCGCTTCTTCGAGCAGCCGCACGACCTCCCCGTAATAGCGGATGCTCTTCGGATACACGAACTCCTGGTAGTTGCGCACTTCGTCCGCGGTTTTGTAGCGGAACGTGCGGCCGGGATAGCCGAGGACCATCACCGGATCGCCGTCGCTGATGCCGCTCGTGGCGACCTTCAGCCAATGCGCCGGCTTGTACGGCTTGCCGCCGGAGTACGCGCGCAGAAACGCGAAGTCGCCGGTATGGCGCGGCCATTCGAAGTTGTCGATCTCGCCGCCAAAGTCGCCGATCATCTCCGACGGCGCGTAGACAAGACGGATGTCCGTGAGCTCCATGCGCGTCGTGCGCAAGTACTGCACGCCTTCGAAGAACGAGGCGACGCTGCAGCGCAGCCCCGGCTTCTCGCACTCGGCGATGAGCTCTTTCTCGCGGCGGTCGAGCAGCTTCGCGCGGTCGACATCGTCATCGCCATCAACTTTCATCCGCGCGGTGACGTCCTCGATCTTCGTCGTCACCCACACCTTGGTCCCCGGCGCCGCCGGCAGTTCCTCTTCGCGCGTGCGCGCGAGAAACCCGTTGGCGATGAGATCGCGCTCCGGCGTCGAGTTGTGCTGAATCGAACCGAACGCGCAATGGTGATTCGTGACGATCAACCCCTCCGGCGACACGAACGACGCCGTGCACGACCCGCCGAGAGAAATCACCGCGCCGAGCGGATCGCCGGTGAGGTCGGAGAGCCGCGCCGGTTCGATCCTGAAGCCGAGCTTCTGCAGATCGCCCGCGAGCTGCGGCATCTGCTGCGGCATCCACATGCCCTCGTCGGCGAGGAGCGGAAGCGCGATGGCGATGAGAAGGAAGAGGAAACGTCTCATTCGGGACGCAGAACCGAAGCGGCCGGGACTCGCTTCCCGCAATCGGAACGCCGCCGTCTCGGCGGCTGGTCAGGCGGCGTCCCGCCGCCTCGGCGCCGAGGACGGCGCCGGGTCAGCCGGGGAGGACGCCGGCGTTTCGAAACCCCATCCCCTCCCCTTCGTATAACCACCAACCGCGATACACTCCCGTGTCTCGCTTGCTGGGTTCCTGGGCTGCTCGCATCATCAGAGCATCCCGGCAACGGAGCAAACGGACAGGAGGGTCACGGAACCATGGGCTTTCTCGACAACCTGAAGAACCAAATCGGGTCGCAATTCATCGAGATCATCGAGTGGCTCGATGACTCGGACAACACGCTGGTCTACCGCTTCCCGGTCTACAACCAGGAAATCAAGATGGGCGCGCAGCTCACGGTGCGCGAGAACCAGGCGGCGATCTTCATCAACGAAGGCGAAGTCGCCGATCTGTTCAAGCCGGGCCGTTACGAGCTGTCGACGCAGAATCTGCCGATCCTGACGACGCTGCGCGGCTGGAAGTACGGCTTCCAGTCGCCGTTCAAGGCTGAGGTCTACTTCTTCAACACCCGCGTCTTCACCGACCTCAAATGGGGCACGTCGAACCCGGTGATGATGCGCGACGCGGAGTTCGGAATGATCCGCATCCGCGCGTTCGGCACGTACGCACTGCGCATCGCCGATCCGAAGGAGTTCTTCAAGACCGTGGTCGGCACGCAGGGCCTCACCACCACCGAGGACATCCTCGGCCAGCTGCGCTCCACGATCATCAGCCAGTTCTCCGACATCGTCGCCGAGTCGAAGATCGCCGCGCTCGATCTCGCGTCGAGCTATCGCGAGCTTGCAACGCTCGCGCAGAAAGACCTTGGTCCCGCGTTCGCGGCCTTCGGCCTCGAGCTGTCGCGCTTCAACGTCGACAACATCTCGCTGCCGGAAGAAGTCGAGGCGGCGATCGACCAGCGCACGAAGCTCGGCGTGTTCGGCGACCGGCTCGGCCAATACGCGCAGATGCAGACCGCGGAGTCGATCAAAGTCGCAGCGGCGAATCCCGGCGGCCTCGCCGGAGCAGGCGCCGGTCTCGGCGCGGGAATGGCCATCGGCCAGGCGATGAGCGGCGCCATGGGCGCTGCGTCATCTGCATCCAGCGCCATGAATGCACCTCCCCCGCCGTCCGGATCGGCCGCGCCTCCGCCTCCTCCGGGCGGAGCGTCCAACGCTCCGCGCTGGTCGCTCGCGATCGACGGCAAGACCTACGGACCGTACACGGATGATGCGCTGAAGCAGATGATCCAGAGCGGGCAGGTCGCGGCGTCGACGCAGGCGTGGCGTCCCGGTGCATCGGGCTGGGCCTCGGTCGACTCGTACGCGGAGCTCGGACTCGGCGGTGGAACGCCGCCGCCGCCGCCCCCGCCGCCGGTGAAATGAGCGCCGACGCTGTCTCTGCAAAGGTCCGCAAGTTCCCCTGCGAAGGGTGCGGCGCCGATCTGCGCTGGGATCCGGGCGTCACCCGGCTCAAGTGCGAGTACTGCGGATTCACGAAAGAGGTCGCGCGCAGCAGCGAGTCGATCGAAGCTCGTCCGGTCGATGCCGCGCTGCGCGCGCCGCGCGATCTCGGCTGGGGCGCCGAGCGGAAAGTCATCGTCTGCAAGCGCTGCGGCGCGCACACGACGCTCGATCCGCTCGTCTCCGCCAGCTCGTGCGCGTTCTGCGGTACGACCGCGGTCGTCGAAGCGCCGCCGGATAGCAAGTTCGTTCGTCCCGAGGGATTGCTGCCGTTCAGCATCCCCCGCAACACGGCGCTGGACTCGTTCCGCAAATGGATGCACGGGTTGTGGCTGCGTCCTAACGATCTGAAATCGTCGTCGCGATTGAACACGATGCACGGCGCGTACATCCCGTTCTGGACGTTCGACGCCGCGACGAATTCGTGGTGGACGGCGGAAGCGGGCTATTACTACTACGTCGAAGTCGGCAGCGGCCAGAACCGGCGGCAGGAGCGGCGCGTGCGATGGGAGCCGGTGTCGGGATCGCTCGAGCTGTTTTTCGATGACCTGCCCGTGCCGGCGTCGCGCGGACTCGACTCCTCGCTCTGCCGCGACATCGAGCCGTATCCGACGGCGAATCTCACAAAGTACGATCCGTCGTATCTCTCCGGCTTCCTCGCCGAGGAAAACGCGATCGATCTGCCCGAAGCGCTGGAGACGGCGAAGGACCGTATGTCGCAACGAGATCCGCGCCGCGTGCGCGCGCGAAGTGCCGGGCGACACGCATCGCAACCTGAACGTGCAAACGAACTTTTCCGCGCTCGCGTACAAGAACGCGCTGCTGCCGGTGTGGATCGCCGCGTACGACTACAAAGGCAAGCCGTATCGCTTCCTGGTGAACGGCGTGACCGGCAAAGTGAGCGGCACCGCGCCCTGGTCGTGGATCAAAGTGACACTTCTGATCCTGACCATTTTGACGTTTGTAATGATCATTCTTTGGGTTGCAGGCCAGTCGTAGTAACCTTCCTCGCACATCGGTTTCATTCAGCATCAGTTACTTGGGTTCGAGGAGGATTGCGTCATGACCTTTCCCCGGTCTGTCCGAGCTTTGTCTCTCGGCATCCTGCTGTTGGTAGTTGCAGTTCCGATTTTCGCGGCGCATGGAACGATCAACGGCCGCATCACCCGCGCGGACGGCACGGGCATCGGCGGCGTGATCGTAAACGCGATCGAGGCCTCTCAGGGAACGCTCACCGAGCCGAACGGCTCGTTCTCACTGTCGGTGCCTCCGGGTACGTACACCGTGCAGTTCGTCGCCGGCGAGCAGGTCGCGACGGAGAACAACGTCGTCGTCGCCAGCGGCGGCACGGCGAAAGTCGACAAGCAGGTCGACTGGAATCTGTCGATCGCCGAAACGATCACCGTCTACTCCGCCTCGCGCCGAACCGAGCGCGTGATGGAAGCGCCGGCCGCGGTGACGGTCATTCCGCAGGAAGAGATTGCGGCCGTGGCCCCGTCGGGTCAGGCGCCGCGCATCATCGAGGGCGCGGTCGGCGTCGACTTCACGCAGAGCGGTCTCTATGACACGAACTTCAACGCGCGCGGCTTCAACAGCTCGCTCAATCGCCGCATCCTGACGCTCATCGACGGCCGCGATCCCGCGATCGCGTTCCTCGGCTCGCAGGAGTGGGGCGCGGTCTCGTTCCCGCTCGACGAAATGCAGAGCGTCGAGCTGGTGCGCGGACCCGGCTCCGCACTCTATGGCGCGAACGCGTTCAGCGGCGTGCTCAATATGACGACCAAATCGCCGCGCGACACGCCCGGCGGACGGCTGATGGTTTCCGGCGGCGATCTCAGCACACGCCGCGCCGATATCCGCCAGGCCGGCGCCCTCGGCAGCGAGTGGTTCTACCGCGTCGTCGGCGGCTATCAGCAGAGCGATGACTGGGCGCGCTCGCGCAACGTCACGCAGGAGTACGCCGGTCTGCGCCGCGAGGCTGTCGCGCTTCCGCTCACCGAAGACACGATCAAGTTCGGCGGACTCCGTCTCGACAAACACTTCTCGAACTCGAACGTGTTCACTGTCGAAGGCGGCTACGCGACGCTCGAAGGTCCCGTGTTCCAGACCGGCATCGGCCGCGTGCAGGTGACGGACGTCGAGCGCCCGTGGGTGCGCACGAACTACAACATGCCGCACTGGAACATCGGCGCGTACTACGACGCACGGCAAGCGAAGAATCAGGTCGCGCTCTCGTCGGGCGCCGGACTGTTCGAGGACTCGCACAACCTCCACGCCGACGTGCAGACGGACTGGGCCTTCATGAACGACAAGACGCGCCTGATCCTCGGCGCGGCCTACAACGACCAGGACGTCGACACGGCGAATGATGCCGGCGTGCAGACGCTGATGCTCCAGCCGCACTCCGAGGAGCTGAAGAGCGTCTTCGGCCAGCTCGACTTCAACATCGGCAACAACCTGAAGCTCGTCGTCGCCGGCCGTTGGGACGACTCCACGCTGTTCGACGCGCAGTTCTCGCCGAAGGGCGCGCTGGTCTACAACATCGGCTCGCATACATTCCGCTACGGCTACAACCGCGCCTTCCAGCGCCCGAACTACTCCGAGCTGTTCCTCCGCGTTCCGGCCGCCGCACCGGTGAACCTCGCCGGCGCCGCGCTCCAGAATCCGTCGAGCGCGCCGCTGGCGCCGGTGCTCGTCCAGCTCGGCTTCGGCTGTGCAGCCGCAGTTTGCGCAACGCCGATGCCGATTCTCGCGCTCGGCAACAGCACGCTGTCGGTCGAGAAGGTGCGCAGCCACGAGGTCGGATACGCCGGCATTTACGGCGGGAAGGTCTACCTCACGCTCGATCTCTACAAGAGCCACATGGAAAACTTCGTGACCGACCTGCTTCCGGCAGTCAACACGGCGTTTCCGACATACACGGTTCCGACCACCCTCCCCGGTGCCGTGCAGGCAGGCGTGAGCGGATTTCTGAACGCAGCTCTCTGCGGCAACCCGGCAGTCAGCACGTGTTCCAATCGCGTGGGTCTGACGACGGTGGACGGTCGCCCGGCGATCGTGTTCTCGTATGCAAACGCCGGCGAGGTCGAATCGCAGGGCGCGGAGTTCGCGGTCAACTACTACGTCTCGAACAACTGGGTGCTCGACGCGAACTACTCATACTTCGATTTCGACGTGAAATCGCAGGCCATCGGCGATCAGCTGCTGCCGAATGCTCCGAAAGCGAAGTACAACCTCGGCCTGGCCTGGCGCGGCGCGAAGCTCGACGCGAAGGTGTCGTACCGCTGGGTCGACGAGTTCGCATGGGCGGCCGGCGTGTTCGTCGGCACGGTCCCGCAGTATGACGTCGTGAATCTCGCGGCGAACTACCGCATCACCGACCTGATCGGCATCGGCGCCGACGTGAGCAACGTCTTCGACGACGCGCACTACGAAGCTTTCGGCGGCGACATCCTCGGCCGCCGCGCGCTCGGGTTCGTCTCGATCAACTGGTAACTCAAGTGGAGGACAGACAATCCTGTCTGTCCTCTACAAGTCGCTGAGAGTGAGGACAGACAGGATTGTCTGTCCTCCTTGTCTAGATGACGTTCACAGGTTCGAGGAGAGATGACCTCGCGCATTTCCATGCGCGCTGAGACACTCTCTCCAGCACTCCTGAGCGATTGCCTCTGTACTGGTCGAAGACCGAACCTTACGCTGGACTCCAATCAGAAAGCGCCTCTGGATTCGCAACCTCCTCATCCTTCCATGGCCGAATCACGCGACCAACATCGACAGCGACTTTCTTCTCGCAACATTGTCGAATGTATTGCTGTTTTTCAGAGTGTCCCACTAGTTCCAGCACTGCTCGTCTTAGCCACGCATCAGCTGCCTCTTGATCGTCTGATTCACGCCGCCGATTCCCGGCGTACGCCAATATCGCGGCTTCCACCTGAGCCCCGAATGTCAGACCCAACTTTCTATACTTCTGGGCCTGATAACTACTCACAATCTCTTCAAGCTGCGCTGTCGTAAAATTCCACGGCCGGCCTAGTATCAGAGTCAGCAGGAACGACTCGATTGATGGGCAGCGCAACAATTCCTCCCTCTTTTGAACAACTTCATCACTCTGCTCATGGCTAGTCTGCACGACTACGTGGTACATCAGGTACAACGCCGCCATTGCTCGCCTGTCTTCGACCGCACCCTTTGTGCGGCAGATGTGATCCGCAAGTTGCGCCAGTAGCTCGTGCAGGTCAGTGACAACTTGTTCTTCCTCAAGTTCCCAAAGAAAAGCGCTTAGGCGCTGCCGAGCGTGCTCCGGCCGGAAATTGTCCACACGCCATATCCAGTACTTCGGATGCATCTCGGCGGTGACTAACCCCGGTAACTCGGAGCGCCAGTCGATATCTTCAGACGCGACCTTTCCCTGCATAGCAACGAACCGCCGGACAACGGCCTCCGCTACCCGCGCGAGGCCACGGAAGGAGAAATGAGGTTCGTTTTGACGCTTCAACACATCGTACTCCGCAAAGGCGTTGAGTTGCTTTCCGCGTTTGAGTTCGTGCACGAAGCTCGATCGTGAGTCATAGGCGTTTCGCATCGCACGGCTCAGATCGGAATATCGGAGCGGCAATTTGCGGGATTTTTGTTCGGAGCCAAGAAAGAGATCATCAGGAAGCAATCCTTCGACGAAGGCGATCAAACGCTGTCGTATCCGCAACGATTTCGACTGAAGTAGCGCTTCGCGAACAGCAGCAAGACGTGTAGGGTCTTCGGCGAGAACTTCGTCAACGCGGTTCCGAACCTTGTCTTCAACTGCCTCCCATTTCGGCTCAAACTTACCGAACTGCTGCGATAGCGCTTCCAGCCCGTAGACGAGCATTGAATATGCGAGATCGAGATTCTCATCGACAGCCCGCAAGGAACCGAAGAAGTTCCTCAGATACTCCATGACCGCGACGTATGTCTTCCGCCGAAGGCCAATCGTGGCATCAACAAGAGTTGCGAACCGTTCCAGATCGTCGTTTTCAGCGCTGATGCGTGAGTCACAGAACCGATCTACGAGCTGAGAGGGGACATAATCACCAGCCATAGCCCGTCGTGAACGGCAAACATGTTCCACTTCGCTTCGATTCGGCGAAAAGAATCCCCTGAAACCAAAACCGGCAAGGAGAGTCAGTTGGTCGATGATTTCGGCATCTCCCGTACGTACGAGCCCGAATCCCTTCTCGTCCTGAGCCTCGCGCTCGATCTGATTGGTATACGAGATTACGTACCGAGCAACAGACCCGTGTGGATCGACGGGATGAATCGTCGCAACTGAGGTCTGAACTGGCTGCCAAATAGCAACGTTGGAGTAAAGGATGCCGTACGCTTCGAATGTATGGCGTTTGTCGGTGCGAAAGAACTTACCGGAAATGATCTGAAGCATGGATGTCGTGCGCCCTAAATGCTGTCTAAACCTCCAGCCTCTCCAACACCGCCTCCCCCGCCGCCTTCGTCCCGAGCGTGCCGCCGAGGTCTTTCGTCGTCTGGCCGTCGCGGATGGCGGCGGTGACGGCGCGCTCGATCAGCTGCGCTTCTTCGGTGTGGCCGAGGTACTCGAGCATCATCGAGGCGGTGAGGATCGCGCCGATCGGGTTCGCGGCGTCTTTGCCGGCGTATTTCGGGGCGCTGCCGTGGATCGGCTCGAAGAGCGAGACGCGTCCGGGATGGATGTTGCCCGAGGCGGCGACGCCGAGGCCGCCCTGCAGCGCGGCGCCGAGATCCGTCACGATGTCGCCGAACATGTTGTTCGTCACGATCACGTCGAACATCTCCGGCGCGCGCACCATCTGCATCGTCAGCGCGTCCACGAACATGTGGAAGTGCTCGATGCCGGGATACTCCAGAGCCACTTCCTCGAACGTCCGCAGCCAGAGATCGCCGCCGAAGCGCATGACGTTGTTCTTGTCCGACATGCAGACCGACTTGCGGCCCGTCCGCTTCGCGTACTCGAATGCGTAGCGCGTGATCCGCTCGACGCCCTTGCGCGTCGACACGTCCTCCTGCACCGCGATCTCTTCCGACGTCCCCTTCTTGAACGCGCCGCCCATGCCGACGTACGCACCTTCGGTGTTCTCGCGAAAGATCACGAAGTCGATTTCGTCAACACCTTTACCTTTGAGCGGCGAGAGCCGCTCGTCGAGCAGTTGGACCGGGCGGTAGTTGACGTAGAGGTCGAGCTGAAAGCGCATGCCGAGGAGAATGTCGGCGGCGTGCTTCATGTCGGGAACGCGCGGATCGCCGAACGCGCCGAGGTAGACGGCGGCATAGTGGTCGCGAATGTCTTCCATCGCGCCGGGCGGCATGGAGACCCCGGTGCGCAGATACTCGTCGGCGCTCCAGTTGAAGTGCGTGAAAGAGAGACCGAGGTCCCGGGCGTCGTTCACGCGCGAGAGCACGCGCATGCCCGCCTCAATGACCTCCGGTCCGATCCCGTCTCCGGGAACGACTGCGATTCGTTTTGTTGTCATCGACCCGAACGTATCATGACTGCATGAGCCTCCACGGAGTTGTGCTCGCGATCACATTTCTCGTCACCAACACCAACGATTCAGGACCCGGCTCGCTGCGCGAGGCCATCGCGAAGTGCGATAACTTCCCGTGCACGATCGGATTCGCCATTCCCGGCGACGATCCGTGGCACACGATCCGGCTGCAGTCACCGCTGCCGCCGCTGCCGCGCCTCGGGAACATCGACGGCGACACGCAGACGGCATTGGGCGACACGAACCCGCACGGTCCGGAGATCGAGTTGAACGGATCGGCGCTCGTCACCGGCAACGGTCTGGAGGTGAACTGCGGATTCGTGCGCGGTCTCGCCATCAACGGCTTCCCGTCGAACGGACTGCTGCTGACCGGCAACTGCGACAACCTCAACCCGTTCGTCGAGCGCAATTTCATCGGCTGCGATCCGACCGGGATGTTGTCCGTGCCGAACACGCGCGGGATCTGGGTCGACACGACGACGTCCCTCGGCCACTCGATTGCGTATCTCTGGTCGGTGCGCCGCAACGTCATCAGCGGCAACCGCTACTCGGGCCTGTTCATCGGCGCGGGACGCGTGTTCGTACGGGACAACATCATCGGATTGAATGCCCTGCTGAGCGGACCGCTGTCGAACGGCGCGAGCGGCGTCGCCGTGATGCGCGACGGCGACGGCTCGGACATCCATGACAACTACATCGGCTTCAACGGCCACTTCGGCGTCGCCCTCGCGCCGGGCGCGACGTACGTGCGGCTGTCCGGCAATTCGTATCAAGCCAACGCCGGTCTGGCCATCGACCGCGGGCTCGATGGCGTCACGCCCACGGCGGAGATCGCGGCGCCGGAGATCACGAGCGTGCGTTACGAGGACGGCGTGACGATCATCGAATTCCGGGCGACGCAGCTCGGCCCGTTCGGGCAGGTGAATCTCTACGCCAACGACGTGCCCGACGACAGCGGCTTCGGCGAAGGTCAGTATTACCTCGGCACCGCGACGACGCGCGCGTTCCGGTACAACGGCGATCTCCGCGGCAAGTGGGTCGCCGCCACGACGACGTATCGCAATTACCTCGGCTTCGCGCGTCCGCCGGGCGAGCTGCGTGAGGAGGAGAACTGGCAGGGCTTCATCAGCGGCACGTCGGAGTTCAGCCGAGCCGTCCTGGTGAAGTGAGCTCGATCCCGCGCTTCGCGAGCTCCGCGCGCAAGCGCGGATCGCACAGCGCGCGCGTTTCGTCGTCCCACTCGTAGCTCCAGTGATCGTAGCCGCGCACGGCGACGCCGGGATGGGTCACGAGCTCGGTCAGGCCTTCGACTTCATCCAGGAGCGGCACGACGTCGCGGAGATGGCCCGCGTGTCTGACGCCGATCGTGCGGTCGTTCGTGCCGTTTGCACGCCGCCCGAGAATACTGAGCGCTTTGATTGCCGGCCGTGGTGATCGCTCGTTCACGATGCGTACGTAGCCGATTCCATACTCGCGCGCGAGTCGCACGACGACGGCGAAGATGCGCGGCAGCAGATGAAGATGCTGGTGCCCGTTGAGATGCGTAACGCGCAATCCGGTGGCGAGCACTTTTTCAATTTGCGCGCGCAGCTCGCGCTCGATCGCATCGATCGAGATGCGGCGCGCGAGATAGAGCGGAACAAACGATGTGTACTTGCGCGGGAAGCGCATCGCCGTCAGCGGCTTTTCTTCGACGAGCGTGAGATGAACTCCGCATTCCATCTCGTGCAGCCGCTCGATGGCGTCCTCGAACGCGGCGCCGTTCGCGACGATGCTGCACGCGGTGACGATGCCGTCGCGATGCGCGCGCAGCACGCCGTCGTTCATCCCGCGATGCAGGCCGGCGTCATCCGCCGTGACTATCAGCTGCCGGCTCATTCTGCGGGGCGCGCGGCTCGCGCTTGCGCATCTCGGGGTAGAGCTTCACCAGCTCGCGCAGGATCTTGAGAATCACCATCGGCGACGAGAGATGCGACGTGCCGCGGATGCGCGGGAAGTAGTCGATGCCGATCTGCTGGATGGCGAAACCGCGGTTCTTCGCCTTGACGATCAGCTCCGCGTCGATGAGCGAGCCCTCCGACTTCAGCTCGATCGCCTGCAGAACGTTGCGTTTGAGGAGCTTGAACGAAAAGTTGATGTCGCGGTGCGGCCAGCCGAAGAGCACGCCGATGAGCGTGTTGTAGACGTACGAGTAGACCGTCCGCCGAAAGCCTTCCATCGTGCGGTCGTGGCGGTAGCCGGCGATGACGTCGGCGCCGGTGACTTCGAGCGCGCGGATCGCGCGTCCGAGGATGTCGGGATCGAAGGGAAGGTCGGCGTCCATGTAGAGGACGAGGTCCTTCGTCGCGGCGGAGAAGCCGGTGCGCAGCGTTCCGCCGAGCTTGCGGTTTTTTTCGTGACGCAGCACGCGCACGCGTGGGTTCTCTTCCGCGAGACGGGCGACGATCGCCGGCGAGTCGTCGGTCGACGCGTCGTCGACGACGAGGATCTCGTAGTCGTCCGAATACTTCGTCAACGCCTCGACGGCCGCGCCGACGGCGTGCTCGATGTTCAACTCCTCGTTGAACATCGGAATGACCAGGGAGACGGTGCGACGGATCATGGACCGATGTTCATGATACGCGGCTTTCGCGCGGTATAGATGAGGTGCGGATGCGGATAGCCGCGATCGATCGCCCGCGCGCGGATGTCTTCGAAGCCGATCGCGCGCAGCGTCGCCTCCACCTCGGCGCGCGTCTGGTAAATGAAACCGCTGCCGATGCTGATCTTGAGAAAGCGGTCCGAGAGCCACTCCTGCAGCCGGGCGAAAGCCATCTTCCCCGAGCGCTGCGGGTCCATGTCTTTCAGGATGAACGTGCCGCCCGGCGCCAGGCGCTCGAACGCGCGCCGATAGACCTCGGTGCGATACGCGATCGGCATCCGGTACGTCGCGTCGTAAATCACGGCGGCGTCGAACGCGCCGCGGATGCATTCGTCGTAGCCGGCGATCCAGTGCACGCCGGGCGCGTGCTCGGGATGGAGGGACTTGCGCAGGTCCGGCTCGACGGCGAAAACGCGATGTCCCTGACGCGCGGCAAAGTACGCGTAGATGCCGTGTCCTGCGCCGATCTCGAGGACGCGTCCCAGCTGCGGAAGATCTCCCAGCGTGCGGAGGAAGGGACAGGTGAGGAAGCGGATGAAGACGTGGAGCCGATGCGCGAACGGATAGTCGCGATACGTGCGACGCAAGAAATCGCAGGGCTTCGAAGTAGCGCATTCGGGGCGGCGGATTATAGTGGTGCCCTCTTGAAATCCCGGCCACTCCTGATTGCCCTCGCGGCCCACGTCGCCGTGCTGATCTTCGCTCTGCCCGCGAGTCCGTGGGAGTTCGACGAGCCGCTCTTCTTTCAGGCCCTGCATCGCTTCGATCCCGCGGCGCATCATCCGCCGCCGCCCGGCTATCCGCTGTTCATCTTCGCCGGGAAGCTCTTTCGCCTTCTGCTGCCGAGCGACTTCTCGGCGCTGGTGACGCTGAGCGTGATCGCGTCGATCGCCGGGTTCGTACTCCTCGCCCTCGCCTTTCGCGAGCTCGCGGGCGATGAGACAACCGGCGTGATCGGGGCGCTGCTGTTCTATTGGTCGCCGTCGATGCTGATTCATTCGACGCTGCCGATCTCCGATCCGGGAGCGGTGGCGTTGCTCGCGGCAGCGTTGTACTTCGGTGCGACGTCGCGTCCTGCACTCTTCGCCTTGTTCGCCGCGCTCACCATCGGCTGGCGGATTCAATTCGCGATCTTCGTCGTGCCGATGTTTCTCGTCGCGGTCATCATGCGGCGGTGGTGGCGGGCGGTTGCGGTGTTCACGCTGGTCTGCCTGGCCTGGCTCACGCCGCTGGTGCTGACCCTCGGCGGCATCCGCCAGCTGATCGATTTCGAAACGGGACAGGGCGCGTATCTCATCGCGCACGACGCGGCGGAGTCGCGCACCGGCTGGACGCCGGTGCGCATCGCGTTCCGCTTCATCGGACGGCCGTGGGGAACGGAGATCATGGCGCTGGCGGTGCTGGCGCTGGCGGCAATCGGCGGGCTGAAAGCCCGCCGCTCCACGGTGATTCCGCTGATCGCCGGCGCGGCGGTGTACATCGCGTTTGCGTTGTATGCGATGGATCCGGCGGACGGGGTGCGTTACGCAATTCCGTTCACGCTGGCCACGGCGTTTTTCGCGGGCATCGGCGCGCGGCGATTTGTGTGGACGGTTCCGATCGTTGCGCTGATCGCGTTCCTTGCGTACGTCGGTCCGCTGCTCTGGGAGCGACGCACGATCACGTCGCCGCCGGTGCAAGCCGCTGCCTACGCGCGCAAAGCGTTCCCGAACGCGATCGCGCTCTACGAGCTGCCGCTCTGGCCGCACGCGCAGTACTTTCTCGGCGATCATCAGCCGCAACGCATCGACGACGGGCTCGCGAAATTCTGGAACCGCCCCGACGTGCCGCTGTTTCTCTACACCGACGGCGCGAGCACGCAGCCCGGCGCGCGTGTGTTTCGCTGGAGCGAGAGCGACGCGTACACGAAGATGACCCGCAACCACTACCGCGTCGCGTCGATCATTCCGCTGCCGCCGGAGCGCCGCTTCCGCATCGTGCGCGGGATCTCGGCGACCGAACGCGAACAGGACGGACGAGAGTGGCGCTGGCTCGATAGCGGCGCGGAGTTGCAACTGCCGCCCGGTCCAACGCGCAGGCTCACGCTGCGCCTCGCGCTGCCGCCCGCGGCGCCGCTCGAAGCGAATGTCATTCGCATCGCAGTGAACGGTCAGGTTGCGGCGCAGGCGGAGGTCAAGCGTCCGAATCTCACCGAGGTCACGGTTGCGATTCCCGCGGGCGCACCGATGATTCGCATCGATGCCGAGCGGACGTTCATCCCGGCGGAGGTGCCGTCGATGCGGAGTGGCGATCGCCGTCGTCTGGCGGTGGAGCTGATCGACCTTTGGACAACAGCCGCACGATGATCGCGGCGAGCGCGACGACCGCGCACGCGCCGATCACTTTCAGCGGCTGCCCCTCGCCTGCCGTGTCGATGAACCACTGGAAGAGAAACACGCTCGGAATCGAGCCGAAGAACGTCGCCGCGATGTAGTCGCGGCGGCGGAAGCGCGCCAGCCCGGCGAGGTAATTGAGCGCGACGTATGGCACCGCCGGCAGGATGCGCAGGATGAGCAGCGGAAAAAAATCGCGCTGCTCGGAAAGCGCATCAATGCCGCGGCGGCGCAGGAACTGTTCGACGCGACGCGCGACGCTGCTGCGCGCGAGCTCGAACGGAACCATCGATGCGAGCGTGCACGCCGCCAGCTCGATCGCGCCGCCCGCTTGCCATCCCCACGCCAGCGCCGCCGCGGCGGAAAGCAATCCGACCGGCAGCAACAGCATCGCGAAGAGCACGTACAGCGCGAAGAAGAGCGGTACCGCCCACCATTCGCGCGCGTACGTGCGAACGGTGGCGATCAGTTCCGCCGCGAACGGCAGGCGCTGCAGATTCGCGAGCAGAATCGCGGCGGCCACGACCGGCAGAGCGATCGCGGCGAGACTTGTCATAGTCTTCCACTGCTTGCGACTGATCCGGGCGCTCGTCACTCTCCACCAAACCTATCACCACCGCGCACCCGCCGCGCGGCTGCACATCCTCATCCGCTTCCTCACCTGCCCCTTTCTGCGCGTGCTGCGCTTTGTGCCGACCGATGCGCGCTCGCTCCTCGAAATCGGCGCCGGTCACGGCGTCTTCTCCCGTCTCTCCGGCGTGCGCCGCACGATCGCTGTGGAACCTGACCTGCGAAAGATGGGACCGGTCGAAGGCGTGCAGTTAGTTGTCGCCTATGATGAGGCGATCCGCGGCACGTTCGACGTCGTGGCGATGATGGACGTGCTCTACGCCATCCCGATCGCCTCGTGGGATGCGCTTCTGTCGCGCCTGTACGAACGGCTCGCGCCCGGCGGCACGCTGCTGATCAAGGAGCAGGACCCGTCTTCAGTCAAGAACAGATGGAACCGCGCGCAGGAGTGGATCTCGATGAGGCTGCTGCGCATCACGCTCGCGAACGCGTTCGACTATGAATCGCGTGAGGCGTTCACCAAGCGACTGGAACGCCTCGGATTTCGGGAAGTGGCTTCGAAGCGGGTGGATTTCGGCTTTCCGCATCCGCACGTGCTCTACATCGCCCGGAAAAGCGGGTCAACGAAAGGATGACCCCGCGGAAATCACCCGAGAGGATGACGACAGACCGCGCTCGCGGGCACTAGGTTGCCGGCCAAGGAGAAAATGAATCCCATGAAGAAAACCGTCCTGACCTTTGGAATCCTGTCCGGCCTCATCTCTGCGGCGTTCATGGCCATCACGCTGCCGCTCTGCCACAGCGGCAAGATCAGCGTGGAATCCAGCATGGTCGTCGGCTACACGGCGATCGTCCTGTCGTTCCTCCTGGTCTTTTTCGGCATCCGCAGCTATCGCGAGAACGCCGGCGGCACGATCACGTTCGGCAAGGCCTTCAAGGTCGGGCTGTTCATCGTCCTCATCTCATCGGCGTTCTACGTCACGACCTGGGAGATCATCTACTTCAAGTTCGCGCCCGACTTCTGGGAAGTGATGGCCGACAAGACCGCCGTGAGCATGCGCGCGAAGGGCGAGCCGGAAGCGAAGGTGGCCGAGGCCGCGAAAGAAATCCGCGATTACAAGAAGGTCTACGACAACCCGTTCCTCAACGTCGCCTTCACCCTGATCGAGCCCCTTCCCGTCGGGATCATCGTGGCGCTCATCTCGGCGGCCATCCTGCGGAAGAAACCGGCAGTGCCTCCGGCGGCAGCGACCGCGGTCGCGTGAACGCGATATCATCCCGCCCCGAAGTTCACAACAAGGAGTTCCCCGTGCCCAATTTTCCCGGCGTTGACTACATGGATATCGATTCGCTCTTCACCGAAGAGGAGCTGATGGTGCGCCAGACCGTGCGCGATTTCGTCGATGAGGAAGTGCTTCCGATCATCGAGCATGCGAATCGCGAGGAGAAGTTTCCCCACCACCTCGTGCCGAAGATGGCGGAGATGGGGCTGTTCGGCGCGACGATCAAGGAATACGACCTTCCCGGCCTCGGCCACGTGGCCTACGGCCTGATCATGCAGGAGCTCGAGCGCGGCGACTCGGGCCTGCGCTCGTTCGCGTCCGTGCAGTCGGGTCTCGTCATGTATCCGATCTACACCTACGGCTCGAAAGAGCAGCGCGACTACTGGATTCCGAAGCTTGCCGCCGGCGAGGCGATCGGCTGCTTCGGTCTCACCGAGCCCGACTTCGGCTCGAACCCCGGCGGCATGCGCACGCACGCGCGCAAAGACGGCGACTCGTGGGTCCTCAACGGCGCGAAGGCGTGGATCACGAACGGCAGCGTCGCCGACGTCGCCGTCGTCTGGGCGAAGGCCGAGGGAACGATCCGCGGCTTCCTCGTCGAGAAAGGGAACGCCCGGCTTCACCACCGCATATCACATGGGCAAGTTCTCGCTGCGCGCGTCGGTGACGTCGCAGCTGTTCTTCGAAGACTGCCGCATTCCGCTCGAGAACGTGCTGCCGGAGACGGACGGCCTCAAGTATCCGCTCGGCTGCCTGACGCAGGCGCGCTACGGCATCGCCTGGGGCGTGTTAGGCGCGGCGATGGGCGTGTACCACACGGCGCTCGAGTACTCGAAGTCGCGCATCCAGTTCGGCGGCCAGCCGATCGCCTCGCACCAGCTCGTGCAGAACAAGCTGGCCTGGATGATCACCGAGATCACGAAGGGACAGCTGCTCGCGCTGCAGGCCGGACGGATGAAAGAGCGCGGCGTCCTGAAGCCGCATCACGTCTCGATGGCGAAGATGAACAACTGCAACATCGCCCTGCAGTGCGCGCGCATCGCCCGCGACCTCCTCGGCGCGAACGGCGTCTCCGACGAGTACCCGGTCATCCGCCACATGATGAACCTCGAGTCGGTGTACACGTATGAGGGTACACACGACATTCACAACCTCATCATCGGCCACACCGTCACCGGCGTCCCCGCCTACAACCCGCCGATGTCGGCGCAGCAGGAGCGGGAGCTCACCGAAGCGGCCGCCGCAGCGAAGAAGTGACGCGTTACTTCACCGTCCCGTACGACTCCGGGCACAAGGGCCTGCGCATGGGCGCGGGCCCTTTCCGTCTCGCTCAGGAGTTGGGCGTGGACGCCGAGGAGATCGCGCCGGTCAACGAATTCCGGATGGAGATTCGCACGGCGTTCGAGCTCTATCGCGCGCTGGCGACGCGCATCCGCGAAGCGAATGACTTTCCGGTCGTGCTCTCCGGCAACTGCGGCTCCGCGATCGGCGCGGCGGCGGGTGTCGGCACGGAGCGTCTCGCGGTGCTGTGGTTCGATGCGCACGGCGACTACAACACGCCCGACACGAGTGACAGCGGTTTTCTCGACGGGATGTGCTTGGCAATTCTCACCGGCCGCGCGTTTAAGAAGCATCGCGAAGACGATTCCAGGATTCGCACCGGTGCCACCGTCGCGCACGATTCACATCGGCTCGCGCGACTACAGTCCCGGCGAGCGCGAGGCGCTGGTCACGGACGGCGTGCGGATGACGCCCGACTTCGACGGCATCGACGCCGACCGCATCCTCGTGCACGTCGACCTCGACGTCATCGATCCGCGGTTCGGCCGCGCCAATCACTTCGCCGTCGGCGGCGGACTCTCGCCCGACGACGTGCTGCGCGTGATCGATCAGGCCCGCGAGCGATTCACGATCGCGGGGCTGGTCGTCGCCTCGTACGATCCGTCAGGCGATCCGGAAGGAAGCATCGCCGCGATCGGCGCGCGCATCGTCACGGCACTTCAACCGCGTTACTGAACTCCGACGTATCGCGCGGCACCGACGACTGGTGCGACTGCGTCTGCGGCGGCTTCGCCCAGCCGACGACTTGCGCGCGCGTGTTCGTCGCGGTGAGGTACTTGCCGCGCAGGTCGCCCGGCACGACGATCTCGAAATCGGCGCGGCTGTTCAGCAACTGCTTCGTCGCCACGTGCGTCTCCCCTTCCGGATAGCCCCAGCGGCTGAGACCCGAGCTCGCGTAGAGGTCGATGAAGACGCCGGAGCGCATCACGCTGTCGAGTCGCCCGCGTACGGTCGTCGCGTTGGCGGCGGGATCGTAGGTCGCGGAGAGCAGCTCCGGCTTGTTCGGTGTCGAGTTCAGATCGTTGGAGCGGTTCGGCGTCTCGTTGTCGAGACCGATGTCGATGCCCTGCGACTGATTGTCGAAGATCGAGTTCCTGGCGAGGCTGATGAAGCCGCCGGCCGTGCGCGCGAGACCCCACTCGCCGTTGTGGGCGATGACGTTGTCGTCGACGTCGACGCCCGCGCCCGAGGACTCCATGCCCTTGCCGACGTTGAGAAAGACTCCGCTCGCGCCGTTGCCGGTGATGCGGTTCCTGCGGATGGCGGCGTAGTAGCCCTCGCCGAGGAAAATGCCGGCGCGGCGATTGCCGGTGATGAGGTTGTCCTCGATGTACACGATGTCGCGGGCGGACATCACGACGCCGCGCTCATTTCCGCTGAGAACGTTGCGCTGGACGCGCGGCGAATTCGGCGCGAACGACGGGCATTGCCCGAGGCTCTTCTCCGGGATCAATTCGATCGCGTGCCGCGGAAAGCCGGTGATCGCGAGATCGAGCACCCAGATATCGCAGCTCGTGCGCAGCACGAGACCGTTGCCTTGTTCGAGCAGCGAGCCGTTGAGCTCGACCTCCGGCCCGCCGGGATTCGTGTCGCCGCCGAAGTCCGTCTGCGTCGCTCCGTCCACTTTCACGAGTCCCCAAACCTCGGGGAGCGGCGTCGCGGGACGAATCGTCACCCACGGATCCGATGTGGCAACGCGGAAATCGATCGTGCACAGCTCCGCCTCGCAGAGACTGCGCGCGTCGAGCAGCGCCTGCCGCAGCGAGCCCGCGCCTTCGTCGTTCGTGTTCGTGACGAGCAAGTGCCGCACGAGGCGCGTGTTCCACTCGTCGGTGAGCTCCATCGCTGTCGCGCGCACTTTCATCGTGCCGCCATCGAGCCGATTCGGCGCGATCACGTTCGCGGTGACGAAGAAGCTTTGCTGGAAATCGAGTGACGCCGTGCAGACGACCCGATCCGGATCGACCTCGCACGCGGCCGCACCGCTCACGCGCGCATCGGTGAACGTTCCGCCTTCGGGCAGCGTCAGCGTGAGCACCGCGTGATCGGCTAACGCGCCGCTGTTGAACAGCGACGCGCCGACCGTGCCGGGCTTGGCAGGATCGATGCGCGAGGGGCCGCTGGCATCCACGAAAAACATCGGGCGATCCACGACCTCGAGCCGAATGCTCACTTCGTTGTCGTTCGGATACGGATCGACATCCGCGCTGCGGATCTTCGCGCCGTAGCGGTACTCACCGGCATTCGCGATGTGGGTCGTGATCGAGATCAGCCCGTTGTAGCGGTCCGTCGTCGCGTCGATGCGGCAGGAGATCGGACGCTGGCCCTGGCACTCGATCTCGCTGAAATGATTGACCGCGACGATCGTCCCCGGCACGTCGATCTCGACTTCGACGTCGTGCGGCACGCCGCCCGTCCAGTTCGGATAAATGTTGAACCGCACGTCCGAGCCGGCGGGAACACGGCCGAACAGCTGCCGGTCGTTCTGATAGGTGAACACGCCGACGTTGAGACTCACGGCGGAGGCATTCGCCGCGAGCAACAGCGCAAACAACATTCCGAGGATTCTCATCAGTGCACCTCGATCGCGTTGCTGAATTCGGACGTATCCGCCGGACCGCCGCTTCGGTGGGTTTGCTCACCCGGCGCGCGGCCGAATCCGATGACGTGCGCGCGCGTGTTCGTGGCGGTGAGGAACTTGCCGCGCTGATCGCCCGCGACCGCAATCTCGAAATCGGAGTGCCCGCCCACGGCCGTGCTGCCGACGAGCTTCTCGCCCTGTGGGAAGCCCCACACGCTCAGGCTGGAGCTGGCGTACACCTCGATCGTGAACGACGACGGATAGCTGTGGCTCCACGCATTGCTGTCGAGGCGTCCGCGCACGAGGGTCGTGTCACTCGCGGCGTCATACGCCGCGGAGAAAAGCACCGGCTTGTTCGGCGCGCCGAGCGCATCATCGGCGCGGTTCGGCGTCTCGTTGTCGAGACCGACGTCGATCCCTGCGACGTGTTGCCGTAGATGGCGTTGCGGCGCAGCGCGATCTCGGGCGCCTGCGTGCGCGCGAGGCCCCACTCGCCGTTGAAGGCGATGACGTTGTCCTCGATGTCGGCACCGCTGACGTTGACGAAGATGCCGCTCGCGCCGTTGTTCGTGATGCGGTTTTGCCTCACGGTCGTGTAGGCGCCGTTGCCGAGGAAGATGCCGGCGCGGCGGTTGACGTCGATCACGTTGTCCGTGATCTCGATGCCGTTCGCCGACGACGTGACGATGCCGCGCTCGTTCCCGCGCAAGACATTGCCGGTGATGGTCGGCTCGTCGCCGGGCAGCGACACCGGACAACGATCGAACGGATTGTCGAGCGCGATCTCGATGGCGTGGCGCGGGAACCCGGTCATGGTGAGATTGCGCACCGCGACATCGCACCCTGTGCGTACGACGAAGCCGTTGCTTCCCGGTTCCAGCAGCGAGCCATCGATTTCGATCGTGTGATTGCCGTCGATATCGATGCGCCCGCGTACCTCGGACAGCGGCGTGCGCGGCTGGATCAGACCCGAAAGGCGGAAGTCGATCACGCAGGGAAATACGGCGCACCGCGCCTGCGCGTCCAGCAGCGCCTGGCGCAGCGAGCCCGATCCAGCATCGTTCGCGTTCGTGACGAGGATGTGCGTTCGGATGACCGCCTGCAGCTCGAGCGGCGTATCGCCGGCGAGCGCGTGCAACGTGAGCTGGCCGCCGTTCAAATCGTCCGGCGTGATGAAGCTGACTTCCGCTCCGAACGATTGATAGAAGCCGACGTTCCTTGCAGTGCAAACGACTCTCGCAGATTCGACGATGCAATTCACATCACCGGTCAGCGCTTTCGCACTCGTGAACGTTCCTCCATCGGGCAACGTGAACGTCAGCGTCGCCACGGACGCAGGTGCTCCGGTGTTGTCGACGTACACCGTTCCCGACGCGGCTGTCCCCGGATCCATCCGGTACGGAACCACCCAGCCGTGCGGCTCGAGCGACGGGCGATCGGCGACGCGGAACTGCTCCTCGTGCCGGTTGTCCACCGTCGGCGAATCAGGCGTCGAGCTGCTGATGCTCGCCGAGGTCTTGAACGTGCCTGCGGACGGCTGCAGCGTGGTGACGACGATCTTCCCGCTGAATCGCGTCGTCCGCGCGCTGATGCGGCAGCGGATCGGCTTCCCGCTGCTGCAGGTGATGCTGGCGTCATCGGGAGCAATCGAGAGCACCGTACCGGGCACGTTGATCTCGACAGCGACATCCTCCGGAATCGCGTTCCCCGCCCACTGCGGGCGCACGTCGAAGAACACGGTGGATCCGACCGGCGCGCGATCAACGATCGAGATGCGCTCCGTCCGCCCGTAGAGCGAGACGAAAAGATTTGTTTGCGCGGAGGCGGTGGCGGCGGTGAGAACGAGAAGAGCGAGCACGAGGGACAACCGGGATCGGGTCATAGGTTATTTAGATAATATCGCATCGCTGAATTCCGAGGTATCGGAGACCGAGCTGCTCGCGTGCGATTGTTTGTCCGGCGTGTCCGCGAACGGCGGAAGGCCGTTCAGGCGCGTGTGCGTTGCGGTGATGAACTGGCCGCGCAGGTCGCGCGGGACCACGACCTCGCAGTCGGCGTGTCCCAGCGCCAGGGACTTCGTCGCGATCAGCCGTTCGCCCTGCGGATAGCCCCACACGCTGAGACTCGAGCTCTCGTACACCTCGATGACGAACGCCGTGGTGACGAGGCCGTTTACGTCGACGCTACTGTCGAGCCGTCCGCGAATGAGCGTTGTGTCGCTGACGGGATCGTACGTCGCCGAGAGCAGCACCGGCTTGTTCGGCAAACCGGCGCCGTCGAACGAGCGATTCGGCGTGATGTTGTCGAGACCGGCGTCGATGCCTTGCGACGTGTTGCCGTAAATCGAGTTTCGCCGCATCCCGATCTTGCCGACGGCGCGCGTGCGGCAGATGCCCCACTCGCCGTTGAAGGCGACGACGTTGTCGCTGACGTCGGCGCCGCCGATGGTCGATCCGTCGAGGTGCAGAAACATTCCGCTCGCGCCGTTGTGGAGGATCTTGTTGTTCACGACGGACGCGTACTTTCCGACACCGATGAAGATGCCCGCGCGGCGATTGCCGCTGATGACATTTCCGGAGACCTCGACGCGATCGCCGGAGGACATGACGACGCCGCGCTCGTTCGCGCTGAGGACATTGCGCGCGATCACGGCGCCGATGGTTGCAGGCCAGCGCGAGCAGAGCTCGTGAGGATCGTCCTGCGCGATCTCGATGGCATGGCGCGGAAATCCATGGATCGCAAGATCGCTCGCGCCGACGTCGCACGCGTTGCGGAACATGAGGCCGTGCCCCGCATCGAGCAGCGAGCCGTCGATCTCGACCTCGGGTCCGTTCGGATTCGTGTCGCCGGTGAGCGCCGTCTGCGTCGCGCCGTCGATGCGCACCGATCCGCGCACGTCCGGCAGCGGCGTCGCGGGGCGGATCGTGAACCATCCGTTTTCAGGAACCGGCGCGGGGATGCCAAATTCGATGATGCATGGAGCGGCAGCGCAACGCGACGCTGCGTCGAGGAGTGTGTCGCGCAGCGAGCCCGGACCTTCGTCATTCGTGTTCGTGACGGAAAGGTGCGCGCGCAACAGCGATCGTAGCTCCACGAAGGCGTCCTGCGCGCTCGCGCCTAGCACGACCTCGCCGCCGTCGAGATCGTTCGCCGTGACAAAGCTGACCACGGCGCGGAAGAAGTCGCTGTACCCGAGCTCCCCCGTCGTGCAGCGCACCTCCGCCGGCTCGAAGGTACAGCTCCCGATTCCTTCGTCGAACCTCACGCCGGTGAACGTGCCGCCCTCAGGCAACGTGATGCTGAGCGTCGCGGAACGCGCCGTCGCTCCTTTGTTCTGCACGATCACGCTGGCGGTTCCCGCCGTCGCCGGGTCGAGCACCGGCGCAACCCCGCCGCCGACGGAGAACCCCGCGAGAGTCGTTTGCGCGGAGGCACTGAAGGCGGCGAACGTCACAAGGGCGAGCAGCGTGTGTCGCATTTATTTTGACGTTATGACAGCCGGACGGGCGCGTCATTCCCGAGATGCAAACTTCTCGTTACGCAGGCGGAGACGCCTTGAGCAATTCGTTCTGCTACAGTGTGCCGCGCAAAATCCGGGAGTGAACGGAGCGTCATGGAATCGAGTTTGGAAGTCGGATTTCTCCGCGCGGCGGAAAAAGCAGCGATCGCGGCGGCGCGCACGATGGGCTACGGTAACCGCAAGTTTTCCGATCAGGTGGCCGTGGAGGCGATGCGGGAAGAGCTGAATCGCCTGAAGATGCGCGGCTCCGTGGTCATCGGCGAGGGCGAGCGCGATAAGGCTCCGATGCTCTACGTCGGCGAGTCCCTCGGACGCGGGTGGACCGAGGGCGAGATTTATCCCGAAGTCGACATCGCCGTCGATCCGCTCGAAGGCACGAATCTCTGCGCCACCGGCTCCGCGAACTCGATCGCCGTGATCGCGGCCTCGGAAAAGGGCGGTCTCCTCAATGCGCCCGACATCTACATGGACAAAATCGTCGTCGGCCCTACCGCGGCCGAGTCGGTGAGTCTCACCGCCTCCGTCGAGGAGAACCTCAACGCCATGGCGAATGCGTTTCAGCGGGATGTCAACGAGTTGACCATCATCGTGCTCGACCGCGAGCGCCATCACAACCTCATCGCGCAGATCCGCGAAGCGGGCGCGCGCATCAAGCTCATCACCGACGGCGATCTCTCCGCCGGCATCGCGGCCGCCGTGCGCGGCACGGGCGTGCACGCAGCGATGGGCATCGGCGGCGCGCCGGAAGGCGTGCTCACGGCCGCGGCCATGCGCTGCCTCGCCGGACGAATGCAGGGCCGCCTCGCGCCGCTCGAGAAGTGGCAGGAAGAGCGGCTCAAGTCGATGGGCTTCAAGGATCACGACAAGGTCTACGACACCGCCGAGCTGGCGTCGGGCAACGACATCATCCTCTGCGCCAGCGGCGTGACCGACGGCGATCTCCTGCGCGGCGTCCGCTTCTTCGGCGGCGGCATCCGCGTTTCCTCGCTGTTCATGGCCCTCAAGTCGAACGTGATCCGCTTCGTCGACACGATCTATCGCGAAGAAGGATCGAAGCTCTCCGTGAGTTTTACTTAGGTTCGCCGCCGCGCGCGCTTGCCGGCTTGCTGCAGCGCGTCGACGAGAGGATTCTCGACCGCGGGCTCGGGCGCTGGTGGTGTCTGGACTGGCGGCTCTTGGTGGAGCGGCGGGCTCTTAGCCCGCCGGGGCGTCTTTCGGCGGGCTAAGAGCCCGCCGCTCCACTGCGGCATTTCCGCCGAGGCGAAAATCCGCATCCTTCGCTCGAGCACTTCCAGCAACAACACGAGCACCGCGGCGAGGAGCAGGTACGTGCGCAGCGGGATGCTGTGCCTTCGCACGGGCAGATCGCGCCACACGCCGGCGACGTCGATGCGCTCTTTGCCTCCCGTCGCGCGGGCGATGCGCTCGAGCGCGGCTCTCCCCTCGCCCGGCGCCGCGGGCGCGAGCTCGGGCGAGTACGGCAGCGCGACCGGCGGCAGCGTCACGCGGCCGACGCCGGGCACATCGACCGTGGAGAGGAACGTCGCCGCGCCGTCGAGCGGCACTTCGATTCCCAGCTCATCGGGCGTTCGCCACGACATGTCTGCCTGGGTCACCGAAGGCGGCTGTCCGGCGAGCGTCGTCACGCGCGGCGTGCGCGTCACGCGCGTCGACGGCCGTTCCGGATCGAGCTGCAGCGTGATGTTGTTCACGCCGTTCACCACCTGTTGCGTCACGAGCATGTCGCCCGGCAGCTGCGCTCGCGCGCCGGCCACCCAGCGCACGAGGCTCGTGTAGTAATCGCCGATCTGCGGCCATTGCGCGAGTGCGCCGGTGAAGCGTCCGTCGATCTCGCCGGTGTACGCGAGCACGCGCCCGCTCCCCGCCTGCCACGCCGCGACGACCGGCGCGTGATGTTCATCCTCGGTGATCACGGCCGCCGACGCACCGTTGCGGAGATACGTGAGGTTGTATCCGCCGATGGCCGGCATTCCGGAGAATTGCCGTCCCGTGAGCGAGAAGAGCGAGCCGCTCGCCCGCTGCGCCGTCGCTTCGTCGACGAACGCACTACGCGCGACGATGAACGTGTCCTGCGCGAAGAGCCGCGGCAGCTCGTTCGCGTCTTCGGTGAAGAAGATCCGCCCGCCGCCGCGCGCGGCGATGTCGCGCAGGAGCTCGGCGTCCTGATCGGCGGGAGTGCCGAGGCCGATCACGGTGACGGTGATGTTCTCCTTTGCGCATTGCGCGAGGAGCTCGCGATACGCGCCCGGCTCCTCGGAGTCCGCGGCATCGGCAAACAGGATGATGTGCCGCGTCGCCGAGCCCGCGGTCAGCAGCATCTTCGCCGCCGTCGACAGCGCTTCGAAGATGAAGATGCCGCCGCCGCCCGACTGCACGCTCATGATCCGCTGGCGCAGGTCCTTGCGCCCTTCGATCGGATCGAGGTCGGCGATGATGTGCGCGGTGCTGTCGACGGCCACGACGCCGAGCTCGTCGTGCGGCGAGAGGAGATCGAGCACCTGCACGGCGCTGAGGTTCGCGAGGTCCATCTTCGTCCGTCCGCCGCTCGCCTCCATGCCCATGCTGCCGGAGCGGTCCATCGCGATGACGATCGAGACGTTGATCTTGCGATGCTCGCGGCGGAGCTCCATCGACACCGGCAGCAGCGGATCGAGCGGCGATTTGAAATAGCCGCCGGCGCCGTACGAGCCCTGGCCGCCGGTGAGCATCAGCGCGCCGCCGCCGTGCGTCACCCACGACGCGAGTGTCTGCATGCCGCTCAGGCCGATGTCCTGCGACGGAACGTTTTCGAGCACGACCGCGGAGTAATTCGAAAGCGCGTCGAGCGACCACTCCGGCCGCTCCGCGGCGACGGCATCGACGCCGCTCGCGGTGAGCAGCGAGGTGAGGCGCGAAGCGCGCGAGCCGGAGGCGACGAGCACCGGCTTCGGCCCGTCGACGCCGACGAGAAAGCGCGCGCGGTTGTTCTCCGGAATCGGATCGTCGGCCGGGGCGCCGACGCTGATCATGTACGCGCTCGTGCCGCCGCGCGATGCGCGATCGCGGAAGGCGATGCGATTCGATCCCGGCGTGAGGTGATGCTCGCCCGTGGCGATGACCGTGTTGCCGCGGCGCAACTCGACGGTGACGTTCATCTCGCGCGGCGCGTCGATCGTCGCGGCGATGACGAACGACTCGCGCGGCGCGACGATCGTCGGCGCGTCGATGCGCTCGACGGCGACGTCGGCGGCGCTCGAGCGCGTGATCACGCGATAGTCGATGGCGACTCCGTTCGCCGCGGCGCGCAGCGCGGCGGCGGATGGATCGCGGCCGGTCCAGCGGCCGTCGCTGAGCACGACGATGCGCCCTGGCGTGTCGCGCGGGATCATCGACATCGCGGTCTGAATCGCGTCGTGCAGATTCGAGCCGTCCGCCGCTTCGTGCATGCGAAAGTCGCCGAACTTCGCTCCCTCGGGAAGCAACTCGATCTCCGCCGCGCGCCCGAACGACACGACGCCCGTGCGCGACTCGCCGCTTCGCTTTCCATCGACCGCGCGCACCAGCTCGCGCTCGTTCGCGCCCGCGCCGACCGGCATCGAGCGGCTGCGATCGGCGACGACGACCACGACGCCGGCGCGTCCCGGCAGCTGCAGCGCGAATCCCGCCAGCGCGAGGAGCACGAGCAGCAGCACGATCACGCGCAGCACGGTGAGCGTGCGCGAGAGCGCGGGCCAGAGCCAGAGCGCCGCAAGCAACGGCAGCGCGAGGAGAAGCCAGACCGGCTCGCTGAGCGTCACGTCGCGAGCGCTCCTCTCGTCACGCGTTGATGCGCGATCAGCGCCGCGAGCGCGATCAGCAGCAGGATCCAGGCGATGTTTTCGAAGCCCGCCGACTGGAGCGCTTCATCATTCCACTTCCCCCACCCGCCGCTCCGGTTGTGCGTGAGGTCCGTCTCACCCGGCGCGATCGCGTTGCAGGCGAACGAGTACGGCCCGACGTTCCAGATGCCGGGCTGCGTTGCGGCGATCACCGCCGCCGGTCCATTCACCGTGCGGCGCTCGCCGTCCGGCGCAATCACCACGGCACTCGGCGTCTCGAGATTCACGAACGCGTTTGTGCCGAGGGACACGTTCGCGCTGCGTGGACCGGGAAGCTGCGCGCTGCGCCATTCGACGAGGTTCCACCACAGCGCAGGCCACGCCGGCGAGTGATGCAAATTCGAGATCGTGCGATCGAAGCGGATGCGCACGCGATGGCCATCAACAGTGACGAGCGGCTGATCGCCCGCGAAGACAACCGGTTGTCCTTGCATCGCTCCGCGCGCCGCGCCCCACACCAGGCCATCGAGCCGCAGGCCCGTCGTGAGCGGGCTCGTTCGATCCATCACGTACGGCCCGACGAACGCCGCGCCTCCCGGCGCTCGCTGCACTTCGACGCTCCAATCCTCGTTCGTCGCTCGATCCGTGATGATGAGTTGCGGACGGATGTTCTCCAGTGCCACACGCGACGTCGCGCGCAACGCGCTTTCAATCGTTTCGTCCTGAACGCGCAGCGCCACGCGCAGCGGCGGACGGCGATCGGGCAGCAAGACAACTTGATTGTCGAATGCCGCGGCGTCATCACTCAATTTGGCCTCGATGACACCGGCCGGCACCGTGAGCTGCACGCGATGCCGCGTGTGCGGCGGAACGTCGATGCGCATGTCGCGCACGAGGTGCAACGTCGTCGATTGCGGTGACGACGAGTCATTCGCAATCTCGAGCAGCACCCGGTCCCCCGCGCGCGTGGCAGACACGAACCCAAGGTTCGGCAACGCGCGGCCGAACGCCTGCCAGCGAATGCGGCCGGGATCGGGTGGGCGGTCGGGAGGATGGTCGGTAAGGACGAGCACGAGCGCGCTGCGTCCGGCAGCCGAGGCGGCAAGCGCAATCGCGGCATCGAGATCGGACGACGGCGAGGTGCAGGCCCACTGCTCAAAATCCTTCTCGAAGCGCGGCGTCGCGCCGGCCACGATGATGCGCACCGGCGAGAAGTTGTGCTTCGCGAGCTCGCCGTCCGCGAATGCGATCGCTTTCGCGCGGGCGTCGCCGGCCTGCATCGACAGCGAGTCGTCGCACACGATGACGAGCGGCCGCGAGCGCGACCGCCATGGCAACAGCGGTCCCGCCGCCGCGAGCGCGAGCAAAATGACCGCGAGCACTTCCAGCCAGAACGTCAGCGGCAGTTGCAAGCGCTCGCGCTTCCGCCCGCCCGATGCCGGCTGGCGGATCACGTCCCACAACATCAGGCTCGAGACTTCGCGGACGCGAAAGCGGCGTTGAAAAAGATAAATCGCGATCAGCGCCGGCACGCCGGCGAGCGCGAAGAGCGCGAGTGGCGACGTTAAGAACGGGACCATGCGGGCCGCAGAATCTCCGCCGCCGCGAGGTCGTCGAACACGAGATTCTTCTCGACCTCCTCGGCGATGCAACGCGTGACGACCGCGCGGGCGTAGCGCGCCGACTCGTCCCACAGCTCGCGATGCCGCGCCAGCGCGTCGCGATACTGCGCGGCCGCCGAGGCATCGAAAAACACTTCGCGCCACTCGTTCGTCTCGGCGTCGACGACCCGCCACCCGCCGCGCAGCTCGGGATTCGCGTCGTCCGTGCCGAGGACCTGGATGATCACGGTCGCGGTCGCGTTCTGGGCGAGCGCCGCCGCGACCGCCTGCGGCTCGCCCGGCCACAACAGATCGCTGATGAAAAAGCGCATGCTCAGCGGCCGCAGCGTCCGCGCCTCCGACGCAATCGCGCCCGCCGGCGTCCCGGCGTGATCGAATGTAATCGCGTTCCACGACGTCGGCGGCGCGCTTCCTCCCGCCACGCGCTGCAGTCGATCGCGGACCAGCGACAGCGCATACGGAAACGCGGCATTCACCGCCGCCGCCGCGAGCATCGCCGCAATCGCCAGCGTGGCCTCGGCCTTCCGCGTGCCGGCGAGCGCCATCGACCGCGAGCCGTCGACGAGGATCTCCACGAACGGGCTGATCTCTTCGTGAAACTGTTTGACCGTCAGGCGATCGCTGCGCGCGAACACGCTCCAGTCGAGATGGCGAAGGTCGTCGCCCGGCTCGTAGTCGCGATGATCGCGAAACTCCAGCGAGCCTCCGGCGCGGCGGCTGATGCGCGTGCCGCCCGCGCCCGCGGAGATCGTGCGCGGCGGCACGAGCACGTGCGACGACCCGACGCGCTCCCCCTCCGCAATCGCCGCGCGGTAATCCGTCACTCCGTCCTCGCTCCGTGCAGACCGAGGGGCGAGCCCCAATCGATCTCCGGCTCCGCTGTACGGAAGCGGCGGAAGCGCCCGAACTGCTGCGCGATCCACGGCGCGTTCAGCGTCAGCTCGACGAGGCACCAGAACATCAGCACCGCCGTGCGGACGTCCTTCGCTCCATCGGAGCGCATCCGGTTCGGGAACGGATTGGCGATCGTGGCGATGGAGACGTAGCCGCTGAAGCCCGTCTCCGCGTCGAGCAGGAACGCGACGAGCGCGGGAACGATGGCCAGGATGAGGAAGAGCACGAGAGCGATGGCCCAGGTCACGCGCGGCGGGATGCGCGTCAGCCACTTGCGGCGGATGAGCGCCGCGGTGAGCGCGTACGCCATCATGCAGAGCGCGGCGTCGGCGAGCTCGCGGATGCTGTTCGAGCCGACGTGCGTCAGCGCGTAGAGCGCGATCGTCGCGGCGTAGAACAGCAGCGCCCAGAGAATGCCGCCGCCGGCGCCGCTGAAAAAGACGAACGCGATCGCGCGCCGCAGCGGATTCGTCGGAATGACGCGCGCTACGCGCGGCGCCCACGACTCGCGCTCGCCGATCGCGGACAGCAGCACGAGCGAGATGACGACGATCGCGCCGGCGGCCCAGGTGTTGAGCACCCCATCCGTTCCGTTGACGAGCGTGAAAAGCGCCGCGACTCCGTACGTGACCGCCCACATCACCGCGAGCGTCGAACGAATCGGCAGCGCGCGATTCGCCACCGGCGGCATGAGCATCGCCGTGGTGACGATGAGCAGAATCGCATCGACGGCGAGGATCGTCGCCGTGAACGCGAAGACGCCGGTCCAGAAACGGACGGTCAGCACGGACGCGCCGTAACCGACGCGCATCGCCTGAGCGGCGATGGCCATCACCGGCGGGTACGTGAGGAACGTGAAGAAGAAAAAGACCGCCGCGAGAAGGATCTTGAACGGCTTCGACGCCGGCAGGCAGCCGATGAAGAGCGCGAGCACCGAGTGGCTGATCACCACCGCGAACGCGACGAAGAGCAGGACGAGAATCGTGACGAGGTCGATGCCGCGAAGCACGTACGAAAAAACGAGGAACGGCAGCGACGCGCTGAACAGCAGCACCACCAGCGCCACGATGCAGATCAGTTTGCCGATGACGATCGTGCGCGGCTGGATGGTGGTGATGAACAGCAGATCGATGTTCGCATCCGAGCGCTCGGCGGCCATGCGGAAGCCGCTGTACGCCGGAATCAGAAAGATGCAGATCGTGAACAGCACGACGTAGAGGGCCATGAACGTCATCGGCCCGCCCGGCTGCACCTCGCCGGTCGGAGACCTGCTCGTGAACGCGTTCGCGATGGCCATGAAGCCGACGGCGAGCAGTTGTCCGAAGAGCGAGAGGATCACCGCGACGGCGACGAACTTGCCGCGCACAGCCTGCCGCAGCTCTTTGACGGCGATGGGGTTCAGCCAATCGTCGAAGCGCTCGATCACCGCCCACCTCCCGGTTGCTCGGTTGCGCAGTTGCTCGGTTGCTCGGCAAGGGCGCGGCGGCGGGACGCCGCCGGATCAGCCGGCGAGGGCGCCGGCGTTCCGAGCGCTGGGAACGCCGCCGTCTCGGCGGCTGGACGGGCGGCGTCTCGCCGCCCCGCGCTACCGCGTAACCGCGTAACCGCGCACCCGTTCACTGCACCCCTCCCGTGGTCACATCCATGAACACCTGCTCGAGATCGATGCCCTGCTGGTGGAACTCTTTGATGCGGAATCCGCGGCGCACGAGCTCCGTCAGGAGATCGCTCGCGCCTTCTTCCGATCCCGCGAACTCGACGCGCACCGCGTCGTCGTCCGGCTGCGCTTCGACGACGCCCGGCAGCTCGAGCAGCGCGCGGTGCAGCTCGTCGGGCTGGCCGACGGAGCGGACGATCAGCGTCCGCTTCTCGCGATTCGTCTCGAGGATGTCGTCGAGCGTTCCCGCGCGGAGGATCTTTCCGCGCTCGATGATCACCGTGCCGGTGCAGATCTCGGCGAGCTCGGTGAGGATGTGCGAGCTCATGAGAATCGCTTTGCCCTTCGTCGCGAAGATGCGAATCAGCTCGCGCAGCTCGATGCGCGCGCGCGGATCGAGTCCCGCTGCCGGCTCGTCGAGGATCAACACCTGCGGGTCGTGCAGCAGCGCCCGCGCGAGGCAGACCCGCTGATTCATTCCCTTCGACAGCGCCTTGAGCAGCTTGTGGCGGATGCCGGTGAGGTTCGTGAACTCTTCGACGCTCTCGATGACCTGCCGCCGCTGCGTGCCAGTGAGGCGATACGCGCGGGCGAAGAAGTCGAGATATTCGTGCACGGTGATGTCGGCGTGCGTCGGCAGCGCGTCGGGGACGAAGCCGATCGAGCGGCGCGCGAGCTCCGGCTCCTGAATGATCGAGACGCCGTCGAGGAGCGCATCGCCTTCGCTCGGTTCGTCGAGCGTGGCCAGAATGCGCATCGTCGTCGTTTTTCCGGCGCCGTTCGGTCCGACGAATCCCATCACCTCGCCGGCGCCGAACGAGAAGGAAACGCCGTCGAGTGCGGTCGTGCGCCCGAACTCTTTGCGCAAGCCGCGAATCTCAACTTGCATTGGCGTTCCTCTTCATGAATCCGATGACGACCGCCTGCGTCGTGACGCGGCTCGGATGCTCCAGCGCCTCCTCGACGAACGGCGATTTCTCGAGCACCGCGATGTAGGTTCCGGGCCGCAGGTAGTCGCGCGATTCACTCGTGATGCGGTTGGAGAACGAATGCCAGGTCGGGCGAGGGCCGTAGAGCAACGCCGGATCTTTCCGCGCTCCGGTGATCGTTCCGCTCCGCTTCAACGCCACTTCTTTTCCGGGCGCGAGCTGCTGCGCCGCGAACACGGAGCCGTCGGCGAGCGCAACTTCCAGACTCTTGATCGGGACGCCGAGGCCGTTCAGCGCGTAGACGCGGCCTCCCTGGATGCGGATCGGAACGCGCTCGCGGCGCGGCTCGCATTTGCGCAGCGCGAAATGGCTCGGCACGCGGCTGCCGACCCAGCCCGACACGAACCGCTGTCCATCCGTCCAGTCGGTGCGCGCGTCTTTGGTCTGGAAGAACGGCCGCACTTCGCTGTCGTAGTCGAAGCGCACTTCGCCGTTCGGCGGAAACGTCGCGTAGAAGCCGATCCAGCCGATCGTCGCCGCTTCGCCGTGCAGTTCATCGAGCAGCGTGACCGTGGTCGTCCTCTGAATGCGCGCGAATCCTTCGTGGAGGATCAGCGCGCCGGCGACCGTGACGGTGGTGGCGATGGCGAGCAGCGGCAGCGTTCCGAAAATCCAGACGCGCTTGTCTTTTCTCGCCAGCACGATGAGGCTCGCCGGTCCGCCGGCGACCGCGAAAAGAACGAGCACCGAGAACATCGAGCCGACCGGAATTGCGGCCTTGTCGAGAATCGGCAACACGTCGTCCAGGCGCTCGAGGCTCTCCTGCGGGCCGTTTCCGCGACGCCACAGTCCGCGCAGTTCCTCGGCGAACGGCTCCGTAAGTTCCTGTTGCGGCAAGACCATCGCGACGGTGCCGAAGCCGTAGTGCGACGCCGAGAAGTTCTGAACCTCGATGGCCGGCCGCATTGGCACCCCCACGGCCTCCGGCACCCCCAGAAAGATCAGCGCGCCGCCCGCCGCGACCCAGCGCAGCATCGCCGTGCGCGCCGGCGGCGGCAGCTCCGCCCAGTCGCCCGGGGTCATCAGCGCGCCGTCGTAATGGCCGTACTGAATCCATTGATCGCTCCACTCCGCCGCCGGCAGATCGGCGCGGATGGGGACGCCCTGAACGTAGTTGCCCAGAAGAACGTTGACGATCTCCTGAGGAACGCTTCGCCCAACGAGCACCTCGGCGCGCCCGCTGGAGTCCGAGCCCGGCGTGCGCGAGATGCCGAGCCGCTCGCGCTGTTCACGGCCGTCGATCGTCACCACTGCCTCGGACGGACCGTAGTACTGCCCGTGGACGTATTGCGGGATGCGAACAAGTTCGCTCGAAAGCGGGCGAACTGTGAACTGACGCGAGGTGTGCGTCTCGCCCGGCGTGCGGACCATCATCAGCGACTTGATGTCGATGCCCACCGTATGCTGCTCCACCGTGTCGTTGCGAATCTCGAAGCGATACTCGTAATAGCTGCCCGGCTTCGGAGCACCGAGTGCCGGCAGCTGTAGGATTCTGATCCGGCCGTACACCTCGCTCGCCGCGGGAAGCGCCGCGAACAGGAGCGCGGCGAGTGCGGCCTTACGCATTCGCGCTTCCCCGCACCACGACGTCGTCCGGCAAGCGCATCTCCGTTTCGGAAATGCTCGACAGCAGCTGGGCGATGAGCTGATCCGCCTTCACGCCGTCGAGACGAGCGCGATAGCTGAGGATCAATCGGTGATTGAGCACGGCGTGGGCGACACCTTTCACGTCATCGAATCCGACGGTCGGCCTTCCGGCGAGCAGCGCCAGGGCGCGCGCTGCTTCGGCGAGCGCGATCGCCGCACGCGGCGACGCGCCGAGGGTCACGTACTTCGCGATGGTCTCGAGCTTCTGATCGTGCGTGGCCGCGACGAGGCGCGCGATGTAGCGGGAGACGGCGCGCGGCAGGAAGATGCGGTCGACGGCGGCGAACAGTTCATCGAGCTGCGCGGGCGTGACGGTCATGCGCGGCGCGGGCGGTTCTCCGCGCCGGCGCGTCGAGATGATCTCGTCGAGCACATCGGCATCCAGCCCGAGGACCTGCAGCTTGAACAGAAACCGATCGATCTGCGCCTCGGGGAGCGGATAGGTTCCTTCGAACTCGATCGGGTTCTGCGACGCCATCACGAAGAACGGCGACGGCAGCGCGCGCGTCGTGCCGAACATCGTCACCGCGTGCTCCTGCATCGCCTCGAGCAATGCCGACTGCGTTTTCGGAGAGGCGCGATTGATCTCATCGGCGAGGAGGATGTTCGTGAAGATCGGGCCGGGCTGAAATTGCAGCTGCCGCTGCCCGCTGCCCGTTTCCTGAAGAATGTTCGTGCCGAGGATGTCGCCCGGCATGAGGTCGGGCGTGAATTGCACGCGCTTGAGCTGCAGGCCGAGCACGTCGCCGAGCCCTTTCGCGAGCGCCGTCTTGCCGAGGCCGGGCACGCCTTCGAGCAGGATGTGCCCACGCGAGAGGATGCCGATGACGACGAGGCGATGAAGATCGGTGCGGCCGAGGAGAATGCGATCGAGCTCGTCGAGGATCGCGTTCGCGCGCTCCGCGTGCACGCGAAGCTCGGCGGGTTGCATGAGCGTGTCGGTCATGGCTTTCTCAGTTGCGCAGTTACGCGGTCGCGCGGTTGCGCGGCAAACCCGCCGCGTAACCGAGCAACTGAGCAACTGAGCAACCGCCTTTCATGGCTTCCTTTCAAAGAAACGCTCGACGGTTCCGCGGTGGCGCGGCAGCACGGTGGTCGTGAACGCCGATCCCGATCCCGCCTGCGCGTTCGTGAGCGCACCGCCGGTGGAGCGCTCGCTGTCATTCGCATTCGGCGTGGCCGCGCTGACGGCGACGACCTCCGATTCGCTGAGGCTTGCCGCCGTGGCCGAGGGCAACGTTTGCTCGCGGAATTCGCCGTCTTCGCGCGCCTGCTCGCCGAAGAACATCGGCGCGTCGCCGCGGCCGCGGTCGCGTCCCGGTGTGCCCTTCACCCACTGGCCGATCGCGGTCGAGAATCCCTGCTTGTTCGCATGTTCGCGGAGGAACTGCGCGAGATCTCCGCTGCCATTGCCGCCGTTCATCGCGTTCTCGCACTCGCGCAGCGTCTTCGCGTCGATCAACCCCGCCTTTTGCAGCTTGGCCAGCGTCGAGCGCAGCTTGCCCTTTTGAGTGCGCAGCGCCTGGGCGAGTTGCTGGAGCTGCTCTTTCGTCAGCGCGCCTTTCTTGATCGCATCGCGAAGGTCCGCCGGCAACTCGGAGAGCTGTTCCTTCGACTGCAGCTCGTTCGCCAGCTCGCGCATGGCCTGCGCGAGCTGCGAGGGATCGAGCGCGTCGCTCGCCAGTCCCATCGCCATCGCCTCGGCGCGCGTGAGCTGCTCCCCTTTGCGCAGCGCTTCCTCCCCCGCTTCCTTCGCCGCCTGCGACGTCGACTCGGCGATGCTGTCCAGCGCTTCCCACGCTTTCGCCGGATCTTCCGCCTCCGCTTCGCGCCGCAGCGCGTCCACCGTCTTCGTCATCGCCTCGGCGCGCGCGTCGGGAATGACTTCTTCCTCTTTCAGCAAATCAATCCGCTTCTGCAGTTGATCCGCGTCGCGGCGGATGTCGAGCGTCTGCTTCGACGCCTCCGCGCGAATCGGAACGAACATCGCCGCGGCGGCGAAGCCGAGGCAAAGCACGGCGACGATGAGATGCCGCCGGCTCGCCCACCGCACGCGCGGCACGCGCGCGACGTCGACCCGCCACTCACCGAGCGGCACTGCATCCGAGGCCATCAGCAAACCGCCGCAGTTCGACTCGGAATCGAGCAGCGCGATCAGCGCCTTGCGCGACGGCCGCATCCGCATCGCATGCAGCACCGCGCCGCCGATCACGACCGGCAGCATCGCCAGGAGAATGAAGAGCGGAGGCGAAGCCGCGAACGCGAGCCGGGCGACGAGGATAATCACGCCCCAGACGATCGCCGCGACCGTGGCCCAGGCGATCCATTGGCGGACGAAGAGCACCGCGGTGATGCGTCGCTCCAGGGACATGACCGCGCGAGGCGCCGGGTTCATTGATGGACCTCCTCGATTATACGGACACGCGAGGCGTTCGTTACGAAACCGCGTTCGCCGTAAAAATCGGCCTCCCGATCCGAAGACATTCCGGAATTATGGGTGTAGAAAATCCACTATCGCGCCTCTCCTCAACAAAGGAGAGAGACATGTCCGTTCAGACGCTGGTTGCCGCGCGGTATCGATCAAGCAGAGGATTTGTTGTTCCTGTGGATCATCCTGAACCATACCGGATCAACTTCCTCTCCAAGGATTACGACACAGCAGATGCGGTGACGACCGGCAAGGAGTGGCGGTTCGTCGCACCCATTGCCGGTGATCTACCAGATCCAGGCGAGCGTCGATCTGCGGACGCAAGTCAACGTCGTGAGTGGGGAATTCGCGATCGCCCATCTGGCGGCAATCCGCAACGGAGACGTTGCATCGTACCTGGGAATCCGACAGGTCACCCAGGACTTCGATCTATCCGCGGCCGGCGGAACGGATCTGCGTCTGGAAAAGGACGATCAATTGTGGATCGGCCTGATCTACCAAAGCGGGCAACCGGGGATTCTCAACGACCCTCTTTCCACCTGGGTGGCGATTCATCTCGTCGGATCCTGAGCGGTGGCACCTTTTCGAATCCCCTGCGCTCTTGAGTTCAGGAGGATTTCATGTGACCTTCGCGCAGCTCCGCCTCTTTGCATTGCGCTTCGTCTTCATCGCCGCATCCGCCGGCGCGGAGGAAAAACGCGCCGACGAGAGTCTGGTCAAGTCCGATGAAACGAATTCGGGGTTTCTGTCACTCCTATAGTCAGGAGGATCTTCATGCCGCTCCATCAGTACGGTTTACTCAAGGGAAAAGCAATCGAAGTGCGTCTCGGCGCGGGAAGCAGCAGCCCGCACTATCAAGTGCGCATTGTGGATGACACGACGGATTACCGGATCGCGATCAACGTAAAGTCCGCGCTCGCACCGTCGGAAGTCGAATATGTCATTGTCGAGAACTTCCGGCATCCGATCACGGACGTGGTCGGGGCGATGGATCTCGGCTTCACACCGCTGGCGTCGAAGCCGGGGAGCGGTGCGCTCGATTTCATCCGCGGCAATCTGTT
The DNA here is from genome assembly GCA_963734155.1 of uncultured Acidobacteriota bacterium. Taxonomy (GTDB): domain Bacteria; phylum Acidobacteriota; class Thermoanaerobaculia; order Gp7-AA8; family Gp7-AA8; genus QHVT01. The sequence goes on from CAVTGG010000007.1 coordinate 313,455, forward strand.
CGACCGATCGTTGATGAAGCCTTTGCCGGCGAACGTTCCGGGCTTCGACAACGACCTGAACGAGAAGATCAATGGCATCATGCAGCGCGCCGTGGCCATGGAGGATGCGGTCGTGTACGCGTTCGGGGAACGCTGGGGGCCGGAGAAGGGAAAGAAGGACAAGTACTTCGGCTTTCTGCCCGGTAACGGCATTCACGACATTCACATGAACCAGAGCAACGTCGGCCAGTTCATCAAGGACGATGGGGTGTGGCAGGACGGCGGCCTGCTGGTGCAGTTCGGCGCCGAGTGGATCGGCATCTTCCTCAAATTCCAGTCGCAGGGCTGGCACACGGACGACAAGACCGGTCATAAGATCGGTGTGGACGTACCGCCGGTGGTCGTCACGCCTGATCCGGCTCCGCAGCCCACACCCCCGCCGATCGTGCTGCCGACACAGGACGAGCCGGACGGCATGGTGCGCATCGTCGCCGCACTCGTGAACGCGACGACGACACCCGAGCACGAGACGGTGACGCTACTCAATCCAACGCCGCATACGGTGTCGCTGGAAGGATGGAAGCTTTTGAACAAGGCCAAGGACGCCATGCCGCTGGCAGGTTCTCTCGCGGCGGGCGAAGCGCGGAAGATCGACGTTTCGCCGAGAGTCCCGCTCTCGAACAAAGGCGGCCTGATCACGATCCTGAACGAGAACGGCCTCAAGGTCGATGGGGTGTCGTATACGAAGGAGCAGGCATCGCAGCCGGGATGGACGATCGTGTTCTAGGGAAAATGAATGGTACGCCGTCGAATCCTCGATCGTGATGTTGGGTCTCGCTCACGCCGATGATCGTCGCGAGCTCCTTCGCGGTGAAAGCACCGCGAAACTAACGCGCGGCAAATAGCTTTCGGAACGACTTCGGTACCGCGGCGGTGAAGACGAGGTGCTTTCCGGTCATCGGGTGATCGAATCCGAGGAGCTTCGCGTGCAGGCCGAGGCGTCCGATCGGGTTGATGGTGCTGCCGTACATGCGGTCTCCAACGATCGGATGTCCCGCCTCGGAGACATGCGCGCGGATCTGATTCTTGCGCCCGGTCTCCAGCGTGACCTCGAGCATCGAGTAGCCGTTCGCGCTCTCGATCGTGCGGTAATGCGTCACCGCGTACTTCGACTCCGGATGCGGCTTGACGCTGACCATCTTCAAGTCCTTCATCTCGCGAAGGTGCGAGGAAAACGTGCCCGACGGCGGCTCCATCGCGCCTTCGACGATGGCGATGTAGATGCGATCGACCGTGTGCTCGGCGAACTGTTCCTTCAATGCCTCACGCGCGGCAAAGTGCTTGGCGAACACGAGCACTCCTGACGTCTCGCGATCGAGGCGATGCACGACGTGGATTCGCTCCTCGCCTCGCGAGCCGAGATAGGTGTTGAGATACGCCTGCGCCGTCGTGTCGCGCTCGCGCTCGGTGGCGACGGTGAGGAGGCCGTTCGCCTTCAGCACGACGATCACGTGCTCGTCTTCGTGCAGGATCGATAGCTCCGGCGGCAGCGCGCGCTGCATCGTCTTCGAGACCACCTCCATCCCGTCGTCGTCTTCGACGTCGCGCCTCGCGTTCTTCTCGATCTCGCCGTTCACGCGGACGCGGCCGCTCTGCAGCCACTGGCGGAGCGTCGTCTTCGACGAGTCGGGATAGAGCGCGGTCAGGGCTTCGAGGAGCGTGCGCACGATGCGATGATATTGAGCATGGACTACAAGATCACCGGTGACGTCATGCAAGCCCTTCAAATCACGCTCAAACCCGGCGAGGAGCTGTACGCGGAAGCCGGCTCGATGCTCTACATGAGCAGCGGCATCGAGCTGCAGGCGAAGATGCAGGGCGGCGTGATGAAGGGACTGATGCGCAAGTTCCTCGCGGGCGAGTCGATGTTCATGAGCGTCTTTCGCTGCAACGCCGGCGATGGGCGGATGGCGCTCGCGAATCCGATCGCGGGCAAAATCATTCCGATGGAGCTGCGCGGCAACACGATCCTCGCGGAGCGCAACGCGTTCCTCTGCGCGATCGGCAACGTCGACCTGTCGATCGCGTTCACGAAGCGCTTCGGCGCGGGACTGTTCGGCGGCGAGGGGTTCATCCTGCAGAAGATCAGCGGGCAGGGACTCGTGTTCCTGCACGGCGGCGGGAACATGATCGAGTTCGATCTCGCGCCGGGTGAGCAGCTGCGCGTCGACACGGGGTGCATCGTGTCGATGGCCGAGTCGGTGCGCTACGACATCCAGTTCGTCGGCGGGTTCAAGAACGCGCTGTTCGGCGGCGAGGGTTTGTTCTACGCGATGCTGACCGGCCCGGGGCACATCGTGCTGCAGACGCTCCCCTTCAGCCGCTTCGCAAGCCGCATCGCCGCGGCGGTGGGCGGCAACCGGGGCGAGTCACGCGGGGTCGGCGGCCTCGGCGGCCGGATCCTCGGCGACATCATTTCCGACTAGCCGCCTTCCGCGCCGTCGAACAGCTCCTGCAGCCTGGTCGTCACCTCGCCGCGCCGGCTGTTGCCGATGATGCGGCCGTCGATCTCTGCGATCGGCATGACGCCTTGCGTCGTGCTGGTGATGAAGGCCTCGTCGAGATCGAACAGCTCCGCCTCGCGCAGCGGCCGCTCTTCGACCGGGATCTTCGCGGAGAGCGCGAGCCCGATGACGACGTCGCGCACGACGCCCGGGAGGATGCAGTCTTCGAGTGTGTGCGTGACGACGCGGCCGTTCTTCACGGCGAAGAAGCTCGAGCTCGCGCCTTCGCGCACCATCCTGTCTTCGCCGAGGAAAATCGCCTCGTCCGCGCTCGCGCGCTGGGCCTGCTTCTTCGCCATCGAGTTCGCGAGCAGGTTCGTCGACTTCACGCTGCAGTAATGCCAGCGGCGATCGGGCGTCGTGATTACCTTGATGCCGCGCTCTTTCTTCGCCGCGTCGGGGAACTGGAACGCCCGCGAATACATGACCGCGGTCGGCTTCATGTTGTCGGGCCAGAAATGCGCGCGCTCCGCTTCGCCACGCGAGACCTGCACGTACACGATGCCGTCGTCGAAGGCCGTGCGATCGAGGAGCTCGCGGGCCGTCGTCTCGAAAGAAGACGCATCCCACGGCATCGGGATCTCGATGCGCTGCAGTCCGCGCTCCATGCGGCGAAAGTGCTGCTGCAGAAAAATCGGCCGCTTGCCGAGGAACTTGAACACTTCGTAGACCGCGTCGGCGAATTGGAAGCCGCGGTCTTCCACGCCGAGGACGCGCTCGTCGGTGGTGGTGAACCGGCCGTTGAAATAGAGGACGTCGTTCACAAGCGGATCGCTTTCACGATCACGATCGTGCGATCGTCCTCCGCCGTGCGTCCCCATTTCACGACGCGTGCGAGCACCTCCTGTCCGATCTCCTGCGCGGACCGCAGGCGATTCGCTTTGACCACGCGCAGGAGCCGCTCGGTGCCGAACTCCTGATCCTTCTTGTCGTGCGCCTCGATGATGCCGTCGGTGTACATGCAGAGCAGATCGCCGGGCTGCAGATGCGCGAAGCCGCGCGTGTAGGTGGCATCGGGCGTCGGTCCGAGGACCGGACCGCAGCTGTGGAGAAAATCCACCTTGTCTTTCTTGAGGACGAACGGCGGATTGTGGCCGGCGTTCGTGTAAATGAAGATCCCGCCCGTTTCGAGCTCGCCATAAAAGAGCGACACGAATTTCGTCGTGAGGCGTCCGCGATGAATGATGTGATTGAGCTTTTCCACCGTGCGGACGATTTTGAAATCGCGATCGGTGGCCATGCGCAGGCCCATGTAAATGTCGCGCACGACCAGCGCCGCGGGCAGGCCGTGGCCGGAGCCGTCGGCGATCGCGAGGCCGAGGATATTGTCGGAGACGGGGATGAAATCGTAGAAATCGCCGCTGACGATTTCCGCCGGCACTGTACGGCCCCAGATGTCATAACCGGCATACTTCGGCACGCGCTGGGGAAGAATCGATTGTTGAATGCGCTGCGCTTCGCCGATTAAAGACTCATAACGCTGCGTGCGAATGCGCTGATTGATCGCATAGCGGATGAGATTGAGCGAGAAGAGAATGTCCTCGCGCGACAATTCGGGTGAGACATTGAAGGCGAGAATGTAATTTTCATCCCCCACCGCGACCGCACAAAACCGCCGCGCCCCGAGCCGATGCTCCAACTCGGGATCGACGCCCGGATCCGTCGGATCCATGACCACGATCCCGTTCTCGAGCACGAGCTCCACGGGCTTGTAATCCTTCGGAACCTCAATATTCAGCGCCCCCTCATGCTCCTGCCCGAACCGCCCCACCAACTCATAGGTCTCTTCCCGCGTCTCATAAATGCGCCCGCCCGTAATCCCCAATTCATCGCGAAAATTGGAGGCGATGGTTTCAGCAATCTGGGTCACCGAAGTCGACATCGACTCGGTCATGTCGATTTGTTCGAGGGTGAGCTCGACGGAGGTCAGGAGGCTTTTGTAATCCATGAGCTATTTGCGCTCGTTGCGAGCGCGGATGCAGTCGATGCGCTCCCGCTCGTATTTGCGACGGTCCGCCTGCAATTCCTCAATGGAGCGAAACTTGTGGACACCTCGCGGCATCTCCAACGGACCCGCATAATTGCCCATCCGCATCATTGCGCGGATCCGTCGCCCAACCGGAACGTTCCGGTTCATGACCCACGCTTCCGGCATTTCCTCGACGCTTCTGTATTTCCAGACGGGCATTAGTCCTCCGGTAAGTCAAATTCCTGGCGTAACGCCTCAGCGTCCTGCCGGTCTTTCGGCCTCACAGTCTGACGTTTCATCTGATAGAGCTGCACGGGTGTTACGACGCGAATCGGCACCCCTTCGATCTCCGCCGTCTGCCACTGAAGTGTGCTGTAGGAGTACGCCTCACCCAGGCGTGTCAGAAAATCCATGTAGAGCTCCGTGCCGGGCGGGCCGTAACGCACGGCAGGGTAGTCGTTCACCAGTTCGTCCGCATTGATTTCATCGATATTCGGGTCATCCCAGACGCGGCGAAGCGCGCGTTTCAGCCGCTGGATGTTCTCGACCGCAGGCGCGACGAAAAAGTCCGCATCCTCGGTATTGCGCACGATCCCATGCGTGAACAACGCGAGTGCGCCGAAGGCAATGTACTCCACGCCTTCCTCGTTCATCGCCCGCACGACGGCAAGTACTTCGTCAATATCGATCATCTCTACTTCAACTCCACCCCATCCACCTCATACGGCACCTTTACCCCCAACCGCGACAGCACCGTCGGATACACATCCGCAATGTACGGCGCGCGTCCCGTCTGCAGTTTCTCGTTCGTGAAGAAAATGCCCTTCACGATTTCGGGATCGACCGAGCAGTGGTCGCCGCTCCAGGGGGCTTTGTTAGGCTCGAATAATTGCTTGGGGACGCCGCCCAGCGAGGTTTGCCAACTGACGCGGTAGCCGTCGTTGTTCATGACGACGAGGTCGGGGATCATGTTGGGGTCGAATTTCTTGTAGGCCTCTTCCCGGGTCAGAACGCGGCGCACGGGATGTTCGAGGGTTTCGGGATCGACCATGGCGACGAGGCGTTCTTTCAGCTCCTTTTTCAGGTTGTCGTATTCGGCGCCCGGCTCGACGATGCCTTGCGACTCGCGGCCTTTGAGATTGATATACATCTCGCCGAGGCCCATGGCGTAGGCGCGCGTCTTCGACCAGTCGACGTTTTCCCAGAACTGGCCGGAGTCGAAGAGCATCTCCACGCTGCGCTTCTTCACCTCGACGCCGCTCTTCAATGTCATGTAGCCGTTCATCACCAGCCAGGTGTTGTAGTGCACGTGCTTGCGGAACGAGGCGAAGCCGTGATCGGAGGCCACGATCAACAGCGCGTGCTTCTTCTCCGCGGCGGCCATCGCATCGCCGACGATCGCGTCCATCAGCTGGTACGACTTCAGGACTGCGTCACCCCATTGCGCGGCGAGCTTCGCGTCATACGCGGGATGCGTCGGATCCATGAGGCGCCAGAAGACGTGGCCCACGCGATCGGGAAATTCGAAGCACTGCACGGTCAGATCGTCGTCGCGCTGCAGGAAGTTCGCGAACATCTTCCGCGACTGCGTGACCGTCCATTCCATGTCATCCCAGAACATTTGCTCCGTGGCGAACCCCTCAGAGATGGCCCACGTGTCGATCTGCCAGCCGATCGTCTTGTACAGCCCCAGCTCCTTCGCCACCTCCGGCGCCCACTTCGCCGGCGTCGAGACACGGAATCCCGGCGGCAGGCTGCGCGGATCGAAGTTGATCGGCGAGAGATACAGCTTCACCTCGGGCTGCGAGGTGATGAGATGAAACCGGCTGATGCCGTGCAGCTTGATCAGCGGATTGAACGGAAAGACGAAGTTCACCCAGCCCGTCCACTCGCCCGGCTTCAGCGTGAGCTTCTGACCGCTCACGTCGATCTGGATCGAGTTGCGGTCGTTCGCGACGGTGATCGTCATCGGGATCTTGATGTACGGCGGATCGCCGAACAGCTCGTTCGGCGGGCCTTTGATCTCGGTCGAGATCACGCCGCGGTTGTCTTCGAGCTGCACGACTTCGATCGAGAACTCGTTCGACGAGCCGCCGCGCTGGAAATCGAGCTCGGAGGTGAAGTAGAACGGCTTGCCGACGCGGCCCGACATGTCGGGGACGCCGAGGCCGGAGAGCATGTGGCCTTCGTGAAAGTCGGTAGCGGGAAACGTGACCGGGACGTGGACGATCGTCGCCTTCTTCCCCGCGTTCGCCGCGGCTTCCCAGAACGGGATGCCCTGGCGGCGATTGATGACGCCGGGCTTCATCGGCGGGATGTATTTCTTGACCGCGAAGAACACGCCCGCGGCGAGGCCGATGCCGACGATGAGGAATGCCGCGCCGCCGATGCGGCGTCCGCGCAGCAAAAGAATCGCGGCGATGATCAGAAAGAGCAGCAGCACCGCGCCGCCGAAGACGATCGGATTGCGATCGCCGAGGAGCAGCGGCTCCTTGGTCATGTCGAATGCGGCAAAGACCGGGAGATACGTTTTCGGATCGCGGCGGAGAAAATCGAAGATGCCGGTACGGCCGGGATCGATGCCGGTGCTGAACGTCGACCATGAGACCGGCGTCTGCGCGGGCGTGGTCGGAAGGAGCGGACGGAACGTGCCCTGTTCGCGCAGCTTCGCGAGGTTCGGCAGCTTCCCTTCGTTCATCCAGCGCTCGGTGTAGCGCGCGTCGACGCCGTCGAAGCCGAGGACGATCACTTTCTGCTGGGCGGACGCGGCGGAAGCCACGCAGAGTGCGGCCACGATCAGGAGTCTTCTGAAAAGCATGCGGGCGCATGATACAAGCGGGCATTCGTCTTGTAGGAGTCAAAGGACATGAAACACCTTCGATGGATCGCGCTCGCCATTGCCCTGGTCACGCTCGCTTCCTGCGGTGGCGGCGAGAAGAAGCAGAACGCCGCCGGGGATGAGAACCGGCTCGTCGTCATGGTGCAGAGCAGCCCGACGAATCTCGATCCGCGCGTCGGCAACGACAACGTCTCCGGCCGCCTCTTCGACATCTGCTGCCGCGGCCTCATTCAGGTCACGCCGGAGATGGACTACGCGCCCGATCTCGCGCAGAGCTGGGAAACGCCCGACGACCGCACGATCATCTTTCATCTCAATCCCGCCGCGAAGTTCCACGACGGCCGCGCCGTCACCTCGCAGGACGTGAAGAAGACGTACGACGACGTGATCTCGCAGAAGGTGCAGAACACGAAGGCGTCTGGCTATTCGGCGGTCGATCACATCGAGGCGCCCGACGCGCAGACCGTCATCTTCAAACTGAAGGAGCCGAATGGCGGCATCTTCGACAACTTCAACCTCGGCATCGTGCCGCCCGACGCCGACGCGAACACGTACAAAACGAAACCGATCTCGTTCGGGCCCTACAAGGTCGTGAGCTACAAGACCGACGAGTCGGTCGAGCTCGAAGCGAATGAACATTGGATCGGCGGCCCGCCGAAGATCAAGCGCATCACCGTGCGCATCATCCCCGACTCGACGACGCGCGTTCTCGAGCTGCGCCGCGGCACGGTCAACTGGGAAGTGAATCAGATCCCGTTCGAGAACGTCACCGAGTTCGAGAAGAACGACAAGCTGCAGGTGGTGAAGAAGCCGGGATCGGTGTGGCAGTACCTCGCCTTCAATCTGAAGAAGCCGATCATCTCGAAGGTCGAGGTGCGGCGCGCGATCGCGCACGCGATCGACCGGAATCGCATCGTGCAGGACCTGCTCCGCGGACACGGCGTCGTCACCGACACGATGCTGGCGCAGGGACACTGGGCGCGCGCGGAGAATCTGCCGGGATATCCGTACGATCCGAATCGCGCGAAGCAGTTGCTCGATCAGGCAGGCTATAAGGATCCGGACGGCGACGGTCCGCAGCCGCGCTTCGAGTTGAATTTCAAGACGTCCGTCGACGTCGAAGCGAATCTGCGCGCGCAGATGATTCAGCAGATGCTGGCGCAGGTCGGAATCAAGGTGAACATCCTGTCGAGCGAGTTCGGGACGTTCTTCGAGGACATCGGCAAGGGCAACTTCGACATGTACTCGCTGAGCCGCAACGGGATTCAGGATCCGGACTTTTACTACATCATTTTCCACTCGAAGAACTTCCCGCCCGAGGGGCAGAACCGCGGGTATTACACGAACGCGAAAGTCGATCAGCTGATCATGGAGGGGCGCTCGACGTTCGACCGCGCGAAGCGGAAGCAGATCTACGGCGAGATTCAGCGCATCGTGCAGGACGATCTGCCGTACGTGTCGCTGTACCACCAGGTCAACGTCTCGGTGATGAACAGGAATCTTCAGGGCTACACGATGTATCCGGCCGGGTTCTGGCTCGGGGTGCCGAAGATGAGCTTCCAGTGAGCGATCCGGCCGTCGTCGTCATCCGGGTCGCGCTGGCGCTCGTGTTCGGCGCCTTGATCGGCGTCGACCGCGAGCGGCGCCAGAAAACGGCGGGCCTGAAGACGATGACGCTGGTGTCGATCGGCGCCGCCGGCTTCGCGATCATGACGAATACGTTCGGGCCGTCGAATCACAATCCCGCGCAGCTGGCCGCGGCGGTGGTCGGCGGCATCGGCTTCATCGGCGCGGGCGTCATTCTGCGCCGCGGCGAGATGGTGGAAGGTGTGACGACCGCGGCGACGCTCTGGGCGGCGTCGAGCGTCGGCCTGGCGTCGGGCCTCGGCTATTACACAGTCGCGACCGTGCTGACGGTCGCGATCCTGCTGGTGCAGATGGTCTTTCCGTTATTCGAGAAACTCATTCGTCCGGCGCGACGAAACGCCGCGCCGGACGTTGAGAATCCATAGTCAGCGATCGCGAATCGCTTCGATGTTGTACGCCTCGAACCGGTTGCCGGACCACCGGCCCGAGAGCTCGACGTAGTCACCGCGGCGCATGTCGCTGAGGTCGAGGCCGCGCCGGCCGGAGCTGCGAAAGTCGACGCGGACGGTGCGTCCGCTGCGGTCGTCGCGGATGTCGGCGATGCCGCTCCGAACGTCGACGCGCTCGACGATGCCGGCGACATAACCGTTGTCGTAGCCGGAGCGGTCGTCCGGCCAGTTCACGTCATCGACGTACACCGATCCGCCGCGGAAGATGCCGCCGAGGACGATCTGCACGCCGACGCGCAGACCGCGCTGCCCGCGACCGCGGTTGTTGAAATACGACTGCGGAACCCAGTACGACTCCCGGCCGCGATCGAGATGCACGCGATAGCCGTCACGCTCGCGCGAGAATGACGTGACGCTTCCCCGCACCGACACGCGGTCGTTCTCGCGATACGTGCGCGCTTCGCTTCGGCCGTTGTCCCGGCGCTGCGCTTCATTTCGTCCGCGCGACTGCGCGAACGACGGCGCTGCCGTCATCAACATGAGTGCCGCCACTCCCGCCACTGCCCATTGTTTCTTTGTGCTTTTCATTGATGTCTCCTTGCGCTACGCACAGGGAGACACTGCAAGGCGGGGCGATGTTTCGCGCGAGCGATGAACTGCACGCGGGTGTCATGGACTGCGGGATTTGCGCGGTTGCGGCCCTCTTACGTGGCGGAGGAAGTCATGCCGAACGAAGCGGAAACTCGGGTGAACCATTACAAGTTCTGGCGATTGGGCCTGCAGGTGAGGCTGCAGGTTGAGGACACGTCCTGGGAGACGCCCCTTGGATGCATCGAATTCATCGGGAATCCCACGATCAAAAACGAGACGCCGATCGTCGATGCCTCCCTGCACTTGACGGCGTATCGCATCCTGCAGCCGAATCAGCCGCCGCGGACCTCCGAGAGTTTTGCCAATCAGTTCGACGGCGCGACCTGGGAGATCGGGGAATCGGAGCTCCTGCTGGTTCCGGCCGCGAAAAAGATCGATCCGAAACAACCGTCCGAGCCCAAGGCGGCAACGCACTATGTGTGCTATCGCGTTTTGCACGGCCCACCGGTTAATCGCCCCGTCCAGCTCATCGACCAATTCGACCAGTTCCGTCAGACGCGCGAAAACGTTGATCGTCTGATCCCTGTCTTCCTCGGCCTGCCAGCGACCAAGAACAACGAGCAACCTGCCGAACCGAAAATCCTGCTGGCGATCTATCAAATCACTCCGACGGATACGCTTGGCGATCCCATTCGGGCCAACGCCCGGGATCAGTTCGGCCGGCACACACTGCACGCGAAGGAGAGTTGGATGCTGGCAGTCCCGTCGTGGAGGCTCGAGGGCTAGCGACTGCGGTGGCTCGCGCCACCGCAGTCAAACACGATCAATACTCCCCGCAAACCGTCTCGATCAGAATCGCGCAGACCTGATACGGATCCATGTTCGCGGCGGGGCGGCGGTCTTCGAAGTAGCCGTAGCCGAGGTTCGCGGTGGCCATGGGGATGCGGATCGAGGCGCCGCGGTCGCTGATGCCCCAGCGGAACTGGTGGATCGGCGCGGTCTCGTGCAATCCGGTCAGGCGCTCTTCGTTGTGGGCGCCGTAGACCTTGATGTGCTCCTCGTGGCGCTTCTCGAGCTTGCGCATCGCATCCTCGATCGCCTTCATGCCGCCTTCCTGGCGCATCTCTTTCGTCGAGAAGTTCGTGTGCGCGCCGGCGCCGTTCCAATCGCCTTTCACCGGCTTCGGATAGAGCGTCGCGCTGACTTCGAACTCCTCGCCGATGCGGTACAGCAGCCAGCGCGCGAGCCACATCTCGTCGGCGATGTCGGGCGCGCCGACGGCGCCGATCTGGAACTCCCACTGCCCCGGCATGACCTCGGCGTTCGTACCGACGATGTGAATGCCGGCGCGCACGCACGCGTCGGCGTGCGCTTCGACGACGTCGCGTCCGAACACTTCATCCGCGCCGACGCCGCAGTAGTAGCCGCCCTGCGGCGCGGGGAATCCGTGATCGGGCCAGCCGAGGGGGCGGTTGCCTTCGAAGAACGTGTACTCCTGCTCGATGCCGAACCACGGCTCGTGATCCTTGTACTTCTCCGCCACCTCGCGCAGCTGCGCGCGCGTGTTGCTCCAATGCACGGAACCGTCGGGATTGAGCACTTCGCAGAGCACGAGCACGTCGTTCTCGCGATGCAGCGGATCCGGCACGTACTTCACGGGACGCAGCAGCAGATCGCTGAAATGCCCCGTGGCCTGGGAGGTGCTCGATCCGTCGTAGCCCCATTCGGGGATGTCGGAGAGTTTCTTCACCGGCCCGTCGAGGATCTTCGTTTTCGAGCGAAGCTTCCCCGTCGGGCGCTGTCCGTCAATCCAGATGTATTCCGCGGTGATCTTGGCCAAGGCAGGTAACCTCCAAAAAAGATGCGGAACGATAGCAGATCGATGGAGGGCGATGGCACAGACTACGTTGCAGCCGCGTCGGAAAGCGCGCCGCGATGCTCGGGGACGATCGTGGGATTCCACACCACGACCTGGTTCTTGCCGAGGGCCTTGGCCTGGTACATCGCGGCGTCGGCGCGGCGGAGCAGCTCGTTTTTCTCGAGGTCGAACGAGATCGTGCTGTTGCGGTCCGGCAGATGGCGGGCGATGCCGATCGACGCCGAGAGAACGCCGCGCAGATGTGCCGGCGGCATGCTGAATCCCCACTCGCGGTCGAGAAACACCGTCTCTGCGATCGTGTGGCGGATCTCCTCGCAGACCGCGAGGCCGGCGTCGAGCGAGGTGTCGGGAAGGATCATCACGAACTCGTCGCCGCCGTAGCGCGCGACCGTGGCGTCGCCGCGCTGCACGATGCGCTTGAGCAGGAATCCCACCTCTCGCAGCACCTGGCTGCCGGCGAGATGCCCGTGGCCGTCGTTCACCCACTTGAAGCGGTCGAGGTCCATGAATAGGAGCACCGCTTCCTTGCCGGTCTTGCGCGATTCCGCGAGCGTCTCGGAGAGCCGCACGTGAAACCAGCGATCGTTGTACAAGCCGGTGAGGTCGTCTTTCTTCGCCAGCTCGTGCGCGCGCTTCGCTTCGAGCGCGTTCTGCAGCGTGAACGAGGTGTAGCCGGCGAAGATCTCCATCAGGTTCATGTCCCGCGGCGTGAAGGCCTTGCCCTCGTGCCGGTTGATCAGTTCGAGGACGCCGACGACGGCCTTGCCGAGGTAAATCGGCACCGCGACGATCGAGCCCGATTTGTGGCCGAGCTGCGTGTCGATCTCACGGTAGAAGTACTGATCGAGCTCCACGTTGACCGAGAGATGCGGCTCGCCGGTCTGATAGACGTGGCCGACGATGCCATGCTGCGCGGAGAGGCGCTTGCCGATCAGATCGCGGCTGGCATCGCCAAACGCGGCGATGAACACCAGCTCGTTGTCCTTGCGCGACGCGACCTTGCGATACGGGTCGTCGAGCAGGATCGAGCCCGACTCCGCGGGCACGAATTCATTCGCGCGCTGCAGGATCTGCCGCAGCACGAGATCGAGCTCGACGTTGTCCTTGAGCGAGAGCCCGGACTTGTGTCTCTCGAGAAAACGCTCGAGTTGGGGAATCTCGAGGGAATGAAATTGGAGCATCGGGAACCATCGATTATACGTCCGCGCGCTCTTCCTCTGCCCAGGCCTCCGCTTCGAACGAGATCTTGCGATACGCGCGGGTGACGTCGCGCTCGCGATAGAAGTGGCGGAAGAACTCCGTCGTGTAGAGGCAGAGGAAGCGGAAAAAGCCGTGCTGATTCATCTGCCGCACGTGCACGAGCTCGTGTCGCATCAGGCGTCCGAGCCGCTCCCCGCTCCGCTCCGCAGCGCGCTGGCTGACGTAGATCGTCCTGCCGAGCGTGATCGCGATGACGTCGCGCATCAGCCACGGGCGCAGCCACCACGGATAGCCGACGCGCACCCGCGCACCGGCGTCGGCGATGCGCTGCTGCATCGCGTCGCTGAACTTATAATCCGGCGTCATGCGAAGACTGTACATCTGGATGACGCTCGCCGCCTCGCTCTCATCGTTTGCGCAAGGCCGCGACTGGAGCAAAGTCGAGATCAAAGCGGAGAGAGTCTCGGGATCGGTCTACATGTTGACCGGCGCCGGCGGCAACATCGGCGTGTCGGTCGGCGAAGACGGCATCGTCGTCATCGACGATCAGTACGCGCCGCTCGCGCCGCGCATCGAGGCGGCAATGAAGGCGATCGCCGACAAGCCGGTGCGCTTCATCATCAACACGCACTACCACGCCGATCACACCGGCGGGAACGAGTACTTCGGCCAGAAGGGCACGCTCGTCGCGCACGACAACGTGCGCAAGAAGCTGGAGCTCGGCACGGTGCGCGGCGGGAACACGATCCCGCCCGCGCCGAAGGGCGCGTGGCCGATCGTGACATTCAACGACACGCTGACGCTGCATCTGAACGGCGAGGACATCCGCGCCGTGCACGTGCCGCCGGGACACACCGACGGCGACTCGGTGATCTGGTTCACGAAGTCGAATGTCGTGCACATGGGCGACGACTTTTTCAACGGACTCTTTCCCGTCATCGATCTCGACAACGGCGGCAGCGTGCAGGGCATCATCGCCGCGGTGGAGAAAGTGCTGCCGCTGATTTCGGATGACGCGAAAGTGATCCCCGGACACGGACCGCTGTCCGACAAAGCGGGCCTGAAGAAGTTCGTCGAAGTGCTGAAAGGGACCTCGGCCGCGGTGCAGAAAGGCATCGCCGCCGGGAAGACGGTCGAGCAGATGAGGAGGAAAAGGTGCTCGGGGCCGTGGGACGCGTGGGGTCAGGGCTTCATCAAGACCGACGCGTTCATCGAGACGCTGTACAAGTCACTTACGCTTCACCGATAGCGTCAGCTCGAACTTCGCCACCGGCTCCTCGCCGAGCTTCTTCGGCACGGTCGCGGTGACGTGCACGGTCGCTTCCTGCCGCTCGCCGGTTTCGTTCGCGCGGCGCAGCAGGTCCTGAATCAGCGGTCCGTCGTTGTTCGTGAAGACGACATCCCCCTCGGCGCGCTTGAGAAATTCGCCGCGGATGTCTTTGAAGATGAACGACACCCGCTCGCGCCGCTCGCGGACGATCGTGAACGCGATGAGGCCCGCGGCGACGTCCGCGCCCATGCACATCGTGCCGAGGTACATCGCGTGAATGTCGCGGCGCCGCGTGATCCAGTTCAGCGGCACGCGCACGATGCAGCGCTCGTGATTCAGCTCCACGATCTTCGGACGGATCAGCCAGAGCAGAAACACGTTCTGCAGCGACCAGAGACGGACCATGAGCGTCGGACTCATCCTCGTGCCCTCGACATCACACGATCGTACAGCGCATCCGGCAGATGTCGCAGCAATCGCACGACGAGCGACATCGGCAGCGGGAACTCGACGACGCGTTTTCCTCGCTCGATTCCGTCGGCGATGATGCGCGCCGCTTTCTCGGCCGACATCAGGAACGGCATGTGGAAGCGGTTCTTGTCCGTCATCGGCGATTTCACGAATCCGGGATTCACGATCGTGACGCCGACGCCGTACGGCTTCAGCTCGACGCGGCTCGCCTCGAGAAACGTCTGCATCGCCGCTTTGCTCGCGGAGTAGGTCGCGCTGCTCGGCAGTCCGCGCCGGCCGGCGAGCGACGCGACGCCGACGAATCGCCCCTTCTTCGCCTCGATCATCGGCGGGATGACGGCGTCGAAGAAGTACAGCATGCCGAGGACGTTCACACGAATCGTCTGCTCCGCGTCATCGATGCGGAACTTCGCGACCTGTCCCGAAATGCCGACACCTGCGTTCGCGATGGCGAGGTCGAACGCGCCGCCGAGTTGCTCGTGCGCGCGCTGCACCGCGTCGCGGACCGACTCGCGATCGGTCACGTCGCACGTCAATGGAATCGCCTTCGTCTTCAACTCGGACGCGAGTTGCTCGAGCAGCTCGGTGCGCCGCGCAAGAAGCGCGAGCTCGTATCCGCGGAGTGAAAGCTCCCGCGCGAGCGCGAGCCCGATGCCGCTGGACGCGCCGGTGAGGATTGCGCGCATTTTCGGCGCGGATGGTAGTCTGTCTTCACGTCCAAATCGAGAGGAGTCATTCATGACTCGAAAGATCGCGCTGATCTGCTTTCTCACCCTCTTCGGTGCCGCGACGCTGTTCGCGACCGACATCGGGCCTGCGTTTTCCCGCGAAGCGATCGGCGCGAAGTCGTTCCCGCCGCCGCCACGCATCGTTTCCGCGGCTTCGATTGCGCCCGCGCTGAACATCGGCGCCGCCGATCCGACGGACATCGAAGAAGTGCGCGTCTGGAACGCCGAGGGACGACGGCCGGTGAAGAACGGCTTCGTGAGAATCATGGAGGAGCTCGTGGTCGTCCGGCTCACCGGCGCCGCGGCGTCCAAAGGCGTCATCGCGGCGTCGGAGCGCGGCGTCGTCTGGAGCGGACGCTTTCAGATCGCGGCGCATCGCGTGCGGCTGCGCCTCGATCGCGCGAAGCTCCCGGCGGGCGCGGTGCTCTGGATTTACAACGACGGCGGCGAGCCGATCGCGTTCGATCGCGATCTCATCGATAGCGACGGCGGCCTCTGGACGCCGAGCGTCGGCGGCGGGATCGTGCATCTCGAAATCGAGACTCCGATGCCGAAGAGCGAAGCGGACGTCGCGTCGTTCGAGATCAATCGGATGCTGGAGATCGTGCCGCCGCTGAAGACGCACGACGAGCCGGACTGCCTCATCGACGTGCAGTGTGTCGGCACGAACACCGTCACCGACATCAACGGCTTCAAGCAGGGCATCGCCTATCTCGAATTCGTCAAAGGCACCGGCGGCTTCGTCTGCTCGGGCGGCTTGCTGAACGATTTCACGAGCTCGAAAACGCCTTGGTTCCTGACCGCGAATCACTGCTTCGACTCGCAAGCCTCGGCGACGTCGCTCGAGGCGTACTGGGACTGGCGTTTTGCCAGCTGCAGCTCGACGGCGATCCCGCTTCCGCCGACCGCCGGACGCACGCTCGGCGCGACGCTGCTGGCGACGAATACCGGATCCGACTTCACGTTCGTGCGACTGAGCTCGATCCCGGCCAACCGCTACTTCTTCGGATCGTCGTCGTCCACCGTCCCGGCGGGAACGCTGCTGCATCGCGTCTCGCATCCTGCGCCGGAGCAGTACGGACCGTTGCCGCAGATGTATTCGGCATCGACGGTGAGCACCACGGTCGGGCAATGCCAGGGACGCCTGCGCCCGAGCTATCTCTACTCGACGTTCACGACGACGCAGGGCGGCCTCTATGGCGGCAGCTCCGGCTCGCCGGTCATCGCGTATCTCAGCGGGAGCCCGTTCGTGGTCGGACAACTGCTCGGCTATTGCGGCCAGACGCCGAGCGAGGGGTGCAATACGAGCAACTCGGTGGTCGACGGCGCATACGCGACGACGTTTCCGTCGATCAGCCAGTTCCTGACGGCGCCGCAAACCGGCTGCACTCCGTCGGCCACGGCGATGTGCCTGAACAACGATCGCTTCAAAGTGGAGGCGACGTATCAGACCGGAGGGGGACAGACCGGCCAGGGACAGGTGGTGAAGCTCACCGGCGACACCGGCTATCTCTGGTTCTTCAGCTCGTCGAACGTGGAGGTCGTCATCAAAGTGCTGAACGCCTGCGGCATCAACGGCTGGTGGGTCTTCGCCGGCGGCCTCACCGACGTGCGCGTGACGCTGATCGGTGACGGACACAAAGACGGGCAACGTGAAGCAGTACACGAATCCGCTGGGGCAACCGTTCCAGCCGATTCAGGATACGTCGGCGTTTTCGGTGTGTCCGTAGGGGCGGGCGGGCGGGCAGGCGGGCGAGCGGGCTGGGTGGCGTTATGATGCTTCTATGTCGACGATGCCGAAGTCACGCGTGTCGGAGGCGGAGTTTCTCAGTCTTCCGGAGTCGGTCGAGCGCATCGAACTCCTCGATGGAGAGGTGATCGTGTCTCCCAGCCCGCTGTTCTGGCATCAGGAAGTGCTTGCGTCGTCTGGTGTTCGAGCTTGGTCGCTGGGCGAAGGGACGCTCCGGAGTCACCGTCGCGCAGTCACCGCTCGACGTGCGTTTCGCTCCCAATCGCATCCTGCAGCCGGACGCGATGGTTTTTCTGGCCGCGCTCGATCGCGAAGAACGGGGCCCGATCACTCGCATCCCGGAGATCTGTGTGGAAGTGCTTTCGCTGAACCGCGTCTACGACCGCGTCACCAAACGCTACGTCTACGGGAACGCGGGAGTGGTCGAATACTGGATCGTCGATGCGGCGGGACACGTCGAGGTCTGCTCCGGACCCGCGCTCACTCACGAGACGATCATGGCGGATCGGCTCACGTCGCCTCTCCTGCCGGATTTCAGTCTCGACGTACAGGAACTGCTCACTCTCCGATGATCTTCACCATCACCCTCTTATCCCGCCGCCCGTCGAACTCGCCGTAGAAGATCTGCTCCCACGGGCCGAAATCGAGCTTGCCGTTGGTGATGGCGACGACGACTTCGCGGCCCATGATCTGGCGCTTGTGATGCGCGTCGCCGTTGTCTTCGCCGGTGCGGTTGTGGTGATAGCGCTGCGGGCTCGGATCGTACGGCGCGAGCCATTCCAGCCAGCGCTTGTAGTCCTCATGCAAGCCGCGCTCGTCGTCGTTGATGAAGACGCTCGCGGTGATGTGCATCGCGTTGACGAGGCACAGCCCTTCCTTCACGCCGCTCGCCTTCACCTCCGCCTCGATCTGCGAGGTGATGTTCACGAACTCCATCCGCTCGCGCGTGTGCAAGACGAGATGTTTGGTGTGCGACTTCATTTCGTCAGCACCACCACCCGCTCCGCGAGGACATCGCCGTCGCCTTCCTGCCGGCCGAAGACGATCACTTTCTCTCCCGCTGCGAGATTGCGCATGTCGTCCGAGCTCTTCGGGCGGTCGAGGATGGTGAGCGAGTTGTAGCGGATCAGCGGAATGTCGCGCGTGTCGCCCTGCGGCGGCGCGATGTGGAGAATCATCTGCGCCGTGTCGTTCCTGAACACGAACCCCTCGAAGCGCACGTCCTTCGTGTTCGATTCCTGCGGGACGTACTGCACGCAGGCGGTGAGCAGCAGTCTGAGGAGAACGAGTCGATTCATTTGATCTCCCGGTGTCCCGGTCACCCGGGTTACGCGGTTGCGCAGTTGCTCGGCGTTCTACCGCCTAACTGCGCAACCGAGCAACTGCGCAACATATTCAGCTTCGGCAGCTTCACGCGATTCTTGAACACATCCGCGAACAGGTCGCCGACTTTCGCGAGCCGGTTCGGCATCGTCTTGATGTTGTACTTCAGCGGGTCGAGCTTCGCCGTGATCTCGCTCCACTTCAGCGGTGCCGAGACCGGCGCGCCGTCGATCGCGCGCAGCGAGTACGGCGCGACGACGGTCTTGCCGTAGCCGTTCTGCATGCAGTCGAGATACAGCCGGCCGCGCCGCTTCGCGAGGCTTCGCTCCACCGTCATCCCCGGAACTTTTTTCGTCACAGCGTCGGCGATCGAGCACGCGAACTCCGCCACCTCTTCATGCGAGTAGCCGCTCACCAAGGGCACGAAGACGTGAATCCCGCGCTTGCCCGACGTCTTCGGCACGCTCGGCAGCTCGAGCGTTTCGAGGACGCGCCGCATCACGCCCGCGGCCTCGATGGCCTGCTCGATTCCCTTTCCTTTCGCCGGATCGAGATCGAACAAGATCCAGTCCGGCTCTTCGAGACTCTCCGCGCGCGACGACCACATGTGCACCGTCAGCACCGACATCTGCGCGAGCCACCGCAGCGCCTCGGCGCTATCAACGATGAGGTGCTTCACCGTCGCGCGGCTGGCCACGCGCGTCGGCGTCTCGACCGTCGTCAGCCAGTCCGGTCCTTCCTTGCCGATGTTCTGATGAAACCACGACGGCTTGTCGATGCCCTGGTTCCAATGCTCGAGCGTGAGCGGCCGGTCGCGCAGCGCGTGCAGCATCGGCTCGGCCATCGCTTCGTAATACGCGACGACGTCTTTCTTCGTGATGCCGTCGCGCGGATACAGGAGACGGTCGGGATTCGTGAGCGTGACGGTCGGCTTCTCGTGCACCACTTCCTTCACGCCCTTATCTTCGCGCAATCCGAGGAACGACGGATGGCGCAGGCGATGATCGCTGGTCCACTCCGAGAACGCGACCTGCCCGACGAGGCGCGGGCGTACCCATCGCGTGTCGCGAACGCCCGTCCGCGGCACGTCCTTCACATCGCTCTTCGCGATCTCGTCCTTCGCCAGCTCGTCGCGCAGCCACGTGCGCAGCTTCGCCGAAAAACCGGTGCCGACTTTCCCCGCGTAGCGCAGCTTGCCGCGCTCGTTCACGGCGAGATGCAGCGAGCCGATGTCGCGATCGCTGGCGCTGCTCGGCTGCCAGCCGATGATCACGAACTCCTGCTGATGGAGCGTCTTGATCTTCAGCCACTCCTTCGAGCGGCGGCTCTCGTACACCGAGGACTTGCGCTTGGCGATGATCCCTTCCCAGGCGCCTTTCGCCGCGTGCTGCAGCGCCTTGTCGCCCGGCATGTCGAGCGTCTGCGCGATCGCGATTCCCGCCGGCGGTTTCTTGAACAGCCTCTCCAGCAGCGCGCGGCGCTCGATGTACGGAAGGCCGCGCAGATCTTTCCCGGCGAGCCAGAGGATGTCGAAGATGACCATCAGTTCGCGCCCGCCCTGCTGCAGCAGTTGAAATCGCGGCGCGCCTTTTTCGTCGAGCACGACGAGCTCACCGTCGATCACGATCTCGTCGATCTTGATCTTGTGCAGCGCCCGGAACGTGTGCGGGAAGCGCGGCGCGAGATCGAGCTCGTTGCGGCTCAGCATCGCGATCTCGCCGTTCACGATCGCGACGACGCCGCGGAAGCCGTCGTATTTCAGCTCGTACGATCCACTCGTCTTCATCGCGCGGCGGCGCGTCGGCGAGCGTGGCCAGCATCGGCGGAAAGACTCTTTTTAAAAGCTGTCGCGGCGTCATGCGATCACTCGCACCTCATCGAACCCTTCCTCGAGCGCCGGCGGCACGAGCTTCTTCGCCGTCACGAAGATCACGACGTCCGGCACGCGCGCCTTTCCTTCACGCAGGCGGTTGCGCACGACGCAGACTTTCGGCGGCGCTTCGAAGTAATACGCGACGACTCGCGCGCCGAAGCGCTTGCCGAGCGCGATCAGCGGCGCACGCACGGCAGGATTGGGACTCGTGTTGTCGACGACGACCGATTTCCCGGCCGCGAGCGCAGCGGAGATCATCTCCGTCTGCTTCACGTCTTTGTTGCGCGCATTCGGCATCCGGTCTTTGCTCACATGCACGTGCGTTGCCGCCAGATTTGCGTGATAGTAGGTCGACTTGCCGGATCCCTGCAGTCCGACGAAGATGATCAGCTCCACGCGCGCCATGATGCCATCGGCCATCTAAAATGCGCCCATGAAGTGGCTCTGTTGGTTTCTCGCCGGTGCCCTCGCCGTTCCGCTCGCGCATCACATCGTGCTGTACGCGTTCTACGCCACGGGCCTCGCGCCCTACCGCCCCTACTCGTTCGCGCCGACCAAGCCCCTCGGCGTTCCGCAAATGCTGTCGCTGATGTTCTGGGGCGGCCTCTGGGGCATCGTCCTCGGCGCAGCACTGCTGCGCGTGCACTCGGATCGCATGTGGTGGATCGCCGCGATCCTCTTCGGCGCCATCGCGCCGACGCTCGTCGCCGGCGTCATCGTGAAATTCCGAGGAGGCCCGAAGCCGACCGCGATCCTCGCGCTGGTGGGATTCACGGTGAATGCGGCGTGGGGGTTGGGGACGGCGGTGTTTTTCAGACTGTGTGCGCGATGGGCCGCTACATCAAGAAGCTGACCCGCGTCGGCTCGATCGGCCCCACCGAGGAGCGAGGATTCGGGATCTGGGTCGGATACGAAATCGCCGGCGTCGAGGGCGATCTTTCCGAGCACGGCCTGATTCGCGTCGACGATTGGACCGACGAGCAGCTCGCGGAGCGCGGCGTGGTGACGTTCATGTCCGTCACGCCGGAGAAGCTCGGGATGTCACGCGAGGCGCGTGAGAATCCGCAGGTAGCAATCTTCCGCGCCGACCACCTGCACGCGGCCGGCCTTCTCCCACTCGCGGAACGTCGACTGTACGCGCGGATGACCGAGCTGCCGATCGTCGCCGAAGTAGCCGAGGAGCAGCGAGCGGGGCACGGTCGTCACGCCGCGGGAGCGGATGCGCTCCATGCCGACGAGCAGCGCGTCGAGGCGGTATTCGATGTCCTCTTCGAGCAGTTCGCCCTCGCTCGAATGGTTCACCACGGCACCGAGCCCGAGGAAGGCCTCGAACGGCATCGGGCGAAATTCTTTCACTCCGCGGGCGCGCAGTTCATCGTCAGGCATCTCATCGGCAAGGACAAGACCGGGAATCTCGGTGCCCACGCCATCGATTTCCCATCCGATCCAGCGCTCCTTGCCAAGGAGCGCGATCCGCTGGATGTATCGCGCCATAGGTGATTTACCCGTTACGATCTTGTAGCATAACTCGCGCACGGCCGGTGCTACCCTGCCGCTGCGTCAGCCAAATCAGTCGATATGTTTGAAACCGTCGTCCCCGAAACGGTTGTAAAGCGGAGCCGCACGCTCTACTACCTCGTCCTGCCGCTGTCGCTGATCTCGCATGGAGCTGCGATCGCGCTCGTGCTCGCCAGCAACATCTGGAACGTCGAGTTCCCGAAGAACTCACCCAAGATGTTCATGCTGTACTCGCTGGTCGAGCCGCCGCCTCCGCCACCGCCCCCACCGCCTCCTCCGGCGCCGAAGAAAGAAATCGTGGTCGTCAAGCTGCCGGAGAAGATGCCGCTCGTCGCGCCGACCGTCATTCCCGACCTCATCCCGGTCGTCGTCGAGACGCCGCCGGAGCCCCAACCGGAAGTGGTGGTCGCGGAAAAAGGCGTCGAGGGCGGCGTGGAAGGCGGCATCGAAGGCGGTGAGCTCGGCGGCATCGTCGGCGGCATCATCACCAACATGAAGCCGAAGCCGCAGCCGTTGCCGGAGATCGTAGAGATCAAGCGCGACGATCCGCTGCCCATGGGGTCGGTGTCGCAGGAGTTCCCGAAGTATCCCGAATACGCGCGCACGCGCGGCTGGGAAGACACCTTGGTGGTGCGCTACATCATCGGCAAGAACGGAAAGGTGAAGGAAGTGACGGTCGTGAAACCGCCGTCGCGCGAAGAATTTGCCCGCGCCGCGCTGGAAGCGATCCGTTACTGGCGTTTCCAGCCGTTCCGCGATCCCGCCAACGGCCAGATCAAGGAAGTCCAGCACGAGCTGACGGTGGAGTTCAAGATCTCAGGACGCAAATAGCTCGGCGCAAACCTTGCTGAATGGGTGGTGGTCCGCGGTATGCCACCCGATCCCATTCGCTTCCCTTATCGAAACGAGCTCCGGATGCCGGTCATCGGCCTCGAAGCAGAGTTCAAAGTCTTCGTCGACGAAGAAGAAGTCGTTCCCGAAGACTACTGGCGCGCGCCGGCGGCATTCATCGACCGGCCGCTGCTGCAGCGCGGCACGAAGTCGTCGCAACTCCCGACCGGCGGCGCGGTCTACTTCGACGGCGGCGTGCTCGAGGTCGTCACGCCGGTGATCGAGATCGCGCCGCAGTGCACCGCCCGCGCGGTGCGCAGCCTCTGGGAGCAGATCGATTTCGTTCGCGATCAGCTCGACCGCTGGGAAGCGCGCAGCGGACACCGCGTGACGCCTGCAGGCGTTCAGCTGCCACTTCAACATCTCGTACGAGATCCCGCGCGAAGAGCGGAACCGCGACCGGACGATTCAGAAACTCGCACTGCTCCTCGCGCATCTCCTCCCCGTGCCGGTGATCGTCACGGGAGCGAATCGCGCGTCGAGCGGAGTCGGCGTGCGGCCGCGCCGCGATCGCATCGAGATCACGTTCGACTTCACTCCCGATCCGGGACTCATGGCCACCACGACAGCGGTGATCGTCGGCATCGTGCGCGAAGTCATCACCTGGCCTTCGTACCGCGTCGAGACGCTCGATGCGATTCCGTCGATCGCCGACCTGACGCCGGGGCGCCACGCCACGCGCAACGGCTGGCTCGCACGCGCGTCTCACTTCGCGCGTGATCCGTTCACGACGCGCGTCGATGCGCAGGTGTGGACGACGCGCGACGGGCGCACCGTCTCGCTGCGCCAGCTCGCGCTGGAGATCGTGACGCGCTTTCGCGATTCGATCCGCGAGGTCGCCGATCCGTTCAGCTACCGGATTCTCTTCGCGCTGCTGCGCGGCGAGATTCCGTCGCTGCTCGAATTCGACTCGCGCCCCGCCGCGTACGACGACATCGGACGCGCGGTGCGTTGGGGCTCGGTGATTCCGGAGCTGTACAACTACGCCGCGGCGATGCAGGACGAGCCCGGCGATCTCGTCCGCCGCCGCAGCAGCGACGTCGAGGAGAAGCTCGCGCCGCCATGGCGCGGCGAGGGGACGGATCGTCGCGCGCATGTGACACTCCCGCCGCCATCGCAGCGCCGCGCACCCCACGATCGCCGCGCGTCTCTCCCTCTCACCTCCCCTCGCCTCGCCCGCTCGCGATACGAGCGCGTGTTCCTCCTCCTCGGCGCGGGCAAGCCGTTGAAAATTGGGCGCGAAGTGCTCACGCCTGTCGGTGTGAAGGGCTGGTATCACGCGGTGTTCCGCAACCAGCGCGGCGACGAGCGGATGCTGTCGATCGATCAGGTGCTCGACGCGTTGGCACTCGCTTCGCACTGACCCCTGGCCGCTAGCGACGTTTTTGAAAGCGCGCCGATAATCGCAAGGGCGGTCGGCGCGCTTCGGTTTTTTGCGCGCATGTCGATTCTCACGATCTCCATTCGTCGATAGAGTGAAGAAAGGAGAAACGACAATGTCCCAGTACCTCATCGTCCTCCGCGACGCGAGTTGGAATCCCGAGAGCCTCAGCCCCGAGGAAATCCAGGCCATCATGAAAAAGTACCGCGCGTGGGTGGACCGCCTCGCGGGCAAGGGCAGCAAGCTGCGCGACAACGAAGGGCGCGTGCTGCGCCGCGCGGACAGCGGCGTGACCGTCTCCGACGGCCCGTACTCCGAGACGAAGGAAGTGATCGGCGGATACCTCGTCATCGAAGCGGCGAGCTACGACGAAGCGGTGCGGCAGTGCGAAGACTCGCCGCATTTCCAGTTCGGCTCGATCGAGATCCGCGCGCTCGAAGAACGCAGCGCATGACCGATCTCGACACCGCGGTCGACCATCTGTTCCGCCACAGCGCGGGACAGATGGTCGCCACCCTGACGCGCGTCTTCGGGCCGGAGCACCTCTCGCTCGCCGAGGAAGTCGTGCAGGAGGCGCTGATCTCGGCGCTGCAGCGCTGGGGCATGGGCGGGATTCCGGAGAATCCGCAGGGATGGCTGTTCCAGGTCGCGCGCAATCGCGCGCTCGATCAGCTGCGGCGCGATGCGAACTTGCGCGCGAAGGAGAGTGGAGATCGTGGATGCGTTTCGGCGGGCTGAGAGCCCGCCGCTCCACAGATTTGCGCATGAGGCGCTCGACGATCAACTGCGGATGATGCTGATGTGTTGTCATCCGTCGATCCCCCGCGAGAGCCGGATCGCGCTGACGCTGAAGACGGTCGGCGGCTTTTCGGTCGACGAGATCGCGCGCGCGTTTCTGACGAAGAAGGAGGCGATCGCGCAGCGGATCGTGCGGGCGAAGCGGCTGATCCGTGACGAACGGATTCCGATCGAGATGCCGTCGCGGCGCGAGCTGCCGGAGCGTCTCGACTCGCTGCTCGAAGTGATCTATCTCCTCTTCAACGAAGGCTACAGCGCGCACTCCGGCGAGGATCTGGTTCGCTCCGATCTCTGCTCCGAAGCGATCCGGCTGGGACGTCAACTCGTGGACCATCCGGCGACGCGGTTACCCGAGGCCCATGCGCTGCTGGCGCTCATGCTCCTGCAGGCCGCGCGGTTGCCGGCGCGCGTCGATGCCGCGGGCGAGTTGGCCACGCTCGCGGAGCAGGATCGATCGCTGTGGGATCAGGTGATGATCGCCGATGGCGTACGCGAGCTGGGACGATCGGCGGAGGGCGAGCGACTGACGTCGTATCACATCGAAGCCGCGATCGCGTCGTATCACGCGGTCTCGCCGTCGTTCGAGGAGACGGATTGGGACGCGATCGTCGCGCATTACGATCAGTTGCTGGATCTCAAGCCGTCGCCGGTCGTCGCGCTGAACCGCGCCGTCGCCGCGGCGATGGCGAGCGGTCCCGCCGCCGCGATGCCCACGCTCGAATCGCTCTCCTCGAACGACGCTCTCCGCGACTATCTCCCCCTCCCCGCCACCCTCGGCGAGCTGTGTCTCCGCATCGGCGACCGCCGCCGCGCCGCCGCGTACTTCAATCGCGCGCTCGAGCTTCCGGCGACGATGCCGGAGAAAAAGTTCCTGCTGCGCAAGCTGGCGCAGTGCACGGCGTAACATTGCCGGCGCGCCGATGAAGAAACTGCTGATTCTCGTAATCGCATTCGCCCTCGTCCTCGCTCTCGTCATCTGGGTCATCACCTGGTTCCGCACGCCGGAGGCGGTGACGACGTCCGCGGCGAAGCCGTGGCCGGCCGGGCTGGGAACGCTCGACTCCGTCGCCGCGCGGTACCCGCCGCAGAAGGCCAACGATGCGGCCGTGAAGCTGACGGCGCTCGCGAAGGCGCTGCCGAAGAATCAGGCGATCGAAGAGTTCGTGTCGCGCGAGATCTCGCGCGGCGAGCTCACCATCGGCCAGCCGCCGGCGCTCCCCGACGTCGCGCCGATCCGCGAGCTGCTGCTGCACGAGCCGATCGTCTGGGAGCGCGGCGAGGGAATTGGCGGCGACAACGACATCCAGACGAGACGCGCGATGCATCTAACGGTGGCGAGAGCACTCGTCGCAGACGCGCTCGCCCACGAAGCCGTCGCATGGGACGACCTGCACGCTGTGTGGAAGCTCGCCCGCTCGCTGGATGGGCATCCGCAGATGGTCGTGCAGACGTCCGCATTCGGCATGGCGCGCATGATCAACGCCGTCGCCTGGAAACTGCCGCTTCCCGCGCCGGCGTGGCTCGACGAATTGCAACAGCAAGACAGCCTGCGCCCGCTCCTCGAGGCGTTTCAATATTCAGCGGCGTCATACACGACTGACGGCCTGAAGCTCTTCCCGACGAAGTTCCTCGCCAACGACGTCGAGCACGATCGCCTCATCGCCGAAGACCTTGTCAAAGAACGCCGCTGCGACGTGAACATGCGCATGAACCAGCTGGGCGTCGATCTCTCGTTCGTCTGGCGCCGCGCCTTCCGCTATCGCGCCGAGCGCGAGGCCACCGCCAACGCGCTGCGCGTCCGCGAAGGCAAGCCGATCGAGACCGCCTCGCGCTGCAGCGACGGCACATGGGCGTTCGACGGCACGACGTTACGCTTCAGCCGCGAAATTGCGACGGCTGCGCCGGACCGGCCGATGCCGCTGGCGCTGCGGGTGAAGTAGCGGATATCCTCCGCGCCCATGGATGACGCGTTAGCCACGATTTACACCGCCCATGTGACGATTCAGAAGCTGCGTCACGATCGCGCGCTGCTCGAGGAGAAGTTCGATCACGTCGCGATCTTCTCCGGCGCGCTGCACTACCAGCTCTTCGACGACATGTCATATCCGTTCAAGCCGAACCCGCACTTCAAGTCGTGGGTGCCGGTCACGAACAACCCGAACTGCTTCGTCGTCTACACGCCGAATGGGAAGCCGAAGCTGATCTACTGGCAGCCGGTCGACTACTGGCACAAGGTCGCCGAGACGCCGACCGATCGCTGGGTCGAGAAGTTCGACATCGTGATGATCGCTGATCCCGATCAGGCGAAGGAGCACATGCCGAAGGGGCGCATCGCGTTCATCGGCGAGTGGGATCCGCGCTTCGCCGGCTGGGCGGATTTCACGCCGAATCCCGAAGGGCTGCTCAACAGCCTGCATTGGGATCGCGCGTGGAAAACGGAGTACGAGATCGAATGCCTGCGCCGCGCGAATGTGCGCGGCGCGCGCGGCCACGTCGCTGCCGAGCGCGCGTTCCGCGACGGGAAGTCGGAGTTCGAGATTCACATCGACTACCTCGACGCCACGGGTCACGCCGAGGAAGAACTGCCGTACGGCAACATCATCGCGCTCAACGAGCACGCGTCGACGCTCCATTACTACCACCACGAGCACACACGCCACGACAAGAAGAACCTCTGGTCGTTCCTCATCGACGCCGGCGCGCAGGACAACGGCTACGCGAGCGACATCACGCGCACGTACTCCTCGCATAAGGACGAGTTCCACGATCTGATCGAGGCGATGGACGAGATGCAGCTCGCGCTCGTCGCCATGATCCGCCCGAACGTCAACTATCCCGACGTACACCTCGCGGCGCATCAGAAAGTCGCCGACATCCTCGCCAAGTTCAAGATCGTGCGCGACATCGATGCGGACGGCATCGTCGAGCGCCGCATCAGCAGCACGTTTCTCCCCCACGGCGTCGGCCACTACCTCGGCCTGCAGGTTCATGACGTCGGCGGATTCATGGCCGATCGCAGCGGCAAGACCATTCCGAAGCCGGACGGCCATCCGTACCTCCGCCTCACGCGCGTCGTCGAGCCGGGCATGGTCTTCACCATCGAGCCCGGCCTCTACTTCATCGACACGCTGCTCGCGGATCTGCGCAAGACCGAGAACGCGACGTACGTCCACTGGGACAAGGTCGAGACGCTGCGCAAGTACGGCGGCATCCGCATCGAAGACGACGTCGTGGTGACGGAGACCGGACACGAGAACCTGACGCGCGCTGCGTTCGCCGATGTGGCCTGATCTCACGAACACGAAAGAGCTCTCGGAGGTGCTGCACGTCCTGTCGGCGATGATCACGCCGGCGGTGCTGATCCTCGCCTCGAGCTCGCTGCTGATCACGACTTCGAGCCGCTCGATCCGCTGCATCGACCGCATCCGCGAGCGCACCATGCAGATCGAGGAGATCGGCACCGCGGGCGACGACGCACACCGGAAGCATCTCTACGAACAGCTGGCGATCAACATCCGCCGCGCACGGCTGCTGCAGCGGGCGATGTCGCGTCTTTACCTCGGCATCAGCTTCTTCATCGCCACCAGCGTCTCGATCGGCGTGGTCTCGCTGCTCAGCGTCGACGTCGGCTGGATTCCTCTGCTCCTCGGCTTTGTCGGCGCGGGGTTGTTGTTTTCGGCGAGCGTGTACCTGATTCTCGAGTCTCGCCTCGCGCTGGCGACGACGTACGCGGAGATGGACTACATCTCGAAAAACTACGCGCCCTGATCAGCTCCAGCGACGTCTCCAGCAGCGCCGCGTTTTCCTTCTTGTTCGTCCACGTCGAGCGCCCCGAGGGATGCGGGAGGACGATCACGTCGAACGTGTGGCCGGCGCGGGTGACGCGGTGAACGCGGCCGACGACTTGTTTCAATTCGGAGATGCCGACGAGTTGCTTCGCGGCGAGGGTGCCGACGGCGATGACGAGCTCGGGGCGCAGGAGTTGGAGCTCGCGATCGAGATGCGCGGCGCAGCGCGCGATCTCATCGGTGTCGGGAACGCGGTCGCCGCCGCTTTTCGGATCGCGTCCGGGGAAGCAGCGGATCACGGCGGCGATGTGCACGCTCGCGCGGAACTCCTCTTCGCTCACGCCGAGGTGCTCGGAGAACCAGGAGAAAAGCCGGCGGCCGGCGGTGTACGCGAACGGGCGGCGATGCTCGACCTCATGCGGGCCGGGCGCCTGGCCGACGAGCATCACGCGCGCGTGCGGCACCGCGCCCGTCACCGGCATGCCGAGCACGTTCGGGCAGGCGCGGCAGGCGTAGAGCGCGTCGAGATGAGCTGCAAAGTCGCGGTTCATACGTTACGATCCTCAGACAACAATGCGGCGCGCCCAAATCGTCCTTCTTCTCGCGTTTCTTCCCGTCATCGCGAGCGCCTGGACGCGCACCTCGGATGAGCGCATCGCGAAGAAAAGCGCCGCGCTCGCTCCGCCCGATCTGCGCATGATCCTCGAGCGCTTCGACGGCGACTACAAACGCGGCCTCGAGCGCGCGCAGGCCGAGGAAGGCTCGGCCTCGCATCACTTCTTCGTCCTCTCGCGCGAGGGACGGCTACGCGAGCGGATCGAGAAAGAGACGGCGAAGACGATCGAGATGATCCGCGGCGGCGAGCCGATGAGTCTCGTCAGCGAGCGCCTCGGCACGCTCGCGCATTTGGTGGCCGACGCGAACAATCCCTTCCACGTCGCCAACGACGACTCGCGCATCACCGCCTCGCACAACGACTTCGAGCAGTACTTCGAGCGCAAGCTCGCGAAGTTTCCGACCGTCTTCTACGGACTCGAGCCGCGGTTCCGCTTGTCGTCGTATCTCGACAAGACGTTCGCGCGCACGGCGAAGTTTTATCCGCTGATGAGCGAGGAGTATTTCCGCGGCGGCACGCTGCGCACGTCCGCGCAGTTCGACGACCGGTCCACCGCTTTTGGGGTCGCGTCGGTCTGCTACTCGCGCGCGGTCACGGACCTCGTGAATCTCTACTACTACATCTGGAAGGAAGCCGGCGGCGACGTCCGGTCCGCCGCGGCGATGCAGCGCGGCAATCTGCTGCTCAATGCCAATTGAACGCGCCATCCTCTCCGTCTCCGACAAGACCGGCATCCTCGATCTCGCCCGCGCCCTCCGCGCGAAGGGCGTGGAGATCCTCTCGACCGGCGGCACCGCACAGCACCTGACCGACGCCGGCATCGACGTCACGCCGATCGCGAAATGGTCCGGCGCCCCGGAGATCCTCGGCGGGCGCGTGAAGACGCTGACTCCTAAAGTCTTCGGAGCGATTCTGCATGACCGCGCAAAACCGGAGCACCTCGCCGACTGCGAACGGCTCGCGATTCCCCCCGTCGATCTCGTGGTCGTGAATCTCTACCCGTTCGAGGCCACGATCGCGAAGGAAGGCGTGACGGTCGACGAAGCCATCGAGCAGATCGACATCGGCGGCCCGTCGATGCTCCGCGCCGCGGCGAAGAATCACAAGCACGTCCTCCCGCTGTGCGATCCGACACTGTATCCCGAGTTTCTCAGCGAATTCGAGGCCGGCGAGATCAGCGAAGCGTTCCGACTCCGCTGCGCGATCGCGGTGTTCGAGAAGACCAGCGCGTACGACGCAACGATCAGCGCGTTTCTCGGACGCGGCAATCGACTCATTCTCAATCTCGAGAAGTTTCAGGACCTTCGCTACGGCGAGAATCCGCATCAGACGGCGGGCTTCTACGTGCGCGCGGGAGAAAAGCCGTTCACGCAGATTCAGGGGAAGGAGCTGTCGTACAACAACCTCCTCGACCTCGACTCCGCGATTCGCCTCGCGAACGCGTTCCGCGAGCCGGCCATCGCGATCATCAAACACACGAACCCGTGCGGCGTCGCGCGACGCGCGTCACTCGCCGATGCGCTTCGCGCCGCGATCGAATCCGATCCCGTCTCCGCCTTCGGCGGCATCATCGGCGCGAATCATCCGTTCACCGGCGAATGCGCGCGTGCGATCGCGGACATGTTTCTCGAAGTGATCATCGCGCCGGCGTTCGATGAAGAAGCGCTGGAGATTCTCGCGAAGAAGAAGAATCTGAGACTAGTCACCCAGCAACCCAGCAGCGCAGCAACCGAAATGCGCAGCGCCGCAAACGGAGTGCTCGTGCAATCAGCCGACAAGATCGGCGCGCGCGATCAATGGAAGGTCGTGACCGAACGCCAGCCAACCACCGAGGAGTTGGACGGACTCGAGTTCGCGTGGATCGTCTGCGCGCACGTGAAGTCGAACGCGATCGCGCTCACGCGCGAGTCGCAGTCGGTCGGCATCGGCGCGGGGCAGATGTCGCGCGTCGATGCGGCGAAGGTGGCGATCATGAAGTCGATCCTCCCCGCCGCCGGCACGTTCGCGGCGTCCGACGCATTCTTCCCTTTCCGCGACGGCCTCGACCTCCTCGCGGACGCGGGCGTCCGCGCGGTCATCCAGCCGGGCGGCTCGGTGCGCGACGCGGAAGTGATCGCCGCCGCGAACGAGCGCGGCCTAGTGATGGTGTTCACTGGCGAGCGGCATTTCCGGCATTAGCCGGAGGCGGTGAGGACGCCGCCTGATCAGCCGGCGAGGACGCCGGCGTTGCGGCACGCCGGCGTCCCCGCCGGCTGGCCCGGCGGCGTCCTCGCCGCCGAGTGCTAGCATGCGCCCGCGATGGCCAACGCACGCGACATCAAACTGATCATCTCCGACGTCGACGGCGTGTGGACGGACGGAAAGATCATTTACGGCGGCGAGCGGACCGAGATCAAAGAGTTCAACGTGCGCGACGGGCTCGCGGCGAAGCTCGCGCAACGGGCGGGTGTGGCGGTCGCGCTGCTCACGAGCAGACGCTCGCATGCGGTCGAGCGGCGTGCGCGCGAGCTCGGGATCGTGGAGTTGCATCAGGGCGCGCCGGACAAGCTCGAAGAAACGCAGCGCATCGCGACGCGGCTCGGGTTGTCGCTGAACGAGATTCTCTACGCGGGCGATGATCTGCCGGACCTCGCGCCGATGACGCGCGTGGCGATTTCGGCGGCGCCGTCGGATGCGGCGGCCGAGGTGCGGGCGGTGGCGACGTGGAAGCTCGAGCGCGCCGGCGGCGCGGGCGCGTTCCGCGAGCTCGTCGAGCGGCTGTTGCGCGAGCGCGGCGAGTGGGACACTCTGGTGCGCGAATTGAGCGATGGCAAGTCCGCGGCTTCGAGCATTTAGATCGAAATTCCTCTACCGCGTGGTGGTCGTGCTCACCGCGATCGCGCGGCGCATTCCGCTCCGCGTTGGGCGCGCCATGGGCCGCGCCCTCGGCGTTTTCGCGTGGCACGTGCTGCGGCGCGAGCGAAAGAAATCGCTTGCGCACATCGCGATGGCCTTTCCCGAATGGAGCGAGGAACAGCGCCGCCGCACGATCCGCGCGATGCTGAAGCACCTCGGCATGTCGCTCTTCGAGATCGGCTGGCTGCCGAATCTCACCGCCGAAAATCGCCATCAAACGACGACGTTCGAAGGCGTCGACCGGATGATGGAGCTCATCGACGCCGGCAAGGGCGTGATCATCCTCACCGCGCACTGCGGCAACTGGGAGTGGCTCTCGTACGCGGTCGGCACGTTCGGCCGTCCGTCGGCGGTGATGCAGCGCGAGCGCTCGGAGTCGTCGGAGCTGAACCGCTGGATCACCGAGTTGCGCGCGCGCTCCGGCTTCCGCACCATCGACCGCGGCTCCGCGAGCTCCGCGCGCGAAATGCTGAACGCCGTCCGCCGCGGCGGCATCCTCGGCTTCGTGATGGATCAGAACATCCGCAGCGAGAGCGTGAAGGTGCCGTTCTTCGGAACGCCCGCGCTCACGCCGATCGGCCCGGCGCGCTTCGCCATCCGCACCGAGGCCTACGTGACGATCGGACTCATCGAACGCGGCGCCGACGGCCTGCAGCACGCGCGCTTCACCGAACCGGTGCAATGCAAGCGCGACGACGATCCCGTCGCGCTCACCGCGCACGTCACGCAGGCGATCGAAGAGCAGATCCGCCGCGTGCCCGAGCAATGGGTGTGGTTTCACCCGCGCTGGCGCGAGCGGCCGGATTGGGAAGTCACGCCGTAATCGCTATTCGATCTTCTGCAGCGTCGTCACCTGCGTCACGTTGCCGTTCGCGTCGACCTCTTCCTGGCGCACGGTGATGTAGTGCTCGACCGAGTTCCAGGCGATCGTGCGCGACGCGCCGTTGGCGCCTGCGGTCATGCCGCGGTACTTGAGGCAGCGGAACGTGCCCGCGGGCGTGGTGACGTCTTCGATGGCGAGCACTTCTCCCTCGGAGGCGATCGTCGTCTGCGTCGAATTCTGCGGACCGGCGATCGAGCGCACCTGGATGGTCTC
This sequence comes from uncultured Acidobacteriota bacterium, assembly GCA_963734155.1. Classification (GTDB taxonomy): domain Bacteria; phylum Acidobacteriota; class Thermoanaerobaculia; order Gp7-AA8; family Gp7-AA8; genus QHVT01. The sequence goes on from CAVTGG010000007.1 coordinate 346,910, forward strand.
CGTCGTTGCCGGCACGGACCATTTCGCGCCGACGCACCAGCCGCTCGCAGGTCCGAGGACCATCGATGGGACAAAGTCGATGTCCGTCTCGATCGTGATCGGGAATCCGGCGGCGACAGTGGACGACTTCACGTACAGATGCTTGAGCGCGCGGAGGTCGAACGCCGCGGGCACGGTCTCGAAGTCCATGCGCGTCTCGGCGTCGGAGTTGCCCTGCGGCGTCTGCACCTTCTGCGTCGTACGCGCCTGCGTCGGCGATTCGGAAACGTAAGTGACCTGGAACGTGACGTTCCCCTGCGCGGACGTCGTCAGGTACGACGCCTTCATGCCGATGCGCGGCGAGCCGTACGTGATGCAGTCGCCGGTCGGGCTCGCGGCGCCGCCCGGAGAGCGGACCGCGCGGCGGCGCGTGGCCGCTGACGCATCGAGGGCAAGGACGAGAATCAGGACAACGAGACCAACGGGACGAATACGCATGTCGAAGGACACCTCTCTATTTGCTGAAGCGCAAACGGAGAGAAAAGTCCCTCACTCAATGCACGCCGATGGGCCACTCGCCGCGCACGAAGTGCCGGATCGACGCGAACACGGTCACAGGATCATCGAGCCACGCCGCGTGCGCCGCGCCTTTCACCGTCACGAGGCGCGCGTCGGGAAGCGTCTTCGCCCATTCGACGCCACCCGCGTACGGCGCGTTGCGATCCTTGTCGCCGTGAATCGTCAGCACCGGCACCTTGATGTCCTTCACCTTCGCGCTGATAGTCGACGCTCGCGGGCCGAGGCCCAGTGCTTCTCGAGATGCTTGTAGAAATTCACCGGCCATTCGTTTTCGTACGCGCAGTAGCCGGCATCGATCTTCGCCGTGTTTGCGGGATTCCCGACGAGGACGTACTTGGAAACGTTGAACTGCGCTTCGCAGAACTCGCGCGGTGATTTCTCCATCGCGCCGGCGCCTTTCAGCTCCTCGAGCTTCTTCTGATTCTCCGCCGGAACGCCGAGGTCTTCCTGCGCGCGCGGAGAATCGGGAAGCGGGTGAAACGGCACGGGACCGACTTGGACGATGCGCGTCACGCGGTCGGGATGATCGAGCGCGTACATCGCGACCATCAATCCGAGGTACGAAAAGCCGACGGGAACGAACTTCTCGACCTTCAGCTCGCGGCGCAGCGCCTCGAGATCCTTCACGTCCTGCTGAATCGTCCACGTGCTCTCGTCCTTCGCGCGGCCGGAGCGGCCGCGATTGCGGACGTCATACGTGATGACCGTGGCGAGATTCGCGAACTGGCGGAACTGATCGTGGAGCAGGTAATCGAGCGGCACGATCATCGTGATCGGACCGCCGCCGGCCTTGCGGTAGAAGAGCTTCGTGCCGTCGTCGGCGTTCACGAAGCCTTCTTCGACCTTGGGCTCCCGCTGCGCGGATCCGGGTCCGTCGAAGATGACCTTCCACGAGCCGTCGGCCTGCTTCTGCCAGACCGACGAGTAGTCGCCGCTGTGTCTCCCCTTCGCGTTGTAAATCGGACCGGTCGACAATCCGATCTTGCCGTCCGCCGTGACTTCCACGCGCTCCGGTCCCCACGAGAACGGCGCCGGTCCCTGCAGCAGCGGCGTCCAGCCGGCGACGACCGCGTCCCGCCCGCGAAGCGACGGGCCGGGTCCGATGAACGTCGCGTCGGGCGCGACCATCGCGAAGAACTTCGCGGCGTCGCGGTCGGCGAACGCTTTCGCGAACGCGGTCTCGGCGTTCGCGACGTCTTCGACCGGTCCGGCAAACACTGTGATGGTGACGAGGAGAAGCGCGAGCAGGATGAGTGTCTGTTTCATCGCCTGACTAGATTTTTCAAGATGAAGATGGCGTTGGCGGGCCGCTCCGCGAGTCTCCGCATCAGGTACGGATACCACTCGGTTCCGAACGGGATGTAGACGCGCATGCGCCAGCCGTCGCGGACCAATTGTTCCTGAAGATCGCGGCGGACGCCGTAAAGCATTTGAAACTCAAATGCGTCGTTCTGTATCCGCTCCGCCTTCGCGAACGCCAGCGTGGCCTCGAGCATCTTCGGATCGTGTGTGGCGATGCCGTGGTACGTCCCGCTCTTGAGCAGGATCTTCATCAGCTTGACGAAATTCGCGTCGACGTCTTCCTTCGCCTGAAACGCGATCTCCGCCGGCTCCTTGTACGCGCCTTTGCAGAGGCGGATGCGGATCCGCTCGGCGCAGAGCTCTTCGACGTCTTTCTGGCTGCGGTGGAGATACGCCTGGATCACCGCGCCGACGTGGCCGGCGTTGCCGGGCTGCGCGTGCAGCTCGCGGACGATGTCGAGCGTCTTCTGCGTGTACGGCGAGCCTTCCATGTCGATGCGGACGAAGTTGTCGAGCTTCGCGGCGTGCGCGACGACTTCGTTCACGATCGTGCGCGACACGGCTTCGTCGATGTCGAGGCCCATGTGCGTGAGCTTGAGGCTCACGTTCGCATTCAATTTGCGCTCGACGATCGCGTCGATCATCTCGTGATAGAGATGCGCGCTCTCGCGCGCCTCGTCGAGATTCGTGACGTTCTCGCCGAGGTTGTCGACGGAGACGCTCATCCCCTTCGCGGTCGTCGCGGCGGTGGCGGCGAGCGCATCTTCGACGGACATGCCGGCGACGAAGCGGCTGGAGAGGCGGCGACCGATCGCGGTCTTTTCGGCGAAGGCGCGCAGCGATCGATTTTCGGAGAGGGAGATGAAAATTGCGCGGAACATGCTCACAGTGTTTTCGCGACCGCCACGGCGCACACGCGCGACGCGCCCGCGCGGATCAGCGCCTTGGCGCAGGCCCGCAGAGTTTCGCCCGTAGTACAGATGTCGTCGACGATGAGAATGGATTGCCCCTTTGCCCGCGGTGATGCGTGAAACGCGCCGCGCACATTAGCCGCGCGCGCCTGTTTCGGCAAGAGCGATTGCGCCGCGATCTCGCGCCGCCGCGTGAGGAGCATGTCGCACGGCACCTCGATCCGCCGCGCGAGCGCGCGTGCGAGGAGCTCGGCCTGGTTGTAGCCGCGCTTGCGTTCCTTCGCCGCGTGCATCGGCACGCCGAGAACGACGTCGAACTCGCGATCGCGCAGCGTCTCTTCGAGCAGCGACGCCAGTACGTCATCGAGAAAATCGTGGCGCTCGAATTTCAGCGCGTGCAGAACCTTCTCGAGCGAGCCGCGATATTCGCCCCAGGCTTCGCACCAGGCGAGGGGTAACGGGTTTTCGGTGCAAGCGATGCAGATCTCGCCCGTCGGAAGAGGCAACGCGCACGAAACGCACTTCGCCCGCTCGATTTTCGGGAGCGTTTTCCAGCACGCGGCGCAGCAGGAGGCGACGCGTGCGCTCCACGCCAGTTCCGTTCCGCAGGCCACGCACCATGACGGCAGAACGATTCGCAGCGCCTCGCGTCCAAAGGAGGACAACGCGCTGGCGATCCGGCTCGACACGCGCACATTGTACCTACGAGGAAGGATGACACTGATGACCCGCTTCGCTATAGTCGCCGCCATGAAACGAGCCTCCCTGCTGCTTGCGCTGACGCTCTTCAGCGCGCTCCCTCTCCTGGCCCAGGCGCCCCACGAATTCGGCATTCTCGTCGGCGGCAGCCGCCGCTTCATCGACAACGGTCTGCGCGAGGGCGGCGTGAATTGGCTCGACAGCAGTTTCTCGTTCTCGAACAACGCCGTCGACCTCTATTGGGCGCAGCAGATCGACTCGGACATCTATGTGAAGTTCAACGTCGGCCGCATCGAGACGCAAATCGCCGAGGCGTACAAAATCCCGGGCGTCGACGGCAACTTTCGCCGTGACGCGGAAGGTGAAGTGCAGCATATCGACGCGGTCGTCGAGTACCGCTTTTCGGAGCCCTACGGGTCGACCGGCATTTTCGGCGGCCTCGGCTTTTACCGGCAGTCAGCCGAAGGCCTCGAGACGACGAACAATTACGGCTACGTCGCCGGGGTGAATGCCGATTTCCCGCTCACGAAACGCTACGGAATCGTCGTCCAGGGCACCTATTACTGGACCAGGGGCGATTTCCGGGCGCGCTACATGACGGTGAGTGGCGGGCTCCGCATCGGCTTCTAACCGGCAAGCTGCTTGCTCTTAGGGGTCGGGGGTTAGGAGATAGGGGATAGAGGTACGTGTTTGTTCGCTAACCCTAACTCCTATCCCCCAATCCCTAACAAAAGGAGGCCAAGCATGGCTCAACAGAAGAAATCAGGTCCCGGGTCGCGCAACGTGCGCGACGTGATGACGCCGAATCCCGATTGCATTTCCTCGGATGCGAAGGTGCAGGACGCCGCGCGCATCATGAAGGACAAGGACACGGGCGTCGTGCCGGTCGTGGACGGGAAGAAGGTCGTCGGCCTCATCACGGATCGCGACATCGTCGTACGCGGCATCGCCGAGGGGAAGGACCTCTCGAATTGCAGCGTCAATGAGCTGATGACGAAAAACATCCGCTCGGTGCGCGACGACGCGCCGGTCGACGAGGTGCTCACGCTCATGTCGAGCGCCGAGATCCGCCGCGTCCCGGTCGTCAACGGCCAGGACGAGCTCGTCGGCATCATCTCCATCGGTGACATCGCCGTGGAGACGAACAAGGACAACCGCGTCGGCAAGGCGCTCGAGGATATTTCGCAGGCGCCCCCGAACAACTGAGTTGCTGAGTTCCTGGGTTGCTGAGTTGCTGGTGGTTCAGCAACTTAGCAACCCTCAGCAACTTGGCAACCAAAGGAATGTCCTAGCATCCCACCACCGTTCACCCTCGCGTGAAACGTCCATTTCTCGCCCTCTGCACGCTCCTCGTTTGTTCGTCCGCGTTTGCGATCGAGGTGGATCCGAAGCTGGATCGCCTGGTGCGCGATGCGGTTCCGGTCTGCGGCGATTCGAAGATCACGTACGACGAGTTGGGCGTGAAGCTCCCGCCTCGCTTCAAAGGCGTGGTGGTGAAGGTCGAGAGCCAGCGGCCGTCCTGCCAGGGCATGTACGCCGCGATTTTCTCCCCGCTCGACAGTTTCTACCTCGGCATGCCGTTCCCGCTCACGGGTGAGGAAGGCAAGACCGCCGAGGAGAAGATCAAGAACTTCATCTGGCGCAGCATGCAGATGAACGTCACCGTCGTCATCGATCGCGAGAAGCCGACGACGGACGGACTCCTTCCAGTCACGCTCCTCGAGCAGACCGAGAATGGCAAGATGCCGTACGACGGAGAGATGGACGCGCAGGGCACGACGTTTTTCTTCGGCCACTTCCGCCGCGCCGGCACCGGCATCAAGCCGCAGCGCATCAAGACGTTCGAGCCGTTCTTCGCAAATGCGCCGGCGAAGGGTCCGGCCAGCGCGCCGGTGACGATCGTCGAGTTCTCCGACTTCGAATGCCCGTCCTGCCGCCGCGCTTCCGGTTATGCCGAGACGGTTCTCGCCAAGCACGGCGACAAGGTTCGCTACATCCGCTTCGATCTTCCGTTGAACATGCATCCGTGGGCCTTCGCCGCCGCGCTCGCCGGCCGGGCCATTCATCGCCAGAAGCCGGAGCTGTTCTGGGACTACAAGAAGCAGGTCTATTCGAATCAGGACTCGCTCTCGGCGTTCACGTTCTGGGATTTCGCGCGCGGATTCGCGCAGGATCACGAGCTCGATCTCAAGAAATACGACGCCGATCTGCAGAATGAAGAGCTGCGCGGCGAGATCCTGAAAGGCGCGGGTCTCGCGCTGGCGAATGAAGTGCGCGCGACACCGACGTATATGGTGAACGGCGCGTTCGTCGATCCGGGCGCCGAAGGGAAGGATCTCGTGGCGTACGTCGAGCAGCTGCTCGCGGCAAAATAAAAAGGACAGGCACGAGTGCCTGTCCTTCCACCACGAATGACGCGTGAATTACGCGCGGGCGATCTTGCGGACCGTCGCCTGAACGTCTTCGACTTTGTCTTCGACCTTCTCGAGCAGGTCTTCGCTCACTTTCGCGAGCTTCTTCTGCATCTTCTTGCCGGTCGTCGGGGCGAAGAGCAGCGCGACAATCGCGCCCGCGAACGCACCGATTCCGAAACCAGCGGCGACCTTGCCGAACGGGTACTTCTGTTTACGAGTGAACATGTGAGACTCCTTTACTAATAAGTCGTGAATGATGATTCATTCATCAGTTGCGTGCGCAGGTTACACGGACTGCCAGATAAGGTCAAGGAATGCCTTCAGCATCCGCCCCGTGAGTCCCCAGATCTCATACTGCCGGTAGTGGTAAAAGTAAGCAGGATAACGCTTTGCGCGAAACGCCACGTACCGCACCTCGGGGTTTGCGACCTCGAGCAGAGCCTCGACCGGGACTTCGAAAACCTCGACGACCTCCGACTCCTGAATGACGTATTCGAGCGGCTCATGGATCACGCCCGCGAACGGGGCGACGAGGAATCCGCTGTGCGTGATCACGTCGTCGAGCCGTCCGATCAGCTCCACGTCCCGCGGCGGGATCCCGACTTCTTCCTCCGCCTCCCGCACCGCCGCTTCTTCGAGCGTCTCCCCTGGTTCCACGGCGCCGCCGGGAAAGGCGATCTGTCCGCTGTGCGCGGCGAGCGCTTCGGAGCGCTTGGTGAAGACGATCGACCAGCCGCCGTTCTTGCGGATGAGCGGGATCAGCACGCACGCGCGCCGATGATTCGGCGCCACGATCTCGACGGCGGGACGCCTGCCGAGAATCGCGCGAAGGCGAGTCAGCGCGTGATCGTCGAACATGCGAACGGCTCGGGCGGCAGCATCGGGATGTCCTGAATGGCGTGGTAGAGGCGAAGCGGCCCTTTTTCGAGTTGCACATCAATCGTTGCAGTCTCGCCGGGCGGGAGGTCGCGCGGCAGGGAGAGCCAGCGATCATTGGCGATCAATCGATACTCAGGGATGCCGTAGGTGCGGGTGTGATGCGTTGCGTCGCCAACGTTCTTGATGGTGAGGGAGTTTGTCGTTGCTTCGACCAATTCCAGTTGCGGGAACAGTGTCATAGGACCTATAGGTCCTATACGTCCTATAGGACCTGTAGGTCCTAGGGCGTTGATGTATCCATCAACCGTCCGTTCCAACGACGCGTTCTCTTCAAGCCACTCTCGCTGCGCTTGCGATGGATCCGCTATGTCGTCCAGGAAGAACGAGACCAGCGCCTCCACCTCCCGATCGAACGGGATCTTCACCGCGATCGCGTCCGGCAGCTCCGCGAATTGCGCGTAGTCGCTGACGGCGACGGGCTTGCCGGCATCGAGCGCGCGGATCAGCGTGCCCGACGTCTCGCCGGCGGACGGGTAGCGCAGGTTCACGAGCCGGTCCGCCGCGGCGTAGTAGCGGGGAAAGTCTTCGTCGGCGACGTAGCCGGTGGTGATGATTCCCTCCCCTTCCGGCAGCGTGATGTTCGGCGCGGGCTCGCCGACGATGAGCAACGTGAGCCGCGGGTCGCGCTCGCGCGCGATGCGGAAGGCCTCGAGCACGACCTCCGCGCGCTTGGCCGAAGTGAGGAAGCCGAAGAAGCCGATCACGCGGCCTTCGGAGCTTGTTCCTCGGCATGGGCTCCGCGTGCACGTACGGATGTCCGACGACATGAATCGGTGTCGTGACGCCGAACGATTCGAGACGCTCCTTCGCGTAGTGGTTGTGCACGATCACGGACGTCGAGCGATTCGCGACGTCGACCGAGGCAGGCAAGAGAAAGTTGCCCATCTCGCTGTGCAGTCCCGCCGCCCGCCCACGCGCCCACGCCGCGCCCGCGGCGCCATGGTTGCGCTCCAGCGCATCGACATAGCCTTCGACGTCGCCGCGCGCGAGCGTCAGCTCGACGATGAGGTGGTGCAGGACGAGGTCGTGCAGCACGACGACGCCCGGCTCGCGCATCGCTTCGCGATACACAAACTCGTGATACGGATTGTTGCCGAGGTGATAGAGCACGTGATCGAAGTCCGCGCGGTTGTAGCCTTCCAGCGAATCGAACGCGCGGACCTCGACGCGTTTCGCGAGCGCAGGGATCAGCATCGACGCGTAGTGCGCCACGCCGGTGCGGGCGGGCGGGAGCGGCGTGAGCACCGCGACGCGCGTCAACACCGCCCCTCATCCGCCCTTCGGGCACCTTCTCCCCGCTTGCGGGGAGAAGGGCGACGGAATGGACCTCCTCGTTGCCCCTCCCCCGCTGCGGGGAGAGGGTGGCGCGAAGCGCCGGGTGAGGGGCATCCCATCAACCGCCGTCTTCCTCGCCTGCGCGGCGAGAAATGCTTCGATCAGTCCGTCGAGATCGCCGTCGAGGATGCGGCTCGGATCGCCGACTTCGTATCCCGTCCGCAGGTCCTTCACCAGCTGATACGGCTGCAGCACGTACGAGCGGATCTGGCTGCCGAAGCCGATGTCCTTCTTCTCCCCTTCGACCTTCGCCTGCTCCTCTTTGCGCTTGTCCAGCTCCAGCTGGTAGAGCCGCGCTTTCAGGAGGTGCATGGCGGTGTCGCGGTTCTTGTGCTGGCTGCGCTCGTTCTGACACGTCACCACGATGTTGGTCGGCAAGTGCGTGATGCGCACCGCGGAGTCGGTGACGTTCACGTGCTGGCCGCCGGCGCCGGAGGAGCGATACGTATCGACGCGCAGGTCTTTGTCGTTGATCTCGATGTTGATGGTGTCGTCGATGTCGGGGATCACGAACACCGAGGCGAACGACGTGTGCCGCCGCTTCGCCGCGTCGAACGGCGAGATGCGCACCAATCGGTGGACACCGTTCTCCGCCTTCAGATAGCCGAACGCGTAGTCGCCGCGCACCATCACCGTCGCGCTCTTGAGGCCCGCCTCTTCGCCGCCCTGATATTCGAGCAGCTCCGTCGACCAGCCCTTGCGCTCGCAGTAGCGGAGGTACATGCGCAGCAGCATCTCCGCCCAGTCCTGCGACTCCGTGCCGCCGGCGCCGGGATGAATCTGCACGATGGCGTCGCGGAGATCGTGCTCGCCGCTGAGCTTCATCGTCAGCTCGATGGCGTTGACGTCGCTCTCCAGCTGCCCGATGAGCGTCTCGATCTCGGCGTCGACGCTCTCGCCTTCGCGCTGCAGTTCCAGCAGCACGTCGAGCTCTTCCGATTTCGATTCGATCGACTCGCCGGTCGCGATGCGTTTTTCAACGCGCGCCCGTTTGCGTCCGACTTCCTGCGCCGTTTCCGGTTTGTCCCAGAACCCGGGCGCGGACATCTCGCGCTCGACCTCGTCGAGCGCACGTCTGGCAGAAGCTAGGTCAAAGATAGCTCCGGACGGAGCGGAGTCGTTCGCGAAGGTCGTCAATGCTCATGAGAGTTTCGTCGCGCATAGATCAATCCGATGAGTACCACGACGACGCTCGCCCACGCAAACCAGTCGCCGAAGCGAACGTACGGCGTCGTCGTGCTTCTCGACTGAAATCGCGCGTAAATGATTCCCGGCTTGCCCATCGGGATCGACTGCAGGATGCGGCCGGTGGGATCGATATGCGCGGAAATGCCGGTCGTGCCGGCGCGCAGCAGCCAGCGATCGCCTTCGATCGCGCGGAGGCGCGCCTGCCACAGATGCTGCGCCGGCGCGGCCGTGCCGTCATACCAGGCGTCGTTCGTGATCGTCACCATGACGTCCGCGCCGTGGCGCACCTGCTGCCGCGTGATCTGCGGATAGACGATCTCGTAGCAGATCGCCGGGCCGTATTTGAGCTTGCCGCCGAGAGGGAAATCGTTCGAGCCGAACTCGAACGTGCCGACGGCATGAACGAGCTTCTCGGCGAAGAAGAGCACGCGCCGCAGCGGCACGTACTCGCCGAACGGCACGAGCCGGATCTTGTCGTAGTGGCCGATCGTGACGCCGCCGCTGACGAGGAACGCCGAGTTCCAGAGGCGATTCGCATGCGCGGGATCGGTGGCCACCGAGCCGAGGATGATGTCGATCTTGCGATCTCGCGAAAGCTGCTCGATCGAGTCGCGGTAGAAGCGCGTCTCGGTGAATGACAAAGGCACGGTCGACTCCGGCCAGATCACGACCTGCGCGCCGCGGTTCGCCGCTTCTTCCGTCATCGCGATCATGCGCTGATAGATCGCGAGCACGTTCGCTTCGTCCCACCGCATCTCCTGCGAGATGTTCGGCTGCAGCAGCGCCGCGGTGAGCATCGGCGAGTCATTCGGCCGCGCGATCAGCTTCGACGCCACGAGTCCCGTCCCCCACCACGTGAGCGCGAGAATGCCGATCGCGCCGCCGGCAAAGACGCGCGCGATCTGCGGCGGCTTCTGCGTGATCCACCACGCCGCGATCGTGCACGGGATGAGAATCAGCGCGCCGACAAAGTAAGGGCCGCCGAAGCGATCGATCAGAATCAGCGGCGTGTAGTCGACGATCGCCGCCGCGAGCAGGTTCCACGGAAATCCGCTGAGGAGATACGTGCGCGCGTACTCGACCGCCGCCCACGCCAGCGGCACGAGCAGCCACGGCGCGAAGCGCGCGCCGAGCCGCAGGCGCTTGACGATCGCCGCGAACAAGCCGCCGTACAGGCCGAGGATCAGGCACATCGCGGCGTGCAGCAGAATGCCCACGAGCTTGGGCAGTCCGCCGTAGTGCGACATCACCCGGATGACCCACGGGACCATCATCAGCCAGGCCATCGTCTGCGAGGTCCAGCCGAGAAAGAACGCCTGCCATGCGCTACGCGCTTTGGTGATGGCGATGAGCAGCGGAAGCAGCGCGACGAACGCGAGCCAGCCGATGGCGGCGTTCGGGAAGGAGAGCGCGAAAAGGATGCCGCTCGTGATGGCGAGGAGGAATTTGAGGTACGTCATGCTGAGCAAAGCGAAGCATCTCGTCGACGAGATCCTTCGCCGTCTGCGCGGCTCAGGATGACGACGCTAGGCGTCGTCACTTCTTGAACAGGGCGTCGAACGCCTTCCGCGCGTCATCCGGCGTCACGGGCTGCTTGCTCTTGTCGGCGGCGAGGTCTCTGACGATCTTGGGCTGGAAGAACGTGCATTCGTTCTTGGCGTGCTTGCCCATCACCCGCTTCGGGATGTTCTCGCGGCACTCCCAGAGCGTCGTGGTGTCGAAGAAGCGGCAGTTGCCGCAGGTGTGCAGGTCGGCGGCGCACTTGAGACAGGTCTCGTCGAACGTCATTTCGCCGAGCGAGTGGCGCTGCTCGCCGCAGCGGTTGCACTTGAACGCCTCGGGGCCGAAGCCGCCCGCCGTCCGTCCGCGCGGCGCGCCTTCGAGGCGCTGCTTCGGTCCGTCCGGACGCGGCCCCTGCGGCCGCTGATTTTGTTGTCCACCGGAGTACGAATACCCGCCTCCGTCCTGATAGCCTTTGTGTTTGTACTTGCGGTCGTCGCTCACGTTCACCTCGGGAAGAAATGCCAGACCACACCTGCGATGAGGACGATCATGATGATGAGGAAGATCACCTTGATCGTGAACTTCGCCAGCTTCAGAATGATCCAAAGTACGAAGATGGCGAGCAGCAGAGTGAGGAGCTCTTTGGGGCCCATTAGGGGATGCGCCAGTGTAGCATCCCTACACTAACAACCGCAGCGGCTGCTCGATGTATTGCCGCAGTGTCTTCAGGAACTCCGCGCCGATCGCGCCGTCGACGATGCGGTGGTCGCACGACATCGTCACCTTCATCCGCTCGCGAATGACGATCTCTTTGTCGATGACGACCGGCCGGGACTCGGCGGTGCCGATGGCGAGGATGGCGGCGTTCGGCGGATTGATGATGGCGGTGAATTCCTCGATGCCCCACGCGCCGAGGTTCGAGATCGTGAACGTCGAGCCCTGATACTCGTCGGGCTTGAGCTTGCGGTTTTTCGCTTTGTCCGCGAGCGCGCGCACCTCGGTGGCGATGTCGGTGACGGATTTCTGATCCGCGTTGCGAATCACCGGCGTGATCAATCCGTCGGCGGTCGCGACCGCGACGCCGACGTGCACTTCGCCATGCTGCGTGATCGCGTCGTCGCCCCAGCTGGCGTTGACGTTCGGGTGGTGGCGCAGCGCGAGCGCAACCGCGCGGATGATGAAATCGTTGAGACTCAGCTTCGTGCCGCTGATGTCGATCAGCTGCTGCCGCACCGACCCGAGGTTCGTGACGTCGAAATCGGCGGTGAGATAGAAATGCGGAATCGGTCCCGTCGATTCGGCGAGGCGTTTGGCGATGGTGCGGCGCATCGCGGTAAGGGGGATGATCTTCGTTTCGAGCTCGTGGAGCGGCGGGCTCTCAGCCCGCCGAAGCTGGGTGCCGGCGGGTTGAGAGCCCGCCGCTCCACCAGTTGCGTTCTTGATATCCGCCGCGACGATCCTCCCCCGCGGCCCGCTCCCCTGCACCTCTTCGAGCTTCACGCCCATCTCGCGCGCCATGCGCCGCGCCAGCGGCGACGAGCGCGGACGGCCGCTGCTTTCCGTCTCGGCCGGAACCACGTTCTGCGTGCGATCGCGCCGCGGCCCCTTCTGCTCGATCGCTTCGTGATACTCGCCCGTCGTGTGCTTGACGCTGTCCTTCTTATCGGTGGCGCGGCGTTGCGGCGCTTCGTCTTTTTCGCCTTCGGCGAGAATCTTCGCCAGGACGCCGCCGACCGGCACCATCTCGCCTTCTTTGGCGGCCTGCTCGCCGAGCGTGCCTTCCGCTTCCGCTTCGAGATCGAGGTTGACCTTATCGGTCTCGATCTCCGCGACGGCCTCGCCTTTCTTCACGGGGTCGCCCGGCTGTTTGTACCACTTGACGACCTTTCCCTCGGTCATCGCATCGCCCATCTTGGGCATGATGATTTCAGCCATTTTTGCCTCGTGTCATCCCGAGCGTAGCGAGGGATCCCCGGCGCAAGAACGGAGGGGATCCTTCGCCGTCTTCGCGGCTCAGGATGACACCCCCGCGTACATCACCTTCTTCACGGCGCGCTCGATGTGCTCTTCCTTCGGCGTCGCCAGCAGCTCGAGATTGCGCGCGTACGGCATCGGCACGTCTTCGCCCGTCACGCGCGCGACCGGCGCGTCGAGCTCGTCGAAGACCGTCTCGGTGATGTTCGCCGCGATCTCCGCGGCCGCGCCGAACGGCTTCCACTGCTCCTGCACCACGACCGCGCGATGCGTCTTCGCCACCGACGCGTACACCGGCTCCATGTCCAGCGGCCGCAGCGTGCGCAGGTCGATGACCTCGCACTCGATGCCTTCGTCTTTCGCGAGCTTGTCCGCGACCGCGAGCGACAGCTGCAGCATGCGGCTGAAGGAGACGATCGTGACGTCGCTCCCTTCGCGCGCCACGCGCGACTTGCCGAACGGCACCGTGAAGTCGGGATCGTCCGGCACTTCGCCTTTCATTCCGTAGAGCGCGGCGCTCTCGAGGAAGATCACGGGATCTTTGCCGCGAATGGCGGTCTTCAGCAGCCCCTTCGCGTCCGCGGGAGTCGCAGGCGCGACGACGTGAATGCCGGGGAAGTGTGCGTAGAACGATTCGAACGACTGCGAGTGCTGCGCGGAAAGCTGCACGCCCGCGCCCTGCGGTCCACGCACGACCATCGGCACGTCCACCTGTCCGCCGGAGAAGTAGCGCACCTTCGCGGCGTGATTGAGGATCTGATCGGCGGCGACGATGGCGAAGTTCATCGTCATCATCTCGACGATCGGCCGAAGTCCGAGCATCGCCATTCCGACGGCGGTGCCGACCATTCCCGCTTCGGCGATCGGCGTGTCGATCACGCGCTTCGGGCCGTACTTTTTCAGCATGCCGGCGGTGATGCGGAACGTGCCTTCGTAGACGCCGATGTCCTCGCCCATGATGAGGACATTCGCGTCGCGGTCCATCTCTTCCATCATCGCGTCGCGGATCGCGTCGCGGTACGACTTCTCACTCATGCTCACTCTCGCTCGGAGCGCCGCCGTCCCGGCGGCTGATCAGGCGGCGTCCCGCCGCCTGGGAAAGCGAGACGCTTCCCGACCAGCCGGCGAGGACGCCGGCGTTCCTAGTCATTTTCACTCTCCGCGACCGGACGCGGTCCGTGCTCGGCGACGACGTCGGTGAACAACTCTTCCGGCGCGGGCTGCGAGCTTTCCTCGGCGAATTTCACCGCGTTCGCGGCCTGCTCCGTCGCCCACTCGTCCATCGACTTCACGTCGTCGTCGGACAGGCCGCACACTTCGGTGAGGCGGTTGCGGAGGATGACGATCGGATCGCGGTGGCGGTGTTTCTCGACTTCTTCCTTCGAGCGATACGGCTGCAGGATGTCCGCCGCGCCGTGGCCGGAGAATCGATACGTCACGGCTTCGATGCAGTACGGCTTGCCGGTCTCGCGCACCTGGCGCACGACGCGGTCGGCCACGCCGCGCACGGCGAAGATGTCCTGTCCGTCGACCTTTTCCGTCGGAATCGCGTAGGCGCGGACGCGCGCCGAGAGATCGGTGAGCGCCGAATGCCGCTCGACCGAGGTTCCCATCGCGTAGCCGTTGTTCTCGATGATGAAAATGATCGGGCACATGCCCTGATGTCCCCAGAGACCGGCCATGTTCATCGCCTCGTGGAACGAGCCGATGTTCATCGCGCCGTCGCCGAAGTAGCAGACGACGATCGAGTCGCTGCCCTGATAGCGCTTCGCGTACGCCGCGCCGGCGGCGAGCGTCAGGTGTCCGCCGACGATGCCGTAGCCGCCGTAAAGGCCGTGCTCGACGTCGAAGAGGTGCATCGAGCCGCCCTTGCCCTTCGACACGCCCGTGCCTTTGCCGAACAGCTCGGCCATGACCTTATTGGGATCCGAGCCGCGGACCAGCGCCTGCGCGTGATCGCGATAGCCGCAGAAGACGGCGTCGTCCTTTTGCAGCGCGCTGAGGATGCCGGAGGCGACGGCTTCCTGCCCGATGTACACGTGCAGGTATCCGCCGATTTTCCCCTTGCGGAACTCGCGCTCCGTCGCCTCCTCGAAGCGGCGGATGAAGATCATCTGCTTGAGGAGCTCCGTCCACTCGGGGGCGCATGCTGCGTCGATGACGGCGCTGTCGCTTTCTTTCTTCGCTTTTGCCATTCCCACTGCTACGGCGGCGTTGCATGTTGCACGCCGCGCGGCGGGGGATTGTATATCCGGGCAACATCCAGCGTCACAACCTGCCGCGACGCGAAGTTGCAAGCGACAAGACTGCCGTCCGGCGCCTGAGCGAAGATGCGCGCGAGCGGCGGTCCGTCTCCGGGCGTCGAGCCCCCGAGCCGCCCCTCCCCTTTCTGGCGCCAGATGTACGTGATCGGAACCGTGCCGTTCGCGTACTGCAGCTCGACGAACGCCCGTGCCGTCTCGCCGCGCGGCACGACGCCGACGAGGCGATAGCCACGATAGCCGCCGTGCTCGCGCGCGAGCGATTCCCACTCTTCGACGTAGTCGCCTGCGAACTTTTCCGCCTCGGCCGTGAGCGCGCGTGCGAATGCCGCGCGCGGATTGCTCTTCGCCGCGTCGAGCATCGTCCGCGTTTTCTCCTCGGCATTCGGAAACGCCGGCGAGCCCCACAGCAACGACGCCGCCGCCGGCGTCAGCGCTTCGACAACTAGTTGACCACCGTTGTAGCGGACCTTCAGCTCTCTGTACGTGCCTGGTTTCACTCTGGCGTTTCGGACTTCGGGCAGCTGCTTGTATTCCTCGCCGAGGGCCATCGCCGCGATCGCATCCTGCACGCCCCACCGCTGCCAGCTCCCATTCACCTCGATGCGATTGCCGGTGATGATCACCGTCACGCCGTCCGCGACGTACCGTCGGTACGCGCAGTGGTATCCCATCTCCGTGTCGCCGCCATGCTCGATCAGCTTCGGCGAGACGAACCAGCCGTAGCCGTACTCGTCTTCGCTGGCCGGCAGCTTCACGTAGGGCTGAAACATCTTCGCGAATCGCCCGCTGCGCAGCGCGAGCTCCCAGCGATACAGATCGCGCGCGGTGGAGAAGACGTCCCCGCCGCCCCACGTGCGCCAGTTGCGCTTCCACGTCCGCTGCGGATTCAGCCCGCGATACGCGATCGCCCTCTTTCGCGGAACGTCGACACCGATCACGCCGCTGTTGCGCATCTTGTTCGGAGCGAAGATCGCCGCGCGAAGAAACGTCGCGTACGGCTTGCCCGAGGCGCGCTCGATGATCGCGCCGAGGAGCGTGTAGCCGGCGTTCGAGTATCGCCAAGTGCCGGGCGGCTTGCGCTCGGACGCGAGGATTTTTCGGATGAGCTCCTGCGGCGTGACGTCGGCGAAATCGGGAACGATGTCGCCCTGCATCAACCCGGACGTGTGCGTGAGAAGCTGATGCAACGTGATGTCGCGCTTGTCCTCGGGGACGTCGCTGAGAAACTTCGCAATCGGATCTTCGACTTTCAGCTTGCCCTGCGATTCGAGAATGAGAATCGCCGCCGCCGTGAATTGCTTCGTTTGCGAGGCGATGCCGAAGACGGTCTCGCGATCGTTCCTGATGCCGCGCTCGCGATCGGCGAATCCGTACGCGCCATCGACGAGCAGCTTTCCATGCTTTTCGACGACGACCTGTCCATCGAATCCCAATGCCTCCGCGCGATGAAGAAACGTCTGCAATACGAGAAGAAACACGAATGGCATAGACACACCTCCGGCCTATCAACTGCGGTTTTCGGATTAGCGAAGCGAAGAGACCGCGTTCGCCGCGGCCGCACGCACGGCCCAGTTGGGATCAACGACGCTGCGCCGCCGCAGCGCCGGAATCACGCTCGGATCCCCGCGCGCGACCAGCGCCTCGATCGCCTGCTGTCGGATCGACCAGTTCCCGTCCTCGAGTGCGCGAACGAGCGCCGCGGTCGACGCGGGCGTGTTCATCTTGCGCAAACTGTGAACCGCGGCCTCGCGCACGTACCACCGTTCATCGTTGAGTTTCGCGATCCAATCCTGGCCCGCGCCCGTCGATGCGAACACGATCGCCGCGCCGAGGAAGAACGCCAGCGCCGCGGCCCAGGAGCGCCGCGGCGAAATGCCGGCGAGATGCTCCATGCGCACGACGAGATCGCCACCGGTCGCGCCGGTGGCAACTGCCGGCGCGAAGAAGCGGGCCATGCCGGCGAGAGCACGTGCGTATTCGATCCGTCCGCCGCCGTTCGACAGGACGAGCGCGTCGCAGCAGAGCTCACGCTCCGCGCGAATCTGCCGCGAGATCCAGAGCAGCGCCGGATTGAAGAAGAAGAGCGACTCGACGACGATCTGCGCGGCGTTGATCCACGGATCGCGGCGGCGCAGATGCGCGAGCTCGTGCAGCAGCACGGCATCGACTTCGTCCTGCGGCAACCGCAGCAGCAGCGCGAGCGGAAAGACGACCACCGGCCGCACGAGACCGAATGCCATCGGCGCGAGGTTCTCGGAGACCACTCGAAGCTGAACATCGAAGCGAACACACATCGCTTCGCGCAGCTCCTCGAATCGCTGCAACAACTCCCCGGTTGCGCGCTTTCCGCTGCGCCGCAGTCGCACGAGCTGGCGAACGGCGAAGAAGAGCGGAATCGCCTGCGCGCAGACGCCGACGCTCCAGCCGGCGACGATCCATTGATGCCACGACGTGACGAGAACGTCGATCGCGATCGGCGCGGGCTTCAATCTGCTGGCAACCGACACGATCGGAACAGCAAAGAACGCGATGCAGGCGACGAAGTAGCGCCACTCCGCGCGCGTGCCAAGGGCCCGGAAGCCGGCCACGATCGCCGCGGCGACGAGCGACTGCCACAGCGAGTGCACGAGCACTCCGGAGAGAAAGACCGTCATCGCGCGCGCTCCATTTTCGCGAGCAGCTCTTCGATCCGGTCGAGGTCCTTCGACGAGATCTTCTCCGTCGCCAGCGCGCGCAGCACCAGCCGGCTCGCCGATCCGCCGAATGCTCTTTCTTTCAAATCCGAGAGCATCTGCCCCTCCACCGCTTCGCTCGGCTGCGTCGCCCGGTAGAGCTGCGGCCTCTGCGAGTCATCGCGCTCCACGAGCCCCTTCTCGGTCATGATCTGCATCATCTTCAGCGTCGTCGAATACACCCGCTCGTCGTCGCGATTCGCCACCAGCGCGTTGTACGTCTGCCGCACCGTCGCTTGCCCGAGGCGCCAGAGCACGTGCAGAATCTCGAGCTCAGCAGGCGTCGGGACCGGTAGCGTCTTCTTCATGAAATGCATGATTGACGAAGGTCTTCGTCAAGTCAACGAAAACTTTCGTCAATCGTGCTCGGAGGCCGAGAAATGAACAGACAACGCATCGACACGCTGATCCGCGCGCTGATCGCCGCGATCGTCATCGTCATCACCTGGCTTCTGACGTGGGACGGCGCGGACATGGCGAAGGAATGGGAGGCCGTGTTCGTGATGGTGGTCGCCTATTACTTCAAGGACCGGCCGCAAACGGATCGCCTCAAGGCGTCGGAGATTCGCGAGCAGCTTCTGCCGAATGCGGCCGCGCTCGAGCTGGCGTCGCAGTTCGCGCTCGCATTCGCGCTGCTCGCCGGCACGGTGTTTCTGTTCGTCACCGACCAGCCGAACGGCCTGCGGAACTCGATCAGCGGCGCATGGGTCGGCGGCGCAACGGTGGCGATCTCGTTCTACTTCAAGAACACCGGCACGGCCGCGGAGTCGCAGCACGATCTGTTGCGATCGGTGCTCGCCATCGGCGTCGCGCTGTCGACAGCCGTGATCTATCTCGTACGCCACGATGCCGCGCTGGAATCGAAAGGCGCGACCGCAGCGCTGCCGCTGCAATGGATCGCGCTCGCATTCATCGTCATCACGTTCTACTTCAAGGAAAAGAGCACCGACACGGACACGACTTCGGTGACGCAACCGACGACGAGCTGACAGCGTAATTGACGGTCATGCGACGCATGACCGTCTTCGCCCTGCTCTTCGTCTCCCTCGGCGCGCATGCAGCCGACGTCCGCTACGCGAACGGCAACACCGCTCTCGCCGCCGAGCTGCTCCTCCCCGCCGGCGACGGTCCGTTCCCGGCCGCGGTGATCCTCCAGGGCTCCGGAGCGAGCGACCGCACGAACGCGTGGGCGCGCGGCATCTCCGACCTTCTCGTGGCAAACGGACTCGCGGTGTTGCTCACCGACAAGCGCGGCGACTGGCAAACGGCATCGTTCGACGATCTCGCCGGGGATGCTCTGGCCGGTGTTCGTCTTCTGCGCACGCGTGGCGAGATCGATGGGACGCGTATAGGACTCGTAGGACTGAGTCAGGGCGGCTGGGTCGCGCCGCTCGCGGCGGCGAAGTCGAACGACGTGGCGTTCGTGATCGACATCGTCGGCGCGACGGTGAGCTACGCGGAGCAGACGTTCGTCGAGATGACGAACACCGCGAAACAAGCCGGAGTCGATGTCGATGAAGTCGTGAGACTCAATCGCGCCGCGGGACGCTATCTCATCAACGGCGATTGGAATGCGTACGCGGCCGCGCGCGAACGTGCGCTTGCTGGACCGGCGAAGAAGGTCGCGGCTGGATTTCCCGGCAAGCAGGACGCAAAGATCTGGACGTTTCTGCGCAGCGTGATGGCGTACGACCCGATGCCGTATTGGACGGTGCTCGAGCCGCCGGTGCTCTTCGTCTTCGGCGAGCTCGATGAGCGCGACAACGTGCCGGTGCAGGAGAGCGTGCGGCGGATCGAGTTCGCGATGCGCGCGGCGGCGAAGAAGAATTACGAGGTGGCGGTGATCCCCGCCGTGGGCCACGCGCTGATGATCGAGGAGAACAAATTCGCGCCGCGGTTCACGGAGACGCTGGCTGCGTGGCTGGCGCCGCTTCGTCGAGCTCCGTCCGCCGCGCGATGAACGCGAGCGCGACGCACGCGAGGACGCTGCCGTTGATGGCGAGCGCGGTCGTGATCGACCAGCGGTTCGCGACGTAGCCGGCGATCAGATTGCCGAGGGGCATCCCGCCGCGGAACGCGAGCATGAAGATCGACATCACCCGGCCGCGCATCGCGTCGCTCGTCGTGAGCTGCACGAGTGAGCTGTAAAGCGAGATCACGCCGACGACGCACATCCCGCTGAGAAACAACAGCACGAGGCTGAGCGGAAACTGCCGCGAGAACGCGAACGCGACGAGGAGACAGGCGAACACGAACTGCAGGATCAGCGCGACTTTCCCCTTCTTCGCCGAGTGCGCCGTGGCGGCGACGAGGAGCGCGCCGCAGACGGATCCGAGGCCGTACGTCGTCATCATCGTCGCGTAGCCGCGCGCGCCGAGGGCGAAGATCGACTTCGCCACGACCGGCAGGAACGTCACGAGCGGCATGCCGATGAACGTACCGGCGAACGCCAGGAACGTCAGCATCAGCAGCTTTTTGCGGCTCAGCACGAAGCGGAATCCCTCTTTCATCTCGTCGACGATCCCGCGCGGCTCGGCGTCTTTGTTGATCTGCGGCGAGCGGATCAACGCGAGGGCGATGATGACGGCAATGAACGAGACGCCGTTGACGGCGAAGCACGCCGCGGCGCCCCACGCCGCGAGCGCGATGCCGGCCAGGAGGGGGCCGATGACGCGCGCGAGGTTGAACTGTACGGAGTTCATCGCCACCGCGTTGGGCACGTCCTCGCGCCGCACGAGCAGCGGCAGCAGTGAGATGTAGGCCGGCCCGCTGAACGACTGCGCGCTGCCGGTGAGGAACGAGAGCAGGAAGATGTGCCACACCTTCACGTTGCCGGAAAAGATCAGCACCGCGAGGATGAACGCGAACGTCATCTGCAGGTACTGCGAGAGGAGCATGATCTTCTTCCGCTCGACGCGGTCGGCGACGACGCCGCCGAAGAGGGAGAAGATCAGCATCGGCCCGGTGGCCAGGAAACCGTCGACGCCGAGGAGGAACGCGGAGTTGGTCATGTTCAGCACGACCCACCCTTGCGCGACGGTCTGCATCCAGGTGCCGGTCGTCGACATGAACGCACCGAACCAGAGCAGGCGGAAGTCGCGGTAGTGCAGCGCGCTGAACGTGCGCCCGAGCGGCCCGCGCGGCGGCGGCGTCTGGGCTTGCGACTCGAGAGCTTGTTCCTGGGGAAGCGACGCGCTCATGCTCGGATCTTCAGACGAGCGGCGGTTCCCGCGGTATGCGCGTGGCAGATTGCGATCGCCAGCGCGTCCGAGGCGTCGACCGACATCTTCATCGACGCACAGCCGGGGAGCAGCATTCGCACCATCTTCGCGACCTGCTCTTTTTCCGCGCCGCCGTAGCCGACGACCGCGCTCTTGACCGAGCGCGGCGAGTATTCGAAGACGTCGAGCTGCGCGCTGCGGATGGCCAGCAGGATGACCCCGCGCGCATGTGCGAGCTGGATCAGGCTCTTGACGTTCTGCCCCGCGAACGGCGTCTCGACCGCGACCGCGTTCGGCTGCGCGCGCGCGATCACGGCGAGGAGGCGCTCATGGATGATCCCCAGCCGCTCCGGCAACTCCGCCCCGCGCGGCGTGGAGATCGATCCCTGCTCGACGAGCGCCAGCCGCCCGCGCTCGTAGTCGATGACTCCGAAGCCGGTGGTGACGGAGCCGGGGTCGATACCGAGGATGCGCACGGGGAGATTATGAACGCAGAACGCAGAACGTAGAATTCAGAACGTAGAACTTTCTCACTCTTCGTTCTGCGCTCTGCGTTCTGCGTTCCAGAATCTCACCTCGTATATCGGCCTGCCCTCTGCCCGGTATTTTGCCTCGTAATTCGTCCTCGGCGGATCGTCCGGTCCGGGCACGCGCCGCTCTGCGCGAAAGACCTCTTCGATGAGCGGCGCGGCTTTTTCGAAGTACTCCTGGTGATCCGTCACGTAGATCCCGCTGCCACCGTCGACGAGCACGCGGCGGATCTCCGTCAACGCTTCCGGCCTAATGATCCTGCGCTTCTGCTCCTTCGGCCGCGGCCAGGGATCAGGAAAGTAAATGTGCACCTCGGCGATCGAGGCGTCCGGCACCATCTTCTGCAGCACGAGAAAGGCGTCGTGGTTGATGAGACGCACGTTCGTTAGGTTGCGCTTTTCGACGCGCTCGGCGATGACGCGGTGATAGTGCAGCGATTTCTCGATGCCGACGAGATTGAGGTCGGGACGCTCGGTCGCCGTGGCGATGAGAAAGCGTCCCTTCCCCGATCCGATCTCGAGCACGACGGGATTCGCGTTGCCGAACAGCGTCGCGAAGTCGAGCCCGATGAAGCCCGTCTCGCGCGGATTGATGACCAGTTCCATGCGGCGCGCAACCTACATCACGCACCCGCCGCGCGCCAGAACGGCGTGGCGTCGACCATCTGCCGGATCGTCGTCAGCAGCGCCGGATCTTTCCGCAGCCGCGTGCGCACCCAGCGCACAAATCGCAGGTCGGCGGGATCGCCGCCGCCGCGGGCGCGGATGTGCGCGAGCCAGGCGTCGGGATCGCCGCCGAAGACGCGGACGAGGACGTGGTAGCGGATGAACTGCGCGATGACCGACTGATCGCCGGCCGGCAGTTCGACGACGTTTTTCGCGCGGCGGCGGCGCTTGCGGATCACGGCGCGCGTGAAGACGTCACAGACATGTTCCATGACCTCGCCGCGACGCTCGGCGTACCGGATGATTTCGATGATTCTGACGCGTCCACGGCCGACGCGCAGAACCTCCCCGACCTCAAATCCTGCCCACGGCCGGCGTGCGGTAAAACGCGCAACGACGGCCGTGCGATCGCCCGGCGCGTGGATCACGAGAACGTATAAGTTACTGATTCCTCTCGTTTTGACTCTTATCGGCGACACTCACGTCCCCTCTTTTACGGAGTGTATGGAAATCCATGAATACCTACCTCCGGATGTGGTAAGTTGTTGCCTAATCCAAAACGGGGCCATGACGCTGCTCACAACTCAACTGCAGGATGACCGGCAGTTCGAAGTCGTCTATGCCGGGTATTGCGATCTGCTCGTGCAGATCGCGATTCATAAGTTCCGCGTGCCGGATTCGGAGGCGGAGGGGCTCGCGCACGATGTGCTGATGAGCTATCTGCGCAAGAGCCAGGACGTGATCGACCTTCGTCCGTGGCTCATCGGCGCGATTTGCCACGCCAGCCGGCATTATTGGCGCCTGAATGCGCGGAACGTGGCGCCGGAGACGGAGGGAGAGCTCGACCGCGCCGATCCGGCCTCGGTGCGGATTCTCGACAGCCTGCCCGACCAGCTGGCCGCGCGCGAGGCGCTGGAATGTCTCAACCCGCGCTGCCGCGAGATCCTGTCGATGCGCTATTTCGAAGGATGTACGGTGAACGAGGTGGCAGAGCGGTTGGGGATCAAACCAAAGTACGCGCAGAAGCTGATCGCCAAATGCCTGCGCCGCGCCGAGACGCTGTATGGCGAAAAGGGAAAACTGCAATGAGCCGCGATTCCGAAAAGCTCGTTCCCTTCGACCGTGGCCGCCGCCCCCCCGACCCCGCGCGCGTGGCGGAGTTCGCCGCAACCGCGCGGAAGTTGCAGCAGGAGCGCGAAGGCGCGGCGGCGCTCGTGTCGCGTCTTGTTGAGCGAGACGCCGTATGCGGAGTGGCCGGGGTTAGCGGAGCGGGAGGAGTTGCGGAATAGTGGGGCGTTGGAGAAGTTGGGGCAGGAAAGCGTTGCGCGCCTGCACAAACAGGCTCTCGAGGCGGTTGCGATCGCGGATCTGGCCACAAAAATTGCGGAAGCACTCCCTGACGACACTTACCCCGCAATCGTCATGGCTCAGTTACGGGCCCACGCGATGAAAGATCGTGGGCGAGCACTGTGGTACCTCGCGCGCTATCGCGAATCGCTCGCCGACCTCGATCAGGCCGAACAGATCCTCGATCCGTTTGGCACGCTGGCCCATGACCGTGCGATCGTGCGGCTGGTGCGCGCGTCCGCCTTGCAAGACATTCAACGCTTCGACGAAGCGCTGGCTTTGTTGGCGGAAAGCAAAGCGATCTTCGAAGATCACGGCGATCGGAGGCGCCATCTCATCTGCGGCATTGCCGAGGGCGCAGTTCTTCATCACATGGGCCGCTTTCGTGAGTCGCGCGAAGTCTGGAACGATCTGCTTCCAGTCGCCCTGGCGCTAGGAGACGATGAGTCCGTTGGGACACTTCACAACAACATCGGCCACGCGTCCGTGGAGCTCAGCGAATACGACACGGCAGAAACTCATCTGAAGCGTGCGATTCAACTGTTCCAGAAACTCGATCTCCCCTTACAAGTTGCGAACGTGGAGTTGGCGCGCGGACGCATGCTTGTGCGGCGCGGTTATATCGACGACGGCATCCATCATCTCGGAACGACGCGCGATCAGTTCCTCTGCCATGGTCTCATCGAAGAAGCAGGGCTGTGCGGGCTTGATATTGTCGAGGCGTTCCTGGCGCGAGACATGACCGAAGCCAAGCCGAACAACTCGCTCGGCGAATCGTCAACGAGTTCACGGCCGCACAGCTCAACACGCGAGCAATCACCGCGCTTGGATATCTCAGCGAGACGATTGCCGCGCGCCGCGCGTCGGCTGCGACGGCCGCAAACGTGCGTCAATACATTTATTCGTTGCGCAAGGAGCCGGACCGAGCTTTTGTAGCGACCGCGTGAAGTTCAGGGCGTTGGAATGATGATGCCATCCCCCGTTCCGATCTGAATCAACTTCAACAGCACGCGCAGAATCGGGTTCCTCGGCGTCGGCTCCTCCGCACGGCGCGGAAACGCGAACGCAGAACCACTCAGCGAAGCGACGAGAGAGAGCACGAGTACACCACGGGCACAGAAACGAACACAACGCATAAACCCTCCTGTTTGCCGGCTTTAGCCGGTGTTTCGGAGGGCGCCCTCTCGCTAGCGGTGTGACGGAAAACGCACAAATACCACCCACCAATGTGCAATGAAATGCACATTGCGTGGATCAGGTGAGTGTGCCTTCACCAACCTGTTTGGTCCATTGACTCCTTGTCGCGTCGCATGATTTCCTGCGTCAGCATCCCCATGAAGCGTGCTGCGTTCGCATCTGTCGTCCTCGTGTTGGCCGCGACTGCGTCCGCCGGCTACACGGCACGTTCCAGTGATGAAAGGGCGGATCGGCGCACCCGTGGGCTCGAACATCACCGGCGTGGACTTCCTGACGGCGGTCCGTAATCGCAGAACAGGGCAGTGGGAAATCATTTTCAACGACGCGAAGAGCTCATCACGTGGCACGTTCCCAACACCCGGCAGCACTATTTCGCAGAGCTGGATCGATGAAGCAGAAGCTGCCGTCGGGCGACTGGGCTTGGGGGATGCGATGCTGGAAAATGAAATCCGCGCCGCCTTCGCTGCCCGACGATTTCGCGCACGACAACTGAACGTTGATTACTCCGCTGCGGGACAAGGGAAGGTTTCCGGGTTTTAGATCATGAGGCCAGAAGAGCTGGAATCGAGCTGTGGCGTAGATCACCCGATGGTTCACGATCTATTGGCGGTTTCCTCAATCACTCAATCGCGGCCAGTGTTCAGCCACAGTGAAGATTTGCAGTGGCTCGCCCCCAACGTGCTGTTCGAAATACCGCCCAATGAGCATTACGGCAGCGCGGTCGTCGTAACAAATGTCATCCTTGTGTTTTCGGCTGGATTTTTTCTTGCGCCGACGAACCCCGGGATTTTGATGAGTGATCTGGGCGACCTGAGGTGGGGCGAGCTACGATTGCCGTGCGACGCGCACAGATTGATCGATTATGTGAACCAGAATGGGATCGGCCGAGCACACCTTGTCACGGAATCCGAGGCCGCAGGCGTTTCGGCATGGAAGGCACACCTCGGCGCATTGACATTTGAGTTCCAGCCGAAAAGCGGTGGCATAGACCCGCGACAATCCGATCTCATCTCGATCGCGTACGCATTCAATCTACCGCACACGGCCGCATTGGGGCCGACACTATGTCGCGACTAACGAGCGAGTTGTAGCTCGCGCGACAGAATGCCGCGCGAGCTAAACTTCGGATCACATCAAATCCCCCCACAACCGTGCGTACGTCTCATACCGCGCCGCATTCAGCTCGCCGCGCTCCACGCGATCCTTCACCTCGCAATCGGGCTCATGGACGTGCGTGCAGTCGGTGAAGCGGCAGAGCTCGGAAGGTTCTTCGAACTCGGGGAAGTAATCGCGGAGGGTTTCGCGGTCGAGGTCCCAGAGGCCGAATTCGCGGATGCCGGGGGTGTCGATCAGGTAGGTTCCGTCGCCGAAATCGTAGAGCGTGGATGCCGTGGTCGTGTGGCTGCCGCTGCCGCGTTTGAGGAGCGGGTTGGTGGCGAGTTGCAGCGACGTGTTGAGCGCGTTGAGGATCGACGACTTCCCTACTCCGCTGTGGCCGACCAGTGCGGCCATCTTTCCCTGCACTGCTTCGCGCAGCGAGTCGAGGCCTTCGCCGGTGCGGGTGGAGCAACCGATGATCGGGACTTCGAGGTCGAGATACGGGGCGAGTTTTTCCAGCTCCGCGTCGCGCTCCTCGGCATCGAGAAGATCGACTTTGTTCACGCACAGCACCGGTTGCGCGCCGCCGCGTTGGATGGCGATCAGGAATCGATCGATCAGGCGCGGGCGGAGCGGCGGGGCTTTCACCGACACCACATGAATGACCACGTCGACGTTCGCTGCGATCAACCGTTGCCGATGCGCGTGCAGCGGGTCGGGACGCGCGAGCACGGTTCGCCGCGGCAGCACCGAGCGCACGCGCCACACGTGACCTTCCTGCGCCACGTCCACGCGATCGCCGACCGCAAGCGCGCTCTTCTGCCGCACCGCGATCTCCGGCGGCACGAAGCAGTCGAGCTCCTCGCCGTCGCGAAAGACGCCGCAGCGCGCGCTGTGCACTCCCATCACGATGCCGGGATTCTCGACGTCGACCGGTTCCTCGGAGCTTGCCACCTGCGCGACGAGATCATCGATCGACGGGCGCTTGCGCGCGCGTCCGTGCTGGTCGAGCAGCTCTTCCCAGTTGTCCTCGGTGACGCGGCGCTCGCGGACTTCGTCCTTCCCTTTCCGCAGCGCGCGCCGCGCCTTCGTTGCCTGTCTGCGGGTCTTCATTTCTTCATACGGCACATGCTTGGCGAAATGCTTCGCAATGGACTTCCGCTGGTGTTTTGATAGCCGATCCATGCCTGTTCCTCTCCATCGAAAAAGCCGTGGGGTGGATGGATCGCGCGCGGGCGGTGACTACACGAAAGCCGCTCGCGGCGCGAACGCTCGCGCGGAGGCAATGGCGGCTTTCATAGGCAGGCACTCCTTTGAGTTACGTGTAGTCTTTGTCGGACGACAGTATACAATCGAGCCGAAGCGTCTGAATCCAAGGAGCCTGGCGAGTGGACAAGCGGTTCGTGCTGTTGGCCGACGACAATGAAGCTACGTGCACGCTCATCCGCGCGTTGCTGCAGCCGTATTACGAGGTCCACATCGTCACGGACGGCACCGAGGCCATCGAGCGGCTGAAATCGCGCCAGTACGCGGCCATCCTCATCGATCTGCTCATGCCCGGCACCGACGGCTACGCCGTGCTCGACTTTCTGCGGGCCGAGCTGCCTGAGGTGTTATCGAACGTAGTGGTGATCACCGCGGCCATCTCGCATCGGGAGATGGCACGCATCGAGTCGTATCCGATCGGCGGCTTGATCCGGAAGCCGTTCGACATCGATGCGCTCCTGGCCATGGTGCGCGCGATCGCCGGCGACAGCACGCCGCCGCCACTGCGCGGCTCGCTGCTCTCGAGCGGAATGCTGCTGCTGCTCGCCGATTTTCTGCGGCAGCGCTGGCTCTAGCGGAGTTACCGCGACGACAAAAACGCCGCCAGCAGCGGCAGCGCGATGGCCATCGTCTCGAATCCGCGCAGGCCGCGTACGTCGGCGCACGCGGCGACGACCGTCGACAGCTCTTCGACGTCGAACGGCTTTTTCACCACGCCGTGAATGCGCCGCGCGTCGAGCTTCCCGATCGTCGACTGATCCGCGCCCGTGACGACGAGCACGACCGGCTGCATGGCCTCGTTTCCGAGCATGTCCAGGACGGCGAAGCCGTCGGTCACGGGCATGAAGAGATCGAGAATCACGACGCCGTAGGTGTGCTGGCGCAGCAGCTCGATGGCCTCCTGGCCGTCGGTCGCCGTGTCGACCTGCAGCGACTTCATACGCAACGCCGTCAACAACAATCCGCGGATGTCCGCATCATCGTCCACCACGAGAACGCGGCGGTAGTGCTCGCTGGTCATGCAGTCTCTTCCCTCGCGGGCGGCGCATCTTCGACCGCGTCCGCGCGAATGTCAACTTCGGGCGAATGGATGGAGCCGCGGTCCGACCGGCGTCGTGAGCACACTGCGCCGCAACGCCTTTTCGAACTCCGCCGCCGAGAGAGGCTCGCTGAACAAAAACCCCTGCATCTCCGAGCACTGTTCCCGCCGCAAGAATGCAAGTTGCTCCTCCGTCTCCACGCCCTCAGCGATGACACGCAAATTCAACGCCCGCGCCATCGAGATCACCGCGGAGATGATCGCCGCGTCATCACTCGTCAAATCGCGCACGAAATCCTGATCGATCTTCACCGTGTCGATCGGGAAACGCTTGAGGTAGCTGAGCGAGGAGTAGCCGGTCCCGAAGTCGTCGATGGAGATGCGGATCCCCATCTCCTTGAGGCGATTCAAAATCGACAGTGACATCTCCGCGTTCTGCATCGCCGTCGACTCCGTGATCTCGAGATCGAGATACGCGGGCGGGAATCTGACTTCGCTGAGAATCGCCTCGACGGTCGTGACGAGCTGCTGATCCTGAAACTGCCGCGGCGAGAGATTGACGGCGATGCGCAGCCACGGGTGCCCCGCGTCGTGCCACGCTTTCATCTGCGCGCACGCGGTGCGCAGCACCCACGCGCCGAGCGGGACAATCAGCTGCGTTTCCTCGGCCAGCGGAATGAACTCTTCCGGCTGCATGAGCCCGTGCTCCGGATGCCGCCAGCGCACGAGCGCTTCCGCGCCGACGACGCGTCCCGTGGCGATCTCCACCATCGGCTGATACTGCACCTCGAATTCGGTGCGCTCGATCGCGTGGTGGAGGCTGCGCTCGAGCGCGAGGCGCGTGTCGGCCATGTCGAAATGCGCGGGCGTCGCGTACTGGAAATTGTCGCGGCCGAGGTCCTTCGCGCGATACATCGCGCGATCGGCATTCTTCAGCAGCGTCTCCGCATCCCCTCCGTCATCGGGATACATGGCGATGCCGATCGACGTCGTGACGTAGAGCTCGTGCTGATCGACGTGCACCGGATGGCGCACCGCCTCGAGCACTTTCTGCGCGACCGGCGATGCGGCGCGGCGATCGGAGAGATCGGCAAGCAGGATCGTGAACTCATCGCCGCCCATGCGCGCCACGGTGTCTTCCGCGCGGACGCAGTGCACGAGCCGCGAGCCGATGGCCTGCAGCAGGCGATCGCCGACCGTGTGTCCGAGAGTATCGTTGACGAGCTTGAACTGATCGAGATCGAGGAACATCACCGCCGCGCCGCGGCCGGCACGCTTCGCATGCGCGAGCGCCACGCTGATGCGGTCGCGGAAGAGCAGGCGGTTCGGCAGGCCGGTCAGCGAGTCGTGATAGGCCTGATACTCCATCTGCTCCTGCGCGTGCTTGCGATCGGTGATGTCGATGATCGTGCCTTCGAGCGTGTCGCCGTCGAGGAGCGTGACGTTCTCCAACACCCACACCGCCGACCCGTCGCGGCGCCGCAGACGCAGCTCGGAGTTGCTGAGCGAGCCCTGCGCGCGGAGCATCTGCACGACCCGATCGCGCTCGGTGCGGTCGAAGTACAAGTCGGTGGCGGCGGTGGCGAGGAACTCTTCGCGCGAGTCGTAGCCGAAAATACGTGCACACGAGTCGTTGCAGTCCAGAATCTGCCCGTCGGTGGTCGTGCGATAAACACCTGCGAGGTTGCGCTCGAAGAGCACGCGGTAGCGGGCCTCGTTCGCCTTGCGCTCCGTCATGTCACGGCCGATGCCGTGCACGCCGGCCGGTTTGCCATCGCGATAGAATGAGGCGCGAGCTGAGCTCGAGCGGCACGCGATGCCCGTCCTTCGCAACGATCTCCAGCTCGTAAAACGTCGACTCGATCTCGCCGCGCAGCTTCTTGCGCATCTGCTCGAGGCCGTAGTCGAGCTGTTCCGGGACGACGAGGTCTTGAATCGGCATCCCGATCAGCTCTTCCTGCGAATAGCCGGTGATGCGCTCCCCTGCCGCGTTGATCGACGTAAGCCGGCCATCGAGATCGTGCGTGTAGACGAGATCGTGCGCGGTCTCGAAGAGCTGGCGATAGCGATCTTCGCTGATGCGCAGCTGGTCCTCGGCGCGCTTGCGCTCGGTGATGTCCTGCGCGATCGCGAGCCGCGACCGTTTCCCGGCGGCGAGGAACTCGAACGACGTCACCTCGACGTCGAAGACGGTTCCGTCTTTTTTCTTGTGGCGATAGTGATGCGGTCCGCGGCGCGCTTCCATGTTCGAGAGCGCGGCGAGCATCAGCGGCACGTCTTCGTGCGGGCGGATGTCGGCGAGCGTGAGCTGCAGGAACTCGTCGCGCGTGTAGCCGTAGTGTTTGACCGCCGCGGCGTTGACGCCGGTGAAGCGCAGCGTCTGCAGGTCATAAACCCACATCGGCAGCGGATTCATCTCGAACAGCGTGCGATAGCGCTGCTCGCTCTCGCGCACCGCTTCCTCGGCCTTCTTGCGCTCGGTGTAATCGCTGGCGACGTAGACGACACCGACCGGATCGCCGTCGTCGCTGCGCAGGAACGACGATGCGGCGAGCACGTCGACGGTCGAGCCGTCCGAGGCGCGCCAGGTCATCGCGTGCTCGAGCACGCCGAGGCTGGACAACAGCTGGCCCGTGGTCTGGTTTTGATCGCGATGGAGGATCTTGCGGATGTGCGCGCCGAGGAGCTCGTTCGCGCGATAGCCGAGCAGCGCCTCGACGGCGCGATTCACGACGCGAATCGTGCCGTGCATGTCGGCGACGAGCACCGACCCCTTCATCGTGTCGAGGATTTGTCCGGCCGCGAATTCGGGCGTGATGTCGGCGAGCTCGAAGCGCCACAGCGCGCTCGCGGCGACGATCGTGAATGCGAGCGCGGCGATGAAGCCGACCGGCTGCAGGTCGATGCCGACGGACGGAACGTAGTCGAACATCGCCAGCGAGCCGAGAACGAATGCGAGGAGCAGCGCGCCCGTGCGCTCTTTCGCTTTGCCCTCGGACGCGCGATACGCGCGCCAGAAAAGATGCGCGCTCACGGCGATGACGGCGGTGAATCCGAGGACCACGATCCCGCCGTGCGGACGTCCGTGCGCGTAATAGCCCCACGGATATTTGAGAACCGACGGGATCAACTCGCCGCTGAGCGCGCCGAGAAGCGCGACCCCGACGGAGCCGAGCCAGATGAGGATGACCACGGTGCGATGCGAACGGCGTTTCCCAACGTATTCGACGGCGAAGTGAAACACCGCAGCCGAAACGATGGCCCCGAATGCGTACGCCGTACGTGCCCACACGAGCGCAACATCCGCGCGCGCCGCCGCAAACATCGCCGCGTCCGCGGCGAGCCAGCCGGCGGAAATGAGCGTGATGAGGAAGAAGCGAAGGCTTGCCGCCACGCCGCGCCCGCGCATGAGCACCGCGCTGCCGAGGACGAGGATCGACGCGGATGCAAGCGCCGTCACGAACGACAACGCGTTCGCGTCGTAACTGTCCGCCGCCAAGAGGAGGTGGGGATCGAGCACGGGGTGGAAGGATAGTAACCGATAGGGGTTAGGAGATAGGGGTTAGGAGATGGGAGCTGGAGTAAGATGGAAGCCCCCACACGACCGGCGTCTGCCGTTGCTTCCTCTCCGTGGATTTGAAGTCGTTTGAAGAGTTGGATGTCTTTCAGGAAGCGCTTGCATTGATGGTGGACGTGTATCGGCTGACCGATACGTTTCCGCGTCATGAGTTGTATGGGTTGACGTCGCAGGTCCGGCGATCCGCAGGCTCGGTGATTGCGCATATTGCCGAAGCGGCGGGACGGCTCTCGTTCGGAGAAAAGCGGCAACTCCTTAGTCAGGGACGCGGCTCGCTGTTCGAAACCAAAGCACACCTCATCGCCGCACGCGAGTTAGGCTACCTTTCTCCCGAACAATACGACGCCATTCACTCTCGTGCCGCCAACGCCGCCCGTCTCCTCTCCGGCTACATCCGCTACATCAAATCTCGCGAGGCTCAAGCCAAACGGAAATCCCCTAACCCCTAACACCCATCACCGAACACCTCAACACCTCCGCCACGCTCCACGCCTGCGCCGCGCATCCCCTTGGCGTATACGGCTCCTCCGCGTCGAAGACCTCGCTGATCGTCCCGACGCAGGCGTCGCTGAGGTGCGGGTGGAAGCCGTCGAGGAAGCGCAGCGCTCCGGCGCGATCGTCGGGGTAGACGCGCAGCCAGGCGTCGATGAACGGGCCGATCAGCCAGCCCCAGACCGTGCCCTGGTGATAGGCGGCGTCGCGGGCGCGGAGGTCGCCGTCGTAGTGCGGTTTGTAGTCGGGATGATTGCGCGCGAGCGAGCGCAGGCCGACCGGGGTCAGCAGCTCGCGCTCGACCGTGTGCAGGACCTGCTTCCAGCGCGACGGATCGAGCACGGGATGGTCGAGCGAGAGGGCGAAGATCTGATTCGGCCGCAGCGCGGGATCGTGCTCGTCGACGACGTCGTAAAGATATTGACCTTCTTCGTACCAGAAGCGCTCGTTGAAGGATTGATAGACGCGGTCGGCGAGCTCGCGCATGCGCGTCGCGCCTTCCCCGTCGAGAAATCCCTGCAGGATGCGCAGGGCGTTGTAGAAGAGGGCGTTGATCTCGACAGCCTTGCCGCGCCGCGGCGTCACCACCCACCCATCCACCTTCGCATCCATCCAGGTCAGCTGATAGCCCTCCTCCCCTTGCGACAACAGTCCGTCCTTCGGATCGACGCCGATGCCGAACCGCGTGCCGCGCACGTGGTGGTCGATGATGTCGACGAGCTTCGGGAGGAGATCGCGCAGCGTGTTGCGGTCATTCGTCCACTTCACGTACCGCGCGACGGCGTGGAAGAACCACATCGTGGCATCCGCGGTGTGATACAGCCCGCCATGCTTTCCCTCGGGGAACATGTTCGGGATCAAACCGTCGCGTATGTACGATGCAAACGTGCGCAGGATGCTCCCCGCCTCGCGGTGGCGCTGCGTCACGAGCGTCAGTCCTTCGAGGCTGATCATCGTGTCGCGGCCCCAGTCCGTGAACCAGTGATAGCCGGCGATCACCGTGCGCGGCGTGTCTCCCATCGCGGTGATGCGCGCTTCGTCGGCGGTACGCGTGTGCGGGCGGATGAGAAACTGATCGGCGGCGAGCACGAGCTGCTCTTCCGCGACACCAGCCTTCTCCAGCAGCTTGGCGCGGCGCGCGTTCTCTGAGACGAGAACGTCGTTCATCGCAACAGCGTGAATGACGTCCCACGCTTCCGTTGAAGCCACGAGCCCCGATTCGATGCCGCGCTCGAGCTCGATGTGAACCACGCCCGGACTCCAGAGCGGCCCCTCATACTCGTATCCGCGTCGCTGCTCGATCCGGTAGACGACGGGCTCGATCTTCTCCGGCTTCTGCTCGAGCTCCGCATTTCCGACCAGCCGGAGCCGCAACGCCGGAAATTCGTCGCTTTCACAAATCTCGACATCGCCTCCGTTCACGTCCATGCGCCACGCTTCACTCCACTCCGCGAGCAGGCCTTCGTGCGGACGAAAGTTGAGCGACGGACGGAGGTGAAGCGTGACGCCGTCGCCTTCGAGGAGGCGATAGACGATGTAGGTCGTGTTCTGCGAGTACGGCATCACGACGCGCTTCTCGAGGCGGAGGCCGTTCATCGCGAATCGCCAGACCGGAATGCCCCATTCGAGCACGAACTCTTCGAGAAATTCGGGATCGGGATAGGTGACCGTGCCCTCGGCGCGCTCGTCACCGCTTAGCGTCAGCTCGCGGCCGTCGCGCGTGGTGATCCATTCGGCGAGATGGTTGAGCATCATCGTGCGGCCGAGCGGCGCGGGCAGCGCGGCCACGAGCTTGCCGTGAAAACGGCGCGTGCAGGCGCCGCCGATCGTGCCGCTGGCGTATCCGCCGAGGCCGTTCGTAACGAGCCATTCCTTCCAGACGAGATCTTCGAGCGGATCGCCGCGCTTCCAACCGGGCTGAATCATCGCCCGGCCCTGTGCTCAACGCGTGCCGGGCTTGTAGCGCTTCATCGCGATCGCGAGATTCACGCCGGGAAGATAAATCTCTTTGACGTACTGGCCGTCGGCGAATTGATAGACGGTGACTCCGCCCGACTCTTCGAAATAGAAGCGCGTGCCGAGCGCGCTGGCGCGGAACGTGACCTGTCGCTTGCCTTCATTCGAGAGCTGGTTGAGAAAGAGCGCGATCGGATGCGGCACCGCGGCCGGCGCGATGGGGGTGCGTTTCTTCGGCGCGCCGGCGAGCGGGAGCGCAGCCAGCAGGAGGAGCATGGCAATTCTTGTGCAGTTGCGAGAAAGCATGCCCAACGATACTCGTGAACCGCAGAGCTACGGAAGCCAGGCCGACTGGCAGACCGGAAAAACCGGACAGCAGGTGAACGAGCCCGCGCCCGCCGCCGACCCGGAAGATCCAAACATCGGCGGCCGCGTCTCCGATGTGCAGCTCGCCGACAACGTGCAGCCTGAAGGCGCCGCGGAAGGCGCATCGACGACGCCGGTGCAAAGGGTGACGTCGCGCGAAGGCGGAGCGAAGCGCGATTCGTACTTCAAGAAACGCGATTACGAATAGCCGCTTAGAATCGCGCCGATGATCCGGCGCGCCCTCGTGGCATTGGTCTTCGTCTGTTGCGCGAAGACTCCGTATGTCGAGCCGGCGACGGGAATGACGTTCGTTCCCATTCCCAAGGGCGCGTTCGTCATGGGCTCGCAATCGCGGCCGGACGAACGGCCGCATCGCGTCACGATCACGAAGCCGTTCTACCTCTCCGCGACCGAGGTCACGCAGCGGCAGTGGATGGCGGTGATGGGAACGAATCCCAGCCATTTCCGCGGCGATCTGGATGCTCCGGTGGAACAGATCACGTGGTACGACGCGAAGGAGTTCCTGGCCCGCCTCAATCGCCTCGGCCACGGCAAATTCCGTCTGCCGACGGAAGCGGAGTGGGAGTATGCGTGCCGCGCGGGATCAGCGACCGAGTACAGCGCCGGCAATTCGTTGCCTGAGAGTGCAGCAAATTACGATCGCGAGAAAACAGCGCGCGTCAAGACATTCGCGCCGAACGCGTGGGGCATTTACGACATGCACGGCAATGTCTGGGAGTGGTGCGAGGATGAGTATTGCCCATATCCCGATTCACCGGCCGTCGATCCGAAACCCGCACAATGCG
This sequence comes from uncultured Acidobacteriota bacterium, assembly GCA_963734155.1. GTDB lineage: Bacteria > Acidobacteriota > Thermoanaerobaculia > Gp7-AA8 > Gp7-AA8 > QHVT01. The sequence continues at coordinate 382,290 of CAVTGG010000007.1, forward strand.
GAAGCGGATTGAAAGTCATTCGCGGGGGCAGTTTCTACTTTGGCGCCGACAGCGCGCGCAGCGCATTGCGTTACACGCACGCGCCGGATTTGAGAGGCTTCAGCATCGGCTTGCGCGTCGTGCTTCAGCGGTAAACGAGACACTCGTCACTCTCCAGCCGCGACACGAGCTCTTCGAGCGCCGGCGTCATCTTCACCCACCGCAAGTCGAGCTTCTCCAGACGCGGGAGCGTCAACAGCTCGTCTGGAAGAGTCTCCAACGGATTGCCGCGCAAGTCGAGTTGGCGAAGCTCCCGTAATTGGCCGATCGACGCGGGAATCGAGCGCAGTTTGTTGTTGCGCAGGTGCAGCTCTCTTAATCGCGGATACGAGCCGATGCAATCGGGCACCGACGGCAATTGATTGTCGGTAAAACGCAATTCCAGGAGTTGCGGGAGATCGCACACCGCGTCGGGAAATGCAGAGAATCGATTTTCACTGAGGTTGAGATAGCGAATATTGCGCGGGACCGCGAGAGAGGGATGAGAGTTGATTGTCGTGCAGGTAGAGAAAATCGCACGATGTGAGCTGGCTGATGGTGTCAGGAACGGCGGTGAGCGCATTGTGGCCGAGGTCGAGTACACGAACGTCCAGCGGGATTTCCGCGGGAAATGTCGTGAGGCCGCGCTCGGCCAGCAGGACTCGTGTCAACGCTTCAGCAAATCCAATACAGCGCTGGTGGCGGCGCGGATGCCGGTGCGGAGCGCCAGCGCCGGATCAGCGGGCGCGAACTTGCTGGAGTGCAATCCCGACTGCGTTCCGGCGCTCAATGCCGCCGCGTCGGCGGCGCCGATGACGAGCAAGCGCCGTCGGGATTTTGCGATTGAGGCCGAAGAGGCCGAAGTCTTCGCTCACCATCGCCGGATCGACTTCGACGACATTGTCTTTCCCGAGCTCGCGCGTCATCGCCGAGGCGACGCGCGCTGTGAGCGCGGGATCGTTGTACGTCGCAGCGACGGACTCGTGATCGACGTGCTCATAGACCGGTGCGCGATCGGCCGGTAATCCCGCCGCCATGGCCAGGCCTTTCGGAATGCGCTGAATCGAGTCGAGCGTCAGCTGCCGCACTGCCGGATCGAACGTGCGCACCGTGAGATAGAGCTTCACTTCGTCGGGGATGATGTTGCGCTTCGTGCCGCCTTCGATTTTTCCGACCGTGACCACGGCCGGCTTGAGCGGCGGGCGCTCGCGGCTGATGATCGTCTGCAGCGCGAGGATCGTCTCCGCCGCGAGCACGACCGGGTCCTTCGTCGTGTGCGGCGCGGCGCCATGTCCACCGACGCCGCGGATCGTGAGGTTCACCGAATCCGTCGCGGCCATGAACTCGCCGGCGCGGTAGCCGATCTTCCCCACTTCCAGCGCCGCCCAGTCATGCAACGCGATCGCGTAATCGGGCGTCCCGAAGCGCGCGTACAGATCATCCTTGAGCATCCCCTCGGCGCCTTTGACGACTTCCTCCGCCGGCTGGCCGATGAGGATCAGCGTGCCTTTCCATTGCGATTTGAGATCCGCGAGCAGCTTCGCCGTGCCGAGGAGCGTCGTCATGTGGACGTCGTGCCCGCACGCGTGCATCACTCCGTGTTCTGGCTCGCGTACGCGAGTCCGGTCTGCTCGGTCACCGGCAGCCCGTCCATGTCGCTGCGCACGAGCAGCGTCGGCCCGGCGCCGTTTTTCATCACTGCCACCACGCCGTAGCAGGTCGCGTTCGGGTCCTGATACTTGCCGACCTTCTCCGTCACTTCGTAGCCGAGCTGGCGCAGCCGCTGCGCGACGAACGCCGACGTCTTCGCCTCCTGCATCGACAGCTCCGGCGTCGCGTGCAGCGTTTTGTACGTGTCGAGCAGCGCGTTCAGCTCGCGCGAGACGCGCTCATCGAGCGACTGAGCGAAGAGAGGCGTAGCGAGGAGAAGGAGGAGGACGAAGCGCTTCATGCGCGCAGCTTAACTCGTCATTCTGAGCGCAGCGAAGAATCTCAGCCTACGTAACCGAGATGCTTCGCCGTCTCACGCGGCTCAGCATGACGGGCGCGCCCGTCACATCGCTTCTTCGCGGACCACGTCGTCCGCCATCGCCACCAGATTCTTGCCGCTCTTCTTCGCGAAATAGAGCGCGGCGTCGGCGCGGGAGATGAGCTCCGCGGAGTTCATGCCGTCGCGCGGATAGACGGCGACGCCGATGCTGACGGTGATCTGCAGCGAGCGGTCGAGCTGCGGCAGGCGGAACGCGCGGCGTGCAATCAATTCGCGCAGCCGGTTCGCGGCGTCGCGCGCGTATTGCGCGGGCGTGTCGGGAAAGATGATCGCGAACTCTTCGCCGCCGTACCGCGCCACGACGTCGCTGTCGCGCGCGTTCTGCATCAGCTCTTCGACGAGGCCCTTGAGAATCTCGTCGCCGACCGGGTGGCCGAACGTGTCGTTGATCTTCTTGAAGTTGTCGATATCGAGCATCGCCAGCGCGAGGTCGTGCTTCGTGCGCGAGTGGCGATGAATCTCCTTCGACAGCGCCTCCTGGAAGAAGCGATGGTTGTACGCCGGCGTGAGCGCGTCGATGAACGTGAGGCGCTTGATCTCCTCGTACTGCCGCGCCGACTGCAACGCCGTGACGGCCTGCGTCGCGAAGATCTCCAGCGTCTTCACTTTGTCGACCGACGGAATGCGCCGGTCGTGCGGATCGCGCACGGACAAATATCCGATCGTCTGTTCGCCTGTCATCAGCGGCGCGATCAGCAGGTCGTTCTGATGCCACTCATCCGGCCTCAGGAACCCGTCGTCCGCATCCTCGGGGTGCACGAAGAAATCGTGCTCGCTCTGCCGCAGCGCGGAATGCTCGATGAAATACGAGTTCGAGACGCGGAACTCCGCATTGAAAAACGCCTGCATCTCCGCGGACGAGACGTGCTTCTTGCGCACCTCGTCCCACACGTCGTCGAGCCCCGCATGCGCGCGGCGCACGAACTCGTCGCGGCGCGCATCGTAGAGCGCGAAGACAACGACCTCGAAGCCGAGGGCCTTGCGGATGGCCTGGGCGATGCGGGTGAGCGCGGCGTCGATGTCGAACTGGCCGATGAGACTGTTCGATACATCGAGAATCGTCGTCATCGTCGCGGCATTGCTCTCGAGCTGCACCGTCTTCTCGCGCATCTCGCGGCGCAGCAACTGGTCCTGCAGCGACAGCGCGGTTTGATTCACGAGCAGCGTGAGGAGATTGAGACTGCCGGCCTTGAGGATCGACAGGTCCTCGGTCTCGAAGATGAGGATGCCGTAGATGACTTCCGGCGTCTGAATGCCGATCAGCACCTGGATCGCGTGCGCGCTCGAGAGCGGGAACTTGCGCATGTCGCTCTGAAACACGAACGCGCGGCTCGGCGCCGACTGCGTGAATCCCGCGGCGTCGACCCAGCGAAGGATGTCCTGATCGGTCGGCTCGCATTCGCCGAAACGATAGACCGTGCCGGCGACGTCGGGATTCGACTCCCACGTCACCACCGCGCACGCTTTCATCTTCGCCAGCTTCGAGACCAGCGACATGAGTCGGCGCAGCGTTTCGTGATCGGTTTCCGCGGAGAGGATCTGCGTCGAGCTTTCAGTCAGGATCGCCAGCTCGCGGTTGCGGCGCAGGAGATCGACGTTCTGCTGCGACGACTCGACCTCGTTGCGCATCGAGTACGCGACGACGAGCACCGGCAGAAACGCGATCGCGAATCCGGTGACGCCCCAGCGCGCGAAGAGCATCACTTCGATGGCGATGATGGGCGTGATCAGCAGCAGCAGTTTTCCCTGTGCAGTGAGCACGCGCCGAAAGTCGAGCGGCGCGTCGTCGTCTTCGAAATAGCGGCGGACGGAGATGAAGACGAGCTGCGCGGCGACGTAGCCGACGAGCAGGAGGACGAAGCCCGCCATCTTCGCAGCCGGCTTCGCGTCGCGCGCGACGGCGAGCGTGTAGAGCAGGCCAACGATGCCGTACGAAAGCGCGAGCTGCGCGGCGTTGTAGTACGCATCGAGCTCGCGCGTGCGGCGGATCAGCGCAAAGGCGACGCCGCCGAGAAGGACCGTGGCGAGAGCGACGGCGGGACTGTGAAAGACGATGAGCGCGCCGAAGGCGATCGCCGCCTCGAACCCGATCGAGGCGTCGCCGGATTCGATGCGAAGAAAACCCGCGGCCAGCACCAGCGCCGCGAAAAAGAGAGACGCCAGGCGCGCGTCGGGCGACTGCACCACCAACGCGTAGACGAACAGCACCGCGGCGACAGCAATGACGCCAATCTTCCAGGAGCGAAAGAGCGGAGGGCGGGGCATGGTGAGGGGGGATCCCGAGAGGGATTGTAACAGTGGGATTGGAGGATGGGGGTTAGGGGTTGGGAGAACCTATCCCCTATCCCCTATCCCCCAATTACAATACCCCCCATGTACCAGCCCGTCATCGGCCTCGAAGTGCACGCGCGTCTCCTGACGCGCACGAAGATCTTCTGCAGCTGCGCGACCGCGTTCGGCGCGCCGCCGAATACGAACGTTTGTCCCGTTTGCCTCGGATACCCCGGCGCGTTGCCGGTGCTCAATCGCAAGGCGGTCGAATTGGCGATCCGGATGGCGCTGGCGACGGGATGCGCGGTGCACACGCGCTCGATCTTCGCGCGCAAGAACTACTTCTATCCCGACCTGCCGAAGGGCTATCAGATCTCGCAGTTCGATCAGCCACTCGCGACCGGCGGGCGCGTGAACGACATCCGCCTGCACCGCATTCACATGGAAGAAGACGCCGGCAAGCTGCTGCACGAGCGCGACGGGTCGCTCGTCGATCTCAATCGCGCCGGCACGCCGCTCATCGAGATCGTCAGCGATCCCGACCTTCGAAGTGCAGATCAGGCCGTCGCGTATCTCACCCGCCTGCGGCAGATCCTCATGTACACCGACGTCTGCGACGGCAACATGGAAGAAGGATCGCTGCGCTGCGACGCGAACATCTCCGTTCATCACGAAGGCGAGCCGTTCGGCACGCGCTGCGAGGTCAAGAACCTGAATTCGTTCCGCTATGTCGGGCGCGCGATCGAATACGAGATCGAGCGGCAGATCAAAGTGCTCGAGAGCGGCGGCAAAATCGATCAGGAAACGCGGCTGTATGACGTCGCCAGCGGCGAGACGCGCGTGATGCGCTCGAAGGAAGAAGCGCACGACTATCGCTACTTCCCCGAGCCCGATCTTCAGCCGCTCGAAGTCGACGAGGCGTGGATCGAAGACGTCCGTTCGTCGCTGCCGCCGCTGCCGCACGAGCGCGCGCAGCGCTATCAGCGCGACCACGGCATCACCGAAGTCGACGCGGAACAGCTCGTGGTCACGCGCGCGCTCGCCGATTTCTATGAAGCCGCGGTCACCGAATCGGCGAATCCGCGCGCGGCGGCGAACTGGGTGCGCAATGAAGTGCTGCGCGTGCTCAATGATCAGAAGATCGACATCATCAATTACAAAGTCACGCCGCCGATGCTCGGTCGTCTCATCAAACTGATCGACAGCGGCGCGATCGGCGGCAAGTCGGCGAAGGAAGTGTTCGACGAGATGTCGCTGAGCGGCGAAGCGCCGGATGCGATCGTGGAGCGCAAGGGTCTCGCGCAGATCAGCGACCCCGGCGCAATCCGCGAGGCGGCGTTGCGCGTAGTCGAACGAAACGCAGCCCAGGTGGAGCAGTTTCGCGCAGGCAAGGCGCAGGTCTTCGGCTTTCTCGTCGGGCAGTTGATGAAGGAAACGCGCGGGAAAGCGAAGGCCGAGCTCGCGAACGAGATCCTCCGCGAATTGCTGGATGCCAAAGGATGAACAGGCATCACGAACCGGCACGTGCAGCGGTGCTATGATGCGCGCCGTTTCAAATTGCCGTAATTCCCTCTAGGATAATCGACTTAGGAGGTCCTCCTTGCGATCCCTCAGATTCATCGTTTTGGTTACACTGGCTTGTCTGTTGTGCGCGCCGGCGTTCGGCGCGGGCTTCTCGATTTTCGAGCAGGGCGCGAAGGCGAGCGGCATGGCGGGCGCGTTCGTGGCCACCGCCGACGACCCGAGCGCGGTCTTCTACAACCCGGCCGGCCTCGCGCAGCAGCGCGAGCTGACGGTGCTCGCCGGCGCGACGTTCATCAACTTCACGAACGAGTTCAACGGCGATCCGAACGACCCGTTCACCGCCGGCACCGAAGCCAAGTACGACCGGCATACGTTCGTTCCCCCCAACGCGTACATCACGTATCCGATCGGCAAGAACCTCACCGTGGGCGTCGGCGTCTTCGCGGCGTGGGGCCTGCGCACCGACTGGTCCGATCCGTGGGTCGGGCGCTTCATCTCGCGTGACGCCGATCTGAAGACGACCTCGGTCGAGCCGGCGATCGCCTGGCAGAGCTCGAGCGGCAACCTCGCCATCGGCGGCGGCGTCGAATACCGCCGCGCGCGCGTGATCCTCAATCAGAACCTCGCGCTGCCGTTCCCGAATCCGTTCACCGGCCGCATCACCGACATCGGCAATGCGCGCCTCGAGAGCGAATACGGCGACGACCTCGGCTACAACGTCGGCATCCTCTTCAAGAGCGATCGCTTCCGCTTCGGCGCGTCGTATCGCACGGAGATGGACATCGATCTCGAAGGCAAAGCCGACTTCACGCAGATCTCGACCGGCAACGCCGGCCTCGATACGCTCGTCACCGGCACGTTCCCGGTCGACGACAACATCACCACGACGCTCCCCTTCCCGGCGATCCTCGCGGCCGGCGTGGCGTTCAAGCCGACCGACCGCGTGGAAGTCGAATTCGACATCACGCACATGACCTGGAGCCGCTTCGAGGCGCTCGCGGTCGATTTCGAGAATCAGCCGGCACGCAGCTTCGTGCGCGAGCAGGAGTGGAACGACTCATCCTGCTACCGCCTCGGCGCGAACATCAAGGCCACGACCGATTGGGACGTGCGCCTCGGCGTGCTGTATGACGAGAACCCGCAGCCGACCGAGCGCGTCGGTCCGCTGCTTCCGGACTCCGATCGCCTCGGCGCGACGTTCGGCTTCGGCTATCACAAGGGTCCGTTCATCGTCGACGTCGCCGCGTTCATCCTCCACTTCAAGGATCGCAGCACCAACGGCCTGAGCGCCGAGGGCTTCGAAGGCACGTATCAGACTGACGCGACGCTGTGGAGCTTCAACCTCGGCTATCGCTTCTAAAGAAGGAGATCCCATGAAACGCATCAAATTCGCAGCGGCAACACTGATCGCAGTCCTTGTCGCAGTTCCGATGTTCGGCGCCCGCGGTGCGGCGGATTTCTCGAGGCTGGTCACGATGGGTGACAGCTACGGCGCGGGCGTGGAGAGCGGCTCGCTCAACGAGCGCCATCAGGTATGGAGCTGGTCGGCGGTGCTCGCCCGCCAACTGGGCTACTCGATCTGCCCGGCGAACGCGACCGCGGCGGACCACTGCTTCGCCATTCCTCTCGTGTCGTATCCCGGCATCGGCCCCGAGCTCGTGCTGGTGAATCTGGCGCCGACGATCGCGCCGGCGGGAACAACGAACGGCAACCCGCTGATGACCACCTTCGGTCGCCCGTACAACAATCTCGCGGTTCCCGGAGCGACGGTCGGCGCGCTGATCACGCTGAAGGGAAATGAGCCCGCCACCAACACGCCGACGCAGTTCGGGCAGTTCATTTTGCGCGGACTCGGCACCCAGATCGAGCAGGCGAAAACGCTCAACGCGAGCTTCGTCGCGATCTGGATCGGCGGCAACGATTTCCTTGGCTCCGTGCTCTCCGGCACCGATCAGGGCATGACCACCGCCGCCGATTTCAAGACGCGCTACGAGGGAATGCTCGACACGCTCATCGCCCAGTTGCCGGCTGCCGGCATGGTCGTGGGCACGCTGCCGGACAATCCGGCCGGCGCGGCGATCCTGTCCACCGTTCCGCCGTTCATCGTGAATCCGACCACGCGCCTGCCGGTGCTCGGTCCGAATGGTCAACCCATTTACTACATCGCCGATCTCGGCGGCGGCAACATCGGCCAGCTGCCCGCCGGCAGTCTGGTGCTGCTGACCGCGCAGACGCGGCTCGCGACCGGCTTCGGATTCCCCGCGATTCCGCCGTTCAACGCGCTGCCGAACGCCGGCAAGCCGCTGCCGGCGTCGGACGTCATCACGCCGACCGAGGCCGCGGCCATCGCCGCGCGCGTCGCCGAATACAACGCCATCATCAGCACCGCCGCGTCGGCGCGAAACATCCCCGTGGCCGACGTCCGCGGCCTGTTCAATCGCGTGACGGTCAATCCCGTCACCGGCGCGGGCGGCATCACCATCGGACCGATCCGGGTGACGAGCTCCTACATCACCGGCGGCTTCTTCAGCCTCGACGGATTCCACCTCACCGACCTCGGCTACCTGCTTTTCGCGAACGAGTACATCAAGGCGATCAACGCAGGCTACGACACCGAGGTCCCGCTCGCCTCGATCTCCCAACTGTTCGCAAACAACGGCGCGTTCTTCCCCGAGACGACGTCGGGACAGTTCGTCGTCGACGCATCACGCTTCGAGCTGACCGAAGAAGCGACGCGGCAGATCACGACGATGTGGGCGCAGCCGACGATCAAGAAGATCCGATCCATTCGGCTTCACTAGAAAGCTCCACTAAAAACAACAAGGGCGGCCGCGAGGCCGCCCTTTTCATTTTCTCTAAGTGCCTGCCGGCCGTCCGCGCGGCGATGGTTTCGAGATATCGATCATCGCCATCCGCTCTTTCTCGTCGTACCAGCAGTGGAAGCGCTTGATGCCGGGAACTTCGATGTCGTAGAAGCGGAAGAAGCTCGGCACGTGTAGGGACGTCGACTTGTCCGACTGCCGGATCTTCGCCGCGCCCTCCTCTTTCTTGTCGAGCGGACGAATGCCGATCACCTTGCGCTTTTTGTCGTAGTAGAGGTTCGCGCTGCTCTTGCCGCGGAGGCGCAGCATGTTCGCCACCGGCGATGGAAGACGGATGAGTCGCGACTGAACGATGGTGGCCGAAGCCGGGAAGCGTTCAAACTCGGGCGTCGGCTCCCACTTCTCAAAAGCCATCTTGCGACTCCTCACCCATCACAGACCCCTCTGGCGTAGGTGACATGATCATAAAATTTGGCAGCATTTTGTCAACAATTAATCGCACGTGTTTCGCGACGGGAAAACGTGAGTTCGGCGAAAGTTTATTCTGAATTATTTGATAATGTGCCCCAAAAAGACACACCTGCCGAGGCTGCTATTTCCGGCTAAGTTGTTGACGGATAGAGCCTTACCAGGATGGGATGCCGGCGCGGTCGAGCGCCTCGTTCTCCGTCTGGGAGGCCCGCTCGCGGATGAAGGCGATGTGCGGAATTGCGGAGCACCACTCGCTTTCGCTCGAAATCGACTCGCGCAGCAGGCGGATCGTGCCGAGAAAATCGCCCGCGAGATAGGCAGCTTCCGCGGCCAGGCCGAGGTACGTCGCGCGGGCGCCGGCGGCCCGTTCGGCGCGCTCGATCAGCGTCTCGGGCTGCACCAATCCCTCTTCGACGAGCTCGATCGCGTCGGGCGTGAGTCCGAACTCGCACGCGCAGAGGAAGAGCAGATTTCCTTCGAGCCCGCGCTTGCGCAGATGGCGAATGGCGTGGCGCTGGCGAAGGTAGATCAACTCCGGCGGAACGAACAGCATGATCTCGCGCCAGCGCACGAGCGTCGGCGCCGCGACGAACGCATCGAGCAGTTCCAGCCACTCCGCCGGCGTTTCACTCAGCGAGTCGAGCAGCTCTTCGAGCTTGTCCGCGTCCGGACATTCGGGACGCGCCAGCGCAACGCGCGCGACCGCCGAGGCCTCGACATTCATCCCCCGCGACGCGAGCAAGGACACAAGCGGCAACGCACTGCCGCCGTTGAGCCACTGCTGTTCCGCGTGATGCCGTTCCGCGTCGTCGACGATGTGCATGAAGGGGTGCATGTTACTCAAGTCGGCTTGAACCTGCGATCGAAGCCCGCTCCCCGTTTGCAATCGCCTTTGAGGATCGCCGTCGTGTGGTCATAGATGCCGTTCAGCACCTCGATCAGCTTCGCTTCCGCATCGCGTTGCTGCTCGGCGTCGAGGTACCGCTCGACGTGCGCGCTGGCCATGATCAGCCGGAACACGGCCAGGTCTTCCTGCAGCAGTTGATCGCGCGGCACGGTGATGAAGTACTGCGTCTGATTGCGTGGCGCAGGTAGAGACCGTCCTGCCGACGGCCGCCGATCTCGCCGCCGGCCTCGATCCGGTGCTCGCGCGCGCCGCGAAGCTCGTGTCGGTGGACCTCGATCCGAAAAAAGCGGGTGCGCTGTTTCCGGTGGAGTGGCGCAGGTAGTCATCGGAAGTACGCCCGATCGAGCGCCCGATACTGCACGGCCTCCGCAACGTGAGCGGACTCGACCCGCTCGCATCCTGCGAGATCCGCGATCGTGCGCGCGACTTTGAGAATGCGGTCGTGCGCGCGGGCGGAGAGGCCGAGGCGCTCGATCGCGGAGACGAGAAGGCGGCGCGACGGGGCGTCGAGCTCGCAGAAACGGCGAATGTGTCGCGAGGTCATGTCGGCGTTGCAGCGGCGGAAGCGCTCGCGCTGAATCGCGCGCGCGGCTTCGACGCGCTCGCGGATCGCGGACGACGGTTCGGCGGGATCGATCGACGTGATCTCGTCGCTCGTCAACGCGGCGACTTCGACCTGCAGGTCGATGCGATCGAGCAGCGGTCCGGAGATCTTTGCGAGATAGCGCGAGATCTGCACCGGCGAGCAGGTGCACTCGCGGCGCGTGTCGTTGAAGAAGCCGCACGGGCAAGGGTTCAGCGCGGCGGCGAGCGTGAAGCGCGACGGGAACGTGAGCGTGCGCGCGGCGCGCGCGATGGTCACGAGGCCGTCCTCCATCGGCTGGCGCATCACTTCGAGCGTCTCGCGGCGAAACTCCGGCAGCTCGTCGAGAAAGAGCACGCCGTGATGCGCGAGGCTCAGCTCCCCCGGCCGCACCGGCGTTCCGCCGCCGGCGAGTCCGGCCGTGGAGATCGTGTGATGCGGCGCGCGGAACGGGCGGCGCGAGAGCAAGCCGCTGCCGACGGGAAGCAAGCCCGCGACCGAATGGATCTTCGTCGTGACGATCGCTTCGTCGAGCGAGAGCCGCGGCAGAATCGTCGCCAGCCGCTTCGCGAGCATCGTCTTTCCCGATCCCGGCGGGCCGATCATCATCACGTTGTGCCCGCCCGCCGCCGCGACTTCGAGCGCGCGCTTTGCCTGCGCCTGTCCGCGCACTTCGGCGAAGTCGACGCCTTCGAGCGGCTGCTCGACGGGACACATCCACGCGGTCGGCTCAATCGCGTCCTCGCCGCGGATGTGCCGCAGCAGCGAAAGCAAATGCGGCGCGCCGACGACGCGCATCCCCTGCACGGCCGCGGCTTCATTCGCATTCGCGGCCGGCACGATCAGCTCCCGGATGCAGCCATCCTTCGCGAGCGCGGCAGACATCGAGAGCGTGCCGCGTGCCGGAGCGATGGTGCCATCCAACGACAGCTCGCCGACGAAGACGCGACCGGCGACGTCTTCGTCACGCAGCATTTCTACGGCGTGAAGAATGCCGATCGCGATCGGGACGTCGAATCCCGACCCTTCTTTGCGCACATCGGCCGGCGAGAGATTGACGACGATGTGGCGCGACTTCGGGAAGAAGCCGCAGTTGATGAGGGCCGAGTAGACGCGCGAGTACGACTCGCGCACGGTCTGATCCGGAAGGCCTACAAGACTGAAACCCGGCTGTCCGGACTGCCGGGCATCCACTTCGATGACGATTCGTACTGCATCAATTCCGAGTGTCGCTGACACTCCACACTTTCGAGAGCATGGTGCGGTCGACCCGCGGAAGTCCCTAAATCCGAGGCTACCTCGGATGTAGGTAAAACGCCACAACTTCCCACTCTGCGTGTCTGCGTCGGTGGGGAGATTCGCATGAACAAGATCTGGAGTCCCGTGGTGTTCGGGCTGGCGATAGCTGCGCTTGCGTCGGCGACGTACATGCCCCGGAGTCAGGGCAGTCGCGGAGCGCGTCTGCTGCAGATCGCCGCACCCTCGGCCGTCGTGCCGGCGGCGGCGCGATTCGATCGATCGCAGTCGGCGGCGCTGTTCGTCGGCGTGCGCAAATTCACGAAAGACAAGACGCTCGACGTGCCGTTCGCGGTCGACGACGCGATCGATCTCGCCTACGTCTTCGCACTCGATCCGCGCGTCGGCCTCGTGCCGCCTGAACGCATCGTCCTTGCGCTCTCCGGCACGCCGTACAAACGCGAATCGCAAGGGCGGCTCGAGGAACTGAGACGCGCCGGCGCGCAAATCGCGGGCGCCGAGAAGGACGACATCCTCGCGCTCCTGCACCAACAGGCCACGCGTGCGGGGCGCAACGGCATCTTCATCCTCGCGCTGGCAACGCACGGCTTCATGTCCGAGGGCAACTCGTACGTCCTCGGATCTGCATCGCTCTATCGCGATCCCCACACCGCGATCTCCACCGAGAAAATGTTCGACATCGTGGCGACCACCGGGGCGCAGCGCTCACTGCTCTTCCTCGATGCCTGCCGCGAGCGCATCACCGGCGCGCGCCCCAATCCGCCAACCGCGGCGCCGCCGCTCGATCGCATGACGCGCGTTCAGGGTCAGGTGGTGTTCTACGCGGCGACCGCGGGCAGGTGGGCGTACGACGACGGCGGCAACGGCGTGTTCACGAAAGCGGTGCTCGATGGACTGAACTGCAAGGGCTCGCCCGCGCATTGCGTCGTCACCGTGGAGAACCTGCGCAAGTACGTCGAGCATGAAGTGTTGACCTGGATTCGCGCGCATCGTGATCCGGCGATCAGCTCGGCGATCCAGGTCAACCTCGACGGCAGCACCCACGACATGCCGCTGGTGAACTGCTGCACGCAGTGACCTAGCGTCCGGCCGGCACACGCAGCGAGTATGTCGCGAGCCGCTCTTCCGCCGCGCCGCTGATTCCAATCATCACGATCTGATAATCGCCCGCTTCGAGAAAGCGGCGCGGGACGAGAATCGAAAACGTTGCGTCCTCGCGTGACGCGAGAGCGCCGCTGTTCCAAACAGGGCGGCCGCTGCTCACGCGATTGATCTCGATGCGGTACTCCGAATGCCTTCCTTCGCCGATCAGCGGAATGACGAGCAGAACGGTCTCGCCGCGAGCGGTCAACTCCGTGGGTGTGCCGCCTGCGCCGCGGTGTCCGTCGGGAAAGAGCACCTGCTGCTCCCACACGACGCGCGGATCCGCCGCGCGTTGGCTCGACTGCCAGAGCATCACGCCGAGGGCCATAGCGATCGCCGCGGCTATCGCGGTGGAGATCCGCCAGAACTGCACGACTCTCCCTCGCTCGCCGCGTTTGTTCCTGCGTTGTTGCAACGAGTTCCAGTGAATTGCGAACTCTGCGTCCGTCAGATAATCAGGATCTCCCGGTTCCGCACCTTCGGCCGGGAACTCCGCCGCCAACGTTCGCAGGAGCTCCGGATGACCGAGCAGGCGTTCCCGGATTCGTGTCTCTTCCTCGGGCGAGAGCTCGCCACGCGAATACGCGAGTGCTTCCTCGGCGGTGGGCGGCTCTCCGGTTTTCCGGCGTTGCCCGGCCACGAGCTGCTGATGGACCGACTGTTTATCCGATTTCGTGATCATTCTTCATCCTCCGGGAGCATGGCGTCGCCTCCCAGCCGTGCGCGCAGAATCCGCTTCGCGTCGCGAAGGCGCGACTTCACCGCGTCCATGCTCGTGCGCAGCGCGCGGGCGATCTCGTCGTATTTGAAATCATCGAGCCAGAGCTGCACGCACTCGCGCTGCGCCGGCGAAAGCGAGGAGATCGCGTCATAAAGCCGCTTGCGCCGCAACGCCGCCTCCTGCCGCTCGGCATAATCGGGCTCCTCGGGCGCCGGGGGCTCGTTGCGCGTGAGCTCGGGGTCGTCGATGTCGACCGTTCGCGCATTCCGCTTCTGCGTTTTTCCCCAGCGAATTTTGTTGAAGGCCACGTTGCGGGCAATGCTTTCGAAAAACGCCCATTCCGCGTCGCCGCGATACTCGTCCATCGCCTCATAGAAGCGCAGAAACGCCTCCTGCGCGAGCTCTTCGGCGTCTTCCTCGGCGAAGCGGAACGCGCGGACGTAAAAGCGAACGACTCGCCGGTAGTACTTCTGATACAGCGTCTTGAATCGCTCGTCACGTTCGACGGCGGCTCCGTTCTTCATCGCGCGTTCTCGCTGTCGAATAAGTATCGTATGCGGAACGTGAAACGGCTGGCCATCGCATTCATCCTGTGCGGGTTCGTAGGTGGCTGTCACAAGGAGGAAGACACCAGCCAACGCGATCTGTGGGTCCGAACGGTCGAGCCGCGGCTGACCCGCACATCATGGAAACCGTGCCGGATTCTGCCGCTCGGCGGCACGCGCGTCGTGCAGGACGCCGCGTGCGGCCCGCCGGTCGCGCAAAGCAATCAGGCGTGCAGCAAGGACATCACCGATCACGCGGAAGCCGTGCGGATGCTGTCGACGCATCCGCGCTGCATCCAGCAGGTGATCGACGCCTTCGAGCGATTCGCGCGCATCGATCCGCGCGTTTGGAGTGATGTTTCTGCCGCGTATTACGTCCGCGCACAGCGTGAAGACCGCGCGTCGGATTTGCTCGCCGCGTTGGCGGCGGCGGAGCGGGCATTACAGGCGGATCCTCGCAATGCACACGCGCGATTCAATCTGGCGCTTTCACAAGAGGCCCTCGGATTTTTCGCGGAAGCGAAGAGCTCGTGGAGCATGGTCGTGAACGACAAGGATCCGAACTGGAGCCGCGAAGCGCGCGAGCACCTGGCGCGGCTGCAGCCGGCGGATGCGCTGGTCGAATGGGAGAGCCGAAAGCTGCAATTGGCCGCAGTATTGAAGCGTGGTGATCGCGCCGCATTGGCAAAGCTCATCGAGCCATTCCCCCAGCCGGCATTGCAGTATTTCGAATTCGAGTTGCTGCAAACAGGCGACTCTGCTGCAATCGCGCTGTTCGCGAGCGTGCTGCACGAGCGATTGCGCGATCGATATGTGTTGGATGTCGCGGCGGCGGCAGCGAAAAACAAAGACGGGCAACTTGCGCTGCAACAGGCGCGCACTGCGGGCCCGAACGCTGCGGAGACATACCTGCGAGCCGAGCGACTGCTGCAAAAGGGCGGCAGTCCGTTGTATCTCGAGGCAAAGCAGAAGCGCGCGGCGGCACTGACGCTCGCTCTGCCGTCCGAAGCGGAGGCATTGGCGGCAGCGGCCGAGCGCGAGTCGCGTCCTTATCCGTATCTCCATGCCCGAGCGCTTGCCACACATGGATACATTCAGACCGCGCACAGTGAATATGTCCAATCGATCATCTCCACCGACAAATCGAAAGTAACGTTCAGCGCGGTCAGCGATCCTCAGAGTCTCGCCCACGCCTATCGCTCCAATACCGGCAATTACAGGCTTGCCGGCCAGCACGAGCTGTCGATGCGCGAGGCGATTCAGGCGATGCGCCTTCTTTCGAACATTGCGCACACCCGCATCCGCCACGGGGTCATCGGAGAGACCGCAGGCACCGCGCTGGCCCTCGGCTATCCCTCCGCGGCGCTGGTGCTGCAGGACTACGCGGTGGCCACGCTGCGGGGCGAGCTCGCGCAGACAACGGACACCACGAAAATCACGGAAATTCTCCAACACCTCGCGGTCGCATTTCGCGAGCGCGCGCGCATCGAGCTCGTCCTCAACGATTACACAGGCGCGCGACGCGACTTAAAGGAATCGGAGAGGCTCCTCGGCGTCAATGCGCAGAAAACCGACAAGTCCGTGCAGCGTTGGTTCGAAGCGGTGCTCTCCGAGGTGGAAGGGCGGGCCCTCCTGTCCGTCAATCCAATCCGCGCGGCGGGCGAATTCACCCGCGCGCTCGAGCGCCTCGAGCCCGATGAAATGCGAACGTTGCGCGCGTCGCTGTTGCTTCAGCGCGCGGAGGCGCAGCGGAAATCAGGGCGGACCGCGGAGGCGGGAAACGACGTCGACCTCGCCCTCAAGGAGCTGGCGCTGGAGGAACGGGACATCCTGCAACAGCGGGCACGCGGACAGGCCGAGACGATCTGGACGCCGTATTTCGCGCGCTTCGAGGATGCGCACCGGCAACGCATCCGCGAGCTGATGGAACAGGGCGACGCGGAACAGGCCTTTGCGCGCGCCGAACGGATGCATGCCTTCGAGCCGCTCGATCTCGTCCTACACCTCGACTTCCTCCCGCCCGAATTTCGCAAACTCACAAAGAACGGGCCGATTTCGCGCAAGGACATTCAAGCCAATCTGCCGCCCGGCACGGTTCTCCTTCAATACTGTGTGACACCCGAGCGAACGTTCGTGTGGATGTTGTCGCGCGAGCAATTCCAATGGCTCGCGCTCGAAGTTCGGAAGAGCGACATCCAACGATGGACAAAAGAGCTGCAGGAATCGGGGCGGCGCCTCGATCCCGGAGCGTTCGTCAACCGGCTCGATGCTCCCTATCAATCGCTCCTCGCTCCTGTCCTCGAGAAAATCGGAACGCGTTTCGAGCGGCTGGTGATCATTCCCGACGGCGCCATGCACGGCTTGCCGTTCGCGGCGCTGCACGATTCGACCGCGAAGCGGCATCTTCTGCAAATCGCGCCGGTGGAAATCGATGGCAGTGCGACGCTCTACATCTTTTCGCTGCTCCGGGACCGCGCGTTAGGCCGCGACGCGTCGCCGTCTGCGCTGCTCGTCGGCAATCCGTCGTTCGGCCGTCAATGGACGTTCGCTCACGGGTTGGAGCCGCTGCGTTATGCCGACGAAGAGGTGAAGGAAATCCGCGCGCTGTATGCGCCGCACGCGGAGGTGCTCACCGGGAGCAACGCGACGACGCAGCGATTTCTCGCACTGGCAAAGGGAAAAAGCGTGGTGCATTTCGCCGGACACGCGCTCGTGTTTCCCTCCGATCCGGAAAAATCACTGCTGCTCCTCGCGCCGTCGGACGCGCACAGCGGTGCGCTCGAGGCGCAGGAGCTGCTCACACATTTGAAGCTCGATCAAACCCGTCTCGTGGTGCTGTCTGCCTGCAGCAGCGCCGGAGGCTTTCCCGTCGGTCCTGAAGGTGTGGCGCCGCTCGTACGGCCGCTGATCGCCGCAGGGGTTCCGGCGGTCCTGGGCACATTGTGGGATGTGAATGACGCCACAGCGAAGCAGCTGTCGGTGTCTTTCCATCGTCACTATGAACAGGGGCACGATGCCGCAGAGGCACTGCAACTCGCCCAACTGGACCTGCTCCGGACCCGCGGTTCTCAGTACGCCGTGGCGTGGGCTTCGTTCCAGGTGATCGGTCACGCATCGTCACCGTTCGAGTCGACGCAAAAACGAGTCAATGGAGGAACACACCTTGGAATTCATCGTAAGAATCCTTTTCAGCGGGATGATGGTTTTCGTCCCCAATAGCAACGGTACCGAGCTCGACGTCGTTCTCCTCAACATCCCCCACGCCCACTCCCTCTCCGACGGCACCACGCTCGCCCATCACAAACCGGTCGTCATTGCCCGCGCCGGCAATTGCACCGGAACCTGCCCGACCACCGACAGCGGCATCGCCACGTATCTCTTCGCCGACAAGGCCAATGACGCCGCGGTCGACACGCTCGAAACCGCCGTGGACGGCGGCGGAGCCTGGGACATTTCGGGCTCCGAAATTTCCATCCTCAAGGGCCTCGGCGACGACGATCTCCCCGCGCTCGACTTCGAGACCGGCGTGCGCGGCACATCCATCATTCCGACGTCGTCCACCGAGCGCGAGGATTACAGCTGGCTCGCGAAACTGAGCGACATCTGCGCGAACTGCGGCTTCAATTCCGACGTTCTCGGCGCAGATCCGCCGGAGGGTCTCGTCGCCGCGCGCTTTCATCTGACCAGCGGAAAGATCTTCACCTATTCGGTCGCCCGCATCGGCTCCAATGTCACGCCGGTGCAGTTCAAGCGCCTCGACGGCCAGGGCAGCGCGTCGTCGTATTCGCAGGCGATCGCGACCTGGATGGGCGCCGACATCACGGTGTCGGGCGACAGCATCCGCCTCGTCGAGACGAAATTCGACAACAGCAGCGGCCGCACCATGACCCTCACTCCCGATTCCAACGGCCGCGTCGAAATTGCCGTGCTCAATCTCCCCCCGCTCGTGCCGGCCAATCCCGACCCCACCCCCGGCGTCGGCAAGCATTTCGAGCGCTACTACGACGTCACTGCAAACCCGCCGTCGTCCACGGCGCGCCTCGTACCGCAACCGGGTGCGGCGCCGGGTGCTCCGTCGTATTCGACGGTGTCGTGGCAGTCGGTTCACCCGCAGGAGACGCTCTGGTCGGAGCTGCTCAATGCGCTGCGCATGAACGTCAGCCGCTCCGCCTACGACATCGCACTCTGTCCACCCGCCCAAGCCGAACCATGATCGTGGAGGACAGGCACTCCTGCCTGTCCAAAAACCAAGGAGGACAGGCAAGAGTGCCTGTCCTCCACTACACCGAAAGGAGGCGCCCCATGCGATCGATCGTCGTTGTCGTGATGATCGGTTTGATGACCGGTTGCGAATCGAACCGGCGGCCGGCGAACGATCAGGCGCGCATGAGTGCAGCGCAGGCGTTTACGGATCACTACAAACGAAACGGTCTCGCGCCGTGGCACATCCGCGGACACGCCGCGGGATCGGATTGCAGCGTGCTCTTCGTCGAGACATCGATCATCCTCGAAGACTCGATGGTCGAGGCGCTGCATTACGGCGCGGGCGCGTATGACGTGTACCGCGGCGGCGTGATGCAGTTCTCGCGGCAGCGCGCATTTCGCGGCGTCGCCTACAAGGACAGCACCGGCAAGCTCTGGACGTTCGGCGATGTCCGCGCATCGGAGGCGGCAGCGCTGGAGATGTGCCGGTGATCGTCGATGAGGCACGTCGCTACCGCGCTGTTCGTGCTTTGCGCAATCACACCGGTTGCGCACGCGGCGCGGCGCGCATTGCTGATCGGAATCAATGACTACAGCGCATCGCGGCTCGGCCCGCGCATCGCGATGCCGCTCGACCGCGACTGGGCCGATCTCAAAGGCTCGGTCAATGACGCGAAGGCATTGCAGCAGATGCTCGTCTTGCTCTATGGCTTCGCCGAAAGCGACATCGTCACGCTGACGGATCAGCAGGCAACGCGCGAAGCCATCCTGCGAAGCATCAACAAGCATCTGCTGGAACCGGCGGCCAAAGACGACATCCTGTTTTTCTATTTCGCGGGACACGGATCGCAAGTGCGCAATTCGCTGTCGGATGAGCCGGATGGATTGGACGAGTCGATTGTGCCGGCCGACTCGCGAACCGGCGTGCGCGACATCCGCGACAAAGAGCTGCGGCCGCTCTTCAATGCCATGCTCAATCGCGGCGCGCGCCTGACGATCGTGCTCGACAACTGCTACAGCGGCTCGGGCGCGCGCGGCATCCCCACCGGTGCGCATCCGCGCGGCATCAAGCCCGATGCGCGCGACGTCGCCGATCGCACGCGCTACGGACCACGCCCCGAGGATCGCGGCGCGCTGGTCCTCGCCGCGGCGCAGGACTTCGATCGCGCGTGGGAGACACGCGACGAGCAGAAGGCGTTTCACGGCGTTTTCTCATGGGCGCTGCTGCGCGCGATGCGCGACTCCTCCGGCGACGAAAGCGCACGCGATTTGTTTTTACGCGCGAGAGCGCGAACGCGCGCAGAGACGCCGTTCCAGGAGCCCGTGATGGCCGGCAATGCCTCCGCGCGCTACGCTCCGTTCCTCGGCGCACGCACCGTCCGCCGGCGCCGCGGCGTCGTGTTCGTCGAGAAAGTGCAGCGCGACGGCACGGTGGCGTTGTTGGGCGGATGGGCGCGCGGGCTGACGATCGGCAGCGAGTTGCGCACCGGCACGGCGCGGCTCCGCGTCACGGCGCTCATCGGTCTCGACCGCAGTCACGCGCGCGTGCAGAGCGGAGGCGCAGCAATCCGCTCCGGGACGATCCTGGAGGTCGCCGGATGGGCTGCACCGGCTCGCCCGCTGCGCGTTTGGGCGCCGCGCGTCGCCGAGCCTCCGGACGCGATTGCGGCGATCGCGCGGCGGTTGTTCGAAGCAGCCTCGCGCCGAGGAATTCAGTGGGTGCGCGATCCCACCGAGTCGCCGGCCACGCACCTGCTTCGACGCGGCAACGCCGGCTGGGAGCTCCTCGGCTCACGCGTCGAGCTGCTCGCCGCGCAGCCGCGCGACGCCATCGCCGCGATCGCAAAACTGCCCCACGGCGCGTCGCTGTTCGTTCAGCTTCCCGCGCCGACGACCGTCGAGATCGCGCGCGAAGGCGTCGAGCCGACGGCGCGGCCCGACGAAGCGGATTACATCCTCGTCGGCCGCTACGCCAGCGGCGGCGTGACGTACGCGTGGGTGCGGCCGGCGACCACGAGCGCCGACCGGCGCAAGATCGGTCTGCCGTTTCGCAGCGATTGGATTCCTGCCGGCGAGCTGACCGCGCTGCGCGACGCGATCCTCCGCCTCCGCCGCATTCACGACTGGAATCTGTTCGAGTCGCCGCCCGTCGAACGGCCGGCGTACCAGCTCGCGCTCCGCCGCGTGCGCGACGGAGAGATCGCGAAGGACGCGCTGATCGCCGGCGAGCGGTACGAGCTCGCGCTGCGCCATCGCGCCTCCGCGCCCGCACGCCAACGCTACGTCTATGTCTTCACCATCGACCGCTTCGGAAAAAGCACGCTGCTCTTTCCGCGCTGCGGCTCGGTCGAGAACCGCGTTCCGCTCGCGTCTCCCGCGCCGCCGGAGATCCGCCTCGGCGTGCAGTTCGAGATCGCGCCGCCGTACGGCATCGACACCTATTTTCTCGTCACCACCGACGAGCCGCTCGCCGATCCCTGGGTGCTCGAATTCGACGGAGTGCGCAGCCGCGGCGGGCCGGCCGTCACGCCGGCAAGTTGGTCGGTCGAGCGGGTTGTTTACGAATCTGTGCCCCGCCCCACTGGCAAATCCCCCACAAATGTCCGTCTGTAGTGTCAAGGGAAGTGACCTCCTCGCCGTCCGGATGATCGCCGGACTCTCGATCACTCCTTCGACACTTCCCCGGTGGCGGCGGACGGACGAGGAGGTCATGACCCGGAGGATGAATGGCGCAATACAAGTATCGCGAGCACGTGCTTCACGTGGACGGCAGTTGTTTCGATACGCGTCACGCACCCGGTACCATCGCCGTAAATCCCGGCATCTATCGCTGCTCCGTCTGCGGCGACGAGATCACCGTGCAGAAAAACCAGCGCCTCCCGCCCGACACCCACCACGCGCATGATCCGAAGCAGGGCCGGATCACGTGGCAGTTGCTCGTGTACGCGCAGGAAAGCCGGTAGGCACGCCTCACGCAGGATGCCCGCGCATGCGCATCGCCGTTCCTCATCGCACGACCAAAGCCAACGCCCGCACGATCGTCAACCAGCGGATCACGCAGCTGCTCGGGCAGTTCGGCGACAAGGCCGATGACGTGCAGCATGAGTGGCGAGGCGACACGTTGCACTTCAAAGGGAAGGCGCGCGGCTTCACGGTCGAGGGGACGGTGGAGATCACGGACTCCGAGGTCGTGATCGACGGGAAGCTGCCGTTCCTGGCGCGGCCGTTCGAGTCGCGCATCCGCCAGACGGTGGAGCGCGAGACGGAGTCGATGTTCAGGTCGGCCTAGTCGACGTGCAAAATCTTCTTCAGCGCGTCCACGTTCGGGTCGACGAACATCCGCCCATCGACTTCCACGGCCGGGTCTTCTCCGAGGTGATGCGTGTACGCTTTGTACTCCTCGGTGCGCACCAGCTCGTGCTCCACGCGAAACTGCCGGAGGAACCCGGCGACCAAACTCGTTTTGTGTTTCAAACTTCCGGGGAAGAACCTAACGTTCATTTTTCGCCTCCCCTCCCTTCACTTTGGACCAATTTGCAGACGGTAGGCCTGTTTTTCGGACTTGTCAAATAACGTGACCCATACCCCGGCGGCGCTCGACGGCCACTTTCAGCTTCGAATAGAACGCTTCGTCGTGCCGGAACGTGAAGGTTTTCAGCCAGCAGGCATTCTCCTTGACGCAGTCGGGCACGAGGTGCTGCAGCTCGTCCTGCGGCACCTGACCGTTCGTCAGAAACACTTCGCGCATCTCGTCGCGCAGGCGGTCGAACTCCGGTCCGCTCCAGATCGACTCGAATGCATTCTCATGAATGTTGCCCAGCGGCTGGTACCCCGGCCGCGAGAGCGCACAGCATGGAAAGACCTCGCCCGCGCCGGTAATTACGGCCGTGTACCAACCGAAAAAACATCGGCCGATCGATTCGGAATATGACGGAGCGGTGGTCACGCCGTCGGCGACCTGAAATCCTTTCTCCGCGGCGACGCCGGCGAGCCATTCGTTCCAGCGCGCATACGGAAAACAGACGAGCACCCGCTGCTCATCGCGATCGGCTTCGAGGACTCCGATCAGGTCGCCCGCGAACCGCTCGAGATCTTCGTCCTGAAGCAGCAGCTCCTGCGGCGTGTGCGCGGTCGGCCGCACGACATTGAAGACGATGATGTCCACCTCCAGGCTGCGGCCGAGCGTGTACAGCTCGCCGAGCCGTTCGCAGTTCGCGCGGTCGAGCAGAAACTGAACGACGATCACCGGCGCATCTGCGGCCGCCCGTTCGCGGATCTCCCGCAGCCGGCGAATGTTCTCGGTCACTTTCATGAAGAGGCGTCCGTTCACCTGCATCATCCGCGCGTACTCCGCGGCGCTCGCCGCGTTCAGCGAGATGAGCATGTCGGTGCAGCGGAGTGCGACCAGGCGCTCCGCGACCTCCGCGCTGAGGCCGACGCCGTTCGTGGTCACGTTCTCGAGCTGCACCGGCGTCTCGGCGAGCGCATCGAGGATTGCCACGATCTCCCGGTGCGCGAGCGGGTCGCCGCCGCCGCCGAAGCGGATCGACTTCAACCCGCGCGGCACCATCGATCGGAGCAGATGCACGATCTTCGGGACCGGCAGCTCCTGCGTCGTGCGGACGTCGAGCTGGCTGCAGAAGTAGCAATCGACGTTGCAGCGGTCGGTAACGAAGATGTCGAGATTCGTCGGGGACGCGGTGCGCGTTCCGTTCACGATGTGCCCGATCAGCGCATCCTTTTCGGCGTCGGAGACCAACGACCATCCGTAGCTGGAACGACGCGACCGGGGAATCACAGCAGCAGGTACGGAACGCCGGGACGCGCTGTCTACACCGCCACGGCTTCGCGGTACTGAATCTCGTAAAGCTTCCGATACAGCCCGCCGTGCGCCATCAACTCCTCGTGTGTACCGCGCTCGCGGATCTCGCCGTGGTGGAACACGAGGATCGAGTCGGCGGAGCGGATCGTCGACAGGCGATGCGCGATCACGAGCGAGGTCCGCCCTTCGAGCAGCGTCTGGATCGCCTCCTGGATCAGTAGCTCTGTCTCCGTGTCGATCGAAGACGTGGCCTCGTCGAGAATGAGCACCGGCGGATTGAACGCCAGCGCGCGTGCGAACGAGAGGAGCTGCTTTTCGCCGACCGACAGTCCCGCGCCGCGCTCACGCACCGGCGACGCATATCCCTCGGGTAACCGCGAGATGAACCGATCCGCCTGCACGCGCACCGCCGCCGTGCGAATGGCCTCGGACGAGATCTCGGGATCGCCGAGCGAGATGTTGTCGGCGACGTTGCCGCTGAAGAGGAAAAAGTCCTGCTGGACGATGGCGAAGAGGCGGCGCAGCGACTCGAGGTCGTACTCGCGAAAGTCGACGCCGTTGATCAGGATCTCGCCGCGTTGCGGCTCGTAGAAGCGGAGCAGCAGCGAGGTGACGGTGGTTTTGCCCGCGCCGGTGTGGCCGACGAGCGCGATGCGCTCGCCGCGCTCGATGCGGAACGAGACGTTCTTCAAGACCCAGTCTTCGTCGTTGTAGGCGAACCAGACGTTGCGGAACTCGATGGACTCGAGGCTGATAGGCAAGAGTGCCTGTCCTCCACTTTTGATGTGCACCGGCGTGTCGAGCAGTTTGAAGATGCGCTCGCTCGCCGCCATCGCGGCCTGGAGGATGTTGTACTTTTCCGACAGATCGGAGATCGGCTGATAGAAGCGCTGCGAGTACTGGAAGAACGCCACCAGCGCTCCGACCGATAGCGTTCCCTGAATGACTTTCCCGCCGCCGTACCAGACGATCAACGCGACGCCGATGGTCTCGATCAGCTCGATGACGGGATAGAAGACAGCGTAGTAGAAGATCGACTCGACGTTCGCGTCGCGGTGCTTGCGATTCAGCCTCTCGAACTTCATCGCCTCTTTCTCTTCGCGATTGAAGAGCTGCACCGTCGACATGCCGGAGATGTGCTCCTGCAGGAAGGCGTTGATCGCGGCGATGCGCGCGCGGACTTTGCGATACGTCACGCGCGCGCCGCGGCGGAACCAGATCGACACCAGCACAATGAACGGCGTGATCGAGAAGAGCACGAGCGCGAGGCGCCAGTTCATCCAGAACAGCACGCCGACGATGCCGGCGAGGACGACGATGTCGCCGAAGATGGCCACAAAGCCGGCGGTGAAGAGGTCGTTCAGCGCGTCGACGTCGGTCGTCACACGCGTCATCAGGCGGCCGACGGGATTGCGGTCGAAGAACTGGATGTCGAGCCGCTGGATGTGCGTGAAGATCTGTTTGCGGAGGTCGTACATGATGTACTGCCCCATCAGATTCATCAGCACCATCTGCGTGTAGAGGATCGTGAATCCGCCGACGAGCGTGAGGAGATAGAGGACCGCGGCGGCGTTGATGCCGCTGATCGGATCGAAGGCCCAGCCGTGCGCGGCGAGCCAGTCGCCGAGGTGCTTGCTGACGCCGAGCGGATTCGCGCTCTGCAGCGGCTTGACGTAGAGATCGATCGCGATCGCCGTGATCGCCGGACCCGCAATTTCGAAGAGCGAGGAAAGGATGACCAGGAAGACGGAAAGCGAGGCGCGGAAGCGATACGGACGCAGGTAGCCGAGGAGGCGGCGCGCGAGGCGGGGATCGAACGCTTTTGCGCCTTCGTCTTCGTGGCGTTCGACGTCACTCACTACGCGATCTCCTCCAGCTCCGCCTCGATCGTCTGCCGGCGATAGAGATCGGCGTAGTAGCCGCCCTTCTCGAGGAGCGACTCATGCGTGCCGCGCTCGACGATCGTTCCGTCGTCGAGCACGACGATGTGATCGGCGTCTTTCACCGACGACACGCGATGCGAGACGATGAGCGCGGTTCTCCCCTTCCGAATCTCGCGCAACGCGCGAAGAATCTTCTCCTCCGTCTGCGTGTCGACTGCGCTCAGCGAGTCATCGAGAATGAGGATCAGCGGCTCGCGCACGAGCGCCCGCGCGATTGCGGTTCGCTGCTTCTGTCCGCCCGACAACGTGATGCCGCGCTCGCCGATCACCGTGCCGAGTCCTTGCGGAAACGCGGCGACGTCGCCGGTGAGTCCGGCCTGTTCCGCCGCCTCGGCGATCTCTTCGTCGCGCGCGTCGGCGCGGCCGAAGCGGATGTTCTCCGCGATCGATTCGGAGAAGAGAAACGTTTCCTGCGGCACCATGCCGATCCAGTCGCGCAACTGCTCCTGCGGGATCGTCTCGATGGGCCGGCCGTCGATGAAGATCGTGCCCGGCGGCGGCTCGAACGTGCGCGTGAGCAGCGAGAGCAGCGTCGACTTGCCGCTGCCCGTGCGCCCGACGATGCCGATCGTCTCTCCGTGACGCACGTTGAGGTTAATGTCGTGGAGCACCGCGCGATTCGTGTAGGTGAACGTGAGATGGCGGATCTCGAGATCGCCGTGCGGCTGCACCGCGACGCGCTCGTTCGCATCGACGTCCGGCTCCGCCGACCAGATGTCGTGCAGACGCCGCATCGAGGCCATGCCGCGCTGGAAGAGATTCATCACCCAGCCGAGGGCGATCAGCGGCCAGATCATCCGCGCGAGATAGAACTGGAACGCGACGAAGTCGCCGAGGGTCATCGTGCCGGCGACGATGCGCCGTCCGCCGATGAAGAAGACCAGCACGTACATCAAGCCGATGAACATGTGCAGCGCGGGATAGAACGTCGCGGTGAGGCGGATGAGCGAGCGGTTGCGCTCGACGTATTCGCGGTTCATCCGCCGGAACGTCTCCAGCTCGCTCGCTTCGCGCGTGAACGCGCGCACGACGCGCACGCCGGCGAGGTTCTCCTGCACGCGCGCGGAGATGTCGCCGAAGTAGTCCTGCACGGACTTGAAGCGGACGTGAATGCGCTCGCCGAAGAACTTCACCATTCCCGCGACCACCGGCACCGCGAGCAACGCGATGGACGCCATCAACGGCTCGATGCGCAGCATCATCAGGAACGCGCCGAAGACGACGAGGGTCGAAGAGAACGAGTGCATGACCGCGGGACCAATCAGCATGCGCACCGAGGCCAGATCGTTCGTGGCGCGCGACATCAGATCGCCGGTGCGCTGCTCGTGGTAGAAGCGCAGCGGAAGCCTCTGCAGATGACCGTAGAAGTCGTTCCGCATGTCGTATTCGATGTCGCGCGAGGCGCCGATGATGATCCAGCGCTGCAGGTAGAGAAAGATGCCTTCGACCGCTGCCGCGCCGGCGAGCAGAAGCGCGTAACGGAGCAGCGTCGCGCGCGTGAACGCTCCGCCGAGCTCATTGACCGCGTTGCCGATGATCATCGGCTTGAGCAGCGAAAACGCCGCCGAGCCGACCACGCATGCCGCGCCGAGGAGCAGCGTCTTCCTGTACTTCGCGAAATAGTGGAGAAGACGGCGGACGGGGGTCATCGCGGCGTCATTGTAGCGGCTCGCGCAGCGGCAATCGCTTCAGCTCCTGGAGCGTGATCCGCAGCACCGAGCCCAGCGTGAAGCCGGTCGGAAAACAGTGTGGAATGCGCACGCCGGCGCCGACGAGCTCGAGGAAATCGAGCGGCGGTTTTCGGCGCGCGAGCACATACAGGAGTTTGCGCGGCAGATCCTCGCGATCGTCGACGTTGAGATGCAGCGGCTGCAGGTAATAGCCGAAATGCATCTCGCGCAGCGACGGCGTGCCGCCGCTGAACTCCGGCAGCGTGACGCTGAGCGTGAGCGAGCCGAAGATCCAGTTCTCCTGCGCGAACTCGCCGCGCCAGTGGTCTTCTTCGTTTTCGGTGAGATGTTCGAGGCGCATCAGAAACTCGTGACGATCCGCGCCACGAGCAGCAGCGCGGCCACGATGATCAGTGCAACCGGAATGTAGCGCTGACTAGTCCGCTCCATAGGGAACCTCGCGATGCGTACGGAACGCCGGCGTCTCGCCGGCTTCCATGAGAAGGCCTAATCCTGTCAAGGGGCGGCGACGTGACGCCGCCCTCCTTCATTCTTCGCCGCTCGTCCTGACCCTGCTTCCATTCGCACTCTCGGTGAGCTCGATCGAGCTCGGTGCATGCTGAGGTCCGGTTCAAGTGGGTGCTGCCATCTGGACCACGGTCTGACATCGCTGCCGACCAAGCCGGCGGTCGCAGTCACCCGGATGAGGGATTGAGCGTAGACATCTCTGTTCTTTGCTGATCGGTCTGCCTGGCTCTCAAGCTGCCGAGCGCATTGCGTTTGTGTTCGCGTTGTACAGCGGCTCGTACACGGCTCCCGTTCGCCAGAGCATGTGCAGCAATACCGCGAGCTTCCGCGCGACTGCGACTACGGCTCGTTTCTTCGCGTTCTTACCTCCTCGCGCCGCGAGCGCCAGCCCGTGCCGGCGCAGATCGGAGTCGGGTCGATTGGGAGCGAGGATGTAGTGCGCGCAACTGACCAGCAGCCGGCGCAGGTAGCTGTCTCCTTCCTTGGTGATCCTCATCTGCGGGTCCTGCTGGCCCGACGCGGATTGACCGGGCGTGAGACCGACCCACGCTCCCGCCGTGCGGCTCCTCGTGAACCGGCCCGGGTCGCCCAGCGTCACCACATATGCGACCGACGTCACCGCTCCCACTCCCACAACCTGCATGAGCAACTGAGCGCTCGGGTATTCGGTCTTGGCGAGCTGCTCGACTTTTCGGTCGTAGTCGGCGATCTCTTTATTGAGGTGCTCGATGGCCCGCAGCACCGGATCGAGCGCCGCTTTCAGCTCCTTCGGAATCACCGCTGTGGCGCGTTTGACGAATGCCTCCGCCGAGCAGGCCGGCACGCGCAGACCGATCGATTTGACCGTCCCCCGGGCATGCGTGATCAGACCCGAGCGGGTCCGCACCAGCTTGTCGCGCGAACGGAGAAGCGCCAGATGCTGCTGGTCGCGCTCCGAGCGATGCGTGATCGGCTCGAGCAGCTTCGGGTCCATCCGTACCAGCCGTGCCAGATACTCGGCGTCGGCGCGGTCGTTCTTATGCCTGTTCTCGTAGATCAGACGCAGCTTGCGTGAGTTGGCCACGACCACGCGATGGCCCAGCTGCGTGAGAAGCCGCGAGACCCACGGAGAGTGAGTACCGGTCTCGATCGCAATCACTTTCGCTCCCATCGAGCCGAACTCCTTCGACATCGCCGCAGCGTTCGTCGATACCCGTCCCTCGGCCACCACTTCGCCCTCGGCATTCAGTCCGACGAAGTGAGACTTCCGATCTCCAAGATCGATTCC
Source organism: uncultured Acidobacteriota bacterium (assembly GCA_963734155.1). Taxonomy (GTDB): domain Bacteria; phylum Acidobacteriota; class Thermoanaerobaculia; order Gp7-AA8; family Gp7-AA8; genus QHVT01. Next base: position 411,035 of record CAVTGG010000007.1, read on the forward strand.
GATCACCTCAGCTGCGCTGATGTTGTTGCTCTGCTTCGTCGTGCGGTTCGCTGCGCTGGTAGACTTCTTCATGGCCAATCTCCTTTCTGTGCCCTGAGCACGAAAACCTTGCAGCGCTATCTTGCGACTGCGCCGGAGGTTGGCCTTCTCATATCATCTGGCCCGGCGCCGTCTCGGCGCCGAGGCGGCGAGGACGCCGCCTGATCAGCCGGCGCGGACGCCGGCGCTCCGAGTCCGCCGCGGCTAGTCCGCTCCATAGGGAACCTCCCTGTTGCGGAAGATGAAGCACGCGGCGACGAGCGCGAGCGCGGCGTTCGACAACACCATCAACAGCCAGCGCCAATCGAACAGCGGCGGCGCATCGGGGAAGAGATTCCGCGACACTGCGGCAACGCTGCGCTCGACGATCGCATGCGAGTAGAGCCAGTTTCCGAGCGCGCTGTTGGTCGAGCGGAACATCGACAGCATCCCCTGCCCCACGCCGAGGCCGATCATCAGCACGAAATAGATCGCGAGATTGAAGTACGCGCGGGTGAAGCTGCCGAAGAACGCGAGCAGCGCGCAGATGAGAATCGTGTCGGCGAAGCTATGAATCAGCACCGAGCCGACATAGTCGAGACGCAGCTCCGGTACCCAGATCGCACGGCCGATGATCTCGAAGAGGAATGCGATGACGGTCGCGATCCACACCGCGGCGGTGGCGCCGGCGACGCGCGAGAGCAGATAGACCGCGCGGTTCACCGGCTTCGTGAGGATCAGCTGCAACGTGCCAGAGGAAAACTCGGGACCGATCGGCGTGCAGCCGATGACGAACGCGAGCAGCGACATGAGCGACGGCCACGCCGTTCCCGGACGGTCGAAGCGCGCGAGACCGAAGGCGACGATCGCGGCGAGTCCGACGAACAGCCAATACGCGATGCTCGTCACGCACCGCCGCACCGTCTCCGCGACGACGACACCGTTCATGCCGCACCTCGGAAGATGCCCTCGAGATCCGCCGTGTGCCGTCGCACGTCGATCACGCCCGCGCCGGTGGCGACGACGTCGCGCACCACGCGCGCGATGTCCGCCTCCGTCTCCACGCTCGTGATGACGACGTTCTCGTTCGGCATCGTTCCGGCTACGCGTGCGACGGCGCTTGCATCAAAGGATCCCGCGAGCATCGTGATGGCGATGACGATGCGGTCGACATGGCGCAGCGTTTCTTCGTGTCCGATCACGCCGTTGTTCAGAAAGAAGACGCGATCGCAGACTTTTCCCACTTCCGCGAGCTGGTGCGAGTTGAGGAGCACCGCCGCGCCGCGCTGCTTCTGCTCGGTGATGAGATCGCGCACGAGCAGCACGCCGTTGGGATCGAGTCCCGACGTCGGCTCGTCGAGGAAGAGAAAATCGGGCTCGTGGATCAGCGCCTGGCACATGCCGATGCGCTGGAGCATGCCGCGCGAGTATTGCGAGAGCCGCCGTTCCGCCGCGCCGGAGATGCCGAGGCGTTCGAGCATCGCGCGCACTTTCGGCTCGCGGTTTTCGACGCGCGCGAGTCCGGCCATATATTTCAGAAACGAATAGCCGGTGGCGCGGCGGTCGAAGTTCATCCGCTCGGGCACGAATCCCGTGCGCTGCCGCACGCGCAGATCATCATTCGGAAGTCCGTCGATCGTGATCTCGCCGCCGTCGTGATGCAGAAACGCGAGGAGACACGACATCAGCGTCGTTTTGCCCGCGCCGTTCGGTCCGATGAGGCCGACGACTTCGCCCGGCATCACGTCGAGGTCGATGCCTTTCAGCACCTCGTGGCGGCCGAACGATTTCCTGAGCGCCTTTGCGCGGATCATTGCGTCTTCCGCGCGCGCAGGCCTTCCATGATCTCGTCCATCTTCGCCTGATGAAAGTCGTTGATGAGCGTCTGCAGCTCGCCTTCCCGATCCTCCGCGATGTCCTCGGTGTAGACCTTCTTCAACTCTCCGCCGAGGTAGACCTTCGTCTCGATGCGCCATGCGGGGCGCGTGAAGAACTCGGTTTGGATCGTGAGCTTCCGCGGCCCGACATCCAACGCGTCGAGGCGGCCCATGGGTGGGGTTTGGGGGTCGGGCATTTGCGCAGGGTAGTTTATAGGAGTGCGGCGGCGAGGACGCCGCCGGGCCAGCCGGCGGGGACGCCGGCGTTCCGAGGGTTACCGCTCGCGCCGAACTGACCTTCTACACTTCGCTTCCGCGCGCGACTCGATCTGCCGGACGCGTTCGCGCGACAATCCGAGAATCTCCCCGATATCCCGCAGCGTCAGTTCGTCATCCTGCAACACGCCGTAGCGCAGCTTGACGATGGTCTTCTCTTCCAACGTCAGCGCGTCGATGGCCAGTTGCACGCCCCCCTTCTCGCGCAGGCTTTGGAGGATGGGAAGTCGGGCTTGCGGGATATCCGCGGTCACGCCTTCGGGGCGATCATCGAGTTCGTACCAGTAGCGCGGCCAGGCTTTCGGATTCGGATTCGTGTAGAGCAGCAGCACGGCCAGCTCGCTGTCGTTGATGCCGAGCTGCGCGCAGACTTTTTCGCGGGCGCTGTCGAGGACCGAAGTCACGTTTTCGGTCGTGCGGTTGAGGAACTGCGCGAGCTCGCGGATGCTCTTCGGGATGTTATCGCTCACGCCGTGTCGCAGCGTGAGGACGAGGCGCTCTTTCGGCGAGAGCTCGGACATGTGCGCGAGCAGCTCTTCGCGGCGCGACTGCTCCTGCATCTCGTCTTCCGCCGACGGGATCGTGGTCTGCTCGATCACGTCCGCCAGCTCGGTGTGCGAGTCTTCGTCGAGCTCCGCGTTCAGCGAATAGTTGTCCGTGTTCGCCTGCAGCAGCGTGTTGACTTCCTTGACCGTCACGCCGAGGTTGAGCGCGAGCTCGTCCGGCGTGGGGATGTGATTCCCCTCGGTGATCGCGGTCGCGATCGCCTTCTCCAGGCGGTACATCAGATTCGCGCGCTTCGGCGGAAGGCGGAACGCGCCGGCCTGTTCGGACAGCGCGTGCAGAATCGCCTGCCGGATCCACCACACCGCGTACGTGATGAACTTGACGTTCTTGTCGGGGTCGTACTTTTTCGCGGCCTGGATGAGTCCGATGTTGCCTTCGTTGATCAGATCGAGGAAGAGCACGTGCGCGTTGCGGTAGCGCTTGGCGTACGACACCACGAACCGGAGATTCGCTTTGACGAGCTCTTCGAGCGCTGCCTTGTCGTTCTCCTGGACGCGCCGCCCCAGCTCCTTCTCGCGCTCAGGCGTGAGCCGGGGGATCTTCGCGATTTCCTGCAGGTATTGATTGAGGAGATCGTACGACTCGTCGCGTTCTTGGTGCCGGGCCATTCGGAAGTCCGTGCATTCTACACCCGGCCTTCACGACTGTCTGTCTCACTGACGAGCGTATTTCGTCACTCCTCTCGGCGAGTTCAGCTCGCGTCCGATGATCGCGGCGTCCACATCTACACGGACGAGAACCGTGTCTTCATCATCGTGCGCGAGCACCACCAGCTCGACGCGCTCGCTGTTCGGCCGCGTGCGCGCATAGACGAAGCTCCACTCCCCCGATTTCTTCGACCACACCCGCACGAGCGGCGTGAATCCCGGGCCGACGTTGTCGCGCATGATGGCCTGCAGCTGGTGCGGATCGGCATCATCGCCGCCTTCGAACGTGACGAGCTGGAAGTCGTGCACGCCCTTCGGACGGACCACCCACACGAGGAAGCGCGCCAACCCGAGTCCTGGCATCCAGACGCGTTTCACTCCGCGCTGTTGATCGACGGCGCGCGCGATGGCATTGAAGTCGGCGTACATCGGCAGCGCGAGCGCGGTGAGGAGTGCGGCGCAGAGCAGTCGCTTAGTCACGATCTTTCCCCTTCGACCATTTCGGAATGCCGAACTCCCCTTCGAGCGCGGCGAGCTTGTCGATGTCGATCGGTCCGACGATGTTGACGATCGTGAGCTCGCGCGGCTCCGCGGCGATGATCACCAGGCCGACGACGCGGTCGCCGCGCATGTCCGCCATGATGTTCACGTTCTCTTTGCGCTTGCTGCGGACGGTGACGAGCGGCTTCCAGGTCGAGCCGAGCTGCGACTTGATGCGATCGATGATGCCGCGGTCGTATTCGTTGTCGTGCGCGAACTCGTAGCTGCGGACGTAGATCCCTTCGAGGTTCTTGACGAGGTCGCGCACGGCGCGCTGGTCTTCGTCTTTCTCGGAGAGAAACTTCGCGCCGAGGCGAAGCAGGGACGCATCGAGTGTGACGTCGACCACTTCGTCGGCGCGGTCGGCGAGGTCAGGGAAGTCCATCTTGATCTGCTGCGCCATCGCCGGGACGGCGAGGAGCGACAGAGTGAGGATCAGAATCAGTTTACGCATGGCTGCATGTCTCCTTAATGTCGTTAGTGCGATCCGATCTCACGCACCTGCTGCTGGGCATAGTGGACTTTCTCGCTGGCGATGCTCATGGCCCGAAGGACCTGTTCCTTCGCCCGCTCGCCGCGCTCCTGACGGATCTCGTGGAGGCGATATCCGCCGAGCGCCGCCGCGAGAACAACCGTGGCCGCGGCGGCGCGCCACCAGATCGGTCGCGTGCGGCGTTGGTCGCGTTCGATGCGTTCCATGACCCGTCCCGCGAAACCGGCCGGCGGCGATTCGCGGTGCAAGGCGCGTTTGAGATCGTTCTCGAGGTTCATTGGGTTTCTCCAAGCTTTCTACGCAGGGCCTGCAGTGCCCGGTGCAGATGACTCTTGACGGTGTTGACCGGGAGGTTGACGATCCGGCAGATGTCCGACGGATCGAGATCTTCCTGATAGCGTAACGTGACGACGGCGCGCTGGATCTCGGGCAGCTGTTCGATGAGCGACTTCAGCTTGCGATCCATCAGCGCGTCGCTCCGCTTTTCGGCGGCGCGCAACTCTCCGGCGTCTTCGAGGCTGACGGGCTTGAGCCGCGAGCGGCGCGTGGCGTCGATGCAGCGGCGCGTGGTGACCTGGCGGAGCCAGAAGAGCAGGTGCGCCTCCGACTCGATCGTGCCGAGGCTGCGATAGAGCTGCAGGAAGACATCCTGCGCGATCTCCTCGGCGCGGCCGCGGTCGTTGAAGAAGTGATATCCGAGGCTGAACACCATGGCTTCGTGCTGCTCGACGATCTGCGCGAAGGCGTCATGATCCCCCTGTTGCGCCCTCGGCAGTATTGGCTCCGGGCCGGGCATGTCCACCACGATTGCCGTCATCCTGCGGCTATATACGCAGGTTTCGGGAAATCGATGCAAGGGCTCACCGCCCGGGCCGATTCAGGTCTATACTTCCGTCAAAGCATATGGCCTGCGAGATTCACGTCACTTCGGTGACGGGCATCGTGAATCCGGGCGGCACGGTGCCGACGTCGATCCGGGTTACCGGTACGGCCAACGAATGCACCGCCGGCACGGTCGAGGTGAGGCTCACCTGCAGCGGCGGCTCGCCGCTGACATTGACGGTGCCGATCGACGCGGCGGGAGGATGGATCGCCGTCTTCATCGCGGGCGCGAACCAATGCGCCTGCACCAAGCCGTTCGAGGTCGTCGCGACCTGCTCGAACAATCCTGACTGCTTCGAGCGGGTGCAGGGCGTGCTGCAGTGCGAAACCGGTCCGGGACCGTGCGGCGACTCCACCGGCGATCTGACGGTCGTCGTCACCGGCTGCGCGGGCGGAGGCTCGACCGCGACAGCGACGTTCACGTTCAACATCGTCCCTCCCTTGCCGAACTGCACCTATCAGTGGAACTTCGGCGACGCCTCACCGGTCGTCGTGACGGCCGTGCCCACGGTCACACACGTCTATGTGAATCCGGGCACGTTCGGCGCGGTCGTCTCCGCGACCTGCGTTACCCCCACCGGCGACTGCTTCATCCGCGACACCGTGCAGGTCGTGATTCCGCCCTGCAACGTCCAATGCCCGCAGACGATCACCGTCAGCGGCACCGTCACCGGCTGCGCGCAGCCCGGTTCGGCGACCGGGATGTTCAACGCCGTCCTGGTGCCGCCGGTCGCCGGCTGCGAATACCGGTGGGATTTCGGGGACGGCAGTCCGCAGCTCATCACCAATGTACCGACCGCCAACCACAACTACGCGATGGCCGGCAACTTCGGCGTGAGCGTGGTCGTGTTCTGTCCGTTTCCTAACTTCTGCGGCTTCGCCAACACCTCCGTCACCGTCCTGCCGTGCTGCCCGATCATCACCATGGTCAGCGCGACCCTCGGCGCGAACGAATGCGCGGGGCCGGGAAACACGGCGACGGTGGCCTTCAGCGCGATCACCAATCCGCCCGCGGCGCCCGGCAACTACACGTGGAACTTCGGCGACGGCTCGCCGCTGGTCACACTTCCCGGACTGAACGCCTCGCACGATTACGCCGCCGCCGGCACGTTTACGGTGACCGTGACGGTGAACCGCCCCGGCTGTCCGCCGTCGACCGGCTCGACGAACGTGACCGTCCCGGCATGCGGCCCGGGCGGAGGAGGCGGCGGTGGCGGTGGCGGCGGCGGGTTCGGATGCCTCGCCTCGCGCATCATCATGACCATCGCCGCGATCCTGGCGCTCGCAGCGTTATCGATCGCCGCTTGCATTCCGGCCGCGGCCACGTTCCTTCTCACGGCGGCCGCCGTGTTCGGAGCGATCGCTGTCATCGCCGGCATCATCTTCGCGATCTTCTGCCCGAAGCCCTGTGCGTGGGGGATTCTGTTCACGTGGCAGGTGTTGATCGGCGTCGGCCTGATCCTGCTTTGTTTCACCACTTGCTGCCCGGCGTTCTGGGCCCTCGGCGGCGGCTTCACCGGTATCGGTTTCGGTGTGATGGCGTGGTGGAGGCAGCGCTGCAACAAGACCAACTGCGAGGTCGCGAAGGAGCTCGTGATCGCCGTCTCCGGCGTCGTCATCCCGCTCATCGGATGGCTCGGCGTGGTGCCGGCGCTGGCGGCCTGCATCAATCCGGTCATTACCGCGGTGCTGGGATTGTTCGCCGGCGCGGTCGCGGTCATCGCGTCCCAATGCGGGCCGTAGCGGCCCCCGGTAGGGACGAAGTCGAGGCCGCTTCTAAAATCCTTTAAACTTCATCGAGAAATAGACCTTGCCGGCGTTGTAGTCAATGTCGACGTAGACCGATCCTCGTGGGTCAAGGTTTTCTTTTGTGCCGTACGCCGTGTTGTGCATCTGGTCGCGGGTTCGTACAGATTCCGTTCATGAAATCAGCGCCCTTGCGAGTGACTCTGCGAGTCACAATTTTCTAAACGACTCGCTGAGAACACGAAGCCGCAAGTGGCGGCTATCGACGGGCTCCATTCCGCGACCTCCGGCGTGACAGGCCGGCGGGCTAACCGCGCCGTGCAAATATCCGGAGGTCGTTCTAGACCGGCTTCGTTTTGTCGGACAAAAACTTGTTCTTCACGTAGACCACCAGGTAGCGCAGATACGCTGCAACCCGATAATCGAGATCATCGGGTAACGCCTCAGCCAATGGCAGCCACGCTTCGAGTTGCGGGATGTCGGCGGGGACCAGCGCCGGCCGCAGCACCGTCAATGCGCGCGCCGGCGGATCGGGACGTCTGCGGGCGAGCTCAGTGGCAACGAGCTTCATCAATAGGTCCTTATTCTCCTTCGGCGCGAGGTCGCCGAGTGCATAGGCGACTTCGCTAAGGTAGTGCGCGTTGGCGTCGTATTCGACGAGCTTGTGGCGCAGCACTTCCTGCGCGCAAAGACGCCCGACCGGACCGAGCGCTCTTAACGCGTGATGCGCGGCCGTGCGCTCGTTTTGATTCCCGCAAATGGCGTCGTGGATCAAGCGCTGCGTCGTGGGGCCGGGCGTGTGCAGCGTCTTGAGCAGCAGCGCGGGGACGTCGTCGAATTTCTCCACGTGCAGCGAGTGAATGCGATAGCGGCTGCGCGGCAACGTCTCGAGTCCTTGCGCGTCGGCGTCGTCTTTCGCCTGGCGCACGAGCACATGCTCGCGGATCGGCGCGCCGAATTGATCGAGCAGGTTGCGGATCAAGATGTCGATGTCGGGATCGGTCATGCCGAATCCGTAGAACAGCATGTTGAAGTTCGTGAACAGGTGATTCATGAACGCGCGGTACGCCGGCCGCCGCACCAACAGCTCGCGATACGACACGTATGTGAGCACGAGCGGCAGCGGCGATCCGATCGAACCGTGCGCCTTGAGCAGAAACGGCGCGTCAAGATTGCGCCGCAGATGTTCGGTGAGGCGTTCCTCATCGTAGGGGAGGAGCACTTCGGTCGCGCGTTTGAACGCGTTCTCATGCGCTTCGTCGTAGTTGAGCGTCACCATACCCAGCGGACGCAACGCCTCAAGCGCGCGATGGGCATCGGTGGTATGGCCGGCGACAGGATCGGTTGCCGCGCGCAACTTCACCTCGAATTGTTTTGGATCGATGCGCTCGAGGATCGACGCGGTCTCGATCAGCATGTCGCCGGTTGCGCCTTTAACCGCGAGCAGCGACTCGCACGTAGTGATGTCCTCTGCCGTCAATCGCGACCGCATCGCACTGAGCAATTCGCCCAGGAGTTGCGGCCATTGCGGCAGCATCCCGCCGGCCTGGCGCTCAAGGGTCGACGAGATGCCCGCGCCGGTGAAACAGATCAGGCGATCGGATGCGACAAGGTCGCACAGAAGCGGCCACGCGGGACTCGACTCGCCAGTCGGTGGGAGGCTCATGCCGCTCTGGTCACGTCGGCGATCGAGCGCCAGAAGTGTTCCCATTTCGCGCCGAGCCGCGAGATCGTGGCATCGTACTCCGCGCGCGTTGTGTCGTCCACATAACGCGCCGCAAGCAGTTCGGCCGCCTCTTTGTGCCCTGGCTCCACTTGTGCGTGGCGCGCAAAAAACTCGAGGGCATCGGGATGAATCTTCAGCGTCGTGAGTGTCGCGAGCAGCGGCTCATACGTCTCGACCGCCGAGCTTTCGAGGAACACATAAGCCGCGCATGCCGTGGCCGGCGATCCGCCGTCGAACGCTTCGAACAGTGCGTCGACGTACTCGCGAACGCCCACTGCAACTGCGTGTTCGGAGAGCGGTAATCGGTCGACGTCGACGCCGACTGCGCGTGCGAACTTCTCAAACAGGATCGAATGCACCTGCCGAGGATTGCCGGCGCCGAGCTCCTCATGAAGCACTTCGCCGAGGGAGGCGAGGGATTCGCGGTCGACGGGGGAGACCCGGCGGAAGAGGCCCGTGAATGCGATGACCTGACGCAGCGAGAAAAAATGGTAGTGACAGGCGAAGATCTGCAGTGCCGGCAACGGATCTGGTTGCGCGGACAACCACGCCAGCCACTCCCGTTCCGCGGAAGGGGTAAGTGTCATTTTTTTTGCTCCTGGTATGTGGAACGATTTTAGACGGACTCGCGCCGAACACTAAATGCGCGTCACCCGCACGTTCGGCCCTACCGAGTCGGTGCCGATCCACGCGTTTCACGCCAATGCTACGGCCGTACCGTCGTCGTCCAACTCGACGTCAGTGTGAAGGTCCGAAGGGCTGCCACGCTGTGAACGCTTCAACTCCTCAAGGAATCTCAGTGACGCCAAGAATGATCACTTTCGAAATGGTCCAGATATTCCAGCTCATCCTCGCGCGTCTGCGAAAAGCGGCACCGTGACCTTATCGAGCTACCACGCCGCGCTCTGCGCTACAGCGGATGAACGATGCGGCCATAGGCACGGTAGGGAAATCGGCCTTTCCGGACACTCCTAGCCGAGGAGAGTCTTTAATAATGTCTGAATTAGCGTTCGCGCCCGGCCAAGTGGTGTCGGTGAAATGTTTCAGCTTCCACAACCCGCAGTCGATCAACGGCCCGTTCGGCTCGTTCCAGCTTTGGATCGGAACCACGGACGTCGCCGGTCAGATGACGATGCAGACGATTTTCGGGATGGGCACGACCACCCTGCTGAACCTCAGCGGAACGCTGAGCGGCACCAACCCGATCGTCTGCACGTTCCAGTCAGAAGGAATCACGCATTACAACCAAAACAACCTGACGCTCGCCGTCGAGGGACCGATCACGATCAGTTTCTCATCGGACTGGTCGACGGGCAACTTCGATGGGCTCAACGTGATTCGAGTTCCGTGCAGCCAGTTGTGACGCGAGCACGTTCTCGAAGCGCTGCTCCATCTCATCGACAAATCGCCGGTAGCCCTCCGGATCGACGAAGTTCTTCGATTTGATCTTGTCCTGCAGATCGAAGAAGTTGCCGTGCGCGCCGAGAAAGATGTCGGGCTTCAGCGCGCGCAGCGTGACGAACTGGCGTCGATAGTCGGCGGCGATGTTCGGATACTTTGCGTTGTTGACGAGCTGATAGCCGTTCGGCACGCTGGGGCTGCAGACGAAGATGACACGTTTGCCTCCGGCATTCGTCGTCCACGTCGTGCAGCCGGGCGTGTGGCCGGCGGTGATATGCGCGGTCATGACGACGCCGCCGAGGGTGAGCGTTTCGTTGTCGTTGACGATGCGATCGGCGGTGACTGGCGGATAGAGAAAGCGATCGCCGAATTGCGGATCGTCTTTCCCGCCGCGCGCGTGCTGCGCGCGATCTCCCGCGCTGGAAACGAACTTCGCGCGCGTGATGCGCTTCAGCTCTGCGAGTCCGCCGGCGTGGTCGTAGTGCGCGTGGCTGCTGAGGAGGAAGCGAACATCGGAGACCTTGAAGCCGAGGCGCTCGATGTTCGCGCGAATCATCGGCGCGGTTTCTTCGAAACCGCCGTCGAGGAGAAAATGTCCCTTCGGCGTGGTGATGAGATACGAAGTGATGTCCGTCGCGCCGACGTAATAGACGTTGCCGGCGATGCGGAACGGCGCGACGGGCTGATTCCACGAGCGCGAGACGGGATCCTTCTGCGCGCAGAGCGTCGTGGCGAGGACGAGGATCAGGAGCGGGCGCTTCATCTCTGCAACACCATAACCCGATCGGTTTGCAGATCGCTGCCGACGAGAAACGGATGCGAGCCGCAGTCGCGGAAGCCGCACTTTTCGTAGAACGCGATCGCGCGCGGGTTGCGCTCCCACACGCCGAGCCAGATCGTCTCACCGCCGAGCTCGCGCGCGGCGTTGATCGCTTCGCTCATCAGCTGCTGCGCGATGCCTTTTCCATGAAACGCGCGATCGACATAGAAGCGCGCGATCTCGATCGGCGTCTCTCCTTCAACGCACGCCGGCGTTTCGCCGCGCTTAACCTGCGCATACGCGATCGCGCGTCCGTCCGACTCCGCGAGCAGCGTCACCCAATCGCGATCTTCGATCTCGCGCCGCTGCAGCGCTTCGCCATACGAGCACTCGAGATGCGCTTGCAGGTCCTCGGCGGAGTTGTCCGCGGCGAACCAGTCCGCGAACGTGCGCGCGGCCAGTTCCGCGACCGCGGCGGCATCCGCAGCGACCGCGCGGCGAATGGTGACGGAATTATGTTGGTGCGGCGTGTGCATCTCGCGCTGCTCATTCTGAAACGACAGAAAGGAAATCGTATCTTGAGATTCCGCTCTCTCTCTGCCGCGTTTTTCGTTCTCTTTGCCGTCGCGATGCAGGCACAGGTCGTCGACCCGAACCTGGCGTCGCGCCTCACCGGGCTGCAGCTGTTCAGCGGCCAGCCGCTTCGGGTCATCGTCACATTCGATCATGTCCCGACGCTCCTCGACCGCACGCTCCTCGGCACGGTCTCGTCGCGCGTACAGGTACTGCAGTCGCTGCCGATGGCGCTCATCCAGACGACGCCGCTCGGCGCGAGCCAGCTCCTCGGGCGCACCGGCATCCGCTCGCTGTACCTCGACAAGCAGCTGCACTACTTCCTGCACGAGTCGACGGCGCTCATCGGCGCGACGCAGGTGTGGTCGGACCTCGGCTTCGACGGCAGCGGCGTCACGGTGGCGGTCATCGACAGCGGCGTGGACGGCCTGCATCCCGATCTCGCGAACGGGAAGCTCCTGCAGAACGTGAAGATCGTCGGCAGTCCGCTGACGTCGCCGAGCTTCTCGCAGGTCATCGAGAATCTTCCGAACAGCGACACGACCAGCGGCCACGGCACGCATTGCGCCGGCACCGTCGCCGGCACCGGTTCGGCGTCGGGCGGCTACTACCGCGGCGTCGCGCCGGGCGCGAGCCTCGTCGGCGTCGGCACGGGAGACCTGATCTTCGTCTTCTACGCGCTGCAGGGCTTCGACTACGTGATCTCGAAGCGCACGCAGTACGGGATCAAAGTCATCTCCAACTCCTGGGGCTCCGAAGGAGTGTTCGACGCGAACGATCCGGTCAACGTCGCCTCGAAGGCGGCTCACGACGCGGGCATGACGGTGGTCTTCGCCTCGGGCAACGCCGGTCCGGGCGACAACACGCTGAATCCCTACAGCGTAGCGCCGTGGGTCATCGGCGTCGCTGCCGGCGTGAAAGACGGCGTCACGCTCGCCGACTTCTCCTCGCGCGGCATCCTCGGCGATCCGTTGTATCACCCCACGATCACCGCGCCGGGCGCCAGCATCGTCTCCACGCGCTCGCTCAACACCGTGCTTCCCGTCCTCGGCGTGACCGACGACATCAACATTCAGCCGTCGTGGATTCCGTACTACACGACGATGAGCGGGACCTCGATGGCCACGCCGCACATCGCCGGCGTCTGCGCGCTGATGTACGACGCGAACGCGAGCCTCACGCCGGACCAGATCAAGAGCGTCCTGACGTCCACGGCCACGCCGATGCCGGGCTACTCGCCGCATCAGGTCGGCGCCGGCTACGTCAATGCCTACGCCGCCGTTGCGGCGGTGCAGTAAAACAGGTGGGAGCGGCGGGCTCTCAGCCCGCCGCCCTTCGTCCGCTCACTTCACCTTCGCCAGCGTCATCTCGAAGAATTGCATCCACTTCTCCCCGTCGCGGGAGAACTCGCCGACTTCGTTCCACTCGCCTTTTTCCGTCAGGCGGATGGTGTAGCGCACGCGGCCCTGCGGCGTGTCGAACGCCCACACGGCACGCTTGTCGCCGACGTCGAGCGTCGTGGCGATGTCGCCGGCAGTGCTGAACGCGTTGAAGCGATACTGCTTCTTCTCCGCGTCCCAGGAAATCGTTCCGAGCGCGTCATGGACCACGTCTCCCGCAGTGCCATTTTCGAGCTTGCGGTGCGCGAGACCTTCGACGAGCAGCACCTTCCCGCCGAGGCGCGGCGTGACCTTCTCGTGGTGCAGCGCGACGTCGCGCGGCCCGGGTCCACGCTGGCTCCAGGCCTCCCCTTTCCATTCGCCGGCCAGCCAATCGAGCTTCTTCATTTCATCCGCCGCGTACGCGGCGGCGGCGATGAACGTGAACAGCAGAGCGCAAAGCAGTTTTCTCATGCGCGCAATGTGCGTCGGCGCGCGGGTGGGCGGGAGTGATGATTGTCAGGTTGTGGAGGTGACACCTTCTACAACGATCATGTTTGCCCGCGCGCACTCTTCGCGAATCTTCTTCGCCTCGGCGTACTCCGGCGAGGAACGCCACGCCTTCGCCTGCTCCACCGAGTCGAACTCGAGGACGACGAGACGCCGCGGCGTCCAATCGCCGTCCAGCACTTCGCTTCGCCCGCCTCGCACGAGATAGCGTCCTCCGTGCGCCGCGATCGCGGCGGAGGCGAGGCGCTTGTAGTCCTCGTAACGAACGGGATCAGTGATTTCGATGTCGACGATGATCAATGCGCTCATGGCTGGGTCAGTGCGCGCCAACCGGCATGTCCAACCGGCGATAGCGCTTCGTTCCGGGAAGACACGACTTGTGCTGGATGTGGTGCAGATACTCGTCACGGAACTTGCGCACCGAGGAGATCACCGGGCCGATCGCGGCGTCGCCGAGCGCGCAGAGCGATTTGCCGCCGATGTTGTCGGACATGTCGAGGAGGAGATCGGCGTCCTGCGGGCGTCCCTCGCCTCGCTCGATGCGATCGAGCACCGACTCGAGCCAGTTCGTGCCTTCGCGGCACGGCGTGCACTGGCCGCACGACTCGTGCGCGAAGAACCTCGAGAGACGCCACACCGCGTCGACGATGCACACTGACTCGTCGAGGACGATGATGCCGGCGGAGCCGAGCATCGAGCCGGCCTTCATCAGCGCATCGAAGTTCAGCGGGATGTCGATCTCGTCGGGCTTCAGCATCGGCGCCGACGCGCCGCCGGGGATGACCGCCTTCAATTTGCGGTCGCCGCTGATGCCGCCGCAGTGGTCGTAAATCAGCTCGCGGAGCGTGATCCCCATCGGGAACTCGTACACGCCCGGCTTCTTCACGTTGCCGGAGACGCAGTAGAGCTTCGGCCCGGTGTTCTTCGCAGTGCCGAACGATTTGAACCAGTCCGCGCCGTTGCGCACGATCAGCGGCACGCAGGCGAGCGTCTCGACGTTCTGCACGACCGTCGGGCCGCCGAATACGCCGACCACGGCCGGGAACGGCGGCTTGACGCGCGGCTCTCCGCGATGTCCTTCCACCGACTCGATGAGTCCCGTCTCTTCGCCGCAGATGTAGGCCCCCGCGCCGCGATGCACGGTGATGTCGAAGTCGAAGCCGCTGCCGAAAATGTTCTTGCCGAGGAAGCCTTTTTCACGCGCCTCCTCGAGCGCCTTCACCAGCACCGTCGCGCCGTAATAGAACTCGCCGCGGATGTAGATGTACGACATCGGGTTCGAGCCGATCGCGTACGCGGCGATGATCATTCCCTCGAGGAGCAGGTGCGGATCTTTCTCGATGATCACCCGGTCTTTGAATGTCCCCGGCTCGGCCTCATCGGCGTTGCAGAGGAGCCAGGTCGGCTTCGGCGCGTTCTTCGGGACGAAGCCCCACTTGTTGCCGGTCGGGAATCCCGCGCCGCCGCGGCCGCGCAACTCCGAGTCCTTGACGAGCTGAATGATCTCGTCCGGCTTCATCGTCGTCAGCGCCTTGCGCGCGTTTTCGTATCCGCCGCCGGCGACGTACGTGTCGATGGAGGTGGAGTTGGGTTTGTCGATGTTCGCGAGGAGAACGCGGATCGGCTCGGTCATTTCAGCCGCTCCAGGAGAGCGTCCATCTTCGCCACGCTCATGTTCTCGTGATAGTCGTTGTTGACCTGCACGACCGGCGCGGTGCCGCACGAGCCGAGGCATTCCACTTCGAGGACGGTGTAGAGGCCGTCCTTCGTCGTCTCGTGCGGATTCACCTGCAGGCGGTCGCAGAGGTGCTCGTAGATCTCGTACGCGTTCGAGACCATGCAGCTCAGGTTCGTGCAGACGCGCAGCCGGTACTTGCCGACCGGTTTCTGATCGTACATATCGTAGAAGGACACGACGCCGAAGACGGTCGCCGGCGAGAGGTCGAGGAGCCCGCCGACGTAGTGGACGGCCTCGGGGGAGATCCAGCCCCACGTCTCCTGCACCAGGTGCAGGGTCGGCAGAAGTGCGGCTTCCTTGGTCGGATAGCGCGTGAGGATCCACTCGAAGCGCTTCTTCGCCTCATCGGGAAACTCGACGTGCTTGGAGAGGTCGGGGAAACGCTCGGGAGCGTAAGGGTTGTCGGGATGCAGGTCGGCCATCGTTACTTCCAGTTGAACGCGTTCTTCTTCCAGACGTAGACGTAGCCCACGCCGAGAAGAAGGATGAAGAGGAGCATCTCGCCGAAGATGTACCAGGAGACCGCGCGGCGGTAGATCACCGCCCACGGATAGAGAAAGGCTGCCTCGATGTCGAAGAGGATGAACAGCATCGCGATCTGATAGAAGCGGACATTGATCCGCTTCCGATTCTCGTCGAGCATCGGCACGCCGCTCTCGTACGGCGCAAGCTTGGAGGGATTGCGCTGATGCCGCCCGACGATCCAGTTCAGCCCGAGGAAAACCGCACCGAACACGCCGGCGACGACGAGCATGATCAGGATGGGGATGTAGCTGTTGGTCATAAAGTCGCGGCGAATACTAGCAAACTCCGTTCTAAGCGGTTTCTAACCCCGCCCTGCTCGACGCCGCGGCCGCGTCACCCGACGTTCGCCCCATGCGCAAGCTCGTGATCGTCCTCCTCTTCGCCCTCGCCTGCACTCCCGAGAAGAAGCCTGCGGCACCGGCCGCGCCGGTCTGGTCGCGTCTCGCGCGTTTCGAGCCGATGGTCATTCCCGCGGACAATCCCATCACGCCGGCGAAAGTGTCCCTCGGACGCAAGCTTTTCAATGACACGCGACTTAGCTCCGACAACTCGACGGCCTGTTCCGGCTGCCACGCGCCGCAGTACGGCTACACGATCGGCGCGGCGAAGCCGATCGGCGCGTACGGCATCGAGCAGAACCGCGCCTGTCCTTCATTGATCAATGCCGGATACGCGAAGGGCTATTACTGGGAAGGCGCGCCGATTCCGCTGGAGAAGGCGGTGCGCGGGATGTGGACGTTCGTGATGATTCCGAAGGGCGAAGGACGTCCGACGCCGGATCAGGTCGCAGCAAAACTGAACGACGATCCGAAACTGCGCGCGGAGTTCGTCGCCGCCCTCGGCTCCGAGTCGACGGTCGACAACATCGCAAAGGCACTCGCGTCGTTCATCCGTACGCTCGTGCCGGCGAATGCGGCATGGGTGCGTTTCCACGATGGCGACGCGACCGCGCTCTCGGAAACCGCGCGGCGCGGCTACGAGCTCTTCGACCGTAAGGCGCGCTGCACGAACTGCCACAGCGGCGTGCTCCTCACCGATCGCCTGCGCCACGACATCGGCACAGGCGGAACCTACAAAACGCCGACGCTCCTGAACATCGGCCGCAGCGCGCCGTACTTTCACGACAACCGCATCCCGCGGCTCGAGGACGCGGTCGACCGCATGCTGGCCGGCGGATTCGAGACGAAGACTCCCGATCCGCAGCTCAAGCCCGCGACGCTGACCGCGGAGGAACGCGGGCTGCTGCTCGCGTTCCTCGGGGAGTTGAATGGGGATGCGCAGTGAGCCCTGCCGCTATGCCTCCAGATCGCGGTACAGCTCCCGCTCCGAGGCCTCCTCTTCGCGGCAGGATGGGCACGGAGAGAGGAAGCGCGGGCCTGGGGGCCGGCCCTTGTCGTAGCAAGCCGGTCCGCCATGCCACCATGTTCTGCAGCCCGGACAGGGAGTGGGCATTCCATACACGCCGGCGAATGCCATCAGCGGCTTGCCGCAGCCGGGGCAGACGAGATCGTCCGCGGGCCGCTTCGCTGCCTTTCCGATCATCGCCCGCGTCATCGACAGCGAGAGAAACTGCATGAGCACGACGGCGAAATAGATCGCCAGGACGGTCATCACGATCCTCGCGCCGAGGCCGCCCGAGGTGTAGACGCGCCATGGATTGAACGACCGCACGAACGCGAACGAGAGCAGGAGTGCGAGGACCGCGACCGCGGTCAGGCATCCGAGGAAGCGCTTGGGAGTGGCTTGTGCGTACATGATCATTCTCCGAGCCGCAGCGCCGGGCCGGCGCCATACGGAACTGCCGGCTGGTCAGGGATGGTGTTTGCGAGCTTTTGCATGGTGTCGAGCCGCCTGCGCTGCGTGGCGCCCTGTCCGACTGCGTGCAGGACATAGCCGGGACCGTTGAACACGAGCTCGCGCGCAAATGCGAGGATGCGCAGACGCTCGGCGTGAGCCCACAAGCCTGCGACCGCGAGGACCAGGCCGGCGACGATGCCCGTCACGGCGGCAGGAACAATCCAATCGGGCGGCTTGTCCGCGAGCCTCTGATAGAGAAAGAACGCGATGCCCATCAGCACCAGCACCGCTCCGGTCCAGCGGAGGTGGCGCAGCGCGCGATACCGGCGCATCCGCGGCGCCTCGTCGCATCGCTCGAGCTTCTGCAGCGCTGCGACCCACTCCTTCCCGAGCATCTCCGGCGGCGTCGGAATGAGATCGCTTCGGCCGACGAGCATTTCCTGGATGATGTCGACGACGTATTTGTCGAACATCATCATCCGGAAGGCGTCGACGGAGTCGTGCCCCTCGGTCACGAAAATGACGTCGCTGACGAGAGGAATCCAGTCGAAGATCGAGTATTTCGCCTTGCGGTCGTTGAAGAGATCCTTCGAGGCGACGGCATTGATGATGACGCGCTGCTTGGCCGGCTGCATCGACGAGAACATCGCGTGGAACTGCTCGGGCAACCATTGAATCTGATCGTACGTGGCCTCCTCGTTCCGCCCGATCAGCAGCGGATGGCTGGCCAGCGCCGCCGCCGCGGCGGCATAGGCGTTCGGTCCCGGCTTGCAGTCGATCAGCACACAGGAGATGTCGTTCTGCATCACCAGCGAGCGGATCAGATCGCGCAGGAGCTCGAGCAGCTCGGCGCGGCCGATGTTCCGCTCGGTCTCGTACGGATTCTGCGCGTCGGTCGACGCGGCGGGAACGAGATAGATCTGTCCGCGCGACTGCGGCGGCGCCATGCCCTTCAGCACCGCCGGCGTGATCTGCAGGGCGTGGGCATGGGCGACGTTCCGCTCCTCGACCATCTCGTGCACGGTCCGCACGGGATGGCGCAGCCGTTTCGTCCAGCGAAACGTAAGCCCTTTCGAGTCGACGTCGAGATCGATCACCAGGACGTTCGGCTTGCGGCCGTTGTTGCCGGGGGCGAGCGTGATCAGCTCGGCGAACTCCTGCGCCAGCGTCGTTTTGCCGACGCCGCCCTGCACGCTGTACAGGGCGATGATCGGCACCGGTTGTCCATGGTTGCGAATGGAATTCACGTTTTCGTCTTCGTTCGGCATGGCAGCTCCTTTCTCGTTCAGCGTTCATCGGTCACGATTCGAAACCCGGCGTCGCCGGCCGGTTCTCCGGCGTCGTCGGGTCGAAACGCGTAGACCAGGCCCCACAGCTCACACGGCACGTTGCGGCTCCCGCCGCGCAGCTCGAATCGCCCCTGCGGGCCGATGACCCACTCGGCGACGTTTCCGCACATCTGGCGAACGCCTTCGGGGCTGGCGCCGGACGCGTATTCGTCGGCGGCAGCGAGCGAGCCGCGCTCGCTCTCCACGCTGTTGCAGCGCTGCGGGTCGTAGACGTCGCCCCACGGATACGCGCGGCGCTCCGGACCGCGCGCGGCACGCTCCCACTCGCCGGCCGACGGCAGACGGCCCCTGGCCCAGATGCAATAGGCGATGGCGTCGTGGGCGCCGACGTGCACGACCGGCCGCGACGCAAGCCGCGCGGAAAACGGCGCGCCGGTGCGGGCCATCCACTTCGTCTCCCAATGTTTCGGCCAGCGATGCCCCGTGGCGCGCGTGAAGGCGAAGTACTCGTCGTTCGTGACGCAGGTGGCGGAGATCGCAAAACTGCGGATCTCGCGGAACGTGGCGGCGCGCGCGAGGATCGGACGCCGCGCGACTTGCGCAACGCGATGCAGGTCGGCGAGGAGGGTGAATTCCTCGACCGCGGCACCGATCTCAGACGCGCCGTCGTCGATGTGCACCCACGTTCGCGGCGGCGCGGGCTGCGCCGGAAGAGAGCGGAATCCGACGTTCGCCGCGCGGGCCTCGCGCTCCATCACCGCGACGACGTCGAACGTCCGCGGGTCGCGCACCTGCTTGTAGAGCTCCGTGCCGGCGTCCCACCACTCGGTGAAGCCGGGCGGACCATCGGCAGGCGCGGTGTCCGCGTGCAGGACAGGGAGGCGGCCGCCCATCCAGTCGCAGTACGCGAGCGCCTCGTCCCACGACACGCGGCGCACAGGATCGCCGCCGCTCCTGATGCACGGCCGGCGGCGGGTTTCGCGCTCGAAGCGTGAGTATTCGTCGCCGCTCACGAACCCGCTGGAGATCGCGGCAGGTACGGTGACGGCGAGCCGTTCGGCGATGTGCGCAACGAGGCCTGACGCGCCGCCGGCCATCGGCCAGGCATGCAGCCGGATGATGTACGGCAGGATCGCGTCGGCGGGCGGCGCCGGCTCGAGCTGCACCGGGATGATCGGCTTCCCGAAGTGATGCGCGATCGCCACTTCCTTCGAGACATAGTCGGAACGGTTGCTGGCGCACGACAGCAGCAGCAGAAAGGCGTCGCAGTCGCGGATCGCGTTCGTCAGCTCGGCCGCGAAGTCGCCGCCCGGCTTCAGGCGCCGGAGGTCGCGCCACGAAGAGAGGCCGGCCCGGACAAGCTCGCTTTCGACGCTGGTCGCGGCCTCGAGATCTTCGCGCGCGTAGGAAATGAAGACGCCGGCCATGAGGTGCCTCGCACCTTGATGGACCGGCATGGGCGCGGGAATTCGCACCCCCGCGCCATTCGAGTCTTATTCGACCGACGCCAACTGCAACGCCTTCATCCCGCTGCGCTCGACCACTTTTCCCGTCGCGGTGACTTTCTTTCCGGCTTTGCCTGCGATCTTTTCTTTCACGGAGACGGGCTTCTCGTTGACGAACAGGTAGAGCGTTCCGTCTTCGGTGAGGAGCGCGGCCGGGACGTCGCGGCTGATGCAGGCATTCGAGCAGCCGGCGTGTTCTTCGCCGTGCGCGCCGCGGGAGGTGTAGCAATGGAGGTCGACGATCTCGCCGGTGAGCGTCACCGTTTTGTCATCGGCGGAGGCGAAAAGGGCCACAAGGAGCAGCAAAGCTAGTTTTTTCATGCACTTCAAGATGACAGACATCCGCCGCGGAAGCCATGATCGGGCGATTAGAAAATGATTAGAGGCCGCATCGCGGCGCCTCATCGCGCGTACGATAGGCCGCGTGATCCGCTTCGGCCCGTTCGAGCTCGACCCGCGTACCTCCGAGCTTCGCCGCAACGGGGAGCTGATCCCGCTCGCGCCGCAGCCATTCCGGCTCCTGCACGCACTCGCCAGCCGCCCCGGCGAGCTGATGACGCGCGAGGAGCTGCGGCAGAAGGTGTGGGACGAAGGGACGTTCGTCGACTTCGAGCGCGGTCTGAACTTCTGCATCCTGCAGGTTCGTACGGCGCTCGGGGATGACGCGAAGAATCCGCAGTACATCGAGACGCTGCCGAAGCGGGGGTATCGGTTTGTTGGGAAAATTGAGGCGGAGGCCGGCGGGCTGAAGCCCGCCGCTCCACCACCACCACGACGATGGCGGATTGCCGCCGCGGCCGCGGGTCTGCTGCTCGTGATCTTCGCGATTGCGTGGCAACGCGGGGCTGAGCCGGTGAGCGAACGGCCGATGGTGGCCGTGCTTCCGTTCGACGATCTCTCCGCATCGCGCAGCGCGTATCTCGCCGATGGGATGACCGAGGAGCTGATCACGCACCTCGGGCGCATCCATCCGCAGCGCCTCGGCGTGATCGCGCGCACGTCCGTGCTCCGCTACGCGGGCACGAAGAAGAACGTGCGCACCATCGGACGCGAGCTCGGCGCGCGTTACGTCGTCGAAGGGAGCGTGCGCCGCGAAGGCGATCGCGTGCGCGTCACGGCGCAGTTGATCGATGCGGACGATCAGACGCACCTTTGGGCCGATTCATTCGATCGCTCCGGCAACGGTGCGCTCGGGATTCAGGAAGACGTCGCGGCGCGGATCGCTCGCGCGCTGCGGATCGAGATCCTCGACGAGACGGCGCTCACCGCGCGCAACGACGCGGCGCACGAGGCGTATCTGCGCGGGCGCTATCTGTGGCAACAGAACAAGCCCGACGAGGCGGCGCGCGAGCTGCGCGAAGCGGTGCGCATCGAGCCGGGGTTCGTGCTCGCGCACGTCGCGCTCGCGGAAGCCGTGCACGCGATGGCGATGCGCGAGCACATCGCGCCTGCCGAAGCCGCGAAGGAAATCCGCCGCTGCAGCGAGGCGGCGCTTCGGCTCGCGCCTTCGCTCGCGCAGTCGCACGCGATCACGGCGATGCTGCGCTTCTGGTACGAGTGGGACTTCGACGCGGCGGACGAGAGTTTCCGCCGCGCGATCGAGCTGAATCCGAGTGAGCCGGGAGCGCTGCACGATCACGGCTGGCTGCTGATCGTGCGCGGCGCGAAGGATCAAGGCATTCAGGAAATCCGCCGCGCGCAGGAGCTCGATCCCGTTTCGCCGCGCGCCAATGCGCACGTGGCGTGGGCGTACATCTACACCGGCCGTTACAACGATGCGATTCGCGAGGCGCGACGCGCGCTCGAGCTATCGCCGGAATTCCACGAGGCGTACCGCTGCATCGAGAGTGCGAGCGCGCTCATGAAAGGCCAGCAGCTTCGTCCGCAGCAACAACCGCGCAATGCGTACGACACCGCCGTGGCGATGGCCGCGGCGCAGCACAACGATCAGGCGCTAACGTGGCTGCGACGCGCGAAGAAGGAGCGCAATCTGGAGTTTGCGCTGGCGGCGGTCGATCCGAAGCTGGCTTCGCTCCGCGGGAACGCGGAGTTCGAGGCGATGCTGATCAGGCCACGGACTCGGTGAGGTAGCTCATCGCCGACTCGCGCGAGTCGAAGATCTTGAAGACGGTGTCGAGCTTCGTGATCTTGAGCAGCGCGAGGATGCGGTGCGACGGTTTCACAAGCGCCATCTTGCGCTGGCGGTCTTCGAATTTCTGCAGGTAGCCGATCAACTCGCCGAGTCCGGTCGAGTCCATGTAGTTGATCGCCTCGAAATTGATCATCACCGGGCCGGTCTCGTCGTTGAGCACTTTCTCCAGGTAGCTGGAAAATTCGCGCGCGCTCTCGCCGAGCTTGATTACGCCCTGAATATCGAGCACGGTGACGTCATTGACCCTGTTCTTAATGATGTTCATACCGACGGCGCGAAGTGTATCAAACATTTAGCGCTTGTCTTCCTCGGACGGTTTGAAGTGATTCGTGACCGTCGAAACCGCCGCGAGCAGCACCGCGCCGATGATCGCCCAGAGCCAGCCGTCGATGCTGAAGTCCGGGACGATCGCCGCCGTGAGCTTCAGCATGACCGCGTTCAGCACGAACAGAAACAGGCCGAGGGTGAGGACGGTGAGCGGCAGCGTGAGGACGTAGAGGATCGGCCGGACGAGCGCGTTCAGGATGCCGAGGACCGCCGCCGCGATGGCGACGGCGATCCAGCCTTCATAGTGAAACCCGGGCAGAACGTACGCGACCGCGAAGAGGGCGAGCGTGTTGAGGACCCAGCGGATGAGCAGCTTCACGGCTGCGATTGTAGCCGCGGCGCGCGATCCTTTTGCCCGTTCGCCTGCGTCACCACCATCCCTTTGACGTTGCCTTGCTTGTCGACCTCGAACACCACCGTGCCCGCATTCGCCTCATAGAAGAACTCCGTCTCCGACGACGGGCGGATGGCGAGCGGCGCGTTGTTGCCGCGCACGGTGTAGAGCACCGAGCCCGCTTTCACGACGCGGCGCACGGTCTTGTCGTCGATGCGATAGCTGCCTGCGTAGCGCGCGAGCACGTCGTCGCTCACGGTCGCGACTTTGCGGATCGGAACGAACGTCACCGGCGGCGCGGCGATGTAACGCTCGCGCAGCGGCTCGCCGCGCAGGAAGGCCTTCATCGCCTCGAGGATCTTCGGCGTCGAGAGAAACAGCGGATCGCTGTGACCCGCGCCTTCGATGACGAGGTGCTCGGCATTCGGCATCGTCTGGCGCAGCTCGTCGGCCTGGCGCGGGCGTGTGCGTCCGTCCAACGTTCCGCTGATGAGGAGCGCGCGCACGTTGCTCACGAGCGGCGTGCGGAACTCGTCGCCGAGGTCGGGGATGGTGATGTTCGCGCAGACCTCGGGGAACGGCGCGTTGATCGCGTCGCCGAGGAGCGTGCGCTTCGCTTCATCGGCAATCAGCGCCTTGCGCGACGCGGAAATCCCGGACGCGCAATCCATCGCCACCGACATCATCGAGCCGGCGTTGCCCATGCGCCTCGGCGCGGCCACGAGCGCGAGCGCCGTCCAATCGCCTTTCTCCAGGCGCGAAACGAAATCGGGCATGCCGGCGAATGTGTCAGGCGCGAAGAGCATGTCCGCGAGCGCCACCTGCAGATCGAGCTTGCCGACGGTGACGTTTGCGGTCATGCCCATGACCGGGTGCGTGAGCGAGACCGTCTTCGGCCGGGCCTCGAGCTCGCGCATCACGTTGCGGATCGAGGCGATGAGGTCGGGCGTCTTGCCGTCGCGCGCGGCGAGACGGGCGATCTCTTCGAGGAGCGATTGCTGATCGCTCGGCAGCTTGTACGTGTCGTCCGGCCCTTCGATGCCGGCGAGGATGACCTTGTCGATCGACTGGGGGTGATAGCGCAGCGCCGCGATCGAGAGATGCGTGCCGTAGCTGATCGCCCAGAGGATGAGCTTTTCGGCGCCGAGCGCTTTGCGGAGATCTTCGAGATCGGCCGCGCTCTCCCGCGTGTTGTACGCCGTGATGTCGACGCCGGCCGCGCCGAGGCGCTCCGCGCATTTCGCGACCGCGGCGGCCAGGATTGGACCGCCGGCCGCGCGGTCGAGCGGCTTGTCGAACGGCGCCATGTATTGCTCGTTGCAGCGCATGTCGGGACCGGATCGGTTGATCCCGCGCTGGTCGTAGGCGATGACGTCGCCGAATTCGCGCAGCGCCATCGCCAGCGGAAAGCGCGTTCCGCGCAGCGCCTCGATGCCCGACCCGCCCGGCCCGCCCGCGAGGTAGACGATGGGAGGTCCCGGCTTCGCCGCGGTCGATTTGAAGCGGACGAAGCGCAGCGTGATCGTCTTCGAATCGGCCTTCGTGCGGTTCTCCGGCACGTTGAACTCGCCGAGCTCCGCGTTCACTTTCGTCCCGTCGGCGGCGACGTATTCGTGCGGCGTAAACTTCGCCGGCTCGGCGCAAAGAGTGGTGGTGAAGAAAACCGTAACGAGCAGGATTCGTATCGTCTTGTGCATGCCGTCAAGCTACGGGGCGTTTTCGCGAAGGATGCACGCGCGTCGGCGAACGACCGCGATCGTCGGTGAACGGCGCGGACGCTGCTGGTACGGTGATGTTCGTGCTCCTGGCGATCGTTCTTTTCGCGACCACGGCGTCGGCCATCGAGTGGGAAGGACCGCGCATGCGCGTCGGTCACGATCCGTCGTGGTCCTCCCCTGCCCTCGACGATTCCTCCTGGCAGTTGGTGAAGCTCAATGACGTGCCGCAGACGAACGACTCGATCTGGCTGCGATGGAAGATCGATCTCACGAACTACAAACGCGCGCCAGGAAAACCGTTCGGCCTTTACTTTGGCGCGCTCGCATCCCACGAGATCTGGTGGGACGGCGAATTGATCGGCCGCGGCGGCGTGGTCGGGCGCACGAAAGCGACGGAGACTCCCGGCCCGATCGAGGCGCACTACCAGGTGCCGGATCGTCTCGCGACGCCGGGCATGCATACGGTTGCCGTCCGCGCGTCGGCATTTCATCGCGGCTTCTCTCCCGGGAACGGCTATTGGGCGCTCATCCTCGGCAACTACGACAAGATCGTGGCGATGCGCGCCGGTTACGCGCATCTCGCCACCATTGCTCTGAGCGGCATCCTGCTCACCGGCGTCTTCGCGTTCGCGATGTTCTGGCTCGCGCGCCGCGACCGTTCCTTCCTCCTCCTCGGCACGCTCTGTCTCACCGCCGCGGGCCTCCTCATCGCCGAAGCCTGGCGCCCGCTCTTCGGCTACACCTACGACTGGCACATCGTGCGCCTCCGCTTCATCGTCGCGCTGTCGTGCCTCACCGGCGTGCAGCTCGTCGCGCTGCTTGTGACGCGGTTCCCGCATCGCTACGGACGCGCGGTTCTGATCGCGAGCGCGCTCGCGGCCGCGATCTTCCCGTGGATTCCCCGCGGCTGGGATCCGAAGTCGACGTACGTCTTCATGCTCACGTTCCTCGTCGCGTCGATCTGGGCTGCCTGGGCGGCGATGCGAAGACTCCACGGCAGCGTGCTCGCGCTGATCGGCGTCGGCGCCGCCACGATCGCGCTGTTCTGGGCGCCGTATGACTGGGCCGATCGCCAGCTCTACTTCGCATTGAACTTCCTATTCATCTGCCTCCTCTGCTCGCACGCGCTCGAAGTGCGGCGCGAGCAACATCAGAGAGCGCGGCTGGAGCTGGAGATGCTGCGCCGCCACCTGCAGCCGCATTTCCTGATGAACACATTGACCGCGCTATCGGAGTGGATCGAGCAGGATCCCAAAACTGCAGTGCGGATGATCGAGTCGTTATCCGAGGAACTGCGGATTCTCGGAGAGATGTCCAGCAGGCCGCTCGTGCCGGCGGAGGAAGAGTTGCGACTTTGCCGCAGCCATCTCGCGAACATGAGCTTGCGCAAAGACGTCGCGTACCAGCTCGAAGTCGAAGGCATCGATGACGCGCGGCTCGTGCCGCCGGCGATGTTTCACACGCTGGTCGAGAACGCGATCACACATGCGCCCGCGAGCGATCGCGTCACGCTGCGCCTCGCTGCGCAGACGGACGGCGATCGCGTGCGCTACACGTTCGAAGCGCCGGCGTCAGTGGTGGAGGACAGACAATCCTGTCTGTCCTCGGATGATTCGGACAGACAGGACTGTCGGTCCTCCACTCACAAAAGGCGGCGGCACGCGCTACATCGAAGCACGATTGCGCGAGGTGTGGGGCGACGCGTGGACCTTTCGACAAGGGAAGAGCGGCGCGATCTGGCGCGCGGAGATCGAGGTGCCGGCTTGAGAATCGCGATCGTGGAAGATGAGGCGATCGTCGCGCGCCGGCTCGAGAGGATGGTGCGCGAGATCGTGGTCGACGTCGACTCGCTCGAAGTCGCGCCGACGTTCCATCACGCGCTCGACGTCATCCGCCGTCCGCTCGATCTGTTGTTCCTCGATCTGAACCTGAGCGGCCGCGATGGCTTCGCGCTGCTCGAAGAAGCGGCGGCGTCTTCGTTCCAGACCGTGATCGTCTC
Organism: uncultured Acidobacteriota bacterium; assembly: GCA_963734155.1. GTDB lineage: Bacteria > Acidobacteriota > Thermoanaerobaculia > Gp7-AA8 > Gp7-AA8 > QHVT01. The sequence continues at coordinate 437,814 of CAVTGG010000007.1, forward strand.
CGCGCATCACGAGCAAGCGCTGCGCGCGTTCGACTACGGCGTCCGCGATTTCGTGGCCAAGCCGTGGAGCGCCGAGCGGCTGCGCATGGCCATCGAGCGCGCGACGACCGTACAGAACACGGTTCAGAAGGCGAGGAAGCTCGTCATCCGCAAAGGCCGCGAGCTGCGCACGATCGACGTCGCGCAACTGCTGTACATCCGCGGCGCCGACGACTACTGCGAGCTCCACCTCGCCGACGGCTCCGTGCATCTGCACGAGAAAACGCTCACCGCGCTCGAGGCGATGTTGCCGGACGGATTCACGCGCGTGCATCGCTCGTACATCGTGAACGTCGCGCGCGTCCGCGGCCTGCGTTCCGCGACGCTGGTGCTCGAGGACGAATCGGTGATTCGGGTCGGGCGCGTGTATCGCGCGGCCGTGCGCGAGCGGTTTCTTTAGAAGTGCGGCGGCATCGCCGCCGCTTTCGAAAGCGATGGCTACGCCACCGCACTCCTAAATCCAGTCATGCCTTCCTTTCAGCGGCCCCCGAAAATCCCGCCGAGGATGTCGCCGAGCCCGCCGGATCCGGCGCTCTGCGTCTGCATTGTTTGCGCGCTCTCCTGCAGCACGTTCGGGAGACGCGAGGCGTCGAGGCCGGAGCGCTGTTTCGCGCGCCCGAGGACGCCCATCACGATCGGCGCGAGCATCATCAGCAGCTGCGCGACCTGCTGTCCGTTGAGACCGGAACCGCGGCTGACACCCTCCTCCACCGTGCTCTGTTTCTGCCCGAACACGTGACCGAGAATCGCGCCGCCGATGCCTCCTCCTCCTCCGCCGCCGCCGAAAAGACCGCCGAGGTTGTCGAGGATGCTCCCGTCATGATCGTCCAGCGCACGATCGAGCGCCGCGGCGCCCTGTTGGTTGGACGCGTTGTGGGACAGGCCGCCGAGAAGCGCCGGCAGTGCCAGCGAAACCGCGTTCGACGTGGCGGCGGGATCGGCACCGATCGATTGGCTGAGCTGTTCGATCGTGTCCGGGCCGAGCTGCTGTTGCAGCGTATCGATGATCGATGTCATGTCTTCTCCAAATCAATGCACGAGCAATGACTGCGGAACTTTCCCGCCGTTCTCCGCGAGCTTCTTCATCACTTCCTTGTGCAGCCAGATGTTCATCGACGGCCGAGTCATGCGTGTCGCCGGTGTAGTGAAGGTCTTCGGCCAGCTCCTTGCGCGCGGCGAGGCTGCTGTCCATCCCGACGAGCTTCATCAGATCGACGATGGAGTGATGCCAGTCGAGCTTCTCATGATGCTTGGAGGCCAGCCCATTGAGCACGGCCTCGACGTCCACCTCGGACAGGCTCGGTCCCGCCGCGGGTGCTGCGGCGTCGGCACGCCCGGCGCACTCGGCGCGTTCGGCACCGCCTGGGCAACCGGCACGCCCTGCCGGATCGCGGCCTCCACGCGCGATTCGGGGTTGATGCCGCGCTTCACCGCATCCGGCGGAGCCTCCGCGACCGCGCTGGCGTGAAAGATCTTCTGAACCAATGTACTGAACAATCCCATGGATTTCCTCCTGAAGGATGGACCCCATGCACAACCCCCGCCGCCGCGCGGTGACGTGTGGTGCGCGCCTCCGGCGCGCCTTGGGGCGGGAGGCGCGCCGGAGGCGCGCGCTACTCGATCTTTACGTCGATCTTCCGCGCCGCGAGCTCCTGCATGAACGCGTCGGGCGGGATGCAGCGCTCCTGCGGCAGCGCGCCTTTCGACGTCGTCTGATTGCGGGCCATCATCAGCGCGACGATCGAGGCCGGGAACGCGGTCGTGCGCATCATCGCGCTGAGATCCGTTTCCGGATCGTAGCGATCGATGATGTCGTAGCGCAGCGTGCGGCCGTCGCCAACGAACTCGACGCGCACAAGGACGACGTCCGGCTCATCGTGCGGAAGATTCTTCACGAGCAGCTCGCCGAGGACGCGGCGCGGCTTCACGCGAACGCCGTCGACTTCGAGCAACTGACTGCTGCAGAGACCGAGGTCGATCATCGTCTTGAACTTCGCGCAGTGACCGGGATAGCGGATGGTCTTGTAGTCGAGCACCTGCACGTTGCCGAGGAACGTTTCGACCAATGTCGACGTGCCGCCCGAGGTTTGAAACGCTTCCATCGTCCCGAACGGCTGCGGGAACTCGAGCGATTCGATCTCCGTCATCGACTCGACCGTCACCACCTTGCCGTCGCGGATGACGCGCGCGGGCTCGATGTACTCGTTGATCAATCCTTCGACGGAAAACACGAGCTGATAGTCGAGCGGCGGCTGCGGATTCTGCGGCAGCCCGCCGACGCGGATGTGCACTTCGTCGAGCTTCGTGAACTGCTGCGCGCCGTGCGCGACGAGCACCGCCACCATGCCGGGCGCGAGGCCGCAGTCGGGAATGATGTTGACCCCCGCGGCGCGCGCCTCGCCGTCGAGCGCGAGCTCCGCGTCGACGACGTCGTTGTTCCCGCCGAGGTCGCAAAAGTGCGTGCCGGCTTCGATGGCCGCTTTCGCGAGGCCGACGTTGAGCCAGTAGTTCACGCAGCTGATCGCGGAGGCGTGTCCGCGCATCAGCTCGACGACAGCGTCGTGATCGTTGCAGTCGATCTGCGCGGCTTTCACTTTGTCGGGATAGCGCGCGGCAATCGCCTCGGCTTTCGTGCGATCAAAGTCCGCGACAGTCACGCCGTCGACGTCGGATTGAGAGACGAGATCATGAACGGCGCCGAGGCCCATGCGGCCGGCGCCCAAGACCAACATTCGCATAGTGGGCGCGCATTATAGGAGTGCGGCGGCATAGCCGCCGCTTTGAAAGCGGTGGCTGCGCCACCGCACTCCTAAAGATACTGCTCGATCGACGAGATGAACGTCTTCACGTCGATCGGCTTCGAGATGTAGCCGTCGCAGCCGGCTTCGAGGAAACGGTCCTTGTCGCCGCGCATGGCGTGGGCGGTGAGGGCGAGGATGGGGATGCGGCTCGTGCGGGCGTCGCTCTTCATCTCGCGGACGACGGAGAGGCCGTCCATGCCCGGGAGGTGGATGTCCATCAGGATCAGGTCGGGCGCCTGCGTGCCGTTGCGCGTGATCGCCAGCGCTTCCTCGCCGCTCGCCGCCTTCACGATGTCGTAGCCGCCCTCTTCGAGCAGGAACTCGACGAGCTGCATGTTCATGTCGTTGTCTTCGACGACCAGGATCTTCCGCGACATGGTTACTGAGTGGCCGGTAGTGTACCGCGCGGCGCGGCGGGCGGCTGCGGGAAGAAGTCGGGCTCGTAATCGATCTTCGCCTGCTTCTCCAGGTTCGCCACCGCCTCCTGCATCGCCTGCTGCCGCGCGCGCTGCTCGAGTTGCGGGCGGAGCGCGTCGAGCGAGATCGGGTCGTAGCGGAAGACGTGCACGCCGAGCGGCGTGCGCACCGCATCGCTGATCTGCCCCGGCTGCAGCTTCGCGATCACGCCAGCGATCTCCGGCGGCAGCATCTCGCGGCGCGCGGCTCCGAGGGAGCCGCCGTTCGAGGCGGAATTCGGATCGTCGGATTCGGCGCGCGCGATCTCCCCGAAGTTGCCGCCGCTGCGCAAACGCGCCGCGATCGCTTTCGCTTTCTCCAGCGCCTGCGGCACCTGCCGCGCGCTGCCGTCGCGGCTCGGATACTGTCCGCCCGCATACGCGATGGCGATGTGCTTCAACTCGATCGTGTCCTTCTTTTCCTTCTCGTACTCCTCGCGCACGAGTTGCTCCACGCGCGGCTCGACCATCTTCTGCAATGCTTTCATGGCCACGATCTGCGCGTTCGTCATCGAGATCTGCGTCCGCACTTCGGGATCGCTCGCCACACCGAGGCGCTGCGCTTCCTGTTCGAGCACTTTCAGCTTCGCGATCTCGTTCGCGAGCAATCGCTTTCCCTGCGGATTCGCGGTCAGCATCCCCCGCTGCTCCTCGGGGAGGCTCTGCGCGAAGGCATTGAACTCCGCCTCCGTCACCGGCTCGCCGTTGACGTGCATGACCACTTTCCCGCTCTTCGGCGCGTGGGCGACTTCGCCTTTCGGGACAAACGGTTGCGAGGGAGTGAGGGCGAGATTCGGATCGCGAACGCGGTCTAACGCGAACGCCACGACGGCGACGGTGAGGATGGCGATGAGGGCAATGACGAGGTCTTTTTTCACTTGTTTCTCGTTGACGCTCTCCGTCCGCGTGAGTATGCTCCGCCCTTGTGAAACGTTTCACGAGATCCGTTTCACTTCCCATCCCGGCGGGCGAAAGCCCGCCGTTCCACAGGCGCTCAATCTGCATCAAGTAACGCAACCTATGGCTAAAGTTACCATCGACGGAATCGAAGTCGAAGTGCAGGATGGAATCAACGCGATCGAGGCCGCGAAAGCGGCCGACATTCACGTCCCTCACTTCTGCTACCACCCTTCCCTCTCGGTCGTCGGTCAGTGCCGCATGTGTCTCGTGGAAGTCGAGGGCATGCCGAAGCTGCAGGCCGGATGCGCCACGCCGGTGAAAGACGGGATGAAGATCGCCGTCTGGAACGAGAAGGTCGACAAGGCGCGGCGGGGGCAGATGGAGTTTCTGCTCATCAACCATCCGCTCGACTGCCCGATCTGCGACAAGTCCGGCGAGTGCCCGCTGCAGGACTACGCGTTCAACTACGGCGACGTGAGCTCGCGCTACGGCGAGTTCAAGCGCACCTATCCCGGCATGGACCGCACGGCCATCGGGCCGCACGTGCTCCAGAACATGAACCGCTGCATCCATTGCACGCGGTGCATCCGCTTCACGCAGGAGATCACCGGCACGAGCGAGCTGGCGTTCTTCAAGCGCGGCGCGTCGACGGAAGTCGGCGTGTTCCCCGGCACGCCGCTCGACAACTGGATGAGCGCGTGCGTCACCGACATCTGCCCCACCGGCGCGCTGACGCCGCGCGAGTTCCGCTTCGAGTCGCGCGTCTGGAACCTCGACTCCGCGGAGTCGGTCTGCAACGGCTGCGACGTCGGCTGCAACATCTTCATCGGACATCGCAACGGACAGGTGTTCCGCTATCGCCCGCGGGTGAATCCCGAAGTGAACGATCACTGGCTGTGCGACTACGGCCGCTTCTCGTACGAAAAATACGAGACCGACCGCGTGGTCGTGCCGAAGGTGCGCACCGAGGATGATTACCTCGGCATCTCGACCTGGGACGAAGTGCTGGAGGCGATCGAAAAAGCGTATCGCGATGCGAAGAACACCTTCGCGATCTTCTCCGCGCAGATGACGAACGAAGAAGCGTCGGCCGCGAAGGAGCTGTTCGATCGCGTCGGCAGCAAGTCCGGCGTGATGGTCGATCCGATCGGTCCGATCAGGATGAAGTCGAAGACGGAGTGGATCATCGGTACGCAGGCGGGGCCGAATTATCGGGGCGTGTCGGCGGTCATCGGCGACGGCGCGAACATCGACAACATCTTGACCAACGGCGCCGAAGGCATCGACGTCCTCTACATCTGCGACGCGGCGTTCAGCGAGCGCGCGAGCGATCCGGCCGTGGTCGCGAATCTCCGCAAGGCGAAGTTCCTCATCGTCCACTCGTGGGACGCGAATCATCCGCTCTGCGACGTCGCGGACGTGCTCATTCCCGGCGCGATTCTTCCGGAGAAGGAAGGCACGTACACGAATCTGCAGGGACGCGAGCAGCGCATCAACCGGGCGTTCTCGCCGAAGGGACAGGCCGAGAGCGATCTCGAAGCATTCCGCCGCGTGCATGAGCGCCTCTTCGAGCTCGCCGAGGTGACGGCGTAATGGCCTTCGACGCGACCGATATCGGTCTCTCGATCCTGAAGATCGCCATCGTCCTGCTGATGATGCTCAACATCACCCCGATCATGGTGTGGGTGGAGCGGCGCGGCAGCGCGCTGATTCAGGATCGGCCCGGCCCGAACCGCGTCGGCCCGTTCGGCCTTCTCCAGTCGTTCGCCGACGCGCTGAAGTTCATCCTCAAAGAAGACATCGTGCCGGCGCAGGCGCACAAGTGGCTCTACACGCTCGCGCCGATGATCGGCCTCTTCCCCGCGCTCACCACCATTGCGGTGGTTCCGTGGGGACGCAGCTTCCGCCTGCCGGAGAAAGTCTGGTTCGGCCAGACGTTCTTCAAAGGCAGCCCGGTCTTCGAGCCGGTCGTCGCCGATGTGAGCGCCGGCATCCTGGTCGTGTTCGCGCTGGCGTCGCTGGCGGTGTACGGCGTCACCATCGCCGGCTGGTCGTCGAGCGAACAAGTACTCGCTCTTCGGCGCGATCCGGGCCTCGGCGCAGATGATCTCGTACGAGCTGTCGCTCACGCTGGCCGCGGTGAGCGTGCTCGTCGCCACCGGCTCGCTGCGCCTGACCGACGTGGTGTGGGAGCAGACGAAGTACTTCGTCCTCTTCGACGTCATCAAGATCCCGGCCTGGAACGTCTTCTCGCCGGCGATGTGGATCGCCTTCATCATCTTCTCCGTCTCGGCGTTCGCGGAGACGAACCGCCTGCCGTTCGATTTCGCGGAAGCGGAAGCGGAGTTGGTGGCCGGCTATCACACCGAATATTCGTCGATGAAGTTCGCGCTCTTCTTCATGGCCGAGTACATGGCCATGGGCACGATGTCCGCGCTCGTCGTGACGCTGTTCCTCGGCGGCTGGGACATCCCCTGGTACAACGAGCCCGCGACCTGGTACGGCTTCCTCTTCTCCGCGCTCTTCTTCCTCATGAAAGTGACGGCGCTGCTCTTCGTCTTCGTCTGGGTGCGCTGGACGATTCCGCGAGTTGAAGTACGACATCCTCATGAAGATCGGCTGGAAGGTGTTCCTGCCGCTGGCGCTCCTGAACATCGTGATCGTGGCGGCCTTCATCGCGGCGGGGTGGCTGTGATGGAGTTCGCGATCTTCTTCTTCTTCGCCGCCGTCGCCGTGATCTTCGCGCTGGTGGTCGTGCTGCACCGCAACCCGGTCGTCGGCGCGCTGTCGCTGGTGGCGTCGTTCTTCGCGCTGGCGGTGATGTACGTGCTGCTCGAGGCGCCGTTCCTCGCGGCGCTGCAGGTCATCGTCTACGCCGGCGCGATCATGGTGCTGTTCCTCTTCGTGATCATGCTGCTCAATCTGCAGCATGTCGCCGAGCCGGTGACGCGCCCGGTCCAGCAGTTCCTCGGCTACACGACCACCGCCGCATTCGGACTCGGCCTGGTCTACTACCTCGTCAAATACGCGGTCTTCGAGAAGCTGCCCGACGGACCGTTCATCGCCGACGCGCGCGCGATCGGCGTGGAGCTGTTCCAGGCGTACGTCTTCCCGTTCGAGATGGTGTCGATCCTTTTGCTCGCCGCGATCGTCGGCGCGCTGCTCTCTAGCGGACGCAGCTATCAAAAGAGAGAGGTTGCGCCATGATCCCGACGCACTACTTCCTGATTCTCAGCGCGATCCTGTTCACCATCGGCGTCGCCGGCGTGCTGACGCGCAAGAACGGCATCACGATCTTCATGTCGATCGAGCTGATGGTGAACGCCGTGAACCTCACGTTCCTCGCCTACGCGAGGCAGTTTCATCAGCTGCACGGCCTCATCTTCGTCTTTTTCATCATGGCCATCGCCGCGGCCGAGGCTGCGGTTGGGCTGGCCATTTTCATCACCCTGTTTCATCACCGGGACACGATTGATGTGGATGAAGCCAACCTGATGCATTGGTAGATGTGGAGGCTCATAGGCGCATAGGCTCAAAGGCTCATAGGCTCATAGGCTCATAGATGCGTTGGCACGGGTTCCTTTGAGCCTGTGAGCCTATGCGCCTATGAGCCTCTTCTGGCGCAAAGGTAGCAATTGTTCAGGCACGAACAGGAGCCTGGACATGGATAAAACCGAAAAGCTCATTGACTGGGAAGAAAACGAACGGAAGGACCGGAACCGCAACGGGATCGATGACCGCATCGAGCCGTCGATTCCGGACGTGACCGCCAGCTCGAAGAAGCTGGCCGATCGTCTGCGGGACCATGCCGATCTCGTGGTTACGGGAGGCGACGTCGATGCGCAGTTTGAGTCGGCGGAGTCCTCCGGTGACGAGTCGGCGATCAGCAGCATGCCGACGCCGGAGGTCAATGTCGTCGACGACATCGGCCGCTCGATCGGCGTGACGTATGAGGACAACGAAGAACTGAAGGTCGGTGACAAGGAACGAAGTCGCGACACCCACCGATGGGAGCTCGATCCGGCATCCTCGGACGACTACCTCGATCGGGTGAAGGACGAGAACAGAAGGTAGTGCCGGTTGCGGGGTCTCCTCGCACCGGCAGGTGTGAGGAGATAACTGAGTTGCTGGGTTGCTAGGTTGCTGAGTTGCTGACGTTTCAGCAACCTAGCAACCCAGCAACCCAGCAACCCGCAACAGCATGCTCGACACTCTTTGGCTCATTCCGATCCTCCCGTTCGCAGGCTTCCTGCTGAACGGTCTCCTCGGCAAGCGCGCCGGCAAGGGCTTCGTCACCGCCATTGCGCTCCTCGCGTCGCTCGGCGCGGCCGTCCTCGGCACCGTCGCCGTCGTCCAGTACAACGCGCACTACCATCACGGCGAGCGGCACCTGAACGTCGTCTACGAATGGTTCCATTCGGGCGGCATCGGCGCGGACATCGCCTTCCAGCTCGACCCCCTCTCCATCGTCATGCTGATGGTCGTCACCTGGGTCGGCTTCCTCATCCACCTCTATTCCGTCGGCTACATGCATCACGAAGAGGGCTACTGGCGCTACTTCGCCTACCTCAACCTCTTCCTCTCCGCGATGCTGATCCTGATTCTCGGCAGCAGCTATCTCTTCATGTTCGTCGGCTGGGAAGGCGTGGGACTCTGTTCCTATCTCCTCATCGGCTTCTACTACGACACGGATTACGCGCCGCCCGCGGGCAAGAAAGCGTTCATCGTCAACCGCATCGGTGACTTCGGCTTCCTCGTGGCGATGTTCCTGATGTTCGCCTACATCGGCAGCGTCGACTTCGCGCGCGTGTCGCAGGTCGCCGGCGCGGGCGGGATCGCGACGTCGACCATCACCGCGATCTGCCTGCTGTTGTTCCTCGGCGCGGCCGGCAAGTCGGCGCAGATTCCGTTGTACGTCTGGCTGCCCGACGCCATGGCCGGCCCCACGCCCGTCTCCGCGCTCATCCACGCCGCGACGATGGTCACGGCCGGCGTCTACATGATCGCGCGCTCGAACGTGCTCTATCGGCTCGCGCCGGAAGCGATGATGGTCGTGGCGATCATCGGCGGCATCACCGCGCTCTTCGCGGCGACGATCGGCCTCAGGCAGTTCGACATCAAGAAAGTCCTCGCCTACTCGACCGTCTCGCAGTTGGGATTCATGTTCATCGGCGTCGGCGTCGGCGCGTTCAGCGCGGGCGTGTTCCACCTCGTCACGCACGCGTTCTTCAAAGCCTGTCTCTTCCTCGGATCGGGCTCCGTGATTCACGCGATGAGCGGCGAGCAGGACATCCGCCGCATGGGCGGACTCAAGTCGAAGATCCCGATCACGTTCTGGACGTTCCTCATCGCCACGATCGCCATCGCCGGCTTCCCGCCCTTCGCCGGCTTCTTCTCGAAGGACGAGATCCTCGCCTCCGCGTTCGTCACGCCGTACTTTCCCGGCGTCGGAAAGCTGATCTACATCCTCGGCACGCTGGCCGCGTTCTGTACGTCGTTCTACATGTACCGGCTCGTGTACCTGACGTTCTATGGGTCGTTCCGAGGAACGCATGAGCAGGAGCATCACCTTCATGAATCGCCGCCGTCGATGACGATCCCGCTGATCGTCCTCGCCGCGCTGTCGGTGCTCGGAGGCCTCCTCGGATTGCCGCACGTGATCGGGCACAACTTCCTCGCGCATTGGCTGCACATCGAAGGCTTCGAGATTCCGGCCTCGACGGAGTGGACGGTGATGCTGATCTCCACGCTCGTCGCCGTCGCCGGATGGTTCTTCGCCATGCGCCTCTATCGCGACCGCGGCCTCGCGTCGGATGAAGCGTTCGAGCAGCGCTCGCCGGCGCTCGCCCGCGCGATCGAGAACAAGTGGTACGTCGATGAGCTCTACGCGAAGATCGTCGTCGGCCCGCTCGCCGCGATCTCGAACTTCTTCTGGAAAGTCGTCGACATGATCATCGACGGCATCGCGGCGATGCTCGGGTTCATCGTCCGAGGATTCGGAGACATCTTGCGATTCTTCCAGACCGGCAACGTTCGCAATTACGCGCTGATGTTTTTCATCGGCGTGGTCGTGTTCATGGTGGTGATCTCCTGATGCCGATTCTCAGCGCACTCATCTGGCTCCCGATCGCCGCCGCGATCCTGCTCGCGTTCTTCCCGAACCGCGCGGAGACCGCGATCAAGGGATGGGGACTCTTCTCCTCGACGGCCATCTTCATCATCTCGCTCGGCCTGCTGCGCGGATGGGAAGACGGCCGCGCGGGGTTCCAGTTCACCGAGAACGTGCCGTGGATTCCGCAGTGGGGCATCCACTACTCCCTCGGCATCGACGGCATCTCGCTCTGGCTCGTCCTCCTGACGACGCTCCTCACGCCGATCATCTTCCTCGCCGGCTGGAACTCGCTGCACAAACATCCGAAGGAATACGTGATCGCGTTCCTGATCATGGAAGCGGCGATGGTCGGCGCGTTCGTCGCCGTCGATCTGATCCTCTTCTACATCTTCTTCGAGCTGATGCTGCTGCCGATGTACCTCGTCATCGGCGTCTGGGGCGGCGCACGGCGGGTCTACGCCGCGATCAAGTTCTTCCTCTTCACGATCGCCGGATCATTGTTGATGCTGCTGGCCATCATCTACCTCGGCTTCCAGTCGTATCACCAGACCGGCATCGTCACCTTCAACATCATCGATCTCTACGGCACGCAGCTCGTGCCGCAGGCGGCGACGCTGCTCTTCTTCGCCTTCTCGCTCGCCTTCGCCATCAAAGTCCCGCTCTTCCCACTGCACACGTGGCTTCCCGACGCGCACGTCGAGGCGCCGACCGGCGGCTCGATCATCCTCGCGGGCGTGATGCTGAAGATGGGCACGTACGGTTTCCTCCGTTTCGTGCTGCCGTTCTTCCCCGAGTCGTCGTCGCGCTGGGCGACGCTGCTGATCACGCTCTCGGTCATCGGCATCATCTACGGCGCGCTCGTGGCGTGGGTGCAGCCCGACATGAAGAAGCTGGTCGCCTACTCCTCGGTCTCGCACCTCGGCTTCTGCGTGCTCGGCATCTTCGCCATGACCCAGACCGCGATCGAAGGCTCGATCCTGCAGATGGTGAATCACGGTCTCTCGACCGGCGCGCTGTTCCTCCTCGTCGGCGTGATCTACGAGCGCCGCCACACGCGCCTCCTCGCCGACTACGGCGGCATCGGCAAGACGATGCCGGTCTACGCCGTCTTCTTCGTCATCGCCGTCCTCTCCTCGGTTGGACTCCCCGGCCTCAACGGCTTCGTCGGCGAGTTCCTGATTCTCGCCGGATCGTTCAAGACCTATCCCATCGCCGCGACGATCGCCGCCACCGGCGTCATCCTCGCCGCGATTTATCTCCTCTGGCTCGTGCAGAAAGTGTTCTTCGGCCCGATCACGAATGAAGAAAACCGCAACGTGCCGGACATCGCCTGGAACGAGATCGCGGCGATGATTCCGCTGGTCGTGTTGATGGTCTGGATCGGCGTGCATCCGAACACGTTCCTCAAGAAGATGGAGCCGAGCGTCCAGCATCTGATGACGGTGATCAGTCAGGACAAGGTGATGGTGGCGGAGAAAAGCTCGGAGTGCGGGCACTCGCTGCCCGCCAAGCGGCACCACAACGCGACTGAGGCAGCGAGTGCCATATCCTCCCGGAGGTGCGCGATGAACCTCCAGCCCCTCCTCGAGCCCGGCTGGCCATACGCCATCCTCCCCGAGCTGATCCTCTGCGGCGGCGGGATGCTGCTCATCCTCTTCGACGCGTTCTTTCCGCGCGCCAAAGGCGCGCTCGCGCCGCTGGCGCTGATCGTCTTCATCGTCACCGCGTGGAGCGAGAACCTCTTCGTCCGCGGCGGGATCTGGTTCGGTGGCACGTACGAGGTCAGCGCGATCACGATGATCTTCGACCTCACGTTCCTCCTCGCCGGCATGCTCGCCCTGCTGTTCGGGCGCGACTATCTCGACCGCGAAGGGATCGAAGGCGGCGAGTTCTACGCGCTCCTGATGTGGGGCACGGTCGGCATGATGATGATGGCCAAGGGCCTCGATCTCCTCCTCATCGTCCTCGGCCTGGAGATCCTCTCGATCTGCATCTTCGTCCTCGTCGGCTATCACCGCCGCATGCCGGTCTCGAACGAAGCGAGCCTCAAGTACTTCTCTGATGGGCGCGTTCGCGACGGGATTCATCCTCTACGGCACCGCGCTGTTCTACGGCGCGACGCAGTCGACGAACATCAACGCGATGGGACGCTGGTTCCAGACCGCCGAGGTGACGCCGCTGCTGACCATCGCCTTCGTCCTGCTGATGTCGGGCTTCGGCTTCAAGCTCGCGCTCGCGCCGTTCCATCCGTGGGCGCCCGACGTCTACCAGGGCGCGCCGACGCCGGTGGCCGGCTGGCTCTCCGTCGCGCCCAAGGCCGCCACATTAATCGCGTTAGTGCGTCTATTCAATGCAATGGGGCCGGTTCTGCCGAAGGTGAACTGGATGGCGATGGTCGCCGCACTGGCGATCCTGTCGATGATCGTCGGCAACTTTGTAGCGATTGTTCAGCGCGATCTGAAGCGCATGCTCGCCTACTCCGGCATCGCCCACGTCGGCTACATGATGATCGCCATGCTCACCGTGCGCGAGGACTCCGTCGCCGCGGTGGCGGTCTACACGATCGTCTACGCGCTGATGAACATCGGCGCGTTCGGCGTGGTCTCGCTGCTGATGAAGAACGAGAACGATCCGCACACGCTCGACGACATCGCCGGCCTCGGCTTCCGCCGCAAGTTCTTCGGCTTCGCCCTCGCGCTCTGCATGTTCTCGCTCTCCGGCCTCCCGCCCACGGCGGGCTTCATCTCGAAGTTCTACATCTTCAAGACCGCGATCGAGTCGGGACACACGATGGTGGCGCTGATCGGCATTCTCACCAGCATCGTGTCGGTCTACTACTACCTGCGCGTGGTCTATTTCCTCTACATGAAAGAGCCGGCGGAGGGTTACGAAGTCTCGGCCGCGGGCGGCGTGTTCGCCGCCGGCGCGCTCACGATCGCCGTGGCCGGCATTCTCGCCATCGGCCTTTATCCGACGCCACTCTTCCAGGCCGCCGGCAACGCGGCCCGAGTGCTGTTGCAGCCGTAAACCTTTATGGGCCGGGCTCCGAACAACAACAGCGACCGCGACGTCATCTCGGAGCTCACCACCGGACGGCTCTCGGTCTATCTGCGCTGCCTCACGTTCCTCGAGCAGCAGGGCGAGAAGACCATCTCCTCGCACGAGCTGGCGAAGCGCTTCCACCTCAACTCCGCGCAGATCCGCAAAGACCTGGCCTGCTTCGGCGAGTTCGGCACGCGCGGCGTCGGCTATGACGTGTCCGGACTCAAGCAGCAGCTCGTGCAGGAGCTCGGCATCGACCGCACCCGCAATGTCGTGATCGTCGGCGCCGGCAACCTCGGCATGGCCCTCGCCGACTACACCGGCTTCCACACCAACGGCTTCCACATCGTGGCGATGCTCGACACCGATCCCGCGAAAGCCGGCCGCACGTCGCGCCAGGGCATCCCCGTCCTTCCGTACGAAAAGCTCGCCGACGTCGTGCGGCGCAACCACGTCGAGATCGGCATCATCGCCGTCCCCGCCGCATTCGCCCAGGGCGTGCACGACGAGCTCGTTCACGCCGGCCTCCGCGCCATCCTCAACTTCGCTCCCGTGCAGATGCGCCTCGCGGAGGGAGTGAAAGTGAAGAGCGTCGATCTGCGGATCAACCTCGAGTCGCTGTCGTTCTATCTGAAGGACGTCGAAGACGGCGTAATGCCCTATCCCCGCCTCACGCGTTAAAGGGGTTTTTCCCCACAATCGTTTATTTTCAACATCCAAACGCCCACTTTCTCCCGAATATTTGGACGGCATTCCTGCGAGTTGCTTTAATCGCGGGCCATGCGACAGTTCCGATTCCGGCGCGTATTGACGCTGCTTTGTGCCGTTTATTGCTCCAGCTCGGCGCTGACGGCGGCCGACGATACGGCCGCCTTCCTGAACGGCAAGCCCGCCGTCACGAAGACGGAAATCGATCAGGCCATTGCGCCGTCCCTGAAAAAACTCGCAGCCGAGGAAGCGGAAATCCGGCTGGCCGTCCTCCGGGAGCTGGTGGATGAAAAGCTGCTCGCCGCCGAGGCCAAACGCCGCGGGATCACTGTAGACGCACTGCTGCAAGCCGAAGTCATGGCCAGGACCGTCACGGTCGCGGAACAGGATGCGTCGCTACAAAGGAAAAACGAGCAGGCCGCGCGTGCCGCGTTTCTGGCGCAGCTCGCACAAAAGGCCGGCGTCCGCCTTTTCATCGACGCGCTTCGCGTCGACATCCCGACAGAAGGCCGGCCTTCGCTTGGCCCGGCGGCGGCGCCCGTCACCATTGTCGTTTTCTCTGATTTTCAGTGCCCCTTCTGTGCTGAGAGCGGGAGCGTCCTGCAGGCCGTACAGCGACTCGAAGGCGATTCCGTCCGCCTCGTCTATCGCCATTTCCCGTTGCCGATTCACGAGCGGGCCCAGGCTGCCGCGGAAGCAGCCGAGTGTGCGGCCCAGGCAGGCAAATTCTGGCCGATGCACGATGCCCTTTTCGCGAGCTTCAATGCATTGTCGGACAGCGATCTCGAGACTCGCGCGGTCGCCGCCGGGGTGGAGCGCGAACAATTCCGTCAATGCATGGCCACCGGCGTCGCGCGCAGTGCCGTCGACGCAGACCGGCGCGCCGCAATCGAAGCCGGAGCCGACGGAACGCCGGCGATTTTCGTGAACGGACGCCGCTTTACAGGTCCACGAACCATGGATGCCTTACGACGCATCATTTCCGAAGAGAAATCAGCGAAAGGAACGGGTCCTCAATGAAAACACGACTATGGCTTTTGCTCACGGTGTTGTCGCTCCTCCTCGTCCCAAGCGCCTTCGCATTCCCCGGCGATTGCTGGCAGACCTGCAATATCGAAGTGCCTTGTAATCAGGCCACCGAGCCCTGCGTCGAATGCATCTGGCAGTACGACGAAACCCAGTGCATCGAATGGCGGCAGACCACGTGCCGGGACGTCGGCGCGTGCGGCCAATGCACGGTCCTCGCCGAGTGGACGCAGAACGAGACCGGACCGTGGGACTACTGGAAGTCGTATTGCTGGACCACCCCGCAGCCTGACCAGGTCGTCGACGGATATTTGAGGAAGCACTACAAAGTCACCTATCAACGGCAGCGCTGCAATGGCGTGATTAAGGTGGTCGAAGTCCGCCGCGTCACCGACTGGAACGAGGCCTGCCAGGACGTCACGACCAAAGCCTGCCCAGCCACAATGAACAAGAGCAACATCTACAGCGGCCCGAATTGTCCGTTCTGATCATGAAAACCCGCATCCATTCTCTCGCGTTCGTCGCCGTTCTCCTGAGCGCGCACCTGCTTTATGCAGGCCCGGCGGCGATGGTGGGCGGCGAGCCGATCTCGTACGCCGAGCTCGAACGCGCCGCGGCGATGCGCCTGATCCAGGTTCAAACGCAAATGTACGAATTACGCCGGGCGGAGATCGAGAGGCGGATCGGCGAGCTGCTGATTGCACAGCGGGCCGCCGAAGAGAAGCTGTCTCCGGCGGCATGGCTCGACCGCGAGGCCGCTGGGCGAATGAGGGCCATCACAACCGCCGAGGTTGAGGAAGCCTACAAGACGCTCAGCGGCCCGGAGCGGTCGAAGCCAAAGGAGGAAGCGCTGGCGAGTCTCGAGCGGGACATGCGCGCGGCGCAGCGTCTCGAGCTCGGAAACTCCATTGTGCGCCAGTTGCGCAAAAAGGCCATTGTAGAGCTCCGGCTCGAGCCTCCCCGCCTCGATCGCCACGACCTGGGCGGCATCGCCGTCTACGGCCCCGACGACGCCCCCGTCACAATGGTGGTATTCGAAGACTTTCAATGTCCCGGCTGCGCCGCACTGAGTCCCGTCCTCGCCGAGCTTCGCGAGCAATATCCGGAAACAGTACGCATTCTCCATCGCGACAGCCCATTGAGCTTTCATAAAGACGCGAAAGCCGCCGCCGAAGCGGCAAATTGCGCGGCCGAACAAGGGCGCTTCTGGCAAATGGCAGAGGCGCTCTACGCGCACCAACAATCGCTCAATCGCACTTCGTTCGAGCAGTTCGCCGCCGACGCGGGACTCGACCGCGAGTCCTTCGCATCGTGTCTCGACTCCGGCCGGCAGAGCCGCGCCTGGAAAGAAGGCATCTCCGCGGCGCGAGAGCTCGGCCTTCGGGGGACGCCCACGGTCTTCATCAACGGGCGTCTGCTGACCGGGGCGCGTTCATTCCAGGCATACATGGATGTCATTGAAGAGGAATTACAGAGGAATCGATGAGGAAAAAGCTTGTCTATGGTGTTCTTGCACTTTGTGTGGCCGGTGCCGCAATGGCCGGCGAGTTCGTGAAGAAGCCGCGCGCCATCCGCGGACGTTACATCGTGACGTTCAAATACGAGGGCTTCGTCACCGTGGCTTCGGCTGCTCCCGGGCTCTCCATGGCCGCACAGGCGCTCAATCTGGCCGCACAACACGGCGGCCATACGGATCAGGTTTGGGAGCATGCCCTCAAAGGGTTCGTGTTCGTCGGAAGCGAGCAGGCGGCGCAAATGCTCGCGAAGGACGAACGGGTTCTTTCGGTCGAGGAGGACGCCCGGAACACGGAACTGTTTGCAACGCAGTTAGGCCATTTCGGACTCGATCGCGTCGATGAGCGCGATCGCCCGACCAACCATCACTTCACGTACAACACCACCGGCGCAGGCGTGAATATCTACGTGCTCGACACCGGCATCAATGCCGATGCGGAATTCGGCAGCCGCAAGATCGATGCGTTTACTGCAATCACGGCCGCTTCCACCGGCAATCCCGCTTATGGCGATTGCAACGGCCACGGCACGCGCGTCGCAAAACTGGCCGGCGGCTCGACTTCCGGCGTGGCCAAAGACGCGAAACTCCACAATGTTCGCATCGGATCGATTTGCGCGTGCGGCGGCGGAGACGGCGGCTCCTGGGACAAACCGTATCTCATGACGATGGGTGCCTGTTATCTCGTCGACTCCGACGTCATCTCCGGCATGAACTGGGTTGCCGCCAATCGCGTGAAACCGGCGGTGGCCAACCTCAGTTTCGGGGCCGTCGGCTCCACGGCGTTCGACTCCGCGCTGGTCGGCATGTACAACGCCGGCGTCACGGTCGTCACCGCGGCGGGCAACAATAACGGCGATGCGTGCGGCGTTTCGCCGGCGCGCGTCGCGCAATCCATTACAGTCGGAGCCTCTGACATCAATGACGCCAAAGCCGTCTGGTCTGCGACCCAGGCCAGCAACACCGGAACGTGCGTCGACATCTTCGCGCCCGGAAAAGACAACGGCGTTCTGGACGGCACCTCGGCATCGGCGCCGATCGTCGCCGGCGCGGCCGCGCTCTATCTGCAGACCAACACGCTCGCCTCGCCGGCCACGGTGACGAGCCATCTCCTCAACAACGCCACCTCGAGCCGTTTGAGCGGCATCGGCAGCTCGCCGAATCGGCTTCTGTTCGTCACGCCCGGCGGTACGGAAACGGACAATCCGCCGGCCGGCAGTTTCACCTGCAACTGCAATGGGACGAAAACGTGTACGTTCACGACGACCAGCGCCACCGACGACTTCGGGGTTCAGCGTTGCGAGTACCTGGTCGACTACGACGCCTGGAACCGCCCCATCACCCGGTGGAGCTGTGGCGTCTTTTCGTACACGTACAAATACGTCGGCCCGTATGTCGTGCAGATGAGCGTCCGCGACGACTCCAACCAGTCCGGCTCCGGCGGGACTCAAGTCTGCCAATAGCCGAAAACAACCTCCGAACAACCCGGCGCACGCCCTGACACGCGGCGCCGGGCCCAGAGGTGCGGGGCCGGTGCCCTAAGGCCCGTGCACCGCTGGCATTTCGTTGGAGGTGCTTCGAGGGTAGCCAGCGGCGGAGCGATGGGCAATCTATCGATGGATAGAAACTGTCATTCCGAGCCGCGAAGACGGCGAGGAATCCCCTGAATCGGGAGATTCCTCGCTACGCTCGGAATGACACGGGGCGGTTTTCGAAAATCGCTGTCCGACTCCGCTGACAACCAGACAAACGACACCCACGCCGCGACGACTTGCCGCAACTCGGCAGGATCGATCTTGTCGAGCGTGTCGTCCGCGGTGTGATGCAGATCGAAGTAGTGCGTCGCGTCCTGGCGGAGCAGAAACACCGGCACGCCTTTGAGCTGCAGCGGGTACATGTCCGCGCCGCCGTGCGGCGCGGGCGTGGCGTCGACGAGCACGCCGAGGGGCAGCAGCACGCGCGCGGCGGTTGTGGCGAAGCTCGCTGTTCGCCCAGTCCCCAGGCAGCGAGAGTCCGAGCACGCGGCCCGCGCCGAGGTCGCATTCGCTCGCCAGCGCGAAGCGCGCGAGGTCGCGCTCGTACGCGCTCGCGAACACATTCCCGCCGATGATCACCGCAGGCTCCGCCGGCTGGTTCACCTCCTCGGCGCCGAAGAGCACGACGCGAATCGTGCGCCGCGGCTTCTGCGGCTGCGCGTGAAGCAGCTTTGCGACGCCCAGGATGACGCCGATGCCCGCGCCGTCATCGATGGCGCCTGTGCCGAGGTCCCAGGAATCGAGATGCGCGCCGATGACGATGATCTCGTTCGGATTCGTGCCCGGAATCTCGCCGATGACGTTCTGCGAGCTAGCGCCGGGAACACGCTGACCCGTGGAGAAGAGGCGTAGCCGCACCGGCCCGATCGCAGCGAGGCGCGCGAGCTGATCGGCGTCCGGCGCGGAGACCGCGAACGACGGCAGCGGCACGCGCCCGTTCTGAAGACTCGTCGAGCCGGTATGCGGCAGCCGGCGCGATCCCGTTCCCGCCGAGCGCATCACGTATCCGACGGCGCCGCGTTTCGCGGACTCGGTCGGACCTTCGTAGCGACCGAGCGTGGCCACGTTGTAGCCCTCCCCCGTTTCCAGCCGCGGCATCTGATAGTCGAGCATCGCGATCTTTCCGGCGAGCGATCCCGGCGCCGCGGCGCGAAGGTCGTCCAGCGTTTTGAAAATCACGACCTCGCCTTCCACGCCCGCCCCCGGCGTCGGATCGGTGCCGCCTAACGAAGTGGCTGCGAGCGTCTGCGGCACGTCGCCGAGCACCTCCACGCGCTCGACTCCGCGCTTCCATGCAACCAGCGGAAACGACTCGACGCGCACGTTCGCCAACCCCATCGCCTTCATCTTCGCCGCCGCCCACTCCGCCGCCGCGCGTTCCGCGGGCGATCCCGCCGGACGCGCGCCGAAGCGCGTGGTGAGGTCGCGCACGGCGTTCCACGCCTCGGAGTCCGCGAGCGCCGCATCGCGCAACCGTCGCGCGACCGCTTCCGCATCCTCACCGGTGGCGGAGGAGCTGATGACGATGCAGAGAATCGAGAGCAGCGCGCGTGTCTTCATGCGCGCCATTGTCGAGAGCCGCGCCGGTGCGCTGCGGCGCCAATGTCACCAGCGGCGCGCGAAACGCCTTCAGCGGTCGGCGCGGAAAAACCGCAGGCCTCGTCAGTCCATCGGGTTTGTCCAAACGAAACGAAGAGAGGTAAACGCAAATGGCACGGATGGATTGGAGATTCGCCCTGGTGATCTCGGCGTTGATCAGCGCCAACGCATTCGGCGCGACGTGGAAGGTGACGCAGCAGGTCTTCAACGACACGCCCTATCAACTGCTCAAACTCTCGCAAACCAAAACCGAGATGACGGACTGGGTCACGGAGCCGGCGGGGAGCATTGCGCCCGGCGACAAGAATGTGTACGCGATCCGGAACTCGACGCCGGGTCACGGCCTGGTGATGCTCGTGACCTACGCGGCGTATGAGAACAAACCGAACGGTGCGTTCAAAGGAATGGTCATCGCCGCCTCGGGGATCGACTGCAATGAGCGCACGCCCTATCTCTGCATTCCCACCGCGTTCCATCGCTGGGCAGGCGTGTACTGCGATTCACGCGGCGCGGTGCGCGGAGTCTGGGACGACAACGACGGCGATCCCGAGAACTTCTGGACCGGCATCCACTTCACCACCGATCAGCGAGGCACGTGCATCGGAGGCTTTCAAACCCCACCCGCTCCGAGCACGACGAAGCCGCCGTTGCAAGGCGAGGTCAAGCTGCCGGTGCCGTGGATCGTGACGGGCGCGTTCAACAACGACACGCCGTACACCTTGAAGCGCCGCAGCATCTGGAACTCCGAAGCCACGCACATCGAGGACGGTTTCCCGTCGAAGTACCCACCCGCGGAATTCAAGCCGCGCGAGAGCGTCCTTCGCGCGTGGTGCGCGTCCAACATCGAAGTGCTCCACGGCCCTGCCCTCCTGGTGATGTATGACGCCTTCTTTCAGAATCAATACGTCGGCTCGCTCGTCTACGAAGAAGGCGTCGACTGCAAAAACGGCGAGCCCAAAGACGGCTGCCTGCTCTTCGATGCGTGGTCGCGCGCCACGGGCGCCGCGGTTCCGGGCCATCGTCTGATGGGACATGCGGAACCGGATCTGACCCTCGGCCTCCCGCCGTTCGGTTTCTACGTGAGAAACAGCGCACGCGGCGGACCGGGCGGATCGTGACGCGAGCGCCGGCGGGGGCTACTTCGCGAACGCCCCCGCCGGTACCTCGCTCGCGATCGTGATGTCATCGAGCAGGATGAACTGATTCCTTCCCTTCATCTCGCGCCGCGTGGAGATCATCAAGCCGCCGAATTTCCTGTAGCCGTGGAAGAGCACCACCGACGGTTCGTCCTCCGGCTTCGATCCCTCCAGCTTCATGTCCCATTCGTCGACGAGGCCGGTCTGGCGATTCACCCACATCCAATACACGTCGCCCGGTGTGAGTCCGACCTTGTCGAACGACAGCTTCACGAGATCGTAGTCCTGGCCCGCCTCATTCTTCTTCTGGCCCGCGTATTCGCGCGTGACGCCGGGGTCGAAGGTCTTGAATCCCATCAGCAGCCAGTAGGTGTCGTTGATGAAGCGGCGATAGCCGAACGTCAGCTGATCTTTCGGATCGGCGACTTCCACTCCGTCGACCCATGCCTTTCCCTGCTTCGTGTTGATGTTCATGATCACCAACACGTCTTTCCCCTCGCGGTTCTTGCCGCTGACGCGGTAGTCGCCGGTGTACCGGTCCCAGCGCTGCGGATACGAGGCAATGATCTTCCCTTCGCGTTCCACATCGAACGTAAACGCGATGTAGCGCGCCTTCTCCCACGCCGTTCCGGCGAGGGACTTGAGCGCGTGACGCGCGACGTCGTCAGCGTTCGGTGTCGTTTGCGCGGAAGCGGACGCGGCCAGGAACAGAAGAACCGTGATGATGCGTCTCAAGGTGTACCTCCGTTAATGTACGCTCCACTCTAACGCGAACATGCACAACGAACGAATCGTCATCACCGGAATTGGCGCACTCAGCCCGAACGGCATCGGACGCGAGAACTACTTTTCCGCGGTCGCTGCCGGACGCAGCGGCGTCCGCCCGATCACGCAATTCGACGCCTCGACGCTGCCCTGCCGCATCGCCGGCGAGGTGGACTTCGATCCGACGGAGTGGGTGGACGCGAAGAACATCCGTCACGTCTCGCGCGTCGTGCCGATGGCCATCGCCGCGACGTCCGAGGCGCTGCGCGACGCGAAGCTCGACCCGACGTGCGGTCGATCTCGAGACGCGCCGCCAGATGGGCGTGATGCTCGGCTCGGGCGGCGGCGCCGTCGAGTTCAGCGAGCGGATGTACGAGCTCTGGTACAAGGGCGCGACGAAGCAGGCCTCGATCTATTCGATTCCGTCCGGCACGATCGGCACGATCGCCTCCGAGATCTCGATGGCCTACGACCTCCACGGCTTCTCGCATCTGATCTCGACGGGCTGCACGTCGTCGACTGACGCCTTGGGCTACGCGTATCGCAATCTGAAGCTCGGCGTGTGCGACTACATCATCACCGGCGGCGCCGACGCCACGATCACCGAGGCCGTGCTGACCGGCTTCTGCATCATGCGCATCGTCACCAACTCGTGGAACGAAAAACCGGAAGGCGGCTCGCGTCCCTTTACCCGCAACCGCGACGGCTTCGTCCTCGGCGAGGGCTCCTGGATGTTCGTAATGGAGCGCGAGAGCACCGCCCGCGCGCGCGGCGCGCAAATCTACGCCGAGATCGCCGGGCTACGGATCGACCTGCGACGCCTACCACCGCGTGCGCATGGACGATTCCGGCGAAGAGCCGGCCCGCGCCATGTCGCTGGCGATGAAAGACGCGCAGATCGATCCGAGCGAAGTCAACTACGTGAACTACCACGGCACGTCGACCGATCTGAACGACAGGGTCGAGACCCGCGCCGTGAAGCTGGCGTTCGGAAAAAGCGCGACGCGGCTCGCGGGATCGGCGACGAAGTCGATGATCGGACATCCGCAGGGCGCCTGCGGGGCCGCGGGTGTCGCCGCGACGCTGATGGCGTTCCGCGACGACACCTTGCCCCCAACCGTGAACCTCGACACGCCCGATCCCGAATGCGATCTCGACTACGTTCCCGAAGTCAGCCGCCGCGCCAAGATCGACGTGGCGGTATGCAACACGATCGCGTTCGGGTCGAAGAATTCGGCGCTGGTGTTGAAGAGGGTCTGATTACTTGCAGCGAGTCTGAATCACCCACTCCCGCTCGGAGTCGCCCTGATACACGAGATCGTCCTTCGACAACATCGTGTAGCCCGCGCCCCACGTGCTCTCGTCGAACTTCCGGTCCGAGCCGGCGCTGGCGATCACGAACGACTTGCCGTCGTCGACGGAACGGTAGACGAACGGCGTGCCCCACGCGTCCTTGGTCGGCATCGTGCGTATGTAGATCGGCTCGAGCAGCGGGCGCAGCTCCTCGATGTTGGTCACCAGCGGGTAGTGGTTGTTGTCGATCGCGTACGCCTGAACCGACGTGCGCAGGGAATTGGCGTCGGCGATCGTGTGCACGGCCAGGTACCACTGATCGACCACCCGCGGCTCGTGCTTGCGCGGTTTCGGGTCCTCCGCCAGACCGGAGGCAGCATTCAAAAGGGCCAGAAGTAAAAACAAGAGTCTCATCGTTGCTCCTTCGCTGTATTAGATACCTAATACAGTAAGTCTGAGCATTCGATTCGTCAAGGGGTACTTCGGAACGCCGCCGTCCTCGGCGGCTGATCCGGCGGCGTCTCGCCGCCGATAGGGCGCCGGGACGGCGCCCGACCAGCCGGCGGGACGCCGGCGTTCCGAGGGCCCTACAATGGCGCCTCCAATGCTGACGCCCCCACGGGAGATCTCCGACGAGCTGCTCGACGAGCACGACGCGCCGCGCGCCGACGTGGAGCGCTCGCTCCGCGACCTGCGGCGCTTCAACGCCTGGGCCGGAGGACGGCGGATCTACCGCAGCCTCGTGCGGCGCTTCCAGCCGCGCTCCGTGCTCGACATCGGCGCCGGCTCCTGCGAGCTGGTGGAGTCGCTGCCCGCGAACTGCCTGCGCATCGGCCTCGATTTCAAGATCGATCATCTCCTCTACCTGCGCGAAGGCTCGCCGGTGCATCGCGTCGTCGGCGACGCGCTGCGCCTCCCCTTCCGCGACGGCGCGGTCGACGCCGTGACGTCGAATCACTTCTTTCACCACTTCTCCGCCGAGGAGAACGAGTCGATCCTGCGCGAAGGGCTGCGCGTCGCGCGCAAGGGCGTGGCGATGAATGACACGCGCCGCCACTACGTCCCGCTCGCGTTCACGCTGCTCCTCGCGAAGCTGCACCTCGTCGGACGCATCACGCGCAACGACGCTCCCGCATCCGTGCGCCAGGGCTACACCCTCGGCGAGGCGCGCGCGATCGCCGAGCGCGTGCCCGCGCCGCGGCGCGCGGTGGTGCGTAAGTTCCCCTATCGCTTCGGAATCCTTCTGTGGAAGACGTAGCGATCGATGTAGCGATCATAGGGGCCGGCCCCGCCGGCTCCACGCTCGCCGCGCTGCTCGCGCAGCGCGGCATCGACGTCGCGCTCTACGATCGCGACGCCTTTCCGCGCGACAAGCTCTGCGGCGAGTTTCTCTCTTACGACGCGCTCCCCATCCTCGACTCCCTCGGCGTGCTCGCCGAGATCGACAAGTCCGGCGCCCCGCGCATCGACCGCTGCCGCGTCGTCGGCACGAGCCGCACCTACGAGTTCGCATTCCCCCACGCCGCCCGCGGCGTCTCGCGCTTTTATCTCGACGATCTCCTGCACCGCACCGCGCAACAGCACGGCGCGCGCGCGATCGAAAGCACCGTCGCCGAGCTGCCTCAGGCGAAGGTGATCGTCGGCGCCTGGGGACGCTGGGGCCGTTTCGATCAGCAGCTGAATCGCAAATTCATTCGCGATCACTCCCACCGCAACTTCGGCTTCAAACGGCACTATCGTCCCGGCGGCGGCAACACGATCGAGCTCTATTCATTCAAACGCGGCTACCTCGGCGTGAACGCCGTCGAAGGCGGCATCACGAACATCTGCGGCCTCGTGCACGCCAGCCGCCTCGCCGGACACAAAGGCCGCTGGGACGCGTTCATCGAAACGATTCGCGCCGAGGAACCGCGGCTCGAAGAGCTCTACGCGCGCCACGAGCCGGCGCAGGACGGCTACCTGTCATCCGAGCCGGTGATCTTCCGCGCGCGTTCCGCCGTCGAAGGCGGCGTGTTCATGATCGGCGACGCCTCGGGCGTGATCGATCCGCTGACCGGCAACGGCATGGCCATGGCCATCCAGTCCGCGCTGCTCGTCGCGCCGCGGATCGTGCGTCTCCTCGAACAGCCCGCGCGCCGAAGCGAGATCGAGGATGAATACCGACGCGCGCATCGGGCGATGTTCATCCCGCGTATCGCCTGGAGCCGCCGCGTCGCGTCGCTCCTTTCGCGCCCGCGTCTCCTCGACGCGGCGCTGATGACGAGCAAATCGCCGCGCATCGGAGAGTTGCTGTTGCGACACACGCGCGCGTCGCGCGAAGAGATCGCGCGAATGGTAGAGTTTTGGCGTCCATGACCGCGATCCCCGAGGGCGAGTTTCTGCTCCCGCTCTTCCCGCTGCCGAACATCGTGTTCTTCCCGCAGACGCGGCTGCCGCTGCACGTATTCGAGCCGCGCTACCGGCAGATGGTGAAGGACGTGCTGGAGACCGACTCGCGTTTCGGCATCGTCCTGCTGCGTCCCGGCTGGGAGTCGGAGTACTTCGGCACCCCGCCGATCTTCACCTGCGGCACCGTCGGCACGATCGAGCAGGCCGTGCCGCTCGAGGACGGCCGCTACAACATCGTCGTGCGCGGCGACGTCCGCTTCCGCATCCTCGACGAAGTCTCGCGCGTCCCGTATCGCACCGCCCGCGTCGTCGCGCACCCC
Source organism: uncultured Acidobacteriota bacterium (assembly GCA_963734155.1). Lineage (GTDB taxonomy): Bacteria > Acidobacteriota > Thermoanaerobaculia > Gp7-AA8 > Gp7-AA8 > QHVT01. Next base: position 463,446 of record CAVTGG010000007.1, read on the forward strand.
GAGGTCGAGCGCGAAGCGCAACAGGCCTACACGCAACGCGAAGGGCTCGCCGACCTCTCACGGCAGTATCTGAAATACCTGCCCGATCAAACCGCCGTGCCGGAGATCGACACCGTGAATCTCGACGCCCTCGCGAACGCGCTCATCATGTCCCTCAACCTCGACGTCGAAGAGAAACAGAAACTGCTCGAGATCAACGACGTCGTCACGCGCGCCGAGGAGATCGGAAGCGAGCTTTCGAATCGGATCGAGAGTCTGCGGTTTCTTGCGCCGTATCGCAGGAGCGCGCGATCCGTCGCACAACTGATCTGGAGTGCGGCAACGCCGGACTCCAGACTACGGTTTGATCTCGACCGACGTGTACTGCCGCCCCGCGCTGCTCCATGGATCGACGAAGGAGACGCGGACGCGGAAGGGGAACTTGGTGCCGCCGACGTCGCGGTAATCCTCGAAGTCGGTCTGCTGCGGGAACGTGCCGGCGACACTCGGGGTGAGCACGACGTGGCGGGTGAGGAGACCGGACGCGCTATCGAAATAGAAGCGCTCGTTGCCGCGCGCGACGACCCACGCATCGCCCTCTTTCGCGATCGTCTTCGCGTCTTCGCCGATATCCGCGGGAGCGACCGGAGCGAACGCCGCGTTGAGCGCACGCTCCCAATCGTCCGCCTCCACCGGCTCGCCGTTCGCGACGACGCGCACCTCGCCGTCGTTCTCCGTGATCTCGAGCGCGACCGGTTTTTGTGCGCCGATCCGCTCCCCTTTCAGCACGCGCGGCAGCTTCAACCGCGACCCGTCGCCGAGAGCAGCCGCGTATTTCGCGATCACCTCTTTTGCCTCAGCCAGCTGCGGTTTCTCCGGCGGCGGGCCGGGCCTCTTCGGCGGCGTCTGCGGAAGCTCCACGAGATTGACGGGATGCGGCGAGCCGCGGTGGCAGGTGAAGCAGGAGACCACCGGCTGTCCGCCGAAGTTCTTCTGATTGATGTCCATCACCATCCTGATCATCTCGCGGGCGCGCTTCTTCTTCGGATTGTCGTCGCTCGCGAAATCCCACTTTTCCTTCAGCACGTGGCAGTAGTCGCAGTGCGTGCCCATCGAAGCGCGCATCATGTTCATCACCCGCTGCAGCTGAAGGTCGGTGAGACCGGTCAACAACTTGACGTTCTTCTGTTCGGCGCGCGCCGCGGCAGCCGGCGAGAAAGAGGAGGACGAGCAACGCTCTTCGCATGTGCGGAACGTAGCGCGCGCGCGAGGTGGAAGGCGCGGACGGGGTCAGCGAAATGTCAGGAATGTGTCAGGAGCATTGCGCGCACGGCGGGCGATGCTCGATGCTTCGCGCGTGCGCATGCTGCTCGTGATCGCGATGCTCGTGGTGACGCTGGCCATCACCGCGTGGATGGCCGTGCGCGCGCAGTACGCGGCGGCCGAGCACCAGCGGACGGCGGAGAGCGTGGTGCGCGACTGGACGCGCGTCGCGGCGGACGAGCTCGGGCGGCGGGCGGAGGCGCAGGCGACGTTCTATGGAACGTACTACGTGCTGCAGTCGCTCCTCGCCGGGACGCCGATCGAGAAGCGGAATCAGGATCTCGTCGTCGAGACGTTCCGCTACGACGCGGCGACGCAGCCGCGCAATCCGGCGTTCGACGCGATCCTCGCCCATCCGCCGCCGCAGAACGAGCGTGTGCCGCTACATGACGGCAAGCACGTGCGCGTCTACGCGCTGACGCGCGACAACAAGGCGCTCGTCGGCTTCGAAGTGAACCGCGCCGCGCTGACGCGCTTCTTCCAGGCGGCGATGGAAGCGCGCCCGCTGTTGCCGCAGTCGCTCGCGAACGGGCGCATCACCAACGATTCGATCCGCGCGCGGGCGTTCGATGCAGATGGGCACGTGCTCTTCGCCACGCGCGTGCCGGTCGCTTCGTACTATGCCGTTCGTCAACAGGTTGACGATGGGCTGCTGCGCGGCGTCACGGTCGAGGCCTCGCTCGCGCCGAACGTCCTGCCGCTCGTCCTCCCCGGCGGGATGCCGCGTACGCTGCCGGTGTACGTCGTGCTGCTCGTCGTCACCGGCGCGCTGCTCGTCACGGCCATGCTGCAGATCCAGCGCGAGCGCGCGCTGGCGCGCATGCGCTCCGACTTTGTCGCCGGCGTCTCGCACGAACTGCGCACGCCGCTGACGCAGATCCGCATGTTCGCGGAGACGTTGCTGCTCGACCGCGTGCGCTCGGACGAAGAGCGCAAGCGATCGCTGGCGATCATCGATCAGGAATCGCGCCGCCTCGCGCAGCTCGTCGGCAACGTGCTGCAGTTCTCGCGCGGCGAGCGGGGCATGCTTTCCATCACGCAACGCCGCGCCGACGTCGGCGCGATCGTGCGCGACGCGGTCGAGACCTTCCTGCCGATCGCAAAGGCGCGCGCGATGCGGCGTCCTCATGAACATCGAGAACGACGCGTTTGCGAATGTCGATGATGATGCGATCCGCCAGGTGGTTTTGAATCTGCTCGACAACGCGGCCAAGTACGGACCGGACGGGCAGACCATTCGCGTCGCGGTGGATCGCGGCGTGCGCATCGTCGTCGAGGACGAAGGCCCGGGCATCCCCGCGCGCCAGCGCGAGCGCATCTGGCGCCGCTACGCGCGGCTGCCGCGCGAGCGCGAGCGGGCGATCGCCGGCGCGGGGATCGGGCTCGCCGTCGTGCGCGATCTCGTGCGCCTCCACGGCGGGCGCGCGTGGTGCGAGAGCGCGGAGGGCGGCGGTGCGCGCTTCGTCGTCGAGGTGCCGGCATGACTCGCGTGCTCATCGTCGAAGACAACCGCGACCTCGCCTACGGCCTACGCAACAACCTCGAGATCGAAGGGTACGAAGTCGAGGTCGCCGGCGACGGCGAGGAGGGGCTGGCGCGCGCGAAGGCAACGCGTCCCGATCTCGTCGTGCTCGATCTCATGCTGCCGCGCATGGACGGCTTCCGCGTCTTCCGCGCGCTCCGCGACGACGCGCTGACGATGCCGGTGCTCGTCCTCACCGCGCGCGGCGAGGAGTCCGACAAAGTGCGCGGCCTCAAGCTCGGCGCGGACGACTATCTGACGAAGCCCTTCGGTCTCCTCGAATTGCTCGCCCGCGTCGAAGCGCTGCTTGCGACGCGCGACTCCGCGTGCACCCGCAGACCGCATCGGCGAGATCGAGATCGATCGATCTTCGCGTGCAGTCACGTGCGGCGGCGCGCAGGTCGAGCTCGCGCCGAAGGAATACGATCTGCTGCTCGCCCTCGCCGACCGCAACGGCGCCGTCGTCTCCCGCCTCGAACTGATGCGCCAGGTCTGGGGCTACTCCGACGCCGTGATCACCCGCACGATCGACACCCATGTCGCCGAGCTGCGCCGCAAACTGGAGCGCGATCCGGCGAAGCCGCGGCACATCCTGACGGTGCGCAAAGTCGGCTATCGCCTCAAACGCTAGGTTCCCGAAAAAGCGTGTCGTGCGCCGCCGAGCGCTCTTCCGCCGGCCGCCCGGCCGTGTAGTAGTAGAGCGAGACTGACTTGCGCGTGACACCCGGCGGCGAGGTGAGCGGACGCGGATGGCCGTGGAACGACGTGTCGGTCGTCGAGAAGACCACCGTCCGATTGAACGCCGGCAGGATGCGCTGGCGGCACTCCGTCATCGACGCGTTCCACAGCTCCAGGTGACCGCCCCACTCTTCCTGCCACGGCGCATTCAGATAGATCAGCATGTTCAAACGGCGATCGAGCTTCAGCTTCGGGTGGACGTTGAAGTCGGCGTGGATCTTCAGGAATCCGCCGGGCTCGATCTGATGCAGGCCGCCGCCGCCGAAATACGGATCCGGGATCAATCCCTCGATGCCGGTCAGCGCTTCGAGAAACAGCAGCATCTCGAAGCCGTTCATCGCATCGAGAAACGAGCGGATGAACGGCGAGATGGTGCTGTGCTCGTGATAGAAGCCGAGCTTTTTCTCGAGCGGTGAGTCGAAGCGCGTCCAGCGCATCCCGTCCGGCTTCGGGAACTCCGCGACGATGCGCTCGAGATCGGCGTCGTCGAAGAGACCGTCGACGGCGATGTGCGGAAACGGGATCGTTCGTCGCGTATTGCTCGCGCAGCGCGCGTGGATCGTGGTGCAGCGCCACCGGTGCCATGCGCGCGCCATCATAGAATGCGCCGCGCGATGTCGCTTCCCTATCGCGAGTTCTACTACCCGCTGAATGTCTTCATGCACATCCTCACGCATGAAGAGGGCAGCGTGCCGTATCTGCACTACGGACTCTTCACGCATCCCGGCGAGCGCATCGGCTCCGCGCAGGAGCGCTCGACGCAGCTGCTTCTCGCCCGCCTCCCCCCGCCGCCCGCCCGCCTCCTCGAGGTCGGCGCCGGTCTCGGCACGACTCTCCGCCGTCTCGTCGACCTCGGCTACGACGCGGTCGGCATCACGCCCGACGAAAAACAAATCGCGATGATCGGCAACGTCCCCGTGCGCTGCATTCGCTTCGAGGACTATCCCGACGAATCGTTCGACGCGATCCTCTTTCAGGAGTCCTCGCAGTACATCGACTCCAACGCGCTCTTCGCCCGCGCGCACGCACTCGCACCGCACGTGATCGTCCTCGACGAATTCTCGCTGCGGCCGATCGATGTCCCCGGCGCGCTGCATTCGTTCGAAGGATTTCTCGACGCCGCGGCGCAGCACGGCTTTCGCGTCATCGAAGAAGTCGATCTCTCCGCCCAAGCCGCGCCGACAATCGACTACTTCAACCTTCGCCTCGAGCGGTTCCGCGACCCCCTCACCCGCGACCTCGGCATCACGAACGAGCAGGTCGACGAGCTCATCGCCAGCGGCGTTCGCTATCGCTCGCTGTACGCGGACGGCACGTACGGCTACCGCCTGCTCCAGTTCAAACGCGGCTGACGCACGAAATCGAGCGCGATCTCCGGCGAGTACGTGAACCAGCCCTGCGGCGAGTCGTAGCGGATACGCAGCGAGATGCCGGGCATGCCGGGCATGCGGAAGCCGTCTTCACGCGGGACATCGAACGCCTGAATGCCGTTGCCGAGGAGCACGCGGTACTTGCCGTCGGTGTAGGGACCGAACGACCAGAAAAGCGAGTCGTCGCGATACTCGAAGGATGCGGCGAGCGGCGCGGTGTTGCGCATCGAGCCGCAGTGCTGGCGCGCGATGGCCGGCAACGCGCGCGTGATCTCGACCACCGCGCGCTTCGACGGCTCGTACTCCCACGCCCGCGCCGGCAGCGCCGGCGTGGTGCACAAAAAGTAGTCATCGTAAAACCACGCCGCGCCGGACGGCTTGCGGTAATGCATCGTCTTCAGCCAGTTCAACTCGCCCATCGCCGCGGGCGGAACGATCGGCCGGCGCAGCATCGTGTTGGGCGGCATGTCGAAGAAGAACTTCGCCTCGTCGGACATCCGCTGCGTGCGCCCGAACTCGTAGCCCCACTCCTGCCGGTTCGCGACGAGCATCAGCACGGGAACGACGGACAACAGAACCGTGGAGTAGCGCGGGCCTCCGGCCCGCCCCAGGGCGCGCCGGAGGCGCGCGCTACTCCCGCCGGCGACGAATGCGACCGACCAGCAGAGCCACGGCATCAGTGCGTAGCGCCGCTGCATTTCTTTTGAGACGGGCACGATCGGTCCGACCGCGAGCGCGAGCGCAACGACAAACAAAATGAAGCCCCGTTTGCCGATGAAGGCGATGCCGAGGAGCATGACTACGATGAGCGCGACACCGACGGCGACGTTCGCGCCGGCGGAGGCGAGGATGATTTTCTTCGGAAGCGAAACGAGAATCGCCAGCCATTCATCGCGATCGATCGCCCAGCCGTAGCCGCCGAAGAACGTGCCGATGACGGCGCGGCGCCAGGCGAAGTAGATGGCGATGGCGACGGCATGCGGCGCAGCGAAGCGCAGCCGCGCGCGGAGATCGCGCTCGGGCAGCGCGAGGAAGAGGAATGGGAGGGGGATGACGGTTTCCTTCGCCAGCATCGCCAGAGGTAGAGGAAAGGCCGAAAGAAACGTGAGGCACCGCCCCTCATCCGGCCTACGGCCACCTTCTCCCCGCCAGCGGGGAGAAGGGCGACGAGCGTCCGCAGGTGCCCATGGCCGGCGAGGGGCCGCGCAACGCAGCGACATACGCAATCGTCGCCAGCGAGCCAAACAAAATCCCCATGAAGTAATGGATGCCGGAGATCTCGGTGACGAGACTGATGATCGGCACCGACGCGGCGTACAAGAGCGCGCCGACGGCGGCCGGCAGCCACGAAAGCCATAAGCGCAGCGCGGCATAAAAGGCGATCGCCGAAAGCGCGAGCGCGAACGAGATGGACGACGAACCATCGAGACGGGTCGAGGCCGAACACGGCCATGTCCGCTTCGTAGACGGCGAGCACGAGCGGCGTGAAGAGCTTCTGCGGCCAGACCGAGGCGTTGAAAAATTCGTCGGCGACGGTGTGATCGATCGCGAGGTGCACGAGATACACGTCGTCGTACGTCCACCACAGGCGCACGACCTTCCTGTAAAGCAAAAAGCAGAAAGCAGAAAGCAGAAGGCAGATGAGGAGGGCGCGCTTCAAGGGGCGGAAATGTACACGAGATCGTGGCCGAACTGGCGGATCTCGCCCGGCGCGCCCATCGCGTTCGCGAGAGCCTCAGGCGTCTCGAAAAAATTGAGGTGCAGGTCGAGCGTGTAGTGAAAGCGCCGTTGCCGCGGCACGATCACGATCAGCTGCTTCCGCGCCACGCGCCGCAGCTCGGCGATCGCACGCGGCAGGTCGCGGGTGTGCTCGAGGGTGTGAAAGCAGGTGACGACGTCGAAGGACTTGCTGCGGAACGGCAGGCGCTCCGCGACGGCACGGACGTTCCCGCCGAGGAGATCGCAGCCGATGCCGCGGACCACCCTGCAGACCTGCATCAGGAAGTAGCCGCGGCCGCTGCCGACGTCGAGCAGCGTGCCTAGCTCGAGTCGCGAGAGCACAAACGCCATCGCCTCGGCATTCGTGTCGGTCACGCGATCGTCGGCAAACGTTCTGATGCGACGGTACGCATCTGCGAACTCCGCATCGCTCATCGATGGTGCGAGGTTTTTGAACTCCATCGCCGTGCGCACGTGCCGTCCCTTGAACCACACGAAGAAGAACGGCCCCATGAACCACTTTGAATCGCGAATGGAACGCGGCAGCGCGTCGATCACCGAGCGGATGCGGTTCGTGATGCCGGTCTTCACTTCGCGTATCGCCCCAGGACGCCGTTCCACTTCACGCGCATGAGATCGACCGGATCGGTCACGAGGCACCGCCAGACGCGGAGGCGCGACGGGCGCAGCTCGCGCATCGGCGCGATCGGCACTTGGGCGATGCGCATCCCGCGTTTCACGGCGATGTAGAGGTACTCGATGTCGTACATCCCGCCGCGCACCGTCTGCAGCTCCGCGAGCGTACGCGCGGCGTCGCGGCGGAAGGCCTTGAAGCCGCACTGCGTGTCGAAGAAGCGGGTCGAATGGAAGATGATGAAGCGTTGCGCGACGAAGAGGCCGATCGAGAGAAAGAAACGGCCGAGGTTGCGGTACTGCCAGCGCGAGCGCCGCTCGGCGATCGCGACGTCGTGGCCTTCGTCGATGAGGCGGATGAAGTCGGGGATCAGGGCGAGCTTTTCGTCGTCGATGTCGGCGTCGAGGTGAAACACCACCTCCCCTTCCGCCGCGAGCATCCCCAGCCGCACCGCATCGCCCTTGCCGCGCTTCTCGCCGCGCAGCACGCGCGCGTTTTCGAGCCGCGGTGGGACGTCGCTGTCATCGACGACGAGGATCTCCGAGTCGGGCGGCAGCACGCGCGCAATGCGCGCGATATCGTTCGCGAGCGCAGGCTCGTTATATGCGGGCACGACAATGGATACATGCATATGGCAGGATGACGACGACGATGCCCGACCATATCACCACCCTCGCGCAGGAGCTTGCCGAGCTGCCGCCGTCCGAGCGCTACGAACGTTTGCGCACTGAAGTCGAATCCCTTTCGCTCGCCGAGCGCTTCGATCTCATCCATCGCCTCGGCGTTTATCACCACCCCGATTCCTACTCCGGTCCTGCGGCCACGCTCGACGAAACCGCGCAACTGCGCGCCGCGCTGCCGCGCATCATCGAAGAGCGCGGCATTCGCACGATGCTCGACATTCCGTGCGGCGACTTTGCCTGGATGCGGCACGTTGATTTGAACGCCGATTACACGGGCGCGGACGTCGTGCCCGAGCTCGTGAACGCGAATCAACAACGCTACGGCAACGAGAAGCGGCATTTTGTTTTGCTCGATGCGACGAAGGATCGCCTGCCGAACGTGGACCTCATCCACTGCCGCGATCTCCTCATCCATCTGAGCCTCGCCGACTGCCGCGCCGCGCTGAAGAACTTCGTCGCCAGCGGCTCGCGCTATCTGCTCACCAGCCACTTCGCCGCGCGCACGACGAACGACGAGATCCTCTCCGGCGACTTCCGCCCGATCAATCTCACCGCGCCGCCGTTCGACTTCCCTCCGCCGCTCGAGGTGATCAACGAACAGAGCAACCTCGGCGAGGGCGCATTCCGCGACCGCTCGATGGCGCTCTGGAACCTCGCGGACCTCAGATGAGCCTCGCCGTCCTCTTTCCGCGGAAGGAGTACGACACCATCGCCGAGCGCTATGCGAGCTGGCAGACGGAACTGCGCCTGCGGGAAACGGGCGAAGTGTTCTTTCTACGACGAGGACGAAGCCGCGCGCGACGTCGTTGCGGACATCGATGCCGAGGAAGTGCTCGTCGTGCTGGACCCAACGACGACCGTGCAGGTCCGCACGGAAACGCTTCGCAACGAACGGCGCCCAATCTCCCGCGTCCTCCCTCCCCCAACCCCCACCCCCGAATCCCCAACACAACTTTTGCAGCACATCCCAACCACCGCCCGCTCCATCCTCCATGTCAACTCTGGCGATGGATCCTTGGGCGCGGCGATCAAACAGCGCCAGCGCTGCCGCGTCGTCGGCATCGCCACCAAACGCAGCGCCGCGAAGCTCGATGACGAATATGTCGGCGACTACCCGACCATCATCGACATCCTCGACGAAACGTTCGATTGCATCGTCGTCACCGACGTCCTCGAGCACGTCGTCGATCCCTGGTCACTCCTCGGGAATCTCCGCCGCCTCGGAAAAACGCTCATCGCCAGCATTCCGAACATCGCCAACGAACAGACGATCGCCGAGCTTCGCGAAGGCCGTTTCCCGATCGCGCAGCAGCTGCGCTTCTTCACTCGCGAGTCGATTCTCGAGCTGCTCGCCATCGCCGGCTGGCGTCTCGAATCGATCGAAGCTCCCTCGGATCAAGCATTTATCGTCATCGCGGGATGAAAAGCCGCCCCAGCCGACGTTTCCCCAGCGCGCGACGTATACTCCGGCAGACCCCATGGCTGAACAATGACTGAGCAAATCGCGACCTTGATCGCGGAGCCGTTTCTCCACTACAGCAGCGAGCGGATTTACAACACGCTCACCGACCAGCTCCTCCTGGCCGGCGAGCCGGGCTTCGCCGAAATGCTGCGCATCCGCGGCGGCGAGGCGTCGCCGTCCGCGCTCTCCGGCAATCTCGTCCAGAACCTGGTCAGCAAGGGCTGGCTCGTCGAGACCGCGCCCGACCTCGGCTCGCGCTTCCGCCTCAAATACGTCTCCTTCGAAGCCAACACGCTCTGCAATCAGGCCTGCTACTTCTGCCCCGTCTCCGTCGATCCGCGCGAGGATCACACGATGAGCATGGAGCTCTACGAGCGCATCACCGCGCAGCTCGCCGAGCACCGCGACACGATCGACGGCGTCTCGATGATCCACTACAACGAGCCGACCGCCGACAAGATGTTCGTCGAACGCGTGCGTGTCCTCAAACGCTACGGCCTTCCGCCGGCGGTGCTCACGAATGCGACCGGCCTCACACCGGAGCGCGTCGACGCGATCCTCGAGATGGACGGCCTGCGTTATCTCTCCGTCAACATCTCCACGCTCGACCGCGAGCGCTACAAACAGGACCGCGGCGGCGATCATCTCAAGGTCGTGCTCCGCAATCTCGACTACCTCAAGGACAAGCCGCTGGCTCCGCAGATGGACATGGCCGTCCTCGGCAAGGGCGACGAGATTCATCGCCGCGATTTCGAAGAGATCCGCGAGCGCTTCGCGAACACGCGCTTCACCGTGCACTTCTACGAGGTGATGGATCGCGCGGGCGCGGTGCCGGTGGGGATGCATCCCGAGCGGAAGCACGAGCGCCTCGCCGGCTGCGAGCAGACCGGCTCGCGCGTCGTGCAGTGGGTGCACATCACGCCGAAGGCCGACTGCGTCCTCTGCTGCCAGGACTATTACGATCAGCACATCGTCGGCAATCTCGAGGAGCAGTCGCTCGACGAGATTCTCACCGGCCCGCGCATGTCGCTGATGCGGCGCTGGGTGTACGGCATGGAAGAGGCGCCGGACGACTTCATCTGCCGCGGCTGCATCTACGCCCTCACGTCGTGATTTATTACCTCATCGCCGACTACCTCGCGCACAGCTGGGGCAACGGGATCATCTACGAGCACGTGCGCGTGCTGCGCGAGGCCGGCTTCGACGCGTGCGCGCTGCATCACGCGCTCTGGTTCCGGCCGACGTGGCTCGAGTTCGACATCCCGATCCGCTACGTCGAGGAGCCGGGATTCGCGCCGACGAAGGACGACATCGTGGTCGTGCCCGAAGTGCTGGCGGCGAGCGACGTCGTGCAGCAGTACCCGTGGCGCAAGATCATCTTCGTCCAGGGAACGTTTCTCATCTTCCGCGGACTGCAGCAGCATCGCGACTACGCGGAGCTCGGATTCGAAAGCGCGCTGGCGATCCTGCCGCACGCCGCGCACGTGATCGAGCGACACTTCGGCGTGCGCGCGCACCTCGCGCCGCCCTACATCGCGCCGTACTTTTTCGACGAGCCCGAAGCGCCGCGCGAGAAGCGCGTGCTCTATGCCTGGAAAGAAGGCTACCGCGCCCTCGGCATCCCCGATCAGGAGATCGCGCTGCGGCTGATGGAAAAAGAAATCGCGCGGCGGCCGGACTGGTCGATGGTGCGGCTCGAAGGCTTCACGCACACCGAGGTCGCGGCGCTGATGCGGACGTCGATGTTCCTCGTCAACGTCTTCTCGCACGAAGCGTTCAACACGACAGTGCCCGAGGCGATGGCGGCGGGATGCGTTCCGGTCTGCTACGACGGCGGCGGCCTCCGCGACTTCCTGCGCAACGAAGAAAACGCGATCGTCTTTCCGAATCAGTACGTCTACGAGCTCGTCGAGCGCGTCTGCGACATGATGGACCATCCCGACGAAGAGCTCATCGAGCGATTGCGCAAGAACGGACGCGAGATCGCGGCGTCGTTCAACCGCCAGCGCACCGCCGCGGCGGTGATCGAGTTTTTCGCGCGTGTGATTCCGAGCCGCGAAGACGGCGAGGAATCCCCAGTCAGGAGATTCCTCGCGAAGCTCGGAATGACACAGTTGCCGCCAATTGGATTCGGCACGTCGCCCTACCGGCCCGACGGCTCGCGCATCGACGTCGAGCCGGCAGTGCGCTGCGCGCTTGAAACCGGCTATCGCCTCTTCGACCTCGCGGAGATGTACGGCAACGAGCGCGCGGTGGGACGCGCGCTGCGCGGCAGCAGCGTCTTCGTCGTCGGCAAGGCGTGGCGCACGAACTATCGTCCCGAGCATCTGCGACACGCGTGCGAGGGATCGCTGCAGCGCATCGGCATCGAGGCGTTTGATCTTTACTTGCTGCATGCGCCGGGTGCGTTACGACATGTAGGACCGCTGGAGGACGTCGAGGACATTGGATGGGAGGAATTCGTACGCCGTGGCGTCTCCGAGCCGGACGACGTGCCGCTTGCGGAAACATGGGGGGCGATGCGAGAGCTGCTCGATCTTGGTTTGGCGAAGCGCATCGGCGTGAGCAACTTCACGCAGGAGCAAATCGATTCACTCGATCCGCGTCCGTTCGCGAACGAAGTGCCCTGCTGGCCGCTCCCGTCCTTCGATATCCCGATCCTCGGCTATTCGCCTCTCAAGGCAGAGTGTGGACTGCGCGAGCTCATCGACCGCGGCATCATCCCCATCACCTTCAGCACCAACCCCGAGCACATCCGCGCGAACTTCAACGCGAGCCAATCACGATGACCTGCTCGTAGAGCCGGAACGGCTCGCTTTTCCCGCGCGAAAGCACGTTCAATCCCCACCGCCGCAATTTTCATCGGCGCAATCGCCAGCAATCCCTCGGTGATCCGCGTCATCGACGTGAAATCCGTCGCTCCGCTCCGACTTCCGGAATCACACGCCGCTTTCGAAATCCCGCGTCCTTCATCATCCGCAGCAGCTCGTTATGCGTGTACTCGCGCAGATGCAGTCCGACCGGCACGTCGCTGAAGTAGCGCGACACATCGTGCGGCCCCCAGAGCCGATTCGGCGTGACGCAGATGTAGCGGCCGCCCGGCGCGAGCACGCGATGCATCTCGCGTAAGTGCAGCTCCGCGTCGTCCGTGCGCAGATGCTCGATCACGTGCGAGCTGAACGCGAGATCGACGCAGCCGTCCGGCAGCGGATACGGCGGCGTGTCGGCGACCACGACTTCGACGTTCTCCGGCTTCGCGATGGCCTGCGCCTCAATCGCGAACACGCGCGGCAGGCGCTTGCTCAGCTCGATCGTCAGCGCGCAATTCGCGCCGCCCACTTCGAGAAATCGCGTCTGCGGCGTGAGGAACGGCTCGAGCAATCGCACCTGCAGCGACACCAGCGCCGACGCGTCCTGCTGAAACACCGGATGATCCGGAAAGCGGCGGTGAAACTCGTCGTATGCCGCGCTGTACAGGCCGCGCGTCTCCTTCGCGTCGCGCAGCCGCCGCGCCAGTTCCCGCTCCACCTCCAGCTGCTCGCGCAGCTCTTCCGGCGTGCGCGTTTCACTCGGCGGGATCGGGTGCGGCATCGGGGCGCGATGCTACGCTATCGGCTTGAGAATCACCTACCTCGCGGAAGACACCGCGATCTCCGGCGCGCTGCGCGTCCAACTCGCGCAAGCCGACGCGCTGATCGAGCGCGGACACGAGGTCCGATTCATCACCACCGGCGCCCCGCTCACCTGGCGCAGCTCCCGCGCCGAGTGGATTTATGTCGATGATTTGCGCGCGCACGAAGGCCTCTCCGCCGCCTTCGCCATGAAGTTCCCGATCGTCGACGACGTCTTCTACCGCGCCGTCACCCCGCGCGAGCATCGTCCGCTGCGCGTCCTCCTCTCCGGCGCGTCCCAGGTCGAGTCGAAAGGCATCGACGACGGCTACGGCGCCGTGGCCCACGCGCGCTGGTTCCACCAGAAGCTCGACCTCGTCCGCGTCTCGCCGTGGGCGCCGTCGCGCGAAGAGCCGCTCGACTCCGTCCAGGAATTCCACGTCGCGCTGAACACCGCGGAAATGACGCGCCTCCTGCATTCGTGCGATCTCTTCCTCGCGCCGCATCACGCCGAACATCCGGTCCCGATCTCCGCCGCCGAAGCCATGGCCGCAGGCATTCCCTGCCTGATGTCTCCAAAACGAAATCCCGTCGAACTGGGCGAAAAACTCATCGAGCTGCTCGAAGACTTTGCACTCCGCGAGCGGCTACGCGAGCAGGGGCGGGAGGCGGCGGAGCGCTGGAGGGCCGGGCGGGTGGTGGAGGAACTTCTCGCCGCGCTCGCGGATCGCTGAGCGTGCTTGTGTGTTCGCCTGTGCTAATGTTCGCGCAGAAGGAAGAGCACAAATATGCGTAGCACCGGTAAAGTGAAGTGGTTCAACGACGATAAAGGTTTTGGCTTCATCACGCTCGATGATGGTGGCAAGGATTGCTTCGTTCATCACAAAGCGATTCAGGGCAGCGGCCGCAAGTCGCTCGCGGAAGGCGACCGCGTCGAATTCGACATCGTGCAGGGGCAAAAGGGTCCCGCGGCGGAGAACGTAGTCAAGATCGGCTGATCACTCTCCCATCGAAGATCGTCAGCTCCACCCGCACGCCCTCGATCTCGATACGCTCGGGAGCGATCGTGAAGAGATCGTGCGACAGCACGACGAGATCGGCGCGCATGCCGGGCGCGATGGTTCCGATCTCGTCCTCCGCGAACACGCTCCACGCCGCATTCGCGGTGTAGCAGCGCAATGCTTCGGCGACGGTGATTCGCTGCTCGGGGATCCAGCCATCGGGATGGCGGCCGTCGGTCGTGCGGCGCGTGACCGCGGCATAGATGCCGGCGATCGGATCGAGCGGCGCGACCGGCCAGTCGGAGCCGAACGTCACCGTCACGCCGGCGTCGAGCAATGAGCGGAATGGGAACGCCCAGCGCGCGCGCTCGGCGCCGATCTTCGTCTCCGCCCAGCGGCCGTCGTCGATCGCGTGATACGGCTGCGCCGACGCGATGACCTCGCCCTTCGCGAAGCGGCAGATCAGTTCGATGTCGAGATGCTGCGCATGCTCGATGCGCAGCCGGCGCTCGCGGTGATTCGGAAGCGAGTCGAAGACCTGCAGCACCTCGTCATTCGCGCGGTCGCCGATCGCGTGGATGGCGAGTTGCAGCTCGCTCTCGTTCGCGGCGGCGATCCAGTTCCGCATCAGCAGTCCATGATTCGCGGGATCGTCGTCGTAGGGATCGCGGAACGCGGCGGTCGATGAGCCGAGGGAACCGTCGGCGAAGCCTTTGAATCCGGCGATGCGAAGGCGAGAGCTCGCGTCCGCGAGCGGCGGCTCGGAGCCGATCGGCAGGTACATCCAGATCCGTGCGGTGAGATCGAGCTCCTGAAACGCGCGGAAGTCGTCGAATGCGTCGGGCGCGATGGCCATGTTGCACAGCGATGTCACGCCATAGCGCGCCGCTTCCGCGAGTCCGCGCTTCGCTGCGGCGACGCGCTCGCCGATCGAAAGCGGAGGAATGACGCGCGTCACGAGCGGCATCGCCGCGTCTTTCAGAAGACCGGTCGGCTCGCCGCGAGCGTCGCGCACGATCGTGCCGCCCGGCGGATCAGGCGTGTCGCGCGTGATCCCGGCCAGCCGCAGCGCGACGTCGTTCGCCACACCCATGTGCAGATCGAGCCGCGTTACGAATACCGGATTGTCCGGCGCGTCGATGTCGTCGAGCGATGGAGGAACGGCAGGACTCCACCGCTGCTCGTCCCAGCTTCCGCCGGTGATCCACCGTCCCGCGCCGAGCTGCTTCGCGTGCGCGGCAATGCGATCGCGGAATTCTTCGCGCGACGCCGCATCGCGCAACTGCACTTCGCCGAGCCGCGCGCCACCCATCACAAAGTGCACGTGATTGTCGATGAACCCCGGCACCACCAGCCGGCCTCGCAAATCGATCACAGGACCGTCGCCGTTGTCATCGAGCGAAACGATTCGATCGCCGCGGATGGCGACGGAGCGCGCGAACGAGTCGCCGCCCGTCCAGATCTTTCCGTTCGTCAGAATCACCGCGACATTTCATCACGGGCACGACCTGTGTAGAGATCGCCAGCGTGGCGAAGAAGCGCAAGGCCCGGGCGGAGCACGTGGTGCTGATCAGCGTCGACGGATTGCTGCCCGCCTACTACCTCGAAGACAAGTGGCCCGCGCCGGCGATGCAGCAGCTGTATCGCGAAGGCGCGCATGCGGTCGCGGTGCGCAGCGTCTTTCCCGCGCTCACGTATCCCGGCCACACCACGCTCGCCACCGGCGCGCTGCCGGCGCGTCACGGCATCACGAACAACCGCCACTTCACGGCCACCACCGATCCGCCGTGGGTGAAGGACGCGAGTCTCATTCGCGTGCCGGCGCTGTGGGATGCCGTGCGCGCGCGCGGCGGCACGACGGCCTCGATCCTCTGGCCCGTCACGCTCGGCGCGGCGATCGATTGGAATCTGCCGGAGATCTGGCCGGGCGGCGACGGGAGTCTCATCGACGCACTGCGCGGCTCGGACCAGCCGCCCGGATTGCTCGAGGAGATCGAGACCGTGGCCGCGGGCCGCCTCACGCCGGGCAACTTCAACAACAAGTGGATCTCGCACGACCTCCGCGTCGCGCTCATCGCCGAATACATCTTCGAGCGCTACCGCCCGACGCTGCTGATGGTCCACACGCAGGCGTCGAATCAGGTGCCGCAGGAGCCGGACTGGCGCAACGCGCGCCGCGGCCGCTCCCTCTCCGGCTCGGATCAGGTGGTGAACATGATCCTCGAGGTCGTCGAGCGGACAAAGACGTGGGACAAGACCACGGTGATCGTCACCGGCGACCATGGCAACACCGAGGTCCATACGCAGGTGCGGCCGAACGTGTGGCTCGTCGAAGCGGGACTGCGCGGCACGCACCTCGAAGGCCAGGATTGGCGCGCCACGCTCTTCGCCCTCGGCGGTTCCGCGTTTCTTCGCGCGCGCGACACCGCCGCGATCGACGAAGTGCGCCGCGTGCTCGACGCGGTCCCTGCGCCCAAGCGCCGGATGTTCCGCATCATCGAGCGCGACGAGCTCGATCGCCTCGGCGCCGATCCCGAGGCACCGTTCGCACTGGCCGCCGAATCAGGATTCGTCATCGACGACCGCGCCGAGCCGCCCGACCTCCAGCCCAATCCCGGCATGAGCCACGGCCATCATCCCGATCATCCCGATCTCCACACGGGCTTCGTCGCCAAAGGCGCGGGCATTCGCGCCGGCGCATCGATCGCGATGCTGCCGCTCACCTGCATCGCGCCGCTCGTCGCGGAGCTGCTGGGGCTCGACTTCGAAGCGCCGGACGGCGTGCTTTATCCCGGACTGCTCGCCTAACAGCTACAATGACGCCGTCATCATGCGGCGCCTCCTCTACCTCCTTCTCTTTGTCACAGCCTCCGCGCAGGCGGGTTACAAACTCGACGTCGGATTCCCCAAAGTCGAGTACTTCGAGAAGGATCAGATCGCCGCGATCTCGGTGAAGCGCGATGGGTATCTGGGCTCGGAAGGCGCGGCGACCGTCCGGCTTCACATCGGCGGTGCAGTTCTCTCCGAGCACCTCCGTTTCCTCCCGAACAAGGAGGTCACCACCGCATTCTTCGTGATCGACGACGAGATCTACACCCCGCTCCGGTCCGCCGCGATCCAGCTCTTCGACGACATCGGCCGGGTCGTCGAGACCCGCACGATGCAGATCATCGAAAACGAGGCCGTTCCGCAGGTCTCGATCGCCGACGCGTTCGCGAAGGAAGGCGACGAGCTTGTGTTCACGGTGTCGGTCCGGCCGGCAAATTCGGAGGCGATCTCCCTCCGCCTGGCGGTCAGCCCCGGAACCGCGGCCGAGCAGTTCGATTACTCGCCGCCGCTCGATCACGCAGATCACGATTCCGGCCGGCGCCACGCAGCAGACGTTTCGCTTCCACACCTGGCAGGATCCGACCAGCGAGTCGGACGAAACCGTGCGCGTGCGGCTCGCCGATTTCACCGCCCCGACCGTGGCGCAGTTCGGCAGGCGCGATGCCGTCGGAAACATCGGCGACGACGAACGGGTGTTCGACACCATCGCCGGTCCCGATCGCATCGGCCTCGGCCTCGGCATCTTCTTCACCGTCAAGTTCTTCCCCCAATACGGGCCGGGCGGCACCATCAAGTTGAAATCATCCGCGCCCGAGATCCTGTCGGTGCCGGAGACGATCACGCTCGAGCCGAGCTCGCTGCAAGGCAACTTCCAGGCGGTTCCGCACCTCGCCGGCGACGTCATCCTGACGGCCGAGATTCCGGCGGCGTACGGCGGGAGCGTGGTCAGCAAAAAGATCGAAGTGCGGGACATCGCGATTCCGGCCGCGTCGAAGTCGTCGATCGTCCTCAACCCGCACGGCTACGAAGTGATGTACGTCTGGGCCGTCGGGCCGTCCGGCAGCGGAAAACATCTCACGCTGCGGGTCGCGGATCCGACCATCGCGAGCGCGCCGCCGTCCGTGGACATCGTCGAGGTGCCGGAAGTGACGATCTGGGCCCTCAAGCCGGGCAAGACGGAGCTATGGATCTCCGTCGACGCGGAGTCGGGAGGAGCGACGCTCTCGATTCCGATCGAGGTGCGGGCCACGAACCGCAGGCACAGCGCGCGGTAGAATCGCATCCACCAAACGGTCATCCGCCATGGATCTCGAGCCAGGGACAAAGCTGGGTCGCTACGAGATCCTCTCGTTCATTGGAGCGGGAGGGATGGGACAGGTGTATCGCGCGCGCGACGAGCAGCTCGGCCGCGATGTCGCGATCAAGCTGCTCCCCTCCTCCTTCACCGAGAAGGCGCAGGTGGTTGCGCGGTTCCAGCAGGAAGCGCGCGCGCTCGGCCTCTTGAACCATCCCAATCTGGTGATGGTCTACGACTTCGGCAACACCGAGGAGTCGTTCTACATCGTCCTCGAACTGCTGGAAGGCATGACGCTTGCGCGCGCGGTTGCGCGCGGAGCCGATTCCCGCGAAGCGCGCCGTCAACCTCGCCCTGCAGATCACGCGCGGCATGTCCGCGGCGCACGACCGCGGCATCATCCATCGCGATCTCAAGCCGGAGAACGTCTTCCTCTGCAAAGACAACCGCGTGAAGATCCTCGACTTCGGTCTCGCGCGCATGTCGCCGCAGCTCGACGCCCTCGGCACGGGCGACGATTCGCCGACGGCCGTCGGGATGACGCTCCCCGGCTCGGTTCTCGGCACGGTCGGCTACATGGCGCCGGAACAGTTGCGCGCCGAGGTCGCGGACGCGCGGACCGACATCTTCGCGTTCGGCGTGATGCTCTTCGAGATGATCACCGGCCGGCTGCCGTTCCAGGGCTCGACGCCCGCGGAAACGCTGAGCCGCATTCTGAAAGACGATCCCGATGAGTTCGGGTCGATCGGCTCGTCAACGCCAAGAGGCATCGAAGTCATCGTCCGGCGCTGTCTCGAAAAACGAAAAGAAGATCGCTTTCAAACCGCGCACGACCTCTCGCTCGCGCTCGAAGCCGTCAGCGGCTCGACCGACACCTTCTCGCTGCCGATCACGGCGTGGCGAACGAAGGCGCGCCGCGTGCGGCCATTCGCACTCGCTGCCGCAGCGCTGATCGCGACCGGATTCCTCGGCGCGTTTGTCTGGCAGAACGTCAAGCCCGACGCGCCGCCGACGTTCCGCCAGCTCACGTTCCGGCGCGGCGACGTCTCCGGCGCGCGCTTCGCGCCCGACGGCTCGATCGTCTACTCCGCCTCGTGGGAAGGGCGCGGCTACGAGCTCTACGCCGCGCGATCGGAGTCGGTCGACTCGCGGCCGCTGCGTATCTCCTGCCGCCAGTTCCTCGCGGTGAGCCGCAGCGGAACGATGGCCCTCTTGACGAACGAGCGCGATCAAACCGGAACGCTCGCCGTCCTGCCGCCTTCCGGCACCGCGCCGCGCGAGATCATCGACAGCGTGCAGGAGGCCGACTGGTCGCCCGACGGCACGCAGCTCGCCGTCACGCGGCGCGTCGTCGGGCGCGCGTATCAGATCGAGTATCCGATCGGACGCGTGATCTACAGCGCCGCGGTGCGCATCCGCGATCTGCACGTCTCGCCCGACGGAAAGAACGTCGCCTTCACCGTGCGCCACGCGCGGCTCGGAAAAGAGTTCGCGCTGATGGTTGCGTCGGCGGACGAAACCGCGAACACGGTCGGCAAGGCGAAAGAGATCGGAACCTGGAACAGCGCGCGCGGCATCGCGTGGGCGCCGGACGGCAAGCGCATCGTGCTCGCGTCGGGCGACGGCAACGGCGCGACGAATCTCTACAGCATCGGCCTGTCGGGCAGCGCACGCCTCATGTCGCGCTTCGACGGCTCGGTGAAACTGCACGACGTCTCCGATCGCGGCGACGTGCTGCTCACGCGCGACGACTATCGCGAAGGGATCATGGCCCGCGCACCGGGTGACGTGCGCGAGAGCGATCTGTCGTGGTTCGACGGCTCCGGCACGTCCGACATCTCGCCGGACGGACGCCTGCTGCTGATGAGCGAGTTCGGCGAAGCAGGCGGCGCGCATTACTCGGTGTACGTTCGCTCGACGAACGGCGAGCCGGCCGTGCGCCTCGGCGACGGCTACGGCGTTTCGCTGTCGCCCGACGGCACATCCGCGCTCACGATCGTGCCCGGCAAGCCGGCGCGGCTGGTGATCGTGCCGCTCGGCCCCGGCTCGCCGACGACGCTCGCGCGCGGCGACGTCGAGGACTACGAGTTCGCGTCGTGGCTGCCCGATCAACGCTCGATCGTCTTCAACGGACGCGCGCCCAATGGACTGATCCGCCTCTACCGGCAGAGCATCGACGGCAGTGCGCCGCTCCCGGTCGGCGATCCGCGCCTGCGCATCGCCCTCGCGTCGCGCCCCGCGTCGCCCGACGGAAGCTCGCTCGCCGTGCACTGCGAGAACGGATCGATCTGCATCGTCCCGATCGGAGGAGGAGGCGGCGGCGGCTCGCGCAAGCTCCCGCTGCCGCGCGGCTTCCACCCCATCACCTGGAGCAGCGACGGCAAGGAGATCTTCGTCTACGAAGACGGGACCGTGCCGGCGAAGATGTATCGCTTCGACCTGGCCACGAACACACTCCGCCTCGAGCGCGAGCTCATGCCCGCCGACCCCACCGGCGTCTACCGCATCCTCGACGTCGTCATCACGCCCGACGGCCGCGCGTACGCCTACGGCGCGATGCGCAACCTGTCGATGCTGTTCACGACGCGCGGGTTGCGGTTCTAGCGGTCTTTCATGCTTCCCGACACGTGTTCGACGAGATTCGTCGAGCAGCGAATTCCGAGCTCACGCGAAGCTTCACGCCACGAAGAATGCTTCTGTTTCGTCTCCCACTGCGAGCGCTTCGTGAACCGCTCACCGTTCCAACGATAGAGAATCGCCCGGTAACGGTGCGGACGATAGTGCGCCTCGTCTTCCCACAGGAATTCGATCAACACGATGCCCAGGCTGCCCCCAAACTGCCCTGTACAAATCGCGTCCTGTGTGGTCGACCACAGCCGTTCGATGAGCTCTTCCGGAGGCTTGCCGGGCGTCGTCCGGAAGATCGTTGCTTCGAAGTGAGTATCCGAGGCTGAGGGACCAACGGCCACAACGGCCAGCAACTGGCCATCAACACCGGGAACACGAATCGGTGTGGCATGAAGCTCCCCCGGCCTAGGGTGGTCAAAAAAATCGAAACGCCAGCTCGCGCGGCCTTCGCGAATCGTGAGGACTGGCTTGCAGAACGGCTCCTCCGGACAGGCATGTGTCCGCACGAGAAACGGGCCGAGCTTCAACGTCGTGGCAAGAATCGCTGCTGCGAGCACGAAAGAGGATTATGGCCTCACCCATGCAAACCAATTACTTTATAATGTAAAGTAGTTGGAGGTATGATGGACAAGCATCGCTTCGCGCTCACGCTCGCTCTCTCCGCCCTGCTCCTCGGTCTCGCCGGCGATTTGCTGCTTCGCTGGGTTCCGTGGGGTCTCAACGTTCCGCTCTGGGTCGCGCTCGCCGTCGCTGTCGCGTTCCACAGCACCGCCGGCACGGAGCGGCGCGTCGCACTCTTGCCCGCCGTCTGCGCGCTTCTCGCCGCGGCGGGATTGGTCTGGCGCGACGCGGAGTTGCTTCGTGTCCTCGACGTCGCGCTGCTTCTCTTCTTCCTGCCGCTGCTCGCGCTGCGCGTGCGCGGCGTGCAGCTCGCCCGTTCCGGGCTCTCCGAAGTGGGCATGGCCGTCGCGACGACGGGAGTGCAAACCGTGGCCGGCGTCCCGCAGTTCGTCTTCTCCGACATCCCGTGGCGCGAGCTGCCGGCGCACGGCACGATGCGCGCGGGCGGCGTGGCCGCGCGCGGACTCGTCCTGGCGATGCCGGCGCTGATCGTCTTCGCGGCGCTGCTGATGTCGGCCGATGCCGCGTTCGCGAAGCTGATTCAAAACCTCATCTTCTTCGACGTCCCCGACGCGGTCACGCACGTCATCGTCACGATCCTCCTCGCCGCGGTCTGCGCGGGTTTTCTGCGCAGCCTTCTATTCAGCGGCGGAATGCTCCGCGTGCCGCGCCCGTCGTTCGTCAAACTGCCGGCGGCGGAGACGAGCGTCGCGCTCGCACTCGTAAATCTGCTCTTCGGCGCGTTCGTCCTCGTACAGTTCCGCTACTTCTTCCTGATCACGAATCCGGCCAGCCTCGCGCAATACGCACGGCGCGGCTTCTTCGAACTGGTGCTGGTCGTCGCGCTCGTGCTGCCGATGCTGCTCCTGCTCGACTGGCTCGTGGAAAAGAAATCGAAACTGTTCCGCGCGCTCATCGCCACGCAGGTGGCGCTCGTGCTCGTGATCGCCGCCTCGGCGATGCGTCGCATGCAGCTCTATCGCGACGCGTTCGGACTCACGGAGCTGCGCTTCTACACAACCGCATTCATGTTCTGGCTCGGAGTGCTGCTCCTCTTGCTCGTCGCGACCGTGCTGACCGGAAATCGCCACCGCTTCGCCATCGGCGCGATCGCAACCGGAATGATGGCCGTCCTCGCGCTGCACGCGATCAACCCTGATGCGCTCATCGCCAAGACGAACATCGCCCGCGCGAAGGCCGGACTGCGCGTCCTCGACGCGCGCTACGTCGCCCATCTCAGTGACGACGCAGCACCGGCAATCCTCGCCAATCGCGATGCGTTCGCCGCGCAACCCGAGGCGTTGCGACAGTTCCTCACGCGGCCGCGCACGATCGGATGGAGAACGTGGAATCTGTCGCGCGCGCGAGCGATCCGCGAGCTGAAGCGCTACGAATCGAACGCCAGCGGGCGGTGATCGCCGCGCGGGTCGAGGAGCTCGCGCAGGTTCGTCATCTCGAGGAAGAGATGGCGATGGCGGATGCAGTGAACGGCGATGGAGAAGAAGATTACGGCGACCGCGCCGAAGTAGACCGAGCCGAGGCGCTCCTCGGCGAGCACGGCGAGGAACAGCGGCAGCGGCAGCAGCACGATGACGGAGAGGAAGCTGCTCGCCTGGATGTTGAAGTACGGCCGGAGCGAGAGCAGCGTCAACGAGAGGAAGAAGCCGAGGGTCATCAGCGCGGCGAGTTGGAGCTCGGCGAAATGGCCCGCGGTGCCGCGCCATTGCAGGAGCAGCAGACCCGCGAGTGACGCCATCGACGCGGCGACGAACAGCACGGCCATCAGCGCGGCGAAGAGATTGCGCGCCGCGAGCAGCGCGGCCATCCGCAGGAACAGCGCCGCGATCGCCAGTCCGGCGAGCAGCGCCAGGGCGATGCCCCACCACTCGCGCGCGAACTGCGGCATGTCGAAGCCGACCAGCATCCCGCTGATCAGCGCGACGAAAAAGCAGAACGCCGTTCCGGCGTAGAAGAGTAGTTTCGGCATGGTGCTGCTGTCGCGATGGTATCGCTCATTCTTCTTTCATGGAAATGATGTGATCGAGCCGGATCTCCAGTGCCTCGTCATCCGTGGCGAAGCGAATGAACTCCGCCCCGTCAGCTGTATAAACGTCTTCGACCCTCCCGCGTTCCCGCTGCGACACGCCATTGAGATCGAATTCCAGCTCGACCGGCGTCTTGTGCATCGCAGCCGCCTCGAGCTGATCGTGATAGTCACACGAAACCGGTTCGTAACGGTCCTCGGACATGCAAACCTCCGGCGACGTTCTTTACACGATCGGTGCCGGGGATAAACTGGATGCAGATCCAAGGAGGTCTGCATGCCGTCTCCCGAAAAACGGATCCTTGTCCTTCTCGCCATCCTGGCGTCTTTCTCCTGCAGCCGCGCTGCGAAGCTGCCTGCCGACATGCAGGGAGAATGGCGGCCGAAAGATGATTCCGGCGTTCGCCTGCGGCTTGAGGAGTCCAGCGTGTACCTCATCAGCGGCGGCAACGCCTTTGGACCTCTCCCCTTGAAAAACAATGGTGACAACGCATGGACGTTCACCATCGCAACGATCTCGCGAACGAATGGCAACTCGACCACGGTGCAGCAGCCGCCGTCGGCGCAGCGCAATCCGCAATACGTCATCGATCAGCAAGGCCGCCAGTTCGCTCCGAAATACGTCGAGCTTCGTCCGAAAGGAGATGTGAACCTCAGGCGCGAAGGCTCCGCAATCATCGCGCGCGGACTGTGGATGAATGTCGAGACGACGAAGTTCGACAAAGACATGAAGGCGCTCGAGCAGAAGATGGATCCGATCGAGACGACATTCGAGCTCGCGCCGCAGATGCCGCCCGTGGCGGAGCAGACGACGGTCACCGGCTCGCTGCCGCCGCTCGAATCCGGCTCCTGGCAAGTGACCGTCGTTCGCCTGAACGCTACCGACAGCTACCAGATGGGATTCAGCTTTCCGAGCTCGCCCGTCGATTCGCAGGGTCGCTTCTCCATCAACATCCCGCGCGCGTTTGCGGAGGAATCGTGGGCCGAAGGATTCGGCGATTTCGGAGTCGCACTCGGACAGGGCGCGATGAAGCAGGAGTTGCTCAAGACGAACGGCCGCGCGGCGAGGTTCAAGCTCGAGGCATCACGGCCGGCCATCGATCTCGGCGCGTTGTCGCGATAGAATCCTCACCGGTCCGATGGATACTTTGCTTCCTGTCGCCTTCGCCGCGATTCTGCTCGTCATCCTCATCGTCTCCTTCCGCTCGCGCGCGGTCGTGTTCTGCCAGTACCTCGAGGCGATGACGGGCATCAAGTTGAAACCGTCCGATGTGCGGCGCGTGTACCGTGAAAAGGGACGCAACGGCGTGCGCGAGATGTTCCTCGACCTCATCATTCGCGAGGATCTGAAGGACGGGCCCATCGAGATTCCGGACAAGCGCGCGGTTTAGAAGCAAGCTGGCAGCAGAGTCCGTCCGGCGTCCTTCCGCCCGCTTGCCCGCTTGCCCGTCCCTTTCAGTAAGATTCGCCCGCGAAAAAAAGGAGACCTCATGCTGCGTTCACGAACCCCTTTAGTGGCCGCGCTCTGCGCGCTTCTGCTGCCGGCGGCGCTGATGGCGCAATCCTCCGGCGACATCCTCCCCTTCAAGGCCAGCGAGAAGACGCTTCCCAACGGCCTGAAAGTCATCGTCATCCCGACCGGCTTCCCGAACATCGTCTCGCTGCAGATCCCGGTGCAGACCGGATCGCGCAACGAAGTCGAGCCGGGCAAGTCCGGCTTCGCGCACTTCTTCGAGCACATGATGTTCCGCGGCACGAAGGCCTATCCGCCCGACGTCTACAACGCCATCATCACGAAGGCCGGCGCGCGGCAGAACGCCTTCACCTCCGACGACATCACGAACTACCACGTGACGTTCGCGAAGGAAGACCTCGAGAAGATCCTCGAGATCGAAGCCGACCGCTTCAAGAACCTCTCGTACTCCGAGGCCGCGTTCAAGACCGAGGCGCGGGCGGTGCTTGGGCGAGTACAACAAGAACTCGGCGAATCCGATCAACAAGCTCGACGAAGTGCAGCGCGAGGCGGCGTACACCACGCACACCTACAAGCACACCACGATGGGCTTCATCAAAGACGTCGAGGACATGCCGAACCAGTACGAATACTCGAAGACCTTCTTCGACCGCTGGTACCGGCCGGAGAACGTGACCGTCATCGTCGCCGGCGACGTCGAGACGAACCGCGTCTTCCAGCTCGTCGAGAAATACTGGAGCGACTGGAAGCAGGGCAGCGCGAAAGTCGAAGTCCCGCAGGAGCCGCCCGCGACCAAGCCGGTCTACACGCATGTGGCGTGGCCGACGGCCGACCCTTCCCTGGGTCACCGTCGCCTTCCACGGTCCCTCGGTCTTCCAGAGCAAGGACGCCGCGGCGATCTCGACCCTGCTCGATCTCGAGTTCGGCGAGACCTCCGACCTCTACAAGCGCCTCGTGCAGGACGAGCAGAAAGTCGACGCCATCTTCAGCGACTGGGGTCCGAGCTGGGATCCGCCGCTGGTCACCGTCTACGCGCGCCTCAAGGACGTGAAGGACTCCGTCTACGTCCGCGACGAGATCATGAAAGTCTTCGCCTCGGCGCGCGACAAGCAGCTCGATGCGCAGCGCGTCGCCGATGCGAAGTCGAGCGCGCGCTACGGCTTCGTGCGCCGTCTCGACAACACCGAAGCGATCGCCGGCACCGTGGCGCGCTTCGCCGTCTTCGAGCGCTCGTTCGACACCCTCAACCGCTTCTTCCGCGTCCTCGGCGACATCACGCCGCAGGACATTCAGAACGTCGCGCGCAAGTACGTCACGAGCAACAACCTCGTCGTCGCCGACCTTTCGAACGCCCCGATGCCGGAGGCGATGGCCAAGCTGCCGACGGTCGAGCAGTTCAGCGCCTCGTCCACAGTCCGGCCAGCAGGTGCAGATCCGCTTCATCGAACAGAAGTCCGTCATCCCGAACGTGATGATCAAGCTGCTCTTCACCGTCGGCTCGGTGAACGATCCGAAGGGAAAAGAGGGCCTGGCGGAACTGTCGGCGGCGATGATCACCGACGCCGGCTCGAAGTCGATGCGCCTCGACGAGATTCAGAAGGCGCTCTTCCCGATCGCCGGCTCGTTCAACGCGCAGGTCGATAAGGAGATGACGACCTTCACCGCGGTCGTGCACAAGGACAACCTGCAGAAGTTCCTCGACGTCGTGCTGCCGATGCTGCTCACGCCCGGCTTCCGCGAGGACGATTTCTCGCGCGTGAAAGACGCCCAGCTCAACGGCCTCGAGACCGATCTCCGCGCCAGCAACGACGAGGAGCTCGGCAAGGAACAGCTGCAGAACGTGATCTTCGACGGCACGCCGTACGGCCACACGCCCCTCGGCACGCTGGCCGGCATCAAGTCGATCACGCTCGACGACGTGAAGAAATTCGTCGACGAGAATTACAACGCCACGAACGTCGTGGTCGGGCTCTCCGGCGATTATCCGGAATCGCTCGTGAAGCGCCTGACCGCCGATCTCGGCAACCTCGGCGCCGGCGGCGAAGAGACGACCATTGCCCAGATGCCGGCCATCAACGGCCATAAAGCGACCGGTCTCGAAGTGGAGATCGTGAAGAAGGACACGCGCGCGACGGCGATCTCGTTAGGCCATCCGATTCCGGTCACGCGCGAGGATCCCGATTTCGCGGCGCTGAATCTCGCGCGCGTGTGGCTCGGCGAGCACCGCGCGTCGCTGGGCCGTCTCTATGACCGCATCCGCGAAACGCGCGGACTCAATTACGGCGATTACGCGTACGTCGAGTACTTCAATCGCCCCGGCTTCCAGTTCTTCCCCAGCCCGAACATCGGCCGCCGCTCGCAGCTGTTCGAGATCTGGATCCGCCCGGTCGTTCCCGTCAATACGCAGATGGCGCTGCGCATCGCCCTGTACGAAACGCAGAAAATGATCGACAACGGCCTGTCGCAGGAAGACTTCGAGAACACGCGCAATTACGTGATGAAGAACGTCTACCTGCTGACGTCCACGCAGAACCAGCGCCTCGGATACGCGCTCGATTCGTGGTGGTACGGCATGCCCGATTACGTCGACTATATGCGCGGCCAGTACGCGAAATTGACGCGCCAGCAGGTCAACGCGGCGATCAAGAAATATCTGTCGGTGAAGAACATGAACGTCGTGATCATCACCAAAGACGCCGCCGAATTGCGCGACCTGCTGCTCAAGGACGAGCCGTCGTCGCTCAAATACGACGCCCCGAAACCGGAGCTCGCCCAGGAAGACAAGGCCATCGGCAGCCTACAAGCTCAATCTCAAGCCGGAGAACGTCCGGATCGTGAACGTGGAAGACGTGTTCGCGAAGTAACGAGAACCCGTCTGTACTCCAACCAAGGGCGGCCGTTAGGCCGCCCTTCGTGTTATTGTGCACGCCGGTCCGAACGTCCAGTCCAAAGGAACCGTCATGCTCCAACGATCCCGGGAGGTCGTGTGCGCTCTCACTCTGCTCGCACTGGCCGTCATCCCCGCGCAAGCGGAAGAGTGCATTCCAGCGAGCCGCATCATTCCGAAAACTACCTGCGCGAAGTTAGACGGGATGTGTCCCGTCGGCCAGCCCGTGCAGTTTCAAATGATCATCGCCGATTCTCCGGGCACGCCTGTTCCCTCCTGCATCACCGGCAATTGGATGCTTTTCAAGAACCCGCTTAACGGCGTCTCTATCTTTGCTGGAAAGATCACCACGGGCAGTGAATCTCTCTCCTATACACCTACCGAAGCTGCGACTTACACGATGGTCCTCAATGTCGCGTCGCCTCCGACTTCGACATCGGCGGTGCTTCCTTTTGGCTTTGCAGCGGGGCGTGGGTACATTCAGATGGCGGTGCCGGCGAGGGTCACGGAAGGCGGCGCTGAGATGGTGACGTTCAGCCGAACGAACACCGAGACCGGCACCGTCGTCCAGTGGCATGTGGAGAAGCACCCATCGTTGCCGGCCACGGATATCTCACCGATCTCAGGAACGGTGACCCTGGAGGCGGGAGAGGCGGCGAAGCAATTCACGCTCAGTGCGCCGGAAAACTCCACGTTCACCGGCACGACGTTGTACCGCCTGCGGGTCGACTCCGTGACCAACGGCTATCTCGTTCCTCCCGGTTCGGACTCGGCCTATTTCTCATTCATCGACAACGACTACGCGGTCCTCGATTTCGAGCAAGGGGCGATGGTCGTGCGTGAGAATGCAGGTGCCGCGACCGTTCGCGTCCGGCGCAGCAATCATTTGTCGCTCGCGGGGAATGTCGGCTATGTCATCGGCAGTGCCGGAACGCCGTGGGCGACCGGGACGGTGAATTTCGCGGCAGGCGAAACGCTGAAGACGATCACCATTCCGATTCCCGATAATCAGAAGTGGAGTCCCGCGGTAACCATCGTGACGGTACAGCTTTCGACCCTGCCGATCGGTTTCGAGCGCGGCACCATTCAGGAATCCGCGCTGACCATTGAGGAAGACGAGCCGGTTCCAACGCTCACCATCTCGAACGTCTCACTCGCGGAATCGAACGCCGGCCAGCAAAGCGGAGCATTCACCGTGAAGCTTTCGCCGCCGACGGACGCCTACAACGTCCGCTATCAGCTCGTCGACGGGACCGGGGCTCGCGGAACCGACTACGACTCTGCCGCGGCGGAGGGCACCCTCCGTTTCGACGCGGCGCACTCGCAGTTGACGATCCCCTTCACGATTGCCGGCGACATGAGACGCGAAACGCACGAGACCTTCCGGCTGCACCTCTCGGGCGGCGACATTCCGCAAATCTCGATCCCTGCCGACGGAACGTGCACGATCCTCAACGACGACCCCGAGCTGACGCCGCAGAGCCCGCAGATCACTCGCGGACAGACCGCGAAGTTTACCGTCGACATCGGACTGCCAGCGACGGCGACTCTCCAACTCCCGATGCTCTCCTCGGATCCTTCCATCCTGTCGGTGCCATCGACCGTGAGGATCAACTCCGGACAGTCGACCGCCACCTTCACCGCCACGGCCAACGCAGCCGGCTTTGCGAAAGTCTCCGTCACGCTTCCGAATGAGAACGGCGCGGCAACGCTGTCGAGCACCGTGACGGTGGAGGATTCTGCCACGCCCGCGATCACCTCCATCGAACCGGCAAGCGGCCCATCCGCGGGCGGCACGCCGTTCCTCGCTCGCGGCGCGCTCCTCACCGGCGATTGCACGCTGCTGTTCGGCGGTGCGCCCACGACCGCGATCTCGCTCACGAGCGAAGGGATGCTCACCGGCAAGACGCCGCCGCATGCGAGCGGCGCGGTCGACGTCACCCTGACCTGCGGCACGAGCACATTCGTTCTGACGAACGCATTCACCTACACCGCCCCCTCGCGCACGCGCAGCGCGCGGCACTAAGATGGGGAAGACATATCTTTGAAATGACGTTGCAAGGACCGTTATGAAAACGAATCGAATCGCGTTCGCTCTGGTGCTGATCCTCGCCGCGGCCGCCGTGTTCGCCGAAGACGCGGCCGACAAGGTCGTGAAAGTCGAGCCGATCAAGGTCTGCATGATCAACGACCGCTCGATGGCCAATGACCAGATCCCGGTACCGATCGAAGGGAAGACGTATTACGGCTGCTGCGCGATGTGCAAGGAGAAGCTGGAGAAGGACAAGGAGTCGCGCTACGCGCTCGATCCCGTGAACGGCAAGAAAGTCGACAAGGCGAAAGCCGTGATCGGCGCCCTTCCCGGCGGCGTCGTTCTCTACTTCGAGAGTGAAGCGAATTTGACGAAATACAACGCGGGCGTGCGGGCGGAAAAGAAGTAACGCGAACGCACCAGCGCTACGCTAACCGAGGGCGGCCGTTAGGCCGCCCTTTCGTGTTATTGTGCGTCCCGGTCCAAATCTTCGGGAGAGAGTGTCCTTGCTTCGTCGCATCTTTTTGAGCGTCGCGATTCTTGTGTTCGCTGCGTCCGCGTGGGGGCAATGCGACGGCGTTTCGCCGATCTCGTACGTGCCGGCTGTGACGTGCACTCTCGTCAACGGACTCTGTCCAATCGGTCAACCGGTGACGTTCGAATTACGTTCGTACGCCTTCGTCCCCTACCTTCCGGGCCCTTCCCTCTCCTGCGTCTCGAAGGTCGTATGGAAGTTTCCCGACGGCGACGTCGTGCTCAGCCCCTACGAGCCGTACCAACGCACGCTTCCGCCCGGCTATCACTCAGTGCCGGTCCAGATCTTCACCTTCGCGTACGCCAACGGCATTACGAACTACGGTAGTAGTTTCACCGTCGGCCGCGGGCTCGTGAGGATGAACATCGTGACCGACGACGTTCCGGAAGGGTCGCCGGCATCGTTCACCATCAGCCGCAACAACGCCGACCTCGGAACGACCGCAGACTGGGTCATCGCCGACTCACTCCACAGCAAGACGCCAACGGCCGACGTCTCCCCCGCCAGCGGCTCGGTCACGCTGGCCGCGGGGCAGACTTCACAGGTGGTCTCCGTTTCGACCACCGATGACCCGATGTTCCGGGAGGCGAAGACCTATTACATCCGCTTCACTTCCACAACAAATGACTATTACATCGACTTGGAGAACGCCCGCACCTGGTTCACGGTTCGCGAAAACGACCTGGCCGTCATCGACTTCGCCGACCGGCAGTTCACGTTTCGTGAGGATGCCGGAATCGCGGCCGTCAAGGTGCAACGAACAGGTTTTCTCGCCTCGCCGGTGAGCGTGTCCTACGTCCCGGCCGGTCACTCCACTTCGGGAACGCTCGACTTCGCCCCGGACGAGACCGTCAAGACGATCAATGTGCCGAACTACAACGACAACCTGTGGAAGGGAGATCGGGTCCTCGAGGTGGAGTTGTCGGGACTCCCGCTCTATGCGCGGTTCCCGAACGGCTCATCGACCAATCGCGCGACGGTAACGATCCTCGAAGACGAGCCAACGCCGCGCCTGACGGTAACGGACATTTCGATCGCGGAGGGGAATTCGTTCCTGTCGGCTCAGGGAACGTTCATCGTCAAGGTCTCTCCACCCGTGTCTAGTCTGTACGTGGATTACGAGCTCGTCGACGAAACCGCGAAGGCCGGAAGCGATTACCCTCTCCTGAAAGGATCTTTGCGCTTCGCCGACTCTCTGACGGAGAACTTCGTCCACGTCCCCATCTTCGGCGACACGGCGCGCGAGCCACACGAGACATTCAAGCTGCGGCTTCATAGCCCTTCGATCCCCAGCATCGTGCTGCCGCCGAATGCCACCTGCACGATTCTCAATGACGACCCGCTGCTCACGCCATCCTCGGCGCGCATCGCCAAAGGACAATCGCAGCGATTCTCACTCGACATCGGACTGCCGGCGAAAACCGCATTGTCCGTTCCGCTGACCGTGACGGATCCGTCGATCCTCGGCGCGCCCGCGTCGGTGCCGTTCGCCGCCGGCCAATCGACGGCCACGTTCGACGTCACCGGAGTTGCAGCCGGCTCGACGACCGTGACGACAAAGCTCCCTCAGGAGCAGGGCGGCCAGACGTTTGAAGCAACCGTGACGGTTCACGAGACCGGCACCGCGGTCTTCGAGCCGCAGGCGATCAGCGTGATCGCGGGCGGCGAGGCGACGGTGGCGATCTCGCTCAAGCCGGCGAGCTCCCAAGCGCAGCGCCTGCAACTGACGATCGGCAACAGCGAGTTGGCCACGGCGCCGGTCGACGTCCTGGTGCCGGCGGGTGGAAGCGGCACCTTCAAGGTGAAAGGACTCGCGCCCGGCGCGACGTATGTGAAGGCGTTTCTCCCCGCGCAGTCGGGCGAAGGGTACGTCATCGCACTGCTCGACGTGGTTGAGCGGCCGTCGACTCCGGCGATCACGTCCATCGAGCCGTCGAGCGGCCCATCCACCGGCGGCACGTCCTTCGTCGCGCGCGGTACGCTCCTGACCAACGCCTGCACGGTGCTCTTCGGCGGTACGCCCGCGACGCATCCTACGCTGACCAGCGAAGGAATGTTGCGGGGCACGACGCCGCCGCACGCGGCCGGTCCAGTCGACGTGATGGTGCAATGCGG
Organism: uncultured Acidobacteriota bacterium; assembly: GCA_963734155.1. Lineage (GTDB taxonomy): Bacteria > Acidobacteriota > Thermoanaerobaculia > Gp7-AA8 > Gp7-AA8 > QHVT01. The sequence goes on from CAVTGG010000007.1 coordinate 495,947, forward strand.
CACGAACACCTTCGTTCTGACAGACGCATTCACCTATCTCGCGCCGCCGCGCACTCGCAGCGCGCGGCATTAGACCAGCCAAAGGAAAATCTCCATGCTCCGTCGCCTCCTGCTGTGCGCCGTGATCTTTGTGTCTGCTGCGTCCGTCCGGGCGCAGTCCTGCAGCACCGTCTGGCCGGGATACTTCGGCGGGAAAGTCACCTGTGACCTCGTCAACGGCCTCTGTCCTGTGGGCCAGCCCGTGAAGTTCGAGCTGCATTCGTTCAGCCCCAGCGCTCCCGTCTCTTGCGTCAGCAAGGTCGTGTGGAAATTCGCCGACGGCGACGTCGTGGTGACACCCTACGCGCCGTACCAGCGCACGCTCCCGGGCGGCCGGTACCAAGTCCCGGTCGAAGTCTTCAACGCCGACTACGGCAGCACCAATCTCTTCCCCGGATCGGTCAACTTCACCGTCGGCCGCGGAGGCGTGAGCGTCGATCGGGCGGCGTCTTCGTTCACGGAAGGCTCGCCGGTGCGGCTCGACATCGCCCGCAGCAACGGAGAAACTGCCACGACCATCCAGTGGATCATCAGCGACACCACGGGCGGCACGACGCCGAGCGCCGATTTCTCTCCCGCCAGCGGCTCGGTCACGCTCCCCGCGGGACAGGTCGCGCAGCAGATCACCGTCATCCCCGTCGATGACGCCGTCTACCGCGGCGACCGGACCTATTACGCCCGCCTGATCTCCGCGACCAACGATTACATCCCCAACGGGCAGGATGCGTCCTTCACCGTGCGCGAGAACGACGTGGCGATCATCGACTTCGCGAATCGCCCGCTGACCGTCCGCGAGAACGCAGGAGTGGCCACGATCGGCATCCAGCGAACGGGCGTGCTCACCTCGGCGGTGAGCGTGGCCTTTTCCGCGACCTACGGCCAGAACTTCCTTCCGACGACCGGCATCCTGAACTTTGCCCCGGGCGAGACGCTCAAGACCTTCAACATCACGATTCTCAACGACCAGGAATGGACCGGCGACAAGAGCGTGCAGATCGAGCTGACCAACCGCTCCGAGGAAGCGCGGTTGTTCAACAACTCCTATTGGTACACCACGACGCTGACGATCCAGGAAGACGAGCCGACGCCGAAGATCACGATCTCGGACGTCTCGATCGCCGAGGGCAACTCCGGACGGCAGACCGGAACATTCACGATCAAGCTCTCCCCGCCCGGGCCGAGCTTCTATGCCTACTACACCACCGTCGATGGCACCGCCGTGGACGGAAGCGACTACGTCATCTCTGCGTACTTCCAGCTGAACTTCGATCGCACGCACACCGAATTCAAGTTGCCCTTCGACGTCCTCAGCGACACGGTTCGCGAGGCGCACGAGACCTTCAAACTGCGCATCACGTACGTTTCGAATCAGGGGATCGCGCTGCCGCCGGATGCGACGTGCACGATCCTCAATGACGAGACGCTCCTCACGCCGGCCACGTCCCGCATCGCCAAAGGACAGACGCAGCGGTTCTCGCTCGACATCGGACTGCCGGCGAGATCCGCGCTGTCCATTCCGATTCGCGTGCCGGAATCGTCCGTCGTGACGGCGCCCGCGGCGCTGTCGTTCATTCCCGGACAATCGACGGCGACGTTCGAGGTCGTCGGCGCGAAGACCGGATCGGCGCGCGTGTCGGCGCAGCTGCCGCCGGAACAGGGTGGCAACGTCCTCGAATCGACGGTGACGGTCCACGACTCCGGCACCGCGCTCTTCGAGCCTGCTGCCGTGACGGCGTATGTGGGAGAAGAGACCACCGTCCGCGTGTCGCTGAATCCCGCGAGCGCACAGACGCAACGAATCCCGCTCGTCATCGCCGACGCGAAGATCGCCACCGTGATGCCAGAGGTATCGATTCCGCCGGGCGGATCGGCGACGTTCACGGTGAAGGGAATCGCGCGCGGCGGAACATCGCTCAAGGCAACGCTCCCGTCGGAATTCGGCGGATACGACGTCATTGCGCTCGTCGACGTGCTGGACAAGCCGCTCACGCCCACCCTCGCTTCGCTCACTCCCGCCACCGGACCGGCGGCGGGCGGAACGGCCTTCGAAGCGCGCGGCTCGCAGCTCGCGGCCGACTGCACGCTTTCGTTCGGCGGCGTCCCGGCCACCGTACTCGCGCTGAGCGCCACTGGTGCGCTCACCGGCATTACGCCGGCGCACGCCGCCGGAACGGTCGACGTCGCGCTGCGCTGCGGTACGTCGACGTTCACGTTGACCAACGCCTTCACCTACGTCGCCTCTGCATCGTCGATCGTGTCGATCACGCCCGCCTTCGGCTCGACCGCCGGCGGCACGCACGTCCGCGCGGCGGTGACGAACGCGCGCAGCGGCTGCTGGATGTTCTTCGGCAACGCCGCTGCGCCGTACGTCTGGATCAACGGCACGTCCGAAGTCACGGCCATCGCACCGCTGCACGCGGCCGCGGAGGCTGTCGACATCTCCCTGCGATGCGGAAACGAGAACGCGACGCTGCCGCGCGCGTTCTCCTACAGCTCGGCGATGGAGCCGTCGATGTCGGTACTCTCGGTCGATCCGCTCTCCGGCTCGCCGGGACAATCAGTGACGATCTCCGGCGCGCGCTTCCGTCCCACCGACAGGATCGCGTTCGACAGCGCGCCGGCCACGCTGCTGCGCACCAAACCCGATGCGCAGCTCGTTCGCATCCCCGAGCTCCCGCCCGGCAAGAGCGCCATCACGCTCACGGATGCGGAAGGCCGCGTGGTCACGACCGGGCCGATCTTCACGGTCAACGAAACCGCGCCGCCGTACATCGGCAGCGTGACTCCGCAGACCACGCCCGCGAACGGCGAAGTGGCGATCGATGGTCGCGGCCTGCGTCCCGGCTACTCGTTCGTCGTCGGAGGATTTGCCGCGCGCGTGGTGTCACTCGCCTACGAGCGCGCCGTCCTGCGGCTCACCGGCGGCATCGCGCCGGGCTCGTATTCGATCGACGTCCGCGATGCGTCGGGACGCCTCGCCGCGACCGGTCCGTCGCTCACGATCGTCAGCCGCGGCGTGGTCCTCCGCACGATCACGCCGGGCTGCGCAACGACGGATGGAAATGCGATCGTGATGATCGAAGGCAGCGGATTCGCGGCCGGCGCCAAGGCGTCATTCGACGGCGTCGCCGCGATCACCGAGTTCGTCAGCGAGAGCCAGCTGCGCGTGACCACCCCCGCCGGCGCGGCGGGATTCGCGCGCGTGGTCGTCACGAATCCGAACGGCGACTCCGGCGCGATCAGCGACGGCTTCCGCTACCGCTCGCCGTTCGATCCCGCGACCTGCGCCGCTCGTTCCCGCAGCGCGCGCCATTAAGGCCACTTGTGCTAAGAAGCGCCGTCATGCTGACGGCGCTTCTTCTCTCCGCGACCCTCACGCCTGTTCTTCCGCCCGCGCTTCCGTGGAACGGCGCCAGCCGCGCACTTGCGGTGCCGGCAACCGATCCGTGGGTCACGCCATCCGAGGCCACGGCGTTTCGGACGACGCCGCGGTATGACGAGACGATCGCGTATTTGCGCAAGCTCGTCGCGTCCGCGCCGCAGCTGAAGATGGTCTCGATCGGGAAGAGTCCGGAAGGACGCGATCTCTGGCTTGTCATCGCCTCGAAAGAGCGCGCGTTCACGCCCGACGCGCTGCGGCGCAGCGGAAAGGCGACGCTGTTCGCGCAGGCTTCGATTCACGCGGGCGAGATGGACGGCAAGGACGCGGGGCTGATGCTCCTGCGCGACATGACCGTGCGCGGTACGAAGCGCGAGCTGCTCGACCGCGCGAACTTCCTCTTCGTGCCGATGTTCAACGTCGACGGCCACGAGCGCTTCTCGCGCTACAACCGCATCAACCAGCGCGGGCCGGAGGAAATCGGCTATCGCACGAACGCGCGCAATCTCAATCTCAATCGCGACTACATGAAGGCCGAGACGCTGGAGATGCAGGCGATGATCCGCGCGCTGCGCGAGTGGCAGCCCGATCTCTACGTCGACCTGCACGTCACCGACGGCGCCGACTATCAATACGACATCACGTTCGGCTGGAACATCGCCGGCTACTCTCCCGCGACGAGTGCCTGGCTCGAGACCGCGTTCCGCTCCGGCGTCGACGATGGCCTGAGGCGCGCGGGACATATTCCCGGCGCGCTGATCTTCACCGACGATCCGCTCTCCGGCATCTCCGCCGGCCAGTCCGATCCGCGCTTCTCGACCGGCTACGGCGACGCGCGGCATCTGCCCGTGGTGCTCATCGAGAACCATTCGCTCAAGCCCTACGATCAGCGCGTCCTCGGCACGTACGTCTTTCTCGAGCACACGCTGCGCGTCCTCGCGAATGACATCGCGAAGCTCCGCAGCGCCGTGGCCGCTGATCGCGCCGCGCGTCCCGAGTCCATTCCGCTTTCGTGGCGCGCTCCCGCGGGCCAACCGCCGATGGTCGAGATCCTCGGCATCGAGTCGCGCCGGTCACTCTCCGCGATCAGCGGCGGCGTGCGGACCGAATGGCTCGGCAAGCCGGTGACGATGCGCGCGCCGAACGTGAAGGAGACGGAAGTGGCGACGAGCGTAAAGCGCCCGGTCGCGTATTGGATCCCGGCCGCGTGGCACGACGTGATCGAGAAGCTCGACCTGCACGGCATTTCGTACGAGCGCATCACCGCGCCGCGCGAAGTCGACGTCGAGATGGATCGCTTCGGCGCGCCGAAGTTCGAAACGCAGCAGTTCGAAGGCCGCATGCGCGTCACCGCGCCCGCGACTCCGGAACGCCGCCGCGAACGCTTTCCCGCCGGCTCGGTCCGCGTCCCCACCGACCAGCCCCTCGGCACACTCGCCGCCCTGCTCCTCGAGCCCGCGTCGAACGACTCGCTCTTCCAGTGGGGCTTCTTCGCTTCCATCCTCAGCCCGACCGAATACGTCGAGTCCTACATCATGGAGCCCACCGCCGAGCGTATGCTCGCCGAGGACCCGAAGCTGGCGGAGGAGTTCCGCAAGAAGATCGAGAGCGACGAAGCGTTTCGCGGAAACCCGACCGCGCGATTGCAGTGGCTCTACGAGCACACGCCGTTCTACGACGAGCGCGCGCGGTTATACCCGGTGGGGCGGGAGACGCGTTAGCGGCACTCGACGTCCCCCTGCAAATAGCTCGTCTCGCCCGACTCCGCGACCACCGCCACCGACAACACGTACTTGCCCGGCCGCAGGCCGAGCGCGAGGTCGGGGGTGTCGGCGCGGCGGACGCCCGATTCCTGCAGTTTTTCGTCGAGCAGCGCGAACCACACCGCGCCTTTGCCTGCTGTCACGTTCACCGGCACGCTGCATTTGTCGCCTTGTTTCGAAGACGCGCCGACGCCGAGGGTCACGCCTAACGGATTCTCGGTCGCGCGCGTGTAGAGGTGCGTGCGCACGGAGCGCTCGATCTCTTCGTCCGGAGAGAGCGGGCGGCGGTAGCGCGCGGTGACGACGCGCAGCTTCGGGCGGTTCTTCACCTTCACGCTCACCTTCGCCGCGCGCGAGGACGACGGCGCGCGCACGCCGAGGGAGTAGTACGTCGCGTATTGCTCCGAGATCACGGCCAGGCCGCGGCCGAGGTTGTTCTCGTTCGCGATCAGGCGTCCGCCCGTTTCTTCCGCGACGTAGCGGAGGCCGTCCTGCGCGTTGCTTTGCAGGATCGTCGGACTGACGATCGTGATCGGATACATCACTTCCACGCCCGACCCCTCGGCGGGACGGACGCCGGCGGCATCGAGCGCGAAGAACAGCACGCCGGCGCGCTGCGCGTCGCGCGCGAGCTCGCGGTAGCGATTCGACCGATCGAAGGCCATGAAGTCCGTCGGCTTGATCGCGTCCTGCGCCCAGCGCGCGATCTTCGGATTGAGGAACGGATGGGACGAGCTGGCCGCCTTCAGCCAGTATTCGAACAGTTCGACGCCGGCCTGCATCGGCAGTCCCTCGGCGACGTACAGCACCGCTCTCCGTCCTTCGAACGCCGACGCCAGTTGCACGGCTTCGCGCAGCGCGGCGAGCGTGCGGTCCGTTTCGTGCGCTTCGCGCTGCGCGTAGTGAAACACCGCATTGCGCAGCTCCTCGGGCTCCATCGGCGGACGCTCACCGCGGCCGCTGTCGGGATCGTATCCGGACGTGAAGACCATATCGATCATCGCGATCAGCTGCCGCCGCTCGCTGTTCAGCAGCTGCGCCGGATTTTTCGCGAGCAGGTCGATCTCCGCCAGCAGCGGCCCGGGACGTTCGGTCGGGCGCGTGCGGACGTCGAGATTGCCGCCGTTCCAGCGCGCGAGAATCGCACTCGTGTTCATCCCGACGTTCGTTTTGACGTAGTCGCGAAGGGCATCGAGCGCGCGTTTCTTGCCGCGCGGCGCGAGCCGCGTGTCATCGACGAAGATGATGAGATTCGTCGGGATCAACGTTTCGCTTTTCACCTCGGACTTCGCGACCGCGGTCGCCGGCGTGTCGTCGACGATCGCCCCGCGGCGGACGGCGTAGAAGTTCGTCACGTCGGCGCGCTTGTTCGCGAGCGACACTTCGAAATCGTCGCGCGTCAGTCCTTCGACCGGTTTTCCGTTGCGATCGAGCACCGCCACGTCGAGCTCGAGCACGCGCACGTCGATGGTTTCGCGGACCTGCGCGGAGATCGACGCCGCGAGCAGCAGGGAAAGCAGGAGTCGCTTCAGCGGCACTCGATGTCCTGTTGGAGAAAGCTCGTCTCGCCCGACTCCGCGACGACGGCCACGGACAACACGTACTTGCCGGGCCGCACGCCGACGGCGATGTTCGGGTCAGCGGATTGGCGGACGTCGGATTCCTGCATGCGATCGTCGAGGAGCGCGAACCAGATCGTGCCGGCGCGCGGGCGGATGCTGAACGGGACCGCGCACTTCTCGCCTTGTTTCGTCGGGATGCCGACGCCGAGGGTCACGCCTAACGGATTCTCGACCGCGCGCGTGTAGAGATGCGTGCGCACGGAGCGCTCGAGATCTTCTTCGCGCGTCAGCGCGCGGCGGTAGCGCGCGGTGACGACGCGCAGTTGCGGGCGGTTCTTCACTTTCACGCTCACCTTCGTGAGGCGCGTCGATGACGGCGCACGCACGCCGAGGGAGTAATAGGTCCTGTACTGCTCCGACATCACCAGCAACGCGCGGCCGAGATCGTTCTCGTTGGCCATGAACCGGCCGCCCGTTTCCTTCGCCAGATAGCGCAATCCATCCTGCAGGTTGCTGCGCACCATGAACGCGCTGATCGAGCCGAGCGACGCCGGCACCTCGACGCCGGAGCCGTCGTTCGCGCGAAGGCCGCCGGCGTCGATGGCGAAGAAGTTGACGTTCGCGCGCTGCGCCTCGCGGATGAGCTGCTGGTATTTCATCGTGCGATCGAACTGCTGCGCGTCGATGGGACTGAGCGCCTTCTGCGCCCAGATGGTCATGTTGGGGTTGAGGCTGGGACTGGACGAGTACGACAGCTTCGTCCAGTACTCGAACAACTCCGCCCCGCCCTGCAGCGGCAATCCTTCCGAGACATACAGCACCGCGCGCCGGCCATCGAACGACGACGCCAGCTGCACCACTTCTTTCAGCGCAGTAAGCGTGCGGTCCACCGCCCGCGCCTCCGCTTCGCCGTAGCGCATCAGCTCATTGCGCAGCTGATCGGGCTCCATCGGCGGCCGCTGGCCCCTTCCCGTTTCCGGATCGTAATCGGAGGTGAAGACCAGATCGATCATGTTGATGATCTGCTGCCGGTCGGTGTTGCGCAGCTGCGCGGGCTGCTTCGCGAGCACGTCGAGCTCCGCGAGCAGCGGGCCGGCACGCTCGGTCGGCCGCGTGCGCACATCGAGGTTGCCGCCGTTCCAGCGCGCGAGCATCGCGCTCGTCGACGGCCCGACGTTCGCCTTGACGTAGTCGCGCACCGCCTCGAGCGCGCGTTTCTTGCCGCGCTGCTCGAGGCGCATGTCGTCGATCACGATGATGAGATTCGTCGGGATCAGCGTCTCCGCTTTGACCTCCCGCTTCATATCGACTGCGTCATCGACGATCGCGCCACGGCGAACGGCGTAGAAGTTCGTGACGTCGACTCGCTTGTTCCCGAGCGATACCTCGAAATCGTCGCGCGTCAGACCTTCGACCGGTTTGCCATCGCGGTCGAGCACTGCCACTTCGAGCTCGAGCACGCGCACGTCGATCGTTTCACTGACCTGCGCGGAGAATGATGGGCGCGAGAAACAGGAGCGCCGCGCTAACGGCACCCGCTCGCGTCGATCTGGTGCTGCGCATAGCTCGTCTCCCCTGTGCCCTGGTCCGCCACGGCAAGAGACAGCACGTACTTGCCCGGCTTCAGGCCAAGCGACATCGTATGCGTGATTCCGCGGTCCGTCGCACGGATGTTCGCGGACTGCACCTCGGATTCCTGCTGCCGCTCATCGAGCAGCGCGACGTAGAGATCGACGGCCTTCTGCGCGCGGGCGACGTCGACGCGCAGCGGCACGACGCATTGCACGCCCGCCTGGCGCGCTCCGCCGACGGAGACGCGCGCATCGAGCGGATTCTCCGCCCGCGCGAGATAGAGCCGCGAGCGGACGTCGCGCTCGATCTGTTCTTCGCGCGTCAGCGCCCGGCGATGCCGCGCCGTCATCACGCGCAGGTCCGGCCGCCCTTTCACCTTCACCGTCACGCGCTCCATCCGCGTCGACTTCGCCGCGCGCACGCCGAGGGAGTAGTACGTGTTGAACTGCTCCGAAACGACGGAGATCGCGCGGCCGAGATCGTTCTCGTTGGCGATGAAGCGCCCGCCCGATTCGTTCGCGACCATGCGGATGCCGTCATTCAGGTTGGCGATGTAGTTGAGCGTGCTGATCTGCGTGACGCGGGTCGCCTGTTCGACGCCGGGCGTGACGAATCCGCGCAGCCCCCGCACGTCGATCGCGTAGAAGTTCACGTTCATCGCCTGCGCCTGCTGCGACAGCTCGCGATATCGCCGCGTACAGTCGTAGCGCATCGGATCGGTCGAGAAGTGGTTGTCCTTGGCGATGCCGTCCTGCATCCATGCGGTCATGCCGTGCACGGCCTGCTCGCGCGTCATCCTGTCCCAGTATTCGAAGATGTCCGAGGCCGGCTGGAGCGGAAGACCTTCGGAGATGTAGAGCAGCGACTTGCGGCCTTCGAAGGCGCTGGCGAGCTTCGTGACCTCCTTCAGCGCCTTGATCGTCTTTTCCGTTTCACGCATCTCGCGGTCGGCGTAGCCGATGAGCATGATCCGCGCGTTCTGCACCGCGTGCATGTACTTGTTTCCGGTGACCCCGGTCATGGCCTCGTCGATCGTCTTCAGGATCAGCCGGCGCTCGGAGTCATTCATCATCGCCGGCTCGGTGGCCATGCGGTCGAGCTCTTTGACGACCTGACCCGCGCGCTCGGTGGGGCGCGTGCGGATGTCGAGCGCGCCGTTCCAGCGCACGACCATCGCCGACGTCGTCGGACCGAGGTTCGCGCCGACGTAATTCTTGAGAGCTGCGAGCGCACGCTCCTTGCCGCGCTGCGTGAGACGCGTGTCGTCGACGACGATCACGACCGTCGTCGGCAGCATCGTCTCGGGCGAAATCGCCGTCACCGTCGTGTCCGTGGCCGTCTGCGCGGACGGTTGCTCCACGATCGCGCCGCGCTGCACGGCGTAGAAGTTCGTGACGTTGGCCGCGCGCTTGCCGATCTGCACCTCGAAATTCGCACTTGTCAATCCGTCAACCGGCTTCCCGCTGCGATCAAGCACCGCGACGTCGAGCTCCAGCACGTTCACTTCGATCGACTCGCGCACCTGCGCAAACGCAGGGATAGCGAGCAGGAGAAACACCGAGAGGATTTTGCGCATGCGGAGAGTATGCACGTATGGCGGCGTTCGGATGGTTACGCGTTGGAAACGGGCGCATCTGTTGCACAATGCGCCGCGCATGACGAAGCGCCTCACGCTCGCCCTTTTCCTCTTCGCCATCCCTGTCTTCGCGCAAGTCGATCCGCTGCGAAATGTCTCCGGCACGACGCCCGCGCTCGGTCCGTCGCCGTGGGTGACGTCCGGCAGCGGAGGCTGGACGATTTTTCACGGCTTCAACGCGCACCTGACGTACGTCAGCGAGACCGGCCCCGAGGAGCAGCGCAACGAGACGTTTTCGACGAACTGGATCGCGATCGGCGCGCAGCGCACGTTCGGGCGCGGATTCCTGCTCGTGCGCGGGCGCGCGTCGCTCGAGCCGTACACGATCTCCGACAACGACGGCTATCCGCAGATGCTGCAGTTCGTCTCCGAGGAATCGGGCGGACCGCTCGTCGATCGCATGCGCCCGCACGATCTGATCGGCGAGGCCGCGGTGCACGCCGGCTTTCGTTTCACCGACTCGATGATGCTTTCGGTGTACGGCGCGCTGGTCGGCGATCCTGCGTTAGGCGCGGCACCGTTCGCGTTGCGCGCGTCCGGCAGCGATCTGGCCGAGGCGCCGTTTGCGTATGACGTGCAGGAGCCGTTTCATGACGCGACGAGCGTCGTGACGGTCGGATTCGCGACGCGCTTGATCACGCTTGAGGCCAGCGTGTTTCACGAGGCCACGACGTTCGGCGATCACACGGAGATCGACAGCGGCGACATCGACTCGAGCTCCGCGCGCATCACCATCACACCGTCCCAGAACTTCGCGATTCAAGTTTCCCGCGGCACCCTCGGCGAGGACGCAGCGGAGCGCACGATCTCGACCGGATCGGTTTCGTTCGGAACCGAGCACGCCGCGGCGACCGCGCTCTACACGCGCCGCGAGCGCGACGGCGAGCCGGCTCAGACCGCGTACGGATTCGAGATCGCGTTCCGCGGCGGACGCAACACCGTCACCGGCCGCGCGGAGTGGGTCGATCGTCCGTCCGGATTCCCGACCACGATCACGTCGCCGACGACCGAGCAGACCACACACTTCGCCGTCGGCTACATCTTCGACTTCATCGCCGCCGAGCGCTTCCGCGCCGGCGCCGGCGTGAATATCGACTATCACACGCAATCGCATGAACTGCCCGCGCAGTACGGACATAAGCCGCAGGCGGTCTACGCGTTCGTGAGGATCAAGAGCGGGCGGGTTTGATGTGGGGATTAGGGGATAGGGGTTTGGTGATAGGGGCTACGGTTCCCCTAACCCCCATCCCCAAACCCCTATCCCCAAACCCCTATCCCCTATTCGCCCAGCTTCGCCTTCAACTCCCGCAACTCGTTCGCGAGCTGCGCGACGGTCTCTTCCAACCGTTGCACGCGCGCCGAGAGCGGCTCGCCCGCGACGCGGGTTTCGTCCGCCGCGGCCGGCATCGCTTCCTCCACCACCGCCCCGCCCGCGAGGTGGGCCCAGCGTTCTTCCTTCTGTCCCGGGCGTCGCGCGAGCTGTTTGACGAGCGGCTCGCTGTGCGCGGCCATTTCGCGCAGCAGGTCTTCGACTTCGTTCACGGTGTCGAAGGTATGCAGGCGATCGCTGCGGCCGCGCAGCTCGCCGGCGGTTTGCGGTCCGCGCAGGAAGAGGAGCGTGAGCAGCGCTTTCTCGCGGCGGTCCAGGTGCCACACGCTGTCGAGGTTGTGATCGAAGCGCACGGCGCGGCCGCCCATCACCCGCCACACGAGCTTCTCATCCTGGAGCCGATCGAGCGCGCGCTGCACCTCGGATTCGGACAGCTCCATCACCGGCTCGCGATTCGATTTCTGATTGCAGGCGGCGACGAGGGCGTTGAGCGTGAGCGGGTAGTACTCGGGCGTCGCGAGCTGCTTCTCCATCAGCGAGCCGAGGACGCGGACCTCGACTGGATCGAGCGCGCGCGGGATGCGCGGGCGGTGTTTGCTATCGGTATCGAGCGTGGGGATGAACGTCATGCCACCGATTCTAACGAAGTCGCGAACACCGGCTCGCGCGCGTCGCGGGTGTGGCCGAAATAGTTGTCGGCGCGCATCGCCACTTTGCGCGCCAGGGCCATGAACGTCGTCATCTTTCCGCCGAAGACGTTGACGAGATTGCCCTCGCGCAGCACGCGGAAATCGCGGTCGATGGCGCTCGGGTTCGACGCGCGTCCGACCAGCGGACGCACGCCTGCGAACGCCGAGGCGATGTCGGTATGTTGGATGGGATCGCGGAAATAGCGGTTGTAGCGGCGGATCAGATAGTCGATCTCGTCGTCCGTCGGATGGACGAGATCGGGCGGATCGGTCTGCAGCGCCTCGGTCGTGCCGACGAGCGTCGTCTCCTTCCACGGCAGGACGAAAAAGACGCGGTGGTCGGTGGATGACTGCAGCAAGAGGCCGCAGTCGGCGATGCGCTGTTCGAGCACGATGTGCGTGCCGCGCACGAGCGAGAGCGTGTACGCCGCCTCGATGCCGTTGCGGCGCAGCAGCTCATTCATCCACGGACCGGCGGCGTTGACGACGAGATCGAACCGCGACTCGTCGCCATGATTCGTGCGGATCACCCACTCCTCGCCGTCGCGCTCGATGTCGTCGACGCGTGTCTCTTCGCGCACGGTCGCGCCGTCGCGGATCGCCGACGCGACGACGGTGCGCACGAGCGCGTAGTCATCGACCTGCGCGTCCCAATAGGAAAACGCGCCGCGGAGGCCGTCGGGCACGAGCGCGACACGCTCGTGCACGGTTTGCACTTCGAGGAAACTGTGCCTGGCAATATTTTCAGATCCTGCAAGAGCGTCGTACAGCAGCAGCCCGAGCTTCACCATCGGCCGGCTGCGCGGACTGTCGTCATACATCGGGATCAGGATCTCCAGCTGCCTCACGAGCTGCGGAATCCGCGACAGCAGCCACGCCCGCTCGCGCAGCGACTCGCGCACGAGTCCGAACTGCAGATGTTCGAGGTAGCGCAGCCCGCCGTGAATCATCTTCGTCGTTGCCGACGACGTCTGCGCCCCGCAAATCCCCTTCTCGAACAACGTGACGTCGTACTCGCGCCGCGCCAACTCCCACGCCGCCCCCGCCCCGTTGATGCCCCCTCCGACGATGGCGATGCGGTTCATGGGTTCATGTTGCCATAGTGGATGGCAGATGGCGGATGGCAGATGGCCCCGGCCTCCCCGCCATCTGCTATCTGCCATCTGCCATCCAATTGGCAAATCCTTCGCAATAACCTCATCCGTATGACGTTGGCGACGTTTGCGCCAGATGCAAAGAAGCTGGCGGTAATGTTGACGGGCGGCGGAGCACGCGCCGCGTATCAGGTCGGTCTGCTCAAGGGCATCTCGCACAATTTCCCCGAGCTGCGCATCGACATCATCACCGGCGTCTCGGCGGGCGCGATCAACGCCATCTATCTCGCCGCCGCGCAAGGCTCGCTCGCCGAAAAATCAGAACGTCTCGAAAAGCTGTGGCTCGCGCTCACCTGCGGGACGATCTACAACTTCGACTGGAAGGCGTTCCTGCCGCTGCGGCCGCGGCGAACGAAAACGCGCCCGCACGGAATGCTCGACACGAATCCGCTGCGCAACCTGCTGTGCGGCGCGTTGGGCGTGCCGTCGTCGGTTCCGATTCCCGGCGTGGAAGAGAACCTCCGCTCCGGCAATCTCACCTCACTCGCGCTGATGACGCTCGATTACATGACCGGCCAGACCGTGCGCTGGGTGCAGGGGCGCTATTTCGACATTCACGAAGGTCCGAATCGCCGCACGGAACCGACGCGCTTCACCATCGAGCACGTGATGGCGTCGTCGGCGCTGCCGTTCGTCTTCCCCGCCGCGCGCATCGGCAAGGAGTGGCACGGCGACGGCGGCATCCGCCTCGCGGCGCCGCTCTCCTCCGCCGTGCACCTCGGCGCGTCGCGCATCATCGCCATGTCGACGGGCTATCAACGGACATCGGCCGAGGCCTCGATGCCGCTGGTGTCGGGATATCCGCCGGCCGCGCAGATTCTCAATCAGCTCGTCAACGCAATCTTCCTCGATCAGATCGACGAAGACGTCGCGCGCATGGAGCGGATGAACGACATGCTGCGCAAGATCCGGCCCGACGAGCGCGAAGGGCTCAAGCCGATCGAGCTGCTCGTGCTGCGCCCATCCATCGACCTCGGCAAGCTCGCCTCCGAATACGAGAAGCTGCTGCCGCGCAAGCTGAAGCTCCTCGTGCGCGCCCTCGGCGGACGCGAGACCGAGTCGAGCGATTTGGTCTCGATGTTGACCTTCGAGGGACCGTACCTGAAACGCCTCATCGAAGCCGGCGAGGCGGACGTCGAAGCGCGCATCGATGAGATCCGCGCCTTCCTCGGCGAAGAGCCTGTACCGATCGAAGCGGCGGGCTAGCTCTATTTCGGAACGCCGGCGAGACGGTGGCGTTCCGGCAGCTCGGATGAAACGAATCGCCTGATTCGCTCACTATGCATCATGAGTCTTCGCACGGCTTGGACGGCGCGGTTTCCGTCGCTGCCTCTGCGCTCCCTGCAAGGCGCCCGGAACCGCTTCTACGCCGAGCACCCCGAGGCGTTTCCCGATCGCGGCCTGCGCGGCCTGATCGCATCTCTCTCCTGGCCGGCGCGCCTGCAGCCCCCGCGAAGAATGCCGGCCGATTATCCGCGCGACGCAACGCCGGGCTGGACGCAGAACCTAAACGGCGTCGCCGTCGATGACACGCACTGGTATATCACCCAGGTATCCAGCCTGCACAAGGTGCCACTCTCCCATGATCTGGGCACGTCGATCGAGGGATTTCCGATCGAGCCCTTGCCCGAAGGATTCGACCACTTCGGCGATCTCGACGTGCGCGACGAAGTGGTCTATGTATCTCTGGAGGGCAATGAGCAGCCCGGCATCGCGACCTACGACACGAACCTCAGGCTTCTGGCAACGAAGGAGCTTCCAGACCAGCAGCACTGTCCCTGGTGCGCCGTCAATCCGAAGAATGGGCTGGTTTACAGCTCGGAGTTCGATGCCGGCGAGCTTCGCGTGTATCGCCCTTTCCTGACATCGGTCGTCCCTGTCGGTGCGATGCCGCTGTTCGATGAAGATGGACGGCCGCTCGAGATCAAGAGCATCCAGGGCGGCGCCTTCTCGCCGCTCGGCCACCTCTATCTACTGTCAGACGAACAGGACGGCGGCATCATGGGCTTTGACATGATCACCGGGCGGCGCGTCCTGCACACGCTCGTCGACTACCAAAAATTCTTGTCCCGGACGTTGCAAGCCGGCGCAAGCGGGATTGGCGCCTTCATCGGCGCCGCGGTTGGCTCGCTTCTCGGCGTCGGCCTGGGCCTAGGTGGAGCCCTGCTCGGCGGCGTGGTTGGATTCCTGATGGCGCGCCACTTTGCCGGCAAACCAATCCAGGAGCTCGAAGGGCTCGCGCTGTGGAACGCCGACGGCCGCGCGCCCGGCATCGGGGGACAGCTTCACGTGCAGATGATCGGACTCATCCCTCCTCGCGAGAATCAACTGTTCTTCAAACACTACGAAGCCGACGACGAAAGGAAGGACTTATGACGGGCGACCTGATTCTCGACGATGAAGTGGTGACGGTCACCGGCAACCAGTTTCGAATCGAAGGCCCCGATCTGGTGATCGACCACGCGCCGAGGCGGACGACGAAGGGCGGCTCGCTGCGGCGCGCGCTGGTACACGGGTTCAGCGATGAATTGGTCCTCAACTTCGACCGGGATTATCCGGGCGGCGTCACGATCGAAGGAGACGTGCGGATTCCGGCGCGGCTCACGGCCGAGAGCATCACTGTCTTTGTCAACGAGAGCCACAGCGGCGAGAAGCGCCGGACGGTGAACGACTTGAGTCTCCTTCTGGAGCAACTGCGCAACCGGATCGCGTCGCTCGAGTCTCGCGTGGCGGCGCTCGAGACGGCTGTGCGCCTATAATCCGGCGCGCGGAATGACAGTTCTCAATCTGGAACTGCTGGGGGACTTCCGGTTGCGGTCGGAAGAGGGTGCGCTGCTCGGCATCTCCGCCAAGAAATCGCAAGCCATGCTCGCGTACCTCGGCGTGAAGCCCGCGCAGATGGTGTCGCGCGACAAGATGGCCTCGCTGCTCTGGAGCAGCACCGCGCCCGAGCAGGCGCGGCAGAGCCTGCGGCAGACGCTTTCCACGCTGCGCAAAGAGCTGTCGAACATCTCTTCGAAGCGGATCCTCATCGAAGAAGGCGATTTCCTTTCTGTCGATCCGGCTGCCGTGCGCGTCGACGTCGTCGAGTTCGAGTCGCTGATCAGCGCCGGCACCGCGGAGGCGCTCGATCCCGCGACGCGGCTGTACGGCGGCGACTTCCTCGAAGGCTTCCAGCTCGACGAAGAGAAATTCGATCAGTGGGTGATTGCCGAGCGCGATCGCCTGCACCGCCTCGCCCTCCGCGCGCACAGCCAGCTGACGGAGATCCTCGCGCGCAACGAGGCCGTCGACGAGGCCATCAACGTCGCGCAGCAATCGCTCCGTCTCGATCCGCTGCAGGAGACGATGCACCGCCAGCTGATGCGCCTCTACATCCGCAGCGGCGACCTCGCAAACGCGCTGCAGCAGTTCGACGTCTGCGCGAAGATGCTGCGGCGCGAGCTGAACGTGGAGCCGGATGCGGAGACGAAGGCGCTGCAGCAGGAAGTGCTGCAGCTGCGCCGCCGCCGCACGACGCCGGACGAAGAGACGCCGCAGGACAAGCGCAAGACGGTCCTGGTGGTCGAAGACAACGTGCTCAATCGCGAGCTGACGAACGCGCTGCTCAAGAGCGCCGGCTACAGCGTGCTGCTGGCGAAGGATGGCGCCGAGGCCCTGATGATGGTCGGCCGCGAGCACGTCGACCTCATGCTCCTCGACGTCGACCTCCCCTTCATCGACGGACAAAAAGTCTTCGACGCCCTGAACGAAAAAGGCATCGACGTCCCGACCATCTTCATCTCCGGCCTCCCCGGCGAAGAGATCGAAGTGAAAGCCTTCGAAAGCGGCGCCGCAGACTTCATCCGCAAGCCGGTGAAGAACAGCGTGCTGCTGGCGCGTGTGGCTAAGGTGATGAAGTGATCGTGTCATCCCGAGCGTAGCGAGGGATCCCCCGCCGACTTGCGCAGGGGATTCCTCGCCGTCTTCGCGGCTCGGAATGACACTAGGGGAATGTCGTCTTCACCTTCCCACTCTTGTCCCGCACCTCGAACGTCCACTTCTCGCCATTGCGCGTCGCCGCGATGAAGCCGAAGTCGTCGTCCTGATAGAACGTCGCGATGGTGCGGTCGCCGAGGGACTCGCCGGCGGAGGCCTTCACCGCGGGATCGAGTGCAGTCCCGCCGTTGCCGACGACGAACTGCGGGATCGTCTGATTCGTGAACGTGAGGATCTCGAGCAGGTGAATGTGCCCGGCGAAGATGCCGCCGAGCTGCGGGAGCGGCGACTGCGCGAAGGCCGCGGCCATGGTGTCGCTGTCCTCTTCGCTGCCGCTCACGGCCCAATACGGATGATGCTCCGTCAACCACGTGCCGGGCTTCGTCTTCGACAGCGTCGCGAGCTGGCCGGCGTAGATCGGGACCTGGGTTTGATCGAGATCATCCGCCGCCGAAGATGAATCGACGACGGCCACGCTCAGCGGGCCGGCGTTGACGACGTACGGCGGTGTGTACGTCAGATTCGAATTGCAGGTCTTCGTGTTTTCCCAGAGGTAATTGCGCGGATCGAGAAAGCGCACCCACCCTTCGGCCGCGCGCGAGCATTCCTCGTGATTGCCGCGCACGAAAATCCATGGCGCGTTCGGCAGCAGCTTCGCCGCCGGCGCGAAGAAGTCGGCGTTCCAGCGATTCCAGTTGTAGGGCGCTTTCACGCAGTTCAATCCTTTGCACGCCGCCTCGCGATAGTAGTAATCGCCGACGTGCAGGATCACGTCGGGATCCCATTTCGCGATCGTGTCAGCCACCTGCTGGAACGGCCACGTCGCCGGCACGCAGCCCTGGTTCTGCGCCGGATACTGCCCTTTCGCCACGCGCATGCGGCAGCCGGTGTCGCCGAGGATCGCGACCCTTTCGGCGCGATCCAGCTTCTTCACCGCCAGCTCGGTGCCGTCGATCGACGCCGACTTCACGCCCGCCGCGAGATCCGCCTCGCACACGGTCACGGGATAGTCGACGCTCTTCTGCGAATGCACGCGCATCTTCGCCGGCGTGCCGTCGATGACGATCGACGGGCATTCGTCTGTCTTCACGATCGTGCGCGCGATGGGGCCGGACGGACCGTAGGCGATCCAGGCAACGAGCAGTAATTTCAGCATAAATGGATTTGTATCACGGCTGCGCTTGCCTGCGTGCCTGCCGCGGCCATAGATTGCCGGCATGGGAAGAGAGAACAGGATCCTCGTCGTCGAGGACAACCCGGTCATCTGCCGCGAGATGGAGGCGCAGTTCAACTGCGACTGCGCGACGGACGGCTGGGACGCGATCGAGAAGCTGGAGGCCAGCAACTACGCCGCGATCGTCATCGACGCCGACGTCCCGCGCCACAGCGGCTACGGCGTTCTCACCTACCTGCGCGAGGAAAACGGCGAAGAGCTGGCGAACGTGATCTTCATGACCAGCAGTGACCACGCCAGCGTGCAGCGCCGCGTCGGCTGCGGACTGCACGTCATCGACAAAGCGGACGCGGTGAACGAGATCACGCGGATGCTTCGCGACTGAGCACCCGCAGAATTGCCTCCGCGCTCACCCGCGCGTCTTCTTCGCTCGTCGACCAGTTCGAAACCGAGATCCGCATCGCCGCGAGGTCGTGCCACGTGGTGCCGCCCAGCCAGCAGGTGCCGTCGCGCTGCACTCCCGCGATCACGCGGCGCGTGAGGTCGTCGTCGTTGCCGAAGCGCACCAGCACCTGATTCAACACGACGTCGTTGAGAATCGCCACGCGCGAGTCGTTGCGGAGGATCTCCGCCATCTGCCGCGCGCGTGCGCAGGTACTCTCGATCAGCTCCGCGACGCCGCGTTTGCCGAGTGCACGCAGCGCCGCGTAGACGGCGATGCCGCGGGCGCGGCGCGAGAACTCCGGCACCCAATCGACGGCATCGCGCTCGACGCCGCTGGTCTGCACGAGATACGCGGCCGTGGTGGTCATCGACGCGCGATGGTCCTCGGCGTGCCGAACGATCGCGACGCCGCTGTCCTGCGGCACGTTGAGCCACTTGTGCGCGTCCGTCGCCCACGAGTCGGCGAGCTCCGCGCCGTCGACGAGCGTGCATTTTTCAGCGCTCGCGCGCGCCCAGAGCCCGAACGCGCCGTCGATGTGCAGCCACGCCCGATGATCGCTCACGATCTGCGCGATCTCGCGCAGCGGATCGATCGCGCCGGTGTTCACGTTACCCGCCTGCGCGCAGACGATCGTCGGGCCGTTGAGATTGTCGAGCAGCTTGGCCAGGCGATCGGCGCGCATGCGTCCCTGCTCGTCCGATTCGACGCGCAGCAGATGGCGCACGCCGAAGCCGAGGTAACGCAGGGCGACGTCGATCGTCGCGTGCGACTCTGCGCTCGTCACGATGTTGATGCGCGGCGCGCCCGGCAGCCCGTCGGCCTCCACGTCCCAGCCGACGCGCCGCAACACGCCGTGACGTGCAGCCGCGAGGCAGGTGAAGTTCGCCATCTGGCAGCCGGTGACGAAGCCGACGCCCGACTCGCGCGGCAGCTCGAACAAATCGAGCAGCCACTCGCGCGCGACCTCCTCCATCACCGAGACGACGGGGGACGTCGCGTAGATGCCGGGATTCTGATCCCACGTCGACGTCAGCCAATCGGCTGCCAGCGCCACCGGCAGGCTGCCGCCGATGACGAAGCCGAAGTAACGCGGGCCGGGACACGCGATCGCGCCGCGGTCGCCCTGCGATGCGACGAGATCGATGACGCTCGCCGGATCTTCGCCGTCCTCGGGCATTGGAGTCCGCAAAGCGGACAGCAACTCCTCGCGCGTGGCGCGCGCGCCGACGTGGCGCTCGGGCAGCGAACGAAGAAACGTCTTGGCGTGATCCACGGCGCGGTTCAGCAGCAGCTCATCCATATGCGTATGCTACACTCCTGATGACTCAACTATGACAGGCTGACTATGACAATCTGGTCACCCGCACTCCCCGACTCCGACTCGCCGATCTATGTCCGCGTCGCGGACGCGCTGGAGCGCGACGTCCGCACCGGCACGCTGATCAGCGGCAGCCGCCTCCCGACCCATCGCGACTTGGCCCGCGACCTCGGCATCACGCCGGTCACGGTCACGCGCGCGTACGCCGAGGCGGCGAAGCGTGGATTGGTCGAAGCGTCGACGGGGCGCGGGACATACGTTCGCTCCGCGCGGCGCGAGCCGGTGCCGGCGATCGACATCGATCTCGCCACGAACGTCATCAATATCCCATTGCCCGTTCCCTCGCCTGCCCTGCTGCGCCGCGCCGCGGAAACGCTCGATGCGAACTACTCGCACGGCCCCGGCAGCGAGCGCCATCGCGCCGCCGGCGCGGCGTGGATCGGACGGCACAATGATCCGTCGCAAATCATCGTCACCGCAGGCACGCAGCACGCGATCTTCGTCGCCTTCGCCGCGACCACGCGTCCGGGCGACACCATCTTTACCGAATCGCTCACGTATCACGGCGCGAAGGCCGCGGCGGCGCTGCTCGGTCTCAAGCTCGCGCCGCTGCCGATGGATCGCTACGGACTCCTCCCCGACGCGTTCGCGCGCGCCTGCCGCGCCCGCACGGCCAGGGTGCTCTACACGATTCCGTCGCTGCACAATCCCACCGGGATCGTGATGCCCGAGAAGCGTCGCCGCGAGATCGCGGCGGTGGCGGAGAAGTTCGGCATCACGATCATCGAAGACGATGTCTGCGGTTTCCTGCTCGAGAAAACACCGCCCGCGATCGCGACGTTCGCGCCCGAGCGCACGCTGCTCGTGACGGGCCTCGGCAAGTCGATCGCCGCCGGCATGCGCGTCGGCTACGTCGCCGTGCCGGAGCCGCTGCTCGCGCGCGCGCAGTCCGTCTTCGCCGCGAGCGTGCTCTTCACCTCGCCGCTGCTCGCCGAGATCGCGACATCGTGGATCGAGGACGGCACCGCCGCGCGCATCGTCGCGCAGAAACGCGCCGAGGCCGCGCTGCGCAACCGCATCGCCCGCCGCATCCTCGGCGATCGCGCGTCGAAAACCGATCCGCGCTCCGGGCATTTGTGGATCGAGCTCCCCCGTCGCTGGAGTCCCGATGCCTTCGCCGAAGAAGCCCGCCGCCGCCGCGTCCGCGTCGCCTCGGCGTCATCCTTCGCGGCGGGACCGGAAATCCCGCGCGCCGTTCGTCTCAGCATCGGCGCACCCGCGACCGTCGCGGAACTGGAGACCGCGTTAGGCGTGATCATGGGGATTGATGAGGAGCGGGAGGAGGCCGTCGTTTGATCGAAATCAGTACCGACACCAACCGACTCGACTTCGACGTCATCCACCGCTATCTCAGCGAGTCGTCGTACTGGGCAAGCGGCATCCCGCAGGACCTCCTCGAGCGCGCGATCGACAACTCGCTATGCTTCGGCGCCTACGACGACGACACCCTCGTCGGCTTCGCCCGCGTCGTCACCGACTACGCCACCTTCGCCTACCTCTGCGACGTGTTCGTCCTTCCGACGCATCGCGGCCAGGGCATCGCCAAAGAACTGCTGGCCGCCATCAAAGCCCACCCCGATCTGCAACGCCTTCGCCGCTGGCATCTCCTTACGAGAGATGCACATAGCCTCTACGCCGCCTACGGCTTCAAGCCGCTGGAATCATGCGAGCGGCACATGGAGATTGCGGTGAAGAACGCGTACGTTTCGTGAGGGCTGTCATTCCGAGCCGCGCAGACGGCGAGGAATCCCCTGAATCAGGGGATTCCTCGCTCCGCTCGGAATGACACTGAGCAGACGTAAGTTAGCACCCGCGAATGACCCGCCAGACCCGCGAAATCCGCATCGGCAACGTCCGCATCGGCGGCGCGAACCCGATCGCCGTGCAGTCGATGACGGCGACGCGGACGCAGGACATTCCGGCGACGATCCGGCAGGTGGAATTGCTCGAGGCCGCCGGGGCGGATGTCATTCGCATCGCAGTCGACAATCCGAAGGATGTCGCAGCGCTTGCCGAGATCAGAAGCGCGCGGCCGATCGCGAATCTGTCGATCGATCTGCAGGAGAACTACCGGCTCGCGGAAAAAGTCGCGCCGCTGGTGCAGAAGCTTCGCTACAACCCCGGCCACCTCTACCACATCGAGCGCGAGAAGCCGGTGCGGGACAAGGTGAAGTATCTCGTCGACGTCGCGCGCGAGCATGGCTGCGCGATGCGCATCGGCGTCAACGCGGGCTCGGTCGATCCGGACAAGCTGGCGAAGTACGATCGCGAGGATTCGATCACGCCGATGCTCGAGTCGGCGCTCGAGCACTGCGCGATGCTCGACGATCTCGGATTCGATCAGTACTGCGTCTCGATCAAAGACTCCGATCCGAACAAAGTCATCGACTCGAACATCCGCTTCGCGGAGGCGCGTCCCGACGTGCCGCTGCACCTCGGCGTCACCGAGGCCGGCATGCCGCCGGACGGCATCATCAAAACGCGCATCGCCTTCGAACAGCTCATCACCCGCGGCATCGGCGACACGATCCGCGTCTCGCTCACGCTGCCGTTCGAGCGCAAGGGCGAAGAGATCACGGTCGGCCATCAGATCCTCGACGACATCGCGAGCGGCCGGTTCCGCTCCGTGCCGCGCTTCGAGCACAAGGGGCTGAACATCATCAGCTGCCCGTCGTGCTCGCGCGTGGAGAACGAGGCCTTCATCGATCTGGCTCAAAATGTGCGAGAAATGACCGCGTACGCGAAGGAGCACGACATCACGATCGCGGTCATGGGCTGCCGCGTGAACGGGCCGGGCGAGACGGATGACGCCGACCTCGGCATGTGGTGCGCGCCGAGCTATGTGAATCTCAAGCGCGGGCCGGAGTCGCTGGGCCACTACACGTACGACGAAATTCTCGGGCGGCTCCGCACGGAGCTCGATCGACTGATCGAGGAGAAAGCATCTTGAAACGGATTTACTACCTGAGCATCACCGCGGCGGTCATCCTGTTCGACCTCTGGACCAAGTGGCTCGTCGTGCGGGCCATCGACCTGCACGAGGCCGTGCCGATCATCCCGAACTTTTTCCAGCTCGTGCACGTGCGCAACACCGGCGCGGCGTTCGGAATCGGCGCGAACGCGGACTCGCGCATCATCCCCCTCCTCCTCAACGGCGGCGCGATCGCGGTGTTCTGCGTCGTGGTTGTCTACGCGCTTCGCTCCTCGGTAACGGACCGCCTGCTGCAAACGGGACTGCATCTGATCCTCGGCGGCGCGATCGGCAATCTGTTGGACCGTTTTCGTTTCGGCTACGTCGTCGATTTTCTCGACGTCTACGTGCGCAACCACCACTGGCCGGCGTTCAACGTCGCCGACTCCGCGATCTGCATCGGCATCGGCCTGCTCTTCCTCGATATGAAGAAGAAGCCGGAGACTACCGCCGCCGCGACCGCAGAATCAGCAGTGAGCTCCCGGTAAGCATCCAGAGCGCGATCGGGATCCACGACACGCGCCGGGGCAGCACCTTCTCGCCGAGATTGAACGCCGCGCGCGAGCCTTTCTGCGGCACGAGGTCGTCAATGCTCTGCTCGTTCGCCGCAAGCTCCCCGCGCGTGAACGCCGGCACGAGATACTCGCGCAGCGGATGGCGGATGCCGCCGTCGGGCGTGACGTTGACCGCCGTCGCGACGAACTGAATCGCGACCGAGACGAGCGTGATGATGAGCAGAAAGTTGCGCCACGCGAAGAGTATCGGGATCGCCAGCAGCGGGATCACGGGCAGCAGATAGCGCGGGCCGAATGCGAATCCGCCTTCCCATCCGTTGAAGCTCGCATTGACGGCGAGGAAGATCACGAAGATCGCGGCGATCACCGCGAGCTCGCGCAACATCACGCGCTTCCTGATCATCACGATCGCGCCGACGAATGCGAGCAGCAGGATTGGCGAGAGGAAGAAGAGACCGCGGTATTCGGAGAACGTCAGTCCCCAGAGCACTTCGCCGGACGGCTTGCGCAGGACGCCGAAGAGCAAGCCTTCCTGCGTGAAGTTCTTGCTGCCGGTGACGGAGTGGCGCCACGCGGAGCCGAAGCAGACGTAGTGGTACCAGCCGAGGAGGATCGCGAAGGGGATGCCGCCGAGGATGAAGCGAAGGACGGTGGAGTAGCGCGCGCCTCCGGCGCGCCTTTGGGCGGGGCGCGCGCCGGAGGCGCGCGCTACTCCAAGCACCAATGCTGCAGGAATGCACACGTAAAAACAAAGCGATGCGATGCCCGCGCACACGCCGGCGAGCAGTGGGCGTTCATCGAGCCAGACGAATGCGAGCAGCAGGAACAAAGCGCTCGGCACGTGGGCGAAGAGGACTGTGGAGTATGGGAAGACGATGGTGCCGAGGGCGATCGACAGGGCGACGCAGGTGGAGGAGAGCGGCGACTGGCGTCGCCGCAGTCCAAACTGAAAAATCACCACTGGGATCAGTGCGCCGCAGACGCCGCAGACCAGGACTGTGACGAGGTAGGCGTTCGTCACGTTCGAGAGTTGCCAGCGATAGAGCAGCGCGTACGGGATCGCGGACAGCATCGACACGCCGGGCGGTTTGTTCGCGAACGCGTGCCATTCGCCGGAGCTGTCGCTCCACGAAATGTCGCCGGTGTTTTTGCGGAACTCGTCGATCTGAAACGTTTGCCGCTCGACGATGGCGCGGGTGAGGTCCCACTGCGCGTTTTGATTCCAGCCGCCGGCGCCGTGAAAGTAGGCGAACGTCACGAAAGTGACGACGAAGAGTCCGACCGCGATGCGGCGGTCGGCTGGAGTCACACCGCGATCTCTTTCAACTCGCCGGCGACGATCAGTTGCGGCTCGGTCATCTCCTGCACCTGCTCTTTCGTCACGCCCGGCGCGACTTCGATCAGCTTCAGCCCTTCCGGCGTCACGTCGAGCACCGCGTAGTCGGTGATGATCCGGTTCACGCACTTCACGCCGGTGAGCGGCAGCGCGCACTGGTTCAGGATCTTCTTCTCACCCTTTTTCGTCACGTGCTCCATCGTCACGATCAGCCGCTTCGCGCCGGCGACGAGATCCATCGCGCCGCCCATCCCCTTCACCATCGCCCCCGGCACCATCCAGTTCGCGATGTCGCCCTCGGCGGAGACCTGCATCGCGCCGAGGATCGAGAGATCGACTTTGCCGCCGCGGATCATCGAGAACGAGTCGGAGCTGGAGAAGAACGACGCGCCGGGCAGCGTGGTCACGGTCTGCTTGCCGGCGTTGATGAGATCGGGATCGACGTCGTCTTCGCTCGGAAACGGGCCGAGGCCGAGGATGCCGTTTTCGGACTGGAGGATCACTTCCATGCCAGCGGGAATGTTGTTCGCGACGAGCGTCGGCATCCCGATGCCGAGGTTGACGTAGAAGCCGTCGCGGAGCTCCTGCGCGGCGCGTTTAACGATCTGTTCGCGGTTCAGAGGCATGCGGCAACGCTATCACGAAGGGCAGGATGCAGAAGAGCGCCAGCAGCGCCGCGACCGGCATGGCCTGGCGGATGATGCGATCCCACGACCAGCGAATGAGCCAGTCGAGCTCGCGCGAGGTGATGAAGTAAATGAAAATGAAAAACAGCGGCTGCACCAGCGCGACGAACGCGAGCACGCGCTCTTTCATGACGTGACGCCACCCGATCGCGATCGCCGCGGCGACGCCGAGCCAGAACAGCGGATTCCCGACCGGGTTGTCGGCGAGCGCGCGCAGCAGCGGCGCGGGATTCGCGATGCGCGACGCGAGCCGCTCGAGCACGCCGCTTTGCAGGTGATCGACGGTTGTGAGGTGATACACGCGGATCAGAATCTGCCACGGCAGCGGAATGACGAACATCGGCCAGAGGCGCAGGAGGTTCTTCCATTCGCGCGCGGCGATCATCGCGATGAAGGCCGCGGCGATGATCGGCAGCCCTTCGTTCTTGCAGCAGGCCGCGAGACCAAGGTAGATCGCGCCGCGCGTAAGGTTGCCGCGGCGGATGAAGAGCAAGCCCGCCACCGCGTACGCGATGAGCGGTCCTTCGGCGAGTCCGATGAACGGCGAGAAGACGAGCGGCATGAGCACGAGCGTCGCCGCCGCGCGGGCGAGCTTCGGCATCTCGTCGGCGAGCAAACCCCGCACGACGAGCAGCGCGGCGATGCCGAAGCCGGCGGTGATGAGGCCGATCGCGCGCTCGGGCCACGCGCCCATCAGCAGCGCCTGCGCGACGTAGACGAGCGGCACGAGGACGGGATAGTCGACGTGCGCGTTCGGGATTGATGTTCGTTTGCAGAAAGTGCCAGTCGATGCCGCGGTGCAGCCAGAACGTTTTGCCTTCGAGTCCCCAGATGGTGATGTAGTCGGTCTCGACCGGCGAGGAGACGGTGGCGAGCTTGAGGTAGCCGCCGATGAGGGCGAGGGTGAGGAGATCGATGAGGTTTGGCCAGGAGAGGTGGAGAGGCGGGCTCTTAGCCCGCCGAGGCGCGTTCCGGCGGGCTAAGAGCCCGCCGCTCCACAGGATGGCGACGCCAATCAGCAGCGCAGGGAGCGACCACGGGATACCCACCATCGAAAGCGCAAACAGCACGAGCCAAACGGCGCCGCATGTGAGCAGCCAGGCTTCGCCGATCGCTTTCATCGCATGTGCCTCAGCAGAACGCCGTCCTCGCTTTTCCAGATGACGTTGAAGCCTTGCGGCGTGGCGCATTCGTGCCAGCAGGCGATGTAGTCGACGGACTGCAGTTGCAGCGGGACGCGTTTTTCGGTGAAGGGCTCGAGCAGCGGGACGAGTTGGCGTCCGGCGAGGAGAAATTGCGCGCGCGCGTAGGCGTAGCGGTAGCCGCCTTCGCCAGGGCGATGCGGCGTGGCGAGCAGGACGCGCGCGCCTTGCGGCGTGCGGCGGTCGACTTCGACGAGCATGCGCCGCAGGCCGGGGACTTTGCGGTACGGGAGCTCGGTCCAGTTCGCGCGCAGCGTGGCGGAGTCGATTGAATAGATGCGGAGGTAGAACGGCTCGAACGACCCGATTGCGATCGCGAGGAAGGCCCCGAGGGCTGCGATGGACAACTTCGTCATCCTGAGCGTAGCGAAGGATCTCAGACTACGAGACATTTGCGTAACACGAGATCCTTCGGCGTCTTCGCGCCTCAGGATGACGTGACGTTGTCACGTCACTTCCTGATCGTACGCTGCTCGATGCGTTTCACGCGCGGCGCGACGATCATGCGGTGCACGAAGATCCCCGGCGTGTGAATGCAGTCGGGATCGAGCTGCCCCGGCTCCACGAGCTCTTCGACCTCGGCGATGCAGACTTTCCCCGCCGTCGCCGCCATCGGGTTGAAGTTGCGCGCGCTCTTGCGGTACTGCAGGTTGCCGAGCCGGTCGCCCCGCCACGCCGCCACCAGCGAGAAATCGCCGACGATGCCGCGCTCCATCACGTACATCCGCCCGTCGAAGTCGCGCGTCTCTTTCCCCTGCGCCACCACCGTGCCGTAGCCCGCGGGCGTGTAGAACGCCGGGATCCCCGCCCCGCCCGCGCGCATCCGCTCGGCGAGCGTCCCCTGCGGCGCGAACTCCACTTCCAGCTCGCCCGAAAGAAACTGCCGCTCGAACTCCGCGTTCTCGCCGACGTACGACGAGACCATCTTCCGGATCTGCTTCGTCTGCAGCAGCAGGCCGAGGCCCCAGTCATCGACGCCGGCGTTGTTGGAGACACATGTCAAACCTTTGACACCCTTCTTCACCAGCGCGTTGATCAGATTCTCAGGAATCCCGCACAGCCCGAACCCTCCGACGACGAGCGTGACGTCGTCGGGAATGTCGTGAATCGCTTCGTCGGCGGATGCGACGACTTTGTTAATCATGCGGCGCGGAAGATATCAGAGCGTGGACGGGCGCATACACTTTGACCATGCCTGAGTCTGCACCGGTCTGGCCATTCTGGCAGCGCTTCGCGTTTCGGTTCACGTTCCTCTACGTAACGTTCTTTTTCTTTCCGCTGCCGAGCGGCCTCGCCGGGCCGGAGTTCCTGAGCGGCCTGTTCGATCCGCTCTGGAATCGCGTGATCCCGTGGGTCGGCCGAACGTTCCTCGGCCTTTCGATCACGAACTTCAGCAACGGCAGCGGCGACACGCTGTACGACTGGGTGCGCATCGGCACAATGGCCGTGCTCGCGCTCCTCGGCGCGATCGTCTGGTCGATTCTCGATCGCCATCGCCCGAACTACGCGACCCTCGGCGGCTGGGCGCATCTCTTCCTCCGCTACGCGCTCGCCATCTCGATGGTCACGTACGGAGTCTCGAAGGTCATCAAGCTGCAATTCCCGACGCCGGGCTACAGCCGGCTCACGCAGACCTACGGCGAGTCTTCGCCGATGGGACTTCTCTGGACGTTCATGGGCTACTCGACGGCCTACACGTTCATCGCCGGAGCGAGCGAGCTGCTGGCGGCGCTGCTGCTCTTCTTCCGCCGCACGGCGACCGCCGGCGCGATCGTCGCCGCGGCGGTGATGACGAACATCGCGATCCTGAACTTCTGCTACGACGTGCCGGTCAAGATCGGCTCGCTGCATCTCCTCTTCGCAGCCGTGCTGCTGCTGATCCCCGACCTGCGCCGCTTGTTCAACGCGTTCGTCCTCGGCCGCGCCACCGAGCCCGCGCGCGACCTCGAGCCGCGCCCCGGCCGGCTCGCGTTTGGATTGAAGCTGCTGATCATGGTCGCGGTGCTCGGCTCGCAGTTCTGGCAGGCGATCGACTACAGGCGCACCGTCGGCGATCGCGGCAATCCGAAACCGCCCGATGGCTGGTACGCCGTTTCGTCGCTTCGCCGCGACGGCGTCGAGTTGCCTGCGCTGGCGACGAACGGCGATCGATGGAAGACGTTCGTGCTGCTGCGCGGCTACGTGCGGCTGTGGGGCTTCGACCGCTCGACGCGGTTGTTCAAGGTCGATGGCAAACCGGAATCCGAGTTCACGCTGCTGCCGACGAACGACATCGGAGAAACGCCCGCCGATGCGAAACCCCTCGCACGATTACGATTCCAGCTCGCGCCCGAGGGCCAAGCAACGCTTCGCGGAACGTTCGAAGGCCACCAGATCGACGTGGCGATGAAGCGGGAAAGCAACACCGACTTTCCGCTGATGAAACGCGGCTTCCACTGGGTCAGCGAATTCCCTTACAACCGGTGAAGACATCGCGCAGTTTCTTTGCCTCGGGGCAGCGCCGCTGCGCTGCCCATCCGAGAGCGACGGTGAGGATGAGCACGACGACGAACGGCCACACCGTCGCGCGCCAGACCACGCCGATCCAGCCGGGACGCTGGATCTTTTTCGCCTGGCGGGCGACGGCGGCGGCCAGCAGCGCTTCGAATGCGGCTTCGCTGAGCATCACCGGCGCGGTGTAGATGACGTAGATGCCGATGAGCAGCAGCGAGAGCACGACCGCGACGAAGAGGATGATGACCAGCCAGTCATCGCCGTCGCCGCCGAGGTCCGGGATCGCTTTTCCCCACGATCCCGACGCGCCGCCCCCGCCGAAATTTCCGCCTCCGCCGCTGAAATCAGCGCTCGAGATGTTGCTGTGCGCGAAGTCGAGACCGTCGCCGGTGAAGTCGACGCCGCCGCGCGCCATGCGCACGTAAAACAGCCACAGGCGAATGAGCGCGAGAAACAGCAGATACGCGGCGACGACGGCCAGGCCGTAACGCAGCGCGAGAGATTTCACGCCGATCGCGAGCAGCACCTTCGTCGCGACGAGGCCGCTCGCGATCGTGGCGCTGAGGATGAAGAACATGTGCAGCCGCAGAAAGAAATGGCGCTCGAGAAACGCCTTCACCCGCTCCTTCGTGAGCGCTTTGCGCGGCCGCGCCATCGATCAATGCGTATGCGCGTGATCGTGTTCGTGGTCGTGATCGTGATCGTGCGCGTCGTGCGTGTGACCCGCCATCCCCGACTCGACCTGCTGCACCACCTGCCGCGCGAGCTCTTTGAACGCCAGCGACGCCGGTGCATCCGGATCGGAGGCGACGATCGGCTGGCCGGTGTCGCCGCCGATGACGACCTTCGGATCGATCGGAACTTCTCCCAGGAAAGGCACGCCGAGCATGCCCGCGGTCTTCTTCCCGCCGCCGTGGCCGAAGATCTCTTCGCGCTCGCCGCAGTGGCGGCAGATGTAGTAGCTCATGTTCTCGATGATGCCGAGGACCGGCACGTTCACTTTGCGGAACATCGCCAGGCCTTTGCGCGCGTCGATGAGCGCGACGTCCTGCGGCGTCGTCACGACCACCGCGCCCGTCAGCCCCGCCTTCTGCGTCAGCGTCAGCTGCGCGTCGCCGGTGCCGGGCGGCAGATCGATGACCATGAAATCGAGCGTGCCCCACTTCACGTCGGTCAGGAACTGATCGATGGCCTTCATCACCATCGGTCCGCGCCAGATCACCGGCGTGTCGGGATCGGTGATCAGGCCGAGGGACATCGTCTTGATGCCGTGGCGCTCCATCGGCATGATCTTCTCGTCGCGCTCGTCGATCTGCGGGCGCCCTTCGATCCCGAGCATCATCTGCTGCGACGGTCCGTAGATGTCGGCGTCGAGGAGGCCGACCGAATAGCCGAGCGCGCGCAGCGAGAGCGCGAGGTTCGTCGAGACCGTCGACTTGCCGACGCCCCCTTTTCCGGACGCGACGGCGATGCGGTACTTCACGCCATCGAGCGCGCTCGGCGTCATCTGTCCGCTCCCCGACGACGTCGCGCCGCTGCGGCCGCCGATGTCGAGCTTCACGCGGACCTCGCCGACGCCGTCGAGCGCCTTGACCGCGGTGTACGCGTCGCGCGCGATCTGTTCGCCGATCTGCGGGTTCTCGGTTTGAAAGTGAATCGTGAACGAGACGGTGCTGCCGTCGATCTGCAGGTCGCGCACGAATCCGAACGACACGATGTCGCGCGACAGACCGGGAAATTTAACTTTCTTCAGCGCCTCGAGCACCTGCTCCTGGGTCGGCATTCGCCTTCTCCTGTTCCTGCCATCGTTCGTACGACTCGCGAATGATCGGCACGGCTTCCTCGCCGGAGCCTACCACCTTGATCATGTCGAAGTCGGGCGGGCTGACCAGACCGCGCTCGACCATCGTCGCGCGCATCCAGTCGATCAGACCGGGCCACATTGTACCGACGAGGATCAACGGATGCTCTTTCATGTGCTTGACCTGCAGGAGCTGCCAGACCATGAACAGCTCGAGCGCGGTGCCGACGCCGCCCGGCATGACGATGAACGCCGAGGAGAGGCGGACGAAGTGATGCAGCCGCGAGAAGAAGGTGCGGTGGCGGAAGACTTTGTCGACGAACGCGTTGGCCGATTCCTCGGTCGGGAGATGAATGGCCAGCCCGAACGAGCGCGCGTTCGACTCGTTCTTTCCCTCGACTGCGCCGGCATTCGCCGCTTCCATCAGCCCCGGACCGCCGCCGGTGACGATGTCCACACCCATGCTCGCGAGGTCGAAAGACAACTTCTTGACTTCTTCGTAGATCGGATCGCCGCGCCGCACGCGCGAGCTGCCGAAGATCGAGACGCGAAAGTGCTCGACGCGCTCCGGCTGGATCTGGTCGAGGTCGTTGATCGTGTCCCAGAGTTGGTAGATGGCCTTGTCGAGGATGTGCGTCGGATCGACGCCGGGCCGCTTCTTGGCAGCCTCGGCCTTGCGCAGCTCTTCGAGCTCAGGAGTGGTCGTGCGTGCTCGCTTCCGTCGTTCCATCGGAAACGGACCCAGCGAGCCGCGTGCCCGCGCCTACTTCGACGTGATCCACACCTCTTTCGAGAACTCCTTCAGCTTCGGCTCCGCCGCCCGCGCATCCGCCTCGCTCGGGAACTTGACGCGCACGCGATAGACCGGCCCTTTGTCCGTCGAGCCGCGCTCGACGTAGGCGGAGCTGAATCCTTTTTCAATCACGCGCGCGGCGAGCACCTCGGCTGTTCGCTGATCGCTGGTCGACAGCAGCTGCGCGAACGTAGGAACTGCAAGGGGCGCCGCCGGCGGCGGCGCTGGCTCCGGCGCAGTCGTTTCGGTTGCGGCGGTCGCGGTCGCCTCTTCGATGATCGCGGGCGCGGGCGCGCTCGTGTCGGTCGTCGCGGTCGTTTCCGTCGCGGGTGCCGGCTCGTCGTCCGCTACCGCCGGAAGCTCGACGATCTTTCCTTCCGATTCTTTTTTGGAAGGAATCATCGCCCCCTCGGTGATGACGGGCGTTTCCTTGCGGACGACCAGGCGCTCATCGGCCTGGCCCTTGCCGATCATCAGGCCGAAGCCGAACGACGCGGCGAGCGAGAGCAGGAGCAGCACGAAGGCGATGAACGCCTGTCCCGCAGTCAGAGAGATTTCGTAGTGAGACTGATCGTCGGTGTGGTGCTGTTCTTCCATCCTGCCACCCTCCCGGAACGCACGAGATCATTTGGCGGGCGGTGCCGCCGCGTTCCAGTTTGTGTGATAAACGACGCCGTTGTCAAAGTAGACCGCCGACGCCCCTCCGTCCGCCTTCGGGTAAATCCACACCGAATAGACGCGATTGTTCTGTACGACCTGCTTGATCCAGTCCTCGCGCGGGAAGCCGACCGTACGCCGCACGTCGTCTTCTTTCATCCCCGTTTTCAGGCCCGCGAACGCGCCCATGTCGACGTAGCGCTTCTTCTCGACGAGCGCGATCCGCGCCTTCGCGTCGGGGCTTTCCGGCAGGTATTCGAGCGCTTTTCGATACAGCTCCGACGCTTTCTCATAGCGCGAAAGGATGTTCATGTACTCGTCGCCGAGGAGGATCTTCTCGCGCGCGAGCAGCGATGCCGCGCGGGGATCGCTGGTGCGCAGCCAGTACTCTTCGACCCTGCCGAGGAGCGCGTTGTTCGGCCCGGTGAGCTTCTCGAGATTCTCGAGCGTGATCTCGATCTGCTGCTTGCGCGTCGCGCTCGCCGGAATCGGCTTCTGCGCCGCGCGGAGCGTCTGAATCCACTGATAGTCGGCGCTCAGCAGCGTCCACTCGCGATCATTCGGTGCCGTCGGAGGTCCCGCGGGCGCACAGGCCACGAGGAGCATGAGGGGGACGAGGAGCTTCCGCATTCGACGGGGGTTATTTTACCATCCGCACACAGCCGAGCCTGGTGCCGTCGGGGAGATCGATCAGCACCTCTTCGGCGCGCGCGTAGCCGCACACTTCGTACAGCGGAACGCCGGGCAGCGTCGCCATCAGCTCGAAGCGCGTGAAGCCCATCGACCGCGCCTGGTTCTCCGAGGTCTCGAGGATCAGGCGGCCGAGACCGCGGCGCGCGTAGTCGGGATGCACGAACATCGCGCGGATGCGCGCCGCGTCGCGCTGGGGATCGATATCGCCCGTGGTCGCCGCCTGATCGCTGGTGCCGGTGAACAGCTTCTTGCGCCAGCTCCAGCCGCCGCACGCCACGACGCGATCGTCTTCGATGACAACGAAGTAGGTCCCATCGTCAACGAGTTGATGATCGGGACTGCTGATGTACTCGACGGCGCCGCGCACCTGATCCGGGTCGTAGAAATGCGCGCCGAGGGACTCCATCGACGCGCGCATCACGCGATGGATGTCGGGAAGATCGTCAGGGCTCGCTTTGCGGATTCTGCTCACGGTACTTCTTCGCCATCTCCCGCGCGTACGTGCGCGCCTCGTCGGGCGCGATCTCGCCATTGAACACGGCTTCGCGCGTCCGCTCCAGCGCTTTCGCGATGTGCGGTCCGCCCGGCGCTTCGAGATCGTTGCCGCGCAGCGGAATCGTGAACTGCTTGTACTCGCGCCAGCGCTCGATGCGCGGCGATTCGTCGGGGCGCTCCGCGGCGATGACGGTCAACATCTCCGGAGACACGCCGCGATAGAGGCGGAATCGCTGGCGTTCGCTGCCCGCGAGCTCGAGTGCTTCGTGGAAGCGCGGGAGCTCGTTCGCGATCTCGACGACGGCGCGCGCGCGTTTCTGCGAGAAGCCCGCGCCTTCGAAGTCGATCGGCGAGGCGTCGCCGCGCAGCAACAGGCCGGTGTAGATGACGTGGCGATCGAGGCTCGCGTCGCTTTCGATGCGATTCCGCACCGCTTCGAGCGTCGCGCGAAGATTGTCCGTGCCGCGGCGCCCGAACAGCACATCGAGCGCGCCGTGCTCCCGCAAGGCCGCGAGCACCGCCGGCGCGTCATGCTCTTCCATCGCCAGAAAGAGCTCGCGCCACACGCGCTCGCGGGAGACCGTGCGCAGCGCTTCGGATTCGATCGCGGTCTTCATCAACGACGCGGTGTGCGGCTCGATCGTGAATCCCAGTCGCGTCGCCAAACGCACCGCGCGAAAAATGCGCGTCGGGTCGTCGACGAAGCTCTGGTCGTGGAAGACGCGAATGAGCCGGTCACGGATGTCCTGCTCTCCGCCGGAAGGATCGTGTTGCGTGCCGTCGAAGAGAGCGAGAGCGATCGCGTTGACGGAGAAATCGCGGCGCATCAGATCGTCTTTCAGCCGGCCCGCCGTCACGAGCGGCAACGCGCCGGGCGTGCGATAGCGCTCCTTGCGCGCGGTGGTGATGTCGATCTCCGGGAATCCGTCGGCGGTGACTTTGTACGTGAGGAACTGCGGAAACGAGCGTACGCGTCCCTCGATCCGCTTCGCGAGTGTCCGCGCGAGTGTCGACGCGCCGTCTTCGAGCGTGACGTCGATGTCGATCGAGCGCCGGCCGAGGATCAGATCGCGCACCGGACCGCCGACGAGAAACGGACGCAGGTTCTTTTCGACGGCGATCTCTTGGATCGCATCGATGGCGCGGCGCTGCGCTGTCGGCAAATCGAGCAGACGATTCATGGAACGATCGTTTCGTACATGTGCAACAGAACGCGCAGTCGCTGCCTCACGCGAAATTTCGACGCGGTTTGCCGCGCGGCATTCCGTTTCATTCCCGCTACCTCGGGTTTGAACAGGGCGGCTAGTATCGCATGAGCGAGCTCGTTCGGATCGCGCGGCGGAACGAGAAAGCCCGTTCGCCCCTGTTCGAGCCGCTGCACGTTGATTTTCGTGCGCGTCGCTACGACCGGTAGTCCGGCGACAACCGCCTCGGCGGTGAATCCGTCGAAATCCGCTTCGCTCACCGCGGGGTCGACCCACACCGCGACACTCGCAAGATCGTCCGGCGCCGGAACGCGATCGAACAGATGCCACGTGACGTCGCTGCGAAAACGCCCGATGCGCGCAAGCGTCTGCTCCACCATCGTTTGGACGGACGCGCGGGCGAAAGTTCCGATCACGTTCTGCTGCTCCACGGGCCGGACGTCGAAGTACGCGTCCTCCACCGCTTCGCTCAGCGGCTGGTAGCGGCTCTGCTCCACTTTCTCGATGATCGGCGAGACGACGTAGTCCGGCTCGACCGGTTTCCGAAACGGCCAGCGCGATCTTCGTACGTCAGCTGACGAGATGTACGGCAGCGGAAAACGAACGAACGGAGCGCTCGGGAGCTCGCCTGTGGCGTACACATGCGCGACGTCCGCGCCGCTCGCCCGCGCCTCCTCCGCGGTGACGATGACCACTTCCTGGGCACCCGCGAGCGCGGCATGATCGATACGCTGCGATTTGCGCTCGAACTCGGATGCACCGGGAAGAATGATCTGGGCAATGCGCATCGCCTTATTAGATGGCAGATGGCGGATGGCAGATGGCAATTTCGATCCCGCCCGGGTTGCCATCCGCCATCTGCCATCCGCCATCTGTACAATGAGGCACTTACGGCGATGAGTATCGAGAGCGCCGGCATCTACAGCGACCGATCCGACCTGATGAGCCGGCTGCGCAAGGCGTGTCCGTCGTGGACGTTTCCCGACGATGCGGCGGAGCGCGATGCGTGCCGGATCGCCGTCGTCGACGGCGCGTTCGATCGTTTGCCCGGCAAGAGCATCGTTCGCATTCTGCTGAACGAAGGCACCGAGCGACGGCAGGGCGAGCTGCGGCTCAATCGCGAACTGTTCCTCGGCAACCCGTCCGAGTACCTCGCGTTCGCGTCCGATCTCGCGGAAGCGGCCGTGCACGCGGCGAGTCTCGAGCACGAGACGATCTATCTGCGCCAGATCCACGAGCTGATGACGATGGTGGATGCGGAGGCGGTGTCGGAGCGGATCACGACGACGGTGCTCGAGCTGCTGCAACTGCCGGCGGGCACACTGTTCCTGCACGACCCGCGGCTCGAGCGCTACGTCGTGAGCTACAGCAACGATCCGAGCTATCGCGAGACCGGCGAGTTCCTCCCCGGCATCCCTCCCGATCTGCTGCAGAAAGCGCTCGCGTCGCCGCAGCTGTTCGCGGTCGGTGGAGGCCTCGTCGCGATGCCGCTGCAGGTGCGCGAGGATTTGTTAGGCGTGATCCGCGTGCCGATCGCCCGCGGCGAGACCATCGGCGAAGACGCCGCGAACAACGTCACGCGCTATCTCTCCGCGGTCGCGCAGGTGCTCAGCAACATCTACCAGCTGACGCGCAGCCGCGACCTGGCCATGCGCGACGACCTGACGAAGGCCTACAACCGCCGCTTCTTCGAGACGTACCTCGATGAGGAGATCGAGCGCGCGCGCCGCTACGGATCGCTCTTCAGCATCATCTTCCTCGACCTCGACGACCTGAAGATGGTGAACAATCTCTACGGCCACCTCAGCGGCTCCCGCACGCTTGCAGGAAGTCGCGAAACGCATCCTCGGCGCCGTCCGCGGCATCGACAAAGTCGTCCGCTTCGGCGGCGACGAGTTCTGCGTCATCCTCCCGCAAACGGACCAGGACCAGGCCGTCGCCGTCGCCCACCGCGTCGCCCGCGCCGTCGGCGCCTCCCCCCTCCGCATCGACCCCGAAATCGAAGTCTCCATCACCGCCAGCTTCGGCATCGCCACCTACCCCACGCACGCGATGACGAAAGAGAATTTGATCCGCCAGGCGGATGCCGCGATGTACCGGGTGAAGTCGACGACGAAGAATGCGGTGGGGGTTGCGCTGGTGGAGGATGCCACGAGACCCGTGACGTGAGTTGGCGGGCAGCGTAAGACGCACGTGTTGCGCGCACGGCCCAGGAATGCAGAAGGCAGAATGCAGAAGGCAGAATTGAGAAGTCCCGCCCACGCTGGAGCGGCTTCTCACTTCTGCCTTCTGCCTTCTGCCTTCTGCCTTCTGCATTCCGGTCCCGTGCTCCCAAACCATGCAACCTGCATCACACGTCACGAGCCCCCAACTGTGCTGAAATAGCCCCCCAATGTCCGAATCCCTCTCCATCCACGGCTCTCTCTCCGAGACCACCGTGCCCGACCTCTTCCGCTCGATTGTGCGCAGCGGGGAGACGGCGATTGCGTCCTTCGACACCGGCGGGCGGAATGACACGATTTACTTTCTCGACGGGCGGATCGTGTCGGCGTCGAGCACGGATCCGGACATGGGGTTGGCGGAGACGCTGCTGCATATGGGGGATCTCTCCATTCAGCAATACAACCATGCGATGGAGCGGGTCGTGGTGGCGCGGCGGATTGGCGGGCTGCTGGTCGAGCTCGGGTATCTGAAGCCGGACGAGTTGCCGCGGGCGGCGGAGCGGCAGGCGAATGCGATCGTGCTCGATGCGATGTCGTATCGCGACGGGACGTACACGATCGACTTCACGAACGAGTTTCCGGACAACATCATCACCCTCTCGCTGTCGACCGAGCGGCTGATGCTCGACGGCGTGCGCGGGATCGAGCACTGGTCGCTGATCACGCGCGGCGTCGGGCGGCTCGATCGCATGCTCGAGCAGGTGCCGGGCGCCGACACGCGCACGTTCCAACTCGAGCTCAACGACGACGAGAATCACGTGCTCTCGCTCCTCTCCGATCCGCAGACGATCGAAGACCTGCTCTCGCGCTCCTACCTCTCGAACTTTTTGACCTGCCGCAACATCTGGGGTCTGCTCACGGTGAATCTCATTCAGGACACGGAGCTGGCCGCGGTCGATGAGAAGCGGGCGACCATCGAGAGCGAGTACGAGCTCGAGGCCATCGTCGAGCGGTACAACAACATCTATCAGGACATCTTCGGCATCGTGTTCCAGAAGATCGGCGATCACATCTATGACTTCACGGACCGCGTGGTGCTGCATCTCTCGCCCGAGATGACGCCGTACCTCTCGGGCATGAACTTCGTGAACGAAGGGCGGCTCGATTTCGATCAGCTCCTCAACAACCTCTACGCCTCCGGCTCACGCGATCACGGCGCCGTGGTGCTGAATCTTTTGAGCGAGTTGCTGACCGGCTGGCTGTACGAGATCAAGACCGAGTTCGGGACGACGTTCGATCAAAAGATCGCGGCGATCACCGGCTCTCTGAAGCGATAGGGCCTAAACTAGAGAAACCTATGCGCCGCACGCTTCTCCTGCTCGCGCTTGCGCTTCCGGCAATCGCGCAGCACGACATCACGAAAGTCGATCCCGCGCGGCCCGATGCGGCGATCGCGACGCCGCTCCCCGAGGAGCGGAAGCGGATGCTCAGGAAATACGACATCCCGGATCTCGCGGGCGCGCAGCAGGCGCTGGGATCGCAGCTCATCGACGGACGCCTTCCCCGTCCGCTGATCGATTTCCTCATGCGCGACGGCGTCGTCGAGCAGCGCGTGTCGGTGTTCGAAGGAGGACTCGTCGTCATCCACCTGACCGGCGCGGCGACGATCTTCAAGCGCGTGCTGATTCCGCCGGACGCGCTGCAGAACTACACCAATACGACGACGGCGGAGAAACTGCGCAACATCGATCAGCGCTGGCTGGCCACGCCGGCATTCGATCGCCACGCGCAGATCCGCGTGTACGAAAACGGCGGCGCGTTCGTCGAGCGCGTATTCAATCCGAGTAAAGTTCTCCCGAAGGCCCTCGGCGATGCGATCACGCCGCTGCGCGATCTGCTGCGCGCGATCTCCGAGGATCGCGAAGTGACGACGACTATGGCCGGATATCAGCCGCAAACGGGCGATGAGCTGGTGTCGGACGATCACAACATCTACCGCGTCATGCGCGTCTACGAGCACGTCGTCGAGGTGAAGTGCCTCACCGCGCCGACGACGATGTACATCGCCACCAAAGACCTGCATCAGTTTTTCATCGGGAAACGCGCGCCGCAGTGAGCTCGCTCCGCATCACCACCGGCACGCTCCGCGGCCGCCGCATTCCTGTTCCCCGCGATGAAGTGCGGCCTACATCCGAGCGCGCGCGCCAGGCGTTCTTCAATATCGTGAGCGATCGAATCGATGGCGCACGATTCCTGGATCTTTTCGCCGGCAGCGGGATTTTCTCGTTTGAAGCCATCTCCCGCGGCGCAAAAGAATCCGTGGCGATCGATTCCTCGCGCGC
Source organism: uncultured Acidobacteriota bacterium (assembly GCA_963734155.1). Lineage (GTDB taxonomy): Bacteria > Acidobacteriota > Thermoanaerobaculia > Gp7-AA8 > Gp7-AA8 > QHVT01. The sequence goes on from CAVTGG010000007.1 coordinate 535,397, forward strand.
GCACACGGCGACCATCGAAAAAACGGCAAAGGACCTCGGCGCACCCGTACGCGCGATCACGGCGGACGCGCTCGCGGGGATTAAGCGCCTCGGCGGCGAGGTTTTCGACGTGGTCTACGCCGATCCACCCTACGCGTATGACCGCTACGATGACCTGCTGATGTCCATCGACGGCATTTCTCTCGCAGAGGATGCCCTCGTGGCCGTCGAGCACCGCCGGCGCAGCGAACCGTTCACCGTTACCCCGCGTCACCTGAAATTTGCACGCCGCGCCGAATACGGCGAGGTTTGGATTAGTTTTTTCAATTCCTGAGGTTGCATGGCAGAACAGAAAAGCAGCATCGAACTGACGCTCGACGAACAACAGACCCATACCCTTTTCGGACACCACGACGAGAATCTGCGCACGATCGAAGACGCGTTCGAAGTGAAGATCTCCTCGCGCGGCAACGAGATTTTCGTCTCCGGCAAGCCGCAGAACAGCGCCGCCGTGCAGAAGCTCCTCGGCGAGTTCCAGCAGCTCATCGAGCAGGGCTATCCGATGAAGAAGTCGGACGTGCAGACGGGCGTGCGCGTGGTGCGCGATAGGCCCGACACAAACCTGGTCGAATTCTTCACCGACGACGCGGTCGGCCAGTCGATCCGCCGCATCGTCACGCCGCGCAACGTCGCGCAGAAGGGTTACCTGCAGGCGATTCAGGACGAGGACATCGTCTTCGGCGTCGGCCCCGCCGGCACGGGCAAGACCTATCTCGCCGTCGCCGCCGCAGCCGCCGCGCTGCAGGACAAGCAGATGAAACGCATCATCCTCTGCCGTCCCGCCGTCGAAGCGGGCGAGCGCCTCGGATTTCTGCCGGGCGATATCGCGGAGAAAGTGAATCCGTACCTGCGTCCGCTGTACGACTCGCTCTACGACATCATCGGCTTCGAGAAAGTGGAGAAGCTGATGGAGCGAAGCATCATCGAGATCGCGCCGCTCGCGTTCATGCGCGGCCGTACGCTCAATGATTCGTTCATCATCCTCGACGAGGCCCAGAACACGACGCCCGAGCAGATGAAGATGTTCCTCACCCGCCTCGGCTTCGGCTCGAAGGCGGTGGTCACCGGCGACATCACGCAGGTCGATCTTCCGGAAGGGAAAAAGTCGGGCCTCCGCGAAGTGCGCCGCATTCTCGACGGCGTTCCGGGGCTGCGCTTCTTCGACTTCAGCGACAAAGACGTCGTGCGCCATCCGCTGGTCGGCAAGATCGTCGCCGCCTACGACCGCGTCGACAAAGAAAAGAAGGCCGCGGACGCGTGACGAATATCGAGGTCACGGGTGTCGCGGTGCCGCGTTTCACGCGCCGCGAGATCGCAGAGTTCGCGCGCAGCGTGCTCCTGACGCTGGAGAAACTCGACCGCCTCGACCGCGAGCTGGATGAGGTGTCGATCGCGTTCGTCGACGACGACGCGATGACGTCACTCAATCGCAAGTTCCGCCACAAAAACAAAACGACCGACGTCCTCACCTTCGCCGGCGAGGATCGCTTCCTCGGCGATATCGTCATCTCGGTCGATCAAGCGAAGCGACAGGCCGCGGACGAGAAACACTCGCTCGCGACCGAGGTGCGCTACCTGATCCTGCACGGCATCCTGCATGCGCTCGGATATGACCACGAGACGGACAGCGGCGAGATGAATTCGCTGGAGGTTGAGGTCAGGACGCTCGTCGGGTTGCAGTGAAACTTCGGAACGCCGGCGTCCTCGCCGGCTGGCCGGGCGTCGTCTCGACGCCCAACGGCGGCGGGACGCCGCCGGATCAGCCGCCGGGACGGCGGCGTTCCGAAGGATTCGTAGCGACGACAACATCCTGAAACTGCTCCCCACCTTTGTTTCGCCACGCTCCACGCTCGATCGTGCACGACGGCAACTCGTCGAGGATCGCGGGCGTAAATGCAATCGCCCAGTCGGGATCGTCTTCGCTCAGCAATCGGTGATCCCCGCGATCGATTTTGAAATCGAGCGCCGGATTTTCGAGCTCGTCGTCGAGAAGAAAGAACGTGCCGAGGAACGTGCCGCCCGGCGCGAGCACGCGTTGCGCCTCGCGCAAATAGTTGCGCGCGGCGGCGGGATCGAGGTGCGTGAACACCGACGTCGCAAAGACGAAGTCGAACGATGCGTCGTCGTAGGGAAAGCGATAGCGTGACGCGGGCACGCCGCGGCGGTTGTAGTGCGAGTTGTAGACGTCCGCGTGCGTGAAGCGGAAGTTGGGATGTGTGGGTGTGATGTGGCGGCGGCACCAGTGGATCCAGCGCTTGACGATGTCGAAGCCGTCGTACGTGCCGGTCGTGAGCTGGCGCGTGAGTGGCAGCGCGACGCGGCCGACGCCGCAGCCGATATCGAGCACGCGATGCTCCGGTTTCAATCCATGGCGGATGAGCAGCGCCGCGAGCTCCTCGCCGATCCGCTTGAAATCGCCGCCGCCGACATCGCGCAGCCGCAGCGGCGGCAGGCCTTTTTCCGACTTGCCGGTGAGCCAGAGGCGCAGGTCGATGTACGCGGCGTGGAGATAGTTCATATCCATCGGAACGCCGGCGTCCTCGCCGGCTGGTCAGGCGCCGAGACGGCGGCGTTCCTATTCCAAAGCGATGATGCCGTCTCTCCACAACTTGTGAAAGATCAGCATCGCGTCGGTCTCGCGGATCGGGCTGATCTTGATCAGCGATCCGATGTTCCATTGGCCGTTGATGCGCGAGAGGATGAAGCCTTCGTTCGGCGAGAAGTTCATCTGCGTGATCTCGTCGAGCGAGCGCGACACCTTCGGGACCTTCGTGTCCATCACGCCCTGCGTCCGCAGCTCGCCGAGGATCACCGTCTCCGCGCCGCGGATCGACGCGCGGACCCTCGGATGATTGGGATCGAGGTTTTGCGCCGCGCGCAACAGCCGCTGCGTCTTTTCGTAGTCGCGGATCTTCAGCGCCGCCTGGGCCGCGGTCAAGAGCGACTCGATCTCGTTGTCCTCGCTGAACTCCGCCGGCGCCGCGACCGCGGCCACCATCTCCTCCGTGATCTTCGCCATCTTCTGCGTGTCGGGATCGACCAGCTTGGCGTAGCCGTGCCGCACCAGTGCGTACACCGTCGACGAGACCACGAACTCCGACGAGCGGCTCTCGAGGACGATGTCGGCAATCGTCCGCTTGCCGTCGATCGCCCGCACGATCGGCTCTTCCGCTTCCTCGAGCTCCGTGTAGTCGACCTCCTTCACCGGCACCGGAATCACTCCCTGATTCGGCACGAGCTCGCGAATGCGCCCCCATTCATCGACGCGCCGCGTGCCCTCCATGATGATGCCGGTGACGTCGACCTGCAGCGGGATCATCTCCATCTGCGGCAGCTCGTCGTCGACGAAATAAAAGTCGCCGTCGGTCCAGAGGAAGATGTCGTAGATCTCCTCCTCCGCTTTGCGGCGCATGAGGCGCTGCAGGTCCTCTTCGCTGATGACGTCGATCATCACCAGGATCTTGCCGAGGAGGATGCCGCTGTGCTGCTGCACTTCCATGGCCTTTTTCAGCTCCGGCTCGCTGAGGAAGCCGTGGCTCATGAGGAACTGGCCGAGGTACTCGCGCGGATCGTTGGACGCCGACGAGATCACGCGTCCGTGGCGGAAGAAGATTTTCTTCTCCACGCGCTTGTTCGAAATCACGAGCGTCCCGGTCTTCTGTCCGAGGCTCAGCCACTGCAGAAGATCCCCGGGGAGCATCGTTTTGAGGTTGCCGGAAAGGGCCATCGAAGGGAGAGGGATTATATGCTCCGCCCCGATGAGCAGCGACCGCCCCGTCTTCTTCTCCGAGTCAGACCTGCAACAACGCGGCTTCGACACCGCCCGCGATCTCGCCGAGCCCGGCCAGTTCCCGTTCACGCGCGGGCCGCAGGCGTCGATGTATCGCGGAAAGCTGTGGACGATGCGGCAGTACGCCGGCTTCTCGACCGCAGCCGAATCGAACCGCCGCTACCGCTATCTCCTTGAGCGCGGCACGACCGGCCTCTCGGTCGCGTTCGACCTGCCGACGCAGATCGGGATGGATTCGGATGACACGCGCGCGCGCGGCGAGGTTGGCAAAGTCGGCGTGGCCATCGACTCGATCGCGGACATGGAGACGCTGCTCGATGCCATCCCGCTCGACAAAGTCTCGATCTCGATGACCATCAACGCGCCGGCGTCGATCCTCCTCGCGCTCTTGCTCGTCGTCGCCGAGCGCCGCGGCATGGATTGGTCGAAGCTCGGCGGCACGATTCAGAACGACATCCTCAAGGAGTACGCCGCGCGCGGCACGTACATCTTCCCGCCCGCGCCGTCGCTTCGCATCGTCACCGACATCTTCGAGTTCTGCGCGAAGCACGTTCCGCGCTGGAACACGATCTCGGTTTCCGGCTATCACATCCGCGAGGCGGGCTCGACGGCGGTGCAGGAAGTCGCGTTCACGCTCGCGAACGGGTTGCAGTACGTGCAGTCAGCGGTGGCGCGCGGGCTCGACGTTGACAGCTTCGCGCCGCGCATTTCGTTCTTCTTCAATGCGCACAACGATTTTCTCGAAGAGGTGGCGAAGTTCCGTGCCGCGCGCAAGCTGTGGGCGACGCTGATGCAGGAGCGTTACGCGCCGAAGGATTCCCGCTCGCTGGCGCTGCGTTTCCACGCGCAAACCGCCGGCTCCACGCTGACCGCGCAGCAGCCGGAGAACAACGTGATCCGCGTGGCCTATCAGGCCATGGCCGCGGTCCTCGGCGGTGCGCAATCGCTGCACACGAACAGCCGCGACGAGGCGCTGGCGCTGCCCACCGAGGAATCGGTGAAGATCGCGCTGAGGACGCAGCAGATCCTCGCGCACGAGACCGGAATCCCGTCGACTGTCGATCCGCTCGCCGGCGCGTATGCGATCGAGTCGATGACGCTCGACATCGAGCGGGAGGCGCGCGCTTTAATCGAGAAGATCGACGCGATGGGCGGCGCGATGGCGGCGATCGAATCGGGATTCATGCAGCACGAGATCGGCGACTCCGCGTACGCGGCGCAACGCGCGCTGGAGAGCAAGCAGGCCATCGTCGTCGGCGTGAACGATTTCATCGAAGACGACGCCGCGAGGCTGCCGACTCTCGTGATCGACGAAAGCGTCGAGCGCGATCAGGTCGCAGGCGTTGACCGCGTTCCGTTCATCGCGAACGCGCGATTGGCAACGCGCGCTCGCGGCGCTGGATGACGCCGCGCGCGGCGAGGCGAACCTGATGCCGTTCATCGTCGACGCGGTGCGCAACGAGTGCACGATCGGCGAGATCGTGGCGACGCTGAAGAAGACGTTCGGGGAGCACACGGAGCAGGGGTTTTGATTACGTGTCATCCCGAGCAGCGCGAGGGATCCCCCGCCGACGCACGATGAACGTTCTTGCGTCGGGGATCCCTCGCCGTCTTCGCGGCTCGGGATGACACATCAACGTTTCTTGAAGTCGTCCATCAACTGCATGAAGTCGCTGAACAAATAGAACGAATCGTGCGGCCCCGGCGCGGACTCGGGGTGGTACTGCACGGCCATGGCCGGCTCGCGGCGGTGGCGGAATCCCTCGAGCGTCTGGTCATTGAGATTGATGTGCGTGTACTCGACGTCGTTCTCGCTGAGCGAGTCGGGATCGACCGAGAAGCCGTGGTTTTGCGCCGTGATCTCCACACGGCCGTTGCGCAGGTCCTTGACCGGATGATTGCCGCCGCGATGGCCGAACTTCAGCTTGTACGTGCGCCCGCCGAGGGCGAGACCGAGCAGTTGATGCCCGAGACAGATCCCGAAGATCGGAATCTTCCCGACGAGCTGGCGGATGTTCTCCTGCGCGTACGTCACGGGCTCCGGATCGCCCGGCCCGTTGGAGAGCAGCACGCCGTCGTACTGGCGATTCAGGATCTCGTCGGCGTGTGTCGTCGCGGGATAAACCGTCACGTCGCAGCCTTGCTTCGTCAGCTGGCGGAGGATGTCGCGCTTCACGCCGAAGTCGTACACCGCGACGCGGCGCCGGTGTTCCGCCGGATGTTCTTCGAACGGATACGGACGCAGCGCGGTCACGCGCTGCACGAGATCGAGTCCCGCCATCGACGGCGCGTTGCGCAATTCGGTCACGATCGAATCGACCGAGCGCGCTTCGTCGCTGGTGATCATCCCGCGCATCGCGCCCTGGGTGCGGATCCTCCGCGTCAGCGCGCGCGTGTCGACGCCGGAGATCGCGGAGATGCGGTTGCGCTCGAAGTACTCGCCGAGGGACATCTGCGCGTGCGCGCTCGACGGTTCGGCCACCGCGTCGCGCACCACGAATCCCGCCACCTGCGGCTCCTCGCTCTGCGCCACGATCGACTCGACGCCGTAGTTCCCGATGTGCGGGTACGTCATCACCACGATCTGAAAGCGATACGACGGATCGGTGGCGATCTCCTGATAGCCGGTGAGCGACGTGTTGAATACGACTTCGCCGATCGTATCCGCGGTCGAGCCGAAGGCCTCCCCGGCGTATACCGTACCGTCTTCGAGAACCAGCCGAGCCGTCTGCATGTAGGGCCGCCGCGATTATACGAGGCGGCGCGAACGCGGCAAGGTTGTCAGCTGGCCTCGGGCAACTGGTCGATCAGCGTCTGCGCCAGCGCATTCGCGATTTCCTGCCGCACCGTCTGCGCGTTCGCTCCCGTGTTCAGCAGCTGATCGACGTCCTCGCGGTCGATGAACTCGAGCTCGACGAGGCAGGCCTTGGCGCGTCCGCCGAGGTGCGCGTCATTCAGGACGCCGAGCTTCTGCTGCTTGACATGGCGGTCGCGCGTCTTGATGTCGCGGTTTTGAATGGCCAGGAACACGGCGTTCTGGATTTTCGTCGCGAACGCAAAGTCGTCGTCGGCGTTCGGATTGTTGTCATCCTCGTTGCGGATCAGCGTCTCGACACCGCGCGCGTTGTGCTGCTTGCTGGCGTTGCAGTGGATGCTGAGGAAGAGATCGGCGTCGGTCTGCCTGGCCAGCCGCGCGCGTGCGGACAGGCCGAGATTGACATCCTCCTCGCGCGTCATCACCACACGAACATCGTGATTGCCGGGGACCGCGGCCGCGACGATTGCATCGCGAGTCATCTTCGCAATGGCCAGCGTCATGTCCTTCTCTTTCACTCCGCTGGGACTGGTGGCGTTGTTCGGAGACGACTCGCCTTCCTTCTTCGTACCGCCGTGTCCGGGATCGAGAACGATCACACCTTTCTTGGCCATGCATCCGCTCCTTACGCGTCAAGTTCTCCGTTGTCCTCGTGATCGCTCTGCGCCGGCGGCGCCTGGGGCGGAACGGCGTTCGGATCGGTCTTCGTTTGATCGACCGTCTTCATGCCGAGATACGCTGCGTGGCTGAATCCGATGATCGTCACCATCGCTTCGGTGAGGCCCGGGAACTTCGTGATGTCCTCCGGCTTTTTCCCGAAAAGAACCCACAACGTGTGGCCGTACAGCAGCAGCGCGATACAGGTGAAGAGGAACATCTGCACTTTGCCGATGTCGATGAACGCCGCGTTTTCGACCTCGTCCCCTTCGAGCATGTCCATGAAACGCGCGGCCTGATCGGAGCCGTTGCCGTACAGAATCCCCTGCATGTTCTCCTTGACGGCCGTGCCGCTTTCGTTCGTCAGTTTCGCGGTGCGATCGGCGACGGCGTCAGGATTCGCCGGCTCCTTCTGCTGCTTGTTCTTCTTGATCATCGTTGCCAGGACGCGCCGCGCCGCCGCTGATGCCGACGAGCTCCCACACTTGCTGCGGGATCTCCAATTCGAGCGCGTCCGGGACGCCGCCGACGCCGCGGGCCAGGCCGGCGGCGAGCAGCGCGCTGCCGATCATCACCGTCCAGGCGATGATCTGAAAGCGCGTGAGGCTCATCAGATTCATCTCGTTGATGAGAATGCCGCCCACGCGAAAATTGCGCTGGAGGCCGATCGCCGCGAGAACGACAGAGGGACGGGAGGCTTGCTTTTCCTGCCCGCGTTACTCGTACCTGAGCGCTTCGACCGGATTCAGGCGCGACGCGCGCATGCTCGGGATGATCGTGGCCAGGAACGAGACGGCGATCGAGAACCCGGCGATGCTCGAGAGCCAACGCCAGTCGAGGATGAACGGGATCGACGAGACGAAGTAGACCTCGGCGATTTCCGGCGGGAACGACACGAGCTCGTAGCGCGTGATGATCCAGCAGATGAGCGACGCCAGGGCGATGCCGATCGCGGTGCCGGCGGTGCCGACCATCGTGCCATACCAGATGAAGACGCGCCGGACTGTCTTTCCCTCGGCGCCCATTGACGACAGGATGCCGATCTCGCGGCGCTTCTCCTGCACCGTCATGATCAGCGTCGAGACGATGTTGAACGTGGAGACGAAGACAATCAGGCCGATGACGATGAACAGCACCAGCTGCTGGAACTGCAGCATCGAGAAAAGCTGCCGATTCATCTCGCGCCAGTCGCTCACGGCGTAGCGGCGATCGGTCACTTGCTCGATGTCTTTGATGACGCGCTCGAGATCGGCGCGCGGCTGCAGTTTCACTTCGAGCAGGTTCGCGGCGTTGGTCATCCCCATCAGTTCCTGCGCCTCGGCGAGGTCGACGAACAGCCAGCGCGCATCGAATTCGTAGAAGCCGGTGGCGAAGACGTTCGTGACGACGAACGTCGCCGTGCGCGGCATCAGACTCCCCTCTTCGACCGACGGCACGGTGACGCTCAACGCATCTCCCGCTTTCACACCGAGCTTCGTCGCGAGGTACTTCCCGACCGCGACGCCCTGCTCTCCTTCGCGCGTTTCGAACTTGCGCGACGCGCCCACGATCTTCGCCAGCATCGGCGAGTTGCGCCAGCGCGCCGGCTCGATGCCTTTCATCATCACTTCCGAACCGGTGGTGTTGGATTCGGTCGTGACGACGGCGTGCTGGAAGAGTACCGGCGATGCCTCGCCGACGCCGGGCACGCGCTTCATGAGCTTCACGACGCGCGCGGGCTCGCTCATCGGCGCGCCGACGGAGTAGACGAACACTTCGGCGTTCCCGCCGAGGAGCTTGCTTTGGAGATCGTCGCGATAGCCGGTCATCAGCGCCATCGAGATGACGAGCGCCATGACGCCGATGACGAGGCCGAAGATCGAGACGAGGCCGACCGCGGAGACGAGGGCGTCCGTCGGACGGCGGAGGTAGCGCCACGCGATGTGGCGGGCGAGGTTCATTTCGCCCGCACGATCCTTCCCTCGATGTCCGTCGTCACGGTTCCGACGTTGCGGATGTACTCCTCGACCTCCGTGCGCAGGTCGGCTTCGAGGTTGGTATTCACTTTCGGCGGCCGCGTGGCGTCGGCGAATATCGTGTATCCGTCTTCCGTGCCGCGCGTGTACATGTAGTCGATCATCCCGAGCGTATAGCGCGCGTTCATGTCGAGCGGCTTCCCGCCGACTTCGACGTCTTCCGGATTCACCACGAACGCGCCGTTTTGCGGGTGATAGGTGAAGCGCAGTCCGGAGACCTGCAGAAAGCGGCCGTCGCCTGCATCGACGCGCGAGACCGAGTTGCGCAGCATGTCGAGCAGCTGCTGCCCGGTGACCGATCGTCGCGACGAGCGTGTTCGTGTAATAGAAGACGCCTTCCATGTCGTACTTTGTGATCGGGCCGGGGGGGATGTTGTCGTTGATGCGGATCGAGCCGCCGTTGATCACCGCGACGTCGGTCTGCATCTGCGTGCGCGCGACGTCGGCGAGGAGATTGCCGAGGGCCGTCTCACGGCCGCGCACGGCCGGCTCGACGCCTTCGAGCAAGTTCTCGGTCTGGCCGAGGGTGTCGTTGCCGCCGAGCTTTTCGGAGAGCGCGTCCATCCACTTCTGCACTGCCGCGTCGACGTCCGGATCTTTCGGTATCGTCGCGTCGAGCACCATGCGCAGCGGCGTCGTGACCACAGGACCCGTCGGCGGCACGGTGACGTCCCAAACGATCACGCTCTTCGCGTCGGCGTCCGCCTTCGCGATCCACGTCGATCCGACGCGCTGCTGCATGAAGAGATGATCGTGCCCGCCGACGACGAGGTCGATGCCCGGCACCGCCTGCAGCAGCTTCTCATCCTCGGGCATGTCTTCATGCGTGATGGCGATGACGACGCGCACGCCTTCCTTCTCGCGCAGTGCCGTCACCGCGTCGCGCGCGGCGGCGATGACGTCGGTCGTGCGCGCGTACTTGTTCTGGAACGGATACATCAGGCCGAGGAAACCGACCTTCACGCCGGCGACGTCGCTGATCATCACGTCGGGAACGCCGGGAAAGTTGCTGTTGCACTCGGGGTTGCAGTAGTCCGAATTCGTCGACACCCAGCCGAACTGCGACTCCTTCAGCCGCGCGAGCAGGATCGACGGATCGCTCTTGTCGAATTCGTGATTACCAAAGATGATGACGAAGTTCGGATCGAACTTCACCGCATCGCCGTCGAGGAGATTGAGCACCTCCAGCATCGGCTTCGCGTCGAGATACTTACTCATCACCGACGGATACAGCGCATCGCCGGCGTGCAGCACCAGCACCGGTGTCCCGTCGGATTCGAGATGCTTGCGGAGCGTTCGCACGCGCGCCAGCCCGCCGCTCTGCCCTCCTTCGAGACCCTCGATTTTGTAGACGTCGTTCATCTGGAGGATCTTGAAATGGGCGTTGGGCTTCGGCGCGGTGGCGCAGGCGGCGAGAAGAATGAATAATCCCGGCGCCATGAAACGCTTGCTGGTCGCTTTCATCATCTTCATCATCACGCTTCCGATCTTCGCACAGATTCCGCCGCCGTCGTCGTACCTCAAACTCGACATCGGCAAGGATCGCGTGCTCGCCGACTATCGCCAGATCCGCGACTACTTCCGCGCGCTCGACAAAGCGTCTCCGCGCGTCGACTACGAGGTCCTCGGCAAGTCGACGCTCGGCGAAGAGTTCTTCATGGCCGTGATCTCCGACGAGGCGAATCTGCGCAACAAGGCGCGGCTGCAGGAGATCGCGAAACGCCTCGCCGATCCGCGCGGGCTCTCCGACGCCGAGGCGGCAAAGCTGATCGATGAAGGAAAGTCGTTCGTGCTGGTCACGTGCAACATTCACGCGACCGAGATCGCGTCGAGCCAGATGGCCATGGAGTGGGCGCATGCGCTGGCGACGGCGAATGATGCGGAGACGAAGCGGCGGCTGAAAAACGTCGTCCTGCTGCTCGTGCCGTCGCTCAATCCCGACGGGCAGATCATGGTCACGGAGTGGTACCGCAAGTACGTCGGCACCAAGTACGAAGGCGGGCGGCTGCCGTGGCTCTATCACCACTTCGTCGGCCACGACAACAACCGCGACTGGTACATGCTCACGCAGTCGGAAACGCGGGCGATGAGCCGCGCGATTTACCACGAGTGGAACCCGCAGCTGTTCGTCGACGAGCATCAGATGGGCGCCGAGGGACCGCGGATGTTCATCCCGCCGTTCGCGGACCCGGTCGATCCCGATGTGCATCCGCTGATCTGGCGCGAGGCGAATCTCGTCGGCTCGAACATGGCCTTCCGACTCGAGCAGGCGAACAAGAGCGGCCTGATTTACGGCTATTCGTTCGACGCGTACTGGATCGGCGGCACGCGCAACACCGGCTGGTGGAAGAACATCACCGGCCTGCTGCTCGAGATCGCATCCGCGCGCATCGCCACGCCGATGTACGTCGAGCCGAGTGAGTTGCGCGGCGGCACGAAGGGTCTCATCGAATACAAGCCGACTATCAATCATCCGAATCCGTGGAAGGGCGGCTGGTGGCGTCTCCGCGACATCATGGATTACGAGCGCATTGCCTCGGATGCCCTGCTCGAGACCGCCGCCGACCGCCGCGAGGATCTGCTGCGCAACGTGCTGACACGCGCCCGCGCCGCGGTGGCGCACGGCGGCAGCGATGGGTATCGCATTCCGAAGCAGCAGTTCGATTGGCCGACCGCGCAGCACCTGGCGTGGCTCATGGCCGAGCACAACGTCGAAGTGCGGCAGGCGGAGAACGGCGACTACTGGATTCCGCTCGCGCAGCCGTACTCGAAGTTCGTCGAAGAGATGATGGAGCCGCAGCGCTATCCCGAAATCCGCCTGCAGCCCGGAAAAGAAATTCTGCGCCCGTACGACGTCGCGACGTGGACGCTGCCGCTGCAGATGGGCGTGCGCGTGGAGCGCGCGGCGATGCCGGCGGGAACGACGCGGGTGACGGAGATCAAGCCGGCGAAGAAGGAAGTGATCGCGCGCGGCGAGAAGCTCGCGCGCAAGCCGCGCGTGGCGACGTACAAGTCATGGCAGGGGTTGATGGATGAAGGATGGACGCGCTGGGTGCTGGAGACGTACGGCATCCAGCCGAAGGCGCTGACGGCGCAGGAGATTCAGAAAGGGATCAGCGGGATCGACGCGCTGATCCTCGCCGATCAGCCGAAGGACGTGATCGCGACCGGCCGTCCGCGCGCCGGCGAAGGGCGCATGCGCTACGAAGAAGAGATGCCGCCCGAATATCGCGGCGGTCTCGAGAAAGCCGGCGCCGACTCGCTCCGCAAGTTCGTCGACGAAGGCGGCACCTTGATCGCCTTCGGCTCCGCGACCGAATACGTGATCGACGAATTCAACATCCCGGTCCGCAACGCGCTCTCCGGCGTGCGTCCGGATGACTACACGAACCCCGGCTCGCTCGTGCGCCTCAAGCTCCGCCGCGACCATCCGGTGACCGCCGGCATGCCCGAGGAGATCGCCGCGTTCACCGACGAAGCGATCGCCTTCGAAACCACTTCTCCCGCCACCGACATGCAGCGCTGGGTCCTCGCGACGTACCCCGAGGACGAGCGAGACGTCCTCCTCTCCGGCTGGATCAACGGAGCCGAACGCCTCACCCGCAAAGCCGCCGCCGTCGCGGTGACGTACGGGAAGGGAAAGATCGTCCTGTTCGGCTTCCGCCCGCAACATCGCGGACAGACGCACGCAACGTTCCCGCTGGTGTTCAATGCGATTGTGGTGGAGCGTATCGGGTCCTTGACGTAGGTGCCAAATGGCACAATATTGAGTGCCAGATGTTCGATACACCGACTGAACCGAGCAAGGACGTGCGGCGATTTCGAGAGCTGCTTCAGGACCGCTCGCGCCCGGCCTATGCTCATGCCCTTCTTCTCGGCATCAACCAGCTCCATTGGCCGTCGCTGCTGAAGCTGATCGAAAAAGGATTGCCGTGGAGCGCCTTCGATCGATTCGTGAAAAGCATCGGGCTGCGCGCGGAGGACGTGGCGACACTCATCGGCATTCCGAAACGAACACTCGCCCGCCGCAAATCGAGCGGACGGTTACAAGCTGACGAATCCGACCGGCTGCTGCGGCTGGCGCGCGTTTTCGCCCGGGCGCTCGAGCTGTTTGGCGGAGATCACGATGCCGCAACGGAATGGCTGACGAAGCGAAAGATCGCCCTCGGAAACGCAGTTCCGCTGGAGCTCGCGCAGACCGACATCGGTGCCGCCGAAGTCGACAATCTGATTGGCCGTCTTCAGCACGGCATTTTTTCGTGATCGAGGCTTGGCGAATCGTGGAAGCGGCGTTTGCCGATACCGCCTTCGATGGCGAAGGCGCGCGTCGGTACGACGGCCGCTGGCACTCGAAGGGACTGCGAGTCGTGTACACCTCTTCCGGGATTGCTCTTGCAAGCCTCGAACTGCTCGTTCACCTCGAGAGTCAGCACATCCCTGAATACGTGGTCTTTAGCTGCTATTTTCCTGAAGCGCTCGTGGAGATGATCGATGTCAGGCAGCTGCCGCCGAACTGGACTGACACTCCCGCACCGCCGGAGTTGCAGCGGATCGGAGGCACATGGCTCGCTGGTCGAACGTCGGCCGTTCTTCAGGTTCCGAGCGCCATCATCCCCTCAGACGCCAACTATCTCCTCAACCCCGAACATGAAGACTTCAAATCAATCGACATCGGAGTCTCACGGCCCTTCAAGCTCGATCCGCGGTTGCGCACCTGATCCCGGCATAACCCAATCTCTGCTACTGTTCCCCCCGACCGCATGAAAGTCGCATTTCTCAAGCCGCCTGTCGGGGGGATTCTCGGCCTGGAGATGCTCACGTTCGTGGAGCCGCTCGGGCCGATTTGCGTGGCGGCGTGTCTCGAGCAGGACGGGCACGTGTGCAAGGTCATCGACCTGCGCATCGACGGCGAGGAAAAGGGGATTGCGGACTGCATCGCCTTCGATCCCGACGTCGTCGGGCTGCAGTGCAACTTCACCACGGAGCGCAATCGCACGATCCGGCTCGCGCAGCGGATCAAGCGCGACATGCCGAAGGCGCTCGTGGTCATCGGCGGGCACGATGCCTCGCGCGATCCCAACTGGTTCCGCCACGACGCCATCGACTTCATCGCTACCGGCGACGGCGAAGAGGTCATGCCGCCGCTCGTCAACGCGCTCTCCGATGGCAGCGACATCCGCAAGATCCCCGGCCTCGAAGTGCGCGACGGAAGCGGCTGGCTCTTCACCGGCCACGCCCCCGCGCGCCCGCATCTCGACACTTATCCGAAGCCCGCGCGGCATTTGATCGCCCACTACGCCGACCACTACTACATCAACTTTCGCAAGCCGCTGGCGCTGATGGAAACGGCGCGCGGCTGTCCGTTCAAATGCAACTTCTGCTCGGTCTGGAAGTTTCACGAGTCGACGTTCCGCGAGAAATCGCCGGCGCGCGTCGTCGAAGAGCTCCGCGACATCACCGCACCGAACATCTTCATCACCGACGACATCTTCTGGATGAACGTCAAGCGCGGCGAGGAGATGGCGAAGCAGATCAAAGCGGCCGGCATCAAGAAGTACTTCACCGTGCAGACGCGCACCGACATCATCTGCAAGTTCCCGCATCTGATCGAGATGTGGAAGGACTGCGGCAATCTCGCGATCTTCCTCGGCCTCGAGTCCGTGACCGACGAGGGGCTGAAGGCGGTCAACAAGAAGAACACCGCCGACAACAACGTCCGCGCGATCAACATCCTCAAGGACCTCGGCGTCGGGTTCACGCCGAACTTCATCGTCGATCCGGCGTGGGACCGCGACGACTTCACGCGCCTCCGCAACTGGATCGAGGAGATGGGCGCCTACAACGCCGGCTTCTCCATCCTCACCCCGCTCCCCGGCACCGATCTGTGGGACCACGACAAGAAGCGCGTCACCACGCATCAGTGGGAGATGTACGACATCGTCCACTCCGTGCTGCCCACGAAGCTGCCGCTCGAAGAGTTCTATCGCGAATACTCCGCGCTCTGGCAGCACTCGCTCGACGTCCGCTATCGCCACCGCGGCAAAATGCGGACGTACGTGCAGCTCGGCGCGGCCGTCATCACCGGCAAGGTTTCGCTGAAAGAGCTGAACCGCGGCCTCGGCATGGCGCGCACGTTCACAAAGCCCGACACGTTCCTGCGCGCGCACGACACTTAAACGCGCATCATGATTCGCACGCACGGCCTAACGCACATCAGTCTTCGCGTCGCCGATCCGGAGCGCTCGATGCGCTTCTACTCCGCCTGCTTCGGCCTCGAGGAGTATTACCGCGACGACGCGAGCATTCAGGCGAAGGGCTTCGGCACGATGGACATCTTCGCGTTCGAGCGGGCGCCGAAGCGTGCCGGCCAGCGCGGCGGCGTCGATCACTTCGGCTTCCGCCTCGTCGATCCTGCCGACATCGATCACGCCGTCAACACCGTGGTCTCCGCCGGCGGCAAGCTCCTGCGCCGCGGCGAGTTCGCGCCGGGATTTCCGTTCGCGTACGTCGAAGACCCGGACGGATACGAGATCGAGATCTGGTTTGAGTAGCTGGTACGGTGACGATCTCGCATGGATTCATCACGCCGGCCACAGCGACTTCGCGGAATCGGCTGCACCGTGGCTGATCAGCGTTCTCCCGCGCGGACTCATCGTCGACATCGGCTGCGGCAGCGGCGTCCTCGCGCGTGAGCTGACCAACGCCGGCTTCGACGTCCTCGGCATCGATGCCTCTCCTTCGATGATCGCGCTCGCGCGCGAAACCGCGCCGCTCGCGCGATTCGAAGTCGGCTCGTTCACCACCGCGAGCATTCCGCCGTGCGCCGCGATCGTCGCGACCGGCGAAGTCCTCAACTACGGCGATCTCCGTGCGTTCATCCGGCGCGTGCGAGCGAACATGCTGATCTTCGACGTCGCCGAGCGCGGCTCGTATCCGGCGCATTCCGAGCACCGCGCCGGCGGCGACGACTGGTCCGTGATTTCGATCAAAGACAGCGACGGCGTACACCTCACGCGGCGCATCCTCACGTTTCGCAACATCGATGGCGAGATTCGCCGCGCTGAGGAAGTGCACGAGCTCGAGCTCTACGACGCGGGCGAAGTTAAAGCGCTGCTGCGCGAAGCCGGATTCGCCGTACGCACCCGCCGTTCTTACGGCACGTACCGATTGCCAAAAGGGTACAAGGTCTTTGTGTCGACGCGAAGTGAGGGCTAGACTTAGGGACATCGAGGAGGGGATAAACCATGTCGCTGCGTCCGGCAGTTAGCTTTGGGTTGTTGTTTCTCCTTGCTGTACCCGCGTTCGCCAAACTGAAGCTGCCCGACGACATCACCGCGGAAGCGACGCAACCCGGCGGCGCCGTCGTCACCTACGACGCCAAAGTCGACGGCTCGGCGGACGATGAAAACGGACGGCCGCTCGTCTCCGCATCGTGTGCGCCTGCCTCGGGCTCGCTCTTCCCGATCGGCGACACGACCGTGCAGTGCACGGGCAACGACGGCTCGCATGGCGCGTTCCGCGTTCGCGTCGTCGACAGCGGCGCGCCGAGGCTGCATCTGCCGCGCGACTTCGCCATCAGTACGACGGACAGCAGCGGCGTGATCGCCACATTCAACGCCAGCGCGGAAGACACAATCGACGGAGCGGTTCCCGTTACCTGCGCTCCGGCATCGGGATCGAAGTTCGCGGTCGGCAACACGCGCGTCAACTGCTCCGCGTCCGATTCGAAAGGCAACTCCGCTCACGGCTCGTTCGAAATCACCGTCGTTCTGCAGTCGACACCGCCGCCTCCTCCGCCCAATCCCGAACAGACCATCACCGTCGAAGCGACGGGGCCGAATGGCGCGGTCGTGACGTTCAACTCGTCGACGAACGGCGGCGATGATTTCAACGGCCGTCCCGCCGGCGCGTGCAACGCCGCCTCCGGCTCGACGTTCCCGCTCGGCCGGACCACCGTCGTCTGCTCCGACGTCACCCTGATCATCAACGTCGTCGACACCACGGCGCCTGCGCTCTCGCTGCCCGGAAATATCACGCAGGCGGCACCGCAAGTCACGTTCAACGTCACCGCACACGACATCGTCGACGGCAGCGTCGCGGTGACGTGCTCGCCCGCGTCCGGCTCGACGTTCGCGGTCGGCACGACCAGCGTGCAATGCGCGGCGACTGACGCGCACTCCAACACTTCCAGCGGCAGCTTCACCGTCGAGATCACCGGCAATGGCGGAGGCGGGTCCGACACGACCGCGCCCGACTTCCTGTCGATCAGCGCGTCGCCGAATTCGATCTCGCCGCCGAACAAGCAGATGATCTCCGTCACCGTGACGGCGAGCGTGCACGACAACACCGATCCGATGCCGCTCGTGCGGATCTTCGACGTCACCGCGAACGAGAACATCCTCCCCACGGACTACGAGATCACCGGCCTCCTGACCGTGAAGCTGCGCGCCGATCGCGACGGCAACGGCAGCGGCCGCGTCTACACGATTCACGTCGAAGCGATCGATGCCTCCGGCAACCGCAGCACAAAGACCGTCACGGTCACGGTGCCGCACGATCAGAGCGGCAACACGTCGAACGTCACCACGCCGCCGACGAAACGGCGCTCCGTGCGCGGGTAGCGCGGATCTTGCTACATGGCCTCGGTGTGCGCACCGGGGCCATGCTGCTCGACATCGACGGAACGCTCGTCGACTCCAACGACAAACACACCGACTGCTGGGTCGAGGCGTTCGCGCATTTCGGCAAACACGTCGAATGGCGCGACGTGCGAATGCAGATCGGCAAAGGCGGCGATCTGCTCGTGCCCGACACATTGAGCGCCCGCGAGATGCGCGCGTTCGGCGAAGAGGTGAAGACGTATCGCGGCGAGTTGTGGAAGCGCCGCTACATGGAAACGGTGCAGCCGTTCCCGCACGCGCGCGAGTCCATTCGCGCGCTGCACGACCGCGGGATCAAGCTCGCCTTCGCGTCGTCGTCGAATCCCGACGAGGTCGAGTACTATGTCGAGCTTCTCGGCGCGCGCGAGCTGCTCGAAGGATCGACGTCGAAGGAGGATGCGCAGTTCTCGAAACCGTCTCCCGAAATCTTCCAGGCCGCGCTGGAGCGCACGGGCGCGGACCCGGAGCGCACGTTCGCGGTCGGAGACACGCCGTACGACATTCTCGCCGCGCATCGCATCCCGCTGCCGATCGTCGCGGTGCTGTGCGGCGGATTTCCGCGCGAGCTGCTCACGAAAGCCGAATTTCTGTTCGCCGACATCGGCGCGATGACGAAGGAGCTCGACCGAGTCGATGAGTACTTCCGTACCTGACGTTCACCGCCGCGCGATCATCGTCGACGGCCACTGCGACACACCCTACCGCCTCTTCCGCCACAACCTGCACCTCGACGAGCACGACCCCGAGGCCCAGGCGGATTTGAAAACGCTCATCGAGAGCGGCATCACCGCGTCGTTCTTCGTCTCGTACGTCCCGCCGCACTACGCGAATCGCGGCGCCGCGAGGTTCGCGCGCACGCTCATCACGTTCATTGAAAGCGAAGTCCAGCGGCGCGGCGACATCCTCGCGTTCTGCACCGACAGCGCGGGCATCCGCGCCGCGAAGCGCGACGGCAGGCTCGGGATCATGATCGGCGTCGAAGGCGGCCACGCCATCGAAGACTCGCTCGACATCCTCCGCGAGTTTTACGACCGCGGCGCGCGCTACATGACGCTCACGCACGTGAACACCAACAACTGGTGCGACTCGTCCGGCGACGCGGAGCGCCACGGCGGTCTCACGGACTTCGGCCGGGACGTCGTTCGCACGATGAACGACCTCGGCATGATCGTCGATGTCTCGCACATCTCCGACAAGGCGTTCTTCCACGTCATCGAAACGTCGCGCGCGCCCGTCGTCGCGACGCACTCGTCCTGCCGCGCGCTCTGCCGCCATCCGCGCAACATGACCGACGACATGCTCCGCGCGCTCGCGAAAAACGGCGGCGTCTGCATGATCAACTTCTTCTCCGCGTTCATCAGCGATGCCGTCGCCGAAGTGACGATGAAGGCAGCGAAGCGCGACAAGATGGAGCACCCCCCCGATTCCGGAGGCACCGAGGAAATGCCGAACGACCGCACCGACTGGGATGCGTTTCTCAAATGGTTCCAGTCCCTCGGCTCTCCCGCCGCAACGCTCGACCAGGTCGCCGATCACGTCTTCCACGCCGCGGACGTCGCCGGCATCGATCACGTCGGCATCGGCAGCGACTTCGACGGCGTGCCCGCGCTTCCCAACGGCCTCACCGATGCGTCGCTCCTCCCCACCCTCACCGCGCGGCTGCTCGAGCGCGGGATGAGCGAAGGCGACGTGGAGAAGGTGCTGGGCGGAAACTTCATGCGCGTGTTCGAAGAGGTGGAACGCCGGCGTCTCGCCGGCTGATCCGGCGGCGTCCCCGCCGCCGCGGGGCGCCGAGACGGCGCCTGACCAGCCGGCGAGGACGCCGGCGTTCCGAGCGCACCGAAATGCGACGCGCATCACAGCCGCCTCATCCCTAGCGACGAACATTGTCGCCATGCTGAAATTCTGGCTGTTGGTCCTCGCGGCGACTCCGCTGTCCGCCGCCCTTCTGCCCAAACTCCCTCCTCCGGCGAAAATCGAGCAGCACATCGCCCGTGATGTACAGTGGTTTCGCGCGGCGCTTCCCGGCGCGTACGAGAAGAAGAACGCGAAGTGGGACGCGGACGCGATCGAGGCGCTCACCGCCGCGGCACAGCTCTTCAGCAATGATCCGAATCGTCCCGGCAACGAGCACGAGCGCGCGTGGCAGGCATCCGAGCGCGCGATGAAGGCCGGCTGCACCGACGCGCTCGTGCAGTACGTGCACGCGCGGATGTACGCGCTCGCGGCGCAGGAAACCGAGGACGAAGCCGCGCAGCTGATGAAAGCCGCGGCGGCGGCGATGGATCGTTCGAATTACTCGCCGGTCTACAAGTTCCTCGCGCACGCCCGCGCCGCGGCGGCGCTGATCGGCAACACGAGCATCCAGGTCGGCTACGTTCCGACTTCGCCCGACACGATCACCGAGCTCGATGCCGCGAAAGCGGTGTGGCCGAAAGCCGTCGCCGCGCGCGACACGCCGCCGGAAGTTCTCCTCGATGCATTCGACACGTATCTCGACGCGCGCAAGAACGCGAAAGGCAATCGCAAAATGGAAGGGAACGCGCTCATCGCCGCGGTCGAGAAGACCTCGCGCAACGACGCGCTCGTGCCGCTGCTCCGCGCGCGCCTCGCGATCGACCTCGGATGGGACGCGCGCGGCAGCAAGACCGCCGACAAGACTTCGGCGAAAGCGATGGAGACGTTCGAGTCGAAGCTGCACGAAGCCGAAGGCGAAGTGAAGAAAGCGATCGCGATCGATCCGGCGTCGTCTGCGATCGCGCCGCTCATGCTCGCGATCCAGCTCGGCATCTGCTGCGAGGATCCGACGGATGCGTGGTTCCGCTACGGCAACGCCGTCAGTCCCGGATCCTCGGGCCTCTGGTTCGACCATCTGCATGATCTCGAGCCGAGCTGGAACGGCAGCGCCGAAGAGATGCTCGAGTTCGGACGCGAGGCGCTGGCGACGAAACAGTGGGCCGCGCGCATCCCGTTCGTGCTCATCTTCGCCCACTTCACGCTCGCGAATTACGACGACAGTTACTACAAAGACGCGAGCGTGTGCCGCGACATCCACGCGGTGTATGAGCCGTATCTGAAGATGTATCCCGACGCGAACTACGAGCGCAGCGGCTTCGCCTCGCTGCTCTACAAATGCGGCGAGTATCCGGCCGCGCAGCGCGAGCTTCAGGCCCTCGGCGCGCAGGTTCGCATCGGTCCGTTCGTCGAGCGCGCGAACTTCGAAAAGATCCGCAAAGACCTCGCGCGCCGCACCGGAACGGCATACGTCGAGGCGGCGACCGGTCCCAACACGCGCGACGCGTACGGACGCACACCGCTCTACAACGCCATCGAAAAGCAGGACCTGAAGAAAGTGAAGGAGCTCCTCGCCGCCGGCGCGGATCCGAATGATCCGGGCAAGCACGTTCGCAAGGAATTCGAGTCCGGCGATCCGCTGACGCTGCGGGCCATCGATCAGGAGTCGCCCGAGTTTCTCGCCGCGCTCCTCGCCGCCGGCGCGAAGCCCGACGAGAAGAACACTTACGGGATGAACGCGCTGATGATGGCGGCGTTTTACGGAAAAACGGAGATGGTGAAGCTGCTCATCGCCGCGAAGTGGAACGTGAACGCGACCGATCCTTACGGCACGCCGCTGCTCTACAACGGCGTGAAGAGCGGCAACCTCGAGGTCGTGAATCTGCTGCTCGACGCCGGCGCGAAAGCGGGAACGAAGAAGGAGCTCGTCCTCGACGCCGCAAAGGACAACGAGGAGATGCAGACGCTTCTGGCGAAGAGGCTCAAGTGACTCGGAACGCCGGCGTCTCGCCGGCTGACCCGCGCGGGCGCGTGACGCCGTTCAGCCGGCGAGGACGCCGGTTTCCGCTAGAGTGAGCGCGAGCCCAGCGCCGCACGCGACGAGCATCGCGCCCGAGAGGCGATTGATGGAGCGCGCGAAGCGGTTGGAGAGCCGCGAGGCGGACCAGCCGTAGCCGGCGAGGATGAAGAACTCGAGCACGGTCGAGGTCACGCCGAGGATCAGCATCTGCCGCGCGACGGGCGCGTTCGGCGAGACGAACTGCGGCAGAAACGCGGTGAAGAAGATCAGCGCTTTCGGATTCGCCAGCTGCAGCAGAATGCCTCGTCCGAGGATGTGCGTCGGAGTAGCGCGCGCCTCCGGCGCGCCGACCTCGAGCGCCGTCGATTTACTGAACATCATTTTTACGCCGAGAAACACCAGATACGCGGCGCCCGCCCATTTCACGATCAGGAACGCATCGTGGGACGTTTTCACGAGCACACCGAGGCCCGTGGCTGAGAGCGCAAAGTAAAACGCGTTGCCGCTCAGGATGCCGAGGTTCGCCCAGATCGCCTTCGCGCCGCCGTACCGCAGCCCGTGCGCGAACACGAAAAGCACCGCCGGTCCGGGGGTCAGACAAAGCGGAATCTCCATCAGGACGAAGAGAATCCAGGTGGCAAACGTCACGCCCGCTACAATAGCCGCGCATGCCGACCGAAGT
The DNA here is from genome assembly GCA_963734155.1 of uncultured Acidobacteriota bacterium. GTDB lineage: Bacteria > Acidobacteriota > Thermoanaerobaculia > Gp7-AA8 > Gp7-AA8 > QHVT01. The sequence continues at coordinate 557,869 of CAVTGG010000007.1, forward strand.
CGAACAACACCGAGAGCTTGCACGCGCGTTCTGGGCGGGAAAGCCCGTCATTTGTCCGAAGCACGCCGGCGTCACGATGACCGGCAGCTTCGTGCAGACCACGTTCGCCGATCACATCTTCCTCACCTGCCCGCGCGACAGGCAGACCATCACCATCCCGCAGCGCCCGAAGCAGATGGAGTTTTACGACCAGCAAGTGGAAGGCTTCGTCGAAAACCTCCAGCGCGGCGACGCCATCCTCTGCTACCGCTGCCAGTCCAAGATCGAGACGGATGCGAAAGAAAACAACGAGACCGGCGTGACCGACTACACCTTTACCTGCATCCGCTGCTTCTCGTGGGGACGCTGGATCGGCAAGCCGGAGCTGGCGAAAATCGGGAAAGACTAGAGGGACCCCAACTTCGAGGTAGGGAATTACCCCTCTCCGTCACTCCTTTAACGAGTGTCTTCGTGAAGGAGTGAAGTGTGGCTTTGGTTGCCCATCGTACCGTCGAAGAGACGTTCGAAGTCATCGAATGGACTCCGCGCTGGGGATTCTCCGGCGCGAGCGCGAATTTCGCGCGGCTGCAGATTCTTATGACCGTCTTCGACGGCGATCCCGACAAGTGGCTCGATGCGATCGTCCGCTGGGGCAATAAGGGCGACGATTCCGACGTGCCGTTTCTCGTCGCCATCAAGCAGCGCCTCGCCAAAGACCCGACCTTCCTCCCCGACATGCGCCGGATCATGAACGAATTCTCCGAGCGCTTCGGCACCATGACTGCGTAAACTGCGCAGCGCAGTGCCTCACATCGTCATTGTCGGCGGCGGATTCGGCGGTCTTTATGCCGCACGCGGACTCCGTCACGCCGAGGCGCAGATCACGCTCGTCGATCGCCACAACTACCATCTCTTCCAGCCGCTGCTCTACCAAGTCGCGACGGCGGCGCTGAATCCATCCGACATCGCCGCGCCGATCCGCTCGATTCTTCGGCATCAGAAAAACCTTTCCGTGATCCTCGGCGAGGCAACGTCGATCGACGTGAATGCCAAGCGCGTACACCTCGCCGATGGCGCGGCTCTGTCGTACGACTTCCTCGTCGTCGCCACCGGCGCGACGCATTCGTACTTTGGCCATCCCGAGTGGGAACGCTTCGCGCCGGGACTCAAGTCGATCGACGACGCGCTGGAAATTCGCCGCCGCGTGCTGCTGGCGTTCGAAGCGGCGGAGCGCGAGGAGGATGGGGCGAAGCAGCAGGAGTGGCTGACGTTCGTGATCATCGGCGCCGGCCCGACCGGCGTGGAGCTCGCGGGCGCGCTCTCCGAGATCGCGCGGCAGACGATGGTCCGCGACTTCCGCCGCATCCGCTCCGACAGCGCGCGCGTGATTCTCGTCGAAGGAAAAGAGCGCGTGCTGCCGCCCTACCCGCCCTCCCTCTCCGCGAGCGCGCAGCGGCAGCTCGAAAAGCTCGGCGTCGAAGTGATCACCGGCGCGATCGCGACGGAGATCAACGATCACGAGGTCTGCCTCGGCGATCGCAGCATTCCGACGCGCACCATCCTCTGGGGCGCCGGCGTGCAAGCCTCACCGCTCGCGCAAACGCTCGGCGCGCCGCTCGATCGCGCGGGACGCGTGCTCGTCGAGCCCGACCTCACGATCCCGGGACACAAAGATGTCTTCGTGATCGGCGACCTCGCGGCGGTGAAGCAGTACGACGGCTCGTACGTCCCCGGCGTCGCGCCGGCCGCGATCCAGGAAGGAAACCACGTCGCCTACAACCTCGATCGCGCGCTCGAAGGACAACCGCTGCGCGCATTTCACTATCGCGATAAAGGCTCGCTCGCCACGATCGGCCGCGCCTCCGCCGTCGCGGACATGGGCAAAATCAAGATGGGCGGCTTCCTCGCCTGGATCGCCTGGCTGGCGATCCACATCTTCTTCCTCATCGGCTTCCGCAACCGCTTCCTCGTCATCACGCAGTGGGCGTGGGCGTATCTGACGTATCAGCGCGGCGCGCGGCTGATTACGGGGCGAAGAAACGTGTCATCCTGAGGCTTGTGAATCAATCAATGTGGCGACCGCTGCCCTCAGCGGTCGCGCCGTCGCCGCACGGCGACGGCTATCTTGTGTAGTGGAGGACAGACAATCCTGTCTGTCCGGTACAGACGCAGGACAGACAGGATTGTCTGTCCTCCACACAGCGACGCTTACGCATCGCGCGACCGCTGAGGGCAGCGGTCGCCACATATGCAACGCGGTTCACGACGGCTCGGAATGACACGTTACCGGAGTGTCCGCATTTCGCCGGCAATCACGCCGTCGAGCCGCCGCCGCGTGGCCGGCACCTTCTTCATGTACTTCTCGGTCTCCGGCAGCGAGCGAATGAGTCCGGCGAGCATGCGCTTCACGTTGTGCGAGCCGCCGTTGTAGAGCGCGGCCGTCATCCGCTCCACGTCCTTCTCCTTCGTCGCCAGCTTGCGCGCTTCCTTCGTCTTGCGGTCGAGGTGGCGCACGAGGAACCGGGCCATGCTCTTCGCCGAGAAGCGGTCATCGAGATGCTCGCCGAGGTACTCGCTGGCTTCGTACGCCATCGACTTCTTCACCGTCGCGGCATCCATGTCGAAGTGCTTCTCGAGCATCCGGTCGCGCTTCGCGATCAGCTCTTTCTGATAGCGAGCCCACGTCACGATCTGCGTTTCCTTCAGCGCGCGATACTCCTTGCGCACGTCGTTGCGGAACGAGCGCAGCTCGGCGCGCGAGCCCTTCTCGATCAGCCGCTCGAGCTTCTTCAGCACCGCGCGGTTGTGCTCGTCCATTCGCTGGATCTCGTCGTAGTACTTCTTCGACGCGTACGGATCGAGTAGCTCGAGCTCGTCGATGCCTTCGCGGCGCAGGTCCTTCGCGGAGCGCAGCAGGCGGCGCGCCTTCTTGCGCGTGGCGGCGTTGTCTTTATCGACGATCAACGTGGCGATCGTGTCGGCATCGCCGAGGGGCTTCTTCATGATGTAGGCACGCGAGCCGATCAGGTAGTCCTTGTTGACGAACAGCTTCCCGTCGAGGTGTTCCTGGTGATACGCGACCGGCGTTGCCTGCGCGAGACCGACCGCGCCGGCCTCGGAGACATCGAGGATCTTGCCGTTCGTCTCCGCGTGCGCGATCGCGAGGAGCAGCGTGACCGTGGGAGCGGACGGCATCGAGCGCGCCGCGTCGTCGATCACGACGACGAGCTCCTCGGGGTTGCGCGTCCACATGTCCGCCATCTCATGCGCCAGCGCTTTCACGCGGATCTCGATTTTCTCTTCGCTCGCCTCGACGAGGGTCGGCACCTCGGCGGACGGCTCGGCGGCGATCAGGCTCTCCGGATCTTCAGGGACGAATGCGACTCGCGGCGCGGGCTGCTGCGGCGGCGCGAAGGCGCGCGCTCTCGACGTCTCGACGTCTTGCGATGGCAGACGATAGACACCATACGAAAAAGCGCCCAGCCCCACACCGAGGCTGACCCACCACCACCACGAGTTTTTGCGCATGCGATCTCCAACGTTGAGGGTAGCATTCGCTCTTCCGTCCGTCGTCAACGTTTTTGCAAATGGCCGTCAACGCTCCCCCACCCGGCAACCGACCGCTCAAGACCCTGGAGCGCGTGTTGTCGAAGGCGGGACTCGGCTCGCGCAGCGAAGCGCGGCGCTGGGTCGGCGAAGGACGTGTGAAAGTGAACGGGCGGGTGGCGGGCGATCCCGATCGCTGGGTCGATCTCGAACGCGACCGCATCACCATCGACGATCGTCCGCTCGAACAAGCGGCGCAAACCTATCTGCTGCTGTACAAACCGACCGGATACCTGACGACGTATCGCGATCCTCAAGGCCGGCAAACGATCTACGATTTGCTTCCCGATCGCGAGCGCTATCTCTTTCCGGTGGGGCGGCTCGACCTCGACACGAGCGGCCTCCTGATCCTCACGAACGACACCGCCTTCGCGGAGCGCGCTCACGAATCCCGACTACAAAGTGCCGAAGACGTATCTCGTCAAAGCGTCGCGGCCGCTGTCGGACGACGAGCTCGAGCGCTTGCGCAGCGGCATCGAACTGCGCGACGGGCCGACGCGGCCGGCAATCGTCAATCGCATCAGCGGCAACAAGTTCGAGATCACGATCACCGAAGGGCGCAACCGGCAGGTGCGGCGGATGGTGGAGGCGCTCGACGCCAAGGTGTTGAAGCTGGTGCGGATCGCGATCGGACCGATTACGATCGGCGACCTGCCGATCGGTCAGACGCGCGCGCTGACGGCCGAAGAGGTGCGAAAGTTGCGAGGAGCGGGAGCATGAGACGTTTGTTCGTGATCGCGTTGCTTTTGGCCGCGTGTGGCCAGGAGCAGCCTGCAACCACAACGACCACTCAGACCACTGCGCCGCCACAGATGCAGCCGCCAAGTGCGGACGACGCGCGCAAGATCATCCAGTCATCCATGGAGTTCGGCGAGTTCCAATTCACCGACGCCGCCTATTCGCTGCCGGTCTCGCATTCGACGATGAACGACCCGCAGAAAGCCGCCGCGCGCGATCTGCAAACCGCGGGATGGATCCACCTCGACGGCGCCGGCGACGTGATGCTCAGCGACAAGGCCCGCACGGATAAGCGATTCCTCCTCCGCCCCAACGGCATCCTCGACATCGTCCCGCTGGCGAAGAAGGAGATGGGCGAAGTGCAGGCCGTCCGCGCCAACCCCGACGCCACCGCCTCCGCCGATTTCACCTGGCACTGGATCGCCAACGAAGTCGGCGGCGCGTTCCTCCGCAATCAGTTCGAAGGAACGCGCAACGCGACGGCCACGCTGCTCGTGGAGAACGGGGAGTGGAAGGTGCTCAAGATCGATCCGCGCTAGTCTGGAGTGCGAGGCGTTGCCGCACTCCAGACTAAAGCTCGTCTACCACCGGCCACGTCGCCTCACGCCAGGAATCCGCCATCAGCAATCCCGCGGTCGCGAGGTAGATCGCCACGTCACGCTTGTCGAAGTCGAGCTCTTTCACCGCTTCGCGCACTTGCTCGACCGTCGGCGTCGCGTAGTCCTCGGCCTCGATCGAGCCATTCTCGTGCGGGATGTTCCAGCGATCGAGGAACGCGGCCAGCATCGTGTTCTTCTCCCGCGTGTGGTACGCCATCAGCGCCATTTCGAGGAACTGATCGAACTCGTGCGAGGCCATGCGCGACGCGAGAAGGTCGGCTTTCTTCTCCGGCGACATCTTGCGGATCGTCTCGTCGCGGAAGTGCAGCGCCTTGGCGAGCTGCATCTGCGCCATGAGCTTCGCGTGATTGTCGCCGTACTTCCAGAACGCGGCGAGAATCGCGCGGCGCCGGTCAGGGTCTGCGAGGTCTTTGAGGATGCGGCGTGCCGTCCACATGAGGCGCGCTTTTTAGCACAGTTCAATCTTCGGCGCGGACCAGACGTCCTCCCCGCGTCACGGCCTCCGGCCCGGCTTTGACTTCGCCGGCGAGCGCGAGCTTCTCCGCCTTCGTCCTGCTCAACTCGTAGCTCTTCACCATCCAGTACGCGGCGAAAATCTCCACCGCCGCGGCCTCGACGTAAAACGTGAACGAGTTGCCGCCGAAGTTCAGCACGACCGCGATCAACGGCGAGATGATCATGCCGATGCCGAGGGTGCGATAGGTGCGGCGGAAGCGGGCGATGAGCTTCTCGTCGTGGAGGAGCGACAGCGTGTCGGTCGATCGAAAGATGGAGACATAGGCTATGCAGAGGAACGTGCCCACCGCGCAGACGCCATGGATCTTGGAAATGATCGTCGAGTGGGAGCCCTCCGCCGTGGGGAACATCGCCACGCCGACGGCGAGGAATCCGCCGAGGTTGAGCGCCCAGTTTTCCTTCGTACTGAAGCCTTTGTAGAGATAGAGACCGACGCCGGCGAAGACGAGCGCGCCGACGAAGATGTCCCGCATGTCCGAGTAGTAATAGTGGCTCATCGACTGGAGCAGCCCGGAGACGCCGGAGAGCTTGCCGCCGATCCATAACAGCAGCGGCAGCACCGCACCGATCACGCCGATGCCGACACGCAGATTGACGTACGTCTGCGTCATGTGATCGCGGAGACTCTCGGGATCGTTCTCGACGGCGTGCATGGCGTCCTCCATCAATGGAGTGACACCGCGACGCTTTTTCTCACCGCGCGACTGAGCTGTTGCTTACGCACGCGCGTGTCTTCCACGTCATCGAGCGCCGCGCGGTATTCCCCGTCCTGCTCTGTCCTTCCGCGCCGTCGGCTGAAAGGTATTCGACGACGTTGGCGTGTCCGCCTTGCGTGGCCATGATGAGCGGCGTCGTCGCGGTAGTGCTGTCGTAGGTCGTCGAGCGCGCGTTCACGTCCGCGCGGGCTTCGACGGGCAGGCGAGCAGGATCCATCGTTCTCCTGCCCGCCTGCTCGCCTGCCCGCTTGACCTGCACGCTTCGCGTGCACGTCACTTGATCGCCGGTACGTCGGACTCCTTCACCAGCTTGTTCAGCGCCGGCACGTCTTTGTCCCAGACCTCTTTCAGCTTCGCCAGCTCGGCGTCGATTTTCTCGGCGAGTTGCGCGTAGACGGCGCGCTGCTGCGCGGTCGGCGCGAAGTCGCCCGCATCGGCCGACGACGCGACGCCGGCGAGCTTGTCATTCAACCGAATCGGATAGTTCAGCGGATCCTGCGGGCTCTTGTTCTTCGTCTGATACAGCGCCTCTTCGATCGCCGTCATCTTCTTGTCGAGCGCCTTCACGGCATCGACGATGGCCTTGTTCTCCTTCGCGTGACTGCGCAGCTCCGTCAGCTGTTTCCGCGTGTTCCGGATTTTCTCGATCTGTCCATTGACCTCGGAGAGCTTCCTGTTCGCCGCCATCACGAAATCGAACTGCGACTTGATATCGGCGGCGCTCGCGGTCGTGCGCGGGTCCTGCTTCAGCTCCGCGTTCGTCGTCAGCACTTCGTCGCCGACCGTGAGCCGCACGGTGTACGTCCCCGGCAGCACGCGCGGCCCTTCGCCGTCGCCGGCCCACATGATCAGTCCCTCGAACTTCTTCGCCTCCGGATAGCGCGCGTCCCACAGGAAGCGATTGAGTCCGCTCTTCACTTCCTTGATCTTGTTCTTCTCTTTTTCCTTCTCCGCGGCCGGATCTTTCTCCTCCGGCTCCGGCGTCTGCGCTTCCTTCTGCCCGCCCTCGCTCTTCACACCGACCGTCTTCGCCGGATCCGCGGGCGGCTCTTTCGCGGCCGCTTCTTTCTTCGCCGCTTCTTCCTTCTTCGCCTTCTCCTGCTCCGCCGTCGACGGCAGCTCGCCTTCGAACTCGCGGATCACCGCGCCGCCGGCGTCGAGAAACGCCAGCTTCACTTTCGTCGACGGCTTCACGTCTTTGCCGAGCCAGTAGTCGACGATGATTCCGGGAGGCGCGTTCTTGCCGAAGCCCGTCTGCAACCGCTCGCTCTGACCGCCGCCCATCCGCCACGCCGCGCGCGGCGCGAAGAGATGCGTGCGCTTCGCCGAGACGTCGTTGGTCCACTGCTGCAGCGGCGTGAGGTCGTCGAGGACCCAGAACGCGCGGCCCTGCGTCGCGGCGACGAGATCATGATCCTTGAGCGCCAGGTCGGTGATCGGCACGATCGGGAGATTGAGCTGCAGCGACTGCCAGTTCGCGCCGTCGTCGAACGAGACGTACATCCCGCGCTCGGTACCGGCGTAGAGCAATCCTTTACGCTGTTTGTCCGAGCGAACGACGCGCGTGAAGTGATCGCCGGCGATGCCGTTGACGATCTTCGTCCACGTCGCGCCGTAGTCGGTCGATTTGTAGAGATACGGGCGGAAGTCGTCGGACTTGTACATCGTGCCGGCGACGTAGACCGTCCCTTTGTCGAACGGCGAGGGATCGATCGCGTTCCACATGACCCACATCGGCGCGTCCTTCGGGGTGACGTTCGTCCAGGTCTTGCCGCTGTCGCGCGTGACGTGCAGCAGTCCGTCGTCGGAGCCGGTGTAGATCACGCCGCGCTCGAGCGGCGACTCCGCGACCGCGAAGATCGTGCAGTAGTACTCGACCGAGGTGTTGTCCTTCGTGATCGGACCGCCGGAGGGGCCCATCTTCGCCTTGTCGTTGCGCGTGAGGTCGTCGCTGATGCGCGTCCAGCTCGAGCCGCCGTCCGTCGAGCGGAAGAGATGCTGCGACGCGGCGTAGAGCGTGTTCGCGTCGTGCGGCGAGAAGAGGATCGGGAAGTTCCACTGGAAGCGCTCCGCCGCGCCTTCCGCGCCGTAGCCCATCGGGTTGTCGGGCCACGGATTCACATCGCGGAACTCTTCCGTGTCGTGGTTGTACATCGTCAGATAGCCGCCGTACGAGCCGCCGTAGACGATGTCGGGATTGTCGGGCTTCGCGACGATGTGGCCGCTCTCGCCGCCGGCCGTCACGTCCCAGTCGCGCGGGCCGATGCCGCCGCCGGTCGTGCGGTGGCGGATGCGCACCGCGCTGTTGTCCTGCTGCGCGCCGAGGATGTGGTAGGGGAAGGAATTGTCGGTCGTGACGCGATAGAACTGCGCGGTCGGCTGGTTGTCCTGGCCGGTCCAGCTGCGGCCGCCGTCGGTCGTCACGTTCGCGCCGCCGTCGTTGCTTTCGATCATCCGCAGCGGATCATTCGGCGCGATCCAGAGATCGTGATTGTCGCCGTGCGGCGTGGCGATCGCCGAGAACGTCTTCCCGCCGTCCTTCGACTTGTGGAAGCGGACGTTGACGACGTAGACCGTGTCCTCGTCCTTCGGATCGGCGTAGATGCGCGAGTAGTACCACGCGCGCTGGCGCAGATCGCGGCTCTCGTTCGCCTTCTCCCACGTCTCGCCGCCGTCGCGCGAGCGGTACACGCCGCCCTGCTCCGCCTCGATGATCGCGTAGACGTTCTGCGGATTCGACGGCGAGACCGAGACGCCGATGATGCCGAGCGTGCCCTTCGGCAGACCCTTGTTCGCGCTGATGTTCTTCCACGTGTCGCCGCCGTCGGTCGACTTCCAGAGCGCGGAGCCGTCGCCGCCGCTCTCGAGGCTGTACGGCGTGCGGCGCACGCGCCACGTCGACGCGAAGAGGATTCGCGGATTCGCCGGATCCATCGCCAGGTCGATCGCGCCGGCGTTCTCGTTCGCGAAGAGGACGCGCTCCCACGTCTTGCCGCCGTCCTTCGAGCGATAGACGCCGCGCTCCGGATTCGGCGCGAAGAGATGGCCGAGGACCGCGGCGTAGACGAGATCGGGATCCTTGGGATGAATGCGGATGCGCGGGATGTGGCGCGATTCCTTGAGACCGACGAACGACCAGGTCTTGCCGGCGTCGGTCGACTTCCACATCCCGTCGCCGTGCGAGACGTTGCCGCGCACGGTTTTTTCGCCGCCGCCGACGTAGACCACATTCGGGTCCCACTCCGACACCGCGACCGCGCCGATCGAGCCGCCGAAGAATCCATCGGAGACGTTCTTCCACGTCTCGCCGCCGTCGAGCGTCTTCCACACCCCCCCGCCCACGCTGCCGAAGTAATACGTCTTCGGCTGCGACGCGATCCCTTCCACCGCCGCGACACGCCCGCCGCGGAACGGACCGACGTTGCGCCACTCCAGCGACTTGAACTGGGCGGGATCGAATTTCGTTTGTGCGGTTGCGGATGCTGCGAGGAAGAGCGTGAGGAGGACGATCATGCGCTTCATGGCGCGGAATGATAGTGGAGCGGCAGGCGCGGGATGAAACGTTCCCAAGTGGGCGGTCACTACTCAGATGAGAGGTGCCTGATGCCGACGTGGGCGATCGTGTTGTGCAAGCTTCGTGGCCATTCGGAGGATAGTCTTTCCCCGGAGTTCTGTCGGGAGTATTTCCAGCCTGACACGGGCGGGCTCTACGACTACTGGCGCGACATTTCGTATCGCCACATCACCCTTGACGGTTCGCAGGTGTTTGGCCCATTCGACGTTCCCTTCACGAAAGAGGACGCGGAGGCAGCCGCCGAAGCGGCAATAAAAGCGGCGAAGCCCGGCGAGACGCCTCCGGATCTCAGGGACAAACTGATGGAAATGGCGGTGGATGCGGTGCGCCCGACCATCGATTTCTCTCCATTCCAAGGTGCGATCTTTATCTTCAACGCCGACAGCGACACGGGCGCGGGAGGTGTGAATCTACCTCTTCCCGACGGGAGGCTTAGTCGGGTTCCTGCGATCAACCTCGCTCCGCCTTATCTGGAGCCGCCTTTGTTCGGTCATACGTCAGAGCACGAGTCTGGGCACATGCTCGGTCTAGGCCATGCCTGGATTCTCGATCCGACGCTCGATCGGCGAACAGCCGAATATGGCGATGGCTGGGATGTAATGGGCGGGCATCGCCTCGATGGAGTCGCCGAGGACTGCCGGTTCGACAGCCCCAACGTTGCGTTGCGCCACACGAGAAGCGGTCCCGGGATCAATGCCCCGAATCTGTTCTACCTCGGCTGGCTCGATCGTTCGCGCGTGGCGGAGTACTCACACGCCCGCGCTGAGATACGGGTAACGCTGGCTCCGCTGAATCACCCCGAAGTGGCTGGATCGATGATGGCACGCGTGCCGTTGCTATCTCCGGACTTTGCCCACGTCACAGTCGAACTGCGATGGAACGACCAATGGGATCGCGGGATCCCGAGACCCGCCTTCATCGTTCATGTTCAGGATCGCGAGGGATATCCGTATCTCGTGCGAGCATCCCCAAAGGAGCACGACTGGATCGCGCGGTCCACATACAACACACCGGACGGAATGCTGCTCATCGACTTCATCGAGATCAACCCCGTTACGAAGAAGGGGCTGATCGGCATCCGGCCCGCCGCGATCCTCGGTCTGAAACCGATTCTTGTGGATGGGAAGCGACGCTGGCGTCGGCCCGGCCCCATCCCGCAACTTCTCAACCTCGTCGCATGGCGCGTGCGTTATGTCACTCAATCCATGATCGTATGGCTCAAGCTCGCACGCGCTGGTTCAGCGCGAGGTGCGCGACGATGATCCCCACGAGTTTCCGTACACGCTGCAACTCCGGATAACACCGAACGCTATCACTGCGAGAATCGTGGCGACGTCATCGCACGCCCCTTCACGAACGAATCCGGCCAGTAGACGAGCCGCAGGCGATGCTTGCCGGCGGGCGTGTAGACGCTGAGAAACGCGGTGTTCGCGCGATGCGTTTTCACGCGGCGGCCGTCGACATACGCGCGCCACCCTTTCCAGTCGCAGATCGACGTCACGATCCAGCCGGCGCCGTCCATGTCGGCGTCGAGCTCATAGCCGTGGCGCACGCGGCGGATCGACACGCGACCCGGCCCGTTCGCGCGCTCGTGCATCGTTCCGCCGGAGTCGATCCAGGCGCGCTCGCGGAAGTCGGTCACGCCGTCCATCATCGCCGTGGCCAGCACCGACGGCACGCCGAGCTTCACCGTGTGCGGCACGAACGCGCGCTCGAGCGCATTCGGGTTTTCGAACAGCACCGCCTCGCCCTGCTTCGCGGCCACGCGCCAGCCGGGCGGCGTCGCGACCGACTCGTGCGCGAACGCGAAGCGGACATTGAGCAGCGACAGAAACGGTTTCGAGAGATCATCGACGCGGTTGAAGAACACCGTCTGCGGCACGCACCAGAGCCGATACGTCTCCATGTACGGCGCGAACGTCATCGCCTCGTAGCCGCGCACGTCTTCGAGTCCGTAGAGCGCGTTCGTTCCCGGCATCAGCGCCCATCCCTGCCCCACGATCCGGAACGGCTCGCGCACCTTCTTCATCGGCTCGAAGATCGCCATCTGCGGGTACGCGTCCTTCGCGGGAAACGACTTGTGCACGCCGCCTTCGGTCATCACGCGCTGCCCGAGCAACAGCGCGATCAGCACTATGGACTGCGGCAGCGTAGCTGCCGCTTTTCAAAGCGGCGGCAAAGCTGCCGCAATCCAAAGAGCGAGAAACACCAGCTCCGCGGCGATCGAGTATTTCCCCCAGTCGCGCGGGCCGGGCTCGAGCTGGAACGTGCTGCTGATCCACCACGTGCCGGCGGCGAGCACGACCAGCACCGCCGCGAGCGTGATCGCGCCGGCGCGGCGATCGCTCATGATGCGCTCCGCGCCGATCGCCGCGAGCATCGCCAGAAAAAACGCGGCGCCGAACGCGAGCCGTTCGTTGAGCGTGATGTCGAACAGCGGCAGCGCGTGCAGCAGCACTGCGACCGGCTTCCACGCCGCGTGTGCGGCGAGGCAGAGTAGCGCGATTGCGGCGAAAAACCACGTCGTCTTCGAGCGCACGCGCCAGACCGCGAAGAGTGCGAGGGCGAGGACGATGCTGCCGACCGCCGGCGACTCGGCCTTGATCCCCGGCAGCGGCGGATCGATCCATTTGCGGACGTGGAGGAACGGGAAGACGTCCGTCGCCACCGACGCCAGCACCTGCGGCGTCGGATCGGCGCGCGGATTTGCCTTCCAGATGTTGCGGAATCCGAACTCCGCGGTCTGCGGAATGGCCTCGAAATGCGGAAGCAGATAGATCGCGCAGAGCAGTAGCGTCGCGATCCCCGCCGCGACCGCGGTGCCGATCGCGCGCAGCACATTGCGGCGGACGCAGAGCAATTCGAAGAGACCGTACGCCGCGCCGAGGGCCACGATGTGGAGCGCCGACTCCCCGTGACCGGCGGTGATGAGGAGCGTGAACGCGATCGTCAGCAGCGCCCAGGAGTGAACGGACGGCGCATGAATCGCGCGGCGCGTGCCGATGAGCACGAGCGGGAACAAAGCCCAGCACAAACCGAGCGGCCAGAGAACGTAGAGCGCCATCGAAGCGGAGTACGTCCAGCCGACCGCGCCGATCGCGGCCGCGCTCTCGCCGCATCCGAGCTCGCGTGCGAACACGAACGCGAAGAGCGCGGCGAGAAGAAACGTGATCGCCGCGGTGAACGTGAAACTGATCGGCGCAGGAAGCAGCAGCGCGATCCACGTGAACGGGCTGTACGGCGCCGGCTGCGCCGCCGCGGCGAGGATGTCGCCGGAGAGGATGTACGGATTCCACAGCGGCCACTCCCCGCGCGCGAACGACTCCCGCAGCACATGCCGCCACGGAATCATCTGCGAGAAGATGTCCGCGGTGACCGGATTGTGCGGATCCGCCGTCATCCCATGCTCGGCCTTGACCGCCGAAAGCGGCTCCGTCATGAACGGCTTGTCGACCGGCGCATACACGCGATTCGCGACCAGCGCATGCCCGACAAATACGCACGGCAGGAGAAAGAGGAATGCCGCCGCCGCGAGAGACAACCTGCACACGAATCGGTGCACGAGCCAGAGGAGGAGCGCAGCGGTCAGCGTGTAGAGGAAGAAGAGGAGCAAGCGGGGGCTATGAAATCACGAATTGCGCTCGCGTTCTTCTTTGACGGTGTAGAGGATCTCGACGGCGAGCAAATCCTTGGGCCGTCCCGCCGCGCGTTTCATGCGGATCAGGTCATCAATCGATGTGATCCAAACGCGTCAAGCCCGTTCGATCTCGAGGTCTTCTTCGGTCGCGTTCTGCAGCAGGTCGGAGTAGCCGCGCGTTCCGGACGGCGTGCCGAGGCAATCGAGATTGCCCGCTGCCGTCGTGAACGTAAAGCAGTCGCCCTGTTTGAATGGTGCGAGCATCGAGCTGGAACGGCAGGCCTGCCGGAGCTCCGCGTAGTTTCGCGCCGAGCTCGCGGAGCGCATCGGCGAGTGCTTCGTAGTTCTCGCTGCGGCGTTCATAGCAGACGTCGAGATCGATCGTGATCGCGGGCGATCCGAGGATGTGCCCTGCGAATCCGCCTACGATGATGAAGCGGACGCCGCGCTTCACGAGTACGCGAAGGGCACGAAGAGGATCAAATTCAGCCATTAACGGCGTTTGATCCGCGACAACAGCGTCGACACATTTCGCGCCACTCGACGATGAGCATGCGAAGACGCTCTGCCGGAGTGAACGCGCAGAAGCTGTTGAATCTGCGTCCGGTCGACGCTCGTCCCGGGCTTCACTTCTTCGATCGGACCGCGCTCTTCTCTTCCATCGTTTTAGACTCTTATACGTTACTTATGCCGTCCGGAGGCCGATTTCTGTCCTGCACATTAAGAAAACGTAGGTCTTGGCTTCCTGCACGTCAATGACTTCCACCGCCGCGTCAAGGGAAAGTCGGGCGATGGATCTTGCGGAGGCGATACGGGTGAGACTCGCGGCGCGCGGGTGGAAGCAGGCGAAGCTCGCCGAGGTCTCGGGCGTCTACGAGATCGCGATCAGCAAGATCATGACCCGCACCACCCGCGAGCCCAAACGCCGCACCATCGTCAAAATTGCACACGCGTTCGGCGAGACCGTCGGCGCATTTCTCGGCGAAAAGGGTTTTGACCTCGACGCCGACGATCAGCAGTACCTGCGCAAGATTGCCCAGTGGATCCACGCGAAGCTCGGGAATGCCACGCAGCCGCTCGTGGACAGTGCGCCGAATGCCGTTGAGCTCTCCTTCGTGGCCGACTCCCGTAAACGCGCCGGCGCAATCACCGGTCTGATCCCCATCGAAGGCGCGACGCGCGTCTTTCGCGCCATCGGCGACTCGATGATGCGGCGCCGGCATTCTCGACGATGACTCTCTCTTCGTCCGTCCGGTCGGCCTGCCGCGCATGGCCGCCGGCAAGATCGTCGTCTGCATCGTCAAAGGCAAAACCTTCGTCAAGAAACTGGAGATGGCCCAGCGCCGCATCCGCCTCCTCAGCGCGAACGAGCGCTACGCCCCGATCGAGATCGCGCGGGCGGACATCGAATTCGTCGGCGTGGTCCTCGGCCGCATGGGCGCGCCGCGCGGCTGAACTGGCCCCTCCGTCTCCGCGGACCTATCTTCACTCCATCATGATCCGTTCAAGGAGTGCCGTTGTCTGGGTGACGTGTCTCTGCCTCGCCGCGTCTGCGCTCCGCGCGGAGCAATTGCTTCCGCATGCGCGGCCGTCATCCGATTTTCGGCCCACCGCGGCGTATCAGTGGCTCGAGATTTCGCTCGAGGCCACAGCGCGCGAGGTCGATCGCTTCGGCGCGCGGCCGACGATCATCTCGCGCTCGCTCGCGGTCGCGCTCACGGCGATGTACGAGGCCTGGGCGGCGTACGACGACAAGGCCGCCGGCTCGCGGCTCGGCGCGGCGTTGCGGCGGCCGAAGGCGGAGCGCACGGAGAAGAACAAAGAGATCGCCATCGCCTACGCGACGTATCGCGCGCTCGTCGATGTCTATCCCGAGGATCGGAAGTGGATCGGCGATCAGATGCGCGGGATGGGATTCGATCCGAATGATCAGACCACCGACCCGGCGAAGCCGCGGGGAATCGGCAACCTCGCCGCGAAGGCGGTCTGCGACTACCGCCATCACGACGGCTCGAATCAGCTGGGCGATGAAGCCGGCTCGAACGGCAAGCCGTACTCCGACTACACGTCCTACGCACCGGTGAACGCGAACGACAAGGTCACCGATCCCGATCGCTGGCAGCCGATTCCCTTCTCCGACAACCGGGGCGGCTTCTTCTATCCCGGCTTCCTCACGCCGCACTGGGATCGCGTGAAGCCGTTCGCGCTCGACAGCAGCGCTCAATTCCGCCCGCCGCCTCCGCCGAAGTACGGCAGCGACGAGTTGAAGAAGCAGGTGGACGAGGTGATCCTCTTCAACGCCTCGCTCACGTCCCAACAAAAAGCCATCGTCGAGTTCATGCGCGACGGGCCGCGCTCCACGCAGTCGGGGCGCTGGCTCCGCTTCGCGCAGGACGTCTCGCGCCGCGACCACTACACGCTCGATCAGGACGTGAAGCTGTTCTTCGCGATCTCCAACGTCGCCATGGACGCGTTCATCGCGGCGTGGGACGCGAAGCGCTTCTACGACAGCGCTCGCCCCTTCACGCTGGTGCGGATCTACTACCCGGACAAAGAGATCGATGGCTGGGCCGGTCCGGGCAAGGGCGCCGCGAAGCTGCGATCCTCGGCGTGGCATCCGTATTCGCCCGCGACCTTCCCGACGCCGCCGTTCCCCGGCTACGTGTCGGGGCACAGCACGGTCAGCGCGGCGTGCGCGAAGATGCTCGAGCTCTTCACCGGCAGCGATCGTTTCGGATTCCTCGAGCGCCGCCACGCCGGCGTGCTCACCGAGCCGGACGCCGACTGCGACGACTGCGAGGTCGAGCTGCCGCTGCCGACGTTCACGGCGACCGCGGAGCTGGCCGGCAGCTCCCAGGTGCTGGGCGGCTATCACATCCAGGCCGACAACATCGAGGGTCTCGCCCTCGGACGAAAGCTCGCGCAGTTCGAGTGGCCGAGGTATCAGGCGTACTTTGACGGCACCGCCGCCGTCAAAGGACCGTCAGACAAATAGAGCTTGCACAACGGGTCACGCTCGCGTAAAAGCGAGCGCCATGAAGTGTCCGCCGTTGCGTAAATATGTCTTCATTCCTGCGATCCTTCTCTCTGCATGGGCCGCTTTCGGGGGAGAACCCATTGCGGATGTAACCGTTTCCAAAACCGGCCCCGCGGTGGCCGCCGCCGACACCGACGTGTCCTATACCGTCACGGTCTCGTCCCTCGGGCCGAATGACGCGACGAACATCACGCTCAATGACAACGTCCCGGCCGGGATGACGTTCGTCTCCGTCACTCCGTCGGCTACCTGCACCGGCCCGACCCTCGGCGTCGTCTCCTGCACCATCGCCTCGTTGCCCGTCGGCAACGACGCCGTCTTCACATTCGTCTTCCACATTCCTCCCGCGACGCCGGACGGAACGGAGTTCACGAACATCGCCACCGTCTCCATGGCCAACGATTCGAACGAGGAGAACAACACCGCGTCCGCGACCACGTCGACGCCGACGGCGCCACAGAGCGATGGCTTGATCATGAAGAGCGGACCGGCGAGCGCCGGTCCCGACACAAACGTCGCGTACACGATCTCGGTCACGAACGCCGGCCCCGATCCAGCGACGCCGCTGGCCTGGCAGGACACGCTGCCCGGCACGATGACCTTCGTCTCGCTCACCCAGGACAGCGGGCCGACGATGACCTGCACGCCCGGGACGACGGTGAGCTGCAGCCTCTCGCCCTTCCCGGCCGGCCTGACGGCGACGTTCACGCTCACCGGCCACATCCCGGCCGGCACCCCGGTAGGAACGAGCTTCAGCAACACCGCGACGGTGACGACGCAGAACGATCCGGAGCCCGACAACAACTCCGCAATCACCACGCTCACCGTCTCGTCGGCGGATGTGTCGATCACCAAGACGGGTCCCGGCGGCAGCCCCAACGCGGGAACGCCGTTCAGCTACACGATCACGATCGCGAACGCGGGGCCGGACACCGCCGTGGGCGCGACGTGGGCCGACACGCTGCCGCCGAATACGACGTTCGTCTCGGTGATTCAGAACAACGGACCGCCGGCCTCGTGCGAGGTCACGGGCAACCTGGTGACGTGCAGCATCGCCACGCTTGCCAATGGCGTGTCCGCGCAGTTCACGCTCACGATCACCGCCGGCAACACGACGTCGGTCACGAACACGGCGATCGCGAGCAGCGAGAGCTTCGATCCCAACACCTCGAACAACAGCTCGAGCGTGACGACGCCGATCACGCCGGTCGCCGACGTGTCGATCACGAAGAGCGGTCCGCCGGCCGTCACCGCCGGAACGAACATCACCTACACGATCAGCGTCACGAATGCGGGACCGAGCAACGCGACCAACGTCGTCGTCAGCGATCCGGCGCCGGCGAATACGACCTTCGTCTCCGCGAACTACACCAGCGGACCGGCCGGCAGCTGCACGCCGGGTGGCGGAAGCGCGACCTGCACGGTTCCGACGCTGTCCGTCGGCGCGACGACCGTGTTCACGTACGTCTTCCTCGTCTCGGCGTCCACGCCGAACGGCAGCACGATCACGAACATCGCCACCGTCAGCGCGGCGACGTCCGATCCGGACGGCAACAACAACTCGTCGTCGACCAGCGCCACCGTCGCGCCGACCGCCGATCTCGTCGTGATGAAAACCGGACCCGCGACGGTCGTCAGCGGCACGCACATGACCTACAACGTCAGCCTGACGAACAACGGCCCGTCCGATGCGGCGAACGTGGTGCTGACCGACACGCTGCCACCGAGCTCACTCGTGGTCTCCACGAATCAGACGAGCGGGCCGGCGTTCAACTGCTCGAGCAACACGACCGCGATCACCTGCACGCGCGCATCGTTCGCCGCCGGCAGCACGGCGACGTTCGAGTTCGTCGTGCAATTCAACGGAGCGCCGGGCAGCACGATCACCAACACCGCCACCGCGACATCGTCGACCGTCGATCCAACACCCGGGAACGCGACGGCATCGGCAGTGACCAACGCGGCCGCACCGGGCAGCGGTCCGGCGCTCTCGCCGCTCGCGCTGGCGCTGCTGAGCGTCGTTCTCGCCATCTCCGGCGTGCTCGTCGTGCGGCGCGGCTAACGCGTGGGAACGCCGGCGTCCTCGCCGGCTGAGCGGGCGCCGTCTCGGCGCCGAGGCGGCGGGACGCCGCCTGCTCAGCCGCCGGGACGGCGGCGTTCCAAGCTATTCTTTAGAGATGCGCGTATGCACATCCCTTGGAATCTTTCTCCTCCTCGCGACCTCCGTCGCTGCGCAGAGCAACGTCGGCGTGGAGGTCGATGAAGTCAACGACAACCGCGTCAACGCCGGCCAATTCGTCGGCCAGCTCGGGCTGCGGGTGAAGCTCACCGGCTCGAATCTCGACAAAGCATCCGCCGCGCGCATCGTCATCAAAGAGGCGAAGGACGATCGCGGCACGGTGCTCGACGACGGAGACGGCACCGGCAACCTGCCCGACTTTTCCGGCCGCGAATACAACATGGGCATGCTGAACTTCAATCTCCGCACGCCCGCGCGCGCGGCGAGCACGGTGCGCGTGAAAGGCACGGTCGAGCTCTACGCGCCGGCGCGCGATCCGAACGCGATCGTGAAAGTGAGCAAGGCGCTCTCGAAGCTCGACGCGCCGCTCGCCGGACTCAAAGCCGCGAAGCTGTCGATCACGCCGCTGTCGAAGGCGGGATACGCGGAACGGATGAAGTCGCGCAAGCTCGACGAGGCGAAGATCGCCGAGATCCGCGCCGAGGGGAAGAAGCGCGGCGTGCCGAATGACGAAGTGGAAAAGATGATCGAGCTCGCGAAGGCGATGGAAGGACTCGACACCGAGCCTACCGAAGGGACGATCGTCCTCTCCGGTAGGAAGAGCGACTTCGATCGCATCTATCGCGTCGAGATCCTCGGCGACGACGGCAAGCCGATCGACGTCGGCGCCCGCAGCACCAGCTCGCGCGGCGAAGACACGATCATGACGATGCAGCCCTCGCAGCCGCCGCCCGCCAACGCCGCGATGCAGTTCTACGTCATCACCGACAAATCAAAGATCTCGTTTCCGTTCGAGCTGAAGGTGACCCTGCCATGAAACCGCTCGCGTTCATCCTCGCGTTGCTCTGCGCGGCGCCGCTCATCGCGCAATCGAAGATCGACACCGTCGTCGATCAGATCAACGACCGCCGCACCGGCGGCTCGTTCTCACAGCTCTCCATCATGCTGAAGCTGCCGAAGATCCAGACCGCCGACGTCGCCGCGTCACGCGTGCTCGTCAGCTTCGCCGTCGACGACCTCGGCATCAGTCTCATCGACAGCAAGGCCGAGGAACCGCAGCTGGAGATGAACGCCCACGCGCTGTATGGCGGCGGAGACAAGACCGCACCCGCGACCGTGACCGTCAACCTGAAGAATCCGTCCCGCAAAGCGACGATCGTCAAGCAGGTCACGGGCGACATCGAGCTGTACATGCCGTCGAAGGATCCGAACAGCGTCGCCGAGTTCCCGAAGTTCGCGTCGTTCGCCGGAAAAACGCTCACGCACAAAGCGCTGAAAGCGAACGGCGTCGAGATCGCCGCCATCAGCGCCGCGCAGATCGCCGCCGAGAAAAAGAAGATCGAGGAAGTGAAGCGCAAAGAGCTGAAGGACGCCGGCTACGACGACGAGACGATGAAAAGCGTGCTCGAAAGCACGATGGAGTACACGCTTCGCTTCGAAGAGGGCGAGACGATCCTGAAGGTCAAGGATCCGCAGAAGCGGATCCACGACGTGGTGTTCGTCGACGGCGCCGGCGAAGAGAAGCGCGTGTCGATCAGCGACAAAGACGGCTACACGGTGCTGTCGCTGTGGGGCGAGAAGCCGCAGCCCGACTGGAAGCTGCGGGTCAGTCTGAAAACCGCGAAAAACATCGTACGTTATCCATTCGCCCTCTCGAATCTCGCCTTGCCGTAGGAGAATAGCCGTATGCGTCGTATCGCCGTCCTGCTCGTCCTGTTCGTCCTGTTCACCCTCCCCTCCGCCTACGCCACCTGCGGAGGAGGCGGCGGCGGCGGGATGGGCGGCACTGCGCCGGGCATGGCCCCGGCGCGCGAGGCGTATGTGGTGCCGTGGAAAGTGCTGCGGCCCGACGAGCCCGCGGTGAGCGCACCGCTGATCCTTTATTGGTTCCCGGCGACGAAAGAGGAAGTGAAGGCCAGCGACCTGATGTCGTCGCGCGCGCTGACGCTCGCGTCGGCGCAATGCGTCGGCATGCAGCTCGTCGTGCCGGGCGACACCGCGGCGCTGGCGAAGTGGGAAGTGACGGACAAACTCCCGGCCGCGGTTCTCACCGCCGACGGAGTTGCGGTCACGCGCATCGAGTCCGAAAAGGGACGGCTGCGTCTGGGGAAAGTCGAAGACGCCGTGCGCGCCGAGCTGCGCGCGCGCGAGACTTCGCTCGACAAGCTGCTCGATGACGCGAAGGCGAAGGAGAAAGCCGACCACGACGGCGCGGTCGCGATGTATCAGCAGGTGTGGGAGAAGCGCTGCCTCGCGCCGAAGAAAGGCCGTGCCGCACAGAAAGCGCTCGCGCGCCTCGGCGTGACGGTGAAGGATGCAGAGCTGCGCAGCAGCGATCCGATTGACACGCCGCAGATGAACGCGCGGATGACGCAGGCGATGAATCGCGCGCTCGCCGCGGAACTGGCCGACGACTACGCGAAAGCGCGCTCGCTGTACGCCGCCGCGGCGAAGATCGATCCCGCCGATCCGGTCCCGCAACGTTTCCTCGGTGAGCTCTATCGCCATCACACCGGCGAATGGACGCTCGCGCAACAAACGTTCGAGCATCTCCTCACCATCCAACCCGATCCGCTCTCGCGCGCCGTCGCCCTGCACGGCCTCGGCAAGATGACCATTCACATGGGCGACTCCGCGAAAGGACTCTCGCTCTTCGAGCAGTCCGTCGCCGTCTATCCGCTCGCCCTCACCTATCGCAATCTCGCCGTCTACTGGAACTCCGAGCGCGTCCGCGACAAGGCAAATAGCTACGTGCAGAGAGCGCTCGCCCTCGATCCGAACGACCCGTACAACCTCATCTTCGCCGCGACGTACATGGCCGACAGCGGCCGCCAGGAAGAAGCGCTGAAGATCGCGAAGGAGCACGAAACCCTTCTCAGCGCCTCCTACAACCTCGCCGCCATCTACGCCCTCCTCGGACAAAAGGGCAAAGCGATGGAGCTCCTCCGCCGCCACTTCTACGAGTACGAGCGCTACGACGACGTGCGGGCCATGGAGATGTGGGAAGCGCGCGTGGACTACGTGTTCGCGACGATCAAGGATGATGAGGATTTCGTGAAGCTGACGGCGATGGCGCGATGATCCGTCTCGGAACGCCGGCGTCTCGCCGGCTGGCCCGGCGCCGTCTCGGCGCCGAGGCGGCGGGACGCCGCCTGATCAGCCGGCGGGGACGCCGGCGTTCCGAGCCTAACGGGTTAGAATCGCTCCACACGTGAACGACTCGTCCGAATATGCCGCGAAGATCTCGCGGCTGTACGACCTCTTTCAAACCTCGTTCGAGTCCGTCGACAAGCAGCAGAAGTTTCTCAATTACGGGTACACGATCACCGGTCGTGAGTCGTATGAGCTGCGGCAGGCGCAACTCTGTCTGGAGGTCTTTCGCGCCGCGGAACTGGCGAAGGAGCACGTCGTCGTCGACGTGGGGTTCGGCAGCGGCGAGCAGGATTTTCTGCTCGCGGAGACCTACGAGTTCGCGCGGATCATCGGCTACAACATCGCGCGCGAGCAGGTTCGCTACGCGAACGAACGCGCCGTGAAAACCGGAATGAATGCGAAGCTGGAGTTTCGCCACGGCGCAGCGGAGGAGCTTCCCGGCCTCGAGCCCAATACCATCGACCGCGTCCTGGCCGTCGAGTGCGCGTTCTACTTCGATCGCCCTCGCTTCTATCAACGCGCCGCGG
Organism: uncultured Acidobacteriota bacterium; assembly: GCA_963734155.1. Lineage (GTDB taxonomy): Bacteria > Acidobacteriota > Thermoanaerobaculia > Gp7-AA8 > Gp7-AA8 > QHVT01. The sequence goes on from CAVTGG010000007.1 coordinate 580,211, forward strand.
AGGTGTTGAAGCCGGGAGGGCTGCTCGTTCTGGCCGACATCTGCTACGCCGATGCGCTTCGATCGATCGCACGCCCTCGCGTCGGAACCGCATCAGGAAATCGCGCGGAATGGGAAAAGTACTTCCGCACGCGCTCGATCGTCCCGATTCATCAAAAGACCCGGCCGGGCGCGCAGATGACGGTCACGCAGATCCTGAAAGCCGTCGTGCGCACGCGCCTGGGATGGGCGCAGCGGGGTGCGTGGCTCAAGATGGCCGCTGCATCCCAGGTGGTGGCACTCGGTCTGCGGTCGCGCGCGTTTCATTACGACCTGATCGTGCTCGAGAAGCCGTGAGCGCTCAGAACATGATCCGCTCCCCGCTATAAACCTCCCGAAAGATCTTCCCGCTCTTCGCCTCGAACGACACCTCGACGCGGAGCAGGAGCGGCTCGGTGGGCTGCAGGCGGGCGATCGTCGTCTCGGCAGTGGCGGGAACGATCAGGCGCTTCGTTTCGCCGGGGGCGATCGTGTCGTGGAAGCGCTGGCGGATCGGACGGATCCTGTACTGCGCCATCCCCATCGAGGTGACGCTGATGACGCGCACGAGCAGCGGCTCGGCCGCGTGATTCGTGATCGTCACGGCGAGGTCGAGCGGCGCTTCGTCCGTGTCCGAGAAGAACGGCGTGCTGAGGGCCTCGACGGAAGCCTCGGGCTTCACGAGGTTCGCGGGGCGGAGAGAGCCGGTGCTGCATGCGGCGGCGAGAAAAACGAGCAGAAGGGCTTTGCGCATCGGCGCGTATCGTAACGGAGCTTTCTCATGCGCTAAAGCAACCTCCGCGATAGCATCCGCCGCATGAAGCGCCTGATTCTCGCCGCCCTTCTTCTCTCCGCCGCCGTCGCCACGGCGGCGCCGCCGAAGTACGACGACAAGATCTTCGCGGGGCTCGAGCTCCGCGGCATCGGTCCCGCGCTCGTCTCCGGCCGCGTCGTCGACATCGCCGTCGATCCGCGCGACACGCGCACGTGGTACCTCGCCGTCGCCTGCGGCGGCGTGTGGAAGACCACGAACAACGGCACGACCTTCACGCCCGTGTTCGACGATCAGGGATCGTTCTCCATCGGCACCATCACCATCGATCCGAACGACTCGCTCACCGTCTGGGTCGGCAGCGGCGAGAACAACAGCCAGCGCTCCGTCTCATGGGGCGACGGCTTGTACAAATCGACCGACGGCGGCAAGTCCTGGACGAACGTCGGACTCGCGAAGTCGGAGCACATCGGCAAGATCGTCGTCGATCCGCGCGACTCGAACGTCGTCTACGTCGCCGCGCAGGGACCGCTCTGGAATCCCGGCGGCGACCGCGGTCTGTACAAAACGACCGACGGCGGCAAGACGTGGAAGGCCGTGCTGACGATCAGCGAGAACACCGGCGTCACCGACGTGGTGATGGATCCGTCGAATCCCGACGACGCTCTACGCCGCCTCGTACCAGCGCCGCCGCCACGTGTTCACGCTCATCAACGGCGGTCCGGAATCGGCGATCTACAAGTCGACCGACGCCGGCGCGACGTGGACGAAGCTGACGAAGGGCCTGCCGAAGGAACAGATGGGCCGCATCGGCCTCGCCATTCCGAAGCAGGAGCCGAAGACGGTGTACGCCATCGTCGAAGCGGCGCGCCGAGCGGGCGGCTTCTTTCGCTCGAAAGACGGCGGCGCCAACTGGGAGAAGATGAATTCCTACTCCGGCGGCGGCGCGCAGTACTACGCCGAGATCTTCGTCGACCCGAACGACGCCGAGCGCATCTACGCGATGGACGTCTACGCGCGCGTCAGCAACGACGCCGGCAAGACGTGGAAGAAGATCGGCGAGGCGGCGAAGCACGTCGACAACCATCACATCTGGATCGATCCCGCGGACAGCGATCACGTGATCATGGGCTGCGACGGCGGCGTCTACGAGAGCTACGACCGCACCGCGACATGGGAGTTCAAGGCGAACCTGCCGATCACGCAGTTCTATCGCATCAGCGCCGACGACGCGCTTCCCTTCTACCACGTCTACGGCGGCACGCAGGACAACTTCTCCCTCGGCGGTCCGTCGCGCACGACGACGATGCACGGCATCGTCAACTCCGACTGGTACGTCACGGTCGGCGGCGACGGATTCCGCACCGTCCCCGATCCGAAGAATCCGAACATCGTCTACGGCGAGTCGCAGTACGGCGGCCTCGGTCGCTACGACAAGCGCACCGGCGAGCTGCTCGACATCCAGCCGCAGCCGACCGGGAACATGGATCCGCTGCGGCAGAACTGGGACTCGCCGCTGATCATCAGCCCGCACGACTCGAACCGCCTCTACTTCGCCGCGCAGTATCTCTTCCGCAGCGACGACCGCGGCAACACCTGGAAGCCGGTCAGCGGCGATCTCACGCGCAGGATCGAGCGCAACACGCTGCCGGTCATGGGCCGCGTGTGGGGCATCGACGCGGTGGCGAAGAACTCTTCGACGTCGGCCTACGGCAACATCGTCTCGCTCTCCGAGTCGCCGCTGCAGGACGGGCTGCTCTACGTCGGGACGGATGACGGACTGATTCAGATCTCCGAGGATGGCGGGAAGAACTGGAAGAAAATCGAGAAGTTCGCGGGCGTGCCGGAATTCACGTACGTCTCGCACCTGCAGGCCTCGGCGTTCGACGCGAACACGGTCTACGCCGCGTTCGACAATCACAAGACCGGCGACTTCAAGCCGTACGTCTACAAGAGCACCGACCGAGGCGCGACGTGGAAGTCGATCACCAGCGATCTGCCGGCCAAGGGCACCACGTACGTCGTCATCGAAGACTCGCTCGATCGCAATCTGCTCTTCGCCGGCACCGAGTACGGACTCTTCTTCAGCCAGAACGGCGGCGCGAACTGGATTCAGCTGAAAGGGAACCTGCCGACGATCGCCGTGCGCGACCTGACGATTCAGAAACGCCGCGACGATCTCGTCGTCGGGACGTTCGGCCGAGGAATCTACATCCTCGATGATCTGAAGCCGCTGCGCACGATGACGCAGGCGATCGCGAACGCGGACGCGACACTGTTCGCGCCGCGTGACGCGGATCTGTACGTCGAGCGCGCCCCGCTCGGATTACCCGGCAAGGCATTTCAGGGCGACGCGTTTTATACGGCACCGAATCCGCCGTACGGCGCGGTGTTCACCTACTACCTCAAAGACGAGCTGAAGAGCCTCAAGAAGCAGCGCGCGGAGGCGGAGTCGAAGATCGAGAAGGACATCGCCAACGAGCCGAAGAAGGACAAAGAGAAAGAGAAGGAGATCCCGCCGATCCCGTATCCGACGTGGGAGCAGGTGCGCACGGAGGAGCGCGAGCTCGATCCGGCGATCGTGCTCGTCGTCGCCGACGAAGACGGCAACGTCATTCGCCGCGTGAGCGGCCCCGTCACCGCCGGCTACCACCGCGTGGCTTGGGATCTTCGCTACCCGCCGCCCTCCCCTATCGAGCTCACGCCGCCCGAGATCGATCAGTTCTCTCCGCCGCCCGCCGGGCCGTTGGTCGTGCCGGGCAAATACACGGTGCGTCTCGTGAAGCGCGTCGACGGCGCCGACACCTCCCTGGGACAGGCGCAGACGTTCAACGTCGTGCCGCTCTATCTCTCGATCATGAACGAGAGCGACCGCGCGACAGTGCTCGCGTTCCAGAAAAAAGCATCGCGCCTGCAGAAGGCGATCATGGGCGCGGCGCGCGTGACCGCCGATGCGCTCGTGCGCGTGCAGCACGTGCGCAAAGCGCTCGACGAGATCGACGGACCCGACGCGAAGCTCGTCGCGCAGGTGAACGCGGTCGACAAGACCTTGCGCGACATCGACGACGCGCTCAACGGCGATCCCGTCCTGCGCGGACATCAGGAGCCGTCGCCGGTCTCGCTCGTCGAACGGGTCACGAACGCGATCAACGGATTCACCACCACCTCCGCGCCGACGGCCACGCATCAGGAGTCGCTGGCGATCGCGGAGAGAGAGGCCGCCCCGCTGCTCGAGAAACTGCGCCGCGCGATCGAAGTCGATCTCGCCGCGATCGAGAAGCAGCTCAATGACCGCGGCGCGCCGTGGACGCCGGGAAGGATTCCGACGGTCGGAGGAGCCGGGCAATGAGTCACGAGCACGCCGTCTTCGCCGAGTACTCACTGTCGCTCAAGCCGTTGCAGCCTGGGGCGAATACGCGCGTGCTCAACACCGTCGAAGTGAAGTCGCGCGGCGGGATCACGCTCGATCCGGGAACGGGCGTGGTCCTGTTGACTGCGGGGACGTATCACATTCTCGCGACGTCGATCGTCACGCCATACACGGAAGGCGATACGGAGCAGATCACGCTGCAGACGAAACCGTACGCCGGATATTGCCGGCTGCGCTATCTCGACAAGGCCGCGCGCGAAGACCTGCCGATCGCCATCGGCACGATCAGCAACGCGAACATGCTTCCGAGCACGATCGACACGTTCCTCGAAGTGGAAAAACGTGCGGCGATCGTGCTCGATCACCAGGTCGGTGCGCACGTCGAGGGGCTTTACCTGCAAGTGAACGTCGGCGGCTCGTCCGATCACGTGTTTGCGCGCATGAGCATTCAGCGCCTATGACCTACCACATCACCAGCCAGATCGCTCCGCTCCCGAAGCCGGGCACGCGCCGCTCGCACGTCAACCGCGCCTTCAACGCCGCCCTCGGCGAGTTTCTCGCGCTCGAGAATGGCAAGGCGTACGCGCAGCTCTACGAGAATTACATGAACACCGTGCCGCGCTTCGCGCCGAAGGGCGGCGACTGCGATCGCTGGTCGGACGTCGACGTGCGCGATGCGGCGCTGCAGCGCGTCCTCACCACCGGCGCGCTGCGCTTCGGCTATACCATCGGCGCGCCGTACGTCTATTGGGAGAACGCGCACCGCACCGGCTTCGACTACGACCTCGCGACCGAGCTGACGAAGATCCTCAGCCGGCATTTCTTCGGTGCGGACGATCGCCTCACCGCGACCTGGACGGAAGTGACGCTCACCGGCGGCGATCAGGCCGACAAGTTGACCGATCTCTACAACGGTCTCGCGAGCGACGACTACGACCTCGCGCTCGCCGGGCAGATGATCCTCCCGACCGCATACCTCGGCGGCTTGCCGATCGAGTGGACCGCGCCGACGGCGATACTCTTCACCAACATCAGCTACACCGGCCGCGACTCCAATCTGCTCGACGTCGAGAATCTGAAAACGCTCCTTTCGACTGACCTCGCGAATTTCCAGGCCTACGCGATCGAAGAGTCGCAGCGCACCGGTCTCGAGCTGCGGGTCTTCACGGTCGTCAATCCGGGACCGTCGCCGAAAGCGGGACAGGATCTCGTCTACGCGATCAATCACGGGAAGGGAAACGCCGTCTGGCACTGCGGCGACGTTCCCGACTCCGACAACGTGATGTACAACGCGATCGATCACTTCGCGGTCGGCGACTCGCTCGCGTCGGGAGCGCAAACGAAGGACCCGCGCTTCAAAGGCATCTATCTCAATCTCCCGGCCACGAACGAGCTCTGGCCGATCGCCGGATTCACCGCCGGAGTGGTGACGCCGGTGAAGGCGGAGGTGGCGGTCTACGCCGAGCATTCCGACACGATGAAGCCGATGACGCTCGACGCCTCGCTGCCGGCGCAGATGCAGGGCTGGAACGTGCGTGTGTTCAATCGCGTGGAAGTGCAAAGCGGCAACAGCATTCAACTGCAGAACGGAACCGGCGTGGTGACGCTCGGGCCGGGACTGCATCACATCACCGCGATCTCGATCGTCACCTACGACGGCTTGGCCTCGCCGGGACGAGTGTCGACGGACGCGGAGCCGTTCGCGGGCTATTGCCGTCTGCGTTACGCGGACAAGCCGGGCTGCCCGAACGAAGAAGCGATCGCCGTCGGCACGATGAGCACCGCGAATATGGACGCGAGCACGATCGACACGTGGCTCGAGGTCGAAGAGAGCGCGCAGCTCGTGCTCGAACATCAGGTCGGAAACGACCTGGCGAATCTCTATCTGCAGGGAAATTGGCAGCAGTCGTCGTGGCACGTCTTTGCGAGAATCAGCATTCAACGCTTATGAAAAACCTTCGCTTGATCTTCGCCCTCATCTTTGTGGCGACCGCTGCCCTCAGCGGTCGCGGTGCCGCTGAGGGCAGTGGCACCCACATGCGCTGGCAGCCGAACGAGCGGCTGCGGCTCGTGACCGCCACGGACCCGCAGATCTCGCCCGACGGAAAAACGGTGCTCGCGATCGTCAGCCGCGCGAACGCAAAGGAGAATCGCTTCGATCAGGAGCTCGTGGCCATCGACGTCACCAGCGGCGCGCAGCGCCCGCTGACGTTCGAGCGCCGCGGACTCAGCACGCCACGATGGTCGCCCGACGGAGCGCAGCTCGCGTTCCTGGCAAACGACAAGGACGCGAAGCGGCAGGTGTGGGTGATGCCGGTCGCCGGCGGCGAGGCGCGCCGTCTCACCGACGCCGCGCGCGGCGTGCAGCAGTTCGCCTGGAGTCCGGACGGATCGCAGCTCGCGTTCGTGACCGCGGACGAGCCGCCGAAGACGGACGAGAAGGTGCTGTCGTTCGAAGTGAACGACGACGACTACCTGATGCGCGAAGAGCCGCGGGCCTCGCACGTGTGGCTCGTAAACGTGAACGAAGGCGCGCCGCGGCGATTGACCTCGGGCGCATGGAGTCTCCCCGTCGCCCGCCCGCCCGGCCCCGCGCCGTCGCCGCTTTCCTGGTCGCCGGACGGCAAGTGGATCGCATTCACCCGCCGCGACTCCGCGCACGAGGGACTGCCGAATAGCAATCGCGTCGCGCTCGTCGAAGTCGCCACCGGCAATGTGAAGCGCCTCACGAACGCAGACCTCGACGAAGTGCAGCCGGTGTTCTCGCCGGACGGCACGCGCGTCGCGTACTGGCATCCGCGCGGCGGAAAGCGCGGCAGCGCCAACGCGGTCTGGATCGCGCCCGCGGGCGGCAGCAGCGGAGCGCAACTCACCACCGCCCTCGATCGCAATCTCTTCCGGTCGGTCTGGCTCTCGAACGATTCCTTCCCTCACCGGCGCGCACGACGGCACGACCACGTCCTTCTTCGTCGTCTCGCTCGACGGCAAATCGAAACGCCTCGACCTCGGCGAGGTCGAGCCGACGCACAGCTTCTGGCCCGACGCCTCGGTCGCGCGCAACGGAACCATCGTCTTTACTGGCTCCACACCCACGCATCCGCGCGAGATCTACGTCCTGTCTTCGATCGACGCGAAGCCGCGCGCGCTGACGCACTTCAACGACTTCGTCTCCGAGCTCGAGCTCGGGAAAACGGACGTCATCACCTGGAAGAGCGAAGGCTTCGACTTCGACGGCATCGTCACCTATCCGCCAGACTTCGACGCCACGAAGCGCTATCCGCTCGTGCTCTACATCCACGGCGGCCCGCGCTCCTCGTCGACGACCGCGTTCTCCTCGATCCCGCAGTCGCTCGCCGCGAGAGGGTGGGTCGTCTTCCAGCCGAACTATCGCGGCAGCGACAACGCCGGCGACGACTTCACGCGCGCCATCATTGACGACTCCGGCGCCGGCCCAGGCCGCGATGTGATCGCCGGTCTCAACGAATTGAAGAAGCGCGGCTTCGTCGACGAATCGCGCATCGGCGTCTGCGGTTGGTCCTACGGCGGCTACATGACGTCATGGATGATCGGCCACTACCCGATCTTCAAAGCGGCAGTCTCCGGCGCCGCCGTGAACAATCTCGTCGACCAATACGTCCTCGGCGACGGCGGCTGGGGCTGCGCGCTGACCTGGGGCTCGCCGTACAAAGGCGATACGAACCTCAAGCGCTACATCGAACAGTCGCCGATCACCTACGCGAAGAACATCACCACGCCGACGATGATCATGAGCAACACCAACGACGTGCGCGTGCCGGTCGTGCAGTCGTATCAGATGTACCGCGCCCTCCGCGACAACAACGTCCCGACGAAGTTCATCGCCTTCCCGATCTCCGGACACAACCCGGAAGACCCGCTGCGGCAGATCGAGATCGAGAAGCGGTACATCGAGTGGTTTACGGAGTATTTCTAGGAGAACCGCGGCATCGCTACTGGTAAGTTACACGGAAGAAAACATCGTGGATGTCCCCATGGACGGGACGATCGGGCTGGCCGCGCCGCCGCTGTCGAAAGTGCCCTTGAAATACATGGAAGTTCCCGGAGGAGTCGACACCAAACGATTGCTCAGGCCCGAGACGTTCGAAAACGAGGTCGATGGCTTCGATCCCCAACTGACCTAACGAGTGGGTCTCCGATTCGTTGGCGATGCCGTCGTGATTGCGATCGACCCATACCCGGAGGATTCCCCACGCCATGTCTCCGGCTGCGATTTGACCATCGTCGTTGCCGCCATTCTGTCGTTTGTCGTACGCCGCCAATGCGTCCACTCCGGTTGCGGCCGTGGTTCCATCCGGAAGCGGCGTGCGATTTCCGAAGAGCTCCTCGTTGCCGTCGACCGTGTGATTGTGGTTGCGATCGTAAAACAGCAAGCCTTCTTCCGTGTGCGAGTCCGTCCACGCCGTCAGATCCGGGCGGCCATCGGCATTCATGTCGAACTGCACGGGCGCCGTTTCGAGACTGGTCGTGTGAATGCCGTCGCCATTCAAATCGAGGATCAGGGGTTCTTCGGATGTACCGTTGCCGCCGCATCCCGGGTGGCCGGGATCGCACACAGTCGGCACGGGAGGAGGAGGAGGAGGAGACGGTGGGCCGGACCAGCAGGCGGGACCAGCCGCCGCGCTCTTTGTGAAACCGCCACCACTTGCGTTGAGAGACGATGAGTAGCATGAACCGACTTGTGCAGGTGCGCTGAGAGTCTCATTCCATTCGCCGGCTCTCGACCCGCTCGTTGTGTAGTCGACCGCGGGTATGTCCTGATGGCGCATCAGTCATGACATCCACCGCTGACCCTCTGAACGATCGCGGCGTCGGGAGCCCGCAGCGCGGCGATGGATATTCCAGGCGCAATCGCGAGATACAAAAACTGGTCGAAACGCTCTCCGAATGATGCCCGTGCTTCGCTGATGGCTGCGAATCGATCACGACACATCAAGGTTGAAACCTGGGCCGCTTCGGCTGCGCGATCCGGTGCCGGCAAATTCGAGAATGCGACCTCACGCTCCCGCCGCCGCTCGGCGATATACGGACCGCTGATGACGCCGAGACGCTCCCAGAAATCGGACGGCAGTCCCAGTTCCTTGCGGTATTGCTCCTTGCTTTCTCGATACGCGGTACGCGTGATTGCCTGATCCGCGAACGCAAGCCGGATCATGGCATCGAACACTTCCTGGGTAAGAAGCAGTTCGGGATTGCGTTTTCCGTCAATCACGTCGAACGGTTGCGCAGGCTGTGCCGCTGACGTTTGGATCCCTTTCGGTTCCGCGTGCGCGGCCGCAGCGTCCGCGCGCACTCGATCCGCGGCCGCAACCGCGTCTGTGCGTGACGCGATCCGTTCAGCATCGTTCCATTGCCACGGCTTCCGGGAAGAGCTTCCCTCTGAATGCGTTGACGCATTTGAGCTGCTCAGCAGCGACACCGACGCAAATAGCAGCGTCGCGACAACGCTCCGTAAATGCATATGGACACCCTCCGGACTCATACTTCGGTGCCACATCAGCAGACGTCAAGCTGATCCGTTATCCTCCGCGTGAATCACACCCTGATCACTTCCCTCCAAACTGCCCGCGACAACTGCACGCCGGCCGGGAAGTGTTGGTGGAAATCCGCGCGCAGGCGCGGGGCGTGATCGGCGAGGTAGCGATCGAGATCCTCCTGCGAAGCGACGGTGTAGCGCGTGCGGTAAACCGTCTCCGCGCTCCGCTCGAGCCGTCCGTCGAGAAAACATCCCGTGGCCACGACGTCCGCGACGTGCCGGTCGCGCATGTACCGCTCCAGCACATCGGCGAGCGCGGCATCCTCGAGTTGAATCGTGACTTCGTACGAAAGCATGCGGAGTATTTTGAAGGAGCCCACCCGCCAATGAAACGTTTCGCCTGTTCGCGTCACTACTCTCACCGAGTAAGGGCGGAACCGGGAAAGTGATCCTCGTCACGGCCGCGTTTCCCATTCAGACACATTTTGACGTCCCTACGCAGACCCGCAACTGCTGAAGCGGAAAAGCACGCAGGCTTTCCGTTGCCGGAGGAGGCTCACCCTTGTACGACGTCGCGATTCTCGGATCGGGTATCGGCGGTTCTATGCTCGCCTGCATCCTGGCGAAGCACGGTCTTTCCACGCTGCTCATCGAAGAGCTCGCTCATCCCCGCTTCACCATCGGCGAGTCGCTCATCCCGGAGACGGGCGTGCGGCTGCGCATCCTCGCGGAAAAGCACGGCGTGCCGGAGATCGGCTGGATCGGCAGCTTCCACGCGCTCCGCGACAACGTCAGCTCCAACTGCGGCGTGAAGCGCTCGTTCGCGTTCATGTATCACCGGGAAGGCGAGCGCCACCGTGCCGAGGAAACGAACCAGCTGCCGACGCTCACGCCGCCGTTCGGGCCCGACTCGCATCTGTTTCGCCAGGACACCGACGCCTACCTCGCGGCGATGGCCGTGAAGTACGGCGCGCACTTCCGGCAGCAGACGAAGATCGCCAAGCTCGAGTTCGAATCCGATCAGATCCGCCTCACCACCGACAAAGGCGAGACCATCCGCTGCTCGTTCGTCATCGACGCCGGCGGGATGCGCTCGCACATCGCCACGCAGTTCAACCTGCGCGACGCAGCAGCCGCGCTTCCGCACGAACACGCGCGCGCTCTACACGCACATGATCGACGTGAAGCCCGCCGATCTCCTCATCGACGGCAAGCACGGCGTCCCCTCCCCGCTCGGCCAGGCGACCATGCATCACATTTTCGACGGCGGCTGGATCTGGGTCATCCCGTTCAACAATCATCGCGAGTCGACGAACCCGCTGACGAGCGTCGGCATGATGCTCGACCGCCGCAAATATCCGACGCCGCAGGGCGCGCCGGAGGACGAGTTCCGCTCGATCATCAGCCGCTTCCCGACGATCCGCAAACACTTCGCGGACGCGCGCGCGGTGCGGCCGTGGGTCGGCAGCGGACGCATTCAGTACTCGCAGGCGCACTGCGTCGGCGATCGCTACATCCAGCTGCCGCACGCGGCGTGCTTCGTCGATCCGCTCTTCTCCAGCGGCATGTCGGTGCTCACCGTGGCCATCGATCTGATGGCCGACGCGATGCTCGAGGCGTTCCGCGACAACGAGTTTTCGGCCGAGCGCTTCCAGCGCGTCGAGGACGTGGTCAACACCGGCTTCGATCACTACGACCTGATCGTGAACAAGTCGTTCGACTCGTTCGCGCACTACGACCTCTGGAATGCCTGGAATCGCAACTGGGCGATGGGCAACTTCCTCGGCACGTTCGGCGCCTTCAAGCTGCTGCTCGACTATCTGCGCACCGGCGACCGCCGCTTCCTCGAGATGACGACCGAGCCGGGACGCATCGGGGTCCTCAGCAGCCATCTCCCCGAGGTGCGCGCGGCGATGGACGAATCGAGCGACGACATCGCGGATGCGGTCGAAGGACGCGTTCCGCCGCAGGAAGCGAGTCGCAGGATTTTCGAGCGCCTCGGCGGATTGAAGTTCCTGCCGCCGTACATGGGCTTCGGCGACCCGGCGCATCGCGCGCCGTCGACGTTCACGCTGCCGAACGGCGCGCGTCACGTGCTTTGGTATCGCTTTCAGGGCGATCCGAAGTGGAAGGACTACGCGAGCTTCAGCCTGATGACGTACGCGAATCACGTGATGCAGTTCGTCGGACGCGAAATGCGCGACACGACGCGCCGCTTCTCGACCGCGCTGCGCGACGTGTTCTTCGCCGGCAACGACGACTGGCGCTACACGCCGCACGCGCTGCGGGCGCACGGCAAGTACCACGAGCCCTTCCCTATCGATGACGTCGCGGATCCCGAGGTCATCGAGACTCCGATTATTCAAATCGCCAAATGAATTCCGCGCAGACGACTTCATCGTGGCGCGGAATCTTCCGCGACCTTCCGCGAGAGCATGGCTTCGAGCCGCTCCGGGTGGAAGGACGTGTGCCCGACTCGCTGCGCGGCACGCTCTATCGCTGCGGCCCGGCAAAGTTCGGCATCGGCGGCGAGCCGTATCTGCATTGGTTCGATGCGGACGGCGCAGTGACGGCGGTGCGATTCGGATCTTCGGGTGTGGTGCGCGCCTCCGGCGCGCCTCCCGCCCCCCAAGGCGCGCCGGAGGCGCGCACTACTCCACGCGTCGAAGGCGCCGTCCGCGTCCTCGACACGCGCTGGCTCCGCAAAGAAAAAAAGGCGAATCGCCAGCTCTATCGCAGCTACGCGCAGCTCGGACGCGGCTGGCGCCGCTGGCTCACGCTTCCGAAGAATCCCGCGAACATCTCCGTGATTCCGTGGGACGGCCAGCTCCTCGCGCTGTGGGAAGCGGGCCTGCCGATCGCCGTCGATCGCGACACGCTCGAGACCCGCGGCGAGACGACCCTCGGCGGTCAAATCGGCCCGACGTTCTCCGCGCATCCGCATCGCGCGAACGGCACGCTCTTCAACTTCGGCATCCACTACGGCCCGAAGTTCTCCCTCGATTTGTACGCGGATGCGAAGCGCATCGGAAACGTGCCGCTGCCGCGCCCGACGCTCATCCACGACTTCATCCCCACGCCGAAGCACATGATCTTCTTCTGCCCGCCGATCCGGCTGCGCCTCGCGCGTCTTCTCGCCGGCATCACGCCGTTCGACGACAACCTCGCCTGGGAGCCGTCGCACGGAACGGAGATCGTCGTCGTCCCGCTCGCCGATCCCGCGAAGCCGATCCGCTTCACCGTCGATCCGTTTTTCCAATGGCACTTCGTCAACGCGTGGGAAGAGCGCGACGGAATCATCAAGGTCGACTACATCCCGTACGACAACTTCGAAACGAACCGCTGGTTCGGCCGCGCGCCGTACGATCCGCCGACGCTGCCGCCCGCGTCGCGCTATGCGCGCGCGACGCTCGACCTCGCCGCGCGGCGCATGCACACCGAGACTCTTTCGACCGCGTTCTGCGAATTTCCGGCGTTCGATGCGCAACACGACGCCACCTGGTTTCTCTGCTTCGACAACGGCCTCCCGCCGTCGCTCTGCCGCTTCGATCCGAAAACGCGCGCGCACCGCAACGTTCCGCTCGGCGACAACGCCGTTCCGAGCGAGCCGTGCGTCGCCGGCGACTTCGTGCTCACGCTCGTCTACGACAGCGCGCACGACGCGAGCTACGTCGCCGTCATCGACGCCGCGCGTCCGGAGGACGGACCGGTCGCGCGCATCTGGTTCGATCACGCAATCCCTTTTCCGTTTCACGGCGCCTGGGAGGCGATGTGAAACGTTTTCTCTCTCTGCTCACTACCACCCGACCGCTGAGGAGGTTCTCGAATCATGGCCACCCCGATCGCCATCGTAGGCGCCGCGTGCCGCTATCCCGACGCCACATCCCCTTCGGAGCTATGGGAAAACGTCCTCGCACAAAGGCAGGCGTTCCGGCGCATGCCGCGCGAGCGGCTGCCGCTCGACGACTACTACTCGCCCGATCCGAAGACTCCGGATCGCACGTATTCGCAGAACGCGGCGCTGATCACGAACTGGACGTTCGACCGCGCGAAGTATCGCGTCTCGCGGTCGACGTACGACTCGGCCGATCTCGCGCACTGGCTCGCGCTCGAAGTCGCCGATGCCGCGCTGCGCGATGCGGCGTTCGAGCCGCCCGCCGACACGACCGGCGTGATCCTCGGCAACACGCTCACCGGCGACAGCTCGCGCGCGAACTCGCTGCGCCTGCGCTGGCCGTACGTCCGCCGCGCCGCGATGAACGCCGGCATCTCCGGCGAAGAGCTGCGCAAGCTCGAAGAAGAATTCAACGGACCGCTCGCCGCGGTCGGTGAAGACACACTGAGCGGCGGCCTCTCGAACACGATCGCCGGCCGCATCTGCAACTACTTCGGATTCCACGGCGGCGGCTACACCGTCGACGGCGCCTGCTCGTCGTCGCTGCTTTCGGTGATCCACGCCTGCAACGCGCTGGCGTCGGGCGAGCTCGACGTCGCGCTCGCCGGCGGCGTCGATCTCAGCCTCGATCCCTTCGAGCTGATCGGCTTCGCGAAAGTCACTGCGCTCGCCAAAGAGCGCATGTGGGTCTACGACAAAAAGTCGAACGGCTTCCTCCCCGGCGAAGGCTGCGGCTTCGTGGTGCTGATGCGCCGCGACGACGCGATTCGCGAAGGCCGGCACATCTATGCCTCGCTCCTCGGCTGGGGCATGTCGTCCGACGGCCACGGCGGCATGACCCGCCCCGAATCCAGCGGACAGCGGCTCGCGTTCCAGCGCGCGTACAAGCGCGCGGAGATTTCGATCGACAGCGTGACGATGTTCGAAGGACACGGCACCGGCACGCCGGTCGGCGATCCGATCGAGATCTCGACCGTCACGTCGCTGCTGTCGGACGATCGCCCGCGCTTCATCGGCTCGATCAAAGCCAACATCGGCCACACCAAAGCGGCCGCCGGCATCGCCGGAATGATCAAGGCCATGATGGCCGTGAGCACCGGCGTCATTCCCCCGATCACCGGCTGCAATGAGCCGCGCGACGTCGCTCCGCTGCAAGTCACCCAGCGCCCGATCGCGTGGCCGGAAAACACGCCGCGCCGCGCCGCCGTCAGCGCGATGGGCTTCGGCGGCATCAACACCCACGTCATCCTCGAAGGCGAAGGCCGTCCGAAGAGCGTTCCGGTGTTGCGCAAACCGGACGCGGAGCTCTTCCTCTTCGGCGCGTCGTCGCAAGAAGAACTGTCTGCAACTCATAAATGCAGTCGCCGAACGCGCGACTGATCTTTCCCTCGCCGAACTGACGGACCTCGCGCTGTCTCTGCGCAAGAAAATCACCAGCCGCGCCTACCGCGCCGCCTTCGTCGCGTCGACGCCCGCCAGAACTTCGGAACGCCGCCGTCTCGGCGGCTGGTCAGGCGGCGTCCCGCCGCCCGAGAATCGCCTTCCTCTTCTCCGGCCAGGGCTCCATCCCCAACGTCACCACGGACATCGCCCAACCCGCCATCGTCCGCGCCTCCATCGAAAGATTGAAAGAGCTCCGCCGCCTCGGCATCGAAGCCCGCTGCGCGATCGGCCACTCCCTCGGCGAGCTGACCGCGCTGCACTGGAGCGGCGCGCTCGACGAGCAGCAGCTCATCGATCTCGCCACGTTCCGCGGCAACGCCATGCAACAACTCGCCGGCGACGGCGCCATGGGCGCGCTCTCCTGCGCGCCGAACGAGATCGCCCTCGACGACGACCTCGGCATCGCCTGCTACAACGGCCCGAAGCAGACCGTGATCTCCGGTTCCGGCGACGCCGTCGACCGCGCGATCGACCTCGCGAAGAAGCGCGGCATCCAGGCCACGCGCGTCCCCGTCGCCGCCGCGTTCCATTCGCCGATGATGGCCCCCGCCGCCGCGCCGCTGCGCGACTACACGAGCCAACTCGCGCCGCGTCCGAATGTCCGCGGCGTCTTCTCGACTGTCACGGGCGATTGGCTCCGCCCCGACGCCTCGATCCCCGACCTCCTCGCCTCGCAGCTCACGCTGCCGGTCCGCTTCCGCGAAGCGCTCGAAGCCGTCGCCCGCGAAGCCGATCTGCTGATCGAAGTCGGCCCCGGCCACGTCCTCACGAACCTCGCCTCGTTCGCGAGCGTGCCGGTCGTCTCTTCCGATCGCATCCTCGACGCCGTCGCCGCGGCATGGAACGCCGGCGCGGACGTCGACCTCGACGCGCTCTTCGAAAATCGCTTCGCGCGGCCGTTCGAGCTCGAGGTGAAGCCGACGTTCATCATCTCGCCGACGGAAACGTTCGCCTATACGCAAACTCCCGTGCCCGCGCAGGAGAGCACCAACTCCCGTCGCCCAACCCGAAGAGCCCGTCACCGGCTCACTCCGCGAGCTGGTGGCGAAGCACGTCGATCTCTCACTCGATCTCGTGCTTCCAACATCCAAGCTGTTATCCGATCTCCATCTTTCTTCGATCACAGTCGCAAGACTTCTCGCCGACGCCGCGCGCGCGATGGGCGTCCCGCCACTCGCCGATCCGACGTCGTTCGCGAACGCGACGATCGAAGAAGCAACCGCCGCACTCGAAGCACTGCGCGGCACCGAAGCGCCGGCCGCGGAACCGAAACTCCCCGAGGGAGTCGCCAACTGGCTGCGCGCCTTCACGATCGAAAACGTGCCGGTGAAGATCGGCTCGAAGAAGAAAGACTCCGCGTCCAACTGGCGCGTCCTCGGCGACTATCCGAGCGATCGCCTTCCGCAAGGCAGCGGCACGATCGTCGTCCTTCCGAAAGACGACCCCGACGCCGCGATCGAGCTCCTGCTCCAATGCCGCGACACCGAAGAGCGCCTCGTCGTCGTGCAATACGCACCGTGCGGCGCCGGCTTCGCGCGCACGCTCTTCATCGAGAAGCCCGACGTCTCCGTGCGCATCGTCAACCTGCAGGCCTTCGACGCCGACGCCATCATCGCCGAGGCAGAAGCGCACGGCGACTTCTGCGAAGCCTTCTACGAAGACAGCATCCGCAAAGAACCCCGCATCGTCGTCGCGAAGGTGGAGGACAGACAATCCTGTCTGTCCAAAGAAGATGTACTTGCTCGTCACCGGCGGCGGCAAAGGCATCGGCTTCGAGTCCGCGCTGCACCTCGCACAAACGAGCGGCGCGAAGCTGATCCTCCTCGGCCGCTCGAAAGACGATCCCGAGCTGCTCGCGAACCTCGCCCGCCTCACCAACATCGACTACGAATACGTCATCGCCGACGTCACCAAGCCGCTGACGCGCAAATTCGAAAACGTCACCGCCATCCTGCACGCCGCCGGCACGAACGCACCCGCGCTCCTCGACGCGCTCGATCGCGACGCCTTCCGCGCCGCCACCGCGCCGAAGCTCGACGGCTTGCAGAACGTCCTCGACGCCGTCGATCCCGAATGCGCTGAAAGTCCTCATCACCTTCGGCTCCGTCATCGCCCGCACCGGCATGCGCGGCGAAGCGCATTACGCGTTCGCCAACGAATGGCTCGCGCGCCGCACCGAAGAATTCGGCGCGAAGCATCCGAAGTGCAACGCGATCTGCATCGAGTACAGCGTCTGGTCCGGCATGGGCATGGGCGAGCGCCTCGGCACGATGGACGCGTTGCGCCGGCAGGGCATCACGCCGATCGCGCCCGACGACGCGGTGCGCCTGATGACCAGCCTCGCCGCCGCGCCTCCCGCGTCGCACGTCATGGCCTGCGGCCGCCTCGGCGACCCGGCCACGATCCGCTACGCCGACGAGGCCATGCCGCTCTATCGCTTCCTCGAACAGCCGCGCTTCACGATCCCCGGCGTCGAGCTCATCGCCGACTCCGAGGTCTCGCTGCGGAATGATCCGTACCTCGTCGATCACGCGTTCAGCGGCGAGCCGCTCCTGCCCGCGGTCGTCGGACTCGAAGCAATGACGCAGATCGCGCAAACGGTCACCGGCCAGACCGCGGTGCGCATCGACAACGTCGAGCTGCTGCATCCGGTCACGCTGGCAACCATGCGCGTCGCGGCGCTCGTGAACGGCGATCGCGTCGACGTCGCCGTTCGATCTTCGTCGACTCAGTTCCACCTCGACCACTTCCGCGCGCGCGTCGTCGTCGGCACGCGTCCCGAGCGCCCGCGCATCGACATCGCCGCCGGCGAGGTCGAGCTCGATCCGAAGCTCGATCTCTACGGGCCGCTGCTCTTCCACACCGGCCGCTTCCAGGGCGTGAAGCGCTATCGCCGCCTCACCGCGACCGAATGCGTCGCCGAGATCGCGCCGCATCACGAGCCGCTCTTCCATCGCTATCTCCCGGCCACCGTGCTCCTCGGCGACGCGACGATTCGCGACGCCGCGATCCACGCGCTGCAGGCCTGCGTCCCGCAGGCGACCGTGCTGCCGCAGGGCATCGCCTCCGTCGAGCTGTACGGGCGCGTCGAAGGCGACACGATCGTCGTCGCCCGCGAGATTTCGCGCGATGCCGACGGCTTTGTCTACGACGTCGATCTCGCCGCGCCCGACGGCCGTCTCTTCGAGCGCTGGCGCGGACTGCGTCTGCAGATCGTCGCCCGCCGCGATCGCGTCGACGACCTCGCGCCCGCGCTGTGGGGACCGTTCCTCGAGCGCGAGCTCGACGTGCGCGTGCACGTCGGCGATTCGGAGACGCCGGTGCTGCATCGCCACGATGGCAAGCCGCTCATCGCCAACGGCCACATCTCGCGCTCGCACGACGCCGGCATCGCTCTGACGGTCACGCACGAGAAGCCGGTCGGCGTCGACGTGCAGCACGTCGACGGCGAGTCGTGGGACACGATCATGGGAGCGCACGACGGAGGGATCGCCGAGGTCTGCACGAAACTGTCGGGAGATGAACACCGGTTCGCGCAGGCGAGGGTGTGGTCGGCGCGCGAGTCGATGAAGAAGCTCGCCGGCGACGCGCGCGTGCCGCTGGTCGTCGACGGCGCGGGCAAACACCGCCGCGTCACGTTCCGTTCCGGCGCGCACCGCATCGACACGTACGTGATGCGCGACTGCATCGTCGCCGTGGCGAAGGAGTAGAACATCCCAGCGTCATCCTGAGCGCAGCGAAGGATCTCAAGTTACGCATTTTGAGATCCTTCGCCGTCTTCGCGGCTCAGGATGACGGGACCAAGAGGAGCTTCGAAATGCGCTATTTTGAATACGAGCACACCGTTGGATTCCAGGAAACGAACCTGATCGGAAACGTCTATTACGTCCATTACCTCTCCTGGCAGGGACGCTGCCGCGAGATGTTCCTGCACGAGCACGCGCCGAGCGTGCTCGAAGACATCGCCGGCGGCCTCAAGCTCGCGACCGTGCGCGTGTCGTGCGAATACGAGGAAGAGCTCCTCGCCTTCGACAAAGTCTCGGTGCGCATGTCGCTCGTAACGCTCAAGCCGAGCGGCATGACGCTCCGCTTCACGTACGTGAAACGCGAGCCGAGCCGCGAGACCGTCGTTGCCCGCGGCGAAATGGAAATCGCCTGCCTGCGCGGCACCGCCGCGGTGCCGGTGCCGGAAGAGCTGCGCGAAGCGCTGCGTCCGTATCGCGAGGAAGCGGCGTGAACCTGGGCGTCACCCTGTTGCAGATCATCGTGATCGTCGTCTCTGGACGCGCGCTCGGGATTCTGCTCAAACGCATCGGACAACCGTCGGTGATCGGTGAGATCGCAGCCGGCATTCTCCTCGGCCCATCGCTCTTCGGCCAAGTCGCGCCCGGCGCCTTCGCCTACGTCTTTCCTGCGTCGAGCATCCCCGCGCTGCAGACGCTCAGTCAGGTCGGGCTCGTCCTCTTCATGTTCCTCGTCGGACTCGAATTCGCCCCCGAGCTGCTGCGCGAGCGGAAGCACACGGTCGTCGTCATCAGCCACGTCAGCATCATCGTCCCGTTCCTGCTCGGCACCGCGCTCGCGGTCTACTTCTACCCGCGCCTCTCCGATCCGTCCGTTTCGTTCCGCAGCTTCTCCCTCTTCCTCGGCACGGCGATGAGCATCACCGCCTTCCCCGTGCTTGCGCGCATCCTCACCGAGCGCGATCTGATGAAGACGAAAATGGGCAGCACCGCCCTCGGCAGCGCCGCCGTCGACGACGTCACGGCCTGGTGCGTCCTGGCCCTCGTCGTCCTCCTCGTCCGCGCCGGCAGCCTGGCCACGCTCGGCGTGCAGCTCGCCCTCTTCGCGCTCTACGTCTGCGCGATGATCTTCGTCGTCCGCCCGCTGCTGCGCAGCCCCGGCCTCACGACCTCGCTCGTCTTCGCCCTCGCCTCCGCCTGGATCACCGAACAACTCGGCGTGCACGCCCTCTTCGGCGCCTTCCTCGCCGGCGCGATCATGCCTCGCAACGAAAAACTCACCGCGCAGATGCAGGGCATGACCATGCTCCTGCTCCCGCTCTTCTTCGCCGTCACCGGCCTCCGCACGAACGTCGGCGGCCTCAGTACACCCTCGCTCTGGTTCTGCTGCTTCCTCGTCCTCGCCGTGGCCATCGTCGGCAAACTCGGCGGGGCCATGCTCAGCGCCCTCGCCGTCGGCTTCGGCTGGCGCGACGCCGCCGCCATCGGCGTGTTGATGAATACCCGCGGCCTCATGGAAATGGTCGTCCTCAACATCGGCCGCGACATCGGCGTCATCTCCCCCAACCTCTTCACGATGTGCGTGCTCATGGCGCTGGTGACGACGGCGATGACCTCGCCGCTGCTGGATCTGCTGGCGGAACGCCGGCATCTCGCCGGCTGGTCAGGCGCCGTCCCGGCGCCCTCGACTCATGGCCGCGACGTCTGCCCGAAGAGTTGAATCAGATTGCCGGCGTTGTCCTGGATGATCACGTTCGCGCGCTGCGTGGCCGTCGCCGGGAACGGTCCGATGAAGAACGGAACGCCGCGCGCGGTGAGCGTCGCGATCGCTTGGTCGAAGTCGTCGACGATCATCCCCGCTTTCGTGAATCCGTGACGCGGCGCCGTTCCCGGCGGCACGGCGTCGTCGCGCTGGATCAGCTCCACGAGCAAACCGCCTCCCTCGAGCACCGTGACCGCGGGGAACTCTCCGCTCTTCGGAACCTGCAGGGCGATTTTCAGACCGAGCTTTTCCGAATACCAACCGGCGCTCGCATTCATGTTTGCGACGTGCAGCGCAAAGAACGCTCCGGTCGTCGTGACCGCTGCGGTGTCGGCTGGCTGATCGCCGGGATCGCGCTGCGCGGGAATCGTGGTCGGATCGGTCGTGGCATTGTCGACGACCGAGCCGTACACCAACACCGGCCTCGTCGAGGTGAAGCTGACCCACGCTTCCGAGAGATCGACGTTCGACGCGTCGAAGAACGCGGTGAGATTCGAAGGGGAGATCACGGCGTACGGCGGCATGGTCGTCGACGTCGTCGCCACGACCGAATTGTTTTTGTCGTAGAGGCGCCAGGTCAGCTCCGCCGTCGCATTCCCGACGTTCACCGCGCCGACATTCGTGCGAAACGCAGGAGTCGATTTCAGTTGCAGGATCGTGCCTCGCGTCACCGCCAGCTCCCCGGCAAACGACTGGCCGAGCGTTCCGGTCTCCGTCTGCGCGTAGATGCGCGTGCTGGCAGTGAATTCATCGGCGGACGTGAACCGGATCGCGCCGAGCTGCGTGGTGTGGAAGAGCGCGGACGTGACGTCGTCGATCACGGTCATGCCGCGCCGCGGCACCGTGAACGTGGCGCCCGCGCCCGTCACGACCGCACTGTTGTCGACGTTCCCCGCCGGAAAAAAGCGGGCGACGATCTCGATGTCTTTCGTCGTCGAAGGATTCAGAATGCGAACGTCGGTGTGGAACACCCCGACCGTACCGGCGATCGGGATCCACCGATCGACTGCCGACGCGGTGGCGGCAACGCAGAACAGCGACGACAGGAACAGCGCTCGCGTCCGCACCATGAGCCGGATTGTAGGGCGCGGGTCCACGGCATTCCTGAAGGGCGGGTGACGAAGGTGTCACGTTGCGGCCGCCCTCAGCGCGGCATCCACGCAATGTTTCCGCGAAGCGCCGCTGCTGGATCGGTTGATGCGGGCGGAAGAACCGTCGCCGGATTACAGCTCGTCTTCGATCCAGGCCACGTGATGGGAAAGTTCGGACTGCGCGACGACCGAGTGAAAGCGTTTGTCGGCAGTCACCAACGCGCACTCCTGTGCGATCGCTAGCGCGAGATAGACGCTGTCATACACCGGGTGTTTCAGGTGTACAGCCAGATCGAACGCACTGGCCACCAGCGGCCTCGTGCGAAAAACCTCCAGAGAGATGACCTCGACGGCCAACAAAATCGCAGCAGCGTCCTTCCTCGATATTTGCGATCGCTGCACTTTTTTCCAAAGTGCATTGGCGAGCTCAGTCACGAGAAGATCCGGGGCACAAAGCAAGAATCTCGAATCGAGCAACCGAACTGCTTCAGCGGAGAGGTTTTCGGAAACAAACCATTTCAGAACAATGCTGGCGTCGACGACGAGCCTTCTCATCGATCCCGGTCTTCTCTGATCAGCTCAGTGCTGTCAGAGTGAACCCGGCCGCTCAGTTTTTCGCGGATGCGCGCGGCAAGCGCCCGGCTCTCGATCACATCGAACGCCGCCCCGCGCTCGATGACCTCGCGCAACTCCGCCTGAAGCGATCGATTGTTTCGCGCCGCGCGCTTCTTGAGCCGTTGCACGATCTCGTCGTCGAGTCCGCGGATCAGGATTTCCGCCATAGCGAAAATGATATCACTTTGATATCAGCTACCACGTGACGCAATGTTTTTCCGGCCTCCCCTGTTCCGCCGATACACTGGCTTAAACCTATGCTCGAGCTCCTTACACTGGCCTTGGGAACGCTGATCAGCGAAGACCTCGTCTGCGTGACGGCGGGCTTGCTCGTCGCCAGCGGAAGGCATTCGTTTCTCTCCGTGACGGTGGCCTGCATCGTGGGGATCTACGCCGGCGATCTGCTCTACTACGGCGCGGGCCGGATCCTCGGCATGCCGCTGATTTCCCGCCTCGGCACGCGCTGGGAGCGTCCGGTGCGCAAGGCCATGGATTGGTTCGAGAAGCACGGCACCACCGCCGTCCTGACCGCGCGCTTCCTTCCCGGCGCGCGTGTTCCGGCCTACGTCGCCGCCGGCGCGCTCGGCATGAGCTTCGCCCGCTTCTCGCTCTACTTTCTCATCGCCGCCATCATCTGGACTCCGATCCTCATCGGCATGGTCGCGTTCCTCGGCGTATCGCTGGAGAGTTTCGGCTGGAAAGTACAGGCCGGCGCGGCGATCGGGTTCATGGTCCTGATCCGCACCATCCTGACGCTGAAAGACCGCCGCGGCCGCCGCAAGATGGCCGTCCGCTTCGCCCGTCTGCGGCGCCGCATCAGCGGACGCGCTCCCGCGCGTGTCCGTGGCCGTGCCCGCTCACGCGCGCTGCCGCAGCCCGCGATGTCCGAATGAAGCTGCTGACGCGCGGGCTCGCCTTCGCCGCGTTGTTCTCTGCTACTCCCCTCTTCGCCGCCGTCCCCAACCAGCGCGAGATCCTGATCGAGTTCGCCGACCTGCTGGCGATCCCCAACCTCGCCTCCGACGCGCCGAACATCCAGCGCAACGCCGACGCCATCGTCGCGCTCTTCGCGAAACGAAAAATCGCCGCGCGCAAGCTGCAGGTCGGCAACGCGCCGCCGATCGTCGTCGCCGATCTTCCCGCGCCCGGCGCGAAGCAGACCATCGCCTTCTACGCCCACTACGATGGTCAACCTGTGGACAAATCGAAGTGGAAGAGCGATCCATGGACGCCGGTGATGCGCGATGCGCGCGGCAACGACGTCGATTGGAAGAACGCGCAGACGATCGATCCCGAATGGCGCCTCTACGCGCGCTCCTCCGGCGACGACAAGGCGCCGATCATCGCCATGCTCGCCGCGATCGATCTCCTCCGCGCGCAGAAGAAAGCGCCGAAGGTCAACCTCCGCTTCATCTTCGAAGGCGAAGAAGAAGCCGGCTCGCCGCATCTCGCCGAATACCTCGCCGCCTATCCCGACGTGCTGCGCCCCGACGCCTGGATCATCTGCGACGGTCCCGTGCATCAGAGCCGCCGCATGCAGCTCTTCTTCGGCGCGCGCGGCGTGGTCGATCTCGAGCTGACGCTGTACGGTCCGATCAAAGGACTGCACGACGGCCACTACGGAAACTGGGTGCCGAATCCGATCGTGCGCCTCACCCATCTCATCGACTCGATGCGCGACGAGAACGGCCGCATCCTGATCAACGGCTTCTACGATCAGGTCCGCGCGCCGAACGCCGCGGAGCGCGAAGCGCTGAGCAAAGTCCCGCCGGTCGAAGACGGTCTGCGCCGCGAGTTTCAGATCGGCTCGACGGAAGCGGATCCGCTGAACGAGCGGATCATGCTGCCCTGCGCTGAACCTGCGCGGGATCGAAGGAGGCCGCGTCGGCGAGCAGGCCTCGAACACGATTCCGACGCAAGCCCGCGCGTCGATCGACTTCCGTCTCGTCCCGAACGAGACGCCGGAGTCGATCAAGCCCCTCGTCGAAAAACACATCGAGTCGCAGGGCTACACGATCGTCCGCGACACGCCCGACGCCGCGACGCGCCTCGCCCATCCGAAGCTCGTGCGCGTGAACTGGGGCAGCGGCTACCCGCCCGCCCGCACGCCCCTCGACCTCCCGCTCTCGCGCAAGCTCGCCTCGATCCTCACCAACGCCGGCCACCCGCCCGTCCTCCTCCCCACCCTCGGCGGCAGCGTGCCGATGTATCTCTTCCAACAGCCCGCCGGCACGCCCGCCATCGGCTTCCCGATCGCCAACCACGACAACAACCAGCACTCCTCCGACGAAAACCTGCGCTTGCAGAATTTGTGGGATGGGATTGAGATGTTCGCCGCGGTGTTCAGCGATCTCTGATGCACATCGACCCCATCTGCGGCATGTCCGTCGACCCGGCGCGTGCCGCCGGCTCCACGGTGCGCGACGGCCAGACGTACTACTTCTGCTCGACGCGCTGCAAAGCCAAGTTCGACTCCGCGCAACCGAGCAACCGCGCAACCGCCTCCGAATGGACCTGCCCCATGCATCCGGAGGTGATCCGCGACCAACCCGGCACCTGCCCCATCTGCGGCATGGCGCTCGAGCCGCGCGAGATCACGCTCGACGAGGAAAAGAATCCCGAGCTCGAAGACATGACGCGGCGCTTCTGGATCAGCGCCGCGCTCTCGGTGCCGCTCGTGATCATCGCTATGACGCGGCCGATGCCGTACGTCGAGATGCTGCTCGCGACGCCGGTCGTGTTGTGGGGCGGCTGGCCGTTCTTCGTGCGCGCGTGGCAGTCGATCGTCAATCGCGCGCTCAACATGTTCACGCTGATCGGCCTCGGCGTGGCGGTCGCGTATGTCTACAGCACCGTCGCCACGCTGGCGAGCGTGCACCTCGTCGGAATGTACTTCGAGGCCGCGGCGGTGATCGTGACGCTCGTGCTCCTCGGCCAGGTGCTCGAGTTGCGCGCGCGCAGCCGCACCGGCGCCGCGATCCGCGCGCTCCTCGGCCTCGCGCCGAAAACCGCGCGTCTCGCCAACGGACGGGACGTTCCGCTGGATGAGGTAAAGCCCGGTGACGTGCTGCGCGTGCGACCGGGCGAAAAGATTCCAGTCGACGGCGTCGTCGTCGACGGCGCGACGAGCGTCGACGAATCGATGGTCACCGGCGAGCCGCTGCCCGTGGAGAAAACAAGCGGCGACCGCCTCATCGGCGCGACCGTCAACACCACCGGCTCCGTGCTGATGCGCGCCGAACGCGTCGGCCGCGACACGCTCCTCGCGCAGATCGTGAACATGGTCGCGCAGGCGCAACGCAGCCGCGCGCCGATTCAGAAACTCGCCGACCGCGTGTCGGCATGGTTCGTCCCAACCGTCATCGCCGTCGCCGTGATCGCATTCGTCGCCTGGATCCTCACCGGCTCCCTTCTTCACGCCATCGTCAACGCCGTCGCCGTCCTGATCATCGCCTGCCCGTGCGCCCTCGGCCTCGCCACGCCAATGTCGGTGATGGTCGCGACGGGCAAAGGCGCGAGCGTCGGTGTGCTCTTCCGCAACGCCGAAGCCATCGAAGTGCTGCGCACGGTCGACACGCTCGTCGTCGACAAAACCGGCACGCTCACGCTCGGCAAGCCGGAAGTGACGTCCGTTGTCGCCGAAGACGGCTTCACGCAAGAAGAAGTGCTGCGACTCGCGGCGAGCGTGGAGAAAGCAAGCGAACATCCGCTCGCGGCGGCGATCCTTGCCGCTGCGCCACCGGTAAATGCGGCGAGCGACTTCGAATCGATCCCGGGGAAAGGCGTGCGCGGCATCGTGGATGGCAAGCGCGTCGTGCTCGGGAACCGCGCGTTGTTGGGTGTGGTGCGCGCCTCCGGCGCGCCTCCGTCCCCCCAAGGCGCGCCGGAGGCGCGCACCACACCAGAACCAAGCGTGTATCTCCTCGTCGACGGCAAGCTCGCAGGCTCCATCACCGTGAGCGATCCCGTGAAGGAAACGAGCGCCGAGGCGATCAAGCAACTCCACGAAGAAGGCTTGCGCATCGTGATGCTCACCGGCGACAACCGCACGACCGCGGAGTCGGTGGCGAAGCAGCTCGGCATCGATGAGGTGATCGCCGAAGTATTGCCGGATCAGAAAGCCGACGCCGTAAAACGGCTGCAGCAGCAGGGGCGCATCGTGGCGATGGCGGGCGACGGCATCAACGACGCGCCCGCGCTGGCGCAGGCGGAAGTCGGGATCGCGATGGGAACCGGAACCGACGTGGCGATGGAAAGCGCGGACGTGACGCTGGTCAAAGGCGATCTGCGCGGCATCGTCCGCGCGCGCCGCCTCAGCCGCGCCACGATGAAGAACATCCGCCAGAACCTCTTCTTCGCCTTCGTCTACAACGCCATCGGCGTTCCGATCGCCGCGTTCGGCTTGCTCAATCCGATGATCGCCGCGGCGGCAATGAGTTTCAGCTCCGTTTCGGTGATCGGCAACGCGCTGCGCCTGCGTGGCGTTAGAATCTGACCGCAATGCGACGCGCATTCATCATCGCCGCATGGATCGCCGGCACGACCGTTCCGCTGCTGGTCGCGACCGTCTTCTATTTCGGCTGCTGCGTGTTGCCGTTCCACAAAGCGATTCACGAAGTGGCGCCGCTGTGTCACATCGCGACCAGCGCGCCGACTGAGGAACATCATGAAGTTCCGCCGCCGGCGAAGCGAATCACCGGCGTCGCACCGAGCGCGATCCGTCTCGCGTCGATTGCAGCGCAGCGTTTCGATCCGCTTCCGCGCCCGACGTCGTATCGCGATTTCATCACCCACGGCGCGGTGCGTTGCGACCGCGACGTCGGTTTGCATCTGCTCGTCGAGACCTTCCGCATCTGATCCTTCATCGGCGCCCGTTCTCTTTTACGAAACGGAGTCAGACGATGAAGGACCATGTACTCATTTTCTCTTTGCTGTTTCTCACTGCGTGCGTGAGCGTGCCGCGAGACACGGAAGTCGCGAGCGCGCAGTGGCACGCCGAGGCGCGCACCGCTGATGACGCGCGCGTGCGCGAACTCCTCGGCGGCGAGCTCACCGCCGACAACGCCGTCGCGATCGCGCTGATCAACAACCCGCGATTGCAGGTCGAGCTCGCGGAGCTCGGCATCGCGCGCGCGGAGCTGATCGACGCGAGCACGATCGCCAATCCGCTGCTCGAGATCGAGCTGCGCCTTCCCGGCGAGCCGCGCCGGCCGTACGAGCTGCGGCTCGCGCAGTCGTTGATCGATCTGATCAATCTGCCGCGCCGCCGCGCCATCGGACGCATCGGCTACGACGCCGCGAAGCTGCGCATCCACGCCGCGGTGCTGCGCTTCGGCGCCGAAGTTCGCGCGGCGTACTTCGACGTCCTCGCCGAATCGCAGCACGTCGCGCAGGATCGCGTGCGCTTCGAAGCCGCGCAGGCCGCGGCCGAGGTCGCGGTCAAGCAGCATGCGGCGGAGAACATCACCGACCTCGATCTCGAGAACGAGCAGGCGCGCTACGAGCAGGCGAAGCTCGATCTCGCGCGCGCGGAGCGGAAGCTGCTCGTCGCGCGCGAAACGCTGATCCGCGCGATGGGAATCCGCGACGCGGCGCTCGAATGGCGCGTGCCGGAGAAGTTTCCCGAGCTGCCTGCGAGCGAGCTGGAGCAACCGCAGCTCGAGCAGCTCGCCGCGCAGCAACGCCTCGATCTGCAGATCGCGCAGCGCGAGCTCGACATCGCGCAGCGCCGCATCCCGGTCGCGCGTCTCGCGGCCCTCGGCGATGTGGAGCTCGACGTCCACTACGAGCGCGAGCCGAGCGGCGAGCACACCGTCGGCCCCGGCCTCGTCATCCCGATCCCGATCTTCAACACCGGCCGCGCCGCGCGCACGCGCGCCGAGGCGGAGTTTTTGCGCGCGCGGCACCTCGTCAACGCGCTCACCGCGGAGACATCGTCGCGATTGCGCGCTGCGAACGCGGCGCTCTCCGAGGCACGGGCGCGCGTCGAGTACTACCGCGACGTCGTCGTGCCGCGCCGGCACCGCATCGTCGAGCTGACGAAGCTCGAGCACAACGCCATGTTCGTCGGCATCTTCCAGCTCCTCGCGGCGCGGCAAAGCGCGGCGGAGGCGGAGAGCGATTACGTCGACGCGCAGCGCGAGTACTGGACCGCGCGCATCGATCTCGACCGCGCGCTCCAGGGAATCACCACCGAAGGAGACCACTGATGTCCATCTCGCGACGCAACGTCCTGTTCTCGCCGCTCGCCGCTTTGCTCGCAGCTCGTGGAGCGGCGGGCTCTCAGCCCGCCGGGCGGCTAAGAGCCGCCCGCTCCACAGTCATCACGCCGAACGTCGGCCCGTCCCTGCCGTACAAAATGGTCGGCGGCGTGAAAGAGTTTCGCCTCGTCGCCGAGCCGGTGAAGCGCGAGTTCACCGAGGGACTCGTCGTCAACTGCTGGGGCTACAACGGCTCGACGCCCGGGCCGACGATCGAAGCGGTCGAAGGCGATCGCGTGCGCCTCTTCGTCACGAACAAACTCCCCGAGGGAACGTCGATCCACTGGCACGGCTTCATCTTGCCGAACGGCATGGACGGCGTGACCGGACTCAATCAGCCGAAGATCGCGCCGGGTGAAACGTTCGTGTACGAGTTCACGCTCAAGCAAAACGGCACGCTGATGTACCACCCGCATTTCGACGAAATGGTGCAGATGGCCCTCGGCATGCAGGGCTTCTTCGTCATTCATCCGCGCGATCCGAAGACGCGCCGCGTCGACCGCGACTTCGCCATCTTTCTCAACGAATGGTTCATCAAACCGGGCACGGCCACGCCCGATCCGACGGTGATGACCGACTTCAACACCTTCACCTTCAACTCGCGCGTCTTTCCCGGAACGGAGCCGCTGCTCGTGCGCACCGGCGATCGCGTGCGCATCCGCATCGGCAACCTCAGCATGGACTCGCATCCGATTCACTTTCACGGGCACAAGTTCTACGTCACCGGCACCGACGCCGGCCCGCTGCCGGAATCGGCGTGGTGGGGCGAGAACACGGTCAACGTGCCGGTGGGCGCAACGCGCGACATCGAGTTCATCGCCGACAATCCCGGCGACTGGGCGCTGCACTGCCACAAGACCCATCACACGATGAATCAGATGGGCCATGACCTGCCGAATCTCCTCGGCGTCGATCCGCTGCCGACGCAGGAGCGCCTCGACAAACTCACGCCCGGCACGATGGTCATGGGCACGACCGGCATGGGCGACATGGCCTCGCACCTGGAGATGATGGCCACGCCGCGCAACAGCATCCCCATGCGCGGCGGCGACGGCCCGTACGGACCGATCGACATGGGCGGCATGTTCACGATCCTCAAGATCCGCGACGACATGGATTACAACCGCGACCCGGGCTGGTTTCAACAGCCGCGCGGCACGAGCGCCTATCGCCTATGAAAAAGATCCTGTTTTCTCTTCTCCTTCTCTCCTTCGCGCTGAACGCCTTCGCGCACGAAGGCCATCTGCACACGTACATGGGCACCGTCACGACGCTTCAGGACGACGGCTCGTTCGTGATGACAACCACCAACGGAAAGTTGCTGGATGTGCTGGTGTCAGCAGAGACCGTCTATCGCCACGCCGACGGCAAGCCCGCCACGCGCGCCGATCTCACGACCGGCCGGCGCGTGGCGGTGACGACCGCGAAGGATGGGAGGACGGCGACGCTGGTGAAGTTGGGGGCGAAGTAGCTTCGCTTCGCTTCGCCTCACCACCCGCCCCGGGCTCGGGGCGGGCGGCTCGCGAAGCGAAACGAATCACCCCCAGAACTTCCACCACGGCTTCTCCTCCTCCTTCGCCGGCGCAGCCGCCGCGTAATCGCACATCACCACCGGCGGCGAAGCGACGAGATTCTCCACCTCCGCTCCCGCGTTGAGCGCGGAGTTGAGCGCCTGGAACTCCGAGCTCTGCATCGCGAGGCTGTTGAACACATCGAAGCCGACTTCCGTCGCCACGACCGGCGCGAGTGCGAGCGCCTCGCGGTAAAAAGGCTCGTCGTTCAGCGCGCGCTCTTCCTGCTGCGAATCGACGATGCGGATATACGTGTCCGAAAAGTCGACCCCGATGCCGGCCAGCACGTCCCTGCCGAACGCGAGCGGCATGAAGCGGATGGCATCGTGGGCCTGCTCCTTCGAGAGACCGGCGCGCAGGAGCCACGGTTGCGAATCGGCGTGACCGTACTGAGCGAGCACAGGCGCGGCGCGGAGAATCGCATCACGAATGTTCATGGCGGCATTAAACCAGCACTCCCGCCCGCCATGCCATGGCTCATCCACCTCCAATGGCCGGCGATGGTCGTCACCGTCATCGCCGCCTGGCTCACCGGCTCCACCGCCGAGGCGCGGCGCAAGTGGGGCTTCTGGCTCTTTCTCGGAAGCAACGTCCTCTGGATCGCATGGGGCTGGTCGGCGAAAGCGTGGGCGGTGATCGCGCTCCAGTTCTTCCTCGCCATCCTCAACATTCGCGGCGCGAAAGAAAAACGAGCCGGATGCCTGACCCGCCCGCCCCGGGCACGGGCACGGGCACGGGCACGGGTTTCTGAATTCTGCGTTCGCCGTTCCCCCGTTCCCCCGTTCCCCCCGTGCCCGCGCCCGTGCCCGTGCCCGTGCCCGAGCCCGGGGCGGGCGGCGCGAAGCGCGAAGCACCGACATGAAACGTTTCCCCACTTTCCGTCACTACTGGTTTGTCGCGACGGAGATCTGAACCCTCATCAAACCCAAATCAACAGGAGGTGTGGAGTGAAGTACGACGACAAGCAAGTGGCGGAAGTGGGATATTCGAAAGACAAGCGGACGGTGGAAGTGGTGGTGCCGCACGGAACGAAGCTGACCGATCTGTCGAAGGTGCTCGATTTCCTGGCCCGCGATGTCTTCTCGAAACTGCCGCGCGGCTGCACGCCGTGCACGTCCGGCGACAACCTGATCATCCGCGAGCGTCTCGAGAACGTCATCCGTGTCGATCTCGATCAGCGCGCGGTCATCGGGTAAACCCTCTCTCGTTCCCGGCGCGCGGACTTTGCAGGCGCGCGCCGGGGACCCTCCATCGGAGATCACCATGACGACCCTCGCAAAGTTGCCGCGCCTCGGCGTGGGGGTGATGTACAACCCCGCGCTCCCCGAATTTCTGCAGACCGATCTCGATGCCCTCGACTACATCGAGATCACCTCCGACATGTTCTGGACCGACCGCGGCCCCGGCGCGCAGCCGCGCTACGAAGAGCTCGAGTCGTGGACCGACATGCTGAAGTGGATGCTCGAGCGCCGCCCGGTCGTCGCGCACAACATCGGCCTCTCGATCGGCAACGCCGGCCGATTCGATCTCGAATACGTCGCGCACCTCGGCGAGTGGCAACGCCGCTACGACTTCGCCTGGCAGAGCGATCATCTTTCGTTCGCTGAAGTGACCTCGGCGGATGGAGCGGATCAACACGCCGGCGTCGCGGTGCCGCTTCCGTACGACGAGGACGTGCTCGACCTGATCGTCGAGCGCGTGAATCGCGTGCAGGAGATCGCAGCGATTCCGCTGCTGCTCGAGAACAGCGTCTACTTCGTGAATTTCCGCGATCAGGACATGAGCGAGCCGCAGTTCCTCAACGCCCTGACCGCGCGCACCGGCTGCGGGATCCTGCTCGATCTGCACAATCTCTACTGCAACGCGCGCAATCACGGCTTCGACGCGTTCGCATTTCTCGACGAGCTCGATCTGACACGCGTCATCGAGGCGCACATCGCCGGCGGAACGGAGTTCGCCGGGATGTACACCGACTCGCACTCCGGCGCGTGCCCCGAGGAAGTGTGGAGGTTGCTGGAAAGCCTCGTGCCGCGCGCGCCGAACCTGCGCGGCGTCACGTTCGAGTTTCACGATTCGTACTACGGGCGCATCCAGCGCGAAGGCGTGCGGGCGGAGATCGAGCGCGCGCGGGAGGTGTTCCCATGACGCTGCTCGCGTTTCAACAGGCGCTGTGCGAGCTGATCGCCTCGCCGCATCTCTGCCTCGAAGTGCGCGGCGACGCGGAGCCGTTCCTCGCCCACTACGACCTCACGCCGCGCGAGCGCGAGCGGCTGCGCGAGATGGTCTGGCAGCGCGGGATGTCGGTGACGTGCAGCCTCCATCGCTCCAACCGCGTGACGCCGCTCTACACGCTCCTACACTACACCTGCGTCGCCCTCGGCGAAGATCTGCAGCCGCTGCTCGACGATTATTGGGCCGACGCGGAGCTGCGCGATCTCGAGTTCCAGCACGAGATCTACCGCTTCGCCGCATTCGTAAAGCAGCGCACCGCCGATCCGCTCGTGCGCGAGATCCTCGACTTCGAGCTGGCGATGAACGAATTGCGATTCGCGCCGCGGCGCAAAATCCTCGAACAGCTCGGCGACGACGCGATCGACGATGATCGCCATCCGCTCGTGCGCGTCGTGCATTTCACGCACTCGCCCGCCGACGTGCTGCAAGCGCTCACGCGCGGCGTGGTGCCGCGCGATTTGCCGGAATCGGAGTCGGACCTCGTGCTCAGCGCAGTCGGCGACGAGCTGATCGTGAAAGACATTCGAGTATCCTCTCCGGCCGCATGACTCTGAATCCGCCGTACGGCGGAGCACTCATCGATCTGCTCGTCCACGGCGAAGAGCGCGCGGCGCTGCTGCGCGCCGCGACGGCGTTGCCGTCGATCCAGGTCTCGCCGCGCGCGCAGTGCGATCTCGAACTGCTCGCCACCGGCGCGTTTTCGCCGCTCGATCGCTTTCTCGACCGCGACGATCACGAGCGCGTGGTGGCGGAGATGCGGCTCGCGAACGGAACGCTCTGGCCCATGCCGATCACGCTTCCGATCGCGAACGACGCACCGGTCTCGCTCGATCGCGAGATTGTGCTTGCGTAGCGCGACGAATGAGATTCTCGCCGTGATGACGGTCGAGGAAATCTACGAGGCCGCCGGCACGCGCAACGTCTCCGGCCGCCTGCGCGTTCTCGCACTTCCAACACCACCTGATTTCCGCGAGCTGCGTCTGACGCCGGCCGAAGTGCGCGCGAAGCTCGAGGAGCTCGGGCAGGGCAACGTCGTGGCGTTTCAGACGCGCAATCCGATGCATCGCGCGCACGAGGAGCTCATCCGGCGCGCGATCGATGCCGTCGACGGCACGCTGCTGCTCCATCCGGCCGTCGGTCTGACGAAACCGGGCGACGTCGATCACTACACGCGCGTCCGCATCTACAAGACGCTGGTCGAAAACTACTTTCGCGATCACTCCGTGCTGCTCGCGTTGCTGCCGCTGGCGATGCGCATGGCCGGGCCGCGCGAGGCGCTCTGGCATGCGATCATCCGCCGCAACTTCGGCGCGAGCCATTTCATCGTCGGCCGCGATCACGCCAGCCCGGCCGCCGGGATTTACGGACCGTATGACGCGCAGGAGCTCGTTGCGAAGCACGCCCGCGAGATCGGCATGGAGATGGTGCCGTTCCACGATCTCGTCTATGTCGTCGACGAAGATCGCTACGAAGAAGCGTCGCGCGTTCCCGCCGGCGCGGCGACGCGCTCGATCTCGGGCACCGAACTGCGCGAGCGTTACCTCGGGTCGGGCACGCCGCTGCCGTCCTGGTTCACCCGCCCGGAGACCGCGGCCATCCTCGCAGAAAGCTACCCGCCGCGGCACCGGCAGGGCGTCTGCGTCTGGTTCACCGGGCTGCCGTCGTCGGGCAAATCGACGACCGCCGAGATTCTCGTCGCCCGACTGCTCGAGCATGGCCGGCAGTCGACGCTCCTCGACGGCGACGTGGTCCGCACGCACCTCTCGAAGGGCCTCGGCTTTTCGAAAGAGGATCGCGACACGAACATCATGCGCATCGGCTTCGTCGCCGCCGAGGTCGTGCGCCACGGCGGCGTCGCCATCTGCGCGGCGGTGAGTCCGTATCGCGACGCGCGCGCAAATGTGCGCGCAATGATCAACCATTTCGTCGAGGTCTTCGTCGACACACCGCTCGCCGTCTGCGAGTCACGCGACGCAAAAGGGATGTACGCGCAAGCGCGCCGCGGCGCCATCACGCAGTTCACCGGCGTCGACGACGCGTACGAGCCGCCGCTCGCGCCGGAGATCACGCTCGACACCGTCGGCGCGTCGGCGGAGGAGAACGCAGCGCGGATCCTCGAGTTGTTGCGCGCGCGAGGGTTCATACGCGCGTAACCCTCATCGTCGCCCTCGGCTTCGTGCTGCGTCTCGCCTACGCGATCGCCAGCGGCGCGCTCGCCCATCCGCAAACGTGGGAACAGGAGGAGCTGGCGACGAATCTCGTCGAGCACCACGCCTATGTTTTCACCAGCGGCGACTTCACCTATCGCTCGTACACCGAGCCGATGTATCCGTTCCTCGCCGCCGCGGTCTACCTGGCAACGAATCACAACCAAACCGCACTCGTGCTGCTGCAGCTCGTCATCGCCGCGGCCACGATCCGGGTCGTCGGAACACTGCCTCACGGCGAAATCGCAGCCTTGCTGCTCGCCATCCATCCCGGCTTCATCCGCTACAGCTCCGTCCTCCACCCCTTCGTCCTCGACTCCTTCTTCTTCGTCGCCGCCGCGGCCGCGCTCCTCCGCTTCCGCCACGAGCCCACGCTGCGCCGCGGCATCGCCGCCGCGTTGCTCATCGGCCTCGGCGCGCTGACACGTCCCACGATCCTGCTCTACCTCGTCCCCCTCTGCTGGATCGCGCGCCGCGTCCCGCGCATGCTCCTCCTCGGATTCATTGCCCTCGCCGTCGTCGCGCCCTGGACGATTCGAAACGCCGTCGTCCATCACACCTTCATGCTCACCCGCAGCGGCAGCGGCCTCGTGTTCTGGCTCGGCAACAACCCGCACAGCACCGGCTCGGCAACCGACACCGCCGGCGAGCCCGTGATCCGTAACGCACCGCCCGAGATCGCGAATGCGAAAAACGAAGTCGAGCGCGATCGCATCTTTCGGGAGGCCGCATGGCAATACATCCGCGCGCATCCGTTCGCTGCCATCGGCCGCTTTGCGCAACGCGTCTATTACTTCTGGTGGTTCTCCCCGCAATGGGGTGCCGCGTATTCGCCGATGCTGAAGCTCGCTTATCGCGCGTGGTGGCTCGTGCTTCTCGCGCTCATGGCGATCGGCGCAACAAAGAACCGCAGCCGCGATGTCTGGTTTCTCGCCGCGCTCGCGATGCTCATTTCATTGCTCCAAAGCGCCTACTACGTCGAGGGACGGCATCGGCTGGCGATCGAGCCGCTGCTCCTGCCGCTCGCCGCGCTCGGCATCAACCGTCTCCGAGGTCGGGAGCACCATCCGAACGAATCGGACCGTTCCACACCCGAGCCTCGTACGGTTCCTCATTTCGAGGCGCGTTCCTGGGCAACACGATGCGAAGCACGCGGCTCCCTTCCTCCGATTCCACACGCGCCGCATACGCCGTTCCGGACGGGATGAAGACGACCTCGTTCGCAGCGAGCCGCTGACCATCGACCGAAATCGCG
The DNA here is from genome assembly GCA_963734155.1 of uncultured Acidobacteriota bacterium. GTDB lineage: Bacteria > Acidobacteriota > Thermoanaerobaculia > Gp7-AA8 > Gp7-AA8 > QHVT01. Next base: position 615,956 of record CAVTGG010000007.1, read on the forward strand.
CCGCTGATCACGAACAGCAGCTCATCGTTGCCATGCGCGTGCGATGCGACCTGGTGATCCTTGTTCGCCCAGATCTCCGCGACCAGCGGAACCGCGGGATCGCGGCTGAGGATGTGAAGGCGGCTGAACGTTCGGCCTACAAAGCTGTGCGGCGGGATCGGTAGTGCTTCGATCCAGGGCTTGTTTTTGGTCGAACCGATGATTACAGCCACGAAGAACCTCCCTCCCCACCCAACACTTCTTCCGCCGCCCGCACGCCGTGATATAGCGCCTCCTCGAACAGCGGCACGGCGCTGAGATCGGTGTTGGCGAAGTGGATCGAGCGAAACGGCTTCGCCGCGTCGCGGCGCGCGGCACTCCAGACGAAGCTTGGGCGCGGGCGGATCATGGCGTGGCCCCAGCGCATCACGTCGATGCGTTCGGTGAGGTCGCGAAGATTGGGATGGGCGCGTGAGAGATCGGCGAGCGCGATTTCGGCCCAGTCGTCGCGGCCCGCAGCGAGCAGTTTCTCGCGGCCGTGGCGGACGTCGGGATCGCAGATCGGGTAGTAGTACGTCAGCACGGTCGGGCCGTGATCGAGGCCGCGTTGGTGCGTGGCGGCGACGTAGCCGAGGGACGGGCTGTCGTAGAGAACGTTGTCCCAGGCGAGCGGGCCGGGGCGGTCGCGGAGGAAGAGATTGGCGACCATCCATGAGCCGTAGGTGAACTCTTCCGAAGTGGAGCGCGATGGGATGATGTGACGCGCGAGGAACTGCGGCGCGGCGAAGATGACGCGGCGCGCGTGAATGCCGATGGTTTCTTCGTCGCGCAGGACGATCACGTCGGCACCGTTGTCGGTTGGCGTGATGCGCGCGACGAGCGAGTTGGGTTGCACGCGCGCGGAGCGACCGAGGTGTGCGACGAGCCTTCCGTTGCCTTCGGGCCAGGTGATGACGGGACGTTCGTCGCGCGAGGCGAAGTAGAAGATGCCGGCCCATGCGCTCGTGTCACCGAGCAGTGAGCCGTAATCATCGCGGCACGCGTATTCGACGAACCATCGCAATCGCGGCGAGGTGAAGCCGCGCGCGTTCATCCATTCCGCCATCGAGATGTCATCCAGGTCGGCGGCTTCGTCGGAGCAATACGCGACCGGAATCGTGAACGCGCGCCGCTTGCGCCACGTCTCCATCTCCGCCTCGAATGCGCGCAGCTGTCGATGGTCCTCCGCGCTCGCGCCGGCGTGGAGGTACAGGCCGTCGTACCAGCGGCCGCGATAGAAGAGGCGCTCTTCGGGATCGCGAACGAGAAACTCTTCGCCGATCTCGCCGCCGCGCATCACGCCCATTTCTTCGAGGAGGCGCGCGAGCACGCGGTTCTCGGCCGACGGCGCGATGATGTAGTGCGCGCCCCACGGAAACGCGGCGCCGCTGCGCGAGGTCCCGCCGATCGCCGGCTCGAGCTCGAGCACGATGGCGTCGCGATTGCCGAGGCGCCATGCGGCGGCGAGGCCGGCGACGCCGCCGCCGGCGATGACGATGTCGTGCGATTCCCAACGCGACGGCGCGGGAACGGGCGGAACGCAAGCGATGTCCGAACGCGTGCGATGCGCCGACGAGATCGCCGGGAGGGAGCGCATGCTCGCGGCGCACGCCGCAGGCGACGGCGCTGCCGAGGAACGCCGCCAGCACGTCGCGGCGCGTCAGCTCCAGCGGCGCCACTCTTCCTCGTAGTAGCGGACGAGCATCTGGTTGTCGAGACGGTTGATCTCTACCGGCACCGGCGCCATGTCGCGCGAGAAGACGAACATCGCCGCGAGCGTGGCGTCGTCGAGAAAGCGCAGCGGCATCGCCACGCGCAGCGGCGCATCGAACGGCTGCTGCTTCGCGAGCGCGAAGCCCCACACGCCGAACGACGGCACGGCGGCGTGATACGGCACGACGTGCAGTCCCGCCGCCTCCATCGTCCGCACGATGCACCAGTACGAGCGCCGCGCGATGAGCGGCGAGGTGCACTGCACGCTGATCGCGGCATGCGGCGCGAGCCGCGCGCGCAGCAGGCGATAGAAACGCGTCGTGTACAACTTGCCGAGGGAGAACGAGTTCGGATCGGGGAAATCGACGATCACCGCGTCGAACGTGTCGCGAATCCGCTCGATCCAGATCATCGCGTCTTCGTTGACGACGCGCACGCGCGGATCGCGGAAGGCGTGATGATTGAGCTGCCCGAGCGGCGGGAACGACTCCGACAAACGCGTCATCTTCGGATCGAGATCGACGAGCGTGACGCTGGCGACGCCCGGGTAGCGCAGCACTTCGCGCAACGCGAGCCCGTCGCCGCCGCCGAGGATCAGCACGCGTTGCCGCGAACCAGCGGCGAGCATGGCCGGATGCACGAGCGCTTCGTGATAGCGGTACTCATCCGACGAGCTGAATTGCAGATTGCCGTTGAGAAAGAGCTGGAATCCCGGCGCGCCTTTCGTGATGAGGATCCGCTGATATTGCGACGACGTCGTGTAGACAATCTCGTCGGCGTACAGCTCGTCCTCCGCAAGCGACGTCAGCGCGTCGGCGCGCGCGAGCGCGACGAAGAGAATCACCGTCACGATCACCGCGCGCACGCGAAGCCCCGTCACGCCGCGCAGCAGCGGTCGAAGAAGCCACGTTCCGTACAGCGCGACCATCGCGTTGAGCAGGCCGAAGAGGATCGACGTGCGCACCAGGCCGAGGCGCGGGACGAGGAACATCGGAAAGAGCACGGCGGCGACGAGCGAGCCGATGTAGTCGAAGCTGAGCACGCGCGAGACGAGCTCTTTGAAATCGAGGTGCTCGTTCAGGATGCGCATCAGGATCGGCAGCTCGAGTCCGACGAGGACGCCGATCACGAATACGAGCGAGTAGAGAAAGAGCGAGAACCACTGCAGCCGCGAGAATCCGAGAAAGAGCAGCGGCGCCGACAAGCCCGCCGGCGATGGCGACGCCGAGCTCGATGTCGATGAAGCGCGCGGCGAGATCGCGATCGAGAAAGCGCGAGAGAAATGCGCCCACGCCGAGGGCGGAGAGATAGAGGCCGATGATGAGCGAGAACTGCGTGACCGAGTCGCCGAGAACGTAGCTCGCCACCGTGCCGGCGAGCAGCTCGTAGATCAGGCCGCAGGCGGCGATGACGAGGACGTTGAGGAAAAGGATCGGCGTCCGGTTCATCCGTTTTTCAGTTTATCCCGCGCGCAGACGCGGGGTTACGCGGTTGCTCGGTTACGCGGTTGCGCGGGGAGAACCCACCGCGTAACTGCGCAACCGAGCAACCGAGCAACCGAGCAACCGAAAAATCATCCATGCAGCGCGGCGGCGATGATGATCGCCAGGCCGAGGATCACCGAGGCGATCAGGATCGCCACGGCGATGTTCTGATCCGTCTCGATCTCCTTGACGATCGGGAACGGCGAGAGCTTCACGATCGCGAAGAATGCGATCGCGAAGACGATGACGCCGAAGAGCGTGTAGAGCACCGTGGTGAGAAAGACGTTCAGGTTCATCACTTGCCTCCTCGATATCCGCCGTAAAAGAAGGATCGCGCTCCGCCGTGCGCGCCGCGGACGCCCGGCTGCGCGACGCTCTTCTGCGCGCTCGGGATCTCCAGTCCGCGCCAGCCGGCGTAGCCGTATCCGCCGATGATCAGCAGGGACAGCACGATGTAGAGCCACCGCATCATTCGTCGTCCTCCTCGGAATCACTGCTTTGCCCGAACGGGCTGTACGCGCTGTCCGCCCAGCGCTGTTGTTCGAATGCGAATTGCCGGACCACCCCCAGCAGCGGCAGCACGCCGACGGCGATGAGCGCGAGGATGAAATACGGCCAGCGGAAGATGCCCTCGGTGACGACGATGTGCAGCGACGGCGCGGGTTGACCGTCCTGCCATTGCGTCTCGAGCCGCAGCACGTACCGCCCTTTTTCCGGGGCGGAGAGGAACTTGCGGCGATCGCTCGACCCCTCACTCCATCGCTCGCCGCCTTCCACGCCGCTGTAGTACTCGAGCGGCAAATCGAACGTCTGCATTTTTCCGTTCGCGTCATTCACCAGATCGGCGGTGACGTACAGCCAGCTGTTCTGAAGATCAGAGGCGCCGCGGATCATCACGTTCTGCGACCCCGAGAGCTCGAACGGATCGGTGAACAGCACGCGTGTCGATGCCGGAGCTCCGGCCGCTTCCGGGACCTCGTTGAGGTTGTACGTCTGGTTCATCACCTGGCGGCGCGGTTTGGTGACGCCGATGGCGATGGCGATGGCGATGAGCAGCGCCGTCATCAACAGCCACGGCCCGAGCAGACGCGCTCCGTTGTACGGCTGCATCGGGCCGGCGGCCGGCGGGCGCGTGAGGTTCTTCACGCCGAACGCGGCCTCGACTTCCTCGGGCTGCAGGTAGCGCGCGTGCGAGTAGTTGATCTCCTCCGCTCCGCCGCGCGTCACTTCTTTCGAGATGCCTTGCGGCGGCGCGATGTAATCGGCGGTGTCGACTTGCTCGCCGACTTCGACTCGCCAATAGAACTCGCCGATGACGTACGTCACCCGCGCGGTCGCGGTCTGAAACAGGCGATAGCTCTTGCCGCCGTACACGACTGTCGGCGAGGCGCCGGCCGGCGACCAGTCGGCGACTTCGCCGGCGCGCAGCGGCGTGACGAAGCTCCAGTGATCGTCGCTGTGCACAAGCCAGCGGAAACCTTGCTCGCGATTGAAGAGCAGGTACTCGGTCCAGTAGTAGGTCCTGTCGAACTTCACGGACCGCTGCATGAAGCCGGCGACGACATACGCGACGTCGTCGATCGTGCCGGTGGTGCCGAGGGGAATGACCGGATTGACTTTCTTTCCGGGCTTCAGTTGCTTGAGCGCGGCGAGTTTTCCTTCGGTGACGTCGTGCGCGGTGCCGCAGCTCGGACAGAACACGCGCTCCGTGCGATCGGGCGCGCGGAGATCCAGCGCTGCGCCGCACTGCGAACATCGCAGCGCGATGAGCGACGTGCGCGTGCCGCGCTCCGACAGCTCATCGAGGCCGAGCTTTTCGAGCGACGTCTCCTGTCCGAGAAAAAAGAGCGGCGGCTCTTCGCTGTAATCGATGGTTGCGAATTCGAGCTTCGCGCCGGTGAGATCGGCGTAGTCGTACGTTTCATTCGGCGTCGGACGCCACGGCAGTTCCCCTTCCGCCGACGCCACTTCCGCGGTGCCGATCTCCGACACGACGAGGTCCCACACGCGCGCGCCGAGCTGCAGCTCGTCACGCGGCGGCGGTGTGGTGCGCGCCTCCGGCGCGCCTTCGGGCGGGGGCGCGCCGGAGGCGCGCACCACACGGACCGGGAAGGTGACGTAGTACCTCCCCTGCGCCTCGGCGAGCCAGCCCCATCGGCCGTCGTCAAAGTACGCGTACCACTCGTCCCACAGGCCGCCGGCCTGATGGCGCATCTGCGTGCGTCCGGTGATGCGGAAGCCATTGTTTTGATGGCGGCCCGTCGCGCCGACGCGCAGCGGCGAGCCGGTGTCGACGAGCGCCGCGACTTTGCCGTGCGCCTCGGGGCCGCGATCGGTGCGCGCGACGACGGAGCGGCAGTAGCCGCAGACGACGACCGCGGACGAGCCGATGGCGAACTCGATCGGGCCGCCGCAGGACGGACAGTTGGCGCGAGTCAAAGCGTGCGCTCCACGATGCGGACGCGCACATCCGTCGCGCCGAGGAGCTCGGCGAGACGCTCGCGCCACGGCCACTCGGGACGCGCGCGGCAGCAGTAGAGATTGATCGCCGCGACGCCGTGCTCGGGATAGGTGTGACACGCGAGATGCGACTCGGTGAGCATCACGAATCCCGTCACGCCGCCGGGCGGCGGGAAGACGTGCCACGCGTCGCTGAGCGGATGCAGCTCGAGCTCGTCGATGATGCGCGCGAAGAGCTCCCGAAGACGTGCCGCATCGCGCAGCGCGTCTTCGGAGCAGCCCGAGGCTTCGATGAGGACTTCGGTCCCGAGGTTCACGTCAGGGAAAGGATACCGTGGAGCGGAGTCTCTCCCGCGATTGCTGCACGCGTTTTCGCACGGTCACGCACGTCAACCCGAGGCGCCGCGCGATCTCCGGATAGGAAGTGCGCTGCAGGAAGCGGAGGACGAACACTTCCCGAAGGCGGTCGGGCAGCAGCGACACGAGCGTCGCGGCATCGACGTCGGGCTCGCGGTCATTGCGAAAGATCTCCGGCATTTGCATCCGATCTCCATGCAATACGACGAGCTGGCCGGATAGTTGCGCGCTGCGGAAGCGGTGGCGGTGGATGTCTTTGCAGACATTCGACGTCATGCGGATGAGCCAGGACCTCGGCGAGCTGATTCCCGCCGCGAAGCGCGGGAGTTTGTCGTACGCGCGCAGCATCGCTTCGTGCAGCGCGTCCTCGGCATCGGCGCGGTTGCCGTTCATCTCGCGCAGGCAGACCGCGAGCAGATGCGGCGCGTGCTCGAGCCAGAGAGTCCAGAACGCGGATGCATTTCCACTGTTCAGCGAGCGCAGAAGCTCCCTGTCGTGAAGATCACGAGATTGCATGGGGCGGCTCCGTTTGGGGATTAGTGGATGTGCGGCGGCGGCGACTCGTTCTCTACGGTCGGATCGAATCCTTTGGTGGAGGCATATCCCTCGGAGAGGAAGACGAAATACGGGAAGGTGCCGAGCTGGGACGGCTGGTTGACGTCGTTGATGGCGGAGAAGTGGTACTCGCGTTCTCCCGCATGAATCAGAGTAAAGGGCGGAAAACGATCGATGAAGAGCACGCCGCCCAGCTGCTGATCGAACTTCACGTCCGGCGGCGACTCCTTGAGCGTAAAGATGATCGTGCCGTCGTACTTCCACGGAACGATGAGCGTCAGCGGCGAGGTCGTGGACGCAGCCGGCGGCGTTTCGGCGAAGATGTAGACGATGAGCGGCGGATCGGTCGGCATGGTCAATTCCTTTCGAGCTGATGGCGGGCGAGGACGGCGGTGAACTCGGTTTCGCGATAGCCGCCGGCGAGCAGCTTCTGCGCGAGCGGCGCGGCTTCGTCGTTGCGTCCGAGGGCGAGCAGCGCACACACGCGCGCCGCGGCGATGGAAGGATCGTTGGTGAAGGCACCCTGTCGCGGCTGCCGCACGAATGCGGCGCTGCTCTGCGAGCGGCGTGCGGCTCTCCCGTTCGTCGATGGCGGCGGCGGTGAGGAGCGCGTCGCAGAGGATGTGCGCGCGCTGCGCGTCCTTCGGCTGGTCGGTGACGAGAGCTTCGCTGAGAAGGATTGCTTCTTCGATATCCGCTCGCGCGCGAGAGGGATCGTTGCGCTGCAAGCGGATCTTCGACAAACGGACGAGCGCCGCGGCGAGATCGCGACGCCAGCCCGCGCGGTTGTCGGCGCGCACGAGCTCGCGTAAATCGTTCGTGGCCGTTTCGGCGAGCGGAAGGGCCTCCGCCGGATCGACGAGCGAAGCGACGCGCAACTGCGCGACGGCGCGCTGCCGGCGCGCATCGGCGTTGGAGGGATCGCGCCCGGCCAGCGCGGACGTCAGCGCGGCTTCTTCGCGATAGTGCGCGAGGGCCTGCGCGACGTTTCCCGTCCAGAGCTGGAGCAGGCCGGCGTACGCGAGGCTCACAGCCAGGCGGCGCTGGCGCCGTGCGTCGTTCGGCGCGGCCGCGGCGAGGCGGCGGCGCGTTGCGAGATCCTCATCGAATGCGCTGCGCGCTCCATGAAAATCGCCGCTCTTCTGCAGCACGACGCCGAGACGATTCGCGGAGTTCGCGAGATCGGCCTGCCATTGCTCGTTCGCGGGCGCACGGCGCAGGCGGATCGCGATCGAGATCGCGCGCGATCGCGTATTCGGTGCGCGCGCGCGTCAGATCGCCCGCGAGCTCATACGCGGCTCCGAGGTTTCCGTGTGCGTAACTGACTTCCGCCTGATATTGCGGATCGTTCGGATGCCGCGCTGCGAGCCGCTGGGAGATGACGTAGTAGGCGCGGAAGTTTTCGAGCGTTCGCGCGCCGTCGCCTTTGCGGCGCAGTGCGTCTCCCAGCCAGAAATGCGCATTCGACAGAGTCAGCTGCCATTCGTCGTTCGACGGATCACGCCGGACCGCGGCGGCGCCGAAACGCACCGACTGCTCGAACAGCTTGATCGCTTCCGGCAGTTTTCCTTCCTTGTCACGCGCCTCGCCGAGCTGCGCGAGCGCGAGCGCGTTGTGATTGAGATCGTCGCCGGTCATTTCGTCCGGCGAGAGCGACGAAAAGTATGCGAGCGCGTGCGACGCGGCGCCGTCGAGAACATCGAGCCGTCCGACTGCCTCGAGCTTGCGCCGCAGATCGCCGACCATGAAGCGCAGCAGCCCTTCGGCCTGATCGCGCCGCCGCTCCGCATCGCGCCGCGCCGCGGTGATGTCGAGCGCGTACTTTGCGGCGCCGCCGAGGAGCAGCGCGACGGCGAGAGCGGCCGCGGCGACGCGGATGCGCCGTTTGGGTTTGTCGATCATGCGCTGCACCGCGGCCAGCGCTTCCGAGGCCGTGGGCCGTTTTTCCGGCGCGAAGCTCTTGAGCGCGTTCACGAGCGCGGTGAGGTCGCGCGGCTGGCCTAACATCGGGCGGCTCTCGCCGCGCGCCGCGCGCTGCAGCATTTCGTCGCGTTCGATCGACGTCTCGTGCGCCGGCCGTTCCGTGAAGAGCATCTGCAGCAGCAAGCCGAACGAGTAGAGATCGCTGGCAATCGTGATCTCGCCGCCGGCCGCCTGCTCCGGGCTCATGTAGACGGGAGTGCCAGCGATGATGCGCCCCCAGGACCGCGCGGCGAGGCGTTTGATCGGATAGATGAGCGTCGTCGCGTCCTCGATGGGCGCGCCGCTCTCCGCGTGCGCGTCGACGTCGCCGGCCTCCAGCCCCGCGATCCCGAAGTCGAGCACTTTGACCGCGCCGTCGTTCGCGATCATCACGTTGTCGGGCTTGAGGTCGCGATGGATGATTCCTTTCCGGTGCGCGGCGACGAGCGCGGCCAGGATCTCGGCGGCGACGCGCAGCTTGCGCGCGCGGCTCATGCCGCGCTCGATGGCGCGGGCGAGCGTCACGCCTTCGATCCGCTCGAGCACGAGGAAGTCGCCGTCCGGCGACTCGATGTATTCGAAGAGGCGGCAGATGTTCGGATGATCGAGCGCGGAGAGCGCGCGCGCTTCGTACAGGAACCGCGCGCGCGTATTCGCGCGGCGGTCGGCGCGGATCGTTTTCACCGCGACCTTGCGGCCGAGGCGCTCGTCGAGGCCCGCATACACGTCGCCCATGCCGCCCTGTCCGAGCGCACCCAGAACTCGAATGTGGCCGCCGATCAGGCTTCCGATCATCAGTCGGTGACGACGCCAACCTCTCGTGAAGGAGAGGCGGCAGACGGCGGAATCCCTACCCGCTCGTTGCCGCCCCCGTCTGTTCCATTGCGCCTGCATCGAATCTCGTCGTGTAATCTGACGCTCCTGCGGAAAGAAGTCGTAAGAGACTGGTAGGAAATTGGTTGGATCTGCATGCCTCGCTTCTGCTTTGACCGTTTCTGTCTCGACTCGGAGCAGAAGCTGCTCTGCCGCGGAGACCAGCCGGTGCGTCTCACGCCGCGCGGATTCCGCCTGCTCGAGTTTCTGCTGATGCAGTATCCGAAGGCGGTCAGCAAGCAGGAGCTGCTGCAGCATGTGTGGTCGGGCGCGTTCGTCGAAGAGGCGAACCTGAAAACGCTCGTGCTCGAGATCCGCACCGCGCTCGAGGAGCGCGGCGGAAGCGGCGACGTCATCCGCACGGTCTACGGATACGGATACGCATTCGCCGGTGCGATGCAGCTCGAGCAGGAGACGCCGTCGGTGGCGCTGGTCGTGCTGCGATGGGGCGATGGCGTGGCGCGGCTTGCCGCGGGAACGCACGTCATCGGTCGCTCCGCGGGATGCGAGGTCGTCATCGACGCGCCGTCGGTCTCGCGGCGCCACGCGCGGCTGATCGTGTCGCGCGACGCACTCCGTCTCACGGATCTCGACAGCAAGAACGGCACATTCGTCGGGACGTCGCGCATCGAGGTTCCGGTCGATCTGCTCGACACCTGCCGCATCACCATCGGCGAGATCCTCGTCGAGGTCTCACGCCTCGGAAAAGACGAGTCGACGGAAACGATCGACTGAATTCTCCGCAATTCACAAAACGCAATTCGTCCGTCTTGTGTACGTCACGAGGCGCGCCGGCCGGTTCGTCGAGACGAACGATGAACACCGCGATTGTGCGGAGAAAGAGAAAACATCCATGTCGACCATTCCTGTCTATGTTCAGTGTGCAGAACAACTTCACCACCACCGCCGCCTCGATTCAGTTATGGCATCAGTTCAGTTCGAACACGCCGCAGCCGTTCAAGTGGACCAATGTCCCGGGCAACGGCGGCGCGACGACCTACGTCACCGCGGACGGCAGCACGTCGTCGGGCCACGACTACTGGCAAGATCATCGTGACCCTCAATGACGGCACCGTCTGGGAGCACACGTCGTGGAAGACGTGCACCATCGAGAGCTCGGATGAATACACGTACCAGACTCAGGTCGTGTCTCCCGGCTACTGGTCCATCCCGCTGAACTCGGGCGGCTGCACGACCACGCTGACCAACGTCGGCGCGTCCGTCGTGGCCGCGCTCGAGCCCGAGCTGAAAAAGGCTCCCCGCGACTCGTCGGACAAACCGGCGAAGAAGCGGGACTCGTCGGAGAAATCGCCGGCGAAGCGATGAGCCCGGACGACTCCACGCGGGAACCGGCAGTCGCCACGATCGCGGCAAAGGCGTTGTGGCGGCTGCTCCGCTCGGGGTTCGACAAAGTCGATGAAGACACGTACGAGCGCCGGCTCGAAGCGTGCCGCGCGTGCGAGCACTGCGTCGCCGCACCGAAGACGCTGCTGCACGCGCTGGCGAGGCCGGTGGGAGAAACGAGGGTTTGCGATCTATGCGGATGCTTCGTATTCAAGAAAGCGCACTACACGACCGAGCGCTGTCCCGCGAACCGATGGGGCGAGCCGATGTCCTGAAGGCGGGCAAAGTCTTCGTCGTCGAGACGGCGAATGGCGAGAAAGTCGTCTTCAAGCAAAGCGATGCTCCCTGGTCCGAGGCAGCCGCGTCGGCCATCGGCCGGCTCGCCGGTGTGCGGACGATCCCTGCCGTTCCGACACCGCGACGGTCGTGTAGTGCAGCTTCCCTTCGACGAACCGCGTGAAACCTGGCTGCTCGCACTCCCCTGGATCGACGCGCCGACGCTGGCCGATGCGAACACGCAGTTCGATGCGCGCGCGCTCGGCCGGATGTGGGCGTTCGACGTTCTCATCGACAACTCCGACCGCCTCTTGAAAGGCGGCAATCCACGCAACATCCTGGTCGGGCGCGACGGTTCGCTGTTCGCGCTCGACCAGCGCCTCGGTCCCGCGGTCTCGGGTGACGTCGACACGTCGCGCGTGACCCGGCGACGGCTCGGTCTCGTGGCCACGCATGCGCTGCGCGAGCGCGTCGCACGCGATCTCTTCGACGATTTTCAACGCGAGTCCGGCAACGAGATTCGCAACGCAGATGCGCTTGCGCGTCAATTCTCCCGCGGCGTCACGGAAGGCATCCGATCCATCGCACTGCTGCAGCCGCGCGCGTTGAAACGCGCCGCGCAACGAGTTCTCGACCCCGGGCTTCGACGCAATCCTTCAACAGTTCCGCGAGGTGCAATCATGAATGGATCTACCGAAACGAGTCTCTCCTTCGGCTCGGCGCGCGTTCTCCTCGGCTGGATGGAGACCGAAGAAGCATTGCGAGTCCAGCACGACTGCCGCGCCGACGTCGAGATTTCCTCCGTGGCCACCGAGCGGCTTCGCATCGCGCGGGACCGGGTGGCCGCGCGGCCGAGCGGCGTCGACCAGCACAACGTCGTCGCCGCACCTCCGAAGAAGCTCGCAGTCCTATGTCGACGAGCTTCGCGGTCATCCGTCGCTCGAAGAAACGTTCGCGGAAGGGTGGACGCCGGCGGTCATCGATCTGCGGCGCGTGTGCGCGTTTCAGGCGCGCGTCTTCACCGATCACGCCGACGAGCGCGTTCGGAATGTCGATCCCGACGACATCGCATCGATCGCGGCGGTCTCGCTGCCGATCCCCGAGGCCACATCATTCCCGGCGTTCTTCGATCACTCGCGCGACGCGTGGGTTCTGACGTCGCCCGATCCGAATCTCAGGATCATCGGCAACTTCGGACGGCAGCTCGGCCCCGACGTCGCGGGCTTCGGATTCTCGGTCGCGCTCGGCCGCTCGTTCGTCTCCGCGGTTCACTATCGCGGCCGCTACTATCTCTCCGACGGCTATCACCGCTCGGTCGCATTTCTGCGCCGCGGGATCACGCACGTGCCGGCCCTCACGCGCACGCTGCGCGACGATGAGCCGCTCAAAGTGCCGAACGGCATGCTCCCCGCCGATTCCTACCTCGGCGAGCGGCCGCCGCAAGTGGCCGACTTCCTCGAAGACGATGTGTCGCTGTCGGTAGTCATGCCCGTGTTCCGCAAAATCATTCTCATCCAGGCAATTTCCATCATGGCGTGAAAGAGAGGACGCGATGGCAACTCAGCAATCGGCGACAGTTCAAATCACCAACAATACGGGCCAGAACGCCTGGATCCTGCTGTACCACAACAACTCCAGCAACGGCACGCAGAGCGGCAGCTGGAGCGCCACGCCCGGAGAGACCGTCGGACCGATGACAGTGCTCTTCGAGACGGGATGGGGCACGGGAGGCATCGAGGATTACTGGTCGGTGCTCGTGCAGGTGCAGGGCACCGGCGACACGGCGGGCTTCTACGTCAGCAGCGGCAGCACCTTCGATCCGTACTGGAAGGAGTGCCAGCTCCAGGATCCGGATGCCGGCAAGACGCTGACGTTCACGGTCAGCTGCAGCACGTTCGACATCAATCTCGATTCGGGCGGATGCTCGAACGGAATGCAGATGCTCGCGCCGGGCGGGCAGATCACGAACGTATTCGTGGTGATGCTCGAGAACCACTCGTTCGACAACATGCTGGCGATGTCGGGAATCTCCGGCATTACCGCCGCCACGACCAGCGACTGCAATTCGTACGTCACCTCGTCCGGAACCACGACCTGCTGCGTGCAGACCAGCGCGCCGCTGACGATGCCGACCGATCCGGGACACGAGCTCCCGGACGTGGTGGAGCAGCTGTGCGGTCAGAACGGCCCCACCTATCCGGACAATGCGACCACGAACCTCTATCCGCCGATCAACAACTCCGGCTTCGTTGCGAATTACGCGACCTCGACCACCGAGGGACCGGCGCCGCCGGCCGCGGACATCGGCGACATCATGGAGTGCTTCGCGACGCCCACGCAGTTGCCGGTGCTCTACCAGCTTGCGACGAGCTACGCGGTCTGCGATCAATGGTTCTCGTCGATGCCCGGACCGACCTGGCCGAATCGCTTTTTCGTCCACGGCGCGTCGTCCTCGGGGCTCGACGCGACTCCGACCACCACTCAGGAAGTGACCTGGGAGACACCGGGCGATGGATTCGAATATCCCAACGGCTCGATCTACATGGCCCTGTCGAACGCGAACATTCCGTACCGCTTCTACCACGACAGCAATTCGGCCGGCCTGAGCCTCTACAGCGACGACCCGTCGAACGGCACGGCCATCGGCGCCGTCCCGCAGGTGACCGCGCTCTCCGGCGTGTCGATCCTCGACTTCCACTCGCTGTCGGACTTCGCCAGCGATCTGCAGGGTCCGTATCCGTATCCATACACGTTCATCGAGCCGCACTACGGAGACGTGACCAGCACGTATGAAGGCGGATCGTCGCAGCATCCGATGGACGATGTCGCGGGCGGAGAAGCTCTCTTGAGTGCGGTGTATTCGGCGATTCAGAGCTCGCCTTACTGGAACACCAGCCTGCTGATCGTCCTGTACGACGAGCATGGCGGCTTCTACGACTGCGTCGCGCCCGGTGCGGCCACGGCGCCGGGCGACAATCCTCAGTACGGCTACAGCGTCTACAACTTCAACTTCGAGCAGTACGGCGTGCGCGTGCCCGCGGTCGCGATTTCCCCGTTGATCTCCGCGCAGGTCGACAGCACCGTCTATGACCATTCGTCGGTGCTGGCGACGATTGAACAGCTCTGGGGTCTCAACGCGCTGACGCAACGTGATGCGAACGCGGCCAGTCTCGTGCCGCTCCTGACGACCACGACGCCGCGAGCCCGATTGCCCAACGACGCTTGCGATGCGGAAGCCGCCGAAAGCGCCGAAGCCGCCGAAGACGGTTGCGGAGCGCGCGGAGATCGATGCCCAGCCGCTGCCGCAACGCGGCAATCTGATCGGCGCGCTGATGAATCTGAAGAAAGCGGAGCTCGAGCTGTCGGCGGGAAATCCGGCGGAAGTCGCCGCCGTCAACGCGCGATTCGCAGCCATCCAAACCCGCGGCGACGCACGCGCCTACGCCGCCACGGTGATGGAGAAAGTGCGCATCGCGCGCGAGCAGCGAGCGATTGGGCGCCGCAAGTGAGGCGAAGGCGCTGCGTTACTCGTAACGCAGCGCCTCGATCGGATGCAGCGCCGCCGCTTTGCGCGCGGGGTAGTAGCCGAAGAACACGCCCACGGCGCCGGAGAAGGCGACGGAGACGAACATCACGATCGGCGAGATCACGGTCTCCCAGCCGGTGAAGTGGCCGAGCAGCTTCGAGCCGATCACGCCGAGGGCCAGGCCGACGATGCCGCCGAGCACACCCATCACGATGCTCTCGACCAGAAACTGCGTGAGCACGTCCGACCCGCGCGCGCCGATGGCGAGGCGGATGCCGATCTCGCGCGTCCGCTCCGTCACGCTGACGAGCATGATGTTCATGATGCCGATGCCGCCGACGAGCAGCGAGATCGAGGCGATCGCCGCGAGCAGCAGCGTCATCACCTTCGTGCTTCCCTCCGCCGCCGCCGCGAGATCGTTCTGATTGCGGACCGTGAAATCGTCCGCGTCTCCCTCGGAAATCCGGCGCGACTCGCGCAGCAGCACGCGAAGCTCGTCCTGCGCCGCGGCGATGTCGCCTTCGCTGGCCGTGCTGGCGAGGATCTGCGGGATGAACATCCGTCCCGACAGCGCCGCCTGCGCCGTGGTGTACGGGATCAGCACGACGTCATCGGAGTCGCTGCCGCTCGCGGTCTGTCCCTTCGGCGTCAGCACGCCGACGATGTCGAACGGCACGTTGCGGATCTGAATCTCCTGCCCCACCGGATCGCTGCCGGGGAACAGCTGATCGGCGACGGTCTTGCCGAGGACCGCGACCTTGCGCATCGCCGTCACGTCTTCCGGCGCGAACCAGTCGCCCGACGCCGCCGGCCAATCGCGGATCGTCGCGTAGTCGTTGTCGACGCCGTTGATCTGCGTGCGCCAGTTGCCGGCCGCGCCGATCACCTGCGAGCGCGTGACGATCACCGGCGAGACCGCGGTCACGACCTGCGCTTCCTTCCGGATCTTCTCGACGTCTTTGAGCGAGAGATTCGGGAACGCCTGCGCGCCCTGGCTCACGCCGGCCTGCTGCGCGGCGCCGGGCGTGATCACGATCATGTTCGTGCCGAGGTTGTGAATCTGCGCGCGGATGCGCGAGCGGGCGCCGAAGCCGACGGCGACCATCACGATCACCGCCGCGACGCCGATGATGATGCCGAGCATCGTCAAGGCCGCGCGCATTTTGTTTTTGCGAATGCTCTGTACGGCGAGCCGCACGAGGACTTTCGATTTCATGCTGCCACCTCCGTGAGATCGTCCGCCGCCCAGCGGCGGTTCTGCACCGGCTCGTCGCGAACGATGCGGCCGTCGCGCACTTCGATGATCCGCTTCGCATACACCGCGACTTCGTGCTCGTGCGTGACGAGCACGATCGTGATGCCCTGCTCGTTCAACTCCTGGAACAGCGCCATGACTTCGATGGTCGTGTGCGTGTCGAGATTGCCGGTCGGCTCGTCGGCGAGGATGAGCGCCGGCGAGGTGACGAGCGCGCGGGCGATGGCCACGCGCTGCTGCTGGCCGCCGGACAGCTCGCTCGGCTGATGGTCGAGACGATCGCCGAGTCCGACGCGCTCGAGCGCGGCGATCGCCAGCGCGCGCGGGTCGCGCTTCCTGCCGCTGCGGTCGTAGAGCAGCGGCAGCTCGACGTTCTCCACCGCGCTCGTGCGCGGCAGGAGATTGAATCCCTGGAAGACGAAGCCGAGCTTCTGATTGCGGATCGCCGCGAGCGCGTTGCGGTCGAGGCTCTCCACACGAACGCCGTCGAGCTCATACCCGCCGGACGTCGGCGAGTCGAGACAGCCGAGGAGATTCATGAGCGTCGACTTGCCCGAGCCCGACGTGCCCATGATCGCCACCAACTCGCCGCGCTCGATCGTGAGATCGATTCCGCGCAGCGCGTGCACTTCGGTCGCGCCCGTGGCGTACGTGCGGACCAGCTGTTCGGTGCGGATGACAGTGTCGTTCATTAGAAACCTCCCCCGCCGCGCGGGCCGCGCTGCTGCGAAGTGCTGTTCTGCTGGAACGGCGTGCCGCTCTTCGCTTCCGCATCCGCGGTCTGCGCGGTGCTCGTGCCGGAGACGACGCGCGTGCCTTCTTTCAAATCGCGGCCGCGGATTTCCGTCGCCGAGCCGTCGCTGATGCCCGTGCGCACTCTCACCGCTTCCAACTTGCCCTCGGCGTTCAGAACGTAGAGCGTGCCCATGCCGCCAGTGCGCGTGCGATTCGCGTTGCCGGTGCGTTGTCTACGAGGTTGCTGCTGCGCGGTCGCCGTTTGCGGCTGTTCTTTCTTCACCACTTCGACGCCGTCCGCCGGCTTGAAGCGCAGCGCGGAGTTCGCGACCTTCAGTACGTTCTCCGCGGTATTCGTCAAAAAGTCGACGCGTGCGGTCATGCCGGGAAGCAGTTTCTTCTGCGGATTCGCGACCGAGACGGCGACGGTGTAGTTGACGACGTTCTCGTTCGTCTTCGACTGCAGGCGCACCTGCGCGACCTTGCCTTCGAACGGCTGGCCCGGCAGCGCGGCGACGGTGAACTTCACCTTCTGCCCATCTTTGATCGAGGCGATGTCGCCCTCGCCGACGCTGGCCAGGATCTGCATGTCGCGCAGGTCGTTGGCGATGAGGAACAGCTGCGGCGCGGAGAGGCTCGCGGCAACGGTCTGTCCGTTGTCGACATTGCGCTCCACGACGACGCCGTCGATCGGCGCGTAGATGTTGGTGTACTCGAGATTCTGCCGCGCGCGATCGAGCGAGACCTGCGCGCTGGTGACGTTCGCACGCGCGACGTCGAGCGTCGAATCGCTCGCCTCGTATTCGCTGCGCGCGAGGAGACCCGCTTCGAGCAGCTCGCCGCTGCGGCGCGCGTCGCGCTGCGCCTGCAGGTACTGCGCGCGCGCCTTCGCCAGCGAAGCCTGCGCGTCGGTCACGGTCTGCAGCTGCAGCTTCGGATCGATGCGCGCGAGGAGCTGGCCCTTCTTCACGCTGTCATTGAAGTCGACGTGGAGCTCGGAGATCTGACCCGAGACCTGCGTGCCGACGCTGACCGTCGTGACGGCGCTGAGCGTTCCGGTCGCGGAAACCGCCGACTCGAGGTTCCCGCGCTCGATGGCAGTGAAACGATAGGTCGTGGCCTCTTTCGCAAATGCGGCGCGATGGATGAGCACGCCCGCGATCGCAACGACCACGAGCAGCACGGTGGCGATGACGGATTTCTTTTTCATGATGCCTTTGAGAACGCGGTGCGGGCAGGGAGGTTTTCGTGTTTGCGACGAACTGCACCTGGGTGTCATGAAGTGCGCAAAAACAAAAACGGCGGGCCGAAGCCCGCCGTTCATGATTGCGTTGAGGTGCTGTCTTACTGCTTGTGGTTGCGCCGCTCGCCGCGTCGCGCTTCGCGCTCGGCCTTCATGGCCTCGAACTGCGCGCGCTGCTCGGCCGTGAGGAGCGAGAGGACGCGCTGGTGCTGCTCGGTGCGGAGCGCCTTCATCTGCTCGCGCTGCGACTGAGCCGTCGCTTTGAGAGAATCGAGACGGGCCTGATCGCCGGCCTCCCGCGCTTCGCGCATCTGGCGGCGCGTGTCGCGCGTCTGCTCGAAGAACGCCTTGTTCGACTCGCGGAAGTTCTGGTTCAGGTCGCGCATCTGCTGCTTCTGCGCGTCCGTGAGGTTGAGCTTCTCCGCGAAGCGCGCGCCGAACTCACCGTGGCGTCCTCGGCCGTGCTTGCCACCCTTCCCATCATGCGGGGCCGCGATCGCGAGCGACGCCGTCAGCGCCATCACCGCAGCCATCGACATCCATTTGCTCTTGCTCATTTGCATGTTCCTCCTTGGTTGCCCGATAAGACACGCCGCGGGCGGCGATCCTTTCCGGGAAACGACGAGTTGCACTGCCGTGTCACGAACTGCACCGTTTCGCGGCATGATGCGAGCATCCTGACGAGCGATGCAGTCAGACCGCTTTCATCTTAGCGCACGTGAGCTCGGCCTCATCTTCCTGTTCTGGACGTCGTTGGCGACGCTCTCGACCGTCAACCGCCTCGTCGGCGCGCGCGAGTTCGGAATCGAGCGCGTCCTTTCGTCCGGCACGGTCACGCTCGCGTTCATCGAGGCCTGGACCTGGGCTGCGCTCACGCCCTTCATCTTCTGGCTCTGCAGCCGTTCGAATTTCGCGCAATCGAAGTGGATCCGCATCCCGCTGCTGATCGCCATCGGCATCGCCATCTCCATCCTCGTCTTCGTCGTCCTCGACTTCGCCCGCGACGCGTTCATCACGGTCCCGATCCGCCGCCGCCCTCGCCCGCCCGCGTTCGCGCCGCTGCGCGAGATCGGCCGCTTCCGCTTCCTCAATCAGCTGATCGTCTACTGCGCCGTGCTGGCGACGGGATTCGCGCGCGAGTTCTTTCCTGCGCAATCGGAAGCGCGAGCAGAACGAAGTGTTGCTCCACGCGCAGCTTGCCGAGGCCAGGCTCGATGCGCTTGCGGATGCAGCTCAATCCGCATTTCCTGTTCAACACGCTGCATGCGATCTCGGCGCTGGTCGAGCGCGATCCGGGAGGCGTGCGGCGGATGATCGCGCGGCTGTCGGACCTGATGCGGCACACGCTCGACAGCCGCGCCACAGACGAAGTGCCGTTGCGCGACGAGCTCGCGTTCCTGCAGCGCTACCTCGACATCATGGAAGTGCGGTTTCAGGGAAAGCTGCAGATCGAGCAGCACATCGCGGATGGCGTGCTCGACGCGCTCGTGCCGAATCTCGTGCTGCAGCCGATCGTGGAGAACGCGCTCGAGCACGGCGTCAGCCGCGCCGGCGGCGCGGGGCGGGTGGAGATCCGCGCGGAGCGTGAAGGAAACTCGCTCGTCCTCACCGTGCACGACAATGGGCCGGGGCTCGGGCGCGCGAACGAGAGCGGCGTCGGCCTCGCCAACACGCGCGCGCGTCTCTCGCAGTTGTACGGCGACAAGGCGTCGCTCACGTTGACGGAAGCGGAAGGCGTCCTCGCGCGCATCACGCTCCCCTTTCACCAATGATGATTCGCACGCTGATCGTCGACGATGAACCCCTGGCGCGCCAGCGCCTCGAAGATCTGCTGGTGAAAGAATCCGATATCGAGATCGTCGGCACCGCGAGCGAGGGCGAGGAAGCGATCGAAGCGATTCGCACGCTGAAGCCCGACCTCCTCTTCCTCGACGTGCAGATGCCGGGACGCACCGGCGTCGAAGTGCTTGGAAGCGATCGGCGAAGAAGCGATGCCGGTGACGATCTTCACCACCGCGTTCGATCGCTTCGCGCTGAAAGCCTTCGACCTCGCCGCGGCCGACTATCTCGTCAAGCCGTTCGACGACGAGCGCTTCGCGCAGGCCATGCGCCGCGCGCGGCAGCTGATTCCTTCGGCGACGAAGCATCGCTATCTCCAGACCTTCGCCATCGAACTGCGCGGCCAGACCCGCGCCGTCCCCGCCGCGAAGGTCGACTACATCACCGCCAGCGGTCCCTACGCGGAGCTGCACATCGGCGACCGCACATTCGCCATTCGCGAAAAGATGCAGACCCTCGAAGAGCAACTCGACCCCGACGCCTTCTTCCGCATCCACCGCTCCGCCATCGTCCGCCTCGACCGCGTCGACGCGTTGTTGCACGCACCCGGCGGCGACTACGCCGTTCGTCTGAAGAACGGGACGGAGCTGAGCGTGAGCCGCACCCGAAGGGATGAGCTGGCGGGGAAGCTGGGGATTTAATCCCGTTCCTGTAGACTCGCCGCGGTCCTTCAGCAACCAAGGAGAGAGTGATGAGCCTCCCGAGCCAGGGTGTCGTTTTGACCTATTGGATCCCGGTGGTGGGCATCGGTTCGCCGACGCAGGACGTCACCGTGCCGCTGACCGACGCCCTGAACGATCAGACCAACGTCGTGTTCCTCGGCTTCGCCTCATTCACCGCCGACCACCGCTCCGTACATCACCATCCCCGACACGATCGTGCAGCAGATGACGCTGCAGCCGGGGCAGTCGCAGACGAACGTGCAGCAGTTGCAGGCCGCCGGCATCAAGGTGCTGCTCTCCGTGCAGGGCTCGAGCGGCTTCGGGTGGGACGGCATCAGCAGCAGCGAGAACGCGAATTTCGCGCAGTGGGTGCAGACGAACCTCATCGAGCAGTACGGCCTCGACGGCATCGACATCGACAATGAATGGAGCAACCTGCCCGCGAATCCGCAATCGTTCATGAACACGGTCGGTACGCTGCGCAGCGTGCTGACGAACAGCCTGATCACGAAGGCGCTCTGGGACGACACCGACTACTTCACGACCGCCGTCGCGGCGGGGACGCCGAACGCCGGCAAGTACCTCGGCCAGATTCTCGACATCGGCTCGACGATGGCGTACGGCTATGGCTATTACACGCAGATCTCGTTCATGCAGTCGTATCACGACATCGTCGTCGACGGCGCGAACGTGGGCCTCGGATGGAACCAGCTCGCCATCGGAGTACAGGCCGGACCCCCGAACGCGGATTGGATGACGTCCATCGACGAGACCTACAAGCTCGCGGTCTGGTCCGTCGCGCCGGCATCGCCGCCGATTCTCGGCATGATGGTCTACACCTTCTCGCAGGACATCCAGCAGTTCACGTACAACCCGCAGAACGATCCGTCGAAGATGTTCCCGAACGCGGATGATCACCAGTGGCAGCGGACGATCATCGCGGGATTCAATGGGGAGCCGCAGCCGGGGGATTGATCAGGCGGCAGACTCCAGGTTCTCGCGAATGATTCGCGGATGACGCGCCGCGATTCGCAACAACGCGATCGCCGGGCCATCACGTGTCGTCCTGAGGTGGAGGACAGGCAATCCTGTCTGTCCACCGGTCGTTCGGACAGACAGGATTGTCTGTCCTCCACTTGAGTGCCCGCTTCCGCGCCGGGGCTCCAGGCACGGCCTATGTCCGCGCCGCCGCCACCGCGGCAACGTACTCCCTCGCCTTCTCCGTGATCGCCGCGGCTTCGCCGCGGCGGAGGGCGGCGAGGTCAACGAGGTCGGCGCCGACGCCGAGGGCGAAGGCTCCGGCGGCGATGAAGTCGGCGGCGGTTTTGAGGTTGACGCCGCCCGTCGGCAGGAGCTCGATTTGCGGGAGCGGAGCTTTGAGCGACTTGAGGTAGGTGGCGCCGCCGACGGCATTGGCGGGGAACACCTTCACGGCGTTCGCGCCGGCGCGCCAGGCGGTGACGACTTCGGTCGGGGTGAGGGCGCCGGGAAAGACGGGGACTTCAAGGCGACGACAGAGCTCGATCGTGGGGATGTCGAGGGCGGGGCTGACGATGAATTGCGCGCCGGCGTCGATGCATTGCTGCGCGGTTTCGGCGTCGAGGACGGTGCCGGCGCCGATCAGGGCTTCGTCGGCGCTCAAGCGCTTGGTCAACTGGTTGATCATCTGCACGGCGCCGGGGACGGTGAGCGTGATCTCGAGGATGGGGATGCCGCCGGCGCGGATGGCTTCGACCGCCGCGAAGGCTTCGTCGGCGGAGGCGGCACGGACGACGGGGACGAGGCCGACGTCGCGAATGCGCTGCATCACGTTCATGGGCAACGCCCCTCATCCGGCCTTCGGCCACCTTCTCCCCGCGAGCGGGGAGAAGGGCAACCGCCCATCCTCGTCGTTGCCCCTCTCCCCGCCTGCGGGGAGAGGGTGGCGCGAAGCGCCGGGTGAGGGGCCGCGTTCATCGCGACACCCTCGCCGTCCCGCCCTTCATCACCCGCTCCACTTCCGCGAGCGTGGCCATGCTCGTGTCGCCGGGCGTCGTCATGGCGAGCGCGCCGTGAGCGGCGCCGCAGTCGACGGCGTATTGCGGGCCTTTGTTCATGAGGAATCCGTAGATCAGGCCGGAGGCGAAGGAGTCGCCGCCGCCGACGCGGTCGAGGATTTCGAGGTCGGGACGTGCGGCGGCTTCGTAGAACGCGCCACCGGACAATTCGTTTACAAAGGCAATCGCGCCCCAGTCGTTGCGCGTGGCGGTGTGTGCGACGCGCAGCGTGGTGGCGATCACGGAAAGCTGCGGATAGGACTCGCGCACTTTGCCGATCATGGCCTGGAAGGCTTCCTTCGGCAGGGCGCCGAGGTGCTCGTCGACGCCTTCGACCTCGAAGCCGAGGGCTACGCTGAAGTCTTCCTCGTTGCCGAAGAGGACGTCGACGAGGCCGACCAGCTCGCGATTCACGGCGCGCGCTTTTTCGGCGCCGCCGATGCCTTTCCACAATGAGGGTCGATAGTTGAGATCGTAGGAAACGATCGCGCCGTGCTTGCGCGCAGCTTCCATCGCTTCGCGCGCGACGTCGGGCGTCGTCTCGGAGAGCGCGGCGAAGATGCCGCCGGTGTGAAACCAGCGCGCGCCTTCGAGGACCGCATCCCAATCGATGTCGCCGGCTTTGAGTTG
The DNA here is from genome assembly GCA_963734155.1 of uncultured Acidobacteriota bacterium. Lineage (GTDB taxonomy): Bacteria > Acidobacteriota > Thermoanaerobaculia > Gp7-AA8 > Gp7-AA8 > QHVT01. The sequence goes on from CAVTGG010000007.1 coordinate 638,924, forward strand.
GGAGACCGCGGTGTGTCCGCGATCGGAGCAGCCGAGTGCCGCGCGCACGCCGAAACCGCGCTCGGTGAAATTGAGGCCGTTGCGCGCGCGGCGGCCGACGCCGTCGTCGGCGGCCCAGCGGAGAAACGACAGGTCCGTGCCGCCCTGCAGCATCAGGTCTTCGACGAGACGGCCGACGGCGTTGTCGACGAGCGCGGTGACGATGGCGGTACGCAGGCCGAAGCAGCGGCGCAGGCCGCGGGCGACGTTGTATTCGCCGCCGCCTTCCCAGCACTGAAACGAGCGCGTCGTGGCGACGCGGCCTTCGCCGGGATCGAGGCGCAGCATCACCTCGCCGAGGGAGACGAGATCGAAGCGAGTGTCCGCGGGGGGCTTGATGTTCATGCGCCCCCGCCCAAAAGCGCCGGCGAGGACGCCGGCGGGTCAGCCGGCGGGACGCCGGCGTTCCGAGCGCTGGGAACGCCGGCGTCTCGCCGGCTGATCAGGCGGCGTCCCGCCGCCTCACGCGAAGCGAAAATCACGTTCACTTGCGCGAAGCCTCGAGTCCCGAGCCGCCCGTCGCGTAATCGGGCTGGACGTTCACGACGCCGAACTGGCGGTCGACGGTCTCGCGGTTCGCGGCCATCATCCAGAGGAAGTTGATCGTGCCGCCGGGCGCGGAGACGTTCGGGTGATAGCCCTGCGGCATGATCACGACGTCGTCCTGCTTCACCACTGCGACCAATTCCGGATTGCGCGGATCGTTGTACACGAGCTGCAGTCCCCACCCCGGCTCCGGCATGTCGATGTACAGGTACGCTTCCTCGGCGAGCTGGGCGTGCTCATGCGGCGGCCACGACGTCCAGTTGCCGGGCTTGCTGAACGTCACGCCGGCGAGGATGCGGCCGGCTTCGATGTTCTTGCCGATCAGGATGTTCAACGTCCGCTGCGACGATGGCCCGCCGGTTTCAAAGTGCAGCGCGGGATCGTTCTGGACATCGGCAAAGCGCACGAGTTGCATCGGGTAGTCGCCTTCGACGGGCGCCGCGACCTCGGCGAGGTCGCATGTGCCGCTCACTGTGACTTCGGTGTTTCGCGGAAGGTAGAACGCGTCGTATTTTTGAAGCGTGATCGAGTTGACGGTCGCCGATCCGCGGAGGCAGATGAGAGCGGTCTCACGATCCTCAGTGTTGAACGAGAGCGACTCGCCGTCGAGCACGATGCGGCCGTAATGCAGATGCCGCGCGGCGGTGGTGCCGGGCTGCACAGAGATGTGCCGCCCGCGATGCGCAGCGGTGTCGCGCACGACGCACGTGGTTGCGTCGATGGGATTCATTTCTTTTCTCCTTCGGTGACGACGCGCTCGAGCGTGAGATCGACGGCGCCTTCGATGACATGTCCCTGCGCCACTCCTCGGAATGCGCTATCGCGCACGGCAATGTTGCGCAACGGCGCCTGTTCGAGTCCTCGGATGTAGAGCGCGTGTTTGCTTTTCTGCGAGCGCATGCGCTCGACGGTGATGTTGCGCACCTGCGGGATGAACGGCCCCGACTCGGGCGGCTCGTAGCGCAGATCGATCTCGATCGGCGCGAGCTTCACGGTGCCGATCTCGATGTCGCGGACGTAGACGTTCTCGATGATGCCGCCGCGCACGGTGTTCGTTTTCAGGCGCAGACCGCGCTCGAGGTTCGGGCTGTCGAAGCGGCACTTCTCCGCGAAGATGTTTCGCGCGCCGCCGCTGATCTCGCTGCCGATGGTGATGCCGCCGTGCCCGTCTTTCATCTGGCAGTTGCGGATAATGACGTTCTCGACGGGCGTGTTCAACCGCCGGCCGTCGTTGTTGCGGCCCGACTTGAGGGCGATGCAGTCGTCGCCGGTGTCGAAGACGCAGTCTTCGATCAGCACGTCGCGGCATGACTCGGGATCGCAGCCGTCGTTGTTGGGGCCGTGCGAGTTCACGGTGATGCCGCGCACCGTGACGTTCGTGCAGAGCGTGGGATGCGTGACCCAGAACGGCGCGTTGATGATCGTGACGCCTTCGATCAAAACGTTTTTGCAGCGATACGGCTCGATGAACGACGGGCGCAGGAAGTGGCCCTGGCCGAAGACGCGCTCGGCGACCGGCACACCGTCCTGGCCCATTTTGAACAGCGCGTTGCGATCGGCGAGCTGCGGCGCGGGGTCGGTGTTGTTTTTCGTGACGTCGGCGCGCACGGCGGTGTTGACGCCTTTCCACGGCCACCAGTGCTCGGCGTCCGCCTGCCCGTCGAGCGTGCCCTTGCCGGTGACGGCGATGTCTTCGCAGTCGAGGGCGTAGATGAGCGGCGAGTAGTTCATCAGCTCGACGCCTTCCCAGCGCGTGAGGACGGTCGGGTACTTGGACGTGTCGCGCGTGAAGCGGAGGGTCGCGCCTTTCGAGATGTGCAGCTCGATGCGGCTCTTCAGATGGATGGGCGCCGTCTCGTAGTCACCGGGCGGAAGGACGACGCGGCCACCGCCGGCTTTGTGCGCGGCGTCGATTGCCTTGCGGATGTCGCCTTTTTTGACGAGGAAGTCTTTGCGAGGGATGGTCGGCGGCGTGATGACGGGCAGCGCGGACCAGGGATCTTGTGGGCCCCCGCCCAAGGGCGCGCCGGAGGCGCGCACCACACCGAGGGCGAGTGCCGCGTTGAGGAAGTGACGCCGGTTCACTTCACCTCCACCTTCACCGGATTCCGCACGCGCTGCGCCCACTGGTCAACATATTGATCGAACGTGTCGCGGTTCGCAAAGTCGCCGCTGCGGTCCCAGCCGCTTCCCACCCAATAGACGCCCGGCGTCTTCGTGATCACGAGCTGATTGCCTTCGGCTTCCACGATGTCGGTGATGGAGGAAGGAGCAACGACGACTGCGCAGCCGAACTCGCCGTTGTTGTTCGCCACCGCGTCCCAGGCGCGGAGGATTCCGTTTGTGCGATCGACGCGCATGTTCTGCGTCGCCGTTTTCTTGATCCCCGCGGCATCGGTGACGTTGCTCTCGAAGCGATTGAAGTTCTGTCCGGCGTCGAGCGTGATGCGCTTCGTCTCCTTGAAATCGGGATAGTAAAGCTCGAAGACGAGGCGGATCGGGCCGTTCGCGATCACGCGCGACTCGCGGAAGTTCTTCGACACGACGAGCTTCCCGTCGCGCCACATCCCGCCGCCGCCGCAGCCGCGGCTCTTGCCGGCCGAGTAAAAGTCGGCGCCTTCGCCGGTGTCGCGATGGTAGTCGTCGACCATGTACCAATCATTGATCACGAGGCGTCGCGTGCGCTTGAGCCAGACGTCGACTGTGCTCGAAGTCAGCGGCTCTTGCTGCCACGTCTCCAGCGCCGGGCCGTACATCCGATGCGCGACGCGGTCGTTTTCCCAGGCGAAATCGTCGAAGCGCTCGCGCACGAAGCGGCCGTACGCGCGGAAGTCTTCGCGTTTGTACACGCGCTTATCGCCGGCGCGCAGTTCGAATGTGCGTGAGCCTTTCGCCGGCATGTCCGCTTGAAAGATGAGCAATCCGTCGAGCGACTGCGCGAGCACTTCACGCGCGCCTTCGTAGACGTGGATGCGCGTGAGATCGTCGCCGAGGGGGGCAAGTTGCGCGGCCGTGAGCTCGATGGTCTCAGACGGCCGCGCAATCGCCAGGTCGTTGCGGACGGTGACGTGGAGGACAGGCACTCCTGCCTGTCCAGTTGCCGCCGCAGAGAGGACAGGCAGGAGTGCCTGTCCTCCACTGAAGACCAGCAGGGCAAGGATCAAAACGAGAGCTTCGCTCCGAGCTGGATGTCCCGCGGGTTGTTGCGGTCCTGGTTCACGAGACCGAACGCCGCCGCGGTCGGATCCTGGTTCGGATTCCAGAGCACGGTGTAGTTGAGCGCGTTGATGACTTCGAAGCGCACTTGCAGATCGATGTCCGCGATCAGATCGAACGTCTTGTAGATGCCGAGGTCCATGAGGTGCAGGTTGTCGGTGCGTACGTTCGGCAGCGTCGACGGGAAGCGGCGCAGGGTGTTGCCCATGTTGATGCGCGTGTCGGTGCGGCCCGTGCCGCCGGCGATGTAGAAGCCGGACGTATCCCACGCCGGGCAATCGAGTCCGGCCGTGCCGCCGCCGGAGCAGTGGCCGCCGATGTTGGACTGGAGATCGCGCGGATCGCGGGCCGGGTCGTAATAGAGGTTGGTGGACCAGAGCAGCGGGAAGCCGTCCTGATATTGATAGGTGGCGCTGAAGGTCCAGCCGCCGAGGAACGCATCGACGACGCGGTTCCAGTTCTGGCCGTAGCGCTCACCGCGGCCGAACGGCAGATGGATCGTGGCGCCGAGCGTGGCGCGGTTCGGGCGATCGTTCGGCGAGACCCGGCTCTCGAGCACGCCGTCCGCCGGATTGAGGACGTTCACCTTGTCGGTCGTACGCGAGCGCGTGTACGACGCGACGAGCGAGTTGCCGCCGCTGAAGCGCTTGTCGAGGCGGATCGATCCGGCCTGGTAGTGATCGGAGCCGGTGTACTCCTCCAGGATGATGCTCTGGAACTGCGGGAACGGGCGGAGAAGCTGCGAGCGCGGCACCGTCGCGCCGTTGATGCTGCTTCCCGGAATCAGGTTCTGGAAGGGGTTCGTGACCGGCGCGCTGAGGAAGGTCTCCTGCGCGGTGTCGCGCTGCGTGGCGGTGGAGAGGAACTGCGTCGGAATGCCGTTGATCTCGCGCTGCACCGGCAGGTCGCGTCCGCGCGAGTCGACATAGAACGCTTCCACCGACCAGCCGCCGCCGAAGTCGCGCTGGCCGCCGAGCTGCCAGCGGGTGTAGTACGGCGTCTCGCGGTTCGCCGGCACGATCGTGCCGAGAGCGCCGCCGAGTCCCGTCGCCGCGCCGAGCGACGAGCCGGTCGGCTGCTGCAGTCCGGAGAGATTCGGATTGGAGATGTCGGCGAGGAACGTGCGGCCGTTGTCGAGCGTGGTGATGATGCCGGTCGGCTGCGAGAAGCCGAGCTGGTTGCCGGCGTCGAAGTAGAAGTCGTAGCTGAAGAGACCGACGCCGCCGCGGATGACGGTGCGGTCGTTGAGGAGATACGAGAACGCGACGCGCGGCAGGACCTTCTTCTGATCGTTGTAAATCGCGCCGTCCGCGAACTCGACGCCGCCGTTGACTCCGAACGCATTCGCCGGAATCTCCGGAATCGGGCTGGCCTGATATTTCGCGATCGCCGCCGCGGCGATCGGACTGGTGAGCGAGGTGTTGAATCCCCGGATGTTGCGGTCCTCGGCCTCGCTCATGGCCTGGGCGAATTCGAAGCGCACGCCGAGGTTCAGCGTCAGCTTGTTGTTGAACGACCAGTCATCCTGCGCGAAGAGCGAGTGCGAGATCTGGCGGTAGTCGCCGTCCGCGGAGATCTCGAACTGCGACGGGCAGCAGCCCGACGGGCTGACCGTGGCCGGCGTGCCGGTGGCGGTCGTCGGAATGCCGAGGAGGAACTGCGCCCACGACTGCGAGATGACGTTCGTCGCGCCGGAGTTGTTCGCGCGCGTATAGGCGCCGTTGAAGTGATAGCGCCCCGCGCCGTACGGAGCGCTGGTGATGTTCCAGCGCTGGTTGCGCATCTCGTAGCCGGTGCGGAGCGAGTGCTCGCCCATGATCCAGCTGGCGGTCGGCGTGAGGGAGATGTTGGTGAACGGACGGTTGAAGCCCTCGCCGAAGTCGGCGCGCTGCGAGCCGAGGGAGGCCATGCGGGAGTTCGCGTTCGTCGAGCTGAAGCCGCCGAACGTGATGAACGGGAGGTACTTGTATCCGTTCATCAGCTGCAGGACCGACTGGGAGTAGCCGAGCGCCGCCGGATCGATCTCCCCGGCCGGCTCGCGGTACTCGCCGAACTGCGACCAGGCGCCGATGACGTCGACCGCGAGCGACTCGTGGAACAGCGTCGTGTAGCCGAGCGTCGCGCCTTTGTTGCTGCGATAGTCGAAGCCCTTCGTGACGAGGAAGCCGCCGATCTCCCCTTCCCCGGTCGCGTTCTCCGCGCCGAGGGCCCAGTTGTAGCGGTCTTCCTGGCGCTTGTTCCAGTAGGCGTTCATGAACAGCTTGTTCGAGCCGTTGAAATTGTGATCGCCGCGGATCAGCACGCCGTTGTAGTCGTACGGCCGCAGCATGTTGGTAAAGTAGTTGTCTTCCAGGCCCGGGCGGTTCGGCAGCGGATAAAGCGCCGCGTACGCGCGGGCGATCGCGTTGATGCGATTCTGCGGAATCGTGTTGTTGGCGAACGCGGTACGCGCGTTGTTGCTGCCGGTCGACGTCAGCGGGTCATAGATCGTGTTCGCGGTGCCGGTCCACTCCGACAGATCGCCGGTGCGCATCTTCGCGGTCGGAACCGTGTAGGCCGAGGGCTCCGGCTGGATGTCCTTGAGACGCTCGAACGAGACCATGAAAAAAGTCCGATCACGGATGATCGGACCTGAGAACGTGCCGGTGTAGCGGTCGTACTCGCGCGTCGGCTTTTCGGCGCCGGCGCGCTTGCTGAGCAGCGGCGTCGCCGTTCGCGAATCGGCGCGATTGAAGTAGGCGATCGTGCCTTTCCAGTCGTTCGTGCCGCTCTTGAGCGCGAGGTTCACGGTTGCGCCTGCGGTGTGGCCCGACTGCGCATCGAACGCGTTCGTCTGGACTTTGAACTGCGAGATCGCCTCCGACGGAGGCGAGAAGCCCACGACGCCGCTGTTGTTGCCGGCGCTGAAATTGTTCGGCGAGACGCGGTTCGGCGCGCCGTCGAGTGTGAACTCGTTGCCGCCCATGGCGCCGTTCGCGACGATGCCGGCGAGGTTGCCGTTGTCCATCGGACGCGAGAAGTGGAGGTCGGACGAATCCATCACGCCGGGCGCGAGGCGGGTGAGCATGTACGCCGTGCCGTCGCCGAGCGGGAGCTGCTCGATCTGATTGCTGTCGATGACCGCGCCGGTCACGCCGGTCGTCGTGTCAATGACCGGGGCGCTGGCCGTCACGACCATAACCTCGGAGACGGCGCCCTGCTCCATCTTGAAGTCGATCGGAACCGTGTCGCCGACGCGAACACTGATTCCTTTGCGCTGCACCGTCTGCAACCCTTCGAGCTGCGCCTGCACGTTGTACGTGCCGGCGTTGAGGTAGCGCACCTGGTACGCACCCCTCGCGTCGGTGACGGTGGTCGCCGCGACATTCGTCTCCGTGTTCGTCACGGTGACGGTGACGCCCGGCAGGACCGCGCCGGTGCTGTCGGTGATGGTGCCGCTGACTGCGCCGCGGAAGTCCTGGGCGTACAGCGAGCCGGCGAAGATAAACAAACAGATGATGAGCACCGCAGTCGGGAGGCCGAATCGTCGCGTCATTGCATCTCCTCTTCGGGCACTGGTAAGGTACATGTGTTATATGACCATTTCATGAGCGTAGTCAAGTGTTGTATGACCAATTTTCAGCTTCTAACCTCTACTTTTGTCCTCTTTCTCGTTACTGGTGGTAGTTTGGTAAGACCAATCGACGTGACGGAGGGTGGGATTGAGGGGAAAATTCTCCGCGTCACGACGCTTGCCGCTACCGGCCCTGGCTCCCTCGCAGAAGCACTCGCCACGGATGGCCCTCGCCTCGTTGTTTTCGAAGTCGGCGGCGTGATCGATCTCGAGGGACGGATGCTTTCGGTGAAGCATCCTTATTTAACGGTCGCCGGACAAACAGCACCCGATCCCGGCATCACGCTCATCCGCGGCGGCCTTGTGATCGAGACGCATGACGTCATCGTGCAGCATCTCGCCGTCCGTCCGGGCGACGGCGGTCCCGCCGACGATGCCATCGGCGTGCGCCGCGGCCATCACGTGCGGATCGAGCATTGCTCGACGACGTGGGCGATCGACGAGAATCTCTCGACGTCGGGACCGGCCGACGTCGACGACCCGAGTCTCACCGCGCACGACATCACGATCCGCCACTGCCTCATCGCCGAGGGACTCTCGCACGCGACGCATCCGAAAGGAGAGCACTCGAAGGGAACGCTGGTGCACGACGGCGTGCGCAACGTGGTGATCGAAGGATGCGTGTACGCGCACAACCGCGAGCGCAACCCGCGCATCAAAGGCGGCGCCTCGGCGACGGTGCGCGAGAACGTGATGTACAACTGGTCGTCGGCGTGCGTCGGCGTCGGTGTGCGCGGCAACAAGAAGATGTTGACGCCGGCGGAGGTGACGCTCGTGGGCAACGTCGCGATCGCGGGGCCGGATACGAAGACGAAGTTGTTCGTGAAGAGTGTGGATCCGGGTGGGCGGGTTGTGTTTGGAGACAATCTCTTGTTCGGCGGCGTGAAGCTGGCGGATGACGGTGTGGTGCGCGCCTCTGGCGCGCCCCCAAAAGGCGCGCCGGAGGCGCGCACCACACCGAAGATCGCCGCCGAGCGCGCGCTTCGCTCCGCGGGCGCGCGTCCCGCGCGCCGCGATCCGATCGACGCTGCGCATCATCCAATCGATTCTGCGCGGAGACGGGCGGATCATCGACAGTCAGAATGACGTCGGCGGTTATCCGAAACGCGCGGCCACCACGCGCGCCGTCGTCGTTCCGAACGATCGGCGCGCGTGGCTGGCGAAGTTATCCAGCGAGCTCGCCGAGGATCGCTCGCTGGATGTCGCGCCCTTATGGAAGAGGCTTACTTCAGAAAATCCACCACCCCGAACGCCATGAACAGCCGCGCGGCGAACTCCTGATAGAACTGATTCGCGACCGCGGCGTCGTGGATGATCAGCGTGTTCTCGTCATTCGTGTCGTCTCCGTTCGCGCTCCAGTTCATCGAGCCCGTCACCACCATCGGATCGCTTTCGCTGTTCACGTCGAGGATCAGGTACTTGTGATGCAGCAGGTTGTCCTCGCCGTCGAAGTACACCGGCGCCTTGTTGTTCCAGAGCACGCTGTAGCTCGGGTCGGGTGACGACTCGCGCGCGGTCATGTCCAGCGACGCCGACCAGTACTGATTCCAGTAGCCGCTTTCGAACACGCCCTGCAGCGTGAAGCCGGTGAGCGTTCCGGTCGACTCCGACGTCGAGTTCTCCCACTTGTACTTGAGCGCATCCGTCAGCGCCTGATCGGAGAACGCGTAGATGCAGAAGTGCGCCGATTCGTCGGCATCGTTGTCGACCGCATCGATGACGCGATCGAGTCCGCCTTCGTTGGGCGAGAAATAGACTTCGACCGTCTTCCCGCCGACATGACCGTATGACTGCTGGTGGTGTCATCTTGCGGCCGTGGAAATTCGAGTTGGTGTGATTCGGCGTCGCCGTCGAGCTCCCCCACATCTCTTCAAACTCGTTGGTGTACTCGTCGGCGAGATCCTCGGAGTAGATCTCGACGGCATGATTGGTGTGTCCCGAGAGCACGCCCGCCGTTCGATTGGCCTCGGAGCCGTACGTGTCGTTGATCGTGAAGTTCCAGCTGCCGGTGAACACCCACGTCCCGTCGACGATCGCGAACTTGTTGTGCATCTGATCGCCCCACGAGTAGTAGTTGTTCATCCCGCCCGACGTGTCTTTCAGCTCGCCGGCGCCGAGGATGTAGCCGGTCTTCGTCGCGGTACCGACCTTCACCGTCACCTGGGTGAGGCCGGTCAGGGACGACGGCAGGCCGTTGTTCGTGCGGAACGTGGAGTCCTCGACGGCGAAGATCGCGGAGTCGGCCATGAGATGTCCGTCATCGGACGTGCCGATCGTGCCGTCGTCGCCGCGCAGGATCCTTTCGTAATAGACGCGCGCGCGTTTGTAGCTCGAGTCTTCGGAGAGATCTTCGTTGAGCGGGTCTTTCGCGTCGGCGATGATGCGGACCTGCACGCCGTTCTTGGCGCGGTCGATCAGCTCATCGACGACGTCCGGCAGATCGAGCTCGTACGTCGCGAGATCGATCGACGTCGTTGCGGTCGCGAGTCGCGCCGTCAGCTTGTCCTCGAGATTGACGTTGTAGTTCGCCTCGTTGCCGGTCGTCGCGCCCGACTCGATGGCCTGGCGGAGGAAGTAGACGTTGATCGCGCCGTCCGAGGAGCTGACGTTGTTGATCTGCTCCGGCGCCAGCTCGTCGGTGAGATTGTCGTGATCGTTGTCGGTGAGATCCGTGAGCGAGCCGGGCGAGTCGGACGACTCGGGATCGGGATCGGCGGTGAGCCACGTGTTCGAGATCGAATTCCACGCGGTGTTGAAGGCGGTGTCGAACGCCGTCGCCATCGGGCGATTCTCGATGTAGAGCGTGTTCTCGTCGCTCGACGTGTTGCCCGAGCCGGTGAAGTTCTGCGAGCCGAGGACCACGATGTAGCCGTCGACGGAGAACGCCTTGCAGTGCTCGGTGCCGCCCCAGTTCTCGACCTTGACGGAGATGCCGTAGCTGCGCAGCGACGCGTGCAGGCTGTACACGTTGTGCGCCGAGGCCGCGTCGAGGATGACGCGGACCGTCGCGCCGCGGTCCTTCGCCGCCTTCAGCGCGTTGACGATTGTGGTGCTGGTGAGGAAGAAAGTACGCATGTTGACTTTCGTGTTCGCGAGATTGATCGCGGCCACGATCGCGTTCGTCTCCGCGTCGTCGGTCGGCGCGAAGTAGCTCTTGATCTTCGTGCCGTCGCTGAGCGTCGTCAGCACGTGCGTCGTGTCGTCTTCCTTGTCCGTGTGGAACTCGCCGTTGTACATCTCCAGGAATTCGGTCGTGTAGATGCCGGCGAGCTGCGTGTTGTCGATCAGCACGGAGACGTCGCCGTAGTACTCGGCGTCGATCTCCGGACGGGAGATGTTCGTCGAGCCGGTCCAGACCCAGCGGCCGTCGATGACGAAGAACTTGTTGTGCATGATGCGGTCGTCATCGTCTTCGTGGACGTTTCCGATCTCGTCGACGACTGTTGCGTGGAGCGGTACGGATAACCGCCGCCGTCGTACGAGTCGACGACGCCGCGGATGGTCACACTGCGATTCTTCGCCGCGATCAGCGCGGCGATGATCTCTTCCGAGCCGTTGAAGCCGTAGACCGCGAAGTCGATCGACGTCGTCGCCGCATCGATCGCGGCGATGAGCGCATTGGCCATCGTCTTCGCACCGTAGTCCGGCCTCGATGGTGTTGAGGTGATCGGTGAAGTAGAGATCGAACCAGTCATCGGACGTACCGCCGAGGACGTTCGCGGCCTTCGGCGTGCCATTGCCGATGCCGCCTCCGTAGCTCGTCGTCGCCGTGAACCAGTTCGATGACGTCGTGCCTGAGACATTCACGTCGACGCGGCTCATCGTCGAGCGGCCGCTCGTCGTGCCGAAGAACCACGAGCCGGCCTGGTTCGCGGTGTCGATGGTGTTGTTGCTCCCGTCCTTGAGCGTCATCAGCTCGCCGCCATCCCCCATCGCCCCGGCGTAGGTCTTGTCGGCGGTGATGCCCGGAACGGAGTTGTCGTCCGTGCGCTCGAGCAGGTAATAGCCGTACGCGGCGATGGATCCGGTGAGCGTGATGCTCGGCGTGCCGTCGCTCGAAGAAAGCGTCCAGCTACTGAGGCTGATCGAGCTCCCGGTCGTGTTGTAAAGCTCGATCCACTCATTCGCGGTGTTGCTGGTCGTGCCCATCCAGGCCAGATCGTTGATCACCACATCGCCGGCACTCGCAGCGAGAGCAGTTGGAACGAAAAGGATGGAAAGAAAGAAGAGCGTGAAGAAGACACACGAATAGCGACGGGTACGCACGGCTGAAAAAACCTCCTGCCGGAGAACTCCGGCTGTTCCGAGGGGTTACGACTAGGTAGGAGGGATTCTACTGGCAGTAGGGAAGGATGGAATAGAGACAAAGTGTGCTAGGCGGCGTACAGCGCTGCCATCATCGCCACGCCCACCACCGCATACAGCGCGCGATAACGCGTCTGCAGCCGGCTCACGCTCGCGTAGGTGAAGCCCTCGCGCAGAGTCTCGTGCGACCAGTGAAGTTGCAGGAGGAAGAGCGCCACGAGGGCGATCAGCGGGCGCGGAAGAATCCCTTCGAGCGCCAGCAGCAGAAAGAGGATCTGGGCCAGCGTGAAGAGGACGAGACTCGCTGCGAACGTGCGGCGCGGCCCGAAGAGGACGGCGTTCGTCCGGATCCCGTTGACGGCATCGCCGTGATAGTCGCGGATCTCCTGAGTGAGGTGACCGGCGGCGAAGATGAGGGCGAAGAAAGTGCCGGTGACGACGCCGCGAAGGTCGACGGTATTTCCGACGGAGTAGCCCAGGAGGAAGTGCAGGATTCCGCCGAGAAGATGGGCTCCCGAATTGAGGAGCGGTCTCCCCTTCCAATTGAATCGCGGCAGCGAATAGAGCGCGCTGAGCGTCGCAATGGCCAGCGACAGGATAAGTGTGATCAGGCCGAGGCGGCTGAAGAGCAGGAGACTCAAGAACAGGAGGCCGGCCATCAGGCCGCTGATCTCTCTCCGTCCGACACCTCGCGCCGTGAAGACGCTGGCTGCTTTGTTGGGGTCGCGAAGATCGGTCGTCAGACCCGCCCAGTCATTGACCATGAAGACGTGCATCATCAGAAACACGTTGCCCGCCATCAGCGTCGCGAGCAGAGCCAGATCGTGCGAGCCCGTATGGCGGATCGCGAAGGCGGCGCCGAGGAGCGGCGAGCCCTGGAGCACGAGGACGTCTTGCAGGCGAAGGCAGGAAAGATAGCGAAGGAAAGGAGCTTTAGTTACCGGTACGGGGATGACCGTTTCCATATTGATGATAGAGCCTCAGCCACAGCGCATAACCAACATCCTCGGACCAATAGAATCGGGGAACCGTCGCCGTCAGATCATTATGGTAAAGCAACGGCGGGCTCGATCGAAGAAGAGCGAAGTCATTTCTCGCAAGCTCGTGCAACACGTTCCGCGCCTGGTCGGCCGATGAAGGCCGCATCACGGAGACCCAGATCCGCTGACCCGGAACACCCGTGCGCATTCGCGACTCCGGCAATTCCAACTCGCAGCCCACGCGGCGGAGGTCAGCCATGCGCAGGATCGGAACCAGCGGCGCATTTCGATAGTAGGCCCAGACCCGATCGTCGTCGATGACGGGACGAAGCGCCTCACAAAGCGCGCGACCCGCCGGCGGCTGCACCTCCGCGAGAAGCAGCAGCAGGTGCATCTGAATCACGATGTCGGCAGGATTCGGATCGCTGCCCGGATCGAGGCATTGATACGCCTCACGCGGCGCGAGCCACGTGCGGTAGAGACCTTCACGCGTGCGATAGCGCTCGATGGTCGCCAGCGCGGCCGCTCGCTGCCGGAGATCGGGGCCGGGAGCGATCCGCCAGACGAGCGCCGTGTCGTCGGTATCCGGCGTGATGCGACAGCCGAGAGTTCCGTGATAGCGCACCAATCCGCCGGGCTCGATCTGACTGGTGAGATGGCGGCGAGCGCGCTGCAGGTTTTCTTCGAGACCGCTTTGCGCCGCGATCGGCGCGAGCAGGTCGATGAGCAGTGAGGTGAGATACGTGTTCATCTCCGAATGCGGATCGCGAAAGCGGATCTCGCTCGTGAACGCGGTCAACCAGAAACCATCCGCCTGCTGATGCGCTCGAATTCGTGCTGCGGCCGTCTTAAAGCTGTCCTCGAGGTCCTCATCTCGCTCAGCTTTTTTCGGCGATGAACCGACGATCATCTTGCGCTCCGCGAGGTAACGCGCCTCCCCTTTTTCGGACGCCCAGACAAGAGCGCTGATTCGATGCTCGCCGGGAGCAAGTGCAGCAGTGTCGAACGGCACACTCCAGCCCACGGCGCTGGCCTCGCCCAACGCCGCGCGGATGTCGGGCCGCGGAAAGAAAGTCCGCGAGTCGATCATTTGCTGGCCGTCGATGAGAATTGCGACGCGCCACGGTGTTACGTGACCGGCGAGCGCCCATCCGCTGGCAACGGCCTCTTGCCCCGCAGCGACGGTCTCGATGGCATCGAGATCGCCCTGCATCTTGATGGTCAGCTCTCTCGGCGCGAGGCCGTGCCGCAAGGACGCGAGAAAGGGCGCGTTGCGCCAATCCCACGCGGCGCGCATGTCTCCAGTGAAGAGTTTCCAATCGGTCGCGCCGGTGTAGAAGAACGCGCCGATGGCTTCGATGGCGACCGCGACGCCGACGGTAACGAGGAAGCCCACGCGCAACACGCCGCGCAGCGTGGACACCACCGGCACGAGCATCCACATGAGCAGCGGCAGCAGATCGGTCATGTAGCGCGGCCCGAACGAGACGCCGCCGCGCCAATCGGCTTTCGCGTAAAGCAGGATCTGGAGAATGACCGCAACGGCCATCGCGAGCGTCAGCCCGCGCAGGTGGCGCCACGCGAAAACGAGAAAGAGCAGAAAGGGCGAGAAGACGAAGAGTCCGCGCGTCGGGCTGACCAGCAATCCGCCGATTCCGAGAAGCAAGTCGTGTTGGAAGAAGGCGGGCGAGCCCCGCAGTCCATAACCGCCGGCGAGATTGCCGGCCACGCCGAGGTTGTAGAACAGCACCAGGCCGACCGGCAGCGCTGCCGCTGCGGCGAGCAACGCCGCACGGCGCCAACCTGCCCGGAAGAGTGCGTAAACGCCGAGCGCCGCCGCGAGGATGACATCCGGCGGACGATTGACGGCGACGAGTCCGAGCAGCAATCCCGCCGCAAGCGCTCGCGGCGCGGTGCATGGTCCGGTGAGAAGCAGCAGTGCGCCGATCACGAGAAGCTGCGCCATCCCGTGCTGCCACAGCGCTTGGCTGCTGATCATCCAGGTGGTGGTGCCGAAGGCATACGCGACGGTGAGCAGCAGCGCGATCCGCGCAGTCGCGCGGCGACGCAGCAGTAGATAAAGGAGAGATGCCGACAGCGCCGCGATGAGGGAGGCGGAGAACTTCTCCATGATCCTCGCGACGCGATCCATTCGCGCCTCCGTCCAGCCCCGCAGGTTCAGGTAACCAACCGCCGGAAGATAGAGCGGCGCGAGAAGCACCGGCACCACAACGGGGTACAGCGAGATCAGGTGCCCGTCGGATAGCCGCACCATCCAGAACGCCGCATCGCCTCGCCCCTGCGCGGCGACGCTCGCAACCGGATCGAGAAAGATGGTGTGGTGCTGCCAGATCGCGAACGGCAGGTAGCGCGCCGGGTACGTATCGCCGGCGCTGATCGACCGCCAGTTGGCGTTGTAGATCAGGAGGCAACAGAGCCCGATGAGGAGGCTCGCTCGTAGCGGGCTTCGCGAATTTTCTGGTGGCATCGCTCGTTGCTGATTGTTAGGCGCGAAACGCAGTGGCAGTTCTTCCTCACCTCCGCCCTCTCCTCGTGCTGCCGTTCCTCATCGGCACGGTGCAAGTGCACTCTGAAGATCAGGACGTCGCGCAACTCTACTACGCGCGGCTGGCCCAACATCGCGCGGCCGAGAAGACATTCGGCGACGCTTCTTTGGTCGCGAGCGGCGTCGTGCGCAACAGTCTCGATGAGCCGATCGCCGGCGCGACGGTGGTCGTCATCCGCGTGCGATTCGTTGGCGGTCAAACAAAGTTCGACGAGCTCGCGAAAGGCGTCACCGACGACTCCGGACGGTTTGCGATCCCGGCAAAGACGCGCCCGAAAGACGACATCGGTCTCGAGGTTCACGCGCCCGGATTCATGATGTGGCGGAGGTGGGCGGGCGGCACGGTCGAAGGCGAGTCGATCGTGATGAATCGCACCATCGATGACGCGTATTTTGCGGACGTCGCGCGCGAAGCGGATCCCGTCCGCCGCTCGTTGCTCGTGCTCGACTTCGTCGGACGGCGCGCCTTCAACTCGTACGACTTCAACGAGCGCATCGAACAGTACTACTCGCACCTCGGGTCGGTACGCGACGAACTGCTGGCCATCGCCGAATCGAAGTCGTTCGCCGTCGTCGACGATGAGTACGAAGAGTCACCGGCGCAGCGCGCGAAGAATCTGCTGATCCATTGGTTCGATCCGCGGGATGAATCGCGGATCCGGCAGTGGACGAAGGAAAAACGATTCGAGCGTTTTCAGCTCGACGTCGAAGCCGCCGGCAATTCGCCCGACGAAGCGATGCGCGCGTATGCCGACGTGCACTTCGAGCGTGAGCCGAAGACGTTCCATTACTTCACCGCCGTTTCGTTCAGTCCCGACTGCAAACACGCATACGCCGTCTTCGTCGTGCGGTATGCGCATTGGGCGTATTGGCAACGGCTCGTGCTGCTCGAGGACGGCGGCCGCTGGAAGGTCAAGCTCCACGGCGAGGGCGGGCACTGGCACGAGCTCTCGCCCGATGGGCCGGCGCGGGTCTATCCCGATTTACTGTGAGGCACGCTCCAGCTCCAGGCTCGCAAAGATGAACGGCCCCACCGCTTTCGGATCGTTGCTGCGCACCGGCTCGGAGATGTAGTAGTCGAACGTGCCGGCGCGGTAGCGCTCCCCTTTTTCGGGATCACCGCCGAGTCCTGCGACGGCGCAGACTTTGGTGATGTTCACGACGCCGTCCTGATCGACTTCGATGAATTGTTTGAGGATGCCGTCGTAGGCGCGGCGCGCGTTCGCGCGGTATTTCGGATCGATGTAGCCGAGGCGCAGGGATTTGAGGAGTGCGAACGTGAGCATCGTCGAGACGGACGCTTCGAGATAGTTGCCTTCGCGGTTGGCCTGATCGACGACTTGCCACCAGACGCCGGTTTTCGGATCCTGCACGTTCGTCACCGCTTCGGTCAGGCGCTGGAGGATGGCGATCAACTCGCCGCGGCGCGGGTGATCGAGCGGGACATAGTCGAGCGTCTCGACGAGACCCATCGCGTACCAGCCCATCGCCCGGCCCCAGAACGCGGGTGAGCGTCCGGTCTCGGGATCGGCCCACTTCTGCTGACGCTTCTCGTCCCAGCCGTGATACAGCAGGCCGGTCTTGTCGTCGCGCGCGTGCTTTTCCATCAGCACGAATTGCGTGATCACGTCGTCGAACAGCGCCGGCTCCTTGAACGTCTTCGCGTATTGCGCGAGGAACGGCGCGCCCATGTACAGGCCGTCCAGCCACATCTGCCACGGGTATCGCTGTTTGTGCCAGAACCCTCCCTCGGATGTCCGCGGGTGCTCGCGCATCTGCTGGCGCAGCTGCTCGATCGCCTTCCGGTATTTCTCGTCCTTCGTTTTTTCGTAAAGAAGAAAGAGCGGCTTGCCGGGATTGATACGATCGATGTTGTAGTCCTCTTTCTTATAGCCGCCGCGGATCGTGCCGTCGGCGGCGATGAAGCCGTCGTAATACGACTTCGCGTACTTCCAGTACTTCTCCTCGCCGGTGCGCTGGGCGACTTCGAACACCGCCTTCATCACCAGGCCGGGCGTGTACTCCCAGCGCGAGCCGTCGACCGTCGTCGCATCGGGATTGCGTTTCATCACCGCGTCCGCCATGCGCGCAGACCACGCGCCGGCGGCCTTGCGTACCTTCGCGGCATGAATGTGCGGACTCAGCGAAGCAACGGTGTTGCGCACCTCATTCGCCATGAGCGCGCCAATGATCGCGCTCCCCTCGGCGTTGAGATGGGTCTTATCGATCGTACCGTCCGTCTTCAACGGTCCTATTGACAGAGTCGCTGAGATTCCTGTGCCTTCTCGTACAGATCGATGAGCGGAACGCTCTTCTCAATCGCCACCTGACGCGTCGCCGCGGCGTAATTGCCGAGGAGCGGATCGTCGTAGCGGCGCGGCAGCGAAGTGACGAGGACCGGCTGCGCACCAATCGCGCGCGCTTCGTCGACATAGCGGGCCATGTTCGCGCGGAACGCCGGAAGGTCCGTCTCGCGATCGGCGCCTTTGCCCAGCTCGTCGTTGTGTCCGAACTGCAGGAGGATGTGCGTCGGTCTGCGGCGCAGCACCTCATCCCACAGCCCCTCGGTTCGATACGACTTCGAGCTTCGTCCGCCGCGCGCTGCGTTCAGCAGCGCCGCGCTTTCCGCGACGATAGGACTTGAAACCGCGGCCCCAGCCCGATTTCTCCGTGACGGTCGAATCGCCGACGAGCGCGATGCGCGTCGAGCGCGGATCGGCGCGGAAGGACCAGACGGGGCCGTCGTTCACGCGCCACTCGTAGGCTTTGCCGGGTTCGAGTGGGCCGGTGTTGAATTTGGGTTCGGTGACGTCGGTGCATCGGAACGCCGGCGTCCCCGCCGGCTGAGCGGGCGGCGTCCCGCCGCCCACCCCGGTGGCGGCGCGGGACGCCGCCACATCAGCCAGCGGGACGCCGGCGTTCCGAAAGCAAATCCGCTGCGCCTTCGCATTACGCCCGGGCGTCCACCGCAACGTCACTCCCGCCGGATCCGCCCACCGCCACCCGTTCTCCGGCTGCGGGATCGACGCGAACGGCAGCACCGGCGGCAGCGACGCGGGATCCCATCGATCGCCGAACGTCCATGCCGCGGTGATGTCTTCGTCGCGCACGCCGTGCAGGTTGTCCGCGAACCAGGCGAAGTCGCCGCCGTCGCGGCGGGCGCTCGCGTAGTAAATGCGCTCGCCCCACTGCACAGGATCGGGTGCAGCGGCGGCGTAGATCGCGCGGTCGGCCATGTTCGCGGAAAACGAAACGTCGACGAAGTAGAACTGCGCGTCGCGGTGATGGCGGCCGAGCGGAAAGTTCGGAACGCCGTCGAACTGCGAGTGGCGGACGACGAACTTCTGATCGCGGTCGCGGCTGCCGTCGTGCCAGAGACTCGCGCTGAGATTGCGGCCGAAGAAGCGGCTGTTCGTGATGTAGGCCCAGCCGCGCGGGCAGACGTAGTCGACGTGGCCTTCGAAATACGAATCGGTTGCGTACGTGAGACCGGTGTCGTGATTCCAGGGGCTGAACGTATCGCCGCCGTCGGCGATGACGTTCGCGTGCAGCACGGCGATACGGTTTGCAGTGCCGAGGGAGCGGATCGCGAATTGATGATCATCGTCGTTGTTGTTCTTGCGGCCGTAGTCGTTGAGCACCGTGAGATTGGCGATGACGATGTCGGTGGCGCCGTCGGCGATGTTGATCACGGCCGCGCCGTAATCATCGGGATGCGACGCGCGCCAATTGCGGCGAAGCTCCGCGAACTCGATGCGCGTCTTCTCGCGATCCTCCCCCACCAGCGCGACGTAGCTCGTCGCGAGCATGACTTTCTCGCGATAGACGCCGTTCCTGATGAGGATGAGCTGCCACTCGTCGTTGTTCGCCGGAATCGCGTCGACCGCTTCCTGGATCGTGCGGAAATCGCCGCTGCCGTCCTGCGCGACGACGAGGCTCGCCGTGTCGGTGGGCTCGAACGGCTCGATTTTGAAGTGTTCGAAATCGGCGCGGCCGAAGATGCCGACCTTCGCGCCGACCCATTTTCCGGGCCGCGCGACGAATGGCTTCCCCATGTGGCGACCGCTGCCCTCAGCGGTCGCGGTGCCGCTGAGGGCAGCGGCACCCACATCGTTGCTGTAGCTGAAACGCGCCACTGCTTGCGGAGCAATGGTCACGCGGAGTTGCAGCGGAACCTTCGTGATCACCGCTTCCGCGCCATCGCGTTGCACCACAAACCCATCGCGCCGTCGCTCGATCGTGATCGCGGAGTACTCCGTCCCCATCACCACTAAGCCTGCGCGCTCGCCGACTTTCAAGGGGTTCGGATCGACGGTGACGGTTGCGGTGAATGCGGGTGCCGGGAACTTTCTGCAGGAGGACGTTCGTGGCGTCCCACAGATTCGCGGGCGTGTTGCTGAGGCGGAGTTTACCGTTGTGCTCCGAGGAAAAGTCTTTGGAGGGATTGCCCTGCCATTCCCAGGACGTCGGAGCCAAAGCGGCGACTGGCGTCGCCGCACTCCGAGAGATTTCTGGCCAGTCGTTCACCCATTTCAAGTGGGAGCGATGCACGATCCGCCCATACGCGCCCCGATCCTGAAAGTGCACGAACCAGTCATCCACCCACCCGCCCTGATGCATCCCCGGCTCATCGAAGGCGACGCGGTCTTCGTACGGGCCGTACACATTCTTCGAGCGGAGCACCGTCTGCCAGCCGCGCTTCACGCCGCCGGCAGGGGCGAAGATGTAGTACCAGCCGTTGCGCTTGTAGAACTTCGGACCTTCGATCGTCGGATGGCGCTCGCGGCCGTCGAAGACCACCACTCCTTCATCCACGACACTCCGTCCGTCGCTGGTCAACTTGTTGACGGTCAGGACGCCGTTGAATCCGGCGCGACTCTTCGCCCACGCGTGCACGAGATAGACGTTGCCGTCGTCGTCCCACAGCGGGCAGGGATCGATCCACCCTTTCGCCGCTTTCACCAGCGTCAGCGGCTCCCATGGCCCGCGCGCCTCGCGCGCGCGCGTCATATAAATGCCGCGGTCGGGATCGCCGACGTAGATCCAGAACCAGCCGTCGTGATAGCGGATGCTCGGCGCCCACATCCCGTTGCCGTGCTGAGGGACGAGGTTGCTCGGTTGCTCGGTTGCTCGGTTGCTCGGCGCCGCGGAACCGCGTGACTGCGCAACCGCGTAACCCGAATCCGGCAATCGCTCCACCGCATGCCCGATCAGCGTCCACTTCACGAGATCGGGCGATTCGAGGATCGGCAGCCCCGGAACCGCCTGAAAGCTCGACGACACTAGATAGTAGTGGTCGCCGACGCGGATGACGTCGGGATCGGAGTAATCCGCAAACAGGATCACTTCCGCACGTGCGGCCATCGCAACGAGGAAGCATAAGGTCAGACCAATTCGCCTCAAATCGATCAATCTCCGCCGTGAATGGCGGGTCATGCTATCGTGGACTTGCGAAATTGGTCAATCCAGTGTTGACAACTGGCGACAGGTGTAGAGAATTGGTCAAGCCAATATGTCCAAGGAAATTCAGTCCAACGGCGCCGAAATCCAATCCGCCGATCAGGTGGTGCGTCATGTCGCTCTCTTGATAGAGAGCGGCGCGCTGCGTCCCGGCGACCGCCTCGCGCCCGAGCGCGAGCTCGCGGAGCAGTTAGGCGTAAGCCGCCCGACCGTGCGCGCGGGATTGCACGCGCTCGCGGCGATGGGCGTCACCGAGTCGCGCCAGGGCGCCGGCACGTTCATCACCGGCGGTCCTCCCCGCCTCGGCGCGGGTCCGCTCAGTTTCCTCGCCGCGCTGCACGGCTTCACGCGCGATCAGATTTTCGAAGCGCGCAAAGTTCTCGAAGTCGGCGCTGCCGGACTCGCCGCCGAGCGCGGTCTCACTGATCGCCTCGCGCCGATGGCCGAGGAAGTGACGGGGATGTTCGCGGCGCTGAGTGAGCCGCAGACGTTTCTCGTGCACGACGTCCGGTTTCATCGCGCCATCGCCGCGGCCTCGGGGAATCCGGTGCTGCTCGCGCTCGTGGAGATGATCTCGTCGCTCGTCTACGAACAGCGGCGGATGACCGTCGAGCACGCGATCGATCTGAAAGAGTCGGCGGAGATGCATCGCCGGATCTATCAGGCCATTCGTGACCGCGATCCCGAGCGCGCGCGCCTGGAGATGACGAAGCATCTCGATCTCGCCCGCGCGGCGCAGGCCTCGGAAGAGTTGTCTCTGCCGGCCGGCGTGCTTCCCTCACGAGTGATGGAGAGCGCGTGAGGCCACTGGAAGGACGCGTAGCCGTCGTCACCGGCGGCACGTCGGGCATCGGCCTCGCGCTCGCGCGCGGTCTCGCCGATGCGGGGGCGGACGTCGTTCCGACGTCGCGTCGCCAGGAGCAGGTGAACGCCGCGGCAGACGAAGTCGAACAACGCGGACGCCGCGCGGTGCGCGTCACCTCGGACGTCGGCGATCGCTCGTCGCTCGAAGCGGCGCTCGCGAAGACAATCGAGCAACTCGGCAAAGTCGACATCCTCGTCAACTGCGCCGGCATCACCAAGCGCACTCCGACGCTGCAACTCAGCGACGAGGAGTGGAACTCGATCATCGCCACGAACCTCACCGGCACGCTGCGCGCGTGTCAGGTGTTCGGCGCGCACATGTTGGAGCGCGGCTACGGCCGCATCGTCAACATCGCCTCGCTGGCGTCGTTCGTCGGCCTCTTCGAAGTGGCCGCGTACACGGCGAGCAAGGCAGGCGTCGCCGGACTCACGCGCGCGCTCGCGGTCGAGTGGGGTGCGCGCGGCGTAAACGTGAACGCGATCGCGCCCGGCGTCTTTCGCACCGCGCTCAACGCGAACCTCCTCGACGGCACGGAGCGCGGCAAAGAATTTCGCCTGCGCACGCCGCTCGGCCGCTTCGGCAACGTCGACGAGCTCGCGCCGGCGTGCGTCTTCCTCGCCTCCGAAGCCGCGAGCTTCGTCAACGGAGAAATCCTTGCTGTCGATGGCGGCTTCCTCGCCAGTGGGGTGAATCAATGAAGCGTTGGAGCGCCGGCGTCTCGCCGGCTGGCCCGGCGCCGTCTCGGCGCCGAGGCGGCGGGACGCCGCCTGATCAGCCGGCGAGGACGCCGCCGCTCCAACGGTGTGGAGTCAATCAATGAAAATCCTCGACGTCTACGTCCGCGACATCCGCTTCCCCACCTCCCTCGACATGGATGGCTCGGACGCGCTCAATCTCGGCGACTATTCCGCGACGTACGTCACTGTCGTCACGGACAGCGGTGTCACCGGCGACGGGCTCACGTTCACGAACGGACGCGGCAACGAGATCGTCGTCGCCGCGGTGCACGCGCTGAAGCATCACGTCATCGGCCGGCGCCTCTCCGAGATCACGAGCGACCTGCGCGGCTTCTATCGCGACCTCACCGTCGACAAGCAGCTGCGCTGGCTCGGTCCCGAAAAAGGGATCCTGCACATGGCCACCGGCGCGCTGATCAACGCGGTGTGGGACCTCTGGGCAAAGCGCGAAGGAAAGCCGATGTGGAAGCACCTCGCCGACCTCACGCCCGAGCAGCTCGTCGGCGCGATCGACTTCACCTACATCGATGACGTCCTCACGCCGGAACAGGCGCTGGAGCTCCTCCGCTCGCGCGAAGCAGGCAAAGACGAACGCGAAGCGGAGATGCTGCGCGACGGATTTCCCGCGTACACGACGTCGACGGGCTGGCTCGGCTATCCCGGACGAAAAAGTGCGCCGCCTCTGCCGGCAGGCGATGTCCGACGGCTGGACCGCGTTCAAGATGAAAGTCGGCGCGAATCTCGACGACAACATCCGCCGCGCCGCGCTGATGCGCGAGGAGATCGGCGATCAGCGCCTGCTGATGATGGATGCGAATCAGGTGTGGGGCGTCGGCGAAGCGATCACGCACATGAAGGCGCTGGCGCAGTTCGATCCGTACTGGATCGAGGAGCCGACGAGTCCCGACGACGTTCTCGGGCACGCGGCGATTCAGAGCGCGATCGCGCCGATCCGCGTGGCGACGGGCGAGGTCGTGCAGAACCGCGTCATCTTCAAACAGATGCTGCAGGCGAACGCGATCAGCTTCCTGCAGGTCGACAGCTGCCGCATGGGCGGTGTCAACGAAGTGCTGGCGGTGCTGCTGATGGCGGCGAAGTTCGGCGTGCCGGTCTGCCCGCACGCCGGCGGCGTCGGTTTGTGCGAATACGTCCAGCACCTCTCGATCTTCGACTACATCGCGATCGGCGCGAGTCTCGATGATCGACTTTGCGAGTACGTCGATCACCTGCACGAGCACTTCGTCGATCCGTGCATCGTGAAGAACGCGCGCTACCTCGCGCCCACGCGGCCCGGCTACAGCATCACCATGAAGCCGGAGTCGCTCGATGCCTACGAGTTCCCCGCCGGACGCATCTGGCAGAAGCTGCAGGGGGTGGCGTGATGACCGCGACGACTTCCGCTGCAATCGTCGGCGACGTCAAAAAGGGCAACGTCCGCTGGGTCGTCTGCGCGCTGCTCTTCTTCGCGACGACCATCAACTACGTCGATCGCGCGGTGATGGGATTGCTCGCGCCGACGCTGCGCAAGGAGATCGGCTGGACGGACGGCGACTACGGCTGGATCAGCGCGGCGTTCACGCTCGCCTACGCGATCGGCTTTCTCTTCGCCGGCTGGTTCATCGATCGCGTCGGCACGCGCATCGGATACACCGTCTTTCTCATCGCCTGGTCGTTTGCCGCCGCTTCGCACGCGCTGGCCGCGAGCGCCATCGGCTTCGCGCTGGCGCGCTTCGCTCTCGGACTCGGAGAATCGGGAAACTTCCCGGCCGCGGTGAAGACCGTCGCCGAATGGTTCCCTAGAAAAGAAAGAGCGTTCGCGACCGGGATCTTCAACGCCGGCTCGAATGTCGGCGCCATCATCGCGCCGCTCGTCGTGCCCATCCTCACGCTCGCCTGGAGCTGGCGCGCGGCATTCGCCATCACCGGCCTCGTCGGATTGATCTGGGTGTTCTTCTGGCTGCCGTTGTATCGCAAGCCGTCCGAACATCCGCGCCTCGGCGCGGCGGAGCGCGCGCACATCGAAAGCGATCCGCCCGATCCGAAAGTCGTCGTCAAATGGCCGGAGTTGCTGCGCCATCGGCAGACCTGGGCGTTCGCGGTCGGCAAGTTCCTCACCGACGCGATCTGGTGGTTCTACCTGTTCTGGTTCCCGCTCTTCATGGCCGACACGTTCGGCTTCGATCTCAAGACCATCGGCCTGCCGCTGGTCACGATCTACCTGCTCGCCGACGTCGGCTCCGTCGGCGGCGGCTGGTTCAGCTCGCACCTCCTCAAACGCGGATGGACATCCAACGCGGCGCGCAAGACCGCGATGCTGGTCTGCGCGTGTCTGATCCTTCCCGTGGCGATGGCGCCGCGCGTCTCGAACGCGTGGATCGCGGTCTGGCTCGTCGGAATCGCCGCCGCCGCGCACCAGGGATTCTCGGCGAACATCTTCACCATTACGTCCGACATGTTCCCGAAGGCGGCGATCGGCTCCGTGGTCGGCATCGGCGGTTTCGCCGGGGCGATGGGCGGGTTCTTCATGAACCTCGGCGCGGGCTGGTTCCGCCAGAACCAGGGCAGCTACGTCGCGATGTTCACGATCGCCGGGTTCGTGTATCTGATCGCGCTGGCCGCGATTCACACGCTCGCACCGCGACTGGAACCCGTTCGTCTGCGCGGCGCAGAAGCATGAAACGCATGTTCATCCACGACGACTTTCTCCTCGAGACCGACGTCGCGCGCGACCTCTATCACCGCTGCGTCGCCGACCTGCCGATCATCGACTATCACTGCCACCTGCCGGTGCAGCAGATCGCGAGCGATCATCAGTTCCGCTCGATCACCGAGATCTGGCTCGACGGCGATCACTACAAGTGGCGGGCGATGCGCGCGAACGGAGTCGACGAGCGCGATTGCACCGGCGACGCGTCGGATTGGGAGAAGTTCGAAGCGTGGGCGCGCACGGTGCCGGCGACGCTGCGCAATCCGCTCTATCACTGGACGCACCTCGAGCTGAAGAAACCGTTCGGCATCACCGAGCTGCTCGACGCGCGCAGCGCGCGCTCAATCTACGAGCGCTGCAACGAACAGTTGCGCGAGCTCACGACGCTTCGTTTGCTCCGCGAATTCAACGTCGCCGTCGTCGCGACGACGGACGATCCCGCGGACACGCTCGAGCATCATCACAAGCTCGCGCAGCGTCCCGATCCCGACACGCGTGTCGTGCCGACGTGGCGTCCCGACGCTGCGCTCGCGGTCGAAGACGTGAATGCGTGGAACGCGTGGGTCGATCGCCTCGAAAGTGCGGCCAACGTTTCGATCACGAACTTCGACGAGTTCATGGATGCGCTCGACAGGCGGCATGCGGAGTTTCACGAAGCCGGCTGCCGCGCGTCGGATCACGGGCTGGAGCAGATGTACGCGTCGCCCACCGATGATCCCACCATGATGTTTGCGAAGCTTCGTGCGCGCAGGAACGTAAGTGCCGAGGAGGCGGTCGGATTCAAATCCGAACTGCTGCATCTCTTCGCACTGATGGATCACGCGCGCGGCTGGGTGCAGCAGTATCACCTCGGCGCGATCCGCAACACGAACACGCGCATGCGCCGAAAGCTCGGCGCCGACTCGGGCCTCGACTCGATCGGCGACTTCGAGCAGGCCCGCCCGCTGGCGCGCTTCCTCGATCGCCTCGACTCCACGAACCATCTCGCCAAGACGATCCTCTACAACAACAACCCCGCCGACAACGAAGTCTTCGCCACGATGATCGGCAACTATCAGGACGGCTCCGTTCCCGGAAAAATGCAGTACGGCGCGGCGTGGTGGTTCCTCGATCAGAAGGACGGGATGGAGGCGCAACTCCGCGCGCTGTCGAACATGGGCCTTTTCGCCCGCTTCGTCGGCATGGTCACGGACTCGCGCAGCTTCCTCTCCTACTCGCGCCACGAGTATTACCGCCGCCTGGTCTGCAACCTCCTCGGCAACGACGTCTGCGCCGGCCTCGCCCCCGACGACCGCGACCTGCTCGCCCGCCTCGCAGAGGACGTGTCGTTCTTCAACGCGCGCGAGTATCTCGGGTTGGAGCTGGGACGACTCGGGCAATCGGTGCAGCGCGCAGCATGATCCTCGATCAGTTCCGTCTCGACGGCCACACCGCGATCGTCACCGGCGCCTCACGCGGCCTCGGCGCTCGATGGCGGACGCGCTCGAACAAGCGGGCGCGCGCGTCATTCGCACGTCCTCCTCCGATGCAAACCTCAGCGACCGCGCCGCGGTGCGCGCACTTCTCGAACGAGCCGGCGACGCCGACATCCTCGTCAACAACGCCGGCATCATCCGCCGCGCGGATCTCGTCGACACCAGCGACGACGATTGGGACGCGGTCATCGAAGTGAATCTCCGCTCCGTCTTCGCCCTCTCGCGCGACTTCGCACGGCGCCTCATCGAGCAGAAGCGCGGCGGGAAGATCATCAACATCGCCTCGATGCTCTCGTTTCAGGGAGGCATCCGCGTCGTCGCCTACACCGCCGCGAAGAGCGGCATCCTCGGCCTCACCCGCGCCCTCGCGAACGAGCTCGCGCCGCATGGTATCCACGTCAACGCCATCGCCCCCGGCTACATGGCCACTGACAACACCCAGGCCCTGCGCGACGATCCGGTGCGCAGCCGCGACATCCTCGCGCGCATCCCTGCCGGCCGCTGGGGCGCGCCCGATGATCTGCAGGGCGCGGTCGTCTTCCTCGCCTCCTCCGCTTCGAACTACGTGCACGGAACGGTGCTCGCGGTGGATGGTGGGTGGCTGGCTCGAGTAAGATTGAGCCCCAATGGGTCTGATCGGCGGTATTTTCTCGCTCGGCTTTCTACTGCAGATCGCTGCGATCATTCATTGGTCGCGCAAGCGCCCGGACACATTCTGGCTGTTCATCATCATCATCGGCGGCTTCCTCGGCGCGCTCGCATACTTTCTGATCGAAGGCGCTCCGGACTGGGGCGAGCTGCGCCGCTCCCTGAAGAGACCGGGGCGGCGGCGGCGGATCCGGATGCTGCAGGCGATCGTGCTCGACAATCCGTCGGCCGGCAACTACGAGGAGCTCGGGGAGCTGCTGCTCTCAGAGAAGCGTTTCGCCGAGGCGCGGGCCGCGTATGACAAGGCCCTCGGGGCGAGGACGGACTCGATCGATCCGTTTTATCGCCGCGCGCTGGCGCTCTTCGAGCTGCGCGAATACGAAGCGGCACTGCGCGATCTCGCGCATGTGGCCAAAGTCGATCCGAAGTACGACTACTCGAACGCGTTCTGTCTCTACGCCCGAACGCTGGCGCTGTCAGGCCGCAAGAGCGACGCCCTGGCGGCGTTCGAGCAACTGATCGAGCGCTCCCATTCGGCGCAGACGCTCTACGAGGCCGCGGCCTTCTTCGCCGAGAACGGGCGCGAAGCGGACGCGCGCGAGATCGTGCAGCGGATCGTCTCCCGCGAAATGACGATGCCGTCGTATCAGAAGCGTCGCGATCGCACGTGGCTGCGGAAAGCGAAAGCGTTGCGGCGGAAGCTGGGCACGAGCGCGGCGTAATCGCTGCGCGCTCGTGCCCGAAACACCGCTACGACCTGCTCGAGCGCCGCCTCTTCGGCGGCTCCGGCTGCGCCTGTGCCGGCACGCGCACCTTCGTCACCTCGCTGGCGACGTTGCCCGCGAAGTCGGTGCAGCTGACGCCGACGTTGTACACGCGATCCTGGCCGCCGGTCGCCGTCGCGCGCAGCGTGACCTCGAGATCGTCATTGATCTTCCAATCCTCGGCGATGAACTGCTCCGACCAGACGTTCGTCACGAGGCAGCGCGGCTGCGGGTCATCATCGTCCGTCACCTCGAGCTTGAACTTCACCGGCGTCAGCTCGTCGTTGTGCGTGAGCACATCGGGCATCGCGGTGAAGCTCATGATCACCGGCGCGGAGAGCGACTTCTTCTCATCCGCGACGACGCGCACCTTCGCCGCGTCTCCCGCTTCGTTGCCCGCCGAGTCGCTGCAGACCACGACCACGTTGTAGATGCGCTCCTGTCCATTGTTCGTGGCCGCGCGGAGCTCGACCTCGAGCGCGCCGGTGATCTTCCAATCGTCCGTCGAAATCTGCGGATCCGACCACACCGAGTGAATCGCGCAGCGCGGCTGCGGATCGTGATCGTCGATCGCCTGCACGGCCACTTTCACCCGCACCATCTCGTTGTTCGCCGAGAGCTTGTCCGGATCGGCCACGAGCCGCAACAGCACCGGCGGATTGTCGGTCTTCACCTCGGGCGCGGCCACGCGCACCGTCGCGGCATCACCGGCCTCGTTGCCTGCCGAATCGGTACAGACCGTCACGACGTGGTAGAAGCGATCCTGTCCTGGCACCGCCGTCGCGCGCAGCGACACTTCGAGCGCGCCGGTGATCTTCCAGTCTTCCTCGGTGATCAGCTGATCCGACCACACCGAGCGGACGCTGCAGCGCGGATTCGGATCGTTGTCGTCGATCGCCTGCACGTCGATCTTCACCGGAACCATTTCGTTGTTCGCCGGCGAGAGCACGTTCGGTGACGCGCTCAGCCGCACCAGTGTCGGCGGATGATCGACCTTCTCCTCGGGCGCCTTCACCGTGACGCGTACGGAGTCGCCGGCCTCGTTGCCTTTCGAGTCGGTGCAGACCACGACCACGTTGTACCCGCGGTCCTCTCCGGGCCTCGCCGTCGCGCGCAGCGCAACTTCGAACGGATCAGTGATTTTCCAATCGTCGGAAGAGATCTCCTGGTCCGACCAGACGGAACGGATCGCGCAGCGCGGCTGCGAGTCGTTGTCGTCCGTCACCTTGACGTCCACCTTCACCGGCACCATCTGGTTGTTCGGCGAGAGCAGGTTCGGCGAGGCTGTCAGGCTCTGCAGCACCGGCGGCCTATCTTCCTTCGACGGATTCGCGATGACGCGTACCGTGGCCGCGTCGCCGGCTTCATTGCCCGACGCGTCGCTGCAAATCACGACGACGTAGTAGTACCGATCCTCGCTCGGCTTCGCATCGGCGCGCAGCGCAACCTCCATCTCTCCCGTGATTTGCCAATCATTGGAGATGTCCTGATCGGACCAGACGGAGCGGACCGCGCAGCGCGGCTTCGGATCATCGTTGTCCGTGGCGGTGATCGCGATCGCCACCTTCACGAAGTTGCCGTTCGCCGGCGACAGGGTGTTGGGACTCGCGGTGGGTCTCGAGATGATCGGCGGCTCGGTGTCAGCGGCGAGAGCGGTTACTGCCGTCAGGATCGCGATGGTCGCGATGAACAGCGTACGGGGGCGCATGAGTTCTCCTCCGCTTCGCCCGTGAGCAAGAGGCACACCATTTTTAATGTCGTCCATTACGCCGCTGGTAATTGATTACGGCCGCGGCCGAACCGATCCTGCGGAGCGATGAACATTCACTTGCTCTCCCTCGCCGCCCTGTTCGTTTCGATGAGTGTGAGCGCGCAAACCGAGCGCGGCCCGTACGCGCGCATCGCGTTTCTCCGGCCGCACGACGGCGCCACGGTCGACTTCGAGGCCGGCTACATCCGCCACCTCGATTGGCATCGCCAGGCGAAGGACCCCTGGGCTTGGTACGGCTGGTCGATCTGGGCCGGCGAGCGGCAGCGCTGGTTCGTCTATGCGACGTTCGGACACACCGCCGCGAGCCTCGATCAGCCGGTGAATCCGGCCGACGACGAGCGCGACAACATCGTCAACGTCACACCGCACGCGCAGTTCGCGGGCAACGGCCTCTATGAATATCTGCCCACGCTCTCGCGCGGCAACGGCGAGCCCCAGCCAACGCCGCGCCTCGAATTCACGACCATCGACCTCACGCCCGGCGCGGAAAACGCGTTCGAAGCCGCGCTCGCCGAATCGAAGCCGGCAGGCGAAACGCTCTGGTATCGCATGATCGCCGGCGGACCCTCGCCGCGCTACCTGCGCCTTCGCCCACGCCCGAATGTTTCCGCGATTCTCGAAGGACAGGAGCCGCTGCCAGAGAAGGTCAAGCAGTTGATCAATCGGATGACGGTGGAGATTCTGACGTACCGGCCGGCGATGAGCTACGGCGTCACGCCGTAAGATCGCGCCGCCTCCTCCGTCGCTTCATCCGCCGGAAAAAACGCCTCGACGCGCAGTTCCTGAAGAGTGATGTCGTGCGGAGAGCCGAGGGACGTGAGCGTGGAGAAAAAACGAAGGTGGAGATCGCCTTTCGAGAAATCGATGGCGAGGAAGGGCGCGGTGGAGACGTCGAGATCGAGCGTGCGCCAGCGCGGCGGCACGCCGGGATAGGACAGCAGCTCGTCGAGCAAGCGGCGCGTGTCGTCGCCGCCGATGCCGCTCAGCACATCTCGGTGCAGCCATTGGATCAGCGCCGCCGCCATCGCTTCCCAGTTGATGATGTGCGGACGGAAGCCGCGCGGATGAAACATCAGCCGCATCGCATTGCCGCCCCACTCGTTCGCGGCCTCGGCATCGGCGAACGCTTCCACCAATCGCACCGCGCCGTTGTTCGCTTTCAATAGATTCCACGACCGATCGACGACGATTGCCGGATACGGCTCCTGCTGGCGCAGCATGAAATCGAGCGCGCGCCTCGCCTGCTCGAGCGCCGGCGCGTCGAGATCACTGGCGCGATACATCGCCGCGTAGCCGGCGGACATGAGCAGCTCGTTGCGATCGCGCAGCGGAACGTCGAGCACGCGCGCGAGCATCAGGATCATCTCCCGGCTCGGCTGCGAGCGCCCGGTCTCGATGAAGCTCACATGCCGCGACGACACCCCCGCCTCGACGGCGAGACCGAGCTGGCTCACGCGCCGCCGCGAGCGCCACTCGCGCAGCAGTTGTCCGAATGCGCTCATGCCGCGAAATCTATACCTGCCATGCAACGGGCGCCATTACCTGCGAGGTAATCTGGAGTGCGGCAACGCCAGTTGCCACTCTTCCTTGGGAGCCAGAGCGGCGACCGGCGTCGCCGCACTCCAAACTGTCGATTTTCTGCGACGATGCGCGGATGCGTGCACGTGCCCTTCTCGTTCTCGTTGGTCTCGCAGCAGGCTGCGCCTCCACAAACGGCCCTGCCGAACTAAAAGCCATCGCCGACGACGTCTGGGCCCGCCGCGTCGAAGACGATCTGTCCATCCGCATGAAGCTCGGCCTCTCCGTCGAGAAAATGCCCGATCCGTCTTACGAGAAGGCAGCCGTCGACGCGGCGTTCGCGCAACGCATCCTGCAGCGCCTCGATCGGGTGAATGCGAAATCGCTCACCGCCGAGGAGCGCGTGACGTTGGGAGTGTTGCGGTGGCAGCAACAGCTCGAGGTCGAAGGGCTGCAGCACTTCTATCTGCGATTTCAGGTCACGCCGTATGCGTCGGCGATTCGGACGACGCGCGAGGTGTTTCTCGATTCAAAGCTCGCGGGCGATCCGCGCATCCTCGATTCGTACATGCGCTACATCGATGGATTGACGACGGTGCTGCGCGAGCAGCAGCGGCGCGGGATTCTCATTCCGCAGCCGGAGATTCCCGCGGTTCGCGCGCTGTTCGGCAAGGCGCCGCTGCCTGCGGCGCAGGCGGCGCATGATCGTCTGCTGGCGGTGCTCTCGGCGGAGTACGAAGCGGCGGCGCCGCGCGGCGTGGGACTGTCGCAGCAGCCGGGCGGCGCGGCGACGTATCGCTACTTCATCAAGGCGTCGACGACGCTCGATTGGGCACCCGAAGTCATTCATGCGCTGGGAGTGCGCGAGATCGAGCGCATCGATCGGGAGCTCGACGACATCCGCAAGGAGACCGGCTTCACCGGCACGCGCGAAGCGTTCCTGCAGTTCCTGAAAACCGATCCTCGATTCTTCGAGGCCTCGGCCGACGGCATCCGCGCGCGGCTCGACAAGCATGTGAAGACCATCGAGCCGCATCTCGCCGACTTTTTCGCCACGATGCCGCGCGCAAAGTACGGCGTGCAGCGACTCGATCCCGCGCTCGAAGGCGCGATGACGTTCGGCTATTACAAGTGGCCGACGCCGAACGATCCGGTCGGTCTCTATTACTTCAACGGCTCGAAGACGAACGAGCGCAATCTGCTCTTCGGCATGGCCCTGATGGCGCACGAGCTCGTGCCCGGCCATCACTTTCAGATCACGCGTCAAGGCGAAAACGAATCGCTGCATCCGAGTCGCCGCGAGAGCTTCGACACGGTGTTCGTCGAGGGCTGGGGCGAATATGCCGCGGCCCTCGGCAAGGAGATGGGCATCTACACCGATCCGTACGATCGCGCCGGACGGCTGATGATGGACTCGATGCTCTCCGCGCGCCTCGTCGTCGACAGCGGCATGAACGCGCTGGGATGGTCGCGCGAGCGCGCGATCGACTACCTCATGGCGCACTCGATGCTGTCGGCGACCGAGGCTGCGACGGAGACGCTGAGGTACTCGACGGACATCCCGGCGCAGGCGCTCGCGTACAAGATGGGGAGCCTGCGCATCATGGAGCTGCGCGAAAACGCGCGCCGACGTCTCGGCGAGCGCTTCGACATCCGCCAGTTCCACGAATGGATCCTGAGTCAAGGCTCGATGCCTCTTGGAGTGCTGGAGGCCTATCTGGCGGAAAAGACGAACTAAGTGGGTCAGTCCCTGCATTTCTGCTCAGCTCATGACCCACCTCTTTATGCCTAATGGGTCACGAACGCTACCGAACGCGCCAAAAACAAGGGGTTTAGCCACGGCACAGCTCTTGAGTTAGTCACCGAACTTTCACAGGTCCAACGGAAGAAACTCGAGAAGGGAACGTCGTGAAGAGAATTCTGTCCATACTTGCGATCCTGGTCGCTACGGCGGCCATCCTCCCGCCGCACGCAGAAGCCAAACAGTTTCCGTCCCTCGCCGACCAGCTCAAGAAGGCGAAGGCGAAACCCAACAGCAAGCTCGAGAAACTGATCAAAGACAATCAGGACTTCTCGAAGCTCAAGGGCAAGGACGCCGACGACGAGATCGTTCCGCCCTGGCTCAAGGTCCATTGGCAGAAGGGTCATCCGGAAGCCAATTACGACAACGAGAACGACCCGACCGGCGGCTATCCCCTCGTCCTGAAAGAAGTCCTCGAGTGGATGATGTCTCACCAGGATCTCAAGCCCGGTGACCCCGACGCCCAGATGGGGCCGGGAATGGAGTTCGGCGACCGCGACGAAGACGAGGAAGCAGAGGGAGAACGCGGCGGCCGCGGCTTCCGCATCGTCGTCAACGACGCCACCGCCGGCACGAACGTCCGCACCTCCGGCTCGCAGACGGTCTCCCGCAGCGAGTCCGACATCCGCGTCAACTACTGGGATCCGAGCAAGATCATCGCGGGATCGAACAACATCGGCGGCTCCGGCATGCAGGGCATGTACTACTCCGCCGACGGCGGCGTGACGTGGGGCCAGACCAACCTGCCGCTTGCCAGCGGCGACGCGTTCCACTCCGATCCGACGGTCGACTGGTCGTCCGACGGCACGGCCTGGTCGAGCACCATGGGCATCAACTCCGCGCAGACCGTGCTGAAGGTGCAGTCGTACCGCTCGACCAACGGCGGCGCGACGTGGGTCTTCGACGGCACAATCTCCGGCACGCAGACAAACACCGACAAACAGATGCAGTGGATCGATCACAGCGCGTCGTCGCCGTACAAAGATCAGAACTACGTGATCTGGCACAACGGCGCGCCGGCGTACATGAACCGCCGCACCTCGACGGCGTGGGGCTCGCCGATCAAAGTCAGCGGCACCGAGACCACCGGCACCGCGATCGGCGCCGACGTGAAGACGAACAGCAGCGGCGACGTCTTCGGCTTCTGGCCCGACACCGGATCGCGCGGCATCTACGTCGTGAAGTCGACGAACGGCGGCGCGAGCTATTCGACGCCGACGCGCATCGTCACCACCTACGACTCCTACGACATCGGCGTGCCCGCGTTCAACAGCCGCCGCATCCTGGTCTACGTCGCCGGCGCGGCGTACCGCAACGGCACGACGAACAACGTCTACGCACTCTGGACCGATCTCTCCGGCGACACCGGGTGCACCACGGCGACGAATGAGCCGGGCTCGAACGTGTCGTCGACGTGCAAGACGCGCGTGTGGTTCTCGCGCTCGACCGACGGCGGCACGACCTGGAGCGCGCGCGTCAAGATCAACAATCAGGCCGGCCTCAATGATCAGTTCAATCCGTTCCTCGCCGTCGACGAGACGAACGGCAACCTCGGCGCGATTTACTACGACACGGTCGACGATGCGGGCCGCAAGAAAGTCAACATCTACTATCAGATGTCGACCGACGGC
The DNA here is from genome assembly GCA_963734155.1 of uncultured Acidobacteriota bacterium. Taxonomy (GTDB): domain Bacteria; phylum Acidobacteriota; class Thermoanaerobaculia; order Gp7-AA8; family Gp7-AA8; genus QHVT01. Next base: position 673,566 of record CAVTGG010000007.1, read on the forward strand.
GGCGTGAGCTGGCAGACGCCGGTCAAAGTCACGACGGCCCAGACCGACGAGACGATCAGCGGCGCCGACTCCGGCAACCAGTTCGGCGACTACAACGGCCTCTCCGGCTACGGCAACGCCTTCTTCCCCTCCTGGACCGACCGCCGCAACAACGCGAAGGAAGAGATCTGGACGGCGAAGATCACCACGACGACCACCGCGACATATTCGATCTCCGGCAGCGCCGGAACGAACGGCGCGACGGTCACCGCCGGCTCTTCGTCGGCGACGAGCGACGGGTCGAACAATTACACGGTCAGCGGCCTCGCGCCCGGCACCTACACCGTGACGCCGAGCAAGGCCAACTGCACATTCACGCCGGCTTCGAGCTCCGTGACGATCACGGCGGCGAACGTCACCGGCGTGAACTTCTCCGCATCGTGCACCACGCCGACGTACTCGATCAGCGGCAACGCCGGCACGTCCGGCGCGACGGTGACGGCGGGAAGCTCGTCATCGACGAGCGACGGCTCCGGCAATTACTCGATGTCCGGCTTCGCCGCCGGCACTTACACCGTGACGCCGAGCAAGGCCGGCTGCACGTTCGCGCCCGTGTCGGCGAACGTGACAATCACCTCGGCGAACGTGACGGCGAACTTCAGCGCCACGTGCGGCAGCGGCGACACGCAGCTGACGAGCGGCGTTGCACTGACGGGCCAAAGCGTGGCTCTCGGCGCGTGGAAGTATTACTACATCACCGTCCCGAGCGGCGCGACGAACCTGACCTTCGCCACGACCAGCGCGACGGCCGACGTCGACATCTATACGCAATTCAACGTGAAGCCGACCTCGAGCACCTACATCTGCCGTCCGTTCACCGCGTCCGGCAATGAGACCTGCTCGGCGACAAATCCAACCGCGGGCACCTGGTGGGTCGGCGTCTACGGCTACGCCGCGGGCAGCTACACGATCACCGGTACGGTGACGACGGGCGGTGGCGGCTCGACGCTCTTCTCGAACGGATTCGAGAGCAGCACCGGATGGGGCATCGCCGACGTCTCCGGTACCGCGGGCAACTGGACATTCAACACGTCCGGCACGCTCCCGACCGCGAGCCCGCACGGCGGCAGCTATCTGGCGAAGTTCAATTCGTACGACGCCGCGGCCGGCTCGCAGACGCGCATCTATCAGACGACCGGCTTCGCGATCCCCGGCAGCGCCACGACCGCGACGCTCAAGTTCTGGATGTATCACGACACCGGCTACTCGACTTCCGCCGATAGAGTGCAGGTGCAGGTGAACACCGGCTCGAGCTGGGTGAACGTCGGCAGCGCCGTCAACCGCTACGACGGCTCCACCGGGTGGAAGCAACACACGATCGACCTCACCGCCTACAAGGGCACGACCGTGCAGCTCGGCTTCCTCGGCATCAGCGCCTTCGGGAACAACGTCTTCATCGACGATGTGACCGTGACCAATCCGTAGTTCCTCAACCTTCCCGTGGAGGACAGACAATCCTGTCTGTCCTCCTTTTTCCATATTGCCCGCCATCCAGATCCCCACCTATACTTCCTTCACAACCGAATAAAGGATGGTGGCGGACATGAAGCTTCTCGCACTGCTTCTCGCGGGTCTTCTCCTTCTCTCTTTCGCTCCGGCGGCTGCCGCGAAAGACGCGCCGGCAGTGACGAGCGACAAGCCGGTCTACGCTCCCGGGGAAGTCGTGACGTTGCGCGGCGAGGGTTGGTCGCCGGGCGAGCCCGTCACGATTGTGATCGCCGCCGAAGGGGGCGGCGCGACGACGTTGCGCGCGACCGCGGACAGCGACGGCGCGTTCACGCTGACGGCAACGATGCCGGACGAAGACGCACCGCGCAGCGCCGGCAGATCGCCGGTCCGCATCGCGGCCACGAGTGCGGAGCGCGGCAACTTTCGCGTCACCGCGACGGGCGGCATCTCCCAGGTCTCCGCACAGGCGCAGTTCAACGAAGGCGAGGCCGAGACCGACGGCGCGCGCCTTCTCGAGCTCGAAAGCTACTGGCATCAGCGGCTGACGCATCCCACCGGAAAATTCAATCCGGGCTGGGTGCGCAAGGCGGCGAACGACGACAAGAAGATCAACCGCGGCGTGCCGAACGGAAGGAAGAAAGGACACGGCACACTCACGACGACCGCCACGCGCCCCATCGGTGCGCTCTCCCTCAACGACCTCGCCTTCACCGCCCTCGGCCCGCGGCCCGAGCGGATGACCGGCTGCTCGAATTGCTACAACTACACGACCACGCAAGGACGCGTGAACAACATCGCCATCGATCCGACGACGACCACGAACGGCAGCATCGTCGCGTATGCCGCGACCGTCGGCGGCGGCGTGTGGAAGACCACGAACTGCTGCAGCAGCTCCACGACCTGGACCGTCGTCACCGACGATCCGCTCATCGCCACGACCAGCATCGACTCCGTGACCATCGATCCGAACGATCACAACACGATCTACGCCGGCACCGGCGATCTCAATTACGGCTCGTTCTCGATGGGCAGCCAGGGCATTCTCAAATCGACGAACGCCGGCGCGAGCTGGACCGTCCTCGCTCCCGACATCTTCGGCCCCGCGCTGCCGGAGCCGGCCGGCCAGTTCCCGCAATACAACGCCGTCGGCAAAGTGCGCGTCGATCCGAACAACAGCAACAAGCGTCGTCGCCGGCACGAAGACCGGCCTCTATTTCTCGTACGACGGCGGCGCGAACTGGACCGGTCCGTGTCTCACGAACGCGTTCAACACGATGCGCCAGGACATCACCGCGCTCGAGCTCACGAACCTGGGCAGCGGCGTAACGCGCGTTCTCGCCGCGGTCGGCGTGCGCGGATTCGCGACCACCGTGCAGTACAACCTCAATCAGAACGGCGCGAACGGGATCTACTCCGCGAACATGCCGGCCAGCGGCTGCCCGACCTTCACGTCGATCGCGAGCAACGGCAACGGCTTCCGCTATCAGTCCACCGCCACGAGCGCATATCCGGCGAACGCGAACATGAACGCCGGCAGCGGCACAGCGTACGTGAGCTCCTCGAGCGGCAATCAGCTCGGCCGCATCGACATGGCCGTCGCGCCGAGCAACGCCAACGTGATCTATGCGCAGGTGGGGTCGATCACGCCGAACAACAACAGCGGATGCGGCAACGCGGCCGGCTGCCAGCTCGGCGTGTGGGTCACGACGAACGGCGGCACGAGCTGGAGCTTCATGGGCGGATCGGCGGGATTCTCATTGAAGCGTTGCGGCGCTCGGCGCGGCGGCCGGCACCGGCGACTATCCGCAGAACTGGTACGACCAGGCCGTGGCCGTCGATCCGAACAACGCCGACCGCGTCTTCATCAGCACGTTCGACGTCTGGTTCGCGACGCGCACCGGCTCGGCCTTCAACAACCTCACGTGCGGCTACAGCTACGGCGGCAGCGCCGGCCCGGTGCACACCGATCAGCACGCGCTCGCGTTCGTGCCGGGATCGTCGAGCATCCTCACGCTCGGCAACGACGGCGGCATGCACGGCACGACGAACGCGAACACGGTGACGTCGACTCAGGATCCGACCTGGTTCAACATGGACACGGGTCTGAACACGATCGAGTTCTACTCCGGCGACATCAGCGGCAACTTCGACACCGCCGCCAGTCCGCAGGCCAGCGGCGGCGCGCAGGACAACGGTCCGAGCTCCGCGACATTCAGCGGCAGTCCCACGGGTCCCGTGCAATGGCAGATGGGCCTCGGCGGCGACGGTTTCTATTCGCGCATCGATCCCGTCGGCACCGGCACGAGCCTGCGCTTCTGGCAGGGCAACAACAGCGGCGGATTGAGTCGCTGCATCAGCAACTGCACCGCCAGCGGCGCGACGTGGACGAGCAAGAAAGGCGGCTGGAGCAGCGACACGCAATCGTTCATTCTCCCCTTCGATCTCTTCCACGGCGGCGTTGCCGGCGGCACCGACTGTCCGGCCGCGGGAGCGAGCGGCGGATGCGGGCGACTGGTCGCCGGCACCACGCGCGTGTGGGAAACGATCACCGGCAACGCCGCGAATGCGAGCGGCACCGTGACGTGGTACGTGACGAACAATCCGACGACGCAGAACATGACCAAGCAGACCCTCGGCAACCGCTCGTTCATCAACCAGGTGAAGTACTCGCCGCGCGATCACACGGTGGCCATCGTCGGCACGAACGACGGCAATGTCTGGATCGGCTTCAACCTCGGCACCGGCACGCAGGCGCAGGCGAACTGGGTCAACGTCACCGGCAGCAACACCGTTCTCCCGATCCGTCCCGTCCTCGGCATCGCCCTCGACCCGAGCACGACGTCGAGCGCGCCCGTCGGCTACGCCGCGGTCGGCGGATTCGACGCGAACACGCCGTCCAACCCCGGCCATCTCTTCCGCATCGCCTGCACCGCGACCTGCGGCTCGTTCACGTGGACCAACAAGACCGGCAACCTGCCCGACATCCCGATCGACTCCGTCATCGTCAATCCCAACATCCCCGCGCAAGTCTTCGCCGGAACGGACTTCGGCCTCTACTACACCGACGACATCACCGCGAATCCGCCCGTGTGGCAGCGCTTCACCGCCGGATTGCCCGCGGTGATGATCTGGGACATGCAGATCGATCGCGGCTCGACGACGCTGTCGCTCTGGACGCGCGGCCGCGGCGCGTTCGTGTGGCCGCTGCCGACGCCGTAAAGTGGAGGCTTTCAGCCTGTCCCGAGCGAAGCGATCCAAGGAGGACAGGCAGGAGTGCCTGTCCTCCACTAGAGTACGCCAAGCATGACGCTGCTGCCGTGGATCATCGCGCTCTTTCAGATCCTCGGCATTCTCAGCGCCATTCGCGCGGTCATGGACGCGCGCACGTCGCAAGGCGCGATCGCCTGGGCCGTCGCGCTGATCGCGTTCCCCTACGTCTCGCTGCCGCTGTTCTGGATTTTCGGGAAACGAAAATTCGTGGGATACGTGCTCGAACGGCGCAGTGCGTTATCCGAGGCGGGACCGATCGCGAAAGAAGTGTGCGATGCGCTCACCGTGGGAGATCTGCTCGTGCACACGGACCACGCGCGGCAACTGCCGTTCGAGCGTCTCGCGAAACTGCCGTTCACCACCGGCAACGACGCGGAGCTTCTCGTCGACGGCGACGCGACGTTCGCCTCGATCTTCGCCGGCATCGAGAAGGCGCGCGAGTACGTGCTCGTGCAGTTCTACATCCTTCGCGATGACGAGATTGGACGCGAGCTGCAGAAGCGGCTCCTCGAGCGCGTAGCCGCGGGCGTGCGCGTCTACCTGCTGTACGACGAGATCGGCAGCCACGATCTGACGAAGAAGTGCATCCGCCGCATGAGAGACGGCGGCATCGACGTGCAGTCGTTTCACACCGTCGGCGGACGCGCGAATCGCTTTCAGATCAACTTTCGCAATCACCGGAAGATCGTCGTCGTCGACGGCCGCGACGCCTGGGTCGGAGGTCTCAATGTCGGCGACGAATACCTCGGCCGCGACAAGAAGATCGGCTTCTGGCGCGACACCCATCTCCACGTCGAAGGCCCGTCCGTGCAAGCCGTGCAGATCGCGTTTCTCGAAGACTGGCATTGGGCGGCGGAAAATCTCCCGGACCTCAACTGGACCGCGCAGCCCGCGGCCAGCGGCGCACGCCGGGCGGTGCTCGCGCTGCCGAGCGGCCCGGCCGACGACCTCGAAACCTGCACGCTCTTCTTCATCGCCGCCATCAACGCCGCGACGACACGCCTCTGGATCGCCAGCCCCTACTTCGTCCCCGACGAGCAGTTCATCACCGCCGTGCAGCTCGCCGCCCTGCGCGGCGTCGACGTCCGGATCCTCATCCCCAAGAACAACGACAACGTGCTCGTCGGACTGTCGATGTGGTCGTACCTCCAGGATCTCGAAGGCGTCGGCGTCCAGTTCTACCGCTACACGCGCGGCTTCATGCATCAGAAAGTCACACTCATCGACGACCGCTACTGCACGATCGGCACGGCGAACTTCGACAACCGCTCCTTCCGCCTCAACTTCGAGATCACGATGGGCGTCGCCGATGACGAGCTCGCGTCGCAAGTGCGCGCGATGCTCGAAGCGGACTTCGCCAACTCCGAGCGAATCACCGCGGAGGACTTGCGGAAGCGATCCTTCGCGTTCCGCTTCGCGGTGCGCGCCGCGAGGCTAGCGGCGCCGGTGCAATGATGAAGTGGAGGACAGACAGGATTGTCTGTCCTCCACCTCGAATAGGTCTCAGCGCCTATACCCGTCTTCCAAAAAGTCCACATCCCACGCCGTGAACACGCCGGAGCGGGTCCACTCGCCCTCGAGCTCGACGTAGTCGCCGGCCCGCACGTCGAGGCGGCGATCGCGCGAGAGGACGGTCACGAAACTGCCCGTCGCGTCATTGCGCACCACGAACGAATCGCTGCGGTAGTCGACGCTCTCGACGACCCCGCGGATCGCTCCGTCGCTGCGGCCGTCGTAGTAGTCGTAGTAGCCGCCGTCGTTGTAGTAACCGCCGAGGCGGATCGTCAGGCCGACGCGGAACCGGTCGTGATGGTAGTACGCCAGTGGGACGTAGAACGGAAACGGCGAGCCCACGATCCAGATGCGATAGCCGCCGCCGTAGCGATGCACTCGCGAGACCCGGCCATGCCCGTAGTACGGCTGGCGATACCCACTCGAGCGGCCGTAGTTCGACGAGCGGCCGTACGAGCGAGAACGATCGTAATGCTCGTTGCGATTGTTGCGGTTGTTGCGATCGTTGTTGCTGCTGCGATCGCGCCACTCCCGGTTCGATCGATTTTCGCGGTTGTTCCGTTCCGATCGATCCGTGTTGCGATACGAGCGTTCATTCCGCTCGCCGCGAACCTCGACGCGCGCTTCGCTTCGCTCCGACTCACGCCGTTGCGAGCGGCGCTCGACCGTCGCCTCGCGCTGGCGCGAAGCGTTTGACGAATTGTCACGGCGCGTCGCGCGCGAGCGCTCCCCCGACGACTCCCGCTGGATCCGTCCGCCCTCGCGGCGATGCCCGCGCGTCTCATTTGACGGACGAGATTCCGCGAAAACGGACGCTCCCACGAGCGTCGTCGCAGCCAATGCCACACCGATGCGTGACAGCAACTCCAGTTTTTTCACCAAGTTAGCCTCCAAGACCCGTTTTGAACACCGACTGTTCTGTTCGCAAACGGGGAACCAACCGCCGCTATTCGACGACGGGACGCGCGATCTGCAGCGTCGTATCGCCCGTCGCGTTTTCGATGGCGGCTCCGTAGACGATGGCGCTGCCGGAGTCGACGCTGATCACGACGGAGTGGTTCGGGCCGAGGAACGCGCCGGTGAGGTCCTCGGCGGTGAACTGCGAGAACCAGTTCGCGGGGAACGGCCGCGTGACCGAGCGCAGCTCGACCCCTGCGGCGTCGCGGACGCTGATCGTCATTCCGACTCCCTGCGCGAGCGTGCGGATGCCGATGTTGAAGCGCGTGCGCACCGGATCCGCGGGCGCGATGAGAACGCCTCGCGCGCCGGCAGAAAGCGCGCTCGCAGGATCGACCTGCGGCACCTGCACCGTCGGCATTCCGGGTGCGGACGTATCGGCAATCGTCGTCACCGACACGGGAGCCGAGCCGACCGCCGCGATCACATCGACCGAGCCGCTGCCGGTCGCACCTGCGCTGGCCATGAAATCGGAATAGCGCTTCGTCTCGAACGGCGCGAGCTTGTACGCGAGCGACGGATCATTCGCGCTGCCGGAGACCGCGGGCGGATGCACGACAATGCGGCCCGAGATCGCGAACGGATGCGGATTGCTGAGCTGCATCGACGTCGTGAAGTGCGATCCGTACGCGCCCGCCTGCGACGCCACCACGGGAATGATCGCCGTCGGCGGCGCGGCCGGAATCACGCCCGCCGCGTTCACGCGCGTGATGAGGCCGGGGAAGATGTGCACGATGAACACTTCGCCGCTGCGCTGGTCGACGGCGATGCTCGTCGGCGTCGGGAGGTTCTCCGCGATCGTGGTCGACTGTCCGGCGGCCGTGAGCATGCGCAGGCGGCCCGGCTTCGACTCGGTCATGCTGGTGCTGAACTCGAGCGCGAGGATCGGATCATTCGCGCCGCTGCCGAGGGGCATCGCGTCGATCGCGGCGGTCAGGCCGGTCGCGAACGTCGACGTCACGCCGGTATTGATGTTCACGCGCCGCACCGCCGCGCTTCCCTGCGGAAACGGGAAGCCGGTCAGGTTCGTCACCAGCAGCTCGTCGCCGCGGAGAGTGACGCTGTCCGGCACCGCATCGATGAACGGAGGACCGAACGGCAGCGGATTCGGCATCGCGCCGAACGTCGTCAGCGTCGCGAACTCGCCGCTGCCGGTGTTGACCCGGCGGATGAGATTCTGGCTCGCGTCGACGACGAACGCCGTCGCGCCGAGAACCGCGACGCCGAACGGATTGCCCGCGCGGACGTTGTCCTGGAAATCGGGACGCGGCGAAGGCGTGAAGTTCGGGAAGTCCGCGACCAGCCGCACTTGCAGCGCGCTCCCGGATGCATTCGTGAGCGTCACGGTCTCGCCGCTTTTCAGGCGCGCGTGATCGGAGGGCAACAGCGAGTATCCGCCCCCCGCCAGGTCGAGCGTTCCCGAAAACTGCAGCGCGAGCAGCGAGCTGAGGACCGGCGACGACGGCGTCTCGTTCGGGATCTCGGTTCCGGTGGCCGGTCCGGCCTTCACGCCGTCGCCGGCACCGATCGTGACGTACAGCGTGGTGCCCTGCAGCGCGAGGCCGGACGGCCCCGACGGCGCAGCCTCCGCACCGCTGCCGCTGATGCCGGACGGCAGTCCGTCGATCAGCGTCTTGCGCGCGCCGCTGGTGCGGTCGATGAACGAGATGCGTCCGCTGTTCGACGCCGTCGTTCCCGATTCGGCGACGAGGACATTTCCCTGCTGTGTGAAGATCATGCGCGACGGCGTCTGCAGGCCGGCCGCGAACGGCTGGGCGCGGACGGTGACCGCGGTGAGGACGAGGATGGCGAGGATCAGTTTCTTTTTCATGGTTTCTCCTTTTTTGGGTTGCTCAGTTGCTCGGTTGCTCGGTTCCTCGGTGGAGTCGCTGGGTGGCGGTTGCCGCGTAACCGCGTAACCGCGCAACCGCGTAACCCGCTCGATGGTCACCGTGACGATGCGTTTCATGCGCGGAATCTCGGTCGCAACCCATTGAGAAGTCATGAGAAAGGGGGGTTAGAATTTCTGAGATCTTGTTAGAACCGGAGCAATACGCGTTCGGGCCGTACGTGCTCGATCGGCCGCGGCGGCTGCTCCTTCGCGACGGCGCGAAGGTCGCGCTGACTCCGAAAGCCTTCGATCTGCTCGCCTTGCTCGTCGAGCATCAGGGGCGGATCGTCCCGAAGGAGACGCTGATGTCGGGTCTCTGGCCCGACACCGCGGTCGAGGAGAGCAACCTCGCCTTCCAGGTCTCCGCGCTCCGCAAGGCCCTCGGCGAGGGGCGCTATGTCGTCACTGTTCCCGGCCGCGGCTATCAGTTCGCGGGCGCCACGTCCGCGCTCGAGACGTACGTCGAGCAGGAAGAGCGGACGACCATCACCGTCTCCGACGAGCGCCGCACGATGCCGTGGGTCGCCATCGGCATCGGTGCCGTGCTTCTCGTCGCGGCGATCGTCGCCGCCTGGATCCTGCGTCGCCCGGCTCCGCCTCCGCCTTCGCCGAACGTCCGCTCGATCGCCGTGCTCCCGTTCCGCCCGATCGTCGGCGCGCAGCGCGACGAGTCGCTGGAGCTCGGGATGGCCGACACTCTGATCACGCGTCTCAGCCACATGCAGGCGATCGTCGTCCGTCCGACCAGCGCGGTCCGCCGTTACACCGCGCTCGATCAGGACCCGCTCGCCGCAGGACGCGAGCTCGCAGTGGATTCCGTGCTCGACGGCAACATCCACCGCGCCGGCGATCGGATGCGGGTGACGGTGCGGCTGCTTCGCATCGCCGACGGGACGACGTTGTGGGCCGACCAGTTCGACGAGAACGTCCGCGATCTCTTCGCCGTGCAGGACCGCGTCGCCGACGGCGTCGCCCGTTCGATCGCGCCGTCGCTCTCCGGCCGCGACGAGCAGTTGCTGCGCAAGCGGACGACCGACGATCTGGCCGCCTGGGACCTGTATGTCAAAGGGCAGTATCTCAGCTTCAGAGATCCGGCCCGCGCGATCGAGTTCTACGAGCGCGCGATCGCCCGCGATCCGAAGTTCGCCGCCGCCTGGGCCGCGATCGCGGACACGTGGCTGTTCCGCGGCCGGTATACGAACCATCCGCCAAAGGAGCAGTTCGAGCACGCGCGCTTCGCCGCGGAGAAGGCGATCGCGCTCGATCCCGCGCTCGGCGACGCGCACCGCGCGCTGGCGTCGGTATACAGCGATCATCTCTGGCGCTGGGATGACGCCGACCGCGAGTACCGCCGCGCGCTGGAGCTGAATCCGAACGACGCGTTGGCGCACAACGGTTACTCCACCCTGCTCCTGTACCGGCGGCGCTTCGACGAGACGCTCGAGCACAGCCGCCGCGCACTCGAGCTCGATCCGTCCTCGGCGCTGTTCGGCATCAGTCACGGAGTCGCGCTTCGTTTCAGCGGTCGCAACGAGGAGGCGATCCGGCATCTGCAGGAGCTGCTGCGTCTGCACGCGGGCCTGCCGCCCGCCCTGCTGCACCTCGGGATGGCGCAGACGAACGCAGGTCATGCCGCCGAGGGGATGAAGACGTTGCATGACGGGCTCGCGGTGGCGCGCAACAACTCGCAGTTGCCGGCGCTCTATGCCTACGCCGCCGCGAAAGCCGGCCATCGCGACGAAGCGCTGCGCGTGGTGCGCGACCTCGAGGCACTCGGCGCCCGCGAAAAAATCGCCGACGCGAACCTCGCCCTCGCCTGGACCGCCCTCGGCGACCACGACAAAGCCTTCGCCCGCCTCGAGCACGCGTACGCCGACCGCCTCTTCCTTCTCCGCATGATCACCGTGGAACAGGGATACGAACCGCTGCGCAACGATCCGCGCTACGCGGATCTGGTGCGGAGGATGGGACTCTAGTCCTCGTCCTCGAGCAGATCGTCCTCGTCGTACTCGTACGCGAGCAGATCACCGGGCTGGCAATCGAGCGCGGCGCAGAGCTTCGCGAGCGTGGAAAAGCGCACGCCGCGCACTTTGCCGGAGCGGAAGAGCGACATGTGCGTCTCGCTGACGCCGATGCGCGCGGCGATTTCGCGCGCCGTCACTTTGCGCTTGCCGAGGATGCGGTCGATGGTGATAACGATCGGCATCAGAACATCTCGTCGAGCTCGGATTGCACGGCGGTGGCGTGTCGGAGGACGGCGGCGAGCGCGGTGAACGCGAGGCCGAGGGCCGCGAGGACGAGGCTCGCCGCGTCGAACGCGATCCAGTGACCGGGATTGAACCCGAAGAGACGGCAGGCGCCGGGGACGATCAGAATGCGCGCGGCGGCGCCGCACGTGAGCACGATGCCGACGCGATCGAACATGCGCGTGATCGGGGCGCCGAACCACTCACCGCGCGCGAATGCGGCGAGCGCCTCGCGCGTCCACCAGAGCGCGAGTAGAAACAGCCCCTCGGGGACGGCGCTCACGGCCTGACACGCGAATTTCCGAACGCTGTCGCCGTCGAAGCCGCTGCGGAACAGTTGGATTCCTACTGCGCTGAAGCGCTCGAGGACAACGAGCGTGACGCTGAAAATCCAAAGCGCTGTGACCATGCGGCGCATGCGCGTGCTCACGCGCACAATCGAAGCAGTTGACGGTTTCACTGTGCGATGCTACTTTAACTCTTACTTAAAGTCCATTTGCCCATGCAAATCCTCGAAACCTCCGATCTTTCCCATCGCTTCGGCGCCCACGACGTCCTCCGCAACGTGAATCTCCACGTCGCCGCCGGCAGCATTTACGGCTTTCTCGGCCCGAACGGCGCCGGGAAAACCACGACCCTTCGCCTGATTCTCGGTTTATTGAAAACGCAACGCGGCGATATCCGCGTCTTCGGCAAGCGATTTCATGAGCATCGCATTTCGATTCTGAAAAATGTCGGCTCATTGATCGAAAGTCCGTCGCTTTACGATCATTTGACCGCGAGCGAGAACCTGCGGCTGTTGCAGATCGTGCACCACTGTTCGCGACGGCGCATTGACGAGGTATTGGAGCTCGTGGGCCTCGCTCACACCGGAACGAAGCGCGTCAAACAATTCTCATTCGGGATGCGGCAGCGCCTCGCCATCGCCGGCGCACTCTTGCACCAGCCGTCCTTAATCATCCTGGACGAACCGACGAATGGACTCGATCCCGAGGGAATCATCGAGATCCGCAGCCTGCTGACCGCATTGAACCGCCAGCATGGCTGCACCATCCTCGTCTCGAGCCATCTGCTCTCCGAGATCGAGCGCGTGGCCACGCACGTCGGGATCCTCGGCAAGGGCACGCTGTTGTTCCAGGGAACCATTGAAGAACTACGACAGCGGCGGCAGGAGGTACTCGCCGTGCGCCTGTCCACCGGCGATAACGAATCCGCAATCCGCGCCATTACAGCCGAAGGGATCGAGGCGCGGATGGATGAAGGCGAGATTGTTTTGCCGGCCCTCGGCGGCGAGCGCATTGCGGCGCTCAACCGCCAATTGGTCGCGCGCAATGTGGATGTCTATGAAATCCGCACTGTGCGCAATGACCTCGAGTCCATTTTCCAGAACCTCGTAAGGGAGTAATCCGTGTCTTTTTCGTTCGTCCCCGCCTTCCACAGTGAATGGCTGAAGCGGAAACGCAGCTTCGCATCGGCGATGGTGATTGGAGGAAGTTTCTTCACACCGGCGATCATCATCATTGTGCGCCTGATTCATCACCGCGGTCTGCCTGCGCTTTACGCAGCCGAGGGATTCTGGCCCGCACTGTGGCGCTCCTGCTGGGAGTCGATGGCCGTGTTCTTCCTGCCCCTCGGCGCGATCCTCGCCACAAGCCTCATTACGCAGATCGAATTCCGCAGCAACGCCTGGAAACTGCTGCACACGCTGCCATTGAGCACTGCGGTGATTTTTCTGTCGAAGCTCGCCGTGATCCTGGTGATGCTCGTCGAGTTTCTCCTGCTGTTCAATGCCGGTATTTATTTGGCCGGGATGGTTCCGTTCGTGCTCGTGCCCGGCGTGCCGCATCCGAAGGGCGCGTTCACGGCCTTGCCGCTCCTGCGCGAGAACGCGTTTTATTTTCTCGAATGCCTGCCGATCATCGCCGTGCAATACCTGATGGCGCTGCGCTCGAACAACATCCTCATCCCGATCGGCGTCGGCTTCGCGGCGTGGGTCGGCGCGCTCGCCGCCGTGTCCTCGAAAGTCGCGATCTGGTGGCCATACGGTTACACCATCGTCCACTACCTGCGCGACAAACCGAAAGGCGCCCACTTTGCCGCGTACACGCAATTACACTGGCTCGCGTTCGGCGCCTTCGTCCTGTTGACGCTCGTCAGCTATGCGGCGTTCGTGATGAAGCGCGAACGGGGGTGAGCATGCGCTTCTTTCGATTCGTCGTCTTTCTTGCACTGCCGCTGTTCGGGCAGGAGACCCTGCACGTTCGCTCGCGCGTGCTCAGCGAAACGCGCGACGCGATCGTCCATCTGCCGGAGTCTTACACGCAGTCGAAGACGGCCGCGTACCCGGTGCTGTACGTGCTCGATGGCGGAAGCAATCACCGGATCGCCGCCGCGGCAAGCTCGTTCCTCGCCGTTCACGGAACGATTCCCGAAATGATCGTGGTGGCGATCCCGAATACGAATCGGATGCGCGACTTCACCCCCGACGCCGGCGCGGCCAAGTTTCTGCAGTTCCTGACGACCGAGCTCGCGCCGCGCATCGAGCAGCGCTACCGCACGCGTCCCATGCGCGTCCTCGCCGGCCACTCGCTCACCGCGCTCTTCACCGTCTGGGCAAAGACGCAGACGCCCAACGCGTTCTTCGGCTGGATCGCGCTCGATCCTTCGCTCTGGTGGAACAACGGCGCGGTGGTGAAGAAGCTGAAGGACGCCCGCCACCTCGTGATCATCCGAAGCGGCGAGTCGCAAAAGCGCCGCGGCGACTTCCCGTTCACGAACCTCGTCCTCCCCGACGAGACGCACGGGAGCCTCCCCTATCGAGGCCTCTACGAATCGCTGAAACTCCTCTTCGCCGACTACGAATCGCAGGCCGCCACCGTGCGCGAGCTGGAGGCGCACTACGAGCGACTCTCACGCGACTATGGCTATCGCGTGCCCATCTCCGACATGGCCTGGTTCGCACTCGTCTACCGCAATGAAGAACTGCGCAACTGGGACGAAGCCGCACTCGCGCTCGAGCGCCTCGCGGCGCAGTCACCGCATCATCCGGAGCTCGCCGCCGAACGTGAGCAGTTGGACGAGCTGCGGAAGGAGCAGTGAGTCAGACGTACACGTCGCGCAACAGCTCCGCGGCGGAGACATCGAGGCGCTCGTCATGCCGGATCTCATCGAAGCGCCGGATGAGATCCTCGGCGCGCACGTGGCGGCGATGCGCGCCGGAGTAGTCGGCGTGGACGCGTCCCTGATTCATCATCACGATGCGGTCGCCGAGGGTCGCGGCTTGTTGCATCGAGTGCGTGACCATCAGCGTCGTCAGCTTGTGCTGCGAGACGATCTGTTCGGTGAGGCGCACGATCTGATCGGCGCTTTTCGGGTCGAGTGCGGCGGTGTGCTCGTCGAGAAGAAGAAGATCGGGACGGCGCCACGTGGCCATCAGCAGCGTCAGCGCTTGACGTTGGCCGCCGGACAGCGTGCCGATCGGATTGTGCATGCGCGTCTCGAGTTGCATGTTCAGCGTGGCGACGCGATCGCGAAGCTCATTGTGGATGCGCGCCGGAAGCAGGCGGCCGATTCCGCGCGCCAGACCGCGTCGCGCGGCGAGCGCGAGATTCTCCGCGACGGTCATCGACGGTGCGGTGCCGCTGAAAGGATTCTGAAAGACGCGGCCGATCATCGCCGCGCGGCGGTGCTCGGGCCAGCGCGTGATGTCGTTGCCGCCGAGGGTGATCGCGCCGCGGTCGACGAAGAAACTGCCGGCGACGGCATTGAGCAGCGTCGATTTTCCGGAGCCGTTCGTCCCGATCACGGTGACGAACGCCCCGTCCTCGATCTCCAGCGACACGCCGCGCAGCGCGCGCACTTCGTTCGGCGTGCCTTCGAAGAACGTCTTCTGCAACTCACGAAGCTGCAGCATGGCGTCTCACTTTCAGCTTCTGCATCAGCGTCGGCACGACCAGCGCGCCGAAGACGAAGATCGCGGTCACGAGCTTCAGATCATTCGGATTCAGTCCCCATCGCAATGCGAGCGCGATGATCAATCGGAAAAGCACCGAGCCGAGGATCGTGCCCGTCAGCGCGGCGCCGACGCTGTCGCTGCCGATCAGCGCGCGGCCGATGATGACGCTTGCGAGGCCCCACACGATCATGCCGATGCCCATCTGCACGTCCGCAAACCCTTGATACTGCGCGAGCAGCGCGCCGGAGAATGCGACGAGGCCGTTGGAGATGCAGAGGCCGAGAACGATCATGTTCTCGACGCTCACGCCGAGGGCGCGGATCATCTGCTCGTTGTCGCCGGACGCGCGCATCGCGCTGCCGAGGTTGGTGTTGAAGAAGGCCCAGGCGACGAGCGCGATGATGAGGACGAGCGCCGCGATGAGCACGAGCGAGCCGACGTCGCGCGCGCTCACCGGCCAGCCGAGGAGCGTCGCCGAATCGTGGCCGGTCATCCAGCGCCCAAGGCTCTGCGCGTAGGTCGTGAGCGTCGTGACGGAGAGCAGCGGCACGTTGCTCGAGCCCATGACGTGCAGGTTGATCGAGTAGAGCGCGGTCATCACCAGAATGCCGGACAACAATTGATTGATCTTGAAGCGCGTGTGCAGAACGCCGGTGCAGACTCCGGCGAGGCAGCCGGCCACGAACGCGGCGCCGCTGGAGGCGAGCGGATGAACGCCGCGGGTGAGCATCGACGCCGCGACCGCCGCGCCGAAGGTGATCGAGCCGTCGGCGGTGATGTCGGCGAACTTGAACACGCGGTAACTGATGTAGACGCCGAGGGCCAGCACCGAGAGGATCAATCCGATCGTCCACGCGGAGAGCAGCAGCGTCACACGATGCCTCCTTCGGCGATCGGAAAGATCCAGCACGCGCCGCGCTGGAATTCGCTTTCGCCCGCGCCTTCGATCGGCCGCGCGTCGCGCAGCAGATGAACGACGGAGAGCACGCTGCGCGGTTGCAGCCACGTGGAGATGATCTGACCCACCGGAAGTTTGCCGCGCGGCAGCGAGCGGAACGCGGTCACGATCGCGTGGAAGTGTCCTTGATGCTCGTCGCCGAGCGGCCGGAGGAACGGAGCGAGCGATGCCGACGGCGAGGTCGATGCGAGTCCGACGACGAGACCGCTGAAGCGCGCGAACTCGCGCTCGGGCGTGAACGAGAACCACTCGCGCACCGCGGGGAAATCGAAATTGACGGCATCTGCGGTCGCAGGTGAGCGGCGCAGGCGCGCGCATACGAGTCCGGCGATGTCTGCCGCCATCACGATGCCGACGGTTTGCGTGCCGGCCAGCGACGCGCACGCACGCACGATGTCGCTGAGCGGAACGCCGGCGTCGGGCGAATTCGACTCGAAGCGCAACTGGTGGCTCGGCGCGCCGCGAAATGCGATCGCGTAGAGAGCCTGCACCGTCGGAACGAGTCCGACGGTGCTCAGCATGTAGTCGGGTGTCGCGGTGCCGTCGGTCGGCATGTACGCGGCGCTGCCGGCGGCGGCGACGAATTCGCCGAACGCGTCGCGGCACTCCGCGTGATTCGCGCCGAGTGCGCCGACGCCAAGGGCGAAGACATTCTGGTAGATCGAGATCGGAGACGGATTGGCCACCACGAAACACTCGGACGTTCGGCCGTCGAGCAGGCGGCTCTCGTAGGTCGCGCGCTCGGAGTCGAGCGGCAGCGGAATCGACAACGTCTTTCGCCGCGCCGCGCCGCCGCCCGCGCCGGCGATGAGAAGCTCGACGAAACCCATCAGCCGGAGCGTGTTGCGCGCGCGCTCCGACGCCGCGGAAATTTGCAGCGATCCCTGGAGCGCGATCGCCTCGCGCTGGTGCTTCAGCAGAATAGCCGCGGCGGCCGAACTGAGATACGTCACGCCCGAGAAATCGAGCCGCACGTGGCGCGCGCCTTCACGCGCCACTTCGTACAGCGCTTCGTCGAGCGACTGCGACCAGTGATGATCGAGACGTCCGGCGAGCCGGAGGTGCGTGACGCCGCCCGTACGTTCTCTAACGATTTCCAACTGGCTCTCCGATGACGCTCTTCGCCGAACGCACGAGCGCGGGCGGAAGAGTGATGCTGAGTGCGCGCGCGGCGTCGAGGTTCACGATCAAACTCGTCTTGCCGAAATCCTCGAGCGGAATGTTCTTCGGATTTTCGCCGCGCATGACCCGTGCGGCGAGATGCGCGGCGTGGCGGCCGCTGTCTTTGTAGTCGCGCGCGACGACGACCATCGCCCCGCCAATCGCCTGCGATTTCTGAAACGCGAAGACCGGGATGTGCGCGCGGCGCGCGGCTTCGCTGATGCTCCCGAATGCGGACGCGGTGAGGTTTCCCGGAATCTGCAGCACGGCGTCGATGTCGCGCGACATCAGCGCCGCCGAAGCATCGGGGACGTCCGTCGCCGTTTCCGCCGGAACATAGACGACCTCGAAGCCGGCCTTCTTCGCCGCTGCGTCGAGCCCGAGCTTGTACTGGACCATGTTCGTCTCGGCAGGACAGTAGAGCGAGCCGAGCTTGCGAATCGATGGGAAGTGCGTCTTCACCAACGCCAGCGTTTCGTCGTTCGCCGGCAGAAGACTGACGCCGGTGACGTTCGGCGCATGGTCGGTGTTGCTCTTCCCCGCGCCCGCCTTCAGTCCCGACGCGACGTAGTTGAAGACGACCGGCACATTCTGCGCGCGCCGCAGCGCGGCCTGGAGCGTCGGCGTCGAGAAGGTGATCAAGAGATCCGCGCCATCGGTGACCGCCGCATCGATGAGCGCCGACACGGTGGCCATGTCGCCCTGCGCATTGAGGATCTTCACCTCGTAGTCGCGCCCATTCTCGAGCCCCGACTCGCGCAGCCCTTCGAGCACCCCGCTCTCCGCATCCTTGACGTCGATGACGTCGTTGTACTGGATGAAGAAAATCTTCCAGACTCGCTTCGCGGCCAGCGCCTTACGCGCCGCGCGCTCGCGATGCTGCAGATCGGAGAGCAAAAGGATCACCGACGCCGCGGCAACGACGGCCAGGCCGAGGGCGATTCTCCGAAGCGCGGTGAGCACGGACCGCGCGTATGGTGGTGGGGGGAGGCGGGGGTGTCAAGGGTGACGCCCCCGCCAGGAATCGGAGACATTAGGGGAACGAGATCTCGGAGACTTCGGCGAACGGCACGAACATGTATTCGCCCGTGGCGTGATCGCGGGCGATGAGATCGACCGAGTAGCCGTAGCAGGAGTCGAGGAACGTCGCGTCCTGCAGGGTGCCGTCGCGAAGTTCGAGAAGCACACGCGCTCCCGGCCGCGGACAGCCCGAAGACGGTACCGAAGTTCCCGCGCCGGTGATGCGCGTCATCTGCGCGGTCTGGATCTTCGCCCGCGTTCCGTCGATCATGACGAAATCGTTTCCGGTCGCGGTCTGATAGTTCATGAACGGAACGATGTACCCGAATTTCACGCCGTCATCGTCGAGCGCGACGGTCGTGCCGTCGGTTTTCCTGAGCGTGGCGGCGGGCCGGCTCTGGAGGCGGAAATTCACTTCCTGCGCGCCGATGCCGGTGACCCGGATCGTCGAGCTGTTGTATCCCGTGCGGCCGGCCGTCACGTCGATCTCGCCGGGGGTGTTCGCGGGTTTGAGCGAGAACGTTCCGCGAGCCGTGGTCATGACGGATTTGTTCTTGCCGACGGTGATCGTGGCGTATGCGACCGGAAGCCCGGTCACGGCATCGGTCACGGTCCCTTTGAAACTGACCGTGGCTGCGGCACCGAGGTCTGGCAGCGCGGAGCGCATCTTCGAAGCGGCGAGCAACGGCAGCGAGAGGAGGAGGGCGAGCAGGAGTGCAAGGCGTTTCATGGTTATTAGCATAACCCAGGATGAACTCGCCTCACAAGCATTTGTTTAGATAACGTTTCATGGGAGGCCATCACGCCTTCTTGCCCGGCTCCCACAGCTCGACCTTGTTGCCATCGGGATCCATGACCCACGCGAATGTGCCGTTGTCGTCGGAATCGGGCCCGTTGACGATCTCGACGCCGTTGCTCCGGAGCTGCGCGAGCAGCGCGGTCAGGTCGTCGACCCGGTAGTTGATCATGAAGCTCGAAGTGCTCGGGCTGAACCACTTCGACTCGCGGTCGGCGACGTGCCAGACAGTGATCCCGCCGTCCGGCGCCGGATCCTCCGGCCACTTCAGGATCGCGCCGCCCCACTCTTCGAATGTCAGGCCCAGATTGTCTCTGTACCAGGCGGCGAGGCGCTTGTGGTCCGATGTCGATTTGAAAAAAACACCTCCGATGCCGGTGATACGGGCCATTGCTGTCTCCTCATGTCAAATTGTCTCAGCTGCGGCACGTACGATATCGCCTTCCGCCGGTCGGCGGTAGCGACACGCGTGATGCAACACACAGCGCGCCGATTGGCGCGCGCCGACAATGCTCGCCATGCGCGTGGTCGTGCTCCTCACCGCCCTGCTTGCGCTTCCGGCCGGGGCGCAGGAGTGGCCGTTGCACTTTGCGCCGGTTTCGATCGAGGTGCTGAAGGTCGGCGGTCTGGAGCCGGAGGATCCGCACTGGATGCATCTCCATCATGGACATCACACAGCCGCCGAGTCGGATGCGGTCACGCTGCGGGTGAACCTCTTTCGCGGCAGCCGCTCGGCGGCGGAGACGATCGCGCCGGCGGAGAGTGGGATCGAGCTGCGGTATACGGTCCATGGCCTTCCGGTCTCCGAGTGGCTCGCTCCCTCCAGCGGGTTCGCATTCGTGCTGCGCCTCGACAATCCCGCGCTCGATGCTCTCGATGACGGGTTTCATGACATCAGCGTCGAGGTGCGCGGGGACCGCCGCGCGGACTTCAAGCCACATCGCGCGTTTCTGCATCTCACCCGCGGCCGTGCCCTGAGCACGCTGGTTCCGCTCATCAACAGCGTGACCGGCTACAACGGCGATGGCGACTTTGGGCCGGCCGTGGTCTACGTCGACTCGAGGCAGCGGCGGATGGCCGGACATCCCGCCAATCCGGCCGTGACGCCGTGGGCCGCGCCGCCGTATGAAGCCGACCTCTATCTCGAACAGCTCGCGCCGAACGGCAGCTACGTCGCGGGCGCGCAGTTGTGGTGGGAGGATCCGCCGCATCCGGGCTTGCCGTTCGCACGGGCGCTCGATCCGAACCAGAGCCAGGACCATCGATCGCTGCGCGTCGAGAGCAGGCATGAGAAGTTCCCCTTCCGCGACGGCCCGCGCGGCGTCGGCTGGATGAGCGCCTACGTCTCGGGGCAGGTGGATTCGAAGGGCGGCTTCGCCTTCGTCGAGACCGGCGGGCCGGCGCGCTATCTGAAGCCCGACGGCGAGATCGTCACGGTGGCCGGCTGGCGCGTGCAGCCGGGCCGCGATCCGATCTGGAGCTCGAAGCCGCTGGCCACGGTTCGCTCGGTGATGGAGAAGCGGGGACAATGGACCAGCGGGCGCGGCGAGTTTTTCACGCCGCTCGATCTGGCCATCGATCCGAAGAACGAGAATGTCTGGTACGTCGTCGGCTACGAGGATCACTGCGTCTGGAAGATCGAGATCGAGGACCTCGAGACGAACCGCGTGCGCGTGAGCGTCTTCGCCGGCGATCCGAATCACTCTCCCGGATTCGCCGACGGCACCGGCTCCTCGGCGCGCTTTCGCGGGCCGGCATCGATCGTGTTCGACCCGCTGCGCGACGTGCTCTATGTCGCCGATCAGGACAACGACGCCATCCGCAGGATCACGCGCGAGGGCGTGGTGACGACGCTGTTCGGCAGTCCGGGAATGGCGGAGCGATTGCGCAGCCTCGGCGCCACGGATGTCTTCGATCAGGATGCGAGCCGGCAGTTGAGCCGCTTTACCGGCACGCGTCCCGACATCTACAAACCGCAATGCATTCGCGTCGACAGCGACGGAAATCTCGTGCTGCTCGAGCTCGGATTCGGCTCCATCCGCCGGCTCGATCCCCTGGCCGGCACCGCGAGTCTCCTCGGCGATGTCCATCAGATTTTCGAAGAGGACTATCGCGGATGGGCGTGGCTCGACGTCGATCGCTGGGGCCGCAGCGGGCCGAAGAACGGGATCTATTGGTGTAAGGCGGTCGGCGAGGAGATCGATGGCGACGGCGGGGCGCATTACAACGAGATCTATGCGTGGCTTCCTCCGGGCGGAGGAACGAGCCGCTTCGTCTTCGGCGAGCACTGGAATCCCTATCCCGAGGGATGGGGCGCGCGCGAGGAGACGAACGCGCCGCACTACGCGTGGCTCGTGGCGGTCGACCCGCGCGGGGCGGTGCTGGTCGGCGGGTTCGGAACGCATGGCGTCTCGCGGTTGCGCGTCCGGCGGGCCGGCGATCCGCTTCCGGCGCGCTACCACCCTGCCGGGCACGAAGACGGCCGCTTCGTCTGGGGCAGCGGCGCGCCCTGGATCTGGCCGGGCCCTCCCGGTTCTGCGCGTTACGCGAGCCGTCCGGCTTCACTGAAGTACGGCTGGAATGCGCACAACTACCTCGGCTTCGCGGACGCGTGGGAGCTTCGCGGCGACGAGACCGACGAGCAACTCCTCAACTACTTCGAGGCCCCCTCGCCCGTGCGCAACGACGCGGAAGCCCGTGCTCTCTGGCTCGAGTTCGTCCGCGCCAATCGCGGCGCGCCGGTTCCCGATTGCGCAAAGCCCACCATCACCGCGCAGCCTTCCGCGACATTCAGCGTCAGCGCAACAGGCACGCTCCCGCTGTCATACACCTGGTTCGCCGGCGAGAGCGGCGACACGCGCACCCCGGTCGAGAGCGCCGTGCCCGGCGGCCGCCATTGGGTCCGCGTTTCGAACCGCTGCGGCGTGGCGCTGAGCGCAGCGACGACGATCGGCGCGTCGGGCGTGCGGCGGCGTGTCGATTCGGCATTGAGGGGGAAAGTGGC
>CAVTGG010000008.1:0-215155 GCA_963734155.1 uncultured Acidobacteriota bacterium
CGGGTGTTTGGGCACCGCGTGAATTGTAACGTACCAAGGAAGTCTCTGTGGGAATTGCCGCATACGTGCTGCTCTCTGCTCTCTCCATTCCGACTGCTGCGCAGATACCAATGACAGAGACCAGCCGGAATGAGCCGCTGGAAATCAGTTTGCGTGACCGGGAGGCGTAACACTATCGACGGGTCTGTCAATCTGCCGCGGCCGACCCCGCGACAGAGTTTGACAAGGCCAGAGCGGCATTGGGATTCGGCTACAGTTCACGGGATGCATATTGTTCGAGCGAAGCGTCCAAATTGATTACGCGTTTGATTATCTTCGAACGTCGATTGTCGTCGAGAAGGCATTACAGACTTGGAGTGAATGTTACCGGCTGAATCGCGCGGGCATTATTGCGACACCCATGATCGAGTCCGAGCGCTTCACGCTGACGCTGCAGCGCGGCTCAGTCCCTGCGGCAAGAGTGAATTGGATCAAAACCACTGCAGGGACGAGGTGCTTCGGAAAACTCGGTAGCGGAAAGTTCAGTGAAATCAAGGCGGATGTTCATGTAGCGCTGTCGGATGCGGAGCCGTGGACGCTGGTTTGTAAACGCGCCGCAATGACAAGTGCGGCACACTGTCGCTGGTGAGGCGCTGAATCGCCGAGGGGCGGGCGAAACGCCCGCCCCCCTTTACCGCTACATCTTCGTGAACACGAGCCGGCCGACGGGAGGCCGGTTCCCGTTGATGACGAAGTGAGGAGTTGATGCCTTCGTGGTCGGCTTCTTCGGATTGTTATCCTTGTCGGAGGCCTTGTACGTCGTCCCGTCATCGCCGCCTGAATCCCAGGCGGAAAGGTCGACGCTCTTGTTGGCTACCCATTGGTCGCCTTCCATGAGATTGACATCGGAAACGCCGGCGAACCAATCCGGGCTCGGCGCGATCATCGCCACTGCGGAGACCATCGGGAACTGCCTGCTGACGGTGATCGTCACCGTCTCGGTCTTGGAAGCATCGCGAATCGGTCCGGTCTCGAACAGCGCGCCGGCCTTGCCGGCGGCGATCGCATCCTTGATCTCCTGATCGAGCGGGCTGTGTTTTCCCTCTTCCGAGAGTTTCTCCAGACCCGGAGTGGGAGGCGTTCCTTCCTTGAAAATCGCGTAGCCGTCGCCGTGGCTGGCGCCGATCAGGCCCGAGAAATGCGGTCCCGAGAACGCACCGCCCGGCGGGTACTCGAACGGATGCGTCGCATCAGTCCACAATCGAGTGAAGGTCACGGTGTACTGGGCGGTGTCCGGCATCGCCGCTTGTGTGGTTTCCATGGCCATGGTCGAGGCGGTGTCGGCCGCGGGAGCTTCTTCTTTCTTGCATCCCCAAATCCAGACGAAGAAGAGTCCGAGGGCAAGGAATCGGGTCAACCTTGAAGCTGCACTTGTCATTGATGATGTTCTCCTTTTTGGTTCATGGTTCTCACAAAGGAAATCGCAGGGCGCCCCGGTTGCCGGCGGCCACCACCACGTGTGTGGCGCCGATGGCCACGCCGGTGGGCCGGCTTCCGTCCGGCAGTGGAATCGAGCGAACGACGCGCGGCGAGGAGGGAGATCGGACGTCGACCAGGACCAGCATCGGTCGTGGCGAAGATCCGACCACGGCCGCAAGATGGTTGCGGACGTCGACGTTCACGCCCTTCACGCCGGTCGCGAGAGTGGTCACAAGCGCGGGCCGGTCCGGAACGGCGACCGAAACAACAGTCAGCCCGCGCACAGTCGCCACATAAAGAACGTCGCCCTCCAGCGCTGTTTCGAGGGGAAAGCTCGCCGGCTTCGCTCCACCCGGTGTGAACCCGTAGGTGTCGAGCTTCAGACTTCCTGACTTCGCCAGCGATAGAGGGGAGACGGCCACACGGACACTCGTCAGACCGAAATACGGTCCCCAGCGGTGAGTCGAGACGAAGGCCCGATTTCCGTCGGGACTCATCAGAACGTCCGGTTGCCCGCGGCCGCAATCGATCTCCGCGAGCAGAGGGCCGAGTTTCCCTTGGGAGTCGTACGATCGCAGAGACAGGAGCGACGTTCCGCCGGAAACGATCACTCGCCCTCCGCCGGCGGAAACGCCGGAGAAGGGTCCGACCGGGACTCCGATGGGGGCCGCTGCAAGCTTCAGCTTCGGAGAGGTCGCGAGCGAGAACACACTCAAATGGCCGGGAGGATGAGCGTCGAGAGCGAACAGGAACGTGCCGGCGATCGCGAGATCGTCCACGCTTTCGCTCGAAGCGGGAGGAGGAACGATTTCCAGAACGTTCCCTGACTCGGTGTCTACGATCTCGAATCCGCGTTCGCCGAGGGACACGAAGGCGAGCGTTCCGTCGATCACGACATTGGCCGCTTCCCCGGCGCCGGTCACCGGATACCTCGCGGCGGCATAGGCGAGCGCAATCCACGGTCTGCCCGGAAGGACCGCGAGAAGGACGAACAGAGTAGCGACCGCGAGCCACAATGTGGCGCTGCGAGACGACCGCACGCGATGCTCGTTCCCCACGCTCATGGCCCGGTTCGATGCAGGCAGCGCTGAAAACGTTTCAATGACCGAACGACTCCGCGCTGGTCTCGTACAATGACGACGGGTGCGGGAATCTCTTCCCGCAGGTGACCTCGGGCGGTCGGGCCGCCGCCCGAATCGAAGCGACGTTGGAGGTCACCCGTGGAGATTTCTCAGCTTCTGATCGCGCTCCTCGCGATCTTCGCCGCTGCCAAATTGTTCGGCGAGCTGGCGGAGCGAATCGGGCAGCCGGCGGTCCTCGGCGAGATGATCGGCGGGATCGTCGTCGGAGTTTCCGGCCTGCATCTCGTCGACGCGCACGCACCCGTGCTGCACCTGCTGGCAGAGCTGGGCGTGCTCCTTCTCCTCTTTCTCATCGGACTGGAGACGGACATTCATCGCTTGATGTCGGTCGGCGGCGCATCGACCGCGGTCGCGATCACCGGCGTGGTCCTTCCTTTCGCGGCGGGATTCGGCGTGGGTCGCCTGCTCCACTATCCGATGACGGTCTCGATCTTTCTCGGCGCCGCGCTGACGGCGACGTCCGTCGGGATCACGGCCCGCGTTTTGTCGGACCTCGGCCACCTGAAGTCCGACGAGTCGCAGGTGATCCTCGGCGCGGCGGTGCTCGACGACATCCTCGGCCTCGTGCTTCTCACCGTCGTCACCGCCATCGCGGCCGGCGAACGGTTGACGGTGGGAGGCATCGCAAAGATCTTCGGCCTCGCCTTCGGCTTCGTCGCGGCAGCGCTGCTGATCGGCTCCGTGCTCGCGCCGCGGCTGATCCGCATCATCACCGGATTGCGCGTGCGCAAGGCGCTCTTCTTTACCTCGATCATGTTCGCGTTCGGGACCGCGTACCTGGCCGGCCTTGCCGGCTCGGCGCTCATCATCGGTGCGTTCGCTGCCGGTCTGGTGCTGGCGCGCACCGATCATGGGCGAGACATCCAGCACGAGATCTACGACGTCGCGCAATTCTTCATCCCGATCTTTTTCGTGTCGGTCGGCGCGGCGGTCGATCTGAAGGCGATCAATCCGTTCGACGCCGCGACCCGCCCCTTCTTTCTGGTCGGACTGCTTCTCACGGTGGTTGCCGTCGCGGGAAAGCTGCTTGCCGGCTTCGCGGCGTTCGGCCGCCCGCTGCGAAAGATCGTGATCGGCGTCGGCATGGTCCCGCGCGGCGAGGTCGGGTTGATCTTCGCGCAGATCGGCTTGTCGGCGGGCCTGCTCTCGAGCGGCTTGTATAGCTCGGTCGCGCTCATGGTGATGATCACTACGTTCGTGGCACCGCCCACACTTCGGGCGCTGCTCGCAAAAACACGGAAGCCGGCGGACGATGCGGACAGTGCGCTGAGCGATGTGGTGACGGAGACATTCGCGGATAGCGACGAGCCGCCGGCGGCGCCATGACGAAGCGAAATTCAAGCGACGAGCCGGATCTCGCGAGTCCGGAGTTCAAGCGCAATCCGCATCCCTACTTCGGACGTCTACGGCGTGACGATCCGGTGCACGAGATCCGGTTGCGCAACGGATCGACGGCGTGGCTGATCACGCGCTACGACGATGCAGTCACGGCTCTCGGGAGCTCGCAGCTGGCGAAAGATCCGCTGAAGGCGCGCGGCGACGCCGGCAGCAAGCCGCCATGGCTCCCCGGCCCGCTGCGCGCGCTGACCCGCAACATGCTCGATCTCGACGAGCCTGATCACCGGCGGCTGCGCAATCTCGTGCAGAAGGCATTCACGCCGGGAGTGGTGGAGCTGCTGCGGCCCCGCATCGAAGCGATCGCCGGAACATTGCTCAACGCGATCGAACGGCGAGGCTCGGCGCGGACCGACCTCATCGCCGAATACGCGGCGCCCCTACCGGTAACGGTCATCGCCGAGCTCCTCGGCGTGCCGGAAGCGGACCGGCGGCAGTTTCACCGTTGGTCGAATGCCATCGTGGCAGCCGATACCTCGACGTGGCACAAGGTGCGCGCGATCCCGGCGGGCATGTCGTTCCTCCTGTACCTCCGCAAGCTGATCCGCCGCCGGCGCGCCGCGCTGCAGGACGATCTCCTGAGCCGGCTGATCGAAGTCCACGATGCGGGAGACCACCTCACCGCGGACGAGCTACTGGCCATGTCCTTCCTGCTGCTCGTGGCAGGACACGAGACGACCGTCAATCTGATCGGCAATGGTGTGCTGGCGCTGCTGGAACACCCGGAGCAGATGGACCTGTTACGCCGCGATCCGTCCCTGATCGAGACAGCGGTCGAAGAGATGCTGCGCTATGGCAGCCCGCTGCAACTGGCCACGGAGCGTTACGCCACGAACGACGTAACGGTCGGCGGCACGACCATTCCTCGCGGCGCCTTGGTGTACGTCGCTCTCGCTTCCGCCAATAGCGACGCCGCCGTTCTCCCCGACGCCGACATCTTCGACATCACACGACAGCCGAACCGCCATCTGGCGTTCGGTCACGGTATCCACTACTGCCTCGGCGCACCGCTGGCGAGGCTGGAGGGTCAGATCGCCATCCGCATGCTGCTCGACCGCTTTCCCTCGATCACATTGGCGACCAGTGAGCTGCGATGGCGGCGCGGGTTGGTACTGCGGGGGCTGGAGTCGTTACCGGTTCACTGGTCGCGGTAAACGGAAAATCAGAACGATCTCGAGTGTGATCCGCGTGGACATGACGCTCCTTCACTTAGCGCACAGCGTGGAGCGCATGCCACGCGTCATCGCGAAACGGCCACTGGCAGCAACTCGACACCTCTTAACACGAGTCCCGACGAACGCAGCGAGCCGCAGCAGATAGAGCGGCGCCTGTTGTTCGAGAATCTCCTGCGTCATCGCGATCACGAATTCGCTGCGGGCTGGATCAGCTCCAAGCAACATCACGACCGATCTGATCGCGGTTTCGGGCGCCGTCCCCAGCGCGGCAGCGACTTCTGGCGCTGAGGGAAGAGAGGCGCTGCTCGAGGAGTGCTTTCAACCGCTCCGACACCGCGCCCATGAAGTACGCACCTTAACAAGGTGCATCGCTGTGCGCTCTCCCGTAAAGGGGGAGATGCTGCCGACTATCCCCTGTTTGCCGGATGGACGTGAGGATTGCGCCACGCCATAGTCCGGTGTCGATGATGTTCGTGGTCGAGCGGATGGATCTCACCGGTTCGGTTGGCACGCTCGAATGGGAGCGCGCAGCAACGCAGCGTTACGGCGAGACGCTTGGCCCCGATGCGCACGGCGTTCTCGCTGCGGTCGTGGCACGTGACGGTGGCGTCCAACTCGGCGTCGCAGCGACGTATACCGACGGGCAGGCGGTGATGCTCGCGCAAAAGGGAGAGCTCGTCTACGCGCTTCGCGCGCGTCCACGAGCGACGATCCGCAAGCAGGCCAGATGACGCGCTGCGCTTTGGTACGCTGCGACGTGTGAAGAGATCGACCGAAACGAGGACCCGTCGCGCGCGGGTACATCGTTGGGTGCGAATCGCCTTCGTCACCTGGGCGGTCGTCTCCACGTCGTGGCTCGCCAACACGATGCGGACTCGTGGAGTCAGCAACGACACGCTGCGGTCGACAGCAGCCGTCGCCGTCAACGATCGCGAGACAGTGCTGGAGTTTCGGCCTGCTCGCACGAAACACGGCTCGGCCTTGATCTTCTTCTGCGGAGCGGGTGTTTCGGCCAAGGCGTATGCTCCGTTGCTGCGGCCGATCGCGGAGGCAGGCTATCCCGTATTCGTGATCAAACTGCCCTACCGGCTCGCACCACTCGATTCGCATAAGGAAACCGCCATCGAGCGTGCACGGAACGTGGGCACGGCACATCCCGAGGTGTCCCGCTGGGTCGTCGCCGGTCATTCGCTCGGCGGCGCGCTTGCGGCCCGCATGGTTCGCGACGATCCCTCGATGATCGCCGCGATGGTGCTCATCGGGACCACGCATCCGAAACAGGAAGACCTCTCGACCGTTTCCATGCCCGTGACGAAGGTCTACGCATCCAACGACGGCGTGGCGCCTCGTGACCGCGTCCTGGCGACGAAGGCATTGCTGCCGCAGCACACGAAATGGATCGAGATTCGAGGCGGCAATCACTCTCAATTCGGACACTACGGCCACCAGCTCTTTGATGGAACCGCGACGATTACGCGCGAAGCGCAGCAGGCAGCCACGCGCTCCGCGCTCGTCGAACTGCTCAACGGCAGCGGCACGAGCGCAGGTCAACGTTCTGCCGGCTGATCGTTCAGTACATCCCGCGTGGCAATGAACGCGCTCGTACCGTTGCGCCACGTCAACGTCACCGACCTCCGGTGCTCGGCCAGCGTGACCAGCGCGCAGTCGTCTGCCGAGGCATACGGAATGCGGAGATCGACGAAGGAATCCGTAATCATCGCGTTCTCGTCATCAACGGACGATACCTGGCCGGCGCATGCCTGCATCCCTCGCTCGTCGAAGACAACCGCGTAAAGACTGCGGCCGGAATCACTCCATTCCCGGAGGATCAAGCCAATCTGGCCCGGATCGACGCCACGGTCCGAGGTCATCTACGACGCCGCGCTCCGCATTCGCCGTTTCGAGGTGGTCGTTCGCACCGCTTCCTCAACTGCCGCCGCCCAGCCAGCCGGCGCCGCTGACGGGGCAATCCGCGCAGCCGCCACTTTGGCCAGCAATTCAGGATCGATGGTTCCGTCCTGGGCAGGCACGACGATCGGCAGATCGGCTCGCGTCAGGAACTCCGCATCGACGAGCGAGCCTCCGACCGCGATCGTGACATCACACTGCAGCTCTTCGCGCAGCCGCGAGAAGGCCTCGCCTTCATCGCATTCGCGGCACAGGTGAAAAAATCTCCGGCCGCGGCGTACCGAGAATCCCATCTCCGTTGCGGCTCGCTTGACCGCTTCGAGGTCACCGCTCTCGATCACAAAGGGCTCGCTGAACGCGCGCCGCGTCGATGCGTGCAACATCTCTCCCGAGCGGCCCGACACTTTCCGGGCGGCTGATTCCTCCATCGCGGAGTAGATGAGCAAGTTCGCACCAGACCGGTCTTCGATATCCGTGACCACGCTCAGGAAGGTCTCGGCCGGCGGACCGCACGGCTCGAGCTCCCACTTCCCGTTCTTCCATCGCGCGATCGCTCCGCCAGCCTCGATCACCATCGCTGTTTGCAGTCCGAGGCCGGCCGCGATCGGCGCGAGCTCGTCGAGCGTCATGACCGACATCGGAATGACGGGAATGTCGGCGGCCAGCAGCCGCGCGATCGTCGTCCGGCTCTCTCCCGCTTCGAACGTACGGGAGTCGAGCAGTGTCCCATCGACAGCGGTAAAGACCGCCAAACGGTGCCCCTTGTTTCCGCGGACAGATGTGCCTTTCGGGCGGATGCGGACCGCAGCGCGTTTGCGCGATTCCATGGTGAGGAACCTTAGTTGGAGACGGCGCCGCTTCCAATCCGGTAAAGGGGGGAGAAGGTCGGAACGCGACTCATCCGTTGGAACAACCGCGCGCCGCGATCACATTGAAGGCCATGTGTTGGATCGCGACGACGCCGCGGTTCACGGTGGCGACACCGTGCCCGCAGTTCCCGACTCTCTTCTTGCCCGCGCTGCCGCCCGCCTCCAATTCCTCGCTCGCCGCTTTCTGCTCGTCACGCTCATCGGCGCGGGAGCGCTGACCGGCGTCGTGGCGGTCCTGTTCCATCGGTACGTCGAGTTTGCGCGGGATCAACTCATCGGGCGCGCGCTGGAACAGCCCGAGCCATGGCGGACGATCTTCATCATCGCCACGCCGACGATCACATTCGCGCTCCTGGCCTGGCTGATCCGCCGCTTCGCGCCCCGCGCGGTCGGCGCGAACCTCGCGCGAGTACGGATGGCCTACAACGACAACCCTCGCATCCTCGGCCCGCGCACGATCGGCGCGACCTTTGTCGCAACGCCACTCTCGCTCGGCGCCGGTGCGCCGCTCGGTCCCGAAGGCCCGATCGTCGTCGTTGCCAGCGGCATCTCCGTCGCGCTCGCGCGTCTGCTCCGCCTGCCGCAGAAGGTCGTGCGGGGCATGATTCCGATTGGCACGGCGGCCGGGATCTCGGCAATCTTCAACACGCCGATCACCGGCGTCGTCTTCGCGCTCGAAGAAGTCATCGGCACCTCGCAGCGTGGCATTCTCGGGGGTGTTCTCGTCGGTTCCGTGGCCGCGGCGGTCGTCGAGCGCGTTCTGCTCGGCGGGCGTCCGACGCTTGCAGCACCGTTCTCGACGTGGACGGATGTGCGCGAGATGGTCGGTTTCGCCGTGCTCGGGATCGCTGCCGGCGCAACCTCCGGACTGGCGATCTCGCTCGCACACCGGCTGAAGCGCAAGTGGTCCGCGGCGATGCCGTCGATGGTGTTGCGTGCGGCGCTGGCCGGGCTTCTCATCGGCGCAGCGGGCCTCCTCGCACCCGAGATCTTCGGCGTCGGCTACGAGTCCGTCTCATTCTGGCTGCACGGCGGCGGATCGGCTTCCGCAACCGGCGTCGCGTTCGCCGTGAAACTGCTGGCGTTCACGATCGCGATCAGCGCCGGCGTGATCGGCGGAACATTCGCTCCGTCGCTGTTCATCGGCTCCGCGCTCGGCGCGGCCATCGGCCATGGAACGCAGAATCTGTTTCCGGCGATGCACATCGATCCGAAGGCGTACGCCGTGGTCGGCATGGGCTCGTTCTTCGCGGGCCTGATGCGCAGCCCGATCGCCGCCGTCCTGATCGTCGTCGAGCTGACTCGTGACTACGAGTTGATCGTTCCACTGATGCTCGGCGTTTCGCTTGCCGTTGCGGTCTCGCGGCGGATCTCACGCCTCAGCATCGTCGAACAGCAGATGGTCGATGAAGGATGGGTCGAGGAGCACGGGGCGAACGATCCGCTGGCCCGCGTGCGCGTCACGCAGGCGATGACGGCGAACGTTGTGACCATTCCGGCGGATTTCTCCATCGCGGAAGCCGCTCGACTGACAGGCGGAAGTCGATTCATGTTCTATCCGATCGTGACCGAGGAGGCAGCGCTGGTCGCGGTCGTTCCGCGCAGTGCAATCGACGAGGCGATGCGCGACGGTCGCGGCGACGAATCCATCACGGCGCTCGCCGAAGAGCCGAAGCTCGTAGCAGTCGCCGACGAGCTGGTGATCGATATCGTGCATCGCATGCACGCGCGCGGAGTCGATCGCTGCCCCGTGGTCGACTCGGCTCGATCGCGGCGCGTGATCGGCTTTCTCAGCCCTTCCGACATTCTCCGGATTCGCATGCGACGCGCCGCGCCCGCGACGGACGAGTTCGAGCTTTTCGAATGAGCGCCCGCTCGAGACTCCGCGTCGCCGTTCTGATCGCGCTGCTGAGCGCATGCAATCGCCATCGCGAGCGCGCGAGCGTCACGATCGCCACCACCCCGGAAGTCGCCGGGACCGGCGTTGCGCAGATGCTGGCCGATGCGTTTTCGGCCGAAAGCAAGGTCGCGACGAACGTGATCGTGACCGAAGCGCAGCTTCTTCCCGACCTCGTGCGCAGCGGCACGGTGGATGCCACGATCACGACCTCGCCGGAGCTCGAGCGGCAACTGCAGGATGCGAAGCTCGCTCGTCTTGCGCAGACGATCGGATACGACGACTACCTGTTGGTCGGGCCGCGGCGCGATCCCGCGCGCACGAAGGATGCGAAGACGGCCGCCGAGGCGCTACGTCGCATTGCGCGCCGGGACCGCGCATTCTGCGCGCCGGTCGACGTGCCCGAATTGCGCGAGCGCGAAGCCCGGTTGTGGGACGCGTCGCCTGCATCGCCATCGGACAATCGCCGCTACATCTCGTGTCGCGGTTCCGCGATCGACGTTCTGCGCGAGGCATCGCGTCGCGGTGCGTACACGCTCACCGATCGCGCGACCTTCAAACGCGCTCGCGGCGAGATCGATCTCGTACCGCTTCTGCAGCGAACGCCTCTTCTGCACAACGACGTCACGGTGCTGCTCTCCGCGTCGTCATCACCGCGGCCCAACGCGGACTGGTTCGTCCAGTGGATCATGTCGTATCGAGGTCGCGATGCGATTCAACGCTATCGCTACGGCGCCGATCAGCGGCTCTTCGTCGAGGAGCGATGACGAGCAGGATTGAAGACTACGCGCTCATCGGCGACCTGCAGACCTGCGCGCTGGTCGCGCGCGACGGCTCGATCGACTGGCTCTGCGTTCCGCAGTTCGACTCGCCTGCCTGTTTCGCTGCTCTCCTCGGCACGGATGATCACGGCCGCTGGAAGATCGCCCCGCAAAGCGATGTGCGCGCCGTGCGGCGTCGCTATCGCGGGGATTCGTTGATCCTCGAGACGGAGATGGAATGCGAAGCGGGACGCGTGCGCATCATCGACTTCATGCCGACGCGCACGGCGGTCGCGGATCTCGTCCGCATCGTCGAGGGGATCGAAGGAACGGTTCCGATGCGAATGGATCTCGCGGTGCGCTTCGACTACGGCTCGATCGTTCCGTGGGTGCGCTCGATGGACGGCGGGATGCGAGCCATCGCCGGTCCCGATACGGTGTTGTGCCGCGCGGATGTTCCGATGCGCGGCGAAGGATTTTCGACCGTCGCGGAGTTCGACGTTGCGCCGGGCGATCGCGTGGCCTTCGATTTGACATGGATGGAGACCTACGGTCCGCACCCGGAGCAGGAGGATCCGCATCAGCGCCTCGCGGAAACAATCGAATTCTGGCGCGACTGGTCGTCTCGCTGCACATACGACGGGCCATGGCGTGACGCCGTGATGCGCTCGCTCATCACGCTGAAAGCGCTCACGTACGCGCCGACCGGAGGACTGGTCGCGGCCGCGACCACGTCCCTTCCGGAGCAGCTCGGCGGGTCTCGCAACTGGGATTATCGGCACTGCTGGCTGCGCGACGCCACGTTCTCGCTGTACGCGTTGATGGTCGGTGGCTACACGAACGAGGCGATCGCCTGGCGCGAATGGCTCGTGAATGCCGTCGCCGGCCGTCCGGAAGAATTGCAGATCATGTATGGCATCCGCGGCGAGCGGCATCTGACCGAGCTGGAGATCGACTGGTTGCCGGGTTACGAAGGGTCGCGTCCCGTGCGCGTGGGGAACGCCGCCGTTCGGCAGTACCAGCTCGATGTGTACGGTGAGTTGATGGACGCTCTGCACCTCACCCGGCGCCTCGGGCTTCCGCCGAGCGATGACGCATGGCGCGTGCAGTGCGCGATCATGAAGTTCCTCGAGCGCGGATGGCGCGATCCGGATGAAGGGATCTGGGAAGTGCGCGGACCGCGGCGCCACTTTACCCATTCGAAGGTCATGGCCTGGGTCGCGTTCGACCGCTCGATTGCCGACGTCGAGCAGTTCGACCAGCGCGGTCCCGTCGAGCGATGGCGGCGCATTCGCGACGAGATCCGCGCCGACATCCTGACCAACGGCTTCGATCGCGAGCGGAACGCATTCGTGCAGTATTACGGTGCGACGTCCGCCGACGCGAGCCTGCTGATGTTGCCGGCGCTGGGCTTCCTTGCGGCCGATGATCCGCGCATGGCCGGCACGGTCGCACTGATTCGCCGGCAGCTCGAATCGGATGGCCTGATCCGGCGCTATCCGACCGCGGAGCACATCGACGGATTGCCGCCCGGCGAAGGCACGTTCCTGCTCTGCACCTTCTGGCTCGCCGACGTGCTCGCGCTGCAAGGCAAACGGGATGAGGCGTTGGAGATCTTCGAGCGCCTGCTCTCGCTTCGCAACGACGTCGGACTGCTCGCGGAACAATACGACCCCGTTCTGCGCCGGCACCTCGGCAACTTCCCGCAGGCGTTCTCGCACGTGGGCCTGATCAACACCGCCCGCAACCTGCATCGAGCCGGCGGACCGGCCGAGCACCGGCAGGCGGGGCGATAGTCCTCCCCTGTCGACCGGATGTACAACGCCACCACCCGGCCATAACCTGAGAAACGTGGGTGGCGGCGGCGTCTCGTCGCGGCAGCGAAGTGCCCTCTCCGCGGCCGAGGACGGGCGTCGCCTCCCACGCCAGAAAGGGGCCGAATGTCGATTCGTACAGCAGTCGCGCTGCACTCGCGTCTCCGTCGTGCCCTCGTCGGGCCGGCCCGACTGCGTGACAGCGTCGTCGTCATCGCCGGTGCGTTGCTGTGCGCAGGTCTCATCTTCGGACTGCTCTATGACGGATTCGACTCGGCGCTGCGGCGCTGGACGGACCGCGATCTCAACCGGCGTTCTCACCTGATTGGCGTTGCCATGCAGGCCAGCTCGCGGAACGCAACTCCACGCGCAATGCAGCAGCTCCTCGGCGACCTCGCGTCAACCGACGATGCGGCGAACCTCGTCGCATGCTCACCGGCGGGGACGACCATCGCCGCGTCCGGAATCGCGCGCGGCCTCGGGTGTCGCTCCGAGCTGGCCCGCGCCGCTCGGCAAGCGAACGGGAAATCCACACGCGGCCTCCTCGGCTCGCACAGCGTCGTCGTGACCGCGCACCCCCTCGGCGCACACGGCACGCTCTTCGTAGTGCAGGATCGCACCTTCCTCGACGCGCGCCGAAAGCACGTCCTGCAGGTCCTGTTCGTGTCTGCCGAGTTTGTCCTGCTCGCGTTCCTTCTCCTGGCGCGGGCAGGCGCGCGAATCGGCAGCCGGCGCACCGAGGAGGCCGCGCGATCGGTCGTACGTCAGATGCGCTCGCGTACGACCGCCGGCGTTCCGATTCCTCCGGACCTCCGTCTGCTCGTCCGTGACATGCACGATGCCGTTCAACATCTGCGCACGCAAAACGGAGGAGGTGGAGACGGTGCCGAGCGTCTTCGGGAGCTCGTGAATGCGGAGATTCCGAGCGGCGGTCTGATCGTCATCGCCAACCGCGAACCGTACGCGCACGAGTTCGACGACGGTGGGAAGGTGGTGGTGCGGCAACCTGCCAGCGGTCTCGTGACCGGGATCGAACCGATGCTGCGCGCGTGCGGCGGGACCTGGATCGCTCATGGCAGCGGCTCTGCCGATCGCGTGACCGCCGATCGCTTGGGTCGCGTGGCCGTCCCTCCCGGCGCGCCCGAGTACACGCTTCGCCGGCTCTGGATCGAAGAAGAGGCTTACGAGAGGTATTACTCCGGATTCGCGAATGAAGGCATCTGGCCGCTCTGCCATATCGCGCACACCCAGCCGTCATTTCGCGCGCCGGACTGGATCGCCTATCAGGCCGTCAACGAAACGTTCGCACGAGCGGCGGTCGAGGAGGCGAGCGCGGACGGGTTGCTGCTCATCCAGGACTACCATTTTGCGCTCGTCCCGAAGCTCGTGCGCGATCAGGCGCCGCACGTCGTGACGAGTCTCTTCTGGCACATCCCCTGGCCGAATTCCGAGATCGCAGGGATCTGTCCGTGGAAGGAATCGATCCTCGAAGGAATGCTCGGCGCGGACATCATCGGGTTCCACACGCAGCAGTACTGCCTGAACTTCCTCGACACCGTGCAGCGCTACCTCGAGTGCCGCGTGGATCTCGAAACGATGTCGGTGTCCTACGGTGGTCACCGCACCGAGGTTCGCACCTATCCGATCAGCGTCGAGTGGCCCTATCCGGCCGCATCCCGCACCGAGGGAGCCGGCCTGCGCGAATCGCTCGGGATCGCCGCCGACGCGCACGTCAGCGTCGGCGTCGATCGCGCGGACTACACGAAGGGTCTCATCGAACGAGTTGCCGCGATCGAGTTCCTGCTGGAACAGAACCCGTCGCTGATCGGCAAGTACGTCTTCGTCCAACTCGCGTCGCCAACGCGCACGCGAATCCCGAAGTACCAGCGGCTCGCCGTCGATCTGGTGGACGTCGTTGATCGCGTGAACGGTCACTTCGGAACTGAGACGTGGAAGCCGATTCTTCTGCAGATGCGGACGTTCAGTCCTGAGGAAGTACGGAGCTATTACGCGATGGCCGACAGCGCGCTCGTCACGCCTCTGCACGACGGGATGAATCTCGTCGCCAAGGAGTACGTCGCCGCGTGCAACGACGGCGATGGTGCGCTCGTCCTCAGCGTCTTCGCCGGGGCCTCGAAGGAGCTCGACGGTGCACTCCTGGTGAATCCCTACGACACGCAGCAAGTCGCCGAGACGATCCTGCGCGCCATGCGCATGCCGGCTGCGGAACGCCGAGCGCGCATGCAGGCGATGCGGGATCAGATCGCGTCTCATTCGATTTACGACTGGTCCGAGAAGCTGCTGACGGACATGCGCAACATTCGCCAGCAGCGCGCGCGATTCTGGCCGCAGCGCCACCCATCGCAGCGCGTGAAGCCGCGAGAGGTCGTGGCGGGATGACCGGCGGCTCCACGCTCCTTGCGTTCGATTTCGACGGCACCCTCGCACCGATCCGCCACGATCCGGCGTCGGTGGAGCTCGATCGCGGGGCGGCGGCGCTGCTCGCCGAAACGACGCACATGCAAGGCGTCGTCGTCGCGATCGTCTCGGGCCGCGATGCCGACGACCTCACCGGCCGCGTCAACGCTCCCGGCGCATACCTCATCGCCTCCCACGGTCTCGAGATCCACGCGCCCGGCGGGCTCCTCGTCCGCGATGTGCCGCCGCTCGCGGTCGAGCTTCATTCGGAGCTCGGTCGCGAGATCGCCGCCAGCGGTCTCAGGCTGGAAACCAAGAAACATGCGCTCGCGCTTCACTGGCGCGGTGTTCCCTACGAAGCGATCGCCCCCGTCGTCGAGACGTTCCGGCGGTGGGCCAGGGACGCACATCTCGATGTGATCGAAGGGCGCTGCGTCGTGGAGGCGCGGCGGCCGGGTGGCGGCAAGGAGGAGGCGTTGCGCTGGCTCGCGCGTGCAGTCGGCGCCGGCCGCGTCGTCTATGCCGGAGACGACATCACGGATTTCGGCCCTCTGAAGTTCGCTGCGGAGAATGGCCGCGCGCTCTTCGTCGCCAGCGGCGAGCGGGTGCCGCCTCCCGGCGTGACCGTGGTCGGATCGTTTCGCGAGCTCTTCCGTCTGATCCGCGAGGAAGTGATGATCTGACGACACGTGTTGTCACTTGATGCCCATGCGAATCCGGAGTAAGTGGCAGCGGAGATTCTTCGCCACGTGGCCCGTCGCCGCGGCCGCGCTCGGCGGACTGCTGCTGCTGATCTACACGTCGATTGCCACCACCTCGCGAAAAGCCGAAGAGATCTACGCGCAGCTCGATCAGTTGAACACGCACCATCGCGACGTGGAGAGCACGCTGCGGCGGCTGCGCGCAGATGTCTATCTGTCCAGTCTCTACATCCGCGACTATCTGCTCGATACCGATCGCGAGGAAGCTCCGGAGTATCGGCAGCATCTCACCGAGTTGCGCCAGAAACACAGCGCATCCGTGAAAGAGCTACGGGTGTTGCTTCCCGCCGATGCCGCGCTTCGGATGGACAACCTCGACAGCCGCCTGGATGACTATTGGCAGGCATTCGAGCCGCTGTTCGAGTGGTCCGCTTACGAAAAGATGATGCGCAGCGGCCGATTCCTGCGACGGGAGGTTCTGCCGCGCCGCGAAGCCGTGCTTTCGATCACGAACGACATCGAGCAGCTCAACAACACCAATCTTGCGACGCAGCGCGCCGAAGTCACCCGGCGCCTGGCCACGTTTCGCGACGATCTGCACCGCCGCCTCTGGCGCACGTTGCTCCTTGGCTTCGTCGTCGCGTTCGTCGCAGTCGTTCGTCTCCGGATGCTGGAACGCCGCTCTGAGCAGCAGCGCGAGCACGCCGAGCGGGCAGAGCACGAGATGCGACTCCTCTCCCAGCAGCTCGTCGCAACGCAGGAAGAAGAGCGAAAGAAGCTCACACGCGAGCTGCACGATCACGTCGGCCAGATGCTGACCGCGTTGCGTATGGAGATCGGACGCGCCGATCGCGCTCGCGGTCATTCGGGCTCCGATACGCAGCTCTCGCAGGCCATCGCCGAGGCGAAGCGGCTGCTCGACACGATTCTGCGATCCGTTCGCGACCTCGTGATGGGCCTTCGCCCGAGCATGCTCGACGACTTCGGTTTGCAGCCGGCGCTCGAATGGCTCGTCCGCGATTTCCGCCGGCGATACAGCACTCCCATCGATCTCACGCTGTCCGGCGAAATCGACACGCTTCCGGATCAGTACCGGACCTGCATCTATCGCATCGTGCAGGAAGCGCTGACCAACTGCGCGCGCCACGCGCTTGCGAAACGGATCGAGATCACGCTGCGCTTCGAGAGAAACACGCTCGATCTCATCGTCGCCGACGACGGTGTCGGCATCGAGCCGGGACGCAGCCGCGGAATGGGCCTGATCGGAATCGAGGAGCGCGTGCGCGAGCTGCATGGGACCTTCGAGGTAGGTCCGCACAAACCGACCGGCACGGACCTGCGAGTCACCATCCCCGTAACCCTGTCGATTGAGGAGGCGCAACGTGCGCGTGCTGTTAGCTGACGATCATTCCATCGTGCGTCGCGGCATGCGCTCGCTGCTGGAGACCGAGGATTCCGTGGAAGTCGTCGCCGAGGCGTCCGACGGCCTCGAAGCGCTGCGCCTGTGTGAAGAACATCATCCCGACCTGCTGATCCTCGACGTGGCCATGCCGAAGCTGAACGGGATCGACGTAGCCGCTCGATCGCAGAAGATGGATCCGCCACCGCAAACCATCATGCTGAGCATGCACCTCGACGAGTCGTATGTCATGCGCTCCATCAATGCCGGTGCGCGCGGATACCTTCTCAAGGATGCGACCGACGAAGATCTGCTGCCCGCCATTCGCGCCGTCGCCGCGGGAAAATCGTTCTTCAGCCCTGCCGTCAGCGGCGTGCTCGCCGAGGAGTACATGGCGCAGTTGCAAGCACGCGGCCTCACCGACTCGTACGAGCTCCTGACCGATCGCGAGAAAGAGGTGCTGCAGTTGCTCGCCGAAGGACGATCGAACAAGGAAGTCGCGGCGTTGCTCGATGTCGGCGTCTCCACGATCGAGACCCATCGCGCGAACCTGATGCAGAAGTTGAATCTGCACAGCACTGCGGAGATCGTGCTGTATGCCGTCCGGAAACGGCTGATCGTCTAGCAGGGAAGGAGACTTGCAGGACGGCGTGAGCGCCGCGTTCATGGATGGGCAGGCCTTGATGATGGCTCGAACGAGCCAATCCCTATACGCTTTGCGCGCAATCCCCGCATCCTGATCAACTCCCACCATTTTCGTATCGGGTCGTTCGAGCTGTGCTCGTTCGGACTGATGATGTTCCTCGCGTTCCTGGCGTCAGGTGCACTCCTCTCGCCGAGGATGCACGCCGCCGGAGGGACTGCCGACGATGCCTCCTCAATCGTCGTCGCGGCGGCGCTCGGCGGGATCGCCGGCGCGAAGGTCTATTACGCCATCCTTTTTCGCGACTGGCATCTCCTGTTCGATCGCGCAGGGTTAGTCTGGTACGGCGGCTTCGGCGGAACGCTCGCCGTGCTGTACGTCATTTGGCGACGAGGGCTCTCGGTTGCCCGGATCGCCGACGCTGCGGCGCCCGCGCTGGCGCTCGGCTACGCGATCGGGCGGGTCGGCTGCTTTCTGGTGGGGGACGACTACAGTCGGCCCACGACGAGCTGGATCGGCATCGCCTTTCCCAATGGCGCGCCGCCGACGACTGCCGCGAACCTGCGCGCGTTCGGCGCGGCCGATCCGGCGACCGTGCCTTCCGGCACCATTCTCCATGTCCATCCCACGCAACTCTACGAGATCGGCCTGGCGCTGGTGATTCTTGCGATTCTCGTGACGATCGCCGCGCGCCCGAGGATTGCCGGCGAGCTGTTCTCGATTTTTCTCATTCTGGCCGGCTTCGAGCCTTGTTCGTGGAAGTGTTCCGAGCGAAAGACGATCGCTGGGTTGGTCCGTTCACGATCGCTCAGGTCATCAGCGCGGTACTGATTCTCGTCGGCGCGACACTGCTTGCACGGCGCCGGCTGCGTGCACGAGCCCTTCACAACTCTCGGTCTCCTACGTGATGCCGAACGCGAACCGTGCGGCTCTGCTTCGCCGCTCTGGAATCGCGACGATCGACCGCACTCTCCCGTGTTTAGGGGAGGTGGAGTTGATCCCCGATGACTTAGCCTCGCCCGCGTGACACCGCGCTGGCTCTTCGTTCTCTTCGGTGCGATTCTTGGCTGCTCCGCGCTGGCGATGCTTCGCCCGCGATCCCGTGTCGCGGTGGGGCACCATGGCGAGACGCGGCTCGCGCACCGCCTGCGCCTATACAGCTCGTACTTCGACGACGCGCGCGGATACGAGGTCGTCTACGAACGACGCGGCCGGCGCTGGGGCTTGCGCTGATGTACGGCGCCGGGATCGTGAGCGGACTCCTCGGGATAGGTTCCGGCGCCCTGAAAGTGCCGGCGATGGATCTGGCGATGGAGTTGCCGATCAAAGTGTCGACGGCGACCAGCAACTTCATGATCGGAGTGACGGCAGCCGCCAGCGCAGGACTGTACTTCGAGGGGGCGTCGTCATCAGCATGGCAGTCGTCGTGATCGGCCTCGTGTTCACGTTCATTCACCATCCGCAGTACGTCCGCTCGAGGACCGCGCTCGGCCACCTCACCGATGCAGGTGTCGTGTATCCGCATCGTCTTCGAGATGTCGCGACGCAGATCCGCCATGGACGCAGTCAGGCGATCGTCATGCTCGGACTTTTGATGTTGATCGCCACGCCGGTGGCGCGAGTCGCATTCTCGATCGTGGCGTTCGCGCTGGAGCGAGATCGGCTCTATGTCACGATCACGTTGGTGGTACTCAGCCTGCTGATCGTGTCCTTTGTCATCGGCGCCGCAGAGTAATGACGTGGCCTCATCACAGTGAGTTGTGACCGGGCATGCTGTGCTGTCGAAGTCCCGGCAGGCATCTTCAGAGATATGAGCGCGTTTACTGTCTCCTTCCCAGGTGGCGTCGCGGTCGCCGCGACGTACGACGCGCACACCGTGCATACCGATCAGCCGGTGCAGTCCGGAGGAAACGACTCGGCGATGTCGCCGTTCGACCTTTTCTTTGCTTCGATCGCGACGTGCATCGGGTTCTACGCGCTCAGGTTCTGTCAGGAGCGCGGCCTCCCGACGGAGGGATTGCACCTGACTCTAGAGCCGGTGCGCGAAGAAAACGGTAAGCGGGTAACGCTGGTGCGTATCGCCGTGCAGCTTCCAGCGGGCTTCCCGGAGAAATACAGATCGCCGATCGAGCGGGCGGTCGATCACTGCGCGGTCAAGAAGCACATCCTCGAACCGCCGCAGTTCGAGCTTCGTGTCGTTAGTGACGACGTCTCACATCGTCCGTAGTAGGGTTCGGACTTCTTCCGCCGACGGAGTCCGGCCGGAGAGAACCAGTTGCTTCCCGCTGACGACGAGCAGAAACCGGATTGCAAAACCCTACCCGTTCCGAAAGCGAGCCCGCCGAAGGCGCCTAACTTCGCGTAGACTCGCTGGTATTCAATTCTCAGGAGGTTTCACCTATGAACGCATCGAACGACCGCGCGAGCGCCTTGGAACAGATCAAGTCATTACTCCGTCGCGCGGAGGACGACCCCGACGCCGCGGACGAGGCACGAAGAATTGCCGGGCAAGAGGGAATTCCATTGAGCGAGCTTGCGTCTGCCGCCCCAAAGACTCACCCGTGGATCATGACGGTGCGTCTCACCAACACCACCAACCGCGACCTGAACCTCGAGTACTGGAGTCACTTCGTCGTGGGCATCCAGGAGTGGGCAGTGAAAGTCGGCGCCGGAAAGTCGGGCGACGCGAGCGCGAACATCTGCAAGGTCTCGAGTGCCAGCCTGCTCGTTCGCGACCTCACAAACAACAAGGTGTTGCGGGAAGACTACGACTACGTCCTGGGGGCACTCCGCAACGACTACAGCGCCACGGGCTCCGACGACTCGATCACCGTATCGCTCAGCTTCAACAAGCCGTAGGCGCAGCCCAAGGTCCGGATCCCGACAGGCCGTCTGCCTGCAGGCGGGATGCGGCGTGCCTACGCCGCGGGATGTCGGACCTGGCCGGAAACGCTTGCGGTCGCGGCGCTGCCGCCGTCGGCTGATAACAACCCGGCTTCTGCGCGGAGTTAGGCCGCATCGACATTTCTGGGTATTCCGACTAGGCGCAGTTCTGTTCGGCTGCTGATTATGTCGATGCTAGCTATCCACACACCGGGAGTGTCAACATCAATAACTATGCCGCACGCCTGGCCATTGCAGTACGTTACCATTCTTACCGCTCGACATACCTACGGCGGAGTATTATCTTTCTTGCACGATGTCGCAATCGACTTAGTTCGTCACGGGAGAGGACAATGAAAAATAATAATCGTCGCGCTACGCGTTATTGCATGGTCGTCGTTGTGTGTGTGCTCTTTGTGGCGGAGCCGCTAGCTGCTGCCGTGTTTAGGTCCGCTTGCTCCACTTCGCAGTCATGTGTGGTCGATGGCATTCAATATACAGCTCTGGGTAATGCCACGTTGGCGATCAATCCTGCCGGCCATATCGTCGTAAGCAACATAGGTGTGAGTGGCGAAAACGGAGTCGCGCTGTCTGCATTGCCCTCAGCCACACGCGGATTTGTCGCCAATTTCGGCTGTCCCAATTTTCTTGACTCTGCAGCGGGCGCCATCGAGAGAGTAACGGTGTACGCCGACGTTCCTAGCGGTGTTCTTTATAGATTCACCGTAGAGAACATTGGACATGAGGTCATGCGCATGACGCCGGACTTTTCATCGATAGGTGCGACGCGTTACAGCATAACGATCTTGAATGATGGTGT
The DNA here is from genome assembly GCA_963734155.1 of uncultured Acidobacteriota bacterium. GTDB lineage: Bacteria > Acidobacteriota > Thermoanaerobaculia > Gp7-AA8 > Gp7-AA8 > QHVT01. The sequence goes on from CAVTGG010000008.1 coordinate 21,284, forward strand.
CGTAACAGGTACGTTCAACGACCTGCCGTCGGCGATCTTTCAGATGGCACAAGACGATCAGACCGAGGTGAATTGAAAAAGCGACGGCACGGCCTCATATGAGCCCACAAAATCGGGCCCGGTCGTGATCGTCGCGGCGGCGGTCGTCGCCTTCGGAAATTCAATACTGATTCGAGCGCAGGACGGTGTAACGGGTGGTCACTCGAGGATCAGCCGAATAGATTACCGATTCGCAAATGTTGGACCTATCGAGTTTACCGATTTTCGCATTAGCGAGCTGCCGCCCCCTGCGGACCCGTGTTGCCCGCCGTGGAATTCGGCTATTTTAGAAGAGGCACTGAGTTATCATGGGTCGGGTGATATTGGCGCAGACTACACCTTAGTGTTCACACCAAGCGAGGCGTTGTTGGCGCAGATACAGGCATACGTTACTTATCTACATAGCTTGAACCCCGACATTACAAACATAACAATACAGTTTCGGTTGCATGATGCCGGGACTGGTAGTGCTCCGACAGCCGGCCCGCAAGTTGGCGATAGCCATTACGTCACATGGAGTTTTGACGGTACGTCTGACAATGCTCATCCGGACTTTTTCAGTCTAGCCAACGAGCCGATGCAGGTGAACCGCTGGTATCGGATTCACACTGGAATCTATCTTGAAGGTGGGCAGACGTTTTTCCCAGTGTCGTGCGCCAATAATGACATTGACGTTCGCCTTCAAGTTCAGGGTAATGCCAGAGGAGACGTGCGCGGTGTGCTACAGAGCCGTTCGCAACTCGGCAGAATAAGCGAAAAGACGTTACCGCGCGACTAAATAAATTATGTCGGCCTAACTGCGATTTCGCCAATGACGCGGTCGCACACTTGAAAGCCCAGGCTTCGTTAAGGCCCCATGGCGTGACCAGTCGCACGTGATGGGTGCGACCTCGGTCGCAACATCATGGCCGTCGCAATTGAAATCCGAGATACGTCCCCGCGCTGATGCCCATCAGCGTCAACAACGTGCCGCCGAAGTCCGGCAGGCTGAGCTCCTGCAGCACAGACGACAGGAAAATACCGCTGAGAAAGACGGTCCAGACCACGATCTGGAGGCGGTCGAACGCGAGCACTCCCTCTTCGCCGGCGACGACGTCGCGCCACCAGCCTTTCGTCAGTCGCGGGGCAGCATTGCCGTCCTGAGACAAAAAAAGTCCGTCGCCGAGAGCCAGGGCGGAACTGATGCCCATCAGCGTGAGCAGCGACTTGGGAATCGCGTCGCGATCGCCGGTTACAAGCCAAATGAAGCTGTAACTGACGGCGACGAGGAAGAGCCACCAGGCCATCTGCGAGCGGCCGAGACTGTACGGCGGACGTACTCCGTTTCGGCTCGGTCCCTGACGGAGCAGGTCCGTGTACAGGACGGCTGCAAACACGAACATGCTGAAGAGAATCAGCAAGGCAATCCAAATCCACGTCTTCCAACCGAAATCCACCTTCTGTAGCTGGATGGTCAGATCGCCGCCGCGGGCGCGCGGCAATGCGTGTTGGCCACGGATTCCGGCGCTCACATGGAGAGAAACCTCACGATCCAAAAGCGGATCGGAGAGAAACGGCCGCCACGTGTCGCGGTTCTTCTCATTCCGATCGAGCAGGAATGCGACCGTGCCCGATTGCAGGTCGAGTGCGGCCGGCGGGATCTCCATGTCGATTCCTTCGATGAACAGCGTGATCGACTCCTGGGCGGCGTCGGCCGAAGCGAGGAACTGGTCGAGGTGACAAACGGACACCAGCACGCGATCGCCGAGAAAAACCCGGCGTGGATCGCCGTGGATGCCGGCGACGCCGGAAACGGCGGGTGTGTCGCCGCACGGCGCGGAATGGAGATTACGGCGGGCGAGAGAGAGATCGTCAGAGTCGCGATGCCCGCCGCAGTAGGCAAACGTCAGGAGCAAAAGTGCAGTCGCAGAAAGGCGCGATCGATTCATCGGTTACTTCAACGCGCCGAGGTATTGGCGCAATGCCTCCAGCTCCATGTCGAGCAGGTCGAAACAACGCGAAACGTATTGACGATCGCTGGGCGGGAGATCCTCGCCTTCAATCGAGCGACGGATCGAGTCAATTTCTGATTCGACGCCCGTGACGCGCTCGAGCAGCGGGGACCATCGATCCGAATTCATCGGCCGCCTCCAGGCTTCGCGTGCCGGCGGGTTTGCCACGTCCGCCGGCACGCGCTGCCGCGGCTCGCGAGAAAGGAAGAAATCCGCGAGCCAAAGAGCTTGCTAACGCTTCACCAGCACGAGGTGGGCCCGGCGGTTTTGTGCCCACGCCTCTTCGGTCGAGCCTTCCGCAAACGGGCGCTCCTCGCCGTAGCTGACGGTTTGGATGCGCGACGCATCAATGCCAAGAGTCTCGAGATACTGCGCGGCGGTGCTCGCCCGGCGCTCGCCGAGGGCGAGGTTGTATTGCTCCGTGCCCCGCTCATCGCAGTGCCCTTCTACCCGAAGCCGGAGGTCCGGATGCGCACGGAGCCACTCCGCGGATTGGGTCAGCGCGTCCTGCGAATCGGCGTTCAAGGTAGAAGCATCGAAGGCGAAAAACGCATCGCGGATCCAACCTCGCTGGCGCGCGATGCGATTCAGCTCGTCGAGGTCCTCGCTCGATATCTCAGGCGGTTCGGACGGCCGTGGGAACTCCGTCTCGGGCGGTTGTACGTGTTCGGCCGGCTGCGGGGTCGTAGTTTCCGCAACCGGTGGAAGAGGACGGGGCTCTGGTTGTTTTCGTCTCTGTCTGCACGCTGGTACAAACAGGACGGTGCTCACCATCAACAGAACCAGGAAGAAATGTTTGCGCATCGGACCTCCGGCAAAATGGAGTCTAGAAGGATGAAGAGGAGGGATCATCGGCCGGCGGTCAGGGAGAACCTCGACTTTGGATCAGGATGGTTTGCGGCGTGGATTCCTTACAGTGAACCGCTGACGTGACTTCGCCGATCGCTGCCGGAACCCAGCAGTACACGCCGCACGCGCGCGCGGAGCGGCTGATCGCCGCGGGCCGCTTCGTGCTGGCGTCGTCGTCGCTGGTGGCGGTCTATCTCGAGCCCTCGACGCCTGCGCGATTTCAAGAGCCGACGTACGCGCTGCTGACCATTTACGCGGTGTACGCCCTGGTGATGATGGTCGTGGCGTGGCAGTCCCCCGTTCCGTCGACGCGCTCCCGCCTCGTCACTCACGCCCTCGACCTGGTCCTGTTCTCGGTCTTCGTCTATCTCACCGAAGGACCGGCCAGCCCGTTCTTTCTGTACTTCATCTTCTCGTTGTTCTGCGCCACGCTGCGCTTCTCCTGGCGCGGCATTCTGGCGACGGGCATCGCGGCCATCGGGATTTACGGCGCCATGGCGGTGGTCGCGGCATTCGGCGATCCGCAATTCGAGACCAGCCGCGTTCTGATCCGCGAGGCGTATGTCGGAGTCATCGCCGCGCTTCTGGTGTATCTCGGCATGTACCAGCAACGCCTTCGTACGGAGCTGGCCTCGCTCGCGGCGTGGCCGCGCGACCCGATCGCGGCGCTCGACGAGGTGCTGCACACCACGCTCGCGCATGCGGCGGCAACCTTGAAGACCTCCCGCGTGCTGCTGTTGTGGGAAGAGCGCGAGGAGCCGTGGATCTATACCGCCTCGTGGTGGGCGGGGACACTCGACGTGCAACGCGCGGCACCGGGCGTGTACGGATCGGTCATCGCCCCGGAGCTGCGCGCGAAGAGCTTCTTCGCCCGGGCCGACTCCGAGCAAGTGCTGGTCTATGACGCGGCAAGCTCCACGGCGGTGGAGCTGCGCATCGATGCCATGGCGAGAACGCTGCGCGAGCGGTTCGCGTTCGTATCCGCCATCGGCGTCTCGCTTGAAAGCGAATCGGTTGCCGGCGTGCTGATTCATCCCGATGTGCGCGGCGCAACCGCGGACGATCTCGCACTCGCGCACATCGCCGGACGTCTCGTGCTCGCAACGCTCGATCAATTCTTCTATCTTCAGCAGGTGCGGCAGATCGCAGGCGCGGAAGAGCGGATGCGGATCTCGCGCGAGCTGCACGACGGCATCGTGCAATCCCTCGGCGGCGCAGGACTTCAACTGCAGGCCATCCGCGCCCGGCTACCGGAAGGCTCCGTAGAAGCAGAGCGCATCGCACATGTGCAGCGTGTCCTGGAGCACGATCAGCGCGAGCTGCGCACGATCGTTCGGGAACTGCGGCCGCGCGATGAGCGCGACGGCCGATCGATTCTGCACGACGAATTGATGCGCGTCCGGGAGAGGTTTCCGCTGGAATGGGGATTGGCCGTCGACGTCGAGCTTCACGACGCATTGAACATTCCGGCGGGCTTGGCGCATGAGCTCTGCCGCATCGCCAACGAGTCGCTCTCCAATGCCGCACGCCACGGCGGCGCAACGCAAGCGGCGGTTTCGGTTTCGAAAAGCGGCAACGCAGTGAATCTCTCGGTGACCGACAATGGGTGCGGATTTCCCTTCGGCGGCTCCTATGACCTGGCGGCGCTCGACCGCTCCGGCTTCGGGCCGCGCACGCTCAAAGAGCGCGTGGCGCGGCTCTCGGGGTCGCTCACCGTGGCCTCGAGCACACAAGGTGCGTCGATCGACATCCGGCTGCCGCTCGAGCCGGAAGGGACGGTGCCATGATCCGCCTCGTCGTCGCCGACGATCACCCGTTCATTCTCGATGGGCTCGATCAGTTGTTTCACGGTGAAAGCGGCTGCGAGATCGTGGCGCGCGCGACGAACGGCGAAGAAGCGCTCCAGGCGGTGGAGAGGTACCGTCCCGACGTTCTCGTCCTCGACGTGCGCATGCCGCAGGGGGACGGGATCGAAGTTCTGCGCCAGCTGCAAAGCCGGCAACTGCCGACGAAAGTGGTGCTGCTCACGGCGTCGCTCGACGATGCGCGTCTGTTGGAGGCATTCCGCCTCGGCGCATCCGGCCTGGTGCTGAAGGAGTCGGCTCCCCGCCTCCTCGTTCAGAGCGTGCGGCAGGTGGCGGCCGGGGAGCAAAGCTGGAACGGAAAGGCGATTGCCGGTGCGCTGCGGCTGGTGCTGCAGCGCGAGCAGGCCGTGGCGGCGGTGGCGTCGACGCTGACAGCGCGGGAGATGGAAGTCACGCGCATGGTGGCGTCGGGACTGCGCAGCAAGGAGATCGCCATGCGGCTCGACATCACGGAAGGCACGGTGAAGTTTCACCTGCACAGCATCTACGAGAAGCTGCAGATCGACGGGCGGTATGCGCTGATGAGCTATGCCCGCGACCACGGGATTGCGTGATGCGCCCAACCGGACCAACCGCCCGCGAGCCACGCTCTGATGCTCATGGCCGGTTCGATGCCGGAAACACTCAGGACGTTTCAGTGAAGGAACGGACCGCAATCGTTCCATCCGCCAATTGAAAATCCTTTCGCTGTCGCTTGAACGGCATGAGCAGTAATTTCCCGATCGTCACGTCCGATTCATTCGGGTACGCGGGGACGCCGATGACGACTTCCGACTGCGGCACGTCGAGGCGCATTGTGCGGTGCAGGTAATCCCACCACGACAGGATCGACGACCAGTTGCTGTCGGTCTCGTTCCGGTACGTCGAGTGATGAATGCCGTGCATGCGCGGCGTGACGAGAAACCGCACCAGCACGCGCTCGAGCGCGAGCGGGAAGCGCAGGTTCGAGTGGTGAAAGAGGATCGAGGCGAAGAGGATTGTTTGCCAGAGCCACAATGCGTACGGATCGACGCCGATGATGATCATTTGCACGGCGCGCGCGCCGATGGAGAGCACGAGCTCGCCGACGTGAAAGCGCAGCGCGGTGGAGGCGTCGAGGTCGCGGTCGACGTGATGGACGAGATGGAAACGCCAGAGCAGCGGCACGCGATGTGTGGCCCAGTGCCACCACCAAAGCGTGTAGTCGAGGAGAACGACGGCGATCAGGATCTCGAGCCAGCGCGGCCAGCTGACCTGTTGCAAAAGGCCGATGTGCTCACGCGCGATCCACGCGGCGACGGGTTGCAGCAGCGGCGCCTGCAGGAGCGAGGTGGAGGCGAGCGAGACGCCGCCGACCGTCAGATTACGAACGACCCGGCGGAGCTTCGGCTCGACCGCACGCCGCAGCGGCGCGAGCTGCTCGGCCACGAGCATCGCGCCACCGACGACGAGGATCACCACCCCGGTGATCGCCGCCGGCATTCACGCCGATCCGCACATGACCCGACAGCTTACTCGCGCCGTCCGCGGAGCGACAAGAGCTCTGCCACGGCAATGCGTTCGATGTGACCACCAGATACCAGCACGATCCGCGGATGAGCACCGGTTCCCTTGAGTCTCCGGACTCAACAGCCTCGGCTATCGATATCCATGTCCAGGGCTGGGCACGATCGACGAACCGGGAACCGATCAACAGCCAGGGAAATTGATGGAGTCTCGTCACGAGCAACGAATCCCCGCCGTGGCGAATGGAGTCCGTCGCCGCGGATGATGTGTATGCGGTGGGATGGCGTATAACTCACAGCCATGGCTGGTGATGCTCATTGATTTGGTCTTCATTCTCACAGCCGGGGCTGTGATTGCCAATTGCCGAGGATCTTCTCGGCTTGCTCTTGATGGCAGACAGTAATAGCCCGGGCTGGTATCCTGATCCCATGCCTCCAGCGAGCCGGCGCAATCCTGATGCAGTTCGTTTCGGCACGGTCGTCAGTCGTCTCCGCGAAGAGCGCGGATGGTCGATCGCGCGACTCGCGCAGCGCGCGGAGATGAACCCCACTCACCTCGGCGTGCTGGAGCGCGGCGGCAACATGCCGAGCCTCAGTACCATCCTTCAACTCGGTGATGCCCTCGGCATCGAGGGGGCCGATCTCGTTCGCGAAGTGGACCAGCTGCGACGCGAAGCGCATCGGCGCCAGCTCGCCGGCAAACAGGCCGCGGCGCGGGAGCGCCAGCAAGCGCAAAGGGAAGCGGCGTCCGAGACGGACGAGCCGATCGAATCGTGAACGTCGCCGGCCCGATCAAGGTGATTCTCTTCGGCGCCACGGGGATGGTCGGTCAAAGTGTGCTGCGCGAGTGTCTGCGCGACGACGCAGTCGAGAGCGTCCTGGTGATCGGCCGCAGTTCCACCGGTCACACGCATCCAAAGCTGCGCGAGATCGTGCAGAAGGACCTGTTCGATTTCGCCGGCATCGCCGACGCGGACTTGCGAGGCTTCGACGCATGCTTCTTCTGTCTCGGCGTCTCCGCGGCCGGGATGAACGAAGCCGACTACACGCGTCTGACCTTCGATCTGACTCTCGGTTGGGCGCGCGTGCTTGCGCGCATCAACCCGGCCATGACGTTCATCTATGTCTCCGGCACAGGCACCGATGGAAAGGCGATGTGGGCGCGGGTCAAGCGGCGCACCGAGGATGCACTCCTCGCGTTGTTCCCCACGGCGTACATGTTTCGCCTGGCCATGCTGCTGCCGATGAACCGTGAGGTTTCGAAGACCCGCTGGACGCGCATCAGCTACGCCCTCTTCCGCCCCTTGCTGCCGCTGATCCGCGTCCTCGCGCCCGGCGGAGTGATCACCAGCGAGGAGCTCGGTCGCGCGATGATTCGCGCCGCACGGGAAGGCGCACCGAAGCGAGTCCTGGAGAACCGCGACATGCGGGCGCTGGGCGCGCCATGAGCTTTTCCTCGCCGGCCGAATATCTGAGCCTCAGTCTTCGCGCGCATGAACTGCTGCGGGACGTCCGTCTGCACGATGTCTCCGTGGTGGACCTTCCGAACGGCGGCGATGGACGGAGCCTCGCCGATCTTCGTGCGCTGAATGCCGCCACGCCACAAAGCTGGATCGTCACGATTCTCTTCGGCCTGCGGCGTCTTCTGGGGCGCATCTTCCGATGGGATGCTCCCGCCACTTCCGGCGGACCGTTCGCCGTGGTCTACCAGTTTCCCAACGAGGCGCTCAGTGAAGTCGTCAACAAGACCGTACACGGATATGTGAGCAGCGCACTGGTCCGCACCGCGACCGGGTATCGCCTGTACCTCGCCGTCTACGTGCGTCCCGTTTCCTGGCTGACACGCCCGTACCTGATGGCGATCGAGCCGTTTCGACGCATCTTGTACCCGGCCATGTTTCGCCGGATTCGTCGCGCTTGGACCGCCGCGTACGGCGCGGTGGAGGACAGGCTTCAGCCTGTCCCAAAAAAGCGGACAGGCTGAAGCCTGTCCTCCACTCAGGAGGGATGAGAAAACCCCGGCTCGTGGTTCCCGTAGATGAGATCGTGAGCACGTCCCTCCTCCGCCGCCCGGCCACCCACTTCGCGCTCGCGGCGCTGTTCGTGATGGCGGCGTGCATCGTCGTGCTGCGCTCGCGCGCGTTCGCGGCGAACCCCGACGTCGCGGCGTGGGGCGTGACGTTCGACCTGACGATCACGATTCCGCTGCTCTATTGGTTCTTTGTCGTGCGCCGCAAGCTCGCCGGACCGCTGACGCTGGCGACGCTGTTCGTGGTCTGCACGATGGTCGCGGCGGCGCTGATCCCGCGCCCGCAACAGTTCTTCCTCCACGATCTGAAGTACCTCGTCGCGGCGCTCGAAGTCGTGCTGATCACGACCGCGGTGCGCCGGCTCGGAAAGGGCGAAGGACGCATGGCGTCGATGCTCCTCTCCGAGGCGGCGATCATGCAGTACGCGCTCACCGGCTGGTGGCGTGAGGCCGAGCGCGTCGACGGACGCGCGATCACGTTTCACGAGCGCAGCGGCTGGGGCTCGATCGTCGCCTGCGCGATCGTGCTGATCGCGTCCGAAGGAATCGCCGCGCATCTCTTCCTCGCGACATGGAACCCGACGGTGGCGTGGGCGTGGACAGGCCTCGACCTCTGGGGCGCGCTCTGGTTCCTAGGCGACTACCACGCGCTGCGTCTGCGCCGCTCGTGGCTCGACAACAACGCGCTGCATCTGCGCGTCGGCATGCGCTGGAGCGCGACGATCGAGTTCGCGAACATCGAGTCGATCGAACCGTATGTGGTGACCGCTGCCCCCAGCGGTCACACCGCCGCCGATGGCGGCGGCAACGGCGCTTCGCGCCGTGCGACCGCTGAGGGCAGCGGTCGCCACATACTGAAGGTGGCGTTCCTCGATGAGCCGCGCTGGCTGATCACGCTGCGCGAGCCAATCGTGGTCCACGGCATCGCCGGGATCCGCAAAACGATTCGCGCACTGGCGCTGCTGCCGGACGACGATCAGTTCGTCAGTGACGTGCAGCGCGCTTGCGAGTCGTATCCATCGGCTGCACCCGCAGCGCACCCGTGAGCGTCGCGGTCTCACGGCCGCTGCGCACGAGCACGATCGACGAGCCGGTGCCGGCGTCGGGCTCGATCATGAACGACGCCTTCACGTAGTTCTGGCCCCACGAGAAATCGGAGATGCGGCGGAACGCCGGATTGAGGACTTCGAACTGCGTCATGCCGCTGACGAATCCTTCGCCGGCAATCGCCAGCGTGACGGTGTCGCCAGCGCGCACGCTGACGGACGAGGTCCCGACGTTGACGTCTTCGCCGTTGCAGCGGCCGACCCAGCGCGGATTCAGCTGCACTGGGCCCGCGGTGGTGACGACGAGGTTTCCGTAGACGCGGCCGCTCTCGATGTGCAGCGGCGGACCGTCGTAGAAGACGGTCGGGAACGACGTCGTCTTCGCCTGGCGCCACGTGCCCTGCAGCGCACTGAGCTCGACCGGGCCGTCGAGCGGCTCGGCGTAAATCCGATAGGTTCCGGCCGGGAGTCCGCTGAGCGTGAACTCGCCGCTCGAGTTCGTGAGCGACGTCGCGACGGCCTCGCCACGCGCGCTGACGGCAACGACCTGCGCGGCGAAGATGCCGCCGTTGTCGCCCATGACGCGTCCGGTCAACGTTGCGCCGGCCATCGGATCGAACCTCGGATAGGTCGTGGCGATGGCGATGCGGTCGTCACTGTCGAATGCGTCCGGCACCTCGCCGGTCGACACGTAGGGAAACATGACCGCGGACAAGACCGCGGAGTGATCGAGTCCGAGAACGTGGCCGACTTCGTGGCGAAGCGCGGTGTCGACGTTGAAGTTGCCTTTCAGCAGCCACGGATCGATCTGAATGTCGGCGTCGGTGAAGTGACCGTTGTCGTCGAACGTGTAGGTGGTCATCGCCAGCGCGCCCTGATTCTTGAAGAGCTCGTCCGTCAGCGAGACCACGACGCGCCCGTCCTTCTGCTGCTGCTGCGCGACGGTGACGACGCCGCGCGCGCTGAAGTGCACGTTCGCCTCCGGCACCGAGGACCAGGCCTCGAAGGCGCGGTCGATCATCGAGTCGATGCCGGGCTTGGCCGCGAGCAGACGCTGATCGACTTCGTACTGCAGCGGAAACGCCGACGACTGCCATTCGAGCGGCGTCGGTTTGCCGTTGACGTCGTAGGTCAGCCGCGTCGCCGCGACGAGAGGAAGTGCGAGGAGGAGGGCCGCCGAAACTGCCGCGATACGCGGACGCATGATGAGCGCCGAAAGTGCAACGCGTGCGCCAGCTATGACAGCGCGATCAAATCGATCTCCAGCAGGCTTCCTTTCGGCAATTTCGACGCTTCGATCGTCGTGCGTGCCGGTTTGTGATCGCCGAAATACTGCTCGTAGATCGCGTTCAGGGTTTTGAAATTCTCGAGGTCGGTAAGGTAGACCGTGGCCTTGAGCACACGGTTGAAGTCGCTTCCGCCGGCGCGCAGAACCGCGCCGAGATTTTTCAGGACGCGGTTTGCCTGCGCCGCGAAATCGCCCGGAACGATCTCGTTCGTCGCGGGGTCGAGGGCAATCTGTCCCGACGTGTAGATGATGCCGTGGTGTTTGATCGCTTGCGAGTAAGGTCCGATCGCAGCCGGCGCGTCAGGTGTGCTGATGATGTCCATGGCGCGCGAGTATAGCGTTTCGGTTGCGCGGTTCCGCGGTTGCGCGGTGCCACCTCTTAACTGCGTAACCGCGCAACCGCGCAACCTCCTATAATCGCCGCCACTGTGAATTACCCGGGGAATCCCTCGCTCGCGGCGCCGGTGAAGGACCGCGTTCTTTCCACGTTTCAGCAGACGCTGGACCTTTACCGCCAGGGCCGCAAGGACGAGGTCGTTGCCGGCTGCGGGCTGATCCTGCAGATGGATCCGACCTTCGATCCGGCGAAGAAGTTGCTGGAGAAGACGCGCAATCCGGCGCTGCCGATCGACGTCGACGCGCTGCTCCCGAAAGCGTCCGCCGATTCGCGCGCGCTGATCGAGCAGGCGCGCGAGGCGATAGCGGCGCGCGATTTCCAGCGCGTCATTCATCTTTCGTCCGAGATTCTCCGCGACGATTTCATGAACGACGACGCGCGTGTCCTCGGCGACGAGGCCCGCGAGAAGCTCGAGGCCGTTCCGTTCATCGAGCAGTTCGTGCGCAAGAGCGAACAGAACATCAAAGCCGGCAACTACCCCGCGGCGCGCGCCGATCTCGAGAAAGCGCGCTCGCTCGATGCGTCGCATCCCGACGTCCTTCGCCTCATCCAGGCACTCGTGGCGCGGCAGAGCGGACCGCGTCCCGCCGCGCCGCCGCCCTCCCCGTCGTTCGTCGTCGATGACAGCGCGCCGGCGGCCGGCCGCGCCGCGTCGCAGGCCTCCGACTTCGGCTTCACGTTCGAAGAAGAGAAACCGCAGGAAGTGTCGTTCGCGAATTTCTCGTTCGACTCGCCGTCCGATTCGCCATTCGCGTTCGGCGCAACCGCCGCCGCGAAAACGCCGGGGTCGGGCGACTTCGATTTCTCGACAGGGTCGGTCAGCACGTCGCCCGATGATCAGCAGAAGATCGAGCAGTATCTCTCCGACGGCGACCGCGCGTTCGCGGCCGGCGACCATCAGCAGGCGATCGATCTCTGGTCGCGCATCTTTCTGATCGACGTCACGAACGAGCAGGCATCGGAGCGGATCGAGCGGGCGAAGGCGAAGCGGCGCGAGATCGAGCAGAAGGTCGACGTGCTGCTCGCGTCGGGCCTGAGCGCGAAGGAGCGGAAAGACTTCACGCGCGCGAAGGCTGACTTCACCGAGGCGCTGCGCCTCGATCCGCACAACGCCACGGTCAGCGATTATCTCGACGAGTTCAATTTGCACACTGCGCAAGCGCCCGCTGCCGCGGCATCGCCGTTCGCCGCGGACGACAAGATCGACCTCGGCTTCTTCGACGAGGAGCTTCCGGTCGGCATCGAGCCGCCGCTCATTCCGCCGGCGCCCGATGCCTCAGGCATGGCAGAGGCGCAAGCGGAAACGAAAGCGAAGGCGAAGCCGAAGAAAGTGAAGGCGCCATCGGCGCGCAAGCTGCCGGTCGTCCCGCTGCTCATCGTCCTCGGAGTGCTCGCCGCATTCGCGGCCGCCTATTTCGGCTGGCAGAAGTTCGGGAACAAGCCGGCCGAACAGACGACGGCGGCCTCGGATGCAGTGCTCGCGCGCGCAAAGGTGCTCGCGGGCCGCGGCAAGTACGACGAGGCCATCACGCTGCTGCAGGACATCAAATCGAATGATCCGCAGCACGATGCGGCGCTGGTGATGATCGCCGATCTGCAGCAGAAGAAGGCCGGCAGCGCGGCGATGATCGACGGAAAGCCGGCGGCGCAGTATTTCGATGAGAAGGTGGCCGCCGCGCGAACGGCGTTCGCGCAGCACGACTACGTCACCGCGAAGCAGGCGTTCGAGGAAGCGCTACGCGTGAAGCCGCTGCCGGCTGACGCGAAGGCGCAGTACGACACGGCCGCGAATCAGGCAGCGCAGCTCGATGCAGCGAAGAAGCTGTTCACCGAACAGCGCTACGGCGAGGCGATCGCGAACCTGCAGCCGATTCTCACCGCGGATCCGCAGAATGCGAACGTGCAGCGAATGATCCTCGATGCGCACTTCAACCTCGGCGCGAAGGCGCTGCAGGAAGAGCGCACCGCCGATGCGATCACCGAGTTCAATCAGGTGCTCGAGAAAAACCCGAACGACGATCTGGCCAAGCGCAGCCGCGAGCTCGCGCTGCGCTACGACAAACAGACGAAAGACTTGTTGTACCGAATCTACGTAAAATATCTGCCGTTGCGACAAGCGGCTTAGATGGCAGATGGCGGATGGCGGGGTTTGAGGCCATCTGCCATCTGCAATCTGCCATCGGATGGGAGGGTGTGAAAGATGCGATTCGACGAGATGGAGTTGCAGGGGATGGAGGTCGTCGAGTCGGCAGTCGTCGAAGCGCCGAGTCGCCCGGTCGCCGAGCGCCGACTCTTCAAACACACGCTCGCCCTGCTCATCGACCTCTCGCTCTTCGCCGCCCTTTCGATCGCGCTCTCTCCCCTCCTCCCGCAAACCTCGGGCACGCTCGCGCGCATCGCCCTCGGCGCGTTCGTGCTGATGCTCTCCTTTTATTACTTCGTCGGCGCGTGGGCGCTTTGGGGAAAAACGATCGGCGGCGCGATCTTCGACGTGCGGGTGGAGAAGCGCACGCTGCGAGCCGCGTCGCTGCGTTGGCTCTGGCTCGTCATCGGCGTCGCAATCCTCGCCGTCACCGTCACTAGACTTGAGTTGTTTTGATTTGAGCTTATGTGGTGACCGCTGCCCTCAGCGGTCACAGCGACGCGGAAGCGTCGCTATGTCAGCGTCCGGCTCAAAATAGCCGTCGCCTGCGGCGACGGTGCGACCGCTGAGGTCAGCGGTCGCCACATGGTGCGCTACAAAGCGTAGACCTTCGGCGCCGAGGTATGTTCAACGCACGATGCGATCTTTCTACGGCTACCGCCGCCGTCTCCCCCATTTTCGGGCGTCGGGCAAGACATACTTTGTAACCTTCCGCGCCGCTCATCGGAACGATCTGCCGGAACGCGCACGAGACGTCGTCCTCGATTGTTGTGTCTACGAGCATCAGAAAAGCTGCTGGCTCGATTCGGTCGTGATCATGCCGAATCATGCACACCTCATCGCTGCACCGCACGATGACTGGACGCTCGAACGAATCATGGAACGCGTGAAGCGTGTGTCTTCGCATCGCATCAGAAAGATCCTCGCGCTTCGCGAAGTCTGGGAACGTGAGTACTTCGATCACATGCTGCGATCGGACGAGAGCATGCGTCAGAAGAGCGAGTACATCTGCAACAACCCAGTTCGAGCAGGGCTGGTGAGTATGCCGGACGCCTGGAAGTGGTTGTGGAGGTCGTGGGTGGAAGGGTCGCAGCAATAGGCGGCGCGTTGCGCCGCTGTGACCGCTGAGGGCAGCGGTCACCACATGGTCAAGATCACGGCCGCGATACCTTCGCGCTCCACCTCCCCGCCTCCACCCACGCGAAGCGGGTCGCGAGCGAGCCGAGGAGGGTCGCCGCGGCGGCGGCTTTGCGTTTGCCGAAGAGGCGCAGTGCGAGCGGCACGGGGCCGCTGAGCGCGCCGGCGAGGCGCATGAGCATCTTCTCTTCCGCGCTCGCGGCAGGGAGCGACTCGAAGATCGCGGCGCCGAGGCCGAGGGCGTTGAGCGCTTCGCTGCGATTTCCGCGCAGTTCGAGCAGCGAAACCGCGGAGCCGAGGGCGGATGCGCCGAAGTGCACGGGGAGCAGATCGACGTGTTCTTTCCAGACGGGAATCGTCGTCGCGCCGAGGAGGACGCCGGTGTACGTCGCCATCACGAGACCGCTCGCGGCGGCGACGGCGGCGGCAACGTTGCGCAGCGTTTTGTTCGGGACGAAGCACGGCCGCGGTGGAGCCGGCGCCGAAGACGGCGAGCGTCCACGCGCCGACAGACATCGGCGATTGCGGCTTGAAGATGCGGAGCATGTTGAGGAAACGCTCCGGGCGGCCGAGGTCGGAGATGAGGAGCGGACCGGAGAGGGTCGCGCCGATCGCGGCGATCCAGCGCGCGTCGCGGACGAGCTTTTCGTTCTTCGGGCCCGCGAGCTGCGCCGCAGCGCCCAGGACCGCTGCCGCGCCGGCGGCGCCACCGACGAAAAAGTACGCCGGGACTTCCCACGTCCAGACGGGAGGCTTGAGGAGCGGGAGGTCGTGATACGTCGGTGTCATTTTTTTGACAGCGCAAACGCCAGCAGCGCGCCGATCGCGATCGCGCCGGCGGCTGCCGCCGCGGCGCTCCAGGCGGGTTTCAGCAGCGTCGTCGGCACGACCGGATTCTCCGGCAGGTTGTATTGCCGCGCGTCGCCGCGCACGAGGAAGAACGCGTGCGTGCCGCCGACGGAAGTGTCCTTCGGATTCCAGATCGAGGCGTCGGTCATGCCGGCGGCGTGCAGCTTCGCGAGGCGCGCGTCGGCGGCGCGCTCGAGCGCAGCGAGATCGCCGAAGACGATCGACTCCGTCGGACACGCCTTCGCGCACGCCGGCTCCTCGCCCGCTTTCTGCCGGTCGTAGCAGAACGTGCACTTGAACGCGCGCCCGTCGTCGGGACGGCGGTCGACGACGCCGAAGGGACACGTGACGACGCAGTAGCCGCAGCCGTTGCAGATGTCGGGCTGGATGTAGACACCGCCGAATTCCGTGCGGATGATCGAGCCGGTCGGACACGCTTCGAGACAGCCGGCGTGCTCGCAATGCTTGCAGACATCCGACGAGAACTGCCACGTCATCTGCTCGGGCGAGTTGCCGCCGGCGCCGATCGACGTCGGATGCTCGACGAACTTCACGTGCCGCCACGTCGAGTGGCCGAGGCTGAGCGTGTTGTCGTAGGAGAGCCCGGACCAGAGGAAGCCGTCGTGCGGAACGTCGTTCCACTCCTTGCACGCGACCTCGCACGCTTTGCAGCCGATGCAAAGCGTGGAGTCGGTGAAAAAGCCGGTCGTCGTCACCCGGCGTCCAGCTTACCTCAGTGCCGCGCGGCGCGAGCACGGTCGGCGAAGTCGTTCGCGTAGACGCGGCCGGAGCACGAATAGACATACACGATCGTTCGCCGCCGAGCTCGACCACATGTGCCGAGCTCGACGCCGCTCGTCTTCGCCCAGGTCGAATGACGGACAACTGCGCCGTTCGGGTCGACGACGGCGACCTCGACGCCGCCGTACAGCACGAGACCGCCGTCCGGCTGCACGCGGATCACCCTCGGCGCAAACGGGATGGCCAAGTCGCTCGCGCCGATGGGACTGCCGTTGCGGTCGAGCCGCTCCGCGATCTTGCGGTCTCCTTCGGAGCGCACGAGCAGAAAGCCGCCGGACGTGGCGCTGATCGCAAACGCGTCCTGGACGCCGATGGCGTGATGCTGCAGTCCGTTCGCATTGCCGCTGCGCGAGACGACCGTCGAGACGACCTCGCCGTCGGTTCGCCACATCACCAGCCACTCGCCGCCGAGCGCCGCGACGCGCGGCGCGGAGCCTTCGCCTAGCAGGATACGCTCGAGGATCGGAACGCCGCGCGCGTCGAGGATGGTCGCGCGCACGATGCCGTTTTCGGCAAACACCAGCAGCGACTGCGACTCCGCATTCGCGAGATCGATCGGTCCTTGGATCGGATCGGTGGTGAGGATCTGTTCGGCGCGATTCAAACCGCCGATGTGAATCCGCGAGTCTTCGACCCACGCGGCGAGAAGTCCCATCGGATCGACAGTCGCAGCGGGAGAGCGCTGCGCGACCGCCACCGTCGACGCGACGCCGCTCGTGGTCATGACCCGTCCGTGTCCGGGGGCTGCTTGTTTCGAGGTGCCCTCGGTCCACGTCACGAAACCAGGCGCGATCCAGGGATCGAGCGCGCCATCGGCGGCCGTGCATTCGCGCGTGAGATCGGTCACGTTCGTGAAGCGCAGCGTGCACAGCGAGTCCTGCGTCGCGTACGCGGCGATCCACGCGGCGCCGTCCCACGCCAGGTTGCGAATGCGCGCGTTCGCGGGAGCGGCGATGAACGAGTCGAGAACGCGGCCGTCTTCGTCGCGCAGCGCAACCACCGCGCCGATGGTGGTGTGATCGATCGTCACGATCCCGCCCGGCCGCGACGCGGCGACGTCGCCGTCCTGCACGGCCAGGATCCATGGCGGCCCGCTCTTCGACCTCGCCGCGATCGCGCTGGCGCCGCTGACCGTTCTCGAGCCCACCACACGCGCCAGCGCGTCGAGCTCCACCAACTGCTGGGTCGCGTCGGCCTGGAGCAGCGCCCATGCACTACGGCCGTCCCACACCAGATCGAGCACCGTCGCTGAATTCACATCATCGACGAGCACCGTTCCGGGCTGCTGATCGCGAACTGTTCCGTCCGCGGCGATCCGCAGCGCGTACACGTATCCGTATCCGAACCGGCTCCCGGTCGCGTAAACGACGAGGTAGTCGTTGCCGGTCCAGACCGCGCGGGGCGTGTGCCCGAACAGCAGCAGCGTGTCCTCCTCCGGCTGCCGCGCGGCTCCGCTCGCGTCGTACGCGCGAAACGCAAGCGGAGCGGGATACCCGGCGAACCAGCGCTGCTCCCACAGGACGAGAAAACCTTCGTCGCCGGCCGCGGTGACGGGCGCATAGCGCGCCGTCGTGGATGCGTCCGCGGGAGCGAAGCGCACTGACTCGGAGATGGGGATTTCGGCGGCGAGAACGGAGAGAGTGACCAGGAGAGGGACGAGGAGACGCACGTTTTTGAATACGGCGCGCGCGCCTAATTCGTCGCGCGGGTGAGATTGCAGCTCAGCCCTTTCGACTCGAAGATGCGCACGTTCGGCTCTTCGGAAATGGCGAGCAGATCATTGACGACGTCGCCGGTGACGAGTCCGCGCGGTCCCCAGTGATACGGCAACCCGACCTGATGCACGAGCGCGCCGTTGATCTCGAGCGACGGCATGCGCGTGGTGACGAGCGCACGCGCGCGAACGGACGCGCGGGCGGTGGAGATCGTGACGAACTCGCCGTTCGCGACGCCCGCTTCGCGCGCGAGCTCGGGCGAGATTTCCGCGAAGAGCTCGGGCTGCAATTCGGCGAGATGCGAAAGCGTGCGCGTCATGCCGCCGGCGGTGTGATGCTCGGTCAAGCGATACGTGGTGAGCACGTACGGGAATCGTTTGTCCGGCGATGAGGCGTACGGATTGTCCGGCCGCTCGAACGTCTTCGCCTCGGGGTTCGTTTGCTGGTCGTACAGCGGATTGCGCACGTTCGATTCGAGCGGCTCGTAGTGCGCAGGCAACGGTCCGTCTTTCAATCCCGACGGCACCCACAACCAGCCCATGCCGTCGGGATGCATGATGAACGGCGCGTCGCCCGGCAGCGCTTCATCGCCGCCTTTGTCTTGGTCCGGTCGATAGTCCGGCGCCTTGCCGCGCGTGAAATCGGCGACGTCGTGTCCCACCCACTCGCGCTTCTCCGCGTCCCACCACACGAGCGCTTTGCGTTCGCTCCACGGCGTCCCATCCGGCCTCGCCGACGCGCGGTTATAAAGGATGCGGCGATCGAGCGGCCACGCGTAGCCCCAGCCATGTCCGTATCGTCCTTTTGCGTCGCGCGCGTTCGCTTTGTTCGTGCCGTCGAAGACGCCGGAGTAGATCCAGCAGCCGCAGGCGGTGGAGCCGTCGTTTTTCAATTCGCCGAAGTGTTTGATGTGAGGGCGCGCCATGAATTTCTTTTAGCACCTCCTCCACATCCTCGTCTTCGTACTCCCACGTCAACGCCCGCAGCCCCGCGTCGCGCGGGCGATCCGTGGCGCGCGCTTTCATCCGCCGGCCGAGGTCCACCATGAATTGGTATTCGCTGCGCGCGTCGCCTGGCGGCTCCACGGCTTTCTCGCGCCACTGCAACAAACGCTGCGTGTTCGTGAACGTCCCTTCCTTCTCCACGTGCGACGCCGCCGGAAAGAAGAAGACCTCGGTGTCGATGTCGTCCGGCGCTTCCTGCCAGAACGCGGCCGTCTCCACTTCCACCATGTCGCGCACGACCAGCCATTTCAGTTTGCGCATCGCGTCGCGATGCAGCTTCGCGTTCGGCGAGCCGACGGCGGGGTTCTGTCCCATCACGAACATTCCTTCGAGCTTCCCGTCCGCCATGTCGAGCGAAGACGCAAAGTACGAATGATCGCCGGTGAGCTTCGGCAGCCAATTGAATCCGAAATCGTTCGCGGCGGTCGCGGCGTCGCCGTAATACGCCTTCAGCAGGCTGACCATGTACTTGTCGATGTTGAACCACCAGCCCTTCGCCGCCTTGTGCTTCTCGTAGTAGTCGGCGAGCGAGTGCTCCTTCGACGTCGGCATCGGCAGGTAGCCGGGCAGGATGTCGAAGAGCGTCGGCACGTCCGTCGATCCTTGAATCGACGCGTGTCCGCGCAACGCCATGATCCCGCCGCCCGGCCGTCCGATGTTGCCCAGCAGCAATTGAAGGATCGACGCGGCGCGGATGATCTGCACGCCGGTCGCGTGCTGCGTCCATCCGACCGCGTAGCAGATCGCGCCCGTCTTCTCCGCGCCCGACGCGCGCGTGAAGACATCCGCGACTTCGAGAAACTTCGCGCGCGGAATCCCGCACGCCCGCTCCACCAACTCGGGCGTGTAGCGCGCGAAGTGGCGCTTCAGCACCTGGAACACGCAGCGCGGATGCTGCAGCGTTTCATCGCGCGGCGGATCGGGCGGCGTCTTCGGCGCGCCCTGCGCTTCGCCGCGATGTCCGGTGTCGGATCCGCCCGGCTCCGCGCCGGGATAGAGCCACGTCTCCGGATCCGAGAACAATCCGTCGAGATCCTCGGTGTCTTTGAAATCGTCGCGCACGATCACCGCGGCGTTCGTGTAGCGGACGACGTACTCGCGGAACCAGCGCTCGTGCTCGATCGTGTAGCGGATCAGCGCGCCGAGGAGAATCAAGTCGCTGCCGGCGCGCAGCGGCAGCCAGTAATCGGCCATCGCCGACGTGCGCGTGAATCGCGGATCGACGTGAATCACCTTCGCGCCGTTCTTCTCGCGCGCCTCGATCACCCACTGAAAGCCGACCGGGTGGTTCTCGGCCATCGACGAGCCCATGATCAGGATCGCGTCGGCGAAGGCGAGATCCTGCTGGGCCGTGGTGGCGCCGCCGCGCCCGAGCGACGTCCCCAGACCGGGGACGGTGGAGCTGTGTCATATCCGTGCCTGATTGCTCAGGCACACCATCCCCAATCCGGCCGTAAAGAGCTTTTTGATGAGGTAGTTCTCTTCGACGTCGAGCGTCGCGCCGCCGAGGTGCGCGACCGCGGTCGTGTGCATCTGTTCGTCGTCGAACGAGCGCTCGCGCGATTGCCACAAACGCTCGGCGACCATCGCCGTCGCGCGCTCGAGATCGATGTCGTACCACTTACGCGACTTCGGCGGGCGGTACTTGACCATCGTCATGCGCCCGGGATGCGTCACCAACTCGTAGCTCGCCGCGCCTTTCGGACAGAGATGCCCGCGCGAGATCGGCGACTGCGGATCGCCTTCGATGTTGATGACCCGCCCGCCGCGATGGTAAACCAGTTGACCACATCCGACGCCGCAGTACGGGCAGATCGATCGCGCGACCTCGGCGCCTTCATTTTTCCTGCGCAGCTCGCGCGTCCGGTCGCTGACCGCGGCATCCGGATCGCCGCGGAGCTGGCGGAAGAAGGGCCAGTCGAACATGCGGTGCAGAGTCTAATGCAACACATCGTTGCCCCTCTCCCCGCTTGCGGGGAGAGGGTGGCCCTGAGCGAAGCGAAGGGCCGGGTGAGGGGCCGGCACAGCACGAAGAACCGCCCCTCATCCGCCCTACGGGCACCTTCTCCCCGCGTGCGGGGAGAAGGGCAACGACAGGAGGGCGTCCCAAGAACGAACACTTCGGTCCCACATCCGAGCAGGTTCACCCTTTACTGCGCCAACCCATCAATCACTTAGCCGAGGCATACTGGTTGCGACGGGCGCGCTCCATGGTGACGTCTACTCTTCTCCGCGGCATGAAGCGCCATCCGGCGCGGCAGCTTCTCGTGATTCTCACGCTGGCCCTCGGACTCGGCGCGACGACGAGCATCGTCAGCGCGATGCGCGGCGTGCTCCTCGCGCCGCTGCCGTTCCCGAATGCCGAGCGGCTGGTGAGCGTCGGCGAAGGAGAAGACGATGGGCATCCGTCGAACGTCGGCTTCGCGACGTACGCCGATTGGAAGCCGGCGCTGCGATCGTTCTCGGACATCGCCGCGGTCGCGAACGGCAGCGCGACGCTCCTCGGCGGCAGTCCCGAACAGATCTCGCTGCTGCGCGTCACTCACAACACCTTCGGCGTCTTCGGCGTGAAACCGCAGTTGGGACGCGACTTCAACGCCAACGACGACATTCGCGGCGGCCCGATTCGCGTCATCCTCAGCGATGAGCTGTGGAAGCGCCGCTACAGCGGCGACCGCGGCATCGTCGGCCGCGTGCTGCGCATCAGCGACATCCCGATGGAAGTGATCGGCGTGATGCCGCCGCGCATGCGCATCCTGGAAACGGAGTGGCGCGGCCAGCCGGCCGATGCGTGGATCACGCTGCGTTACAACCCGAACTACGGACCCGCATGCCGCGGCTGCCGCCATCTGCGCACGTTCGCGCGTCTGCGCGACGGCGTGACGATCGATCAGGCCACGCGCGAGGCGGAGACGTTCACCGCCGGCTTGCGCAAGGCGTATCCCGACGATTACTCGTCGAAGAGCTACGTCGCCGTCCAATCGCTGCACGACATGATCGTCGGACGGCAGGTGACGTCGTCGCTCTGGATCGTGTTCGCGGTCGCGGTGATGGTGCTGCTCGCGGCGGTGTCGAATGCCGCGGGGTTGCGCCTGTCGGAGCTGTTCATCCGCCAGAAAGAAATCGTCGTGCGGCAATCGCTCGGCGCGACGCCCGCGCGGCTCGCGACGATGCTCATCGCCGAATCGCTGATCCAGGCATCGCTCGCCTCGCTCCTCGGCTTCGGAATCGCCGTCGCCGGAATCCGTTGGCTGCGCGCGCATTCCGCGGAGTTCCTGCCGCGGGCGATGGATCTCGCGATCGATCCCGCCGTCGTCGCGACGTGTGTCGCCATCGCGCTCCTCTCCGGCGTGCTGATTGGATGGATTCCCGCGTTGCGCGCGCGCAGATGGGCCATGCGCGCGGAGGGACGCGGCATCGTCTCCTCGCGTGCCGCGACGCTGCGCATTCTCGTCGGCGTGAATGTCGCCCTGTCCGTTGTGCTCCTGGCCGGCAGCGCGCTGCTGCTGCGCAGCGTGCGCAACCTCTTCTCCACGCCGCCGGGATTTCAAACGAAGAACGTGGCGAGCCTCCGCATCGCGCTCGGCTCGAAACGGCACAACGAATACGCGGTGCAGCTCGCGCTGCATGACCGCTTCATGGCCGAAGCGACGCAGCTGCCCGGGCGTCGAGTCGATCGCGATGACGTCGCAGCTGCCGTTCGCGGAGAACAACGACAACGCGTCGATGACGCGCGAGGAAGACCGGAACCGGCCGAGCGGCGATGCGCCGGACGCGCAGCGCTTCGCGATCTCGCCGCGCTACTTCGAGACGCTGCGCGTGCCGATCCTGCGCGGACGCGTGTTCAACGCCGGCGATCAAACGAAGAGCGAGCCGGTGCTGATCCTCAATCAGACCGCGGCGCAGACGCTGTTCGGCAACGGCGACGCGCTCGGGCATCGCGTGCAGATCGGCGGCGGCGACGACAATCCGTTCCGCCGCGTGGTCGGCATCGTGCCGGACATCCAGCCCGGCGACCTCGGCGCGCCGGCAACGGCGCAGGCCTACCTGCCGTTCACGCAGTTCGGCGACGCATCGGAAGAGACGGTGGTCGCGCGGACGAAGGGCGACGTGATGGAGCTGCGCGAATTGATGCGGCGGATCGATCCCGACGTCGCGGTCTACAAGATCAACAAACTCGACTCGCTCGTCACGGCATCCGAAGCGCGGCGGACCTTCATCCTGACCTGCATCGCGGCGTTCTCCGTCGTCGCGGTCGCGCTGGCAATGATCGGCGTGTACGGCATGCTCTCGCTGATGGTCTCGAGCCGCACGCGCGAGCTCGGCCTTCGCCTCGCCCTCGGCTCGACGAACGCCGGCGTGTTCCGCTTCGTCGTCGCACAAGCCCTTCGCGTGATCGTCTTCGCTCTCGCGACCGGCATCCTCGCCTCGCTGTTCCTCGGACGCCTCCTGCAGTCGCTGCTGTACGGCGTCACGAACGGCGATCCGATGACGATTGCAACCGTGATCGTGCTGCTCGCGACGGCCACGTTCATCGCCGCCGCGCCGCCGGCCGTCCGCGCGGCACGCGTCTCGCCGATGCGCGCGCTGCATGAGGAGTAGCATGTCGCGGTGGCGCACGTCACCCGCATTCACGGCAGCGACGCGACGAGCGCGGACGACACGCTGGCGATCGAAGAGCCGCTCGAGATTCGCATCGGCGAGCGGCCCGTCTCCGTCACGCTGAGAACGCCCGGCGACGACTTCGACCTCGCCGCCGGCTTTCTCTTCACAGAGTCGATCCTTCGATCTTCTGAAGAGATCTCCTCGATTCGCCACTGGGCCTCGCCGAATGTCGTGCGCGTCGACGTCAATGTTCCGGTCGATCTGCAGCGCCTGCAACGCCACTTCTATTCAACGTCCTCATGCGGCGTGTGCGGCAAGGTCTCCATCGACGCGCTGCGCGTGCACGCCACGCCGCTGAACTCGCACGTGCGCATCGCGCGCAACGCCATTCATGGTTTAGCCAACGCGCTACGCGCCGAGCAACGCGCGTTCGACGCCACCGGCGCGATTCACGCCGCGGGCGTGTTCACGCCCGACGGCACGCTGCTCCGCGTGCGCGAAGACATCGGCCGCCACAACGCCGTCGACAAAGTGATCGGCTCCTTCTTCCGCGAAGGCGTGACGCTCAACCAACACCTGCTCTTCGTCAGCGGCCGCACTGCGTTCGAGATCGTACAGAAAGCGATCGTCGCCCGCATCCCCGTCGTCGCCGCCGTCGGCGCGCCATCCTCACTCGCCGTCGATCTCGCGTCCGGAGTTCAACCTCACGCTCCTCGGCTTCGTCCGCGACGGCCGCTTCAACGTGTACTCGGGGGATCATCGGATCGTTTGAACGGCCGCTGCCGCTCCACCTTCGCCACGCGCGTGATGAACTCCGAATACCACCGCCCGATCCCGTTCTGCTGCGCGATGCGATGCTCGGCATGCTTCCGCCAGTTTGCAATCGCCTCTTCGCTTTCCCAATACGAGACCGGTGATCCCCAGCCCACCCTCCCCCCGCGCCGACTCGACGCCGAGGAAGCCCGGCTGCTGCGACGCCAGCTCGACCATCTTCTCGGCCATGTCGCCGTACCCGTCGACGTCTTCGGTGCGCAGCGAGGTGAAGATGACGGCGTAGTAGGGCGGGTCGGGGGTGTTTGCCGGTTTGCTCATGCTTTGACTGCCTTCCAGAGCGGCTCGTCTTCGAGCTGCTTTGCTTTCGTTTCGTCGAGGATCGCTTCGCTCAGTTTTTCGGCGAAGGCGCGTTCGGATTCGGGGATGCGGGGGAGGAGGGCGGCGAGGAGTTGGTCGAAGGACCAATTCGCGCGTTTGTACCCACCATCGATAATCGCCCGAACCCTTGTCAAGAAAGCTGCTCCGTCCAGTCCATTTGCGCGCTCGAGAAGCCACCGCGTAAATAGCACTTCGGCTCGTGACTGGAACTCTTCTTACCAATTGCTTTCAGTGCTTGATCGATGAGTAGTCGCGCTTCGTCTTCGTTGCCGCGAATGGCGAGCAACTGTGAGAAATTTCCTATCGCGCTGCTGTCGGTAGGATTGAGCTCTAAAGCGCGGCGATAGAAGCGCTCGGCGGCGGAGTCGTTCCTTACGGTGTCTAAGAACCATGCAAGGTAAGCGTGATAGTCGCCGTCGTCCGAATTGAGCTCCAACGCCCGCCGAAAGAGCATTCGGCCTCATTGTCCTTACGAACATCTTTCATGAAGAACGCGAAACTCGCCGTTAACTCCGCACTTTCCGGAACAGCTTGCAACCCGGCCCGGTAGATCACTTCACGCTTCTCCGGGTCCGGCTCCGCTTGCGCTTTCAGTTCCCATCCCCACCAGTCGTCTTCCTGTCGATAATCGCTCGACCGCAGCGTCGGCCGCCTCCGTGACCGGTGCACGAGCCTCCTCGGCAGCGACGAGTTTCTGCCGGTTTTTTCAGCGCGGCCGTCAAGTCCTCGAACTGCTTTCGGTAATCCGCAACTCTCTTCTCATGAATTCCCTGCAGCTGCGGCAATAGCGTGTCGAGCTTCAATTTCTCCTGCAGTTGCAACATCAACTCATCGAATCCAAGGATCGGCACGAGCCGTCCGCGATGGTGCTCCACCACCTCGACGACCTGCGGCTCAACCGCCTCCCATGCCGGTGGCACCAGAAGATCACCTCCCTCAATCGGCTCGAGCTTCGTCAAAAAATTCATCAAACTGCCGTCGTTGCCTCCGTATCCAATGACGATCGGGGTGAAACGGCTGAAGATTTTCTTCAGCGCCACATCCCATTCGCCAGGCAGCGCCGAGATTTCTTCGGGATTGCTGCGCGGCTGGAGAAGCAGGTCGCGATGAATCTTGGCGATCAGCGGGCGTCGCAGGTTGGGGCGGATGTATCCGGTCAGTGACTCGTGTCCGCAGACGAGCGGGAACGTCCGCGTGTAGATCGACAGAGCGTCGGCAAGGAGGTTGTCGAAGTTCGTCGTCACCGCAACGCTGTGCGGGGTGTTGGCCATGATCTGCGCGAGGACCGAGTAGCCGAAGCTCGGCTCGGCCTTGTCCATGATCTTCTCGAGCGTCGCGTAGCCGCGCTCCTTGTAGTCGCGGAAGCGGCGCTGATAAATCCACGGGTAGAAGTTCGCGGCCCGCGCGTAATCGAATCCTTCGATGCCGAGGTTCTCGGCGGTGGCCCAGGTCTCGAGCGGCACCGAGGTCTCGCTCTCCAGCTCGTGCATCTCCGTGAGCCATCGCTGCACCAGCGTCGCTCCGGAGGGAATCCCCGACTGCACGGACGCCCCGGAGCCGAGGACCCAGCAGAAGGGCCGGTCCGGCATCTCCTGATGACGGCTCAGAAATTCGCTGAGGAACCCGCGATTCGTGATGTGCATGGGACCGAAGCGATGATACCTGAAACCTTCCCCAACCCTCCCCCGTACATTGTCACTGTGATAGTTCTGTAGTACAGTTGGAAACATGAGGTTTAGGCTCAATCCGAGCATTGGTATGCCGATCTACTTGCAGTTGATGGAGCAGGTGAAGCATGCGATCGAGACCGGGGCGTTGCAGGAAGGGGATCAGTTGCCGGGGATGCGGCCGCTGGCCGAGGAGCTGGTGATGAATCCGAATACCGTCGCCAAGGCCTATCGCGAGCTCGAGCACGAGGGCGTCATCGAGCTGCGCCACGGGGCGGGCGCGTTCGTGGCGCCGAACGCGCGCGCGGGGAAGCTCGCCGACAAGCTCAAACAGGCGCAGCCGCTCGTCGCCGGCACGGTCGAGAAGCTGCGCGGGCGCGGGCTCGCGGATGACGAGATCCGCCGGCTGTTCGAGGCGGAGCTGGCGATTCGGAAAGGCGGTCGTCGTGGCTGAAGAAACAATCATCGAAACGCGCGAGCTGCGGAAGACCTACGATGGCATCGAAGCGCTGCGCGGGCTCGATCTCGCCGTGCCGCGCGGCTCCATCTGCGGCTTCCTCGGCCGCAACGGTGCCGGGAAGACGACGACGCTCAAGATCCTCCTCGGCATGACCCATCCGACCTCCGGCGAGGCGCGCGTCTTCGGGCTCGACGCGGGATCGGTCGAGATCCGCGAGCGCTGCGCGTTCGTCAGCGAGGAGAAGGATCTCTATCCCTCGATGACCGTCGAGGACACGGTGCGCTTCACGGCGTCGTTCTTCCCTCGCTGGCGGCGCGACCTCGAGCAACGCTACCTGCGCGCGTTCGATCTCCCGCCGGCGCGCAAAGTCAAAGCGCTCTCGCGCGGCATGCGCACGAAGCTCGCGCTGCTTCTCGCGCTCTGCCGCGGCGCGGAGCTGCTGATCCTCGACGAACCGACGTCGGGGCTCGATCCGGCGGTGGCGGAGGACGTGCTGCAGGCGCTCATCCGCCACGTCGCCAGCGAAGAGCTGACGATCTTTTTCTCGTCGCATCAGATCGCGGAAGTCGATCAGATCAGCGACCGCGTCGTGATCATCCACCGCGGCCGTGCCGTCGTCGAAGGTGCGCTCGACGATTTGCGCGAACACTACCGGCGCATCGAACTGACCTTCGAGAACGCGCCGCCGTCGATCGCGTTCCGCTCGCCGGGCGTGACGCGCGTGGAGCGCGACGGGCGCGTCGTGTCGGTGCTGTCGAGCGCCGGCGCGGATGCGATCGTGGACGAGGCGCGAGCGCTCGGAGCGACGTCCGTCGACGTGATGCCGGTGTCGCTCAAGGAGCTGTTTCTCGAGGTCGCAACTGCGGAGGGCGACTGACATGCTTTGGTACAAGTCGTGGATCGAGACCCGTTGGCGTTTTCTCATCGGACTGTTCATCCTCACCTGCTCCGCCGCAGGCGCCGTCCTCACGTATCCAAGAGTTCAGGAGCTGATGGAGTACGTGCCGACGAACCTCGGCGGGATCATCGGCGACAAGATCCGCGAAGCCGCGGATCTCGCGAGCACGTATCGCGGCTTCGTCTGGTCGAATTGGTTCCGCCAGAACCTCGCCCAGACCGGGACGCTCTTCGCGGTGCTCCTCGGTATCGCCAGCGTCTTCTCCCCGTCCCGCGGCGCGCTGTTCACGCTTTCGCTTCCCGTCTCGCGCCGGCGCCTCCTCGGCGTGCGCGCGGCGACGGGACTCGTCGAGCTGTCCGTGCTCGCGTTTCTTCCGTCGCTGCTCATCCCGCTGCTCGCGCCGGCGATTCATCAAACGTACGGCGTCGGCGACACGCTGATTCACGCCCTCTGTTTCTTCGTCGGCGCGTCGCTGTTCTTCAGCTCTCGCGCTGCTGCTGTCGACGATCTTCAGCGATCCGTGGCGTCCGTTGCTCATCACGCTCGGCATCGCGATCTTCATCGGCATCTTCGAACAGCTGTTCCGCGCCCCGGCCATCGGTGTGTTCCGCGTTATGAGCGGAGAGCTGTGGTTCCGTGACGGACGTCTGCCGTGGGCAGGGCTCGTCGCGTTCGCCGCGGTCTCCGCATCCATTTACTACGGCGCCGTGCGCAATCTCGTGCGCCGCGATTTTTAACGGAACGCCGGCGTCTCGCTTCCCGAGGCGGCGGGACGCCGCCTGACCAGCCGGCGAGGACGCCGGCGTTCCCAACGCAAGGAGCCGGTCATGTTCGTTCGTCGAATCACGCTCGTGGTGTCTCTACTCGTCGGCTTCTCGATGTACGCGCAAAGCGGTCACTGGGAGGGAGTGATTCGCGCGCCGCAGATGAACGTGAACATCGAGGTGGATTTGAGCAGGACCGCAAGCGGCGAATGGGCCGGCACGTTCGGCAATGCGATGCAGAACGTGCATGGGTTGCCGCTGTCGGACATTCGCATCAATGGAAACGAAATCGCGTTTGCGTTGAAGCTCACCGGCGGCGACGCATTCCGCGGCACGCTTGCCGCGGACGGCAACTCGATCAATGGCACGTTCACAACGCGCCACAATGACAACGACATGGAGCTGCCGTTCGAACTGACGCGGAAGGGCGACGCGAAGATCGAGGCGGCGCCGAAAAGTGCTCCGATCAGCAAAGCGCTCGAAGGCCGATGGAGCGGATCGCTGCAGGTCGAGGGAACGACGCGGACGATCGGTCTCACACTCACGAATCATCCCGACGGCACCGCGACGGGCATCGTCGTGTCGAGCGAGAACGTGCAGATTCCGATTGCGTCCATCGTCGAGAATGGCGCGCACGTGAAGCTCGACGTGAAGAACATCGGCGGCGTCTTCGCCGGCACGCTCACCGCGGATGGACTCGCCGGCACATGGACGCAGGGACCGTTCAGTGCGCCGCTAACGTTTCATCGCCTCGCCGATGCCTTGATCGACCGCTGGGTGTCCGCGGCCGGCGGCCGCGACAAGGTCGCGAAGCTGACGTCGATTTATCGCGAGGCCACGATCGGGACGGTGAAGCAGGGCGATGCAGCGTGGAGCGCGCGTCGTGCTCGATCGCGAGACCGGGTTGCCGAAGACGATGGCGCACGACGAGAACGGGCGCACGATCGTCGTCACGTTCGTTGCGTACGAGACCGTTGACGGACTGCCTCGAAAAAAATTCTTCGCGGTGATTCGGTTCACGAAGACCGCGCTGAACGTGCCTTGCCTTAGCCGCTACCTTAATCGCTTCGCAGCGCGGTCACCGGATCGACGCGCATCGCGCGGCGCGCCGGAGCGATCGCCGCGACGATGGCGATCATCAACAACAGGGCGGCGGCGCTGAAGAGTGTCGCCGCGTCATTCGGACTCACTCCGACGATCGCGTGCGCGAGCAATCGTCCGGCGGCGAGTCCCGCGAGCGCGCCGATGACGATGCCGGCGACGGCGGGGCGCATCGCGCGGCGGAGGACATGCAGCGCGATCGAGGGCGGGGTTTGTCCGAGCGCGAGGCGAACGCCCACTTCTTTCGTCTGCTGCTGCACCGCGTAGGCGACGACGGCGTAGACGCCGACGAATCCGAGGATCAGCGCGAAGGCGGCGAGCGCGCCGACGAGAATCGAGCGGAAGCGGATCATCGCCGTCGCCTTCGTGAGCCGCTCCTGCATCGTGGCCGCTTCCGCAATCGGCGTCTGCGGCGCGAGCTCGCGCATGCGCGCGGTGACGAGCGGCATCACCGCGGACGGCGACGCCGATGTTTTCAGAATGACGTAGCGCATCCCCTGATCGATTTGCGCGAGCGGAAAGTACGCGGTCGGCTCCGCGTTTTCCCACGGCGATTTTCCCTGCCGCACATCGCCCACGATTCCGACGATCTCCGTCGGTCCGTCCATGATCGTGACGCGTTGTCCGAGGGCGCGGCGGCCGCGATAGAACTGCCGCGCGAAGGCCTGGTTCACGATCACGACCGGCGGCGCATCGACGTCATCGTGCTCGGTGAATCCGCGGCCGCGAACGACCGGAATCGCGAGCGTGCGGAAGAACGACGGACTGACGAATTGCACCGGCACGGTTGGGCCATCGCCGTACGAAGCATCGTCGCCGTCGCGCAGAACGCTTTTCGCAAACGCACGTCCCGCGGTCGGGATGTCGAACGACGTCGCGGCGTCCGTGACTCCCTGGATCGCGCGCAGCTCGCGCAGTACGTTGTCGTAGAAGCGCTCCGTCTCGGCGCGGTCATTCGATGACGACGTGAGACGGAACGTGATCACGTTGCGCGGCTCGAATCCGAGGTCGACGCGCAACACGTGCCAGAGCGAGCGCATCATCAGGCCGGCGGCGAAGAGCACGAGCACCGAGATCGCGATCTGCGCGGCGACGAAGGAGTCGAACAGTTTGCGGTTGCCGCCGACGCTTCGCTGCGCGCCGCGCAGCGCGTCCCCTTCGCGCATCCGCATGGCGATGCGCATCGACGGTAGTGCGGCGAGAATCGCGGTGACGATGATCGCGACGAACGCGATGCCGCTCATCCGCACCTCGCCGGCGCGCAAAAGCGGAACGGGATAGAGACGAAGGAACGCGCGCAAGATCCACGGCACGGCAAGGAGGCCGGTGATTCCGCCGGCGAGCGTGAGCAGCAGACTCTCGCCGATGAGGAGGCGCGCGAGCGTGCGGCGATCCGCGCCGAGGGCCGAGCGGACGGCGAGCTCGCGCAGGCGATGCTCCGCTTGCGCGACGAGCAGGATGGCGATGTTGCCGATGCCGACGATCAGCACCGCGAGCACGGAGCCGGCGAGCAAGAGCAGCGTCGGACGCACGCGGCCGATGATGTCTTCGTGCAGCGGGCGGAGTGCGTACGAACGCGTGCGATTCGCGTCGGGATACTCGCGCGCGAGCGTCGCGCCGAGCGTGCGCAGTTCCGCCGCGGCGCGCTCGAGCGGCACGCCTTCGCGCACGCGTCCGACTGCCTGCAGCCAATCCGAGCCGCGGCCGCTGCGCCATGACGACGGTCCCTTCGTCGCGGGTGCGAGCGGTTTCCAGAACAGGAGATCGGCGCTCGGATACTCGAAGCCGGACGGCGCGAGCACGCCGGCGACGTGATGCGGAACGCCGTTGACGATGATGTTCTTGCCGACGATGGCGCGATCGGATCCGAAGGAGTCAACCCATCCCCGATACGTCAGCACGACCACGTTGTTGTCGCCGGGCGTGTGCTCGTCGAGCGTGAAGTGCCGGCCGAGAAGCAGCGGCATTCCGAGAATCGTCCCGAAGCGTTTCCCGACGAGCGCGTACGACACGGAGCGCGCTTCGCCGCCAACGAGCACGGCGCCGGTCATCGGCGGGCCGAATGCCGCGATGCCGTCGAACGTGCGTGTGGTCTTCGCGAGGTCTTCGACGTTCGCGAAGCTGACGCCGCCCCACGCCTCCTCGGGGATGCGCGAGTCGGTGCCGAGGACGCGCAGCAAACGATCGGGCGCCCCAAGCGGCAGCGGCTTGAAGAGCAGCGAGTCGAGCGCGCTCATCACCGCCCCGCCCGCGCCGACGACCAGGAATGCCGAGAGCATCACCGCGATGCTCACCAACGGACGCTTCGCCATCCGGCGCACGATCAGACGGACGCTCATCGGAAACCTCCGCGCGCGCCTCGCCGCAACCACTGTGCCTCGGCTAACTCGTTGATACGCTTCGCTCGCGGCGGACGAGCCTGCTCGGTTGTGGGACGCCGGTGTTCGTTTCCGGGACACCAACCGTTGCCCCTCTCCCCGCTTGTGGGGAGAGGGGTTGGGGTGAGGGGCGTGCCTCGCACGAGGAACCGCCCCTCATCCGGCCTTCGGCCACCTTCTCCCCGCAAAGCGGGGAGAAGGGAAACGAGGGGTGGGTTAGAAAATCGGCGGGTACTTGCGCGGATTCGCCTCGCGCACCAGGTCGTACACGCCCGCGAAGATCGTCTCGCGATTCGGCTTCGACCAGTAGTCGCCATCGGAGCCGTACGAAGGGCGATGCTCTTTGCTGGGGATCGTGCGCGGCTCGGAGTCGAGCCAGTCGTAGCCGTGATCGCGCTCGAGCACCTGCTGCATCATGTACGCGCTCGCGCCGCCGGGCACGTCCTCGTCGATGAACGCGATGCGATTCGTTTTCTTCAGCGACTCGACGATCACGCCGCGGACGTCGAACGGCAGGAGCGTCTGGACGTCGATCACTTCGGCATCGATGCCGCGTTGCGCGAGGAGCTCCACCGCTTCGAGCACGATTCGCAGCGTCGCGCCGTAGGAGACGAGCGTGACGTCGGAGCCGGCGCGTACGACCTCGGGAACGCCAAGGGGAAGCGTGAACTCGCCGATGTTCGAAGGCAGCTTTTCTTTCACGCGATAGCCGTTCAGCACTTCGACCACGATCGCCGGATCGTCGCCGCGCAGGAGCGTGTTGTAGAAGCCCGCGGCCTGGGTCATGTTGCGCGGGACGCAAAGGTGCATGCCGCGCACGAGGTTGAGAATGCCCGCCATCGGCGAGCCGGAGTGCCAGATGCCTTCGAGGCGATGCCCGCGCGTACGGATGATCGCCGGCGCCTTCTGCCCGCCGGCGGAGCGCCAGCGCAGCGTGGCGAGATCGTCGGAGAAGATCTGCAGCGCGTAAAGGAGATAGTCGAGGTATTGGATCTCCGCGATCGGGCGGAGACCGCGCAGCGCGGCGCCGATGGCCTGTCCGGCGATCGTGCATTCGCGGATGCCAGTGTCCATCACCCGCCACAGGCCGTACTTTTCCTGCAGGCCGAGGCAGCCCTGGTTGACGTCGCCGAGCTTGCCGACGTCCTCGCCGAAAATGACGATCTTCGGATCGCGGCGCAGCGCGTGATCGAAGCAGTGATTGATGATCTCGAAGCCGTTGAGCAGCGGAGCGTCGGGAGCGTATTCGGCGGGGACTTCGGGCAATGGGCTCGTTCGAGCTGTAGAGATGGGCGCCGTAGCGATGGTCGCCTTCTTGTTGCTTTTGGCGGAGCCACTGGCTGGCGTTTGGAGGGAAAGCGGCAACTTGCGTTGCCGCACTCCAGACTGCGCGAACCACATCGCGGCGATAGGGCGCCTGATTGCGCTGCAACTCGCTCTTCGCTTCCTGCGCGCCCATCTCGTCGAGCAGCGCGATCGCTTCTTTCACCTCGGCGTCGATCGGCGCGCGATACGCGTCCCATGCTTTCCGCTGCGCGGCGCGCACGAGCGCGATGTCTTCCTTCTCCAGCTCATCGAGCTCGCCCACGCTCGCGATTCCCTGCGCGATCATCCACTCGCGCATCTTGCGGATGCCATCGAACTCGACTTCCCACTCCAACCGCTCTTTCGATTTGTAGCGCTCGTGGCTGCCCGACGTCGAGTGTCCCTGCGGCTGCGTGACCTCGGTGACGTGAATGATCGCCGGCACGTGCTCGTGGCGCACGATCGTCGCCGCGGCGATGTACGTCTCGCAGAGCGCGGGATAGTCCCACGCTTTCACGGTGTAGATGTCGAAGCCCTGCCTCGACTTCGACTCGCGCTGAAATCCCTTCAGCAGCTCGGAGAGATTCCCTTTCGTGATCTGAAACTCGTTCGGCACGGAGATGCCGTAGCCGTCATCCCAGATCGAAACGATCAACGGGATGCCGAGGACGCCGGCGGCGTTCAGCGACTCCCAGAACATCCCCTCGGCGCAGCTGGCGTTGCCGATCGTGCCCCACGCGATCTCGTCGCCGTTGCGTGAGAAAAATCCGTCGTCGTTTCCGAGCTCGCGATAGAGGCGCGACGCCCACGCCAGTCCGACGAGGCGCGGCATCTGCGAGCCGGTCGGCGAGACGTCGGCGGAGATGTTGTAGTTCTCGGTCTGCTTCTTCCACGTGCCGTCGGGATTGAGCAGCCGCGAGGCGAAGTGCGCGTTCATGGAGCGGCCGCCGGACCACGGATCGTTCGCGATGTCGGTGTCGGCGTAGAGCTGCCCGAAGAACTCCTCGAGCGTCGCCGCGCCGAGGGCCAGCATGAAGGTCTGATCGCGATAGTAGCCCGAGCGCCAGTCGCCTTTGCGGAACGCGCGCGCCCACGCCAGCTGCGCGACCTCTTTCCCGTCGCCGAAGATGCCGAACTTCGCCTTGCCGGTCAGCACTTCCCGGCGGCCGATCAGGCTCGCCTGGCGGCTGCGCACGGCGACGCGGTAATCCTCGAGGATGCTCTCGCGCGTGAACTGCGTGCGCGTCTGGATTTCGGGTATCGACACTTCTGCTCTCCGCTTGTGAGGTACAGGAAAGTCGCCGCCCGAAAGGGTCGCCGCTCGGAAGGTGATCGTAGCATGCACGCCACTCCAAAATTTCCGGTTGACTTCTTCAGATAACTTTCTCTACAGTTATTTGACATGAGGCCGCTTCTTCGCTCGCTCTTCTCTTCACTCGCCATCCTTCTTTCGCTCCCGCTCTGCGCCCAGCTGATGCCACCGTTCGGCTCGTCATTTCCGGCGGCAAACTCGCGCTACGGAGCCATGAACGGTCAGCCGGTCCTGCGCAGCAACGGCAAGGACGCGCTCCTGTTCTGGGGCGACAAGACGCTGCTGGTCACCAAAGTGTTGCCCGGTGAGCAGCATCTCGGCCGTCCGGTCATCGAGACCGCCGTCTTCTCGTTCGACGCGGTGTTTGCCGGCGATCAGTTCGTCGTCGCCGCGACGATCGACGATCCGACGTTCGGCACGCGGATCGAAGGCCGCGTCGTCGACCGCAACGGAACGGCGCTCGGCGAGCGCTTCCCGATCGTCTACGGCGGTTCCGAGCCGCGCCTCGCCTACAACGGGACCGTGGTGCTGATGGTGTATCGCCGCGGCTCGGCGGTGGAGGCGCTGTCGCTCGACAAGCAGGGCCGCAACATCGGGCTGCCGGAGAAAATCGGCGATTCGTTCGCCGCGTCTCCGCGCGTGGCAGCGAGCAACGGCAGGTTCCTGGCGACGGTTGC
The DNA here is from genome assembly GCA_963734155.1 of uncultured Acidobacteriota bacterium. Classification (GTDB taxonomy): domain Bacteria; phylum Acidobacteriota; class Thermoanaerobaculia; order Gp7-AA8; family Gp7-AA8; genus QHVT01. Next base: position 56,240 of record CAVTGG010000008.1, read on the forward strand.
GACGTCGAACGGCGTCGACCTCGTGCGCTTCAACCTCGACGGCAAAGCGACGAGCGCATCCGCGCTCAACGCCACATCGGCGCAGGCGCCGGTGGCCTCGGATGGAAACCGTTTTCTGGTTGCAGCGACGAGCACCAACAACATCGTCAACGCCTATCTCCTCGATGCAAACGGAGGGCTGATCCGCACGCTCGCCGTCGGCGAGCAGGGATCGGTCGGGTCCGACGTGATCTGGAACGGCACGGGCTGGTCGATTCTGTGGGCCGTGAGCAGCTCACTCAAACTCTCGACGATCCAATCCGAGGCGACCTCGGTGACGTCGTCGAGCACCGTGCCGTCGACGTCGACGCAGGGCACGCTCACACTGGCGAACAACAAGACGTACGTAGCGTGGAAAGGCCTCAGCTCGATCCACGCATCGCCGCTGCCGCTGCCGACGCCGGTCGAGATGATGAGCTTCTCAGCCTCGAGCCAGCAGCTCATGACCACCGCGGCATCGGCGGACGCGACGCTCGCGGTCTGGCGCGAAGTGCTCGATGGACGCATTTCGATTCGCGCGGGCGTGCGCAAACGCGACGGCAGCTGGCGCGAGCGCGAGATCGCGCCGAACGGATTCAACATCATCGCCGCGAGCAACGGCCAGTCGTTCGTCATCATCAACTCCGACACGGCGACGTTCCTCAGCGTCGACGCGATCCCGTTCCGCACGGTGACGAATCTTCCGTTCGCCCCGACCGCGATCGCGTGGAACGGCACCAACTACCTGCTCCTCGGCACGCAGCAGACCGCGATCCTGACTCCGAACGGCATGGTCAGCGCGGCGAACGTGATCGCTCCGTCGCGCTCCGTGTACGCCTGCAATTCGATGGCGTCGAACGGCAGCGAATTCTTCGCGACCTGCCTGATCGCGCCGCAAGTCACGTTCACCGGCGCGCCCGCGGCCGGCGTCGCGGGTCTGCGTTTCGACTCCAACGGACTCCTCACGGAAACGCTCACGCTGGCCAACAACACCGCGTTCTTCGCTCTCGGCGACGTGGTGTGGAACGGCAGCCGTTACTTCACGGGATGGCGCGAAGGCTCATTCCAGATCGTCGTGGCGCGGATCACGGGATCGACGGTGGCGTTGCAGACGCTGTCGAATGAAGGACGCGGCTACGTCAGCGTGGCGCCGGGCGGCAGCGGCGCATTCATCGGCTTCTCGGATACGAGTCTCCGGACCATCGCCGCATTCGTGCGCGACGAGGGACAGGTCCCCATTCAAGCGACCATCGATCGCGAAACATCGACGCCCGAGCTGTCGCGACTGCACTCGTTCGCCGACGGCACGATCGTGCGCACGTTCTCCCTTCCCGCGGCTTCGGCGCCGCACTACGGCCAGCCGCACGTGATGATGCAGGTCGGCACGTTCGCGCTGCCGCACGTGCCGGACACGCCGGCGCTGACGGTGAAACGCGAAGGCAACCTGGCGCGCCTGCAATGGACCGCGCCGCCACAGACCGTCACGAGCTATCGGGTCGAATACTCGATCAACGACGGCGTCTGGGTCGCGCTCGAGGAAGGGCTCACGCCCGAGCAGCGGATGTACCTCTTCCCGCTGCCGTGGAACGACGTGACGTATTCGTTCCGCGTCCGCGCGCTCAATGACGGCGGCCTGAGCGGATACTCGTTCCCGATCTCGTTGCTGCCGTCGAAGCGGAGGTCCGCGCGCTGATCAACGTCCGAAGCCGCCGCGCAGCAGCGGACGGCGCGCCGTCTGCTGCACGATCTTCACGCCTTCCGGGCCGCCGACGATCGCCACGCGCGAGTCGCCGGGAACCGGAGCCACGCTCGCAGAAGAAACCGCGACGGGCGGAGGGGTGGGCGGTGCGTCGAGCGAAACCACTTCCATCGGTTCGCTGCGCGTCTGCGGTGCAGGCGTCGATTCGTCAATGACTTCGACCGGCTTGCGCTCGATCTTCGCATCCACCTGATGATCGACGAGCCGTCCGTAGTCGTGCATGTGCCGGCCGCGCAGCTCCGAGCGAAGCGAGATCGCGGCGAATGCGAGGAGCGAGACGAGTGTGAGCCAGGCGAAGTTGCGCAAGGTGACGATGCGTCGGCGCTGGCGTCGTTCCGGGATCATCATAAGTGTGATCTACTCAAAATCACTGCCATGGCACGCATCGGAATCATCGGAACCGGCTTCGGCGCCCGCGTGCAGACCCCACTGTTCCGGCAGGCGGGACTGGACGTGGTCGCGCTCGCCGGAGCGAACGCGAACAAGACGAAACAGATCGCGGACGAGCTCGGCATCCGTGCGTATGACGACTGGCGCGACCTCGTCGCCGCGCCCGACCTCGACCTCGTCTCCGTCACGACGCCGCCGTCGGAGCATCGCGAGATGGCCATCGCGGTGCTCGAAGCGGGCAAACACCTCCTCTGCGAGAAGCCGACGGCGCTGAACGCGGCCGAAGCGCAGGAGATGCTCGACGCCGCGAAGCGGCATCCGAATCAGATCGCGATCATCGATCACGAGCTGCGCTTCGTGCCGTCGTGGCAGGACGCGCGCACGCGCCTCGGCGATCTCGGTCCGATCCGCTACGTCGAATGCCGCTACGCGAGTCCAAGCCGAGGAGAACGCAATCGCGCGTGGAACTGGTGGAGCGACGCCGCGCACGGCGGCGGGATCTGGGGCGCGGTCGGCTCGCACTTTGTCGACGCGCTGCGCTGGTTCGGCATGGAGATCGAGAGCGTGCAGGCGATGCTGCGCACGATCATCGACCGCCGCCCGTCCGGCGACGAAACGCGCGAAGTGACCTCGGACGATTTCGCATCGATCGACCTGCGCATGCGCGGCGGCGCGCTCGCCGTGATGACGCTCAGCGCGGTGACGACGGGTCCGGACGAGAACTCGATGCTGACGTTTTACGCGGAGTCGGGCGCGCTTCGCTTCGCCTCGGAGGAAGTGCTGATCTCGCGCGGCGGCTCCCCGTTCGAGCAAGTTGCGCCGCCCGCGCCGCAGCTTCCCGGCAATTCTCCCGGCGGGGCCTTCGGCACCGGCACGCTGTTCCTCGGACGCGCATTGCGCGCCGCACTCGACGACGGCGACCGCGATGCGCTCGCGCCCGCGGCGACGCTCGAGGACGGCCTCATGCAACAGCGCGTGCTCGACGCCGCGCGCAAGTCGTCCGCCTCAGGCAGCGGCTTCGTGGCGATCTAGTTTGGACTGCGGCGGCAGAGCCGCCGCTTTCTCACAGCGGCGGCGAAGCTGCCGCGGGCGGGCGGAGGCTCACGCCTCCGCTGTCGGAAAGCGGCGGCTCCGCCGCCGCAGTCCAAAGCGTCCAAACGCCGCATGCAAACAACGCGAGCAGCGCAGGCGTGATCAACGTCGCGTCGTGCGGATAGATCGGCGTGCGGAACAGCAGCTCGTACGGCTCCTCCGCGATCATCGCCAATGCGATCAGTGAAACGATCGCCGTCCAGCGCCGGCGCAAGAGTGCAATCGCGAGCGGAAGCACGAGCACCATGTAATGCAGCCACACCACCGGCGCGGAGATGAGATAGACCAGGATGGCCAGACCGGCGATCAGCGTATGGTCCAGCGTGTCGTCGCGCCGCTTCGAGCGAAGAATCGCGGCGCAGACAATGATCACCAGCAGTGCCGCGATGACGTAGCTGAGCCACGAGCCGTATTGCTGCAACAGCGACAGCGCCGGCGCGACGTTGCGCTCGTCGCGCGTTTGCAGCCGGTGAAAAAACTCGTTCGCGGCGCCGGTCCATTGGAGCCAGACGCGGAACGTGCCGTAGTTGAGCGCCGCGGCGATGATGGCAATCACGACTCCGATCACGCCGCCCACGAGCTGGAGGACAGGCACTCTTGCCTGTCCCTGCTTTCCGGACAGGCGGAGTGCCTGTCCCCACTGCCAGCAACAACGCGATCACGATCAGATTCGGCTTGAACGACACCAGCAATCCAAGCAGCACCCCGGCGAGCACCGGCGGACACCAAAGCATCGCGCCGATCACCGCGAGCTGGAGCGAGTTCACGTTGCCGACGCGCAGGTCGGCCTCGAATCCGCGATACCAAAAGAGCAGCGCGGCGAGGAGCAGCAGCGTGACGCACCACGACAACTTCACCCGCCGGCAGATCAGCATCACGCCGGCAATGAACGCGGCGAGAACGAGCACGTGGTACTGCTGCAGCGCGCGCTCGTAATCGCGGCTCACCCATCGCAACGTCGTGTAGAGAAACGGGCTGGAGACGTTATCGAGCCGGCGCCTCCGCTTCGCGTCGTACTTGTGGATCTCCGACGTTCCCGCCTCTGCGCGCGCGTAGTACTCCTCGCCGATCCGCTCCTGCGTCTCAGCGGAGTAGATGTTGTCGACGTCCGCGCGCGACGCGAGCTGCGCGTTGACGTAGTAGATGTAGAAGTCGAGTCCCGCCGCCCGCTCGTTCTGCTTCCACGTCACGATCAGCGCGTACACGGCGGCGAGCGCCGCGGCGCTCGTGAGCAGCACTCGCTTCATCGCCCGGCATCATACGAAACAAAAAGACTCGGCAAAGCGTCTACAATTTGTAGCCGAGTGCGGGGAGAGAGAGGCATGCGCGAAACTGTGTCATGTCGAGTCTGCGGCAGGCAGTCGACCAGTACCTGTATCGCTGCTTCTCTCAAGAGGAGACGCCGCGCGTGTCGGAGCTCGCTTCCCTCCTCGGCATGCCGCGCGAGAAACTGAGCCGCGACTTCGCTTCCGCCTACGGCCTCTCGCTCTCCAATTACCTCAAGCGCCGGCAGGTCGACCACGCCGAGCGCCTGCTCGAGACCTCGAAGCTCTCCACCACCCGCATCGCCTACCTCTCCGGCTTCGGCACGCGCCGCACCTTCTACCGCGCGTTCCGCCGCGGCACCGGCCTCTCTCCCGATCAGTATCGACGGAACCGCAGACGTAAATCGTGACATCACGAAATGTCCCTAGCCGCCCGTGACGCGCGGGCGCATCTTGAGTCACGTCACGTTCAAGGCCGGCCGCGAAACGACGAAAAAATCGAGGGAGGTTTCCATGATTTCGAGCCGCAGGCTCACTCTGATCGTCGTGTCTCTGGCCATCGCGCTCTTCGGCGCGGGCAGCGCTTCCGCGCAGTGCACCACTGCATTCGCATCCCAACCGTCGCCGCCGGGAGGCGACGTGGTTTACATCGATGACGCCATCCCCGGCTACGCCAGCGTCGGCGCCGGCACGCTCACGTGGGACACCAACCAGTACGCCACCGGGTCGCAGTCGTTCGTTCTCGGCGGCAGCGGGACCCAGACCGTGCAGATCATCGACCTGCACGAGTTCCACAAGTTCGGCAGCGGCAAGGCCGTGTTCTACGCGCTGATCGATGAATGCGACACCACGTCGCAGATCAAGGTCACGTACGAGTCGGCGTATCGCAAGGCGGCCGTGTATTGGGGCTCGAACAGCATCGGCGGCGAGTCCGGCATCACCCAGTTCAACCGCGGCTCGCTGCCGTCCGCCGGCGTCTGGACGCGTTTCGAAATCCCGATCAGCAGCCCGCTCGCGCTGCGCGGGCACGAAGTCGTCAAGGTGAAGTTCCAGATCTACAACGGGCACGTGTGGTTCGATCACGTCGGCACCGACGGCGTCGGCTGCACTCCGTCGACGGCATCCTCGCCGTCGCCGAGCGGCGGCACGGTCTGGATCGATGACAGCATCCCGGGCGGGTCGTACATGAGCTACGGCGAAGCGTGGACGACGCAGGCCGCGAGCGGCACGATCTCGTTTGCGTATCCGTACTTCGGACAAACGGCGACCGCGCCGGTGCGGGTGAATGATCTCAATCAGTCCATCCCGTCCGGCGACAATCTGTTCCTGTACGTGATGCCGACCGGCTGCGAGACGCTGAAGGAGCTGAAGATCTCGTGGTTCAGCGGCGTCGACTACAGCACTGGCGGCTGCATCTGGTACGGATCGACGACTCCCGCGCCCGCGATCGGCGGCGAAGGCTCGTGCACGTTCATCAGCGCGACGCTCCCGTCGAACGACACATGGACGCGCATCGAGATCCCGGCATCCACTGTCGGCATGGACGGCGCGACCATCACGTCGTTCAAGGTGGAGAACATCGGCAGTCAGGTCTGGGTCGACTACGTCGGAAACATCACACCCCCGTAGTCAGAATGTGGAGCGGCGGGCTCTTAGCCCGCCGCTCCACTAATTCCTTCTCACATACATCCCGTCATATCCCGCCGACCACGTCTTCCCGCCGTCGATCGACGTCTCGATGAACTGGCGCACGCGGTCGGGGCCTTCTTTCGAATAGGTCATGCGGTTGGTGACCTTCGTGCCGTTGCGATCGAATTCCGTCGTCATGACCATCTTGCCGGCCTGCAGCGATCCGGTCAGGAGGCGCGCGCCGCCGGCGGTGTCGGTGTAATACTGCTCCCACCGCTTGTTGCCGCTGCTCCAGGCGCTGAGGCTCTTGCCGCTGTAGCCCGGCGCTTCGTAGTTCTCGAAGACCACGCACTCGTCGAGGATCAGCTGGATGCTGCTGCGGGCGATCTTCTGGCCGCTTGTTTCGACGTCCCACTCGCCGAGCCAGAAATCGAGCTGGCGAGACTCGGGAGTGTTGCGGCAGGGATGCTGATTCTTGCGGACAGTCGTGAGCAGCTCGTTCCACCGCGGATCGTCGCGCAGCTTGAGAAAATCATTTTCGGCGAGCATCTGCTCGCTCGCGCCGTAGCCGTTATCGGCGGCGCGCTTCAGATTCTCGAACGCCTTTTCCACGTTGCCTAGGCGCGCATACGTGCGAGCGAGACGCAGCGGAAGCAAAATCGGCGCGGGGTGGCCGAGCTCGCGCGCTTTCTCCAACGCGGTGAGCGCGCCGGCGTAGTCGCGCGCGTCGTGGCGGGTGACGCCGAGCTGAAACCACTCCTGCGGCGTCGACGGTTCGGTGGCGAGCAAGAGGACGATGAAGAGAAGTCGCATGCGACCGAAGATGCGCGCCGCCGCTGCGAGGCGCTGTCACGCTGTTGCGCGGAACTGTCGCGGAGTGATGCCGAAGTGGCGACGGAATGCGTACGTGAAATGACTGTGGCTCGAGTAGCCGAGGTCGATGGCGAGCGCGCTCACGTCGAGATGCGAGGTGCGGAGACGCTCGAGCGCGAGCGAGAGGCGGAGCGAGTGGCGGAAGCGCGTGATGGTCTCGCCGGTGCGCGCGCGAAAGAGCCGGCAGAGCTGAAACGGCGAGCACTCGCTCGCGCGCGCGAGCGCGCGCAGCGAGAGGTTGGACGAAGGATCGGCGGCGATGACGCAGCCGCGCGTGCTCGACCGCGTCGACGTCGCGCCCGCTCATCCGCGGCCGCGGTGAAGCGGAGCCGTAGGCGAAGCGCACGACGCGGCGGAGCAAACGCAGCACCGACTCTTCGAGCTCCATCGCATCGACGAGCGCTCCATCAAACAATCGCCGCTGTTCGAGGAAGCTCTGCGCATCGCTCATTCCCTCGGCGATACGAAACGGACGCTCCGGCGTCGCGTGCGGATCGTGCTCGCGCACCAGCTCGAGGAGCACATCGTCGGCGATCGTGAACCAGTCGGATGCATCGATCCCGCTGATCTTCGTCCGCGTGTAGAGCTGATGCTGGTTGTAAAACGCCACGCGCCCCGGCGCGCCGACGAACTCCGTCCCCTCTTCGTAGCGAATGCGCGTCAGCGTGCGGGGAAAGGCGAACGTGTGATAGCTGCACGGCCCCGAATCGCGGTAGAGCGGATGCTCCGCGTCGCACCGGAACGTCCCCATTGCCACGATCTCGCCGCTGAACAGCAGCGACTCGACGGGTTTGAGGTGGAGGTCGAGAGGCACGAAGCTCACGTTAACAAAGCGGCGGGCCGAAGCCCGCCGCGTTTCTGTTAACTCTGGCCTTCGCCGCCGCCTTCGCGGCGTCCGCCGCCACCGCCCTCACCGCCGCCGCCTTCGCGGCGCGGGGGACGAGGGCCGCGATCGTCGCGGCGCGGGCCGCGGTCGCGGAACCCGCCACCACCGCCGCCGCCACCTTCACGGCGCGGACCGCGATCGCGGTCGCCGCCGCGGAATCCACCGCGGTCGTGACCGCCGCCGCCACCACCGCCCTCGCGCGGAGGACGATTGCCGCGTGCCTGGGCGGCCGCGGCCAGTTCCTCCTCCGTCGGAGGCGGAAGGAGCGGTTTGCGCGAGAGGCGGATCTTGCCGGTGTCGGGCTCGATGCCGACGACCTGCACTTCCACTTCATCGCCGAGCTGGAAAAGGTCCGTGACCTGGCCAACGCGGGTGTGCGCCATCTCGCTGATGTGCAGCAGCCCATCCTGACCCGGAAGGATCTCGACGAACGCTCCGTACGGCTCGATGCGCTTGACGGTGCCTTTGTAGTTCTTGTTCACCTCGGGCGACGCGGTGAGGCCTTTGATGATGTCGATCGCACGCTCGGCGGCTTTCGCATCCATCGACGCGATCGTGACCTTGCCGTCGTCCTCGACGTCGATCTTCGTACCCGTTTCCTCGACGATCCAGCGGATCGTCTTGCCGCCCGATCCGATGACGTCGCGGATGCGGTCCTTCGGAATCTGGATCGTGTAGAGGCGCGGCGCGAACTCGGAGAGCTCGGCCTTCGGTGCGGAGATCGCCGCGTCCATCTTGTCGAGGATGTGGAAGCGTCCCGCCTTCGCCTGCGCCAGCGCCTGGGCCATCACGGCGCGCGAGAGACCGCTGACCTTGATGTCCATCTGTAGCGCGGTGATGCCGGTGCGGGTGCCGGCGACCTTGAAGTCCATATCGCCTTCGTGGTCTTCCATGCCGGCGATGTCGCTGAGGATGGCGTGCTTCACGTTGTCGTCGCTGCTGACGAGGCCCATGGCCACGCCGGCGATGGCCGCACGCAGCGGAACGCCGGCCTGCATCAGCGCAAGCGAGCCGCCGCACACCGAGGCCATCGACGACGAGCCGTTCGACTCGAGGATGTCGCTGACGATGCGGATCGCGTACGCGAACTCGTCTTCCGGCGGCAGGAGCGGCGCGAGCGCGCGGCGGGCGAGGTTGCCGTGGCCGATCTCGCGGCGCGCGGGACCGCGCAGGAACTTCACTTCGCCGACCGAGAACGGCGGGAAGTTGTAATGGAGCATGAAGCGCTGGAAGGTCTCGCCTTCGAAGTCCTCGATCTTCTGCGCCTCACGCGGCGTGCCGAGGGTCACCGTGACGAGGGCCTGGGTCTCGCCGCGCGTGAAGATCGCCGAGCCGTGCGTACGCGGCAGGACGCCGAGCTCGATCGTGATCGGACGGATCTCGTCGAACGCGCGTCCGTCGACGCGCTTGTCTTCGTTGAGCATGAGGTTGCGGAAGATCTGCACTTCCATCTCGCCGAACGCCGCGCTGACGGCGGCAAGGCGCTCGACCTCTTCGACAGGAACGGAGCCGATCACCTGCTGCTTCACCGCTTTCAACGCGGCGTAGCGCGCATGCTTGCCGGTGGTGAGCATGGCCGTCTTCAGCGTCTCACCGAACTGCGACATCAGCTCCTTGAGCACGTCGTCGGTGAACTTCGGCGTGTACTCGACTTTCAACTTCTCTTTGCCGGCATCGTCGCGCAGCTGGCGCTGCAAGTCGCAAATGCGGCGGATCTCGGCGTGCGCCGCTTCGAACGCGTCGAGAACGACCGACTCGTCGACCTCACGCGCACCCGCTTCGACCATCACGATCGCGGAGTCGGTTCCGGCAACGACGAGGTCGAGGTCGGAGAGATCGCGCTGCGCGTTGGTCGGATTGATGACGAGCTGGTTGTCGATGTAGCCGACGCGAACGGCGGCCAGCGGATTGAGGAACGGGATCTCGGAGATGAAGAGCGCCGCGGAGGCGGCGTTGATCGCCATGACGTCGGGATCGTTCTCGCCGTCGGCGGAAAGCACGAGGGCGATGATCTGCGTCTCCTGGCGATAGCCCTTCTGGAACGAGGGGCGCAGCGGACGATCGATGAGACGCGAGGTCAGGATTTCTTTTTCGGTCGGCCGTCCTTCGCGCTTGAAGAAGCCGCCCGGGATGCGTCCGCCGGCGTAGGTGTACTCCTTGTAGTCGACCGTGAGCGGCATGAAGTCGCCGATCACGTTTCCTTCTTTGTAGCAGGCCGTCGCGAGGACGACCGTGTCGCCGTATCGCACGACGCACGCGCCATTGGCCTGCTTGGCGATCGCACCCGTCTCGATGGACAGGGTTTTCCCGCCGATTTCAATTTCTCTCTTGTGAGCCATGATTTCCTTCGGTGCGCGAGCCACTCATCACTTCGCGCTGTTGTCGTTTCCGCTGAGGGCCGAATGATGGGATCCGGCCGGGGGGAGGGTTGCTGCAGGCTTCCTGCCTGAAAACACGAAGGCGGGCCGAGAGGCCCGCCTCAAGATCGCGCGTTATTTACGGATGCCGAGCTTATCGATGATCGTACGGTACCGCTCGACATCGACATTCTTGAGATAGTCGAGGAGGCGCCGGCGGCGTCCGACGAGCTTCAGAAGGCCGCGGCGGGAATGGTGATCCTTCGCGTGCGTCTTGAAGTGCTCGGTGAGGTAAGTAATGCGGTTCGAGAGGAGTGCGATCTGCACTTCTGGCGACCCGGTATCGGCGTCATGGACGCGATACTGGTTGATGAGGTCCGACTTCTGCTGCTTGGTCGTGGACAAAATCCAATCTCCTTAATCAGTTAACCCTGTTTTTGAATACACGTATCTCTTTTAAGCGCGACACCATAACAGCGGCACGACCCAAAAACAATCCCGCCCGGCGAACCTTCCGACGACCTCGGTCGTCCGAGGTTTTATGAAGGCGAGTGTTCCCGTTCTCATGTTCCTCGCATTCGCTTTACGTGCGGCGGCGCAGGAGGACTCGCCCCCGCCGCAAATCGACGTCTCGCCGGAGAGGCTGCGAACATTCGTCGCCTCGATTCCCGAGCCGCCTCCGCCGCCGCCGCGCAAGGTCAAGTTTTACTTCGGCGGCTTCGAGTTCCGCGCCCTCGGCATGCGCTGGCGCATCAACTACCTGCCGATCGAGACTCCCCTGCCGGGCACGCGCTTCGGCACCACGCGCGAGTGGCCCGACGCCTTCGCGTTGACGAACACTCCGATCGCCACCACGCCGCGCTCGTGGCACACGCAGCGTCAGGTCAACGCGGAGATGCGCCGGATCGAGAAAACGGAGCGGGCAAAGGTGAGCGTCAAACAGGAGTAGGCGACGAGGGAAAGTCGGCAAGCAAGGCCGTCTCATTCGTGGGAGACGGCGCATGGCTCAGGACATCGGAGTGGTGATCATTCATGGGATGGGATCGCAGGAGGAAACGTTTGCGGCCCCGATGATCGACCGGCTGACCAAGGAAGTGCGGAAGCGCAGCGGTGATCCCGAGCGCATCGCGTTCGCACCGCTGTACTGGGCCGACGTGCTGAGGATCGCGAGATACTGCTGCTGCAGAAGGCCGCGGCAGCCACGCGTCTCGATTTCGGTGGGTTGCGGCGGTTCGTGATGAGCAATCTGGCGGATGCAGTTGCATATCACAAAACGGTGGAAACCTCTGAAGAGAAGATGCCCGACGTGCAAAACGAGCGTCCCGTCTACACCCTGATTCACGAGACGATCGCGCACACCATGAACGCGCTCGCGAAACGAGTCCGCAAAAATGCGCCGCTCGTCGTGATCGCCCACTCCCTCGGCTGCCACATCATGTCCAACTACATCTGGGATGCCACCCGCTCGTCGCCCAATCACGTGATCGACCGCAGGAGTCCCTTCGAGACCTGCACCACGCTCACCGCGATCGCCATGTTCGGCTGCAACATGCCGCTCTTTCTCCTCTCCAACGAGCGCCTCGTGCCAATTCCGTTTCCCGGCAAGAACATCGGCACCGTCTTTCCCGGAAAGACGCCTGCACAGCTCGAGGAGGTCGCGACCTGGAGGAACTATCTCGACGCCGATGACGTGCTCGCGTGGCCGCTTCAGTTCCTCGGTTACGGCGACGAGACCCTGGTGAAGGACATCCAGGTAAACGTGGGCGGCCTGCTGTCCGCCTGGAACCCGACGGTGCACGACAAGTACTGGAACGACAAAGATGTGATCAAGCCGATCGGCGAAACGCTGGCGAAGATCCTGGCGCTTCTCTAACCCGCCAAAACAACCTTCGGCTTGACCTCCACCGGCCCGCCCTCGCGCAGCACGTTCACCACTTCGGCGATCGCGACGAGCTGATCGTGCGGATTGCCCAGGGCGAGGAGGTCGCTCTTCTGCACCGGAACGGAGGGCACGAGGATCACGGCCTGGCCCTTGCATCAGCCTCCCCTGCTGCGCCCAGTCGATGCGCAGCTTCGCCAGCGGGAGATCGATGTCGGCGAGCGATTGGTAGTGCGGCTTGGCGAGCAGCACGTCAGGACCGGCTTCCGCGAGGCGATCGAACGGGATCGCGTCGTTGACGTGGAAGTTGCCGATGGCGGTGCGGCGGAGCTCTTTCAGATGGGCGGGGATGCCGAGGGACTGGCCGAGATCGTGCGCGAGCGAGCGCATGTACGTGCCGGCGGAGGAGCGCACACGAAATTGTGCAGTCGATCCTTGCGCCGAAAGGATCTCGAACTCGTACACCGTCACACGTTTCGGCTGGAGCTTGACCTCCTCGCCTTTGCGCGCGAGCTCGTACGCGCGGACACCGTCAATTTTTTTCGCCGAAAACGCCGGCGGCATCTGCTCGATCTGGCCGCGGAACTTCGCGACGTGCGGCTCGAGATCGACGCCATCGATGCTCTGCTCGACCGCTTCTCCGGCCGGCTCGCCCGTGGAATCGTACGAATCGGTGGCCCAGCCGAACTGGATCGTGCCCTCGTACGTCTTCTCCATCCCCATCAGAAATGCCTGCAGGCGCGTGGCCTTGCCGACGCACAGGACGAGCAGGCCCGTCGCGAGCGGATCGAGCGTGCCGGTGTGTCCGACTTTCTTGATCTTCGCGCGGCGGCGAAACCGCTCGACGACGTCGTGCGACGTAATTCCAGTGATCTTGTCGACGAGCACCACGCCGTCGACGCTCTTCTTGGGTAGCTCCATTGGGTGCGTACGATATCAGTCTCAGTCTTCTTCGACTGCACGCAGCACTTTCAACGCGCGGCTGCGCAGCGGACCCATGAACGGGAGCGACGCGGCGCGCATGAGTTGGACGACGAGATCGATCGTGGCGTCGACGAGGCGCCGCGTGCGACGCTGCTTCGGCGACTCGTCGATGATCCAGTAGTAGATCAATCCCATCTCGTACAGCCAGAGGAGCTTCGGCAGGTGCGGCGCGAGGTCGCGCGGCACTTTGAAGTCGGCGCCGTCGAGCGCGCGCGAGAACCAGGCGATGTGATCGTCGCGCACTGCTTTCGTCTCCGCGCTGAACGGCGAGAGCGGATTGCGCGGATCGACTCCCGTTTTCAGGAGCGTCGTGAGCAGCGTGCGATGATCGGCAAACTGCTCGAACTTCGCGTCGATGATGCCGCGGATGCGCTTCTTCAGATCTTTCGTCGAAGCGATGATTTTCGCGAACGTCTCCGCCGATTCTTCTTCCGTGCGGAGATAGAACGCGAGCACGAGCTCTTCTTTCGATCGATAGTAGTAGTAGGCCGCGCCCGTCGCGACGCCCGCCTCGGCGGCGACATCGCGCATGGTCGTCTCGTCGAAGCCGCGCTCGCGAAAGAGCCGCAGCGCGGCGTCGAGAATCCGGTTGCGCGTTTCCTCCGCCTTCAGCGTGGCCATTTTCGCGAGCATACTCGGTTGCGCGGTTACGCAGTTGCTCGGTTGCTGCGTTGCTGGGTTGCTGAGTTACTTAGCAACCCAGGAACCCAGCAACGACACCGCGCGACCGCGTAACCGCGCAACCGAATTCAATAACTCGGCGCCGGCTCGCCGAGCTCGCCCGCGGCGCCGCGCCACCGCGCGCAGAGGTCATGCGCGGCGGCACGCCAATCGGGGAACGAGAACTCGAAGCCGCTCTCGAGCAAGCGCCGCGGCACGACGCGGCGGCTCTTGAGCACGAGCTCCGACTCCGTGCCGAACATCGCCGCGCCCATCGGCAGGAGCCACTTCGGAACCGGCAGCGAGAAATGCGCGCCCCATTCGTCGCGCAGCGCGCGCATGAACTCCGCGTTCGGAATCGGATGCGGCGAGGCGAGATTCACCGCGCCGCCCATCTCGCGATGCGCGATCAGCCAGCGGATCGCGCGCACGAAGTCGTCGGCGTGGATCCAGGACATGTACTGCTTGCCGTCGCCGAAACGGCCGAAGCCGAGGCGGACGTGGCGGAGGAGCGCGTGAAACGCGCCGCCGTGCTCGGGGATCATCACCATCGCCGTGCGCAGCTTCACCTTGCGCGTGGCGGGGCAGATCGTCAGATCCATCTCCCGCTCCCAGGCCTGGGCCACTTCGATGCTGAAGCGCCACTCCGGCGGCGCCTCGGGCTCGATGCCGCCGATGATGCCGGTGCGCTCGTCGTTCGGCGCGTCGAAGCGATGGGCGTAGATCGTGGCCGTGCTCATCTGCAGCCACACCTTCGGCGGCCGGCGCACTTTCGCAATCACGCGGCCGACTTCGCGCGTCGAGAACACCCGCGACTCGAGAATCTGCTTCTTGTTCTCCTCGGTGTACCGGCAGTCGACGCTGCGCCCGGCGAGGTTGATCACCGCGTCCGCGCCGTCGATCTGCTCCGCCCACATCCCCACCGCCCGCCCGTCCCACTTCACCATTCGCCACGGCGCCAGCCGCGGATTGCGGCTCAACACCACCACCTCATCGCCGCCGCGATGGAACGACTCCGCCAGCAGCGTCCCGATCTGTCCTGTGCCTCCCGGAATGACGATCTTCATGGTCTTGCCTCGTTTTCTGAACGTGTTCAAAAGTAATATGCGGCCGGGATCGCCGCCCGTCAAGTGAATTTTTGAACGTGTTCGAAACGTATAATGCGCGGCGAGATGGCCACGACCAAGCGCAGCAAGAAACACCTCGTCTGGATCGACTGCGAGATGACCGGGCTCGACCCGACGCACGACGTGCTGCTCGAGATCGCGACGATCATCACGGACTACGACCTGGAGATCGTGGCCCGCGGGCCGGTGATCGCGATCAAGCAGGGCGAGGCGAAGCTCCAGCGGATGAACGCGTGGAACCGCCGCACGCATGGGCATAGCGGGCTGATCGAGCGCGTGCGCGAAGGAATCCCACTGGCCGAGGCCGAGCGGCTGACGCTGGCGTTCGTAAAGAGGTATTGCTACGCGCACACGGCGCCGCTCTGCGGCAACTCGATCGGGCAGGACAAGCGGTTCCTGCTGAAGTACATGCCGGCGCTCGCCGGCTTCCTGCACTACAAGGTCGTCGACGTGAGCTCGATCAAGGTGCTGGTGAGCGAGTGGTATGGCGGCAAGTACGCGTCACCGAAGAAGAAGGAGCTGCACCAGGCGCTGGCGGACATCGAGGAGTCGATCGCGGAGCTGGAGTACTACAGGAGGACGGTGTTCGTGAAGACTTAGGAACGCCGGCGTCCTCGCCGGCTGACCCGCCGGCGTCTCGCCGGCCTCGAGGCGGCGGGGACGCCGCCTGACCAGCCGCCGAGGACGGCGGCGCTCCGGCTATTCGTCGTCCGCCGGCTCTTCCTCTTTCTCCGACGGCGGCATCACTTCGCGCAGCACGGTCTCGATGCGCAGCGCGCGAATCGCCGTTTCGTCGTAGCGGAAGTCGAGCTCGGGCGTGTAGCGGAGATGAATGCGCTTGCCGAGGAGATAGCGGACCTGGCCTGCAACGCGGCGCAGTTCCTCCACCGCTTTCTTCGTGTCCTCTTCCTTCAGCCCGGTCATGTAGACGCGCGCGTAGTGAAGGTCGGGGCTGACTTCGACTTCGCTGATCGACGACCAGCCGATATCGACGTCCTTGAGCTCGGTGCGCAGGATCTGCGCGAGCGCGTCGCGGACGTTCTCGCCCACCCGGGAAGTGCGTCGTGTTTTTTTCATAGTGAAGCTTCTTCGTCGAAGTCGAGTTTCTCGCTGGTCCACCCGGCGAGCACCGCGTTGCTGTGCGACTCGACCCAGTTCTGGATCTTGTCCAGCAATGAGTCTGCCGAGTCGTGGCGGTCGGCGATGAACGAGACCGCCAGCCGGGCGCGCTGATGCACGTCGTGCAGGGCGACCTCGTTCGCGGAGATGTTGAAGGTCTGGCGGAGGCGGTCGCGAAGCGATTTCACGACCGACCTCTTGTCTTTGAGCGACTGCGCGTACTCGATGTGAATCTCGAAGAGCGCAACCGCAACGACCACGCTATGCCAGCGCCGCCTGGATCTGTTCGGTCTTGAAGGCTTCGATCACGTCGCCGACCTTGATGTCCTGGAACTTCTCGATGCCGATGCCGCACTCGAAGCCCTGGCGGACTTCGGAGACGTCGTTCTTGAAGTGCCGCAGCGAGCCGATCTTGCCTTCGAGGATCACGCGGTTGTCGCGCAGCAGGCGGATGCTGGCGGTGCGCGGGATCACGCCGTCGGTGACCATGCAGCCGGCGATGACGCCGATCTTCGGCACCTTGAACGTATCGCGCACCTCGGCGCGGCCCTGGAAGACTTCCTGGAACTTCGGATCGAGCAGGCCCGTCATGGCGGCCTTGATCTCGTCGACCAGCGTATAGATGACGGTGTAGAGCCGGACGTCGACGCCTTCTTTCTCGGCAAGCTCCCCGGCACTGCGCTCCGGCCGGACGTTGAAGCCGACCACGATCGCGTCCGACGCCGTCGCGAGGAGAACGTCGTTCGTCGAGATCGCGCCGACCGAGGAGTGGATCACGTTGACCTTCACCTCGGAGGTGGAAAGCTTGCGCAGCGTCTCGTTCAGCACTTCGACCGAGCCCGCCACGTCCGCCTTCACGATGAGATTCAGCTCCTTCACGCCGCCGCTCTGCATGCGCTGGAAGAGCTGATCGAGCGACATGCGCCCGCCCTTGTTCTGGGCAGCATCGCGGGCCTTCTCCTGGCGGAGCTGCCCGATCATGCGCGCCTGCGTGTCGTCGTCGACGACGGCGATCGAGTCGCCGGCGTTCGGTACGTCGTCGAATCCGGTCAGCTGCACCGGCGTGGCCGGTCCGGCCTCGGTGATGCGCTTGCCGCGCTCGTCCGCCATCGCGCGCACGCGGCCCGAGGTCGTGCCGGAGAAGAACGGATCGCCGATCTTCAGCGTGCCGTCCTGAATGAGCACCGTGCCGACGATGCCGCGTCCCACTTCCTTCTTCGCCTCGAGCACGACGCCCTTGGCGGGCATGTCCGGATTGGCCTTGAGATCGAGCATGTCCGAGGTGAGCAGGATCATGTCGAGCAGATCGTCGATGCCTTTCTTCTGCTTCGCCGAAACCTCGACCGACACCGTCTCGCCGCCCCACTGCTCGACGAGCACGTTCGCTTCCGAAAGCTCGCGGCGCACGCGCTCGACGTTCGCATTCGGCTTGTCGATCTTGTTGATGGCCACGATCATGGCCACCTTCGCGGCCTTCGCGTGATCGATCGCTTCCTTGGTCTGCGGCATGACGCCGTCGTCGGCGGCGACGACGAGGACGACGATGTCCGTCACCTTCGCGCCGCGCGCACGCATCATCGTGAACGCTTCGTGACCGGGCGTGTCGAGGAAGACGATCTTGCGACCCTTCTTCTCGACGTGATACGCGCCGATGTGCTGCGTGATGCCGCCGGCTTCGCCTTCCGCGACGTTGGTCTCGCGAATGGCATCGAGCAGCGACGTCTTGCCGTGGTCGACGTGGCCCATGACCGTGATGACCGGGCCGCGCGGCACGGTGCCTTTGGCATCCGTGCGCTCCATGGCTTCCATCTCGAATGCTTCTTCGAACGAAACCATCTCCGCCTCGATCCCGAGCTCGCTCGCGACTTCGAGCGCGAGCTCCGCGCCTAACGGCTGATTGATCGAGACCATGAGCCCCTTCTTCATGAAGAGGTGCTTCATCAGATCGTTGGCCTTGACGTCGAGCTTCTCGGCGAGCTCCTTCACGGTCACGCCTTCGGTCAGCGCAACCCTGCCGGTCGGCCTCTTGAACTCGAGGACCTTCGCCGTCGGCGCGGCCTGCTTGCGCGAGTCGCGTCGCGACGAGACTTTCTTCGGCTCGTCATCGAGATCCGGCATCACGATGTCCGGACCGATGTCGTCGTTGATGACCTGCGTGCCGGAGAACGGCCCTTTCGTCAGCAGTTCCTGATCGAACTCCGCGGCGCGGTTCGTTTTGTTGCCGCGCTTGCCGGTCTTCTTCTTCTGCTGACCTTCGTCGCCCCCCGTCTCTTCTTTCTTGCGGCGAATGATGTTGGCGCCGGGACCGGAAGGCGGCGGAGGCGGCGCGCCCATCGGACGGCCCGGACCACCGGGACGAAGTCCGGGACCACCGCCGCCGGGACCGCGCATCGCGGCACCGGAGGGACGCGCTCCCATCGGAGCGCCCGGACGCGGCGGACCACCGGGACCGGAAGGACGCGGACCACCCGGACCCGAGGGACGTGCGCCCATCGGTGCGCCGGGACGCGGACCGCCCGGAGCAGAGGGACGTGACTGCGGCGGCGGCGCACCCTGGCCTGCATAGTTCGGACGCGCGGTCTGCGGCGCACGCGCGCGCGGACCGGTCGGACCGGTCGGGCGGCGCACGTCGTGGTGCGGATGCGGAGCCGCAGGCGCGTGAGGCGCGGCGGCCGCGGGAACTTCCTTCTCGACTTCCGCGGCCGGCGGCGGCGCGATGGGAACGTCCTTGCGGACTTCCTCCGCTGCCACTTTCGGCTTTTCGTGCACCGGCGGCGCGGGCGGCGCTTCCTTCGCTGCGCGCTCCTCGGCCTCGGCGGCTTCGACGAACTCCGGAATGATCACGGCCGGAGGCGGCGGCGCGGCCACCGGCTCTTCTTTCGGAGCCTCGGTCTTCTTCCGGACAGGCGGCTGGATGATCGGGCGCGGCGGGCGCACCGCTTCCTTCTTCTTTTCCACCTGCGGCTTGTCCTCGCGCATGATGACGGTTCGCGTGCGCGTGGTGAGCTTCTTGCCGGTGATGAGGGCCTGGATCACTTCAGGCTCGAGGACCTGATTCGGATCCGTGACCTCGGCGCCGAGCGACTGAAGCTGGAAAATGATCTCCTTATCGGGTTTTCCCAACCGCTTCGCCACGTCGCTCACTCGAAACTTTGGTGCCGCCATTCAATCTCCCTGGGTATTCCCGCCTGGTCGTTCGTGTGTTTCTTACATGATGACGTCTCGCGTCACTGTCCTGAGGCTTCGGCCTGATTCTCGTCCGAAGCCGGTTCATCCGATTCGGCTTCGCCGTCGCCCTCGCCATCCTCTTCGTCGTAGGCCTCGGCCTCGCCTTCGTCGACCTGCTCGTGCTTGCGCGCGAACTCGATCATCTGCGTTGCCATCTCTTCATCCACGCCTTCGATCGCGCTGAGATCCTCGACCGACGCGTTGATCACCGAGTCGAGATCATCGTAGCCCGCTTGCTCGAGCGTGTCCGCCCATTCGGACGGCAGGTTCTCGATGTCGTGGACATTCGTCTGCGCGCGCGACTCGGCCATCGCTTCCTGGAGCATGGCCGTGAGCGCGTCGGCGACCTCGCCCTTCACTTCCTCTTCCGACTTGATGTCGATCTTCGCGCCGATGAGCTCCGCCGCGAGGCGGACGTTCAGGCCGCGCTTGCCGATGGCCAGCGAGAGCTGATCGTTGTCGACGATGACGTCGAGGTGCGGGCGGTGGGCCTGCTCGTCGCTCGTCACCGAGACGCGGGTGATCTTCGCCGGCGCCAGCGCGTTCTGCGCGTAGTTCACGACGTCGTCGTGCCAGGGAATGATGTCGATCTTCTCGCCGCGCAGCTCGCGGATGATGGACTGCACGCGCGAGCCCTTCATGCCGACGCACGCGCCGACCGGATCGACGTCGCGCTCGCGCGACATCACCGCGATCTTGGCGCGCTCGCCCGGCTCGCGCACCGCGCCCTTGATCACGACCGTTCCGTCGTAGATCTCCGGCACTTCCATCTCGAACAGCTTGATGAGGAGACGCGGATCGGTGCGCGAGAGCACGACCTGCGGTCCCTTCGGCTGCGTATGCACGTCGACGATGACGGCCTTGATGCGGTCGCCCTGCGAGTAGCGCTCCGCGCGCGACTGCTGCGAGCGCGGGATGATGCCCTCGGTCTTGCCGTTGAGATCGATGATCATGTCGCCGCGCTCGAAGCGCTTGACGTATCCGTTCTCCAGCTCGCCGAGCTTGTCCTTGAATTCGTTGTAGACCTTCTCCCGCTCGGCCTCGCGGACCTTCTGATACAGCACCTGCTTGGCCGACTGCGCGGCGATGCGTCCGAGCTCGTTGGGCGGCTGGGTGAGCGGAATCTTCACCTCGTCGCCCTGCTCGACTTCCGAATCGATCTTCTGCGCCTCGTAGGTGCGGATCTGCGTGTTCGGATCCTTCACCACGTCGACGACTTCCTTGCTGATGTGATCGAGCTTGATGATGCCGCCGGTCTGCGCGTTCGGATCGACTTTGCGGGCCTGCTCCAGCGTCCACTGCGCCTGCGGATCTTCGATCTGGTTCTCGTCCTCGACGATCTCCTTGATGGCGAAGATGATCACGCCTCCGCCGGAGCGGTCGAGCACTGCCTCGAGCGGCTCGCGCGTCTTGTAGTACTTGCGCGCGGCTGTCGCCAGCGCGTCTTCGAGCGCCTTGTACACGCGGTCGACATCGATCGACTTCTCGTACGCGAGCGCGCGGATGTCCTTGTCGTTGAACATCATGTTCGCTTCGCTCGCTGCATTTGCCGTTGCGGCGCGCCGTGTCACAGCTCTACCTCCAGACGGGTTTCCTTGATGTCGGCGAGAGGGACCGTGTAGTCCGGCTCCTTCTTCACCGCGGGGTCGGTCACCACGATCGCCTCGCCGTCGAAGTCCTTCAGACGGCCGACGATGACGTGGAGTCCGCGAATCGGCTTGCTCGTCTTGACCCGCACGAGCCGGCCGAGGAACTTCTGGTAATCGGATGGCTTATAGAACCTGCGATCGAGCCCGGGCGACGAAACCTGCAGCTCATACTCGGCCGGAATCGGATCTTCGACGTCGAGCCAGGTCGAAACCTGCTGCGACACGAGCTGGCAATCTTCCAGCGTCACGCCGCCGTCTTTGTCGATGTCGACGCGCAGCAGGTACACGCGCCCCTGTTTCCGATAGTCGATATGGACGAGCTCCAACCCCTCGGATTCAACGATCCGCTGGATCTGCTCCACCACATGGCCTGGTACTTCGCTCAAATTTTTTCGCCCCTAGAACAAAAAAAGCGGCCTATCGGCCGCTTTCGAAAGTTTGCTGCTCGAAAGCCGTCGAATACTAGCACACCACCTTGGTCGCGACAACAGACCGTCCGGCATGCAGATTCCGGTGGAAGACAGGTGGAGGACAGGCTTCAGCCTGTCCCCTGAACCAAAAAAAAGAGGACAGGCTGAAGCCTGTCCTCCACACTGCAAAGTCGAGAATGTCAGTGACGCGCGCTGCGGCGCATGAGCGTCTTGCCGCTGCCGGTCGTGCTCGGATAGATCG
Organism: uncultured Acidobacteriota bacterium; assembly: GCA_963734155.1. Classification (GTDB taxonomy): domain Bacteria; phylum Acidobacteriota; class Thermoanaerobaculia; order Gp7-AA8; family Gp7-AA8; genus QHVT01. The sequence continues at coordinate 77,827 of CAVTGG010000008.1, forward strand.
CGGCGATCGCTTCCGGTCCGAGCTCTTTGAGGTACTGCGCTTCGAGCGTGATGGCGTCGGAGCTGGCGTTGTCGAGCATCGAGCCGAAGGCAAGGAACGCCGGGCAGCCCTGACCGCCGCAAGCCGCGGGAACGACGATGCCGTTGCCGGGGCTCTCCGCGACGCTGTTCGTCTGCTCGACGACCACGAAGTAGTTGGACCCGGTGAAGTTGTTGCCGCTGTTATCCGTACCGAACACCTGCGCCAGACCCTTCGCGCCGGTGCTGCCCAGCGGTCCGAGCTCGACCGTCACTTCTTTCTTCCTGCCCGCCGTGTCCATCGTGCCCTGATAGAGCGTGAGCTTCAGCGTCGTGCGCGAGAACTGCGAGGCATTGACGACACCGATGTTCGTGCGGAACGTTCCGACCTGTCCCGGACCGCCGGTCTGCGTGACGCCGGTGATGAACACTTTGTCGAGACCGGAGTTCGACTGAAGCGAGCTCACGAAGTTGTACCAGGGGATGCCGGAGAAGAGCTGGCCGTTCTGGCGCTCATTCGCCGGGCTGCAACCCGCACCCGGAATGACATAGATGCGGCTCTCCGCGCTGATCGAGCGGAAGTTCGGGCTGATGCCGGTCTCGGGATTCTGCGTGTCTTCACCGCAGCTCGTTCCCTTCTTGCAACCGTTGAAGATCAGCAGGCCCTGAACGTTCGTGGTGATGCCGAGGGCGCTGGCGAAGAAGTCGAGATACTCCTTGCGCTCGTTGGCCCGGAGCGAGATGACGTTCTTGAACTCCTGTCCCGGTCCGCCGCCTTCGCCGCCCGCCTGGAAAATGACGGAGACGTCGACTTCCTCGGACGTGAGATTCGAGAGGTAGACGTCGGAGATGAACGTGCCGCTCGCGCCGCCGGCGTGCACGGCGATGGGAATGTAGACCTGATCTGCACCACGGAAGTTGCTCGCGGATGCGCCGAAGGCGCAGAGGACCAAGGCCGCCGCAACACCAAGCTTCTTCATGAACATTTTCTCCCCTTTAACTAACGACTGGATTTTAGATATTTGAAGTATACCACCCGATATTCTGGTCGCGCATTCTAAACGATCTTTTGCATGATCCACACTACTGTCTAGGATGCTATACGGACGTGTTGTACGAAACGTCACAGAGAAAAGCATGCGTCTCGATCGCGCCCTGAGCGACAGATTTCCCGGCCACAGCCGTTCCGCGCTGGCGCGCCTCATCGAAGAAGGCCACGTCACGATAGACGGCCGCCCGGCGAAAAAACCTTCGCAGCAGGTGGAGCCGGAGCAGCGGATCGAAGTCGACTTCCCCCCTCCCGCGCCGGCGACGATCGAGGCCCAGGAACTGCCGCTGCACATTCTTTATGAGGATGAGGACCTGGTCGTGATCGACAAACCAGCCGGTCTCGTCGTTCATCCCGCTGCAGGCCACCGCGATCAGACGCTCGTCAACGCGCTCCTGTTTACCGTGAAAGACCTCAGCGGCATCGGCGGCGAGCTCCGCCCCGGCATCGTCCACCGCCTCGACAAAGACACGAGCGGCGTGATGGTGATCGCGAAAAACGACGCCGCCCACCGCAAGCTCACCGCCGCCTGGTCCACGGACGCCGTGCGCAAAGAATACCTTGCGCTGGTCTACGGCACCCCCTCCCCCGACCGCGGCACCATCGACGCCCCCATCGCCCGCGATCCGCGCGATCGCAAACGCATGGCCGTGGTTCCGGGCGGACGCCGCGCCATCACCGACTACGAAGTGGTGGAGCGCCTCCGCGCCGTGTCACTCGTGCGCTGCACGTTGCGCACGGGACGCACGCATCAGATTCGCGTGCACCTCAAGTCGATCGGGCACCCGATCGTGGGAGATCCCGTTTATTCGGGGCCGCAGTGGCGCGGCATTCCGGATAAACGCGTGCAACGTGCGCTGGCGTCACTCACGCGGCAGGCGTTGCATGCGGTGCGAATCACTCTTGCCGCATCCGAGGACGGGGGCGGTGGTTACGTTCGAGAGCGCGTTGGCGGGGGATGTGGCGGGCGTCGTTCGGGAGGTACGTTGAGGCGGGTCCTCGGGTCCTCGGGTTCGCGGTCCTCGGGGATTTGGCGCGGAGCTCTTGTTTGCGAACCCAACGAATGTAGCCGTCGAGAGCCTGGCCGGTACCGTTGATCAGGCGCGAGACGCGAAGCATCTCGGCTTCGTCGACGAATTTCAATTCGTGCGCGGCGATCAGCTGCGCCTCGACTTCGAAAAGTGAACCGCGCGCCTGACTCTGAAGCTGTCTTGATTCGCCATACGTGAGCCGGCCATAGCCTTCAGCGATATTGCTGATGACACCAATCGCGGCGCGCCGCAACTGCGAGACGAGCCCGTACATCTCCTGCTTGGGAAATCGCGCCGTCACGTCATACACAGCGACAACCACTTCCAGCGCTCGTTTGAACGCAACTAGATCCCGATACGATTTGCTCATTGATTGTTTTGGTGCCCGAGAGACGGACGAAATGCAGGCGCGTGTGGGAGCACCAGTCTACCTCGGTCTCCCGAGGACCCGAGGACCCCTACAACAACATTCCCGCAATCGTAGCCGTCAAAAAGTTCGCGAGCGTCCCCGCAATCATCGCCCGCAATCCCAGCCGCGCGAGATCCCCGCGCCGCGTGGGCGCGAGCGAGCCGATGCCGCCGATCTGAATGGCGATCGATGAGAAGTTCGCGAAGCCGCACAGCGCGTACGTGGTGATCACGAAGCTGCGGTGATCGAGGACACCAGCGATGGCGGGCTCGCCGAGTTTCACGAAGGCGACGAACTCGTTGAGCACCATGCGCGTGCCGAGGAGGTTGCCGACGGTGAGGCTGTCCTTCCACGAGACACCCATGGCCCACGCGATCGGCCGGAAGACGTAGCCGAAGACGACGTCCAGGCTCGCGGGGAACCACGCCCACAGGCCGTGCACGTAGCCGAACATGCCGTTCACCAGCGCGATGAGAGCGATGAACGCGATCAGCATTCCGGCCACGTTCAGCGACAGGTGCAAGCCTTCGATCGCGCCGCGGCCCGCGGCGTCGATCACGTTCACGTCCTGCTTCGGCACGACCACTTCGACGTCGCCGCCGGTCTTCGGCTGCTCGGTCTCCGGCACCATCATCTTCGCGATCATGATCGCGCCCGGCGCAGTCATGATCACGGCCGTCAGTAGGTGAATGACGTCGACTTTCGCGACGAGCACGTACGCCGCCATGATGCCGCCGGAGATGTGGGCCATCCCCGCAGTCATGATCGTCATCAGCTCCGACATGGTCATGTCCGCGAGGAACGGCCGGATCGTCAGCGGCGCCTCGGTCTGTCCCATGAAGATCGACGCCGCGACGGAGGTCGACTCCGCGCCCGACGCGCCCATGAACCGCGACATCAGCTTGGCGAAGAACTTCACCACTAGCTGCATCACGCCGAGGTAGTAGAGGATCGCGAAAATCGAGGCGATGAAGATGATCGTCGGCAGCACGCGCGTGGCGAAGACGAAACCGATGGTCGGATCATCGGCGCCGAGCTTGCCGAAGACGAACTTCGATCCTTCCTCGGTGTAGGCGATCAGTTGATTCACGACCTCCTTCATCTTCTCGAAGAGGAACGCGAGGAGGTTGAAGGTGAGGAAGAGATAGAGCGAGACCACGCCGAAGAGGCCCCACAGCACGCGGCGCGTCGGCGGCGGGATGAGCTTCACGAGTTGCGAGAAAACGATGGCGATGGCGATGAAAATCAGCGCCGCGCCGTATCGCTCGAGCGGCAGCGCGATCGGACTCAGCGCCCGCGCGATCTCCTCCCCTTTCAGCACGAGGATCGCCACCACGATCTGCAGCACGAGTCCCCAGATGACCGGGCGCCACTTGATGGCCCTGCGATTCGACGACAACAACCAGGCAATGGCCAGGATGGCAAAGAATCCGATCAGCGCAGTGAAACGCTCCATGCTCGTCCGCTCCGTACTCGCTGGATTTTTGAGGGCCGGCGAGATGGTAAACCAGAAATCAGATTTCTGATTTATTCTTCGCCGCCATGATCGAGACGATCCAAAACGCAGTGCAATACGTCCGCAGCAAATCGTCACTCCAGCCGGAAGTCGGCGTGATCCTCGGCTCGGGACTCGGCCACGTCGTCGACGCGATCGACATCGAGACCGCGATCCCGTACGGCGAGATCCCCGGCGCGCGCGCGTCGACGGTGCTCGGACATCAGGGTCGTCTCATCCTCGGCCGCGCGAAGAATCTTCCGGTCGCGGTGATGCAGGGACGCGTGCACTTCTACGAAGGCTACGAGATGGAGGAAGTGATGTTCCTCTCGCGCGTCCTCGGACGGCTCGGCATCAAGAAGCTCGTCGTCACGAACGCCGCCGGCGGCATCAACACATCCTTCAGCGCCGGCGATCTGATGCTCATCTCCGATCACATCAACTTCATGGGCGTCAATCCGCTGCGCGGCCCGAACGTCGAAGACCTCGGCGTGCGCTTCCCCGACATGAGCGAGGCCTACCCCGAATCGCTGCGCACCATCGCCAAAGAAGTCGCGAAAGACATCAAAGGCATCAAGCTGCAGGAAGGCGTTTACCTCGCCCTCTCCGGCCCAACGTATGAGACCCCCGCCGAGATCCGCGCCTTCCGCACCATCGGCGCCGACGCCGTCGGCATGTCCACCGTGCCCGAAGTCATCGCCATGTCCCACATGGGCATCCCCGTCCTCGGCATCTCCTGCATCACCAACATGGCCTCCGGCATCCTGAAGCAGAAGCTCACGCACCAGGAAGTGATGGATACGACGGCGCGGGTGCAGGAGCAGTTTACGGAGTTGGTGTTGGGGGTGATCGAGCGGTTGGGATCGTAGGTTGCGCGGTTACGCGGTTGCTGCGGGCCGAGGTACGATGAGGTGGTCCCACACCGGCCGTGCGTAGACCGTCTCCTCTTCGGTCACCAAACCAGCATGGTCAAATCATTTCGTGATCTTGTCGCGTTTAAACGCGGCCTTGAAGTAGTTGTTGCCGTCTACGACGTCACTGCGACATTCCCAAAGCATGAGCTGTATGGGCTCGTGTCACAGCTGCGCCGCGCTTCGATCGGCGTGATCAGCCACATTGCCGAAGGTGAAGGCCGAATCACGCCGGGCGAGTGGCGTCAGTTCCTGAGTCAAGCCCGCGGATCGCTTTTCGAAGTGGAAGCACAAATCATCGCCTCCCACGAATTGCGATTCATCGCCGAAGCCGAGATGCGCCACATCTCGACGCTGATTCACGGTACCGGCCGCGCACTCACCGGCTTAATCAACTGGGTGCGCAGGAAGGAGTTCGCCGCGCAACCGCGTAACCGAGCAACTGCGCAACCAACCTAGGGAACGAACTTGTAACCCACGCGATGTACCGTCAACAAATGCCGCGGCTCTGACGGCGTGTTCTCCACCTTCTGCCGCAGCCTCGCCATGTGTGTGTCGACGGTGCGCGTGAATGCGGAGCTGTCGTAGCCCCAGACGTGATTGAGCAGGGCTTCGCGGCTCACGACCTGGTCGGCGTGGTCGATGAAGTAGCGGAGGATGCGGAACTCGCGCGGGGTGAGCTCGATGGCGCCGCCGTTCTTTGAGGCCTGGTAGGTGCGGAAGTCGAGCATGACGTCGCCGAATGCGAACTCGTCGCCGGCGGTGGTGCGGTGGACGCGACGCAGGACGGCTTCGACGCGGGCGAGGAGCTCCATGAAACTGAACGGCTTCGTCACGTAGTCGTCGGCGCCGAGCTTGAGGCCGACGATCTTGTCGATCTCCTGTCCGCGCGCGGTCAGCATGATCACCGGCGTGCGGCTGCCGTTCTGGCGCAGCTCCTTGCAGACATCGAGGCCGCTCTTCTTCGGCAGCATCACGTCGAGCACGATCAGATCGTGATCGCCGCGATTGGCGAGCCGCAGCCCTTCCTCGCCGTCGCCGGCCATCTCGACCGCGTACTTTTCAAACTCGAAGCCGTCGCGGAGCGCGACCGACATCGCGGGATCATCTTCGACGATGAGGATTCTGTTCATGCGTTTCTCCTAACGTGTCATCCCGAGCGCAGCGAGGGATCCCCCGCCGGCGCGCGAAGTGGGGGATTCCTCGCTGCGCTCGGAATGACACTGGTCGCGAGCGGCAGCTCGATCGTGAACGTGCTCCCCTCGCCCAATTCGCTCTGCACGTCGACGCGGCCGCCGTGCGCCTTGGCCACGTGCTGCACGATCGAGAGTCCGAGGCCGCTGCCTTTGACGTCGTGCACGAGACCGCTGCCGACGCGATAGAACTTCTCGAAGATTTTCTTCTGCTCGACCGCCGGAATGCCGATGCCGTGATCGCGCACCGAAATGCGCAGCACGTCGCGCGTCGTCGCGACGTGCACGTCGATTTCCTTGCGGCCGTTCGAATACTTCACCGCGTTGTCGAGCAGATTCACGACCGCCTGTCCGATCGCGTCTTTGTCGACGCGCAGCTGCGGCCGCGTCGCCGGACCGTGGAACGCGATGGTGACGTTCTGATCGCGCAGCGGCACCGCGAACGCCGCGACCGTGCATTCGAGAAAGTCCACGATGTCGATGTCGCTGAAGCGGTACTGCTTCTCCGCCGATTCGATTTTCGAGAAATCGAGGATGTTGTTGATGAGCGCCGTGAGGCGGCGGCTTTCGGCTTCGATGTACTCGCCGTACTCGCGCACTTTTTCCGGCTGCGTCACGCGGCCGAGGCGCATGTACTCGCCGAAGACGCGGATGGACGACAGCGGCGTGCGCAACTCGTGCGAGACGTTCGAGACGAAGTCGCTCTTCATCTGCGACAGGCGCGCCTGCCGCAACACCGCGCCGATCGCCAGCAGGACCGCGCCGAGGAGCACGACGAACGCGCCGCCGGTCCACATCGCGTTGTGGCGGAAGTCGAGCGCGGCCATCTGCTCGGGCGTCTCGCACATGTCGCGGATGCCAGCGCGCCAGTTCGTGAAAACGAAGCCGAGGGGCTGGGTGATGAACTCACCGCGGCGCGGCAGATGCTCGCCGATCCAGACGCTGGAATTGTGCGCTTTCCGGCGCACGGCTTTCTCCGTCATGGCCGTCATCGACCTGCGCGCGATTTTCTCGTCGAGCACGACGCCGGTCGCGCCGACGACATGCATCGACGCATCGATCACCGGACGGAGAATCACGCGATGGCGCGGGTCGCGCTCATCGACGAACAGCGACGCCTGCGGCACCGCGCGCGCCCACTTGTGCGCCACGTGCCACGACACCGTGGCCATCTTCACCGCTTCCGCCTCCGCCTCCGCCGGCAGCTTTTCCTTGCCGGCCGGATCGAAGTAGCCGGTCTCGTACATGTTGTTGAGGAAGCGCATGGCGAAGAACGTCCGCGCGCCGGGCACGGGATGCTGGCCGAAGTGGCGGCCGAGGATGGCGACGTTCGGCAGGTCTTGCGAATGAATCGTCAGGGCCACAGTGGAGGCGCCGCGATAGCTCGCCTCCATCTCCTCGATCCCCTTCTCGAGCGAGCCGCGCAGCCAGTTGCGCTCCGCCGAGGCCGTCTTCTGCTCGAGCGAGCGCAGCGTGCGGTACTGCATCACGAGCAGCGCACCCAGAGGCACGACGACCACGGGCAGAAGCCACAAAATCGAACGGCGGAAGAGGCGGCGCATCTCCGTTGGAGACGACATCGTCGCACGCGGGTTTCGGGTCTCTTGTGACAATTTGCAACGCTACCGCTGCAAAGCGTAGGCGACCTTCATGAACACACTCCGCGGCTGCTGGATCCCGCTGATCCGCGAGTCGCCGAATCCGAGGAAGAACACCGTCTGCCAGTTCAGCTTGTATGCATACAGGCCGGAAAACGAAAGGCTGCGGTCGTGCGGCTTCGCGGCGTGCTCGATGTCGTTCTGCTGCGCGATCAGCCGCACGAGCGTGCGCGACGAGAACGTGTACGTCATCTTCAGCCAATTGATGCTTGCGTCGAACAACCGACCTTCATCGAGATCGAGCCACTCGCGCGTCGTCGTCAGTTGAAACTCGAGATGATCGCTCGCGCGGACCGTGCCGCCGAGGTTGAGCGTCGCGCCGCGGCCGACGCGCGCGCCTGCGTAGTCGATCTTCTCGCCCGCGACGCCGTCGAAACGGACGGCCGGGAACCAGCGCCACGGCGCCGCGCTCACGTTCCATTCGAGCGCCGTGCGCGGCAACATCTGCCCGCCGACGCGCTCGGCCTGATTGCTGGCCGCGATCCAGCCGTTGCTCGCCCACTTGCCCTGGAACTCCACGCCCTGCCACACACCCGTGCGGATCGTCGTCTTGTCCACATACGAGCCGTCCCATTCGAGACCGGTGTACGGACGCACATAGGAGAGGAAGGACTTCGGATAGAAGTGATAGCCCATCCAGAGACCGGCGCGGCGGAAGCCGTTCTGCGCGATGAAGCCGTTGTCGGCGCGGAAGCGCGGCGTGTACTCGCCGATCGTCGACCAGATGTCGTAGCGCTTCACGTTGCGCTCGTAGTACAGACGCGCCGCGTGCCCGCCGCCCCACCCGCTGGTGTCACTGTAAAGTAGTTGACCATACAGCTTGTCCGCTGCATTCGGCTTCCACAAAAAGTCTGGACCGAGCACGCGATTGTGTCCGCCGCCTTCCACTTCGCGCGCGCTCAAGAGAAACGCGCCGAATGAATCGCCGAACGAGCGGCGCAGCCGTCCGATGGCGACGCGCGAGCGGAAGTCCTGCGGCGCGAACTCCGATCCCTGCACCGACGGCAGGATGACCGTCCCGCCGCCGCGATCTTCGGCCAGCAGAAACGTATACGCATTCGCGCCGCTGCGTCCCGTGGCGCGCAGTCCCCACGCCGGCGAGGTGACGCTGCGCGTGTAGACGGCGCGGATCGGCGTGTTGAGAAGATCGACGCCTTCGAGAAAGAACGCGCGCTTTTCCGGATACGACAGCGCGAAGCGCGAGTTGACCTCGAGCTGCGGGACGTCCGCTTCGATCTGCGAGAAATCGGGATTGAGTGTCGTGTCGATGGTGAGGCGCGTGCTCGGGTTCCACTTCAGATCGAAGCCCGCGGCCGTGCCGTCGCGATTCGCGGCCGTGCTGTACGGCGTGAGCGTGAAGTGGCTGCCGGTCGGCAGTCCCTCGAAGCCGGTGACCGTCGCGGCGTGACAGAGAAAGCAGCCGGAGTTCTTTGGGATCGGCGTCGAGGCCATGATGTAGCGGAAGTCTCGCGGATAGTTGCGCATCAGGATCACGCCCCAGCTCTGCGGATCGCTGGCCGGATAACGCAGCGACGCGAGCGGAATCCGCAGCTCCGCCGCCCACCCGTCCGGCGTGCGCCGCGCGACCGCTTCGTAGAAAAAGTCGGGCGAGAAGTCTTCGTCGCTCGTGTCGCTGACGAGGCTGTCGGTCTGCACGCCGCGGGGGTTCACGCGAAAGGCGACGCCGGAGCGGCGGTCGTTCTGCGTGTCGAGCAGCACCGCGACGTAATCCTGATCGCCGAGGACCTTGTCGCGGTCGACGAGCGGCGCGCGGATCGAGCCGGGAGCGGGATCGTGCGCGAGGAACGCGACGTAGACCGAGCGCTCGTCATACGTCAGCCAGCTCGTCGTCTTCACCGGCGGCGCGACGTTGTCGCCGCGGAAGTATTCGACGAACGTCTCGATCGGCTGCGCCTTGCGCCAGGCCTCGTCGGTGAGATTGCCGTCGACCGTCACCGCGCCCTCGAGCTTCGCAATGCTGATCGCCTGCGCGGCGCCGTCGTCATCGATCATCAATAAAAGAAACAGCGTCGCATATCGCATGCGCGAAAGATGCGCGCGGCGGCTGCGGGAGTCTGCCCATCGGACGTGACACGATGTGAAAGAAGGTCACGCCCTTGAACGATCGGTGACAAACGTCAACTGACAATCGCCCCCGAGACGGCGATAATGCGCGCCACGTCCATGGCGGTAGACAAAAAAACACTCGACGGATTACGCATCGCACGCCCCGATGTGGAGCGGCGCAGCAAAGTGCCCTGGATCGTCGCGGCAGGCGTCGCGGCGATGGTCCTCGCTGCGATCGCGTTCGCGATCACGCGCGGCGGGAGGAAAGCGGTCAAAGTCGCGCCCGCGCACGCGGTCGCCACGCAAGCGCGCGGCGCGGTGCTCAACGCCAGCGGCTACGTGACCGCGCGGCGGCAGGCCACCGTGTCGTCGAAAGTCACTGGCAAGGTGACCGATATCTTCATTGAAGAAGGCATGCACGTGAAGATGGGGCAGGAGCTCGCGCGGCTCGATGCCGCCATGGTCTCGCGCGGACTCGCGGTCGCGCAGGCCGAGGCCACCGCCGCGCGCAGCGCGCTCGAAGAGACGCGCGTGCGCATCCGCGAGTCGCAGATCGACTACGACCGCGCGTCGCAGCTCGCGCGGAGCGAAGTCGGCAGCCGCGCCGATCTCGATCGCGCCCGCGCGCAGCTCGACGCCAATCGCGCGCGCCTCGGCGCGCAGAGCGATCAGTACGCGAGCGCGCAGCGGCAGGTCGAGTTGCAGCGGCAGAACGTCGAGGACACCGTCATCCGCGCGCCGTTCGACGGCGTCGTCGTCTCCAAAGACGCGCAGCCTGGCGAGATGATTTCCCCCGTCTCCGCGGGCGGCGGCTTCACCCGTACCGGCATCTGTACGATCGTTGATATGGGCTCGCTCGAGATCGAAGTCGACGTGAACGAGGCATACATCAACCGCGTCCATCCGAATCAGCAGGTCGAAGCGGTGCTCGACGCGTATCCCGACTGGAAAATCCCCGCGCACGTCATCACCGCCGTCCCCACTGCCGACCGGCAGAAGGCCACGGTGAAAGTGCGCATCGCGTTCGATCAGAAAGACCCGCGCATTCTTCCGGACATGGGCGTGAAGGTCTCGTTCATCACCAACGAGCCGATCGCCGCGTCGACGACGATCGTCGAAGTGCCGAAAGCCGCCGTGCGCCGCGAAGGCGATCAGGATGTGATCTTCGTCGTGAAAGAGAACAAAGCCGAGCGCCGCGCGGTGAAAGTGCTCTCGGCGGAAGGCGACAAAGCACGCCTGACGTCGGGAGTGGCGGAAAACGAAAGCGTGATCATCGAAGGCCCGCCCGAGCTGAAAGACGGCGCGCGCGTCAGAGTACAAAAGTAGGAGAGCTCATGGCCAACCAACTCGTCACCATCCGCGGCGTCGACAAAGTCTTCCATCGCGGCAGTGAAGACATCCGCGTGCTCAGCGATCTCGATCTCAACATCGACTCGGGCGAGTTCCTCGCGTTGATGGGACCGTCGGGCTCCGGCAAGTCGACGCTGCTCAATCTCCTCGCCGGTCTCGACCGGCCGACGCGCGGCACGATCGACGTCGCGGGCTCGCGCATCGACAACCTCTCGCGCCGCGAGCTCGCGCGCTGGCGCTCGCGCCATGTCGGCTTCGTCTTCCAGTTCTACAACCTCCTCCCCGTCCTCTCCGCCGAGCGCAACATCGAGCTGCCGCTCCTGCTCACGAGTCTGTCGAGCTCCGAGCGGAAGCGCCACGTCGCCAACGCGCTGGAGATCGTCGGACTCTCGCATCGCGCGAAGCACACGCCGCGCACGCTCTCCGGCGGCGAACAGCAGCGCGTCGGCATCGCCCGCGCCATTGCCACCGATCCGACGCTCATCCTTGCCGACGAGCCGACGGGCGATCTCGATCGCAAAACCGGCGACGGGATTCTCGATCTGCTCCAGGCCCTCAAGACCGAACACGGAAAGACGATCGTGATGGTGACGCACGATCCGCACGCCGCGAATCGCGCGTCGCGTCGCCTCTACATGGTCGACGGACAAGTGTCCAGCGAGATCGCTGCATGAAATTCCTGCTGCTCATCCTCTCGAACTTCAAGCGCCACAAGATGCGCCTGATCCTGACGATCCTCTCGATCCTCGTGTCGTTCGTCCTCTTCGCGTACCTCGCGGCGATCCGCAACGCGTTCCAGATGGGCGTGAGCGTCGCCGGCGCGAATCGTCTGATCGTGCGCAATCGCATCTCGCTGATCCAGCCGCTGCCGCAGTCGTACGAATCGCAGATCGAGCAGATGAACGGCGTGGCGAACGCGACGCAGGCGTCGTGGTTCGGTGGCCTGTATCAGGACAACAAGCGTCCGTTCGGCCAGATCGCCGTCGAGCCGGAAGAGTTCTTCGACGTCTATCCCGAATACGTGATCCCGGCCGAAGGAAAAAAGAAGTGGCTGGAAACGCGCACCGGCGCGATTGCCGGCCGCAAGCTCGCCGAGGCCCTCGGCTGGAAGGTCGGCGACAAGATTCCGATCCAGGCGACGTACATGACGCCCAAAGGCGGCGGCAATACGTGGACGTTCGACCTCGTGGCCATTCAGGATGGAGCGACCGAGGACGTCGACACGTCGTCGTTCTTCTTCCGGCATGACTTCCTCGATGAGAACCGGCTGCGCGGACAGGGACTCACCGGCTGGTACTACATCAAGATCAAAGATCCGAAAAATGCCGAAGCCGTCGTGAAGCTGATCGACGAGCGGTTTGCAAACTCGCCGTACGAGACGAAGACCGAGACCGAGAAGGCGTTCATCAAAGGATTCGCCGAGCAGATGGGCAACATCGGCGCGATCGTCGTGGCCATCCTCACCGCCGTTTTCTTCACCATCCTCCTCGTCGCCGGCAACACGATGGCCCAGTCGGTGCGCGAGCGCATCGGTGAGCTGGGCGTCTTGAAAGCGATCGGCTTCACCGATTTGCAGATGCTGCTGCTCGTGCTCGCGGAGTCGCTGCTGATCGCAATCGTCGGCGGCGCGATCGGTCTTTCGCTCGGATACCTCGCCGTCAAAGGCGGCGACCCGACCGGCGGCGCGCTCCCGATCTTCAACTTCCCGATTCGCGACCGCATCCTCGGCGTCTTCTTCGTGTTCCTGCTCGGCCTCATCACTGGCGCCATTCCCGCGATTCAGGCCATGCGTCTCAATGCCGTCGACGCGCTCCGGAGAGAGTAATGAACTTTTTCAGGCAACTCGGAACCCTCATCGCCTTCAACATCCGCACGCTGCCCGCGCGCAAAGGCTCGGCCGCCGTGGCGGTCGTCGGTGTGGCCGGCGTCGTCGCGGTGCTCGTCGGCGTGCTCTCGATCGGCGAAGGATTCAAGCGCGTGATGATCGCCGCCGGCTCGCCCGACACCGCGATCGTGCTGCGCGGCGGCGCCGACAGCGAGATGACGAGCGTGCTCACGCGCGACGACGTCGAGCTGGTGCGCAATGCGCCCGCGGTCGCGCGCGCGGGCGGCGAGCCGATGGCTTCGCCCGAGCTGTTCGTGCTCGTCGACCTGCCGAAGCGCTCGACCGGGACGGAAGCGAACGTGCCGATGCGCGGCGTGCGCAAGGAAGCGTTCGCCGTGCGGCCGGAGATTCAGGTCACCGAAGGAAAGATGTTCGCGTGGGGCACGAACGAAGTGATCGTCGGCCGTTCCGCGCAGACGCAGTTCAAGAACACGGAAGTCGGAACGCTCCTGAAGTTCGGGCAGACGCAGTGGAGGGTGGTTGGCATTTTCGAAGGCAAAGGCGGCATCGCGGAGTCCGAAGTGTGGGCCGACGCCGCAGTGCTCGCGCCGGCGTATCACCGCGGCAGCTCGTTCCAAACGGTGCTCGTGAAGCTCGCCTCCGCGGGCAGCTTCCAGCAGTTCAAGGATTCGCTGACGTCCGATCCGCGGACGAATGTGAAAGTGCAGCGGGAGACCGAGTACTACGCCGGGCAGTCGAAGGCGATGCAAGGTCTCGTGACGGGTCTCGCGCTCGTGGTCTGCACGCTCATGGGCCTCGCCGCGATCTTCGGCGCGCTGAACACGATGTACACCGCCGTGGCCGCGCGCTCCCGCGACATCGCCACCCTCGAAGCCCTCGGCTTCGGCGGCGGCGCGGTCATGATCTCGGTGATGTTCGAAGCCCTCTTCCTCGCCCTCGCCGGCGGCATCCTCGGCGCCCTCGGCGCCTACCTAGCCTTCGACGGCTACCGCAGCGCGACCATGAACTGGCAGACGTTCAGCCAGGTCGCCTTCGCCTTCCAGGTCACGCCCAGTCTGATGGTCGGCGCGATTCTGTACGCGCTGTTCATTGGGGTGGTGGGCGGGTTTTTCCCGGCGATCAAGGCAGCGCGGATTCCGGTGGCGGTGGCGCTGCGCGAACGCTAAGCGGCGGCTCTGCCGCCGCACTCGGAAAGCGCGTTGGGTTCCGAATGGCTTGCCGTCACTAGAACAAGTGGAGGACAGGCAATCCTGCCTGTCCGGCTCACGGCACGGCCAGAGGACAGACAGGATTGTCTGTCCTCCACTTCCTTAGCGGATCATTCTTGCGACAGCCGCACCGGCAATTCCCGCGATCAAACAACCAGCGACCGTCGCGCAGAGATTCATCATCGCGCTTCCAGTCATGCCGCCGCGCAGCAAGCGTAGCGTCTCTTCATTGAAACTCGAGTAGGTTGTGAAGCCTCCGAGCACACCCACGGTGAGCACGAGCCGCAACTCCGAAGGCGGCATCATCTCCATGACCGCGCCGATGAGGAACGAGCCCACGACGTTCACGATCAGCGTGCCGAACGGAAACGCGGTGCCGATCGCGCTCGCCGCCCAGAGCGATGTCGCGTAGCGCGCGCCGCTGCCGAGGGCTCCGCCGAGACAGACCAGACAGAAGCGGGCTATCATGACGTGACGCTCGATGATTCATTTTTATCATGTGACGAAGCGCTTCGACCGCTACTCGACGGCGCTCAATGACGTCACGTTCCAGATCGAGAAGGGCGAATTCGTCTTCCTGACGGGTCCGAGCGGCGCGGGAAAATCGACGTTGCTGAAGCTCATCCTCCGGCAGATCACGCCGAGCGACGGGCAGATCATCGTCAACGGCCGCAACCTCGGCGCGATGAAACCGGCCCAACTCCCCTACTTCCGCCGCGAGATCGGCATGGTCTTCCAGGACTTCAAGCTCATCGAGCGGATGACCGTCTTCGAAAACCTCTCCTTCATCCTCACGGTGCTCAACGTCGCGCCGAAAGAGCACAAGAAAAAGGCCTATCAAGCGCTGCGCAGTGTCGATCTGCATCACAAACTCAACGCCTACCCGCTGCAGCTTTCCGGCGGCGAACAGCAGCGCGTGGCCATCGCGCGCGCACTGATCAACGACCCGCTCGTCCTCGTCGCCGACGAGCCGACCGGCAACCTCGACCCCGACCTCTCGCGCGAGATCCTCCAGATTTTCTCGGAGGCAAACCTGCGCGGCTCGACGGTGCTGCTGGCGACGCACGACCGCGACCTCATCAAGAGCAGCGGCCGCCGCGTGATCATGCTCGAGCACGGGCGGGTGGTGGAGGAGAAAGCGCGCGTCATCGAGGCCCGTCCCGCACGCGAAGGGATCTTCGGGATCGGCTGATGCCGCGCGACTTCATTCCCGGGCGCCGCGAGCCGGAGATTCCGTCCAACACGTTTTCTTACTTTTTCCGCGAAGCCCTGCGCCGCATCTGGGTCTCGAAGCGAACGAGCTTCGTGGCCGTGGCCATGATCGCCATCTCGCTCGTGACCGTCGGCGCGTTTCTCCTGATCGCCGAGAACCTCGGCCGTGCCGCCGCGGAGTGGCAGGGCCGCTCGCGCGTCATCATCTATCTCACTCCCGATGCCACGCCGCAACAGATCGCCGCGATCCAGCAACACCTCGCTGCCGACCGCACGCTCGCCCAGCGCCGCTTCATCGATCGCGCCGCCGCACTCGCGCGCTTCAAAAAATACTTCGCCAATCTCTCCGAAGTCGTCGGCCAGCTCGACACGAACCCGTTTCCTCCGTCGTTCGAGATTGACGTCACGCCCGCGCTCGCGCAGTCGCGCGCGTTCGTCGCCCGCATGGACGTCATTCGCGCAATGCCCGGTGTCGATCAGGTGCAATACGACTGGCAGTGGATCCTGCGCCTGCGCCGATTGATCCAGATCATCAACATCGCCGGCCTCGTCGCCGGCGGCGTCCTCGCCATCGCGGCCGCGTTCACGATCGCGAACGTCATCCGCCTGACGATGATGCTCTACCGCGAAGAGATCGAGATCATGCGCCTCGTCGGCGCCACCGAGCGCATCATCCGCGGCCCCTTCCTGATCGAAGGATTCCTGCAAGGCCTCCTCGGCGGATGCCTCGCCGTCTTGATCCTCTACGCCCTGTTCGAAGCCGGCCGGCGCACACTGCCGCCGTCCAGTTCCATTCTGTGGGGCTTCCTCTTCACCGGATTTCTTCCGTGGCAGAAGATCGCCGCGCTCATCGCGGGCGGGATGCTGGCGGGATGGATCGGAAGTTGGATGTCGGTGCGGGGGCGGGCGGAGACGGCTTAGTCACTCCGCCGCGTCACGATCCAAACCACAAACGCCCCAATCGCCAGCCCGCCCGTCAACCCCCACACAAAATCCCCCGCGTCCTTTGGCAGGAACGCGAGTGACGTCAGTTGCAGCAGCGCGACGATGAGTGAGACCGCGGTCAGGATGTAGATCGTTCGTTTGCCCATCGTCGTATCCCAACTGTAGCATCCGCCGCGCATGAAGATCGTCGAGTGTGTTCCGAACATTTCCGAAGGGCGCAGGCCGGAGGTGTATCACGCGGTGGCCGCAGCGGCGGCGTCGGTCAATGGAGTGACGCTGCTGAATGTCGATCCGGGGGCGGATACGAATCGGACCGTGATTACGTTCGTCGGCGAGCCGGAGGCGGTGCTGGAGGCGGCATTCCGGCTGGCGCAAAAGGGCGTGGAATTGATCGACATGACGACGCACCGCGGCGCGCATCCGCGCATCGGGGCGGTCGACGTCGTGCCGTTCATTCCGGTCGCGAACGTGACGATGGAGGAGTGCGTCGCGCTCGCGCAGCGGCTCGGCGAGCGGATCGGCAAGGAGCTCGGCGTGCCGGTGTATCTGTACGAGCACGCCTGCAGCGCGCCGCACCGCCGCAATCTCGCGGACATCCGCGAAGGCGAGTACGAAGGGTGCGCGCGCAAGCTGCAGGAGCCGCAATGGAAGCCGGATTTCGGCCCAACCGACTTCGTGCCGAAGAGCGGCGCGATCGTCATCGGCGCGCGTAAGTTTCTCGTCGCCTACAACGTGAACCTCAACACGCTCGACAAGCGGCTCGCGAACCGCGTGGCGTTCGACATCCGCGAGCGCGGCCGCATGAAGCGCGACGCGAACGATCAGCCGATCCTCGACGACAAAGGCGAGCCGGTGTGGGAGCCGGGAATCCTCAAGGCCGTGAAGGCAGTCGGCTGGGTGATTCCGGAGTTCGGCTGCGCGCAGGTATCGATCAATCTGACGGATCTCGATGTCACGCCGCTGCACACTGTCTTCGACACCTGCGACGAGCGCGCGCGCGACCGCGGTTTGCGCGTCACCGGCTCCGAAATCGTCGGCCTCGTGCCGCGCCAGGTGCTGCTCGACGCCGGCCGCCATTACCTCGGCAAGATGAGCCGTCCGACCGGCGTCCCCGAATCCGCGCTCATCCACGCCGCGATCCGCACCCTCGGTCTCAACGAAGTGAAGCCCTTCGATCCAAAGGAGCGCGTGATCGAGTATCGCCTCGGCTCGCCGCAGCGCCTCGCGTCGATGTCGCTGCGCGAGTTCACCGACGAGCTGTCGAGCGAATCACCCGCGCCCGGCGGCGGATCCGTCTCCGCGCTCGCCGCAGCGATGGCCGCAGGGCTGGCGTCGATGGTCGCCGTGCTCTCGCACACGAAGAAAGGATTCGAGTCGAAGCAAACGGATCTCGATCGCATCGCCAATCGCACGCAGGAGCTGAAGGATCGAATGCTCGCCGCCGTCGACGCCGACACCGCGGCCTTCGATGCACTGCTCGACGCGATGCGGATGCCGAAGGACGATCCCGCGCGCGAGCAGGCGCTCGCGGATGCCACCGTCGGCGCAGCCGAGGTGCCGCTCGGCGTGCTCGAGGCGTGTCCGGAGATCATCGAGCTGAATCGCGAAATCGCGCGCATCGGCTTGCAGGCGTCGCTCTCGGACGCCGGCGTCGGCGCGCAAATGGCGCGCGCCGCCGCCGCCGGCGCGTATCAAAACGTCTGCATCAACCTCGGCGGGCTCACCGACGCGCCACGAAAAGAAGCGCTGCTGAAACGCGCCGATGACGCGTGGATCGCCGCAAAAAACGCGCATGCAGCGGCCGAAGAGGAAACGCTGGTGAAGTTGAGAGAAAAAGCCTAGTTCCCAAACTCCCACGCCACCTTCTTCAACACCCGATCCACGCGCTCGATCAACTGCAGGATGTCCTTCTTCGCATGCGCCGCGGAGAAGAACGCGGCCTCGAGCTGCGACGGCGGGAGGTAGACGCCTTCGGCGAGCATGAGGTGAAAGAAGCGCGCGAACTTTTCGCGGTTGGAGGTGTTGGCGGATTCGAAATCCGTGACCGGCTTTTCGGCGAAAAACAGAGTCCACATCGAGCCGACGCGGTTGAAGGTGATCGGGACGCCGTGTTTCTCCGCCGCTTTGCGCACGCCGTCTTCGAACTCGGCGCTGCGCTCTTCGAGATCGTCGTAAATCGATGAGTTGCGCAGCACGCTCAGCGTCGCGCGCCCCGAGGCTACGGCGATTGGGTTTCCGGAGAGCGTGCCGGCCTGGTACATCGGACCGAGGGGGGAGACCAGCTCCATCAATTTGCGCGGCGCGCCGTAGGCGCCGATCGGCATGCCGCCGCCGATGATTTTTCCGAGCGTGGTGATGTCGGGCTTGATGTCGTAAAGCGCTTGCGCGCCGCCGTACGCGACGCGGAAGCCGGTCATCACTTCGTCGAGGATCAGGAGCGCGCCCGATTCATCGCAGATCTCGCGCAGCCCTTTCAGGAATCCCGGCTGCGGCGGAATGCAGCCCATGTTTCCGGCCACCGGCTCGACGATGATCGCCGCGACGTCGGCGTCTTTCATCGCCTCGCGCACGGCATTGAGATCGTTGTACGGAACGCTCAGCGTCAGCGCGGTCACTTCCTTCGGCACGCCCGCGGAATCCGGCACGTTGAACGTCGCGCTGCCCGATCCCGCTTTCACGAGCAGCGAGTCGACGTGGCCGTGATAGCCGCCGTCGAATTTGACGATCTTGCTGCGTCCCGTCGCCGCGCGCGCGAGGCGCAGCGCGCTCATCGTCGCTTCGGTTCCGGAGTTGACGAGGCGCACCATCTCCATCGACGGCACGGCCTGCACGATCATTTCCGCGAGCTCGATCTCGCCCGCGGTCGGCGCGCCGAACGAGAAGCCGCGTGTCGCGGCTTTTTTCACGGCCTCGACGACGTAGCGATGGCAATGGCCCAGGATCATCGGTCCCCAGGAACCGACGCAGTCGATGTATTGAAGGTTGTCGGCGTCGAAAATGCGCGAGCCCTGCGCCATGTCGATGAACGGCGGCGTGCCGCCGACGCCGCGGAACGCGCGCACCGGCGAGTTCACGCCGCCGGGGATCACTTCCTGCGCGCGCTGAAAAAGAGAATCGGAGTGTTTGCCCATAGAGGGCGCGCATTATAGTGAGCGGCAGCCGCCGCGCGCGGCGATCGCGGCGTCGATGCGCTCCCACAGCGTGCGCGCCTCGAGCTCGGCAACGGTGTAGTGATCGCGGAACACGCGGTAGACCTCGCTGCTGGGACGCGGAACCCCGCCGTCGATGTCCCTGCATCGCGCCTGCAGCAGGTAGAGGCTCTCGGGATGATCGACCGTGACCTCGACGACGCGGCGGCCGACATTGTTCGCCGCATCGGCGGGCGGCACCGTCGCGCCGTACCAGGCATCGAACTGCGCGGCGCCGACCAGCAGCAGCGCCATCGAATACGGAGGATTGGTCCGCGTCAGGGCGTTGTACGGATCATCGCCGTGCGAGAGGAAGACATCGTCGCGGAC
Source organism: uncultured Acidobacteriota bacterium (assembly GCA_963734155.1). Classification (GTDB taxonomy): domain Bacteria; phylum Acidobacteriota; class Thermoanaerobaculia; order Gp7-AA8; family Gp7-AA8; genus QHVT01. Next base: position 97,735 of record CAVTGG010000008.1, read on the forward strand.
GAAATGCGGGAGCGCGTGACCGGCGACGCCGCGCACGGCGACGCCGAGGTTCGCGGTGCGCAGGACGGCGCGCACGAAACCGTTCATCCCCCAGCAGCCGGCGCTCCAATGCGCGAAGCGGCCGTCGTCCGTGCGTGTCGTTCCTGCGATCACCGCCGCGACCGGCGGATAGCCCGCGTAGCCGAAGTGATTCGTGCAATTCGCCGGCGACAGATCGCCGCGGATGTGAATCATGTTCTCGTGCGCCCACTGCACGATCGCAGCGGGAGATGCGCCGATCGTGCGCGCGAAGCGGAACGTCGCCACCGGATCGCCGTACGTGAGCCAGCCGTGATCGTTCATCAGCGGCTCGTACAGATCGCGGATCGGACGGAAGAACGCGCGGCTGTCGAAAAGGATCGCGCGCTCGGCGGGAGTCGCCGTCCGCAGCGACCACGGCACGCGCCGCGCGTGCTCGACGGCGAGCGAATGCGCGACGTGCGCGAGAAAAATCCGCCACGCGAGATCGCGCGAATACGCCGTCCCGAACGCGCGTCCCGTCGCCGCCGGCGCGGCCTCGGCCGGCGCATCCGGAATCCCCATCGGCTCCTCGAGCCGCGCTTTCCAGAACGCGCTCCACAGCTCCGCGCGCTCGTCGCGCGTCCAGCTGCTGTGCGGCCGCAGCTCGCCCTGCGGCTCCTCCCAGATGATCTCGGACGAGAGCTGCAGCTCGGCAATCCACGCGTTCGGATCGAATCGCAGATCGAGATTCGATTCGCGATTGCCCTTGCTGCAGCGGCGCAGCTCGAACAGCAATCGCAGCAGCATGCAGTGCACGGCCGGGATCCAGGAGAAGAGGAAGAGCACCGGCAGCGCGACGATGATCGCCACCGCGCGGAGCGCGCATTCCCAGCCCGGCCGCGGTTCGAACAGCGGCGCGTGGCAAGGAGGCATCTCAGTAGGCGTTCTCGTGGCGCAAACCGCGCACGACCGTCATGAAGAGAATCTTCACGTCGAGCAGCAGCGACCAGTTCTCGATGTAATAGAGGTCGTGCTCGATGCGCATGCGCATCGACGTGTTGCCGCGCCAGCCGTGCACCTGCGCCCAGCCGGTCATGCCGGCACGCACTTTGTGGCGCAGCATGTAGTGCGGGAACTCGGAGCGGAACTGTTCGACGAACTCGGGCCGCTCGGGGCGCGGGCCGATCACGCTCATGTCGCCGACGAGCACGTTCCAGAGCTGCGGCAGCTCGTCGAGCGACCAGGCGCGGATCACGCGGCCGATTTTCGTCCGCCGCGGATCGTCCTTCTCCGCCCACACCGCGCCGGTCTCGTTCTCCGCGCCGACGCGCATCGAGCGGAACTTCACGATCTCGAACGGCTTTCCGTCGAGCCCCATGCGGATCTGTCGATACAAAAGCGGTCCGCGATCCTCGAGCCAGATCGCGATCGCGACGATGAGCATCACCGGCGAGAAGACGAGCAGCGCCGCCGCCGCGACGAGGAGATCGAACGCGCGCTTCACGAAGCGGCTCCAGCCTTCGAGCGGCGTTTCGGAGAGATTGATCGTCGGCAAGCCGTCGAGGTCTTCGACGCGCGAGCGCAGCACCATGAACTGCAGGAGATCGGGCACGACGTGAATCGAGACGATGCTGCGCGTGAGCCGATCGATCAGGTTGATCATCGCCTGCGAGGAGGCATGCGGCAGCGCGACGAACACGTGATCGATCGCATGCGCCTTCACGATCTCCTCGGCCTGCGCGACCGTGCCGAGGCATTCGAGGTTGGGAAGCTCGCCATCATCGCCGTTGCGGAGATAGCCGGCGATGCGGAAGCCGAGCTGATCGCGATGCTCGTTCATCCGCTCGAGCACCGCGCGCGCAAGCTCGCCGTTGCCGGCGATCAAGACGCGATCGAGATCTTTGCCCGCGCGGTGGCGCTGCTCCACGATCGTCCGCAGCATCGTGCGTCCGCCGATGACGAAGACGATCGCGCAGACGAGAAAGATCGCCAGCGTCGCGCGCGAGTAGACGTTGTCGCTGCCGCCCGGCCGCACCCACAGCAGCACGCCGGAGAGCACGACCGTCGCGACGACGGAGCCGATCGCGACCGCGAGCCACTCCTCCGCTTTCCCGCGCGTCGGGCGGATGCGATAGAGCCCCTGCACCGCGAACGCGAGCGGGAAGACGAGCGTGACGATCGGCAGGATCTTCGCGTACGTCGCGAGATCCTGCTGCCCTTTGGTGACCGGGATGACCTCGAACTGGAAGCGCAGGAACCACGCCCCGAGCATGGCCAGGTTCGACGCGACGGCGTCGCTGATCAGATAGATCGTGGCCAGGGTGCGATGTTTCTTTTCGATCATGATCCGGGTGTCATTCCGAGCGTAGCGAGGAATCCCCTGATTCAGGGGATCCTTCGCCGTCTACGCGGCACAGGATGACACGGAATTCGCGGTCAAAGCGTACACGCGAAAATTGCGCCGCGTGCAAACGAATTTTCGCGCGATCCCACGTCCGCGTCTCGACGTCGTCGAGCGCGCGGCGAAGCGCGTCTACCTCCGGCCGGTCGAAGAAAATTCCTGTCACGCCCTCCACCACCGTATCGAGCACGCCTCCTTCGCGCAGCGCCACCACCGGCGTGCCGGCCGCCATCGCCTCCAGCGGCGTGATCCCGAAGTCCTCGACGCCGGGGAGGATGAGGCTCTGCGCGCGCGCGAGCTTCTCGATGATGACCTCTCTCGGTACGGAGCCGAGCATCGCAACGTTGGGCCCGCCGCGCCGCTTCAGCTCCTCGAACAGCGGACCGCCGCCGATGACGACGAGGCGCTTGCCGGTCGCGAACGCGAGGTCGACTTTCTTGTACGGCACGAGCGCCGACACGATGATGTGGTAGTCGCTCGCGCTCCTCTTCGATCGGCGCGCCGAGGAACGCATCGTCGACATACGGATGCACGATCTCGGCGTCGCGTTTGTAAAAGCGGCGGATCCGGTCGCGCACGAAGCGCGAGTTGGCCACGAATCGCGTGACTTCCGCCGACGTCGCGACATCCCACCGCCGCAGCCACGGCGCGATCGACATCGCCGCCGCGCGTCGCAGCGGACGCGAGCGCGGGAAGTAGTCGTCGAAGCGATCCCAGATGTAGCGCATCGGCGTGTGGCAGTACGTGAGGTGCGGCTTGCCCCGCGCGTTCACGCCTTTCGCCACGCAATGGCTCGACGAGACGATGAGGTCGTACGCGGAGAGGTCCCACTTGCGTACGGCGTGCGGAAATAACGGGAGCAGCTTGCGATAGTCGCTCGTCGTCCGCGCGAGTTTCTGCACGTTCGAGGTGATGATCGTGCGCGACTCGATTTTCTGCGAGACGGTGCCGGGAAAATGAAAGAGCGTGAAGAGATCGGCGTCCGGAAGCACGTCGAGAATCGCTTCGAGCACGGCCTCGCCGCCGCGCATGCCGGTGAGCCAATCATGGATGACCGCGACCCGCGTCATTTCTGACTGCTTCGGCTCCGGCGTCGAGGCCAGCGGATACTCGTCACTCGCCGCGCATTCGTTGCAGATATGATCGTTCCGGAAGTACTCCTCGGACGCAATCACGGCCAGGCACTTGATGCAGACGTGCTTGCCCGTGCGCTCGGGAAGCTCGCGCGGCGGCGGGTCGTCGTGCATGGGAACGACATCATAAGCGGGAATCAGGGATTGTTTCCCACGGCAGGAGACACACGATGATCACGATCCGCAAAGCCGAGGAGAGGGGCCATTTCGATCACGGATGGCTCGATACCTACCACACGTTTTCGTTCGCCGATTACTACGATCCCGACTTCATGGGCTTCCGCACGCTGCGGGTCATCAATGACGATCGCGTCGCGGCGGGGCGCGGGTTCGGGACGCATGGACATCGCGACATGGAGATCGTCACGTACGTCATCGAAGGCGCGCTCGCAGCATCGCGACTCGATGGGCTCGGGCTCGATCATTCATCCGGGCGAAGTGCAGCGAATGAGCGCCGGCACGGGCGTGATGCACAGCGAGCAGAACGCGTCGCTCGAAGAGCCGGTGCGCCTGCTGCAGATCTGGATTCTGCCCGAGCGGCGCGGCATCACGCCCGGCTACGAACAGAAGCTGTACTCGGAAGAGGAGCGCAGCGGAACCTTGCGCATCGTCGCCTCGCCCGACTCCCGCGACGGCTCGGTGAAGATCCATCAGGACGTCGCCGTGTACGCGTCGCTGCTGAACGGAGCACCGGTCACGCACGAATTCGCGCCGAATCGCTACGGCTGGCTGCAGGTCGCGCGCGGCAATGTCGAGATCAACGGACAGCAGTTGAAGGAAGGGGACGGCGCGGCGATCGCGGACGAACGTAGCATCACGATCAGCGGCTCGGGCGCGGAGATTCTGCTGTTCGATCTGAATTGAATGCTGCTTCTCTTCCGATTCCTCCTGGTCATGTTCGCGAGCGCGTTCCGCTCGCGCATCGAGCCGATGGGCGAATCGGTGGTGACGTTCACCGCGCTGCCGCACGACTGCGATCTGAACATCCATCTCAACGCCGGCCGCTATCTCAGCTTCATGGACATCGCCCGCGTCGATCTGATCGGCCGCACCGGTTTGCTGCGCCGGCTGCTGAAGAAAGGGTGGCGGCCGATCATGGGCGGATGCGAGGTGTTGTATCGCCGCGAGATCAAACCGTTCGAGCGCTTCCGCATCCGCTCGCGCGTCACGGGATGGGACGAGAAGTGGTTCTATCTCGAGCACATCGTCGAGAAGGGCGAGAACACGTTCTGCGCGAGCGCGAAAGTGCGGACCATCATCCGAGGAAAGGGCGGGAACATTCCGCCGAAAGACGTGCTGGCGTTGGTGGGATATGAAGAGAAGCGAGAAGGCTAAGAAGATCGGCGAGATCCTCGACCGCCTCTACCCGCAGCCGCCGATTCCGCTGGAGCATCGCGATCCGTTCACGCTGCTCATCGCCGTGCTGCTCTCTGCGCAGACGACGGACGTGCAGGTAAACAAAGTCACGCCCGCGCTCTTCAAACGCGCGTCGACGCCGCAGCAGATGGCGAAGCTGAGCGAAGGGGAAATCCTCGAGCTGATTCGCAGCTGCGGCTTGGCGCCGTCGAAGGCGAAGAACATCAGGAAGCTCGCGCAGACGCTCGTCGACAACTACGGCAGCAAGGTGCCTCGCGATATCAACGAGCTCGAGAAACTCCCCGGCGTCGGACACAAAACCGCGAGCGTAGTGATGACGCAGGCGTTCGGCGAGCCCGCGTTTCCGGTCGACACGCACATCCATCGCCTCGCGCAGCGATGGAAATTATCGAGCGGAAAGAACGTCGTGCAGACCGAGGCGGATCTCAAGAAAGTCTTTCCGCCTAACGAATGGGCGAAGCGCCATCTGCAGCTCATTTACTTCGGCCGCGAGCACTGTCCGGCGCGCGGCCACGACATGGATAACTGTCCCGTCTGCTCATGGGCTAACTAATAACTTGCTACAATCGCCGCGTCCAGTGCGGTTCCTCAAATTCGTTTTCGTTTGTCTCCTCGCGCTGCCGCTCTATGCACGCGAATTCGACATCCGGTCCGCTCCCGCGTGGGCGGAGCGCGTCGATGCCGACACGTCTCTGAACGTGTCGAAGGAGCACGTCCGCTGGGGCATCTACGACATCCTCCTCGATCACCAGGTGCACGTTTCCGATAAGACGGAATCGCAGTACTTCCGCACCGTGCGCAAGGTCCTCTCGCCGAGCGGCGTGCAGAACGCGTCGGAGCTGGAGCTCGACTTCGATCCCGACTTCGAGCGCCTGACGATTCACGAAGTGGCGATCGTGCGCGACGGCAAGCGGACGAACGCGATCGACGTCGATGAAATCCGCGTCATCGATAAAGAAGAGGATGCGGAGAACAAGATCTACGACGGCGAGCGCACCGCGCTCGTGATCCTGCGCGACGTGCGGCCGGGCGACGTCATCGATTACTCCTGGTCGCTCGACGGCGCGAATCCGATTCTCGGCGGCAAGTACACCGCCGACTATGACCTGAGCCGCGGCGTTCCCGTCCATCGCCTGCGTCACCGTTTGGTCTGGCCCGCCGGCCGTCCGCTGCAGTGGCGCGGTGCCGATCCGGCGATCACGACCCTCGGCAGCGAGCAGGTGTACGTGTGGGAGCGCAACGGCGTCGAGGCGCTCGACGTCGAAGACGCGATTCCGTCGTGGTACGAGCCGTGGGAATCGGTGCAGGTGACGGAGTTCGCGTCGTGGAACGAAGTGGCGGGCTGGGCGACGGCGATGTTCGAGCTCGACGCGAAGTCGACAGAAGAAGTGAAAAAGCTCGCCGCGAAAATCTACGGCGAGCACGCGAATCGCGAAGACCGCATCACGGCCGCCATCCGGTTCGTGCAGGACGAGATCCGCTACCTGGGCATCGAGATGGGACGCAACTCGCACGAGCCGCATCAGCCGTGGGAAACGCTCGAGGCGCGCTGGGGCGACTGCAAGGACAAGACGCTGCTGCTCGTCTCGCTGCTGCGCGAGCTCGGGCTCGAGGCCTATCCCGCGCTCGTGAACACGACGACGCAGCATCGCCTCGACGAGAAGCTCCCCTCGCCGTTCCTGTTCGATCACGTCATCGCGCAGGTCACCGACGCCGGCCGCACGTACTGGGTCGACGGCACGATCGCCGATCAGGGCGGCACGCTGCGCACGGTCGAAACGCCGAACGACGGCCGCGCGCTGATCGTGCGCGCTGAAACACACAACTTGGCGAAAGTGGAGACGAACGCGAAAGGCTCCGTTGTTGTCGAATATGACCTATACGACAACGGACTATGCGAAGCCGACGACAACTGACGGTGAATACGACCTATAGCGGCAGCGACGCCGACGGCTTCCGCAGCGAGCTCGCCTCGATGTCGATCGACGACTTCGCGCACGCGCGCATCAATGAGCTGGCGGCGGATCAGCCGAAGATCGAAGCCGACGGCGCGCCGCGCATCCAGGACGACCGGCTGCGCAACGTGATCGTGGTGACGGAGAAGTACCGCGTGTCGGAGGTGTGGAAGGACGGGCAGTGGTCGTGGTACCCGCGCGTCCTCCAGTCGCACCTGCGCCGGCCGGGGACGATGATCCGCACGATGCCGCTGGCGTTCGACTATCCGCTCGACGTGCGGCAGACAGTAACGCTCAACTTCCCCGAGGTCGTGGATGTGGAGAACAGCACCACGGTCACGGAGACGCCGGCGTTCCGCTATGACTACGTGATCGATCGGAACGGAAAGACGGTCACGATCCGGCAGTCGCTGCGCGCGAAACGCGACTACGTCGCGGCGAAGGAAGTGCCCGATCATCTGATGAAGCTGAATGCGATCGCCAGCGAGATCGGCTATCGCTTCGCGCCCGAAGGCGCGCAGCCGCGCGTGGCGAAGGCCGAGGCGCAGACGCCGATCAAGTGGGGCCTCGGCCTCGTGATCGTCGCCGCCTTCGTCGGCTGCTGCTGGATGTTCGCTACGCGGCGCAGCAACGCGCCGGTGCTCGTTCCCGCGATCGCCTTCCGTCCCGGCGAAGCGCCCGCCTCCGCGGTGGCCGTTCGCCACGGCGACGAGATCCACTCGCACCTCGCCGGCCTCGCCTGCTCCTGCGGCGCGCGCCACTACTCGACGCCCGACATGCAACGCGCCCGCTACGCCGAGCGCGAGATGACGATCGTCACTCGCCAGTGCGCGGCGTGCGGGCGCGAGCAGAGCATCTACTTCACCGCGGCGTAATCGCCGTGTGGTGCGCGCCTCCGGCGCGCCTCCCGCCCCAAGGCGCGCCGGAGGCGCGCACCACACGGCGGCGTCACTTCAGCAGCTTCCGCGTCGATCCATCTTCCAGCCGCACAAACTTCGGCACGTCTCCTTCTGCCACGCGCGCCTTCACCGCACGCACCTCGCCCATGCCGTGCTCGGGGATGACATACGCGCTCGCAGCATTGCGCGCCCATGCGTACGTCACCGTCGCCGGCGTGATCAGCGCGTCGGGCGTGACCAGCGTCTGGTCGACGATTCCTCCCGCCGCGCCGCGCGCCTCGGCGGACCATGTTTTGTCCGTGCGGCGGAACCGCGCGCGCGTCACGCTTACACCGCGGCTCGTGATCTCGACGAACGTCGGCGACGCCCACGTCTCGATCGACGTGCCGTCCGTCTTGCGGATCACGCTGTGCACGATCTTCTCGTACACCTCGAACTGCTCCGTTCCTTCCACGCGGCGGCGCGCGTCGCGCAGCAGGTACGTGCCGCTCGTCTTCAGCGCGCCGCGCTCGTGACGCGAAGGATGCGGCTTCGGCGTGCCGCTGACGATGTCGGCGATGTCTTCTTCGATCGTCGCCGCGGCCGGCGTCTCGACGACGCGGCCGATTTCTTTTTCACCATTGCGCACGATCACCGTCGGCACGTTGGTGATGTTCTCGCCCTGCACGGTCGTCATCGGCGTCGTGAACTCGGGGCCGATGCCGATCAGCTCGACGGAGAGATTCGGGTTGTTCGCGCGCTCGACCGATTTCAGCAGCCGAGGAACGTGATGGCGGCTGTCGCCGCACCAGGTCGCGAGTACGATCTGCAGCCGCATCGGCTGATCGATCTTGCTGCAGGCGCTCGATCATCGCCGGATCGGGCTCGTAGTTTTCGCTGATGGCGCGCCACACCGGCGCGGTCTGCCACAGCTCCTCGAGCGACATCGGCCCAGCCTTGCTCTGATGCGCGGTGATCAGCACCGTCTTGCCGTCGAGCGTCGCGAGATAGGTCGAGTCGTTCGCCTTCACGACCTTGCCCGCGCGCGCCGCCTTCGGCTCTGCCGCGCTCGTCGCCGTCATCCGATCTTTGCTGAACGCGAACTCCGACTTCGGCGCGCTGGAGACTTCGCTCGATTGCGGATCGAAGAACACCACCCGATCGCCGCAAACCACCGCGAACATGCGCGGCGAACTGGTGACGAGCGTCTGCGCCGAGCGGTCGAGCGTTCCGTCGACATAGACATCGCGAATGCTGTCGCGCCATTCGCGCGAGGTCGTGGAGGAGAGAACCGTGAGGAGGACGAAGAGAAGACGCATGCCGGGACCTCCTTAATTGCGGGCGGCGGGCGGGCGGGCAGGCGGGCAGGAAGCCACTCGCTTCTGCCCGCTGCCCGCCTGCCCGCTGCCCGCTCGCTTTCGGGTTCGACGGCATGACGGAAAAGAAAGTTCCGCATTGAAATTTATGAAACGCGACGGCGTGTTGCGTCCGGCACAGTTATCTCCGTCCAATCTTGGAAACGGAATCCGCGACACAGAAGGAGAATCTCAGGAAATGCGTAGCACCGGTAAAGTCAAGTGGTTCAACGACGCTAAGGGCTTTGGTTTCATCACGATGGACGGTGGCGAAGACGTGTTCGTCCACTTCTCGGCGATCCAGTCGAAAGGCTTCCGCTCGCTTCCGGAAGGGGCTGCGGTTGAGTTCGATCTCGTCCAGGGTCCGAAGGGCCTCCAGGCCGCCAACGTCCAGACCGTCTAACCACAAACCATCGAGTTGAAAAAGGACGGCGTACGCCGTCCTTTTTTCGTCATGCGCAAACTCCTCTTCCTCCTCCTGCTTCTTCCGGCGGCCGCTCGAGCGGCCGACCTCGACGTCGTGCGCGCGCAGTACATCGGCTACTACACCGCCGCCGGCGCGTCGCGGGCGACGTCGCGGATGCAGGAGGCTCTCGGCGCACTGGAGTCGGTGGCGCGCGAGAACACCGCGCCCGGATTTCTGCGCGAGGACGGGAGTTGGAGCGACATCAACTACGACGACACGCCCGACGGCGGCTGGTCGCCGTGGGCGCACACGCAGCGCCTCATCGTGATGGCCAAGGCGTACCAGACGCCCGGCCAGCCGTATTACAAGAACGCCGCGCTGCGCACCCAGATCAACGCCGCGCTCGCGTACACGCGCAGCTTCTACGGCGCGAACGAGATCCCCACCGGCAACTGGTGGTTCTGGACGATGGGCATCCCGCTCGATCTCGGTCCCACGCTCGTGCTGATGCGCGACGAAATGGATCCGAACACGTACAACGATCTCGTCTACGCGATCGCGCTCCGCATCGGCAACTCCCCCACCGCGCGCGGCCTCGTCGGTCCTCTACCCACCGGCGAGAATCTCGTCTGGTCGTGCTTCACGCACCTCACCCTCGGCCTGTTGAAAGATGACCCGTCGATGCTGACCGCCGTCGCCACGGCGATGAGCGGCGTCGTTCGTCCGACGACGGCCGAAGGGATCAAACACGACCGCTCGTTCCACCAGCACGGTGCCCAGCTGTACACCGGCGGCTACGGCGGCTCGTTCGCGGCCGACGTCGCGCGCCACGGCCTGATCACGCGCGGCACGTCGTATTCGTTTTCGAGCGATGCGCTGGCATCGTTCAGCGACTACGTCGCCGACGGCATCGCCTGGTCGCTCTACGGCGACTATTTCGACGTGTCGGTGATCAGCCGCGAAGTGGCGCGTCCATCCTCGACAGGATTTCAGGGGCTCGCGGCGTTGCTGCAAGCCGCGGAGTTCGCGTCGCCGCGCCAGAACGAGATCCGCTCCGCCGCGGCGAAGATGCTGCAGTCGTGGCGCGGCACGATGACGCCGGAGCTCGCGGGACTCGCCGCGCAGATCGAAACGAGCGGCTTCCCCGCGGCGTGGCCGTCCGGTCATCGCCACTACTTCGCCTCCGACTACACGATTCATCGCCGCCCGAACTGGTTCGCCTCGGTGAAGATGTTCTCGACGCGCACGAAGTCGGGCGAGCGCACGAACGGCGAGAATCTGCTCGGCGCTCGCCAGTCTGACGGCCGCTTCTATCTCGTCCTGCAGGGCAACGAGTATTTCGGACGCGACATCTGGCCGGCGCTCGATTGGACGCGCCTGCCCGGCATCACTGTCGAACAGAAAGCCGACACCGCGAGCGGCACGTTCGACTACGGCAAGCGCTCCTACGCCGGCGGCACCGGCGACGGGCAGAACGGCGTCTCGGCGATGGAGCTCGCGCCGCTGAATTCGTCGCTCACCGCGCGCAAGTCGTGGTTCTTCTTCGACGACGCGATCGTGTTTCTGACGAGCGGCATCACCGCCACGAATCCCGAATCGCGTCGAGACGGTCGTCAATCAGTGGCCGCTGATGAACGCCAACGCACAGCTCGCACGCGGCCTCGATTGGGCGCAGCTCGAAGGCGTCGGCTACTGGCTCCCGTCGTCATCGAATTTGAAGACGTCACGCGAGTCGCGCAGCGGCACGTGGGCGTCCCTCGGCGCGTCCGACGATCAGACGCCGCAGACGAAGTCCTTCGTCACGATGTGGCTCGACCACGGCACCGCGCCCGTGAACGCGACCGCCGAATACGCGATCGTGCCGAATGTCTCCGCCGCGCAGATGCAGCAGTGGGCGGCGACGCGGCCGATCTCGATCCTCGCCAACAACGAACGCGTTTCGGCCGCGCGCGACAACCGCACCGGCGCCGTCGGCATCGCGTTCTGGACCGCCGGGCGCGAGCGTCGAGGGCATTCAGTCGAGCGCGCAGGCCGTCGTCTACATCAACGGCCGCGACCTCTGGGCTGCCGATCCGAATGCGGGTGCGACCGGCTCATTCACGCTCACCATCCCGCACTACGGCACGTACAGCATCCCGCGCGCGTCCGGACAGACGACGCACATCGTGCTCAAGCCGCTGCCGACGAAGCGGCGCGCGGCCGGGAAGTAGGTTGCGCGGTTGCTCAGTTGCGCGGTGCTGCTGCGCAACCGCGTGACCGCGCAACCGCGTAACCGATTATTGCGATCCCCCCGACCCGCCCAAATTCAACCTCGCCAAACCGACACCCACAAAGTACTGCCGCACGTCATTCAGCATCGCGCCGGCCGATCCGTCCTGCAACGACGCCACAGCGTAGAAGCCCTGCTTGTTGTCGGCGAGGTAGGCGATGTCGACCTTGAACAGTTTCTGCGTGCGTTTCACCGTCGCCGCGCGATCGGTCAAGTCGTTGACCGTCCACGTGCCGTTGAACGTGACCTGATAGTCGTCGAAGAGGAAGAGGTAGTACTTCGCCGTCCCCTCGAACACCTTCCCCGACGCCGAGTTTCCAGCCTGGCGGCGATTGCGATAGCCGTACGACGCGGTGAACGACAGCGGCGCGGCGATGAATTTGCCTTGCGTCGAGAAGAGCGTGTACGAGCGGATCAGCGGCACCCATCCCGACAGTTTCGCCACCACGTCGAAGTTGCTCGTGCCGGCGTGAAAGGCCTTGTCCACGCGCGACTCGATGCCGGCGTTTCCGTGCATCCACAACCGTCCGACGGAGAGATTCGTGAAGCCGATCGATGCCGCGCCGCGGTTGTTGTCCGCAAACGACGGATCGTCGGTGTCGGTCGTATCGATCGCGATCGACGCCGTCGATTGCAGCAGCGTCTCCTTCGCCTTCGTCATGCCGAACACGCCGCCCCGCGCGTACTCGCCCGTGCCCTGAAAGCGGATCGAGTCGAGATTCTCCGCGCTCGTCGTCGGATTGTTCGGATTCGTGTTCGGCGCCTTCGCCGGACCGACCGACCAGTTGTACGACGTGCGATTCGTCGCCACGAGCGGATCGGTGGGGAGCACGTTCACGGTGGTGGTCGTCGACTGATATTGCAGCGTCGCCGTCTGCGCGCCGGAGAGCAGGACCAGATTCTCCTGCGCCTTCGTGGCATCGATGATCGACGCGTCGACGACGGTGAACCCGAACACGTCCGTGGTCTTGTTCACCATCGCCTCGAACTGGCTGCTGCCGACGCCGACCGTCATCGGCTGCCCCTGCGCCGGCACCGCGGTGCCGCTGCAGACGACGGCCGTAAGCTGCTTCGCCGAGAGACCCTGGATCTTGTTCGTGCATCCCGGCGCCTGCGCGAGCGCGGGCGCGGCGGCGAGCACGAACAGCGCGACGAGCCGCTTCACGGCGTCACCAGCGAAGCGATCCCGTTCACCAGATCGCTCACCACCGTCACCTGATTCATCTCCCGCAGCGTGACGAACACCGTCGCCAGCGCCGGGCAGTTGTAGCCCTTGCCGGTGATGCAATCGGTCACGCCGTTGCCGATGGCGATGACCACGTTCTCCTCGATCGTCGACCAGACGATGCGCTCGTTCTGCTCGTCCATCGTCGGCAGTCCCTGCTCGTTGAAGATGATGGCGACGCAGTTGTAGATCACGGCCTTCTTCGTGTCGGCCGGCGTCGCCGTGGTGCTGAGGGCGAGCAGCGTCGACGCTGCGTCGGCCGGCTGCGAAGAGTCTTCCGGTGGTTTGCTTTCCTCATCCGCCATGTTGCGATCTCTCCTTGACCTGCTCTTCGGTGAGACCGTACATCGGCGGTGTCGGGATGTCGAGCATCGAGCAATAAAGATAGATCTGCCCCCGATGATGCACCTCGTGCTCGATCATCGCCCGCAGCCATTTCCCGACGCGCAGCTCCGCGCCGCCTGGCGTCATGCACTTGCGTCCGAGGTCTTCCTCGGTCAGCGCGCCGAAGATCTCCATCGACTCCGCGTGCTTGCGCCGCATGTAGTCGACGATCGCGTCGTAGCCGTCGGCGAGCTCGCGACCATGGCCCGGATAACGGCTCGGGCGCAGCTGCGCGTTCTCGGCGAACATCCACCGCTCGATCGACGCGAGATGCCGCATCACGTCCCCGAACGTGAATTTCCCTTCCTTGAACGTCCAGTCGATGCGCTCCGGCGGAACGCAGGCGACGACGCGCATGGTGCGCTCGCGAATGCGGTCGAAGTAGGAGATCAGCTCGTTCATGGGGGAATGTTAAAGCGGGCAGGCGGGCAAGCACGGGTTCCTCGGGTTCACGGGGTCAAGGGACAGTCTCGCAATGCGGCCCGTTCCACCCGCGAACCCGAGGAACCGAGGAACCCTGCTGCCCGCTCGCCCGCCCGCCCGCCTGCCCGCCTGCCCGCCTGTCCGCAACAAACGAGTTACGCACCTTGACATTCAGACTGTTGTCAATTTACCGTGACCGCCGTCCAATGGCCATCCGGCGAAAAGCGCGATCGAGCGAGGCCCGCGAATCGGAGCAGATCCTCCCCGAGGCGGAGATGGAGATTTTGGCGGTGCTCCATGCGCACGGCGACGCGGATGCTCGCGCGATTCGCGAGGCGCTGGCGAGTTTTCGTCCGATGAGCCACGCCTCGGTGCTCACGCTCCTCGGCCGGCTCGAAGAGAAAGGCCTCGTCGCGCGGCGCAAGGCGGCGATCGGAAAGGCGTTCGTGTACAACGCCGTCCGCTCACCGAAGCCGCTGTACCGGAACCTCCTGCGCCGCGTCGTGCGGCGGATCTTCGCCAACGACCCCGCGCGCCTCGTCGCTTCGCTCTTCGATGCGAAAGTGCCGACGCGCGAGGAGCTGCGCCAGATCCGCGAGATCGTCGAAGAGCTGGAGAAGCGCGCGTGACCTCGAACTGGTCGATTCACATCGCGCATGCGCTCTGGCAAACGACGGTCGCTGCATTGATCGTATTTGCGGTTGCCCGTCTTGCGCAAAACGCGAGCCCGCGGCTGCGTCACGCGATCGTGATGATCGGCATCATCAAATTCGCCATCCCGCCGATGCTCCCGCTGCCGACCGGCATCTTCAGCGCCGCGCCGCCGGTCGGCGAGCTGACGACGATCCGCGACGCGGCGGCCTCGGTCGGCGTGCTGATGTACGTGCATCTCGCCGGCATCGCCATCGCCATGATTCGCCTGCTGATCGTCGCCGCGCGATTGCAGCTCCTTCGCCGCGGCGCTCGCCTCCTTGCAACCGAGGAGAACGTTCCGATCCTCGCCTCGCCCACCCTCTCCGTGCCGATGACGCTCGGCGTGTTCAAGCCGGCGATTCTCATCCCCGAGGCGCTGCTTCGCTCGCTCGCGCCGAGCGAGCTGCAGGTGGTGATCGCCCACGAACTGCGTCACGTGCGCCGCGGCGATGTCCTGCTCAACTGGCTGCAGGCGCTCCTCGGCACGATCTGGTGGTTCGATCCGTTCTATCACCTCCTCAGCCGCGAGGCGCGCGCGCTGCGCGAGGAGTGCTGCGACGATGAGCTCATCGCCGCCGGCACGCTCGATCGCGTCCGCTACGCGCGGACGCTCCTCAATGCCGCGGCTTTCGCCGGCCGCACCGCGCCGGCCGCCGGCATCGGCGAGACCACGCATTCGCTCCTCACCCGCGTCCGCCGCCTCGCCAATCCGCGCTTCTCTCCGCGCCAGCGTCTGACCCTCGGCGCGCTCGTTCTGATCGCGCTCGTCGCGCTGACGCTCCTCCCCGGCATCCGGGTCTCCCGCAACAACCGCTTCGCCTTCGATCACGCCACCCGTCACGCCTTGCATCACTGAAAGGTCTTTTTTTATGAAACTAAAACTGACAATAGTCTTTTTTCTAGCCTTCACCGCCCAAGCCCACGGCAACCTCAAACTCGTCAACGGCCAGTGGTTCGACGGCACGCAGTTCGTGAAGAAGACGATGTACTCCGTCGACAATGTCTTCCGCTCTTCGTTCGACGGCGAGGCGCGCACGATCGACCTCGAAGGGCGCTACGTCGTTCCGCCGTTCGCCGACGCGCACAATCACGTCTTCGCCGACGGCGCGAACGTCGACGAACAGCTCGCCCGCTACCTCCGCGCCGGCATCTTCTACGTCAAGAACCCGAACAGCTCCATCACCGGCACGGCGCACATTCGCCCGCGGATGAACAAACCGGAGACGATCGACGTCCTCTACTCGAACGGCGGCCTCACCACCGCCGGGGGACATCCGAAGCAGATCTACGATCGCTTTCCCAACATGGCCGACAACGCCTACTTCGAGGTCGATTCCATCGAAGAATTCGAGCGCAAGTGGCCGAAGATCGAGGCCGGCAAGCCGGATTTCATCAAGCTCTATCTCGAAGGGTCTCGCGGACTCGAACCGAGACTGTTCGCGCAACTCGTCGAGCGCGTGCATCGTGCAGGCCTCACCGCCACCGTGCACGTCACGAGCGCTGCCGACTTTCACATCGCCGTCGCCGCCGGCGCAGACGAGATCACGCACCTCCCGCTCGAGCCGATCGATCCTGCCGACGCCGAGCTCGCGGCGAAGAAGCACATCACCGTCGTCACGACGACGCTCAGCCATCGCGCGTCCGTGGGGCATCCGCCGCATCGCGAGAATCTCCTGCTGTTGAAGCATGCCGGCGTGAACGTCATCCTGGGCGTCGATTCCGATCGCACCGTCATCGACGAAGTCGAGAACGTGCGCGCGCTCGGGGTCTACAGCGATCTCGAGTTGCTGCGCATGCTGACCGGCTCGCTTTTTCCGAAGCGCAAGATCAGCAAGCTCGAAGACGGCTACGAAGCGAGCTTCCTCGTGCTGCAAGCGAATCCGCTCGAAGACTTCAGCGCGATTCGCAGGGTCACGAATCGCGTGAAGCAGGGCCACGTCATCGAAGTTGCGGCGGAGACGCGCACCGTCGAGCAGAACCTCAATCAGCTCGGATACACGCTGCTGAATCAGGGAAAGACCGACGAAGCCATCGAAATCTTCGCGCTGAACGCGAAGGAGTTCCCGAAGTCGTCGAACGTCTGGGATAGTCTGGCCGAGGGATACAACCTCGCCGGGCAGAAAGAAAAAGCGATCGAACATTACAAGAAATCATTGGAGCTCAATCCTCACAACAAGAACGCGGCGGACATGTTGAAGAAGCTGGCTAACCATTGACCGTGGCACGCTGTCTCCGAATCACCTTCCACCCGAAGAAGAGCGCCAGGAGCAGCATGCCAAGAATCGGCAGCACGTAGATCACGAACCAGATCGCGGTGGTGGCGATGGACTGCAGCACGCCGACGAGCGCGCGGCTGGCGTCTTTCACGATGACGACCGGCTGCCAGCCCGGCTCGACGACCGGCTGCTGGATGAGATCGGGCGCGACTTCGAGCGTCACCGTCGACATCGCCGCGACCTGGCTGATGTAGCGCATGCGCCCTTTGATCTGCTCGATCTGGCTGCGGATCGCATTCAGCTGCTGATGCATCTCCAGCACTTCCTGCGCCTTCTTCGCATTCTTGCGAATGGTCGTCATCAGCTCGCGCAGCTCGATCTCCGTCGCCTCGAGGTTGCGCAGCTGCGACTCGAGATCGACGTACTCCTGGCTCGCGTCTTCGCTGCTGATGGTCTCGTTCTCGACGCGCTTCGCGAGCCCGCGGATCGCGGCGAGCGTCGACGTCAGCTTGTCGCTCGGCATGCGCAGCGTGAGCGTTGCGCGAAGAAGCTCGCCGTCGCGCCAGATGTGCGAACCGGAGACGTAGCCGCCCGCGCTTTCCACCGCTTGCGTGACCGCGTCGACGGTCTTCGCGGTATCGTCGACGAGGATCTTCACGTTCGCGGTGCGGATGATCATCCGCGGCATGGCGGAGTGTGGACGCCGGCGCATTCGCGCGCGCGGGCATCATGCCGCGGCATCGGAGACAGAGGTGACGGGCTTCGCCGCTTCTTCCCTCTTATTACAGGCGAAAACGAATACGAGGATGAGCAGTGCAACGAGCTTTCTCATGCTCGTTTGGATGCACGCGCGATCGATTAAGAAACCGCGAGCGCGTTGCGATACGCGTCGCAGATCTCCTCGCCGAAGCAGGTGAAGATCACACGCTCGATCGACGAGTTTTCTTTGAGAAACTCGCGTGTCTCACTTACGGCGATGCGCGCGGCCTGATCGGCGGGATAGCCGTACACGCCGCAGCTGATCGCCGGAAACGCAATCGTGCGGACGTCGTTTTCGACCGCGAGGCGAAGGCTGTTTCGATAACACGAAGCGAGCAGTTCCGCTTCGCCGTTCGTGCCGCCGCGCCACACCGGCCCGACGGTGTGAATGACGTGTTTCGCAGGAAGGCGATAGCCGCTTGTCATGCGCGCCTCGCCCGTCGGACAGCCGCCGATCTTCCGGCACTCCGCGAGCAACTCCGGCCCCGCCGCGCGATGAATCGCGCCATCCACGCCGCCCCCGCCGAGGAGCGACGAATTCGCGGCATTCACGATCGCGTCGACCTCGAGCTTCGTGATGTCGCCGCGGAAAAGCTCGAGCATAGGGTCCTCGGGTTCACGGGCCCTCGGTTCCTCGGGCCCCCGCACTCCCGAGGACCCGCGAACCCGAGGACCTATTTCTTTTTCCCCAACTTCACCACAATATCGAACTCACTCTTCGTAACCGGCTGCACCGACAACCGCGAGCCCTTCTTCGTCACGACCATGTCCTCGAGTCCCTTCGTGCTCTTCAGCGTTTCGAGCGGCACGATCTCCGGAAACTTCGCGACGAATTGGATGTCGACCATCGACCAGTTCGGATCCTTCTCCGGCCGCGCCTCCCCGCTCACCTCGGCCAGCCCCGTCACTCCCGGCGGTTCCGCGCTCGATGCATAGAACAGCACCTTGTCGCCGGCGCTCATCGAACGGATGAAATTGCGCGCCTGAAAGTTGCGCACGCCGTCCCAACTCGTTGACCCGTCACGCTTCAGGTCGTCGATCGAATAGGCGGAGGGTTCGGACTTCATGAGCCAGTACTTCATGGGGGAAACATAGCAGGTTGAGCGGTTGACCGGTGAACCAGCCAACCGGTCAACCATCTGACTGAACACCTATTCGGACCCATGATCACCGAGGGGACGTCAATAGTGAGAGCAGTTTTGTTGACACCGCGGTGACAGGTTAAGCAGGTTCGAAAATGTTCCTGGCGGAATCAATTTATCGATGAGTTTCCCGAACCCCACATCAATTCGCACGCCAGCCCAAAATCCAGCCGCGACTCTCAGCGTTGGTTGCGCACCACCAACCGCTCGGCCTTCCACAGTGCCGGCAGCCACTGGCGAGCCATGTTTTCCAAGTGGTACGCCTACGGTGACTCCGGAGTGAGAGCTCAAAACACTAGACGAGACAGAGCGATCCGGCAACACGCTGTATTGAACGTGGCGCTCGGCTGTATATCCGACGCCTGCATAGCCGATTGAGAATTCCTCCTCCACCACTTTCGTGCGGGTACAGGTGAGGCACGTCATCGGCTTGTCACCCCACATCATCTCGTGTGACAGATCAGCGTAGGAAACACTTCGCTCTTCCGTGTGCTCGGAGTAGGAGGCCTCCACACCTCCAAAATGAAACCCGTAATAAGGGAATAGAAAATCGACGTCGATGTCGAGAACCTGTGTCTCGTCACTGACTTGATCGTTAGTCCCCCCTCGACTCCCATGTTCTTCGGGCTTCGTCGCACGTCCCGTCGGATCCGTCGAGCCGAGCGGTGAATTGCGGACGTATGCATACAGGTTCCACGACTGCGGATTGGTGAGGTCGTAGTCGAATCCCGGATCCGTCGAGAGGAATCGCCCCATCATCGGCGAGTAATAGCGCGCGTGCATGTAATCGAAGTCCGATTCGTTGCGCACGTCGCCGTCTTCGTCGCGTTCGTGGCCGGTGAACGCCGGACGCTCATTGAGGACGCCGACCGTGACCAGTGTGCCGAAGGGACGGTAGCGAGTCCCCGACGACGTTCCGCCGGACAGGGCACCGGTCGTCGCGTCACTCACGTAGCGGATCGATCCGAGGTGATCGAGGTGAACGTCGCGCACGCCCTCGGCCGCAACGATGTTGCTCAAAGACGCGCCGCGATAGACGTAGTCTTTCTTCCACTGCCAGACCGGCACCTGGCCGTTGTACGTCCGCTGCAGGTCCCGCAGGACGCGATTGGCCGTGTCGCGAAACGACCACGTCTCGACCGTCCCGCCGGCGGCCTCGTGATCGATGATCGCCACGCGCTCGTCATTCGCGTCGTACACGAACACCCGCCCCAGGGTTTCGCCGTCGAGGCTGGTCATACTGTTGAACTGGTCATAATTGAAGGCAATCCGCCGATTCGCCGCCGGCGTCTGGGCCGGCAGGGTTCGGCCGTCCGGCATGCTGGCCACGTTTCCGGCGTAGTCGTAGGTCACCGAGGTTTGGGGACTGATGCCTCCGAACACGGCCGTGAGATGGTTCGTGGCAAAGTCCACGGCATAGGTGTGCTGCGGATTCACGCCCGACTTCGTCAGATTTCCGAGCACGTCATAGGTGAAGTCCTCCGTGCTGCCGGCGATGGTCGCGCGCATCAGCCTGAGCGCCTTGTCGTACTTGAACGCGTCAGAGCCCATGAGCTCCACGTTCCCTGCTCCGTCGAACGCGAACTGCCCCGTGGTCGCCGACGCGGGACTCTGCGCCCAGTGCCAGTTGATTTTCTTGATCCGCGTCAATCCGTTGTCGTAGGTCAGGATTTCGTCGAAAACGTCGCTGCGCTTGAAGTCGATGCGCCTCGGCATCCCCGACACGTGGTACTTGATCGACGCCAGCGTGTCGGACGCTTGTTTCACGCCTGTAAGGCGGCCGGACGCGTAGTCGTACGTGATCGTCCGCCCGGGAGCGCTTCCATAGACGGGATACCCGAGGGTTCTGAGATCCCCTCGATCGTCGTACGAGTACGCCACGACGCCGCTGAGGAACGTATCGGATTCCACTCCGGGAGTACACGACGCCAGGGGGACGCACACACGTGGTTTGGTAGCCGTGGCGCGTGTCGTCGCGCTCGTCGCCAGGCCACAGCGCCCCGTTCCGCTGCCGCGGCAGTCGTTATAGGCAAATTCGCTTTCCACCGCGATCGACGACACCCCGCGCGTCTGTGCCGGGTTGGGAATGTAGTTATGCCGCACGGCAAGCCGCAATTGGTTCTGCAGGCCCGGCGCAGCGTCCGGCGGAAAGTACCAGAACGTCTTGAGCGGCTTCGTCGCCGAGCCCGTTCCCGTGAAGACGCCGGTCATCCGCTCCGCGGCGTCGTACTGGTACGAGAGACTCCAGAATCCCAGGTTCGGCGCGGATGCGCCCGAAGCCCAGGCCAGGTCTCTGGACTTCACTTTCCCCCGCGAGTCGTAAGACGCGCGGACCATCACGTTGTCGGCCGAGGCAGTCACCCGCAACTCCGGGTGCTCGGCCGTCATCAGAAACCCTCGCCCGTCGTAGCCGAACCGTCTCATCTGGCAGTTCACGCTCGGCTGCGCACACTGCACATTCGACGCGCCCGATCCTTTGAGGAGCGCCCTGGCGATATGCGATTGCACGTCGTATTCGTAAGTAGCGTGAGCGATTTCGTCGTCCATCTCGATCAATCGCCCGAACGTGTCGTATTGATGCGTCTTCTGGATGGGTCCCCGGCCGTTGGAGTCATTGAGGGCCACGTCGATGGTGGTCTGGATCATCCGCCGCACACCGTCGTAGGCCATCGTGGTCTGGTCACCCGCGGCGTTGACCGTGCTCACGAGCCGGTTGAAGATGTCGTACCGGTTCGTGACGGTGGTTCCGGCCGAACCAGGCGACTTCACCGTGGCAACCTTGTCCAGCGGCGTATACGTGTACGTGGTCACGGCGCTCGTCGCCGCGCCTCCGGCCGGCAACTGCGTCCCCGCCGGCATCACCTCCGTCGTCGAGGAGAGCCGCCCCAGATGATCGTATTCATAGGTCGCGCTGCCGCCGCCCGCACGCGCGATGGTCAACGAGTTGACCGTGTCCCCAGCGGACGCCAGCTTGTACATGTACGTCTGCGGCGTCATCCCTCCCGGCGGCGTCGCCGTGATGGCCCGTCCCAGACCGTCGTACTGAATGGCGGTCGAGAGTCCTGACCGATCGGTCACCTGCTGGGGCAATCCCATCGACGGATTGATGGTGGCGCTCATGGCCTGAAGGTAGGTCGTTGCAGCGTCGCAGCCTTTGTAAGACGTCGCCGCGAGCGACCCATACTGCACGCGGTTCTCCATCGCGTACTCCGGATTTCCGCCCGGCACGTACATCGTGTCCGTCCACGCCGTCAGCCCCGCGCCGTCCCCTCCCCAATGCTTGTCCGTCAGCACCGATACCTGGCCCGTATCGTCACCGCGCTCGTGGACGACCACCAGGTCGTCTCCGCTCTGTACCGACGCAACGTCTTTGATCGAGACCCGCGGATCCTCCGGCAGCTTCGTCGGCGCACCCGGAGCCGTCGAAAGGGTTCCCCCGTCTTCGCGCGCCAGGGTCCGCGTCGCCACCAGATATCCCCGGTCGGGGTGGAACCGATGCAACGCCGTCTGGACCTCGCTCTTCTCGAGCGATGTCGTGCGCTTGAAGGTCGACAGGAACCAGGGCTGCGTCGGGCTCGGCATTCCGGCCGGATTGCATTGCGTTGCGTCCAACTGACACGCGGTCCCATTGAACGTCACCCCGGGGTTGTACAGCGTATGGCTCGCCCGATGATCCCACTCACTGTATGCCGGGTTGTTCTGGTTGACCGCGCGCACGTTTCCGTACAGGTTCGTCTGGCGGAAATTTCCCAGACCGTCGTAATCCGCATACAGAGTCTCCACATACGACGGCTGGGTATTCCCGTTGATCGTGACCAGCTTCGGATCGTCGTGGAACCGGGTATGTTCCCCGGTGACGCGCATATTCAACTGCGCGCAGTCGTAGTTGCCGTTCCCGGTCGAGTCGAAGCACGACAGCCGGCTCCAGTCGTACGTCCGATAGGTGGAGCGCAGCAGCTGCACGAGATTCTCGGTCGACGGCTCTTCACTTCCGTCCCGGGCCCGGTATTCCCGCGACAGCCGACGCACCGAGTCCCAGAGGTTCGTCACGAACGGCGAGCTGGCCGCCGTGCTCACCGAGTACAACTGGGTCGACACCGGCCGCGACACCGGAGGGCCGACCTGCCGGTACAACGTGTCATACCGTGTCGGTACCGGCGAGTACGGCGCTCCGTACTCTTCGCCCGGCACTCCGTTCGGCCGCACCGTCTGGGCCGTGTACTGCGCGTTGTAGTAATTCAGCGCTAATGCGCCGTTGGGCTCGAGCATTGCCGCGATGAACTCCAGTGGTGCGCGGCAGATGCGCTCGTCGAAGTTCTCGACGAAATTGTTCTTGTTGACGTCTCCGTCGTCGTATCCGTCCGGGCCGCTGTTCAGATCCAGCGGACAATCCGCCGCGTTCGTACACTTCCCCGGCGCTCCGGGCCGCGTGTAATAGTCGATGAACAACCGCGGGTAAGCGCTGCCCGAATATCTCCAAACCGGATGCTCAGCTCCGGCGCCGCCACCGATCTGCCTGCGCGTGGCCACCCCCGTGGTGATGCCGGCTCCGAGATTCCCCTCACGCGGATTCGTCGTCACGCATACGCGCTTCGGAAAGATTCTCCGCTCGTACGTGTACTCGTATCCCCCACCCATCGGCGACTCCACCGACCGGATGCGTCCGGCCACCTTGCTCGTGTCCACGGCCGTGCCGGTGCAGTTGTTCGGATCGTTGTTCCCGCCGATGCACCACCGGTACGACAAGCCCGTGCCGTCATTCGACGTTCCCTGGTAGTAATTGAACTTCCAGAATCCTCCGCCCGCAGGGGCGACGATCCTGTCCAGGACCCAGATCTTGATCTTCGACGGCGACGTGTACGGATAGAGAAGATCGCTGTTCACCACCCACGGCCGCACGATGGTCCGCATCACCTCGAGCTCGTTGTATTGGAACGAGTACGTCATCGGCTGCCCCGTCGGGCCGGCCAGCTCTGCCGACAGGAGGCGCGTCCGAAGCTCCGGAATCGGCAGATATCGCGAGTTATTGGGCAGCGGCGCGCCGCCCGGCACATTCGCAGCGATATTGAACGTCAGCTTATGAGTCCGGATCGGCGGTGCGGTCGCATCCCCGAGCTTGTAATACGCGTTTCCGGATCGGGTCTCGGGATTTGCCGACACCCGCGTTTCTGTAAATGTCCAAACCCAATTGCCCACATTCGGCCGCACTTCCGGCACACGGGTAATCTTCAATACATTTCCGAACGGATCGGCGATCCACTCCAGATTCCACTCCGGCCCGCCGGTGGCGCAGCCGCGCACGCACTTGAAATGCTTGACGATTCCATCCGGGAAATCCACTTCTCGCCGAGGCACGTCCGGCGACGCCACTTCCCGCATGCGCAGGAACCGATCGTCCCGCGAATAGGCATCGGGCTTCGTTCGCTCCGCCACCGGCGGCACACCATCCGAATGTACATACGCACCGAAGCTGACCGCGCTTCCGTCCGGCGAGAAGTACCCTCCCTGCGTGAAGTACTCGTTGACCGGGTCCGCACCGAACGACCCCATGTCGAACTGCCATCCCGCTCCCGCGTTCCCCGTGGGCACAGCCTCCGACCCGATGTGTCCCGCACTCGGCGCGGCTCCTGTGTCCACGACCTGCCGGTCGTAAAAGTCGGAGAGCCCCCGCACCGAACCGCCGGCCACGCGATCGAACCACGCCGTCCGATAACTGAGCAACCCCACCTGGTATCCGGGCGGCTGGTCGATCGCGAAGTAATCGAAAAAGATCCAGAAGTTTCCGTTGTAATGCAATTTGAATTGATATTTGAGCGTGCCGTTCGTTTTGTATTCCGGTCCGAACGGCACGTCCAGCATCAGGTCCCCGTTCAGCATGTTGACGGTGTCGAATTCGTTCACGTGATAGGTCGTGTTCGGATTGAGCCCGGGCGCCAATATGTTGTCGAGACCCGCTTCGGCCATTGGACCGCTCAGGCACACAATCGCAAAAATCATCGCAATGACGGTACGCTGCCTCATGAACTCTCCTTATGATTCGTCGATTGCCGGCGGGCTAAGGAACGGGGTCGTACACAACAGGACCCGGACACGCGGTCTTGTTGATGGACAGGTTCAGACCCCTCGCAATAAATGCCGCCGCTTGGGCGCGGTTCGCGGTCTGCTCCGGGCAGAATTGCGACGGACCGCAGCCGGGAGTGACGCCCGCTGCCTTGGCCGCACTGGCCCAGGCAGCGGCCCAATACGCAGGACACGCGATGTCACTGAACTCGGGCGTGCATGCCGGCGGCGTATAGCTCACGCCCATCTTTGCCTTCAGAACCATCACTGCGAGCTCGATGCGCAGCGTTGCGTCACTGGGACGGAAATAGCCGCCGCTGCCGGCGACGACTCCGTCGTTCTTCAGGCGTGTAATGTACGGCTCCGCCCAGAATCCGCACGGGACGTCGAGAAACGGTCCCTGTCCGGTGCACGCCACCGCCGTCCAGCCGGGATATTTCCCTCGCGCCACGAGGGTCGCCGCCTCGGCCCGGGTCACAGGGGAACCGGGACAATAGTTCATCCCTCCGCATCCGGAAGTCAGATTATTGTGCAGGATCGATTCGACATGACCGTACGCCCAGTGGCTCTTCGGTACATCGGCGAAGCTCGATCCGATGTGCACGGTGATGGGACTGCCGGGCGTCGGCGCGTTCGTCCCCGAAAAGTATTCCGGCCAGCTGGCGTCGATGTGAATCGTTCTGCGAGGGATCGCCGGTACAATCGGATTGATCCGCAGCAGATAGCAACTGCCGGCTCCCGCAGTCCAGCAGTCCGCATACCCTTGCGTGTAGGTGTACGCGCCGTTTTCATTCCGTGGCCGGTCTGCCTGGACCGACCAGTTGTCCCAGGTAATCGACGCACCTTGCGGCGCCCAGATCGTGGGCAGGTTTCCCGGCGGCGCAGTCCACTGCGGTTCGACAATGACCTCTTCGCCGGGCTCCGCGATCCCGTTCAAGTCGCTTTCGTTCGCGCGAAATCCGTCGCCGAGCGACACAGTGACGGCGTGCGAATCGACCATCAATTTCGTGAATGGATTGCGGACCGACCGTCCGACGTGCGTCATTTTCGTCTGCGTCGTCGACAGCCCCTCATCGTCGGTCAACATCAGCGAGACCGGGTAACAGCCCTCCGCCGCATAGGTATGGATTCTGGAGTCCCCGACGTCCTGAATCCCATCCCCGTAGTTCCAGCGGTAGTTCTCTTCCTGTAATGGCCCATCGTCCCTGCTCGCGCCGAAGCCGAACACACAGGTGAGAATGTTGGCGCTCTGACAAGAGAGGCGCATCCTCGGCAACGGCGGCGAGTTGATGACCTCGACCGTCTTCGTCTTCGCACCCACTTTGCCATCGGCATCGCCCAGCGTGAAGGAGACATTGTGCGTGCCCGAGCTCACGAACGTATGTCGGATTTTCGGAATGAACCCGGGATACGGCTGGGGATAGAGCGGGTGTGTGGCCAGAGTTCCGTCGCCGAAATCCCAGTCGAGGATCGCGTAGGGCTCCGGACCGTCGTCGTTGAGCTCCGGCGTAAATTCGAACACACGGCTGTACGGGTCCATCCGCTGTGCCGTGAAATTCGGAGCCGGCGTTGCGTTTCTCACCTCGGCGACGATCGGATAATCCGTCACCCGGTTCGGCTCCTGCATCCGCAGCGTGATTGTGTACGTGCCGGCGTGGCGATACGGGTCGCTGGCGATGAAGCAGTCCGAGGCACACTGGCCGCCATTCACGAAATTGTTCGCCCCGCAGCCCCAGCCACAATCGGCAGCGTTGGGACTCCAATTCGCCAGCACCTGGGTTCCGAAAGGGAACGTATTCCGGCCGGAAATGTTCACAATGGAGACCGTAAGCCCTTCCGGCGGCAGGAGGTTCCACGTAAGCTCGCGGCTGAATTGCGCATTCGCCGTCACCGATCCGGTGACGGTCTCGCCCGTGGAATACGTGACCGTCACGGTGACTGCATAGGATCCGTCGGTGAAATAGCTGTGATTCACTTGAGCCGGTAAGGTCACCGGCTGCCCCGGCGTCGAATCGCCCCACGTCCACTTGTAATTGAGGATATTGCGCGTCTCCGTGGGTACGGCGATGAACGTGCAATTGCCGTTGACACAGGTTGCATTGATCGTCACCGCGAGACCGGTCTTGCGAATCGCCACGGACGCGCTGGCCGTGAGCGCGGGCTGGCTCAGGTCCTTTGCCCTGTATGTGAAGTCCACGTCCTGCAATGTGGCGGGCGTGTACTCCAGCGTCTTCGGGTCCACCATTCGCACCGTCCCCATACTGGGAGACGGCGCCGTGACGGAGTCGATGATCAGTGTGCCTGTACCGGCGATGTAATCATTCGCAAGGACCGGGATCCTCACGGGTACGGCGACCCTGGTGATGTAGGCCAGATCGTCCACTGCAACAACGCCGGACGGACCGGACGGATGCGCGCACGGGTCGGAACCGAATGCTGAGGACACGGTCGCCAGGTTTACGAGCATTGAGAGAGAGAACAACAGCATTCGCCCCACAAAACGCACTCTGCACCTCCTAATACGGATCGACTGATGTAGGGTCAGCGTACGGCGCGCGTCGGATCTCGCGCTATCGACCAATTGCACATTGGGGCGGGTCTAATGAAGCGGCGCGTGCTATTCGCAGATTTGTGACAATGGCCTGTTCTCAGCCACGGAAAAGGCACACCGTGCCTGTTCCACGCTCCTTGGCAGCACTCTTGAAGCCGCTTCCCCCGATGGTGCAGTTCGAACAAGCGCCCCCCGAGGCGCGCGCGCTTCTCGGTGTGCCGATCCGCGACCTTGGCCTCTCGCTCGAGGCGTCGCCGGTCGCGCAGCTCGTGCAGAAAATGTATGACGAGCTCGAGGCGAAGGGGCTGCATCGTTTTCGGCCGAGCTGCTATCTCACCGACGAATGGGGATGCCCGTCCGAGGAGCCGGTGATCGGGATTCCGTTCTACCTCGGCGATCCGCGCGTGGCGAATCTGGAGAACGCGCTCAACGACGTCGAGAGCGAGCACGAGATCATGATGTACCTCCGCCACGAGGCGGGGCACGCGTTCAACTACGCCTACGAGCTCTTTCGCACCGAGGAGTGGCACGCGCTGTTCGGATCGTTCCGCCGCCCGTATCGCGACGACTATCCGTTCGTCCCCTTCTCGCGCGACTACGTCCGCCACATCGCCGGCTGGTACGCGCAGAAACATCCCGACGAAGACTTCGCCGAGACCTTCGCCATCTGGCTCGATCCCGACTCCCACTGGCGCGAGCGCTATCAGGGATGGGGCGCAATGCGCAAGCTCGAGTACGTCGATCGCATCGCGCGCGACCTCAGCGACGTCGAGCCGCCGGTGCCGGCCGGCGAGACCGATCTCACCGTCGCCGAGATGGAGGAAACGGTCGAAGAGTTCTATCGCGAGTGGCAGGTCGACGAGTCGCCGCTGATCCGCGACCTGGCGATGGACACGGACCTCACCGACATCTTCCTCCGCCGCGCGCACGCCGGCGACCGCGACATCCGCCCCGCGTCGCAGCTGCTCGCCGAGCATCGCCGCGACCTCGTCGACAAAGTCAACTACTGGACCGGCGTCCGCCGCACGCTGGTGCGCGAGCTGGTGCTGGCCATCGAGCGCCGCCTCGACGAGCTCGAGCTCGTCGCCGTCCGCGAGCGCAGCCGCCAGCAGATGATCGAGCTGACGGTCTACGTCACCGCGCTGGCGATGACGTTCCTCCTCGGCAAGAAACCAGTGAGGCACCGGAGGCCCGCGCAATGAAGGTCGTCGTTCTGTACAACGTGTGGGAGGGGTACGAAGAATATCCGGGCGCCGATATCGAAGCGGCGTCGAAGCGCAAGCGCAAGAAGAAGAAAAAGAAGACCGACGTCGAGTCGATCTGCGACGCGCTCCGCGAGCTCGGACACGAGCCGTCGACGTTCC
This sequence comes from uncultured Acidobacteriota bacterium, assembly GCA_963734155.1. Taxonomy (GTDB): domain Bacteria; phylum Acidobacteriota; class Thermoanaerobaculia; order Gp7-AA8; family Gp7-AA8; genus QHVT01. The sequence goes on from CAVTGG010000008.1 coordinate 126,326, forward strand.
CCGTCGACGGCCGCACGACGACGCTCTCGCGCATCGCGCGCCTGCCCGCCGATCTCTTCTTCAACCTCGTCGAGTCGTACGCAGGCAACGACACGATGGAGATGCACTTCGCCGCGTACCTCGACCTCGTCGGGAAGAAGTACACCGGCGCCGGGCCGCACGGGTTGTTCCTGGCGATGGACAAGACCGTGACGAAGAAGATCGTCCGCTATCACAACCTCTACACCGCCTACTCCGCGGTCATCTACAAAGGCGTGCTCGAATACGCGCAGGACATCGAGTTCCCGGTGATCGTGAAGCCGGCAGCCGAGGATGCCTCGAAGGGAATCAACGCCGGCGCGGTCGTGAATTCGGTGAAGGAACTGCTCGAGCGCATCGCGTATGTGCACGAGGAGTTCGACTGCCCGGCGCTGCTCGAGGAGTTCATCGACGGCCGCGAGATCTATGCCGCGGTCCTCGGCAATGACCGTCCCGAGGTGCTGCCGCCGATCGAGCTCGATCTCTCGAAACTGCCCGACGGCATGCCGCGCATCGCCGGCTACGAAGTGAAATTCGATGTGAACACCGAGGCCTACAAGAAAACGAAATCGCACCCGGCGCGCGACCTCGACGACGAACTGCTCGAGCGCATCCAGCACACGGCGATCACCGCGTTCCGCGCGCTCAGGCTGCGCGACTACGGCCGGCTCGATCTGCGCGTGAAGGACAACGGCCGCGTCTACGTGCTCGAGGCCAATCCGAATCCGTGGCTCGACCCGGCGTCGGAGTACGCGATGGCGGCGAAGGAAAGCGGGCGTTCGTACACGGAACTGATCGCCGCGATCGTCGAAAATGCAATGAAGCGGTGAACACCGCAACTGCGCGCGGGTGAGCTGCGTAACGGAGGCCATGCTGATTCGCGTGGCGTTCCTTTTTCTGCTCGCCGCTCCGATCGAGTCGTTTCGAACCCTCGATCCTCTGATTCGCGACGCGCGCCTCATCGGCGTCGGCGAGAGCGTGCATGACATCCACGAGTTCTTCGACTTCCGGCAAAAGCTGCTGCAGGACCTCGTGCGCCGGCATCGCGTCACCGCACTCGTGCTCGAGTCGGGATTGCCGGAGGCGATGGCGCTCGATGACTACGTGCACGGAAAAACGGCAACCGTCGACTACAACGCAGTGCTGCCGTCCGGATACGGGTCGCTCGAAGACATCCGCATCACGATGGAGTGGATCCGCGCGTGGAACCTCGGCGAGGGGAAGAAGCACCCGGTCGGCGTGTACGGCGCCGATTTTCCGAACCGCTCGGGCAGCATGGTGCCGGCGCTCAACAAGCTGGAGGAGCTGACCGCGGGAAATGCGGAGATCCGCGCGTCGATCGACGCGATTCGTCCCGTCGCGACGCAGATCGGCGCCGGCTGGTGGCGCGGCGCGTCGCAGAAATACGATCCGCTGCCGGCGGAGACGAAGGCGAAACTCACCGCGGATGTAAATCAGCTCGTCGCACGTCTGAATCAGGATGGATGGGCAAAGCGAATCGCGCGTCTGATTCAGCAGAACGAGCTGTTCCTGCGCCTCGGCGCGTTCCATCCCACCGCGCCGCGCGATGAAGCGATGGCCGAGAACACGCTATGGATTCTCAATCGTCTGCCCAAAGGCGAGCGCGCCGTTTATTGGGCGCACAACGCGCACGTCCAGCACGCGCTGATCCAGGGGCCGCTGCTCCCTCCGGGCAAGTTCCCCGGCGCGGGAACGCACTTCGCGAGGGCGCTCGGCAAGAAGTATGTCGCGATCGCGACGGCGTACGGCGGACCTGCGATCGACAACGCATCCGAGCCGGACAGCAACAGCGTCGACGCGATGCTCGCGGCATCGAAGACATCGCTCCTGCTGTTACGCGGGCAGCGCCGCGCGGCATGGATGGATGAAGAGCGGATGATGCGATTCCAGACCGGCTATCTCATCGTGCCGCTCGGCACGGCGTTCGATGCGGTGGCGTACTTTGATCGCGCGACGAAGGGGAAGCGCGTGGAGTAGCGCGCGCCTCCGGCGCGCTTTTCGGCGGGAGGCGCGCCGGAGGCGCGCGCTACTCCGGCGATTGACGGTATTGCTCGAGCGCCGCGCGCAACACGTCCACCGACGCGCGAAGATCGTGCTCATTGAGCACGTAGGCGATGCGCACTTCGTTGTGGCCGAGGTCGGAGGCGTAGAAGCCGTGCGCCGGTGAGAGCATCACCGTCGCGCCGTTGTGCGTGAATTCGGAGAGCAGCCAGATCGCGAAGTCGTCGGCGTTCTCGATCGGGAGGCGCGCGACGCAGTAGAACGCGCCCTCGGGTTTCGTGAGAAAGACTCCGGGGATCGACGTCAGTCCTTCGAAGAGCACGTCGCGGCGGTGCTGATACTCAGCCACGACGTCGCGGGTGTACTCCTCGCCGAGGTTGTCCGCGCCGACGGCGATGAACTGCGCGAGGCCCGGAGGCGAGAGCCGGCCCTGCGCCATGCGCAGGCAGGCCTCGTAGGCCGCGGGGTTGCGCGTGACCAGCGAGCCGAGGCGAATGCCGCAGGCGCTGTAGCGCTTGGAGAGACTGTCGACCACGATCACGAAGTCGTCCGCGTTCTTCAACTCGAGCGCGCTGATCGCCTTGCGCCCGTCGTAGACAAACTCGCGATAGACCTCGTCCGAGATCAGGAACAATCCATGTTCGCGGCAGAACGACGCGACCATCTCCAGCTCTTCGCGCGAGTAGACGGTACCGGTGGGATTGTTCGGATTGCAGAGCATCACGATGCGCGTGCGCGGCGTGAGCGCGCGCTCCCAGACATGGCGCTGCGGCACGTGAAATCCATCGCGGCCGCGGCTCGTCACCGGCACGATGTTGAGGCCGGCCATCGTCGCGAAGGCGCGATAGTTCGCGTAGTACGGCTCGACGACGAGGACGTCGTCGCCTTCATTCGCGCACGCGAGGAACGCGAACAGAATCGCCTCGCTCCCGCCGGCCGTGGCCAGGATCTGGCTCGTGTGCAGCGACACGCCGACGCGCTGCTCGTAGTAACGCTGCAGCGTGCGCAGGAACTCGGGCGTGCCGGTGGACGGCGAGTACTCGAGCACGCGCGAGTCGAGTTGCGTGAGACGCTCGCGCATGCACGCAGGCGTCTCGATGTCGGGCTGGCCGATGTTGAGGTGATAGACGCGCGTCCCGCGCGCCTTCGCCGTCTCGGCAAGCGGCGCAAGCTTGCGGATCGGCGACGCCGGCATCCGGCTCCCGCGATCCGACACCGCCGGCGCGCGGCGCGTTTCGAGCTCATCCAACGACGTCGTCATTACTTCTTTTTCGCGGCCCTCTGTGCCGGATGCTTGGCCTGCTTCTCCGTCTGCGCGAACTGCTGCTTCTCGCGCTGAACGTCTTCGTTGCGGTCCGAGCCATCGCTCTGGCCGCTACCGCCGATCTTGTAGTAGTCCTGATTCGGGTGTTGTTTGCTCATGCGTACTTGAAATTGCGAACGACGGGCCAGCTCAGCGCCGGGGAAACGCTTCGATGCAAAAGCGAATCATGCGCAGCAGCTCCTCGTCGACCGACGTTCTCGCCGCGACCAGCGCCGCGGCGAGTTCATCAAGCTCGCGGGCGGACGGAACCGTTTGCCTGCGATTGTAATTCCGGAGCCACTGCTTGATGGCTTCGACGGCCTTGCGCTCGAACGCCGCCGCGCCTAGCAGGCAGAGAAGGCTTTCCCACTTCGGCAGCAGCTTCATCAGGTGCAGGACGTTTCTGCGCACATGCTCGTCGGCCGAGGTGTGGAACATGCGCGTGAGCTGCGCGGAGCCGAGGGTCGTCGCGTGCGGAGCGAGCATGGCCCGGGCCGCGCCGGAGACGCTCCGCGAGGCGTCCTGCAGCATCGGAGCGACGCGGTCGACGAACGGTTGCCCGCCGAGGCGAATCGCGCACTTTAACGCAGCGCGGCGGACGCCTGCGCTCGCGTGCGTGAGGTACGGCAGCGCGACCTCGGCATCAGTCGCGCGTCCGGTTTCGGCGAGACCGGCGAGCGCGGTGGCGAGCTTGGGAGTGTGGATCGCATTGCGATAGATCGCCGCGAAGTCGACGTCCTTCAGAAGCACGCGCGCCGTATCGCGGACGGATGCGCTGGCGTCGAGCAGCGCGTCCTCGTTCGCGCCGAAGATCAGCAGCGCTTCGCGGCGGACGGCGGGCGCGGGATCGGATTGGAATCGTTGCAGTTCCTCCGTGGGAATCACACGCGCGGCGGCGCGAAGGCTCCATACGCGGATGATCGGATCGGCGTGCTGCAACCCGGCATCGAGCACTTCCCGCGATTCGGAAGGGAGCAGCAATTTGAAAATCGCGCGAGCGCCGGCGGGCGAGCTCGTGTTCGCCGCCGCGAGCATCGCGTCGCGCGCGGACTCGCTGCCGAGGAGACGCGAGAGCGCCTGTAACAGCTCGCTGTGGTCGGCGCGACCCGCAACCGTCAATCGATCGACGAGCACGTAATTGCGCGCGAACGCGGGGACATCCTCCTCGGTCATGCGGCGGACCACCGCCTGCCTCGCCGCGTCGCGCACCTGCGGCACCCAGTCATTCAGCCGCAGCAGCAGATACGGAAGCTCCGAGCCACTCCTCCTCCGCGCCAGCTCGCGCACCGCCTCTTCGCGCACGTATCCGCTCGGATGAAACGAGAGGACCGCGAGCAGATGCCACGGAAGTTGCTCGACGTGCTGTTGCCGGATGTAGTGCAGCGAGGAGCGCGACTCCTCATCGAGCCTCGGCAAGTCCGCAGGATCGAGGCGCGCGAGCATCGCCTCGACTTCGCGGCTCGCCTCCGCATCTTCGAATGCGTCGGATACCAGTCCCATGAGCCTCACCGCTGCAACACGGTCCGCCGGATGAAGTCCAGCACCGTCTTCTGCATGTGCGCGATGGTCTTCTTGTCCGTCACGCCGTGCTTCGTCCGCGGGTACATCATCATCTCGAACGTCTTTCCCTCGCGCTGCAGGTCGTACGCGAACTGATAGGTGTTCTGCGCGTGCACGTTGTCGTCGGTGGTGCCGTGCATCAGGAGCAGGCGGCCGTGGAGGTCCTTCGCGGCGAAGCGCGGCGAGGCTTTTCGATAGCCGTCGGGATTGTTCTGCGGCATGAGCATCATGCGCTCGGTGTAGATGCTGTCGTAGTCGCGCCAGTCGGAGACCGTGCCGCCGGCGATGCCCGCCGCGAACATCGTGCTGTGCGTCATCGCGTAGGCGACCATGAAGCCGCCGTAGCTCCAGCCGTGGATCATGATCCGGCTGCCGTCGATGTACGGTTGCTGCTTGAGCCAGTTCAGTCCATCTTCGATGTCGCGCAATTCCGACTCGCCGAAATTCTTGTATGCCGGCCACGCCGACACCGCACCTTTGCCGCTGGCGGTGCGGTTGTCGCAGATCCAGACGACCACGCCCTGCTGGGCGATGAGGTAGTGCAACAGGCCGCGCGTCGCCGATTTGTCCCACTCGTTCTTCACGCGCGGTGCGTGCGGGCCCGCGTAGAGCGGCTGATAGACGGGATACTTTTTCTTCGGATCGAAGTTCGCCGGCTTGATGAGCATCGCCTCCATCGCGAAGCCGTCGCGCGTCTTCACCTGCAGCAGTTCCGCGCGCGGGAGTTCGTACTGCGCCAGCGCCGCGACCTTGTTCTCGTCGACGACCTGCGCGAGCTTCCCGTCGGCGCGATAGACGCGCACCTGATCGGGCGTGCGGAGATCGCTCCACTTGTCCGCGTAGTGTTGCATCGACGGGCTGAACGTCGCGACGTGCGTTCCCGCTTCGGAGGACAGTCGCTGCAATCCGCTGCCGTCGAGCTTCACGCGATAGACGTCCTGCCCGATCGGACTGCGCTCTGTGCCGGAGAAGTAAACGTATGGACCATCCGTGCCATGCAGCTCGCGCACTTCCCACTCGCCGTTCGTCACCTGGCGGATCGGCGTGCCGTCCGCTTTGTAGTGATAGATGTGGCGATATCCGCTGCGCTCGCTCTGCCAGAGGAACGTGCCGTCGTCGAGCCAGACCGCGTTCGCGAGCGGATCGACCCACGCCTTCGTCGTCTCGCGCAACACCGTGCGATCGTCGAAGACGAGATCGAGCCAGGTCTGCTCGCGGTTCTGTACCTGAAACGCAAGCGTGTCGCCGTGCCAGGCGACGTTGACGATGAGGAACTCGCCGCTCGAATAGCGCTCGGTGTCGACGGTCGTGATCGCGCCGCCGCTCGCGGGCGCGATCATCAGCTTCACCTTCGGATTCGGATCGCCGGCCTTCGGATAAGGGATAGACGTTCAACTCCTGCCGATACGGAAGGTGATCGACGATCGTGAACTCCGGCACCGGCCGCTCGTCGAGCTGCAGAAACGCGATGCGCGACGAGTCGGGACTCCACCAGTAGCCCTTCCACACCCCGCGGCCATAGATCTCTTCCTGATAAACGTAGTCCAGCTTTCCGTTGAGGATCTGCGCGCTGCCGTCGGTGGTGAGCTGCCGCTCGCGGATATAGCTGGAAGGGAGATCGACGACGAAGAGGTTGTTGTTCCGGAGAAACGCGATCTTCTTCCCGTCGGGACTGAACGTCGCTTCCTCTTCCGCGCCCGGCGCCGAGGTCACGCGCGAAACGCTCCCCTTCGCGAAGTCGTAGACGTAGAGATCGTCGGCGAGATCGAGCAGGATCGCCGTTTTCTTCGCGTCGAACGTCAGCTCATCCAGGTCCGCGACCTCGAGCCCCACATCCTTGAACGCCTTCTGCAGCTTCGCCTTGTCAAAGAACGCGCTCTGCTTCCCCGTCTTGACATCGAAGAGACGCCACTCGACGAGATCTCCGTCTTCGTTCGTCTTCGGCCAAATGAACGTCGTGTCGTCGATCCAATCAAACCCACTCTGAATCGCCCCGCTGAAATAGACCTTGTGCGCGGGGTCATAGAGGGCGTTGAAGGTGAGCTCTTTTTTTTGGGCGAGGAGGGGGGTTGCGAGGAAGAGGATGGTCGCGAGTCTGCGCATGCCGCGCGGACTGTAGCAGAGGGTATTGGGGATGGGTGATAGGGGACAGGGATCGGATCTCCTAACCCCTATCCCCTAACACCCACCCACTAAGCCATCAACTGCCGCAGCACGAACGGCAAAATCCCCCCGTGCACGTAGTAATCAACCTCGATCGGCGTGTCGATGCGCACGATGACCGGGATCTCATCGGTCGTGCCGGCGCTGCGGTGGATGCGCAAGGTCGCTTTCTGCATCGGGCGCAGGCCGGCTTCGATGCCGGCGATGTCGAAGGTTTCGGTGCCGTCGAGCGAGAGCGATTGGGCGCTGACCCCTTCCTCGAACTGCAAGGGCAAGACGCCCATGCCGACGAGGTTGGAGCGGTGGATGCGCTCGAAGCTCTGGGCGACCACGGCGCGGACGCCGAGGAGCTTGGTGCCTTTGGCGGCCCAATCGCGGGAGCTGCCGGTGCCGTATTCCTGGCCGGCGAGGACGACGAGCGGGATGTTCTCCTGCGCGTAACGCTCGGCCGCGTCGAAGATCGACAGCCGTTCCGTCGACGGGTAGTGCGTCGTCACACCGCCTTCGACGCCCGGCACCATCAGATTCTTGATGCGCACGTTCGCGAACGTGCCGCGCGTCATCACCTTGTCGTTGCCGCGGCGCGAGCCGTAGCTGTTGAAGTCTTCGACCGACACGCCGTTCTCGATCAGATACTTCCCGGCCGGCGAGGACGGCTTGATCGAGCCGGCGGGGCTGATGTGATCGGTGGTCACGGAGTCGCCGAAGATCGCCAGCGGACGCGCGCCGTTGATGTCCGCCGCGCGGCCGGGGTTCATCGTGAAGTCGGTGAAGAACGGCGGCTCCTGGATGTACGTCGACTGCGGGTCCCACGTGTACAGCTGACCGCCGGTGGTGGGGATCTCGTTCCAGAGCGGGTTCTGCTCCGCGAAGCTCGCGTACAGCCTTCGGAAATCTTCGGGCGAAAGCGCCTGCGCCGTGGCGTCGCGCACTTCGTCCATCGTGGGCCAGATGTCCTTGAGATAGACGTCGCCGTCGTTGCCGCGTCCGATCGGCTCGTTGAGCATGTCGATGTCGATGCGGCCCGCGAGCGCGAACGCGACCACGAGCGGCGGCGACATCAGAAAGTTCGCGCGGATCGACTGATGCACGCGCGCCTCGAAGTTGCGGTTGCCGCTCAGCACCGAGACGCCGATCAGATCGTTGCGGTTGATCGCGTCCTCGATCAGCGGATCGAGCGGCCCCGAGTTGCCGATGCAGGTCGTGCAGCCGTAGCCGACGGTCTGAAATCCGAGCTGGTTCAGATACGTATCGAGCCCCGCCTTGCGGTAGTACTCGGTGACGACGCGCGAGCCCGGCGCGAGCGAGGTCTTCACCACGCGCGGCACTTTCAGGCCCTTCTGCACCGCCTTCTGCGCAAGCAGGCCGGCGGCGAGCATCACCGATGGATTCGACGTATTCGTGCACGACGTGATCGCGGCGATGAGCACATCGCCGTGATGCAGTTCGGCCACCGCGAGCGGGAACTCGTCGGCGAGCGCGCCGGCGTCGACGCGGTCAGGCGACGGCCGGTTGTTCACCATCTCGTATTCCGAGACCTCGCTCGTATTGCGCCGGTCGTTCGCCGCCGGCACGCTGGCCGGCTCCTGCTCGCCGCCGCCCGCCACCTGCTGCGTCGCGCGCGCCACGCCGATCACGGTCTTCACCTTGCGATCGATCTCGGACGCGGTCTTGCCGTAGCCGTTCGGCGGCTCGGCCTGCAGCATGTTGGTGAACGTCGGCTTGAGCTTCTTGATCTCGATGCGATCCTGCGGGCGCTTCGGTCCGGCGACGCTCGCTTCGACGGTGCCGAGGTCGAGCTCGAGGACCTTCGTGTAATTCACGTCGCCCTTCTGCGGGATCCCGAACATTCCCTGCGCGGTGTAGTAGTTGCGGAAGAGGTTGATCTGCTCGTCGGTGCGGCCGGTGAGCGCGAGGTAGCGGCAGGTCTCCTCGTCGATCGGGAAGTAGCCCATCGTCGCGCCGTACTCCGGCGCCATGTTGGCGATCGTCGCGCGATCGGCGGCCGGCAGCGACGCCGCGCCTTCGCCGAAATACTCGACGAACTTGCCGACGACTTTCGCCTGCCGCAACAGCTGCGTGATCGTGAGGACGAGATCCGTCGCGGTGACGCCTTCAGCCAGCTGACCGAACAAATGCACGCCGACGACGTCCGGCGTCAAAAAGTAAACAGGTTGACCAAGCATCCCCGCCTCGGCCTCGATGCCGCCGACGCCCCAGGCCACGATGCCGAGGCCATTGACCATCGTCGTGTGCGAGTCGGTGCCGACGAGCGAGTCGGGATACCAGACGCCGTTCTTTTCGACCACGCCGCGCGCGAGGTACTCGAGATTGACCTGATGCACGATGCCGATGCCCGGCGGCACGACCGTGAATCCGTTGAAGGCCTGCGTCCCCCACTTGAGGAACTGGTAGCGCTGCTGGTTGCGCTTGAACTCGATCTCCATGTTCAGCTGCAGCGCGTCCGCGCGATTCGAGAAGTCGACCTGCACGGAGTGATCGATGACGAGATCGACCGGCACGAGCGGCTCGATGATCTGCGGATTCTTGCCGGCGCGGCTCGAGGCGGAGCGCATCGCGGCGAGGTCGACGAGCAGCGGGACGCCGGTGAAGTCCTGCAGCAGGACGCGCGCGACCATGAACGGGATTTCCTCGGTGCGCTCGGCGGAGCAGTTCCACGCCGCGAGCGTGCGCACGTCGTCCTCGGTGATCTTCTTTCCGTCGACGTTCCGCAGCACCGACTCGAGCACCACGCGGATGCTCACCGGCAGCTTCGAGATCGCGCCGAGGCCGGCCTGCTCGAGTTTCGGGAGCGAGTAGAACTGCCCTGTCTGTCCGTTGCCTAAATCGAAGGTTGCGAGTGTATCGAAGGTGTTTTGAGGCATTTCGACGGGAGTCTATCGCATCAATTCCTCGGTATGATGCATCGTAACCAGGAGGAGTACCGATGAGACTGAAGGTCGTAGTCGTTCTGGTTGTATCCCTCGCATCTGCCGCGTTTGCGGACCTGCAGCCCGGAGCCGTCGCCCCCGGCGGCGCACCGTTCCCGATGGTCGCCGATTTCAACGGAGATGGACTCGACGATCTGATTCAGGAGCGCTCGGTCGTGCTCAATGTCGACGGCGCGCTCACGGACCGGCGCGAGCTCGCGCTCCCCGAGGGGGAGAAGGTCGTCGGCGTGCTCGATGTGAACGGCGACCGCCGCGCCGATCTGCTCACCACCGGCTCGATGGTGATGGTTCCGCCCACGGTGCAGTTGCAGCAGCCGCCGATGCAGAACCCCGGCTACCGTCTGTACATCGCCGACGCCTCCGGAAACTATGCGAAGAGCATCGGCATCTCATCCGGACCGCGGCCGTACGTCGCCGACGTCGACGACAACGGCAAAGACGATTTCGTGATCCTCGCCGACGTCTTCGACGAGCAGCATCGCGCGATCGCCACCGACGTGACGGTGCTCCGCTCGCGCGGCGACGGCTCGTTCGAAAGCCTTGCGCCATTCCGCATCGGCGCGATGGTGCAACTCCTTTCCGAGCATCGCATCCAGTCCGGCGATCTGAATCACGACGGTGCGATCGATCTCGTCCTGCGCTCGGTCTACGAGCTCATCACGCTGCAGGGCACCGGCGACGGACACTTCACGGTCAAGAGCCGCTTCCTGCCGATGAACCGCGAGATCAGCGGACAGTCGATGCGCCTCGGCGATATCGACGGCGATTCGCATCTCGACGTCGTGCTGCCCGGCTTCCGCAGCGTGCGCGTGCTCTTCGGCGACGGCCGCGGCAACTTCACGCGCACGGCGAAGACGCGCATGGAGAAGCTGCACGATCTCGTCGGCTATCCCGCGGGCGTGCCGCTCGACACCGAGAACATGAATCAGCCGCGCAATCTGGTCCTCGGCCACTTCACGCGCGCCGATCAACTGCAGATCGCCGCCGGCACCGTCGAGGGCGATCTCGTGATCCTCGCGTACGAACAGGGCACGCTGCGCGAAGTCTCGCGCTCGGCGACGGAGTTCTGGCTCCCCGGGTTGCGCAGCGGAGCGTTTCAGCGCGGCGGCGGCGACGACCTCTACGTCGTCGGCACGCTGATCTGGGGCGACAACTGGCCGAGGCCGCGGCTCTTCCACGGCAATCCGGAAGTCTCGGTCGCGACCACTGGCGCGCGCGTAGCTGGACGCCGCCGCTCGGCCGGCATGTCGCCCGGCATCGCCCTGCGGATGGAAATGCGCGCGGACTGCATCGAGACGCAGGCGGCGCGATGGAGCTTCACGCGCGAAGGGATCTTCGGCGTCTCGCAGCGCGACGGCGCGGCGATCGAGGCGGTGTTCGACGACTCGCAGATCTACTACCGCATGACCGCGCCGTTCTCGGGCGAGCCGGTGTACGGCACGCTGACGGAGTCGGATGGCTTGTGGAATGGCACGACTCAGGTGCTGACGTCGTGCGGTTATCGGACGATGAGCGTCAGCGCGAAGATCGAGTAACGGTACACTGCACGCGCACAACAAACGACGGAGGTAACCCCATGGATCCCGTACAGACCCTCGATGCCCGAATCGCATCCAAGCACCTGCTCAATCACACGTTTTATCAGCGCTGGACCTGCGGCACGTTGACGCGCGAAGAGCTGCAAGATTACGCCGCGCAGTATTTTCATTATGCGATGGCGTTCCCGACGTTCATCAGCGCGATGCACGCGCACACCGACGACATCGCCACGCGACAGCTGCTGCTCGAGAATCTGATCGAGGAAGAGCGCGGCAGCGAGAATCATCCCGAGCTGTGGCTCCGCTTCTGCGAGTCCCTCGGTCTCTCGCGCGATGACGTGAAAGCGGGCGCGCCGAACGACGCCACGCGCCAGCTCATCGCCACGATGAAATCGCTGGCCCGCGAAGGCGCGCTGCACGAAGGCCTGGCGTCGCTCTACGCGTACGAATCGCAGATTCCCGCGGTAGCGAAGGCCAAGATCGAAGGCCTCGCGAAGTGGTACGGCATCTCGTCCGACCGCGACGTGGCGTTCTTCTCCGTGCACATGGACGCCGACGTCGCGCACTCGCAGACGTCGCGCGAGATCCTGCGCGATTTGTGTGATGACGATGCGAAGACGGCAGCGGCGGACGCCGCGACGTCACGCACGCTCGACGCGCTGTACGGGTTCCTCGACAGCGTGACGGCGTGAGTCTTTGGTGGGGCGCTGCGGCCAGCCGCGGCGCTTCACATCCGCGAACGGCATCAGCGCGTTCGCGTAGTAATCGCGCAGCAGCTGTTCCTCAGGATTCCACTGCCAGGCATCCTCGATCTCGGGGATACCGCCGCGATCAAACAGATCATCGTGCCATTGCTCCACCGGCACAATGAGGTGCCTTAGCTTGAGCACAAAGTGCGCGGCTTTCCAGATCTCCTGCGGCGTTTTCTCGCGCAGGAGCCACGGCCGTTCGCTCCACTCTTCGCGCAGCTTCGCAATCCCGGCGAAGAGCTGCTCCTCGGTCATCACGCCGTGGCGCGCGAAGAGCGTCGCGACGGCGGTCACCGGCGTGACCGGGATCGCGTCGGAGATCTCCGTCATCACGACCTCGGCGAGCTGCTGCAGCGCGTCCTTGCGGTCGTCGAAGGCCGTCGCGAGCACGTCCGGATGGTCGCGAATGAAGTCGTCGACGAGCACCGGATTGCCGAACGTGACGATCGCGTAGCCGTAGCGCGAGAATCGGCTGAAGAGTCCGCGGATGGAGCTCTTGAAGAGATAGTTGAACGTGGTCTTCAGCTTCTCCGCTTTTGTCGAGCGCTCCTCCCGGCCGAGGAGCTCCTCGGTGAGATTGCGGTCTTCGAGCACGCGGTCGTAGTTCACCACCGTCGGGATGATGTAGAGCGGCGCGGTGAACGCCGGGTCGCGCTTCGCCGTCACGAGATAGTCGAGCATCCCCAGCTTCGGCTTCTGGAACGCGCCGTCGCGCGTGAGGCCGCCTTCGATGAAGATGCCCTGCGTCACGCCGTGCGCGGTGATGGTCTGCACGAACTTCGCGAGGATCGCGTGATACAGCTGCTCGCGGTAGCGCCGCCGCACGAAATAGCCGCCGAACCATTTGAAGAGGTGATTCAGCGGCCAGACGCGCGCCCACTCGCCGATCGCGTACGACAGCGAGATGAACTTGAAGAGCATGTGCGCGACGAGCACGTAGTCGGCGTTCGAGCGGTGGTTGATGATGTAGACGACCGCGGCGCCTTTCTGCGCGCGCTCGGTGAAATCGCGGATCGGCTTGCGCTCGACGACCACGCGATAGAAGAAGTTCATGATGATCCGCGCGAGCGGCGCGCCGATGCGGTAGTACGCGAGGAGGTTGAACTTCGGCACGATCTCGCGCAGGTACTTGCGGGCCTGCTCGCGGGCCTGGTCGACGGAGACGTGGTGCTCCTTCGCATACGTCTGCACGGCCTGCACGACCTCGCGGCTGCCGAAGACTTCGAGCTCGATCTCCGCGTAGCGGCTCTTGAGCTTGAAACGGTTGATGCGGATGCGCTGCTCGCGCTGCAGCCGGCGGGCGTGCTTCTTCGCATACACGAACACCGGCATGGCGAGCACGACCAGAACGGCAAGGGCGATGAGGAGGATACGCAGCACGGAAGCGCCAGTTTAGGGCATCGCCTTTGAACTGTCTTATCTCCGGATGGGCGAAGCTCTACGTGTCGACGATCTCCAGCCGCTCGAACAGGGCGAGCTGACGTTCCTCTACCGGCCGCGCGTCGAGGACGACGTGCAGCGCATTTTGCTGCTGCTCTCCGCCGAGGGCGCAGCCTTCGAGCGCCTGATCGTGATCGGCCGCAAACGCGTCCCGCGCTCGAAGCGGCGCGAACGTTTCTGGGGCTACGTCGATCTCGTCCTGTCGCGCTTCGACATGAACACCGCCCTCGACGCGAAGGTCTACGGCACCCAAACCCTCCCCGCCGCCCGACCATTCGCTTGGGGCACATACGACATCACCACCCACGGCCCGCACTCGCACCTGCGCTGGACGGTCGAGCGCGTCGAATCGCACGACCCCGTCACCGCCGACCTCTCGATCGAGCGCAACGCCGACTACATCGTCACGATCGCCAACCCCGACGCCACGGCGTGGGGCCTCACCCAACTCCCCGACCTGCAATCCGAGCTCTTCGATGAGCTGGAACTGCACGTGACCATCCCCTCCCCTTTTCCGCCCGCGTTGCAATCGCGCTTCGGCGACCGGCGCTACGCGCAACTCGATTCGGTGGAGTGGCTCGATCATCCGGGGGCGGAGGTGGTGTTTGTGGGGGTGGGTGGGGGCTGATAGCTGTCCGGCCGAATTGCCCAAGAATTAGACCTCCGGCCACCCATCCCTAACAGGTGACTAAGCAAGGCTGCGGCATCTTTAACGTATATGCCTTCGACTGCGCACATTCGGGTTATCAATCCTCAGTTGGCTACATAGCTTATAGGCGTATACTCCCTCACCTCACGCCATGACTATTTTCGGCAAACGAGACAGGATACCGCCTAACGCCGGCACGACGCGCGACAGGGAACGTCTCGAAGAATTGTTTCTGATCCTGAGTGGTCAACCCTACACACTTCGACGCCGTGACTTACTCAGCCATGCGGGCGATCTTGTTACAGGTAACCGACTTGCGGCCCTCTTATGGCTGTGGGACCCTGATTGGGAAGTTTTGGCGCTAAACTCCTACTGGAGCAACGCCACAGAAGAGGGGACACCGGAAGATCTAATCGGACTGCTCGCTCGGCAGGTCACTTCCTCTGGGCAACAATGCCCGAGCGATCCTGCCGCCTTCTTATTGAGCAAGAATGATCAGCCTAAACTTCAAAAGTGGGCAAACGTATACGGCTTCGATCGTCATGAAGTACTCCTCCCCGTACGCGGACGCATGGGCCCTAGCTCTGACCTACAAACAATCGCTTTCTTGCAACTGCTTTCATCGGATCCCGTCAGCACAGATGCGGTCGCACGACTAGAGGTGCTCTGCGGAGGCATCGCCGTTCTGCTGTCACGCAGTCGCGACGATCGCAAAATTGAGGCTGTAGAAAGGATGCTGATTGGACAGGCTGAACGGTCCGCGACCGAATGGCTTGATCTGGCCGCCGAAACACTGCTCGATATCAGCCACGCCACTGCAGCAATAATGTTCAGGGAAACGTCAGACGGCTTTAAAGCCATCGCAACAAAGGGGGGGCATGCGATCACGTCACCGCTAATAGCATCGGATGACAGCATCGTCAACCGTGTCGCCGAACGGAAGCAACCCGTTCGCCTACTCGACTTTAATGATGTGGCAGCACGAATCGCCGCCTTCGGAAGCGAAACCCATGATCTCAGGCTGCACAAGGTGATGCAAGAAGAGCTGTTACTCGACAATGTGCGCTCCGTACTATTGACGCCTGTAGTTTTTCAAAAACACACATTAGTCATAATTGCGTTGGTCAATAAGCTGCCCACCGTTCATCTTGCCCGAACATTCAGCAAGACAGACGAAGAGGTTCTCAACACAGTCGCTGGCTTCTTGGCTGGCGTACTTCCGAGTACAGAAATGTCTGCAGCAGTCGCGAAAATGGCCAACATCGTTTCCATTAATACACTGGATGATGCTAACCAGCTAGAAAAGGTATTTACCCTCGTTACGGAAATGATGCCAGGCACAACGGGCGTCGGTCTCATTCGACGGCGTCGCGGAGACGCCACTGCGGGCGTTCAAATATTAGGCGGCTCGCTTTGGACAACGGACACTTCGCGCCTTCTGCACGAGCTTGACAAGATCCACTTAGCAGACCAAATCCAACGCGACCGACGCAGTCATTATTATATAACACAGCGAATCGCCACGCTAAGCGATCCATGTTGGCTGACAGTCGAGCTGGCTCGATCCGATCTGACCGAATATGAGCGCCAATTCCTCTCGTTCTTTGGCAAAGAGCTTAGCCATGTAATCATAAGTGAACAAGGGCGGGCCGAGGTTCTGGACAGGTTCGCACAACTTCGTCACGCGATAAGGTCGGGCCTTACCGGCGTAGTCGGCTACGTGCATGAAGCTTTGGGATGCTTCGAAATCTACCGTAGCCTCAAATACGCGCCATCTGTGCTGTCTCAGTCACGTTTCAGAAAGGCGCTTCAGCGCGCGAACTTCGCCGCCACTAAGGCTCAACACCTTCTTGAAGAATCGCGGTTCCTTCTCGGTAATATTACATACTCGTCATTACGCCTGAGCACCCATTCCGTTGCGTCGGTCGTTAAAACGGTCCTGGACACCTTGCGCCCATATGCGTCAGAACGCAATTTGACGATAAACGTAAACAATCAGCTTCGTGGCTCGGTAGATGTCGCCGTATTTGATCGCGCTCTGATCGAGATGTTGCTTTTCAACATAGTTGACAATGCTATTAAATACTCATTCCGCGACAGGCCGGTGAATATCAAACTTGATCAAGTGAAGAACCGTTGGCGGTTTCGGGTGACTGACTTCGGTATTCCGATTAAGCAAGAAGATCTCGAAGTCATCTTTCAACCCTTCACTAGACGGCCCACGGGCGAAGCCGCCGACAAGCGTCCAGGCACCGGACTCGGCTTGGCCGTCGGCCGCGATATCGCACGCGCCCATCGTGGCGACATCAATTGCGAATCAATTGAGCTTCATGATGGATCAGCCGAAACGACGTTCGTCGTCGTAATTCCACGGTCACAAACGGAGTAAGCATGAACGTCCGCACAATCCATCATTTCGATGACGAGCCTGAACTGGTGAAGTGGATCCCTGGAAGTCTATTGAATCTCTACTGGAGCCGTCACCCGGATTGGGTTACAGAAGAAGGGCAATTCATCGAACATGATGATCATCTCACGACGTTTGAACTTAATGTTGTCGGGACATCATGGTTGATAGAATATCGGCTATATCGAGATGTCGCAGTATTCGATGAGGTATTTCCCAACCAGGCGAAAGAGAGAGATGTCGCATTGGTAGACCTGATGGATGCCAGCCAGCAACTTCCGGGCCTCGACGTTTATCGGAAGGCCGCAGAAAGACTTGGGAAGTTGGCGGTCTATTTCCTAACCGCCTTCCCGGGAGAAGTAAAGCGTCGGCGTTTACTGGAGGATGAATATGTGCTCCCGAAACCTGTCGATGTGGCTGAACTCGCAAGCTTGCTTTTTCGAAAGCTCGATATTCGATAGGACGAACGACCATGTATGACCTCGACCGCCACGATGCGCTGGCTAGCGTGGTGACCACGTTGTCGCTTCGCTGCTGGAGTAACGAACACCTCGACAACGACCTACGGGACGCTCTCGATGGATGCTTGCGTGTAATTGGCGCGTCCGCAGTTGTCGCTCATTTCAATCGCGAAAACGTTACGCTTGCATACGCATTACGCGGCGTCGACGAACTGCAACTCATGACTGATGCACGACAGAGCCTCGCCACCCTTCAGGGTAACGCCCCTATTGTGAGCAGACTTGCCGGCCTACATGCAGTTGGAAGCGTGATCTTCGAAAACTCAAGGCCACTCGGCAGGCCAGACGCGCAAGGGAGCGAACGCCAAACTATTGTTATGGGGTACTCCGCGCTTTGTTTTGAGACCACGCCAAAAGACTCGGCCGAGAGAGATCGGTTCATCACCTTTCATAGCCGAACATCGGCTGGCATGCTATTCCAGGTCTTGCAACTGCGCGCCCGACTATTCTTGCCCTTCGCTCCCCGCATGGCTGAACGGTATTGGATCGATTCCGGAAAGAGAGGCAGTGTAGGTCGGCTAACACCTCCTTGGGAGTCAACGACAGAACCACTTCGCACTGCAACGCTTGGATTCGACCTTCGGAAATCGACGTTTTGCATGGAGAATGCTGATAATCCAAAAGCATTTGCGGAATGGCTCGACCAGTTGGTCCAGATTCTTATGAATGTCACTCATCTTTACGGCGGCGTATTCGATAAGTTCACAGGTGATGGAGTCCTGGTACATTTTTTGTCTGACGCCTGCAAAACCATAGACGGCCGTAAGGCAGTTACCGCGGCCGTCTTATGCGCAGTAGCAATGCAACATGCGACACGGCAGCATCTCAGCCGACTTCGGCTAATGCTTAGGCTCAACTCACACATAGTGGGTGGCGCTATAGGTATCGATGTTGCCGCCGCCCATTGGTCGCTAGATCATCGTCATAATCCCATCACAGTTGGACGCGGGGTAGTCAATGCATGTCGACTGATGGATAGTACAAAAGCGGGTGGTATCCGTCTTACCAATATTGCGTACCAGCGTTTGCTCGATCGGCAATTACAACAACTCTTCGTCGAGGTTCCCTTCACGAGCAAGGAGTTCGATTCCGAGAAAATGATTACGGCGTGGGAGTTTCAGCAACCGCTGTCTCCTATTGCTGACCTTCAGCAAAGGCAGATCCGTGCGATCTGTCAAGCGGCATGGGAACAAAGTACCATCAAGCTTGATGAGTGAATACTAACGTGCGGCCACCGCACGACACGAGTCAGATCAATGTGGCGCGTCCATATACATGCACATTCTTCGATTTGCGAGTAATAGTGAAGAGGAGTAGACGCCACTACAGGAATCATGCGCCGGCCGCCCTACTCGGCGGCCACGGGATTCTCGTGAATGTGCCGTCACCGACGCGATTCGCGTTTCACAAATTGTGGGTCGCGCGAGAGCGGCCGGTGTCGGAACAGGCGAAGTCGCAAAAAGACATGCCCGAGCTACCGAGTTGCTCACAATCCTCGCCGAAGATCGGCCGGATGCGTCGAGCACGCGTAGAGCGCTCCCGTCATCGATGCAGCGGCATATCCGCATGAGCGCATTGCCTGCGGCAGCGCGCGCGCTGGCCCGCTACCGCAGCGGCTGCAACTCCGCCAACACGTTCTTCGCTACCCCGGGCACGATCGTCATGTCATTCGCCAACCCGCGCGTGAAGATGACGATGATGTATTTGCGGCCGTCGGGGAGCTCGACGTAGGCGGCGTCGTGGCGGACTTCGCTGGTCCAGCCGGCTTTGGACCAGAGCTTCGCGTCCGTGGGGAGCACTTCGCCGAGGAACTCTTTGACTTGATTCTCGTTCTCGCGCAACGGCGAGAGCGGGCGCGCGAGGAAGTTCATCATGGCCTCGGCGCCGGGGGCGCGGCGGCGGACGATCCACAACAAGAGTGACGCGCAGGCGTTGGCGGTGAGTTTGTTGCGGTCCTCGCGATTCGGGCCCATGACCTGCTTGTCGCGGCCGAACGGGCCGAAGCTCCACGGCTTCATCATCGCGCTGACGTTGTCGGCGTAGCCGAGCTTCTGAAAGCGGCGATTGATGTCGCGGCGGCGGTCGATGAATTTGTGCAGCGCGCGCCCTTCCAGCGGCGGGCCGGGCGTGGTGTTGGCGAGGATGTCGACGAGGTACGCGGTCGCGTCGTTGTCGGAGACGACGATCATCTCCTGCAGCGCGCGGTCGACGTCGGGGACGCGCTCGTGATGGGTCGCGTAGACATCCGCCATGAAGAACAGCTTGATCACCGAGGCGGGATAGAACGGCGCGTCGCCGTGATAGTCACCGCGCGAGGGGGTGTTGAGATTCGTCAGTTCGATCGCGGAGATCGCGAGGTCTTCGTCTTTGAGAGCCGGATACGCCTTCAGCGTCGCCTGCGCGGCCATGCGCAGCTTCGTCGCGATCGACGGGTCGACCGGAAGCGTGAGGTATTCGCGATAGTCAGCGAGCGCGGGGAACGCGAGAAGAAGGAGGAGCGCCGCGCGCATCATCATTATTGAACGGCGCGCTCGGCGTTCGGATAGCCGTGGCCGTAGAACTCGTCTTTGCCTTTCTTCCCTTCATCATCCGCGGTTCGCTGGAGCAGCGTTTTCAGCGCGCCGAGGGAGATGCCGGGGTGGGCCTGCTTCGCCAGTGCGGCGACGCCGGCGACCGCGGGCGCGGCCATGCTCGTGCCGGAGGAAAAGCCGTAGCTGCCGGCCGGCCCGAAGCCGCGGGTGGTGCTCACCACCAGATCGAAGAGCCAGCACGGACCGGGAAGCCCGCCCGGCGCGCAGGCGCCGTCGGGGCCATAGTTCCCGCCCGGACCGGCGAGCGAGATCATGCTTTCGCCGTAATTTGAGTAGTACGCCGGGTTGCGATAGTTCGTCGCGCCGAGGCCGAAGCCGAACGGCGCGGTCGCGGAAATGGCGAGCACGCCCGCCGACTCCGCCGGCACGGCCGTCCAATTGCGCTGCTGACCGTAATCGAAGCCGCTGTTGCCCGAGGCCGCAATCAGGAGCACGCCCTGACTCGTCGCGTATCCGAACGCTTTGTTCAGCATGCCGATCAGACGTCCCGCGCCCGGATCGTTCTTCTGAAACTCGCCGACGAACGACATGTTGATGATGTCGGCGCCGCCGCCGCCTTCGGAAATCGGCGTCGCTGCGTAGTAGATGCCGGCGATCACCGCGCCGAAGTCGCCGCCGCCGTTGTGAATGACCTTCACGCCGACGATCGTCGCGCCGGGCGCGATGCCGATGATGCCGAGGCCGTTATCGCGCGCGGCGACGATTCCGGCGACGTGCGTGCCATGCCAGAACGTGCTCGTGTCCTGGTTGAAATTGAAGCCGGGGACGAACGAGACCGAGCGCGCGACGTCGACCGCGCCATTGAGATCCTCATGCGCGTCGTAAATGCCGCCGTCGAGCACCGCCACCCGCACGCCCGCGCCGGTGTAACCCGCGGCCCAAGCGCCCGGCGCCTTCACGGCATGCGGCGCCCACTGCAGCGCCCACAGCGCCTCATCGCCCGGCGTCACCGCGGCGGTCTCGAGCGGAAAATTCTGTTCCGCGGTCCGCCACTGCACGAAGCGATCTGCGTTGACTTCGGTGAATGCCTTCGACGCATTCGCGCGTGCCGTGAAATCGGCCGCGTCGGAGCTCACGAGCGCGAATCCGTTTCCGTGCGCGTACCGGACCGTTCCGCCGGCCGCCGCGACCGCCGCCGCCTGCGTCTTCCCCCACTTCCCTGCGGTGACGACATAGTCGGCCGCGAACAGGGGAACAGACATCAACAGCAACGCAAACGTCGAGACGCGCACTCGCATCGGCAACCTCCAAGAATGAACGGACCCGGGGATGATTCTACGTCAACGGTAAACCAGGCGACCTGATTTCATGTCGATCGCGACCGGCGCGTCCGGGATGTCGCCGATGACGATCCCGCGCACGTTGTCGGTGATCGGCTTCATCGGGAAGTGCACGCGCAGCGGCTTCACCGTCGTCTCTCGCGCGACCTTGTAGATCTGCTTGTACGTGCGCTCCATCCGCAGGAAGTCGCGATACGTGACGTACGCGCCGGCGATGATCGGCACGAGCAGCAGAGCGATGGCGAGCGTCTTCCGCTCCAGCGCGAGGAGGAACAGCGACAGCGTGATCGGGATGAGGTAGAGCCGGCCGACGAAGATCAAGTAGTGGACCAGATTGTCTTCGCGGTAGATGACGAACATGCCCCAGTAGACGATGGCCGTGCTGACGAAGAAGACGAGGAACGCGGCGATGAGACGCGGGCGGCGCAGTGCGATGAGCATGACCACGAGCCCGAGCGCGCCGAGGTAGTCGCGATGGACCATCGTCTGCCGCCAGAAACTCTCGGCGAGATTGAGCAGCGTCGGAACAAAGTCGCTCGCGTGAAAGGCGTGGATATCGCCGGACGAGCCGAGGGGCACGATCTGCACCCGGATCGCGAAGTAGAGAACGGTCAGCAGAAAACCGGGGATGAACGCGCGCAGCATCTGGCGGAAGGAGATGCGGCCGGTCGCCCACAACACGAGCAGGAACGGAAGCGCGAGCGCGACCGATTCTTTCGCGAACGCGCCGATGCCGATGACCACGCCCGCGGCGACGTCGCGGCCGCGCATCAGCAGGAGCATGCCGCCCATGACGAAGAGCAAACCGATGGCGTCGTAGATGTCGGCGTACCAGCCGGCGGTGATGACCGCGGAGCCGGAGAAGAGATACGCCAGCGTGACGAAGAAATCGCGGCGCGGGTCGTCGGGCTCGTTCGCGGCGCGCAGGGAACGCATCAGCAGCCAGAGCGACGTCAGCACGAAGAGCGTGCTGAATCCGCGCAGCACGCGAAACGAGACCTCGAAGTCGGTGAAGAAATGCAGGACCGCGACGCAGAAGATGGTCGGGATCGGCCGCCAGAAGCCGAGCGGGTTGACCATGATGAACTGCAGCTTCGAGAGCAGCGTCTGCGGGACCTGGCCGCCGAAGTAGACCAGGCCCACGGTCTCGTCCCAGAGGTCGCAGACGTAGAGGCGGACGATGAGGAGGACCCAGATGCCGATGGCAACGCGCGTCGCGACGCGCCAGCCACCCCCCGTCATCCTGAGCGGAGCGAAGGATCTCGGCGGCGGAGATCCTTCGCCGTCTTCGCGGCTCAGGATGACGCTCCGCGTCACTTCCATTCGCGAATCCGCGCGGCCACCTTTTCGGGCGTGAACCCGAGCTCTTCGGCGATGCGCTCGTACGGCGCCGAGGCCCCGAAGCGATCGATGCCGACGATCAGCGCGTCGTGGTTCACATACTTGTACCAGCCGTCCGAGCGCCCCGCCTCGATGCAGACCACGCGGCTGCGGTCGGGCAGCACTTCGTTCTGATAGTCCGCAGCTTGACGATCGAAGAGATCGAGCGACGGCGCGGAGACGACGCGCACGTTCGTGCCTTCACCGCGCAGCAGCTCCGCGGTCTTCACCGCCAGCGGAACCTCGGAGCCGGTGGCGATGATCGTGACGTCGCCGGTCTCGAATCCATCGAGCACGTACGCGCCGCGCAGAATGCGCTTCGGATCGAACTCGAGCGGATGCGGGATGATGTCGAGCTTCTGCCGCGTCAACACCATGAGTGTCGGACCGTCTTTCGACTGCAGCGCGTGCGCCCAGGCCATCGCCACTTCCGGTCCATCGGCAGGACGGAAGAGGGTGATGTTCGGAATGAGGCGCAGGGCGAAGAGGTGCTCGACCGGCTGATGGGTCGGACCGTCTTCGCCGAGGAAGACCGAGTCGTGCGTGTAGACGAAGATCGACGGGATCTTCATCAGCGCCGCGAGACGAACGGACGGCCGCATGTAGTCGGAGAAGATGAGGAACGTCGCGCCATAGCAGCGCCACGCGCCGTACAGCGTCATGCCGTTCACGATCGCGCCCATCGTGTGCTCGCGAATGCCGAAATGGAGATTGCGGCCCGCGAAGATGTCGAGTGCCGGAGACTCCTTCTCGTGTCCCTTCGCACGCTCGACGCTGCCCGCGTCTTTGATCAGCGTGTTCGTCGACGGCGCGAGATCAGCCGAGCCTCCGACGACAAACGGCGCGATCGCGGCCATCTTCTGAATGACCTGTCCCGACAGCGCGCGCGTGGCCACCGGCTTATCGGTCTTCGCGCCTTCGAGCAGCACGGTCTCGAATCCGTCCGGCAGCCAGTGCGACCAATAGCGGTCCCACTCTTCCGCGAGCTGCGGCTGGCGCACGCGCCACGCAGTCATTTCCTTGTCCCACTTCTTCCGCTCGCGCGCGAGCTTCTTCGTCTTGCGCGCGAACTCCTCGCGCACTTCGTCCGGCACATGGAACGTCGGCTCCTGCGGCCAGCCGAGCGCTTCCTTCGTCGCCTTCACTTCGTCGGCGCCGAGCGGCTCGCCGTGCGCGCGCGCGGTGCCGTGAAACTTCGGGCTCCCCCATCCGATGACGGTGCGGGCGACGATCATCGACGGGCGCGCGACTTCGCGCTGCGCTCTCTTGATCGCCTTGCGGATCGCGGCGCGGTCGTGGCCGTCGATGGTCTGCACGTGCCAGCCGACGGCTTCGAATCGCTTCTTCGCGTCCTCAGAAAACGCGAGACGCGTCTCGCCTTCGATCGAGATGTTGTTGTCGTCGTAGAAGTAGATGAGATTGCCGAGGCCGAGGTGGCCGGCGACCGAGGCGGCCTCGGAGCTGATGCCTTCCATCAGATCGCCGTCGGAGCAGATCGCGTAGATGTAGTGATCGACCGGCTGGAACGGATCGGCGGTGTTGAAGCGCGCGCCGAGCATCTTCTCGGCGAGGCCCATGCCGACGCCGTGCGCGAAGCCCTGTCCGAGCGGGCCGGTCGTCACTTCGATGCCGCTGGCGTGACCGTACTCGGGATGTCCGGCGGTGCGCGATCCCCACTGGCGGAACTGCTTCAGCTCGTCCAGCGTCATGTCCGGATATCCGGTGAGATGGAGGAGCGAGTAGATCAGCATCGACGCGTGGCCGGCGGAGAGGATGAACCGGTCGCGGTTCTTCCAGTTCGGCTCGAGCGGATCGTGGCGGAGGAACTCCGTCCAGAGGACGTAGGCCATGTCGGCCATGCCCATCGGCGTGCCGGGGTGGCCCGACTTCGCTTTCTCGACGGCGTCGACGGCGAGGAAGCGGATCGTGTTGACGCAGAGCTCTTCGAGTCGATCTTTTTTTCCGACGACGGGCTCGTTGCTTTGCTCCGCCGCTGCAATCGCGGCCGCTCCCTCGGCGGCCGTGCTGCCGGGCTGCGGCGCCGGCGTCTGCTCTTCCATGTGGGTCCTCCCGATCGCACTCGCGCGGTGATGAGCGGGCGGATTATAGGCGACCGACGGCTTCGCCGTCGCTCGCCAATGAGCGCGGCGCGGCATTCGCCTCGTCTTTGGTTATAAGCGACCGACGCCTTCGCCGTCGCTCGCCAATGAGCGCGGCGCGGCATTCGCCTCACCTTTGGTTATAGGCGACCGGCGCTTCGCCGTCGCTCGCCAATGAGCACGGCGAGGCATTCGCCTCACCTTTGGTTATACTCGGCGCTCGGTCAGCAGCTTCGGCACACAAACGAAGGGGATGTGACGATGGTCGACGAAAGCGTCACGGTCAAGGGTTCTCCCGTTCGCAGTCTGCAGAAGTTCATCGAAACGGAGCTCGATGAGGGGCAGCGCGAGGCCGTGTTCCATGCGCTGCCCCCCGAGTACGCCAAGCGGTTCCGCTCCCCCATCCTGGCCACGGAGACCGTTCCCGTGCACATGTTGAACCGCCTCACCGAAGAGGCGGCCAAGGCGAAGGGAGAGCCGGTCGAAGAGTTCGCGCGGCGCGCCGGACGCATGGGTGCCAACGACGCCGTGAAGGGCATCTACCGCTTCTTCGCGCTGGCGATGACGCCGCCTGCACTCCTCGGTAAAGTCGGACAAATGTGGGGCTCGCTGTACAACCGCGGCGAGCTGTGCGTGGTCGAGCAGACGGAGACCAGCACGCGCATCCGCTGCGTGGACTTTCCCTTCGAGCTCGCCGGCTGCGCGCGACTGCACGGCTGGATCGAACAGATGGCCGAGCTCACGGGTGGGAGGAACATTCGCGTGCAGCAGACGCAGTGTTTCGCGAAGGGGGCGGAGTGCTGCGAGTGGGAGTTGAATTGGAAGTGACACTCCGTGTCATCCTGAGCCGCGAAGACGGCGAAGGATCTCAAGCTGCGTAGTTTGAGACCCTTCGCTACTCTCAGGATCACGAGAGCAAAGTGAGATGAACAAGATCTTCCCATCCGAATCCGATCATCCCCTCTTCCGCTACTTCACCGAGCGCGAGCGCGGGCGCGTCGAGGGGATCGCGCAGCTGCGGCGCATTATCTCGGAAGCGCTCGCGTTCGATCCGCAGCTTCTCGCCAAATTCGCGGTGGCGATGAGCGAGCTGTTGGTAGAGAGACTCCGCGATACGGCGAGGCGTGTATGAAACGACTGTTCGTGCTCTTGGTCATCGCGATTTCTCTGCATGCAGATGACAAGGCGGATCTCACGAAACTGCTCAACGATTTTCTCGCCGGCGCGTCGGTGAACGATGCCGCGATGCACGATCGCTTCTGGGCCGACGATCTGATTTACACCGGCTCGTCGGGACGGCGCATCGGCAAGGCGGACATCATGAAGGACGTTCGCTCCGCGCCGCCGCCGAAGCCGGAAGACCCGAAGGTCGTGTTCACGGCGGAAGACGTGCGCATCCAGCAGTACGCAAGGACGGCGATCGTGGCGTTCAAGCTGGTCGCGACGTCACCGGACAGCGTGTCGACGTACCTGAACAGCGGCACGTTCCTCAAGCGCAAAGGCCAGTGGAGGGTCGTGAACTGGCAGGCCACGATTCTGCCGCGGCCGGAGGACGAGGCGCGTGCGCGCGTCGCCGCCGTGGAAGCTGCGTTTCACCGCGCGATGCTTGCCGGCGACACAAACGCGCTCGAGTCGGTAGCGGACGAGTCGTTCGTCTGGACGCGCAACACCGGCGAGCAGATGACGCTCAAGCAGCTCGCCGCCGCGCCGTTCAAATACGCGAAGCCCGAGCCGAAGGAAACGGCGATCGCGATGTATCCGAGCACGGCCGTCATCCGCGGCGGCTCGTACACGCTGACGCTGGTCAACCGGGGCGGGTGGCGGGTGGTGGGATTGGTGTGGTGAATACGGGGCGGCGAGACGCCGCCCGGCCAGCCGGCGAGGACGCCGGCGTTCCCAGGTTAGCGCAGTAACTCGGTGACCTTCCCCGCATCCGTCGTCGGCAATTTGCACAGGTAGTTCGTGCAGATGTACGCGGTCGCTTTCTTGCCGATCGGTTTTTGCAATTCGGTGAAGGGCGCGAGCTTGTTGGGCCTCAATACGACTTTGTTGGGGACGAAGTTTGCGAAGACGGCGCGGCGCATCGAAGAAACATCCTTGCCGGCCAGGACGACTTCGTAGGACGGGCCCAGGACGAAGTCGAGGGCGCTGAGAAGATGCGTCGATGCGACGGGCGCGAGGCTCGCCTCGTCGGCGACGGAACGGATCAGCGCATCCGCGGATTTCTTGTAATCGTCGCGCGCGGTGATGTGGGCGAGGCGCGTGAGGTTCATGAGCTGCACGGAATTGCCGGAGGGCATCGCGCCGTCGCCCGACTCGCGCGGACGCACGAGCAGTTCATTCGTCGAAGAGACGTAGAAGCGGCCTTCTTTGTCGCGGAACAAGCGGAGGGCCTCGTCTTCGAGCGCGATCGCGCGCTCGAGAGATTTCGCGTCGAACGTCGCTTCATAGAGATTGAGCAGACCCCAGACGAAGAAGGTGTAGTCGTCGAGAAACTTGCGCGGATTGGTCCAGACGGCGTCGGCCGCGCGCATGGCCGCTTTCGCGTACGACGGATCGTCGAGCACGACCGATCCGAATGCGAGCGCCGCGATCATCAGCCCGTTCCAGTCGGTGAGGATTTTTTCGTCGCGCCGGGAGCGGTCTTCGGAATCGTGCGCGGTGAAGAACGCGCCGCTCGGCGCTTTCAGGTCGCGCAGCACGTACGTGAAGATCTCGCGCGCGACGTCCGCGTACTGCTTCTTGTGCGTGGCCTGATACGCCTCGAGATAGGCGATCGCCAGCACCGCCTGATCGTTCAACATCTTTTCGTAATGAGGCTCGCGCCACGCGGCATCGCTCGCGTAGCGATGAAAGCCAAACCGCTTCGCGTCGTAGATCGGACGCACGCGGAGTTGCGTGAGCGTGTGCTCGACCATCTCCAGCGCCTTTGCGTCGCCGGTCCGCTTCCAGTAGCGCAGCAGGAACATCAGATGATGCGGGCTGGGAAATTTGGGCGGGGGAAGAAAGCCGCCGTTCTCGGCGTCATAGCGCGCGGCGAGCTGGCGATAGCCCTTCTCGAGCGTGTCGGCGCCCAGGGTGTCCGTGCTGACAGGCGGCGGCTTGAGGGCGTTCATCACCATGTCCGCCGAGCGCGTGACGTCCTGACCATAGTCGCGCCACATCGTCTGCACTTTCGGGATCAGCGCGCGCAGCGTCTCTTTGTTGATGTACGCCGCCGCGAAGAACGGCTTGCCGTCCGGCGTGAGGATGACGTTGTTCGGCCAGCCGGCGTCGCCCGTCAGCGCACGCGTGACGGCGATGTAGACGCTGTCGACGTCCGGCCGCTCTTCACGATCGACGAGGATGTTGACGAACGCGTCGTTCATCAACTTCCCGATCTCGGGATCGGAGAACGACTCGCGCTGCATCACGTGACACCAGTGACACGTCGAGTATCCGACCGAGAGAAAAATCGGTTTGTTCTCTTTCTTCGCCTTCGCGAACGCGGCCTCGGAGTACTCGTGCCACTGGACGGGATCGCTCGCATGCTGCGCGAGGTACGGCGACCTCGGCGCAGCGAGCAACAACACCAGGAGCAGCGTCACTTCACAAGGCCCTGTCCCTGCACGATCCGGTACGTCTTATCTGCCGCCAGTCCTTTGAACGATTCGCGATCGCCGTTCGGCCACACCACCGTGACGTCCGCGCGTCGTTCGCCGCCTAGGCCGAGGTGCTGCTCTTTCGGATGCACGGAGAGATAGCCGATCGTCGAGAAGACTTCGCGCCACATCCCCTTCTCTTTCGCCGTGTCGACGAGGAGCTTCGCGCCGATCGCGTCGCGGGTCACGCCTTTCGCCGGATCGCCGGTGAGGCGCAGCTTGATCCAGTGATTGCCGTTCTTGTCGCTGTTGTTGCGATAGACGATCGCCGGCGCGTTGAAGTTGTTGACGATCATGTCGACGTCGCCGTCGCCCTCGGCATCGAGGTAGGCCACGCTGCGCGCATTGCCGGCGGGATTCGCGCCGCTCTGCGCGTTCTCCTCCTGCAGCATCCCCTTCGTGTTCACGAAGAACACCGGCTCTTCCTTCGTCGCCACCGGCAGCACTGCCGTCGACGGTTTGCCCGACGGATCCGTGAGATACGGATTCACGCTCGAGTACACCGCGTACTCGTTCATGCCGTTGACGAGATAGAGATCGTCGTCGCCGTCGTTGTCGTAGTCGAAGAACTGCGCGCCCCAGCTCCAGCCCGTCGACGAGTAGCCGCGGCCGATCGACTTCGACTGCTCGTACTGCGCGCCAGTCGAGATCCACAGATCGTTCGCCTCGACGACGCGCATGTTGCCCATCTTCGCGGGATTGAACTTCATCTGCGTCTTCGTGTCCGGCAGGACGTACTTTTCGTCCTTGTCCATCGTCACGATGTTGGAGATGTAGACGTCGGGGCGGCCGTCGCGATTGAGGTCCGTGATGCCGACGTTCATCGTGTAGCTCGGCTTGTCGGTGCCGATTTTCGACGAGACATCTTCAAACTTGACACCGTCGGACCCTGCGGGTCGGCCCAGATTGCGATACCAGGCGTTCGTGCCGAAGTCGTTGCCGCAGAGGAGATCCTCGCGGCCGTCGCCGTCGAAGTCGAGATGGCCGACGGACTGCGCCCAGCCGGTGTTCTCGACGCCGCTGTTCTTCACTTCCTCGAAAACGAAGTTGCCCTTGTTGCGGAACAGCTTGTCGGGCAGCGCGTTGCTGTTGCGGCGCGAGAGCGTCGGCAGCGTGCCGTGAATGTAATCGCCGAAGTAGCCTATGTAGAGGTCGAGGAGACCGTCGTTGTCGAAGTCGAGCGCCGTCGCGGGACCGCCGACGAGAGTCTTGCCGCCGAGGTTCGTCTTCGCGGTGACGTCTTCAAACTTGCCGTTGCCCGATGTTGCGATACACGCGATGATCGTCGTCGACGTACGTGATCAGGACGTCCTGCAGTCCGTCGTTGTCGAAGTCGGCGACGATCGGCTGGCGCGGCTCTCCCGCGGTTCCATCCGCGCGGCGCCAGTCCAGCCCCGCGGCCTCGGTGACGTTCGTGAAGCGGCCCTTCCCGTCATTGAGATAGAGCGCGTTGCCGGCGCCGCCGAGGATCAGCGCGTCGACGTCGCCGTCGTTGTCGATGTCTTCGGTCGCCACGCCCGCGCCGCCGAAGGTCGGCGGCACCGCGAGGCGGACCGTGTTTCCTTCGACGACCTGATAGCCGCGGATGAAGCGCGCCAGCCAGTCCGACATGCGGTGCTCGAAGGCGATGCCGCTGTTCGAGGTGACGTCGGTGAAGTACTTGCCTTTGCCGCTGCTCTTCGTCGCCGGCGCGGAGGCGATCACGGCGGGAGTCTTCTTCGGCGCGGGCATCGAGGCGTGTTTGTCGAGCTTCGCCTGAATGGTCTTGAGCGATTTCTCGAGATCGCTCAGCTGCAGGCGCTCGCGCTCTTCGTGCTCGGCAATGTTGCCGGCGACGCGCAGGATGAGCACGCCCATCTGCGCCGCACCTTCGGTGAGAAGCTCGGCCGCGAACGGATCGGGCTCGATCGTGCCTTTGTAATTCGGATCGTTGATGGCCTGGCTGAGGTAGAGCCAGTGGATGCCGGGATCGCGGAAGGAGTCGAGGTCGTACGCCTCGATGACGACGCGCTCCTCTTTCGGCAGGCGCGGGAAGTAGATGATGTCTTCGTACTGATTGGCCTCATGCGGCTGGAAGATCTGCAGCGCGGCGTGGACGTCGCCGATGCGGATCAGCGGATGCCCGTTCTTCTTCGCCTGCTTGTCGGCTTCGAGCAGGACGTCGTTCATCCAGTTGATCATCACGTTCGTGAATTGATCGCGGAACGCCTTCCCCTCCTCGGGGTCGGACGGCCACATGTGCCGCGCCATGTAGACCTGCAGGTTGCGGAGAAAGACGGCCATCGAGAGGTTGTTGTATTTCTCGAACGCGCCGAGCTTCTCGGCGACGATGGCTTTGATGGTGGCGAATTTCTCTCCTTTCGGCGCGGCCGGTCTCGCAGTCGGGAGATCAGCGGGCACGACGGTTTTCCACGCGGACTTCAGGACGTCGGCGCCGAGACGCTCGCGGTTGAGCGTGCGCGACGCGCGATCGGCGCGCTGCAGCGCCGCGAGCGTGACGAGATCGACGGATTCCTTGAACAGCTCGACCGCGTCCGCAGTCAGCGGCAGCAGTTTCGCGTCGCCGAGCGATTCCTGCTGCACCGCGAGCACGGCGCGCAACGCGTAGGCGACGGTGCCGTACTGGCGCTTGTCGCGCGCGGTGATTTGCGTGTCGCCGCGCACGGTCCAGGAGCCGTCGGCGTTCATCGCATACGGCACCGTGGCCTGCAGCACCGGCTTCAGCTCGTCGACGCCGACTTCGCTCTTCCCCGCCGCGCGCGCGGCACTCGACGCTTTCTCCCACACCGCGCGGATGTACTGCTTCTGGAGCTCGATCTTCGTGAACCGCGCCTCGGATTCGAGCGGCGTTCCGTAAATGAAGTCCTCGAGCCGGCTCGCGGTGGCGTAGCACTTCGGATCGCGCACCGATTCCAGCTCGCCGATCTCATTGATGATGGTCGGCACCTGCGCGCCGGCAAGAAGAGGAAACAACAAGACGAGAATCGACTGAAGAGTACGCCTGCGGGCCATGGATGGACTCCTTCGGATCTGTGGAGCGGATTTTAGACGACTACGGCTTCCACAGCTGGTTCGGTTCACCCTTCTCCCACGGCTTGTACGAAAGGGAAAAATCGATCCGCTTCGCGATCGGCGGGTGCGAGTACCGCCAGAACTCGATGAACGGGTGCGGGCTCGGGTCGCGCTTCGAGTCCTCGGCGAGCTTCACGAACGCGCGCGCCATCGGTTCGTTCAGGTGCGTGAGCTCGAGCGAGAAGATGTCGGCGTTGTGCTCGAGGTGGCGCGAGAAGCTGCTGCCGACCGGCGAGAGGAGAAAGCTGATCACGCTCACGATCAGCAGCAGCCACGGCACCGACGCGGGATCGCCCGGCCCGGTGATGCCCCACTTCGTTCCCCACTGTGCGAGGCCGCGGTCATGAATGCGCTGGCCGATCCAGTAGACGCCGAACGCGAGGGCGATGAAAAACGCGAGCCCCTTCCACATGTGCTTCATGACGTAGTGGCCCATCTCGTGGCCCATCACCGCGAGCACTTCCTCTTCGGTCATCTTCGCGAGCAGCGTGTCCCACATCACGATGCGCTTCGTCGGACCGATGCCGTTGACGTACGCGTTCATGGTCTTGGTCTGCTTCGACTTGTCGACCTGATACACGTTGCCGCCTTCGATGCCCGCGCGCGACGCGAGCGTGAGCAGCCCCTGCTTGAGATGCTCGTTCTTCAGCGGCTCGAATTTGTTGAAGACCGGATCGAGAATGACGGGCTGGATGACGACCATGAGCAGAATGAAAGGAATCGTCAGCGCCCACAGCAGCAACCACCATCTCCGCACCTTCCTGATGACCAGCAAGGAAATGGTTCCGACGATGACGCTGATGAAGAGCCCGATCGCCAGCCCCTTCGCCTCGTCGGAAAGCCATGCGCCGAAGGTCTGCTCGGTGAGATCGAACTGATGGGGCACGACGTAGCTGGCGTAATAGGACAGCGGGAAGTCGAGGACGAACGTCGCCAGGACGAAGAAGGCGATGTAGAGCGCGGTCATCAGCCACCAGCGCTTCGTGATCCGCGCCGCGAGATCGCGCATCTTTCGTGACGCGCCGCTGAGCAGGATCAACGCGAGCACGCCGAGGCCGTACGCCGTGCCGACGAAGTAGAGCGTCTCCACGATCCGGCTGTGCCGGACCATTTCGGGCGTGACCTTGACGGCGATTTTTTCTTCTTTTGGGGTTTCTGGTTTCGGCTGCGCCACGACAGCGACAGTCACGGCAACGAGCGCGGCGGCGAGAGCGATCTTCACGAGCGTGCGCATTACGGGGGACAGGATAACGCGGCGGCGGGGACGCCGCCGGGCCAGCCGGCGAGGACGCCGGCGTTCCCAGCGCGCGACGCGCACGCGAGGCGTTGGGAGCGCCGGCGTCCCGCCGGCTGGTCAGGCGGCGTCTCGCCGCCTCTTCATCGCGTCAACATCACCTGCTTGCCGTCGCGCGTGAGCTTGCGCACGCGCGGGATCCATTCGCGGCGGTTGTCCGAGGCGGTGTGCAGGTATTCGAGGACGTAGATCGCGCCGTTGGCGACGGCGAC
Organism: uncultured Acidobacteriota bacterium; assembly: GCA_963734155.1. Lineage (GTDB taxonomy): Bacteria > Acidobacteriota > Thermoanaerobaculia > Gp7-AA8 > Gp7-AA8 > QHVT01. The sequence goes on from CAVTGG010000008.1 coordinate 159,216, forward strand.
GGCCGTTGGGGACCAGGGCGCGCGCATGCGGAGGACGGGCTCAGCGCGGCCGCGCACAATCTTCAGCAAGGCGCCGCATGCCGAGGCGGCGACGTAGATCGTGCCGTCGGGGGCGACGGCGAGGCCGCGGAGGTAGGGCGGGCGTTCGGCGCCGGGGATGGGCTCGCAGTTCGGGACGGAGACGTTTTCGATGACGGTCGTGACAACGCCGCGACGATCAATCTTTCGCACCGCCGCATCCTCGGTGTAGTACAGCGCGCCGTCGGGGGCGGCGGTCAATCCGTTCACCCACTGCGCCGGTCCGGGCAAGCGTCGCGAAGACCGTGTGGCCGCGCATCATCTGTAGGCGTCCGTCGAAGCGCGTGTAGTAGAGGTCACGTCCGATGATCGCGACGGGAAGGTCACTCGACAGGAGCAGCGGTCCGGCGGCGCGAAGCTCGCCGCCGGGAATCGACGGCAGGTTCGCAGGGGTGGAGCCGTACGCGAACCAGTGAAACGCGGGCCCTTCCACGCGGACAACGCGGCCGTCGCGCTCGATGGCGAAGAGGCCGCGACCGGTGTCGACGTAATAGACGCGCCCGTCGGCCGCAACGGCAATGGCGGAGCCAGGGTGCCCTGACGCCGTTGCGGCTGCGATGAGCAGAAGTGCCCCGACAACTACTAACCGCGCAATGCCTCCACTGGCTGCAGCCGCGACGCAGTGAGCGACGGGTACAGCCCTGCAAAGAGTCCGACAAACACGGCGAAGCCCGTGGAGACGAGTACGCCGAACGCCGACACCGGCAAGCCTGCTGGGAAAAACTGCGCGATCAGTCCGACGACGCCCATGCCGAGGAGCAGGCCGATGCCCGCGCCGACGACCGAGAGCGTCACCGACTCGATCAGGAACTGCGCGAAGATGTCGACGTCCGAAGCGCCCATCGACTTCCGCAGCCCGATCTCGAACAGCCGCTCGGAGATCGAGATCTTGAGCACCGAGAAGATCCCCACGCCGCCGATCAGCAGCGAAACACCCGCGATGGAGAAGAAGACGATGCGCCAGTTGCGCAGGATCACTTCGATCTGCGCACGCTCCTTGATCATGTCCTTGCCGATGTTGTTCAGCCGCGTATCGCCGATGTTGTTGTGGGCCTGGCGGAACCGCGCCGTGGCTTCATTCTCGGCATCGATGCTTTTCTCCGGCGCGATCGCCTTGGCCAGCATGTACGAGATCGCATTCGCGCGGCCGAACATGTCGCGGTAGACGGTCCACGGCACGTACACGCCGCCCATCTCCTTGCGGAAGTCGTCGTCGTCCACGAACTCGTTGCCCATCTTCGCGCCGACACCGATGACGGTGAGGCGGCGCCCGCCGACATTCACCTGCCGGCCGACGGCGTCTTCGCCGCCGAAGAGATTCTTTTTCAGACTGAAGCCGAGCACGACGACGGACGCCGCCGTGTCGACGTCACGCCTGCTGATGAACCGGCCGCTGGTGAGATGCCGGTTGCGGATCTCGCGATACTCGGGGGTGACGCCGTAGATGTCCACGCGCCGCGTGACATTGCCGGCGGTGACGACGGCGCGGGTCTCGCCCACGACCGCCATCTCGTCGATGTTCTGCGTGTCTTCGAAGGCTTTGATGTCTTCGATGCGAAGGCCGCGCGAGAGGTGCGCCTTCGCGCGCTCGACGCGATCGACCGGCGTGCGCGACGTCGCTACGATCACGCCGTCGAGGCCGAGGTCGTTGATGCCCTTGAGCACCGAGTTCTGCACGCCGTCGAGCACGGACATGACCACGACCAGCGCGAGCGTGCCGAGGATCACGCCGAAGAGCGTGAACGCGGAGCGGAGAGGATGTCCTTTCACCTCTTCGAGCGACGTTCGGATGGATTCGCCAATTTGCATATCGTCACTCCGTGTAAAGCAGAAGGCAAAAAGCAGAAAGCAGAAATGGAGCTCTGGTCACTTCTGCTTTTTGATTTCTGCTTTCTGCTTTCATTTCACTCCACTCGCAGCGCATCGATGGGATTCAACCGCGACGCCCGCAGCGCCGGGTACATGCCGAACACGAGACCCGTGCCGGCGGCGAAGATCAGCGCGTTGACGATCGTGCCGGGCGTGACGACGGCCGGGTTGCGCGTCAGCAGCGAGATGCCCTGCGTGAACAGCTTGCCGACGAAGAGGCCGAGGAATCCGCCGAAGACGGAGACCATGAGCGACTCGGTCAGCATCTGAAAGAAGATCTGCACCGGCGCGGCGCCGACGGCCTTGCGCGTGCCGATCTCGCGCACGCGCTCGTTGAACGAGGCCAGCTGGATGTTCATGACCACGATCCCGCCGACGAGCAGCGAGATGAGGCCGCAGATCATGAACGTGACGTCGTACATCTTGTTCTCGGACTCGTTGCGGGCCAGGTTGGCCACGCGCGAGAACACTTCGTAGTCTTTGGTGTGGTGCTGGCGGAAGAGGACGCGCTCGAGCTCCGCCACCGCTTCTTTGTGCCGCTTCACGTCTTTCATGCGCGCGTGCATGAACGAGATGCGTCCCTGCTTCAGCGGCTCGCCTTTGCGCGTCATCATCGTCGTGATCGGCATGTACATCTGCCGGTTCATCCAGCGCAGGGCGTTGTGCTCCTGATCGAAGCTGAAGTACTTCTCCTCCATCACGCCGACGACGAGGTAGCCGGCGCCGTTGAGGAAGATCGTCTTTCCGATCGGGTCGTCGCTGCCGAAGAATTCGGCGGCGCGGGTCGTGCCGAGGACGACCACCCGTGCGGCGCCGGTGAGATCGCCGTCGGTGATGAAGCGCCCGCGCTCGACTTTGAAGAAGCTGATCGGCGAGTACGCGGACGTGACGCCCATGACCGAGCGAGTGCTTTCCTTGCCGTTGTAGCGAATCGTCATCTGGTCTTCCGACACCGGGGAGACGAGATCGATCTCCCTGGCCTCGGCACGCACCGCCATCGCGTCGGCGTACGTCAGTCCCTTCGACGCATTCGCCTTCGCATCCTGCGTGACTTTGTTCGACTGCTTGTTGCTGATCCAGATGCGCTCGATGCCGCCGCTGACGCGGTAGTACTTCATCGACGCTTCTTTTCCGGCGACGGAGAGCGAGAAGGTGGCGACGATCGAGCCCACGCCGAGGATGATGCCGACGAGCTGCAACATCGTGCGCCCGAAGTGATCCTTGATGTCGCGGATGCCGTCGATGATGGCTTCGAGAATGAGCATGGCGTCAGTCCATGTCATCGCCGTCGGCGATGAGGCCGTCGACGATCTTGATGCGGCGATGCGTGCGCGCGGCGATGGCGGGATCGTGGGTGACGAGGATGATGGTCTGCCCGTTCGCGGCCAGCTCTTCGAAGAGGCGGATGATGTCGCCGCCGGTTTTCTGATCGAGGTTGCCGGTCGGCTCGTCGGCGAGAATCACCTGCGGATTGTTGACGAGCGCGCGGGCAACCGCGACGCGCTGGCGCTGGCCGCCGGAGAGCTCGCCGGGACGATGCTTCGCGCGATTGCCGAGGCCGACGCGCTCGAGCGCGTTCCGCGCGCGCTCCTTCCGCTCGTCGCTGTCGATGCCGGCGTAGAGCAGCGGCAGCTCGGCGTTCTTGAGGATCGTGGCGCGCGGCAGAAGGTTGAAGGTCTGGAAGACGAAGCCGAGCTTGAGGTTGCGGATCTTCGCGAGCTGGCGCGCGGAGAGCGTGGCGACGTCTTCGCCATCGAGCCAGTAGCGCCCTTCGCTCGGAGTGTCGAGGCAGCCGAGGATGTGCATCAGCGTCGACTTGCCCGAGCCGGAAGGTCCAATGATCGAGACGAACTCGCCGCGATCGATGTGCAGATCGATCCCGGCCAGCGCCTCGACCGCGTTCTCCCCCGAGTCGTACGTCTTGCGGACGCGCTCGAGCTGGATCAGCTTCTTGCCGGCCTTCTCCGCACTCGGCGGAGCAGGTTTGGATCCGGCCCATTCGTGGAACTTGAAGACAGCGCTCATTTGGTTCGCTCGCTTCGCTCGCTCTTAGGGGTTAGGTGTTAGGGGTTAGGAGTTGGTGGTTGGGGTTGGGGTTCGGCCCCTATCCCCAATCCCCCATCCCCTATCTACTAATCGTTATCCTCGTCTTTATCCTTCGTCACGGTCGGGTCTTCGAGCGCGACTTCTTCGCCCGGCTTCAGACCGCTGACGATTTCGACCCGGGCGTTGTCGGCGAGGCCGGTGATGACTACGCGCTTGTCGAAGAACTGCTTCCAGGCGTCCTTGTCTTCTTTCTTCGGACCGTCGGCTTTCTTCTTCGACTGATCGGCGAAGGCCTTCGGATCGATGGCCTTCTTCACGTAGACCACTTCCTGATCGTCGCGCTTGAACACCGACTCCACCGGCACGGAGAGGACTTTCTCTTTCCGCTCGCCGATCACTTCGATGTTGGAGGTCATGCCGGAGCGGAGCTCGCGGCCCTGCGCGTCGAGGCGGATCTCGACGTCGAACACGCGCACCTTCTCGTCGACGCGGACTGCGGGCGCGATGCGGTCGATCTTTCCTTTGAACACGACTTTCGGATAGGCGTCGAGCGTCACTTTGACCGGCATGGCCACGTGGATCTTGCCGATGTCGACTTCATTGACGCCCGCTTTGACGATCATCTTCGAGGTGTCGGCGACGGTGAACAGGACCGTGCCGGCGTTGAACGACGAGACGCCGGAGGTGATCGACTCGCCGATCTCGATGTTCTTGGTCAGCACCACGCCGCTCATCGGCGCGACGACGCTCGAACCCTGGAAGTTCGCGGCCGACTGGCTGATCGGAATGCCGCTCTTTTCGACGAGCGCATATTTCTCGCGCGCCTTCTCGTAATCCTGGCGCGCCTGCATGTACTGGGCTTCCGTGTCGCGGTGCTGTTTCGGCGCGAGGAGTCCCTGCAGGAACAGCTTGTTGTCGGCGTCGAAGTTTTTCTTCGTCTCTTCGAAGCGGATGCTGGCGGACGCGAGCGAGTTCTTCGTCTCGGCGAGCGACTGGGCCTGATTGAGGTCGGGCTCGACGCGGGCGAGCACTTCGCCGCGGTTCACGATGTCGCCGTCGCGGTGCATGATCTCGACGACTTTGCCGGAGATCGCGGACTTCACCTCGACCTTCACTTCCGGCTCGACCGTACCGACTTCCGTCACCTTCACTTGAATGTCGGCGACTTCGGTCTTGCCGGTCTTGATCGGCGACTCGGGCGGCTTCTTGTCCTTGCCGTTCGCTTTGACCGCCACCGCACCGACGATGGCGACCAGCAGCACGAGGATCGTGATGATGGTGATTTTGCGTTTCCGCTTCGCGCTCATGTCCTTCAGCCTCCAGGTTGTCTGAACCCTTATTCGTCGAGTTGACGAAATAGTTGCAGGTCAGCTGTTACAACGCAGGAGGGCGCGCGGCGGTTAACAGGTGGGGACAGGCACTCCTGCCTGTCCTCGTTGGACAGACAGGATTGTCTGTCCTCCACTAGAGGCTTTCCAGTTGCGTCTTCGGATACGTGCTCGCATCCACCTTCGCATGGGCCTCGGCGATTTTGCCGTTCTCGTCGATCACATAGGCGATGCGGCGCGCGTATTCGTCTTTCGGGGATTCCGCTGCGCCGTATGCGAGGCCGATCTCGCGGTCGGTGTCGCAGAGCAGCGGGAAGGGGAAGTCGTATTTCTTGGCGAACGCGGCGTTGGCTTTTTCATCATCGAAGCTGACGCCGAGGATCTTCGTGTTCTTCGCTTCGTACTGCTGCGCGAGGTCCCGGAACCCGGAACCTTCCCGCGTTCAACCGGGAGTGTCGGCTTTCGGATAAAACCACAGCACGACTTTCTTGCCGCGCAGGTCGCTGAGGCGCACGCGGTTGCCGTGGTGGTCGGTGACGTCGAAGTCGGGAGCGGGATCGCCGGGTTGGAGCATGGTTCGCTTTTCCTCTCGTTAGAAGTTGAACGACGCCGCGGAGGCTCATACCCTCATCGTACAGTGAATCTCGACGAGTGGAACGAACGCTACCGCACGCGCGAGGACATTGATGACGAGCCGGCGCTGCTGCTCGTGCATGCAGCGCGCGATCTTCCGCCGGGACGCACGCTCGATCTCGCCTGCGGCGCGGGCCGCAACGCGATCTGGCTGGCGTCGCGCGGGTGGGAGGTGATGGCGATCGACGGCGCGGCGGAGGCGATTCGCATCGTGCGCGAGCACGCGCCGCAGGTCGATGCGCGCGTTCTCGATCTGGAAACGGACGCGCCGCTGCCGTTCGACGACGAGTCGTTCGATCTCGTCGCCATCCTTTTCTATCTGCATCGCCCGCTCTTCACGGAAGCGAGGCGCGTCGTGCGGCGCGGCGGAATCATCGTCGCCGCGGCGCGGATGAGCGGCTCGTTCGCGATCGCGCCGGGCGAGATGCGCTCGTATTTCGAAGGCGACGAGGTGCTGCATCAGCGCGAAGGGGAGATCGCGGAGATGATCATCCGCCGGCGCGCGTAGTGGTAGGTGACGACGAGGCGCGAGAGCACGCCGCTGCCGATCATCCGCTCCGTTCCTTCGAGCGGACCGCAGCAGGAGGAGTCGACGTCCTTCAATTCGAATGGGCCGAGGCGCAGCCATTCCGCGCGGCCGGCCACGCCGGAGCCCGCGCCGCTCGAGCCGAGTCCGGAGCCGGGACGAATTGCGTGCAGCGGACCGTTCGACTTGCGGATCGACGGATGATCGACGCCGTCCTGTGAGCCGGAGTCGATGAGAAACTCCGATGTTTCCGGCGCGAGGCCGGCGTACTTCACCGTGGCCTTCGCGTAGATCCAGCGATTCGTCTTCCCGCCGAATCGAAACGGGATCTCGGCGCCTTTCGGGATCGGTCCGTTGAGGATGAGCTGCTTCTTCGCGGGATCGATCGTGACGATGAAGCGCTCGAGCAATGGATAGCCGAAGAAGCCGTCGATGCCGAGTGCGGAGAGATCGGTGATCCGGACGTCGTCGAATTTTGTTCGCACGTCGCCGATCGAGAACGTCACGCCGTCCGCGGCGTTCACGGCGACGGCGTTCGCGCCCGCGCCGCGCACGGTTCCGGCGTCGCGCGTTTTCAGTCCGAGGCGTTGCGCGACGCTGCTGTCGACGAAGTTGTAGGACGAGCCGGTGTCGACCAGGAACCAGTACATCTCTTTACTGCCGTTGATCTGCACCTGGAACAGCTGCATCGCCGCAAGCACGACGACGGCCCGCATCATCGAAGCCTCCGCAGTTGAAGCGTGACCGTCAGTTCCTTTTCGCCGCGCTGCACCGTGAGCGTGTGCGTGCGCACCTGATGAAACATCAGACGAACGCGCGTTAGGCCGAGCGCGCGCGAGCCGTCGATCGCGGTGATGACATCGCCGATCGCCAAGCCTGCGTCTGCACCAGGCGTGTGCGGTTCGACCCGCACGACTTTCAAATCGCGATCGAGCTCCAACCCGCTGGTGTCGAAGAGCAGCGCGTCACGAAAGTGTCGGTTCGGCTCGAGGAAGACGCGGTTGCGCGAAAAGTCGGCGAGCAGGTTGAAGCGCTTGAGCAGTTCGCCGCCGATCCGACGTCCGCCGCCGATTCCGTTCGCGCCGTCGAAGCGGAACGTGCCGAGGATGAAGTAGTCCGCACGTCCGAGGCCGGGAAACAGCTCGTCCGAGATCGCGCCGCCGGAGCCTGTGTCGAGCAGGTAGTCGCGCATCACCGCCTTCGCTCCCGGCATTTTCAACTTTGCGCGGAGGTACGGCTGGTTTTTCTCGATGCGGATCGGGATCGCTTCGCCCCTGCCTTCGGATCCGGGCGCGAGAAAGCGCACGAGCATGCGCGGAAGATGCGCGCGATCGGGCGCTCAGTCGATGGATGCGGGATTGAATTTCGATTGAATTGTCGGAACGCCGGCGTCCTCGCCGGCTGGACGGGCGCCGTCCTCGGCGCCCTGAGGCGGCGGGACGCCGCCTGATCAGCCGCCGAGACGGCGGCGTTCCGTAACGCCGAGCGTGGCAGCGACGCTACCCGCCATCCGCGCATATGCGGGTGCCGGATCGGCGCCGATCGACAGCTCCTCCGCCGCCGCCCAGGCCTGCCGGTTGTCGGCGACGCGGAACAGCTGCGCGGTGACGCGCAGGCGCTCGCCGCGCTGCCGCACGGCTCCCACCATCACGTACTGCGTGTCGAGTTGTTTGCCGAGCTCGATGATGCATTCGTTCGTGTTCTTGAATTTGCGCGCGGTCATCGGATCGATGACGGACAGGCGCGCGGGATCGATCTGCGCGAGGGAGCCGATCAGCTCCGCGGTCGCGACTTCGTCGGCGCGCAACGCGCCGCCGAGGTTGTCGAACGGCAGGACGAGGACGCTGACGCGTGCCGGAGCGGAGAAGCTCACGAGCAATGCGAGAACGAGCGAAGCGGCGATCGCGGGCCAGCGCCGTTGCGGTTGATGAATCGAGCCGATGAAGCGATAGCCGCGCCGCGGCACGGTCTGCACGAATCGCGGCGCCGCGGCGTCATCGCCGAGGACCTCGCGGATGCGGCGAATGCACCAGTTGAGACCCTGATCGAAATCGATGAACGTGCCGTCGTTCCAGACGTGCTTCTGAATCTCCTCGCGGCTGACCAGTTCCCCCGCCCGCGACACGAGCAGCGCCAAGCACCTTCAGCGGCTGCGGCTGCAAATGAACACGCTCGCCGTTCCGCAGCAGGTCACCGTCGCGCGTCAGCTCGAACTCGGCGAATCTCATTTCATCCACTCAAACACGCGGTAGTGCTCCCCTTCCATCCCCAGCCGCGCGTACACCTGCTGCGCCGGCACGTTTCGATTGTCGACGTACAAACGAATCCCGCGAATCGCAGGATCCGGCTCGACCGCCGTTTTGATGTGCGCATACAGCCCCGCGTAAATACCGCGCCGCCGATACTCGGGCAGTACGTACACGCTCTGAATCCACCACACCATGCCGTTGCGCCAGTCGCTCCATTCGTACGTGATCATCAGCGATCCGACGACGCGTCCCGCATCCTCGGCGACGTAATAGCGGCCGAGACTCGGATCGGCGAACAGCGCGTTCACTCCCTTCGTGAGGATGTCGCGATCGAGCTCGAGCTCCTCGGTCTCCCGCGCCATCGCCAGCTGGAATTCAATGATCGCCGGCACGTCGGCGCGTGTTGCTTCGCGGAACAGAATGTCGCTCATCGGTTAATCTCCCGCGCGGTGACGATAACAAAAGCCCAGCACGACGTGCGCGCGACGCGAACGGCATTGCTGTGGATGTTCGCGGCCGCGACGTTCTTCGGGCTGATGGCGTTCTGCGCGAAGCTGGCCTCGGCGCGCCTGACGGGATCGCAGGTGGCGATGGTCCGCTTCGCCATCGGCCTCCTGCCGCCGCTGCTCATCGCGCGCTACCGCGCCCGCGCGATGACGTTCGAGCGCGTCGATCTCCTCGTCTATCGCGGCCTCTTCGGCGGCATGGCCGTGCTGTTCTACTTCCTCGCCATCGAGCACACCAGCGTCGGCGTGGCGACGCTGCTCAACTACACCGCGCCGATTTTCAGCGGCGTCTTCTCGATCTTCTTCATCGGCGAGCGGGTCAGCCCGAAGGTGCTGATCCCGATGCCGGTCGCGCTCACCGGCATTTTCCTCGTCGTGCATGCGCACGCGAAGCCGGAAGACATCCTCGGCTTCGGCAAGTGGGAGCTCGTCGGACTCGCCTCCGCGCTCTGCTCCGGCGCCGCGGTGACGGCGATGCGCGCCGCGCGACGCGGCGAGAATTCATGGGCGGTGTACACGAGCTTCTGCCTCTTCGGCTTCTTCGTCACCGCGCCGTTCGGCATCGCCACGTGGAAAGCGCCGGACCGCGCGGAGTGGATGGCGCTGATCGCGACGTCGCTCCTCGCGATCGGCGCGCAGCTGCTGCTCACGTTCAGTCTGCGCTGGGTCGATGCGATGACGGTCGGCGTGATCTCGCAGCTCGCGGTCGTGATCTCGATGTTTCTCGGCGCGCAATTTCTAAGCGAGACGATCACGGCGATGGCCGCGATCGGCGCGCTTCTCACGATCGGTGGTGTCGTAGGCGTGGTCTACGTGACCTCGCTGTCGAAACGCATCGTCGCGGCGGAGGAAGTCGCGCCGGAGAGTAGGCGTAGAGTTATCGCACGCCGAAATCGACGGTCAGGTCGAGGTAGCAATCCACCGCTTCGCCGCGCAGCGACGCCGGCTGATAGCGCCACTGTTTGAGCGCGCGCAGCACGGAGTCGCCGAACGCGGGATTGCTCGCGAAGACCACCTGCGCATCACGCACGTGACCGTTCTTGTCGATGACGCAGTGGACCGCTACTTTTCCGTTGAGCCGTCGCGCGCTGCAGCACGCCCGGGTAGAGCGGCTCGACGCGATGGAGGATCACCGGTGCTTTCACTTCGCCGACGCTGTAAATCTTGTTCTCGACGGGAGCCTGCGTCGCGGTCGCCGGCGGCGCATCAATCGGGCCGACTGATCCTTCGGTGCCCCAGGGCACGCCGATCGGTCCGGGGACGCCGGTGGCCGGGCCGATCGCGGACTCGGTGCCGGTGGTCGACGCGGAGTCGACGGGAGTCACGTTGTCGGGGATGACGGGCGGAGCGACGGGCTGCGTCGGCAGCGGCGCGGTGGCCTGTTTCTGCACCTGCGGCTGCGGAGGCTTCTGCGGCTGGCCGGTCGCGTTCGGATTGCCGAGGGGCGGCGGGATCGTCACGGCAACCGGAATCAGCGGGATTGCGAATTCGTCGGGAGCATTTTTCGGAAAGCTGACGGACGCGATACCGATCACGATCGCGCCGACGATCACCGCGCTGTGCGCGATCAGCGATGCCGTCAGCAGTGTGTACTTGCCACGGGACGGAACGGCGCGGGCGACGGATGTCTCGAACATTGCTTCTTTCTCCTTATGATCCGTTCGACAACGGTCCCGGATGGCGCGAAACCCGCTGTTGCAAACAAACGTCAAACAGCACCGATGGCGAAGAAACTGATTCCCGACCCGCAGCTCGAGCAGCTGGTGCGCGAGCTGAACGAAACGGAAGGTGGAGCGGCGGGCTCTCAGCCCGCCGAAGCCCACCGGCGGGCTGAGAGCCCGCCGCTCCACGTTTCGGAAGGCAATCCCCTGGAAAAACTGCTCATCGAGATGGCCCAGCGCGGCGCGAGCGATCTGCTCCTCATCGCCGGCGTGCCGCCGGTGTTTCGCATCGCCGGACGCCTCACGCGCACCGCCGACGCTCCGTTTTCCACCGACGACATCCAATCGCTCCTCGGCAATCTCGTCACCGGCCGTCTGCGCGAGAAGATCGAGAACGAAGGCGCCGCCGATTTCTCGCTGCGCCTCGAGCGCGACGACGATCGCCGCGCGTGGCGCTTCCGCGTGAACGTGCATCGCCAGCGCGGCACGATCGCCGCGGCGCTTCGCGCGCTGCCAACCGAGATTCCCACGCTGCAGCAATTGCGGTTGCCGCTTTCACTCGCAGAGCTCGTGAAGCCGCGGCGCGGGCTCGTGCTCGTCTGCGGGCCGACGGGCTCCGGCAAATCAACGACGCTCGCGGCGCTCGTCGGCGAGATCAATCGCAACGATGCGCGGCATGTGATCACGATCGAAGATCCGATCGAGTATGAGCACCGCAACGCCAACTCGATCATCGAGCAGATCGAAGTGGGCCGCGACGCGCCGTCCTTCGCTGCCGCGCTGCGCGCGTCCTTGCGCCAGGATCCCGACGTCATCCTCGTCGGCGAAATGCGCGACCTGGAGACCGTCACGACCGCCCTAACCGCGGCAGAGACGGGACACCTGATTCTTTCCACGCTGCACACGAGCGACGTCGCGTCCGCGATTCACCGCATCGTCGACGTCTTCCCATCCGCGCAGCAGACGCAGATCAAGCAGCAGCTCGCCCTCAGCCTGAACGCGATCATCGTGCAGCAACTCATGCCCCGCAGCGACGGCACCGGCAGCGTCGTGGCGGTGGAAGTGCTGCACGCGACGTACGCCGTCCGCAACCACATCCGCAACGACAAACTCCAGAACCTCGCCCAGGAAATCACCCTCGGCAAACGCCAGGGCATGATGACGATCGAAGACTCCCTCGTGCGCCTCGTGCAGGAGGGGATGATCACGCTCGACGAAGCGCGCGTGCGCGCGTCGCGGCCGGATGAGTTGGAGTCGTTGTTGCGGGGGCGTTAGGGGATGGTGCTATTGGCGTAGATGTCGTCGACCGCGATCTCGGTTCCCAGCGAAGGCACCGCGAACTGCTCTCCCCGTGTCGACTCGTGGCTCGTCCATGTATCGCCCTCGCGCGCATAAACAGTGATGCGCTTTTCGCGGTGCGACACGATGATGTATTCGCGAAGCCTGGGGATGGTGTGGTAATGCTCGCGTTTCAAGCCGAGGTCGTATTCCTCGGAAGAATTGCTCGTCACTTCCACGAGGATCGCCGGATTGAGAGCCGTTTCGTCGGGACCCGGCCGGATGCAGTTGAATCGGCCCGCAAATGACCGAGACATCCGGAAATGTTGCGAGGCGGACTGCTTCGACATAAATACGCAGATCCGACGACTGCACGCGACAGGACCGCCCGCGCACCGCGATTCAGAAGCGCACTGGCAATGGCGATTGGCAATGCGGCGTGATTCCGTCGAGCCACCAGCCATCGCATAGATGTCGCCATCGACGAACTCGTGTTTGACGTCCGAATACTTCTCCAGCGCGACGTACTCAGCGTACGTGTATCGACTGTGCCGGCGCGGCTCGCCCATGCAGTGATTCTACCTGTACGCCGCGCTCCCGGCCGGCGTTTCAATCGCTACGCGACCTTCGCTTCCAACTCGCTCATCTCATCCCGCAGCACGCGGAACGCGCGTGCGTCCGATTCCGCGGTTTCGGGATCGAGGAAGTAGGCGACGTCGTTGCGGAAGCTCTGTCCGCTCGGGTTCTCGCCGTTCCATTCCAGCACCGCCCATTGCACGAGCGGATTGAAAATGTTGTGGTCCCAGCCGAAGGCGGCGTGGCGGTTGCTGTACGCCGCGGCGGTGCCCAGCTCGGCATCGATGTGCGGGGTTTCGTCCATCCGCGTCTTGTATGCGGCGAACGCCTTCGCGTCCTGCTCAGCCGTTTCCGGGTTGACAAAGTACGCGACGTCGCGGCGCGGCGGCAGCGCCTGCGGTCCTCCGAACTTCTGGCCGACGCTCTTACACTGCACGACCAGCCACGAAATCATCGGGCGTCCGATGTGATGATCCCACTCCAAGGCGACATAAGGCATGATGCGTTTCTCCCAGCTTTTTGGACGATGACCTGGCCGCACAATACGGCCGCTTTTGTCGCAAAAGACGGTTCGTCGCCGATAATTATTTCCAGATGAGCTTACATGCCGCAACGGAATACTTCCGTCTCCGCGAGCATTCTTCAGCGCACTCCAAATCGAGGTTCTGAAGCGTGCCTATTACCGAAGACGAGCGCAGATCACGTCTGCTCGACGCCATGCCGGCCATCGCCTGGTCGGCCTCCGCGGAGACCTTCCGCTTCACCTACATCAACCCCGCCGCGGAAACGCTCCTCGGGTATCCGGTCTCGCGCTGGCTCGAGGAGCCGACGTTCTGGAGCGAGCACCTCCATCCCGAGGACCGGCACGTGCCGATGCTCTGTCACAACGAGACGCTCGCCGGCCGCAATCACGAGCTCGTCTATCGCATGATCACCGCCGACGGCCGCACCGTCTGGCTGCGCGACTACGTCAACGTGCATCGCGTGAACGGCGTGCCCGTCGAGCTCTTCGGCGTGATGGTCGACATCACCCGCGAGCGCGAGGCCGAGGCGGAATCGATCGAGAATCGAGAAAACTTCCGGCGCATGGTCGAGCGATCGCCCGACTGCATCGGCGTTCACGTCGATGAGCGCTACGTCTACGTCAATCAGGCCTTCGTCCAGCTCCTCGGCGCCGAGAGCGAAGCGGAGATCATCGGGCAAAGCCTCTTCTCGTTCCTCGAAACGGTCTCTCACGACCTGGTGCGCGACCGATTGCAGCGGTTGAAGGCGGGCATGAACGTGCCGTACGAGCGGATGAAGTACCACCGTACCGATGGCTCGCTGCTCGACGTCGAAGTGGCGGCGCTGCCGCTGCGCTACGGCAACCGCGACGCCGTGCAGGTGATCGCGCGCGACATCACCGACCGCGTTCGCGCGGAGGAAGAGCTGCGCGTGCGCGAGGCGCGGCTGCATCTGCTCGCCTCAGGCACGCACGAAGCGATCTGGGAATGGTCCTCGGAACGGAACGAGCTCTGGACGAACGACGCGTACCGGCAGATGTTCGGCGATTCGAGCGACGCGCGCACCTTCATCGATGAATGGCTCTCGCGCGTCCATCCGGATGATCGCGCCAACGCCTGGGCGGTCAGCAACGCCGTGGAGAACGGGCAGCTGACCTGGGGGCAAGAATACCGGCTGCGCCAGGCCGACGGAACGTATCGCGTCGTGCTCGACCGCGGCCACACCGTGAAGCTCGCGAGCGGCGAGCGCCGCGTCATCGGCGCGCTGCTCGACGTCACGCCGATGCGCGAAGCGGAGCGGACGGCCGCACGCAAGCTCGAAGAGGCCAAGCGCCTCAGCAGCCTCGGCCAGGTCGCCGCGTCACTCGCGCACGAGTTCAACAACGTGCTGATGGGCATCCAGCCGTTCGTCGAATGGATCTCGCGCGAAGTCCCGCCGACGCGCTCGCTCAGCGACGCCATCGGCCACATCACGCGCGCGATCTCGCGCGGCAAACGCGCGTCGCAGGAGATTCTTCGCTTCGCAAATCCGAAGGAGCCGCAGCTGTCGGCGATCGACGCGCGCACCTGGCTGCCGACGCTTCTCGGACAGCTCGTGCCCGTGCTGCCGCCAACGATCGCGCTGAGTCACTCGATGGAGCCGGCGGTGCGCTCGATTCGCGGCGACGCCCAGCATCTCGAACAAGTGATCACGAACCTCGTCTACAACGCGCGCGACGCGATCAGCGGCGGCGGCACGATTCACATCGACGTCGCGCTGAGCGACGACGCCGAGCACGTGCGCATTTCCGTGCGCGACAACGGCCCGGGCATCAGGTCCGAGCTCGTCGACCGCATCTTCGAGCCGCTCTTCACTACGAAGCGCAACGGCACCGGCCTCGGCCTCGCGATCGCGCGACGCCTGATCGAACGGCAGGGCGGATCGTTGACCGCGGAGAATCGCGCCGAAGGCGGAGCCGCGTTTCACCTGGTGATTCCGGCAGCGGAAGCACCAACGCCCGCGCTGCAACCGCGCGTCCACGCGACCCCGGCTGTGAAGTCGATTCTGATCGTCGAGGACGATCTGACGGTCGGACGCGGATTGGAGATGCTGCTGCAGTCGATCGGCTTCGACACGGTGTGGGTGCACACGTTGGAAGACGCGCGCGCCGCCGCGCTGCAAACACGCCCGCATGTCGCGGTCATCGACGTGAATCTCCCCGACGGCAACGGCGTCGATCTCATCCCGCTGCTGCGCGCGAAACACAAAGACCTGCCGGTCGTCCTGTCGACCGGCCACGTCGAGCTCGACCTCACGTGCGAAAAGAATCGGACGATCTCGCTGATGAAGCCTTACGAGTTCGGAGACTTGCTGGCCGCGATCGGGAGCGTCAGCGCGGCGGCGTGAGGTTAGGGAATCGTACTTTTGCGGTAGACATCATCGACTTCGATCGACGCCTGTACCGACGGAAGCTCGAAACGTTCGCCGCGAGTCGCGGTGTGCGTGACCCAGGCGCCATCTGAATTCTTGACGTCAACCGTAACGCGACGCTCGCGATGCGAGACGATGACGTACTCACGAAGCGTCGGGATGGTGTGATAGCACTCTCGTTTCAGGACATGGTCGTATGCCTCCGATGAGTTGCTCGTCACTTCGACGATGACACTCGGATTGAGCGCCGTGGCATCCGGGCTTGGTGCATGCTGCTGCAGCGGACCGCATATCACCGATGCATCGGGAAACGCGGCGAGCCGGTGCGCTTCCACATAGAGACGCAGCTCCGAGCCATGAACACGGCAGGGAAGGCGAACGGCATTAAAAAGCAACGCGAGGATCGCCACCTGCAGCGCGGAGTGCTCCTCCGACCCGCCGGCCATCGTATAAATCTCGCCGTCGAGATACTCATGTTTGTCCGGCGAGACGTGCTCTAACGCGACATATTCAGCGTAGGTGTAACGAGGCACTAGCCGTGGCGCCGCCATGAATGGATTGTAGTCCACCGCGCATCTCCGGCGCCTCGATCGCGCGCACGTCCGACGGCGGATGCTCGACCGCATTCACGATCGCGTTCACGACTTGCGCGAGCTCTGACCGGATAGAGGCGGCGGGCGGTGTCGCGTTGGGTGGGGAACGCGCTCCAGATCCAATAGAACGGGAGGAGCGCGTAGGGCCACCAGTGGCCGGGGCCGAGGACGTACCAGGGGCGGACGAAGGTCGCGGGGATGCCGGCGGCGCGGACGAGGCGCTCGCCTTCTTCGCGCACGGCGACGTAGGCCTTCATCGCCGGCGCGGGGTGCGCTACGGAGAGATAGATGAAGTGGCGGATCGTGGAGTCGTGGATCGCTTTCACCGACTCCTGGATCGAGACGAGATCGATTTTCTGAAACTCGTCGGCCTTCGTCGGCGAGGGATGGGCGACGCCGACGAGTTGGAGGAACGTGTCGCTCGGCGCGACGTAGCGCGCGAACGTCGTCGCATTCAGCGCATTGCCGAGAATCGGCCACGCTCCCGGCGCGAGTTTTTTCTCCGAGCCGGGGCGGATCAGCGCGCGCACGGTGTGGCCGCGCTCGAGCAGAGCGGGAATGACGCGGCTGCCGATGTAGCCGGTACCGCCGGTGATGAAGACGTTCATGGCCCTACTACGCGCGCGCGCCGCGCGTGGATTCACCAGGCGATGCCGTAGTCCTCTCCGTGATTCGAGCTCCCGCCCCACATCGTGCCGTGCGCGCGATCGAACTGAATCGCGTTGATCGGCCCCGACGTGCGCTCCTCGAACGTCAGCTCGTAGCCCATCTTCTCCAGCTCCGCGCGCACCCACGGCGGCGTCTTCTCGGCCACGAGAATTTTTCCCGGCACGGACTGCCGGTCGCCGAGCCATTTGCGCACCTGGAAGGTGTTGATGTTCGCCGCCTCGACCGCCTGCTGCGGCGTCATTCCGAACTCGACGACGTTGAGGAAAAACTGCAGGAGATTCTGGTCCTGCGTGTCGCCGCCCTGCACCGCGAACGCGAGGAACGGCTGGCCGTTCTTCAGGGCCATGGTCGGCGTGAGCGTGACGTGCGGGCGTTTGCCGGGCTCGATCACGTTGTACGGATTGAGCGCCGGATTCGTGTCGAAGCTCTGCGCGCGCTGGCTCAGGCCGATGCCCGTTTTTCCGGCGATCACGGCCGGAATCCAGCCGCCGCTCGGTGTCACTGAGACCACCCACCCGTTTTCGTCCGCCGCTTCGATCGACGTCGTGCCGAGTTGAAACAGCTCGTGAAAATGTTCGAGTGCCGCGGTCGCGCGCGGACGGTTGAGCGTGGACGGCCACTGCCGCAGCGTGTCGAGGAACGGATTCTTCTCGCCCTGGAACGGATACGGATCGCCGGCCGAGATCTCTTCGTTGTTGCGCTGCGGATTGATCAGCTTCGCCCGCTCGCGCGCGTACTCCTTCGACAGCAGACCCGCGACCGGTTCCGCCGGCGGAACGTACGGATCGCCGTAATAGAAGTCGCGGTCGGCGAAGGCGAGGCTCATCGCCTGATAGATCGTATTGATGTAGCGCGCGCTGTTGTAGCCCATCGACTTGAGATCGAAGTTCTCGAGGATGTTCAGCGCCTGCAGCATCGCCGGTCCCTGCGTCCAGACCGTGAGCTTGTAGACGTCGATGCCTTTGTAGCTCGTCTTCACCGGCTCTTCGACCCGCACCTGCCACTTCGCGAGATCGTCGGCGGTGATGAGACCGCCCTGCTCCTGCGTCGCGCGCGCGATCTCCTGCGCAATGTCGCCTTTGTAGAAGCGGTCGTACGCGGCGTAGATTGCGTCGCGGCGCGACTTGCCTTTCTTCAGCGCCTGCTGCTCGGCGTCGACGAGCTTGCGGAGCGTCGCGGCGAGATCGGGCTGGCGGAAGATTTCGCCGGGATAAGGCGCTTCGCGGTCCGATTTGACGGCTTGCGTAGTGGCCACGTCATGAGATGGGGTGATGCCTGAGTGATGCGCGCGCCTCCGGCGGGCCTTCGAGGGCCGGCGGCGCGCTGGAGGCGCGCGCTACTCGATGCGGCAAGCATCACCGCGCGCGAGTACGGCCACTGCTTGAGCCACTTTTTCTGGCGCTCGATCGCGTTCGCGGCTTGCGCTTCGATCGCGTAGCCATCCGCCATCTGAATCGCGGGCGCGAGCACCTCTTTCAGTGACAGCGTGCCGTACTCGGCGAGCATCGTCATCAGTCCGCCGGGCGTTCCGGGCGTGACGGCGGCGAGCGGGCCGTATTCGGGTGGATAACTGAGCTTTTGCGATTTGTAATAGTCCGCGGTTGCGCCGGTCGGCGCGACGCCGAGGGCGTTGATGCCGATGACCTTTTTCGTGTTGGGGTTGTAGATCAGCGCCTGCGTCTCGCCGCCCCAGCTCAGCGTGTCCCACATCGTGCACGCCGCGGCGAGCATGGCCGCCGAGGCATCGACCGCGTTTCCGCCTTTCTGAAACATCATCGCGCCGGCGGTCGCCGCGAGCGGCTTGCCGGTGATGGCCATCCAGTGGCTGCCGTGCAGCGGCGGCTTTTGCGTGGATTGTGCAAGAAGCGGAATCGTGACAAACGCGAGGATGAGCATGCCGCGGCGTTTCATAGGGCGCATAGTATGTCGCATGCGAATCGCGAAGTTCATCGCCCTCGCTGCCGTCCTCTCCTGCGCGCGCGGAGACGCCCAGCCGGCCCCCGGAACCGCGCCCGTGCTGCAGCATCACGAAGTCCGCGCGGATCGCCTGCCGCCGCCGTATCACACGTCGAGCGCCGGCAATCCGCCGCGCGTCGTGAAGCGTCCGGCGAACGCGAAGCTCTACGCGCCGCGCGGCTTTCACATCTCACTCTGGGCCGGCGACTTCAACGACGTCCGCAACATGGTGCTGGCGCCGAACGGCGACGTCTTCGTCGTCGAGAGTGACGGCGCGCGGATCAGCGTCTTCCGCGACACGAATCGCGACGGCGTGCCCGACAAGCGCTGGAAGTTCGCCGACGGACTCAATCGCCCGTTCGGGCTCGCCTTCCGCGGCAATCATCTCTACGTCGGCAACACCGACGCGATCGTGCGCTTCGATTACAAGCCGGGACAGACGGAAGCGGCCGGCGACCCGGTGCGCATCACGCCGCTGCCGCGCGGCGGTCACTCCACGCGCAACGTGATCTTCAATCGCGACGGCTCGAAGATGTACGTCGCCGTCGGCTCTGCCTCGAACGTCGAAGACGAAACCGACGATCCGCTGCGCGCGGCCGTCACCGAGTACAACCCCGACGGCAGCGGCAAGCGCACATTCGCCTCGGGGATCCGCAATCCGATCGGCCTGGCGTGGAATCCGGCGAACACCACGCTCTGGACCTGCGTCAACGAGCGCGACGGACTCGGCGACGATCTCGTTCCCGACTACATCACCGAGGTCAAGCCGGGCGCGTTTTACGGCTGGCCGTTCTCGTACATCGGAAAAAATGTCGATCCGCGGCGCAAAGGCGAGCATCCCGAGCTCGTCGCGCGCGCGATTCCTCCGTCGGTGCTCGTCGAATCGCACACCGCGCCGATCACGCTCGCGTTCTCCACCGGGAAAATGTTTCCGGAGCGCTATCGCGGCGGCGTGTTCGTCACGATGCACGGATCGTGGAATCGCGCCCAGCGCAGCGGCTACAAAGTCATCTACGTTCCGTTCAAAAATGGCCAGCCGACCGGCGGATATGACGACTTCGTCGTCGGCTGGGCCCCCGATCCAACCAGCCGCGAGGTTTGGGGGCGTCCGGCGGGGCTGCTGGTGCTGCCGGACGGGTCGCTCCTGATCACCGATGACGGTGCCAATGTGATCTGGCGAGTGACGTACGACGGGACGTAGTCTTGCAATGGATCGTGGCGGAGGGACTCAACCCGTGCCACGAAATGGAAACGGTAAAACGAAGAGAAGTGCCTTGCACCGAGCGGCCACAGCGGTGAAGCGGTTGTTCCTGCGCGGCCGCATGCTCGACGACTCCGCGCCGGCTCCGATCGAAACGGCAGCAGCACAGCCGAAACCGGAGCCGAAAGCCGCGAGGACGACGCGCCGCGAGACCGACATTCCGCTCGATCTGCTCGCGCAGCAGTACACGCCGCCGCGCACGAGCTCGAAGGCGTCGTTCCGCAGCGACGGAGCCGATCATCAGCTCGATCAGGAATTCGCCTTCGGGCGTGCCGACAGCGAGTGGAACGACGAAGATCGCTTCACGAACAAATCAGGCGACCCGCGCATCGGTACGCACCGGCGCACGTATGAGCCGGACGAGAATCGCGAAAGTAAGTAAGGAGAATCAGCATGGACGAGAACCCGAATACTGGATGGAACACCGGCTCGACCGGGACCGGCACTGACACGGCAACGAGCGGCGGCTACAACGCGTCGAGCGCCACCGACAGCGGCATCTGCGCGACTTGCGGGCAACCGACGAATCGCGCAGGGTTCGAGCAGCTGCTCGGACGCCTCGGCATCACCGACGAGATGATCAACAATCTCAAGACGCAGTTTCAGAACGTCGATCTCGACGAATACTTCAACCACGCGCGCGACTATCTGAAGAACAGCGGCAACAAGGCGCAGTCGTACGCGAAAGAGAATCCCGGCAAGGTCGCCGCGGGCGTTGCCGCCCTGGCGCTCGGCGCAGGGTTGATCTACGCGGCTGTGAATCGCGACAAGGCTTGAAGCTCGCTTTTGATGAGGAGGGCGGCGGACCACTCGTCGTCCTCCTTCACGGCTTCCCGGAAGACCGGCGCGCGTGGCGGCACCAGATCCCGGCGCTCGCGCGCGCCGGCTTTCGCGTGATCGCTCCCGACCTGCGCGGCTACGGAGACTCGCCGAAACCGCGCGGCGTCGACTCGTACAAAGTGCAGGAGCTCACCGGCGACGTCGCGGAGCTGATCGAATCGCACGGCGGCACCTGCTTTCTCGTCGGACACGATTGGGGCGCGGTCGTGGCCTGGTTCGTGGCGATGATGCGACCCGATCTCGTACGCAGGCTCGCCATTCTCAACGTCCCGCATCCGGCCGCGTTCAGTCGCGAGTTGCGCCGCAACCGCTCGCAGCGCCTGCGCGCCGCATATCAGCTCTTCTTTCAACTGCCGGTGCTGCCCGAAATCCTGTGGCGGCTCTTCGGCGGCATGGTGATGCGGCGGATGACCGGCCAGCGCTACACGTGGCCCGGTCCGCTGCGGCCGATGTTTCACTACTATCGCGCGCTGCGCCGCACACGCGGGCAGCTGCGCAAGCTGATCACGCGCATCGAAGTGCCGGTGCTGCTGATCTGGGGCGACGAGC
The DNA here is from genome assembly GCA_963734155.1 of uncultured Acidobacteriota bacterium. GTDB lineage: Bacteria > Acidobacteriota > Thermoanaerobaculia > Gp7-AA8 > Gp7-AA8 > QHVT01. Next base: position 180,747 of record CAVTGG010000008.1, read on the forward strand.
AGTCGATCTTCGTCGAAGAGACACTGCACGATCTCGATGGATGGATCGCCGATTTACACATCGAGCGCATCGCACATGCACGGCATTTCGTACAGCACGATGCGCCCGAGAGGGTGAATCAGTTGTTGGTCGAGTTTGGAGATCCTTCGCTGCGCTCAGGATGACACGCGCTCACGCGCGTGTCACTTCTTCCGCTCCATCGCCCGCTTGAAGGCGAGCGCCATCGCGCTCTCGCCGCCTTCGTCGTTCCGCTCGTCCATGTACTTCGTGTACTCCTCGCGGTCGGCGGCGGCTTTCGCCGCTTCGTGGCTGAGGGAAATGCGCTTGCGGTTCGCGTCGACGCTCATGATGCGGACCATCAGCTTCTCGCCCGCCTTGTGCGCCTGCGTCGGATCGCTGCCCGGCGGCACGCTGATCTCCGAGTTCGGGATCAGTCCCGTGAGACCCGGCTCCAGCTCGACGAAGATGCCGGGCGCCGCGCCGTGATCCACCGTTCCCTCGACCACGCGGCCGATCGGATAGCGCTGATTGACGTTCTCCCACGGATCGTTGACCGCGACCGCGCGCAGCGACAGCGAGAGGCGCTTCTTCGACGGATCGACTTCGCGCACCCAACCCTGCACGCCCGTGCCGATCGCCACTTCCGCGTCGCCCGGCTTCACGCCGTGCGGCAGCTGCGAGACGTGCACGAGTCCGTCGAGACCCGGCTCCACTTCGACGAAGTAGCCGAAGTCGGTCGAGCGGACGATCCGTCCACTGAACGGCGTTCCGGGCGTGTATCGCTCGGCGACGTCGGACCAGGGATCCGGCTCAGCATCTTTCATCGACAGCGAAATGCGCTTGCCGTCGTTCTCGACTTTGATGACCTTGACGCGCACTTCCTGTCCGATCGCGACGACGTCCTTCGGATCGGTGACGCGGCGGCGGCTCATCTCGGAGACGTGCAGCAAGCCATCGACGCCGCCGAGATCGACGAACGCACCGAACGGGGTAAGCGTTTTCACGCGGCCCGTCAGCTCGGCGCCCGGCTGGATGCGTCCGCGCGTTTCCGCGGCGCGCTCGGCGGCCGCTTCCTTCAGTAGCGCGGCGCGCGAGACGACGATGCGGCGGCCGTCTTCCGAGACTTCGGTGACGCGAAACTCGAGGGTCTGGTTGAGGAACGCGTCGGGATTCTCGATCTTGCCGAGTGCGATCTGCGACAGCGGGCAAAACGCGCGGAGCCCGCTGACGTTCACTTCGAAGCCGCCTTTGTTGCGGCCGGTGATCTTTCCTTCGACCGGGATGCGACCCTCGAACGCGCCTTTCAGCTGCTCGAGCGACGCTCGTCCCTTGATCATCTTGCGCGACACGCGAAGCTCCGCGCCGGTCTTCACGACCGTCGCGTCGATCGTGTCGCCGATATCGAGCCCTTCCAGCTCCGCCGCGTCCAGCACAGCCTCCGAAGGGCCGCCGTACGAGATGTACGCGTTATCTCCCGCAATCGACACGATCGTGCCGTGGAGCGGGTCGCCCTGCTGCGGCGTTTTGAGCTCCAGGTTCTCCATCGCCTCGGCGAACGACGTAGCCTCGGCGGTTTCTCTCGACTGGCTCATGAGGTGGTTTGCTACCTTTCAGGTGATTGGTTCTCGGTCCGTGAGAACGGTTGGGACGCGTATCTTACTCGACTTCCGAAGCGGCGTCACGACCGAGCGGGACACGAAACCGGCAGGTGTTGAAAAATATTTTTCGGGCTCACTCCACCCGGAATGTCACCCGCGAGATCACCGGATCGCCCGCCGAGTACGCCTTCAGGTTGTGCCCTTTGTCGAGCGCCTGAATCCAGCCGATCGTCCACACTCCGGACGGCGCGTGCTTCGGCACCACGATGTCGCCGATGAACGTATCGCTCCCCTCACTCACCGGCCTGAACGGGAAGTAGATGCGCGTGCTGCTGCCCGAGCTCGGCGGCATCGCGACGCCGCTGAGACTCGCCACTCCACACTGGCTGTCCGTCGCCACCGCGGTCACGCGAATCACCCCGCCTTCGGCGTTCGATACAACCGGTGGATCGAGCGTCAGCGACGTGATCACCGGCGGCGTGTTGTCGCACTCTTTTCCGAACAGCTCGAGCCGCACCTGCGCGACCAGCGGATTGTCCGCGCGCACGGTGGTCATGTTGTTGGCCTTGTCCTGCAACTGCACCTGCTCGAGAATCCACGGCCCGCACTCGACGCACGCCGGCGGCGTTACCGGACACTGCCACGTCACGCCCTGCGAGCGACATCCGAATCCGATGCGCGCCTGCTTCGACGGGCTGACGAAGACTCCGCTGACGAGGTTCACGCCGCTCTTGTCATCTTCGGCCTCGATGAAGACCTGCGTCTTCTCTCCCGCCTGGATCGACGCGTTGTCGAGCCGCACCGCCGTCAGCGTCGGCCCCTTCGAGTCCGATTGCGACGACGTCACGCGCAGCGGCCCCATCATCAATGTGCCCTGCGCCGAGTTGAGGTTCGCCGTGTTGCCGGCGTTGTCCGTGAGCGTCAGATACTTGACCGCCCAGTTCCCTTCCGCCGCTTCCTTCGGAATCGTGATGCGCGAGAGGAAGCGCCCCGTCCCAGGCTCGGGTTGGCAGGCGAAGCCCTGCTGCGCGCCGCTCGGGCTCGCGATCACGCCGGAGACGCTCTTCACGCCGGAGATGTCGTCGACGACATTCGCGCTGAACGTCGTCTGATCGCCGTCCTGCACTTGCGCGGGAAGCCATTCCGCGGACATCAGCCGCGGCGGCGTGACGTCGGAGTCTTCGTCGCGCTCGCCGTCGGCGGCGGTGGCGGTCGTGTCGGTCGACGCGTTCTCGGACTTCTGCGACGAATTCTGCGGCGTGCGCGACGCCATCGGCTGCGGCGGCGCCGAACGGTTGATGCCGAGCGCCGAGGCGATCGGCTTCACGACGCGCTCGAGCAGCGACGGCGGAGTCTTCGGTTTGGGGACAGGCGCAATCGGAGGATTCGAGGATGGCGTGCTGGTCGCAGAAGGAGGAGCGGAGCGCAGGAGCTGCTCGTAACGCTGCTCGCGCGCACGTGCGGAGGGAGACGTATCGGCCGCAGCGATCGTGACCGTGCCGTCCACGACTTCGTCTCCGCCGTTCTGTCCCTGCGGAATGGCGTCAGGCGTGCTGCTGTCGGTCGTGCCGGCGGTTGCCGTGACAAAGGACGAGTTGGCGTCGAACGAGCGGATGCGCAGCCAGGCCGCGCTGGCGAACGCGACGCCGAGTACGATGAAAAAGACGGTCAGGAAGGAGAGCTTTTTCAGTTGACCACTCCGGGCACGAAGACCAGAACCATTATTGCATCGCTCTTTCTTCTCGCTCTGGCGTGCTCGTCCACTCCTGCCCTGCCGCCCGCACCCGCCGTCGCCGCCGCACCTCCGCCGCCGCCCGAGGTGTCGACGATCGTGATTCCGATCCGCGCATCGCTCGCGCCGCTGCTGCCGGAGATCGAGTCACGCGTGCCGAACAAAGCGAGCGAAACGACGAAAGAGCGCGGCATCGACGTCCGCTACGAAGTCGCGCGCGATCCGCTGAAGCTGCAGATGGCCAGCGCGGGACTGCTCTCGAAGACGAAGGTCCGCTACGCAATGGAAGCGTGCCGCGGCAGGTTCCCGTGCGTTTCATGCGGTTTCAAAGAAGCGCGCCGCGAAGTCGACATCACGCTGCACACGAAGCTGCAGTGGGACGCGTCGTGGCGGCTGCACTCGACGACGACGCTGCTGCCCGTCGACTACGCGAAGCCGTGCGAGGTGACGTGGCTGAACATCGACATCACAAAGCGCTTCGTCGCGCCGGTGGTGGAGCAGCAGCTCAATGCCGCGGCGCGCATCATCGACAAGAACACGCCTGCGCTGGCGACGATCCGTCCGCACGCCGAGCAGGTGTGGACGTCGCTGCAAACGCCGGTGGAGATCGCACCGCGCACGTGGCTCGTGCTCGAGCCGAATGACGTCACGCTCGCGCCGATCACCGGGTCCGGCCTCACTGTCACCACGACCCTCGGCTTGCGCGCACTCACGCGCATCGTCGTCGGCGCGAAGCCCACCGTCGCGCGCAAACCGCTCCCGCCGCTGCGCGTCGAAAAGGCCGCCGGCAGCGACATGCGCGTCCCGTTCGATCTCGAGCTCCCCTACGACGACGCCACGCAGTACATCTCCGCCGAGGTCGCGGGAAAGACGTTCGTCATCGAAGGAAAGCCGCTGAAGATTGAAACCATCCGTCTCGCGCCGTCGGCGAACGGGAAAGTGTTGATCGAGGCCATGATCGACTATCGCGGCGGACGCCTGCGGAACTACAAAGGATTGATCTTCCTCGAAGGTACGCCGCGCTTCGACACCGCGACGTCGATGATCGTTCTTCCCGACCTCGATTACTCGCTCGACCCCAAACGCCGCGGCTTCCTCGCTCGCATCGCCGAGCGCGCCGCGCACGACAACATCCGCACCCGCCTCCGCAACAGCGCCCGCTTCCCCCTCGCCGATCGCCTCAACGCCATGCGCGCCGAGATCACCCGCGCCCTCACCCGCCAGCTCGCCCCCGGCGTCGCCCTCCGCGGCCAGGCCGACACGCTGCAAGCGACGTCCGTCACCCCGCTGCAGCACGTGCTGCTGATTCGCATGCTGGCAGTCGGGAGGGCGGAGGTGATTGTGCAATGATGGGTTGCATGAGAGTCCTTGCCGCTGTTTTCCTGCTGGCCACTTCTGTCTATGCCGACGAGGCAATCACGTGCAGCGGCGCATGGTCCGCGAATACGACAGAACAAACGTTGATCGCCGCGTACGGCCGCAAAAATATCGAGCGCGGCAACGTCTATGTCGCCGAGGGAAATGAGGAGCCGGGATCGATTCTCTTTGCGAATGATGAAAAGCGCCGCATAGAGATCGTTTGGAAGGACAAGAAGCAGCGCAAGCGGCCGGAATGGATTCGGATTCCGATGGGAAGCCGCTGGACGACATTCGCGGGAATTCACAATGGCATGTCGCTCGCCGAAATCGAGAAGGTCAATGGCCGCGCGTTCACGCTTTATGGATTCGACTGGGATTACGGCGGCAACGTCACGGATTGGCGCGGCGGCAAGATTGCCAAACTCGGCGCGCCCTGCCGGCTGCAAATCCGATTCGACCGCACAATCCCCGAAAAGATGACTGCCGTTCAACAGCGGTCCGCGGACGCGACAGCGGGAGAGACGGAGTTGGCGTCGTCGAGCGCGGATTTGCGGCGGTTTCCGACGTACGTCAATGAGATCGTGATCCAATATCCTTAGAGAAGAGATGCTCGCGGCCTAACCGCCGAATCATTTCATCGTGCCATACGGCTGTACGGCTTGCCATCACAAAATGTCTCTAGCTCTGAGCGAGGTCTGAATGTAATTTCACGAGCAAGGAGACCCAAACCCATGGTTCGTAAATTAAGCACTACGTTGGCAGCTGTCTTTGTTGGTTCTTTGTTCGTCGCGAATGTCGCCCTGGCCACGGACGACGGGAACACGCAGCCGAAGGTGAACATGAATGCGACCAACTCATCCAGTACACCGGTGGACGTCGTTCCGTTGACGAGCGGCGTCGGGAACGTCAAGGGCGTGTCGTGCTCACTGCTGGAGAGCGGCGGCTCGTTCCCCGGCGCGCGCGTGAAGGTCACGATCAACGGAGGGACGACGCAACAGGTCGACCTCTACGAGTTTCAGCCGCCGTATGACGACGGTGCGGGCACGATCAAGGCCTATACCGGCTGGGTGCCGTTCAACCTCCGCTTCACGAGCAGCATCCGCGTGCAGATTCAGAAGACCTCGGGCGCGGGCGGCTCAATCGACTGCGCAGTGAGCTGGGCACTCGACTGATCTCGTCTGGCTGTAGTTGGAGCGGCGGGTGACCCCGCCGCTCCACGTTTATACTTCGATCTTGCCATGAGCAAAGTCGAAGTCTCCACTCCTCCAAACACGCCGAAGCCCATCGGTCCGTACAATCACGTCGCCAGGGTCGGGCAATTTCTCACCATCGGAGGGATGGCCGGCGTCAACCCCGCGACAGGGCAGCTCGCTGGAGACAACGCGTACGCGCAGGCAAGGCAAATCCTGGAATCGTTTCGAATCTGTCTGGAAGCGTCTGGCTCGGATCTCAACCATGTCATTCACATCCAGGTCTTTCTGAAAAACGTGAGCGACTTCGAGGAGATGAACCGAGCCTATGTCGACGCGATGGGTGAGCATCTTCCGGCGCGCACGGTCATTGGAGTCAGTGATCTTCCGAAACCAGGCTTCCTGCTCACGATGAATCTGACCGCGGTTACGAAGGACTGATCGAGCCGTTCGGCGAAAACACGTCCTCGATTTTCAGCGCGAACAATTGTGCGATCGCGAAGGCCAGCGGAAGGCTTGGGGCGTATTTACCGGTCTCGATCGCATTGACGGTCTGACGGGAAACGCCGAGGCGCTCGGCGACGTCGGCCTGCGACCAGCGCTGCTCGGCGCGAAGCACGCGGATGCGGTTCGTCATTGCGTCTCCGCGTAGCGGCGATGGCCGATCAATTGTGCGATTGCGAAGACGCCGACCATGATGATCAGAGGATCATTGACGTCCAGCTTCGGCGCGCCGAGGCGCTCGCAGAGGCGCCAGCCGAGCATGAACACGATCGTCGCGCCATACGACAGCGCGAGCGCTTCCAGCTGCACCTTGCGCAGCAGCTCGTCCGCGCCGCGCAGAAAAATAATGTACGCGCGGATCATCATCACCGACAGCAGCACCGTCGCCGCCGTCAATCCCCACGCCAGCGGCCCGGCGATTGCCTGGTTCACCAGCAGAAACGTCATCGCCACGAACGCCGCCATCGCCGCGAAGAACCAGAGACTGAATGTCTGCATGTGCTGCGCGTCGCGCGGGGTGTACATCGAATTGGAGCTCATTTGCGTCCTCCTTGACGTCAAGCATCCTTGACATAAAGTAGGCCGCTCGCGACTCCTTATCAAGTGTACTTGACAGTCAGTCGCCGCTGATGTGCGCGAAAAAGGCGTCGCTGGCGACGGGACGCCCGAGGAAACGCTCCACCATCGCGCGGGCCGGCTCCTCGCTTCCGCGGGAGAGAATCTGCTCCCGGAAGCGGCGGCCGACCTCGGCATTCATCAGATCCGCGCCGAACGCGGAGAGGAGATCGAGCGCGATCACTTTCGCCCACATGTAGCCGTAATAGCCGGAGGCGTAGCCGCTGGCGATGTGCTCGAACGTGCCGGGGAACTGCGTGCCGTCGACATAGCCCAGCGGCGTCGAGCCCTCCATCAGGCTCCACACCTCCAGCGCGCGGCCGGGCTCGGCGCTCGACAGCGCCATATCGAACGAGGCATAGAGCAGCTGCCGGCCATAATCGATGCCGGCGCCGAATCGATTCGACTGCCGCAGCCGCTCCACGAGCGACTCGTCGATGCGCGGACAATCGCCACAATGCTCGCGCAGCAGCGCGAGGCTCTCCATCCGGCTCCCCCACTCCTCGTACATCTGCGACGGCGCTTCCACGAAATCGCGCTCCACACTCGTCCCCGAATGCGCGACGTACTGCGTCTGGGACAGCACGCCGTGCAGCACGTGTCCGAATTCGTGCAGCAGCGTTTCCACTTCATCGTGGGTCAGGCCGAGGCGATTGAAATTCGTCACCAGCACGCTGATGGGCTTGCGGCCGGTGCGGGCGCTGACGCCGCGCACCGGCCACGCCGCGGCATGCTTGTATTTGCCGTCGCGCGGATAGAGATCGAGGTAAATCCCGCCGATGTGCGAGCCGCGCTCGTCGAGCACATCGAGATAGATGACCTCGTCGTGCCAGACCGGCACATCGCTGCGCTCGAAATGGACGCCATAGAGCCGCGTCGTGATGTCGAGCATCCACGCGACCGTTTCCTTGGTCGGGAAATACTGTCGCATCGCCTCCTGATCGACGGCATAGCGACGCTCGCGCAGCCGCTCGCGGTAATACGGCGCATCCCATCGCGCAATGCGCGCTTCCTCGACCGGTTGCCCGGTCAGCTCCGCTTTCATTTCCGCGAGCGCGGCGAGATCGCGCAATTCCGCCTCGGTGACGACATTGCGCACATCGGCCAGGAATCGCGCCACCGTCTCCGGCGTCTCGACCATGTTCCGCTTCGTGACGTAATGGGCGTAGCTCGGCACTTCATAGAGATCGGCGATCTCTTTGCGCAGCGCGAAGATCTCGTCGAGCACCTCGAGATTGCGCGGCGTCCCGCGATTCGTGTGCGCGAACCAATAGCGCCGCCGCGCCTCTTCATTGTGCGCGTTCATGAGAAACGGGACGTAATCGGGCGAATCGAACCCGACGACGATGTTGCCGTCGTCATCGCGCTCCACGCGATCGAGCCACGACTGCGGCAGTCCCTCGCATTCCTCCGGCGTGAAACGCAATTGCGTCGTGTTCTCGCGAATGTTTTTCGCGAACTCCTGTCCGAGCTCGGTCACCCGCTCCGAGATCTCGCGAAAGCGCTGGCGCTTTTCCGGCGGGAGTGAGACGCCGCTGTCTTCGAACTCTTCAATGAGATGCTTGCGCAGCTCGCCCTCGGCCATCGAGCGCGGCTCGACGTTCAACACCGCCTGATAGAACGCCTCGTCCTGAAAGACTTCGGTGAGAAAACTCGACTCCTGAATGAGCGCGAGATCGCACGCCTCGCGAACGTCTTTGTCGGGATGCACGCTGTTGAGGAGCGAGATCGGCCCGAACGCGTCCTCGATCCCCGTCGCCGCGTCGTCCCAGGCATCGAGCACACGCTCGGCGACGGCGATCCGGGCGATCTGCTCGCGGGCCACGGCGAGGGCGCGTTCGCTGAGGTCTCTCACCTGCTCGGCGTCGAGAATCGGGATCGTCGCTCGGGCATCCACCGCTTCGGTCGTCATCAGGTGCGCGCTCATTTTATTTTTGACCTGTGAAACTCGGAAGCAGCAAATCGCGTACTAGGAGCATGCGCTCACTCGCGATAGCTCTGCTCGCCACTTTTGTCACGTTTTCCACCTTTGCGGCAACCGACGCGCAGTTGTTCGCCGACGGGAAGGCGGCCCAACGGAAAGGCGACACCGAGCAGGCCGTCAAGCTGTTCGAGCAGGCGATCGCGCAGAAGCCGACCGTCGCCGAATATCACTACTACCTCGGCGTCAACTACGGCAGCCAGGCCCAGAAAGCCGGCATGTTCGGCGGCCTCAGCCTCGGCAAGAAGGCGCTCGCGGAGTTCCTGCGCGCGGTGGAGCTCGATCCCAACTACCTCGACGCCCGCCTGGCGCTCATCGACTTCTACATGGTCGCCCCCGGCTTCGTCGGCGGCGACAAGGACAAGGCGAAGCTGCAGGCGGCCGAGATCAAGAAGCGCGACGCGCTCGAGGGGCACCGCGCGTACGGCCGCATCTACAACCGCGAAAAGAAAACGGACCTCGCGCGCAAGGAGTATGTCGACGCGGTGCGCGAGCAGCCGACTTCGCCGAAGGCGCATCTCTACCTCGGCACGTTCTACGCCAGCCAGAAGGATTGGGCGAACTCCCTGCACGAATTCGAGTACGCGCTCAAGCTCGACCCGAATTACATGCTGGCCTGGTTCCGCCTCGGCCACCACGCCGCGACGTCGGAGTCGAACTACGCGCGCGGCGAGGAAGCGCTGCGCAAATACCTCATCTACACGCCCGCCGACAACGAGCCGAGCCACGCCAGCACGTGGTATTACATCGGCATGATTCAGGAAAAACAGGGCAAGAAAGCGGACGCGAAGCAGAGCTATCTGAATGCGCAGAAGCTCGCGCCGACCTCGAAGGACGTCGCCGCGGCCCTCAAGCGCGTGTCGTGACGGACGTCGATGATGCGCGAGCTGCTCGGGACGCACAATGCATAGCGTTCGAGTGGAAATGTCGATGATTGGCAATCGTACGTACGGGTATCCTGCAGATTAGAATCTGCCGAACGGTGTCAGGAAGCTTCTTCACAAGCCACAGCTCGCGTCATCCTGAGCCGCGAAGACGGCGAAGGATCTCAAAATTGAAGGGCGTTTCGCGTCTTGAAATCCTTCGTCGCGCTTCGCCGACTCAGGATGACGGCCTGCGCACGCGTCCCATACCGGAGTTCTGCCGATGAAACTGCACATCGGCTCCGGCCCGGTCGTACTGCACGGCTGGATCAATGTCGACGTCGTGCCGTACGAAGGGGTGCATGTCCTCAGCGACGTGACGCACGGGCTGCCGTTCGCAAACGTCGAGTTCATCTTCGCGGAACATTTTCTCGAACATCTGACGCTCGCCGACGGATTGCTGTTCCTCAGAGAATGCCGGCGCGTCTTGGCAAAGGACGGCGTGTTGCGACTATCGACGCCGAATCTCGATTGGGTCTGGCTGACGCATTACAAGCCGCCGAGTGAGATGACGAAGGACGAGGAGCTGTTCGGCTGCCTGGAGATCAACCGCGCGTTTCACGGGTGGGGACATCAGTTTCTCTACAACAAACATGTGCTCGAGCGCGCATTGCGCAGCGCGGGGTTCGCGAAGATCGCAGAGCGCGCGTACGGGGAAAGTGAGATCGCGGAATTGAGGAACCTCGAGCGCCATGAGCGGCATCGCGATTTGCCGGGCGCGCCGTCGGTGCTCGTCGTCGAAGCGACCGGGCACGGCGAGAGTGACGAACAGTTTGAGCGAGTCTTAGAACCGTATTTACGCGACGCGGTCACGCACTAGGATCGCCAGCTCGCGCAGTGGCCGTGCGGCATTTCCCAGCGGCTCGATCGCACTCAGTGACGTCTCCACCAATTCCTGGCTCAACTTCCGCGCGCCTTCGACGCCGGCGAGCTTCACGAACGTCAGCCGCTGCTCGTCTTTGCCGACGTCCTTGCCCAGCGTTTCGGGATTCGAGGTCACATCGAGCACGTCGTCGGTGATCTGGAACGCGAGGCCGAGGTTTTTTGCGAAGACTTCGATGCGCTGCAATGGCGCGGGATGGACATTCGCCAGCATCGCGCCGACGGCAGCCGCGGCGACGAACAACGCGCCGGTTTTGCGGGAGTGAATGAACTCCAGCGTGTCGAAATCGAGATGCGAGCCCTCGCTGTGCAGGTCCACCGCTTCGCCGGCGATCGTGCCGTTCCAGCCGACGGCATCGACCACGCGCTGCAACACCTGCTGCATCGGCCAGCGCCGCGGCGAAAGCTCCGCGTGCGCCGCGGCCACGAGTCCGTACGAGTGATTGAGCAGCGCGACCGCGGAGAGAATCGCCAGATCCTCGCCGAACTCGCGATGCAACGTCGGCACGCCGCGGCGCAGCAGCGCGTCATCCATCGACGGCAGGTCGTCGAGGATCAGCGACGACGCGTGAATCATCTCCAGCGCCGCACCCGCCGGAACGAGCTTCTCCGCGCGGCAGCCGAACGTCTCCCCCACCGCGACCGTCAGCACGCCGCGCACGCGTTTCCCCGAGGAGCCGAGCGACCGCCGCAGAGGCGCGTCGAGCGGCACAGGCGCACCGGTGCGCGACGCGAGATCCTGCAGAAACGCATCGATCTCCGCGCGCCGCGCCAAAAAATACTCGTTCACCGCGGCGATGGTACAGCACGTTCCAAATTAGCGCGTTGCACCTGAGCCGCCGCGCGGCATAGAAAGCGTCATGCTGTTTCCTATTGCGACGATCAAACGAACGGCTACGTGCTCGCACCGTTCTTTACGAGCGAGACCAACGTCGAATACTCCCGGCCTTTCGCAATTACTGTAGACGGCAATCCCGTTTACGGCGGATTCATCACGCTCTCGCTGACGTCGGGACAAATAGGACAAAAGGGCGCGCAATACCGGATGACCGGGCGTGTCATTACGCTCCCGTTCTCCAATCTCGCCGAATGGGACTATGAAATCGTAATGACCGACTCGTTCGGCTGCATCAAGGACGGCTATGGCCCGAGCGCGTACCTCCCGCAATGGCTGACTCCCGATCAGACGAAAATTGTCGACGGCATATTCAAAGGAAATGTGCACGCATTTCTCGAATCAGGCCAGGACGAGATGGTCGGACAAGGCTCCTACTATTACTCGATCCCCTTCCTGAACGTCGACCGCTTCTCCATCACGAGAGACGGGCAGCCGTACTCCTCGGGCACACAAGGAACGATCTGGGTCGATTACGTCGTGCAGGGCTTCACGGACAGCAGCCTGCAAATTGCGAAATCCGCAAAGTGGCTGTTCTTCGGAATTCAATTTCCGGAGCTTCCCGGCTATGACGGCTCGCAGGCCGCGATGATCTTCTCCGTCGTGCAGATGACGGTTTCCGGCGAGCCGTCCTTCCTCGCCACGGCGCGCTTCTACGACGGCCGGCCCGAGACGATCAGTCAGAACGCCGCGCACGAAGCGGCGTTCGACTGGACGATGGAGCAGATCCGGTACGAGATCGTCGACACCTACGAAGGATTCCCGACCAAAGTGGACGTTGCGCTCGCCGCTCCCGAAGGCAGCGTGATGATGACGCTCTCCGCACTCCGGCCGAATCAGATCGTTCCGTACACCGGCAAATACGAAGGCGTGTACGAGGTCATCGCCGACATCTCGCTCGAGGGGATCACGGCCAACGGCGTGCGCGGCTTCGCCTGGGGTGAAGCCGGCTCCGCGTCGTAGGCTCATGTATCATCCCCAAGTCTATGAACCTTCGACACTTCGGACGGACTCAGCAGATGTGGGTCCTCCTTGTCGCCTGCGTCATCCTCTTCGGCGCCTTCCTTTGGTTCATCCCCGAGATGAATCGCCATCTTTGGTGGAAATGCATGCTCGCCGGCCTCGGCGCGGCGGTCAGCTGCATCATCATCTTTCAGGTCTGGCTCAACCGCGCCCTCGCCCGCCGCGAGGGGATGATCAAGCTCATTCACCGCGTGACGACCGGCGACCTCTCGCTCTCCGCGCGGGAGATCGTCAGCGAGACGCAATCCGAACGCGTGGCCTCGGCGATGCGCGCGCTCGTGACCACGCTCGAGCGCACCATCCGCCGCTTCGGCCAGCTCGCCTCCGACGTCAACAAAGTCAGCGAGCAGATCAGCGGGCGCTCGCGCATCCTCGCGCGCAGCGCGTCCGACCAGCTCGGCTCCACCGAATCCACGTCGTCTTCGGTGACGCAGATCGATCAGACCATCAACAACGTCCGCCGGAGCATGGAAGAGCTCTCCGCGAACGCCGAGGAAACGTCGACGTCGATCCTCGAGATGTCGGCGTCGATCGAAGAAGTGAGCCGCATCGCCGACACGCTCTCCGAGTTCGTGGAGCAGACCTCGTCGGCGATCGAAGAGATGGTCGCGTCGATCAACGAAGTGGCGACGAACACCGAATCGTTCTCCTCGTTCGCCACGCAGACCGCGTCGTCGATGGTGGAGATGAACGCCACGACCGAGGAGATCCGCAACTCCGCGAAGCAATCGTCGGAGCTCGCGCGCTACGTGAAGGACGCCGCGAACGAAGGGCGCTCCGCGGTCGAAGGCACGGTCGGCGGCATGCGCAAGATCCAGGTCGCCGTCGAGGAAGCGAAGATCGCGCTGACCGATCTCGCCGAGCGGTCGCAGGAGATCGGCGACATCGTTCGCGTGATCGACGAGATCGCGGGACAGACGAACCTCCTCGCGCTGAACGCCGCCATCATCGCCGCGCAGGCGGGCGAGCGCGGGCGCGGCTTCGCCGTCGTCGCCGACGAGATCCGCGATCTCTCCGAGCGCACGTCGGTGTCGACGGAAGAGATCCGCACGCTGATTCAGAACGTGCAGAAAGGCGTCGGGCGCGCGGCGGAGCAGATGACGATCAGCGCCGATCGCGTCACCGACGGCGTCGGCCTCACCGTGCGCGCGTCGCAAGTGCTCGACAAGATCCTCGACCTCACCGACCGCTCGACGAGCTCGATCTCGGAGATCGCCCGGGCCACCGAGGAACAGGCGCGCGGGAGTGCGGCGGCGACGGCGGCCATCGAAGAAGTGACGAAGATGGTGCAGCAGACCGCGACCGCGACGCAGCAGCAGTCGCAGACCTCGCGCAAGATCGGCGAGCAGGCGTCGATGGTGCGCGACTACACCAAGCACCTCAAGCGCGCGATGAACGAGCAGGAGACCGGCAGCCGCGCCATCAGCCGGGCCATGGAAAACATCATGGGCCTCGTGCAGAGCGTGCTCGAGGCGACGTCGATCCTCGCCACCGAAAGCTCGGCGATCGTGAAGTCGATGGGCGTCATCAAGCAGGGCTCGCGCGAGTCGAGCTTCGGCGTGTCCGACCTCAATCAGATGGCGAACACGCTCAGCCACGAGTCGACGCTGCTCGAGCAGGAGCTCGGGCGCTTCCATCTCCCCGAGCCGCATCGCGGCGGACAACTGACGACGGCGACGGTGCTGTGGCAGCGCCTGACGTTCGATCCCGCGTTCACGTCGGCATCGGCGCTGAGCTTCCTCGCCAAATCGATTCACGCGACGCTGGTGAAATACGGCGAAGGCGCGGAGCTGATGCCGGACCTCGCCGAGCGCTGGGAAGTGCTCGAGCAGGGACATCTCTATCGGTTCCACCTGCGCCGCGGCGCGCGCTTCCACAACGGTAGGGCGGTCGAGGCGAAGGACGTGTACGAGTCGTTCCTGCGCCTGCTCCTGCCCGAGTTGAAATCGACGGGCTCGTGGATTCTGCGGAACGTGCGCGGCGCGAAAGACGTGCTCGAGGGCCGCACGCGCGCGCTGTCCGGCATCGTGGTCTCCGACCCGCACACGATCGAGATCCAGCTCGAAGAGCCGATGGCGTTCTTCCTCTCGCTGCTGACGATGCACGGCTGCGGCATCGTCGCCCCCGAAGACGCGCGCGATCCGGAGCGGTTCCGCCTCCTCGGCACGAGCGCGGGTCCGTTCCGCGTCGCCGAAGTCGTCGAAGGCGATCACGTGAAGCTGGTCCGCAATCGCGACTACTACCTGCCCGACAAGCCGCTGCTCGACGAGCTGACGTTCCGCCTCGACCTGCGCAGTTTCCGCGACATGGCCCAGGCGTTCTTGCGCGGGGAGCTCGACATCGCACACGGCATCCCGCCGTCGATCGTTGCCGAATTGCGCGACGATCCGCGCTATGCGCCGTACCTGCTGACGATGGTGCAGCTGCACACGTCCTACCTCGGCTACGACACTTCCGCGCCGCCGTTCGACCGCGTCGAAGTGCGGCAGGCGGTCAATCACGCGATCGACCGGCAGCGCATCAACGATCGCGTGTACAAGGGTCTCTCGGTCGTCGCGCAGTCGCTCCTGCCGCCGGGACTTCTCGGCTACGACGCATCGCTGCGCGGACCCGCGCACGATCCCGAGCGCGCACGCACGCTCATGCGCCAGGCCGGCTACGGTTCCGGCTTCAGCATCGAATACCGCACCTGGGACACGGACGAGTTCAACAACTCCGGCATGGTGCCGCAGATCATCGAGGACCTCGACGCGATCGGGATCCGCGTCAACGTCACGCGCCATTCGGCGACCGATGCGCGCGCGCCGCTCGAGCAGCGCGGCCACGGGCAGCTCTATTGCGCGAACTGGTACGCCGACTTTCCCGGACTCGGACAACTTCTTCTACATCTTCTTCCACACCGACGCGACGTCGATTCGCGGCTTGTACTTCCACCGTCCGGACGTCGACGCGAAGATCACCGAGGCGCGGCGGTCGAACGACATCGACACCCGCGCGGCGATCTATCGCGGCCTGAACGAGCTGGTGGTGAAGGAAGCGCCGCTCGCGCCGCTGTTCCACGAGCGCCTGTTCGTGCTGCACAAGCCCGAGGTCCGCGGCGTGCGGACGTCGCTCGTGCCGCCGCCGGTGCGCTATCACGACGTGTGGCGTGAGCAGGACTGATACAGATGGCAGATGGCCGACGTGGCAGAGGCGATCCCCTGCATCAGGAATCTGCCATCCGCCATCTGCGCGGCTGGCATGACTCGCATCCAGGTTCACGCCGCCTGCTTCACGGTCGCGCTCCTCTTCTCCATCAACTACATCCTCGCCAAGCTCGGCATGCGCGAGTTCGCGCCGCTCTCGTTCGCATGGCTGCGCATCGCCGCCGGCGCGTTGATTCTCGGCGTCGTCGTGCGCAACGACGAGCCGCTGTCTCGTGAAGATTCGCGGCGCGTCTTCGTCTGGGCGATCCTCGGCGTGGCGATCAACGCGACGCTGTTTCTCGTCGGACTCTCGCTCACGACCGTCGCCGTCTCGGCGGTGCTCATCACCGCCATTCCGGTGTTCACGCTCGCGCTGGCGATCGCCCTCGGCGTCGAGCGCGCCTCGGCGATGCGGGTCTTCGGCATCGCGCTCGCGGCCGCCGGCGCGCTGCTCGTCGTCGGCGGCGAAAGTCTGCACGGCTCGCGTAGCTCGTTCATCGGCGCGCTGCTCATCGTGATGAACTGCTTCTCTTACGCGCTCTACCTCGTGATCTCGAAGCCGCACATGGCCCGGCTGTCGCCGCGGCGCGTGGTGGCGCGGATGTTCGCCGTCGGGAGCATTTTATTGCTCCCGATCTGTGCGTACTCTCTGTGGCACGAGCCGTGGGCGCGGATCTCCCCTCGTGCGTGGATCGCACTGGCCATCGTCATCGCCGGCCCGACCGTCACCGCGTATCTGTTGCAGGCATGGGCCTTACGTCACGCAGATAGTTCCGCAGTCGCGGCGTACACGTACGTCCAGCCGGTGCTGGCGTCGTTCCTCGGCGCGCTCTTCCTCGGCGAGCCGGTGCGTGGAATCGTCGTGCTCGCCGCGGTCATGATTTTCGCGGGGGTCTGGCTGGCGGGACGTATCATCGCGTAAACGAAACCCATGTTCGGCCGTCGAACTCTCGTGAGAAGCAGCAACGTGGCAGCGTTCCGATTGAACGACCCGAGCGTGGCGCCGACCGACCGCGAGTTGATCGACCGGACTCTTTCCGGCGACGGCAATGCGTTCGGGGTGCTGGTGGAGCGGTTTCAGCGAAAGATCTACCGCGTGGCGTACGCGATCGTGCGCGATGACGCGGAGGCCGATGTCGTCACGCAGGACACCTTCGTGCAGGCCTACACGCACCTCGCGCGCTTTCAAGGCCGCTCGGAGCTGGAGACGTGGCTGACCCGGATCGCGATCAACCGCTCGCGCGACTCGCTGCGCCGCCGCCGCTTCCTGAGCCTCTTCACGAGCAACGAGGAAGACGGCGAGACGATGATCGAGCCGGTCGACGACCGTCCCGATCCCGAACGGCAGATCATGTCGACCCAGCTCCGCACCGCGATCCAGCGCGCGGAGCGGCAGCTTTCCGCGCAGCAGAAGGTGATCTTCCGCCTGCGCCACTACGAAGATTTTTCGCTCGAGGAGATCGCGAATCACCTCGGGCTTCGCGCGGGCACGGTTCGCGCTCATTTGTTCCGCGCCATCCACAAGGTACGCAGAGAGCTTGCGGCATGGCGATCCCAGGGAGGTAGCGATGAAGCAGCATTACAGTGAAGCCGATCTGCTCGAGACGTACTACACGCAGCCCGGCGACTCGATGCCGGTGATGATGCATCTCGCGGAGTGCAGCGAGTGCGCGTCGCGCTACGAGCGCCTCGAGCGCAAAGTGCGCGGCCTCGCGGCCTGCGAGCACGACCAGCCGGAGACGTTCTGGGCGCGGCAGCGGATCTCGATCATGCGCCGCGTCGAAGCGCAGCGCCGCACGCCGGTGATGCGCTATGCCGCGGCGGCGATGCTGACGCTGACGCTCGGCGGCCTCGCGGTGCTGCAACGCAGCAACGTGGCTCCGTCGCCCGGCGCTCCGATCGAGCGCGCGCCGATCGCCATCGAAAGCCGCGACGCCCTCGATCCGTGGCAGTCAGAGGAGTTGAAGGACTACCAGCCGATCGTCGCGTGGGAGTCGTGGGTCGAGGCCGACACGAAGAGCAGCGGAGACCGTTCATGACGAAACGACTGATGCTCGCCGCGACGCTGGTGCTCGCGGCGGCATTCGCGAGCGCGCAGAACCTGCCGCCCGGCAAGTGGTGGCAGCGGCAGGAGATCGTCCGCCAGCTGCAGCTGACGAACGAGCAGCAGGACAAGCTCGAAGACATTTTCCGGAGTGCGGCGAGCGGATTGATCGACGCCAAGGGCGAGGTGGAGAAACTCCAGATCGCGATGCGGGGCGAGATCGACCGCCCGCAGCTCCGCCGCGCGGAAGTGCTGCGCATCGCACGACAGCTGAGCGACGCGCGGGGACGCCTCTTCGAGCGCGAGATCGCGATGCTGCTCGAGATGCACGGCGTGCTGAATGACCAGCAGTGGAATCGGATGCGTGCGGTGCTCGACCGGCGCGAAGAGATGCAGCAGCAACAGCGCCAGCGGCCGATGCAGCGGCGGAAACCGTAGAATCGCCGCGTGCTCGATGTTTCGGTGCGCGGCCTGACGCAGGGAATCCTCCGCGACGTCACGCTGACCTTTCCCGCCAGCAAACACACCGCGGTCACCGGCCCGGCGGCCGCCGGCGCGTCGACGCTGCTGCGTCTGATCGCCGGCTCGCTCAAACCGTCGAGCGGCCAGATCATCATCGGCACGCGCGACGTCACGAACGTCAAAGCGTCGCGCCGCCCGCTGCTCTATGTCACTTCGGACATTGACGCGCCGAGGCGCTGGAGCGTGCAGCACGCGCTGATCGCGGCCGTCCGCACGCGCACGCTCGATCGCGAAGACCGCCACCGCGAATACGCGCTCGCCGCCGAAAAGTGGGAGCTCGTGCCGCTGCTCGAGCGCCGCATCGACACGCTCTCCTCCACCGAGATCGCGCGCGTGCATTTCGCGCGCATCGAGTTGCTTCGCCCGGCGATCGTGATCGCCGATCGCTGGCTGGAGCGCGGCAACGATCTCGCGGACATGCTGTACCGCACGATGCGCGTGATCGGCGCGACGGTCATCGCCGCGCCGGCGACGCGCAGGGAGCTCGCGTTCAGCGATCAGATCGTCGTGCTCGATGAAGGGCGCGTCGTGCAAACCGGCAGCGCTGCGGACGTCTTCACCAATCCGGTGAATGACGCGGCGGCGAGTGCGACCGGCGAGGTCGATGTCATCCCGGTCACGATCCGCGGCAAGACGGTCGAGTCCGTGATCGGCGCGTGGGAGCTCGACCAACCTCCGTTTCAGGGCAGTGGCGTTGCTCTGGTCCGGCCATCCGATTTTTTTCCGCCGCCGCCGGGCGAAGACTCCGACTTTGTCTTCGGCGTCGAAGAGGCCGGATTCAGCGACGGACGCTGGATCGCGCACGGCATGCTCAGCGGCGGCGTCACGCTGCGCGTCGAGCTTCCGCGAGACGCTAACGTGCACAAAGGCCGGCTCCTCGCGCTTCGCTACGATCCATCGCGCTTTCGTCTGATCGCGCGTGAGCTCGCTCCGTTGCAGCCCACGGTTCCGACCGACGTAGTGCCGCCTTTGAGGGAGACTCGATAACGGCGCGCCATTTGCAGCGTCCGCTCCGTCGACCCACTGCTGTCCACAGGAGTGCCCGAATTTGATCCGAGCGCGTAGAACGCCTTTCAAACTCCGCAAGCTCCTCGTCATCGACGACGACCAGAAGCTCATCGGCTATTACCGCGAGCTTTTGACCCCGTACGGCTTCGAGGTGCTGGTCGCGCTCGACGGCGAACAGGCCATTCCCCTCGTCGAAAGCAATCCCGACATCATGCTGGTGATCCTCGATCTGTCCATGCCGAGGATGGACGGCCGGCAATGGCTGCGCTGGTTCCGCACGAAGAGCCAGGAGTCACCGGTCATCGTCATCACTGGCTACAAGCTCGAGCCCGCGGACGAGGATCTGAAGCCGTCGGTAGTGCTGGAGAAGCCGTTCCACGTCGCGGAGCTGCTCGACCTCGTGGGGCTGTTCTGCGGATTGGGAACGCCGATCGCGACGCCCAAAGACGTGACGGCCTGACTACGCCTCGCCGTTGATGTTGAGATTCGTGAACTGCTTGGTGAGCGCGTCGTACTCGACGCCCCAGTACACGCTCCCGCCGTCGCAGACCATGATCGAGTGACGGCGCCAGTAATCCTCTTCCGCGAGGTAGGGCTGCATCGCCACGACCGCCGGGTCGTTCTTCGCTTTCAGCTTGACGTACCACTCGTGATCGCTCCGGACGTGCTCGGCCGGGAACGCGTTGAGATAGATCCATCGACGTCCGAGGAAAACGAAGCCGACGTACTGGCGGAGATACACGGCGCGGTCTGAAGGGCGAACCTGCTGTTTGGCGAGCCAGGCCGGAAGCCGCCGCTCGAGCTCCGCGATGTCGGCCGCAGTCGGCACCCAGACGCCGGAGACGACTGGCGAAGAGCGACATTGAGTCAGCACTACCTCGCCTTCCTCGGCGGACATCACCTGAAAGCCGCCGGGAACGAGCGTGCCGCGAAAACGTTGCACGTCGCTGCTGGACGCGCAGGCGGCCACGACGAGCGCGGCGGCGATCAGCTTCGCGGGTACGCGCACGACTCCACCGACTGCAAGTCGAGTTGCATCGACGCGATGCTCTGCGAGATCTCGATGCGCACCGGCAGGCGGCGCTCATCGGAGGTCAGCCACACCTTCACGCCGCCTTCCCACTTCTTGCCGCCCGGCGCGTCGACGATCGCGAACTCCTTCGTCGCCACGCGGCGGCCGTCGATGGTCATCACCTTGTCCGCGCCCGGCTGGAAGATGACCGGATACTCCTTGCCGTCGCTGTAGATCGTCGTCTGCATCGGCGCCTTCAGCGTGTTCACGTTCTGGCGGAGGAAGTAGATCGCGGTGAGGATGTCGCGCGTTTCCTGCGTCTCCGCCGGCAGCTTCTTCACCCGGTTCTCGACCTCTTCCGTGGTCTGCTTGCGGATGCGCGCCAGGCGCTTGATGTAGTCGAAGATCGTCCGCTCACTGCGCGCCTTCTTCCCCCACGCGTACGCGTGATAGGTCATCATCGTGCGCGTGTCGCGGTCGTCGATCTGCGACTCGTACGCGTAGTAACCGCCCTGCTTGCCGGTCGGTGCCGTGATCAGCAGTTCGCTGTGCACCGCGTGGTCTCCCGAGGTGGAGTAGGTCGTGCGGAAACTGCCGACGCCGCTCGTGGGGAAGACGAGTCCCGCCAGGAAGCGGATGCCGCCCTTCAGCCGCCACGAGTAGCGCAGCTGTTCCACGTTCGTGTCGTTGCACGACGCATCGGCCGCGAACGCCGAAGCGGACGCGAGCACGAGCGTGAGGGCAACGAGGGTGCGCCGGATCATGTTCATTGGACGTCTGCTCAAACAAAAGGTGCCGCGTTGATATTCACGGCCAGCAGTTTATCCCGCGCGTAGACGCGGGATCTCCGGTGGCACCGCCACGAACAACACGACAGGCGAGAACGGCGATTGCACGACTTGCGTCGTATGGCAGAGTCGGCGCGGTGTCACCGATGATCCCGCGTCTGCGCGCGGGATAAACTACAGAGCCGCAATTACGGCCTCAACCTCTTCAATGACATAGTCCGGCGTGGACGAGCCGGCGGTCACGCCGACCACTTCCGCGCCGTCGAGCCATTGCCGCTCGATGTCGTCCGCACCCTGGATCAGGTACGACGGCTTGTTCTCGCGGCAGATCTCCCACAGATGTTTGGTGTTCGCGCTCTTGCGGCCGCCGATGATGAGGATGACGTCGACTTCGGGATCGTGCGCGAGGACGCGCGCCGCGTCCTGGTTTTCTTTCGTGGCGTAGCAGATCGTGTCGCCGCGCTCGACCTGCCCCGCGCGCCGCTCGATGACACGCACGACGTCCTCGAACTCCTCGGCGTTGAGCGTGGTCTGATAGAAGATCTTGATCTTCTCGTACGCGCTCCAGTCGATCGTCTCCGCTTCTTCGATCTTCGAGACGATGTGGTAGGTCGACGGGTCGAGATCGTTCGTGTATCCGATCACCTCGCGGTGCTTCGGATCGCCGATGAAAACGAGGTGATAGCCGCCGACGAGCGCCTGCTTCGACTCGCGGTGGATGTCGTAGACGAACTTGCAGGTGGTGTCGAGGATCTGCAGCCCATGCTCACGCGCGCGGTCGTGAAACGACGGCGGAACGCCGTGCGCGGAAAAGACGATCGTCGGCTCCTGCACGGCCACGATTTCATCCACGGTCCGAACGCCGAGGTTCTCCATCTCCTGGACCACGCGCTCGTTGTGAACCACCTGGCCGAGGATCGCGCCGCGGCCGCCGCCGGCAGCGAATCGCTTCACCTTCAGATCGGCGATGCGGACGCCGCTGCAGAAACCGTATTTGGCTGCTCGCTTTACTTTCATAACTGCAAGGGGAACAGACGGGCAAACAATACAATGCCCGCGCGTGTCAACGGACAAACTCTTCACTCCCCGCTTCGCCGCGCTCTGGTTCTTCCAATTCGCCACGTTCTTTGCGGCGTTCCAGCTCTTTCCGGTCATCCCCTTCCGCATTCTCGCCCTCGGCGGGACGAAAGCCGCGGCAGGCTCGTTCCTCTTCGTCTACACGCTCTCCAGCGCGTTCGCGGCGCCGGTCATGGGGACGATCGCCGATCACTTCGGACGCAAGCGCGTCCTCATCGCGGCGTCGCTGCTCTTCATCGTCTTCTCGCTGCTTTATGCCTTCGTGACCTGGCTGCCGGTGGTGTTGCTGATCGGCGTCGCACACGGCTCGGTCTGGTCCGGCATCCTCTCCTCCGCCGGCGCGATCATGACCGACTACATCCCTGCGTCACGGCGCACGGAAGGTCTGGCGTACTGGGGACTCGCGCCGACGGCGGCGATCGCGCTCGCGCCGATGGTCGGTCTGTACGTGTATCAACACGGCTGGATCACGCTCTGCCTCGACCTGGCGGCGATCTCCGCGATGACGTCGTTGTGGGCGACGCGACTGCCGTCGGCCGACCGGCGTGCGGAGAGCACGCCGCTCCCCTTGAAGGAGCTGTGGGATTGGAACGTCGTGAAGGCGACGCTCTCGCTCGCCGTCACCGCCGTCGGCTACGGCGGCATCACGAGCTACGTCGCGATTCTCGCGCGCGAGCGGCACCTCCAGCCGGAGTCGCTCTTCTTCACCGTGTCCGCGATCGCGACGGTGTTCGTTCGCGTCTTCACGTCACGCCTCGGCGATCGCTTCGGTCCGCGCGTGCTGCTCTACCCCGCGTTCGTGGCCATGCCGATCGCGCTCGCGCTGCTCGCGTTTGCATACACGCACGCGCAGCTGATCACATCCGCAATTCTCTTCGGTCTCGGCCTCGGCGCGGCGTTTCCCGCGTTCATGACGCTGATCGTCGGCGCGACCGACGAGCGTCGCCGCGCGCGCACGTTCGGCAGCGTGATCTGGGCCTTCGATACCGGAATCGGCCTCGGCTCGCTGTTCATCGGGATGATCGGACAGCGGCTCGGACTCGGGTCCGCATTCGCGATGTCGGCGGTGCTCAGCAGCCTCGCGATTCCGATTTTCCTCGTGACGACGCGGCGCTTCTTCGCTACGGCCCAATGACCCGCCGTTGCCCCTCTCCCCGCCTGCGGGGAGAGGGTGGCGCGAAGCGCTGGGTGAGGGGCCGAGCGTCGTGCGAAGAACGGCCCCTCATCCGCCCTCCGGGCACCTTCTCCCCGCAAGCGGGGAGAAGGGCGACGGCGAGACTTTACGGCCCAATGATGATCTTCGTCGATCTCGGCAAGCGGATGTCCGCCGACACGCCGCGCGTGAAGACGCCGTTGTACCAGTCCGCGCTCTTCGGCGCGCCACCGTGGTCCATCAGATAGCGGCCGAGGTTGAACGCGTCCTTCTGCGACATGCGGATGCAGCCGTGCGAGGCCGCTTCGCCGAGGTATTCCTCGTCGCCAGTGCCGTGCAGGTAGAAGTCCGGCTCCTTGAAGAAGATCTTCACGACCTTCATCGGATTCTTGTCGCTCCCGGGCGCCGCGGGCTTCTTGCCTTTTGCCCACTTTTCCTTCGGCGGGACCCAGGCGGGATTCCAGACGATGTGATTGACGGGATACGTGCCGTGCGGCGTCGGATGCTTCTTCGTGCCGACGGAAACGTCGTAGCGACGGATGGTCTTGCCGCCGACGCGCAGCTCCATGATGTTTTTCTTCGTGCTCACGGCGAGCGAGATCTCGCCCGGCACGGCGGACTTGGTGGCGAACAGCGTGGTCAGGATGAAAAGAAGAATCGGCATCGACGTTGCTCCTACGCATCTCGCATGCCTGAAGTACCCGAAGAAAAAGACGAACATGTCGAGCGGCGCGTGGTCTATGAAACGAGGAGCTCGAGCTCCACGAAGGCGAGCACGGTGACGTTCATCGTGATCATCGTCATCGCCATCGCGCTGATCGCCTGGGTCGTCATACAGATGCGGTAGAGTCGCGCGTCATGCTGACGCCCCTCGTCCTCGCCGCGACGCTGACCCTCGATCCGAACGCCGCCGAGCGATTCGCGAGTCTCGCGCTGGCGTGCGTGCACAAGGAGTATCCGAACAAGATCGCGCACGTCCTCAACTCGGATCAGGACGTCGCGCCGCCGCGCGAGCTGACGCCCGCGTTTTACGGCTGCTACGACTGGCATTCCTCGGTGCACGGGCACTGGCTGCTCGCGCGACTCAAAACTGCGCACGCCGCCCTTGCGGAGAGCATCACGCCGGAGCACATCGCCGCCGAGGTTGGGTATCTGAACCGCCCCGGCCAGGCGAGCTTCGAGCGCCCGTACGGACTCGCGTGGCTGCTGCAGCTCGCCGGCGAGCTGCGCGAGATGAATGATCCGCTGTATCCAATCATCCAGCCGCTGGAAGCTGCCGCGGTCGCGCGATTGAAAACATGGCTGCCGAAACTGTCGATGCCCGTGCGTTCGGGAGAGCACAGCCAAACCGCATTCGCCCTCGGCCTGATGCTCGACTCGACCGCCGACGCGGAGTTCGCGAAGCTGATTCGCGACCGCGCGCGTTCGTTTTACTTGAACGATCGCAACTGCCCGCTCGCGTACGAGCCGTCCGGGGAAGATTTTCTCTCGCCGTGTTTAGCCGAGGCCGATCTCATGCGGCGTGTGTTGCCGCCGTCCGAGTACGCGCAGTGGCTCACGCGCTTCATGCCGAAGATGACACTCGCGCCGGCGGTGGTCACCGATCCGACCGATCCGAAGCTCGCGCATCTCGACGGACTGAATCTCAGCCGCGCGTGGATGCTCGACGGCATCGCCTCCGGCTTGCCGGCGAACGACAGGCGCGTCGAAACGCTGCGCGCCGCATCGAAGGCGCACGCCGATGCCGGACTCAAGTCCGTCACCGGCGAGCACTACGAAGGCGGCCACTGGCTCGGCAGTTTCGCGACGTACCTCGTCACGCGGCGCGGAATCGCTACTCCTTCTTCTTCCGCACCCGCAACGTCGGCGAGCTCAGGTCGAGATCGGCGAGCGAAATCACTTCGACGTCGCTGAACTGCTTCTGCAGGGCCCCCAGGAACTCCTTCGCGTTGCCCGCGAGGACGACGCTGAAGTCCTTCGCCGCGAGATGCGCTCCCGCGAACTTGCGCACTTCTTCCGACGTCACGGCCTGCATCTTCGGCACGTATTGATTGATCTCGCTCAGCGGCTGTCCGTACAGCGCGAGCGCGGCCATGCGGCTGACGATGCCGGCCGTCGTCTCGAGTGAGAACGCGAAGCCGCCGATCACCGCCGCTTTGCGCGGCACGAGCTCGGTCTCGGGAACGTCGGTCGTGGCGAGCCGATCGAGCTCGCTGCGCATCAGCTGCGCGAGCTCCGGCGCCGACTCATGCTTCGTCTGCGCCGTGGCCGTGAACGGCCCGACGTCCGCGCGCGGCTCGAACGCGCTGTTCGCGCCGTAGCTCAGCCCGCGCTTGATGCGCACTTCCTGATTCAGCCGCGACGAGTAGCCTCCGCCGAGGACCATGTTCGCGACGATCGCCTTCGAGAAATCGGGATCGCCGCGGCGGATGCCCCGCCCCGCGATGACGACCGCCGTGTTGCCCGCCTCGTGCATGTCGATGACGATCACCCGGGGAGCGCGCGCCTCCGGCGCGCTTTGGGAGGCGCGCGGGATGCGCGCGCTACTCCATCCACCAAACAGCTTCTGCGCGAGGGCGAACGCGTCCTCCGCCGTCACGTCCCCCGCAAACACGAGCACGGCGTTGTTGGGGCGGTAGTTCGTGCGATGGAACTTCACGAGGTCGTTGCGCGTAATCGTCTTGAGCGTCGCCGGCAGTCCGGCGAGATTGTGTCCGTACGGCGCGTCGCCGTAGACGAGGCGCGAGGCGACGATCGCGGCGACGGAGTCGGGTTCTTCGAGCGTGACCTGCAGCGAGTCGAGGATGCGCGCCCGCTCGCGATCGAGCTCGTCGCTCTTGAACGTCGCGTTGCGCGCGACGTCGGAGACGTACTCCATGCGTCTTCGTGAGATTCGCCGACATGACGCTGACGTCGATCGCGGTGCTGTCCCACGCCGCCTCGGCGGTCATCGTCGCGCCGAGCGCTTCGACGCCGCGCGCGATCTCCTCCGCAGTGCGCGTCTTCGTCCCTTTCGTCAGCACCGTCGCCGTGAGCTGCGCGAGTCCGTCGCGTCCTTTCGGATCCGTGGCCGCGCCGGTCTTGATCATCAGCCGCGCGGCAACGAGCGGCAGTCCCGGCTTCGGCACCACGATCACCCGCAGGCCGTTCGCGAGCGTCTTCTCGACCGGCTGCGGCACTTTCGTTTCGCGCGGGGCGGCGGGCGGCGGCGGTGCTTGCTGCGCGACGAGTGGGAAAACAATGAGCGCGAGAATCAGCAGCCGTTTCATTTCTTCTCCGCTCCTTCATCGACGTAGTTGATGACGACCGCTTTTCCGTCGACGAGATACTTCTTCACGACGCGCTGGACGTCCGCCGCGGTGAGCGCCTGCAGCTTGGCAAGGTCCGTGTTCACCGCGTTCGCATCGTGATCGAGCGTGACCGCCTCGCCGAGGCCGAATGCCTTGCCGTTGTTGTCCTCGCGATTGCGCAGCTCCGAGGTGATCATCAGATTCTTCGCCTTCGCCAGCTCCGCCGCGGGAATCGGCGATCGCCGCGAGCGACGCGAGCTCGCCGCGAATGATCTTCTCCGCCTCCGCGGTGTCGTGATCGCTGGCCATGATCGCGGCGATCGCGAACACGCCGAGGTCCTCGCGCAGATCGTCGCTCGCAAACACCTCCTGCGCGATCGCGCCGCGCACGAGCTTCTCGCGCAGCCGCGACGAATCGCCTTCCGTGAGAATCGTCGTCACCGCCGACAGCGCGACCGAGTCTTCATGCGATGCCGGCGGCGCAAGCCACGTGAACGCGACCGCGGGCAGCGGCACGTTCGGCGCCTTTTCCGTCACGCGCCTCTCTTCCGTGCGCGGCGGCTCGTCGCCGGCAATCTTCGGAATCGCGGCCTCGGGTTTCGGCACCGCGCCGAGGTACTTGTCGACCCACGCGTCGAGCTGCTGCGGCTCGAAATCGCCGGAGACCACCAGCACCGCGTTGTCGGGCCGGTAGTACGACGAGTGAAACGCGCGCACATCCTCGATCGTCGCCGCGTCGAGATCCTCGATGCTGCCGATCACCGGCCGGCGATACGGATGCGTCGTGAACGAGTCCGTGTCCATCGCATTGAACAGCCGGCCGTACGGCGGCGCGAGCACGCGATAGCGAAACTCCTCCTTGACCACGTCGCGCTCGGACTTGAAGTTCGCCTCGTTCACGTCGAGCGTCCCCATCCGGTCCGCCTCCGCCCACAACAGCGTCTCGAGATAGTTCGACGGCACGACCTCGTAGTACGGCGTCACGTCATTCAACGTGGTGGCGTTGTTCCATCCGCCGATGTCCTCGGTGATCCGATCGAAGAACTCCGACGGCATGTTCTTCGTGCTCTTGAACATCATGTGCTCGAAGAGATGCGCGAACCCGCTCCGGCGCTCCGGATCATGCTTCCCCCCGACGCGATACCACACCTGAATGGCAACGGTCGGATTCGACCGATCCTGAATCGAGTAAACCTCGAGCCCGTTCGGCAGGACGCGATGCCGATACTCGATCGGCGGGATCGTCGTCGCGGCCTGGGCGGTGGCGGCGAGGAAGAGGAGGAGCAGGAGGAGGAAAAGCAGGCGACGCATGGGGGCGAAGTTTATCGCGGCGTCACTGCTATCATCCGTCCGATCCGTGTCAGGGAGGCAAGGGAATGGCGACGATCGCTGACTTTGTGGACACTTGGTATTTCCGCGGTTACCCCGCCAAGCCGTGCACGATCCGGATGGTGAGTGCTACCAAACTTCATGTGCGTGACGAGTGGGGAAAAGAGTTCCCCGCGCGAGTCGAAGGCGACATGATCATCGCCGAGCCGCCTGGCGCTTTGACCGGCGTGATCACCAGCGACCGGCAGACGATCCAGTGGACGAACGGCGAGCCCTGGAAACGGACGCACACGTAGGAACGCGGCGCCGGAACGCCGGCGTCCCGCCGGCTGGTCAGGCGGCGTCTCGCCGCCTCACTCGTAGCGCAACGCCTCGATCGGATTCATCTCCGCCGCCCTTGCCGCCGGGTAGATACCGGACACGAGTCCCACGGCAATCGACACGCCCGTGGACAGCAGCAGCGCGGGCACCGTAATCACGGTCGGCCAGCCGGCATAGGCGGCGACGATGCGGGCGAGGACGATGCCGATGATGATGCCGGCGATGCCGCCGATGAGGCTGATGGCGAAGGACTCGACGACGAACTGCGCGCGGATGTCGCGGCGGGTGGCGCCGATGGCGCGGCGCACGCCGATCTCGCGCGTCCGCTCGAGGACGCTCGCGAGCATGATGTTCATGATGCCGATGCCGCCGACGAGGAGCGAGATGCCGGCGATCGAGCCCATGACGATGTTGAAGATCTGCTGCGTTTTCCGGCTCTGCGCGAGCAGCTCTTCCGGGATCACGATCTCGTAGTCGTCCGCGCCGCCGTGAAGGCGGCTCAGCAGCGGCTCGATGATCTCCGCGGTCGCGCGCGTCGACACGCCTTCCTTCACCGTGACCAGCAGCTCATCGACCGGCGAGTCGAGCGGATCGCGGTCGAACTTCCGCATCGCCGTCGTCACCGGAATCCAGATCTCCTTCGCCGTCGACCGCGTCTGCGTTCCCTTCTGCGGCTCCGGATCATTCGCGAGGACGCCGATCACTTCGAGCCAGACGTCGTTGACCTTCAGCTGCTTGCCGAGCACCGCGCCATAGCCGAAGAGCGAGCGGCGGACTTCCTGCCCGATCACCGCGACCTGCGCGTGCTCGCGCTCGTCCTTCGCATCGAAGTACCGCCCCTCCGCGAGTCCGACGTCGGCGACGTCGCGATAGCGCGAGGCGATGCCGAACACTTTTCCTTTCGTCTTCGCGCCGGCGGCGATGATCTTGTACGGCTTCACCTCGACGCGCGGCATCACGTGCTCGATGTTCGGCACGGCCTCCACGATCGCTTCGCCGTCGCGCAAGCGAGACACCGAGCGATTTCTTGCGCAGCTCCGCGCGCTCTTCCGGCTTCACTTCCTTCGCGCGGACGATCACGTTGCGCAGGCCGAGGCGTCCGATCGCTTCGAGCGCCTTCTGTTCTGCGCCCGCGCCGATCGACAGCATCGCGATCACGGCGCCGACGCCGAAGATCATTCCGAGCATCGTCAACGTGGTGCGCAGTTTGTGTCGGGAGAGATTCGAGAGCGCGGTGAAGAGGGTTTCATCCTGCATTCGTCACCGTCGTCGCGCCTTCGACTTTCGTCGGATCCTCGAGCGCGATGTCGTCCCCGTCGATGAGTCCCTTCGTAACCACGACGCGCCCCGCGCTCGACGAGCCGATCGTCACGACCGCCGGCTCGAACTTGCCGCCGTCGCGGCGGCGGTAGACGAGCTTCTTCCCTTCCTTCTCGAACAGCGCCTGCCGCGGGATCGCGAACGCGCTGGCCTGGCTCTCGACTTCGAGCACCGAGCGCACGCGCGAGCCCGGCTTCATCAGTTTCGCATCGCTCTTGTCGAGGTCGATCGTGACGCCGAAGTACTGCACCGGCTGCCGAGGGATGCGCGGCCGCGCGACTTTGTCGACCGAACTGATTTTCCCCGTGAACGTCGCGCTCGAATCCGACTCCAGCGTCAGCTTCGCTTTCTCGCCGACCGCGAGCCCCGCGGCATCGGCTTCGAGCACGAACACTTCCGCTTTCATCGTTTGCAAATCGGGAATCTCGCCGATCGGCTGGCCGCGCCACATCGTGTCGCCGACGCGCACGATGTCGCCGCGCCAGTTGCGCTGCAGCACGAGGATGCCGTCGTGCGGCGCGACGACCTGCAGCGCCTGCAGGCCATCCTCCGCTTCCTTGATCTTCAATCCCGCCTTGCGGTCTTCGATGGCGATGAGGTCGCGGGCGATGCCGGCGAGGTTGTCGCGCACCGCGAGCACTTCCTCCGCGTGGCGCTTGCGATTCGAGGCGAGGTCCTGATCGAGCTCGGCTTCGATGCGCGCATACCGCGAGAAGACCTCGGCGTCATCGAACTTGAATCGCTTCGCGGCCTCGAGCTCGCTCTGGGCCTGCCGCGCGTCGCGGCGCAGATTCGTGTGCGTTGCCTTCGCGTCCGCGTCCGTCAGCGTGAGCTTGTTGCCCGCCGTCATCCGATCCTCGCGGCCGGTGAGCAGCAGGTTCTCGAATTCGGTGGCGTCGAAGCGGATGATCACGTCGTCCTTGCGCAGCAGCGTGCCGTCGTTCGCAAGCCAGGCGACTTTCAGCTGCGAGCGCGCGCTGTGCGGCGCGGCGATCGGCGTCGCCTTCACCGCCTTCAACGTGCCTTCGGCCGTGACGAATCGCTGGAACTCGATGCGATGCACTTTGAACGTCGCGATCTCGTTCGATTTCTGGGAGCAGCCGACGATGAGGAGGAGGACAAGGAGCAGCCGCTTCACGATTTCGCTTCTCCCTCGTCGGCCTTCCCGATCAACACCCGATCGCCCGCATGCAGGCCGTCGAGCACCTCGACGAACTTATCGTTCTCGCGGCCGAGGCGGAGAGGAACGACGTCGACACTGAACGCGCCGCGGCGATGCACGCACGGCCCTAGCGCGGAAACGAAAATCGCCTCGCGCGGCACGAGCACGGCGTTGCGTGCGCGCGCCAGTTCGATCGTGCCGGTGAAGCGCATGCCGGGGCGCATCTTCGCGGGATCGGTGCGATCGAGCTTGATGTCGACGCGCAGCACCTTCAGCGGATCCTGCGTGTTTTTCTTCTTCTGCACGGTCCGGCCGGCGGTGACGATCGTGCCCTGGAACTCTTCGTCCGGATGCGTGTCGAGGCGCAGCGTCACGCGCTGCCCTACGACCACGCGTCCCGCATCGACCTCGTCCACTTCGCCTTCGGCTTTCATCCGCGTGAGGTCGGGGATCTCGACGACGCGCTCCGCTTTCCAGACGCTGTCGCCGACCTTCTTCTTTTCGCCGCGCCAGTTCGTGATGTAGATGACGGTGCCGTCACGCGGCGCCTTGACCGACATCAGCTCGATCGACTGGCGCGTGCGGTCGACGACCGACAGCGCGTCTTTCTGTTTGCTTTCGAGGAGCGCGATGCGCGCCGCGGCGGCGCGCTCGAGCGATTGCAATCGCGCGCGAATCGCCGTCGCCTCGCGTTTCGCGATCGCGTTGTCGATCTCCGCCGTCTTGCGCTCGTTGATCCCGGCGACGTCCGGCGGCGCCTCGAGCTTCAGCGCGGATTTGCGCAGCCGCGCTTCGGCCTCGGCGAGCTTCAACCGCTCGTCCTTCGTGCCGAGGGCGAGATCGTTGCGCTCCTTCTCGATCTGCTTGCGCGCTTCATCCGCCTCGGCGCTCTTCTCGTCGAAGCGGCGCTGCAGTTCGGTGGTGTCGAAGCGAAGGACGGGCATACCTTGCTTCACGTCCATGCCTTCCGGTCCGAGGAAGGAAATCTTGAACTCCCAGACATCGGTCAGGGGCGGTGGGCCGAGTGCCTGCGATGCCTCCGAGGCCAGCGTGCCGGTCACTTCGAAGCCGGTCACGAGATCGCCGCGCGTCGCGCGCACCCACGTGCCCTGGCGATCCGCGGCGAGCTTGTTGCGGAGCGTCCAGCCGCCGAGGAGAAACGCGACGACGAGCGCGACCGGGATGGCGATGCGCAACCGCTTCTTAACCACGCTTCGCCTCCACGATCGCCGCGAGCTCGCTGCCTTCTTCGAGCCCGTCGAGCGCGATGCAATCCTGCGCGTTGCACGAGCCGAGCTTCACGTTCTGCGTCTTGCCGTTCTCGAGCCGCACGTGCGGCGCGGCGCCGGAGAAATCGATCGCCGCGCGCGGTATAAGCAGCACCGATTGTTTTGACTCGCGATGCACGACCACGCGCGCCGAAAGACCGGGGCGCATGCGCGACGGATCGAGACGATCGAGCGCGATCAGCACCTCGAACTGCCGGCGCAGCGACATGCGGCGGCTCTCCTGCGCGACCGCGGAGATTGTGGTGATGCGGCCGCGATAGAGAATGGATGGGTAGCCGTCGAGCGTGATCGTCACCGGCATGCCGACGGCCACTTTGCCGTCGTCGACGTCCGCCAGCGCGGCATTCACGCGGACCGTGCTGAGATCGGGTAGCAGCGCAATCGGAAAGCCGACGAACACCGGATCGCCCGATTGCAGCTTGCGTCCTTCCCACGGATGATCGCGGACGACGACGATGCCGTCGCGCGGCGCGCGCAGGACGAGCGCACCGATGCCTTCCTCCGCGCGCGCGATGGCGCGGCGGGCCTGTTCGATGCGCAGCTGGATGTTCCCGCGCTCCGAGTTGACGCCGACGCGGCGCGAGCGGAGGACGTCGACCGACTTGTCGTACTCGGTCTGCGTCCGGCGCAAGGTGGTTTGGTTTTCTTCGTACTGCCGCGCGGAGAGAAGATCGCGCGGCACGTTCGCCTGCAGCTTCGCCTTGTCGAACTCCGATTTTTTCTTTTCGGTGTCGAGCTGTTTCTGCTCGAGATCCGCCGCCCACTGCGCTTCGTTCTGCGCCAGCTCCTGCAGCGTTTGGGTGAGCGTCTGGCGGCGGCGGTCGAGATCGGCGGTCAGCTCGGTGTTGTCGAGCTCCGCGACCGGCTCGCCGGCGCGGACCGCCGACCCGTCCTCGATCATCCACTTGATGGCGGTTTGCCACGACGGCAGAGGCGGAACGGCAAGCGCGTCGCCGCGTGCCGCTTCCAGCTCGCCGGACAGGACGAGCTCACTCGCGAACGCGCCGCGGCGGACGCGCAGCTGGTTCGGCTGGTCATCCTGTTTGTAGCCGGAAAAACAGCCGGCGATCAGAAGTAGAGCGCAGACGTATCGGACCATTTGTAGCTTGTGACGGATCTTAGGCGCGTTGGTTTGCCGGGACGGTTACAATTTCGCTTCCTCATGACCGCTGCCCTGGCTCCCCTTTCGCCCGAAGAGCGGTTTTCGCTGCTGCGCATCGACTCGCCGGCGGACGATTTCGCAACGGACGTGCGCAACGGCCTAACGGCCCCCCAAAAATCCCTCCCGCCGCGCTGGTTTTACGATGACCTCGGTTCGTCGCTCTTCGACGCGATCTGTTTTCTGCCCGAGTACTACGTCACCCGCGCGGAGACAGAGATCCTCACCTCCTTCCGTGACGAGATCGTGGCCGCCTTCGGCGCGCAAGTCCGCCTGGTCGAGCTCGGAAGCGGAATGGCCAGAAAGACGCGCATCCTGCTCGATGCCCTCAGCGACATTGAATATGTGCCGGTCGACGTCGACGCCGGAATGCTCGAGCGCAGCGGGCGCGACCTGCTCAATGACTACCCGAACCTGCGCGTCCGCGCGCTCGCGTCCGACTTCGCGTCTCCATCGATCCTCCTGCTCACCCTCCCCCCCACGGAGGCACGCACCGTCGTGCTGTTTCTCGGCTCGACGATCGGCAATCTCGACCCCGAGGCCGCGACGGCGATGCTGCGCGATTTGCGCTCGGCGTTGCGTCCCGGTGACGCGCTGCTCCTCGGCGCCGACCTGCGCAAGGAAAAATCGATTCTCGACGCCGCCTACGACGATCCGCTCGGCGTGACCGCGGCCTTCAACCTCAATCTCCTGCAGCGCATCAATCGCGAGCTCGGCGGGCACTTCGAGTTCGCATCGTTTGCGCATCGCGCGTTCTACGACGAAGTGCTCGGCCGCATCGAGATGCATGTCGTCAGCCGCCGCGCGCAACGCGTGCGCATCGATGCGCTCGACCTCGAGATCGCCTTCGACGAAGGCGAGACGATTCACACCGAAAACTCCTACAAACACGACGACGCATCGCTGCGCGCGCTCGCGGCGAGCAGCGGATTCACGATCGAAAAAACGTGGACGGACTCGCGCCGATGGTTCGCCGATCTGCTGTTCCGGGCGCGGTGATTTTCGCGACCCTACGTCTCGTGGAACCGCCCCAGTTTTCATCCGCGCT
>CAVTGG010000009.1:0-169218 GCA_963734155.1 uncultured Acidobacteriota bacterium
TAACAACCCTCTTACCATCCGCCCGGTCTGTAACCCCCGAAGAAAATCCTTGCACACGTGTGGCGATTCGCATAACGTGCGCCGCCTAACAGTCCATCTCGGAGAGAGAGAACAATCCGCTTGGAGTCCAAGACGCCCTGGAGTGCGAGGGTGTGGCGGGGGAGGGTTATCGCGTGCGCGGTGGCCTCGTGGTTCGCCTTCTCGGCGATCGCGGCGGATGCTTTGTTCCCGCAGCCGCTGCATCTCGTGCGGCGGGTCGAGGATCCGATTGCCGGGAAAACGGTCACGCTCCATGAGTACTGCGCGGGCGATCAGGTCGTCACCGTCAATGGCGCGCATGTCGTCATTGCCGATTACGGCAAGCAGCAGCTGATCGAGATCGATCGCGCGGCGGGGACGTACAGCGTCACACGCTTCGAGGAGCTGGCGAAGACGAATGCCGCGCCGCAGCCGCGCGCACAGAGCGCGGACGACAACGTCAAGCTCGAAGTCAGCGTCGATCGCAAGACACGGCTCTCCCGCGCTGCGATCGAAGTGCTCATCGGCGCTGCGTATCCCAATGCGCGCCGTGCGGAGCACGAGCAGATTCTTCGCGCCGCCGCGGGGAGCGAACGCGATAAACGGCTCGTCGCCAATTCCGCGGACGCGCCCAACGACTACGCCCTGCCGATCGAGCAGACCCTCACCATCATCGAAGCCGGCGAGCGGATCACGATGCGCAACACGATCCTCGAAGTGCGCAGCGAGTTGCCGCCCAATGACCTCCGACTCATTCCTCCCGGCGCGCGCCTCGTCGAATCGCGCGCCACGCGCCTCGCGCGCGAGCTTCGCGATCTCGATCATCTCCACTGATCGCCGGGACTCTAGATGCGCGAACGTCTTCGACAGACTCTCCTCGGCTGCTTCTGCCTAACAGCACTGCTGTTCGGGCTGCCGCTGCACGCCGGCGAGGTCGCGAAGGCCGATCTCGACATCCTCGGTCTCGCGCTCGAAGTCGACCGCAATCCTGTTACGACTGCGGTCGACATTCCCGCGTACGTGCAGACGAAGTTCGGCGGCAAGAGCGGCGACGAAGCGCCGCCCGCGCCGGGCATGTCCGCGATCGGCGAGCTGACCGGACCCGGCATCGACACGCCGATCACGCTGATCACGACACCCGGCCGGCCCTTCGCGCTGCCCGCGCTGCATGAAAAAGGCGAGTACGCGCTGCAGAACGTCCGCCTCGTCGGAGCGAGCGGCGAGTTTCTGCAACAGGCCGTTCCGTCGTTCGCGATCATCAACGTCAGCGATGTTTTGAAGACGGAGATTCGCGTGCGGCAGCTCACGCCCGAAGAGCTTCGCGAGCGCGGCATCCAGATCGATTCGCGCAACTACGAAGTTTTTGAATACACCGTGGTCTTCGGAGTGGATGGCTCTCAGACGGTGACCATCCCTTATCCGGTCATAGTGGATAAAAGGACGCACGAAGTCGTCCCGGTGCCGCGCGAGTCGCCGTACTACATCCCCGAAATTCCGAAGACCCAGCGGCCGCCGCGCTTCGAGATTCCGGACGTCTCGCCATTCGAGCTCGGGCCGGGCGGCGACGATGGCGGCGGAACCACCCCGCCCGACCGCGACAACGCCGCGCGCCCATCGATCCCGGCCGCACTCGTCGTGCCGAACGGCTTCGGAGTCTTGCACCAATTTTTCGCGGTCGTCCTGCAGGTTCAAAACTCGGCGCCCGACGGCAGCAACATCAAACTGGACGCGATCACCGCGACGATCAACGCGCCGACGCAACTGCGCGTCGCGAAGGTGATGCCGGCCGTGTCGATCGGACAGCCCGTTCCGATCACCGATGAGAAAACCGGCGCGACGTATCTCGTCGCCGCCGCGCGCGGCAGTGCAGAGTGGTCGCTCGAAGCGCTGAAGGCGGGAACGCACACCGTCGACGTCGAAGTGCGCGCGACGTATCAGAAGCCGGGACAGGCCGATGTGCCGATGCGCGGGCGCGTTTCCGCGTCGCTCGTCGTCAGCGACCCGAGATTTCAGCTGACCTTCTCGCACCCCGACACCGTGCGCAAGAACGAAAGCTACACGGCGTGGACTTTTGTAACGAACAACTCCAGCCAGCGCCAGCACGTCGTCCTCGACAGCGCGCAGATTCCGCTCTGCACTTCCGGCGCCTCGGCCGAAAACATCTGCCGCGTCGAAGGCGACGGGACGTACGCGCTCGACCTCGAGCCGGGGCAGATGAAGCCGGTGCCTTACAAGCTGCTGTCGAAGATCACCGGCAAGGTCTTCGCCGCCGCGGGCACCACCAGCGACGAGGCCCTCGGCGCTAGCGTGAAGCTGACGATGGGCGTGAGCGCGTCCGGCATCCCGCTCTCGCCGGCGACGCTGGTCATGCCGTACTACGCGCAGTTCCTCCCCAGCGCGTTCGTCGACGCGAACATGCAGCTTCTCGGTCTGGCCTACGGTCTCGCCACCGCGCCGCTCAATCAATACACGGCGAAGTTCCCGCGCGTCATCAAGCAGGACGTCTTCACCCGCGCGCAGCAGATCGCGCGCGCCGGCCAGCGCGTTTTCATTTCACCGACCGAAAAGCGCGAGCCGTTTTTCCACCTCGCTCTCGATCTCCTCGGCAACAGCGAGCGCGTCGATCAGATCGACACCGCGCCGGAGCTGCGCGAGTGGGACGAGCTTCGCCGCGCCGAAGAATCGGGACGCCGCGCCGAAGCGGCGATGGCGCGCGAGCTCGAAGCGAACGGCTTTTCCGTCGATGCGTTTGCCGCGGCCACCTCGCATCGCGCGCCGTTCCTCTTCGCCTATGCGCATGGCGCGGCGGTGAGCGGCGTGGCGCGGCCCTACGCGCTCTCCGTCAAAGCGCTGACCAGCGGCGGCGTTGTCGACGTGCCAGCGGAAGCAGAGAGCGGGTGGATTCGCACGCTGCCGTACTCCCAGCTGACGAAGCTCGACAATGGAACGGACAAGGGCGAGCTCGCCCTCGTCGGACGCTGGCGCGATGAAGACTTTCGCATCAGCGTCGTTCCCGCGGCGAGCGCGTTCACGCTGCATCTGATCTATCCCGACACCGCGAACGGCACGCAGCTGCGCACCGACATCGACATCACGAACGCCACTCCCGGCGTCGCCGTCGAGATTGATCTGCGCCGCGGCGCGCGCACGCTGATCGTCAAGAACGCCACCGCCACGCCGCTGGTGAACGTCGTTTCGCAAACCCCGCTGCGTGTCGTCGGCGCCGCGCAGGACCTGCACCTCGACGACGCCGGCCACCTCGTCTCGCTCCTCTTCAACCGGCCGATCAACGTCACCGACGCGAAGACGCTGCGCGATCGCTTCGCGCTCACGGTCAACGTCGCCAAGGCGAATTACAGCGTCACGCGCCGCAACACGCCATCCGATTCGAATGCGCAGCTGCAGATCCCGGGCGCGGCGCTGCAGGACGACGCGAAGATCATCAACGTCACGTTCGACAAGACGCTCTCGCGCAACGCGGCCTATCTGATCGGCGTCGACTCGATCGTCGATCTCGTCACGTCATCGACCTTCGCCAAGAGCGACATCGTCCCGCGCATCGACAACGACCGTCCCGGCGCGATCCTCACCGGCAAGGTGCTGCGCGCCGACAACACTCCGGTCGCGAACGTACTGGTCAACTTGTTGTCCAATCAGGTCAGACAGATCGACCTCTCCGGCACGGACGGCAAGTACCTCTTCGAATTCGTACCCCGCGATCTCGACAGCGGCATCAGCGGCGCCTACGCGCTCAGCGCATCCGACGGTGCGAAGACCGCGTCGCTCGAAGGTGCGGTGCGTCTTGCCAGCGAGGTTCACACCGTGAACCTGGTCTTCCTCGGACGCGGACGCGCCATCGGAAACGTCCGCTACAGCGACGGCGAAGTCGTCCCGAACATCGAAGTCACGATCGGCAGCACGATGTTCGACCAGGCGCGGCACGGCATCACCGATGCGCAGGGCAACTACGACATCGGCGATCTTCCCGTCGGTCCGCTCACGTTCTCGGTCGTCGACAAAGACGGGCGGCCGACGTTCGCCGCGAACCAGATCCGCACCGCGGGCGAGGTCGTCACGCAGGACCTCGTCATCGTCAAACGCGAGCCGCCCGGCACCGGCACCGTGCGCATCACCGTGCGCCGCTCCGACACCAACGCCGTCATCACCGGCGCGCTCGTCGGCGTGTGGCAACAGGGCTACGCGCTGCGGGACGGATACACCGGCACTGACGGCACGTTCACGTTCACCGACGTTCCGGCGGGTCTCGTCAGCATGCTCGCCGCCGACTTCAGCCTGAGCCGCAACGGCGCCGGCGTCGAAGTCGAACTGCGCCGCGATCAGACGATCGAGCAGACGCTCGTCATCGCCGTGCCCGTGCCGAACGTCCAGTACGCGACGCTCGAAGGCACGGTGCTGCGCGACGATCCGGCGGCGCCGAACGACACGACGAAAGACCAACTCGTCGCCGGCGCGATCGTCACCGTCAGCCGCGTTCCCGCCGTCACGTCCAACGCCGACGGCAGCTATCTCGTCCCCGATCTTCCGCTCGATGCCTCGGGCCGCGTCATCACTGTCTTCGATCCTGCGACCGGGCGGCGCGGCTATTTCACGATGCCGACGCTCGTCGCCGGCTCGAATCACTTCACGCTGCGGCTGCGCAGCACGCAGCCCGCGGGACTGGCCACCGCGCGCGTTCGCCTGTACGGGCCGCAGAACGAGAGCGTCTCCGGCTATCGCGTGATCTGGCCCGGCTTCCCGCCCGACGAATTCGCGGCGAAGGGAAGCGGCGTCTACGACCGCGCCGACATCCGCGTGCCGCAGACGATCAACGTCGCCGCGGTGCCGACGAGCGCGAACGGTCCGTACGGCGAGCAGGTCGCGTTCGGCAGCGTGCGCGTCGACTTCCACGGACAGATCGGCGTCAGCGATCTCCGCCTTCCCGGCTCCGGCACCGTCGTCGTGCGCCTGGAGATGGAAGGCTCGTCGACGCAGGTGATTGGTCCCGTCTCGCTGACGTACGGCGCGTGGGACGAGGCCGAGCAGTCGATGATGGAGAAGACCATCGAAGGCACGCCCGATCCGAACAGCGGTCTCGTCACGTTCACGAAAGTTCCGGCGCGGATGGAGTTCAGCGTCGCGACGGTGCGCAACCCGGCCGGCTTCGCATCGGGAAATGGTCAACTAGCGTACGATGGCGACGTCCGCAACCTCACGCTGCGTCTGAAGACGATCGGCGACGTCAGCGGACGCGTATACGCCTACGACGGCGTCACGCCCGTCTCCGGCGCGACCGTGCGCATCTTCACGCGCAACGCCACCTACGCGCCGGCGATCACGAATCCCGACGGCACGTTCCGCTTCGCCGGCATCGCCGCCGCCACCGACTTCACGCTCATCGCCGATCTCGATCGCGACGGCATCTACCGCACCGGCATCGCCGGCGGCCGCACGCCGCAGGGCGGCGGGCCGGTGGCGAATCTCGTCATTCAGCTGCGGCAGCAGTCGACGGTCGAGGGACAGGTGCTCGATACAAACAACGCCATCGTCCCGCTCGCGCGCTTCTGGCTGCGCGAGCTGGCCTGGCCATATCGCTCGATCGGCACGCCGCAGGAGCCGCTGCAGGCCGACATCAATGGGCGCTTCGTCGTCAGCAACGTCTTCACCGGCGAGTTCCGCATCACCGCCGTGCATCCAACCAATCAGGAGATCCGCGGCGATTACCAGGGCTATCTCGCCGAAGAAGGAGACGCGTCGCAGAGAAATGTACAGCTGCGCATCGGCGGCGCAGGCGTCGGCGCGGTGAGCGTCACCGTCACCGATCCGCTTCTCGGATTTGCGCCCGCTGCAAACGCCGAAGTGGCGCTCTATCGCGGCAGCGGGCGCTTCGACTTCGCGACCACGAATGAAAACGGCGTGGTCTTCTTCGACAGCGTTCCGGTCGGCACGTACTCGGTCGGCGCGTATTCGAAGACGGTCGGGCGCGGCGGGGGATCGGGCGCGTTCACCGTCGCCAATCAGCAGACAGCGAGCGTCACCGTGCAGCTCGAATTCCGAGGACTTGTGTCGGGGACGCTCACCGACCCGGAAAGCGAGCCGACACCGGGACTGCCGGTGAAAGGCGCGCCAGTGTACGTCTACTCGCAATCGAGCACGCAGGCGGCATCGACGGACGTTCTCGGCGCGTTCGAGTTTCTCGGCGTTCCCGAAGGCGCGTTCAGCATGGCCGCGTTCGAGATCGGCACGAACCGCCGCGCCTTTGGTCCGACGAATCTCTTCATCAGCCGCCTCGTGCCGGAGCGGAAAGACATCCACCTCGAGCTCGAGCGCACCGGCACGCTCACTGTCAAAACGTATCTGCCGAATGATGCCGGCGGCGCCGGCGAGCTCGCGCCGATCACGGAAGTCACGGTCTGGCAGGGGAATCTGAATTACGGACCGATTCTCTATTACCGAGGGCAGCAGGGGAATCCGGTCACGTTCCGCAAGCTCCTGCGCGGCCGCGACTACGGCGTCGAAGTGCGCGAGCTCGGCGGCGAAGGCCGCGTCGTGCGCAGCGGCGGCAACTTCAGCACCAGCAACCTGACGCAGGAGCACGCGATCGTGTTCCCAACCACGGGCGCGGTCGAAGTGCGCGTCGTCGACGCCGCGGGACAGCCGGTGGCGGACGCGAAGGTCGACATCTTCGCGAACTTCGGCACGCGCACGATGTACACGCCGGCCTCCGGCGTCGTGACGCTGCCCGGCGTGCCGTTCGGCTGGATCACCGCGCAGGCCTCGAAGGGCAACGTCACCGCGTCCGGCGGCGGTGCGCTGCAGAGCCGCTCGCAGACGCTCGTCATCCCTTTGAACCTCGGCACGAACGCGAGCGTCGAAGGCGGCGTCGACGCGGAGCTCGGCTTCGGCCAGCCCTCCGCCAACACGCGCGTCCTGATGACCGTCACCACGCGTCTCTCCTCGCCGCTGCGGCTGGAAACGCTCACCGACGCCGCCGGCAACTATCGCTTCACCGGAATCCCGGTCGGCGGAACCACGCTCACGCTCACGTTCTACGGCCCCGACGACACCACCATCGGCGCGACGCGCGTCGTCTCCGTCGCCGACGGCACGACCGGCGTCATCGCCATTCCGCGCGTGAAAATCGACGCCACTCCGCCGCGTGTGTTGTCGATCGATCCGCCGGCGAACGCCACCAGCGTCTCGCCGAGCACCGTCGTCACCGTCACGTTCAGCGAACAGATCGCGTCGGAGTATCTGAACCGCAACTGGTTCTCGCTCCTCGCCACCGACGACGGCTCATTCGTCCAATCCTCGATCGAGCCGTCGGTGCGGCCGGACGGCACGTTCATCATCAAGATTGTTCCTCCGCCTCCGCCTGCCGGCCAGACGTTCGCGCTCAAGAGCAACGTCCTCTATCGCCTCGCCATCCCGGCCGGCATCCGCGACACCACCGGCAACGCGATGCCGGTGGCGATCGGCTCGAGCTTCACCACCGTCAACTACACCGAGCCCGCGGTCGTGAAGATCGAGCCCGCCGAGAACCTGCCGATTCCCGCGAACACTACCTTCCGCATCAAGTTCAACAAAGCCATCGACATCAACGGCGGCGTCGTCACGCTCGAACAGCTCGACGCCTACAAAGGCAACGCGATCGCCACCGTCCCGATCGCGAAGTATCTCGACTCGACCGACTCCTCGGCGCTGATCGTCGCGCCGCAGGGCGTCGCCATCGCCGAGTCGTCGTTCTATCGCCTCACCGTCAGCGGCATTCGCGACACGCAGACGCCGCCCAACGTGCAGAAGGATCCGCGCGTCGCGGAGTTCT
This sequence comes from uncultured Acidobacteriota bacterium, assembly GCA_963734155.1. GTDB lineage: Bacteria > Acidobacteriota > Thermoanaerobaculia > Gp7-AA8 > Gp7-AA8 > QHVT01. Next base: position 7,841 of record CAVTGG010000009.1, read on the forward strand.
CGTCGTTCGACACGCGCAAGCCGGTCGCGAAGATCGTCTCGCCGCTCGCGGACGGCGAGAGCCTCGTCTCCGAGCTGCTCTACACCGCGACGGTGAGCGTGAAGGACGAAGTGACGAACGCCGACTCGAGCGACGTCGCGTACGTCGACTGGCTCGACGCGAACGGCGTCGCCATCGCCCGCGTGAAGACGAAGCCGTACAGCTACAGCTTCGTCGCGCCGTCGACGACGACCGGCACGACGTTCACGCTGAAAGCGAGCGCGGTCGATCTCTCCGGCAACACCAGCCCGTCGCCCGACTCGTTCACCTGGAACGTGGCGGCGAATCTCGCGCCGCGCGACCTCGTCGTCACGAACATTCCCACCGCCGAGTATCCGACGCACGCCGTGCAGACGCGTGTGCGGCTGAAAGACGAAGGGTTGATCGTCAACGTCGCGCTGGAGCTGCGCGGCACGAAGACCGACGGTACCGAATACCGCCAGGTCGTCGGCTCGACGAATCTCTCGCGCGCGTCGACGAGCGTCGAGTTCGGCGAGGCGGTCTTCAACTACACGCTCAACGAAACGCTGAAGGACGGCACGGCGACGGTGGCCGTTACCGCGACCGACTCGGTGAACAAATCCGCGGTCGCGGAAGCGCCGCTGACGATACTCGCCGACACAACGAAGCCGGAGATCGTCTCGTTCAATCCGAAGTCGGAGACGCACTACCAGTTCAATCAGACCTACACGATCCAGCTGCAGGTGCGCGACGCGGAGACCGGCATCGCCCGCGCGGTGCTCAGCGTCAACGGCGTCGAAGTGCTGAACACGACGAGCGGCAGCTACGACGCGGCGACCGGGATCACGACGTTCACGAAGAGCGTGCTCGTGCCGCCGAAGAACGCCGACACGCGCATCGCCATCGTCGCCACCGCGTACGACAAGCGGAACAACGCCGTCACCGAAACGCACGAAGTCATCTACGACCGCCGCGACGACTCGACACTGCCCAAAGCCGCGTGGATCACGCCGCTCGACGGCGCGGCGCTGCCGGCGAATCAGCCGTCGTGGCTGGCCACGCTGCGCGTGCGCGCGACGGACGACAGCAAGGTCACGTCGGTGCGCTTCGAGTCGAGCGCGCTCGCGTCGCCGATCACGATCGAGAATCCGAAGAGCGGCACGACCGACATCTTCGAGGCGAAGACGACGCTCGCGATTCCCGCCGACAAGGCGCCGTTCGTGATCAAGGCCATCGTCGCCGACGGCGATCCGGCGCACGACGTCGAGCTGCCGATCACCATCGACCCCGTCGACGTCGCGCCGGTCATCACCGCCGACATCAACATCTCCTCGATCACCGCCGATCAGTACGCGAACAAGAGCGTGATGGTCCGCGGCGCGCGCGTGTACATCTCCGTGCCGCTGACGGTAAAGGACCTCATCCTCACCGACGGCGCGCTGCTCAGCAATCCGGAGGAGACGAAGCTCGACGTCACGATCACCGATCATCTCTTCGTCGACGCCGACTCGCGGGTCGACGTCAGCGGACGCGGCTACCTCGGCGGGTTCCGCACGCGCGAGGACGGCAGCTTCACGAACACGTCGCTCGCCGGCAGAACGCTCGGCGGAACGACGAACGGCGGCGCAATCGGTGGCGACGGATCGCACGCCGGCTTCGGCGGCTCCGGCCAGGGACAGACGAATGCGACGTACGGCTCGATCACCAATCCGGCCGACTTCGGCAGCGGTAGCTCCGCGTCCACGGCCGGCCCGGCGGGAGGCAACGGAGGCGGCGCGGTTGCACTCCGAGGAGGCACGGGGCGATTCGTCCTCGCCGGACCGGTCCTCGCGAACGGCGACACCATCGCCACCGCGGGCGCGGGCGGAAGCATCCTGCTCGACGCGCGCGCGATCATCACCGGTCCGGGGACGCGCATCGCCGCGAACGGCGGCGATAGCGGGGCCACAGTCGATTTCAGCGACACCGGCGGCGGCGGCGGACGCATCGCCATCCGCGCGCGCGAGCGCCTCGACCTCGATCCGGCCGTGGCGGTCATTCAGGCGCGCGGCGGCCGCAACGGCGGAGGCACGGAGGGCGCGAACTACGTCGACGGCGGCGCCGGCACGATTCATCTCGTCCGCCCCGGCGCAACGCTCGGCGAGTTGATCGTCTCGTCGTTCGATGAGCGCTATCCGTCGACGTCACATCGCGCCGCGGCGACGCCGCTCGCCGGCACGCTGAGCTTCGACGCGATCACCATCGGCCATCACGCGCTCGCGCGTTTCGACGTCAACGGCATCACCCCGACGACCGTCGAATCCGACGGCGACGGTGCTGACACCCGCGGATGTTCCGACGATCTCGATCGCATCGACGATACCCGCGGCCGGCGGCGACGTCGCGCAGAACACCGCGATCTCCGCGACGTTCCATGCCGCGAGCGTTGCCGGCATCCGCAGCGTCCGCACGATCCTGAGCGCGCAGCCGAACGACGTCGTCAACTTCCCGAAATGGCCCGCAACGCTGAACGGCAGCAACACCACGATCGCCATCCCGAGCAGCGCCACGCCCGGCACGGCCACGCTGAAACTGCGCGTCACCGACCGCGCCGGACGCGTCGCCGAGACCGCGCCGCTCTCGTTCAACATCATCAACAACGCCGCGCCGGTGATTCAGACCTTCGACGTCACGCCGGCCGAGCTGTACGCGAACCACAGCATCTCCGTCAGCGCGAGTGCCTCCGACGATATCTCCGTCAGCTCGCTCACGCTCACGTCATCGGCCGGCACCGTCACGTCCGGAACGTCCACGAAGCCGACGCCGGCGACGATGGCGCGCTCGTTCACCGTCGCCATTCCGGCGAACGCGACGAGCAACAGCGACGTCACGCTCACCCTCTCCGCGCTCGACGACATGCCGGGCCGCGTGCCGACCACCGCGACGAAGACGGTGAAGATTCTGAAAGACACGATCGCTCCCTCGATCGCGATCGTGAAGCCCATGCCGTCGCAGCAATTCGAGGAAGGCACGGGCGCGACGTTCACCGTCGAAGCGAACGTCGCCGACGCCGAAGTCGCTGTCAGCCGCGTCACCGTGACGTTCGAGGGGACGGAGTACGACATGGCCCTCGTCTCCGGCACTCTCTATCGCAAAGTGCTGAGCGTCCCGAACGTCGACGGCAGCGAGCCGGTGGCGAAGACGCTGACGATCAAGGCCACGGACTTCGACGCGAACACGGCGACGAGCGACGTGACGATCTCGATCAAGCCGCTCCTCGATCCGAACGCGCCGCAGCTGTCGTGGTCGTGCGCGAGCCCCGGCGCGATGTATCCGCCGGGCTACGAAGCGGTGCTGCGCGTCTTCGCCGTGCCGTCATCCGGCAACAACGGCGTGAACAGCGTCTCCTTCACCATCGACGGCGCGCCGGGCGCGATCACGCTAACGCTCGTCGGCACGAACCTCTACGAAGCAAAGTACACGATCCCGCCGCAGAGCGCCGACGGCACACTGCTCAACGTGCGCGTGACGGCGCGCAGCGTCAGCGGCAACGAGTCGTCGCTCCTCGGCACGATCCTCGTCGTCTCCAACGCCATCGACATCAGCACGCAGTCGACCGTCAACCCGCTCGACTCCGGCTATCAGAACCGCAACGTCATCGTCCGCTCCGGCGGCCAGTTCACGCTCATCGGCGAGCAGCACCTCAAGAACCTCGTCGTCCTCGCCGGCGGCAAGGTCATTCAGAAACATCCCGATCTCGATCACGCGAACACGATCAGCGTCGAGCGGCTCTTCGTCGCCTGCAGCGGCACGATCGACGTCTCCGCCCTCGGCTACGCGCGCGTGACGTCGTCTCCGGGCGCCGGCGTTCCCGACGACGCGTCGAGCGGCAGCCACATGGGACGCGGGGCGCACTACACGCGCATCGCCGGACTCGGGTTCGGCAGCGTCTACGAGCCGATGCAGGCGGGCGGCGGCGCGCACGTGTACGAGCCGGGCGAAGGCGCGGGCGGCGGGATCGTGCGCATCGTCGGCGCCACGAGCGTCACGGTCGAAGGAACCGTGCGCGCGAACGGCACCGGCACGTCGTTCGGCGGCGCCGGCGCGGGCGGATCGATCTGGATCAGCAGCCGCGGACAGTTCGCGGGGAACGGCACGTACGAGGCGAACGGCGGATCGGCGAGCTTCAGCGGCGGTGGAGGCGGCGCGATCACGCTCGACTACGCGTCCGCCTCGGGAACGCCGGTGATGACCGCCCGCGGCGGCACGGCCAACGAAAGTCGCAACGGCGGCGCCGGCACCACGCTCCGCCGCGCCACCGGCACGAACGGCGACTTCACGATCGACAACGGCTCGATCACGCTCTACAGCCACACGCAGCTGCCGTCGTTCGGCTTCGCCACCGCGAACGGCGTGAGCGGCGCGACGGTCACCCTCGGCGATCGCCGCTGGGTCTCGCCCGCGCTGGCCGGACATCGCGTGCGCGTCTTCGCGCCGGACGGCAGCGTGCGCGGCACGTACCGCGTCGCCGCCGTCGACAACCCGATGGCGTACGCGCAGAACTTCTTCTACGAGCTGCTCACCACCGACGCCGCCGAATACGACGGCTATCTGATGTGGTCGAAGAGCGGACTCGGCGCGGAGAAGCGCACGTTCGCCGCGGTGCGCAAGAACGGCGCGCAATGGCAGTACGACAACGACAGCGCGTTCGTGAGCTTCACGCCGTCCGCGACCGACTTCGTCTTCGCGTCGTTCAGCAAGAACGCGGGCGGCATCACGCGCATCGAGCTGCTGCGCTGCGGCACCACGTGCGGCAGCACCGACGGACTGCCGATCGCCGAAGTCGTGCAGGGCGACGTCGCGCCGAACGTTTACAGCTGGCGCCATCCGCGCGGCTTCGACAGCGGCCTCACCGATCCGAATCCGAGCGAGATCCTCCTGCATACCGACGGCGTGCGCAACGGCTTCGTCGTTTCCGCCGCGCTGACGAACATCACGCTCGAGAGCCTCGACGGCAGCGCGGTGTCCGTGCAGCCGGGCGACCTGCTGCGCGGCATTTATCAATTCGACAGCGCGAAGTTCGTCAACGGCGCGGTGTCGACCGAAGATCTTTTCGAGACCGCGACCGCGCCGCAGATCCTCGGCTCATCCTGGTTCGTCGGCGGCAACGCGACGATTCCCGCCGTCAAACCGTCCCTGATCTCGATCGAGCGCGGACTGCGCGGACCGGTCGTCGCCGGAGCCGCGGGCGCGGTCGCCGATCCCGACACGCCACTCGAAGTCGTCGCCCGCAACGCGAACACGAACGTCCCGCTGCAGCAGCCGATCGTCCTGCGCATGACGAACTACACCGGCAGCAGCAACTCCGGCGGCTTCGCCATCTATCACATCGACAACTACCGCACCGGCGTCGGCGGCGCGAGCGCGCTCACGCCGATCACCGACGCCGGCTATCTCTCGTTCTCGCCGAATCTTCTGCGTGATGTTCAGGCCGGTCTCGCGCCCGCCGACACGACCTACGCGTACGCCGAGCCGGGACACAACTCCTTCCGCCTCGCTGTCGAACGGCACCTACCAGATCTGGGTCAACGGCGTGTACGCGAACAAGAGCGGCTCGTACGGCATCGCCACGCCGTTCCGCATCGAGAAGCGGACCTCGTCGCTGCAGTTTTACGTCGACAACGTGCTCGTGCACAGCGTCACCAGCGGCGTGCCGGCGTCGCTCATCCTCGACGTCTCCTACGACGTCGGCGCGTACAACGAGATCAGCGGCGTCGAATACGTCACGAACGCCCTGCCTGCGCCGAGCGTGCACGCGAAGGTCGCGGCCGACGGCTCGTTCCGCGTGCCCGTCACCGGCGCGCCGGGCGATCCGATCACCGTGCGCGCGCGCGACCGGCACTCGTACCCGATCGAATCGAAGGACGTCGTCATCGGCGCGCTGCCGAACGACATCGGCGTCGCGAGCGTCGCCCTCGCATCGAACGAGCTCACCGGCGGACGCACGACCACCGGCACCGTCACCCTCCTCGCGCCGGCCGGCAGCGAAGGCGCTCTCGTCGAGCTGACCAGCGGTAACGCGGCGGCGAGCATCCCGGCGTCGATCACGATTCCGACCGGTGCGCTCAGCGGCACGTTCCCCGTCACCACGACCGCGGTCGCCGCGCAGACCGACGTCACGATCACGGCGAGCTACGGACTCGCACCCGCGAGCGCGGCGCTGCGTATCGTGAAAGACAACATCGCGCCGAGCGTCAGCGTCACCACGCCGTCCGCGAACACGCAGTACACCGAGGGACAAACCGCGAAGATCGCCGTGCAGGTCACGGCGACCGATGCGGATTCCGGCGTGAAGCGCGTCTTCGCCACGCTCGACGGCAACACGTACGACCTCGCGGCGCAAGGCGCAAACATCTACACCACCCAGATCCCGGTGCCGTTCGTCGACGGCTCGCAGCCGGTCACGCGCGATCTCGTCGTCAGCGCCGAAGACAACACCGGCAACATCGGCGCGAGCAGCGCCGTGCCGCTCGTCATCAACGCCATCGTCGACGCGAATCCGCCGACCGTCAGCTGGTCGTGCGGCAGCAGTTCGATGTTCCCGGTCAGCTACGCGGCGAAGCTGCGCGTCATCGCGAAGGCGCCGAACGCGGCGAACGTGATTCACAAAGTCGAGCTGATCGTCGGCACGACGACGGTTCTCGCGACCTCGCTCGGCAATGACGTCTACGAGGCGACGTACACGATTCCGGACGTCGCCGACGGCACGCTCTTCACGACACGCGTGCTCGTCACGACGGCGTCGGCGACCACGGCCGAGGTCACCGGCACGTTGACCGTCGTCAAAGGCGCGGTCGAGATCAAGTCGAGCACGACGATCGGCTCGACCGACACGTCGAAAGACAACAAGAGCGTGGTCGTCTTCGACGGCGTCACGCTCACCGTCACCGGCAAACACACGTTCACGCGGCTCGTGGTCCTCCCGTCGGCGAACGTGATTCATACGGCCGGCTCGAAGGTCGACATCGAAGCGGGATCGTTCTACATCGCCTGCGGCGGCGCGATCGACGTCAGTGGCATCACGCCGTCGTCGGGCACGAACGGCAAGGGCGGATCGCACATCGGCCGCGGCTGGAACAACGGCGCCGACACGACGTTCGGCAGCGTTTATCGCCCGCAGGAAGCGGGCGTGTCGGTGACCCGCAGCAACGGCGGCGGCGTCGTGAGACTCGCGGCGACGGGTTCGATCGCGCTCGACGGCGTCATCCGCGCGAGCTCTCCCGACAACACGCTCGCCACGTCGAACGAGGCCGGCGGCGCCGGTGGTTCGATCTGGATCACGACGCCGATGATCAGCGGCACCGGCTCCATCGAAGCGAACGGCGGAAGCGCGCAGTCGCACGGCGGCGGCGGTGGCGCGATCGCGCTGCAGTACACCGATGCCGCGAGCAGCGTTCCGCCGCTCTCCGCGCGCGGCGGCTATGGCGGCACGAACGGCAGCACCCGCACGTGCGGCGGCGCCGGCACGAAGTACCTCAAGGGACCGCAGTCGACGTACGGCGACGTGACGATCGACGGTCCGGCCGATTGCATCGCCGGTCTCACGGAATTGCCGGCCCTCGGCAGCGGCATCGCGCAAAGCAGCTCGAACGGCGCGACGCTCGTGACCGATCGCGCGTCCGACATCCCGTCGTGGTTCGCCGGACATTGGGTGCGCATCACCACCGCCACGGGCGTTGTAAAAGGGACGTGGCGCATTCAATCGGTGTCGGCGAAGAGCGCGCTGCTCGAGCCGAACGCCGGCGAGTCGATCAGCATCGCCGCCGGCGATCGCTGGCTCGGCGTCTACCTCTTCGACAACGCCAGCGTCGCGAACGTCGAGCACTACTCGCTCGATCGCATCGAATCGGCGTCGCGGCTCATCAGCGGCATCGTGACGACCGACTACGTCGACACAACCAACCTCACGGTGCCCGCGGGCGCGACGCTGCGGCCGTGGATCGGCAGCGCGCTGACCATCCGCGCGACCGGCGAAGTGCGCGTCGACGGAGCGGTCGACGCGAGCCATCGCGGCGTCACCTTGTCGCCGATCGGATTCAACCGCGGCGGCTCGCACCTCGGCCGCGGCGGCAACATCTTCGACGACGTCACCACGTTCGGCAGCGTCTATCGCCCGCAGGAAATCGGCATCGCCTCGGCGGCACGCGGCGCGAGCGGCGGCGTGGTGCGCATCACCGCGAATTCGGTCGTCGTCAACGGCGCGATTCGCGCGAACGGCGAGACGAACACGCTCGACACCTCGCAGGAATCGGGCGGCGCCGGCGGCTCGATCTGGATCACGACCGCAACGATCGGCGGCAGCGGTACGATCGAAGCCGGCGGCGGCGGCGCGCGCTCGAACGGCGGAGGCGGCGGCGCGATCGCGATCGAGCACACCGCCGCGAGCACGCTCCCGCTTCGCTTCGCGCGCGGCGGCGCCACCAATGGCAACATCGGCGGCGCCGGCACGCAGTATTCGAAGGGCCCGCAATCGACCTACGGCGATCTCGCCGTCGAAGGACTCAGCGGCAACGCCGTCACCCAATTGCCGTCTCTCGGCAGCGGCGTCGCGCAACCGGGATCGGGTGCCGCGACCTTGGTCACCGATCGCGCCAGCGACATCCCTTCGTACTTTGTCGCGAACTGGGTCGAGATCCGCAGCGCGTCCGGAACGCTGAAAGGCGTGTGGCGCATCTCCGGCGTCAGCGCGAAGAGCCTCACCGTCGTTCCGAACGCGAGCGAGCCGATCGCGATCGCAGCCGGCGACTTGTGGCGCGGCGTCTATCGCTTCGACACGATCAAGCTGCGCACCGCGAAGCTGATCAGCTTCGACGCGATTCGCTACACGATGCTCGACAAAGACGCCGCGTCGTCGCTCATCAGCAACGACGGCGCGCCGCTCTTCGCCGCCGACAAGCTCTCGCAAATCGCGCTCGAAAGCGCAGCCGACAAGGACTACGTCTCCGCGCCTGCCGGCACCGTCTCGGACAGCGACACGCCGATCGTGATGACGGCCACGAACGTCCGCAGCGCCGCGCAGTTCACCGCGAACGCGAACGCCGACGGCTCGTTCAAAGTGCTGGTCGCCGGCGTCGCCGGCGACACGTTCACGGTCAAGGCCACCGACTCGAATGTGCTGCCGCTGTCGTCGCCCGCGGTCCCGGTGAGCGGCGCGATCAGCGAGCGCAGCACGATCACTTCGCTCTCGCTGAGCAGCAGCACCGTCACCGGCGGCACGACCGTCATCGGCACCGTGCGCCTCGCCGCGCCCGCGCGCGCCGGCGGCACCTCGATCGCGCTCTCGAGCTCCGATCCCGCCGTCGTCGTTCCGTCGAGCGTCATCATCACGGAGCTCAGCGTCTCCGCGCAGTTCACCATCACTACCAGCGCGCCGACGTCCGCGGTGATCACCGCCTCGTCGGGCAACGCCGTCACCGCGACGCTGCAGGTTCTGCCGCCGAGCGCAGGCATTGTGAGCATCTCGCTCACGAGCGCGAGCGTCGAAGGCGGCGTGGGCGTCGACGGCACGGTGACCCTCGGCGCGCCCGCGCCAGCCGGCGGCGCGACGGTGCTTCTCTCCTCGAACGTGCCGCAGGTGCGCGTGCCTGCGAGCGTCGTCGTTGCGGCGGGAGCGACGCAGGCGACGTTCGGCATCGCGACGTCACCGGTTGCGGCATCGCTCGGCGCCACCATCACCGCGATCTACGGCGCGACGAAGTCCGCATCGCTCACGCTGAGCGCCTGCTCCGTCATGGGCGCCGCGACGAGACCCGCATCGATTTCGCTGAAGACGTCGTGGATCGAAGACACCGCGCCGGCCGGCGCGAGCGGCAGCGCGGCATTCGACAGCACCCAGGTCGCCTCCGGCTCGCAAGCGCTCCACTTCGCCGCCGGCAGCGGCGCGCGCACGTGGTCGTTCAGCGGTGCGCCGGCGATGAGCGTCGCGCCGACGGACAACCTCGTGCTCTACGCGCTCGTCAATCCGTGCAATCCGCCGCGGCAGATTCTCGTCAGCTGGAGCGACGGCACGTCGCAGTTCCGCGCGTCGTGGGGCGAAGGCCGCCTCACGCCCGCGGCCGCACAGGTGCGTCTCGCCGCCATGCCGGCGGGCGGCGAGTGGGCGCGGCTCGAAGTGCCCGCGCAATCGATCGGCATCACCAGCACGAAGACCGTCAACTCCTTGACGATCTCGATCGACGGCGGCGAAGCATGGTTCGACGCGCATCGGCAACGCCTCGTGTCTCCTCTCGACCGTGGCGAAGCCGGAGTACCTCGCCAACGAAGTGGTCTGGTTCGACGACGCGCTGCCGGCGGGCGCGGTCATCGGCGCTCCCTTCAACTGGAGCACCGCACAGGCGGCGAGCGGCACGCAGTCCGACTACGTCTCGACGAACGACACGCACTTCTTCGACCGCGCGACGAGCACGCTGCCGCTGTACATGTGGGACGTCATCGTCGTCTACGTCCTCATCGATCCGTGCAATCCGCCGCGCGAGCTGATGCTGCAGTTCAACGACGGCACCGACTGGTCGCGCCGCGCGTATTGGGGCGAGAACCTCGTCGACGCCGGCAACGCCGGCACGCCGCAGCGCCGCCGCCTCGGCCCGATGCCCGAGGGCGGGAAGTGGGTGAGACTCGAAGTGCCGGTGTCGGCGATGGAGATGCAGGGCATGGCGCTCAAGGGCATCTCCTTCGGCGTGGTCGACGGCAAGGCGTGGTTCGACCGCGTCGGAAAAGCGCCGCGCGTCAACCTCGCGCTCGGGAAGCCGACCTCGATGTCGTCGTGGCTCCGCAGCGACGGCGTTCGCGAAACGACCGAGCCGAATCCCTGCACCTACAACTGCTCGAAGTTCCTCGTCGACAACGACACCTACAGTTTCCCGCACACCGGCAACGCGCCGCGCGAGTGGGTGCAGGTCGACCTCGGCGCGGTGCAGCCGATCGAATCGATCGATCTCTTCAACAGCGGATTGAACTGGTGCTGCTTCGACCGGCTGCAGAACTTCTGGATCCTCGTCTCCGACGTTCCGATGCCCACCGACCTCAATGCCGCGATCGCGCAGGCCGGCGTCGGCGCCTACTACTATCAGCCGCAGGCGCTCCGCCCCTCCACGTTCGAAATCCGGCGCACCGGCCGCTACATCCGCGTGCAGCTCGACGGCACGAACTACCTCCATCCCGGAGACATGTACGTCTGGGCACCGCTGACGCCGTCGAAACAAAACCTCTCCGCGGGCGCGCACGTCAGTCAGTCCTCGCTCTACGAAGTTCGCTATCCCGAGCTCGCGTCCAACGCGAACACGAACGGCGTCTTCAACGCCGAATCCTCGGTCAACCACACGCAGGGCGGAGTCGAAGAATGGTGGTCGGTCGATCTCGGATCCATCCAGGCGATCTCCTCGCTCGATCTGTGGGGCCGTCTCGACTACGCGCCGCACTTCCCGAAGAACTTCTACGTCTTCGTGTCGAACGAGCCGCTCACCTCGACCAGCGTCACCACGACGCTCGCCGATCCGAAAGTCTCGGCCTACTACTACGGCACGCCCGCGCAAACGGGCGTGATCCCGATTCCCATCAACCGCAGCGGACGGTATCTGCGCGTGCAGTACACGACCGACTCGCAGTTCGCGATCAACTTCGCCGAGGTCTGGGTGTGGTCGGCAATGCCCGCGCTGGGGACCACCGAGAAGCCGGTCGCCGGGACCACGAACACGCCGCCGGTGTTCCCGGTCCATCTCCGTTCGCAGATCGTCGTCGTGAGCAATACGAACGGCGACTTCGTCACCGGACCCGCAGGCGCGGTGACGGATCCCGACACGCCGATCCGGATCACGGTGACGAACACGCGCACCGGACAGCGCTCGACGGCGATCGCCGCAGCCGATGGATCGTTCAGCGTGCCGGTCACCGGCAACCCCGGCGACTCCTTCACCGTTCGCGCGACCGACTCGCATCCGTACTCGCTGTCGTCGGAGTCGATTGCGGTGAACGGCGTGCTGACGCAGCAAGTCACGCAGCTGAACTCTTCGTCGTGGAACGTCGACAGCTCCTTCCGCGCGCGCACCGTCGCCCGCGACGGGAAGACGCTCGTCGTCACCGGCGCGGGCGGCGGCACGGGCACCGGCGACAGCGACCGGCTCGTGCAGTTCGACCTCACGAATCCCGCCGCTCCGTCGTTCGTCCGCACCGTTTCGGCGGGCAACACCGCGATCTATGACGTCGAGCTTGCGAACGGCTGGGCGTACGTGGCGTCGTTCGACTTCTGCACGCTCAACATCGCCTCGACGACGTCGTCGAAGCTCTGCCACGGAACCATCGGCGCGATGACCGTCGCGCTGATGAACCAGTACGCCTTCGTGGCCACGAACACCAACTACAACATCCGCGTCTACGACGTCACGATTCCGGCGTCGCCGCGCTTCGTGCGCGAGCAGGCCATGATGAACGCGGCCGGAATGTTCTTCTGGGATCTGATCTCCCTCGGCAACGGCTATCTCGCCGGCGCGAGCTTCTGGAACGACAACGGCGTCGACCACGATCTCGTCATCATCGACGCGCGCGACGTGAACAGCTTCGCCAAAGTCGCCGACATCGACATCCCGAATTTCCAGGCCGTTCGCGGCCGCGTCGAAGGCTCGACGCTCTATCTCTCCTCGACCTCCGGCGAAGTGGCGGCGATCGACGTCAGCAACCCCGCGGCTCCGGTCATTCTCAGCCGCACGCCCGTCGGCGGCGTAAGCCCCAACTCGCGGCCGGTGGGCAACGATCTGCTCGCCGCCGCCGCAACGGCCGGACTCGCGCAGGTCGACGTCACCTCGCCGGCGTCGCCGTTCCTCATCAAGAACATCGTCGTCGGCGGCGTCGCGCAAGACATCGTCGCGTACTCGAACTACGCCTACGTTGCGAACGATGTCGGCCTCGCGGTCGTGCGCCTGCCGCTCGCGCCGCAGATCGAGGCGTCGCGCATCACCCTTGCGCGCGAGTCGCCGAACGTCGTCGTGCGCGGCACGGCCACCGCCATCACCGGCGCGACTCCGATCACCGTGACGGTCACGAATCGCACCAGCGGCGCGACGGCGCCGGGCTTCGCCGTTGCGAGCGACGGCAGCTTCACCGCATCGATCGCGGCTTCCGCCGGCGACCGCATCGCCATCACCGCATTCGACACGGCCGCGCGCAGCACGAAGCTCTTCGATCTCGGCAGCGTGCCGTTCGGCACGGCCGTCTTCACCAACATCCTCGGGCCGTCGAGCTCCTATCGCGCGCGCACGGTGCGCACGGACGGCACGTATCTCGTCGTCGCGAAATGGGCGGGCGAGGGAGAGTCGGGCACCAACAATCAGATCGGCGTCTTCGACATCTCCGCAGACCCGGCGGCGCCTCTGTACAAGTACTTCATCGTGAACGCGACCGAGGGCTCGTCGTACGGATTCGATGTGAAGGGCGGATGGGCGTTCCTCGGCGGATATGACTTCTGCACGGTCAATCTCGCGGTCGAGACGTTCGCGCGCCGCTGCGTCGCGCTCCCGTTCAGCGACAACACCGCCGTCGTCTCCGGCAACTACGCGTTCACCGCCGTCAACTGGCACGCGAACGACGGACGCATTCGCGTCTACGACGTCAGCAATCCGGGCTCGCCGTCGTTCCGCCGCGAGCAGTCGATGCTCGGCGCAAACGGCGGCGAGTTCTATGACCTGCAGCTCCTCGGCACGCAGTACCTCGTGGCCATCTCGCCGAACGGCCACGACGTCGTGGTCATCGATCGCAGCAACATCGACAGCCTCGTGAAGATCGCGGACATCGACATCCCGGGATTCGATCCGTTCCGCGGTCATCTCGAAGGCAACCTCCTGATTCTCTCGGCGTGGAGCGGCGACAAGATCGCCATCGTCGATCTGGCGAATCCCGCGTCGCCGGTCGTACGGAAAGTCCTCGCCACCGGCGTGCTGAATCACGCCGTCACCGGCTACGCGAATCGCGCCATCGTCGCCGGCTCGATGCTCGGCGCGCTCTATCTCGACACCACCACGCCGGCGAATCCGCGGCCCCTCGGTCTGCAATTCACCGGCGGCAATGCCTGGGATGTGCTGTACCGCAACGGAGTGCTCTACGTCGCGACCGAGCAGGGATTGGTCGTCATCCCGAACGCGAACCCGCAACCATGAAGATTCTTCGCCTTTGGCTCGTCCTCGTTTTCTGCTGCGGCGCGGTGTTCGCGCAGCAGGGAGAGGTCTCGTATTCGGACGACTTCCAGAGCTACGGCTCGCCGCGCAATCCGCCGGGCTGGGTCGACACGTCGATCGGCGGCTCGACCGCGAATGGCTTGTACAAAACCTGGCCCGATCCCGTGCAGGCGAACAATCTCGTCTTACGGCACGAAGCAGTCGTCGGGACATCCGGAAGGCAACAACCCGCGCATCGGCACGTTCTCGACGCTGACGACGAAGACGTTCAACGCGAACGGCCGCTTCGAATATCGCGGACGCTTCATCAAGACCAGCGCCGACACGCGCATCGGCTTCACGTTCTTTTCGTCCTATCCCGAGAACGACAAGTACTACCTGCTCGGCACGTGGTCGCAGCCCAACAGCGCGAAGCAGACCATGCAGCTCTTCGCCTTCGGCGCCGGCACGCTCACGAGAACGACCGACAGCAACTTCGCGCCCGACGCCGGCAAGTGGTACCGCTTCGTCATCCAGGTCGACGACGCGAACAACGCCACGAACATCCGCGCGCGCTTCTGGCAGGACGGCACGACCGAGCCGACGACCTTCTCCATTGACGCCACCGATGCCGGCGCCGCGCGCCTGAAGCAGGGACGCATCGGCATCTGGTCCGCGGTGAAAGGCGACGCGTACGTCGACGATCTCTTCGCCAAATCGCCCGTCGATCACAACGCGCCCGCGATCACGTTCTTCGAAAACGGCGTGCAGCTGCAGGCGACCGGCGTGACCGCGCTCGATCACGATGCGCGCGTCGACGTCCGTGCGACAGACGATCTCTCCGGCGTCGCCACGATCACCGCAACCGCGGACAACCAGCCGTACACACCGCTCACGCCGATCACCGCCGAAGGCCCGCACACGATCCGCGCGCATGCCGTCGACTACGTCGGCAACCCCAGCGACGGCGAAGTGAAGATCCTGATCGACAAGACGCCGCCGATCATCGCCCTCACCGCGAACGGAGCGCCGCTGCTGCCGATCGCGAAATTCAACAGCGTCCCGTCGATCGGCGTCGCCGTCTCCGACGCGCTCACGGCCACGACGCAAACCGTGACGCTCGACGGCGCGACCTACGTTCCGAACACGCCGATCGCGACAGAAGGCTGGCACTATCTCCGCGTCGAAGCGCTCGACGCGGTGAAAAATCTCCGCGTCGCTCGAGGCCAAGATCCTCGTCGACCTCGGCGCGCCGTCGATCGCGTTCTACGAGCAGGGACAGAAGCTCGGCGCCACCGCGGCGTTCAAGTTCAATCCCGCGATCGAAGTGCGGTTCACCGACGCGCAATCGAAAGTCGAGTACACCGCAACCATCAATGACGCTCCGTGGAGATCGCTCGATCCGATCATCGCGGATGGCCAATACAGGATCGTCGTCAATGCGGTCGATGAGGCGGGAAACAAGGCAACGGCGACGCTCGACGTGCTCGTCGACAAGATCGCGCCCGTCATCGTGCTGCGCGAAAACGACGTCGTGCTCAATCCATCGACACGGCAGACATTCGCGCATGACGCGCGGATCGCGATCGCCGTCACCGATCTCAATCTGAAATCCGATTGGACCGCGAAGCTCAACGGCGCGGCGTACGTCTCCGGCGATCTGATCACCGCCGAGCAGAATCACACGCTCGTCGTGCACGCCGTCGACGAAGCGGGCAACGTCACCGACGTCACGCTGGCGTTCCTCATCGACAAGACGTTCCCGTCGATTTCGTTCTCCGCCGGCGACAAGTTGCTCGATCCGCGCGAGCTGCAGAAATTCACGAGCGACGTCGCGATCACGATCAAGGCCAGCGACGCGCTTTCGACGCCCGTTCCCACGGCCACGCTCGATGGCGCCCTGTACACGTTCGGCACGCTGATCACGAGCGAAGCTGAGCACACGATCGTTGCCGTCGCGACCGATGACGCGGGCAATCGCGCCGAGGCCACGCTGAAGGTGCTCGTCGACAAGACGAAGCCGGCCATTGCCTTCTCGGTCGGCGGCAGGCCGATCGAGGCTCCGTTCAAAGAAAACGTCGCCGTCGACATCGCGGTCACCGACAACCTGCCGGGCGTCACGTACACCTCCGATTACACCTCCGGCGAGCTGATTTCCGCGGAAGGGCCGCGCACGATCAACGTGCACGCCGTCGACCACGCCGGCAATACCGTCGATGCGTCGGTGAGGATCCTCATCGACAAGAGCGGCCCCGCGATCGCGTTCTTCGATGGCGCGACGAAGCTCGAGACGACGAAGCGCCACGACTTCAATCGCCTCCCATCGATCGACGTCCGCATCAGCGACGCGTTCTCGACGTTCACGTCGTCGATCACACTCGACGGCAATCTGTATGTGCCGAACACGCCGATCGTCGAGGGTTACCACACGATCGCCGTGCACGCCGTCGATGCGCTCGGCAACGCGACCGACGCGAAGCTCGATCTCCTCGTCGACGTCACCGCGCCGGTCGTGGTGCTGAAAGAAGGGACGAACGTTCTCGCGGCCGACGCGATCTTCGGGCGCGACATCCTGGTAACTGCCGCGATCACCGACATCAGCAAGACCGAGCCGGCCGCCACGCTCGACGGCCAGCCGTTCTCGCTCACGCTGCCGATCTCCGCGGAAGGGCAGCACACGCTCGTCGTCACCGTCACCGATGAGCTGAAGTGGTCGACGACCGTCACTGCGCGATTCACGATCGACAAGACCGCGCCGAAGATCACGATCCTCGAAGGGACGACGCCGCTGCTGCAGGGCGCGAAATTCTCGCGCGCCGCGATCGTGCTCACCGCCGCTGCGGAAGACCTCACGTCCGTCACGTTCCACGCGAAGATCGACCAGGCCGACTACACCCTCGGCCAGCCGTACGCGGCTCAGGGCACGCACACGCTCGTCGTCGATGCCGAGGACGCGGCGCACAACAAATCGCAGCTCTCGATCCTGTTTCACATGCAGGCCAACGCGCCCGAAGTGAAGCTGCTCGAGAGCGGACAGCCGTTCCCGGTCGGCAAGACGTTGACGCGCAACATCGTCGCGACGGTGGAAGTGCTCTCCGCGACGGAGACGACGAAGGTCGCGACGATCGATGGGCAGCCCTACACGCTCGGCACGCCGTACACCGCCGAGGGCTGCCACACGATCAAAGTCGTCGTCACTGACCAGGTCGATCACACGACCGAAGTCGAAGCGAACTTCGGCATCGATCGCACGCCGCCGTTGCTCAAGCTCTTCGCCGCGCCGGGGACCGAGTTTGCGGCCGGGATGCAGTTCGACGCCGACCTCACGCCGTCGACCGAGGCCAGCGACAACCTCTGCAAACCGCCGAGAGTCGTGGTGCTGCTCGACAACCAGCAGTTCCCGCCGGGCAGCGCGATCAGCGAAGAGAAAGAGCACACCATCTCCGCGACGGCGACCGACGACGCGGAGCTGTCTACGACCGTCGGTCCGTTCACGTTCATGCTCGACAAGACCGGCCCGACGGTCGAGCTGATCGTCGACGGCAAGCCGCTGAAAGAGGGCGATCTCTTCAGGAAAGACATCGCCATCGAGATCCGCGTCGTCGATCTCACGCCGACGACGATCAGCGCGAAGCTCAACGACGCTGACTACACCTCGAACACGAACATCACCGCCGACGGCAAGTACACGATCGTCGTGCGCGTGAAGGACGCGCTGCAGCACGAGACCGTCGTCGGGCCGGTGCACTTCACGATCGACAAGACCGCGCCGGACGTGAAGGTGCTGGAGTCCGGTCAGCCGTTCACCGGCGGCAAGTTCAAGCGCAACCTCACGCCGGTCGTGGTGATCACTGACCTCAGCCAGACGATCACGAACGCGACGCTCGACGGCAATCCGTGGACTACGGGTACGGCGATTTCCTCCGAGGGACATCACACGCTCGAGATCACCGTCACGGACGAGCTGCAGTGGACGACCGTCGTCCCGCCGATCGAATTCACGATCTCGAAAGCCGCGCCGACCGTCGTCATCAAAGACGGCGATCTTCCGCTTGTCACCGACTCGATCTTCAATCGCAACGTCGTCGCGACCATCGTCGTCACCTCGCTCGTCGACTACACCGTCGACGCGAAGCTTGATGGCCAGCCGTTCACCTCGGGAACAGCTGTCAGCAGCGAAGCGACGCACACGCTCGTCGTCAAAGTCACGGACGAATTGGGGTTCGTGCGCGACGTCCCGCCGATCATCTTCACGGTCGACAAAACGCCGCCGGTCGTGACGATCACGGAGAACGGCGTCGCCTTCGCCGACAACGCGCTGCTCGATCACAACGCGGTGCCGCACGTCGCTGTCGCCGATCTCACGCGCGTCACGATCGACGCGAAGCTGGACGCGCTGCCGTACACGCTTGGCATGCCGGTGACCGCCGAAGGCGCGCACACGTTCGAGGTCGCCGTCACCGACGCCGCGGGCTGGAAAACTGCGCCGCCGGCGATTCACTTCGTCATCGACAAGAGCGCGCCGGCTGTCAGCGTGATCGTGAACAACAGGCAGCTCGCGAGCGGCGACGAGTTCGGCGAAACAATCGCGCCGCAGATCGATGTCGTCGACATCAGCACGACCACGACCGAGGCCACGCTCGACGGACAAACGTGGACGTCCGGCACGCCGATCGCGGCGGAAGGCGAGCACGTGCTCGCCGTCAGCGTCACCGATCGCGCGGGCTGGAAGACGACGCTGCCGCCGATCGCGTTCATCATCGACAAGAGTGCGCCGTCGGTGCGCGTGCTCGAGAAGGGCGTGCCGTTCGTCAGCGGCACGAAGTTCAACCGCGACGTCGAGCCGGAAATCGTCATCGACGATCTCACCGCCACGACGATCGCCGCGACGCTCGACGGCAGCACCTGGACGCCCGACTCGATCATCACCGCCGAAGCGGCGCAGCACACGCTCGCCATCACCGTCACGGATCACCTCGGCCACGCGACGATCGTCCCCCCGATCACGTTCACGCTCGACAAGACCGCGCCCGTCGTCGCGGTGACGGAGAACGGCCAGCCGCTCGTCAGCGGCGCCGCGTTCAATCGCAATGTCCGCCCCGCGATCGCGATCACCGACATCACCTCGACGACCACCGCCGCGCAACTGAACTCGCAGCCGTACACCTTCGGCACCGAGATCACCGACGAGGCAAAGTACACGCTCACCGCCACCGTCACCGACGCCGTGAACTGGTCGACGACGGTTCCCGCGATCGTCTTTTTCATCGACAAGACCGCGCCGGTCGTCACGCTGATGGAAGGGGAGAAGGAGCTCACCAGCGGCACGTGGTTCAACCGCGACGTCATTCCGCGCGCGGTCATCAAGGACACCACGGACACGACCGTCGCCGCGACGCTGAACGATCAGCCTTACGACCTCGGCACGGCGATCACCGCCGAAGGCGCGTACACGCTGAAAGTGAGAGTCACGGACAAAGTCGGACTCGTCACCGAAGTCCCGCCGGTGACGTTCACGATCGACAAGACCGCGCCCGCGATCGCGTTCACGAATCCGATCAACCAGGCGAAGCTGACGACGCCCGACGTCATCATCACCGGAGACGCGGACGATGCCGTCACGGTCGACGTGAATGGCACCGACACGACGATCGCGGAGAAGAAGTTCGTCACGCCCGCGCCGGTCACGCTGCTGGAAGGGGAGAACGTCCTCACCGCAACGGGCGTCGATCGCGCCGGCAACGTCGGCACCTCCGGGATCACGGTGCTGCTCGACACGCGCGCGCCGGACGTCATCATCACCGCGCCGAAGGCGAATGCGTGCATCGACGCCGCGGAAGTCGCGGTCGCCGGCGATGTGAACGACACCGCGCTCGAGCGCGTGCGCGTCTCGATCGGAACGACGTCCGTCGACGCGACAATCAGCGCCGACCGCCACTCGTTCGCCGCGTCGATTCCTTCGCAGGAAGGCAAGCAGACCATTCGCGTCGAGGCGATCGACACCGGTGGACATGTCTCCGCCGCGGCGGTGACGGTGACAGTCGATCGCTCGAAGCCGGTTGTCGAGATCCTGGAAAGCGGCGCGCGCTTCACCGCGGCGGCGCTCAATCGCGCGATCGCACTGATCGTGCGCACGAACGAGCCGGGCGCGATCCTCACGTCGACCCTCGACGGCCAGCCCTACACCAGCGGCACCGCGATCTCCGCGGAAGGCGCGCACGAGATCAAGGCCAGCGCGAAGGACTGCGCCAACCACATCTCGGACGAGGTCGTGCAGCGATTCGTCATCGACCGCACGCTCCCGCAACTCGGCAGCATCACCCCCGCGAACGGCGCGACCGTGCGTGCGCAGAGCGCGATCACCGGCACGCTCAGCGAGCCGGCCGCGGTCGTCATCGACGGCACGAATACGGCGGCGACGGTGAGCGGCGTGAACTTCACGCTGAACGTCCCGCTGCGCGAAGGCGCGAACGCGTTTGCGCTGCGTTTCACCGACATCGCAGGCAACGTCGCGCTCGTCCCGTACAACGTGCGCCTCGACTCGACCGCGCCGTCGATCGAGATCGTCATCGACGACGCGCCGATTCCGGCGAACACCGTCTACACCCGCGCCGTCGCGCCGGTCGTCCGCTCGAACGACGCGAAGGCGACGATCACGGCGACGCTGAACGGACAGCCGTTCACCTCGGGCACGTCGATCGCGAACGACGGCAGCTACACGCTGACGGCGAAAGCGCAGGACGCGAGCGGCAACGAGTCCGCGACGGCGACGGCCGCGTTCCGCATCGATCGCAGCGGACCGGTGGTGAAGATCACCTCGCCGTCGAACGGCGCCGTCATCAACGCCGACAGCGTCGAAGTGCGCGGCACCGCGACCGGTGGCGATGTTCGCAGCGTCACCGTCAACGGCGTCGCCGCCACGCTGGCGAGCGACGGCGCGTTCACCGCGCGCGTCCCGCTCGACCTCGGACCGAACCTGCTCACCGCGGTCGCGCTCGACGCCTCCGGCAACACGTCCGTCGATTCGATCGACGTCATTCGCGACAACGGCACGACGGGACTCGTCCTCACCGCGCCGCCCGATCACATGGTCACGAACCGCCCGACCACGGTCGTCGCCGGCCAAGTGCTCACGCCCTCCGCACCGCGCAGCGTCACCATCAACGGCGCGACGGTCGCCGTCGACGCCGCGGGCGTCTTCCGCAAAACCGACTTCGCGCTCGCCGAAGGCACGAACACGATCACCGCCACCGCCGGTGCGTCGACTGTCTCCGTCGTCGTCACCGCTGACTTCACGCCGCCGTCATTCAAAGTGACGGCGAACGGCATCGAGCTCGCCGACGGCGCGCGTTTCGCGGCATCGCCTGCGATCGCATTCCAGAGCGAGAGCGGCGTCACCGCGAAGCTCACCGTTGACGGCGAAGAGAAAACGCCCGGCGTGATCGCGCTTGCCGACGGCGGCCACGCGCTCACCGCGATCGCTCGCGACCCCGCCGGCAACGAGACCCGCGTCGACCGCGTTTTCTTCGTCGGCAACGCCGGCTCGCTCTCCGGCTGCGCGCTCTCGAATTTCGATCCGATGGACGGCGCGGCCGTCTTCACCGAGACGGTGCGCATCAACGGCCGCTCCGGCGGCGCGGCGAGCGTGTTGATCAACGGCGTTGCCGCGGCAGTCTCCGACGGCTCGTTCTGCGGCGACGCGACGCTCGCGCCGGGCCGCAACGAAGTGAAGATCCAGTGCTCGGCGAGCGATGCGCCGGTAACGCTCGTGCTCTATCGCTACGTCGATCCGCCGATCGCGATCTCGTCGCCCGCCGCCGGCGCGACCGTCACGTCGAACAGCATCACCGTCTCCGGCACCGTCGGCGCGGGCGTCGTCTCCGGCGACGTCAACGGCACGCCGTTCACCGTTCCCGACGACGGCGCGGAGACGCACGCGTTCAGCGTGCCGAACGTCCCGCTCGCGCCGGGCCTCAACGTCCTCACTGCCCGCGCCACCACAAAGTCGGCGCGCGTCGCCGTCGCGACTACGCGCGTGAAGGCGATGACCGGCACGCCGCAGCTGGCGATCACGTCGCCGCTCACCGGCAGCGAGACCGGCGCGACGACGATCGACATCAGCGGCACCTGGGCGAACCTCGATCCGTCCACGGTCGCGATCGCGGGACAGAACGTCTCGACGACGCGCTTGTCCGATACATCAGGCACGTTCCGCGCGACCGTCACGCTGCCACAAGCCGCGGTGACGACGTTCACCGTCACCGGCCACAACGCCACGACGAGCGTTGCCGTGCAGCAATCGCCGGGCAATCCGTCGATCACCATTGATACGCCCGCCGACAATACGTACACGAACAGTGCGACGGTGCACGTCACCGGCACGTTCACCGGCGGCACGTCGGTTTCTGTAAACGGTGTGAACGCGACGATCAACGGCACCACGTTCACCGCCGACATCGACGTTCCGAACGCGGCGCCCGTCATCGCCCGCGTGACCGCGAACGACGGCAAGAGCGCGACCGACTCGATTCGCGTCACGCGATTCGCCGAGGCATTCGCGGTCAAGGAAACGTTCCCGTCGAATGACGCCACGGCCGTAGAACGCGGCGCCACCATCGTCATCCTCTTCAATCATCCGCTCGACGGCGCGACCGCGGCGAACGCGATTCGCGTCACCGATGCGAACAACGCGAATGTCGACGGCGAAGTCTTCGTCGATCGCGACGCCATCGCCTTCGCGCCGCTCCAGCCGCTCCGCAGCGGCACGCGCTACACCGTCACGATCGCGACGTCGCTCAAAGATCTCGCCGCGTCGCAACTCGCCAGCCGCACATTCGTTCTCGTTCATCACCGGTGGCAGCGCTCCGGCGGCCGCACCGATCGTCGACGAGACCAACACCACCGGCTGCTTCAGCGCGGCCACGCTCACCGGCCGCGTCTCGACGCCCGGCGCGCGCGTCCGCCTCGACGTCGACGGCGTGATGATGACGACGCAGTCGTCCGGCACCGGCGCGTTCAAGTTCACGTTCACGTTCTCCGGGCAGAGCGGCTACCACGCCGTCCGCGTGCGCGAGATCGGCGCCGACGGCTCGCTCTCCGCCGAGCGCGTGCTCTGCTACCGAATCAGCTGCGCCACGCCGCAGGTCGTCAGCGCGACGCTCGACCGCACGGCCAAGACGCTCACGATCCAATTCTCGAAGGCGATGGATCGCGCGTGGCTCGACAGCGCCATCGTCGTCACCGAGGCCGAGAACGGCGTCATCGCGCTCAACGCGACGGGTGACATCGCCACCGTCACCTTCGCGAACATCCCCGCGAAGAACATCACGCTGACGGTGAAGAAGAGCGCGAAAGACACCGGCGGCACGGCGATGCTCGCCGACTACACGCAGACGTTCATTTACAGCACCGACCCCAACGCCGAGCGCGGCAAAGGCTACGTCTCCGGCGCCGTCTACGACGCCACGAACGGAAGACCGCTCGCAAAGCGCCGCCATCACCATCCTCAATTCTCAATTCTCAATTCTCAATTCAAACGACCGCGGCAAATACGCGATCTCTCTCACCAGAAGGCGCCTACACGATCGAAGCGACAGCCACCGGCTACACAACCGTCTGGCGCCAGGTCGTCGTCCCCCCCGGCGCCGGCGTCGTCCCCATCGACATCCGCCTCACCAAACGCGGCGACGCCCTCACGCACGGCGCCGAAACGAAGCTCACCAAGAAAGTCGAGCTCGCGCTCGCCATCACCCGCGAACGCGCGCGTCACGTCCCTCGGCGGCCAATCGCTCGCCGGCCTGCTGCCTCTCGGCTGGGCGCCGCTCGCCTCCGCCGAGATCGCGATCGACGACTCGCCGTCGCCGGTCGCCATCCCCGGCGCGCGCCTCATCTTCTTCATCGACGCGAGCGCCGTCACCGCCGCCGCGCAGACGCTCTCGCTCGTCCAGTACGACAGCGAGCGCGATGAATGGCACATCGTCACTCCCGCCGTCAACGTCGCGTCCGACGGACGCGCATCCATTGATATCAATACATCGGGCAACTACGCGCTCGTCTACGCCGACAAAGGCTCCGGCCTCGTCGCCCGCGCCGGCGCCGCGCTGCAAGGCGCCGCGAATCCGTGCGCCACCACGCCCGACATCTGCAAGCTCACCGGCAAGAGCTTCACCCTCGATCCGAAGGCCGTGCTGCCGAGCGGACGCACCGTGGCCACGCTCATCACCGACGGCACGAAGCCGTATCCGAGCGGCACCGCGGTGCAGGCGTTCATCGACGAGCAGCTGAATCTCGCCGACGGCCGAGTGCTCGTCGATCCGCCGTTCGCGACCGATCTCCTCATCTACCGCACGCTCGCCGGCAACGAAGGCGTCGCCGACTTCCACCTCGCGCCCGACAGCCCAAGCGACTGCGGTGATGCTCCGCGACGGCGTCGATCACATCCGCATCGTCGACTATCCGGGCCGCATCGACCGCGGCACGCTCCTCGGCGCGGAAGGCGGTCGCGTTCCCGGCGACGACGGCGTGCGCCTCGACGTCCCCGCCGGCGCGACCGCCGAGCCGCTGCACGCATCCGCGGCGTCGCTCTCATCGAACGAGCTCGCGTCCTTTGGCACGATCGCCGGCTTCCACATCGTCGCCGGCTTCACGTTCACGCTCACGCGCAGCACGGAGCCGGCACTTCCCGCCGGAACGACACTCGACGCGCCGGCGCTCCTGGTTCCCGCCCGCGCAACGATTCCGAATGCTCAATCCGGCATCCTCGTCGAAGTTCTGCCGAACACTCCGTTCGGCGTGCTCCATCGCCTCGTCGCGTTGATCGCGAACGGCACGACGCGCCCGATCGTCAGCACCGAGCTTCCGCTCGATGGCCTCGTGCGCGACGGCCGCTATCTCGTCCTCACGCCCGACGCGCCGATCGCGTACGCGTACGGCCAGGTCAAATCCGCGAACGGCGTTGCTATCTCCAACGCGCGCGTCACCGCAAACGCTCTCGGCGTGCGCGATCTCACGCGCCTCGACGGCCTCTTCGTCGTCCCCGTCGCCGCGAAGCCCGCCGCGCCGTTCTCACTCATCGCGCGCACGACCTCCCACGGCGACGGCGCGCCCGCGGTTGCGAGCACGAGTCCCGACCCCGGCGCGTTCGTCAACTTCGGCACACTCACGCTCGCGCCGCAGCCGCCCGGCACTCCCACGATCACGCCCGCGAACGGCGCCGAAGTCGACGCCTCCGCCGCGGTCGTGCAGGCGACATTCGACATGCCGATCGATCCGGCGTCGATCTCCGCCTTCACGATGAACGTCGCCGGCACCGCGGTGCTGAGCGGCAGCAACACGATCCGCTTCAATCCGATGGACCCGCTCCGCGCGGGCACGCGCTACACCATCACCGTCGGCGCATCGATCCGCGGAGTGAACGGCACGCCGTTCGGACGCACGCTCGTCTCGCAGTTCACAACCCGCGCGATTCCGCAGAGCAACACGTCCATCCATCGCGAGCGCATCCGCATCACCCTGCCGGATGCGAGCGGCAAGTCGACGATCACCGGCACCGCAGGCGCGTTGCCCGGCGGCGCACAGGCCATCGCCGTTCGCCGCGGCCGCCTCTTCGTCGACGTCTATCAGACGACCGTCGCGAGCGATGGCTCCTTCTTCCTCGACGCCGGTCATCGCCACGAGAAAGACCGCATCGCCACCACCGACACGATCGAGCTGCAGGTGCTCGACTCCGTCTCGCACGCGATCGTCGCCGTCATCGAGCTCACGCCGTTCGTCACCACCGACGGCAAAGGCTTCCTCGCGCCGGCCGGCCGCGCCGTCACCTTCACCAGCGCCGACGACATCACCGTCGCCGTTCCCGCCGGCGCATTCGGCACGCCGACGCTCGTCAGCGTCGCGCCGGCCCAGAAGAGCGCATTCGCGTCCGTGCCCGCGTTCGACAACGATCTCAACTTCTCCACCGCGATCAATCTGCAGTTCGAGGGCACGGCGAAGGAACCGCTGCAAGTCGACATCCCCGCGCCCGCCGGCGTCGATCCGGCTCGCACCTGGATTCTCGGCTTCCTCGGCCAATCCGTGCGCGGTCCGAAGATCGAGATCGTCGATTTCCTCCGCGTCAGCGGCGGCAAATTCACGACGCGTCCCGAGACCACGAGCGGCAACGCGCGCACGCTCCGCACGAACGCGATCCCGAACGACACGCACAACATTCTTCTCGGCGTACGCCGCGCCGGCATGCACGCCGCCGTCGATCTGAAGGCGCAAGTGGGCTGGTCGATCGTCGACGGCGTGGCCGCGACCGTCGACCTCTTCTCCTACTACGAATCGCTCTTCGTCTCCACGTTCGCGCTCATCGAGAAGCGCGGCTCCGCGCTCATTCCCGTGCCCGCGGGGCAGCAGTTCACCGTCGTCGGCGTCGATTCCGCGAGCGGACTCGAGTCGTTCCGCAAGACGTACGATCCGGTCTCCGGCGGCACTCCGTCGGCGCCGGTCGCGATTCCGTCGCCGATCGACAACGACGCCGGCCCGCTTCCTGTTTACGCGAGCCCGGCGCGGCTCGACGTCATCGATGCCGCGCCCGAGGGCGTGCGGGTCGAGTCGGTGCGCGACGTCGAGCTCGTGGTCGATGGCGGCTCGCTCAACGTTCGAAACATCACGAACGAAAAGCGACGCGTCGCGGTGCTCAACGCCGCGACGACGGCGCTGGCATCGGCGGAGATCGCGCCGAATTCGCAGAGCGGATTCGGTCCGGCGACGCCCGGCGATCGACTCATCCTCACGATGACCGACGAGGATGTGCATCCCGATCTTCCCATCGCCGTGGTCTTCGACAAAGCGCTTTACACCACGAACGAGGTGGACGCGTATTTCCATGCGAGCCGATTGATCGTGTTGAAAGCCGGCGACGATGCGTCCTCGCTCGCCGACATCACCGATCAGGTGGTGTTCAGCGTCGACTCGCGCGGCACGCGGGTCACGCTCGAGCTGAAAGGCGCGCTGCAGCGCGGCAAGCTGTTCGCGCTCGTCGTCAGCCGCAATCTCGCCGCACTCGGTCCGAACGGCACGGAAGGCTTGAAGCTCGCGCAGCGCAAGATCAACGGCACCGTCGGCCCGGCGCTCACGTCCGACCTCGTGCTCTGGTTCCGCACGCGCCCGCCCGCGGGTGAGCTGCGCGAGACCACGCTCGCGAACGGCGTGATCCGCGACTTTTCGATGCATGGCAACGTCGCCGTCCTCAGCGCGCTCGACGGCGGACTGCAGACCTTCGACATGGCCGATCCGGCGGCGCTCGACGGCGCGCGGCCGGCGGGGCGGCTGCTCGACGACGTCAACGAATTCTGGGGCGTGGCCACCGATCGCCACGGCCGGATCTTCGCCACCGGCATGACGCCGATGCTGACGTATCTCCACTCGTACCGGCTCGAAGACTTCTTGCCGGCGACGCCGGGGACCACTCGCGACGTTCCGACGACGCGGCGCGTCGGCTCGGCGATGCTGTCGTGGCGCGTCGGGTTCACGTCGTCGCTGCCGCTCGGATCGAGCACGGCGTTCCTCACCGATCGCCCCGAGGCCATTCCGAGAAAGTTGCAGTTGGCGGTGATCGACAACGAGCAGGAGCTGACGATCGCGCAGCTTGGAGCGCCGGTCGCTACGCTGGCGAACGGATTCAGGAAGTACAACGTCGCGATCGCGGCCGATCCGCAGCTGAACTATCAGCTGCAGCGGATCTCGATCGAGAACCGCACGCTCGATCTGCGATGGTCCGCGGACGCGCCGCGCGGCGGATCGGCGCAGCTCAACGGAGTGCTCGCGCGCGACGGCGACGAGCTGTACCTGGTGCGCAACCAGGTGACCTACGGCGTCGTTTCGCTGTTCGGCTACGGCGTCGGTGTGTGGGACCTCAACGCCGTCGAATCGAACGACCACGTCGTCGACAGCAACTACAAGAACCTCCGCGAAGGCATCGCCATGACGGACGCGAAGCAGCCGCAGGAGCCGCCGTGCGTGCCCGATCCGAACGGCGTGCCGTGCCCGATTCGCGACCTCTCGTTCACGCCGGAGTCGATGCTTCGCGCGCGCACCGGCTCGTCCGATCTCTTCGTCTATGCGCTCGAAGCGAACCGCGGCGTCCTCGACGTCACGGTCACGCCGCCGCACGAGGAGCTTGCAGGACAGGCGATTCCGCAGACCGGGATCGCTCTGAATGCTCACCCCCGCCTGCGCACGCTGCAACAGAAATACGCGCAGAGCTCCGGCGGACGCGTGGCGCGCCCGCGCTTCACCTCCATCTCGCAGTACGGCGACTACGCGCTCATCGCCACGCGCGACTTCGGCATCGCCGTCCTGAAGCTCGACGGCGCGGCCCTCGGCAACGAGGCCCTCGTCGACGTCATCTGGATTCCGGCCGGCGCGTACTCCGTCCGCGTCATGCCCGGCTCCGATCTCGCGGTCGCCGTCGACGGCGCGGGCCGCGTCCTGCTCATCGATCTCAAACGCATCGACGAGCACGATCGTGTCTCCGCGAGCACCGATCTCTTCCCGACCGCGCTCGCGTCGATCACCGCGCAGGCCGCGACGCTGCCGGCGACTGCGGACTGGTATGAAGTCGGCGCCGACGATCCGCGCATCCTCTGGAAGTCGAAGCCGCATCTCGTCGCCGGCACGCTCGCGCCGCTCGTCGATGCCGACACCGGATTCGTGCTCGCCGGCGACGTCGCCGGCAAGAAGATGAACGTGCTCTCCGCGACCGATCCGCGCCTGCGCGTCGTCAGCGGCGCGTATGAGTTGGCGAGCGTCGTTCCTCTCGGCATCCCGGCGTCGACGAACACGGCGGCGTTCCATCTCGAGCTGTCGCTTCCCGGCGCGATTGCGGATTCATTGGACGTGTCCGTCGAGAGCGAGCGTGTTCTCGGCGCGGATACCGAACAGACGCCCGCGCCCTATCCGCCGTCGCATTTGCGCCGCGTGCGCCGTGACGGCACGCCGGACGCGCGTCCGGCGTCGCTCGCGTTGCGGCGCCTCTTGCCGTCCGATGCGAGTGATCCCGACCTCGTGAAGTTGCGCTATCAACGCGGCTACAACCGGCTCGTCTCCGACACCG
This sequence comes from uncultured Acidobacteriota bacterium, assembly GCA_963734155.1. Classification (GTDB taxonomy): domain Bacteria; phylum Acidobacteriota; class Thermoanaerobaculia; order Gp7-AA8; family Gp7-AA8; genus QHVT01. The sequence goes on from CAVTGG010000009.1 coordinate 37,118, forward strand.
TCGTTGCACTCGCCGATCCGCGTGCATCGAAGGATTGGACCGGCTCGCGCGGCGACTGTGCCTCCTGCGAACGGCCTCCCTCGCTCACCAACTTCGTCGAGCTCTACACGCTTGGCCGCTACCTCGCCATTCGGGCCGAGACCGCGCTCTTCGGCAGGCGCCTCGAGACGCGCATCGCCACGGTGCCGGCGGACACGGTTCGTCCGACCGATGTGCGCGTCGCCGCGCAACATCCGCCCGTCGCGGACGGGCTGCTGCAGGAGACGACGTACCTGCACAGCGGCGAGCTCGAGACGGGCGCCGTCGACTACGACGCCGGCGGCCGCGCGGGCTGGAACGTCGCGTTCGATCGCACCTATCGCTCGCGCACCCTCGGCCTCTCGCCGCTCGGCGCCGGCTGGGATTCGTCGCTCTTCCAGCGCCTGCGCGCGCTGCCGAACGGCGACGTCGAATATCGCGACGGGGCAGGGGAGACGTGGCTGTTCACGTACGTCGACGAGCGCAACTACCGCGCGCCCGCGGGACTGTTCCTGAATCTCACGCGCGTCGACGACGGCTACCGCCTGTTCGATCAGCAGTGGCGCCTCACGGAGTTCGACAGTTTCGGCCGCGTCGTTGCGGAGTCGGACGAGTTCCGCCAGCTGCGCGACCGCGACTCCGGCAACACCATCCGCTATTTCTACGACGGCGACGGCCGCCTCGCGCGCGTCGTCGATCCGGTGGGGCGCGAGAGCACGCTCACGTGGGACCGCACCACGGGCCTGTTGAAAGAGATCAGCGACTGGCACGCAGCGCCGCGCCGCGTGACGTACGCGTACGACGCGCAGCGGCGGCTCACGAGTGTCCAGCTGCCGCAGATCGCCGGCAGCCCGCGCTCGACGATTGGCTATGCGTACAAAGCCGCGACGACGAGTCTCGAGACCATCACCGACCCCGGCGCGAGCACGCATCGCGTGAAATTCGACTATGACGCGAGCGATCGCGTCACCGCGCAAACGTGGGGCACGGGCGAGTCCGCGATGCTTTGTCTACGGCACGGCGTCGTCGGTTGACGTGACCGATATCCTCGGCCAGCTGCGCAAGTACACGCTCACCGCCGATCGCGCGCACGTCAGCGAAGTCCACGAAGTGAACGTGCCGGTCTGGAACGGCGCCGTGTTCGGACAACTGCCCGGCGCGTTGTCGCCCGGAACGGCGACGACGTCGCCGGTCGAGCGCGTGCGCCGCTTCGCGTTCGACAACGGCGTGCTCACGTCGGCGAAGCTCGACGGCGTCCGCGAGACGAATGTCGCCTATCAGCGCCCGACCGGCGCGCCGGGACTCGTCGTCTCGTCTGTTTCCGGCGACGGGATCACGCGCGCGTTCCGCTACCAGACCGGCGACAACGGCTCGACGTTCCTGCAGGCGATCGAGGCCGGCGGCAAGCGCATCGAGTCGCCCGCGCCGCATCGCAACAACCTCGATCCGGTGGCGAGCAACAGCGGCATCGCCGCGACGCAGTCGTTCGACGCGCACGGCATGCCGCTCTCCGCGGCGTCGAGCGGCGGCACCGACAGCGCGAGCGCCGGCGCAAAGAGCCGCGTCGAATACTGGCCCGTCACCGCCCCGCCGCACGCGCGCGCGATGCCCCACCTCGTGCGCGACGGCGACGGCGCGGACGCGCTGACGACGACCATCGAATATCCGAGCGACGCGCAGACGAAGCAAACCGACCCGCGCGGCGTCGTGACCACGACCGACGTCGACGAATGGAGCCGGCCGGTGCACGTGCGCGTGGAGAAACCGGGCGATCCGCTCGTCCTCGAGCAGCGCTTCTTCTATGACGCCGCCGGCCGCCTCGCGCGCCAGGTGGAGAAGAAGGGGAGTGAGGAAGTCACGACGACGTTCGCCTACGACGTTCTGGGACGTCGTACGTCGTCCTCTGTCGATCAGATTGCGACCGTCGGGACTGTGACCACGACGACGCAGTACGACCTCGCCAATCGCAAGATCATCACCACCCATCCCGGCGGCGCGACGACGACGACCGAGCTCGACCCGCTCGGACGCGCGCGCCGCAGCGTCATGTCCACCGGTTCCAGTCCGATCGAGACGCAGTCCGCCTTCGACCTCGCCGGCAACCGCGTCTACAGCACCGACATGTTCACCGCCACCGCGGCGGCGTTCGACGCACACGGCCGCGCGATCGCGATGAAGTCGCCCGACGGCACGGTGACGAAGAGCGAGTACGACGAATGGGATCGTCCGAAGGCGGTCAAGAGCCTGGCCACCGACGGCGCGACGGTCGCCGAATCGTCGTACGACTTCACCGACGCCGGACGGCTGCGCGCTCTCTCGACGAAAGTCGATGCCGGCGTCGAGCGCGAAACCTCCTTCGCGTGGGACGGCGCCGGACGCACGACACGATTCGCGACGAACGGCCGCGCGTCGAAGACGGTCTTCGACGTCGCCGGACGAATGCAGTCCTACGCCGCGGGCGCGGGCAATCTCAGTGCGCTGACCGAAATCTTCAACCAGACGAACGTCACCGCCCACGACGGCGCGGTGCCGTCCGTCACCACATCGTCCGAGCGCGGGCAACCCGCTCCGACACTCGCATCGATGGACCGCAACGCCGCGGGCGACGTCGTGCGCAACAACGTCGGCTCGCTCGAATGGAAGACGCAGTTCGACGAATTGGGCAACGTCACCGAAGCGAGCGTGCCCGGACGTCCGTCGACGACCTTCAACGTCGACGCACGCGGCGCGGTCGAAAAAGAAACGCTCCCCGACGGCGCCGCGAATCAATTCGCCTATCACGGCAGCGGCGCGCAGACGAACTACACCGATCCCACCAGCGAGGCGACCGGAACGCAGACCGATCTCCTCGGACGCCCGCTGTCGCGCTCCTATCCCGACGGCACGAGCGAGATCGATCGAGTGGGAAGGCCCGCGCGTCCGTCGCATCCGCGATCGTCAGAATCGCGAGCAGGAATTCCTCTACAACACGAAGGGCCAGCTCGAAGAGGTACGTTCAGGCGGCCAGAAGCTCGAGACCCTCGGCTACGACAACGCCGGACGTCTCGTTCGCTGGACGAACGCGGACGCCGAGATCACCTGGGGCGACTTCGACCTCGACGGCAATCCGAAGAAGACTACGCAGAAGCGCTTCCGCGACGCCAGCGGTCTCTCCGCATCGCCGCAGGTGCTTGAACGAATTCGTGCAGGAGCACCGCTGGAACGAGCACGGCGAGCGCACGGGCTTCACCATCCCCGGCACGCAGACGTGGATCGATCAGGCCTACGACGCGATGGGCAACCTCACGTCGATCACGCGTGGCGGCACTCCGCTGATGACCGCCACGTATCGCGGCGCCGGACGCCCGCAAACGCGCACCGTCTTCACCGGCGGATCGCCGATTGTGCGCACCTACACCTATGACGATGCGACCTCGCTGCTGTCGGGCATGGCCGTCACTGCCGGGGCGAACGTGGTCGCCGGCGCGGACGTCGCGTACGACGGACTGCAAAAGTCCTCGATCCGCCCGGCTGGCGTTTCTGCTCCGGTTACGACGTTCACATACGACTCGCGCAGTCGTCTCGTCACGGCGGATCGCAGCACGCAGATCCTCACGCCCGCGGACTTCCGCACGGAGGAGCAGCGCGCACGGCAGCTGGATGACGCCACGCGTGCCGCGCTGCAGGCGCGGGGCATGGATACGACCGCGATCGATCCGCCATCATCGACGTTCAGCGAACAAACCGGCCACAAGATCGCGAGCGCCACGCGCGGTCCGGTCGTTCGCCCGTTCGGCTACAACGGAGCGGAGCGCGCGGACGACGGCCGCTTCACGTACGAGTTCGATGTCAAAGGCCGTCTCATCCGCGCGACGGAAAAGTCGGGCCCGGGCCGCTACGTTTATCAATACAGCGCCACCGGCCGCCTGGTCGGCCGCGGCGACACGACGTTCGTCTGGGACCCGATCTCCGATCGTCTCATCGCCGTCGTCGCCGCCGATGGCACGGTGCAGAAACAAATCATCCACGGCGACGCCGCCTACGACGACCCCCTCGAAGTGACGACACCCTCCGGTCGCCTGTTCCCGGTCTTCGACGAGGCCGGCGCCGGAACCATGCAGGCCGTGCTCAACGACCACGCCGAAGTCATCGCCCGCAACGTCCCGAATGACCCCTACGGCGCCGAAAACGTCGCCTTCACCGGCGCCGCCATCGACCGCGTGGCCATCAAAGCCACAAAGAAACAAGACGGCACCCTCGACACCGTCGAAGTGACCATCCACTCCACCGAAGCCCTCGCCGCCGCGACGGTCACCACCGGCGCCCGCCTCGCCACCATCGATAACAAATCCGCCATCGTCCGCAGCGCCTCGGTGGCGCCGACCCTCGCCGACGATCCCTTCACCCTCCACTGGACCCTCACCCCGTCCGAGTGGCAAACCCTCATCGACCCAACGCCCGTCGGCACCCCACCCGCCACCCGAACCCCCATCGCCCTCTCCATCGCCGCGACGGCGACGCTCCGCGCCGCCGCCTGGTCGTCTTCTACCCCCATCCTCCCACCCCCCGATTGGGTCCTCGCCACCCGCCCCATCCACACCTCCACCGCCCTCCCCGTCGAGATCCGCGAGTCCCTCCCCTCCCTCACCACCTTCCTCGCCACAGTGCCCGCCGGCGCCGAAAAAACCAGTACACTCTACGCCGTCGATTCCCTGCCGCTGCTCGGCACGCCCGCCAGCGACACGCTCTTTGAAGATGTGGTGAGTGCGCGGTTCCAGGCGCTGCCCTTCCAAGACCCCGACACGGGGCTGATCTACGCAAGGAACCGCTGGTACGACCCGTCCACGGGTACGTTCTTGACACCGGATCCGCTCGGGTACGTTGATTCAGCGAACCTCTATTCGTTCGCCGGTGGTGACCCCGTCAACGGGAGAGATCCAACAGGTGAACACACGCGCCGCACCATCGACGTGAACGGCATGCCGGTGACTGTCGATGCGCCAACGCTCGAAGAGATGAATGAAGGAGACTTCTCGATCGGTGTTTCTTACACGCCGACAGGGCGCGCAAACACCGTTCATCACCTCTTCGATTCATCGCAAGGTGCAGACCTATTCTTGCTCGCGAGGGTCAATGCACCCGGTGCTCGCGCGGCATTCGAGCAGTTCTACGGCGTCTCAATAGATAACGTTGACTACTCGGGACTGAAGGCATGGTGGCAAAGCCTTAAAGCTAATGCGCCGAATATCGCTCTGTCGACGCTAGGCACGATTGCAGCGGCAGCTCCGGCAGAGACAGCCGCAACACGATCGACGACACCACGCGTCAACATGATGCGACCGCGGCCACAGGCTCCGATCGAAGAGGTCCCTGGAGCTGTACAGAGCGGTCAACGGGTTTATAAGATCCCGCCCGGTTCGACAGGTGGGGATACGGCATATCAGCCGATAACTGCAGCTGATCGGGCGCGATTCTTCGAGAAAGGCGATCCTCTCTGTAGCTATTGTCGGTCCAACGATGCGCGACCCGTGGATCACGTAAGAGCGAAGAGCAGAGCGGGGAATCGTGAACCCGAAAATCTAACTCCCGCTTGCGATCACTGCAATCCGTCAAAGGGTGCCCGAGTAGCTCCAAAGACGCCGCCGAGAGGATACGTCGGCGAATGGCCGCCTTCCTGGTGGCCGGAATGGATGCGTGATTGGTGGAAAACGACCTATGGCGGCCAATGAGTTCTTAATCACGCATCCTGAACCATTGTGGGAATCACATGCCGATTCACTTATCGCGATCGATCTCACACGTTGGGAGCTTCGCGGGGTTGAGCAACTTTCGAGTCGTCACGTCGGTGGTGATATGTATGAATTGTGCTGCATACCGTTTTTTTCGTACGGCTTTCGATTAGGAGATATCGTGGAAGCTGTAGGTGACGATGGGACGCGGCCGTTCGTACAGGAAGTAGTGAGGCCGTCGAATCGACTGAACATACGACTTGTCGTTCGTGATGAGCGAGAAACGGAGCCGGTGATGCGCCGGATTACCGGGATCCTCCGACAGGCTGAATGCGGAGCCGAGATATGGAAACCCGGCTATGTTGCTGCAGACGTGCCGTCTGCCGACGCGGAGCAGATGGTGTTAAATGGTCTTAGTGCACTGATCGAGCACGGGATGCTTTCGATCGAGCGTGTTTGATGAGCTGTGTCAGCCACGTCTGCCGACAGCTTCTTCGACGCGACGCTTGGCGATGAGCGCAGCGATGACCTTGATCGCGGTCTCTTGCTCGTCGCGATCGATTGAATCGAGCATGTGAAAGCGGTCGAGGAGGCGGACGTTGCGGATCGGAGCGGCCGTTTCATTGGCGCGATCGCCTGTTAGTAGCGCATCGGCAGTTGTACGAAGAGCGCGAGCATTCAGTCCAGCTCCGCGGCCGGCAAAACAAAGCTGATGGACGCGGTGCTCGACTTCGTCCCCGAAGAGCAGTGCGTGCGCTACGCGGCCTCGCGGCTTAGAGGCGCTCGGGCGGGCGAGCGTCGCGACTGGCGCGGGTCAGGCAAGTGAAGCGGGCCGCGCAGCGTGGCTTTTGGCCGGCGTGGCGTCGCAAGAAATAAACGTTCCCCCGCCCGCGCGCGGCCTTTCGATGGTGAACGAGTAGCGCTGCATCGCGCCGTCGTCAAGCCGCTCTCCGCCCACACGCCCGCCCGGGCTTGACGCCGTCGTGCTACAGCGCTGGACGACGCCCCTATCGAAAGGCCCGGCTCCCACGCCGCCGCATCACGCGGCGTCGCGCACGCGTCGCGGCCCAACACGAAGGAGAAACGAATGCGATCGGTTGATGTGAAAGTTCATGAATCGATCGAGCGGCGCGGCTGGAGTCCGCGCAGTGTGCAGACGTACATCAGCGCAACGTGCAGCACTTCTTGTGGTGGCTCATGAGCACAACGCAGATCGAATCGATCGACGACGTCACGAGCGAGACGATTGTCGCGTGGCGCGACGAACTGACGCGATCGAACATCGCAGCGAGCACGCGAGCGCTTCGCTTCACCGCAGTGAGGCTTTTCTTTCGCACGCTGAGCGAGCACCGCATCATTGCGAATGGTCCGGCCGCCGGCGTTGCGCAGCATCGAGAGCGGTGACGCTCTTTTTCCTTTAGCCGCTAGAATCGACGAGCAGCTAAACGAAAAAATGAGCGGGCGAGTGACGCGGATAGTTGTCTTACTGACCGGCATGACTTTGCTAGCCGCGAGGGCTACCGCGCCCACGCCGGCGCCGCCGCTCGCTGCGCATCTCGATCTTTGCCGCCAGCCGGTTGCACAAGAGCATGTGCAGCCCCTCCCGTGCTTCTCCGAGTCTTCCTTCGCCGGCGTCCGGCATGTCGAGGTTCCCACCCCACCGACCGAGCTACGCGCGTACGACGTCGTGGGCTACGACCCCGGGCAAAGGGGCGTGTTCACACGTACTCGTAGCGGAAAACTCGCATCAGGGGTTCGCGTCTTCGGTGGAAAGAGCAACATCAACGGAGAGACGAGTTAGCCGAAAAAGTGTGGTGAGGAGTGGGGAGCCAGGCTCTCCCGTTCCAAGACCCCGGCATGGGGTTGGTATATGCGAGGCAAGGTAGTATTCCCCCCGACTACAGGTGCTTCCTGACACCAGATCCCGTCGGATACCGCGACAGCTCAAATCTCTGCGCCTTCGGAGCAGGCGATTCGATCAACAATCGCGATCCACTGGGAACGTTCATTCTCATTAATCCGAATGCGGTCAGCGACGCTTGGAAGGAGACCAAGCGCGCCGTCAAAACGTCGCAATCGGTGCGCGCAATCGAGCGGTCCAGGTAGCGAATTTCATCTCTACAACTTCGGAAGCCCAGAAATACAGGCGGGCATTCAAGACGATATCCGCGAGACGGTTGAAGTGCGCAGGATCCTGGCTACGGCGGATCGCCAGATATTCGTCTCCTCCGGCACAAGGGGTGATGAAATTCGAGAAGGCATTAAACGATTTGCCAATAGCCCAAGGACATTCAACAGCAGAAAATTGGCGGTCTGACCGTCGACATTACGTTGGCGGCGGCACCCGGTGCGAAAGGCGTCATTTGTACGCCAGTGACCCCACCCACACCTGTGCCCATATGGCAGGACTACTTGGCTGCCGCTCGCGAACGTTCGTGGTGACCTCCAGCCTCGCCGAATCGATCACGAAGTTCTCTTTGAGCGGAGCGGAGTTTTTGCCCGTGAAGATCACAAAATCGGATTTCTTCATTGAGGCGCATGACCGTGACTTGCCACCATTCGTTCGGTTTGTGCCGACGGGTCGTGTCGTCGTGGATTCAGCAGGGCTCGTTCAATCTTGGACCGGCGAAGACTTCAATCTAGCGCAGCGGGCGGAACTCATCGTGACCGATAAGGCACTGACCGTGCTCCGACGTCATCGAATAGGTCATTGTGAGATCACGCTGCTGCCTCCGGTGGAGTAGGGGCAGTCAGCGATCGGGTCAAGCGGAACGCTCTTCCAAGTTGAATCCTTTTCGCTAACGTCTGCGATCCTTGAACTTTGTCAGCAGCCATTCCAGAACCGCGAAGCCGATAGTCTCGCCAGCTTGACAAAGAGTTCGAGTGTCGGAGAGGAAGTTGGCTTCGTTGCGTCGCAGCTGAGCGATGCGTCTTAATTCTTTCGCCAGATCCATCTGTGTGAAGCCCCACGCTTTGCGAAATCGTGTGAGATTCTCAGCGATGGCCATCAGATCGTTCCCGTTTACGGAACGAATCCAACTCCGTGCGATGCCCGATTGAGCTGGCACTGCATCGAGCGCTACCTCGAGCAATCCCCGCGATGACTTCAAACAATCGGCACCAAGCGCCCCTCCCCCACCCCGGTTATCATTACCCCACCCCTCCCGGGGGATCGGCATGCCAGAGAAGGCGATACTGCAAGGGGATCTGTCGAAGATTCAGTTGCCGGATGTTTTGAGCTTCGTCGCGATGATTCGCGAGACGGGGAAGCTTGTGCTTCGGCGGGCGGAGTTGGAGCGGACGATCCACTGGAACAGTGGGGAGATCGTGTTTGCGAGCTCCAACTCGCCGGAGCATTCGCTCGGGCAGTTTCTGCTGCGCAACGGGAAGATCACGGCGTCGCAGTATGAGGAGTCGAAGCGGCGGGTGACGCCGCAGTTGCGGCACGGGAAGATCCTCGTGCAGATGGGGGCGCTCTCGCCGAAGGATCTCTGGTGGGGGGTCAAGAATCAGGTGCTGGAGATTCTGTACGGGCTGTTCGGGTGGAAGGACGGCGAGTTCGCGTTTTATGACTCCGCGGACGAGCTGGCGCACGAGCGGATCATGCTCCACCTCAACACCTCCAGCGTCATCATGGAGGGCATTCGCCGGCTCGATGAGTCGGCGCGGATTCGCGAGAAGATTCCGAGCCTCGATCTCGTGTTCGCGAAGATTCCGGGTGCTGCGCCGGATTTTCGTGCGCTTGATTTGAACGACGCCGAGATCGCGATCTACCAGGACATCGACGGTATCCGCAACGTGCGCGAGCTCACCGGGCGTTCCGATCTCACGCAGTTCGAAGTCGCGCGCATTCTCTTTCAGCTCCTCTCCGCGCGGCTCGTCGAAGGCGTGCCCGAAGAGAAGACCTTCCGGCCGGTCTTCCTCGACGTCGAAGACTCGCCGGAGCTGCTCAAGATCATCTCCACCTACAACGACATGTTCGGACGGCTCTTCGAAACGCTCGAGAAGAGCGTCGGTGAAGAGCAGGCGCGCGAGATCTTCATGAGCATCCTCCAGAACGCGGAGACCGACGAGCTGTGGGCGGGCGTGTTCTTCGATCAGTACGGCCGCTTCGACGAGAACATGCTCATCGCCAACATCTCCGAGCTGCCGTTCGAGCGCCGCAAGGCGGTGCTCGACGAAGGGCTGAATACGCTGCTCTCCGTCCAGCTCTTCGAAGTCTCGCAGCACCTCGATCAGGCGGGCAAGGTCGACGTCTTCCGGTTCATCTCCGATCAGAAGGCGTCGCTGGAAAAAGCGACGGCCTGATATCCTCGCGCGCGGCATGTGGCCCACACTCGTCAAAGTCGGCAACTTCGAGATCACGACCTTCGGGCTGATGATGTTCCTCGCGTTCATCGTTGCCGGCTGGATGCTCGCGCGGCAGTTCCGGCGCTACGGTCTCGCGGAGGATCTGGCGTCGTCGATGGTCGTCGCGGGGGCGATCGGCGGGATCGTCGGAGCGAAGATCTACTACGCGATTCTCTTCCGCGACTGGCATCTGCTCTTCGACCGCGCGGGCCTGGTCTGGTACGGCGGATTGATCGGCGGATTTCTCGCCTGCAGCTGGTTGATCTGGCGGCGGCGCGTCGACTATCTCGTCGCCGCCGACGCAACAGCACCCGCGCTGGCGATCGGCTACGCCATCGGCCGCATCGGGTGCTTTCTCGTCGGCGATGACTACGGCCGCCCGACGAGCTCGTGGATCGGCGTCGCGTTTCCGAAAGGTGCGCCGCCGACGACCGCGTACGAGCTGCGCCGGTTCGGCGCCGCCGTCGATCCGTCGATTCCGCCCGACACGCTCCTGCGCGTGCATCCGACGCAGCTCTATGAGTCCGCAGCCGCGTTCGCGATGTTCGCGATCCTGATGTGGATGAACCGCCGCGAGCATCCGCGCGGGCGGGTCTGGGGCATGTTCCTGATCCTCCTCGGCATCGAGCGTTTCCTCGTGGAGATCGTCCGCGCGAAGGACGACCGTTTCCTCGGACCATTCACCATCGCCCAGCTGATCTCCGTCCTGCTCATCATTGCCGGCAGCGTCTGGGCGCTGCGGCGCGGGCGCGAAGTCGTCGCGGCCTGACACCATGGCGCGCTTCACCTTCACGTCCGCCGGCGAGTCGCACGGGCCGCAGCTCACGGTCCTCGTGCAGGGCGTGCCGGCCGGCGTGACACTGCATCGCGAGGCGATCGATCGCGATCTGAAACGGCGCCAGCATGGCTACGGCCGCGGCGGGCGGATGACGATCGAGAGCGATGAGGCGGAGATCACGGCCGGCGTTCGCGGCGGCGAGACGCTCGGCTCGCCGATCGCGATCACGATCCGCAATCGCGATTTCGAGAACTGGCGCGGCGCGATGGATCCGTGGGAGCTCGACGACGCGGAGGCGCACAAGCGCCGCGTGCATGCGCCGCGGCCCGGCCACGTCGATCTTCCCGGCGGGATGAAATACAACCGCCGCGATCTGCGCGACATCCTCGAGCGCGCGTCGGCACGCGAGACCGCATCGCGCGTCGCCGCGGGCGCGATCGCGAAGGAGTTGCTGCGCGCGTTCGGCATCGAGATCCGATCGGGCGTCGTGTCGGTCGGCGATGCGGGCGATCCCGAGGCGTCGCCGGATTGGGATCAGCTCGGGAACGTCGACGATGAATCGCCGTTGCGCGCCGTGAACCGAGAGCATGAGCCGGCGATGATCGCCGCGGTGGACAAAGCAAAAGAAGCAGGCGAAACGCTCGGCGGCACGATCGTCATCGCCGCGCGCGGCGTTCCGATCGGACTCGGCTCGTACGTGCAGTGGAGCGAGAAGCTCGACGGACGAATCGGACAAGCGATTCTCTCGATTCATGCGGTGAAGGCAGTCGCGATCGGCGATGGCGTCGCGGCGTCGCGAAACCTCGGATCCGAAGTGCACGACGCGATCTACTTCGACGACGAGCGCCGTTATCACCGAACGACGAATCGCGCGGGCGGGCTGGAAGGTGGTGTGACGAACGGACAGGACGTGATCGTGCGCGCGTTCATGAAGCCGATCTCGACGCTGCGCCGCGGGCTTCCATCCGTCGACACCGAAACGCGCGAGGCGCATCGCTCGCAGTGGGAGCGCAGCGACGTCACCGCGGTTCCGGCCTGCGGCGTCGTTTGCGAGGCGATGCTCGCCATCGCCCTCGCCGACGCGATGCGCGAGAAGTTCGGCGGCGATTCCCTCAGTGAGATGCGGCGCAATTACGAGGCGTACATCGATGAGCTCCGGAACTTTTAGAGAGCTGTTTCCGGTCACGCGGAATCTCATCTACTTCAACCACGCGTCCGTCGGTCCGCTGTCGATCCGCGCCGCGGAGGCGATGCAGCAGTTCGTGCGCGACCAGCGCGATTACGGCGCACTGCATTGGAAGAAGTGGTACGCGGAGGACGCGAGGTATCGGGAGTCGGCGGCGAAGCTGATCGGCGCGCAGGCCGAGGAGATCGCCATCCTCAAGAACACCTCGGAAGGGTTGTCGTTTGTCGCGCAAGGCATCCGCTGGCGCGAAGGAGACAACGTCGTCACCACGGCGCTCGAGTTCTCGTCCAACTGGACGCCGTGGAAACGGCTCGAGCCACGAGGCGTGGAATGTCGCATTGCAAGGTCGTTCGATGCTAGCGACATCGAGGCGCTGATCGACGACCGCACCCGCGTCGTCACCGTGTCGGCCGTCGCGTTTCACAACGGCGCCGTCGCCGATCTCGAGGCCATCGGCGAGCTCTGCGCGAGACGCAACGTGCGCTTCTGCGTCGACGCCATTCAGGCCCTCGGCGTGCTGCCGATCGACGTGCAAAAGGCGAAGGTCGACTTCCTCGCCGCGGACGGACACAAATGGACCTGCGGTCCCGAAAGCTGCGCGATTTTCTACGTCGCCCGAGAGCGGCGCAACGAATTGGAGGTCCTCGAGACCGGCTGGACGAACGTCGACCGGCAGGGAAAGTTCATCGAATGCTCGGTCGAACTGCTGCCCGATGCGCGGCGTTTCGAGGCGGGGTCGCTGAACACCGCCGGCGTCTACGGCATGCGCGCGGCGATGGATCTCGCGCTGGAGATCGGCATCGAGACGATTCGCGAACATGCGTTGCGCGTGGCGACGCTCCTAGCCGACGGCCTCGAATCGATCGGCTGGACCGTGGCCTCGCCGCGTCCGATCCGCTCTCCGATCATTGGAGCGACTCCACCAAATGTAGAACAATCGATCCGCTGGGTTCACGGAGAGATCGAGAAACAAGGGATCGTGACCGCGCCGCGCGAAGGCCTGCTGCGGTTTTCGCCGCATTACTACAACGATGAAGGAGAAGTCGCGCGCGTCGTCGACGCATTGCGCGCGTTATCATCTTCTTCATGACGATCACAGCGTTGTTTCTCGTCGTGATCGCGCTCGTCATCGGCGCGATCGCAGGGTGGGTGGTTGGGAGCGCGAGAAAGAGCGCGGCGGCGCAGCGTGCATTGGCCGAGCGTGATCTCGCGGTTCGCGAGCGCGAGCGCAGCGAAGGCGCGCGTGCGGAGATGCAGCGCCGGCTCGAAGTGGCGCAGCAGGCGCGCGCCGTTGCCGAGAGTCACGCCGCGAACGTGCAGAAGATCGAGGACACGTTCACGGCGCTCGCGCAGAAGGCATTCAAGGAAGTCAGCGAGTCGCTCGTGCACTCGAACCGCACGCAGGTCGGCGGCACGCTCGACACGATGCTCGCGCCGGTGAAGGAGATGCTCGACGCGTATCGCGGCGAGATCGTGAAGAGCGAGCAGGCGCGCAACACGAGCTACGGCGGATTGCAGGAGCAGATCCGCGCGCTGCAGAAGATGCAGGAGTCGGCGCAGCGCGAGGCGTCGCGGCTCGCGAACGCGCTGCAGTCGCCGACGGTGCAGGGCTCGTGGGGCGAGATGTCGCTCAAGCGCTGCATCGAGATCGCGGGCATGAGCGAGTACTGCCACGACTTCGACACGCAGCACACGTTCCTCACCGACGAAGGGCGCCGGCTGCGTCCCGACATCGTGGTGAACCTGCCGAACCAGCGCGTGATCGCCGTCGACGCCAAGGCGCCGCTGACCGAGTACATCGCCGCGTGCAACGAGCCCGACGAGACGCGCAAGCGCGCACTCCTCGAGCAGCATGCGAAGAACATACGGCGGCACATCGACGCGCTGGCGAAGCGCGAGTATCAGGAGAGCATCGGCGAGACGCTCGACTTCGCGGTGATGTTCATCCCCGGCGAGCACTTCCTCGCCGCGGCGCTGGCGACCGATCTCGGCCTCCTCGAGTACGCCGCGGCGCGAAAGATTTTCCTAGCGTCGCCGACCGTGCTCTTGCCGTTGCTGCGCGCGGTGGCGGCGAGCTGGAAAGCGGAGAAGACCGAGGAGAACGCGAAGCGGATGCATGACGCGGCGGTGGAGTTGTTCAACCGCTTCGTGAAGGTGATGGATCATCTCCGCGAAGTCGGCGCGCGCCTCGGCAAGACGGTCGAGAAGTACAACGAGACCATCCGCTCCATCGACGCGCGCCTCTGGCCGAAAGGTGAGGAGTTGCAGCAGCTCGCCGGCGTCGGCAAAGGAATGGACGCGCTCGAACAGATCGAGGCCGTGCCGCTGGAATCGTCGAAACTGCGCTTGACGATGCAGTCCGAAGAGCCGGGCATCGTCATTCCGATGCGCGAGTAGACGGCAGCGATTGCGCCAACGGCACCGAGGCGCACACGATGAACGTTCCGGCAGTAGTGAGCTCGGTGGTCAGCTCGCCGCCGGCCGATGCGATTCTGCGGCGGACGAAGCTCAGGCCGCGGCCGGACCTCATCCAGCTCGGGCGAGTCTCGATCTCGTTCCAGAGCGTGACGGCCACGAGGTTCCTCCTTTTTCTGACCGTGAGGCCGATGGACGTCCGGCCGACATTGCAGGCCACACCGTGTTTGAACGCATTTTCGAGGAGCGGCTGCAACACCAGCCGGGGAACGATCGCGTCCGCGCAACCGGCGGACATGTCCCACGCTCCGATGCGCAGGCGATCGCTGAAGCGCATGCTCTGCACCGCGAGATAGTCGGCAGCCAGGTCGAGCTCCTGTCGCATCGTCCAGCGCTCCATGCCCGCGGATGCCACCGTTTTCTCGACCAGGCCGGAGAGCCGCCGGCACACGGCGGCGGCCGAAGGCGGATCGGTGTCGATCAGCGAGGCGATCAGGGTGAGGGCATTGAACAGGAAGTGCGGATGAAACCGGGCCTCGATCTCCCGTGATTCCGCCAGTGCGGCGTCGTCCCGCAATCGAGCGGCTTCACGGTTCCGGGCGAGGAGAACGCGGGCGAGAGCGTGGGCGAACGTCATCGCCGTCAACGCAAAGCCGATGAGCAGGTTTCGGATCAGGATGAAAAACGAGTCGTACAGCATCAGAATCGGCTCAGGAGAGCTGATGTCCGCGAGGACCAGAATGAGCTGGACGACGATGCTGACGGCCAGGGCGGCGGCGACGCTGACGGTTGCCGCTCCGAGGATGGCCAGGCTCAACTTCCATTGCGTCATCCTGGCGGACGTCCAGGCCACGAGCATCCCGGCCGGAATCCATACGAAAAACGAGATGACGCGGGACATCGGCAGAATCGCACTGAGCTCCGCGGTGCGAGCATCCCAGAGAATGCTCGTGATTCCATAACCGAGAACCATCATCATCAGAGTCGCGGTCAGCGAGCGCGACTCACGCGGATCGACGTCGTGGCTCGCGGCTGGCGTGGAGGGGGGAGGCGGCGGCGGGATGGGGATCTCGGCACTCGTGTCGTCGATTCGCGAGGTCGCCGATTCCGGCGTGGATTCCGACGTCGACAGGGTCTGACAGAGTGCGTCCACGAACTCATTTGCGCGCGGACCGGCGGCGCGGATGCGAATGAGCTGCTGTGCGCCGCCGGAAGACGCGGTGATTTCGATCGATGAGGGGCGAAATGCCGTGGCCGCCGCCTCGATCGCGGCGGTCAAGTCCTCGTGGTCGCCTTGCAGAGCGGCGACGGTTCGATCAATGACCAGGTCGGTGCCGACGCGCTGCAGTACGAGCGCCGCGCGTAATGAGCGGAGATCCGAATGGATGGACCGGCTGGCCGTCGAGCCGCGGAGCAGAAGCCGTGAGTAGCGAGCCAGCTGGTGCAGCAGGCGGTCGGCGGCCTTCGGATCGGCAGCGAGCGTGAGCTCGATTCTGCGCAGCGTTGCCACAATGGTTGCCGGGCGATATCGCTTTTCCAGGAGAAGGCGCGTTCGCCGCACCTCCTTCGACTCCAGCTCCTGGCGCACTGCCTCGACCGCCGCCGACGCCCGATACCATTGCAGTGCGCGGACAATGCCGACGGATGTCGAATAGACGATGATCGCGCCCGGGATATTCGCCAGAAACAATTCGTAGAGCGGCTCAGCGTCCGCGGGAACCGTTCGCCGTGAAGATCAACCGCCAGGCAGCCGAGAATCCTCCCGATACGATGATGTAGAGCAGTGCGCAGATGACGTGCGTCACGCCCCGGCGCGACCGATTCCATCGAGCCGAGAGTTGAAGGACGTCCATCAGGAACGGAAGGGGCAGGAGAAGCGTAGTGGTGAGGCCCAGCGTTCCGACGAGCATCGAGGCGTCGCGAGGAGCGCCGGCGATCCGCAGCAGGATGAGGACGCCGGCGCGGGAGCCGATCATGGCCGCCGCAATTGCGCCGGCGATCATCCACCGCTCGGATGTCGACACGGTCATCAGTCGAACCGGCGGCTATGCAGATGCGATCCCGGCCAGTGGCTCGTCCTGCGCGCTCGGCAGAACGAAAAGGCCGAGCTTTTCACGGTAAACCCGGCTGAGGGGCACGGTCCTGCCGTGGTCGAAGACGACCTGATAGTCGCCGTGCGTCAGGGCGACGAGCTCCCGCACGCGCGAGAGATTGACGATGTGCGAGCGGTGGGTGCGGGCGAACAGCTCGGGGTCGAGCCGGCTCTCCAGCGCGGAAAGAGAAGCGCGGATGCAATGGGTCGCGGCGGTCGTTCGAATCTTGGCGTAATTTCCGAGCCCTTCAATGGACACGATGTCCGCGACTCTCAACTGGAGGAGACGGTCGCCGTCCTTCACGAAGAGCCGGTGCAGATAATGGAGCGAGGCCGGTTTTTTTCCGCGCGCTTCGAGCACTCTCCGCAGCCGGTTGACCGCGCGCTCACAGCGAGATCGCTCGGGAGGCTTCAGGATGTAATCGACCGGTCCGAAATCGTACGCTTCGGCGGCATAACGCTCATGGGCGGTCACAATGACGAACGGATAGCCTGCCAGTTCCATGTCGCGGGCCAGGCTCAATCCGCTCTCCTTCGGCATTTCGATGTCGATGAACAGCGCGTCCGGACGAAGGCGCGCGACGGCGATCCGCGCCTCCTCGGAGTTCCCGCACTCCGCGACCACCTCGATCCCCAAACGGGGCTCGAGGAGCCGCCGAAGGCAGGACCGGGCATGAGGCTCGTCGTCCACGATCGCAATGCGCATCCGCATCCCCCCGCGGATCCGACAATAACTCCGAACGGACGGCGGCCGCTGCAACAACGTGGCAACCAATCGGTAACTGCAATTTGACCGCGTTTCGCGCACGATCAAAAAATTCTCCACCACGGCCGTGATTTCGGAGGCGGCGACGGGTCGAAATCCCAGGGAATCATGAAGAATGTCTCCGACCAGAGCCCGCATCCGATGCAGGTGAACTGAGTGGAGAGCGCACGATCCTCTTCCAGGACCTCGCCGTGGCCGTCCCTGATGCTCGCCAGGTGTGCGGCTTCGTGCAGCAGGACCGCCGGAAGGCAGCCGCAGAGTGTGGGTTTATTGAAAACCGTCGACAGCGTGCTGCTTTGATGAAGATAGAGATTGGAACTGCCGTCGCGCTGCACGCTGCCGCATACGTCCGATCGCTCGGAGATCGTGCAGGAAATCTCGGCGTTCAGCAGTTCGTTGCGCACCTTCTCGCGCACTCTGCACGGGAGGCCGCTGCAATGCGCCACGGCAAAGACGGCGGTCCTCATGGCTTCGTTGATCTGGGGCAGAATCCCGCGGCAGGACATGTCGACAGTCCAAAGGCCGAGGGGATCGATCTGTCGCAGAGGATTTTCGTTTGTGTACGCGAACGGACTCGCTCCCGAAGGACCGGCCGCGTCGGGCTGCGAATAGCGGCTACGCCGCGCGTCATACCAGCGGGCGACGTTGTACGCGCGTTCGTCTGCAGCCGAATCCTGTTCCTGACCGGGAAAACGAAGCGGCTGGCGCAGAGCTGCGCCGGTGCGGATCTGCGCGGCTCCATAAGGTTCATACTCGGCGCGCCACACGACCGCGCCATCCGCGCCGGTCTGGAGCGTCGGTGTGCCGAGGTGATCGCTGAAAGTCCAGCGGACGGCCGGCGCGGAGGCGTCGAATTGCGCTACCGGCAGTTCGCCAAACCAGACATATTCGTGTGCAATGGGCGGCTGCGCGTCGGACGACAGCGCGGTCTCTGCAATCAGACGCACGTCGGATGAATAGATCGACAGGCGCCGGTCTCCCGGCTCGCCGGCCATTGTGCGAGCGGCCATTGCCGTGGACAAGAGGAGCGCAGCGAGCAGCGGTCGTTTCATGGCTCACTCGCTCAGACAAGTGTCGGTGATGTCATAGGTCAGGTACTGACCGGCAAACGGCCCGGCATCGGGCGGCCCGCCGCAGTTGTGCAATGCCTCGTGGAAGACCGTGTTGAGGAGAGTGCCGGGAAGCTTTCGCTTCTTGCAGCTATTGTCCTGCACCCAGACAATCGCCGGATCGATATGATTGTTGAGCGGAGGGCCGCCGTCCGCGCCGAAATCGCCCGGGCATTTGATGGTCATCGTATTGCTGGCCTGCTCCATACAGGTAATTGCGCCCCAGGGACCGGGCGCTCTGTATTTATGCGCCAGATCGACGAGCATCTGATGACACTTCGGCTTGCTGCGGCCCCAGCCCGGCCGGAAGAAGTTCCGGAACTGCTCTTGTGCTTCGAGCAGCCCGAAGCCGCAGCCGCCGCACATCCCGTCGGCAAAACAGGAAGAGTCGACTTTCATCAGCCCGAGGGGATCGGACCACGTCGCCGGGTTCTGCGCGGCGTAATCGAATAGATTCAGTGAGGCGCCGAGGCCGATCGGATCCGGCTGCGTATATCGGCCTTGCGCCGCCCGATACCAACGGTTGACGTTGTAGGAGAGGCCGGAGGAAGCCTCGTCCTGCTCCTGGCCGGGGAAGCGCAGCGGCTGGCGAACAGCCGGGCCGGCGCGAACGACATGCAACGCACCGTAAGGCTCGGCCTCTGCGCGCCACGCGATCGTGCCGGTGGACGTCGTTTGCAGCACGGGCGTCTTCAAATGATCGGCGAAGGTCCAGCGCAGCGTTCCGGCGGCATCGTCGAACTGCGCGACCGGCCGGTCGCCGAACCAGACGTATTCCTGTTCAATGGACGGCGCTGCGTCTGTGGAGAGCGCCGATTCGGCCAGAAGGCGCGGTTCCGGTGCATAGAGCGAATGCCGCGTCCCCTCCGCCGCGGCGGCGGACCACGACGCCGCTCCAAGGATGAGCAGAGCAGATAAATGTCTCGAGATCATTGGAGGACCCTCGGTTTCTCAATACGGGTGCGGGATCACTGTGTGCACAATGACAGGCGACAGCATCATCGTCAGTCCGATGCTCCACTCTTTCATTGTGCAGGCGGCGGAACAGGCGAATTTCGACGAATAGGTTCTGCTCTCGAGCTCTCTGCCGTCTTGCTCGATCAGCTCGAGAAGGCCGAGGTTGAGGTTCACGTGTTTCTCCTCTTCGGACACGATCAGGTAATCGGGCGTAGGCCTGTCCGTAGAGTAGTTAATTGCGTGGGTGCTCACGGTGATATTGAGCGATGGCTTCCAGCCCCCGCCGGTGCAATGACAGTCACATTGGACATGTACGTCAATTCTCGTGCAGCCCAGAACGTTGAGCCCATCGCACCGGGAAATGGTTTCGTCCGAGGTGCCGGGGAAATACTCCGTCGGGGGAATGGTGATGGATACAGTGCCTTGCGGATCGACGCGCCGGGTCGGGCTTCCTGCGGCGTACGCGTACAGGTTGACGCCGCCTCGGAGTCCGATCGGATCGGACTGCGTATAGCGTCCCCACTTCGCGCGATACCACCGTTCGATGTTGTAGGTGAGCTCACTCGAGCCGTCCTCCCGTTCCTGGCCGGGAAAGCCGAGCGGCTGGCGAATGGCCGGACCGTCGCGAACGACGTGGATGCTTCCATAGGGCTCGGCCTCGGCACGCCAGGCGACCGTTCCGTTTGCGGCCGTTTGCAGGACCGGAGTCGCCAGATGATCAGAGAACGTCCAGCGCAGCGTTGCGGCTGCGCCGTCGAATTGGGCGACCGGCCGGTTGCCGAACCAGACGTATTCCTGCTCCATGGCGGGAGCCGCATCCGTGGAACGCGCGGATTCCGCCAGCAGGCGCCGTTCCGGTGTATAGAGCGAGTACCGCGTTCCTTCGTCTGCGCTCGCGGACCACGATGACGCCATGACGAGGATGATGAGCACCCATCGATTCGCGTTCACGGCCGCTCCTCCATGAGGGCGACAGGGAGGGCCACAGGGAGGGCTACAGGGACATTCACCGCGGGACGAACCATGAGCCTCACCGAGGCGCGCTCGTCGCGGGATGCCGCGGTGATGGTGACCGGCGTGGCCTTGCGGATTGCCTTCGCGACGACATGGACAGTGGCTGTCGTTTTCCCTGCCGGGATGCGAATCGTCGCCGGAACGCGGATGGCGGTACTGTCGGCGCGGAGAGCCACGGCCAGTCCCTTCGCCGGTGCCGGATTGGCGAGCGAGATCGTGACCGCCGCGGACGCTCCAGCAGTCAGCGAGGCGGGAGCCAGCGAGACCTTCAATACCGTTTCTTCGCCCACGGTCGTCGTCGTCCGCAGACCGCGGCCGTCATAGCCATAGACCTTCCCGCCGGCGCTCGTCAATTTGTTGCGCGGCGAATAAGAGAACGAGCTGTCGCCGACGCCGATCTCATTGCCCGATGCGTCATAGGCAACTCCGCGGGTCTCTCCGTTCTCGGTCACCGACGTGAGCAACGGTGTCGAGCCGGCATACTGGAACGTGGCATTGCGCGATGCTCCGAGAGAGAGCGACAGCATGTTGCCCATCGCGTCGTACTGGTATGCGCCCTGGCCCCAGAGACCGGCGCCGGTATCGGCACGGACCAGACGATGCAGGTCGTCGTAGCCGAAATCGCGGTTCCACGCCGGATCGATCGAATCGTGAATGGACTGGACATTGCCCGCCGCATCGTGGGTGTAAGCGTAATCCGCCAGTGTGCCGGACATTCCGGTGAGCTTGTTCTGAACGATCTGATAGCGATTGTCGAAATTCATGGTCTGGGTCGTGCCGTTGCCGAACACGAGCTGCCGCACCGGACCGAAGGGAAGGTAGGAGGCCGAGGTCACAATGGACGTCGGTCCCGACGCGGCCGAATACGGACGGCCTGCATAGTCGAAGGTGTAATTGACGATGCGGCCGGACGGATAATTGATTCGCGTCCGATTGCCGTCCCCGTCGTAGCCGAACGACGTCGAATAATCGGCTTTTTCGATCGTGCGCCGTTCCGCGGCGATGAGGCCCCGGCGATCGTACGTCCAGGTCGTCGTTCCGGTCGGGTCGACCATCGAGGCCGGCCGGCCCCGCCGGAACGTGGCTCCTGCGACGATCTTGTCGAAGGACTGGTCATAGAACCACTGGATCGTTTCCCCTGTTCGAACGCCGGGCCGGCCTGGGACGGGCCGCGTCACCGCGCCGAACGAATCCTGTTCAATCAGCCGGTTGGCTGCGTCCCAGGTCCACGACGTATACGAAGCATTGGCGTGCGTGGTGGTTTTGACGTTTCCCGCCTGGTCATAATCCGTCGTCGTCAGACCGGTGACGGGAGAATCGGTGGAGAGGAGACGGCCGAAATCGTCGTATTCGAAATGCGTGGCATTTCCATTGGGGTCGACGAGCGTGACCATTTTTCCGGCGATGTCATATTCGTACTGCGTGACCGCGGTCCCGGTTCCAAGCGTGCTCGTGACCGTGGTCAGATGACCGCGTGCGTCATAGGCATAAGCCGTGTTCGGAGCACTATGGGTCTCGTCCTGTTCCGTCAAGGGGCGGCCCATGGCGTCATAGGTGAAGATCTTCCGCGAATTGTCCGCGTGGATGATTTGCGTGCGGCGGTTGTGCGTGTCGAATTCGTAATTCTCGGTCCGGGCCGTGGTCCACGAGCCGCACACCGGCGCCGGCGTTCCGCACGACTGAAGCTCCTCGCGAACAATGTCTCCGATGACGTTTCGCGTGAGATGGCGCCGCTCGCGCTCGTTTCCGGATGAATCGAGCACGGTCGTATCGATCAGGAGATTCGTGCCGTTCTCATACGACGATCGCACCCGGTGTCCGGCGGCGCTGGCCGTTTCGACCAAACGGTCGCGTGAATCGAATTGCCACGTATTGGTATACGGCACCGCTTCCGCCGGCACTCCGGGAACCGGCTCGCTCGTCGTCGCCGTCGTGCGGCCGATGAGGTCCGTGGCGACCGTCGTCAGGACGCCATTCGCGTCACGCCGCGCTCGCGCCGTGCCATAGAGATCGTAGTTGTCCCACGTCGCCGTGAGTCCGACCGGATTGGTCACCGAAGACATCCGGCCGCGACGATCGGCATTGGGGTCGTTGTCCGTGTACCAGGTAATGGTCGAGACATCTTTGACGTCGGTTCTCGGACCGTCCGTCATGACGAGGCGATGCCGGCCGTCGAAGCTGCTGGTGGTGGTGTAGGTGATGTTGCCGGAAGAGCCGATCGCTCCGCTGACGGTCGTCGTCAGGACCGACTTGCCGGCAGGGACCGAGTCCATTCCCGTCCACTGATGCGTAGTCACACGAGCTCCGATCGATGCCGGCTCGGTGATCTTCGTGACGAAGGAGGGCCAGATCGCGACTCCGTACTCGAAGCTGACAGTCTTCTGGATGGGAGTTCCGGCGGCTTCGGTCCGGCTGAGCAGTCGGCCGCTCGCATCGAACGTCCGAAGCGTCACCGATCCATCGGCGGCCACCACGCGGACCATGTTGCCCCGGGCGTCATACTCACGCTGCTCGCTGTCGCTGAAAATGCCGCACGATCCGCATCCGCCGTCGATCCGTGTGGCCCGGTAACGGCCGCCCAGATAGACCAGCGTGAAGATCGTGGTCTGTGATTTCTGATCGTCGATCGTTTGCGTCACCCGTGTCTGACCGGCGGACGGCTGGTCGTATTCGAGCGTGACCAGCTCCCGGTTGTTCTCGAGGAAGGATGTGATGCCGCGGTCCGTGGCGTCGTAGGCATGACCTTCGACCAGAGCGCCGCCGTCGTCGCGCATGGCCGTCAGCAGCCGCGGCTCATTGCGCGAGTTGTTCTGATACACAAACGTGCGCCAGGCGACCGCGCCCGTGTGCAGGGGGTCGAAGATCGCGGAGAGGGTTCCTCCGCTGTACTGGAACTGCCACACGGCGCCGTTGCTCAGCGTCATCCTCTCGATGCGCGCGCCGGTGGCGACGATCATGATGCTGCGGCCTTCGCTGTCCGTCACGGAGGCGAGATTTCCTGAACCGTCCCACGAAGCAACGATCTTGTTGTTCCAGAGGTCGGTCGTGGAGAGCCAGTGGCCCGTCGCCGCATCGAACGCGCGGACGGTGCCGGAAAGGTCGCGCAGGCGAAGCTCCGATCCGACGCGTGTGACGACTTCATAGACGTCCGATGGGCTCGTCGACACATAGTTTCCGCCGCTGCCGCTGTAGAAGCGTTCCCGTCCGCTCTCGTCGACTCCGTAGAGATGCGTCTCGTCGAGCATTCGTAATGTCTGGTTGAACGGATGCGTCCAGCCCGGCGCAATCTCGCCGGCCAGCGAAGGAAAGGCAGGACGGGAGCTGTGATACGCGAGGCCGAACGACAGAGGGAGCGGAGTCTGAGACACATGGAAGAGCGGGAGGTCCAGAGACACATCTCCCGATCCGTAATTGACGGGACGCCCCGGTTTTTCGCAGGAGTCGCGATCCCGCTTGCAAAGCTCCTCCGGCGCCTGCGTCTTGGACGTGGCGGTGAAATTCGGGTCAGTCCCCCGGCCGCAGGCGATGGCGACCGCGAGGATCTCATGGCAGCCGGCGATGGTGGTCTGAACGACCCCGCTCGACTGCAGGCACTCCGCGCCCGGGCCACAGGCAACTTCGCCGAAGGCGCCGACCAGGACTCCATCCTGGTACAGATTGATCCGCCGCTGCAGCGGACTCTTTGTGTTCGGGAACGTGTATTGGATGGAGGCCGTGTACTGGTCATTGGAGCTCAGGCCGGACGTGGACACAGAGACCGTCGGCTTCGAGTTCGCCACGAACGTCGTGGACGCCTCCGCGGCGTGGGTCGGGTGGCCGTCGTTACACGCTCGCGCGCGGAACGTGATGGTGTGTGTGCCGACCAGGCACGACGAGTCGAAAAACTGGTCCGGCGCCTCCGGGTAGGTGAGCGAGCCGCTCGCCCCGGAAGGATTCCAGGTCTGTTGGATCACGCCGTCGATGAGCAGCGACACGGTGTTGAAGGAGGTTCCGTGGAACTCGTAATCCCCTTTGATCTTGCTGTTCCCATCGGCGCCCTGAATGAACTGCACGTTGCGCACACGCGGCGTGGAGTCGATATTGACGCGGACCGTGGCTCTCGAGCTATGAAGGGGGTCGGCCTCGTTCGCGCCGCAGGCGACGGCAATGACCTCGATATCCAGCGGACCGGTGAGCCAGCACGCGAACTCGAACTCCGGCGACCAGGTTCCTGATTGCGCCGCAACGTCGGCGACCGTGGCTTCCCCGAGACCGCCCACATCGACCGCTCGCACAATCAGACGACGCGACGCCGCAATGATCGTGTTCGGAAATGAATAGTTCACATCGAGTTTGAACCTGTTCCGCAGCGGATCGAGTCTCGTCGCACTGACGCTGACGGTGGGCTTCGTATTGATCTGAACAATCGTCGTGGGCGAGACCTGCGTCTCCAGAACGCAGGACTTGTTGCCGCTCTGGTCGCTCACGCTGTTGTGGCACCTGGTGAAGGCGTACACGGCCAGGGGCCCGGTCAGGAAGCACGAGACGTTCAAGCTCGCGGTCACACTGCACTCGCCGCCCGCGGGACAAACCTTCCGCCCGAACTCACCGACGCTGGTGTTCAGGGTGACCTCGGTGGACCCGCACGTTCCTCCGCCGCCCGTGGCGGTCGCGGTGAGCGTGGACCCGACGAGGGACACATTCGACAGTTGTGCGGAGCACCCGGCGCGCGCCTGAGGCGTGAAGAACGCAGCAACCAGGAGAAACAGGAACAGACGGCTGGCATGGGCGAAAGGACGCATTCAGCTCTCCTCGACAGTGATTCGAGGAGACTAGAGGGGCACCGCTGAGGCTGGCGAGACATTAGTGAACAGGCGGTCCTGCGGCGTGCAGTTCCGGTCCACGAGGCATGAATGCCGGGGGTGATTGTCATTCCGATGCGAGAGTCGTTAGAATGTGCGGACCATGAGACAGGAGAACGAGCTGCTGCCCAGTCGTGTCGCCGGCTCGTGTCTTTGGCTCGTCTAGCCTCCCACCTCTCACCCGTTTCCCGTTGATCGTTCGTTGGCGTCCCTGGCGATGGTGTCTTCGTCAGGGCTGAACGCTTTCGAACGACGCAATTCGAGGGAACGAACATGATCACGATCATCGACAACTACGACTCCTTCACTTACAACCTGGTGCAGCAGATCGAGCGGCTGGCGGGGGAGCGGCTGCGGGTGATTCGCAACGACGACTTTGATCCCGACGCGCTCCTCGCGGAGAAACCGCGCGCGCTCGTGATCTCGCCCGGGCCCGGCACGCCTTCGCGCGCGGGGCGTTGCATCGATCTGATTCGCGCGAATAAGGACATTCCGCTGCTCGGCGTGTGCCTCGGGCATCAAGCGATTGCCGAGGCATTCGGCGCGAAGGTCGTGCGCGGCGAAGTGCCGGTGCATGGGAAAGTCACCGACGTGCGGCATCGCGGCGAGCGGCTGTTCCTCGGCTGTCCCGATCCGATGCAGAGTGCGCGCTATCACTCGCTCGTCGTCGATCCGTCGACGCTGCCGGATGCGTTCACGGTCGATGCGGAGAGCGACGACGGCGCGGTGATGGCGATCTCGCATCGCACGCTGCCGCTGTTCGGGATTCAGTTCCATCCGGAGTCGTACGGGACCGCGGGCGGCGATCAGGTGATCCGCAATTTCCTCGAGGCGACAGGCGGCGGGACGCCGCCTGATCAGCCGGCGGGACGCCGGCGTTCCGAGGGGAGGGACCAATGATCGCGCAGGCCATCAAGCGCGCGGTCGAAGGCAAGCATCTCGATCGCGACGAAATGCATGACGTGTTCGCGGCGGTGATGGATGGGCAGGCGACGGACGTGCAGAAGTCGGCGCTGCTCATCGCGCTGCGGATGAAAGGGGAGACGTCCGAGGAGATCACGGGCGCGGCGCTGGCGATGCGCGAGCGGGTCACGCCGCTCGATGTCGATCGCGAAGGTCTCGTCGACACCTGCGGCACGGGCGGCGACGGCCGCGGCACGTTCAACATCTCGACCATCGCAGCCCTCGTCGCCGCCGGCGCGGGCGCGAACGTGGCCAAGCACGGCAACCGCGCGGTCTCGTCTTCCTGCGGCAGCGCCGACGTCCTCTCCGCCCTCGGCGTGCACATCGATCTCGACGCGCCGCGGATGTCGCAGGTCCTGCGCCGCGCCGGCATCGCCTTTCTCTTCGCGCCGAAGCTGCATCCGGCGATGAGCGCGGTCGCGGCGGTGCGGCGTGAGCTCGGCGTGCGCACGATCTTTAATGTGTTGGGTCCGCTCACAAACCCCGCGTTCGCGCGGCGGCAGGTGTTGGGCGTGTATGCGGATCGGTTGACGGACACCGTCGCGCAGGTGCTCGCCGCGCTCGGCGCCGAGCACGCGCTGGTCGTGCACAGCCGCGACGGCCTCGACGAGATCTCCGTGTCCGCGCCGACGCACGTTTGCGAAGTGGGCGACGGCGAAGTGCGGTCGTACGACATCACGCCCGAGGAGATCGGCGTCGGGCGGCATTCGCTCGATGCGCTCGCGGGCGGCGACGCGCGGCAGAATGCGGACATCGCGCGCGCGGTGCTGCGCGGTGAGAACGGCGCGCGGCATGACATCGTCGCGGCGAATGCGGGAGCGGCGTGCTATGTCGCGGGGCTCGCGCCGACGATTCGCGACGGCGTGGAGCTGGCGAAGGAGTCGCTGCGCAGCGGCAAGGCAGCGGAAAAGCTGGAGCAGTTGATCGCGATCTCGAACGAGCTCGGAGGTGCGCAATGACGACCGTGCTCGATCGGATCGTGGAGCGGACGCGCGAGCGGTTGCGCGGAGAGGCGAAGCCGGACCGGCGCGCGGCGGAGGAAGTGGCGCAGCAGCGGACGCCGTTCGCGTTTCGCGCGGCGCTCACGCGTGACGGCGTGAACGTGATCGCGGAGATCAAATCAGCGTCGCCGTCGGCGGGCTCGATCGTCGACGATCCCGACGTCGAGCGGATCGCGGGCGACTACGCGCGCGGCGGCGCGGCGGCGATGTCGATCGTGACGGAGCCGGAGTTCTTCCGCGGCTCGCGCGCCTGGATCGCGCGGGCGAAGGCGTCGGCGGGATTGCCGGTGGTGATGAAGGACTTCGTCGTCGAGCCATCGCAGATCGTGCGCGGCATCGCCGCAGGCGCGGACGCGATCCTGCTGCTGGCGTCGCTGCTCGACGCGGCACAGATTCGCGACTTCGTCGCCATCGCCGAGGCGTATGGATGCGATGCGCTCGTCGAAGTGCACGACGAAGAGGAGCTGTCGCGCGCGGTGAACGGAGGCGCGCGACTGATCGGCGTGAACAACCGCGACCTGCGCGATTTTCACGTGGACCTCGGCACGTCCGAACGGTTGGGCGCGCAGATGCCGGGCGAGGTGATTCGCGTGGCGGAGAGCGGGATTCGCGCGCGCGCCGACGTCGAGAGGTTGCGCGCGGCGGGATTCCACGCGTTCCTCGTCGGCGAGTCGCTGCTGCGACAGGAAGACCGCGCGGCGGCGGTGCGGGCGTTGGTGCTGGGATGACGCGCATCAAGATTTGCGGGATCACGCGTGCCGAGGACGCGGCGGTTTGCGATGCGCTGGGCGCGGATTTTCTCGGGTTTATTTTTGTGAGGGAGTCGCCGCGGTTCATACCGCCCGAGCACGCCGGACAGATTGAAACGAATGCGACGCGTGTGGGCGTGTTTCGCGATGAGCCGGTGGACGAGATCGCGCGCGTCGCACGAATTGCACGCCTCGATGTCGTGCAGCTGCATGGATCGGAAGGCGACGACGTGATTGAGAAAATCGCGTTGCCGGTGATCAAGGCGTTTCAAATAGGACAGGCAGGAGTGCCTGTCCTCCACTTGGAGACGAAGGCGGAGTGGGTGATGTTCGATACGGGCGGGGGGACGGGCCGCGCGTTCGATTGGACGCTGCTGCATGGCTACAGCGGGAAGCCGTTTTTTCTTGCGGGCGGGATCACGCCGGAGAACGTAAGCGAAGCGATCAGAACGCAGCCGTATGCGATCGATGTGGCGAGCGGAGTGGAAAGCAAGCCGGGCGTGAAAGATCACGCGAAGGTAAGAGCGCTGTTCAGAAAGGTCCGTCGTGAATCCTGACAGGCATGGCTTCTTCGGCAAGTTCGGCGGGAAGTTTGTTCCCGAGACGCTGATGGCGGCGCTCGATGAATTCGAGTCGGCGTACAAGAAGGTCAAACGGGATAAGGCGTTTCGTCAGGAACTTGATCAAATCCTGGCGAACTTTGTCGGACGGCCAACACCGATCACCGAGACGCCAACCTTCGCGAAACTCTGCGGCGACTTTCGTTTGTTCCTCAAACGCGAAGATCTGAACCACACCGGCGCGCACAAGATCAACAACGCCATCGGGCAGGCGCTGATCGCGAAGCGGATGGGGAAGCAGCGCATCATCGCCGAGACCGGCGCCGGCCAGCACGGCGTCGCCACGGCCACGGCCTGCGCGCTCCTCGGTCTCGACTGCGTCGTCTACATGGGCGAGGTCGACATGGCGCGGCAGGAGCTGAACGTCTTCCGCATGCGCCTCCTCGGCGCCGAGGTCGTGCCGGTCTCCAGCGGCAGCCGCACGCTGAAAGACGCGATCAACGAGGCCATCCGCGACTGGGTCACGAACGTGCGCACGACGCACTACATCATCGGCTCGGTCCTCGGCCCGCATCCCTATCCGATGGTCGTGCGCGACTTCCAATCGGTCATCGGACGCGAGGCGCTCGCGCAGCTGCGCAAACGAACGGGCCGGCTTCCCGACGTCGCCATCGCGTGCGTCGGCGGCGGCTCGAACGCGATCGGCTTGTTCTACGAGATGCTGAAGCACGAATCGATTCGCATGATCGGCATCGAAGCGGGCGGACGCGGTCCGCAGCTCGGCGAGCATGCGGCGCGATTCTCCGGCGGCGCCCTCGGCGTGCTGCACGGCACGCGCTCGATGGTGCTGCAGGACGAGCAGGGGCAGATCGCGGAGACGCACTCGATCTCCGCGGGCCTCGACTATCCGTCGATCGGTCCGGAGCACGCGTATCTGCAGGAGATCGGGCGGATCGAATATCACGACTGCTCCGACGACCTCGCGCTCGAGGCGTTTCACAAACTGAGCGAGAGCGAAGGGATCATTCCCGCGCTGGAGTCGTCGCATGCGCTCGGATGGTTGCTGCGCAATGGCGCGTCGATTCACGGCGACGTGATCGTGAATTTGTCGGGGCGCGGGGATAAGGATGTTCCGCAGGTGGCGGCGCTATGAAGGCCGAGGCGGCGGGACGCCGCCTGATCAGCCGGCGAGACGCCGGCGTTCCGATGTTCGTGGCGTACGTGACGTGTGGGGATGGGGATACTGTCAGGATCGTCGAGGAGTTGGAGCAGGCCGGCGCGGACATGATCGAGCTCGGCATCCCGTTCTCCGATCCGATCGCGGACGGGCCGGTGATCCAGGCCGCGTCGCAGCGCGCGCTGCGCAATGGGACGAAGACGCGCGACGTGTTCGACATCGCGAAAAAAATCCGCGAGCGCAGCGCGATTCCGCTGATCGCGTTTTCGTATCTCAATCCGGTGATGCGCTACGGCGTCGAGAACTTTGCGCACGACGCGGCGGATGCCGGCATCAACTCTTTATTGCTCACCGATCTGCCGCCCGAAAGTGCAGGCGAGATTCGACACGGCGATGCACGCGAAGAACATCGGCATGATCTTCCTCCTTGCGCCGACGTCGACCGATGCGCGCATCAAGGCCGTCGATCGCGCGAGTGACGACTTCGTCTACTACGTCTCGACCACCGGCGTGACCGGCGCGCGGAAGGAGCTCGATCCGACGCTGCTCGTGCGACTCGATGAAGTGCGCGCGAAGTTGCGCAAACCGATCGCGGTCGGTTTCGGCATCTCGCGCCACGAGCACTACGAGCTGCTGCGCGGGCACTGCGACGCGATCGTCGTCGGCAGCGCTATTGTGCGGGCGGTAGGGGAGGGACGGCCTCCGGGGGCAGTGGTGCGGGAGATTCTGCAGGGGGCCTGAAGTCCCGCTGCGCCGCGCGCACGGCCGCGCAGACTTTTCCGTACGTCTCCCGCGCGCGCTTCTTGCGCAGGCGATAGCGCAGCACGGCCTTCGAGCGGCGCCCGAACACGGTCACGACGTCGACGCCCCACAGCGCGCGGACGAGGAACGCGATCGTGAACCACGAGCCGAACATGAGGTAGATGATGATGCCGGCGATCAGCGCTTCTTTGTTGATCGAGGCCATCGCTATCAGCAGGATCAGGAATCCGAGGGTGAAGAGGCCGGTGAGCGTGAGATAGAGCGCGCCGTATTCGCGATGCAGCGTCACGAGCTGCACGTCGTCGTAGAAGACGCGCGTGTTCGAGACTTCGAAGTGCTCGTTGGTCTCGACGTCGAGGCCGTGCGCCGTTTGATAGACGCGCACGCGCGTGAGCGGGCTCGCCCATTTGCCGAGGAGCGTGCGGTTCGGGTCCGTCACTTCATCCCCTTCGCGAGGGCCCAGATGAAGAAGCCGTACAGCGCGAGACCGCCGACGACTTCGGCGATGGCGATGAGCATGACGATGACCATGCCGATGCGCGAGCGGCCCTGCTCGCGGCGGAGACGCATGCCTTTGATGGCGAAGAAGAATCCGAGCGCGCCGAACACCGGCCACGCGAAATACATCACCAGGCCGAGGATCGTGGTGAGGCGCGCGATCGACGCCCAGTCGCGATACTTGGTCGCGACCGCGGGCAAGGCCCCCTCGATGCGCACGCGCTCGAAGCACGACGGGCAATACGATCCGGCGCCGACGTTCATGTCGCAGAGCGAGCAGATGAACAGACCGCAGCGCGCGCAGCTCGTCGTCGCCGCGTTGCCGGCGTGATTCGCGCACGCGTTCGCGCTCGCCGGCCCGGCGACGACGACCGTTTCGATCGCGCGCTCGATCGGCCGCTCCGGCGCGGTGAAGACCGTGGCTTCGTACGGTTTGAGACAGATCACGCACGTGACGACGCCGTTTTGCAGCGCGTGCGGCGCGATCACCACGCCGCAGCGCGGGCACTGCGGACCGGTGTAGAGGACGGCGAGGGCCATTCGTCAGTAGAGCTCGACGACGCGCGTACCGGCCGCCATGTCATGAATCGCCGTCTTCTCGTCGGTGAACAGCGCCGGGAGATAGTCGACGATGCCGATGCACATGAATCCGAGGAGGACCCGCATCGCGGCGCGGCCCCAGGCCTGCCCCGGAGTCAGCGGCGAGCCGTCCACGCGCACGACGCGCACCTTCACCGCCATCTTGCCGAGGGTCTGGCCGTCTTTCATCTGCAGCATCAGCGCTTCATAGAAGAACATCAGGAACATCACCGGGAAGCCGATGAAGTTGAACCAGAACGGCGGCTCGGTGCGCTTCGCGATCATGCCGAAGAGCATGACGAAGATGACCACCATGAACGGGATGTTGAAGATCAGGCTGTCGATGAAAATCGCGCCGAAGCGTTTGAGCACCGAGGCGTAGTTGAGGCGCGTGCGGTCGATGCCGGATTGTACGTCGCGCAGATGTTCGACCTTGCAGTTCGCGCAATAGAGACGATCGCCGAGGGCGACGATGCAATCGCGGCAGAACGGCCCGCCGCAGCGCGAACAGTGACGCACACCTTCGAGGATGTCGGGGTGATTGCGACAAGCGTACATGGTCAGTAGAGCTCCACCACCCGCGTGCTCGCTCCCATGTCATGAATCGCGGTCTTCTCGTCGGTGAAGATCGCGGGGACGTAGTTGATGAAGGAGATGCAGCCTTCGAGGGCGAAGCGGAGGAGCGATCGGCCCCAGCACTGGCCGAGGCTGAGCGGGGAGCCGTCGACGCGGACGACGCGCAGCTTCATCGCGCGCTTGCCGAGGGTCTGGCCTTGTTTGTAATGCATCATCAGCGCTTCGTAGATCGGCATCCCGAAGACCACCGGAATGAGCAGCAGCATCGGCCAGAGACTCGGCTCGCCGTTCTTTTCCATCGCGAACATGAGCACGAAAAACAGCGCGTACGGCGGAACGACGACGATCAGCCGGTCGATGACCAGCGCGGCGAAGCGTTTGCCGAAGCCGGCGTAGTTGAGACGCGTGCGGTCGATGCCCGACTGCACGTCGCGCAGATGCTCCATCTTGCACGTCGCGCAGTAGAGGCGGTCGCCGAGCGCAACGATGCAATCGCGGCAGAACGGGCCGCCGCAGCGTGAGCAGTGGCGGATGCCCTCGATGACTTCGGGGTGGTTCCTGCAGGCATTCATATGGTTGTGTGCGCCAATGCTACCGCACGTCGTGCGGATTGAAGAGCACCGCCGTCAGGTCGCGCACGAGATTCTCACCGCTGATCGACTCCTCTTCGAGGCCGAGCTTCTTGCGATACGCCGCCGCGACTTCTTCCATCAGGTCATACCGCGCCTCGGCGGACATGCGGTCGGCGCGCAGGCAGAGCGTGAGGAGGAACTCGCGCTCTTCGAGGCTGATGCGATGGCGGATGAGCCGCAGCACGCGCGGCGTGCGCAGCGAGTTGTAGCGCCGCTCGGCGGCCAGCTGGCCTTTGTAGGAGAGCGGCTGCGCGTCGCGGATCACCAGCGTGTCGGCGATGATGTCGCCGAGGCGGCGGCGGGTGGTGCTCGAAAGGGATGCGATCGCGGCGACGCCGTAGAACACCGGCGCGAAGTCGAGCACGCGGCTGATGTTGCGGACGAGCGACTGGTACAGCGACACCGGCAGGCCGCGCGCGTCGATCACGCGGAGGCGCAACGCGCGTTTGCCGGGCGTGCGTCCCTGATGCTTCGTTTCAAAGTAGACATGCCATCCCCACGTCAGGACGAAGTTCGCGGTGATGAAGATCGCCATCGCGATGCCGCGCGGCAGCACCATCGAGAGGATGGTCAACAACATGACCGACGCGCCCTGCACGATGGCCGAGTCGATGAGGATCGCCAGGAAGCGGCTCCCCGCACCCGCCGGCTCGAGGCGGATGTGCACGTGCTCGGGCGTGACGATCGTCAGCTCGCTCATATTTCGTCGCCGCGCCTCCGGAAGAGGTAGAGCATCAGTCCGATGAACAGCACGATGGCGACGCTGATCTTCAGAATGTAAGGAAACGTCCGCGCGCTGAACTGCGAGAACGAGCCTTCGATGAGACCCGCGAGGACGAGCACGAGCGCCGCGCCGAGGATCATCCGCCAGACGGACGGCAGCACCTGGCGCAGCGACGCGCCGCGCGAGAGCTGGCCGGGCATCAGGAGCGCGCGTCCGGCGAGGAGGCCCGCGGCGCCGCCGAAGATGATGGCCGGCAATTCGAGCGCGCCGTGCGGCCCGACCCAGGCGAAGAAGAAGAGCGGCACGTCGTCGAGGATGTACATCACCGCGATCGCGCCGAGCGTGACGCCGTTGTAGAAGAGGATAGCCAGGCCGAGAACGATCGTCAGCGCGCCGAGGGAGAAGGCCAGGAACGAGACTTTGATGTTGTGCGTGTAGAGCGACGCGCCGAAGACGACCGCCTCTTCGAGGTTGTCGATGCGCTCCTTGCCGCTTTCGATCTTCTCCACGCGATCGCGCGGCCGTTCGGTGAAGAACATCGACGGGATGAGGCGCTCGCCGTTCGCCGGATCGATCAGCACCGCCACCGCGCCGAACAGCGTGCCGGCGAGAAACGCCGCCGCGGCAACGGCGACATAGATCCGCTCGCGCCGGAACGCGGCCGGAATCTCTTTTGTGACGAGACGGACGAACGACTCCCACACCGGCGTCTCATGCGCCGCGCGATAGATGTAGCGGTACGCGCGCCCCGTGAGTTGATTGAGATGCCCGAGGACTTCCGGGTTCGCCGTGTACGAGCGCGCGCGATTGAGATCGGAACACGTGCGCCGGTACAGCTCGACGAGATGCTGCATTTCCTTGCGCGAGAGGTCGATGTCCTCGGCGCGCTGGAGCATGCGCGAGAGCTCGTCCCAGATGTCGCGGCGTTCGGCGAGAAATCTTTCGATGTTCATGCCGCCCCCTCCCGCCCGGCGGGCAGCGGGCGGCGGGCGGCGGGCGGGCGCCCCTCACCCGGCCTCCGGCCACCCTCTCCCCGCAAGCGGGGAGAGGGGCACTCGACGCACGCATGCCGCGAGAGCCCTTCTCCCCGCTTGCGGGGAGAAGGTGCCCGAAGGGCGGATGAGGGGTGTTTCATAGCCGCTGTCTCCTCTTCACCTCGATATAGGCATTCACCGCATCCACCCCCCAGTCCACCGCCGTCGACTCCACCACCATCGCTCCGCGCGCACGCAGCTCGCGAGTGAGCTCGACATGACCCAACCAAAATCCCGCGCAACGAGCGTCCGAGAGAGCTCGTCGCGATTCGCGGGAAGCAACTGCGCCTGCGCTTGCAGA
The DNA here is from genome assembly GCA_963734155.1 of uncultured Acidobacteriota bacterium. Taxonomy (GTDB): domain Bacteria; phylum Acidobacteriota; class Thermoanaerobaculia; order Gp7-AA8; family Gp7-AA8; genus QHVT01. Next base: position 71,908 of record CAVTGG010000009.1, read on the forward strand.
TCGCGATCGGTGAGAACGATGAACAAGGGCAAGTGCTGCGGCGCGAGCATGTCCACCGCGCGCAGCAGATCGAAGCGCTCTTCGCGTTCGGGGAGCACGGTCAGGATCATGATCAACGTGCGATGGTGCAAACGGCGCCGCAAGTTGGCGGCGAGGCCGAGGTAGTCGGTGTGGCGGTACTCGGCGGCGAGCTGGCTGACGTAGGCGGTGATGGCGCGCAGATGGGCGGCGCCGCGTTGCGAGGGCAGGCCGCGATCGACGTTGACGTCGAAGGAGAGGATACCGATCTTGTCTTCCATCCGGTTGCAAACGTAGCTGATCAGCACCGACGCGTTGACGGCGTGGTCGAGGCGGGTGATCTGTTCGACGCGCGCGGCCATGCGATGTCCGCGATCGAGGCAGAGGAGGATTTCCTGGCTGCGCTCCATGCGGAACTCGCGGACGATGAGGCGGCCGTGCCGCGCGGAGGCGCGCCAGGCGATGTCGCGGTAGTCGTCGTCGCGGACGTAGTCGCGGAGGCGGTCGAAGTCGCGGCCCTTTCCGATGCGCGGCGCGGTGCGCGCGCCGAGGGAGCGGAGTGCATAAGAGTTGAGCCGCTTGTGCATCCGGCCGACGGCGTGCAGGTTCGGCAGGACGTGCACGACCGTCGCCTCGCCGGCCGGCACGATGCGCTCGATGAGACCGCGCATCGTGAACGACACGTACAACGGCTCGATGGTCGCGGTACCGCGCTCGATGCCGCGCACGCTCAGCTCGAGCGCGAGCGCTTCGCCCGCGCGCACGAGCGCATCGCGCATCGTGGAGCGCGGCTCGAGGATCTCCGGCCAGCGCTGGCGGATGGTGAGCCGCAGCGTCGCGCGCGCGTTCGTCTCGATGCGAACGACAGTCGTTTCGTTCTCGCCCAGCGGCACCGCGAGCTTCGCCTGCCGCTCGACGCCCATCGTGATTCCGCGCAGCGCGAACGCCTCCGCGGCCGCGAATGCGATCAGCAGCACGCACGCCGCCGCGACCACCCACACGAAGAGCGGGAACGCGGCGATGAGAAGCGACGCGGCGGCGATGATGATCGCCGATCGGACGAGCAACGGCCCCGGTCTTATCGCGGCACCTCCACGGCTTCGTAAATCCTCTTCAGCAAGTCCTCGAGCGCCAATCCCTCCATCTCCGCCTCGGGGGTGAGCGTGATGCGATGGGCGAGCACCGGCGTGAGGAGCGACTTCACGTCGTCAGGGGTGATGAAGTCGCGGCCGCTGAGTGCCGCCGCGGCGCGGCTGCCTTCGAGCAGCGCGAGCGAGGCGCGCGGACCGGCGCCGATCTGCACGGCCTCGTCGCGGCGCGTGCGCCCGACGAGCTCCTGGATGTAGCGGATGATGTGCGGCTCGACGCGTACTTCGCTGGCGACGTTCGTGCGCGCGCGCAGCAAGTCCTCCGCGCTGATCACCGGCTCCAGCGACGCGACGATGTCGTCATGAAGCCGCCGCCCCGCCGCGTACTCCTCGAGCATCCGCGCTTCGTCTTCCGCTTCCGGAAAATCGATGTTGATCTTGAACAGGAACCGATCGCGCTGCGCTTCGGGAAGCGGATACGTTCCTTCGAGCTCGACCGGGTTCTGGGTCGCGAAGACGGTGAAGACGTTCGAGACTTCGTGACGCTCGCCGTCGATCGTGACCGCCTTTTCCTGCATCGCCTCGAGCAGCGCGGACTGCGTGCGCGGCGGCGTGCGATTGACTTCGTCGGCGAGCAGGATGTCGGTGAAGACGGGGCCGGTGCGGAAGACGAACTCCTGCGACTTCTGATTGAAGATGTTCGCGCCGATGAGGTCCGACGGCATGAGGTCGGGCGTGAACTGGATGCGGCGGAAGCGGCAGCCGAGCAGCTTCGCGAGCGCGAGCGAGAGCAGCGTCTTGCCGGTGCCGGGCACGCCTTCGACCAGCATGTGGCCGCCGGCGAGCAGCGACGTGATCGCGAGCGTCTTCACCCGCTCCTGCCCCATGATCACGCGGTCGAGCTGCGCGCGAAGGGCGAGGAAACGGTCGGCGATCTGCGGAATGGTTTGCATGGGCGTCATTACCTCCATAGAAGGCTCAAAGGCGCAAAGGCTCAAGGGCTCAAAGTAGCTGCTTTGCGCCTTTGAGCCTCTGAGCCTTTGAGCCTCAGTTTTTCGAATGCTTCGTTGATGGCGGCGAGGTCGCGCTTCCCGCCCGTCAGGTCCTCGACACGCGCGCGCAGCGCGTCGCCGCGCAGGCCGGTTTGCGAAGCGACGGTGCGCGTGAGCGCGTCCTGATAGAGCGCGAGGGCTTCGGCGTAGGACGTGACCTTGTGATACAGCGCGCCGAGGGAGCGGACGAGATCGACCGCATCCGAGCGCGTCTCGCGATAATCGTCAACAGGTGGACCAATGCGGCGCGCGGCGCGCCAGAAATAGACGACCGCGGCGAGCGCGAGGAGGACCAGGAACGGGCCGAGGTTCCATTCCTTCAGCAACGCGAGCGCGCCGTCGTCGCTGACGATGCCGTGCGGCGTTTCGTCGAAGTAGACCGGACGCTTCGTGCCGGCGAGGGCGTTGAGGAGTTGCAGGCGATTGCCGGTGGCGAGGCGGTCGTTGCGGAAGAGGTCGGGCACGGAGATGAGGAACAGCTCGCCGCTGCCGATGCGCTCGCGCGCGATGATCGCCCGCGCGCCGCTGGCGAAGACCGCATGCATGTGCGGGCGGAGCGACTCGAAGCCGCGCGCCTTTTCGCCGAGGTCGACGTCGTTGACGTCGCGCCAGATCGGGAACACTTTCTTCGCCGCCGGCTCGCTCACGTCCGTCGTCGGGAGCGGCGAGGTTGCGGCCGCGAGGATCAATCGTCCGCCGCTGCGCACGAAGGTTTCCTCCGCTTCGCTCAGCAGCAGTCTCGCGGCGCGGGCGCGGCGGTCCAAACTGTCCTTCGTCGAGATCCTCGGGATCGAAGAACGTCGGCGCCGCGCGGGTGACGCGGAACACCACCGCGTTGCGCTCGACATTCGCGCGCGGGAGCGGGCGCGTGAGCATCGCCACCTTGCGCGTTTTCGCGAGATAGCCGGAGGCGAGCGAGAGTCCTTTTTCGGAGATGTTGGCGGACGAGTATTCGTCGTAGACGCGCTGCGCGGCGCGGCGATCGCTGACGATCCAGAGAATCGTCAGCGCGGCGAACGCGGCGGAGGCGAGGATCAGCGGCAGCGCGCGTCTCATGCGCTCCCTCGCACGTTGTCGATCACCGTGCGCGCGCGGCGATGGCAGTCGTCGTAGGCGTCGATCGAGCTCTGGCTCGCGCCGTACCACTCGCGCTCGAAGCGGCGGGTGAGCGTGATGAACTCGGGGCGCCACTCGAGCGACGGCGCGAGTGCGGCGATGTACTCCCAGTTCGTGCGGCTCTTGCGGAAGTGCAGCACGCCGGCGGCGTAGCAGCTGACGAGCGCCGCGTGGTACCACGCGCGGATGGCCTCGCGGAAGCGGCCGTTCTGCGCGAGCTGCGCGGCATAGCGCTCCCACTCCGAGGCGCCGCGTGAGAGCGGATCGTCATCGCGCTTCGATCCGAGCGGTTCGCTCGTCTCGAGATCCGTCTTCGTCTTTCTGCGCGCGCGGCGGCGCGACTCGAGGGCGAGGATCACGATCAGGATCACGATCAGCGCGACCAGCGCCGCGACGATCCAGCGCATCCCGCCGGTGGCTCCCCGCTGCCGCGCGCTGTCGGGGAAGAGGTCGAGGATCCATTCGAGGATGCGATCCAGCTTGTCGAGGATCCAGTCCCACGCGCGCTCGAGCGACTGCGCGACGCGCTCGAGCAGCGGCGTCGTCACGGGCTTGAGCGGGATCTCGCCGCCGGGCGCGAGCTCCGGCACTTCCTGCTCGCTGGCCACGCGCGCGAGCAGCTTCGGATCGGCGGGTGCCTGTGCGCCGGGCGTGACGCGGCGGATCTCGTCGATCGTGACGGCGAGGCGCGATTGCAACTGCACGTCGGCGCGCTTCGCGTCGGCGATGGCGAGGAGGAGCGAGGTGTCGGCGTGGAAGCGGCCTTGCGGAGAGTCGACGACGAATTCGGCGAAGCCGCGCGCTTCCCGCTGCGCAACCGCGAGTTGTCCGGTGGCGAGATGTTGCTGCAGTTGTTCGAGCAGGCCGAGGTATTCGCGGACGGGAATGATCCTCTGCTCCGCGAATGCGGGCAGCGCGACGAGCAGGAATAGAAGGATGAGCGAGAGGCGCCGCCCCTCACCCGGCGCTTCGCGCCACCCTCTCCCCGCACGCGGGGAGAGGGGCAACGACGACGACTGAGTCTCGTCGCCCTGCTCCCCGCGTGCGGGGAGAAGGTGGCCGGAGGCCGGATGAGGGGCCGTGTTCAAGACGCGCCTCATGATGCCCGCCGCAGCTCCGCGAACCAGGCGCGGAGATCGTCGCCGCTCTCCTGCGCTCCCGCTTTGCGCACGAAGACGACATGGGCGGCGATCCAGAACGGCTCGACGACGATGCAGCCCGCCGGCGAAGAGCATCAGCACGAAGCGGCGATTGCTTCCGCCGAACAGCAGCGGCCAGTTCGGGGCGTCGAAGCCGCCGATGGCGCTGACGAGCCACGCGCCGACGTTGAACGCGGCCCAGAGATTCGCGAAGGCGATGATCCAGGCGCAGAAGAAGACGAACACGAACGCGAGCGGAACGCCGACCGGGCGCGCGGAGCGGCCGATGATGCGGAACGGCGCGAAGACGCCGGCGCGCTCGTTGAGCTCCATCGTGCCGATGGCGAGGCCGGCGAACATGACGGCGACGACGAGGCCGATGAGGGTGAGGACGCCGACGGAGCCGGCGAAGATGGCCGCCGATGCGGTGAGGACGTAGCACGCGAATGCCGCGACGGGCACGCGCCACGCGGCGCGTCCCGGAGCCATGCCGCGGGCCATGGCCAGACGGCACGCGCGGGCGTAGACGGCGCGGCCCCAGAGCGCGAGGAGGACAGTGGCCACGATCATGTTCGCGGTCGCGCCGAGGAGGTGGCCGTATTGGGAGGCGCTCTCGTGGACTTCGATGAGCTGATCGAGAAAGACGGCTTGCAGGAAGCGGTAGGGAAGGGCGGTCAGCGCGAGGACGGCGGTCCACGGCGCGGTGAGCTTCACGACCTCCGCGGCCTCGTCGAGCACGGACGTGATGGAGAGCGGCGCGCGAATCAAAACAGACCCGCGATCAGCGCGCCCGTCCACACCATCACCCGCGCGCCGAGATAGAGAAGGATGAGGGACATCAAGGCAACGCCGAGCAAGGACGCGAACGGCGAGCGCTGCACCCCCGCGCCGCGCCTCGCGCCCAGACAGCCCGCGCAATGCCAGATCCCATCCCACTGCGTCGCGCATTCCTGGCAGAGCATCTTCGTGCAGCGCATGCATCGCGCGAACGCCGGCCGCTCGGCGTGGAACGCGCAGCGGGCGAGGGTGACTGTCGTTGGCATCGGTGCGGCGAGAGTTTAACAGCGCGGAGAGAGGCGTGGAGGCGCAGAGGCTCAGAGGAGCAAAGGCTCAAAGTGGGCCCCCATGGTTTGCTTTGAGCCTTTGAGCCTCGGCCTCCTTTGAGCCTCTTGACGCGCAGCCCGTTCCCCCGTACTCTCCTCCCCTAATGACGTCCCTCGCCGGCTTTACGGGCTATTACGGCTACTACAGCTAGCGTGGGGCAATGTGCGCCCCGACGTGGGAAGGGGCGCTCGAAACGGTAACGGCAGATCGACACCTCTTCTCGGCAACGGGAAGAGGTTTTTTGTTGATGAACACGATCGATGCCGAAGCCGAGTTGAAACGCCTGCGCGATGCGATCGACCGCGTCGATGAGGTGCTGGTCAAGCTCCTCAATCAGCGTGCGCGGTATGCCTGCGAGATCGGCGACATCAAGGGATTGCTCTCGCTCCCCATCTATGCGCCGGAGCGGGAGAAAGAAGTGCTGCTGCGTGTCGAGGAGGCGTCCGCGCCCGGGCCGCTCGATGCCGCCGCCATCCGCCGCCTGTTCGAACGAATCATTGACGAGTCGCGCCGCGTGGAACGCGAGTCCGCGGCGAAATAGGAGAAGCCATGGTCATCGTGATGGAGAAACACACCGAAGAACGCAACATCGAGCACGTGATGTCGGAGCTGACCTCGCGCGGCTTCGACGTGCACCGGTCCACCGGCTCCGATCAAACGGTCCTCGGCGTCGTAGGACATGTCGACACCATCGACCCGCGCGAATTCGAATTGTTCGAAGGCGTGCAGGAAGTCGTGCGCGTCAGCGAGCCGTACAAGCTCACCAGCCGCACGTGGAGGCGCGAGAAGACCATCATCAATGCGCGGGGCGTGAAGATCGGCGGCGATCACGTGGTGGTCATGGCCGGCCCGTGCACGATCGAGAGCGAACATCAGCTCTTCGAGACCGCGCGCCGCGTCGCGCGCTCGGGCGCGAAAGTATTGCGCGGCGGCGCGTACAAGCCGCGCACGTCGCCGTATGCGTTTCAGGGGATGGGTGTCGAGGGATTGAAGCTGCTGCGGGCGGCGGGGGACGAGAACGAAATGGCCACGGTATCCGAGGTCATGGAAATCTCGCAGATTGAAGGAATGCTCCCGTATGTCGACATCCTGCAGGTCGGCGCGCGCAATATGCAGAATTACAATTTATTGTCCGCGTTAGGCCAGATCCGTAGGCCGATTCTATTGAAGCGGGGCATGTCGGCCACGATTCAGGAATGGCTCCTCGCCGCCGAATACATCATGGCCGGCGGCAATTACGAAGTCATTCTGTGCGAGCGCGGAATTCGCACGTTTGAAACGTACACGCGCAATACGCTCGATATCTCCGCAATCCCGGTCATTGAGAAACTCTCGCACCTGCCGATCATTGCAGATCCGTCGCATGCAGTCGGCCGCCGCGACAAGGTCATGCCGGTCGCGCGCGCCATTGTGGCGGCGGGAGGCGATGGGTTGCTCATTGAAGTCCATCACGATCCCGACAAAGCGGTGTGTGATGGTCCGCAGTCGCTCTATCCCGAACAGTTCGCGCGGCTGATGGACGAACTGCGCATCATCGTGCCGGCGGTGGGAAGGAGTCTTTGACGCGTCCGCCGCGAACACGCGGCAGTGCAATGTCCAGGAACAGAGGATCTTTGTGGACGATCCAGCTGCCTGACCGCCGTTGCAGTGCCGCGAGGAAAACCGCCTCATAGGCTCCGCCTTCCGCTTCGTGCACCATCGCCGGAGTGATTCCGGGGCACACTTGTGCGGCATAGACGAGCGCCCAATCTCCGTCGGCGGTATAGGCGACGCGCGAAAACCAGAACAAGAGAGGCGCGTTTTGTCCGGAGCTCATCGTGATTTGTTCTTTGGGCCAGAGCGTGCGCGCGGCGAGTGGCTCGGGCACGAGCTCGATTGGAGCGCCCGCGGCGAGACGTTTCGGGTCGATGGCAAGAGCCGGTTCGCGATCCAGCGCGCGCAACGCGGCCATGAGCGGTGCCGCCCGGGCGGGCAGCAGTTTGGCCCACCCGGCATCGCGTGACGGAGTGCCGGGCGGCAGTGGCTGCGTGGTGCCGACGACCGCAACGCGGCCATTGGAGTCGTAAAACGTGCAGCCCCGGCCGTGCTCGCCCTCTTGTGGCCACGTCAGCTGCTCACGCAATACGGCGCTGTATACGGCGTGGTCGCGCGCCTGCAGGAATGCTTGGTCTTCGCGGGCTCTGCAACAGGCCAGCAAACAGAGTGCGCCACCCAGCCAGACGCGCAACGCGGCTCGCATAGGGTTTTAGCCTACCATCGACTCGCGGCACGAATGCTGTCATACAATCCCGCCCGCTTGCGCCGGGTCCCGCTTCTCGCAATGCTGCTGCTCTTCGCCTGCGCCACTCCGGCGCCGCGGCCGGAGCCTGTGCCGGAACCACCTGCGCCTGTGCCCGTTGCGGCGCCCGTCGAGGGAAAAGTGATCGGCAGCGTGCGCGTCACCGCCTCCGCGCTCAACGTGCGCAGTGAAGCATCGACGGATGCGGACGTCGTCACGCAGGTGAAGAAAGGCGACGCGCTCGATGTGCTCGTGAACAGCGAGGGGTGGGTGAAGGTGCGGCTGGCGAGCGGCGAGGTCGGCTGGGTGGCGTCGCGGTTCGTATCGAGCGGCAGCGAGAAGAAGAAGGTGGCGGCCAAGGGGAAGAAGGGCTGTCCCGCGGACTCGGACTTCGCGTTCGAGGAAACGCCGACGCTGGCATTCTCGGATCGCGGCGCTCACGGCATGGTCGTCGTCGAGGCGAGCGTGAACACGAAGGGGAAGGTCACGCGGACGAAGGTCGTGTCGAACGGCACGGGCGATGAGTCGCTGGCGTTTCTCGCGGAGCGCGAGATCAAGTCAGCGAAGTTTTCGCCGCCGATCCGCAACTGCGCTCCGCGAGAATTCATCTTCACCTATCGCCGCACGTTTTGACGCGTAGCGTCATTCTGAGCCGGCGCAGCACGGCGAAGAATCTCAAGCTACGTCGACCGAGATTCTTCGCCGTCTTCGCGGCTCAGAATGACGCCGGAGGCGTCAGTCTTTCGCGATCGTGATGCTGCCGTTCGAGTTCGAGAGATCGAGTCTGCAGCCGCCGCGGCCGATCGTGCCGATCAGCGTGTCCTCACCGACCGTCGTCGTGGTGATCGGCAGCTCGCTGGTGATGCGGCCGAACGACGTCCGCGCGCTGACCGTGTAGCCGACGCTGGGCGGCAGCGCGACCTTGATCGAGCTGAACGTCGTCCGCAGCGTCACCGGCTTGCATCCGCCGCGCAGTCCTTCCACCGAGATCGCGCCGTTCTCGTTCTGCACGTCCACCGAGCCCGTCACGCCGCTCACGAACGCCGCGCCGAAGCTCGTCCGCACCTTCACGTCGCCGTTGATCTCCTGCAGCGTGATGCCGCCGTTCGAGCCCTTCACATCCGCCGAGCCGCGTATGCGCTCCGCGCGCACGGAGCCGAAGCGCGTTTCCGCCGTGAATGCGCCGCCGACGTCCATCACCTTGATGTTGCCGTTCGATGTGGTGATGTCGGCGATGCCGCCGACGTTCTGCAGCGTCACGTTGCCGAATGCGGTCTCGATCTTCGCGTTGCCGGTGACGTTCGCGGCATCGACTTTCGAGTTGTTGGAGTCCACCGTGAGGTCGCCGCGAATCGTCTGCGCGATGACGGTGCCGAACGAGTTCTTCACGGTCGCCGATCCGTTGACGTTCGCCAGGTCCACCCGCGCATTCGACGTGGTGATGTTCGCCGAGCTGCTGAGCGTGGAGGCCTTCACGTTGCCGAACGAGTTCGTGACCGTCAGCGCGCCGGTGATGTCGAGCGCGGTGATGGTGCCGTTCGTGTTCGTGATCGACACGGTGCGCTTCGCGTCGTCGACGGTGACGGAGCCGAAGCGGTTGTTGATCGACAGCGCGTTGCCGGCGTTTTTCACAGTGATGGAGCCGTTGCTGTTGCTGACGGTGGCCGCGCCGTCGACGTCGACCATGTCGATCGAGCCGAAGGCGTTGGAGACGCTGAACGCGCCGCCGCGCACATCGGCGAAGACGATCGATCCCTGCTTGTTGTCGATCGTCGCCGCGGCGCGCAATCCGCGCACGTCCGTCGCGCCGAACTGGTTCTTCGCCGTGAGCTGCGCGTTCGACGGAATCGTGACCGTCATGTCGACGGAGAAGGAGATGTTCCCGCGGCTATGGATGCTGGGGAAGATCGTCCGCACGTTGACGTTGCCGCCGTCTTCGCTCGCGGCGATGCGGATCGATTTGCCGATGTCGGGATCGGAGGAGCGGATCGTGGCGCGGACGCTGACCGTCGATCCGGCCTGCGTTTTCACATTGAGGTCGCCGAAGCGATGGTCGATCGTGACGCGGCCGCCACCGAAGTGGAGATCCTTCGAGTACTTCACTTCGTAGCGGCTGTCCTCTTCATCGTCGTGGGGCTCGGCGCGCAGCGGCGCCACGAGGAGCGCGAGCGCGAGCGCCAGCAGTGCTTTATTGATTCGAGACATTGGTGTCCTCCCGCAGCACGTCCACGAGCGTCTGCTGTTTCTCGGAATACATCGCCAGCAGTTGCTCGCGCATGTGCGCGTTCTGTCGGTTGCGATCGATGTTGGCCTGGCAGTCGGCGATGGCGTCATCGAGCAGCATCAGTTTTTCTTTGTACGAGACCATGAGCGGCGACTCGCTGTCCTCGAGCTTCGCATCGGCGAGCTTCTCGAGCTTCGCGATCGCCCGGATGTGGACCTGCTCCGCTTTCTCCGCTTCCTCCACGGCGCTGATGGTGATGATCTTCTTGTCGAAGTTCGCGTCATGCACCTGTTCGCGCACGTTGTAGTAGACCGTGCCGCCGAGGCCGAGGGTGAGGAGCGCCGCGGCGGCGACCTGCCACATGCCCCGCATCGGCGAGCGTTTCTTCTCTACCTTGAGCGCGCGCTCGATGCGCGGCCAGAGCAGATCGTTCTGCCAGGTGGTGCGCAGCGACTGCGCGGTGGTGGAGAGCTCGTTCCACGACTCCAGCTTCTCCGCGCACGCGGGGCATTGCGCCGCGTGTTCTTCTGCCGTGCGCATCGACAGAGGGGAAGCGTCGAAGAGGAGGTCGTCGAGGTTACTGCACTGAATGTTCATGATCGGTTCCGGTTCCACTTCTCCTGCAACTCTTTCTTGGTCGAGAAGAGAATCCACTTGGAATTCCCTTCGCTGATGCCGAGGATCTCGCCGATCTCGGCGTGGCTGAGGCCTTCGATCTCGAAGAGACTGAAGACCGTGCGTCGTTGTTCGGGGAGCTCGTCGAGCAGCTTCTGCAGCGTCATCCGCTTCGCGTCGTCGACGCTCGGCCCGCTGCGCTCGAGGAGCACGCCTTCTTCGTTTTCGAGCGGCGCTTCGTCGATGCGCCGTTTGCGTTTGCGGAGGGCGTCGTAGCAGGTGTTGACGAGGATGCGGTAGACCCACGTCGCGAACGATGCTTCTCCGGTGTACGTCCTCGCGGCGCGATGCACTTTGAGGAAGGTCTCCTGCACCGCATCCTCGGCATCGGCAACGCTGCCGAGGTGATTCCAGGCGATGCTCTTCATCCGGTCGCCGAAGCGGCGATACAGCTCTTCAAAGATCTTCGTGTCGCCCGCGGCGCAAGCCGCCGCGAGCCGGCGATCCTCGGCGCTGGTTGCTGATTCCCTCATGGGAATGGTGCCGGTGGTGATGACCGCCTCGAGCATGTGTTCTGGGCGTGTAGACGTGCCCGGAAGGCAAACGTTAGAAACCGGTTGCTCGGTTGCTCAGTTGCTCGGTTGCTCGGCGCAACCGCGAGACCGCGTAACCGCGCAACCGACAAATCACAGTTCATCGATGCTCTTCGGCCAATCCCCATGCAGCAGCCGCGACAGCGCGCGGTCGGCGAGGAGCTTGCCGCCGGTCTGGCAGCGGGCGCAGTAGTTGGTCTCGTTCTCGGCGTAGACGATGCGCTGCACGGGCGTTCCGCAGTCGGGACAGGGCTGGTTGTACTTGCCGTGCACCGCCATCTCCGGACGGAAAGCCGTGACCTTCTCCGGAAATTTGGTACCGGTCTCGGCGCGCAAGCGCTCGATCCATTCGACGAGCGTTTTCTTCATGGCGTTGAAGAGCCGCTCGATTTCTTCGGGCGAGAGATTGGTCGTCATTTGAACGGGCGAGAGGCGCGCGCGATGGAGGATCTCGTCGGAGTAGGCGTTGCCGATGCCGCTGAAGACGTGCGGATCGGTGAGCGTGCGCTTGAGCGTATGGCGCTCTTTGGTGAGCGCGTCACGGAAGGTCTCGAGCGAGGCGTCGAGGACGTCCATGCCGCCGGGATCGAGCGCGCGCAATGCATCTTCGCCGCGCACGATGTGAATCGACGCTCGCCGCTTCGATCCGGCCTCGGTGAGAACGAGCGTTCCATTGTCGAAGTCGAAGGCCGCGAGTCCGACTTTGCCCGGCACCTTGCCGCCTTTCGGCAGCCACTTGAAACGCCCGGCGATCATCAGATGGATCACGACGAACAAATCGCCTTCGAGCTCGAACACGATGCGCTTGCCGATACGGCGCATCGCGACGACGCGTTTGCCTGCGATGTCGGAAGGCGAAGGGTCGACGGTGCGCAGCACGAACGGGTTGGCGAGCCGAAGCTTTTCGAGCGTACGGCTGAGCACGCGTGAAGCGAGCGCTTCTAGATAAATCGAAATATCGGGAAGTTCCGGCACGCGTCTGTCATTATCGGACGCGTGCGTACTCTTGGCATCCTGGTTTGTGGATGGATCGCGGGGGCGGTAGTGGTGGTGATTCTGGCGGCTCCGCGCGGGGGCGCCGTGACGCTACCCGTGCAGCCTGCGCGGACGCCGCTCGTCCAGCCGGCGACGCCTATCCTGCGCGCAGCCGAAGGAATGCCGATGCTCCAGACGCCGACACTCCTACTTCCCGTGCTGGGCGTCGCTCCGCAGGAGTTGCAGGACACGTACACGCAGGCGCGCAGCGGTGGCCGCGTGCACAATGCGATCGACATCCGCGCGCCGCGCGGAACCGCGGTGATCGCGGCAGTCGACGGCACGATCCGGAAGCTGTTCACCAGCCGCGCCGGCGGATTGACGATCTATGAGTTCGATGTGAACGAAGAGCGCGTCTATTACTACGCGCACCTCGATCGCTACGAGCCCGGGATCTATGAAGGACTCTTCGTCAAAGCAGGGACGGTGATTGGCTATGTCGGTACGACCGGCAACGCGCCGCCGGATACGCCGCATCTTCATTTCGCCGTGGAAGTGCTTTCTCCGACGAAGCAGTGGTGGAAGGGCGAGCCGGTGAATCCGTATCCGTTGTTGACGGTGCGGTGAGGATTACGGGCAGCTCTGCCGCGCAATCACCGCACGCGCCTTTCTCGGGCAACCATTTGCGTCCGTCACCGTGACTTCATAGATTCCCTCGGCCAATCCCTTCACGGATGCAGTCGATTGCGACGGCGACGCGTTCCACGTGTATCGGAATCTCAGACTTGCACGAGTAGAGCCTCACGAAATTCTTCAGTCGAAATGCGCAGCTCTCCGCACCGGGCCCCGACCATGAGCCGTCGCTTTGTAAGACGCTGAAGCGTGCGGTGTACGCTGCGTCGAATTTCAATTGCGGGAAATCGGAGAACACCTTGCGCGACGAGTTGTCCAACTCAATGACCGTCGCGTTTTTCCAATCGCCGGTCTCCCTCATGCCACGGTAGTGACACGAAGGCCCGAAGCGTTACAGGAGGGTTGGTGCCTAGGGACGGAATCGAACCGCCGACACGAGGATTTTCAGTCCTCTGCTCTACCAACTGAGCTACCTAGGCGCGAGAGGTGGGCTCGCGAAGAGCGGCGCGGACGATACCATACGCCGCCGCGTTGGCAAGCGAGCGTTCTAATCCTGGCTGGGGCTGGTTTCATTCCTGAACTCCCGCTTGACATGCCACGTTCCGAGCGTACACTCTCCCTCGCCGCCATTGGTGGCGGCCTTGCCGCCTAATCCTCGGCGCCGAGGAACGGGGGAACCAACGAAGCGACGGCTTGCCACCGTCCGGGGTGAATCCAGCCAGAAGCTGGTAGGGCTTCCAGCCCGAATCCGACAGCTAACCTCGTAGGCAGCCGGAAGGCGGGCCATGCAAACGCCGCGGAGCGAACTTCGCGGCGTTTGTTCTTTCTGCGGCTTCTGCGACCGCCCGGCCACCGATCGTTCACCTTTTCTTGACAGCCCACAAAGTGCTAGAGTACGCGCCGCGTCGCGGGCTGCGTTTCGTTGGACGTGCGCCGGCAACCGGGGTAGAACGATTCAAAACTAGGAACGCGCGCCAACGGTCAATTGAAGATCGGCGCTTTCCCAAACATGCTCATTCTCAAGCTAAGTCTCTGAACAGGCAACAGTTGGCAGATTCCGGCAAGACGGCCGAAAATCTGCACAAACGGTCGCTTCGATATAACCCCATGAAAGGAGCCGATATGAAACGGTGCCCTCCCCTTTGGTTTCGTGCGGCAATGGCCGCCATGCTCGTATCACTGCTTGCCGTCGGTGCATACGCGCAGCTTCAGTCCGGTAACATTTTCGGCAAAGTCGTAGCAAACGACGGTTCGGCGCTCCCCGGCGTCACCGTCACCCTCACAGGAGTCGGCGCCCCGCAGACATTCATCACGGATGCGCAGGGCGATTTCCGCTTCCTGAATCTCTCCCCCGGGCAGTACGCGCTCAAAGCCGAGCTGGCTGGCTACGGCACAGCGACGCGTACAGGCGTCTCGGTGAACATCGGACGTAACTCCGATGTCTCCATGACCCTGAACCCGTCGGTGTCGCAGACCATCACGGTCACGGCCGAGGCCCCGCTGCTCGACACGCGCCGCACCGGCACAGGTGCGACGGTGACGGAAGTGGAGCTCGAGCAGATTCCGAGCGCCCGCGATCCGTGGGTCATTCTGCAGCAGGTGCCGGGCGTGCTCATGGACCGCATCAACGTAGGCGGCAATGAGTCCGGCCAGCAGTCGCAGTTCGTGTCGAAAGGTGTCAGCGGCGACCAGGCGACGTACAGCGTCGACGGCGTCAACACCACCGACATGATTGCAACCGGTGCGTCGTCCGGCTACTACGACTTCGGCAGCTTCGAGGAAATCCAGGTCGCCACGGGCGGCACGGATCCTCGCGTGCAGACGCCGGGTGCCCAGATCAACATGGTCACCAAGCGCGGCACGAATGATCTCAGCGGTTCGGCGCGCTACTACCTCGCCGACGGCGAGTGGCAGGCCGCAGCCGAGCCGACGCCGGAAGCGCGCGGTCTGGATCCCGCCCGCAACCCGTCCAACGTTCCGTATCTGGTCAAGGCCAACGAAATCGATTCGAACCGCGAGATGGGCTTCGAAGTCGGCGGACCGATCATCCGTGATCGCCTCTGGCTGTGGGGCTCCTATGCGGATCAGCAGATCGATCTGTTCACCGCCCAGTCGGATCCGGCCGTTCTTCCTCCGGGAGCGTCGACGGCGCGTTTCACCGACAAGACCACCCTCGAGACCCTCAACTTCAAGCTGAATGCGCAGATCACGCGCAACAACAGCGCCACCGGGTTCTACGCCGACAGCAGCAAGGAAAAGATCGGCCGTAACGCGGGCCCGACCCGTCCGCCGGAGACCACCTGGAATCAGGGCGGCTTCGGTCCGAAGGGCACGTACAAGATCGAAGACACCCACATCTTCTCTTCGAACTTCTACCTGACCGGCATGTACTCGAAGGTCAACGGCGGATTCGGCCTCTGGGCCAACTCCAACGCGGGCTGCTCGGACATGGATTGCGCGCGTGCGAACGCGAGCAAGTCGTGGGTCAACGATTTCTTCACCGGCATCAACCGCAACACGTTCCTTTCGGTGGAAGGCGTGCGTCCGCAGGAACAGACCCGTCTCGACGGTTCTGCGTTCTTCAACACCGGCGCGCTCTCGCACGAGCTCAAGTTCGGATTCGGCTACCGCTCCGCGGGCGCCAAGGGTCTGACCTTCTATCCGAACGATCAGTTCATCATCGACTTCTCCGGTTTCTCGCCGGCCAACGCTCCGCGCTGCACCACGCTCGCGGACGCCGAGTTCGGCGGCCCCTGCAAGGGCCTCGGTCTCACGTACTTCTACTCGATCGGTAACTATAACTACGAGTACTCGTACAACGACATCTACGTCGGCGACACGATGCTGTGGGGCAACCTCACGCTGCAGGCCGGTCTCCGTTTCGACAACCAGAAGGGTGAAGCGGGCGATCAGACCAGCCCCGCCTCGGCCAACAATCTCTTCAAGACTCCCGGCGGTACGGTCATTCTTCCGGGCTTCTCCGTCTCGGGCAGCGCCATCGACACGATGGAGTGGGATGACATCTCCCCGCGTATCGGCTTGACCTACGCTCTCGGTTCCGAGAAGAAGACCCTCCTCCGCGCCGCGTACAACAGCTACGTCGCGCAGATGGGCTCGAATTCCACGGGCTACACAGGCGCAATCTACGGCAGCTATTCCTATGGCGGCGCCTATACGGTCGATCTGAACGGCAACGATCGCATCGATCCGGGCGAGATCAACTGGGCCTACACCGGCGGACAGATCGTCAATCCGGTCGGCTTCGATCCGAACCACCTCGGCCAGGCGCTGAAGGTCGTTCGCGTCGATCCGGACGTGGAAGCTCCGTCGACCGACGAGTTCATCCTCGGCTTCGAGCATGAACTGCTCCGCGACTTCGTCGTCGGCGTCAACTACACGCACCGCGATCTCGACAACTTCCTCTGGAGACGGCCCGAGAAGTCTCCGGGTTCGGGCGACTGGTACACCACTGCCGACTACATCCAGCTCGGCACGGTCACTCGCCCGAGCACGGTGTTCGAGGTCGATCCGTACACCATTCCGTTCTACGACGTGAAGCCGGAAGTCGGTCTGCCGATCTACTACGCGCTCACGAACCGCGACGGTTACTCGCAGCAGTACGACGGCCTGGAGTTCTCGGCCGTGAAGCGCATGGCCAGCCGCTGGATGCTGCGTGGCAACTTCTCGTGGAACGATTGGACCCAGAGCGTCGAGTCTCAGGCGATCATCGATCCGACGCAGGCGCGCACCGGCACCGGTTGCAGCGTGTGCGACGGCGCCGATGTCGTCCAGGGCTCGGGCACGATCTCCGGCTCCAAGGGCGCGGTGTGGATCAACTCCGAGTGGGCGTTCAACGCGGCCGCGGTCTATCAGGTCCCGCTGATCGAAGCCAACCTCGGCGTGAACTTCACGATGCGCCAGGGCTATCCGATTCTCTACGTTCATGAAACGCCGGTTCTGCCGGTGGCCGCAGTTCGCCGCCAGATCCTCGTTTCCGACGTCACCGAGCATCGCCTCGACAATCCGTACTCGGTCGACCTCCGTCTCGCGAAGGATTTCCGCTTCCGTGGCGTGGGCCTCGAGTTCTCCGTCGACGCGTTCAACGTGACGAACAACCGTGTCGTGCTGCAGCGCAACGCCGACCTCGCGCGTGCAACCGCGCGCCGTCCGGCTGCGAGCCGCATTCGTGAATATCAGTCGCCGCGCATCTTCCGTGTCGGCGCGCGCCTGACGTTCTAAGCTCTTTATTCCAAGGTCGTTTCACCGAAACCCGCCGGGAATTCTCCCGGCGGGTTTTTTCTTTTTCGGAGCGTTCAATAAGGAGGAGATTCCGTTGAAAAAAGCAGCGCTGTTCGTGAGCGCGTCTCTTCTCGCTCTTCTGATTGCCGCGACAGCGTCGGCTCAGGCATGGCGAGGTGTTGGACGCTTGCAGGGTGTCGTCGTTGATCAGAACGGCAAGCCGGTCCAGGGTGCCAAGGTCATTCTCAAATCGGTCCGCGGAAGCGAGACCGGGCCCGATCCCATCCTCACCGATGCCAAAGGAAAATGGGCGGCCGGCGGACTGATCGGCGGCCAGTGGCTCATCGACGTCGAGGCCACGGGATTCCTCGTTCGCAAGACCAACGCGAACGTGAGCGAGATCGAGCGCCTGTCGCCTCCGATCAAGATCGTCATCGAGCCGAAGCCCGAAGAGGCGCCGAAGCCGGCCGAGGAAGAACAGCAGAAGGAAGCGATCATGGTGGGCGGCGTCGAGATCACGCCCGAGATCGCCGCGGCCATCGAGGCCGGCAACAACTTCCTCAAAGAGCAGAAGTGGAAGGAAGCGGCGACGGAGTTCGAAAAGGCCATCGTCGTCCTGAAGGACAACACGCAGCTCAAGTTCGCGCTCGCGCGCGCCTATCACGGCGCGGGTGAAGTGAAGAAGGCGCTGGTGGTCATGCAGGAGATCTACGCGGCTGACACCGGCAACATGACCGCCGCGACGCTGCTCATCGACATGCTTCTGCAGGACGAGCAGGTCGACGCCGCGAAGAAGATCCTCGCCGACATGCCTCCGGGCGCGCTCGCCGATCCGAACACGATCCTCAACATCGGCATCCGCTTCATCAACAACAACAAGCCCGAGGACGCGTACAAGTACTTCAATGATGCAGTCGCGGTCGCGTCCGATATGCCGGCCGCGTACTACTATCGCGCCATCGCCTCGCTGCAGCTGAAGAAGATGAAAGAGGCGAAGGCCGACTTGCAGAAAGTCGTCGCCATGGCGCCGGACAGCTCCGAGGCGAAAGACGCCAAGGACCTGCTCGCGCAGATGAAGTGACACGCGCGAGCGGAGCGAACGCGTGTCATCCCGAGTGAAACGAGGGATCTGGGCGGGGGCATTAGCCCTCGCCCTTCTCCTTTCCGCCGCGTGCAAAGGCAACCGCACGGTTCCCGCGGCGTCGCCGAGCACTCCTGTCTTTCTGATCTCGATCGACACACTGCGCTCCGATCACCTTCCCGCCTACGGCTACAAAGGCGTGGAGACTCCCAACATCGACGCGCTGCGCGGCGACGGCATTCTCTACGAGCGCGCCTACTCTCACACGCCGCTCACGCTGCCGTCGCACACCTCGATGCTCACCGGACTCCTCCCGTCCGAGCACGGCGTGCGCGACAACATCGGCTTTCAGCTGCGCCCCACGGCGAAAACCATCACCGAGTCGCTGCGCGAGCGCGGCTACGCCACCGGCGCGGCCGTTTCGGCGTTCGTACTGCGCCGCGAAGGAGGCCTCAATCGCGGCTTCGATCTTTACGACGACGAAGTGGCGGTGCTTCCCGAGAGACGCGGGCAGCCGCTGCTCGCGAACATCCAGCGCGACGGTTCGGCGACGGCGCAGGTTGCCGAGAACTGGATCGCGAAGCAGCAGAAACCGGTCTTCTTCTTCCTGCACATCTACGAGCCGCATTCACCGTACACGCCGCCGGAGCCATTCCGCACCCGCTATGCGTCGGCGCCGTATGACGGCGAGATCGCGCGCGCCGATGAGATCGTCGGCCAGTATCTGCAGTGGCTGAAGGATCAGGGCCTCTACGACAAGGCGCTGATCATCCTTCTCTCCGACCACGGCGAAGGACTCAACGACCACGGCGAAGAGGAGCACGGCACGTTCCTCTATCGCGAGGCGATCCAGGTTCCGCTGATCGTGAAACTGCCGCAGCAGAAATTCGCCGGCGACTCCGTCGCCGCGCCGGTGCAGCTGATCGATCTCGTGCCGACGATCGTCGAGCGCACGACCGCCGCCGCGCCGAACAAGCTCGCCGGACGTTCGCTGCTCTCGTTCCTCGACGCGAAGTCACCCGAGAAGCGCGCGGTCTACAGCGAGACTTACTACGCGCGCTTTCACTTCGGCTGGGCGGATCAGCACTCGCTCATCGACGGCGAGCGCCACTACATCCAGTCGCCGAAGCCTGAGCTCTTCAACGTGCGCGACGATCCCGCGGA
Organism: uncultured Acidobacteriota bacterium; assembly: GCA_963734155.1. GTDB lineage: Bacteria > Acidobacteriota > Thermoanaerobaculia > Gp7-AA8 > Gp7-AA8 > QHVT01. The sequence goes on from CAVTGG010000009.1 coordinate 91,227, forward strand.
GAAGAACAACGTCCTCACGCAGGACCGCCGCGGGTTTTTCGCGATGAAGGCGGCGATCGCGCCGCTCATTCACGAAGCAGAAGCGCCGTCGGCGGTGAATCCCGAAGACGTCGCGAAGCTGACGGCCCTCGGCTATCTCGGTTCGACGGCGCAGACGAAGCCGGGCGAAGTGCTCGAGGATCCGAAGGATCACGTCACGACCATCAAAGAGATCGGCGTGGCCTATCAGCGCTTCTACGAGCGCAAGTACGACGAAACGCTACAGGTCATCGACCGCGTGCTCGCCGCGAATCCGCGCATGGTCGATCTGTACGAGCTCAAGGCGAAGGCGCTGAAGAAGCTCGGCCGGCGCGAAGAGGCGATCGCGATTTCGAAGGAAGGACTGCGCCTCTCGCCGCAGTCGCTGCACCTCGCGCTCGAGATCGCGAACATGCAGCTCGAAGGGCGCGAGTTTGACGACGCGCAGAAGCACGCCGAGCTGGCGATGAGAATCGAGCCCGGCCAGGTCCACGGCATCCTCGCGCGGATCTGGATGGAGAAGAAAGACCTCACGAAAGCGGAAGCCGAGGCAAAGCTCGCGCTGCGAGACGGATCGCCAGCGCGCGAACGCGCTGGTCACGCTCGCGCGCGTCGAGATCGAGCAGAACCAGCTCGACCGCGCGATCGAGCATCTGAATGAAGCGGAGCGCGTGAAGAAGCCCGATCAGGATGTGCTGGGTCTCTTCTTTTTCCGCGGCGACGCGCTCGCGCGCCTCGGCCGTGCGGAAGAAGCGGAGCGCGACTTCCGGAAAGAGATCGAGCTGTATCCCGACGAGCCACTCGCGTATAAGAACATCGTGCTGCTGCTCGTCGCGGAAGGGCGCATCCCCGAAGCCACGCAGCTCGTGCGCAAGCTGATCCAGGAATCGCCGACGCCGCCGTCGTACGTCGCCGTGTGTCAGGTGCTGCAGACCGTCGGCGACGTCCGCGGCGTGAAATATTGGGCGCGGCAGGGGCTGGCGAAGTATCCGAATCATCCCGGGCTGCGGCGGCTGGCGGGCTGAGCGCGTCCCACCTGTCACGTAACTGAAACCGCCGCGCGCCGCGCAGCGCGTCAGAATCACTTTGCCTTCCCTCAAGGAGAGACCATGAACGCCAGAACGTGGATTGCGGTAGTTGCAATCGTTCTCGCGACAACCGGTGTGCTTGCGCAGCGGGTTGCGGAGACGGTGCAGGTGACGGTCGTCGAAGTGCCGGTCACTGTCGTCGGCAATGACGGCAAGGCCGTGCGCGGGCTGACGAAAGAACAGTTCGAGCTCTTCGATGAAGGAAAGAGAGTTCCGGTCGAATACTTCGAAGTGCTCGACATGAAAGTGCTCGACACCGCGAACAACAAGGCCCTTCCGCCCGCGGCGACGCGCAACTTCCTTTTGTTCTTCGACCTCGCGAACTCGGGCCCGGGCACGATCAAGCGGGCGGGCGAGGCAGCGCTGTCGTTCATCGACGCGCAGATGACCTCGCGCGATCTCGGCGCGGTGGCGACCTTCACCACGGAAAAGGGCGCGCGGATGATCACGAGCTTCACCACCGACAAAAACATGTTGAAAGCGGCCGTGCGCACGCTCGGCAATCCGGAGTACTTCAAAGTCGCCGATCCGCTGATGATCTCGTTCAAGTCGACGGACCTCAACGCCGAAATGCCGGTCGCGGCGGAGCGCGAGCCGGGCGAAATCCCGAGCATCGAGGACCGGCCGCAGGGGGCATCGGCGGCAGAGAGCGGAAGCCAACGCGGCCTTCAACGAGCACTTCGACACGGTCCAGCGCGAGCAGCAGCGCACGGCCACCGTCGCGCAGAACACCGAGCAGCGCAACCGCCTGCGCGTGCAGCTCTCCGAGCTGGCGACGATCGCGCGCGTGCTCGACCGCCTGCATGGCCGCAAGCAGATCATTCTTCTGTCCGAGGGATTCGACGCGCGGCTCGTGCAGGGACGCGAAAACATCTCCGCGAGCAAAGCCACCGAGGAAAACGATCAGAAGCTTTCCGGCGAGGTGTGGCAAGTCAACAGCGACGAGCGCTTCGGCAACGCCGGCAGCGCGCGCGACATCAACGAAATGGCGGCGCTCTTCCGCCGCTCCGACGTCGTCCTGCACGCCATCGACATCAAAGGCCTCCGCGGCAACACCGACACCGCCGCCGGCGAAGTCGGCGCGCGCAGCAAATCGAACGAGGGATTGTTCCTCCTCACCGAGCCGACCGGCGGCACCGTCTTCCAGCACACGAACGATCTGAAGGCGACCTTCGCGCGGATGATGGAGCAGCAGGAAGTCGTCTATCTCCTCGGCTTCAACGCGAAGACCGCCGGCAAGCCCGGCAAGTTCCACTCGCTGAAAGTGAAGACCACTGCACCCGGCGCGCGCGTGGCGCATCGCGCCGGATACTTCGAAGCGTCCGACCGGATGACGAATCTCGAGAAGACCATCAGCCTCACCGAGATTCTGATGACCGACAAGCCGATCAACGACGTCGGCATGTCGCTCGCGTTCACGACGCTCCCCGGCGCGTTCATCGAGAAGGCGCGCGTGCCGATCTTCATCGAGCTGCCGGGCGACAAGTTCGTGCAAGGCGTCGACGGCGGGGTTCTCACCGCGAACCTCTTCATCTACGCCTTCGACAAAAAGAACCAGGTGCGCGACAACCTCGCGCAGCGCATCGCCCTCGACATCATCGATGAAGTCGAGACCGTGAAGGCCGGCGGGATCCGCTACTTCGGCACGCTGCAACTGCCGCCGGGCGACTACGCGATCAAGGCGGTCGTGCGCGTCGAAGAGACGGGCAAGATCGGCTTCGTGCGCAGCGACGTGCACGTGCCGGAGTTCGAAAGCGCGGCCGTGCTGCCGCCGGTGTTCCTCTCCGACAGCGCGAACTGGATCACGCTCGCCGGCTCGCCGCGCGGCGACGTGTATCCGTATCCGTTCAACGCCGGCGAGCAAAAGTACGTGCCGCGCTCGCGTCCCGCGCTCAAAGCGGGAGCATCGCAGCGCCTCGCGCTGTTCCTCTATCGCGTGCCGTCCGAGAGCCTCGGCGTGACGCCGCAGCTCGTCAGTGCGGGCGGCGCGGCGCAGAAGGCGAACGTGAAGCTCGTCGGCCGCACACCCGCGGACGAGCAGGGCAGCTCGAAACTGCTCTTCGACTTCACGCCCGAGGGACTGCAGCCCGGTGACTACGAACTAAGATTCACCGTCAAACCGAAGGAAGGAAACGAGTCGGTTGTGACGTTGCCATTCCGGATTCTTTAGTGTCATTCCGAGCCGCGAAGACGGCGAGGAATCCCCTGAATGGGGAGATTCCTCGCTACGCTCGGAATGACACGGGTTGAACAAGGAGAAATCATGAAGAAACACCGCTGGCTCGTGACTGCGCTGCTGCTGTTGGTGGTCATGACCACCGCCTACGCGCAGCGCTTCGGTGAAGCCGTTCAGGTCACCGTTGTGGAAGTGCCGGTCACGGTCGTCGACCGCTCCGGGAATCCGGTGCGCGATCTGACCAAGGAAGACTTCGAGCTGTTCGACGACGGCAAGAAAGTTCCGATCGAATACTTCGAGACCGTCGACATGACCAAGGTCACGGCGGCGGAGAATCCGAACGCGCCGCTGCCGCCCGTGGCCACGCGTCACTTCGTGCTGCTGTTCGACGTCGCGAACTCCGCGCCCGGCACGATCGCCCGCGCGGCCGAAGCGGCAAAGCAGTTCGTCGACACGCAGATGGGCGAGCGCGATCTCGCCGCGGTCGTCGTATACACCGCGGAGGGCGGCGCGAAGATGATCACCAGCTTCACGAAGAACCGCACGCTCCTCGCGAATGCGGTCGAGACGCTGGGACATCCGAAAGTACTTCAAGGTCGCCGATCCGCTGATGATCTCGGCGGTGGTGAACGCCAATCCAGACGCCAGCGGCCCCGGTCTGCCGGCGGGAAAGCCGATCGCGAGGCGGCGTATCAGGAACAGGTCGCGGACGCGAACGCGATGAGCCAGCGCAACCAGGACGCGGAACTGCGCAATCGCCTCAAGATCCAGCTCAGCAACTTCGGCATCGTGGCCCGCATGCTCGATCGCGTGAAGGGACAGAAGCAGGTCATCCTGCTCTCCGAGGGATTCGACGCGCGGCTCGTGCAGGGACGCGAAGAGCTCGGGTTCGAGAAAACGCGCGAAGACACGGATGCGGCGCTGTCGGGCGAAGTGTGGAAAGTCGACAACGAGAAGCGCTTCGGCAGCTCGCAGTCGACCACCGACGTCAAGATCATGGCCGACATGTTCCGCCGCTCCGACGTCACGCTGCACGCGATCGACATCAAAGGCCTGCGCTCGCAGGTCGACGCCAGCACCGGCGTGAAGAGGTCGTCGAGCGAGTCGCTGTTCCTGATGACGACGCCGACCGGCGGAACGGTCTTCAAGAACAGCAACGAGATGGGCTCGAACTTCGCGCGCATGCTCAAGCAGCAGGAAGTGGTCTACGTCCTCGGCTTCACCGCGCGCGGCACCGGCAAGGCCGGTAAGTTCCACGAGCTGAAAGTGAAGGCGAAGACCGGAAAGCCGTCGTACCGCCTCGGCTACTACGAAGCGGGCACGAAGATCACCGATCTCGAGAAGACGCTCAGTCTCTCCGAGATCATGATGACCGACGCGCCGATCAAGGACGTCGATCTCTCGCTCGCCGCCACTCCGCTGCCGGGTCCCGGCGGCAAGGCCCGCGTTCCGGTGCTCGTCGAGATCCCGGGAGGCCGGCTGCTCGAAGGCATCACCGGCAATGCCGCGACCGCGAACCTCTATCTCTATGCATTCGACGACAAGAACCAGGTCATCGACTTCCTGCAGCAGCGCATCTCGCTCGATCTCGCGAAGGCGGGCGACACCGTGCGCAGCTCCGGCGTGCGCTATTTCGGAACGCTCCGTCTCGCGCCGGGAACGTACGCCGTCAAGGCGATCGTGCGCGTTGAAGAATCAGGCCGCCTCGGCTTCGTGCGCAGCGATCTGAATGTGCCGAAGTTCGACACCGCCGTCGTCCTCCCGCCGCTCCTCTTCGACGAGCCGGCCAACTGGGTCATGCTCGTCGGACCGACGCGCGGCGACGACTATCCGTATCCGTTCGCGACCGGCGAGGCGAAGTACATTCCGAAGCGCGAAGCCGACGTCAAGACGGACAAGGAATACAAGCTCGCGCTGTTCCTCTATCGCATGCCGCTCGAGAACCTCGAAGTGAAACCGGAGATCGTCGGCTCGTCCGAAGTGCCGAACGTGAAGCTCGTCGGCCGCACCGCCGCCGATGACCGCGGCGGCGTGAAACTGCTGTTCAACTTCAAGCCCGAGAAGCTTCCGGCCGGCGACCACGAGCTCCGCTTCACCGTGAAGGCGAAGGACGGGAATCAATCAGTGGTCACGATTCCTTTCCGTGTCCTGTAGTGGCGAAGAAAAACGAACAAAGCCAATGGTGGAGCGGCGGGCTCTCAGCCCGCCGACTCCCCGGCGGGCTGAGAGCCCGCCGCTCCACAGGATGCGCTGGCTCATCGGCGCCGGCGTGGTGATCGCGCTCGCCGTCGCCGTTGTCGCCGCGCTGCGTTTCCGCAGCACCCCCGCCGATCAGCCCGACGTCATCCTCGTCACAATCGACACGCTGCGCTGGGATTGCCTCACGTTCGCCAACCCCAAATCAAAGGTTCCGACGCCGTATCTCGACGAGCTCGCGCGCGGCGGCATCTACTTTTCCAACGCCCACGCGCACAACGTCATCACCTTCCCGTCGCACACGAACATCCTCACCGGTCTCCTGCCGTTCCAGCACGGCGTGCGCGACAACGCCGGCTTCACGCTCGATCCGAAACATCACACGATCGCAAAGCTGATGAAGGAGAACGGCTACGCCACCGGCGCGTTCATCGGCGCGTATCCGCTCGACGCGCGGTTCGGCCTCAATCCCGACTTCGATGTCTACGACGACAAGTACCACGAAGGCACGGCGCCGACGATGTTCACCGTGCCGGAGCGGCCGGCCGGCGAGACGCTCGCCGCCGCGCAGCAGTGGTACGACTCGCTGCCCGATCGGAAGAAGTTCATGTGGGTGCACATCTACGAGCCCCACGCGCCGTACGCGCCGCGCTCGCCGTTCAAGGAGCAGTACCGGAACGAGCCGTACTACGGCGAAGTCGCCTCCGCGGACGATTACCTCGCGAACTTCCTCCGCCCGATCCTGGAGAAGAAGCCGAACACGTTCGTCATCGTCACCGCCGACCACGGCGAAGGCATGGGCGAGCACGGCGAAGTGACGCACGGCCTCTTCGCGTACGAAGAGACGCTGAAGATCCCGCTGATCGTCTACGAGAAGGGCCGCGTCAAGCCGCACGTCGAGCAGAGCTACGCGCGCCACATCGACATCGCGCCGACGATCCTCGCGCGCGTCGGCATCAAGAAGCCGGACGAGCTGCGCGGCGAGTCGCTGCTCGACATGAAAGCGCCGCGCGACACGTATTTCGAGTCGCTGACGTCGTCGCTGAACCTCGGCTGGGCGCCGCTGGTCGGCATGATTCACGAGGGACACAAGTACGTCGATCTTCCGCTCGCGGAGCTGTACGACCTCGCGCGCGATCCGGGCGAAACGAAGAACGTCCTCCGCGACGACCGCCGCATGACCACGAAGATCCGCCAGCTGATGGCGCACGCCGCGCCCGCGCCCGACCTCAACGTCGAGCGCAACATCTCGGCCGACGAGGCCCAGAAGCTGATGAGCCTCGGCTACCTCACCGGCACCGCGGCGGCGAAGAAGACCTACACCGCGGCCGACGATCCGAAGAATCTCGTCACGTTCTTCGGCCGCATGAATCACGCGGTGTCGCTCTATCAGGAAAACAAATGGGATGAAGCGCTCGACGTCGCGCAGAAGCTGCTGAAGGAGCGGCCCGAGATGTCGATGGCCCGCGATCTCGTCGCGTTCATGCTCCAGCAGACCGAGCACAACGACCAGGCGGAGACGTTCCTCCGCGAGGAGATCGCCAAGGGCGAGGCCGACGAGACGATGAAGAAGCGCCTCGGCCTGCTGCTCAGCGAGAAGGGCGAAGCCGCGGAAGCGGTGCAGATCCTCGCCCAGTTCGCGAGCTCGAAGGACCCCGACCTCTTGAATGCCTACGGTATCGCGCTCGCCGACATGGGCCGCTATCCGGAAGCGATTCAGCAGTTCCAGCAGGCGCTCAAGATCGACCACACCAACGCCACGGCGTTCCAGAACATGGGCGTGGTCGCGTTGCGCACGAACGACATCCCGACGGCGAAGCAGTACCTCGGCCGCGCGCTGCAGCTGAATGCGAAGATGCCGCTCGCGCTGAACACGATGGGCGTGGTGTACGCGCGCGAGAACGACTTCCCGCGGGCGATGGAATCGTGGCGCAACGCCGTGGCCATCGACCCACGCCAGTACGACGCCTTCTTCAACCTCGGTCTCATCGCCGGCCGCACCGGCCAGCGCGACGAAGCGCGCAAAGCGCTCACCCAGTTCGTGAAGACCGCGCCGCCGCAGCGCTACGCGGACGACATCCGCACCGCGCGGCAGGCGCTCACCGCGCTGCAGTAACGATTCGCCGTTGCCCCTCTCCCCGCTTGCGGGGAGAGGGTGGCGCGAAGCGCCGGGTGAGGGGCAGTGCAAGATACGAAGAGCGGCCCCTCATCCGCCCTTCGGGCACCTTCTCCCCGCTAGCGAGGAGAAGGGCAACGGGGGTTAGTGAACCGCGCGCACGTGATTCGACGCGCAGCGGTATCCGCCGCTGTGCGTCACGCTCTTCACCAGCGGCGGGAAGAGCGTCAGCTCGTACCCCGCGCCGGCAAACGTCTTCTTCGCGAACGCGTCGGCCTCCGGGATCAACATCGAGAACCCTTCCGCGCGCCCCGGCTCGAGCACGACGTTGTTCCACGTCAGCAGGAACTCTTCCGGCGAATCCTTCGAGCGCATGTTGATCAGCGGCAGCCGCTTCACCTTGATCCCGTTCGCGCTCAGATGCGCCGCGATCGTGTCGAGAAACAGCTGCAGCCCTTTCGGCTGCGGCGCCACGGCGCCGAAGATCTTGTTCGGCGTGTATTTGAGCGAGAAGTCGCCGACGAGCGCGACCAGCGAGCCGTCCGATTGCGGCAGCAGCGTCATCACGGAATCGAGATCGAATCCGCCGCCGCCGCCGAGCTTCTGCAGCACCGCCGGATCGGCGGCGAGCGGATGCACGAAGCGAACGGACTTGCGATACAGCCCCTCGAGCTCCTTCGCCGCCTGTCGTACTGCGCCGAGGTATTTCTCGATGCCTTCCTTCGTCCCGAACGTCTGCGTCGGCACTCTCTTGAGGCCGAGGATCTGCAGCGCGCGGATCTCGACCGTGTGAATGCTGATCCACGCCGCCTTCGGCGTCAGCAGGATGTGCCCGTTGTGAAACGGGATCGGCGCCACCGTCCAGCGCGCGTCTTCGAATTGCGTCAGCGCGCGAGCCATGTTCGCGTCTTCCTCGCGGCGCGGCTGGAGATTCGGACGATTGATCAGCACCACGCCGCCGTCTGACGCGCGCGCGATCGTGAACGGATCGCGCGGCCACGGCGTGTACGGACGGCCGAACGTCGGAACGGCCGTGACGTCCTGCGGGGACGAATCGGTGAGCACGACGATGCGCCGCTTCGGCGCCGACTTGCGCACCGCGGCGAGAAACGCGCGCGCATCCTCGGCGAAGAAGCTCGAGTTGATCGAATAGATCGACGTCTCGATCGGCGAGTAGTCGTCCGGCATCTGCAGATCGCGCGCGAGCGCCACACGCCGCTCGCTGCTGCGATGCGCGATCGAGCCCCATCCCGCGGCCACGGTTTCGAACGTATCGAAATCGACGTCGACCGACGCGTTCAGCTCGCGCAGACACGCATCCCGCAACGCGGCGCTGTACGTCGCATCGAGCGCGCGCGGAAGCAGGGGAGTGATGCGCGCGCGAAACGCGGCGTCGCGCGTGAAGCGCACCGGATCGACGAGGAGGAACGCCATCACATCGCGGATCGCGGCCGCCGTCGGATTCTTCTCCGCGCGCCGCGCGCGCAACGCGGCCAGTTCGTTCAGATACCGCGTGAGCCGCATCTGCAACGCGACGTCTTTCGTGAATGTTGCCGATCCGAGAGTGCGCAGGACGAGCGGAATGTCCCCGGGCTTTTGCAGGAGAGCGCTGTCCAGCTTCGCCGGCGGCAGCGTCGCCATCAGCTCGCGCGCATACCCCTCGGCCGTCGCCAACTCGGGATACTGAATCGCCGTCTCGTTTGCACTCGCCGCAAACGCCAAGACGCCGATGAGAAGCCACTTCGCTCCCTGCCGCAGCACGCCGAGCGAAACCTGACACTCTCCTGTGTCATTCCGAGCGTAGCGAGGAACCTGGGCGGGTGGGCGCGCGTTGCACGTCCCCACCCGCCCAGGTCCCTCGCTCACGCTCGGGATGACATAATGGTCACGATTGGATAACGGCCTCTCCGAGTTCGAACAGCGGATCGGATATGTCTTCGGGCGCCGCGATCTGCTCCGCCGCGCGCTCACTCACAAGTCGTACTCCCACGAAGCGAAGGGCGACAGCGTCCGCCACAACGAGACCTTCGAGTTCCTCGGCGACTCGGTCCTCGGCTTCGTCATCGGCGATCTGCTCTTCCAGCAGTTCCCGCACCTCGACGAAGGCGCGCTCTCAAAAATGAAGGCGTATCTCGTCAGCGCGCCGAGCCTCGCCCGCAAGGCGCACGAGCTCGAGATGGGCGACGTCATTCTCCTCGGCATCGGCGAAGAGAAGACCGGCGGCCGGAAGAAAGACTCGCTGCTGGCGAATCTCTTCGAGGCCGTCATCGCCGCGATCTATCTCGACGGCGGCGTCGGACCTGCGCGCCAGCTCATCGAGCGCTCGTTCGCCGACGACATCCAGCGCATCAACCAGCAGGACCTCCTCTTCCAGGACTACAAGACCGCGCTACAGGAGATCGCGCAGGCGAAGGGACTGCAGCTGCCCGACTACAACGTCGTCGCCGAGGTCGGCCCCGATCACGACAAGACCTTCGTCGTCGAAGTGAAGCTCGGCAGCCTCACCGCACGCGGCGAAGGCTCGTCGAAGAAAGAAGCGCAGCAGCAGGCGGCGAAGCAGGCGATGTCGGAGTTCTCGGCGCGTTATGGGTAGCCCCTCATCCGGCCTTCGGCCACCTTCTCCCCGCACGCGGGGAGAAGGGCGCTCGAACGACGCGTGCGGCGAGAGCCCCTCTCCCCGCGTGCGGGGAGAGGGTGGCCCGAAGGGCCGGGTGAGGGGCGTTGCACTTGTTCTGCTCTCCCTCCTCCTCGCCGCTCCCGCGGCGCCGCAACGCACCGATCTCGATCGTGTGCGCGGCGAGATCACGAAGCTCCGCGCGCGACTCGACGGCGTGCGCAAGCAGGCCCAGTCGGCGGCGCGCGAGCTCGAAGAATCCGACCTCGACCTCGGCATCCGCACGCGCGAGCTCGAGATCGCAGCCGCGGAGGAAACGCGAATCACCGCCGAGCAGCAGGCGCTCGAAACGGAGATCGCTGCGCTCGTGCCGCGCATCGCGCGGCAGAAGGAGGACCTGCGCAAGCGCCTCGTCGCTCTCTATCGCCTCGGCGGCTTGAGCTATGTCCGCATGCTCCTCGCGTTCGACATCGACACGAATCCGATCGAGGCGATCTCGATGCTCAGCTATCTCGTCTCGCACGACGCGCGCGCCGTGACGCGCTTCCAGACCGCGCAGCGACAGCTGACCGTGCAGCAGGCGCAGCTCGCGCAGCGGCGCGACGCGCTGCATCAAACGCGGCTCGCCGTCGCGGAACGCCGCCGCGCGGTCGCGCTCGCCGTGCGGCAGAAGCAGACGCTCCTCGCGCGGCTGCGCACCGAAGAGAGCGGCACCGCGGAACAACTCGCCGTCCTCGAAGAAAAAGCGCGGCGGCTGCAGCGTTTGGTCGATGTGCTCTCGCAGCAGAAGCGCGGACTCGCGCCGCAAATCGACATCCGCAGCGTCCAGGGCGCGCTGGCCTGGCCGGTCGAAGGAAAGGTCCTCGAGGCCTTCGGCAAACAGCGTAACCCGAAGTTTTCAACCTATACGGTCAATAATGGCCTGAAAATCGAAGCAGTTGCGGGCACGCCGGTGCACGCGGTGTTCGAGGGAACAGTTCTTTTTTCGCAGTGGTTCAAGGGATACGGTAACTTGATCATTCTGGATCACGGAAATCGCGTCTTTTCGCTGTATGGCAACGTGAAGTCGCCGGTCGTTGCGGTCGGGCAGCGGGTCGTCAGCGGCCAGCCGATTGCAGGGGTGGGCGAAAGCGAGGATGCGAGCTCCGGCCATCTGTATTTTGAAATTCGCCAGGACAATCGTCCGGAAGACCCGCAGAAGTGGTTGCGATGATGACAAAAAAGAAAATCGCGTTTCTCTCTCTCTCGGTCGCGCTGATGATCATGCTGCTCGCGGGCGCGTTGTTCGGCCAGGCCACGCAGAAGAACAGCGCCTATCGCTACATCAGCATCTTCACTGAGGTCTTTGATCTCGTGAGGAGCAACTACGTCGAGCAGGTCCAGAACGACCAGCTGATGGACGGCGCCTTCACCGGCGTCACCGACGCCATCGACGAGTTCAGCTACTACGTGCCGCCCGCGCAGATGAACGCGTACAAGAGCTTCGTCGACGTCGAAGACAACGGCATCGGTCTCATCGTCACGAAGCGCTTCGGCTACGCGTACGTCGTGACGCCGGTGGCCGGCTCGCCCGCCGACAAGGCGGGACTCGAGCGCGGCGACTTCATCGAGAAGATCAACGGCCAGAGCACGACCAAGCTGGCGTTCTGGCAGATTCGCAACGCCCTTCGCTCCAACGGTCCGGTCAAGCTGCAGGTCCTGCACGGCGGCGAGACCAAGCGCTCCGAGATCACGCTGCAGCCGGCGACGTTCCATCCCGTCGCGCTGCAGACCGACACCCTCTCCGGCGTCGGCTACATCAAGGTTCCGTACTGGGAGAAGGGGAGCGCGGCGCAGTTCCGCACGGCGCTCGAAGACGCGCGCAAGCGCGGCGTGAAGAAGCTGATCGTCGACGTGCGCGGCAATGCCGCGGGCTCGGTCGAGGAAGCGATCGCCGCGGCGGACGACCTGCTCACCAGCGGTCTCATCACCTCGCTCGAAGGACGCAAGATCGAGCCGAAGCAGTGGCAGGCCAATCGCGAGACGTCGTTCGACGGCGAAGTGCAAGTGCTCGCCGACATCTCCACCGCAGCCGGCGGCGAAGTGTTCGCCTCCGCGATCCGCGGCAACAATCGCGGCAAACTGATCGGCATCACCACGTACGGCAAAGCGATCGTACAGCGCTTCGTGACGCTGCCGAGCGGCGGCGGCGTGCAGCTGACGGTCGGCCACTACACGACCCCCGACATGAAGCCGATCACCGACACCGGCATCCGCCCCGACGTCACCGTCGACCTCACCGCCCAGGCGCTCGAGGAGCAGGAGACGAAGGGCAAGAACAAGAAGGATGAAGAGGACCTGATCCTGAAGAAGGCCCTCCAGCTATTCGGCGCGGCGGCGCCGGTGGCGAAAAAAGCGGCGTGATGAACGACGGCGCTCGCGCGACCTTTCGCACGATCGCCGTCCTCACTCTCATCCCCGTCGCCGCGTTCGCGATCTTCTACCTCTATTCTTCGCTCGCCCCAGCTCCGTCTCCCAGTCCCTCTCCCTCGATCACGACAACCCCTAACCCCCAACCCCCAACCCCTACCACCAAACAATCCGCTCTCCCACGCGTTCGCGCTTCCAAGCCACGCATCGTCCTGATCATCGACGACCTCGGCTTCGAAGGGACAGCCGCTCGATCGCGTCATGTCGCTCGACCCGAACGTCAACTGCGCCATCCTGCCGAACTCCACGCGGGCCGCGGAGTTCGCGCAAAAACTGCACGCGCGCGGCTTCGAGATCCTCTGTCATCTGCCGATGGAACCGCGCGGCAGCGAGGCGCCCGGCCGCAATGCGATCCTCACCTCGATGTCGGATGACGAGATCGCGAAAGCAACGCGCGAGAACGTCGACGCCGTTCCGTACGCGCGTGGCGTGAACAATCACATGGGATCGCTCGCCACGAGCGACCGCCGGGTGATGGAGAGCGTGTTCCGCGGGATGCCGAAGGGGATGTACTTCGTCGACTCGCGGACGATCGGCAGCTCGGTCGCGGCGGACGTCGCGCGCCAGATGAACGTCCGCACCGCGGCGCGCAACGTCTTCCTCGACGACGGCGCGATCACCGAGGCCTCGGTGCGCCGGCAACTCGCCGAGCTCGCGGCCGCCGCCGAGCGCCACGGCGTCGCCGTCGGCATCGGCCATCCTCACCCGGCGACGATGCGCGTGCTCGCCGAGGGTGTACCGGAATTGCGCGCGAAGGGCTTTCGATTCGTGCGGGCGAGCGAAGCGGTCCGCTAATGCTGCTGTCGCTCTTCCTCATCGACTGCGCCGCCGGGTTGTATCTCTTCCTCCCCCTCGTCGGCCGCCGCAACGCGGGCGTGAAGTTCTATCGCTTGATCCTCATCATCAGCGGCGTACTCGCCCTCCTCGCCGCCGTTGCCCATCCCCTTCATCTTCGCTACTTCGACGCGTCGATTGTCGCTCTCACCGCGCTCGTCTACCTCGTCCTCCGCTACCCCAAACGCCTCATCTTCAAGGCGTCCGCCGCACTCCTCGGCCTCGCATACCTCGTGACCTCGGTCCTCTCGTATCACGCCGCCATCCGCCCCCCGCACCTCGCCTGGAGCATCGCCGGCGCCCTCGCCTCCGTCGCCCTCCTCGGCAGCGTCAACCTCGCCATGCTCCTCGGCCACTGGTACTTAGTGGTGCGCGGCATGTCCATCGATCCCCTGAAACGCCTCACCCACGCCACCCTCGCCACCGCCCTCGCAAAAATCCTCCTCGTCCTCATCGCCGTCTTCTTCGCTCCTCTGATCCTCCGCGACCTCTTCTTCTGGATGCGCGCCGGCTGGGGCCTCCTCATCCCACTCCTGCTCTACCCCATGGTCTGGGGCACCGTCCGCATCCGCTCCACCATGGCTGCCACCGGCATCCTCTACGTCGACGTCGTCGCGGTCGTGATCGGCGAAGTGCTGGGCGGGTGGCTGGGGGCGTTGGTGCACATGCCGATGTGAGTACCGTGGCGCCGAGACGGCGCCAGCTCAGCCGGCGAGGACGCCGGCGTTCCGAAGGCGGTGGTGGCGAACTATTGGAACGCTGCCGTCCCGGCGGCTGATCAGGCGGCGTCCCGCCGCCTCGTTCCCCTAATGCCCCTCTTCCGCCCCCGGCGGAGCCGCGCCATAGATGTGGCGGTCGTGCACGACCAGATCGAACGGCTTGATCGCGGGCGGGATGGGGTAGCCGCGGTGGACGGCTTGGCATTGATAGCAGACGATCACGTCCTTCACCACGCGCCAGACGATGTAGTCGAGGATCGTCACGCCTAACAACGACAGGCCGTACGTCCAGGGGACGAAGACGGCGCCGACGGCGACGAGGGCGATGCCGGTGCGGCGGTTGAAGTCTTTTTGAAAGTAGAGCTGGTCGTGGGTGCAGGCAGCGCAGCGATCGATCAAGGCCTCGGCGGGAGGGGCGACGACGGAAGAAGCGGTGCCGCAGAAGGAGCAGGGAGAAGGAGGTTCGCCGGCGTTGCGGGCGAGGCGGCGCTCGCAGTTTAGGCAGAGGAAGTGGACGCTCGGCACCGGGGCATTCTAACTACTCGCGCAAAAGCATCGCGCCGAGGAGGAGGACGCGTTCGGGAAAGACGGCGACGGCGGCGACGAGGATCGTCAGCGGGACGAACAAGACCGTCGGCAGGAAGAGGAACGCGACGAAGCAGGCGAAGGCGAGCCAGTACAAGCGCACGAGCAGCGGGGTGCGCACACGTGCGGACGAATGTGAAACGCGCGCGGCGAAGAAGGGGCTGAGCTTCGGGCGCGGCTGTTCGCGCAAGAAGGCGAACAAATCATCGACATTCATTTCATGGTCTCCAGTGCGCGGGCGAGCCGCTCGCGGGCGCGGAAGAGATACGACTTGATCGTTCCGACGGGTGCGCCGAGGAGCTCGGCGATTTCGTCGAGGGGCGTGTCGTTCCAGTAGTGAAGGTACACGACGGTGCGATAGACCTCGGGGAGTGATTCGACGGCCGTGGCCACGATGGCAGCGCGTTCGTTGACAGCGAAGTCGCGATACGGGTCATCGAGAGCGACGAGCGACGGTAGTTCGACGTGCGGCAGACGAAAGCGCGCCACGCGCGAGCGATTGATCGCCACGCTGTATGCGACGCGATAGAGCCACGTGCCGAACTTCGCCGAGCCGCGGAACTGTCCGAGCTTTTCGTGCACACGGAGGAACACGTCCTGCGTCGCCTCCTCGGCGTCGCAGTCGCGGAAAGGGCCGAGCACGGAGGAGACGAGGCGGAAGACCTTCTCCTGATAGCGCTCGACGAGCGCGCGGAAGTACGCCTCGTCATCCGTCGAAAGGTACCCGGCGACGAGCGCTTCGTCACTTTCGGTCACGCGGTCGCATCACCAGGTACTGCAGCCACAGTCCCACGCCGAGGAAGATCGGGATGAGACCGAAGGGCCAGATCGTGTTGTGGTACGGGTCGCCCGAGTACATCAGCGCCAGCAGCGTTCCCGCGCCGCCGAGGACCAGCAGGATTCCGACGCCGAGCGGCCAGCGGGGATTCACGCGCAGCGTGCTGACGAGCAGGTCGAAGCGCGAGCGGGGCGCGGGATCGTAGTCCGGGACCTCGGGCATCGGAATTCCTTTCTCCATGGCGATCAGACGTTCCTTGTGAATGAACTCGAGCTTGATCTGATAGCGGCGGATGTTCAGCCACTTCAGCACGAGGAAAAACGCGGCCGCTCCGACGATGTAGAGCAATCCGACGAGCTGCTGACCCAGAATCTGCGTGTCCATGTTCACCTCTTGCGCAGCGCCCACACGGCGGTCGTGAGGTAGCGCGGCGTTCCGCTGGAATCTCGTACGATGACAAAGCCTTCGAGTTGTGTCCCCGGCGCAACGCGATAGCGATCCGCCGCGATTTTCGTGACCGGCATCGTTTGTCCCGCGAACTTCGCGACCAGCTTTCCGCCGTCGTCCGCCAGTTCCGCGCGGATCGTGCTGCTGTTCACGTACGTCCCGGCGAGCTGCGCGATTTCTTCGGAGGAGATCGGAAGCGTCTCTTGCGGCGGCGGTGATGACGGAGGCGCGGTCAGAAAGGAATCGATGATCTCGAACGCGGTGCCCGAGAGAATCGCGCCCGTGCGATTGGCGAGGATCGCCACCGCGACGCGCTCCTTCGGCAGGATCATGATGATGCTGCCGTATCCGGCGCGCGCGCCGGTGTGCACGGCGAGGCGCGTGCCGCGATAGTCCTGCACGAGCAGACCGTAGCCGTAGTGCCGGTCCTGCGGCGCCACCTTCGCGCGCGGCGATGCCATGCGCTCGAGCAGCAATGCATCGCGATTCAGAAGCGCGATGAGAAACTTCCCGAGATCGTCTGCGCTCGTGAAAAGAGAGCCTGGCGGATAGTTGCCCGCGTGCTCGGCGAACGGACGCATCACCTTCATCCCATCGTGACCGACCGCGAGCGGATGCGTCATCGCGACGAGCGGACGAAACGTGCTGTGCGTCATCCCATTCGGTCGCAGCACCAACTCGTCCATCGCTTCGCTGAATGATTTGCCGGAAGCGGAGGCAATCACGTCGCCCGCGATCACGTAGCCGGGATTCGCATACGACATCACCTCGCCAGGGGTGGTGAAGAACGCGTCGTCGCTCATCGCGCGCACGCGGGCGTGCAGCGCACTCTCATCGAGCGGGCCTTGCATCGGCGCGTCCTCGCGCAGGCCCGCGGTGTGCGTCAGCAACTGCTCGAGTGTCAGCTTGCGCAGCGGCGGCGGGAGATCATTCGCGATCTCGCCGATCGGTTTATCGAGTGGCAGTTTGAGCTGCAATACTGCGTCGGCGACGAACATCTTGGTCGTCGACCCGAGGCGGAAGAGCGTGTCCGTGGTGACCGGCGTTTTCGTCTCCGCATTCGCCACGCCGTACGCGTGCGAATACAAAACGTGATCGCCCTGCACGACGACCACGGCGGCACCCGGAATGTTTTTGGAGTGAAGCTCGGCTTCGAGATTGGCGGCAAAAACCAAAGCTGCAAGAAGACTCATGCAGCTTTGGACAGCGCGACTCCGCGCTGGGTTGCAACTTACTTCGCGCGCTCGAGGTAGCGGTTGTCGACCGGATCGACGATGATCTCTTCGCCTTCGGTCACGAACGGCGGAACCTGCACGACCACGCCGTTCTCCAGCGTCGCCGGCTTGTAGGACGACGACTGCGTCGCGCCCTTCACCATCGGCTGCGTCTCTTTGATCCGCACCTTCATCGACTTCGGAAGCTCGATGCCGATCGGACGCTGCTCGTGGAACTGCACCTGCAGCTTCACGCCCGGCTCGAGCCACGCCGCCGCGTCGCCGAGATCCTCTTCGCTGATCTCGATCTGCTCGAAGTTCTCGGTGTTCATGAAGTGATGGGCGTGGCCGTCGGAGTACATGTACTCCATCTCGTGCTGGTTGATGAACGCCTGCTCGATGTCGTCGTTCGAGCGGAAGCGGTGCTCGAACTGGTTGCCCGTGCGCAGATTGCGCAGCTTGGCTTGCACCATCGCGCGCAGATTTCCGGGGGTGTGATGGCGGAACTCCATGATCTTGCAGAGGTCTCCCTCGAAGATGATGACCATTCCTTTACGGATGTCGTTGGCCTGCATGTGAATCCTTTCAGCTAAGATCGCGGGGGACGGGAGAACGCAATCGTGAGAACAGCAGCTCGCATCCTGCTCGCCATCGCCCTCGGAACCGCTCTCGGAGCAATGGCATGCAACCCCGGCCGCGAAGCCCAAACGGCAGACGCGACAGGAGATATTCCAATTGGCGTGTACGCCGCGCTGACGGGAGGCCAGGCCGCGTTCGGCAACGCCACCGTGCAGGGAGTCAAGCTCGCCGCCGAGGAGATCAACGCCGCCGGCGGCATCCTCGGACGGAAGATCAAGCTCGTGATCGAAGACGACGCGGGCCGGCCCGACCAGGCCGCGCAGGTCGTTTCGAAGCTGATCAGCAGCGACAACGCGCTCGTCGTCATCGGCGAAAACTCGTCGACGCAATCGCTCGCCGGCGCGCCCATCTGCCAGCAGAGCAAAGTGCCGATGATCTCGCCGTCGTCGACCAATCCGACGGTCACGGAGAAGGGCGACTACATCTTCCGCGTCTGCTTCACCGATCCTTTGCAAGGCAAAGCGCTCGCCGCGTTCGTCAAAAACAGTCTGAAGCTCGACACCGCTGCGATTCTCGTCGACAAGAAGACCGACTACTCGATCGGACTGGCGGAGTTCTTCCGCAAGGAGTACGAAGCGATCGGCGGCAGGATCGTGGCCGAGCAGAGCTACAGCGAAGGGGACACCGACTTCCGTTCGCAGCTGACGGCGATCAAGACGAAATCGCCGAAGGTGCTGTTCATCCCCGGCTTCTACACGGAAGTCGGCCAGATCGCGATTCAGGCGCGCGACCTCGGCATGACGATTCCGATGGTCGGCGGCGACGGCTGGGACTCGCCGTCTCTGCTCGAGATCGGCGGCAAGTCCATCGACGGCTCGTATTTCTCCGATCACTACTTCGTCGGCGATCCGAATCCGCGCGTGAAGGACTTCGTGAAGAAGATCCGCGATCGCAACGGGCGCAATCCCGATGCGAACGCGGCCCTCGGCTACGACGCGCTGCACATCGTCGCGCAGGCGGCGACGCGCGCGGGCTCACTCGATCGCAAAGCGATCCGCGATCAGCTCGCCGTGACGAAGGAGTATCCGGGCGTCTCGGGAACGATCACGATGGGGCCTGATCGGAATCCGATCAAGCCCCTCGCGATCATCAAGATCGAGAACGGCCAGATGACATTTGCGGAGTGGGTGAAGCCTTGAGCCGAGTGAGGCGCCGCGCGGCGAGGACATACGTCGACGCGGCGACCGCCTCATCTTTCGGCTTCTCCACGCGCTTGTACGCGGCGAGCGCGGCGTCGGTCGCGCCGTAGTTCTCGGCGATGCGGCCGAGGACGTACCAGTCGTGATCGGCCGGCTCATCGCGGCCCGCGTCGTCCATGCTTTGCAGCAGCGCTTCGCGCGCCTCGAGGCTCTTGCCCGTCTCCGCGTACAGCGACGCCAGCGTGTGCAGCAGCGCCGGTCCCGCGCCCGGAAGCTGCATCGCCTGCCGCGCCTCGTCGAGCGCGCGGTCGAGATTCACGCCGCTCAGCAGCGCATTCCAGGCGATGTTGTTGTAGTCGTTCGAATTCGGACGCAGCTCCTCGATCACTTGCCGGTAATACTTATCGCACGTCGCATAGTCGCCTCTGTTCATCGCCGTACCGGCGAGCGCGCGCAGCGCGTCGTCGTCCTTCGGCAATTTCGCGAGACGCTCGTTGGCGAGCCTCGTCACTTCCTCACCGCGGCCGAGGCGCGTGTTGATGGCGCACATGAGGCTGAAGGCCGCTGCCGAATCGGGATTCGCGGCGAGAAGGCGCTGGGCAACCGGAAGCGCGGACGCGAAATCGTCATGCGCGGCGAACGCCAGCGCGAGGGCGTGATCGACATCCTTCGCCGCGGCGAGAATCGGCAGCGCGCGATCGGAGGTCTCCTTCGCCAGCAGCAGCATCGCCGCCGCCGTACGCATCTCTTCGACCGTCGCGGTCTGCTTCGACTTTGCCCAGTAGCGCGAGAACGGCATGGAGGCCAGCGGATCGTCGTCGCCGTGCACCGGGAACTCTTCGCGCGCCCAGTTCAGCCACTGCCGCGCGGTGTCGTTCTTGTTGGCGTCGAGGAGGCCCATCACGCGGAGGCCGATCAGCGGCGGCGCCTTGCGCATCCCGCTGATCCTGTACTCGCCGCCGTCGCGCACGACGAAAAACGTTTCCTCGCTACCCACGGCATTCGGATTGTTGTTGCGCACGCGGATGCGATAGCCGCTCGCTTCGTCGCCGTCCTGCACGATCTGCATCGTGCCGATGCCGAGGTCGGCGAAGAACTCGAGCGGCAGTCCCTGCTTGCGCGCGACGTTCAGCAGCACCGTGCGCGTAAGCCGCCACTCCGCGCGTTGCGCGTCGGAGTCGAAGAATGTTTTCTCGTCGGCGGTGAAGAACTCCGCGACGCGCTCCGGGGTCATCTCCACGAGGCTGGCGTCGAGCACCATCTTCTTCACGATGCTCTTCGGATCGTCTTTCGGCAGCGCGATCTCTTCGTAGCGCTTCGCTTTGCGCAGCCCTTCCACCTGCTGCCGTCCCTCGGCCGAGGGCGAGCCCTGCAGCGCTTCTTCGATCAGATCGGCGGCCGTGCCGTACATGCGCAGCGACAGCAGCACGCTCGCGGCGTTGCGGAGAATCTCCTTCCGCTGCGCCTGATCCTCGCTGCTCGCCTCGCGAATGGCAGCCTTCGAGTTTTCCTTCGCGCTGGCGATGACGACCCGCCAGAGACTCTGCTGCTCCGGCTGCGTTTTCTTCGCCGCCTCGCGCAACTCGTCCCAACGCTGTGCGCGCGCGAGCGCGAGGCAGAGCTCCGGCTGGAAGCGCTCATCATGTAGATCGTCGATCAGCGACTTGTACTCCGCGACCGCGTCGTTGAGATTCGCGCCCTTGCCGAAGAGCAGTCCCTCTTCGCCGTACTCGAGCAGCTTCGCCAACTCGGCGCGGATGCCGACGTCTTTCGGATCGAGCTCCTTCGCCTTGCGATACGCGGCGATGGCGGCCTTCAGATCGAAGCCTTTGCGATACGGACGTCCGAGGACATCGTGCTGGAGGATGATGGCGTGCATGCGATGCGCGCGCGCGTACGACGGCTCGAGCGCGATCGCCTTCGCGATCTGCGCGCGCGCCGCGTCACCCATGCCTCCGGCGAGCAGCGCCTTCGCGATCTCGACCTGATGCCGTCCTTCTTTCGGATGCACCGTCGCGAGATTGCGAAACTCCGTGAGCGCGCCGGAGATGTTGCCCTTCGCCAGCTCGACCTGTCCGCGCTGATCGAAGCCGATCATCACGGCCTTCGTCTGGGCGAGCTCGCGCACCGCGCGCTTCGCGTCCTCGACCTCGGCGGCGGAGAGGCGGCGCTTGCCGGTGTCGAAGCGGAACGTCGCCGCGACGGTGCCGTCGGTTTCGATCTTGAACTCTTTCGCCAGCGACATCGTGCCGATGCGCATGGTCTCGTTCTGCGGCAGCGTGCGCGCCACGAAGCCCGCGGGCGGCACGATGCGATAGCGCCACTCGCGCACGAACGGGCGCGTGAAGACGAAGTCCTGCTTGCGGCGCTTCTTCTCTTTCGCCGCGTCGTCTTTCTCGTTGTCGAGATCGCGCAGCGACCACGGCACGCTCTGCACGAAGCCGCTCGGGAAAATCGCCACCGCCGCCTCGCCGTCCATCGACATCCCGCGCTCGGCGTCGGTGGCTTCGAGCTGGATGCGGAACGGCGTCGTCAGATCGTGCGGATCGTTGACGTCGAGCTTCGCCATCGCCTTCGCGGAGTAGTAGTCCTTCGCGTACTCCTCCATTTGCTCGCGATACTTCTTGCGATCGCTGGCGGCGTAGAAGCGGCGGATGGTCGACTCTTCCGATCCCGAGGCCTCGGTGATCTCGACGACCGTCGCCTTGCCTTCCTCGGCCAGCGCGAACGTGCGCGTCTCGATCGTGCGGTTCGACTTCGACTCCGATTCCGGCGTCTTCACCGGCGCGGTCGTCTTGGTGCTCGCGATCAGCGCGAGGCGGCCCTGATCCATCAGCGGCAGCTCGCCGGCGCGCGAGTATTCATCGGTCGGATCGACCCATAGCGGCTGCTCCCCCCCATTAACAGCATCCACGACGACGATCGCGTGATTGAACATGCCGAGGCCGGGAAGCTCGCGCGGAACGTCAAAGTCCTCGCCCGCGCGGAGCAGCGCGACGTGCGCGGTGATGCCGGCCGCGCGGAGCAGCGCGACGAGCAGCGTCGCCTTGTCCTTGCAGTCGCCGTAGCGATTCGTGAGCACCGTCTGCGGCGGCCGCGGCACGACCGACGACTCGCCGACTTCCACGCCCGCGTAGCGGACGTGCTTCTGAATCCACGCCAGCGCCTTCGCCACGACTTCGCGTTTCCTGCTCTCGGCGCCGACTGCTTCGCGTAGCTGCTTGTCGAGGTTCGCATCCGCGATCTGCTTTTCTACGATTTCGGAATAACGCTTCGCGAGATCCTGCCACGACGTCGCCGTCGAAACGCCGACCCACGGCAGCGGCGCGATGTCGGACGGCAGCTCCCACTCGAAGTCTTCCTTCCGCGCGAACGGCCCGCCTTCGAAGACGATGTGCTGGCGCCCGTCCTTTTCTTCCTTGCGCGGCTCGATCTTCGCGTTGTTGACGAACTGCAACTTCAGCGACGACGGCGCGTCGACGACGAAGCGCGCGCGATGCACCGGCTGGTATCCGCCGAAGAAAAAGAGATCGCTCGACGCCGCGTCGTACAGCGACTCTTTCGATTTGTAGGTGATGAGCTGTTCGATGACCGAGCCGACCGCGACCGCCGGCAGCGGCGCGCGAATCACGCGGTTGTCGCTGAAGATGTCGAGCGATTCCTCGGGGGCCGGCGCTTCGATGAGCGCGCTGGCGTCGAGCGTATGCACCGTCCCGTCTTTCGTGACGACGCGCGCCTGGATCTGCGGCTTCTCCTGATACCACGGCGCCCAGCGCGCGTTGACCGAGCCCCACTGATCGATCGCCGAGTCGTTGGCGATGCGGTAAAGGATGCGCTGCGTGCTGACACTCCCGCCGCGCTCATCGAACGTGTGCGTCGCCTCGTCGAGCAGCACCACGACGCCCGCTTCGCCCGCGGGGATGCCCTCGGCGGCAGAGAGGAGCGCTTTGGGATCGGCGGAGAAGGGCTTGCTGTCCCAGACCTCCTCGGCGAGGAGGGGAGACGCGATGCAGGAGAACGAGCGCAAGCGGACGCAGGCGGGACGCGATGGTCATGGGAACACAAACACCGGATTGGCGCATCCATTTCCCTCGCGGGGGCGGGGACGCCGCCGGGCCAGCCGGCGGGACGCCGGCGTTCCGACCGTTTGGGAGCGCCGCTTCGTTCAGCGCATCAATTTCACCGCGGCGAAGCCCGTGGCGTGCGAGGCGTCGTCCATCACCCCGATCGAGATGCTGTCGGTCCGGGCGTCGGCGGTCACGGCGAGCTTCACGGTGATTTCTTTCCGGCGCTCGAGCGAGGCCGCGGGGAAGCGGAAGTTCTGCTCCTGCCGCGTCACTTTCGAGACCGCGCCGTCGCTGCGCACGAACGCGGCGAAGACGGAGAAGCGGCCGGTGAGGTCGGCGCCGTCGGGGAGGAGCGTCAGCGAATTTGTCGGAATCGTCACAGTGACGGGGACGGAGATGTTCTCGGCACCGGCTTCCGTCACGGAATCGGCGACGGCGCGGATCTTCAGGTCGTTCGTGCTCATCGGCCGGAAGAGGTTCGCGGCCACGGCGTCGTTCATCTCCGAGGACACGGTCTGTTCGACGACGGAGCGGCGCGAGCGGACGAGGTAGCCTTTTTTCTTCAGCCGCACCTCGATCGATTTCAGCCGGTCCTGGCGCTCGTCGGCGGAGCGGTAGCCGAGGGAGTAATAGGTGGTGAGATCGGAAGCGATCGTGTCGAAGGCGAGCTGAAAATTCGTCGAGCCGGTGAGGGCCTTGCCGCCGGTGGCGTCGGCGACGGCCTGCAGCAGCGGCATGCCGCTGCTGAGGACTGCCGGCGTGCTGAGGCTCGAGACGCGCACATGCTGAGAGGCATCGACCGAAGCAAAGTCGGAAGACTTGCCGCCGGCGTCGATCGGATAGAGCGCGATGCCGCTGCTGTTGGCGGCGTCGGCGATCTCGGTCATCAGCGAGGGATGCTGGAACTCGCGCGAATCGAAGGCGGTGTTCTGATTCTCGCCACTTTCGAAGTCTCCGCGAATCGATTCGAGATAGGCAAACGCTTCATCGGCCGGATTCGACGAGAACCGCTCCGTGACGACGATGCCGATCTTCCGCCCTTCGGCGCCGCGGAACGACGCCAGGAGGCTCTTCAGCGCGGCCGTCTTCCGGTTGATGTCGTGCGTGACATGCATGGCGTAGCTCCGCACGATGTCGATGCCCTCGACCCACTTCGGCTCCCTCGGAGGATCCAGCGCCTTGTAGAGGGAGATCAGGTCGGCGAGATCCGTCCGATAGTCGAGCCGCCGGGACATCGTCGGCGCCGCGGTCTGCCGCGCGAGGCGCTGCATCGCCGCTTCGATGCGCTCCGGATGATTGCGCGTCAGCGTCTCGGCGACCAGCGCGTTGTCCCAGGTCGCAATCGTGATCTCGTCGCCGCCGCGCACGTTCTCTTCGAGAAACTTCTTCAGATGCGGCAGGATGGCGTTTCGCGAATGCGGGTGCAGCGCGGAGTTGTCGACGAAGAGGATGATGCGGCGCCGGCGGACGTCCGGCAGCGCCTCCGGCTGGACCGCCGGTGCAACCGCCGGCGCCGGCGCCTCGGCGGCCGTCGTCTGCACGATCTTCGCTCTCACGGGGTGCATCTCGAGAAAGTTCGTGATCTCCTTCTTCACCCCGTTTTCGTACAGCTCGAAGTCGTCCTTGGTGAGGCCGGGAACGGGCTTGCCGTCGCGCGTGGTGACGATGACGTCGACGTTCGTGACGCGCACTTCGAGCGTCTCGCTGAAGAACGTCTGCGCGAGCACGGTGAGAGCAAGCAGGCAGAGGCGCATAATTGGAGTATCTCGATGATAGCGCGCCTGTTCCTCCTCCTGCTGTTAGCAATCGGCGTCGAAGCGCGGGCCGCGGTGTCGTTCGATTTCACGACCACGGTCAAGGGAAACGACTTTCAATACGCCGGCCGGATGTACATCGACGGACCGAACTCGCGCGTCGACATCACCAGCGGCACGCATCCGCTCTTCAATCCGCAGCGCTCGATCATCACCCGCAACGACGGGAGGGAGATCGTGGTGCTCGATCACCAGCGGCGCACGTACTTCGTCCGCAACACGGCGAGCATGGGCGGCCATCTCGCGACCGCGCGCGGCATCGGCAAGACGAACGCGTCGCGGCCGCGCGCGCGGGTAACGCGCGACGGCGAGCGCGTGACGGTGGACATCTCGTATCGCCTGAACATGGAGGTGGAAGGGGAGCGGATGCAGGCGACGGTGGATCTGCTCGCGGAGATCGATCCGAGCGGGATCGAGCAGCGCGCGCTGCCGTGGGGATTGCAGTTCGCGGCGAAGACGGGATATGCGGACGTCGATGAGCTGATCGCGCGACGCCTGCCCGCGCGTCTGCCGATGCGGCAGGTGGTGTCGGTCTCGCGCCGCATCGGCGACGGCCCGATGGTGACGGAGTCGATCACCACGACGGTGACGAACGTCTCCGAGGCGCCGGTTGCCGCCGAGCTTTTCCTCGCGCCGTACGGCTATCGCTACGAGGAGCCGGTGTTCAGTTTCTCGCGGTAGCGCGGCCCCTCATCCGGCCTTCGGCCACCTTCTCCCCGCACGCGGGGAGAAGGGCCACGCACCCACCCGTCGTTGCCCCTCTCCCCGCGTGCGGGGAGAGGGTGGCGCGTAGCGCCGGGTGAGGGGCTTCGCGTCATCCCCTATACTTCGCCTATGCGTCCCAAACTTATTGTCCTTACCCTCGCTCTCGTTTTCTCGATCTCCGCCCTCGCCGCCGAGCATCCGCAGAAGCCAGGTCAATGGGAAATGACCATGCAGACCGAAATGCCCGGCATGCCGTTCAAAATGCCGCCGTTCAAACACACGATGTGCATCACCGCCGAGGATCTGAAGGACCCGCAAAAGTCCGTGCCGAACGATCCGAAAAACAAGTGCACGATCTCCGACTACAAGATCGACGGCAACAAAGTGACCTGGGCCATCGAGTGCCCGAAGCAGAAGATGAAAGGCACCGGCGAAGCCACCTACACCGCCGAAACCTTCACCGCCACCACCAACCTGACCGTGGGTGAGCAGGAGATGACGGTGAAGTATTCGGGGAAGTGGAAGGGGGAGTGCTCGAAGTAGTTTTTAGGAGTGCGGTGGCGCAAGCCACCGCTTTGGTTGCCCAAAGCGGCGGCAAGCCGCCGCACTCCTAAATCACGGCATCCAGAAATCTCTCGCGTACAACCGGAACAGCTTCGTTTCCGCGCCTTCCGCGTTCTTCAAGTAACCCTCCCACGCATCCAACTGCTTGTCCGGTCCGATCGTGAAGTACACCGCGCCGGGGACGTCTTTGCCTTTGACGTTGTAGCCCGGCAGGACGCGGCCGTAGACGGCGTCTTTGCGGTCGAAGAGTTTGTTGCCGAGCTCGGGGTCTTTGCGGAGGTCGAGGATCGAGCGGCGGAAGGCTTTCACCTGCTCGGGCGGCTGGAAGTCGGCGAGGTCGTTGGCCATCGCTTCGGCGCGGTTCTCGTACGTCGCGGCGGCGCGTGTCTCACCGAACACCTGCGCGACGGCGTAGTCGGCGAGTCGCGGATCGCGCTCCGCGCTCTTCAGCGTGTCGACCACGAACTTCACCGTCTGCGGGATCTCGGGCGTGCGCTCGGCGTAGTAGCCCTGACGTCCCGTCTGCACGCTCGCGCGGAGGCCGTTGCTGTACGCGAGCCCGTTCGCGAGCGTCTTGAGGAAGACGCCGTGCGCGCCGTAGCCGGAGTGCAGGCGCGAGGCGAGGTAGTCGAGCTGCTTTTCTTTGTTCGCGGCGTCGGAGAAATGCACGCTCGGCACCGAGGTGATGATCACGCCGCCCTTCATGTTCGGCGCGAGGAGACCGACGTACACCGGATTCGTCGCCGACGTGTCGCGCGCGCGAAGGCGCGCGTCGATGATGCGCGTGTCGCTCGCGGGCGGGAGGGTGGGCGGTGCGGCGGCGCTCAAAGATGACGCAAGTGTGTCGACGGACGGCGCGAGCGCGGTCTGCATCGCGGCCGACGTGACGAAGAACATGCGCGCGTTCGCGCGGCGAAGCAGCGTTTGGCGGAGCGAATCGAGCGCGGCCAGCGCCTCGGACGGCGGCGTGAGGAGATCGTCGCGCAGCGCCATCACGAGGTAGTTCCAATCGCCTTCGAGGCTACCGTCCGGGATCTCGATCAGCGTCAGATCGAGGTCCTTCACCGCATCCTTCGCGATCGTTTGCGCAGAGGTCGAGAGGCTTGCCACCGTCTCCGGCTTCGCCAGCATCGCCTTCAGCTCCGCGCGTGTGCCCTTCTGCTGCGCGAGGTTCGTGAACCATTGCGACAGCGCGTCGCGATCTCCGGCCGGCGCTTCTTTCAAGCAGCCACCGCAGCCGCAGCGCGTTGTGCCCGCGGGTCATGAACGAGTCGGCAGCGAGGTAGGCCGGATTCGTCTGCACGCGATACGCGCTTGCCGGATTCTGCACCCACGACTCTTCGGAGCCCTGCGTCGCGTTGCGCAGCTGGCTGAGCGACTGATCGACGACGTCGCGGATGCGCGCGAGGTTCTCGGGACGCCAGTCGGGATGCTGCAGTACGAGCGACATCCACTCGATGGCCCGCTTCGATTCATTCGTGCCGATGCCGGAGCCGCGCACGATGAGCTCCACGCGTTCCGTGCGCGGGTTCGTGGAGAAGTTCGCGTCGAGGCGCAGGATCTCTTTCCGCAGCCGCTCGGACATCTCTTCATACGAGACCGGCTTGCCGTTCTCGATG
This sequence comes from uncultured Acidobacteriota bacterium, assembly GCA_963734155.1. Taxonomy (GTDB): domain Bacteria; phylum Acidobacteriota; class Thermoanaerobaculia; order Gp7-AA8; family Gp7-AA8; genus QHVT01. Next base: position 119,028 of record CAVTGG010000009.1, read on the forward strand.
ACGCCGACGCGCGTGAGCAGCGCCGGCAGCAGCGAGAGATAGCGCAGCTGCGTGCGCGACACGCGGTCGGCGCGCAGGGCGAGGCCGAGAGTCGCCGAGGACATGTTGTCGAACGTCGAGACGACCATCGGCACGCCGGAGTCGAGCGTCTTCGCCGCGAACTGCAGCTGATCATCGAGAGACAGGGGAGGGTTCTTCACGAACTCGGGGGGCGTGATTCTTCTTCGCTTCTTCTTCGATGCGCGCCGCTTCCGCATCCTGCTCGCTCTGATACCGCTTGATCGCGGCCTGCAGATCGCTGTTCGCATACTGATTGCCGAGACGCGTCGCTTCCGCTTCCGCGCGCTGCGTCCGCTCCGTCTCTTCGCGCTGCAAGAGCGCGGGGCTCGGCTTCGCCGCGGCGGCGTACGGCGTGACGCTGGTCAGCTGCCACTTCGCCAGCAAATCGCGCCAGATGTTCTTGTCCGACGACAGCATCTTGCGGACGTTCGCCAGCTGCGGCTTGAGCGTCACCGACTTCTTGAACTCGGGCACGCGCTCGAGGAGCAGCAGCTGATCCATCCACCCCGATCCCGTTCCGCGGAAGCCCCACGACGGCGGCGTGTTGACGAAGTTCGCCAGCTGCCGCTCCGCTTCGATGACGCGGCTCAGCGCGCGCTCGTTGAACTCTTTGAGCTCCGGCGAGCCGTTGGCGAACGACGCCACGCGCTTCACCTCGTCCATCACCTTCTGCCGGATCTCGGTGATCTTCTCGTTGCTGAGATTCGCGACGGCGACGTTGTCGAGGATGAACGCGACCGGGTGGCCCTGATCGCGATCGATGTTGTTGAAGACGCCGGTCGCTCCGGTGTCGATGACTTTCGTTTTGCTGTCGACGAAGAGCTTGTACAGGTTCGTCGTCGCATCTCCGGCGAACACGTCGCCGAAGAGCTCGAGCAGCGTCACTTCCTCGGCCGACAGATTCGTGCGCGTCGCCGGCCAGACGAACGAGAGAGGACTCGGCTGCTGGTCGTTGCGGTGCGGATACTCATCGATCCGGATCGTTCCCGCCGCCGCGGCCTGCGGCTGCGGCAACGGCCTGGCCAACGTCGACTCCTTCTTCTTCGGCTCACTCTCGACTTTGGTCAGGATCTTGTCTGTTCGGGTGAGCACTTCGTCGAGCGGGACGCTCTTCGGGAACGCGACCATCGTTCCCATGTTCGCGAGGTAGTAGTTCGCGGCGTGGAAGTTGCGGATGTCCTGCCGGCTTCATCGTGCGGATGCCGGACGGCTCGCCGCCGGAGTTGTAGGCGAGCGGATGCTGCGCGCCGTAGACGAGCTGCCCCGCGGCGCGGAAGAGGACGCGGTAGCGGTTCGCGCTGGAGCTGGTCATCTCGTTGTAGACCGAGCCGCGCTCCTCGAGGCGCAGCGAGTTGTCGGGATTCGACGTGACGCCGAAGCTGCGCACCTCGCGGCGGATCTCTTCGTCGGTGTAGTTCGGATGCAGCAGCGCGTTGAGCTCCGCGGCAAAGAGATCGAAGAAGATGTCTTTGCCGCCGGTGGTGTTGAAGTGATAGCTCGTGCGCCACTGCTGCGTGAACGCGGTCGAGCCGGAGAGCCACATCGTGTCGAGCCCGGCGAACGAGCGACCCGTCGTGCCCTTGCCGAGAAGCAAGTGCTCCTGCGTATGCGGCTCGCCCTGATCGCCGACGGGAATCGAGTTCACCCAGGTGTAGCCCTGCGGCACCGACTCGATCTGCAGATAGTCGAGCGTGAAGCCGCTGCGCCGATGCACGAACCGCGCGCCTAACGGCTTGTCGGCGTCGTTGAGATACAGCGCCTCGACGCGAAATCCGTCGACGACGTCGCCTTTTTTCAATTGATCGAGGTTGATGGGTGCAGCGAAAACAGATGCGGTCATGGTGAGCAGAAACAGTGCGAGCGCACGTTTGAGCATTCGGGCCTCCGGTTGTTCGGCGGGGGATTGTAATGGCTCGCGCGTTCAGCGCAGCCCGAACATCTCAGCATATTGCCGGATGTTTTCTTTCGATCCCGTGAGGCGTAGTTTTCCCTTCGCGCGCGCCTCGGCCGCCGCCGCCCGGTCACGCGAGGCGAGGGCGAGCGTGGAGATGTCGCCGGCCACGACGACGTCCGGCGATGGGGCGGGGCCGAGCTCGGTCTCGATCGCGCCGTCGCTGATGCGCGCGTGCAGCACCTCGCCGCCGGTCTCGAATTGCACGACCAGCTTTCGCCCGGCGGCGCGCTCGGGACGGAACATCATCCGCAGCGGAAACGCGAGCCACTGGATCTTGAACGCCTCGCCTTTGCGGCGGTCGAGAAACGACGCGCCGAAGATGGCCAGCTCGCGCAATGTGGCTTCCAGCTTCCGGCCGTGCGCGGTCAACTCGTAGACCACCGAGGCCGCGGGCGGGGGGAGGGTGCGGCGCTCGACGAGCTCCGACTCCTCGAGCGTCTTGAGCCGCGCCGCGAGCATGTCGGTGGAGATGCCGGGGATGCCGTCGAGGAGGTCGGTGTAGCGCTTCGGCCCGCCGAGGAGCTCGCGCGCGACGAGGAGCGTCCAGCGCTCCCCGATGAGATCGAGGGCCTTTGCGATGGCGCAGTACTGCTCGTACGACCGGCCGGTCATGCGCGCACATGATACATCAAAGTCAGTACTTGACTTTTCCAAGTATAGAATCCAGATTGACAAGCAGGAGGCACAACGATCATGAAACGGTTCCTGTTTGCCCTGATCCTGCTCTGCGCTCTCGTCCCCGCCGCATCCGCCCAATCGAAAGACGACGTCGAGCTGCGCTCGATCGCCCAGACGCTCCTCGACGCGCTGTCACACGGCGACACGATGGCCTGGGAGCGCCATCTCCACCGCGACTTCCTGCTGACCGATGAAGCGGGCCACGTCGTCCCGCGCGCTGAGATGCTGACGTACGTCCGCTCGCTCGCCGCCGCCGAGGACGATCACATCCGCCTCGGCACGGCGATCATCCGCCGCGTCGGCAACGTCGCCGTCCTCTATCACCGCGACCTGCAGCACGCGCGCGTCGATGGCCAGCCGATCAATGCCGAGTATCAGACCACCGATACGTACGTGAAGATCGGCGGGCGCTGGCAGTTGCTGGCGTCGCACGTCATGGCGTTGCCTCGACCGTCCGCGCGTTGACCCGCTCCGCACCCCACAGCTGCGCGACCATCAGCAGCATGCCGAGGTCGCGCAGCACCACGATCCACATATCGCGGATGCGCTCCTCGTAGGTCTTGTTGGCGGCGGAGATGTCGAAGCAGCCGCAGTCGATGGCGTTGCCGCGCAGCAGGTTCCAGGAGATCGCGATGATGAACATCACCAGCATCAACGCGATGATGGTTCGCGCCGTGCGCGTCCAGACGCCGAGGATCAGCGCGAGGCCGGCCAGGAGCTCGACCCACGGCATGATCAGCGCGCTGATGTTGATCAGACCGCCGGGCAGGATGCGGTAGTTGTAGATCATGTGCGCGAACGATGGCGGATCGGTGATCTTCGGCAGCGCGGCGACGACGAAGATCAGGCCGAGCGCGATCTGCACGCGGATCGTGAGCCAGGGACTCGTGAGCCACTGCTTCAAGGATTGGCTCCTGTACGAACCGCACCGCCGCGTTTCCGCCAGTCGGGGAAGCCGTCCTTGTAGACGTAAACGTTGTTGAACTGAATGCCCCACAGATCCTGCGCGAGCATGTGCGAGTCTTCGCACGCGCCGCCGGAGCAGTAGATGACGATCGGCAGGTTCTGCTCGCGCGGATCGCCGCGCTCGCTGAACAGTGCATTCACCTTGTCGCCCTTGTCCGCTTCCCACACCGAGATCGAGCGCGCGCCGGCGATGTGCCCTTCCTCGTACACCGACGAGCGCCGTGCATCGAGGAACAACACCCCCGCCTGATAAAGCGCAGCGACGTCGTCGTAGCCGATCTCGACGTAGGCCTTGTCGGGATGCGGCGTGAAACGCGTGATGTCGGGTTTGGGGGCTGGGGGTTGGGGGGTGGGGGTTGGGGGTGCGGGGGTGGGGGCAGGCGCGTGCGTCGTGGTTGTCGGAGGAGTCAGGGGCGCGGTAGTCGTAGCAGTCGTATCGGTCGTAACAACTTCGGGCACGGGCACGGGCACGGGCACGGGCACGGGCGCGGGCGCGGAGGTGCCGGTCACCACCGCCGGCGGCGGAATCCTCTCCGGCACGCGCGGCGGAACGACTCTCGCGTTCGGCCAGTAGCCCGGCAGGTTGAGTCGCCGCGTGCGTCCGGCGAAGCCGTTCGCGATGACGGCGATCGCAGCGGCGGCGACGATCAGGACCGCAACTTGGACAAAGGTGTTTCGGATGCGCATCTCGCAAAGTATGACGCATGACAACGGGTCAGGTTCGCCGCAGGACCGTGACCGAGTGCGCCTCCACCTCCACCGCGTCGCCAGCATTCCATTCGCGGTGCTCGCGCAGGTCGGGCACGATCTCGCTCGACGCGAGCACGACTTCCCAGCGATCGCCCCACTGCCCGGTCGGCAGCGTGAAGTCGATCGGCTCGGAGTGCGCGTTGAAGAGGAGGTAGAAGCTGTCGTCGAGGACCGGCTCGCCGCGGTGGTCGGGCGTCCGAATCGCGCGGCCATTGAGAAACACGCCGAGGGAGCGGACGAACGTGCTCGACCAATCCTGATCCGTCATCTCCGCGCCGTCGGGCTTGAACCAGCCGATGTCGCTGACACCGCGCACCGAGCGGCCGTGGAACCAGCGGCGCCGCTGGAAATTCGGATGATCTTTGCGAAAGCGGATCAGCCGCGCCGTGAACGCGAGTAGGCCGTCGTCGATGTGCTCCCAGTCGAACCAGGAGAGCTCGTTGTCCTGGCAATAGGCGTTGTTGTTGCCGCGCTGCGTCCGCCCGATCTCGTCCCCGCCGAGGAGCATCGGCACGCCCTGCGAGAGAAAGAGTGTCATCAGAAAATTGCGCTGCTGCTGCGCGCGCAGCGCGTTGACGCTCGGATCGTCCGACGGTCCCTCGACGCCGCAGTTCCACGAGCGGTTGTCGTCGGCGCCGTCTCGATTGTTCTCGCCGTTCGCCTCGTTGTGCTTGCCGTTGTACGACACGAGATCGCGCAGCGTGAAGCCGTCGTGCGAGGTGATGAAGTTGATGCTCGCATACGGCTTGCGCCCGTTCTCCGCGTACAGGTCGGAGCTGCCGGTGAGCCGCGTGGCGAGGTCGTCGATCACCTGCTCCGCGCCGCGCCAGTAGTCGCGCGCAACATCGCGGAACTTCCCGTTCCATTCCGACCAGAGCGACGGGAAATTGCCGACCTGATAGCCGCCCTCGCCGACGTCCCACGGCTCGGCGATCAGCTTCACCTGCGAGATGAACGGGTCCTGCTGGATGATGTCGAAGAACGCGGAGAGGCGGTCGACGTCGTGCAGCTCGCGCGCGAGCGTGGCCGCGAGGTCGAAGCGGAAGCCGTCGACGTGCATCTCCAGCAGCCAGTAGCGCAGCGAGTCCATGATCAGCTGCAGCACGTGCGGGTGGCGCATGTTCAGGCTGTTGCCCGTGCCGGTGTAGTCCATGTAGTACCGCCCTTCGTGCGTGCGGTAGTACGCGGAGTTGTCGATCCCTTTCATCGACAGCATCGGCCCCAAATGATTCCCCTCGGCCGTGTGGTTGTAGACGACGTCGAGAATCACTTCGATCCCCGCGTCGTGCAGCGCTCTCACCATCTGCTTGAACTCCGTCACCTGCTGGCCGGCCTGTCCGCTCGCCGCGTATTCGTTGTGCGGCGCGAGGAAGGCGATGGAGTCGTAGCCCCAGTAGTTGCGCAGACCCTTGTCGAGGAGATGCTTGGCGTGGATGAACTGGTGCACCGGCATCAGCTCGACCGCGGTCACGCCGAGCTGCTGCAGATAGCGGATCGCCGCCGGATGCGCGAGCCCCGCGTACGTGCCGCGCAGGTTCTCCGGGATTCCGGGATGGCGCATCGTGAATCCCTTCACGTGCAGCTCATAGATGATCGTCTTGTGCCACGGCGTGTGCGGGCGGCGGTCGTCCTGCCAGTCGAAGTACGGGATTGACGACCACGGACTTCGGCATGAACGGCGCGCTGTCTTTGTCGTTGCGCGAGTTGTCGGGATCGTTGAAGTGATACGGGAACACCGCCTCGTCCCACCTGACGTCACCTTCGACCGCTTTGACGTACGGATCGAGCAGCAGCTTCGCAGGATTGCAGCGATGTCCGTGCTCCGGTTCCCACGGACCGTGCACGCGAAAGCCGTAGCGCTGTCCGGGTCCGATGTTCGGCAGATAGCCGTGAAAAATGAACGCGGTGGTTTCCGGAAGATCGACGCGCGACTCCGCGCCGTTCGCATCGAAGAGACAGAGCTCGATGCGCGCCGCGACTTCCGAGAAAACGGAAAAATTCGTCCCGACACCGTCCCAGGTTGCGCCGAGGGGGTAGGGACGCCCTGGCCAGATTTTCACGCGCTTGGCGACCGCAAGCGTGGTGCCATGAAAGGCTCAAAGGGGGGCGGAGGCTCAAAGGCTCAGAGGAGGCCCCCCCACCCGTCCCCTTTGAGCCTTTGAGCCGCCGTCCCCTTTGAGCCTTTTCATGGCACGCGTATCGCTCTGGAAGACGGGCGGAATGAAACGCCAGACCCGCGATTGGAAATGCAGTTACATCGTGCTCCTCGATCGCGCCACCACCTCACCGGACCGGGTCCGCGATCTCGCGCGCTATCTCTCGACCGTCAGTCTCGACTGTGACGTCGTCGTCCTCGATCCGTCGCCGCGCCTTCTCTTCGAATCGAACGCGCGCACGCTGCGCTGGGTCGGGCGGCATCTGCACGTTCCCGGCGGCGCGAACGACATCGTCCGCTCGGCGACGGCCGTCGCTGCGTGCGACAAAGTGATCGTCGCCGCGGACGACGTCCGCTACACGCCGGAAGCGATCGAGAGGATCGTCGGGCTGCTCGACGCGCACGAAGCGATCGAGCCGCAGGACTATCTCGATCCGCTTGCCGTGGTGGAGCGGTCTCGATGCGGGACGGATTCTCATTCATCGCGGCATCGAGCCGCAGCCCGATCACGAGGTGACGTTCGCATTTCGCCGCAACGCGAGCCTGGTCAGCGTGAGCACTGCCCACGCCGCGGCGGACGTGTTCGTGCGCCGCGAGCCGCGCGCATTTCCGGAATGGCTCGCTCAGCGTCCGCAACTCGCGCGCAACGACTTCGCCCTGCCGGTGAAGACCGCGTTCTTCCTGTCGCTGATGCCGCTGCTGATCCTGTTCGCCGTTGCCGGAGGCTTCCGTCTCGCGAGCGGCTACGCCGGCACGATCGCGTTCACCGCCGTCGCTCTGGCCCTCCGCGGCCGCAGCGGCGCCGCGTCGGTCTTCCCGCTGCGCGCGTGCCTCTTCGCGCCGCTCTGGGTGTTCGAGCGCAGCGTGAGCGTCTATTGGGCGCTGCTGCAGAAGCTGAGCGGGAGCGACCTCGAGCCGGCGGCGACCGCGGCACCCGTTCGTTCGGGCGGACAGCGCGTCGCGAGCGGCGAGTAGACGATCAAGTGACGTCGACTTCGAGCCGCGCCGGCGTCGAGCCGAGCTGCGCGAACCACGCGACTTTGTTCGCCACACAATCGAGCTCGACGACGTAGCGGCCGGGCTCGAGCGGCGGGAGATCGAACGTGATCGTCGTCTCGTCCTGCGGCCCGAGCGCGCGGTCGAGCGGCTGCCAGGCGTAGTCGAGGCGGATCAGGCGTCCGTCCGTGTCGTACAAGATGCGCGCCGAGTGTGACGCCGCCGTACGGTTCGTTCGACGGCAGCCATTTCGCGCGGCCGAGATTGCGCACCGTCGCGCGGACGCGGTTGCCCTCCAGCGTTGCTTCGACCGACGCTTTCAAACCGGCCGGATGGCGGCTGTCGATTTCCTCGGTGCCCGCTTTCGTCAGGAAGAAGTCGCGCACGTTGCCCAGAAACGCGCGCGTCAGCTCGGCCCAGCGCGCGTACGTCTCGCCGGCGGCGAGGAGGTCGTCGAACTCCGCGAGCGAGACGTGAAACGGCGCCACGTTGAAGGCGGCGAGCTTCAGATCCGAGAAGCCGTAGCGCTGCGCCGCGGCGCCGATCGCATGAATGTCGACGTCGTTCTCGATCACGCCGTACGTGCGCATCTCGAACTGCGACTGCGCCGTCTTCGAATGCTGCGGCCCCGGCTCCGCGAACCCGGCGATCCCGCCCGGCTTCAGCACCCGCCCGAACTCGCGCAGCATCTCGTCCGGATTCGTCGCGTGATGAAAGGCGTCGAAGCAGACGACGCGATCGACGCTCGCATCCGCCAGCTCGATGTGCCGCCCGTCGAAGACGAGAAACTCCGGCTCGGGACGCGCGCCGATCGGCGGCAATCGTTGGAACAGCTCGCGCGCGATCTTCAGCGCAGTAGGGGAGACGTCGAGCAGAATCGTCCTGCAGCCGAGCTGCGTGAGAAAGCGCGACAGCCAGCCCGTGCCCGCGCCATATTCGAGCACGGTCATGCCCGGCGTGAGATTCAAACCCTGAATCAGCACGCCGAGGTTGATGAGCAACTGCGGCGTATCTTCGGCGCGCGCGAACGGCTTCGCGAGATGGTCCTCCCACTCGGTCAGCGAAGCGAAGTACTCCTCGGCGGTGCGATTGAGTTCTTCGATGGAGCTTTCGGCGATGAGCGTTTTTACATCGATGTGGAGCGGCGGGCTCTCAGCCCGCCGTTCGTCCTCGGCGGGCTGAGAGCCCGCCGCTCCACCAATTCGCGCTTTCCGCTGCGCATACACGATCGCGCTATCAATCTCCCCATGCCGCTGCAACTCGACATGCGGCGAATCGAACCCCGCGTCTTGCAGCACCGCGAACACCTCGTTGAGATCGTACGTGTTCGTCTGAATGAACGGCGCCGACTTTCGCCTCATCGCGTTGAACGCAGCATTCACCCCCGGCACCCGAGCGCGCGCCTGACGCGACAAAGCAACAAGTGGCGAGGTCGTGGAGCGATAAGGGAAACTGAAAGACGCCTACGCCACCTTCGCGTACGTGCCGCGTGAGCCGGCGCAGCAACTCGAGTCCTTCACGAACAGGAAGCCGCTGCAACACGAGCACGCAGTTGACGAGATCGAACGTGCGGTCGTCCAAAGACGGGAGCAGCTCGACATTCGTGATCCCCGCCTTCGCGAGATGCATCCGCGCGGTCTCGAGCATCGCCTTCGAGACGTCGACGCCCGTCACCCTCGTTGCGCGCCGCGCAAACGGCAGGAGCAGACGCCCCACGCCGCATCCGTACTCCAGCACCGAGGCCGGCGCAAAGTGCGAGGCGACGCGCGTGCCGAGGATCGAATACAGATCGGAGACGTACGCCTCGCCGCTGTCGAAGAACTCCGCTTCGGCCGCGGGATCGAAGTGTTTGCGCAGGTAACGCTCGTGCGTGAGGACCGCGAAGTACGGCTCGCGCGCGGCGAACGCGTCCCACGCGCCGGCGTTCATGCCGTCGCCGCGAACGCCTTCAACGCCTCGTCTTCGCTTTCGTACACCTGAAACATCGGCAGGAGATTGGTGAGGCGGAGGGTCTTGGTGACGCGGTCCTGCGGCTTGAGCAGGCGCAGCGAGGCGCCGCGGCGCTGCGAGTCGCGGAACGCCTGCACCAGCTCGCCGAGGCCGTTGCTGTCGATGTAATCCATCTCCGAGAGATTGAGGAGGATCTTCTTCCCGCCGCCGTCGAGGATCTCATCGATGATCTGCGGCAGCACCGAATCGCCGACGCCGATCGCCAGCCTTCCCCGAAAGTCGACGATCGTTACATCCTTTGCTTTTCGCACTGCGATGTCCATGGCCGCGGATCATAGTGCGGACGCGCGCGCCGCTCAATACGAAGCGCCGACGGCGTCTTCTTTCGACGTGCTGAGGACGGGACCCGCGGGCAGCTCGATCGTGAACGTCGAGCCGGCGCCGGGGGCGCTTTCGGCGGTGACGTCGCCATGCATCGCGCGCGCGAGATCGCGGCTGATGGCCAGGCCGAGGCCGACGCCGGTCGACGCGGCCGGCGTGCCGCCGGCGAGTTGCACGAACGGCGAGAAAATCCGCTGCAGATCCTCCGGCGCGATGCCGATTCCCGTGTCGCGGACGCGAATCCGCACGCGCTCGCCGTCGCTCTCGCAGGTCACGGCGATCGTTCCGCCGGCGGGCGTGTACTTCACAGCATTCGTCAGGATGTTGAGGAGAATCTGCTGCAGGCGATGCGGATCGGCGATCACCGCAAATCCCGGCCCGCATTCCTCGATCGCGAGGGAGAGGCCGGCCTCGGCCGCCTGCAGGCGCATCAGCGCCTCGGCGCGCGCAACGGCGTCCGAGACCGGCACGTCGCGAAGCCGCACTTCCACGCGGCCTGTATCGAGCCGCGCGTATTCGAGGATGTCGTTGATCAGCGTCATCTGCATCCGGCAGGCTTCCCGGATCGACTCGATCGATTCGCGTTGCTCTGCGGACAAATCGCCGGTCGCCAGCAACTGCGCGTTTCCGTAGATCGCAGTGAGCGGCGCGCGCAGGTCGTGCGACATCATCGAGAGAAATTTCGCCTTCGCCGCGCTCGACTGCTCGGCGAGCGCTCGCGCCTGCAGCAACTGCTCCTCATACGCGTGGCGCTGGATCATGCGCAGGCAGACGCAGTCGCTGACGAAGCGCCCGTCGCGCTCCCGGCGCACGCCGTTCAGCAACACTGGAATGTCGACGCCGTGCTTCGTGCGCAGCGCCACATACACCTCGTCGACGCGCTCCTGCACCTTGAGCATGGGGAAGAGATACGTGTGATAGAAGATGCGCCCGCCGGGCGGCAGCAGTTTTTCGACGTGCCAGCCGAGGAGCTCCACCCGCGGATAGTCGAGCATCTCTGCGAGCGTCTGATTGATCTCCACGATCGTGCCGTCGTCGGCGAATGCCACGAACCCGCACGGCGCGTTGAGCATCAGATCGTGCATCAGGTCGAAAGATAGCTCCGAATCGCCTCGATCGTTTCCTCGGGATGGCTGACGTGCGGACAGTGGCCCGTCGCCTTCATCATCCGCAACGTGCTCTGCGGCAGGTTGCGGTGCAGGTAATTGCCGACTTCTACCGGCGCGATCGCATCCTCGGCGCATTGCATGATCAGCGACGGCACGCGCAGGCCGGAAAGGTCGTCGCGGTTGTCGGAAAAGAACGTGGTCTCCGCGAAGCGGCGTGTGATGCCCGGGTCGGTCGAGCAGAAACTATCGTGCAGCTCCTTCGTGAGCTCCGGCCGCTCGTCATTCTTCATCACCACCGGCGCGAGGAAGTTCGCCCAGCCGATGTAGTTCTTGTCCATCAGATCGAGCAGCCCCTCGATGTCCGCGCGCTCGAAGCCGCCGACATAGTCCGCATCGTTGATGTACCGCGGCGACGGTCCGACCATGATCAGGCGGCTGAAGCGCTCCGGCTGGCGGTTGGCCGCCAGGACGCCGACCATGCTGCTCACCGAATGGCCGACGAAGATCACATCCTGCAGCTGGAGCTCCTCGCAGATTTCGAGCACGTCCTGCGCGTATCCGTCGAGCGTCGAATAGCGCTGCGGATCCCACGCGCCGGAGTCGGACTTGCCCGATCCCACGTAGTCGAACAAGCACGATCCGATAGTCGTTCTCGAACGAAGGCGTGAGAAAACGCCACATATTCTGGTCGCACCCGAAGCCGTGCGCGAAGAGGATGGGCTGCGTGCCGCGGCCGGAGACTTTCACGTTGTTGCGAGTCAGGACATTCGTCATGAAGCTCGCTGATGCAAAAACCGCGCGCCTCGGTCACCGCGTCGCCGTTTCGCGGGTGAGAAACTCGTGGAGCGGAGAGCGCGACCGGTACCTGGCCGTACCGGCGGAGGCGCGGTACATGCGGATCGCATCGAGCGTTTTCGCTCGATCGAGGCGCTGCAGATACACGCGATGACCGTCGACCTGGTAATAGTCGGGTTTCAGGGTGTTGATGTAGCGGCCGTGAAAGTAGGCGTAGTGCGCGTCGAGGGGGATCTCACCTTCGCCGAGGCGCCCGAGGATTCGAAATCCGTTCCGATCGCGGCCGAGAAACAGGACGACCTCCTGGCCGCGGCGATACGGCGCCCAGCGCGGCGAGTCTTCAGGCGCGGGAAAGAACGGCACGTCGATCTTCCGCGCCGCGACGTCTCCGGCGAGCACCTCGCCGATCTTCAGCGTGAATCGCGACGCGGAGACGCGAGTGATCGTCCCGACGACGACCGCGTCGGCGGTCGTGATCATGCGCCCGAGCGGAAGCGGGGCCTGGAACCCCGCTTCCGCCGTCCGGGCGAAGACCAGCAGCATCAAAGCTGCCAGCGCAGACCGAGTTGAACTGTCCAATAGTCGAAGTCCTTCACGTGATGTCGTTGCGCGATTCCTTCCAGCGACAGCGCGGGGCGGAAATCCCAGCGCACGCCGAGCCCCGCGTTGACGCCGGCCTCGCTGCTTCCCGGGTCAGCGTCATAGAGGCCCGCTCCTGCCTCGAGGTACGGCAGAAGAGGAACGCCGTCGCGCAGATACATTCTTCCGGAGAGCGTGGCGCGACGGATTTCGAAATTCGGATCGAACTGATCCATACCGAGCGTGCCGAGAACGGAGAAGCGGTTCGTGATCTCCGCTTCGACTCCGACCGCCGCGCTCAGCCCGGGATCAAGCGCCCGCGAGTCTTCCGGAATCGCGACGCCGAGGCGCGCGAACACGGCATAGCGTTTCCGCTCCGCGTCGTCGGGAATCCCGTTGCTGTTGCCGTCGGACGAGCTGCCGTCACGAATGTCGATCAGATCGTCGTGGCCGTTGCGGTTCGCATCCGGCACCACGCCCGCGCGCTGAAAGAAGATCCGCGTCGAGAGCGGTCCGTCGACGAATTTCGCCTGCGTCTTGTCCCAGTAGTGCGCATTCGGTTCGGTGACGGTGGCGATGATGTAGACAAACGTCGCCGGGAACAGGCTCAGGGCGTAGCCGGAAGTGGGGCAGTAGATCTCTCCGCTCTTACTGAAGCCCGGACCCTTCGCGAATCCGCAGTCTTCTTTGTTCACCCGGACGTCGAGATGGCGGCGGTCGGTGAGCTCCGCGATCGGCAGCACGAACGGCGTGCTTCCGAGGCGGACCGGCTGTTCGAAGCGGATCGTCGGCAGCTCGCGCTCGGAGCCGCGCGGACGCCGGCCATACGGAGCGATCGCCTCGCCGCGGATTCCGCGCAGTGCGCCGCCCACGACCATCTGCTCGAGATCGAGCATGCGCGGCAGGAAGAACACCTCCACGTTCGACAGCATCAGCTCCGTGTTGCCGGTGTTGACGAAGCTCGCCGAGAATCCCGAGCCGTCCGTTCCCGCGTCGTAGCCAACGAGCCGCGGCCGGAGCGGGAGCTGCGTGCCGCTGTTCTCGAGCGTCGTCTCGTAGACGATGATCGCGTCCGGCTCGGCGAAGCTCGCGCCGGTGTGAAACGTTTCGCCCGCCGGAACGACGCCTGCCGCGCCGCCGCTCCACGCTTTCGCGGTCGCAAACTTCACGTCGAAGACGTTGTACGCGGTGCCGCGGAACGAGATCGTGCCCGCGCGCTTCGTCACTGTCGGGCTGGTCCACGGACTGGTCGAGCCGGTGTAATACCAGGCGATCGACAGCGAGGAGGCGGAGCTGAGCACCGTCACCGTCAGGCTGTTGGCGGAGGTCGAGTTCGGATTGATGAAATCCCAGTTGTGCAGCGTCTTCACCGTCAGCCCGACGTCGTGGCCGAAGCGCTCGTACGTTTTGTCGCTGTGGTGATTGAGGCGGTCGACGATCGTCTGCGCGGTGGCCCCGAACGCCGGATTGGCCATGATGTGATTCTCCGACGCATCTTCGGTCGGTTCCGGCGCCGAGTCGCCGTGCGCGCCGCCGTAGTTGTGTCCCCCCTCGTGCGCGGAGATGTTCGCGATCGCCGTGGCCCACCGCTCGAGCGTCGAATTTGCGCCCGTCAGGTCGGTCCCGATGAAATCCTCGATGGTCTCCACCCACACGCGGCAGTAGTCCTGCGAGTCGGCGTCGCCGGTATCGACCGCCTGCGCCTTGCCGGCGGGATGGCCGGCGTCCCAGTCTCCGCCGTCCGAGCCGATGCCGATGATCTGCCAGCGCGGCTCCGCGGGAGCGGGCGTGGTGGTGGCCAACTGGATGCCGATGTCGAATTCGCAGTACCCGGCCCGCATCAGGTCGAGCACGCGCGTGCGCACGGCCGCGGTGCTGATGCTCGCGTCGTGGCTTGCCATGTCGAACGCGGCGACCGGCGACGTGTTCACACCCACGCCGCCATAACTCGGGAACGTGGCATCGCTGGCCGTCGGAAAGTAGAGATACAACGAGCTGCTTTTCGGCAGCGCGACGACCTCGGCCGGACAGGTCTGCGCGCGCGCAGGCATCACGGCACAAAGAACGAGTAACAGGAACAGCCCGAATGTTTTACGCATACCCAGTAGTGACGCCGGGAGCGAAAGCGTTTCATCGCCCCTTCACAACTTCTTCACGAATCCCGCTACGATCGATCAGTGCGCCGCAAAGTCCTCGTCGTCGAAGACGACCCGAAGATCCGCTCGACGGTCGAGCTGTATCTGCAGCGCGAGGGCTACGACGTCGCGACCGCGGAGGACGGCGTGCGCGCGCTCGAAGTTGCACGCGATGCAAAACCGCATCTCGTGATCCTCGATCTCATGCTGCCGCGGCTCGACGGGCTGGCGGTCTGCCGCGCGCTGCGCGCGAGCGGCGAAGCGGCGATCATCATGGTCACGGCACGGACGACCGAGGATGACAAACTGACGGGACTCGACCTCGGCGCGGACGACTACGTGACCAAGCCGTTCAGCCCGCGCGAGCTGATGGCGCGCGTGCGCGCGGTGCTGCGGCGTGTAGCGGGCGAGGATGTGATCGAGTCGAACGGATTGGCGATCGATCGCGTGCGGCTCGAGATCCGCGTCGATGGGGAAGCGGTCAACGCCACGCCGACCGAGTTCCGGATTCTCGAGACGCTCGCCCGCGCCGCGGGGCGCACGTTCACGCGGCAGGAGCTCGTCGAGCGTGCGCTCGGCGAGGACTACGACGGGCTCGATCGCACGGTCGACGTCCACATCATGAATCTGCGCCGCAAGCTCGGTGAGGCAGGCAAGGCCATCGTCACCGTCTTCGGCGTCGGCTACCGGTTCGCGAAATGATCCTGCGCTCGCTTCGCTGGCGCCTCGCCGTGGCGATGGCGCTCATCATCGCCGCGGTGCTCGCGGCGGCGGGCGTGTTCTCCAGCATTGCCGTGAAGCGTGAGTTCGATCAGTTCCTCACGACGCAGCGAAAGAACGACATGAAGCCGCGCGCGCGCGTCGTCTTCAACGCCCGCGGCGAGATCATCGAGCGCTCGCCGGAGCTGGCGTCGTTCGACATCCTCCTCGGATCGGACGGCGCTCTTCATCTCACGCGCCGCGGCAGCGGCCTCGCCGAGGCGCTGGTGGTGAAGACGATGCCGGTGCGCGTTGGCGACGCGAGCGTTTACTTTCTTCCGCGGCCGGAGAAACGCGAGACGGCATTTCCGAGGGCGGTCAATCGCTCGCTCATCGCCGGAGTCGCCGTCGCGGCACTGCTGGCGATCATCGTGATGACGACGCTCTTCCGCCGCGTCTTCGCGCCGGTGGAATCGCTGACGCGCGGCGCGCGCGCACTCGCCGGCGGGCGGCTCGACACGCGCGTCCCGGTGCGCGGCCGCGACGAAGTCGCGGAGTTGGCGTCGGCGTTCAATTCGATGGCCGAGGCGCTGGAGCGGAACGAGAAAGCGCGGCGGAACATGGTCAGCGACGTCGCGCATGAACTGCGCACGCCGCTGGCGAGCATTCGCGCGCAGCTCGAGGCCGCGCAGGACGGCGTGATGGCGGCGGACGCGAAGTGGCTCGCGTCGATCCACGAAGACGCCGCGACGCTGGCGCGGCTCGTCGACGATCTGCAGCAACTCTCGCTCGCCGAAGCGGGACAGCTGCGGCTGGAGCTGGAAGAGATCGAGATCGCCGATCTCGTTGAGCGCGCGATCAGCGGACTCGCGTTCAAGAACCTCACGCTCGACGTCCCGCGCGGTCTCCTCGTGCGCGTCGACGCGCGGCGGATGGTGCAGGTGCTGCGCAACCTGCTCGTAAACGCGATCGCGCACGCGAATCACACCGTGCACGTGAGCGCGTCCGCGAAGGAGATTCGCGTCGCGGACGACGGCCCCGGCGTCCCGCCCGGCCACGAAACAAAAATCTTCGAGCGCTTCCATCGCGTCGACGCCTCCCGCTCCCGCGCCACCGGCGGCGCAGGCCTCGGACTCGCGATCGCGAAGGAGCTCGTCGAGCTGCACGGCGGCACGATTCGCTACGAGCGGCCGTCATTCATCATTTCTTTATAGGCGCTTCGTACCTTCGTTCATGGAGGCTACGAATGAGACTCAGATTCCTCATCATCAGTTGTGTGTTTGCGACGATTGTCGGCGCGCAGCCGAAGCAACAACGCGTGCGCATCGGCGGCGGCGCCAATCCCGAGCTCACCAAAGACTGGCCGCGCTCCGAAGCCGGCCTGCCCACGTTTCAGAAATTTCTCGACACGATGTCGGCGCGCGATCTCTTCTCCGGCACGGTGCTCATCACGCGCGGCAACGACACGCTGCTCCAGAAATCGTTCGGCCTCGCCGACAAGGAGCACAACGTCCCGAACGCGAATGACACGAAGTACAACATCGGCTCGATCAACAAACTCTTCACGCGCACCGCGCTGCGCCAGCTGGGTGTCGACTTCTCGAAACCGCTGCGCACGTACCTGCCGGATTACCCGTCGCCGATCGCCGACAAGGTCACGATCCAGCAGATCGCCGAGATGAGCTCCGGTATGGGCGACGTCTTCGGGCCGAAGTACGACGCGACGCCGAAGGATCGCATCCGCTCGCTGAACGACTACGTCCCGTTCTTCGTCGACCAGCCGCTCGAGTTCGAGCCCGGCACGAAGCGCCGCTACTCGAATGCCGGCTACATCGTCCTCGGCCTCGTCGTCGAGCGTCTCAGCGGGATGAGCTACTACGACTACGTCCGCACGAAACTCTTCGCGCCCGCGGGCATGAACGACACCGACAGCTATCCCGTCGACGCCATCGTGGCGAATCGCGCCATCGGCTACATGGGACCGAAGCACGCGCGCACGAACATCTACGAGCTTCCCGCACGCGGCTCGTCCGCCGGCGGCGGGTATTCGACGGTCGCGGATCTGCTCCGCTTCGTCCGCACGTATGAGATCCAAGGCGGCTTCGGCGGAGGCGCCGAGGGCATCAACGCGGCCGTCGAGCACGAAGGGGAGTACACGATCGTCGTCCTCTCGAACTACGATCCACCGACAGCCGAGCACGTCGCGCAGAATGCGCGGCGGGCGCTGGGGCTGGGAGAATAGGAACGCCGGCGTCTCGCCGGCTGAACGGGCGGCGTCTCGCCGCCCGAGGCGCCGGGACGGCGCCTGATCAGCCCGCGAGGACGCCGGCGTTCCGACGCAATGAACCTGATTTTGCTCTTCGACGACGACTTCATCTCCGAAAACGAAGTCCGTCTCACCGGCCGCCGTCTCGATCACGTCACGAACGTGCATCGCGCGGCGGCCGGTGATGCATTGATCGTCGGCGCCGCGAACGGAAAAATCGGCACGGGTGTTGTGACGCGCCTCGATGCAAACGCGCTCGAAATGCGCGTCACGCTCGACCACCATCCCCCAACCCCTATCCCCCTCACACTGATCCTCGCGCTGCCGCGTCCGAAAGTGCTGAACCGCGTCCTCGCCGGCGTGACGTCGCTCGGCGTGAAGCGCATCCATCTCATCAACGCCTGGCGCGTCGAGAAGAGTTACTGGAAGTCGCCGAAGCTCTCCGACGAAAATCTGTTGCTGCAGCGCGTGATCGGGCTCGAACAGGCGAAGGACACGAACCTTCCGACGATCGAGCTGCATCGTTTCTTTCGAACCTTCATCGAAACGTTTTCGGACGATTCGCGAAAGCTCGTCGCGCATCCGCGTGCAAGCGCAGAGTGCCCGCGCAACATCGAAAGCGCAGCGACGCTCGCGATCGGCCCCGAGGGCGGCTTCATCGAAGAGGAAATCGCGTCGTTCGTGCGCGCCGGATTCACGCCGGTCACCCTCGGCGCGCGCGTGCTGCGCGTCGAGACTGCCGTTGCTGCCTTGATCGGCCGTTTATACTGACGCGCTCATGCAACGGCCCCAGGTCCTGTTTCTCGTCAAATTCTTCGTCATCCTCGTCGCCGCGTATCTCCTGATCGCGTGGAATCCGGTGAACGACAACGTCATCGTTCCGTTCACGGCCGGGATCGCGCGCTTCTCAGGCGTTCTGCTGCGGCTGATCGGCGAGCCCGTCACCGTGAACGGCACGATCATCGGGTCCTCGCTCTTTGCGGTGAACATCAACAACGGCTGCAACGGCGTCGAAGCGATGCTGATCCTGCTCGCGTCGATCGTGGCCTTTCCGGCGACGCTGCGCGCGCGCGCGATCGGCCTCGTCCTCGGCGCGATCGCGGTGCAGATCCTCAACCTCGTCCGCATCCTCACGCTCTTCTACATCGGCGCGCATCACCCGAAGCTCTTCGATGCCTTTCACACCGCGGTGTGGCAGATCATCGTCATCCTCAGCGCGGTCATCTTCTTTTTGATTTGGAGCAGCCGCGTTGGAACGGCTCGACTGGCGCCTCGTACTTAAGGCCCTCGGCGGATTCGCCGCCGGCATCGCGCTGTGGCTGTTGCTCTCGCCGCTGTACGACCGCCTCATCGCGCGCAGCGCCGAGGCGGCCATGCGGCTGTTCGAACGCCCGCCGGTCACGCGCCTCAAGCCGGCCGAGGATCACTACGTGACCGTCGATCGCTCCGACTTCGACCCGCGCTCGAAGCGTCCCGCGATTCCGCTGCGCGATCTCACGTTCAACTTCATCCTCCTGACCGCGCTCTTCGCGTACAACAAGCGCGCGTTCTCCGACCGCAACATGGCCGGATTTCTCATCTCTTGCGTGCTCCTCGGCCTCACGCACATCGCCGCGACGATCACCGAAGTGATGTCGATTTACGTCGCCAAGCTCGGCCTCTGGAGCGCCGTCCACTACCACTCCTTCGCGCGCAATTTCTGGGGCACTGCGAATCACTTCTACCGGCTCGTGCTGATGTACGCGATCGTGTTTGCGCTCTGGTGGATTTTTCGCGGGAAAGATGGAGAGGCGCGCCCAAAAAGCAGAGGTAGACGGAAGCGGTAGCGACGATGTAAAACAGACTCCTCGGAGGACCTGTTTTCATGCGGCTGGTCACGCGCGGTGACCTCGATGGTCTCACCAGCGCCGTCATCATCACGATGAAGGAGTCGATCGATGCGATCGCGCTCGTCCATCCGCAGGACATCACCGACAAGACCGTCGAGATCCGTTCCGACGACATCCTCACGAATCTCCCGTATCACCCAAACTGCGGCATGTGGTTCGATCACCACCTGCTGACCGACAGCAACGAGAAGCCGCCGGAGAATTTCAAGGGACGATACGAGCTCGCGCCGTCGGCCGCGCGCCTCGTGTATGAGTACTACCGCGAGCGCGATCCCGACGACGAAGCGCTGAAGCGACTCGAGCCGCTGGTGAATGAAACCGATCGACTCGATGCAGCGCTGTTGACGCCGGACGATGTCGAGAATCCGCGCGACTACATTCTCCTCGGCTACACGATCGACAGCCGCACGGGACTCGGCAGCTTCGAGGAGTATTTCCGCCAGCTCGTCGAATGGCTGAAGACGAAGAGCATCCAGGAAGTGCTGGCCATGCCGGAGGTGCGCGCGCGCGCCCAGCGTCTGCGCGCCGATCAGGCGGATTTCAAGCGCCTCCTCTCGCGCAACAGCTTCCAGCTGAACAACGTCATCATCACCGACCTGCGCGAGATCGAGCAGTTGCCGTCCGGCAACCGCTTTCTCGTCTACACGCTCTTCCCCGAGGCCAATGTCTCGCTGCGCGTGCACTGGGGCCCGCGCCACGGAAGCGTGATCGCGGCGGTGGGACACAGCATCTTCAATCGCACGTGCAAGACGTCGGTGGGGGAGCTGATGTCGCGCTACGGCGGCGGCGGTCATCGCGGCGCCGGCACGTGCGTCCTGCCGATCGAGCAGGCTGCGGACGCGATCGACGAGATTTTGTTCGAGCTGCAGGCGAACGGTTGAGGCGGCGAGGACGCCGGCGTTCCCAACGCCATCGGAACGCCGGCGTCCTCGCCGGCTGAGCTGGCGGCGTCCCCGCCGCCAACTACCAGCGAAAGTACGCTGGATGCCCTTCCTTCACCGCCACGAACGTCCCGCGGCACGTCGCCGTCACTTTCCCGTTCGCCTCGAGCGTCGCCTCGATGGTCGCGCGATCCTCGGAGGACTCGACGACGCGCGCGCGCAGGTGCAGCGTCGCATCGATCGGCGTCGGACGCTTCAGCGTCACGTGAAAATCGAGCGTGACGGTTGCCGGCAATTCGGACGCGCCGCGCGTCTTCATCAGATGCGTGGCCGCGCGCCAGTTGCTGTGGCAGTCGAGCAGCGCGCCGATGATGCCGCCGTTCACGATTCCGTCGAACGCGACGTGATGCGGCTCGGGACGCCAGTCGCACACCAGCTCGTCGCCTTCTTCGAAACTGCGGATGCGCAGCCCCTTCTCATTGGCCGGGCCGCAGCCGAAACAGCGGTTGTTCGGCGCGTAGGTCTCCTGCAAACTCTTCATAGTGCGCCGCGTATTGTAGTGACATGCTGGCGATCGTTCTCGCTGCCGCGCTCACTGTTCCGGTTCCCGGGATTAACCTGAATGTGACGGTGGTGAAGGCGAAGGAACCGCACGACGACGCGATCTTCGTCCTCGCCGGCGGACCGGGCGTCGCGGCGACGGGCATGGAAGGCTTCGCCACGCGCACGTTCGCGGAGTCGGGACGCGATCTCGTGCTCATCGATGCGCGCGGCACCGGCAAATCGAATCCGCTGCACTGTGACTTCGGCGGCAGCGATGCCGATCTGCAGGGATACTTCACCGGATTTCTGCCGCTCGCCAAGGTGAAGGAATGCCGCGACGAGCTTGCGTCGCGCGCCGATCTCACGCAGTACACCACCACCCGCATCGTCGACGACGTCGAAGCGGTGCGCAAGAAACTCGGTTACAAGCAGGTCGATCTCTACGGCACGTCGTACGGCACGCGCGTCGCGCTCGAGTACATGCGCCGCTATCCGAAGCGCGTGCGCACGGCGATCCTCGACGGCGTCGTGCCGCCGTCGCTGCACGGGCCGGAGACGTTCGCTGCGGAAGCGCAGAAATCGCTGGATCGTGTGCTCGACCTCTGCGCCGCCGATGCGAAGTGCCACGAGGCGTTTTCCGCATCTCCGCGATGCCTACGCGGCGATGATGAAGGCGGCCGAGAACGGCGTGGAGCTTTCGATCAAAGGGCAGCGCGTGCACATCGATCGCGGACAGTTCGGCGAAGTGCTGCGCAATTTCCTCTACAACCCCGAGGTCTACCGCCAGCTGCCGCTGGCCATCCATCTGGCGGCGAAGGGCGACTGGGCCTCATTCGGCGCGATGGCCCACCGCTACGTGCGCGGCATTCGCGGCCTCGACGTCGGCCTCTTCCTCTCCGTCAGTTGCACCGAGGACATCCCGACGCTCGACGTCGCCGCCGCGCGCAATGCAGCAAAGGACACGTTCCTCGGCGCGTATCGCATCGACGAACAGGTAGCCGCGTGCCGCATCTGGCCGCACGGCGCCGCCAACCCCACCCTGCGCAAACCGCTCGCGTCTTCAATCCCGACGCTCATCGTCTCCGGCGAGCTCGACCCCGCCACCCCGCCTCGCTTCGGCGACGAAGTCCTGCGCACCCTCCCGAACGGCGTGCACATCGTCATCCCCTACGGCAGCCACTCCGGCGACACCGGCGGATGCCAGGAGAAGGTGATGTCGGAGTTCGTGCGGGAGGGATCGGGGAGGGAGTTGGAGAGAGGGTGTTTTGATGCGATGAAGGTGCCGGTGTTCGTGGTGCCGTAACGCTACCAGTACGTGGCGACGCCAAGATCGGTCGAGCGTTTCGCGAGTTTCTGGTCAAACGTCGCGATGGCGTCATATCGATTGGTGATGGCGAGGGCGAGGATTGCGGCGTCGGCAAGTGATGTCAGCGTAGCTGGCCACAAGTCGAAGACGCGCTTCCATGGGCAATCGTCGATCACTTGCACACCGGGAAACGTGAGCACGTCGCGAACCATCGACGCCACACGTTCGCGCGGGATTGCGTACAGGCTCTGCAGAACGTACGAGGTCTCGAAAATGACGAATTGCGGCACGATGGCGGCGATTTCGCCCTCTTCGCCTCTCTGCAGCAGCTCGTCCGCGGCGTCTCGCTGCTGTTCGTTCCGGTTCACGAAGAAGGACACGAGGACATTCGCGTCGACGAGGACACCACGCACGTCAGATGCGTCCCCGCCTCTTTCGTGCCTCAGCGACGGCTGTCACGGCATCGGGGCCATGTTTGATGTAGCCCTTCCAGCGATACAGTGCCGGCCGCTCCGTCGTTACCGCAACGCGTCCGCCCTGGACTTCCCACGTAATCTTGTCGCCCGGCTCGAGGTCGAGTGCGTCTCGAATTTCCTTCGGGACCGTCGTTTGCCCTTTGCTCGTGATCGTCGATACCGGCATGATGGAACCTTCTTATCAATTTTACTCCCGGTAAGGCGAGAACGTCCGCGCATACTCCACTACCTCCGGAAAAAACACCTCGAACCTTCGTTCCAACTCCGCACGCGCATCAATCAACAGATGCGTAGCCGGAGCAAGGTTCGGGCGACGCGAGAACCGTCGCGAGATATTCGCGAGCGCGTGGCGAATGCCGTCGACCGCGCGATAGGAGAGAAACCACTGCCCGTCGCGCATGTGCGGGTAGACGACGCGCAGTCTGCCGGGAAGCGTGGCGGCATACGGATCGATCACGGCGAACGTGCGCGAGAGGAACGATTCCAGCGGTTCGCCGGCGAACTCTTCGAAGCGAAGCGCGAGAAAGTGGTCGATGAACATGTCGGCGATGACACGGGCGTAGTGGCCGTGCTCGGCGGCGATAACGCGGCGGAAGGCGCCGACGTGCGGGTGCGCGTCGGTGAAGGTGTCGATCTTTCGATGCTGCACGATGCCGGCGCGGATCGCCGGCGGGAGGTCATCGCCGAGGACGCCCTTCACGAAATCGCCGGCGAGGTTGCCGATCAGCGACTCGGCGTCGGGCGGTGCGAGGAAGAGGTGTGCGAGGTGATTCACCTACTCCTTCACGGCCGCGTCCGTGATCTCCAGCCCGCGATCGAGAATCGAGAACGCGTCGCGCAACTGCTCTTCCGTGATGCAGAGCGGCGGGTTCGTGAAGACGTTGTTCCAGTTGATGAACGTGTAGATCCCGTTGTCGCGCAGGAACGCGCCGAGCCTCTGCATCTCCGGCGAGGTGCCGTTGTACGGCGCCATCGGCTCCTTCGTCCGCCGGTCGCGCACGAGCTCGAGCACGCCGAAGAGGCCGATCGAGCGCACGTCGCCGACCGAGCGGTGCTTCTTCTTCATCTGCTGGTGCAGCTCGGTCATCACCGCACCCACGCGCTGCGTGTGCTCCATCGTGTTGTCGTCGATCATCACCTGCAGACACGCTTCCGCCGCCGCGAGGCTCATCGGATGCGCGTTGTACGTGAGTCCGCCGTAGAACACGTTCTTGTCGAAGTAGCTCGCGATGCGATCGCTCACGGCAACCGCTCCGAGGGGGAGGTAGGCGGACGTGAGGCCCTTCGCCATCGTGATCATGTCGGGGATGACGTTCCAGTGATCGACGGCGAACCACTTGCCCGTGCGGCCGAGGCCGGCCATCACTTCGTCGCAGACCAGGAGAATGCCGTGACGGTCGCAGATCTCGCGCAGGCCTTGAATGTAGCCGTCGGGCGGAACGAGCAGGCCGTTGGTGCCGGTGACCGTCTCGATGAACATCGCCGCGATGGTGTGGCCGCCTTCGTACTGAATGACTTCTTCGACTTCGTCGAGGCAGCGGCGCGTGAACTCGGCGTCGCTGTCGCCTTCGCGGTAGAGATGGCTGCGGTACTTGTACGGATCGAAGAAGCGGACGACGCCCGGAATGCCGGGCTCGTTCGCCCAGCGGCGCGGATCGCCGGTCATCGAGATCGCGCCCGCGGTCGCGCCGTGATACGCGCGATAGCGCACCATCACCTTCTGCCGGCCCGTGACCATCTTCGCGATGCGCAGCGCGTTTTCATTCGCCTCCGCGCCGCCGAGGGTGAAGAAGAAACGGTTCAAATCGCCGGGGGTGAGCTCGGCGAGCATGCGGCCGACGCGCGCGCGCACCGGAGTGGCCATGCCGGGACCGGCGTACACGAGCTCGTCCGCCTGGCGCTTGATCGCCTCGATCACGCGCTTGTCGCCGTGGCCGATGTTCACGCACATCAGCTGCGAGTTCATGTCGACATAGCGCTTGCCGTCGGCGTCCCAGAAGTAAATCCCCTCGCCGCGCACCATCGGAATCGGATTCAGCGCTCCCTGCGCGGACCAGGAGAAGATCGTGTGGCGTTTCGTGAGGGAGACGATCTCGGCCGCGGTCATCGTCTCGGAGGCGATGTCTGTCGTCGTCATGGGCGACATTGTATGACTCGTCGCTTGTTACATTTTCGTCCCTGAAAATAATCTTGCCTTCCTCCGCCGTTTCCTGCACAGTTTCACGAACGTCGCGTCCAACGGCGTCCACAGAACAAAGGTCAGGAAACTCGATTGCCACGGTCCAGCCGGTTTGCGGTCGTTCTCGCCGTCCTCGTGTGCTCTGCGCGTGCGCGCGCGGAGATGATCTCGACTCGCTGCACCGAAAGCGAAGTGACGCTCGACAGACAGGTATCCGTCGCGCGGCTCGACCGCTGCGGCTCCGATCAGTCCGAGGAACTGCTCTGGTACCTCGACCGGATCGACCAGGTGGGCGCGACGCTCGACGGCGCGTTCGACCGCGCAAGCAGCGGCGCCGGCAGCGTCATCTATGTGATGGACACCGGCGTCATGGCGTCGCACGCGGAGTTCGGAACACGCGTGATTGCCGGCATCGACGCGACGGACTCCGTCGACATCGGCCGCTCCCGCTGCGCGAGCGCGAACAAAGCGACCGCGCCGTGCTTCGACAACTATGACGAGCTGTCGTCGGCGTCGCACGGAACGAGCGTGGCCTCGATCGCGGCCGGCGCGAACATCGGCGTCGCTCCCGGCGCGGCGATCGTGAGCGTGCGGGTGATGAACGAGCGCGGGCTCGCCACGACGCGCACGTATCTCGACGGACTCGACGGCATCATCAGGAACGCGTGGGACCCGGCGACGCCGAGGTTCCGCACGGCGGTGGTGAACATCAGCGGCTGGGTGCTCGAGCGATTGAACGGCACGAGCGGCGGCGGCAAGCCGGTGATCTCGTACGCGGCGCTGGAGAAGAAGATCCGCGACATGATCGGCGGCGTCGACGCGAACGGAAATCCCGATCCGAACGGCAGGAAGTTTTTGTTCGTGGTCGCGGCGAACAACGTCGACGGCGGCTGCGGCTCCTCCGGCACGATCGACCGTTTTCCCGCGACCCTCGGCACGACGGTCGAAGGACTGATTACCGTCGGCGGCATGACCGCGGCGAACACGGCGTGGAGCGGCTCGTGCCGCGGCGGCGTGGAAGTGCTCGCGCCCGCGCAGTCGATTTTCAGCGCGACGATCACTGGCCCGCAGGACTATCGCGGACGCCGCCTTCGCTCCGGCACTTCCTTCGCGACGCCGATCATCGCCGGCATCGCCGCGCGCCTCCTGAGCGAGCGCCCCGATCTCACGCCGCAGCAGATCGAGACCTGGATCGAAGCCACGCCGTCGCGCGTCGTGAATCCGGAGTCGACGCTCGCGAACGGCAAGGTCGCGTATGTGCGCTCGATCGCGCCCGCGGCGCCGCATGCGGTCGCGGTCACGGCGAGCGTTCGGGCGGCGCTGGAGCCGTAGCGCCGTGCGAGCCGCCGCGTTTGCGATCGTCTCTCTCTTCGCAATCCGCAGCGCGGCACAAACCACCACTTCGACGATGTGCCAGGCGACGGAAGTCGTCCTCGCCGCCAATCTTTCCGAACGGCGGCTCGTCGGCTGCGGCGAAGGATTTTCCGAGAACCTGCTCTGGCATCTCGATCGCGCTGACAGCATCTACGGCACACTCGACGGAAAAGTGACGCGGCGCGCGACGGGCCGCGGCGTGGTGATTTACGTGATCGACACCGGCGTCCTGGCGGCGCACGCGGAGTTCGCGGACGCCACCGGCAGCCGGGTGCTTGCCGGCATTCCAGCGGGTGGCAATTGTCCTCCGGATGCGCCGTGCTGGTTCACGCAGAATCCGTCCTCGGTGCTCACCGCGGGTCACGGGACCGGCGTCGCGTCGGTGGCCGCGGGGCGCAACGTCGGAATCGCGCCGGACGCGTCGGTCGTCGCGGTGATGAATGCCGGGGATGTCCCGTTTTTCACGACCCAGCTCCGGCGAATCATCGAGCACGCGTACGCGCCCACGACGCCGCCCTTCCGCACGGCGATCATCAACATCAGCGCAGTCCTCGGTCTCGCCGATCCGCACGTGCCCGAGCTCGATGCGCTCATCCGCCGCATGACGACGGGCGTCAACGCGGCTGGCGAGGCGGATCCGAACGGCAAGCGCTTTTTCTTCTCCACGATCGCCGGGAACAAGTATGCGGATCCGTTCAACAACCAGTGCGGTGCCGAGGACGCCGTGCTCTCGTATCCATCGATTCTCGCTCCGTCGATCGATGGCCTGGTCGCCGTCGGCGGCATCGATCGCGAGAATCACTACTGGGCGGGCTCGTGCAAGGGCCCTGCGGTCGAGCTCCTCGCGCCGGCACCCGAGATGTTCGTGGCCTCGGTCGCGGCGAACGATACCTATCGCTTCAAGCCAGCCGACCAGATCTCCGGCACTTCGTGGTCCGCGCCGTACGTGAGCGGCATGGCCGCGCTGCTCCTCGAGCTCGATCCGAACCGCTCGCCGGCGGAGTTGGAAGCGCTGCTCAAGGCATCGCCGTCGCGCGTGAGCGGACTCGCGGTGCCGATCATGCCGGGCAACGAGCCGGCGCCGCCGACAGGTCCGAGGCGCCGCTCAGCGCGTCACTGACGGGCGCGTTCCTGCGCACAGATGCGCGATAATGTTGGAGTTCTTCGGTAGCCGTCCATGATCGCGAAAGGTACGTCCCTCGGACCATACGAGGTCCTCGCTCCGCTTGGCGCGGGCGGGATGGGAGAGGTGTGGCGCGCGCGCGACCGGCGCATCGGCCGTGATGTCGCCATCAAAGTGCTCGCCGAGGAGTTCGCGCCCGGGGACGAACGGCTCCTGCGCTTCGAGCAGGAGGCGCGCGCCGCGGGCGGGCTCAATCATCCCGGACTCGTCACCATCTACGACGTCGGCAATGTCGACGGCGCTCCATACATCGTCATGGAGCTGCTCGAAGGGCAGAGTCTGCGCGATGCGCTCGGAGATCTCGAGCCGGTTGCGCTTCCGGTGCGGCGCGCGGTCGAGTATGCGATTCAGATCGCCTCGGCGCTCGCGGTCGCGCATGAAAAGGGGATCATCCACCGCGATCTCAAACCGGAGAATCTCTTCGTCACGCCTGATCGCCGCGTGAAGATTCTCGACTTCGGATTGGCGAAGCTGGCCCCCACAGCAAAGGACGTCGACGAGAAACACCGCACGTCCAGACATCTCACGTCGGCGGGAATGGCCATCGGAACGCCGGCCTACATGTCGCCCGAACAGGTGCGCGCCGATCCGATCGATCACCGCACCGACATCTTCTCCGTCGGCTCGCTGCTCTACGAGATGATCTCGGGCAAACCGGCGTTCGAGCGATTCTCCGCCGTCGAGACGATGCACTCCGTGTTGATCGACGAGCCGGAGCCGCTGGAGACGCTCGTTCCCACCGCCTCGCGAGCGCTCGTGGCGACGGTGGCGCATTGCCTGGAAAAGGATCCGCGCGATCGATTCCAGTCCGCGCACGATCTCGCGTTCCAGTTGCGCCTGCTGCCGGAAGTCAGCCGCGAAACCACGGCGCATCACGATCCGGTCAAGACGAAACGGTGGTACGCGGTTCCACGCGCGGCGATGTTCGTGCTCGCGGGGATGGCACTCCTCGGTGCCGGCGGCGTCGGATTCGCGCTCCTCGGCATGCGGCAATCGACCACGCACACTTCGCGCACGTTCCGGCAGCTCACCACCGCCGACGGCATGGAGCTCTTTCCCACGCTCGCGCCGGATGGTAAGTCGTTCGCCTATGTTTCGGCGCAGACAGGAAATCGCGACGTCTACGTGCAGCGCGTGGACGGACACGAGCCGATCAACATCACCGCCGACTGGCAGGAGGATGACTCGGAGCCGGCGTTTTCTCCGGACGGTTCGCAGCTCGTGTTCCGCTCGGAGCGGGAAGGCGGCGGCATCTTCGTCATGGGCGTGACCGGCGAGTCGCCGCGGCGACTGACCAACATCGGACACAATCCGTCGTGGTCGCCGGACGGCACGCAGATCGTCTTCGCCACCGAGCCGGTCGAGGTGCGGCCCGACTCGCGCGCGCGGACGAGCGAGCTCTGGCTCGCAGACGTGCAAAGCGGCACGCGGCGCCCGCTCGCGCAGCTGGGAAAAGGGGGCCCCGATTTCGGCTGGCGCAGCGACGGCGTGCAGCCGAGCTGGTCGCCGAACGGAAAACGCATCGCCTTCTGGGGACTCTCGTCGCTCTCCACGCAACGCGACCTCTGGACCATCGACCCGCACGCCGCGCAACCAAAGTCGACCGTCGTCCGCGTCACCTCGGATGCGGCGCTGCAATGGAATCCGGTCTGGTCGCCGGACGGCAAGTATCTCTACTACGGCAGCGATATGGACGGAACGCTGAACCTGTGGCGCGTGGCGATGGATCAGGACTCGGGCTCACCCGTCGCTCCGCCCGAGCCGGTGCCGCTGCCGGCACACGCTGCCGGCCACTTCACGTTCGCGAAATCGGGAGAGATCGCGTTCGTGGCGGTCGTGACGGGGTCCGACCGCGTGCTGGCGATGCCGTTCGATGCGAAGGCGCAAACCCTCGGCTCGCTCCGGCAGCTGATCGGCGGCTCGCAGCACATCCGCAGCTTCGACCCGTCGCCTGATGGTAAGTCGATCGCCTTTGTATCGAGGCTCGGCTCGCAGGAGGACATCTTCATCGCGGACACCGACGGTATGCGCATTCGCCAGGTGACGAACGACGCGGCCCGAGACCGCGGCGTGCAGTGGGCGGCCGACGGAAAGACGCTGTATTTCAACTCGAATCGCGACAGCAATGCGTGGTGGATCTGGAAGATCAACGCGGACGGCAGCGGCCTGGCGCGCGTCAGCGATGAGGCCGAGGCGAAGCGGTTGGGGATGCCGAACCTCGTCACGCCTGTGCCGTCGCCGGATGGAAAAACGTTGCTCGTCGAAACCGATGGAATGTCGGCGCTGCTGCATCTCGATCGGCCGGTCGGACAGCGGCTCGAGCGGCTGCCGGTATTTCTCAGCGCGGCGCGCTGGTCGCCGGATGGGCAATCTATCGCCGCGCGCGATCGGGCGGGCCTCGTCGCATCGATCCTTCTGTATTCGGTTCGTACGCGCAATGTTGAGAAACTATCGGACAACGGTTCGTCACCGCACTGGACGCCCGACGGCAAGAAGATCGTGTACTTCGACCGCTCGAACGTCCGCATTCTCGACCTGCAAAGCCGCGCCCTGACGACGGTGCCGTTCCGGCAGTTGCCCGGCGAACAGCTCGATCTGCGCAGTACGTGGGTGCGGCTGTCGAAGGATGGCCAGACACTCTATGTGCGATCGACGAGCGAGCAGAGCAACATCTGGCTCGCGCAGTTTCCCCATCGTTAAACGATGGTGAGGAATCCCTCGCGGACGAGCGTCCTGCACAACGCGAGATTCGCGTCGACCTTGCCCGGAAGCGCGTTCACCGCGAATTCGTCCGCATCGATCATGACGCGGAGACTCTCCGCCGCGGCGGCGGGTAATTCGAGCGACTTGCGATGGAACGTCAACTCCACCTTGTCGCCGCCGTTCGTCAGCTCGGGCCAGAGACCGCCTCGCTTGCGAAAACGCGTGGCGGCGCCGGCGGACGGCAGGTTCAGGTAGTCGGCGAGACGGTTCGTCGAGTCGGGGAGGCGCTCTTCGGCGAAGTCGCTGTGCATGCGCTCGAGGTACGCGGGCAGATCGGCATCGTCGAAAAACTCATGGACATGGCGGAGGAACTCGTCATTGGACGCGACGCTGCGGAAGTCGGGCGGGAGCGACTTGCGCAGCCACGCACTGGCGTGTGCGTTGTTCGCGATCTGCCGCAGCAGATCGGCGTACGTGAACTTTTCCAGCGTGAACGTGATGTGCGCGCTCAGCGCATCCGAGGAGCGCGCTTCGTGAGTGAACTTTCCCGGCACGTACAGTAAATCGCCGGGCTCCAGCGTCGTGTTTATGACGGCTTTTCTGCGGCCATCGCGGACGATCCAGTCCGCGGTTCCGGCAAACTGCAGGATGAACGTGTCCTGCCCGCCGCCCGCCGCCCGCTGCCCGCCCGGGATCAAACAGACGCGCGTCACAACCGGCGCACGAAACGCGCGCTCAATCTCGTGGCGCAGCGCGAGCTCATCGGACGGGATGGCGACGGGCTGCCCCGCATACAGCCGCGCAAACACGTCCTCCTCGTCCTCTTCGTCCAATCGCAAACGCGCATTCAGCGCATCGAGTGTCAGCAACTCGTCGTAATACGACGAGAGCTCGCGCCCGATGAACAACGGCCGCTTCTCGTACCACTCCTCGCAAAACTGCGAGAACGAAAACGGCGCGAGCAACTGGTCAACGGTGAATCGCATCAGGTAATGGTCAGAAACCCCTCGCGGATCAGCGTGCTGCACAATGCGGCGTTCGCCTTCTTGCCGCCCGGCAACGCGCTCATTTCAAATTCGCGCGCTTGGATCATGAAACGAATGCTCCGCGCGGCGGAGGCGGGAAACTCGAGCGTCTTGCGATCGAACCGCAGCACCGTTTTGCTGCCGCCGTTGGTCAGCTCCTGGCAGACGACGCTGCGGATGCGCATCCGGGTCGCCGCATCGAGCGACGGCAGTTTCACGTAATCCGCGAAACGGTCCGTCGCGTCGGTCAGCCGATCGTCGGCGAAATCTTCATGCATTCGCTCGAGGTACGCGGGCAGGTCCGCGCGATCGAAGAATTCATGCACGCGGCGGAGAAACGCGCCCTTGGACGCGACGCTCCGGGAATCGATCGGCAAGGGCCGGCGCAGCCACGGATCGACGTCCGCGTTCGCGGCGATTTGCCGGAGCAGATCTGCATACGTGAGCGACTTCAGCTCGAGCGTGACGTGCCCGCTCACGGCATTTCCCGAGCGCGCCTCGTGAACGAATCCGCGCGGGATGTACAGAAGATCCCCGGGCTCCAGCGTCGCCGTCAGCGTCGGCTCGACCCTCGTCCATTCCCCCGGATACAGCAACTGCTTGTTCGTCGGCAGCGTCACCGGCGAGTCATAGATCAGCCAGTCCTTGGTCCCCGTGAACTGCAGCACGAACACATTGGTCGGATCCCAGTGCGGACTGAACCCCTGCGCGTTCCTCGGCGTGAGGTACACGTGCGTCATCACCGACGAGTGAAACGCGCGCTCGACGTCATGCCGCAGACGCAGCATGGCCGTGGAGTGCTGCTCGTGCTCCATGAGAATGATCGTGTGCCCGTCGTAAAACCGCTCGAACAGCAGTTCCTTGTCGACCGTCAGCTCCGACCAGTGCCGGTTGGGAGACGAGCTCGGATACGTGTACTCGCTGCTGTCGATCTCCTCGCCGTTCCGCGCGACGCGGATCGGAGGCGACGCGAGATAGCCGCGGCCGATGTGCTCGTTGACGTCGCCGATCGTGAGCAGCGAGGCATAGAAGTCCGGCGAGCGCCGCTTGATGACCAGCGGCTTCTTCTCATACCAGGCCTCGTAAAACTCCGGGAACGAGAAGGGCTCGAGCAGACGAGCCATCGTCAAGTCGTTAGACATGGGGCATTGCGGCGGGCGGACGCCCGCCGCTCCACGCGGTCGACGTTACTTCTTCTTGGACGTCTTCTTCCCGCCGCCGTACTCGACATTCGCGACGGGCTTCTTGGAGCCTTTCTTCGCGGACTTCGTCGAGTCGTTGAATTCCACGTAGGCGACGGGCGTTTTGGTGGTGGATTTTTTCTTTGCTGCCGGGCGGTGCGAGCTCTTTTTGGTTGCCATGGATGGATATCTCCCTTCCGCGGTCAATGGTTAAAAGCTGTGCGCGAGCAGCTTCGCCGCTGCTTCGCACGTACGCGTGATGATGTAAGGACCCGTGCGCCAGTATCGCACAACTCCAGTAAAATCCTCCCGCTCGCGATGAACGGAAGCGTGATGCGCGGACGCGGGCGCATGAAATCAAATGACGACCACCTACGACAGTTCTGCCATTGAAGTCCTGACCGGGCTCGAGCCGGTGCGCAAGCGGCCCGGGATGTACACCATCACCGAGCGCCCGAATCATCTCGCGCAGGAAGTGATCGACAACTCCGCCGACGAAGCCATCGCCGGCTTCTGCGACGAGATCGTCGTCACGCTGCACGACGACGGCTCCGTCTCCGTGCAGGACAACGGCCGCGGCATGCCCGTCGACAGGCACGCGAAAGAAGGCGTCTCCGGCGTCGAAGTCATCCTCACGCGCCTCCACGCCGGCGCGAAGTTCTCCGAGAAAAACTACCGCTACTCCGGCGGTCTTCACGGCGTCGGCGTTTCCGTCGTCAACGCGCTCTCGAAAAAACTGCAGGTGTGGGTGCGCCGCGACGGGAACGAATACTCGATGCAGTTCGCCGGCGGAAAGAAAAAGCAGGAGCTGAAGATCGTCGGCCAGGTCGGCAAGCGCAACACCGGCACGACGGTCCGCTTCTGGCCCGACGAGCAGTTCTTCGACTCGATCAAGTTCAGCGTGCCGCGGCTCAAGCACGTGATGCGCGCGAAGGCCGTGCTCTCGCCGAAGCTGCGGATGCGCTTCATCAGCGAGCTCGATCCCGCCGAGAGCGAGGAGTGGTATTTCGAGGACGGCCTCAAGGATTACCTGATGTCCGAGCTCGCCGGCGCGACGGTCGTGCCCGAGCCGCCGTTCGTCGGGCACTTCAAAGGAACCGATCACGAAGTCGACTGGGCGGTGGTGTGGGTGACGGACGACGGCGACGTCGTCGAGCGAGAGCTACGTGAATCTGATCCCGACCGCGCAGGGCGGGACGCACGTGAACGGATTCCGCACCGGCCTCACCGACGCCATTCGCGAGTTTTGCGAGTTCCGCAACATGCTGCCGCGCGGCGTGAAGCTCGCGCCGGAAGATGTGTGGGCGCGTTGCTGCTCGATCCTCTCCGTCCGCATGACCAATCCGCAGTTCACCGGTCAGACGAAGGATCGTCTCTCCTCCCGCGAAGCCTCGGCGTTCGTGTCCGGCGTGGCGCAGGACGCGTTCTCGATCTGGCTGAACAACAACGTCGCCGACGCGGAGAAGATCGCCCAGATCGCGATCGATCAGGCGACGACGCGGCTCAAGCAGGGGAAGAAGGTCGAGCGCAAGAAGCTCACCGCCGGCCCCGCGCTTCCCGGCAAGCTCGCCGACTGCACCTCGCAGGACCTCGGCCGCACGGAGCTGTTCCTCGTCGAAGGCGACTCCGCCGGCGGCTCCGCGAAGCAGGCCCGCGACCGCGAGTTCCAGGCCATCATGCCGCTGCGCGGCAAGATCCTGAACACGTGGGAAGTCGATCCGAACGAAGTGCTGTCGTCGCAGGAAGTCCACGACATCGCCGTCGCGTTAGGCGTCGATCCCGGCTCCGACAAACTCGATGGCCTGCGCTACGGCAAGATCTGCATCCTTGCCGACGCCGACTCCGACGGCGCCCACATCGCAACATTGCTCTGTGCGCTGTTCGTGAAGCACTTCCGCAAACTCGTCGAAGAAGGCCACGTCCACGTGGCCATGCCGCCCCTGTACCGTCTCGACGTTGGGAAACACGTTTACTACGCCCTCGACGACGCCGAACAGGCAGGCATCCTCGCCCGCATCGAAGCCGAGGGGATCAAGGGGAAGGTGAACATCCAGCGATTCAAAGGCCTCGGCGAAATGAACCCCTCGCAACTGCGCGAAACGACCATGGACCCGAACACGCGCCGCCTCGTGAAGCTCACCCTCGAAGACGCCGCCGCCGCCTTCGCCACGATCGACATGCTCCTCGCGAAGAACCGCGCCTCGGACCGAAAGCAGTGGCTGACGGAGGAGGGGAATCAGGCGGAGATCTTGGAGTGACGTGCGCCAGCACGTGATCCTGAGGCGCGCAGACGCCGAAGGATCTCAAGTTGCGTAGATCGAGATTCTTCGCCGTCTGCGCGGCTCAGAATGACGAGTACTCTTCATCCGACAGTTGCATCCCCGCCGCCGCAACGTTCTCCTCGAGATGCTTCACTTTCGAAGTCCCGGGAATCGGCAGCATCACCGGGGAGCGCTTCAATAGCCAAGCGAGCGCGAGGCGCGGATCTTTGAGCTTGCCCACCTTGAGCGGGTACCAGGGGATGAATCCGATGGTCTCGCGCTCGCAGTAGTCGACGACGTCGTCCCACTGGCGGTCGGCCAGGTTGTAGAGGTTCTGCACCGAGACGACGTCGACGTATTTGCGTGCGCGCTCGATGTCTTCGACGCCAACCTCGGACAATCCAACGTGCCGCACTTTCCCTTCGCGCTGGAACGCGACCAGCGTTTCGAACTGATCCGCTTCCGGCACGTCGGGATCGATGCGATGCAATTGATAGAGGTCGATGCGGTCGAGGCGCAGCCGGCGCAGGCTTCCTTCGAGCCCTTCGCGCAACCGCTCGGGCTTGCAGTTCACCGTCCACTCGCCAGGCCCGGATCGATCGAAGCCGCCCTTCGTGGCGATGACGAGATCCTTCGGATAGGGATGCAGCGCCTTCGCGATCAGTTCCTCGCTGACGTGCGGCCCGTACGACTCCGCGGTGTCGATCAGATTCACACCCAGCTCGACCGCGCGGCGCAGCACCGCCAGCGCCTCCGCCTCATCGCGCGGCGGTCCCCAGACTCCGTCGCCGGTGATGCGCATCGCGCCGAATCCGAGGCGATGAACGGGAAGATCGCCGCCGAGAGAGAAGGTACCGCTGTCGCTGGCGTTCATGCGCGGCAAGGTACCATGAGCGCGATGAAGCCCTCGCCGTACGCCAACTTCCCGTTCCGCGTGCTCTGGGAAGGAAGGACCGTCGCCGGCGTGACCCGGTTCCGAAACGACGGCTCGGTGTTGACGCTCGAGCGTGGACTCACGCACGACCGGGCGTTCGACGAATGGTGCAAACACGCCGACGCGCGCCGCGACCTGAGCATCCAGCTCTTTGGCTCCGACGGCGAGCTCTCGACGACCTTTCATTTCTCCCGCTGCCAGCCGCTGCGCTACGACGCGACGCCGGAGCTCGACGGCGAAGGTCAGGCCGTCGTCTTCGAGATGCTGACGCTCGAGACGCAGTTGCTCGGCGCGATGTCCTAAAACCACAACCGGATCGGCACCAGTCCGCTGCGCTCGAAATACGGATCGAGCCGCCGCGCGAGCGCGGGCCAGTTGTGATGCGGCACCTGCGGGTAGAGGTGGTGCTCGAGGTGATAGAGATGTTCGAGCGCCACGATCGACAGCACTCGCCCTCGGAAGAGCTTCGTCTGCTGCAGCTCCGTTTCACCGCGCGGGTCGTGCGGGATGAATGCGGTGATGAGCGGGAAGATCCAGCTGCCGCCGATCATGAGCGCGGCGTAGGCGAGCGGCAGCGGGGTGATCGGCGCGACCGCGATGCAGGCCGCGATCATCGCGATCACCATCGACGCCTCGACGATCATCCACGTGCGATCGCGTCCGTTTCGCTTCATCGCGAAGAGCCACAGGCGCGGCTGCAATGGCGGGCCTTCGATCAGCGCACGCCAGAACGTCATCTTCGACGCGGCGCCTTCGAGATCGTCCTCCGCCGGGAAGCGCGCGTGGTGATGGAGGTGGACGGCGCGATAGGCGTGGCCGCTGCGGAACGCGGTCAGCTCGATCGCGAAGAGGAGCGCTTCGTTGAGCCGGCGCGGCAGGCCGAGGTTGCGATGCACGAGGTCGTGCGAGATCGAGCCGTAGGTGAGGAAGCTGAGGAGCACCGGACACGCCAGCGCCGCGATCCACCACTGCCGCGCGGCGAAGACGAAGAAGAGCGCGGTCAGCGCGAACGGCGTCGTCAGCGTGAGCGCCAACCGCCAGCGCGGCACGACGAGCAGATCGCGGCCGATCTCGTTCAGCGACGGCAGCATCGCCCTCATTGTTAACCAAATTCCGTCTCGCCGGTTGAACGAGACATGAGACGGCTGTTCTTCGCGCTTCTCCTTCTCGCAACGCGCATCGCCGCCGCGGACGCGGCGTCGGCATCCTCGGTCGACGAGTACTTCACGCGCATGGCGGCGCACGGGTTTTCCGGCGCGGTGCTCGTCGCGCGCGGGGACGAGGTGCTGCTGCGCAAGGGCTACGGCCTCGCGGATCGCAAGCGCGGCATCGCCAATCGCACCGACACCGCGTTCAACATCGCCTCGCTCGACAAGCAGTTCATCGCCGCCGGGATCCTGCGCCTCGAGGAGCTGGGAAAGCTGCGCGTCGGCGATCCGATCTCGCGCTTCTTCGACTTCGTCCCCGACGACAAGAAGACCATCACCCTGCATCAGGTGCTGACGCACACGGCGGGCTTCACCGACGAGTATTGGGACGAGCATCCCGATCTCACGCGCGCGGAGTTCATTCGCTGGGTCGTCACCGAGCGCAAGCTCGAGGCGCCGCCCGGCACCGCGTGGTCGTATGTGAGCTTCGACTACTGGCTGCTCGAAGAAGTCATCGAGCGCGTATCGGGCATGCCGTTCGAGCAATTCCTGAATCGCGAGCTGTTCGCGCCGGCGGGCATGCAGTTCACCGGCTTCGCGCTCCCGAAGTGGAATCGCGACAACGTTGCGCGCACGACGCTCTGGACCGTGCCGTCGTCCGCGCTGCCGGGCGAGCTTCGTTTCGAAGATCCGCTCGAGCGTCCCGCGGCGTGGCGCGTGATGCTCTCGACGCCGGAGGATCTGTATCGCTGGTACCGCGCGCTTCGCGCCGGCCGCGTGCTTTCCCCGGAGTCGCGGAAGAAGCTGTTCACGCCGGTGATGGAGAACTACGCGTACGGCTGGTACGTCGTGCCGACGAGCCGCGGCACGAAGCTGATTCATCACGGCGGAGGCGGGAGCGGCGTCGGCAGCGTGGTGACGTTTCGCTGGTTCGTCGACGAGGACGCGTTCGTCGTGATCACGAACAACTCGGTGATGAACGGCTTCGCCGCGGACTTCGTGATGGCGGATGTCGAGGCGCTGCTCTTCGGAGGCGGAGGAATGATGCCGCCGCCGTCCACAGCTGCACGCAAAGAGAATGTCATCGGCAAGTACCGTCTGCCGCGCGGCGGCACATTCGATGTGATTCAAGTCGCGAATGCGCCGCTGGTCGCCGTCACCCGTGATCCCGAGGCCATCGCCGCGCTGCTCCTCGGCGGTACGGACGGTGGGAATCTGCCGCAAGGCACGATGCACTACCGCATGTTTTTCTACGAAGGAGCTCCGGAGCTGCACGTATTTCTGAGAGACGGCGACGCCTACTCCCGCGCGATTCATCTTCTTTCCGGCAAAGTGCACACCGACCGCCTGCGGCTGCCCGAAGGCATCGAAGCCGTGCTCGCGCCGTCGCCGCACGGCGGCTACACGATCTGGGAGCCGCGCCTCGGCTCGGCGGTGCACGTAGACTTCTCCGAAAACGCGGTACGGCTGAAAGGAAGCGCCGGCAGTGTGACGGCGACGCGAGATGCAGCACTACCAAATCGATAGCCTGATTGCGGCGGGGACTTCGATCCTCATCCTGATCCTCACCGGCGCCGCGCTACTGTTCATCATCCGCCGGCGCATGCGGGAGCAGCACGAGCTGCGACGCGCGCTGCTCGAAAAACTGCCGGCGGAAGAACTGATCCGGCTCGCGGGAAGCGACAGCGGACGCGCGTGGCTGCGCGATGTGCTCGTCGGAACGAACGATCCGAAGTCGGGCGTGGAGCGCGCGCTGCAGGTGATGTTCGCGGGCATCGGCTGCGGAGTGGCGAGCGCGCTGCTGTATCTCCCGGCCCTCGGCGCGGCGGGCGTGATCCTGGCCGCGGCGGGACTCGGCCAACTGATCGCCACGCTCGTTCTCTCGCGCCGCAAGGCGAGCGATGAGAAGTGATCGACGCCGCGGACTTCGAGCGTTTCTATCGCGACACGCTGCCGCGGCTGGAGAAATTCGTCGTCCGTTTGTGCGGATCGCAAGCCGTCGCCGAGGAGCTCGTGCAGGAGACGTACTACCGATTTCTGCGCGCGCGCTTTCAAAGCGATGCGGACGAAGAGCGGCGCCGCTACCTCTACCGCATCGCCTTGAACCTGGCGAAAGATCACTGGTCGCGGCGCAGCGATCGGATTTCCACGGAAGAGAGAGCGGTGACTGGCGTCACCGCACTCCAGATCGATGTGAACGGCGTGCTCGCGCGCATGCCGCCGCGCGACCGCGCTTTGTTGTGGCTCGCGTATGCGGAGGGGTATTCGCACCGCGAGATTGCTGAGGTGATGGGGGTCGGAGCGCTCAGCGTCCGCGTGCTGTTGTCGCGGGCGCGAAAACGATTCATGGAGCTGATGGAACGATGACCGACGAACAGCTGAAAGCGATCTTCGCCGCAGAACTGCAGCAGCGACGTACAGCTCACGCGTGCCAGCGCCGCGGATTTGTATCACCGCGCGCGCCGCGATGAGATCGTGGATCGCTACGCGCGTGACGCGCGATCGCTGCGCATTGTCGACCGGGTCTTCGGCGTCGTCGAGTTGTTCGCCATCGACGTCGCGGCCGCGGCACTCATCCTGCCGAGCGGCGGTCTCGTGCTCGCGGCCATCGGAGCGGCGGTGATTCACACGGCGGGAAGCCTCGCGCTCATGGCCCGGGCGTAATCTTCGCCACCACCACCGTCACATCATCATCCTGCAGTTCACTTCCGCGGAACCGTTCCACGTCCGCGAGGATCGCGTCGCGCAGCGACTCGGCGGTGCCGTCGTGATCGCGCACGACCGTGGCGAGGCGATCGAGGCCGTACGACTCGCCGGCGGCGTTGCGCGTTTCGTACACGCCGTCGCTGTGGAGGACGAAGATGTCGCCGGCGGCGATGGCGAGGTCGGTCTGCGGAATGGTGACGGGGAGGCGCACGCCGAGCGGCGGCGCGTAGAGGTTGATCAGCTCGACGCTGCCGTCCGCGCGGCGGAGGATCACCGGCGGGTGGCCGGCGCTGGCGATCGTGGCGCGCTTCTTCGCGCGATCGAGCAGCACGACCGTCACCGTGACGAGCATCCGCCTGCGGCTGGTCTGCGCGACGAGATCGTGCAGGCGGCGCAGCACGCTGCCGGGATCGCCGAGGGAATCGCGGAGGAGGGTGAAGCCGCTGCGGAGCGCGGAGAGCACGAGACCGCTGGCCATGCCGTGTCCGGCCACGTCGCCGCACACGAGCGCGACGCGATCGCCGTCGACGAAGTAGTCGTAGTAATCGCCTCCGACTTCCGTTGCCGGAACCGAGATCCCGCAGAGCTCCGCCCATTCCAGCGGCGGCGCGCACTCGGGGAGCATCGACAGCTGCAGCTCGCGCGCGTACCGCAGCTCGTCGCGCATGCGGATCTGAGAGCGCGCGCTGGTGCGCCGTTCTTCCCACTCGCGGCGCAGCAGCTTTCGCATGCGAAAGGCGCTGAAAAGCTCGATCGCGAACGGGATGGCGTTGTTTACCGCGATGCCGATGTAGAGCCCTTCCGACGAATGCTTGAGCTCCATGCCGGAGAGCGTCGGCATCATCACCGCGCCGCCGAGAAGCACCGCGTGCATCAGCACGTGCTCGGCGAGCGCGAATCGCAGCGCGACGACCGACCACGGCATCACCATCACCCACCCGACCCAGTTCTCGCCGTCGCTGGAGTTCGTGAGGAAGAGGAGAGACGCGTACTGGACGATGACGTACGTGATGACGCCGGCCGTGACGTGTTTCTGAAACCAGCGCCCGAATGCATTGGGATATTCGCGATACGAATTGCGCGCGACCCAGAACACGAGTGCGATGAAGGCGAGGGTCGCCACGCCGAGAAGCACGTCGAACGGCGTGTTTCTCCGCTGCCGCGTCATGATCAGCAGAATCGTGACGAAGCCGTAGAACGACAGCAGCACCTGCAACCAGAAGCGGTTGCGCTGATCGAACCGCCGCCGCACGATCACTTCGTCGGTCGTGCGCGCGATGTCGTCGAGGGAGTACGTCAGATCCATTCGTCCGGATGGTAGTTCGAAATCGCCGCGCAATGGTTTACCCTTCGCGCGGTTCACGCATGGCTACCCGCAAATCCAAAGACCAACTTCGCCTCACCCAACCCCCTCCACCCACCTTCGACGTCGAGGCCCAGCCGGTCGGGGAGTTTGCGCGGAAGGCGTATCTCGACTACTCGATGTACGTCATTCTCGACCGCGCGCTGCCGCATCTCGCCGACGGGCTGAAGCCGGTGCAGCGCCGCATCATCTATGCGATGTCGGAGCTCGGGCTCGGGCCGAATTCGAAGCCGAAGAAGTCGGCGCGCACGGTGGGCGATGTGATCGGCAAGTACCATCCGCACGGCGACTCGGCGTGCTACGAGGCGATGGTGCTGATGGCGCAGCCGTTCTCGATGCGCTATCCGCTCATCGAAGGACAGGGGAATTTCGGCTCGCCCGATGATCCGAAAGAGTTCGCGGCGATGCGCTACACGGAGGCCAAGCTCGCGAAGTTCGCGCAATCGCTGCTGTCCGAGCTCGAGCAGGGCACCGTCGCATGGGGACAGAACTTCGACGGCACGATGAAGGAGCCGAAGCTCCTGCCGTCGCGACTGCCGCACGTGCTGCTCAACGGCGCGTCGGGCATCGCCGTCGGCATGGCCACCGACATCCCGTCGCACAACCTCCGCGAGGTCGTGAACGCGTGCGTCGAGTTGCTCGACAATCCCGACGCCACGCTCGCGCAGCTGACGAAGCACATCAAAGGTCCCGATTTTCCGACCTCCGGCGAGATCGTCACGCCGCTCGCGGAGATCCGCGAGATGTACAAGACCGGCACGGGCTCGATCCGCCAGCGCGCGAAGTGGGACATCGAAGACGGCAACATCGTGATCTCCGCGCTGCCGGCCGGCGTTTCGGGCGCGAAGGTGCATCAACAAATCGCGAATCAGCTCACGGCGAAGAAGCTGCCGATGGTCGAGGACGTTCAGGACGAGTCGGACCGCGAGGATCCGACGCGTCTCGTGATCTTCCCGCGCTCGAATCGCGTCGATCTCAACGAGCTGATGACGCACCTCTTCGCGACGACGGACCTCGAGAAGTCGTACCGCGTGAACATGAACATGATCGGCCTCGACGGCCGGCCGCGCCTGTACGCGCTGAAAGACCTCCTCGGCGAGTGGCTCGAGTTCCGGATCGAGACCGTGCGGCGCCGCCTGCAGCATCGCTACGATCAGGTCAACGCGCGGCTGCATCTCCTCGAAGGGTTGATGGTCGCGTACCTCAACGTCGACGAGGTGATCCGCATCATCCGCACCGCCGACGATCCGAAGGCGGAGCTGATGCGCCGCTTCAAGCTCTCCGAGGTGCAGACGGATTACATCCTCGAACTGCGGCTGCGCTACCTCAACAAGCTCGAAGAAATGGAGATCCGCGGCGAGCAGAAGAAGCTGCAGGAGGAGCGCGCGGAGCTCGAGAAGATCCTCGGCTCGAAGGCGCGTCTGCGCAAGCAAGTGCGCGAGGAACTGCTGCGGGACATGGAGGAATTCGGCGACAAGCGGATCTCGCCGATCGTCGAGCGCGAAGCGGCGAAGGCGATGGATGCCAGCGCGCTGATTCCGTCCGAGCTCGTGACGGTCGTGCTCTCCGAGCGCGGCTGGGTGCGCGCGGGCAAGGGTCACGATCTCGATCCGACGGCGCTGCAGTACAAGTCGGGCGACGCATTTCTGCACGCCGCGAAAGGGCGCAGCAATCAGCTCGCGGTCTTCATCGACTCGACGGGCCGCACGTACTCGCTTCCCGCACACGAGCTGCCGTCGGCGAAGGGCCACGGCGAGCCGCTCACGTCATCGCTCGCGCCTCCGGGCGGCGCGACGTTC
Organism: uncultured Acidobacteriota bacterium; assembly: GCA_963734155.1. Taxonomy (GTDB): domain Bacteria; phylum Acidobacteriota; class Thermoanaerobaculia; order Gp7-AA8; family Gp7-AA8; genus QHVT01. The sequence goes on from CAVTGG010000009.1 coordinate 161,452, forward strand.
GTCGCGGTGATGATGGGCGAGGCGGACGATCTCTGGCTGCTGACGACGGACGACGGCTACGGATTCGTCGCGCGGCTCGAGGACATGATGACGCGCCTCAAGGCCGGCAAGGCGGTGGTGAATGTCGGCAAAGGCGCGACCGTGCTGCGGCCGCAGCGCGTGCTGGCGTACGAGACCGACTACGTCGCCGCGGCGTCGACGGAAGGGAAGCTGCTGCTCTTCGAAGCCGCGGAACTGCCGGTGCTCGCGCGCGGCAAGGGCGTGCAGACGATCAAACTGCATCGCACGCCGATCGCGCCGGAGAAAGTCGTCTCGACCGCGGTCGTGCCCGCAAGGCGGCACGCTCGTCGTGTACGCCGGCAAGCGCCACACGAATCTCAAAGGCGGCGATGATCTCGACAGCTACATCGGCAAACGCGCGCAGCGCGGCCTGAAACTGCCGCGCGGCTTCCAGAACGTGAATTCGATTCGCACGTGGAGCGAACGGGATCGGGTGCCGGAGACGGTGAATTGAGGGTTGCTATGTTGCTGAGTTACTGGGGTTCCTAAGCAACTCAGCAACTCAGCAACCACGATTTACAACTTCTCCCCATCCAACTTCACCACCTCACCCAGATTCAGCTCCCGAATCCCCGCCTCCACCTTCTTCAAATCGCCGACGATGATCCAGATCACTTCGTCGGGGTGGACGGCCTTCTTCGCGGCGTCGTTGAGGCTTGCGTCGGTCAGCGTGCGGATGTTGTTCGCGTACTGCGCGTAGTACTCCTCGGGGCGGCCGAACGTCAGCATGCCGATCGCGGCGTTGGTGAGCGATCCGAGCGTTTCGTATGCGCCGGGGAGGCGCATCACCGAGCTGCGCATGATGCTCGCGAACTCTTCGCCGGCGATCGGGCGTGTGCCGGCGACGCCGCGCGATCTCCTTCTGCACTTCGACGATCGACTCCTTCGTCTTGTCGGTCTGCACCGGCGCGACGACGAGGAACGGGCGCGGGCCGCGGGCGTTGTTCAGCGATCCCGACGTGCCGTAGCTCCAGTGCTTGTCGAGGCGCAGATTGCGATTGAGACGCGACGTCGCCATGCCGCCGAAATTGCGCAGCACCGTCTCGATCGCCAGGTCTTCCGCAAGACCGCCGCGCTCCGAAACGTGCGCCGCGACGATCACCGACTGCGGCGCGTCCGGCTTGTCGATCAGATAGACCTTCTTCCCGGTCGAGCGCGCGACGGCGTCGAGCTTCTTCGCCGGCGCCTGCCCCTGCTTCCACGAGCCGAATGCCTTCTCGAGCTCGGGCATCAGCTTCTCCATCGTCGTGTCGCCGACGACGATGAGCGTGCTGTTGTTCGGGTGGAACCAGTCGCGATGCCACGCCACGAGATCGTTGCGCGTCATCTTCGTGAGCGTCGCCGCGTAGCCGGTGCCGGTGAACGGCGTGCCGTACGCGTGGCCTTCGCCGTAGAGCAGCACCGGCGCGATGCGCAGCGCGGCCGTCGTCGGCTGCACCTGCTCCTGCTTGATGCGCGACGCGCGCTGCCCTTTCAGCAGCGCCACCTGATCCTCGGGGAATGAGGGATGCAGAACGACGTCCGAGTAAATCGCCAGCGACGGACCGAGGTTCGACGACAGTGCGGAGAGCGTGACGAGCGAAAGATCGAGCGAATTGCCCGTGGAGATGCGCGCGCCGATCGCATCGAGCTCGTCCTGGATCTTGAACGTGTCGCGCGTCGCGGTGCCTTCGTCGAGCACGTCCATCGTGAGTCCGGCGAGGCCCGCGTTCTTCGCGGTGTCGGATGCCGATCCCGCATCGACGGCGAGCGTGGCGTTCACGAGCGGCACGTTGTGCCGCTCCATCAGCATGACTTTGAGTCCGTTCGACAGCGTCGCGCGCTGCACCTTCGGGAACTTCACCTCCGGCGCTTCGCCGAGGGCGGGGAGGACTTTGCGATCGAGCGACGTGCTGCCCGCGGTCACCTGCGGATACGGCCGCACGACGAGCGTGTAGTGATTCGCGTCGAGCCACTGCTTCGCGCTCTTCGCGACGTCGGCCGGCGTCGCCGTGGCCATCGCCTGCAGGCGATCGAGATAGACCTTCGAGTCGCCCTGGTACGTCATGCTTTCCGCGAGCACGTCCGCGCGCCCGCCGAACGCGCCGAGGCGCTCCGTGCCGCGCACGTATCCGGCGAGATTGCGCGACTGCGCGCGCTTCACTTCTTCCGCCGTCGGGCCGGTTTTCAGCAGCTCGGCGATGACGTTGTCGATTTCCTTTTCGACCTTCGCCGGATCGACGTTCGGCTTCACCGTGGCCTGGATGATCAGGCCGCTCGCGAGCTCGCCGTCGGAGACGAACGCCGCGACGTCGGTGGCGAGTTCTTTTTCATAGATGAGGCGCCGGTCGAGGCGCGCGCTCTTCGATCCGCTCAGCACGTCGGCGATCAGCGAGACGTGCTGGAACTGCAGGTCCTTCCACGCGGGCGCGTGGTAGAAGCGATAGACGCGCGCCTGCGGGACGCGGTCGGCCATGACGTCGCGGACGTTGTGGTCGAACTTCGGGATCCACGTCTCGGCGCGCGTGAGCGGCGGTCCCGGCTGGATGCCGTTGAAGTACTTCTTCACCAGTTCGAGCGCGCGCTGCGGCGTGATGTCGCCGGAGAGCACGAGCACGCAGTTGTTCGGGCCGTAGTAGGTCTTGTACCACTCGCGCACGTCGTCGAGCGACGCGGCGTTGAGGTCGTCCATGCTGCCGATCGTCGACCACGAGTAGGGATGCGAATACGGGTACACGACCTCGGCGATGCGATCGTAGACATGCCCGTACGGCTGGTTCTCGCCCAGCCGCTTCTCGTTCTGCACGACGCCGCGCTCGCGCTCGAGCATCTCCTTCGAGATCTGTCCGGAGAGGAAGCCCATGCGGTCGGCTTCGAGATAGAGCGTGCGCTCGAGCGCGGAGACGGGGACGTCCTCGAAGAAATTCGTGCGGTCGGTGTTCGTCGTGCCGTTGCGGTTGTTCGCGCCGAGGTCGTCCATCGCCTCGCGGAAGCCGTGCGGGAAGTTCTCGCTGCCGTTGAAGAAGAAGTGCTCGAACAGATGCGCGAAGCCGGTCTTCCCGCGCTTCTCGTTGCGCGAGCCGACGTGATACCAGAGATTCACGGCCACGATCGGCACGCTGTGATCTTCGTGCACGAGCAGCGTGAGCCCGTTGTCGAGCACGAACTTCTCATGCTTGATCTCGAACTGCTTGCGATCGAAAGCCGATTCGGCAGCAACAGTCGTGAACGCGAACGTCAGCGCAAGAACGGCGGAGGCGAGTTTCATGCGCGGGATTGTAAGGGGCGCATGGGTTCTGCGCGTTTCCGTGGTGTTAACGTTTCCTTACTTCCCGTACGCCATCCCATCCGGCTCCGTCCCCGTTTCCACCTCTCCCACGATCGCCCACGACGCGGTGTCGATCACCTGCACCTTTCCTGCGTTGGCGCAGGCGACGTAGAGGCGTTTGCCGTCCGGGGTCAGCTGGATGCCGGACGGGCCGGCGGCGGTGGTGATCTTCTTCGTCTGCGCGCCGGTCGCGGCGTCGAAGATCCAGATTTCGTTCTGTTGCGGATCGGAGATGAGGACCTGCGCGCCGCTGGGAGTGAACTTCACTCGATTGGCGAACTTCGTCGTCGTCGGAATGGTGCGCGTGACGACGTCCGTCTTCGGATCGATGATGGTGATGCCGCCCTCGGGCGTGCGTCCCGCGACCCACAGCGCGCTGCCGTTCGGCGCGAGGTCGATGCCTTCCGGGCCTTTCGCGACGGCGATGTTCTTGAGTCCGATCATGCGCGGCGCGTTGGCGAGATCGAACACGCTCACGGTGTTGCCGCCGATGTTGGCGGTGTAGATCTTCTTCTCGTCCGGCGCGACGACGAGCATGTGCGTGCCGTCCTGGCCCGTGCCGCTGATCCAGTCGAACTTGTCGGCCGCCGCGTCATATCTCACCACGGCGCGGCTTCCCTCGGTCGTGATGTAGAAGCGCGAGCCGATGGCCTGAATGCCGTGCGGCCGCAGGAGGCCGGGCAGCGCGACGCGGCGGAGCTCTTTTCGCCCCGCGACGTCGACCACCGTCAGCGTCGAGCCGGGCTTCGGTCCCGTTCCGTAGTTGCAGACCACCGCGGTCTTGCCGTCGTCCGACACCGCGACTTCGTGCGGCCCTTCGCCGGTGCTGACTTTTCCGAGAACCTTCAGCGCCGCTGGGTCGACGAACGCCAGCGTGGCGTCGCGCTTGTTGACGACGAGCAGCGTGTCGGCGGCGGCAAGGTTGGCGAAGAGGAGGAGCGAAGCGAGCGCGGACTTCATGCTCCTATCGTAAGCGAGTATCGTTGCGCCATGCGCGCCGTGGTCTTCGCGCTTTCACTCCTCTCCGCGGCCGCATTCGCGCAACAGCCGCGCGTGGATTCACTGACGCCGTCCGAAGGGCCAATCGCCGGCGGAACGATCGTCACGATCAACGGCGCGAACTTCATCGGAGCGGCAGTGAAGGTCGATGGCGTGAGCGTCACGCCGCTGGCGCAGACGGACTCGCAGGTGCGTCTGCAGATGCAGAAACACGACAACGGCTACGTCGTGATCTCGATCGAGAACGCGAGCGGCGTCGTCAACGGCGAGTTTCTCTATGTGCCGCCGCGGCTGGACGAGATCCCTCCAGGCTTCATCACGACGGTCGCGGGCGTGGGACACTATGTGCGGACGTTCGGGCCGGCGAAGCTCGCCAGCGTGCTGCCCGGATGCATTGCGCTCGACGTGACGGGGAACGTCTATGTCGCCGAGGCCGGGCAGCACCGCGTCACGCGCGTCGATCCGGCGGGGGACATCCATGAATTCGCGAGCGGCAACTTCTTCATGGGCAACGACGTTCCGGACAACGTACCGGCGATCGGCGGAGGCGTGGCGTTTCCGTTCGGCATCGCCGTCGGTCCGGGCGGCAACGTCTACATCGGAACGCACAGTCCTTTGCTCCGCGTCGTCGATGTTCGCACCGGCTTGATCTCCAACGTCGCAGGCAACAATCACGTCGGCTTCAGCGGGGACGGCGGCCCGGCACGCAACGCGTTGATCGGGCAGGCGACCTCCGTCGCCGCCGATTCCTCGAACGTCTACTTCCTCGACTGGGACAATGCGCGCATCCGGCGCATCGACGCGAACGGCAACATCTCGACCGTCGCCGGCAACGGGACGATCGGTTACTCGGGCGACGGCGGTCCGGCGACGAACGCCTCGTTCCACTTCGGCGACTCCGATCGCGGCAGCCTCGCGCTCGACTCGCGCGGCAATCTCTTCATCGCCGACACGAACAACGGAGCGATCCGAAAAGTCGATGCCGCAACCGGCATCATCACCACGTTTCTCAAACCAACTGCCGGAACGCCCGCGAGCGTCGGCGACATCCGCTCGATTGCCGCGGACCGCGACGGCAACATCTACTACGGCGGAAGCGGAACGATTGCGAAGGTGAGTCCGGGCGGCGCGTTTGTGGCGTCGTGGGGCCTCGGCGGATACGGGTTGACAGAGGATGGGCCGCTCACGCCGTCACTGCGCCTCGGCCACATCACCGGCATCGCCATCGATCGCGAAGGCAACATCGTCTTTGCCGATGACTTCTTCAATCGCGTGCGGCGCATCGATCTCGCGACGAATCGCATCGAGACGATCGCCGGAATCTATCCCGCGTATCAGAACGAGAACGGACGCGCGATCGCCGCTCCGCTGATGAACGACAACATGGACATCGCCTTCGATCACGCGGGCAACCTGCTGATCGGCGACTTTCGCATCCGGCGACTCGATCGCGCGGGAAACCTTCAGACGATCGCCGGAGGCACGCCGGACCCATCGCAGTTCGACAATGTTCCCGCGCAGTTCATGGTCAACACCTGCTACGGCATCGACGTCACGCCGGATGGAGGATTCGATCTCGCGAGCGGCTCCGACGTGTCCCGTGTCGATGCGAACGGGATCTATCACCGCCTCGGCGGGAGCAGTCCTGATTGCGCGTACTCGGGCGACGGCGGGCTGTTGAAAACCGCGCGGCTCTGCCAGCCCTGGGATTCCGCGCGCGACGCCGCGGGAATCTCTATATCGCGGACACGAACAACAATCGCATTCGCCGCGTCGACGGCGCGACGGGAATCATCACCACGATCGCCGGCAACGGAGGTCCCGTCAACGGACATGAGCGCTTCGGACAGGGGACCTTCTGCGGGGACGGCGGACCGGCGCTCGATGCCTGTATCAATACTCCGTATGGGATTGCCGTCGACGATAGTGGCAGTGTGTTCTTCACCGAAAGCTGGATGCGCGTGCGCCGCATCGCGCCGAACGGAACGATCAGCACGTTCGCGAATGCGGGCGGCCTGACGAAGATCGTCTTCGGACCGGGCGGATTTCTCTACGGCTCGTCGTTCAACCGGCCGGGCCGCTACGACAGCGCGGGCCATTACACGCCGATCGCCGGCTCGGGCGAGCACGGATTCTCGGGCGACGGCGGTCCGGCGCTCGAAGCGCGCGTCGACATCTCCGCGCAAGCGAGCGGAGTGGCGGTCGACGCGGAAGGCAATTTCTTTTTCCACGACTCCGGCAACCGGCGCGTGCGCGCGGTTCGCTACGGCGCGTTGCTCGCGCCGCCGAACGCGTCGATCAGCGGAACAGCCGAGGGCTCGACGCTTCGGTTCACGGTCCGCGACAAAGACGGCGCACTCGCACGGAACGTACGCGTCGACTTCGCGGTGCCGGCCGGCGGCGCCTCCTGCACGCTCTCGAATTCGTTTGCGATCACGGATGCGAACGGCGTGGCCACGGTGACGTGCGCGACCAATTGCGTCGCCGGCAGCTTTCGCGGTGACAGCGCAGCCGCTGACGTCCTCGTCGAAGGCCATGGTGCCGATGACGAACGGCGCGATTCGGTGCCGTCATCGCGCCGCGCGGCACTGAGCTACTTCCGCGTCGTGAAATAGCGCTTCAGCCACTGCGACAGCCCGTCGAGGCCGGGGAAGAGCACGCGCTCGGTGATGTTCGCCTGATCGAGCTTGTCGCGCACTTCCCACTTCAGCGAGGCCGGGATGATGATGCGGCGGTACATCTTCTCGCGCCGGGAGAGAAACTCCTCCAGCGACAGCGTGGGGCTCGACGGCAGCGAGAAGAGCGCGAACTGGTTGACGATCCGCTCGTCGAGCGACGGCGGCTCGAAGAAGAGGACGAAGTCGTCGCTCGAAAGCGCGTCGAACTCCTCCAGCGTCTTGGCGACGCCGTTGAGCAGGTCGGTGGTAAAGATGTTGACGTCTTCCTGGACGAGCACCTTGCGCAGCGGCCGCGGAAGCAGGTCGTGCGTTTTGCGATAGTCGACGCACCAGATGATCGCGTCTTCATCGAAGGACGCGTATTCGTACGTGGCGAAGTGCAGCGCGACATACGGGCGAGTACGTCCAGTCGAGGAGCCGCGTCGGCAGGCCGTGATGCTTCGCCAGCGAGAGCCAGTTCCACACCCAATCGCCATGCACCGCATTGCGCAGCGCGTACTTGCGGAAGCTCGTCAACAGATGCCGCTCCTGCGCCTCGAACCCGCCCGCCTGCAGACTGGTCCCCAGCCCACGCGACGCCCGCGGCTGGCCGCGAAAAACGAAGCTCGATCGATGCCGGGACAGCGCCTCCTGCCACGTGCTCTCGAACAGCGCCTCCTGCAGTTCGAGCCAGCTGTTGACGCGCGTTTGGGTCACGTTCGCGCGGGCTGCAAAGGCGTTGCC
>CAVTGG010000010.1:0-869345 GCA_963734155.1 uncultured Acidobacteriota bacterium
CTCCGGCAACCCCTCCAAATCCCCCGCCACGATCACGTTCAGCTTCGCAGGCACGAAGTGCTTCCGCATGGCGGTGTTCACTTGCTCCTTGGTCACGGCGCGGATGCGGGAGGGGAATTCGTCGAGGTAGGTGGGGCCGTAGCCGAATTTTTCGGCGGTGACGAGGGATTGGGCGACGCCGGCGTTGGTGCCGAGGGCGACCTGGTAGTTGCCGGCGAAGTAGCTTTTTTGCACGGTGACTTCTTCGTCGGTCACGCCTTCGCGGGCGAATTTTTCGATCTCGTCCCAGGTGGACTTCATCGCCTTCGCGAGGTTCTGCGGGGCGACGTTGACGTTGACGTACCAGACGCCGTCGAGGAGGTCGGTGTTTCCGTAGCGGGAGAAGAGGCTGTACGAAAGACCTTCGGTGTCGCGCACGCGTCGGCCGATGCGTGAGGAGACGGCGCTTTGACCGAGGGCGGCGTTGCCGATCAGCGCCGCTTCATAGTCGGGATCGTTGCGGCGCAGGCCGCTCGCGGCGCCGATGACGATGTTCATGTTCGCTTTGCCCTTCATCGTCACGGCTTCTTTCGCCGGCCTCTCGCCGGCCTCGGTGCGCGCGATGGACGCGTACGAAATGCGCTGGCCTTTCGGGATGCTGCCGAAGGCTTTCTCGACCAGCGCAATCGCCTTCGCGGTGTCGATGTCGCCGACGACGGCGAGGATCAGATTCGCGCCGCTGTAGCGCGCCTGATGGAACGCGCGCAGCTCGTCCGCGGTCGTGCTGCCGACGCTCGCCACGAGCTTCTCTTTGCCCGGCGCGTAGTACGGATGTCCTTCGCGATACGCCAGCTGCTGCAGGCGCTCGAACGCGCGCGCGGACGTGTTGTCGGCGGCTTGCAGATACGCGTTCTCGAGCTCTTTCTTTGCCTTCGCCAGCTCCTCGGCGCCGAACGCGGGATTCTTCAATTCGTCGGACACGACGTCGACGAGCAGCGCGAGATCGCGCGACAGGCCGTTCGCGCTGATCGTCGCGTCGGTGATGTTGGTGCCGTAGAAACGCGTCGCGCCGACTGCGTCGAGCTGCGCGCCGATCTGTTCCTTCGTGCGCGACTTCGTGCCGCGCGCGAGCATGCGCGCGGTGAGCGCGGCGATCGCGGGCTTGCCCGCGGGCGAGGTCGTGTCACCGGCGAAGGCCATGCCGCGGATGGCGACTGTCGGCACGGCGTGGTTCTCGACGACGTCGAGGATGATGCCGTTCGCGAGGACTTTGCGCGTCGTGCGTTTGGCGAAGGAGCCGGTTGGGTTCGTTCGTGTAGCGCGCGCCTCCGGCGCGCCCCCGCCCGAAGGCGCGCTCGAAGCGCGCACCACACCGGCGGCCATCTCAGGCTGCGGTTTCGCGGAACCGGGCACGAACCAGCCGACGGTCGCGTGCTCGGGAACGAGATACGTCGCCGCGACGCGCTTCACGTCCGCGGCGGTGACGGCCCGGAGATTGTCGATGTAGGTGAGGAACCACTTCCAGTCCGCCGAGGCGACGGCCTCGCCGAGGTTCGCGGTGAAGTTGTATGTACCGTCGCGCGCGCGCACCACGAACACTTCGATGCGCTGCTGCGCGGCCTTCAATTCTTCGTCCGTGATGCCGTTCGCCGCGATCTCGGCGAGCGTCGACTTCAACACTTGTTCGACTTCGGCGTGCGTTTTTCCCGGCGCGAGGGTGGCGTCGATGAGCATCGGATAGGGATCGCGCAGCGCGTAGTTGTTCGCGTTGACGTCGGTGGCGAAGCCCTTGTCGACGAGCGCGCGGTAGAGGCGCGAGTTCACGCCGTCGCCGAGGATGTCGGCGAGAACGTCGGTGGCGATGTAGTCGGAATGCAGCGCGCCGGGACGAACGTAGCCGAGCATCACGATGCCGACGGAGCCGGGGCGCGTGACGACGGCGCGGCGCTCTCCTTCCTGCGGCGGCTCGACGGTGATCACCTGCGGGATCGGCTTCTCGCTTTTCTTGAAGCCGCCGAACTCGCGGTCGAACAGCGCCAGCGCCTGATCGGTGTCGAAGTCGCCGACGAGAATGGCTTCGGAGTTGTTCGGGTAGAAGAAGTTCTTGTAGTGCTCGCGCAGTTTCTCCGTCGTCACGCCTTCGATGTCGGAGCGATAGCCGATCGTGTCCCAGTGATACGGGTGCGCCTGGATGGCCGCGCCGACGACGGCCTTCGTCAACGCCTGCCCGGGATCGTTCTCGCCGATCTCGTACTCGTTGCGCACGACCGACATCTCCGACTGCCGCTCGCTGTCGAGAATGAGCGCGCGGCCGAGGCGGTCGGCCTCGATTTTCATCGCCAGCTCGAGCTTGTCGGAGGGGAGCGTGGAGTAGCCGTTCATGCGGTCGTTCCACGTCGTCATGTTCGTCGACCCGTAGTCGCAGCCCGCTTCGTACAGCACTTCCTGAAACGTCTTGTGCCCCTTCGCGCGGCCGAAGTTCTCCGTCGACTTGTTGAAGATCATGTGCTCGAGCAGGTGCGCCGATCCGGTGTTGCCCGGCGCTTCGTTGCGCGAGCCGACGTGGTAGACGACCATGAACGTGAAGACCGGACTGCTGTGATCCGGCATCAGCAGGATGGTCATGTCGTTCGACTTGAGCCGGTACTGATCGATGCCGCGGAACGAGTCGATCTTCTCGAGGTTCGGCGGCAGGGCGAAGGCGGAGCAGGCGAGGAGCAGTGTGAGCGCGAGCGTGAGGTGACGCATGGCGGGAGGATACCCGCGCGGTTAGACGGCGTTGTTACCCAACGCCAACAAATCACCAGCGCGTCGGATAGCACCCCAGCACCTTCACCAGCTCCGCCATCGCCCGCAGCGTCTGCAGCGCCTGTTCGACTTTCGGATCGCCTTCGCGTCCGATGATGTCGAGGTAGAACGCGTACTCCCACGGCCGCCCTTCGACGGGGCGCGATTCGATTTTGGAGAGATCGATTTCGAACACCGCGAACGCGCCGAGGGCGCGGAAGAGCGAGCCGGGCTTGTTCGGAACGCGGAACATGAGTGAAGTTTTCCAGCGACGCGGCTCTTCGTGATTCGCGACGGTCACGTCGGGCGAGGCGAGAAGAAGAAACCGCGTGAAGTTCTGCGGATGATCTTCGACACCCGAGGCGAGCACGCGGCCGCCGTAGATCGTGGCCGCGTCGGCGGACGCGATCGCGGCTTCGTCGCCGCGGCCGCGCTCGAGGACGAGACGCGCGGCTCCGGCGGTGTCGTGCACGGCCACCGGCTCGACCGCCGGATGCGCAGCGAAGAAGCGCGTGCACTGCGCGAGCGCGACGGGATGCGAGTAGACGCGCCGAACACTTCCGATCTCGACGTTCGGCGGTGCGATGAGGTGATGGACGATGCGCAGGTTCGTCTCGCCGATGATCGTGAGATTGGATTCGAGGACGAGATCGTAGTTGCGGTGGATCGAGCCGGCGAGGCTGTTCTCGATCGGCGCCACGCAGCAATCGGCGTCGCCGTCCCGCACGGCGGCGAAGATCGATTCGAACGAAACGTATGGGACGCCGGTCATGCTCGCGCCGAGGAGACGCCGCGCCGCGGTCTCGCTGAACGCGCCGCGCTCGCCCTGATATGCCGCTCGAATCTGCTCGCTCATCGTTTCCTCCGAAAAACAAAAAGCCCGCTCCGTGTTGCCGGAGCGGGCTTGGCGTTGGTCGTGTTTTGCTGTGCGCTAGACGATCCGCGGCTCCGCTTGTGAGCCGCTAAAGAATCGGAACGTCGGGCGCGAAGTGATCATCAGTGACGATAGGGTAACACGTGGTCAGGCGGCCTTCCGTTTTTTCGGAGCGGTCTCCAACTCCTCGGCTTCCTGCTTTTCCAGATCATCGATGACGTTGCTGAGAAACTTGATCAGCCGCCGTCGCTGCGCGCGCTGGCTCGCGCTCCATTTGCCGCTGTCCGCCCGCTTGTGGGCGATCTTGAACTTCAGGCCGGTCATCGACGTCGTGTAGTCGTTCGCGTTCAGCTTGCACACGTTCTGATGTCCGAGGATGTACCAGTGGTACTCCGTGCCCACGGGCACGCCCGAGCCCTCGGGCGCGCGGCCTGCGCGGCGCTTCGTGACGGCGTAGCTGAATTGCCAGAGGTCGGGCGTGATCTTCTTTTCCTTCCACTCGCCCTCGTCGTAATACCACTTATGGCTGCGGCCGACCTTCATGCCGGTGTACTGCTGACCTTCGTATTGCTTGAACTCGTCATACGACACGGACGGGTCGCTCTTGTCGGCTTTGCGTTTCGGCATGGCATCGCTCCTCCCGACGCCTGAATCTGCAAGCGGCGAACCGGCGCGGCGTACAATGCGTCTCATCATCGGAGAACGACCCATGAAACGCTCAACTCGATGGTTTGCGATCGTCGCCGTCGTCTTCGCAGCAAACGCGTTCGCTCAGACCTCGAATGCCTACAAGCATTGGGGAAACAGCGGGGTCCAGTATCTGATGATGAAGCAGGAGAGACGGGACTGGTCGTCTCTGCGGACGGATGCCGACGCGAAGGCGTTCGTCGAGCTCTTCTGGGCGCGCCGCGATCCGACTCCGGAGACGGCGGTCAACGAGCTGCGGCAGCAACTTGAAGCACGAATCGCGGAAGCGGACAGGCGTTACACCGTCGGCAACATGGCGGGCTCACTGTCCGACCGCGGACTCGTGTACGTGGTTCTCGGCGAGCCGGTCGAGATCGTGAGACGAGTGCTTCCACCGCGAGCGCCGGAGGGAAGCATGGGGCGGTTCCAGCGGCCGACCAACCTCGAACGCTGGATCTACAGAAATGCCGCGGCCGAGCCGGCGGTGGGAACGAAGGCCCTGGAGATCGCATTCGATTTCCATGACGAACAGATCGCCGCGGAATACCGGTTCGACGAGCCGTCGCTCCGATCGTTCGACTCGACGGCGTTGAATGTTGCGAAGGCCGTGATCAAGCGGCCGTTCCTGACGGCGGAGGATCTGGCGTCGGGCGGCGTGTCGGCGCGTACCGTGCCGCTGCGGCTCATCGTCGTGTCGGACGACGCGATCGCTCACGATGTTCTGCGGCGCGCGCAGGAAGGCCAGGACTTCTCCGATCTCGCGCGCAAGTACTCCTCGCATCCGTCGGCGCAACAGGGTGGATACGTCGGCCACGTCCCGTTTGCGGATCTGACGGACGACTTCAAGGCGGCATTGGCCGGCAAACAGCCGGGAGCGGCGGTCTTGATTGCGCGCAGTCCGCAGTTCGCGGTCGTGCGGCTACTCACCGAGGCGGAAGCGGCGGCCGCCGATGCCGCGGTGCCGAAGCCTTAACCGCGCGCGGCCGGCTCGAACAACTCGATCGCGTTGCCGTCGGGATCGAGCAACTGGATTTGCTTGCCGCCGGGACCGACTTCCATCTCATTGCGAAAGCGGCAACCGCCCCGCGCGAGCTGTTCGATGAGAGAGGGCAGATCGTCCACGCGAAGAACGACGCGATTCCAACCGCCGGGCTCCTGGCTGGTTCCGTCAGGCATGGGACGCGATCCGGATGCGCCGGGGCCGCTGAGAAGAAGCGTAAGTGGTCCGAGGGAAATCGCGGCGAATTGAGGCAGCTGTTGATGCTCGAGCTTGAAACCGAGGTGCTCGGTGTAGAACGCGACGGCGCGACTCACGTCCTTGGTCTGGTAGCGAACTCCGTGAAACTCACTCATGGATTACTGTCGCTCTGCCAACTCCGTTCCCAATTGATCGCTGCCTTCGACCGTCCAGCGCGCTTCGAGCGAGCCGTCGGGGCGTTGCCGATATCCGACGACTCCGACGCCGTCGCCGGCCGTGTACGCAACACACAGCGTGTTGTTGACCACGATCCCGACGCCGTGGAATTCGTTGTCGGCGATGGCCCAGTGCAGCTCGTACGCGTCGCCCCGCGCAGAAATCGTGAGCGTGCCCTGGTAATGCTCGTCTGCGGCGCCCGGATTCGTGCCGGTGACGTGATAGACACCTGAGAATCCCGACGTGGCAAACGCGGACGTCGCGATGAGAAGCGAAACGAGAACGGGCAGTGTTCGGCGCATGCTGTAGATTGTTTCACGAGTCCGCATGAGCGAGCACTTTCGCAGACTGGAACGGATGTACCACGCCGCGCCGGTGAATCAATTCTTCCGGCCGGTGCTGAGAGTGGACGAGGGACGCGCGGAGCTGGAGATCCCGGTCCGCGAAGAATTCTTCCACGCCGCGGCGGCGGTGCATGGCTCCGTGTATTTCAAAGCGCTGGATGACGCGGCGTTCTTCGCGGTGAATTCACTCGTGACGGATGTCTTCGTGCTGACGGTCAGCTTCAACATCTACCTCACACGTCCGGTCTCAGAAGGAGTGCTCCGCGCGCGAGCCTCGGTCGTTCATCGCTCGCGGCAGACCTTCATTGCGGATGCGGAGTTGTTTGATCAGAACGCGCGACAGATCGCGCGCGGAAGCGGATCGTTCATGCGCAGCCAGATCGCGTTGACGGCGGAGATCGGGTATCGGTAGGAGCGGCAGCGCGACTGTCGGGCGGCCGAAAGGCCGCCCGACGTTTTGGGGCATTGTACGAAGCTACTGCTTCGGACCGACGACCGGACCATCGCCAACGACGAAGTAGCCCGCGGGAATCGTGCCGCACTGTGAAGCGGCTGCAGCGGCTTGCGCGTTCACGGCGTTCACGTCCGCGGCGGACATGCTCTTCGGCACGACCACGGTCGCGCAGGCATGACTCGTGTTCGACGACGCATCCGTCGCGGTGACGACGATGAGGTAGACGCGGCCGTCGCCGGTTGCACGCCGTTCGGCGCGCAGACGCAGAGCGCCCTTCGCGTCGGGTGAATGATCGCCGGTCTCCGGAGTCAGATCGTCTTCATCACTGTAAACGGCAACGCTCGACGTTACCGTGCCGCCGCCATTGTCACTCGTCGCATAGGAGAGTCCGACCTGGATCAGGTTGTGATTCGGTGGCCAGAGCAGGTCTTCCGCGAGTGAGATCGTGATGTCCGGTCCCTGCGTATCGGCGACGTGGATGGTGACGGTCACGGTGTTCGAGTCGTCTGTGCCGTCCGAGGCGTTGTATGTGAACGTGTCGTCGCCGACGAATCCCGGATCGGGCTCGTAGGTGAAGGAACCGTCGGCATTGAGGACCAGCGTTCCGTTCGAAACGTCGCTGACGAGCGTCGCCGTGAGCGAGTCGCCGTTCGGATCCGAGTCGTTGCCGAGAACGCCCGGTGCGCCGGCGTTCAGCGTCGTATCCTGATCCATGTCGTACGAGTCGGCGACTGCCACTGGAGGATCGTTCGGCGCAGCGCACGTGCCGAGGATCTCGAAGGCACCGACGTCGGCCCCGTCGCCGCCGGTGGCGTTCGCGATCATCGGATCATCGCAGGGGCGAGTCGATCCGCGTTCATCCGTCGTCAGACCGGCGCTGTTGCCTTGATCAATGGCGACGCTCCCGGCATTGAGCGCGTGTGTCGGCACCGGCCCGCCGTTGTTCGCGAGCGGCGCGAGATTCACCTGCGCGGTGGTGATGTCCACCTGATCGCCCGTCGCCGCGACGTGCGGCGGAACGCCGTTCGGACCGATCACGTTGTGGCCGAGCGACGTGAGCGTGCCCTCGTACTCCGGCTCAAAATCCGGAGCCCCGGTGCCATTCCCCGCGATGATCGTGTTCTGGATCGTCGTCGGACCCGAGGCGCGCACGCCTTGCGCGTGCGGCGGGCCGGCGCCGTACTGCGAGTTCTTCGTGATCGTGCAGCTCCGGAGCGTAAGCGCGCCGTTGTTGGCGATGCCGCCGCCGAGCCAGGGACACACGTTGCCGGTGACCGTGCAGTTGATCATCGTCAGCGTGCCGTTGTTCATGACGCCGCCGCCGTCGTTGTTCGTCTCGCAGTTCGAGATGGTGATGTTGGTGGCGGTGACGGTGGCATTCGCATTGACCAGCATTCCGCCGCCGTCGCCACCGAAGACGAAGCCGTTCGTGATGTAGAGGTTATCGATGGACACGATGATCGGGGCGCCGGTGCCGGGACCCGGAAACGTGGCCGGGTTGAAGTCGAACGCGCGCTCTTTCCCGTTGATGTCGATCGTCGTGCCGGCAGCGTTGCCGTGGACAGTCACGCTGTCCCACACGTCGAGATCGGCGAGGAGGCCGGCGTCTTCCTGCGTGCCGGCGATCGAGAAGGTGATCGTGCCGGCGGGAAGATTGACGACGTCATGGCCCGACCCGGCCGCGCAATCCGTCCATGCGCCGTTGTTGAAGTTCGCGTTGAGAACCGCTTCACGGATGGTACAGACGCCGTCGCTGTTGCTGAGCGCATCCGTGAATCCGTTGACGGTGATCGTGTTCGAGTATGCCGGAAGAGCCAGAAGAAACAGGAGCACCAGAAGAGAGAGCAGACGACGCATACGAGGAGAGACCTCCTTACAAGAAAAGCTGATGAATTGCAGTGGGCCTGCGGTGAGAATCGCGGTTGACGCCAGCAACGTAGGGCTGGGGACATGGTCCGGCCGTGAGCGGCGTCACGTCGATGCGCCGCGGTGCATCAACCTGATACGCTTCGGATCGCATGCAATTCGTCGATCCGAATCTCCCTCGCCGTATCGATGGCTGGCACAGTCCGGCCCTCGGCATCGATATGCCCATTGTTTCGTATGGGGACGGCGGACATCCGCTGTTGCTCTTCCCCACGGCGGCCGCCGACTTTCTGGAGAACGAGCGCTTCTTTCTGATCAAGGCCATCGAGCCGGCCATCTTCCAGAATCGCGTCCGCGTCTTCTCCATCGAAAGCATCAACCGGCATGCGTGGATGGACCGCAAGCTTCCGGTTCCTGAGCAGGCGCGGCGCCAGGCGCTCTACATGCGCTACATCGAGGACGAGGTGGTGCCCTACATCCGCCACGCCATGAACAACGGCGACGCGCGCATCGCCACCGCGGGCGCGAGCTTCGGAGCGTTCCACGCGGCGAATACGCTCTTCCGCCGTCCCGACCTGTTCGACACCGTGATCGCCATGAGCGGCTTCTACGACCTGGCCGGCGACTACCTCAAGGGCTACAGCGACGAGAACTGCTACTTCAACAACCCGACCTCGTACGTGCCGTCGCTCGAGGGGCCGTACCTCGACATGCTCCGGAATCACTGCCGCATCATCCTCTCCACCGGCCAGGGCGCATACGAGGCTCCCGACGCGTCACGCCGTTTCGCCCGGCTCCTCGAGCAAAAGGGGATTCCGCACTGGCTTGACGTCTGGGGCCACGATGTCAATCACGACTGGCCGTGGTGGCGAAAGATGCTTCCGTATCACCTCGAGAACCTCGGCTGGTAACTCCGAGTCCATCCATCCATCTTGACTCCCGTGCGCCGTCCAACGTAGCGTGGAAGGAACAAATCATTCCTGCCAAATCGCGTACGGAGGAAGACATGAAACTGCGGTCTTTTCTCGTCCTCGCTGTTGTCCTCGTTGGAGTTCCGTTGTTGGCGCAGACCGTGACCGGCACGATGCGTGGCACGGTCAGCGACCGCTCGGGAGCGGTCCTGCCGGGAGTGACCGTCACCATCCGGAACGCCGACACCGGTCTGGAGCGCGTCGCCGTCACCGAGAAAGACGGCTCGTACAACGCGCCCTTCCTGCAGCTCGGCCGCTATGACGTGCGGGCGGAGCTGTCCGGCTTCGGCCCGGTGCGGCATACGAACGTGCGCGTCGATCTGAACCAGACGGCGATCGCGGATTTCGTTCTCGATCCGTCGTTGCAGGAGAGCGTGACGGTCAGCGCCGATGCGCCGCGCATCGACGTCGCGGACGGCGAAGTGAAGCAGACCATGCGCGAGCAGGAGATCGAAACGCTGCCGGTCCCCGACCAGGCGAATTTCCTGCGCCTCGCGTCGGTGTTCAGCGGATTCCAGGAGAATCCAAACAGCGGCCAGGACAACCCGGCGCTCTCCTCCGGCTCCTCGGTGAACTTCAACGGCACGGGAACACGCGGCGCGACGTTCCAGGTGAACGGTGTGAACAACGACGACGCCTCCGAGAATCAGCACCGCCAGAACGTGCCGGTGGCGACCATCCAGTCGTTCCAGGTGCTCTCCAACAACTTCACCGCGGAGTTCGGACGCGGCTACGGCGCGGTCGTCCTCGTGCAGACCAAGCAGGGCACGAACCAACTCAGCGGCGAGGTGTACGGCTACTTCCAGGACAACAAGTACGTCACGCGCGACGCAACGCAGGTGACGCTCGATCACGGCAAGCACTCTCGCCGCCAGTTCGGATTCACGTCCGGCTTTCCGATCCTCACGGACAAGCTGTTCGCGTTCGTCAACTACGATCAGATCCAGGACAAAGGTGACGTGCTGACGACGCGCGGCACGTTCCTGCCGAGCGATCTCGATCCCGCGAAGCGTCTCACCCTCGGCAATGACACGCCCGCGAACCGCGCCTGGCAGGACGCGATCCTCGCGCGGTTCCCAACCGCGCCGAACGCCACGAGCATCGCTCCGCGCGCCTATCAGGGATTCCAGGTCAGCAATCTGCCGAAACGCGATGTGTCAGGGCGCCTCGATTTCAACGCCAGCGCCAGCAACGTGTTGACCGCGCGCTACCAGAGAAGCCATCAGGAAGTGCATCCGGGAGAGCTGATCGTCGGCGAGGAAGCGGGGCAGGTGAATCACCAGTCGAGCTTCGGCATGACCTGGACGAACATCCTGAACGCCAACATCGTGCAGGAAGCGCGCATCGGAATCGGCACGCGCGAAGTGGCCTGGACGATCACCGATGATCCGCTGACGCCGGTGGTGCGCATGACGCCCGGAAGCGGCGTGGCAGTCTTCACCATCCTCGGCAATGCAGGGGCGTTTCCGATCATCCGCAACCAGCGGGACAGCCAGTTCGTCTACAACCTCACCACGTCACTCTTTACGAAGCACACGCTGAAGCTTGGGACCGATCTGCGGCGCTCGTCGCTCAACGATCGCGCGGAGAACTTCAATCGCGGCTTCTGGAACTTCGCGGCCACCTGCCAGGGCGTCAACTACGGCACCGCCATCGCGGCGTTCTGGGCGGGCTGCGTGAACTCGTTTCAGAAGTCGTTCGGTCCGGCGTATCTGCAGCATGAACTGACCGAGGAGAACGTGTACGCACAGGACGACTGGCGGCCGACGAACAATCTCGTGCTGAACATCGGCGTGCGGTACGAGCACGTCAGTCCGCCGGAGGAGCGCGACGATCTGATCAACTACGGATTCGAGGGCAGCAGTTACGTCGATCCGCGGCTCGGATTCGCATACACGCCCGATTGGGACCGGAACCGTTTCCTGCGCGCGATCACCGGCGGCAACGGCCGGTTCTCGATCCGCGGAGGGTTCGGCATTTCTCACGGACGCGTGTTCCAGTCAGTGTTTTCGCAGGGCGGCGCGAGCGTGCGCTACAACCCGCCGAATGCGGCCTTTCTCAATCAGGCCTCCACGAATCTCGCCGATCCGCTGAACGGATTCGTGTTCGTTCCCGGCCAGCCCTCGACGCGCGTGGCGGCTACGTTCGTCGATCCGAATCTCAAGCTGCCTGAAGCGCGGCAGTGGAATCTCACGTTCGAGCGGCAGGCGTTCTGGAACTCGCGCTTCCGCGCGAGCTACATCGGCACGATGGGAAAGAATCTGCTGCAGTACCAGTGGTCGAATATCCCCGCGGCGCCGGCGCCTCCGGGAACGGCAGGCGCGACGTGGGTCGTCGCGCAGGACTGGAATTGTGCAGGAACGGGAACGGCGGGTGTTCCGACGAACGCCGCGTGTCCGACGGCGGTTCCGATTGCGGCGAATGAAGTGAGCCTGCGCGTGCCGCGGACGAACGAGCGCCGTCCCGATGCTCGCTTCACCGATGTCCGCGTCGTGTCGAACCTCGCGGAGAGCTGGTATCACGCCGGCCAGTTGGAATGGGAGATGGGCCAGTCGCACGGTCTGAGCGGCCGCGCCACGTATACGTTCGGCAAGTCGCTGGACACCGGCGTAGAGACGACGGAGCAGGGCGTCGGCGACATCGGCACGTTCCCGCAGCGGCCGGGAAGCCAAGAGTATGCGAAAGGTTACTCCCGCTTCGACGTGCGCCATCGCTTCACCGCGGTCGCTGCCTATTCGTTCCCCTGGCTGAGGGACCGGAAGGACTGGATGGGAGCGGCGTTCGGAGGATGGACGCTTTCCACGGCCCTGCGCTACGCCAGCGGCACACCGTACACGATCGTCGACAGCGGTGCGCCGGACATTCTCTTCCTCGGCGTCAACATGAAACCGAATCGCCCGATCTGCGTCGACGCCAACAATTGCAGCGGAACGATCGCCAGCCCTTCCGATAACGGAAGCGTGCCGGTGACGGCGTTCCGCCGCGCGGTGTACGGCGACACGCTCGAGGACTTCATCGGCCGCAACACGTACCGCTCCGACGGCTCGCAGAGCGTCGATGCCGGCTTGTACAAGAGCTTCGGCCTACCCGGAGGATTGTCGTTCGAGGTGAAGCTGGAGTGCTTCAACGTCTTCAATCAGACGCGCTGGTGGATCCCGGGCAACGACATCAACAATGCCGCGGGATTCGCGCGAGTGACCCAGACCGCCTACGGCGCCACGAACAGCGGCGGCACCGCGCCGAACTCGCTCAACGCACCGCGCACGTTCCAGTTGGGGCTGCGGCTGATTTATTGATTTGGCTATGGCAATTCGCGGATGTGCGCCGCGAAGATCTCGTTGAACAGCGCACCCGGCCGTCGCTCGCGCAGACGATCGAGGACGGCCGGGCCTGGGAGCCCGAGGCGATTCAGGATGCGGCCGGCGACCAGGGCCGAGCGATTGAATCCCATGCCGCAGTGCGACAGCACGCGATGCTGATTCGCGACGAGATGCGTACCGAGCGCCGTGATCGCCTCCAGCTTTTGCAGGTCGGGCAATTCCTCATCAAAGATGGGGAAATAGACGTACAGACAGCCGCCCGGCGCCGTCGGGATGCATTCATCGAGACCCCCTTCGAGATCGATCACCGTGTCGATGCCGTACGAAGAGACGATCGACCAATCCCGGATGACCGGCGAGATGAACAGATGCCCGAGATCGTCCACCTGATAGAGCGTCGAGAGATCGATGGCCATGGGGTCAAGGTTAATCTATCGATTGGATGCAGTGACGACGACGTACGCGGGTACGCGCTTGTCGCCGTCGACGCGGACCGGCTCACCTTCGCGGCGCAGGAACATCTGCACCGAAGGACCGCCGTCGAAGAGCATCGCGTCGCGGCACTGAAGCCGATCCGCGGCGATGGCGACCATCTCGTGGACGTCGAAGCGCGCGTTGGGATCGGTGGCGAAGAAGATCACGCGCTCGTCGCGGTCGATGCACACGCCGCTGCGCCAGCTGGGATCCGCGCGCGCGACGTCGTTCCGCCGGCCATCGACCACGAGCCTCGGCCCGCATTGCACAGCAGTCTTCGCGGAATCGCGGACGCGCTCCCACTCGCGGACCGGAACAATGCCGGGACGCCCTTTGCCATCGACGTAGAACACCGATTGCCAGCGCACCGGATGCAGCGGATTGAGCGCGCGTCCGTCCGACAACACGACGCCGAGGGGAAGGAACTGCTCGTCGAAGAAATTGGCGTTGATGGCGAAGTCGTACGTGCGTCCGAGCTCGGCCGCCGTACTTCCGGGGCGGACGACGCCGTCGATGGAGGCGCGGTGCGGATCGACGCGGACGAGATGGAGCTTGCGATCGAGCATGCGGTACTCGATGCCTGTCGCGGCGCGCGTCCATTCTTCGACGCGCGGTTTCTCCGCCTCCACGGACGCGGGAGGTTCGCGGTGGCAGGCGGTGGCGGCGAGGAGAAGGAGGAGGAGGAGTTTCACGATCTGTTGTCCGCCAGGGCGACGGAGTGTTGGCGTGCAAGCTCCGCTTTGTCCGTGAGCCCCACGGTAGCAAATCCGCGGGCTGCCGACTCGTAGCAGAGGATCGCCTTCCGGCGATTCTCGGTTGGCTCCAACTCCTCGTATGCGAGGCCGAGGTTGTACTGCGTCTCCGCCCAGGCGGCTGGGAAATCTCGCTCGGTCCGCACGCGCAATGCCGCATCATAAAAGGCAGTCGCTTTCGCGAGATTTTCGCTTCGATCGCCGGCCGGCAAATCGAAGTAGGTTGCGCCGAGATTGTTCTGCACCGCCGCCCAATCCCACGGAAAATCGCGCTCGGTCCAGACGCGCAACGTCGCTTCATAGCAGGCGATCGCCTTGCTGAGATTCTCGCTGCGATCGGTCGGCAGATTCGAGTAGGCGTTGCCGAGGTTGGTCTGCGTGAGTGCCCATTGCGTCGGGAAATCGCGCTCGGTCCGGACGCGTAACGCCGCTTCGAAACAGTTGATGGCCTTCGCAAGATTCTCACTGCGATCGGTCGGCAGATGCCGATAGGCGATGCCGAGATTGTTCTGCACCAGCGCCCAGTCCATCGGGAAATCGTGCTCGGTCCAGACGCGCAACGCCGCCTCGTGACAGGCGATGGCCTTCGACAAGTTTTCGCCGCGATCGCCGGTGGGAAGAGACGTGTAGGCGATGCCAAGATTGTTCTGCGTCGTGGCCCAGGCTTGCGGAGCATTCTCAATGCTGAGCGGGCCAAGCAGCGCCTCATTCAGACGTACGTTGTAGGAGAAGCGGCCTCTCTGTCGAAGGTAGGTGGTGTATGCAAAGACGGCACGTCCGAAGAGCTTCGAGATCATTCATCCTCCGCCCATTCGACCGCCTGCTGCAAGTTGTCGGATTCGGCGCCGATCCATCGCCGGGCGGCCGTCTGCGTCTCGCCTCCTTTTGCCTTGAGCGCCTCGTCCTGCCGATCGAGCCGCTCGATGAACCAGCGCGCGTGCGTTTCCGCGAGGCGGCTGTATTCCTCTTCACGCAGAAGGGCGCGTCCAAACCGGCGCGTGGAGCGGAGCATCGAATAGCGGCCTGCTTCCCGGTTGAAACGGAGCAGCGACGCATCGACGAGAACATCGAGGCTGTCAATCGGAGTCGCGCCGACTTCGCTCGCCACGGACTCCTCGAATCCGCCCGTGAAGATCGCCAGACGCGGCAACGCATTGCGCTCTTCCGCGGGCAGGCGCGCAAGCGCCCATTCGAGACAGGCATTCACGCTGCCATGCCGCTCCGCAAGGGGACGCTTCGCGCGGATGGTCGCCAGCTCCTTTGCCAGCTGTCGCAGCTGCCGCTTCGGTGCGGCGACGGCGATGAGCTCGATGAAGTAGGGGAGGCCGTCGGTGGCGACGAGGATCTCGCGCAGTGCTTGTTCATCGTCCGGCTGCCACTTCGCATCGCGCTGCTGCGCGAGCTCGATGAACAGACGGCGGCTCTCTTCGTCGCGCATCGGGTCGAGATCGACGACCCGTTCGCCCGGGATGTCGAGCACGCGCTGGCTCGTGACGAGTACGCGCATGCCGTTCGTTCCGGCGAGGCGCTGCACGAGATCCGCCGCGGACAGGACCGACTCGAAGTTGTCGAGGAGCAGCAGGAGATCGGTTCCCTCCAAACGGCGGCAGAGAGCGTCAAGATCGGGAGCATCGACTTCCGTGAAGCCCACGGCGTCGCGGACCGCGGCGAGAACTGATTCCGGTTTGTCGGGCACGTTCTCCAGCGCGACGAACACCCCGCCACGCTCGCGCATGGTCTCGACAGCGAGTCGCGTCTTTCCCACGCCGCCTGGCCCGTGAAGGGTCACGAGCCGGCTCGCCCGCAGTGCTTCTTCGAGCGCCGCCATCTCCCGCTCGCGGCCGACCCACGGCGTCAGCCACGGATACGGCAAACGTTTGCGCTGCGGCTCGGGCGGCGACGCAGACGACGCCTTTCGCTCGTCGAACAATTCACGGAGAGACGCGTTGCCGGTGAGCTCGACCGCGATGTCGACCAGCGATTCGAGCTTCTTCTGCTGGATCGCCAGCTCAACGATCTTTTCCCAACGCACGAGCGGCAAAGAATCGTAGGGAACCAGCTCGTCCACGATCTCGGCCCGCCTGACGATCAGCCGGGAAACGTCGGCTTCCTCGAACTGATCCGCCAGTGCATCCGTCAGTTTGATCGCTTCCATCCATTCCGCAGAATACAAAAAAAGCCGCGATATCATCGACGTCATACCATGTACGACGACGTCCCGAGGGTTCTGATCGTCGACGATAACCCCTACGATCGCGAACTGCTCGAGGCGCATTTGTCAGGCGAGGGATATGCGCTCGATCGGGCCGAGGATGGGCTGGCCGCGTTTCAATTGCTCGAAGCGAGTCCGTCGCGGTTCGACGTCATTCTCCTCGACCGCAACATGCCGCGCATGGGCGGTCTCGAACTGCTGGAGCGGCTCAAGCAGAATTCGGAGCTGAAGTCGGTGCCGGTGATCGTGCAAACGGCTTCCAATGCGCGCTCCGATCTTCTCGAAGCGATGCGCTCGGGTGCGTCCTATTACCTGACGAAGCCGTACGACGTGGAGATGCTGCTGACCGTCGTTCGCACCGCGGCGCGCGACGGCGCGAGCTATCGCCAGCTCCAGGCCATCGCGCGGCGCGCGGATGCCGCGACGCGCCACCTCCGCTCGGCGCGACTCTCGGTGCGAACGCTCGACGATGCCCGCGACGTCGGTACGTTCATCGCCAGTCTGTGCCCCGATCCGGTCAACGCGGTTCTCGGAATCACGGAGCTGATCGTCAACGGGATCGAGCACGGCAACCTCGGCATCACGTACGAAGAAAAATCGGAGCTCCACGCGGCAGGTCGATGGCAGGAAGAGCTCGAGCGCCGCCTCGCACGCCCGGAGCATGCCGCGAAATCCGTGGATGTGACGTTCGAGCGCGACGAGGAGACGATCTGCATCACCATCCGCGACGAGGGTGCCGGCTTCGATTGGCGCTGCTACCTCGAGCCCGATCCCAAGCGCATGTTCGACACACACGGCCGCGGCATCGTCATCGCCCGCCGCCTGACCTTCGATACGCTCGAGTACCGCGGCTGCGGCAATGAAGTGGTGGGATGCATCGTCGTGTGATGACGAAATGGAAAGGCGACCCTATCGGGTCGCCTTTCGTTGATTGCAGTGATAGCGCTTAGAACGTCGCGTCCAAAAACGGCCGCAGTTTCTTCGACCGTGACGGATGCCGCAGCTTGCGGAGCGCCTTCGACTCGATCTGGCGGATCCGCTCGCGCGTGACGTTGAACGAGCGGCCCACTTCTTCGAGCGTGTGCTCGGCGCCGTCGCCGACACCGAAGCGCATCTTGAGCACCTGCTCTTCGCGCGGGGTCAGCGTGCGCAGCACCTTGCCGGTCTGCTCTTTGAGGTTCGACACGATCACGTGATCGATGGGGGAGATCACGCCGCGATCTTCGATGAAATCTCCGAGATGCGAGTCTTCCTCTTCTCCGATCGGGGTCTCGAGCGAGATCGGCTCCTGCGCGATCTTCATGATCTTGCGGACCTTCGCCACCGGCATGTCCATCCGTTCGGCAATCTCTTCGGCCTGCGGCTCGCGTCCGAGCTCCTGCACCAGCGCACGCGACGTGCGCGTGAGCTTGTTGATCGTCTCGATCATGTGCACCGGAATGCGGATCGTGCGGGCCTGGTCGGCGATGGCGCGGGTGATGGCTTGGCGGATCCACCACGTCGCGTACGTCGAGAACTTGTAGCCGCGGCGATACTCGAACTTCTCGACCGCCTTCATCAGGCCAATGTTGCCTTCCTGAATCAGGTCGAGGAACTGCAGTCCGCGGTTCGTGTACTTTTTCGCGATCGAGACGACGAGACGGAGGTTGGCCACGATCAGTTCCTGCTTCGCCTGATCCGCTTCTTCCTCACCCTGACGAATCTCGCGAATCGTCTTCTTCAATTCATCGTGCGAGACGCCGTAAAACAACTCCAGCTCCGCGAGCTTCTCCTGATACTTCTGCAGCCGGCGGCGATAGAAATCGCGGCGCGTCTTGTCCTTCTCGCGCTTGAGCGCCTGCTCGTCCTTGCGGATCATCGACACCGCCTGCGCGAGCTCGTTGTCGATGTCTTTGAGCTTGTTGATCATCCGGTTGCGCGTGGCCGGAGTGAAGTCGACGCGATGCAGCTCGTCGGCGAGATCGAGCTCGAGCCGCTCGACGGCGCGCTGCGTTTTCGTCAGCACGGGCGGCGTGAGCTTCTTCGGATCGGCGAGCTTGACGACGTTGTCTTTGATCTTCTTGTCGAGCTTCACGATCTTCTCGAAGATCTCGAGAATGTCGTGGATCTTGTTCGCCGTCGCGGCAGGCATCTTCGGCTCGCCGTCGCCGTTCGACGTTTCGACGGAGCCGTCGTCATCCGGCATCGCCAGATCGATCGTCTCCTTGATGACGCGCGTGTCTTTCTTCGCGGCCTCGTAGATCTTCAGGATCTCGTCGCGAATGATCTTGTTCGCGGAGAGCGCCTTGAAGACTTTGCGCTCGCCCTTCTCGATGCGCTTGGCGATGTCGACTTCGCCCTGGCGGTCGAGGAGCTTGACCGTTCCCATCTCGCGCAGATACATGCGCACGGGATCGTTGGTCTTGTCGACGATTCCGCTGGACGCGGCGATGATGTCCTGCTGGACTTCCTCGCGCTGGTCCATCTCTTTTTCTTCAATGGTTCCGTCGATGGTGACGATGCCTTTCGGTGTCGCCTGCAACGGCTTTTCCGCGTCCTCGAGCACGTCGATGCCGAGGTCATTGAAGCGGATGTAAATCTCGTCGAGCTCCTCGGGGAGAGAGGTGATCTCTTCCGGAAGGACCTCGTAGATTTCGTCGTAAAGCAGAAACCCTTTTTCCTTGCCGATGGCGATGAGCTGCTTTACTTCCGCATATTTCTCTTCGACGCTCAAATCGACAACCCCCTCGTCTTCAAAAGTGGATTCCGGTTCGAGGCTTGAAGTGCGCAGGCGGTTCGTCATCGTTTTCGCTCCTTGCAACGAGGCAGCGTCGTCATCGCTAGTGGCACTCTTTTTCGGCCCCCGGACGAGGCCTTGGCAGGTTGGTCAATTGGGACTTGACAAGCCGGCCAAAGTATCGTCCATCGTGGACACTCGCGTAATCTTTCGGGGACGATAATTATTTCAGGGTGCTCAACATACGGGACAGCTCGGTCTTCTCCACGACCAGCTGATCGAGACGCTGAGCGTCGCCATTCCTTTCGGCTTCGATGATTTCGCGCTGAATCTGCTGCTTGCGCCGATCGAGATAACTTCTCTCCATCGGGAGCAGGTTCTCGTCGAGACGTGCGAGCGTGCGGTCGTCAATGTCCTCACGAAGGCTCAGCTCGGCGAGGAGCGAAACCTCCGCTTCGCCCCTAAGATGGGTCCCAACTGCCCGAAAATCAATAGGATCGCCGTTGAAAAGTTCATTTTTTATGATAGAAAAGAGCGTTTTGCACGCCGGGTCCTCGAAGTACTCCTCCCGCAGCCGCTCGACCTGCTTCGGCGTCAGTTTTCCCTGAATCGCAGCGATCAGGATGAATTTCTCGGCCGTGTTTTGCGGCGCGGAGACGATTCGCTCTTTCTCGCGCGGCGCCGACGCCTTGCTCCGAACGCGCGACCAGACAGTCTCGAACTCGAGCCGGAACGCATCCGCGATCCGCTGCGCGGCCTCGTTTCGAACGACCGGATCGGTGACCGCGGAGAGCAGCGGCATGAAGCGATCGACGCGTTCGGATTTCTCCCTGCCGGAGAGTTGGCCCGCATCCGACGCCCATTCGCGCAGTCCGAACGCGAAGACATCGAGCGCGTTCGAGAGCACTTCAAGGAACTTATCGGTTCCGTGTTTCTGAACGAGCGAGTCGGGATCTTTCTCGCCCTGCAAATCGAGCGCTTCCACGTGCAGTCCTGCTGCTAACAACACGGGCGCGGCGCGCAGCGTTGCATTGCGGCCGGCATCGTCGCCGTCGTACGCGATGACGATGCGGCGCGTGAAACGGCGCAGCAGCGATGCCTGTCCCGCGGTGAGCGACGTGCCCATCGATGCGACGACGCCGGGCACGCCGGCGTGATCGATGGCGATGGCGTCGAAATAGCCTTCGACGAGAATCGCGCGGTCGATGCGGCGCATCGCGTCTTTGCTGCGATGGAGGTTGTACAAGAGCCGCGATTTGTTGAAGAGCTCGGACTCGGGCGAGTTCAGATACTTCGGCTCGCTGCCGTCGAGCGAGCGTCCGCCGAAGCCGACGAGCGCGCCGGTGTCGGAGTGAATCGGGATGATGAGGCGATTGCGGAAGCGATCGTAGAAGCCGGTTTTCTCTTTGCGCGCGGTGACGAGGCCGGTGGCTTCGAGCCGCTTCTCGCCGTGCTTCTGGCCGAGGCGGCGGAGGATGTAGTCCCACGAATCGGGCGCGAAGCCGAAGCCGTATTTCTTGATGATGTCCTTCGGAACGCGGCGCTGCTTGAGATAGTCATCGGCCGCGTTCGGCGTCCACTCGAGCGCCTGATGAAAGGCCTCGCTCGCGTCGTCGATGACTTCGAGGAGATCGTCCTTGTCGTTCTCGCGCTGCGATCTTCGTTTCTTCGGCAACTCGATTCCGACGCGCGACGCAACATGCT
The DNA here is from genome assembly GCA_963734155.1 of uncultured Acidobacteriota bacterium. Taxonomy (GTDB): domain Bacteria; phylum Acidobacteriota; class Thermoanaerobaculia; order Gp7-AA8; family Gp7-AA8; genus QHVT01. Next base: position 20,555 of record CAVTGG010000010.1, read on the forward strand.
CCACGGCCTCGGGGAAGGTGAATCGTTCCGTGAGCGTGAGGAACTTGAAGACATCGCCGCCCGTGCCGCAGCCGAAGCAGTAGAAGAGTCCTTTGTCGCGGTCGACATGAAAGCTCGGCGTTTTCTCGCGATGAAACGGGCAGAGTCCTTTGTACGACTTGCCGGCGAGCTTCAGCGGCGTGACCTGGTTGACGAAGTCGACGATGTCCGCGGCGCTGCGCACCTGGGAGATGACGGTGTCGTTGAGGTCGACAAAGGCCATGCGTTCTCAGGCGGGAACACCCGCGTTCAGGTTCGGAGTTTCGTGTCGGTCATGGAACTGAAAAGCGCCGCCGATGACTATCTGAGTGATTGCTTCGAGCGTGAGTCTGCACCTCATGTCAACGAGCTGGCCATGAGTCTCGGCCTCGAGCGCGCAGCCTTCAGCAGGCGCTTTCAGGCGGAGACCGGAATTGCCGCGTCATGCTACCTGAAGCACGCCCAGATCGTCCGGGCCATGGAACTGCTGCGCACGACAGCGCTGCCGACGAACGCGGTGGCGTACGCCGCCGCGTTCGGCTCGCGGATCACGTTCTTCCGTGCATTCAAACGACTTACAGGCCTGAGTCCGCATGGATATAGATCAGCTTCTGCGGATGGCGGGCACAAAATGTAACTATCGTCGAGAGCTTTCTCCGCGTAGCCTCCGCGGCGCTGTCAAATCACTCTCTCAGGAAGGTTCTCGAATGACTCGATCTCTCTTACGCAGTACCGTCGCGGCGGCGCTTCTGATTTGCGCGAGCGCGCCCGCGGCGATGGCGGCGAAGTTCCTTCGCGCCAAGGATCCGATCCGTGGCCGCTACATCGTCACGTTCAATGACACCGTGGCATCGGAGCAGGTGGAACTGCACGCGAAGGCGCTCGCCGCGCAGCATGGCGGCCGGCTGATTGCCACCATGAAGCACGCCATGAAGGGATTCGGCGTGACGATGAACGAACATCAGGCGCTCGCGCTGATGCACAACCCGCTGATCGCCCAGATCGAAGAAGACGGCAAGATGACGCTCTCCGCCGATCCGGTCCGGTTCGACTTCAAGTCCTCTGCCGCCGATCGCCCGGTCAACGTCAAGCGCGCTGAGGTCCGGCCCTCCACGGGTCTGGTGGCGAACGCGAATCTCTGCGGATGGAACGCCGGCGGCTACTACGTCTGCGAATTCGCCGACGACACCTACTGGCCGCTCGACCGCGTGGACAACAAGGGCAACCTTTACGCCTACAAGGCCTACGCATTCAACAGCACCGGCTCGGGCGTCCGCGCGTACGTCGTCGATACCGGCGTGTGGTACCAGCATTACGAGCTGCAGGGACGCGTCGAAGCGGGCGCGAACATGACCGTCGACCCCGACGTCTACGGTGCGCCGACACAGCCGAATGAAGAGCCGGCCATCGCCGCCGACTGGTCACCGGCGAACAACCCATGCAACGGAACGACGGCGTCTAATCTCTGGGGCACCGTGACGCACGGCACGAGCGTGGCGTCGCTGATCGGCGGCACGACCACCGGCATCGCGAAGAACGTGACCTTCGTGCCGGTCAAAGTCATCAGTTGCGTCGATGCCCAGGGCTCGAAGCTGGCCACGGCGCGCGGCCTCGACTGGATTCAGAGCGACATGTCCGGCCGCAGCGGCCGGGCGGTCGTGAACATGAGCATGTTCTTCGAGAACAACACGGACGCGAATCACGTCTGCGAGGATGGCCAGGGCGGCTACACGAACTGCATCAGCGCGCTGGAGTCGGAAGTGAGCAACCTCGTGCAGCAGAACATCGTGTTCGTGACGTCGGCGAACAACCAGAACAACGGCAACTGCACGACCTCTCCCGCGCGTATGGGCTACGGCGGCACGTTCCCGGCGAGCTATCGGCCGATCACGGTCGGCGCGACGTCGTACAACACCACCACGTACGCGGACATCCGCTACAACACGTCCAACTACGGTCCGTGCGTGAGCATCTGGGCTCCGGGCGCCCGCCTGCTGATCGCCACAACGCGCGGCACGACCGACTACTACAACCAGACCCTGGGCGGCTCGTCCTACGCCTCGGCCATCACGACGGGAATCGTCGCGCGCTTGCTGCAGTGGTATCCGACCTGGTCGGCGCAGCAGGTGTGGAACGAGCTCGTGAGTCGCGCCAACAGCCGCTACACCTCGGTCGACTTCGATCCCTCCGCGGGGACGACGAACACGAAACTGGTCTACATCTCCCACACCGAATAGCTTCGATCGAATGCCCGGCTTCGGCCGGGCATTCCCTAGCTGTCCAACACCGCGACGGTCGCGCCGTCGCCGCCTTCGTTCTCCTCGCCCGGCCGCCACGATTTCACCGCCGGGTGTTTACGCAGATGTTCGCGGATCGCTTTGCGCAGCGTGCCGGTGCCGAAGCCGTGGATGATGCGCACGGCCTGTTTGCCTTCCAGCAACGCGCGATCGAGGAATTTGTCCGACTCGTCGAGGGCATCGTCAACTCGTTGACCAATCAGGTTGAGCTCCGCGGAGACGACGATCGTGTCGTCGCTGCGCTGCAGCGCGCGCGTTCGCGCCGGTGCCGCGGGTTTGACGCTGACTTTCGGAATCAGATCGCGCACATCAACCGTCATCTTGCGCCCGCTCACGAGCAGCACCGCTTTGCTGCCGTCGACCGAGATCACGTCGCCCGTCACTTTGAACTTGCGATGTTCGGCGCGGTCGCCGACGTGCACGTCGCGCTGTTCCTGCGGGATGAACTCGAGCGCTTTGTCGATGCCTTTCGTGACGGTCTTGATGACCTCGGGCGCATTGACGTTCGGCGAGCGTGACTCGCGCAGCGCCTTGATCTCGTTCGCCAGCGTGCGCGCGACGTCGTCGCGCAAACGATCGAGCTCCTCGCGGTACTTCGCGCCGAGGGACGCGCGCTCTTTTTCCAACTGCTCCATCTTTTGTGCAGTGGCCGCGCGCTCGCTTTGCAGCTGCGCCTGCGAACGGGAAAGCTCGTCCTGCTGCGCGACGATCTCCGACATCTTCTTCTGCAGCGTCGCGAGCAGCGAGTCGGTCTCGCCGTAACGCTCGCCGAGGCGCTCGCGCGCGTGCTCGATGATCGAAGAGGGAAGGCCGATCATCTTCGCCACTTCGATCGCGCGGCTGCGGCCGGGGATGCCGGAGATCATGCGATACGTCGGCTGTCCCGTCGCAGAATCAAATTCCATCGACGCGTTGACGATGCGGGTGTCATTCACGGCGAAGCTCTTGAGCGCGGAGAGATGCGTCGTCACGACGACGAGCGCGCCGATTTCGAGGAGGTGCTCGATGATGCTCGCCGCGAGCGCGGCGCCTTCCTCGGGATCGGTGCCCGATCCCAATTCATCGAGCAGCACGATCGAGCGCTTCGTCGCTCGGGCGAGGATGCGTTTGAGGCGCATGAGGTACGCGGAGAACGTCGAGAGATGTTCGAGCACGCTCTGGTCGTCGCCGATCAGGACGTGCAGCGCATCGACGAACGGCAGCACCGTGCCGTCGGCGGCGGGGACGGGGAGTCCGCTCATGCCCATGGCCACGAGCAGTCCCGCGGTTTTGAGCGCGACGGTTTTGCCGCCGGCGTTCGGGCCGCTGACGACGAGCGCGGGTGAAGTCGCATCGAGATCGATCGTCAGCGGCACGATGTTTCGATTTCCGGTCTCTTCGCCGAACGCCGCCTGACGCGCCTCGGCCAGCCGCTCGTCGAGCAGCGGATGCCGGCCGTCGATGATGTGCAGCGAGCGGTCGCTGCTGAACGACGGCCGCGAGCCGCGAATCGCATCGTGAAAAATCGCGCACGCTTGCAGCGCATCGAACTCGCCCGCGGTGCGGATGGCGTCAAGGATCGCGTCGCCGGCATCGAACAGCGTCTGCGAGATGAATCGCGTGATGCGCGCGATCTCTTCGCGCTCCTGGATCAAGAGGTCGGCGAGGTCGTTGTTCAACTCGATCGCCGCCATCGGCTCGATGAAGAACGACGCGCCGCTGCCGGAGCGCTCGTGCAGGATTCCGGGAACGGCGTTGCGGTGATCGCTGCGCACGGGGACGCAATAGCGGTCGCCGCGCATGACGATGAGCGGCTCCTGAATTGCGTCGGCGTTGCGATTCATGACGTCGGTGAGCGAGCGTTGAATCGCGGCGCGCTTCGTGTGCACCTTGGAGCGGATCGCGCGGAGCTCGACGGAGGCGTCTTCGCGCAGCTTGCCGTCTTTCGTAAAGTACTTGTTCGTCTTCGCGATCGTCTCGCCGAGGTCGGGGATGTTCTGGGCGATGGCGGTGAGGCGCGTGTAGCCGCTGCTGCGCACGAGCGCTTCGCGCATGGCCTGCGTCGCGCGCACCGCGCGGACGGCGTGCCACGCTTCGTCCAGCTCGAGCACCGTCTCGCGCTGAAACATCGTCGCGAGCTCGATGAGGCCGGCGAGCGGCAAGAGTCCTTCGGTGTGAACGTAGCGAACCATCTCGCCGAGGTCCGCCTGCGCGTTTTCGCAGGCCTCGAGCGTCGACAACGGATGTCGCCGCGCGACGGCGCGTTTTCCCGGCTCGCTCTTCGCCTCCATGGCGGCGAGGGTGAGGACGCGGTCGAATTCGAGGGTGGTGAGGGAGTCCATCGGAAAATCAGAAATCAAAAATTAGAAAGCAGAAATCCGCAGCCGCACATTTCTGCTTTCTGATTTCTGCTTTCTGATTTTCGCGCGCAAACAAAAACGCCCGCGATCGCTCGCGGGCGTTCAGTCAACATGCAGTCAATTAGTACCCAGCACGCCGTTCTTCAGCAAGCTTGCGCAGCACCTTTTTACGGGCCGCGATCGCTTTCCGCTTCCGCTTCGTGCTCGGCTTCTCGTAATGCTGACGCTTCTTCAGCTCGGAGAGAATCCCCGACTTCTCGCATTTCCGTTTGAAGCGGCGAAGCGCATTCTCGAAAGTCTCATCTTCTTTGACGTGTACGAGAGGCATCCCCGAAATCTCCCCCCCTTCTGGCTTGAGCTGTGAGCGCGGACAGGAAACCTACCCAGTGACCTGTCCATTTTAAGTTCCGGCAGACAATCGGTCAACCTGTGGACTTTCTATGGCTGCCGGTGCGATACCGTTCAACCAAGCGCCGGGCTCACCGATTCCGCATCCGCTCCAACTTGTTGTAAGTTGCACACCCGCAAAGGACATCTGGCTCATGCGCCCACTAAAAATAACCCTTCTGGCCCTGCTGCTCGCCTCCTGCGCCACCTCTCCCGGCACCTCTCCGGGCAAAGTGCCGCCCCCTCCGGCGACAGCGAGCGAGCCGGCGCCCGAATCTCTCCACGGCGTAGACATCACCGACCCGTATCCGTGGCTCGACAAGCAAACGTCGCAGCAGACGCGAGCGTGGATCGAACAGCAGAACGCCTACACGGACGCGGTCCTCGGCAAGCGCAAAGAGGCCACGATGTTCGCGCCGCGCCTGACGGAACTGATGCGCACGGATCAGATCGAAGTGCCGGAGTTTCGGAATGGACGCTACTTCTATCGACGGCGTCCGGCGGGATCGACGCTCCATTCGATCTACATGCGCGAAGGCATCAATGGTCAGGATCAGCTGCTGATCGATGCCGCGACGCTGACTCTCGATCACTCGGCAAACGTGAGGATCGAAGACGTCACCAAGGATGGATCGATCATCGCGTACAGCCTGCGCCGCCCGGATGAAGACGCAGCCGAGATCCACTTTTTCAACGTCAACGATCGAAAAGAAATCGGCAAGCTTCCGGGGGGTCGCTACTACAGCCTCGACCTCATGATCGATGAACGTCCCGGCGTGTTTTTCACGCGGCTGACGAAGAAGGGCGTTCGACTGTTTTATCGCGACGTCGTAGGTCTGAGGGAGACCGAGGTGTTCGGAGGGAACCTCGACCCGCGGACGGTGGTGCTGACCAGCCTCTCGGACGACGGGCGCTACATGCTGATCCACCTCTATGAGGCCACGGCACCGAACAAGACCACGATCCTCGTCGAGGATCTGACGGACAGCGATCCGTTTCAGATCGCGATCAATGATCTCGACGTCCGCTCGACCGCGTTCGCCGCCGGCGACAAGCTGATCATCCAGACGAATTGGGACGCGCCGAACGAGCGCATCATGATCACGGACATCCGCAAACCGAATCGCGCGAACTGGAAAGAGCTCATTCCGTCGAAGCCGAATGCGTTGATCCAGGAGACGGTCGTCGCGGGCGGGCGGATCTGGGTGCGGTATCTCGAGAACGTGAAGCCGCGCATCGTCGGCTACGACCTCGAGGGTCATCAGACGGAAGTGATCGAGCTCGAGACCGCGGGCGACGTCCAAAACCTCACCGGCAGCTGGACGCGGCCGTATTTGTTTTTCACGTACAGCTCCTTTCACATTGCGCAGACCGTTTATCAATACGACGTCTCGAAGAACGAGCGCACGGAATTCGCGCGCGTGAGCGCGCCGGTGAAGAGCGCCGACTTCGCGCTCGAGCAGGTGTGGTATCCGTCGAAGGACGGCACGCGCGTGCCGATGTACCTTTTTTACAAGAAAGGTCTGCAGAAGAACGGCGCGCATCCGACGTACCTCACGGCCTACGGCGGATTTCTCCTGAGCGAGCTGCCGGCGTATTCGCCGCGCGCGATCGCATGGGCGGAACGCGGCGGTGTCTATGCGCTGGCGAATGTGCGCGGCGGCGGCGAGCTCGGTTCGGAATGGCACCGCGCGGGGATGCTCGCGCAGAAGCAGAACACGTTCGACGACTTCGCAGCAGCCGCACAGTTCCTGATCTCGGAGCGCTACACGTCGTCGCAACACCTCGCCGTCGGCGGCGTCGGCAACGGCGGTCTCGTCGCCACGGTTCTCGCAACACAACATCCCGACCTCGCCGCCGCAGTCGCGAGCCGCTATCCGCTGCTCGACATGGTGCGCTACCGGCGCTACCTCGCCGGCGGTGGCTGGGTGCCCGAGTACGGCGATCCCAACAACGACGCGGAGTTCCGCGTCCTTTACGCCTACTCGCCGTACCACCACGTCACGCCCGGCACGAATTATCCGGCCACGCTCTTCATCACCGGCGATTCCGAAACCCGCATCGCTCCGCTGCACGCGCGCAAGATGACGGCACTGATGCAAGCCGCGAATGCGTCCGGCAAGCCGATCCTGCTGCGCTACACGATCGCCGCGAACCGCGAAGCGCTCAGCGAGCAGGTGAGGAGCTTGTCGGAGGAGCTGGGGTTTTTATGGCAGTGGGTGAGGTGACACCGCGCTGAGCACGTTCCTTCGTCGTTTGCGTTGGATTACGCATCGACGATCGGACGAGGACTTCAGCGATGGGTTATGACGCAGGGACACTGGCGGCAGAAGAGCACGCGACGCACGAGGAACTGGTCGAGCGGCTGATCCCCGACGCGGAGCTGTCTCCGCGCTCGGCGGAGGACGTGGTCCGGCTGCCGTCGTTCCTCTCGAAGATCAAAGCTTGTGAGGGAGCGCTCCGACGGAAGTATGCGGAGATCGATCATTCCGTCCAGGACGCGCTGGTGCTGCGGCGGCTGCAGCAGATGGTGCAGACGCTGCGGCTCAATCCTCTATGGGACGAGCGCCTCCGCGGCGCCGGCCTGACCGGCGCGCTGCGCAATTTCGAGGAATGGCAGCAGATCCCGATCACCGACAAGCAGGGGATGGAAGAGCTGTTCATGCGGAAGCGTCCCGGGATGGTCGTTCCGCTCAGCTACGGCGGCTTCCAGATCGTGGCCAGCGGAGGGACGAGCAGCGGCTCGCCCGTCGAAGCGGTCTATCCGATCCGAGAGCTGCACGACACGTACGAGCTGGCGGGCGACTTCATGGGCAACTACGTCCTGAAGGAGCATCTCGCCGGCGATGAGCCGAAGTGGATGATCACGACGCTCGCGGACTATCAGATGTGGAGCAGCGGCACGATGGTCGGAGGCGTGCTGCAGAACATCCCCGGCATCAACTACATCGGCGCCGGCCCGGTGCGGAAGGAGTTGTTCCAGCACATCCTTTCTTACGAGGGGAAGAAGGCGTTCATGGCGATCTCCCGCGGCATCGCCATCATGGGAGACCTCGGTCTGGGCCTCAGCAAAGCCGCGCGAGAGAGCTTTCACGTCGCGCTCTATGGCAGCGGCGTACTGCCGCATCGCAAGCGCGCCGAGCTGACGGAGTTCTATCCCAACCTGAAGATCATGAGCTACTTCGCGGCGACGCAGGCGGAGACGATCGGCCTGCAGCGCGATCCCGACTCCTGGCTCGCCGCGGTCCCCGGTCTGCACCTCGTCGAAATCGTGGATGACCAGGGACGTTGGGTCGCGGAGGGAGAAGAGGGAGAGCTGGTGGTCACGCGCCTGCTCGGGCACGAAGTGCCGTTCCCTCGCTTCAAGGTCGGCGACCGGATGATCCGCCGGCCGCGCCTCGACGGGCCGGGCCTGAAGGCGCAGCAGTTCGAGTTTGCCGGCCGCAGCGGCGACGTCATTCATCTCGCCGACACGCAATACTCCGCGCCGCGCGCGTACGAATCGATCTGTCAGGCGCTTCAGGCCGGAGGGATTTTCGATCTGAACGCGCTCGCGCACGAATTCCAGTTCGTCAACAACCGCAGGATCGGGACGCTCACTCTCATCGCCGCGGTCGATGCGGTCGAGTGGCCGATGATGCGCGTGCAGGCCGGATTGGGCGAGCTGGGACTGCGAAACATCTTCGTCCACGCGCTGCTCCGGTCTCTGTCGCTCTTCAACCTCGGCGATGCGACGCCGGAGTACATCGAACGAACCGGCTATCGCTTCGAGCTCCAGTTCGTCACGCGGCACTCGCCCGAGATCTATCGCACCGAGCTCGGCAAAGTTCCGATGATCCGGGACATTTTCGAATAGGCGATGAGACAGGCCATCCAGCGCGCGTTCGACCCCGAGCACTTTCGCAGCTGTGCGCTGCTGGTCGTCGAACGACTGGCCGCATATCTCGCGGACCGTTCCGTGCGCGGACTCGTGCAGCAGGAGCCCGCCGACCTGCGCGAAGCGATGCAGGAGCTGATGATCGCGGACGACGATTCGTTCGATCGCGAACGTTTGGGAAAGATCGTCGACCTCTTCATCGCCTCCGGAATCCAGGTGCATTCTCCCGGTTCGATGGGACGGCAATTCACGGGAATCGTGCCGCTGCCGGCAGTGCTCGACATGATCGGCTCGATCGTGAATCAGCCGGCGTCGTTCTATGAGGCGGGGCAGTTCCCGATCATGGCGGAACGACTCATGGCCGCGGAGCTGAACCAGTTCATCGGCTACGACCCGGAACGGTTCGCGATGGTGACGACGTCGGGAGCATCGCTCGGCAGTCTCACGGCGATGCTGGCCGCTCGCAATCACGCGTTTCCCGACTTCTGGCAGCGCGGCTGCAGTGCTGTGAAAGACGGCGAGATCCCGGCCGTGATGGTCAGCGAAGATGTGCATTACAGCATCAGCCGCGCCGTCGGCATTCTCGGCATCGGCGCGGAGCAGGTGATCAAGCTGCCGGTGGACGCCGCCCGCAGGATTCGCGTGGAGTGCATCCGTCCGAAACTTCAGGAGGCGCGTGCGCGAGGACTGAAAGTGTTCTGCCTCGTCGCGACTGCGGGCAGTACTTCAGTCGGCGCGTTCGATCCGATCGATCAGATCGCGGACATCACCGAGGAAGAGGGAATCTGGTTGCATGTGGACGGCGCGCACGGAGCGAGTCTCGTGGTGACGGATCGTTATCGGCGAAAGCTCGAAGGACTCGCACGCGCGGACTCCCTCGTCTGGGATGCGCACAAACTGATGTTCGTCTCCGCGCCGTGCACGCTCCTTTTCTATCGCGACCGCAGCAAGAGCCTCGGCGCGTTCCGCCAGCAGGCCAGTTATGTCTTCGAGAAGGAGCCGGATCAGTACACGCTCTTCGACAGCGCGGAGATGAATTTCGAATGCACCAAGCGGCCGATGATCGTCGGGCTTTGGGCTGCCTGGTCGCTTTACGGGCGAAGCCTGTTCGCGGACAAGCTCGAGTATCTCTGTGCGCTGACGAATGAGTTCTACGAATACCTGCGCACGCAGCCGGATGTGCAAGTCCTGCATCGTCCGGAGTGCAACATCCTCTGCTTCCGCTACGTCCCGTTTCCGATGTCGAATGAGGATCTCGACGAATTTCAGCTCGCGCTGCGCAACAGCATCCGCGAGTCCGGCACGTTCTTCATCTCGAAGGTCGAGCTGTCCGGAGTGGCCGCGCTGCGCTGCGTCTTTTCGAATCACCTCACGACGATGGAGCACTGCATCGCGCTCATGGAGCAGATCCGGGAGATCGGTCAGGCCTGGCTCGCGCCCGAGGAAGCGCTGGAGTCGCACGCATGAACAACGAGCCTGCACTGCGATCCCGAGTTGCTCGCCTTCGGAAGGAAGTCGACACGCTGGATTTGCGCTTCCTCGAGATCCTGGCGAAGCGGATCGAGATCGTGCAGGAGCTGTCGGTCTACAAGTCCGCGCTCGGAATTCCGCTTCGCGACGCGGAACGCGAGGAAGAGCTGGCGGAGTTGCACGCGCTTTGGGCGGAGCGCCTGGGATTGCCGCAGGCGCTCGTCCGTGAGCTGTTCAGCGTCGTGATGCAATCGAGCCGCGAGCTGCAGGCGAGCCTGCGCCGCGGTGCCGTTCAGGTGAACGAGAGCGCGTCGGCGCGCAAGATCCTCGCGTAGGCGCTGCCGAGGGCCGCGACGAATGCACCGTGCACGTCGCCGGCGGCGATGGTGCGGCCTTCGAAGGCGAGGTCGCGCGTGGCGCAGGCATCCTCGATGACCGTGCAGCGGAAACCCATGTCGAACGCCGCTCGGGTGGAGGCATCGATGCACATGTGCGTCATCGCGCCGCAGATCAGCAGCTGATCGACGCCGGCGGAGCGCAACGCGTCGGCGAGAAACGTGTCCCGAAATGCATTCGGGAAGTGCTTCACGGCCACCGGCTCACCGGGGAGCGGAGTCACGCGCGCATCGATCTCGGCGCCCTTTGAGTAAGGCCGGAAGAACGTTGCCTCCGGCTCCAGCGAGATGTGTTGCGCATGAAAGACGGGCATGCCCAATCCTCGTGCGCGTGAGAGCAATGCCGCGGCCTTGGCGGCCGCTTCGTCCATCCCCACCAGCTCCATCTTGCCGCCGGGGAAATAGTCATTCTGAAAATCGATCAACAACAGCCCACTGGCCACTGTGCTCTCCTCCACGCGTTCCGATCGCGAGCCGCGGCCCGGACTCGCGATGGGAGGGCCGGCGGATCCTGTTCACCTGCAGGGCGATCTCCAGCGCCATCTCCACCGACTGCGCGTAGTTGAGGCGCGGATCGACCTTCGAGCGATAGTTTCGCACGAGGTCGTCCTCGGCGACACGCGCCGCGCCGCCGACGCATTCGGTGACGTGCTCGCCGGTGAGCTCGAGATGGACTCCGCCGAGGATCGAGCCAAGGCTGTGGTGGATTCGGAACGCCTCGCACGCCTCGGCGAGAATCGTGTCGAAGCGGCGGGTTTTCACTCCCGACTGCGTCGTCTCGCCATTGCCATGCATCGGATCGCAGAGCCAGAGCACGGTCTTGCCGGTCGCGCGTACGGCCTCGATCAGCGGCGGCAGCCAATCGGCAATCCTGCCTGCGCCGAATCGGTGGATCAGCACGATGCGGCCCGGCTCGTTGTCGGGATGAAGGATCTCGAGCAGCGCGGTCAGAGACTGAGGCGTGGTGTCCGGTCCGATCTTGATGCCGATCGGATTCCGGATGCCGCGGCAGTATTCGACGTGCGCTCCGTCGGGAGTGTTCGTGCGCACGCCGATCCAGGGCAGGTGAGTGGTGAGGTTGTACCAACCTTTTCCGGGGACGTGCCGCGTTTGTGCGAGGTCGTATTCGAAGGCGAGCGTCTCGTGCGACGTGAAGAAGCCGACCTGCCCGGCCTCGTCGATGTTCTCCACCTCGCGCTTCACCGCATCGAGGATCCGGGTGAGCTCACGCGCATGCACGCTGCTTCCGTCGAGCTCCGGCTGCCAGTCCATCAGCTCGCGCAGATCGGTGAAGCCGGCGGCGGCAAGCGTGCGCACGAAGTTCAAGGTGAGCGCGGAGCGCTCGTAACCGCGCAGCAGCAGATTGGGATCGGGAACGCGGCCGGCGCTCGTGAACTCGATGCGATTGATGATGTCGCCGCGATACGCGGGCAGCGTCACTCCGTTGCGCGTCTCGGTCGGCTGCGAGCGAGGCTTGGCGTACTGTCCGGCGATCCGACCCACGCAGAACACCGGCATGCCGGTGCCGTGGCGAAGGATCAGACTCATTTGCAGCAGGGCGGTGAGCCTGGCCAGAATGCCGTCGCTGCCGCAGTCCTGAAAGCTCTCGGCGCAATCGCCTCCCTGCAGGACGAAGAGCTTTCCCGCGGCCGCGCGCGCAAGACCGAGCTTCAACGCTTCGATCTCGCGGTGGTGAACCAGCGGCGGCAATGCGCCCAGCTCGGCGACGGCGCGGGTGAGCTCCGCGGAGTCCGGATACTCGGCCTGTTGTGCCGCCGCTTTCTGCCGCCATGACTCCGGAGACCAGTCGCTGCACGCGGCGCCGGGAAGCGTGGATTTCTGGAGGCTCGCAAGCATCATCCGCTCACACGAGCTCTCCGGCATCCATCGGAATGACATGCAGTGATGGACCGTCGAGATTCAGATGGATGGGTGTCCCGTTCGGTTGCGAGTTGGGCAGCTCGATCACGAACCGATAGGGATAGATGCCCGGCGGCAACAGGGGAAGGACGGTCCCGGCCCAGTAGTAGTACACGGGAGTCGATTGCGACCGGATTTCCTCCGGGCCGCCGTAAATCCCGAATGGCGTGCAGACCAGCCGCTCGGCAACGTAGGTCCGATTGCGGTCGAGAAAGACGATGGTGTTGATCTTCGGCATCGGAGGCCAGGTCTTGTCGGGCCTCTGCTGACCATCGAGGGGGAGGATGATCCAGTTGAGCGCCTGCCCCTGTTTGCAGGTTGTGCGCAGTCGATTCGTCCCCTGATTCTTGCTGGCCGGGCTGTTGTCGCGGATGAACGCGCTGCCGGAGAGCGAGCGGGTCACCGTGGCCCGCGCCACGTTGATGAAGGTCACGATGTTGAGCTGCACTGAATTGAGCTGCCCCACATGCGGTCGTTCGGGCGTCTGCGTCATGCCGGCTCCCTCGATACGTCCGTTCTGCCGCCGGTGATGGCAGGCCCGGACAGAGACATGGGGACGACCCTGCTGCCGAGGGCGAAGCGGAGCTTGTAAGGGACGGTCGATGTGCCGGGATCCTTCAGGATCCGGCCCAGCCAGTACGCGATGTCGGTGCCGGGATACGTCTCTCGCGACACGTCGCAATACGCGGCATCGATCTCGACCGCGTCGATGGCGGCGTAGGCCTCGCACTCCAGCGACATCGTCGTCCAGACCAGCTCATCGCCTTCCTGGACCGTGGTTGTCAGGCGGCCGGTACCCTCCCCAGTCGATCCGCCGTCTTTGTTGCTGTCCAGCAGCCACAAGGCCCCGTCGAGCGCCTCGGTCGCCAGCGCTGTGACGACGTCCACGACGGCGACGATCCGGAGTTGACTGGCGCTCATGACACGACCCCGATCGGAAGGAGGCCTGTCCCTGCGCCCGTGAATCCATTGCGCATCGGGCGGCTCGTAATGTTCAGAAATGCGTCACAGGTCATCCGGACGGGCTCCCACACCGGATGCGCGGTCGCCGGATCGTTGATCAGCCGATGAAGAAGGACGTGCAGCGTGTACGCCCAGACTTTGGGAGTGTGCGTGGCGACGGTGGCACTCCAGTACCAGCCGCCGTTCACGTGATCGGGAGATCCGTACTGCGCGGGAAAGATGATCCCTTCGTCGACCGCCTCGCCGGTGATGTCGGTGATGATGGGCGGCAGCTGCGCAACCTCGGACGAATCCGCCGTCCCCGCGTCCGCGGCGACGACTTCGCCTAACTGGTCGAGCAGCGGAACCTGCGCGATCTCGTTTCCGGAAGGGTGGAGGATCGTGCTGAATTGCGGCAGCTGCATGCCGAGCGCCGCGAGCGCGTTCGCGTTGCTTTGCGAAGCGTTGCCGGCCATGGCGCGGATCGCGAACATCGCCTGGCGCTCCTGCTGCGCGGCGCGGTGTTCGACGTAATTGCGGGGCAGCGTGATCGGCAGACTGGTCACGCCGATCACGAGGAAATTCAGGAGCTGTTCACTGGCCTGCGATCCATCCTGCCAGTACGTGCCGTTGATCGCCGTGACGAGCTTGTCGGTTCCGTTGCCGATCGTTCCGAAAGGACCGGCATTGTCGAAAAAGTACGTGCAGCCTTCCAGCTCTCCTGCGCGGAGCGCCGCGTCCACGTCGACGATGACCACGATGCCGAGTTGCTGGGTCATGACGAGCTCCGGGCGAGAGGCACCATCAGCGAAGGCGTCCTGACGGACAGGACGGAATGGCTCCCGCGCGCCATCTGCACTTCGAATTCATAGCGATACGGCTGACCGGGCATCAGCCACGCGGGAACGATCCCGCTCCACTGGTTCATGTTGCCTGCTTGCGGCGGTACCGCGGTCTGTATGCCGACAGGGCTTTCGAATCGAATGCTTTTGATCGTCGCCGGCGTCTGCAGATCGATCTGCTGGATCGTCCAGTTGATCGTCCATCCGGGCCAGCAATAGGTGATGAGGCTCGCCGTTCCCTGGTTGCTGCCGGGAACGGGACCATCGTCCATCATGTGTAGAGCGCCCTCGAGCGAGCCGCTCGAGAGAGCTACGATGACATCGACCGCTGCGACGATATTGATTGTTCCACGCATTGCTTTTGATTCATTGCCAACGCAGAAGCGCGGCAGACGTGCTCACCAGAGCTGATCGTGAAGCCACGACCGCGCCGCGTGCCACTCGCGAACGGCGGTGGCTTTGGAGATGCGCAGCGCGCTCGCGGCCTCGCCGACCGGCAAGCCTTCCCAGAATCGAAGCTCGATCAGACTGCTGGCGCGCGGACTGATCCTGGCAAGCCGGGCCAGGGCCTGGTCGATGTGGAGGGAACCGAACGCCCGGTGCGCGCGGGGATCGGCCAGCGTCTCGGGCGGCGCTTCGCCGATCTCGACCCGCCGTTTCGCGGCGCGGCTCCTTCGCCCGTGATCCATGAGGATGCTGTGCATCACGCGGCTCGCGTACGCGAAGAAATGACCAGGGCTCGCCCAGGAAAGATCGGGCCGGCGCAAGAGGTGGAGACAGGTTTCGTTCGACAGCTCTTCCGGCTCGAACAGGGGACGGCCGCCGGCGCGCCGCAACATGCTCGCGGCCAGCCCCGCGAGCTCGGAATAGAGGATGGCCCACAGCTCGCCCTCTTGCTCCCGATCGCCCGCCTGCCAGCGTTGCAAAAGACTCGTGACCTCGACGTCTCTCTCGTCGTTCATGCACGCCCCACTTTCCGAAGACAGGGATTCCCTCACGTGGACGGAATCCACGGCACGACCCACGAATTTGCTGAATGAGGACGGAAGTATATCAGGCGTGCCTGATGGACGCAAGGGAGGATTTAAATCAAATGTGGAATGTTAGGCCAGCAACCCCTGCACCCGCGCGATGATCGCGTCGATGGCCACGAGGTTCTCTCCACCTTCCGGGATGATGAGATCCGCGTAGCGCTTCGACGGCTCGACGAACTCCTCGTGCATCGGGCGCACGGTGGTCACGTACTGCTGGATCACCGAGTCGACGCTGCGTCCGCGTTCGCTGATGTCGCGCTGCAGGCGGCGGACGAAGCGGATGTCGGCGGGGGTGTCGACGAAGAGCTTGATGTCGATGCGCTTGCGCAGCTCGGACTCGCCGAGGACGAGGATGCCTTCGACGATGACGACTTTGCGCGGCTCGACGCGCTGCGTTTCGGCCTTGCGTGAGTGCGTGGTGAAGTCGTAGACCGGCACTTCGATCGACGAGCCTTTCGACAACACGTCGAGGTGGCGGCAGAGCAGCTCGGTCTCGAGCGAGTCCGGGTGGTCGAAGTTGATCCCGTGCCGCTCCTCGGGGGAAAGCGCGTCGAAGTTGCGGTAGTACGAGTCGTGCGAGATCCACTCGATGCGGTCGCGGCCGACGCGGTCGTAGATCGAGCGCGCGACGGTCGTTTTCCCCGAGCCGGTCCCGCCCGCGATGCCGATGACGATCGGAACTTTCAGGATTGCTCCTCGAGCTCTGCTTCCGTCACGAAGTCCGACGGGTCATCCGCGCCGCAGGTGTTGCAGATCGCCTGCGCGAGCTTTCCCTTCACGTACTCGAACTGATACGTCGGCGTGTCGCACTGAAGACAGATGAGGTATTCGGGCTCGTCGGACATCTTGGCGGGAAAGTGTATGTCATCCCGAGCGTAGCGAGGGACCTGGGCGGGCGGTGCGGGTAGCATGAGCTTCGTGCCCCCACCCGAGCCCCAGATCCCTCGCTCACGCTCGGGATGACACGCTGGCGCGTGTCACCGCGTCGCGACGCGAGGCACGATGAAGCGCCCCGTTTGCTCGTTGTCGATCACCGACGCATACACGTACGAATCGCGCACGATCGTCTCGATCACCACCGTGAAGTCGTCGCCTTTCGAGATCATCGGAAAGAGCGCTTGAATCGATTGATGGACGAGCGTCGCCGGATTGACGGTGATGTACGAGACGGCGAGATTGCGCCCGGGAACGCGCTGCAGCGCGAGAAGAAACTCGGCCGGCTGATCGCTGAAGTTCACGAGACCGATGTTCGTGCGGAGGTCTTCGGTGAAGGAGAGATTGTCGAGCGCGCGCAGGGGATAGAACGGCTGGCCGCTGTAAACGGCGATCGGCTGCGGCTTCGAGACGATGCCGTCGTGCAGGCCGAACACCGTCGCGCGGACGGTAAGTGCGCGGCGGGCGCTGCTGGTGACGCGGAGCGGCGAGAGCGTGAAGGGGATGCCGAAGACTTGCAGGATGTCGGGAAACGACTTCACTTCGCCGGGACCGAGGTCGAAGAACACGACGGGATTCTCGGGAGCGGTCACCAGCTCCATCGCCACGTCGACCGGACTGCCGGTGTCATTCACCACATCGACGTTCGTCTTCCAGAGCACGCCGGGGCCGAGCATCGTTCCGACCACCGGCACCGTCACGGACGAAGCGACCTCCTGCGCGCCGGCGGTCGCGGCCAGCAAGAGGAGAGCGGAAAAGAGACGGAGCCTCATCGTGAATACGACGCGAAATATTATCTGTGAGTTTCACACGAAATGCGGACGCAGCACGCGCGCGCCGACCACGAGCATTTTCTGCAGCGGCGAGAGCGAGAGGCGTTTGCGGATGGCAACGAACGGATCCTTCTTCAACTTCTGCAGCACCGTTGCATAGATTCCGCCCATCAGCAGCGTCGGGAAACGCGCGTCGAACTCGAGCTCGCGCAGCAGCGGCTCCGCGTCGCGGAAGTATTGCTCCGCCCGCGCGAGCTGAAACTCGATCAGCTTCCGCACCCGGTCGTTCTCCGCGCGCGCGAACAACTCCTCTTCCGCAACGCCGAAGCGGCGCAGCTCCTCCTGCGGAACATAGACGCGGTCGCGCGTGAGATCGTCGCCGATGTCGCGGGTCACGTTCGTCAGCTGCAGGGCAGTCGAGAGACTGCGGCCGTGCTCGATCGCGGAGTCCGCGCGGTAGCCGAAGATCGCCAGCGAAATGTCGGAGATCGAAGCCGCGACGAGCGCGCAGTAGTGCAGCAATTCGTCGAACGTCTCGTAGCGGCTCTTGACGAGATCCTGCCGGCAGCCGTCGATCAACTCGAGGAACGCGCGTTTCGGGATGTCGAAGTGCTGGAGCGCGTCGGCGAGGGCGATCGTGATCGGATGCGTGGGCGTGCCGCTGTAGGCGAGGTCGAGCTCGTGTTGCCAGTTGCTGAGTTGCTGGGTTGCTGAGTCGTCGACGGTTTCGTCGACGATGTCATCCGCAACTCGGCAGAACGCGTACGCGGCATACACGGCTCGGCGTTTGACGCGCGGGAGGAAACGAAAGCCGACCGAAAAGTTCGCGCCGTGTTTGTGCGCGATGGCGCGGCAGTGCGCGTAGGCCTGGACGCTGTTCATCGCAGGATTCATCGCACGGGCCCCAGCGGCGGCACTTTCATCTCCGTGTCGCGGGAGCGGCACCAATGCTCGCCCGGCTTGTGCTGGCAGCGCCCGCGGTGATGCCAGACGCGCCGCACGATCGGACCGAGGAGCGCCTTCCACCAGCGGGACTGATGCCATCCGCTCAGGTAGCCGCGAAAATCCTTCGCGCGCGCCGCCTGGCGCACGAACATCGACAGGCCCACGTTGCCGCCGGCCTCGTACAGGAATCGATTGACGAGACTCGTCTCCTGTTTCGTTCCGAGCTCGCGCGTCCAGAGCTCGTCGAAGTCGCGCTCTTCGAGAATGCTGCGCGCGGCGAGCCAGCCGCTCGTCAGCGCGTAGCGGATGCCGAGTCCGAAGAGGTAATCCTGAAATCCCGCGGCCTCGCCGACGAAGCGAGCGCCGTCTTTCGTCGCCCGGCGCTTGAGATGGAAGTTCATGTACGAGTAGCCGGTGCGCGTCTCGTCCGGAATCGTGAACGCGTGGACTCGCTGCACCGCCGCGAGCGAGTGCTCGAAGTATTCGTCGATCTTCTTGAAGTCGGCGACGATCGCGCAGCCGAACGTGGCGATGCCGTCGAGGATGAAGAGATACGCGTAGCCGCCGGGCGAGAGATGATGATTGAAGAAGACGTCGATGCGCTCCGCCTCGCTCGTGCGCCACGTCATCTCGCGCGCGAGTCCGTCCGGCGACGCGGGGCCGGTGGCGATGATGTCCGCCTCCTGGATGCGGCTGTTGAAGACGACGTTCACGCCCGCGGCGCGCGCCTGCGCGAGCAATCCGCGATCGAGCGTGCTCTCTTCGGCGCCGCGGCGGATGAACCAGCCGTACGGCTCGCTGCTGCGAATCGTCCGCGCGACATTGCGCGCGTCGTAGAACGTCGCCCAATCGGCGGGGCGAAAGTAGAAGTTCTGCTCGATGCCGATGCGCTCCAGAAACGCGGGCACCGGCTCGCGCTCCGAGGACCCCTCGATGATCTGCAAGTCGCCGATGAAGCGCGTGCCGACGTCGGATTTCGCCTCGTGCACCTCGACCGCGCGGCCGGCGCGCGCGAGCACGATCGCGGCGGCGAGGCCGGATGGTCCCGCGCCGGCAATGCGGATGACAGACACGCGCGTGATCTTATCGCGGCGGGGTCGATCTCACTTCAGTGCTACCATCCATCCTTACAGTTTTACATAGTAACGTCTAAGCGTCTTGATGGAGGTCAGGGATGCGCAAGAAGCTCGTCGCGTTCTCGTTTGTCGTCGCGTGCTGTCTGTTTTCCGCGCCACGGCCGGCGCAGGCAAAGATGGAGTGCTGGGGAGGCGGCACGATCATGACCGCGGAAGGGATTCCGATGTGCTCCGTCTTCGAGACGACGGGCGACTGTGAGTGGTGCGTCGTCGTCAAATGCTGATGACGGGTCTGGTGCTGGCCGCACTGCTCGTGTTGAACGGCAGTGCAGCGGCGGCGGCAGACTGCATCGAGACGCTACGCAAAGATGTGGACCAGCCGTTGCCGCTGCCCGCGTTTGCGCACGCCCGAAGCGTGGCGTGGATGGACGCGGAGACGCTGCTCATCGGCACGCAGGGCGGAGTCCGCGCGTACCGAATTGCCGACGGCTCGTCGCGCGTCGTCGTTTCGGGTGCGGCGGCACCGCACGGGATCCCCGAAGTGGAGAATCTGGATACCGACGGACGCACGCTTGCGGCATACAACTCCGATTACACCGATCTCACCGCGGATCTCTCGACCGGAAAGATTCTCGCTGCGCACCGTTATCCAGTGATTCAGGTTTGCGACCTCGCCGTGCACGGCCGGACCATGGCCGTCCTGGGTCCTAACCATCCCAAACTGTTGCAGGCCGATCGATTCGGGGCGCTTTGGATCGGAAAGGCCGGCGATCCTTTCGACAAGTTCCGGCTGCTCCATCCGATGGGGGGCGCAGCCGAAACGGTTTTTCGACGGGCGCTTTTTCCCTACGGCGGCGCGGTGGTCATTCGTTCCGACGAAACGATCGCCTTCATCACGCCTGCCGAACCGGGCGTGTTTCGATACCGCGCCGACGGCCAAGCCTTGCCGCGTCTCGCGCCGCAGCTGCAGGAATTGATGGTGCCGCGTCTGCCGGAGGCGATCTCCAAATACGCAATGGACCTCAAAGGGCGGTATCAGGAGATCTACAACCGCCAGCGGAGTGCGGACGATCTCGTCGACACGGCCAACGGATTGGCCATTGTCGTTCGCGCCGCCGAGGGAACGCGCGTCTGGTGGGAGCTCTGGTTTCCGGACGCGAACGGCATCCGCCGGAGGATTCGTTTATCGCCGGAGCAGAACCGTCCGACCGGCGGTCATCTGCGTTGCGACGCCCGTGGCAATCGGATCGCCTGCATCTCGCTCATGTATGCGGGACCGAACACGGCCGGCCCGCCGAATCTCCTGATGTTCAACCTCGAGCGGTCCGTGCCATGTCATTGATGCTCGTTTGGATGCTGCTCCATACGCTGGCGTCGGACGCCGAGGAGAAGACCGTCATCCAACTGTCGCGCGATGGCTGGCCATCGAAGCAAACCGAAGCGCCGCGGCATCTGGCGGAGGGCGAGTCCTACTGGACATGGTCGGATCGCTGCGCGCCGCGGCGCAACGATTCCGAATGCGCCGCAGGGCGCACGCTGGAGATTCGCGTTCTCGACGCGAAGCGGCGGCCGGTCGCCGATGCCGGCGTTCACTGGGGCACCGCGGAGATGCTGGAGGAGATTCCCGACGCGATGCTGCCGTTCACGCGGACGGACGCGAAGGGCAGCGTGCAGATTCTCGCTCCGCCGGAAGCGCGCGTCTTTGCGCGCGCGGTGTCGCCCGTGGCAGCGTCCGCGTGGGTCGCAGTGTCGAAACCTCGGACCACCATCAACGCCGGCGAAGGCGCTGCGGTCTCGATGCGCGTAGCTCCGGCCGCGGGCGCGCGTCTGTTGCTTCGCGCCGTCGACGAGCGCGGTCCGATGTTTCGCGGAGCGGGAAACGGGATCGTGGAGATTCCGCCCGTGCCGCGCGCGGCGTTCCTCGAAGCGACTGCCTGGAGCGATG
Source organism: uncultured Acidobacteriota bacterium (assembly GCA_963734155.1). Classification (GTDB taxonomy): domain Bacteria; phylum Acidobacteriota; class Thermoanaerobaculia; order Gp7-AA8; family Gp7-AA8; genus QHVT01. Next base: position 41,748 of record CAVTGG010000010.1, read on the forward strand.
AAGGCGCGCCTCTGTCGCTGGTGCGGCGCGCATCACAGCTTCCCGCAGCGATCGAGCTCCCGAGTGGTTTCACGCTTCGCGGAACGGCGGTGAGCGATGACGGGGCGCCGGTCGAAACAGCGTCGCTGGATGCGACGTTTCTGATTCGCAGCGACGCGTACGCGAAGAGCGTCACGACCGATCGCGCCGGGACGTTCACCGTGCGCGGACTGGCCGGAGAGGTCGAATGGCATTTGTCGAAAGCGGCGCTTGCGGATGCCGGCAGCATCGTGCGGCTGACGTCCGATCTCGACCTCGGCAAGATCGTACTGCCGCGTGCGCGCCGGATTCGGGTGCATATTGCCGGACGCGAAGGAAAGCCGCTGGAGGGAGCGGAAGTGTCGGCCGCCGTTGCGCCGGTCGCGCACACCGATGCATCCGGTGATGCTCTTTTGCGCGGAGTTCCTCCCGGCGAGATCGAGGCGACGATTCGCGCGCGGGGGTATCTGTCGCGCACAGTCCGGCTCGGCGCCGAGGAGCGCGCGGTCGTCACGCTGGAGCCGGCGGCCGCGGTGCATGCCGTCGTCGTTCACGCGAGCGACGGCACACCCGCCGGCCCTGGCTCGGTGGCGGTGGAATTGGACGGCGCAAAAACGCTCGCGGACTTCGGCGCGGATGGTGTGATCGAGATCGACGACCTCGATGCCGGAACCCTGACGCTCGAGATTCGGGGCGCAACCGGTGCACCGTTTCGCGTTCCGCCGCGCGTGGTGCAGTCCGGCGAGACCATCGATCTCGGCCGGATCGAGCTGCAACCCGGATTCGCCATTCGCGGCCGCACCGTCGACGCCGACTCGGGCGCCGAGCTCGCAGGGGTGCGCGTGCGGGTGTTGCGCCCGAGCACGTTCGCCCCGTCGCTCTCGTATGCACGCAGCGATTGGATCGAGAGCGAAAGCGGAGCCGATGGGACGTTCGTCGCCGGCGGATTGGCTCCCGGGATCTACTGGCTCTGGACCGAGAGCAGCGGACGCGCGCCGGTCGTGCGGCACGGAATCGAGATCGACGGCGGGTCCGGCGAGATAGATGCCGGCGATTTGCTGGTGCCGCGCGGGCGCACGATCGATGTGACCTGCCGTCCCGCCGCGCGTTGCGGGACGGAAGTCCGCGCGATCATCGCGAGCGCGGACTGGCTGCCGATCTCCGCGGCGTTCCAGGAAGGAAACGCCCGCCTCGCTCCGGTGCCTTCAGGCGTCATCGCTCTCAGGCTTCTCGACCACAGTGCCGTCGTGCACGAGCGCGAGGTGACGGTCCGCGAGGACGACAACGCGATTGACATCGATCTGCGAGGCACACGCGTCGCCGGACTGGTCACGCGCGCCGGCAAGCCCGTCAGCGGCGGAAGAGTCCTCTTCGCGAACGGCAGCGGCAGTGCACCGCGATTCGTGCAGGTCACACAGATGCGCCGCACCGGAATGATGGGCAGCGACATCATCGGAACGGTGCCGAGAGTGCTCAGCGCAGGCGTTTCGGAGAACGGAGCGTTCGAGCTCGAGGATGTCGCTCCCGGCATCTACATGGCGACGTGGTCATCGGAGGCGGGGCGTGCTCCCGCGCAACGCGTCGTCATTCCGGAGTCGAAGCGCGCAACAGTCCGCATCGACCTGGCCGGCGGCGGGGTCGAGGGTGCGGTGAAGCTTGCCGACGGACGCACGCCCGCGGAGTCCGTCGTATCGATCGAGCAGCACGGGATCGTGACGACGCTGCCGGTGCAGTCGGACGGCGCGTTTGTTTTCGCCGGGCTCGGGCCGGGAACGGTCACGCTTCGGGCGCGCGCCGGCCACGCGAGAATCGAGCGCACGGCTGAGATCGAAGCGGACCGGATGTCACGCGTCGACCTGGTCCTCGAGCCCGAAGACACCCGCACGCTCGCCGTGCTCGTACGCTCCGGCTCGATGCCGGTGCCGAATGCCATGGTCTTTCTCCGGCAGACCGGAGCGACGCGCGCCGCGATGACGGCAAGCGACGGGCGCGCAACGTTCGCATTGGGCAGCGACGCTCCGATGATGCTGGCCGCGTATGTGCCGTCGATGGGGTGGACGTTCATTCCGCCGCAAGCTGCCGATTCATCCGAGGTCGCGCTCGAACTGCAGCGGTCGAGCGGAGGCATCGCGGCGTCCGCGGGGAAGGAATCGCTCGCGGTTTCCGTGCGCGCGCCGACCGGATTTCCACTGAGCGAAGCGCTGATGATTCTCGGCGTTCCGAACATCGTGCGGCCGGGTTCGCCGCTCGTGATTTACGGAGCTCCCGCCGGGCGCTACGAAGTGGTGGGCCGCGGCATGGCACGGAACGTGGTCGTCAGCGACGGCGTCGCTGAGCTGAAGTTCTGACTTATCGTATCGCGCCGTGTCAGATGTGAATCCCGAAGCTCCCCCTCCGCCGCGTGCACGCACGGGCGGCTACGCCATGCTCGTGGCGGCGGGCATTTTTCTCACCCGCATCAGCGGCTTCGTGCGCGAGAAAGTCTTCGCTCATTTCCTCGGCAATTCCGACGCCGCCGGCATCTACCGCGCCGCGATCCGCATCCCGAACGTCCTGCAGAACCTCTTCGGCGAAGGCGTGCTCTCCGCGTCGTTCATTCCGGTGTACGCGCGACTCCTCGCGGAGAACGACGAAAAAACTGCCGGCCGCGTCGCCGGCATCATCGCCACGCTGCTCGCGCTGTCGATGTCGGTCCTCGTGCTTCTCGGCGTTCTCTTCACGCCGCAACTGCTCATCCTCATCGCGCCCGGCTACAAAGGCGCGATCCGCGAGCTGACCGTCACCGTCGTGCGGATCATGTGGCCCGGCTGCGGGATTCTCGTCCTCTCCGCCTGGTGCCTCGGCATCCTGAACAGCCACCGCCGCTTCTTCCTCAGCTACGTCGCGCCGGTCTTCATGAACATCGTCATGATCGCGACGCTGGTCTTCTTCGGCGGCCGCACCAGCGACCGCTCGCTCGTCGTCATTGCCGCGTGGGGGATGGTGGCCGGCGCATTCGCACAGTTCGTCATCCAGCTCCCGGCGGTCTTCCGCTACGCCAAGCATCTCCGCTTCGCCGTCGATCTCACGCTTCAGCCGGTGCGCACCGTCGTCCGCAACTTCGGCCCGGTCGTCGTCGGACGCGGCGTCGTGCAGGTGAGCGGCTACATCGACAACCTCCTGGCTACGCTCCTCGGCACGGCCGCGGTCTCCGCGTTGTCCTACGCCCAGATCGTCAACATGTTGCCCATCAGCCTCTTCGGCATGTCCGTCGCCGCGGCGGAGCTGCCGCAGATGTCGGGAATGCTGGGCACGACCGACGAGATCGCGGCGAACATGCGCGACCGCTTGGAGCGCGGATTGCGCCAGATCGCATTCTTCGTCGTGCCGACGGTCGTCGCGTTCATCGCCATCGGCAACGCCATCATCGCGATGCTCTACCAGGGCGGACGCTTCCGCGCGAACGACACGCAGCTGGTCTGGTACATCCTCATCGGCTCGACGCTCGGCCTCCTCGCCGTGACCCTCGGCCGTCTTTACTCCTCGGCGTTCTACGCGCTGCGCGACACGAAAACCCCGCTCCGCTTCGCGATGCTCCGCGTCGCGCTAACCGCGGTGCTCGGCTACCTCTTCGCGCTGCCGCTGCGCCCGCTGCTGATTCGTTTGCTGGAGCTCGCGCATGTCCCGCTCCCGCTCGTCGGTGGCAACACCAAAGCTCTCGGTGCGATCGCGCTCACCGCCACCGCGGGCGTGGCCGGATGGCTCGAGTTCCTTCTCCTGCGCCGCGCCCTCGGCCGCCGCATCGGCGCCGTTCGCATTCCGCCGGGCTATCTCCTGCGCTTGTGGGCCGCCGCGATCGTTGCCGGTGCCGTCGCTGCCGTTTGCAACCTCTATCTAATGCACCGGCTCTCGCCGATTCCGAACGGATTCGTCATCTGCGGCGTATTCGGCGCGATCTATTTCGGCGCGGCGATGGCGGCGGGGGTGCCGGAGGCGCGATCGGTGTTGTCGCGGCTGAAACGCTAGTTAGCCGCACCTGATGACGCTAGTAGAATCCAAAGATGGCCGATGACCCGCTTCTGTCGAGCCTTCTCTTTGAAGAAGAAGGTCCAGCGCTCGATTTCAAGAGAGATCAGTACCCGTTCGCAGGTGCGTCCGACACAGAGAAGGCGGAGTTACTCAAAGACATTCTGGCGTTCACGAATTCATGGCGGCGTTCCGACGCGTTCATTTTGATTGGTGTTGACGAGCGCCCCGGTGCGAAGGCTGAAGTTGTCGGTATTACGCAGCATTTCAAAGATGCCGATCTTCAGCAATTTGTGAACAGCAAGACCAACGGTACCGTCGAGTTCAACTATGCTCCTGCGGAACTAGAGGCAAAATCGATCGGGGTACTCACCGTTGCGGTTCAAGACCGGCCGCGTTACCTCCTCAAAGCTTATGGTGGGCTTCCACCCGATACTGTCTTTGTGCGTCGCGGGAGTTCAACAGCGGTGGCAAAGCCCGATGAAGTGGCTCGCATGGGTGCCGCCGCCATTGCCGCAGAGAAGGTACCTCAACTGAAAATTGAATTTGCTGACGCGGATCGTCGGCAGATCACTGGAAATTACGTCGATCTCAGCTCGACATACCTCGACTTCGGTGAAGAAGATCTTCCTGCTTACAACGAATCGGACTCATCGCCATTTGCGTCGATGCGATCTGTGAATCACGAATATTACCGCGAGCTCGGATGGTACACGGTTACACACAACATGTGCACACGTCTTCAGTTCGCCATCACGAATGAGAGTAGTTCTGTTGCGCACGATGTGAGAGTGGAGCTCAGCGCACCGGCCGGTCGCGTTCTCATGCTTGATGACTCAACGTGGCCTGAAGTGCCGGAGAAAAGTTGGGATTCAATAATGCCGCGTCACCGTAAGATTTTAATGAAAGGCGAAACAGATATCAGCGCGAAGTTGCTAGGCGATCGATGGATAGTCGACATCGCTGTGGAGAAGGTTCAGCCGATGAGTACCGCGTGGGTGAAGGGGGCGCTATATATTGGTCGAAGCGAGTCTGGCGTGATCGAATTGCAAGGAACTGCCGCAGCCGACAATCTTCCAAAACCACAGCCAGTGTCTCTAACCGCTAACGTCTCGGCAGACCGGCGCTCGATCGACCTGAAAGAGCTTCAAAGAATAGAACGTCAACGGTATCTCGCTTCACCAGCTGGTGTGCGCATGACAGAGGAGATGGAGCGGCGAGCGCGCGAGAAAAAGGGCGGCTAACTCAATACTCCCGAAGCAGAAAATAACTGACTCACCCGGCGAAAGTACGTGCATCGACTTTCCATTTAAATACTTTCGTTTCATACACCTTCTACTCCGCGAGTATCTACGTGTCACCGCTGGAGGTCACGTAAATACTCTCGAAGCCGCGTTTTGTACTCCGCGGGTGACGTCTTGGGACTCCAGCAGTACTTTGCTGAGACGCGAGAGTCTCAGTCTTCTACTCCGCGGTCTCAGTTATTTGTCGAGTGTTTCCATTTAAATACTTTCGCTTCATACACCTTCTACTCCGCGAGTATTTAGGGTGCGCTCCATGAGTATTTACGTCCTACGGCGAAGTATTTAGCCTCTACTCCGCGAGTATTCAGCTTCTACTCCGCGAGTACACGGCTTTTACTCCGCGAGTACCCCGCTTCTACTTCGCCAGTATTCAGCTTCTACTCCGAGAGTATTCAGGTTCTACTCAGGAGGTATTTCGCTTTTACTTGGCCGATCACCCCATGAGCTATCGGCGAAGCTCGGGACAGCCGCACAGCTCAGTGCGAAGCGTTCTGCCGCTTCAGCACGACCGGCTCGGGTCCCATGCCGATCAGCTTCAGCGCAGTCACGACGCCGTCGCGCTCCTCCACTTCGACTCCGTACGAGGGCGGCAGTCCGTCGACGCCGAAGCTCGTGGGCGATCGCGCGACGAGGACGAACGCGCGCTCGCCGGCGAGATTCAGCCTCAGGCGATCGCCGACCTCTTCGATCGTCGCGGCCATGGCCTTCGCGCCTTCGTAGCGGCCGAGGAGACGCGCGCGCTGCGAGGCGTCGAGCGCGACTTCCGGCGGCGGAAGCTGCAGGTCGAACGGAGGTCCCGTGATCCGGCGGGCGCAGGACGTATCGAGTCCGCGCGTCGTTCCCTTGTCCACGAGCTCCTCCATCAGTCGCAACAGGCACTCCTCGCCGCGCAGTCCTTCGGAGCCGTGGCCTCCGTCCGGCACGACGATGTGCACGCCGTTCGGCATCGTCCGCGCCACTTCTTCTCCCCAGCGTGCGGGCGTGACTGGATCGCGCTCGCCGGAGACCAGCAGCGCGGGAGCGGTACTTCGCACCGGCGCGAGCTCGGCGGTGGGAACGGGCGGCACGTTCCACTCGCGACACGCGTCCTGCTGCGCGCGGATGCGGAAGTCGTCCAGGAAGGTGCCGCGCGTCGCGCTCGCGGCCGCGGCAGGATCAATGAACGGAACGTCCTCCGCACAGGTGACGGAGAGGAAGTAGCCGTCGCTCATGTCGCCGGCGGAGCGGGCGAAAAGCGCGGCGGTTTTCGCGAGCGGCGTGAAGTCTCCTTCCGCCGCTGCGTGAACGTAGAGAGGGATGAGCACCGCCGTGGTGGGAACGTAGAGCATGTAGCGAATCGTCTGCGCCACGCCATGACGCGACAGTCGCAGCTCACGCGGCTGTCCCGTTTCCGGATCGCGCAGCATCACCGTCACCGGCTGCGTGGCGGCACGGGCGAGGATCTCGTCGAGCTCCTCCCGCACGCGCGGAAACGCTCTGGCGCAGTCGGGATCGGCCGCGCATTTGCGCAACGTCGCGTCGAGCGCGTCCTGGGCATCGCGCGCGAATGTGAGCGGCGAGCGGGTGTCCGGCGGCACGAGGCCAGTCAATCCGAGAGTCCGCACGCGCGACGGATAGCGCCGCGCGAACTCGAGCGCACTGCGCGTGCCGTACGAGCCGCCCCAGGCATTCACGCGGTCGTAACCGAGGGCCGTGAGCACCTCGGCCACGTCATCGACCGCGACCGCGGTGCGGTATTGCCCGAGATCCCGGTCCGCATAGGCGGCGCGGCAGTCGCGCACCGCTGCAGCGGGCAGGAAATCGTCGAGAAACCCCTGCACGCCGTGCTCGCCCATCAGCGACTTGCAGTTCAGCGGCGCCGACCCGCCGGTCCCGCGCAGATCGATGAACACGCCGTCACGCTTCTCGCGCGCGGCCGCATGCATCATCGCGAAGCCCACCGCCTCGCCCGTCACCGATTGTCCCGGTCCGCCGGCGAAATGCACGATCGGATCGGGCTCGCGGTGCGCGCCGGTCGCCGGCAACACCACCACCTTCAACGGCACCGTGCGCCCGTTCGGCCGCGAGCGATTCTCCGGAACCTCATACGTCCCGCAGCGCGCCTCGCCGGCCACGCCGGGGATCGTGCACGGCGACAGGGTGAGCGTCCGCTTCGGCGACGTGGTGCAGCCGATCGCGAGAAACGTGAGGAGGAGCGGAGCGGCGGAATTCCGTAGGGACCGCATAGGCGTCTCTTACGGGCGGTGCGGGCACGAGGTTTCGCTGACGCCGTCTGTCACCGTTCTTGCTACCATCCCGCGCGTGACTGACGTCTCGGTGCCGGCGAAGCAGCCGGAGGGCCTTCCCGGCGCGCGCGTGGCGGACGTCGACGTCAATCCCGCCGAGGCGCTGCTCGAGGTGAAGAATCTCCGCACGTCGTTCTTCACCAGCGACGGCGTCGTGCATGCGGTCGACAACGTCTCGTTCAACGTCCGGCGCGGCGAAGCCGTCGCGCTGGTGGGGGAGTCGGGGTGCGGGAAGAGCGTGACGGCGATGTCGATCATGCGGCTCGTCGCCGTGCCGGGAAAGATCACCGCCGGCGAGATTCGCTTCAAAGGGAAAGATCTCGCGGCGATTCCTGAGAGAGAGATGCGCAACGTGCGCGGCAACGACATCGCCATGGTCTTCCAGGAGCCGATGACGTCGCTCAATCCGGTCTTCAGGATCGGCGCGCAGGTGGCGGAGGCGATCCGCATCCATCGCAAGGTCGGGAAGAAAGAAGCGTGGAAGATGGCGGGGGAAATGCTCGACCTCGTGTCGATCCCCGATCCCGTCAAGCGCCTCGACGACTATCCGCATCAACTCTCCGGCGGCATGCGCCAGCGCGTGATGATCGCCATGGCGCTCTCGTGCGATCCGGAGCTGTTGATCGCCGACGAGCCGACGACCGCGCTCGACGTGACGATCCAGGCGCAGATCATGGAGCTGCTCGCGTCGCTGCAGAAGCGGCTCGGCCTCGCCGTTCTCCTCATCACGCACGACCTCGGCGTCGTGGCCGAGTTCTGCGAGCGCGTCATCGTCATGTACACCGGCCGCGTCGTCGAAGAAGCGTCGGTGCTCGATCTCTTCGCGCGTCCCGCGCATCCGTACACGCGCGGCCTGCTCAAGTCGCTCCCGAGCATCAAGGGAGAAGAGGCACCGAAGCGGCTGCCGACAATCGCCGGCATGGTTCCGCCGCTGACCGCACTGCCGAGCGGATGCAAATTCAATCCGCGCTGCCCCGACGTGATGGAGATTTGCTACGGACGCGAGCCGGCGCTGATGCCGGTGGGACCGGGACAGGCGGCGCGGTGCTATTTGCATGGGGATGAGGCGGATCCGGAGAGGGATTGATGAACGCAGAACGCAGAGCGCAGAACGTAGAACTTAGAAATTGGATTTGCTTCCAACTCTGCGTTCTGCGTTCTGCGTTCTGCGTTCGAGCGGCCGGAGGCCGCGCGCATGAGTGAGCCCCAAGTCACCCCGAAAGTTCCCCTCGGCAGGGGCGAGCCCCTCCTCGTCGTCCGCGATCTCCGCAAATACTTTCCCGTCAAGAGGGGAGTGCTCGCGCGCGTCGTTGCGAACGTCAAGGCCGTCGACGGCATCAGCTTCGGCGTTTCGCGCGGCGAGACGCTCGGGCTGGTGGGCGAGTCGGGATCGGGCAAGACCACCGTGGGGCGCTGCATTCTGCGGCTCATCGAGCCGACGGACGGGGAGATCGAGTTCGAAACCACGAACGTGCTGAAGCTCGACTCCGGCGATATGCGGCGGATGCGGCGCAACATGCAGATCGTGTTTCAGGATCCGTATGCGTCGCTCAATCCGCGCATGACCGTCGGCACGATCATCGCCGAGCCGCTGATCATTCACGGCGGGCTCTCCTCGAGCGAGCGCACGGATCGGGTGGCGCAGCTGCTCGAGAAGGTCGGGCTCAGTCCCGACTACCGGCGGCGCTATCCGCACGAGTTCTCCGGCGGGCAGCGGCAGCGCATCGGTGTGGCGCGCGCGCTGGCGACGAATCCGAAGTTCCTCGTGTTGGACGAGCCGGTCTCCGCGCTCGACGTCTCCGTGCAGGCGCAGGTCGTCAATCTTCTCCAGGACCTGCAGGACGAACTGGGGCTGACCTATCTCTTCATCGCCCACGATCTCTCCGTGGTGGAGCACATTTCCACCCGCGTCGCGGTGATGTATCTCGGCAAGATCATGGAGCTCTCGCCTCGCGAGGCGCTGTACGCCGATCCGCTCCATCCCTACACGAAGGCGCTGCTCTCGTCGGTCCCCGTTCCGGACCCGACCGTCAAGAAGACCCGCATCCTCCTCAAAGGGGATATCCCGACGCCGCTCAACCCTCCGAGCGGCTGCGTGTTCCACACCCGTTGCCCGATCGCGCAGTTCCCGATTTGCAGCGCCGAGGTTCCACCGCTCGTAGAACACAAACCGGGGCACTTCGCGGCCTGCCATTTCGCCGGCGACCCGCTGCCGGGAGAAGGCTCAGAGGCTCAAAGGCGCAAAGGCTCAGAGGGGCCCGCCCGGCCGCCCACGTTGAAACTATGAGCCTTTGAGCCTCTGCGCCTTTGAGCCTTCCGCGGCCCCGAGCGATCCGTGCCAGTCAACGCAAACGGCGTTCGTGCGTAGTAAGGTATGCGCCGCACGAAACCAATGTCGGCAAATCTCGTAAAAGCAGGCGTGTTTGGGAGGAATTGCATGACCGCTGTTCGACGGTTGTTCACCACTTTGATGATGCTGCTGACGGCCACGGCGCTGTTTGCTCAGGAGGCGCCGGCCCCGCGCAACACCGAGCAGGTGACGGCGGAGACGGACCAGGATGCGAATAACGGACGAGCGATGCGCATGTCGCTCAACGACGCGATCGGCACCGCGATGAAGCAGAACCTCGGCGTTCAGCTGCAGAACTACGAGACGCGGATTGCCAGCTACGACCTGCAGAGCCGCTACGGGCTCTTCGACTGGATCACCAACGCCGATGCCGCGCTCTCCGCGTCACGCGACGCGACGACCAGCGCCACCGAGACCAGCGCCAGCCGCACGATCCTGGCGAATGCGAGCGTCAACCAGATCATTCCGACCGGCGGGCAGTACCAGTTCAGCTTCCGGAACAACCGGACCAACGCCGCCGGCGGTTTCCGCACCACCAACCCGTCGTACACGAGCGATCTCGGATTCACGTTCTCGCAGCCGCTGTTCCGCGACTTCGGCGTCGACATCACGAAGCGCAACATCAACATCGCCCGCAACACCCTCGGCATCACCCAGGGCCAGTTCCGCACCGTGATCATGGACACGGTGAGCTCGGTCGAGCAGGCGTATCTCGACCTCGTCTACGCGCGCCGCAACGTCGAAGTGGTGAAGGAATCGCTCTTCCTCGCGCGCGATCAGGCCCGCATCACCCAGATCCGCATCGACGTCGGCGCGTCGGCGCCGCTCGACATCCTGCAGCCGAACGTGCAGATCGCGACCACCGAGGAAACGCTCGTGACCGCGGTCGCCTCGGTGCGCAACGCCGAGGATCGTCTTCGCGCGCTGCTGAACCTTCCGGTGAGCGAATGGGATCGCCCGATCATCCCGACGGACGATGTCGCCTATACGCCGCTCGAAGTGAATTTCGAACAGGCCGTTCAGACCGCGCTGCGCAACCGTCCGGAGATGGATCAGGACCGGCTGTCGACCGACACGCGCCGCATCAGCGCGCTCTACACGCGCAACCAGATCCTTCCGCAGTTCGACGTGAACCTCGGATACGGCGTGTCCGGCACCGCCGGCCGCACGGTCACCGTAGACGACGCGGGTAATACGTCCGTCAATCGAACCGGCTACGGCAGTGCTCTGTCTCAGATTTTCAGCAACGACTTCCCGGGCTGGAACGTCGGCTTCACCTTCGGGCTGCCGATCATGAACATCGGCGCCCGCGCCACGGCCCGCGCCGCGGAGCTCGACTACGAGCAGGCGCAGGCGACTGAGCTGCTGACACGGCAGAACATCTCCGTCGAAGTGCGCGCCGCGGCGCGTGCCATCGAGACGTTCGCGCGCACCATCGCGGCCTCGCGCGCTGCGCGGGATGCGGCCGAGCGCAACGTCGAAGCCGAGCGCAAGCGCTACGAGAACGGCATGACCACGAACTTCCAGGTTCTCGAAGTGCAGCGCCAGCTCTCCGACGCCCGCGTGCGCGAGCTCTTCTCGCTCGTCGGCTACAACAAAGCGGTGGCCGCGTATCACCGCGCCATCGGCGACATCCTCGACATCCACAACATCCGCGTCGACGAGCCGGAGCTCGCGCCGGAACCGGAGTGGTCCACGACCTTCTTTGATAAGTACAATTGGCTGAACTACGGAAGCAGAGTGAAACCGGAGGAACAGCCTAAATGAGTGAAAGCGCGGACATATCCCATTCGCCGACCCTTCCTCTTCCACCGCCGAAATCAGGTTTTCAACGTCTCGCCGGGGTGCTCTTTTCCCCCGGCGAAACTTTTTCGGACATCGCGCGCAAGCCCGATGTCCTCGTGCCCTTGCTGCTGATTGTCATCATCGGATTCGTCACCGTCGCGCTGACCGCGTCCCACATGGACTGGGACGCGCTGCTCACGCAGCAGCGGGAGATGATGAAAGAGAAAAATCCGAACATGTCGGAGCAGGACATCCAGCGCGTCGAGCGTTTTCAGAGCGGCGCGATGAAAGTCGGTCCGTGGTTCGGACCGTTCATCGTCGTGATCATGACCGTGATCACCGCCGGCGTTCTGCTGCTCGTGTTCCGCCTCTTCGGAGGTCAGGGCAACTTCATGCAGGCCTGGTCGACGGTCTTGTACGCCTGGGTGCCGCGCGTGATTCAGCAGATCGTCGTGTCGATCATCATCGTGGCTCGCGGGATGGTGAATCCGATGGAGATCCCCACGATCGTCAAGACCAACCCGGGATTCCTGGTCGACATGAAGGAGCAGCCGTTCCTGTTCTCGCTGCTTTCGTCGTTCGACATCTTCACGATCTGGTATCTCGTCCTGCTGATCATCGGCTTCGCCATCGTCGCGAAAGTCTCGCGCGCGAAGGCGGCCACGATCATCCTTTCGATCTGGCTCCTCATCGTCCTGATCAAGAGCGGCGCGGCGGGATTCTTCGGCAGGATGAAGGCATCGTGAAGCGTTTATTGTTCATCGGCGGCGCGCTCGTGCTCGTCGCCGTCATCGTCATCGCGAGCGTCTCGAGCAGCGGCCCGAAAGGCGAGAAGGTCTACGCCGAGCCGGTGAAGCCGAAGTCGATCCAGGCGATTGTCACGGCTCCGGGCGAGATCGATCCGAAGCTGAAGGTCAACATCAGCGCGCACATCGTCGGCAAGATCGAGCGCCTCTATTTCCAGGAAGGCGACCTGGTGAAGCGCGGGCAGAAGCTCGTCGATCTCGAGAAGTTCGCCTATCAGGCGCAGTACGACCGCGCGCGCGCCGAGGTGGCCAACCGGCGCATCGAAGTCGCGCGCGCGCGGACGGCGGTGACCACTTCCGAAACGGCATACAAGCGGGCGATGAACCTCGAAAAGCAGGGCATCTCCGCGCAGGAGGCGTTCGACCGCGCGCGGCAGGAGTATCAGAACGCGCAGGCGGCGTATTCGTCTGCCGAGGAAGGTCTGCGGCAGGCGCAGGCGACGCTGCAGCAGACGCGCACCGATCTCGATCGCACGACCATCGTCTCGCCGATCGACGGCAAAGCCGTGCAGCTCAACGCGCACGAAGGTGAAGTCGTCGTCACCGGCACGATGAACAACGCCGCGTCGGTGATCGCGGTGATCGCCGATTTGTCGGCGATCCTCGTGGAAGCCGAAGTCGGTGAGACCGAGGTCACGGCCGTCGAGATCGGACAGAAAGCGACGATCAAAGTCGACGCGGTGCCGGGCAAGGAGTATCAGGGCCACGTGGCGGAGATCGGCAGCTCGGCAGCGGTGCGGCAGTCCGGTAGCGGGGGACTGCGCTACTTCAAGGTGAAAGTGGCGATCGATGATCCCGACGCGAAGCTGCGGCCCGGGATGACGTCGCAGGTCGCGATCGTCACGACCTCGGCGCCTCAGGCGCTGTCGGTGCCGATCCAGAGCGTGGTCGAGCGCGCGCCGCCATCCGAGAAAAAATCGAAAACGGACGAAGAAGACGACTCCACGCCGAAACGGAAGTACGTATTTCTCGTAAAAGACGGCAAGGCCGTCATGACCGAGGTCCGGACGGGCATCAGTGACACCACGCACGTCGCGATCGAATCAGGCATCAAGAGCGGCGATCAGATCGTCACCGGACCCTTCCGCACTCTCAAGAAGTTGAAGAACGGCGAGAAGGTCCTGGTGACGAAAGAAGAGAAGACGCAACCGAGCGAGAAAGCCTAGATGGCCTCAGGAATGACGGGATCGAACGGACACAACCACCTGATCGAAATGCATGAGCTGTCGCGGGTCTATCAGCTCGGCACGGAAGAGATTCACGCCCTTCGCAAAGTCGATCTGGTAATCGAGCAGGGAGAGTACGTCGCCATCATGGGGCCGTCGGGCTCCGGCAAGTCGACGCTGATGAACATCATCGGCTGCCTCGATCGCCCCAGCGGCGGCGCGTATATCCTCGACGGCACGCCTGTCGAGGATATGGACGATGATGCGCTGGCGGCGGTGCGCAACCGCAAGATCGGTTTCGTCTTCCAGACCTTCAACCTGCTCGCGCGCACGACCGCGCTGGCGAACGTCGAGCTGCCGCTGGTCTACGCGCGCATCCCGCGCGCCGAGCGGCGGCGCATGGCCGAGGAAGCACTCACCAACGTCGGACTCGGCGACCGCATGAGCCACCAGCCGAACGAGCTGTCGGGCGGACAACGCCAGCGCGTCGCCATCGCCCGCGCGCTGGTGAACAAACCGTCGCTCCTCCTCGCCGACGAGCCGACCGGAAACCTCGACTCAAAAACCGGCGAAGAAATCCTCGAGCTGTTCCACAACCTCCACACGACCGGCAACTCGATCATCATGGTCACGCACGAAGACGACGTGGCGAAGCACGCCCAGCGCGTGATTCGGCTTAGGGACGGACTGATTGTTTAGCTTGTCCCGCGCGGGAGACGCGGGATCTGCGGTGGCACCGGCAAGAACATCACGACGCGCGAGATAAACTAGAAAACTACAAAAGCTGATGTTTTTCGAAAACCTGAGAATCGCCCTGCGAGCGATCAGCGCCAACAAGATGCGCTCGGTGCTCACGGTTCTCGGCGTCATGATCGGCGTCGCGGCCGTGATCGCGGTCGTGTCGCTCGTGCAGGGCATGCAGCACCAGATCTCCGGCCAGCTCGAGAACATCGGCGGCACGTTCATCCGCGTCGTGCCCGATTTCTCGAAGTCGCGCGGCGGGTTCCTGCCCATCCCGCAGCTCACCTACGAAGACTCGCTCGCCATTCAGAGGAACACCACCGCCGTTTCGGCAGTGACGCCGCTGTTTTTCTCGAATGCGTCGCTCAAGTACGGCGACACGCGCCACGACACTTCTCTTTACGCCGTCAATCAGTTCTATCCCGACATCGCCCATCAATACGTCGATCGCGGCCGCTTCTTCGGCACGATCGACGAGGAGGCGAAAAAGCGCGTGTGCGTTCTCGGCCCCGAGGCCGCGCGCTCGCTCGGACTCGACGACCCGATCGGCAAGGAGATCCGCCTCGACAATAACAACTTCACCGTCATCGGCGTGATGGAAAAGCGCGGCGCGTCGCTGGGCAACGATCCGGACGACGTGGTCTACATCCCCTTCGCCACCGCGTATCTGCTCTACGGCGCCGATCAGATGAAACACCTGCCGATCCTCCTGCAGGTGCGCACGCGCGACGACATCGATCTGACGAAGGAGCAGGTGAGGGAAGTGCTGCGCGCGCAGCACCACATCAAGAAAGACGACCCCGATGATTTTCAGGTGACGTCGCAGGAAGAGCTGATGAAGACCATCTCGACCGTGCTCAACACGACGAGCGGCGTGATGGGCGGCATCGTCGGCATCGCCCTCCTCGTCGGCGGCATCGGCATCATGAACATCATGCTCGTCTCGGTCACCGAGCGAACCCGCGAGATCGGCATCCGCAAATCCATCGGCGCCCGCCGCGGCGACGTCCTCGTGCAGTTCCTCATCGAGGCCATTACCCTCTCCGGCTTCGGGGGCGCCATCGGCATCGCCGGCGGCTACCTCTTCGCCATGGTCGTGCGCCTGTTCCTGAAGAAATGGCTCGAGCTCCCGCCCGTGCACACGCCGCTGTGGGCCATCGTGATCGCCTTCGGCTTCTGCGCGCTCCTCGGCATCATCTTCGGCATTTACCCGGCCGCGAAGGCGTCGAAGTTGGATCCGATCGAGGCGCTGCGGTACGAGTAGTCAGCTACTCACGAATTCAGTAGTCAGGGCCGGTTGCGTCCGCGCCGCCTCGGCCGACCGGTGCTCTTCGGCGCGGGAGCCGGACCGCGGCTCGCCGCTACGCGAGGGCGCGCCGGAGTGGGACGGCCCGGGCCACCGGCTGCTGCTCTTCTCTCCGCGTTCGTCGCGGCGCGCTTGCGATCCTCGGCCTTTCTGACGCGGATCGCGGCGATGCGCTCCTGAATCGGGATCTCCAGCCGTTCGGCCGGCTTCTGCTTGTAGTCGAAGTCGGGCACGGTCACCCGAGGAAGACGCTTGGCGATGACTCGCTCGATCGCGCGTAGATCGTTCTCTTCATCGGGAGCGACGAAGGTGATGGCGTCGCCGGTCATCTCCGCGCGCGCCGTGCGGCCGACGCGGTGGATGTAGTCTTCCGGCACGTTCGGCACGTCGAAATTCACCACGTGCGAGAGCGCCTCCACGTCGATGCCGCGCGCGGCGATGTCCGTGGCCACGAGGATGCGGTATTTGCCCGATTTGAATCCGGCCAAGGCCTCGGTGCGCTGCATCTGGCTTCGATTCCCGTGAATCCTGGCCACTTTGATCCTGCGCCGCTCCAGCTGCTCGAACACGCGGTTGGCACGATGCTTCGTGCGGGTGAAGACGATGGCGTTCTGAATCTCGCCGCGATTGAGCAGCGTTTCCAGAAGCGAGAGCTTCAGTTCCTGCGGAACCGGGAACACCGACTGGGTGATCCCCACTGCCGGCGCGGCTTTCCGTTCGACCGAGATCATGGCCGCGTTCTTCAGCATCTCCTGCGAGAGCTGGACGATGGCCGGCGGGAGCGTGGCCGAGAAGAAGAGCGTTTGCCGTTTCGTGGGGAGATGCTTCAGCACGCGCCGGATGTCGGGGAGGAAGCCCATGTCCAGCATCCGGTCGGCTTCGTCGAGCACGAGGATCTCCAGACCCTCGAGGGTTGCATAGCGGTACTGGAAATGATCGAGCAGCCGGCCAGGCGTCGCCACGAGCACATCGACGCCGCTTCGAAAGGCATGTTCCTGTGGTCCCATCCCCACGCCGCCGTAGACTGCCGCGCCGGAAATGGGTGTGTGGATGGCCAGGTCGCGCAGATGCTCGTCGATCTGCGCCGCGAGCTCGCGGGTGGGCGTGAGGATCAACGCCCTGGTGGTGCCGCGCTTCTTGCCGATCAGGCGATGGAGAATCGGCAGGAGGAAGGCCGCGCTCTTGCCGCTGCCGGTCGCCGCCGCCGCGAGCACGTCTTTGCCGGCCATCGCCGGCGGGATGGCGTCGTTCTGAATCGGTGTAGGTCGTGTGAAGCCGAGCTCTTTGACTCCGCGAAGGAGATCAGGGTGAAGTCCGAACTTTGAAAAAGGCATAGGAACGGGATGGTCTCACACTAGGTACCTCGCGCGGCCTTCACCATCGCCACGAGCACTCGCCGGGCATCTTCCGAGGAGCGAACTTCTTCGGTGAAGGCGATGCGCAGGCCTTTCATGCCTTCGTTCGTTCGCGCTCGAACGACGAAGCCAAGGCGGTCGCAGGCCACCATCGCCGCCTCCTCGGCGTCGAGATTGCCGAAGTGGCGGATGATCTCGCGCAGCGCGCCGGCGTGATCGCGGTTCATGTGCTCGATGATTCCAACGGCGGCATCGGTAAGCGGATCCGCTTCCGCAACCGCGTACTCCTCGGCGGGCACCCATCCCATCACTCCGAATCCGCCGACGAAGTAGAGCTGTGTCACGTCGAGCCGGAAGAAGCCGAAGTCCGAGTAGGAGATCCAGTGGCGCGCGTTGGGATGACGGCCGAGGTAAGCCTGGCGCAGCTCGTCGGAAACATGGTCGATCGCGGTGACGGTGCCGAGGAGCGTGGCCCGGGCCATGCCGAGCGGATCGGACTCATTGCCGCGCTGCATCACCAGAAGGCTGGCCCGCGGATCGGCCAACACGTTCTGCGTGTGGATGGCCATTCCGCTGATCAGAAAAATCGGCGCGCCCTCGCCGGTCAGCGCGTACGGCATCACCGAGCCGAAGGGCCATCCCGGATGTTTGATCGAGCTCGTAGAGAGCATGCCCATGCTCTCGCGCTCGAGCAGCGTACGGGCCCGCTCGGCGTACGTCGGCTCCGGGGCGGTCGAGGGAGGGAGGGAGGATGCGTGCTGGGTCATGAGGCTCGTAGTATGTCTGCATCGGGCGAATTCCAGCGGCTACCATTTCGCCCACTCATGATATCCGGCGGCGAAGGCGTCGAAGTTGGATCCCATTGCGGCGCTGCGGTACGAGTAGGCGTCAGTCACGCTCAATCCAGGCACCTCCGTCATCCTCCCATCGTGCGAGCTCCGTTTCGTCCTCGTCGCGCGGTGGGATGTCGATCGAAGACCACACAGCAGGGCGGGGTTCCTTCGCGACGCGTGTTTCGATGGGTTGCCGGCGCGTCGGTGGAGAGGGCGAGCGAGGTTGGGAATCGGCGTGGTTCACGGTTGGTCTCCGGCATCACCGTAGCAGGAAACTCGGAAGCGAATCACGCCCGATTGATTGCCGCTTTATTTCTTGCGTGAACTTTCTTTCAGGAAGCCGGTGTGATCGATTCGCGAATGAGGCCTGAGTCTCCGTCATTCGCCAGCAGACTCTCGACCTCGCGGCGCAGCCGCTCATCGCCGCCGCACTCACGCTCCAGCACAGCCGCGCGCTCCTTGGGCGGGAGATCGGCAACAAGTGCGAATACCTCATCGACACGGCGATAGAACGCGCGATGGTCCGACCCGGCGTCGCATTTGACAACGTCCATCTCGCCATACATATTACTGTCGAGCCTTCCATCAGCACGAACACAATCGACTTGCGCCAGTCCATCGCCAGCCGCAATTACCGGCACTGGTTGGACTTCATCGAGGCGACAGACGCTCGCCTCTCCGCGCCCAGCGGCCTGGTGCTGCCGCAGACCAAATGCGCGGTCATCATCGAGCCACGGCCGCATGCCCACCTGAGCTACGTCATCCGCAACGTCATGCACTTTCTCGACGAGTCCTGGGGACTGTGCATCGTGCACGGCACGGAGAACCGGGACTTCGTCGAGCGGATGGTCGACGGCTGGGGTGAAGTCCTGCTCATTGATTGTGGAGAGGCGGACCTTCCCGGACACGCCTATTCGGATTACCGCTGCACGAGCGCATTCTGGGAGCAGATTCCGGCGGAGATCCTTCTCACATTCGAGACCGATTCCATTCTTCGGCGTCCTGGAATCGACGCCTTCCTCGAATACGACTATGTCGGTGCCCCATGGCTTTGGGCGCTGGCCGATCGCACCGCTCCCGGTCCGGTCGGAAACGGCGGCCTGTCGCTGCGCCGCAAGAGCGCGATGCTGCGCATCCTCGGTGAACACGAGCACGAGGCGGGAACGGCCGAGGATGTGTTTTTCAGCCGGTGGTTGTATCGCGACAACTATCACCTGCCGTCCATGGAGAGGGCCAGTCACTTCAGCACCGAGGGCATCCTGCAGCCGGACTGCCTCGGCTTTCACAAGGCGTGGCTCTACCATTCCGAAAAGGCGTTCAGACAACTGCTCAAAGGGATTCGCTATTGACCGGCGCGCCTCGCGCACGTCAGGGCATGGACTTCACCTTCGCCCGCAACCCGTCCTTCATCTCCGGCGGGGTCTTGCTCCAATCGAGCTCGAAATTCTGCGGCGGGAGCTCCCACGTATAGCCGCGCAGGAGCGTCGTCGTGAAGATGGCCATCATGAACGTTGCCAGGTCGAGGCCCGGGCAGCGGTGTCCCGTCGCCTGTCCGGCGCCTTGCGGGACGAAGCCGTGCTCGTGGCGTTTGTCTTCCGCGCGCTCGGGGGAGAAGCGGTCGGGATCGAAGCGCTCGGGGTTCGTGTAGACGCCGTGCGTGCCGTGGCTCGGCATCAGCGCGAAGAGGAGCATCCATCCCGCCGGCACGGTCACGTCGTCGATCGACATCGCCTCTTTTGTTTTTCCGAAGACGACCGGGACGATCGGGCAGAGGCGCTTGACCTCGTTGATCACCTGCATGAGGTAGGGCATGGACGAATAGGACGTGGAGGACTGCACCTCGCGCGCGAGCCGCTCGCGCACGCCGGGATGCTGCGTCAATTGATAGACGACCGACGCGAGCTCGGCCCAGACGATGAAGCCGGCGATGACGATGTGGTGCAGCTCGAGCGCGGCTTCTTCGTCGCTCAGCGCGCCGGACGCGAGAATGCGCGAGAGTCCGTCGCTCGTCGGAGCGGCGCGGCGATCGCGCACGGCGCGGCGCAGCGTGTCGAGAATGCGGTCGCGGGCGCGCAGCGCCTTGCGATAACGCGTGCCCGGAAGATTGATCGGCAGCGCGGCAAAGCCGTCCGTGAGGATGATGTAGTCGCGACGGAGCTGGTCCGTTTCGTTGCCGCGCGGCATGCCGATGATCGCCGCGCAGATCACTTCGATCGAAAGCTTCTTCAGCTCGTCGATCCAGCCGATCTCCGGCTCGTTCGACCAGCGTGCGAAGTAATCCGCGGTGACGCTCTCGATCAGCGGCATGTACGACCCGAGCGCTTCGCGGCTGAACGCCTTCAGCACTTCGCGTTTGCGGCCGGCGTGCACTTCGCCGTCGAGGAGCGGAAGGCTGCGTCCGCCGAAGAGCTCCTGCACGTGCGGCGGCATCGAGCCTTCGCGCATGACCGCGGATGGATCGATGAAGCGGCCGGCGGCGTCGGCGCCGGCGATCACCGCGGTTTTTCGGCCGAGGACATTCGAGCGGAAGATGCGGCCGCCGTGCGTTTTGAGGCGCGATTCGATGAAGGCGAACGGATTCTTGGCGAAGTCGAGCGTCTCGCCGAGGAGCGGCAAGCCGTCCCGGCCGGGCGGAAGTGTGTGCATGATGAATAAGGATACGCGCGGCGGGAGGTTACGGATTGGTAAAGCGGGCAGGCGGGCGAGCGAGCAGGCGAGCGGGAAACCCTGCCCGCTTGCCCGCCCGCCCGCCGCCCGCTAGCTTCGAGCGAAATGGACTACCCTAAGTGCTGGTTAGCACGACCGTGCGCACAATTCGGTTCTGCCTGCTCCCACTTCTGCTCGCCGTAACGGCTGCCGCGAGCGCCGCCGATCGCATGCCGCTCGACCAAGTGCAGAAGGGGATGAAGGGCTACGGCCTGACCGTCTTCGAAGGCTCCAAGGTCGAGAAGTTCGATGTCGAGATCCTCGGCGTCCTGCACAACATCGGACCGGGACAGAACCTCATCCTCGCGCGCGTCGACTCTCCCGTCGTGCAGCGCACCGGCATCATCGCCGGCATGTCGGGCTCGCCGATCTTCATCGACGGCAAGGTCATCGGCGCGCTCGCGTACGCTTGGCAGTTCGCGAAAGAGCCGGTGGCGGGTGTCACGCCGATCGAAGAGATGCTCGAGATCGGGCAGCGCGTCGCTCCCGCGGGCGCGACGCTCGCCGGCGCTACGCCGCGCATGAGCGGCGCGGAGCTTTTGAAATCGATTGCCGACCGCAAGATCGACGGCGCGTTCCAGGCGCTGATGAAAGACTTCGCCGCGACGCCGGTGAGCTCGGTCAACGGCGCCAGACCGATCGCGCTGCCGCTCTCGCTTTCCAGCTTCGCGCCCGAAACGATCGCGCGTTTCTCACCCGCACTCGACGGCCTCGGCTTCGTGGCGGTTCCGAGCGGCGCGGCGTCCAGCTCGACATCGGACAAGTCCGCCAAAACCAAATTCGAGATGGGCGACGCCGTCGGCGCCGTGCTTCTCAACGGCGACTTCACCATCGCCGCCACCGGCACCGTCACCTACATCGACGATAAGAACGTCTACGCGTTCGGCCATCCGTTCCTCGATATGGGCGAGATCAGTTTCCCGATGGCGACCTCGGAGATCGTGACGGTGCTGCCGAGCGTGGCCAGTTCCTTCAAGTTTTCCAACACCGGCCCGATCGTCGGAGCGCTGCGGCAGGATCGCGCGGCCGGCATCATGGGCGTGGTCGGCGAGAAGGCGGCGATGATTCCGGTCGAAGTCACGGTCAACGGCTCCGGACCGGAGCAGACCTATCGCGTCAACGTCGTGCGCCACTCGCGCCTCTCGCCGCTGATGCTGGCGATGGTCACGGACTCCGTGATCGCGAACGTGCAGCGCGCGGCCGGCGAGCGAACCGTGCTCCTCGAGTCGGAGATCAAGCTGAAGGGATTCGAGCAGCCGATCAAGCTGCGCGAAGGCTGGGCAGGCGAGCAGGCCCGCCAGTCGATTCCGCAGTACCTCGCGATCATCACCGGATATCTGATGTCGAACGAGTTCCGCGATGCGGAAGTCGAGACCGTGAAGGTGCACATCCGCCACGACGATCAGCTGAAAATCGCGAAGCTGATGGAAGCGTCGCTCGTGACGCCGGAGAAGGGATACGTTTCTGCGGGCGACACGGTCAAAGTGCGCGCGGTGCTGAAGCCGTTCCGCGGCGACTCGTTCGTCGAGATGCTCGACATGAAGATTCCGGACGATCAGCCGGCCGGCGCTGCCTATCTCCTCGTCGGCAGCGGCTCGGTGATGAACGCCGTCGACTTCACGCTCATCCCGCCCGATCCGCGATCGCTCGAGCAGGTGCTTTCGGTGTTAGGCCGCCTCCGCCCGTCGACCGATCTCGCGGTCGGTCTGTATACGAATGGTGAAGGAGCGGTGACATCCGGGGTATATCTGCCGAATCTCCCCCCTTCGATGCGTGCAGTCGTGACCGCGGACACGTCTAATGGAGCGCAGGCCGCGGTGAAGTACCATCCAGCCGGTCACCAGGCGCGCCCGCTCGGCTACATCGTCGATGGCGCGACGAAGATTGACTTGGACGTGCGTCCGCAAATTTAAACAATGCAAAAAAAATTACTGTTTTTCTTCGCCGCTCTCATCACGGCCGCGAATGCTTTCGCCGTCGCGCCGCAGTTCTGGCGCCTCAACAACGCCGAGGAGTTTCTCGCCGGTGAATCGGAAGGCTTCGCCATCACGTCGCGCGGCGAATTGAAGCCGGCGCCGGCGATGAAGAAGATCGCCACGCTCACCGATCCGTTCGTGCTCTCCCAAACGGCCGCGCCGAACGGCGACCGTTTCCTCGGCACGGGCAACGACGGCAAGGTCTATCGCCTCCGCGGCGAGGACCTGAAGCTCCTTTACACCGCGCCCGAGCCGGAGATCTACGCGGTCGCGTTCCGCGACGGTGCGCTCTTCGTCGGCAGCTCGCCGAACGGAAAGATCTATCGCGTCGATCCCGAAAGCGGGAAGCAGACGACGTTTTACGATCCGCAGCAGGCGTACATCTGGGCCATCGAGACGCTCGACAACGGCGACTTCGCCGTGGCCACCGGCGTCGACGGCAAGCTCTTTCGCGTGACGCCCAAAGGCGAAGGGAAAGTCCTTTACGACTCCGCCGACACGCACATTCGCTCCGTTGCCCAGCGAAAAGACGGCACGATCCTCGCCGGCGGCTCGGGCAAGGGGCGCATCTACGAGATCGCCAAAGACGGCTCCGCGCACGCGCTCTTCGACTCGCCGCTGAACGAGATCAGCGCGATCTACGTCGACGCGAACAACGTCGCCTGGGCCGCGGGCGTGAGCAACGTGCTCCCCAGTAGCGCGCCGGCGAAGGCAGCGCCGAAGAACCAGCAGCAGCAACAGCAACAGGGGCAGGGCGCGCAGGCGTCGGGCAGCGAGCAGAAGAAAGAAGGGGAAGCGACGGCAACTGCCGAGGTGAGCTTCTCATTCGAAGACAGCAGCGCGTCCGCAGCGCAGGCCGGAAGCGCGGAGGTCTACAAGATCGCGCCGGACGGCTTCGTCGACACCGTGCGCAAGTTCGAGCGCGAGATGATCTACGGCATCAGCGCCGGCCAGAACGGCAGCGTCCTCCTCGGCACCGGCCCGAACGGCCGCATCTACGAGCTTCGCGACGGCGAGCTTGCGCTCATCGGCGCGACGCCGGAGAAGCAGGTCGTTTCCATTTCGACGAGCGGGAAAAACACACTCATCACGACCACGAACAGCGGCGCGGTCTATCGCATCGAAAGCGGACTCGCGCCGAATGCGGAGTTCCGCTCCGCGGCGAAAGACGTCGAGCGCTTCTCGCGCTTCGGCCACTACCGCGTCGTCGGACGCAATCTGACGAATGGCAACGTCGCCGTCGCGTTCCGCAGCGGCAACACGCGCACGCCGGACGGGACGTGGAGCAGCTGGAGCGCGCCGCAGTCGACGGTCGAAGGATCGGTGACTGCGCCCGCCGCGCGGTACGTGCAGTGGAAAGTGCAGATGCCGAAGGCCTCGAACGACGCCGCGATCGACGAGCTGACGATGGCGTTCATCAACCGCAACGTCGCGCCGGAGATCGCCGCGATCGCGGTGCAGGACCCGGCCGTCGTCATCATCAGCAGCGCCTATCCCGCGTCGCCGCAAGTGGTCGAAGCGACGAATCCCGACGAGTACGGGATCTTCTCGAGCCTCGACAATCCGCGCGATCGCTCCGCCGCCGACCAGGGCAAGCGCGTCTTCCGCAAGGGATTCCGCACCGTCACCTGGCGCGCGTCCGACGACAACGGCGACTCGCTTCGCTACGCGCTCTCGTTCCGGCAGAAGGGCGCCGATCGCTGGCTGCGTCTCCGTGACAACATGGAAGAGACGCAGCTGAACTTTGACACTTCGCAATTGCCCGACGGCCAGTACGAGCTTCGCCTCAGCGTCAGTGACGGAGTGGACAACCCCGACGCGCCGCTGACGGATGTGAAAGAAGGCGTGGAGTTCCAGGTCGACAACCGCGCGCCCACGGTTTCGGTGACGGAGAAAGGCGACGACGTGACCGTGCGCATCACCGACGACGCCTCGGCGGTTGGACGCGTCGAATACTCCGCCGACGCGCAGAAGTGGATCCGCCTCACGCCCACTGACGGCATCGCCGACTCGAGCGACGAGACGTATCAGCTGAAGCGCAGCGACGTCGCCGGCAAGTTCGTGATCGTGCGCGCGGTGGATGCGTATTACAACGTCGCGACAAGGTCGATCACGTTGAAGTGACATGCTCGAAAGCGCGTGTCATCCCGAGCGCAGCGAGGGATCTGGCTATAATCGTGGGTGTGAAGCGGTCCCGCACGCTCCTCACCCTGTTGTGTCTTCTGCTCGCGCTGTGTCTCAGCTGCCGGCAGGAGAGGCCGGCGGCGCAGCAAACCGCGGCGCCGCCGCCCGATGACACGCCGCGCGACGGCGGCACGCTCATCCGGCGCCTCGATGCGGACATCACCACGCTCAATCCCATCGTGCAGAACAGCCGCTACGACACGTACGTGGCGAACTATCTCTTCACGCCGATCATCACCCTCGACCGCAATCTTCAGCCCGCGCCGGGCCTCGCGAAGTCGTGGGAGATCTCGAGTGACGGCAAGCTCTATCGCTTCGAGCTGAATCCGAAAGCGACGTTCTCCGACGGCACGCCGGTGCGCGCGAGCGACGTGCTGTTCTCGCTGCGTAAGACCATCGATCCTTCCAGCGAAGCAGTGCAGATCTCGGGCGGATTCGAGCTGCTCGATCTCGCCAACTCGAAAGTCATCGACGAGTACACGATCGACGTCGCATTCCGCGAGCCGCTGGCGACGCAGCTCGTGCGCTTCAGAGACGTCTACGTCATACCGGAGCACGTGTTCTCGAAAGGCAACTTCCGCAACGACTACAACACGCAGGGCGTCGTCGGCAGCGGACCGTACACGCTCGTGCGCCGCGTCGTCGGAAAAGAGATCGTGCTCGAAAAGCGCAAGGACTACTGGGGCGATCCGCCGCACATCCAGACCGTCCTGTTCAAGATCGTCAACGATCACGGCACGGCCTGGAATGCGCTCAAGCAGCGGGAGATCGACGAGACGCTGATCGCCTCCGACACCTGGCTGCGCGAGCACAACAATCCGGCGCTGACGCGCTATATGGAGTTCCGCCGCTTCTACGCGCTCAACTACAACTTCATCGCCTGGAACGAGCGTAACGCGCTGTTCGGCGACAAACGGGTGCGCCGCGCGCTGGCGATGTCGATCCCGGTCGACGCGGTGATCAACGATCTCTATCACGGCACCGCGCGGGCGATGAGCGGGCCGTTCACGCCCGATCAGTGGGCGTACAACCCGAACGTGCCGGTCATCCGCTACGACCCCGAAGGGGCGAAGCAGATCTTCACGGCCGCAGGCTGGACGGACAAGAACGGCGACGGCGTGCTCGAGAACGGGAAGAAGAATTTCGAGTTCGATCTCCTCGCGCTGAGCGGCAGTGCCACCGGCAAGCAGCTCGTGCAGATGGTGCAGGCCGAGATGAAGAAGGTCGGCATCAAAGTGAATCTCGTGATCCTCGACGGCGCGACCGCGATCCAGCGCATTCTGAGCGGCAACTACGAGGCCGCGTACATGAGCTGGGACCTCGATCCCGATCCCGATCCGTACGCCCTCTTCCACTCGTCGCAAGCGCCGCCGCACGGGCAGAACATCGTCTCGTATTCGAACCCCGAGGTCGACAAACTGATCGACACCGCGCGGCGCGAGCTCGATGCCTCGAAGCGCAAAGACCTCTACTGGCGGCTGCACGAAATTCTCGCCGACGATCAGCCCTACGCCTGGGTCGTGCAGGCCTCGGCGAAGTGGGGGATGAACAAGCGCGTCCGCGGCGTCGAAGTGAGCTCGGGCTACGGCTTCTACCTCTGGTCGCCGGGCGAGCACGGATGGTGGATCGACGATCGCGCCGCGACGCGCTAGGGCGATGGCCGCCTATCTC
Source organism: uncultured Acidobacteriota bacterium (assembly GCA_963734155.1). Classification (GTDB taxonomy): domain Bacteria; phylum Acidobacteriota; class Thermoanaerobaculia; order Gp7-AA8; family Gp7-AA8; genus QHVT01. The sequence goes on from CAVTGG010000010.1 coordinate 68,239, forward strand.
CTCCGACGCTTCCTCTACGCGATCCTCACGTTCTTCGGCATCACCGTCGTCACCTTCACGCTGATCCACGCCGTTCCCGGCGATCCGATCACGTTCTATCTCGGCTCCACCGGCATGACGTCGATGCCGAAGAACGTGATTGCGGCGATCAAACACGACTTTCATCTCGACGAGCCGCTGCCGGTGCAATACCTCTACTGGCTGCGCGGCACGATGACGCTCGACTTCGGCCGCTCCACGCGCGACCGCCGCCCGGTGACGGAGCGGATTCTCGAGAAACTTCCGCACACGCTGCAGCTCAACGTGCTGGCGTTCTTTCTCGCCGCGACCATCGGCATTCCGATCGGCCTCTGGAGCGCGAAGTATTCGGGACGGCGACTCGAGCGCGCGTCGGCGGTGTTGTTTTTCCTGCTCTATTCGCTGCCGAGCTTCTGGGTCGCGCTCTGGTTGATGCAGATTTTCTCCGTGCGCCTCGGCTGGGCTCCGCTGTTCGGGATGATGTCCGACGACTATCTCGATCTCGGTCCGGGCGCGCGCCTCGCCGATCGCCTGCGCCATCTCGTCCTGCCGGTGATCACGCTCGCGTACGCGCAGCTGGCGATCTTCGCGCGCTTCTCGAAATCCGCGCTGACCGAAGTCATTCGCCAGGACTTCATCACCACGGCGCGCGCGAAAGGGGCAGGGGAGGCGGTGGTGATGTGGCGCCACGCGTTCCGCAACGCGCTGATCCCGCTGATCACGCTCCTCGGCCTGACGATTCCGTATCTCATCTCCGGCAGCGTCATCGTCGAGCAGATCTTCCAGTGGGACGGCGTGGGATTGCTCTACTACGACGCGATCCTCTCGCGCGATTACCCGACCGTGATGGGACTGACCGTCGCGACCGCAATCATCACGCTCTTCGCCAGCGTCATGAGCGACGTGCTCTATGCGCTCGCCGATCCGCGCGTGCGACTCGGGGAGAGGGCGCGCTGATGTGGCGGCTGATGTTCAAGCGCTTCGCGCGCAGCAAGCTGGCGATGTTCGCGCTGTTCTATGTCGCGGTGATGACGCTGATCGCACTCATCGCGCCGTTCTTTCACCTCGATCCCGACGCCATCGATCTGCACAGCCGCCTCGCAACGCCCGGCGGCGGACATCCGCTCGGCACCGACGAATTGGGACGCGACATCCTCGCGCGGATGATCCATGGCGCGCGCGTCTCGCTGACCGTCGGCTTCCTGGCAACGCTCATCTCCATCGTCGTCGGCTCGTTCCTCGGCGCGATCGCCGGCTACTACGGCCGCGCCGCGGATTGGATCGTGTCGCGCCTCATCGAGATCGTGCTCTGCTTCCCCTTCCTGTTTCTCGTCCTCGGCATCGTCGCGCTCTTCCGCCCTTCGCTCACGACGATCATGATCGCCCTCGGCCTCACGACCTGGACGAACGAGGCGCGCTATGTGCGCGGCGAATTCCTGCGCATCCGCGAAGTCGAATTCGCGCAAGCGGCGCGCGCCAGCGGTGCCCGCGACGCGCGCATCATCTTCCGCCATCTCCTTCCGAACGCGCTCGCGCCGGTGATCGTCTCCGCGAGCTTCGGCGTGGCCTGGGCGATTCTCGTCGAATCCTCCCTCTCGTTCCTCGGTCTCGGCGTGCCTCTGCCGACGGCGTCGTGGGGCAGCATCCTCAACGACGCGCGAAGCCAGATGGAGTACGCCTGGTGGCTGATCCTCTTCCCCGGCCTCGCGATTTTCACCACGGTCGCGGCCTTCAACGTGATCGGTGAGCGCTTCCGCGACGCACTCGATCCGCGAAGCGAGGCGTAGCGCCCTGCACATCTACGAGCAGTTCGTATCGCCGATGAAGTCCACCTCCCACCAGTCGCCGTTGCAGAAATAGAAATAGGCGTGCTGCGTCTGGCCCGTGCAGCAGTCGATGTCCGTCTCCTCCATCCACATTCCGCTGAGCGTGCCGCGGGCGATGTGACCGCCGCCGCACAGATAGATCTCCCATCCGACGGCTTGTCCTGACGCGTTGTAGTAGCGGAAGGTGCTTTCCCACTCCTGCGGCACGCTGTAACCACCCTCACAAGCGGCCAGGGCGGGGTAGACGTTGATGAAGAGGATTGCAGCAATGATGACGACGCGAATCAGAGAGCGCATGAGAATCTCCTTTCTGTCCTGAAATGTAGGAGTCTCCTGCGTCCGTCGGAAGGGCCAATGGTACGAAGCCCCGCTACGGTGGTACGAAGCACTCGATCCATGGAGCGAGTAGACTTTCGGAATGCGTCGAACATCTTTCACGGTCTCGTTGATCCTTGTCCTCGCTCTGCTCGCGATCGGTTGTCCGAAGAAGCCGCCGAAACCGGTGGTGCAGCCGACGGCCACCGAAACGGTCGACACGACGCCGACCACCGAGACGACGGCGACGACGCAGACCGTGGCGTCGACGACGACCGATTTCCCGACGACCACCCAGCCGGAGGTCGTGTCAGAAGACATCGAGACCGATCAATGAGCGGGCGCAGAGAGAAGGCTGGATCGCCGATGCGTTCTTCGCGTACGACGCGTCGACGCTCGATGACGCGGCGCAGCAGGCGCTCACGAAATCGGCGGCGTGGCTGCGCGAGCATCCGGAGTACGGTCTCCTGATCGAAGGACACTGCGACGAGCAGGGAACGGAGCAGTACAACCTCGCCCTCGGCGACCACCGCGCGGCGACGGCATCGCAGTATCTGCAGACGCTTGGCCTCGACGGCGCGCGCATCCGAACGGTGAGCTACGGCGAAGAGCGTCCGTTCGCGGAAGGGGCGAGCGAGGAAGCGTGGGCGCAGAACCGCCGCGCGCACCTCGTGCTCGTGAAGCGCTAAGTTTGCGATGCAGCGGTGAGACGCCGCCTCACCCAGCGCCCACACCCAACCGCGCGCGCAGCGCGTCGAGAACGGGCGGGGGAACGAGGTGCGTGATGTCTCCGCCGAGGCGGAAGACCTCCTTGACGAGGCGCGAGGAGACGAACGTGTACTCGACGGCGGGGAGCATGAAGATCGTCTCGACTTCGGCGCTGAGCTGGCGATTCATCAGCGCCATCTGCAGTTCGTATTCGTAGTCAGACACTGCGCGGATGCCGCGCACGACCACCTTCGCATCGAGCCGGCGCATGAAGTCGACGAGGAGGCCGTTGAACGAATGCACTTCCACGCCGGCGATGCCTTTCGTGCAGCGGAGGATCAGCTCCATCCGCTCCGGCACCGTGAACAGCGGCGACTTCCCTTCGTTCTCCAGCACCGCCACCACCACGACGTCGAACAGCTGCGTCGCGCGGCGGATGATGTCGAGATGCCCATTCGTCATCGGATCGAACGAGCCGGGATAGACGGCGATGCGCATGCGGGGATGGTAGCAGCAGAGGCTCAAAGGCTCATAGGCAGAAAGGCTCAAAGGGGAAACCACTTTGAGCCTCTGAGCCCTTGAGCCTCTGCGCCTTTCTGATGGTCAACTGCTTGACGATCGCCTCTCGCCAACCTATCATGTGTGCATTCGAGTCGAACGGGAGGGTGTGATGACGCGGGAACGACTTCAAGTCAAGCGCTCGAACGGGCCGGCGCTCAAGAGCCGCCTGATCTCCACGCTGCTCACGTACCTGCCGGGTGCGTGGATCGATCCGAAGGATCACGAGCTGATCACGCTCTATCGCCTCCGCTACAAAATGGCGATGGAAGAGCAGAAGTACGACACGGCGATGATCTTCCTGAACAAGATCCTGGAGCTCGATCCGCTGAACCTCGAGGCGAAGCTGTGCAAGGGCGAGATCTATCACCGCTGCCTCGGCAACTATCCGGCGGCAATCGACCTCTACAACAAAGTGATCCGGCTCTCCGCGAACGGCAACGATGACTCGATGAACACGCGCGCCCGCGCGGCGATGTCCGAGATCATGGAGATGCTGTCGTAGTCTCAGCGATCGCGATCCAGCACGAAATCGAGCGCCACTTCGAGCGTCTCTTTCGCCGGTGAGGCAGGGAAGGGATCGAGGGAGACGCGCGCGCGGTTGGCGTAGTTGCGGGCGTACGCGCGGGTCTCTTCCAGCGCATCGTACTTGTTCACGATGGCGATGATCTCCGACGAGTCGACGCCGTCGAACGATTTGTTCGAGGCGATGCCGGCGATGATCTCCTGCTCGCGCGGCGTCGCGCGCGGCATGGCCAGGATCAGCGGCAGCGTGATCTTTCCTTCCTTCAGGTCGGAGAGCGCCGGCTTGCCGAGGACCTCGGTGCTCGACGTGAAGTCGAGCAGGTCGTCGATCAGCTGGAAGCAGATGCCGAGGTTCACGCCGTAGTTGAACAGCGACGACGCGTGCGCCTCGGAGAGGTCGACGAGATAGCCGGGGATGCGGCAGCAGGCGCCGAAGAGCGCCGCGGTCTTGCGGTTGACGATGTCGAAGTAGTCGTCGATCGACAGATCGGCGCGGCCGTTCTGCTCCAGGCCGAGGATCTCGCCCTCGATCATCCGGATCGTCACGTTCGACAGGAGGCGGAGGATGTCGAGGTTCCCTTCCGCGAGAGCCATGTTCATCGAGTGCGTGTAGAGGTAATCGCCCACGAGCACGGTGAGGTTGTTGCCCCAGCGGTAGTTGATCGACGTGCGGCCGCGCCGGACGTCGGCCTCGTCGATGATGTCGTCGTGCACGAGCGTCGCCGTGTGGATGAACTCCACCACCGCGGCATAGATCACGTCGCGGTAGCCGTCGTAGCGCAGCATCTGCGACGTCAGGAGTAGCAGGGCAGGGCGGAGGCGTTTCCCGCCGCCGCCGAGGATGTGCTCGCCGACGTCGTGGATCGTGAGGATCTGCGACTGAAAGTTGCGCCGCAATTCATCGTCGACCAGCTCGAGCTTCGGTCCGATGAGATCGAGGAGCCGGTCGGCGTAGGCTGTCGTTCCGTTGAGGGTGCGCGGCGCAGTCACGTGGCGAGAAGGATAGCTCAACCGCGGTAGTTGGTGAACTGGAGCGGAATCCCGAAGTCGTTTTCCTTCACCAGCGCGATCGCCTTCTGCAGGTCGTCCCGATTGCGCCCCGTCACGCGCACCTGGTCGGACTGAATCGACGCCTGCACTTTCAGCTTGGCGTCCTTGATCGCCTTCACGATCGCCTTCGCCTTCTCGCTCTCGATCCCCTGCACGATCTTCGCGCGCTGGCGGACGGTGCCCATCGCGGCATCCTCGAGCTTCTGATAGTCGATGGCCTTCAGCGAGACGTGCCGCTTGACGAGCTTCGACTCCAGGATGTCCTTCACGCTGCGCAGCTTCCCTTCGTCGTCGCTGATGAGAATCAGCTCCTCGCCGGTCAGCTCGATCGAGCTCTTGCTGCCCTTGAAGTCGAAGCGCTGCGCGAGCTCCTTCTGCGCCTGCATGACGGCGTTGTTCACTTCCTGCAGGTCGGTTTTGGAGACGATGTCGAATGAAGAGTCTTGTGCCATCGCACTATCACTCCGCGCGCACGACTTGCGTCCCCGCCGGCGGATCGAATCGGAACGTGTCGGCGGATGCGGCGCGGCGATGATATCCCGAGAAATCGAACGACGTCCGATTGCCTTCGCGGTCGCTGTATTCGATGCGCGAAATCAGATGCGTCGACGGCGCGATCGTGACGACGACGTTGCGCACGAGCGCATGTGCGGCGCGCGGCTGCAGCGTCAGGACGACCGCACCGCTTTTGTTCTGCTGTTTGACGACGAAGTGCTTGTCGCGCGCGGCGGGATCGCCGAGGAGGAGAAACGGAAGCTCGCCTTTGCGCGCGTCGCTGATGCGGCCGAGCGTGACCTGGTTGTCGGACGGCACGTAGAACCACGACTGCGAGCCGTCGAAGACGAACAGCTTTTTCTCGGGGCTGGTGTAGCTCCAGCGCATCTTCGGCAGCGGTCCGAAAATCACGGAGCCGCTCTCGACCTGGCTGGTCTTGAATCCTTTGGCGGTGAAGCGATGCGTGAAGCCCGCTTCCATGCCCGACATCGCAGTCGCCGCTTTGTCGAGCTCGCTGGTGGTCTGGGCGGTGAGGGTGGTGGCAAGAACGAGAATACTGAAGAGTCTGATCACAATTTTTCGACCTCGATCGCAACAATCGCGCTGTTCACAACAAAAATGCGATCGTTCTTCGTCCGGTCGGCAGGGAACAGGAAGAACCCGTTGCGCTCGGGGTTGTAGTGCGCCGTTCCGCGGATGACCTCGCCGTCGTTGAACTCGATCGAGATCTGCATCCCGCTCGGTTCCTCAGGCGCATCCTCCGATCCGCTGCGCGGGAAGAAGACCGCTTTCAAATCCGCAAACGGTACTTCACCGCTCGTGCCATCGCCGTGGCGAACGACCAGCACTTCGCGCTCGGGATCGATTGGTTCGAGCTCCGCTCGTTCGGTTCTTCCGTCGCGATAGCGAAGGACTACTTTTTCATCCATCAGAAAAGCTCGAGGCCCCAGAGATCGTGGAGGTGAATGATACCTTCGACACGCCCTGGTTCGTCCACGATGAAGAGCGATGTGATCTTGCGTTGTTCCATGATTTGTAACGCCGCCGAGGCCAGCTCTTCGGCACGGATCGTCTGCGGATTGGCTTTCATCGACTCCGCGGCGGTGTGACGCAGCACCTGCTCGTCGCGTTCCAGGAGACGCCGCAGATCGCCGTCGGAGATGACGCCGCGCAGCAGGCCCTGCTCGTCTGTGACCGCGGTGATGCCGAAGCCTTTCTTCGACATCTCGTAGATGACGTCGTGCATGCTCGTCGACTCGCGCACGATCGGCACGTCGTCGCCTTTGTGCATGAGATCGCGCACGGTGAGGAAGCGCTTGCCGAGTTTTCCGCCGGGATGGAGGAACGCGAAGTCTTCTTCTTTGAAGCCGCGGCGCACCAGCAGCGCCATCGCCAGTGCGTCGCCGAGAGCGAGCGTGGCGGTGGTCGATGCCGTCGGCGCGAGGCCGAGCGGACAGGCTTCCTCTGAGATCGCGGCATTCAGATGATGGTCGGCGAGCCGCGCGAGCGTGGAATTCGGGTTGCCGGTGATGGCCACGACTTCCGCGCCGATTCTCTTGATGCGATCCAACAGCCGCACGAGCTCCTCGGTCTCGCCGGAGTTCGAGATCGCGAGCACGACGTCGCCTTTGACGAGCATGCCGAGGTCGCCGTGAATGGCCTCGGCGGGATGCATGAAGAACGACGGCGTTCCCGTCGACGCGAGCGTGGCGCTGATCTTTTTGCAGATGATGCCCGACTTGCCGAGACCCATCGTCACCACGCGGCCCGTGCAGGCGGCCATCAACTCGACGGCGTCGACGAAGTGCTGATCGAGCTGCTCGATCAATCCTCGGATCGCCGCCGCTTCGACTTCGAGAACACGCTTCGCCTCGGCGATCGCGGGATGCATTCGGGCGCGGATGGTATCAAACCGTGTGGTGCGCGCCTCCGGCGCGCCCCTGCCCTAAGGCGCGCCAGAGGCGCGCACCACACGGCGTTCCTGCGGCAACAGGAGGTGATAAAGCATCGACGACACCGGCGCCGCGACGCCGCTCTCGTTCGCGAGGCGCACCACCGCGCCGATCTGCGCGTCGAGCTCGGAGGGCTTGCCTTCCATGACGTCGCGCTGCAGCGAGGAGGTCGACGCGGCGGCGAGGTTGTCGTAGCGATCCATCGTCCGCTGCAGCGCGTCGTCGCCGGGATCGACGCCTCGCGCTTTCGCCAACGCAATCATTTCGCGGAGCGATTCCTCGGCGATCGCGCGCAGTTCCGGCATCGTGCGCCACTCGCCGATCGGCACGCGGGTGAGCGCCCCGATTGCGCTCATCGGCGCGATGAAGAGGAACTTCGTCCACATCGAATGAAGGATGTCGGGCGGAACATCGGCTTTCACGCCTGCGGCTCGAAACGCGTCGCAGAGTCGCTGCCCGCGCTCGGACGAGCGATTGTCGAGCTCTCCGAACATCACGAACGGCTCGGCGGCGGTGTGGCGAATGTGTCCCGGCTCGACGATGAAGCTGACGATGCCGCACAACCCGCCGAGGACCTGTTCGCGTCCGACGATTGGCGCGAGCACGTCCGGTGCGTCGATGCCGTTTTCCAGCGGCACGACCATCGTTTCGGGGCCGATCATCGGCTGTACGCGCGCGACGGCGTCGGGGATCTGCCACGCTTTCACGCAGACGAGGATCGCGTCGACGATCTCCGACGGCGTGTCGGTTGCGTTCACGCGCTCGAGCGTGAAGTCGCCGTTGATGCTCTCGACGCGCAAGCCGCGCGTGCGGAGCGCTTCGAGCGTCGCGCCGCGAGCGATGAACGTGACGTCGACGCCGGAGTGGGCGAGGCGTCCGCCGAAGTAGCCGCCAACGCCGCCGACTCCCACGACCGCAACGCGCAATCACGCCTTCGGCTTCCACGCGCCTTCGGAGCGATGCGTGCGGATCCACACTTCATCGACGGCATGGGCGTCGAGCGATTTCGCGATCCAGACGATCTGGCCGGCGTGGTTGGCGAGATGCATCGCCGCGTTCAGCACGTCTTCGAAGGCAACGGCGTACATCGTCGGCTCGGGCGACGGATCGCCGAGGCGCTCGACGGTGAGCTGCTCGAACGTCCGCTCCGCATTCGCGACCATCTCGTCGAATCGCGCGAGCAGGTCGGCCTTCGGGATCGGGCGCCGCTCGTTGAACTCGCCGGGACGATCGCGCACGAAGTCGAGACCGCCGAGGTTGCGGTTCAGGTAGTAATCGAGCGAGCCGGAAAGATGCAGCACGAGGTTGCCGATCGAGTTCGAGGCCTCGTTCGGCCGCCACCAGATCTGCTCGTCCGTCAGCGGCTCGAGCGCCTTGCGGATCTGCGCGGGGAAGACTTTCGTGACTCGCGTGCGGAGGGCGTCGAGGGCAATCGGAAGAACGTCGCTCATTCGAGTAATCCTAATCTGCGAGCCTCCTCCAATGCATGCGCGGAATCGCGAACGTAGATCATCTTTGCCGCCGGCCGTCTTCGCTTCCTCGGCGATTCGGGCGATGCCCTGGTCGCGGACGTCGCCGGTCACGTCGCGGATGAACGCCGCGATCACGCGCTGCGGATGGAGCTGCATCACGCGCAAATAGATCTCCGGATCTTTCTGGCCGCTGTCGCCGATGAGGACGAAGCGGAGGTCGGGGTAGTAGTCGAGCAGCAGCTGGACCTGTGTGAGCTTGTGCCGCTCGTGCGGATCCATGATGAAGGTGTCGCGGTCGAGGCCCCAGTCCTGGAGAAAAATCGGCCCGAACGGGATGCCGTTGATGGACATGAAATCTTCGAAGAGCTCGTAGAGATTCCACGGGCTGCTGGAGACGTAGAAGATCGGGTTGCGCTCGCGATGCAGCGCGCGATAGAGGTCGGCGATGCCTTCGAACGGCAGCCGCGCCGCGGCGTTGTTGATGACCGAGCGGATCATGGTGATGAGATTCGTCGCGCCGGTCTTGACGATCGTGTCGTCGATGTCGCTGATGATGGCGAAGTCGGCGGCCGCGGGAAGGAGCACGCGCGCGATCGACGTGGCCTTGTGATCGGGAGCCTCGCAGGCGACCTCGTGCCAGAGCAGATGTTGCGCGATCTCGCGCGGCTCGAGCCGCACCTGGAAATGTCCTTCGCGATTCGTGACGCTGTCGACGACGGCATCGCGATACGACACGCGCACTTTCGCGCCGGCGATCTCATCGCTTTCGAAGCGCCGCCACGTATTCACGAGATTCCGCCACATGCTCTCGGCGTCGGTCGCGCGCGTGATTTGCTTGTCCCGCATCAGGCGGCCGCGGACCAGCATTTCCCGGCCGCGACCGAAACCGCGGTACGGACTGAGGATGGCGGGCATGCGTGCACATTTTGCTGTAAAATCCCGGCCCTCCGGCAACAGCGGCGCGATCCTTTGCGCCAGACTCGACCAGACATCAAACGGAAGAGGATCCCTTCATGAGCGAACTGGTGACCGCTACGAATTCGTCCCCTGCCCGGCCCGCGGCTCGGACAAATGACAAGCGCGAGAAAACGCTGCCTGTCGAACCGAAGTCGGTGGTCTGGAATCCGACCCCCGAACAGCTCCGCCAGTTCGCGGAGGAGATGCCGAATGCCCGCAAGACGGAATTCGGCAATTTGAACGTCGCCACGCGCGTCGTCTCGCGCTCGAAGCTGTCGACGTACATCGCCACCGACAGCCCGGAACTCCATTCGGATCAAACGATTACGCGCGCCGAATACGCGCGGATCGCGCAGTTGCAGAACGACTACATCAAGACCCGGGACATGCTCGTGATCGAGGGCTACATCGGCAACGATCCCGAGTTTCGCGTTCCGGCGCGGCTGATCATGGAGAAGGCGAACGCGAACGTCGCCGCGATGCAGAACATCCTTTATTACCCGGCGACAGCCGAGGAGCTCGAGACCTTCGAGCCGGTGCTGACGGTGATCTACACGCCGAATCTGCCGATGCCGGGCTATGCGGACGATCGCCTGATCGCGGTCGATCTCGAGAACTACACGACCCGCGTCTTCAACTCCGACTACTTCGGCGAGTCGAAGAAGGGCGGGCTGCGGATGTGGAACAAGCTCATCTACGAGCGCGGGGGTCTGGCGCTGCATTCGGGGTGCAAGGTGATTCCGGTTGGAGAGAAAAAGCGAGTAGGACTGATCGTAGGACTGTCCGGGACCGGTAAGACGACGACGACGTTTACGAAGCAGAATGAGTCGCAGCCCGTGCAGGACGATTTCTGCGCGCTGATGCCGGGCGGCAAGGTGGTCGCGACGGAGAACGGCTGCTTCGCGAAGACGTTCGGGCTGAACCCGAACGATGAGCCGACGATCTATCACGCCTGCGCGTCGCAGCACGCGTATCTCGAGAACGTCTCGCAGAACGACGAAGGGAAGATCGATTACTTCGACACGTCGTACACGCCGAACGGACGCGCGGTCATCCGCATGCAGGACATCGCCGGCGCTGCGGACGCGCGCGAGATCACGAAGGCCGACTTCCTGCTGATCCTCAACCGCAACGAGAACATCATCCCCGCGGTGGCGAAGCTCGAAGGGCCCGCTCGCCGCGGCGTACTTCATGCTCGGCGAGACGAAGGGCACGAGCGCGGGCGGCGCGGCGGAAGCCGGCAAATCGCTGCGCGTGCCGGGCACGAATCCGTTTTTCCCGCTGCTGCACGCGAACCAGGGCAACCGCATGCTCGAGCTGATGAACGACAACCCGATGGAGGTCTACCTGATGAACACCGGCGCGATCGGCGGCGACGGCAAGCAGGAAGGCTCGAAGAAGGTGAAGATCCAGCACTCGTCCGCGATCGTGAAGGCGATCGCCGAGGGCACGATCCAGTGGGAAAAGGATCCCGACTTCGGCTACCTCGTGGCGACGGAAGTGCCGGGCATCGACGACGCCGATTACCTCCAGCCGAAAAAGATGTACGAGCGGCAGGGGAGACTCGACGAGTACAACGCCCTCGTGGCGAAGTACAACACCGACCGGCGCGAGTATCTGCGGAAGTGGAAGGGGCTCAGCGAAGAGATCGTGAACGCGATCTAGGGAAACGCAACGATGTCCCTGAAGCCCGGCCATTCGCCGGGCTTTTTTTATATCCGGCGGCGCTGTTAGGCGCGTATACTCCCGCGCACTTCCGATCCAAACCCGAAGAGAGAGAGAGATTTCTGTGCGCCAATCCCTGCTCGTGTGTGCAATGGTATTTGTCTGCGTTTTGGCCGCGAACGCCGAGGAGACGGCGATCTTCGGGCCGAAAACGTATGCCAACACGTCCGCCAAACCGCTGTCGGTGACCGGCACGTTCAACCTCGACGCCGGCGCGCTGTGCAACGGCACGGCGACGTTTGCGCTCGTCGTGACGAACAACGGCGTGAGCAGCGCGACGATCGTGCTGAATGACGCGGTCCTCGCGGGCGAAAATCAGTTCAGCGTTTCGCGGACATCGTTCGAGACCGCGGTGGTGCCGCGAACCGGCGCCAATACGTTGGCCGTCACGATCAAGGGCGGTGCTCGCGACGCATCGCTGCGCGTCGCGATCGTGCGACAGGTGGCCGGCGGTTGCGGCGGTCCGACGATCGCGTTCACGTCGCCCGCGGACGGGGAACGAGTGACCGCCGCGACGATTCTCGTGACCGGCACGGCGACGGGGTCGAAGGATCTCGCCGTCACCGTCAACGGCGTGACCGCCGATTTCGACCTCACCGCGGCCGGAACGAGCGCGGAACCGTTCCGCTGGGTCGTGCAGGTTCCGGCGAGACCGGGCACAGTGACGCTCCGTGCGGCGGCGGTTTCCGGCAGCGGGCGCGCCGAGGCGCTTCGTACGGTGAGTCTCCAGGTTGACGCATCGGCGATCGAGTTGAGCTCACAACCACGGAGCGGCACGGCACCGCTGACCTCCTATTTTCATGTCTCCGACGACGTGTCGGCCACGCGGTATGACCTCGATTTCGACGGCAACGGCTCGGTCGACTGGACCGGGGCTACGCTGCCGGACGTCCTACCGTTTGTCTATCAGACGCCGGGCGTGTACCTGGCCACGGTCCGCGTGCAAACGGCGGCGGGCGACATCGTGGAGAGCACGACGCCGGTCGTCGTCCAGTCGTTCGCCGCGGCGGACTCGCTGCTCCGCGCGTCGTGGAGCCGTTTCACCGCCGCTCTCGCGGCGGGGGACGTGGCGACGGCAGTGAAAGAATTGTCGCCGGCAGCGGCCGCGAAATATCGCGGACCCCTGGAGGGAATCCAGCCCGCGCTTCCGGGATATGTCGCGAGCCTCACTGGCTTCGATCCGGTCTGGATCGCCGAAAACGCGGCTCACTATCTGTTGCGCCGGCTGCAGGACACGCGGACGTTCGGCTATCACGTGTACTTCACCCGCGGCGCGGACGGCGCCTGGAAGCTGACGCAGTTCTGATCAGGAAAAAGGAATGATTCCGATGTTCCATGCACGCATCGTCCGCACGGCATTCGTCTGTTTTCTGACTGTTGCCTTACCCGCGCTCGCATATGAGAAGCCTGTTCACATGCGAATGACCGAAAAGGCATTCGACCGGTCGGGCATTTCCTTCGAGCGACACCTCGGCACGTCGCGCAACCGCGTGCTGTTCAACAAGTCCCTCCGAACCTGGATGGCGCAAGGCGCATTCGACGAGGACCGCATCGTCCCGGATGCACGCTCGCTGAATCATTTCTTCGATACGATGAATGGGCGCGCGCTGAAGATTTTCATTCCGCCCAACCCATTTGTCCCGCTGGTCGGTTGCGTGGAAGTGGGAGCTCGCGCCGACGCATGGGCCACAACCGTAACGTCCGGGGTGAGCGGAAATTCGTATTCGATCCCGCGCGCGCGGGAGCTCTACGCGTTTGCGCTCACGGGCCCGAACCCGGGAACGCGCGACGTCTATCTGAAAGAGCTCTTCCTCGCACTCGGTCATGACGTGCATCTGGTTCAGGACATGGCCCAGCCGGAACACACACGGAATGACCAGCATCTGCCGGTCTCGAACTTCGTGTTCGACAATGGGACCGCCGCGAGCATCTGGGAGGAGTGGGGCCTCGCGAATCTCACGAATCCCGCCACATCCCTGATCAGTTTCGACGGCTATCCGTCCGTCACTCTGCCGGACTACGCCAGCTACTTTCATACGAATCACACCGCCAACGGCCGTCCGGCAGGGAAGGGGATGGGCGATTTTTCGGCCAACAACTTCGTGACGCAGGATACGAACTATCACGACGAAGATCCTGCGCCTCTCTGCGGCCTCATTCCCAATCTGGCGAAATGCCTCTATCACACGGAGCCGCGGATCGGCGAGGCGGCGCATCGCGTGGAGCACGATCAGCACGAAGCGATCACGATCCTGATCGACAACCACCCGGTGCAGGCGACGGTGATCGTCGATGAAGACGTCTTCACGTCCTTTCCACTCGACCGCTATGCCGGGATCCAGGAGACGGATCCGTTCCATACGTATCTGTCGTCGATCGATCTCGAGACCCGGCGAGAGGGTTGCGACCGGCTCTATTCCCTGGGAGACGGGTCGTATCTGAGCCGCGCGTCGATGCTGGTGCCGCGCGCAGTCGGCTATTCCGCGGGACTCCTCGATCGTTTCTTCCGCGGCGACCTCGACGCGTCGTGGACTCCGCAGCCGGGCGGTACGTACACGCTGAAGCTCACGAACCGCTCGGCCGAGCCGCTCGGCCCTGACGCCGGAATTGCCGCGATTTATCGCGCCGCTCCCCCCTATTTCGGCCGCACGAACAGCGACGACACCGAGATCATCGTCAGCGGCGAATTGTCCGACCTGGTGCCCGGGTTCACCGGACTGGCGCCCGGTCAAAGCACGACGTTCGACGTCGGCCAGATCCCCGGACTTCATCCCGGAGACTCGTTAGGCCGATTCGAAAAGCGGATCGTCGTCACCGGCACGCTGGGCACCGAAGCGGACGCGGTGATCGGGCTCGTGCAGCCGGGCTATGGCCCGGGCCTGACGTTCGAGGTCACGTGGACGGACGACATCTTTCTGGCCGCGCAGATTTTCGACCAACAATTTCCGCCCGGCTCCAACGTGTACACGCAGGCCTGCTGGCAACCTCTTTACGGAGGCCTGCCATGTCAAAACTATCCGAGCGTGCCGAACAGCCGCGTCGTCGAGGAAACGACGGGCGTTCTTGCGATCAACGTAAATCCCGTTCTAGCGAGCGCGAGCTACGAATGGAAGGCGAATATGAGTGTGCCGTACCCGGTACAAATCCGGGCCACTCTCTATCGGGACGGCCAGGTCGTATTTTCGCAGCCGTACGTCATTCCGGGTTGTATTCCCGTCGGGACGTATTGTCACTCGCCGATCAGTCTCGGATTTTTCCCCTGATCCTCACGTCTCCACGTGTAAAAACAAATAGATCGCCGCGAGCGCGAACAGAATGTTCGCGCTCCACGCGCTCAAGAGAGGCGGGAGGTTCCCCACCTCGCCGAATTTCGTGAAGACGGCGTAGATCATCCAGTAGAAGATGCCGAGGATGAGGGCGAGGCCGACGCCGTAGAGCGCGCCCTTCTTTCCCATCCGGAATGCGAACGGCATCGCGATCAGCGCCATCACGAAACTGATCACCGGCCACGACGTCTTCGCGTACAACTTCACCGTCAGCTCTTCGGCGGCGTATCCCGAATTGCGAATGGTCTGGATGTAGCGGCGCAGCTGCGCGTACGTCATCTGATCCGGCGGCTTCACGTCCGCGGCGAAATCCGCCGGCGTCTCGGGATAGAACAGCGGCAGCGGTGCCGTGATCGGCGTGAAGGTCGAGCGGCCGTCATCGGTGAACGAGCGCATCCAGCCGTCCTCGAACGCCCACGCCGAGCCGTTCCAACGCGCGAACTTCGCGTAGACGCGCCGCGTCATCCGGAAATCGGTCGGGTGAAACTCGAACACCTGCACCTGCGACAGCTCGCGCTTGTTCTTGTCGTACGAGAGGAAGTTGATGATGTAGCGCCCCTTGCCGAGGTACCACAGCTTCTGCTCGGAGGCCTTCGTCACCGCCGGCTTGCCCTCGATCTTGTTCTTCATCTCCGCCGCGCGCTCGTTCGAGTACGGCAGGACGAAGTCGAGAATCAGATAGGCGAGGATGCTCACCACCGCGGCGACGGCGAGGATCGGCATCGCGATGCGGTACAGCGACACGCCGCCCGATTTGATGGCCGTCACTTCGTTGTTCTTCGAGAGGATGCCGAACGTCACCAGCGTCGCCACGAGCACCGAGATCGGCAGCGTCCAGTTGAGGACGTAGAAGATCTGGAAGCGGTAGTACGACAGCAGCGTCTGCAGGCCGATGGCGTGTTTGCGGACGTCGCTGGCGATCTCGTTGTAGTCGACGATCGTGAAGAGCGCGATGACGGAGATGAGCACGAGCGCGAGCACTTTGAGGAACTCGCGGAGGATGTAGCGGTCGATGATGTTCGGGAAGGTGATGTCGAGGCGGCTGAGAAGCCCCGGCTCGTCTTCGACGGCGGTCTCGGCCGCCGCGCTCTTGCGCCTGCGCAGTTTGAAGGCGATGAATCGCACGATCCGGCGGACGAAGCCGACATCGCTCGATTGAATGTCGCGATTGGCCCGGCTGAGCAGGTAAATGCCGAGGACGAGCAGGATGATGTTCGCGCCCCACATGCCGACCCATGGCGGGATCCTGCCGGTCGCGGCGAGCTGCTCGCCGTTGTTCATCGCGACGTAATAGAAAAGGATGATCAGCACACTTAAAGAAAAACCTGAGCTTTTCCCGCCGCGGCGGTTGGTGATGCCGAGCGGCAATCCGAGGACGCCGAACGCGATGCACGCAAACGGGATCGCGAACTTCTTGTGGATCTCGATCCGGGCGATGTTCCTCGTGATGCGATCCTCGGCGCTGCGGCTGCGGCTCAGCTCGCGCTCCTGGCGCATCAGCTCGCCGAGTGTCATCTCGCGCAGCGAGCGCGCGAGCTGCGAGATCGTCACGTCACCGCCGTTCGCCGGCAAGAGGATGTGCTGCGTCTCGTTACGCGTGTGGTCGTAGCGGTCGGATTTGCGCGGATCCCAGATGTGCGTCTCCGCGCCGAAGAGGTTCATCCAGATGTCTTTCGACGGCTGGGTGATCGAGAGATTGCCGGTGCGGGCCACGATGACGCGCTGGCCGGAGCCGGTCTGCTGCAGCGCCGCGACGCTGGCGTCGTCGCGCGGGGGATCCTGCAGCGCGTTCGCGGCCTGCTGCGGGCTCACGATGTCCTGCGACTCGTCGGCGCGGCTGTCGGCGACGAAGACGCCTTTCCACTGGCCGGTCGCAGGATCGACATCGTTCACGTAAATCATGAGGTTTGGGTATTGGTCGTAGAAGATGCGCGGCTTGATCGCTTTCTGAACCGACGACGTCATGATCTCGGCGCGCAGCGCGACGAATTGGCGGTTGCCGCGCGGCATCACGAAGTTGATGAGGTAGAGGTTCAAGAGAAAGATCAGGAAGCTGAAGACGAAGACCGGGCGGTAGATCGTGCGCGTGGAGATGCCGAGCGCGCGCATGGCCACGACCTCGGAGTCGGCGGAGAGGCGGCCGAGGGCGATGAGGATGCCGAAGAGCAGCGACATCGGCACGGTCAGCACGATGATGTGCGGCAGCGAGTACAGGAGCAGCTTGCCGACGGCGCTCACGGAGAGCGAGCGGCGGATGATCATGGCGGCCATGTCGAAGAGCCGCTGCATGAGGATGATCGAGGTGTAGAACGTGAACCCGAGGAAGGTCGGGGTCACCATCTCCTTGAAGATGTAGCGCGAGAGGATCCTCATCGGCGACGGATTATAGGCAACCGACGCAAACGCCGTCGGTCACTGCATTTCCACAGAGTCTTATAAGATGGATTATGTTAAATCGCGTAGAGGGTTGCGACGGATTACGTCGCGAGCTTCCGAAGCTCCTTCTCGATCTCCTCGTGCAAATTCGCCGGCGCGCCGTAGAAGATCCGCACGATCTTTCCCTTCCCGTCCGCCAGCACCAGCGTCGGCACCGCGGGCGGGCCGTCGAATGCTTTGCGCAGCTCCGGCGATCCGATGACGATGTGCGCGGTCGGCTGCAGTTTGGCCACGATCGAGTCGATGTCTTTCTGCGGCGAGTCGACGGCGACGGCGACGACGTTCACGATTCTTCGGATCGAGCTGCTTGAGCCAGGTCATCGTGCTGAGGCACGGCGGACACCAGGTCGCCCAGAATTCGACGAGCACCGGCTTGCCGCGCAGCTGCGCGAAGGTCAACTTGTTGCCTTTCAGGTCGACGACGTGCGTGTCCGGCAGGAACCGCTCGGCCGGCGCGCTCTTGGTGATCTGCAGCGACGGCACGGTGCCGCCGCCGAGGCGGAGGTCGATCAGCCGTTTGAGATCGGCCTGCATTTCGCGGCGATTCGCGACGTCGGTGAACGGCAGGTATTTGCCGGTCTCCGGCCCTCCCCACGCGTAAAAGTCTTCCGGCCGCGCGACGAGCGACTCATCGACGAAGATGGCCGGGTATTTGTCGACGCCGAACCGTTCCGCGAGCTTCGAGGCGCCGAGATCCTCGACCACCATCTGCACGCGTCCGTTGTATTGATTGATGACTTCCTGTGCCAGCAAACTTGCCGGATCGGAGAGGCTTCACGTGTAGGGCCAGCGGACGAGTGTGACCGTCACGGCCGCCGGCGTGAGGACATCCTTCGCTGCGAGCGGCGTGAGCAGCGACGCGTAGAACGGAACGACGTCCTTCGCGACGACGGTGGGCACCGGCGGCGGTCCTTCTTTCGTGTATGCCTGCAGCAGCGCCGGAATGCTGTCCTCGGTTTCTTTCGTCTGCGCCGCCGGCTTCGCGCCGTCGTGCACGCTGCCGGGATCCGCTTCCGCTTTTCTCCGCTCGAGCGCGAGCTTCGCCTCGACCAGCGCGAGCGTCGCTCCGTCGGCGAGATTCGCCGCGAGCAGCTCGCGCGCTTCTTTCAGTTTCATGCTCGGCGACACGGCCGCGTTGGCGCCGGGGTTCTTTTCGAAGAACGCGAGCGTTTCCTGCTGGATCTGATTCGCGGCCGCCGTCAGCCGCGTTTTCTCCGCGTGCGGCTCGTTCTTCGGAGCGATGTCCGGCGGCAGCGAAGTGACGAAGTCGCGAAACTTCAGATTCCCTTCCGCTTCGCCGAGGTAATAGAGACCGCCCCACATCGGATCGCTGATCTTTCCGTACGGCTCGCTCGCGGTGTAGAGGACGCGCGCGCGATTCGCCGCCTGCTCCGCGAGCGCGCGAAACAGCACCGGGCCTTCGGGCGTGTCGAGCTTCGCCTCGTATGCCGGGCGGCGGCTGACGACGAGCGCGTGCAGATCGCCGAGCGTTTGGCCCGCTTTCGGGTTCGCGGCGAAGAAGGAGATCGTCTCGATGCCGATGAACGTGTCGCGCAACCGGAAGAGGCGCAGCGTGGGCGATTTCGTCGAGCGGATGCGCGCGAAGGACTCGCCGAACCCTTTCGTCAGGCCGGCGAGATCCTCCGGGAGCTGCTTCGTGTTGATCGCTTTGAGCTGGGCTTCGAGGCGCGCGGTTTCGTTCGTGAGGCGGGTCTCGAATTCGGCGATGGCTTTCTCGCGCGTACGACAGGTAAGACTTGTCAGGACAAGGACCAGGACGGCCAGGCGCTTCATGCGACGAGGGTACGGTAGCGGTCGTTCGCGACGCGAAAACGATCGCGCACATTTTCAACAACATCCGATAACAGCGCCGCCGCCGTCGGCATCGATCCCGCTCCCCTGCCGCTGAGCCAGATCTCCCCCACCGCCCGCCCGCGAATGATCACCGCGTTCTGTTCGTCGATGACGTGCGCGAAGCGCGGATCGTCGCGCGGTTCGACGATCAACTCCACGCCGCCTGCGACGCGCTTCGCTTCCGCGATCAACTTCCCGCGCGTCTTCGCCCCGATCCCGCGCACGACTTCCCGCCGCACCGGCGCCTCGAACGCGACCTCGGCGAGAATCCGCAGTTTCTGCGCCGCGTCCTCGCCGCTCAGATCGAGCGACGGATCCGCCTCCGTGAATCCGCGTTCCTGCGCGTGGACGACGGCATCCGCGAACGCGACGCCCTGATCGACACGGCTCAGGACGTAGTTGCAGGTGCCGTTGAGAATGCCGGTGATGCTCTCGATCGTGTCGCCGGCGAGGCCGTGGCGGAGCGCGCCGATGACCGGCACGCCGCCGCAGACGCTGGCCTCGAACCCGATCGTCACGCCGCTCACCGCCGCGGCGCGGAACAACTCGTGTCCCGACGCCGCGAGCAGCGCTTTGTTCGCGGTGACGACGTCGCAGCCTCGGCTAATGGCGCGGCGCACGAACGTGCCGGCGGTATGCACGCCGCCGATCGCTTCGACGATCAGATCGTTGTCGGCGTCGATGACGTCGAGTGCCGACGTCGTGAGCAATCGCCGGTCGATGCCGCTGCGCGCCTTGCCGGGGTCGCGCACGAGGATTCCGGTGATCTCGAGGTCGACGCCATGGCGCGCGCGGAGGCGCTCACGCTCGGCGGCCACGAGGCGCACGAACCCGCCGCCGACCGTGCCGCACCCGAGGAGTCCGATGCGGAAGCGCTTCATGCGACGGCCTCCTCGCGCTCAGTTTTGACGGTGTCGCGCGAGTCCCTGCTCGAGGTCGTCGATGAGATCGCGGACATCTTCGAGGCCGACCGAGAGACGAATGAGGCTGTCGCTGATGCCGACGCTGCGGCGCACGTCCGGCTCCACCGAAGCGTGCGTCATCGTGGCGGGATGGCAGAAGAGACTCTTCACGCTGCCGAGGCTCTCGGCGAGCGTCCAGAGTTGCAGGCGGCGCGTGAACGCGCGCGTTTCTTCGAGACCCGCGTCGAGCTCAAACGACACGATCGCGCCGAAACGGGTCATCTGCCGCCGGGCGACGGCGTGATTCGGCTGATCGACGAGGCCGGGGTAATAGACGCGGCGAACGCGGTCGTGCGCGAGCAGATATTTCGCGATCAGCTCCGCGTTCGAGCAGTGGCGCTCCAGGCGGAGGCCGAGCGTCTTCACGCCGCGCAGAATCAGATAGCAATCCTGCGGGCCGGGAACCGCGCCGATGGCGTTCTGCAGGAACTTCAGCTCTTCGTGGAGGCCATCGTCGTTCGTGATCACGGCGCCGCCGATGACGTCGCTGTGGCCGTTGATGTACTTCGTGGTGGAATGGACGACGAGGTCGGCGCCGAGCGCGAGCGGCTGCTGCAGCACCGGCGTGGCGAAGGTGTTGTCAACGACCGTGGTAATTCGATTGCCACGAACGATGCCAGCACATCTGGCGATGTCGGTGACATGCAGCAGCGGATTCGACGGCGTCTCCAGCCAGAGCAGTTTCGTGCTCGGACGGATAGCCGCCTCGATGTTCGCCGGCGACGTCGTGTCGACGAACGTGAACTCGATGCCGAAGCGGGCGAAGACTTTGGTGAAGATGCGCCACGCGCCGCCGTAGAGGTCCTGTGTGGAGACCACGTGATCGCCGCGGCTGAGGAGCGAGAGCACGGCGTGAATGGCGGCCATGCCGCTGGAAAAGGCGAGTCCGTGCCGCGCCCCTTCGAGCTCGGCGAGATTCTCTTCGAGCGCGCCGCGGGTCGGGTGGCCGGTGCGCGCGTAGCAGAAGCCCTTTGCACCATTAATATTCACTCCCGGCTCCGTCTGGCGGAACGTGGAGGTCTGATAGATCGGGGTGGTGACGGCGCCGGTCACGGCATCATCCGGCTGCCCGGCGTGGATCGCACGGGTATCGAAGCGATACATGATTTTCCTCCGCAAAAGTTCGGTGCGTTACGTGTGAAGGAAAGGCGCGGAAGGAACCCGGGTCTGCAAACAGGCGTAGTGCTTACGCCGTCGCGCCCGGGCGACGCATCATCATTCGGCCCATGAGGATTGGGTGAACTGGCGTCATTGGCGCGGGAGACTACGCTCCGCCCGGCCGGCTGTCAAGCACGAAGCGCTCGACCTGCTGCACGAACGTCAGCGGATTGCTGCCTTTGCGGATGTAGCCGCGGGCATTGGATTTCGCGACCAGCGCCTGCAGTTCTTCTTCGCTCTTCCCGGAGAGCAGCACGATCGGGATGGTGCGGAGGAAATCGAACATGGCCGAGAGCTCGAGCACGTGCTCGCCGCGCAGGGCCGGCATCTCGACGTCGAGCAACACGAGATCCGGTTTCTCGCGCTGCACGATGACCGGCAGCTTCAGCGCCGACTCTTCGGTGATGACCTCGTAGCCGGCCGCTTCGAGCTGCCGCTTTGCGATGGCGAGCGCTTTGTCGTCATCGTCGATCACGAGGATCTTTGCTTTGCCGGCCATGATGTGGCGTGCACTATACCCCTACGCTTCGCTCTCCAATCGCTTCAACAGCTCCCGCACCGCGTCGATCACTTCCCGCTTCTCGACGTTCGGCTTCTTGAACGCCAGGTTCAGCGTGAACGGGAGCGACTTTGTCTTTCAGGGCGTAGACGTAGTTCTTGGGGCGGCCGGCGGCTTTCGGTTTCGTTGCCGTCTGTTTCCGGACGTCGTCGCGCGACAGCTCCCCTGTCGCGATGGACCGCACGAGCTTCTCCATCGCCTCTTCCGAGCCCGCGCGCGCGACCTGCACGAGCACGCTCTTGTTCGAGATGCCGGCCTCGCGGCACATGGCGCGGATGCGGTCGGGGATGTCGTTGATGAGGAGCGTCTCGGTGATCGTCGTGCGCGACTTGCCGATCACCTGCGAAATCTTCTCGTGCGTGTAGCCGAATTTCTGTTGCAGCAGCCCAAAGCCCTCGGCCTCTTCGAACGGCGTGAGGTCTTTGCGCTGGATGTTCTCGATCAGCGCGATCTCGAGCTGCTCGCGGTCGTCGACGTCGAGCTCGATCGCCGGGATCTCGTCGAGTCCCGCGAGCGTGGCGGCGCGGTAGCGGCGCTCGCCGGAGATGATCTGATAGCGGTTCGGCGCGATCTGCCGCACGAGGATCGGCTCGAGCACGCCCTTTTCGCGGACGCTCGCGGCGAGCTCCTCGATGTTGCCGAGTTGCGTGCGCGGCTGCTCGGCGTTCGGCTCGATGAACTGCAGCGGCAGCATCGAGCCGATGTGCCGTCCCGAGCGCCGCGTCAGCTCGTCGACGTAATGCGAATCGTGACGCATCCCACTGCGTTCCGGCAGTCCGCGTTTAGCCATTAGACCCTCGCAAGCAGTTCCTCCGACAAACTGTAGTACTCATTCGCGCCGCTCGATTTCGGCGCGAACGTGAAGATCGATTCCTTGTACGCCGGGCTCTCCTCGAGCCGGATCGACTTCGTGATCACGGTGTTGAAGAGGCGATCGCCGAAGACCTGGCCGATCTGATCGTGGATGTCTTTCGCCAGCGTCGTGCGCTTGTCGTGCATCGTGATCACCACGCCGAGGAGTTGGAGATTCGGATTCGGGCGCGACTTGATCTTTTCGATGGTCTCGAGCAGATCGTCGGTGCCTTCGAGCGCAAAGTACGACGACTGGATCGGCACGAGGACGTGCGTCGACGCGACGAGCGCGTTGACGGTGATCATGCCGAGGGTCGGAGGCGTGTCGATGAAGATGTAGTCGTACTCGTTGGCCGCGTCCTTCATCCGATCCTTGAGACGAAAGGGGCCGTCGATGTCGCCGATCAGTTTCGATTCGAGCTTCGCCAGCGCGATGCGCGACGGCGCGATGGAGAGATGCGGCACGGGAGTCGGGACGATGACGTCCTTGAACTCCAGCTCTTCGCTGACCAGAACGTCGTACATCGAGCGCGTGAGGGCG
The DNA here is from genome assembly GCA_963734155.1 of uncultured Acidobacteriota bacterium. GTDB lineage: Bacteria > Acidobacteriota > Thermoanaerobaculia > Gp7-AA8 > Gp7-AA8 > QHVT01. The sequence continues at coordinate 91,528 of CAVTGG010000010.1, forward strand.
CGCGCGTCGACGTAGCTCATCGTCGAATTCGCCTGCGGATCGAGGTCGATCAGGAGGGTTTTGAGGCCCTTGTTCGCGACGGCTGCAGCTAGATTGATCGCGGTGGTGGTCTTTCCGACTCCACCTTTTTGGTTCGCAACGGTGATGATCATCGGGCCGGTTGCGATTCTACATCTTGTACTTGCCCATCTCGTCGGCGTCGAAGTTCTCGAAGAGCTTTTTCATCTTCTCGTCCTGATCTTCGCCGCCCTCGGGGGTGATGGTCTGGGCCTGGTCGAGCACGCTCTGCGCGACATAGATCGGTGCCTCGGTGCGCAGCGCGAGGGCGATCGCGTCACTGGGGCGCGCATCGATTTCGAGCGTGCGGCCGGCGACCAGCACGCGGATCTGCGCGAAGAACGTCGAGTCGCGGAGGTCGTTGATCACCACGCGCGTCACCTGCGCGTCGAGCTCGTTGATCATGTTGCGGAGCAGGTCGTGCGTCATCGGCCGCGGCGTGGTGATGTTCTCCAACTGCAGGGCGATCGCATTCGCTTCGAAGATGCCGACCCAGATCGGGAGGAAGAACTTCTCGTCGTCATCCTTCAGCACGACGATCGGAGAGTTCGAAACGGGATCGAGCATCAATCCCTTGATGCTCATGGAAACCAGGTCGGAAGTCATATGAAGTCCTGACGTATGTTACTCGACTCGCGCGGCAGGACAAGCGACGACGGCGCCGGTCGCGGCGTCATAGCAGACGACGGTGGCTTCCTCATTCCCCCAGGGCTTGGTTGCAGTCACTCGAAGGACGTCGTTTTCGACGGCCAGCTCGATCGCTGTGCGGCCTGATCGGTCATAGACGGAGTCGTGACGCCACTCGATCGCTCCCGTCCTGCGGTTGACCGACCCGACGGACGCGAGCGCCGCGATAAACACGGACTCGGCCGATGCGACCGGAGTCGTGAGATTCAAGCCGCTAGCCTGCGTTGTCCAAGCCGGACGGCGAGCGCGCGGCGCGATGCCGGTCAACTTGCACCAGCTGCTCTCCTCATCCGTCAGCGTGTACGCGAAGACGAGAGGAGCATCCGCGCTCACGTAGAGAGCATCGATGCGCCCATCCTCGACGGGCAGACGAAATCGCCACGTGCTCTTCTTCGCGTCCTTGCATTGCGCGATTCCTTCGGCGGAGACGCTGCACTGCCAGCCGAGAACGGCGAAGGCGAAACGCTTGGGCGAGATCGTGTCGGGATTGTCGGGTGTCGCGCGGAGGAAGGACTGCGCGGTGATGCCAGGTGTGGGTTTGGCAGGTTGATCGAGACTGACGAACGCCGCCGTCGGCAGCCAGCCGAACTTCCCGCTGACTTCCGAGCATACGTACAGCCATTCGTCCCTGCGTTGCAGAACATAGACAAGATCGCCTGCGCGAACCACGCCCGGCGACGCCGCGTCTGCCCGTGGTTCCACCCGCTGGACAACCGCTCGTTGTGTGGAGCCGACGTCGACGGCGGCGCGCGCGGCGACCACCGAAGGAAGACGCCACGTGACGATGCGGGCGTAGCCTTCGAACATTTCGACGCTGAAGACCCGCGAGTCGATGGCGCGCAGGATGCCCGCGAGCGACTCCCCTCCTTCGAAATCGCTCAGCCCTTCGCGGCCTCCCGCGACACCAATCCCCAGCCAGCCCACCTGAAAGGTGGCGCGGCCGAACGAATATTCTTCGAGGATCATGCGCAGGCGTCCGTCGTTCTTCTCTACGGACATGCCAAATGATTCGTGCTTCTCGCCGTTGATCCCGTCCGACGTGATGAACAAACGGATGTAGTCCCGATGCAGCTTGACGCAGTCGAGGCGAACGGATCCCGACTCCAGGGCCAGCATCGCTGCCAGCGCGCGCGTCAGCTGTTCTTCGGTCACGAGGTATTCACGCTTGACGAGAGGCGGCGCCGACGTCAGATCGACCAGCAGTTCAGCCACCAGCAGCGCTTCGGCAGGGCGGAGATGAGCAACGCTGCCGCAGCGGGAAGCCAGCGGGCGATCGCCGATCGTGGACAGCACCATCAAATCAGCCCGGTCGACGACCTGGTCCCGCCGGGCATCGGAGTACTTTCCGACGTCGGCGAGCGTGGAAACTCGCAGCGAAGCCGCGTTGCGGCCGATTCGCCCGAGCGGAACGCGGGTGGGCAGCTCCATCCTGGGCTTCAGCCGAATCCCCAGGAGTTGCACGCAGGCAATCTCCAGAACGATCGCCAGGGCCAGGACGGTTCCGGCCGAGCGCAGCCATTGCTCCGATGGAGGTTGGATGCGAATGTAAGCTCGAACCAGAAACAGCCGCCATCGGCGGGCAAAGGCAACGCGCCGCCTGGCCAGCTTTGCGGTTGCGCGAATCATGGTCGCGAACGTGACGGCTGCGACGAAGAGAAAGACCGCGAAGAGGACCACCAGAATGACGAATGTCTTGATGAGCGTCACGACGAACGCCACGCCAAGACCGGCGAAGCTGAGAACCGTGTTGACGCCGAACAAGCAGCATCACCGCTGTGCCGATCGAGATGCCGATGGCGAGCATCACGTTCCCAAGGAATCGCATCGCCAGCCGGGCGATCTTCCACGCGAACCGGGCGACGGCTTCTTCGTTCATGCCGAGCACTCTACAAGAGCCCGGCTGGTCCGCTTAGGCGACCGCTTCGCCGCGCAGCGTGTGATGCTGTGCGGAATCGATGCGCACGCCGAGGATGCTGCCGAGTGGCGTGGCGGGGTCTCCATGGAAGTTGACGACCCAGTAGTCGTCCGTGCGGCCCGACAACATCTCGGGATCGTGCTTGCTCGGCCCTTCCACCATCACCGGCACGACGCGGCCGCGATACGACTCGAGACGCTCGCGCTTCATCCGTTCGTGCAGATCGAACAGGCGCTGCAGGCGCTCCGAGGAAACGACGTCGTCGACGGCGGCGCCGATTTTCAGCGCGGGCGTTCCGGGGCGCGGTGAGTACTTGAACGCGAAGAGCGATCCGTAGCCGACTTCTTCGATGAGGCTGAGCGTTTCCTGGAAATCCTCCTCGGTCTCGCCGGGGAAGCCGACGATGATGTCGGTCGAGAAGTGGATTTCCGGAATCTCTTTGCGGATGCGCGCGATGGTCTCGAGATACTTCTCGCGCGTGTACAGCCGCTTCATGCGCCGCAGCACGCGCGATGATCCCGATTGCACCGGCAGGTGCAGATAGCGCGAGATGTTCTGGTGATCGCGCATCGCGGCGATCATCGAGTCGTTCACTTCGGCGGGATGCGACGTGGTGAAGCGCAGACGGACGACGCCTTCGATTTCCGCGACCGCGGCGAGCAACGCGCCGAAGTCGCGGCCGGTGATCGGACAGCGATAGGCGTTGACGGTTTGCCCGAGGAGCTCGATCTCGACTCGGCCGCTGGCGACGGCGGCGCGCACTTCGGCGAGCAGGTCGTCGAACGGACGCGAGACTTCGCGGCCGCGCGTCGTCGGCACGATGCAGAACGTGCAGTTTTTGTTGCAGCCTTCGATGATCGTCACCCACGCCTTGGTCGGTGACGTGCGATCGACGGCGAGGTAGTCGTAGTTGCGATCCTCGGGGAAGTCGACGGCGAGCCTCGTCCCCTGCTCGAGCACGGCGTCGAGATGGCCGACGTTGCCCGGGCCCATCACGAAGTCGACCCACGGCGCGCGCTCGAGGATGTGCTCCCCTTCCTGCTGCGCGACGCAGCCGCAGACGCCGATCGTGACGTCGCGCTCGCGCTTCAGCTCGCGCAAACGGCCGAGGTGTGAGAACACTTTCTGCTCGGCTTTGTCGCGCACCGAGCAGGTGTTGAGCAGGATGAGATCAGCCTGCGCCTCTTCCTCGACGCGCTTGTAGCCGCGCAGCTTCAGATTGCCCGACAACCGCTGCGTGTCGAGCTCGTTCATCTGGCAGCCCCAGGTTTCGATGAAGAAGGTCTTGCTCATGGCTTCGGCAGCGCCGCGCGGGCCGCATCCAGTTTGCGCTTCGCCTCCGCGAACTTCACGGTGATCACTTTGTCCCGAAACTCGAGATCGTTCGTCTCGTAGTAACTCTGCTCGAGCGCCGCGACTTCTTTTTCCAGCGCCGCGATCGTCTTCTCCAACTCGGCTTGCGTCGCTTCCGCCTGCAACCGCGCGGTGCGCTCCGCTGCCTGTTTTTCGAGCAGCGTCGGCTCGGGCTTCACGTCCTCCGCCTTCGACGTCGCGGGCCGCTCGATCAACTTCCCTTTCGACTTCTTCACGTCGGCGTTGGTGATGACTTTCGTCGTGCTCGTTTTCTTCTTCGCCTTTGCGGCTTTCGACGCTTCGACGAGCGCAGTGGTATCGCTCTGCATCGCAGCGATCAAGACCGCGAGAAGGACGAGTTTCATACCCTGCCGTAACGATCTTCGAGCCGGACGACATCATCGAGCTCCGGCGTCGAGACTTCCGCGACGTCGGTGTCGGCGACGGCTTCCATGCGATGAATCAGGCGCGGCGGAATGTGAAACGCCTCGCCCTTGCGCAGCATCAGCTCCCGCCGGTCGCCGTCGTGCTCGATGGTCAGCCGCAGCTCGCCTTCGACAACGTACAGCGTCTCTTCTTTCATTTCGTGGAACTGGAGGCTCAGCGACTCGCCCTGATTGATGTGCAGGATTTTTCCGACGTAGCGGTCGGTGTGCGCGAAGATCAGCTCGTAGCCCCACGGCTTCGGGACGCGGCGGATGTCGCGGATGTTGAACAGATGTTCGCTCATGTCTTTCTACCTGATTCATTCGTCATCCTGAGGCCCGCAGAGGCCGAAGGATCTCAATCTACGTAACTTGAGATCCTTCGCCGTCTTCGCGGCTCAGGATGACGCGGTGTCATTGGTTCTTCGTAACTAAGTCCTTCCGGGAATCGCATCGCCACGCTCTCGATGATGAACTCCTCGATCTCCTGCGCGGTTTTCTTTTGCAGGCAGGCCTCGGCGATGCGTTTGCAGTCTTTGTAACGCACGGAACGAATCACATTCTTCACGACCGGGATCGACGACGGGTTCATCGAGAAAATCTCGAGACCGAGGCCGAGAAGCACGATGGCGTAGATCGGATCCGACGCCATCTCGCCGCACATCGACACCGGGATGCCGGCGCGCTTGCCGGCGTCGATCACGCCTTTGATCAGACGCAGCAGCGCCGGATGCAGCGGCTCGTACAGATAGCTGACGTTCTCGTTGCCGCGATCGATGGCCAGCGAGTATTGAATGAGATCGTTCGTGCCGATGGCGAAGAAGTCGGCCTCGGTGGCGAGCATGTCGGCGATGACGGCGGCCGACGGCACTTCGATCATGATGCCGATCTTGAGGTCTTTGTTGTACGGGACCTCCTGCGCGTCGAGCTCGAGGCGGATCTGCCGCACGAGCGTCTTCACCTGACGCAGCTCCTGCACGCCGGAGACGAGCGGGAACATGATCTTGATCTTCCCGTGCGCCGACGCGCGCAGCAGCGCGCGCAGCTGGGTCTTGAACATGTCGCGGTGCTGCATGCAGAGACGCAGCGCGCGCAGGCCGAGGACCGGGTTGTCTTCCTTCGAGCCCATGATCTCGCGGGCGAGTTTTTTTCCGCCGAGATCGAACGTCCGGATGACACACCAGTTCGGCGCCGTCGCCTCGGCGAGCTTGCGATAGGTCTCGAAGTGCTCTTCCTCGGTCGGCAGGAACGGGCTCGTGGAGATGTACAGAAACTCGGAGCGATAGAGGCCGATGCCGTCGGCGCCGAATTTGTTCGCGTCGCCCAGCTCTTCGAGCAGCTCGATGTTCGCCTGCAGAGAGACCTGATGATGGTCCTTCGTCTCGGCGGCGAGCTCGCGATTCTCGAGCAGTTTCTGCTCCGCCTCTTCGTGGCGCGAGACGCGGCTGAGGTACTCCTGCACCATCGCCGGCGTCGGATTGACGACGACCGCGCCTTCGTAGCCGTCGACGATCACCATTTCGTCGTTGTCGACGATCTTCGTCAGGCGCGGCACGCCGATGACCGCCGGCATGAACAGCGACTTGGCGATGATCGAGGTGTGCGACGTGCGCCCGCCGACCTCGGTGGCGAAGCCGACGATCGGACGGCGGTTGAAGTGAATCGTGTCCGACGGCGTGAGGTCATCCGCGATGATCACGACATCGTGGTTGATCTCGGAGAGGTCGTGATGCGAGATGCCCTGCAGGTTGACGAGCACGCGCTCGGCAACGTCCTTCACATCCGCGACGCGCTCGCGCAGGTAGTCGTCCTCGAAGCTCGCGAAGCGCGCCTGCAACTCTTCCTGCACTTCGGCGAGCGCCCACTCCGCATTCACCTGCTCGTTCTCGATCTTCTGCACGACTTTGTCGGCGAACGAGGCGTCGCCGACGATCATCGCGTGGGCCTCGAAGATCTGCGCGTACTCGTCGCCCATCGAACGGCTGACTTTCGCCTTCAGGTCGAACAGCTCGTCACGCGTTTTCTCCAGTGACTCGAGAAACCGCGTGACCTCGGCCGGCACTTCGTCTTCGCGGATCGGAACGCGATACACCGAGGCGACGCGCTTTTCGACGATGACCGCACGGCCAATGGCAATGCCCGGCGAGACGCCGATGCCTTTGTAGGTGCGGATGTCGGAGCGTGTTTGAGCCGCGGGCACGCGCTCATTCTACTTCGTCGAATTTCGCCTCGATCAGCTTCTCGATGGCATCGAGCGCGTCGCGCTCGTCCGGGCCGTCGGCTTTGAGCGTGATCACGGAGCCGCGTCCGGCGGCGAGCAGGAGGATGCCGAGGATCGATTTGCCGTCGACTTCCTCATCGCCTTTGCGGATCTTGATGTCGGATTTGAAGCGCGCGGCGGTGTGCACGAACTTCGCCGCGGCGCGCGCGTGCAATCCGAGCTTGTTCTTGATCTCGACGTCGCGAGTGACCACGCGCTACGCTCCGACGGCGCGTTTTTCCGCCGTCAGCAGGTCCGACGCGACGCGAATCGCCTTCGATCCTTTTTCGCTGATCACGTGCGCGAGCGTGGCCACGTCCTTCGCATCCTCTTTCATCATCGCGAACTTCACGATCATCGGGAGGTTCACGCCGGTCACGATCTCGACGCGGCCGTGGTCGAGGAACGAGAGGCTGATGTTGCTCGGCGTGCCGCCGAACATGTCGGTGAAGATGATGACGCCGCGGTCCTTGCCAAGCTTTTCGAGCGCGGCGGCGATCTTCTCGCGGGCCTCGTCGACCGTGTCGTTCCATTCGAGCGGCACGGCCTCGATTCCCTTCACGTCCGCTTCGATTTGTCTCGCCGCGTTGAGCAGCTCATACGCCAGATTTCCGTGTGTAACGATCAATGCCCCGGTCAAACCTACCCCCTCGGAACAGCGCATGATAATCCAAGCCTGCTCACTTCAGGGACATGTCGCCAGGGCACTGGAATCCTGAATCGGCTGGAACGGTGTGTTCGCCGGGTTCGTGTACGTCTTCGTCGTTCCGGTCTTCGTATCGCGTACGGTGATCACGGTATTCACGTTCGTGAGACCGCCCGCATACACCCAGAACCGCGAATTCAGCCCGCAGGCATCCAGCACTTTGATCACGATCTCCACGTTGCTCTCGCTGAAGAACGTGAAGTAGCCGCTGTCGGAAGTGAGCTTCGTTGCCCGGGCCTGCCCGTTGGTGCTCGAGGTGGCGTAGGTTGCCGAGACCGCAAACCGATTGTTGTTGAGACACATCGTCGTCGTCGTGGAGGTGCAGGACACCGAGCCGCCGGTGACCGTGATGAGCAACGTATAGGCGCCGGTATGCGGTTCCGAGTCGCCGGGGCCGAAAAGCGTCTCCGCCTCCATCTCGTACGCCTTCGTGGTGGTGGGCGTGAATACGATTCGCGAACGGGAGATGCCCTGGAACAGATACGAGACTCGCGTCGAGATCGGACCTTGGTTCATCCAGAGAAAGGTGTCGAAGGCCGTCGACGAATAGTCGATCGTTACCGTTTGCCCGGCGATCAGGTTGAGATGGTAAATGTCTTCATACCCATTGATCACCGAGTCGTAGCAGGACGAGGAGTTGATGAAGCCGTTGACCGTGGCCGGCGGCGTCAGCGGAATGGGCGTGCAACCCGCGAGCGTGCGGAGATCGGGCGGCGAGAAATGACTGGCTCGCGAAGCCTTCAGCGCGGTCTGCGCCTGATCGCGCGCCTCGAGCGAGGTGCGAGCCTGAACGTCGCCGGCGGCGCGCCAGGCGACGAACGCCAACACCGCAAACGCGAAGATTTTCTTGTGCATGTTTGGATGCGCGAACCGGCGCGGATGTCTCATCGTACGCCCCTTTGGGTCGATCCGCCTAACAACGCGCGTACCATAGCGGCGTGAGTCGTCCCAGTTTCCCACTCGCCTTTCCTCTGGCAATTGCCGCCGGCGCGGCGACCGCGTTCGTCGTCTCGCTGCTCATGATCCCGTTCATGGGAAACGAGCAGGAGAAGACGATGGCCGGTGCGGCGACGGCGGCCTCGCTGATCGCCTGGTACGCGGCGTTCATCTGCGCCGCGTACACGCTGCTCATCGGCATCGGCGTCGTGATCTACGTGCGCAACACGCGGCGCGTGCCGTCGCTGGCCACCGCCATCGTCACCGGCATTCTCGCGGGCGGCATCCCGTTCGTCGCCGCACCGATGATGGTGCCGCGCGGCGATCTGTCGCGGTTCGACGTCCTGCTGCTGCCGGTTCTCGCGATCACCTCGGCGATCGTGACGGCGTACGTTTTCTGGCGCGTGGGATTGCGCGGACGGACGGTTACGTAGTCACCGCTTGCAGTCGCGGTGCACGATCTCGACGGTGTAGCCGAGCTTCGCGAGATCGGTGAAGAGGGTCTGACCGATGGCGACCGAGCGGTGCTTGCCGCCGGTGCAGCCGATGCCGATCGTGAGATAGCTCTTCATCTCCTTGCGATAGCCGGGCAGCGTGTAGGAAATGAAGTCGAGCAGGCGCCGGTAGAACTCTTCGTATCCCGGCTGCGACTTCAGATATTCGACCACCGGCGCATCGAGTCCCGTCTGCGGACGCAGCGATTCGACGAAGTGCGGGTTCGGCAGGAAGCGGACGTCGAAGAGCAGATCGAGGTTGTACGGCAGGCTGTATTTGAAGCCGAAGGTGATGATCGTGACGAAGAGCGAGAGCTCCTGCGGGGAGATGTTGAACCGCCGCATGACCTCGGCCTTCAGCTCGTGCACCGAAAACTGCGACGTGTCGATGGCGAGGTTCGCGAGCGACTTCACTTCCGTCAGCGCTTCGCGCTCGGCCCGGATGGCCTCGTGCAGTGGACGATCTTTTTCGAGCGGATGCGGGCGCCGCGTTTCGGAGTAGCGGCGCGCGATGACTTCGTCCGTCGCCTCGAGAAAGATCAGCACCGTGTTCGGCACGAGCTTCTGCAGCCGCTCGCGATAGAACCTCGGGAACCGCGTCGCGAAGTCGTGCGTGCGGACGTCGACGACGATGCCGACGCGGCTCGCGTGCTCATGCGCCGTCACTTCCTCGAGATACGGCTCGATCAACTCGATCGGCAGGTTGTCGGTGCAGTAGAAGCCGAGGTCCTCGAGCGTCGATTGCACGTAGCTCTTGCCGGAGCCGGAGAGGCCGGTGATGACGACGAGGTATTCGGGCGCCTTCATGCTCACTTGAGGACGTCGCTGAGCGCCTCGCCCTGGCGGGCGATCTTCTCGTCGATGCGGCGCGTGAACTCGCGCGCCGAGTCGTAGCCCTGCAGCTTCATCAGATGATTGCGCGCTGCGACTTCGACGAGCAGCGCGAGGTTGCGTCCCGATGCGACCGGCAATCGCACATACGGCTTCGACACGTCGAGGAGCTCGTACGTCTCGCCGGTGATGCCGAGGCGATCGTACTCCGTTCCTTCCACCCACTTCTCGAGCTTCACCACCATGTCGATCGGCTTCACGTCGCGCGTCGATGCGACGCCGAAGAGATCCTTGATGTCGATGATGCCGATCCCGCGCAGCTCCATGTGATGGCGGAGCATGTCGTTCGAGTATCCGATGAGGACGTCGTTCGGATGACGCTTCACGACCACGAGATCGTCGGCGATGAGGCGATGGCCGCGATAGACGAGATCGAGCGCGCACTCGCTCTTGCCGATGCCGCTGTCGCCGAGGAGCAGCACGCCGATGCCGTAGACATCGAGGAGGCCCGAGTGCAGCGTGATGCGCGGCGCCATCGTCTCTTCGAGGAAGTACGTCGTGCGCGTGATCGTCGTCGACGACATGGCCGTCGTCGAGAACAGCGGCACGCCGCGCTTCTCGCATTCGACGCGGAACTCGTCGAGAGGCGTGATGCCCTTGGTGACGATGAAGCAGGAGATGTCGAGCCCGGCCACGTCGCGGATGCGCTTCTCGCGCAGGCGCGGCGGAAGGCTCTGCAGGTATTTCGTTTCCGACGCGCCGATGATCTGCACGCGCCACGGCTTGATGTATTCGTAGTAGCCGGCGAAGGCGAGTCCCGGCTTCTGCACGCGCGGGCGGGCGATGACGCGCGAGAGGCCGTCGTCGCCGGTAACGAGCTTGAGCTGCAACTCGTCCAACTCGCCCGAGCGCAGCGAGCTCACGGTGGTCTCGATGAAGTCTTCATCGCGCACGGCGTCATGGTAACCGTTTCGCCATCTGTTTCGCCTTGACTCGGATCAGCCCGGCTGGTCAGAATAACTTTCATGCGCCGTTCCATTGCAGCCATCCTCCTTGCTCTTGTTGCGATCGCGGCGCCGACCGCCGGCCGGATTCGCGTCGTTCGCTCCCCCGGTGTGCCGCTGACGATAGAGCGATCGTTTGCGGTCTCGGATCTCGCGATCCTGGATGCCTTCCGCTTCGAGCGCGTGCTCGCGGCTCTTGCGGAGCGCAGCAATGTGCCGGGCATGACCGCGGAGAAACTTTTTCGGCAGTGGTTCGACACGCAGAATCCGAAGCCGGGACTCGACGCCACGATGCCGCACTGCAATGACGAGATCACCGGCGGAAAGGCTTCACTGAATGGATTTCAGATTGCCTGCCCTGCAGACGGTGGTCCGCTGGCAACTGCACCGTTCCTGCCGGATGAGTTCCTTCCCATCGTCATCACGAATCGTTTCGACCTGGCGAGCGGCGCGAACTGCGGGCAATACCGCATCGCATTCGCGAAGCGCGTGAGTGAGACGGAGATCTTTCACGTCATCTTCGAAGCGGCGCTGCCGAATCCCGATCCGTCGGGCGATCTCGGGGGTTGCCGCCCGGTCGCGCAGTTCTGGGCGGAGCTGAGCACGGTCCACTCGATGGACGAGCGCCGCGCGCGGCTGGAGCGCTTCTTCTTCGACGGGATCGAGGGATTCCCGCCGGCGATTCATCCCGACCACTATCGCGTTCCTCCGGCCGGAGTTCGCACGACGCAGCTCAGCACGAGCCCGAATCTGCTCCATTTCTTTCAATACCGCTTGATCCACGAATCGAACCGCCTCTACTTCAAGCCCGATGTGCTCGAGAACACGCCGCCGGGCGAGCTGTTCGACGCGCGGATCAACACGCCGCGGGCGGTTGCGTTCCGCGAAGAGTTTCTCAAGCACGTGAAGACGCTCGCCGCTCCGAACGTGAATCTCTATTTCATGAACATCCCCGCCGAGTTCCAACTGCCGGATTCCGATCCCGACCTGGCCGTCGATCGTATTGCGCACTCCGCATTCATTGACTCGATCGGCAGCGGTCCCGGATTGGTGTTCCGCGACGCGATTGCCGCGGAGCTGCGGAAAGCGGGCAGCCGGATCACGCCGTCGCAGGTCGTCGAGCGCGCGCACACGCAGACCTGCGCGGGCTGTCATTTCGGCGGCAACAGCGTGGGCGACGGGATCCTGTTTCCGTTCGTCGCGGGCGCGTTCACGCACGTCACGGAGTTCGTGCTCGTGAACGGCGAAGGAGGAGCGGCGTCGCGGTATCAGGTCTCCCCTGCGATGCGGAATGTGTTCATTCCGCATCGCATGAAGATTCTTCAGGACTTTCTGGCGACGGGCAAGGCGCCCGTGCATTCGAACTGAAACTTACTTGGTCTTGATGGAAGCCTGCGCCGCGGCCTCGATCTTGTCTTCGAGATCCTTGACTGCCTTCTTGTCGCGGATCTTGTCCTTGCCCGAAGCGGTGTTCACCTCGAGGACGACGACGAGATCCTGTCCGGCCAGCGCGGGATTGCTCTTGCCGGAGAACGTGAAGTTGTAGTCTTTGAGATTGGCCGGGTTGGAAGCGTCACCGGCAACTGCCTGCGACGTGCCCATCTCGGTGCCGATGGACGCACCGACGCCGAGCTCACCGCCGCCGCCCATTTCCGAGGCGCCGCCCGCGTAGTTCTTGCTGCGCTTTTTCTCCGTGATCTCCATGCCGGCCGGCGGGCCGAAGAGGATCACGAACCGGCCGCGCGTCGACGCGGAACCTTTGACCTTGCCGATGGTCAAGTACTTGTCTGCCATCTCGGCGCGCTTCGTCACTTCCTTGGTGAACGCATCGCCGCCGCGCTTCGCGCGGAACGCGGCCACGAACTTCTCCGCATCCGCCGCGCTCGTGAGTGCCTGCCACTCCGCTTTCTCCGCCTTGGTGAGGAAGTAGCTTTCCGGCGTGTCCGCCCACTGGTTGTACGACCCGAGATCCGCGGCAACTGCGAATACGGGCGCGACCAGCAACATCCCGATCAACAGCATCTTTTTCATGAGTTTTTTCCTCCGGTATGGACCGGCCGCATGATACGCGGCGTTGCCGGAGGGAACACCGTGCCGGCTCCGAAATTTCACGGTTTCGTGATGGTGGCGGGCGCGGCCGGAAGGGAGGTTTACCATTAGGCCATCCCAAACCTCGGAGGTATCAAACGATGCGGCGTTGGACATTCTCTTTCGTGCTCTTGCTGTTCGTGACGGCGGGCGCACATGCGGGCAGCTGCCCGCACTCGGGCTTCAACGATCCCTATGGTGCTGTCTGCGGAGCGATCTGGAAGGTCAAGGCCAATTACACCTTTTCCAAACCGACCCGGCCGTACAACATCAAGATTTGCAGGACCGATCTCTGGAACTACTGCTTCCCCACCATGACGGAGTACGCGCCCGATGGGTCCGGGGACTGGGGCTACGACCAGTACGAGGTCAATCCGCCCAGCAGCGCCAACGGAGCGGAATGGGCGCTGTACGCATGGAGCGAGGCGGACTACTGGGGCAGCAGCAACGTCCCGCTCCGGCGCTTCTGGGCCACTGCTGCCGGAGCCATCTACGTCAACTCCAGCGTTCCACCGGCTCCGATGTTCCCGGTCCCGGTCTATCCCAACGACGGAAATCTGAACGTGCCCAGGAGCGGGACTCAGGACATTCCGGTGCGCTGGACCAAGGGACTCGACGCGGATCGGGACAATCCGAACAACTGGCCGGCTACGTACGAGGTCTGGTTCAAGCACTGGGACTTCGGCACCACGGAGCCGCTGTTTTACCAGCTCTCGGCCACGCTGCCGTGCAATCCGGATTCGAGCGGCATCTGCCAGACCTTCGTTCCGAACCTCTCGCCCGGCCACTGGCGGTGGTTCCTCATCATCAATCTGAACGTCAGCTCGTCGGTGTCGCTGCAACCGACTGTCTTCCAGGCGCAAGGTCCGCTGGCGAGCTTCGACGTGCCGTGAAGCTGCGGTGAGGTTGGAGAGGACAGGCAGGAGTGCCTGTCCTCCACGGGAGCGCGATCAGAACTCCGGCGCGATCAGGCCGAGGTTGTTGTCCCGCCGCTTGTAGATCACCGACACCTTGTCGGAGTCGATGTCGCGGAAGACGATGAACTCGTTCTTCGAGTCGTCGAGGCGCAGCGCCGCCTCTTCGATCGACATCGGCCGGATGGCCAGGTTGTTCGTCTTGATGATGCGCGGGCGATTCTGATCGCCGGTCTCGCGCAGCTGGCCGGGCTCGAGCACCTGCACCGCCCACTCCGTGATGTCCTTGCGGCCGTTGCCGTCCTTGCGGTGATGATCGCGGAGCTTCTTGCGGTTCTTCTGCGCCTGGCGCTTGAGGTGATCGATGGCCTGGTTGACCGCGTCCTGCATCGACTCGTCGGATTCCTGCACGGTCTTCACGTCGTGCTCTTTGCCGACGATCAGCACCTCGCAGATGTTGCGATACTTCTCGACCTGCAGCACCACGCGGACCTCGATGACGTCATCGAAGAGCCGTTCCTCGATCTTCGCCAGCTTCTTCTCCACCATGTCCCGGATGTTGGGAGGAATGTCGTAGTTGCGGCCGGAAATCTCGGTAGCCATAGGACTTTGTGCCTCCGTATCCGTGTCATGAGTCGCGAAGACAGGCAATCCTGTCCCATCCGGTCTGCTTCGCGGGACAGACAGAATTGTCTCGTCATCCACCACATATTCAAAAGATCTGTTTGCGGTCCGTGGACGACGGGATGTTCAGCTCGTCGCGGTACTTGGCCACGGTCCGCCGGGCGATGTTAATCCCCTCATCGTTCAAAATCTTCATGATCTTGGAATCGCTGAGAGGCTTGCGCGGGTCCTCGTTCTCGATGTAGCTCTGGATCTTCTTCTTCACCGTCAGACTGGAGATGTCTTCTCCGGTATCGGAATCGATTCCGCTGTGGAAGAAGTACTTCATCAGGAAGAGGCCGCGCGGCGTGTGCATGTATTTGTTCGAGACCACGCGCGACACGGTGGACTCGTGCATCTGGATGTCGTCGGCGACGTCGCGGAGGACGAGCGGGCGGAGAAAGTCGATGCCCTTCTCGAGGAACTCCCGCTGGTGTTTGACGATGGACTCGGCCACTTTGTAGATCGTCCGCTGGCGCTGATCGAGTGACTTGATCAGCCAGACCGCGGAGCGGATCTTGTCTTTGATGTAGTTGACGGTCTCGCCGTCCTGCTTCGAATCCATCGAGTGGAGCATCGACCGGTAGCCGCTGTTGATGCGCAGCTTCGGCATGCCGTCCTCGTTGAGCACGATCACGTATTCGTCGCCCACCTTGTGCACGTAGACATCGGGCTCGACGTAGATCGCTCGCTCATTGGAGTATTTCCTCCCTGGTTTGGGATCGAGGTGCTTGATGACCTCGACGATGCCCTCGAGCTTCTTCATGTCGATGCCGAGGATCTTCGCGAGGGGCACGAATTTCCGCTGCATGAACTCGTCCCAGTGATCGCGGACGATGATCTCGACCAGCGGATCGTCGATCTCGAGGAACTCGAGCTGGAGCAGGAGGCACTCGCGCAGGTCGCGCGCGGCGACGCCGATCGGATCGAGCGACTGCACGGCTTTCACCGCGGTCTCGACTTCCTCGGCCGTCGCGCCGACTGCGGCCGCGATCTCGTCATTCGATGCGCGGAGATAGCCGTCTTCGTCGATGTTGCCGATGATGAAGTTCGCGATCTCTTTCGTGCGCGGCGAGGCGTCCGACATCGAGAGCTGCCACGTCAGATGGTCCGACAGATTCGGCGGACGGGTGAGCGTGTTCTCGATCGGAAACTCTTCGTGCTCCTCCCCCATCCCGCGGGGGTTGTAGCCGTACTCGATGTAGTCCTGAAAGTACGCGTCGTAGTCGATCTCGTCGAAGGAGTCTTTCTTCTCCTCCTCCGTCTTCGTCTCGACTTTCGGCGGCTCTTCGGTGTTGTTCTTCGCCGCGTCCGTTTCCTCGGCCGGCGTTTCTTCGGCTTTGGCCTCTTCCGCCGTTTCCTCGAGCAGCGGATTCTCGAGCAGCTCCTGGTTCAGCACTTCCTGGAGCTCGAGCTTGGAGAGCTGCAGCAGCTTGATCGCCTGCTGCAGCGAGGGGGTCATGATCAGCTTTTGGCTGAGTTTGAGGTGGAGTTTTTGTTCGAGTGCCATGTCAGTTCAGGTTGAACGTCTCTCCCAGGTAAATTCGTCGTACTTCCGCGTCTGCCGAGAGACTTTCGGGCACTCCCTGCCGGAAGATTTCACCCTCTTTGATGATATAGGCGCGATCTGTGATCTTCAAAGTTTCCCGCACGTTATGGTCCGTAATCAGAATTCCGATCCCTCTGGAGCGCAGCTGAGAGACGATTCGTTGGATCTCGAAGACTGCGATTGGATCGATTCCTGCAAACGGCTCATCTAGCAAGATGAATGCCGGGTTGATGGCGAGGCTTCTCGCGATCTCGACCCGCCGCCTTTCCCCCCCAGACAGAGCATACGCCCGGCTGCGCGCAATGTGCGTGATCCCGAATTCTTCGAGCAGTTGCTGCACGCGCCGCTCGCGCTCCGCGCGCGGAAGACTCATGGTCTCGAAGACCGAGAGCAGGTTCTCTTCGACGGTGAGCTTGCGGAACACCGACGGCTCCTGCGGCAGGTAGCTGATGCCGCGTTGCGCGCGGAGATACATCGGCAGCTCGGTGATGTCGTCGTCGCCGAGTTGCACCGTGCCGCCATCCGGCCGCACGAGCCCGACGATCATGTAGAAGGTGGTGGTTTTGCCCGCGCCGTTCGGGCCGAGAAGGCCGACGATCTCTCCCTGCTTGATGGCGATGGAGACGTCGCGCACGACTTTGCGCCGCTTGTACACCTTGAGGAGATGCGTCGCGGCGAGTTCCAGTGGCTCGGCAGCCGTCATGTCGCGGCGGAGAGTATCAGAGGGCAGAGGGCAGAAGAGCAGAGGGCCGAAGTTTCCGGTGCTTTTCTGCCCTCTGCTCTTCTGCCCTCTCCCCTCCAGCCAATCCAACCTTTCCGGTTCGGTGACGTACCAAGACCATGCGTACCTTTGCGATGCTCCTCGCACTCGCCGCCGTGCACGCGGCTGCCGATCCCTGTCCTGCGGAAAAGCGGCAACTGGCGATCCTGGGAACGTTTCACATGCAGTCGTCCGGTCAGGACTCCGTCAATCGAAACGACGACGTGAGCACGCCGCGGCGCCAGCAGGAGATCGCGGAGCTCGTCGATCGGCTGGCCCGGTTCGCACCGACGAAAGTCGCGATCGAATCGGCGCGCAACAGCACCGTTTGGAACGATCGCTACAAACAATGGCTCGCCGGTACATACACGCCCGGCATGAACGAGATCGAGCAGATCGGATTCCGCCTCGCGCGGAAACTGAATCTGCCGGAGCTCACGCCGGTCGACTATCCGATGTGGATGAGCGGTCTGACGCCGATCGAGCGCCACGAGCCGAAACCGAAGCAATCGGCACCGGCCGGGCCAACGACCACGAACGACGAGTCAGCGCTGATGAAAGAGGTCCGCGCGCAGGTGGACAAGGACGTCGCGCATCTCGCTTCCCACACCGTCGCCGAGCACCTCGCCTATCTCAACGCACCGGCGCGCGCGGCGATGAATCATCGGTGGGATGTGCTCACGGCGCTGCGTCCGGGAGAAGGCGTCGCGCTTTACGAGAAGACGGACCTGGTGACGAACTGGTACAAGCGCAACTTGCGGATCTTCACCAACGTCCTCGACGCCAGCGCGCCCGGCGATCGGGTGCTCCTCATCGTCGGCTCGGGACACGTGAAGATCCTCAGCGACTGGGGCGCCGAACATCCGGATGTGTGTCTCGTCGACGTCGCGACCTATCTGAAATGATCACGACCCCGAGTGCTTGTACGTCCCCTTCGTCTCGCTGCTCGGGCTCACGATCTGCACGCGATTGCGCGTCAGATCGAACACGATCTGCTGCCCCGTGATCGAGCCGCCCGGGTCGGTCATCGTGGCCGGTGAGCCGCTCACGTAGATCATTTTTTTGTCGACGTGATACACGGCCTTGTCGCCGGTGCCTTTGCGATTCGTCGACGTGTCGGCGACGTTGACGGCGGTCTCCGCCTCGATGCGCTGGATCTTGCGGTTGTCGTCGAAGAAGAACGCCGCTTTGTCGGATTTCAGATTGCGCGGCGCGTCGTCGATCGTCACGGCGCCGACGAGATCGATGCGGCGGTCGTTGCGGCGCGCGATGAGCTGGTCGCTGCGCGATTGCACGGGCGTCGTCCGCTTCGCATCGCCGGTGTTGTAGAGCAGCGAGCGGACGTTGCCCTTCGCCGTAATCGAGTCGCCGTTGCCCTGCACCTGCAGCTCGTTCGCGAGCAGCGTGTTCGTGTCCTGCCACGCCCGCACGTTGCCGCTGAACACCGCCACGCGACTCGCCTGGCGCATGATCACGTCGTCGGCGTTGACGAAGACCGGCTTGCCGGCGGGAAAGAGATTCGTCGCGTCGGCGGAGACGCCGCCGCTCTTCCCTTTCGACACCAGTTGCGCGATGACGGAACCGGTCGCGCGCGCCGTCTGCGCGCGCGGCGAGAACTCGATCTGCCTCGCCTTGAGCGTGTGTCCTTCGGAAACGACCGTGGCCTGCCAGCCGGGATCGGTCGTCAACAGGATCTTGTCGCCGGCGATGTCGTAGTTCGCGCGGAACGCCGACGCGGTCGTCTTCGGATCGCTGTAGTGAAACGCGCCTTCGAGATACGCGGTGGTCGCGCGATGCGCGGCGGGATCGAAGTTGACGGTGACGTGTTCCGCGTGCACTTCGCGCGGCGCCGCGCCGAGCTCTTTCATCACCACCTGCACGTCGGCTTTCATTTCGCTGACGGCGCGATTCGCGAGCGCGATGCGGAACGCGCGCGCGACGAGATCGCGCTTCGGCGGGCCGTCGAGGATCGCGTGCGCGGGCCCGGCATCGCCGCGCGCGTTGATGGCGGCGATCTGTCCATCCGGTCCAACCTCGGTGTTGAAGCTGTCGCAGTAAATCTCTTTGCGCCCGCCGAGGTCTTCGCCCGGCGCCGGGTTGCCCGACATCACGATCTGCACGTGGCCGTTGCCGTCGAGACCGATGAGGCGGCGGCGATCGGACGTGAAGCGGCCGATCACGAAGTCGGAGCGCATGCTCTCCGGTCCGCGCGTCATCTGCACGGCGTTGTTGAACGTGACGGTGTTCTCGCGGCGATGGAAGACGCTGTCGGCGCCGGCGAGCGTCATCGGCAACTCGCTCGGCTGCTCCGGAACCATCGTCGCGGTGACCTGCTTGTGCAGCCGCAGCGTCTCGCCCGCGACGTCGAGATCGAGCGCGCCGGCGTTGCCGTTCCAGCGATCGATCTTGAATTGCACGGGGATGTCGTTCGTGAGGCGGTTGCCGTCGAAGCGGATCTCGGCGGTGCTGATCTCGACGCCGTCGCTCGACAACACTTTCACGCCGCCTTTCGCGAGCGCTTCCTTCGTTTCACTGTTGAACTCCGCGTTGGGACAGGAGAGCTGATACGTGAGTCCGTTGGCGCGATAGATGGTCATGCGCACGCCCTGGAGGGTCGTCCATCGCGATGCGAAGGCGACGACTTCTTCGGCGGCGATCTCCATGACGACACGGCCGCCGATGGTCTGCACGTCGTGAAACTTGCCCGATTTCGCGATGCTCTTGTCGCCCGGCCGCTGCGCCGCGATGTCCGAGGCTCGGCGGATTCTGCTGCGCAGGACGCGCCCCGCGGTTGAAGCTGAGGACGAGGTAGACGACGAACCCGACAATGACGACCGGCAGCACGACCTTGAGAATGCGAATGGTCCCCTGCATGTCGTTGCGACGTAACACGTTTGTTCCCCGTTTCTTTCCGCGCGGCGTTAGGATCGGGTCATGAGTGCTCGACTCTCTCTCCTCGCCCTCGTTCTCCTCTTGTTCTCATTCGCTGCCATCTCCGACGAACCGAAGGACGATCCCGCCGTCACCGACCTCCTCGCCGCAATCAAGGGAAAGGAAAATCGCCCCGCGGGCGAGGTCTTCAAGAATGTGCAGTTGCTGAAGGACGTCCCCGCCGCCCGTTTCCTGCGCATGATGGATACCGGTTTCAGCCGCGCCCTCGGCGTGAGCTGCGATCACTGTCACGTCGAGGAGCGCTGGGAGGCGGACGAAAAGCGCCCGAAGCTCGCCTCGCGCGAGATGATCGGGATGATGCGCGAGATCAACGATCTCCTCGGCAAGATGCAGCACATCGACAACACCGAGCCGGCCGTCAACTGCACGACCTGCCACCGCGGCTACGTCAAGCCGGCGTTGCAGATGCGGTAGTCACGTCGACAATCTCCAGCCGCCCGCCGCCGTTGAAGCGGTCCGGCTCGACGCGCACGAGCAGGTCTACCTCGCGAACGAGGTGCCGCGCGAGCTCTTTCGCGCTCGGCCAGAGCACCGCCATGCCGCGGCCGGTCGCGTCTTCGAGCGACAGCTCGCTGCAGTCCTCGGCGAACATGCGCGTGCCGGTGACGAGGACGTTGCGGACGACGAACAGCGGCTGCGGATTCCCCGCGCCGAACGGCTGCAGCATCTCGTGCGCGGCGATGAACTCCTGATCGACCTCGGCGAGCGTGAGCACTCCGTCGACGCGCGCCTCGCGGCGGAACAGTTCCGGGTCGAGCAATTCGAACCGCGCGCGGAGTGCTTCGCGCAAAACATCGAGATTGCTCGCGCGGAGCGAAAAGCCGCAGGCGAATTCGTGTCCGCCGAAGTGCAGGAAGAGCTCTTCGACGGCGCACAGCTCTTCGTGAAGATTGATGGTCGGGATGCTGCGACCGGACCCGATGCAAACCTCTCCTTCGATCGTCATCACGAGCGTCGGACGGTGATAGCGCTGCGCGATGCGGCCGGCCGTCAATCCGAGGACGCCGCGGTGCCAGCCCTCGCCTGCCAGAATCAAAATGCGTTCGCCGCCCGAAATCTGCTGTTCCGCCAACTCACGCACCTGCTGCTCGACCAACTGCCGCTCCGCGTTCATCCGATCGAGCTCTGCGCAGAGCTGCCACGCCGCATCTTCATCCGTGGCCGCGAACAGATCGATGGCCGTGTTCGCCGAGGCGAGCCGTCCCGCGGCATTGATGCGCGGTCCGATCTTGAAGCCGACGTCTACGGCTCGTAGAGCGCGGCCGTTCAGTCCGAGGCGCTTCAGCAGCGCTTTCAAACCGGGATTGCGCACGTCGGCGAGACCTTGCAATCCGAGCGAAGCGATCGTGCGGTTCTCGCCGACGAGCGGCGCGACGTCGGCAATCGTTCCGATCGCGGCGATCTTCAGCAGCGACTCGATCGAGATCTTCTTGCCGCTGCGCTTGATCAACTCGCAGCACAACTTGAACGCGACGCCGACCCCCGCCAGCTCCTTGAACGGATATTCGCACCCGGGCTGCTTCGGATTCAGCACCGCCGCCGCATCGGGCAGCGTGCCGGGCGGAAGGTGATGATCGGTGATGATGACGTCGATCCCCCGCTCGAGCGCGCGCTCCACCGGCTCGACGCTGGTGATCCCGCAGTCGACCGTGATCACGAGCCGCACATTGCGCTCGTGCAGCACGCGGTCGAGCACCTCGATCTTCAGCCCGTACCCGTCGACGAGCCGGTGCGGCACCACGAAATCGACGTCCGCGCCGAGGGACTTCAGCACGGTGCGCAACATCACGATCGACGTCACACCGTCGACGTCATAGTCGCCATAGATGACGATCGCTTCTTTCTCGCGAATCGCGCGCATGATCCGCTCGCACGCATGATCCATCCCATGAATCGTCGCCGGATCATGCAGATCCCCGATGACCGGCGCGACAAACCGCCGATACGCATCCTCGTCCTCGATCCCGCGCCGGATGAGCAACGCGCGCAACGTCGGATGGGTGATGGGAATGCGAGCGGTGTCGGTTGGGGGCGGGAGAACGCGCCAGTGGTCGTGGATCACTTGTCTCCAGCTTACGGCATGTCAAGGGTTCTACGCTGGGTGGGGGAAACCTCCTCGCGCGATACTCTTGTGTCCGATGAAGCTCCGCTTCTTGCTCCTCCTCATCCTGCCCCTGCTCTGCGCCGACGCCTTCGCGCAAACGGTGCGCATCGGCGCATGGAACATCGAATGGCTCGGGGTGCCGGGCAATCGGAGGAACGTCGGCACCAACGTCGCGCAGAATGCGGCGGACATCGCCGACTACATCATCGCCAGCGACGTGGTCATCCTCGGCCTGGAAGAGATCACCGAGAACGGCACGACGCCGAACACCAACAAGACCATGATCAACGCGCTGGCGATCGTGCAGCAACGCACCGGCCAGTCGTGGAGGCATGTGCTCTTCCCGAAGAACGGCCGCGACCAGCACATCGGCGTCGCGTGGAACAGCACGCGGGCGACGATGGTGGGGCTTCCCAGAAGAATTGACGTACCGGCCGACGTCCAGGGAATCCACATCTGGGACCGCGTGCCGCACGCGGTCAAGTTCAGCTTCGGCAACGGCAGGACGGATATCGTCGTCATCGTCCTGCACATGAAGGCGAATACGGGCGGGCAGCCTCCGCCGCGGCGCAAGCGCGAGCTCGAGGCGCGCGCGCTCGTCGACAAGCTCCCCGCTCTGCGGTCGGCGCTGCGCGATGAGGACATCGTCCTCATCGGCGACTCCAACATTTCCGATTCCAACGAGCGCGCCGACCAGATCTATCGCACTGCAGGATTCCGGGACCTCAACAGCGCGAACCACGGCACGCACCTCGACGGCGGCGCACTCGATCGGGCGTTCGTCCCGAATCAATCGGAGTTCAACGGCGCCGAGCAGGTCATCTTCGACGAGGAGTATCTCGTCCCGAAAAATTTCTCTCGCAGCAAGTTCCGCCGGCGCTTCTCCGACCATTTCATGACCATCACCCGCGTGACCGTCATGAACGACGACGACTGAGCCGCACGAGATACACTCGCGCAGCAATGCCCGAGGAGCTCATCATCGAGGTCTACAGCCGCGAGGAAGCGGGAGCGATTCTCTCCTCCCCTTCCCAACGGGCGGATGTCTGCTTCCTGGTCTCGATCGGTGAGCCATACGACCAGCCGCCGGCCGGCTATGCGCACGTTCGCGACAAGCTGCGCCTGCTCTTCGCCGACACGACCGATGAGAGCGGGCCGACCGAAGAGGACATTCGCTCGTTGATCCGAACCGCGCGCGCGTTGAAGGGCCGTTCCGGCCGCGTGCTCACGCATTGTCAGGCGGGCATCAGCCGTTCCTCGGCGGCGGCGGTGATTCTCTACGCCGTGATGTTGGGTCCGGGCCGCGAAGAGGAAGCGGTGGCGCGCGTGGTGAAGCAGCGCGAGGTTGCCCATCCGAATCGGCGGATGATCGCGATCGCGGACCAGCTGCTGGAATTGGACGGACGCCTGATCGCCGCGGTCGGCGATTAGCGCTCGTACACGCCCATCTTGCGGAACTTCTTGTAGCGCTCGTCCACGAGCTGCGCGGGCTTGAGCTTCTGCAGGTCCTTCAACGCGCGCTCGAGGTATGGCGCGAGCAGGTCCGCCGCCGCCGTGGGATCGGCGTGCGCACCGCCGTCGGGCTCGGGCACGATTTCGTCGGCAATGCCGAGCCTCTTCAGATCCTCGGCGGTAATCTTCATCGCCGCCGCGGCGTCCGGCGCCGCCGAGGCATTTTTCCAGAGAATCGCGGCGCAGCCTTCGGGAGAGATCACGGAGTACACCGAATGCTCGAGCATCAGCACGCGATCGCCGACTCCGAGCGCGAGCGCGCCGCCGCTGCCGCCTTCGCCGATCACGACGATGATCACCGGCACGGTCAGCGCGGCCATCTCGCGCAGGTTCACGGCGATCGCTTCCGCCTGGCCGCGTTCCTCTGCGCCGAGGCCGGGATAGGCGCCCTGAGTGTCGATGAAGCTGAAGATCGGGAGCTTGAACTTCTCGGCGAGCTTCATCACGCGAAGGGCTTTGCGGAATCCCTCGGGACGCGGCTGGCCGAAGTTGCGGATGATCTTTTCCTTCGTGTTGCGGCCCTTCTGATGGCCGACCACGCAGCACGGATGTCCGCGGAATCGCGCGAAGCCCGTCACGATCGCCGCGTCGTCGGCGAACTTCCGGTCGCCGTGCACTTCGGTCCAGTCCTCGAACATCATCGAGATGAAGTCGAGCGTATACGGGCGCTGCGGATGACGCGCGACGAGCGTCTTCTGCCACGGCGTGAGGTTCGAGTAAATTTCGTGAGCGACTTTGGTAAGCTTCGCCTCGAGCTCGGCAATCTCGGCCTGCCTCGCAGGCTCCGGATCCATGGTGGAGAGCTCCTCGATACGGCGGCGAATCCGAAGGATCGGCTCCTCGAATTGCGTGGGGTCGGCGGTCATTCGCGCGTGACCCTAACAAAGAACGATGACGCTGGCAACCGAATCAACCGACAATGAACATGTGGGTGCCGCTGCCCCGCGGCACGCGACCGCTGAGGGCAGCGGTCGCCACACAGAACCGCACGAGCACGTTTCGCTGCTCGAGAAATGGTCCCTGAACGAGCGGATGCGGCACATCCCTTCGCTCCCCTGGATCGTCGACAAGCTCGATCATGATCTGCGGCGGCGGATCGAGCTGCTGTGGAACGTCTACGCGAACGACCCGCAGCATCCGGACATCGAGAAAGAGTTTCGCGGCCTCTGCCGCTGCCTCGATCGCGTGGCCGACGTAGCGAAGCGGATGCGCGGCAATCATCACAACCACCCGCCGGCGGAGCTCGGCGCGCGGATCCGCTGGGCGCTGAATCACACGGTGTCGCTGCTGAACGGCGTCGACGCCGAGACGTTCGGCCACCGCTATCCGTTTCAAACCTTCGAGCGCTCCAACTCCGAGCCGCTGTGGGCGGCGATGCTGGCGGTAATCGAGCACGTACATCGCCTCACCGCGCTCGTACGCCCGCTCGATCCGGGCATCGACGAGCGGTTGTACGAAGGGCTCGTGACGCTGCAGACACCGCTCGATCCTCGTCCGCTGGCTAAAAGGTTTAGTCATGGCCGACGCCGTTCGAGAAAACGCTGTACGCGCGTTGGGGCGACATGGACTTCAACGGGCACATGAAGAACACCGCGTACCTCGATGCCTCGGCCGACGTGCGGATGTTCTTCTTCGCCGAGCACGGCTACTCGATGCGCGAGTTCGAGAAGAACCGCTACGGCCCGGTGATTCTGCGCGACGACCTCGAATACTTTCGCGAGCTGCGCCTCCTCGAGCCGGTACGCGTGACGTTCGAGACGTCAGGTCTGAGCGAAGATTACTCCCGCTACCGCCTCGTGAATCAGTTCTTCCGCGTCGATGGCCAGCGCGTCGCCCGCGTCACGACGCACGGTCTCTGGCTGAGCCTCGACACGCGCAAGCCGATCGTGCCGCCGGACGATTTGCGCAAGGTGCTGGAGTTGATTCAGCACACGGAGGATTTCGAGGTGCTCGCGAAGCGCCCGTAACCGCCGTTGCCCTTCTCCCCGCTTGCGGGGAGAAGGTGGCGCGTAGCGCCGGATGAGGGGCGGTTCTTCGCGCTATGCACGGCCCCTCACCCGGCCCTTCGGGCCACCCTCTCCCCGCAAGCGGGGAGAGGGGCAACGAAGAGTAAGCTACCGACACTCCACTTCGTTCGCCTTCAACGCCTCCAACGGCTTCAACGCCAGCCACGCGATCCGCTGCTCGTCGATCAGCGTTCGCAAGTCGCTCGTGGCGTCGCTCAGCAACTCGGCGTTCGAGACGTCCCGGA
This sequence comes from uncultured Acidobacteriota bacterium, assembly GCA_963734155.1. Taxonomy (GTDB): domain Bacteria; phylum Acidobacteriota; class Thermoanaerobaculia; order Gp7-AA8; family Gp7-AA8; genus QHVT01. Next base: position 116,989 of record CAVTGG010000010.1, read on the forward strand.
CGTCTCCCCATTCCTCGGTCATCTGCGGCGTCACGCCGATCAGGGACCAGACGCGAAGAGGAACTCCGATGCGCTGCAGGTAACGGCGGACCGCGCCGGGGGTGTGCTGGCTGTCATCGCGGTCGCCCCCGAGGACGAGCACGACGGCGCGGCGCTTCGCGCCGGCGAGCGCCTGTACCGCGGCCACGGCAACCGCATCGGCAAAGCGTTCGGAGCCGGTGTCCGGTCCGGCGAACTGCGTGAGCAACCGGCCCGTTCCGGTGTCGCCGGGGACGATGCTCGAGCCGTCGAACAGATCGACGTTCGCGCGCCGCGGGCCGATGCGATACAGCTGCGGCGCCGGCCAGATGTACGTCAGCTTCACGCCGTCGAGCGAAAGCAACAGATGATCGAAGCCGCGCAACTTCTTGCGCGCGACCGTCGCGTCGCCGCTGCGAACGAAGTAGACGATCGCGTCCGGCTTCTCGATCGCCGCGGCGTGAACGACGCGATCGCCGCTCTGGAAGCAATCCGAGGTTTCCTTCGCGATGATGCCGGTCAGCTCCGCGGGCTGCTCCTCGGAGTAGCGGCCGCCGAACACGAGCTCCTTCGTCGCGGTCGTGCCGGCCGACCATTCGACCTTCGCCTCGAGCACGTGAATCGCGTAGTCGCTCGGCAGCGGCGGCAGGTACGCAGTTGCTTCGGTGGAGAACGGTTTTCCGTCGAGCTTCAACTCGATGCGCTTCGGCTTCTCCGCGACGATGTGCTCCCACCGCACGTTCGCGCGCAACCGGCCGTTGCGCCGGTCGCGCTCGAGCTCGATGGTCGCCTCGGCGCGCCGGCGCGCGAGGTTCACGAGCTGCGTGTCGCGCCCGACTTCGTCGCCGTTCTCGTCATACGCGATCGAGGTCAGCTCGTGCGGCACGATCCCCGAGCCGAAATTGAGCGTCGCGCGAAACGGCGGATCGAGCTTCACCACCCGCTCGCCGTCGACCATGATGTCGACCGCGCGCACGTTCTTTTCGACACGCACTTCGATGCCCTGGTCGCCGCTCACCAATCCGAGAAGCCGCGTCGTGAAAACTAGTTCGAGGAGCACGTCACCTCCTTCGCGCGGAGCGCTTGCAACGGCTGCAGCGGAAGCCACGCGATGCGCTGATCGTCGAGCATTTTTCGCAAGTCCACGGTGGCGCGGCGTAAGCGATCGGCGCTCGAGATGTCGATGACCTCGCCCCACGCCTTCTCTATCGCGGGCGTGATCCGCGCGAGCGACCAGACCAGCAGCGGCACGCCGATGCGCTCGAGGTAGCGGCGTACTTCCGCGGGCGAGCGGCGGCTCTCGTCTTTCTCTTCGCCGAGGACGAGGACGACGGCGCGGCGTTTCGCGCCGCCGATGGCCTGCACGCCGGCGACGGCGACGGCATCGGCGAGCTGCTCCGAGACCGCGTCGGGTCCGTACAGCCTGAGCATGCGCAACGTTCCCTCTTTTCCGTCCGCCACCTGCGAACGGTGAAAGAGATTGACGGCGGACTGGCTCTCGTTCAACTGCACTTGGCGCGCGCTCGGCCAGATGAAGCGCATCTGCGTGTTGGCGAGTGCATACGAATCCAGGATCGATGCGATCTGCCGCCGGCTGTCGCCGTTGATGATGCGCAGCTTGCGGGACGCCAGATCGGCATTGCTCGCGCGAACGAACAATACCAGCGCGTCGGGCTTTTCGATAGCCGCGGCGCGGAGGACGCGGTCGCCGGCGCGGAAACAACGCGCCTTCATCGTCGCCAATACGCCCGTGAGCTCGCTCGGCACTTCCTCGGAGAACTGTCCTCCGAAGGCCAGCTCTTTCGTTGCGGTCAATCCGCCCTGGAACTCGAGCTCGGCCTGCAACACGTGAATCGCGGACGACTCGACCGCCGGCAATGTCGCGGTCGCGCTGCTGGCGATCGTTCGGCCGTCGAGCTTCAGCGCGATCTTCTTCGGCGTCTCGGCCGCGATGTGCTGCCAGCGCACCTTCGCGCGCAGCTGTCCGCTTTCTTCGCGATCGAGCACGATCTCGACCTCGGCCGGCGGACGCGCGAGGTTCACGATCTGCCTGTCGCGCCCCACTTCGTTCCCCTGCGCGTCGTACGCGATCGACGTCAACTCGTGCGGCGCCAGCTCCGGACCGAAGTTGACGACGGTCTGAAACGGCGCGCGCAATCGCGTGAGGGTCTTGCCGTCGAGCACGATCGCGACGGACTCCGTCTCCGGTCCGGTCTGCACGTTGACGAATTGCTCGCCGTTGACGAGCGCGAGAAGACGCGTGGTGAGGACGAGCTCCGCGAGCATGGGTTAAAGGATATTGAGCGGATCGACGTCGATGGCCACATCAACGCTTTTCCACTTGCGAGAAAGCATAACCGCTTCGACGGCGCGGCGGAGGGCGGTTCGCTGCGGAGAGCGCAAAAGAATTTGAAAACGCCACACGCCTTTGATGCGGGCCAGCGGCGCGGCGGCGGGCCCCTGGATGCGCGTGCCGGCGAGCGGCTGGACGGCTTCTTCGAGGAGGCGCGCGCAGTCGGCGGCGGCGCGCTCGACGGCGCTCAGCTCCTCGCCGCGGAACAGCAGCGCGATCATCGACGTCACCGGCGGATAGTGAAACGTCTTGCGGAAGCGGATCTCCTCTTCGTAGAACGCTTCGTAGTCGTGCTGCAGCGCGTGGCGGATCGCGTAATGCATCGGAAACGCGGTCTGGATCATCACCTTGCCGCGCAGCTCGCCGCGTCCCGCGCGGCCGGCGACCTGCGTCAGCAGGTAGAACGTTTTCTCCGCGGACCGGAAGTCGGGATAGCCGAGGATCGAGTCGGCGTTGAGCACGCCCGTCAGGGTCACGTTCGGGAAGTGATGTCCTTTGCTCAGCATCTGCGTGCCGATGAGCGCGCGGGTGCCGCCGCGGCGGAAGCGGTCGAGGATTGCCACGAGCGCGCCCTTCTTGCGCGTCGAGTCGCGGTCGAGCACTTCCACGGAAACGTCCGGAAATTCGCGCCGAAATCGCTCTTCCACTTTCTCCGTGCCGAAGCCGATCGGCTGCAGCACCTCGCCGTTGCAGAGCGGGCATTTCGACGGGATCGGTTTTCGCGCTCCGCAGTAGTGGCAGATCAGCAGGCCTTCGCGGCGATGGACGGTCATCGTGACGCTGCAGTCGCGGCAGCGGAATTCGTGACCGCATTCGCGGCAGAGCAGGTACGGCGCGTAGCCGCGGCGGTTGATGAGGATGATGGCCTGCTCACCGGCGTCAAACGTTTCGCGCAGTGCGCTCTTCAGCAGTCGTCGAGAAGATGACAAAGCCTTTGTCTTCCTTCTCCGCGCGCTCTTTGCGCAAGTCAACAGTTTCCACATCGGGTAGCGGCCGCGCCTCGACGCGGCGGGTCATGCGCAGCAGCGTGTACTTGCCGCGAGCGGCGTTCTCGCGCGACTCGAGCGACGGCGTCGCCGATCCGAGGACGATCGGAATCTTGCGGAACTGCGCGCGCACGACGGCGAGATCGCGTGCGTTGTAGCGCGGCGTTTCCTCCTGCTTGTACGCGCCGTCCCCTTCTTCGTCGACGACGAGCAGGCCGAGGCGCTGGAACGGCGTGAAGAGCGCGGAGCGCGGACCGATGGCGACGTCGACTTCGCCGCGGCGCGCACGCCACCACTGATCGAAGCGCTCGCTCGGCGAGAGATTGCTGTGCAGGATGGCGATGCGATCGCCGAAGCGCTCTTTCAGCCGCGCGGCGAAAACGGGCGTGAGCGAGATCTCCGGCACGAGCAGAATCGCCTGCTCTCCCCGCTTCACGACGTCTCGCATCAGCTCGATGTAGACCTCGGTTTTTCCACTGCCGGTGACGCCTTCGAGCACGAACGGCGCGAACGTGCCGAGCGTCGCACGCACTGCTTCGATCGCCGCGCGCTGTTCGTCGGAGTAGCGGATCTCCCCTGTCGCCGCGTCTTCGAGTCCCGCGAGAAACGCGTCGAGCGTATGCCGCCGCGGACGGCGCTCGATCTTCACGACGCCCTTTTTCACGAGCGCCGAAAGCACCGCCGCACTCACGCCCCCGTGCTCCAGCGCGCGCACCGACAGCTCGCCGCCGCGCGTGCGCAGCAGCTCGACGGCGGTCTGCTGCTTCGGCGTCAAGCCGCCGGGATCGCTTTCGAGCACGACGAAGCGGTCGTAGCGAACGCCTTCGGCATCGCGCAGACGGTCATGTACGGCGATCACACCCGCATCGCGCAAACGCGCGATCGCGGAGCGCGACACGCGCAGCTCGTCGATGAGCGCGGTCAGCGGAAGCGGGCGCCGTCGCAGCTCGTCGATGAGCGTGCGGTCGGCAGCGAGGATCTGATCGGAGTCGGGATCGACGAGCACCGCTTCGCGCTTTCCGCGCTTGGCCATGTTCGCCGGCAGCGAGACGCGCAGCATCTCGCCGAGGGGCGCGATGTAGTACTCCGCGGCCCAGCGGCACAGCTCGATGATCTCCGGAATCAGCGCCGGCTCTTCGTCATCGAGCACCGCGCGGATCGGCTTCACTTTTTTCGGATCGACCGCCGTCTCGTCGAGCAGTCCGATGACGAAGCCTGTGGTGAGCTTCGTTGCTAGCGGGACCTCAACGCGCGAGCCAAGGCGAACTGAGTCCTTCAGCGCCTCGGGGATGCGGTAGGTCAGCGTTTCGTGGATCGCGACCGGAAGCGCGATCTCGGCGAATTCGGAGAGGCCCGCCATTGGTTACGCGGTTGCCCGGTTGCGAGTATCGGAACGCCGGCGTCCCGCCGGCTGAACGGGCGGCGTCCCGCCGCCCTGCGGCGCCGAGACGGCGCCGGGCCAGCCGGCGAGGACGCCGGCGTTCCGAAGCGCAACCCTCACAACCCCAGCTCCGCCATCACCTTCTTCATATCCACCCACACATCCTTCTTCGCGGCCGGATTGCGGAGCAGATAGGCGGGATGGAAGGTCGGCATCACCTTGACACCGTTGTAGTCGAGCCACGTGCCGCGCGTGGCCATGATGCCGTACGATTTTTCGAGAAGGCTCTGCAGCGCGAAACGGCCGAGGGTCACGATCACTTTCGGCTGGATCAACTCCACCTGGCGGCGGATGAACGGGCGGCAGGCATCGAGCTCGTCGGGCTCGGGATTGCGATTCTCGGGCGGGCGGCACTTGATCACGTTCGCGATGTAGACCTGCTCGCGCGTCAGCTTCATCGCCTTGATGATGTCCGTGAGCAACTGTCCCGCGCGCCCGACAAACGGCTCGCCCTGCAAATCTTCATCACGCCCCGGCGCCTCGCCGACGAACATCAGATCCGCATTCGGATCGCCGACGCCGAAGACAACGTTCGTGCGCGTGCCGGCGAGGCGGCATTTGGTGCAGGTGAGGGCGAGGGTGCGGAGGGCGTCGAAGTCATCGAGCGGTTGCTCGGTTGCGCGGTTGCTCGGTTGCTCGGCTTCTTCTGCCGCGTAACCGCGCGACCGCGCAACCGCGGAACCCAGATCCAAATGCGTATATCCCAACTCCCGCAACATCTCGAGCTCAGTTCGCAGGTCCATCGCCGGCGATTATCCCCTATACTCAACCGCGTCCAAGGGTCCACAGAAGAAAGGAAAATTTGATGAAACGATTGGCGCTTTTGGCGTGCATTCTCGCCATTGCTCTTCCCACCTTCGCGGCGGGTTCCTCGGTGAAGGTGATCAATGCGAGCAAGTGGGACATTCACCACATGTTCATCTCCCCCGCGTCGGCGGACAAGTGGGGTCCCGATCAGCTCGAGGACGAAATCATCGCCGCGGGCGCGACATTCACGATCAACGGCATTCCGTGCGACGAGTACGACATCAAAGTCGTCGACGAAGACGGCGATGAGTGCGTCATCGAAGGCGCGAAGCTCTGCTCGGATCACTACTGGAAGATCACCGACGACGCGCTGCTGGAGTGCGAAGGCTTCGGCGACGGCGACTAGTCATTCCAGCAGCTCGCGCAACCGTGCGCTGTAGCTGCGACTCGACGTCAGTCTCGAGCCGTCTTTCAGAGTGATGATGTATTCACCGTGAAAGTACGGCTCGAGCTTTTTGATGCAGTCGACATTCACGACCGCGGAGCGATGGACGCGGACGAACATCGCCGGCATCGAGCCGCGTCTCCAACTCACGCAGCGACGTTCGCGCGATGTGCTCCCCGCCGTTGACGTGCAGCTTCACGTAGTTCCCCGCCGACTCGATCCACATCACATCCGCGGCCTTCACGAAGTAGATCCCGTCCGCCGAACGGACGACGAAGCGCGTGAGCGACGGCCGCTGCATCTGCGCGAGCAGCTCGCGGATCGCATCCGCCGCGGGAGGTTTGGCAATGGCGCGGTCGACGGCTTCGTGAAAGCGCGCGCGGTGAAACGGCTTGACGAGATAGTCGAGCGCGCGGACTTCGAAGGCGCGCACGGCGTATTCATCGAACGCGGTGATGAAGACGACGGCGGGCGGTTTGTCGGATTCGAGGGACGCGAGCACTTCGAACCCGTCGAGCTCCGGCATCTGCACGTCGAGGAGCACGAGATCGGGCGCGGTGTCGTGGATCATCCGCACCGCTTCTTCGCCGTCGCGCGCCTCGCCGACGATCGTGACGTCGCTGCGCTGCAGGAGCAGCTCGCGAACGCGCTCGCGCGCGAGCGGCTCGTCGTCGGCGATCACGACTCGGATCATGGCGTGCGATGCGGGATGCGCAGCGTCACGCGCAGGCCGCCGGTTTCCGCAGGCGCGAGCGCGAGCGACTGCGCGTCGCCGTAGAGCTCGCGCAAACGGCGGCGCGTGTTCGTCAGCCCGATCCCCTCGCCTCCTCCGGTATATCCCTCGCCGTCGTCGCGCACCGAGATCTCCAGCGCATCTCCTTCACGGCGCGCGCGCACTTCGATGAGGCCCGCGCCTTTCTTTCGGGCGATGCCGTGCCGGATCGCGTTCTCGACCACCGGCTGCAGGACGAGATGCGGCACGAGCGCGTTGATCGTTTCCTGATCAACATCAATCTGCACGGTCAGCCGATCGGCGAAGCGGATCTTCATGATGTCGAGGTAATGGTGCAGCAACTCCAGCTCTTCGCCGAGCGTGACTTCGTGTCCTTCGCGCGGCCGCAGCGTTCGGCGCAGGAGATCCGCCAGATGCGTGAGCATTTCTTCGGCGGCGTCGACGTCCCGTCTCATCAATGTCGAGATGCTGTTGAGCGTGTTGAAGAGGAAGTGCGGCTGCAGCTGCGCGGAAAGGGCGTCGAGTCGAGCCGAGGTCAGCTCGGTCTGCAGCCTGGCGGCGTGCAGCTCGCGCTCGCGCAGACGACGGTGGTATTCGATGCCGTGCACGATCGCGAGCACAGCCGCGAACGCGATCAGTTCCGAGGCGAAACCTTCGGCGAGCATGTCGCCGACCCGCCATTGCCGGGACGGAATCATGCGCCGCAGCACCTCGACGTAGAGCACGTACTTCAACACCACCGCGGCGAGGAGCCCGGCGAACTGCATGAGCATGGAGCGCCGCACGAGCCAGAAACAGAGCGGCGTGAAGATCGCGCAGGTGTACCAATCCGCCAACCGCACCGGCAGCAGGCGCTGCCACGCCACCGGCTCTCCGATGTACGACGCATACACCCACTCCTGCATCGCCGTGAGAACCGGAAAGAGCGTCCAGAGCCCGATCGCCACGAGCCAGAACACAACGCGTCGCGGCAGTCGCGGCAAGGCGGGCGGATGAGGGATCGCGGTCATGGCTCCATTTTGCTCGATATGCGGGCGGCGGGCAGGCGAGCAGGCGGGCCGGGGAGCAACTGCTGCCCGCCTGCCCGCTTGCTCGCCGCCCGCTACTGTCAGTGGCAGCCGCTCGAGCACCATCCACGATCCCGACGTCAACGCAGTGATGTTCCCCTTCGCATCCTCGGCGAATCCGATGCGCCGTTTGCCGTCCGGGCTGCGAAAGAACCGCGGCTCGACTTCGATCCAGCGCTCGTCCCACACGCTGAGCGTGCCGTCGGCGTTCGCGGTGACGCGCACGTCCTGCACGCGGTCGGGATCGAACGGACAGGTGTGGCACCAGATGCTGCCGCGATACGTGCCTTCGAAGCGCTTCAGGCGCAGCGCGTTCTTCGCGTCGGCGACCGGCGGCGGCGCGGGATGTGGATTGGGAAACCAGCGATCGAGAATCGCCTTGCGCAGCGGCGAGCGGAGATCGGCGCCTTCCCGATGGGCGACGACGTAGAAGCCGACGCCGCGATCGGGCAGCAGCGTCATGAGCGAATGAAAGCCGCCGATGTTGCCGCCGTGCTCGGCGATGCGCTGGCCGTTCGTGTCCGACAGCTGAAACGTGTAGCCGAAGCCGGGAAGGCGCGGATGCATCGTCACGTGCTGGCGGAACAACTCACTGTTCGGATGACCGAGGAGCGAGATCATGAAGCGGCCCATGTCGTTGGCGCTGCTGCTGATCGACGACGCGGGCGTGGAGTGATAGCGCTCGAACGGAATGGCCTCGTCTTCATACGCGAGCGCGACCTCGTCCACGAATGAATCGGGAATGGTGATGTACGTGTGATTCATCTTCAGCGGCGCCCAGATGTTCGCCGCGAGATAGCGCTCGAACGGCAGTCCGGAGACGTCTTCGACGAGGAGGCCGGCGAGAGCGATGCCGAAGCTGGAGTAGGCGGTCAGTTCGCCGGGCGCGCGGACGCGGACGAGACGTCCGGCGAGGAAACGATCGAGCGGCTGCACGCGCTCGTCCGCGGATTGCAGAAGACGCCCGCGCAATTCGTCGAAGCCGGCCGTGTGCGTCAGCAGATGTTTCGCCGTCACCGTGGGACCGGGCGGCACCTTCGTCGTTTTCAGATAGCGATTCACATCGGCGTTGAGATCGAGCTGCCCGCGCTCGGCGAGCTGCACGACCGCGACGCCGGTGAAGACTTTCGTCACCGAGCCGATCTGAAAAATCGTGTCGGGCGTGACCGGCTTCTTCCGCGCGACGTCGGCGAGGCCGTAGCCTTTCGCGAGCACGACGCGTCCGTCCTGCACGAGGATGAACGCGGCGCCGGGGATTTTCTGCTTCTGCATCTCCGCGGTGACGACGCGGTCGACGAGTTGTTCGAGCTCTTTCGGCTCGATGAGGAGTGCGGCGGCGAGGATGAGCGCGTGCATTAGTTGTAGAGATCCAAATGAATGCGCAGCTTTCCGCTCGCATCGCGTTTCCAGAGCAACACGAAGTCGCACGTGTACGAGCCGCGCTCGCTGGTGAGCGTCGAGACGCCGACTTCGTACGCGTCGTCCTTCGTGCCGCCGACTTCGCGCACTTCCAGCGTCCACTTCGCATTCTTGATGCGCGACCAATACTGATTGATGGCCTCGCGCCCCTCGACGGTCTGCCGCTTCGGTCCGACGATGCGCGCGTCGTCGGCGTAGATCGCGGCGACCGCGAGCCCGTCGCCGCGATTCAGCGCGGCGGTCATTTCACGATTGAGGCGCTCGATCTCCTCGCGCGGTGCCTCGGCGAGGAGCGGGAGTGCGAAAAGAAGGATGAGGATGAGCCGTTTCATGCGGCGATGATCGCGGATGACGGCACACGAAGGGAATGGTGAAGGTGTGAGGTGGCCGTGCGGAGGGATGACACGGCCGGCGAGGACGCCGGCGGGTCAGCCGGCGAGGACGCCGGCGCTCCGAAGCCGCGCCACGACCACGTCGAGCAGCCGGTTCGCGATGACGAGCTTCGGCGCGCGCTCGAGGCGCGTGACGGAGCCGTCGCTGGCGATGACGATCACTTCGTTCTGATCGGAGTCGAAGCCGATCGAGCCGTCGGCGACGTCGTTGGCGACGATGAGGTCCGCGCCTTTGCGCTGCAGCTTCTCGCGCGCGTGCGCTTCGACGTCGTTCGTCTCCGCGGCGAAGGCGACGATGAACGGCTTCGGCGAGAGCTTCGCGACGTCCGCGAGGATGTCCGGCGTCTTGCGGAGCGTGATCGTCAGCTCGTCGACGCCTTCCTTCTTCTTGATCTTGTGATCGGCGACATTCGCGGGCGCGAAGTCGGCGACCGCCGCGGCCTTGAACACGATCTGATTCTGCGGCGCCGCGGCCATGACTGCGGCGTGCATCTCGTCCGCGGTGCGCACACGCGTGATCGCCACACCGGGCGGCTCCGGACGCGCGGTCGGGCCGGAGATCAGCGTGACCGTTCGCTCCGCGGCGGCGCGCGGCATCGGCGATCGCGTATCCCATCTTTCCGGACGAGCGATTGGAGAGATAGCGGACAGGATCGATCGGCTCACGCGTCGGGCCGGCGGTGACGAGGATGCTCTTGCCGGCGAGATCGCGCTTCGCGAAATGCGCCTTCACGATGTCGACGAGCACCGGCACGTCGGGCATGCGTCCCGAGCCTTCGTCGCCGCAGGCAAGCAGGCCGCTGTCGGGATCGAGCACTTCCACGCCGCGCGCACGGAGCGTCTCCATGTTCTGCTGCACCGTTGCGTGCCGCAGCATGAACGTGTTCATCGCCGGTGCGACGATCGTCGCCGCGCGGTGCGCGATCGCGTAGGTCGTCAGCGCGTCATCGGCGATGCCGGTGGCGAGCTTGGCGAGCACGTTCGCCGTCGCGGGCGCGATCAGGAGCAGCTCCGCCCAGCGGGCAAGCTCAATGTGATCGACGCCGCCTGTGGATGGATCGCCCCACTGATCGAGAATCACACCGTGATTCGAGACCGCGGCGAGCGAGAGCGGCGAAACGAAACGCGCGGCGTTCGGCGTGAGGATCACGCGAACATCGGCCCCTGCATCCTGAAGGCGGCGGACGAGATCCGGCGCTTTGTACGCCGCGATCCCGCCCGAAACGCCCAGGACGATGTTCATGAGTGGGTTCCTGAGTTGCTGGGTCTCCAGGTTGCTAGGAACTCAGCAACCTACAACTGAGCAACTACTCGTTCTCGAGAGACGTCGACTCTTCCGCCGGCGCCGTGAGCTGCCACTTGATGACGTTCTTCTCGACTTCTTCCATCGCCACGCGCGTCGGCTTGGCGTGACGGGTCCTGGTGCGCGGCTGCGCTCCCTGAATCAGCTGCTCCGCGCGCTTCGAAACGAGCAACACGTAGCGGAACTTGCTGTCAATTCCTTCGGGCATGCCTTCCATTGCGGTCCTCTTCTTTCAATCGCTCGGCCATTTCGTGAATGGCTTCGAGCGCGGTTTTGGTCTGCAGCTTCTTGGCGATGACGGCGGCCTTCAAACACTCCGTGGCCACTGCGAGGTCGTCGTTGATGATGATGTAGTTGTAAAAGTCTTTCCCTTCGTCGATCTCGTCGATGGCCTTGCGCAGCCGCAGCTGGATCTCGTCCTCGCTGTTGAGGCCGCGCTGCCGCAGCCGCTGTTCGAGCACGTCCAGCGACGGCGGAAAGATGAAAATGTTCAACGAGCGCGGCGCCAGTTCAGGGTCCCTGGCGATCTGCCGCGCACCCTGATAGTCGATGTCGAGAATGACGTCCTGGCCCCTCTGCAACTTCGAGAGCACTTCGTCCCTCGAGGTTCCGTACCAGTGGGCATGAACGTGGGCATGTTCGAGAAATTCCCCGCGGGCGACCATGCTGTGGAAGACCACGTCGTCGACGAAGTGGTAGCTGACGCCCGGCGTCTCCCCCGCGCGCTGCCGGCGCGTGGTGTGGGAGACGGAGAAATAGAGCTCGATGCTGAGCGGCTGGAGAGCCGCACGCACGTGCTGGATGAGCGTCGTCTTGCCCGCGCCGGACGGACCGGAGACGATGAACAACGTCCCGTCCGGGTGAAAGTTACTCGACATTCTGGACCTGTTCGCGGATGCGCTCGACCTCGGTTTTCAATTCTACAACCACGGTCCGAATCGCCGCCGAGCGCGACTTCGAGCCCATCGTGTTGATCTCGCGGATCATCTCCTGCGACAAAAAATCGAGCTTCTTCCCCGCCGCTTCCTTGCCGCCGATGGCCTTCTCGATCTGATCGAGGTGATGCGCCAGCCGCGTGAGCTCCTCGGCGATATCGCCCTTCTCGACCATGATCACGACTTCCTGCGCGATGCGGTCCTGCGCGACGTCGACGCCGGCCTGCGACGCGATCTCCTGCACGCGCTGCTGGTAGTTCGCCAACACCTCCGCGCGCACTTCGTCGCGATGCGCGGCGATTTCTTCGCGCAGTTTGCGGATCGCCGCGACGCGCGCGCCGATGTCGTCGCGGAGCGAGACGCCTTCGCGCTCGCGCATCTGCGTCATCTGCGTGAAGGCGTCGCGTACGAGCGCGGTCAGCGACTCGCGCTCGTCATCGGTGATCTCGGCGTCGATCGCTTCGACCTGCAGAAAGTCAGGCACGCGCATCAGATCGCTGCCGGTGAGCGACGCTCCGAGTCCGAGCTCCTCGGCGATCGAGCGCAGCTGCGGGATGACCGTGTTCGCGATCTGCGTGTTGATGCGGACGTTGTAGTCGGGCTGCTGCGTGCGCTGGATGCGGATCGAGAGATCGACTTTGCCGCGCGAGAAAAACTCGGAGGCCAGCGCGCGCAGCGGCGCTTCCATGTCCCACATGTATTCGGGCAGGCGCACGCTCACTTCGAGAAAGCGGTGGTTGACGCTCTTCGCCGTCACGGTCGCGAAGTAGCGCGCGGAGAGCGCGCCCGATGCGCGGCCGAATCCGGTCATCGATTGAATCATTCCCGTACCATCCGCTCTGCTTCCTCCGTCGCTGCGTTCAGCGCGTCTTCGAGTCGCTTGCGCCATTCTTCCACGTCCGCGTCGCGCGGAACCGTGATCGGCTCGCCGTAAACGTACATGAGCTTCGAAAACGGCATTGGAACCATCGTTCCGTCCCACGAGCGCAGGTTTTTCTTTCGCGTGGCCGCGACCGCCATCGGCACGATCGGCAGTCCGGTGACCTTCGCAGCATAGATCGCACCGTCTTTCGCCACGCGCGGCGGCCCCTTCGGTCCGTCGGGCGTGAAGGCGAGGTTCTTTCCGTCGCGCGCCTCGCGAACGAGTGCGCGCAGCGCGCTGCTGCCCCCGCGCGTCGAAGAGCCGCGCACGGAATCGGCACCGAAGTGTCGTACACAACGCGCGATCAGTTCGCCGTCCCTGGATTGCGAGAGGAGCACAATCAGCGGCCGCTGCCAGAGGGAGTAGAACGCGGAAAGGATGTGCATGTGCCAGAAAACGAAGATGTGTTGCGGCGCCTCGAGGATGCGCTCGGCATGCACGTGTCGCTTGCGAATCGTGGCATGCAGGGCTTTGAGGAACATCGTGCCGAGGAAGGCGATGGCGGGCACGGCCCGCAGCGTTAGTGGCCTAGCCTACTCGTACGCCTTTCGCCTGAGGGTCAGCGCGGGAGTCCCTCGCCGCGACCTCGTCGTCGACGAATTGCAGATCGTACAGCTTGCGATAAACGCCGCGCTGCCGCAGCAGTTCCTCGTGATTGCCCGACTCCACGATCTCTCCGCGATCGAGCACGATGATCTTGTGCGCGCTGCGGATCGTGGAGAGACGGTGGGCGATGACGAGCGTCGTGCGGCCGCGCATCAGATGCTCGAGCGCCTGCTGCACGAGCCGTTCGGATTCGGTGTCGAGCGCCGACGTGGCTTCGTCGAGAATGAGGATCGGCGGATCTTTGAACAGCGCGCGGGCGATGGCGAGACGCTGGCGCTGGCCGCCGGAGAGGAGCACGCCGCTCTCGCCGATGATGCTGTCGTAGCCCATCGGCAGGTTCATGATGAAGTCGTGCGCGTTCGCGGCCTTCGCCGCGGCGACGACCTGCTCGTGATCGACGTCGGAGCGGCCGTAGGCGATGTTGTTGCGCACGGTGTCGTTGAAGAGGATCACTTCCTGCGTGACGAAACCCATCAGGCGGCGCAGCGACTGGAGCGTCGCGTCGCGGAGGTCGATGCCGTCGATGGTGATGCGGCCTTCGCTGACGTCGTAGAAGCGCGGCAGGAGATTGACGAACGTCGACTTCCCTGCCCCGCTGCCGCCGACGATGGCCACGATCTCGCCCGGCGCGACGGTCATCTCGATGTTGTGGAGGACAGGCACTCCTGCCTGTCCTGTCGTGCCTTGGACAGGCAGGAGTGCCTGTCCTCCACTATATGCGAACGTGACGTTCTCGTAGCGGATCCCGCTGCCGACCGTCTTCAGCTCGCGCGCGTCCGGCTTCTCCTGCACCTCATTCGGCACGTCGAGCATCGAGAACACGCGCTCGGCCGCCGAGAGCGCGGTGTTGAGCGAGAGGTTCACTTTGTTCAGCTTCTTGACCGGCGCGTACATCAGCGCGAGCGCGGTGAGGAAGCTCGCGAACTCGCCGCCGGTCAGCGCGCCGGCGGCGATGCGCGACTGCGCGTACGCGAAGAGCGCGATCATCGAGACGCCGGCGAGCAGCTCCATCACCGGCGAGGTCAGCGCCTGCACGCGCTGCGCGCGCAGGTTCCAGCCGAGATGCTTGCGCGTCGCTTCCTGAAAGCGCGAGACCTCGAACGGCTCCATCGTGAACGCCTTCACGATGCGCACGCCGCGGATCGTTTCTTCGAGCAGCGTGGCGATCTCCGCCATCCGCTCCTGCGATTTGTGCGTGGTCTTGCGCAGCCGCTTTCCGAACTGCACGACCGGCGTGATGATGAGCGGCGCGCCGACGAAGCTGACCAGCGCGAGCACCGGGTTCTTGATGAAGACGTAGATGATCAAGCCGATGAGCGTGACCGACTCCTGGAGGAGATCGCCCATGCGCGTCGAGACCGCGGCCTGAATCGCGTCGGCATCGGAGACGACGCGGCTCACCATCTCGCCAGTGGAGCGCTGGGCGAAGAAGCGATGGCTCTGATGGATGATCCGCTCGTACAACTGATTGCGCAGATCGCGCACCGTCGAGAGCCCGACTTTCTGGAAGGCGTATTCGGAGAGGAAGGACGTGAGGGCGCGCAGGACGAATACGACTAAAAGGATGGTCAGGACGCGGCGCCATTTCTTGTCGGGATTGGCGCTCCACCAGTGATTGAACGTTTTCTTCGCGCGATAGAGCGCCGGCACGTTGGATTGCAGTGCGTTGTCGATCGTCGCCGTGCGGCCAGCCTGCTTCGCCGTCGCCCTATGCACGCCCGGCGGCGTGAGCACGTCGTCGACTACCGGCTGCACGAGCGCGGCGAGCACGGTCTGCGTGAGCGCGAAGACGATCATCGAGCCGAAGGCGAGAAACGCCCAGGCTTTGTATCGATTCAGATAGCGGTAGAGCCGCCGCAGGATTTTCATCCCGCGACCATCTTATGGATTTCCTCGGCGACCCGTCGACTCGCGCCCGGTTCGCCGAGCTTTTCCCGCACCTTCGCCAGCTCTGCGCGAATGCGCTCGTAGTTTTCCGGCGCTACGATTCTTCTGACCTCGGACGCAATGCGCTCGCCGTTCACCTCGTCCTGAACGAGCTCCGGCACGACTTCTTTTTCGGCGACGATGTTGACGAGGCTGAAGTGCGGCAGATGCACGAGCTTCTTGCCGAGGATGTACGTCAGCCGGCTGAGGCGATACATCACCACGACCGGCGTGCCGAGGACCGCGGATTCGAGCGTTGCGGTGCCGGAGGCGGAGAGCGACACGTCGGCGGCGGCGACGCCTTCGCCGCGGTCGTGCGGCAGGATCGGGACGTCGATGTCCTTCGCGCGCACGATGGCCATCAGCTCGTCGTGCTCGATCGTCGGCGCCTGGATGATGTACGCGTTCACCTTTCGCTCGCGCCGCAGAATCGCGACGGCGTCGAGCATCGCCGGCAGCAGCGTGTGCACTTCCTGTCTTGCGTGATCCCGGCAGGAGCGCGATACGCAGTTCGTCGTCACTGCGTTGTTTTCTCCTCACGCCGGCGAGTTGTTCGATCAGCGGATGTCCGACGTACGTCACCGGCACTTCGTGCTCGCGATAGAACTCTTCTTCGAACGGGAAGAGCACGATCATGCGATCGACGTACTTGGCGATGTGCCGCACGCGTCCCTTGCGCCACGCCCACACCTGCGGCGAGATGTAGTAGACGACGCGCAGGCCGAGCTCTTTCGCGCGGCGGGCGACGCGCAGATTGAAGCCGGGATAGTCGACGAGCAGCACCGCATCCGGCTTCTCCGCTTCGATGCGCTCCATCAGCTCACGGAAGATCCGCCGGAACATCGGCAGGTGGCGGAGGACGTTGAACAGGCCGATGAATCCGATCTCGCTGGCGTGATGGAGCAGCGTCATCCCTTCGCGCGCGAGCAGATCTCCGCCGATGCCGAACATTTCGAGCGAGGGCTCGAGTTGCTTCAGCTCGCGAATGACTTCGGAAGCGTGGAGATCGCCGGAAGCCTCGCCGGCGACGATGGCGAGCTTCATTTGCCGCCGCCCGGGGACGCGGCGGCGGGACGCCGCCGGGCCAGCCGGCGAGGACGCCGGCGCTCCGAGGCTGGAACGCCGCCGTCTCGGCGGCTGAGCAGGCGGCGTCTCGCCGCCTCGGCACTTGCGCTCATTTGTAAGGCGCCGGGAACATCAGCCAGCCGAGGATGATGCCGCCGAGGAAGAGGGAGCAGAAGATGATCAGGCCGAGGCGGATGCGGGCGTGCTTTTCGTGGCGCCACAGCAGCGCGAAGAAGACCGCCAGCATCGTGGCGTAGATGAACATCAGCACCATGTGGCTGCGGAGGAGGCTCACTCTTTCCTCCCGCGCACGATGTCGTAGCAGTCGACGACGAGGAGGAGGTTCATGAGGCCGGCGGAGAGCATGAACATCGTGCCGTACTCATAGGTCGCCGAGGTGATGTTGCCGTGCGGTCCCATCGCGTTGGCGATGAAGTAGAGCGCGCCGCCGCCGATGGAGCCGATGCTGGCCAGGAGCCGCAGCAACGACCCGCGGCTTTCGGAGAGGGTGTAGAGCGAGCCGTCGATGGAGAGGCCGAGAACGAACAGGAGCACGATCAGAGCAAAGTACGCGATCGCGCGCTCGCGCTTGCCGAGGTAGAAATGGCCGGCGCCGGGAATGACGTACGCGAGCAGCAACGCGGTGAGAGTGCGGACCTTCATTCGGGCAGCGCCATCTCCTGAAAGTGCGGCGCGAGCTTGTCGAACGTGACGTCGAGCTCTTCCGGGAACGAGGCGCGTCTTCGCGGTGACGGTCATGAAATTCGAGTCGCCGTTCCAGCGCGGCACGATGTGCACGTGATAGTGATCGGCCACGCCCGCACCCGCGACCTGGCCGAAGTTCATACCGACGTTGAAGCCGTCGGGATGATAGACGTCCGAGAGAATCCGTTGCGCCTCGGCGGTGAGACGGATGAGCGCGCGCAGCGACGTGTCGGTGCTGTCGAAGAGCCGCGCCTCGTGCGCGACCGGCGCGACCATCAGATGGCCGTTGGTGTAGGGATAGCGATTCAGCATCACGACGGCGCTCGCGCTGCGATACAGCGTCAGCGTGGATCGCACGTCATCCGAACTTGCGGCAACGCAGAAGATGCAGCTGGGGTTGTCGCTCTTGGGGGACGTCAAGTAGGAGAATCTCCAGGGCGTGAAAAGGACGTGCATGCTAATTGAGAATTGAGAATTGTGAATTGAGAATGGCTTCGCTGCCTTTGTTTTTCATTCTCAATTCCCAATTCTCAATTCTCAATTCGATCCTCACTGGCCACCAGCGACGCTCTCTGTACCCTCCACCTCCGCGCCATCCCCCAACGTCTTGTTGATCAACTCCTTGAGCTCCTTCCCCGGCTTGAAGTACGGAATCTTCTTCGACGGCACTTCGACTTTCTCGCCGGTCTTGGGGTTGCGGCCGGTGCGGGACTTGCGGCTGCGGAGGCGGAAGCTGCCGAATCCGCGGAGCTCGATTTTCTGGCCGGAGCGCAGCGAGTCGACGATCGAATCGAAGACGATGTTGACGATCGTCTCGGCCTGCTTCTTCGTCAGTTGAACGACGCGCGCGACTTCATCGACCAGCTCGGCCTTGGTCATCACTCCCGCGCCGGGCGCCGCTTCTTCTTCGTCCAGTTCTTCGAGCTCGTTGTCGATGTCGTCGGTGTGTTCGTCCAAGGTTCGCCTCCTCTTCCTACCACCTGTACATGAACTGCGGGAGTCTGCGGCTGACGACGCGCTCGATGATGCTGCGCGCGTCGGTGTTGCCGGTGAGCAGATCAAAGAGCGTCGCCTCGCGGCGCCTGGGCCAGATCTTCGCCGGCTCGCCTTTGATCCCCGCCGATTTCGCCGCCTGACGCACGGCGTCATCGATCGTTCCCAATTCGTCGATCAGTTTCAGTCCCAGCGCTTCCTCGCCGGTGAACACGCGGCCGTCGGCGATCTTCGCCACGTCCGCCTGCGACAGCTTCCCTTCGCGTCCGTCCGCCACCGCGCGCACGAACTGCGAGTGCAGCTGCGTCACGATGTGCTGGAAGTACGCGCGCTCCGATTCCGTCAGCTCGCGGTACGGCGAGCCGGCGTCTTTCATCGCGCCGCTGGTGATCGTCTCGGGCTTCATCTTCGCCCACTGCACGAGGTCCTTCGTGTTGAACCACTGCATGATCACGCCGATCGATCCGGTGATCGATCCGGGATTCGCGACCACGCGATCGCAAGCCACGGCGATGTAGTAGCCGCCCGACGCCGCGACGCTGTCCATCGAGGCGATGATCGGCTTGCCGCTCGCTTTGCGCGCCTGGCGGATGGCGGCGTAGATCTCCTGCGACGGCGCGATCGCGCCGCCGGGGCTGTTGATGCGCACGACGATCGCTTTGACGGTGTCGTTGCGCGCGTATTTGTGCAGGAGGTCGAGCGTTTCCCGCGCATCGAGGATCTCTCCTTCGATCGGCAGGATCGCGACCTTCTCGGCGCCGAGACTGAAATCGCCCTCGTCGTCGGTGTAGACCGCGACGACGATGAAGAGGAACACGAACGCCGCGACGACCGTGAGGCATCCGCTGAGCGCGCCGGCGAAAAAGAGCGGCGCGCGCGATTTGCGCGGAGGCGGCGGTGGAGGATGCAGCGCTGCCAGCTCGGACATGATCAGCTCTGCTGCGGGGTTTCGTCCGGCGGCGGCTCGTGCGTTTCCGTCGAGCCTGTGTCGCCGTGCTGCGCCCGCTCCTCTTCCGTCAGCGGCTCGACATCACGCGTGGTGAGGCCGATCTTCCGCTCGCCCGGATCGATCTTGATGATGCGCGCGCGCACCGCTTCGCCCGGATGAAACAGCTTGTCGAGTTTCTGCCGCGCGTCGCGCTGCACCTCGGAAACGTGCGCCAGGCCTTCCACTCCGTCGGCGAGACGGATGAACAATCCGAAGTCGGTGATCTTCGAGACCGTGCCGATCGCTTCTTCGCCAACGTTGTGCAGCTTCGCGAAGTTGTCCCACTCGTTCGGCAAAAACTCGCGGATCGAAAGCGACAGCCGCTGGTTCTCGCCGTCGACGTTGATCACGCGCGCCTTCACGGTGTCGCCCTTCTTCAGCACTTCGCTCGGATGCTTGAGGCGGCGGTGCCACGACATGTCGGAGATGTGAATCAGTCCGTCGATGCCTTCTTCGACTTCGACG
Source organism: uncultured Acidobacteriota bacterium (assembly GCA_963734155.1). Taxonomy (GTDB): domain Bacteria; phylum Acidobacteriota; class Thermoanaerobaculia; order Gp7-AA8; family Gp7-AA8; genus QHVT01. The sequence goes on from CAVTGG010000010.1 coordinate 136,498, forward strand.
AACGCGCCGAAGTCGGTCAGGTTGCGCACGCGGCCTTCGATCACGCTGCCGACCGGATAGCGCTCGGAGATGGTGTCCCACGGATTCTGCTCGAGCGCCTTGAGCGAGAGCGAGATGCGGCGGTTCGGGATGTTGACGTCGGAGACGACGGCTTCGACTTCTTCGCCGATGTTCAGCATCTTCGCCGGGTGGCGGATCTTTTTCGTCCACGACATTTCGCTGACGTGGATCAATCCCTCAACGCCTTCTTCGAGCTCGAGGAACGCACCGTAGTCCGTCAGCGAAACGACTTTCCCTTTGACGCGGCTGCCGAGCGGATAGCGGTCGGCGACGTCGGACCAGGGATCGGGCGACTTCTGTTTGTATCCGAGGGAGACGCGCTCCGAGTCGGCGTCGAACTTGAGGACGATGACTTCGATCTCGTCGCCGACGTTGAAGTATTCGGAGGGATGCGCGACGCGGCCCCAGGAGATGTCGGTGATGTGCAGCAGGCCGTCGACGCCGCCGAGGTCGACGAAGACGCCGTACTCGGTGATGTTCTTCACCGCGCCGTGCGTGAGCTCCCCTTCTTTGAGGCGGCCGAAGGTGGTCTTTTTCGCCGCGGCCTGTTCGACTTCGACGATGGCGCGGCGCGAGAGGACGACGTTCGCGCGCTTCTTGTCGAACGAGACGATCTTGAACTTCATCTCGTGACCGCGCAGCGCGTCGAGGTTCTTGACGGGCTTGGTGTCGATCAGCGAGCCGGGCAGAAAGGCCTTGATGCCGCCGACGTCGACCTGCAGTCCGCCTTTCACGCGATCGACGACACGGCCGTTGATCGCCTGATCGGCTTTGTACGCGGCTTCGATGTCGTCCCACACACGCATGCGCGCGGCTTTTTCGCGGGACAGCGCGACGTAACCGGAGGAGTCTTCGAAGCGCTCGATGAAGACTTCGATCTCATCGCCGCGCTTGACGCGCACCTGTCCGTCATAGCCGGTGACTTCGCCGACGGGGAGGAGGCCTTCGGATTTGTAGCCGATGTCGACGACGACATCGGAGGGAGTTACCTTGATGACCCGACCCTTGACGATCTCTCCCTCGGCCAGAGTGGGCCGGGTGTAGAGGTCGAGAAGCTCGCCCATGCCGAGGTTCTCCAGATCGTTACTGTCCGCCTGACGCGGCTGGAGTGGTTTCTTTGTCTCGTCATTGGACGCCATGTAGCGGGGAACCCCCTGTTAAATAATTCCGGATCGCGCCACGCCGCGCGTCCGGGCCTAACATCGACGCTAAGTTGTTATGCACGCCGAGTTTGGCAGTGTAACGGCGGGGTGGAGGGGAGTCAAGAAACGTGCTTGACGATCCGCTCGACGACCTCTGGAATTGTTAGGTCGGACGTGTCGATGACTGTGTAGGACTCGTCGTACATCAGCGGCGAATCGGCGCGGGTGGAGTCCTGTTCGTCGCGTTTCAGGGACTCGGCGAGCACGGCCTCGAAGTCGACGCTCTCCCCTTTTGCGATCAGCTCGTCATACCGCCGCCGGGCGCGCACTTCGGGGCGGGCGGTGAGGAAAAATTTGTGCGGCGTTTCGGGAAAGACCTTCGTGCCGATGTCTCTTCCCTCGAGCACGCCGCCGTTGCGGCGGCCGAGGTCCTGTTGCAGGCGGACGAGCACGCGGCGGACGGCGGAGATGGCGGAGACGTGACTCGCGGCCATGCTGATCTCGGGCGTGCGGATCAGGCCGGTGATGTCTTCGCCGTTGAGAAGGACGCGCGGCGGATCGCCGGGGACGAACTCGATGTTGGATTGATTGGCGAGCTGTTCGAGGGCGTTCGCATCGCGCACATCGATGTTGTTGCGCAGCGCGGCGAGACCGATGGCGCGATACATCGCGCCGGTGTCGATGTGCGGCAGGTTGAGCGCGCGCGCGACGAGTTTGCTGGTGGTGGTTTTGCCGACGCCGGAGGGTCCGTCAATCGCGACGATAGTGCTCATCGCGCGCGTCGGGCTACGGCTTTCTTGCGGGGCGCCTTGCTGCGGGTTGTGGTCTTGCGCGCGGCACGTTTGGCCGGCTTCTTCTTCGCCTTCGGCTTCGCTTTCGCCTTCGGCAGCTCCTTCATCGTCTCCAGCATCTTCACTTCATGCTTGGTGAGCTCGCGCCAGTCGCCGGCGGTGAGCTTCGGATCGGCGATGGGGCCGATGGCGACGCGGCGCAGTTTCGAGACCGGATGTCCGACCGCTTTGAACATCTTGCGGATCTGCTGATTGCGTCCTTCGCGCAGCCGCACTTCGAACCAGCTGTTGCCTTCGTCGTCGCGTTTGCCGGTGGTCTTCATGCGCGCGATCTCGCACGGCACGGTGCGCTTGCCGTCGATGGTGATGCCGCGCTCGAGCTTTCCGATGATCCGCTCGTCGGGCACGCCGCGCACTTTGACGTGATACGTCTTCACCGAGCCGTGCTTCGGATGCGAGATCTTGTACGCGAGGTCGCCGTCATTCGTGAGGAGCAGCAATCCTTCCGATTGGTAGTCGAGGCGTCCGACCGGATAGATGCGCTCGCGCACACCCTTCACGAGATCGACAACCGTCTTCCGTCCCTCGGGGTCGTTGACCGTCGACGCCACTTCCTTCGGCTTGTACAAAAGGATGTAGCGATGGGTTTCCGCGCGGGTGATGAGCTTTCCGTCGACTTTGATGTGATCGCGGCCGGGACTCGCTTTCGTTCCGAGCTCGGTGACGACACGGCCATTCACCGTGACCCGTCCCTCCCGAATCATCGTCTCTGCTTCACGCCGGGATGCAAAGCCCGCGTGGGCGATGATCTTCTGCAGCCGCTCGAGTTGCATCACTCTTCTTCTGCTGAATCGCTCGCGACCGATTCTAACTGAGTTTCTTCAGTGCTCTCGATTTCATCACGGGTCATCCCGACTTCTTCTTCTGGCATCCCGAGCGTCAGCGAGGGATCCCCTTCTTCTTCGGCGGGGGATTCCTCGCCGTCTTCGCGGCTCGGAATGACAGTTTCCTGAATCGCGGTGACGAGATCTTCGTTGATGTTCTCGCCGATCAGATCTCCGAACTCTTCGAGCCGCGGCAAGTCGCGAATGTCGTTGAGACCGAAGTGCACGAGAAACTCTTTCGTCGTGCGATAGAGAAACGGACTGCCGACGACGTTCTTGCGTCCCGACACGCGGATCATGCGCCGTTCGAGCAGCGTGCGAATGACCGCCGTCGAGTTGACGCCGCGGATCTCCGACACTTCCGGCGCGGTGATCGGCTGCCGGTAGCCGACGATGGCCAGCGTCTCCAGCGCCGCGATCGACATGCGGTTCTCGCCCTTCTTCGCAAAGTGCTTTTTCAGAATCGAGTCATGCTCGGGCCGCGTGGCCAGGCGCCAGCCGCCGGCGGTCTGCTCGAGGATGAATCCGCCGGCGTGATCTTCGAGAAATCGCTTGATCTCGTCGAGCTGCGTCGCGACGGCTTCTTTGCTTTCGTCGAACGACTCGGAGAGCTCGTCGACTTTGATGGGATCGCTGCTGACGAAGAGGATCGCTTCGATGGCAGCGCGTAACTCGTTTGGTTCCATGGTTCCTTCCTACATCGAACGAGTCTTCGAACATCTTCTCGGGATCGATCTCGGTCTCCGTCTTCGCGATGAGGATCTCGGAGAACGTCCCTTTCTGCTGCAGCGAAATGCCGCCGAGGCGGACGAGCTCGAGGGTCGCGAGGAAGACGGCGATCAGCTCTTCGCGGTCGCGGCCTTCGAGAAACCAGTGCAGGCGGATCGGCGATTTCTCGCGCACCTTCGTGTAGAGCTCGGACATCTTGTCCGAGACTTTGTGGACGATGCGCTGCAGCTCGATCGACTGCGGATGGTTCTGCTTGTAGCGGACGAGCGCGGTGCGGAAGGCGTCGATGAGGTCGAACAGGCCGACCTCGCTCATGTCCATCTCCGCCGGCTCTTCGCCCGGCAGCGGCACGTGCGGGCGCGACCACACTCCCATGCGCACGAGGTCGAGCTCCGCGAATGTTTCGGCGACGGCTTTGAAGCGCTGGTACTCCAGCAATCGATCGACGAGCTCTTTGCGCGGATCCTCGAGCTGCTCCTCGCTCTCATCGCGCGGCAGGAGCATGCGCGACTTGATATTGATCAGCAGCGCCGCCATGTAGATGTAGTCGGCGGCGACGTCGAGATCGAGCTCGGTCATCGCATCGAGATACGCGTTGTACTGCTCGACGACGAGCACGATCGGGATGTCGTAGACGTCGATCTCGTGCTTCTTGATGAGATGCAGCAGGAGATCGAGCGGGCCGTGGAAGGAGGGCAGCGTGACTTTGTACGCGGACTCGTCTGCTTCTTCTTCCTGTGTCATCCCGAGCTTTAGCGAGGGATCCCCCGCTTCGTGCTTTGCCGGGGATTCCTCGCCCACTTCGAGGCTCGGAATGACACGATGCTGCTCTTCGCTCATCGCAGCTCCGGGTAATCGATCTTCATCGCGTCGCGGACCAATGCGAGGGTCTCGCCTGCCCGCTCGCGCGCGCGGCGATTTCCGTCGCGCAGCGTGTCCCACACGATCGACGGATCGCGATCGATCTCTTCGCGGCGCGCGCGGATGGCGCCCAGCGACTCGATGATGATGTCGGCGAGCAGCTTCTTGTCCTGCACGCAGCCGATCTGCGCCGTGCGGCATTCGTGATCGACGCGCGCGATGGTCTCGGCAGTCGAGAAGAGTTTGTGGAACTGGAAGAGATTGCAGATGTCGGGATTGCCGGGATCGCTGCGGCGCACGCGGTTGGGATCGGTGAACATCGTCATCACCAGCGCGCGGATCTCGTCGGCACTCGCGGACAGAGGAATGGTGTTGCCGTACGACTTCGACATCTTCCGGCCGTCGAGCCCCGGCACTTTCGGCGTCGGCGTGAACAGCGCCTGCGGTTCGGGGAAGACGGGACCATAGAAGTTGTTGAAGCGCCGCACGATCTCGCGCGAGAGCTCGAGATGCGAAGCCTGATCTTCACCGACCGGCACGTACGCGGCGCGGTAGACAATGATGTCGGCGGTCTGCAGCAGCGGATATCCGAGGAAGCCGTAGGTGTTGAGGTCTTTCTCCTGCAGCTGCTCCTGCTGGTCCTTGAACGTCGGCACGCGCTCGAGCCACGGCAGCGGCGTCACCATCGAGAGCAGGAGATGCAGTTCCGCATGCTCCTTCACTTCCGATTGCAGAAAGAGCACGGTGCGCTGCGGATCGATGCCGGCGGCGAGCAGGTCCGCGGTGGCGTTGAACGTCGCCTCGCGGACCTTCGACGGGTCGGCGTAATCCGAGGTCAGCGCGTGCCAGTCGGCGACGAAGATGAACGAGGGATAACGGTCCTGCAGCTCGACCCAGTTCTTCACTGCGCCGAAGTAGTTGCCGAGATGAATGCGGCCCGTCGGACGGAGTCCGCTGAGGACATATTGGGGTGACTGATTCAAAGGAGACTCACGGGTCGAAAAATGAGGGCGCAGTGTAGCAGAGGACGCGCTCACCGGAACGGTGGGCGCTTCTCTCCGTTGCAGCTCGCGTCGAGACCCTTCGCCGATCCCGACAGCACGAACTTCGTGACGGCGTCGCGCACGCACTGCGGACTGCCGGAGTGCGCCATTCCTTCGACGATCAAATGCAAGCTTCCGGGAAAGATGCGTTGCATCTCCGCGCCCCAGCGCGGCGGTGTGTCGGGATCGAGCGTGCCGGAGATGATCAGCGCGGGCACGCGCGCTTTCTTCGTCATCGCGTGACGCACGGGCGCAGTCGGCCATTCGCGGCAGACGCGCAGTAGCGCGAGCGGAAACGCTGGACCGCTGAACGTGTTTCGCGCGGCTTCGATCGCTTCGCTTTCGGTGAAGCGCGAGACGTCTTCGGCGCAGGTGACGCTGAGGAAGAGGCCGAGGTTCAGCACGCGATCGATGGCCTCACCTGCTTTGAACATCGGCTGCAGCGGAGTGAGATCGCCGCGCGCGGCGGAGGCGATGACGGATGGAAGTGCGCGTTGCGCGTCAGCGCTGTAGAGCATGCGGCGAACGGCGCCGGCAAAAAGATCGTGATGGACGCTCGCGAATTGCGTTTTCAGATCGGGATACTTTTCGCGGCACGTGGCGTCGGCGGCGCAATCGGCGAAAACGCGATCGAGCGATGCTTGCGCGGACGCGGCGAAATACAGCGGATTGCGGAGCGCGAACGGCGTGACGGCCTTCATCGTCACGGTGCGCACGCGCTTCGGATAGCGTTGCGCGTAGACCATCGCCAGCCGCGCGGTGTACGAGCTGCCGTAGATGTTGATGCGCTCGTACCCGAGGCGGCGGCGGATGTCCTCCATGTCATCGGCGGCGTCGGCGGTGGTGTACGACTTCAGATCCGCTTTCTGCGCGAGCTGGTCGCGGCACGGCGCGATTTTCTCGATGGGCAGCTCGCCGGCGAGGAACGCGCGATTGGCGTCGTCGCCGAGCGGACAATCGAGCGCGTTCGACTCGCCCGTGCCGCGCATGTCGAAGAAGACGACGTCGCGCGTCGCGGCGAGATCGGGAAAGTTCGCGACCCACGACTTCGCGTCGGGGATCGAGGCGATGCCCGGACCGCCGCCGGTGAGGGCGAAGATCGGATCGGGCTGCTTCGCCGCGCTCGTCGCGGGAATGACCAGCACGCGGATGGGGATCGTGCGTCCGTTCTTGAGCGCGCGGTTCTCGGGAACCTGGATTGTGCTTTCCTGGGCCGCGGCGGTGCCTACGAGAAGAAGAACGATGAGCAGTCGGTGCATGAGATTTCCTCCGCAACGATCTCACGCAGCGGCGACGGAGAAAGTTCGCCGGAATCGCGATTCCGGACGTCTTCGCCCTCAATCCGGACTACATCGGAGCGCCGGCGTCCTCGCCGGCTGAGCTGGCGGCGTCCCGCCGCCAAGGGAAGCGGGACGCTTCCCGTTCAGCCGGCGAGACGCCGGCGTTCCGAGGGTGGCGGCGCCACGCGGAGGGCGTCGTCGACGTTTCTTTGCGAAACGCCGCGTTGAAGGTCGACTTCGAGCGGAATCCCGCGGCCTCGGCAATCGCGACGATCGAGAGGTGGCTGGATCGCTGATCGATCAGCCGTTGCTTCGCCTCCTCGACACGCCAGGCGTTGATCCAGTCATTGAAGTTGCGTCCGAGCTGCTCGTTGATGATCTGCGAGAGATGCTTCGACGGCACCGCGAGCCGCTGCGCAAGTGTGTCGACCGTGAGCTCGGGATCGAGGTACGGCTTCTCCTCTTTGAAGTGCTCGAGCAGCCTGCGCAGGATCGCTTCCGACCGATCGTCCGTCAGCGTCGAGCGCACGTACTTTTTCTCCGCCACCCGCCCGCGCAGCAACGCCGCGGTGATGAGCACCGCGCCGAACGCGAGCAGCGACGGGATGACGCGCGGCGAGATCGCGCCGGCGAGCCGGGCGACGGCGCCGAGCCAGATGGCGACGAACGTCCATTGCGAAATCCAGAGCGTGCGGTCGGCGCGATCGTGGCGCAGCAGCAGCCGCAGCGTCGCCGCGAGATAGAGCGCGGCCTGCACGACGAGCACGCCGAGAAGCATCACGCGCGCGGGATGCGAAAGGATGAGCGCGATCGCACAGCCCGCGGCCGGAATGGCGTGCAACCAGACGCGCGAGCCGATCTCGCCGGTGAGTGTCGCGCGCACAAAGAGATAGAAGAGCGGTGCGAGGAGGTAGTTGAACGGAAGATGCACGCGCGAGAGCGACGGGATCGAATCCATCACCACCGAGCCGGCGATGATCACGCCGAGGTTCGCGGCGAATAGCGCGAAGAGCCGCTGCGAAAGCGAGCGTGATGTCGAGAAGACCACGGCCATCACGAACAGCTGCGCGGCACCCGCAACACAGAGCAGCGAAAGCAGATCGACGGTGATCACACTTGTGCTTACGAAGCGCGCGACGTTCGGTTGCGTGTCAGTGGCTGAACGCCAGGAAGGCGGCGATGCCGATCACGATCGGCGCAACGGCGACGATCGCCATCGAACCGAAGCCGCGCAACGACGAGAATCGATGCGCTTCGCCAACGGCGCGGCTGGAGACCACGACGTACCAGACGATCATCGTCAGCTCCAACAGCCCGAAGACGAGCGCGGCGAGACAGCCGGCATTGAAGTCGTTCATGTGGATGGTGAAATTCTCGTTCGGGCTTTCGGGCCGCGACGAACTGCGCGTCCAGCCGAGGAGCACCGCGGGAATGCGATACGCCAGCGCCCAGATCACGGGCGCGAGTCCCCACGCCAGCGCCGTGCGAACGTCGGCGTGGCTTCCCTGGCCTTCGAGAAATTTGCCGGCGAGGTAGATGAGCCAGGCGAAGAAGTAGAACAACAGGATCATCACGAATGCGGCGAGCAGCGTCGCGAACAGAATCATCGGCGTCGCGTACGAAACGCTCTTCAGCGAGGTGCGCGTGTTGTCGCTGACGTTGCCGCAGATCGCGGAGAGCGTCGCCAGGAGAAGCAGCGGAAGGATGCGCCGGCGCGGATCGTCGAGGATCACGCGGACCGTCGTGCGCGGCCAGATGCAGACTCTTGCGAGGCGTCGAAGGAATGTCATCGTCAATCCTTCGCCGCCGCGGCCGGAACCGGCACGCCGAGGAGACGTTGCGCGATTTCCTCGGCACGCGGGAGGCTTTCCTCAATGGTGGCAATCGCGAGATCGCGCGCCTTCTCCATCAGATCGTAGTCGCGGAGGATGTTGCCCATGCGGAACCGCAGCGCGCCCGACTGCCGCGTGCCGAGGAACTCGCCGGGACCGCGGATCTGCAGATCGTGCTCCGCCACTTCGAATCCATCCTTCGATTTCTCGAACATCTTCAACCGATCTTTCGCCTCGGCCGCCACGCGTTCTTCATGCAGCAGAATGCAATACGACTTGCGCGTCCCGCGTCCCACGCGCCCGCGCAGCTGGTGCAGCTGCGAGAGGCCGAAGCGATCGGCGTCGACGATCAACATGATCGAGGCGTTCGGGACGTCGATGCCGACTTCGATCACCGTCGTCGCGACGAGGATGTCGATCTCGCCGCGCTTGAAGCGCTGCATCGTCTCTTCCTTCTCGTCGCTCTTCATGCGTCCGTGCATCATCGCCACGCGGCGCTTCGGAAAGCGCCGCACTGTTGATTCGAATCCGCTGGTCAATGGTTTCAGGTTCGTCTTCTCCGATTCCTCGATGATCGGATAGACGATGTAGATCTGCGCGCCGCTGGCGATCTCGTCGTCGATGAAGTCGTAGACGCGCTCGACTTCGTGCGCGGCGCGGACGGCGGTCTTGATGCGCTGGCGGCCGGGCGGGAGCTCGTCGATGACGGAAAGCTCGAGGTCGCCGTAGATGGCGAGCGCGAGCGAGCGCGGGATGGGCGTCGCGGTCATGACGAGGATGTCCGGCATCTCGCCCTTCGCGAACAGCTTCTGCCGCTGCTCGACGCCGAAGCGGTGCTGCTCGTCGACGATCGCCAGGCCGAGGGACTTGAACTTCACGCGGTCCTCGAGCAGCGCGTGCGTGCCGACCGCGAGCTGGATGTAGCCGTCGCGCAGGCCGGCCAGGAGCGTGCGGCGCTCGCCGGCGGACATGGATCCGGTCGCGCGGGCCACCACGATGGAATGGTCAAGTAGTTGACGGATGCGCTGGTAGTGCTGCTCGACGAGGATTTCCGTCGGCGCGAGCAGCGCTGCCTGATGGCCGTTGCGGATCATCAGGATCGCAGCGATCAGCGCGACGATGGTCTTGCCGGAGCCGACGTCGCCTTGCAGCAGCCGGTACATCGGCTTCGAGGAACGGAGATCGTCGGCGATCTCGCGTAGCACACGTTTTTGTGCATCCGTGAGGCGGAACGGCAGGATCCGTTTCACCTCCTCGCGCAATTCGTCCTCGATGGTGATCGCGCGCGTCTTGGTCTGTACTTCGTCGTTCGCGCGGCGGACGCGCAGCGCGAGCTGGAGCGTGAAGAACTCCTGCAGGATCACGCGCAGATGCGCGGGCGAGCGCTGGCGGAGAAACTCGTCGTTCAGCTCCGCCGGCTGATGGATCGCGCGAATCGCGGTGTGCAGATCGATGACGCCGAGCTCCGTGCGAATCTCTTCAGGGAGTGGATCGTCGATCGCCGGCAGCGCTTCGAGCGCCTGGCCGATCATCCGCCGCAAGACCTTCGGCGGAACGTTGCCGATCTTCGAGTAGATCGGGACGATCGATCCTTCTTCATCCTCGGCGCCTTCGAATTTTTCCCAGTCCGGGCTCTCGATCGTCAGCGCGGCGCCGTAGCCGGTGATGCGCGGGATTCCGTAAATCGCGAGACGATCGCCGCGCTTGATCGAATCGGCGAGGAAGCGCTGGTTGAACCAGATCAGCTTGACCGAGCCGCTGCCGTCATCGAGCACGGCTTCAAAGAGTTGCATGCGCTTGCGCGGCGAGACGCGCGCGACGGCCGAGACGACGCGGCCGCGCAGCACCACCGGCGTGTCGAGCAGCGTGCCGAGGTCCGCGACGCGCGCGGGATGGCGGCGGTCTTCGTAGCGGAAGGGGAAAAAGAAAATGAGATCGCGGACGGTCTCGATGCCGGCGTCGGCAAACAGGCGGGCGCGTCCTTCGCCGACGCCTTTGAGAAATTGAACTGGAAGGTCGGGCTGGATGGTCACTCCAAGAGTCTCGCGGAGAATGTCACCACTGGCCACCCTCGTGCCCGAGGCTTGGCCAGCCAGCGCTGCCGGCCGTGCCGGCTTAGTCGAAGACGACTTTCATCGAAATCAACCCAATCTTCAACAAATCTCCATCGTGTAGAGTCACCGGGACGCCGGTCGGGATGCGCTGCTCGTTCACGTACGTGCCGTTGACGGTGCCGACCTCTTCCAGGGCGAGGTACTCGTCGCCGCTCTTGATGATCTTCGCGTGGCGGCGCGAGACGGAACGGTTCGTGTCGACGGACGTGAGGTCGATGTCGGGCAGGATGCCGGTGACAGGATCGGCGCGACCGATGGTGGTCTCGTCGCCGGTGCTGAAGAAGAACGCGGTGCCGGTGGCGACGTCGACGACGCGGTGCCGCGTGGCTTTCGGCTGTGGAGCGTGAATTGTGGCGTCGAGCGCGACGTGATCGACGTCGACTTCGCGGCCGACGAGTTTTTCGAGCAGCGTGTTCGCTTCGCGGAGGCGCTTGGAGTATTTGCGGATGATCCGCACCGCGACTTCAGGATTCTTGCGGAGCATCTCGTCGAAGCGCGAGCCGTTGATGGCGACGACTTTGACGTCGGTGAAGGCAACGGCGTCCGCGGTGCGGGGCATGGCCTCGAGGAGCGCCATCTCGCCGAAGAAGTCGCCCTTTTCGAGGCGCGACAGCTGGTGCGACTCGCCGCCGATGTGCTTGACGATGTCGACCGTGCCTTCGTGGATGATGTACATCTCCGTGCCGAGGTCATCCTGCTGGAAGATGCGCTCCCCGGCGGCGAACGCGAGTTGGGAATCCTTGAGAGGATCCTTTCCGCCGCCGGAGCCGCCGGTTGTTTTGAATACGGCCTTCATCGCTACGGGCGAACTGCCTTCTCCATCACCGTCATTGTGCAATCAAAAGTGCTGACGCGCACGCGAGTGCCAATCGGCATCAGGAGATTGTTGCCATGATGGCCAAAGGGCAGGTTTTGTACGACCGGAATGCCGAAGGGCCGAAAAAACTCGCGCAGAAAAACAAGCAATTCTGCTTCGTCTCCGCAGTTTTTCAGCGCTCCAATGATCACACCTCGGATTTTTTTCATTCTGCCAGACAGCCTCAGGTGGGTCAACATTCGGTCGATGCGATAGATCGGCTCGTCGACGTCTTCCCAGAACCAAATCCCGTCTTCGATCCAGAAGTCATACGGCGTTCCGGCGAGCGACGTCGTGAGCGCGAGGCAGCCGCCGAACAGCAGGCCTTCCGCTTCTCCTTCGAGCACGATATCCGCCGGCGCGAACGAGCGGACCAGCGGCGCGTCGCCGGCGAGCATCGACCAGAACCATTCGTCGATGTCGGGCGAGAGCCGGGCGTGGAAATCGAGATTGAGCATCGGGCCGTGAAGTCCGGCGACGCCGGCGTGAATGGCCATGGCCTGATGGATGGCCGTGATGTCGCTGAAGCCGACGACCGGACGCGGATTTTCGCGCAACGCGTCGTAGTCGAGCGACGCGAGGATGCGCATCGCGCCGTATCCGCCGCGGGCGAAGAAAAATGCGTCGTATTCGGAAGATCTAAAGAATCGGTTTAACTCTTCCGCGCGCTCGTCATCGCTGCCGGCGAGATAGCCGCGATGACGGTGATCGATGTTGTTCGCGAGCGTGACGCGATGGCCGCGCTGTTCGATGACGCGTGCCGCTTCTTCGATGCGCGCGCGGTCACTCGGACCCGAAGCCGCGAGCACGGCGATGTGGGCGTTGTTGGGAAGTGCGCGCGGGCGGGTGAGCATGCGCGCGGGATGTTAGCGTGGAGTGAACCTGTAAGCCGAATTCTGTTCCTCTTGCGAGGTGAGAATCATTCATCTGCCGCTCGCGTTGCCGCGGCGGTCAAGCAACCTACCCGGACGCTGATAACGGAAACGGGCGGTTCCATCACGTCCCTATTTGGTCTTGCTCCGCAGGGGGTTTGCCGTGCCGTCGCCGCTCACGCGGGACGCGGTGCGCTCTTACCGCACCGTTTCACCCTTACCTCACGACTCTTGCGAATCGTGATCGGCGGTTTGTTTTCTGTTGCACTTTCCGTCGTGTCGCCACGCCTGGCCGTTAGCCAGCCTGCTGCCCGTGAGAGTTCGGACTTTCCTCTCGGCTTTCGCCTCGCGATTCTCCGGTCCACTCCACGCGTTCGACGATAACACCATCGCCGACAACGAAATTCTTCCAGCTAAATGATTGCTGTTTTAAATACTTAGAATGAATGTCGGCGCGCCGACATCAAAATTCGATGCGGTTTTTCGGATCGGAAAAATACGCCGCCCAATCGTCTTCCGCACCCTCACTCCCGCTCGCCGCAAGCTCCATCTCGCGGATGAACGTCGCCGGCGGAACCACCTTCACCTGACGCCGCTCCACGCGCGACGCGAGTCCGCGATCGGAGGTGACGACGTTCCAACCGCGGCCCTGCGCCGCACGCTCGATGATCAGATCATCCGCGCTGCGCGGCGCGCTGAAGACGACCGTCGCCGCGCCGAGATGCCGCGCGAAGCTCGGCGGCTCCGGACCATCGAAGATGCACGTGACCCGCGTCCGCTTCGCGCGCGCAAACGCGGCGAGCAGCCGCACCAGCCCGCGCTTCGCTTCGTCACTGTGACGATCGACGTGCATCGCGCCTAACACGTTGCTGCCGTCGATCAGCCAAGGCACGGCTCAGCCTTTCGGGACCGGCTTGACCGCCGAGTTGCGATCGCGCAGATCCGCAGGAATCGCCGCCATCGCCCGTTGCGCTTCGTCGCGGGTGTTGTAGTGACCCCAGAACACGCGATAGCAGGAGCGGGCGCCGATCGTCTGCGGCACGAACCAGATGTTGCTGCCGCCGGCGCTCATCGCCTTCGCCACGTTCGCCGGCTCGCAGAGGATCTGCACCTGCACCGTGAAGTTGCCGGTCGGATTCGCGGCAAACTGTTGCGCCATGGCGTCGTAGCGCGCGCGAATGCCATCCGCGGACGGCGACGGCGCTGGCTCGGGAGGTGCCGCGATCACGAGCGGCTTCGGCGTGACTTTCGGCAGCGCAGCGCCCGTGTCGGTTTGCACGGGTGCGGGTGCGGGTGCTGCCGTCTGGGTCGGTGCCGTGTCGATTGCGGCGACCGTCGTGGTCGTCGGTGCCTCGACGATCGTGGCCGTCTCCGGCGGCGGTGCCGGCGTAGGCTGCGGTCGGGGCGCCGGACGGCGCACCGGGACGGCTGCGGCACGCTGCGCCGCCGCGTCCTCGCGCCCCTGCCACCAGCCGTACCCGAACCATCCCCCCGCCGCGAGAATCGCGATGACAAGCAGCGCGATGATGAATCCGTACCGCCGCCCGCCCTGCTTGATCACCGGCGCGCTCGCCTTTGGCGGCGCCGACGCACGACGCACCGTCTCGAGTTGCGCATCATCGAAGCCCCACTGCTCCTCGTCCGCATCCGCGGCCGGCTCCACCGGCGTCGGGATGGGCGGCGGGGCGGGCGGGCGCGGGAGAACGTCCCACGCCGGCATTCTCTCCGGCGGCGCCGCGCTCACCGGCTCCGGCTCGATCTCTTCTTCTTCCTCGTCCCACGCCGAGGAGGTTGGCTCAGACGACGGAACCTGAATCTCGAGCGTCGGCTGCGCCAGCGCTTCCGCTTCGTCCAGCTCGAATGTCGGCGCAGGCTGCGGATGCGGCGGTTCGTTCCACACATCGGCGGCATCCGCGACGCCCGCCGATGCGAAGTCATCGAGCGCAAACTCCGGCTGCGCGCTCGCCTGATCCACTCGATTCAAGATTCCGAGTGTCGCCAACGCACCCAGCAGCTTGTAGACATTGAACGTTTCCCCACCCGACGTCGTCGCGACCTCGGAGACGGACTTCGTCCCGTCGATCTGCCGCACGATCGCCTCCGCCTGCTCGTTCAAGCCGAGCTTGCGGAACACATCGTCGAAGTCGCCGGCCTTTGCGTACACCGCGCTGCCGCCGTCCATCGCCCGCTCGAACTTCTGCCGGTCCTGATCGGTGACGATCAGCTCGACCAGCACCTGCGGCAGCGGAAACAGCGTTCCTTCGTCGCGCTTCGGGAGATAGTCGGCGACGATCGTGAACTGCCCCGCGCTCCAGGCCGTGATCGAGCGGATGACGCCGACCACCTGAACGCGCCGCGCCCAGGTCAGTTCCTTGCGCGTGATGAATCCGAGATTCAAGAGCGCATCGCCGAGGGTCTCGTTCTCTTTTCGCTTCGCGAGCGCCTGCTTCACATGCTCGCGCGACACCTTGCCGGCGCGCATGAGAATCTCGTCGACGGAGTCGGCGCGATCGTTCGTGCTCGCCGACAGCACATCGCCGCCTTTGAAGTAAACGATCTTGATGATTCCGTCGTTTTCGAAGCGGATTGCGCCGGTGAACTGCTCGCGCCAAAGCTCCACGAGCCGCTCGACCAAATTGATCTCGTTGATTTCGCCTTCCAGCATTGCGCGCGGATTATCGCATTCACGCGTGCAATTCGTCGTACAGCGTCTGTCCGACCTTGCGGCCGAGGACATTCATCAGGTCCTGCGCGGACGCTTGTTTGATCGCGGAGACGCTGCCGAATCGCTCGAAGAGGAGCCGTTTGCGCTTCTCGCCGATGCCCGGCAGATCATCGAGCTCGCTGTGCAGCGTGCGCTTCGCGCGGCGGCGGCGATGCGAGGAAACAGCGAAGCGATGCGTCTCGTCGCGCACCATCTGCAAGAGCTGCAGCGCGGGATCGTGGCGATCGAGGCGGATCGTTTCCTCGCGGTCGGGAACGTAGATCTCCTCCTCGCGTTTCGCCAGTCCCGCGATCGGGATCTCCTCGATGCCGAGCTTCGTCAGCGCCGCGAGTGCCGCGTTCAGCTGTCCGCGTCCGCCGTCGATCAGGATCATGTCCGGCAGCGGTTTCGTTTCATCGAGCAGCCGTCGATATCGACGATCGACCGCCTCGGCCATCGAGCGGAAGTCGTCCGCGCCCGCAACCGTGCGGATGTTGAAGACGCGGTACTGGTTCTTGTCGAACTTTCCGCGGTCGAGAACGACCATGCCGGCGACGGAGTCGCTTCCCTGAATGTTCGAGATGTCGAATGACTCGATTTTCTGAATGTCGCGATCGCCGTAGCCGATGACCTGCGCGAGCCGCGACGCGGCGATCTGCAGGCGGTCCTGCTGCGATTTGCGGAAGCGCGACTCGTGCGAGAGACGCGCGTTGCGGTTCGCGAGCTCCACGCGATCGACGCCCCTGCCGCGCTGCGGCACGCGCACCTGCACCTTGCGGCGCGCCTGCGACGTTAGCCACTCGGTGATCAGGTCGTTTTCCTCGACGTCGAACGGCAGCAGGATCTCCGGCGGGATGAAGAGGTTGTCCTGGTAATAGCGCTGGAGAATCTCGCTGAGGAAGTAGCCCGGCTGGTAGTCGTCGACTTTTTCCCAGAACAGCTCGCGGCGGTCGACGACGTTGCCGTCGCGGATGACGAAGAGCTGCACCGCGATGTCGCTCCCCTCCTCGTACAGCCCCCACACATCCATCTCCTCGTCTTCCGCCGACGCAACCTGCTGCTCGGCCTGAATGCGCTCGACGGTGCGGATGATGTCGCGGTAGTAGGTCGCGAGCTCGAAGTTCTCCTCCTCGGCGGCGCGATACATGCGCGTTCTGAGGCGGTCCTGCAGTTCCTTCGATTTCCCGCTGAGGAACAGCACGACGTCGTCGACCATCTCGTGATACGCCTCCGACGTCGTGAGCCCGACCACGCACGGCCCGAGGCATTGGTGCATGTCGTAGTAGAGGCAGGGCCGCGTCAGCGCGCTCTTGCCTTCGACGATGTCGAGGTCGCAGCTGCGCAGCTTGAACTGATCGGCGACGAGCTTGAGGATGCGCCGCGCGGTGCCGGCGAAGAACGGCCCGTAAAAGAGATCACCCTTCTTGCGATCGATCCGCCGCGTGAACACCACCCGCGGGTAGTCCTCGGACATCGTGACTTTGATGTACGGGTACGTCTTGTCGTCGCGGAGGAGGATGTTGTAGCGGGGCTGGTGCGTCTTGATGAGGTTGTTTTCGAGGAGGATCGCCTCGAGCTCGTTGTTCGTCGTGACGAAGTCGAAGTTGTCGATCTCCGGGATCAGCGCGTTCGTCAGCGGATGGTTGCGCGTGCCTTTCCCGACCACGTACGAGGTGACGCGGTTCTTGAGATTGCGCGCCTTCCCGACGTAGATGACCTGCCCCTCGGCGTTCTTGTGCAGATAGACGCCAGGCCGATCGGGAAGTTCCTTGAGGCGCGCCTTGAGGCGTTCGAGGCGTGAGTCCGGCACGGCTAAGTCTTAACGAATGAGTCCGTTCAGAAACTCCGTCGCCGCGTTTCGGAACGCATCGCTCCACTCGTGCCCGCCTTCGAACTCGAGCGGCGTGGCGCGATCGCCCAGAAAGCTCAAGTCTTCCTTGAACTTTTCTTCCGTGTACCAGTCATCGCTCTTTCCGCGCGCCAGCAGCACCTGCGGGAACTGAACGCCTTCAACCTTCACGTCCGGCGGCAGATCGCCGCAAAGAGCGATGAGCCCGTCACACCGAATCGCCGCCGCCGCCCGAGCCGCCATCGACGCACCCTGCGAGAACCCGATGAATACCAGCGTCCTGGCGGGCGGAAGCGCAGCGACCACGCGGCGCACATATTCAATGTTGTCCGCGATCGCGACGTCGCGATCCAGCTTCGTCATCCAGTTCCCCACCACCTCCCCCGCCCGCGTGTAAAAGCGATTGAGCGATTGCACGGCCGCCAATGACCAGCCCGAAGTGCCCTCGATCTTGTGCAACTCCGCGAGATGCGCCTCCGCTAGCTCGGCGTAGCCGTGAAAGCCGATGAGCAGCCGCTCCGGCTCTCGCGGCTCGTAGAGAACGCGGCCATGGGTGGGGGTTTCGATGGAGAGGATGTTCATGATTCAGTGGGCTGACTGGTCAAGATGTTGACGGGTCAGCGGGCGCATCGAAGGTGACCTTGGCATAGACCTCGGCGATCTTCAGCCGGCAGTGCAGCGAGGTGAGCTCGATCTCTGCGTCCGCGTCGTTCCACTCGCGGAGACTCCAAACGCCATTCGGCTGGCGCGTGTACAGCTCGATGTGCACCCGCTCCTGCGACACGAGCAGGTATTCGGCAAGCGACGGAACAGAGCGATAGCGCTCGGATTTCTCTCCTCGGTCGTACTTTTCCGTCGACTCGGAGAGCACCTCGGCAATCAGCGTCGGGTTCATGATCGTGTCCCGATGCTCATCAACGAATTGCGGCGGCGTCGCAGGCAACGACGACATCGGGATACGTGTAATGCCGCTGCCGGTCGGTCGCGACACGCATGTCGGCTGCGTAAGCTGCACAAGGTGCTTCGCGGAGAGCGTTGCGCGAGCTCCGCAACCAGGTTGCCGCAATGAGCCCATGCCGCAGCAGACGCCCCAGCCATCGCGAACATCTCGCCGTCGATGTACTCGCTCTTCCATTCCGCTGCACGTTCGATGCGGAGGTACTCCTCCGGGGTGAGCCGGGCGCTCGGTTGCGTGGTCATGGCGCAATCAAGAGTAGTCCATTTTCCCGACTAGAATGCGCGCCGTGCATTTGATCCTGGTCGTCCCCTGCTACAACGAAGAGCATCGTTTGCCCGTCGACGAGCTGCGCCGTTACACGGCGACAGGCGCGCGGGTCGAGTTCCTTTTCGTCAATGACGGAAGCCGCGATGGGACGCTTCGTCTTCTCGAATCGCTGCACGGCGAGGATCCAACGCGCTTCTCCGTGCTCAACCTCGAAAGGAACCGGGGGAAGGCCGAGGCGGTGCGGCTGGGGATTCTGGCGGCGCTGGAGCGGAAGGCCGATTTCGTCGGATTCTGGGACGCGGATCTGGCTACGCCGCTCTCCGAGTTGCAGGAGTTCCTCGACGTCTTCGCGACGCGGGCGGAGATCGAGATGGTATTTGCGGCGCGGGTGCGGCTTCTCGGGCGCTCGATCAGCCGCAATCCGTCGCGGCATTACTTTGGGCGGGTTGGGGCGACGCTGATCTCGTCGTCACTCGGCCTCGCGGTCTATGACACGCAGTGCGGGGCGAAGTTGTTTCGCGCGAGTGAGCCGATGCGTGAGATCTTTCGCGAGCCGTTTCTCTCGCGCTGGATTTTCGACGTCGAGATCATCGCGCGGTTCGTGCGGCAGCGCGGGCGCGATGCGGCGGCGAAGGCGATTTACGAGCTGCCGATCAAGGAATGGCACGACGTGAAGGGATCGAAGGTGAAATCAACCGACTTCGTCCGCGCGTTGCGCGACCTCTGGAAGATTCACCGCGCGTACAATCGCGATAAAGGAACACGATGACGGATACGACGTTGGCCCAGTGCACCGCGCAGTCGCTTTCGACGCTCGCGCAAAATCTGATCGGCTCGGAAGTGCTGAAGGTCGCGGGCGAAGTACGCACGCTGATGGCCACCGGACGCTCGGTCGCGAACCTCACGGTCGGCGACTTCTCCCCCACCGAGTTCCGCATCCCGCGGCTGCTCGAGTCGCTGATCGTCGACGCGCTCGCGGCCGGGCAGACGAACTATCCGCCCGCGGACGGCACGCTGGAACTGCGCAAAGCCGTCGTCGACTTCTACCGCGAGGAACTGCAACTCGACTATCCGCTCGAGTCGACGCTCATCGCCGGTGGCGCGCGACCGATCATCTTCGCCGCGTACGCGGCAATCGTCGATCCGGGCGACAAGGTCATCTACCCGACGCCGTCGTGGAACAACAATCACTACACCTATCTGATGCGCGGCGTGCCGGTGGAGCTGGTCGTCGGCGCGGACACGAACTTCATGCCGACGGCGGAGATGATCCGCCCGCACGTGCGCGACGCGCGCCTCATCGCCGTCAACTCGCCGCTCAATCCGACCGGCACCGTGATGGCCCGCAGCGAAGTCGAAGCGATCGCTCGGCTCGTCGTCGAAGAAAACGAGCGCCGCGCGGCCGCCGGCGAGCGTCCGCTGTTTCTGCTTTGGGATCAGGTCTATTGGATGCTGACGTTCGGCGAGAACCGGCACTACGCGCCGCCGCAGGTCGTTCCGGAATCGGCGGCATGGACGATTTTCGTCGACGGCATTTCGAAGGCGTTCGCCGCGACGGGGCTGCGCGTCGGCTGGACGATGGCACCGCCCGCCGTCACCGCGCGGATGCGCGACATCATCGGCCACATGGGCGCATGGGCGCCGAAGGCGGAGCAACTCGCGGTCGCGTCGTTCCTCAAGCAGAAGGACGAGATCGCGGCGTATCACGATCACATGATTCGCGAACTGCGCCTTCGCCTCGATGCGCTGTACGACGGACTGATGGCGATGCGCCGCGAAGGCTTGCCCGTCAACGCGATCGCGCCGCAGGGCGCGATCTATCTCTCCGCACAGTTCGATCTCATCGATCGATTGCACACGAATGAAGCGATCCGGAAGTTCCTGCTCGAGAAGGCCGGCTTCGCCGTCGTTCCGTTCCAGGCGTTCGGCCTGAAAGAGGAAGACGGCTGGTTCCGTCTCAGCGCCGGCGCGGTGTCGGTGCGCGATATCGAAGAGGGACTGAAACGCGTGCGCGAGGCGCTACGCGGACTCATCGGCGGGTAGCTCGGGCGGCGGCTCGTTTTCCAACTGATCGAGCAGCGCCCGCGCTTCGCTCTCATCCTCGGCGCGCACGAAGAACTTCACCGGTCCGATGAGATTGTTGTAGCCGGTGCCGAAGCGCCCGCCGGCGAAGAGGTCCTGCAGATTTTCCGAGGACGTGCTGTACTCGATGCCCGCGTCGTCGAGCAGCGACTCGATGACGGCGAGGAGCGCGGGGTTGCCGCCTTCGTAGATCTTCACGAGCTCGATGTTGGACCGTTCATCCTCATCCGGCATGGACGAGAGTATAGACGTCAATCGGGCGGCAGGCGCTCGCCGGGCTGGTGCGGCTTGCCGACATCGTCGAAGTCGCGCATGAAGACTTTGAGTCCGTAGTCGGGCTGATTGCGCGTGAACCCTTCGACGAGCTGGTGGTTGTAGTAGTCGACGAAGAAGTCGAACGGATCGCGCGGATCGGTGTCGACGACCTGCATGTCGGCGCGGACGAAATAGAGCTTGCCCATCCGCAACGTGCCGTCGCGAAAGAACAGCCAGTTCTTTTCCTGCGGATCGGGCGGGTCGAGCGGCGCCGCGGCGACGTTGCTGTCGAAGACCTGCAATAGCTCGTCTTCGTGCAGTTCCACGTCGCGCAGCTGGCCCTGAATCACCGGCGGCGGCAGGATCGCCGTCGCGTTGATGAGGAGATCGTTCTTCTCGACGCGCACTCCGTTCGGCAGCTTCTTCAGAATCTCATCGAGCGAGATCCCGAATGCCTTCATCAGCAGGTCGCCGTTCAAGTTGCAGATCTTGATGTCGATCGGATGGATGCGCATCCAGCCGTCGTCCGTCACCGAAACGTCGGCCGTCATCTCGAACGGGATGTCGAGCAGTTTGTGCATGATCCCCTGCTGCACGAGCCTCCCCTCGTGCACCTGGATGCGCAGCCCTTTCAGCGGCGTGCCTTCGTAGTTGAAGACGTAGTGATTGAGCAGATCGGTCAGCGCGCGGCCGCTCACGCCGATGCGCGCGCGAGCGATCTTCACGATGAAGGATTGCTTGTCGTCGAAGTTCAGCGGACGGCCTTCGGTCTTGTCGAAGAACTCGCCGCGCAACGAATGAATGTTGAGAACGATCGACCGGTCGACGTGGAACAGGACGTTGCGCATCTCCGCCTGCGTGTGCGCCGCCGAAGCGACATCCTTCGGCTCGTCGAAATGCGCGAGACCGATCGGCGGCGCGGCCACCGGCTCGACCGGCTGATCGCGCCCGACGCGGCCGGGGCAGCAGCATGCAAACAACGTCAGCGCGACACCGACTCCCGTCAGGAACGGGATGAGAACCACCGCGGTCCGCCGCGCGATGAGCTTCACTTTCGACACAGCCACTCGGCGTGGGAAGCAAGCCCTTCGCCAGCGTCCTGAGGACAGACAGGATTGTCTGTCCTCCACTCACTGTCTCAGGCGGTCGCTTTCATCTCCGCGAGCGCCATTTCCAGCGCCGCCGTCTTGAGCTGCTCCTGCTCCGACAGATACTCGACCTCCGCCTGCCGCGTCGCGGCGATGTCGATCTCGCGCAGGGTCATGAAGCAGGCCCACACCACGAAGATGTCTTCGAACACGACCCATCCGGCGTGCTCGAGGAAGCGCCACCATTCGGGATTCGCAACGCCGTAGACCGACTCGGGCCAGAAGATGCCGCGCGCGAAGTGATCGGCGGCGACGACCGTCGTCGCGGTGAGAATCACTTTCCAGTCGAGATAGAACGCGAGAAACGCGAGCGAGCCGAAGACGTGGAAGTGCGTCTCGATTCTGCCGCCGGTGAGATGGATCAGCAGCGCCGACGAAAGCATCTGCGACGCGGCGATGACGTGCCGCGTGAGCGGCTTGCCGGGCTGGAAGAACGCCAGCAGGATCGGCAGGATGGCGATGCCGGCGCCGCCGAGGATGGCCACCCATACGTGCATGTGCAGCACGCGCTCTTTTCCGTCCCACGCGTACGGCGAGACGAGCCACGCGCCGAGGATCGCGGCGACGTACTGGATGCCGATCAGCAGCGCGAACATCTTGTCGACTTTCTTGCGCCGCTCCAGCACCTGCGCATCGCGCAGCTCAACCGCGCGCGCGTTCACTTTCGGATCGTTGCTGAGGGTCGTGCTCATCGGGGCTCCTTTTCGGTCATGCTCGTGATCGCGCATCCGAACACGGGATGCGAGGCGCGCGTGGCGCGCGAGCGGGCAATGTCGATGATGTCGGTGCGGCCGCGGTTGATACCGGCGTGTCCGCGCAGCGACGTGATGCCGCCGGAGAACCGAAGTCTCCCGTTGCGGTCATAAAGAAACGTCTGTCCCGAGGTGAAGCCGCCGAAGAGCTTCGCCTCGCGGCCGTCGGTGTCGATCACGACGTGCGTGCGGCGCAGCCGCGACGCGGCTTCGACGACTTCCGTCTTCTCCCAGCCGCGCCGGAAATCGCTGGGACGGAAAACGAGCACCGTCGATCGCACGGACGGCGCGGCTTCGACCACGGCCTGCAGCTCCTGCACGCTCGCGCGGCTGCACGAGCAGTGCGGATGGATCAGCATCACCAGCGTCCACTCCGGCGCGAGCTCGATCCGGCTCGAGGCCGGCCATGACGTGCGCGCGTGCGCCGCGCGGCCCGGCGTGCTCTCGAAGCGCCGCAGCGCCTGATACGCCGCCGCCACCGTCGCGATCCAGATCATCGCGGCGGCGAAGAGTGCAGTGGTAATGAACGATCGTCGGCTCATTTCTTTCGGATCGCGTCGAGCGGCGAGATCGGATGGTTGTCCTTCTCGAACTTGATGCGGCTCGACGTCAGCAGCTGAATCCGTTCCCCGAGGGGAATGGCGTAAAAGTCGGTCGGCGGGACCTTCGTGATGCGCCCGTCCGGATAGCTGATGGTCGCCCAGTCGAAATTCATCGCGGCGCCCTCTCTCGATCACATTGTTTGGAGAACGTCGAGAGTGTAGGGGCTGAGCGGCTCCCACGCAACAATAAGTTTCACGGAATGAAAGAGTTACGTGTGGACGTGCGGCTCGCAGGAGCTACGTAGGTTCGGCAAAAACTAGGACGTAGCCGTTCGGATCGCGGACCTCGAATTCAAGCTGCCCGTAGGGCTGCAGCGTGCAGCGGCTGGATCACCGTCACGTCCGGCTGGTTCGCCACGTGCGCGTACAGCTCACGCACGCCGCGGCATCGGACGTACACATTCCAGATGCCGCCCGGGCGCTGCGCGTAGAGGTCAGGTTTCTCGTAGCCCTGAAGCCGCTGCAGCATGATCTCGACGTCGTCGCGCCGGAGGATGGCGAAGAAGTACGGCGGCTGCGGCGGGAACGGATCGCCCTGGAAGCCGAGGTGCTCCTCGTACCAGCGCATCGTCGCCGCGACGTCGGCGACCGTGAAGACAGGCGCGGTGCTCTGCAGTTTCATACGAAGATGCGCACTTCCTTCAGCTCGCGGATCTTGTCGCGGATCTCGGCGGCGCGCTCGAAGTCGAGGTTCTTCGCCGCGTCCTTCATCTCCTTCGTCAGGCGGCTGATGGCCTTGTCGATGTCTTCGTTCTCGCCGAGGCCGAGCTTCGCGCGATGGCCCGGCAGCGGAACCTCGAAGTAGTCGAGGTTCGCCATCTTCACGAGGTCGGAGTCGACCGACTTGATGATCGTCGCCGGCTCGATGCCGTGCTCCTCGTTGTACTTCTGCTGAATCGCGCGGCGGCGCTTGGTCTCGTCGATGGCCCAGCGAAGCGAATCCGTGATCTTGTCGGCGTAGAGAATCGCCACGCCGTTGACGTTGCGCGCCGCGCGGCCGATGGTCTGAATGAGCGAGGTCTGCGAGCGGAGAAATCCTTCCTTGTCCGCGTCGAGAATCGCCACGCAGGAGCATTCCGGGATGTCGAGTCCTTCGCGCAGGAGGTTGATGCCGACCAGCACGTCGAACGTTCCCATGCGAAAGTCGCGGATGATCGCGATGCGCTCCAGCGTCTCGACGTCGGAGTGCAGGTAGTTGACCTTGATTCCGAGCTCCATCAGATAGCGCGTCAGGTCCTCGGACATCCGCTTCGTCAGCGTCGTCACCAGCACGCGCTCACTCTTCGCCGTCCGCTCCTTGATCACGCCGATCAGATCGTCGACCTGCCCCTTCACCGGCCGGATGATCACCTGCGGATCGAGCAAGCCCGTGGGACGGATCACCTGCTCCGCGAACAGGCCGCCGGTCTTTTCGAGCTCGAACGGTCCCGGTGTCGCGGAGACGTAGATGATCTGGCTCAGCTTGCCCTCGAACTCGTCGAACGAGAGCGGGCGGTTGTCGATCGCGCTCGGCAGGCGGAATCCGTAATCGACGAGCGTCACTTTGCGCGCGCGGTCGCCGCCCCACATCGCCCGCACCTGCGGCATCGTCTGATGCGACTCGTCGACGACGAGTAGAAAATCTTGCGGGAAGTAGTCGATCAGTGTAGGCGGCGGCTCGCCCTGTTTTCGTCCGCTGAGATGGCGCGAGTAGTTCTCGATGCCGTTGCAATAGCCGAGCTCCGCGATCATCTCGAGATCGAACATCGTCCGCTGCGAGAGTCGCTGCGCTTCGAGCAGCCGGTCCTGCGCGCGCAGTTCCGCGACGCGTTGGTCGAGCTCGACGCGGATGTTCTCCATCGCCTGCATGAGCCGCTCGCGCGGCGTCACGTAGTGCGTGCGCGGATAGATCGCCAATCGATCGTACGTGCGGTCGGACGTGCGGCCGGTGAGGGGATCGATGCGGGTGATCTTGTCGATCTCGTCGCCGAAGAACTCGATGCGCACGGCGTCGTCTTCGTACGCGGGCCAGAGCTCGAGCACGTCGCCGCGCACGCGAAAGTTGCCGCGCGCGAGGTCGTACGGCGTCCGCTCGTATTGCATCTCCGTGAGCCGCCGCAGGTACTGCGTCATCGGCTTCTCCACGCCGCGCTCGAAGAAGAGGAGCATGCCGAAGTAGAGGTCGGGATCGCCGATGCCGTAGATGCAGGAGACCGAGGAGACGATGATGACGTCGCGCCGCTCGAAGATCGCCTTCGTCGCGGCGAGCCGCAGCTTGTCGATCTCGTCGTTCTTCGTCATCTCCTTTTCAATGTAGAGATCGTTCTGCGGGATGTAGGCCTCGGGTTGGTAATAGTCGTAGTACGAAACGAAGTACTCGACGGCGTTGTCGGGAAAGAAGTTGCGGAACTCCTGGTAGAGCTGCGCCGCGAGGGTTTTGTTGTGGCTGAGGACGAGCGTCGGCCGGTTGATCGCCTCGATCACCTTCGCCACCGTGAACGTCTTGCCCGAACCGGTCACGCCGAGGAGCACCTGGTGGCGCTCGCCGCCGCGGATGCTATCGATCAGATGCGCGATCGCCGCCGGCTGATCGCCCTGCGGCTGGAACGGCGACTTGAGCTCGAAGTTGGACATAGGATTACCTGTGGACCTGGTGTACGGACTCGTTGTAGCTCGGGTCGAGCAGCTTGCGCACTTCCCGGTGACGCGTGAAGTAGACGCCGCTGATCGTGATCGAGTGAAGCACGCGATTTTGCCGGAAGATCAAGACGTTGCCGCGCTTCTCGCCGTTGACCAGCATGTACGCCGAGTAGTTTTCGTCTCCCATGGTGAGCAGCGCGCTCGCGTCCGCGAGCGTGACTCCGGCCACACGGCCAATCCCTTCGGCCGTCCCGGAGACGGCGATCGCAAACGACTTCCGCGCCTGCTCTTCGGTCGAAAAGATCTCCGCCGCGGAATAAAGATTGATCCGCGTCTGCCCGTTGGCCGGACTTGCCTTTTGTTGGTATTCACTGATGACGCGGATCGACTTCAGATACGTGTTGTAGCGTGTCCGGAACTTCTGCAACGCGGGATCAATGCCCTGGAAACCCCAGGCGGTCAGAGAATCCGCGGTCACGAGCAGCCGCTTCTCTTCGGGTTTGATCGGACGTCCGTCGACGATCACCTGCGCCGCCAGCGCGCCGCCGATGACGATCGACAACATCATGAGTATCCGGCGCATCGTTACTTGCGCGACGCGGCGATGCGCTCGCGTTGCTTCGTGGCGAGATCGAGGAGACGCCGCAGCTCTTTCAGAGGCTCGGGATTGTCGTCGACCTGCAGGCGCAGCACGACGTCGTTGTGCAGCCACACGCCGCCGTTTTTCTTCACGATCACCATCGCCGCCGATTGCATGCCGCGCGTGTCGCCGCCGGCTTTTTGTCCGGCATCGAGCGCGGCCATCAATCGATACGAAAGGTGACCTTCGGTTTTCTCGAACGCTTCGACCATTCCTGCGACCACCGGCTCGCCCGCGAGGATGTTGCCCTGCGCGGTGCAGAACTTCCCGCCTTTGTTGCCGGCCCACGCACTCGCTTTCGGTCCGGTGTAGGCGGCGTAATTTCCGTTCGCATCCATGATCGCAAACTGCCGCCCGAACTTCGTCCAATCTTCAGGGCGTGGATCGGGATCGTTGTCCCAGATCGCCTTCACCGCCGCCGCAGGAGTGAGTCCCGCGCGCAGCAGCGACAATCCCTGCGGGCCGTAGCTGACGTCCACTACTGCCTGTGTCGCGACGACGCCGGCTCCCGCCTCCGCCCAAAGCACGCCGTTGCCGACGGAGAAGACGCGCGACTGCACGGCCGCGCCGACTTCGCCGGTTTTCGGGTCGTAGCCGAGAATCGAGAACGTGGCGACGGGAGGCCACGGTCCCTTCGGCTTCGCGTTGAGCTCTTTCGCCAGCGCCGTGAGCGAATCCACTTCCCGGGGATCGACTTTCTTGTCGTCGGTCGCTTTGCGAATGGCCTCGAGCAGCGGCTGGAGCTTCTGCACGGAGACCTTTTCTTCGCGCAGGTTCTTGCGCAGCGTTTCGATCTCGCGCTCGAGCGCATCCTTCTGCGCCGCGGTCACGTCTTTCGCCAACATGCCGCGCATCTCGCCCATCGTCATGCCGATGACGAGATCCATCATCTGAGTGAAACCGCCGCTGGCGAGCCATGCGCCGCCGGCAAAGACGATGATCAGGATGAGGACGGACGCCGCGCCGCAGCCGAACGGCGCCCATTGCGGCAGGACGCGCTCCGGCGAGGCCGAGGAGTAATAGTCCGCGGGCCGGTAGACGCGGCGGCGCGGAGGGTAGGCATTTCCCTCCGTTGGGATCTCTACAGCCATCGGCCGTCGAGGTTATCATGTGCGCGAGATGCGTCCAGTAGAGAACGTCACGGTCCTGATCCTCGATGACAATCCCCTGGTTCTGAAGCTCGGCAGGGCCTTGCTCGAGCGCGAAGGTTGCGTCGTTTTAACGGCCTCGAGCTGGATCGAGTTCAATCACGTGCTCGCCAGCAACACGCCCGACATCATCTTCCTCGACGTGAACCTGCCATCGATCAAAGGCAATCGCCTGAGCGAAGTGCTGAAGTCGCAGTCGAACAAGCGCGACATCCCGATCGTCCTGATCTCCGACCTGCCCGAGCGCTCGCTGGAAGAGATGTTCCCGAGCTCCGGCGCGAATGCGTGGATGCGCAAGCCGCTGACGCGCGACAAGATGATCGACATGATCGCGCGGTACGTGCCGGCGTCGCAGCGTTAGTTGCCGCTCGTATTCGTCGTGGCCGTCGCCGGCGCCGGCGATTCCCCGCCCTCCCCTGTCTGCGCGGAGGCGTCCGGCGCCGTTTGCGTCGGCTCGGCTTCCTTCGGCACGTAGAACGGGCGCTGGAGGTAGTACGGTAGTTTACTAACCTCGACGGATCCGCCGCTGCAGTCTTTGTCGGGCTCCTGGCCGGCGACGAAGGCCTGCATGACCGGGCGCTCGCACGGACCGACGCCGCGGCGTCCGCTGCGGAGATCCATCGGCACGACGACGACTCCCGGCGGCGGCTCGAAGTCGGCCTTCGCGACGCGCAGCTTCTGCGTCTCGAACTGCTTCATCACGTCGATCCAGAGCGGCAGCGCGACGTCGGCGCCGGTTGCGCCGCCGCCGAGGGAACGGCTCGGATCGTCGTAGCCGACCCAAACGCCGACCGTGTACTCCGGCGAGAAGCCGATGAACCAGGCGTCGGTGTAGCCGTTGGTCGTGCCGGTTTTCCCCGCCAGCGGATCGGCGAGCGTGTGCGCCTCGTACGCGGTGCCGCGATCGATCGTGCCCTTCATCATGTACGCGATCTCGAACGCCACCGGCGCCTGCATGGCCTCGGAGATCTCGGCCGGCTTCTCTTCGAGCACGCGCTCGGTCTGATCCGAAATCTTCTTGATGTAGCGCGGCTTGACATACACGCCGTTGTTCGGGAACACGTTGTACGCCGCCGTCATCTCCACCGGCGACACGCCCGCCGCTCCCAGCGCGAGCGATGGATAGCGCGGCAGATCGGCGGTGATGCCGCAGCGCCGCGCGAAATCGACGACATGATCGCCGCCCGTCATCATGTACGTCTTCACCGCCGGCACGTTGATCGACAGCTCGAGCGCCCGCTGAATCGTCACGATGCCGGCGTACTTGCCGTAGTAATTCTTCGGTGCATAGATCTGATTGCCGACCGGAATAGCGATCGGCGCGTCGAAGAGCGTGTCCGCCGGCGTCAACCCTTTCTCGAACGCCGCGCCGTACACGAACGGCTTGAACGACGAGCCGGTCTGCCGGCGCGACTGCACGGCGCGGTTGAACTTCGACATCTGGAAGTCGTAGCCGCCCGTCAGCGCGCGCACCTCGCCGCTCTTCACGTCGAGCACGACGATCGCGCCCTGCACCAGCGGCATCTGATCGAGCATCCACTTCCGTTCTTTCGTCTTCTCGTTTTCGGAGAGGAGGATGTGCACGAGATCGCCGCGCTTGAGCGACTCCTTGAGCGTTTTCTTCCTCGTCCACGCCCACGCCTTCGCGTCGAGGTCGATGTGCTCGTGCGCGACGCGCACCGTCACGCGCGCGTCGTCGACGCCGAGGACCACCGCGGGGTACAAACGATCGATCGCGTACGGCTCGTTGCTCCAGCTCGGGTCGCGATACGTCTCCGGATCCAATCCCTCGGCGACGAGATTGCGCGCCGGACGGCGGAAGCCGCGTCGCTTGTCGAAGCGGCGCAAGCCGCGCTGCAACGACGTCTCCGCGATCTGCTGCATGCGCAGATCGAGCGTGGAGTAGACCTTCAGTCCGCGTTTGTAGAGATTCTCGATGCCGAAGTTCGAGCTGCGCTCGATGTACTGCCGGATCTCCTCGGCGAAGTACGCGCCGACGCGCGGGGCCTCTTCCTTGAACGTGCCGAGGACGATCGGCGCGTTCACCGCGTGCTGGTACTCATCGGCCTTGATGAACTTCTCCTTCAGCATGCGGCCGAGGACGTAGTCGCGGCGCATCTTCGCGCGGTCGGCGTGCGTGATCGGGCTGTAGTACATCGGCGAGCGGATCAGCGCCGCGAGCAGCGCGCCTTCCGGCAGGGTCAACTCCTTCGCGTGCTTGCCGAAGAACAGACGCGAGGCTGCTTCGACGCCATACGCGCCGTGTCCGAGGTACACCTGATTCGCGTACAGCTCGAAAATCTGATCTTTCGTAAAGTCCTTTTCGATCTGCACCGCGAGGAACATCTCGTTGATCTTGCGGCGGAAGGTCTTGTCGGGCGTGAGGTAGACCTGCTTCGCCAGCTGCTGCGTGAGCGTCGACGCGCCCTGCGCTTTCTTGCGCTCGATGACGTCCTTCACTACCGCGCGCACGATCGCTTTCGGATCGACGCCGCCGTGTTTGTAGAAGTCGGCATCCTCGGTGGCGACGACCGCGTTCACGAAATTCGGCGACATCTCGCGCTTCGGCACGACGATGCGCTTCTGGATCGAATACTCCGCGAACGGCACGCCGTTGCGGTCGTAAATGCGGGTGATGATCGCCGGCTGATAGTCCGCCAGCGTCTTCACGGCCGGCATGCGGACGGCGTGGGCGAAGAGGAATCCCGCCGGAACTCCGAGCGCGGCGGCGCCCAGGAGCAGGAGCAGGCGCGACTTGCGTCGCGACGGTGGTGTGGCGGGAACGAGTTGATGATCAGCCATGACGCGTCATCAATATAAACTACGCGCCGATGTCGGCGAATCCCATCATTTCGTCCAAGCCGGACTGGTCGCGTCTGGTGGGCGACTCTCTCAAACAACGCGGCACGTGGCGCACCTACGCCAAACTGTTCGAGGCGCGGCGGGCGTATCCGGACGATCTCTCGCTGCGCGGCTACATCGAGATCGTGCGCAACACCATCGTCCGCGAGTTCCTCGCGCATCCGAAAGGCATGCAGGCGGTGCCGAAATTGAGCGCGGAGTTCATGTCGAACTTCGACCGCTTCAACCTCAATGCACAGGAGGGATATCTCGTGTCACTGATCGACGGCCGGCTCGACGTACAGAAGCTGCTGATCCTCAGCCCGTTCGATCCGTTCAATACGATTTTCATCCTGGCGAAACTCGAGGCCGAGAAGGCCATCACGGTGCCGCAATGAATTACGCGCCCTCGCTTCTCGACCATCTGCCTAACGCGATCGCCGTGATCACGGAGAACGGCGCGATCGAATATCGCAATCACGCCTTCGACGAAACGTTCGGCAATGACGCGGCGCAGTGGATCAAGGAGGCCGCGCGCGCGGTGGCCGGCGAGCGCGGATGGCTGCACGGATTTTTCGTCGACGACGACGATTTGCGCTCGACGGACGTGGAGATCGAAGGCCGCGTCTATCGCATCGACCGCATCATGCGCGTCAATGAGAGCGAGGCGCCGGCCGTGGCGCTGTCGTTCGAGGACGTGACGCGCGAGCGCGAGGCGGAGCAGGCGAAGTCGGACTTCACCGCGCAGATCGTGCACGATCTTCGCGGGCCACTTTCCGGCATCCAGGGCACGCTCGAATTCATTTTGTCCGCGGACACAAAGCTCGATTCGATGTACGCCGATCTGTTGCAGGAGGCGCAACGCGAGTCCGAGCGAATGATGAGTCTCGTCAACGAGATTCTCGATTTCTCGAAAATCCGCTCCGGCAATTTCATAGTGGAGCAGGAGCCGATCCGCGTGGCGGGCGTGCTCAAACGCGCCGTGCGCAGCCTGCAGTCGGTGGCCGCGCGCGATGAGATTTTCCTCATCAGCGCACATGGCCGCGACGTGCCGCAGATCATCGGCAGCGTGGAGAAATTGACGCAGGCGATCATCAATCTGATCTCGAATTCGCTGAAATTCACGCCGCAAAAGGGATTGATTTCTGTCGGCGCGCAGATCGAGCGCAAAAACGACGCGCCGGACGCGATCGTGATTACGGTGACGGACAGCGGCATGGGCATCAAACCCGAGGAACTGCAGACGATTTTCGAGAAATACAAACAGAGCGGCACCAAGTCGCTCCGCGGCGGCGGCGGCACGGGCCTCGGCCTCTACATCGTCAAGCAAATCGTCGAAGCGCACGGCGGCGACATGAGCGTGGCCTCGGTGGAGGGCGTGGGGACGTCGATGGTGCTGCGGTTTCCGGTCAAACGGGCGGCATGAAGCGCGCGGCCTTCGCCATCCTTTTCTGCCTCTTTGCCGCGATTGCGTTCGCGGACACAGTTCCCGTACGCGGCACACTCGTCATCGCAGAGGTCTCCGGACACCCTGCGCACGTCCAGGTGAGTTGCTACTCGGCTCGGCTCAAAGGAGTCAGCAACCGAGAGTACGAACTCGCACCTTTCGAGCAACAACGCCTCGCTTTCGCAGACGAGCTCGGACCCATCGAAGCGACGATCTCGGTCTCCGGCGAAGGCAAAGTCGTGCTCTCAACGCAGCCGGCGCCCGCCGCGATTCGCGACATCGTCTCCGCGCCCTTCAAAGCCGCGCCGTATCAGGATCCGGATACAGGCCTCATCTACCTGCGCGACCGCTGGTACGACCCGCGGACCGGCACGTTTCTGACACCTGATCCGCAGGGATACGGCGATTCCGCGAATCTCTACGCGTACTGCGGCGGCGATCCGATCAACTGCAGCGATCCAACCGGAAGGATCGGGGAATCGGATCTGGCCGAAGAGCGGCGGGCGATCGCACGCCGGCGACAAACCGAAGCCGCCGCCGAAGTTCGGGCAGCAGACGCCGCTGAAAAACAGCTCAACGACGCGCTCCACCGCTTCGGTTCGGCGCGAATGATCGAGCTTCGGAAAAAGTACGGCCTCAACGTCCGCGCCCGATCCGTCGTCGCGATCCTCCCTGACCGCCTAACAGCGATCACCGCATCCGGCGAAGTCATCGTGAACCCGTATGCGGGGCGGCTTGAAGACGAGACCGCAGATCTCGTCATGACTGTCGCGGCGCTCAAAGTCGCCGCGCCGGTCATCGCGACCGCGTTCCGGACAGGCGGCTTACGCGCCGGAGCGGTGGCCGTTGCCGATGAAGCGGTCGGGCAAATCGTAGGGATCAATCCGAGCGTACCCGTTACGCTGACGCGTTCGATCACGAATGCGTTTCAGGCGCAGCGCGTGCTCGCGGATCTCACGCGGCAGGTGAATGCGGAGCTCGCAGCGAATCCCGAAATCGCACTGACAGTACTCTCGCGCAAGGAGTACAAGGCTGCCACGTCGATCGCCGGGAATTGCAGCGGTGCAGTATGGGAACGCCGTAGAGCGACTGGTTGCGCAGCGAATCGAAAATGATGCAGCGCTTCGGCAGGTGTTTCAGTACGCCGGAGGACCGAATCAGCCCGACTTTACTGGCGTTTGGCCGCAATTTCGACATCACTACAGAAACACGAGCGCAGGTACTTCGTCATATGAAGCGCCCTGGTTACGGTGATGAGCTCATTGTCGTGACGTATGAGCGTCCGCCGACCTTTCGAACATTTCCGAGCGACAATGAAAAAGTTTGAGGGGCAGACGTTTGTACAGTTTTACGACGACAGATCGAGCTCCGCTCTTTTCTGATCTGGAGTTCGTGAAGTGCAATTTCCAAAGCTCGGCGATCTCGATTACGCTCGACCCAAAGTCGCGTTCGACGGTCCGCAACGTACGATTGACGAAGTGTGAGCAACGAGGATGTTCATTGTGGCCGGCGATCATCGAAGACGTTCTCGTCGAGCACTTCAAGACCAACGGCCTTTTTCAAACATGGGGGGCCGTCTTCAAACATGTAACCCTTCGCGGAAAGATCGGCAGGATCATGATCAGTCCGTTTGTGGCTCCGGGCCTCGCGACTCCCGAACAGCAGCGCCTGTTCGATGAAGCAAACGCCGAGTACTACGCCAACGTCGACTGGGCCCTGGACATCAGCGAGGCCGAGTTCGAGGAATGCGATCTGCGCCGCGTTCCTGCGCATCTCGTGCGCCGCGATCCTGAGACGCAGGTGGTCGTCAAACGCGAAAACGCGATGCGTGGCGACTGGCGGAAGCTGGATCTTTCGAAGACTCATTGGGATACCGCACTCGAATTCACGCTGAAAGATGGCGATCCCGACATCGTGCTCGTCGCCGGCAAACGCGATCGCAAGTTCCGCGATCTCGTGGACGGCCTGAAAAAACTTCGCGACGCCGGCGTTGCGGAACCCGACTAGCGAATCACCGCGTCGATCCCAAACCCCACCTCGTCCGCCGTCACATCGCTCACCACCACACACTCCCCCACCCGCTTCGGGAACACCATCACCCGCGCGTCGCCGGTGTTTTTCTTGTCGTGCTCCGTCGCGGCGAGAACTTCGGCGCGGTCTAGGGGTGGGAGGGGCGATGGATCGTAGGAGCGGATCACGCGCTCGATGCGGACCGCTTCGTCGCGCGAAAGCAGGCCCCTCCGAACGGCGATCGCGTTCGCGCCGATCATGCCCCAAGCCACGGCTTCGCCGTGCGTGATGCCTTCGTAGTGCAGCGCGGCTTCGATGCCGTGGGCGATGGTGTGGCCGTAGTTCAGCAGGCGGCGGAGATCCGCTTCTTTTTCGTCAGCGGAGACGATGTCGGCTTTCACGCGGATGGCTTTGCGCACCATCTCATCAGTGTCGAACGAGCCGCTCTCGAACATCGCGAAGAGCGATTCGTCGCCGATCACGCCGCCTTTGAGCGCTTCGTACAGGCCGCTCAGGCGCTCGCGGGGCGGGAGCGAGTCGAGCGCGGAGGTGTCGGCGATGACGGCGCGCGGGGGGAAGAAGCTGCCGATGAGGTTCTTCCCTTTCGGATGATTGACGGCGAGCTTGCCGCCGATCGAGCTGTCGACTTGCGCGAGGAGCGTCGTCGGGACGTGCACGAGATCGATGCCGCGCAGGAAAATCGACGCCGCGAATCCGGCGGTGTCGCCGACCATCCCGCCGCCCACCACCACCGCCATCGAGTCGCGCTTCGCTCCGCACTCGAGCAGCAGCGTGACGATCTTCGCGGCGGTGTCGAGCGTCTTGTTCGCTTCGCCTTCGTCCATCTCCAGAATCGTCGCGTGCGGAAACGAGAGCGCGACGCGCTCGCCGAACCGATCGCGCAGCGGTTCCGAGGTGATGACGAAGACGCGCCCGCGCGCGCGCACGAGCTCCCCGACGTGATCAAGAAGATCGCGGCCGACGTAGACGGGATAGCTGGCCGAGGCCTGATGGATGGTGAGGAACGGGTTCATCGCTTCACGGCGATTCCCAACTCATCCAACTGCTTCGTGTCCACTTCGCCCGGCGCTTCGCACATGAGGTCCTGCGCGCGAGCGGTTTTCGGGAACGCGATCACGTCGCGCAGCGACTCGGCGCGCGACATGAGCATGGCGATGCGGTCCACGCCGAGGGCGATGCCGCCGTGCGGTGGGGCGCCGTAGCGGAACGCTTCGATGAGGAATCCGAAGCGCGCCTGCGCATCCTCGTCGCTGATGCCGAGGGCGCGGAACATTCTTCGCTGGACCTCGGGCTGATTGATGCGGATCGAGCCGCCGCCGAGCTCGAGGCCGTTCAGCACCACGTCGTACGCGCGCGCCAGCACCGCGCCGGGATCCGACTCCACGAGATCGAGCTGCTCGAGCGCCGGCGACGTGAACGGATGATGCCGCGCGAAATAGCGCTGCGTCTCCTCGTCCCACTCGAACAGCGGGAAGTCCGTGACCCAGAGAAAGTTCCACGTCTCCGCCGGGATCATCTTCTCGTCCTTCGCCACGCGCAGGCGCAGATTCGCGAGCACGTCCCAAACCATCGTCTGCTTTCCGGCGACGATCAGCGCGAGATCGTTCTCGTTCGCTTGCAGCGCGGAGCGCAGCGCATCGAACGTGGCGTCGTCGAGAAACTTCTTCAGCGACGAGCCGCGCTGCGCGTCGAACTTCATCCACGCCAATCCCTGCGCGCCGAGCTTCTTTGCGTCCTCGGTCAGATCGTCGATGCGTTTGCGCGAGAACGACGCGCCGTTCGGCACGACGATCGCGCGGATCGTTTGCGCGGATTGAAAAATCGAGATCGCGCGCGCGACTTCGGTGATGTCGATCAGCTCCATCCCGAAGCGCGTATCCGGACGATCGATGCCATAGCGATCCATCGCCTCCTGCCACGTCATCCGCGGGAACGGCGGATTCGCCGGAATCCCCGCGAGCGGGAAAATCGCCGCGAGCAATCCCTCGGTCATCGAGAGGATGAACTCCTCGTCGATGAACGAGGCCTCGACGTCGATCTGCGTGAATTCCGGCTGGCGGTCGCGGCGCAGGTCTTCGTCGCGGAAGCAGCGCGCGATCTGAAAGTAGCGCTCCAGCCCCGCCACCATGCAGAGCTGCTTGAAGATCTGCGGCGACTGCGGCAGCGCGTAGAAGTTGCCTTTGTGCACGCGGCTCGGCACGAGGTAGTCGCGCGCGCCCTCGGGGGTCGACTTCGTGAGGATCGGCGTCTCGACTTCGATGAAGCCGTTGCGGTCGAAGTAGCTTCGCGCCGCGATCAGCATCTTGTGCCGGAGGATGAGATTGCCCGCCAGCGCCGGACGGCGGATGTCGAGATAGCGATACTGCAGGCGAAGCTCCTCGGCCGCGTCGGTGTCGTCTTCGATCATGAACGGCGGCGTGTCGGCGCGATTGAGAATCGTGATCGCGCTGGCAACGACTTCGATGTCGCCGGTCGGCAGCTTCGGATTCTTCTGCGCGTCGGCGCGCTCGACGATCGTTCCTTCGATGCGCAGCACGAACTCCGAGCGCGCTTCTTTCGCCGTCGCGAGCAACTCCTCGCCTGCCCCGCGCTTGCGATCGATCACGACCTGGCAGATCCCGCTGCGATCGCGCAGATCGATGAAAACCAGCTCGCCAAAATCGCGCTGCTTCTGCACCCAGCCGTTCAGCACCACCTGCTGCCCGGCATTTTCTTTTCGGAGTGTGCCGCTGTTCATCAGGCGCGGGAGATTAGCACGAGCTAATCCCCCGCCAGCAGAGTCCGTGCGAGCGCGCGACCACCGCGCAGATACGCGATGCGCACTCCATCTTTCGTCACCGCCAGCGACACCGGCGACGCCGCGCTCGCCTCGGCGACGACCAGCGGCGCTTCATCGAGCGGCACGCCGTCCGCGTCGAGACGAATCGCGCGCACGGTTGACGGCGTGGACTGCTCGATCCACGCGAGCAGGTACTCCGTGCCGGTCCACACCAGCTCCGGCCGCTGCGGCGACGCGACGGGAATGAACGAATAGCGCCAGCCTTCGACGGACACCGCATCCGGCGCGGTTTGGACGATCTCGAATTGTTTGATGGAGAGCGATGGGTACATCAGCGTGATGCGGTCCGCAACGGCCGCGGCGAATCCGCCGGTGCCGATCGAAAACGTTGCGCTGCGATACGGAACGAGCCCGAGGCGCACGAGGTCGAGCTGCTCGTTCTTCTTCGAGTCGACGATCGAATACGCGACGACGAATCGCGAGTCGCTCCATAACGCGCGCAGTCCGTTCAGCGTCCAGTCGCCCGCCGGCAGCGTGATCACATCCTTCTTTCCGAGCTTTCCGTCCGCGCCGATGCGGGTGACGTCGATCAGCTTATCGTTCGCCGACGCCACCGCGAATTCCGTCGGACTCACCGCGATCGCCGGGCGCAAGCGATTC
The DNA here is from genome assembly GCA_963734155.1 of uncultured Acidobacteriota bacterium. Taxonomy (GTDB): domain Bacteria; phylum Acidobacteriota; class Thermoanaerobaculia; order Gp7-AA8; family Gp7-AA8; genus QHVT01. The sequence continues at coordinate 173,744 of CAVTGG010000010.1, forward strand.
GCGGCGGCGATGTTGATCGGCTGCGTGTCGAGCACGCGTCCGTCGAAGCCGATGCGCACCGCGAAGGCGCGGCCGGCGCTGCGCCACGACAAAAGAAAATGATTCGATCCGCCGGCGACGGCTGTGGTTCCGGGAATGGGAGACGCGGCAGAAACCTGGACGCGGCGCCCGTCGACGTACACGAGGAGGTGATTCTCGTTGTCCATGCCCGCGACGATCTCGTGCTCCCCCGCGCGTGCGAGCTGCACGTCATTCAGTCCGGAGCCGCTGTACGAAATGAGCGTCGCCAATTGCGGCGATGCCGCCAGCGCGTCGAAGTCGGTGAACGCGCGGCCGACCACCTGGTAGCGATTGCCGAATCGCCAATCGAGCCAGAGGAACATCCGCGTGGTCGCGCTCGCGGCCAGTGACGGCACGGCTCCGGTCGTCGGAGAGGACGAGCGGCACGGGATCCGTCAGGTCGCCGTCGCGCGAGATGCGGTGGAACTGCACGAGTCCGTTCTGATCGCCTTTCATCAGCAGAAACTGCCGGCCGTCCCAGCCCGTTCTGAAATTATTGACCTGCACCGTTTTCGCGAACGCGTCGATCGGCTCGCGAATGAGGAATCCCTCGCGGTCGAGGACGGCGTACGTCACGTGCGAGGCTCCATACCCCCTCGCCGTCCACGCGACGATCATCCGATCGGGACCGGAGGCAATCGACATGCTGTCGCTGTAGGCAATCGGCAGCGGCGCGGAGATCTCGCGCTCGCGGACCGAACCGCTCTCCGAGATCGTGCGCAGATACATCTTCCCGCACGTGGCGATGGAAACGCACGCTACGGGACGCTCGAGAAACTGATACTCCCCGTCGCGTGTCAGGCCGACATATGCGGCGATGCGCACGCGGTCGTTCACGACTCTTCGCAGGAACTTGCCGTTGCGATCGAGGATGAGCTCGTCCTTCTGTCCGTGCTGCTCCGTCATCAGATAGGTGGAGCCGTTCGAGACGACGAGCTGCGGATAGACGCCGGATGGAAGGTCGTTGACGGGTCCGATCGGATTCGCGTTCTCGTCGAACCGCTGCGTGTGTGCAACCGTGCCGGAGATCCAGATGAGGAGATAGTCGGTGCCGTCGGATCGGACGAAGGCATTGCTGCCGACGCCGGCCAGGGCCCGCGATCCCTCGGCGTGGATCATCCCGTCCCCTTCGATGCGCGCCGCACGCATCGGCGTCGCGCTTCCGTTCTCGCGCCAGACCGCGAGGAACGTGCGGCCGTTGGATGCGAGCGACGAAAAGTCCGCTTCCTGAGCGGGGGTGAGGAAGTCTTCCGTGGGGATGAGGTCGACTTCAGGGCTGGCCTGAATTGCGGCGTTCGCTGCGCCGGCGACTACACAACATGCGAGCAGGAGAAGGCAAATATGGCGTGATCGCATAAGACGATCATAGCGCCGGACTCTTCAAATAACAATCTTTATATTCAAGATAATTTTTCCAGGACTGGTCGAGCCGGGCCAGTTCCTCGTCGGTGAGCGGCCGTTTCACCCGCGCCGGCACTCCCACGACGAGCACCCGCGGCGGTACCTGCATCCCCTCTGGGAACGAGCGCGCCGGCGCCGATGAGCGCAAACTCGCCGATGACCGCGCCGTCGAGGACGCGCGAGCCCATGCCGATGAGCGCGCCGCGATGCACGGTGCAGCCGTGCACGATCGCGCCGTGTCCGATCGTGACCTCTTCCGCAATCACGGTCGGCCACTGCAGATGCGTGACGTGAATCGTGCAGTTGTCCTGCACGTTCGTGCGCGCGCCGATGCGGATGCCGTTCACGTCGCCGCGAATCGTCGCCGAGTACCAGATCGAACAGTCGTCGCCGATCTCCACGTCGCCGATGATGGCCGCGTTCTCCGCGACGAACACGCGCGCGCCGAGGCGCGGATCCTTGCCGTTGTATCCACGGATGATCATTTGGCGCGCGAGATTAGCAACGTTGCGGTGACAAAACCAGAGATATGCCGATGCGCCATACGCAAATAACAGCTTGAGTGGTAGCTTTTCATTCGTGCGGCGGCGACTTCTTCTTTCCTGGCTCGCAGTTCTCTTCCTCCTCGCGGCGAAGCAGCGCGCGATCCGCGCGCCCGAAACCGCGCCGCTCGATCAGCCGTTGCGCGATCGCTTCTCGTACTCCGAGCCACTGAAAGTTGCGACGCGCCACCTCTCGCTCGACCTCACAGTCGACTTCGCGACGCAGACGATGCGCGGCACAGCGACGCTCGAGATCGAGAACCGCACCGGCACGCACAGCCTCGTGCTCGACAGCGAGCGGCTTTCGATCACACGCATCACGCTCGATGGCGGCGCGGAGACGACGTGGTCGAAAGGAGTCGAAGGCGACTACGGCGCGCCGCTCACGATCGCCATCGAGCCGTCGACGCGCTTCGTCACCATCGAATACTCCACGAGCCCGTTCGCGTCGGGTCTCAACTGGAACACGGCCGCGCAGAGCTACGGCCGCGTGCAACCATATCTCTATTCGCTCAACGAGCCAACCGGCGCGCGCAGCTGGATTCCGATCCAGGACACGCCCGCGCCGCGCCTCACCTACGACGCGACGATTCACGTGCCGTCGCAATTGCTCGCGGTGATGACGGCGAGCAACAATCCGCGCGCGCCGAACGGCAGCGGCACGTATCACTTCGAGATGACGCAGTCGATCCCCTGCGTATCTGATCGCACTCGCGGTCGGCCGGCTCGAATTTCACGCGTTCAATGAGCGCACCGGCGTCTACGCGGAGCCCGAGTTGATGAATGCCGCGTCTTCGGAATTGCAGTACATGCCGGCGATGCTCGCCGCCGCGGAGCACATCCTCGGCCCGTTCCCCTTCCCGCGCCACGACATCCTGCTCATGCCGCCGACGTTCGTCGTCGGCGGGATGGAGCATCCGATGATCAATTTCATCAACCCGTTCAGCGTGGCGAGCGGCAATCATCCCGTGAATCCGGAGCCGAAGAGTCTCCTCGCGCACGAGCTTGCGCATTCGTGGGCCGGAGACGCGACGACGCTCTCGACGTGGGAAGACATCTGGCTGAACGAAGGAATCACGTCGTATCTCACGCTGCGCATTCTCGAAGAGATGAGCGGCGCCGAGCGCGCGTCGTATCTCTATTTTCAGGACCGCCGCACGTACGAGGCATTCGTCAGCAACGCCCACGACCCGCGCACGACGATGCTGCACGACCGCGTCGAAAATCCCTTCGGGTTCGGCTCGACCCCGTACACGAAGGGCGAGCTGTTTCTCCGCACGCTGGAAGACGTCCTCGGCCGCTCGACGCTCGACGCATTCCTGCGCGACTACTTCTCCGATCGCGCGTTCTCATGGACCGACGACCGCAACTTCATCGCCGCGCTGCGCGAATTCGTCGGCGCCAATCGCATGCTCGAGGCGAGGGTGACGGAGTGGATCTACTTCACCGGCATCCCGAGCAACATCACCGCGCCGACGCAGTCGTCGCTGTACGATCGCGTGCAGTCGCGCGCGAACGCATTCACCGCCGGCGCGCCGCTGACGGTGCAAGGCTGGACCGACACCGAGACGGACCTCTTCCTCCAACTCATTTCGTTCTCCACCTTCCGCTCCCGCACCTCCCAAATCGATTCCGCCCTCGGTCTGAGCTTCCGCGAGACGCCGCCGCTCCTCTTCCTCACGCGCAGCATCGCCGCCAGCTACACGCCCGCGAACGCGGCGATCGAGCGCGTGCTCGCGCACGGAGGTCCGAACGGCTGGATCACCACGATCTTCAGCGCGATGATCGGGAACGGCCAGCGCCAGCGCGCCATCGAGCTCCTCGCTCGCTATCGCGACCGCTACCACCCGAACGTCGTGCGGCAGATCGAGCAGCAGCTCGCGCAGAGCGCGCAGAACGCGGCCTGACATTCGTCACCTGACATCCGCCCTTGCCCCACGCTACATTGGCGCCATGCAGAGCGTACCGTTTCGCAATCGCGCGCACGAAGTGTCCCGCATCGAAGCCTTCAGCGACATCGTCTTCGGCTTCGCGCTCACCCTCATCGTCGTCTCGCTCGAGGTGCCGGACTCGTTCGAGGAGCTGATGCACGAGATGCGCGGCTTCCTCGGCTTCGCCATCTGCTTCGCCGTGCTGATGTGGATCTGGCACGCGCACTACACCTTCTTCCGCCGCTACGGGCTCACCGACGTCTACACCATCGTCATCAACACGATGCTGCTCTTCCTCGTGCTCTATTACGTTTATCCGCTGAAGTTCATGTTCTCGCTCGTCACCGGCGCCATTCACGGCGGCCACGGCGACGCGTCGAAGCTCTTCGTGATCTACGGCCTCGGGTTCGCCGGCATCTTCGCGCTGCTGCTCCTCCTCTATCTCCATGCCTATCACCGCCGCGGTGAGCTGGAGCTCAACGAATACGAAGTGCATGACACGCAGACCGCGATGTGGATGTACACCGCGTACGTCCTCATCGGCCTTCTCTCCACGCTGATCGCCCTGACCGTTTCGTCGAGACAGTGGCTCTCCTTCGCCGGCTGGACGTACTTTCTGCTCGGACCCGTGTCGGCGTTCATCGGAGCGAAGCGCGGCTACGCGCGGCGCGCGCTGCAGGAGCGGCTCGTAGCGAGCTGAGCGCGATTCGTCGCCGATTCGCAACCGCAGCCGCGCGGCCTCTGTACTAATTTTCGGGGCGAATGAAGATTCGCCTCGCGCTCTGCACGCTGCTCTTCGCGTCTTCGATGTTCGCCGATGCCGCGGTCGACGCGATGTTCGATCGCACGCGCCTGCACAACGTGCAGATCACGATGTCGGACGCCGACTGGGCGACGCTTCGCGCGAACTATCAGCAGAACACAAACTACGACGCCACGCTGACGATCGACGGCGAACGGATCAACAACTGCACGATCCGCTCGCGCGGCAGCGGCACGCGCAACGGAATCAAGCCCGGCCTGCGCGTCGACTTCAATCGCAAGATCAAGTCGCAGACCTTCCATGGCTTCAAGATTCTCGTGCTCGACAACATGTACAACGACGCCTCGTTCCTGCACGAGCAGCTGGCGTTTGCCGTGTTCGAGGAGAAAGGCATCCGCGTTCCGCGCGAGTCGTTCACGCGGCTGACCGTCAACGGCCAGTATTGGGGCCTTTACGCGATCGTCGAGCCGATCGACCAGGTCTTCGTCACCACGCACGTCGACGGCGGCAACGGCAATCTCTTCGAATACAACGCGCCGGCCGCGGCCACTCCCGATCAGCTGCAGGTATGGGACTTCGCGCTCAGCCGCGGAACCGCCGTCGCCAACTACGTGCCGTCGCCGTTCGAGCCGAAGACAAACGAAGACACGCTCGACGGAAGCGCGCTCGTGGCATTCCTGCGAACGATTTCCGAATCACCCGACGCGACCTTCATCGACGACGTCTCCGCATTCGTCGATCCGGAAGTGATGCTGACGTACTACGCGATCGAAGTCGCGACGGCGGAGGCGGACGGACTGACCGGCTCCTTCGGCCCGAACAACTTCTATCTCTATCAACTGCAGGGCACGCAACGCTTTCTCTTCATCCCCTGGGACCACGATTTCAATTTCGTGCGCGGCAATCATCTGGCGTACTACGGCGCGGAGCGCAACGTGCTCCTCTCGCGGCTGCTCGCCTCGCCGGCGCCTCGGAACGTTCTATCGCGACACGCTGCAGTCGATTCTCGCGCAGTACATGAATCCCGGCTGGATGACGCCGCGGATCGACGCATTCGTCGCCCTGATCCGCCCCTCGGTGCTCGAGGACACGAAGCGGCGCCCCGACGACTTCGATGCTGCGGTCGCGTCCGTGCGCCAGGTCATCGCCGATCGCGGCCACAGCATCGACATGCAGTTGAATCCGACGCGCCGTCGTCCCGCACGGCACTGATCATTTTGCGCGACCGTAACGTGAGGCCGCAGGAATCGGCCTACATTGGCGATGAGGAGATCGTCCAATGCTGTTGCTGATCGCGCTCGCGACGTACTTTGTCGAATGGATTCCGAACAACGCCGCCTCGCCGGGCGAGTTTCCGTGGCAGTTGAGCGGCGGCTAGTTAGCGCGGAACCGCGGAACGCCGGCGTCCTCGCCGGCTGATCCGGCGGCGTCCCGCCGCCGCGGCGCCGAGACGGTCCGGGTCAGTCAGCGCGCGCGCCACAACTTCCACGTCCAGAGCGACCAGATCACGCCGAACGCGAGCGACAGTGCCGCCGTGCCGACGGTCGCGGCGAACGGACCGAATCGATCCGACGCGAGCCCCGCGCCGAGTCCGGAGAGGGCCATCGTCAACGTGACGAAGCCGTAGTCGGAGGCGAAGACGCGGCCGCGGATGTAATCGGGCGTCTCGCGCTGCAGGCCGTACGACGAGATCTGCCACGCCGCGCCGCCGCCGAGGTGCGCGAAGAGAATCGACGCGAGCCCGAATGCGAGCGAAGGCGCGAGCGCGAGGCCCATGTAGCCGGCACTGAACGCGACGACGCAGAACGCGATCGCGCGATACTGCGCGTCATCGTCGCGCACCATGCCGCGCACGAGGAACGGTCCGATGAGCGCACCGACGCCGCGGCCCGCGAACAGCAATCCGATGCCGAACGCACCGGCGTGAAACACTTCCTTTCCGAACACGCTCACCAGCGCGATCACGCCCGCGCCGATGCCGTAGCCGCCTTTTACTGAGAGCAATCCGAGGACGCGCGGATTCTCGCGCGCGAAGCGGATCGTCTGGCGGATCGACTCGAGCAGCGGCGGTTTTTCGTGATGCTCGGAACGCACTTCCGAGAAACGCGCGCGCATCCGCCAGAGCAGAACCGCGGAGAGAAGAAAGCTGCCTGAGTCGACGAGAAACGACACGTTGCGGCCGAACATCGCCGTCACCGCGCCGCCGATGCCCGCGCCGACGGCGAGCATCGTCCCCCACGTCGACGACATCAGCACGTTCGCCGGCCCGAGGTCTTCCTTCGCAACGATGTTCGGCATCGCCGCCTGCGAGGCCGGCTCGAAGTACGCCGAGCCGATCGAGATCAGGATCACGCCCGCGAACGCGAACGGCAGCATGGCCGGAGTCCGCGCCAGCAGCGGCAAGAGCGCCGCGACCGTCCGCGCGAGATCGGTGGCGATCATCAGCTTGCGGCGGTCGATGCGATCGACGAGATGACCCGCGTGCGGCGTAAAGAGAAAAATCGGCAGCGTCTGAGAGAGCAGGATCAGCGACACCAGCGTCGCCGACTTCGTCAGCTGCAGCACGAGATCCGCGAGCGCGACGGTGAGAAACCAGTCCCCGCCGAGGGAGATCAGCGTGCCGGCGTAGAGCAGGCGGAAATCGCGGTTTTCACGGAGGAGGCGCCAGTACAGCTACCCCTCCTCGGGAATCGCGTGCCCTTCCGGCGCGACGCGGTCGTACGTGAGGAACGAGAACGGATAGTCGTTCTTCTCGTCGGCCTCGAAATGTTCCGCGTCGGTCAGCTGCCATTCGGAGACGTCGTCGAAGTCGGGAAAAAACGCATCGCCTTCGATCTCCGCGTGAATGCGGGTGAGGTACATCCGATCGGCGCGATGAATGGCCTGCTCGAAAATCTGCCCGCCTCCGGCAATGAACGGCTCCTCGTCGCCCGTCACCCGTTGAATCGCCTCTTCGAGCGAATGCGCGGTCTCGACGCCTTCGACGGCGAAGCCGGGATCGCGCGTGATCACCACGAACCTCCGCCCCGGCAGCGGACGCCCGATCGAGTCGTACGTCTTGCGGCCCATGATCATGTGATGCCCCATCGTCAGCGCCTTGAGGCGCTTGAGGTCCGTCGACAGATGCCACGGCAGGTCGTTGCCGCGGCCGATCACGTTGTTCGATGAGAGGGCGGCGATGATGGAGATTCTCATACGGCGATCGGCGCTTTGATGGCCGGATGCGGATCATAGTTCTCGAGCGTGAAGTCACTGAACTTGAAATCGAAGATCGACCGCACCTCGGGGTTCAGTTTCATCGACGGCAGCGGACGCGGGTCGCGCGTCAGCTGCTCGCGCGCCTGCTCGAGATGATTCGAATACAAATGCGCGTCGCCGAGCGTGTGAATGAACTCGCCGGGACGCAGACCGCACACCTGCGCGACCATCATCGTCAGCAGCGCGTATGACGCGATGTTGAACGGCACGCCGAGGAACACATCCGCGCTGCGCTGGTACATCTGGCACGACAGCCGTCCGCCGGCAACGTAGAACTGGAACAGCGCGTGGCACGGCTGCAGCGCCATCTTGTCGAGATCGCCCACGTTCCACGCGCTGACGACGAGCCGCCGCGAGTCGGGATTGCGCTGGATGTCCGCGATCACGTTCGAGATCTGATCGATGTGCCGCCCATCCGCCGCCGGCCACGAGCGCCACTGATAGCCGTACACCGGCCCGAGCTCCCCGTTCGCATCCGCCCACTCATCCCAGATCGTGACCTTGTTCTCGTTGAGAAAGCGGACGTTCGTCTCCCCCGCGAGGAACCACAGCAGCTCATAAATGATCGAGCGCAGATGCAGCTTCTTCGTCGTGAGCAGCGGAAACCCGCGCTCGAGATCGAACCGCAGCTGATAGCCGAACACGCTCAGCGTCCCCGTGCCCGTGCGATCGGTTTTGGGCGCGCCGTGGTCGAGGATGTGGCGGACGAGGGAGAGGTATTGCTGCATGACCGGGATATTAGGCTCAAAGGCGCAGAGGCTCAAAGGCTCAAAGGGGACCCTCTGAGCCTTTGCGCCTTGGAGCCTTTGCGCCTCCCCGCATACACTTCGCCCCGCTCATGGAGTACCGCTCCGAAACTCCTCTACATCGACAACCTATCCACCACCGAGCTCGCGGAGCGGTTCGGGACGCCGTTGTATGTGTATGACGCGAGCGTGATTCGCGGGCAGATCAACAACGTAGCCGTGGCGTTCGCGGGCCTTCCGTTCCGCCCGTTTTACGCGATGAAGGCGAACAGCAATCTGTCGATCCTGCGGCTCGTGCGCGAGGCGGGGTTCGGGTGCGATGCGGTCTCGCCGGGCGAGATCTTTCTCGCGATGCGCGCGGGGTTCACGCCGGAAGAGATCTGGTTCACCTGCTCGAACGTCTCCGATGAGGACCTGCGCGCGATTCCCGATCCGCGCATCGTCGTCAACGTCAACTCGGTCTCGGAGATCGATCGCTGCCTCGCGTTCGGTTTGAAGAATCCGATTGCGCTGCGCGTGAATCCGGACGTCGGCGCGGGGCATCATGCGGATGTCATCACCGCCGGCGAGAGCGTGAAGTTCGGGATCGATTTAGCCGAGGTCGGGATCGCGCGGATGATCGTCGAAGACTCCGGAAGGCAGATCGTCGGCCTTCACGCGCACATCGGCTCGGGCGTCGACACGCCGGGGCCGCTGCTCGACTCCGCCGCGCGATTGCTGCAGCTCGCGCTCGACTTCGAGCATCTGCGCTGGATCAACTTCGGCGGTGGGATGTCCATCCCCTACAAACCGGGCGAGCGCGAGTTTCCGCTCGCGGAGTACGGCGCGGAGCTGACGCGGATCGCGGCCGGCTTTCTCCGCTTCCGCAATCTGCAGGCGATCCTCGAGCCGGGCCGCTACATCGTCGCGTCGTCGGGCGTGCTTCTGACGCGCGTCACGACGAAGCGCGTCAGCGCGGGCGTCGAATGGGTCGGCGTCGACACCGGCTTCAATCATCTCGTCCGTCCGTCGAAGTACAGCGCGTACCACCACATGCTCAACGCCTCGCACGGCACAAACGCGTCGCTGCGCGGGCAATGGGACGACTCGATCGATCGCGACGACGTCGTCGTCGCCGGCAATCTCTGCGAGTCGGGCGATGTCTTCACCCGCGCGAGCGGGCGCGTGGTCACGCGCAAAATCGACCGCGTGCGCGTCGGCGATCTCCTCGCCTTCTGCGACGCCGGCGCCTACGGCTTCTCCATGGCCTCGCACTACAACGCGCGCCTGCTGCCGACGGAAGTGCTCGTCGACGGCAGCGACGTCCGCATCATCCGCGAACGCCAGCAGATCGATGACCTGGTGAGAGGAATGGAATGACAGAGGCTCAAAGTCAGAGGCTCAGAGGCTCAAAGGAGAACCATGATGGCTCGGGCTTCGAGCCATGCGTCTTTGCCCTATGACCTCTTCTCGCCTCGTGCGCGACACGTCCAAACTGATACCAACCATGCTCGATCTGAAAATCACCAACGCCCGCATCCTCGACGGCACCGGCGCGCCGTGGTTCTACGGCGACATCGGCGTGCGCGGCGACACGATCACCGCGATCGGCAATCTCGCGAACGAGCCGGCCAAGACGACCATCGACGCGCAGCAGCGCATCGTCTCTCCCGGCTTCATCGATCTCCTCGGCTGGTCGCAAACGTCGGTCCTCGAAGATCCGCAGCTCGAGGCGAAAGTGCGGCAGGGTGTGACGACCGAGATCGGCGGCGAAGGCAACTCCCCCGGCCCGACGCTCAGCGGCCGCTTCCGCACGCTCCGCGATTTCCTCGACACGCTCGACCGCCAGCATTCCGCGGTCAACTTCGCGATGCTCCTCGGCGCGTCGAATCCGCGGGAGATGGTCATCGGCGAGGTCAACCGCGTAGCGACGATGGACGAGATGCTGCAGATGGAGCGCATCACCGAGCAGGCCATGCGCGACGGCGCGATCGGCATCGGCTCGTCGCTGATCTACGTGCCGGCGATGTACTCGACCACCGAGGAACTGATCAACATCTCGCGCGTCGCCGCGAAATATGGCGGCGTCTACTTCTCGCACATCCGCGACGAAGGCGATCACATCGATGACGCGCTCGACGAGGCCTTCCGCATCGGACGCGAGGCGAAGATTCCGATCAACATCTGGCACCTGAAAATCGGCGGGCGCGTGAACTGGGGGCGCATGCCGCAGGTGATCCAGCGCATCGAAGCCGCGCGCGCCGAGGGCATCGACGTCGCGGCGAATGTCTATCCGTATGCGGCGTCATCGACGGGCCTTTCTACGCTCGCGCCGAATTGGGCGCTGGAGGGCGGCTACGACGATTTCCAGCAGCGGCTGAAGAATCCCGACGACCGCGCGAAGATCCTGGAAGCGTTGCGCAAGCAATTCGAAAAGCGCGGCGAGCGCGGGATTTACGTCTCGCAGATTTACGCGCCGTCGCTCGCGCAGTACGAGAAGAAGTTCATCGAAGTGATCGCGTCGGAGATGGGCGTCGCGCCCGAAGAGGCGCTGATCAAATTGTTCGAAGAAAGCAGGCCGTCGCCGCGCGTGATCTTCTTCTCGATGAACGAGGACGACGTGCGCTACGCGCTGAAACAGCCGTTCGTCTCCGTCGGCTCGGATGCCAGCGCGGCCACCAGCGAGCGAGCGCGCAACGCCGCGGTGCACCCGCGTGCGTACGGCACGTTCCCCCGCGTCCTCGGACGCTACGCGCGCGACGAAAAACTGATCCCGCTCGAAGAAGCGGTGCGACGGATGACGTCGCAGGCCGCGTCGCGCGTCAAGTTCACCGACCGCGGCATCTTGCGCGCGGGGATGAAAGCGGACATCGTGATCTTCGATCCGGCAACCATCCGCGACGTGTCGACGTTCGAAGATCCGCATCATTTCTCCGAGGGAGTGACCGATGTGATCGTGAACGGCGTGCCCGTTTTGAAAAGCGGAGCGATGACGGGTGCGTTGCCGGGACGGACGATTCGCGGAGCAGGATATGAGCGCGCAAACTGAAAAACTGATCCGGACGGTGGGCTTCTGGGGCCTCGTGGCGATGTGCATCAATGCCGTCGTCGGCTCCGGCGTGTTCCTTCTCCCCTACGAGTCGTACAAGCTCCTCGGGCCGTTTTCGCTCTGGGCGCCGCTGCTGTTCGCCGTGCCGGTGTTCATCCTCGTGTTGTGTTTCGCCGAGGCCGCGAGCCACTTCAGCGAACCGGGCGGCGCGTACCTGTACGCGCGCACGGCGTTCGGAGACTTCGTCGGATTCGAGACCGGCTGGATGAACTGGCTCGCGCGCGTGACCTCGCTCGCGTCGCTGTCGAACGGCTTCGTGATCGCCCTCGCGATTTTCTCTCCCGGCGTGAAGGAAGGGGCGCTGCGGGCGGTGATCATCACCGCCACGATCCTGTTCCTCGCCGCGATTCACTTCGTCGGTGTGCGCTACGGCGCGGCGTCGATCTACATCTTCACGTTCGGCAAGCTCGTGCCGCTGATCGGCTTCATCATCATCGCCCTCATCGCGTGGAAGACGAATCCGCTTCCCGGCTCGTTCACGCTGCCGGCCGGCGACGTGAAATGGAGCGAGGCGGCGCTGTTCATGCTGTTCGCCTACGCCGGCTTCGAGAACCTCGGCGTTCCCGCGGGCGAGTACAAAAACCCGCGCCGCGACCTCCCGTTCGCGCTGCTGATCGGCATCCTCGTCATCGCCGCGATCTACGTGCTCGTGCAACTCGGCGCGATGTCGGCGCTGCCGGATCTGTCGAAGAGCGACCGGCCGATCGCGTCCGCGGCGACGGAGATCATCGGCCCGATCGGCGGCATGATCGTCACGATCGGCGCGCTGCTGTCGATGGCCGGCACGAACTCCGGCACGATGCTCGAAGGCTCGCGCATGCTCTTCGCGCTCTCGCTCGACCGTCGCATGGGACCGCTCTCGTACGTACACCCGCGCTTCCACACGCCGACCGTCGCGATCGCAATCCACACCGCCGTCGCCCTCGCCTTCGCGCTCACCGGCTCGTTCCGCCAACTCGCGCTGCTCTCCGCCGTAGCGCGCCTCGCGACCTATCTCATGACCTGCCTCGCCGTGCCGCGCCTGCGCAAACTGAACGAAGGCTTCCGCACGCCGGGCCTCATCGTCCCGATCCTCGGCACGCTCGTCGGGCTCGTGTTCGTGTGGAACCTCGACCAACCGAAGATCATCGCCGCGTCGATCGCGTTGGTCGTAGGGGCGATCATCTACTTCGTATCGCTCCCTAAAACATCCACGCACACACCGCAACCGTAGCAATCGCCGCGACGACGTCCCCGATCAGCGCCGCGGGAACCGCGTGGCGCGTGCGCTTCACGCCGACCGCGCCGAAGTACACGGCGAGCACGTAGAACGTCGTCTCCGAGCTGCCGTACATCGTCGCGGCCATGCGGCCGAAGAGCGAGTCGGGGCCGTGCGTTTTGATCAGATCCGTCGCGAAGGCGAGCGAGCCGCTGCCGGTGAGCGTGCGCAGGACCGCCAGCGGCAGAAGCTCGGCGGGAAAGCCGACGGCGCTCATCACCGGCTTGAGCGCGTTCGTCAGCAGATCCATCGCGCCGGAGCCGCGGAACATGCCGATGGCGACGAGGATGCCGACGAGAAACGGGATGATGCGCACTGCGACTTCGAACCCTTCCTTCGCGCCGTCGACGAAGACGTCGTACACCTTCACCTTGCGAATCATCCCGACGAGCGGGATGCCGACGAGCAGCACGGGGATGGCCCAGAGGGAGATGGCGTCGAGGATGGCGCGGATCATTCGCTCACCTCGGGAGTGTCATTCCGAGCGGAGCGAGGAATCCCCTCAATCAGGGGATCCCTCGCCAAGGCTCGGGATGACACGTTCGGATAAAACCGCTGCAGCAGCTTCGCCGCAATCACCGCCGCGAGCGTACCGATCGCGGTGGCGACGATCGAGGGCGCGATGATCGCCGTCGGATTCACCGAGCCCGCGGCGACGAGGACGCCGATCATCGTCGCGGGGATCAGCTGCACGCCCGACGTATTCAAGGCCATGAACGTCACCATCGGGTTCGACGCCGTCTCCTTGTCCTCGTTCAGCGTCTGCAGCTCTTCCATCGCCTTGATGCTGAGCGGCGTCGCGGCGTTGTTGAGGCCGAGCATGTTCGCCGCGACGGAGAGGACGATCGCGCCCGATGCCGGATGCTCGGCGGGCACTTCGGGGAACAGCAGGCGCAGCACGGGACGCATCACGCGTCCGAGGAGAGTGACGAGGCCGGAAGCCTCGGCGACGCGCATCATGCCGGACCAGAGCGTCAGCACGCCGATGAGACCGAGCACGATCTCCACCGCGGTCTTCGCCGAGTCCATCGCGCCTTTCGTCACCGCGTCGGCGGTGCCGTTGAACGCCGCCACGATCAGTGCGATCGCCATCAGACCGAACCAGATGTAATTCAGCATGCGCGCGATGGTAACGTGTCGGCGTGTGGTGCGTCGTGCTCTTCGCGCTCGTCGAGCTTCGCGGCGAATGGAGCATCGCGAACGCCCCTCCGCGCGCCACACCAACGCAATGGCAGCGCGAGATCGACGAGCGCCCCGAGCTCGATCTCTGGTTCCGCCGCCAACTGCCGGCGACGCTGCCGCGCGATCCGCAGCTCGTCTTTCGCTTCTACGCGAGCCACTTCACGGTCTTCGTCGATCAGCAGCCCGTCTATCAATTCGATGACGACCGCGTGCAGGATCGGATGACGATTCACGTCGTACCGCTGCCGCGCGAAGGTAAGCAACTTTTCGTCCGCGTCACGCATCCGCGCGGCGCGCCGTACTTTGGCGGTGCGCCATGGCTGGCCGCGCGCGACGAGTTGCCTTACGCGATGCATGCTGTCGCGATCACCCCGCTGCGCGAAGACTTCGGCGACCTCGCCGCAGGCACGATTCTGTTCGTGATCGGCATCGTTGCGATCGCGGCGTCACTCCTTGTCCGCCGCGCCGACACGCGCGTCCTCCTGTGGTTCGGCCTCTTCGCCGCGATGTACGGCCTGCGCCTTCTCGCCGACTCGCATTTCCCGTTCGCCCTCGGCATGCGCGCGCGCTCCGCGCTCATCGCCACCGCGTGGATCACCTACGTCATCAACATTCCGGGTTGGTTGCTCGCACGCCATCTCCTCGGCGACGGCTGGAAAAAGACGCTGCGCCTGCAGATCTACGCCTTCGCGTTATTTGCGCCGATCGGAATCGGGTCGGATCTCGTCACCGGCCGCGTGTTCTCGCTCGAGCCGCTGAATAACGTGATCGTGATCGCCGGCGGACTGAACGTGTTGTTCAACGTCCTCTACGCTCGCCAATGGCGCTCGATCGAGTTGCGCGTCATGTTGATCGGCTCGTGCGTTTTCGTCCTGCTCGCATTGAGCAACAACCTCTCCGCGCTCGGCATGCTGCCGTGGGGGCAGGCCGACGAGACACTCGGATTCATCGCCTTCGTGCTCGCCCTCGGCTTCGCGGCCACGCGCAGCTTTCTGCGCGGCGAGCGCGCGCGCGTAGCGCTCGCGAACGAGCTCGAGACCGCGCGCGAGATCCAGCGCTCGATTCTGCCCACGTCGATGCCGCAGCTCGCCGGCCTGCGATTTCACGCGCAGTACGATCCCGCGTCCACGGTTGCCGGCGATCTGTACGACTTTCTCCGCGTCGATGAGCAGCGCGCCGGCGCGATCATCGCCGACGTCTCCGGCCACGGCATTCCCGCCGCGATCGTCGCGTCGATGGTGAAGATCGCGGTCTCGTCGCAATCACCGCTCGCCCACGATCCGGCGGCACTGCTGCGCGAAGTGAATCGCACGCTGCGCGGCCAGGTGCGGCGCGTCTTCGTCACGGCGTCGTACCTCTTCTTCGACATGCAGCGCCGCCGCGTCGAAGTCGCGAACGCCGGCCATCCGCCGCCGCTGCTGCATCGCCCTGGCGAGATGCCCGAGGTGCGCGAGCTCGGCCCGCACGGCGTCGTCCTCGGACGATTCGACACGACGTACGGATCGGAATCGATCGAACTGCGCGCCGGCGATCGCATCGTCGCGTACACGGATGGAGTGGTCGAAGCGTTGAACGCAAACGACGAAGCATTCGGCGACGAGCAATTGAAGACGATGATTCGCGAAGGCGCGGATGCAGAGCGAATCGCACGCGCGGTGCGCGAGTGGCGCGACGTGAAGAGCGAAGCGGACGACGTGACGTTACTGATTGTTGACATACTCCCGTGACGACTTATTTGTAGGATTTTCGGCCAATGAGACAAGTCGTCATGATGCTCTCGCTCCTCGCTGCATCCGTCGCCTCCGCGGTCGAGCTCCGCGTCCCCGAGAGCTACGCCACGATTCAAGCCGCGATTGATGCGTCGGTCGACGGCGACTCGATCATCGTCGCGCCGGGAACGTATTTCGAACCGATCGATCTGAAGGGCCGCATCATCACGGTGAAAAGCTCCGGCGGCGCGGGCGTGACGATCCTCGATGGCTCGCACCACGACGTCAGCATCATGAAAGCGGTGTTCGGCGAGAAGCGCGGCACCGTGGTGCAGGGATTCACGTTCCGCAACGGCAAAGGCACAGTGACGGACGCGTGCAATATTCACGGCCGTTTCGGCGGCGCAATTCTCGTCAAAAACTCCGGCCTGTCGGTCGTCGACTGCGTCTTCGAGAACAACGGCGAGAAACTCGAGGTGATCAGCGACAAGAACGTTACCGGCGGCGGCGCGATCTACGTCTGCCAATCCGATTTCTACGTCAGCGCGTCGCGCTTCGACCACAACAAGGCCGGCCGAGGCGGCGCCCTTCATGTGGAAGCGGGATCACTCCGCACGGCCGAGATCGCGGACTGTACGTTCAATGACAATCAGAGCTCGCACGGCGGAGCGATTTACGCGCTGATCTACTCCGGCGCCATCCTCGATCTTTCGGGATCGCGCTTCGACCGGAATCGCTCGTCGTTCGGTGCGGGCATGCGCGTCGAAGCGCTGCAACGCGCCTCCGCGCGAATTTCCGACTGCCAGTTTTCGAACGGCGTGTCTTCGGGCGGCGCGGGCGCGCATCTTGATGCGCTCGACAATTCGTCGATCGAGGTGACGCGCAGCGACTTCACCGCCAACGAGGCTGGATTCGGCGGCGGCCTGTACGCGCACGCCTTCGGAGACAGCTCGC
The DNA here is from genome assembly GCA_963734155.1 of uncultured Acidobacteriota bacterium. Lineage (GTDB taxonomy): Bacteria > Acidobacteriota > Thermoanaerobaculia > Gp7-AA8 > Gp7-AA8 > QHVT01. The sequence continues at coordinate 190,636 of CAVTGG010000010.1, forward strand.
AGAGCAGCCGGGTTCGTGTCACCAACTGCCGTTTCTTCGACAACATCGCCCACGACTGCTGCAACACCGGCATCTACTTCGACGCCTGTTTCATCGACGGCCGCGCGCCGCAAGGCAATGGCCTGTATTACGGCGGAGGCGCCGACGTGCGGACGTACGGCGGCGGCAGCGTGACGGTGACGAACTCCCTCTTCGCGGGAAACGCGGGAGATCGCGGCGGCGGCGCGCACGGCTCCACCTGCGACGGCGGCAGCATCCAGTTCACCAACAACACCGTCGTCGGCAACAGCGGAAGCGGATTTCATTTGCGCGTCGGCGTGCCTCGCGAAGGAAACGTCCGACTCGTCTCGCAGACCTTCGCGTCTCGAACTCCATCGTCCGGCAGAACGACGCTGGACGAGCAGATCGCGATCGAGCCCAACGCCTCCGGCGGATCCGCGATCGTGACGTTCAGCGACGTGCAGGGCGGATTCAGCGGCGAAGGCAACTTCGACGTCGCGCCCTCCTTCGTCAACGCGCGCTCCGCGACTTCCGCCTCGCCGATGGCTCCGCCTGCATCGACGCCGGCGACAACGCCGCCATCGACAGCAACGTCACCACCGACCTTCAGCGCCGCACACGCTTCGCCGACGATCCGAAAACGCATGACCGCGGCGCCGGCCACGCCCCGATCGTCGACATCGGCGCGTACGAGTTTCAACCGCAGCCGGTGCGGCGTCGCGCCGCGCGTCATTAAGTCAAAAATTTCCGTCCCCTCCGGACTTCCCGTAGAATCGGGCTCAACAAGACAAATCGTCCCATCGGCAACCGGAGGAGATTTATGCGAACCCTGGTGACCCGGCCAGTCCTCGTTGTCCTCGTGCTCGTCCTGGCCCTTTTCCCGATGACGCTGCTCGCGCAGGAGCAGCAGCAACCGCCCCAGGAACAACAGCAGGAACCGGAGAAGCCGAAGACGTCGGAAGAGATCGTCGTCACGGCCCGCCACGTCGAAGAGACGGTGCAGGAAGCGCCGATCTCCGTCGCCGCGCCGACCGAGCAGCAGTTGCGCGATCGCGGCGCGGAGACGCTCGAAGACGTGTCGGTCAACGTCGCCGGCTTCAACGTGCAGAACGCCGGTCCCGGCCAGAGCCAGGTCGGCATGCGCGGCGTTTCGGCGGGCCGCATCATCCGCGACCAGCCGGGCGTGAAAGAGCAGGTCGGCATCTACCTCGATGAGTCGGTGATCTCGCTCTCGCTCTTCACTCCCGACCTCGACCTCTTCGACGTGTCGCGCATCGAAGTGCTGCGCGGACCGCAGGGCACGCTCTTCGGCTCCGGCTCGCTCGCCGGCACGGTGCGCTACATCACGAACCAGCCGACACTCGGCGAGAACAACAGCGTCGCCGAGATCACGGCGAGCTCGATCGACGGCGGCAGCTTCGGCGGCGCGCTGAAAGCGGCGACGAACGCGGCTCTCGGCGAGCACGCCGCCATGCGCGCGGTCGGCTACTACACGCGCTACGAAGGCTTCATCGACGCCGTGCAGCCGAATCTCTCGGTCGACGAAGGCGTGAACACCGGCGAGCGCAAAGGGGCGCGCCTCGCGTTCCTCTTCAAGCCGAACGACAAGCTGTCGATCACGCCGCGCGTGTTGATTCAGAACGTCGACATGGACGGCTGGAACCGCATCGACACCTTCAACATCCTCGCGAATCCCTACACCACGACGCGGCCGAAAGTGTCGCTCGACGATCGCCGGCAGTTCACGCAAATGAAAGAGCCGTACACCGATGAATTCCAGCTGGTCGATCGTCAACATCGGATACGACCTCGGCGCCGCGGCGCTGACATCGATCACGTCCTACTCCCATCGCGACATTCTCGTCGTCCGCGACGCCACCGCCCTGACGGCGAGCATCACCGGCGGCAGCTTCGGCGCGCCGCAGAACATCTACACGATCGATGCGCCGCTTTCCGACGCCACCGGCGCGCAGTCGTGGACGCAGGAAGTGCGCCTTTCCAGCAAGGGCGAATCGAAGTTGCAGTGGGTCGGCGGCGTGTTCTACAGCGACTCCACGCGCGACTACGGCCAGAACCTGCCGGTGCTCGGATTCGAAGACGGATGCAGGATCGCGAATTGCGGCCCGCTCAGCGGACTCGGGACGGCCGGAACGAAGATCGCGCGGAAAGACGAGCTGTACAAATCGGATCTGCACTACGACTTCACCCAGCTCGCGGTCTTCGGCGAAGCCACGCTCGCGTTGAGCGACCGGCTCGACATCACCGGCGGTCTGCGCTGGTACAACTTCGAAGAAGACCGCACGCAGGTCTTCGACGGCATCTTCTCCGATCCCAACGACAGCGTCGGCAGCGTCAGCGCCGACGGCTTCGCGCCGCGCGTCATCGTCAGCTACAAACTGAACGACAACACGCGCCTCAATGCGCAGATCTCGAAGGGCTTCCGCCTCGGCGGCCTCAATGATCCGCTCAACCGCCCGCTCTGCACGCCGCAGGATCTCGCCATCTACGACGGCCGCGGCACGTGGGAAGACGAAACGCTCTGGAACTACGAGGCCGGTGTGAAGTCGACGATCGGCGGCGGCCGCGGCACGTTCAACGCCTCGGCGTACTACAACGACATCGAGGACCTGCAGGCGACGGTGACGGCGGGCTCGTGCTCGTCGCGAATCATCGTCAACGTGCCGAAGGCGCGCACGGCCGGCATCGAGGCCGAGTTCGAGTTCGCGCCGAGCGACGCCTTCGACTTCGCCGTCTCCGGCAACTACAACAACTCCGAGCTGCGCTCCGACTTCCGCTCCTCGACCGGCGGGATCGTGGCGGGCATCAAGGCCGGCAATCGCCTCCCGTCCGTGCCGGAATTCCAGATGGCCGCGGCGGCGACGTATCACTTCCCGATGTACTCGGGCATGGCCGGTTATCTGACCGGCGTCTATCAGCACGTCGGCGATCGCTATACCCAAGTGTCGGACCAGGAAGTCGGTTTCGGCACGGTCGACATCTCCTCGTTCGGCGGCGACATCGGCGGGCCGTACACGCAGAACGTCATCACGTTCGATCCGCTGATGCCGGCGTACGACGTCGTCAATGTGCGCCTCGGCGTGCTGCGCGGTCAGTGGGACGTGGCCTTCTTCATCAACAACATCACCGATGAGCGCGCGTTCCTGGCGCTCGACATCGAGCGTGGAAGCCGCGCGCGCGTTTCGTATCTGACGAACACGCCGCGCACCTTCGGCGTCTCGACGCGCGTCAACTTCTAGGTGTTTTCGCGAAGAGCATTCGTCGGACGGGTCGCGGCGCTCAGCGTCGCGGCCCGCCTCGACGGCCTCGAGCTCTTCGCCCTATCCCCTCCTCCCAAAGTCATCGTCATCGGTGCCGGCGCGTTCGGCAGCTGGACGGCGTTTCATCTCCGCCGGCTCGGCGCCGAGGTCACGCTGATCGACTCGTGGGGCCCGGGCAACACGCGCTCGAGCTCCGGCGGCGAGTCGCGCGTGATCCGCGCGATCTACGGACCCGACCGCACGTACGTCGAGATGGTGAAGCGCTCGTACGAGTGGTGGGAGCAGATCGATCCGTCGCTGTACGTCGAGACCGGCGCGCTCTGGATGCATCGCGGCGACGACGCTGTACGTCCGCTCGTCGCTGCCGGTGCTGCACGAGCTCGGATTTCCGGTCGATGTGCTCACGGTCGCCGATGCGAAAAAGCGCTGGCCGCAAATCGATTTCAACGGCGTGAAGTCGCTCTATCTCGAGCGACGCGCCGGAGCGCTCTCCGCGCGGCGCGCGTGCGGCGTGGTGCGCGATGCCTTCGTGAAGCTCGGCGGCACGTATCGCACGGCGCACGTCGACGCGAAGACGCTGCGCCTCGAAGACGGCACGCAGCTCAAAGCCGATCACTTCGTCTTCGCCTGCGGTCCCTGGCTCGGCAAGCTCTTTCCCGACGTCCTCGGCGAAGCGATCCGTCCGACGAAGCAGGAGGTCTTCTACTTCGGCACCCCGCGCGGCAGCGAGCGCTATCAGCCGCCGCACCTGCCGGTCTGGATCGACTTCGGCGAGCGCATCCTCTACGGCATCCCCGATGTCCACGGCCGCGGCTTCAAAGTCGCCGACGACACGCGCGGCGAGGCCGTCGATCCGACGTCCCTCGAGCGCCGCGCGAGCGACGAAGGCCTCGCCCGCGTGCGCCGCCTCCTGCGCGAGCGCTTCCCCGAAATGGCAACCGCGCCATTGATCGCCTCCGAAGTCTGCCAATACGAAAACAGCCCCGACGGCAACCTGATCATCGACCGCCACCCGCAACTCGAAAACATCTGGCTCGCCGGCGGCGGCTCCGGCCACGGCTTCAAGCTCTCGCCCGCCCTCGGCGAGATCGCCGCCTCGCGCATCCTCACCGGCAAAGAAGTGCCGGCCATGTTCCGCCTCGACCGCCTGCCGAGCGTGAAGAAACCGGCCACGCAGTTCGAGAAGAAAGGATGATTCCCGGTACAATCAGACGTATGTCTGGAGGTACGATGGCTCGTCGGTTGAACTTGAATACAGACATCAAACCCGTCTCTGAATTTCGCGCGAATGCCGCGGAGTTAATCGAACAAGTCAGGAGCAGTGGCCGGCCGTTGGTTCTCACGCAGCGGGGGCATTCGGCCGCGGTCATCATGGACGTGAACGAGTATCAGCGTCTCATTGAAGAGATCGAGCTTCTCACCGATGTGAATGTGGCGACCCGCCAAATCCAGCGCGGTGAAGGAGTAAGTGATCAAGCCGCCAAGGCCGAATTGCGGAAGCACTTCAAGCAGTGAAGATCATCTGGTCGCCGCTCGCAATCCAGCGAGCGTACGAGGCTGCGGCATACATCGCCGGCGACAAACCCGATGCTGCACTCCGCTGGCTCGACGGTTTGTTCGAGGTCACGGATCGTCTCAAACGATTCCCAGAATCCGGTCGCATCGTTCCTGAAATAGGCGCACCTGAGTTTCGCGAAGTCATCTATCGGCGCGCGTATCGCGTGATCTATCGATTGGAGAAGACGCGCGTCTCCATTTTGACGATTCGCAACTGTGCGCAACTACTCGATCCTGGCGAGTTTGGAGAGCCGCCGGGCGCGGCCCAAGGATCGCGCCCGTAGGAAAGAGGACAGGCAGGAGTGCCTGTCCTCCACTTTTTTCGCTTACGGAAGCTGCACGAACTGTCCGAGGAAGTTGCGGGCGGACGTCGTGTCGAGGCGGTAGATCACGTTCGTCGCTTTGCAGAGCGCGTCGCCGGTGATGGTGGTGCCGGCGATGATGTTCGTTTCGGTGCGGCTCGCGCCGAGGAAGTTCGGGCCGCCGGAGTCGCCGTAGCACGCGCCGCCGTCGCCGGTATGAATGTTCTGCGAGAGGCGCAGCCACGCCGGATTGATGGAGTTGAGGCTGGCCACGCTGTACTCGCGCGAGTCGAGGTACGTGATCACGTCGCCGCCCGGCCCCTTCTCGTTCGTCGGCTCCTGTCCGCCGTAGCCGACCACCGTGAACGGATCGTTGTTCTTCAACGTGCTGAGCGAGCCCGCGGCCGGAAGGCGCGCCGGGGTGATGTCCTTCACCGGCTTGTCGAGAACGACCACCGCGATGTCGTGCGGATCGCTCTGGGCCTGGTTGTACAGAGGATCGGGATAATAGGTTCCGGCGAGCAGCTTCGAATCGCCGTCCGCATGCTCGTCGAACGTGACGAACACGCGCGACACGCCGAGGTCGCAGTGCGCGGCGGTGAGGAACACCGTCGGCGAGATCAGCGTGCCGGAGCAGTAGGGAAACGTACCGGACGTGAAGTGTCCGACCAGCGCGCCGACTTCGGGATGATTCTTGCCGTCCGCCGTGCCGTACGTGATGGCAAAAGCAGGAACCGCGAGCAGAATGAGAACCGTGAGAAGAGAGAGAATCCGGGTCATTGCGGGGAGGGCCTCCTATTGAATTTTTTCGAGACGCGGGAGTCTACACTGCCGGGCGTGATTCGCGCCATAACCACGTATTTGCTGCTCTGCGCCCTTTTCGGCTGCACGAAGGAGATGCCGGCCCCTACCCCGCAACCCCAAAAACCAAACATCCTCTTCATCACCCTCGACACCACTCGCGCCGACGCCCTCGGCGAGGCGACGCCCGAGATCAACGCCCTCGCGAAGCGCGGTCTGTTGTTTCGCCAGGCCTACGCCACCGTGCCGCAGACACTGCCGTCGCACACGTCGATGCTCACCGGCCTCTATCCCGCCGGTCACGGCGTGCATGAAAACGCGCGGCGGCTCGATGCGAAGCAGGCGTTGCTCACCGAGCAGTTGCGCAATGCGGGCTATCGCACCGCGGCGTTCGTGTCCGCGTTCGCACTCGCGCGGCGCTTCGGACTCGCGCGCGGATTCGAGGTGTATGACGACGCGTTCGAGACCGAGCAAGCGCGAAAGAGACGACTGACAAAGCAGTCGCGTGGCTCGGAGTAGCGCGCGCCTCCGGCGCGCCTTCGTGGCGGGGCGCGCCGGAGGCGCGCGCAAGCCGATTTTCCTTTGGGTGCATTACTACGATCCGCACTATCCGTACGCGCCGCCGGAGCCGTACAAGTCACGCTTCGCGAAGCAGCCATACCTCGGCGAAGTCGCCGCGATGGACGAGCAGGTCGGCCGTCTCGCAAAAGCGTTCGGCGACGGCGCGATCGTGATCGTTTCCGATCACGGCGAAGGCCTCGGCGAGCACGGCGAGCAGCAGCACGGCAATCTGCTCTATCAGTCGACGATGCACGTACCGCTGCTGCTGATCGGACCGGGCGTGACCGCCGGCGTCAGCGACACGCCCGTCAGCACGCGCCGCGTGTTCGACACGATCGCCGACTTCGCCGGGCTGCAAGCGACGAGCTCACTTGCGCAGCGCGAAGCGCGAAGTGCTCGCCGGCGAAGCGATGAAGCCGTTCCTCGATTACGGATGGCAGCCGCAGGTGATGGCGCTCGACGGGACGCACAAGGCGATTCTCGCCGGAACGCTGGAGGTGTACGACGTCACCGCCGATCCGGGCGAGACGCGCAACCTCGCCGCGAGCGCCGAGCTGTCGCGCGACCTGCGCGCGACGCTGCGCGACTATCCGATTCCATCGCTCGAGAGCGCCGCCGCCGCGACACCCTCCGACGACGAAGAACGCCGCAAGCTGGCGAGCCTCGGCTACGTCGCCGCCGAGGTGAAGCCGGTCATCCGCAAAGACGCACCGCGCCCCGCGGACATGGCGGCGCTCTTTCCCATCCTCGACCACGCCGCCGGCTTGTTCGTGCGCGAGCGATACCGCGAAGCGATTCCGCTCCTCGAACAGATCCGCGTCAAGGATCCGAACAATCTCGACGCCACCTTGCGTCTCGCCACCGCACACTCCGCCCTCGGACACGACGCCGAAGCGGTGAAGGCCTTCGAGGACGCAAAGCGCTTTGCGCCGCAGTCGCCCGACGTCCGCACGTATCTCGCGCTTCACTACGCGCGTGGAAAGGATTGGGAAAAAGCGATCCCGATCCTCGAGCAATTACCCGACCGCGTGCCCGCGCTCGAAGCGCTGATCCTGATTCGCGAGCGCCAAGAGCGCTTCGAAGACGCATTCGCGCTGCGGCAGCGGCTCTATTCTCTGCGCGCGCCGTCGAAGAAAGAGCTCGCCGATCTCGGCCAGTTGGCGATGATGCTCGGGCGGACGCCGGTCGCCATCGACGCCTTTGAGAAAGCGGGCGGACACGATCTCGAGCTCGGCGTCTTGTACCTCGCGGCGCGGCGCTTCGAAGAGGCGCGCGCGGCACTCGATCGCGTGGCGCCGTCGCATCCCGCGTATCCGATGGCGCTCTTCAAGCGCGCGCAGGTCAGCGTGCTGCTGCACGAGCCGGACGCGCGCACGCGCATCGAGACAGCACGCGCGCATGCGGATGCGACGACGCGTGAGTTGATCGAGAGGGAGAGGTTGTTCCGGTGAAGTGGAGGACAGGCAATCCTGCCTGTCCCCCACTCGGAAAACCTAGAACTGCACTTTCACGGCGAGCTGGTAGCGCCGCGGGCCGTAGAAGTTTCGGGCGAACGGCTCTTTCACGAAGACGGTCGCACCGCCCTCGGTCAGGTTCGTGCGGACGCACGCCGTGTCGTTCGGGCCGCAGGTCGCGAGGGTGCCGATGCGGTTCTCGAAGTTGTAGCCGGTCTGCTTATTCAGCGCGTTCCACATGTCGAGAACGACCTGCAGCTTCAGGCCGCGCGGCAGCGGAATGTCCTGCGTGTAATTCAGATCGAGCTGCTGATGCGACGGCGTGTGCCGCCGCCCCGCCGGCTCGGCGTAGCGGCTCGAGTCGCTCGTCGACGTCGTCAACTCGGGGTTGTACGGGAAGTAGCTCCACAGCTCATACGGCTGGCCCGACTGGTAGTAGAACAGCGCGCCGGCGCTGGCCTGCCACGGCAGCTGGTACGTGCCGTACATCTTCAGCATGTGGCGGCGGTCGCCGCGCAAATCGCCGTAGCGATTGTCCCAGACCTGGCGGCCCGGGCCGTCGCCGATGAACGACGAGCCGATGAACACCGACGCGTCATTGACGACCGTCGAATTGTCCTGATCGAAGTTGCCGTAGTAGTGGCTCCACGTGTACGAGCCGCGCAGGAAGACGTTGCCGCTGTTCCAGTCGGACTCCAGCGTTCCTTCGTAATACTTCGTGAAGGCGCCGTCGAGCTCGGCGATGACGTACGACGCGTTGGCCGCACTGCCGATCGCGGCGAGCCGCGCCGGCAGATCGTGGATGTACGGCTGGCGCGGAACGCCCGCAGGCGCATTCGACGGCACGGAGGTGGCGATGCACTGGCCACCCGTCAACCCGGGTCCGACTTTGTAGCAGACGCGGGAGTTGTTCGGAACGTCTTCCCAGAAATGGCTCCCACGCCGATACCGGCCGTATGCACGCGCGGACCAGCGGTTGGTGAGCTGCTGCGAAGTTCCGATCATGTACTCGTCGAGCTGCGGCGGATCGATGTCCTGCACAAACAGCTTGCCCGCGGAAGACGTCACCGGATCGATGCCCATGAGATGGCCGGTCGCGTCAAAGTACGCATTGATGGTGGCGACGAGATTGCGGTCCCACGATGCGGCGCGCGCATCGGAGTTCGCGGCCGGGTGATAGCGCGCATAGCTCGCGTACAGCGTGTCGGAGCCGTTGTAGGCCCACGTCGCGCCGAGGCGCGGCTGGATGAGCTTCTCGAACGGCACCTCGAACATCTCGTACTTCGTGCCGGGCGACACGACGTATCCGGCGAGGTTGTCCGCTTTCTTCAGTCCCTGTCCGTACAGCGTGTCGTTGCTGGCGAGCACGCCGACGTTGAACGACCAGTTGTTCCACTTGATCGTGTCGTTGACTTCGAACGCCTGGGAGTGGAACTCCGAGTGAATCACCGGCACGGCGCGCGCGCCCTGCTGGCTGACATTGGCGATGAAGAACGCGGGCGTCGCTGTGCCACACGCCGATGCCGGGCAGTTTTCGGTACCGCCCGGGATCCGGAGGATGCCCCAGCCGTTCGACGTCTGGAAGCGATCCTCGGAGTCTTTGTAACGCTGATATCCGACGTGCAGGTCGTGTGTGAGATTCGAGCCGAGGGTGATGTTGTATCCGAGCTGCCCGCTGCGGCGGAAGAAGCTGTCGTCGTCGGCCGCGAACGCACCGAAGCCTACGGTGCCGCCGCCGGTACGCACGCCGTTCTGCAGATAGCCGTACTTGTCGATGAACGGCTGCACGAACGCGGACTGCGCCGCATTGTTCGCGATGGCGGTCGGGACGACGAGGCGTCCGATCCTGTCGAGATTGTTGATGTCCAGCAGAGTTCCCACCTGCGTCGAGATCACGACGTCGGCGAGGTTGTCGGCGGACTGCGTACCCGGATTGCGGTAGTCGGTGAACTTGCCGGTGAAGAAGCTGCGGTTGTTGATGATGTTCGAGAGCTCGAGCGTTCCGATCTGCAGCTTCTGCTCGCCGCCGGTGCCGCCCGTTCCCGCGATGCGCGTCCCGAAGGCGTCGCCCGAGGTATCGGTGCGCTGCGAATGCCGGTACGACGCGTTGACCAGCCACGACGCCGTCGGCGTGTAGGTCAGTTTGCCGAATCCTTCATTGCGCTCGCTCTCGAACGCCGGCAGCTCGCCGTACAGGTTCGCCTGGTTCGAGCGCTCTTTCGTCGGGCGGTAGTACGAGGCATAGAAGTACAGCTGATCGGGAAGAATCGGACCGCCGAAGTTCGCGGTGATCCAGTTGCGATCTTCGAGATACGTGCTGTTCGTCGCCCGATCCTGATCGGCGATGAAGTTGTGGTTGAGGACTTCGTACTTCACCTCACCGGCGAACTTGTTCGTGCCGGTCTTGCTGACGGAGTCGATCAGGAATCCGGCGGCGCGGTTGAAGTCGAGGGCTTTCGCGCCGCCTTTGATGACGTTGACCTGCTCGATGTCGTGCGACGACGGCTCGTTCGTCAGCACGCCGAACAGCGGCATCGTCACGTTGACGCCGTCGAACATGTAGACGTTGTCCTGGCCGCTCGCGCCTGCGCTCGGACCGCGGACCTCATCGTTCGAGACCATGACGCCGGGGATGAGCTTCTGCAGGTCGCGATAATCCTGCGCGACCGGCAGCGCCTCGATCTGCTCGCTCACGAGCCCGCTCTGCAGCTCGGTCGATTCTTTGTCGACGAGCGTCGCCTGGGCGGTGACGGTGATGTTCTCCGACACGCCGGCGACGCCGAGCACCGCGTTCGCTTCGACATCCTGCCCGAGCTGAACCTGCGCGGGCCGAGTGACGGTCTGCATTCCGGCGAGCGAGAGCGTAAGCGTGTATTTGCCCGGCACGAGCGCCGGCAGCCGGAACTGCCCGGTCGAATCCGTGACCGTGACGCGGGGCGTGGGCAAAACATTGGAGCTGGCTTCGACCGTGACGCCGGGCAAAGCCGATCCATCGCTGGCCGTAACGGTGCCGTGCAATGCACCGGTCTGCTGCGCGAACAGCGGTACGGCGAACAGCATCAGGGAGAGCACGAGAAGGAGACGAACTACGCGTGAACCCATACGGGGACCCTCCTCACAAATTGTGGTTTGAACGAAACAGACTGGATCTGTATGTTAGCGCGTTCTGAGGAAGATGGCAGAGGACAAATGGAGGGATGGCAAACGCGCACAGCCTCGGAATGCAGAAGGCAGAATGCAGAATGCAGAATGAAGAGGCCCACCCGCGCGGGTGCGAATTCTCAATTCTGCGTTCTGCATTCTGCCTTCTGCATTCCTGGCCCGTGCGCGCGAGACGTGCGACAGGCGCTGAGCGGGACGAGCCGGAGCTCGTCGCCAGCTCGCTCAATTCAGGGGCCATTCCAATTCGCCGAGAAAGCGCTCGTCTTCGCGCCAACGCTCGTGCACGGACACATGTAAATCCAGAAAGACTTTCGCGCCGAGGATCGTCTCCAGCTCCGTCCGGGCCTCCGTGCCGATGCGTTTGATCATCGCGCCCTGCCTGCCGATCACGATCGGCTTCTGCGAGTCGCGCTCGACGAAAATCGTCGCGTAGATCTTGATGAGGTTCTTCTCCTCGTCTTCTTCGAAGCGATCGACGGAGACCGCGGTCGTATACGGCAACTCCTCCGAGGTGTGCTGCAGCACTTTCTCGCGCACGATCTCGGCAGCGAAGAAGCGCTCCGGCTGCGTCGTGTAGTCCTCTTTCGGATAAAGCGCTTCACCCTGCCGCACGCTTTGGAAAAGCAGCGCGATCAACTCCTCGATCCCCTCCCCTTTCGACGCGGAGATCGGCACGAGCTCGTCGAAGATCCCGAAGCCGTTGTACTGCTCGATCAGCGGCAGGAGCTTCGTCTTCTTCAGGAGATCGATCTTGTTGAGAATCACGAATCGCTTCGCGTCCGGGTTGCGCTCTTTTTCTTCGCGCAAGCAGGTCGATCACGAACTGATCGCCTTTCCCGAACGGCTCCGTTGCGTCGACGATGAGCGAGATGACATCCGCCTCGGAGAGCGAGGAGCGGACGTGATCCATCATCCGCACGTTCAGCTTGTGCAGCGGACGATGAATCCCCGGCGTGTCGAGAAACGCGATCTGCCCGCGCGGGTCATTGAGAATGCCGACGATGCGGTTGCGCGTCGTCTGCGGCTTCGCCGAGACGATCGACACCTTCTGGCCGAGGATGCGGTTGAGGAGCGTCGACTTGCCGGCGTTCGGACGGCCGACCAGCGCGACGATGCCGAATTGACTCAATCCTCGCCCTCCTCCTCTTCTTCCTCCGGCCGCCAGTCCGGATCGCGGCTCACGCGCACGCGATAGATCCGGCGGCGGTCGGCGCGCTCCACTTCGAAGCGGAATCCGTTCCTGGTCACGACCTCGCCGACTTTCGGGATGTGCCCGAGCGTCGTGAAGATCATTCCGGCCACGGTCTCGTAGTCGTCGCCGACGAGCTTCGCATCGAGTTTCTCTTCCAGCTCCTCGACGCGCAGGATTCCGCTGACGAGATACGTGGCGTCGGCGATCTCGACGAGCGTCGCCTCCTCGTCTTCATGCTCGTCCGCGATCTCGCCGACGATCTCCTCGACGATGTCCTCGAGGCTGATGATGCCGGCGGTGCCGCCGTATTCGTCGACGACGACCGCGATCTCGAGATGCTCGCTCTGCAGCTCGCGCATCAGCTCCGACACTTTCTTCGATTCGGAGACGAAGTACGGAGGACGCGCCAGCGCCGCTACCGCCTTCTGGTCGTTGCGCAGAATGGCGTCGAAGACCTCTTTGATGTGCACGATGCCGGTGATGTGATCGATGCTCGTCTCGTAGATCGGGATGCGCGAGAACTTCGAGTCGCTGAACAGCGTCGCCAGCTCTTCGAGCGGGCGGCGGGCGTCGAACGCTTCGACGTCGATGCGCGGCGTCATGATCTCGCGCGCGATGCGGTCGCCGAAGTCGACGATCGACTGCAGCAGCTTCCCCTCGGCCGGCTCGATGATTCCCTCTTCCTCGCCGAAGTCGACGTACGCCTGCACCTCTTCGTCGGTCACTTCCTCTTCGTTGTCGATCCTCTAATTCTTCCGCGCGCTCGCGCCGCTCCCGCATCGTGCGCAACGGCCAGTTGATGATCCGGCTCACGCGGGTGAGCGGGAGCAATGTGCGAAGAACGGCTTCGGCGATGTTTTCCGGAATCAGCGCCAGCACGAATTTCCAGATGAGAATGATCGCGGCCCAGATGCTCGCGGCCCGCATGACGGCGGTGCTGAGCGTGATGTCGCCGTAGATCATCGCCGTCGCGGAGACGCCGCCGACGAGCGCCAGCTGGAGCAGCGCGCCGCTGGGGACGTCTTCGATGTCGAGCTGGCGCAGACGGACCGGGCTGAGCTGCAGCGCAAACGAGCGGATGGCGTCGAAAATGAGATAGAGGACGCCACAGCCGGCGGCGATCAACACCCAGTGGACGTGCAGGTGCGGGATGCTACTTCCCATGCAGTCGTGCTGCGGATTTTATCGTCATGTAACGGTCGGGCATGCAGGTGGCGGGCCGCCGGTTGTACTCTATACCTATGAATCTGTTGCCCGCGCTGCTGCTGACGCTCACCACGACGACGCTCGTGCTGCGCTCGGGCGACCGCATTACGGTCGACGCGCCGCCGCAAACCGACAACGGCGTGATGACGTTCCGCGTGAAGGGAACGCTCTATTCGCTCCCCGCCTCGGAGATCGAGCGCGTCCTCGAAGAAGCGCCGGAGCCGCCGCCGGCTCCTCGGGTTGGAACGCCTGCTCCGAAGCAGCAGACGAAGCTCGCCGTTTCGGAAGATCACAAGAAGCGCCTTCTCGAAAAGCTGGAACAGAATCACGCCGGCACGCCCACGCCTCCGCAGCAACGCGTGACGCCGCTCCCGCCGCCGCCGACCGCAGAGGAGACGAAGCTCTCCGATCAGGATGAATGGGCGTGGCGCCGCGATGCGCGCGCATATCAGGAGTCGGTGCGCCGCGCGAAGGAGGAGCTGGAGCTGCTCGAGACCCGCGCCCGCGATCTGCAGTCGCGCATCTTTCAACTCGCGTCCCTCGGCTACAAGCCGAAGCACTACACCTACGACTCCTCGCAGCTCGTCCTCACGCTCGAGCAAATCCCGCGCGCGCAATTGGAAGTGACGCGCGCGGAACGCGCGCTCGCGGAGTTCCGCGACGAAGCGCGCCGGCGCGGCGTGATGCCGGGCTGGCTGCACTAGCTGTGATCGGCGTTACTCTGCAGTTTCGTGCAGCGTAATCGGCAGCAGACGAGCAAAACCCGTAAAGTCTTCGTCTGTCGTAAAGATCGAGAACTCATTTCTCACAGCGATCGCGCAGATGAGGAAATCGGTATTCGATCCCTGAAGTCCTTTTGATCGGCAACGATTGAAGAACGCCGCCGCTTCTTCGTAGTCTTGGGCTCCAATGGGTGTGTCCACGAACGCCCGCAAATGGTCACGCAATCTTTCGAACTGCGGACGCTCCTTGATCCCGGAAAGAAGCTCCTGCCTGATCGGACCAACGATCGCGACGCGGCCATCCTGAATCAGCGTGCCGAGCTCCGCGCGTAATGACTCGTTCTGCGATGGCTTCTTGCGTCGCAGCGCCAGCGACCAGATCGGCGTGTCGACCAGAACCTTCATCGCTTCCGGCGCTGCTTCTTGTAGTCGTATTTCGGATCGAAATCGACGGAGCCAAACAGACCGAGAATCTTCGCCTGCTTCCGTCGTTGGATGTACTCCTCCAACGCCTCGGTCACCGTAGCCTTTTTGGTGCGATGCCCGCCGATTCGTTGCGCCTCTTCGAGGAGATGATCATCCAAAGCTAGGTTCGTCGGCATATGGGCCTAAATGTTCACACATCGCCATGTGTGAAGCAAGGTAGGTACTTCTTCACCCCCGCCTCATCTCCTCGAGCATCCCCTCATCCCTCCCCACCCACCCCTCCAACAACTCGCGAAGCGCGCGCTCGCTTTCCACGAACGCGACGAACTTCTGCACCGCCTCGTGTGACGTGAGCGCAGCGGCGTTGTGTTCCGCTTGCGGGAGGTCGCGGTAGCTCGCCATGCGATCGGCGATCGCGTCGAGCGTAGCCGCGAGGGCGCGATAGTCATTCACCAACGTGGTGTATGCACTTCGCTCAGGATCGGAGCCAGCCTGCAACGACGTGAGGTGATGTTCGAGAACGCCGGCCATGGAAGACGCGAGATCGCGCAGCGCTCGTGGGAGCGCGGCGTGTTCGGCTAAGCCTTGTCCGCATGTCATGGCTGGATGATAGTCGGCAACTCGAGGCGCGCGCTCACTCCACCCATCGTCGACGTCTCGAGCGTGATCGTGCCGCCGTAGACTTCGGCGAGGTCGCGGACGATGGCGAGGCCGAGGCCGGAGCCGGGGGCGGCTTCGTCGGCGCGGACGCCGCGGTGGAGGACGGCTTCGCGCAGCGTGGGATCGAGGCCGGGGCCGTCGTCGTCGACGGTGATGACGATGCGCTCGCCGACGATCATCGATGCGACGGCGACGCGCGTGCGGGCCCACTTGCACGCGTTGTCGAGGAGATTGCCGAGCATTTCGTCGAGGTCTTCGCGCTGTACGCGCACGGCGTGCGACAGCGGGATGCGCGCGTCGATTTGCAGGCCGCGTTGCGCGTGGAGGCGCTGCAGCGTTCGCGCGAGGGCGTCGACGGATTCGGAGAGCACGGTGCGCGCGCCGAGGGTCGCGGCGGATCCGGCGGCGCGGGCGTGGGCGAGATGAAAATCGAGCTGGCGCTGCATGCGATCGAGCTGTTGGCGGATCGCGGAGGCCGACTCTTCGCCGATGCGATCGCATTCGTGTGCGATCACGGCCAGCGGCGTTTTCAATCCGTGCGCGAGATCGCCCGCTTGCGCCTGCGCGCGGCGCACGGCTTCGTCGCGATGATCGAGAAGATCATTCAACTCCGTCACGAGCGGCTGCACTTCGCTCGGATAGTCGCCTTCGATCCGCTTCGTGACTCCCTGCCGGACCGCCGCGAGCGCGTCTCGCAGCGCAGCGAATCGCGACAATCCGCGGCGCAGGAAAACGAAGCCCGCGATCATGCAGACGATCGCGAACACGAAGAAGCTGTGGAAGCGCATCCGCAGCACGATCGGATAGTGGCGCGCCAGCAGATAGAACGTGAGATGGGCGAAGAAGAGCAGGCCCATGGTCCAGAGCAGGGCCGCGAGGAAGAGGCGTCCGCGGAACGAGCGGAACATCACTCCTGCTCCTCGCCCATGCGATAGCCGAGGCCGCGGATCGTCTGAATCGACGACGCGCCGAGCTTGCGCCGCAGTCGCGCGACGAAGACTTCGACGGTGTTGGAATCGCGGTCGAAGTTCTGCGCGTAGATGTGCTCCGTCAATTCGGCCTGCGAGACGACGCGGCCGCGGTGATGCATGAGATACGACAGCACGCGGAACTCGTGGCTGGTGAGACGCACCGGCGCGCCATCAAGGGTGACATTTCCGTGGCGCGCGTCGAGGACGATGTTGCCGCTGCGCAGCTGCGAGGTGACTTGTCCGGTCGCGCGGCGAATGAGGCCGCGGAGCCGCGCGAGCAACTCTTCCATGCGGAACGGCTTGCCGAGGTAATCGTCGGCGCCGGTGTCGATCCCCTGCACCTTCTCGCTCCAGCTCGCGCGCGCGGTGAGGATGAGCACCGGCATCGTGAGGCCCGAGTCGCGCCAGCGGCGAAGAACGGTCAGGCCGTCGACGCGCGGCAGGCCGAGGTCGAGAACGACGGCGTCGTACGTCTCGGTGTGTCCGAGGAAGTCGGCCTGCTCGCCGTCGGAGACGACGTCGACGGCGTAGCCCGCGCCGCGCAATGCGCCCGCGAGCTGCGCCGACAGCGCCGTCTCATCTTCCGCAACGAGCACTCTCATACGTTTTTGGATGGCAGATGGCAGATGGCGGATGGCAGTAGAACCCGCCATTGCCATCTGCCATCCGCCATCTGCCATCTATCACCTGAACGGCAACTGAACGGCCGGTTCAGAACGCGTTCAGCGCCGCGCGCGTAGCGTGCCGGCCATGATGATCAAACTACAAAACGTCTCCAAGACCTACGAGACGGCCGCGGGCGAGTTTCGGGCGTTGCGCAATGTCGACTGCGAGATCCGTCGCGGTGAATTCGTGGCCGTGACCGGCAAATCGGGCAGCGGCAAGTCGACGCTGCTCAATGTCATCGGTGGGATCGACACGCCGTCGAGCGGCAGCGTGATGGTCGCCGGCAACGCGATTCAGTCTCTCGGCGAAAGCAAGCTTGCCGCATGGCGCGGCCGCAACGTCGGCTTCGTCTTTCAGTTCTTCCAACTCCTGCCGACGCTCACCGCGGCCGAGAACGTGATGCTGCCGATGGATTTCTGCGGCACGATCGCGCCGCGACAAAGACGCCAACGTGCGCTCGAGCTGCTCGATCGTTTCGGCGTCGCGCCGCAAGCCGACAAACTGCCGGCTGCGCTTTCCGGCGGCGAACAGCAGCGCGTGGCCATCGCGCGTGCACTCGCCAACGATCCGCCGGTCATCCTCGCGGACGAGCCGACCGGCAACCTCGATTCGACGAATGCCGCCGCGGTGCTCGATCTCTTCCGCAGTCTTGCGACGAGCGGAACGACGGTCGTCATCGCCACACACGACCGCGACGTCGCGCGCGTGATCGATCGCACGATCGAGATCGCCGACGGAGCGATCGTATGACCTCGCCGTGGCGCAAGGCGTTTCGCGATCTGCTGCAGGAGCAGACGCGCACGATGCTGGTGGTGCTGGCGATCGCCGTCGGCATCGCCGGCTTCACCGCCGTGCTCGCGAGCTACGCGATCCTCACCCGCGAGCTGAACCGGGGCTATCTCGCTACGAATCCCGCCTCGGCCACGCTGCGCACGGACACGGTCGACGACGCACTCCTTGACGTCGTCCGCGCGGTGCCCGGCGTAGCGATGGCCGAGGCGCGGAGAAGTGTGGGCGGGAGGATCAAGGGTGGGACGAGAGGTTGGCGGAACCTCGTCCTTTTCGTGGTCAAGGACTTCGCCGACATCCGGATCAGCAAGCTCGAACGCGAGCGCGGCGCGTGGCCGCCGGCGACGGGCGAGATTCTGATCGAGCGCGACGCGTTCCAGGTCGCGCGCGTCGAGATCGGCGACCGCGTCCTCGTGCGAACGAACGACGGGACGGAGCGGACGCTGCGCGTTTCCGGCAGCGTGCACGACGTCGGGCAGGCGCAGGCGCGGATGGAGAACGGCGTCTACGGCTACATCTCGCAGGCAACACTCGCGCAACTCGCCGGCGACGCGTCGCTCAATCGCGTGCTGATCGTCGTACAGGGTGATGAAGCGAAGATCAGCCGCGTCGCCGGCGAGGTGAAGAAGGTCCTCGAGTCGCGCGGGCATCCGGTGACGCGCGTCGATATTCCGCCGCCGGGCAAGCATCCGCACGCCGACATCATGGGCCTCTTGATGCTCATCGCTGGCAGCCTTCGGATTGTTCGTGATGCTGCTGAGCGGCGTGATCGTAGTCAACTTGTTGACCGCGTTGATGGCCGCGCAGGTGCGGCAGATCGGCGTGATGAAGACGCTCGGCGGCACGCGCGCGCAGATCGCGCGGATCTATTTCAGCCAGGCGCTGCTCCTCGGCGTGGCCGCGGTCGCGATCGCGCTGCCGCTCGGCGTCTGGGGCAGCCGCCTCCTCTGCCGCGCGCAGGCGGTCTTTCTCAACTTCGACATCAACAGCTTCGCCATTCCGGCGTGGGTGTTCGTGCTGGTGGTGATCACCGGCATCATCGTGCCGCTCCTCGCGGCGGCGGTGCCGGTGTGGCGCGGCAGCGGCGTCTCGATCCAACGCGCGCTCGCCGACTTCGGCGTCGCCGCGAGCGGCTTCGGCACGTCGCAGTTCGATCGCATGCTCGCGAACGTCGGCGGTCTTGCGCGTCCTCTATTACTAGCCATCCGTAACAACTTCCGCCGCCGCACGCGGCTCGCGTTGACGGTGCTGACGCTGGCCGCGGGCGGATTGTTTTTCATGACCGCGCTGAATCTGCGCGCGTCGATGATTCATACGCTCGACCGGCTGTTCGCCGCGCAGAAGTACGACCTCGCCGCCGGCATTGATGGCCCATGCGCTGAGGTGATCGGGATGGTCCGCGCCGTTCCGGGAGTACGAAGCGCGGAATGCGTCCCGAGCGGCATTCGCCTCTCCCTGGAGAAGACCGATCCGCAGTCGCTCGAGGCGATGAAGGCGCGGATCGAGGAGCGGCTCATCCACGCGGGCATCCGGGTTCATAGCGTCACCAGCAAAAGCGATCACCGCTTCGGCTTCGATCAGCACATGGTGATGATCTACGTGGCGCTGATCATCATGTCGGCGATGATCGGAGGCGTCGGCGGGCTCGGGCTGTCGACGACGATGAGCATGAACGTGCTCGAGCGCCGGCGGGAGCTGGCCGTGCTGCGCGCGGTCGGCGCGACGCCGCGCACGCTCTGGATGCTGGTCGTCACCGAAGGCTGCGTCATCGCGGTGCTGAGCTGGTTGCTCGCGGCCCTCGCGGCCTGGCCGCTCAGCAAGGCCCTCGGCAATCTCCTGCTCACCGTCGTGTTCAAGCGCGGAATCGACTTCACCTTCGAGCTCCGCGGTCTCGTCATCTGGCTCGTCGTCTCGCTGATTCTCGGCGCGGTCGCGAGCTTCATCCCCGCACACCACACGACATCACAACCCATTCGGGAGGCACTCGGATATGAATAGCAATCGGAAGTGGATCTGGCTCCTCGGCACGCTCGCCGTCATCGCGGTCGGGTTGTATTTCGGCGGCGACGCGCTCTGGCGGATGTTCCTGAAAATGCACGGCGTCGGGGGACACTAAGGCTGTGGAGCGGCGGGCTCTTAGCCCGCCGGAACGGTGTCGGCGGGCTAAGAGCCCGCCGCTCCACTCACGGCTCCGGCCCGAACGTCTCCGTGATCAGCGCGCTCGCATCGGCTTCGATCGATGCGAGCGCGTTGCGCGCGCGCTCGAGGAAGGGATCGAATCCGGCGGCCATGATGATCGAGCCTTTGATCTTCGCGCGATTGCGCTCGACGAGGATCTCGATCGGGCCGCTCTCGTGAATGATCTGTCCCGCGCGCGCGAGCGGATCGAAATCGGCGGCGTAGAGAATCTGCCGCTGATCGGGCTCGTAGAGGACGCAGATCTCGCGCGGATCTTTCTCCGCGAGCATGTGCAGGACGATGCTGCGGATCGGCGCGATGCCGACGTCGCCCGCGAGAAACACGACGCTGCCGGTGTCGCCGTCAGGAAGCAAGAAGTCGCCGTACGGTCCATCGACCGAGACTTCCTCACCCGCCTGCAACTTGCGCAGCGCCTCCCCGCCCTTCCCCGCCCCGACGCGCACGCAAATCTGCACGGCCTCGGGACGCTGCGGCGCGGAGGCAATCGTGTACGCGCGCGACACGCCTTCCGGAAAACGGAAGTTCACCCACTGGCCGGGCTGGAAGTGGAAGCCCCCGGTGAACGAAACGGTGAGTTGAAGGACGCTCGGTGCGAGCGGCTGAATCTCCGTCACGATGGCGGCGGTTCGCATCAGAACCACATTCCCGACTTCGACAGCTTCGCGATCTTCTTCAGAATGCGATCCTTCTTGAAACCGCGCAGGTGATCGACGAACAGCGTCCCGTTGAGGTGATCGATCTCGTGGCACATCGCGCGGGCCATGAGGCCGTCGCCCCACATCTCGCGCTCGGCGCCGTTGCGGTCGAGAAACCGCAGCTTCACGCGCTCGGGGCGCGTGACGACCTCGACGAAGTCGGGGATCGAGAGACATCCTTCTTCTTCGGTGATCTCCCCTTCCGCCTCGACGATCTCGGGATTGATGAAGACGTAGCACTCGCCGGCGCGCTTGCCGACGGAGAGGTCGATCACCATCAACCGCTTCGCCACGCCGACCTGGTTCGCGGCGAGGCCGACGCCCGGCGCCGCGTACATGGTGTCGATCATGTCGTCGATCAGTTTCTGCAGCGCGCCGTCGATGTCCGTCACCGGCTCGGCCGGGAGGCGGAGGACGTCGTCGCCGTATTTGCGGATGGGAAGCACGCTCATGATTTCTTCTTCAGACTCTCGATCATCGCCTCGACGGTGTGCGCCGCGCGCTTCTTGTAGAAGTCGTCGAGCACATTGCGAATGCCGGGATATTTCGACAGGACTCCGTCGAGCTTCTCCTTGTCGAGCCGCAACAGCTCCGTGCGCTGAGACGCGGTGATCGTGGCCGTTCGCGGTTTTCCGGTCAACACGCTGACTTCGCCGAAAAAATCCCCCTCGCCGAGGCGCGCCAGGTAGACCGTGCCGATGGAGGTCGTGCCGCGCGTGTATACCTTCACCTCGCCCGAGGCGATGAGGTACATCGACGTGCCGGGATCGCCTTCATTGATGATGACGCTCCCCTCGTCGTGCGACTCGACTTCCATCTCTTTCACGATCGCCGTGCGCTCGTCGTCGGGCAGCATCTCGAACAGTGGACTCTTCGGCACGGGGCGCGTGAAGAGCGGCTCGGTCTTGCCGGACGCGTCCTCAGGCTTCTTCAGCTGCTCGCCCGCCTTCTCCGCTTTCTTGCGGACGGCGATGGCCTGCACGGTGAGGCCGTTGTCTTCGTAGTACTTCGCCGTCGCCTCGTATTGCTCGACCGCCTCGGCGGTCATGCCCGCGCCGGCGAGCGAGTCCGCGTACTGCAGGCGGATGCGCGGGTTCGACGGATATTTCTCGTGCTCGCGCTTCAGCAGCGGCACCGCGCGCGCGTACTCGCGCCGCCCCAGGAGACTCGCTCCGCTTTCGTTCTCGTCAGCCATGGCCCGTATTGTAGAAGAGTAAACTCCCCGAGCATGAGCACGACCATTTACACGCCGCAGATGATGCTGTTGTGCGCGTTCGCCGCCGGCGCCGGCGATACCCAGCCGTACGTCGGCGACTGCAAGACGGCCCTGGAGCTCTACCCCGACATCAAGGCCAGGCTCGGGCAAATCCCGGGCGCGAACTGGACGATCGTCTGGGGCCCCGCGATCTTCTCGTTCCCGATCAACTACAAAGGCCGGCACGTCGACAACGTCATCTACGTCGCGCAGGACGGCACGACGAACAACTACGTCCTCGCGATCGCCGGCACCGATCCCGATTCGATCGCCGACTGGGTCTTCGAGGACTTTCTCGTGAACGTGTCGATGCCGTGGTTCCTCGGCGATTGGGGACGCGGCGCGCGCATCTCGCTCGGGACGTTCACCGGCCTCACGATTCTGCTCAACATCTCCCCGCCGTGCAC
This sequence comes from uncultured Acidobacteriota bacterium, assembly GCA_963734155.1. Taxonomy (GTDB): domain Bacteria; phylum Acidobacteriota; class Thermoanaerobaculia; order Gp7-AA8; family Gp7-AA8; genus QHVT01. The sequence continues at coordinate 212,939 of CAVTGG010000010.1, forward strand.
GCCGATTCCGGGCACGGGCCAGAAATTGCTGACGTTCCTCAAGTCGATCGCGACCAGGCCGATCAATCTCTATACGACCGGCCACAGCCTCGGCGGCGCGCTCGCGCCGTCGCTCACGCTCGCGCTCTACGATCTGCGCCTGCTGTTCGAGAACGTGACGTTCCATCCATTCGCCTTCGCCGGGCCGACGCCCGGCAACGCGGCGTTCGCGGCGTACTTCAATGAGAAGTTCCCGAACGGACTGCAACGCGTCTGGAACGCGCTCGATATCGTTCCGCATGTCTGGTACACGCCGCAGATGCAGCAGCTGCCGTCGCTGTACGGGCAGCCGATGGCGGCGGTGACGGATGCGGTGAACTTCATCGTGCCGCACATCGAGTCGATCGGATACACGCCGCTGAACAATCAGGCCGCGACGTTCAGCGGTCCGCGGCAGAATCCGAACATCACCACGTTCGAACAGTACATGACCGAGGCGAAGTGGCAGCACACGACCGCGTACTACAACTGGGCCACGGGGTTGTGACATAGTCTCGCGCGCCGCATGACAGCATCGGGTCCCGACGATTCTTCGCCCGCGAAGCCGCGCCGGAATCGAACGGCACTCATGGCCGGGGCCGTTTTTCTGCTGGCGTTCGCGATCTACAACGCCAACCTGCGCGTCGTCGGCCCGCCTGATTCGTACTCCGCGCGTTACGTCCCGTTCTCCATCTGGAAGGCGGGGCGGCTCGATCTCGAGCCGGTCATCGACGCCGCACTGCAGCGGACGAATTACGCGTACTGGATGTATCCGATGCGGGACGGCCGCCGCGCGTCGCTCTTCCCCATCGTCACGCCCGTCGTCATCACGCCGCTGTACGCGCCCGCCGCCGCGTATCTGCAGTGGCGCGATTGGAGACAGGAAGAGCTCGAGCGCGTCGCGCTGATCATGGACAAGGTGTCGGCGTCGATCCTCGCGAGCGCGGCCGCAGCGCTCATGTTCCTCGTGTTCCGGCGACGCCTTTCGCTCCGCGACTCGATGCTGCTGACGATCGTCTTCGCATTCGGCACCAGCACCTGGTCGACGAGCAGTCAGAGTCTCTGGCTGCATGCGATGGCCGAATTGTGCGGCGCGCTGGCGTTGTGGGCGCTGACTCTCGACTGTACGCCGAAGCGGGCGCTGGTCGCGGGAGTGGCGATCGCGCTCATGGTCGCGAATCGTCCGACTGATATTTTTCTCGCCGCACCCCTCGGCATTTACGGCATCGTCTGGGCGGGCCGGCGTTTGCCCTGGCTGGTGCTCGGAGGAGTGGTCGCGGGCAGCCCGTTCCTCGCCTACAACTACCGCTACTTCCATCATCCCCTCGGCGCGTGGGGACTCACCTTCGGTGCGGTTCCGGAGTACTTTGCGCACTCGATCAAAGGGGGCATCGCCGGCCTGCTCTTCAGCCCGGGGCGCGGGCTCTTCGTCTTTTCGCCCGTCCTGTTGTTTCTGCCGCGCCACATCGATCGCGTTTTTCGCGAGCGGCAGCAACGCCTGCTCGCCGTCGCGCTGATGATCGGCATCGCCGTGCAGATCGTGTTCTACGCGCGTGCGGATTGGCGCGGGGGAGCGTCGTACGGACCGCGTTACCTGGTCGACACGCTGCCGTTTCTGGTCTGGCTGATGATCCCCATCATCGCCGCGTTCAAACCGGGACGGCGGCTGGCGTTCATCGCTCTGCTGCTGTTCTCGATCGCCGTCCAGTTCATCGGCGCGTTTCAATTCCAGAGCGTCAGCTATTTCCTTCAGTATCCGCGCGGTGAATTTCCGTTTGACGCGCGCCCGTTCTGGGCGATCGATCTCACGCAATATCTGATCGAGGCCAAACAACCGATCGCGCCGCCGGTCATTCTCTGGACGTTCCGCGTTCTCGGCGATCCGCCGCCGCAGGAGATGCTGCAAAAACCTCCGGCCGGGATCTGGAAGCCGCTGCCGCGCTGCACGCTCATCAACACGCGCGGCGCGGACGCTCCGGCGTTCAAGGACGGCGAGAACTGGCGGATGTTCGCCGTGCCCGGACGATGCGGACTGCCGGCAACGCCGATCTCCGTCACCGGATTCGTGACCGTTTCGGCGACGCAGCCGGGGAACGTGTTCTTCGCTCCGCACAATGGCGGCCCGTGGCAAAAGGTCGCGGCCGGGCCGTCGCCGCACGTCGCCGGTCCCATGACAGTTCCGCTATGGGATTTGAATCGCAGCCTGCGCATCTTCACGGCGCTGGAGCGGCGCGGCGACGCACATGTGCAATTCGACGTCGTCGGATATCACACCTACGAGATCTTCGCGCCGCTCACCGATGCGGCGTTCAAGGTGACGTGGCAAGGGCACACGATGCCGGCCACGGTGCGCGCCGGCTCCACGACGCAAGTGCAGGTCACGTTCACCAATGCAAGCGCCGAGGTCTGGCCCAATCGTCTGGTGGACCCGACCCAAAGCAATCCGACCAACCCCGTTCGCCTCGGGAACGCCTGGTATGCCGCGGGCGCGCCGCTCTCGAACAAACCTCTCGGCCGCACGGATCTCTCCGCCGCATTGCAGCCGGGTCAGACCGTCACGTTGACGGTGCCGATCACCGCGCCCAAGGAGCCGGGCCGATACACGCTAGTGTTCAGCCTCGTGCAGGAACTGGTGGCGTGGTTCGACGATAAGGGCGCGACGCGGCTGGAGATCCCCGTTACCGTCAATTAGTACTTGATGCGCTGCAGTTCCTGCTTCGCCATCGACGCGGACGTCGAGTACGGATAGCGGTCGATCACCTGCTGCAAGCGTCTTGCGCGCCAGCGCGAAATCGCCGGTCTTCTCCTGCGCGAGCGCGGTCTTGTAGAGCGCATCGGGCGCTTTGTTCTGATCGGCGTATTCGGCGACGACGCGCGCGTAGTAACGCATCGCGTTGTTGTAGTCGCGCGTGGCGAAGTAGGTCTCGCCGATCCAGAACAACGCGTTGTCTGCGAGGTCGCCGGTCGGCTCGACGTCGAACACGTTCTGAAACGCCTGCCGCGCTTCGCTGTACGCGCCGCGGCCGTAAGCCATGATCGCCTTGCGATAGTCGTCGGCGAGCTTCGCATTCGCGAGCGCGCTCTGCGGCGGCTGCACTTGCAGCGGCGCGGAGGGACGCGACACTTGCGGTCCTGTTGGCGTGTTGACTTGAACAGGCATTGGTGCCGGCCGCGATTGCGCCTCTTCCAAGATGCGCAATCCGATCATTCAACACATCGATGCGCTCGAGCAGTTCCGTCATCGCCGTCTGCAACTGGCCGACGCGCGGATCCGCCGCCGGCTCCGCCGGCAGCGTCACCGGCGGATCGGCGGGCGCCGTGCTGCAGGCAGCAGCGAGCAGCGCAGCAGCAGCGAACAGCTTCCTCATGCCTTCGTGTCACCCAAACGGCGGCGTGCGCGGTCGGCGTAGCCGCTCTGCGGAAACTCGGTCAGCACGCGCTCGAAGTAAAGCCGCGCCTCGCCGTTGCGCCCGAGAGCCGAGAGCGCGGTGCCGAGATCGAAGAACGCGCCGTCGCGATCCTTGAAGTTCGGATACGTATCGATCAGATAGTTCAGGCGCTGCACGGCCGCGGTAAAGCTGCCGCGCTTCATGTAGAAGCGGGCGATGATGTGCTCGTGCTTGCCGAGACGGTCGAGCACGTCCTGGCGCCGCGCTTCCGCCTCGGCCTTCAGCGGGCTGTTCCCGTACGTCCGGATCATGTCGTTGAACTTCTCGAGCGCTTCCTTGGTCTTCTGCTGATCGCGGTCCGGCCGCTCCATCTGCTTGAACGAGCACATGGCGATGCGGAGCATCGCGTAGTCGGCCTGATCGCTGGTCGGATAGCGATTGATGAAGTCGCGATACTTGTACTGCGCCTCGACGAGATTCACCGCGTCGCCCTGCTCGTAGTACGTGTCGGCGATGCGGAGCAGACTGCGCCGCCCGAGCACTTCGTTCGGGTGGTTCTCGTACAGATACGTGTAGTACGTGCGCGCGCGCTGCCACTTGTGCCGCGCGTAAAACTCCTCCGCCGCCGCCCACACCTGGTCCTTCGACATCTGGAGCAGCTGCGGATCGACGACCGGCCGGATCATCCGCGGCCCGCGATGGCAGCCCGCGATCGCGACGATCATCGCCGCCGCGATGGTCAATTTCTTCAAGAAGTTCAAGCGTTTCCTCCGGATTTGCTAAACCTTCAGCCCCGTAACAGCGTTCCGTATCGATTCGATTGCACTCGGCCGGTCCGCCGCCCCAAAAACGGCCGACCCCGCCACGAGAATCGAGGCGCCGGCCGCCACGACGTGAGGCGCTGTCCGCGCGTCGACGCCGCCGTCCACCTCGATGTCTACACGAAGTCCCCGCTCGTGAATGAGCCTGGAGATATGACGAATCTTGGGCACGACAGGTTCTATGAATTTTTGCCCGCCGAATCCGGGGTTCACCGTCATGGCTAAAACGTAGTCACAAAAGTCGATCGCCGTCGACAGCGTTTCCGCCGCCGTGGCCGGGTTGATGGCGATGCCCGCCTTCGCCCCGCCGTCCCGGATCATCTGCAGCGCGCGCTGCAGATGCGGCTCGGTCTCGACGTGGATCGAGATCATGTCCGCCCCCGCATCGAGGAAGCGATCGATGTACTTCTGCGGCTCGGCGATCATCAGATGACAGTCGAACGGCAGCTTGGTGTGCTTCCGCAGCGCCTTCACGATCGCCGGCCCGATGGTGAGGTTCGGCACGAAGTGGCCGTCCATCACGTCGAGATGCAGCAGGTCCGCGGACGCGACGGTCTCCAGCTCCTCGGCGAGGCGCGCGAAGTCCGCGGACAGCAGTGAGGGGGCGATTCTGATCATGGTGTTTGGGAGTTAGGTGTTAGGGGTGAGGGGACCGTTCAGAGTCCCCGAACACCTATCCCCTATCCCCTAACTCCTCAAGTCCCCGGCGACTCCACGATCGCCGACTCTTCCTGCCGCGACACGACGACCGAGATGCCGTCACGGCTGCTCACCGGCGAGCCGCGGAGCGGGTACTGGCGGATGATTATGCCATCCGCGATTCCGGGATAGGCCTCGTACTTGACAGTCGAGACGTTGAGGCCGCGCGCTTCGAGCGAGGCCCGCACCGAGTCGAGCGGCCGGTCGATGAGATCCGGCATCACGTATTGCGGCGGCGACGGCGGCACGCCGACGAGCAGCGAGACCGCGGTCTGCGGCGCGACGACCGTTCCTTTCGACGGATCGGCTTCGAGATGCCCTTCACGTCGCAGCCGACGTAGGTCAGATTATTGAGCTTCAGGTTCTGCTGGCCGAGGCGCAGCATCGCCGTGCCCGGGGTCATGCCGGCGAAGTCGGGAACGCGCAGCACGAGCGGACCGGCACTCAATTCGACGCGGATCGCGCTGCCGCGCTTGATGAAGCTCGTCGCGCCCGGCGTGCGGTTCTGCCAGACCACGTGGCCGAGCGGAACCTTGTCGGAGTTGCGGCGATGCTCTTCATCGACGATGAGGTCCACGCCGAGGTCGCGCGTCATCGCCCGCGCATCCGTGATCGATCTGCCGATGAGATTCGGCGTCGGCAGCGAGCGCCCTTTGACGAAGAACGTGAACCAGAAGTACGTGCTCGATCCGAAAATGATCAACAGCAGGAAGCCGAAGAGCGCATGGTCGAGACAGCCGCGCTTCATCGTGACGAGTTTCGCCCCTCATCCGCCCTTCGGGCACCTTCTCCCCGCAAGCGGGGAGAAGGGCTCTCGAGGAGCACGTGCCGCGAGTGCCCCTCTCCCCGCTTGCGGGGAGAGGGTGGCCGAAGGCCGGGTGAGGGGTGTCTCAATCTCATCGACCCTCGGCGCGCTCTCCGGTGCGCTCACTCTTCTCGCGCTCGGCGCGGTACTCCCGCTCGTCGTATTTCCGGTCGTGATCCTTGACGATGTAGAGCGGGATCAGCGCTTCCTTCCAGACGTCTTCCACCCGCTGCACGAACACGAACTTCAGCGCGCCCTTCGTCTCCTCCGGCACTTCCTGCAGGTCCTTGCGGTTTCCCTCGGGGAGGAGCACGGTCTTGATGTTCGCGCGATGCGCGGCCATGACCTTCTCCTTGACCCCGCCGACGGAAAGCACTTTGCCGCGCAGGGTGATCTCGCCCGTCATGGCCACGTCGTGCCGCACCGGCCGCTCCCCCATCACCGAGGCGATGCAGGTGGCGATGGCGACGCCGGCGGACGGACCGTCCTTCGGGATCGCGCCCGCGGGGAAGTGGATGTGGATGTCGTGCTCGCTGAACCGCTTCTCTTCGATGTCGAGCTCGTGGGCCTTCGAGCGGACGTACGAATACGCCGCCTGCACCGACTCGCGCATCACGTCGCCGAGCTGTCCGGTAACGGTCGTCCGTCCCGTGCCCGGCATCCGCGTGGCCTCGATGAACATGATCTCGCCGCCGAACTGCGTCCAGGCGAGACCGGTCGTAACGCCAATCTCCGGATGCCGCTCGGCGAATTCGTGCTCGAACTTCACGAGGCCCAGGTACGCCTCGATGTCGGACGATTTCACTTCGTACTGCTTCGTCTCCTCGCCGCTCGCCACTTTGCGCGCGATCTTCCGCAGCACCGTCGCGAGATTGCGCTCGAGATTGCGCACGCCGGCTTCGGCGGTGTAGTCGCGGATGATCAGCAGGATCGAGTCGTCGTCGATCTTCACCTGATCGGACGTGAGGCCGTGGTTCTCGAGCAGCTCGGGGATCAGATGCTTCGTCGCGATGGCGAGCTTCTCGTTCTCCGTGTAGCCGGAGAGCCGGATCACTTCCATGCGATCGCGCAGCGGCCCCGGGATGTTGTCGAGCATGTTCGCGGTGCAGATGAAGAGCGTGTGCGAGAGGTCGTACGGGATCTCGAGGTAGCGGTCGACGAAGGCGTTGTTCTGCTTCGGATCGAGCACTTCGAGCAACGCCGACGACGGATCGCCGCGGAAGTCTTTCCCGATCTTGTCGATCTCGTCGATCATGATCAGCGGATTGTTCACGCCGACCTGGATGTAGCTCGTGATCATCTTCCCCGGCATTGCGCCGATGTAAGTCTTGCGATGCCCGCGGATCTCCGATTCATCGGTGACGCCGCCGACCGCCATGCGCACGAACTTGCGCCCGAGCGCATCCGCGATCGCCGCGCCGAGGGACGTCTTGCCGACGCCCGGGGGTCCGGTGAAGCAAAGGATCGGTCCCTTGAGATCGCCCTTGAGCTTGAGCACCGCGAGAAACTCGAGCACGCGCTCTTTCACTTTCTCGAGCCCGTGATGCCGCGCGTCGAGAATCTCCTCGGCTTTCTGCAGGTCGAGGCGATCCTCGGTGTGCTGCGTCCACGGCACCTGCAGCACCGTGTCGAGATGTCCTTTGAGCACCGCGTAATCCGATGAAGACTGCGAAAGCTGTCCCATGCGCGTGACTTCGCGGCGCAGCGTCTGTTTGTGATCCTCGGCGAGCGGCAGCGCTTCGATGCGCTCGCGATACGTATCCGCCTCGCGCTCGGCGGGATTCGTCTCCCCCAACTCGTCCTGGATGATGCGCAGCTGTTCGCGGAGATAGTTCTCGCGGTCGCGGCGATCGATGGACGTCTGGATCTGGCGCTGCAACTCGCGATCGACGGTCGCGCGGCCGAGGTCGCGATTGATCCAGTCGATCAGCAACTCGATCCGCTCGATCGGATTCACCGTCTCGAGCAGCAGCTGCTTTTCTTCGAGCGGGAAATTCACGAACGAGGAGAGAAGATCCGCGAACGTGTCGGGACCTTCCGTCGTGTTCATGCGCAGGATGTTCAGCAGCTCGCTGGAGTACTTCGAGTCGCTCTCGACGAGCTTCTCGAAGAGCGACATCGCCTTGTTCATCAGCGAGTCGGTCTTGACGTTCTTCGGAATCGGCCGCGGCGCGACCTCGCGCAACTGCGCCTCGAAGTACGGCTCCTGCTGCAGCATCTGCACGAGCTCCACCCGCTGCCGCCCCTGCAGGAAAAGCTGATAGCGGTCCGACGACAGCGGCAACCGCTGCACGATCGCCGCGATCACGCCGATCTGCGAGAGATCCTCGGGACGCGGATTCTCCTTGTCGCCGGTCTTCTGGCAGAACGCCGCGATCAGGTTCTGATCGTCGGGGAGACTCTTGAGCAGCCGCACGTTGCGGTCGATCCCGACCTGCAGCGACAGCACCCCGCCCGGGAAGAGCACGGACGAGACGAGCGGGATGATCGGCAGCCGGCTCGGCACGTCCAGTTCGACCCAGTCGTGGTTGTTGTTGGTGGTCTTGCCGCGATTTTGTTGGGCCATCGCTTTGAGGCTGGCGTCCGCGCCAGCGCGCATTGTAATCGTAGGAGAGAACATTATTTCGAGCGAAGCGAATTGCGCGGGTGGCGAGGTGTACCATTTCGAGATGAGCCTTCCCGTCGCGCCCGTCGTCATGGACGCGCGACCACGGACGAATGAGTTCGACGCACGCATCGTCAATCGTGATCGTCGAAGCGTTGATCAATGACCGCGGGACGGTCGACGACGTCAAGATTCTCAAGGGGCTGCCGTTCGGCCTTGATCTGGCGGCGGCCGACGCCGTGCAGCAATGGACCTTCCGCCCGGCCACGCAAGACGACCAGCCCGTGCCGGTCGTGGTCAATCTCGTCGTCAATTTCGGCTCGGATCGGAAAGAAGTGGTGCAATCCGAATCGCCCGAAGCGCCGTATCGTTCGTGATTCCGCACAGCAGAGGAGGATCGAGCAATGTCATTCCTGGTCCGTTTCACGCCCAAGGAGATGTCAACGACGAAGTACGATGAGATCATCCGGCGCCTCGAAGCCTCCGGCGCCGGCGCGCCGAAGGGGCGGCTGTACCACGTCGCGTTCGGCGATCAGAACGAGCTGCGCGTCTCCGACATCTGGGACACGCGCGAGAACTTCGACGCGTTCGGCGCCACGCTGATGCCGATCCTTCAGGAAGTCGGCGTCGATCCCGGAACACCCGATTTCATCGACGTGTACAACATCATCCCCGGCGAGCGCACCTGAGGACGATGCTGCCGCGTCACTTTGCGGCGGTCCATGTACGGCCGGCCCGGTTCTGGACCGGTTAGCGTGCCGACGTCGAGCGTAACTTCGTCCCACGCCCGCGACCTCTGGCAGCCGACAAGACTGATGAAACGATTTCTGGCTTTCCATCACTACTGGACCGGTAGTCAGGGGAGAGCGCATGACCAGAATCGCAATTGTGTTAGCCATGGTCTGCACCGTTGTCGCAACCAGCGCTGTCGCGCAAAACGTACTCGTCAATGGTGATTTCGAGTCGAGTGGGCCACCCCCGCTCGTCAATGGCAACAACATCAACCATCCCATTCCACCGTGGATCCTGGGAACGGGAGATCAGGCGAACGTCGTGCAGGTCGATGGACCCGGCGGCTACAACTACGGTCTTGGTGGGCCGGAATCTGACGCTTCTCATCCTGGCGCGGGCGTACTTCAACACTACCTCGACATCAATGGCATCAACGACTTCTATCAGATCTTCACGCCGCGCTGTGATGGAGTCGTTTCCTTCGGCGGGTTCTTTTCGTCGCGCGGCAACCAACAGGGCCAGGCCACGGTAACGCTGCGCAAGGGCACTGGCACATCCGGGGCGGTTGTGGGCACAAACACGGTGACAGTTCCGGGTGGCAACTCGGTTACCGATCCCTGGACGCCGGCCAACTTCACCGCGACGATGGTCGCCGGACAGACCTATTCATTCGTCGTGTCCATGAATAACGAAATGAATTTTGACGATGCCTACGTGCGATATGCCGAGGACTGCAATCCCGAAGCGTGCATGAAGGCGGAGATCGAGACGCCTTTTTGCAATCCGAACAGCACGTTCACGGCGAATGTGATCGTGACCAATACGTCGACACAGACCACCAACTACGTCCTCATCGCGCCATCGCCCACTGCGACGTACACAGTCTCGCCCAATGTCGTTCCGGCGGTGCTCAATCCGAATCAGAGCGTGACGGTTCCAGTGACCATCAGCGGCGCTTCCGCTGGACAACAAATCTGTCTCCGGCTTTTCCTTCAGGTTGTTGAAGGGAGCATGTGCTGCCTCATCGTGCAGTGTTTCGACCTTCCCCACTGCGCCTGCATGAAGATCGTCGAGGAGAGCGTCTCCTGCGACCCAGGACCGGCGGCGTTCACGTACACCTTCACGATTCGAAACGAGACGAGCGCCATGATTCAGCAGCTCTTCGACATCCCCTCGGCAGGCACGGCGACTCCTCAGCTCATCGCTACGAATTTGGCTCCGAACACCCAGACGACCGTGACGCTGCACCTCGGCGGCGTGAACGCCGGTCAACCGGTGTGTTTTGTCCTTCAGGCGTTCGGAGGCGATCTCAAGGAGTGTTGCACGATCCGCGTCTGCGTCAGCATGCCGACGGGCCCGGCGTGCGACTGAGCCTATCGATCACCAGAGTCAGTATGAGAAAAGGCCGCGGCGGGTCTCTGGAAGCGATCATGATTCGGGATCGAAAATTGCGAGTCGTAGGGTGAGTCGCAAGCGCGATAATGCCCGCGCGTGTCCCCCCGCGTCTCCATCATCATCGGCGCATACCTCGCTCAAACGACGATCGGGCGTTGCCTGGAATCGTTGCGTGCGCAGACGTATCGCGATTTCGAGGTCATCGTCGTCGACAGCTCGCCGGACGAGCAGACGGCGCGCGTGGTGTCATCGTTCCCCGAGGTGCGGTTCGAGCGGAGCGCGACGCGGCTGTATTGCCATGAGGCGCGCAATCGCGGCATCGCGTTGGCGCGCGGGGAGTTGCTGGCGTGTCTCGATGCCGATGTGTACGCGCGGCCGGAATGGCTGGCGACGCTCGTGGCGGAGTACGACCGCAGCGGCGAGGTGATCGTCGGCGCGATTCGCTGCCACGGGCGCAATCTGCGCGAGCGGGCGATGCATCTCTGCAAGTTCAGCAAGTTCCTTCCGTCCGGTCCGATGCGGGTGCTCGACAGCGGGCCGACCGCGAATCTCCTCCTCGCGCGCGCCGACTTCGAGCGCGCCGGCGGCTTGCGTGGCGATCGCTATCTGGCCGATGTGGAACTGAACCGCTCACTGCTTGCGCACGGGAAGAAGTTGCTGTTCGCCGGCGCGGCGATCGTTGAGCATCACCACACGCAGTCGACCCGCGCGTTTCTCACCGAGCGCTTCGTACGGGGCAGGATCTTCGGGCGGATGCGATCGGGATGGCTTGGACGGAAGGCAACGATCGCGTTTTACCTCGCGGTGTCGGTGCTGCCGATCCGGATCGTGAAGATTGCAGGGCACGTCTTCGTCCACTGCGCGCGCGCCGGAGAGCTCGGCACACTGTTGCTCACGTGGCCACTCGTGATGGCGGGCCACATCGCGTCGCTCATCGGCGAGTCGGTCGCGTACTCACGCGCGCTTTTCACGCGCGCGGCGTCCGAGGAGACGGAAGACGGGCGCGGCGTACGCGTGGATGAGCCGCTTCGGCAGGCGGTAGAGCATGCGCAGGAGCGGCCGGGCCGGCGTCTTCATCAGCGGCTTGACGAGGCGCACGCCGGCGGCGAGGAGCGCTGAGCCGGTCCTCCAGCGCCGCCGCTCGTCCGCGCGCGCCGCGGCGACGACCTCCGGATCGAGGGCAACCGTGAACGTCGACCGATCGACTTCCACCGGCTCCACGGCCGCCCACGCCTCGTTGAACCGCGCGTAGAACGCCTCTTTCGTCTCCTCGCGAATACCGCGCAGCTCCGGCTCGATCTCACGGCTCGACGGACGCAGGCCGCGGCCGATCGTCGGATTGAGGTTGATCTCCCACGGCTGCACGCGGCCGTCTTTGATCGAATAGTCGATGCGGCCGTAGTCGGTTCTCGCGAGGTTGAAGATCTCCGCGAGCTCCCGTTCGTGCGGATTGGTTCTCACGTACTCCAGCTCCTCCTCCGCCATCGACACCGAGAACTCGTTGCCCGCGAACTTCAACATCCAATGCCGCCCGTAGTTCATGCTGCGCGGCACGATGCGGCCGTTGACGTTGAACGCCGCGTACTTGCGATACCAGCCGCCCGCATCGCCCGTCTCGCAGAACTCGACCACCATCAAGTCGCTGAGCGGACGCCCGAGCGCCATCGCCCGCCCGATCCACGTCTCCACCTCATTTTGCGAATGGAGCAGCGGCGAGAGCGCGCCGTCGTGCGATCGCTCCGAGCGAACGAAGGCGGGAAAGCGCACGTCGCTCAGATCGTCCGCGGCACGCATGCTGCTGAAGTTGCTGCGACCCTGCCGCCAGAGCTCCGCGTGCAGGTCGAAGCGGCGCAGCACGCACTCAGGATCGTTGAGAATGCGCACGCCCTCGCGGCCGCGCAGCTGCGCGGCCAATTCATGGATGAAGCGCTCCATCGGGGGCGCGACCTCCTCGATCGTGGAAAAGACGTACGTGCCGCGCTCGAAGCGCGTCTCCCGCAGCAGCGCCTCGTAGCGCAGGATGTGAATCTTCGACTCGGCCAGCGCGCGACCCCAATACTCGAGGTACTCACTGAACATCCATCGGCCGGCCAGCGTCAGGTAGTGAATCATCGGAAGTCCTCGGGCGATGCATTTGCGCATCCCACAGTCGTCGATAGGTGTCGCAGTGGTCGAGCAACTCGGCGTGCCGCCCCTGCCCCACCACCCGCCCACCCTCCAGCACCACGATGCGCGACGCGTTGCGGACCGTGGCGAGACGATGCGCGACCGACACTGCCAGCCTGCCCGCCACCAGCCGGTCCACCGCCCGCTGCACCCGCGCCTCGGCATACGGATCGAGACTCGACGTCGCCTCGTCGAGCAGGAGAATCGGCGCGTTCTTCAGGAAGGCGCGGGCGATGTTCACGCGCTGCGCTTCGCCGCGCGACAACGCCCGCCCGCCATGACCGACGAGCGTGTCGTAGCCGTCGGGCATGGCCAGGATGTCGTCGTGGATCTCCGCCGCCCGCGCCGCCTCTTCCACCTCCGCCACGGTCGCCTCGGCGCGTCCGCGACGGATGTTCCCGGCGATCGTGTCGTTGAAGAGAAATGGATCCTGCGCCACCAGCGCCATCCTGCCGTGGACATCGCTCAGGCGGAAGTCGCGAAGGTCGGTGCCGTCGAACTGCACCGCGCCCGACGTCGGATCGTAGAAGCGCGCGAGAAGGTTGAGCAGCGTCGTCTTGCCGCCGCCGGACGGCCCGACGATCGCCAGCGTTTCTCCCGCGCGCGTCTCGAACGAAACGTCGTCGAGGATCGCGCAGCCGTCGATGGCGAGGCTCACGTTGCGCATGGCGATGCTCGCCGGCGCGGCGGGCAGAGCGCGCGCATCGGGACGATCGCGCACGTCCGGCACCTGGCGCAGGAGCGCGTCGATGTTGGCGATGCTCGCGCCGTGGCGCTGGATGTCGAGCCACGCCGTGTTGACGTTGTTCAGCGGTCCCTGCATGGCGCGCACGGCGAGGAGGAACGCCAGCAGCTCCGGCCATCCGATCCTTCCGGACATCACCTGGAAGCCGCCGGCGATGACGACGGCAACGATGTTGATGCCGGCCATCGAGTCCAGTGCGACGCGAGCCAGCGCGCGCGTCTTCTCCATCGCCGTCAGTTCGTCGAAGTACTGCCGGTTGCGATCGCTCGTCCGCTCCGCCTCGGCATCCTCCGCTTCATAGACCTTGATGATGCGGATGCCGTGCAGCAGTTGCAGGAGCATGTCGAACACGATGACGCTCTTGCGCCGCACGCCGAACGAGCGCGCGAGCGCGCGCCGCGCGTAGATCGTGATCGGCACGGCGGCGACGGGGATGAGCAGGAACGCCCACACGGCGAGCGAGGGACTGAGTCTCACGGCGACCGCGATGAGACCGGCCGCCTGCACGGATTCGAGGAGGAATTGCGCGGCGGCGACGGTGACGAGGCGCAGGTTGACCGTGTCCTGCCGCACGCTCTGTACGAGGTCGCCGTGCGTGCGGCCGTCGAAGAACCCGACCGAAAGGCCGAGGATGTGGCGGATGAGGCGATCCATCGTGCCGAGCTCCACGGCGGTGACGAGCCGTTGCTCGGCGATGCGCGACTCGTACGCCAGCGCTGCCGCGCCGAGCAGCGCGGCGAGCAGCAGCACAACCACCAGCCAGAGCGAGCCGCCGGCCTTCGTCGGAAAGCGCTGCGTCAGAAATTGATGGATGAGCAGGATCGACAACGACGTCAGCGCGGCGCGGCCGATCGACGCCGCGGCGAAGCGAAGGACGAGGCGCGGCTCATGACGAAGAAGGCGAAACGGAAGCGCGAGCGCTTGCCTCATGCAGCACTTTCGGAGGTCAGCGCCGGCACGCCCTCTTCGTTCTCGGCCTGTTCGGCGCCGCGGCTCGATCGCGACAGCAGCGTGGCCACCGACATGTTGCCGGTGACATTGAGCACGGTCTTGAGGATGTCGGGGGCCATCGACGTCGCCTCGAGGACGATGATGCCTTCCAGCGGAATGCCGGCCGCGACGTAGGCCGGCAGCGTGCTGAACGCCGTGCCTCCCTGCGGCACCCCGACCGCGCTGAAGCTGAGAAGGATCACCGTAGCGAGGAAGATCGCGAACGTGCCCGGCCCGATGTGGACGCCGTAGATGTGCGCGAGGAACAGGAGCTTGGCCGTCGCGGAGACGGTGCGATTCAGCTTGAACACCGACACGCAGAGCGGCAGCACGAACCCGGTGAATCGCGCCGGCAACGCGAGATGATCCGTGCCGCCCTGCACGAGCGCGGGCAGCGAGGCGATCGACGACTGCGTGCTGATCGCCACGAGCTGCGCCGGGGCCACGGCTCTGGCAAACGTGCGCATCGAGGTCCTGCCGAGGATCGCCGTGATCGGGTACAGCAGCAGCGTGAAGACGGCGAGGAGCGCGCAGACCAGCACGATGAACGCCGTCATCATCCCCGCCGCCGCGCCGCCCGCGTGCAATGCCGAAACGTACGTCAACGCGAACACGCCGAGCGGTGTCCCGAGCAGAATCCAGCGCACGACGATCAGCATCGCCTCCGCGAGTCCCTGGAAGAGCCGTCGCAGCGGCGCGCGCCGATCTTCTGGCAGCCGCGTCACCGCCGCGCCGAAGATCGCAACGAAGAGCAGGATCGGGAGAATCTCGCCCTTCCGCGCCGCCTCGACGAGATTGCTCGGCAGCGCGCCTCCGCGCTCGCGCGTCGCTTCCGCCGGCACGGCCGTCCCTTTGAGCGACGCGACCATCGCCGGATCGACTTTGTAGAGCGTGAGCACCGGCGGCGTCACGATCACGGTAAAGATGCCGGCGATCGTGAGCATCGCCACGAACAGCACCACCGCCCGCACTCCCAACCTCCCCACTTTCTCCCCCGCTCCTGCGCCAACGATCGCCGACAGCAACTGCCCGGCGATCAGCGGCAGCAGCGTGAACTGCAGCGCCGCCAGCCAAAGCGGCGCCGAGCGGTTGGACGACCCTCTCGACGGAGCGGAACGCGGGCAGGTTCGACGCGTGCCCGAGCATGCCGAGCGCGAGCCCGAGGACGAGTGCGATGAGGGACCAGGTTGCAAGGGAGAACCGGCGACCGGACATTCGGGCGACAGTATGCAGGCAAGTGCGGCGTCCTGCTATCCTCCGAATCATCCCGTCCATGTCACGCGATCGCGTCCTCCAGCTCGGCGAGTTCCGACTTGATGTTGCCGGACGTTCGGTGAGCCGGCGGGGGGAAGTTGTCGCGCTGCCGCCGAAAGCGGTGGAGGCGTTGATCCGGCTCGTGGAGACTCCCGGCAGGACGGTGGTCAAAGAGGAGTTGCTCGAGAGCGTCTGGGCCGGGACGTTCGTCGAGGAAGGGAGTCTCACGCAGGCGATTTCCATTCTGCGCAAGGCCTTCGGCGAGCGGAGCGAGGGCAGCAGTGGATCCGAACGATTCCGAAGCGCGGATATTGTTTATGTCGGACCGGTAGCGAGGTCACGGATTCTCCTCCTCGAGGAGTTGATTGCGCAGCTCAGCACCTTGGACGCGATGCCTCTGGCAGTGATCGCGCGTACCTCGGCGATCACATACAAGGGAACGCACAAATCGATCGACCAGATTGCGCGGGAGCTCGACGTCGACTGCGTACTGGAAAGCAGCCTGCGTTGGTCGACTCGCTCTTGCGAAGCACAATGTAGTCGCCCACGGCCGGAGCAACTCCCGAATCCGCAAAGACCAGATTCTTCATGATCTGCCCGGAGTCGTAGTTCGTCGCCCAGCCCAGGTGCAACCCGAACCGCTTGACGGCTGGAGCGGCAAACTGGCCGGAGACATCCATGTTCGTCGCGCCGAACAGGGAGGGGCCGGGGGTGCGGAGAAGTCCTTCGCGAACGCTGCGTTTTTTCTCACGGAATCCTGAAACGGGCCGGGGCGGCGAACACCGCCATCGGTCCTCGCAGTCTCGGATGCGCCTACGATTCCTGCACGAGATCGAAGAACTCGCCGTTCTTCATGGCACAGAACCACAGATCGCTGCCGGACTCGGTCGTGAAATAAACCTCACCGAACGCCGGATCATCGCGGGTGTGAAACAGGATCAAATCGATCTCCAGGCCGAGAATCGTCTCCGGATCTTCAGGATGGCTTGACGCCTGATCTCTCTTGAAAGAAGTGAATGACGCGTTCACGCGATCGGCATTGGCGATCAACTCCAACGCGACTCGCTTTCGTTCCTCGAGGAGCTCGTCGCGGCGAAGATCGAGATGAACGATTCGTCCTCCGAGCTCGAGAATCGTTCCAAATCCGGCTTCGCCGCGCCAGGAGAATTCGCCGAGCTCACCGGGACGCAATTTCGGTTTGGCCGCCGCGGTCTCCTTCTTGTCTTTTCGTCTCAGAAAACGCATGTTCATGATCTCGACCGCGGCGATCAGGAAAAAGAACGCCGATCCCGCAAACACAAGAGGTCCGCGAATCCCCCAGATCGTTCGAAGGAGCACTGCCGCGATCAGGAGAAAAATCGCCAGCTGCAACGCGCCACGCGCAGCCTTTTTCGACTGCGCAGCGTAACGTTGCGGCTGACGGTCGTTGTTTTTCAAGACGCTATTGGCAACCGCAATCGCCGCCTCCGCCTCCGCCTCCGGCGAACCCTCCGTACATGCCGGCGACCACACCCTTGAATCCCCACTCGACACCCGTGCGCACCGCAGTCGATCCGTTCATCCAGCTGTTGAAGCCCGCGGAGATGGGTAAGTAATTGAATCCCGCGTTCCTGAGTCCCTGAGGGACCCACTTCCAACGCTGCGGAATCAGCCAATGATGAAGACTCTGGCCTTCGCTCGCAAGCGGCCCAACGGCTTTACTCCAGACGCTCCGGACCGTACCCCAGGTACGATTGTCCCAGGCCATACGTCCCGCACCTCGCAGGAGTGAGCGCCCGCCTTGTCCTACGATATTTCGTCCAAGGTGCGCTGCGCCGAATGCGACGCTCACCGCGGTTCCGGCCCATTCACCGCCACTGTAGACTCCGGAACATTTGTCGACGACGGCATTGGCGCCGGTGAGATCACGGATCTTCGACGTCAACCCGAAGGTGAGGTTGTCTCCCATTCCGGCGAAGAAGTTCGAAACAGGCTCCAGATCCTCGACCCAGTCGGTCCCCGTCGGATCGATGAGATTGACGGGATCATTCCGTACGTACGCGTAAATGTTCGTGTCTCCGCCGGCAAACCCGATCGGATCCTTCGCCGTCCACCGGCCCGTGTACGGGTCATAGTCCCTCGCGCCGAATCGGATGAGCCCCGTGTCGCGGTCATGAAGACCACCGGCAAAGCCGAATGGCTGGAAACCGGGATTGCTGTCCGACAGAAGTCTGCCGAATTCGTCATACGCCAGCTGTTGAGCCACGGTTCCGGACGCCGCGTCGACGATGAGCCGTGGACTGCCCAGATGGTCGGACAGAATGCGATACGTCAACCCGCCGCGGACCATGTACGACGGCACATTCGCGCGGTCGGCGTAGACGAATCGGGAAACGACCTTGCCGGTTGCATCGAGCTCCGCGATCGGCCGGAACTGGTCGCCATAGAGGAAGCCCTGCACCAGCACGCCATTGATCTTCTTGCCGATCCGGCGGTTCTGGCCGTCGATGACGTACTCGATCGCCGCTCCGCCTATGTTCACCGCACGAAGATTTCCGATGCGGTCATAGGCGAACGCGGTCGTCTGGCCGCCGACGGTCTTCGTCTGTAACGCGCCGTCGGCCGTGTAGGTAAAGGTGCTATCGCCGTATGACAACAGGCGGTCCTGATCATCGCACGCAGCGGCGTTGGAGCCGCCGAGGAATCGATGCGCGAGACGATTGCCGTTTGCGTCGTAATCGTACTCCGCAACCACCGCGCCCGCCCTCCTGACGCGTGACAGCCGATTGGACGAGTCGTACTCGTATTCGGTGGTCCCCGTAATTCCGGCGATCGTCTCGTCGATTTTCGTCAAACGCGATGCCGCATCGCGAGCATACGAGAACGACAGAATCGGCGAGCCGTTCCGGGTGGCTGAATAGGCCATGACTTCGCCTGCGTCGTCGGTCGTCGTCACGTCCGCGATCGATCCGACCATCGTGCCGCGAACGACGCCATTGGCGGCGTCGCGCTGCAGAGACGCCGCGCCGGCCCCGGTGAGCAGGCCGTCCACGTCATAGGTGTACGCGATCCCCCCCGTACCGCCGACGGTTTCCGACGTGACACTGAAGTTGTTGTCATAGGCGTAGGACACGGAGCCACTGACAGTGCCTGTCCATGTCGTGCCGGTGAGCAGCGAGCCGTCGTAGGTGAAGGACAGACCGGCTCCGCCCGGAGCGGTGATCGAGGACAACGCCCCGGTTCCCGCATACGAGTAATCATACTTGCCGGCATCCGTGACGACTGTCGAAAGGCGTCCGGCTCCGTCGTAGCTCAGGTTCATCGCCGTGTCCGGCCATGCAACCGCGGTCAGATCCTGATCCGCGTTGTAGTCATACGTCAGTGCACTCGCCGACGGTGCACGGTAGCTCTGCACGAGGTCGATATTGTTGTAGACCATCTCGTGTGCCGGACGGCCCGGCGGCGTGAGCGTCAGGAGATTGCCGTTCGAGTCGTGACTGAACGCGATCTCCCTGCCGCCCGTAAGAGTCTGTCGCGTCACGCGACCGGCAACGTTGTAGGCGAGCGACGTCGTACGAGACAGCGCGTCGGTGACGCCCGCCAATCGATCCTGCGAGTCATAGGCGAACGACGTCTCGCGCGTACCGAAGCGCGCGAGCGCCAAGCGGCCTTTGCCATCGTAGATGTACTGTGTCGCGGCGAGCCCGGGCACGTCGATGCGCACGGGCCGTCCGAGAGCGTCGAGCGTGACGGTGCGCTGCCGGCCTGAAGGCATCGTTTCGGTCACCGTGCGAGAGGCGCGGTCGAGAACGCGCGTGAAGACGCGGCCGTTCACGGTCACTTTGTCGGTCATTCCACTGACGACGCCCGACGAGAATGCGAGAAGCCGGGTGTTCTCGACACTGAGCTCTCTGCCTCCCGGCGTCCGGACGGTCTGCGCGATCAGCGGCGAGCGCATTCCGAAGCGCGGATCCGGATTTTCGGTCGTGTTGATGACCGTGCCGTCCGGCAGGTTCTCGGTGGTCGTCGCATCGGCGCGCCGGAGCGAAGAAAAGAACATCCCTCCAGGCAAGGTCATCGTCCGTTGGAGCGACCCGTTGGTGAAGGACTGGACGCTGTAGTGCGTCGTGCGCCCGAGGGCGGTCGTGACGGTGCCTTGAAAGGACTGGCTCGTCCCGCTGCGGCTGAGCGTTTTCGATCCCGCGCCCGCATCGCGATCGACCTGCAGCAATCCCGCCGCATCGTAGGTAAACGTCGACGCGTATCCTCGGGGATTGCGAAATGACGTCAGCAACCCGAGAGCCGTGTATTCACAATGAAAGGCCTGGTCGCCGGGGCCCGTCATGGCGCTGATCCAACCGTTGCCGTCGTATTCGAGGACCGTTTCTTCGCCGGTGGGAGCGACGACCCGGGACATGCGTCCCGAGGCATCGCGCTCGACTGTCGTGCGGTGCCCATTGGCGTCGCTCAAGGCGATCAGGCGATTGTTCGCGTCATAATCGAACGTGTAGATCGCGGTCCCGAGGGCCGTGTCTTCCGTGCGCAGATGCCGCCCCCTGGAATCGAACACGAAGACAACGCTGCCGTCGCGCGAAGGAATGATCGCACCCCCTCCCTGGGTGTCCGGGGCGGAAGGTCTCACTTTGCGTATTTTGTGAACCTCGGGAGTATTCGTCACGCTCGTGAAATAAACGGTCCCGTCCCTGCCGACGACGAGGTCCTGCGCAATGCCCAGCCCCGCCTTCAATGCCGGCCCGCCGTCGCCCTCCACCCTCGCAAACTGGATGGACTGGCCATTGTCGCGTCCATCGCCGGCGATGGTTTCGATGATGCCGTCCGGCCGGATGCGGCGGATCGCGCCAAAGCGGTAGCCGTCGAAATACAAGCTGCCGTCCGGTCCGATTGCACCGCGTGAGGCCCAGATGCGTGCGAAGCGCGCCGGGCCTCCATCCCCCTGATATCCCAGCTCGATCCCGTCACCGGCGACCGTATTGATGATGCCATCGGGCGAGATGCGGCGAATCGTATTTCCGCTGAAGACATACAGCGATCCATCGTCCGCCAGTTTGATGTTCGCCGGATTGACGGGAGCTTTGATGGCGGGACCGCCGTCCCCGTCAAAGGCATTGTAAGGAAAGCCCGGAGCCGTCAGCCGTCGAAGGATGCCGTTCGTGCCGGCGGCATAGACCGTAAATCCTGTGGCGAGGTAGATCGTGCCGTCTTTGCCGACGTCGATCGATTGGATGTTGTTGAGGCGCGCTTCGAGCGACGGCTGGCCGTCAGCGTCGCCAAATCCCTGGTCGCTTCCGACCACGGTTTCAATGATTCCGTTCCGGACGCGCCGCACGCGGCAATTGAAATAATCAGCAATATACAGGGCGCCGTCCGGACCGAAAGCAAGTGAGGCGGGATAATTGATGCTCGCCGCGGTTGCCGGACCGCCGTCACCGGAAAACCCTGCCACGCCATTTCCGACGACCGTCTCGATGACGCCGTCCGAGGCACGGATGCGGCGAACGCGGAAGTTGTAGTAGTCGCCGATATAGAGATCGCCGTTCGGTGCAATCGCAAGACCGGCCGGATATTGAATTTCCGCCTCGGTTGCCGGACCACCGTCTCCCTTGAACCCGGCTTTGCCGGTGCCTACGACCGTATCCACGACGTCCGTAATGGACTGCGCAGTCCAACTGGCGGCGCCGCCGGGATGCATCCGCGACTCTTCCGGGTCAAATGCTTGGTGCACGTCGAAGCTCCACCCGCCCTCGACGGCGTGCTCCGATCCGAGCGACAACTTGTGCGTCTGCCAGAGCGTGACTTGACGGTTCACGCTTCGGGTCATGGGGACTCCGGAGAGAGCGGCGAAGCTCGCCTGAAACTCGGCGGGCGCCTGATATTCGAGGTCATACACATATCCGACCTGAACCGTCGCTTCGACCTGATGAGGAACGGGGCGGCCGTATGCATCGCTCCCGTCCCACTCGAAGTCGGCGCTCTGCTGCACCGCCGGTGACCGTTCGAGCTTGAATTGCCGTCCCGCGACGTCGATCTGAACATCGACGCGGCGCAAGATCGAAGGAATGGACGCGCCGGTGAGCGGAATGGCAATTCTGCGGCGCGCCCGATTTCCCGGAACGCGGTCGCTGCGATACGACAGGCGATACGGCGTGCCTGCAATGGGAACGTTCTCGCCCAAGGTCAGCGTCTCGCATTCGATGATCGACCCCTGCTGGCAGGCCGGCCCTTCCACATGCGCCACGCTGTGAGGCGGCGTCATGTTCGGCGGCAGAGCACCGGCCGGAGGGCCGTAGGGCCAGTTGTAATCCCACGGCGTGAGGTGCGGGACCGGCACACGCCACAGGGATTGACCGGCGGCATAAAGCGCAGCGAGACGCTGCAGTTCCTCCGTCGTTACGCCTAACGCGGCGAGCTGCGTTGCGTCGTCTGCAATTCCGTCGCCGTTGCCGTCGAGCGTGGCCGTGCCGCCGGAAACGGAGAGAATCCTGACGATTTTCCCGTTCCGCGACGCAATCCACTGTGCTTTCCCGCGGTCGTAATAGCCGGCAGGAACGGCGCCACCGACGGGAAATCCGAGGAAGTTCTCGACGTAGACGATCACCGGCTTCGAGAACGTGATGGTCGCGCCGTTTTCATCGAGCGCTTCGTCCGCACTCAATTCCACGCAGTACGTGTAGCCGCTCTGTTGCGGCAACCCGGCCGGCATCGCCTTCGGCCCGTCCTGGCCGACCGTGTATTCGGTGGCGCGGACATGGAGTGTCGTCAGCGGCCGGGTGTTGCCGTCCGGAAGAACGAGCGATGCAGTCGTACCGGGCTGGAACAACGTCGTCGCGCGGCGCGTGCCGTCGCCGTCCGTAACCACGCTGCCGCGCGCGACCTGCATGGTCGAGGCACCGCCGTCGATCGTCGTGACGTTGGGATCGAGCCGGAGCATGATCGCGTCAGGGGCTCTGACGAAGTCTCGCCACGGCGCACTCACCTGGCGATCGACGGAAAGATAACCCTCTTTCTCATACTGCACCGTCAGTTCGTTGCCGCCGTTCGCGGCGAGATCGAACATCCCGTCGATGCGCGTCTTCGTGTGGCCATATTCGGGATGGCCGGAGACTGTCACCTTCACGCCCGATAATGGCAGTCTGTCTTTCGTCAGTACGGTTCCGCGAATGACAGCAACGACCCGCTCCTCGATTGCTCCTGCCGTCACACCCTGCTGAATGGGATTGGGACCGGTGTAGAGAAAACGAGTGCTGTCGAGATAGGACGTAGAGGTGTGCGGGTCGATCTGCGTCGCGACGGTTCCGGGATCCGGCGGAAGAGGCTCCGGATCGCGCACCGTGAGAATGACGCTCGACGTCAGTGGTCCGAATTGAGCGTTGATCGACGAAGTTCCGGAGAGAACGCCGCTGGCCAGGCCTGTCGCGCTGACAGCGGCGACGACAATGTCGCTGCTGCTCCACGTAACGCGCGACGTGAGATCCGTGCGCGTGCCATCCGCCGCGAGTCCGGCAGCGGAAAGTTGAACGGTCTTCCCCTTCTCGATGGACGGCGAGGACGGCGAGATCGCAAGGCCGATGAACGGCGGAACGTATTGGAAGACTTCGCGCAGCGTTGCGCTGCCTGCCGGAGTGGTGATGGTGATCGCGCTGCTGCCCAGCGCACCCGCCGGAGTGGTGGCGAGAAGCTCCGTCGAAGAAACGTACGTCACGATCGCGGGAGCACTGCCGAAGGTAACCATGGTCCGGCCCGGAACGAAACCGGCACCGAACAGTCGCACGGTCTCGCTCCCATTGGGGTCACCGCTGCGCGGATAAACGTCCGTAATACCGACCGCGCGGTAAAGGACGCGCAGCGCATCATTCTTCGTGTCGGCGATGAAGATCGCGCCTTCACTTGCAATGCCGGAAGGCTGCTTGTACTGGACGTTTCTGAGATCGATTCCGTCCGTGAAACCGGGTTTCCCGGAGCCGGCGACCGTCGAGACGGCACCGCCGGAGATGCGGCGGATTTGATGATTCCCGCTGTCCGCGACGAAAAGGTCTCCGCTCTCGTCGAGCGCGAGCGCGGCAGGCTCTTTGAGCTCCGCGTTGTTCGATGCGCCGTCGACGCTGCCCGGATGACCGGTTCCCGCGAACGTGGTGACCACGCCATTTTCAATCTTGCGGATGACGTGATTCCCGCTGTCGGCGACATAAACGATGCCGTGCGGCGTGACCGCAACGCCTTGGGGCTTCTTGAAGAGCGCCTGCGCCGCGCCACCATCCGCGAATCCGGTGCGGCCCGCGCCGGCAAGCGTGGTCACAACACCGCCAGGCGTGATTTTCCGGATCTTGTCGTTGCCGGTATCGGCGACATAGAGATTGCCTTCGCCATCGATCGCGAGACCGGCCGGCTGTTTGAAACCCGCCTGCTGTCCCGTACCGTCACGGTCTTCAGGGCGTCCCGATCCCGCGAACGTGCTCACGGTGCCGCTCAGCGTCAGCGCGCGAATCACGTGATTGCCGGTGTCCGCGATATAAAGGATGTTGCGCGCGCGATCGATCACGACCGCCTGCGGCGCTTTGAACTGCGCATTGGCTGCCGGGCCGTCGGCGTAGCCTGCTTTCCCCGTTCCGGCCGAGAATTGAACGCTGCCATCGGGCAATATCGCCGTGATCCGGTGCTGGCCGCTGTCGGCGATGTACGTGATGCCGCCAGGCAGCGCGACAAAAGGGCTGTATGGCTCTTTGAGCGAATCCTGATTGTTCGACGCCACTGCGAGCGTGGCGCTTCGCACGAGTGCCGGCGAGGACGAAATCGTAAAAGGGACGGACAGCAGAGTCGTCGCGCCGCTCACGACGCGCAGCTCACCGCTGCCTGCGTTCTGCGGCACGCTCACTTCGAGCGTGGTCGCTGCTCGCGTAATGACTGCGCCTGTCAGGCGCGCGCCGCCTGCTCCGGTGAACGTCACGTCGATGCCGGCGGCATCGAGTCCCTCGCCAATCACGAGAATCCGCGCTCCCCGCGGCGCGCTGCGCGGCACGACGTCGGCGGCGGACGCCGCGAAAAGCATTGTGCTGGAGAACAGAAGTGCGGAAACGAGAACAAACCGGGTGAGAAGACGACGAGCCAAGAAAGCCTCCGGACCGATTGAAGCCAGCCGGCCGCCCTGCAGCGTTGCACGCGAACGGGCGCCGCCGGGGCCTGCCGATTGTCGATAAATTTTCTGAAACGAAATTGCCGAGCGGATTCGGCCGCGCACAGTAGTCGAATCTCCAGATGCGCACAAGGATTTTTTTCCGGCCGGACGGCCGGTTTGATTACATCTGCGAAGCTGCCTCGACGACGTGCGGGATGACGCTCATTTCCTCTTCTTCGCCACGATTCCGAGGGCCTCCTCGATCCGTTTGCGGCGCTCGAAGAACTTCGAAGATGCGAGGTACCACGTCACGCGACCGACTTCCTCGCGCGTCTTGGCAATGTACTTCATGCTCGGCCATCATTACTTCCACGCTACGACCGCGCCCGATCTGGCCCTGACGAACCTGTCCGTCAACCTGCGCCGCTATTTGGCCGGAACATGGCGGCCCTTCGTCCAAGGCTGGTCCGAGGAACGACTACCTCGGCTACTACTCCGGTGAAAACGGGACCGCGGCCAACCGGCGTCCTGCGCGAGACGACACAACCTGCCCGAACTCTCTCCCGCACTTCAGCGAATGCGTCACAACCGTGCGTGGTGTCACGCGCCGACACCTTCAATGCTCCTTTTTCCACGCTCCCGCGCGCGCGGCGGCGGGGACACGGGCGCCGTGACCCTTTGCCCGCGCGCCGGTTCATCGACCGCTCAATGCCGTTCTTCCTGCGGGCGAAAGAGGACCATCACCCCACCCACCACCTCCTCGCGATTCCGCTGCGTCACATAGAACCGCGAGGACGTGTCGCCCTCCGCCGGCGTGGCGATCACGCCGGCGGTGACGCGCTCGCCGGGACGCGGGGTGAGGAGGATCGAGGCGTCGTTGCCGTTCAGCTCCCAGGCGTTGGTTGGATCGAGGCGCGCGGCTTCGAGCTGGCGCACGAGCTCGGGCTCGGTGATGCGCGTCTGCCGTGCGGAGCCGAGTCCGGCGCGGGCGGTCATGCCGGCGGGAAGGGCGATGCGGACGGCTTCGCGCAGGTCGGGCTTCGACACCACGACTTCGAATTCGTCGAGCGGCTCGACCGGGACGTGCGGGAAATCGAGCGGCCACAGGAACGGCTCGCGCACGCGGGGGTTGAACGGCACGATCTTGATGTTGCGCATGGCGATGTGCCGCGAGCCGGGCACGATCTCGATCGGCTTGAGCTTGTTCCCCTTGCGGACCGCCACGATCGGGTCGTCCGGCGCCTCGACGATCGTCAGCATCGTCGCTCCGCCGTCCGCGTCGAGGGGCGGCGCCCAGTCGAAGCGCACGACCTCGGGCACTTCGGGATTGACGCTTTTGATCGTGCGGCACGGCGCGAGCGGGTCGACGAGATGCCAGCCCGTGCTCTCGTCGAGCGCGCCGCACTTCGTGTCGTTCGGCGGGAACGTCGACTTCCAGAATGACTCCGGCAGATCGGGAGTGCCGATGCCCGACTTCGTCCACAACGCAATCACGCGCGTCTTGCTCACCGGCTCGAGTCCGCGGTTCGTGACCTGCACGTACACGCGCGCGGTCTTGCCCGCCTTCGGCGCCGCGTCGCGCATCGCCCCCGGCTCGCACGTCTCGGCCGTGATCGGACAGAGCTCGAACTCGACGTGGTCCGCGTTTTCGATCTGATTCTGCTTCGGTGCGGTCGAGGGCACGTCGATGCGGATGTCGCGCGACCGGAACCACGACGCCTTTCCGCCGATCGTGTCGTCCGGCTTGTAGAAATCGCCGGGCTTCGAAGGATCGAGAATCGGATGCTCCGCGTCGGCCCAGGTGATCGTGGGGTTGGGCTCTCGGCCGTCGTCATAGACGTTGTCGCGCACGACGAGCATCCGCGCCTTGCAGTTCGCGCTCGCGCTGATGTCGCGGCGATACGCGCCGTGGCCGAACGTGCCGATCGTCAGGATCCCCGACGGATCCGCCCAGACTTCATTGACGTCGAGACCGTCCGGCAATCCTTCGTTGAACTCAAACCAGGTCGCGGTCTGCGGGGAGAGTGTGATCACGCCGCGAAACATGCCGACCGGCGTCCCCGCGTAAAGCACGTTCGAGTTCGACGGATCGACGGCCATGCGCGTGGCGCCGGAGGGAAGAGCCGTCGCGCCGGAGCCGGTGATGGACGAGAAGGAGAACCCGCTCGTGGCCATGTACATCTTGGCGTTGAGGCCCTCGTACAGCACGTACGCGCGGGAGCTGTTCAGGGGATCGAACGCGACCGAGCTCACGAAGGAGCCGGGAAGGCCAAACGTCGGGTTCCAGTTCGTCGCCACCGTTGTTCGTCCAGGTCACGAACGGAGCGAAGGACATGCCCGGGCAGTCTGTCGGGTTCGGCGGCTTGACGGCCGCGAGGAACGTCGTGAAGTTCGAGTTGGGGGCGATGGCCAGCGCCGCGATGCGCGCGCCTGCCGGGAAGTTGCTCGTGTTGGTGAGCGTCCAGGTCTTGCCATCCGTCATCGTGACGATCCGCTCGGCCGAGCACTTCGTCGGGCCCGCGGATGCGGCGATGGCCCTGCCGGACGTGTCGATGTCCGTCGCCAGCGGTCCTTTCGGGATGGGAGCGCCGAACACCACCCACGATCCTCCGCCCTGGGTGCCGGGAATCGGGTTCTTGTATTCGGTCAGGCCGCCGTTGCAGCTGGCGAACAGCGTGATCGGATTGTCCGCATCGGTGCCGACCTCGAACCCGTCGCACCAATCCGGCCTGTACCAGGTGCGATTGCCGAACGTGATGTTGATGCCGTTGTCCTGCGCGCCCGCGGCGATCGTCGTCGGGTAGGCGCGGTTGGAGGTCAGGTTCCAGAACATCGAGGCGACCATCCCATGCGACGAATCGATCCAATGCCAGTTCGGATAGGACATGTCCGTCGACTTGTCGAGGCCACCGTCGTTTCCGACGTAGACGATGTTCGGGTTGAACGGATCGAAGGCCGCGGTGTGCATATCGCCGTGGACCTCGACGGCGTAACCCGGATCCATCCCCTGATGGATCTTCGTGAACTCGTCGCCGCCGTCGATCGTGATGTACGGCCATCCGCCGGAAGCGATGACGCGAAGCTCGTTCGTCGGGTCGACTTCGACGGTGTTGTTGAACCAGGAATTCGTCCCGGAATCATCGAGCTCGTCGCTGTCCAGGGTCTTCGTCCACGCAGGGTTTCCCTCGGCGGCGGTGGTGGTTCTGTAAAAACCCTGGTACGTTCCGTTCGTTTTCGTCACCTTCGCATACAGAAACAAAGGGTTCGAGCGCGCCAGGCCTAACAGAATGACTTCCGTGTCGACCGTGGCAATGCCGCTGTCCTTTTTCAACCATTTGTTGTTCGCCGCATCCCATTTGTAAATCCCGCGTGGAAACGCCGGGATGGAGACGGCGCCGGGACCTTCGCGTACTGCCATATACACGGTCCGCGGAGTGGCCAAGAAATCGACGGCGACGTCGTTGACGGCGGCGTTGCAACCGCCCATGGGCGCCGTGAAGTCGAAGTACGCGCCGTTGCGCATGCCCAGCCAGATGCCGTTGCTCGCAGCGACGTAGACATTGTTCGGCGACGCGGGATCGACGCGGATGCGATAGATGACCGATTTGTTGAAGGGCGTATTGTTCGAGGCATCCGTCACTTTGCTCCAGGTGCCGGGCGCGCCGTAACCATTCGAGCGCCACAGGCCGTCTCCCGTGTAGCTCGGATTGAGGTCCTTGTCGCCGCCGCCCGCGAAAATCTCGCTCGTGTCGTTCGGATTGACTGCGATCGAGCTGAACAGGGTCGCCAGCCAATCATCGGAGACGCGCTGCCACCGCCGGCCCGCGTCGAGCGAGCGGAAAATGCCGCCGAACGTGGCCGCGTAGATCCGCTGGTTGTCCTTCGGATCGATGGCGATTCCGTTCACGCGTCCGTTGAGATTCGTCGGACCGGCGCTCGTCCACGCGCATCCGTTCGCATCGGTCGCGCCGATGTCGTGCGTCTGTAACTGCCACTGCCGCGCGAATTCGAACTGCGTCGCCGCCGGAAGATGGCGCTTCCCGAGGAAGCGGCGCATTTCGCGCAGGCGTTCGTACGCTTCGAGGCGCTCCTGAAAATCGGCGGGCATCTCGAGCAACCGCGAGATGTCTTCCTCACCCACCGCGGCGCTGCACACCAACAGGACAAGACACACGATTCCGAGGAAACGGGCTTTCATAACTGTCCTCCACTGCGAGGAAGTTAGAGCGGGCTCGTCGAAAGCTCCTGACGGTTCTGTGACCCTTTGGTGACGCGCGCGAGTTCGGCCTCGGCCTGTTCGACGCCCTGCTGATTCTTCAGCGAGGCCGCGATGTCGCGCGCCGCGAGCGCGCATTCGCGCGCCGCGTCGAGATCGCCGCGGGCGATCTTCAATCGCGCCATGTCCGTGAGCACGCGGAACTCGTCGTCGCGGTCGCCGATCTTGCGGATCATGGTCAGCGCGCGGTCGAGCAGCTCCGCCGACTCGTCGAGGGCGCCCGTTTCACAGCGCGCGCGGCCGAGGAGCCAGAGACACTCGGCCTCGCAATGCGCGTCGCCGATCGACTTGAGCTGCGTGATCGCGCGCGTGAGGAACGAGACCGCCTCGGCGTGCTGGTGCAGGCCGAGGTGCGCCTGGCCGATGCCCATGGTCGCCTTGGCCTCGCTGTCCACGTCGCCGACGCTTGCCGAGTCGGCGCGCGCGCGCGTGGCAAGCTCGATGGCCTTCTCGTACTCGCCGCGTGAGAGATGCGTCCAATGCAGGCGGCGCAGCAACATCGCGCGCTCGCGGATCGCGCCCACGCGATCGTGATACTCAAGCGCACGCGCGAGCAGTTCCGCGCCTTGGGCGTACTCACCGCGAAGCGCGAGCGACCAGCCGATGATGCCGTCGGCGAGCGCCGCGAGCTCCGCGGTCGGCTGTTTCGCGTGCAGCTCCTCGACCAGCGACGCGGCGCGCTCGTAGCGGCCGGTCGCGGCTTCGACGGCCGCGAGATGGACGAGCGTACGCGAGATTGCGGGCGCGTTGTCGCGCTCGAGAAAGAAATCGAGCGCCTGCGCGAGCGACGCCCGCGCGGGCGTGTAGTCGCTGAGCGCGTATTCGGTGAGGCCGCGAAGAAGGAACGCGCGGCCGTCGTCCGCCGCGATCGCGACGGCGCGATCGAGCACCGTCAACGACTCGCGCAGCCGTCCTGCCGCACGCCACGTCTCGCCGAGGGCGAGCAGGAGCTCGAGCGACTCGCCGGTGCTGAGCGTCAGGCCGCGCGACGTCTCCTCGGCGCGCTCGATGAGCGTCACCGCCTTCCGCCATTCCGAGCGGCCGCTCGCCGCGCGCCACGCCCGCATCCCCGCTTCAAACGCGCGCCGCTTGTCCCCTGCCGCCAGCCAATGCGCCGCCAGCGCCTCGGCCACGCGCTCGCTTTCCGCGCCGTACACCGACTCCAGCGCCGCCGCGGCGCGCGCATGCAGCTCGCGACGGCGGCGCGGCGGAACGGCGTCGTAAACCACATGCCGCAGGATCGAGTGCTGGAAGCGGCAGTCCTCACCGGGCGAAAGGTTCTGAATCGAGAGCACGCCGCCGCGCACGCCTTCGCTCAGCACCTCTTCGACCTCCGCCACCGTGCCGCCGGTGATGGCGCAGAGCGTCTCGACGTGAAACTCGTCGCCGATCACCGACGCGTGCTCGAGCATCCCGCGCACGCGCTCCGGCAGCCGATCGACCTTCGCCCGCGCGGCGGTGAGGATCGTCTCGGGCAGCGGCCGGTCGCGCACACCGTTCCACCGCCAACTGCGCGACGCGTCGTCCGGCGCGACCGCGCCGACGGCGACGAGGTGCCGCAGCGTCTCGACCAGGAAGTAGGGATTGCCGCCGGTGAGTCCATACAGCGTCTCGACGTCGCTCGTCGGCACTTCGCCGCGTCGGCGGATGCCGAAGATCCGGCCGATCACTTCGTGGCAATCCTGCTCGGCGAAGCGCTGCAGGCGCAGCGTCGTATACGTGCGGCGGAGGGCCTGATCGGCGAGCCACGTGCGCACGCGATGATCGCCGCTCTCCACCTCGTCCGAGCGGATGACGACGATGAGCATCAGCGGCTCGCTGCTGATCATCCGCATGAGACAGCCGAGGATGTCGAGACTGGCCGGATCGGCCCACTGCAGATCGTCGAGCGCGAGCACGATTGGTTGCTTTCGGCTCAGCGCGAGCCACGCGCGGCAGATCGGAACGATGAAGCGGAAGTGATCGCCGGTCTGGCCGCCGACGGCGTCGCCGCGATGCGATTCTTCGAACAGCTCTGCCGGCAAACGAATCCCGCACGCGGCTTCGATCGCGTCGCGCAGCGGCGTCTTGTCATTGGTGACCGCGCGCCGCAGCAGATCGATGAACAGCTCATACGGCGCGAGGCGCGCGCCGCGGTAGTCGAAGAAGCGTCCGTACAGCGAGATCGCCCCCTGCTGCACCGCCCAGCGCCGGAAGTGCCGCACGAGCTGCGTCTTCCCGATCCCCGCTTCGCCCGTGATCGCCACGGGCCGCGGCGATCCTTCGAGCGCGCTGAGAAACTCGGCGCGCAGCGTGAGCAGTTCCATGTCGCGCGCCGCGAGCTGGTCGTAGTTCGGCATCAGCTCCGGCGCCGGCTCCGTCCCAACCTTCGGCACCGCCATCCCAACGCGCGTCACCGGCGCGATGAACCGATAGCCGCGGCCGTGATACGTCGCGATGAACCGCGACTGCTCCGCGTCATCGCCGATGGTCCGCCGAATCTGCGAGACCGCCTTCTTCAACACGCCGTCCGTCGTGAAGACATCCGACCACACTTCCTCGAGCAGCTCTTCTTTCGAGAGCACGCGGTCGTTGTGCTCGACGAGATAGCGCAGCACCCGAACCGCGCGCGGCTCCAGCGGCACGACCTCCTCGCCGCGATACAACAGCTCGACGCCGTGCGGAAGATGAAACGCGCCGAACTGCAGAACCGATCCGTCCGCGTGACTCATCGGGAATTAAGTGATGATGGCGTTGCGGGCTTCGTGATGCAAGCTCACACCATGTGCATCTCGCGCGCATAAAGAATCAACTTCGCCCGGCTGTCCACGTTGACCTTTTCGAAGATCGTGCGCAGGTGGGCTTTCACCGTCCCCTCCGTGATCGAGAGCTGGTCGGCGATTTCTTTGTTGCGGAGGCCGCGGGCGACCATGCGCACGACTTCGATCTCGCGCGCGGTGAGGACGGCTGCGACTTTGACCTGGCCCGACTGGCGGCGCAGGACGCGGTCGAGGGTACGGCTGCCGATGACCTGGTCGATCCACTGCCCGCCCGCCGCAACGCGGCGGATGCAGTCGAGGATCTGC
The DNA here is from genome assembly GCA_963734155.1 of uncultured Acidobacteriota bacterium. Taxonomy (GTDB): domain Bacteria; phylum Acidobacteriota; class Thermoanaerobaculia; order Gp7-AA8; family Gp7-AA8; genus QHVT01. Next base: position 245,008 of record CAVTGG010000010.1, read on the forward strand.
AGCGGCGCGCTTTCCTTGAGCACGATCCCCGCGACGCCGAGCTTCAGAGCCTCGAGTACCTGCTCGTGCTCGATGCGCGCCGTCAGCAGGACGACGCGGACCGGCGTATGCGTGGCGCGGAGCTCGCGCAGAAGGTCCATTCCGCTGCGGCCCGGCATCGTCAGATCGAGCACGGCCACATCGGGGCGATGGCGCGCGATGGCGGCGAGCGCTTCGTGGCCGCTCGTACATTTCGCCACGACCGTCATGTCCGGCTCGAGCGACAGCAGTTGCGCGAGCCCGCCGAGGACGATCGGGTGATCGTCGGCGATCACGATGCGAATCATCACGCTCATCATGCCCCACTCGGCAATCGAATCTCGACGCGTGCGCCGCGCGGCGAGCTCTCGATCGCCAGCTCTCCGCCGATCGCCGTGACGCGCTCGCGAAGACTCCAGGGAAGATGCGCGGAATCCAGCCGGCCGTGCATCGGAAAGCCGTGTCCGTCGTCGACGACATCGATGCACACGCGGCTGTCTTCGACGGCCACCGTCGCCCGGATGCTCTTCGCGCCGGCGTGGCGAGCGGCGTTGGTCAGCGCTTCCGTGACCAGCGCCACCACGTCGTCAGCGCGACGCATGTCGAGCGCATCGACGTCGCCCGATGGGTCCAGCTCCACGGGCACGCGCCACTGCAACTCGATCGAATGAGCGACACGGCTCAGGCGTGCGCGCAACAGGTCACGCCGGCGAAGAAGCTCCGGCCGCAGGCCGTCGACGAAATCGCGAAGCGTGCGCTGCGCCTCGATGAGCTGCTCGAGAACAACGTCGAGCCGCCCGGACTTGACGTAGAGCGCGAGGCCGCCGAGGGATTGCAGCAGACCGTCGTGCAGATCGCGGGAGAGCCGCAGGCGCTCTTCATTCGCCACTCCCTCGCGCATCATCTCCACGAGATTCATCTGATCGAGACCGGTGCCGACGAGCTGGGCGACGATGTTCGCGAGGCGACGATCGTCCGGGTCCAGTCTCTCCGCCGACAGCCATCCCGCTGCCGTCTGCGACGTGAACGCGACTCCGGACCCGTCGGCCGTGTCCTCATCGAGCGTGAAGTTGCCGCCGCGTTCGTAGCGCGCCACGTATTCGGCTCCGTCGCGTTCGGACCAGGCGAGGACGAGACGCGGAGTCCGCAGCGTCGCCGCCGCGTGCTCGAGCAGCATGCGCACACCTGCTTCGCGATCGGCCGTGGCCACGCGCGGCCACGTGGCCAGACTCTCCAGGTCGGCGTTCGTCCGCTGTTCCATCTCCGCGCGCCGAATCATTACCGCCGCCACCAGCATCAGGACGCCGAGGCGGACGATGATCAGGCGTGGATCGATCGCGATGTGGCCGGTGGCGAGGACGATCACGAGATACGTCGCCAGCGTGCCGCAGCCCGCCCATAACATCCCGCGGCGGCCATAGAGATTGGCCGCGCCGAACGGCGTGATCAGGAGGAACGCGAAGAACGGGCTGCCCGCGCCGCCGGTCGCGTAGATGACCACCGCGAAGATCACGAGATCGAGAGACAAAAGGAGCGGCGGGCGGTAGAGACGTCCGCGCCGGTATGTGAGCCAGAGCAGCACCGCCGACAGCGCACACCAAGGCACGAGAAGCCGGAGCGGAAGGAAGCTGCCGTAGTCGTGCGCCGTGATCACCGACGCGATGGCGCCGGAGGCGTGGGCGATCAGGCGCGTCGCGGCGACGAGCCGCTCCGCGCGCGCCTGCGACACCTGCCTTGCAATGCTCTCTACCACTTTCGACATAGTAGATCTCGTCCGCTGGCCGATGCCTTCTCTCCCTCCTCAAGCCCAAGTTGGATGGCATGTGAGGAGGAGATCATGAAAACCATCCATAACCCCAATCCCCAGGAACAGTACGACGCGGCGCGCACGGCGCTCTTCTGCGGCTCGCGCACGGTGCAGGAGATCGCCGGCGCGCCAACCGTCGCGCTCAACGCGCGCTACACCTCCGGCAATTACCCGAAGCTCTACAACGTCAGCACCGGCAAGAAGCCGAACGAGCTCTTTGCGTACGGCGGCTACGTCAGCCAGGAGGGAGGCGCCTTCGTGGCGAAGCTCGACGCCGAATCGCTCGCGGAGCTCTGGCGCGTCGAGATGAAGCTCGCCGACCACTGGAACTACCCGGGAGCGATGGGAGTGCTGGACGATGGCAACGCGTACGCCGTCGCCGGCAACCTGCTGGTGAAGGTCGACGCGGAGTCGGGTGCGGCGTCTCAGTTGACGCTGCCGCAGCACGAGGGACAAGGCGGCGCTGCGTACAACGGATTCGTCGTCAATCCCGACGGCGTGATCTTCACGAAGTCGCTCGAGCGCGGCCAGAACTGTCAGCAGAACGCCCTCACCCAGAACCTCGGCATCGCCTGCGCCGCATACCACAAGATCCCGTCGTACCTCGTCGCCGTCGACACGAAGTCCGGCGACCCCCGCATCGTCGCCCAGACCGAGACCGTCGAGTTCATCATGAGCCGCATCTCCACCGAGCGGCGCGACGGCATCGACTACATCTACTGTCCCGCGCTCACGAAGCTGTGGCGCTACAAATACGACGGCCGCTCGTTCACGCTCGACGAATCGTGGGGACCCGTCCCGTACGCGAGCACCGGCCAGCCCGGCACCGCTCCCGCGATCATGGGCGACTGGGTCATCATCATGAACAACGGCTTCGTCTCGTCCGACGAACCGTTCGCCGTCTGGGCCATCAGCGTCCACGACAGCGACCTGCGTTTCACGCACCGGCCGCTCGACGGATATCCGATGAGCCAGGTCGGCTCCAAGGCCGCGGTCGACCGGGAGAACATGCGCGTCTACGCCGCCGACTACAAGGCGCAGCAGCTCGTCTGCCTCGACTTCGATCCGGCGGGCGGCTTCAGCACGCGGTGGACGCAGCAGCAGGAGATGTTCTCTTTCCTCTCGCTGTTCGGCGGCGCCGCGAACCGGCAGGTCGTCGGCACCGACTACAACTCCACGTACGGCGACCAGGTCGTCTGGCGCGATGCCGCGACCGGCGAGGAGATCGTGCGCAGCTCGTACCTCGATCCGATGTTCAACGGCTCGACCGTCGGTCCGGGCTACGACGGAACGTTCTACTACCTCGCCCAGACCTTCCAGGCGCTCGTCGAGCTCACGCCCGTCCCTGCCCCGCAGTCTGGAGTGCGGTGACGCCAGTCACCGCTCTCACTCAGTAGCCAGAGCGGCGACTTGCGTCGCCGCACTCCAAAGGAGAACAACCATGAGCAACTGCACTTCAGGCTGGAGCATCCCGTTCAGCGGAACGAAGCGCTGGGTCCTCTTCGATCCCGACATGAATGCGACGTATTGGTACTACGCCGTCACGCGCGAGACGAACGACACCACCGGCTTCCGCTTCCACGGCAAATTCGCGCACGCGCGATATCAGGCCTACAACGTCTACAACGACGCGACGAAGGACCTGGTGTGGGCCGGCGTCGATCCGACGCAGATCTCGGCGCTCAGTGATGTGGCCATCGTCCCCGATCCGGGCAGCAACAACCCGTTCCTCCTCGCCGTGCCGCGCGACACGGCCGACCGCGACTACACCGTGTCGGTCGTGCCCGAAGGTGCGGACACGTCGGGCCTCACGAACGTGATCACGTTCCCGACGAGCGTGACGGAGTTGTCGATCTTCCTGCGCGTCTATCTTCCCGACGAGAACACCGGTCTCTCGGGCGGCGTGCCGCTGCCGGAAATCGAATCTTTCGATACCGCCACCGGCGATCCTGCGCCCTGCCTTCCCACGCGCGACATCTTCAGCGACATCAGCGACGGCAGTGGCAACGACACGCCGAACCCCGGCGCCAACACGGACGGCCAGGTGCGCTTCTACCGCCTCGGCGGCGGCGGTTTCTATCCGAACGAAGACAGCGCCTATCTCGCGACCATCTTCAAGGAGATCGGCGACTCGGTCGCGGTCATCCGCCTCAAGCCGCCCACCTACACCGACACGTCCGATCCCGCCGGCATCATCCCGGCGCAGGCGATGACGCGCTACTGGTCGCTCAACGTCTACAGCATCAAGCTCACGAACGTCACGGCATGCCTCGCGGATTACCAGGCCGTCGTCGCGGAGGACGGTTTCGTCTACATCGTCCTCGGCCGGCGCACGCCGGAACTGCTCGCGAAAACAGAAGGCATGAACTTCCTGCCGTGGGGCGCGCACGACGAGATCCTCTTCGTCTACCGTAACATCACTCCCAACGCGCAGTTCCCGTACTCCGCCGCAGCAGTGCCAATCTACAGCGCAGACGAGACCGCGCCGGCGGAGACGTTCATCGGTGAGTACGCGCCGATCGGCGTCTACACGACGGCGGAGCAGTTCCTCCGGCAACCCGATCCATCGAAACTGTTCGAGCGCAACCCGCCGTGGTTCCCATCGCTCATGGCGTTCGAGCACTACGACTCCGGCCGCTCGCATCTCTTTCCGTTGGCCGAATTCGGCGGATCGTTCGACGGCCCGGATATCGATAGCGCAAATAAGGTCACCACGCGCTCGTCCTCCAGCGCGTATCCGACGCCGTACAACACCGTCTATCTCGGACCGGATGAGGTCTTTGTCTACGGCGGCGGCTACGGCGATGTGCAAGGCGGCACGGGCGCGTTCGTGGCCAAAGTCGACCCGGAATCGCTCGAGCCGGTCTGGCATACGCAGTTGATCGATACGGTCCAGACGGACGAGTGGAACTACCCGGGAGTGCTGAGCGCCCTGCGCGACGGCTATCCTCTATCAGATCTACGGTTACCGCCTGACGAAGCTCGATCCTCGGGATGGGAGCGTGATCGCGACCGTCAAGCTGCCGACGCTGGCCGCGCAGCGCGATACGTCCTACAACGGTCTCGATGCCTTGCCCGACGGAACGCTCATCGCCAAGACCGTCTACCGCGAGGCCGGCTGCGAGGAGCAGGGCTTCTCCGCGTTCACGAGCTGCACCGATCCCTCCAACGTCCCCAATTCGCTCGTCGTCGCCATCGACCCGCGGACGATGACGGTGATCGGCGTCGTCGAGGCACCGGAATTCATCGGCGGCCGGCTCACCACGACGCGCTTTCAGGGAAAGGACTACGTCTACCTCGCCGGCACGACGACCGCGTTTCGCTATCTCTACGCCGACGGGCAATTCACGCTCGACGAATCATGGGACCCGGGCTCGCTTTACGAGAAGGGACAGACGAGCGGCACGGCGATGGTGGTGATGAACGACTGGGTCGTCCTGTCGACCAACGCCGCCCCGGCCGAGCGGCCGCTGAGCGTCATCGCCATCAACCAGTCTGACGCGAAGCAACAGTTCTCGACGCAGCCGTTCGCAGAATTCAAGGCGCCGCCAAAATACCCGCGCAGCATCTGCCCGTCGGCCGTGTCCGTTGACGCCGTGAATCAACGCATCTATGCCCTCGACGCCGGCCCCGGCCGGATCGGCGCGCTCGAGCTGCGCAGCGACGGCCTGCACACGGTGTGGACCGAACCGCAGCGAACCCTCGAGTTCCTCGCCCTGATCGGCCCACCCGATCGCCGCGTCCTCGTCGGCACCGAGCTTCCACCCGGCCAGCCCCTCACCGGCAACACGAAAAGCGACGTGGTCTGGCGCGACGCCGCCACCGGCCGCGAGCTCGCCCGCACCTCCAAACCCCTCCCCGCCATCAGCACCGGCTCGATGGTCGAGCCGTATTACGCCGGGAAGATGCTGTATCTGGCGAGGGAGGGAACGATCATCGAGTTGGCATTCGCGTAGGTGTTCCGATCACGCGAGCGGGTTACGTTCGCGTGATCGGGTTGTCGCGCCGCGATCAGGCGGCGTTCACCTGAAAGGGATAGAAATTGCCCCAGAATTCGAGCGTGAGGCTGTTGACGTTCGTCATGTCCAGGCCGGGGTTCGCGCCAGGATCGACAACGATTCGCCATGTGGTGAAGGGGCTCGGCGCCGCGTATTGATTGTTCTGTGCATCCGGCGCCGCAAAGTCGGAGTCCGTTTCCACGGTCAGCGAGTTGAGGTAGTACTCGAAGCTGGCGACGATCGGCTCGTGCGTGAACCAGTTCTTCGTCACGGCGTCGGGCGAGACGATCCATTCGCCTCCGGTGTGGACGATGCTCACCTGCAGCAGTGGATCAGAGCCGCCGCCGCTGATCGCCGCACCGTCAATCCACGGGCGCACCTTCGTGGCGCGGACATTCACCTTGTCGTAGAACACGGCAGGCGCGTTCGAGCCCTCCGGCCCATGCACCCACGGCGGAATGCGGATCAGCATCGAGTGCTGCTGGTTCGCGTCGAGCGTCTTGAACGCCGAGAACAACCCCGGGTACGCCTGAGCAGTCAACGTGTACGTCAAACCGGTGATCCCCTGCTCGCTGCCGTTGGCCGGAAAAACCGACGGTCCGTTCGCTGCGCCTTGGACGAAGCGCTGGAACGTGCCCGCGAAATTACCCCAGTTCGCGGTCAGCGTCGCCGCGGTGACTCCGCTGGGAGTGTTCATTCCGAAGAAGTCGGCGAATCCCTGATAGGTCGTATCGAGCGACCAGTAGATATACGCGCGGTATGCGTCATACAACGTGGCCAGCACGCCGGAGCGCGCGTCCTGATACAGACGGCCCATGAAGGCGACCAACGCCGGAAGCTGCGCGCTCGCCGAGTTGCCCGAGGCGATGGCGTGCTGCAACTGACCTTGCTGTACCGTGTCCTGCTGCACTTGCTGCTGAAGCGAGGCGATCTGCGCGATGAGACCGTTGTACTGAACGAGGTCGTCGTTCAACGTCGTCACCGCGGCCACGTATTGGTTGATGGCATCGACGGCGGCCTGCGCGCCTGATACGACGCCGACGTAGGGCTGAATCAACGCATCGATCTGTGCCTGGCTCGCGAGCAGCTTGTAGGCGTTCGTCGTTACGCCTGCGCTGTACGTGCTCCAACTCTGGGTGACGTTCGCCTGGAGAGTCGAAGGATCACTCCCGTTCAAGGTGTCGAGCTGCGAGAAGAGACTGAGATCGGGAAGTTGCGTCAAATTCGGGAGCTGTTGGAAGATCCATCCGATGCCTGAGCTGGCGGCACTGCCGATGCTTGTCACCGTGTCCGCATCGGCACCCCCGAACTTGGCGAGCATCGTTGTCCCCTCGATGACGTTGCTGAGGAAGCACTGCGCCCCAGCGATGGCAGCGAGCTGCGCTTCGTAACTCGCGAGGGCGGCGGCGAGAGTGGTGCTTTGCCGCGCCACGACGTTCTGATCCGCGGCGATCGTCGTGGTGAGCAGATTCGCCGACGCGACCGCGGCGGAGATCTGTGATTGCAGCGAGCTCTGTCCGCTCCCCAACTGATTCTGCACGACGGTCAAGGCGGAATTGAGCTGGGCTGTGGTGAGCGTCTGATTGCTCAAGGCGGTGTAGTAGTTGATGTACGCCGTCTCGACGGTAGCCAGGTAACCGCTTGCGCCGAGTTGAGGCTGGAGCAGCGTCTGATAGAACGTGTACGCCGGACGCGGTGCATAGCTCGGGAGATTGCCGTAGAAGTCGCGTCGCTGAAGGTACTGCTGCGTGAGAGCACCCGACTCCTGATTGATGGCGACAAACGTGGCAATGTCGGCCGGCGAGAAGAGGTTGTCCGGCGGCGTACTCGTCACGAACGGCGCGGTGATCTGGTTCAGCCAGTCGAGAAGTGGAGCCGGGGAGTTCGACGGATCGCCGATCTCATAAAGGAGCTTCGCCTTCTGTAACAGCATCAACACCTCTCCGGGCGAGGAGTACCAGGCCAGGTAGGACACACCAAAGTCCGGGTACACGCTGCCGCCCCTGCCCTGGCTGCCGCCCCCAAACCCCGCCTCGGTGCCGCCGGATACGCCGACACCGCCGGCGTATCCGCTGATCGTGTTGCCGGCGCTGCCACCCACACCGCCCGTGCCCGATATTCCTGGCGCTCCACCGGAGTACGTCACGACCGGCTGACATCCGGCATAGCCAGCCCAAGTCGGGCCTGGGCCTCCCGCGCCACCTCCGCCGCCATTGCCTCCCGTGCCCCCCGTTCCTCCATTCCCTCCGGTGCCATTGGTTCCCCTTCCGTTCGATCCGGCGTCGCCGCCGTAACCGCCGTCGCCGCCGTCGCCTCCAAGCCCGCCCTGGCCGCCGATCAAGTTGAACTGCACCGTTACCGTGGAAGATGGGTTGAGGATTCCGATTCCAACCACTCCAGCCGCACCGCCGGTTCCGCCATACCCACCGTTCCCACCAACTCCGCCGGTTCCGCCCGATCCGCCGAGAGATCCGGCGTTGCCGCCGCCCATGGGTCCAATCGAGGAGCCGATTCCGATGCCGCCGGTTCCGCCTTGCTGGCCGGCCTGGCCCTGCTGGCCGGTGCCCCCTGCGCCGCCGTTGGCCTGAAACGTCAACGTGCACGGTCCGTTCGTGGAAACGAGCGTCGAGGCCCAGATTGTGATGTCACCACCAGTACCGCCGCTCGCGCCGGTCGCGGCGCTCGCGCCGGCCGCTCCTGTATTTCCCGGTCCGCCGTTATCGTAATTCTCGTTGCCCTCGGTGCCTTGCGCCGCTGAAGACGTGAAGATTGACGCGGGTGCGGGCGCCGTGCCGGGGGCGCCGGAGACGTCGATGGTGACGTCCCCGTCCAACTGCACCACGCGGGCGGAGATCATGACAATTTGTCCTGGAAGCGAGAGCGTTCCGCTCAGATTCACCGTGTCGGCCTGGACCAACAGCATCTGCTGCGCGGCGCCGAAGATCACTTCCACTTCGCCCGCTGTAGCTCCGCCCGTCGTGAGGGCGATGGAGTCGAGCGACGAGATGATGGTGAACAGGTTGTTCGTCGTGTTGTAACTCTGAAGATATTGCTCGTTGAGGTATGCGAAGTTGGTGGGCGGATCAAGAGACGAACTATGCGGAAAAGCGGAGCCAGTGCTCATTGCTTCCTTCTTTCTTTCGGGGAAGAGCGTTATGGAAGGGAGTGGAGGGGGCTCCAGCACGGTACGCCTGCCGAGCGAGAACGTCAAAGTTCACCGTGCGGGCGCGGTTCCTCCCTGACGCATTGACGGATATCCGCCACTGACGTTAGCATCGCGCTCGATCCAATGCCTGAAACGTCAGCCCCCTTTGCGACGCCGGACGCAGTTGCGCAAGCCTTCGCTGTCGCGGCCTGTACCGACTTCGTCACGAGCGGCGAGGCCATCGAGGCGGCCCAGTCGTACATCCGCCGGCTGTCGGCGGCCGCGGTCCGCCGGCGGGTCCGAGGCGAGGAGGTGCGCGACCAGGATTTTCCGGTCGAGATCTTCGCCCTGCGGCCGGCGCGCGCCACAGGCTCCCCGCTCGTGCTGCTGGGCGGCATGGGTCCGCTGGCAGGCGCGGAGGGCTTCGCCGCAGCGTGCTCGCGGTTCGGCGAGAGCCGGGAGATCGTGCTCCTGCAGGCCTGCTCGATCCCCGATCGAACACAGGCGATTCAGGCGGATGCGCGCTCGGCGACCGGAGTCTCGGTGGAGCACGGAGTGCTCGTCAGCATGCTCGCCGCGGCGCGGCAGGCGGCCATCGACCGGGTCCTCACGCCGCACCGCGTGATCGACGTCGTGATGTTGTGCAATGCGGCCCATGCCTTTCTGCCCGACGCCATCGCGCGTGAGCGCGTGCGATCGATCTCTCTCGTGGATTGCGTCGTCGACGCGCTGCAGCGGCGGCGCTCGCGGCCGGCTTTGATCCTCAGCGCCGAAGGAACGCGACTCAGCGGGATCTATACCCGGCGGCTCGCGGAGGCACGGATTTCCTACGTCGAGCCGTCCGCGCGGCTGCAGCGGGCGCTGATGCGGGCGATCTACGAAGGGGTCAAGGCGTTCGATTGGAAGGTGGCGGCGGAGAACGGCGCCGCGGTGCTCGACGAGCTTCTGTCGGCGAATCCGGACGTCGAATGCATCGTCGCCGGATGCACGGAAATCCCGAAGATCCTCGATACGCTGAAAAGCGCGGCGACGAGAGAGCTCGCGGCGAGACTGTCTCGCGTGGAGATCCTCGATCCGGTGGAGCTGGCCTTTCAACCACGATGATCGCGGCCACGCCTGACGAGACGCTCAGCAGAGTCCTGCAGCGTGCTCTCGCTGACGAGCGAATCGCGCACGCCGCCGATACCGCGCTGATTTTTCAGGACATCTCCGCGCTCGAGTCCCGGATTTCCGATCTTCAGGCGCACTTCCCCCAAAACACCCTGCACGCCGCTGCCATCAAGGCCAATCCCCTCCTCAGCCTTCTTCGCCGCGTGATCGCGATGGGTTGCGGGTTGGAAGCTGCATCGCTTCCCGAACTGGAGCTCGCCATCCATGCCGGCGCGGACCCGGCCAGGATCGTGTTCGACTCGCCGGCGAAGACGGTCGACGAATTAGCCTCCGCACTCACCCACGGCTGTCACGTCAACGCAGACTCGATCGATGAGCTCGACCGCATCGCGCGCCTCAGGAATACGGGCGGCGTCCCGAAGCGCGGCTCGGTGGGAGTGCGAATCAACCCACAGGTGGGCATGGGCGAGATCGCCATGACCAGCGTCGCGGCGCATTACTCCAAGTTCGGCGTCCCGCTGCTCGAGCGCCGTGAGGAACTGATCGATCGTTTCCTCCGGTACGACTGGTTGACGGGAGTCCATCTCCACATCGGGTCTCAGGGGTGTTCCCCGCAGATGCTGCTCGACGGAGTCGGGAGAGTGCTCGACTTCGTCAACAGTCTCGATCACCCGGTCTCCGTGTTCGACCTCGGCGGCGGACTTCCCGTCTCGTATCACCGGGACGTGGCGCCGTACTCGATGGAGCAATACGCCTCTCAACTTCGAGAAATCTTCCCGCAACTCTTCGACGGCTCATTCCGGCTCATCACCGAATTCGGCCGGTACCTTTACGCCAATACGGGTTGGGTCGCATCGAGAGTCGAGTACGTCAAACGAGGATCGACGATCAGCACGGCCATGGTTCATGTCGGGGCGGATCTGTTCCTGAGAAAGTGTTACACGCCGGGTGACTGGCATCACGACCTCTTCGTCGCCGACTCCAGCGGAGCGATCAAACCAGAGGAGACGCTGGAGACCTACGCCATCGCCGGCCCCCTTTGCTTTGCAGGCGACCTCCTCGAGCGAGAGGTCACCCTCCCGCGCATCGAGGAAGGAGACTACATCGTCATTCGCGACACGGGCGCGTACACGCTCAGCATGTGGTCGCGATACAACAGCCGGCAGATTCCGAAGGTCATCGGGTATCGAAACGACGGATCGGAGATGACGATTCTCAAGGAACGGGAGCCGGTCGAGCGCATCATCGAGTTTTGGAGCTAGTGAGGCTCGTCAGAACCATTGACCGTCGGGGTCGTAAAAGAGTCAAGAACCCTGCATGCTTCGACCGAAGCTCTTCCTCTCCGCCATTGCTGTGGTCTGTTTGTCCGCGACTCTCCACGCCGCCGACGAGCCGTCTCACGTCAAAGTCGCGCTGATCCCGGAAGTCCGGACCATCGCCCCCGGCGCGCCGTTCTGGGTTGCGGTCCGCCTGAAGATGGACCCGCGGTGGCATACGTACTGGATCAACCCCGGCGACTCCGGCGCCCCGACGGAAATCCGATGGACCCTTCCGCCCGGTTTCGAGGCCGGGCCGATTCAGTGGCCCTACCCTGAGCGCATTGAAGTCCCGCCGCTGGTCAGTTTCGGGTATGAGGGCGAGGCCGCGCACCTCGTGCGGATCACTCCCCCGCGCGACCTGAAGATGGCAGAGAGCGTCACTCTCGCCGCGCACGTGAGCTGGCTGGAGTGCGAGGAGTTGTGTCTCCCCGGCGAAGCCACGGTTCGTGCGGTCGTCCCCACGGGACCGGACGCCGAAAGCGACCTCACGGTCGCGGAAAACGACCCCACCCTCGCCAGATTCTTCTCCGAGGCGCGCGCCCGGCTTCCGCTCGATTCGGCCGACTGGAAGTTTGCGGCGGGCGCCAGCCGCGGGTTCGTACGGCTGGCCGCGACGCCGCCCCTCTGGCTGAAGGAACCCGTGGCCGAGGCGGAGTTTTTTCCGGAAATGCAGGGACAGTTTTCGAATGGACGCAGTCCCTGGAGTCGCGGGGACGGCGCCTACATCACCGATCTTCCCGTGTCGGACGAGTCGACGGCGACGCGCCGGCTGACCGGCGTCCTCGTGTCGAAGTCGGGATGGCGGGGTCCGGGATCCGAGCACGCCATCCGTGTGGATGTCGCGATCGCCGGCAACACGAGTGGGCTTCCTGGTTCCGAAGCGAGTGCCTCCGGCACCGGCCTGCTGGGCGCCATCGGTCTCGCCTTCCTCGGAGGACTGATCCTCAATCTGATGCCCTGCGTGCTTCCGGTCCTTTCCATCAAGGTGCTCTCCCTCGTTGGCCAGGCCGAGGCGCCGGCGCGCGCGCGGATGAGAAACGCGGGCGCCTACAGCCTCGGCGTGTTGATCGCGTTCTGGGCCCTCGCCGGCCTCCTCATCGCGCTGCGGGCCGGGGGCGAACAGCTCGGATGGGGGTTCCAGCTCCAATCGCCGCCGGTGATCGCCGGTCTGGCGTCGCTGTTCTTCCTGATCGCGCTGAATCTTTTCGGCGTATTCGAAATGGGTGTATCGCTGACGCGACTCGGCGGGAAGAGCGGCGAAGGTGCCGGCGCCTCCTTCTCGAGCGGTCTGCTGGCCACGATCGTCGCCACCCCGTGCACCGCCCCGTTCATGGGTTCTGCCCTCGGGTTCGCGCTCACGCAGCCCGCGCCCGCTGCGCTGGCGATCTTCACATCACTCGGAGCCGGCATGGCCGCGCCGTTTGTCGCGCTGGCCGCCTCCCCGCGGCTGCTCCGGTTTCTGCCCCGCCCGGGCGCGTGGATGGAAACGATGAAGCAGGCGCTCGGGTTTCTCCTCGCGGCCACTGTGGTGTGGCTGGCGTGGGTGCTCGGCCAACAGACCGGTTCCGACGGCGTCGCGATGCTTCTGGCGGCGCTGGTCGTCCAGGCCATCGGCGCCTGGGTGCTGGGCAAATGGGCGGCCGTGACGCGAAGCATCGCTGTTCGAAGGACGGCAGGAATCGTGGCGGCCGTTCTCATCGTCGGCGGCGCGGCGGCAGCGGTGAAGCTGGCCGGAACCGGCGGGCGTCCAGCCCCCGAGGTGGCCGCCGCGGAGAGATGGGAACCGTACAGCGAGGCCCGCGTGAACGAGCTGCGCGCGGCGGGCCGGGCGGTGTTTGTGGACTTCGGCGCGGCCTGGTGCCTGACCTGTCAGGTGAATGAGCGCGTGGCGCTATCGGCCGCGGCGGTCCTGGCGAAATTCCAGGAGAAGAATGTGGCGATGCTCAAGGCCGACTGGACCTCCCGCGACCCTGCCATCACCGCGGCGCTCACGAAATTGGGACGCAGCGGCGTGCCGACGTACGCCGTTTACTCGAAGGATGCATCGGTCCCTCCCCGGCTTCTCCCGGAGGTCCTCACGCCGACGCTCGTCATCGACGCTTTGAACAAACTCTGATCGCGCAGCACGAAAGGACCTGACATGAAGAAAGCCATCATTGCCGCAATCATTCTTGGCGCCGTCGCAGCCATCGCGGCCATCGCCAGTTATCGCATTCGCGACACAGTCCCTACCTCATTGAAGGAGCCAGCCATCGGAAGCCCCGCCCCGGCGCTCACGCTGACCGACACCAGGGGAAAGCAGCACAACCTCGCCGACTACAAGGGCAAATACGTGGTGCTGGAGTGGGTCAACCTCGGATGCCCGTTCGTGAAGAAACACTACGAGAGCGGGAACATGCAGGCGACCCAGAAGAAAGCCGTCGAGAAGGGCGTCGTCTGGCTGTCGGTGTGCAGCTCGGCGAAATGGAAGCAGGGCCACCTGTCGGCGGCCGGCTGGAACGAGGAGATCGCCGACCGGAAGATGGCCTCCACCGCGGTGCTGATCGATGAGAGCGGCGAGGTCGGGAGGACCTACGGCGCGAAGACGACGCCGCACATGTATGTCGTCAATCCCGAAGGCATCCTGATCTACAAGGGCGCGATCGACGACAAGCCGACGACCAACAAGGACACCATCCCCGGCGCGAGGAACCACGTTCTCGCCGCTCTCGACGAGTCGATGGCCGGCAAACCTGTGTCCATGGCCAGCACAACGTCCTACGGCTGCTCGGTGAAATACAAGTAAGCTACCCTGTCGCGCATGCCCCGCCCCCGCTGGCCTTTCTCCTCGTTCCCCTGCTCCTCGCCGCCCTCGAAGCCGCCGCCGTCGAACTGCCGCGTCCCACGGACAAGTGGTTCGAAGTCCGCGCGGACGACATCCGCATCTTCAGCAACGTCTCGCCGGCATCGGCGCAGGATCTCGCGCGCGAGGTGTTGCGGATGCGCGCGGTGATCGGGCAGATCACGAACCTCCGCGTGCGCACACCGGTCACGACGCGCATCTTTCTCTTCGCCAACCAGACTGCCTTCGCGCCGTATCGCGATGCGGCGTTCCCGAACCAGCAGCGGGCCAAGAGCATCAGCGGTGCGTTTCTGGCCGGCGAGGGCCAGAACATCATCCTGCTGCGCGCCGATGCGACCAACGTCGACCGCACCGTCTACCACGAGCTCACGCACTACTTCGTCAAGAACACCGTCCCCTCGATCCCGGTTTGGATCAATGAAGGGCTGGCGGATTTCTTCTCGACCTTCCGCACGTCGAAAGAAGGCATCGACACCGGCATCCCGATTCCCGAGCACGTGGCCTGGTTGCGCCAGGGGCAGTTGCTCCCGTTGCGCGAGCTCTTCGGCGTCACGGAGAAATCGCCCCACTACAACGAGCGCCGCCGCGCCGGCGTTTTCTACGCGCAGTCGTGGGGACTCGTGCACTACCTGATGCTCGGCAACGAAAAGCGCCGCCCGCAGTTTCTGGACTTCGTGCAGCGCGCGAATGCAGGCGAGAAAATCGAGAGCGCGTTCGCGGCATCGTTCGGCATCAAGATCGCCCAGCTCGAGCAGGAATTCCGCGACTACGCACCGATGAAGACCATCCGCGTCGGCAGGCACCAGGCAGCCGAGGTCAAGATCGCCGAGCCGCCGCAGGCCGCGCCGATGCCGCGCGATGTCGTGCTGTACGAGCTGGGCCAGCTGATCTCGTCCCTCGACTACAGCCTCATCCCGAACGCGCAGAAATTCTTCGAGGCGGCGCTGAAAGAGAATCCGCGCAATTCCGCCGCGTGGGCCTATCTCGGACGCGTGCACGCCCATCATGGGCGCAACGAAGAGTCGGAGGCTGCGTTCGCGCGTGCGATCGAGATCGGCACCAACGACAGCGATGTCTACCTCCTCCTCGGCCGCGCGATTCTCGAGCGGGCCAACAAGCAAGCCGTCATCCCGACGATCCGAGGTGCTGCATGCGCGCGCGATGCTGGCGAAGGCCGTGGAGCTCCAACCCGATTCCCTGGGCGCGTTGCTCGGCCACGGCGTCACCTACCTCCACGGCGATGACGACCCGGCGCCGGGCATCGCCGATCTCCAGCGCGCGGTGGACCTCGCGCCCGACAACGAGCTCGCGCAGAGCACGCTCGGGCTCCTTCGCACCCGCGAGTACGAGCGCGGCATCAACGCCGCAATTCAAAGCGCCAACGCCGGCAAGTACTCCGAGGCGGTGGCGAAGCTCGACCGGCTCATCCCGACCATCACCATCCCGAAAATCCGGGACGACGCGCAGAGGCTGCGCGATGAGCTGGCCAAACTTGTGAAACGCTGATGGCGGAGTGCCTCTCGTTGCCGTAGCGGCGGTCCTCGTTCTCCTGGTCGTTTTCAGCGTGGTCATGCTCCCGCTGTCGCTCGCCCTGCGCTTTCGCGCGAGCTCGACGCGGCGTCGCGCCTGGGGTTGGGTCGTCACGCTCAATCTCGTCGCTGCGCTGATCTCGTCGGCAATGCTCCTGGTGACGGCGGCGATCAGCAATACCTGGATCCCCAACGCCTTCCGCTACTCGCTCTACGGAATGGCCTGCGGATTCGCGCTCGGGTTCTTCGGTCTGGCGACCACGCGCTGGGAAACCACGCCGCAGGGACTGCACTACAAACCGAACCGCTGGTTGATCCTGCTCATCACGCTGGTCGTGACGGCGCGGATTGTCTACGGGTTCTGGCGGGTGTGGCATGCGTGGCAGACGACGCCCGCCGGCGAGTCGTGGCTCGCTTCCTCCGGCGCCGCGGGCTCGATGGGCGCGGGCGCGGCGGTCCTCGGCTATTACGTCATCTTCTGGGCCGGACTGCGACGCAAGGTGCGCAGGCACCGGTTGATTACAATGGCGAAGATGACGAAGCGTGGCCTCTTTCTTCCTCGTAGTCGCGTGCGCGATTGCGCCGCTCGCGCTTGCACAGCAACCCGCCGTCACTCCGCCGGCGGCCCGAACCATCATCCTGGTGCGCCACGGCGCGTATCAGGCCGATCCCGCGAATCTCTCGCCGGGGCCGGGGCTGTTGCCGGTCGGCGTAGCGCAGGCGAAGCTGGCTGCGAGCCGGCTGGCGGCGATGGGGAAATTCGACGCGCTGTTCTCCAGCCCGATGACGCGCGCACAGGAGACCGCGCGCGTCATTGCGGCCGATGTATCCAATGGATCGCTGCAGATCATTCCCGAGCTCGAAGAGTGCACACCGCCCACGCGCCGGAAAGAGGCGACCAAAAACGACAGCGCCGAATCGATGGCCAAGTGCAAGGCCCAACTCGACGCGCTGTTCGCGCAGCGCTTCGTCCCCGCGACCGGCAGCCCGCGGCGCGAGATCTTCGTCGCGCACGGCAACGTCATCCGATCCTTGATCGTCCGCGCCCTCGGCGTCGATCCCGAAGCGTGGCTGGAAATGTCCATCGCCCATTGCAGCATCTCCGAGATCCTGGTCGAGCCGGACGGCCGCTTCCGAGTGATCTCCGTCGGCGACGTCGGCCATCTGCCTCTGAATCTGCAGAGCGGCGTCACCGGGGTGAGCGACAAGAGTCTCACCGTGCCGCGCTGATCTAGGCGCGATCTAGGCGCGCACCTTCCGATCGGCTCCTCTTGGTGATGGAATTGCAGAGTTAATTTCCTCTCTCCCCTTCGCACTTCCGCAAGTTCCATCGCCCGAGGAGGACCAGTCATGGCCACAATGAAGCTCCCCGTCCACGCCATCATCACCAAGGAAGGCTCGGTCAACGACGCGGCGATCGCGACGATGCTCGCCGGCGCAAGCGCCGTGTATTCGTCAGCCGGCATCTCGTTCGAGCTGGTCTCCTCCGAGGTCGACACCGACGCGGCGCTGGCCAACGATGCCGGACCGATCGGCATTGCCCCGATGGAGTTTCACCTCGCCCGGCAGGCGCGGGCAATCCGTTACCCAGGGCGGATCGTCGTCTACTTCCGTCCGGGTTCCGGTGCCCAATCGTCGACATGGGCCGACTACATCGTGATGGCAGGCGCGGACGCGATGGGTTTCGCACACGAGGTCGGACACTTCCTGCACCTTTCGCACACCCACTCCGACGACGTCACCGGCAGCCTTTACGCGACGAACCGCGCCACCGGTTACCAGAGTGCCATCGATTCGGCCGCCGACCGGGTCCGCAAGGCGGGAGGCCTCGGCGTGTTCGACGGCGACATGCCGATCGCCGATACACCTCCGGACCCGGGACCTCCTCTGTTCCAGCCCTCGGGATACAACGCGGATGGTGCCGCCCTCAATGGAGCCGAGCACTGCACGGTGTCCGTGACGCTCGACGTCGACGGGAAAAAGTACGTGCTCGCGCCCGACCGCAAGAACATCATGAGCTACTTCTTCTCCTGTCCCGGCAGCCACAACATCTCGCCCGGTCAGGAAGTGGTGGTGCAGCGCGCGATCGCGACCCTGAACCGCCGGCACCTGCTGAAAGGCGCCGCTCCCGAAGCACCGGCGGCCGTCGTTGCGGGAAGCGACATCCACGTGTTCGCGCGCGGCGACGACCGCGCGATCTGGCGCACCGTCGGGAACGGACAAGGATGGACCGGATGGACGTCCGACATCGGCGCCGGCACACTCACCTCCGGTCCCGCCGCCGCGGTGACCGGAACGGTCATTCACCTGTTCGCGCGCGGCGAAGACCGCAACATCCTGCATACCTTCTGGGACGGAAAGATCTGGAACGGCTGGCACAACGATGTCGGCTCGGGGACCTTCACCTCGGCTCCCGCCGCGGTCGTCACCAGCCAGCAGCACATTCATCTCTTCGCGCGTGCCGATGACCGCAACGTGTGGCATACGTTCTGGAACGGCAAGACCTGGAACGGCTGGCATGCGGACATCGGAGCGGGAACGTTGACGTCGCAGCCCACCGCAATCGTGACGGCCGGAGACCAGATCCACGTCTTCGCCCGCGGCGATGACCGCAACGTGTGGCACACGTACTGGAACGGCAAAATCTGGAGCGGTTGGCACCCGGACGTGGCGAAGGGGACGCTGACCTCCGGGATCGGCGCGGCCACCATCTCCGGAGGAGACATTCATCTCTTTGCCCGCGGCGACGATCGCGCCATGAAGCATACGTTCTGGAACGGCCAGGCGTGGAACGGGTGGCACGCGGATGTCGCCTCAGGCGTGTTCATGTCCGGAGCCACCGCCATCGTGTCGAACGACAAGGCACTGCATACCTTCGCACAAGGGGACGACCGTGCCATTCACCACAGTTTCTGGAACGGAAAGGTGTGGAGCGCGTGGACTCCCGACCCCGGCCCTGGAGCGACGTTTCAGCCGTGAGCCGCGTGCGGTCATTCACCCACCCGGCTCAGGAACGTACACCCGTCCCCGATCGAACGGAATGAAGTACTTCCCCGTCGCATCCTGCTCGGTCCTGTACTGCTCACGCAGCGGCAGGCCGAGCTCTTCGCGAATCGTGTTGTCGTAGTTCACGGCGTCGCCCTTGGCGCCCGGGAAGCGGTCGAGCACGGCCCGCCTCGGATCGGCGAAGCCGTTCAGCGCGTGTCCGAGGAGCTCGTGAAAGACGACCATCGCCGCGTCGAGCGTCTCCGATGCGTTTTCGCCGGCCATCACTTCGGCGATGCGATCCATGTTGATGGTGATGATTCCGGCGCCGTGGCGGCCCATGTCTTTGACGTTCGCCGATTGCCGCAGCACGAACGTCCGCGCGGACGCCATCGCGCGACGCAGATCGCGGCGTGCGATCGCGCTTCCCGTTCCGGGGATCTCTCCGATCTCCGCGAGCCGTTCGTTTCGAATCGCGAGCCTCAGCCCCGTCTTCTGTTCCATCTGCCGCAGCAGTTTGTCCACATCCACGGTGTTCGAAAACGACGTCAGCGCCATTTGGACGATCAAGAGAATTTTCACGATGCCGTGCCTCATCGTTGAGGACGCCGCTGGCGCGAAATCGGCTGTCAGAACCCGGTGGCTTTCCTGTGAACGCGATGTACTCTCCTCGCGTGCGTCATTCCGGCAGATTCGCCGCGTGGTTCGGCGGCTTCGCCGCCGTTGCCGGCATGCTCACGCTGGCCGGATGGGCGTTCCACATTCCGCGGCTGACGGCGTGGGACAACAGCGTTGCGCAGATGCCGAACAGTGCGATCGGCGTCGTCGCCCTCGGCCTCGGACTGATCTGCTGGTCGCTGGATTTCAAGCGCGTCAGCGCGGCGCTCGGCGCGTTCGTCGCGTTGCTTGCCATCGCAACGCTCTTCGAGCACGCCACCGGCATTGACCTCGGCATCGATCGCCTGGTGTTGTTTCGCGAGTGGGGGCATCGCGGCACCGTCGCGCCGGGACGCATGGGCGTTCCGGGATCGCTGTCGCTGATGATCATCGGCGGCGCGCTGCTGTTGCGGAACTTCCGCAGAACGGAAAACGCCGGCGTGACCGGCGGCCTCCTGGCCATGGGCATCGCCGGTCTCTCGCTCATCGGGTACCTCTTCAGCGCCGATCCGCTGTACGCGATTCCGCGACTCACCACCGTTGCCCTCCAAACGTCAATGATGCTGTTCTGCCTCGGCGCGGGCCTCGTCGCATCCGCTGCCGATCGCGCTCCGCTCAGCCACGTCTTCGAGAATTCCGCCGCGGCACTGCTCGTGCGTCGCGCGCTTCCCGGCATTCTGTTCATTCCGATTCTTCTCGGATGGCTGAGTCTTCAGGGGCAGCGCGCGGCGCTCTTCGATACGCCGTTCGCCACCGCGCTCCTGGTGGTCGTGCTCGTCGCACTCTTCGGGTTTCTGCTCGCGCGGGCGTCGAAGGCGATCGCGACGCACGAATCGGCGATGGCCGAGAGCGAGCGAAAGTTCTCGCTGCTTTTTCAGAAGGCAGCCTTCGGCGGCGCACTCGCGCGATTGCCGGACGGCATGCTCGTCGACATCAACGAAGGATTCGAAGAAATGTTCGGCGTCACGCGCGAGGAGGCGATCGGCAGGACTTCGGTGGAGCTGGGGATCAATTCCGACCTCCCGATGCGCGCGCGCATGCTCGAGCAACTGATGCGCGACGGCTTTCTGCGCGACCAGGAGGTCACGCTCTTCACGAAATCGGGCGAGCGGAGGACTTTCCTGAGCAACCTCACGCTCATCGAGCTCGCCGGAGAAAAGTACCTGCTGACGACGCTGCAGGACATCACGCAGCGAAAAGCCGCCGAGGACGCGCTAAGGACGGCGGATCGGATGAAGGACGAGTTTCTTGCGACGCTGTCGCACGAGTTGCGCACTCCCCTCACCTCGATCATCGGCTGGTCGCAGATGTTCCTCACCGTCGACGTCGATCCGCGCGACCGCCGCATCGGACTCGAGTCCATCCGCGCGAGCGCGCAGGCACAGGCGAAACTCATCGAAGACATCCTCGACATCTCCAGCATCACGACGGGGAAGATGCGCGTGCGCCGCGAACAGATCGATCTCTCCGCCGCGATCGAGGCCGCGGTCGCGACCGTGACTCCGGCCGCGGAAGCGAAGCGGATCACGCTGCAGCTCGAGCTCGATCGCACGATTCCGCCGCACTTTGTCGATCCCGATCGCATCCAGCAGATCGTCTGGAATCTGCTGTCGAACGCGATCAAGTTTTCACCGAAGGGGACGACCGTCACCGTTCAACTGCGATCCGAAAATGAATCGACGGCCATCGACATCATCGATGAAGGACCCGGTATTTCGCCGGCGCTGCTTCCGTACATCTTCGAGCGCTTCCGCCAGGGCGATAGCTCGAGCACGCGGCCGCAGGCCGGACTCGGCATCGGCCTCGCGCTGGCGAAGAGCCTCGCCGAGATTCACGGCGGCAACATCGACGTCCAAAGCGAAGTGGGACGCGGGACGAAATTCACGGTGCGGCTGCCCGCGCCGTCGGATGTCGCGGCCGGACTCATTCGAGATTGACGTTGCAAGGCGAAGAAGCCTCCCTTCCAGTGGAGGACAGACAATCCTGTCTGTCCTCAGACGCATCGTGGACAAGAAGGACAGACAGGATTGTCTGTCCTCCACTACTTCTGGAGAGCCACGCCTGCTCCATTCCCTACCCTGTTACACTGCATGCACCTCACGGCACGCGACTTGTAGTAAATCCCGTGAGGCGAATGCGATGTCGAGCGAGCCGTTTCTCTCCGATCCGACCCTGAAGCGGGCCGATCTGCACTGTCACAGCCGCTTCTCCGTCTTCAAATACTTCCGCCGCGCGAATACCCGTGACTGCTACAACGCCCCCGAGGACGTGTATCGGGTGGCGAAAGAGCGCGGGATGTCGTTCGTCACGATCACCGATCACGACTCGATCGACGGCGCGCTCTACCTGCTGAACAAGCATCCCGACATGACGGACTTCTTCATCGGCGAAGAAGTCGAAACGTATTTTCCGGAGACCAGCCAGCGCATCCACATCGGCGTGTGGGGTCTCAACGAAGAGCAGCATCGCGAGATCCAGCGGCTGCGCCCCGACATCCGCGAGCTGATCCCGTACATGAAGTCGCAGAAGATGCTGTTCGGGATCAATCACCTCTTTCAGAACTATCGGATGAAGAACGTCGCGGCGCGCTACATCAGCGAGCTGCTCGACATGTTCGAGATCTTCGAAGTGGTCAACGGCGCGATGGCGTCGTTTCACAACCGGATGGTCCAGCAGCTCGTGCAGCACGTGAAGGAGACGCACGGCCAGCACATCTCGATGGTCGGCGGCTCGGACGCACACACGCTCAAGCACGTGGCGAAGGTGCACACGGTGGCGAAGGGCGAGACCGTGCAGGAGTTCCTCGACAACGTACGCGCCGGCAACTGCTTCGCGTGGGGCAGCGAGATGCGTTTCCGCGAGCTCGTCGCCGACATCTATCTGTTGACCATGGCCTACCAGAGCGAGATGGGCGACGACCTCCGCAACGAAAAGTACACGCGGATGGACAAGACCATCCAGCTCGCCGGCCGCCTCGCCTCCATCCCCACCGCCCTCTCCGGCCTCCCCGCCGCGATCACGTCGCTCAATTACCTCAAGCAGATCGTGGTGACGAAGGGACTGTCGTTCCGCTTCGCGAAGCTGGTCGAAGAGATCCGGCCGGGCTTGCGCTAGACGCCGATGGCCGATGCAGATCGGCGCGATGGCAGAAACCAAATCGTCTTCCCCGCCATCTGCCATCCGCCATCGTGCCATCTGCAATCATGCGCGCGCTGATCGTCGAAGACGACGAGCGCCTGCGGCAGATCGTGCGGCGAACGCTGACGCGCCTGAATCTCGCCTGCGATGAGGCAGGCTCGATCGAAGAAGCCGATGACGCTGCTGGCGCTGCATCCGTACGACGTCGTCGTGCTCGACCGCCGCCTTCCCGACGGCGACGGCGTGCAGCTCTGCCGCGCTGCACGCGCGCGCGGATTCGCGAACGCGATCCTGATGCTCACCGCGCTCGATGACGCGCGCTCCACCATCGAGGGCCTCGGCGAGGGTGCCGATGATTACGTCGGCAAGCCGTTCGACGTCGACGTGCTCGCCGCGCGCGTGAAAGCGCTGCTGCGCCGCAACGAGCGCCGTCCCGAGCAACTGCTCATCGCCGGCGCCTTGCAGCTCGATCCGTGGAAGCGCGCCGCGACGCACAACGGTGCGATGCTCGCGCTCACCGCGCGCGAATTCCGCCTGCTCGAGGCGCTGATGCGCGCCCCGGGCGCGGTGGTCTCGCGCGAGGAGTTGATGGAACAGGCGTGGGGCGAGCGCGAGGAGCCGATGAGCAACACGATCGACGTCCTCATCGCGCGCCTGCGCCGCAAGCTCGAGGCCGCAGGCGAGCGCGACGCGATCGAGACCGTGCGCGGACTCGGCTATCGTCTCAAGTCATGATGCACAACGCGCGCTTTCGCATCGCCCTCACCGGCGCGCTTGTGACGCTGGTGCTGCTCGCCATCGCCGCGATCGTCGCGCGCATCGCCATCCACTCGATTCTCGTCGCCGGTCTCGATGAGGAACTGGAAACGCTCTCCGTCGCCATCGGCTCCGATCTCGAGCTTCGCGGCGCAGCCGAAGTTCCGCATGAGGCGTTGCGCGCCGGGATGGAGTCGAACACATTCGTCTACCGACTCGAACATCATGCGGCGGTGCTGTTCGATGATCGCGGCGTCATCGCGGCCACCGGCGATCTCGCGCGGCACGCGCGACTCCCCGATCTCCGCGCGTTCGCCCGCCACGACGAGCATCCGTTCACCGCGCGCGAGCCGTTCACCGGCCAGCACCGGATCTGCCGCATCCGCGTCTTCCACCTCGGCGGTCGCGCCGCGGGAAAGAATCTGCTCATCTTCCGATCGATCGAAACAATCTCCCGCACGTTTCAGATCGTCGATGGTGCGCTGGCGCTGCTCGTCGTCGCCGGCTCCGTCATCACCGCGCTTGTGCTGGCGATCGCCGTGCGTCCGCTGCTCGCGCGGCTGCAGCGCTCATTCGACGCGCAGCGGCAGCTCGTCTCCGACGTGGCGCACGAGCTCAAGACGCCGGCGGCAGTCATCGCCGCTGAAGCGCAGGAGCTCGCGCGCGGCCATCTGTCGGAGAGCGAAGCGCGCGAAGCGCAGGAGACGATCGCCCGCGCCGCGGCGGGGCTCGCGCGCGAAGTCGACGATCTGCTCGAGCTCGCGCGCATCGACGCCGCGGCGATGCAGCCTGCCGAGAAAGCCGAGGTGGACGTCGATGAAGCGGTGGACGATGCGATTGCCGCCGCGGCGGCGCTGGCCAAGGATCATGGAATCTCCATCGTTCGCGAAGGACGCGCGGACTGCAGGATCAACGGCGACCGCACCGGCCTCACCCGCGCGGTCGCCAATCTGATCCTGAACGCCGTTCGCTACTCGCCGCGCGGATGCCGGGTCCGCGTGGCCACGCGCCAAACGGAGAAGGCGTGCGACATCGACGTGGCCGATTGCGGACCCGGCGTCCCCGCGGCGGAGCGCGCACGGATCTTCGAGCGCTTCGTCCGGCTGCCCGATGCCCGGCGCTTGCACCCCGAGGGCTCGGGACTGGGATTGGCGATCGTCGACCAGGTCGTACGCGCTCATGGCGGAAGCGTGAACGTGCTCGATGCGGAGGAAGGCGGCGCGCTGTTCCGCATCCGCCTTCCCGTCACACGCATCAGCTCTTCTTCGTGATCATGATCGACATGGCGACGTTCTTCCCGTCGTGGACCATGTACTTCACGGTGGCGCTCTCGCCGTCCTTCAGCGATCCGCCCGTGACCTTCGTGGCGTCGTTCCACTGCAGGTCATAGCTCTTTTTCGCGGCGGCGTTGACGGTGAACGTCTTCGCGCCGTCGTTCAGCCTCGCGATCGTCCCGTGCACGCTCTTGCCATGCGTGACGGTGGCCTTCGTGGCGGCGAACGCGGAGGTGACGATGAGCAGTGCGGCGAGGGAGAGGATGATCAGTTTCGAGAATTTCATTGCGGTTTCCCCTTTCGCCGCGGAGTCTGGCGAAGACCGCATGAACGAAACATGAACGCGCGAATTAGTCGGCCGCTCGCATCACCGCTCCGCCGTCCCTGACCGATTTCGAAACCCGCGGATCGCCCCAGTACGTAATCGCGCCGCCGGAGTAGACCGCCGCCGTCAGCCTCTGGCGAGCATGGGTAAAGATCCTGCCGCCCGAATCGACGGACGCCTCGACGATGTCGGCAGGGATCGTCCGAATGTCGAGCATTCCGCCCTGCTCGACCCGCGCCTCGAGCGCTGCCTGCGCGGGAAACGCGCCGGCCGTCTCCAGCCTGCCGCCGTTCGACACCGCGGCTGCGGCGATGTCCGGAGTGAGGACTTCGACCTCCAGCCGCTGATGATCGCCGTGACAGCCGATGTTGTTGATCACCAGACGTTGCCCGTCCTCGATGCGGATGCGCGCGCATCGCGGGCTGCCGGAAAGCAGCGTCACCCGCTGCGTCGCGGCATGCCGCACGCTCACGTGCCCTCCGTTCCGCAACTCGACCGACCGAAACGGACCCACCGGAATGACGGTCTGGGCCGCCGCCGAAGATGTGAGAGCGAGGGCGATGAGCAAGGTGCGCATACAGCGATAGTACATCGATTCGGAACGTTCGTTAGTTTCTCTCGGCCACGACGATGATGTCGAACTTGCTCCCCTCGCCTTGACGCTCCTCACCGACCATTCGAGGCCAGCGCTGGCGAACGAAACACATTTCGCGTAATCGCTCGCATTTGAGAACCGAGGCGAAGCCTTTTTCGCTTTTGTAAGCCTAATGCGCCTCGCAAATCATGCATTCAGCCTGGCATAGCCCATGCGATAGGGACTCGACATTCCGACAAGTTATGCAACGCGCTCTGCCCCGTTGCACATATCACTGACCCGTCATTGCACCACGTTCACATTACAAAGGAAGCCTGCCATGAACCGGTTGTTGCTGGGCTACAGCCCGGACCTCGATGTCTTCGACCATTCGCCGGCCACAATGTTTGAACAAGCTCTCGTGCATTGTGGCGTCGCGTTCGACACCGAGAATACTGAGCAGGCCGCAAGCTTGCTCGACGTGGCCGGACGACCGGCCTTGACAGCGCTGCTGAGCCGATGGATACGACGCTCGGCATTCGCTTCAGGCCGGGTCGTGGAGGACACGGTCGCTTCGGAGTTGGTCGAGCTGTTACTGCCGGCAGCCCGGTATGTACTGCCCTCGTTGAACGCGCCTGCCATTACGGAAGGGAGCGCAGCATCGCGGGCCACCCGCTTCTTCGATATCGAGCTGGAAGGACTCAGCCCGGAAGACCAGGAGTTCGAGGCCGCCCGTCGTTTCGTGCAGCTCACGGCCGAATCAGCCCGGCAGGCAGCGGTAGCCCGGCCACCGGGGCTGTCGCCCGCCGATGCCGCCAGTCGAGCCGTTGCCCGGGCGGCGAGGCGCTATGCGCCTGGCTGGTTGACTCTGCATCGGCATGCCCATGCACCCGCGGCCGGGAAACGCGGCCTCAGCCAGCGTCATTCGCAACGAACACCAGGCACTGGGTGATGTGACGACGTCTAACAGCAATCCGCAGGATCACCGTAGCGGTGATTTGCGCCGCATCAATACAAGGAGACGACTATGCACGACATCGATCGAACCCAGATGGAATATAGCCCTGAACTATCGGACCTCCAAGGCGAGAACGACGAATTCAACCAGGAATGGTCTGGCGAGACCTATGCCGAAACGTACGGCGAGAGTCTGCTGTCGGAAGCCGACGAGACCGAGCTCGCCAGCGAGTTGCTTGAGGTCAACAACGAAGCCGAGCTGGATCAGTTTCTCGGCAAGTTGCTCAGTCGCGCCGCACGCGCGGCCGGCTCGGCGCTACGCTCGCCGATGGGCCAGGCTCTGGGCGGTGTGCTCAAAGGCGTGGCCAAGAAGGCGCTTCCGCTGGCCGGCGGCGCGCTGGGTACCTTCGTCGGCGGACCGCTGGGCGCAAGGATTGGCAGCGGGCTCGCGTCGGCAGCGGGCAATGCGCTGGGCCTGGAGGCCGAGGCGCTAGAGCAGGAAGACCGCGAGTTCGAGGGCGCGAAGCAGTTCGTGCGGCTAGGGGCCGACACCGTCAATCAGGCCGCCGGCGCGCCCGCAATGGCCGACGCGCGAGCGGTGGTGCAGAACGCCGCGATTGCCGCTGCCCAGCGGCACGCGCCAGGGTTGCTCAGCGCGAGCGGCGGCGTGCCGGGCGCATCGCGCGTGCGGGCGGGTGGGGAGCGTGAAGGCCGCTGGGTGCGGCGCGGCAACAGGATCCTGCTCCTCGGCGTGTGAGGCGCACATGGTCATCAACTCTTTTGCGGCCGGGATGCTCGCTCAGGAAGCGCGCGCCCTGCTCACACGCCTGGCCCGGGTCAAGCCCTTCGCGCTGCTCGAGCCCATGCTCCCGGCGGCCGGCCTGCAGCCGGTCACGCAAGCCGCGACCGAACGCTATCTGATCGCCGGCCGGCGCGACCTGCGCGCGATGGTGATGGGCTTCCTGGCCTGGTTGCACACCGCACACATTCAAAGGGCCACCGCCGAGGATGCCCAGCGCCGCTTCACTATCCTCAGGCTCAAATTCAATGCGGTGTTGACGCAGTTCGACATGTTCAACGACGTGATCTCCCAACGCAGCGAGCACGATACCGGAGTCTGGCTCCGGGGACTGGACGTGGTGGCGGCCGATGCGCTGACATTGCCGGGCGATTACTACGACGTGCCGCCCCTTGTGTGCTACCTCGACCGCGGCATCGGTGCCGCAATCCGGCGCGCACGCACACGGCTGCCGGGCGGCGGTGAAAACCCGGTATCGATCATCCGCGTGCCACGCGAGCGCATGGTGGGCAGCGGCATAGCGTCGTCGCTGTTCCACGAGGTCGGTCATCAGGCAACGGCCTTGCTCGACCTCGTCAATTCACTGAGGCCGCTGCTTCAGGGCATGCAGCGCAATGGGGGCCCGGCCTGGCGCTTATTCGAGCGCTGGATCAGCGAGATCCTCAGTGACTTCTGGTCCTGCGCCAAACTCGGTATCTCGGCGACATTGGGATTGATGGGCGTGGTCAGCCTGCCGCGGCTGTTCATGTTCCGCGTGAGCCTGGACGATCCACACCCGATGCCGTGGATCCGCGTGCGCCTGTCGTGCGCCATGGGCCAGGCGCTGTACCCGCACCCACAGTGGCACCGGCTCGCGAACCTGTGGGACGCGTACTACCCGCTGGACGGGCTCGATGCGCGGCGCCGCCGGCTGTTTGCGGAGCTGCTCGCTGCCATCCCGGGCTTCGTGAGCCTGCTCGTACATCACCGGCCGCGCGCCTTGCGGGGCCGCTCGCTGCAAGAGGCGCTCGAGGTGGCGCAGCGGCAGCCGGCCCGGCTCGGCGCTCTCTTCCGAGTCTGGCGCGAGGCACCCGCGGACATGTATCGCGCCTCGCCCTCGCTGGTGTTCGCGGTGCTGGGACAGGCCCGCGGCAACGGGCAGCTCAGCCCGGAGGAAGAGAGTCACCTGTTTGCGAAGCTGCTGACGCACTGGGCGCTGCGCAGTGCATTGGCTGGGGCAACGGCCGGCGCAGACGCCGCGGCGGACAGCGCAAGAACTTTTTCCGTGCGATCGCGGCACAAACTCGGCCTCCGGGCCTCATAAGGAGATTCATATGAGTGGAAGGGCCATCACATGCACCGTTGTAGACAATGACCTGCTGGTGTCAAACGCGACCTGCATCCTCTATGAGGGTGATGACGCCCTCGGTAATCAGCGGGACCGTCAGGTCACCGGCTCTGATGGGACGTGCCTGTTCCAGAACCTGTCTGAGGAGGGCGAGTACAAGGTGGTGTGCGACTACCCAACGCCCGACAAAGAGGTCACAGTGCAGCCCACCGTAAACAACGTCACGCTCGATCTCGGTCTGGACTTCACTGTGACTGCCTATCCGCTGAGCGACGATTGCACCCGGATCGAGTGTGCCCGGGTTCATCCGGGCGACATGATTGAATTGGAATGTACGTTCGTCGGCTCGGATGGTTTGCTCAAGGGTAAGTTCAGATTGGAGTTCCCTCCCAACTCGCACGTCGTTCCCAACGACCCGATGAAGAGGCGCGTGATCGCCGGAACGCCCGGTCCAAGGGCTTACCAGGTGAGGATGTCTCTTCTTCCGACCGATCCGACGCATTCGACCGCTACGTTGACCGCCGACACCAGCATCGACGTCCGTGTGCGCCCTGCGCAGACGGTCACATTGACGCGCGCTGAAAGCGAGCCGACACTCGACCAGCAGCTCTGGACGGCCATTCGCACCGGCACCGAGGCACTGTCATTCGACAACTACCTGAGCTTCATGGACCGGTTGTTCTGCGGGACCACACAAAAGAGTGACAGGCAGACGTACAACGGGCTGCTGGGAAAGCGCTTCCTGCCCTTCACCGACACCGACGCCTACCGTGTGCTGAAGGCGGCCACCGAAGCGTTCGTGATCGTGAACTGCGGCATCACGCGAACGCTGAGCGATGAGTATCTGGTGTCCGTCTCTGCCAATGGAGGTGAGGTGAACATGCTGCCCTACCTGGCCATCATCCGGCGCAAGCTGCCGGACGTGGCCCTCAGCGCGCCGATCACCAAAGACAAGGACGCCGCCCTCTGCGACGGCTTCGTGAACGAGAAGCTCACCAACCCCTGCCTGCTCGAGCTGATCTGGTCGTATTGGCACGAGGAGGGGATGCTCGTGCAGACCATGAACGCCATCACCCGGCGCTTCCAGAACATCCGCGGCCCGGCGGGCAGGAACGACGCGTTGGCGAACATGGAAGTCAACCCGCTACGCCCATTGAACAACCTACTGTGGGGCTACATCCAAGATGAGCAGCACCGGCTGACCGTGGCGCGGCGTGACGGCGAATACAGACACGAATACGGGCTCGGTCTTCAAGGCCTCGCCGTGCCGCGTTTCTCGCCGGCAGATACCAACTCGGCCTTCATCGAAGCCTTCCACCGGTTGCTGCGGCTGTGCACCGAGTTTTACAAGCAGGACGACCAGACCACGGTTAAGGCCGACGCCTTCGGTGTGCTCAACGCGCTGAAGGAGGTCCACCTGATTCTGTCGCAGGCGGCACACAACCAGTTCGGCGACATGCCCTCGACGGCCCGGGTGGAGATGCTGATGCAGCAGTGGCTGCTGTCCCGATCCGAGTTCGCCGAATTCCTGCCCACGCGGGTGATGGTGGCTTACCCCGAGCCGTGGATGGACCGGGTCGACGCCATGAAGAAGCTGCAGGGCTGGACCGACACCAGCGTGATCCAATTCCACAACCTGGCGGTGTTCGGCGAGCAGATCCTGCTGTCGATCCGCTATGGCGCGTGGAGCCAGGTGTTCGAGCCGGCGCAGGCATTCAACTTCGCCCGCGCCTGGCGGCCGCAGGTGCAGGGCTACATCCACGCCTACCGGGCGGCCACCGGCGTCGAGTTGGGCGCCGAGACGGTGGACTCTCGCGTCGACGCCACGCAGCCATCCCTGCTACTGGAACGACGCCTGGCAGCCCAGAGGCGCTAGCGTATCGGGGCATGCCAGTGAGCGACGGTGGAGTGGAACACACCAGGGTCGTTTCTCGCCGCCGTCAAACCCTACGAGGTGAATCATGACTGACAGACTTGGCTTTGAAGTGTTGCCTTTCGCGATGGCCCGCCAGTTTGATGGTGAAGCCTACGAAGGAGAATCCGGGACCGGACGCGGCGCGCTGCTCCCCCGCCGCGCGGCAGCCGTCCGGTATGTGACCGATTTCTCCGGCCCCGCGGCCGAATGCGTGGTCAGCCTGCGCAGGGCCGGGAAAACCAAAGCCCAGGCGCTGGCCATCATCAACGCGCAGATCGGTTTGGCGATCGCCATGCTTAGCAAGGCAGCCGCGGCCCTCAAACACGGTGCCCGCACGCAGTCGACGAAAGATTTGTTCCTGAAGATCTTCAGGGTGAGGCCGGAGTACATGCCGGACTGGCTGAAACCCACCGAGTCGATCAAGGACCGCGGGGATGTCGTGGCCACGCGCTGCGCTCGGGTCGCCGATCTGCTGGCCAGTGGCAAGCTCAAATTCTTCTGCACAATTAACACGACCAACTGCCCAGACTGCGAAAACGTGTCTCAGACCGGCACAAGGGCCTGTACGAGCTACAGCCGTCGTGTGATCTGCCTCGGGGACCTCTTTTGGAACAAGATGAAAGCGGGCAAGACCGGCTCAGTGCTAGCCACGCTGATGCACGAGCCCTTTCACATCTACTACGGGGTGTACGTTACCGAGCATCACTCGAACGCCGGAAAGTTCGGAAACATCAATTGCATTGTGAAGTTTGTGTTCGATCTGAACAACCGCAGATTTTGGGACGACATTGATATCCCTTGTGGGACGATCAAACCCAGACACGAGTTGGAGACGCCTTGGAGCTTTGCCTGATGACAAGCCGGATCACACATTCGGCATCTGAGCGCGGGCGATGCACGAAAACGGCCGACTTCACCAGTGCGCTCTACCTCGGCCTGGGGCACGCGAGCGCGACCCTGCCCGGCTGGGACGCGCTCACGCTCGGACGGCCGGCTGCGCTGCAGGAGCCGTGGGGCGCCGAGGATGTGGCCGCCGATCTGGCGCGCCTCCAGGGTTTGCCGGCGGCAACACTGCTGCCCTCGACACTCCACCTGTTCTGGGACCTTCTGCGCTTGTTGGCGCGCGATGCGCGCACGGCGCTGCTGCTGGATGCAGGCGCATATCCGATCCTGCACTGGGCCGCTGAAGGCGCTGCAGCAGCCGGTGCGCGAGTGCATCGCTTTACCCACTACGATTCCGCCGCGCTCACACGACTGGCGCGGGAAGTCGCCCAGGAGGGGTTGCGGCCGGTGGTCGTATGCGATGGCTTTTGCCCCGGCTGCAACCGCGCCGCGCCGCTGCCCGCCTATGCTCGTATCGCCCACGGCCATGGAGGCTCGCTGGTGCTCGACGATACTCAGGCCCTCGGCGTGCTCGGCCATTCTCCGTCTGCTGCGTGCCCATACGGTCATGGAGGGGGCGGCTCGCTGCATTGGCACGGCCTCTCGGGCTCGGTCATCGGCTCGCACATCGCCATCGGGGCATCACTGGCCAAGGGCTTCGGCGCGCCGCTGGCCGCGCTGTCGGCCAGCAAGGCGTTGATCGCGCACTTTCGCCGCCACAGCGAGACCCGTGTGCACTGCAGCCCGCCGTCCGTGGCGGCGGTGAATGCCGCGAGCTACGCGTTCAATGCCGCGGCAAAGTGGGGTGAGACCTGGCGCGCACGGCTGCTTCGCCTGGTGCAGCGACTGGGCGAGACGCTCGCACGGGCCGGGCTCGTGGCGGTGGGCCGGTTCCCGTTTCCTGTGCAGTCCTTCGTGTCGCGCCAGGGGCCGGAGGTCGCTCGACTCCTACAATGCCTGCGAGCGAATGGCATACATGCGGTGCTCACGCGCGGATGCCAGGCACTCGCGCCGCGGCTGACGTTGATCATCACGGTGAAACACAGCGCGGCGCAAATCGAGCGCGTCGGGCAATTGTTGTCGCACGGCTTCGTTGCGGCGCCGACTCATCCCCATGAACACAATTTCTGTCATCAATGAGGAGGCACCATGGATCAGCCCAAAGTCTTTCGTATTGAGCCGTTCACGAACGAGCTCGGTCCATCGGAGCCCGAGGCGTTCGAAATCCTCGATGAGGGCTTCACGCCGGAAGTAGGTGGCCTTGGCCGTGCGGCACCCAGCGTACGGCGCGGTGCTGCCCGGAGCATCCCGCCGCGCCCAACACGGCCGGTCGTAGCGTCGCCATCCCGCCCTCGGCCCCGGCCTCGGCGACCGAGACCGCTGTTCGGCGGCAGCTATGCGTTGCCGCTCGTGGCCCACCCATTTGGCGCGACGCCCACCAATTGGGGCGCCGATGGCGCAGGGGGTTCAGACCCTGACCAGTTGCGCTGTGTGCAAGAGTGCATGAACCGGGACCCCGGACAAAGCGCACCGTCAGCATCGGCCGGGGAACCTTCGGATGCGCCGCCTGCGGCGTCGCCAAATGCGCCGGATCCGCCGGGTGGAGAGGACACGCCGGTATCCGGCGAGTTTGATCTAGTCCCCGTGCAAACGTCGCGCTGCGGTTGCGGCGGGAACTGTCAGTCGGCTCGCAGCGTCTTTCCGATCGGGCGCTTCGGCGCCTTCCTCTCAACAGCACCCCCATTGGCTGAAGCTGAAGAATCCCACTTCGAATGGGAAGCCTTCGAAAACGAACTCGAAGATACTGAAGGGGTAAGAGTCGCTGAACTGATCCGCCGCGGTCTTCGTGATGAGAATCAGCTCAGCAACGGCGTCTTCGAGCGACGTCACCTGGACCGCGTGGGCAAGCCGATCTTGAGCACAGAACGCGCACTGGTTGCCGAATGGCACGACATCCGCGCTCGCGTGGTGCGACCGGCATTACGCGCCATGAAACGTGTCCGTGACTACGAGAAACTGCTGCCGCTGCTCAACCGATACCGCGGTGATGTGCCACTGGAATTCCTGCTCGGTTGGATCGCGGTCGAATCGGGCGGTCGCATTGGCACGACCACAAGCCTGGACGAGCGGGGCTACTTCCAAGTGCACCCCGATGAATCTCGTATGCTTGGATTTGACCACCAGCGGTTGAGCACTGATGCCAGCTATTCGGTGCAAAAAGGCGTTGAGTTGGCCAGGCACCGAGCCACCACGGCCGCCGCCAGTTTCGGCGTCCCACCCGGCTCGGAACTGGCCTGGGCTGGGAGCAAGCTTCTGCACTGGCTGCCACTCGGCGTGCGACACATCCTGGCTTTGATGAAGCGCCAGCAGTTCCGCCCTACCACGTGGGCGGAACTGCGTCAGTTCACTCTGGAAAACCGAGCAGCTCTATTGAGTCAGTTGAAAGCGCGCGCTGGCACCGGCTGGGACCCTAAAGTGGGCGTGGCCAATGTAGACAAGGTACTGCGGCGCGGCCGGGAGATCGCGAGAGCATTGGGCGTCACGGCCACCGCCCAGCACGAAGCCAGCCTGGAGTTTGAAGCCGGATTTATCATCTGAAATGTCTGAAACCTCGCAATAAGTCCTACATCACCGGCCATGATCATCGATTGCCACTGTCACGCCGGCCAGGGCGATGGGCTCACCGGCCCATGGGACACCGACGCACCGCTCGGTCTGTACCTGCAGCGTGCGGCGCGCGCCGGCATCGCTCGCACGGTGCTGCTGCCGGCCTCCCACTCGGACTACGCGCAATCCAACCGCGCGCTCGCCAAGATCGTGGCGCGCCGCCCGCGGCGTTTCATCGGCTTCGCAATGGTACATCCTGCACGCGACCGGGGCCGCATGCTAGCGATGCTGACTCTCGCAATCGAGAGCTACGGCTTCAGAGGCATCAAGGTGCACCGGCACGACGCACCCATCACGCGTGAGGTGTGCGAGGCAGCGCGCGAGCTGCGCGTGCCGGTGCTGTACGACGTAGCGGGCGAAGTGTCTGTGGTCGAGCTGCCGGCCGGGCAATACCCGGCCGTAATCTTCATCATCCCGCACCTCGGTAGCTTTGCAGACGACTGGCGGGTTCAGCTCGGGCTGATCGACTATCTGGTGCAACAGCCGAACGTTTACGCCGACACCTCCGGTGTGCGGCGCTTCGACCTGCTGCAGCAGGCGGTGCAGCGGGCCGGTGCGCATAAGATCCTGTTCGGCTCCGATGGGCCTTGGCTGCACCCCGGCGCTCGAGGTGGCCAAGGTGCGCTTGCTGAGCCTCGCCCCGGCCGATGACGCGCTGATGCTCGGTGGCAATCTAATGCGCTTACCCACGCACGACGCGCTCAATCGTCCGCCCGCGCACCGGCCCGCCGAAGCTGCAGTGTCCGATCGGTGACACCCAGCCGCTGCGCGGCGCGGTGCAGGTTTCCTTGCTCGAGCTCCATCGCGATACTGATCGCCGCCTCGGTGGCAACGTGGCCGATTTCCTTCAGTCCTTTGCCGCTCAGCAGCGCGTGCCGCACCACGGTTTTGAAATCGGTGTGCGCCGCGCTGCGCGGCTCGCCCTGGGGGCGCTCGTCGTTGGGCACGTCACCGACCGTGATTGGTCCGTTGCCCGCGTGGCGCTGGCACAGCCGCGCCACGATGCGGCGCAGATCGCGCACGTTGCCGGGGTACTCGCGTGCGAGCAGATACTGCTGCACCGTCTCGTCAAAGCCAGTCGCGCCTTCAATACCGCATAGATCCGCCTGAAAGTGGGCTGCCAGAACCAACACATCGTCCATGCGGTCGTGCAGCCGTGGCGTGTGGCACACGCAGCCGGCAATACGGTAGTAGAGGTCAGCGCGAAAGCTGCCCGCGACCACTTGCGCCTCCAGGTCCCGATTGGTCGCGCAGACCAAGCGAAAACGAGACTCTTGCCAAGCGTTGCTGCCCACGCGTTTGTATTGACCTTCCTGGATCACGCGCAACAACTGAGCTTGCAAGGTCAGCGGCAGTTCGCCGATCTCGTCGAGGAAGAGCGTGCCGCGGTCGGCGAGCGCGAACGCTCCGTCGCGTGAACTGACCGCGCCAGTGAAGGCCCCTCGTTCGTGGCCGAAGAGCTCCGACCCCGCAAGTTCAGGTGTGACCGTGGTGCAGTCCACCGTGACCATCTCGCGCTTGCCGCTGCGAGTGTCGAAGTCGTGGATCAGTCTGGCGACCAGTTCCTTCCCCGTGCCGCTCTCGCCGCTGATCAGCACTGGTGCCCGCGAAAATGCGGCGATCCCGACCACTTCGCGCAGCAGCGAGCGCCATGCGGTACTGCCGCCGACGAGCGTCTGCCGCACACGCGGGCTCTCGCACAACTCCTGCACCTGGTGCCAGCGAGTAAGACGAGAGCGGATGTCGTTCACGTTCTCGGGCTGCGCCCTCCAGACGAGCACGTCGGAAGCGCCGGCATGCAGCAGGCTCCAGATGTTCTGCTGCGGCGGAACGGGCGGCGCGAACAGTACTGCAAGCACGATTGCGCGCCGGCTCGCCGACTCGATTCGTGTGATCGCAGCCGCATCGACACCGGCGAGAAACACCAGCCCGAAACCGTCCGACTCGCGCGGCATCGGACGCGCCAGGATGCCGGCGCTATATAGCAAGGCAGTGACCGCGTCGCGTTTGCTCTCGTGAATCTGGTCGGAAAAATAAATCCAGGGGAGAGTCTCCATGGATTTCTCTTGACAGGAATTCAGGTGGTATACATACGTTACCGAGCGCGGTGACGCAAGCATGAATTAAGGAATGACTGGGAGAGCGCAGGCATGAACGCCAGAACCAAAGCGGTAT
Organism: uncultured Acidobacteriota bacterium; assembly: GCA_963734155.1. Classification (GTDB taxonomy): domain Bacteria; phylum Acidobacteriota; class Thermoanaerobaculia; order Gp7-AA8; family Gp7-AA8; genus QHVT01. Next base: position 281,207 of record CAVTGG010000010.1, read on the forward strand.
GTCTGGAATTCACCAGCCGTACGTCGAACGAGAAACGCCCTTGGCGCGACCGGTATCGGCAAGCTACGATCTCGGCGACTAGTCAGAAAGCGACGGCCGCACGCAGCTCCGCGAACAGTTCCACCAGCTCCGCCGGCCGGTAATTCGCGTTCAACCCGCTCGGATTCGGCAACACCCAGATCCTCGTCGCCCCGATCGTCTCGTCCTGCAATCCCATCTTGGCGCGCGGCCGATCGAAGGCCGTCCGGTACGCGCCGATGCCGACGACGGCGAGATAGCGCGGCTTGTACCGAAGCACCTTGCGCGCAAGGATTTGTCCGCCATCTCGCAACTCCTCGGCTGTCAGCTCATCCGCCGCAGTCGTCGCCCGGGCAACGACGTTCGTAATGCCGTAGCCGAGCTTCAACAACTCACGCTGCTCGCTCGGCGCAAAGAGCCGCGGCGTGAATCCCGCCCGATACAACACCGGCCAGAACCGATTCCCCGGCCGGCCGAAGTGATGCCCGACCGCGGCGGTGTAGAGGCCGGGATTGATGCCGCAGAAGAGGATGGCGAGGTTGGGAGCGATGACGTCCGGGATGGTCTTTCCCGCGGCGGCAGCGAGATCTTCCCGAGTGGGCTTCTTCGTCGTCATCATCGGCGCCGCGGCGGCGAGGACGCCGCCGGATCAGCCGCCGAGGACGGCGGCGTTCCGACAAAACGGTACACGGCTATCCCGCCAACTCGTACGCGCTACGCATCCACGCCTTCAACTGCCCATCGACCTCGCGGGCGTTCTTCACATGCACCTCGAGATGCCAGCGGTTCGCGGATGTCTGCTCGGCTTTATGAATGCGCGCGTCCTCGATATTGCGGCCGGACTTCAGCGTCAGCATCAGTCCTTCTTTGCGTGTAGCCACGCCGGCGAAGGCGGTGCGGCGGACGAGATGGATGGACGTCTTCTTCGGATCTTCGACGACCGGACCGAACGTCTTCGCGACGCGGACGATCTCGTCGTAGATGCGCTGCTGGTCCGGGTTCACGATCAGAAGTTCAGCGCCAACCCGCCGATGTACTTCTTCGACCTTCCCTCGGGGGTGAGGGTGTCGATCAGGTACGGCGAGTTGTCCGCGCGGGCGAACTCGAGGCCGATCAGCAGCTTGATGTCGATCGGCAGGTAGAGCGACTGGGCCATCCGGACGTTGAAGCGCTCGGTGTGGTAGTCCTCTTCCCCGTTCTCCCGCGGCTGCTGGATCTCGCGATACGACACCGCGAGCGTGGTGCGCGTCGGGTTGAACGTCGACTGCAGGTCGCCCACGATGTAGGTCTTCTCGCGCGTGTGCATCGCCGGATCGTGCCGCGTCGCGCTGCCGGCCGTCGTGGCGACGTCGATCGCGAAGCGGTTGCCGAACTCGTGGCGATACGCGACGCGCAGGTCGCGGCGCACATCGCCCGCATCGACGTACAGGCCGTCCCAGAACTGATCGTACGCATCCGTGAAGACGACGCGCAGCGGCGAGTCGATGGCCGTCATCGTGGCGATGGCGGTGAAACGGTTCTTGTCGTCCTTGCCCGATACGAAACCGACCGTGTAGGTGTATTTCGGAAGTACGCGCGCGTCCTCGGACAAGAACACGAGCGACGGCAGGTTGATCGCCGCCGGATCGCGGTCCATCACCTTCACCATCGCCGATCCGACGATCGACGTGTTGTCGGTGAGCTTCCACTCCGCGCCGGTGCGCGGCGCGAATTCCTGGCCGTTCATGCCGATGCGGCTGGCCATGCCGTAATGCACGATCAGCGACGGCACGAGCGCCATCGAGCCGTTCGCGGTCACGTCCGCCGTGCGCAGAATCTGCGCGGCGCTGTCGACCGTCTCCTGCGTCACACGAACGGCGACGCCGAGGTCGCTGCGGCGCGTTTGCAGGAGCGGAACGTCGCCTGCGATCTCGATCAGATTCGAGCCGACCGGCAGATCGCGGAAGAGATTTTCCTGCTGGAAGTAGCGCACCTGCGCGCGATAGCCGCCGTGCTGCCACTCGAAATTGTGCGCGCGGACATCGGCCTCGACCGCGCCGTCGGTGTAGATCCACGAGCTCTTCGTCGACGCGACGCGATACGACTCCGTCGGCGACGTGCGCAACTCCATCGACATCATGCCCGACTCGGCGACCGGCGGTCCGAATCGCACTTCATCGGTCGGATCTTCGAAGCGCTGCAGATTGCCGCGGATGCCGACCTGCCACGTTTCATTCACGCGTCCCTGCACGCCGACGGCCGTCTGCGCGAACGCGGGACTCGCGCTCTGATTGCTCACGCCCGTCAGCGAGAACATCTCGCCGCGAATGCGCGGGATCTCGTACGCAACGACTTCCACCGGCCGCAGCACTTGATCGACTTCGCGGAGAACATCCGCGGGCAGCGAGCCGCGCAGCTCCCAGATCGCCTGATTCGAGGAGCGTTTCTTTCCCTTGTCGCTCTCGAGCTTGAGGGCGACGTTATGTTTCGGAGTGGTGGGGAGCACGGTCGCGATCGCGGGCACGAAGCCCTGCTTGACCGCGATGATTTTGTAGATGCCGGCGCGCAGCGTGGGGATGGCGAAGCTGCCGTCGGACATGGTGTAGGTTTGCGTCGTCACGAAGTCCTGGAGGTTGAGCGCGATGACGAGCGCGTTCGCGACAGGACGGGCGGAGTTCGTGACGGTGCCGAGGACTTGCAGAGCCGAAGGGAGCGGTGCCGCGGGGTGGACGGGCGCGGCGATGATGATCATCGCAGCCGCCAAGGCAGTTGCTCTTAACCGGCGCATATACCTCCTCCGTTTGTTTTCACGACAAATACCTACCCCACACGCCCCCTCCCGGCGATTGGCTTGCGTCATCGTACACCTGTTACGGTTGGAGGGCGTGGGCTGTAACAGGACGGAAACGTTCGGCTAGTCCCGCACGCGATGCACGCGAAGCAGGTTCGTCTTTGCGCGCTGATAGATCGGCGAGCCCATCAGGATGACGAGGCGGTCGCCGGGACGCACGATGTCTTTCGCCAGGAGGAACTCGTCGACGCGATCGACGATCTGCTCGTGATAGTCGCCGGTCTGCGTGAGCACGAATGGCTGAACGCCCCACAACAGATTCATGCGCCGCGCGACCCAGCTCGACGGCGTGAGCGCGATGATCGGCACTTTCGGCCGGAATTTCGACATCAGCCGCGCCGCGAATCCGGTCTGCGTGAAGACGACGATGTACTTCGCGTCGAGCTGTTCCGCCGCGTAGTTCGCCGCGCCCGCGAGCGCGTCCGTGAACTCATCGGTCTCCGAAATCTTCCGGAACGGCTCCCGCTCCCAGTGGTACTCCACGTTCCGATTGGCCTCGGCCGCGAAAACGATCCGCGCCATCATCTGCACGGTCTCCACCGGGTACTTGCCCGACGCCGTTTCCGCCGACAGCATCACCGCGTCCGAGCCGTCGAAGATCGCGTTCGCGACGTCCGACGCCTCGGCGCGCGTCGGCCGCGAGCTGACGGTCATCGACTCGAGCATCTGCGTCGCGGTGATCGCGAATCGTCCCCACCGGCTGGCGCGCGCGAGGATCTGCTTCTGAATGATCGGCACGGCCTCCGGCGGCAGCTCCACGCCGAGGTCGCCCCGCGCGACCATCACGCCGTCGCTCACTTCGAGGATCTCGTCGAGATTATCGATGGCCTGCGGCTTCTCGAGCTTCGAGATCACCTGCATCTCGTTGCCGCCGTGCTCCGCGAGCAGCGCGCGCAACTCGACGATGTCGCTGCGCCGGCGAATGAACGACGCGGCGATGTAGTCGAGCCCCTGCTCGACCGCGAACTTCACGTCGATCTTGTCCTTGTCGGTGATCGCCGGAATCGAGAGCTCGGAGTCGGGGAAGTTCATCCCCTTCTTCGACGAGATCGGCCCGCCGTGCAGCACGCGCGTCGTGACGCGCTTCGCGTCGACGGCGGTGACGATCAGCTCGACCAGGCCGTCATTGATGAGGATGCGCTGCCCGATGCGAACTTCATTCGGCAGCGGCGTGAACGGCGTCGAGACCATCTGGGCGTTCCCGACGACAGGGTCGGTGCTGATCAGAAAGGTCTGTCCGTTTTCGAGCTCGATGACACCGTCGACGTCGCCGATGCGCAGCTTCGGCCCCTGAATATCGCCGACGATCGGAATGTAGCGACCGAGCTCCATCGCCACGTCGCGAATCGTCCGCACGACCCGCGCGTGCTCCTCATGCTTGCCGTGCGAGAAGTTGAGACGGAACGCATCGACGCCCGTCGTGAGCAGACGCTCGATCATCGCTTCGCTGCTGCTGGCAGGACCGAGGGTCGCGAGGATTTTGGTGCGGCGCATTCGGGGCAGTCTATCCCGAGCAGGTAGGGAACTTCCTCGCTCGGACACACCTCATTGGGGGGGAGACGAGATCCGATGAAAGAAGCACCTGAAAATCCGCCGAAAGGTCCGGCCGCATTCGAATCCGATGATCCTGAGGCCGTGCAGGCGCAGGCGGCAATCCTCCTCGCCACCGGCGCACAACTGCGCGGCGATCGCGCGACCGCGCTGGCGCGGACGGCGATCGTCGCCCAGCCGTCGGACATGTTTCTCAAAGACGAGCTCGACGAGTTCCCGATCCCGCGCCTCGTACCCGCCGCGCGGCGCATGTCGCCGCGCGGGGCCGTGGAGAGACGGTACGGCGCCGCCGGCTCGTATCGCGAAATGATGGTGAAGGTGGCGGACGATCTCTACGCCACGCGCTCCAGCACCGCCGCCGCCGCGCTCGCGGAGATGGGCATGCAGAACGAGCACGAGCTCGTGCGCGTCGCGGCCGCGCACGCCGCGCTTCCCATGACCACGGAGACGCAGCAGCCGTACGAGATCCTCGTGCAAGGAACGAAGAGCGACGATGAGTTGGTGCGCGACGTCGCGGCCACGGCCCTGGCGCGGTTTCGCCCTGAAGATCCCGCGCTGCGCGCGCTGTACACCGAGCCTCCCCCGCCACAGGAAGGGACGGCGTATACGTCCACGATGGTGCACGGAACGTTCGCCACGAACGGAACGTGGTGGAGGCCGGGCGGCGATTTCTGGACGTACGTCCAAGGCAACGTCTGGAACGATCTCTATTCGGGCGCCGACGTGTATCGATGGAGCGGCGGCTACAGTCACGGAGCTCGCGAGCAGGGCGCCGATCTGCTGGCCGCCTGGATCCAATCGCACGCCGCGATCGACATTTCGCTGATGGGGCACAGCCACGGTGCGAGCGTGATGTTGCTGACCAGTTGGAAGCCGGGGATCCGTTTCGGGCGGGTCGTGCTCCTCTCCGCGCCCGTGCATCCATCTCTCTACAATCTGAATTTCAGCGCCGTTCAGAAGGCGGTCTCGATCCGCGTGAAGTTCGATCTCGTGCTGCTCGCGGACGGCAGCGCGTCGCGCTTCAGCGATCCCCGCTACAACGACCACACCCTGCCGGTCTGGTTCAATCATTCCGCCACGCACGACCCCGATGTCTGGATGCGCTACAACATTCCTTCTATGCTGTGACGGTGAAGCTCGGCCGCGCGCTGTCCACGTTCGGAAAGCACGCTGCGCTCCGACTCGGGTCGCAGGCCGCGGGGCGCAGCCTGCTGGACGATCTTGCATCGGAGGACGAAAACGTCCGCATGCTGGCCGGCATGTTTTTCGTCAAGAATGGCCGTCGTTCGCTGCCGGTGCTGCGCGAAGCGCTCGCGCGGCGCGAGCAGCTTCCGACAGTCCTCACCATCCTCGGTGACATCGCCACGCCTGAATGCGAGGGACTGATTCGTCCGTATCTGAATGATCCCGATTCGGAGATCACGCAGGCGGCGCGATGGGCGATGGATGCGCTTCAGCGGAATCTGGGAGTGCAGTAGCCAGCTACCGCACTCTAGATCGCGAGCGCCGGCTGCAGCGAGCGGCCGACGACCTGCGCGATCGCATCCACTTCGCGAATCAGCTGCGCGAACGCTTCCGGCAGCAGCGCCTGCGGTCCGTCCGAGAGCGCTTCTTCCGGCTTGTGATGCACTTCGATGATGAGGCCGTCCGCGCCGGCGGCGATCGCGGCGCGTGACATCGGCAGCACTTTGTTGCGCTTGCCGGTGCCGTGGCTCGGATCGACGAGGATCGGGAGGTGGCTGATGCGCTTGACCGCGGGGATCAGCGAGAGGTCGAGCGTGTTGCGGGTGTGATCGGCGAACGTGCGCACGCCGCGCTCGCACAGCATCACGCCGTAGTTGCCCTCGGCCATGATGTATTCGGCAGACAGCAGCAGTTCTTCGAGCGTCGCCGCCATGCCGCGCTTCAGCAGCACCGGCTTCCGCGCCCGTCCCGCGCTCTTGAGCAGCGCGAAGTTCTGCATGTTGCGCGCGCCGATCTGAATGCAGTCGGCGTACTGCTCGACGAGCTGCAGCGAGTCATGATCGATCGCCTCGGTGACGACCGGCAGATCGAACTCCTCGCGCACGCGCGCGAGAATCTCCAGCGCCTCTTCGCCGAGACCCTGGAACGAGTAGGGCGACGTGCGCGGCTTGTACGCGCCGCCGCGCATCAGCTGTCCGCCCGCTTCCTTGATCCGCTCCGCCACCGTGCGCGTCTGATCGAGCGACTCGACGGCGCATGGTCCGCCGATGACGACGATTCCGTTGCCGCCCACATCGACGCCGCCGACCGTGACGATCGTGTCGTCCGGCTTCGCCTCGCGGCTGACGAGCTTGTACGCATGCGAGACCGGGATGACTTCCTTGACGCCCGGGAAGTTCTCGAGGATGGTCGGGTCCGCTTTGCCGCCGTGACCGGTGACGCCGATGGCCGTGCGAAATGCGCCCGGAATCGGGTGCGCGCGGAAGCCCATTCGCTCGATGTGGCGAACGACGGCTTCGATTTGCTCCGGCCGCGCTGCGGCCTCCATCACGACGAGCATTGTGGAATCTCCTGGACCATCAAACGTTCTGCGAAACGATCCATCAGTATAACCAAAGGCGAAGCGACGCTTCGCCGTGCTCATAGACAAGCGGCGGTGTGCCGCCGATTGTCTATAATCGACCGACTCGGCTCACCGATTCCGGAGACTGCCATGAAGAAATCGCTCGTGCTGTGCATGTTTGCCGCGCTCATCAGCGCGAATGCGTTTGCCACCTACATCGTCGTGATGAAAGACGGCACGCGCTACCTCGCGAAGCAGAAATGGACGCTGGTCAACGGGAAAGCGATCATCGTGCTCGAGAACGGGCAGTCGCTGCAGGTCGATCCGTCGTTCATCAACGTGCCGCAGTCGGAGCAGCTGACGAAGCTCGGCATCACCTCGGCCGGCATCATCGATCTGAGCACGAACCAGCCGCCGGCCACCTCGACGGCGCCGAAGACGAGCTCCCTCGGCTCGTCGATCAAGCTCCGCACCCCCGCGCAGCAGAAAGCAGCCGCGCAGCAGCAAGCCGCCTCGACGCCCTCCGCTCCCGTGACGGGCGGCCTCTCGCCGCTCGTGATGGAGAAGTTCGAGCGCGCGTTCGAGGAAGTGAAGATCTACGAACGGAAGCTCGCCGGCACCGGCGCGCATAGCCTCCGCGCCGAGCTGACGGTCGACACCGAAGACCGCGTCTTCAACGCCATTTCCGCGACGGCGTTCCTGATGGTGAAAAATGCAGGCGTCGACGGCGCGCAGATCGACTCGGTGGAGCTGTTCATGAAGATGACCACCGGCGGCGCCGCCGGCCGCTTCCAGATGTCGCGCGCCGACGCCGAAGCGCTCGTGAACCGCACGATCTCGCAGCAGGATTACTTCGTGCGGAACGTCATTTACTGAGTGATTGGGGGAAGGTGGGCCGGTCGAGAGTCGAACTGGCCTCGCCGAGCGCTCATGGCAGAACGGTAGTCTCCCGGAGACATAGCGGCCCTTGTCGAATTCTGCGGTCGTGAGTTGGTCGTTTTCCTCCCTTCTTCTTTGCTCCGGCGGCGCTCCTCTGCCCATTGGCGTGTAGCCGGCACTTGCTCTTTTCGGCCTTTGAAGATCCGAAGTGCTTTCGTCAGTTCGGTCGCGCGCGGCGACGGATCGCGCCACCCTCTCGTGCGCTTGGCGCTTGCAGCGACTGCCGTCACCATCCGGAGCTCGCCCTCCACATAACGAATCGCATGATCGAACAGCGGCTCGATCTGATCGTATTTTTTCTCTCGTCCATAGGCGCGCACGAGCTTGTCGTACAGATGAATCGAGAGCGGCGCATGGGAGATCGCTTGCTGCAGATACGCAATCTGACTTCCATCGTCATCGTAGCCGGCGAGCCGTTCAAGGAACAGCGCTTCCCGGCCGCGGTGCAGCAGCGCGCTTCTGAGTGCCGGCCTGCGGTTCGCCTCGTTCGGCAGGTGGTGCGCGCAGATGTCAGGATGATGAGCGACGAGGGTCTTTCGATTTTGCACGTAGGGATATCGCACCAGGTAATGCGATGGCCCGTCGCCTTCCAAATGCTCGATCCTCTCCGGCAAATGGGACGGACGCGGGCGCGGATTCTTCTTCGCGCTCACCAGGCACCTTCGCACCGCCACACCTGCAACAGCGACCAACGCGGTGATCAGAATCGTCCGGCGGCCCGGTTGTAGTTTCTTCAGGCGCGTTCGGACCGGCGCCGGAACGCTACACCATGCTGTCACGAGACAACCAACGAACAGCGCGACAACGAGACACGCCGCCGCATCGACGGCGATGCGCACTGCCCGCCAATCGACGAACATCGCCTCGTGATACGCCATGAACCGCCAGCACGCGATCGCCATGACGACCACGAGTGCGACCCACGCCGCATGCAACACGATGCTGCCGAAAGTGCGACGACCGTCCTTCACTTCCATGGCACGGCGGGCGAGGAGGTACGGAAAGCTCGGCATCTCCTCCCGCGTGGCTCCGCTCACCAGCAGACGCCGCGCGCCTTCGAGGAGAGTGATGTAGGTGAGTGCGGTGGCGAGAGCGATGAATAAGAGCGCCAATCGCGGATTGAGATCGAAATTTCCGAACGGGGAAGGAATCGACTGCGTCGCTGTGCGCGCTTTCTCCGAGGCAGCGGCAATCGTCTCCAGATTGCGGCGTTGCGCGAAAAGGATCGGCGGGAGCTCGCGGTACGAACGAAACGTGGAAGCAATCGGAGCAAACCCCGCTCTGAGTCGCAGGCTCGCGGCAAAAGCGCCCGGCTCCCCCGGGCGCATCAGTTGCGCGGGGTCTTTGCGCGACGGCGGGCTTGGGGCTACCTGCAGGTCCGCTTCCTTCGCAGCGTTGTCCAATCGTGCTTCCACATCGCTGACTTTCGCCTGATGTTCCTGCCAGACTTTCGGATCCAAAAGCAGCGACGGCGCAAAGACCGCGATATAAGCCGTACGCGCATCGGTATCCAGAGCCTTACGAACGACTTCTTGGTCCGAGACTGGCTTCTGCTTCACACCTCGCCGGGCGCTGTAACCCCACTCCTTTGCTAGGGATTTGTATTGGTCCCAGAATGTCTTTCGTAGCCGGCGCAACTTGTCGCCTGTGGCATCGACACGAATCGCACTGCGGCGGCGCTCGTAACTCAATCGCGCCAACTCGGAGTCGCGTTCGCGGATTTGCTGGACGACCACGATCAAGAGCACGAGCGCCGTGACGAAGGCCGTCTTGGCGATGCGATCGATTCGCGTGAGTCCCGTGCTCTCCTGCTCACCGGTCGCCATCGTTCTTTAGAGAGACATGGCGAGACCGTTTCCCTACCCAAATCACTGAACCACCTCCGCCCTCACCCCCCGCCCGAACACCATCACATAACGAAAGTCGTGTGACTCGGTGGTCGTCACGCTGAGCTCTCCCGGGGCGAAGACGATCGGGCGGAGGTTGAAGTCGATCAGGCCGAGCTCGGGGGCGATGTTGGCGAAGCGGATTTTGATCACCCGGCTGGAGCCGTGCGCGGAAGTCGCGGGTGAGTCGCACGCGGCCGCGCGTGAAGCCGAAATCGAACGCCGTCGCGCGGCTCCGCTCCGTCACGGCCACCGCTACGTCGGCGCGCATGCGGATCGTGGGCAACACCGCGATCATGGAACGCGAATCGCGCGGCGGCACGATCTTTCCCGGCGGCGGCTCGAGCGCGCGGGCCACGATCGTTGGGAAGTTCCAGCGTCCCACCGGCGGCGCGCCGACGATCATCGGCGGCTGCGATGGAACCCCGGCGACGTCGCGCAGCAGCAGATCGGGATGCCAGCGGCGATAGATCGTCCACGAACCATCGCTCACGATCCAGTTCGCGGTCTCCGGCGCGATGTCGATCGACGCAAGCAATCCGCCCATGCCCTGCGGCGCGCGCACGGCGACGACGATGCGATTGCGTCCCGTCTGCACGAGACTCGAGATGTCGTACAGATCGAGCGTCGGCTCGACGCCCGTCTGCCGTCCGGCGATCTCCTTGCCGTTCACGAACAGCTCGTACTCCGGATCGGCCGCGACTTTGAGGCGCGTGTAGTAGCGCTTCGCCGGCAGGTCGAAATCGCGCGCGGCGAAAAACGCCACGGGCTCGTTCGAGCTCAGTCGATGCTGGGCCCAGATCCACCGCGCCTCGCCGGTCGTGGCGAGGAACTTCTGCGAGTAGATGCGGTTCAGCGTCGAGAACGCGGCGGTGAAGAAGAAGAGGAACGCGAGCACGATCGTCAGCCGCTTCATCAAATCGCGGTCAGACGCGCTGATAGAATCGGCGGCGCTCATGCGGGCGGTGATTGTAATTCCGGCGCGTTACGCGTCGACGCGCTTTCCCGGCAAACCGCTCGCGCTCATCGCCGGCGTCTCGCTCATCCAGCGCGTCTACGAACGCTCCACGCAATCGCAGCGCGCGCAGGCGGTCTACGTCGCGACGGATGACGACCGCATCTTCGGCCACGTCGCAGACTTCGGCGGCAAAGCCGTGAAACCCGAGGGCGATTTTCAGAGCGGGACGGACCGCATCGCCGCGGCGCTGCCGATCATCGAGACGCTCGAGCACGCGCAGTTCGACATCATCATCAATGTGCAGGGCGACGAGCCGCTGATCGAGATCGCGTCCGTCGACGCGCTGATCGATCGGCTGTCATCGTCCGCCAGCGGCATGGCCACGCTCGCCTGCCCGTTCGAATCGGACGATGAGTTTCACGCGCGCGACGTCGTCAAGGTCGTCAGTGACGCGATGGGAAACGCGCTCTACTTCTCGCGCGCGGCGATCGGCTCGCGCGACGCCGCGCTGCGGCACATCGGCGTTTACGCCTATCGCCGCAACGTCATCGAGCGCTTCGTGACCCTCGATCCCTCCCCGCTCGAACGGGCCGAATCACTGGAACAGTTGCGGGCTTTGCAACACGGCTTTAAAATCGCTGTGTTAAAAACAACGAAGCCGCACCTGGGCGTCGACCGCCCCGAGGATGTGGCGCGCGTCGAGGAAGAACTTGCGAGACTGCATGCGTGATATCGGAGGGCGTGAGTGAGCCGAGGGCTCACACGCTACGAATCACACTCGACGTACCCAAACTCACTCCCCCCAAAAAATAGACGGCAGATGGCGGATTGCAGATGGCATTCATCTGTCATGGCCATCCCAAGGAGGCGCGCATGAGCACCAAGTACATCTTCATCACCGGCGGCGTGGTATCCGGCCTCGGCAAGGGCATCGCGGCGGCATCGATCGGTGCGCTGCTCGAGGCGCGCGGCTTCCGCATCACCATCCAGAAATTCGATCCCTACATCAACGTCGACCCCGGCACGATGTCGCCGTTCCAGCACGGCGAAGTCTTCGTCACCGATGACGGCGCCGAGACCGACCTCGACCTCGGCCATTACGAGCGCTTCACCTCCATGCGCGCGTCGCGCAAGAACAACTACACCACCGGCCGCATCTACCTGAAGGTCATCGAGAAAGAACGCCGCGGCGACTACCTCGGCAAGACCGTGCAGGTCATCCCGCACATCACCGACGAGATCAAGAAGTGCATCAAGGATGTCAGTGAAGGCGTCGACGTCGTCATCGTCGAGATCGGCGGCACGGTCGGCGACATCGAGTCGCTGCCGTTCCTCGAAGCCATCCGCCAGTTCCGCCTGGAAGCGGGACGCGGCAACGCGCTCAACGTGCACGTCACGCTCATCCCTTACATCAAAGCGAGCGACGAGCTGAAGACCAAGCCGACGCAGCACTCGGTGCAGACGCTGCGGCAGATCGGCATCCAGCCGGACATTCTCCTCTGCCGCTCCGAACGCACGATTCCGGACGAGATGAAGAAGAAGATCGGCCTCTTCTGCAACGTCGAAGAGGAATCGGTCATCCCGGCGTACGACGTCGACTACATCTATCAGGTGCCGCTCGCGTTCTCGCGGGAAGGCCTCGCCGAGATCCTCCTCGACAAGCTCCATCTCCCGCACGAGGAGATCGGCTCGCTGACGAAGTGGGAAGAGATCGTGCGCAAGATGCGCCATCCGGAAGACGAAGTGCGCATCGGCTTCGTTGGTAAATATGTGGACTTCGGCGACTCGTACAAATCGCTGAACGAAGCACTCACGCACGGCGGCATCGCCAACAACGTGAAGGTGCGCATCGTCTACATCGACTCGGAATCGCTGGAGGAAGAGGGCTATCACGGCGACCTCGGCAAAGTGGACGGCATCCTCGTCGGTCCCGGCTTCGGCTCACGCGGCGTCGAAGGAAAGCTGCGCGCGATCCGCTTCGCGCGCGAGAAGCACATTCCCTTCTTCGGGATCTGCCTCGGCATGCAGTGCGCGACGATCGAGTTCGCGCGCAACGTCTGCGGCATGGTCGGTGCGAACTCGACGGAGTTCGACGACGAGGCGCTCTACAAAGTGATCTTCAAGCTGCGCGATCTCATCGGCGTCGACGCCCTCGGCGGCACGATGCGCCTCGGCAAGTATCCGTGCGATCTGAAGGAAGGCTCGCACTCGCGCGAAGCGTATGGCGTCGATCTCATCGAAGAGCGCCACCGCCACCGCTACGAAGTGAATCCCGAATACGTCCCGCAGCTCGAAGAGCGCGGCTTCCGCGTCACCGGCATCTCTCCCGACCGCAAGTTCGTGGAGATCGTCGAACTGGACAACCACCCGTGGTTCGTCGGCTGCCAGTTCCATCCCGAATACCGCTCGCGTCCGACCGCCCCGCACCCGTTGTTCCGCTCGTTCATCGCCGCGACGCGCGCGTACAAGAACGCGCACAAGACCGCGGCCGCGGCGCCGCAGCCGGCGAGCGAAGTCGAGGTGTGAGACGTCGTCGTCATGCCGGAGCGCCTCACCGGAGTCATCGAGCGCATCCGGCATTACACCGCCGCGACGGGGTTCTGCGTCGCGGAGTTGCGTGACGGACGCGACGCGCTCGTTACGCTGGTCGCCGTGTCTCCGCCGCTCGAGCCGGGCGATGAAGTCGAGGCGGAAGGCACGCGGGTGGTCGACCCTCGCTACGGCCCGCAATTCAAAGCCGACCGTGTCGTGCCGCTGCTCCCTGTGACCGTGGAGGCGATGACGCGGTATCTGGCATCGGGACGCGTGCCCGGAATCGGGGCGACGCTCGCGAAACGTCTCACCGCGAAATTCGGAAACCATCTCGTCGCGGTGCTCGACGACGCGCCCGAGAAACTGCTCGAAGTTCCGGGAATCGGACGCGCGAAGGTGGAGACCATTCGCAAGGGCTGGAGCGAGAGGCGCGACGTGTGGCGGCTCGCGGCGCTGCTCGCGGAGCATGGCATCGGGACGGCACGCGCGGTGCGGATTCAGCGAGTCTTCGGCTCCGCAGCGCTGACGATCGTCCGTCAGAATCCGTACCGGCTTGCGCAGGAGATCGGCGGCATCGGCTTTCGCACGGCCGACGGAATCGCGAGCTCGGTCGGGATCGCGCGCGACTCTCCGTACCGCGTCCGCGCCGGAATGCTGCACCTGCTCGGCGAGGCGCGAAGCTCCGGCCACTGCGGGCTGCCGCGCGACGAGCTGCTGCCGAAAACAGCGGCACTCCTCGAGTGCGAGACCGCGCTCGCAACGAGCGTGCTCGACGAACTGCTCCGCGAGCGTGCACTGATCGCGGACTCCGGCATCATCTTCACGCGCCGGCTGCACGAGGCCGAGGCGCGCATCGCCCGGCGGCTGATCGAGCTCGCTTCCGCCGGCGCGCCATTCGACGACGGCGAGATGGACGCGCTCATCGACGACGTCGAATCCGACTTCGTGCTGCCCGACGAGAAGCGCGACACCGTCCGGTTGGCACTGACGAATCCCGTCTGCGTCATCACCGGCGGACCGGGCGTCGGCAAGACCACCGTCGTGAATGCGATTCTGCAGATCGCGGCGAAGCGGGAGCTCGACGTCGCGCTGGCCGCACCGACCGGACGCGCCGCGAAACGGCTCGCGCAGCAGACCGGTCACACGGCGAAGACGCTGCATCGGCTGCTCGAGTGGAGTCCCGGGCACGAAGGATTCGCACGCGGCGAAGACAGGCCGCTCGACTGCGACCTGGTCGTGGTCGACGAGGCGTCGATGTGCGACGTGCTGCTGTTCGAAGCGCTCCTCGACGCGATCGAACCGGGAACGTCACTGCTCATCGTCGGCGACGCCGATCAACTGCCGTCGATCGGACCGGGGCAGGTCCTGCGCGACATCATCGCCTCGGGAGTGATCCCGGTGGCGTCGCTGAAGACGGTCTACCGCCAGGGCGGCGACAGCAGCATCATTGCGAACGCCCATCGCATCAACGCCGGAAGCGATCCCGATTTGTCGAACGCGGAAGGAAGCGACTTCTTTTTCTTCGGCGCGAAGAGCGCGGAGGACGCGCGCGACCGCGTCGTCGATATCGTGGTCAACCGGATTCCGAATCGCTTCGGCCTCGATCCGCTGCGCGACGTGCAGGTGCTCGCGCCGATGCGCAAGGGGCCGGCCGGCGTCGACGAGTTGAATGCGGTCCTGCAACGGAAACTCAATCCCGCGCGGCCCGCGCCCGGGCGTACGTTCGCGCGTGGCGACAAGCTCATGCAGATCGTCAACAACTACGACAAGGACGTGTTCAACGGCGACGTCGGAATCGTGCGCGAGATCAGCGCCGACGGCGACACGGTGGTCATGGATTTCGACCGCGCGTTGATCGAGTATCACGGCACCGACATCGATCAGCTCCGGCTCGCATACGCGACGACGGTGCACAAAGCCCAAGGCAGCGAGTTTCCGGCGGTCGTCATTCCGCTGTTGACGTCGCACGCGATCATGCTCCAGCGCAATCTGCTCTACACCGCCGTCACGCGCGCGTCGCGGCTGGTGATTCTCGTCGGCCAGAAAGAGGCAGTGCACCGCGCGGTGAAGAACGCAAAGGAACTGCAGCGGTGGACGCGCCTGAAAGATTGCCTGATCCACGGCGGGAGCGCACAGCCTGTGAAGGTGACCGAAGTGTAGTCCCGTTACTTGCCCACTGCGCGCATCCGGTTGTTCTTTGGATTGTGCTCGACCTCGACGAGGCCGAGCGCTTCGAGCACCGGCGGGACATACATCGCAAAACGGCCCCGCAGACCGTTCTTGAGACCGTATCAGCCGCCGACGGGATTCTGCGGCGACCGCGCCCACGCTTCGACCGTGCCGTCCGCCGCCGGTTTCTGTTCATCCGCGCTGCCGAGAAGCATCCAATCACCATTGCGGATCAGCATCTCGTGGAGGTCCGTGATCGCACGGAGGTGATATCGAAGTTGGGTTTTGCCAACCTGAACGACCAATGCCGGCGGATCGGAGGATTCGTCTCGATAGGCTTCGAACTCGCTGCTGCCGCTCGGCGTCTTCAAGTGCCATGGTCTGTCTTTCGTGCCCGAGTGATCCGGTTTCATTTCCACCCCCAGCGCATTTTGATGCTGGCGATCATCGGCACACTGTCACGAAACTGCCGCATCAGCCGGCCGCCGCGGTCATGGCGCAGGCGATCGAGGTAACGGAAGTGTGATCGCGCGCGAGTGGCGCCGCTGGAGCAATGCGTCGAAACGCGGATCGCTGCGCACGGCATCGAAGCCGGGGTCGTACGCGGCCATGCTGTAGTACCAGTCGCCCTGGCGCAGCCCCTGCTCCACCAGCGCGATCGCGCTGTCGACGTCTCCGAGCTCGCCGCGCAGTTGCGCGCGGTAGTACGTTGCGATGAACCGCGTCTTCGCCGCTTCGTCCGCGAGATCCGCCCACGTTCGGGCCTCGGACGTGCGGCCCGCGCGCGCGTACACCATCCCCTTGTACAGCACGATGTTCGGCGTCGCCTCCGGGGGAATCCGGTCGATGGTTGCCACGGCCTCGGCGTGCCGGTGCAGATGGCTCTCGACCAGCGCGCGCAAGGCGTGGGCATACACGTAATCGGGAAACTGCAACGTCGCATCGTTCAACAGCCGCAGCGCATATTCGAAGCGACGCATCAGCCCGAGGCGCCCTGCGTAGGCGGTGAGGACGCGCGGCGAGAGCGGATCGAGCTCGCGCGCCTTCTGAAACGCCGCTTCCGCTTCCGCGAATCGACCGGATGTCGTCAGCATGACGAAACGCTCGACGTAGGTCAGCGCGAAGTTCGGATTCAGCGACAGCACGCGCGCTGCGTGCCGCTCGTAATCGGCCATGTTTCCGCTGAGCTCCGCCACGATGGCGAGATTGTGGTGGGCCTCCGGCAGCGCGTCATCCAGCTCGAGCGCCTGCTGCGCGAGCGCCGCCTGTTGCCGGAGACAGTCGCGTGTCGGCGCGACGCCGAGCACCGCCATCCGGCCGTACGCGAGGCCGATCGCGGCATACGGCAGCGCGTATTGCGGATCGATCTCGATCGCGCGATGAAAATACTCGATCCCTTTTTTCAGCCCCGGCGCCGTCTCTTTGACGACTTCGCGCTGCCCGCGCAAATACGCGGCGTGCGCCTCGGGATCGGGCGCGCGGCCCGTGGACGGCGCGATCTTCAGCCGCACCTCCTCGCACAGATCGCGCGCGATCTCCTGCTCCAGTTCGATGACGTCTTTCAGCTCGCGCGTGTATTTCTTTCCCCAGAGCGCCGTGCCGTCCGCCGCGCGCACCAGCTCTGCATCGACGAGGACTTTGCCGGAAATCGTGCGCAGGCTGCCAACCAGCACCGACTCGACGTTCAGCTCGCGCGCGGCGTGCAGCGGGTCGTCGCTGTCGCGGAAGCGCGCGGCCGAGGAGCTCGCGATCACGCGCAGCCCCGGAACGCGTCCGAGGTCGCGAACGATGTCCTCCGGAATCCCGTCGCTGAGGAAACGCATCTCCTCATTGCCGCTGCGGTTGTGAAACGGCAGCACCGCGATCGATGCGATCGCCTGTGGGCCGCTCATTTCCACCGGGACCGCGGGCATGATCGCCTTTCGCAGATCCGCGGCGACTTCGCGCATCGATGGGTAGCGGTTCGAGCGGTCCTTCGCGACGCAGCGGCGCACGATCGCATCGATCGCGGGATCCGATAGCGGCGGCGGATCGATGGTGAGAACGCGATACATCGTATCGACCGCCGATAGGCCTTCGAACGGAGTCGCTTTGGCGATGACTTCATACAGCATGCAACCGAGAGCGAAGATGTCGGCGCGCCCATCGATGTCCCGCTCCCCGCGCACCTGCTCCGGCGCCATATAGCCCGCCGTGCCGATGCACAGACCCTCTTCGGTCAGATGCTCGCCGCTCGTATCCGTGGGAAAGCCGGGTGCGCGTTTGGCGAGACCGAAGTCGACGACCTTCGCGAAGCCGTCGTCCGACACCACGATGTTCTCCGGCTTCAGATCGCGATGGACGACACCTGCTTCGTGCGCTTTCGCGAGGCCGTCCGCGGTGTCGGCGATGTACCGAAGCAGAACGTCGCGGGAATCCTGCGCAAGATGATCGCGGAACGTGCCGCCGCGGATCAGTTCCATCGCGATGTACTGCAGCGGGCAGTCGTCGACTTCGGCTTCGCCGATGTCGTAGATCGTCACGAGATGCGGATGATTCAGGGCTGACGCGGTGCGCGCCTCGCGCGTGAACCGCGCCAGCGACGCCGGGTCGGACGCGATGTCCTCGGGGAGAATCTTGATCGCCACTTCGCGCTCGAGGCGGACGTCGCGAGCCTGGTAAACCTCGGCCATCCCTCCGCTGCCGAGGAATGCGATCACTTCGTACGGCCCGAGCCGCGTTCCGGCTTCGAGAATCATGCTTGTTAGATCTTAAGCCGCAGGCGACGCCGAGCGAAGCGTAGGCACAGCAGCGAGAATCCCCCAGTCGCGAAGCATCGTAAAGAACCGCGGATCGTCGCGCAGGACGGCGAAGCCGGGATCGAACGGGAGCAATTCGGTGCGCCAGTCGCGGGAGGTCAACGATTCCGCGACGAGCGCGAGGGCGGCGTTGCGATCGCCGATGTGCGCGCGCAGCTGCGCGCGGTAGTACTCCATCAGATAGTGCGTTCGCGCGATCTCGTCGGCTTCGTCGGCAATTGCGCGCGCCTCGGACGTCCGGCCCGCGCGCGCCAGTACGATCCCTTTCCAGATCAGGACATTCGGATTCGTCTCCGTTCGCGCATGTTCGATCGCCTCGACCGCATCCTGGTGCCGGCCGGCGTAGGAACTGATCATCGCCAGATACGGATAGACATGACCGTAGCCGGGAAACTGCTCGGCCGCATCGCGCAACACCGTCAGGGCCCGGTCGAACTGCTCGACGATCCCGAGACGTGCACCATACGAAGTCAGGATGTGCGCCGACAACGGATCGAGCTCGCGAGCCTTTTGAAACGCCTGCTCGGCTTTTTCGAAGCGTCGCGCCATGACGAACATGCAGGCGCGCTCGACGTACGAAAGCGCGAAATTCGGATTGAGCGCCAGCACGCGCGCCGTGCGGCGCTCGAATTCCTCGAGGTCGCCGCGCAACTCCGCGGCGACGGCGAGGGCGTGATGCGCTTCGGGCAGCGACTCGTCGAGCCCGAGCGCGTATTGCGCAAGCGCCACCTGCTGCATCACGCAGTCGCGCGTCGGCCCGAGTCCGAGGAGCGCCTTTCGTCCGAACACGAGGCCGAGCGCCGCGTGCGGCAACGCGTAGTCGGGATCGAGATCCATCGCGTGGCGGAAATGCTCGATCCCCCGCCGGATCGCGGGCACGGTCTCCTTCGCGACCTCGCGCTTTCCGCGCAGATAGGCCTCGTACGCTTCCGGACGCGGATCGCGCCGGCTTTGCGGCGCGAGCTCGAGCCGCACTTCATCGCAGAGATCGCGCGCGATCTCTTCTTCGAGCGCCACGAGATCGGCGCGCTGGCGCGTGTACTTCTTTCCCCACAACGCGGTGCCGTCGAGCGCCCGCACCAGCTCCGCATCGAGCAGCACTCGTCCGGAAATGGTGCGCACTCCGCCGACCAGCACGGCGTCGACATTCAGCGCGCGCCCGGCCTCCTGCGGATCGGCGACGTCGCGGAACCGGGCGGCCGAGGAGCTGGCGATCACGCGCAAGCTCGGAATGCGGCCGAGGCTGCGCACCACGTCTTCCGGAATCCCGTCGCTGAGAAAACGCAGCTCCTCGTCGCCGCTCCAGTTGTGAAACGGCAGCACCGCGATCGATGCGATCGCTGCTTTCCCTTGCGCCGGCGCCGGCGGCGTGAGGACGTTCCGCAGCTCCGCGGCCAGCTCGCGCATCGACGCGTAACGCTCGTCGCGCTCCTTCGCGATGCAGCGCGCGACGATCGGACCCATCGCGGCGTCGGCCAGCGGCTCCGGCTCGTGCGTGAGAACGCGAAGCATCGTGTCGAATGGCGTCTCGCCGTCGAACGGATTCTCCCCGGCGACGATCTCGTACAGCATGCAGCCGAGGGCGAAGATGTCGGCGCGGCCGTCGATGTCGCGGTGGGCGCGGACCTGCTCCGGCGCCATGTAGCCCGCCGTGCCGACGCAGAAACCCTCGGCGGTGAGGTCCTGCACACTCGACTGGCTGAGAAAGCCCGTCGCGCGTTTCGCGAGCCCGAAATCGACCACCTTCGCCAGCCCGTCCTCCGACACGAGGATGTTTTCCGGCTTCAGGTCGCGGTGCACTACGCCCGCGTCATGCGCTTTCGCGAGACCATCGGCGACGTTCGCGATGTGACGCAACAGCACTTCGCGCGTGGCATGCGCGAGGTGAAAGCGCAGCGTCTCGCCGCGGACCAGTTCCATGGCGATGTAGTACAGCCGGCGGCGTCCGAGCTCGATGTCGCCGATGTCGTAGATCGTCACGAGGTGCGGATGATTCAGTTTTGACGCAGTGCGCGCCTCGCGCGCAAACCGGGCCAGCGACTCGGAGTCGTTCGAGACCTCGGCGGGCAGAATCTTGATCGCGACTTCACGGTCCAACCGCACGTCGCGCGCGCGATACACGTCCGCCATCCCGCCGCTTCCGAGCAAAGCGGTAACCTGGTACGGACCCATCCGGGTACCGATCGGCACTGTCATGGATTGAACCCGCGGCTATTGTACGCGTCCGGGACACGCAGGACTCACTCTTCTGTTAGGCCGGCCGCGTCGATCGCGGCGCCGCCGCACGATTCGTATAGTGCCCGCGGCCTCGGATGTGTAACCGCGGCGTGACACGGAGCGTCCGGAATCGAGGTCTAGGATGCCGGCGTGTTGTTGCGTCCCGCCCTCATCGCCATTCTTCTCGGTGCCACGGTCATTCATTTCTCCCTTCTCGTCCTGGCGCGCCGGCGCTTCGGCGCGGAGACGATCTTCCTCGCCTTCTCGGGTTGTTACGTCCTGGCGGTCACGATCATCGTCACGTTCACGCAGTACCCGTATCGCGAGCCGATTCGGATCGCCGCGCTCCTCGTGCTGATCGCCTCCCGTCTTTCCCTCGTGGAAGTCGCACTCGTGATCACCGGCGTGAAGCGGTTCCGAACCGCGATTCGCGCATTGGCGCTGCTGCCGGCCGCCACCGCCGCGGGCCTGATCCTCATCAGCATTCCGGGCATTCCCTGGAGCGAGTATCGGCTCGCCCTCTTTGCAGACGGTGTCCTGACGTCCATCACGTTAGTGATTCTCATCGCGCATCTCCGGAAACCAAATCCCGGCACCGACGTGCGGTTCATCGCGCGGATGAGCGCGGGTGTGCTGTTCATCCTCGCGTACGCCGCATTGCAGGCATTCGCGAGGCCGGTGATCCTGATGGGCGGCGCGATCCTCGCCGTCCTGGGCGAAATCTCGGCGATCGGCGTGGCCATGATCGTGGTCTATCACCGCCATGCGCATGCATTCGTCGAGACGTTTCTTCGTTATGGAATCGCCGCCGGTACCGCCGCGGGTGCTGCAGCGCTTGCGGGGTCGCTGCTCGTTACGACGAAGGTCGCTTCCTCGTTGATTGCGCTCATGGTGGCCGGGGTGGCATTGCTGACCGGCCTCCTGGTATCCCTGCTCATGGCCGCGGTTCGAAGACGATCCGATCGGCGGACGAACATGCGCGAGCGGATTCTCCAGTTGATGGCAGCCACGCCCGCGGCATCCGCGGGAGCGTCCGTGGCCGAAATTCTTCAGTGGGGATTCGGCGCGTCATTCGCGGACTACACGTCCGCCGGCACGGCGCCGCCCGAGCGCGCGGATGTACGGCTGGAGATTCCGGTGAACTCCGGACCGCGGCCGCTCGGGATGCTCCGGCTGGGCGTGCGCCGCCACGACGCTCCGTATGAGACGTACGACACCGACTGGCTGCGCTCCATCGCCGCCCAGATGGCGACGATGATGGAGCGCGACGAAGCCTCGCAGCGGGAGATCGCCATGCGCGAGCTGGCATCGCGGGCGGAAGTGAGCGCATTACGCGCGCAGATCCAGCCGCATTTTCTTTTCAATTGCCTCAACACCCTCGCCGATCTCGTCAAGAGCGATCCCGTCGCCGCGGAGCAATTGATCGAGCAGATGGCCGAAATCTTTCGCTACACGCTGGCTGCATCGCGAACCGAGACGGTCACTCTGAGCGAAGAAATGGCGTTCATCTCCGCCTATCTGGAAATCGAGAAAGCGCGCTTCCAGGAACGGCTGCGCGTGGACATCGCCATCGCCGCAGAGGCATCCGCGACGCGCATTCCGCCGATGACGATCCAGCCGATCGTCGAGAACGCGATTCGTCACGGAATCAGCCGCAGCCGGCTGGGCGGCAGCGTCGCGATTCATGCTGCCCGCTTCGACGGGCGCGTGCGCATCGAGATCCGCGACGCCGTCCTCGGCACCGATCTCGACGAGCCGCGCTCCGGTCTCGGCATCGCCCTCGAAAACGTGAGAAAACGCCTCGACCTCCTCTATCGCGGCGCGGCGGAGCTCACGATCGATACCCGCGAGCAAGGGACGTGCGTCACGATCGACGTGCCGCGATGATCACCGGTGCAGGCGCGCCCGAACCGACGGTGCATAGGAACGGCTGACGACAATCCGCTCGCCGTTGCTCATCACCAGCTCCAGTGCGCCATTCATCAGCGCGCGTAACTCGCGGATGTGCGACAGATTCACGATGTGCTGCCGGTGCACGCGGACGAACTGCGCTTCGTCGAGATCGCTTTCCAGCTCACCGATCTCGTAATTCGTCTGCAGCGCGCCGTCGGCCGTATGGATGTAGACGACTTTGTGGACCACGGAGGCGACGACGATCGCGGATGCCGGCAGAATGCGCCAGCCGTTCGGCACGCGCACCATGACCCGGCGGAACGGCCCATCGCCCCGCCGGCGCGCCGGCACGCCGCGCCTTGGTCTGCGGCGCACCCGCTCAATGGCGGTTTGCAGCCGCGCCGCAGTGACCGGCTTGAGCAGATAATCCGAGGCTGCCACTTCGAACGCTTCCAGCGCGTGATCGTCGTAGGCAGTCACGAAAATGACTTCGGGCGCGTTCGTGCGGTCGAGGCTGCGCGCCAGTTCGATGCCCGACACTTCCGGCATTTCGATGTCGACGAATGCGATCGCCGGCCGGGCTGCCTCGATCAAGGCCACCGCGTTGGCGGCATCTCCCGCCTCGCCGACGACCTGCACGCCCTCCATCGCCTCGAGCAGCCGCCGGAGGCGGCGGCGCGCCGCTACTTCGTCGTCGATGATGACGGCGGAAAGCGGCTCCATGGTCATCCCGGCAACTCGATGGTGACGAGGGTGCCGCGCTCGCCGGCCGTCAACGACAGAGCGGAGGCATCCGGATACAAGAGCGCGAGGCGCTTTCTCACATTCTCCATGGCGATGCCCAGTCCGGGCTGGTCCTCGCTGCGATCGGCTCCCGTTACGCTGTCCAGCACCTCGATGCGGATGCGGTCGCGGACCCGCTCTACGCGCACGGTGACGCGTCCGCCGAGCCGGCTGCGGCTGATTCCATGACGGATCGCATTTTCAACGACCGGCTGCAGTGTCATCGGCGGAATGCGGGTTGCGCGGGCGGCTTCCGAGATCTCGATGTCGACCGACAAACGATCCTGAAATCGCGCCTTTTCAATTTCGAGATACGCAGAAACGAATTGCATTTCCTCGCTCACCGACACCGTCTCTATACGCGATGCCGCCAGCGTATACCGGAAGATTTCCGACATCTGTTCAATGAGCCGTTCTGCCCCGGCGGGCTCGCTCTTGACCAGTTCCGCGAGCGTATTGAGGCTATTGAAGAGAAAATGCGGTTGGATCTGCGCGCGTAATGCGTGACTTTCGGCGCGCGCCGCCAGTTCGCGCAATTCCGACACGCGACGTGCGGCCTCATCCCGTTCCAGCATCGTCGCGAGCTGGCCGGCGATGGAGCGCAGCCAGTCTGCATCGTAGGGTTCATACGGTGCGTCGTGACGCCGCGTGCCGAGGCGGAGGACTCCGAAACTGCGCTGGCCGGAGCGAACTGGAATCTCGAGACGCACCTCGGATTGCGTACGCGGCCATTCGCCCGCGGGTGTGTACTCCGCAAACCCGGCGTCGAAGCCCCAGCCCAGCACCTGCGCAAGCTCAGTTCCGGCGGATTCCGCGGGCGCGGACGCGAGCAATTGCAGTGCGCGCTCCCGCATGGGCACCGCGCGATCCGATCGGCGGAGAAAGACGCCCATCCCCAGGTTCGCGCCCCACGCCGTCACGAGTGCGACGGCGGCGGTGTAAACGGCGACCAACCCCGGGGACAGGCTTCTCGTCATCAAGAACGCGCCGGTCATGACAGAAGCAATCGTCGCCAGCATTGTGGCCACGCCCCAGCGCAGGAAGCGGCTGACGAACAGGTAGCGATAGTCGTAATACGCAATCAGCAGGGACACCAGCACACTGGACGTTTCGCAGGCCAGGAAGAGGGCCAGGCCGCCGCTGACGAACAACTGCGGCACGAAGGCCTGCAGGCCAAAGTAGGCAATCATCAACAACATCGCCGCAATGAGCAGCGTTACCAGGCGGCGCTTCGGATCGTCCCGCCGCGCATGACGCAGAAACCAAACGAGCGGCGCCACTGCCGCCACATTGAGGATTCCCTCGGCCCAAACGGCAACCCAATAGTAAGCAAACAAGTGTTGTTTCAACTCTGCGCTGAACTTCCTGAACTGCCCGAGGCTGAACCAATGCGGACCGTCGCCGATGACGAGAAGGGCCAGAATGGCCGCCGCACCGTAAATGATCAGATTGAGGATCCGGCGATTTCTCCGGACTCCGGCAACGTCGACCATCAACAACACGAGCGAGGAGCGGTATGCAATCAGCGCAAGGAAATTTTCCGTTCGCAGCACGCCAAACCAGACGGAATGGACGAACAACTTAACGGTGGCGATGCTCACCAGGTACAGTCCGGCCGCGGCAAGAAATGCGGTCAGGCCCCAACCACGGCGCCCGTTCGTCGCCGGCGCGGTATGGATGACGACGAGAAGCGAGAAGTGGATCGCTGCCGCACCGAGCAACACAGCAATGGATGTGGGCTGGTTCAGCACCGCTCGATGCTAGCACGCGGTTTCACACGCGCCGTTCGGGAGTATTTCGGTGCAGCTCGGACGCATTTTTCATCAACTCGGAAAGTGTTCGTTGTCGCTGCCGGAGGCGTTGCGTACTCTCGATTTCAGTGGAACCACTCGGATTATTGTCAGAATCCAATGACCTGCCTCGCGAGTCGGTCATCGTTTATCTCCACACCGATCTCGTCTGCGCGGCGACGTCGCGCTGGCCGGAAGACGGCACGGCCAATGGCGGGCGATCGATGCGCAATGCGCTCGCATTTTCGCGCACGGTTTCGAGAATTCGCCATGAGGATTCGGAGGAGCGCATCGCCAGCTCCAATTCCATTTCCTTCTTCAATGAAGGAAGCGTCTATAGCGTCAATCCTGTGCGAGGCCATTGTGCCCAACTCGATTGGATCGCATTGAGCGACACCGCGCTGGCCACGGCCTGGTCTTCGTTCCGCCAGATTACGGCGCCGGCCGATCTCTATTTCGCACAACGAACGCTCATCAATCGACTGATGACCGGGGCATACGCGGACCGCGATGCCGCCGAAGAGGCGGTCCTCGGCTTTGCGGACAGCGTGGTGCAATTGCTGGCCGGCGCCCGGCCGCACAAGATTCGATCGCGATCGCACCGGCTCGTCGAAAACGCGAAGACTCTGCTCGCGCGCTCCACCAAATGGTCGCTGGTGGAGCTCGCCGAGGAATTGAATGTCACGGTCTACAGCCTCTGTAAGACCTTTCGCGCGGCGACCGGCACGACGCTGGGCGAATATCGCCGCCAACTGCGTCTCCGCTCCGCACTCGACTCGCTGCGGGACGATGGCAGCCGCGATCTCACCGGCCTCGCGCTCGATCTCGGATTCTCCAGCCACAGCCACTTCACCCTCGCCTTTCGCCGGACTTTCGGAATCACTCCTTCCGAATATCGCAAAACCCTCTGACAATACGTTTCTGTGCGACACCTCCGCGCCCTCGCGCGCATCCTCGCCATGCTCGGCGTCACCGCGGTGCTGTTCGTCATTCTGCACATCGGCATCGTACTCACGCGCGGCAGCATCCGCTGGCGTGTGCGCATCGGGCGCTGGTGGTCACGGGCGATCGCGCGCTGCCTCGGCATGCGCACGACGGTCATCGGCACGCCCCCTTCCGGCGGGTTCCTCCTCGTCGCGAATCACATCAGCTACGTCGACGTCGCCGTGCTCGGACAGTACCTCGACCTCGTCTTCGTCGCGATGGCGGAGCTGCGCCGCGCGGCGCTCCTGCGCCCGATCATCGGCGGCTCCGGCACGATCTTCATCGACCGCAACTCGCGCCGCGACGCCGTTCGCGTCAGCGACGCGATGGAGGAAGTGCTGCGCGCGAACGTCGGCGTCGTCTTCTTCCCCGAGGGCACGAGCAGCGACGGACATGACGTCCTGCCGTTCAAGGCCGCGCTGCTCGAAGGCGCGGCGCGCAGCGGACGGCCGGTGCATTTCGCGGTGATCCGCTACGCGCAGGAAGGCGTGGCCTGGTATGGCGACATCGACGCGAAGTCGCAGTTCATCGGATTGCTGCAGATGCCGCGCGTCGACGCGACGATCGAGTTCTGCGGCAGCGTCACCGCGAGCGATCGGAAAGAGCTGGCGCAGACGCTGTGGACGGAGATTCGCTCGCGGGTGATCGGATAGCATCGAGCGCCAGCGCCATCGCGGCCGGGAAGCGCGGATCGGCGCGGAGACGATCGAAGGACGGGTCGTTCGGCAGGAACTTGAGACGCCAGTCGCCCTCGGCCGCGCCCTGCCTAAGCAGTTGCAACGCGACGTCGTTGTCGCCCACCGCAGCGTGTGCCCAGGCGAGATAGTAGGTCGGGATGTAACGCGTCTTCGCCGCTCGCGTCGAATGCCGCGACCAGCGGCCGCGCCTCGGCCACCCGCCCTGCGCGGGCGAGGACTTGTGCGCGCCACAACGAGTAACTCGGATTCGCCGCAACGGCGCGGTCGATGATCGCCAGTGCATCCGCATGACGGTCGGTGAACGAATACGTCATGGCCAGGTACGCGTACGCGTTCGTATTGTCGGGAAACTGCTCCGTCAGATCGCGCAGCACGACGTTGGCGCGGTCGAAGCGGCGCATGATCACGAGATAGATGCCGTAGGCCGTTCGTCCGCGCACGGAGAGCGGATCGAGCACGCGCGACTTCTGAAACGCGGCTTCCGCTTCGTCGAAACGCTTCGCCAGTAAGAGACGGATCGCGCGCTCGACATACGCCGGCGCAAAGTTCGGACTCAGTTGCAGCACCCGCGCGGAGCGTCGCTCGTACTCGGCGGCGTTCTCGGTGATGGAAGCGGCGAAGGCGAGGTTCCAATGCCCTTCCGGCAGCGACTCGTCGAGCGCCAGCGCCTTCTCCGCCGCTGCGATCTGCTGGAGGATTCCGTCCTGCGTCGGCACCAGGCCGAGGACCACCTGGCGGCCGTAGACCTCCGCGATTCCGGCGTGCGCCAGCGCGTATTCAGGATCCGCTTCGACGGCCTGATGAAAATACTCCAGCGCCTTCTTCAGCGACGCCGCCGTGTCCTTGGCCACTTCGAGCTGGCCGCGCAGGTACGCCTGGTGCGCCTCCGGATTCGGAGCGCGGCGATTCTGCGGCGCGAGCTTGAGCCGCACCTCGTCGCAGAGATCGCGGGCGATCTCCTCTTCCAGCGAGACGAGGTCCGTGAGCTTGCGCACGTACTTTTTTCCCCAGAGCGCCGTCGCGTCTTCCGCCCGCACCAGCTCCGCGTCGAGCTGCAGCGTCGCGCCGCTCTTGCGCAGCCGTCCGACCAGGACCGCGTCGACGCTGAGCGCCCGCGCCGCGCGCTGAGGATCGTCGATGTCGCGAAAGCGCGACGCCGAGGAGTTGGCGATGACGCGGAGCGTCGGCACGCGCCCCAGATTGCGCACCACGTCTTCGGCGATGCCGTCGGTGAGAAAGCGCAGCTCTTCGTTTCCGCTCGCGTTCTCGAACGGCAGCACGGCGATCGAGGTAATCGCCGGCGCGCGCCGGTGGTGAAACGCTACGTACGCGCCGCTGGCCCCGATCGACAACGCGAGCACCGCCGCGACGGCGGCGATCACTCGTTTGCGGCGGACCGGACGGCGCACAGGCGTGGAGATCGCCGCCCGCACGTCCGCGGCGACCTCGCGCATCGTCGCGTAGCGCTGATCGCGATCCTTGGATAGGCAGCGCCGCGCGATCCGCTCGATTGCCGCATCGGGCAGCAGCGGCGGCTCGTGGTAGACGATGCGATGCATCGTGTCGATCGGCGACTTCGAGTTGAACGGATTCTGTCCCGCGATCTTCTCGTACAGGATGCAGCCGAGGGCGAAAATGTCCGTGCGCGCATCGATGTCGCGCGTGCTTTGCAGCTGCTCGGGCGCCATGTAATCGAGCGTGCCGACGGCGTAGCCGTCCACGGTCAGGCGCTTCGCCGTCTGCTCGTGCTCGGTCACCTCCGGCAGGTGCTTGGCGAGCCCGAAGTCGACCACCTTCGCGAATCCGTCGTCGGAGATCATGATGTTCTCCGGCTTCAGATCGCGGTGCACGACCCCGGCGTCATGCGCCTTCGCCAGGCCGTCGGCGACGTCGGCGATGTAGCGCAGAAACTGCGCGCGCGACAGCTCGTTCATCCGCTCGCGCAGCGAGCCGCCGCGGATGAGCTCCATGGCCATGTAATGCCGCGGACGGCCGTCGACCTCCGCTTCGCCGATGTCGTAGATGGTGACGAGATGCGGGTGATTCAACCCCGACGCGGTCTTCGCTTCCAGCTCGAACCGCGCCAGCGAATCGGAGTCCGTGGCAAAGTTGGACGGCAGGATTTTGACCGCCACTTCGCGTCCCAGCCGCGAGTCGCGCGCGCGATAAACCTCGGCCATCCCGCCGCTGCCGAGTAAGGCGGTGATCTCGTACGGCCCCAGCCGCGTTCCCGGTGACAGGGTCATGGAGTCAGACGGCGGCATTGTACTGCCGGCCTGATAAGATCGCCGCCGCATGGCGAAGCCAGTCGAGAAATGGACCACCCGCATCATCGAGATCACTCCTGACGTTCGATTCGGAGGCGACCACCCTCCCCTGTTCATCGCCGGCCCATGCGTGATCGAGTCGCGCGAGCACGTTTTGAAAATGGCGCGCACGCTGGCGAAGCTGCGCGACGAGCTGAAGATCAATCTCGTCTTCAAATCATCGTTCGACAAAGCGAATCGCACCTCGATCGAATCGTTTCGCGGGCCGGGGCTCGAAGAAGGAATGAAGCTGCTGCGCGCGGTGAAAGAAGAAACGGGACTGCCGCTGCTCTCCGACATTCACGAGCCGTGGCAGGCCGCGCCCGCGGCCGAAGTGCTCGACGTGCTGCAGATTCCGGCGTTCCTCTGCCGGCAGACGGACCTCATCGCCGCGGCCGCGCGGACGGGAAAAGCAGTCGGCGTGAAGAAGGGACAGTTCCTCTCACCCGAGGAGACGAAGAACATCCTGCAGAAGGGCGATGAAGTCGGGAACGACAAGATCTTCATCACCGAGCGCGGGAGCTCGTTCGGCTATCAGAACCTCGTCGTCGACATGCGCTCGTTCCCGATCGTCCGCGCCTTCGGCGCGCCCGTCGTCTACGACATCACTCACTCCATGCAACGCCCCGGCGGCGAAGGCAAACAAACCGGCGGCACCCCCCAGTTCGCCCGCCCCCTCGCCCGAGCCGCCGCCGCCGCCGGCGCCGACGGCTTCTTCATGGAAGTGCACGACAACCCACCCGAGGCCCTCTCCGACCGCACCACGCAGCTGCGTCCCGACGCGGCACGGGCGATCATCGAAGACATACTTCGATTGAGTGAGGCGCTCGAGCCGATCTGAGCCATACCGCCCTCTGCCCTCAAAATTAGAGGTAGGGATCTCCCTACCTCCGTCACTCCTTCTAAAGAGGCCTGTAGGCCGAAAAAGGAGGAACCATGCCCAAAGTCAAAGACCTCGGCGTAACGGTTGTTCCGGAACAGTTCGGGCCGATGGAGGTCGGTCCGGGCGGAGGGTGTTACTACACGCAGCAGTGTAGCGACTGTACGAACATCCCCTTCAGCATCTGCGGCACCACCCCCGGAGGCGGTGGCGGCTGCTCTGATTGCACGAACGTGCAGTTCAGCATCTGCGGCACGACACCCGGACCGGCGCAAGTCGGCGCGCCCGGCGGCGGCTGCACCGATTGCACCGCGCAGGCATTCAGCATCTGCGGCACGACGCCCGGAGCAGGCGGCGGCGTTGCCCAATGCACGGATTGCACGCGCGTGCCGTTCAGCATCTGCGGAACTTCGCCTGCCCCCTGCACCGACTGCACGCGGCGGCCGTTCAGCATCTGCGGCACTTCGCCCATCGTCGCCTGCCGCTTCGGGACGAACGACCCATTTACGCCGTGCGGCGGCACGTGGGAGACTCCGTGCGGAGGCTCGTGGGGAGATCCATGGCAACGCGGCGGCGGCCTGACGCAGCAGGGCATCGATCAGATTCGCAAGCAGCTGACCGCACAGCTGCAGGCCCTCGACGAAGCGGAGAAGAAGCTCGGCCCGCAGACCACCGAGGAGATCGACGCGCGCGAGAAGGAGATCAACGCGGAGCTGGATCGGCTCAAGACCACCCGCGCGAATCTCAAGAAGAAATGATCCAACCCTGGACCGCGTCACGCTTCAGGTCGAGCCCCGCGCTCGACCTGAAGCGGCTCGACGAGCTGCCGCCCGAACAGCAGACGGCATTCGGCGAGCTGCGAAAGGACAACGACTTCTACGGACTGCTCGTGCCGCGCGTCGCCGGCCGCACGAGCATCAAGTCGGTCGGACAGCAGACCGCGCATCTCTTCGCATCGCTGGCGACGCCGTCGCGGCTCTTCGAGCTCGACGATCCCGCGTACCGTGAAGACATCATCGACCTCGTGCTCGACGGCATTCTCGAGATCGAGATCGGTGGGGCCTTCTGCAGCGGCGCCGACGCGTTTCGCATCGTCGCGTCGCAGTTACCCGACGCGATCGAGCGCGGACGCATCGCCACGCTCTCGCGCGAAGCGCTGCAGCACGCCGAAGATCTGTCGACGCGCGACGTTGCGCTGCTCGCGTCGGCGCTCTACTCGTACAACCGCATCCCGCGCACGCGCGCCTGGAACGCGCGCTTTCCCGATGCCGCAGGCGTACTGCGCGCGATCGGCTCGGAAGACATCCTCAAACGGCATTGGATCCGCTCCGAAAACCCGCCCGCATGGATTTCGTGGCGATCGATCGTTCCTGTGCAAACGCCGGCTCCCCTCACCTGGAAGCTGTATGTGAGCCCGCATCCGTCGCATGTCGCGGATGCGTTTGGTGCGCTCGTCCGCGTGCTCGCGGAGATTCCCGGCACCCAGATGAAGATCGGAATGGACGCCGCGGGACTCCTGCGTCCCGACAAGATCGTCGCGTACTTTACGTCGCGCGACGATCTCGACACAGCCGCACGCGCGCTCGCCGTGGAATTGAAAGGATGTCCGGCGCACGGCGTGCCATTCACGGCGGCTTTCGGAACGCCGGCGTCCTCGCCGGCTGATCAGGCGGCGTCCCGCCGCCCCGCATTCCACGACGGCCTCCTCTCCTGGGCCATCGATCCCCCCGACTCCGAACGCCCACTGAGCTGGCTCGATCGCGAAAGCTGGCGCCTTTGGATCGCGAAGTCGCTGGCCACGGCGCTCGCGCTCGCGAAGGGCTCGCAGAAGCAAGTCGTCGAGCCGTGGCGCTTCGCGGTGGAGCGCGTGCGGCGGCACGGCGTCGACGTCGACACGTGGACGCCCGCCGACACGCTGTGGAGATCGGTGGCATGAACTTCACCGATCCGCTCGTGCTGCGCAGCGACGTCGTGCTCGTGCCGGTGACGCAGCTGTCGGCCGAGGTGCGGGCGAAATTCGAATATGACGAAGGCGACTACACGCTCTCGCGACTGCACGGGCGCGTGCCGTCGCAGATCGTCGACAGCGAGACCGCGTCGCTGCTGAAGATTTTTCGCGAGCCGACGACCATCGCCGACGCGGTGATCCGCAACAGCCGCGAGCTGGCGAAGGATCCGAAGACGTGGCTCGACGAACTGCTCCCGCACCTCGACGGCTTCCTGCGCAGCCACGTCCTCGTCCCCGCGGACGCGCAGGAAGAGCGCGAGCTCAAGCCGATGATCGAGCCGGGCGGCAGCGCGGCGGGATGGACGGTCGGGCGCTGCGTGCATTTGATGGAGGAGAGCGAGATCTATCGCGTCACTCGGAACGCCGCCGTCCCGGCGGCTGATGTGGCGGCGTCCCGCGCCGCCACCCCCGGGCGGCGGGACGCCGCCCGATCAGCCGGCGAGGACGCCGGCGTTCCGACGTTTCGCGAAGTCCAAGGCGCGATGAAGATCGCGCGCATCACGCCGTTCTCGTTCGGCAACGAGATCGAAGTGCTCCGGCACCTCGATGGCACCATCGCGCCGCGCCTCCTCGATGAGGGCGAGCACGAAGGGCGGCCCTATCTCGTCACGGAATGGCTCGAGGGAGCGGATGCGTCGACCGCGTCTTCGTTCGGCCGGCACGATCGCGCGGCGATGCTCGCGCTCTGCACGTCCGTCGCGACGGCGTACGCCGAGCTGCACGAGCGCGGCGTCGTGCACGCGGACGTCCACCCGCGCAACGTCATCGTCGCCGCGGATCGGAGCGCGCGCCTCATCGACTTCGGCCTCTCGCGCATCGACGGCGTGTCGTCGCGGCGGATGCCGCGCGGCGGGATGTACGCGTTCTTCGAGCCGGAGTATCTCGCCGCGGTGCGGAACAGGCGCGAGCTGCCGGCGTCCTTCACCGGCGAGCAGTACGCGGTGAGCGCGCTGCTGTATCAATTGATCACCGGCAAGCAGTACGTCGACTTCCGCCTCGAGCGCGAAGAGATGATGCGCCAGGCCGAGACCGAGGCGCCGGTGCCGTTCGCCTCGCGCGGCATTCCGCCGTGGCCGGAAGTCGAGCGCATCGTGTTTCGGGGATTGGAGAAGGATCCGGCGAAGCGGTTCGCATCGATGCGCGAGCTCGCGGACCATGTGGGTGCCGCTGCCCTCAGCGGCACCCGACCGCTGAGGGCAGCGGTCGCCACAAGGAATTCGATCGAGGAAGAAATCGCGGCGCTTTCACGCCGCAACACACCACACGAATTTCCGTCGCCGCACGCGTCCATCAACTATGGTTCCGCCGGCGCGGCCCTCGGTCTTCTGCGCATCGCCATGGTGCGCGACGATCCGAAGCTCCTCGCTTTAGCCGAGGTGTGGCGCTCGCGTGCGGCGACGTATGCGACTGTCATCCGAAGGCTGGTACGACGACGAAGACGCGCCGCGGTCGATGGTCGGCGACGTGTCGCCGTATCACTCTGCCGCCGGCCTCTACGCCGCGTCGGCGTTGATCGCGTACGCGCGCAGCGATCGCACGATGCAGCGCGTTTCGACGCAGGCCTTCCTCGAGACGTCGAAGCTCCCCTGCGACAACCTCGATCTCACCCTGGGCCGCAGCGGTTCTCTCCTCGCCGCCGCGTTCCTGCGCGAGCTCGGCGACGAAGTCCACGACTTCGGCAACGCCCTCGTTCGCGATCTCTGGGAACGCTTCGACGCACTCCCTCCCCTGCGCGAGCAGCCGCGCGACACCTACCTCGGCATCGCCCACGGCTGGAGCGGCTATCTCTACGCCACGCTGCGCTGGTCGCTCGCCTCGAAAACGCCGCTGCCTGAAAACGCCGTCGCGCGGCTCGAAGAGCTCGCCGCGCTGCGCATCCCCCGCGGCCGCGGCGCCTGGTGGCCGCGCCAGCTCGGCGGGGGCTTGCACGACATGATGCCGGGCTGGTGCAACGGCGCCGCCGGCCACGTCTTCACGTGGACCGCGGCCTACGACGCAACGCGCGACGAGCGCTGGCTCGAGCCCGCGGAGCTCGCGGCATGGAACGCGTGGGAAGAACCGCTGCACTTCGCCGATCTCTGCTGCGGCTCGTCCGGCCGCGCGTACGCGCTGCTCAATCTCTACAAGCACACCGGAAATCGCGAGTGGCTCGGCCGCGCGCGCCAGCTCGCCAATCACGCCGCGCAGAACGCCGCGCGTCGACCGCCCAACGCCGCATTCGCTGTGGAAAGGTGAAATGGGCATCGCCGCGCTCCTCGCGGATCTCGAGTCGCCGGAGAACGCGGCGATGCCGATGTTCGAATAGCATTACGGACACGTCGCGAACGCGTTGAGGTCCTGCACCTGCGGCGCGATGACGCCCTGATAGTTGAAGTAGCGCTTCGTCTCTCCGGTCCTGTAGTCCGTGACCGCCAGCTCGTAGTGCTGATTCGTCAGTCCCGACGTAAACACCCACCAGCGGTTGTTCACGCCGCAGCCGTTCAGCACTTTCACGACCACTTCCCAGTTCGTCGGGGCGAAGAACCAGAAGATTCCCGACTCGGAGGTCGTGAGAGCCGTGACCACGCTCGCGTTGCCGCTCGACGATTCGGTCTGCCACGTTCCGCTGATCTGGAAGCGGCCGCTCGGTCCGACGCAGAGCGAGCTCGCGGACGTCGCGCATCCGGCCGGTCCGATCGGAGGATTGAGAAATCCACCGGCACCGAGCTTCGTTCCGTGGCGGCCTCCGACGGCATCGTTCGCGCTTCCGTCGAGCGGATACACAGATACGAGTCCGGTCTGCGGCGCCGTGATCGTGCTGGTGATCGTTTCGCGAATCTGCTCGAGCGTACGGGCCACGTTCCAGAAGCGCACTTCGTCGATGGAACCCGACGGCGTGCGCGCATAGTCGAAGTCGCTGAAAATCCGCCATGCGTTCACTGACGGTGTGATCGCCGGGTCGCTGTGCTCACCCGCGAGCTCGCCGTCGACATAGTGCCGGCGCGTCTGCGTCGCGGCATCGAACGTCACGGCAATGTGCGTCCATTTGTTGGCCCGGATCGCGCCGGCATCCCAGAACGAGCCGCCGCCGTTCACGTACGAGCGCAGCTGGCCGGCGCAGACGCCGATCCACTGCGAGGTCAGGTAGCCGTTGCCGGCGATGCTGCGGCAATCGGTCGAGCTGTCTCTGATGAACCACGCCTCGAATGTGAAAGATCCGCCGGCGAAATTGAACGCGCTCGACGACGGAAGTTGCACGTATCCGTGATTCGTCGGATATCCGGGACTCACCACGAGCCACGCATTGAACGGTTGTGCGAACGCCGCGCACGGAACGAGAAGGAGAAGGAACACGAACAGGATCCGTTTCATGAGAATGATTTTTCCCTCCGAAAAATAAAAAGCGGCAGCCGGAAACATCGGCTGCCGCTCCATCTTTGTCCGTGATGTGGCTTACACCGCCGCGACGGCGTCGACTCCCGCGGCGGCGCGCAGCGCCTCCGCTTTGTCCGTGCGCTCCCACGTGAACTCCGGCTCAGTCCGCCCGAAGTGTCCGTAGGCCGCCGTCTTCTTGAAGATCGGGCGGCGCAGCTGCAGCGACTCCATGATTCCGCGCGGCGTCATCTGGAAATGCTCGCGCACGAGATCGACGAGCTTCGGCAGCTCGATCTTGCCCGTGCCGAACGTGTCGACGTACACCGACACCGGATCGGCGACGCCGATCGCATACGCGAGCTGCACTTCGACTTCGTCGGCGATGCCGGCGGCGACGATGTTCTTGGCGATGTAGCGCGCCATGTAGCAGGCCGAGCGGTCGACCTTCGTGGGATCTTTTCCGGAGAACGCGCCGCCGCCGTGGCGTCCGCGTCCGCCGTACGTGTCGACGATGATCTTGCGTCCCGTGAGGCCGGTGTCGCCCTGCGGTCCGCCGATGACGAAGCGGCCGGTGGGATTGATGTGGAAGACCGTGCGGTCATCGATCAGCTCGCCCGGCACGACGTTCGTGATCACCTTCTCGATGATCGCGTCGCGCAGATCGCGGTTGCTGACGTTCGGCGAGTGCTGCGTGGAGATGACGATCGCGCTGGCGCGCACCGGGCGCTTGCCTTCGTACTCGATCGTGACCTGCGACTTGCCGTCCGGGCGGAGGAAGTCGACTTCGCCCGACTTGCGCACTTCGGTGAGGCGCCGCACGAGCTTGTGCGCGAGCGTGATCGGCAGCGGCATCAGCTCCGGCGTCTCGCGGACGGCGAAGCCGAACATCAGCCCCTGATCGCCGGCGCCGCCGGTGTCGACGCCCTGCGCGATGTCGGGCGACTGCGGGTCGATCGAAGAGATGACCGCGCACGTCTCGCTGTCGAAGCCGTACTTCGCGCGCGTGTAGCCGATCTCGCGGATCGTGTTGCGCACGATCGACGGAAAGTCGACGTAGGTCTTGGTGGTGATCTCGCCCGAAATCATGGCGAGGCCGGTCGTGACCAGCGTCTCGCAGGCCACGCGCCCGACCGGATCCTCGGCCAGAACAGCGTCGAGAATCGCGTCCGAGATCTGGTCCGCGATCTTGTCAGGATGCCCCTCGGTGACAGACTCCGAGGTAAAGAGCGTGCGGTAATTGGTCATGCGTGTTCGTGCTCCTCGAGGAAGGTACTGAAGATCGGGGAATCCTAACATAGGGGAGCGGTTGCGCGGTCTTTGGAACGCCGGCGTCTCGCCGGCTGGACGAGCGGCGTCCTCGCCGCGGGCGGGAGGCGGCGGGGACGCCGCCTGATCAGCCGGCGGGACGCCGGCGTTCCCAGGTAACCGCCGCGGGCGGGCTGCTTGCACAGTCCGCCTTCGAATGCTCAAGACTCGCAATCTCGGTGCGTATCGCGACCTCCTCCTCCTCTTCACCAGGTACGGCCGCAAAGACTTCCGGATGAGTGTTTCCACCGAAGACCTTTTCGCACCGGCCGCGGAGGATCTGCCGATCGAGCCGGATGTGCAGGCGCGGGCGAAGGCGTTCGCCGAGGCGCTGCAGCGGATGGGGCCGACGTACGTGAAGTTCGGGCAGTTGCTCTCCACGCGGCCCGACATCGTGCCGCCGGAGTACATCAACGAGCTCGAGGCGCTGCAGGACAGCATGGCGCCGTTCTCGTTCGCCGACGTCGAGCGCATCGTCGAAGAGGAGCTGAACGTCCGAATCTCCAAGGCCTTCGCCGAATTCGACTCCACTCCCCTCGCCGCGGCATCGCTCGGACAGGTGCATCGCGCGCAGTTGCGTGACGGGCGGGACGTCGTCGTCAAGGTGCAGCGACCGAACGTCAACGAGCAGGTGCACAAAGACCTCGACGTCTTCACCGACATCGCGCACGAGCTCGAGCGCCACACGGATCTCGGCCGGCGCATGAACCTCGTCGCCGCGATCGAGCAGGCGAAGCTGGCCATGTACAGCGAGCTGAATTACCTCCAGGAAGCGCGCAACGCCGAGACGCTGCGCCGCAACCTCGAGCAGTTTCCTGAGATCTACATCCCCGACGTCATTCACGACTACACCTCCTCGCGCGTGCTGACGATGGAGCTGGTGAAGGGACGCAAAGTCTCGAAGCTCACGCCGCTCGCGCTGCTCGAAGGCAACTACGAAGAGCTGGCCGGCGTCCTCACGCGCGCGTACCTCAAGCAGATCTGCGTCGACGGCATCTGGCACAGCGATCCGCATCCCGGCAACGTCTTCATCCGCGAGACCGACAACGGGCCGCAGATCGTGCTGCTCGACTTCGGCATGGTCGCCCGCATCAGCTCCGAGTTTCAGGATGAAGTGATCAAGCTGCTGCTGGCGATCTCCTCGAATCGCGGCGCGGAAGTGGCCGATGCGTGCGTGCGGATGTCGGAAGTGCGCGAGCGATTCGACGCCATCAAGCTCACGCGCGACATCTCCACGATCATCGCCGCGGTGCACGACGCGGACTCGAGCAGCCTCAACACCGGACAACTCATCTTCAACGTCGTCTCGATCGCGAACAACAACGACCTCGCCGCACCGCCGGAGCTGACGATGCTCGCGAAGACGCTGCTGCATCTCGACGCGATCACGAAGAAGCTCGACCGCAATTACGACCCGCAGCGCGTGATCCGCGATTACGGCGAGCAGTTGATGACTCAGAAACTCGCCCAGAAATTCAACCCGCGCAACTTCTATCCCGCGCTGCTCGATCTGAATCAGTTCATGCTCGACCTGCCGCACCGCGCGCGCGAGATCGTCGATATGACCGCCACGGGACGGCTGACGTTCGGGATCAAGCTGTCGCAGGCGGAAGAGTTCCTCAGCGGCATTCACAAGATCGCGAACCGCATCACCGTCGGCGTCGTGATCGCGGCGCTGCTCATCTCGTCATCGCTGATGATGCGCGTCCAGACACGCTTCCAGCTCTTCGGCTACCCCGGCCTCGCCGTCGCCGGCTACCTCATTGCTGCTGTTGCGGCCGTGTATCTGATCGTGTCGGTGCTGATGAAAGATCGCGAGGATCGGGAGCGGGCGAAGTTGAAGGGGAAGTGAGCTGGTGCATTTCCAGATCATTCAATCCCGTTGACCCCATCGCCGCATCCGACACTTGGCTCTCGAAGATGTACACCACGGCGCCGATGTCGACTTCTTTCCAGAGCGTGGACAGCATGTCGTGCGGCAGGCGGATGCAGCCGTGCGTCACTTTCTTGCCGATGCTCGCCGGCTCGTTCGTGCCGTGAATCATGACCCGCTCGCCGAGGTCGAGCGCGTACTTGCCGAGCTTCCCTTTTTCCTGGCGCAGCGGTGAGTCGGGCGGCGGGACTTTCTTCCCTTCCTCGACGAACGCCCAGTCGGGCTTCGTCCAGATCGGATCCTTGATTTTGCCGAGCACGCTGTAGCGCCCGCGCGGCGTGCGGAACCACCAGACGCGGCGGCCGTGCTTGAGCACTTTCTCCGATCCCGTCGCCGCGCGCGACTTAAGGATCAGCTCCCCATCGCGAAACAGATACGCCTGATTCGTGGAGAGATCGACCGTGATCACGGTCCCGTTCCGCGGCGCTTCGGTGGGAAGTCCTTCGATACCGGTGGAGAGAATGGTTGCAGCGACAATCCAGGCCATCATCGCGGGCAAATAACTGCGAAGGTGGGGCCAGGTTCGTCAGCGCGCCTGATGCTCGCGCTTCACGAGCTCGAACACGAGGCGCACGTACGCCGACATCAGCCGTGCCCGGCGCTGTTCCGCGTTCGTGTCGCCGAGGGGCGTCATGTTTCGGGTGAGCAGCGCGAAGGTCTGCAGCCAGGTCAGATTGCGATCGATGATGCGGCCGCTTTCGTATTCGACGGACGGCAGGTCGTCGACATGCGGCGGGACGTCGCGCGTGATGCGCTCGACCTCGGCAGGGCCGAGGAGCAGCGCCGGAAGCAAATCGGCCGGCGTGCGCATGTTGATGTCCGCCAGTTCGCGCGCGATCGGCGGAGTCCAGTGTGCGGCGATGCGGGCCCACGGCGTCGCGCCCTCCTCCATCCGTCCCGATCACGATCGTGTACGGGTTGGCCATGTTCGGCACGTACCAGATCGTGGTGTTCGGAAAGACGTCGTGAAACGCGCGGACGATCTGCAGGTAGTTGCGCGTGGTGAGCGAGTACATCGGCAGCCACATCGAGATGACGCCGCCTGGATTCAATCGCCGCCGGCAAAGTTGAAAGTACTCGCGCGTGTACAGCGAGCCGTTGCCGGCGTAGCGCGGATGGATGGAGTCGGAGAGGATGATGTCGAAGGTCTCGCGCGCGGCCATCACGTAATTGCGGCCGTCATTGATCTCGACGTGCACGCGCGGATCGCGCAGCACACCGTGATTGACGTCGCCGAGGCGCGCGTTCGAGATTTCGAGCACCTCGGGGGAAATCTCGGCGATGGTGATGTTCGACACCGCATGCCGCGACACCGCCCACGCCGTCCCGCCGCTGCCGAAGCCGATGTGCAGCACGCGCTTCGGATTCGGATGCAGGAGCAGCGGGATGTGTCCCTGCAGTTTCTGCGTGCCGATCAGGTCGCCGAACGAGCCGGCGACGTTGACGCCGTTGAGCTCGAGGGACAGCGCGCGCGGGCCGACTTCGCGCAGCGTCACCGTCGCGGTGACGTCTTCGCGGAACACGAGAATCCGCGCGCGCTCCTCGGTGAAGATGCCGGCGGAGAGAATCACCTGATCCGGCTTCGCCGCGACGAAGGCCACGATGACGATCACCGCCGCAACGGCGATCACCACGCGCCTGCGCAGAAACCATGCGCCGATCGCGAGATTGATCAGCGCCATCAGAAACAACCCGTTCTGCGATCCGATCAGGCGGACGAGAACGAAGCCGGCCAGCAGCGAGCCGCTGATGCTGCCGATCGTGTTCGCGAGATACACCTTCCCCACCGAACGCGCCTCGCCGCGGCTCGCGCACATTTCGTACAACCGCACCGTCAGCGGAAACGCCGCGCCCATCAGCGCCGTCGGAATCACCAGCATCAGTAACGTGCCGGTGAGGAGCGGCCGAAACAGCGACGGCTGTCCCGCGGCGATGAAGATCTTCGCCAGCTCGAACAGCAGATCGGCGAAGCGCGTGAAGAGATGGACCTGGATCACGAGCGCGACGGCGAGTGCGAGCTCCACGATTCCGAGCGCGACGGCGACGTCGATCTTCCGCATCAATCGTTCGATCACCGCGCTGCCGATGGCGATGCCGATCAGAAACGAGAACAGCATCAGCGAGTACGCGTAGACGCTGCTGCCGATATGCAGCACGAGGATGCGCGACCAGAACACCTCGTCCGCGATCGCCGCCAGTCCCATGAGGAACGACGCGATGAGCACGAGTCGCGGCGCGAAGCTCGATTCGGAAACGGACTCCTCGGCCACAGCAGGAGCTGTAGTGGTTTTCGGGATCAGCAGCACCGCGACGGCGAGAGCGAAATTCAGCACGACCGCGACGAGAATCGCGCTCAGCAATCCGAAGCGCGGGATCAGCACGAAGCCCGCGAGCGCCACGCCGGCGGTCGCGCCGAACGTGTTGACCGCGTACAGCGCCGACACCGCGGTGCCGTTCCCCTGCTCGTCGCCGGTGAACCAGCGCACGAGCAGCGGCAGCGTCCCGCCCATCAGAATCGTCGGCGGCAAAAGAAACGCGCCGGCCAGCCCGCCGCGCAGGAGCGTCGTCAAAAGCGCGCTGCCGTGCACCACCGGAAACGCGGCGACGTACGCGCGATTGAGCAGCTCGAACGCGTTCGGCGAGAACGCGCCGATGCCGCCGATCAGCGCTTCGACGATCGCGTAGACGAGCAGCAGCCGCGACGCAGGGATTGGACGGCTGAAGAAAAACGCGCCGAGCCCGAGTCCGCCGAGGAAGACGGCGATGAGCGTGGCCGCCGCGTAGACCGTGTTGCCGAAAATCAGGCCGAGGTATTTCAGCCAGACGATCTGATAGAGCAGCGCGCTGATGCCGGAGGTGAAAAAGAGAGCGAGAAGGACGACGCCGCCGCGCCTTCGTATACCGCTCTCAACCGTCACGCGGGCGAGAGTAGCAGTTTTAGGTGGTAGGAGTTAGGTGGTAGGAGTTAGAGGTGCCGAACCTCCTAACCCGCTCCTAACCCCTACCCCTATCTCCTACACACTATTTACGAATCTCCGCCGCCGCCTTCCGCGTCGCCTCGGCGAGGTCCCGCTCTCCCCGCTCCTCCAATGATCGCGGCAGATAGAACGCCATCTGCGCGTACACCGTTTCGAGAATCCGCCGCGCCGCCGCGCCTTCGGCTCCCGGTTTCGCGGCGCGCTTTTTCAGCTCGGCGATCTTGAACTCGTGCAGAAGCCGCCGCGTCGCGCGGAACGCCTCGTCAGGCGTCGCCCGCAGCTCGCCGAAGATCTGCGGAATGCGGCTCATCGTCTCTTTGATGTAGCGCGACTCGAATTCATCCGCCTTCGCTTCTTCCTGCTGCTCGCGCAGCGTGGCCGGATCGCGCTCCAATCGCGCCACTGTCGCGAGCACCTCTTCGACATCGCGCAAGCCTTCGTAGGTCTCGAGAATCGCGCGATAGTCGCGCAGCGACTTCGCCGCGGCGAGGTCGCGTTCGTACAGCTTCGCGATTAGAGCCTCATCGCGCGCGCGCCGCTGCTGCTTCATCGCCCACAGCTCCATCCAGCCGAACGCATCGCCCGCGAGCTCGGGCGGCATCCAGCTGTGCGGCCCTTCGAACGCGCGAAAGCGATGCGGCTTCTTCTCCTGCTCCAGTTGCGCATCGATCGCGCGCATCTCGCGGTTGTTGAAGTCGGCATCGCCGGCGAAGCCGTAATTCGCGAACGAAAACTTCGACGGCCCGACCTCGTCGCTGAAGAAACGTCCGCCGACGGCGATGACGCCCGCGAGCCCGCCGGTCTTGATGCCGAGAGCCCATGCCGCCATCACGGTCCCTGAAAACCCCGTCGCGTAAATGCGCCGCGGATCGGCGGAGTAACGCGCGATCTCGGGCCAGAGCGCACGGAGCGCGCGCTCGTTCGGCTCCCACGACTCATCGCTGCGCGTGCCGTTCGAGCTGATGAGAATCCATCCATACTCGTCGGCGGCATCGGCGAACCGCTTCGCCGTG
Organism: uncultured Acidobacteriota bacterium; assembly: GCA_963734155.1. Classification (GTDB taxonomy): domain Bacteria; phylum Acidobacteriota; class Thermoanaerobaculia; order Gp7-AA8; family Gp7-AA8; genus QHVT01. The sequence goes on from CAVTGG010000010.1 coordinate 323,557, forward strand.
AGCGTGCCGCGGCCGCGCGGATCGAAGATCAGCAGCACCGGATACTTTTTCGCGGCGTCGTACCCCGACGGGAGCACGAGCGTGTACGTCTGCTGCGCGTCCGCCTTCGAGGCGACGTCCTCCGTCATCGTTCCGGCGAACGCGGACCAGGCGAAGACGAGCGAAGCGAGAACGCGGCGCACGAAGCTATCGTAAACGCGTCGCGCTGCACGAATCGGAAACCAATCTGCAGACAAGCGTTGACCCGCCCCCGGGTCAACCGTTGTCCGGATGCGCAAGCGTTGATCCGCCTGCGGCCGCTGGCGAGCGAGACCGTGTCGCGCCGATCTCCTGATCGCTCAGCGATTTGCAATTTCCATCCTTCCGTCCCTGTGTCTGGCCTGCCGATTGATCCATGGACCCTTTCGCAGCATCAACGAAAATGGAGGAGGCTTGAATGCATCGTCGAATTCTGTTCTCTCTCGGGTTGCTCCTAGTCGCTCTCGCCCTCCCGCTCTCCGCTTCGCAGTTCATCCAGCTCCCCTTCGATCAGGTCGCGCGCGAGTCGGCGCTCATCGTGCGCGGCAACGTCGTCGAGCTCTGGAGCGCGTGGGATGACTCGCACGAGGTCATCTTCACGTACGCCACGGTGCGCGTGACGCGCTACTTCGGCGAGGCCACCGGACCCGACACGCTGGTCGTGCGCGAGGTCGGCGGCGTCGTCGACGGCTACGCGCAGGAAGCGATCGGCTTCCCGCAGGTGCGCCGCGGCGAGGACGTCGTGCTGATGCTCTCCCAGTGGGAGAACAGCACCGACTACCGCATTCACGCGTTCAACCAGGGCAAGTATCTCGTCCGCAACCGCGAGGGCCTCGAAGTGCTCGTCGAAGATCCGGTGAAGCAGGGCGACGCGCGCCTGGAGCGTCCGGACAAGTTCACGGCCCGTCCGCATGCGGACCTCGACAACAGCATGACCATCGGCGAGTTCGCGGCGATGGTCGATTCCGCGCGCGCCGGCAAGCCGGTCGAGCGCGAACGGCAGCGGCAGTGATTTCGTGAAAGGAGAATGACGTGAAGAAACAGACGATTCTCGCCCTCGGATTTGCCGCTCTCTTCATCGCCGTGTCCGCCGAGCCCGCGCTCGCGTACACGCTGCTCTCCCCGCGCCGCCGCTGGCCCTCGACGCCCGTGACCGTGCGCGTCTACAACGTCGGCAACAGCACCATCACCGACGGCAGCGGCGGCGTCAACGCCACCGTCAGCGCCATCCGCGCGTGGGGCATCATCAGCTCCTCGACCACCAGCTCCGCCGCCGTGCGCGGCTCCGCGCCCGCGACCATCATGCTCAACTCGAACGGCGGCGTCTGCACCGGCAACTGCCTCGCGGCCACACTCACCGGCTACTACGTCAGCCAGACCGGCGACGACCGCATCACCGACGCCGACGTCTACACGAACACCTCGGTCCAGCTCTATTCGTCCGGCGAATCAGGCTGCAGCGCCGAGTACGACATCAACGGCATCATGACCCACGAAGTCGGCCACGTGATCGGCATCGGCCACTCGACCGTTTCCGGCGCGACGATGTATCCGTCCGTCAGCGCCTGCAACACCGCCCCGCGCTCGCTGGCGTCGGACGATATCGCCGCGCGCGACGATCTGTATTGATTTCGATGTCTGTGGAGCGGTGGGCTCTTAGCCCACCGCCCCCTCGGCGGGCTGAGAGCCCGCCGCTCCACCACCTCAGAACTGCAACTGATACCTCACGTAAATCCCCCGCCCCGGCGCGTCGATGCCCCAGCTGATTCCGCGGTAGTTCTCGTCGGTGAGGTTCTGGAGGTCGACGAGGATTTCGTGCACGCCGAAGCGCAGCCAGCCGCGGAGGCCGATCACGGTGTAGCCGTCGACGGACGTGTAGAGCGGAGACGACGCGGCAGTGCCGAGCACGCGCGTCTGGATCTGGGCCAGCGTTTCGCCCGTCGGCGTGAACACGTCGTCCGCGGTGCCGGCCTGGTTGTCGGCACCGTTGCCGATGAGGCCGCGCGCGCGCGCGCCGTTGTTGAAGAACGCGGCGATGGCGTTGCGCGACCGGGTGGCGCCGGTGCGGCGGTCCGAGAGATCGAGCGACGAGAGATTTTCCTGCTCCAGCGCGACGTGCAGGTACGGCTCGATCGTGAAGCGGCGGCCTGATGGAGCGTAGCGCACCTTGAACCAGCCTTCCGGCGCGGGGGTTCCGCCTTCGATGTTCGGCGGCAGGCCGGTCCGATCGTCTTTCGCGCGCAGGTATGTGATGGCGGAGCCGAACGACCAATCCGTTCCGAGCTTGAGGCGCAGCGTGTGCTCGATCCCGCGGATCGTGGCGTCGTCGAAGTTCGCGCGGACCAGAACCGGAACCGCCGTCACCGGCACGTACACGACGCCGTTGGGATCCTGGCGGCTGATGGTCTGATCGCCGAGCACCGTGCCGACCGCGCCTTGCGGAAGGATCAGGGCCTGCTTCGTGATGTTGTTGTGGATGTGGTTCCGGAAGAGGTAGAGCTCCGTTTCGACGCGCGGGCCGAACCAGCGCGCGCCGATCTCGAGATTGCGGCTGCTCTCCGAAACCAGCTGCTCGACCGGGCGACCGCTATCGATCGTGTTCGCAGCGGCGCTCAAGCCGTAGTGCGCGCCGAGGCTTGCGACATCGGGAGCGGCGACCTCGAAACCGTCGCCGGTCAGGCCGAGCGTGGCCAGGTCCGTGATGTGCGGTGCGCGGAATCCCGTGGCGAAGCTGGCGGTGAAGCTCAGCGCGTCGGTCGCGCGTGCGACCGCGCCCGCGCGATACGAAAACGCCGAGACATCCAGGCTGTCGTCGGGCCACAGACGCCGGCCGTTGACCACCGGACTATTCGACGCGCGCGACTCGTACTTGAAACTGCTGTAGCGCAGATTGCCGCCGAGCGTCAGGCGGCTGCCGACCTCGAACTGGTCGTGAACATAGATTCCGGTCGTATCGTACGTCGCGCCGTCCGGCACGCGGCCGCGGCGGACGGTGGTCGCGCCGGTCGTCGCGTTCTCGGCAACCGACGGCGCTTTGACCTTCTCGAAGTAGCCGTCGATGCCGCCGCCGAGGACATGCCGTCCGAGCTGGCGGATCGCGCTGGCCTGCACGCCGTGCACCGTCGTGCGCTCGAATTCGTGATTGATCGCCGCGAGCGGATTTCCGTTGCCGCCCTGATTGACGCGCTCCTCGCGCTGCGAGTTGTACGAATAGCCGACGCTCAGATGATCGACGAAGCCGAGCTGCTGCTTCTCGAAACGCAGATAGCCGAGGTCGAGCGTCAGATCGCGGAGGTCCGCGACGAGATTTCCGTCGCCGCCTAACAGCTGGTCATACCGCTTGCCGTCTTCCTGCAACCCGTGCGTGTAGCTCGCCGTCAACTGCGACGTGCCGCTCACCGCCCACGCCACTTTCAGGTTCGCGGCGGTCTGATCGAATCCCGTGCCCGGCAGCCGATCGTCGATGGCCACATCGGAGGAAACGCCGAAGAAACGGGTGTAGGCACTGTGAGAGTCGATGCCGCCGCCCGTGCGCAGATCTCCGAAGTGGCGCCGCGTGATCGTAACCATCGCCCCGACTTTGTCGCCCGACCACGACCCATGCAGAGACGAGCTGACGCTTTCGTCCGCGCTGCCGGCGGCGACGCTGAGGTGTCCGCTGAAGCCCGAGCCGCCGATGACCGGAGTCCGCGTCAGAAGCTGGATGCTCCCGCCGAGGGAATCGCTGCCGTATTGAGAGCTGGACGGTCCGCGCAGCACTTCCACGCCCTCGAGGAACGAGGGATCGTTGAGATTGAGGAACGTGTTCACGCCGCCGCGCTGCCCGGCGTGCGTATACCGGACGCCGTCGACGTAGATGTTCACCTTGTTGCCGGTGAGCCCGCGCACGAAAATGCCCGACATCACCTGACTCGTGCGCTGCAGCGCGAGACCCGCTTCTTCGTTCGCCACTTGCGACACGACTTCCCACGCCCGCTCCGCGATCTCCTCGGCGTCGATGACGTTCACCGGCTGCGCCGCTCTCTCCAACTCCTGGACGAGACCGGGCGTCGCCGTCACCGTGACCTGTTCCTCGACGTGCGCCGGATCGAGCGTGACGCGGCGGTCCGCCGTTCCGGCTGTGGTGTCGAGCGACTCGCGATGCGTTGCGAACCCGGGCGCCTCGACCTGCAGCAGATACCGGCCCGCGGGAAGCGCGTCCGTGGTGTAGCGCCCACTGTCATCCGTTCGTCCGCTGCTCAGCGTCGCGCCGCCGGCGGTGAGCACCGCCACCCGCGCGCTCGCAAGGGCAGCGCCGCTCGAATCCGCCACCTCGACGGTGATTTTTGTTTCCGAATTTTGGCCCGCGACGGACGCGGCGAACGCGACGAAGGCCAAGGCAACCACGAGAGGCCGGATACGCATGAATCCCCCTAATTTGTTCTGCGGGCAGGCGATAGACGGAACACTTACATCCCTTAGACGCAGGAACGCAGGATTTCTTCCGTCCGGGGCTGGGGGATCATATATTGGTGCGCATAGGTCATTGCTGATGCGGAGTAGCGCGGCGCTACACGAACGCCGCCGCGTGATACGCATTCGCCGGCACTTGATCGAGGCTGTGCGCGTCGGAGTAGCGGTGCGTCACTCCGTACGACGCGTTCATGTTCGCCAGCGCCATCGTCAGGAGATCGATCATCTCCGGCGAGACTCGTGCGATCACGGCCTGGATCACCGCGATCACCGAGCGCACGAGCGTGCGGCTGTCGAGGCGCGAGAGATCACCGCGCAGATGAAACTCGCGATGGGCGGTGCTGAACAGCACGCAGTCCGCCTCGTGCAGATGCGCGCCGTCGAGGATCGCGCAGAGTGAGCCGCTCAGGCCCGAGAGGGCGAAGAGATCGGAATTGTGCTGCACGCCCGCGCCGGCGATCGCGTCGACCAGCGCCGGCAGATCGCGCGCCGAGCGCGAGACGCGCACGAGCTCGAAGAGAACACGCGCGTAGTAGTGGAGCGTGAAGCGCACGTAATCATCCTCACCGATGACTCCGCGCGGCGTGAAGACCACCGCGGCGCGATCTCCATCGACCAGCACACGCGCGCTGAGCAACTCGCGCTCTTCGGCTCGGAGGGGCAGGAGGGAATCGACGATCGACATCGACTCGCGGCACAGCGCAAACGGACTGCCACGTCGTACACATTGGCTAAGCCACTTTGCGCAGTATTGTTTACGAAATCAACGAGTGCGGTAGTAGCACACCGAACGGGTCACAAAGTGGGCAGAAGGCGGGTCAACAAACCATCTTCGGCTCAATTTCGGACCCGCATCCCGGCCTAACGTGCGCTCACAAAAGGGATTTGGCCTGCCGTTTGAAGAACGCCACGATCGCTTCACCACAAGTTAACAGGAGGAAATGGATGCACCGTCGATCACTGATGCTCGTAGGGTTACTCCTTGTTCTCGCCCTCCCGTTGTCCGCCTCGCAGTTCATCAAGCTCTCGTTCGACCAGGTTGCGCGCGAGTCGACGTACATCGTCCGCGGCGACGTGCAGAACGTCTGGAGCGCGTGGGATGACGCGCATGAAGTCATCTACACGTACGCCACCATCCGCGTCACTCGCTATTTCGGCGAGATCACCGGCCCCGACACGCTGGTCGTTCGCGAAGTCGGCGGTACGGTCGGCGACTACACGCAGGAAGCGATCGGCTTCCCGATGGTGCGGCGCGGCGAAGACGTCGTGCTCTTCCTCGCGCAGTGGGAAGACGGCGCCGACTTCCGCATTCACGCGTTCAATCAGGGCAAGTTCCTGGTGCGCGACCGCGGCGGCATGGAAGTGCTGATCGAGGATCCGGTGAAGCAGGGCGACGCCCGGCTGGAGCGTCCGGACCGTTTCAATGCGCGTGAGAACGCGATGGCCGATTCGCTGACGATGGACGAGTTCACGGCCATGGTCAACGCCGCGCGCGCCGGTGAACGCTATGAGCGCCCGCGCGCCGAGAAATAAGGGAGGAGGACTGAATCATGAAGAAGCTCACGATTTACGCTCTCGCGATCCTCACCGTTGCCGCCATCGCCGCGCCGGCGATGGCCTTCACGCTCCTCTCCCCGCGCCGCGTCTGGAAGACGACCCCGGTGAGCGTCCCGGTCTATAACCGCGGCAACAGCAAGATCACCGACAGCGACGGCGGCGTCACCGCGGTCGCGAACGCGATCCGGACCTGGGGCATCGTCAACTCCGCCGTCACGAGCGTGGCGGCCGTGCAGGGCACCGCTCCGGCGACGATCACGCTCAACAACAATGGACACATCTGCAACGGCTCCTGCCTCGCGGCGACGCTGACCGGCTACTACCACTCGGAAGGCAGCAACACCTTCATCGACGACGCCGACGTCTACACGAACACGAAGATCGACATGACCTCGTCGCGCGAGCCCGACGGCTGCAGCGGCGAGTACGACATCGACGGCATCATGGTGCACGAAGTCGGTCACGTGATCGGCCTCGGCCACTCGACCGTCACCGGCGCGACGATGTACCCCTCCGTCAGCTCGTGCAACTTTAACAACCGCACGCTCGAGGCGGATGACATCGCGGGCAAGAACGCTCTGTACTAATCCCGGTTTCGTTTGCGAACGGCGAGTCTCCGCAAGGAGGCTCGCCGTTTGTTTATGAACCTTGGTTGGTCTATGAAGGCGATTCCAGATGTCGAAACAGACCAAGGTTTGTTTACATACCGAAGCTGATGTCGATATCGCACACCAAGGTTGGCAACATTTCGAGCTAATCGATGCTTATTTACTAACCTTGGTTCGCTTCAATGACAATGACAACTGTGTTGAATACAACCAAGGTTGATTTTCTGATCATTCACAACTGTCATTGTCGAACAACCAAGGTTGATTCTCATGCAATCGAGCTTGATATGAAAATCAACCAAGGTTGATTCTCATACAACCGGTCTTGATTTGAAACTCAACCAAGGTTGTATTCAAAACAAGGCTCGCAGAATATCGAAAACAACCTAGGTTGACTTTCGAGCCGCCAAGATCCAGGAAAATCGACAACCAAGGATGGCCTCGCGGGCGATCATCAACCTCGCGCACGTGCCAGGTGTCGATCCCGGTGATCTGGCAGTTGATTTCGCGCGCTCCCAGCCACATTTCGCTGCAATTTTATTGACAGTCCCTGCCGCGGGCGGGTATCACGGAGCGCAATGCGAATCGTTGTCGCCGATGATGAGCCTCTGTCTCGTTCGCATCTCGAACATCTGCTCCGCACCGATCCGCGCGTGGAAGTCGTCTCCTGCTGCGCGGATATCCGGGAAACGCGTGAGGCGATCGAGACCCACGATCCCGACGCGGTGTTCCTCGACATCGAAATGCCCGGCCCCAGCGGCCTCGAGCTGGCGCGGGACGCCGAGATCGCCGGGCGGCCGCTCGTCGTCTTCGTCACCGCGCACATCCAGTATGCGTACGCGGCGTTCGACGTGGCTCCCGTCGATTACATCCTGAAACCGGCCGAGCCGTTGCGTTGCCGGCGCGCCGTCACGCGGGTTCTCCGCGCTCTCGAGCGGCAACGCGCGGATGTCCCGGCCGCGCCGCGGGCCTCGAGCCTCGATCAGGTCTTCGTGAAGGACGGCGACCGCATGCTGCGCGTCGCGATCGGCGACATCGAAGTGGTGGAGGCCGTGGGGAACTACGTGAAATTGCGCACGCGCAAACAGTCGTACTTGCTGCGGACCACGCTGGCCTCGCTCGAGCGCCGCCTCGACGCCGCGGTGTTCGTGCGCACCCATCGTTCGTACATGGTGAACATTCGAAACGTGCGCGAGCTCGTCCCCGTCTCCCACGGCGATTACAACGTCGTGCTGCACGACGGGACGGCGATCCCGTTGAGCCGCGTGTACCGGAGCCGGATCCTGGCGCTGGCGCTCGCATTCAACGCGGCCGGCGCCTGAGCGGCGTTCCGATGCCGGCCCCACTGACGAGATCGCAGCGAGCCCGCATCGTCGGCGGCGTTGCGGGATTCGTCGTCGCCGCACTCACGCTCCGCTTTTTCCTGCTCGAGAGCCCAGGACTCGGAGACGTGCTCGCGTCGGCGGTCTGGTGCGCCGGGTTGCTCGTGCTGTTGCCTTTCTTCGTGGAACGGATCGACCGTACGCATGCCTACGTCGTTCCGAACCTCGCCTACGCAGCGGCCGGCGGGCTGATCGCGGTGCTGGCCGCGGTGTCGGTCGAGCGCATGCCGCCGACAGCGACGCCTCTGCGCGACGCGCTCATCATCTACCTCGTCGGCTTCGGTTCCGCGCTGCAAGTCAGTGCCGCGACCACGGCCATTGTGCGCGCCGTGTACTGGTACCGGCGCACGGTGGAGTTGAATGACCAGCGCATGGAGCTCGAGGCAGAGGAGGCGCGGCGCACGCGGCAACTCGTGGAGGAGCATTTTCGGCCGCGCATCACGGTGGCCATGCTCGAGCGCATCGCCGCGGAGGCGAAAAAGGATCGCGAGCGCGCCACCATGCTGCTGTTTCGGCTGGCCCGCTACGAGCGCCACCTCCTGAGCCGCGCGCCGGAACGTTCCGCGTCGCGGGACATCGCGCTGCCCGGCGACGACTCGTTCGCGCCAAAGTGTCCGCCGCCGCCGCGGTTGTTCCATGTCCTGCTGATGCTGCTCCTGTATGCGGCCGCGTTCATCTTCAGCGATCTGCAATGGGTCGGCGAAGGCGACCACTATTGGAGCCGCGCGGCGACCAGCGGAGTCTCGGTCGCCTTGTGGCTCGTCGTCGGTCCTGTGCTGGCGTGGGTTCTCGACCGCGTCGCGTCGCTCCCCTACCGGCTGGCGGTCTGCATTTCGGTGTTCGCCATTTTCGCGGCGATCGGCCTGGTCATGGTTGCCAGTCTGGCCGTCGTGTCGTTGCTCGTCCGTGTCCCGCTGGCATCGCTGTTCGGCGCGCCGGTGGTGCTCCCCTCGCTGCTCCTGCGCAATTCCTTTCTCGCGCTCACGTTCGGCGCCACTGCGGTGGCGGTGGGCTTCGGGCGGCAGCTTCTGCGCGCGAGTGACGCCGCCGTGCGGGCGCGCGATGAGGTGGCCCAGGCGGAGACCCGCGCCCTCGAAGCGCGCTACCACCCGCACTTCCTGCTCAACGCGCTCTCGTCCATCGTCGAGCTGCTGCGGACGGACGCCGAAGCCGCCGCGGCGATGACGTTGCGGCTCGCCCAGCTCGTCCAGAAGACGGTCGATTGCGCGGGACTGCAGTTCTGGACGCTGCGCGCGGAGCTCGATCTCGCCTCCGACTACATGGCCGTCCAGGCGATGCGCTTTCAGTCGAGGCTGATCGTCGACTCATGGGACATCGGCGCCGGTTCCGAAGCGTCGTTCCCGCGGCTGATTCTTCAACCGCTCATCGAGAACGCATTCAAGCATGGCGTCGCGCGATCCGCCGAGGCCACGCGGGTCGGGCTGACGATCTCCGAAACGCGAAAAGCGTTGACGCTGACGATCTGGAACGATGCCGCGGATGCGCAGGTGCCGCGCTCTCCCGGCCGCGGACTGACGTTCGTCATGCGTCGAGTCGAAGCCGCGGGCGGGACGGTGTCGATCGACACGCCGGAAAACCGCCAGTTCCGCGTCCGCTGCACCATCCCCTTGCGCCGGAACAGCGGCCAATTCGCGGTGACAGCGTCCCGTTTGTCCCCGGCTGGTCCATGAACCGGGCGCCACGGCGCGCCTGATCACCATTCTGTCGAACCGCGCAGCCGGCACCGGTACCGTGATCTCACCGAAATCAGCGAGCTCCACCCCAATGTCCAACGAACAATACTCATTTGGCCCGTTTTCCTGTCAGTCGCGGTCGTACGTGCTCCATTGTGGATCGGACGAGGTGATGCTCTCCCCGAGGCTGTTCGATCTCCTGGTGATGCTGTTGCGCGAAGCGGGTCGCGTGGTCACCAAGGATGAGCTGGCGCGGGCGTTGTGGCCCGATCAATTCGTGACGGACAACAACCTCTCCAAAGCGGTCTCCGATCTGCGGCGAATCCTGAAACGGTATTCGGGTGAGGAGTACATCCGGACCATTTCCGCGATCGGCTATCAATTCACCGTGCCGGTCCAGCCGCCCTCCGTTCAATGTTCCCGCTGCGGTGAGCTCGTGGGCGCGCTTTAGTCACGCGTCGTTCACAGCTTTTTCCGGCCGCGTTCAGGACACGGCGGCGCCTGTAGCCGACAGTGGCTCGCCTGAGAGCTGAGCCCAATGCAAATGCAAAGGATCCGATTGTGAGAACTTCGTCCGTGCGTGCGCTGTTTGTCGCCATTTCCCTGCTCATGATGAGTTTCGCGCCGCAATTGCTCGCGGCGAACGAAGAGAACGACTACGTCATTGACCCGGTCCGCGCGACCTATAAGACCCGAGCCAGCGCAAAGGTCGCTCGAGAGTCCGGGGTCCAGGCCATGGAGGGACCGCAACAACGTTATGGCCTGACGGTCGCGCGCGCGGACGGAACGGTGGCGGGCGGCGTAGCGGCACAGGCGGCGGAGGACGAGCCGATCGAGAAAATCCTCAAAGTGAAATTCAGAGACGGCGTGCGGCTGACGATCGTCGATGGGGAAATTCAGCACATTGCCGATCTGACACAGGCGGATCTTGCGACGCAAAGCGTCTCCGCTTCCGTACTCGAGGCACTTCCAGTCGGCAGCCAGTGGGAGCCTCTTTATCGGCAGCCGGTCGACGACCAGGTCCGTGACTGGAAAACCGCCGAGGCGTACTGGAAAGAGCAGCTTCCTGATCCCAGGACGTATTTTCTGCTCCGGACGCCGGTCTCGTACGAAGTGGCAGACGCATTCGTCGAGCAGCTCAATGAATTGGCGATCGTCGAATCGGCAGAAATCGCGCCGCAGGCTCCCGCAAGCGCGTCGCAAAGCGAAGGCTCGCATGCGCTCCTCTCCACGGCGGCTTCCGGCCCCGAGCGCACTCCGGACGCCACGTGCGGCGCCAACAACTTCTATCTCTGCGAGCATTCGATCGCCAATGCCTGGGAACAACACGGCCTGGCCGGTGCCGGCGCCACGGTGGTCCTCGGCGCACAAGGCGTCCCGACGGGCTTGAAGTTCCCGATGAGACAGCACGGCTATTTCGGGACCGGCGCGGACGGAGGCGATTTCGACAACGCCTGGATCCTGCAGGAATCGCTGCCGCAGATCCAGCCCCAAAACCAGAATGATCCGCGCGGCCTCTACATCGTCCCGATGTTCTATAACGGCGTTTTCGTTCCGGAATCGGCGATCGAGTCGGTGAAATCGCTTCCCCGGGGAAGCATCGTCATCCTGCCCTGGCACTACATCCTGTGCGGAGGCAGCTGGAGCCTCGGACACTGGGTTTGCTGGCCCGGGTACGGTCAATACAGTGTTCCGTTGGAAGTCCACCCGGCCGTCTTTTACAAGATCAAAGAAGTCACGGCGCTCGGATATACGGTGGTCTCCGACGCGGGCTACAGCGACGTGGATCTCGTCTATTTCACCACCAACATCCTTCCGAACATGAACGCGCCGGGGAACGGAACCAACGGCGTCAATTACTGGGCGCATCAGCCGTTCGTGAACCCGAGCGGGTCGGTCCTGGTCGGCCAGGGACCGCGCGCGAACCGGGGACCCGGCGTTTATCGTGCAGCCGACTACAGTAGTAATCGACGGGCAACCGGTCCCGCGATGATCGGCGCGGTTGCCGCGCTGGTGCAATCCGGAATCTCGCGCCTGCATACCTCGACCGATGAACATCAGTTCAGCCCGTTCGGGGGCTACACAGCCCTCAATAACGCGGTTCAAGCCATCACCTACAAGCTGACCTCACTCGAAAGCGGCCGGTCGATCCGTCTTCAATCGGCTCTGCCAAATGCCGTTCCCACGCGGCACGGATGGACCTTTCCAATCCCGAATTTCGCCTCAGGCGAGCACAGAATTCTGACGTTCTCCATCTTCAATGATGGAGCGCAGTCGCTGCAGCTCTCTCACGCGACCATCAACGTCGCCGCCGGTATCAACAAGAACGCGTGTCAGACCAACCCGCCTTCCAGTCCGCCGCAGGGGCAGTTGCCGCGGATCGAGCTGCCGGGATCGGTGAACATCGGTGCGCCGGCTCATTTCGACGTCGTGATCAACCCGGTCACGCCCGGCGATTACCGCTGTGTCGTCAAGATTCTGACCACCAACGATCCGGTGCTGCCCGGAACGAGCCATAGTTACGAGTTCGTCATTACGTTCAAGGCCACCGGCTCCGACCAGGTGCTCTATGAAATGCAGGACGTCTATGGCGCACCCCTGCTCGGAAATACCGTCGATTTTCTCGAAGTCCCCGCCGAGCACGTCGAGCACCCCATCGGTCCGGCGCCGTTTGTCCAACGCATCATCCGCGTTTATAACCGGCCGGAAAGCAGAGACTCGCTGCGCATCGATTCCATTCAGCAATCCGGCGACAGCGTCTTCAGCATCAAGATGCGGGATGACCTGATCGGCTGGAAAGACGTGACGTTTCCGATCGTCGTCCAGCAGGGCCGGGACCAGGCATTTCGAATCGATTTCCAGACCAGCGACACCAACGTCCCCGGCGACTTCAAGGATTTCACCAAGACCTTTACGTTTCGAACCAATGGAAGCGTGCAGCAGTCCCTCGGCTTGTTGGTCAAGGGACGGCTGTCGAAGGAAACTGATGATTTCTCGCTGACCAGCCCGATCAGCGGCGTTTTCCTGGAGCCCGACTCGTACCACAATGCCCTCGGCAAGGGCAGAGCGTGGCGCGTGCATCTGGGTGCGCATAAGTGGAACGAGCTCACGGAGTGGGGAAACACGAGACTCTTCGATGTCACCGCGGAAAAGGCCGGTATTACAGCCACGTTTCGAGATGTTTCGGCGCAGTACAACAAAGTGCCGCCGGAGCCCCTCCCGGAAGAGCCGCAGCTGGGTTGGGAAGCGGTCTTCGACACCCTCGCGGAGTTCTCGGAATCGGTGTCCAGAGGCCTGGCCTTGAAAGAGGCCGTCCCCATGGCCCTGAAAACGATTCAGACCTGGGGCGATCAGAAGAAAAAGTATGGCCGCCAGATTTATCAGGTTCAATCCGTACGGAACGGGCAGACGAAATACTATTACTTAGCCGTCTACGCGGTGCCGATCCGCATCGAAGGCCCGCAGGGATTCATGTTTGTCCCCGTCAATTACGACCCCAACGGCACGATTGCGAACAGCAGTGCGGCGCTGAATACGACAACCGAAATCGAGCCGATCCCGCAGGCTGGGACCTTCCGATTCGAGGTCGCGCCGAATTCCACCGCCAGAAGGGTCTTCGAGCTTCGGAATAACCATTCTCAAGCCGTCTATGTACGACACCTGAATTTCACCGGCAACGGTTTCAGCTATTTCCTGCCGACCGAAATGATTCCTCCCAATGGCACGGTCCAGCTCACGATCGAATTTACGGCTCCCTCCACCGCGGGTGTCCGGAACGGCCAGCTGACATTCGACGTCGATACCGAGCCGTCGTCCTTCGGTTCCAGAAGCACGTTCGCCGTGAATTTCGAAGCGCAGGTGGGCTCGGGGGGCGGTGGTGGCGGCGGCTGCCCGCCCGATTGCGGGGGGCCGGGGCCCGGTGGCGAGCCGACCGTCAGGTTTTACGATCAGGGAACGTCAGTAGTGGTTGCGAATCACGCGACGGTGAACGCCTGGAACCTCCGGGACGCCAGCGGCGCGCATCTCGACAGCATTACGTTCACCATCAAGAACGACGGACCCGGCACGCTCGCGATCAGGAATTTCGCATGCGACACGAGCCCCGGGCTCACCGTCGCCTGCTATCAGCCAGGCAGCTCCGTGGCATCCGGCTCCACGACGACGTTTACGGTCTCGGGAATGCGTCACGACTATGACGACCTCCACCGGCTCTCGGTCTATCCGCATTTCGAATATACGGATTCCGCCGGTGCCTGGAAGACCTTCGTCCTCGGTCTGAAGCTGAATCCGGACTCGATCGTCACCATTCCGGATCTCACAGTGAGGATCGAAGACGACGCCGGCACGCCGGTCTCCTTCGCCTATCTGAATCCGGACTTTACGATTCCCACCGATCAACTGAACATTCCCGCCCACGATTTCGGGATCGTCCCTCCGTGGGGTGTGCTGGCCGTTCATCGCGATGTCTTCATTCGCAATACCAGCAACCGCCGAATCCAGGTTCGCTCCACCTGGACCGGTTCCGGAAAAACCGGCAGCAGCCAGTGGGACCTGTCGTTCGATGGAGAGCTGAGGTACAGCTGGCCCAACTCGGTCATCCTGGAGCCGAACCAACGCGCCCGTTATGAGCTCGCGTATCGGACGCCCTACCGTCTGGTCCGGGAATGCGGTCAACCCGGCTGCCCCCTGTGGAATCCGATCGTCGAAGGCGCCGCCTTCGTCTCTTACGGCGAAGTGGATGGCGCGGAAGACCAGGGAAACGTGGTCTGGATCCCTGCGAGAGCGCGGAAACGGGAAGGACCCTATGCAGCCGTCGATTACCCCGGCGACCGCGATGAGAAACTCACCACCGTCACGATGAAACCGGCCGCGCCCAATGAGGAGCGCCGGCTCAGTCTCGCGATCTTCAATTACGGCACGAAGAAACTTCAGATCGGGACCTTGAGAATCTCCGGGCCGGGATTCAGCGTCACGCAACCCGGCAATTACTCCATTCCGGAAAGGGAGTGGCCGAACGGGGAGCCCAACAAGAAATTTCAGATCTCCTTCAAGAGCTCGGAAGTTCGTGAGCACACGGGGAAATTGACGTTTACCACCAATGATCCCAATCAAACGTACGAGCTCACCGTGAAGATCAACGTCACGCGAAGCCGCCGCGTCAACGTGCGCGTGAAACAGGGCGCCGAAGATCTCGTCAACAACGGCAGTTTCGATCCCACCGGCAGCCCGCTCTTCACGGTGTTCAATGACGGAAGCAACGCGCTGACTCTCAGCAACCTGCAGGTGACAGGTGCGCTGACGGTCGCCCAAACCGTTCCGAGCTCGATTCCCGCCGGAGGGAGCGGCACGTTCCAGATCGTTTCCACGGGCACGGCGTCGGCGGACGATCCGACCATCTCCTTCCGCACGTCGGATGAAGACGACGACGAATTCTTCTTCATTGCCAACAGTAAGCCGGTGGCATTGGACGATACGAAGGCCGTAAGCCCGAGGACGGCGATCTCGATCCCGGTCACGGACAATGACTATGACTCGGACGGCGACGTCGTTTCCCTGATCGACAATCCCATCATCGTACCGCCCACCATGGGCACGGCCGTTCGCACATCCGATACGAACGTGACCTACACGGCGGGCTCCGCGCAAGGCACCGACACCTTCCAATACGAGATCAAGGACGGCAACGGACGCCGCGCGCGGGCGTGGGTGACGGTCAATATCGGCGACAACCAGAAGCCGGTCGCCGAGGCTGATAGCGCGACGACGGATGTCGGCACCGCAGTACAGATCGATGTGACGAACAATGACTGGGATCCCGATGGCGAGACCCCGTTCCTGATCGACAATCCGATCGTCGTTGCGCCGCAACACGGGACGGCTCAAAAGCTCGGCCAATATTCCGTCATCTATACGCCGGCGGCCGGCTATTCGGGCGCCGACACCTTCCAATACGAGATCGCCGACGGGCGCGGGATGCGTGCGCGGGCATTGGTCACCATCACGGTTGGAGCGCCGAACAACAAGCCCGTCGCGGTCTCCGATCGCGATGCCGTCGACAAGAACGGAAGCATCGTCATCAACGTGGCCGCGAATGACTACGACCCGGACGGCGACACAGTACGCCTCATCGAGCATCCGATTGTCGTCACGCCGAATCACGGCGGCAGCGCCATCCGAGTCTCCGGCACGTCCGTCAATTACACGCCCGCCCATGATTTCAGCGGCGAGGAGCAGTTCATGTACGAGATCGCGGACGGCCGCGGCAAACGCGCCCGCGCCACCGTGACGGTTCGCGTCGGCCTGCCCAATGCCGTCCCGCAAGCCAATGGCGACGACTTCGAACTGATGGCGAATCAGGCCACCAACCTGGACGTCGTCGCGAACGACACCGACCCGGACGGCGATCCGCTGGCGCTGGTGAGCACACCCATCGCCAGTCCGCCATCGCACGGAACGGCGGTCCGCCTGTCCGACACGCAGCTCGCCTATCGCCCTGCCGCGGAGTACAAAGGCCCCGATTCCTTCGACTACCTCATCCGCGATCATCGCGGCGGCTGGGCGCGGGCCACGGTGCGACTCACTGTCGTGGACAGAAACCAGATCCCCATTGCCGAAAACGACGTGGCCACGACGACGCCCGGCACGAAGGTGGAGATCGACGTCGTCGCCAACGACAGCGACCCGGACGGCGATCCTCTGAGCATTCTGCCGGGAGCGCCGTTTGCGGAGCTCCCCATGCATGGCAGCGTGCGCGTGGCCACACCGGCGACCGTGGAGTACACGCCGGCCTCCGGCTTCGAGGGAGTCGACCGCTTTGTGTATCGCATTCGCGATTTCAAGGGCGGCCGCACGACCGGCACGGTGTTCGTGTCCGTCGGCAGCGGAAATCACCCGCCCATCGCGAACGATGATCGTGTTTCGATCAACGTGGGTGGCAGCGCGGTCGTCAATGTCGTCGTCAACGACATCGACCCCGAGGGCACGGCGCTGACGCTCACGGCGAATCCGATTGTCGACCTGCCGCAATCCGGGATTGTGGAGCGGATCTCCGGTACCTCGTTCCGCTACACGCCGGGCAACACGTTTACCGGCACGGACCGGTTCAGCTATCAGGTCTCGGATGCTGCCGGAAACATCGCCGTCGGGGACGTGCTGATTTTCGTCGGAGAGAACCATCCGCCGCTCGCGCGTAGTGATGTCGCCAATACCACGGTGAATACCCCGATTTCGATCAACGTGGTCAACAACGACTCTGATCCCGATTCGGATGAGCTGGCGCTCGACGCCAATCCCCTCACCGTTGCACCGCTCCACGGCACGGTACAAAGGATCTCGAGCCGCATTCTGCAATATGCGCCTACAGCGGGATATTCGGGCGGCGACGGGTTCGAATATCAGATCAATGACGGCCGCGGCGGGACTGCGCGCGCGACCGTCGTCCTCAACGTCGCGGCCACAAACAATCAACCTCCGGTGGCCGTGTCGGATGAGGCGTCGACACTGATGGCCACACCGGTCTCCATCAATGTCGTTGCCAATGACACCGATCCGGAAAACCAAGGGCTCGCGCTCTCCGAAACCGGGGTGACGGTGCAGCCGGTTCGCGGCATGGCGAACGTGTTGTCGCCGTCGACGATCCAATACGTGCCCGATCCTGATTTCCATGGCACCGACGCCTTCGAATACGAGATCAAGGACGCGGCCAACCACCGCGCCCGCGGTCAGGTATTCGTTACGGTCGGCTCGACCAGTGCGCCGGTCGCGCGCCCCGACTCCGCCATTGTGAACCGCGCCTCGGCGGTCGACATCAACGTCGTCCTGAATGACACGCATCCGCAAGGCTTCCGGTTGAGCATTTCCAATCCCACGGTCACGCAGCCGGCCTTCGGCGACGTGCTGCTCATCAATGATCAGGTGCTGCGTTACCGTCCCGGCCCCGAACAGACCGGCACCGTGCAGTTTGCCTATGAAGTCACCGACGGTCAGGGAGGCCGCTCCCAGGCCGCCGTCAGCGTTCAGGTCGTCGAATATGTCCCGGTCGAAAATCATCCGCCGATCGCCGGCAATGACAGCGTCGCCATCCTGCTCGGCACCGCCTCTGTCGATCTTCCTGTACTGCAGAACGACGTCGATCCTGACGGGCAAGCGATCAGCCTGATGGTGTCGCCGATCGTCGTGCCGCCGCAGCACGGCACGGTGCAACGCCTCTCCGCCACTCTGCTGCGGTACGTGCCGGACAGCGGCTACGGCGGCACGGATAGCTTCCAATACGAGATTCAGGACACCAAATACGCGAAAGCGCGCGGCACGGTGACGATCGTCATCCACCGCCCGCCGGTTGCCGTGAACGATAGTGCCAGTACGTTCATCAATGCGCCCGTCAACATCAATGTGACGGCGAACGATTCGGATCCGGACGGCGACGCGATCCTGTTGATATCGGCGCCGGTCGTAGTCGCGCCGCGGCCCGGCGCGACGGTCACGCGCATCGACAACAACACGCTCAAATACACTCCCCCGCCGAGCCAATGGGGTCCCGACACGTTCACCTACCAGATCACGGACTCCCGCGGTGCAACCGCCACGGCGACCGTTTCGGTCAATATTCAGAACAAACCGCCGGCGGGCGTCAATGACACGGCCTCGGTGCTGTCCGCGATCACCGGCCTGGCCACGAGCGTCGACATCGACGTCATCGCCAATGACACGGATCCGGACGGACACTACGTGAAGCTGAGCAATCCGGCGGCGACGTCACCTACGGCGATCGGCGGCACGATCACTCGCCTCAATGACACAACACTGCGTTACTCGCCGAAGCTCCATTACGTGGGGACCGACACCTTCACGTACACGCTCGAAGATCTGCTTGGATTGAAGAGCACCGCCATAGTGACGGTCACCGTGCAGAATCGCGCGCCGCTGCCCGTGAACGACGCGACTTCGACGGCGTACAACACCGCGGTCAACATCAACGTCGTCGCCAATGATGCGGATCCTGAGAATCAGGCCCTGAGCCTGCCGGCCAATCCCATCGTGCAGAATCCGCCGAACGGCACTGTGAGCCGCGTCGACAACACGACGCTGCGGTACACGCCGAACAACGGCTTCCTCGGCCAGGATACGTTCAAGTATCAGGTGGCCGACACTTCTGGCGCGACTGCACTCGCGCAGGTCACGGTCAGCATTCAGAATCGCGCGCCGGTGACCGTCGCCGATTCCGCGTCACTGGCCTCGTCGAGCGTCGTCGCCACGATCAACGTGACCGCGAATGATTCCGACCCGGATGGAGACGCAGTGGAGCTCTATCAGCCGGCACCCGGACCGATCGCCGCGCCGCCGGCTAATGGCACGGCGCAGATCTATAGCCTGTCGCAGGTCCAGTACACGCCCCGGCCCTGCTTTGCCGGCACCGACACATTCCAGTACCGCGTTTGGGATGGCCGAGGAGCCTTGAGCACCGGAACCGTCACCGTGTCGGTGGCCAATGATCACCGGCCGGTGGCGGTCGCGGACACCATCACCATGACCACCGGGACGTCCATCCACATTCCGGTGAGCGCCAACGACTGCGATCCCGACGGCGGATATCCGTATCTCGATCAGAACAACTGGCTCATGCAGGCGCCGACGCTCGGCACCGTCACGTGGAGCGATGCGGGAAGCGTCCAATACACGCCCGCGCCGGGCGTTCGCCACGGCACCGACACGTTCAAGTACATCCTTCGCGATTTTTCAGGCAACAACAACCCGGGCACGGTCACGGTGAACATCAACCTGCCCTGAATTTCGCTGCGATGGTCCCTGGGACGGGAAATTCATTCCCGTCTCGGGGATCGGAATGACCTCCATCCTGCCGTGTTCCGTTGGACATGATCCCGTCATTCGCCCTCGCGTTCTTCCTCGCTGCAGCGACCGTCCAGACCGCCGGCGAGGCCATCGCCGCCGACGCGCGCTTTTACGCGCGCAGCCAGGGCGTGAGCCAGGAAGAGGCGGTGCGCAGGCTGCGCATTCAGAGCGAGATGGGTGGCCTGATCGGGCGCCTTCGCACGACCTACAAATCACGACTCGCGGGAATCATCGTCGATCATCAGCCGGTCTATCGCGTGCGTGTACGGCTCACCGGCACCTCGCCCGTCGCCGCGCAGCAACACAAGCTCGGTGGCAGCACGCTTTCGGTCGTCTTCGAGACGGGCGCGAAAGCCACGGTGGATGCGCTCGTCCACGCGATGAACGCAAACACGGAGTCGCTCAAGCGCCTCTACCCCACCCTCGCCGGCATGGGAGCGGACGAACGGACGAGCGAGATCGTGCTGGACGTGTACGCGCCGTCGTCCGAGGCGGCAGCCGCGGCACACGCGAAGCTCGGCGAAGCGCAGGCGCTCCTCGGCGTGCCGGTGCGGATCGAGATCACGAACGCGTATCCGACGTTGCAGTGAGGTAGATTCGACTGGTGAGAATCGCCGTCTCCGGCGCGCATGGTTCCGGAAAAAGCACGCTCATCGACGACTTCCTCCATGCGCATCCTGACTATGCTCATGAGCCCGAGCCGTACGAATGGCTGGCAGAGCTCTACAACGAACCGATGCCTGCGATGCCCAGCGCACAGGACTTCTATCGCCAACTCGAGGTCTCCGTGGAGCGATTATCGACGTATGACCGCGGGGCACGCGTGATCGTCGAGCGAAGCCCGATCGATTTCCTGGCGTATCTCCGCGCTTTGAATTCTGAGCTGGAAGCAGACGGCGTCGGAGCTTGCCGCGGCGGGGATGGGTCATGTCGACCTGCTCATCGTCTTGCCGATCGATGATTCGATCACTGTGCCCGAGGATGAGAACCCGGAACTGCGCGAAGCGATGAACGATTGCCTCCTCGAGCTGGTCAACAGTTGCAGCGGCGATGCGCGCGTGTTGGAAGTTGCCGGAACGAGACAGTTGCGGCTTGCCGCCGTCACGCGCGCTGTAGCGTGCTAATTTGTGGTCATGGAGACCGCTTCGCTCCTCTCGAAGATTTCGGAACGCTTGGCGACCTTTGGTTTCCGACTTGTGGAAACGAGGGAGAAGGTACCGTCGATCGTCACGCTTCTTCTGAAACGGCAGACCTTCAACACGAATCGCGCGGTGGTCGTCGTTCGGATGCAGGACATCGGACCCGACTTTCCGGCCTACCTGAAAGCGCTGCGAAGCGGCGTCGCGCGCGAATGCGGCTTCATCCCATTCTTCTGGGGGATCGGAATTCAGGTGGTCGTGCTGGCCGACAACCTCGGCGACGCGAAAACGAATCCATCCCGGCATCTCGCGGTCCTCGACAATCAATGGGCGATCATCCAAAGCATCTTTCTGGTGGACCTGACGCGCGGCGAGTATTCCTGGGCACGGACCTGGGGCCAGGTGATTACGGGCAAGTTTCAGGACGCAATCAACGGCGTGCTGTCGCAGCAGTTTCGGCAGATCGAGCTTCCTTCATGAAAATCGTCGCTCATCAAGTGATGGCAGATGACCGCGTATGATCTCGCCGTGCGCATTTCCCTGGCCTTCGCATGCGTGCTTTTCGCGGGTTCCGCATCCGCGCATCTCATCGTCGATCTGAAGGTGAGCGTGCGCGCTCCGGCGTTCGTCGCCGCGGGGCAGCCGTTCACGTATGAAATCGTGGTGGACGACCTCGCGAACGACAACGCCATCGGGGTCGTGATGACGAACACGCTCCCGGCCAACGTCACGTTTTCCGGCACGACCGCGCCGGGTTGGAACTGCACCGCGTCGCGAGGGTTCGTCAGCTGCTCGGCCGAGGTGCTCACGCCGGGCGAGCACATCATCGCCATCCGCGTGACCGCGCCCTCGCAGCGCACCACTCTTTCCAACAAAGCGCACATCTCCTCCCTCGGCACCACCGATACGGAGCTGCACAACAACGATGCGACGCTCGACTCCATCGTCTACCCGCCGGCCAGCTGCACCGCCGCGGCGCCGGCGCTGCTCGCACCACTGGACAACGCGACCGTGGACACGCAGCTGACGCGCTTCACCTGGTCGCCCGTTGCCGGCGCGACGCGATACATCGTGCGTGCGGCGGTCGAAGGCGCGCTCGCCGCGGAGATCGCAACATCATCGACGGCCACCGCAGTCGCGCCGCTCGACCGCGGTGTTGGAACCTGGTCCGTCGAAGCTGTCTTCTCCGATTGTCCTCCGGTGTCGTCCTCCGAGCGTCCTATTACGTCCACACGCGCACCGGCGGTGACGATCCAGGACGTCGCGAGCGGACTGGCGAAGCCGGGCGGCGTCGCGTTCGGTCCCGGCGGAGAGTTGTACGTCACCGACGAAGGCGACTCGGTCGTTCGTCTCATCGCCGACGGAAAGGCGACGACGATCGTCGGCCTGGCCGGCAATCCCGGCTCGGCGACCGGGCAGTTCGCGCGCCTGAATCATCCGCGGGGGATCACCGTCACGCCGCTCGACGGCTACGTGTACGTCGCCGACACGGCCAACAACGAAGTGCGCATCCTCTACACCGGCGGCTCGTTCGTGCCGGCGCACACGGTCGCTTCGTCGCTGAACGCGCCGGCCGGCGTCGCGGCGACGCTGCGCGGGTCGATCTATGTCGCCGACACCGGCAGCGGCGCGATCCGGCTGCTCACGCCGGTCTCGGGCACGACGGGCTTTTTCACGATGAGCACCGTCAGCGAACACTACGACTCACCGGAAGGCATCGCCGTCGACGCAGCGGGCAATGTGTTCGTCGGCGAGCGCGGGGCCGTGCGAAAGATTGCGCCGGACGGCGCGGTGACGACGCTCGCGAGCGGATTCCTTCGACCCGCGGCACTCGCGGTCGATGCACTCGGCAACGTGTACGTCGGCGATCGAAGCGACGGCGTGTTGTGGAAAGTCGCGCCGAGCGGACTCGCGACGCGCTGGGCGCAGCTCGGCGATCCGGCCGGAATCGCGATCGCGGCGGATGGCAGCGTCTACGTCGCCGATGCGGCTGCACGTGCGGTGCGGCGTGTCGAGATCGTGCGCACGGAAACGCCGCCGCGGCGACGGTCGGCGCGGCATTAAGCGCCGAGGCGCATCCGCACGTAAAACACGCGCGTGTGCGGGCGCTCGCCGTAGAAGCCTTTCAGAATGTCGGGGAAGCGGTACCAGGTGTAATTGCCGCCCGCGCCGATCGCGGTCGCGCCGCGGCGGAAGAAGTCGAAGGTGTAGCCCGCGGTGGCGGCGCGGACGCGGAACATCGTCACCGGCGGCGCGGGGCGCTCGATCGCGCCGGTCGGATGGCGATGCGGAAAGAGCTCGTCTTTCTCCGTGTCTTCGAAGCGCACGGCGAACGTGTGGCGCCGTCCGAGGCGCAGCGTCGATTCGAGCGTGATCGCCTCGATCGTGTTGTCGTGCGACTCCTTGTACACGCGTCCCCAGATCGCCGAAGTCGCCCATCCGCCGCGCGTGTACGAGATCGATGCGGACATGCGCTTCTGATCGCCCGGCTCGAGCTTCTCCGGCTTCGTCAGATAGCCGTACGACAGTTGCGCGGAGAGCGATCGCATCGGCGTGAGCACGAGCCGCACGCTGTGCGAGTCGGGCATGCCGCCGTCGAGGTCCCAGCGCTCCTCGTCGGGCTCGGCGCCGTGGAACGCGCTCGCCTCGAGGCGCAGGAGGCGAAACGAAACGCCGGCCGTGATCACATCGGCGGCGATGTGCGTGGAGTCTTCGTAGTGATGTCCGAGCGGCGCCTGCGGAATCTCGTTCGCGGAATCGCGATGCGGAAAGCCGACCGGACCGAGGGCCGGATCGCCGATCGGCGCGACATAGAGATAGCCGACCGCGTGACGGCCGAGGGGATGCGCGTACTCGGCGGCGAGCTCCATGAAGAGCTCGTGCGGATGCTGGGCATCGATCAGCTGCCTGCCGAACGCGGTCTCGCCGGTTTGAAACAGCTCCGGATATTTGCGTCCGGAAATCGTCGCCGGCTCGAGACTGAGCATCGTGCGCAGCAACAGATGTCCGCGGCCGATGGGACGCTGCGCGGAGAGCATCCCCCAATTCGTCGAGAACGTCTTCTCGCCGCCGCGCGGTCCGGTGGCGCGCAGCTGGTTGATCGACGCGAGCCCGTGCAGCATGAGATGCCACGAGCCGGCGTTGAACATCAGATGCTGTTGCTGCGAGGCGGGATTCGCGCTCGTGCCGCCGGCCTGATTCATCAGCAGCGCCGCGCCGTCCTGCTGCGCGAAGACAGGGAGCGCCGCCAGCAGAAACACGCACAGTCGCTTCACTGATGCGGATTCTCCCAAATCCGCGTGCTACGATCCATGACGATGCGCGCCACCGCGCTCGTGCTGTTTGTCGCGATGCTGTTCCCTACGGCAGCCGCGGCATTCGCTCCGCCTGCCGCCGCTTCGTGCTGCTGCAAGCTCGAAGCAGGTGCATCGTGTCCCATGAAAAACGCACGGAGCTGCGGCATGCAGAGCCCCGAAGAACGCACGGCGGTCGTGCCGCTCGTCGGTGAGCATCGGCCGGCGGTTCTGATCGAAATAAAGCCCGCGAGCGTTTATGTCGCTGCAGAATCATTCGGTACGCGCGTGATGCATCTCGCCACGCGGCTCGTGAATCCGCCCGACTCTCCTCCTCCGAAGCCGGCGGGCTGAGAGCCCGCCGCTCCACGTCTTCGCGTTGAGGAGAATCCATGCGTTTGCGCGCCGCGCTCGCGTGTGCCGTGCTGTTTGGTTGCAGCGGCACCGCGGAACGCTTTGACATTGCCGGACGCAATCCGGCCGCGCTGATCACGCCGGAAGGCGCAGCGCACGTCGTCTACGTCGATCCCGCGACGCGGCGATTGATGCACCGCCGGCTCGATGAATCGCGCCCGTCGGCGATCTCGCCGTCCGGCGACACGATCGATCTGCGCGGCGAGAACACTCCCCTCTTCGCCTCGCGCGGCGACGGATCGCTGCTCGTCCTCTATCCTGCCGCCGTTCCCGGCGGCTCCGGCCATCACAGCAAGAGCGAGTTGCGCGCGCAACTCTCGGCCGACGGCGGCCGCACTTGGTCGGCGCCGCGGCGCATCGACGGCGACGTCGCTCCGCGATCGCACAACTTCGCCGACTTCGCGCTCACGCGCGGCGGCGACGTCGTCGTTTCGTGGCTCGACAGCCGCGCGGGGAAGCAGGGCGTGCAGACGGCGGTCGTACAGCGCGATCTTCGCGTGGCGGCCGCACAGACTGCCGATCCCCTCACCTGCCAATGCTGCCGCACGGCGCTCTTCGCAGCCTCGAATGGACAGATCTGGCTCGCGTATCGCGATCTCGCCGTGGGCGACGTCCGCAACATGGCCTACGCCGTCGCAAACGGCGCCGGACAACCGTTCGTCGCGCGCGGCGACGTGGCCGACGATCGCTGGTCGGTGAAAGGCTGTCCCGAGTCGGGTCCGCGATTCGCCGAGACCGCGGACGGCACGATGTGGCTGGCGTGGTTCAACGGCGCGGCAAACGCGATCGAGCGCGTCGGCGATCAAACGGTGACGCTGGCCCATAAAGGCTCGTCGCCGCATTACGTGCGGAGCGGCAGGCGCGCTTTGCTTTCCTACACGACGTTCGTGGACGGCACGTCGCACGTGCGCGTCATCGATCCGCTGCCGGAGATCAGATGAAGTATTCGGCCATCCTTCTGCTCCTCCTATCGCTGCCGCTCGCGGCCCAACAGGCCGTCACCGCGGGAGGATCAGCGGGACGGTCGAAGATCCTTCCGGCGCTGCGCTCCCTGCGGCGACGGTCACGATCCGCAACGTCGATCGCAATCAGACGCGGACCACGACCACCGATGCGCAGGGGCGGTTCCGCTTCCCGCTGCTGGCGATCGGCGACTACGAGCTCACGGCCGCCGCTCCCGGCTTCGCCTCCGCGCGGCAATCGCTGCGCCTCGGCATCGGCGCGGCGCTCGACGATTCCGATCCGGCTGCAGGTGACGCAGAGCGAGACCATCGACGTTTCGGCCGCGGCGCCGGTCGTCGAAACGCAGCGCACGCAGGTCGTCGCGACGATCTCCCCCGAGGAAGTGCACAACCTGCCGCTCAACGGCCGGAACTATCTCGACCTCGCATTGCTCGCGCCGGGCGTGTCGCGCACGAACACGGGCGCGAATCAGCGCTTCGCCGAAACGTCCGCGGTGCCGGGCACCGGCATCTCGGTCTCCACGCAGCGCAACCTCGCGAACTCCTTCATCGTCGACGGACTTTCCGCCAACGACGATGCCGCGGAGCTGGCCGGCACGTTCTTCAGCCAGGAAGTGATCCGCGAGTTTGCGGTGGTGCGCTCCGGCGGAACGGCCGAGTTCGGGCGCGCCACGGGCGGCATCATCAACATCGCCACGCACTCCGGCACGAACGCGTTTCGCGGCGACGCATACGCGTTTGTGCGCGACGAGCGCTTCGACTCCGAGAACGCGCTCTCCGGCACGAAGCTGCCGCTCGATCAGAAGCAGTACGGCGCGTCGGCCGGCGGTCCGTTGCTGCGCGATCGCTCGTTCTTCTTCTCCAACGTCGAGCAGCTTCGGCAGCAGAGCGGCGGCGTGATCACGATCTCGCCCGCGAATGTCTCGGCGATCAACGCGCGGCTCGATCAAGTCGCGTATGCCGGGCCGCGCATCGCCACCGGCACCTTCGACACGACGCTCGACACGACGAACCTCTTCGCGCGCGCGGACCACTCGCTCTCCGCGTCCGATCAGCTCACGCTTCGTTTCAGCACGTATGACGTGAGCAGCGACAACGCGCGCTCCGCCGGCGGTCTCAACGCGGTCAGCCGCGCCACGAGTCTCGACAATCACGACCGCACGCTGGCCGCGAGCAATCTGCGCACGATTTCCGACGCCGTCATCAGTGAGACGCGCGCGCAAGTAACGCGCAGCCGCCTCTCCGCGCCGCCGAACGACTTCACCGGACCGGCCGTGACGATTGCCGGCATCGCCAGCTTCGGCACGGCGACGAATTCGCCGACCGCGCGCGACATCGATCTGTACGAGCTCGTGCAGAACATGACGCTGCTCCGCGGCGATCACGCATGGAAAGGCGGCATCGATCTGCTGCAGAACCGCGTGCGCATCGGCTTCCCCGGCGCCGTGCAGGGCGTGTATTCGTTTCAGAATCTCGCGAACTTTCTGGCCGGGCGCTACTCGAGCTACCAGCAGGCGTTCGGCGAGCCCGACACGCATCAGACGAACACGAACATCGGCGTCTTCGTGCAGGACGAGTGGCGCGCGACGCCGCGCATGACCGTCAACGCCGGGCTGCGCTACGACGTGCAGCAGCTGCCGTCGCTCGTCGAGACGGACACCAACAACGTCTCTCCGCGCCTCGGCGTGTCGTGGGACATCCACGGCGACGGCCGCAGCGTGCTGCGCGCGTCGGCCGGCATGTACTACTCGCCGATCCCGCTGCGCGCCGTGTCGAACGCGATCCAGCGCAACGGCGTGACCTACCGCGTCGTGCAGGTCACGCAGAACTTGGCCGGCGCGCCGGCATTCCCGAACACGTTCGCAACGTTCCCGACGACCGTGCTCACGAACATCACCACCATCGATCCCAACATTCAGAACAGCCGTTCCGATCAGGCGTCCCTTCAATACGAGCGGCAGCTCGGCGCGACGACATCGGCGTCGGTCGGATACGAGCACCTCCGCGGCCACGACATCATCATGTCGCGCAACGTGAACGTCCCCACGACGACCGACCCCACCATCCCAAACCTCGGCCGTCCCGATGCCCGCTTCGCGAACAACGGCCAGTTCCAGTCGATCGGCGACTCCTGGTACGACGGCGTCACGCTCGCGGTGACGAAGCGGCCCGCCGCGTGGGGCAGCGCGCGACTTTCGTACACGTATTCGAAAGGCCTCGACACGTCCGGCAACTTCTTCTTCAGCCAGCCGCAGAACGCGAATGACATCGCCGCAGAGCGCGGGCGCTCGGACAACGACCAGCGCCATCGCCTCTCGCTCAGCGGCACGCTCAGCGCGAAGGGCTGGCTCTTCAGCGGCATCTTCACGTACGCGTCCGCGCTGCCGTTCAACATCCAGCTTCCGAACGACCGGAACGGCGACACGAACTTCAATGATCGCCCCGAGGGAGTGGGGCGCAACACGGGAAAAGGATTTGACTATCAGGCGCTCGATCTTCGACTGAGCAGGACGTTCGTGCTCACGCGGGACGTTTCGATCGAAACAATCCTCGACGCCTTCAACGTGCTCGATCGCGCGAACGATCAGGTGCCGAACAACGTCATCACGTCGCCGACGTTCGGGCGGCCGCAGGCCGTGAACGATCCGCGGCAGCTGCAGTTCGGAGTGCGGGTGTTGTTCTGATCAGCACGATCACCGCAAGCGGCGCGACATAGTCGCCCATGCGCTCGAGCGTTTCCAGGATGTCGATCCAGTTCCCGGCGATCGGATGGAGCGACTCGGTGGCGAGCTTGTAGACGAGCACGAACAGCATGAGGCCTGTCCACTGCGGGCGCACAAGCACGAGCACTCCGAGGGCCATCTCGAAGAGCCCGAACAACTGCAACTCTCCGGGCGTGAGCGTCAGGCCGATCGACGCGAAGTGACCGAGCAGCGACGCCTTCTGCATGAAATACGCGAGCCCGCCGTGCCCGATGAGAAGCGACGCGATCGATCCCGTGAGGATCCAGCGCACGTGCTTCAACCGTTCCACGCCGGCGGATGCGCGCAGTGGCTCGAACCAGTCGCGCAGCGTAACGGGGCGCGGGAACATCGCCAGGAACGCGAGCGGAATGCCGTAGTTACCCGCCCGCTCGAAGAACTCCGACATCCCCATGCCCGCCGACGGACGCAGACAGGCCGTGAAGAGTGTCCAGAACGCCGCCCAAGCGAGGACCGCGCGCATCGGCACGAAGAACACGCAGAGGCCGATCGCGATGTCGATCGCGCCCACGACGGGCATCCACTGCACGGCGGCCGCGTCGGGCACGAAGAACACGTGGAAGAACGCGAGCCACCCCTGCTTCCCGAGCAGGCCCCAAATGCCGTGACCAACGAAGCAGCCGAGCACACCCACGCGCAGGAGAAAGTGCACCTTTTCCGCCGCGGACTGCTGGTTGGAGAATGCGTTCACCCGCTACCTCGGCGCCGGCGCCGTCCCTTCCCAGTACGCCTTGTAGCGCGGGAACACGAACTCCGCGAGCTTGCGTCCGAGCCGCAGTCCGTCTTCGTTGTCCGACCGGATGTGATACCCGCCCAGCATGCGCGACTCCGCGGCCATCTCCGCCGTCGCCGAGAACGTCGGAAGCGCGAGGTCGATCGCCGCCGTCGGCGCAATGCCCGTCGCCGGCACGCCCTCCACCGCCTGCATCTGCGACGTCGGAATGTTCGGTTCCGTCAGCTCGCCCGCGATCTTCTTCGCCACGAACTCGAATCGGTCGCTGCCGCTGAAGAGCTCGAGGATCTTCGCGGACGCGCCGCTGACCGTGGCGTGGCCCGACGTATATCCCGGGAACGGCGGCGTCACGAACACGTCGGGCGAGTACGGATGCCACTGATCGGCGGGAATGCTCTTGAAGCCCTGGCCCGGCCCCGCGTAGCCGCGCACCATCTGTCCCTTCCGGTTCCAGCGCACATACCAGTACGGGCGCGACGAGTCGAAATACCGCTTCGTCTCCCAGCAGGAGATGAACGCATCGAAGGCCACGTTCGCGATGGAGAAGAAGAGCTTCACGTCCTGGTCGAGGTCGTAGTGATCGCGGCGCGAGAGGTCCTGCGCGAACAGGAGCCAGTGGCCCGACTGGCCGGTCGAGCGCGGGCCGTCGCGCATGAACTCCACGACCGCCTTCTCCTCGAGCGTCAGCGTGGCGTTGGCCTCGATGCACTCATCCACTTCCTTCTTGAACTGCTCGGAGTCGGGACTCGGCGGGCCTTCGCCGCGGAACTGGTCGTTGCGGTCGAGTCCGACCGACTTCACGCGGTACCAGTGCGGCGTGAGAAAGCCCGGCCGGATCTGGCCGCCCTTCCCATCGCTGAACGGAATCGGCCTCCAGTGCGCAGGATCCTGTTCCTCCTGTGCGCTGCGCGTCGGCTTGTACATCGTGTAGTCGGAGTACGGGTTCCCGTTGCTTCCGATCTCGTCGCCGAGCTGGTTCGCGCCGTCGCGATGCCGGTAGGCGACGATGGCCGCGGCGACCGTGTTGCCGACGCCTGCCGGCGTGGAGAGGTCGGTCGTCGTGTTCTCCGGATCGACGCCGAGGGTCGCGACGCGCTCGCGGATCCACGCGGCGTCCTCCGGGAAGAGATCTTCGAGGCAGCGCGTGATTGCGTACCCCATCGCCGTCACCTGGTTCTCCCGCGTGCGCTCGGCGGCCGGGCGGCGAAGCTTTCCGCCGAACTGCGTCCCGACGGCCTTGTCGTCGTAGGCAGCCCACGCATCGAACATCCCGGTCGTCGCGATCATCATCTCGCGCGCGATGATCGTCGGGCGGGCGCCGACGCGGCCCACGCGCCGCGCGGAGGTCTCGAGGATCACGTTCATCCACGTATACGCCGCCGACGGATTCGGATGCGCGGTGGCATGGATCGGCCACCCCTTCGTCTCCGCCCTCGGCGGAATGTAGCGTTCGGATGGATGCGCAGGCTTGTCGTCCCGCGTGTGCGCAGTGCCGCTGGCGCAGCCGGCGGCAAGGACAAGCGTAGCGACAACCACAGCGGGACGCGCGATCCGCAGCATCATGGACTCTCTCCGATCTTGTTGGGATCGATTTTAACGACTTCAGAAGGAGGTCGTCACTCCGTGCGTGCAAGCGCGTTCCGTCAACGAAACGTCCTGCGCAACGCAACGCCAATCGTCGTCCCCTGCGCAAACCTCTCCTCGTTGAATCCACGCGAGTAGAGCTCGCGATAAATCGACGGCGAGACCGTGAGGCTGCGCGCGGGAATGGACAGCTGCAATCGAATGCCGCCGTTCACGAAGCCGGTGCCTTCGTCGGTCTCGCCGTGCCAGCGGCCGATCGTTTGATACTGCCCCGCGGCGCTCACGTTGACGCCAACGCGCGCGACGTTGAACGACGGTCCCGCGCTCCAGCGAAAGTTTTTCGGCGCGCGGAATCCGCGGCTGTTGGTCGAGAGCGGAATCGTGGCCTGCAGCGCCGCGGAGAGGTTCGCGCGGCTCCAGCCGATCTCGAATTCCGGCGCGAAGACGCCGCTGCCGAATTGGAGATGCTCGTGCTTCCGTCCCTCGCGTCCGGCGGCGACGGGATCGTCTTCCGTATCGCCGAGGGGGAACGTCGTGCCGATGGCGAACCGCCATGCGGGGGAGGCGGACCAGCGAAGCAGCAGCGTGCCGTCGGACAGGCCGCGCAGCGTTTCGGTGCGGTGATGGATGTCGCCGTACGGCGGCACGAACGGCGCGCCATCGAGCGTCGTGTAGTGGACCTGCTGGTCCTTGACGTCGTACGGCAGGCGCAGCGACAGCGCGAGGCCGGGACGCAATCCGTAGGCGGCGCTCAATTCCGAATGCAGCAGCGTGAGCGCGACGTGATGCTCATGATCGAGAATCGCGATCGACGCGCATTCCGGCGCGACGTCGGGGCACGACGCGACGTGCGAGGCGCTGAACGTGCCGCGCGTGATCGCGGTCGTGATCGACCACACGCCGGGACCCGGTATCGATTGCGCGTCCCCTCCGCCGGAGAGGTTGGGATTCGCTCACGCCGGTCAGGCGTACGCGTTCGGGATGAACGCGACGAGGAGCGCGACGAGGAAGAACAACCGCAGCTTCATCGCTCCGCCTTCTCGATCGCCGCGAGCACTTCGTCCCACATCCCGCCCGTCACCGCCGTCACGAACTTTCCGCGCGCGTCGTAGACGCGGATGTACGGCAGCGCGGCCGCGCGCAGCTGCGTCGCCTGCTTCGCGGCGTCGTTGTCCCACTTGCCGATGTCGATGCGCCGCAGCGCGAGGTTGCTCTTCCCGTTCATCAGATGATGCAGCCGCGTCTCGAGCACGCGGCACGGCCCGCACCAGTCGCCGTAGAAATCGACGATCGTCACTTTCCCAGGCGCCATGAGCTTGGCCAGCTCGACGCGCTTGCCGCTCGTATACGAAACGATGTCCAGCGCTTTCACCGCCTCGGCCGGCAGCGGCTCGATGTCGCGCGGCGTCTCGCCGGCAAACACCGCCACGAATCCGGTGTTCGACACCGCCGCGCGCAGCTTCTCGCGGTCGAATCCCGCCGGCACATCCACCGTCGCCGTCATCTTCTTCGCGTCGACGCTCGCGCTCCTCACGCCGCCGACGCTCTTCAGCGCCTTGATCAGCGGCGGCCCGCACTCGGCGCAATCGATTCCGACGACGTGGAACGTCAGCGGGTCGGCGGCGAGCGTGGAGGCGGCCAGCAGGATCGAGATCAGAACGAGTCGTTTCATTCGTAGAATCCACGCGTGAAGATCGTCAGCATGCTCACGGCCGCCGTGCTCTTCATGCGCTGCACGGCGGGAGAGAACGTGCGCATCGTGGAGATTGCTTCCCCCGCCGGCGCGGGTGCCGCGGAACCATTCCTCGCCGCGTCGAAGAATGGCGTGCTTCTCAGCTGGCTCGAGCCAGTGCCAAACAGCGACCGTACGGCGCTCCGCTTCGCGCGCTTCGGCGGCGACAATGACGAAGCGCTCGTGACCTGGCTCGAGCAGAGCGGCGAGATTCGCGCGCGGTACGTGGAACGCACCAGCGCGATGCAGCCGTCAATGAAGATCGCTCAGTCCAGCGCGGGCCGCGATGTGTACTTCGCCTGGACCGGCCAGAAACGTGTACACGTCGCGAGGTTGAACCATTGAAACGCATCATCCTCATCGCGATCCTCGCCGTCGCGCTGGTGCTCATCGGCGCGTTCGTCTCCATGACCCGCTCCGGCCTCAGCGCGCGCGACGAGCCGACGATGATGGAGAAAGCCATCGCGCGCACGTTCCGCCACTGGGCCGTTCCCTCGAACATGCGTGACGCGAAAAACCCGCTGCCGCCAACGCCGCAGCTGCTCGCCGAGGCGCGCGCGCACTTTGCGGATCACTGCGCGGGCTGCCACGGCAACGACGGCAAAGGCATGAGCGGCATGGGCCAGCAGCTGTACCCGAAAGCGCCCGACATGACCCTCCCCGCGACGCAGTCGCTCTCCGACGGCGAGCTCTTCGCGATCATCGAAAACGGCGTCCGCCTCACCGGCATGCCCGCCTTCGGCAACGGCACCCCCGAATCCGCGCGCAGCAGTTGGAGCCTCGTCCACTTCATCCGCCACCTCCCGAAGCTCACGCCCGAAGAAATCGCGGAGATGGAAAAACTCAATCCGAAATCGGCGGAGGAGTGGCGGCGGATGCAGGAGGAGGAGGAGTTTCTCTCAGGCGTGAAGCGAAGTTGGTGACCCCGAGAGGATTCGAACCTCCGACCAAGAGTTTAGGAAACTCCTGCTCTATCCGTGCTGAGCTACGGGGTCACGCTGCGGGCGTCACAACGTTACCACGCCGCTCGCTCATCCCGCGCGCTGCGCCCATGCGGCGCTGAGGGTCGGCCAGCTCACCGAATACGGGACGTCGCTGCGCGACTGTTCCTCCACTTCTTCGAGGAACCGCGCCGCCGCGGCCTCGGTGATCAGTCCCGATGCATACGCCTGCGGCAGCAGCGACTGGAACGTCGAGCAGAGCATTCCCTTGGCCTCGTGCAGCGACGTCAGTTTCCCTGTCACGTCCGTCGCGATCGGCGTCTGAATGCCGGCCATCCGCAGCAGCGTCGGCAGCTTCGAGCCGAGGGACGGGTCGCGTCCACGCCCGCTGAACGCGCCGATCAGCACGTTCATGAAATCGGTCCAGCGCTCGAGCGACGGGAAGACTTTGATCCCGGTCAGATCGTAGTCCTGCACGACGACCCATCCGCCGGGCTTCGTCCAATCGACGAGCCGCTGGACGACGGCCTGCGGATCGGGCATGTGAATCAGGAGCATGCGCGTGAAGACGAAATCGAAGCGCTCCGGGAACTCGAGGCCGCGCGCCATCACATCGGATTCGATGAAGCGAAAGTTCGTGGTGCCGATGCGCTGCAGGTTCTCGAGCGCCTCCGCGCCGAGCTTGCCGTCGGAGTCGAGTCCGACGACCTCGCCCTCCATCCCGACGCGCTCGCCGAGGAGGCGCATCGTCTCGCCGGGGCCGCAGCCGACGTCGAGGCAGCGCATCCCCGGCGCGATCGGGATGCGGTCGAACACGCGCCGCGTCGCCTCCTCCCAGATCTGCGCCTGACGGCGGAGGCGTTCATATTCCTCCGAGCCTCGGCTCAGTACGTACTCCGTCGCAGCGGGCTTGCCCGTGTGGGGTGCGGGGATTGAGATGCTGAATGATACCTCAGCAATACTTCCGTCCCCTCCTGGAAAAACCCCTTGGGAAAAACCGACGTCCTCGTCAGTCCATCACCGGCAATGCACGAAAGGAGAGAGGACTGATGAGAACCATTCGATGGATTGCCCTGTCCGCGGGAGTGCTGCTCGCCGCCGGGTTCCGGATCCTGGATCAGGAACCCCCGGTGCCGGCAGCGCGTGAGGCGCCGCGCGTCACCTACAGCTGCAATATGCCCTATGACGCGCTGTTTGCCGACGACTCGGACTTCAATCGCCAGCTGGGGTTCGACATCTATTCATGGAACGCGTTCATTGCGCTCAACTGGCCGGCCGAGAACTCCACGAAAGGAGAAGAACCGTGCAATCTGCAGAACGGCGTGGCGCGCGACTGCGACAAGCCGCTGCCGAGCGGCGACTACGGGCCGACGGTGTGGGAGACGTACAAGTCCGACGCGGCGGTGTTTCAGGGGGATGCGAAAGGCGCAATCGCACCGGTGGGCTGGAACTGTCCGCTCGAGCCGTTGCCGGGCTGCGATTCCGTCGAAGCGGCGGATGCCGCGGAGGCGCGCTTCCCCGTGCTGCGCATGATCATCAAGGACGCGAACAGCGCGCACGAGTTTCTCCAGGCAAAGACGTTCGCGCCGCTGATCGATCAGAACGGCTCGTTCGTCCGCTACGAGATGCGCATGAATCGCACCGAGTTCGAATACATCGACGCCAACAAGCTGTGGGACAGCAACCACCATACGGCCGACGTGGACTTCCAGCCGGTCGGATCGATCGAGAACCAGACCGTCGGTCCGATTGAAGTGAAGGCGGCGTGGAAAGTCCTCACGAAGAAAGATAAGCGCGAGCGATTCCATGTGCGTCCCGTCGAGGTGGCGTGGCCGAATCCGGACAAGAAAGGGAAATACCTCTGCAAGGAGTACACGATGGGATTGGTGGGGCTGCACATCGCGCACAAGACGCAGCACGCACCGCAGTGGATCTGGTCGACGTTCGAGCATGTCGATAACTACAAGGGCCCGAAGCCGTCATTCGCCAATCCGGACTGCGACGCCGTGACATGCCCGCCCAACGTTCCGCCGAAGACGCCGCAGGACGGCTGGAACGGCGATCCGCACATTCGATGGGATCCGCCGACGCAGGTCGCGGTGACGGACGGCAGCGTGGCCACGATCCGGCCGGAAGCCGCGAAAGTGAATGCCGAGGTGCGGCAGAAGCTCGCGGAGCTGGGATCGGTCTGGCAATACTACGAGCTCGTCAGCACGCAATGGCCGTCGGTTCCGTACCTCTGCGAGCCGCCGCCCTCGAAGATCTGCAAGCCGGCGCCCGTGTACAAGAAGGCCACGCTCATCAGTCAGGGTGCGGGCCAGATCCCGCACGAGCTCGGGAATTCGACGATGGAGACGTACCTCATCGGCCCCGAGGATAAGGCCGATCCCGATCGCAACTCGTCGAGCTGTATGGCCTGTCACACTCTGGCCGTGATCGGAAAACTGGACCCGGTCACGAAAAAGAAGAAATTCGCGGACTTCAGTTACCTGCTGCGGGAAGCCTTTCCCGCCGCGGCCAGCAGGAGCATGTCTCAGGAGCTCCGGGAGGAGCTGAGCCGCGTGTTCCATCGCGACGTTTCGAAGGACGGCCAGCGCACGAAAGCCGTTCGACGCACCCAATGAAAGGAGAACATCATGGCCGGCTCATTCAAAACCGATATTCTTCCCATGTTCCGCCCGGGCGACATCGACTGCATGTCGGACTACGGCGTGCTTCTCGATGATTACGAGTGGATGTCGAACCCCGACAACGCCGACAACGTCTACCAGCACCTCAGCGGCAAGAAGAAACCGCAAATGCCTCCGGACAAACCGTGGACCAGCGACAAGCTGAAGAAGTTCAACGACTGGATGACGGTCGATCCGAAATTGCAGCCGTAATGGTTTGTTAGGCCGGCACGGCGGACGCCGTGCCGGCGCTACTGGCGGGCCACAATGATGTATTTTCGAATATACGCTTCGACCTGTTGCCTGGCCTGATCGTTCATCGTGCTCAACATCAGGGAACAGTTTCGGCCGATGATCTCGAACAGGATGTACGCGTCCAGCAGGTGTGCATTCGCCGCGTCGAAGATGTGCGCCTCACGCGGAGGCAAGGCAGCGATCACCGCCTTTTCCGTAATCGGAGCACTCGCCTGTTTCTCCAGCTTTGCCTGAGTGGCGTTGTAAACGCTCATGAGCTGATTCAAAACGCAGGCATGCTCCTCTACGAGAGACCACTCATCCGCTGCGTGATTGTTCTTGAATCTGCTTTCATTGGCCCATACCGCTTTACAGAGGGCATATCCCAGCCATTCGCCATTCTCTCCGGGGAAAATATCGATGCCGTTTGGTCCCTTCACTCCCAGATACCCAGGAGGCGGTTCAAATCGATACCGGGTCACGGGCTTGATGCCCCAGAACTCCGGATTATTCAAAGCGATCTTCCAAACCGCCTCGTAGGACGGGTTATAGGCAAGCGCCCGCACAATTTCTTCACGGGCGTCTGATTCTCGGTCGAGCTGCACATAGGCCGTAGATGCAAAGAAATGCGGTCTCGGCAACGTCGGGTCGAGAGCGATGGCCTTCTGGTACTGCGCGAGCGCGGATGCAGGATCTTCCGCGCCCATCAGAAACGTATCGCCATAAAAGAGATAGGCCGTGGCCGATTCCGGATCCTTCTCGAGCGCCGCCTTGTATTTCGCCGCAGCTTCGTCAAACCGTTTCGCCTGAAACAGTCTCCCACCCTCCGACAGAAGCCCGCCCGTTTCCACCGTCATCGGCCACGGAACGAGCTTCTTTTCGGCTCCGCGTTGAACGACGCGCATCGATTCGTCACGTCGCGGACACGTCGGGAGCGCCGCCGGCGTCTTGCTCGGCTGGCTGCCGATGTTGTACTGAAGCTTGGAGTCGGCAAGGACTTTCAGGTAGTCGATTGGGCCGAGGAGCTCCTCGGCGGCGGCAACACTCGCCAATGCAAACAGACAGAAAGAAAGCAGGCCCACGCGCACGGCGCTCAACTCCAGAAAACACCTAATGGATCGGACACGACAACCTTGAGCAGCACGCCGATATCTTTGTCCGCCTTCGTATTCGAAACCCGGTGCCATCGCCTGTTTGCGTCGGACCAGTAGAGTGACCACTCGTTGCGAGCCTCGGAATAGCGAAATTTCGCTCGCGGTACAGAAGACCACTCCTGGGGATTCATGAATCCCGGCCGCTGCTCAACAAGCAGCGCCGCACTGGATTCGAACTGATAGGTATAACGGAGCGGATCGGCGCCGGGCGCTGAGGAATGCTCCCGGCAGAACTCCGCAAGTGCGGTCTCCGCCTGAGCACGCGCCTCTGAAGGGATCGGCATTCGCCAAGTCTAACCTTTCTGGAGCAGTGGCAGAAGGTATGCGGCCAGCGCTTCTTCCCTTCGTAGATAGCCTGTCTAAAAGTAGACAATTCAATACTTTACAACTGAGAGCGAAGCGATTCCCTATTGATTACGCCCTGTTACCGCCCTAGATTATCCCCGTGTCAGTCACGGCCCGTGCGTTCGAAACGCTTTTCCCGCTAACGGATCCGAGGCCGGAGCCGGCGTGGCCTGCTCCCGTTCCGGATCTTCCGCTCGAGCGTCCCGCCGAACGCGACGTCGTTGCGCAACTGCGGGCCTCGTTCGCCGGCACCGCCGCGGCGAAGATGGTCAACGGCGCGGAGCTGATCCGCGCGCTCGAAAAGTCGCGGCGCGAGGAGTCGATCCCCACCACCCTCGCCCCCTTCGACACGCTCCTCGGCGGCGGGCTGCCGCGCGGCAAGATGGTCGAGCTCACCGGCCGCCGCGCCGCGGGCCGCTTCTCCATCGTCCTCTCCGCCCTCGCCGCCGCCACGAGCATGGGCGAGGCCGCGGTGCTCGTCGACCTCGGCGATCACCTCGATCCGCAGCTCGCCGAAGCGAGCGGCATCGACCTGCGGCGCCTCCTCTGGATCCGCCCGCACACGCTCAAGCAAGCAGTCATGAGCGCGGAGATGATCACCGCCACCGGATTCCAACTCGTCGTCCTCGACACCGGCCTCCATCCGATACGAGGACGCCGCGTCCCGGACGCCGCGTGGGTACGCCTCGGCCGGTCCGCCGAGGCGCACGGCACGGCGATGCTCATCTCGACGCCGTATCCGCTCACCGGCACTGCGTCCGAGGCGGTCGTTGCGGCGAAGCGCGGGCGGGCGAATTGGTTAGGCCGAGGAAAATCGCCGCGCGTCCTCGCCGGGTTCACCGTCGATCTTTCGCTTGAAAAACATCGCCATCTCAAACCGGGAGCGCGCGCGGCGCTCTCGCTCGAGGTGCTGCCATGACGCGAAGCCCCTCACCCGGCGCTGCGCGCCACCCTCTCCCCGCAAGCGGGGCGAGGGGCTCTCGACGCAAACTCTCTGCGAGCGCCCTTCTCCCCGCTTGCGGGGAGAAGGTGGCCGAAGGCCGGATGAGGGGCACGCCATGACGCGCATCGCATGTCTGTACGTCCCGATGTTTCCGCTCGCCGCGCGGCTGCGCAGCGACCCGGAGCTCGTCCACGAAGCGGTCGCGATCTTCGAAGGCAACGGCAGCAGCGCGCATCTCGTCGCCGCCACGCGGCGCGCGCGCACGAAAGGCATCCGCCCCGGCATGACGCTCGCGCAGGCGCGCTCGATCCTGCCGAAGCTCGTCGCGCGCGCCCGCGACGCCGAATGCGAGCGCACCGCGCAGGAAGCGCTGCTCGAAATCGCCGAGACGTTCTCGCCGCGCGTCGAAGACTGCGGCGAAGGAGTCGTCTTCATCGACGTCAGCGGCATGGAGCGGCACTTCCCGAGCGAGAAAGATCTCGGCGATGCCGCACTGCGCGCCACGGATTCGATCGGACTGCCGGCGCGACTCGGACTCGCCGCGAGCAAGCTCGCCGCGCGCGTCGCGGCGGAGCAGCCGAAGTCGCCGACGATCGTCGATGCCGGCACCGAGGCGGAATTCCTCGCGCCGCTGCCCCTGGCGAGACTCACGCCGGAGCTCGATGCCGCGACGACGCTGCAGCGCTGGGGCATCACCTCCATCGGCGAGCTCGCCCGCCTCCCCGAGTCGGAGCTCGCCGCCCGCCTCGGCGAGCTCGGACGTGAGCTGCATCATGCCGCGCGCGGCATCGATCCGCGTCCGCTGATCCCGCGCGCGCTGCCGCCCGAGTTTCGCGAAGGGATGGAGCTCGAGTGGCCGCTCGTCGCGCTCGAGCCGTTCCTCTTCATCGCCAGCAACGCCCTCGACCGGTTGTCGCAGCGGATGGAGTTCCAGGGCTTCGCGTGCAAACGGCTCGAGCTGACGATGACCCTCGAGCCGGACGGCTATCACGCGCGCGCGATCGACCTCCCCGCGCCGACGCGCGACACGAAGACGATGCTGACGCTGCTCCGCCTCGATCTCGAGAAGTCTCCGCCCGGCGCGGCGGTGATCGGCTTCTCGCTCGTCGCGCATCCCGACCGTCCGCGCCGCGCGCAGCTGTCGCTCTTCGGCCCGACTGCACTGTCGCCGGAAAAACTGGCGACCACGATCGCGCGACTCATCTCCATGCTCGGCGATGATCGCGTCGGCATGCCGGTGAGCGTCGACGGACATCTGCCCGAGCGCTACGCGATCGGCAGCTTCGCTCCCCCGCCGCCGCCCGACATGAAGCGCAAGCCGCGCAAGAGCGGCGGCCTCGCGGCGGTGCGCGTGTTCCGTCCGCCGATCGCGATCGAAGTCATCACCGAGAACACGCAGATCATCGCGATTCACGGCGAGGGTGATCTCAACGGCAGCGTGCGCACGGCCTCGGGGCCGTGGCAGCTCGAAGCGGAATGGTGGAAAGACGCGCCGGCCGCGCGCGAGTACTGGGACGTGGAGCTGGAGAAAGGCGACGTGTATCGCATCTACGAAGCATCGCCGGATGCGGGATGGTTCGCGGATGCGCGATACGAGTGATCACTGCGTGAACACGACGCTCGTCGCATCGGGCGCGAGGCGCTGGCGCGCGATTTCCTCCATCGTCGACGAAGTGAGCAACACGTCGATCGGTCCGGTCGCGAGGAGATCGCGGACATGCAGGGGCTTCGCACTGCTCACCATCGCCGGCTGTCGATCTGCTTGCCGCAGCGACTGATGCAACACGAACAGCGGCTGCGGCACGCGCAGGCCGCCAATCTCGATGCCGACGTGCCAGTTCGCGGCCGCGCGCACGTCGAACTCGCGCACCGGCGCAACCGGAAATCGCAGCACGATCGCTTCGCGCCGCTCGATCGCAGGCGACCGCAGCACCCACAGCGGATGCGACGTCGAGACGACGGTCATCGTCTCTTCCGGCGCATGCCAGGTCGAGTAGACGAACGTTCCGTCCGCCGCGAGATCCGCGCGCTCCGTTTCCCGTCCGCGGTCGGAGTACCACACCACGACGCTGTTCTCGAACGGACGATCAGAGATGATCTGCCCGCGATTCCCGCGCAGCGGCACGAGCTGCACATCGATCGTCTTCTCCTCGCGCGCGGTCAGCGAAAACCGGTCGAGCTCCTGCTTCTGATAGCCGCTGAGCCGCACCGAAGAACGCAGCTCGCGCAGCGGCACGGCCTTCATCACGACGCGGCCGTCGCTGCCGGTCGTGAGCGCTCCCTGCATCACCACGCGCGTTCTCGACTGCGACATCACTTCGTACTGCACCGTCGCGCCGGCGAGCGGCTCGCGCGTGAACGTGTCGGTGACGTTGATGGTGAGCTGATTCGCGGGGATATCGAGATCGAGGCTCCCGGTCATGCGCACCGGCATGTCGGTGAGCACGACCGCCTTCGGATCGCCGTCACATGCGGCCACGTTCACCTGCGAATCCGGCGGGAGCGCACCGAACTTCGGGAGCATGACGGCGTGATACTGATCCGTCTCCGCGGGCGCGAATCCGTAGCCGTCCGTGAACTTGATCTGCACCTCTTCGCCAAGCGGCTCGCCGCCGTGCGTCACGCGCCCGGACAGCTTGCCGTACGCCGCCGAGAGATAGAGGTCGCGCGGCCGCAGCGGCAGCACGTCGACGCCGTTGCTCACGGGCGGCAATTTGCCGAAGCGGATCTCCGCGCGATACGAGCCGGGCACGAGATCGTCGAGCGTAACGCTGCCCATGCGCGGCGCCGGATCGAACGTCTCCTCGCGGACGAGCGAGCAGGCGTCAGGATTCGCGCGCGCCTGCGGACACGATGAGATTGCAAGTACGACGAGCGGCGCGCTGTCGGACGCGTTGCACGCGCCGAGGGAGCGATCGAGGGCCGGGAGATCCTCGGCGGTGCTCCAGTGCACGGTGAGGATGCCGGCGGCGCGCAACCGCAGCGGCTGCGTGACGAGCGTGAGCCCCGGCTGGACCTTCACCGTCTGCCGCTCGCGCACCCAGCCGCGTCCTTCGATCCGCAGCTCGGCAGTTCCTTCGGGCACCTCCCGCATCCGCACGAACGCGCCGCCGAGCTGTGACGGCGGCGGCAGCGGTGCCGCTTCCCGCGTCACCACGCCCGCCACCGCGCGAATCCCCGGCGTCAGCAGCCCGGTCGCATTCGCGATCGCATTCCGATCCGCGTCTGATACCTGTACCCACGCCAGCACCGACGCTTCGCTGCGCACCTCTACGCTTCGTTCCGTATTGGCTCCAAGCGGCGGAATCGTGACGATGGCCACGGGCGTGGTTTTATCGAGGACGATCAACCACAACTCCTCCTCCGCCGGAACAACGGTCCGCGCCTCGACCGGAAACGCACTCCCCTTGCGCGGCACATAAATCACGCCGCGACGCTTCTCCGGCAACGCCGCAATCACCGTCGCTGCCTTCTCGAGCGTCAGCGTGAGCGGCGCGTTTCCCTCTAACAGTACGGGCGCGCCGAAACGCCGTCATTCGTCCGTGCGAACACGTTCCACAGCCCCTTCCCCCACTCACCCCCACACACCACGTCCTGAGACGCGAACCAGCGCTTGTACGGATTCTCGCGATCGGCCGCAGCGAAGCGACAGATTTGGGCGTCGGGGACGGGCGTGCCGTCGGGGCGGTGGACGGTGAGGGTGGTGGCGAGGAGAAGGGTGAGAAGGGGGCTCACGAAGTGAATACGAAGATGAGGAGGGAAACGTTCGCTTGGTGCCACAGGGAGTAGGGGCGTTGAGCGAGTGAAGCGCGTTGGCGGGCGAATGGATACGGCAGGTAGAGAAACGGAGGAATGCAGAATGCTGAATGCAGAATTCAAAATTGAGAATGAAGGAGATTCATGAGCGTGCGTTCCAGTTTGCGTGTCGGGTCGTACGGCTGCACCGTGCATTGACACAAAAGACGGGGAACGGATCGAGTGGCGGCGAATCAGCTCCTGCGATCAGGTACAGGAATCGGAGCCAACCTCGAAGAAGCGAAAGCAGCGCAAAGCCGCGCCGACTTCATCGCAAAGCCCGCATTTCACTGAAGGAAGCGCGGGAATCACATTACTGGTTGCGGTCGATTGAAGCGACCGCGATGCTGCTCCACAACGCGTTCGTCCATCCTCCGCGAAGAAGCAAATGAAATCATCAGTATTCTAACAACCATCATAAAAAACGCAAGCCAGCCCAAACCCCATTCTTAATTCTTCATTCTGCGTTCTGCATTCTGCGTTCATCTCAACATGCTCCCACGCCACGAGAAACTACGCCGAAATCCGCGCCTCCTGCGCCTTCTCCTTCCTCGACGGCGCCACGCTCCCCGAGGACCTCATCCACCACGCCACCCAACACAACCTTCCCGCCATGGGCATCATCGATCGCAATGGCCTCTACGGCGCGCCTCGCTTTTACATGGCGGCAAAGAAGAACGGCATCCGCGCGATCCTCGGGACGGAGATCACGCTCGAGGAAAAACAGGAAGGCCTCCACGAGGCGAAGCCGAAGAAGGAAGAGACGCTCACGCTCCTCGTCGAAAATCGCACGGGCTACAAGAATCTCTGCAAGCTCCTCACGGCGGGAGCACTGATACATCCGAAGAGGGAAGCGCGATACACGTGGGCGCAGGTCGAGCAGTACGCGGAGGGATTGCACTGCCTCACGCGCACGGATGAGAAAACACTGCACAAGATCAGTGGCATCTTCCGCGGCCGCACGCACGTCGAGTTGCAGCGGCATTTCATTCGCGAGGAGGAGCATCACAACATCCGCCTGGTCGATCTCGCGCGGCGGCTTCGGGTGCCGCTGGTCGCGACGAACGGCGTGCGCTACGCGCGCAAGGAGGACAAGGAGCTGCACGATGTCCTCACCTGCATCCGCGAGGGCGTGAACGTCGACACGGCCGGTCGGCTCCTCGGCGTGAATCGCGAGCGGCACATCAAAGGCGCAGTCGAGATGTCGAAGCTTTTCGCCGATCTGCCGCAGGCGCTCGACGGCGCGTGGGAGCTGGCGAATACGCTCGACTTCACGCTCGGCGAGCTCGGGTATCAATTCCCGGACTATCCGCTGCCGCCCGGCGAGACGAACGATTCGTTCCTCCGCAAGATGACGTGGAACTCCGCGAAGGCGCGTT
Source organism: uncultured Acidobacteriota bacterium (assembly GCA_963734155.1). GTDB lineage: Bacteria > Acidobacteriota > Thermoanaerobaculia > Gp7-AA8 > Gp7-AA8 > QHVT01. The sequence continues at coordinate 367,196 of CAVTGG010000010.1, forward strand.
TCCGTCCGCTCACCGCACGCGCGCAGGCGCAGCTCGAGAAAGAGCTGGCCATGATCGAGAAGCTCCAGCTCGCGGGCTACTTCCTCATCGTCTGGGACATCGTGCAGTTCTGCAACCGCGAGAAGATCCTCGTGCAGGGCCGCGGCTCGGCGGCCAACAGCGCGGTGTGCTACGCGCTCGGCATCACGGCCGTCGATCCGGTGAAGATGGATCTGCTGTTCGAGCGGTTCTTATCCGAGGAGCGCGGCGAGTGGCCGGACATCGACCTCGATCTGCCGTCCGGCGATCAGCGCGAGAAAGTCATCCAGCACGTCTACAGAAAATACGGACAGCATGGCGCGGCGATGACGGCGAACGTGATCACGTATCGCGACCGCAGCGCCGCGCGCGAGGTCGGCAAGGCCCTCGGCTTTTCGCTCGAGCAGGCGGACAAGTTTTCGAAGACGGTCAGCACGTGGCACTTCGGCGAGATCCGCGAAAAGATGGAGAACCTCCCGGAGGAGCTCGCGCGCGCGGGATTCGATCCGCACGACCTGCGCATGCAGCACTTCATGCGCCTCTATCTGCAGATCCAGAATCTGCCGCGCCACATGGGACAGCACTCCGGCGGGATGGTGCTGGCCAAGGGCCGCCTCGACGAAGTCGTGCCGCTCGAGCCGGCGTCGATGCCGGGCCGCGTCGTCATTCAGTGGGACAAAGAGGACTGCGCCGATCTCGGGATCATCAAAGTCGATCTCCTCGGCCTGGGCATGCTCGCCGCGATCGAGCAGATGATCCCGACCATCGAGCGCTGCGAAGGGAAAGAAGTGGACCTTGCCCATCTGCCGGAGGACGACCCGCGCGTCTACAAGATGCTGAACGAGGCCGACACGATCGGCATGTTCCAGGTCGAGAGCCGCGCGCAGATGGCGTCGCTGCCGAGGAATGCGCCGGAGTGTTTCTACGACATCGTCGTGCAGGTCGCGATCATCCGTCCCGGCCCGATCGTCGGCGGCATGATCAAGCCGTTCTTCGACCGCCGGCAGAAGAAAGTGCCGGTCGAGTATCCGCATCCGTGCCTCGAGCCGATCCTCAAGCGCACCCTCGGCGTGCCGCTGTTTCAGGAACAGCTGCTGCGCATCGCCATGGTCGCCGCGGGATTCACCGGCGGCGAAGCGGAGGAGTTGCGCCGCGCGATGGGCTTCAAGCGCTCGATGGAGCGGATGGTGGAGATCGAGAAGCGATTGCGCATCGGGATGACCGAGCGCGGCATCGACGCCGCGGCCCAGGATCAGATCGTGAAGTCGATCACGTCGTTCGCGTTGTACGGCTTCCCCGAATCGCACGCCGCGAGCTTCGCGCTGATCGCGTACGCGAGCGCGTACCTGAAGGCCCACCACCCGACCGCGTTCTACATGTCTCTGCTCAACGCCTGGCCGATGGGTTTCTATCATCCGGCGACGCTGATCAAGGACGCGCAGCGGCACGACGTGAAGGTGCTGCCGGTCGACGTCAACAAGTCGGGTTGGTACTGCCGATGGGAAAACGGCGCGGTGCGGCTCGGCATGCGCTTCGTGCGAGGGTTGCGCGGGGAGTCGGGATTGCGCGTCGAAGCCGCGCAGCCTTACAAATCGACGGACGACCTCGCGCGCCGCGCGCGCCTTCGCGATGATCAGCTGACGAAGCTCGCCTACGCGGGTGCGCTCGCATCGTTCGGCATGACGCGCCGCGCTGCGTTGTGGCAGGCGTCGTATGCGGCGCGGCAGGCGGGCGAGATGTTCGAGGAAGCGTGGCCGCGAAGGCCTGAGCCACTGCGCGACATGTCCGCCACCGAAGAGACGATGGCCGATTACACGTCGATGGAGCTCACGACCGGCCGGCATCTGCTCGAGCATTTCCGTCCGCAGCTGCGCAAGCAGGGCGTGCTCACCGCCGAAGAGTTAAAGAAAGTGCCGAACGGAAGCCGCGTCGCGACCGCCGGCGCGGTGATCGTGCGCCAGCGTCCCGGCACCGCGAAGGGCTTCGTCTTCCTCACGCTCGAAGACGAGACCGGCCTCTCCCAGGCGATCGTGAAGCCCGCGCTTTTCGCCGAGGAGCGCGCCACGATCGTCAGCAACTCCGGCCTCATCGTCGAAGGCATCGTCCAGAACCAGGAAGGGCAGGCGTCCGTGCGCGCGGAGCGATTTTTTCCGTTGGAGGGGGTGATGGAGGTGCGCAGCTACGACTTCCATTGAAAGGACAGCGCCGGCGTAAACGAAGGTAAAGATCAACCAGAGAAGTAAATAAAAGATAGCGGAAAAAGAAATAAAGGGTGTGAAAAAAATAATAAAAAAAAAAAAAAAAAGAAAGAAAAAGAGAAAAAAAAAAAAGAGAAAAAAAAAAAAAAGAAGAACGACAGAAATTAAAGAAATAGAAAGAGAAAGAAGAAAAGAGAAGAAAAAACGTAAGAAATGGCATCCATGGCTCGAGACCTGAAGGAACTGATCCGCGAAGGCGTTGAGAATGATATAAAAATGAGAGAAAATAGAAGAAGAAAGAAAAGAAAGAAAAGAAAAGAAAAAAAAAGAGAGATAAAAAGAAAAAAGAAAAAAAAAAAAGAAAAAAAGAAATAAAGAAAAAAGAAATGAATTGCCGATAGAATAGAGATAGAAGTTAAAAAAAAGAAAAAAGAAAAAAAAAAAAGAAAAAAAAAAAGAAAAAGAAGAAAAAAGAGAAGAAGATAAAAAGAAAGAGAAGAGGAGAGTTAAGATGACTGCCGTCGAGAGAAAAAAAAACTCGCGCTCGGCGATAGCTGTCGCGAAGCCTGGAACCGACGCGACACCCGTGAGCGCAGTCGTTACCGCGACGACGATGCTGAGGATAATGCGGCAACTGCCGTGTCGCCTCGACGAACGCCTCGACTCTAACATAGAGATGCTTTGCTGGGGAAACGTACTAGAACAGCGCTCCGTCGAGCTTTCTTTCCTTCGCTGAAGTAGACGCTATGCTCAAATACTCCCTCTGGCGTTGCTTATAGTCGAGCTAACGTTTGGGTACGCCGGTGACGAATCGATAGTTCGCTGGCTGATCGCCGCATGGTCGAGAATTGCGCGCCAGAATGCCTTCATATGTACCGGTGGACGTGCCACCTTTTGGCCGGACGTGGGAACGATTGGCTAGATAGCCGTAACGCTCGACCCGTTGAGATTCAGTAGCGCTCGGCACCAACGCGCGAGGCTGGTTGAACTTGCGCTCACGGACACCTTTTGAAGCCGCAGCGGCTGCGCAGGAGCGTGTCACAATCCTCGAGCATGTCGCTGACCAGCACTATCTCCACCTGTCTCGCGACGGTTAGCTCGTCCGCTTTGCGCAGCGCACCCGAAATGCAGGTGCGATTTCTTCCGTGCGTGGACCTGTAGATGGATTCGAGGCTTGCTGCTACCTGCTTGCGCATTAAGGCACGTTGCGTGTCGGCGCGACGCGTCGCTCGTTGTTTGCACGTCCGGCAAATGCCGGTCTATGAGTGCTTTGCTCGTTCGCGTCTTCGAGAATCGGGAACGAGAAGACGGCTCGCGGCGGAAGCACCTCCACCACTTTCTGCACATTTTCGATCACCGAGCGCTGCTCCTCCTCCGTGAGGCTGCGAGTCACTCTGCAAAGACAATGAAAGTGATCGCCCGGACGCTGCTGAACTCAATGCCGCTTTGATTGGAGTGGCTGCGCTCTGCGTAGCGGCGCGTACCGTAGTAGCCGGCTTTCCGCCACAGCTAGAATCAGGAATGCCAATGCCGAGAGCGAACTGCGGGTCATCGTGTCATGACCTCTGGCACCCGCTCTTCCGCAAAAGTAGACATCGACTCACTCAATTGCCGCTCCGAAATTCCGTAGGCGCTTCACTGCAAACTGCGCCCGCTCATGCAGGCGTCGCCCGTTGTGAACCGTCTCTGGCACCAAGCGCCCTCGAATGAATCCTTGTTCATAGAGGTACTCGGCTGCTGCCGCCACTTCCTCGATAGTCACCTGGCGAGCCGCGTTCGCTTCATTCTCGAGGCTGCGCAGATTCGCATCTGCAACGAGCCGCTCGCGAGTCAACTCGTCGGCAGCGGTCTGTAACTTTTTCCATTTGCTCTTGAGGGTTTGATACCGGTTTGCGTTCTGAATGCGGCTCCAGCCCACCGATGCGCAGATTCCGCCGATGATCGGCAATGTTAGAGTGAGCAAAACAAACGATCTCGCCGCTTCTTTCTGCATCTTCTCGCCAGTGCACTGACGTCCAACGGTGTCCCCGCGGCTGCGGCCGCACGCTGCGCTTCGTGCAGCGACTTGATGCCCGTGCGGAGTTGCGCGAGCGAATAGAGGTTCCACGTCACGAGGGCGATGAGACCGATAACAAGGAGGACGAGAGGACCTTCATCCAGACATATCGCTGTAGCTTCGGTTTGAAGAAGAAATCGGCGACAAATTTGAAGAAAAGCCCGAGGACAGCGATGCCAATCGCAAAGGCAAGGGGTTCCCACATCGACTTCCAGTTTTGGAAGAGCGACGTTAGATCGGCGAGCTGTGCGTAATTCGAACGAATGTCGAGACGATCCGCGGCGAGCAATGAAAGCGGAAGATCGGCGATCCACAGCACGACTGCGACGACACAGTAGACAAGTCCGAGCAGCGCAGAATAGCTGCTCGGACTTCCGAGCCGCTCCTTGTCCACGTCCACAAAATCCATGTAAATACGGTCCGCTTCCCTTTCGCACTCTGGGCGCGATTTTGCGCGAAGTCGCGGACAGCCTTTGCTGATTCCACCTTTTGCTCAATTGCAAGTCGATGTTCGTCACACCAGCGGCGCGCACGGAATTCGTAGATCGCGCGCGCATGCGGCGCACGCACGCCGAGGCGGCCGTCTGTCCACCCGCGGCGATACTCCACTTCTCCATAGGTAATCGGCAGCGGCTCTCCCGAACTGTGGTCGTACCGCTCGTTGCTGTCGATACCGATGATCGGCCAATTAATTGGTTCGCTCATTTTTCTTCTCCCGGAACAGGCGGCAGCGCGGGCGGAGGTGTATTCGGCCTACGATTTGGCTCGCGCGTGATGATCGACCGCTGAACGCCTTGATCCGAAGCCGTCGTGAGGACGCGACCTGGCCGCGAATGCGCAGCCTCAGCTCATTCGCACCTTTGCCTGCGCGTGCGATCCATTCCTCATCTTCCGCGTTCATTTCGTCGACCCGGCCGACGATGTCGAACAGCGTGCTACGGATCTGCTCGTGACGCTCTCGGCTGGTTGCCCGCTCCATATCCTCGACTTGTTTGTCGACCGCGCGTTTCGCAATCTCCAGACGTGCTTTTTGTCGCATGAGCCGATCGAGATCTTCCAGGACGTCCGATGCAATCTCGTTATCTACGATCTCGAACGATTTCTGCACGACGGACGGCTGATGACCATTCGTTCGGACGCTCGTGAACCAGTGCGTCGGTGTGAGCCAGTGACGAACGACCTGCAGCTTCGAGGTTTTGGGTACAGGCACCGGAATGAATCCGAGGTTCAGACGCGCCTCGAAGTTCTGAAGGCGCTGGCGGCCGCGCGCGTAGCGTGCAGCGACCTCGGTACTTTGCCGCAAGAAGGCGCCGGAGAGTTTCGGCCGCTCCGGACCGAATTGTTCGGCGCGGATTTGACCGTCGATTGCGTCGAGCTCTTCCTGCGCCTTGTCAGCATCTTTGTAGATGCCGTGATAAATCAGACCGTAGGCAAGCGCCAGCGAACCGAGAAGCATGAACAGCATCCATGCGCCCCAGCGTTTGTCATTCGCAAGCACCGCCGCCAACGCGACAGCGAAGACGACCGCGCCAGGCGCCAGCGCGACTTCCCATGAGCGGCGGAACGTGAGCCCGCTCTCGCGCGGCTCGATGATCTTGATGATGTACATCATCATCACTGCCGTGGCCAGCATCGCGATGGTGCTGCCGATCGCGGTGTCCGCAGCCGAGGCGATGAACGATCGAAGGATGTCGTCATTCGCCTGACCCGCCGCGACGAAGGCGACCGCCAGGCAACCGATCAGCGCGTAGGGCACGAGCGCGAACAGGCGCACAAACGAGCGCCGGGTGACGGCCGGCTGCCCGATCGGGTTATTTTGTTCGCGACGGCGCCAGCGCCAGCGCGGATCGAATCGGTAGATCAGATGGTCAACGACATAGGTGGCACCGAGCAGCAAACCCAGGCCCGTGATGAACAGCAGAGCCAGAGGCCAGAAGCGCTGGAACCAGACTAACGGCGCATCGGGAAAACTCCGAGCGGATTTCGATGATCGAATCGAGGGAGAAGTTGTCATCAGCAATGAGGTGCGCGAAGACGGCGCTGGAAGCGGGAACTGAGGCGTAGCCAATCCAAGCCAAGTACCCGGCTACCGTGCGTGTAATGAGATTTTTGTTGAACGTCGCAGCACGTGCTCGCGTGTCATCCGCTAGTTTTCGCGCGTTTGCCGCATCCCCCTTGAGCGCATCAACGCGCTGTGCGCGGTCGCCGGCCGAGTCTTCCCACTCTTTTTTTCGCTCCGCGAAATCGCCAAAAGCTGCGCGTTCGAGCTCCTCTTGTGCCTTCTTTCGTTCGTCTTCGAGCTTCTGGATCTCCTCGGTCAGCCGCAGTTTTGCTTCCAATATCCGACGATTCAACAACTCGCGGCGTTGTTTCGTCTCGGAAATCTCGACATCGTCGATCTCCTTCTGCAGTGCCGCCGCCTCGGTTCGGTATCCTTCGAGCTCGCGCAGCAGCGCCACCCGTTCTTGCAACTGCAACTGGCAGAGCTCCGCTTCGTGCAACAGTTTCGCGCGTCTCCCGTCACCACGCGCCCGAATCGCACTCTCCACGTCTGCCTGCAGCGCATCCACCCAATCGTTCAGCCATGTTTCCTCCATAGACGGATCGGCGCTGAACGCTGAAAGAACGGTTGTAACGTCCATACGTCCGGGAACGTGGCAATCGACGTATCCGTGCACGATAAGAGCGCTATGGACGACGACGCTGCCTGTTAGATCGGTACGTCTTCGGTTTCCATGAGCTTCTCCTTAGAGACGTGCGTATGCATGTCATTTTTTTCTTGGATGTTTGATTGTTAGACCAGCACTTATGGAGTGACCGAGCGCGGAAATTCCCTACCCATGCTCTGCCATCAACAAGCCGCGGTGCCGTCATCTGAGGGTGCGTGTCTTACCCAGAAAAGATTGCTGAGCCCGCACCACCTTACAATCAACAACGTGAGTACGAATCCAGTCGTCCCCCTGCCGGTTGAAACGCCGCCTGTGGTTGCTCCGCCTGCACGGATGTCGCGCGAGGAGCTCGTGGCGTATCTGATCATCGGCGCGGGGACGCTGTTCGTGCTGTACCGGCATCTCGTCGGGGCAGTGGTGTTCGGGCTGGCGTTGTTTCTCATCCTCGACTGGCTGTCCGCGCGGTTTCATGGGCGGATGTCGCGGGGGGTGGTGCGGCCGCTGGCGCTGCTCGTCGTCACCACCTCGGCGGCGGCGATCATCGCGGCGTTCATCATGATGACGGTGCTGATGCTTCGCCGCGGTGCGGGGAATGTTCCGGCGATGATGGAGCAGATGGCGGAGATCCTCGGGTCGATGCGGCTCTGGCTCGGCGGGATGGGGGTCGAGGTCATCCCCGAGGTCATGACCGATGCGGAGGACTTCAAGCTGATGGCCATGGGCTGGCTGAAGTCGCACGCGCAGACGCTGCGCGCGGGCAGCGTCTGGATCGGCATCGGCCTGGTGCACATCATCATGGGCGGTCTGCTGGCGCTGCTGGTCTTCTTCCGCCATGTGCGGATGCACGACGGCAAGCCGCGCGGCCCGCTCGCGCATCACCTCATCGAGAAAGTCGAGCACCTCGCGCAGGCCTTCGCGAAGATCGCCACCGCCCAGATCAAGATCTCCGCGGTCAACACCACGCTCACCGGCATCTACCTGCTCGTCATCCTGCCGCTGTGCGGGATTCACGTGCCGTTCGCGTCGACGCTGGTCGTGATCACGTTCCTCTGCGGCCTGATCCCGGTCCTCGGCAATCTGATCTCGAACACCGTCATCACCATTCTCTCTCTCGGCGTCTCCGTCCCCACGGCCGTGGCGTCGCTGATGTTCCTGGTCGTCATCCACAAACTCGAATATCTGATCAACTCGCGCATCGTCGGCGGCGAGACGGACTCCCAGGCCTGGGAGATCCTGCTGGCGATCATCGTCGGCGAGGCGGCGTTCGGGGTCAGCGGCATCATCATGGCCCCGATCGCTTACGCCTTCGTCAAGCGCGAGTTGCGCGATCGCGGGCTGGTATGACGCATAATTGTTCTCCGAGGTCCAACATGCTCAAACGATGGGTGGTGGTGTTCGCGGCAGCGGCCGCGCCGATGTTCGCGTACGCGCAAGGCTCGCTCCTGATCGCGGGAGGTGTGTACGAAGACCGGGCGGCACTCGCGCTGCGCAAGGACCTCCTCCCCTTCGGCGGCGTCACCGTGCGGCTGTACCGCGACAACGCGCTCTTGGCCACGACGAAGACGAAACAGGATGGCGTCTACGCATTCCGCGTCGATCGCAAAGGCGATTACATGGTCGCCGTCGACTCGCGCACGATTCATCCCGATGCCTGGGCCGAGCAGACCTTCGGACCCGCCGGCGCGCTCTGCGCACGCCCGGACGGCAGCACCGTCACGATTCAATCGGAAGGATCCTGCTTCGGCGGACGCACCACTAAGGCGGATGACGCATCGACGCTGGCGACCTCCGAGCACGTCGCCGCGGTCAAGCTCGACGGCTCGCTATCGAACGTCGACTTCGCATTCAGCTTCGACACCGTCACGAACACGGCCGACGGCGAGCACATTCAAGGATCGCTTCGCCAGTTCCTCACGAACGCGAACGCGGTGAAGGGACCGAACCGGATGCGCTTCGTGCCGCTGACGCCGGCGCCCGAACAGCGCGATCCGACGATGGGAACTCCGCAGTACTGGTGGAGCGTCACCTTCGCCACGCCGCTGCCGGAGCTCAAAGATGAAGACACTCTGATCGACGGCGTGGCGCGCAACTATCTCTCGCCCGTGTCGGTCGCGAACAGCAATCCGGGGCGCATCGGCGACAGCACGACCATTGAGTCCGAGGACTTGAAGGCCGATCGCATTCAGAAGCCGGAGCTAGAGCTGATCCTGACGGGATCGGAAGGCATTGTCTGCACGGCGCGCTGCCTGATGCGCGACTTCGCGGTGCGCGGCACGCCGATCGCGATCGCGTTGCGCGCGGATGCGCGCATCGAGCACGTGCTCGTCGGCGCGTCGCCCGACGCCATGCCCTCACCTGCGCGCGGCACCGTCGGCGTGCAGATCGAAAACGGACTGGCGATCCTGCACAACGTGCTCGTGACGTCGCAGTCGAACACCGGCATCGCGGTCGGACCCAACGGGCGGCTGGTAGGAAGCCGCCTCGACGTCAGCCGCTGCGGCGAGCCGCAACGCGGCGGCGGCATCGTGTTCCTCTCCAACGGCTCCGAGGTGCACGCGTCGCTCATCAATGAAAACCTCGGCGCGGGAGTCGTTATCGGACCGCCGGACGGCAGCCGCCCGGTGAGCGGGAACGTCATCGACGGCACGACCATCAGCAGCAATCTGGCCGGCGTCGTCCTCTCCCCCGGCTCGACGCGCAATTCGATCACGCGCAACGACATCATGTGGAACCGCCTCGGCGGCGTGACGATCACGCCGTACGCCGACAAGCCGGCGCCGCGTGAGAATCGCTTCAGCGCCAACCGCTATGACGAGAACGGTCTGCGCCCGATCGTGCTCAATCTCGAGTCGGAGCCGAACTCGCTCGCGCGCTCCGGCGAGTGTGACCGCGCGACGACGACAACCAACGCACCGAACAACGGCATCTCCGCGCCGCTCATCTCCAGCGCCCAGATCGGCGATGAAGACACCTCGACGCTCGTGACCATTCGCGGACGCGCGTGCCCCGGCCAGGTGGTCGAGCTGTACCAGTCGTTCGTCACCTCGTCGGTGCGCGAAAAAGCGGGCGTGGAAATGCCGCGTATCCGCGGCGTGAGGAACGAAGTCGAGACCATCACGAATCAGGAGCGCGAGATGACGCTCCCGTCGATCGGCGAGTTCAATTACATCGGCTCGGCGAACACCGCCTCGGACGGCACGTTCGAAGCGACGTTCCCCTTCCTCATCGTGAAGGAAGGCGTCGACAAACCGACGCTCGACGTCGACCGCGACACCGACATCTGGGCCCGCGACGTCCTGCGCAGCGCGAAGCCGGAAGAGCGCGCGTTCTCCGCCGTCGCCATCGACACGGCGGGCAACACCTCGGAGATGAGCGTGCGGCGGAAGGTGGAGCGGCGGGTGGCTACGCGAGAGCAGCGATAGCGCGTTTGGACTGCGGCGACGCAGTCGCCGCTTTCACTATGCGAAGCGGCAGCTTCGCAGCCGCTGTAGGAAAGCGGTGGCTCGCGCCACCGCAGTCCAAAACGGCAACATCGCGCGCGGGATGCGCCGCTTGCGCCCGTCCCGCTCCGCGTGCGTGACCACGCCGAGGACGCAATCGCGATCGACCGGACCGTCATCGGCGAGGGCGTTGTCGCCGCGCGTGATGAGCGATTCGCCATTCACGTCGATGACGCGATGGGCGGTGAGGCCGCGGTTGGCGATGGTGAGGACGACGTCGCCGCGGCGAATGGGGATCGTCACCGGCTCGACGTGCAGGTAGTCGTTGCCGCGGATGATCGGGTGCATGCTGGCGCCGGCGGCGCGGAAGCGGACGGCGTGGCCGCGCGCGAGGAGATCGGCGATGACGTGGGTCGCGTCGACGCTCATGCGGCCTCCGCGAGGATCAGGTCCGCGACGCGGGCGTCGAGGGTGAAGCAGAGCTCGCGCACGGGAACGCGCTGCGCGAGGCGCTCGAGAAACTCGAGCGTGAACGCGACGGCGGCCGCGTCGTGGAATGGCGGGAAGGCGCAGCCGAAGAGGCGTGCGACGGCATCCGCGTGTTGCAGCTCGCGCAACGCGACGCGCGGCGACTGCATGAGCAGATAGACGCCGGCGAGCGGAGCGGCGGAGGCTTCGGAGAGCGCGGCTTCGCCGTGCCACGGCGTGCCGTGCATCCACATCACGCCGTCTTCTTCGCGCACGATGACGCGGTCGTCGCTGACGATCGTCGCGGCATCGGCTCCCCACAAACGTGCCGTCGTCGACTTCCCGGCTCCCGACATGCCGACGAAGAGATGGCCACGGCCTTCGCGATCGATGACGCCGCAGGAGTGCAGCTCCACACCGCGTCCCTGCCCGAGGAGATGCGAGACCAGGACTTCATCGAGCGGATAGGTGATCGGATTCAGATGCCACGCGGCTTCGCTGATCACGATCTCGCCGCGGGTGAAGGTGGGATCGAACTTCGCCGCTTTGTAGGGATTCGATGGGAAGGACTCGGAGTGGCATTCGATGGTGAAGTCGTCGAACAACTTCCACACCGCCCCCGAATCAAACAGCAACCGTCCGGTTGCAGGAGCAATCGTGTGCGCGGCGCGGACCGTCAGGTCGACGTCCGGCGGCTCCGCCGGCGGAACGAGAAAGCGGCCCGTGGCGCCGGGCCAGTCCCACGCAAGACGCGGATCGTCGCAGCGCAGCGCGATCGTCATCCGCGCGATGCGGAGGAACTCGGTGCGCACGCTACGATCCGACGGAACGGCAGGGAGTCGGGTTGAAGCAGGTCCCGCCGGTCGATCCGGAGGAGCTGGAGTTCTTGCAGAAACCGAGCACCGCTTCTTCCGGGCGCAGCGGGAAACGCTTCACCGAGGGTCTTTCGTACTGCTTCTTCTTCGCGTCGGGCGTCTTCTCCATCGTGATCCTTTCTAATGCAAACTACAGCTTCCGCAGCCGCCGGTGGCGCATCCGCTCGCGGACACATTCGCCGGCACTGTGGCGATGACTTCCGCGATGTCGCCGCGATGGCGGGCGCGCACTTCCTCGGCCATCCGCTCGATTTCGTGACGATGCGATCCGTCGATGCAGTACTCGCAGTCGCCGTGCGGCCGCACATCCACTCCGAACACGTCGGCGCGCAGGTGGGCCGTGCGGCAATAGAAATCGATCGGCGCCTCCGGATCTCCGAGCTCGAGCTCTCCGTTCGCCGCGCACGAGCCGCACAGCGAGCTGAGCGCGCACGTGTTGCACTTCGTCACCTTCGTGATCCGCTTGTCGCGCACGCCGCGCAGGAACTTCTCCCACCCCTCGCGCACGCTGCCGTCGCGCACGTTGTACTTGTCGACGTGCGAGAGCACGCAGATCGACATGTCGCCGTACGGATCGATGGCGAACGAATTCACGCCGCCGCCGCAGTCGTACACCTGCTTGATCTCACCGGGCGGCGGAGGGGGTGGCGCGAACTCGATCGCCAGCCGCCGCCATTCGGCGATGCGGACCGGATCCTCGAGATCGAGCGTCACGATGTCGGCCGGCGTGAGCCGCACCGCGAGCGGGCTCGCCGAGCAGTCGATCCTCGGCGTCATCATCGCGTCGAACGCGAACTCCACTCCCAGCTCCTCGGCAAAGCGCTTGATCGCGTACACCTCGTGCTTGTTCACCGAGATGGCCACGGTCTTGAGCTTCAACGGCAGCTTGCGATCGATCAGCAGATGGATGCCGCGCAGGCAGCGCTCGAACGAGCCGGGGATGCCGGTCAGCGCTTCGTACGTCGCCTTCGTGCGGCCGTACATCGTGATCTCGATCGCGAACGGCGGCAGTGCAGCAAACGCATCGGCGACGCGCTCGGTGACCATCGTGCCGTTCGTGAAGACGGTCATCAGCATGCCGGTGGATACGGCGTGGCGATAGATCTCGAAGAAATCGGGACGCGCCAGCACTTCGCCGCCGGTGAGCAGCAGCCAGAGACAGCCGAGCTCCGCGAGTTCGTCGAGGATCCGTTTGATCTCGTCCGTCGTCAGCTCGCCGCGGCGCGCGCCGCTGTCACTCATCGGCAGGTTGTTGTAGCAGTGCACGCACTCCAGCGGGCAGCGATGCGTCAGCTCCAGCGTTCCGTTGACCGGAATGCGCATCGCGTTCACTTCCTCGTGAACCGCACGGCTGAAGTCGGTATACGGAAGGGTCTCGATCATTTGCCTGAGTCTACCTGCGAAACCAGCGCCGCATCGGCCAGATCGGTGACGAGCGTCGTCACATCGGCGGCCGCGGTCGCGCGATCGGTGTCATAACGCTCGCAGATCGCGTCGATGATCGCATCCATCGTATGGGTCCCATCGAGGAGCGCCCACACGTCCGCCGCGACCTCGGAGAGCGTGTAGACGTAGTCGAGGTTTCCGACGTTCTGGCGGATCGGCACGAGGATCGATTCGCCGCCGACGCGGCGGCAGACGATGTCCTGCGCATGCTTCAATACACTGCTGCCGTCGAGCTGAAGGGTCGCGTTCATCGGGCTAGGACCGCCACCATTCTAGCAAGTTACAGCCGTTCGATTTTCGCGGCCAGGATGAAGTCGCTTCGCGTGAGGCCGTCGACCTTGTGCGTCCAGATGGTGATGCGCACTTTTCCCCAGGCCAGATGGATGTCGGGATGATGCCCTTCCTCCTCCGCGATTGCGCCCACGCGATTTGTGAATGCGAGCGCGCTGACGAAGTCGGGAAAGGGGAACTCCTTGTACAGATGATGCTCGTTGACGATGAGCCACCCGCCGCCTAACTCGCTCTCGAGCGCGCGCAGTTCTGGTCCATGCAGCGCCGGCACACCGCCGCGGCAGGGGATGCATTTTTCGTTTGCGAGCGGCATATCGAGCCTCCTCAATCGTTCGACATCGACGCGATGGCGAAACGCTTCCTTCCCGTCGACGAAGACCACGGGAACGTCGTTCGTGTAACGCTGCTGCAGCTCCGGATCTTCGTCGATGTTGATCTCGGTGATCTTCGTCTCGACGCCGGAGCCGCGGATCGCCGCTTTCGCTTTGTCGCATAGCGAACAGTCCGGGCGAGTGTAGAGAGTGACGGAGAGCATGTTCGAGGAGAATAGCGCGATGAGCAAGCCACAGATCGATTTGACCAACAAAATCGTGTTGATCACCGGCGCTTCGCGCGGGATTGGGCGCGCGACCGCGCTCCTTTTGGGAAAGGCCGGCGCGCAGGTAGCTGTCAATTACCGGAGCAGCGAGGCCGAGGCGGATGAAGTCGTGCGGACGATCGATCGTGCGTTCGCGGTGAAGGCCGACGTTGCGAATCCCAAAGACGTCGCGGCGATGATCGATGCCGTGCTCGAACGCTGCGGGCGCATTGACATTCTTGTGAACAATGCGGCGCTGTATCACGAGGACAATCCGTTCGAAGGAGAGGACTACGAATGGTGGCAGCGCAGTTGGCGGCGCACGTTCGAAGTGAATCTCTTCGGCGCGGCGAACGCGGCGTTTCTGGCCATGCGCTCGATGCGCAAGAACGGCGGCGGCAAGATCATCAACGTCTCCTCGCGCGCGGCGTGGCGCGGCGAGATCGAGTTCGCCGACTACGGCGCCTCGAAAGCCGGCCTCGTCAATCTCACCCGCTCCATCGCCCGCGCCTGCGCGAAAGACAACATCGTCGCCAGCTGCGTCACGCCCGGCTTCGTCGACACCGGGCAACCGCATTTGCGCGAGCATTACGACGAGATCGTCGCGCAGATTCCGCTCCGCCGGGTGGCCTCGGTTGATGATGTCGCGTCCGCCATTCTGTTCCTGGCGTCGCCCATGGCCGACTACCTCAACGGCGTCGCGATCGACATCAACGGCGGCTCCTGGTTTCAGTAAGTGGAGGACAGACAATCCTGTCTGTCCGGACAGGCAGGATTGCCTGTCCTCCACTGGCAGCCCGCTTGCTAAGCAAACTGCAGAGGCTACACATAGTTGTGAACCAACAAAAACCGAAAATCCTGGTCGTCGATGACGACGACGCGATCCGCATCATGGTCGAACGGGTGCTCCAGCGGGAGCAGTACGAAGTGGACAGCGCGCGCGATGGATTCGAGGCCATCGAGAAACTGACGCACAACGACTACGGGACGGTGCTCCTCGACCTGATGATGCCGCGCGTCGACGGCCACGGCGTTCTTCACTATCTCGAGACCCAGCGCAAGGCACCGCAGCCGTGGGTCATCCTGATGACCGCGAATCTGCAGAGCGCGCACGAGACCAGGGACGCGAAGCCGGTGTTCCGCGTTTTGTCGAAGCCGTTCGACATCGGCCAGCTCGTCTCGCACGTGCGCGACGCGCACGACGCGCTCGACGCTACCTGACGAGCCCTCGCCGCTCGAGCTCTTCGACGAGCGTGTCGATGTCTTTCTCGAGCGCCTCCCGCGTGACGTCGTACTCCGCGAGCAGCGTCTCCGCGATGTCGCCTAACGGTTGATGCGCGGCAATCAGCTGCCAGATGCGGACCCCGACCGGATCGAGTCCGAAGTACATGCCGGTCTGAAAATCGAGCAGCACCAGCTCGTTGCCGACCGGCTTGTAGACCACTTGATCCGAGATTCGCACGACGCGATCAGGGAGCATGCAGCGACGTTAGCAGATCGCAGACCTCGCCCGCGCGACGAAGGTCGTCCGGTGCGGTGAGCTCGAAGACCGGCACGCTCGCCGCGAGCCGCGCCACAGCCGCCAACTCGTCCTCGCGCAGCGCGTCCTCGAGCAGATGCGTCACCGACGCATGGCGTAGCAGCGAGATCGCGGCCTCGTGTCCCGCCACCGCGCGCAGCGACGGCTGCGGCGCGCGTCCGGTGAGCACGCAAATCGCGCCGATCGCGTTTGCATCGGACGCAAACGCGAAATCGCTGGCGAAGCGCTTGGTCCACGTCGGCGTGAGCAGCGGCAGCGCATCCTCGCTGCCGAACAGCGCCGCGGCCACGTCTCCCCAGAGCCGCAAGCGCGGATACCCGGCCATGACGAAGGGCTGTTCGCCGCGCCATTCGATGGCCGCGACGTCGTCAGTGATGACCGTTGCCCCGCGCAGTGCACACGCCGCGGCGACGGTCGACTTCCCTGCTCCCGGCGCGCCGGCGACGAGCAATGCGCGCTCATTCACGACGATGCTGCTCGCGTGCAGCGCGAGCGTGCCGCGGCGGCGCAGCGCGTACGCGAGGATCGGCCCGAGGAGATACGTCGCCGCGTCCTCGGGCGTAGAGGTCCAGATGCACCAGATCTGGTCCGCGTTCGAGGAGACCACGAAAACCGCATCGCTGTATTCGAACGAGCGGCCGTGCGCGCTTTCGAGTGATCCGAGGTGCACTTCGATGTCGGGAGAAACGGGCGCGATGGGAACGAGGCCCGCGATCGCATCATCCGCGCGCAGCGTGAGGCCGTAGACGCGATAGCAGACACTCACGTGCGATTGTTGATCGCGTTGTTGCCGCCGTCTTTGGTTCGATGCGGGCCGCCCTCGAGCGTGAGGTCGCGCACCGAGCCGTACACCGTCAGCCGCGGCGCGCGATAGGGCTTACGCTCCGAGCCATTGGGCAAGGGCGATGGCATGGGCTTGATGGCGGACATGAGATTGACGGCCTGCGCGGAGATCCTCTCGAAGTATACGGCGGTCGACGAATGGGTCTAACGCCTCGCATGCATCAAGTGTTCCGGCCCATTGCCGCGACATCCGCGGCCACAGAACGTCCAGCGGCTCCCCGCGCAGCGGCGTCTTCGGACGGAGCCGGACCGCATCGGGAAGCCAACCGCGCATCGCCTGCCGCAGCAGATCCTTTCCCGCGAAATGCGGCAGCGGCGGAAGCGAGAGCGCGAATTCGAGAAGGCGCGCGTCGAACAGCGGCGCGGCGAATCCGATCGAATGCTGGCCGTAGCTCTCGAACACCGCCTGCCACGCGGTGCTGTGAATGCCGCGGAACGCCTCCGGCCGATACGGATGCACGCGCGCGTCGGTCACCGGCATCGGCTCGTGCCATCGCTCGCGCAGTGGCGGCAGCAGCCACGCCGGAGGAGTGTCGCGATTCTTGTGCAGTCCCAGATGGGTGCGCAGGAGCAGCGGCGGCCAGCTTTTTCGTGTCATCGCGAATCGTCCGGCCTCCGAGGCGAAGCGCAGCCACCGCCCGCGCCGCAGCAGCTCGAACAAATGCGACCGCGACGTCGCCAGCAGCGGATCCCCGCCCCACCCGCCCATCAGCACCGATCCGCGTTCGGCGGCCATGGCCATGAAGTCGGCGAACGCGGCGCTGAACGGCTCGGGGTTCGGCTCGAATCCGCGCGGCCGCTCGAATGGCACGTAGCGATCGCAGGTCTGAAAATCGATCGGGATGCCGAGATGCTGGGCCGCGATCGTCGAGGCCGCGCGCTCCTCGTCGGGGATCAGCTCGTCCCACACCGCCGTGAGCGCGCGGACCTCGGCGCCGGCGTGCACCAGCGCCGCGGCGACGGATGTCGAATCGAGACCGCCGCTCATCGATACGACCACCGGACCAGTGGCCCGCTCTTTCACCGCGGTGACGAGCAGGTCGCGAAACGTTTCCGCGGCTTCTCGTTCATCGATGCGAATCGGCGTGTCGCGAATCGGAAAGGACCAATAGCGCTCGAGGTGGACGCGATCGTCTTCGACGATCAGCCGGTGCGCGGGAGGCACGCGCGCGATGTGCTTGAACATCGTCCGCGCGGGATCGACGGGAAAGCCGTGCAGCAGAAAGTCGGCGATCGAGTCGTCGTCGAGATCGTGCGGGACGAGTTCGAGCAGCGATGCGAGGTCGCTCGACACGCGCACCGGATCGCCCCGCGTGTAGTAGAGCGGACGAATGCCGAAAGGATCGCGTTCGAAGATCATGCGCGGACGCGGCGTCCGAGGCGGAAAAGGCGGAGGATGCCGCGCGCGCCGCGGTAGACGTACAGCCACGGCAGCGCGAAGCGGCTGCGGACGTGGAAACGCCGGCGCATGAACTCCGCCGGCGGAAGTGCGAGCTGCCAGAGGCGCTGCACGCGTGCGCGCCATGGCAGCGCGCGGAAATCGGCGAGGATCGTGCGGCCGTAACTGATGTCGCGATCGAGAAAAACGCGCGACGGCTCGTCGCGATCCACAACTTCCGGGCGAGGATGTGTCGTACGCCCGCACCACTCCTCGGCCCATTCAACCGAGCGGACACAAATGCCCGCGACGCGGCGCTCGGCCGCGAGGCGCCAGAATTCTTCGTGCTGCGCGCGCGACATCCGATCGCGCAGCAGCGCGATGTCGACGAGCCAGATCAACCGGTCGCTGTCGTGATGATGTGCGATGCGATGGATGCACGCGAGGAGCAACGCGTCGACATCACACAGCGCCATCGCCCGCGGAGAGATTGCCGGCACATTGACGGCGCGCGCGCGCAGTTCATCGAAGCGCAGCGCCTCGGCCAGCGACGCGCGGTTGGCGATGTTCCAGTGGACGTCGTAAGCGTGATCGATGCCGAACGTGTCGCGGCGCGTGAACGTCACCTGGCGGATGGCGTGCTCGTCGCCGCTGGTGATGCGCTCCTCGAAGCCGAGGGCGAGCATCGCGGCGCGCGCGGCGTCGATGGAGGCGGGCGGGATCAGAAGATCCGTGTCGCCGCGCGGACGCAGGTCCGGCGCGGGATAGAGCTCGTAGGCGAGCGGCGTACCCTTCATCAGCAGAGCGTCGGGCAGGACACCGAGAACGGCGCGCAAATCTTCGAGACGCATCGGCTCGACCGCCGCGGCCTGCATCGCCTGATCGCGCAGCCTAGGCACCCGCGCGATCGAGTACACGAGCGGACCGACTCCGTGGGACGCGAGCGCTCGCGCTTCATCGTCCGTCAGCGCGGGCCAAGACGCAGATGGCAGATGGCGGATGGCAGATGGCAAAACCCCGCCATCCGCCATCTGCCATCTGCCATCCGCAGTAGCGGCCAGCGCGCAGCGCAGCGGCGCGACGAGTCGTTCGCTGATCGGCAATGTCTCCACGGCTGAAGCGAACTTACTACAATCATTCCTTGTTCCCCCGCCGCGCTCTCGTCCTGCTGTCGTGCGTCGTCGCCGGCGCGGCCGTGGCGCTGCTGCTGATGCCGCGCATCGTCCGTTACTCGCGCGATGACAGCAGCCGTCTCTGCACGATCCTCGACGATCTCCGCTCGCGTCCCGCTCCCCCGCTCGTCCTCCTCGGCAACAGCGCCGGCATGCTCGGCGTCGACACGCGCGCTCTCGGCGGCTGGAATCTCTGCTCGCCCGCGCAGACCCTCGGCGAAGCGTTTCTCCTGCAACAGGAGCTGCCGCGCACCGTGAAGGTCATCGTGCAGATCGCCACTGCGTTGCAGCTCGCGAGCGAGTTCACGGTCGAGCCCGATCACACCAACGCGCTCGTGATGTGCGGCGGCAAACCTTCGATCGCCGATCGTATCTACGGGCGCCGCCACGTCCGCGCCGCGGTCGAAGTTTTTGCGCGCGATCTGCTGCATCCGTCCGGCGGCGGCTGGCTGCCGGAGCAGCGCTTCGCCGATCTCACCGGCGAGCGCCTCGAGGTGCGCGAGCATCAGGTGCGCGTCCTGCACGACGCAGCGGCGCTCGCCGCGCGTGAGGGACAGCGCTACGTCGTCGTCCTCGCGCCGATCCATCCGCGCATGCAAACGGGCGTCATCCGCTGTCCGGAAGGCCTCGATTGCATCGATTTGACGCGGCTGCTGACGGCCGAGGAATTTCGCGACCCGACGCACGCCAACGACGCCGGGGCGCGCAAACTCACGAATGCGATTCGCGACGCATTGACGGCCCGCCGTTTGCTATCGATGGAGTGAAGATGTCGACCGTCACACTGATCCTGCTCTTCATCGCCATGGCCGTCGCGCTCGCGCTCTCGATCGCCCTGGCCTACCTGCCGATGCGCCTGCTCCTCGGGCAGATGGCGCGCAACATCAAGCAATTCATCGAGCGCCAGCGCGACCGCCGGCGCGCGGAGCGCGGAACACCGGACAGGCGACACCCGTAGGTTGCTGAGTTGCTAAGTTGCTCGGTTGCCAGGAACTCAGCAACCCAGCAACCCAGTAACCCAATTCAGAGCGCCTTCTCGATCGCTTCCGCCAGTTCCGGATTGTTCGGCTCGATCAGTCCGTAGTGCTTCCAGAGAATTTTGCCGGTGCGGTCGAGCAGGACCGACGTCGGCAGCACCGAGGTCTGGAAAATAGCGGCGAGCTTCCCCTCGGGGTCGAGGGCGACCGGATACGTCATCTTCTGCTCGTTCACGAACTGGCGCACCGACTCCACGCCGCTCTCATCCACGCTCACGCCGATCACTTCGAAGCCTTTCGGCGCGAGCTTGTTGTGCAGCGCCTGCAGCTCCGGAATCTCGATGCGGCACGGCCCGCACCACGTGGCCCAGACATTCAGCAGCACGACTTTGTCACGCTTGCTGACGAGATCGAACTTCGAGCCGTCGAGCCACATCGCCGAGTACTCCGGCATCGTCGAGCCGACGTCGGTGCCGGTCGCGGTCTGTGCAGTGGTGGTTGCGTTCTTCTTCGGCGGCTGTTGTGCTGTGTCGTTTGTGGCGACACGTGTTTCACCGCGCTTGCATGCGGTGAGCGCGAGAGTGAGGGCGAGGAACAAGGCAAGGTTTTTCATGGAAGTTGGATCGTCTTGAAGTGGACGCGCTCCGCGGCGGCCCATACGACGCCGATATTCTCCTTCGAAACGGCGATGCGCGGAAATCCGCGCGGATCGGATGCGATCTCGACCGGCATGTGGGTGCCGCTGCCCTCAGCGGCACCGCGACCGCTGGGGGCAGCGGTCGCCACATTGGATCCGACCCGTCGCGCGAAGAGGATGAAGCGGTCCGGGCGCTGCTCGACCCACGTCGCGACGGCGGAGCCGTTGGCAAGCAACGCGATGTCGACGCGGCCGGCGGGATTGCCGCTGTCGACGCGCGCCGGTGCGGAAAACGTCGCGCCGGCATCATTCGAATACGCGGCATAGACGCGGGGCTGTTCGTTGACGGCAGTGAACCAGGCGATGGCCACGCGCTTTCCGTTCGCATCGAGCTGCGGGCCGTTGACCGGACAGCCGGCGATCTTCCAGCCATCCGCGTGCACGACCTTCGGCTTCGTCCAACCGCCGGACGTCCGGCGAATGACGGCGATGTCGCGAATCTCATCCTCCGAGCGATCGCGATACGCGACGATCGGTCCGTTGCTCGTCATCGCCATCGCGGTCTGGCAGCAATCGCACACCCGCGCGTCGATGGCCGCGTCGTTGAACCACAGCTGCATGTCGCCTTCGCCTTCGACGCCGCCTTTCAGTCCGCGCCCGTCGAGCCACACCGCGTCACCGTTCGGCGTCAGCGAGACGAATCCGAACTGCGAGGCGACCGATGGATGCGGCGTCCGCGCGGGGCTCCACGTCGCGCCGCCGTCGTCCGAGCGCGCGAGGTGCACCATCGCGCCGTGTCCGTTCCGCGTCGACCACTGCGCGATCATCGTCTTCCCGCGCATCGCGATCGACGGAAAGTCGGCGCGATTGACGAGCAGATTGCCCTTCGCGATCTCGCGCGGCTCCGACATCTTGTCGCCGCGGATCGTCACGAAGCGAAACGAATCGCCGTCGATGTAGCTGACGACGAACCCGCCGCTCCCGTCGCCGGTGATGGACGGGACCGCGCCTGCAATCGTGATCACTGCCGCGGCAATGAGCGAAATCACAGTCCCTCCCCCGGCCTCGTCGGCTCCATCCGCAGCGCGTCATTCACGCGATTGAAGTAGTTGAAGATGCCCGCCATCGCCGAAATCTCCACGATCTCGCCTTCATCGTAATGCGCGCGCAGCCGCGCGAAGAGGGCATCGCTGACGCCGTGCGGATCGAGCGTGAGCTGCTCCGTGTACGCGAGCGCCGCTTTTTCCGCGTCGGTGAACGGGCCTTTCTCGAAGTCGAGCAGCGCGTCGAATTGTGCGTCCGTCGCTCCGTGCCGCGCAGCCTGCGCGGTGTGCGAGCGGTTTCAATATTCGCAGTGGTTGATGCGCGAGACGAGCGTCGCCACGAGCTCTTTCGTCTTCACCGGGACGGTGCCGCTGTTCGTGACGGCGTTCATGTGCGCGACCATCGTCTTCAGGATCTCGGGGCGATGGGCGTAGACGCGGAACATGTTCGGCACGTTGCCGCGCACCTCGCCGACTTTCGTGTACAGCTCGCGGATGTCGGGCGGGACTTGATCCTTCGTGAGTCGGGTGAGTCGGGACACTCGCACCTCCCAAACAAAAAACGCCTCGCGATTTTCTCGCGAGGCGTCTCGTCGCGCAAAGCGCAGCGATCTTATGCTTCTTCGGTCTTGCCCTTCTTGATGACTTCCGGCTCCGCCACGGGCGCCGCTGCGCCTTCCGCCGTCGGCTCCACGACCTCGGCACGCATATGCGTCACGCCGACGACGACGCGCTCCGGATCGTCGAGCACCTTCACGCCCTCGGGGAGCTTGAGGTCCTTGACCCGGACGTACTCGTGGCTGCCCAGTGGGGTCACGTCCACTTCGATGGAGTCGGGAATCGCGTTCGGAAGGCATTCGATGTGGATGTCGCGCACCTGCCAGTCGAGCACGCCGCCTTCTTTTACGCCGATCGCCGTTCCGTTCAGATGCACCGGCACCGTGACGCGGACCGTCTCGTCCATCACCACGCGCTGAAAGTCGACGTGCATCATCTTGCGCGAGATCGGATCGATGGTGACTTCCTTGATCATCGCGTGGCGCTGCTGGTCCGTTCCCTTCATCTTGAGCAGGAACACCGAGCGCACGCCGTGGTCGCTCTTCTGAATGAGCTCCGAGATCGA
Source organism: uncultured Acidobacteriota bacterium (assembly GCA_963734155.1). Lineage (GTDB taxonomy): Bacteria > Acidobacteriota > Thermoanaerobaculia > Gp7-AA8 > Gp7-AA8 > QHVT01. The sequence continues at coordinate 389,947 of CAVTGG010000010.1, forward strand.
CTTGCGGTCGACCGTGATCGCCACCGGCTCGCGATGCCCGCCGTAGACGACCGCCGGCACGCGTCCCTCGCGGCGCAGCTTCTTCGCCACTTCCTTGCCGGTCGCTTCCCGGCGTTCCACTTCCAACGTCACCTCAGCCATTGCTGACTCCTTTGAATCTGGTTCGACAGAAGCGGGTAAATGCTTGATGGTGTAGGGTTATTCCCCTGGTTGCTGAGTTGCTAGGTTGCTGAGTTGCTAAGGGTTACGCCCAGCAACTCAGCAACCTAGCAACCTAGCAACCCAGAAACTACATCTCGAACAACGAGCTCACCGAGTCCTCGTCATGAATCCGCTTGATCGCCTCCGCCAGGAGCGACGCAATCGACAGCGTTTTCAGCTTGTCGCAGTCCATCTCCTTCTCCTGCGTGGGGATGGAGTTCGTGGCGATGACTTGCACGAGGTCGGAGTTGTTGATGCGCTGGATGGCGGGGCCGGAGAGGACGGCGTGGGTGGCGGCGGCGGAGATGGAGCGCGCGCCCTGGTCGAACAGGGCCTGCACGGAGTGAATGAGCGTGCCGGCGGTGTCGATGATGTCGTCGACGATGACGACGTTGCGTCCCGCGACGTCGCCGATGATGTTCATGACCTCGGTCTGATTGGCCGCGATGCGGCGCTTGTCGATGATCGCCAGTGACGCGCCGAGGCGCTTCGCGTACGCGCGGGCGCGCTCCACGCCGCCCGCGTCGGGCGAGACGATCGTCAGGTCTTCCATCTCCAGTGTTTTCAGATTGCCGACCAGCACCGGCGCGGCGAAGAGGTGATCGACGGGGATGTTGAAGAAGCCCTGAATCTGCGCGGCGTGCAGATCGATCGTGAGCACGCGATCGGCGCCCGCGGCGCTGATCAGATCCGCCGCGAGCTTGGCCGTGATCGGCACGCGCGGCTTGTTCTTGCGATCCTGCCGCGCGTATCCGTAGTACGGAATGACCGCGGTGATGCGCCGCGCCGAGGAGCGCTTGAACGCATCGAGCATGATCAGCAGTTCGACCAGATGATCGTTGACCGAGGGAGGGCACGTCGGCTGGATGAGAAAGACGTCCGCCCCGCGGACGTTCTCGTCGATCTGCACGTAATGCTCCCCGTCAGAGAAGCTGTACAGCGTGATGTGCCCCTGCTCGATGCCGAGGGTTGCGCAAATTTCCTCGGTCAGCGAAGGGTGCGCGCGGCCGGAAAAGACTTTCAGCTCAGGCAAGGCGGGGGGATTATATCGTCGGGCTGCGAAGGGAAAGGGGAAGTCATTCAAACCGCACAGTTATACTTCGAGTATGAAAACCGCGGTCTCGATTCCGGACGATATTTTCGAGAAAGCAGAACGGCTCGCGCGACGTACACGAAGGTCGCGCAGCGAGGTGTTCAGCGCAGCATTGCGTGAATACGTTGCGCGCCATTCACCTGACGAAATCACCGACGCCATCAACGCCGCGATTGACGAGCTCGGAGGCGACGAATTGGATCCTTTCGTGGCCGAAGCATCCAGACGGATTCTGGAGAAGACGGAGTGGTAATCGCGCAGGGTGAGATTTGGTGGGCGGATCTCGGCATGCCTCGCGGCTCCGCTCCTGGCTACTACCGTCCTGTTGTTGTTGTCCAGAGCGACCATTTCAATCGCAGCAAGATCGCCACCGTGGTGTGCGTGCCGCTGACTACGAACATCGGCCTCGCAAAGATTCCCGGGAACGTGTTCCTTGGCGCGCAATGGACAGGATTGCCCAAGGACTCCGTTGCCAACGCGTCGCAAGTCGTTACGATCGATCAGTCTGTCCTGCACGAACGCGCGGGAAAGCTTCCGCGCGCCAAACTCGAACTGGTCTTCGCCGGTATCGATATTGTCCTCGGCCGGTAGCAGCCGGCGTCCTCGGCGTTCCCATTACACTGCGCGCATGAAAACCGCGCCCGTGCCCGCTTCCGCGCCCGGGGCGGGGACCGCGAATGATCGAAAGCGAGCGCGGTAGCCCATGCACCCCCTCGCCCACGCCCTCCTCCACACCACCGCCGATCCGGCGTGGGTGGTGGACCGCAACTTCGCCGCCACGCACTTCAACACGCCGTTCGCGAAGATGGTGGAGAAGCTCGCCAGGATCACGCCCGTCGCCCCGGTCGAGCTCAACGAACTCGTGCACGACGAGGAAGCGAACACGTGGTGGCGCGATGTGTACACGCGCGTGTTCGAGGGGAGCAGCGTGATGGGCGAGCGCCGGCCGGTCATCGACGGGATCAAACGGTACTTCGTGATTTCCGGCAATCCGGTAGTATATGAAAATGAGATTGCGCAGGCGGTCTTCACCGCGCGCGATGTCACCGACGTCACGCGCGGCGACCCCGAGGATCTGCTCGAGCTGGCGGTCACGCGGATTCTCACCGCCGAGAAGTCGCTCGAAGACGTGCTCACGGACGTCCTCGAATTCGTCTGCGAATCGGATGGATGGGACTGCGCGGTGATCTGGCTCATCCAACCGGAGGAACAGCAGCTCGCGCCGGCGGTGGTCTGGTCGCGGCCCGAGGTCGTGTTCCGGAACTTTCCCGAGCGCGTGGCACGCGGAGAAGGCATCCCCGGCACCGCGTGGATGCGCGACGAGATCCACTGGGTGCCGGACCTTCCGGAAGAAGCGCGATTCGCGGGATTGCACGGCGCGGCCGCGGTGCCGCTGTACGACGCGCATCGCGTCGTCGGCGTGCTGGAGATGATGACCCGCTCCATCCGCCCGCTCAGCCATCAGCGCCAGCGCGCCCTGGCGCGCGCGGGAAAAACGCTCGGCCGTCTGATCATTCGTCGCCATCTGCAGAGCGTCGTCGAAAAGAAGAGCTACGAGTGGACGCAGACCTTCGACGCCATCGCCCTGCCGGTCTTCATCACGCGCATGGACGGCACGATCACGCGCGTCAACCGGGCGGCGCGCGATCTCGTCGGCGGCACGTTTCAGACCGTCCTCGGCCGCAACATCGCCGTCAGCGAAGACGAGCCGTGGAAGACGCTCGCCGACAGCGTCGCCGCCGTGCGCGACAGCCGCACGCCGTGCACCGCGCAGATCGCGCAGAACGAGCGCCATTGGGACGTCAACACCGCCTGGTATGCCTCGCACGCGGACGGCGAGGATCGCGTGATCATCGTCATGCGCGACACGACCGATCTCGTGCGATTATCCGAATCCGTGCGGCGCGGCGAGCAGTTGGCGGCCCTGGGCGAATTGGTGGGCGGTGTCGCCCACGAAGTGCGCAATCCCATCTTCGGCATCGGCATCACCATCGACACCCTGCAGCAACTCCTCCCCGACAATCCCGATTTCAACGAGCTCGCGGAGGTCCTCCGCGGCTGGCTCGGCCGGCTCAACCGGCTGATGGAGAACCTGCTCGCCTACGGCAAGAGCTGGACGCTCAACCTCGAGCAAGGATCGCTCGACAGCGTGCTGCGCGCGACGGTCGACGGCTGCCGGCAGATTGCCTCGCAGTCGAGCATCGAGGTCGACGCCGACATCGAGCCCGACCTGCTGATGCTCATGGATCCGCATCGCCTCAGCCACGCGTTCGAGAATCTGATCGTCAACGCCATTCAGCATTCGAGTCTGCATCAACGCGTGCAGGTCACCGCGAAACGGGAGCACGACGGCCTCACGTGCGAGGTGCGCGATCACGGCCCGGGATTCAACCCCGCCGAGCTGCCGCGCATCTTCGAGCCCTTCTTCACGAAGCGCCGCGGCGGTACGGGACTCGGTCTCTCGATCGTGCAGCGGGTTGTGGATGAGCACGGTGGCACCATCGCTGCACGGAATGCCCCGGACCGCGGCGCGGTCGTGACTGTCCGGTTTCCCGTTTTTACATCATGATGGAAAAAGATCGCATTCTGCTGGTCGATGACGAAGAACTGATCGTGTTGACGATGCGCAAGTATTTCGAAGGCCTCGGGTACCGCGTCGATGCGGCGCACGAGCTCGAGGAGGCGCAGGCGCTGCTCGCCAATCGCCAGTACGATCTCGTCATCTGCGACCTGCGCCTCACCGGCATCGGCGGCGTGGAGGGACTGCAGATCGTCGCCGACATCCACCAGCGCTGCGCGAACACGCGGGTCGTGCTGCTCAGCGCATACGGAACGCCGGAGATCGAGCGGGAGTCGTACAATCGCGGCGCGGACGCGTTCCTCCACAAGCCGAAATCGATGATGGAAATCGCCAGCGTGGCGATGAATCTGTTGGAGCAGAGGTAGCTTCGTAGTGAACGGCGAGAGCGCGTTGAACCGGATCCTGCAGCCGGGCGGAATCACTCCCGTCTATCAGCCGGTGGTGCGCGCGAACAACGGTCACGTGCAGACGTACGGGCTCGAATGCCTCTCGCGCGGGCCGAAGGGGACGAACTTCGAGTCGGCGGACGTGCTGTTCGAGTACGTGCGGCTCAAGCGCGAGGAATCGCTCGTCGACCGCGCCTGCATCTCCGAGGCCTTGCGCGGCGCGCGATTGCTGCCGGCGGATCTGCGCCTCGGATTGAACGTGCATGCATCGACGCTCGGCCGCGACCACGGCTTCATCAACTTCCTCCGCAAGGCCACCGACATCGCGCAGATCGCAGATGGAGCGCATCACCATCGAGATCGTCGAGCACGCGCCGCCGTGGGACGGCGTCAGCTTCCTCTCCGCGCTCGATCAGCTCCGCAACCTCGGCGCGGAGATCGCCGTCGACGACGTCGGCCTCGGCCAGTCGAACTTCAAGATGCTGCTCGACGTCAGTCCCCATTACCTGAAAGTCGATCGCTACTTCGTCGAAGGATGTGCCACCGATCCGCGACGCCGCTCGGTGATCGCGGCCATCCTGCAGCTCGCGAGCGATTCCGATGCGGAGCTGATCGCCGAGGGCGTGGCGAACGCCGACGACGCCGCGACGCTGCAAGCGCTCGGCGTGTCCCTGATGCAGGGCTTCCTCTACTCCGAGCCGCTCACGCTGGATGCGGTGCGGGACTTTCTCGCGGCAGCGTAGTCACCACCCATCGATTCCTCCCCTGCCGCTTCGCTTCATACAGCGCGTCGTCCGCGCGGCGGCGCAGCGCCTCGGGGGTATCGCTCTCGCTCGCGACGGCGATGCCCGACGACGCGGTGAGCGTGCGGTTCGCGCCGTCGTAGCGGAACGGCGTGCGCGCGAGGCGCGCGTAGATCGCGCGGATGATGTCGACGGCGTTGTTCGACGCGGTCGCGGGAAAGAAGACCGCGAACTCGTCACCGCCGAGGCGCGCGAAGACGTCGGTCGTGCGCAACTCGGAGCGGATGACGTTCGTGAACGTCATCAGCGCCACGTCGCCGGCGGCGTGGCCCAGCTCATCGTTGATCGGCTTGAAGTGATCGATATCGAGCAGCGCCAGCGTGCCGCCCGTCGCGAGATGCTGCTCGAGCACGCTCTGGAAGTGGCGCATGTTGTACACGCCCGTGAGCGCGTCGTGCGTCGCCAGGCGCCGCAGCTCTTCTTCGTCGGACATGTTGTGCAGCGTGAGAATCGTCGACGTCTCCGCTTCGCCGGCGAAACGGAACGGCACCGCGCCGGCGTTGTAGGGCTGGCCGGAAAACTCCACGCGGCGCTCGTCGAAACGTCCGAGGGCGCGCCACCAGGCGTCCTGCGTTCCGAGGATCGCGGCCGCGGCCATGCCGAAATAGAGATCGCCGAACAGCTCCTCCGCGGCGCGGTTCGCGTAGAGCAGCGTCTGTTCGGAGCTGAGGATCAGCACCGGATCGGGAACCGCATCGAACGCCGCCTTCAGGTAGTGCTGCTCGGTGATGTCCTCCAGGATGAGATACGCATACGCGCCGCCTTCATGTTCGACCGAATGGCAGCGAACGTTCGCGATGCGCGCGGCGTCGTTGAAGTAGTAGACCGCGTACCACGCCGTGCCGGATCCGCGCGCGAGCAGCTGTTCGATCCGCTCCGGCTGCGAGAACTCGATGAGGTCGAAGAGATGCCGCTGCGCCGCGTTCTCGTTGCGATCGAGGAACTGCCGGCGGAAACTGTCGCTGCCGTCGATCACGGACGCGGTCACGCGGTCGACGAGAATGCCCGGCTGCGGAGACGCGTGCAGCACCGCCTGAAACAGATCCTCCGCGCGCCGCTTCGCGCGCCGCGCCTCCGCCTGATGCAGCTCGCGCGCGACCGCGGCCGCGAGTCGCGTCAGCCGGTGTTTGAGCAGATAGTCGTGCGCGCCGGCGCGCATGAGCTCCACCGCCGTCTCCTCGCCGATCGCGCCGGAGACCACGATGAACGGCACGTCGAGGCCCGCGAGGCGATACTGGTCGAGCGCCGCCGGCGCGCTGAAGCGCGGCAGGTGATAGTCGCAGATGATCGCGTCCCACGCCCCTTCGCGCAGCGCCGACGTGAACTGTTCCGGCAGTTCGACGCGATGAAACTCCGGCTCGAATCCCCCGTGGCGTAACTCGAGCTGCAGATGCGCGGCATCGAGGTCGGAGTCTTCGACGAGCAACACGCGCAGCGGCTGCTTCATGCGACGGCCTCCGTCGTGAAGTAAATCGTCGCGCCCTTCTCCACCTCCCCTTCCGCCCACGCCCGCCCGCCGTGGCGCTCGACGATCTTCTGCACCGTCGCCAGGCCGATGCCCATCCCTTCGAACTCGCGCGACGAATGCAGCCGCTGAAACGGACGGAACATCTTCGACGCGTGCGACGGATCGAAGCCCGCGCCGTTGTCGCGCACGTAATACGCGCCGCCCGTGGCGCCGAACTCGATCGTCGCCACCTTCCGCTCGCGCGTGAACTTCCACGCGTTCGACATCAGATTCTCGACCACCGCGTGCAGCAGCCTCTCGTCTCCTACGGCGCGCACGCCGTCGTGGATCTCGAAGTGCACATTGCGCGCGGGATCGCGCTGCTGCAGGTCGCCGGCGACACTTCGCGCAATCGCGGAGAGATCGACCGGCTCGCGCTGCACGTCCGCGCGCGAGAGCCGCGACATCTGCAGGAGGCCGTCGATGAGATCGCGCATCTGCGCGCAGCCTCTGCGGATCCAGCTCAGGTACTCGCGCGCGGTGTCGTCGAGGCGATCGGAGTAATCGAGCTCGATCGCGGAGGAGAAGCCGTCGATCGATCCGAGCGGCGCGCGGAGATCGTGCGAGACCGAATAGGCGAACGCCTCGAGCTCTTTGTTCGCGGCCTCGATCTCCGTCGTCCGGCGGCGCAGTTCCACGTCGCGCTCCTGCATCTGCGCGAGCAGTTGATTGACCGACTCCGCGAGCGGACTCGATGTTTCGACGCGCAGCGAATACGCGTACTCGCGCGCTGCTTTATCGAGCACCTCCGCAATGCGGCGCTGCGGCGCCGCGACCGCGCGCGCGAGTGCAAGGCCGCCGAGCCATCCGAGGACGAGGCCGAAAACGGCGGACACGAGGATGAGTGTGAGGGCGTTGCGTACGGTCGGCGCGATCACCGCAGGCGACGACTCGATGCAGAGCGTGCGTCCGCCGGTGGTGTTGACACGTCACTTCACTTGGCGCGAGACGCACGGCGAGCGACGCGAACGGAATGCTCTGCGGCGGACGCGCGTACTGCGAAACGAGCGCGCCGTTCGCGGCATACACCTTCGCCGACTGAATCGACGGAAACTCTTCGTAGCGTCCACTGCTGAGCGCCGCCGACACCTCACGCGCTACGCCCGTACGCGCGTCACGCACCATCCACCAGGAAGCTGCGCCGCTTACGAGAACAGCCGCGGTCAGTGAGAGAGAGATCACGACCGGGACTATCTTCATGGTCTGACTGACACAGTTCTTGCAAGCGAGCCCTGCAAGAACCTCGCCGATGACCAAACGCATTGTCGTAGCGCTCGCCGCGCTGCTCCTCTCGGTGCGCTGCAACGATGAGCACGATGCCGTCGCCGCGGGCGTCCCGCAACTGGAGCTGCGCGGAGAAATCGCCGCCGCCGACACCGCCGCCGCGATTGCGCCGATGGACGGCCGCGTCGCCAACCTGGCCGTTTCCGTCGGCTCGGTCGTGCAGGCCGGCAGCATCATCGCCACGCTCACGAATGCCTCGGTCGATCGCGATCTGGCCTTCACGCGCATGCAGGTCGCGCTCGCGGAGCAGCGGCTGCGCGCGAAGCCTCCGGCGCCGCCGAACAACGCCGCGCGTCAGAAAGCGGCAGCCACGATCCTCGCCAACCGGGAAGCGAAGCGAACCCGCTATCGCGAGCTGTATCGGACGCACGACATCTCGAAGCAGGAGCTCGAAGACGCGGAGAACGAGTACGCGGCGGCGATGCAGAACTGGCTCGCCGAGCGCGAGCGGCCGGCGGTTCCTCAGACGGATACGAATCTGCTGCAGCTCGAGCTCGAGAAAGCGCGCATGGATCAGGCGATGGTCGTCGATCGCCAGACGCAGCTCACCGTACTCGCGCCGATGTCCGGCACGGTGACGCGCGTGGCCATGCGCGCGGGCGAGAGCGTGTTCCCGCGCGACACGATCGCGGAGATCACCGACAACACGAAGGCGCGCGTGCGCGCCGCGATCGCGCCGGAGCTGACGCGCTACGTCCGCAACGGCATGCCGCTGCAGGTGAAAGTCTTCACTGTGCCGCCGCGCAATTTCACCGCGCCGGTGCGCGCGATCGTGCCCGCCGCGAGCGGCGCCACGCTGCTCATCGATCTCCCGAATCCCGACGGCGTCCTGCAGCCGGGGCAGCAGGCCGTGATCACGGTGAAGTGATGCTGGCCTGCCTGCTCGCCGCCACGCTGACCTTTCCCACCGCACTCGATCAGGCCATCCACGCCCGCGGCGCCGCCGACTACTACGAGCGCCAGGCGAAGACGCTCGAGTCCTTCTCGCTCCGCAACACGCCATCCGTGCGCGCGGAGACGGGCCTCATGAACAACGTCATCCGCATCGATGCGTTCACGGCGCTGGTCACGGTCGACTATCCGCTGCTGCAACACCAGCCATCGCTGCGCGGCGATGCCGCACTCCTCCGCCTTCGTGCGGACGAAGAAGCGAGCGAGATCTTTCGGCAGACGCTCGATGCATTCGCGTCGCTCTATCTCGCCGATGCGCGCCTCGAACTGCTGCGCACGACGCTCGATCGCGCCGGCGCACTGCGCGAACGCTCGCAGGCGATGCTCGCCAGCGGCATGATCTCGAACACGACCGCCGCGCAGTGGCAGGATCAGGCGCTCGCCGCGGAGTCGGCGCTGGTCGATCTGCAGTTGCAGCGCCTCGATGCGGAGACGCGGCTCAAACAACTGATCGGTGACACCTCGAACGAGCCGTTGCACGTCGATCTCAGTGGAGCGGCGGGCTCTCAGCCCGCCGGAAAGCAATTCGGCGGGCTGAGAGCCCGCCGCTCCACACTCCTGGAAGACCGCGCACAACTCGCATTGCAGGACGCCATCGCCCTGCGCAAGCCGCAAATCCTCATGTCCGCGTTCGGCGGCGTCGCCAATGTCACCGAGGGCACGTTCGGCCTCTACGGACTCCGCTTCACGTTCACGCTGCCGATGTTCGACGGCGCACTCGCGCGCCGCGCCACGATGGCGCGCATCGAAGCGGAGGACGCGGCGCGCGCGCGGACGCTCGCAGAAACCGCGCAGCGCGATCGCGCGGTGCTGTTGCGCCAGGCCATGACCGCGCAAGACCAGCGCGTCGCGTTACTCGATGCAGGCCGTCGACGTGGCGAAGCAGCGCGAGCAGTCGGTGACGCGCCTCGTGAACGCGGGCGTGCGCAAGGAAAACGATCTCCTCGACGCCGCGAGCGACATCGCGCGGCGCGAGAGCGATCTCGTCGCGGTGCGGGTGGAGCGGTGGAAGCTGGAGCAACAGCTGCGCTGGGAGCCATGACGCTTTCCGTGCTCATGACCACCGAGGGGACGTATCCGTACAGCGCGGGAGGCGTGAGCACGTGGTGTGACGCGCTGCTGCGCAACACGCCCGACCTCCGCTGGACGCTCCTGCCGCTGATGATGAACCCGCACATCGAGCAGAAGTTCGAGCCGCCGCCGAACGTGCGCAAGATCCTCGGCGTGCCGCTGTGGGGCATCGAAGAGCCGGCCGAGTTCATCATCGACATCCCCTTCGCCCAGCTGTACGAAAAAAAGCGCCGCACCACCACCGCCGACATCGAGCGCGAGTTCGTCCCGCTTTTTCGCGATCTCCTCCGGGTCATCTGCGTCGATCCCGCCGATTCGCCCGCGTTCGGCCGCGTGCTCGTGGCGATGGAGGACTACTTCCGCGTCTTCGACTACAACGAGACGTTCAAGTCGCGGCCGGTCTGGGAGGCATTCAGGAAGTGTCATTCCGAGCGTAGCGAGGAATCCCCCGATTCAGGGGATTCCTCGCCGTCTTCGCGGCTCGGAATGACACGAATCCCCTCCCTCTTCGACCTCACCGAATGTCTCCGCTGGCTCTACCACTTCCTCATCGTCCTCAACGTCCGCGTGCCGCGCGTCGACGTCACTCATTCCACCGCCGCCGCGTTCTGCGGCATCCCCTGCATCACCGCGAAAGTGCGGCACGGCACGCCGATGCTCCTCACCGAGCACGGCGTCTACCTGCGCGAGCAGTACCTCTTCCTCTCCCGCTTCCGCCGCCTCTTCTTCTGCAAGCAGTTTCTGCTCAACCTCATCACCGCGATCGCGCGCGCGAACTATCACTTCGCCGACGTCATCGCGCCGGTGTGCCACTACAACACGCGCTGGGAAGTCGCGCACGGCACGCCGCAGCAGAAGATCCGCGTCATTCACAACGGCGTCGATCCCGATCTCTTTCACCCCGTCCCGAAACTGCGCGGCGATCCGCACGTCGTCGCTACCGCGCGCATCGATCCGCTCAAAGACATCGAGACGCTGCTGCGCGTCGCGGCGCGGATCAAAGTCACGCACCCGCGCGTGAAGTTCTCCGTCTACGGCGCGGTCGCCGACGACGCGTACTACAAGCGCGTCCTCGCGCTGCGCAAGCATCTCAATGTCGAAGAGACGGTCTCCCTCGGCACGGCAGTCGATGACGTCGTCGAGGCGTATCGCGACGCCGACGTCGTGCTGCTCACCAGCATCTCCGAGGCCTTCCCGTACTCGGTCATCGAAGCGATGGCGTGCGAGAAAGCGGTGGTCGCGAGCGACGTCGGCGGCGTCGGCGAAGCGCTCGAAGGCTGCGGCATCCTCGTCAAACCGCGCGACGACGCCGCGTTCGCCACCGAGGTCACGCGGCTGTTGGACAATCACTCGCTGCGCCTTCGCCTCGGCACACGCGCACGGGCGCGCGTCATCGAGGACTTTCGATTGGATCACTGCATCGCGCGGTATCTGGATTTGTATCGGGGGCTGGCGGCATGAGGCTCAAAGGCTCAGAGGCTCAAGGGCTCAAAGGGGACCGCGATAGCCGTCATCCTGAGCCGCGAAGACGGCGAAGGATCTCGAAATGGCAAAGCTGTTCGCATTTTGAGATCCTTCGTCGTGCTTCGCCGACTCAGGATGACGAGCCTTTCGAACTTGGCTCCTTTGCGCCTTTGAGCCTTTGCGCCTCTGAGCCTTCCCGAAGGTGCGCTCATGACCGCCCAAGTGCACCTTCCCGGCGATCGCGCGCACGAGTCGGGCAACAAATCATCGACCTCCTCGGCATCCCGAAAGATGAATGGGAAATCGCGGCGCAGCTGGAAGTGATGGGACTGCGCGACGTCGACGCCCGCACGGATTACGGCGCGCGCGATCTCTTCGACCTCGCGCGGCGGATCTACGACGGGTTCGAACAGGGCCGCTTCCGCTGGTACGTCGAAGGTGAGGATCCGGAAGTCCGCTCGAGCTTCTTCAGGAACTATCTCACCGGCCTCACGTTCTCGCTGCCGATGGCGCTGCAGGCGGTGGCGATGCTGGCGTGGGGGTACGGCGTGTGGGGCGCGATCGAGATGGATCAGCGCACCGGCAGCGCGATCGCCCTCGGCTTCATCGGCAGTTACGTCATCACGGGCGGCTTCACTCAGGCCATCGTCCGCCGCGGGCTCTTCTACATCTATCAAGGGGAAAAACTGCTCGCGCGCTGGACCGCGTTGCGCGGCTGGTGGCGATCGCTGCAGATCGCGCTCGCGCTGCTCGCGCCGGCGTTTCTCTTCAACATGATCTTCGGCGCGCTGCCGTGGCGCATGGTCTTCACCGCCGCCGGCTACTACGCCGCGCTGGCGATCCTCTGGCTCAACTGGTCGCTGATCTACCTCGTGCGCAAAACGTGGCTCTTCCTGATCACGACGACGGTGGCGTTGGCCGCCGTCCTCCTCGCCGCAAAGACGTTTCACGCCTCGCCGATCGCCGCGAACGCGGTGGGGCTCTTCGTCGCCGACGGCCTCAGTTTCGCGCTGGCGCTCTACTACCTGAACGCGCTCGCCCCGCGAAAACGCGCCGTCAACCCGCCGCGCCTGACCGTCCTCGTCTACAGCACCTCGCGCTTCTTCCTCTACGGCCTGCTCTACAACACCTTCCTCTTCGCCGACCGCTTCATCGCCTGGACTTCGGCCACCGGCCGCGAAGACTTTCCGCCGTACGGCTTCTGGCTGAACGTGCGCTACGAGCTCGGGATGGACCTCGCCCTGATCGTGGTCATGTTCCTCTCCGGCATCGTCGAGCACGCGACGCAGCGCTTCTCGGAAACGCTCATCCCGCGCGAGAAGCGCGTGAAGAGCGTCTCCGCATCGCAGTTCCTTTCCGACAGCCTTTCGCAGCAACGCACGCGCTTTTTCACGTTGATGGGCTCTGCCGTCATTGCGTTGATCATTGCCGTCTCCATCGCACTGCTGCTGCGCGAGATGCCGTCGCTCCCGATTCACGAATCGCTCCTCACGATGACGACCACGCGCGTCTTCGCCTGCGCCGCCGTCGCGTACGTGATCTTCATGTTCGCGCTGCAAAACGTGCTGATGCTCCTGACGCTCTCGCGCGTGGAACTCGTCGTGCGCGCCGTCGGCATCGCCCTCGCCGTCAACGTCGCCGTCGGCTTCTTCTGCAGCCGCGCGATTCACTACTCGGCCGCGGTCCTCGGGTTACTCGCGGGAGCAATCACGCTCGCGCTGCTCGCCTCGCGGGCGATGAAGAAGGTGCTCAATGGACTCGATTACTACTATTACGCCGCGTATTGATTTCGGAGTGCGGTGGCACGGCCACCGCTTTCGGCAACCTAAAGCGGTGGCTACGCCACCGCACTCCTAAAATGTACATCCTCCTCGGCATCGACACCGTAGTGCGCATCGTCGCGGCGATGGCGCTGCTGTTTGTCGGCGTGCCGGCGCTGATGCGCGCGCGGCCGCGCGAGCTCGGCCGGATGGAATGGTTCTGGTGGTGCCTCGGCTGCGGGATCACGCTGCTCACGATCTGCGGCCAGCTCCTCACGCTGCTCAACGCCTACTCCGCGGCGACGCTGCTGCTGCTCATCGCCGCCGCGATTCTTCTCGTTCGCGCGCGCGTGTCGCATCAATCACCCACGACGCTGCTGCACGATACCTATCGCAAGCTCGTGCTCGTCTCCCTCAATACGCTCGAGGGCCGCATCAACATCCCGCGCCGCATTCGCCGCGCGTGGCGGCGTCGCCGTCGCGGGTTCCCCGCATCCGCTGCGCCTTGGGCCGCGCTCGTCGCCATCGCCGCTGCCTTTCGCCTGTATCGCCCCTTCGCCACGGCAAACCTCGGCTTTTCCGACACTTACGTGCATCTCTACCTGATGCGCCTCCTCGAACAAGGGAGGCAGGTCGATCCGGCGTGGGGCCCGTATCCGCGCGGCATGCACTTCCTGCTGATGGCGATTCACGAGCTGACGAACGCCGACATGATCCTGCTGATGAATTTCTTCGGCGCGATCGTGGGCGTGCTGATGACGATCGCCGTCGCCGACACCGCGCGCCGTCTGTCGCGCAACACGATCGCCGGCCTCCTCGCCGGTCTGATCTTCGCCACGATGGCCGGCGGCGCGCGCCAGTACTTTCTCCTCGGCGGCAGCGTCGCCACCGGCAACGCCGAAGAAGCGCGCTCCATCCTCGCGCTGCCGTACCGGATGATCCCCGAAGGCGCCGAAGTCGACGTGCTGGCCACGGTCTTTCAGCGGCAAACCGCAACGCTGCCGCAAGAGCTTGCGCTGGTGTTGCTCTTTCCCGCCGTGATGTTCCTTTTTGGAAAAAGCACTTGGCACTTGGCGGGATATTTTTTCTGCACCGCCGCCATCGCCGCGACGCATCCCGGCGTCGTCATTCCGCTCGTGCTGCTCTCCGCGATCGCGATTCCGTGGATCGACGTCAGGAAGGCCATCGCCGCGGGCGCGCTCGGGATTCTCGCCGGTTCGACGTGGATGCTCGCCTATGTCGCTTACCCCAACATCGGCGCGACGCGTGACGTCACGAGCGCGAGCGGCGCACAATCGACGGCCGCGTATTACTTCCCGTTCCTCCGCGGCGGAGACATCGCACAGATCGTGACGTGGGTGACGGTGACGCCGTTCCTGATCGCGTGCGTCGTCGTCGCGCTCGCGTTCTTCGTAAAGCAAAAGTGGATTGCCCTCGCGGTCTGCCTGTTCGCGCTCACACACGTCGCCTCGCGCTTCGGCATTCCGGAAATCGTCGAAGTGCGCCGCAACGCGTCGTGGTTCGCGATGGCGATCGCGATTCTGCTCGGCATCGTCTTCGCCGAGCTGGCTCGAACGCGCGCGTGGAGGCCCGTCGTCGCCGTCCTGTTCGTCCTCTGGCTCTCGCGCGTGCCGCTCGCGGGCGCGAACGAGCGGCTCATCAACTACTCCGGCTTCTCCGGCACCGCGCAGGCAGTGATCGACATTCAGCGCAAGCACGAGCCGTTCACCTGGACGCTGGTGACGTACGGGCAGGAGTTCCCGATGGTCCTCGGCAAGGGCTTTCATATCGCCGCGGCCGAGTTTCTCGAACGCTATGACCCCGAGGCAGAGGAGATCGAGATCCCGACGCGGTATGTGTTCCTCGCCGTGGAGAAAACGCCGCACCGATTTCAGATCAACAGTTGGGCGGCGAAGTTCTCGCGCGCGGATCTCGAGCAGCGATTACAGACGTGGTGCTTTCTTTACCAACTTCAGCACCGAGACATGCGCGTTTTCCGCGATGATGGGCAGGTGCGGGTGTACGTGATTGATCGCGGCACGCAGGTGGGATCTCTATGACGGTCACGCGTCTTCTCCTGCGCTCGCGCGCGGCGGCGCATGTCGCCGCGGTCGTGCCGGCGTTCAACGTCGCGCGCGAGCTGCCGGACGTGCTGCGCGCGATGCCGGCGCTCTTCACCACCGTCATCGTCGTCGACGACGGCTCGTCCGACGACACGGCCGCGGTGGCGGAGCGCTACGCGCAGATCGATCCGCGCATCGTCGTCATCAGCCACGAGCAGAATCAAGGCGTCGGCGGGGCGATGGTCACCGGCTTCCGCCACGCGCTCGAAGCGGGCGCGGACATCATCGTGAAAGTCGACGGCGACGGGCAGATGCCGCTCTGGCTCGTCCCGCAGCTCGTGCAGCCGCTGATCGACGGCACGGCCGATTACACGAAGGGAAACCGCTTCCGCGACCTGCAGGCCATCCGCTCGATGCCGCTGCTTCGCCGCTTCGGCAATGTCGCGCTCAGTTTCCTCTCCAAGGCCGCGACCGGCTACTGGCACTGCTTCGATCCCAACAACGGCTTCGTCGCCATCCGCGCCGACGTCCTCTCGCAGATCCCGCTCGACAAAGTCGACCGCAGCTATTTCTTCGAGACGTCGATGCTCAGCCACCTCTATCTCCTCGGCGCGGTCGTGAAGGAAGATTCCGATGCCCGCGCGCTACGCGGGCGAGACCTCGAGCCTCTCCATCAGCCGCGTCGTGCTGCAATTCCCCGGACGTCTTTTCTGGTCGCTGCTGCGCCGCCTCGTGCTGAAGAACTTCGTCTACGACTTCAACCTCGAGTCGTTCCATCTCGCCACCGGCCTGCCGTTGCTGCTCGCGGGAACGATCTACGGCGGCTATCACTGGTGGTGGTACGCGAGCCACGGTCGCGCCGCACCGGTCGGCACGGTCGTGCTGTCGGCGCTGTTCATCACGATCGGCGCGCAGCTGTTGATCTCGGCGGTGAATCTCGATCTGCAGGCCATCCCGCGCGATCCGATCAACACCGGTGCGATCACGAAGGAAGAAGCGCGGCCACAAATGAGCGAGATTTCGCCTCGAACTCCTCCCAGCTGACGCCGAACCGCCGCTCGTAATACAAACGCCCCGCGTGCGGCTTCGCGCGCAATCGCTCGAGGCTGATGGGGCGCGTCCATTCGTGCAGCCGCAGCACGAGGCCCGGGAGCAGCATCAACCAGGAGCGCCGTTGCGACGGGTGGAACCGGCACAGCCGCGCGGCGTCGAGATTTTCACGCCACGTGATCCTGCGCCCGATCCAGCCGTCCCCGAACGGCGAGAGAGAGCGGAAGAATTGGCCGGGCAACCCGCGGCCGTGATACAGCGGCAGCTCGAAGCACGGGACGCCGCGCTGTGTGGCGAATGCGACGGCAACGAGATGGGAGGCGTCGTGATCCTGATGCCCGCCCTCCCAGGCCAGGCAATAGATCGCATCGAACGGATCGCCCCTCATCCGGCCTTCGGCCACCTTCTCCCCTCCAGCGGGGAGAAGGGCCACCGCCCCCCATTGCCCCTCTCCCCGCGAGCGGGGAGAGGGTGGCGCGGAGCGCCGGGTGAGGGGCGAGAAGCGCTCCTCGAGCAGCGCCAGCGCTCGATCGAGATGGTCAACCAGCGAACCATCGGGAAATCCGAAGAACTGCACGCGCGCCAGATCGACGCCGATGCACTGCAGCGCCGCCCGCGCCTCGTCGTCGCGCACCTCCGGACGGATGCCGTCGGTGAGATAGGCAACGGAAATTTCCCAGCCCTCCCGAAGAAGAAACTTCATCCGCGCCGCGAACGCGATCTCGTCGTCCTGGTGCGCGAGCACGAAGAGCGCGTGCGGCATCAGAGATGGTCCGTGTCCGCCCACGTCAGCGCCCACCGTTTGCGCCCGAGCGGTTGGCCGAAGTCGTTGACGAGAAAGCGAAAGCGATGCGGCGACGGCAGGAAGCCCGAGCGCACGAGGAGCGGCAGCGCCGGATGCCCGAGCGTGATCAGCACCGCCGCCACCTGCGCCCCCTCCGCCCTCCCCTTCGCATACACCTCGCGCAGCAACGCGCGCCCCGCGCGCTCTTTCCCTTTCGGCCAGCCGAGGTCCGCAATGGCGACGGAATCGAGCCCGCGCAAGCGTCGTGCGGCGCGTGACGACGTAGGCGTCGTCGTTGGCGTGGATGTCGTAGTGCCAGAGGGGGTTTTCGAGGAAGCGCCAGTTTCGGAGTGCGGTGGCGGCAGCCACCGCTTTGGGCTCTGAAAGCGGTGGCTGCGCCACCGCACTCCCAAAGAGAGGCTTCACCAGCACAAACGCCCGCGCCGCCGCGTTCCACCCACCCCGCACCATCGCCGGCAGCACCGCCTCGCGGATCTGGAACGCGCAGCTGAAGCGCACGGAATCGCGCAGCGTGTCGCGCGCGCATTCGACGACGCGGCTGAAGAGGTGTTGGCGACGGTAGTCGGGGTCCGTCATCGCGTCGACGGCGAGCATTTGCAGTTGCGGGACGAAGCCGAGGTGGGCGACGACGCGATCGCCGTCGGCGGCGACGAAGTAGCGGCCGCCGTTGCCGAACTCCCATTCCCAGAAGCGCGGGTCCTGTTTCTCGGGATCTTCGCCCGCGAAGCAGCGGGCGCGTAGGGCGAGGATGGCGTCGCGATCGGCGCGCGTGCCTTCACGGACGTCGATCACTTTGCGCCTCCCCCGCGGCGGCGGGACGCCGCCGGGCGCCGGCGGGACGCCGGCGTTCCGAGCGCTGCTGTCGGAGCGCCGGCGTCCCGCCGGCTGGTCAGGCGCCGTCTCGGCGCCTCGCTTTTTCGGCGGATCAAAGTACGCCTCTGTCTCGATCGCGTGCGCGATCGAGGGCAAGGTCACGAACGCGCTGGCGTGGTAGCGCCGCGCGATGGCGATGATCTCCTTCACCAGCGGGCTGTTCGCGTCCTCGACGTAGTTCAAATGTGCGAAGCGCACGCGCGGATACTTCTTCATCGCCGGCGCGATCAGCTTGCGCATCAGGTGGGAGATGCTGTTCCAGCGATCGTTCGGATCGTTCCACGGGCGCAGCACGAACTTTCCGTTGCGCGGATACGTGATCAGGCTCTCGCTGATGTCCCAGTCGACGAACGGCAGCACGTGCTCCGCCTTGCGGTAGCCCTGATTGGTGATCACCAGCTTCACCTTCCGTCGAAGCGATCGCAGGAATTCGCTGAATGCCTCGTCGTAGTCGCGGCCGCGATGGCGGCGATCAAACTCGAGCATCGCATCCGGATGCACGCTCTCCGAGGTCGTCGCATCGAGGAAGACGCCGTCGTACCGAATCGCGGCGAGCTTCGCCGCGAGCGCCTCGGCACGGCCCTGCATCTTCAACGGGTCGTAGTAATACGCATCGATGTTCGGCGCGCCGAGATGGCCGCGCAACCCCGTGCGGTTGAGTGCGGGAACGGATGACGAGTAGGAGCCGACCGCCCATTCGTAGAGCGCGAGCTTCGTGCCGCGGCGGTGCAGTTCATCGACCTGCGCGCGCGGCAGCGGATCGTGCGTGACCAGCACCTCGAAGCGCCCGTACCACGCCAGCTCACGCGGCGTGAGCGGCGTCGCGTAGTGAAACGCGATGGCAGCGGCGAGCAGGACGTGCATCACTCGCGCGGCAGATAGCGCTCCGTCCACTCGCCGGAGTCGGTGCCTTCGACGCCGACGCTCTCGCCGAAGACGAGATGTCCGCCGAGATACGCCGATGCCGAAGCGAGCGCGAAGCCGAGGAGCGACACGCCGACGCCCGCGCGCCGCGAGCCGGAGCGGCGCATCACCAGCGACGTTGCGTAGAGCGTTGTCGCGGCGACGTTGAGCAGCGCGTGCGTCACACCGATCGTGCGCGCCTTCCCTTCCGTCTCCGACCAATCCGCCGCGCCGGTGACCGCGGCGCCGACTGCGCCCGCGAGTCCGACGCCGATCGCGAGATCGGCGGCATCGCCGGCGCTCTCGCTGCCGCTCATCAGCTCCACGCCGTCGAGCATCAGCGCCGCCGTCCACGCGCCGACCGGAATGTCGGTCAGCACCGGGTGCAGCGGATGTCCGAGCCACTTGCCGTGCAGCAAGTCGCGGACTTCGTCGCCGAGGTCGTCGAGAAGATTCTGGACCACCGGCTGCAGCGTCTCGCCGAGCTCCGCGAGCCACGGCTGCCGTTCGATGAGGCGGATCGGAAGCGCTTTACTCATGAGGAAAATCTCCCGCAGCAGGTTGCGTGCCGTCCATCATTAGTGAAACTGTAACCTTATCTTGGCACTCTCGGCGGCGATGAGCTCGAATCCGGCATCGCTGACTTCCGGCGCGATGGACCATCCGCGCGTTCTCGTGATCGAGGACGACGCGCTGACGCAGAAGCTGATTCAGTCGGCGTTGCAGCAGGTCCGCATCGACGCCGTCGCCGCCGACGACCGGCTTCGACGCGATCGACGCGCTGTCGCGCAAACCGTGGGCCGCGGTCATCGTCGATCTTCATCTGCCCGACGGCGATGGGCTCGACCTCGTGCGGCAGATCCGGGCCGGCGACCGCCGGATCCCGATCATCGTCATGAGCGCTTCGAACAATTTCGAGACGAAGATCGCCGCGCTGCGCGCCGGCGCGAACGTCTACTGCGAGAAAAACCGCGACTGGCGCGCGATCGCGACGCAGGTCTCGACGCTGATCCAGGCCCGGACGGGCGCGCGCGTGCTGGTGGTGGAAGACGATCCGGTGGCCGCGACGTCGATCGCGGCGACGCTGCGCCGCGGAGGCTACGCGCCGCGGGTCTGCTCCGATCCGCGGAAGTTCGAGGAGCTGCTGCTCTCCTCGAATCCCGACCTCGTGCTGATGGACGTCCATCTGCCGCATGTCGACGGCACCGAGCTGACGCGCTTCCTGCGGCAGGATCAGCGATTCGAGACCGTCCCGGTTCTCTACATGACCTCGGATGAGACGATCGAAGACGCGCTGCACAAGCCGATTGCGCCGCACGTGCTCCTCGCCACCGTTGCCGCGCGACTGGAACATTTTCGAAGGCTGCGCGCGCTCGTCGAGCACGACGCATTCACCGGCGCTCTGACGCGGCGCGCGTTTCTCGAGCATGCCGAGGCCGCCGCGAAGAACCGGAAGCGGATCTGCATCGCGATGATCGACATCGACGACTTCAAGCGCGTCAACGACCGCCATGGCCACGCCGCGGGCGACCGGGTGCTGCGCACGCTCAGTGAAACAGTGGTGAAAAACATCGGCGCGCACGACTTCGTCGGACGCTACGGCGGCGAGGAGTTCGTGGTGCTGCTGGAGAACGCGAGCGAGCGCAACGCCGTGCTTCTGCTGCAGGAAGTGCTCAACCAGTTCCGGATGCTCGAGCGGGCCACGTTCAGCGCCGGGGTCGCCGCGATGCACGACGGCGAGCTGGTGGAGCACGCCGTCGCCCGCGCCGACCGCGCGCTTTACAGCGCCAAGCGCTCGGGAAGAAACCGGGTGTGCGTGGAGCCGCCGCCGTGAAATCGGCGCCGATTCCTCCGGACGAAAAAGCGCGTCTCGCGGCGCTGCACGGCTATCACATCCTCGACACCGAGCCCGAGGTCGGCTTCGACGAGATCACGCGCCTCGCCACGTACATCTTCGAAGTCCCGATCTCGCTCATCAGCCTCGTCGACTCCGACCGGCAATGGTTCAAGGCCTGTATCGGCCTCGACACGCCGGCCACGTCGCGCGAGGCCGGGTTCTGCCCGCACGCGATTCTGCAGGACGACGTCTTCGTCGTGGAGGACGCGCTGCTCGACGAGCGATTTCACGACAACCCGCTCGTCACCGGTCCTCCGCACATCCGCTTTTACGCCGGCGCGCCGCTGATCACGCCGGACGGGCAGCACATCGGCACGCTCTGCGTCATCGACCGCAAGCCGCGCCGGCTCACGGACGAGCAGATCGAAGCGCTGCGCCGCCTCGGGCGGCAGGTCATTCCGCTCCTCGAGTTCCGCCGCACGATGCAGGACTTTCATCGCGTCAGCGAGGAGCGCGAGAAAGCGGAAGCGGCGCTGCGCGACACGGCCTCGATCTCGCGCGCCGCCGCCGCGGTGCCGAGACACACCGTCGATCGCTGGCGCTTCTGGCCGGCCATCCTGTTTCTCCTCGGCGGCCTGCTCCTCACGGCGATCGCCGTCCGCCTCGCGCACAACTACGCGATCCGCGGCGAGGAGCAGCAATTCCTCTCGAACGTGGATCAGATCGATGCCGCGGTGTCGCGCAGAATCCGCGACAACGTCAGTTTGATGGATGGGGCGGCAGCGCTCTGGTCGGCGCCGAAGGAACCGGCGCAAGCCGATTGGTGGAAGTACTTCCGGCAGCATTCGATCGGCGAAGGGCATCCCGGGCTGGCGGGCGTCGGCTTCAACGAAGTCGTCCCGCGGGCGCGCTACGAGGCATTCACGCAACAACTGAAGGCCGACCAGGGAAGCTGGGCCGTGGTGCATCCCGAGATCAGCGGCGACGTCGCGTACGTCGTGCGCATGATCGAGCCGCTCGAGATCGCGCGATCGACGATCGGATTCAACATGGCCGCGGTGCCGCTGCGCCGCGCGACGGCGGAGAGCGCGCGCGATCAAGGGCGGGCCATGATCACTCCGCCAACGTCGTTCGACGGAAAGACGCTCGGCTTCCTCATCTACCGGCCGGTGTATCGCAGCGGCCGCGCGCTCGGCAGCGTCGCCGCGCGGCGCGCCGCACACATCGGCTGGGTCTACTCGCTGGTCCGCATCCCCGATCTGATGGACCAGCTGCCGCTGAGCACCGGGATGCGCTTCCGCCTGTCCGACTCCGGCAAACGTCTCTACGAGAACGACGCGGCGCCCGGCCATTTGCCGTTCCGGTCGGAGCGCACGATCGCGGCGCAGGGCCGCAAATGGGCGGTGGTGATCGAAGGCTCGCCGGATGCGAGGGTCGTGCGGCGCGAGATGGAGATCGCGTTCATCGCCGGTGCGTTGGTGACGCTGTTCTTCGCCGCGGTGGTCGTGGTGTTGAACTCCACGCGCAAACGCGCGCTCCGGCTCGCCGCGGAGATGACCAGCGGTCTGCGCGACAGCGAGTCGCGCGTCCGCTCGATCGTCGAGCACATCGCCGACGCGGTGATCGCGTTTCCCGCGAACGGCAAGCTCGAAGCATTCAATCCGCCGGCGGAGCGGCTGTTCGGCTTTCCGCCGTCATCGATGGTCGGCCTCGACGTGGCCACGATCCTGCCGTCGGTCCGCAGCGCGCCGACGAACGGCAGCACGATGCAGACGATCGCGCGCCGCGCGGACGGAACCGAGATCCCGGTCGAGCTCGCGGTCCAGCCGGTGCCGAACGATCACCGCGAATTGAAGGTGGCCATCGTCCGCGACATTTCCCAGCGAGTCGCGGATCACGAGCGGCTGCAGGCGAGCGAGCAGCGTTACCGCGCCAGCGAGGAACAGCTCGGGCGGATGATCGAGAATGCCGACGACATCATCTATCGCTGCGACGCGCGCGGCCGATTCACGTTCATGAACTCGACCGCCACGCGCCTCACCGGCTACCAGACCAGCGAGCTCCTCGGCATGTCGTTTCTCCATCTCGTGCGGCCCGACATGCGCGCCGCGGCGCGCGAGTTTTACGAAAGGCAACACGAGGATCGCCTGCCGAATACCTATCTCGAATTTCCGCTCATCACCGCGGACGGCCGCGAGATCTGGCTCGAGCAGAAAGTGCAGCCGGTGATCGAGGACGGCGAAGTCGTCGGCTATCAGGGCGTGGCGCGCGACGTCACCGAGCGCAAGCGATTGGAGAGCGAACTGGCGGTGACGCGTGACGCCGCGCTCGAGTCGGCGCGGCTCAAGTCGCAGTTCCTCGCCACGATGAGCCACGAGATCCGCACGCCGATGAACGGCGTGATCGGCATGAGCGGCCTCTTGCTCGAAACGGAACTCACGCCGGACCAGCGCGAGCTCGCGCTGACCGTGCAGACCAGCGCCGACTCGCTGCTCACGATCATCAACGACATCCTCGACTTCTCGAAGATCGAAGCCGGCAAGCTGTCGTTCGAGCGCAACGAATTCGATCTGACCGACGTCATCGAGGGATCGATCGAGCTGTTCGCGTCGCAGGCGCGGGCGAAGAACATCGAGATCGCCGCGCTCGTCGAGAGCGATGTGCCGCGACGGGTGCGCGGTGACGCCGGGCGCCTGCGGCAAGTGCTCACGAACCTCATCGGCAACGCCATCAAGTTCACCGATGCCGGCGAAGTGCTCATCACGGCCGCGGTCGAGCATGCGCACGAGAACACCGCCGCGCTTCGCTTCACCATCCGCGACACCGGCGTCGGAATCGATCCCGATCTCCTCGCCCAGCTCTTCATGCCGTTCGTGCAGGCGGACGGCTCGACGACGCGCCGCTTCGGCGGCACGGGCCTCGGGCTCGCGATCTGCCGCCAGCTCGTGGAGCTGATGAACGGTGCGATCGGCGTCGAGAGCGAGCCCGGAAAAGGATCGACGTTCTGGTTCACCGTGGAGCTGGAGAAGCACGAGCCGCAGCCCGCGCCGCCGTCGTTCGCCGCGCCGACGCGCGTGCTGCTCGTCGAAGGTCATGCCCTGCATCGCCGCGTGCTCCAACATCAGCTCGAGTCCGCGGGCTTGCATCCGGAGATCGCGGAGTCGACGGAGGAAGCACTCGAGATGCTGCGCCGCGACAGCGGCAGCGACATCAAGGTCGGAATCGTCGACCTCGATCTCGATGCGTTGGAATTCGCATCCGCCGCGCGCGCCGAGGGCTTCGATCTGCCGTTCATCCTCGTCACCTCGTCCGGGCGCCGCCGCGAAGATCTGGAGACCTATCACGCCGCCGGGTTCGCGCGCGTGCTCATGAAGCCCGTCCGCCACGCGCATCTTCTGAATTGCCTGGTCAGTCTCCTCGGCATTCCCGGCGCCGGCGTTCTGCCGCAGACCGATTTGCCGGAGACGCGGCCGCACACGCGGCGCATGCGCATTCTCGTCGCCGAGGACAACCGCGTGAATCAGCGGGTCGTCCTCGCGCAGCTGGCCGAGCTCGGACACACCGCGGTCGCCGTCGGCAACGGGTTCGAAGCCCTCGCCGCGCTCGACGAGATCGAGTACGACGCGGTGCTCATGGACTGCCAGATGCCGGAGATGGACGGCTACGAAGCGACGAGAGTCATCCGCGGGCGGAAACAGTTCCGGCACCTTCCGATCGTGGCCATGACGGCCAGCGCGATGTCCGGCGATCGCGAGCGCTGCCTCGCCGCGGGGATGGACGACTACCTCACCAAACCGTTCGGCCTCGCGCAGCTCGCGGATGCACTCGCGCGCATCGACACGCACGGCATCACGCACGAAGCGTCGCCGGAAAAGCCGCCCGACGCATTCGATCCCAGCATCCTCGCCGGCGTCGGCGCGATGAGCCCCTCCACTCCCGATCTCGTGCAGGAGCTGATCGCGCTCTTCCTGCAGGAAGCGCCGATTCGCATGGACGCGCTGCGCACCGCGATCGCGGCACGCAATCCGGTGGCAACGTGGCGCGCGGCGCATGCGTTCAAGAGCGGATGCGCGAACATCGGCGCGCTGCGCCTCGCCGCGATCTGCGACGCGATCGAAAAGCACGGCCGCAACGGCGGCGTCGATCACGCGGAGATGTTGTTCGCGCAGTTGGAGTCGGAGCTGCCCGAGCTGACGGCGATGCTTTCGGAGTGCGGCGGCATCGCCGCCGCTTTGAAAGCGGTGGCTATGCCACCGCACTCCTAAACGCCGAGCCGGTAACCGAACCCGCGCACCGTGTGCAGATACTGCGGGTTGTCGGGATCGCGCTCGATCTTGATGCGAAGCCGGCGCACGTACACGGCGAGAATCTTTTCGGAAAGATCATCGCGCTCGCCCCACACGCGATCGATCAGCATCTCACGCGAGACACTCCGCCCCACGCTCTGCGCGAGGAGATCGAGAATCTCGAACTCGCGCGGACTCAGCCCCGCCGGCTTGCCGCCGACCAACGCATCGCGCAACTCGCGATCGAGCACGATCTCGCCGATACGCACCGCCGTGTCGCGCGCCACGCTTCGCTCCTGCGTGCGGCGCAATTGCGCACGCACGCGCGCGACGACTTCCGCCATCCGGAACGGCTTCACGATGTAGTCGTCGGCGCCGAGCTCGAGTCCTTTCACGACGTCGCTGAGATCACCCTTCGCCGTCAGCATGATGATCGGGCTCTGCGTTCGCTGGCGGGTCTGCTTGCAGAGATCGAGGCCGTCGCCGTCCGGCAGCACGATGTCGAGGAGATAGAGGTCGTACGGCTGCCGCAGCGCCGCCGCGCTCGCGTGCGCGAACGTGCCGAATGTTTCGACCGCCAAACCCTCCGCCGTCAGCGCCGCCTCGAGCAGCCGGCGGGACATACTGTCGTCGTCGAGAACGAGGATTCGCGGCCGGGGACCGACCGATGCCACGCGGTAATTATTCCGGCCTTACGGGGCCGCTGCAACCAGAAAATCGCGTAGCTCGTCGGGGCGAACCGGTTTGGCGACGATGCCGTCGACGACGGTTTGATCGACCTGGCTCAGCTTCAGATTGCGAATCGTCGAAGTCACGAACACGCGCTCGGGCCGTCTCGCCGAAGCCGTGCGCACGACAGGAACATCTGATCGCCCTGCTCTTCGACGGCGTAGATCGTGGCGATGTGCGGATGGTTGAGCCGCGCCGCCATGCGCGCCTCGCGCAGGAACCGCGCGCGGAACTCGGGGTCGGCGGCAGTCCTCTCCGGCAGGATCTTGATCGCCACCTCGCGCGCAAGCCGCGGATCGACCGCGCGCCACACCTGCCCCATCCCGCCGGAGCCCAACGGGGAGAGCAATTCGTACTGGCCGATCTTCACGATTCGAAGAGTAGCGGCCGAAGGTTAATGAAAGATTTCGGTTCCGGCGGCGCGACTCGAATTGCGGTTTGATTTCCGCGGCGTGGAATAGAGCGTCCGGTCGAAAAAGATCGACACTTCGTTGAAGACCTGCCGTCCCGGCAGCGCCGGATGATAGGTCGGCGTGTAACTGAAATTTACCGTACCGACTCTCGGGATGTCCCACGCCGACCAGACGTTCACCCGGAAAGGACTCCACCGGATCGCCCCTGCTTTTTCGATCCCGTAAGAAAACCCTGCGCCGACGCGCCCGTGGCCGAAGACCACCCGTTCCCCGAAGCGATAGAGACCGGCAAACCGGTACAGCCTCTTTTCGCCCGCGGTGCTGCGGATGAGGAAAATTCCGGTTCCCGAGAATCGCTGATCGCGCACGAGGGGAAGTTGCGCGTCGCTGACGACAGCCAGTTCCCAATTGAAGGCCTGCGAGGTGTCGCGCCGGACCTTCTGCCGGTTCTGTTCGATGGCGATCGAAAAAAGGCCGCGTGAGGGAAGCGACTCGTACTCGTTCGATTTCTCATCGATGACCAGCTTCGTGGGTGCGTAAAAACCCCACTGCGATGAGATGCGATACAGGGGCAGATTGCTCTCCGCTTTCAACGCGGGATCGAAAATCGTAATTTTCCAATTCGCCTGAAACTCGCGGAAATAGGAATTGCTGACGACGTGCAGGAACGTCGCGTCTTCCTTGGTCGGAACGCGCCCTGAAGAATAACGGCCGATTCTTCCGGTGACGGCGCGAATGAGATTCAGATCATTTCCCGCCTTCAGAACGTCGAGTCCGTTCTCGGTGAAGACCACTTGGCGGATCTCGGGGTCGACGAAGTCGCTGAGGTCGAAGACGTCGAATTCCTGAGCGGCAACGGCCGGCGCCAGCAGGAGAGCGAACAGGAGCGGCCGGAGAGCGTTGCGGATCATGGCGTCCTCACAATGATCGACCGCGGCAGATCCTCATTCTTCAGGAGGGCAACCCCTGCGGCCGGACCGGCGACACGTACAGGACTCTTTGGTGATTTGCGTTGATAGTTCTTGGCGGCATCCTCGATTTCCGCAGGAGTGAACGGCCTGCCCTTCTTCACTTCCTCGGCCGTCAACTCGAACTCCGCGACCGGTTTCCCATCCTGTTTCAACATCAGCTTCAGCCGGTCCTGTTGCAGAAACCCTTCGACTCTTCCGCCGGTGCGCACATACCCTTCTTCCACAACGCACTGTTCGCTCTTGAAGCGCGTGGGATGCACGCGCACAAAGGAAAACTCGCGCGGTGAGTCGGTATCGACTCGCGCGCCCCACTGCGGGATGGAATCACAACGGATGATCCATTCGATCGAGCTCGTGTTCTGGCCCGTCTTTCGTTCCTTGAGCTCGCGGCAGCATTCGCTCACGCCGGGAATGCCATCCTCCAGTTCCAGTCTCTTGTCATCGACCGCTACGAACGTGGCCATCGTCGCGTGCCAGGTGTTTCCCAATTCCCAGCTCGCTTTCCCGTCGACGTTCCCGATCTTCAAGGTGAAGGACGTGTCCTGATCGATCGCACAGCGGTCAAACGTGATGCGCACGTCTTTGGTCGTCCTCGCCCAAAGCAACTGTGGAAAAAGCACCAGTACGGCGACTGCGTATCTCGTTAGCATTTTGGGTAATCCCCTCCTAATCGATCAGTGATCCAGGAGCGGATGAACGGTCCCTGGATTCTGACCGCGAGCGGCGTGTCCGGCTTTTTCATATTTCCCCACAGGTCACTCTCTTCGGCGTCGAATGTGAGAATCACCTCGTTCGAGCAGAGGAGAGCGGCGACATTCTCATTGGTGGTTTTGGCTTTGACGGTGTCGGTGTATAGCTTCAGATCGAAGTGACCCTCGCCGGGGATTTCGCCCTCGAAATTCGTGATCCTCAGATCGGCGACAACGGCATCAACGCTCGTCAAATCGAGCGTTGCTCCGCGAATCATCGATGGGAACCGGCCGTGATTGTTCGCGCGCACGACCAGTACATCTTTGTCGGGATCGACGCCCTCGGCCGGCACGAACCCTTTCACGAGCACGCTCGTACGCGACGGCCGGTCAAGAAAGTTGATGGCCGCCACGGTCATGGTTCCGAGGAGCGTGAGGATCGAAGTCAGAGACGCAAGAACGATTTCGTTTCCCGGAATTCGCCGCCGCCAGTCCTGATACGAATTGCACTCGCCGCATCGGCGCGCCCCGTCGGGAATCCACCGGCCGCACGACTTACAGTTCTGGCCCTCCTGATACGCGCCGCATTCCTTGCACATGCGGGCATCCTTCCCGATTGCCGCCGCGCACAGAATGCATCGTCTCGCTCCGCGCAATTGCGAACCTGCTAACCTCATCGATCTCTCAGTTGGAGAGATCGATTCGTGTTTTTCCCCACCGCTACAGGTACATTAATCGCCATGCAACCCGCAGTTTCGCCTCCGCCGCCGCCCACCCCGCCGGCCGAACGCCCGCGCTCGCGCATGTCGCTGAAGTTCCTGATCGTGCTCGTTCTGCTCCTCGGCGTTGCGTTCCTCGTCGGCTACGCTGCGCCGGCGATTCACGCGCGGAATGTGCAGCGCACGCTGACGAAGACGGAATTCGAGCTGCACCTCGCGAATCTCGAACGCCGCCTCGGCGTCGCGGCGATGGAAGCGCAGCGAAATAACTACGCCAGCGCCACGGCCGCCGCGCGCGAGTTCTTCGACGGCTGCACCGCCCTCGCGCAAACCGAGGCCTTCGCCGAAGAGCCGCGCACCGGCAACGCCATCGCCAGCTACGCCGCCCAACGCGACGCGGTCATGACCCAACTCGCCAACGCCGATCCGCTTGTGAAGGAGCGGCTGGCGGGGATGTATCTGGCGGTGGATGGGGTGTTTCGAGGAGGCAGTAATTGGGTTGCTGAGTTGCTGAGTTCCTAAATTGCTACAGCAACTCAGCCACCTAGCAACTCAGCAACCCGGCACAACAACTGCTCGCCTCCTTCGCGTGGACATCTCCGCGCGCACCGCGCTCCGCACCGCCGCGATCGTCTTCGCCGTCCTCATCTCGCTTCGCTTCCTCTGGATCGCGCACGCGATTTTCTTCGTCGCGTTCCTCGCCATCCTCCTCGGCCTCGCGATCGCGAAAGCAGCGGACTGGCTCGAACGACACCGCGTGCGCCGCAGCATCGGCGCACCCGCGACGCTGATCGGCGGCATTCTCATCTTCGCGCTCATCGCCATCGCCGTCTGGCCGTCGATCCGCGATCAAAGCGACGAGATCACGCGCGAGCTGCCGAAAGTCTTCAAGACCATCGACCAGCGATTTCACCTCGCGCCGCTTCTGACGAAAGAACTGCGCGGCATGACGCGCATGCTCTTCCCCGTCGTCTCCTCGGTCATCGGCGCCATCGGCGGACTCGTGCTCGTGCTCTTCATGGCGATGTACATCGCCATCGAGCCGGACATCTATCGCAACGGCATCGTGCATCTGATCCCGCATCGCGCCCGCCCACGCGGGAAGGAGGTCCTCGCCGCGCTGGCCGAGACGCTGCGTCAATGGCTGATCGCCCGGCTATTGGCGATGCTCGCCATCGGCGCGATCACCGGCCTCGGCCTCGCGTTGCTGCGCGTCAAAGCCGCGGGCGCGCTCGGCCTGCTCGCCGGCGCGCTGGAGATCATCCCCTTCTTCGGCCCGCTCGTCAGTGCCGTTCCGGCCATCGGCATTGCCCTCGTCGACTCACCGCAGAAAGCGATCGGCGTCGTCGCGCTCTACACGATCGTGCAGCAGCTCGAAGGACACGTCATCACGCCGCTGATCCTCCGCAAGCGCCTCGACATCCCGCCCGTGCTGACGATCGTCTCCGTCTCGTCGATGGGCCTCGTCTTCGGCGTCATCGGCATGCTCATCGCCGAGCCGCTGCTCGCGGCCGTGCTCGTCCTGACGAAGATGCTGTACGTGCAGGACGTCGTGCACGACGACGTTTCGGTCGGAAAGGAGAAAGAGCCATGAAGCGTGATGTCGTCGTCGTCACCGGCGCCTCGGCCGGCGTGGGACGCGCGGTCGTGCGCGAGTTCGCGCGCCGCCGCGCGAAGATCGGCCTCATCGCACGCGGCATCGACGGCCTCGAAGCGACAAAAGCCGAGGTCGAAGAGCTCGGAGGCGAAGCGCTCATTGCACGCGCAGATGTGGCGAATCACGACGAAGTCGAAGCCGCTGCACGCGCGACGGAAGACGCGTTCGGACCGATCGACATCTGGATCAACAACGCCATGGCCTCGGTGTTCGCGCCGATCCGCGAGCTCACGCCGGAGGAGCTGCACCGGGTCACCGACGTCACGTATCACGGCGTCGTGCACGGCACGATGGCCGCGCTGCGGCGGATGCTCCCGCGCAACCGCGGCAAGATCGTGCAGGTCGGATCCGCGCTCGCCTATCGCGGCATCCCGCTGCAGGCCGCGTATTGCGGCGCGAAGCACGCCATCCAGGGATTCAACGACTCTCTGCACGCGGAGCTGATTCACGATCGCAGCGACGTGAGTCTGACGATGGTGAACCTCCCCGCGCTCAACACTCCGCAGTTCGACTGGGTTCTCAGCAAGCTCCCGCGCCGCGCGCAACCCGTGCCGCCGATCTTCCAGCCCGAAGTCGCCGCGGACGCCATCGTCTGGGCCGCCTATCACGACCGCCGCGAGCTCAATGTCACCTTCCGCACGAGCGAAGTGATCATCGGCAACGCCTTCTTCCCCGCCCTCGGCGATTGGTACCTCGCGAAAAACGGCTACGACGCACAGCAGACCAATGAGCCCGAGCCCCCCAACCGCCCGCACAACCTCTGGGAACCGCTCCCCGGCGATCACGGCGCCCACGGCCGATTCGACGATCAGGCCCAACCCGCGAGCCTGAGCTTGACGATGAATCTCAATCGCGCACCGCTCCTCGCCGCCGGCGCGGGCGTGCTGTTGGGAATCCTGCTCGCGCGGCGGCTGTAGTTTTGGGTTGCTGGGTTGCTAAGTTTCTAAGTTGCTGAGCAACCCACACTCGTCATCCTGAGAGGCTGTGAATTAATCGCGTTCTGCGTGACAGCCGCGCAGAACGCGAGTCATGGGTTCTCAGGAGGGGTCACCTAAATGACTGAAGCGGATGAGTCGCTCGTCCGCACATCCAACGTAGTCATCGCTTCCGCGGTTTTGCGTCATGTCAACAGGCCAGAGCCACTCTCCGGGCCATGTTGTTGGTGATCGCATGCAGCAATGCGACCGAGAGCGCCTTCTTCACGCCACGCACGAGGAACTGCACCAAGCCTTGTGCGCGGTACCGTGCGTTGACCCATTCGGCCGTTGCTGCGCGCTGTTTGTAGATCGTCTTCGCCTCGTCTGTGCTCATTCGCTCGCGCCATTGCCGAACGGCATCGCTGTCGCTCCGCCGGACCTCTGAGCTCTTCCGTCCGGATCGCCGCTCACGCAACGGCGCGTATACCTGGCATCCACGCCCAGCCATCTGGTCGATGTTTCCCAGTGATGTGCATCCGCCGTCCGCCAGCCACTGTTTCGGACCCTGATCGAACCGTTGCTCGATCTGTTCGGCCAGCGGCACCATTGCATGCAGATCGGTCCCGTGATCATCGACGTCCACTGCCACGATCACTCGACTGGCGGTATCCGTCACAAGGTGGATGTTGTACGCGGGCCGGAACCCACCGTCTGGCATCTTCATCACCCGCGCTGTCGGATCGGTTGTCGAAGTCCGTGCTTGCGTCTTTTTCTTGCCGTTGTTCGAGCGTTTTCGTTTTTCCGCTTCTTTCATTTCCTCGAGCGCTCGCTCGATTCGCTTGGCGCGTTCCTCCGCGGCCCGCTTCCGTGCTGCTTGTTCTCGCGTTTTCGACGCGGCCGGGTCGCTGTCGATCTCATGCGTGAGGGTCTTGACCTGCTCCCGTGCGATCTGACTCAGCTTCTCCAGGCTTGCCCTCGTCCGGAATGACGAGGCTCCCGCGGCCGCACGAACACGCATCCCGTCCTGCGCCACTCGCCGGATCTCGACCAGTTTCTGCCACAGCAGCATGGCCACGCTTTGCGTCAGTACTCCCTGCAGAAGATCAGCCGACTCGCTCCGAAAATCCGACAACGTGTGATAGTTCACCTTCACGCCGCCGCAAATCCACTGATACGCCAAGTGGTACTGGCACTGCCGCTCGATCTCACGAGCCGAACCGATTCCGTCGAGCGTCGCTTCGATCCACAAAGCCAGCAGAATTCGTGGATCGATTGCCGGCCGTCCTGCGCTACCCTCGCGCGCCGCAATGCGCGCGTAAAACTCCGCCAGGTCGATCCCCTCGACGAACGCCCATACTGCCCGCGCTTGATGATCCTCCGGCAGCATCGATTCGAGGTCTAGCGGCACCAGCCGCATTTGCGCTCGATTCGCCTTCACCACCCTGGCCTCTTTCTCGCCTTCGCTCATGGCGCGATCGTACGACCACACCCGCTTTTCCACAGCACGGCCCGATTTCTTCACGGGCTCTGAGCCGCGCAGACGCCGAAGGATCTCAAGCTACGTATGCTGAGATTCTTCGCTGTCTACGCAGCTCAGAATGACGGTTATCACGATGTCCGAAGCTCTCGTCACCATCGCCAGCTACTGGTTCCTCTCCGACGCCATGGTCGCGCAGAACGCGCTCGACGCCGCGGGGATCGAGTCGGCCATCGCCCCGCACGCGATTCGCGGGGTGAAGGGTGAAACTGCGCGTCAACCAGACCGACGCCCTCCGCGCCGGCGCCGTGCTCGAGTCGTCGTGCGAAACGCTCGAAGAGATCGGCGAGGCGGACGAAGACCGCGACAGCAGCGACGACACCTGTCCCGCCTGCGGCTCGATCGAAATCGTCCGCAACTCCCGCGCCGTCCTCTTCGCCACTATCGCCGCCCTCTTCCTCGGCACCGGCATCGCCATCGGCGCCACGGAAGCCGCATTCTTCGGCGCACTCGCTGCGGGCGTGCTGCTGCTGATCTCCGACCGGCACAAGTGCGCCGAGTGCGGGGAGACGTGGAACTGAATCACTCAGCTCGCTGCACGCAAGTTGGACTTCCCTGCACCAAACCCACCCTCCCACCCACCCTTCGTACAATCCCCTCGTGGTCAACCGCCGCGAGCTTTCGCTCATCGTCCTCATCTGGGCGTTCTTCGCCTTTCTGCACACGACGCAGTTCTACTTCGGCATCAAGGGCGAGGTGCCGGCGACGAAGTTGTCGTATGGGCGGGTGCTGTTGTGGGAGCTTGCCTGCTGGTTGCTTTGGGCGGTGCTCACGCCGTTCGTGGTCTGGCTAAGCCGGCGAGTGCCGATTGCACTAAAGGCGCAGCCGATCGCGTTACATCTCGGCACGAGCGCGATTCTGTCGATGCTGCGATGCGCGGGGATGGTGGTGCTCACGATGCTCATGCGGCCGTTTCCTTGGAGCGATGACCGGCCGTTCCTGGAGCGGTTCCAGTCGACGGCCACCTCGTTCTTTCATCTCGATCTGATCGTGTATTGGGGGATTGTCGGGATCGTGCATGCGTTCGACACGCGGCGGCGGTTGCGCGAGCGCGATCTGCTGCTCGCGCAGGCGCAGCTGGCGAATCTGCGGCTGCAGGTGCAGCCGCACTTTTTGTTCAACACGTTGCACACGATCGCGTCGCTGGTGCGCGACGGGAGCTCGCACGCGGCGGTGACGATGATCGCGGGGCTGTCCGATCTGCTGCGCTACTCGCTCGACAACGCCGGGCGCGACATGGTTCCCCTCTCCGAGGAGCTGGAGATCGTGCGCCGCTACCTCGAGATTCAGCAGACGCGCTTTTCCGATCAGTTGCACATCAACGTGGAGATGGAGCCGGAGACGCGCGACGCGGCGGTGCCGACGCTGCTGCTGCAGCCGCTGGTCGAGAACGCGGTTCGGCACGGCAATCCCGGCCTCGTCGACGTCCGCACGCGGCGCGAGGACGGCGCGCTCGTCGTCGAGATCGAGAACGACGGCGCGCCGCTCAACAGCAACGTACGCGAAGGCATCGGTCTGTCGAGCACGCGCCGCCGGCTCGAGCAGTTGTACGGCACGCGCGCGTCGCTCGAGCTCGTGAATCGCGAGCCGGCCGGCGTCGTGGCGCGCGTGCGCATTCCGTTCTCGCGGGAGCTGGCGTGAAGATCGCCATCGTCGACGACGAGCCGCCGGCGCGGAAGACGATCCGCCTCCTCGCGCGGCGCGATCCCGAGATCACGGTCGTCGCGGAGTGCCGCAACGGCGAGGAAGCGCTCGATGCGGTGCGCGAGCAGAAGCCCGACATCCTCTTCCTCGACATCCAGATGCCGCGCCTCGACGGTTTCGACGTCCTCGAGCTCCTCGGCGAGGACGCGCCGCCGGCCATCGTCTTCGTCACCGCGTACGACCAGTACGCGATCCGCGCCTTCGAAGTCCACGCCGTCGACTATCTCCTCAAGCCCTTCACCGATGAGCGCTTCGACAAAGCACTCGCCCGCGCCAAGGATCTCGTACGCAGAGGAATGCGCCAGAACTTCGCGCCGCTCACTGCAGCGCATCGCGCGTTCACGCAGCGCTTCATGGTCCGCACCGCGGGACGGATCGTGTTCCTGAAGGCGGAGGAAGTGGATTGGATCGAAGCGGCGGATTACTACGCGCGGCTGCACGCCGGCGCGAACAGCTATCTGATCCGCGAGTCGATGAACGACCTCGAGGCGACGCTCGATCCGGCCGCGTTCGTGCGCATCCATCGCTCGACGATCGTCAACCTCGATCGCGTGCGCGAGATGCGGCCGCTGTTCCGCGGGGAGCTCGTCGTCGTGCTCGGCGACGGCACGCAGCTGCGCATGAGCCGCAGCCGGCGCGACGAGCTGGAGTCGCGGTTTCGGCGCCCGAGGTAGCGGCCGTTCGCTGCATCCATGCGTGCGTTCGCTGCAGCGAAGCGCCGCTCCCTGAGTGAACGTTCGCGATTCGCCGCATCACACACATGCTTTCCCGCGGAGGACACGTATGAAACGAATGATGCTCATCGCACTGCTGCTCGTGGCGGCGCTGCCGCTCTCCGCGGCGGGCTACACGAAGAACGTGGCGATCATGTTGTACAACGGAGTGGAGATCCTCGACTTCGCCGGACCGGCGGAGGTCTTCGCGGCGTCGGCCGGCACCGGCGCGAACGGCCGCGAGCGCGCGTTCAATGTCTACACAGTCTCGAAGACGAAGGCACCGATCGTCAGCCAGGGCTTCATCGACGTCACGCCCGACTACTCGATCGAAGACGCACCAAAGCCCGACATCCTCGTCCTGCCGGGCGGCGGCGCGGATTCGGTGATCAACGATCCGGAGTGGATGGCGTGGGTGAAGACGTCGGCGGAGAACGCCGATCACCTGCTGACGGTCTGCACCGGCGCGTTCATCGCCGGCAAGCTCGGGATGCTCGACGGTCTCGACGTGACCACCTGGTACAACGCGATTCCGGGGCTGGCCTCGGAGTTTCCGAAGGCGCGCGTGCAGCCGGGACGGCGCTTCATCGACAACGGCAAGATCATCACCACCGCGGGCGTCTCGGCCGGCATCGACGGCGCGTTGCACCTCGTGGCGAAGTTGAACGGCCGCTACGTCGCCGATCGCACCGCGGAGTACATGGAGTACGCGTGGTCGCCGCAGTCGTATACGTCATCGACGTACGCGCAGCTCAATCCGCGTCTCGACGCGCACGGCAAGAAGTTGCAGGAAGCGACGATCGCCGCGCGCGGCGGCGATCGCGACGGTGCAATCGCGATCTATCGCGATCTCATCGCAAAGAATGGTGCCGACGCCGAAGCGTGGATGAGCCTCGGCCGTTTGCAGCTGGCCGCGAAGCGCTATCCCGACGCGATCTCGGCGTTCAGCGAGGCCGCGAAGGGCGACGCGCAACGCAGCACCGCGCTGTACAACCTCGCCTGCGCGTACGCGCTGGCGGGTGAACGGGACAAAGCAGTCGATGCCGTGGGCCGCGCCGTCGCCGCAGGCTTCCGCAGCAAAGCCGCTCTGCAGGGTGACCCTGACCTAGCCTCCATCCGGGACGATGGGCGGTTCAAGGAGCTGATCGCGAAGATGTAGCGGTGGAGGACAGACACTCTTGTCTGTCCAGACGGAGGAGACGGGGGACAGACAGGATTGTCTGTCCTCCACTCAGCCGGCCGGCGGTTTTTCGTCGATGCGCACGTTCTTTCCTTCGCGGCGCCACAGCATCGCGCTGATCCACCAGCTGCCGTCGCGCTGAAACAGCTGAATGCTGTTCACCCCGCGGTTGAGCAGCTCGCCGTCACGCGTCCAGCGCGTCTCATACGCGCTGAGCACGTGCGCCATCTCGCCGAAGAGGCGCGTCTCCCGCCATAGCTCCCCTTCCCAGAAACTCGGCAGCTTGCCCGAGTCGATCATCTCCTCGAAGTTCTTCCGAAACGAATCGAGATCGAACTCGAACACGCCGTCGTCCGTCACGCGGACCATGCGCGCCGTCGGCGAAAGAAACTCCGCCTGCGTCGCCCAGTCGGGGCGTTGACCCGGCTCGAACGAAACGCTCTCGTACAGTGCAGCGATCACTTCATCGAGATTCATGGAGCGGAACGATACACTCGCCGCATGAATCTCGGCGAGCTGCTCGGGCCCGATGTGCTCGAGATCATGCAGGAGGATCCGGGCGCGGTCCGTGACGTCCTGGCAATGATGCATCCCGCCGACGTCGCGGAGGTCGTCAGCGGATTGCCGCGCGAGGATCGCCTGCGCGTGCTGCAGCAGCTCGAGCCTGCGCACCTCGGCAACACGCTCTCGTACGCCGACGGCGAGACGGTCAAGATTGCGCTCAACCGTCTTCCGCCCGACGCGCTCGCGGCGGCGCTCGATCACGTCGAAGCCGACGACGCGGCGGAGATCCTCTCCGCGATTCCGGAAGAGAAGCGCGCGCCGATTCTGCAGAAGATGCAGGCCGGCGACGCGGCGGCCGCCGGCCAGCTGCTGCGCTACGAGCCCGGGACCGCGGGACGCCTGATGACGACGAAGTTCGTGCGCATCCGGCCCGACGAAACGGTGTGGGAAGCGATCGCGAGCCTGCGCAAGATCGACCCCGAAGTCGCGACGGTGGCGAATCTGTACGCCGTTGATGCGAATGACACGCTCCTTGGCGTCGTGTCGCTGCGGCGGATCCTGCCGGCGCAGCCGACGGCGACGATGCAGTCGCTGATGACGCGCGAAGTCGTCACCGCGCGGCCCGACACGCCGCAGGATGAAGTGGCGCGCATCGTCTCGAAGTACAGCTTCAACGCGCTGCCGGTCGTCGACGAGCAGAATCACATCCTCGGCATCGTCACCGTCGACGACGTCGTCGACGTCCTCGTCGCCGGCGAGACCGAGACCGTGCTGCGCATGGGCGGCGTCGCCGCGGAAGACGACGCGACGATGAACTACTTCGGCACGCCGATCTTCCGCGTCGTCCGCATGCGCCTCGGCTGGCTGATGCTCCTCTTCGTCGCCGGCACGCTGACCGGTAACGTGCTGCGCCACTTCGAAGGGGAGATGGGCCGCGTCGTCGCGCTGGCGTTTTTCATCCCGCTCATCATCGGCACCGGCGGCAACGCCGGCAGTCAAACCGTGTCGACGATCATCCGCGCGCTCGCCCTCGGACAGGTGAAACTGCGCGACGCGCGGCGGGTGATGATTCGCGAGATGAGCGCCGGCCTGCTCC
The DNA here is from genome assembly GCA_963734155.1 of uncultured Acidobacteriota bacterium. Classification (GTDB taxonomy): domain Bacteria; phylum Acidobacteriota; class Thermoanaerobaculia; order Gp7-AA8; family Gp7-AA8; genus QHVT01. The sequence continues at coordinate 427,694 of CAVTGG010000010.1, forward strand.
TCGGCGCGCTGCTCTGTCTGTTCGCCATCGTGCGCGCGCTGCTGTGGAAAAGCGGATGGCAGTTGTCGCTCGTCGTCGGCCTGACGATCCTCAGCGTCTGCGTGTGGGCGAACATCATCGCCTCGATGGTGCCGCTCCTCGCGCAGCGCTTTCGCGTCGATCCGACCGTGGTCTCCGCGCCGCTGATCACGACGCTGGTCGACGCCACCGGCCTCGCGATCTACCTCTTCATCGCGAAGGCGGTTCTGAATTTGTGAAGAGCGACAGGAGTTCGTCCGCCGATTCCGCGCCTAACACGCGCTGCACGAATCCGCCGTCGCGCAACGTCTTCGCCACGAGCGAGAGAAATCGCAAATGCTCGCCCGCGGCTTCGGCGGGAGACACGAACGCGAGCATCACCCGCGTCTCCCCTTTCGGATAAACGCCAGTCGGATTGACGCCGATCCCGGCGACGATCGACCCGAGCCCGCTCACGCGCGCGTGCGGCAGCGCAATTGGCCCCGAACACGTCGAGCCGGTCTCCTCGCGGCGCAACACCGAGTCGATGATCTCGTCGACGCGCGAGTTTGCAATGCCGCGCTCCACGAGTTGCTCCGCCAGCAACCCGCGCACTGCGGATGGGAAATCGGACGTGGTGTAGCCGACGCGAAGCGTGCCGTTTTGCAGTGCCGCCGCGAGCGGGGTGGTCATGGGCGGGAGTCTACCAGTGACCTCTTGCTTTAAGATGCCGACGTGAACACGTCCTATGTCGAACAACGCGACGGCACCTTCTTCGTGAAGGACAGCCGCGTCTCGATCGACTCGATCATTCATTCCTTTCTGTCCGGCGAATCGGCGGAAAGCATTGCCCAGGCCTACCCTGTCCTTTCACTCGAGCAGGTGTACGGCGCGATCGCGTTCTATCTCGCGCATCGCGCGGAGCTCGACGCATACCTTCAACAGCGGATCAAGGATTTCGAGGAGATGCGGGACGCCGCTCGTGCGGCTGACCCCATGTTTTACAGCAAGCTCGCGGCTTCGTCATCCTGACGAAATCAATGTGGCGACCGCTGCCCTCAGCGGTCGCGCCGTCGCCGCAGGCGACGGCTATGTTGTGCAGTGGAGGACAGACAATCCTGTCTGTCCGGAAAACACGAAGGACAGACAGGATTGTCTGTCCTTCACCAGCGACGCTTGTGCGTCGCGCGACCGCTGAGGGCAGCGGTCGCCACATTGATTTTTGCGGAGGGCTAAGAGCCCTCCGCTCCACGCTTTCGCACCGCGATCTTTCGCGGCGGCATGAGCTCGTCCTCGGTGTTCAGCTTCCGCGCGAGGAACAACGCGGCGTCGAGCTTGACGAAGTTGCGCTTTCGATAGAACGCCAGCGCCGGGGCGTTGTTCTCCGCGACTTCGAGCACGATGTGCGTGCAGCCGCGGAGCCGGGCGGCGCGCTCGATCTGTTCGAAGATGCAGGAGCCGATGCCGGAGCCGTGATAGTCGGGATGCACGGCCAGCTCGTCGACGAACAGCGGGCGCATGCCGCGGCGCTCGAAGTAGCGGTGATTCATCCAGTTGTCCGAGCCGGCGATCTCGTACGTGTACTCCGCGTAGCCGACGAGCTTGTACTTGCCGCCGTCCTGCTTCAGCTCGAACAGCAACTGCTCCACGCCCTCTTCTTCGTACGTCTCGAAGAAGCTTTTCTTCAGGCGCGGGCGCTGGTATTCGACCGTCTCGCGGTTGACGTCGCGGAAGACGAGCTTGAGAAACTCCCACACGCGATTCAGATCGCGGCGGTGGATGCGGCGGACGCGCAGTTCGGCGTCGGAGTCGCTCATGACGGGCCGTAAGTATACGAGGCCTAACACGGCCCACCTCTTGCAGAGCCCGCCGTTCGGTTTGCTAAAGTCTGCTCCTGACGTGCTCTCGGGCGGAGGAGAGTGCGGGGCCCTCATGCGCAGCGTCGACTGGGCCCGCACGCCGGTCGGCCCGGTCTCCGGCTGGCCGCAGAGTCTGCGGACGGCGCTCAGCATCCTTCTCGAGACCAGTTTCGGGATGGCCATCGCCTGGGGTCCCGAGTACGTCTTTTTCTACAACGACGCCTATCGCCCGATCCTCGGCTCGACGAAACATCCTTCGGCGATGGGCAGCCGCCTGAGGGACATCTTTCCCGAGATCTGGCACATCATCGGGCCGATGTTCGATGGCGTGCGGGAGGGGAAGAACTTCGGCTGGGACAACTGGCTGCTCCATCTCGATCGCCACGGGTTCCTCGAAGAGTGCTGGTTCACGTTCTCCTACAGCCCGATTCGCGATGAGAGCGGCGGCGTGGGCGGAGCGCTCGTCACCGTCTCCGAAGTCACGGCGCGCGTGCATGGGGAGCGAAGACTGCGCGTCCTGCGCGAGATCGCGGCGCAAACCGCGGAAGCGACACAAGCGGTCGAGGCGTGCAGCATCGCCGCACAAGTGCTCGCGACCGATCCCTCGGATTTGCCGTTCGCGTCGATTTATCTCGACGCAGAAGCACGGCAGACCACCGACTGGCCGCTGGCCGATGTCCTTCGCACCGGCACCGCGTCGATCCTCGACATCGAAAGCAAAGGCATCGATCACGTCGACGAGATGGGAACCTCGCGCGTCCGGCAGGCCATCGCGCTTCCGATCGTCCGCCACGGCGACAACCGGCCGGCGGGCGTGCTCGTCGCAGGACTCGGTCCGCGTCTCAAGCTCGACGCGCAGTACCGCGACTTTCTCGATCTCGTCTCGGATCAGATCGCGACCGCGGTCGCCAAAGCGCGCGCGTACGAAGAAGCGAAGGCGCGCGCGGAAGCGCTGGCGGCGATCGATCGCGCGAAGACGGCGTTCTTTACGAACATCAGCCACGAGTTCCGCACGCCGCTCACGCTGATGCTCGGTCCGGTCGAGGAGATCCTCGAGCGGCCCGCGGAGATTTCGCCGCACGACCGCGAACTGCTGGAGGTTGCGCATCGCAACATGCTTCGCCTGCAGAAGCTCGTCAACGCGCTGCTCGACTTTTCCCGCATCGAAGACGGTCGCGCGCAGGCGTCGTATCACCGGATCGATCTCGCTGGGCTTACCGCGGAACTGGCCAGCGGATTCGAATCGGCAATGGAGCGCGCCGGCTTGCGATTTCTCGTCGACGTCGCGCCGCTCGCGGCGCAGTACTGGATCGACCGCGACATGTGGGAGAAGATCGTCCTCAATCTCCTCTCCAACGCGCTCAAGTTCACGCTCGACGGCGAAATCGAAGTGCGTCTGCGCGAGGACGCGCGCGGCGCGACGTTGATTGTGCGCGACACTGGCAGCGGGATTCCGGAGAGCGAGCTGCCACGCCTCTTCGAACGCTTTCACCGCATCGAAGGGACGAAGCGGCGCAGCCAGGAGGGAACGGGAATCGGATTGGCGCTGGTGCAGGAGCTGGTCAAACTGCACGGCGGCACGATCGAGGTGTCGAGCCGCGAAGGCGAAGGAACGTCGTTTCACGTCACGATTCCGGCCGGCACCGCGCACCTGCCGCCCGAGCGCATCGACACGGCTCGCCAGGTCGCACCGACATCCACCCGCGTCGCCTCCTACGTCGGCGAGGCCATGCAGTGGCTCGACGGCGGTGAGCACGCAGGAGATTTCTCCCGTCGCGGAACGGGAAACACGCGTGGTCGTCGCCGACGACAACGCGGACATGCGCAGCTACATCACGCGGCTGCTCGAGCGCCGCCACGACGTCATTGGCTGCGCGGACGGCCGCGAGGCGCTCGAAGAGATCCGGCGCCGCCGCCCGAATCTCCTGCTGGCCGACATCATGATGCCGGAGATGGATGGATTCGAATTGCTCCACGCCATCCGCGCCGATCCCGAGCTGCGCACGCTTCCCGTCATCCTGCTCTCCGCGCGCGCGGGCGAGGAAGCGCGGGTCGAAGGCATGGGCGCCGGCGCGGACGACTATCTCGTAAAGCCGTTCTCGGCGCGCGAGCTCCTGGCGCGCGTCGACGCGCATCTGATGCTGGAGGGCGTGCGGCGTCAGGCCGAGGATGCGCTGCGCCGCAGCGCGCAGGCACTGCGCGACGCGGATCGCCTGAAGGACGAGTTCCTGGCCACGCTTTCCCACGAGCTCCGCACTCCCCTCACCGCGATCCTCGGCTGGTCGCAGATGATCCGCGCCGCGACGATCGATCCCGAGGAGTTGAAGACCGCGATCGACGCCATCACCCGCAGTGCGAAAGTGCAAACGCAGCTCATCGAAGATGTCCTCGACGTCTCCCGCATCACCACGGGAAAGATGCGGCTCGACAGCAAGCCGGCATCACTGCGCGAAGTCGTCGAGTCGGCGGTCGAGACCGTGCGGCCGGCGGCCGACGCGAAGGCGATCGATCTGCACCTCGACGTCGCTCCCGAAGTCGGCATGCTGATGATGGATCCCGATCGCATGCGGCAGGTGATCTGGAATCTGGTCTCGAACGCGATCAAGTTCACGCCGCCGCGCGGACGCGTCGACGTCACGGTTCGCCAGGACGACGAACAGGCGTCGGTGCAGATCCGCGACACGGGCCCGGGCATCGCGGCCTCGTTCCTCCCTCACCTCTTCGAGCGCTTCCGCCAAGCCGACAGCTCGACGCGCCGCTCGCATGCTGGCCTCGGCCTCGGACTCGCGCTCGCGAAGGATCTGACCGAGCTGCACGGCGGACGGATCCATGTGCAGAGTGAGGCGGGGCACGGCGCGACGTTCACAGTGGTGCTCCCGGTTCTGGGCGAGCGCAAGCCGTCCGCGGAAGCCGCGCCGGCCCGCAACACGAACGCGCTGCTCGACGGCACGCGCGTCATGATCGTGGAGAACGACGACGAGACGCGGGCGATGTTCGACGCGATGCTTCGTCACGGCGGCGCGGAAGTCGAGACCGCGTCGTCCGCCGACGCCGCGCTGCAGATCATGGAACGCTTCAACCCCAATCTCGTCATCACCGACATCGCCATGCCGCTGCGCGACGGCTACGATCTCTTGCGCGAAATTCGCGCGCATCCGCAGCACGCGCGCATCCCCGTGCTCGTCGTGACCGCGCAAGGGCCGGAGCACTTTCGCCGCGATGATTCATGGCCGTCCTTCACGCGGCATCTGAGCAAGCCGGTGGAGATGACGGAGCTGATCAATGTCGTCGCGGAGCTGGTGCGGGACGGGGCGAGTTGACCCTCTTCGTCGTTGCCCCTCTCTCCGCTTGCGGGGAGAGGGTGGCCGCGGAGCGGCCGGGTGAGGGGCCGTGCATGGCCAGAAGAGCCGCCCCTCATCCGCCCTTCGGGCACCTTCTCCCCGCAAGCGGGGAGAAGGGCAACGGGCGCGAACCTACTCCTCCTGCTGCGCGAACCCTCCCGCCACGCGCTGGAAAATCATCAGCGCGACGATGCCGACGATGAGGTGTCCGGCGAGCACGTACCAGACGTTCTGCGGCGCGCCGGCGTCGGCGAAGCGGCCGTAGAGCGGCGTGTAGATCAAGCCGCTGAACGCGCCGACGCCGACGGCGAGGAAGTTCGAGCCCATGTAGAGGCCCGCCTTTTCCTTCGGCGCGATGTACGTGATGTATTCCTGAATGCGCGGCGAGGAGATCATCTCGCCGATCGCGAAGAGCGCGATGCCGAGGAACACCAGCGTCGCGGTGGAGACGGCCGCGTAGCCGAGGACGACGAAGCCGAGGGCCATCACGAAAAGGCCGAAGAGGAATGACGGGATGGCCTTGAACTTCTCGAAGATCTTCGCGATGAAGATCTGCAAGAATCATGATGATCCAGCCGGTGTGCGAGATCGTCTCGCCGAGGATCTTGCGCACGCCTTTGTCGTCGTGCGAGAGGAAGTCGGCGACGCCGGTGCCGAACACTCCTCGGATGTCCTGATAGAGCCGCGCGGTGTCGAGATTGCTGTCGACGTAGAGCGCGCAGAGGTTGAAGAAGGCCCAGAACGGAATCCAGAAAAAGAGTCCGAGCATCAGGAGGAAGACGGAGAACTTCAGGTCGGCGAGCGTCTGCCCGATCTCGCGCAGCTTCTCGCCGAGCGTTTTCCCTTCGATCTCGCGCGGCGGCTCTTTGTAGAAGAAGATCGTGATCAGCAGCATCACCACGATCGCCGCGGCGGCGGTGTAGAACGCGTAATCCCACGAGATCGCGCGCAGCTTTCCGGCGACGACCGGCCCGAGCGAGCCGCCGACGTTGACCATCGCGTAGAAGATGCCGAAGCCGAGGGTCGCGTTCGTGCGGTCCGTCGTCGCCCGCACGGTCCCGGAGACGAGCGGCTTGAAGATGCCGGCCGCGAGTCCGATGGAGAGCATCGTCAGCGCGATGCCGGAGAACGACTTGGTGAGGATCAGCAGCAGGATCGACGGCAGGTACGCGAGATACGAAATGATGAAGACGGGCTTGAACCCGTACTTGTCCGCGAGCGTCCCGGAGAACAGCGGCACCACGTACGAAAGCAGAAGAAAAATCGTCTGCACCACGCCGAGCTGATCGCGCGAATAGCCGAGGCTCGTCATGTACACGCCGAATCCGAAATAGATCCCGTAATACGAGAACCGCTCGAGAATCTCGATCAGGTTGGCGACCCAGAAGACTCGCGGGAACGGCGTACGTGCCATGGACTCTCCTCCCTCGACGGAAGTGTATCGGATCATCTGAGCATGGTGGTGAGCTCCGCCCGCGCCGCCCGATTCCGCGCCTTCTCCTCGTACATCGCGTGATCGGCGCGCTTGATCGCCGCCGGCACATCCTCGGTTCCCGAGAACCGCGCGGCGCCCAGGCTCGCCTCCAACTCCGGCACGGCCCGGAGCGCCTCTCGCACGCGCGGGACGACTTCCTCCGGAGGCGCAGCTGGAAAAAGCAGGAGGAACTCGTCGCCTCCCCACCGGTACACCCGGTCCAGGGGTCGGACGGAGCGGCGCAGAGTCTCCGCCAGACGCCGCAGCAGTTCGTCGCCCGCGGCGTGACCGGCGGTGTCGTTCACCACCTTGAGATTGTCCATGTCCAACATCAGTGCCGTGCCGAACCTGCCGCCGAGCGACTCCAGCCCAGCGCCCTCGTCATAGGCACGCCGATTGAGGGCGCCGGTCAGCGGGTCGTACAGCGAGACCTTTTTGAGGCGGTCGTGCGCCAGCGCCAGTTGATGTCGCGCGTCCTCGCTCTCGCGGCTGACGTCCTCCAGCAGCAGCACCACCATCCCGTATCCCAGCAGCATCTGCAGAATCAGGTCGAAGAAGCTGTTGTACAGCAGGAGGTAGTAAAGCGGCCCATGCGGAGGGAGCCATGGCTGGAACCCCTCGACTGCAAAGCCGACCGCGTAGAGGGATCCAGAGCGCCGCCACCCCCAGGAACACCACACCGGTCGTGCGGGTCCCGAGCGTCGCGCGCGATCTCGAGAATCGGAGCAGGTGCCAGGCACAGACGAGGAACGGCGCCACCAGCAGCGGCGTCTGGAAGACCATCACGGCGTTCAGGAACGGCCCCGAGAGCAGTGTGCTGATCACCGCGTAGGCGAGAGCCGCGGGAACCGCCCAGCGCATGAAGACGCGCGGTTGATTCCCGCGCACGAAGTTCAGTGTGCCGGCGAGCAGGCACACAATGTAGAGAAGCTTTCCGGACTGGTAGACCAGATTCGCCGCGCGGGGCGCGAGCGGCTCGGCGGCCATCCATTGCGGGAACGCGTACTGGATTCCCACGCCGCCCAGCGCCACCACCAGTGCCACCCAGCCAAGCGTCCATTGCCGGAAGTACGGCTGCGGACGCGGATGGCTGCGGAGCAGGGCCGCGAAGAGGCCCACCAAAAGCACGGCGCCGGCGAGCTGGCTGATGAGGCCGATGACGGCGATCAGAGTGCCGATCTGCTGGGCGTTCATCGCTAAGGCCGCGCGACCAACGTCTCAGGATAGAGCGCAAACCGAATGTTTACAATATGTAGCGCATTCGAGGCATGGAGTTGAAGGAGCGTTGGCTTTGAAGTACTTCGCAATTGCAGTCCTATTCCTTGCCGCCTGCCGGAACGAGCCGGAGCCACGGAATCCCATTGGAACGGACACGAACGCACAGCAAACAACGAGTGCCTCCACTCAACCGCCAGAAAGCGACGACCACCCCGTCCAGACTCCAAGGGAGATTTATATCGATGCGATCACGTGGACCAATCCGTTGACCGTGAAAGGACGTGCAAGAACCTTTGAGAACGCGGTTTCCATCCGTGCCCGCGATGCAAGAGGGGCACTAGTGGCAGAGGAGCACACGACGAGCGTAGGCGAAATGGGTCGGCACAATCCGTACGAAGCTCAGTTGTGGATGGTCCGAGATCCAGGAGGGAACGTAACGGTCGAGGCGTTCGAGTATTCGGCAAAAGACGGCTCGATCCAGTCGCTCACGAGCAAGACGGCGAAGTACGGCGTCGATCCAATGAAAGTGAAATTAACGTTTCCGGCAGGCGATTGCACAAAGACCGCAGTCTTCACACGGACCATCCCGAAATCTGTCGCGATGGCCCGACTCCTGACCGAGGCGTTGCTGGTAGGGCCCACCTCCGAGGAGAAAGCAGCGGGTGCAATCTCGCCGTTTCCAAGCGGCTCTGCGGTGCGGTCCGTCGTCATGCGCGAAGGTGAAGTCGTTGTGGATTTCAACGAAACGCTCCAGAACGTCGGCGGCTCCTGCCGGGCAGCCGCGATTCAAAAGTCTGTGACTGAGACGCTCCTCCAGCTGCCAACCGTGAAGCGTGTGGTCATTACCGCAGGCGGTAGTAAGGAGTTGGCACTTCAGCCCTAGCGGGGCCACCGAATTTTATTGAACACAGTTCGTTTTCAAGAAGCGGAGACGTTTGGTTGTGAGCCGGTTCACCGTAGTGATCACGAGCTTACGAAAGTCTCTACGACTGGGCGTTGACGGCTGAGGTTTGCTGCCAGATGTTCGCGAAGGCATCTGGCGACCACCCAACGAGGTCTGACACTTGGCCGTCTCCGATCTCTACAACGCGAGCAATACCAATCTCAGTCTGGGCGACGTCGATGCTGAAGAAGGGACTGTCGATGCGCGCGGCAACCTCATGGACAATCTGAGGTGCAACGACTCCGTCAGGAGCATACGCCCGGTGAGCGACAGAGAAGTAGCGTACTTCCGTGTTCGGCACGAAGCACTCCTTCTTGCGCACGCAGATCCCACCCTCGATGACCCCTCTGAAACGGCGCATCTCCTCCAACACCTGCGGCGCTTCTTCCGGTGTTGAAATGAGAGAGCCTGCCGACGTCTTCAAGGATTTGACATAGTCTTTGAGAAAGTAGCCGGGCCACGACAGCTTCCGAAGTTCTGTCAGCAGGTCTGCGTGTTCAGGTAGGACAACCGTCTCCGCCGTAAGATCTCTCAGCAGCGGATACCAATTGGGCAAATGGTGACCGAGCAGGTAATGGTCCAGCGACGTGTACGGTACGGCGCCGGACTGCTCGACCGCCGCGATCAGATTCATATATTGGCGCTTGTCGATCATCCATCCCCGATAGACGACTTGTGCTCCGAAAGGAATGCCGCGAAGAACGCCGGCGCCTTCAAGCGTCGTATCAGGAACTAACGATGCTGAGAAACCGGCACGTACGACCTGCACTCTTTGTTCGTGGAAGTGCGAGTCGATCACGCGTGGATCGAGCGGATCTGCGGCGAAGAGGAAGTGGAGCATTCGGCCGATAGAATCTCACAGGTCACGCAACTCGACACCGTCAGCGGTGTCGGGCCGCATCAGCTTCTACGCGGAGTTAGCCCGTCGAATTATGGCGTCTAATGAAATTCTTTGAGCAGAGGATTTCGTGCCGGCTTCGCAAGAAACGTTAAGCGCCGTACATTAGCGCTTTGCGCCAGGAGAATCACCGTCCGCACCGCCCCGAAAGGAGCATCCTGGTCAACTCGTACAAAGATCTCGTTGACGTACACTCGGTCTTGCCATCCTCGCGTGGGACGATTTGCGGCGTAGAAGGCTCGACGGAGTTCCGCCTGCGTGGCCAACCGTTCATCGAGATATAACGTACCTGCTCGGTCGACTGAAACAAAAAGGTCGCCTTCGCTATCTGGCACCTGCCGACCGGTCGAGCTCTCAACAATGTTGAGAAGCGGCCAGACGCCACGCGCACGGAGCGGTAGTACCCACCAGAAGAAGAGAAAGACGACCAGCCAGAATCCAGCGAGGGTCACGATGAAACTCTGACGGATCTGCAGATCAACACGTCGACGGTCCGCCGGATATTCATGAACATGCATGTCAGTTGGACACAAGCTGTGGCCAACCCGCTACTGGTCGGCGCGCGGCACAGGGGCACAGCCTGAACTTGCACCCGCCGCGTCCACCGAGCGGTAAATTTTCGGAACGGACTTGGTGTGACCGACATAGGACTGCTCCCCACGTACGAATGTAAGACGCGGCAGCGAAACACGCGCGCGCGGGTTCACGGAACCGACGCGTGGGTTGATGGCTGCTACGCGTGGCCAGACTCTGCGCACGCGCGGCTCGAATCCGGCCACGCGTGGGCAGAATGAACCCACGCGTGGCCAACATCTCCCCGCGCTACCGCGGCGACGGCACCTGCACTGCCGGCGTTTGGATCTTCTTCGGCGGGTTCTTCTTCAGCTCTTCCAGCAGCAACTTCACCGCGGCTTCGAGGGACGGGTCCTTTCCCGCGGCGACGTCGTCGGGGCGGTCGTAGACTTCGATGTCGGGGGAGACGCCGCTGCCTTCGACGGCCCACATCCCTTCGGTGTCGAGGAAGCGGAACTGCGGGGCGGAGACGTTGCCGCCGTCCATGAGGTTCGGGTTGCCGGAGATGCCGATGAGGCCTCCCCACGTGCGCTGGCCGATGATGGTGCCGAGCTTGCGCTTGCGGAAGTAGTACGGCAGCGCGTCGCCGCCCGAGGCCGAGTAGCCGTTGATCAGCATCACCTTCGGACCGACGTGCGCGAACGCGGGCGTCGACGTCGGCTGCGTGCCGCGGCGCACCCAATAGTTCAGCACCGGGCGGTCGAGCAGCTCGATCATGCGATCGGGGATGAAGCCGCCGCCGTTGTAGCGGTCGTCGATGATCAGCGCGTCTTTGTCGACCTGCGGATAGAACCCGCGGAAGAGCTCACGGTTTCCTTCGGGGCCGGTATTCGGCAGATGGATGTAGCCGATGCGGCCGTTCGACATCTTCTCGACGTACGCGCGGCGCGAGGCGACCCAATCGAGGTAGCGGAGGTTCGTCTCCTTGCGCGTCGGCCGCACTTTCTCTTCGTGCGCGCCGGTGGTGTCGGGCTTCGAATTCACGAGCAGCGTGACGACGCGGCTCGCTTTGTTCTCGAGCAGGCGATAGAAGTTGTCGACGCCCTTCGTCGTGATGCCGTCGACGGCGAGGATGTAGTCGCCTTCATTCACCTTCACGCCCGGCTCGGTGAGCGGCGAGCGGAACGCGTCCTGCCAGTTCTCGCCGGGGAAGATGTGCGCGACGCGGAAGTAGCCGGAGTCGGCCACGATCTCGGCGCCGAGGAGACCGTTATCGCGGCGCTCGATCCCGGAGCCGGGGGCCTGCCCGACGTAGACGTGGCCGGCGTTCAGCTCACCGGCGATCTCGCCGAGGATGTAATCGAGATCGTTGCGGTTCGCAACGAACGGCACGAGCTGGCCGTACTTTTCGCGGATGCGCGTTCCAGTCCATCCCGTGCATATTGGGGTCGTAGAACCAGTCGCGGAGAATGCGCCACGCGTCGGTGAACTCCTGCGCCCACTCGGCGCGCGGATCGATCTTCATCTCCATCCCGTCGAGCTTCAGCTGCGACTCGGCGGGCTTCTGGCCCGGCTTCGCGGGGATGATCGAGAGGTTGTTGCCGATGCGGACGATCAGCTTCTCGCGGTTCGGCGAGATGTCGTAGTCGCGGATGTTCTCGACGATCGTCTCTTCCTTGCGGTCGTCGATGTTGTAGAACTTCAGCGCCTGCGTCCCGTCGCCGGTGACGTAGAGGATGCCGTTCGCGAGCGCGTTGAGCGCGCCGTAGTTGCCGGACGGACCGGGGATCGCGCGCACGCGATTCTCGAATCCGGCGGGGTCGATTTTCACGACCACCGCTGCGTCCTTCTTCGGCTCCTCTTTTTTCTCGGGAACCGGAGGCGCGGTCGCTTTCTCTTCATCGCTCTGCGGGAGGAACAGTGCCTGGCCGTCGGCGGAGAGCACGCCGACGTAGACGCGCTGCGGATTGGTGTAGACGTAGTTGAACTCCCACGAGCTGAACGTGAGATTGAAGTCGCGGTTGGATGTGAAATAGAGATAGCGGCCCTTCGGATCGAAGGTCGGGTTGCCGTCGTTGGTCGTGCCGCTGGTGAGGCGATACGACTTCGCGTCGCCGAGGTTGTGCACGTAGATGGACGAGAACCGGGCCTCGTTCAGCTTCGTGTAGGTCAGCCACTTCGAGTCGGGCGACCACTTGTAGTCGGTGATGTCGCCGTACGGATCCTTGTCGATCTCCGTCACCTTCCCGCTGGCGACGTCGACGACGCGCAGCGTGAGGTCTTTGTCGGCGAAGGCGAGCAGCTTCGAGTCGGGCGACCAGAGCGGCGCGAAACGCCAGTTGTTGGCGTTCTTCGTGACCTGTCTCTCACTACCGGTGCCGTCCGCCGGACGAACGTAGATCTCGTAGTCGCTGCCGTCGCGGTCGGAAAGATAGGCGATCCACTTACCATCGGGCGACCACGCCGCATCGCGCTCGCGGATGGCGGGCGTGTTCGTCTCGTTGCGGACCTCCCCTTCCTTCGCCGGCACGCTGAAGATCTCGCCGCGGGCGACGAAGAGCGCACGCGCGCCGGTCGGCGAGAGCACGTACGACTCGAGGTTGTCCTTGACGTTCTTGAAGTACGGCACCGTCGCGCGGAAGTCGCCGTAGACGTGAATCGGAATCCGCTCCGATTTTCCGGTCGCGGAGTCGAGTCGATAGAGATAGCCGCCGTTCTCGTAGACGACCTGCGTCTTGTCGCCGCTCGGCCAGAGGACGTCGTAGTCGGTGTGATTCGTGACCTTCTTTGTCTGCTTCGTTTTGAGGTCGTACGCAAAGAGATTCAGTCGCGCGCCGTCTTCGCGATCGGAGACGAAGTAGATCGTGTCCTTGATCCACACCGGCTGCTGATCGGTCCACGGGCTCTTCGTGATCTGCTCTGCTTTGTTCGCGGCGAGGTCGTAGATCCAGACCTCCTGCGCGCGCCCGCCGCGGTAATGTTTCCAGGTGCGGAACTCGCGCTCGATGTGCGTGAACGCAAGCTTGGTCCCATCCGGCGAATACGATCCCGCGCTTCCCTCGGGGATGGCGAGCTTCGTCTCCATGCCGCCCGCGGCCGGGATGATGTAGTGCGCGGGCATGCGATCGCTCCACGGGAGGCGATGGGGATTGAAGAGGATGTTCTTGCCGTCGGGCGTCCAGTCGAGGATGCGGTTGTCGATGCCGCCGCGCGGCGGGAGCGGGCCGACGTCGTTGTAGAACGTGAGCTGGCGCGGCTGGCCGCCGTCGGCGCTGATGACGAAGACCTGCCGGCTGCCGCTGTACTCGCCGGTGAACGCGATCCACTTTCCGTCCGGCGAGAATTTCGGGAAATACTCCATGCCGGCGTCGGACGTGAGGCGCCGCGCCTCGCCGCCGTTCGCGGATGCGACCCAGATGTCGCCGCCGTAAACGAAGGCGACGGAGTCGCCGTGAATGTCGGGTTGGCGCAGAAGCCGCGTCAAATTGTTTTGAGCAAAAGCGCTCGCAGCCGTTGCAAGGAGCGCGAGAATCGTGATGAGCTGTTTCATGATCCCGCTGGATAGCACAAAATCAGAAAGCCGAAAGCAGAAATTAGAAAGAGGCGGATACGTGGCTGAAACAAAAATGCGACACTGGTCTTTACTCCTTCTTTTTCTCCTGATCGCGTGCGGCACGGGGAAGAGCGCGCGGCCGGCGAGCGTGCCGCAGCCGGGGATGCGCGCGGATCTGCCGCATGACATTTTCTTCGGCTCGGGCTCGACCGCTCCGGCGACGATCGACATCACAGTGCTGAATCGCGCGGCCATCCCGATCATGCTCCGCCGCGTCGAGATCAGCTCGCCCGGCATGGCCCAGTTCGGCCTCTATACGACCTATCGCGATTTCCGCGAGACGCTGGCGCCGGGACAGGAGAAGTCGATCCCGATCTTCGCGACGGCGTGGACGAGCGTGCGCAACCCAAACGAGCCGCTGACCATCCGCGCGGTGATCGACTTCGAGGCCGAGGGGAAGGTGTGGCGGGAGATGGTGATCACCCATTGAGGCTCAAAGGCGCAGAGGCTCAAAGGCGCAAAGGAGCGGCGGTTTTCCCTTTGCGCCTTTGAGCCTTTGCGCCTTTGAGCCTTCCCCACTACACTAACCCAATGTCCGAACACGCACTTATTGCCGACCGGCCGGTCGTTCCGCGCTACTCGTGGTATGCCCTCGGCCTTCTCACTGCGGTCTATGTCCTCAATTTTCTCGACCGCGCGTTGATCTACATCCTCTTCACACCGATCAAGAAGGAGATGGCGTTCAGCGATCTGCAGCTGGGGCTTCTCGGCAGTACGTCGTTCGTCATCTTCTACACGCTGCTCGGCATTCCGTTCGGGCGTCTCGCCGATCGCGCGTCGCGCACGAAGCTGATCGCGATCGGTCTCGCGGTGTGGAGCCTGTTCTCCGGCTTAACAGGGTTCGCGAACAGCTTCTGGACGATCTTTCTCTGCCGGCTGATGGTCGGCGTCGGCGAGGCGACGCTCGGGCCCGCGGCGCTTTCGCTGCTCAGCGATTTCTTTCCCGTGCGCATGCGCGCGACGGTGCAGTCGATCTATTCGACCGGCATCGCGCTCGGCGGCGGTCTCGCGTTTTTTCTCGGCGGCTTCATCGGCCAGACGTACGGCTGGCGCTGGGCGTTCTATCTCCTCGGCTTTCCCGGACTCGCGCTGGCACTGCTCGTCTTTCTGCTGCGCGAGCCGGCGCGCGGGCGCATGGAAGCCACGGCATCCGCTCCCACCGAGTGGCGCGAACTCTTCTCCGCCCCGCTGCTGCTTCTCATTTTCGGCTACGCGTTCATCGGCCTGGCGTCGAACAACCTCGGCATCTGGGTGCCGTCGTTTTTCATGCGCGAGCACGGCCTGAGTCTCCGCCTCATCGGCACCGCGGCCGGCATCATCTCCGTCGCGGTCGGAATCCCGGCCATGATCCTCGGCGGTGTTTTTTCCGATCGGGTGAGCCGCGTGCTCGGCGGCGGCCGCATGGCGTTCACCGCCTCGGCGGCGATCGCCTCGGTGCCGCTCTGGTTTGCGCTGCTCTTCAGCCGCAACATCACGACGCTGCTGGCGATCAACATCGTGCTCTACGCGCTGGCGATTTTGTGGGTCGGTCCCGCCACCGCCGACGTGCACGATCTCGCCGGACCGAAGCTGCGCGGGCTGGCGATCGGCATTTTCTTTTCCGCGGTCAACATCTTCGCCTACGGCATCGGCTCGCCGCTGATCGGAAAGCTCAGCGACACCGCGCAGCTGCGCAATGCGCTGCTGGTGTGCCCGGTGGCCTGCGCGATCGGGTCGGTGCTGTTGTGGATGGGAAGCCGCGCGCGGGCGCGCGCGGCCCGTCCCCCGCTGCCCTTCTCCCCGCCTGCGGGGAGAAGGTGGCCGAAGGCCGGATGAGGGGGCGTGCCTCGCGCCGTGCATCGCCCCTCACCCGGCCCTTCGGGCCACCCTCTCCCCGCCTTGCGGGGAGAGGGGCAACGACGAGGGGCGGCTACAGCCACCTCACCGTGAAGTCGATCAGCTTCTGCTTGAGCTTTCCGACGTACGGCGGGTAGAGCAGTTGGATCGCGCCGAAGCGGAGGCGCTGGTCGAAGAGCGCGCGGACGTTCGAGAATGCTTCGAAACCGTAATATCCGTGCGAGCGGCCCATGCCGCTCTGGCCGACGCCGCCGAACGGGAGACTCAGCTCGTAATACTGGGCGAGCGTTTCGTTCATCACCGTCGCGCCGGCGGTCGTTCGGCCGAGGATGCGCTCCACCACGCGGCGCTTGCGGCTGAAGACGTACATCACCAGCGGCTTCTCGCGCGCGTTGATGAAGTCGCACGCTTCATCGAGCGAGCGATACGGAAGGATCGGCAGCAGCGGCCCGAAAATCTCGTGCTGCATCACCGGCGATTCAGGAGCGACGTTCGCCAACACGGTCGGCTCGATCTCGCGGCCGCGGAACGCGCCGCCGGTGACGACCTCCGCGCCTTGCGCAACGGTGTCGTCGAACAGGCGATGCAGACGCGAGGCGTGGCGATCATTCACGATGATTCCGCGTGCCGGCTCGCCGAGGGAATCGATCGCGGTTTTCAACTTCGCGAGGAACCGCTCCCGCACGCGCTCGTGCACGAGCACGTAGTCGGGCGCGATGCAGATCTGGCCGCAGTTGTAGAACTTCCCGAAGGCGACCTTCTTCGCCGCCTCGTCGACGTTCGCCGTCTCGTCGACGATCACCGGAGACTTGCCTCCGAGCTCGAGCGTCACCGACGTCAGATGCTCGGCCGCCGCCTTCATCACGATCTTTCCGATGGCGGGGCTGCCGGTGAAGAAGATGTGATCCCACTTTTTCTTCAGCAGCGCTTCGGCGACGGATGCATCGCCTTCGATGATCGCCACTTCGCTTTCATCGAACACCTCTCCGACGATGCGCATCATGCACGCGGTCGACGCCGGCGTGAGCTCGGACGGTTTGAGGATGACGCGATTGCCTGCCGCGATCGCAGAGACGAGCGGACCGAGGGTCAGGTTGAAGGGGAAATTCCAGGGGGAGATGATCAGCACCACGCCCTTCGGCTCGCGGAGGATGCGCGACTGCGCGCCGATGAGCGACAGGCGCGTCGGAGCCCAGGTCGGCCGCATCCACTCGCGCAGATGGCGGACGGCGTGCCGCGCCTCGCTGACGACCGGATAGATCTCGGAGAGATCGACCTCCGCGACGGGCTTGCGATAGTCGTCCCACATCGCCGCGCGGACATCGTCGCGATGCGCGAACATCGCCCGCTCGAGCTTCTTCAGCTTCTCGATCCGCTGCGCCGCCGTCGTGGGGACGGCGGCGGCATGATGCTGTCGTTGAAGCTCGTAGATGCGATCGATGCGCTCGAACGAAGGAACGCGCGCGACTTCGGCGGCTGCCGTCACGCGCGCGATTCTATCTCGATCAACCCGAGATCCTTCGCCTCGGCGTCACCCTGAGCCGCGAAGACGGCGAAGGGTCTCGAAGTGCGAAACAGTTGCGTAGTTCGAGATCCTTCGCTTCGCTCAGGATGACGTTCCCTTACGGGAACGTCACTTCCGCGATCTCGGTGAACTTCAGAAACAGCTGATCGCCGGTGGTGTGATTGCGGCCGAGGAGATCGGTCGCGTAGCCGTCGCAGGAATCCTTGAACGTCCAGTCGCCGGTGTCGCCGCTCCGGAGCGTGATGTTCACGCGCTGCAGCTGCGCGTTCTCGCGCGAGCAGCAGGCGGAGTTGGTGATGCTCGCCGCGGGCCCGAGGATCCGCTTGATTGCCGACACGTTCACCTGCGTTTGCGTGCCGTCGGCCTTGCAGAACTTCGGATCGGACGTCGACACGTAGCCGCTGAACAGGACCACGTAGCCGGTCTTGATGCTGTCGTCGTCGAGCGAATACGTCGTACCGTCGGTCATCCGCACCGATACCGTCGGGCGGCCCTGCAGGCGGAACGTGAGTGTGTGCGTGCCGCCGCCGTTGACGGTCTGTGTCGACGCGGTGTAGCCGGTGCGGCTGGCGATGACGGAAAGGTCGCCGGAGAAGACGACGTCGAAGATTTCGAATGTCCCTTCTTTCGTAGCCTGGCTCTTGGTGTTTCCGACCTGGATGGTGGCAAATGCGACCGGGAGATTGCTCGTCGCATCGAGCACGGTTCCCTTGATCGTGGCGGTGGCGCTCGGGCCGACGGTCGGCTTCCCTACGGCGCGACGCTTGGCCGCGCCGAACGACGGCAGCGCAGCGACGAGCATCACGACGGCAACGGCGAGCTTCACACGGGTATCAACGGATTTCATGGGGCTCCTTCGAAATAGTTCTTTGAATCAAAATGCGGCGGGATCTTAGCACCCGCCAGAATTGATACGTTCCGAGTCGTGGCAACGTTTTGGCTAGCCGGCACGGCCGGCAGCGTTGGTAGGCCAAGCCTTGGGCACGAGAGTCGCCTGTGGTGGTGTTTTGTGTAAATTCCTATACTCTCGCGGCCGCGCGTTTTCGCCGCGTCCGCTTCTCGCCTTCCGGAGGATTTTCATGCGCCATCTGCTCGTATTTTTCACGTTGCTGTTCGCAGCTTGTGCGACCGCCGTCACACCCGCCGCAACACCTGCGCCCGCGCCCGCTGCAGCACAACAGCCCGCCGCACAGGCCGAGCCCGCTCCTCCCCCGCCGCCACCCGGTCCAACGGCCGCCGACGCCGCGAAATTCGTCGCGGACGCGGAGGCGCGTCTCGCGTCGATGAACCTCGACGCGCAGCGCGCGGCGTGGGTGCAGTCGACGTACATCACCGAAGACACGCAGCTCATCGCCGCGAAAGAGAACGAGAAGCTGATCAACGCCGGCGTGGAGATGGCGAAGGAAGCGGCGCGCTACGACAAGCTCGAGCTGCCGTACGACACGCGGCGCAAGCTGGAGATCATCAAGCTCGCCCTCACCTCGCCCGGCCCGTCCGATCCCGCGCTCACCGCGGAGATGGCCCGCATCGGCTCGGAGCTCGAAGCGACGTACGGCGCCGGCAAGTACTGCCCGCCGGGAAAATCGGGCGACGACTGCTGGGACATCGGCGAGATCGAGAACATCCTCCGCTCGAGCCGCGATCCGCAGAAGCAGCTCGACGCGTGGAAGGGATGGCACACCGTCTCGCCGCCGATGCGCGAGCGCTACACGCGCTTCGTGCAGCTGATGAATCAGGGCGCGCGCGAGCTCGGCTATGCCGACGTCGGCGTGATGTGGCGCGCGAAGTACGACATGCCGCCCGATGCCTTCGCGGCGGAGATCGATCGCCTCTGGGGCCAGGTCAAGCCGCTGTATGACTCGCTGCACTGCTACGTGCGCTGGAATCTCAACAAAAAGTACGGCGACAAGGTGGTCCCTCCGGGCCAGCCGATTCCCGCGCATCTCCTCGGCAATATCTGGGCGCAGGAGTGGGGCAACATCTACGACGTCGTGGCACCGCCGCAGACCACGCGCGGCTACGACCTGACGAAGATTCTCGAGAAACGCAAAGACATCGACGCGCTGGAGATGGTCCGCTTCGGCGAGCGCTTCTTCATGTCCCTCGGCTTCGAGCCGCTGCCGAAGACGTTCTGGACGCGCTCGCTGTTCGTGAAGCCGCGCGACCGCGACGTCGTCTGCCACGCCAGCGCGTGGGACGTCGACGACGTGAACGATCTTCGCCTCAAGATGTGCATCGAGAAGAACGCCGACGACTTCACGACCGTCCATCACGAGCTCGGGCACAACTTCTATCAGCGCGCGTACAACACGCTGCCGTTCCTCTACAAGAACAGCGCGAACGACGGCTTCCACGAAGCGATCGGCGACACGATCGCGCTCTCGGTGACGCCGGCGTATCTCGTGAAAGTCGGCCTGCTCGACAAAGAGCCGCCGGCGTCGGCGGACATCCAGCTGCTGCTGCGCGACGCGCTCGACAAGATCGCGTTCCTGCCGTTCGGCGTGATGATGGACAAGTGGCGCTGGAAAGTGTTCTCCGGCGAGATCACGCCGGCGACGTACAACAAGGGTTGGTGGGATCTGCGCCGGCAGTATCAGGGCATCGCGCCGGCGGAGCCGCGCGATGAGTCGTTCTTCGACGCGGGCGCGAAGTATCACATCGCCGCGAATGTGCCGTACGCGCGTTACTTCCTCGCGCGCATTCTCCAGTTCCAGTTCCACCGCTCGCTTTGCCAGATCGCGGGATATCAAGGCCCGCTGAACCGCTGCTCGATCTACGGCAACAAGGAAGCGGGCGCGCGCCTCGACAAGATGCTGGCGATGGGCATGAGCCGCCCGTGGCCGGAAGCGCTGGAAGCGCTGACGGGACAGAAGCAGATGGATGCGACGGCGATCGTCGATTACTTCCGGCCGCTGCTCGATTGGCTCGATACGCAGAACAAGGGGAAGAGCTGCGGTTGGTGAACGTCGCCATCGTTTTCGCTCCCGATTTCTCCGAGCGTCTCCAGAAACTCGCGTTCCACACTCCGGTGTGGCTGCTGGAGACGCCGGAGAACCGCGCCGCGGCGGAAGAAGCGTGGATGCGCGCGCAGGAATGGCCGCACATCGCCATCACGCTCTTCCGCCCCGACGAAGAATGGCGCGCGTTGCTCGCGCAGATCGCGATTCAGCATCCGATCGACAGCGTCGAGGTCGTCGGAACCGGATTGACCGAAGACGCACGCACCGCGCTCCGGAACGCCGGATTTCAAAAGTTCGATCGGACCGGCGAAGGCTTTCGCGCGCGGAAAACCGGCTAACGACATTCGATCGCATCCCTACCTCCGGCAGCCGAGGCTGCAGGCGTCGCAGCAGTGCTGGTCGCGGCTCGGGACTTTGCTCCACTTCTTCCGGAGCGGGACATAGTCCTCGAGGAAGACTTCTTTGCCGCCGATGTAGAGCTGGATCTTCAGGATGTCGCTCGTGAACTCGTCCGGTGACTCGCTGTAGGTGGTGACGACGGTGCAGGTGGTGTGGCGGCCTTTCTCGATCTTGTTCGGGCGGTATCCGGTCATCACGACGCCGGTCTCGTTGACGGGATTGGCGCCGACGAAGACATGCGCGCCCTTCGAGCCATCGTAGAAGTAGTCGACCTCGATGGCCAGGTGGTCGGGCATGTCGTGGCGGACGCGGTAGCCGAGGAGGCGCGTCTCGTCGTCGCGCGGCAGGATGCGGGAGGCCGCCGCAGGCTCCGCGTAGACCTGGAGGAGGTTGAGGAGCGGGACGTACTCCTTCCTCACATAGTCCTTGAATTCGTCGACGATGTGCAGCTGCTTGCCGAGTGAAAAGGCCAGCGTGAAATGGCCGTCATCCGGAAGCACGCGCACGCGCTGCGCCCAGGTCGAGCCGCCGTCCAGATCGGCGCGCACCGCGTCGAGAGCGGCGTACAGCGCCGCGATCTGCTTCGAAGAGAGATTCATCGGAGTCTTGCCGATGAAGAGCCGGCCGCCTTTGCGCAACTCGACGCGCGTCGTCGAGCCGCCTGTCTCGATCTGATAGAAGACATCGACCTCGGCGAGAAAGCGGCGCTCCTCCTCGACGCACTGTGGCGTCTTGCACTGGCCGGCCCACGTCCAGAGGAACATCAGACGTGAGCCGGCCGACGGCTCGCTCGCACCGACCGCGGCGGCGCAGAGAAGGATGGCCGTGAGCATGCGCACGGCCAAAGAATAGCGCTTAGCGCTTGCTCTCGATCACCTCGATCGCCTTCTCCAGAAACTCGTCCCGTCCCGCGCGAATCCCTTCCATCGTCCGCACTGCCGGAACGGTCGGCAGGATTCCGACTCCGTGGTGCTGCGAGCCGTCCAGTTTGCGCACGCGCAGTCCGGTGAAGCGGAGGACGTAGTTGCCCGGCAAGGTGAAGAAATTCACGTCGCCGTTCGTGCCCGCCGTCGCCTCGCCGACGATCTCGCCGACGTGAGCGTTCTCGACGATCGACAGGAGCGTCTCCGCGTAGCTGACGGCGCGGCCGTCGGTGAGGAAGACGACGTTCGACGTCAGCCGCGGCGCGGAGACTCCGACGTACCACCCGGCGTCGAAGTACTCGACCTGCTGTTGTTCCGGCAACCAGACGAGCGGATCCTCGAACAGCGCCGTGCGCATCGGCTCATTCGTCAGATGCTCGAGAAACCACGGGTCGAGGTCCCACGGGTAGCCGCGAAAATCGAAGATGATCCCCTCGGCCGGCGCGAGCTGGTCCATCGCCGCGTAGAACTCGTCGTACGTGATGCGGGCGATGTCGACGTACGCGATGCCGGGACGGATGGTGGAGATCTTCGCCGGCCGCGGCTCGGTCAGGAACGTTTGCGCCGACGTCTGCGCATTGCGGCGCGTGCGGCGCACCGTGACTTCATCGACGCCGCCGTGATGGCGGTGCACGCGAAAGCGAACTTCCGAGTTCTGCGCGCCTAACAGCATCGAGTCGAGCGCGCGCGAGCGCAGATGCTGCGGCGTGGCTCCGGGCGCGAGCGCGAGCTCGTCTTCATACACCTGCTTCGCGGGACGGTTGTCGATCGAGACGATGATGTCGCCGGCGACGAGCGTCGTCTCGGGCTCGGCATACGTCACCACGAGCTTGTTGTCGATCCACGTCCAGACGATCGGCAGCTGATAGCCGCGCGGCCACGAAGGATGCGTCACGCGCGCGTGTCCGTCGTCGAGCGCAGCCATCATCCGCCGCAGCGTGTCGACGAACGCGCGCTCGTTGGGATCGTCCGCCGCCGCCTGCAACGCGGTGCGCAGCTCGGCGTTCCAGTCGACCTGCACGACGTCGAAGTAGAGGTAGAAGTGCGTGAACACGGGCCACGAGAGCGCGATGTCGGCGAGTCGCGTGACGCGATCGTTGCCGCTCGGGACGAAGCCCGCGGGCTTCACCGGCGCCGGTGCAGGAGCGACGGACGGCGGAATCGTGGTTCCGTTGGCGTTGTGGAAGACCGTGATCGGAACGAGCGCGGAAACGCCGCCGCCGAGGGAGACCTCGATCGGCTCGTACGGCGCGGGGAGCGGCGAGCCGGCGACGTAGACGCCGGGATAGCTGTAGCGGTCACTGAAGAAATATCCCGGACCGCCCGGCAGGCCGGCGCCGAGGTGTCCCCAGTACATCACGTGCGGATCGGCGGGCGTCTGCAGCTCGCTCGGGACGGGCGGCCGCTGGCCGGTGACGTACACGCGCAGCGTCGGAGCGAGCGGGCGGAAGAGCGCGTCGAGCTTCTGCGCGAGATCGGCAGAACCGCTGGCGTCTTCGATCCGCTGCACGCCGGCCATCGCCACGGCGTTCCAATCGGCCGCGGCGGCTTGATCGCTCGGGTGGAAGAAGCGGACGTAGCCGATGAGCCGCGTGAGCGCTTCGAGGTTCGTCGTGCCCTGCGGCGACAAATGGCGCGGCGGCTCATCGCCGATGGCCGCGAAGAGCGGGATGGTGATGGCGAGGGAGAGGAGAAATGCGAGAACGCGGCGATGGATGGAGGTCATCCGGCCATGGTAGGGCGCGCATCGCGGGGACGGCTATCAACCGATTGCCGTCTTTCCCGATGGCGGCCTCAATTCCGCCACATTCGCAGCGCCTACTAACGCCCGTGATGGGAACGACCTCGAATTACCGCCTCGAACGCTGGATCGCGTTCATCCTCGGCCTGCTGTTCATCGTGCCGTTCGTTTTGCCGCGCTGAGCCACTCTTCGCGCAGCACTCCGTAGCAGACGAGATCGACGTACTCCTCCCACTTCTTCAAGTGGCGCCGCAGCGTTCCTTCGTACTCCATCCCGATCTTCTGCAGCACGCGCCCTGACTGCGGATTGCGCCCGAAGTGCATCGCGAAGATGCGCTCGAGCCCGCGCTCTTCGAATCCGTATCGCACCACCGCCCTCGCCGCCTCGGTCGCGTAGCCGCGGCCCCAGAACGGCACGCCGATCCAGTAGCCGATCTCGGCGATGCCTTCGTCCTTCATCACCAATCCCATCGCGCCCACGAGTTGGCCGTCGTCGATGGCGAAGTGGACGATGCGATTCTGCTCGAAGTCGTCGTCATGCTTCGCCATCCACTCCGCCGCCGCGCCCTCGGGGTACGGATGCGGAATCATCAGCGTGTTCAGCGCGACTTCGTACGAGCCGCAGTGCAGCTGCACCGCGGGAACGTCGTCCTGCGTGAACGGGCGGAGTGTGAGGCGTTCGGTTTTCAGCGTGGGACGGTTCATGCGATCACCTCCCGCACGCGGCGGGCGATCTCTTTTTTCGTGTCCACACCAATATCACGATCGCGCTCCATCGCATCGAGCAGCGAGCGCAGCGAGCGATAGGCATCACCGCGATCGCTCCGCTCCGCGAGGAGCACGGCAGGATCGACGTTCAGCTTCGCGTCGACGCGCGCGCGGATGTCTTCCGAACGGACGATGTCGCGCACCTCGCGCCGGATGGCAAGCTCCCGCCTTATCTTCGGAACCGTGAAGATCGCGATGAGTAACGCCAACGCGAGGAACGCCGGCGTCCTCGCCGGCTGATCCGGCGGCGTCTCGCCGCCGCCGAGGCGCCGGGACGGCGCCTGATCAGCCGCCGATACGGCAGCGTTCCAAAGCGTTTGCTGTTCGCACTGCAAGCGTCTTGCGTGAAGCAGCCGAAGGCGAAAACACAACCATCGTGAGAGGCGGAATCTCGAGCTCTCCCGCCTTCTCCGGAAAGATCAAAAACCGCCACTTGCGCGCCATCGTCACGCTTCCCTCTTCGCGCGTGACCGTCGCCGCGCCGCCTTCCACCTGCACGTTTCCGGCGAGGTTGCGGGCGAAGCGCGGCGCGGAGGCGCCGCGGAGATTGCCCTGGCCGTTCAGCGTGGCTTCGACGACGACCGGGCCGTTGTTGCGCTGCTTCGCGGGCGCGCAGGCGAGCGTAAGCTCGCCGACGGCGTCGACGGGCGGGCCGGGCGGGAGGGGGCGGACGTTGATGGCGATCGGGGCGGAGCTGAACGTGGTCTCGACGAGGGTGCCTTCGAAGGTGGAGAACGGTCCGCGCAGCCGCTCCATCACGCCCGCTTCCACCGACATGCCGCCGATCTGCAGCGTGCCGCTGCGCAGCGGATAGAGCGCGACGCGGCGCATCCGCACGCGCTGCATCTGCTGATTGCCGACGAACACGCGCTCCGCTTCCGACGCGCGCGCCTCGAGCTCTTCGCTCCAGAAATCGGTGAGCTTCGGGACGTTGACGATCTGCCAGCTCTCCACCGCCGCGGCGTTGTAGAGGTACCACGTGACGAGGATCTGTTCGCCTTGCCATACGTCGCGCCGGTCCGTCTCCGCGACCAGAAACAGCGGCGGCCTTCCCGTGGCGATGAGCTCGCGCAACACAGCCTCGGGGTCATTCGTCGCCGCGATGCGATCCGGCTCGATCTGCAACACGACCTGCTTCAGCGTGTCGCGCTGCCCCTCGCCCGAGCTCAACGCCACCGGTCCGACCCTCGCCATTCCCGGCAACAGCGGCCGCGCCCGAAACCGAAACACCTTCCGCCGCACCACTTCGCCGTTGATCCACGCAAACTCCGACGACACCCACGGCTCACCGACGAACGCGAGATTGTCGAGCGGCACGTTGACCGACTCCAGGCTCGCGAACGAGCCCTCGAGCGACACCGTGATGGTGGTGAGGTCGTTCATTTGCAGCGTTTTCGGATCAACAACCAAATCGTTGGCCCAGGAACGCAGAACGCAGAACGCAGAATGAAGAGTTAGAAGCACGGCCAAACGCCAAAACAATTTCTTCGTTCTGCGTTCTGCGCTCTGCGTTCTGCCTTCTCCGCTCCTCACCACCCCACCCGCCCCTCCGCCGAGCTCCTCGCCTTCATCCGCCGCAACTCTTCCTGCTCCTGCTGCTGCACGCTGCGAAGCAGTGCTTCGAGATCCGGCTGGCCTTGCGGCTTCTTGTCGCCGCCCGCGGTCGGCGACGGCTTTTGCTGCTGCTGGTTCGGCCCCGGTTTGTTTTTCTGATCGCCGCTGGTCGAGGTTTGGTCGGAGTCGCGGCGTTGGAGCGCAATCTCGAGATTGCGTTTCGCGCCGGCGTGATTCGGACGGAGCTTGAGGGTTTCGATGTAGTCGGCAATCGCGTGATCGAATGCCTTCGATGCGAGCGCGCTGTTGCCGCGATTGAAGAGCGCGTCGGGACGCAGGGCCGGATCCTTCATCGCCGCGGCGAGCGTCGCCGATCCCTGCTCGCGTTGATCGGCGGCGATCTGCGCGGTGCCGAGGTTGAATGCGTTGCGCGGCGTCTTCGCGATCTCGTTCGCGCGTTGAAATCCTTTCACCGCCTCGGCGTATTTTTTCGCGTCGTACGCCTTTCCGCCGCGCGCGCTCGCGGCGTGCGAGTTCGTCTCGGTGAACCACGAGACCGCGACGACCAGCAGCAGGAGAATCATTCCGCACCTCGATTCGCGAGCGAGCCGCCGAGGAGCAGGAAGAACGCGAAGGCGAGCGGCCATTGGAAGCGATCGATCGGCACGCGCGCGTGGCTGAGGCGGATGCCGGCGCGGCGCGCGCCGCCGAGGAGCGGATCGAGCGCGTGCTCGGCGAAGGGGTTCTCGAGCAGACGGCCGCTCGTCGACGACGCGATCTCCTGCAGCGCTTCCGCGCGCGCGTACGTCGTCACGGTCTCGCCGCTCGTGTCGCGCAGCGGCCCGTTCGCGGTCGGGATCGTGCTCCCCTGCGACGTTCCGATGAGGATGGTCGACACCGGAATCCCGCGCAGCTTCGCGCGCTGCACTGCTTCGTCGACGCGCGTCCCCTGATCCTCGCCGTCGCTGAGCACGACGATGTCCGCCTTCGTCAGCGGATCGGCTTCGATGATGCGCATCGCCGCGAGAATCGCGCCGCCGATGTCGGAGCCCGGTTGCCCGACTTCGCCCGGTTGCAGCGTGTCGAGCAGCGCGACGACGGCGTCGGTGTCGCTGGTCAGCGGCGAGACGACGTCCGCCGAGGCCTCGAACACGATCAGCGCGACACGTCCCTCCTGCGCCTCCGCGAGCCGCTTCGCAATCGCCTTCGCCGCGGACAGCCGCGACGCGCCGACATCCTCGGCGGCCATGCTGTTCGAGACATCGATGACCAGCACGCGGCTCGCCTCGCGCGCGAGCACCGGCACGAGCGTGAAGCCGCGATACGGCCCCGCGAGCGCGAGAATCGACGCGAGGAGCGCAAGCGCGAGCAGCCATGGCCGCAGGATCCGCGCCGGATTCGCGACGCCGCGCAAATGCTCCGACGCGAAGCGGCGGGCGATGCGCGCGCGGAGCTGCTCGCGCGAGAGGAGCAGGAGCAGCGCGAACGGCACGATGGCGAGGAGCCAGAGGAGCGCGGTGGAACGGAAACTCATGCCGGCACCTTCAACCACCACACCTCCCCGCCGAGGAGCGACAGCGCGAAGAGCGCGAGGCCCGCGGCGAGCGGGTACGCGTACAACTCGTCGACATCCTCGCGCTTCGGCGCGGAGAGGCGCGTTTTTTCCAGCTGATCGATGCGCGTGAGGACGTTGCCGAGGGCGCGGGCGTCGGTGGCGCGGAAGAATTCGCCGCCGGTCATCGACGCGATCGCGGAGAGCGATTTCTCATCGAGCTCTCCTCGGATGTGCGTGTAGATCGTCTCGATCTGGCCGGTGAACGGATTCTGCCGCTTCACCGGGAGCGGCACCGGGCCTTCGCTGCCGACGCCGATCGTGTAGACCTTGATCCCGCTGCGCGCGGCCAGCTGCGCGGCGACGATCGGATCGATCGAGCCGGAGTTGTTCACGCCGTCGGTCACGAGGATGACGATGCGGCTGCGCGTCTTCGAGGTGCGCAGGCGATTCACCGCCGTCGCGAGCGCGTGCCCGATCGCGGTGCCGTTTCCGTGATCGCCGATCTCGGCCTGATCGAGGATCAGCTCCGCGATGCGGCGGTCGTAGGTGATCGGCACGCGCGTCGCGGCGCGGCTGCCGAACGTGACGACGCCGATGCGGTCGTCCTGCCGGCGGCGGATGAACTCGGCGATGAGGTCCTTCGCGACGGTGAAGCGATTGCGCGGACGAAAGTCCTCCGCGGCCATGCTCCCCGAGGCATCGAGCGCGACGACGATGTCGATGCCGTAGCGGTCGCCGGAGGCCAATCGCACGACGCGTTGCGGGCGCGCGAGCGCGAGCAATAAAGCGAGCAGCGCGAGCGACTCGAGCACGAACGGAATCGCGGACGTCGCCGCGCGAAGCCCGCGCGCGGGAGCGACGAGCGAGAGCGAGGAGAAGCCGAAGGCGCCGAAGCGTTTGTGGCGGTCGCGCAGCAGCAGCGCGATGCGCGCGAGGACGAGCAGCGACAGCGCGAGCCAGAGCGGATCGGCGAAGCGGGTCATGCACGACCCCTCATCCGGCCTTCGGCCACCTTCTCCCCGCAAGCGGGGAGAAGGGCAACACGCCCACCCCGTCGTTGCCCCTCGCCCCGCTTGCGGGGAGAGGGTGGCGCGAAGCGCCGGGTGAGGGGCGTCGCCTTCATGACGCCAGCTCCAGCGCGCGCTCGGCGACTTCGTTGAAGTCGCGCAGCGGCGCTCCGTCGCGCGAGAACTTTTCCATGTCGCCGATGCGCAGGATCTCGGCGACGACGCGCTCGCCCTCCTGCAGCCGCGGCACGAGCTCGGTCGTCGTGAGGTCGCTGCCGAGATTCGCGCGCGCCTCGGCGAGATAGGCGCGCGTCGCGTCCGCGAGCGCGGCCCAGCGGTGCGCGTGGCGCGAGTTTTGGCGCAGCGCGAGCACGGCGTTGCGATAGCGATCGCTCGCGGAGAGCGGCGGCGCCACGGCGCGAACGGCGCGCTTCGAGAGACGCCACGCGAGCAGCCACGTCACGAGTGCGGCCAGCGCCGCGATCGCGATGGCAATGAACGGCGCGCGCGGATACGGCAGCGCAGCCGGCGGCGTCAGCGGCGCGGGCTTCAGATCATCATTCTGTTTGAGCACCGACTTCACGGGGATCGTGACGCCGGCGATCACGAACGGCTTCGGCACGAACGTGCGCACGACGACGCGACTCCCCTGCTGCGAGATGACGTCGTACGCCGGCGACGGAGCGATCTTCACCGGCTCGCTGAACGTGATCGTGATCGGATCGCCGACGGTCGGCGCCGGAGGCGAAAACGTCGCGGTAACGAGGGCGAGGACCAGGATCATACGGGCCGTCTGTGCCGCGCCGCGCGCTCGCGGAAGAAGCGCAGCAGCTCCCGATCGTACGGAACCGCCGTCGAAATGGCGAGATGGTCGATGCCCGAGGCGCGGAAGCGCCGCTGGAGCGCGCCGGAGCGATGCATCGCCCGCCGCGAGACGTCCGCGTGGCGGAGGTCGGTCCAGCGCGCCTCGCCCGACTCGAGATCGACGAGCCGCGCCAGTCCGCGCTCCGGGAATCGCTCCTCGCGCGGATCGGCGATGACGATGCCGATGACGTCGTGCTTGCGATTCAGCCGCGCCAGCGGCTTCTCGAATGGCAAATCGAGAAAATCCGAGATCACGAGCACGACCGCGCGCTTCACCGCGACGCGCTCGAGATATCTCGCGGCGTGCTCGAGATCCGCTTCGCCGCGCGTGCCGCGCATCGCGGCCTCGACCGCGGATCGCGCGATCACCTGCGCGTGCCCCCGCCCGCGCCGCGGCGGAATGTACTTCGTCACGTTGCGCGAGAAGAGCAGCAGGCCCGCGCGATCGGAGTTCTCGACGGCCGAGAATGCGAACACCGAGGCCAGCTCCGCGGCGATGTCGCACTTGCGCCAGTCGACGGAGCCGAAGGCCATCGACGCGGAGACGTCGATCGCGATCAGCACCGTCAGATCGCGCTCTTCGATGAACTCCTTCACATGCGGCACGCCCGTTCGCGCGGTGACGTTCCAGTCGATCGCGCGGATGTCGTCGCCGACGATGTACTCGCGCACCTGCGAGAACTCGATCCCGCGGCCGTGAAACGCGGAGTGGTAGTCTCCGGCGAAGCCGGCGCGGATCAAACGCGCGCTCACCAGTTCGAGCTCGCGCACGCGGCGAATGAGAGGCGTGCGGAAATCGGGCGCGCGGCGACGGAAGATCACGGCACCGCCACCGCTCCCAACACCTGATCGACGATCGCGTCCGCGGTCACGTTCTCGGCCGCGGCTTCGTAACTGAGGACGAGGCGGTGGCGCAACACGTCGCGCGCGATGCCTTTCACGTCCTCGGGGATCGCGTAGTTTCTTCCATCGATGAACGCGTGCGCTTTCGCGACGTGCGCGAGGGCGAGCGTGGCGCGCGGCGAGGCTCCGAACGAGACGTACTGCGACGGCTTGCGCGTCGCGGTGACGATCTGCACGATGTAGCGGCCGATGCGCTCGTCCATGTGCGTGCGCGCGGCGAGCTGCGCAACCGCGCGGATCTCGTCGAGCGTCAGCACGCGCGCGACTTTGCGCGGCTGCGCCGTCGGATCGAGGTACATCGCCAGCATCCGCAGCTCTTCGTCCGCCGCCGGATAATCGACTTTCAGTTTCATCACGAACCGGTCGACCTGCGCCTCGGGGAGCGAGTACGTTCCTTCATGTTCGATCGGGTTCTGCGTGGCGATGACGACGAACGGATCGGGCAGCGGGTACGACGTGTCGCCGATCGTCACCTGCCGCTCCTGCATCGCCTCGAGCAGCGCGCTCTGCACCTTCGCCGGCGCGCGGTTGATCTCGTCGGCGAGCACGAAGTTCGCGAAGATCGGCCCGAGGCGCGGATTGAACGTGCGGCCGGCGGGATCGAAGATCTGCGTGCCGGTGATGTCGGCCGGCAGCAGATCGGGCGTGAACTGGATGCGCTTGAACGACGCGTCGATCGACGAGGCGAGCGTTTTCACGAGCAGCGTCTTCGCCAGGCCGGGCAATCCTTCGACGAGCACGTGTCCGCGGATGAGCAGCGCGATCACGAGCCGGTTCACGACCGCGTCCTGGCCGATGACGACTTTGGCGACTTCCGCTCGCAGCTTCGCGATCGTTTCCTGGGCTTCTTCAGGTGTGGTTGTCATTCGTCGTTATTGTCAGTCGCTGCGCGCCAGGAGGCCGGACACGAACAGCACCATCGCACAACCAATCGGAAAGAGGATTTCATTCAGCGCCAGCGGCAACACGCGCGCGGCGGTGCCGGCGGTGACGACGGTGGTGATGAGCGAACCGAAGTACAGACCGGTGAACGCGCCGGCGACCACGTAGTGCGCCGCGCGATTCATCCCGTCGCTGCTCATCCAACCGGTCACCAGTCCGAATCCGCCGTATTCGAGCGCTTTGAGCGATGCCAGCAGCACGACGCCGAGGATCGACTCGCTGCCGGCGCTGCCCGACGCTTGCGACAGCGCCTTCTGCACGATCCGTGCGACGGCGAACCCGGCCGGCGCGGCGAAGAAGCCGGCGATGCCCATCGCGCTCGCGCGCAATTTCGCGGACGCGGTCGCGCCGACGGCAACGCCGAAGCAGACGATGGCCGACCAGGAGACTTTCGCGAGCGTGTCGCGGACGAGCGTGGACGTCGTCGAGCCGCGCGCGGCGAGCACGATGATCTCCATGAGGAAGCCGAGGACGATCGCCATCCAGGCGGCGTGGACGAGTTTGGTACGCAACGCGCGTATTGTAGGAGCGCAGCGATGCGGCCGAAAAAAAAGTGGGGACAAAACTTTCTGCGCAACCGCGGCGCGGTCGACAAGATCGTTTCCACTTTGGAACCGGCGCCGGACGAGGTCGTGCTCGAGATCGGGCCCGGCGAAGGGGTGCTGACGGAGAAGCTGGTCGCGCTGCCGAATCGCATTGTCGCGATTGAAATCGATCCCGATCTCGCGGCGCGGCTGAAAACGAAATTCGAGATCGAGCTGCGCAACGAAGACGCGGTTGAAGCGTCGCTGCCGGAAACAGACTTCGTTGCCGTCGGCAACCTCCCCTACAACGTCGGCACGCCGATCCTGCGGCGCGTGATCGCCGACCCGCACTGCCGCCGCGCGGTGTTCATGCTGCAGAAGGAAGTCGCGGACCGGATCGTGGCCAAGCCGGGAACGGAGGCGTACGGCTATCTCACGCTCTACGTGGCGGCGTTCGCGGCGGCGAAGATCGTGATGACGCTCGATCCGCGCTCGTTCTATCCGCCGCCGAAAGTGCGCAGCGCCGTGGTGCGCCTCGACCCGCGCGATCCGGGGCTCGTCTCGCCGCGCGAGGAGGTGCTCGATCTCGTCAGCACGTCGTTCCGGATGCGGCGGAAGAAACTGGTCAACAACTTGATCGGATGGCGCGGGCTGACGCGCGAGCAGGTGTTGGACGCGATGAACCGCGCGGGCATCGATGCCGAGGCCCGCGCGGAGACGATGACGTTGGCGCAGTTTGATGCGCTGAACTCGGAATGCAGGCGCCGAGACGGCGCCTGACCAGCCGGCGAGGACGCCGGCGTTCCCAACGCGTCGGAACGCCGGCGTCCCCGCCGCCCCGTCAAAACAGAAATGCGTAGCTGAGCTTCGCAAACACCGCCCGGTCCGTGCGCGTGAGATCGTTCGCACCTTCGGAAGCATCGGAGTAGCCGGCGAGAAAGACGGTCTGCGCGTTCACGCGATAGGAGAAGAGCAGCTGCGTGAGCAGCTCCTGCGCGCGCCGCCCGACCGGGATGACGTACTGCGCCGGCTCGCGGCGGACCAGCTCGTACTGCACGATCGCGCGCAGGAACGAGCGCCTGCTGAAGTGATAGAGCAGCCGCGCCTGCGGCAGGTGCACTTCGAAAATCCGCTCGCCATCCTTCGTGTCGAAGAATTGATAGTCGTACGAGATCTCGGCGCGCACGCGCCGGCCGAGGCTCAGCTCCGCGGACGGCGACAGCGTGACGAAGTCGGCCTGCCGCCGGTTCGTGAAGTCGATCGTCTCGCCCCAGCGCGTCGCCAGCGCCAGCGCCACGTCGCGCGCGGGCTGGAACGCCACTTCGATGCCCTGCCGGAAGTCGTGGTACGTCGTGCCGGCGAAGAACTCCTGGTTCGGCGCGAGCGAGACGCTGATCTCGCTCTGCATCGGCCCCTGATACGTGGCCACGAGATCGGCGCCCCACTCGTTCCACGCGCCGTCGAACTGCCGCGTGCCGTCGACGCCGCCGAAGAGATAGAGGTTGCGGAACCATTTCTGCGGACCGCCGCGGAAGCGCCGCTCCGCCGAGGCCGCGGCCGCGCGCACGCCGACCTGGTTGATGAAACCGCTGTCGGCGCGGAATTCGGGCGAGAGCTCGGCGTAGCTCGCGCCCCACGTCCAGTTCTGATCGCGATGCGAGTAGCCGGCGCTGATCGCGTGGCCGTCGTCCGAATGCGCGGCCTGCCAGCGAAGCGAGTCCTTTTCGCTGAGTCGCTGGAAGCCGTCCACCGCGGCGACGGTGTTCTCGTAGTCGTCGCCGCGGCGCGCGGTCACGAGTCCGCCGATCGTCGTGCGCTTGCCGAATTCGTGGCGGTAGCGCGCGATCGCGGTGGTCGATCCGCCCGGAATGGTGATGAGGGACGAGGACTGATCGCCCGGAATCAGCACGTTGGTGATCTCGTCGCGCGCCACGAGCGCGGCGTACGTGCTCGGGCCGCTCTTGCCCGTCAGCTTCAGTCCCGCCGAGGGATCACCGATGGTGCGCGTGAAGACGAGCGACATGCGCGTGGAGAAAAAGTCGGCGCCTTCGACGAAGAATGGGCGCTTCTCCGGGAAGAAGAGCGCGAAGCGCGTGTTGACGTCGAGTTGCGCGGCGTCGGCTTCGACTTGCGAGAAGTCGGGATTGATCGTGGCCTGCAACGACGTCCCGGGCGTGATCGCCCAGCGGCCCGAGGCGCCGAGGTCGATCTTGTCGTCCGTGCCGGTGATGGCCGGCGTGACTTCGATGTTTTTTCCGCCGGAGGCAACGGCGAAGCCGTGCACGTCCGGAAAGAGGCAGATGAAGCAGTTGCGGTTCTGGTCCGGCACCGCGGAGCGTAATTGATGCGTCACGTCGCGCGGCCAGTTGCGCATCGCGAGCAGGCCCCACGTCTGCGGGCCGCTGCGCGCCGGGATGCGCAGCTGCTGCAACGGAATCGCGATCTCGACGATGTAGCCGTCGTCGGTGATGCGCGCCGCTGAGTCCCAGATGGCGTCCCAGGAAAGGTCCTCGGCGTTTTCGACGTCGCTGAAGATCGAGTCGCGCTGGACGCCGAGGGGATTCACGCGAAATTTATAGGCGCGCCGATCGTCGTTGAAGGTGTCGATCCAAAGCCCGACCGAGTCGTCGCCGCCGTCGACGTCACGCTCCTGATAGCGCGCGCGGATGTTCTTCGGCTGCGGGTCGCGGGCGCGGAACGCGGCGTAGAAGTATCGATCGTCGAACGTGACCAGCACCGTCGTCTCGACCGGCGCGGGAGTGTTGGTCGACGGCTCCCACTCCCACGCGATCGGAATCGGCGTCGCTTCGCTCCACGCCGGCTCGTCGAGCTGCGCATCGACACGAATCGGCGACGTCGCCGGACGCACTTCCAGCGGGGCCGCGGCGCTGAGCGCCGCGGCGAAAAGCACTGCAATCATGGTTGTCTCTCCCCTACTCGCGCGCGCCGGCGCCGATCAGCCGGTCCACGATGTCTTTGTACCCGCCGCGCTTCGCCATCTTCAGCGCGGTGCGCAGCTCGGTGCCTTCGTACGCGCGCACGTTCACGTCCGCACCGCGCGTGATGAGCAGGTTGACGACGTACTCGTGGCCATACCGCGCGGCGTTGATGAGCGGATTCTCGTCGCCGGGAACGACGGTGTTGATCTCCGCGCCGGCGTCGAGCAGGATCTGCACGATCTCGAGCTGTCCTTCGCGCGCGGCGTTGATGAGCGGATTGCCGTCGCCGTCCGATGCGAGGTTGACGTCCGCGCCGCGGTCGATCAGGTACCGAACGAGATCCGCATGCCCGCCTTTGCACGCGCCAATCAGCGCCGTTCCATCTCCCTCGGCGACGGTGTTGACGTCGATGCCGGCGTCGAGGAACTGCTTGATGATGTCCATCCGCCCCGCTTCGCCCGCTTCCGCGAGGGCCTCGCCGATCTGCGACCACTGCCTCGGCCTGTGCTCGACGCGCTCCGCGACTTCCGCGATCAGACGCGCGGGAGCGACGACGATGAGCATCGTCAGCGTGACGGCGATGACGATCGCGGTCGCGAATCGGCCGAGCGGGCCGCGGTGCTGCGACGGATCGAGCAGCGCGCGGACGCGCTGCGAGAGGCGGCTGGGCGATGCCATACCGAGAGCCGGGACCATCGAGAAGCGGACGCTCTTCGCGAGACTCACGAGCTGCCCCGCGTAATCCTCGGCGCCGGGGAACGCAACAACCACCGCGTCATCACACGCGCGCTCGGCTTCGAAACAGAAACGCCGCCACGCCACCCACACCAGCGGATGCGCCCAATAGATCGCGCACGCGGCGCGCGCGACGAGCTGCGCGAACCAATCCTCGCGGCGGACGTGCTCGAGCTCGTGCCGCAGCGCGCGCTTCAACTCGCTGTCGCTCCAGGTCTGCGCGGACTCCGGCAAGAGGATCGTCGAGCGCCGGAATCCGAACGTCAGGGGCACCGCCGTTTCGTTCGACAGCAGCACCAGCGCCGCGCGGCGAATGCCGCTCGCGGCCGCGAGCTCGTTCATGCGCGCGGTGCCGTCGAGCCACACGCTGCCATTCGCGGCCATGCGCCGCAGACGCCACACGCCGCCGGCGAGGGATGCGAGGAGGAGCGCGGAGACGGCGATGTAGGCGCCGGTGGCGATCGTCTTCCAATTCGCCGTCGACGATGTGGGTGTCGCTGCCCTCAGCGGCACCGCGACCGCCGGTGCAGCGGTCGCCACACTGGCCGGTGCGGGAACAGTCACGCTCAAATCGAGCGCTTTCGGGGCCTGCACGTAGCGCGAGGCGAACGGCAGGAGGAGAAGAAACGCGAAGAGCGCGCTGAACAGCAGATGTTTGAGCGAAGCGCGCACGCGCGTCGCCGAGGCGAGCGCGAACGTCAGCAGGATCGCGAGCGTCACCTTGGCCGCGATCATCAGAATCTCGAAGATCATTTCTTCCTCTCTTTCCTGGCCTGCTCGATCGCTTTCGACAGCTCATCGAGCTCATCCTCGGACCATTTCTCTTCGTGGAGCAGCGCGGTCATGGCCTGCCCCGCCGAGCCGTCGAAGAACACCTGCACGAGGCGCCTCAGCGCCGAGCGCCGCGCCGTGCCGCGGGGAATCGTGGGAACGTAGACGTAGCGCAAACCCTTCTCCCGATGTTTGACGACGCCTTTGGCTTCGAGTTTGGCCAACATGGCCCGCACCGCCGAATAGCTCGGCGGATCGGAGAGCCGCTCGCGGATCTCTTCCGCCGAGGCCTCGGTGCCGATCTCGAAGAGGACGTCCAGGATCTCGCGCTCGCGTCTGGGGAGTTTCGTTTTCTCGCTCATGCTATGAACATAGCTTAGTGCTACGTTTGTAGCATGTCAAGTCATTCACCGTCATTCCGCAGTGACGTCGCCCGGTTCGTAACGCCACTCGGTCTTCGTCTTCGCCCCCTCGGCGAAGCGGACGTCGACGAACTCTTCGAATGCGATGTCGCGGTCGAGCACGCCGGTCTCGCGCATCAGCTTCACGATCAATTCGAAGTCTTTGCGCGTCGGCGAGAGGGGCTGGTATTGCACGCGGTCGTCGGGATTGAGCAGCGCCCACTTGAGGAGGCGCGGGTCCTGGCGGAAGTAGAAGCGGCCGACGAAGTCGGCGGCGTGCTCGCGGCGCGCGCGTTTGCGCGGCGGGTTTTCGAGCCACAGGCCCGAGCGGGCGATGCCGTCGACGAGCACCTGCACCGCCTCCGGCTTTTTCTGAATCACGTCCTCGCGCGCGACGAGGACGCAGGAGATGTAGTCGGGCCAGTACTCCCGCGCGTGAAAGAGGACGCGGCCGAAGCCGGCCATCTCGGCCTGCGACGGATACGGCTCGCCCATCGAGAACGCATCGACCGCGCCGGCGGCGAGCGCGCCGGCGACGTCGGGCGGCGCCATTTCGACCATCTTCACATCGCGCGCGGTCATCCCGTTTTCGGCGAGCGCCTTGAAGAGGATCAGCCGCTCGTCGGAGAAGCGGCTCGGAATGGCGACAGTCCTCCCCTTCAGATCGGCGAACGTTTTCACCGGTCCGTTTTTCTGCACGACCACCGCACTGCCGTAGCGGTGTCCGAGGTAAATGATCTTGATCGGCACGCCCTGAGCACGCAGGGCAATGGCCATCGGCGCAACCATGAACGCCGCCTGCATCTGGTTCGAGATCAGCGCTTCTTTGATTTCAGGAAAGCCCTGAAACATGCGCGGAATGAAGAGATGTCCCGACTTCGAATAGGCGGAGATGTAGTCCGTCACCGGGCACGCGAGGTGTCACGTGACCGGAATGTAGGCGACGTTCAGCTTGCGCTCGCTCTCCGGCAACCGGTCGTTCAACAGAACCTTCCAGTCGACGTTCGTCGCCATGTGCGCGGCCGTGATCACGACCACCCACGCGGCGACGCCGAGTGCGATCTTGCGTTGCGGCGTCATCCGAGCTCACCTCCCTTCGAACTTCAATTCCACGCGGCGGATCGCGCTGTCGAGCAGCAGTCCGATCACGCCGATCATCAGCATTCCGGCGATCACCAGGTCATAGCGCTTGCCGGCGTTTCGCGCATCGATGATGAGGTATCCGAGGCCGGAGTCAACCGCGATCATCTCCGCGGCGACGAGGACCAGCCACGCGACGCCGAAGGCGATGCGCAAGCCGATCACGATGCGCGGGAGCACGGCCGGGAACACGACGCGCGCGAGCAGCGCGGGCGTCGACAGGCCGAAGTTGCGGCCGGCCTGCACGAACATCGGCGGCACGTTGCGCACGCCGTTCATCGTCGCGACGACGATCGGGAAGAACGAGGCCAGGAAGATGAGGAAGATCGGCGCGAGGTTGCTGACGCCGAACCAGATCACGGAGAGCGGCATCCACGCCAGCGGCGAGATCGGACGCAGCATTTGGATGAGCGGATTGACGGCGCGCGCGGCGGTGGACCACCAGCCGAGGATCAGACCGATCGGAACGCCGAGGAGCGCAGCGGCGGCGTAGCCGCAGGCGACGCGAAAGAGCGAGTCGGCGATGTAGCGCCAGAGCAATCCCTGGCGCACGAGCGCAGCCATGCCTTTCGCCACGTCGTTCGGCGACGGGAAGATTTTCGTGCCGGTCGCGTGAACGGCGAGCGCCCAGATCGCGATGAGGATCGCGGCGACGACGAGCGGCAGGACGACGCGTTCGCCTTTCATATCTGATGCGCGAGGCCGATCTCGGCGAA
The DNA here is from genome assembly GCA_963734155.1 of uncultured Acidobacteriota bacterium. Taxonomy (GTDB): domain Bacteria; phylum Acidobacteriota; class Thermoanaerobaculia; order Gp7-AA8; family Gp7-AA8; genus QHVT01. Next base: position 465,753 of record CAVTGG010000010.1, read on the forward strand.
GATCTGATCGCGCAGCGCGATGTAGCGCGGATCGCTGAGGTCGCGCGGGTGCGGGATGTCGACGTTCACGATGCGGCGCACGCGGCCGGGGCGCGCGGACAGCACGACGATGCGATCGGCGAGCTGCACCGATTCTTCGATGTCGTGCGTGACGAAGAGAATCGTCTTCCGCTCTGCCTGCCAGATGCGGAGCAGCTCGCGGCGCATCTGCAGCCGCGTGATCGAGTCGAGCGCGCCGAACGGCTCGTCGAGATAGAGGACGTCGGGATTCACCGCCAGCGCGCGCGCGACTTCGAGGCGCTGCTTCATGCCGCCGGAAAGCTCGCGCGGATAGGACTGCTCGAATCCGTTCAAGCCGACGAGCTGCACGTAATGCCGGATGCGCTCGCACTTCTCGCTCTCGCTTTGGCGGAAGAGACCGAAGCCGATGTTGCCTTCGACGGTAAGCCACGGAAAGACGCCGCGCTCCTGAAAGACGAAGATGCGCCGCGCGTCGGGTCCGTCGACCGCTTCGCCGTCGATCGTGACGTTGCCGGCGGTCGGTTTGAGGAAGCCGGCGATGATGTTCAGCAGCGTCGATTTGCCGCAGCCGGACGGCCCGAGGATGCAGACGAACTCGCCCGCGACCACGTCGAGCTCGATGTCTTCGAGGACGTGCACGTTGGCGAAGCGCATCGAGACATGATCGACATGGACCTTCATTTCAGGACGTAGATGAACCACGGCGCGACGGAGGTCTCGCTCACCCACTCGAACGGATCGCTGTCGCGGCCGAGCGGATGATAGTGCGCGACGAGCGCGAGCTCCGCTTTTTCAAACGATCGCTCGTAGTCCTCGGCGAACCAGATCACGTCGACGACCGGCCGCGAGTCGGCGACGTCTTTCATGATGATCTGAACCGTCTCGCCGCTTTTCGCGTGGCGGTTTTCCGGGAACGTTTCCGTCGTGAACGACACCCACTCGTGCCAGTAGATCTCGGCCGTCGATCCTAGAAGGATGACCCGACCGCCGCCGCTCAGGCGTTGCCCGAGCTCGCGCAGCAAGCTCGTTCGATAGTCGGCGCCCGGGATGTTGTCGAATGGAAACGCGGCGAGAATGAGATCGAACTTTTTCTCGCCGAGCTCCGCGAAATCGGAAACGTACGTTCCTTCGGGATCGGCGAGTCTCGCCTTCTCGATCATGCTCGCGGAGACATCGATGCCTGTCGTCTCGAATCCGAGGCTCTTCAGAAAACGCGTGGAGCGTCCGGCGCCGCAGCCGAAATCGAGCGCGCGGTTTCCTGGAAACATGCTCGGCTGATGATCTCCGGTAAATCGCGAAACGCCAGCCAATACGTGCCGGGGAATTCGAGCGTCGCATAGGCCTCGGCGCGCTCCTGATCGGAATAGACGTTCGAGAACGAGATGGTTTCCCTCCCTTAGACTTCAGTCGGTCGCGTAGCCCCAGCGCACGCCCGGCAGTTTCTCGAGCTGGCACATGAGGAGGTCGAGCAGCACGCCGATCACGCCGATGAGGATCATGCCGGCGACGACGAGATCGTAGCGATTCCCCGCGTTGCGCGCATCGATGATCAGAAACCCGAGGCCGGAATTCACGGCGATCATCTCCGCCGCGACGACGACCAGCCAGGCGATGCCGAGCGTGATGCGCATGCCGACGATCAGCTGCGGCAGGATCGCCGGCACGATCACGCTCTGAATCAGCTCGTTCTTCGTGAGGCCGAAGTTCTCCCCCGCCCGCACGTGCACCTCTTCGATGTTGTGCACGGCGTTGACGGCGGTGAACGTGAGCGGCAAAAAGCTGGCGAGGAAGATCAGGAAAATCGCTGCGCTGTCGCCGACGCCGAACCAGAGGATGGCGATCGGGATCCACGCCAGCGGCGAGATCGGCCGCAGGATCTGCAAAATCGGATTGATCGCCAGCTCGCCCCGCCGCCAAAGCCCGAGCACCGTGCCGATCGGAATCGCGAACAGCAGCGCCGCGACGTAGCCCCACGTGACGCGGAAGAGCGACGCGACGATGTACTTCGCGAGCAACCCTTTCTGCGCGAGCTCACCGATCGCGCGCACGGCCTGCCACGGTGAAGGGACGAGCGTATGCCGCGCGTTGGCGACGGCGAGTTGCCAGATCGCGACGAAGAGGGCGATGCCGATGAGAGGGACGAGGCGGCGCACTTGCGTATTCTACGGAACGCTGGCGTCCTCGCCGGCTGAACGGGCGCCGTCTCGGCGCCGGGCGGCGGGAACGCCGCCCGTTCAGCCGCCGGGGACGGCGGCGTTCCAACGGGCGCGCCACAAATACGACGCCTTCAGGAACACCGCCCGCGAAATCGCGTCGTCGCTGTAGCCGGCGTAGAGCGACGTTCCCGGAATCGGCGTCCATCCGAGGACGAACTGTCCGCGCCACTTTGCCGTGTCGTAGTCCGCGCGCACACGCGCGAATGCGAAGCGCGTGAACTGATACGTCGCCTGCGTCGAGTAGAGTTTTTCATCGAAGGCCACACGTCCGCTGTCATCGCGCACGAGGCGGTTGCGGGTGTGATCGAACGCGATGCGGAAGGCGTCGATCGGCTGGAGCTCGACGCGCGCGATGGCGGTGAAGTTGTCGCCGGTGCCGGGATTCATCGGCGCGGAGACGAGGTCGTAGTCGAAGATGTCGACGGCGTAGCTGACGTTGAGGGCAAGCGCGAACTGCTTCGCCGGCTTCGACTGCACATCGACCGTGACGCCTTTGTAAATCGTGCTGCGTTGCGGCTTGCCGAGAAACTTCGCCGGCGCGAACTCCTCCTCGAAGATGCGGACGTAGTCGGAGTAGAGGAACAGCGTCGCCTGCGTCTGCCGCCGGAAGTTGAACGTGACGCGCGGATAGACGTACGCGTACTTCACGCGGCCGTCCCAGTCCCACTGCGAGAGGAGCGTGTTGGTGAAGCTCCACGAGAGCAGCAGCGGCGCGTCGGGCTTCGGCTCGGAGTCGTAGCGCGTGACGACGCTCCAGCGATTCGTGTCGGTCTGCGTCGTGAAGCCGAGGTTCGCGCGATAGTCGGGCGTGCGCCCCTCGCCGCTCACGATCACGTTGAAATGACGGCCGCTGCGCTTCAATTCGGCGAAGAAGCCGAGGCCGCGGCCGCTGTTCGAGGAAGTGCCGAGGAGTTGGAAGGAGACGACGGTGCGCGCGTCGAGCGAAATGCGGCCGTCGAAACCGCCGAGATGATTGTCGCCGCGGCTCGTCGCGAGAAATCCGAGTTGCGACTCGGTGCCGACGTCGCGGCGGATGCGCAGCACGCCCGCGCGCTCGTTGCGATCGCTCGCGAGGAGAACGGCGAACGTGTTGCGGCCGCTCTTGCCCGACACCTTCCCCGCGTAGTCGGGATCGATGATGGTCCGCGTGTGCACGGCGTTCAGCGGCGACTGGAAGACGTCGATGCCTTCGAGGAAGAACGGGCGCTTCTCGGCGAAAAAGATCGGGAAGCGCTGATTCGCCGTCGAGACCAGCTCGTCGGACTCGATCTGCGCGAAGTCGGGATTGACGGTCGCGTCGAAGGCGACGTTCGGCGACGGCGCGAGCTTCATCGTCACGTTCGGATCGGTCCTCTCCGACCACGCCACGCCGGGAATCACTTCGAGCATGCGGCCCGAGTCGAGATCGCCGAGACCCGTGATCGCGCCGGCCTGATCGAGGAGACCCGCGTGCCCGCGCACGAGCGGCCTCCACGAATCCTCCTCGTCAAGGTGGCGGATACGCCGCTGCGCGTGCACGCCCCAGTTGCCGGCGCGATAGCGCAGCGACGAAAACGGCAGCGCAGCCTCGATGACGTAGCCGTCGTCCGTGACGCGCCCCTTCGACTGCAGGACGAGGTCGACGCTGTAGTCGATCTCGCGGCCCTCGGTATAGATGCCGTCCTGCTGGATGCCGAGCGGGTTAAGGATGAGGACGTACGCGCGGCGGCGGTCGTCGAACGTGTCGAGGTAGAGGATTACGTGATCGTCGTCGAGCACGTCGTCGCGGCGGGCGACGGTGGCGCGGACGCGCGACGGATCGTCCGCCGCGCGCACGCCGATGTACAGCGCGTTCGCATCATGCGCGAGCAGGATCTCGGTGTCCCGCGACGCCTTCGTGTTGTCGCCGGGCTTCGTCTGCACGAAGCCGTCGAGCTTCGCCGCCGCGCGCCAGCAGGCGTCATCGAGCGAGCCGTCGATGACCGGTGCCGTCTCGCATCGAGCGATGACGACCGCCGCGAGCATGTAACCTGCTATTAGCATCATAGTGGTTACACACTAGCGCCGCGGCTCGTAACCTGTCAATATAGATTTGATGGTTACGGCTCTCGAATTCGTGAACACGGTCGGCGGGCGGACGCACTCGACGCCCACCCGCTACACCGTCGACCGCGAGCGGCTGCATTCGATCGATGATTTCCTCGATTGGGGCGGCATCAGCGCGCCGCCGCCGCCCCGCCGCCCTCTTCGATCGGGTCATCCGCTTCCGCGAAGCGCTTTACCGGATCTTCAAGGCGTTGATCGACGCGCGGAAACCCGACTCCGCCGATCTCGAGATCCTCAATCGTGAGCTCGCCGAGGCGCGCACGCACGAGCGCCTCGCCGTTCGCGCCGGCCGGCTTGCTGTTGTCTACGACGATGCCGAATCACCCGAGCACCTGCTGCGCGTCATCGCCCGCGACGCCGCGGAGCTCCTGACGTCGGAACAGCTCTCGCGCGTCCGCCAATGCGGCGGCGAGAGCTGCGGCTGGCTGTTCCTCGACACCTCGCGCAATCGCAGCCGGCAGTGGTGCGACATGCGGGACTGCGGCAATCTAGCGAAAGTGCGACGGTTTCGGGAGAGGCGGCGGCAGGGTTAGAAGGTCCTGCAGCCGCTGCAGATGCTCCTTCGCATCGGCGGCCCACGGCGACTGCGGATCGAGCTTTAGATACTCCTGCCATGCGGCGATCGCCTCTTTGTCCCGGTGATTAGCCTCGAGCGCAAGCGCGCGATTGAACGCGATCTCCGGCGTCTGCTCGGCCTGCCATGCGCGCTGTGCTGCATCGAGGGCGCGCGGTGCTGCGCGGAATCCCAGGCTGCGCGAGATACGCAACGATGCGATCGTTGAGAATTGAGGGTTCGTTCGGCGACAACGCCGCGGCTTTCTCGATCGCTTCAATCGCTTCTGTCCGCTCGCCGAGCGAGCAGATGCGCGGCGGACTGCGCCTGCCATTGACGCGCGGTGCGCGCGTTGAGTTCCTGCAATTTCAGGGCGGCCGAGGCTGGACAGCACTTATTGGTTTCCTGTCAACTCACTTCGCTCCCTATCGTCGCCGGACACCCCGCTTAACACTGTGCTGCTGATACGCCGAATCCCGTAAGGCGTCCCTCGACCGACGCCACTTTCCGCCGAATTCTGCGCAGCAATCAGCCCAGAGCGCCTGCTCCGGAACTTGATCGCGTCCTGAGTAATCGGAAGCGCGAGCACGACAATCACGCTCGCCGCCACCGCCGCCACCGCCGCCCACTTCCACCAGGAACCGAACCGTCCTTTAACCACCGGCGCAAGTTCTTTCTGCTCAATCGCCTGATAATCCCAGCCAGCCGAAACCAAGGCGTAGCAATCCGGACAGTTGGCAATGTGCTCCACCACCTCGGCACGCGCTTCCGGTTGGAGCCGGCCGTCCAGGAAGGCGGCCAGGGTTTCGTCAGTTGGGCAGTTCATCATCATCATGGGAGTGCTCATCGCAATCCTCCCTCGCTGCCCCGGATCTCCCCACCTGGATCGTGAGAGGGACCCATGGGCCGAATTTCCCCTCCTCCGTACGGGAACCCGAACCGGATCTCCTGATCGCCGCGGCACAACAGCGTTTCGATATCCGCTTTCGTAATGCCGGCCTCTTCCAGCGCCTGGCGCATGACCACGCACAGCCGGTCGAGGCGTTTGTAAACCTTCTTCGGATCCATCTGCAAGCGCTGCGCGATCTCCGGCGCTTTCAATGCCTGCCAGAACCGCAGCTGCAGAATCAAACGATCTTCCGGCGGCATGGACTCCAACAGGCGATCGACCGCCGCGGCGACGTCGCGCGCCACGCGCTCGCGATCGTGCAGTTCGACGCGATCGTCGGCATCGGAATCGGCCGCGACCTCGGGAGCCGCTTCGTCTGACACGAATACCGGACGCGGCGAGCGCACCGGAAGGCGCACATAGATCGCTTCGAGCTCGGCCGTGGTGAACTGCGAGCTGCCGGGCGTCGTCAACACCTTGACCGCTTCGTCGAACGTGTAGCCGTCGCGCGTCAGAAGGCGCTCGAGCGTGATCGCTTTATCGCCGAGACGCTTCGCTTCCGCGGACGGACGCCATTTTCCCCACTGCTCGACGCGCCACTGCTGACAAAGGCGCAGGATGACGGTGGTGAGATACGTGGGAAAGGCGCTGCGCCCTTCGTACTTGCGGATGATGGCGTAGTCGTCGTACAGGAGACGGGCGCGCACTTCCTGGACGAACTCCGCCGCTTCGTCCGCATTGAGATGGTTCCGGTGCGCAACGAACGACGCGATGCGCTCGATCGTGCGGAGATTCGCCAGGTAAATTTCCTGCGGGGTCATCTAGGACTGCTCGATTTCGGAATTCCGTCAGTGTACCGCACGGATGGAACTTTTTCGTGTCGCCGTTTGGACGCGAAAACAGCCCCGACAATGTTCGACGATGTCCTACTCTTGACGACGTTGGAATTTAGACATAGTCTAAACGTTGTGAGGCACGTGAACGTCGCTACAGCCCTTCAGGAGCACGGAATCCAGCCTTCCGCGCAACGCGTGGCAGTGGCGGAGTACGTGCTCCGCACGCACGAGCATCCGTCCGCCGATCTCGTGTGGAAGCGGGTGCGCGAGCGGTTTCCGTGGATCTCGCGGGCCACGGTGTACAACTCGCTGAACCTCTTCGTGGAGAAGGGACTGCTGCGCCGGCTCACGTTCGCCGAGGACAGCGTGGTCTTCGACCCGCGCGTCGATACGCACCATCACTTCATCGACGACGAGACCGGCGAGATCGTCGACGTCCCGTGGGAAAAAGTACAGGTCTGCAACATTGAATCGATGCGCGGCTATGACATCAGCGACTACCAGGTCGTGATGCATGGCACGCGCAAGAAGCGCCAAACCACAAAAGGAGAATGAGTAACGATGTTGACCGTTGGAGATACGTTCCCCCAGTTTCAGCTCAATGCAAACGTCGGCCGCGAGAAGGGCAAGGAGTTCAAGCAGGTCTCGAACAAAGACGTCGCCGGCAAGTGGCTCGTGTTCTACGCCTATCCGAAGGACTTCACGTTCATCTGCCCGACCGAGATCGTCGAGTTCGGCAAGCACACGAAGGACTTCGCGGACCGCGACGCGGTCGTGATCGGCGGCTCGACCGACAACGAGTACTCGCACCTCGCGTGGCGCAATGCGCATGCGGACTTGGCCGATCTGCCGACGCCGCTCGTGCACATCACCCCGCAGTTCGCGAACGAGCTCGGCATCCTGCACAAGAACGCCGGCGCCGCGCTGCGCGTGACCTACGTCGTCGATCCGGACGGCATCATCCGCTCGGTGAGCGCGTATGACCTCTCGGTCGGCCGCAACGTCGGCGAAGTGCTGCGCACGCTCGACGCGCTGCAGACCGATGAGCTCTGCCCCTGCAACTGGCAGAAGGGCGAAGACACGATTCAGGTGGCCTAATGAGCGCGCTCGAAGCACTGCGCGACTCGATTCCAGAGCCGGCCCGCGACATCAAGCTGAACCTGCAGTCGGTATTGCAGCCCGGTTCTCTCTCCCCCGCGCAGCGCTGGGGTGTGGCGATCGCTTCGGCGGTCGCCACCCGCAACCCGCGCCTGCGCGACGCGCTCCTCGGCGATGCGCGCGTGGAGGTCGGCAACGACGTCATCGATGATGCGCTCGCCGCGGCGACGCTGATGGCGATGAACAACGTCTACTACCGCTTCCGCCACATGGTCGGCAAAGCGTCGTACAGCCAGATGCCGGCGCGCCTGCGCATGCAGCGCATCGCCCGGCCGCTCACGAACAAGGCCGACTTCGAGCTGTTCTGCCTCGCGGTGAGCGCGATCAACGGATGCGAGATGTGCATCCGCTCGCACGAGGCCGTGGTGGTGCAGGGCGGCTTGTCCGAGGAACAGGTGCATGACGCCATCCGCATCGCGGCGACGATCAACGCCGCGGCGGTGGCGATCGAGCTGCCGGTCACGGCCGATGATTTGCACGCCGTGCACGTGTGATCCGTAAACGCGCCATCGGCGCGGAAGTGTCCCGGGACGGCACGCATTTCCGCGTCTGGGCACCAGCACAACAAGAAGTCGTGGCCGTCATCGACGGCCGCGACGTTTCCCTCGATCCCGAAGGCGACGGATATTTCTCCGCGTTCGTCCGCGGCGTCGGCGCCGGCGCGCTGTATCGGTTGAACGGGTTCCCCGATCCCGCCTCGCGATTTCAGCCCGAGGGTCCGCACGGACCGTCGCAGGTCATCGATCCGTCGACGTATCCATGGCGCGATGCGAACTGGCGCGACATCGAATTGAAAGGCGCCGTCGTGTACGAGCTGCACGTCGGCACGTTCACGCGTGAAGGGACGTACGCCGCGGCGTCGCAACATCTCCCCGAGCTCGCCGATCTCGGCATCAATCTCATCGAGCTGATGCCGCTGCACGAATTTCCCGGCACGTTCGGCTGGGGCTACGACGGCGTCGATCTCTGGGCGCCGTATCACTGCTACGGCACGCCGGACGAGCTGCGCCGCTTCGTCGATGACGCGCACGCGCACGGCATCGCCGTGATCCTCGACGTCGTCTACAACCACTTCGGCCCCGACGGCTGTTACGTGCGGCACTTCTCGCCGCACTACTTCACCAAGCGCTACGAAAATGACTGGGGCGACTCGATCAACTTCGACGGCGAGCACTCCGCAGAGGTGCGGCAGTTCTTCAGCGAGAACGCCGCGTATTGGATCGACGAGTTTCACCTCGACGGACTCCGGCTCGACGCCACGCAGTCGCTGAACGACGCGAGCGAGACGAACATCATTCGCCAGATCACCGACCGCGCCCGCGCGGCCGCGCCGGAGCGATCGATCGTCATCATCGCCGAGAACGAGCCGCAGGACTCGCGGCTCATTCGCGAGTACGGCGTCGACGCGATGTGGAATGACGACTGGCATCATGCCGCCGCCGTCGCGGCGACGGGGCGCATCGAGGCGTACTACTCCGACTATCGCGGCCGGCCGCAGGAATTCATCTCGATGATGAAGTTCGGCTTCCTCTATCAGGGGCAGCACTACCGGTGGCAGCGCATGCGCCGCGGCACGCCGTCGCACGACATCGCCCCGGAGCATTTCGTCTGCTTCATTCAGAACCACGATCAGGTCGCGAACACGCAGCGCGGCGAGCGCGTGTCTCATCCCGCGCTGACCGCGCTGCTCCTGCTGCAGCCGCAGACGCCGATGCTGTTTCAGGGACAGGAGCTCGGCGCGCGAACGCCGTTCTTCTACTTCGCCGATCACAAGCCGGAGCTGGCGGCGCTCGTGTCGAAGGGACGCACGGAATTCATGTCGCAGTTCCCATCGATCGACGTGGAGTCGTTGACGCTGCCTCACGCTCGCGCGACGTTCGAGGCCTGCAAGCTCGATCGCTCGCGCGCCGATCCGGAAGTGCTTCGCCTACACCGCGAGCTGCTCGCGCTGCGCCGCGAGCGTCCGTTCTGCGAGCAGCGCAACGATTGGCTGCACGGCACAGTCCTCGGCGAGGAATGCTTCGCGCTGCGCTGGCTCACCGGCGGCGCCGACGATCGCCTGCTGATCGTAAACCTCGGCGAAGAGACACACGTCGATCCGGTGTCCGATCCCCTGCTGGCGGGACACTGGAGCATGCGCTGGTCGTGGGGCGACGTCTCGCTCGATCCGTGGCGGATCGCGCGAAACGCCGCCGCCGTGTTTGCGATGGTGTGACGGACCTACAATGTCTGCGTGTGCCGCTGGTGCAAGGGTATGGTGAGCGGGAGGCGCCGGACGTTCTGCTCCGATGCGTGCGTCCACGAGTGGCGGCTGCGGTCGAGCACGTCCTATCTGCGCGAATGCGTGTTCGAGCGCGACGGCGGCGTTTGCGCGTTGTGCGGCCTCAATACACACAAGCTGCGGCGCAGGATCATGAAGCTCCCCTTTTCGCAGCGAATGCGCGAGATTCGCGCCTTACAGCAGCGCGGCGTCGTGCATCGGCGGCGGAAGTCGTGGTGGGAAGCCGACCACATCCTTGCCGTCGTCGAAGGCGGCGACTCGAGTCTCGACAACCTGCGCACGCTCTGCATCCCTTGTCATCGCGAAGTCACGCGGGGGCTCCGCGCACGGCGATTGCAGAAATCGCCGGTCATTGAGGAGCCCGACCATGCGCAGAATCCAATCGACCTTCGCGACATTGGCAGTAACGCTGCTCGTGATTGCGTGCAGCACGAATCCGGCGACCGGCAAGCGTGAGCTCAATCTTGTCCCCGAGGGACAGGAAATCGCGATCGGCCGGCAGTCTCATCCTGAAATTCTCAAAGAATTCGGCGTCTATGACGAGAAACCGGAACTGAACCGGCTCGTCGAACGCGTCGGCAAACAGATCGCCGCGCAATCAGAACGGCCGAATCTGCCATGGACGTTCACCGTGCTCGACACGCCGATGGTGAACGCGATGGCGTTGCCGGGCGGCTACATTTACATCACCCGCGGCATGCTCGAGCGCATCAACTCCGAGGATGAACTGGCGGGCGTGTTGGGACATGAAATCGCGCACGTCACCGCGCGCCATGCCTCACAACAGATCACGCGCGCGCAACTCGCGCAGGTCGGCCTCGTCCTCGGCTCCGTGCTCGCCGGACCACGCGCGACGCAGACGTACGGACAACTCGCGGAGCTCGGCCTCGGACTTCTGTTCCAGCGCTATTCGCGCGGACAGGAATCGCAGGCGGACCTGTTCGGCACCGGCTACATCGCCAACGCGCGTTTCAATCCCGTCGGCGCGGAGCGGATGCTGATGACGCTGCAGCGGCTCGATAAGAATCCCTCCGGCGGCATCGATCGCTATTTCCAATCGCATCCCGATCCCGCCAAGCGCGTGCGTGACGTGCACGCGAAGGTCGTCGAGCTGCAGGGCATGACCTCGGCCGGCACATTCGATCCGCCCGATCGCGACGCGTATCTGCGCCTCGTCGACGGAGTCATCACCGCGAACAGCACCGAGCGGATGGTCATCCGCGGCGACACGATCTACGACCGCGATCACGGTTTCGTCATCCGCGCGCCGCAGGGATGGACGCCGACCACCGCGCCGGGTGTGCTGTTCGCCATGCAGCCGCGCGGCAACAATCCATCCAGCTATTTCGTCGCGCAGGAAATCGATCTCAATCAATTGCAGGGATATTCGGTTGAGGACGCGGTTCGCGCGCGACTGCAGCAAATGGGACTCTCGTATGCCGGCTCGCGTCAGGCGACGGCCGGCAGTGGACAGCGCTTCGGGATCGACGTCTGGCAGGGACAGACGCAGGCGGGACGCGTCGGCGTGGAGACGACGCAATTTCGCCACGGCGATCACGTGGCGGTGTTTCTGTTCGTCTCGCCGAATGTGAGCTCGCGCAACAGTCCTCTCGGCGAGGTCTTGCGCACCATGGACATGAGCGCATCGCACGCGCGGTCGGTCAATCCGCCGCGCATCCGCATCGGCACGGTGCGCCGCGGCGAGTCGTGGAGCGATCTCGCGCGGCGGTCGACCGGAAATGCGGGCGATGCCGAGGCGGTGGCGAACCTCAATGGATTCGACTTGAATGCACCGCCTCAGGCGGGAATGAGCGTGAAACTGCCGGAGGAAGTGGCGCGGGACTGATTACAACGATTTCTCGAGCTTCACGAGCAGATCGCTCACGAGACCGTAATAGGTGCGCGTGCGCGCTTCCGCGGGATTGAGACCGGCATTCTCGCTTGCGGTCTGCCACGGATTCACCGTCTCGCTCGTGCAGTATTTCGAGACCGGCTTCGCGATCACCTGCCCGTTGCGAATCACTTGCGCGGTGGCCTGGCCGCACGATTCCCAGCGGCCGGTGCGATAGTCGGTCGAAAGGTAATCGATCATCACGTTGAGTTGCACGGGCGAGGACGCCCAGACATGCACGCCGGCTTTCTCGAACGACTGCTCGAGATCGTCCTGCATGTATTTCGTGAAGACCGTCTTGCGATTGACTCGCTGGCGCACATCGACGGCGATGGTCTGTCCCTGCAGGGAAGCGAGGTTGATCGAAGGCAGCGCTTCGGTGCGCGGCGCGACGCGATCGGAGTAACTGGCACAGGACGCGAGGAGGAGAAGGACGAGGGGAAGGCGGAGGATGCGGGTCATTGTGATTCCTTTCGAGCGCGGCAAGCTGCAACGCAGGTACCGCAGCGCCTGCTCATCATTTCAACGACTTACGTGACGCAGCTCACACGCGCTGTCCTCCTTCGCTGGCAATCGTGTCCTGTACATGGAACGGTTCGAGGGCGTTCAGTCGCGGCCAAGTGTCGACAATCTGTTACGCACGGTGCAGCAGCATCACGTGCAACTGAGTACTCTCGCGGATACGAAGGCGAGTCTGATCATCACCATCTCGTCGATCGTGCTGACGATCTCGCTCAGCCGCGCGGCCGATCCGGCGCTGCGCGCGGCGCTGCTGACGCTCGCGGTGGCGTGCCTCCTCGCGCTCTTCCTGGCGATCTTCGCTGTGTTACCGACCTTCGCGCCGCGCGGAAAGGGATCGCGGAACCTGCTCTTCTTCGGCCACTTCGGCTCGCTCAGCGAAGAGCAATTTCTCGACGAAATGGAACGGGTGCTGAGCGCCGACGCGACGCTCTACGAGACCGCGCTCCGCGACATCTACTCCCTCGGCACGTATCTCTATCGGAAGAAGTTCCGCTACCTGCGCATGTCGTACGTCGCGCTGCTGACCGGGTTCATTCTCGCGACCGTCGTCGAAGTCTGGGTGTGGCTGTAGCGCTCACCATCTCCCGCTCGCGCCTCCCCCGCCGCTGCTGCCTCCTCCGCCCGAGTAACTGCTCGACGACGAGCTCGAGGACGATGACGACGAGGATGATGACGATCCTCCGCCGCTACCGCCGCCCGACGAGGATCCGCCGCCGCCACTCGATGCGGGGAAGAGCTTCGCGAGCGTCGCGATGATCATGGAAAGGATGACGAGGGCGATGAAGATGCTGCCGCCGACCAGGATCGCGCCGGCCGCTTCTCTGCCGAACACCGTCGCGCGCTCCGCCACAGTGATGCCGCCGCCTTTGAGGCCTTCGCCGCGGACGACGGACATGATCGCGTTCGCCGCCGCCTCCACTCCCTTGCCGTACTGCTCGCGCTGAAAGTACGGCTTCGCGACCGTCTCGATGATCCGCTTCGACATCGCGTCGGTGAGCACGCCTTCGAGTCCGTAGCCGACCTCGATGCGCATCTCGCGGTCCTCGAGGAACACGAGAAAGAGCACGCCGTTGTTGCGCGCCTTCTGCCCGATGCCCCACGCGTCGAACGCGCGCTGGGCCACTTCTTCGATCGTGTTGCCGGACGGCATCGACGGCGCGAGATAGACGACGATCTGATTCGAAGTGTCGCGCTCGAACTGCGCGAGCGCTTCATTGATGCGCGACGCACGCTCCGGCTCGACGACGCCCGCGAAGTCGGTGACGTATTTTTCCGGCTTTTCCCAGTTGAACGGAGTGGCCGTGAGCTGCGCGCGGTTCGCGGTGAAGAACGAGCGCCAGCCCTCCATGCCGGAGCGATAGACCTCCCTGATGAAGCCCCAGCCGATGAGGGTGAGAAAGAGCATCGCCACGACGACGCTGCCTTTCCATGAGCTGTCCGCTGTCACGCGCTTGAGGGGCGAACCCTCGGCGAGCAAGCCGTCGATCGCATCCGCTCTCTCGCGCAGCTGATGCGGCAGCGCAGTCGCGACGTCGAGCTCGAGCTCGGCGACGCCGAGGGCGGCGAGATCGGCGCTCAGATCGTCGTTGCTCGCCGCGACGTCGTCGGGATTTTCGTCAGGATGGTAGGCGGCGGCGCGCGCACGCAGACGTTCCGCGACGTCGCGAGCGCGCTCGTGCAATTTCTTCGGAAGCCTGCGCAAGATGCGCGCAGTTTAGCGGAACGTGTCGCAATCCTCGATGCGGCCCGATTGGAATCCGCGGCGGAACCACTCCATGCGCTGCTGCGAAGAGCCGTGCGAGAACGAGTCGGGATTCACGGCGCGGCCGGACATCTTCTGCAGCCGGTCGTCGCCGACCGACGACGCGGCGGCGAGACCTTCCTCCTCTTCGCCAGGATCGAGGATGTTCCGCTGCGCGGTCGAGTGTCCCCAGATGCCGGCGTAGCAGTCGGCCTGCAGCTCCAGGCGCACCGAATACTGGTTCGCGTTGGCGCGATCGCTCTCCATCGCCTGATGCACCTTGTCGGAAACGCCCGTCAGGTTCTGCACGTGATGCCCGAGCTCGTGCGCGATGACGTAGGCCTGGGCGAAATCGCCCGGCGCGCCGAAACGGCGATCGAGCTCGTCGAAGAACGCCAGATCGATATAGACCTTGCCGTCGTTCGGACAATAGAACGGCCCCGAGGCCGCTTGTCCGAAGCCGCAGCCGGTATCGGTCATGTCGCGGAAGAGCACCAGCCGCGCGCGCTGATACTGCGAGCCGTTCTCCTGGAAGATGCGCTCCCAGGTCTTCTGCGTGTCGTCGAGCACGAAGGAGACGAATTCCACTTCCTTCGCTTCCTCGGGGGTCTGTTGCACGGGCGCCGTCGCATCGACGGGCGCGGGCTGCTGCTGCGTCGCCGCCGCCGCCACCGAGTCCGGAGAAAAAGTTTCGGCCCGTGAGCAGGCTGAGAACGATGAGAATGATCGCGCCGCCGCAGCCGATCGTGGGACCGCGGCCGAAGCCAAAACCGCCGCCCGATCCGCGGCGATCCTCGAGGTCGGTGCTGACTCCTCCGGGTGTCCAACGCATGGCGCGGATTAGAGCATGACGAATGCCAGCGCGCTACACTCCACTCATGATCGCCACGATTCTCTTTGTTGCGGCCACCATGACCATCCGCGCGCCGCTCGTGATCGATGGACGCGGACATTTGCTGCGCAATGCCGCGGTCGTGATCGAAGGAACGAAGATCGTCGCGATCGACGAACATCCGAAACGCGTCGACCTCGAGCTCCCGAACGCGACGCTGATGCCGGGCGGCATCGACACGCACGTGCACATCGGCTGGCACTTCGACGCGTCGGGAAAATCGGCGCCGGGCGAAGCGGAGAGCAAGGAGCCGCCGGCGGAGCTGGCGCTGTACGCGGCGGAGAATGCGTACCGCACGCTGATGGCCGGCATCACGACGGTGCAGTCCCTCGGCGCGCCGATCGATAAGCCGCTGCGCGACGCGATCGCGCGCGGCACGCTGCCGGGCCCGCGCATCCTCACCGCGCTCGAGCCGATCTTCGACGACAAGCTGACGCCCGAGCAGTTGCGCGCGCACGTGAACAAGGCCGCGGACGACGGCGCGGACGTGATCAAGGTCTTCGCCTCGCAGAGCATCCGCACCGGCGGCGGCCCGACGCTGACGCAGGAGCAGTTGGACGCGATCTGCAGCGAAGCGAAGAAGCGCGGCTTGCGCGTCGCCGTGCACGCGCATGGCCCGGAGAGCGTGACCCGCGCCGTGAACGCCGGATGCACGTCGATCGAGCACGGCGCCCTGATCACGCAAACGGAGCTCGACCTCATGGCCGCGCGCGGAACGTACTTCGATCCCAACACGGATCTGATCTTCCGCAATTACTTCGAGAACAAACCGCACTTCCTCGGCACGGACGGCTACACCGAAGAAGGCTTCGCCGCGATGGAGAAGGCCGTCCCGCGCGTCCTCGACGTCTTCAAGAAAGGCCTGCAGACGAAGAATCTCAAAATCGTCTTCGGCACTGACGCCCTCGCCGGCTCCCACGGCCGCAACTTCCAGGAGCTCGAATACCGCGTGCGCGTCGGCGGACAGGATCCGATGGCCGCGATCACTTCGGCAACCTCCCTCGCCGCCGAGTCCCTCGGACTCGGCGATCGCATCGGCACGATCGCGCCCGGTTACGAGGCGGATCTCATCGCGGTGCAAGGGGATCCGTTGAAGGACATCAGGGCGTTGGAGAGGGTGGTGTTTGTGATGAAGGGTGGGAAAGTGTTCAAGCGATAGGAACGCCGGCGTCTCGCCGGCTGATCAGGCGGCGTCCTCGCCGCCTCAGGGCGCCGAGACGGCGCCCGTCCAGCCGGCGGGACGCCGGCGTTCCGAAGCAGTTCAAATCTGCCCGCTCGCCGGCGGGTAATCCTCGGCGCGAATGAGAATGTCGCGGGGCTTCGAGCCTTGCGAGGGGCCGACGATGCCGTTCGCTTCCATGATCTCGATCAGGCGGGCGGCGCGGGAGTAGCCGAGCTTCAGGCGGCGCTGCAGGTAGGACGCGCTCGCTTGTCCGGTGGTGAGCACCACGCGAACGGCGTCGTCATATTTCGGATCGTCGAGGTACTCGATGCCGTCGACGCCGCTCTTCTCGTCGGCGACCTTGGTGATCTCCTCGAGGAACTTCGGCTCGCCCTGGTTCTTCTTCACGAAGTCGACGATCTGGACAATCTCTTTTTCGGACACGTACGCGCCATGGATGCGGCGGATGCGCGCGGTGCCGGGCGGCAGGAAGAGCATGTCGCCGTTGCCGAGGAGCTTTTCGGAGCCCTGCGTGTCGAGGATGGTGCGCGAGTCGATCTTCGACGCGACCTGATAGGAGATGCGCGACGGGAAGTTCGCTTTGATGACGCCGGTGATCACATCGACTGACGGACGCTGCGTCGCGACGATGAGATGGATGCCGACCGCGCGCGCTTTCTGCGCGAGGCGCGTGACCGAATCCTCGACGTCCTTCGGCGCGATCATCATCAGGTCCGCGAACTCGTCGATGATGATCACGATGTACTGCATCTGCTCCGGAGTCGGCGTGTCGTCGTCAGGCGCCAGCTTCTTCGCGCGGCGGTGCGCCTCCGGATCTCTCAACAGGGCGTTGTACTGATCGATGTTGCGCACGCCGACCTCGGCGAGGCAGCGATAGCGGTTCTCCATCTCCTGCACCGCCCAGATCAGCGCGTTCGAGGCGAGCTTCGGATCGGTGACGATCGGATGCAGCAGGTGCGGGATGTCTTCGTACATCTTCAGCTCGACCATCTTCGGGTCGATCATCAGCATCCGCAGATTGCGCGGCAGCGCTTTGTAAAGCAGCGAGACGATCATCGAGTTGAGGCCGACCGACTTGCCCGCGCCGGTGGCTCCGGCGACGAGGAGGTGCGGCATCTTCGCGAGGTCGGTGACGACCGCCTCGCCGTGAATGTCTTTGCCCAGCGCGAGCGTGAGCAGCGACGAGGACGCCGTGAAGTTCTCGGTGTCGACGATGTCGCGGAGCATGATGAGCTCGCGCTTGCGGTTCGGCACTTCGATGCCGACCGTCGACGAGCCGGAGATGCGCTCGATGCGGATCGATTCCGCTTTCAGCGCGAGCGCGAGATCGTCGCCGAGGTTCACGACCTTCGCGTACTTCACGCCGGCGGACGGCTTGAACTCGAACGTCGTGACGACGGGGCCGGGGTGATACGCGGTGACTTCGCCTTCGACCGCGAATTCGCGGCAGCGGTCTTCGATGAGGTGCCCGATCTCGAGAAATTTCTTGTGCACCTCGTCGTTGATCTGATCCTGTTTCGGTCCCTCGGTGAGCAGATTCACCGGTGGCAGCAGATCGTGCGTGAGCTTCGTCTCGCGCCGCGCCGGCGGCTTCGGCGCACGCGAGGCCGGTCGAGGGATTTGCGGCTTCGGCCGCGGCGACACGGGTTTTTCGTCGAGCCAGAGCGGCTCTTCGAATTCGGTGTCATCCTGAGGCGCGGAGACGCCGAAGGATCCCCTTCGTTCTTGCGCCGGGGATTCCTCGCCGTCTTCGCGGCTCGGAATGACACGGGCTGGCGGTGGCGCCGGCGTCCGATACAACTCGAACGGATTCGGCGTTTCCTGCTGCGCCAGCGCCTCGGCGGCTTTGCGCAAATCCGCCTTCGTCACTTTGCGAATCTGAAATCGTCCGCGTCCTGCGACTTCGCGCACGACGGGAGGGCGCTCCGCTTCCGGCAAATCATCGTCGGTGACCAGGCGCAGCTGCGGCGCTTCCGCTTTCTCGAGATGCTTGCGGACGATCGCCTCTTTCATCTTTCCCTTGCGCCGGCGC
The DNA here is from genome assembly GCA_963734155.1 of uncultured Acidobacteriota bacterium. GTDB lineage: Bacteria > Acidobacteriota > Thermoanaerobaculia > Gp7-AA8 > Gp7-AA8 > QHVT01. Next base: position 484,053 of record CAVTGG010000010.1, read on the forward strand.
TCGGAGAGACGCGCCCACTGCAGCGAGAGAGCGCGTCCGAGGGCGAGGAGCTTCTGATGCAGAGCGAGGAAGACGGCGGCGAGGCTGATGCGCGTCGCGAGCAGAATGCCGACGAGCAACGCCGTCACGATCGCGATCACCGCGCCGGTCGTGTTCATGCTCCCGCGAATGGCGTGATTCAACTCCTGGCCGAGGTAGCCGCCGGAGAGGATCAGGGAGCCGCGCAGCGGCACGCGTCCGATGGCGAGATCGAAGAGCGGCGGCAGCGCGAGCGACACGATCAGAAAGCCGATCAGCTTCGTGTGGAAGAACTCGAGATCGCGGCCCCAGAAACGATTCCAGCCGATGACCAGCAGCACCGCGGGAAAAATCAGACTGGCGAAGCCGAAGAAGCTGACGAAGATCCAGGCCAGCGTCGCGCCGTAATAGCCGATCGCGTTGCGGATCTCGGTGTTGGTGGATGTGTAAAACGCGGAGGAGTCGGTCGGATGGTAGGTGACGAGTGCAGCGGCGAAACTGATGCCGATCGCCACGATGACGATCCCCGCCAGCTCCCCTCCCCGCCTGCTGCGAAAGAAATCCAGTAGCTGCATCCCCAACACACACTCCCAGCTAGCGCGAAGTGTAGCAGAAGTTCACACGTTGACTACATAGTCGCGCCCATCGTGAATCTCGTCGGACGGATCGGGCATGTAGATGCGCCAGAGGTAGTCGCACGCGATGGCCAGTCCCTGACGCTCGCGCATCGTGGCGATCATCGGCACGAAGAGGGCGATGAAGAAGAGCGTCGCGTAGATCCAGTTCGTCGAGCGGAAGCCGAAGTAGATCGCGACGATGCCGAAGAAGATCGGGATGCGATCGGTGATGATGACGAACATCCAGATGTCGCCGTAGTTGCGCAGATAGAGAATGCCGCAGGCGGGACAGCGTTCGTGTGGCTTGATCCAGCGCAGGAACAGCGGCCCCTCGCCGCATCGCGGACAGCGTCTCCGCCATCCGCGACGCAGCACTTCAAACTTCGGGACTCGCTGCCGCGTCTTCACGACGCGAGAGTATGGATCAGTATCGCGGCGGCGGATCGGTCGACGTGGCTTCTTCGACGACCAGCTCGCCGGTCATGCTCGTGTGACCGGTTCCACACGTGGAATTCGAGCAGACAAAGATGTACGTGCCCTTGGACGAAATCGTGATCGTCTGCTCGCTCGGCTGGACGTCGAGAAATCCGAACGCGATGATCGGAGTGCCATTTGGATCGAACAGCTGGAAGCCGTGCGGGGCCGCGTTCGCGACCTGCGAGACGAGGAACTTCACCTGATCGCCCTGCTTGATCCCGCCGGACAACGTGGTGGTGAACGCGAAGTCGCGCGCGACGATGGTGACGGTTTTCACGGTCGGCGTCGGATCGGCCGGGATGGTGCCGGTGTCCGGCACCGCGGGGACATAGGTCTGGTCGGTCGAGCCATTGTCGACGACCGAGCCGTACGCGAGGATTGACTGATCGGACACGAAACCGACCCATGCGTCGCTCAGATCGGCGGTGTTGTTGTTGAAGTACGACGTGATGTTGGCCGGACCGAGGACTCCGTACGGCTGCAGCTCTTCGTCGACCTTGGAGACGACCGCGCCGGCCTTGTCGTAGAGCCGCCACGTCACGTGCGCAACGGCATTGGCCGTGTTCGCCGCGCCGATGTTCGTGCGGAACTTCGCGTTCGATTTCAGCTGGAGAATCGCGCCCTGCTTGAGCGCGTCGGTGACGTTCTTTCCTTCGACGAACTGGCCGGTCGTGCAAGGCAGCGACGCGCCCGGCGCGCAGATGTTCGTGACCGCGTAGAAGCGCTCGGTGACCTGGAAGTCGTCGGGACAGACGAAGCGGATCGCGCCGACGTCGCCGCGATGCAGCAGCGACGGAACGATGTCGTCGATGACGCGCATCGTCCGCTTGGCGACGGTGAACGAGGTCGGCTGCTCGCCGGAGTTATTGTTGTTGCCGCGCGGAAGGTAGTACGCCTGGATCGTGATCTCTTTGTCGTTCGGGTTGAACACCCGCGCGTCGCTGAAGAACACGTTATTCGCGGATCCGCTGACCGCGAGCCAGACTTCTTTCGCAAAGACCGAGGTTGTAAAAAATACGAACGTCAGGACTAAAGCCATCCGTAGGCGCATGAACCCTCCTGGTGATCTGACGCCGATGATACGTCGGGCCGTGACAGGATCGTGGCGCGTGTAACGGTTTCGTCACCGGCAGTGGAGGACAAGCACTCCTGCCTGTCCAGAGGTCGCGAGGAAAAGGACAGGCAAGAGTGCCTGTCCTCCACTTCAGAACAGCGCCGGCTCCTGATATGTCCCGAACACGTCGCGGAAGGCGTCGGAAATCTCGCCGACTGTCGCGTAGACCTTCACCGCGTCGATGAGCAGCGGCATCGTGTTGGTGTTCGGATCCGCCGCCGCGACGCGGAGCGCCTGCAGCGCGTCCTGCACTTTTTGGTTGTCCCGCGTCGCGCGAACGTGATTCAGGGAGGCGATCTGCTCGCCCGTGACCGACTCGTCGATGTAGAGCGCGTCGTAGGGCTCTTCCTGTTCCAGCCGGTACGAGTTCACGCCCACCACGAGCTTCTCGCCCGAGTCGACGGCGCGCTGGAACTGATACGACGCGTCCCAGATCTCGCGCTGCGGGAAGCCGGCCTCGATCGCTTCGACCATTCCGCCGAACTGGTCGATCTTCTCGATGTACTCGAAGCAGCCCTGCTCCATCTTGTTCGTCAGCTCTTCCATGAAGAACGAGCCACCGAACGGATCGACGGTGTTGATGACGCCCGACTCGTGGGCAATGATCTGCTGCGTGCGCAGGGCGATGCGCGCGGCCTGCTCGGTCGGCAGGGCGAGCGTCTCGTCGAGCGAGTTGGTGTGCAGCGACTGCGTGCCGCCGAACACCGCGGCCAGGGCCTGGACCGTAACGCGGACGATGTTGTTGTACGGCTGCTGCGCGGTGAGCGAACAGCCCGCGGTCTGCGTGTGGAAGCGGAGCTGCCACGAGCGCGGATCCTTCGCGCCGTAGCGGTCGCGCATCACCTTCGCCCAGACGCGGCGCGCCGCGCGGAACTTCGCGACCTCTTCGAAGAGATCGTTGTGTGAGTTGAAGAAGAATGACAGCCGCGGCGCGAAGTCGTCGACGTCGAGTCCCTCGCGCATGCCGTATTCGACGTACTCCATGCCGTCGCGGAGCGTGAACGCCAGCTCCTGCAACGCCGTCGATCCCGCCTCGCGGATGTGATAGCCGCTGATCGAGATCGTGTTGTACTTCGGCACGTTCTCCGCGCAGAACTTGAAGATGTCGGTGATCAGCCGCATCGAGGGACGCGGCGGATAGATGTACTCCTTCTGCGCGATGTACTCCTTGAGGATGTCGTTCTGCAGCGTGCCGGAGATCTTCTTCCAGTCGGCGCCCTGCTTCTCCGCGACGGCGAGGTACATCGCCAGCGCGACCGGCGCCGTGGAGTTGATGGTCATCGAGACCGTGACGTCCTCGAGGTTGATGCCGTCGAACAGCACTTCCATGTCGGCGAGCGTGTCGATGGCAACACCGCACTTGCCTACTTCGCCCGCGCTGTAGTGATGATCGGAGTCGTAGCCGTACAGCGTCGGCAGATGGAAGGCCGTCGAGAGACCGGTCTGCCCGTGCGAGAGCAGGTATTTGAAGCGCTCGTTGGTCTGCTTCGCCGAGCCGAAACCGGCGAACTGGCGCATGGTCCAGAGCCGCCCGCGATAGCCGGTGGGATGAATGCCGCGTGTGTACGGGAACTCGCCCGGATAGCCGATCTCGTTGAAGTCCTGATCGGCGACGGAGAGCGGCGTGCCGAGGGGATTGATCTCCATGCTGCTGACGGTCGTGAAGTCCTTCTTCCAGAACGGCTTCTTCGTCGCGTCCTTCCGCCACGCGTCTTCTTTCTCTTGCACCGCGCGCATGGTGTCGGGCGGGAAGAGCGAAAGCTGCTCTTCGAACGCGCGGGGCGGCGGCGTGAGGACGGCGGCGGGGGTCTTCGGAAGGTCGGCTTCGTTGCGGCTCATCGTTTGTGCTCCGGTCGTTAACTATACGTCGGCTTGATTTTGGCGAGAAACGCGCCGAGGCCCTTCTGCGGCTCGCCGATCGCGAAAAGGCGCGCGAATTCGGCGCGCTCGAGGCGGTCTCCGCCGCGCGAGCGGATCAGCGCGGCCGCGGCGTCGAGCGCCACAACGCTTCGATGGCGCATCCATTCCTCGAGCCACGCTTGCGGATCGTGTTCCGTCACGTCATCGCACAGTCCGGCGTCTCGCGCGTCGCTGGCACTCAGGACTTCGTTGACGCGCAACGCGCCGCGGCCGAGGCGCCACACCGCGCCTGCCCACGCCTCGGCCGCGTCGAGTTGGACCGTGGCATCGCGATGCAGGACGGCGAAGTCCGCGAAGAGGAGCGCGGCCGCGGCGATGCCTCCGACGCTCCCCTCCCCCATGGCCACGGTGAGATCGCTGCGCACGAGGAGCGACTCGAGCGCAGCGGAATCGAGCCCGCGCAGATCGGCGGGCGTGAGGAAGTGCATCAGCGGAAGATGGAGAAGACGCGATTGAGCACGCCCGCGTCGTGGTGCTCGAATTGGTCGAGCTCTCCTTTGTCGAAGAAGACGCCGCCGCAGTGCGCGCACTGATCGACCTTCACGCCGTGCAACTCGATCTCGGCGAGATCGTTCCCGCACTTCGGACACTTCATCCAGTGCAGCTGCTTGAGCTGTTCTTTCTCGTCGACGGACTTCTTCGCCGCCTGCTCCTGCGCCCACTTCTTCCGCCGCTCGATCTCCTGCTTGGCAAAGTACTCATCCTCCGCCCGGCTCGGTTTGTCGAATTCGGACATGCAGTTCCTCCGTGGGGCGGATTCTAACTTGACATCAGGAGCGTGCCGAGGATCATCAAGATATGGAAAGGACTCTGAATCTGGACGAGGACGTGGCGGCGCGGCTGGAGGCAGAGGCTGCGCGAACACAGAAAACGGTTGACGAGGTGGTCAACAAGGTAGTGCGGGAAAACGTCGGCGACACACCGGAACCACCGCGCCAGCCCTTCCGCGTCCGCGCCGTCGACATGGGTCCTCTACTGATCGACATCAGCTGCACCAGTCGCGCGCTCGCAATGCTCGATGAGATGGACGAGAAGTGATTCTCGTTGACGTGAACATCCTGGTGTACGCCTACAACAGCGCGGCCGACGAACATTCGCGCGCCACGCATTGGCTTCAGCAGGTGTTGTCGGGAACAGAGCCGGTAGGGTTCAGTTGGTCTGTGGTTCACGCTTTCTTGCGGCTCGTTACGAACAAACGAGTCGTGCCGAGTCCTCTTACAACCGAGGAAGCTCTCGCTGTCGCGGAGGACTGGTTTGCCCAACCTATCGTCTCCATCGTGAATCCTGGACGGAGCTACTGGACGTTCTTGCGAGCGGTTCTAACAGAGGCACAGGTGAAAGGCGATATCGTGAACGATGCGCATATCGCCGCACTGGCGCTCGAACAAAACGCCGTCGTCGTCACCGCGGATCGCGACTTCAACCGCTTCCCCGGTGTCCGCGTGATCAACCCCCTCGCCTGACCTTCCTCCCCACTATCAACAACCCCGGCCCGAACGGCAGCCATCGAAAGAGCGAGTCGATCGCGAAGATGGCGCGCACAACATTCACGAGCGCGCGCGAGCGGCCGGCGCGGGCGACTTTTTGGAGCGCGGCATCATCCTCGACGCCGCGGCGCGCGCGGCGTTTGTTCATGGGGAGGAGGAAGAGCGTGTCGTAGGTGAGGACGACGGGGAAGCCCCAGTAGGTCGCCTTCGCGACGGCGAAGCCGGCGGTGTGGAAGAGCGACTGCAGCTGCGCGCGCGAGTAGCGGCGGCGGTGTTCGGAGTAGTCGTCGGACGCGTTCCAGAGGCTTTGCAGCGCGGGGACGGTCGCGATGCAGGTGCCGTCGTCGCGCAGGACGCGGGCGATCTCGCGCGCGGCGGCGGCGTCGTCATCGAGGTGTTCGAGGGTTTCGCCGGTGGTCACGCCGTCGAACGTGGCGGTGCGATATGGGAGGCGGGTCATGTCGCCGACGACGGCGGGGATCGTCGACGAGCGCTTCACGTGCAGCGCGGCTTCGAAGGAGTAGTCGATGCCGAAGACGCGATAGCCGCGCTGCTGCATTTTCGCGGCGAGTGTGCCGAGGCCGATCGCCCCGTCGAGAATGCGCGCGGCGCGCGGGAGATGTTCGACTTCGCGCACGATCATCGCGAGGCGATGCTCGTGGCGCGGGCCGAACATCTCCGGCTGTGTGCCCCACGCGTGGGTCTGGGTCTTCTCCGTCACCTGGGCATGGCAAACGTCGTGAGGCTATCGAATGATCCACACGGGTTCGTGATGCGCACCCAGTACGCCGCGGTGTCATTCACCGCGGGCGTGGTGTACGAGGCACTGGTCGCGCCGGCGATCGGCGATCGGTCCATGCCCGTGTATCCGGTGTACCACTGGTACTTGTACGGTGGCGAGCCGATCGGCGCGACGGTGAAGGTCGCGGTCCGGCCGCGATCGACGATTTGCGTCGTCGGTTGGCCCGTGCCGAGGAGCGCCGGCGCGCGGCAGTCGACGTGCGCGATGATCGTCGCGAATCGTTGGGTATCGGCAGTCGTCGATACGAGGTTGATGATGTGCGATCCCTGCGGCGTGTCGTTGCCGGCGAGGAGTTTCACGGTCGTGAAGTAACGGCCCTGGCTGTCTTTGACGACCGGCGAGAACGTCACGGTGCCGTTCGGCAAACCGGATGCGGAGAGCGTGAACGGAACGGTGTCGTAGACGAAGAACAGCTCGGTCAGTACTTCGACGGGCTGGTCGTAGGAGAGAAGGACTTCGCTCCTCTGCGGCGCGAGCAGCGGCGCGGTTGCGCCGGCGATACCGCCTTCGGCGATGAAGACCGCCGAATCGAGAATGCCGTCGCCCGTGTCCGCGATCGCGATCTTGATGTGATGGGTGACGTTCGGCTCGACTTCCGCGAAGGCATAGAGCAGCGTCGTGAATCCATCGAACTGCGTGTCGGAGCCGTTTTCGTTGTCGCGATAAAACTGCGTGTTGCGGAGGTGATTGATCGAATCGACCATCACGCGCTGGTCGGATCCGGGTGCGATGGCGATGTTGCGTCCGTCGAGATAGAACGCGAAGACGTCATTGAATCCTTTATCGACGTACTCCCGATACTCCTCGGAGGCAAAGACGTAGCTGATCGTGAAGAACACCGTCTTCGTCACGACGTCGAATTCGAGGATGGCCGCGTCGTGCGTCGAATTCGGCGAGACGATGCCGTCGAGCTGCGAATCGCCCGGTTGTCCGAGATCCGCGCCGGCGCCCTGCTGATTGTTCGGGCCAACCGCCGTGGCGATATCGCCGCTGCTGATGACGATGCCGCTGGCCACGCCGAGCGTGCCTCCGGCGAACGTGCCGAACGACTGCGTCGGGCCGGTCAGCTTGACGTTGCTGATTGTGCTTCCGGGACCGGTCAGTTTGGCCGCAACCTCTGCCGGCGTGACACCCTGTGCGACGCTCTTGGTCGTCAACGCAAACGCCGGCACCGCCGCCCACAGCATTGCAAGCGCGCAGAAATACGCTGCTTTACGCATGCTCCACCTCCACATCCTTACCCTACAGAATAGCCGAGGTAGGCTGGATGGGGGAAATGGCGGTTATTTTTTCGCGGGAGGCGTGGCGGGAGCGGGTTTGGCTTTAGCGAGGGAAAGGCAGAGTTTACGTAGTTGGGAAAGACGCTTCAAGCGCATGTCGAGCGCGCGATCCGAGTAGTCCACCTGTTTCATGTGTTGCTCTCCAGGTACTCGATGTCCGCAAGATCGAGCTTACTCGAACGGAACTTCTTCAGCGTGACCAACCCTTCCCTCGACACGACGGTGATGGTGCGGTCCCGCCATATGAGCCGCTGCCTAGTCGCCCAGACTTCTTCAGAAGCGGAAGTCACGAGCAAAAGGTCGAGCGTCATCAAGTCACCATCACCAGGATCGATCTTCGAAATCCGCCGGATCTGCATCATGCCGTTGGCAAAGCTCATGGGATGCGCACGCACTGTGTAACCGAGATCAGCGATGGCAACCTCTGCGCGCTCGGCCTCGCCTGCTGGCATGAACAGGTCGATAGCGCGGGTGTAGCCATGAACCGCCATCGCGATACCGCCACACAGCGCGTACGCAATTCCGCGCGTCTCGAGCGTGTCGACGATCGAGGTGAGCTCGTCGTAGAGGTCAAACACACCAGGATTCTACCCGCCCAAAATCTCCCTTAGCGCGGCCGGCGCCTGTTCGAGCGCCTCGTTGAGGCGATCGGCGTCTTTGCCGCCGGCCTGGGCGAGGTCGGGTTTGCCGCCGCCTTTGCCGCCGACGATGGGGGCGAGTTTGCCGATGAGGGTGTTCGCCTGGACGCGGTCGAGGAGGTCTTTCGTCACGGCGGTGAGGAGCGTGACCTTGCCGTCGGTGGCGCTGCCGATGACGACGACGCCGCTCTTGATCTTCGAGCGGAAGGTGTCGGCGAGGTTCCGCAGATCGCCGCCGCTGACGTCGTCCACGCGGCGCGCCAGGAGCTTCACGCCTCCGACATCGACTGGTGCGTCGTCCGAAACGGGCGCTCCGGTGACGAAGCGCGACTTCAGCTGCTTGAGCTCTTTCTCGAACTGCTTCTGCTTTTCCTGAATCTGGCGCTGCAGTTCTTCGACGTTCGCTTCGAGTTTGTAGACGTAGTCGAGCGCGCCGCGGCCGGTGAGCGCTTCCATGCGGCGCACGCCTGCGGCGATCGAACGGTCGCTGACGATTTTGAAGACGCCGATGTCGCCGGTGCGATTGACGTGACAGCCGCCGCAGAATTCGCGCGAGTAGTCGCCCGCGGCGACGATGCGCACCTGCTCGCCGTACTTTTCGCCGAACATCGCCACCGCGCCGCTTTTCTTCGCTTCCTCGATCGGCATGGTCGTCTTCGTCACTTCGAGGTTCGCGCGGATCTTCTCGTTCACCGCCGCTTCGATCGCCTTGAGCTGCTCGTCGGTGAGCGGGTGGTGATGGGTGTAGTCGAAGCGGAGTCGATCGGGCGCGACGAGCGAGCCGGCTTGCTGCACGGTCGGGCCGAGGATGTCCTTCAGCGCTTTGTGCAGCAGGTGCGTGGCGGTGTGATTCGCGGTGGTGTCGAGGCGCTGCGGTACGGGCACCGACGGCACGCACGGTCGTGTTGAGAGGCAGCGAGCCTTCGTCGACGCGCACGCGCGACACGATCACGTCGCCGATCGGCTTCTGCGTGTCGAGCACCGTCGCGCGGCCGCCCTTCCACTCAAGCGTGCCGGTGTCGCCGATCTGCCCGCCCGACTCCGCGTAGAACGGCGTGGGATTCAGGACGACGTCACCTTCGCTGCCGTGATGGAGCGCGTCGCGTAAGGTCGCCGTCGACGACGATCGATTTGATCGTTGAGTCGACGCCGGCGTATTGGTCGTAGCCGACGAATTCGACTGCGGGCCATCGATGCAAAGACTTCGACATCGCGAGCCTGAAACTTCGAGCTCGCCTTCGCCTTCTTCCGCGCCTCGTCCATCATCAGCTCGAAGCCTTCGCGGTCGAGCGTGACGCCTTCCTCCTCCGCCAACTCGCCGATGAGGTCGATGGGAATGCCGTGAGTGTCGTAGAGGCGGAAGATCTCCGCGCCGCCGAGGGTCGTCTCGCCGCGACGCCTAACCTCGTCAAGAACTTGACCAACGCGCTCCATGCCGGTGGTGAGCGTTCTCGAGAAACGCTCCTCTTCTGACTCCAGCGTCTTCACAATCGCCTCGCGGCGCTCGCGGAGCTCGGGGTACGCGCCGCCCATCATTTCGATGACGGAGTCGACGAGATGCGTGAGCAGCACGGCGTTGGGAAGCTTTGCGGCCGAAGCGAATGGCGCGGCGGATGATGCGGCGCAGCACGTAGCCGCGCCCTTCGTTCGACGGAATCACGCCGTCGGTGATGAGGAACGTCGCGGCGCGGGCGTGATCGCAGAGCACGCGCACGGCCGTGTCGAGATCGTCCTCCATGTCGCCGCGATAGCTGTAGCCGGAGACTTCTTCGACACGGCGCATGATGGCGCGGAAGACGTCCGTGTCGTAATTCGTCTTCGCCTTCTGCAGCACGAGCGAGAGGCGCTCGAGTCCCATGCCGGTGTCGACCGACGGCGCGGGCAGCGGATGCAGCACGCCGTTCTCGTCGCGGTCGTACTGCATGAAGACGAGGTTCCAGACCTCCATCGTGTCGTCGCCGGGGCCGTTCACCAGCTCCGCGACGTTCTTCGACAGATCGTCGGGGCGGAAGTAGTGAATCTCGGAGCACGGGCCGCACGGACCGGTGTCGCCCATCTGCCAGAAGTTGTCTTTCCTGCCGAAGCGAAGCACGCGCGAGGGGTCCGCGCCGGCCTTGATCCAAAGTCGCTCCGCTTCTTCATCCGCGGGAACATCGTTGTCGCCTTCGAACACGGAGAACCAGAGGCGCTCGACTTCGAGGCCGAGGACGTTGACCAGCAGGTCCCACGCAAACCGGATCGCGTCTTCCTTGAAGTAATCGCCGAACGAGAAGTTGCCGAGCATCTCGAAGAACGTGTGATGGCGCGCGGTGCGGCCGACGTTCTCGAGGTCGTTGTGCTTGCCGCCGGCGCGTACGCATTTCTGCGACGTCGTGGCGCGCGCGTAATCGCGCTGCTCGCGGCCGAGGAACACATCCTTGAACTGATTCATCCCGGCGTTGGTGAAGAGCAGCGTCGGATCGCCCGCGGGAACGAGCGACGAGCTGGGCACGCGGCGGTGGCCGTTCTTCTCGAAATAGTCGAGGAAAGCTTCACGAATCTGGTTGGTCGTCAGGGTCACGGATCAACTCCCAAATGAGCGCGGCATCGTAACCCTGCTTCAACAGATATGCGGCCAATTTGTTTCGTTCCTTGCCGGCGCGCCGCGCGATGAGCGCGCGCAGCTGCTCGCGCTCTATTTCGGGGTCGATGTTCTCGCGCACGGCGCGCGACGCAACGTCATCATCCACGCCGGCCGCGCGCAACTCGAGCACGATCCGCTTCGCGCCGATCCGCTTGCGCGAGCGCGTCCGCGCGAACGCGCCGGCGAAGCGCTCGTCGTCGAGCCACTTCTCCTCGCGCAGGCGCGCGATGGTGGCGTCGATGATCGGCTTCTCGAACTTTTTTCGCTGCAGCTTGCGGCGCAGTTCCAACTCGCTGTTGAAGCGATAGCCGAGGATCCGCAGAGCGGAGACGTAGCAGTGTTCGGAGTCGGTCAGGTCGGGTTGCTGGGTTGCTGGGTTCCTGAGTTGCTAGCAACTGAGCAACCTAGCAACTCAGAACTCACTTCACGAACGACAACAGCGCCTTCCCGACGTCGGTGTTGTCGATGTAGCCGTGGAACGTCTCCGCGCTGGGGCCGAAGGCGAAGAGCGGGATCGACGTGCCGGTGTGCTCGACCGTCGACCATTCCAAACGCCAGCGCTTGCGGTCGCGTCCCTGGAAGACGCGCAGGCCGCCGGTCTCGTGATCGCCGACGGCGATGACGAGCGTGTCGGTGCGCGACGCCGCGAAATCGAGGGCGACGCCGAGCGCGGCGTCGTACTGCTGCAACGCGGTGCGAAGGTGCGGCGTGTAGTTGCTGTGGCTCGACGAGTCGATGCCTTCGTTCTCGATCATGAGAAAGAAGCCGTCCGGATCCTTGCTCAGTTTGTCGATCGCCCACTTCGCGAGCGTCGCCAGCGGCGCCTTCGGGTCTTCGAGATCGTCGTCCTGCCGTTGATTGACGGCGAGGACGCGCGCCGCGTTCGTGGCCTGCAGCTCCGTGAGTCCGCGGACCATGATGCGATCGGCGGCCTTCAGCTCCTCGGCGGTCGGCAGCGGCGCGGTTCCGCGCTCGTCAATCCCGCCGCCGATGATGATGTCGGTGCCGCTGGCGACCATCTGCTGCGCGATCGACTTCGCGTCGTCGTAGCGCTCTTTCGCGTGCGCTGCAAACGCCGCGGGCGTGGCGTCCCAGAAGTCGGTCGTCGTCACAAGTCCTGTCGCTTTCCCGCTCGCGTGCGCAACTTCGACGACGGTCGTGCGCGGCTTGCCTTCGGCATCGACGCTGACGGCGTGATAGTTCGTCTTCTCCCCCGTCGCGAACGCCGACGCCGCGGCCGCGGAATCGGTCACCGCTTCATCGGCGCAGTGCGTCGACATGAGTGCGGTGTGCGGCATCCGCAGCAACTGCAGCTTCTCGCCGATGAGCCAGCGCGCGGCGGTCACGTGCGCGGGACCCATGCCGTCGCCGACGACGAGGATGATGTTCTTCGGCCGCGGCGCGGCGTAACTGGACGTCGCGAACAGGAGAAAAAAAAGCAGTGGACGCATCAGAGTCAGAGTGTGTTGCTGAAGTCGAACGGCGATTCGTCGCTGAACGGGTCGTCGGCCTGGCCCGAGACCGTGAGCTTCGCATCCATCTCTTCTTTGGCCATGTCGGAGGTCGACTGGATGCCGGAGAGCTTGAGGCGGAACTCGTCGGGGTTCGAGGCGCGGCGCAGCGCTTCATCGAGCGTGATCAGGCCGTTCTTGTAAAGGATGTAGAGCGACTGATCGAACGTCTGCATGCCGTACTGCGACGTGCCGGCGGCGATCGCGTCTTTGATCATCTTCGTTTTGTCTTTGTTCTCGATGCAGTCGCGGATGTACGCGGTCGAGATCAGTACCTCGGTCGCGGGCACGCGTCCGAGTCCGTCGGCGCGCGGCAAGAGGCGCAGCGAGATGACGGCTTTCAGCACCGCCGCGAGCTGCAAGCGGATCTGCTTCTGCTGGTGCGGCGGGAAGACGGAGATGATGCGGTTGACGGTCTCGGTCGCGTCCATCGTGTGCAGCGTGGAGAGCACGAGATGGCCCGTTTCCGCGGCGGTGAGCGCGGTCTCGATGGTCTCGTAGTCGCGCATTTCGCCGACGAGGATGACGTCGGGATCCTGGCGCAGCGCGGAGCGCAATGCCTGCGAGAACGACTTCGTGTCGACTTCGACCTCGCGCTGGTTGACGATCGATTTCTTGTCGCGGTGGAGGAACTCGATCGGATCCTCGACCGTCATGATGTGCTCGGTGCGATGGGCGTTGATGTAGTCGATCATCGCCGCGAGCGTGGTCGATTTGCCGGAGCCGGTGGTGCCGGTGCAAAGAATGAGTCCGCGCCGCTCTTCGGCGATTTTCTCGAGGACGACCGGGAGCATCAGCTCGCGGATGGACAGGATCTTGACCGGGATGACGCGCAGGACCATGCCCACGGTTCCGCGCTGCTGGAAGATGTTGCAGCGGAAGCGGCCGAGGCCCGGGACCGAGTAGGCGATGTCGATTTCGTAGTTGTTCTTGAACTTTTCTTTCTGGCGCGAAGACATGATCGAGAAGGCCATGGCGATCGTGTCTTCCTGCATGAGGCGCTTGAGCTCGACGAGCGGAACCAGCTCGCCATCGACGCGGATCACCGGATGGGACCCGACCTTCACATGAAGGTCCGATGCGCGCCGTTCCGCGGCGATTTTGAGGAGGTCATTGATATGCACGGGTCACCTCGGAAGTTGCCGGAAAATCTGGATTTTACTCTACGTCCTTCCGTAAAGTGCCGGACGTGACCGACCTCACGTTACGCCACCTCGTGCACATCCCCTCCGGCCGCGCCGAATCCGAGCCGATGCCGACGATTCTCCTCATGCACGGCCGCGGCGCGGACATGCACGACCTCGCCGATCTCGCGCCGCTGCTCGACGTGGCGCCGGGCTGCCGCTTCGTGTTTCCCAACGCGCCGCGGGCGTGGGAGGCGGCGCCGGGGATGACGTTCGGGTGGACGTGGTTCGATGGCTGGCCGCCGGAATCCACCTCGGTCGCGGCATCGCGCGAGGTGCTGCTGACATTCATCGACGAGATGAAGGAGCGCTATCCGACGACGAAGCTGATCGTCGCCGGATTCTCGCAGGGCGCGATGATGTCGCTCGAAGTGGGATTGCGCACCGACGCCGCGGCGATCATCGCGATGAGCGGCGGGTTGTACGAGCGGCATCTGCCGGAGACGCTCACGCCGCGGCCCGTGTTCCTTTCACACGGAGCCATCGATGACGTGGTTCCGATCACCTACAGCCGCCGCGCGCGGCTCGTGCTCGAAGAAAAAGGATTCGACGTCGAGTACCACGAGTACCCGATGGGACATCAGATCGTGATGGAGGAGATGGAAGCCGCGCGCGCGTTCATTGCGCGCGTTGTGACTTGATCCACTCCCCCATCCGCGTCTCCAGCACCGACAGCGGAACCGGCCCTGCGCCTAACACGGCGTCATGGAACGCGCGCACGTTGAACTTGTCGCCGAGCTCCTTTTGCGCCCGCGCGCGCAACTCCTTGATCTTCAGCTCGCCGAGCTTGTAGGCCAGCGCCTGCGCGGGCATGGTGATGTAGCGATCGATCTCCTGCTCGATGTCGTGCATCGGCTTCGACGAATTCGCGGCGAAGAAATCGATCGCCTGCTGGCGCGTCCAGCCCTTCGCGTGCATGCCGGTGTCGACGACGAGGCGCACGGCGCGCCACATCTCATACGTCAGCTGGCCGAACTTCGAGTACGGATCGGTGTAGAGGCCGAGCTCCGGCCCGAGGGACTCGGCGTAGAGGCCCCAGCCCTCGACGAACGCCGTGAAGCCGCCGAAGCGGCGGAACCGCGGCACGTTCTCCAGCTCCTGCGCGATGGCGATCTGCAGATGATGGCCCGGCACCGCCTCGTGCAGCGTCAGCGCCTCCATCTCCCACTTCGGACGCGATTTCAGATCGTAGAGATTCGCGTACATGTAGCCGGGGCGATTCGCGTCCGGCGAGCCGGCGTTGTAGTACGCGGTGGTGGTCGTCTTCTCCGAATACGACGGCACCGGGATCACGCCGTACGACGTGCGCGGCAGCTTGCCGAAAAGCTTCATCAGTTCCGGATCGATGCGCTTGGCGATGATGCGATAGCCCGCGAGCAGATCCTCGCGCGTCGTGTAGAAGAACTGCGGATCGGTGCGCAGGAAGGTGAGGAACTCGGTCCACGATCCCTTGAAGCCGGTCTGCTCCTTGACCTTTTCCATCTCCGCGCGGATGCGCTTCACTTCCAACTGCCCGAGCTCGTGAATCTGATCGGCGGTGAGCTCGGTCGTGGTCTGCATGCGCACACGGTACGCGTACCACTCCTTCCCGTCCGGCAGATCGGTCCAGGCGATCGACTGCCGCGTCTTCGGGAGGTACTCGTTGACCCAGAACGTGTGCAGTTTGCGAATCGCGGGAAAGACATCCTTTTGCAGGACCTCGGCGGCCTCTTTCTGCAATCGCTGCTGTTCGGCCTGCGGGATCGACGGACGGAAGTTCGTGAACGCGATCTGATACAGCGGCGACTTCGTCGGATCGTCGGAGAGTTGATTGGCGATGTTGTTCGCGACCTCGCCGAGGATCGGGCGCGGAGGTGTCAGACCCGCGGCGAGACCGCGTTTCATCGTGGCGATGACCTGATCGATGATGCGCGGAAAGGCGCGCATGCGCGCGAGGAAGTTCTCGTGATCCTTCACGCTGTCGCGCGGAATGGCCTGCGCAAGCTCGCTCAGATCTTCGAACACGCCGCCGCGCGCATTGATCGGCATCAGCTCGCCGCGGAACTTGTGTCCCTCGATCGAGTTTTTCGTTTGTAAGAGAAACAGGTCGTAGTTGAGCTTGTCGTCCTCGCTCAACTTCGAGCGATCGATCGCTTCGATGCGCTGCAGCAGCTCGCGATCGTGCGCCTTCGCACGCTCATACGCCTCCGGCGTCCGCTCGCTCAGCTTGTCCGCGCCGCGCGGATCACCGACGTACGTCGCGAACTCCGGGTACTCGAGAAGGCTCCACTCCCAGTCGTCGGTGAAGATCTTTTGCAGCTTCTCCCCATCCGTGGGTTGGGCGGTAAGCGACAAAGCGAACGCGAGCGTGAGAAGGATCGGCAGGGTTCGTTTCATAGGCGGCGATTGTATGGGAACGCCGGCGTCCCGCCGGCTGGCGGGAAGCGTCCTCGCTTCCCGAGGCGGCGGGGACGCCGCCTGATCAGCCGCCGAGGACGGCGGCGTTCCGATGGCTTACCGCTTGCTACAAAACATGCTCAATGAGACCCCGAGCCCTGATTCTCGCCGCCTCCCTTCTCCTCCCCGCGAGCGCACACGCCACGATCTCGCAGGCGATCGACTTCGACAAGAAGGTCGACGACGCCGCGGCGATCGTTCTCGGCGAGTGTGTCAACACGGCTTCGCGCTGGGACGCGGCGGGCAAATGGATCGTGACCTACTCGACGTTCCGCGTCGAGAAGTCGATGAAGGGCGAGCCGGCGCAGGAGATCACGCTCGTGACGCCGGGCGGCGTCGTGAACGGCATTCATCAGGAAACGATCGGCGTGCCGAAGTTCGAGGCCGGCGACGACCGCGTGCTCTTCATGAAGAACACGCGCGTGGGACCGACGGTTTTGTATTTCGAGCAGGGCGCGTACGAAGTCGAAAAAGTGCGCGGCGAACGGATCGTGCGGCCGGCTGTGTCGTCGGCGGTGCTGGTCGACACGCAGCGCGGCATGGCCGTGGCGCCCGAAGAGCCGTCGACGCTGCGCGAGTTCGAGGAGCGCGTGTCGAAACGCATCCGCGAGCGCCGCGAGATCGAGCGGATGCAGGTGATCGAGCGCGAGAAGCGCGCCCAGGCCTCCCTCGGCAATGTACTGAGCCGCAACAAGACGCTCGTCGCGCTCGCGCTGATCGGCGCGATCCTGGCGACGGTGCAGCTGCTCAAGCGCTGGTAGTTGCTACGACGGTGGCAGACGCCATGATGGCGTGACCACGCTTTGTGCGCAGCGCGCGTCGAGATCGCTCGCGTCGGCAGCGCCGTAGAACTCTGCGACGAGATTCTGTGCGCAACCGGGCCATGACTCGCCGACGTTGTGGGCGTCGTGCGCGAAGACGATGTGCCGGGCTCGCGGCATGTGCCGCGCGACCGCGTCGGCGAAATACGGCGGCGTGACCGGGTCGAGCTCGCCGGAGAAGAGCAGCACCGGACCGCCATATTCGACGGGAGCGAAGAAATCGCGCGGAACGCTCGCGCGCGGCCAACCGGCGCAGATGTCCGCATAGGAGTGGATGCGCACGTCTCCGTAAAACGTAGGAGCGGCAGAACGGCGCGCAGCCTCCAGATCTGCGAAATCGAAGTCCTCCGAGCAGGTGATCGTGTAGAGCAACCCCTCGGCATCGGTGCCGGCGGCGTTTGCCCGAACGGCGGCATAGCGTTGTGCGAAGAATGCATAGTCGCCATCGGCGGCGCGACGCAGCAGTTGCGGCAGACGGGCGTGGCCTTCCGGCTCGTACAACATCGCTCGCACACTCGCGGCAAAGAGATCGCGCGTGACCGGCGCCGTCTCCGGTCGATGCGTGATCGGATGTTCGATCGTGACCTCGACGGGTCCTGCCTGCAGACGCGCGTTCGCCACGGCCAGATCCTCGGCGATGCGCGGATAGGCGGCGCGGCACGCAGCATCCTCCCCGCACCCGGCCATCACGCGCTGAAGAGCGGCTTCGGTATCGGTCGCGGTCGTCAGCGGAGCACGCATGTCGAGCGGGTCGACGCTGACGAGAACTGCGCTTCGGACGTGGACGCCGTAACGCGCCAGGTAGCGAAGGGCGAGCCGTGAACCGTAGGACGAGCCGAGCAGATTGATCGAGCCGTACCCCAACGCACGGCGAACCAGCTCGACATCGTCCGCGGCGTGCGCGGTCCCGTAAAAACGCGGATTGGCGATTGCCCCGATCGCGGCGAGACAGCGCTGTTTTGTTTCCGCATCCATCCCGGGTGTCAGCAGCCGGGCGAGGTCTGCACGGGAATCGGTTGGGCAACGCAACGCATTCGATCGTCCGGTCCCGCGCTGCTCCACGAAAACGAGATCGCGCTCGCGCCGCGCCTTCGGCAGGACATACTCGGCAATCGTGCGTGCGACTTCCACCGACGATCCGCCCGGGCCACCTTCGAAGTAGAAGATCGGATCGAGGGCTTTGTCAGGCGACTCCGCTTCCATCACGAGGATCCGCACGTCGATCCGGCGATCGTCCGGACGATCCGGATTCTCGGCCACGCGCAGGACTCCGCACTTCGCCGCGAGCGCCGGCGTTCCCGGCACGTCGCACGGCGACAACACCACGCGGGGATTTCCGGGCCGCACTGCAGCACACGACACGAAGGACAGGCAAAGAACGAATGTCAGCTCTCGCACGCAACGAGCTACGCCAATCGCCCTTCTCCGGTTGCGATGTCACTGGTATTTCAGCGCGACGACGGGATCGATCCGTCCGGCGCGAGAGGCCGGGAGATAGCTGGCCGCCAGAACCACGGCCGCCGTGCAGACAACGACCACCGTCCAGACCACGGCATCATTCGCCTGCGTTTCAAACAGCAACGGACCGACGGCGCGGTTCAGCGCCAGTTGGGTCGCGACACCCACGGCCGTCCCGGCGATGGCCAGCTTCGCGCCGCGCGCCATCGTCAGACGCAGGAGATTGCCCGCGCTCGCACCGAGGGCGATGCGGATCGCGATCTCGCGCGTGCGCTGCGTGACGGACAGCGACAGCACGCCGTACAGCCCCAGCGAAGCGAGACCGAGAGCGAGCAGGGCGATCGCCGCAAACACTCGGGAGAGGTTCCGTTCTTTCGACGCCGCGTGTTCGCGCAACACGGCGATGGTCTCGATCCCGTCGTTCGGAACCGCCGGGTCGATGACGCGGAGCATCTGCGGCAACTCACGAGCCACCGCCGCCGCCGATTGCGCTCGGACGAAAAGGCTCATGTTGCGGGCGAGGTCATGGTCCACCGCCTGCGCGTGCGCGAAGTACATCGTCGGCTCCGCCGCTTCGCGCAGGTCGGTGAACCGGCTGTCGGCGACGACGCCGACCACCTCGAGAGGCGGCGTATCCGGATCCCTTCGCAACCGCATGCCGATGGCATTTCCGTCCGCGGCGAGCTGACGCGCGAGGGAGTCATTCACGATACAAACGGAGGCCGCGCCACGGTCCGACGCGTCGAAGTCGCGGCCGCGCAGGATGCCGATCCCGAGCGTGCGGAAGAAGCCGGCGCCCGCAATCTGAAAGCCGACCGATAGTCTGCGATCCGAGTCGCCGACCGACACGGGCAGCGAGTCCGACTCGCCGGCCAGCGGCACATGACTGCCGATCGCCGCCGACTCGACGCGCGGGATCGCGCGCACGCGAGCGAGCACGGAGTCATAGTACGCAAGCACGTCCGCCTGCTCCGCGCCGGAAAGTAAACGCAGCGGCGTGACCACGAGCTGCTCGTCATATCCGACTGCGATCCGGCTCAGCTGGACGAGCGTGCGAACAAAAAGTCCGGTGCTCACCAGGAGCGTCACCGCAAGACCGATCTGCACCACGACGACGGCGTTGATCGTCCGCTGCGCTCCGCGGGAGGCACTTCCCGTACCTCCGCGCAGTCCACGCTGCGCATCACTTTGTGAGATCACAAAAAGCGGAGTGGCGGCGCAAATCACCGCCACCGCGATGATCAGCAGCGGCGCGGCGAGCAGCGTGCTGCTGGTGATGCTGATGCGATCGAACAGCGGCACGCTCGCGCGCAGGACGCGAATCAAGAACGCCGTAAAGGCGACGCCCGCGATTCCGCCCGCGCCTGCAAGCAGGAGCGACTCCACCGCGAACTGCCGCAACATGGTCCATCGGCCCGCGCCGAGGGCGACGCGCACGGCGAGATCCCGCGCACGGCCGAGGGTCCGTACCAGAAGAAGATTGGCCACGTTCGCACAAATCAGCAGCAAGGCGCAGCCGCCGACCAGCGACCAGATGACGCTCATGCGCTCTGCGCTGGCGCGCATGGACGGAGGCAGGCTTGCTTTGGAGATCGGCTCGAGGCGGACGCCGAGTCCGCGAGCCGTGTCCGGATACGCGACGCCGAGGCGCGCCGCGATCGCCGACAACTCTGCCGACGCCGCCGCGGGCGCAACACCGCGTCGCAGCCTTCCGATCATCGAGATCCCCTGCCAGCCGCGGCGGCCGAGAAGGTTTCCGGCCTGGGGCATCAGGCTCGGTTGCATCATCATCGGCACAAAGATTTGGGGGCGCTGGGTGGCCGACGTGCTTTCGAATCTCGGCGGAGCAATCCCGACGATCCGGAACGGGCGGCCGTTGACCACGAGATCCTGGCCGATCACGTCGCCGCCTCCGAGACGGCTTCGCCAAAAGGCATCGGAAACGACCATCACGGCCACGGCGTCGGGTACGCGATCCTCGCTCGCGGTGAAGAAACGGCCGCGTTGCGGTTGCAGCCGCAGGAGCTCGAAATATCCGGCGGTGGCGAGCATCGCCCTCACCCGAAACGTCTCGCCGCCGCGCGTGATGCTCGCCGGCACCGGCTTCCACGCGGCGAGATTCTCGAACGAACGGTTCTGCTGCCGAAAGTCGGCGAAATCGAGATACGAAGCCTGACGCGCCGTGCCGCCGTCCGCCGTGCGGTAGATCGCCACCACGTCGCGTGCCTCGAATCCACCGGCGGCGCGGAACAGCAGCGCGTCGACCGTCGTCACGACCGTGAGGTTGACTGCCATCCCTACACCGATGGCCAGAACGACGACGGCCGTAAACGCCGGACTCCGTCGCAGGCTTCGAGCAGCAGCACGAAAATCGTCAGACCAGAACATTCAGCCCGGCCGAGCAACGCGAGTGCCGCGGCTGCCTTCGGCACAACCCCTTCGATCGATGCGGCTTAGTGCATCCGGCGGACGCACGTCCCTGTCCGCGTTTGGGATTCGATTGTTCGCATTCGAACACACGGTATGCCGATTGCCCTGTCTGGTTTCATGACGGACGTGGCCCAGGACGCACTCGATCGCGCGCTCGACGGAACCGAGCAACTCTTCCTTCTCTATCAACCGATTCACGACGCGAAGAGCGGCGCGATTTACGGCGCGGAGGCGCTGCTGCGGCAGCGGCGCGAGTCGGGCGAGGTTCGCGAGGCGTCGATCATCACCGAGGCGGCGGAGGAGCGCGGCGGTCAGGACTTGTATGTGCTCGACTCGATGGTGATGCGCACCGCGTACAGCGACGCCGCGCAGTGGCCACGCGACGTGCATCTGAACGTCAATCTCTCGCCGCGCGAGTTTCAGGAAGGCAACGTCGTCGAGCGGCTCACAAAGCTCGTCACCACGTGCGGCGTCGAGACGGCGAAGCTGAACGTCGAGATCACGGAGACGTTCTACATCGATCATCCGAAACAAACCGAAGACGTGCTGAAGGCGATCAAAAAGCTCGGCGTCGGGCTGTGGCTCGACGACTTCGGCACCGGCCATTCCTCGATCACGCATCTGCAGCACTTCCCGCTCGACGGCCTGAAACTTCCCGGCGCGTTCGTCAAGCCGCTGCCGCACGACAAGCGCTGCGTGGCGATCGTTCGGGCGCTGCTGTCCCTCGCCCACGACCTCGGCATGCGCGTCGTCGCCGAAGAAGTCGAGCGTCGCGAGCAGCTCGACTTCCTGCTCGAGCTGCAGTGCGAATACATCCAGGGATTTCTCTTCAACCGCCCGATGCCGTCGGAGGCGTTTGCCCAGCTGCTGGAACGCCGCGCTTCGTGAACTGCTCGACGAGCCACGCCTCGGCGTTCTTGTGATCGTACAAACCGGAGAGCCGCAGGCGCTTCACGCGATCGTCGTGACGCACGATCTCGAAGTGCGTCGGCGTCACGCGGAACGAGCGGATCGACTCCCACGGCACGTGATGCGAGCGGATGAGTCGCATCCGCGCGAAGAACGCGTCGTCGCTCGTCTCGAAGCGCATGGCCTGCTTGATCCGCATGTCAAAGAGGCCGAAGAGCAAGGAGGATCGTCGGCGGGATGAACGTGAGGATGTGAAACGAAAGATGGTGCGGCTCCTTCAGCTTCGCGATCGCCTCGACGTACGTCATCGCCGCGCCCGCGAGCTCGAGCCAGCCGACGCGCGCGTGCTTCTTCCGCACTTTCTCGACGATCGCCGTGACGATGAGCGCGATGCCGGTGGCCATCTCGAGCCACGGCAGGATGCCGTGACCGAGGTGCCCGGCTGCGGTGGTCATCAGAAGGATCGCCGCGAGAACGTGCTGCAACGTCTGCACGCGCTTCACGCGGTCGACGCGCTTCGACCGCACCGGAAAGATCTCGCTCACGCCACCTTCGCCGGCCGTTCCTCGGGGCAGTATTGATCGCGGCGCCACTCGAGATCCTTGATCACGTTGCGCTTGAACTGCTCCTCGCCGCCGCGGCTCATCAGCTCCGCGACGTAACTGGGAATGTCGATGTTCTCCACGCGCAGCCGCACGGTCTTGAAGATGCGCGGCACTTTTCCCGGGATCTGCACGTGATGCAGACCGCCGCTGTACGCGATGAGGAACCGCCCTTCTTTCACCGCGTGGAGGATGTCGGCGATGCCGCCGCGGACCGTCATCGGATTCCCATGCAGGTCGAATCCCGTCTCGCGTTTCATGCGCCCCTCGGGTGCGAGGACGACCATCGAGTCAGGATCGATCTTGCTCAGCAGCTGGAACCACGTGTCGTCGCGCTGCCGCGTGATGGGAATGACGTGATGCGCGACGAGGCTGTAGAGCAGCCCGACCAGCGGGCGATCCGTGGTCTTGTCGGCCGCGGGAACGACGCCGTGCGCGGCGAGGCGCCAGATAAAGCGATTCGGAACCGCGCCGAGGAACACCGGCTCGAAGAGACTGGTGTGATTGAGGAAGGCGACCAGGCGAATATTCGCCCACGGATCCTCCGGCGTGTCGCCGATGAAGGCGAAGTCCTGCCGGTAGAACACCTTGCTCAGGCATTTGAGCGTGACGAGCAGCGTGAAGACGAGAACGCTCCGAACGAAGCCCACGGGGCGGAAGATACCCGCGGAGGGCGTGCGCGTCAACGCGGTTCGATGCACTCCTTGAGGACTGCCGCGCGATTGGTGAGCAGTCGCGTCAGGTAACGGCGCAGCAGGAGCGTTTCCGCGATGCGTCCGAGAACGCCGAGCGGCGCGGCGAAGACGAGCACGTCGATCATCTTCGTCCCCTCCCCTTCCACTTCGAAGAAATGATCGTGCACGAACGAGCGAAACGCTCCGCGCTGCATTTCGTCGCGGAAGTGGCGCGGGCGGTCGAAGGCGGTGATGCGGGAGGTGAAGTGCTGCACGACGCCGAAGTGGCGCGCGCGCCATGTGACTTCCTCGCCGAGCGCGATCAGGCCGCTCGTGCGGCCGGCGACGGCGCGCTCGCCGGTGTGCGCCATCGAGCGCAGATGCAGATCGAGATCGCGCGCGGCGTCGAAGCAGCGCTCGGGCGTCGCCGCGACCCACGTCTCAATGCGAATCGTTTCCAAGGAGCGCGAGGAACCGCTTCGCGAATGCCGGTCCCTTCCCTTCGTCTTCGTGTTTGAAGAAGACGTATGCGTGCGACCACGGCTGCGCCGCGATACGCTTCGCCCACGCCGCGAGTTGCTTCTTCGAATAGTCGGTGCGGCGGAGGCGGAGATAGCCCCACGACGCGGTGGCGATGAGGAGGCTGTCGGGATCTTCGACTTCGTCCGTGTCGGCGATGCAGAGCGCCACGTCGTGCTCGCGCAGCATCTTCAACACATCGTCATCGATCGTAGGCAGGCCGCGAAACTCCACGCACACGCGCCTTTCCTTCGGAACGATTGCGAGCAGCTCGCGCAACCCATCCACCTGCTCGCGCCGCAGCAGCGCCGGACCGAGCTTTTCGCCGAGCATCGAGCCGATCTCAAAGAATCGACGCATGCCCTCGGCGGCGTTGAAGTTGCGCGAGAGCGTGATCCACGCCGGCGCCTTGAGGATGAACGTGAATCCGTCCGGCACTTCCGACGCCCACTTCACCATCACCTTCTCGTCCGGCATCCGATAGAAGGTGTTGTTGATCTCCACCGCCCCGAAGTGCCGCGCATAGAACGGCAGCATCTTCGACGCCGGCAAGTCCTCGGGATAGAACGTGCCCTTCCATTCTTTATAGCTGTAGCCGCTGGTGCCGACGATGACGCGCATGGCGCGGGTGATGGTACTAGAGCGACGCCAGGCCGTTTCGCACCGCGTAGCGATACAACCCGAGCGTGTCCTCGACACCGAGCTTGCGCAGGAGGCGCGAGCGATGCGTGGTCACGGTCTTCACGCCGATGTCGAGACGGTTGGCGATTTCCTTGAGGCGCTGTCCCTCGAGCAGCAGGCTCATGACCTCGCGCTCGCGCGGCGAGAGCTTCAGGTGGCGCTGGTCGCCGTCGCCGTTCGGATGAAAAGGGCGCAATGCCTCGACGATCTCCAGCAGATCGCGCTTCTGGCCCTCGATCTCATGGGGCGTCAGGTTGTGGATGACGTTCTGCAGTTGATGGAGCAGTGGATGCACGGCGTTCGGTGTCCTCCGCCGCCCATCTTGCGGCTGTCAGGTTACGCCGAGGTTACGGATGCCAGCGTCGCCGCCAACTGGCCGGCGAAGGCCATCGCTTTGCGCTGGTGGCCGGCGTGGTAGAAGTCCTTTTCCTGCTTGTCGAGCGCGATCATCCCGACGAGGTCCTCGCCATGGATCAGCGGCACGCCGAGCCACGAGCGGATGCCGGCGCCGACATGCAGTCCTCGGCGGAAGGCGCGGTATTGCTCGGTGTCCCCGACGATGAGCGGGCGGCGGCGGTAGATCACCTCTCCGTTCGGGATCTCGATGTTGTCGATGGCGAAGCTCTCGCCGATGACCACGTCGAGATCGGCGAAGCCGATCCCGCCAACGATGACCAGACGATTCTCGCGCAACTGCTGCACGGAACAGCTGTCATACGGCACCTCCTCCCGCATCTCGCGGAGGATCCGCATCATCTCGTCTTCCATAAATTTGAACCGCGGATTGTAGCTCGGAACGCCGGCGTCCTCGCCGGCTGATCAGGCGGCGTCCCGCCGCCTCAGCGTTAGCCGCCGCCCTCCGCCCCGGGGCGGCGAGGACGCCGCCCGGCCAGCCGGCGAGACGCCGGCGTTCCGAAAGTCAGTGCTGATGCGCACCGCAGTAATACGTCGTGCGTCCGAACACTACCGCGCGGCGCAGCGTCCCGCCGCAGCGCGGGCAGGGCTCGTCCGTGTCGCGGTGGTGGAAGAGCGCGCGCGGCGGGAGGTCGCGCGCGATAGCGGTTTTCAGGATGCGGCGCATGATCGTGAAGAGCGCACGCTTCTCCGCGTCACGAAGGCGATGAACGGCGCGGCGCGGGTGGATGGAGGTCTGGAAGAGGATTTCGTCGACGTAGAGATTGCCGAGGCCGGCGAGGATCTCCTGCGACATCAGCAGCGATTTGATTGCGCCGCGGCGGCCTTCGAGCAGCTGCGCGAACGCTTTGAACGTGAGCTCGAGTGGATCGGGGCCGAGCTTGCGGTCGCGGATGAACGCGTCCGGCGAGTCGACGAGATTCGCGAGGCCGAAGAGGCGCATGTCCTCGAACGCCAGGTGCGCGCCGTCGTCGAAGTCGAAGACGACCTTCGCGAAGCGCGGCGGTTCATCGCGGTAATACGAGAGGTCGCCGGTCATGCCGAAGTGCAGATGCAGCCAGATGCTTCCGGCGTTCGCGAAGAGATGCTTCCCGTGCCGCCGCACTTCGGTGAACGTGCGTCCGCGAAGCTTGCGCACGAACGTCTCTTTGCGGATGTCGGCGAGGATGCGCTCGTCCAGCACGCGCACGCTCTTCACACGCTGATGCAGCGCGTGCTTTGCGAAGTAGCGCGCGTACGTTTCGACTTCCGGTAGTTCAGGCATGCTGCGGAACCGCGCAACTGCGCAACCGTGCGACCTATTTCTTGCGCGCGATCCACCTCGTGATCCGCTCGTCGAGCGTCTGCAGCGGCAGCGCGCCCGCGCCTAACACTTCGTCATGGAAGCCGCGGATGTCGAACTTCGCGCCGAGCTCTTTCTGCGCGCGCTCGCGCAGCTCGAGAATCTTCAGCTGCCCGATCTTGTACGCTAGCGCCTGGCCCGGCCAGACGATGTAGCGGTCCGTCTCCGCCTGGATCTCGACCTCGTCGATCGCCGAGTGATCGCGGAAAAACTGCACGACCTGATCGCGCGTCCATTTCTTGTCGTGCAGGCCGGTGTCGACCACGAGCCGGATCGCGCGCAGCATCTCGTCGTTGAGGCGCCCGTAATCGCTGTACGGATCCTGGTAGTAGCCGACTTCCTTGCCGAGCCGCTCCGAATAGAGCGCCCATCCTTCGACGAACGCCGTGTAGCCGCCCTGCTGCCGGAACTTCGGCAGGTCGGTCAGCTCCTGCTGAATCGAGAGCTGCATGTGATGTCCGGGAACGCCTTCGTGATACGACGTCGACTCGGTCGACAGCGTCTTGCGCGACGTCGCTTCATACGTGTTCACGTACACGCGGCCGGGACGCGAGCCGTCCGGCGAGCCGGTCTCGTACGACGCACCGGCCGCTTCCTTCTCGCGGAACGGCTGCACCGCCACGACTTCCAGCTTCGCTTTCGGCAAGCGGCCGAAGAGCTGCGGCAGCCGCGCGTACATCTGATCGATGAAGCGCGTGTAGCCGTCAATGATGTCCTGCGGCGACTTGAACTTCAGATTCGGATCCTGCTCGATCGCGGCGTTGAACGACTTGAGATCGTTGAAGCCTTTGCTCTTCGCGATCTGCAGCATGTCCGCTTCGATGCGCGCGACTTCGTTCAAGCCGATCTGGTGGATCTGCTCGGGCGTGAAGTCGCTCGTGGTCTGCTGCTTCACGCGGAACGCGTAGCGCGCCTTGCCGTCCGGCAAAGCCCAGACGCCGACGTCGGTCCGTCCCTTCGGCGCGTATTCGTCGCGCACGAACGCTTCGAATTTCTTGTATGCGGGGATGATCGATCGATTGATGGCCGCGAGGGTGGCGGTGCGGATGCGCTCCTGATCGGCGGCGGAGATGCCTTCCGCAAACTTCGCGAGCGGCACCGCGAACGGCGACTGGTCGGCGGGCGTATTGGCGATGCCCCCGGCCTGACTGGCAACTTTCTCGAGCAGGAACTTCGGCGGCATCTGCTTCGCCGCCATTCCCTTGCGCATGTTGGCGATGGTGTCGTCCATGATCTTCGGGAACTTGCCGAGGCGGACGATGTAGTCGTCGTAGTCCTTGGCCGTCTGGAACGGCAGCGCCGACGGCAACTGCGCCGCGCCGAGGTGAATGCCGCCCATCTGATTGACCGGCGCCTGCCATCCGTTGAACTTCGACGACTCGATGCCTTCGCGCAGATCGCGCACCATCAGGTCGCGGTTGAGCCGCTCCTGTTCGCCGAAGGCGGTGGTGTCGATCGCTTCGAAGCGCTTGAGAAATTTTCGCGACTCGGCGAGGTCCGCGCGCACAGCCGCTTCCGACGCGTCGCTGACTTTGTCGTTGAACCGCTTGTCGCCGAGGATCGACGCGAACTCGGGATTCGTCCGCATCGTGTACTCCCAGTGTTCATCGAGCAGATCGTTCAGCGCCTTGCGGCGGCGATCGAGATCGGCGGCGGAGAGCTCCTGCGCGAGCAACGCGGGAGCGGACAGCAGGACGAGCAGCGCGGCGAGGAAAAGCTTCTTCATGGCCGGAGTGTACGTCGGGACGGCGTGTTGGTTTTAGAATTCGCGGCGTAATGATGAGACGAATCGGGTTCCTCGTTCTCTCACTCTTTCTCGCCGCCATCCTTCAAGCCCAGGTCGATCCCGATCTCCTCGCCGGACTCAAAGCGCGCTCGATCGGTCCCGCATCGATGAGCGGCCGCGTCGCGGCGATCGACGTGGTGGAATCGAACACGGACATCGTCTACGTCGGCGCAGCAACGGGCGGCGTCTGGAAATCGACGAACGGCGGTTTGAGCTTCACGCCGATCTTCGATGATCAGCCCGTTGCGGCGATCGGCGCGGTGGCGATCTTTCAGCCGAGTCCCGAGATCGTGTGGGTCGGCACCGGCGAAGGGAACGTGCGCAATTCGATGTCCGTCGGCAACGGCGTGTACAAATCGATCGACGGCGGCAAGACCTGGCAGCACCTCGGCCTGGACAAGACCGAGCGCATCTACCGCATCGTGCTCCATCCGCGCGATCCGAACGTCGCCTGGGTCGCGGCCATGGGTCAGGCCTGGGGACAGAATCCCGAACGCGGCGTCTTCAAGACCACCGACGGCGGGAAGACGTGGCAGAAAGTGCTTTACACCAATGAGCGCAGCGGCGCCGCGGAGCTGGTGATCGATCCCGTTAATCCGAACAAGCTGTTCGCGTCGATGTGGGAGTACCGGCGCTGGCCGTGGTTCTTCAACTCCGGCGGTCCCGGCTCCGGCATGTACGTGACGTACGACGGCGGCGCGACCTGGAAGAAATACACCGAGGAGGATGGGATGCCGAAAGGCACCCTCGGACGCGCCGGCATCGCCATCGCGCGCTCGAATCCGAGCATCGTCTACGCGCTCGTCGAGGCGGAGAAAAGCGCGCTCCTGCGCAGCGATGACGGCGGCGTGAAATGGACCGCCGTCAATACCGAGTACAACATCGCCAGCCGACCGTTCTACTACGCCGACATCCGCGTCGATCCCGCCGATCCGAATCGCGTCTACAACATCGCCACGGTGATCAGCGTGTCGAATGACGGCGGCAAGTCGTTCCGGCCGCTCGTGCCGTTCGCGCGCGTGCATCCCGACTATCACGCGATGTGGATCAATCCGAACGACGCCGGCCACATCTTCGCCGGCAACGACGGCGGCGTGTACGAGAGTGAAGACCGCGGCGCGAGCTGGCGCTTCATCGCCTCCCTGCCCCTCGGCCAGTACTACCACATCAGCTTATGACATGGAGCAGCCGTACAACATCTACGGCGGCATGCAGGACAACGGCTCGTGGAAAGGCCCGAACACCACGTGGGAGACGGCCGGCATCCGCAACTGGGACTGGCAGGAAGTCGGCTTCGGCGACGGCTTCGGCACCGCGCCGATCCCCGATGATCCGATGACCGGCTACGCGATGAGCCAGGAAGGCTACGTCGTGCGATGGAATTTGCGCACAGGCGAGAGGAAGGATATCCGCCCCTCGGCACCGGACGCCAAAACGGAGCTGCGCTTCAACTGGAACGCCGGCATGGCCGTCGATCCGTTCGATCCGAACGGCATCTATTACGGCAGCCAGTTCGTGCACAAATCGAGCGACCGCGGCGAGTCGTGGAAGATCATCAGCCCCGATCTCACGACGAACAAGAAGGAGTGGCAGCAGCAGGCGAAGAGCGGCGGCATCACGCCCGACGTCACCGGCGCGGAGAATTTCACGACCATCATCGCCATCGCTCCGAGTCCGCTCGAGAAGAACACGGTCTGGGCGGGCACCGACGACGGCCGCGTGCACGTCACGCGCGACGGCGGTGCGAACTGGACGAGCGTCGAAGGCAATATCAAAGGAGTGCCGGCGAATACGTGGGTGCCGGAGATCAAGGCCTCGCGCCACGACGCCGGCACGGCGTTCATCGTCTTCGACGATCACCGCCGCTCGAACTGGACGCCGTACGTTTATCGCACGACCGACTACGGCAAGACCTGGACGTCGCTGGCGACGAAGGACATTCAGGGCTACGCGCTCGTCGATCGAGCAGGATCCGGTCGACGCCGATCTCCTCTTCCTCGGCACGGAGTTCGGTCTATGGGTGTCGACGGACGCCGGCAAGTCGTGGTTCAAGTGGAAGCACGGCTTCCCGACCGTGTCGGTGATGGGACTGCAGGTGCATCCGCGCGATCACGATCTCATCATCGCCACGCACGGCCGCGCCGCGTACATCCTCGACGACATCCGCCCGCTGCGCAGCGCGACGAAGGAGACGATGGCAAAGCCGATTCACTTCTTCGACGCCGGCGAGGCCATGCAGCACACCACGCGGCAGAAAGAAGGCGCGCGCTTCGTCGCCGATTCGGAGTTTCGCGGCGAGAACGAACCGTACGGCGCGCTCCTCACCTACTCGTTGAATCTGCCGAATCTCCCGCACCCGATCGACGAGAAGGAGCGCGAGCGGAAAGAGAAAGAGCGCGCAGCCGCGCAGCCGACGCCGTTCCCGGAGACCGGCGTTCCTGTCGACGTGCCGAAGGAGCCGGTGAAAGCGCAGCCGTCAGACAGCAAAAAACCGGATGACGGAAAAGAGCCGCAGGTCGACATCGAAGTGAGCGACGCTTCCGGAAAAGTGATCCGCAAGTTCAAAGGCCCCGCGAAGCTCGGCGTCAATCGCACGAACTGGGATCTCACCCGCGACGCGTTCAAGATGCCAAAGTCCGACGAGCCGGAAGGCGAGTCGTTCCGTTCGCGCACCGGCCCCGAGGTGCCGCCCGGCACGTACACCATCACGATCAAGTTCAAGCGGCAACGAAGCCAAGCAGACCGTGACCGTCACGCCCGATCCGCGCACCTCTATTTCTTCCGATGCACGCCAGTCGAAATACGCCGCGATTTTGCGCGCCGGCGCGCTGCAGGAAAAGACGACGGAAGCGATCGAGCGCATCCGCAAAACGCGCGCAGACATCGATGCCGTCTCCGCGAAGTTGAAAAAGGACGACGACACCCCTTCATCCGAGCCCGACCCGCTGGTGAAAACCGGCGCCGATCTCAAGAAAAAACTCGACGCCATGGAACGCCGCCTCTGGACCCCGCCCCGCACCAAAGGCATCGTCGCCGAGACCGACGCTCTTTCAAAAATCCAATACCCGCTGCAATCGCTGGGATCGTCCTGGGATGCGCCGACGCCCGCGCAGCTGGCGTACTTCACGTTTGCGGAGGGCGCGTTGCGGGAGGTACTCGCGGACTACAACAAGTTGTATGTGGAAGAGGTGACGAGGTTCAGCGACGCGGCAGCAAAGCAGAACGTGACGCTGTTCCCGCAGATAGACCCGTTGGAATGAAGCATGCGGATCAGGAACGCTCTTCTGCTGTTCGCAATCGTGTTGGTCGCCGTTGGGGCGCAGGCGGAGGTTCCGGCGGACCTCCGCAAGCTCGCCGGTGAGATCGAGCAGTTTCCGCAGACGAAAGGAAAAGAGTCGGAGAGCCGGCGGCTGGCGAAATTCTTCGATCTGTACTGGGCGGCGACGATGCGGGAGGCGCCCGATTTCGCGACCTACATCGGATATCCGGGAGTCGGCGACCGGCTGCCGGATTTCACCGAGGAGGCGGAGGCGTTCAGCAACCGCCTCCTGCGTCTCGAGCTCGCGGCGTTGTCTTCGATCGACAGATCCGGTCTCACCGCGAGCGAGCAACTGCACTGCGAGCTGCTGCACCGGCAACTGAAGGCCGGCGCCGACGGCGAGCAGTTCGAGGGCAGCGGCACCCAGCTCGTCACGCGGATGAACAACCGCATCACCGCGGGCCTCGAGCTGTTGACCTACATGCCGGCGGTCACGCTTGCCGACTATGAGGACATGCTGGCGCGGCTGCGCGGGTTTCCCGTCATGGTCGACCAGGGAATCCGGCGGCTCGATCAGGGTCTCAAGCTCGGAATCACTCCACCGAAAGTCACCTCGGGCGCGTCGCCGAGGACGTGCTCAGCTTCATTTCCGATGACCCGTTGAAGGGCGAGGTGCTCGAGCCGTTCACGCGCATCCCGGAGACGATCCCCGCGGCGGAGCGGGAGCGGCTGCGGCGAACGGCCATCGAGATCTACCAGACCCGCGATGTGCCCCCACTTCGCAAACTGCACGACTATCTCGCCGCCGCCTATGTCCCGCGCGCGCGGGAGTCGATCGCCGTGAGCGCGCTGCCGAAGGGCAAGGCGCGCTATGCCGCGCTGCTGCGCGTCTTCACGACGACGGATCTCACGCCCGAACAGATCCACGCGCTCGGCTTATCCGAGGTCAAACGGATTCGCGCGGAGCTGGACAAAGTGATGGTCTCGACCGGGTTCAAGGGGACGTTTGAGGAGTTCTCCACGTTCCTGCGTACCGATCCGCGCTTCTTCTACGATGACGCGGACGAGCTCGTGGCCGGATACCGCGACATCACGAAGCGCATCGACCCCGAGCTGACGAGGCTCTTCGGACATCTGCCGCGCCTGACGTACGGCGTGAAGCCGATGAGCAAGACCCAGGGAACGGCGACCGCGCCTTCGGCGCTGTACGGCAACGGCACCGCCGCCGCCGGCCGTCCCGGCTGGATGCTGATCAACACGTTCGATCTGAAGGCCCGCCCGAAGTGGGCGATGGAGAGCCTCGCCGCGCACGAGGCAGTGCCCGGACATCATCTTCAGTATTCGATCGCCGAGGAGCTCACGGACCTCCCCGAGTGGCGGCGCTGGGACGTCTATCCGGTCTTCTCCGAGGGCTGGGGACTGTACGCGGAGACGATCGGCGGCGAGCTCGGGTTGTACCAGGATCCGTACTCGAAATACGGCCAGCTGACGAACGAGATCTGGCGCGCCATCCGGCTCGTCGTCGACACCGGGATCCACGCGATGGGCTGGACGCGCGAAGAGACGATCCGCTATTGCCGCGCCAACGCCGCCAAGACCGACCGCGAGATCGAAAACGAAGTGGACCGCTACATCACCAGTCCCGGCGGCGTGTCTGCGTACAAAATCGGCGAGCTCAAAATCCGCGAGCTGCGGACGTACGCGGAAAAACAGCTCGGCCAGAACTTCGATGTCCGCGCCTTCCACGACCAGATCCTCGGCGGCGGACAACTGCCATTGGGTCGACACGCGTCCGCACCGATGACACCGATCACTTCACCGCCACGCTCCGCGCCTGCTTGATATCCGTAAACCCCTTGAACGCCTTCTCGATCGCGTCCTGCATCAGCGTGCGCATGCCTTGTTCCATGGCCAGCTTGCGCAGCTCGTCGATCGGGGCGCGGTGTTGGATGGCTCTCTTCAGCTCGTCGGTGCCGGCCAGCAGCTCGTGGATGCCCATGCGGCCTTTGTAGCCGCTGTTCGTGCAGGCCGGGCAGCCTTTCGGGCGGTAGAGCTGGAGCTCGGGCGAGTAGGTGATCTTCGTCTCCGGCCAGTACTCGTAGCCGTACGCCTCGATGATCTCCTCGAACTCCTCGGGCGTGGGGTTGTAGCCTTCCTTGCACTTCGGGCAGAGCACGCGGATCAGGCGCTGGGCCATGACGCCGAGGAGCGCGTCGGCGAAATTGAACGGATCGATGTCCATGTCGAGGAGGCGCGTGATCGTCTCCGGCGCGGAGTTCGTGTGCAGCGTCGAGAACACGAGGTGGCCGGTGAGCGAGGCCTCGATGCCGATCGCCGCCGTCTCGTGATCGCGCATCTCGCCGACCATGATCACGTCGGGATCGGCGCGCAGGAACGAGCGCATCGCCGCGGCGAACGTGAAATCGATCTTCGGCTGCACCTGCACCTGGCGCAGGCCGCGCTGCGTGATCTCGACCGGATCTTCCGCGGTCCAGATCTTCATGTCGACGGTGTTGATGAAGCCGAGTGCGGAATGCAGTGTGGTCGTCTTGCCGGAGCCGGTCGGACCGACGACGAGGCAGATCCCGTACGGCTTCTGCACGATCACCTTGAAGCGCTCGAGATTGCGCTCCGAAAAGCCCATCTTCTCCAGCGGCAGCGGCTTCGACGCCGCGAGGATGCGCATCACCACGTCCTCGTTCTGATTCGTCGTCGGGATCGTGGCCACGCGCAGCTCGATCACGCCCTTTGAATACTTGAAACGGATCTTTCCGTCCTGCGGCTTGCGTCTCTCGGAGATGTCGAGCCGGGCCATGATCTTGAGGCGCTGCACCACGGCGTTGCGGTGCGCGCCCGGGATCTCCATGAACTTCTGGCAATCGCCGTCGATGCGCAGCCGGATGATGCACGGATTCTTCGAGCCGTCGGGCTCGACGTGGATGTCCGACGCGCCGCGGGCGTACCCTTCGATGATCAACTGATTGACCAGCTTCACGATGCCGGAGTCGGTCTCGTCGATCTCCGGCTGGTCGCTGATCGTCGGGCTGTCTTCCAGCTCGACCTTCTCACCCTCGCCGAGGGAATCGAGAATCTTCGCCCAGTCCGCCGCGTCGGCCGACGACTCGCCGCCGCCGCTTTCCTTCGACTCGCCGTACGAGTTGGCGATGTAATCGAGGATGTCGTGCTTCATCGCCACCATGAACTCGTGGCGCGGTGCGATGTTCATGGCCCGGATGCCGTCGATGCGCGTCAGGTCCTGCGGGTCATCGACCGCCACCACGAGCATGCCCGGCCTGCGCTCCACCGGCGCGGCGCCGTGCTTCTTCCAGATGTCCGCCGAGACGCGCTCGCGCAGATCGGCCGGGATCTCCTGCGTGCCGTCGTAGTTGAACCACGGCGCCGAGTAATACGCCTGCAGCGACGCGCCGACCTCTTCCTTCGGAATGCTGAAGTCCTCGATCAGCACCTTCTCGACGTTGGTGTTGTTCATGCGCGCGTTGCTGACCGCCTGCTCGAGCATCTTCTCGGAGAGGATGCCTTTGTCGATCAGCGTGCCGAAGCGCGACGGCTTCGTCGTCCGCGCGACCTTGTGCTGGTTGTAGAACGCGATGCCGAGGATGCGCGCGATCTCTTCGACGCCGTCCTCGTCCTGCTGCGTGAACGACGGGCCGTGGCGCTTGTTGATCAGCTGCACCACGCCGAGGAGGTACTTCTCGAACATGATCGGCACGGCCAGCACCGCCTTCGTGCGGAAGCCGATCTGCTTGTCCCAGCGCTGATCGAAGCGGAGGTTCTGATGGAAGCGCTGCAGCTCCGCCGCGTCGTACGCATCCTTGATGTTGATCGTCTTGCGCGCCAGCGCGGTGAAGCCGGCGATCGACGCGAACGACTTCGGGACGCGGATCTCCTTCGGCTGATCGCCGACTTTCTGCAGTGAGTAGAGTTCTTGATTTTTCGTGTCGATTGCGTAAATGGTCAGCCGTTCCGCATCGAGCAGCTCCAGGATCTTGTCCTTGAGCGTCATCAGGATGTGAGGGATCGACTCCGCGGAGTTGATCTGATTCGCGATCGCGGTGAGCTTCTTGCGGAATTCCAGCTCCCGCTCCAGCGAAGACGGCGAAGCCTGCACGGTCATCTTGCGTTCTCCAGAAATCGACCAGCTGCTGGCGAGGAAGAATAGCATGCGCTTCCCCGCCGTCCGGCGGTGCCCGATCTCCGGCGCTTACACGACGGTGCGCGTCAATTCCCCCACGCCTCGCGATACGAAGACTTGATCAGATTCGGCAGCGATTGGTCGAAGCTCGCGGCGCGATCGGCGTCATCGCCCGCGAAACGCCGCCGCAGCGCGGCAATGTCGGGACTCCGCTTCACCGCCTCCATGACGTCGTCGAGGAGTTGCGGTCCGTTGCCCAGTTTGAACGTCTCGGCTTGCACCACCACGCTCACCCCGCTCAGCAACTCCTCGATCGAGCGCAGATAGTTCGTGCCGTCGTCGCCGAAGAGGACGGCGCCATGTCCGGGAATGATCGTCTTCGGATGCAGCCCAGCGATCCGCTGCAGCGTGGCGCTCCACTCTCTCGGAAAGCCGCCGATGAGAAACGGAAACGGATAGACCAAGAGGTCCCCGGCCGCAACGACCTGGCTGTCGGGCAGCCAGGCAATGACGTCGCCCGACGTGTTGCCGCGGCCGAGAAACCTGAGCTGCACCTCCCGATTCCCCAGCTCGAGATTGAGCTCGCGATCGAACGTGAGATTCGGCGGATCAATCTTCAGCGTCTTGAACTCTTCCGCACGCGCGGCTGCGTTCGGCAGGTCTGCGCGCAGCTGCTCTTTCGCCTCCTCATTGAGCGTGCTGCCATCGACGTCCTTGCCCGACTCGATCACCCGTTTCAGCACTGCGGCGCCGTCAACGTTCCGGGTGATGAAGTGCGGCAGGTAGCCGCGGATCATTCGCGCCGTTTCCGTGTGCGAGATGATCGTGATCCCGGGAAAGGCATCGGCGTAGACACCGTTCCCGTACGTGTGATCGCCGTGCCAGTGCGTATTCACCAGGTAGCTGATCGGTTTTCCCGTCAACGTTTTGAGCAGGGTGATGTCGGCGCGGGCCACCGACGGCAGCGAACCGGAGTCGATGACCAGCGCGCCGCGCTCGCCCACGATCAGCGTCGTGTTGCCGCTGAGCGCACCGATCCGCGCCGCGCGCTTGTGCCGCAGCGTGTAGACGCCGTCGGCGACATTCGTCAGAAGGTAATCCTCCGTTTCGGTGACCTGCGCGAATGCGGAGGTCGCACAAAGAAAGAGCAGCAGTAGCAGTTTCATGTCGGGCTCGCCAGCGCAACGGCGATGCCACCCGACCGCGCTTCGTTTTCAGTCACTTAGCCGCATGCGACATGCGTCCGGTTGTCAGCTGTCCGCGGACAAACGTCCGTCACTTGGGAAAGTCGAAGCGATGGCTGACCTTCACCAGAAAGCGATCATCCGGCTCGACGCTTGTCACGCCGCGGAAGTCGTCGAAGGCGCCGCGCGTCGGCTCGAGACGGCGATCGGAGCGCTGCTGATTCCAGACGAGAAACAGCGTCGACGCGCCGCGCAGCTCCCAACGCAGCACTGCATTGCCGCGCATCGAGCGCAAGACGAAATTCGGATTGCGGATCGAGCCGGTGTACGGCTCGTATTCGCCGCCGGGACGAACGAGCTGCTTGAATCCGTCGTACGTGCCTGATGCCGCGAAGGGCTGCAGAAAGAGCTGCAGCGTGAGCGTGCGGCGGATCGTCCAGTCGACACGCGGCGCGATTTCGAGGCGCTCGTCACGCAGCCGCGCGAAAATGGGCTGTCCACCAATCGTAGCCACCCACTTCGATGCGACGACATTGCTGACGCGCGTCGCGGCGACGGAGATGTTGACGTTGGAGCGCGGGCGGAGCGTCAGCGTGCCGGTGATGGTGCTGATCGAGCCGTGGTCGTCGTCGCCGCCCATCGCCCGCGTGAGCGCCGCGGAGATCTTCTTGCGCGGATCGCTCGACAGCGTCACTTGTCCGGTCCACCCTTCCGGCTTGCGAATGAGCGGACCGCCGCGGCTTTCGCGATCGTCGTACGCGGCGAACGCGCGCGAGGCGCGGAGCGCGAGCGTCCAATAGTTTTTGAAGAGCGTGCTGGAGTCGGCGGCGATGCCGTCGCCGAGGCGATCGCCGCCCTGGTTCGTGACGAGGTAGCGGCCGATCGTGACGCGGTTCTGGCGCGTGCGCTTCCGCGTCGCGACGTCGAGCCACGTTCCCTGCGCGTGCGCAGAGCGGAGATCGGCGCGCGATTGAAAGCCGAGGTCGTTGATGTCGAATCCCGGCGAGTAGGACTGCGCGTGCAGTTGATAGCGCCACATGCCGCTCTCGCGCGAGAGCACGACCTTCGCGCCGGTGCCGGAGAGCGAGGTCCGCGTCGGGTCCGGCCGCGCGTACTGATGCGCGGGCGCGCAGCTGCAAGCACGGTGATCGCTTCCCGGCTGCCGCGAATGCTCGACGCGGCGAAGAAGTAATCGAGCAGCACGGTGCGCTTCGCGAACCACGCGTATCCGTCGACGCCCGCGACCGTCGCCTGCGACCCGAGAAACCCGCGCGTCGCCGCGTCGTTCTGCCGCGTGACCGAGGTGACGATCCCGCCGATGCGCGCCCGCTCGAAGTCGCGCGTCGCGCGCAATGCGAGGTATCCGCTGCGCGGCTCCACCACCCGCTCCCCCACCGTTCCGAGCGCGCTGTACCGCGCCTCCTCGGCCTGCGTCATCGCGCCGACGACCGCAAACGTCGTCGCGCCGAGGCGCCCCGATACTTTCGCCGCGCCGAGAATCGACGTCTCATCCGGAAGATCGACGTAGTCGGACACGACGCGCCCGTTGCCCTGCGGCACGCGCCCGATGCGGCGCGAGTAGAACAGCACCGGCTGCGCGACCGCGAACGGCGACGCGTATTCGGTGGCGATGCCGCCGAACGTGAAGATCTTCGCGCCTTCGACGAAGAACGGCCGCTTCTCCGGAAAGAAGAGCTCGAACTGCGAGAGATTGAGAATCGCCGGATCGACTTCGACCTGGCCGAAGTCGGGATTCAGCGTCGCCGCGACGGCGATGTTCGAGCGCGCTTTCCAGCGGAGATCGAGGCCGCCGTCGACTTCGCGCGAGCGCCGCTCGTTGAGCGGATCGAGCACGCTCACGCTGCGCGCCTGATCGAACGACGAAACGACGTACGGCGCGACTTCGACCTTCGGCCGCGGCTTGATGCCGTCGAGCCCCGCGAGCGTTCCGAAGCGCGAGGCGAAGCCGCGCTGATTGCGCGGATGCGAGAAGAGGCGATCCTGCTCCTGCCGCCGCTTGATCCAGCGGATGAAGTTGATGCCCCACAACTGCCGCTCGCGGTTGTCGATGCGCAGCTGCGAGAACGGAATGCGCAGCTCCGCCGTCCAGCCGCCGCCGTCAACGGAAGTCGCCGACTGCCACACACCGTCCCAATCCGTGTCCTCGGAGTCGTCATTGGAGATGACTTCGTCGTACTGCACGCCGTCGGGATTGACGAAGAAGGCGTTGCCGGTGCGGCGGTCGAGCAGCGGATCGAGCAGGATGCCGAGCCAGTCGCATTCGAGAAACGTGTCGCGCCGTCCGAGGAGTCGCGTCACCGGCGAGCGGTCCTGCATCCGCGCGCCGACGTAGAGCGCGTCGTCGTCGAAGAGCATGCGGATCTCGGTGCGCTCGCTGCCCGGCTGGCCGTTGTCGGGCCGCTGCTGCTGCATCCCGTCAGATGAGCGGCGCGCTCGTCCACGCCTCGTCGTCGAGCCGTCCGTCGATCACCGGCGCGCGCGCCGTGCGGACCGCGCGCACTTCTGCGGAAATGGTGGACGTGACGACAAGCAGCAAAAGCACGATCACTCGCATGGCCTACAAAGTAGCGGGCTTGAGCTTTTCGATCCAATTCATTATCTTTCCAAAGAACATGAGTGTTTTCGATGAATGACTTTCGTCCCTCGGCGGTGGAGATGCGCGATCTTCGGCTTGTGTTGGCGATCGTCGACAGCGGCGGCCTGACCCGCGCCAGCGAGCAGCTGAACGTCACGCAGTCGGCGCTCAGCCATCAGCTGCGCCAGCTCGAGTCGTCCCTCGGCGTGGAGCTGTTCGCCCGCATCAAGAAACGCCTCGTCCTCACCGCCGCCGGCGAAGAGCTGGCCGAGCGCGCGCGGCCGATCGTCCACGACCTCTCGGCGCTCGAAGAAGACCTGCGCCGCCGCTCCGCCGGCTGGCACGGCACGCTGCGCATCGCCACCGAGTGCTACACGCTGTACGAGTGGCTCCCGCCGCTGCTGCAGCGCTTTCACAAACGCCATCGCGACGTCGAGGTGCGCATCGTCGCCGACGCGACCTCCGATCCGCTCGCGGCGCTGCAGAACGGCGCGATCGATCTCGCCATCGCCACCACCGTCCCGCGCGACCGCCGCATCGCCACACGCGAGCTGTTCCGCGACGAGATGCTCCTCATCACCGCGCCGAAGCATCCGCTCGCGCAGAAGAAATTCGTCCGCGCGTCCGATCTCCGCAACGAGCGGCTGCTGCTCTACACGCCGCCGTCCGAGAATCTGTTTCACCAGCAGTTTTTCAAAGGGGTCGAAGTCGCCGGAGGTCACGGTGATGAAGCTGACGGAGGCGCTGCTGGCGATGGTTCGCGCGGGCCTCGGCGTCACCGTTGCCGCGCGCTGGGCGGTCGCGGGCGAGCTCGCATCCGGCCGCCTCGCCGCGGTCCGCCTCGGCACGCGCGGCTATCCGCCGCACCTGGCTCGCCGCCACGCTCGCGCCGCGCGGGCACGAGCAGCCCGAGTACGTGAAGAGTTTCATAGAGTTGTTATCCGCGGCGCCCGCGCGAGCCTAGACTGCGGCCCATGCAGAAGCGGCGACTCCTGCTGTCCCTCCTTCTCCTGTTCCTGCTCTCCGCACCGCTCGAGGCGCGCCGTCGCTCGGTCCGTTCGCCGAGCCCGGACGACGAGTCGAAGCTCACCACCGCGGAATGGCTCGCGAGGCACGCCATCGCGTTCGCGACCGATCAGCCGGAGACCGGCTTCGACGATCTGCGCGGCCTCTCCACGATCGTCGGCAACGCGCGCATCGTCTCCCTCGGCGAGGCGACGCACGGCACGCGCGAGTTCTTCCGGATGAAGCACCGCGTCCTCGAATACCTCGTCGAGAACATGGGCTTCACCGTCTTCGCCATCGAAGCCGCGCTGCCCGAGTGCGACGCGATCAATGACTACGTGTTGAACGGCACCGGCGACGCCGCGACCGCGCTCGCCGGCCAGCACTTCTGGACGTGGAATACGGACGAAGTGCTGGACATGATCGTCTGGATGCGCAACTACAACCTGCGCCGAGGCGCGAAGCCGCCGGTTTCCTTCCGGGGCTTCGACATGCAATTTTCGGAGGTCGCGCTGACCAAAGCGAAGGCTTATCTTGAGCGCATCGATCCCAGCGGCGCCGCGACGATCACGGCAAAGTGGAACTGCTGGGCACCGTACTCGGGAAATCTCGGGAACTATCTCTCCCAGTCGTCGACGGTTCGCGGTCAATGCCGTGCCGATCTGGAAACGGCGTACGCGGATTTCGAAGCGAAACGCGCCGACTACGTCTCCCGATCGAGCGCGAGCGAGTTCGAGCAGATGCTCCATTACGCGCGCGTCATCGTGCAACACGAGCAGCACGTCGCCGCCGGCCGCACCCAGCAGGTCCGCGATCCGCTCATGGCCGAGAACGTCGCGTGGTTCGCGAATGTCCTGCACGCCGGCGAGAAACTCGTGCTCTGGGCGCACAACTATCACGTCTCCGTCCAGCCGATCACGATGGGCGGCCACCTGCGCGAGCTGTTCCCCGGTGAGCAGATGGTGATCTTCGGCTTCGCATTCGATCACGGCTCTTTCAACGCCGTGACGGGCGGCTCGCTCACCGCATCGAGCGTCACGCCGTTCCCCAGCGGATTCGATCCTCTCTTCCGCTCGATCGGCCTGCCCCGCTGGACCGCCGACTTCCGCAACATCGCC
This sequence comes from uncultured Acidobacteriota bacterium, assembly GCA_963734155.1. GTDB lineage: Bacteria > Acidobacteriota > Thermoanaerobaculia > Gp7-AA8 > Gp7-AA8 > QHVT01. The sequence goes on from CAVTGG010000010.1 coordinate 525,111, forward strand.
TCGACCGAGGCCCGGCAATACTTCGCAACACGACACACGATGTGGAGCATCGGCGCCGGCTTCGAACAAACCCCCGTCCTCGGCTTCTACCGCGAAGGCGCCACCCTCCCCGCCACGTATGACGCGATCATCTGGTTCGCGGAGACCACGCCGTCAAGGGTGCGGGTGAGGTTCTGATTGGTGCGGCGGCGGGGACGCCGCCGGATCAGCCGGCGGGACGCCGGCGTTCCGAGTCGGTTGGGAGTGCCGGCGTCCTCGCCGGCTGAACGAGCGGCGTCTCGCCGCGGGTGGGCGGTGCACTCTTGCAAGACGTCATGGAACGCTTCAAGCTGACGTTCTAGCGATCATGGCAACGCAGCGGCCCCGCCCCTCGCCCGAACTTCTCGAACAACTTCGCGCCGGCAAACGGGCGCTTCATGCGGAGCAGCGCGATCTTCCGCTGCCCGAAAAGATCCGGCAATTGCTCGCGCTGCAGAAGATCGACTATGCCATTCGCAAACAGCGCGGGGATCTGCGCGAGTGGGAAGTTCCGTGGGACATCGAGCCGTAGGCACTCACCGCACCCGATACCCCAACTTCCGCAACTCCTCCCCCACCCGCCCGGCGTGATCGCCCTGAATCTCGATCTCGCCATCCTTCGCCGTGCCGCCGGAGCCGCACTTTTTCTTGAGCGTGGCGGCGAGTTTGGCGAGGGATTCCGGCGTGTGTTCGAAGCCGGTGGCGACGGTGACGGTTTTGCCGGCGCGGCGTTTGCGGTCGAGGGTGACGCGGATTTGTTGCTTCGCGGGATCGACGTCGACATCCCGCGGCGCTTCCTCGCGCAACCGTTTCGCCTGTTCGGGATCGCTCGTCCAGACGAGCTTCGAGGCCATCGTCAGATCCCCGTCACGCGCACGACTTCTTCGAAGCTGGTGATGCCCTCGGCCAATTTGCGCAACGCGCTTTGCCGGAGGGTGCGCATGCCGCGTTTGATGGCCATCTCCTTGATCTTCAGGAAGTCCTCGCTCCGGTCGACGAGGTCGCGGATGGCGTTGTCGACCGGCAGGATCTCGAAGATGCCGGTGCGGCCGAAGTAGCCGGTGTTGCGGCAGCGGATGCAGCCCGCGCCTTCTTTCACGATGATCCGTTTTCCCGGCGGCGCCTGCAGGTTCAGCATCGACGACTCTTCGAGGCTCAGCGGGCGGTTGCGGCGGCAGTGCTCGCAGATTTTGCGCACGAGGCGCTGCGCCATGGCGCCGATCAGCGTCGACGAGATCAGGAACGGCTGGATGTCCAGGTCGACCAGGCGCGTGATCGACGTCGATGCATCGTTCGTGTGCAGCGTCGAAAAGACGAGATGGCCGGTCAGCGCGGCCTGCACCGCATTCTGTGCAGTCTCGCCGTCGCGGATCTCGCCGACCATGATGATGTCCGGGTCCTGCCGCAGGATCGTGCGCAGCGCGGCCGCGAACGTGATCCCGAGCTTGTTCTGCACCGCCGTCTGATTGAAGTCGTCCCACACCATCTCGATCGGGTCTTCGATGGTCGTGATGTTGATCTCCGGCGACGCGAGCGATTTCAGCGCGGAGTAGAGCGTGACGGTCTTGCCCGATCCCGTCGGACCGGTGACGAGGATGATGCCGTGCGGGCGCTTGATCCAGTCGGCGAACGTCTTCAGCTCGTCCTCGTAGAAGCCGAGACCGCCGAGGTCGCGGATCAGGATGTCGGGATCGAAAATGCGCATCACGACCTTTTCGCCGAACGCGGTCGGCAGCGTCGAAACGCGCAGCTCGACCTCTTTCCCGTCGTGCTCGGTCTTGATGCGCCCGTCCTGCGGCCGGCGCTTTTCGGCGATGTCCATGCGGCACATCGTCTTGAGGCGCGACGTCACGGCGAGGTTCACGAGCTTCGGCACGCGCTGGATCTCGTGCAGCACGCCGTCGATGCGGAAGCGGATCTGCGCGTACTCGCGCTTCGGCTCGATGTGAATGTCGGACGCGCGCGAGTCGTACGCGTGCTGCAGCAGATAGTCGACGGCGTTGACGATGTGCTGATCGCTGGTCTCGATCTCCGCGCCCGACTTCAGCTTGATGTACTGCTCGAGATTGCCGAGGTCGATCGCGCCGCGCGACAGGTCGCGCTCGGCCTTCGTCACCGCGGTGCGGAATCCGTACTGCTCGGTGATCACGCCCATCACGTCCGACTCGGCGGACACGACGATCTCGATCTCCTGCTTCGCCATCGGCCGGTACGAATCGATGGCCGCGTGATCGAACGGATTGACCATCGCCACGATGACTTTGCCGTCGCGGATGGCGACCGGAATCATCTTGTGCTTGCGCGCGAACGGCCGCGAGATCTTCGACTCGATCATCTCGACGTCGAGCTTGAGCGGATCGATTTTGTAGAACGGCAGGTGCGCGTCCTCGGCGATGAGGCGCGCGAGGAGGAAGTCGTCCATCTTCGTCCCGTTGCCGCTGGCGTCGGTGAGATTGAGCGCCGCGAGCGCCTTGAACGGGCTCGCCTCTTCTTCGGTGCGGGCTTTGGTCGCGCGCACCTGCGCGCGAAATTGCCGGTCGACGGCTTCGAGGTCGGCGCGCTGGCGGTCGTCGATGAAACCGGCGCCCAGCAGCAGATCGCCGAGGTAGGCGACGGTGATCTCGCGCGACGCTTTCGGGATCGGAACGTTGTGGAGCGTGCTGGTCATGAGCGAGGCCGAAATTATCGCACTTCCAACAGGAATCCCTTGAGGTACTCCCCCTCGGGGCAATAGAGACTGACGGGATGATCGGCCCCTGCGCCGAGGCGTTTCACGATCGACACGCGCCGGCCGGCGTCGAGCGCCGCGGCGAAGATCACTTTCTGAAAGAGATCGAGCGACATGTGCCCGCTGCACGAGAACGTCATCAGCATGCCGCCCGGCTCGACGAGCTTCAGCGCATAGAGATTGATGTCCTTGTAGCCGCGCGCTGCACGCTCGACGTCGCCGCGCGACTTCGCGAACGCGGGCGGATCGCAGACGATGAAATCGAAGCGCTCGCGCTGCTGGCGCACGTACTGGAATGCGTCGGCGACGACGAACTCCGCGTTGCGCCCGTTGAGGGCGTGGTTCTCGCGCGCCTGCTCGATCGCGCGCGCGGAGACGTCGACGTTCGTCACCGCCGCCGCGCCGCCCGCGGCCGCGTAGACGCCGAACGCGCCGGTGTAGGAAAAGAGATTGAGCACGCGCTTGCCGGCCGCGAGTGTGCGCGTGAGGCGGCGGTTGTCGCGCTGGTCGAGGAAGAAGCCGGTCTTCTGTCCTTCGCTCGGATCGATGAGGAACGTGAGCCCGGATTCGAGGAAGCGCGTCGCGCCCGCGGAACCTTCGTCTTCGGTGGAAAGCTGCTCCAGCGCACGCACGGACAAGTCGTTCTTGAAATAGATCGCGCGCGGCGAGAGCTCGCGCTGCAGCGTCTCGATGATGAGCGGCTTCAACTGCTCGACACCGCGGTTCGCGATCTCGACGACGAGCAGGTCGTCGTAGCGATCGACGACGAGGCTGCTCAGCTCATCGCCTTCGGCGTGCACGACTCGCGCTGCGTTCGTGGTCTCGTCGAAGATCGTGCGGCGGCGCGCGATCGCGCTCGCGATGCGCGTCGCGATCAGCTGCGGCGTCAGCTCTTCGTCGCCGAACGTCAGCGCGCGCAAACGGATCTGCGAGTGCCGCGAGTAGAAGCCCGACGCGAGCCGCTTGCCATCGCTGTCGACGAGGTCGCCGATCGGCGCATCCTCAGGGCCGCGCTCGCTGTGAATCGCACCGGCGAAGATCCACGGATGCCGATTCGCAACGACGCGCTCTTTGCCTCGTTTCAAAACGAGCGACCTGCGGCGTTCAAATGTTCCGTTCATCGTTATAATCACGCCCAATGACGACCGGCACGCGAACCAAACAGTTCCATACGCAGTGCCAGGAGGAAGTGTATCGGCAGGTGAAGTCGTACCTCGACGAGCTCGTGGACGAACACTTCGACGATGCCGATCACTGCGATTTCTATCTCAAGTATGGCTCGACCGTGCTGGAGATCTCGATCAATCCGTACGAGGAAGACGACGCGGTGATCGACGTGCTCGCGTTCTGCGTGCAGGGCGTCGACCCGACGTTCGAGTGCATGGCGGAGCTGCTCCGGCTCAACGCGCAAGTTCCGCTCGGCGCGTTCAGCATGGTCGGCCCGGACATTTTCTTCTCTCACTCCTTCCTCGGACGTCGCCTGCGCGGCGAGCAGTTGATCGCTTCGCTCGACTCCGTCGCCAGCATTGCCGACGACTACGACGAACAGCTCGTCGAGAAGTACGGCGGCGAGACTGCGCTCGAGCGCCTGCGCAGCAACGCGCAACGGCACCGCTCGGTTGCCTTTCACGCGCAGAACAACTGATGTCGGCGGCATACGCATTGCTCTACAGACCCTTGATGATCAAGGGATTGGCAGCCGCACTCGCACTCGCGCTGTTGCTCACCGGATGCACCGGCGGAACGGAATCGAGCGCAGCCGCCGAACAGAATCCGCCGAAGGAAGCGCCGGTGCCGCAGACGCCGGTCGATCCGCAGCAGGTGATCGGATCGATCAACGCGGCGATTCCGATTTACGAGGGCGCGCAGTATCGCGAAGACCTCACGCGCCGCGATGAGGTGATGATCCGCAACAAATACGGCGCCGGCGCCGAGGTCTACACGCTCGCCACCGACGACTCGTTCCCGCAGGTCTTTCACTACTACACGACGTACCTCGCGCAGTTCCGCGCGTTCCCGTCGCAGGACACATATCCGCCGGAACAGCAGACCTGGCGCGCGCTGGAAGTGCAGCTGAATCAGGCGATGCAGGACCCGTTCATCCCCGGCGAAGCGATGAACCCGAACGGGAAACAGGTGATGCTGCAGATCGCGGAGACCGAGGCCGAGCCGAAGACGGTGATTCGGTACATTGTGACGCCGGGGCCGGTTTCTGCGCCGGCGGCGACGGTGGCGGCGCGATAATGGTCGCGCGCAACCATGTTCCGCCGCATCCTCATCCCCACCGACTTCTCCACCGCGTCTGAGTGGGTGTTCGACGACGCGGTGCGAATCGCCGCGGCGAACGGCGGCGAGATCGTCATCCTCCACGTGCGCATGACGTGGGCGTCGAATCCCGATGAGCTTCGCTTCCCCGCCGATCCTTCGCTCTATGAATATGCGGAGAAGCTGGAGCTCGAGCGGCTGCGCGGGCGCATTCGCGACAAGACCATTCCGACACAGCTGATCGTGCGGCAGGCGCCCGATCCGGGAGGCGAAATCTGCCGCACCGCCGCGGCCGAGAAGGTCGATCTCGTCGTGATCGCCACGCACGCGCGGCATCACGTCGCACACCTCATCATCGGCTCAACCACGATTTCCGTGCTCAAAGACCCGCCCGCGCCGGTGCTCGCGATCCGCTACGGAATCCGCAAGCGGCCCGACATGCAGCGCGTCGTCGTGCCGGTGCATCTCGGGCAGACCTCGCACGCGGCGCTCGAGCTCGCGGCGAATGTCGGGAAAGAGATCCACTTGTTGACCATCTGCGAGGACGAGGAGCGCAAGCGCGCCGAAGAACTTCTGCGCGATCTCTCGTCCGGCGTTCCGAATGCGAAGACGCAGATCGTCAACGGCTCGGACGCGCAGAAAGAGATCGTGAAGTACGTGACGAAAGTCGACGCCGACTCGATCTTCCTCAACGCCACGATCGCGCCGAGCGAAGGGAAACTCGACATCATCCGCCACGCGCCGGTGCCGGTGATGGTGGTGCCTGCGCCGATAGCGTCCCCGCCGCCACCCGGTGAGCGAGACGCCGCCCGTTCAGCCGGCGAGGACCCGGCGTTCCTAGTCATCGCCGCGATGAACTCGCCCACGCTCCGGAATCGCTGATCCGCTTTCTTCGCCAGCGCGCGATGCAGCGCGTCGGCGACGTGGCGCGGGATGCCGGGCACGCGGTCGGTGATCGGAATCAGCGGCAGGTCGGTGTGTCCGCGCACGACCGAGGCGAGGTCGGTCGACTGTCCGAGCGGATGTTCTCCCGCGATCAGCTCGTAGGCGATCAGACCGAGGCTGTACTGATCCGACTTCGCGTCCGCGGTGTGTCCGCTCAGGACCTCGGGGGCCATGTACATCAATGTCCCGACGACGCCCGCGCTGTGTCCCGATTGCACGAACGTCGCTTCATCCTCGCCGATCGGGCTCGACATCTTCGCCAGCCCGAAGTCGAGCACGCGCGGCGCGGGCAGGCTTCCGTGATCGCGCACGATCATGATGTTCTCCGGCTTGAGGTCGCGATGGACGATGCCGGCGTTGTGCGCGGCGTCGACGGCCTCGCCGACCGGACGCAGAATCGCCATCGCCGCGGGCAGCGGCTGCGCTCCGCTGTTGATCACTTTGCGCAGCGTCTCGCCGTCGAGGTGCTCCATCACCAGATACGCGTGCCCGGAGGCCAGGACGCCGAAGTCGTGAATCGTCACGATCGACGGATGGCGCAGCCGCGCCACGATGCGCGCTTCGCGCTCGAAGCGGCTGCGCATCGACGCGCTGCCGACGAGATGCGAGAGCAGCACTTTGATCGCGACGGGACGATTGAGCCGCTTCTGCGTCGCGAGGTAGACCGAGCCCATGCCGCCGCGGCCGAGGAGTCGCGTGATGATGTACTTGTCCTCGATGATGCGCGGCACGCCCGACTCCGGGACGAGCGTTTCCTGATCGAGCTCGCACTGCGACGCGTCGGGCGCGTAGCAGCGGCCGCATTTCGGACAGAGCTGCACGACGTCCGACGTGTAGACGTGCACCGGCGCGGACCAGACCAGCGACGGCGACTGCTTGAGCCGCGTGTAATCGAGCGTCAGCGCGAGTTGCGCGCCGAGCGTGCGCAGCAGCTCGCGGTCCTCGCTGCTGTACGGCTCTTCCGATTTTCGCTCGCCGAGGACCATCAGTCCGACGAGACGCTTCTCGATCAGCAGCGGCACGATCAGATACGCGTCCGAGACGCGCAGCCATTCGCGCTCGGCCTCGGGGAGCCGCTGCAGCAGCGCACGCGTCGAGCGATGAAAGACGTCGAGCGGATCGTCGTCCGTGATCAGCAGTGATGCGAGCGTGCCGTTCGCCGCGAGCGACACGACTTCGAACGGCGCGTCTTCGCCGCGATAGAAGCCGCGATGCAGCTGTCCGCCCTCGGGATCGACCTGCCAGAGCGAGATGTGTTTCGGATGCAGCGCCTTGTCGATCTCGTCGAGCGCGGCGCGGGAGAGCGCGAGCATGTCCGAGCCGCCGCGGATGATCGAGACGACGTGCAGCAGCACGCGCCGCGCGTCGTATTGCTCGCGGAAGAAGCGGCGGTCGAGGGCCTCGAGCAGCCGCTTGCGATAGTGAATCATCGCGGCGAGAGGAATGAGGAGGAGCAGATAGACGGCCGGCGTTCCGGTCAGCAGCGCCGCGATCGAGTCGCGGCGGTGGGCGTAGAAAAAGATCGCCAGGCCGATGACCGGCAGCGACATCAGCACGAACAACGTGCCGCGGGCGAGCGCGTACTGAAGGCTGCGCCGCACGAGGACGCTGATGTTGTAGAGGCGATGGCGCACGACCGCGTAGCCGTACAGCGCCGCGCCGAGCATGGTCATCGGCGTGTTGAGCACGCGCACGATCGAATTGAACGTGTAGCCGAGGCGCAGCGCGTCGCCGAGAAACCCGAGCGAGAACGTGACCGTCGCGGGCAGCAGGGAGAGAAAAACGAGTTGGACGCGGCGGCGCGCGTTCGCGTCCTGCATGCGCGTGAGGCGAACGCCGAGCGTGATCAGCGCGCCGACGAGCAGCACGCTGCCGATGCTCGAGGATGCATCGCGAAATGGCAGCGACACGGGATTCACATCACCGTGCAGCCGCCGCAGGTCATTGAGCAACGTCTCGATGAAGATCGGCAGCGAGATGACGTACGGCACGACCTCCCAGATCGGATGCAAACGTCCGACGCGCTCGCTCGGAAAAACCATCGCGAAGTGCATGACCGCGGCGAAGAAGGCCGCGCAGAACCAGGCGTCGATCACGATCATCGGGACGTTCAGCAGCGACGCCGGCAATCCCGAGGTTTGATAGAGGAAGAGACTCCCCGCCCAGTAGACCAGCGTGAGCGCGGAGAGGAGCGCGTCTTTGTTGCCGGGACGGAGGACGAGCAGCGCGACGCCGAGTCCGAGCATCCAGACGTGCAGCGGGAAATTGAGGTAGCTCGCGATCGCGGAGATCGCGCGCTCCTCGCCGGCGCGCAGCGCGAGACGCCGCTGCTGTTCGAGCGAGATGAGGGTGAGATTCGCGGCGCGGCGCTGGCCCGCGTGCTCGTAGACGACCGGTACGGTGTCGCCAGCGCGCGTGAAGTAGAGCGGGATGATTCCGCTCGCGACGGCGTAGTTGTTGATCGAGAGAATCTTGTCGCCCTTCGCAATTCCCGACGCGCTCTCCCGGTCCCGCCGGGTACGACGTCAAGTACTTTGCCGCTCACCCGCGAGTAGTCGAAGCCGGGCATCGGGCGGTTGATGAGAACGTAGAAATTGAGGCAGACGAAGAACGCCGCGATGACGGCCTGAATCCAGCAGAGCATCACCAACGGTTTCGTTTTCATGACGGGCGCGGACCCATCGGTGATTGTACGATGCGGCGCATGAACATCCGCACGGCGACCGAAGACGATGTGCCGCTGATTCTCCGGTTCATCCGCGAGCTCGCCGACTACGAGCGGCTCGCGCATCAGGTCGTCGCCACCGAGGAGTACGGTGCGGGCCACGCTCTTCGGCAATCCGCGCTTCGCGGAGGTCCTCATCGGCGAGGAGCATGTCGAAGAGAGGGTCGAGCCCGTCGGCTTCGCGCTCTTCTTTCACAACTATTCGACGTTCCTCGCGCGCCCGGGTGTCTATCTCGAGGATCTCTACGTGCGCCCCGAGCTGCGCGGCAAAGGCTACGGCCGCGCGCTGCTGGCGCGCCTCGCGGAGATCGCGCTCGAGCGCAACTGCGGCCGCGTGGAATGGGCGGTGCTGAACTGGAACGAGCCCGCGATCCGCTTCTACCGTTCCCTCGGCGCGTTGCCGATGGATCAATGGACCGTCTACCGCATCACCGGCGACGCGCTCGAAACGTTGGCGCGAAATGAGCGTTAGAGAGCTGCATGTTATTCTCGCCGCCTTCCTCGTTTCGCGGGGTTAGCTCAGTGGTAGAGCGTCTCCTTTACACGGAGAGGGTCGGGGGTTCGAATCCCTCACCCCGCACCAGCGTCCCCGGTTACGCCACCGTCACCGAATACTTGTCGCCGCTCTTCGTCAGCGTGGCCACGCGCTCGTAATAGCCCTCGAGCTTGTAGCCCTCGGCGAGGGCGATCTTCGTGCTTCCTTCCCAGAACTCGAGATCGAAGTCGCGATCGCGGACGGAGTCCGGCATCGCATAGGCGGTGCCGTTGGCCGGGAGCTTGAACTTTTCGTTCACCGCGCCGCCGGATTTCACCCAGCAAGTGACGTTGCCGGCCGTGCCATTGACGAGCCGGAAATGCGGCCGGTCGTAATAATCGGTGATTTCGGTGCGATAGCTGCCGCCCGTTCCCACCAGCCGCACCGTCTTTCCGCAAACCACCACGGAGAGACTGTCCGTCGTGGCGATTTTCGTTTCGCCGGCCCAGTATTCCATCCAGTAATAGAGCACCCGATTGTCCGGTGCCCACGGCGGGATGTCGTCCCCCGGATCAAAGGACCCCCACTTCGTATTGATGACCATCGAGGTTGCGTCTTTGATCCACATCGTGACGCGCTTGTCGGTCTCGTTGGTGAAATGAAAGAAGTTCCGCACCGCCGTCGTCCCCTTTCCGTAACACCGTTCATGTTGTCACAGCTCGACGGCTGGCATCGAAGCTGCCCATGTTGTGGGCACATGATCGACCTCCTGAAGAAACCGCGCGTGCTCGTGCTCGATGACGACCTGGCGATCCAGCGCGTGATCGCGAAATTGCTCCAGCGGGAAGGATTCCGCGTCGACGTCGTGAGCACGGGTCAGCAGGCGCATCGAGAAAATGGCGCGCGTCGAGTACGACATTTTCCTGCTCGATCTCATGACCCCGACCGAGGGCGGCATGACGGTCATTCGCCATCTGCGCGTGCACGATAAGCCGCGGCTCCAGCGCGCCATTCTCGTCACCGCGTCGCCGGAGTCGCTCGTGCGTACGGTCTCGAAAGAGATCGCGGCGGTCGTAAAGAAACCGTTCGACGCCGACGAACTGCTCGCGAAGATCAGAGAGATTCTGCCGAAATAGTCTGCTGCCGGAACGAGCGCTTGTAGATCTCGATCACCGCCATCAGCAGCGAGAACACGAGCGGACCGATCACGAGACCGACGAAGCCGAAGGCCTGCAACCCGCCGAGGACCGCGAAGAGGAGCGGAATCGCCGGGAGCTGGACCTTCCCTTTCATGGCCCACGGACGGACGACATTGTCGATCAGCGATACCGGCAGGACACCCCAGATGATCAGCACGATCGCCTGCCACCACGGCCGCTCGCCCATCGAGGCGGAGATGACGAGGTAAATCGACGCCGGCACCCACACCGCCGCCGCGCCGACCATCGGAATCAGCGAAAGCAGCGCCGCGACCGCGCCCCAGAATCCCGCGCCGGGAACCTGCGTGATGGCGAGGCCGATGCCGGTCATGAGGCCCTGCGCGATTCCGGTGAAGAGTTGCCCGCGAAACGTCGCTTCGATGACGTCGCGGAATCGATGGCGGAATTCAACGTCGTAGCGTTTCGGCATCGGCGAGAGGATCGAGAGCTGTTCGAGAATCGATTCGCCTTCGACATAGAAGAAGTACATCGAGAGCAGCATCAGCGCGAAGCCGAGGACCGCGCCGGCGAGTCCGCCGATCACCGCGCCGCCGTGGCGCGCGACCCAGCCCGGCACTTGCCGCACGGCCGGCAGCAGGAGCTTCTCGGGACTGAGCGTAGCGGGATCGAAGTTCGGCGCGATGCGTTTGATCCAGTGCAGATGCTGCGTGACGTTGATCTTCTGCACCATGGCCTGCGCTTCGCCCGACTGCAGCTTCTCGACGACGACATTCGCCTGCTGCACGAGCAGGATGCTGAGAATCAGCGCGGGAATGACGATGATGACGGTGATGCCGAGGAGCATCAGCAGCGCCGCGCGGTTCGAGCTTCCCTTCAGTCGCGCGCGCAGGCGTTTGAAGATGCCGAACGTGAGGATCACCAGGATTCCGCCGAGGAGGATGGCCGTCATGAACGGCCAGAGAATGAGGAACGCCGCGTAGAGCAGCAGCAGCGCCAGGAGACCGAAGAAGATGACGCCCGCGAGCCGCCACTCGCGTTTTTGTTCGAGCTCGGTTTCCGGATGCGTCTCGTTCATCGCCACAAGATACCGCGCCGCGCGGGCGTTGTGATCGCGCCGACGAGCGGGTTCTGAATCTTCCGCTCCGCCGACACGGCGTAGAAGCGCTCTTTGAGCGCCGGGACGCGCCCGACGATGCCGACGTTGTACTGCTTCGCGATCTCGCGCTCGACCGCCGTCGGCGCCGCGAAAATCCCCACCGCGCCGCCGCCGAACGACGCCATGAGCGCGGGGTCGTCGAACACGCCGATGCGCTTCGGCGTGAGGCTGTGCGCGTCGAGCCAGAGCTCGAGCGAACGGCGCAGCTGCGTCGCCGCGCCCGGCATGAGGAGCGGCGCGCCATTGAGCGATTTCGGGAAATCGCGGCGATGCGTCGCGACGAGCCGCGGCGCGGCGAAGAACGTCGTCCCGCTCTCGCCAAGCAGATGGTTGAACGCGCGCAGCACGCGGCTCGCGGCCGGCGCGTCGGTGAGCACGAGATCGACTTCGTGCTGCGCGAGCAGGTCGAGCAGCGCGTCGGTCGAAGCTTCGCGGCAGATCATCTCGATTTCCTTCGCTGCCTGGAACGCGGGACGGAGCACGCGATACGCGACGAGCTTCGGCACGACCTCCGCGATCCCCACCGTCACGCGGACCGGCTTGCCGGTCGGACGATCCTTGAGCACGTCCTTGAGCTCGCGGCCGAGGGCGAAGATCTCGTCGGCGTACCGAAGCGCGATCTTCCCGGCCTCGGTGAGCATCAGCCCGCGGCCCGATTTCGCGAACAGCTTCTCGCCCAGCGACTCCTCGAGTTGGCGGAGCTGCGCGCTGATGGTCGGCTGGGTGAGGTTCAGCTCCTTCGTCGCAAGGGCGATGCTGCCTTCGCGCGCCACGACCCAGAAGTAGAGCAGGTGGTGATAGTTCAGCCAATCCACCTGAATAGATTAATTCAATTGGTTTCATCTGAACAATCGATCATTCCTATGAATCAGCACGAACCTCGCATCGTTGCGGGCCGTCATGGAAACGATCGCCTCTCCCCTGCTCTGGACCACCTTCTCGGTCTTCATCCTGGGGATGCTCGCCCTGGACCTCGGCGTCTTCAACCGGAAGGCCCACGAGGTCCGCTTCCGCGAGGCGCTTACCTGGAGCGCAGTCTGGATCACGCTGGCGTTGATTTTCAACGGCTGGATCTACGCGCGTTTCGGAACCGACAAGGCGCTGGAGTTCCTGACCGGATACCTGATCGAAAAGGCGTTGTCGGTCGACAACATCTTCATCTTCGTGGTGCTGTTCGCGTCGTTCTCGGTGCCGAAGATGGATCAGCACCGCGTCCTCTTCTGGGGCGTCCTCGGCGCGATCGTGATGCGCGCGATCTTCATCTTCGCGGGCGCGGCTCTGCTCGAGCGCTTCCACTGGGTGATCTATGTGTTCGGCGCAATTCTCGTCGTGACGGGCGTGCGCCTGCTGATGCATCGCGAGATCGAACCGCATCCGGAGCGCAATCCGCTCTTCCGCGCGCTCGCGCGCATGCTCCCCGCTCGATTCGCGACGCCGTTCGTGCTCGCGCTCATCGCCATCGAGATCACCGATCTCGTCTTCGCGATCGACTCCATCCCGGCGATCTTCGCGATCACGACCGATCCGTTCATCGTCTACACCTCGAACATCTTCGCGATCCTCGGCCTGCGCGCTCTGTACTTCCTGCTGGCGGGGATCCTCGACAAGTTTCACCTGCTGAAGATCGGGCTCGCGTTCGTGCTCATGTTCGTCGGCGTGAAGATGGTGATCGTCGAATGGGTGAAGATTCCGGTGGTCGTTTCGCTGGTCGTGATTGCCACCATTCTCGGCGGTTCCGTCGCGGCGTCGCTGTTGTGGCCCAAACGTGTATCATCCGCGCCGCTTGAAGATCCGGGAGACTGAGCTGCCTGGCGTTTTGATTCTCGAGCCGCGCGTTTTCGGTGACGCGCGGGGCGCGTTTTACGAGTTCTACAACGCCGCGACCTATCGCGAGCTCGGCCTGCCCGACACGTTCGTGCAGGACAACCAATCAGAGTCCTCGAAAGGTGTGCTGCGCGGCCTGCACTATCAGCTGGCGAATCCGCAGGGAAAGCTCGTGCGCTGCGTGCGCGGAGCGATCTTCGATGTGGCGGTGGACCTGCGCCGCGACTCGCCGCACTTCGGAAAATGGGCCGGCGTCGAGCTGACGGAAGAGAACCGGCTGATGCTGTGGATCCCGCCGAAGTTTGCGCACGGGTTCGTCGCGCTGAGCGATGCGCACGTGCTCTACAAGTGCACGACGCTGTGGGACAAGGAGACGGATCGCAGTCTGCTGTGGAGCGATCCCGCCGTCGGAATCCGATGGCCGATCTCGAGCCCGCAGCTCGCACCGAAGGATGCGGCGGCTCCGACTCTGCGCGAGGCAGAGACGTTTATGCTCTAATGTTTGAGCATGAAGGAATTGGATAAGGAAGAATACCGCCGCATCATCGAGACCTATTTCCGCGCGTTCGGCACCAAAGATTTTTCGCCGGTGCGTTTTTCGTCGCAGATTCAGTTTCTCAGCCCGATCAGCGGCAACACGATGAAGGGGCCGGAAGAGGTCACGAAATTCGTGAGCGCGGTTTCGACGCGCGTCGCGGAGGTGAACATCCTCTCCACGACCGTCGACTTTCCGACGGCGTCCGGCGTCTGGCAGATGAAGACGACGAAAGGCACGCTCTATACGCTGAACAACTTCTTTCGTCTCGACGGCGAAGGGCTCGCCTACATCTGGCCGATGTTCGATCCGAAAGCGGTGATGAACGATCCGCCGGGACTCCTGGCCTGGCTCACCGGCAAAGGCTATTGAGCGATGGCGTCGTTCACGATCGCCGCGCAAACACCGAAGCAACTCGCCGGCGTGACGATCTCGAACACCGGCCGCATCTTCATCAACTTTCCGCGCTGGGTCGATGAGCCGACGCCGTCCGTTGCCGAAGTCGCGGCCGACGGATCGCTCGTGCCGTATCCGAATGCGGAGATCAATGAGTGGGATCTCGTTCCCGGCGAGTCTGCCGCGAGTCACTTGGTGTGCGTGCAGAGCGTCGTTGCGGACGGCGACACGCTTTGGATTCTCGATCCGGCCTCGCCGATGTTTGCCGCCGTCGTGCCGGGCGGCGCGAAGCTGCTGAAGGTGAGCCTGACGACGAACGAGGTCGAGCACATCTATCACTTCGATGACACCGCCGCGCCGGTGCAGTCGTACTTGAATGACGTGCGGATCGCCTCCGGATCCGCGTTCATGAGCGACTCCGGCCTCGGCGCGATCGTCGTCCTGAATCTCACGACCGGCAACGTGCGCCGCCTGCTCGAAAATCACCCGTCGACAAAAGCGGAGCCCGGCCTCGACGTGATCATCGGCGGACGCGAATGGAAGTTCTCGTCCAATCACACGACGCCGCAAGTGCACACCGACGGGATCGCCATCGATCCAAAGCTCGAGTACGTCTATTACAAAGCCCTCACCGGCCGCACGCTCTATCGCGTCCCCGTCGCCGCGCTGCTGGACGAATCCACATCTCCCGACAGCTTCGTCGAGCGCGTCGCCGTGACGGAGCCGACGGATGGCCTCGAATTCGACGCCGACGGCAACCTCTACCTCACGTCGCTGCAAGGACAACGCAATCAAAATCCTGCGCCCCGATGGCCGCTACGAGACCTTCGCCACCGCCCCCGAGTTCCTCTGGCCCGACACGATCACGATGACGAACGATGGCGCTCTCCTCTTCTCCGCCTCGCAGTTCCACCGCATGCCCCTCTTCCACGACAACGTCGACCAGCGCCAACCGCCCTACCACGTCTTCCGCGTGCCGCTCCGCCAGCCTTGACACCCCCCGCCCACCCGTCTACGATGCGCGCCTCCCGGGGGAATGCCACTCCCCCAGCCGAGGTTAAGGTAGTTTCCTACGACGCGGGGTCGTAGTTCAGTTGGTTAGAACGCCGGCCTGTCACGCCGGAGGTCGCGGGTTCGGTTAGAACGCCGGCCTGTCACGCCGGAGGTCGCGGGTTCGAGCCCCGTCGGCCCCGCCAATCTAAGTGATTCACCAGCCGCCACTTGGCGGCTTTTTTGTTGCGCGCCGAAGGCACGCCGAAAGGCGCCACTCTCATTAGCACTCTCAATAGCGCGGTTTTTCGAGCTGGCGATTGGAAGCGGCAGCATAGTTATTCGGTGCGTTTTTGCTCGGCGGATTTTTGTTACAACCGGCGCGGCCACGGCGTTAACTAATTCGTCAGATCGGAGCCGGGCTGCACGAGCTGGGCGACGGCGGGCGGAAGTTTCTTCGGCAGCTCCCAACGGTCGATGACCTGGTCGTCTTCGTCGTACGTGAAGTTGAAGTAGTGACGGCGGACCGTCTCCACGTTCGTGTCCCCCATCATGTTCACCACCCGCATCAGTTCTTCGCGATTGCTGGCCATTTGGGCGATGTTGGTGGCGCCGGTGTGGCGGAAGGTGAAGAAGTCGGCTTTCTCGTTCACGAGCGGATACCCGAGCATTTCGCTGGCGATCGCGATCAGCCGGTCCCACTGCTTGCGGATGTCCTTGTACGGCTTGCCGGTCTCGGGGTTGGGGTGGATATAGCCGCGAGCGTTGCGAGGCCGGATGGCCAGGAGGTAATCAACCAGCGGACGCGCGAGACGGCCATAGGCGCGAATGCCTTTGTTCACGTTCTTGTGCTGGTCGAGCTCAAAGTTCCCGGTACCCTTCACCGGATCGAGCGTGACTTCCTCCCACGTCAGCGCCCAGTTGTTGATGGGGCGCATCAGCGTGAAGTAGGCGATGAGGATCATTCCGCGGAGCGGCAGTTTCGAGGCCGTACGGAACGAGCCGGTGCCGGCGACCTTGCCGACTTTGCTGTTCCACTTCGCCTGCCCGATCTCGTATTGATCGAGGGCGGGGCCGATGATGACCGAGAGCCCTCCTCCGTCCATGTCACCGGCCGGGTGGTCTTCTTCGGCACAGTCGGAAGGCGCACATCGGCGAGGGCATGCGAGCGGATGACACCCTCGGACTTGGCGTTGTTCATCATCGCCAGGAACGTGGAGCCGTAGTGCCGGCGTGACTGCGCGCTGAGGTGTGCGACCGACGCGAGGACCTTGCGGAAGTCGGCCAGGTCGATCGAGTTCGCGTCGCGATCGCGGCCGATCGCGCGCTCGATGTAGTTGATCCTCGAGACGGCCTTGTCGTAGCGCTTCCCTTCCGATTGCATGTAGAGGCGATACGCATCGACGATGTCGCCGAAGCAGCGAGCGTTCTGCTTCGCGAGCTTCGCTTCCTCGGCCGCTTTGACGGCGGCGGCGAGGCGCAGCGGCTCATTGACCAGAAGATCCTGAACCGCGGCGGCGGTTGCACGGTAGCTGCTGGGGTCTGGCGACGCGCGACGCGCGCGGATGACGAGCGGCTCGGACCAGACTTCATCCATCGTCCGGCCGGTCTCTTCGGCCTTCCGCTGCCGGTGCGCCGGGCAGACGGCGCAAACGCAGAACGGCGGGTGCGTGACCGGCGGCTGCATCGCATACGGCGGCTTCTTGCCGACGACGTAATCAGGATTGGCGACTTTCATGCGTCGCCTCCCCGGAAGTGCGCGGCGGCCGGCCGACCGCCCACGCACTCAGCCGCGACGCGCGGGGCCTGCGAGCAGTTAGCGTCGCTACAGGGGGTGGAGAACGCGCTGGGCCGCGGAACCGTAGCGGCTGTGCGCCGCGATGATCCGGGCAGCCCTGATCCGCGCGCGTCCATGAATCCCTGTCAAGCATTAATTATAGGTTAGCTTTGCGTGTAACTCAATACTTCATTAAGATGTAACCGTGAAGCAGCGAGCGTTGCTCGGAGCCATTCGACCGGAAGGTCGCCGGATACTCGCGGCGATGGCAACGCGACGACCGAAAAAGAAGACCCCCACGTTAGCGATCGAGGTAGGAGCGCGGCTCCGGAAGCTGCGCGAGCTGCGCGGCCTGACTCAGCAGCAGCTCGCCGACCGCCTCGGCGCGAAGAAGCCCAGGATCTCGCGCTACGAGAGCGGCAACGCCGTCCCCGAGGCGGAAACGCTGATCACGCTCGCCGAGGTACTGGAAGTCTCCATCGACGAACTGCTGCTCGGCCGGCCGAGCAGCGCCGGCGAGGACGGCGTACAGGACGTGCGCTTGCGCGAACGTGTCCGCGAGCTCGAGAAAGTCGACCGCAAATACAGAGACGCCGCCATCGAAGTCATCGACGCGTTCGTGGTGAAGGGCATTCACGAAGCGACGACGGCGCGCCTGACCAGCGGTGGCAAGAATTGAGGCCATGGCAATGACGACGAGACACGTGCCGGAGAGGGGTTGCGCGGGTGGAACGCGATGCTCCAGAGGCCAGAGCACGTCGCGCTCCGTCGGCCGTCGCTACACTCCCCTGCTCGTGCCGCGCGCCCTCTCTGTCAAGTCGGCTCGGGCGGTGGAGGACTTGACAGAGAGGGCGCGCGGCACGACGTTCTCGCGCGATGGCCGACGGCGGTGTTCGAGCCGTAATTGCGCCGGTCCTTACGTGGTTATACTGGAGTAAGGAGATTCTAGCGATGCCGACCTCGACTCTCACGAGCAAAGGACAAACGACGGTGCCGAAGGAAGTGCGCGAAGTGCTCTCTCTCGGAGAAGGCGACAAGCTGACGTGGGAGATCCGCGGCGGCCGAGTCGCCGTCACGACTGATCGGCCACGGCTGCTCGACTTTGAAGGCTTCATCAAGAACAGTTCGGGCGATGTCGTCGCCGAGATCGCCGAAGCCCGCAAACGGCGAGGTCGAGTCTGAAGCGTCACGTGGTGATCGACGCGAACGTCCTCGTTTCGTTTTTCGTCGAGCGAAACGAGCAACAACGCGTCGCCGGCAAAGCGCTGCTCCTGAGCGCTGAAGAAGGCGAAATCGTTGCCGTGGTTCCGCAATTTGCGCTCTTCGAGATCGCCTACGTTCTCGATAGCTACTACAAAGTTCCGCTGCCCACGATCGCCGACGCGATCCGCGCGACTCTCACCTATCCCGGCGTGATCACCAGTGACGATTGTTCGTGGCTACGCGTTCTGGAGCATTGGCCCGAGCCGCTTGCGTCGATCACCGACGCCGGCATCGTCGCCGTCGCTCTCGCGAACAAGTACTCGGTCGCCACATTCGACCAGAAGTTGATCCGACGAATGAAGGCACTCGGCGTCGAATCGTACTTCTGACTCAACGCACTCGCCGCTCGCAACTCAGTAACACCACGGGTAACGCGAGTAACGAGATGCTCGGCGAGTGCAATTGCAGCGAGTTGGGCGGCGACGCAGCTGTACCTACACGAATCTTGCGGAGCCGAAGTTTCAGCCGTACTCTAAACGGCATGCTGCCATCTCCCACGACGTCGCGTTTATTGAACGAGACGCATTTTGCCGTCATAACGGGAGGTGTCGATCCGGCTGACGGCCTGTTCGACTTGAACCGGGGCGAGCTGTACGGCACAGCGTTTCAGCTGGCACCGTCGCTGTTTATTACCGCGAGGCACGTATATCGCGATGCGGCGGCTGCAGCCGCTGGGAATGGCCAGGTTGCCGTCGGTACTGTTATCGGTCAGCCTCGAGGGCAGATCGTAAGCGACGTGGAGGAATTTGGGGATATCGATCTCGCGATCCTGCGATGCGAAGGCCTTCAGACGCCGGCTTTGCCGTTCGACTTCACGCCTCTCGAATACTTAGATGAAGTTGCCGCACTAGGGTTTCCATTCGGTCTCAATCTTGCGCCACCGGCACCGCCGGTCCAGATTCTTCGGGCCTTTCGAGGATACATCGTGACTAGGCGCGGTCTTACGGAGTTATCAGCTCTTGCGCCCCCAGGATACGAAACTTCGTTCGTGCCGCCTCCCGGGCTTTCGGGAGCACCGCTTCTCTCATTGGGCGACACGGTGACGGTCAGAGGTGTGATCCTGAAAGAGTATGTTGCCGAGCTGCTCCACGCACCAGAACGAAAGATGGCGGTTGGCATCGCGCTCGACATCGAAGAACTCCTCACGCTCGACAGCCGCTTGGTTGGCGGCAGTATCGCGGAGCGGATATTTGGACGCGAGCGCGTCCGATGCGTGACGGGGATGCCGTAAATGGGTTTGAGTGGTGCGCATTGTGGCCGGGTTTCGTCCGCCCAACGTCCTTGGTGTAAGGCCCCGCGTGTCGAAGCCTGAGCCGCGCGGCGGTTGCCGCCAATGACGTTCGGGAGAACCGAACAGCCAAGTTAGGCGCCGGCGGCTTCGGACGAATCTTCTTTGGGCCAGATCTCGAAGTAATCGCGCATAGCCTTATCTACAGCGGCCTCTATTTGCGGCTCTCCGAAATGTTTCACTTGCAGTTGGAATGCATGCATCAGTAGGAGATGGGCCAGCCGAAACATCGCGTCGGCCTGTTCTGTTTGATCACGGTTGAAGAAGAACTGGCCATTCTGCTCTTTCAGATATGCGCTGATAGATTTGAGTGTTGCGTGAGACTGGCCGAGCGGAACGTAGTATGCCGGAACCAACAACGTCTTTGTGGCCTCGTACTGATATGCCATGGCGACGGTGTCGAGGCGATTCCAACCGACCATCGGCTTCGTCGTTTTGCACTTCTTGCAGTCGGGCACCTCATGGTTCGTACGCACACGTTCATACTCGACAAGCAGTTCAGCCATCGCTTCATCGTTTTCTGGCGCGATGCCGATAGTCTGCTTTACATGTTGCGCGGCTTTGTAGCGTTGGACAAAGTCGTATTCCGTGAAGCGGTCCGCTTCATCGGGATGCGCCACGAGATGTGTGGCCGTCACGACACGTTCGTACATTCCGCGTAACAGAGCCATGGCCGAGAGCCCAAATCCGTGTGCCGCTAGCTGCATGATCGCCATGAAGTCATCCGCGATCCGAATCCCAAGATAGAAGACAACAGGATCAGCGGTGCCGCGGCTGCTCATGGTGCGGTTGAAAGCGGCGTCTTCGGCGGCTAGCAAAGAGTCGAGCCTTTCGAAAAACGCAGCATGTCCCTCGATGAAGGCTGCTTCTTTCTGGCGTGATCCGATCCCAACTACCTTACGCACTCGTGATTTCCTCCGGCGCACCACGGCGACTGCAAATACCAGAAAAGTGAATGCCAGCACGAATGAGACGCCGACCGCCGCGGAAGGCCATGTCTTCGCTACGCTACCTATTCTGCGCCGCAAGGGCTGGCCGAGGCAAAAGCACAATCGCTCTCTCGGTTAGGCGTGCGAGGCGCGCTTCGACATCACTTGAGCCAGTCGCTGCAGTGGACCGGCGTGCGTGCGCGTTCAGATGCGGCAGAACCGCCACTGAGTTCGCGTGGCGCTACCTCGATGCAGTGCTGCCTGGTTGCTGGCGACACCGTTGGCATGTGGCGAGCAAGTTGAGTGGAAACATCGCGGGCATGCTGAAAGTCGCTGTCCAGTTGGCCGACTTAAGCTTGATTGCAGTTTCAAACGATTCTGGCCACCGCGTGTATGAAATCCATTCGATCGTGTTGAAGGGGGCGACGAAGTCTCGACCCTGCCAACAGAACTGCGAATCGTGAAATCGCAACTCGGTCGCGGAGATCTCAAGTTCACCGCGGCATCCTCGTGTGGAGACGATTCGTTGCCCTCGCTATCACGGAAATCAGGTCCTTTGGGCTAATCCCAAACCGTTGACGGGAATCGGACAGGCTCGAAGCGCGGTGGCGCTTGAGGGGAGTCTGATGGGGGCGGTACCCGAGAACCCTTGCAAGGAAAAGTTTGCACCAGGCCGCGAAGTAGAATGACCTCTATCGCCGAGTCAGGAGCGTACTCGCCCACGGAGACCGCGCGGTCCAAAATATCGCAATAATTTTCTTCTTGGAGTGTGAGTTCGTGGGGCGGGCAGAAGAGTGGAACCTGCCTTCTGGCCTCGAGTTCTGCGTTCGCTATTGAGAACGCCATCCCTACGCCACCAACATAACGCTTGAACGACGACGACTCTTGGCTGGTGCGTAGTCCTTGAGGAGGACGCCGGCGGTCAAAGGAGTGGTCAGGGTAGCTGCAGTGACGAGCAGGAGTATCGATCGCACGAACCCTCCGCGGGAGATGAGTTTACTCAAAGCGTAGGCGCCCGTCGAGGTGAAGATCAACTCATTGATGCCTTCGCTGAACCTATCGCCGCCCGGCGCGCCGGCGCAGCGGTTGCCCGCGAGTACGCGCGTGCACAATAGAGAAACCCGCTGCAAGCGCCGTGACGGCGCATGGGCGGGGGAACACGTGCAGCCCCGGTGGTGGCGCCGTTTCTGCGGCTTTGAAGCGCCGGTCTGGCCCGCTCGCTCTGCAAAAACGGTGACGCCACGAGGGGGCCGCGATCTACACCGAGTGGACCGGGCCGAGGGCGCGCAGGTTGCGCAGGGCGCACGACGGAGCGAGGCAGATGCGTGACGGGCGGGCCGTGGGTGGAACGAAAAAAAGCAACCGACCGGCGATGAATGAGCGCCGAGCGAGACGGGGATGTGCGCGTGCCCCGCGTGAAGTAGAAGAAGAACATCGACAGGCAGCACCCGCGGAACAACCGGGACAACCGCCGCCCGATCAGCGCGTCGCGAAGGCGCTCGACAAATGCCTTCGGCGACGATAACCTGATGAATCCGAAGCACCGCTCCATTTGTCATGCACGGCGATTGGAAGTTTCGTTGAGCGGAACAAGTCGGTTGAAGGAGAAGATCATGCGACGTTTCATTGTTCTTTCGGCGATCTCGATCGCTCTCTTGGCGGGTGGCAAAAGTGTACTGCTGGCCGTTCATCGATGGACAAGCCTGCCAAACTCTCGGGGCTTTACGGCACCTGGAGCGCGGACAAGGTGCCCGTCAGCGGTCACGGCCATTTCTCTGGAATCTCGAGGCATGAATACAATGCCGACGGCACGTTCCGTGCGGAGGCCGAATTCACGGTTCCTGACTCCGGATGCCATGTCGAGCTTTACTACACCGGCAATTATTCTGGCGATTCGGCGGCAATTCAGGTGCGGCCAACCCAGGGAGAAGTCGAGGTCACTTCGTGTAAGGAACCATCGCAGAATGCGGCTCGCCGCCCCTACGACACGAACGAGTTGAAGAAGGCCAACAGCACCTTGAAATGGAAGATCGAGAATGGCGTGCTTTCGCTCGCGCACGATGATGGCATGGAACGGACGTTCCGGCGCCAGAAGGACACGCTTGCCAGCCTGTACGGGACGTGGGCCAGCGACACCGTGGCGGTGAGCGGGCACGGCCAGTATCCAGGCAGGGCGACGCACACCTTCAAGGAGGACGGGACGTTACGCTGGACTGCGACGTTCACGGACCCCAAGAGCGGGTGTCACGCCGATTTGCACTATCGCGGCGAATTCACGGGGAACGCGACCTTGCTCAAGGCCAAGGCCTCTTCAGGCGAAGTCGAGGTGACCGGCTGTTCCGACAATGCTCGCAATGCGCCGAAGCGGCAATTCGACAGTGCGGAACTGGCGGCGGCGAGTGACTCGATCGCGTGGAAGGTTGCCGGCGATACGCTTGTGCTCTCGCACACGGACGGTCTTCAACGCAAATATTCGCGCCAGTAGGCTGCTTTGATTGAAGATCTCGGCCGGTTCCTCGAGACCGGCCGCGATCAAAGCGCGAGCGATTCTCCGGAGCGAGTGTTTAGCGACATGAGGCGGGAGCGGCCGGGAGCCGCTCCCGTTTCGGGTTGTCCGAGCGAGCGGTGATCCAGGGACGGATGGGGACGGCGTCGACGAAGCCGTTTCGTCGAACGGCGCCACGTGGCTGCACTCGGAACAATCAGAATCGGAGGCAACATGTTGGCTGGCAGGCATCTGGGCCGCGGAGTGTTCGTCGCCCTCGTTCTTTTTGCGATGAGCGGTCCGACATCGGCCTTCAGCGAGCTGGCGAAGGTTCCTGCACAGTCGAAGGACGATCTTGTCGGTCGGGCTGGGGCGTTGCCATCGCAAGGCGATGTGCTCGCTCCGCAGACAGCCCACCCGCCTGCACAAGAGAGTAAAGACTCCCAACGAACTGGGCAGGCTGACGCAACCCCGGCCGCTGACGCGCCCAGTGATCCCAAAGCGACGCATTCGGACGCAATCGTCGTGCTGGGCCAACGCCACAGCGACGCCTCGTCACTGTTGCGCGGCGGCCTGGAGCCGAGCGAAGTTCCGGGGTCGCTGCAGGTTCTCCCTCAAACCCTCCTGGAAGAGGTCAGGCCCGAAGCCATCGAGGACGCGTTGACGCTTGTCTCGAACGTAGTGTTTCAGGGTGATAGCGATGGCCGGGAAAACGCCTTCCTGCTCCGCGGCTTTCAGGCCGCCGCGGTCCTTCGGGACGGGTTCAGGGTGGAGAGCTTTGGTGGCGTGACCGACCCCGAAATCTACAACCTGCAAAGCATCGAGGTGCTCAAGGGGCCGCAGGCGGTGCTGTTCGGTGAGAGCAATCCGGGCGGGCTGATCAACCTGCGGACCAAGCGGCCGCTGAATCAGGATCACACTGAGTTTGTGCTCGACTATGGGACCGACGGGCTGATCGGCGCGAAGACGGATTTCGGCGGGTCGATCGCCGGGAGCGATACGGCCCGATACCGCGTGATCGGCGTTTACAAACGCGATGACGGCTGGCGCGGATACGACGATCCGAACGAACGCTTTTTCTTCGCCCCGTCGGTACAATTGACGATCTCGGACAACACCGCGGCCACGCTGATCGGCGAGCTTACCGAAGACGATTATCAGGCGGATTTCGGCACCGCGATCGATCTGCGAGGCGAGCTCACCGCGCCGATCGAGCAAGTGAACAATCATCCGCAGGACCGAATCCGGCGGCATCAATATGCTTTCGGCGCCGATATCGATCACCGTTTCTCGGACGAATGGCACGTCACCGCGCGGGCGCGGCATTTCGACGGGGGGTATGCGTTCGGTTCGCTGTGGCTGCCGATCTCGCTCAATCTCGCCACCAACATCTATACGCAACTCGCGCTGCAGCAGGAACAGCAAAACGACGAGAACGCGATTCAGCTCAGCATCACCGGCGATACCGAGGTGTGGGGCAGGCATATCGACCTCGTCGCGGGCGCCGATTACAGGCAATCGACGACGGAGCGAATCACCCGGCTCGATGCGACCAGCCTGAACTTCCTGAACTGGGCCAATCCCGATTATTCGCGGCGGCCGCCGGACACGGAATCGCTGCCCGTGGCGCCGGGCTTCCGCGCAGGCGAGGATATCGACCGGGTCGGGATCTTCGCGAAGACACGCACCGAACTGACCGATGCGTTCTCGGTCACCCTCGGCGCGCGATATGACCGCATCGAAAGAACGCCCCTGACCGGGAGCATCACGAGCGCGCAAGAACTGTCGAAGACGTCGCTGCAAGCGGGAGCGATGTACGACCTTTCCAACACGGTGTCGGTCTATGCCGGCTATTCGGAGTCGTTCAGTCCCAATTTCTTCCTGGACAAGAACAACAGGCTTCTGGACCCGGAGGAAGGCGAAGGCTTCGATATCGGCCTCAAGGGCTCCGCGCTCAGGGGATTCCTCACCTTGACCGTGAGCCTCTTCGACATCACCAAGCGAAACGTGGCGTTGACGGATCCACGGCCGCACCGACGGACCCCAACCCCCTGGGCTTCATTGCCGCCGCCGAGCAGACCAGCCGGGGCGTCGAGGTGGACTTCCAGGCGTCCCTGACGCCCAACTGGAAGCTCCACGGCGCGTTCGGCTATGCCGACACCGGCGACCGGGGCGAGCGCATCGTCGGTGCACCCGAGCAAACGGCGGCACTGTGGACCAGCTATCGATTCGGCGGCGGCTTGCGGAGCTTGACCGTTGGCGGGGGACTGCAACGGGTCGGCAACCGGCTCGCCCTCGCGGATCCGAACGGTGACCGCGACAAGCGCGACAGGGTCTTCGTCGATGCCTACACCCTGCTCGACCTATTCGCCCGATACGACCTGGGCGAACGATGGCGATTGCAGGCAAATCTGGGCAACGTGACGGACGAACGCTACGTCCTGGCGGCCTTGAACAATCTGAGCCGGAACGTGCATGCGGGCGCTCCATTCGAAACCCTGATCTCGCTCAGCTATCGGCCTGGCCGGGCCGGCCGCTGAGCCCTATTGCGCGCGACGCGGCGCAGAAGTCGATCGTGAGTGGCCATCGTGAATGAACGTTCGGACGGTAGCATGTCGGAAGTGCGTGGACTGCGAAGCGAGCCAGGCTTCGGAATTCAGTCGCGTAGCCACGGAAGCGCGAAGTAATCATCGAACTCCTTCTGACGCGCAGGAGGAAACGCGGGGCGCAGCTGCTCGTACTGCCAGGATTGGAGATCCTTCGCTTGGTCGACGACGCGGCCACGCCTCGTGTTCACCTGAAAGTCGGCAGCATTGAATTTGAAGCCTGCTTGCTTGGCCGCGACCGCGACCATCTGTAGTTGTTTTACAGAGTAACCATTCTTCCAGTTGCGCTCCCAATTAGAACCTGTGAAGCGATCGTCGATTTCGGCGAGGTTCGCGATGAGACGTAGTGCGCGTTCCTGACGCGCTTCGTTGATTAAGCGAGTAGTGATGCGCGTGAGCAGGCGCGCTTTGTCTTCGGGGTTCGTGATTTCGACATCGTCTTCGTACAACGGGACGAATTGAAGGATGCACGTCGAGCCGACCCAGAGATCGATCTTCGTGAAGCGATTGTGGATTTCGTCCTGGTAGCGGATGTCGGGGTCGTCCGGAGAGCGCAGGTGCCGGACGTGTCTTCGAGATCGTTGAACCCGTTGGTCATCTCCCACTCGTGCATGAGTCGGTGTAAGGAGGGCTCGCCCTCACCTTGATAGGTGGAGTATTTCGTGAGGTTGGCCGTGGCTCGTTGATACAAGACATAAGCGTTTGCGGAGACCCGGTGAAACGCAGTGGGGCTCGTGAAAATGTCGCGGGAACGGAATCCCATGCCACGTGCGAGCGAGTTGGGGCGGGAGCCGCGCCGCCGGCGCCGGGGGGCCGCGGAACCGAACTGCGGCCCGCGCGCGGTGGCGTGGGTGGCGGGCCGCAGTTGGGTGTCCGCGGCGGGAGGGCGGAAGCGCCGGGCCGCGGAGCGCATCTGTGGCGGCAGGGGGTGCGGGCGGTGGTGCGGCCGCAGATGCGCGGAGCGGCAGCGCGCGAGCAGGAGGCGAGCGCGCGCGGCGCGGCGAGGGGGAAACGTGCGGCGGCGCAGCTCGAGGCGATGACGACGACACGCGTGAGCGCGGGGCGGGCGGTGGCGGTGCCGGTGGAGGCGAAGCAGCGGTCGCGAAGCGACCGCTGTTCGCCGGGGGCGGGTGGGCGTTCCCCGGGCGGGGGCGGTTCCCCGGGGGCCGCTGGCCGGCCGGCGCGGGCGGCGGGCGGTGGAAGCGCCGGGCCGCGGAGCGCTTGTGCGAGCGCGCAGGGCGGTGGACGGCGGCGCGCGCTCGCGCTGCGCGTAGCGGCGCGTAACTGCCAGAGGCGGGAACGCACGGCCAGCGGCGGGTGGAGTGTGCCGTAGATAAACGCCTGTGGAAACGACGATAGACCGCGGCGAGTCCGGGTGTGAAGGCGCGCTGATTTAAGTGACCTGTACTATGGAAAAGGCACTTCCGAGGCGGCGAAGGCCTCGAGTCACATAATGCGCGCATATTCGGATGCGCGGCCGGTAGGCGCGCGGGTGGCGGGATGGGGGCGCGCCAATCGCCGCCGTAGAGTAGCGCCGGTTCGCGCGCCGTGGGGGACGCGCAGGCGAGACCGTGATCTTGAAACCCCGCGAGCGTGCAAGCTGAGGGGCGGGCGGTGGCGGTGGGGAGCCGCGCCGCCGGCGCCGGGGGGCCGCGGAGCCGATGTGCGGCCGGAGCTGCGGCCCGTGGGCGGCGGGCGGCGGCCGGCCGCAGCTCCGGCCGCACATGGGCTCCGCGGCGGGAGGGCGGAAGCGCCGGGCCGCGGAGCGCAGCTTCGGCGGCAGGGGGCGCGGGCGGTGGCGCTGCCGAAGCTGCGCGGAGCGGCAGCGCGCGAGCCGAAGGCGAGCGCGCGCGGCGCGGCGAGGGGGAAGCGTGCAGCGCCGATGCAGTTCGCGTCGACGACAAGGCGCAGCGCGACCAACGGAAGCGGTGCGCCGGACGCCCCGCTGGTGGCGCTCGCAGACAGTTTGCTGGGCACTCGGCAGGAAATGCGCGCGCCGGTTAAAGGAGCCTGCAATGCTGGGGCGGAGCGGCGTTTAGCCGCCGGCCCTGGCGCAGCAGGCCGTGGCGCAGGCGAGCCGCGGCGCCGGCTGCTGGAAGCGGCGAATGCCGCTGGAAGCTGCCGGCAGAGTTGCGCCGCGGCAGCAGCGCGTCCGGAGGCGAAGCCGATGGCGCGCGCTGCCTGGCGCAACGTCCGCGGCGAGCCGGAGCCCCGGCGCGGGGCGCTGGAAGCGGCGAATGCCGCTGGAAGCGACCCGCGAGTTGCGCCGCGGAGGCCGCGCGCTGGAGGCGAAGCCGAAGCGCGCGCCGACTGGCGCAACGGCCAGGGCGACCTCACGCCGGTGCAGGCGCGCAAACGTGCCCCGATCGACGCAGCACGCGGCGAAGTGGGTTCCAGCGCGCGTGATGCCGCGGTGCTCGAGCGAACAGGCGATGCAGGAGCGGCGTGGCGCGACCGTTGCCGCGCGCACGGTCGCATTCCTTTCCGCGCGCGCCTGCAACGGGCGTGACACACGCCGCGGGCCTACGCGGGTGCGGCCGCGAAAAGCGTGCAACAGGCGATGCAGGAGCGGCGTGGCGCGACCGTTGCCGCGCGCACGGTCGCATTCCTTTCCGCGCGCGCCTGCAACGGGCGTGACACGGCGCGGGCCTTCACGAGGATCCGCGCGAACGTGTTAACGAGCTCGCGGGGACGGGTGGCGGGCAGCAAAAGCAATGTCATTACTTTGTGGTTTTTCCTCGGCGCGCGGGCGCGACGTTTGCCGCGCGACGGAGGTGCTGCCGCGAGAAAAGACCCGCTGCAAACGGCGTGACCGCGCGCGGGAGGGGGAAGCGAACGCGAATGAGCGCCGGAACCGAACGACGAGGGCGGGCGGGCAGCTGGTGGCGCGCGTTTTTGCGCGGTTGAAGCGCCGGGTACATCAGGCCGATCGCAAAAACCGTGACACCAGCGTGGGGGCGCGCGCTACCGCGTGTAGAGCGTGCGCACGCGCAAACGAAACCTTGGCGCGCTGCGCGTGACGCCGCCGAGGTGTTAGCACGCAGCGGTTGACGTCGCGCGACACATCGCCATGAAACGAGCAGTTGCGCGACGGCGCGGCCGGGACGGAACAAAAAAAACGAACGAGGCAACAACAGGGATTGTGACCGATGGACAAGCGCGCGCGTCGCGTGAGCGCGAGGCGGGCGCCGCGCACCAGGAGAGTGCGGAAACAACCTCATGACACGCGCAAGCCGACAGCGGGCGCGGGCGGTGGACCCACAAACGGGACTCCGTCGCGATGCCTTCTGACGGCGCGGGGCGGGAGCTCGTGGCGCGGCTGTTGCGTGCGCGCGGGGCGCGACAGCGCGTCCGTCGCGCATGCAACGGACGTGACGCGGCGAGGGCGGGGGGCGGGAAGGGCTTGGTCCGTGATGCGCGTGCGCATTGGCGCTGGGGGAAGCGGCGCGCCCGTCGCCGCGAGCACGGTGGCTCGATCGCGGTCCGAGCATGTACGGGGCGCGACGCGAGGGCTGGCGGGCGCGGATCCGCGAAGAACGGTGCCGATCCGCGCGGGCGTGGGAGCCGCGGCGGGGCGCGTACCGTCGCCAGCGAAGTACGGCCGCTTCATCGTGGGACGAGCGTGGAATGGGCGTGACGCCGCGGCGTGCGGGGGGGGGGTTCGGCGCGCGTTCGGCGATGTCGTGGCAAAGATCGGGCGCGGCGTCGAAATTGCGCGCTTAAGGTCGCGCGACGGGCGGGCCGTGGACGGAAACAGAAAGGCATCGTGAGGGGATCACGAGCGGGGGCCCGCATCAATGTCGGTGGCTGCGGTCCTGTTTGAGCCATTCACGTCATCCGCGATGACTCGACGTTGCTGGTGTCGCTGCGTGAAAAGTGATCCCGTGTCGGAATCTGCTTTTGTGGCTCTCGGCGTGAAGCTGGGCGTGGTGTCGCGCGCATGCGCGCGTTGATCGGATCGAACCGACGCCGGCGTGGTCTTCGATCGGGATGCTGTTAAAATGCTTAGTGATGCAGTGATTATATGTAATCGATCGTGGCGGCGCTTCGAGTCGAGTTCGCATGGTTTGGCTCTGCTCGGAGCCGTGCGCGAAAACGGTCCTGGCACACGTCGAAATGATGCCAAGGGGCTTTGGGGTGTTGCTCTGGGCACCATCGTCTTCGTCTGGTGGGGCACTTTGTGGTGATGTCTGGGAAGCTCCGATCCATGTCCCGTGAGCTGCCTTCCAGGTCTCGAGTGCCACTTCCGAAGCCTCGGCGGCTTTGTTTGTGGCCTGCGCGGGGATCAAGCGGTCGCCGCCGGCGGCGTGCTTTCTTCCCGGGACACCGGCATCCGGTCTGCGATGCTCACGTTCCCTCTCTGGAACCACGTGCTGGAGTTTTCTTCTCCCGTCCCGAAGTGAAGCACTGTCGCGATGAACTGCGCTGCATCGACTGGCTTCTCCAGGCACTGATTGAAGTCGGCTCGTGAGCGCATGGCGCTGGTCGTCAGGACGGCCGTACGCCGTGAGGGTGATGATCGGTGTGGGTGCTTGTCTTAGGTGGGGATGCGCGGATGGTGCGACAGGAACGTGTAGCCGTCTTCGTCCGGCATCGAAAGATCGAACATGCAATGATGTCTGCTAAGAAGCGGTCCGAAACGCTGCGACGCCGTCTCTGACGATCAGGCTGCTGCGACTGGAGCTGGCGCGTGGCGGAAGAATGCCCGCGACGAGGTCGCGCGCGGGATCCTGATCGTTGACGACGAGTACGCGCAGACCGCGTAGCTCGGCCGACGGGCTGGCAGCGGCGGGAAGCGATACGCTGAGGAATTCGATTCCGCTGCGCGGGCGGCTGGAGACGGTCCCTCCAGGATCGGGAGTCCAAACGGCGGAACGTTGCGCCGTGACCTACTCCTTCGCTTGCGGCGCGAATCCGTCCGCCGTGCAGCTCAACGGGGACCGAGCGATCGGAGCCCCAGACCGATCCCTTCATGCGAGCGGGTCATCCTCGCGTCTTCCGGGGTGAAGGGCTCGAAGACATGGGGAAGATAGGCTGGTCGATCCTCTTCCCGTATCCTCCACCGTGAACCGCAGCACCGGCCGATGCGTGGACGCGCACGGTGATCCGTGCCGCCTTTCGTGGTGAACTTCACCGCATTCGAGAGCAGGTTCCATATTATCTGCTGGAGCCGTCCCTCGTCCCCCAGGATCTGGTGAAGGCGCGGGGGAACACTCGCGAGGACCTCGATCCCCTCGGCCACGACGGCCGGATGGACCGTGGTCATCGCGGCCTGCAGGACCGGGCCTAATTCCACCGGGACGGGAGGAACGTCATCTTCCGGCGACGATGCGGATACATCGAGGACATCGTCGATGAGCTGCGCCTGCATGGCCGCGCTGGGGGCGCTCGATGGCCTCCACCGCTTCGCGCGTCTCGCTCTCGGACAGGCCGAGGGCTTGAGCATGGTCGCCCAGCCCAACACCGCCGTCAGCGGCGTGCGTAGCTCGTGCGAGAGCGTCGCCAGGAACTCGTCCTTGCTCTGGCTCGCGTCCTCGTGGGCCTCCTGCGCCGGGATCTCGTCGGTGATGTCGCGGACCCCGAGGACCCCCCGGGACCTTCGCGCTCAACGATGCCCGCGAACACGCCCCCCGGACCGTCCTGCCGTGGTTTCGGACGACTCGTCGCGTTGCTTCGTGCGCGGCGCGCGGTGAGGCGCGCTGCGCTCGGGCAGTCGTCGCGAGTAGTGGACGAGCTGGCGGTTGGGCGCATGCAGAGCGTCGTGGAATGGCGTGCCGGCGATGCCTGGAGCGAATATCCGTCCCCCGGTCGCGGCGTGATGCGTGTAGGTGGCGACGCCCTGGTCGTCGAGCTGAGCAGCGACGACGCGGCCTTCTCGGCGATCTGAGGATCAGCGCGTTCGCGCGTCGAGCACGACGTGCGCGCCTCGAGGGCCTCCTTCGCGGCGACGAGCTCCTGCTCGGCCCGCTGGCGCGCCAGCAGGATGCTCTGCGCGTTCTGCAGCGCGACCGAGCGGAGCAGTTCGTCTTCGTCTTCGGTCGCAAGCTCTCATCAGCCGCTCCCGAGCTTCGGCGGCCAGCGCCGTGCCCTCGACGCGCGCGCGGATCTTCGCGAACGCCGTGTCGCGCGTGGTCGAGGTGTCGTCGCAGAACGGCGAGAAGCCGCAGTCGTCGGTGGTGCCGAGCTGCTCGACGCGGGATGTATTCGGCCGCCTCCAGCACGCGGTCGCGAACCTCCTCGGGCGTCTCGACGCGCGGATCGATCGGCGCGACGACGCCGACGAAGACCCGCTGGTCGGGCTTCATGTAGTCGCGGATGATCTTGAGCACCGCGACGCGGTCCTTCTCGCCGGCCAGCGCGATGTAGAAGTTGCCGACCTTCAGCTGGAACAGGCTCGGCAGCAACTCCGCGTAGTCGACGTCGGCGCTGTGCGTCGAATCGCGGTCGCCGCCCGGGCAGGTGTGCACGCCGATGCGCTGCCGCTCCTCGGCGCGAGAAGCGCGCCAGCGCGAGGTTGTTCAGATCGATGAAGCTGTGCAGCAGGTCGCCCGGACGGATCGATCTTCATCGCGAGCCGGCCCTCGGTGAAGTCGATCTGCACCTTGTGCGCGCCCTTCGCGAGGCAGCGGCGGATCTCGGTCTCGTGCTCGCTCAGCAGATCGTCGATGAACTGCTCGCGCGAGTAGCCGGGGATGCCCGTCGGCCGGATACATCAGGCTCAGCGCCGAGGGCGAGATGACCGCCTGCTTGACCGGCACGTGGGCGTAGCGCTAGCGCGACGTCGAGATAGCTGTCGGCGTAGCGCTTGTAGCGGAACGGGCCCGCGCGTCAGCCGCGGCATCCGGCGCGTGTGTCCGGCCGCGAACGGGATCTTGAAGCCGTCGGGCGCCGTGTTCGGCAGCCCGTGGACGCAGTAGGTCCAGAAGTTGTGATACTTGCGCTGCTCGCCGTCGGTGATGACCGGCGAGCCGGTCGCCTCGAAGCGCTCGATCGTGTCGCGGATCGCCGCGTCGTAGAGCGGATCGAGCGCCGGGTCGTCGCCGTCGCCGTCGCGCGATCGCCTCGATCAGCTCGGGCGGCCGCGGGAATGCTGCCGATCGGCTCGGTCGGAATGATCAACATGAAAAATGCTCCCCTTTTGGCGGTAGGCGTGGCTATTTTGTTCGGATAAGCCTGACGCTTGGGATGCAAAAAGAGGAGCTGCCTCCGCTTCTTGCATAGACGCAGGCAATGTCGGTCGGAGATCCGGTGAGCGTGGGAAATGTCGAAGGGAGTGTCGAGACGGAGGGGATGACCGCGGCGTCAGTCGCGCGTGCTCTGCGCGATCTCTCGATGCTGACGCGAACGACTGCCGCTGGCAAAGAGCTGCGCGACCAGATCGTCGAGCACGCCCGGCGCTTCTTCGGGGCGGACGCCGTCGCGATGTGGCGGCTCGAATCGCGTGAACGCACGTGGCGGATCGCGGCTACCCGCGGGGTTGTCGGCGAGCTACTCGACCTTCGCGATCGAGGCACCTGCGGACGGGAACGTCGCGGCGATGCTCCCGGCACCTCTGCTCATCGCGGATGTGCGGGTGTGGCCGGCCGTCGACGCCCGCCGTGAGTTGTACGACAGCGAAGGGATCGCGTCCTTTCTCGTGCTTCCCCTCCTCATTCGCGGCGAGACCGCGGGCACGATCACCTGCTATTACCGCACGCCGAAGACAGAAGCGAGCGAGGTGGAGCTCGACGCGGCGGCAGCATTCGGACAGATCGCGTCGATCGCGCTCTCGACCGAACGCTACGATCAGCTCGCGGACGTCGCGCGCGACGTCGCGGGCCGGCTCGACCTCGATGCGGTTGTCCAGCGCATCACGGACGCCGCGACCACGCTCACCGGCGCGCAGTTCGGCGCGTTCTTCTATAACGTGATCCGCGCGGACGGCGAGGCGTACACGCTCTACACGATCTCCGGCGTGCCGCGCGAGCATTCTCGAAGTTCCCGATGCCGCGCAACACGCACGTCTTCGCGCCGACGTTCGCCGGTACCGGCATCGTGCGCAGCGCGAACATCCTCAAGGATCCGCGATACGGAAAAACGCGCCCTACAACGGCATGCCGGAGGGACATCTGCCGGTCGTGAGCTATCTCGCGGTTCCGGTGAAGTCGCGGACCGGCGAAGTCCTCGGCGGCCTGTTCTTCGGCCATCCGGACGAAGGCGTGTTCGGTGAGACCGAGGAGAAGATCGCCGACGCGCTTGCGGGCCACGCGGCGGTCGCCCTCGACAACGTCAGGCTGTATGAGTCGCTCGAGCGCGATCGGGTTGCCTTGCGGAAAGAGGAGCGCCGATACCGCTCGCTGGTCCTGGCGACGCCTACCCGGCAGGCCATCGCCACCGCGGCTCCGGACGGGTCGCTGCAACCATCGTCCTCGTGGCAGGAGATCACCGGCCAGACGGCAGAGGAGATGAGCGGCCGGGGCTGGCTGGATGCCGTCCATCCGAGCCAGCGCACGCGGGTGGCCGACGCGTGGGACGCCGCGCTCGGCGCCGGCAAGGTGTACGAGGATCAATACCTGCTGCGGCAGACGGACGGCTCGTACCGCTGGTTCGTCGACAAGACGGTGCCGATCGTCGGCGACGACGGCAGGATCGAGGAATGGATCGGGACGGCCATCGACGTGCACGAGCAACACGTCGCGCAGGAGGGCCTGGCGTTCCTGGCGAAGGCGAACGAGATCTTCGCCTCTTCGCTCGACTACCGCGAGACGCTGAAGAACGTCACGTTTCTCGCGGTGCCGCGGATCGCCGACTGGTGCGCCGTGGACATGGCGGCAGACGCGGGCGACCAGCTTCGGAAGCGGCTCGCCGTGGCCCATGCCGATCCGGCGAAGATCGCACTGGCCGAGGAGTTCTACCGGAAGTTTCCGCCCGATCCAGAGACGGATGCGATTTATCGGGTCATGCGGACCGGCACGCCGGAGCTCGTGCCGTTCGTACCCGACGAGATGCTCGCGCAGCTCGCGCGCAGCGAGGAGCATCTGCAGATGATGCGCGGCCTGGGGATCATGTCGTTCATGATCGTCCCGCTCCGCTCGCGCGGCGAGGTGGTCGGGACGATCACGTTCGTGGCCTCCGACCGCCGGTACTCGGAGCGCGATCTCGCGCAGGCCGAAGAGCTGGCATACCGCGCGTCGATCGCGATCGAGAACGCGCGGCTGTACAGCGCAGCGCAGACCGCGAACCGAGCCAAAGACGAGTTCCTGGCCACGCTGTCCCACGAGTTGCGGACGCCGATGACGGCGGTCCTCGGCTGGTCGCGCATGCTCAAGCTCGGGCTCAGCGACACCGAGGCGCAGGTAGCGATCGACGCGATCGAGCAGAGCGCCAGCGCGCAGGCGCAGCTCATCGAAGACGTGCTCGACGTGTCGCGGATCATGTCCGGTAAGCTGACCTTCGATCCGCGTCCGACCGATCTGCGCACCGTCGCGCAGGCGGCGATCACCACGGTGCATCCGGCGGCCGTAGCGAAGGGCATCGAGATTCTGACCGCCATTCCGCCGATGCTGCCCCCGATCCCCGGCGACGAGGGGCGGCTGCAGCAGATCATCTGGAACCTGCTCGCAAACGCGATCAAGTTCACACCGCGCGGCGGAACCGTCACACTCCGTCTCGCGCATGAAGGCTCAGTCGTTCGTCTGATCGTCTCCGATACAGGCGAAGGCATCGACCGCGCGTTCCTGCCCTACGTGTTCGAGCCGTTCCGGCAGGCGGACAGCTCGACGACGCGGCCGCACGGAGGGATCGGTCTCGGCCTCGCGATCGTGCGCTCCCTCGTCGAGATGCACGGCGGGCGCATCCGCGTGGCGAGCGAGGGCAAAGGACATGGCGCGACCTTCACGCTGGAGTTGCCCGTGCTGGAGGCGGCGCCGGCGATCGGCGCGGCGTCAATGTCGGAGCGAGCTGTCCTGCCGCCGGCATCAGCTACTCTTCCCGCGCTGACGGACGTCATCGTGCTCGTCGTCGACAACCAGCAGTTCACCCGCGACGTCGTCGCCGCAATTCTGCGGCGCACGGGTGCGGTCGTACAGACCGCATCGTCGGTTCGCGAAGCGCTGCAGCTCTTCCGGAAGCTCGAGCCGCACATCGTCGTGTGCGACATCGCGATGCCCGATGAGGATGGCTACGTCTTTCTCCGCGAGGTGCGGGCGCGTCCCGATGCGCTGCGGACGACACCGATTCTCGCGCTGACCGCTTTCGGACGACCCGAGGATCAGCTGCTCGCGCTCAACGCGGGTTTTGACGCGTACCTGAAGAAGCCGGTTGATCCGGCCGAGCTGGCGCACTCGGTCCAGCGTCTTTCGGCGCGCCGATAGAATCGAGACCGGAAGCTAGGATGAGGCGATGCCGTACAACCTGAGCCGCTTCGGATTCGGCGACATGATGGATTGCCGCGGGCGCATCCGCGAGCTGTTCGCCGACGATCCTCCGACGCTCGAAGCGGCGGCGGAACGTTCGGTCGAGTTCTTCCGGCGCGAGCTGGTGGACGAGCGCGGCCAGCCGGCATGCGCACTGGTGCGGTTCTTCAAGACGCATCCTTACCGCGACCTGCCGGAGGGTCTCCAGGCGGTCGTCCGCGAAGCATCGCCGGAAGCGGTATCGATCCCCGACCTGCGCTGCCTGACCCTCGTCGCGACGCGCGGCGACGAGGAGGACTGGAACTCACGGCTGACGTCGCGGGGCCATCGGGCCATCCCGCTCATGAGCGTCGAAATGGTGCAGCAGGCGCCGATGATCGCGCAGCTCATCACGCAGCTCGGCTTCCCATCGCAAACGTCATTCGCCCATCACGCGCGCTGCTCCTCGACCAGGACAGACCACCCACAACGTCTTCTTCGTGCCGCGGGCGCTCGGGAGCCCCCACATCGTTGCGCAGGAAGAGTTCGTGGTCCGCTACGGCATTCAGTCGGTCCTTGGTTTCGGAGGGTTGCCTCCTCCGGCGATCTCTTTGCCGTGATTCTCTTCTCGAAGGTGGCGATCCCGCCGGACGCCGCCGATCAATTCCCGCGTGGTCGGCCTGAATCTGAAGATCGCGATCCTGCCGTTCGCAAGGAAGACGCTCTTCCGCGCTCAGTGATCCACGTGGATGGCCAGCCAGCCGTCGAGCTCCGCGCGCGTAGGAAGGCTGGTCTGTGCGCCCAGACCGCGCGTCGCGAGCGCGGCGGCAGCGGAAGCAAAGATGGCCGCTTCGCGGAGGGGCAAGCCTTCGACCATCGCCATGGCAAAAGCACCGACGAGCGCGTCGCCCGCCCCGGTCTCGTCAACCGAGGGGACGTCATGACGCGGGAGAAACACTTCCTCCGATCGGGAGACGAAGAGGTTGCCCGCGCGGCCAGCTTCGAGCATGACCCCCTCCGCGCCGATCGCCAGCAGTCGCACAGCCGCCTCGCGGGCCGATTCCACGTCGCAGACGTCGACGGCGGTCAGCGCCGATGCTTCCGCCGCGTTGGCTTTGACGATCGCGCCGCGGAGAAGATCGCGCGGAAACGCGCGGATCGGAGATGCATCGAGGACCAAGCGCGCCGCCGTTCCGCGTACCAGACGAACCGTGTGCTCGACGACGCTGAGGGGAATCTCGAATTGCACGAGCACGACGCGCGCCGCGGCGAGCAGTGGTGCTGCGGCGTCGATGGCATCCAGGCTCAGCGCTGCGTTCGCGCCCGGAAACACGATGACCTGTTTCTCGCCGACCTCGTTCCGCAGCAGGATGACCGTGCCTGGGTTGTGTCGTGCTCGCGCGTGACGTGCTCCACCGCGACGCGTTCCGCGACCAGGCTGGTCACGAGGGACCGGCCCGCCCCGTCGTCGCCGACGCATCCCAATAGCGCAACGTCCCCGCCGAGCCGGGCCGCGGCGACCGCCTCGTTGGCCGCTTTCCCTCCGATCCCGCGATACATCGCCGCCGCGGTCACGCACGTCCCGGGTGACGGCAACGTGCGCATACGCAGCACAACATCCTCGCGGATGCCGCCGACGCTGACGATTCAATGCACGACGCAATCGTAAAGCGTGCGGGACGAAGGCCAGGAGCCGGAACCGGCCAACGGTTCCGGACCGCTCCTTGCACTCCGCTCTGGCTGTACCGCAACGGTGCCGTCCGCCGACTCGACTCAATGAAGGAGCAGCCCCGATCCATGACCGAATCGACAGTAGTGTTTACAAGGAAACGAACATGCCGCGCCCGCCGCGGATCTCGGGCCCGGCTCCGGAAAGAACTGGCCGATCATGAGCCGAACCCGAGTCATCCTGTTTTCTTCGTCCCAGCACGAACTCCGTTCCGCTGCTGCAGGCGATCGCGCGAGCTGCCGGCCCGGCGGCCTGGTCGGCTGTTCTTGTGCCGGGAGTTGGTCAGCGGAGATCGAGTTGAGGGCTATTTCCTCCGCCGTGGCCATCCGGTCGAACGTAGGTCACGGGGCTCGGCCGTAATCTGCGCGCCGATCGATCCGCCGCGAGCTATCCAGATCAACCCCGTTCAGGGCTGAGCGCCACGAGCACCCCCACCGTGCGGCGCTGCTGCTGGCGATGCGCTCGCCGGGTATACCGACGACTTCATCGAGCAGCTCAGCATCGCCACGATTCGCGACTACGGTTCCTCGGCGGTGGAGCGGACGACGACACACGTTTCACGAAGACGCACGTCTTCTGCGGCACCAAAGCGTTCACCGATGCGGCGGTCGCGCTGGAGATCCTCTCCTCGAAGCCGATCGGCGTCGGCGTGAGTCACGGGTGGGAGCCGGCCAGCGAGGCGCTGCGCGTCACCGAGGCTGACGGCTCGAAGGTCATCAGCCTCAACGCGGCGCCGGCCGTCGAGGTGTTCGAGGAGCATGC
This sequence comes from uncultured Acidobacteriota bacterium, assembly GCA_963734155.1. GTDB lineage: Bacteria > Acidobacteriota > Thermoanaerobaculia > Gp7-AA8 > Gp7-AA8 > QHVT01. The sequence continues at coordinate 563,540 of CAVTGG010000010.1, forward strand.
GGAGAGTACGGGGCAGCGATTCGACCGCAACGACCCGATCCCCTTTTTCCTGCACAACGTCCTGGGCATCGACACAGGCTCCGGATACAAGCTGCGCGTCCCGCTGGCGGTGCTGGAGGACGGCTCGATCGGCTGCGCGTCGGACATTCCCACGGGAGCGACGGTGCACATCATGAGAACCACCGCCCAATCCGCCGCCGACGCCGCCATGCGCGCGGTGAACTCGGCGATGACCGACATGCGCGGGACGTCGCCGGAAGTGGCGCTCTTCTTCGACTGTGTGGCGACACGGCTCCGCATGGGAGGAGAGTTCGGGATGGAGATGGACGCGCTGCAGCGTGCACTCGGCACCGTGCCGTACGTCGGGTGCAACACGTACGGCCAGATCGCACGCTCCGAAGGACAGTTCAGCGGCTTCCATAACTGCACGGCAACGGTGGCGCTGCTGCCGGATTGACGGTGGAGGGCTTCGAGGAGACGGTCGCGGCGCTGAGGGCGGCCGTAGCGCTCGCGGAGCCGGCCGGGCGGCAGGCGGAGCAGCAAAGGCGTTCGCGCGCCGCTGGCGCGCTGAAGACCTGGTCGTGTTCGTTCGCGACGAGGCGGTAGGGCGGTCGCTTCCCGCCGGGATTCGGCAGACGCTCCGCGGCGCCCATGCGTGGCACCAACTCGTCGCTGCGGCGATCGAGAGGGTACGGCCCAGGGTTCGGTGCAGAATGCGCAGGGAACCGCACGCCCGGCGTACGCGGTGGGACTGCCGGACGGCACCGCGGGGGTGCTGATAGGTGACGCGATCGAAGCGCCCGCCCGTCCTCTGCTCCGCGAGATTCTGCCGTGCTCGGCGCTTCTTTCGCACCGAAGCGGCAGCGGCCCGCGCAGAGGTCGAATCGAGGATGGCGCGAACCACAGCGCGCCAGGCGACGTCGCTCGCCGCGAAGCTCGATGCGACTCGCGCCGAGTGCAGCATGCATCAGCGCCGCGAGACGGCGTCGCGTGCCCGCGATAGGTCCTCGCAACGGTCTCGCACGGATCCGCACGCCGCTCACGAGCATCATCGGATGGATCCAGTTGCTGCGGCTCGAACGCGACGAGGCGTCGCTCAGCGAGGGTCTGGACACGATCGATCGCAACGCCCGGGCCCAGAGCCGGCTGATCGAAGACATCCTCGATTTCTCCCGCATCATCGCCGGAAAGCTGCGTCTCGACGTTCGGCCGGTCGACCTCAGCGAGGTCATCGACGCCGCAATCGACATCGTCCGTCCAGCGGCCGATGCCAAGGGGGTGCGGATCGAACGATCCTCGACTCGCGAGGCGGGACATGTTCCGGCGATGCCGACCGACTCCAGCAGGTCGTGTGGAACCTGCTCTCGAACGCAGTGAAGTTCACACCGCGCGGCGGCAAAGTGCAGATTCGTCTCGAACGCATCAACTCCCATTGCGAGCTGACGGTCAGCGACACCGGCCAGGGAATCTCGCCGAAGTTCCTGCCCTACGTGTTCGATCGATTCAGTCAGGCGGACAGCAGCTCGACGCGAGCACACGGCGGGCTCGGCCTCGGCCTGGGCATCGTCCGTCACCTCGTGGAGCTGCACGGCGGGACCGTGCAGGCATTCAGCCGCGGCGAAGGAGGCGCACGTTGCGGTGCGTCTGCCGTTGCTGGTCGCGCATGATCGCCCAGAAGACACGGTCGTGCGCATCGAACTGCCCGCACTGCGCGCCGTCGAGCAGGCATTCGCGGATCTCTCCGGCGTCTCCGTGCTCGTGGTCGAAGACAACGACGATCCCGGAAGCTCCTGCAGACGATCCTGACCCGCGCGGCGCGGCCGTCCAGGTCGCGGAGAGCGCGCCGACGGCGATGCGCATCCTTGCAGGCCAATGGCCCGACATCGTCATCAGCGACATCGAGATGCCCGGCGAAGACGGGTACTCGCTGATCCGCAAGATCCGGCTGCAGGAGCCGCCATCACAGCGTGTGCCTGCCATCGCGCTGACGGCCTACACGCGCAGCGCGGATCGCGTACGCGCCCTCGCCGCGGGTTTCAGACCCACATGAGCAAACCGGTCGAACCAGCCGAGCTGGTGGCAGCGGTGAAGAGCGTTTGCGGGTCGTCGTTGAGTCGGCCGCAACCACCGCTTCATGCGGGCCGCGATCTCGCGCGATCGGTCACGTCGATGCTCAGGCTCAACACACCCGAGACCTTCCCGTCGAAGTCCCGTGCCGGCTGGTAGCTCACGTCGAACCACCCGTCCTCCGCGACTCCGTCGCCGTCGCAGTCAAAGCGCACGTGGAGTAGAGCGCGCATGGAACTCGCGGCCGTTCTCGTCAACGTTGATGATCATCTGAAGAGCTGGATGTCCGGCAGCGCTTATCGGAGTCGGACTACCCTGATTGATCGTTTTATCCATCAAACAGATGACGCCGGCGGCCAACTCGTTGATGTACTCGATGACGTGTTTCGGGCCGCGCATGATCGTGATGGCAACCGGCGCTTTATAGAAGACGTTGCGCAGATACACGCGCTCTGCTTCGCGCCGGATCAGCCACTGGCGATCGGTGACGTCGCGCATGAAAAGGCCCGCACCTCCGCGGCCGGTGGGTAGGACCTTCACGTCATGCCAGATGTACTGCGTCGGATAGAAGACCGACAGCTCGAGCCGCTGCTCCTGCTGAATGGCCTCCACGAGCTGCGGCCATTGAGTAGTCCGCGTTGCGTCCGGGACGACGTCCGTGAATGTCTGCCCGATCGCTTCCGCGCGATTCTTCCGGAGCAGCCGTTCGGCGTTCGCGTTCATGAAGCGGATGCGCAGGTCTGCATCGACCTGGACGTAGGCTTCGGATGGATCGATTCGATGATGAGTTCGGGTGCGCGCAATGGGTCTCCTTTGCGGGGGATCATCGCGGGAGCGAAACACGGACGGGGAAATACTCCCTTTCCGCGGCGAAGGTACGGGTTCTGCATCGCAGCGCCGACCATGACTACGCTGCCTGCCCGATGACCGGCTCGCGCTCGAAGACGCCCAGGAGCGCATCGCGGAGATGGTCTCTTTCGGTGCGCCGCTCCAGAAACGCTCGAAGAGCCGATGCGATCGTGGAAGGGATGACTCCGTCGGGAATGCACGGTTCCATCCTCATCCTCGACGAAGGGGGACGCCACTCTGCACGGGGCCGGGCCCTCGCTGCCGGATGCGTTCAACGCGGCGATCGACGGGATCGAGATCGAACCGAGGTCGGCTCCTGCGGGACCGCGGCGTTTCATGACCGGACCGTCTCCGTCTTCGACATCGCCAACAATCCGCTCTGGGCGAACTTCAAGGATCTCGCGCTCCAGTACGGGCTTCGCGCCTGCTGGTCGACACCGATCCACGGCTCCGATGGGAAAGTCCTCGGCACCTTCGCGAACTACTACAAATTCGTCCGCGACCCGAGCCCGGTCGACCGCGAGCTGACCGAGATGATCACGCGGACGGCCGCCATGGCGATCGAGCAGGATCGACACGCACGTCTCGGCGTTACGGCGTAGCGCGTTTCAGTCACACCCGCTCACGATCCATGCGCGGAGGCGTGTGCCTCAGCCGAAGACGACCCGCCGCCGCGGGAGGTGTGCCGCGCGGCGAGCGGATCGGCGCACTCTGTACTCTCTGCGCGCGCGGGTGGCGCTGCAAGCGTCGTGCGCGGGGGCTGGCGCAGCCCTCGCACAGCGGCTGAGCCGTGACCGGCCGACTCTCGGGGCAAACCGGGAGGAGGTGATGTCATGTGCGAAGGAAGTCGAAGGAGCGACCGCTCGCTTCCACACCATCGGCCCGTAGTCGCGAGCCGGCGGAGGAGCGTCGCAGAAGTTCTCGAAGTACGACCCCGCGCAGCAGCGACGCGCAGCGCCTACGCGTGACCGTGAAGCTGCCGGAAACCATCATCAAGCGTGCGCGAAACGCAGTCTCCGGATCGGAGAACCTGACGCTCGCGGCGCTAGTTGAACGGAGCCTGACCACCTACATCGACGAGTTGGAGAAGCAGCGCGGTAAAGCGTTTCCTGCGCGGAACAAGCCTCTCCGAGTCGGCCGGCCACGGGGCGCAAAGTAGCAGCGTCCCGGCGAAGCCGCCATCCGCGCTGGCGGCTTTGCCTCCTCCAATCTTCGGCGCATTGAAAATGCTCCCCTTTTGTGCGACCGTGCGGCCGGCTTCCTGCGGACGTGACGACAGAACCGAGCACCTTCCCGATCCTCATCGTCGATGATGACGAACCGACGCAGAACCTTCTGCGCGCGCTCCTCCGCAGGTGCGGCTACGCGAGCGAGGTCGCGTCGAACGGCCGCCAGGCGATCGGTCTGCTGCGCGAGAAGCGCTACGCCGCCGTGGTCCTCGACATGATGATGCCCGAAGTCAGCGGGCACGAAGTCATCACGTTCCTCGGTACGACCGCGGATCCCGTTCCGGTCATCATCTGCTCGGCCGCAGGACCGACCGCCCTGGCCGGCTTCGATCCAGCCGTGGTCAAGGCCATCGTCCGCAAGCCATTCGACATCGACCAACTGGTTGCGGCAGTGACCGCCGTCGCGCAGCCGGCTGAATAGGCGACGCTGCGCCGCCTGATGACACGCATCCTGCAATGGCAGCAGACGGCTTCAGCGGGTGGGTCCCCGCCGGGCGGAGGTGCGGATGAAGAAGTGTGCGGCGCTCATCGTCGAGGACGACGAGAGCGTGCAGCGCCTGCTGCAGGTTGTGGTGCGAAAGCATTGCAGGACGGTCGACCTGGCCGTCGATGGCGAAGCGGCGATCGCGATGGTGCGGGAAGGTTGCTATGACCTCGTACTGCTCGATCTGATGCTCCCGAAGGTGAACGGCCTGGCCGTGTCCGAAGCCATTCAGGCACTGCCGGTGAAGCCGAAGGTGATCGTCCTGTCAGCGATCTCCCGGTACTTCGCCGACCGCTTTCCGGAAGACACCCTCGTGTTGCAGAAGCCGTTCGACATCGACAGGATCGACGACGTGCTTCGGACGCTCGCCGCCGACTGACGGCTTCAACGCCTCGTACAGTCGCGGACGACCTGGATGAGCTCTTCCATGTCGAACGGTTTCGAGATGATGCAGCAGAGATGGTGCAGTCTCTCCTTTGCCGCGGCTTTCGGGAACGCGGTCATTACGACCGTCTTTTCCATCATTCGCGGCTGCGTGTCGATGAGATGCGCCACGACGCCGAATCCATCGACCCGCGGCATCATCAGGTCCAGCACGACCGCGTCGAACGCTCCGGCATCCAGTTTCTCGATCGCGTGCTGCCCGTCGGACGCTTCGACGGGATCGAAACCCGCGCGGGTGAGCATGCGGCTGACGAGCGTGCGGATCGCGTCTTCATCGTCCGCGACCAGCACGCGGGGCGGCTTTCCCTCGGTCATCCCTGCTTCGTCTCTCCCCGTTGCGCGGCAACGGTCTTGCTGCGGGTATGCACATGGAACGCCGATCGTCGTACCGTGCACTCATCGTCGAGGACGATGGTGCCATCCTCAAGCTCGTCAAGATCGTACTCGAACGTGAAAACTTCGTGGTTGAGGGAGTCAGGACCGCCGCGGCGGCAATCGATCTGCTCGCGTCCGTGGCGTACGATCTTCTGATCGTGGATCTCATGCTTCCCGAGATCGGCGGTGAGGAGCTTCTGGGGTACCTCGAGCAGACACAGCCAAAGTACCTGCGGCGGGTCGTGGTGACGACGGCGTCTCCCGGCCGGATGAGCTGCGAGTTTCTGCAGCGGATCTGCCGGTTGCTGGCGAAGCCGTTCGACATCGACGAGGCTCGTGCTGATCGCGAAAGAGTGCGCACAACCAGACGCGGCTTGAGGCTGCCGAGCGCGAGCGCGCGGTACAGGCCGTGCACAACGCTTGAAGCCATGCGGTACTTCAAGCCGTTTCTTCCGAACCGGCCCCACGCCGTGCTCCTCTGCTCGCCGAACCTCGTCCTTGGCCTGCTGGTCGCCGTCCACGCTGAAGCCGTGGCAGATTCGTGTCGACGTCGCTGCGACACCAGACGATGCATTCGCGCTCCTCGACGACGGCGCACACTACTGTCTCGCTGTGCTCGATCGGAGGCAACGGGCACACGCCGACCGGCTGCGGCGTCACCCTCTCATTGATCCGCAGACGATCATCGAGATCGAGGGTGCGCCCGAAGACGAGGAGTCAATTGCGCGAACGGTGACGACCGCAGAACGGCAGGCGGAGATGCTCGCTCCCGCTATTCTCGAATGCCTTGATCGGGCGAAACCCGCCGCTGAGTCGGTGCATTGACGAGCTGCGATCGAGGACGGCTACGGAGTTCGGCCAGACGGAGCCTCGCGCCTGGAAAGCGTACGATGGTGGCGGCAACGAACCGCGGACCGTCCACTCGATGACGAAAGAACAGCTCAAGCGCATCAACGGCCTGTTTCACTTCACCGACCGGCGAAATCTCCCGTTCATTCGCGAGCACGGAGGGCTGTTCGCACTCGCGGAGTTGAAGCGTCGAGGAATCGCGGTTCCTGCGCCGGGCGGCAACGACTGGAGCCACGACGAGGATGTCCGAAGAGGACTCGACGAGTACGTGCACCTGTGCTTCCGTTGGACCCATCCGATGGAGTATGTCGCCCGCTCCGAAGGGCGAATCAGCGACTCGGTCTATCTCAACGTGCACCCGGAAGTGCTGCAGTGGGAGGGCGTGCTGTTCACGCCCGACGTCTCGAATAAGAGCGGTGTGGAACCGTATCCAATCGATGAAGCCTCGGACATGATCGACTACGAGGTGCTGTACACGCGGACCGATTGGCGCGATCCTGCGATCCAACAGCGATTGGCTCAGGCGGAAAGGTGCGAGATCCTCGTGCCCGGGTTCATTCCGCTGGAGCTGATACGGAACTTCCCGAATGGCTGAACGACCGATCTTCGTACCCGTGCCGGACGATCCGGAGCTCGTCAAGGAACTTTACTTCCGGCTGTCCTGGCAGCCGGGCTTCGCGCCTGTGCAGAAGCAGAAGAACGTCGCCGCGCTCCATGCGTCGGCGGCCGCCGGTGGTTACGCTCCCCTGCTGGAGATCTCCAGCAAATCAACGGAGAAGCTCGGGCAACACTTGAGTGCGTTCCATCTGAAGGTGCGCGGGCTGCACGGCGAGATGCCGCTCGAATGTGCGTTTCAGGGAAGCAAAGTGTTCGAGCGCGGCGGGCCGTACACCGATCTTTACGGCGCGGACGTGCGAGACGCGAAACGGGACCCGCGACTGCGCGACTCCGGAGTGCTGATCGCGTTCGATTTCGAGGGGATCACGTTCCCTCTCGAACCGCGCACGGCGTTCTACGACTGGCTGTACGTCAACGCCATCTATCCGCATCGCGAATGGCTCATGCGCCTGAATCGATACGCCGGCTTCACCGACATCGAGTTCAATCCGGAGCGCTCGGTGAATTGCCAAGCGCGTTCCTGCGCTCTGTTCGTCAGTCTGATGGCAAAAGGGCTCCTCGAGACAGCCGTCGAATCGCCGGAGGCGTTCATGGCGATGATCACCGAACACCGTTACCGGCCCCGCCAGGTCGAACGCGGTGGACAACGAGCGCTCGTTTCCCACTACGTGGCTGTCGATCGTAAGCGGTAGTTGCGCGTCGAGTATCGAGCGCCGGCGATTCGCGGTGACGACCGCGCGGCACCGCAAGACCGCGCCCGCGCAGGGATGGGGAAGCACGATGCGACGCCGGCGTGCGGCGTCGCATCGGAACCGCTAGGTGCTGAGCATGTGATGCAGTTCGTTGATCCGCGCGATCGCGCGGCGAAGATACTCGCGGACCTTCTTGCTGCCGGAGCGGCGCCGTGCAGCCTCGAGGTCGCGGAGTGCGAGTTGGAGCAGCCACAGAGTGTCGTCCATGGTGGCGCTCCATTACGATGCGAGGCGGATCCCCGCCGCTTCGATCTTCTCGTAAACCCACTGCGGCAGACAGAGGTCGGTTTTGTCGGTGCGGCAGTTGGAGTGACAGATGATCGTCGCGACCTGGAAGCATCGCGGGAAGTCGTACGTGGTGGACGGGTAGTAGAAGACGGGCTCGATCTTGTGGCGCTTGCAGATGTCGAGCGTGAGCTCGATCCCCGCGTCGACTTGCGGCTCGTCGAGCTGCGCGAAGAAGTTGAAGCCGCGCCAGTCGTGCGTGATGAACGGGCCGTTGTAGACGGTGTTCGGCGTGTTCATGCCGAATGCGTACAGGCGATCGCCGTCCAGGTCGAGCGGCCCTTCGTTCGCGAACTCGATCGCGATCGATTGCTTGTCGTAGGCGCCCTTCGTGCCCTTCAGCCCGAGATGGTAAATCCACCCGGAGTCGTTGAAGGTCTCGAAGACCGTGCCGTCGCGATCGACGAGCCACGGAGCGCCGACGCGATCCGCGGTGAGGTTCCAGCCGTCGATCGACGTCGTGGCCTTGCCGGGACGTCCGGAGACGGGCGTGTGCATCGTGCGGCCGGCCGTGCCGTGCCAGACGACGAATTTTTTCGCGGTGAGATCGGGAAAGTATTGGCCTTTCTTGAGCGGGTATTGCTGGACGTTCATGGTCTCTCTCCGAAGAGGTGGAGCGCGCGCGAACGCGCGCCCCACCGGGTCAACTGCGTGAAGCGTCAGAGATCACGGCCGGCCTTGAAGTTGCGGCCGGTGTTCTTCCCCTTCGCGGTGCGGATGTCCTTCCCCGCCTTGAAGCCGTGGCGGTTCTGGTTCTCCTCGGTGACGTGACTGACGGCGCGGCGGCGACGCAGCCGGGAAGACGACGGATAGTTGATCGTCTCCACGACCGTGTATTGCGGCCAGCGGCGCGCGTCACGGGCGCTGATGAAGCGGCCGGACGAGGCGCTGCGTGCGACCTTGCGCGTGCTCATTCCTGCTCCGCGAGGTCCTTCCCCGCCTTGAACTGCGCGGTGATTTCGCCGCCGACGGCGGTCAGCGCGTCGAGCGCCTGCGTGAACATCACGATGGCGGCGCGCCAGGTGGACGGGATGAGCGGGAGGGAGCCGATGACCGCGAACACCGGCTTGATGCCGCGGTAGATCTTCAGCACCTTCTGCAGGCGCGTGTTCGGCGTGTCCTGCACGAGAGTGTTCTCCTGCTCCATGTCGACGTTGAGCGCGCGCAGCGTGCGATCGGTCGAGCGCTTGCTCTTCTCGATCATGGTCTTCGACGCTTCGAGGGGATTCAGTTCTTTGGGATTCGTGCTCATTGGTGAATGCCTCTCCTTTCGAGGCAGGTCGGATGCTGGTGGATAGGTGAAGGGAAGGCGGTCAGCGGGCGGGCCGGCGACGGACGCGCGGCATGCGCGTGGCGACGACGGCTGCGCGCTCGCGCGGCCTTTTGACGGGGGTGTGTTTGGCAACACACCCGACGACGGCCGGCGACAGGCCCACGTCGGACCAGGCGTCGGCGACGACGCGCTGGATCGACGCGCCGTGGCCGTAAAGCTCGCCGGCGATGTCGACGGTGGCCTGCACGAAGTCCGCGAAGTCGGCCTCGGGCCGGAGCCGTTCGGTGAGCGCCGCGTACCAGATGCGCCCCAGCACGTTCCACGTGTTCCCGCCGAGAGTCATCGCGGCGATGTAGAACGCGTGGTTGAGAATGCCGGAGTTGATGTGGACGCCGCCGTTGTCTTCCGTCGTTTCGACGTAGTCGCGCATGTGCGACGGTTGCGGGTCTTTGCCGAGGACGGGATCGTCATAGGCAGTGCCCGGAAACGCCATGGACCGCACAGCTACGCCGTTTACGGCAGGGCCGAAAATCTCCGCGCCGATGAGCCAATCGGACTCGCTCGCGGACAGGCCGAGCAACCACTGCTTGACCATGATCCCGAACGCGTCGGAAAGGTGCTCGTTGAGCGCACCGGTCTGACCGTGATAACCGAGAGCTGCGGCGAACTGCGTGAGTCCGTGCGTCAGCTCATGGGCGATCACGTCGACGGATGCGGTGAAGCGCGTGAAGATTCGTCCGTCCGCGTGGCCGTAGACCATCTGCCGGCCGTTCCAGAGCGCGTTCTCGAATGACGTGCCGTAGTGCACGGTGGAGTCGAGACGCATTCCGCGGCCGTCGATGGAGGAACGCTGAAAGACGCTTGCGAAAAAATCGTACGTCGATCCGCACCCGTCGTAAGCCTCGTTGACTTCGACGTCCTTGCCGCGCGTTTTGTGCTCGCTCATGACGAGCTTCCCGGGCAGGCGAAGGGTGTGGTTCGCGGAGTAGACGTTCCGCCGTTTTTTCGGAGTGGTGAGCGTGGCTGCAACCGCGCTCGGTCGTTCGAGGAGCGTTGCGGCGCGACCCGTGGCGAGCTCTCTCATGTGATCGAGCGTCGCGCGGGCGGTGCCGCTTGCTTCAGAGTTGTGCTCGGCGACCCGGCTCAGGATGTGAGGCGGGATGACGCCGCAAACGTACTGCGGTAGATTGCCCATGACACTGGTGCCTCTTGATCGTTAGCAGATGGGGGGTTTCGTGGTGTCCGACCCGAGCCGCGTAGCCGCGCGGCTCGGTGTCGTCACGAATCGCCCATCTCCTGCTGACTCGGAAGCAGCCGCGGCGTGGGAACACCGATGCCGGGGGTCGCGGTGGTCTTGCGCAACGCCAGAGGCGTCTTCGGACGGCCGCGACGGCCGAGATCGCGCTTCATGTTCGCGACGAGCGACGCGATGGTGGCGCTGTTCGGATCGCGAGCGAGGCCCTTCGCCACGTCGTACGTCAGGAGGGAGTCGGTGGCGAGTTTCGCCTTGCGCGAGTCCATCGTGTACTTCAGATTTTTCGCGAAGGCGTCCACCTTGTCGCGGACGGGACGGAAGGCTTCGAGGAACTGGATGGTGTCACGGGCGGCGTTCACGTCGAGCTTGTTGATCGCCTGAAGCTCCGGAACCTGTTCGACGGCCGCGGTGACGGTGGCCAGGAACTCGTTCGGAACGTTGAGGCGGGAGCGCACGAGATTTGCGGTGGAGACGTGGATCGCTTCCAGCTTCGGAATGATCTGCGCAATCTCGTCGAGCGCGGACATGAACTCTGCGGCGACTTGCTGGTAATGCGTGATCGTCGGGGTGGGAGTCTCGACGGTCGGTACTGCGGTGGTGCCATCGGTCGCTGCTGCTGCGCCGGTGGCGTTTGCGGTGGTGGCTTTCATTGTAGCCATGCACCCACACATATCCTTTCCCATCGCTTCCGAACGCGACGCGCGTGCGGCGCGATGGATTTCGCGTTACCTGCCACGTTTCGGCCGAAGCGTGGCGGGCGATCGTTGCTGCAGCAACTTGGTGAAGCGGTCTGGACCTGTCACTAAGATACGTGACGTTCGTCAAATCAGTTCGTTACCAAATTGTAACGACGCCTGTTATTTGTCCCCCGCGTTGATTCTTAAAGACTTAAGTTTTAGGCCGTTTATCCGTCGTTTTATGGTGTTACACCATGTCATTTCTGAGAAGTAGTTGGCATCAAAACTGAGAAGTTTCCGCCCGATCTTGGAAACTCCGGCGCATGGCAGGCCGATGGCCGATGGTAGGGAAAGGTGCCGGAATGACACCCCTACAGGGTAGGGAGAGTTATCGCGCATCTGGCAGCCGGTCTGGTAGATCACCGCGGTCGCCGCGCAGGCGCCGGTCACGACGATCGGGGTGGGCGTCGTACTCTCAGGGCGGCGGTATCTCCCGGGGGTGGTGAGCCCGGCGCGGCCGTTGCGCAGGCAACGGACGTGACGGGCGGGGGTGGCGCGGCAGAATCTACGCCCCGTGGAGTCCCTCGGAGGGGTGGGAAACGCGGCGCGGCCGGCGCGAAGCGGCGGACGCGACGCGCGGCGGGCGCGCGGCCGGATCTACCAGGCGTAGAGCGCCTCGAGCGCTGGCGGGTTACCCCTCCTCTGCTCGGCCGATCGTCCGCGACCAGGAGCGATCGCCGGCGCGAGCTCGCGGAAGTGAACCGCGGGCACTTTCAAATGCGGAGCGATCGGAAACGCGCGACGCACGCTCACTTAAAAGTGAGCGTCGGGCAAGTGCAACTGTCCTCAAGTTGAGATGAAAGTGACGCGCGGGCACTTTCACTGTCCTCCAGACGAGAAGCAAGTGACCGGCGCTCACTTTCACGTGCCCGCGCGTCGATTAAAAGTGACGCGCGGGCACTTAAAAGCGAAACGCGCAACGTCACCGCGCCGTGCGGCGAGGACGCGAGCCGGACGGCGGCGACGTGACGGCCGGCGACGCGGCGCGAGCGGCCTTCGCGCGGCGCCAGCTCCGGAAGCGGCGAGCGAAACGGCGATCCCGCTCCGCGTACGCAAGAAGTGCCCGAATGAACGGCGACGTCCAGCCGTCATACGCGAGCGCGAGAGTAGCCACGAATTCGCGCTCATGGGACGTCTGCTCCTCGCGATCGAGAGCACGCACCGCGAGGACGGTGCTAAGCACGGCGTTGACGTCGAAGGAATCGCGCCGCCAGCGCCGCACTGGGTGACTCTGCGTACCGATCGGATCGGGCTTGCCGAGCAGCGGCAGAACGGCGCACTTGCTGGCGCGCCAGGTGCGGAAGCGGCGAGCGACGCGTTGCGCGCGTTCCATGTATAGCACCGTGGCTGCGATGAAGATCGAACACCAAGGGGGCCGGCCGTCCGTGAGTGCCTCGTGCACGAAGCTGGTAAACACGTCGTGCATGCGAGCGTCCGTCTTCGCGAGGTCGCGCAGTGCGAGACCGGCATTGATGATCGCCGCGACGTCGACCGACTCCGCGGCGTTGCGGTAGTGCCTCATGCGCGCCTCACCACACGTTGCGCCACGACGGCGGCTGCCGCTGCGGAAACGCGTTGCCGGCGACCGACGCGAGCGGTAACCAGCTCTGCGACTGTGCCGGGCTCCTTGCCCGCGGAGTTGCCGCGCTTCTTCGCCTTCGCCGGGTCCTTGACGGTGATGACGAGACAACCCTGCGACGCTTTGATGTAGACGCGCGTGCGGGTCTTGAACCCGAAGGATGCGAGCCAATGACCACGCAGCCGCAGGAAGGGCACGAAGCGCTGATAGCCCAGTTCAAAGTAGCTGAGCGTCGCTTCGCGGATGCCATCGGGACGGTTACGCCGCGCAGGCTCCGGCGACACCTGCAGCGGTTCACCGGTCAGGCGGTGCGCACCGAGACGCCGACGACGTTTCGCGGGCGACTCGGGAACGTAGGGCACGAGCGCACGCGCAGGGCCGGCGAGCACCGGAACGGACCGCGCGACGGCGAGGGACGCGCCGCCGTGGTCGCGAACGATCGACGGTGCGGCGGTGGACGCGCCAACCGGCGACGGACGATCGCAACCGAGCGACGAGCGCACGTCGGACGACACACCGGACGCCGGAGCAGGCACAGGCCCCATAGCAGCGAGCGCGGGCGGCGAGATGAGGTTGCAGGAGCGCGCGCTGCGGCCGCCCACTCTGGCAGCGCGCGCAACATGAACGCTGACAGGATCGGCGGCGGCGGTGTGCTTCGCCTCACCCATGAACGAGGCAGCATCGTTGAACACCGGCACGTTGGCGACCAGCTCCGTGATGTGCTGCGCGGCGTAGTCGTCCAGGATGCGACCGAGCACGCTTTCCTTCGACTCGTTCCCCCTCTTCGCGAAGTACTCGAGCATCGCATCCGCGTACTCGTGAACCGGGACGATCAGCGGGCGCACGAGCACACCGGGAGGAAAGACGTTCACCGCGTTCGGGCCTAGCGCCTCCTGAATCACCGAGAACGGCCATTGATGCGTAGCCTTCTCGATCAGTTCCGCGCGTGAGATCCGCGCATCTTCCGCCGTGGGATCGAGCTCGATATCACCCCACTTGATGGCCTTATCCATCTCGTCGAGCGTCCACCCGAGCAGTTCCGCGGCGTGGTCAGGCGTGACGGACTGGCCGTCGTGTAGGAAGATGGAGCAAATGGATTTAACGAGGTCTGAACTAAGCATGATTCTGCCCTCCCGTTTATACAAAGTATTGTATACCGAAAGGGCATCGGAATCAACGCTGACGGCGGCCGATGACTGAGCCGCTGAACGTCGGGAAGATCTTCGGCGAGCGCCTGCGCGAGCTGCGGCTGAAGCGCAAGCTGACGCAGACAGACGTAGCCGCGCGGTCGGGTCTTCTGCAGCATCACATCAGCCAGTTGGAGAACGGCGTGGGCATGCCGACGCTCGCAACGATGCTCAAGCTGGCGGCTGCGATCGGCTGCAAACCCACCGAGTTGCTCGCGCCATTCAACGGGATAGACCTCGCAGCGCTGCTCGACCAGTGACGCGGCAAAGCGCGCGAAGACCAGCGCGAAGGCATCCAAAAAACGAATGTTCCACGGCTCAAGGGGTGTGTTCCACGCACATGAACGTGTGCACCTTGCGAGTCGACCGAAACTCGCAAGGTGACTCGCAAGGTCGCTGTTCTGCGACCGCAAGTCCCTCGGGTTCAGTGAGTTATCCCACCCCCTGTAGATCGACTCCTCTCTAAGCACCCGCGACCTCCGGCCTGTCACGCCGGAGGTCGCGGGTTCGAGCCCCGTCGGCCCCGCCAAATTAACGCTCTCCCAAGCCGCCTCTTCGGCGGCTTTTCTGTTGCCGGCTATAAAATGCCATACCTCATGACACGCACCCTTCTCCTGCTCCTGCTCTTTCTCTCCACCCCCGCATTCGCCATCACGATCACGACGCTCGATCTCCACGCAACCGACGACACGGCGATCGAGATTACGGCGCCGGTCTGGGACGGCTCGAAGAGCGGGGCGGTGCTGATCGGAACGTTCGAGTCGAAGTTTGATCGCAAGGTCGCGAACAAGCTGGCGGGCGGGTTTCGCAACGCGATGATGCCGAGCTACGACCTCGCGCCGGCTCTCGACCTCGGCAAGCTGTTCGCCGAGGCGTTGCGTGCGGAGGGGACGAAGCTCGGCCTCACGATGATGGCGCAACAGGAAGCGAGGGCGCCGCAGTGGACGATCGACGGCACGATTCACGGCGTCAACGTCGACATCCAGCACATGGGCTATGGCTCGCTCCTCTTCTACTCGTATCTCGACGTGAAGGTGCGCGTGACGAAGCAGGACGCGCAGCCGGTCACTCATCGGATCCGGCCCGCGCGGCTCTTCGTGATGTACAACGGCGGGATGGGAATCGGCGACGAGGTGCAGGCGGCGCTGGCGAAAATCATCGTCGTCGGCGCGCAGCAGATTCTGGCGCGTCTCAACCGCGAGCACTTCCTGGCGCCGGCGCTGTCGACGATGGAGATGCGGCTTGCCGGTTTGAAGCAGATCGACGACCGCGGCGAATCGGAGCTGCACGCCATCGGCCTCTCCGGCGTGCGCGGCGCGCCGGCGGCATTGGCGTCACGGCTCGAGTCGGAGCGCGACGAAAACGCGCGCACATCGATCGTCTACGCGCTCACCAGCCTCGGCGCAGACGAACATGTACCGCTGCTCATCCGGCGATTTGCCTCCGAGGATGATGACGTCCGTTACGCGACCATCATCGCGCTCGCCAGCGCCGGCACCCCCGAGGCGCTGGCGTTGATCCGGGAGAAGGGAACGAAGGACAAGACGGTGATCGTCCGCAAGCTTTCGGAGCGGGTGCTTCGGGGGCAATAGCCAACTTTCTTGCTCGCAAACTACGCCTCGTGGAAACTCGCAACAGGCTGCGAGATCCACGCACTCTCCTCCACGAAGAAATCTGCACTTCTTGCCAGCTGACAAGTAGCTTATCCGCGTCATGTCGCGGCGCACTCCGGCTGGGAACGAACGAATCATCGCGCTCGCCAAGGCGATGAATCGGCGGCGGCTGGAGTTCAAGGAGACGTACAAGAGCGAGGTCTTCAAACGCGACGGCTCGGTGTCGCGGATTCTCGAGAACGATCCCGAATACAAGCCGCATCGTCCGCGGAAGAGCAGCAAGAAACGTAGCGCGGTCGTGAATCCCGGGATTTTTACCGTCAAGGACATCGCCGATCGTCTGCACACCACCGTCGGCGCGCTCCTCGGCGAAGAGGGATTCGAAGTCACGATCGACGACCGCCGCCGCATGCGCGAGTTCATCGAGTTTCTCTCACGCCGGTTCAAGTTGAACGATCCCGATGAGGACTAGAGAATCTCCTCAACCCTCTCCGGCGGCCGCCCCACCACCGCCCGTTTTCCTCGGACGACGATCGGTCGCTCGATGAGAATCGGATGCTCGGCACATGGCGCGCAGTACTTCGTCGTCGGGCGTGTCTTTGCTGAGGTGGAGGGCAGCGTATTGCGGCTCGCCGCGGCGCACGATGTCGATCGGGCGGACGCCGAGGAGTTGCACGATTCGGCGCAGCTCATCGATCGAAAGAGGCTCGCGAAGATACTCGCGAACCGGGAGCTCGACACCGGCTTCGCGGACAAGCTCCAGCGCCGCGCGGCTCTTGCTGCAACGCGGGTTGTGCAGGAAAACATCAGCCATTACCGCCTCCTCCAGAACACCACGCCATTCTCTTCGAACGCCGGCGTGAAGCGCTTCTGCAGATACGCCCACACCAGCGGCGCGCGCTCGAACGTCGGGATGTTGTCGACGTACTGCACGGAGCCGGGGAACGCGATCAGCGCGGCGCGGATGTTGGGATTGCGCTCGATGCGCGCGATCACTTCGCGCTGCGCTTCGACCGATTGATAGTTCGCCACCTCTGCCTGGCGCAGCGGGCAGTCGCGGTTCAGGATCCAGTAGAGCAGCGACGAGTTCGTGAAATCGACGAATGTCTCGTTCGGCTTCAGCGTCGCGTTGAATTTTTTCGCTGCGTCGATCGACGACTGCGCGATCGGATCGAACAGCGGCGGCAGTTTCGCCTGGCGCACTTGCGGCACGACGGTGATGAGGTGGCGGAACGGTTCCGCGCGCAGCACGACGATCACCGTCAGCACAATGGCGAGCGTGCGTGCGTAGCGCCACAGCACGAACAGCGAAGCGACGAGGAACGGGCCGACAGCGGGATAGAAATGCATGTTGCCGCGCTCGACGAACGAGGCGGCGGCGACGACGATCCAGACACCGATCAGCCACGGCCCGTCACTGCGTTTCGCGCGAAACGGCGAGCGCGCCAGCGCGGCCGACGACACGATCAGCGCCAGCACCCACGACATCGGCTCGATGCAGCGCGACAGTGTGTGCACGAGCGCGGGCGAGCGGAGGCATTCCGGAACTTCGAGCGGATGATTGAAGTAGACGCCGTGGCCGCCGAAGACCTCGAGCACGTTTACGCGCACGAAGTCGATCGCGAATCCGAAGATCGCGAAGAGGAGCAGGACAATCAGCCAGCGCCGCACCGAGGCCGATGAACAGCGGGCGCAGCATGCGCGCGCGGAACGCCGCGAAGACGGCCGTGATCGCGGAGTAAACACCGAAGTCGACGCTGATCAGATAGCCGAGGACCACCAGCGCGCCGGCGATCGTGAACCAGCGGCGCGAGCGAAGCCGCGTGCCGGCGATCACCGCAGCGAGCGCGAATAGCGCGCCCGCGGGACGCAGCCACACCGCGGAGCCGGACAGCAGACAGAACGACAGGAGCGTGCCGAGGAGCGCGACGTCCGCGCGGCCGGTCGCAGCGAGCATCAGGAAATAGAGCGCGAGCGAACTGATACAGCCGATGAGGAGACGAATGTCGATCAGCGTGCGCAACGAGCGCACGCCGAGCTCCATCCCGATCCAATCGACGATGCCGTCCGACACGATCCCGTGCGTCGGAATGATGTCGGTGTACGGCTTCTCGCCGCGCGCCATTTCGCTCGCGACGATGATGTTGTGCCCCTCTTCGAAAAAGTTCGCGCCGTTGAGCATCGGCGGAATGCCGATCACCGCGAGCGGATAGAGCACGACCGCGATCGGATAAATGATCCGCCGCGAGATCCGCCACTTCGTGTACGCGAGCAGAAACGGCGTCCCGAAAAGAATGAGCAGCGCGAGTGCGGCGCTCACGACCGGCGGGATTCTCGGGATCTGCACGAGGAGCGCAAGCGGCGTGAGCACCCATGCTTCGGAGTCGCGCACGATCAGTCGAAACGCGAACACGGCGATCATCGCGCGGAGCATCGTCGCGACCGGCGTACCGCCGAAGTCGAGATCGAGAAACGCGATGTGACACGACAGCAGCGTGACGATGAGCACCACGTCGCCGCGCGTGAACTGCGGATCGATCCTGCGCACGAGCACGATCGCCGCGGCCGCGATGCCGAGGAGCAGCACGTGGCGGAGGTTGCCGAAATGCATCAGCGCGATCGGCGCGAGGAAGAGCGCGATGCTGTAGCTGATGGCGGCCCAGCGATGCGGCACGAGTAGACGCGCGACGCGCTCGCCGATGATGGCAAACAGCGCGGTCAGCAACACGGCGAGCAGGAATTGAAGGATGAGTCCCGTTGGACTCAGACCTGCAATCTTCAGCGCCGACAGCGG
Organism: uncultured Acidobacteriota bacterium; assembly: GCA_963734155.1. GTDB lineage: Bacteria > Acidobacteriota > Thermoanaerobaculia > Gp7-AA8 > Gp7-AA8 > QHVT01. The sequence continues at coordinate 581,930 of CAVTGG010000010.1, forward strand.
ATCGGTGGGACGCGCGCCGAGTTGCAGGCGCGGCGAAAGCGAAATGGCGAGTGCGAATCCGAATACCGCCGTCGAAGCACGCACGAGCCACGAAAGGACCACGCGGCGATTCTAACCCGCGCGACTGCTGTAAAATCCGCGCCCGTTCCTATGAAGAAGTTCTATCTCTCCACCGCCATCAACTACGTCAACGACGACCCGCACATCGGCCACATGTACGAGGCCATCGTCGCCGACGTGATCACCCGCCACCGGCGGCGGATGGGGGACGACGTCCGTTTTCTCACCGGCACGGACGAGCATGGGATGAAGATCGAGCGCGCGGCGGCGAAGGAAGGGATTCTGCCGATCGAGCTGGCGGACCGCGTCGTGAGCCGCCATCACGATCTCCTGAAGCGCCTCAACATCCAGAATGATGACTTCATCCGCACCACCGAGGCGCGGCATCGCGTCGGCGTGCTCGAGCTGATCCGGCGCATCCAGGAGCGCACGCCCGACGACATCTACCTCGGCGAGCACTCGGGCTGGTATTGCCAGAGCGAGGAGACGTTCATCCCGGAAAACCAGGTGAAGAATGGTGTCCTCACGACCAGGACGGCCACAAGGTCGAGTGGTTGACCGAGCGCAACTACTTCTTCGCGCTCTCGCGCTACACCAACCGCCTCCTCACCCTCTATCGCACGCATCCCGAATTCGTCTGGCCGCCGACGCGGCTCAACGAAGTGATCGCGTTCGTCGAGCAGGGGCTGAAAGACCTCTCCGTCTCGCGCACGTCGATCAAGTGGGGCATTCAGTTTCCGGGCAATCCGGACCACGTGATCTACGTCTGGATGGAAGCGCTGACGAACTACATCTCGGCGCTCGGATTCGGCACCGGCGGCGAGACTCCGCTGTTCGACAAGTACTGGCCGGCCGACATGCATCTCGTCGGCAAAGACATCGTCCGCTTCCACGCCGTTTACTGGCCGGCGTTTCTGATGGCGGCCGGCATCGAGCTGCCGAAGCAGATCATCGGACACGGCTTCTGGCTGCGCGATCAGCAGAAGATCTCGAAGTCCCTCGGCAACGTCGTGCGGCCGTACAACATCATCGACGACTTCGGCGCCGACGCGCTGCGCTACTACGTCATGCGCGAGATGGTGTTCGGGCAGGACCAGGATTACTCCGATCAATCGCTGCTCACGCGGTACAACGCCGATCTCGCGAACGACCTCGGCAACACGCTCTCGCGCGCGATCAAGATGTCGAGCGACTACTTCGGCGGCAAGACCCCGCCGACGCCCTGCGAGGACAACGACGTGATGCGAAAAGCGCAGGCGACCGTGCCGCAGTATCTGCGCCTCATGGACGACCTCGCGTTCTCGCGCGCGATCGAATCGGCGTGGGAGCTCGTCGTCGCCATCAACAGCTACATCGTCACGCGCGAGCCGTGGAAGCACTTCAAGCAGAACGGCGCGGACGTCACGCTCTCGCGCGTTCTCTGGAACGCCTTGGAAGGGCTGCGCATCGTCTGGGTGATGATGGCGCCGTTCATTCCGGCCTCGACGCGCGAAGCGCTGGCGCGGCTCGGATCGGATCCCGACCGCATCGACGCGAGCGCGCTCGAGTGGGGCGCATTGCCGAACGACGCGCCCGTGCGGGTGACCGATCCGATCTTCCCGCGCGTCGACGTCGCCCAGTACATCGGAGAGAAGAAAATGGATGAGAGTCAAGTTCCTCCTCCGCCAGTAGAAACGACTCAGGCCGCGCCGCCGGGAATGGCGAAGGTGTCGATCGACCAGTTCATGGAGATCGATCTCCGCGTGGCGGAGGTAAAGGCGGCCGAGCGCGTGCCGAAGTCGAAGAAGCTGATCCGGATGACGGTGTCGACGGGCGACGAAGAGCGGACGATCGTCGGCGGGATCGGGACGAAGTACTCGCCGGAAGAACTGGTTGGCCGCAAGGTCGTGATCGTGGCGAACCTGCAGCCGGCGAAGCTGATGGGGATCGAGTCGAACGGGATGGTGCTGGCGGCGTCGATCGATGGCGAGCCGAGCCTCGTGGCGGTCGATCCGAATGTGCCGAACGGGACGCGCGTGCGTTAAATTTTTCCCAACTTGCCCGATGACGCAGCGCCCGCGCGGACCTACATTAGGTAGCGTCGCTGCAATGAGAAGATAAGAGCAGCGACCCAGCCGCCGCGCTCGTGCGCGATGCCCCGCTTCCCCCGGCCAGGGAAGCGGGTTTTTGTTTTAATGGCTGCCGTGAAACGGCTGCTGTGTCTGCTCGCTCTCGTCTGCGCGTGCCGCGCGCGTGAAACCGCGCCGCCAACCGAGGCGGTTCCGGCCGGAGACATCGTTCTCATCACCATCGACACGTGGCGCGCGGACGCGGCCGGCTTCGCCGGCAACACGCGCGTGAAGACGCCGTTCCTCGACGGCCTCGCGAATCGCGGCATCGTCTTCACGAACGCGCACGCGCACAACGTCATCACGCTGCCGTCGCACGTGAACATCCTCACCGGCCTGAATCCGTATCAGCACGGGGTTCGCGAGAACGCCGGCTACGTGCTCGATGCGAACGTCGAGACGCTCGCGGAAAAACTGCGCGCCGCCGGATATGCGACCGGTGCGTTCGTCGCCGCGTTTCCGCTCGACGCGCGTTTTCATCTCGATCAGGGATTCGAGGTTTACGACGACAACTACGGCAAAGGCCGGACGACGGCCGACTTCACGCTGCAGGAGCGCAGCGCAAATGCGGTGCTCGAATCGGCGGTACGTTGGTGGCGAGCGAACGACAGTCGCAAGCGGTTCCTGTGGGTTCATCTCTACGAGCCGCACGCGCCCTACACGCCGCCCGAGCCGTTCGCGAGCGAGTATCGCGACCGCCTGTACCTCGGCGAAGTGGCCGCGGCCGACGACGCGCTTTCACGTCACCTCGCGCCGCTCGTCAACGAGCAGACGACGGTCATCGTCACCGCCGATCACGGCGAAGCGCTCGGCGATCATGGCGAGCTGACGCACGGCCTCTTCGCCTACGAATCGACGTTGAAGGTGCCGCTCCTTGTTGTCGCTCCCGGCGTGCAGCCGCATCGCGAGAATGCGTACGCGCGGCATATCGACATCGCGCCGACGATTCTCGAGCGCGCCGGCCTTGCGGCCCAACTGCCGGGACAATCGCTGCTGCATCCGCTGAAAAAATCGGACACGTATTTCGAAGCGCTGTCCGCGTCGCTGAATCGCGGCTGGGCCCCGTTGACCGGACTCATTCGCGACGATCTGAAGTTCATCGACCTGCCGGTCTCCGAGCTGTACGACCTCCCCCACGATCCGGCGGAAACGCACAACCTTTACGCCGAGCGCCGGCGGGAGAGCACCGCGGCGCGGGAGGCATTGCGCGCCGTGCAGGTCGCGCCGAATGCGGGACGAAGCATTTCCCCCGAGGAAGCATCGCGGCTGCGCAGCCTCGGCTACATGACCGGCAGTTCCAGCGGCAATTTCACCGCCGCGGACGATCCGAAAAATCTCATCGGCGTCGATCGCAAGATTCACGAGATCATCGACCTCTATCAGCGCGGCGAAGGGGCGAAGGCCGTCGAGCTCGCGCGCGAAGTCGTGCGCGAACAGCCGCGCATGTCCTCCGGACGCGAGCTGCTCGCATTCGTGCTGCAGGAGTCCGAGCGCGTCCCCGAAGCGATCGCTGTCTTGCGCGAAACGCTGCAATCGGGACAGGCATCCACGTCTGCGAAATTGCAGCTCGCGAAGTTGCTGACCGAGACCGGACACGCAAGCGAAGCGCTCGCAGTTCGTCGCGCCGCTCGCCGGCAGCAATGCCGACGCCGAAACGCTCAACACCTACGGCATCGCGCTTTCGGACGCCGGCCGCGCGTCGCGAGGCGATCGCGCAGTTTCAGCGCGCGATCGCCATCGATCCGAACAACGCGCCTGCCTATCAAAACCTCGGCATCGCCGCGCTTCGCGGCAATGATCTGCAATCGGCGGAACAGAATCTCAATCGCGCATTGCAGCTCAATCCGCGCCTGCCGCTCGCGCTGAACACACTCGGCGTCATCTACATCCGCAAAGGCGAGCCGGCGCGCGCGCAGGATGTGTGGAAGCGCTCGTTCAGCATCGACCGGCGCCAATACGACGCGCTCTACAACCTCGGTCTGCTGGCGGCGCAACGCGGGCAGCGCGAGGAGGCGCGCGCGGCGCTCGAGGAGTTCATCCGCATCGCTCCACCGCCGCGATATCGAACCGATATCGCGGCGGCGAAGCAGATGCTGGAGAAGCTACGTTGAGAGACCTAGAACGTGACCTTGCCGCCGATGCGGAACACGCGCGGAGCCTGAATTTCAGTGATGGTGTTGGCCGTCGACGTGGTCGACAGCACGCCATTGCGCTGCAGGATCGTACGCTGGTTCGTGGCATTGAAGATGTCGGCGGAGACCGTGAACGTGGCGAGGCTCATCAGACGGAAGTCTTTGGCCACGCGCAGGTCGAGCTGGTAAACGTTATCGAAGCGGCTGTCACCCAGGTCCTGGAACACGATCGCCGGCGTGCCGCCGCGCGGTGCCGTCGGGGTGGAGGTGACGCGATACACATTCGGATAACCCTGGCGCATCAGCAGGTTCGCGCCGATGTTGATGTCCCACGGAGCGATGAAGACGGAGCTGATGTTGGTGTTCCACTTCGAGTTGAGGAAGACGTTGCCGAACGCGCCGGAGCCGGCCGACTGCGGAGCGAGCAGACCGCCGAGGCAAGTTTGCCGGACCCGCCTGCGTGGCGGCGCCGTTGATCAAACCGGTGCTCGGCAGCGCGGGTGTCGGGTTCGCGAACGAACCATCGCCGCAGTCTTCCTTGTAGTCGTTGTAGCTGGCATTGACGCGCAGCATCCACTGGTGGGACATGCGCTTGGTCGCCGTCACTTCGAAGCCATTGTAGGTCTGCTTGTAATTCGGCCGGTTCGTAATGACGCTGAAGTTCGGATTCGCGAGACCAGCCTTCAACTGATACACCTGGACGTTCGGAACGGTCACTGTGTAGAACTGGCCGGTATAGGTGCCGCCGGCGACGAATGCGGGCTCATAATCGGCGGACGTATACCAGTCGCCGGCGCCCTGGGTCTTCTCATAACGGACGACCGGCAGGTCGTTATTGACGCGATGCGTGAACGTCACGCCGACGGCGAAATCCGACCACAGCTCGTGCTCAGCGCCGATCAGGAACTCGTCGGTGTGCGGCGGATTCATGTCGTAATCGACGCGGCGCGTGGAGACGATCGACGAAGGCGCTGCCGGATTGATGCCGCTGAAGTTGCGGACGCGCACCAGCTCACCGCGCTGAATCGTGTGATCGCCGTTGGAGTCGTGGCCGAGGAACGTGAACTGGCTGTTGCCGACCGGGCTCGAGCTCGACACCGCAGAGCCGAGCTGGCTCATATAGCGGTTGTACGCGGCGCGCAGGAGCGTTTTCTTTTCGGCTCCAACCGCGTACGTCAGGCCGAGTCTGGGTGAAATGCCCTTCCAGGTCAGCTCTTCATCCTGTCCGGGATACACGACTCCGGGCAACTGTGCCGAGAGCGAGCCGCCGGTGCAGGTGAGCGTCGTGATACAGGGCAGCGTGAGCGGCGTCGAAAGAATCGGATTCGGCTGCACGTCCAGCGGCTGCACTGCCGACTTCTGATCGTCGTAGCGGATGCCTGCCTGGACGGTGAGGTTGTGGAACATCATCGTGTCGCCGACATAGAACTCGTTGTATTTCCCGGAATACGAGAACAGCGGCGGACGGAAGAGCTGGCCACGGAGCAACGCTTCGTGAGATCGGTATCGCTCCACGTCAACCCATTGTTTCGCAAAGGGTCTTGTTCGTGAGGCTCCAGTCCCAAGTGCCCGATGCCGCGCCGGGAAACGTGGTCGCGGAATCGACCGGCGTGTCGCGGTAACCATATCCGAACTTGAACTCGTGGTTCGTGCCGGCCACTTCGGCGAACCAGGAACCGTCGAGGCGGTACTGCTTCTGCGGGCGGACCGTCTCGAAGGTGCTGAAGCTGTCATGCGCGACGTTGCCCGGATCGAACCACAGCGACGGCGCATCCGGCCCCGCGCCGCCATTGGCGAACAGGCCGAATCCACCCTGCACCTTCGACCACATGCCGGTCAGATAGAAATTCGGTCCGAAGAGCTGCGTGTCTTCGACCTTGTAGACCTTGGTCGGGCCGGTCTGCGTATACGCGGTCTCGAACGGCCGCAGCGGCGAAAGGTCGCGCGCATTGCGGTATTTGTCGCCGAACGTATAGGACGCGACGGCGCTGTTGCTGTCGGCAATCTGTCCATTGAGCTTCGCGTTTTTGTTGCGAAGGATCGTGTCGTCCGGAATGATGAACGCCGGTTGTCCGATGTTCGGGCCGGACAGGGTGCGGCCCTGGGACTGCCAGGCGGAGATTTTCTGATCGCCGCGCGCCAGCCAGATCCAGAGACGGTCCTTCAGAATCGGACCGCCGATCTCGCCGCCGTAATCGCGGACGTAATTGACCTTGTTCGTGGCGACGAGGTATCCCGTCGCTTCGCCCGGCACCGAGGCCTCGGACGAGGTGCTGCCCGGCACATAGAGATAGCGTCCCGAGCCCGTGTAATCGTTCGTGCCGCGCTTGGTGACCATGTTCATCTGCACGCCCGCGGTCTGAATGCGCGGATCGGAGCCGCCGGTCGTGATCTGGAATTCTTCGAACGTGTCGAAGTCGTAATACGTCGGAGACGAACCGGTCGCGCCCATGTCGGTAATGTTCACGCCGTCGACGTTCCACGTACCGTCCTGCGCGCGGAGCGCCCTTGGAGATATAGATCGACTGCTGGCCGCTCTGGGTACCGCCGACGTTGATGCGATCGACGAACACGCCGGGCGTCGACTGGAGAATCATCCACGGGTCACGCGCCGTGGGAACTTTCTCGAGGATGTCCTGATCGACGGTCGTGCCCGTGCCGCTCTTGCGCACGTCGAGCAGCGGTGCCTCGGCCGACACCGTAATGGCCTCGGATACGGACGGATTGAGCACGAGCTGGATGTCCGCATTCGCGCCGACGCGAACGCCCACGCCGGTACGCACGGCCGTGCCCATTCCGGAGAGCTCACCCCTCAAGGTATACGTGCCGGGCGAGAGGTTGATGAACCGGAAGTCGCCTGAGCCGTCGCTGACGGCCGTCTGCGGCGCGCCGACTCCGCTGAGCATCACCGTGACTCCGGGCAGCAGCGTGCCGTCCTTCGCCATGGTCTTGCCGTAGATGTTCCCCGTCTGGTACTGCGCGGACGCGCTGACGGCAATCAGTGCGACGAGCAGTGCGGCAACCATTGCCGCGCGGACATGAATCGCGTCTCTCCTCATGCGTGTGCCTCCTTCGTATTGGACATGAACCAATCTCCGCACGGACCGGGACCTTCTCCGCACGGTGAACCCTCACTCACTGGCTGTATGTGAAAGTTTTAGCACACGATGCGGTAACGAATCGTCACCAAAATCGCGCGTAGTTTCCGTTTGTGATCGATCAAAGGATAGGAATCACAGGAAGGATCGGGCTCGTGCCAGTCCATCGCTCCGGAGGTGTTATGAAACGAAAGGCATTCGTGTCGTGGCTCCCGCTCTTTCTTCTCGCTTCCCTTCAGCTCAATGGAGCGCCGAAAGTCGATTGCTCGAAAGGAGACTCGATCAACGGCGAGCTGGCGAAACTCTCGAAGACCGACCCGAATGTATTGACGGTCAAGGGGAGTTGCGCCGAGGACATCGTCATCGACGGCTTCGACGATCTGACGCTGGTCGCCGATCCCGGTGCGTCGCTCAACCCGGCGTCGGCGAGCTCGAAGTCGATCCTGCTCGTCAACTCCTCGCGGCGGGTGGTCGTCGACGGCTTCGCCATCAATATCCCAGCGCCGGCGCCGAATTCTCCCGCCACGTGGGTCGCAGAGTTCAATGGAAGCTTCGGCTGCGTGATGAAGAATCTCAGCGTCACCGGCGGCGGCGGGATCCGTCTGCAGCGCACGAGCTATGTGAGCATCAGCGACAGCACGCTGCATGACGTTTTGATCGCGATCATCGTGGGGAACGCGTGTAATGCAGATATCCGCGGCGTGACGATCGACAATACGCTCACGCCCGCGCCTCGAGGCCAGATCGGTATTGCCGTCTTCGAGGGAAGTACTGCGTTTGCAGAAGGCGTGACGATCAGCGGCTTTAATCAGGGAGTGATTACAGGAGGGACGTTCGCCGTATTGGGCCCGGGATTTTTCGATACGACGCGGCCGGTCGTCATTCAGGGCAACCGGACGGGAATCGCCGTCAACAGCGGAGGCCTCGCGTCGCTGTCCGGACCCATTACGATCACCGGGAACGGCCAATTGAACAATGACATCAGCGGCGGTGTCGTCGTAAACCACGGCACGCTGGCGGTCACCGGGGCGTTTCCGCAGACGGGGCTCACGCAGATTGACAACAACATCACCCAGGGCGTGCTGATCATGAATAGCGGATCCGGTCAGATCACCGGCCCGGTCAGCATCTCCCACAATGGCTATAACGGCGTGGTGGCTGTCACTGAGGGGATCGTTGGATTCAGTGGAATCGGCAACCCGTTTACCGTTCCGACGGTGACCCAGAACACCGCAAGAGACATCTTCTGCGACTCACGCTCGCTCGTGACCGGCAGCAATAACGTGATCGGCGCGGCGCACCGCGAATGCGCGGATCAGATTCCGGGTGCCGTGCCACCCATTCCACGAACACCCGCGCCGTAAGACAAGTGGAGGACAGACAATCCTGTCTGTCCTCCAATGATCAACCCGACGCAGCGTGTGCGGCGAGCAGCTCGCGCACTCGTTCGCCGGCCGCTGCGATCCGTGCCTGTTGTTGCCGGTATTGATCCTCCAGCGCGGCGACGTCGCCGCCGCAGAACGGGCATTCACTCGTCTCGGGATAGACGTATTGCTCGCAGCCGCGGCAGAGGATGAGCGTGGGCGGAATGCGATCGGCGGTCGTGCGCACGATTTCGCTCTGCGGCCGCGGCGGCGGCGGCTCCTGCACCACCGCTTCGCCGTTGCCGTCGAGCGGCTCCACGAGAAGCGCGAACCGTCCCATGTCGAACGGCTTGCCGGCCGCTTCCTGCACCTTCACGACCCGCTCGCGCTTTCCTTCCTTCGCCAACGTCAATGCGCGGTGGTGACAATACGGATTGTTCCCCGCACGGCCGAGGAGCGAATGCGCCGCCCACGTGCATCCGGCGCGGCAGACATCGGCGTAGTAACAGGTCCGGCAGAAGCCCCACAGGTCTTCGATCGTGCGGTCGCGGGTGAACCGAAGCTCGCTGGAGTGGCGCCAGATGTCCTCGATGGTCATGTCGCGCACGTTGCCTCCGGAATACACGGAGGTCGGGAGCGACGGACAGCCTTTGATCGTGCCATCGGCCTCGATGCCGAGGCCGAGATGACCCGCGGCGCAGCCTTGGTAGTAGCCGAGCTCCACGCTCTGAGCACGCCAGCGATATTCGTAGGGACCGAAGTAGCCGAGGGCATTGGCCGGGATCATCATCACGCCGAGAGTCGCTGCCTCATCGAACAGCTCCGCCAGTTGCGGCATCAACTCCAGCATCTGATACGGCTGCAGCAGCACATGGTCGTTGTCGGCCGCATTTCCCATCGCCACCGTGAGATTGACCGCCCAGTTGCGCACGCCCGCGCCGGCGATCGCATGCAGCAGCCCGCGCAGATGCGGCAGCGTCAGCGCACCGATCTGCGTGTTCACGCTGCTGGGGATGTCGTATTTCTTGAGCAGCTGCAGCGCGCGCATGGCGTGCTCGTACGAGCCCTTCACGCCGCGCAGCTTGTCGTGCAGCTCGAGGGAACCGTCGATCGAGATGCCGCAGGAGCGGAGGCCCGCCTCCTTCGCCGCGCGGATGCGCTCCTCGTTGAGCGCGAGACCGCCGCTCTGCATGCTGGCGTGAATCCCGTGTTCCGTGAGCGCGCGGATGATGTCGAGCCAGTCACGGCGGAGAAAGGCCTCTCCGCCGATGATCGACACCTCGCGCACGCGAAATCGAGCGAGCTGCCGCACGACGTCGAGGCACTCCTCGGTCGTCAGTTCCGACGGGCGGGCCTTCCCCGCCCGGGACCCGCAATGGATGCACTTCAGATTGCACGCGAGCGTCAGTTCCCATACCGCATGAACGGGATGGCTGTGCGCCCAGTCGTCCTCGGTGGCATAGCGATGCGGCAGCGTTTCCGTTTCCATGGCCGTGCGGCCTCACTTCCCGGCCAGCGCCGCCTCGAGCTCCTGGATGGCCTTGGCGAGATCCCCCTGGGCCTCGTGCGTCTTCTTCGCATCGGCCAGGACCTGCCGCATCTCTTCCTTGATTCCCGCGCGCGATGGCGTCGTGAATGATCACGCCGTAGAAATGCGTGGGACCGCCGTGACTGCCGCCGTAACCTCCGCTTCCACTGCTGCTCATGGCTCTCTCCTTTCCGTTTTCGACCCGGACGGGTTCACTTCCCGGCCAACGCGTCTTCGAGCTCTTTGATGGCTTTGGCCAGATCGCCCTGGGCTTCCTGCGCGTTCTTGGCCTCCGCCAGAATTCGCTTCATCTCGGCGTTGTCGCCGCGCTTGATGGCGTCATGGATGATCACGCCGTAGTACATCACCGGCCCCCCATAACTGCCGTAGCCTCCACTTCCGCTGCTGCTCATGCTCGCTCCTTTCGTTTTCGCGCCGCTGCTTGCCGCGCTTATTGAAGGAGTGCCGGTATGGCGTAAATCCCTACCCCGCTCTATATTCATTTCCTCATGGACGTCTGCCTGGTCTCGATGCCGTACCCGGCGATCGAACGTCCCTCGATCGCTCTCGGACTGCTGACGGCGAAGCTGCGTGGCGCAGGCATCGAAGTCGGATCGCGGTTCGCCGGCCTCGACTTCGCCGCGCGCATCGGCCTTCACGCCTACGACGCCGTGCTCCGCTCGAAGACGTTCCTGTTCATCGGCGAGTGGACCTTTGCCGGCGCGGCGTTTCCCGAAAGGACGGCCATCGACGGCGACTATCTCGCTGCGTGCGCGGAGGAGATTGCGGCCGGGCCGGAGCTCCTGCTCCGGCTGCGAGACGAGGCCACACGCTTTACCGCCGAAGTCGCCGACGAAATCGTGGCGCAGCAGCCGCGCATCGTGGGATGCACGTCCACGTTTCAGCAACACGCCGCTTCGCTGGCGTTGCTGCGCGCGATCCGCGAGCGCGATCCGGAGATCATCACGCTCCTCGGCGGGACGAACTGCGAGTCGGCGATGGGGATGGCCGCGCGGCGAAACTTTCCATGGGTCGATTACGTCGTTTCCGGCGAGGCGGACGAGGTCATCGTGCCGTTCGTTCGCGACCTGCTCGAGCACGGCAAGACGACGGTGCCGCTGCCAGGCGTGATCGACGGCACCACCGCGGCGAGACGAGACCTCGATCCGCCGCGCGCCTCGGTCTGGTCGGTCGACGACATCCCGACGCCCGACTACGACGATTACTTCACCGCGCTCGACGCGTCACCGCTGCGCGAGGTCATCGTGCCGGGCCTCGTCGTGGAAACATCACGCGGCTGCTGGTGGGGCGCGAAGTCGCATTGCACGTTCTGCGGGCTCAACGGCGGCAACATGGCCTTCCGCGCGAAGAGCCCCGAGCGCGCCGCGCAGGAGTTTCACCGGCTCGCGGCGCGCTACGGCATCCGCCGCTTTACCGTCGTCGACAACATCATCGACATGCAGTACCACGAGACCGTGCTTCCGCAGCTCGCGGGACATGGGTATGACATCTTTTATGAGACGAAGGCGAACCTGCGGCGCCATCACATGCAGAGCTTCTTCGATGCCGGAGTCCGCTCGATCCAGCCGGGGATCGAGAGCCTTCATGACGAGATCCTGCGCCTGCTCGCGAAGGGGAACAAAGCCTGGATGAACGTGCAGCTCCTCAAATGGGCCGCGGAGCTGGGGATGGAGATCTCCTGGGTCTTCCTGATCGACGTTCCGGGCCAGCGCGACGAGTGGTACGTCGAGATGATGGGGTGGTTGCCGCAGATCATGCACCTCACGCCGCCGTCGTTTGCCGTGCCGATCGAGTTCATGCGCTTCAGTCCCTATCACTTCGATGCGGCACGCTACGGGTTGGAGCTGGTCCCGCAGCCTGCGTATGCGCAGGTCTACCCGCTCGATGCGGAGGAAATGCAGCAGCTCGCGTATGAATTCGTCGATCGGCGCGGGGTGCCGGAAGCGGGAATCGGGCAGCGGCTGCTCCTGGCTTGGCTCGGGCTCTGGCGCGATGGTCATTACAGCGCGGTCCGGCGCATCTTGAGCATGCGCGGCGACGGCGACGCGATCGAGATCGCCGACACGCGCTCGTGCCGCACCGCGGACCGGCATCGACTGGAAGGGGATGCCGCGCGCGTCTATCGAGCGTGCGACGAGGCCACCGATCGCAGAACGCTTCGCGAAACGCTCGGAATCGGAGATGCGCTGGACGACGTCGTGGAACCGCTTTTCGCGGCGAAGCTGCTGCTCGAGCTCCATGGGCGGCTCCTCGCGCTCGCGGTGGATGAGTCGCGCACCCAGCCGATGGAACGAGCCTGTCCGGGAGGACGAATCGAGTGGGAGCTCGTGCCCTGAAAAGCGAAACGCCGCTGATTACTCAGCGGCGTTTCAAAAGGGTATATCCCGGCGGCGTCCTACTTTCCCACGCAGTTGCCCGCGCAGTATCATTGGCGATGAAGAGCTTAACTGCCGTGTTCGGAATGGGAACGGGTGTGACCTCTTCTCTATGACCACCGGAAACTTGTGATCTTGGATGAATTGAAAATGGGTCGTAGATTTTGAGCTGCACGTTAGCTGCAGACAACATCAAATCAAGGCAAATATGGTCAAGTCGAACGACCGATTAGTACTGGTCAGCTAAGGGCATCACTGCGCCTTACACATCCAGCCTATCAACGTGGTCATCTACCACGGGTCTTCAGGGAGAACTCATCTTGGGGTGGGCTTCTCGCTTATATGCTTTCAGCGATTATCCTTTCCCGACTTAGCTACCCAGCGATGCCCTTGGCAGGACAACTGGTACACTAGAGGTCGGTGCTTCCCGGTCCTCTCGTACTAAGGAAACCTCCCCTCAATTCTCCTCCGCCCACAACAGATAGGGACCGAACTGTCTCGCGACGTTCTGAACCCAGCTCACGTACCGCTTTAACCGGCGAACAGCCGGACCCTTGGGACCTGCTCCAGCCCCAGGATGCGATGAGCCGACATCGAGGTGCCAAACCCTGACGTCGATGTGAACTCTTGGTCAGGATCAGCCTGTTATCCCCGGCGTACCTTTTATCCTTTGAGCGATGGCCCTTCCATACAGAACCACCGGATCACTAAGGCCTGCTTTCGCATCTGCTCGACTTGTAGGTCTTGCAGTTAAGCTCCCTTCTGCCTTTGCACTCGACGGCTGATTTCCAAACAGCCTGAGGGAACCTTCGCGAGCCTCCGTTACACTTTGGGAGGCGACCGCCCCAGTCAAACTGCCCGCCTGGCAATGTCCCGGACCCGGATCACGGGCCTCGGTTAGAACTCCGGTACTGTAAGGGTGGTATTTCACCGGCCTCTCCACCGAACCTAGCGGCCCGGCTTCAAAGAGTCCCACCTATCCTACACATACAGCACCAAAGTTCACTGCCAGGGTGCAGTAAAGGTGCACAGGGTCTTTCCGTCTAGTTGCGGGTAGCTGGCATCTTCACCAGCGCTACAGATTCGCTGAGCCCCTCGTGGAGACAGTCCCCAAATCGTTACTCCATTCGTGCAGGTCGGAACTTACCCGACAAGGAATTTCGCTACCTTAGGACCGTTATAGTTACGGCCGCCGTTTACCGGGGCTTCGGTTCGCAGCTTCGCCCACCTTTCGATGAACTAACCGCTCCCCTTAACCTTCCGGCACCGGGCAGGAGTCAGACCCTATACGTCGTTTTCGACTTAGCAGAGCCCTGTGTTTTTGATAAACAGTCGCTTGGGGCATTTCACTGCGACTAACTGTCGCTTCACTTCGCGAGGAAGCTAACGACAGTCAGCACACCTTCTTCCGAAGTTACGGTGCTAATTTGCCGAGTTCCTTCACGAGGGATCACTCACGCGCCTTGGAATTCTCTTCCCGTCTACCTGTGTCGGTTTGCGGTACGGTCGTCCCATGCCTGATGCTTAGAGGGTTTTCTTGGCAGCCTGGAATCAGTGACTTCGGCCAAAAGAGGCCTCGTACTCGGCTCTCGGTACTAGTCTGGCGGATTTTCCTACCAAACCTACCTACCACCTTGAACCAACTCTTCCGATCGTTGGCTCACCTATCCTCCTGCGTCACCCCATCGCAGCATGGTCCGGTACAGGAATGTTGACCTGTTTCCCATCGACTACGCCTTTCGGCCTCGCCTTAGGGACCGACTGACCCTGAGCGGACGAACCTTCCTCAGGAAACCTTAGACTTACGGCGAGTGTGATTCTCACACACTTTATCGCTACTTGTGCCGGCAGGGTCTCTTCTCAACAGTCCACCAGTCTTTTCAGTCTGACTTCACTCCGTTGAGAATGCTCTCCTACCACCAGACTGGTCCGAAGACCTGTCTGATCCGCAGCTTCGGTATCACGCTTGAGCCCCGTTACATTGTCGGCACGGAGCCACTTGACCAGTGAGCTATTACGCTTTCTTTAAAGGATGGCTGCTTCTAAGCCAACCTCCTGGCTGTCTGTGCGTCTCCACATCCTTTTCCACTTAGCGTGAATTTTGGGACCTTAGCTGGCGGTCTGGGTTGTTCCCCTCTCGACGACGAAGCTTATCCCCCGCCGTCTGACTCCCGCGCATTCCATTGTCGGCATTCGAAGTTTGGTTGGATTCAGTAACCCGGTAAGGCCCCTAGTCCATCCAGCGCTCTACCACCGACATGATCAAATCGCGAGGCTATCCCTAAAGATATTTCGGAGAGAACGAGCTATAACGGAATTTGATTGGCCTTTCACCCCTAGGCACAGCTCATCCAAGCTGTTTTCAACCAACACTGGTTCGGACCTCCACCTGGTGTTACCCAGGTTTCATCCTGGCCATGCCTAGATCATCCCGCTTCGCGTGTACTCCCAGCGACTATGTTCGCCCTATTCAGACTCGCTTTCGCTACGGCTCTGCAAATTGCTTCGCCTTGCCCCTGAGAGTAACTAGCCGGCTCATTATGCAAAAGGCACGCGGTTGCACATTCCCCATCCCGAAGGACGAGGCATAGTGCTTCCACTGCTTGTAGATTGACGGTTTCAGGTACTATTTCACTCCCCTAACAGGGGTTCTTTTCACCTTTCCCTCACGGTACTAGTGCGCTATCGGTCACAGAGGAGTATTTAGCCTTGGAGGATGGTCCCCCCAGATTCCCACAGGGTTTCTCGTGCCCCGTGGTACTCGGGTACCCTCTCGGAGCCATTTGCCTTTCGCCTACAGGTCTATCACCTTCTTTGGCGCGCCGTTCCATGCGCTTCGACTAGACAAATGGTTTGTCACTCCGTATGAGAAGGCCCCACAACCCCGCACGTCCGAAGACGCACGGTTTGGGCTCTTCCGCGTTCGCTCGCCGCTACTGACGGAATCTCTAGTTTGATTTCTCTTCCTCGAGGTACTGAGATGGTTCACTTCCCTCGGTTCGCCTCTTCCAACCTATGTATTCAGTTGGAGATCACTGGACATGACTCCAGTGGGGTTGCCCCATTCAGAAATCTCCGGATCGATGCGTGCTTGCCGCTCCCCGAAGCATATCGCTGCTTGCCACGTCTTTCGTCGCCTCTCTGTGCCAAGGCATCCACCGTCAACCCTTAGTAACTTGACCATAAAGTGCCTTGATCTCATGCGATCTGCAGCTACCACACGTTCACTTCAACGTATGACGTGCATCTCTCTATCTACATACCCATATTCAATTGTCAACGAGCGTATGGGCAGCGATGCCCTGAAAACTGAACAGGAAAGACAAGGGAGACAAATCGTTACTACGATTCCTCTCGACCTGGGAACTCTTTCCGGCACCTGGACGATGCCGTTTCGCGACCACGTTTTGATCCGTGGCGAAAAGAAGCTCCTTAGAAAGGAGGTGATCCAGCCGCAGGTTCTCCTACAGCTACCTTGTTACGACTTCACCCCAATTACCGATCACACTTTAGGCGGCTACCTCCCTTGCGGGTTGGCCCACCGACTTCTAGTGCAACCGACTTTCGTGATGTGACGGGCGGTGTGTACAAGGCCCGGGAACGTATTCACCGCGGCGTGCTGATCCGCGATTACTAGCGATTCCAACTTCATGCAGTCGAGTTGCAGACTGCAATCCGAACTGAGAACGGCTTTCCGAGATTAGCTCCACCTTGCGGTCTTGCAGCTCTCTGTACCGTCCATTGTAGCACGTGTGTAGCCCTGGACATAAAGGCCATGAGGACTTGACGTCATCCCCACCTTCCTCCGGTTTATCACCGGCAGTCTCCACAGAGTTCTCACCTTTACGTGTTAGTAACTGTGAACAAGGGTTGCGCTCGTTGCGGGACTTAACCCAACATCTCACGACACGAGCTGACGACAGCCATGCAGCACCTCTACACAGACCTCCGAAGAGGGGATCTCATCTCTGAGACTTTCCTGTGCAGTTCAAACCCAGGTAAGGTTCTGCGCGTTGCTTCGAATTAAACCACATGCTCCACCGCTTGTGCGGGCCCCCGTCAATTCCTTTGAGTTTCAGTCTTGCGACCGTACTCCCCAGGCGGAGTGCTTAATGTGTTGACTTCGGCACAGCAGGGGTCGATACCCGCTACACCAAGCACTCATCGTTTACGGCGTGGACTACCAGGGTATCTAATCCTGTTTGCTCCCCACGCTTTCGCGCCTCAGCGTCAGTACCAGTCCAGTGAGCCGCCTTCGCCACTGGTGTTCCTCCCAATATCTACGCATTTCACCGCTACACTGGGAATTCCACTCACCTCTCCTGGTCTCAAGCCATGCAGTTTGACAGGCAGTTCCTCGGTTAAGCCGAGGGATTTCACCCGCCACTTGCAAAGCCGCCTACGCGCCCTTTACGCCCAATAATTCCGAATAACGCTTGCCCCCTCTGTATTACCGCGGCTGCTGGCACAGAGTTAGCCGGGGCTTCCTCTGCGGGTACAATCAAGTCCCCGACGTATGAGGTCGAGTCCCTTTTTCCCCGCTGACAGGAGTTTACAATCCAAAGACCTTCATCCTCCACGCGGCGTTGCTGCGTCAGGCTTTCGCCCATTGCGCAAAATTCCCCACTGCTGCCTCCCGTAGGAGTCTGGACCGTGTCTCAGTTCCAGTGTGGCCGATCACCCTCTCAGGCCGGCTACCGATCGTCGCCTTGGTAGGCCATTACCCCACCAACTAGCTAATCGGACGCGGACCCCTCCTTCAGCAAGAGCCTTGCGGCCCCTTTTCACCTCTCGGTCTTATGCGGTATTAGCCCGAGTTTCCCCGGGTTATTCCCCACTAAAGGGCAGGTCATCCACGCGTTACTCACCCGTTCGCCGCTCGACTGGAGTATTGCTACTCCGCCTCGCTCGACTTGCATGTGTAAAGCACGCCGCCAGCGTTCATTCTGAGCCAGGATCAAACTCTCCAGTTGAACTGAAAAATCTGAAGCTCTGACACCAGTCGAACGACTGATGTTGTTTATTCGGTATTTCTTGATTTGTTCTGAAGATTCGTTCAAGCGAATCTCAAAAGGAATCACGTTTGCCTTCGTTGCTTTCCTATTCAGTTGTCAAGGAACCGCTGCTGCTGATCGCGTCGGATCGATGCTGAGGACGACTTCGCCGTTCGTTCCCACCACCGGTCCCGCGTCAGGATGCTCTACAACCTGATGCAACCACTTGTTATTTCAACTGCTTACTGCTGATTTCGACTCGCGGCTTTTCGCGTCGGGATGGCTGTTAACTGCAAAGAGCTCGGGGTTATTTCAGCCCGCCCGGACCGCACCGGCAGAGGCTGCCGGGGTTTCACGCGCGGACATGGGATAACACGAAGGCGCGCAGGACATTCCCGCCAGGTAGGGCTCGCCGGCTTTCCGTCACTCCTAAGCGAGAGGAGCCTTCATGCGATCGATCTACGGGCGGCTGCATCGGAGATTCGGACGGCGTCTGACGGGAGTGGAACGGCGACAGCGGACGGAAGCACATTACGAGCGGGTCCGGCGGGCGATTCCCGTCCACTTTTTCACGAAGAAACGGCAGACAAGCGGCTCTTCGCCGGGCTCGGTGCTCGTCATCGGAGGCGGCTTCGCCGGCATGTCGGCGGGCTCGTCGCTGAGCAACATCGGCTTCTCGGTCACTGTCGCCGAGGCCGGCTCTGAACCGGGCGGCCGCGTCAGCAGCTCGAACTCCGTGATTTCCGGACGCATCCTCGAACAAGGCGGCGAACTGATCGGTCTGAATCACGCGGTCTGGCTGGTCTACGCCAACATTTTCAGCCTGGGACTGAGCGTTCTCACGACCGATGATCTCTTTGAGGGGCAGGGATTCACTCAGCCGGTCTCCCTGAACGGAATGAGCTATACCGCCGAGCAGGCGCTCGCATTGTACGAAGCGATGTCCGGCGTCTTCGCGAGCTGGTGCACGACCGCCACGTCGACTCTGCCGGGCCAGACGCCCTGGAGTCCCTGGAGCATCAGCTCCGCGTCCACACTGGACGGCCAGTCTCTGGCGTCGCAAATTCCGACTACGGGCAGCATCGGTCAGGGCCTGGACTGGCAGGATGTCATTGACGCCATTACCCTTACCTTTTACCTCAACAACACGGTCGATCCCAGCCAGCAAAGCTGGCTGGCCAACCTTGCACAGTTCTCGGCCGGGACATGGGAGGTGCCATCCAGCGATCCCACAGGCTTCTTCGATGACACGGAAGTATTTCGTTGTGAGTCCGGAAATCAGCAGCTGGCGAGATCCCTTGCCGCGCTGATCACCGATAACTGCGGGAGCATTCTTTACAACACATCCGTCAGCAGTCTGACGACGGGCAGCAGCGGCGTGACTACAACCATCGGCTCCAATTCCCAGACGTTCGATTATGCGGTCATCGCAGTGCCGGTTTCGATTCTCCCGTCGATCACAATCAACGGCAGTTCGGTCTCGGCGACGAGCAACAATGCAGCGGTGAAATATCTCGCCGCCGCCGACAGCCGTTTCTGGTTACCGAATTTCATCGCGCCGACCGCGCTCTCGGATCAGATCGGGATGACCTGGGAGGGAACGGACAATCAGATGAATACGACCGATCAAGCCATCGATCTGTCCGTATTTGCAGGAGGCCAAGTCGCGCTCAACGCCATCGGATCGTCCGATCCGGCGACGTTTTTCCAGGATGGCCTCAATAGCCTCTACGGCTCTTACAACTACGGAACGAACAGCGAATTCGTGAACTGGCCGGCGAATCTGAACATTCAGACGGGATACTCCTGCCCGTCCACGAATCAAGTCGTCAATATCCAGCAGACCTATGCGAGCGCGATTCAGGACGTCGTCTTCATCGCCGGCGAGCACGCGTCGCCGGCTTGGTTCGGCTTCATGGAGGGAGCGCTCGAATCAGGAATCACGGCGGCGCTGAACGTCGCTCAAGCCGCGGGCATCGATGTCCCGATGCCGGCCTGATCTCGGCGAAGCAACGCGAGCAGTAGCCCAATGGCGAGTGCGACGACAAACAATTGCGAGCCAATCGCTCCGCGCGTGCGCAGCGTGTCGTACGCAAATCCCGCAAGCGCAGGTCCGATGACGCGCGCGAGCGCGGTCATCGAGCTCGAAACGCCGAGGATGCCGCCGCGGTGCTCTGTGGGCGCAACCTTACTAATGAACGCACTCAATGCGGGATGGCAGAGGCCCTGCGCAAAACCCATAAGGCAGGTCGCAAGGATGAGGTTGAAAGGAACGAGGAGCAAGCCGATAACCAGACAGCCGGCACCGATCATGCCGACCCTGACGTCGCCGAATTTCTGCGCGAGTCGATGGATGACGCCGAGTTGGAGTGCGATGACGACTACGCCCATCAGGCCCATCAGATAGCCAATGTGCCGCGCGGCCATGTGATAGTCGTCGCGGCCGGCGAGGACGAGAATCGGCGCGAGCGAGGCGAGCGCGCACATCAACACCGCCAGCGCCATTCCGCCGAGACGCAGGACGCGCGTGCGAAAGAGAATCCGCCAGCTCTCGTTGTCGAGAATCGACCAGCCTTTCGCCTGGCGTTGCGAATCGACCGACAGCGATTCCGGCAGGGCGAAAATCGCCATCAGCAATGCCACCGAGGAAAGCGTGGCTGCGGCGACGCCGGGAAGGACGTTCGGCCGAAGCGTGAGATCCGCGCCGAGGCTCGACAGCAAGCCGCCGAGCGGCGGGCCGAGGACGAGTCCCAACCCGAACGCCATGCTGATGCGGCCCATCTCGCGGGCGCGAGTCGACTCATCCGCGCGATCGGCGATGTACGCCTGAGCCGCGGGAATGCTCGCGGAGGCGATGCCGGAAATGATGCGCGTGGCGAAGAGCATGGCGACGCTGTTCGCGAGCGCGAAGCAGGAGAAGCCGAGGACGTTGCCGAAGAGGCTGATCATCAGCACGGGCCGGCGTCCGATGCGATCGGACAGCCTCCCCCACACCGGCGAGAAGAGGAACTGCATGAGCGAGAAGCTGCCGAGGATCAGGCCGAGGGTCATGCCGCTCGCGCCGTACTCCTTGGAGACGAAGGCGAGAATCGGCACGACGACGCCGAATCCCATCAGATCGATGAAGACGGTGAGGAAGAGAACGCGCAGCGGCCACCGCGAGCCGGTGGAGGTCATGCGCGGAGAGCACGGTGGCGGCCGGACGAGCGCGCGCCGCTCCTCGGCGCGCGGCGGGCCACCCGCGGGAGTTGACTGCGGACCAGGGATGCGAACATCGGCTCGGCGACGGCGATCTCTTCGAGCATGCGGTCGCGTTGCGTAGGCGTCATCTGCAGCAGCAGCGCTTCGATCCGCACCGCGCTGACTTCGTCGCCGCCCTGCTGCCCCGCTTCGGCGAACACCGCGTGATGCTGCACGTCCGTTCGCGCTTCGCGATCCGCCTGCGCGAAGAGCGTGATCAACCCACCCTCGCCGACGCGGTCGATGGCCTCCGCGACTTCCGGAAGCCAATGCTCGAACACGCCGAGATCATGAAGCATCTCGAGCTCGGCGCCGGCGCGATCGTCATGGAACAGCTTCACGAGGGTGCGCACGCGCAGGAACCGCTCGCCGCGCTCGTGCCCGAACAGTACCGCCGCGCGCAGCGGATCCGCCATTTCGGGATTCAGATGATTCAGATGGAGTTTGTTCGCCGCGGCGCGCACGATGCGGATCGCGCACTCGATCGGCGCGCAATGAATCGCGTTCCAGGCGATGATCACCGGCGAGCGGCGGACCCACGACGCGTAGCCGCCCCACGGATCCTCGAAGAGTCCCTCGGCGAGCGCGTGCTCGGCGTTCCCCGCCACGAGCATCCGCGCCGCGACTTCGTTGAGGGACGTATCGGCGCTGAACGGCACGAGGATGCGATCGACGTTCATCAAGCCGTTCAGCGAAAGCGCGGATGCGTCATGGAAGACCGAGAGATCGACTTCCATCCCGCCGGAGTCCCAGAGAACTCCCCATCCGGCAGTCCACAACTGCTGATCTTCGCGAGCGCGCATCCGCGGATAAATGTATCTCGGGAGAAACCGAAGTTCGTCACCCTCGAGCGCCTGGCCGATGTCGCAGACCAGCTGCTCCTCGACGGGGCGGTCGGCGAGCGCGATCAGGTCGAAGTCGCGCATCCGCAGCGCACTACCGGTGAAAAGATGATCGAGTAGAGCAGGCGCACTCGACCCGCCAATGGCGAGCCGCGTGAGTCCGAAACGGTCGCGGAGCTCTCCCGCGACGAGCGAGAGGACACCGGACAGCCTCCGAACAGGCAGGGCCTTCATCCTGTGCATACGAAGTTTGAGTGTTCTAAGGGGACCCGGTGGCGGATCGCTGACCAAGCGATAAGGACAGCATGATATGTAAACGGCTACATCTTTTTCAATACTAATTGCCAATCGCGTCGCACGAGCTCGGCGCTGTGGCCGAGAATTCCGACGAATGCGTCGAGCGCGCGGCCCGGCGCGCGGGCCATGATTCCCTCCGGCGCGGCGTCATCCACGAGCGCGTAGTCGTCGAACATCACGATGCCGCCGGGACGAAGCACGGTCCACGCGAGCACGGCATCGACCAGCACGTCGCCGACTTTGTGCGAGCCGTCGACGTAGATGAAATCGAACTGCACGGGTTGAAGCATGCGCACGACGACCTGCGACGGACCGATGAGCTTCGTCACGCGATCAGAGGCGCCGGTCGCGGCGATGTTCTCGTCGAAGCGCGCCTCGAAGTAGCGCAACAGGATGCTGGCCATCGAGACCGCGAAGGGATCGACGCAGATGAGACGGCTCGTCGGATGCGTGAGGATGTTGTCGAGGAACCAGCACGCGGACTGGCCTTCGAAGCAGCCGATCTCGAGCGCGCGCACGTCCGGCCTGCCTTTGAGATGCTGCAGGTCGCGCTCCCAGTCGCCGGTGTGCGGCGTGACCCAGTCGTAGGAGAAGCGGTACTTCGGATTGGGCAGCGGCGGGTTGTCGGCGTAGAGGTCATGCATCTGGCGGGAGAGGATCCGCGCCGCCTGTTCCTCGGAGCCGCTGTCGATCAGGCGCCGCATGGCCATGACCATCACGAAGCGCTGATCGTTGTGCTGTTCGGTGCTGATCGCGCCGGCCGCCAACTGCTGCGCGAGCTCGTGCGCGCGCTCATCGGTCAACTTCTTGACTTCCTCGGCGGTCGACTGCGGCACACGGCCGTTGCCGAACGTTTGGGTCCACTCGGCGTGCAGCACTCTCGCCTGCTGCGCCAGCCCCTGCTGCTTATCAAACTGCATGCGTCACATCTTTCCGACCGCGTCTCTCCGCGCGGGTTGATCCGCAGGGGACGGTCGCTGGTATTTGCGCGGGAGGATGACGATGAACGTCGATCCTTCGCCGGGCCTGCTCTCCACGCGAATAGTACCGTGATGCATCTCCACAAAGCGCTTGACAAGAGCAAGCCCGAGACCCGTGCCCTGCGGCCGCTCCCCTTTCGCGCCGTGCGCCTGCCGGAATTCCTGAAAGATCAGCTCGTGGTCTTTCGGATCGATGCCGATGCCGCGGTCGATGACGCGGATCTCGATGGCGCCGTGGTGGAGGACAGACAATCCTGTCTGTCCTTCGTCTTCGGACAGGCTGGATAGCCTGTCCTCCACCGCCGGCAGATGCCGCGCCGCCACCCGGACGACCGATTTGTCGTGCGAAAACTTCACGGCGTTGGAGATGAGGTTGTAGAGGATCTGCTTGATGTGCGTCGGATCCGCTTCGATGGCCGGAAGGTCTTCCGGAATCTCGACCTCGATGACGATCTCGCGCAGCGTGGCCACGCCTTTCATCACCGCCGAGATCTCGCCGGCGACGTGGTAGAGGATGACGGTCTCGGGCTGCAGCTCGCTGCGTCCCGCTTCGATCTTCGACAAGTCGAGGATGTTGTTGATGTGGCCGAGGAGATACTCGCCGGAGGAAAGAATGTTCTGGAGGAAGCGCACGTGCCGCGGCTCGATCCGGTGCGCGGCGTTTTCGATCAGCAGCTCGGAGAAGCCGATGATGGCGTTGAGCGGCGTCCGCAGCTCGTGGCTCGTGTTCGCGAGGAAGATGCTCTTGGCCTGGCTCGCCGACTCCGCGCGCTGCAGCGCGTCTTCGACGAGCTTCTCGTGCCGCTCCGCTTCGCGCCGCGCCGCTTCGGCCTCGATCTTCGCCGCCTCCGCTTCGCGCAGCGCTTCCACCGTCCGCTCTTTCTCCTCGGAGATCTGGCGCGTCCGCTCCTCGACGAGCGTCTCCAGGTGGCGCGCGCGCTCGCGGCTGAAGTGCAGGCGCATGTTGTGGAGGATAAGCAGCAGCGCGAAGACGGAGAGCACGAGCAGCGCGAGGAACCAGCGCGTTTCGTAGAAGTGCGGCTTCATGGCAAACGGCACCGCGGTGCCGCTCCAGCCGACGCCATCACGCGAAGACTCGAGGAGGAAGCGATACTCGCCCGCCGGCAGGTTCGTGTACGACGCCGCGCGCTTCGTGCCGCCGTCCATCCAGTTCTCGTCGTAGCCCTCGAGGCGATAGCGGAAACGCATCCGCTCGGGCGTGACGAACGTGACACCGCTCCAGTCGAACTCGATGCGGTCGCCGCCGGGCGGAATCACGCGCAGTTCATTCATCGCGGCGAGCTTGTTGTTGATGAAGACGCGCTCGATGATCGGCAGGCGTGCCGGCAGCGGAATCGTGCGCACGCCGGCGATCATCGACACACCTTTCGCGGTGGCGAACCAGATGCGGCCGTCGCGCGTGCGCAGCGCGGCGGGCGTCGACGCGCCGTTGCATTGGCGGCTGCCGAGGCCGTCGTTCTCGTCGTAGAACCGCGAGACGATGTGCGTGCCGGTGCCGTCGGCGATCGCATTCAGCTCGCGCTTCGAGGCGGAGAACACGCCGCGTCCCGTGCCGAACCAAAGGCGTCCCTGCCGATCGTCGACGAGCGAGACGATCTTGTCGGTGCCGAGTCCCTGCCGCGTCGTGATGACTTTCGCTTTGCCGTCGCGGAAGCGAATCAGTCCGTCGCCGTCGGTGATGACCCAGACCGTGCCGGGATGATCGGCATCGGCTTCGACGCCGAAGAGACGATTCGACGGCAACTCTCGCGGCGCAGCGTGGAGCGTGAATTTCGCGCCGTCGAATTCCGCGAGGCCGACTCCCGTCGCGAACCAGAGCCGGCCGTCGCCGCACTCGGCGATTGCGAGCGCGTAGCCGGTGCCGATGCCGGGACGCCGGGCGAAGCTTTCAATGCGGCCGTCGCGATGAATGCGTGTGACGCTGAAATCGGTCGCGACCCACACATCGCCGTCGCGATCCTGATGAATGTCGCGAATGCCATTGTTCGACAGACCGTCGGCGACGGTGAGCAGTCGCGAGCCGCGATAAAGACCGTTCGCGGTGCCGAGCCAGCGCGTGCCATCGCGGCTCTGTTCCATCGCCAGGATGCCGGCCGGCGCGCCGGCGTCTTTGTGCCACGTGCCGTTATCCGCGCGATACAAGCCATCCGCGGATCCGGCCCAGCGAACGCCGTCGCGGTCCTCGAAGATGGTGCGCACGAAATCGTCTTCGAGTCCGTGCTTTCGATCCCAGCCGATGAACGCGCCGGCGCGCAGCTGTTCGAGTCCGCCGTTGGAGCCGATCCAGAGATTGCCTTCGTCGTCCTCCGCGATCGCGCGCACGGTTGGATTCAAAAGCCCGTCGTTGATTCCGTACGCGGCGACGGCGTTGCCGCTGATGCGAAAGACGCCGTGGCTGTACGTGCCGACCCAGAGGTTGCCGTCGCGATCGCGATGCAGCGCCGTGATCTGATCGACGGGCAGTCCTGCGATCGGCTCGATGCGATTTCCGGCAATGCGCTCGAGTCCCGTCGCCGTGCCGGCGAGAATCGCGTCGGCGCCATCGGGCATGAGCGTGAAGATGCGATTGCTCGCCAATCCCTCGATGCGCTCGGCCGTTTTCGCGCCGCGCCGCAAGCGGCTCAAGCCCGTGGAGGTGCCGATCCAGATCGCATCGGCCGACGCGGCAAGCGCGGTAATCGGCGTGACGGGCAATCCGAGGCTCACTTCCTCGGCACGATCGCCGCGAACGCGCACCATCTTTCCGCGCGCGGTGCCGGCCCACACCGCGCCCTCGGAGTCGATGACCAGCCCGCCGATGCTGTCGGCGCCGCCGGGGATGGCGATGGTCTCGAAGCGCCCGCCGCGATAGCGCATGAGGCCCGCGTTCGTGCCGAGCCAGAGCGTGCCGTCGTCCGCGCGCGCGATCATGCGGATGGCGATGCTGAGCATTTCGCGCGAGGTGGTCTGATCGAAGACGCGGAACTCTTCGCCGTTGAATCGGACGAGCCCTTCATACGTCGCAAGCCACAGGTACCCGTCGCGCGTCTGCACGACGCCGCGCACCGTGCCGTGCGGAAGTCCCTGCTCGACCGTCCACGCGCGATGCACGTACTGGTTGACGGCGCGGTCCGCCGGCAGCGCGGCCGCAGCACCCGCCCCGAACAGCGCCAACGCGACGACCAAACCCCGAGCTCGGACGTTCATCCGGAAGTGCGGATCACGGTAGAACGGTTGGCGGCGGGGGTCAATCCGATCCTGCCTACGGTAGGAAACCATCCGCGGCTGTCACTCCCTACAGTATGGGAACGTCCAAGACTGTCATCGTTGCCGGCGACGTGATGATCGACTGGCATTTGTCATCCGATCGCGATGAGATCGTGGCCCTTCGATCGTGGGGAGACACGCCCAACATCCGGCGCGCGCCGAAATACGGAGGTGCGTGGCTGCTCGAAGATCTGATCCGTCATTTCGCCGGCGACTCGGAGTACGACATTCGCGGCCCCGAGCGTCCCGATCCTGCCGCTCCCGACGTGCATCAGACGTACACCGTCATCCGTCCCGACGAGGACGACATTCTCCGCGCGAGCGAGTTTCTCGGCGTCGAGCGGCCCGCGGCCAACGCAGCGTCTCCGAGTGAAATCCGTTTCGATGATGCCGACGCCGCGGTGGTGGCGCTGCTCGATTCGGATTTCGGCTTCGACGAACAGTCGCCCTCCTGGCCGGCCGCCATCACCCAGGACGGCGCCGATCCGTGGATCGTCCTGAAAACCTCGGTGCCCGACTTCAAGCAGGATTTCTGGCGCCGGCTGATCGCCAAACATGCGGACAGACTGATCGTGGTCTTCACCATCGAGGATCTCCGGCACAAGGAAGTGCAGCTGATCCGCCACCTGTCGTGGGAGCGCACCGCACAGGACCTCATCAGCGAGCTCCACGAATGCCCGACCCTCAAGGCGCTGCTCCGCTGCAAGTATCTCGTGGTGTCGTTCGGCGCCGAGGGCGCGATTCTGATTCCCCGTAAAGGCGAAGGCGACCCGCAGCTCGTGTTCGACCCCGCCCTGATGGAAAACGAATGGACGCCGGACAAGAAGCTGAAACTGAAGATGATCGGCTACACCACGATTCTGGCGGCCGCGGTCGCGCATGAGCTGATGATTCACCCGCAGTGGCCGCAGCTCGCCGATGCCCTTCCGCGCGCGATCGCCGGAATGCGCGCGCTGTACGAAAACGGATACGGCACGGACAAGAAAGATCCGGCGGTCAATCTGCAGTCGATCGCCGACGCGGCCCTGAAACGAAAAAAGAAAATCGTCTCGACCGTCACCGTTGGGAAACCCGACGACGAGACGTGGTCGGTGCTCGGAGCGCGGCTCGATCGCCAGCGAAAGAATTTTCCCGAAGCCAATGTCGAGGATGCGATCTACGAGCTCGCGGCCCGGGTGGCGGTCTTCGGTCCGGAAGAGGCGTTGACCGATGCTCCGCAGCTGAGCATCGGAAACCTGTTCACCGTCGACCGCAAGGAAATCGAGTCGTACCGCAGCATCAAAGTCCTGCTCACCGAATATGTGAAGCGTCTGCCCGCCACGCCGCTGTCGATCGCCGTCTTCGGCACGCCGGGATCAGGGAAATCGTTCGGCGTGAAAGAAATCGCCAAGGCCATCGAGGGAAAAAAGAAGATCGAGCCGCTCACATTCAATCTCACGCAGTTTGCCGATGCCGACGATTTGCGCGGAGCGTTTCATCGCGTGCGTGACGTGTCGCTGAGCGGAAAGGTTCCTCTCGTTTTCTGGGACGAGTTCGACACGACCTACGGCGACAAAGCCCTCGGATGGCTGCGTTACTTCATCAGCCCGATGCAGGACGCCTCATTTCAAGAGCAGCAAGTCACGCATCCGATCGGAACCAGCATCTTCGTGTTCGCCGGCGGGACCGCGAACTCGAAGGACGAGTTCACGAAGCCGCCCGCGCCCGACGATCGCAAGGCAGTGGAAGAGTGGAAGGCCTTGAAGGTGCCGGACTTCATCAGCCGGATCAAAGGATTTCTCGACATCACCGGTCCGAACCGCCGCGATCCGCACGGAGACCCGCATTACCTGATCCGGCGCGCAATCCTGCTTCGCTCGATGCTCTGGAAAGACTGCGATTACCTTTTCCGCACCGACGGCAAGCGGAAGATTTTGCAGATCTCGCCCGGCGTTCTGCACGCATTTCTCCACACTGAGAACTACCGCCACGGCGCGCGGTCACTCGAGTCGATCATCAATATGAGCACGCTCGCCGGACGGACGCGCTTCGTCAGTTCGAGTCTGCCGCCGGAGCCTCAGCTGGAGCTGCATGTCGTACTGCCGTTCGAGAGTCCTCACGAGTACAAATTCAGCCACGACGTGGAGGTGCTGGAGAAACAGGCGAAGATCGCGCACAACGTCTTTCGCGAAATCAAGAACAAGCAAGGCTGGGAGTATGCGGAGATTCGCGACGATCAGGCCCGGCGTCACAATCTGCTGGTCGAATACGCCCAGCTTCCGGAGCATGAGAAAGAGGCGAATCGCGGCACCGTGCGCATGATTCCGGCCAAAGTCGCGTCAGCCGGTTATGCGGCCGCGCCGGCCGGCCGCGCCGAGCCGCGAACCATGAACGACACGGAAATCGAGCGGCTCGCGAAGCTCGAGCACGACATCTGGCGCAAACGAAAAGAGGATGCCGGCTACAAGCCCGGACCGGTGGCAACCGAGAGCCCGAAACAGAGTCCCTATCTCGTGGAGTGGGACGTCCTCGACGGGCAGTGGAAGGACGTCGATCGCGGAATGGTGCGGGCGATCCCGAGGATTCTCGCCGAGGCGGATCACATCCTCGTGGACGTGAACGACCTCGCTCCGCCCGGTTCGACTTAGTCCATGTACACGTCGTCGACGACGCCGACCACCACCGACCGCACCGGCCCGTCCTTCGAGTCGAGCACCTGCCGCGCGCCGTTGCCTTCGTCGAGGACGAGCACGCGTTCGTCGGCGCCGGCGCCGACGGAGTCGACGGCGATGAGGTAGCTGCCGTCTTCCTTCTCGATCACGAGCAGGCGTTTGCCTTCGTAGAAACGATGCTTGATCGTTCCGTACATTTCGCCGATGACGCGTCCGAGAATCATGCGGTGATGTGCACTCCGTCGACGATGGCGATGATGGCGTGGTCCACGGGCACGAACGTCTGATCGAGCGCCATCGCGGCTTCACGGCCCCCTTCGTAGGAGATCAGCTCGCCCACTCCGGCCATGCGCGTGGCGTCGGCGGCGACGATGGCCTTGCCCTTCGGCTGCAGCTTCTTGTCGAGCGGCTGGACGATCAGCAACGGCACGCCTTCGAGACCGGGCGTGATGATGCACGCCACGACCTGACCGATCACGCGGCCTAGGAACATCAGCCGATCTCTCCGTCGAGCTCGAGAAGCGGCGCCGCGTCGAAGCGCGTCGTCGACACGATCTCGCGCTCGACCACTTCGTGCGGCGCGGCGATGAGGCGATGGGAGAAGCCACGCGGCGCGCCGTCGCGCATGGTGCCGGACCCAGCGAGCGATGCCGCGGCTTCGATGTCGTGCAGCGTGCCGGCGAGAAAGGCAATTCCTTTCCCGGAAAGGCCGCTGTCTGAAAGGCGCAGCTCGATCAGATCGATCGGCGTGCCTTTCAGCGCCGCTTCCACGGAGCGCACGATCGATGCGGCGGTCTCGGTTTCGATGATGAGAATCGAGCCGGCGGATTTCTCGCGCGCGCCGAAGACGGCGTTGAAGAGCGCCGGGATGCACGTCGGGAAGAAACGTGTGATCGATGATCGAGCGGCCGACCGTGGCCAGCGCTTCTTCGAGCGACTCCACCGTTGACGCCGTGGAACCGCCGAAGACGACCAGATAGCGGCCGCGCGACACGGTGCCGGCGCGCACGAACGCGATCGGCGCTTTCTTCAGGATCGCATCGACCGACCACACTCCCGCGGGAATGTCTTCGAAGTCGAGCACCGCCAGCGCCGAGGTTTTTTTCATCAGGTGATCCGGAAATGACCGACGACCACGCAGCGGCGCCAGCGGGAGAACGAGTGCGGGCCGGTCATGCCATCGCCGGTGGGGCTGGCGATCGTGAACGAACAGTACCCTTCGCCGTCGAGTCCGAGTCCCGCCTGCGAGCGGCCGTTCTTCACGAAGATCGAGGCGTCGCACAGCTTGGCCATGCGCGAGAGGTTGTCCATGTTCTTCGAGTGCATCACGGCGGTGTGCCTGTTGCCGCCTTCGGCCTCGATCGCCAGATCGATGGCGCGATTCGCATTCGCCACGCGCGTCACCGGCATCACCGGCATCATCTGCTCAGTCCAGATCAGCGGATGGTTCTCGTCGACTTCGACGACGATGGAGCGCACCGAGTCGGCGACGTTCATGCCCATCTTCGCGAGAATCACCGACGCGTTCTTGCCGACCAGGTTCTTGTCGATCTTCGCGCGCTGCCGCGGCCCGCGCATCTCTTCGAACACGACCTTCTCGAGCTGCGGCAGTTTTTCCTTCGGCAGCACGACCGCGATGCCGGTCTGCGCCATCGCGCTCAACAACGCATCGGCGACGGAGGCAACGACGATCGTTTCCTTTTCATCCGTGCAGATGATGTTGTTGTCGGTCGACGACCCCATGATGATGTCGTGGGCGGCCTTGCCGATGTCGGCGGTCTCGTCGACGACGACCGGCGGATTGCCGGGACCGGCGCAGATGGCGCGCTTGCCGCTGCCCATGGCCACGCGCACCACTTCCCCGCCGCCGGTGACGACGACGAGGCGCACGCCGGGATGCTTCATCAGCTCCTGCGCCGACTCGATGGTCGGGTTGGCGATGCCGGTGATGACGTTCGGCGGCCCGCCGTTGGCGATGATCGCTTTGTTGAGCAGCGCGATCGTCTGCATGCAGCAGTTCTTCGCGTACGGATGGACGTTGTAGACGACGCTGTTCCCCGCCGCGAGCATGCCGATGGAGTTGCAGATGATCGTCGACGTCGGATTCGTGACCGGCGTGATCGCGCCGATGACGCCGAACGGCGCCGGCTCGGTGAGCGTGAGGCCGTTGTCGCCCGTGACCGCGCCCGGCAACGAGGTCTTCCATCCCCGGCGTGCGCTCGGTGACGAGCTTGTTCTTCATCACCTTGTCTTCGTAGCGGCCGAATCCGGTCTCCTCGTGCGCGGCCTTGGCGAGCATGTCGCCGTTCTCGCGCATCGACTCGCGCATGGCCTCGAGGATCTTCTTGCGGATCTCGATGCGCAGCGCGGCGAACTGCACCTGCGCCGCTTTCGCGGCGGTGACGGCTTCGTTGACGGTGTTGAAAACGCCGAGGGACGAGTCGTACGTCGGCATCACCATCTGCGGGAACAGCGGCGACCGGCTTTCCGTGAGCCGGTACCGCCTCCGCGCGCGGATGTCATTGGCGATCCGCCGGGCGATGTCTTCGATCTCTTGATCGGTGAGTCGGGTGGACATGCTCTAACTCACTTCTTGTACTTCTCGCAGTCGCCGACGCACCAGCTGTCGACGATCGCCAGGATGACCGAGTCGATCGGCCGTTTGTCGGTGACGTTGGTCTGGCGCGCGGAGCTGCCGGCGGCGATCAGGACGATCTCGTCCGGACCGGCGCCGACGGCGTCGGCCGACACCAACGCCGTTCCCGTCTCCTTCCCTTCTTCATCGAGAGGACGCACGACGAGGAGTTTGATCCCCTGGAGGCTCTCCTCTTTGCGCGTGGAGACGACAGTTCCCACGACTCTCGCGAGTTGCATGGTTCGGTTTCCCTTCGCGGGCTCTGGTTACTTCGATTTGCCGGCCGGCGCAGGGGTGCCGCGTCCGAGCGGCATCACCACGTCGACCTGATCGTGCGGCCGCGCGATCACGTGCACGGCGACGACGTCGCCCACGCGTCCCGCCGCCGTCTGCGCCGCATCACACGCCGCGCGCACCGCCGCGACGTCGCCGCGCACGATGATGGTCGTGTATCCGCCGCCGGTCTTCTCATAGGAGACGAGCTCCACGCGGGCCGCCTTCACCGCGGCATCCGCGGCTTCCACCACTGCGGCGAAGGAGCGGGTTTCGATCATTCCAAGTGCATCGGTCATTGAGAATCCTCCTTGGCTTTACGCCTTTCCTTTTCGTCCACTAATGCTCTCGATCGCCTGCTCCGCCGCACGGTATCCGACGTCGATGTCGCGCTCTTCGCCGCCGAGGAGCACGCGGCCGAAGCTGCCGAAGGCGCGGACCTCGAGGACGTTGATGTTCGCCGCCTTCTCGGCCTCGTTCGCGGCGATCGCGGCGTAGCCGGCGGGCGCGCATTCGAGGACGTAGAGCGACTGGCCCGGAATGATCATGTCGCCGTGCCGCGTGCGGTTGATGAGCTGCGTCTGATAGTCGTGAATGTTGCGGATCACCTGGCTGGACGTGATCTCCGGCTTGATCCGCTCTTCTTCCTTGAGATTGAGCATCTCCAGGATCGCGCGTCCGGCCTGCCGCACGTCCCCCTGCGAGTCGGAGTGCAGCTCGAGCATGCCGTAGAGGCGCTCGATGATCATCATCCCGGGCCGCACGTCGGTCGCTTTCAGCGCGACGTCGGTGACGCGCATGATGTCCATGCCCGGCGCGACTTCGACGAACAGCGATGCCTGCCCGGGAACGGGAAGGAATCCCTGCGCCACCGTCCCGAGGAACGAAGCGAATTGCGGCTGAAGGCTGTCGATGAATACGTAGCAGCGTAGCTCGCTCACTGCTTACCTCTTCCCGGCCATCTGTGCGGCCTCTTGCATGATGTTGACGCTGTTGGAACTGCCGACGCGCGTCGCGCCGGCTTCGACCATCTTCAGAAGATCGGCGTACGTGCGCACGCCGCCCGACGCTTTCACGCCGAGCTTTCTCGGCGCCACGGTTCGCGCCATGAGGCGAATGTCTTCGACCGTCGCGCCGCCCTTCGAGAAGCCCGTGGACGTCTTCACGTAGTCCGCGCCTGCCTTCATCGACAGCTCGCAGCCGCGCACTTTTTCTTCGTCGGTGAGGAGCGCGGTCTCGAGGATGACTTTCGACAGCGCGCGCGCTTCGTCGCACGCTTCGACGACGCCGCGGATGTCGCGCGCGACGAGGCGATCGTCTTTGCCTTTCAGCGCGCCGATGTTGATGACCATGTCGATTTCCTGCGCGCCTTCGCGGATGGCGCGCCGCGCTTCGAGGAGCTTGATCTCGGGCGCCTGCGCGCCGAGCGGGAATCCGACGACCGCGCAGACTTTGACCGGCGAGCCGCGCACGAGCGACTTCGCTTTCGCCACCCACACGGCGTTGACGCACACCGAGAAGAATTTGTGCTGCACCGCTTCCGCACACAATTTCTCGATGTCCTCGGCGGTCGCCTCGGGCTTGAGAACCGTGTGGTCGATGAGCTTCGCGACTTTGTCCGGCGGGATCAGGTTGCCCGACGGCGCGCTTCCGCCCTCCGCGAGGATCTGCTTCACGCGCTCGCTGATCCGCGTCACATCCTCGGCCGACAAGTCTTTCCCCGGTGTCACGCCGCCGCGTCCCCCTTTTTTCTCGAGATCCCGGATCATCTTCACCCGCGCGCGATGCCGGTCGACCGTGCATTCGGTGGTGAGGAAGACGTCGGCGATGCGCTTCGCCGTTTCGACGTCCACCTGCCCCGCGCCGAGGGTCAGAACGTTCGCATCATTATGCTCGCGGCTGTTTCGCGCAAGTGCTTCGTTGTAAGCAGCCGCCGCGAGGACGCCGGGGATTTTGTTGGCGGCCATTGCGGAACCGATTCCGGCGCCGTCGATCATGATGCCGAACCGCGCGCCGCCGGATGCCACGAGCTCCGCGACGGCCTTGGCGATCTTCGGATAATCGACCGGATCTTTGCTGTTCGTGCCGAGGTCGCGGATGGAGTGACCCTGGTTGCGCAGGTGCGCTTTGAGCTGTTCCTTCAGCTCGTAGCCACCATGATCTGCACCGAGAGCGATCTGCGCCAAGGGCTGGCGAGAATAGCACGTCGCAGAGGCTCAAAGGAGGCCGAGGCTCAGAGGCTCAAAGTGGGCCACCGCCGTACCACGTCGTGGTGGGTGGAGGCTTTCTTTGAGCCTTTGAGCCCTTGAGCCTTTGGGCCTTTAATGCCCCGGCGTCACAATCACCGGCGCTCCCGCACCGGGACTCGGCTCGGCCGAACGGCGGCGCGTTGCGGAGTCGAAGCGCGGCGACCAGTTCGTGCCGTCGAAGACCCAGGTGTCGGAGAAATACGAGCCGGCGTAGCCGCCGAACAGAACGATTTCTTTGCGCGTCGGATCGTAGGCCATCGCGCCGTTCTCGCGCGCATGCGGGGAGCGCGCGGGAGTGAGCTTGGTCCACGAGCTGGCGGCGCCGTCCCAGATCCAGGTCTCGTTGTCGAAGAACTGCGAGCGAGTGTCGTTCGCCGTGTTGAGCGTCGAGCGGAGTCCGCCGAACAGCACAAGCTTGTTGTTGCGCGGATCGATGGCGATCTGCGCACCGAACCGCTCGCCCGGCGTAGTGGTGACGTTCATCTTCGTCCAGCCGGTGCCGTCGAACGAGTACATGTCGCTGTAGCGCGTGATGCGCTCGTCGATGCTGCCGCGTCCGAGGCCGCTGTACAGGATGGTCTTCCTCGCCAGCGGGTCGTACCACATCGACATCAGGCTGCGATGCGGCACCTTTTTGTTCTTGACCTCGGTCCAGTCGGTGCCGTCCCAGGTCCAGGTGTCATTGCGATAGTTCGTGCCGTCGAAGCCGCCGTACAGCACCGTCTTCTTGATGTTTTCGTCGTACACCATCGCCGCGAAGCGCCGGGCCGGCGGTGTGTGACTCGGAGTCAGGTCGGTCCACGTGCTGCCGTCGAATTCGTTCGTATCGCTGCCGTTGCAGACGACGACGAGCTTCGAGCGATTCGTGTCGTACGCCGCAAGCGGATTCACGCACTGGCTCGGCGCTTTTTCCTTCGCCAGCGAGAACCAGAAGCCGTTGCGATATCCCCAGATGCGCAGCAGCGTGAAGTCGCTCGCGTCGCTGTCGTCGATCGGGCCGAGTCCGAGCTCGTCGAGGCCCCCGTACAACCACGCCGTGTTCGTGACGGGATCGGTTCGGAATGCCGCGAGGGACCGCGGCGACGGACGATTGACATCGGCGGCGAGACGGTAGGCACCGGCCTGGTAGATCGTCGTGATCGATTTCGGGATCGTGGTGAAGATCTGGAATCCGCCGAACAGCAGAACCGCGTCGCGGAGCTGGTCGTACGCGATGGCCTGCCCCGTCGCGCGGATGAAGTTCGCGACCGGCACTTCCGACCAGTTCGTGCCGTCCCACTCCCAGGTCTGATCGACCTGCGGAGTCTCGAGGCTGCAGACGCCGCCGACGAGGACGATGCGATCGGTGTTCGCGCGATACGTCATCGCGGCGTCGTTCACGCAGCCCGGGAGCTTCTCGGGCGTGAGATTCACCCACGATTTGGCGACGGGATCGTAGCGGTACATCAACGTCGCCACGGTCGTCGATGCCGGATCGACGCCGACGAGGATCATCTGATTGCGCTTCACGTCGTACGCGAGCTGCGGGAAGTTGACCTTCGGCGTGGTGTCGGAGATTTTCGTCCAGGTCGTGCCGTCGAACTCCCACGTGTCGTACACGGGCTCGGTCGATTTGCCGTCGGCCGTGCGGTGCGTTCCGCCGTAGAGCACCACGCGGTCGCGAACGGAGTCGTAGGCCAGGGACATGTG
This sequence comes from uncultured Acidobacteriota bacterium, assembly GCA_963734155.1. Classification (GTDB taxonomy): domain Bacteria; phylum Acidobacteriota; class Thermoanaerobaculia; order Gp7-AA8; family Gp7-AA8; genus QHVT01. Next base: position 617,733 of record CAVTGG010000010.1, read on the forward strand.
CTGCCGGGGATCGGGCGCGTTGGCCGGATGCAGCTCGCTCCAGTCGGTGCCGTTCCAGCTCCAGGTGTCGTTGTAGAACGTGGGCTCGCCCTCGGCGGTGGTCTTCGCGTGGCGTCCGCCGAAGAGCAGGACGCGCCCGCGAAGCGAGTCGAAGATCATGGCCTGCGCGGAGCGCTGCGGCGGGTTATGGAGCGGGAAGACCTGCTGCCACCCTCCCCCCGTCCAGATCCAGGTCTCGTCACTGTCGTAGGGGATGCTCGTCGCGGCGTCGATCTGACTCTCGCCGCCGTAGAGGACGGTATTTTTCCTCTGCGCGTCATACGCCATGCGCGCGTACGAGCGCGCCGACGGATGGGCGGCGAAGGCGGTGGTAGCAAACAGCAGGACAAAAACGATGGACCAGAGTCGTTTCAAGTTGCCTCGCAAACAGACTAAGTAGTTGAGACTTCGACGAGTTGCCCGAACGGAAAGACCCCTGATGTTAATTCCGACGAATGAGCGACGAAAAAGAAACGCCGCCTCGTTCAGGCGGCGCGTATTTTACGGCACAGCGGCGGACTTATCGCGGCCGCACCCCGTACTGCTCGGCAATGCTGACCAGCTGCTGCTCGCTGTCCTCGCCGCTGCCGATCGAGGTGCGGATCCGTTCGATTTCGGCCATTTCGGCGTCTTCCAGCGCAAATCCGTGCGATTGCAGCGCGTCGTGCGGGCTGTCGATCAGCCGCCGGCGAAACTCCGGATGTTCGATCGCCCTTCGGACGACCGCTCCGATCATCTCGTTACGCATTCGTGAATGCCTCCTCCCGCAGGAGAGAGCATCAGACGCGCCAACGCAATGTCACGAGATGCTCACGCAAATGCAGCTTGAACCGGCTTCCGACGTTGTGACGGGTGGATTCCAGCGTCACGTCGAATCCCTTCTTGAAGCCGATGCGCACGCCGGCATCGAACTTGGTCCACTGCCACCACATCGCCGGGTCGGGCTGGATCGCGCCGACGCCGAGGAATCGATTGGTGAGTCCGCTTGCTCGAACCGCCGGCTGGATCGATTCGAAGAACGAGAAATGCAGCGGGAACGAGTAGCCCATCTCCCCTTCCCATCCCTCGCGCTGCAATCCGGCGAGATGCTGCTTGGTGAATTGCGCGATGAACGTCAAGTTGTGCCACTCGCTGTAGAGCCGCGCGCCGTACTCCTCTTTCTTGCGATCCGTCAGCGGTAGCCCGCCCTGATCGAACGGACCGTTCAAGAGATCGATGTCGCCGCCGTAAAACGTACCGGTCAGCTTCTCGGTCGTGGCCATCGAGCGGCGATAGTGAAATCCGATCAGATCGAAGCCGAGCGTCTCGTCGGCGCGCTGCCAGCGATAGCCGATGACTTGTCCAAACTGCACGTGGTCGGTGTTGAAAACGAGGTCCTCGGTCTCGGCGTTGTAGAGGATCGGAAAGCCGGAACCCAGCTCGGTCGTGCCGGGACGGTTTCGTAGGCCCGGCGTGCCGTTGTCGCCGGCGAGCGCGTTCGGATCGCGAAAGAAGAGCGGATTGCCGTTCGCCGCCGCGACTCGCCAATAGAGATTGCGTCCGACTGTACCGCCGACGATCGCCTGCACGTCTTCGAATCGATTGAACGACGTCGCCGCGAGTCCGTAGCTTTCCATCAAGCGGATCGGCTGCCGTTCCATCCGCGGCGCTTTTCCGGCCTGCACGAAAAACGATGTTCCGGCAGGACGCTCAAGGAATTGCGGGTTCGGTCCGACACGCACGAACAGCTCGTCGAAGTCGACCTTGCGATCGGTCGACGTCGGATTGCGGCGATGCAATCCGCCGCCATGCGCCTTCGCGCGCGCGGCGAACCAGTCGCCATATCCGAGGTCGAGCTGGAGCTCGGCGGTGTTGAATTCGAAGTGGCTGCCGGGATCGACAGTGCGCAGAAAACCGACGGTCTGGCCCGGCGGCAGAAAGCCGGGAGGAAACTGAAAGCCGAGGCGATGCTGCTCGCTGGCGCTCCAGCGATAGTCGGCGCGGAGCTCGAGTTTGGTGTTCCACGTCCAGGTGTTTTGCGCGAAGGCGGGCGTGCAGAGCACAAGCAGCGTGCAGAGAACGACAGACGACTTGAACCGCATGATTCATTGTAACGGTTGCGCGGTTACGCGGTTGCTCGGTTGCGCGGCGCCGCGCAACCGCGTGACTGGAGTTGACCCGATTTCGTGGACACCAGAAGATTTGGGAGATCCACCATGCCAAGACACCGCAAACCATACCCGGAAGAATTCAAAGAGAAGTTGGTAGGACTGGTCCGTCAGGGGCGTACGCCGCAGGAGCTATCGAAAGAATTCGAACCGTCAGCGCAGGCGATCCGGAACTGGGTGGCACAGGCTGATCGCGACGAAGGACGACGAGAAGACGGATTGATGACGAATGAGCGCGAAGAGTTACAGCGGCTGCGACGCGAGAACGAGCGGCTTCGCGAAGAGCGGGAGATCCTAAAAAAAGCCGCGGCCTGGTTCGCGCAGGAGACCGAGAAGACCTCGAGAAGATCTTCTTCTTCATAGACGCGCACCAGGCCCAGTTCTCGATCCGCGCAATGTGCCGAGTGCTGGAAGTCTCCGCCAGCGGGTACTACGCGTGGCGACGCCGAATGATCAGTGTACGAAGCCGACAAGACGAAGCTCTTGGACGAAAGATCCGAGCGATTCACGATCGCTCGCGGCGCACGTATGGATCTCCGCGCATTCACGCCGAACTAAAGGAAGAAGGAATGCGAGTCGGCCGGAAACGAGTGGCTCGCCTGATGAGGGAATCGGGGCTTGCTGGGGTGAGCCGTCGGAGAGCGGTTCGCACCACGCGGCGTGATCCGGCTGCTCGACCAGCACCGGACTTGGTGGATCGGAAGTTCACCGCGAGCGGCCCGAATCAGCTCTGGGTGGCCAACATCACGTACATCCCGACGCTGGCCGGCTTTCTGTATCTGGCGGTTGTGCTCGATGTCTGGAGCCGAAAGATCGTGGGCTGGGCGATGAGCTCGCGGCTGGCGACGCAAATCGTTCTCGACGCCTTGGCCATGGCCGTCGAGCAACGAAGGCCGGTCAGCGGTGTGATCCATCATTCAGATCAAGGATGTCAGTACACCTCGACCGAGTTCGGCAAACGCTGTGGTGAGGCCGGCGTGCGGCCCTCGATGGGATCGGTCGCGGACTGCTATGACAACGCCATGTGCGAGAGCTTCTTCGCCACGCTGGAATGCGAGCTGCTCGATCGGAGGCGATTCGTCGATGGGAAGGAAGCAGAACTCGCTGTGTTCGACTTCATCGAGGGCTTCTACAACACGCACCGACGCCACTCGGCACTCGGGTATCGATCGCCGGTCGCGTTCGAGCTCAGAGGCCAGGCTGCTGCATGACGGCACGAGTAGCCTCCGCTCCGGACGACGTCAACCCGCGCTGCGCGCAGCTCCTCCGCTTTGCTCCGACCTTGCGGGTGACGTCCTCCTCCGCTGCGGCTCGGTGCGCCTATGCCGAAAGCACAGCTTTCGGCGTCGACGACTTCGCAACTATCATCAAAGCCGCGTCGTCACGCGTTGTGCGCGACGCGCAACCGTTAACCCGTCCACGTAACCGGGGCAGGCTCAGACTGCGCAACCGCGCAACCACTAATCCGCTTTGCGCAGGAGCGTTCCCGCGCGGTCGACGTCCAGCCGCCGCTCGCGCCGCGACACGAACGCCTCGTCGAACGCCACCTGCACGATCGCCGCGACGGGAATGGCGATGATCGCGCCGACCACGCCGAGAATCGATGCGCCGATCATGAACGCGATGAACACCGCCAGCGGCGAGATCGACATCCTCTTCGACATGATGCGCGGCACGATCACGAGGTTCTCGATCTTCTGACTCAGCACCGCGAACGCGAGCACGGCCCAGAACTGCCAGTTCGAATGCAGCAGTGCGATCGCCAGCGCCGGAATCACGGCCACGGTCGGCCCGATCATCGGAATCAGCTCGCCGATCGCCGCGAGAATCGCCAGCGGCAACGCATACGGCACGCGCAGCAGTGAGAACGCGATGAACGACGCCGTGCCCATGATCGCGGCGAGCATCAATTGTCCGGAAAGCCAGAGGCTCATGCGATGCGCCATGCGATTGAGCATCCGCCGCCGATCGCCGCGCACCTCCGGCGGATACCAGAGCAGCATGAAGTTTCGCAGCCGCTCGGCGTCGACGAGCATGTACGCGATCATGAACAGCATCGCGAGGATCGATGCGAACGCGGTCGCGGCATTGCGCATGTACGCGAACATCCGCGAGCGCGGCAGCTCGACGCCGCCTTGCAATTCGCTGCGGATGAAGTTCACCGGCACGAAGCGCTCGAGCGGCGTGAGGATGTTTTTCTCGACCAGCGCCGGCAGTTGCACCATCAACGCGCGTCCCTCGGCGACGACGCGCGGAACGACGAGAACCGTGAGCAGTACGACCGCCACGAGAAACGGCAGATAGACGATCATCACCGCCGCGCCGCGCGCGAGCGGCTTGCGGAAGTGATAGCGCCACAGGACGCGCACGCGATGCACCGCCGGCGCGATGCCGGCCGCGAGGATCGCGGCGATAAAGATCAGCACCAGCACGCCGCGCGCTTCCCACAACAGCGCCACCGTGACGAGCAACACGATGACGATCAACACCTTTCGCGTGAAGGTCTCCAGCTCGCTGCGCCCCGGCTTGAGGATATAGGCCATCAGCGGAAGTAGCGCCCGATCGCCGCCTCGATGTTGCCCTTCGGCACCGCGCCCGTGACGCGCCCGACTTCCGCGCCGTTGCGGAAGAACACAAGCAGCGGGATGCCCTGCACGCCGAACGCGGCCGAGGTGCGCGGATTCTGATCGACGTTGAGCTTGCCGAAGTGGACGTCGGTGCGCTCGGAAGCGAGCTGGTCGATGACCGGCCCGATGATCCGGCACGGACCGCACCACGCGGCCCAGAAGTCGACGATGAAATCGCCGTTCGCGATCGCGCTCTTGAAGTTGGAATCGTTGAGCTCGATGGGGTGTCCGTTCTGCGCCGCGACGAGCGGCGTCTTGCAGTTCCCGCAGACAACTTTCTTCCCCGCGGTCAGCTCCGGCACGCGATTCAACTGCCCGCACGAAGGGCAACGAACGTCCATACTTCTTTCTTTTTGCGAAACTAGAGCCATGATCCGCACCGCCACGCGCGACGACCTCCCCGCGCTCCGCGCCCTCTTCGCCCGCGCCAACGACGCGCCCTATGCCCTCGACGTCGTCGCCGAGGAGAAATGCTTCGGCGAAGGAATCGCCGGCGAGCCTGTCGTGCGCATCTTCGGCGACTTCGAAGGCGCAGCCGTGACCTGCGGCAAATGGCTGCGCCTCCTCATCGTCGATCGCAACGCGCGCCGCCGCGGCATCGGCAGCGCCCTATTAAAGGATGCGAACGCGCAAGTGATCGCTGCGGAGCCCGGGAACTACTTCATCCCCGGCGTCCTGCCGCACGACGTCCCGTTCTTCACCAAACACGGCTACGTCGAGAAGGCGCGCACATGGAATCTCCACGTCAACCTCCCGCCCGCCGCCCGCCGCCCGCTGCCCGCCGATCCCCGCGTCTTCGACTTCATCGAACAAAACTTCGGCAAAATCTGGCGCTTCGAATCCTCCCGCGCCCCCGGCATCGTCACCCGCGAAGAAAACGGCGAGATCACCGGCTTCGCCGCGTACGAAGCCAACAACCGCGGCCTCGGCACCTTCGGCCCCACCGGCGTCGCGAAATCGATGCGCGGACGTGGCATCGGACGCGAGCTCCTCCTCGACGCGCTCGCTGCGCTTCGCGAGCTCGGCTACGAGCGTGCGGTGATTCCGTGGACCGACGCGCTCGAGTTCTATCGCAAGTCGTGTGGCGCAGAGGTGGCGCACGAATTCGTCAACCTTGGAACGCCGGCGTCCTCGCCGGCTGACCCGCCGGCGTCTCGCCGGCCCCGAGAGGCGGCGGGACGCCGCCTGACCAGCCGGCGGGACGCCGGCGTTCCGCCGTGCATGGCGCAGAACCCGCACTAGAGTTCGTTGCATTAGTATCGTGCCGTGAAGAAAAAAGAGCCGCTTCGCAAAGGCAACCGCCGCCAACACTTCCTGCCGCTCGCCATCGGCCGGAGCGGCGGTGTGGTGCTCGGTGCGATCGCGCTCTGGTTCTTCAAGAAGCAGGCGGACAACGTCGTCGACGGCGATGCGGATCGCTACGACATGCTGGTCATGGATGCCGTGCATCGCATCGACAATCCCACCACCACCCATGTGATGCACGCGTGGACGCAGCTCGGATCGCACATCGCCATCGGCACGGCCGCCGGCATCACTGCCCTGCTGATGCTGAAACAGCGGCGGAAGCATGACGCCATGACCGTCGTCGTCTCCACCGGCGGCGCGATGGCGATCAACACCATCCTCAAAAACATCTTCCGCCGCCAGCGTCCGCAGGAGCTCGCGCGGCGCATCGCGCTCCCGAAATCGCACAGCTTCCCGAGCGGACACTCGCTGCTCTCCGCGGCGACGTATCCGATCGTCGTGCATCACCTCGTCGAGCGCGAATCGCTCGCCGTGCAGGCGCTCGCGCACTCCGTCGCCGGCGTGGCCATCCTCGGCGTCGGCTTCTCCCGCGTCTACTTCGGCGTGCACTTCCCCTCCGACGTTCTCGGCGGTTTCGCCGCCGGCTTCGCCTGGCTCGGTCTGACCTCCCTCTCCCACACCGCCGTCGAAGCCGCCGACTGACGTCCGGACGCACTGACGTCCGCTACGCGTGTCCGCAAAGTAACTCTTGCGCGTCTACGTCCTTCCGTCTATCATGCGTGTTCACAGATCCGAAACATCTACCGGCGGGGCGCGTTCGCCGCCCGCCATGAGGTTCATCCGGTGACGACCAACTCCTTATCGCGTATGGCCTTAGGCGCATTCATCGGCGCTTGCCTCCTCGCCTCACCACTGGTCGCGCAAAGCGACAGTGGAGCAATCCGTGTCCCCCGCCTCGCCGTGCGTCCGCATCTGCAGGACATCATTCCGGCAGGCGCCGCCGGCATGACCCGCGTCAGCGATCTCCGGCAAAACGCGCCGAAGGACGGCGAGCCCGTGACCCTCGGCACCTCCGTCTATCTCGGACACGACGACACGAATCTCTACGTCGGCTTCGTCTGCCGCGACGATCCGTCGAAGCTCCGCGCGCGCGTTACGCGGCGCGACGAGATCTTCGGCGACGAAGGCGTGCAGATCTTCCTCGACACGTTTCACGACCGCCAGCGCGCCTACGTCTTCGCCGCGAATCCGTTCGGCGTGCAGCTCGACGGCATCACCACCGAAGGCCAGGGATTCGACTTCAACTTCGACACGCTCTGGTACACCGAGGGGCGGATCACCGACGACGGATACGCGGTGCTCATGACCATCCCGTTCAAGAGCGTCCGCTTCGCGCCGGGACCGGCGCAGGTGTGGGGCATCTCGGTCAGCCGGATCATCCCGCGCCTGAACGAGTTCACCTACTGGCCGCACATCACCCCCAAGCTCGAAGGCTTCGTGCCGCAGTTCGGCACGATGGAGATCGCGGACGAGATCTCGCCGGGCCGCAACTACCAGCTCATTCCGTACAGCGTGCTCACGCGCTCGCGCCTTCTCGACGCCAACGAGCCGGGCTACACCAGCGCGATGCCGGGACGCATCGGCATCGACGGCAAGTTCGTGCTCAAGAACACGCTCGCCGCCGACGTCACCGTCAATCCCGACTTCAGCGAAGTCGAATCCGACGAGCCGCAGGTCGTCGTCAACCAGCGCTTCGAAGTGCTTTTCCCGGAAAAGCGCTCGTTTTTCCTCGAAAACGCGGGCTTTTTCTCCACGCCGGTCGATCTCTTCTTCTCCCGCCGCGTCGCCGATCCGCGCGCCGGCGCGCGTCTCACGGGACGCCTCGGACGCTGGGCCGTCGGCGGACTGTTGATCGACGACCGCGAAGCGGGTCTGCAGCTCGATCCGCTCAGCCGCGATTACGGCAAGCGCGCGAGCATCGGCGTCGCGCGTCTGCAGCGCGACTTCGGCGCGCAGTCGAACGCCGGCGTGTTGATCTCCACGCGCGACCTCGGCGGGATCTCGAATCGCGTCGCCGCGTTCGACAGCCGCATCAAGATCAACGACCTCTGGACCGCGACCGCGCAGCTCGGACAGAGCTGGAGCAAGCCCGGCGACGGCGCCGAGTCTCAGAACGGTACGGTTGGATTCGTCGGCCATCTCCCGCGCCGGCCGCGCCTTCACCTACGCCGGAACGTATCGCGACATCAGCCGCGACTTCGTCAGCGACCTCGGGTTCATCCCCCGCACCGACATCCGCGAGACGCGCCAGGCCGCGAGCTACACCCGCTGGACCAAGAGCGAGAAGTTTCTCAGCTACGGCCCCACGGCCAGCGGGGTGGCTACGTGGAATCACGGCGGCGAGCTGCAGGACTGGAGCGCGTACGGCGACTTCACCTGGAACTGGGTCGGCGCGACGGCGCTCACGGTCGGCTCCGAACAGTCGTACGAGCGTTTCGCCGGACTCGATTTCCGGAAACACCTCGAGACCGTATCCGCCAGCACCGAATGGTGGAGGTCCGTCAAGGCCTCGATCAGCTACAGCCAGGGCACAGGCGTCAACTACTTCCCCGCCGCCGGCCTCGATCCGTTTCTCGGCGACCGCCGCCTGGTGACGGCGACGCTGTCGTACAGCCCCGTGCCGCGGCTGCGCATCGACGAGACGTTCATCTACGACGATCTCTACACCCGCGGCGGCGACGACCTCGTCTTCCGCAATCCGATCTCGCGGACGAAGATCAACTTCCAGTTCAACCGCTTCCTCGCGGTGCGCCTCATCGTCGACGCGCACAAGATCACGCCGGACGAATCGCTCATCGCGCTGCCGCGAACGAAGCACGTCACCGGCGACCTGTTGTTCAGTTATGTGTTGCATCCGGGAACGGTGCTGTACGCCGGCTACTCGGATCACTACGACAACGTGGCGCTGATCTCCGGACCTCCTTCGCAGGTCGTCCCGACGCATTCGGCGCTGAACCTCACGGCGCGGCAGTTCTTCATGAAAGTGAGCTACCTGCTCCGCTACTGATCCAGCAACCAATCGGGACACGCGTGCGGTGTACGGCACGGAGTGTCTTCGGAGGAACCGACTCGATGACCGAAAAGAACGACCGGCTCTCAGGATTATCGGACGCGAAGCGCGCGCTGCTCGAGCAGCTCGTCGCCGAGCGCCGCGCCGCGGCAGGACAAGTGCGCCGCCGGCCGCGCCCGGAGCGCGTCCCGCTTTCGTTCGGACAGGAACGGCTCTGGGTCGTGGAGCAGCTGACTCCCGGTACCGCCGCGTACAACGTACCGATCCTCTCCTGGCTCGACGGCGCGCTCGACGCCGCGGCGCTCGACCGCGCGCTCGACGCGCTCGTGCAGCGCCACGAATCGCTGCGCAGCAGCGTGCACTCCGAACACGGAAAGCCGTATCTGAAAATCGACACGGTTCACGTCGACGTCGAAAGCCGTGACGCGGCGTCGGATGAAGAAGCGCTGGCGATCGCGCGCAAAGCGGCGACGAAGCCGTTCGATCTCGAGCGCGCGCCGCTCTTCCGCGCGCTGCGCATTCGCGTGCACGACACGCGGCATCTGCTCGTCCTCGTCGCGCATCACCTGATGATCGACGGCTGGTCGATCGGCGTGCTGCTGCGCGAGCTCGCGCACCTTTACAACGGCACGCCGCTCGCGAAGCAGGAGATCGATTACGCCGACTACGCGATGTGGCAGCGCGAGTGGGCGGACGGCGAGCGGATGCAGCGGCAGCTCGCGTACTGGCGCGAGCACCTCGACGGCTGCCCGTCCGTGCTCGACATCCCCGCCGACCGCGCGCGCCCGCCCGTGCAGAGCTTCCGAGGATCGGTCGTGCGGCACATGATCCCGGCCGAGCTCTACGAAGCCGTCGAGCAGTACGGCCGCGTCGAGAACGTCACGCCGTTCATGACGCTCTTCGCCGCGTGGAACGTGCTCCTCCATCGCTGGACCGGACAGAGCGATCTTCCGGTCGGCGTCGGCCTCGCCAACCGCGCGCGCGCCGAGCTGGAGTCGATCGCCGGCTTCTTCGTCAACACGCTCGTCGTGCGGACGGACCTCGACGGCCAGCCGTCGTTCCGCGAGCTCGTGCTCCGCGTGCGCACGGCGATGCTCGGCGCGCAGGCGAATCAGGACGCGCCGCTCTCGCGCGTCCTCGAGTCCGTGAAGATCGATCGCGCCGCCAGCCACATGCCGCTGATGCAGTCGATGATGTTCTTCCAGAACTACGCGCAGCAGCCCGTGGCGATGAACGGCCTCACCGTCACGCGCGTGCCGCTGAGCGAAGTGCATCAGGGCGCGGCCCAGACCGACATCGCGCTCTACGTCAACCAGGACGCGCGCGGCGAGCTGCTCTTCCAGTACGCCACCGACCTCTTCGACCAGGAAACGATCGACACGCTCGCCGGCAACCTGATCGTGCTCCTGCGCGCGGCGATCGCGACTCCCGACACCCGCATCGACCAGCTGCCGCTGCTCACGGAGAACGAACATGCTCTGCTCGCGCAATGGAACGACACGCACCTGCCGTACGCCTCGGAGAGTCCGGTCATCGATCTCATTCGCGCGCAGGTGGAGCGCACGCCCGATGCGATTGCGGTGACGTTCCGCGACCGCTCGATGACGTATCGCGAGCTGCAGCAGCGCGCGTCTGCGCTCGCGAGCCAACTGGGCGTCGGACCCGGCGACGTCGTCGGCCTGTATCTCGACCGCTCGCTGGAAATGATCATCGCCCTCGTCGCGGTCATCGAGTCCGGCGCCGCCTACGTCCCCCTCGACCCCGCCTTCCCCGCCGACCGCCTCGCGTTCATGCGCGAAGCCTCCGGCGCGAAGGTCGTGATCACCGCGGAAGGCTGTGGAGTGCGGCACGGCGAGTCTTCGGCGGTGCCGCGACAGAGGCACGCGATTGTCTGCCCTCCACAGGACCTCGCGTACATCCTCTTCACCTCCGGCTCCACCGGCAAGCCGAAAGGCGTCGAGATCACCCAACGCTCGGTCGTCAACTTGTTGACCTCCGTCGCGCGCGAGCCGGGCATGACCGCGGCCGACACGATCCTCGCCGTCTCCACGCTCTCCTTCGACATCGCCCTCTTCGAGCTCGTGCTGCCGCTCACGGTCGGCGCGCGCATCCTGCTCGCCGACCGCGACACGGCCCGCGACGGCGCCGCACTCGCAAAACTCGCGAGCCGCGACGACGTCACGATCATGCAGGCCACGCCCGCGACGTGGCGCATGCTGCTCGACGTCGGCTGGCGCGGCAAGCCGTCGCTGAAAATCATCACCACCGGCGAAGCCTGCCCGCGCGAGCTCGCCGACCGCCTCCTCCCCTGCTGCCGCGAGCTGTGGAACCTCTACGGTCCGACCGAGACCACGGTTTATTCGACCCTCGGTCCGATCACGCACGGCACCGGCCCGATCTCCATCGGCCGTCCCGTCGCGAACACGCAGATCGACATCGTCGACCGCAACTTCGAGTTGCTGCCTCCCGGCGTTCCCGGCGAGCTGCTCATCGGCGGCGACGGCGTCGGCCGCGGCTATCGCGGTCGTCCCGATCTCACCCCGAGAAGTTCACAATGTGGCGACCGCTGCCATCAGCGGTCGCGGTGTCGCTGAGGGCAGCGGCACCCGCGCGTCTATCGCACAGGCGATCTCGCGCGCTGGCGCCGTGACGGCACGCTCGAAGTGCTCGGCCGCATGGACCACCAGGTGAAGCTGCGCGGCTTCCGCATCGAGCTCGGCGAGATCGAAGCCGTCCTCGCCGATCACGCCGGCGTCGAACAGGCGGTCGTGCACTGCCGCGAAGATCGTCCCGGCGACAAGCGCCTCGTCGCCTACACCACCGGCTCGGCGAATGCCGACGCGCTGCGCGCGCATCTCCGCAAGTCGCTCCCCGACTACATGATCCCCGCGGCGTTCGTGGTGCTCGACGCCTTCCCGCTCACGCCGAACGGCAAGGTCGATCGCAAAGCGCTGCCGGCGCCCGAAGCCCTCACGCGCGAAGAAACGTTCGACGCGCCGCAGGATGCGGAAGAAGTGCGGATGGCCGCGCTGTGGGGCGAAGTCCTCGGACGGATGCCGATCGGCCGCACCGACAACTTCTTCGATCTCGGCGGCCACTCGCTGCTCGCCACGCAACTGCTCTCGCGCCTCGAGTCGACGTTCGGCGTCGAAGTGCCGCTGCGCGTGCTCTTCGAGTCGCCCACCGTCGCCTCGCTCACGCTGCATGTCGCCGACGCGCGCGCCGCGCTGCTGCACGGCGAAAACCTCGACGACCTTCTGACCCAGCTCGAATCGCTTTCGGATGAAGAGGCGCTGGCCATGCGCGCCTCGATGGAGTAGCCCATGTCTGACACCGCACAACAACGTCTGGCCGGACTGAGTCCCGAGAAGCGCGCGCTGCTGATGCAGCGGCTCGCGAAAGAGAAAAACGCCGGCGCGAAGATCACCCGCCGCGCGCGGCCGGAGATCGTGCCGCCGTCGTTCGCGCAGCAGCGACTGTGGCTCCTCGATCAGATGGAGCCCGGCTCGGCGAGCTACAACATTCCCGCCGCGGCATGGCTGCGCGGCCGCGTCGATCTCGACCTCCTCCGCCGCTGCCTCGGAGAGATCGTTCGCCGCCACGAATCGCTGCGCACGATTTTTCCCGCCGTCGACGGCACGCCGCGCCAGCACATCACCGACCCGTACGAAGTCGCGCTGCCGCTGCATGAAGCGAAGGACCGCGACGCCGCGCTCGCGATCGCGCGCAACGAAGTGACGCGCGGCTTCGACCTCACGCGCGGACCGCTGATGCGCGCGCTCATCGTGCGGGTCTCCGACGACGAGCACCTGCTCGTCCTCAACATCCATCACATCGCCATCGACGGCTGGTCGCTCGGCATCTTCTTCCGCGACCTGGCCGCGCTTTACGGAACGCCGGCGTCCCCGCCGGCTGATCAGGCGGCGTCCCGCCGCCTGGACCCGCCACCCCTCCAGTACGCCGACTACGCGCTCTGGCAACGCGAGTGGCTGCAGGGCGAGACGCTGCAAAAGCAACTCGCCTATTGGACCGAGCGCCTCGCCGGCGCGCCGCCCGTCCTCGAGCTGCCGACCGATTTCCCGCGTCCCGCGATCCAGTCGCATCACGGCGACGTCGTCCGCGTCACCGTTCCGAGCAACGTGCTCGAGGCCGCGCAGCAGCGCAGCCGCGACGAAGGCGTGACGCTGTTCATGACCTTCCTCGCCGCGATGCAGACGGTCCTCTTCCGCTACTCCGGACAGACCGACGTCGTCGTCGGCTCCGGCATCGCCGGACGCAATCACGCGGAGCTGGAGACCATCACCGGTCTCTTCGTCAACACGCTCGCGCTGCGCACCGACCTCTCCGGCAATCCAACCTTCCGCGAGCTGCTCGGCCGCGTGCGCGACACGACGCTCGACGCCTACAGCCATCAGGATCTGCCGGTCGAGAAGCTCATCGAAGAGCTGCACGTCGAGCGCTCGCTCAGCCACAACCCGCTCTTCCAGGTGATGGTCTTCTTCCAGAACCTGCCCGACCGCACCATGCGCCTCTCCGGCGCGTCGCTCGTGCAGCTGGAGATGGACGAGCTGAACTCCGCCACCGCGCGCTGCGACCTATCGATCTTCGTCGCCGTCGAGGAAACGCGGCTCGAGCTGCTCCTCGAATACAGCACCGATCTCTTCGAAGCCGGCACCGTCCGCGCGTTCGGCGAGCACCTCACGACGCTCCTCGGCGCCGCCGTCGCGAACCCCGAGACGCGCATCGCCGACCTGCCGATGCTCAGCGACCGCGAACGCCACGAGCTGCTCGTCACGCGCACCGACAACCACGTCGACATCCCGCAGGTGCCGGTCACGCGGCTCATCGAAGAGCAGACCGCGCGCACGCCGAACGCGATCGCGATGGTTTTCGGCGACCGCACGCTCACCTATCGCCAGCTCGACGACCAGGCGAACGCGTTCGCGCAAACGCTGCACGCGCGCGGCGCGGGGCCCGGCACGCTCGTCGGCATCCACATGGACCGCGGCCTGGACATGGTCGTCGCCGTCCTCGGCGTGCTCAAGTCCGGCGCCGCGTACCTCCCGCTCGATCCCAGCTATCCAGCGGATCGCATCGCCTTCATGACCGAAGACAGCGGCGCGCAGCTAGTCGTGCGCAATGGCCTCGAAATCCGTGGAGCGGCGGGCTCTCAGCCCGCCGAAATCAAACACGACACCGCCTACGTCATCTACACCTCCGGCTCCACCGGCAAGCCGAAAGGCGTTCAGATCCCGCACAAAGGCGCTCTGAACTTCCTCCTCGCCATGCAACGCGAGCCCGGCCTCACCCCGGACGACGTCGTCTGCGCCATCACCACGCTCTCCTTCGACATCTCCGTCCTCGAGCTCCTATTACCGCTCATCACCGGCGCCAAGGCGGCCATCGCCGAACGCGCCGTCGCCGCGGACGGAAAACGTCTCAAGCAATTCATCGTCGACAGCGGCTCGACGCTCGTGCAGGCCACCCCCGCGTCGTGGCGCATGCTGCTCGATGCCGGCTGGCAGGGCGATCCGAAACTGAAGCTCCTGTGCGGCGGCGAGCCGCTGCCGCGCGATCTCGCCGATGCCCTGCTCGATCGCTGTGGCGAGTTGTGGAACGTCTACGGCCCGACCGAGACCACGGTCTGGTCGGTGCTCGACCGCGTCACGCGCGACGCGCCCATCACCATCGGCCGCCCGATTCACAACATGCACATGTACGTTGCCGACGCGAGCTTCCAGCTCGTGCCGGACGGCGTTCCCGGCGAGCTGCTCATCGGCGGCATCGGCCTCGGCCACGGCTACGTGAACCGCGAGCAGATGACCGCCGAGCGCTTCATCAAACATCCGTTCAGCGATGATCCGGACGCGCGCGTCTATCGCAGCGGCGACATCGCCCGCTGGCGCCGGGACGGACGCCTGGAGATCCTCGGCCGTTCCGACAATCAGATCAAGCTGCGCGGCTATCGCATCGAGCTCGGCGAGATCGACGGCTCGCTGCGCGAGCACGCCGGCGTGCGGCAGGCGGTCGTGCTCTGCCGCGAAGACCGTCCCGGCGACAAGCGCCTCGTCGCGTACGTCGTGCCGGAGTCGCCGGAAGTCTCGATCGCCGATCTGCGCGCGCATCTCCGCGCCGTGCTTCCCGAGTACATGGTGCCGTCGGCGTTCGTGCTGATGGAGAAGTTCCCGATCTCGCCGAACGGCAAGGTCGATCGCCGCGCGCTTCCAGCGCCGGACATTTCCGACCTCGACGTCGTGACCTCCGCGCCGCCGCGCACGCAGGAAGAACAGCAGCTCGCGGGCATCTGGTCCGAGGTGCTGGGCGTGGGGGCGATTGGAATCCATGATGACTTCTTCGCCCTCGGCGGACACTCGCTGCTGGCGACGCAGCTGATCGCGCGCGTTTCGCGCGAGTTCGGCGCCGACATCCCGCTGCGCCGCCTCTTCGAAGCACCGACCATCGCCGGCTTCACCGAATTCGTCGTCGCCGATCTGCTGCAGCGCGCCGAGCAGCTGAGCGACGAAGAGATCGAAGCGCTCCTTGCCGCGGAGGAAACGGTTTGAGCAGCGAGAGGCTGGCCCGCCTCACGCCCGAGCAGCGCGCGCGGCTCCTGCGCGGCGTGCGCGCAAAAGATGCCGCGCCCGCGATTCCGCGCCGCGACGCGCGCGAGCCGCCGCTCTCGCCCGCGCAGCTGCGCATGTGGTTCCTCGAGCGCCTGCAGACCGAGAACCGCGGCTCGTACTACACCTACGAATACCTCCGCCTCACCGGCCCGCTCGACGAAGCCGCGCTGCTGCGCGCGCTGCGCGAGATCGTGCAACGCCACGACGCGCTGCGCACGTCATTCGGAAGCGGCGCCGATGGATTGCCGTATCAGATCGTCAGCGAGCAGGTCGACTTCGATCTCATTCGCGTCTCGGCCGCAAACGACGAAGAAGCACAGAAAATCGTCGATGAAGAACCGCTGCGGCCGTTCGATCTCGCGAAAGCGCCGCTACTGCGCGCGACGCTGATTAGCGTTGCGAATCGGAACGCCGGCGTCCCCGCCGGCTGGACGGGCGGCGTCCCGCCGCCCCCAACCCAAGACCATCGCCTGCTGCTGACGCTGCACCACATCATCTCCGACGGCTGGTCGATCGACATCCTCGTGCGCGAGCTCGCTGCGCTCTATCGCGGCGAAACGCTGCCTGAATTGAAGGTGCAGTTCGGCGATGTCGTCGCGTGGCAGCAGCAGCGAACGCTCGACGAGCCGCTCGCGTGGTGGAAGGAGACGCTCGCCGGCATCCCCGACGTCCTCGAGCTTCCCGCCGATCATCCGCGCCCCGCCGTGCAGTCGCTTCGCGGCGGACGGCACATGCGCCTCCTCCCGAAAGAGCTCGTCGTCGCCCTCGAGGATCTCGCGAAGCGGAAACAGAAGACGCTGTTCATGGTCGTGCTGGCGGCAGTCGAAACGCTGCTGCATCGGCTGACCGGACAGGACGCGTTCGCGATCGGTACTCCGGTCGCGAACCGCAAGCTCGCCGAAGCCGAGCCGCTCATCGGCTTGTTCGTGAACACCGTCGCGTTGCGTGCGGACCTCGCCAGCGATCCGACATTCAGTCAACTACTGGACCAGGTCCGCGACACCACGCTCGACGCCTTCGCCCGCGAAGAAGTGCCGCTCGACCGCGTCGTCGATGCCCTCGGCCTCGACCGCGATCCCGCGCGCACGCCGCTGTTCCAGACCATGCTCGTCTTCGGCGCCGCGCGCGGCGAGAGCGCGTCGCTGCGCGGGCTGCGGCAGGAATCGATTCACCCGCGCGACAGCGTCGCCCGCTTCGACCTCACCGTCTCGTTCGGACTCGTCGGCGAAGAGCTGATGTGCATCTTCGACTACGCCGCCGAGCTCTTCGAGCCCTCGACGATCGAGCGCTACGCGCGCGCGTTCGAGCAGTTGCTGCGCGGCGTCGTCGCCGATCCCGAACAGCACGTCTCGCGCATCCCGCTCCTCGACACCGCCGAGCGCGAAGAACTGCTGCGCCAGTCGCGCGGCCCCGTCGTCGCGCGCCCCGAAGGCGCCACGCTGCACGGCCTGTTCGTCGAACAAGCGAAGCGAACCCCCGACGCCGCCGCGCTCATCGCGCCCGGACGCACGGTCACGTATCGCGAGCTCGATGAATGGAGCGACGCGATCGCCGCGGGGATTACGTCCGAGGGCGGCGGGCCGGTCGCCTTCACCGCCGACCGTTCGCCGGATGCGATCGCGATGCTCCTCGGCATCCTGAAATCGGGCCGCGCGTACTTACCGATCGATCCGTCGACGCCCGCCGAGCGCGTGCAGTGGATGCGCGACGACGCCGGCACGCATGTGGCGACCGCTGCCCTCAGCGGTCGCGGTGCCGCTGAGGGCAGCGGCACCCACATGGCCTACCTCATCTACACCTCCGGCTCCACCGGCACGCCGAAAGGCGTCGTCGTCTCGCATCGCTCCGCCGTCAACCTCGCGCTCTCCTTCGCCGAAACGCACGGCTTCGCCGGGCATCGCGTGCTGATGATTCCGCCGCTTTCGTTCGACGCCTCGGTCGGCGACATCTTTCCCGCGCTCGTCACCGGCGCCTCGCTGGTGCTGCATCCGTCGCCCGCGGAACTGAACGCGGACGCACTCGCGCGCTACTGCGCCGCGCATCGCATCACCGCCATCGACGCACCGGCCGCGCTCTGGCGCCGCTGGCTCCCGGAATGGATCGACCTGCCGTTCCTCACGCTGATGATGGTCGGCGGCGAAAGCATTCCGGCCGAGGAAGTGCAGAGGTTCGTGAAACTCACGCGCGGGCGCGTGCGCTTCTTCAACCACTACGGGCCGACCGAAGCCACGGTTTGCGCGACGATCCATGAGGCCGACGGCGAACAAACCACCGGCAATCTGCCGATCGGCGTTCCGCTCCCGAACGTCGAAGCGTACGTCCTCGATCGCTGGATGGAGCCGGTGCCGATTGGCGTCGCCGGCGAGTTGTACATCGGCGGCGCGGGAGTCGCGCGCTATCACAATCAACCTGACTTCATCGACGGCCTTTACCGCACCGGCGATCTCGTCCGCCGCCTCCCGAACGGCGCGCTCGATTTCCTCGGCCGCACGGACCGCCAGATCAAACTGCGCGGCTACCGCATCGAACCGGGCGAGATCGAAGCCGCGCTTCTTTCTCATCCGAACGTGCGCGCGGCCGTGGTCACGAAGCGCGATCACCGCCTCGTCGCCTACGTCGTCTGGAGTGCGGCAACGCCAGTTGCCGCTCTCTCTGATTTCCTCCGCGAGCGCCTGCCGCAGCCGATGGTCCCCTCGGCATTCGTCGCAATGGACACGCTACCGCTGACGGCCAACGGCAAAATCGACTTCCGCGCCCTTCCCGAGCCGCCGCTCGCCGAGGGCCAGGCCTCCGCGCCGCCGCGCAATGACACCGAACGCGCACTCCTCGAGATCTGGTCCGAGGTCCTCGGCCGCACCGATCTCGGCATCGACGACGACTTCTTCGCCTCCGGCGGCGACTCGCTCCGCACGATGCCGCTCATCTTCAAAATCCGCCAACGCTTCGGCATCGACCTCCCCCTCAGCGCCGTCTTCACGGCACCGACGATCCGTCGTTTTGCTCCTCTTTTGGAGTGCGGTGGCACAGCCACCGCTTTCCGCGAAGCTGTAATTGAACCCTTCAATATCGAAACGTCCGAACAAGCCGCGTTCCCGCCAAAGAACGCCTTCCTCACCGGCGCCACCGGCTTCCTCGGCGCCTTCCTCCTCGACGAGCTTCTCCGCCAAACCGACGCAGACATCTACTGCCTCGTCCGCGCGAACAACATCGAAGACGGACGCCGTCGCATCTCCGACAACCTCGCCACCTACGGGCTGCGCGCCGATCTCGCGCGCGTCATCCCCATCCTCGGCGATCTCGCCGAGCCGCGCCTCGGCCTCGACGACGCCACGCGCGCGCACCTCGCCGCGACCCTCGACGTCATCTATCACAACGGCGGCGCGGTGAACTTCATCGCTCCGTACGAAAAGCTCGAATCGGCGAACGTGCGCGGCACGCGCGAAGTGCTCGAGCTCGCGGCAACGACGCGCATCAAACCGGTGCACGTCGTCTCCACGCTCGGCGTCCACTTCACGCGCGAGCGCATCGGCAGCGCCATCCGCGAAGGGGACGCGCTGCCGCCCGCCGCGCACATCCTCGGCGGCTACAACCAGAGCAAGTGGATGGCCGACCGCGTCGCGCTCGCCGCGCGCGAGGCGGGACTGCCGGTCTCGTTGCATCGCCCGGCGCGCATCACCGGCGACAGCCGCACCGGCGCGCTCAATCCGAGCGATTTCTTCTACAGCTGGATCGACGGCTGCGTGCAGCTCGGCGCGTTCCCCGACGACACGGCGGTCTTCAACATGTCGCCCGTCGATCACATCGCCCGCGCGATCGTCGGCCTCTCGCTCAGCGACGCCGCGCCCGGCGATCACCACTACTTCAACAACCGCACGCTATCGCTGCAATCGCTCGTCGACGCGCTTCGCCGCCGAGGGCTCGCCGTCGACGTCGTCCCGTTCCAGCGCTGGCGCGACGGGCTTGCGGCCGATCCGCAAAACCCATTCGCGCGATTCGCATCGCTCGCGAGCGAGCCCGACGAAGGCGAGCCGTTTTTCGATTGCGTCGCCACCGAAGAACGGCTGGCCGCGATCGGCGTCGTTTGTCCGCCGGCGGATGAAGCACTCCTCGACACCTATCTCGATCGGTTACTGCAACCCGTGGAGACCGTATGACCGCTCAAAACGACACCCCTTCCAAAGGATGCCCATACGCCGCCGCCCGTGCCGCCGAACCGCTCCTCCATGTCAAAGAGGACGCGGCGAGGATGTACACGTTCGATGAAGTCGCGAAAGGCATGGTGCCCGATCATCCGCTGTCGATCACGATCGATTGGATGCGCCGCTTCCTCGCCAAGCCGCATCCCGACCTCGGGCGCGGCGGGAACGTTTGTCCATGGGTGCCGGGCGCGATCGCGCAGGATACGATCTGGCTCACCGCCGTGAATTCGACGGACCATGCGGCGATCCGGCAGGTCGTTACCCAGTATCGCGAGCGTTTCCTCGATCTGGAACCGAAGAACGGCGAGCTCTCGATGATGAAGTCGATCCTGATCGTCTTCCCCAACGTCCCGTCGGACAATGCCGCGGTCGTCGACCAGGTGCAACTCGAGCTGAAGCCGCAGTTCGTCGACTCCGGACTGATGATCGGCGAGTTCCACGAGCGCAACGAGGGCGAAGGCCTGCGCAACCCGAACTTCCGTCCGCTGCGCAGCCCGATTCCTTTGCTCGCCATCCGCTTCATGGTCGAGTCGGACATTCCGTTCCTGCATCGCCTGATGTATCCGCCGGAGCTGCGCACGCGGCTGCTCAAGTCGTACATCCGCCGCCTCGGCACGACGGCGAACAAGAACCTGTTCGAGCTCGCACTCGACGCGCTCGTCACCGCGCAAATCGAGCTGCGCGGCAATGCCGGCGTGGAAGTCGAGGCACGCGTATGAGCCAGCATGTCGCAATCATCGGCGGAGGCCTTGCCGGCTCGCTCTTCGCGCTCGAGCTCGCGCAACGCGGCCATCGCGTCGACGTCTACGAGCGCCGCTCCGATCCGCGTCTGCGCCGCGGCGAACAAGGCCGCTCGATCAATCTCGGTCTTTCGAAGCGCGGCATCACCGCGCTCGGCGAGATCGGTCTGCTCGACAACGTGCTCGCCGTCGCCGTGTCGATGGAAGGCCGCGTCATTCACGCGCCGGACGGCAGCCAGCGCTTCCAGCCGTACGGCAAGAACCGCCAGGAAGTCCTGCATTCGATCGACCGCAACGAGCTCAATGACATGCTCCTCGATCGCGCCGAGGGACATCCAAACGTGACGCTGCATTTCGAACATCGATGCGTGAGCGTCGACGCGGCGAAGAAGGAGATCGCGCTCGAGCGCGCCGACGGAACGGCGCTGCGCATCCAGCCCGACTGGGTCGTCGGCGCGGACGGCGCGTTCTCGCGCGTGCGCGAGGAGATGCAACGCGGACAGCGCGCGAACTTCAGCAAAGAGTTTCTCGAGTGGGGCTACAAGGAGCTGAACCTGCCGGAGAATCCGGACGGCTCGTCGCAGCTGCGCCTGCACGCGCTGCACGTCTGGCCGCGCGGCCACTGCCTCATCGTCTCTCACGCGAACCGCAATGGCTCGCACACGCTTACGCTCTTCCTCCCCTTCGAAGGGCCGGACAGCTTCGAGAGCACACGCACGTCCGCCGACGTCGAGCGCCTGTTCGAAAAGTATTTCCCCGATCTCGTCCCGCTGCTGCCGCATCTCATCGAGCAGTGGCAAACGCATCCGACCGGCACGCTCGTGACGACGAAGACCGCGCCGTGGCACCTCGGCGATTGGATCGTGCTCGTCGGCGACGCCTGCCACGCCGTCTATCCTTTCTATGGACAGGGCATGAACTCCGCGTTCGAAGACTGCGTCGCATTGGCGCGCGAGCTGGACCGCCAGCCCGACCGGCGCAGCGCGTTCCGCGCGTATGAAAACGCGCGCCGCCCGCACACCGACACGCTCGCCGAATTGTCGAAAGAGAACTTCGTCGAGCTGCGCCAGCGCGTGCAGTCGCCGCTGTTCGTGCTGCGGAAGCGGATGGACATCTGGCTCAACCGCCTCGCTCCGTCGACGTGGCTCCCGCTCTACACGATGATCGCGCACACCACGATCCCGTACGGCGACGCGCTCGCCCGCGCGCGGATGCAGGATCGCGTGCTGCTCTCCGCCGCGCTCGGATGCGCCGCCGTAATCGCCGCGGTCGCGCTGATGGTGGCGGCATGATCGACGTCTGGCTCGTCGACACGGATGTCGACGCATCGCCGGACTCGTTGTCCCCCGAGGAGCGGGAGCGCGCCGCGCGCTTCCGCTTCGACGAGCACCGCTGCCGCTGGATCGCGGCGCACGTGGCGTTGCGCGAGATCCTTTTAAAGTACACGGACGACGTGCAGTTCATCCTCGGAGAAAACGGCAAGCCGTCGCTGGCCGGCGGCGGCGTTCATTTCAACCTGAGCCACTCCGGCGATCTCGCGATCGTGGCCGTTTCGGACGGCGACCTCGGCGTCGACGTCGAGCAGATCCGCGACTTCGATTACGAATCGATCATGCCCGCCGCCAATCGCGAAGAGTTTTTCCGCGCCTGGACGCGGAAGGAAGCGCGCCTCAAGGCGCGCGGCCTCGGACTCGGCTCCCCCGAGCCGGAAGATCTGTGGGTGGAAGACCTCGAACTCTGCGACGGCTACGCGGGCGCGGTTGCGACAATCAGCGCATCGCCCGGCGAAGTCCGCAATTTGATCCTGCGCGATTTCTTGAAGCCGGCCTCGCGCAGCCAATCGCGAATCTCCTCGTACGAATACGTCTGACCGCCCTGCAGGTGAAATAGATTCAGACTGAAGATGCGGTTGAAGGAATCCGTCTTCTTTTTCGGATTTGCGAGCTGTTCGAGGATGACGACCTGTCCGCCGCGATTCAGCGACGCACGAACTCTGCGCAATAAATCGATATTCACTTCGGGAACGTGGCCGTGCACGACGCTCATCAGCAGCGCGATGTCATAGTCGCTTCCGAGGTCATCTTTCAGGAAATTACCCGGCTGTAATGAAATGCGGTCCGTGACGTTACCGGCTGCATTCTGTAGCGCGCCCGGTAGATCAAAAACCGTCGCCGTCAATTGATCGTGCTTCTTCGTAAATGCCGCGCTGTATTCGGCGTGACTGCCGCCGATGTCGATCAATCGCTGCGCACTTGAGGGGACTTCGACGCGTTCCACGACTTCCTTTGCCAGCTCGTGGGCAATGCCGCGCAACAACGACTGAAAGACGCGCAGTTCCGCCGGATGTTGTTCGAGCCATTGATAGAAATCGAGCGGCGGTTTTCCCTCAAGCACGGATCGCTCGAGATCGCTCCACAATTCGAAAACGATCGTTCCCCAGAAATCGAACGGCGCCGCGAAATCGGTCGCCAATTCGCTCGCGCTGTACTGATTGTCCGTGCGATTCACATAACTAAAGATTTCCAATGTTTCGAGCAGCAGCCGGATGCCGCGCTCGTCGCATTGAAGGCGCCGCGCCAGTTCCGCAGGCGTGCCCGGCAATGCCTCGAACACTCCGAGCTTTTGTGCCGCCCGCACGGCCCGGAACGCGGCCGCGCTCCAGACATCGCCCATCGGATTTGATTTCATTCTGTTTCAAGCTGACGCAACTGCGGATGCAAATAGCCCCATGCCGCCGTCAGCATCTCCAATAGACCGAGAACCATGAACAATAAGGCAATGCCCCGTCCGGGACCGGTGCCCATCATTCGGCCGATTGCTCCGCCGCGCGCCACCAGCGGCTCGAACACGCCGTCGGCAAGCGGGCCCGCGATCAGCGCCGCGATCGGCCGCGACGACTGCGTGATCATGTGGCTCAATGCGAACACGCGCCCCTGGATCTCCGGCGCGACTTTCGTCTGCAGAATGGCATAACTGCTTCCATTGAGAATCGGCCACGTAAAGAGAAACGCCGGCGCCACGATTCCGATCAGAATCGGCGAAGGCGCAATGCCGTGGAGGAACAGCAAAATCCCTCCAATGAACATGAACAGCACGATTCCATAAACGCGACGCTTCGGCCCTCCCCACACCCCCATCACCAATCCACCAATCAACAACCCGCTCCCGCCGATTGAGACGAGCACTCCCAACACCGCCGGCGATGCGAACGAAAGAATCAGCGGCTGCACGAGAATGCCCGCCATTCCGACAATGAAATTGAAGCTCGCGAATAATGCAAACAACGTCAATAGGCCTGAGTGCGTCCGGAGATACGACCAGCTTTCGACAATGTCGTCGCGCAATGAGCTCGTCGTTTGTGCCTCGGTCGTCCCCGTGGGATTCGGAATCGGCATCATCAACACGACGAGCACCGCAAAGAGGAACGTCGCGAAATCGATGAGGATCACGCCCCAAAGGCCGGTCGTCACCACCAGCACGCCCGCGAGGAGCGGCGAGATCACCAGTCCCGCCGCCTCGGCGATCTGCACCATCCCGTTCGCCCGCCCCAGCCGCTCCTTCGGAACGAGCATGGCAATCGAAGCCGCAAACGCGGGCCATTGAAAGGCACCGCACACGGAGCTGAACGCGGTGGCCAGATAGATGTGCCAGACCTCGAGCCGGTCGGCATACACAAGGAGCGCAATCGCGAGCGTGCCCAGCGCCGACCCGCAATCGCCGAGGATGATCAGCAGTTTGCGGTTCCACCGGTCCGCGAGCGCGCCTGCCAACGGAGACAACAACACACCCGGCAGCACGAGAAACAGCGTAATGAGCGCGAACTGCGTCGCCGAGTGCGACCTCTCGTAAACCCACACGCCGAGGGCGAAGGAGGTGAGGCCCGAACCGACGATCGAGACCAGCTGGGAAAACCAGATGACGCTGAACACTCTCATCCCCTGCGGCGCGACCGTCGTCATCAGTAAGGATGGATATATCACACGATTGGACTCGCGATCCCGCACGAAATAGACTCCGCCTATGTCCTCTGTTTTCGGCGCAAACATCGCCTTCATCGAAGAGTTGTACGAGAAGTACCGCAACGATCCCGCCTCCGTGAGCACGAGCTGGCGGGAGTTTTTCGACGACTACCAACCATCGTCCGACGACGACGCCGAACCAGTTCCAACTCCAACACCAACTCCTGCTCCCACTCCCGCACTCGCGGCCGTCCCCCAACCCCCAACCCCTATCGCCCAACAACCATCTCGCCCCACACCTGTTCCATCTCCGCAAGGCACGGCAACACCGCTCCGCGGCGCCGCCTCGAAGATCGTCGCGAACATGGAGACCTCGCTCACCGTGCCGACGGCGACGTCCATGCGCAACGTGCCGGTGAAGGTGCTGGAGGAAAACCGGCGCGTCATCAACAACCATCTCGCGAACAACGGGCAGCCGAAGGCGTCCTACACGCACCTCGTTGCCTGGGCGCTCGTCAAGGCGCTGAAAGAGTTCCCGCGCATGAACGCCGCGTTCGCGGTGCAGGACTCGACCCCCACGCGCATCGATCGCGAGGACGTGAACCTCGGCATCGCCATCGACATCGAGCGCAAAGACGGCTCGCGCTCGCTGCTCGTGCCGAACATCAAGCGCGCGAACGCCGGGGACTTCGCGCAGTTTCTCAAGGGCTACAACGACGTCGTCCGCAAGGCGCGCAACAACACCTTGGAAATCGCGGACTTCGAAGGCACGACGATCTCGCTCACCAATCCCGGCACGCTCGGCACCGCCGCCTCCGTGCCGCGTCTCATGACGTCGCAGGGAACGATCATCGCCACCGGCCAGATCGACTATCCCGCCGAATACTCGGCCGCCGATCCCGCGGTGCTCGCGGACCTCGGCATTTCGAAAGTGATGACGATGACGTCGACGTACGACCATCGCATCATCCAGGGCGCGGAGTCGGGCGCGTTTCTCGCGCGCGTGCACGAACTGCTCCTCGGCGCCGACGCGTTCTACGACGACATCTATCGCGATCTCCGCATCCCGTACGAGCCCGTGCAGTGGGCAAAAGACCGCCATCGCCTCGCGCTCGGCACCCAATCCGGGGACGAGATCGTCGCCCGCGAAGCCGCGGCGCTGCAGCTGATCAACGCCTATCGCGTGCGCGGGCATCTGCTTGCCGATCTCGATCCGCTCGAATACAAAGTCGCGAAGCATCCGGAGCTCGACCCGCAGTTCTACGGCTTCACGCTGTGGGACCTCGACCGCGACTTCGTCTGCGGCGGCTTGTGCGGCAAGCAGACCGCGAAACTGCGCGACATCCTCGACACGCTGCGTGAGACGTACTGCGGAAAGATCGGCCCCGAGTACATGCACATGCAGGAGACGGTGCAGAAGCGGTGGCTGCAGGACCGGATGGAGCCGCAGCGCAACAAACAGACTCTCGACGGCGCGACGAAGCGGCGCATCCTGATGAAGCTCAATGACGCCGAGGCCTTCGAGAAGTTTCTGCACACGAAATACGTGGGGCACAAACGCTTCTCGCTCGAAGGCGCGGAGTCGGTCATCCCGATGCTCGACTATCTCTTCAACGAAGCCGCCTCGGACGGCGTCGTCGAAGGCGTGATCGGCATGGCCCATCGCGGGCGCCTCAACGTGCTCGCGAACACGCTCGGCAAATCGTACGAACAGATCTTCCGCGAGTTCGAAGGCGACATCGATCCGAATTCGCGCGAGGGCTCAGGCGACGTGAAGTATCACCTCGGCGCGGACGGCGCGCATCAAACGCCGGCCGGCGAGGAGATGAAGCTCACCCTCGCCTCGAATCCCTCGCACCTCGAGGCCGTCGATCCGATCGTCGAAGGCATGGTCCGCGCGAAACAGAAACTGATCGCCGACAAGAACCGCTCCTTCGTGCTGCCCGTGCTCCTGCACGGCGACGCCGCGTTCGCGGGTCAGGGCGTGGTCGCGGAGACGCTGAACCTCTCGCAGCTGCGCGGCTATCGCACCGGCGGCACGATTCACGTCGTCATCAACAATCAGATCGGCTTCACGACCGGACCCGAATCGGCGCGCTCGTCGGTGTACGCGACCGACGTCGCGAAGATGGTGCAGGCGCCGATCTTCCACGTGAACGGCGACGACCCCGAGGCGTGCGTGCGCGCGATGAAGCTCGCGTACGACTTCCGCCAGCAGTTCCACAAGGACGTGGTGCTCGACGTCATCTGCTATCGCCGCCACGGCCACAACGAAGGCGACGAGCCGTCGCTGACGCAGCCGAAGATGTACAAGGCGATCAAGGAGCATCGCTCGGTGCGCAAGATCTACACCGAGCAACTGCTGCGCAAAGGCGACATCTCGCCCGAGGAAGCGGAGAAGTGGCTCGAACAGTTCCAGGCGAAACTGCAGGAAGCGTTCGACCGCACGAAGGAGCAGGAAGCGCCGCCCTCGCAGCGCGATCCGCTGTGGACGGACGAGGAAGTGACGGGTTATCAGAAAGAGCCGTCGCCCGACACGTCGATCACTGCCGAGGCGCTGGAGAAAGTGCGCGGCGCGCTCATGCCGCCGGAAGGATTCACGCCGCATCCGAAGCTGAAGAACGTGCTGGCGAAGCGGATCGCGATGGCGGAAGGCAAAGAGCCGATGGATTGGGGGACGGCGGAGCAGATCGCGGTCGGCTCGCTGCTCCTCGACGGCTTCCGCGTGCGCCTCTCCGGACAGGACGTCGGCCGCGGCACGTTCTCGCACCGCCACGCGATGGTGTTCGACTACGTGACGGGAGAGGGCTACGTGTCGCTGAATCTCCTCGCGCGCGACGCGAAGCCGGCGAACGTCAGCGATCCGGTCGTCATCGACAATGCACTCACGCGCGAGACGAATGATCCCGACGCGCAAGTGAGCTTCGCGGTCTACGACTCGCTCCTCTCCGAATACGGCGTCCTCGGATTCGAGTACGGCTACTCCGTCGCCGATCCCGGCGCGCTGGTGATGTGGGAAGCGCAGTTCGGCGACTTCATGAACGGCGCGCAGATCATCATCGATCAATTCATTTCGTCAGCCGAGGAGAAGTGGGGCCAGCACAGCGGCCTGACGATGCTCCTGCCGCACGGCTACGAAGGCCAGGGACCCGAACACTCCTCCGCGCGCCTCGAACGATTCCTCACCCTCTGCGCCGAAGGCAACATGCAGGTCATCTATCCCACCACGCCCGCGCAATACTTCCACGCCCTGCGCCGGCAAATGAAAAACAACCCCCGCAAGCCGCTGATCGTCACGACACCAAAGTCCCTCCTCCGCCACCCACTCGCCGTCTCAACCGTCAACGAGTTGACCAACGGGAGATTCGAGCCCGTCCTCCACGACGTCGCCACGAGCGACGAAGTGAAACGCGTGATCCTCACCTCGGGCAAGGTCTACTACGACCTCAAGCAGGCGCGCGATAAAGCGAATGCGAAGGTGGCCATCCTCCGCCTCGAGCAGTACTACCCCTTCCCCCAGCCCATGCTCGTCGAAGCGTTGAAGGGCTACCCGAATGCCTCGGAGCTGGTGTGGGTGCAGGAAGAGCCGCGCAACATGGGCGCGTGGCCGTTCCTCCACGAGCGACTCGCTTCGCTGCATCCGAACGTGCGCTACATCGGACGGCCGGTGGCGGCTGCGCCGGCGACGGGGTCGCATCACCGGCATGAGGAGCAGCAGAGGGCGTTGGTGGAAGCAGCGATTCACTCGTAGCGTGCGGCGGCCTCCCGGCCGCCGCACGTTGAAACGAATCCTCAGGCCGCGAATCCGAATTCCAGAATGCGTTCGTGCGCCTCATCCGAGGAACTGCCGAAGACGACGGCGAGTTGCACGCCGATGATCACCAGATGCGTGAGCGCGATCAGCGCGATCAGCGCGAGTAGCGAGATCCCTTTTGTGGCCCCGACGGCCTGTGGGATCGCGGCGAAGCGCAGCGCCTGCGGCGCGAGCGTGCCGAGAATGGCGACCACGATCTGCTTCGCGTTCAGGACTCCGTAGCCGGCCACGCCGATCGCCATTCCGAGATGAATGACGCCCCACAGCGCCAGCGATCCTTCGTTCACGAGCGCCCGCCGGTCCTCGGGAATCTTCTGCCGCCCGACGAACAGCGCCGTGCCGCGGAGCGGTCCGCCGATGATGTTCAGCAGCCAGCGAAGGTTGTTGAGCCCTGTGCCCGTGCATCCGAAGCCGCCGGCATCCGAGTAGATCCAGGGCGTCAGATAGAAGATCGTCGCAAACCGGCCGAGCAGGTTCGTGACCGCGAGTACGACGGGCATAGGGCCGATGAGCAGCGATAGCCCGGAGAAAGTTGCCACCGCGGAATCGATGAAGATTCGCACGAACATCACCACGGCGAAGTACACCGCGAAGATCTTCGAGGTGATCTTCCGAAAGTCGTCGACAGCCGCCTGCGCCGCGCCGTGCAACTGGCGTTTCGCCGCCAGGCCGCTCGCCTGCTTCAGCCACGACACGCTGTAGTTTTTCCTGAATGCGTCGACCGACGCGTCATCCGGATACGGCGCGCTGTTGGTGATCAGCTTGTAGACCAGCGTCGCCGGAATGGCCACGATGTACGCGAACAGGCGCAGCGGCCGGAATGTCAGCGAGCTTCCGGTGAACAGTTTGTACAGCTGCGAGACGAACGGGATCTCCCACTCTGCGTCCAGCATCGCCTTCACGGCGGCGACGAGATCGGCGACGAGATCGAGGATGGTCAACACCAGGCCGCGCGCGGCAGCGATGGTGAACAGCGCGATCGCCTCCAGGGTCTTGAGCACGCCCGCGAGCAGGAGGTTCAGGACATTGTCCGGGTCCTCGCCGATCTTGCTGAAGAGCAGCACGCCTTCGTCGAAGGCCTCTTTCCCGGATCCGAACTGGAAGTTGTCGGCCAGCTTCTGCAGCTCGGCAACGATGGTGTCGAGCGGGCCGTCGCCAAGGGCGGCGGCAGCGGCGTTGAGGGTATTGCCGGTGTTCGCATTCTTGTAGTTCTCCTCGAATGCGTCCAGCAGCGGATTGTGGCCCGTGCCTTCATCGGCAGCTGCATTCGGCTGCCGGTTGTCGTCGAGATATTTCTGCACGCTCTCGCCGCCGAGCTTGGCGATGAAGTCGTCCAGCCATTTCTTCACCTCCTTTTCGAATGCGGTGAGGCCTTGGTCGACCTTGTCGCGAACGCTCCGCACGGCCGCCACGATGAAGTCCAGCGTGGTGTTGAACGAATGTTCGACCGCGTCCGCCGTGCGGCGGATGTCGCCCCAGTTGAAGAGGAACGCCAGCCAGCGGTAGAGGTCTTCGAAGAAGACTTTGATCGAGTTCCAGATCCCTTCGACGATGTCGAACGCCTGCTGGAATGCTTCGATGACCGTGTCGAAGATCTTCTCCACTCCTTCGATGAGGAAGCGGAAGACGACCTGGATCTTGTCGATCAGGCCGCTGATCGGATCGACGATCGTATGAACGATGAAGTCTTTGATCGCTCCGAAAATGCTGGCGACGCCGTTCTTGATCGCGTTCCAGATGTCGCCCCAGTCGATGCCCAGGAATCCCGTGGCCTCGGTGGCGGAGGTCCGCGCGGTCACGAGCGCCGCCGCATCCTCGCGGGTCAGCTTCGAAAAACGCGGGCCGGCGTCGGTGAACTCGACGCGCCAATGGGACTCGCGCATGCGCGAGGGATCGAAACGGAACGGCGAGACGCCGCCGGCGATGCTCACGGCGCGCATGCCCGTGCGGCGCCGGCCGGGAGCGATGAAGCGAAGCGACTCGGCGGTGGAAGCGGCCGGATATCCGAGGGACATCGACTCGCGCATGATGCTGGCGATGGCGTCGGCGTTCTCGCGCGTGCGCAGGTCGCCTTTCAGCAGCGGTTGTCCATTCGCCCCTTTCGCCGCCAGGACGTTGTCGCCCGTCGTGCGATGCATCTTGTCCTGCAGTTGTGCGTTCGGCTCGAGCACGACGCCTTCGCTGTCCGGCATGAACTCCGTCCAAATGAACATCGAAGGAGAGGCCAGCGAATTGGTGAAGCGCTGCACGACCACCACTCCCGCGCTGTTGCTCTTCACCTCGGCCGCAACGAACTCGCTGGTCGTGTAATAGAGACCGTTGATCCGGATCGGTGCCAGCGTCGAGGTGCGGATCAGAACGCGGGAATCGGGTTTAGGCACCTTGCGCGAGTCCATCACCGTGAACTGAACACTGTGCGACGGCACGCTGAGCGTCTCTCCGGTGTTCTCCAGCGCGATCTCATAGTTGTCCCATTGCGTGGTGATCGGGTTCTGCCAGAAACGGTAGAGATGATTGTCGCGCGTGACGCTGAAGAGCTCCGAGTAGCCCTGGCCGTTGCGGCCGACCGTGAAGATGTTGTTGGGCATCGGATTGCCGAGGGGAAACGTGGCGCTCCAGGTGCGCCGGCCGCCTTCATCGCGAGCCCGGTTGATGAAGAGCGAGCCGTCGGTGCCGATGGAGAAAACCTCGATCTGATTGTTGAAGCCGAGCACCGCCCGGAGCGAGGTGACTTCCGTGATCTGGTCGATGGGCAGCCAGTCCTCGAACTCGATCACGCCGGGGGGCGTGAATTTCTTCTGGCGTTTCTGCCAGAGGTGCTTCTTCTTGTCGATGGCGATGATGTTCAGCAGCTTCTCGCTGTCTTCGATGACGTCGATGGCGATGGCAGTGAATCTCGAGCCGAGGCGCGTGAAGTACGAGAAGCGGAACGGCGTCGGAGAGAAGAGCACTTCATCCTGCAGGCCGATGGCGTAGAGCGCGGTCTGCACGGGACTGTTCGAGCAGACCGCGATCTGCTTCACCTTCGCATTCTCGGTCGAGCCTTCGGACGCTTTGATCGGAACCCACTGGCGCGACTGCCACACGCCGTCCGGCTTCATGAAGCTCGCCGCCACTTCGTCGTTTTCGAGTATGACGTTCGCGTGGAGGTCGCCGAGAACGCTCACCGCCGCGAGGAAGCGTTTCAGTTTTTTCGTGTTGTCGGCAGGCTGGGAGACCGCTTGCACGTAGCGCTGCGCGTTTCCGTCAAAGATGCTCCGCGTCAGCACGGAGTCGTTGTTGATGCCGAAGATGGCCGGGTTCTGCCGCGCTTCGGCCGGCGCGCCCGGCTGGACGTACGGGTAGAGCTGCGAGGCGACGATGCCGAGGTCCGTTTCCGACCATCCGGAGCGGTTGTCGCTTTGCTCCCGGATGCGGAACACGCGATTTCCCGTACCGGCGGAGTAGACGTCGAGACTGCCGGAGGCGTTGTCGAAGGCGTAGAGATCGGTGCCGCCGAGGACCGGACGGAGGATCTCGAACTGCTCCATGAAACGCGTGCTGATCGAGAGGAATCCGTCATCGGGATTCTCCGCGGTGACCGCCGGATCGTTGCCGGCTTTGAGCGCCGATTTTCTTTTCGCGCGGTCAGCGGCCCGCACAGCGGTGCGTTGTCTCGGTTTCGGGGAAACTCTTGCGGAAGCACTGAGGCTCATGGGTTCTCCTTTCCTGCGTGGACCATTTGAAGTGCGGTGAGGCGAGGTTGCGCGCAGCCTGGAGCGCCGGGGCGAACCAGCGGTACGCGCCGTCGTGAGAGCTGCAGATGGGGAGGTCGCCGGCCGGCGGTCCCGCGGCCGGCTCGATGCGCTCCCAGGCCGATGCGAGCTCGGTCACGCCGGCGCGCAGCGCGCGCCGCACGGCGTCACGAAGCTCGAACGCCTCGGGATAAAACGGAGTGATGCGCGGAAGCAGCGCCGGGTTCATCAGAAACCAGTCGACACCGCCGCGGACCGTGCGCCACGCCGCGTCGTACCCTTCGTCGCGGCAGCCCAGCTGCGCGAGAAACGCGGCAACGTTGGCGTTGACACAGACGTCGACGGGATTCGGCCACGTCCGCGTGTCGAGCCACGTGCGTTGCGCGCCGCGCTCGACCCACGGATCGGCCGACTCGGGACGGTAGTCAAGGCGGAACGGGCCGAGAGCGCCGGCGAGTCGCTGCGCGTCGTCGCTGGTGATGCGGCCGCAGGCCAGAAGCAGCGCCGCGCAGAGCGCCGTGTCGTCGGCATCGGGCGCGATCCCCCCTCCGATCCACGGCGGCTCGCCGCCGGGAGGATAGAAACCGAAAACACCTCCCTCTTGCCGGCAACCGAGAAGGAAGTCGCAGGCGCGCGACAACGCATCCTCGATCCGCACGTCGAACGGCAGCGATGCCAGCTCGATGGAGACCAGCGCGGTGATGAACGCGTTCTCGTCGTTGTACTCTACGCCGCCGGTGCGAGCGATGGAGCGGAACGCGCCGGCCGCACTCTGCGCCGCGAGTACGACGTCGAGTGAGTCGCGGCTCACGGCTCATCCTCCGGCGGAGCGATGCCGAACGAAATCGAAGGCGGCGCGCCGGCGGCGGCGGTGACTGCGAACATGCAGTGATGCATCGCCAGACCGCGCCGCCCGCGCAGCGGCTCGGACACGAGCTCGTAGAGCGGAAAACTCCAGCCATGGGACGACGCGACGCGAAGGATGGCCTCGCGGCACCGGCTGTCGCCGCCGAACAGCGATCCGGCGAAGCCGAAGAGCGTCAGGCGGACATCGGCGTCCGTCGCACGCGGCGTGGAGATACTGAATCCGAGGTCACAGGATGGGAGCTCGCCGCGAAACGGCCGCGCTACGGCTTCCTCGAGCAGCGCCAGCATGTCCGGCGTTTCCGACGCCAGGCCGAATGCGCGGCCGAGCAACAGCACGCCGGAGATGCCCGGCGCCTCGGCGCGAAAGTAGTGCTCGACGCGATCCGACGCGCCGTCGTAAGACGACATCATCAGTCGCGCCGCGACCGGCAGCTGCGAAAGCCGCGGCGGAGCTTGGGAGGTGTCGGCGTAGAGCTTCCACGCCGTGCGCGCGCCATCGCAACGAAACCCGAGCCACGCGCCGAACGAACGAGCCGGCGCGCGGTCGAGCATCGCCCGTACGTCCTGCGGCAGCGGCGGCGCGACGTCCTCGTACATCGCCACGGCGAGGCGAAGGCGCTCGCGCGCCGGGAGCCGCGGCGACGACGCTTCCACTGTGAAGCGAAGCGACGCCGCATCCGCCGACGTGAACGAGAGCTCGAGCGGAAGCCCGATGCGCGTGAGATCGCTCTCGCTCCACGCCCCGGCATCGGCCACGGCCCCGAGCACCCGCTCGAGCGCGCGTCCCGCGCCTGCCGCCGCGACCGGATGGGTCGCGGCGGCAAGACGAAGAGTGCGCGTGATGGCCGGATGGATCTCCGCTGCTATCGCGTTTGCCATAGGCGGCGGGTTGCGGGCTGGCTGCGGCGAACGGCGGCGGGGACGACCACGCGATTGACGACGAGGCCCGTGGCGTTTCCGTCGGGCGGCAGCGTCAGGCGATTCACGCTGGCGTCCGTTTGACTGACGGTTCTCTCGCCGCCCTTGCGGTAATAGCGCGCCGACCAGAAGTAGCTGACGTTCGTGTCGGCCTTGTGATCGAACTTGTAGTACTGCTTGGCCACCGGCAGCAGTCCCCCGCTGCCGTCCTGCTGCGGCGGAAGGAACGTAAAGACCGAGATGGAGGTCTCGTCTCCGGCAGTCCCGATCGCGTTTCCTCCTTCGAGTTCCGCCCGACTGATGAACATCTGCACGTCGACGGACTCGATGCCGCCGGCCCATTCGATCAGGCGAGGATCGATCTCCACGGTGAACGGCCGCAGTCCGGCGTTGATGACGAACGACGGAGATCCTGAGATGGCGATGTTCTGGATGTCGAACGTCGACCCATCGCTGTAAAACAGCGTGCCGGAGTAGAGGATGAAGCTGCCGTTCGGATTCTCGACCGCCGTGAATAACCAGCGCTGGCCGGCGCTGAAGGTCGCCCCTTTCTTTGGCTCGAAGTTCCAGCCGTTTTCCAGACCGGTGGCGGGGTTCTGAGGATCGCGATACTGGCCGACGAGATCGACGGCGAAGATCGAGGGATCGATGCCGTCGGGATTCGAGACGGACACGTTCGCCGAGCTCTGCTTGAACGGCGAGGTGATCGTGACCAGCTCGCGGTTCTGCGGCTTGAATACTGCCTGCGGCGCCACGACATACTGGGTCTTGTTTCGCATCACGTACGTGAGCTGGTACGAGTATTCGTTCGCGCTGCGGAGATGGGTCCGGCTGGGGATGGTGATGACGGTGGTGTTGTTCGTCATCCGTTTCTGCTCGACGGTGTTGGGGAGGTCGCCGGGCGTGTGGAAGAAGAAATCGATCAGGACGAAGGCGACGCCGTTCGCGCCGTCGAAGTCGATGTTGCTGCCGATGAAGCTCGCCGACTGAATGCCGAGATTCGCCACCGGCAGGCTGACCTGCGTCTGGTTGGCGGCGATGGGGGGCTCTTTGTACGGCGGCGTGCCGTCGTCGAATGTGACCGTGTATTCGTACGTGTAGTTCGGATCGAACTCACCTCCCGCCTTCGCGCCGTCGAAATCGGCGGTCCACGATGCAGCATTGTTGGGACGGAAGGTGAACGTGTTGCCCGTGGCCGCGGTCGGATAGTTGATCTTCAGCGCGACCGACTGGATCTTCGCCACGGCGAGGCTGTCCAGGATCGTGAAGTTGACCACCAGCCGGCGGTTGTCGACCTTGCGATAGACGACCTTCCACACGTCCTCGGTGAAGTTCGGCAGGAACTCGCCGGGGGTGATGGCCCACTGGATGGTTTGGTTCTCCGCGTACGTGCGCGAGAACGACGCCGTCGATGTGAGCTGGAACTGGTCGGCATTCCGCTCGCCGACGGCGCGGACGGCGTCGTCGATGGCCCTGGAGACCAGGCCCTCGAGCGTGACCCAGGCCCAGTCGGTGACGCGCTGCTGCAACTCGACGGACGGATCGGGAATCGAGTAGGAGATCGTGACCTTGCCGGCGTCGGAGCTGCGCAGATTCTCCTGGATCGACGCGCGGCGGCTCGTCTCCTGCCCCCACACGTTCTTGCTCACGTCGATCTTCTTCTGATAGTCGACGGCGATGACGGAGTCGTACGTGACGAGCACGTTCACGGCCGGCAGCTTCGCCAGTGTCTGCACCTGGTACTGCACGTTGAACTGCGTCGGCCCGATGCCGCTGCCGGGCTTGAACGCGTCCTTGAACGTGTTCACCTCCGCTTCGCTATTCAGCTCGACGACGAACGTGGCCTGGTTGCTGCCGTACAGCGAGGGAACGGTGTTGAGCACGACCTGGCGCCCGAGAAGATCGAAGCGGAGAAACGCCTGGGCCTGGACCCAGTCGAACTGCCCGAAGATCGAGCCCGGCGGAAGGTTCTTCTCCGCCGCGTCCCGGGCGTCAGGGTCGATGACCAGCTCGACGGTCATGGCCGCCGTTCCGCGTGCGCCGGCGTTCGTGGCGTACTCCGTCAGGGAAAACGCCGGGACGGACTTGCCCGCGGCAGCGATCGTGGCGAAGTGAGGCGTCGGCACGATGAAAAACTTGTTGGGGTCATCAAAATCGCGATAGACCGTCACGGTCTTTCGCCCGTCGTCGTATCGGAAGACACGGGCATCCTGAATATTGATCACAATATTTCTCCTCTCGAGTCGCTGCGAATGGACTGCCGATGTACAGCTGTCGTTAAGGATGGATTTATCGCATGCGATATTCAGGAAGTTTCAGGAGGAGATCGCGGAGACGGCGCCGTGCGCGAAATAGCACACGATCGAACTGCAACGCATCGAGTCCATGCGCGCGGGCGATCGATTCCTTCGGCTCGGCATCGAGATAAAAGCGGCGCAGGAGATCGCGATCGCGGAACGCAAGCAGGCCTTCGATGGCCCGCGACAGGAGTTGTCTCTGCTCCCGCGCCAAAATTGCATCGAGAGGATCGGGATCGCGATCGGGAATCGCAGGCGAGAGCGGATCGCCGGTACGATGGCGGTGAATCTTGCGCCGCTCGTTGAGCATCAACTTCACCGCGATTCCGCGGAGAAACGCGACCACCGCGGAGGGCTCCGCGAGCGGCACGCGGCGCAAACGGACGATGCCGATCAGCAGCGCGTCGTGCGTCAGATCCGCCGCTTCGGCCTCGTTCCTCGTCAGTTGCCTCAGATGGCGAATCAGCCGCGGGCGGCACCGCTCCGCCAGCTCCGCCTCGGCATCGGCATCCCCGGCCAGCGTCCTCGCCACCAGCTCGGCGACGTCATCTCGCTCCTCCGCCACTCACGCAATGTAGGAAGAACGTCGGCATGCGGCCGTCCAGTACAGTACATTTTTACGTAACTATATTCTGAGTAGAATTCTGCACCACGCTGCGTAGAGATCAGCCGTTTTCGATCGCGCCCACTCCCGTCACCAGCCCCCGCCCCGCCACGTCGATCCCGACCATGTACTGCCAACGCACCGGTTCATCGGGAAACGAATAGCTTAACCGCAGCGTGGTCGCATTCACCATCGTCGGACGCTGATCGGGCGGGAGACTGTCGTCTCCCTCCCCCACCAACCACCCGAACGCCTCCTGCCCGAACGTGCAGCCGACGGCGGTCCAGGTGATGGTGATCGCGGCGCCCGGCTCGGCGTCAACCTGCAGCGTCGCGGGCGTGATCGTCTGCGAGCCGTTCGCGAAGCCGACTTCGATGGTGTGGCTCATTTGAATCCCTTCGCCTTCAACAACGGATCGAGCGTCGGGTCCCCTCCGCGAAACGCACGATACATTTCGGCGGCGTCGAGTGTACCGCCGCGCGAGAGCACCGCTTCGCGGAAGCGCTGGCCGTTTTCGCGGGTGAGGCCGCCATGCTCCTGGAACCAGGCCCACGCGTCTTCGTCGATCACGTCGCTCCAGAGATACGCGTAGTAGCCGGCGGCATAGCTGCTGCCCCAGATGTGCGAAAAGTACGCGGTGTGGTAGCGCGGCGGGACGACGGGGAGGTCGATGCCGAAGTTCTTGAGCGCCGTTTTCTCGAAGAGGACCGGGTCCTGCTGC
The DNA here is from genome assembly GCA_963734155.1 of uncultured Acidobacteriota bacterium. Classification (GTDB taxonomy): domain Bacteria; phylum Acidobacteriota; class Thermoanaerobaculia; order Gp7-AA8; family Gp7-AA8; genus QHVT01. Next base: position 655,340 of record CAVTGG010000010.1, read on the forward strand.
GGCGCGTCGGCGGGCAGGGTGTGCCAGGCCATGTCGAGCAGCGCGGACGCGAGATACTCGGTCGTCGCGTAACCGACGTTGAAGCTCGATGCTTTCTTGAGTTTTTCGACGAGGTCCTTCGGCATCGGCGCGCCAGTCTTGTAGTGCTTCGCGTAGTTCGCGAGCACTTTCGGTTCGAGCTCCCAATGCTCGTTGAACTGCGACGGCACTTCGCCGAAGTCGCGCGGGACGTTGACGCCGGTGAAGGTCGGATAGCGGACGTTGGAGAGGATGCCGTGCAGCGCGTGACCGAACTCGTGGAAGATCGTGTTCACGTCGTCGAAGGACAGCAGCGCCGGCTGGCCGGCGGCGGGTTTCTGAAAGTTGCAGACGTTGACGACGACCGGACGCGTGCCGAGGAGCGCGGACTGGTCGACGAACGAATCCATCCACGCGCCGCCTTCCTTGTTGGCGCGCGCGAAGAAGTCGCCGTAGTAGATCGCGAGCGATTTGCCGTCGGCGTCGAAGACTTCGAACGCGCGGACGTCGGGGTTGTAGAGCGGGAGATCGCGCCGTTCTTTGAACGAGAGTCCGTACAACTCGTGCGCGGCGAAGAAACGCCGTCGCGCAGGACGCGATTGAGCTCGAAGTACGGCCGCACCTGCGACTCATCGACGTTGTATTCGGCGTGCTGCACGCGTCCCGCGTAATACGACCAGTCCTGCGGGCCGAGCTGGAAGCCGCCGCCGTCGGCATCGATCATCTGCTGGATGCGCGCCGCCTCTTCGCGCGCCTTCGCCGTCGCCGGCGCGGCGAGCTCCTTCATCAGCTGCATCGCCTTCTCCGGCGTGGCCATTTCCTCGGCGAGCGAGAGTCCGGCATACGTCGGATATCCCATCAGCTTCGCGCGCTCGGCGCGCAGCTGCGCGTAGCGCGCGACGATCACCTTCACGTCATTCTCGCCGCCGTGATTGGCGCGCTGGACGGATGCGTTGTACAGCCGCGTGCGCAGCGCGCGATCACTCAGCGATCCGAGCTGCGGCTGCTGCGTCGTGTTCTGCAGCGTCAGCACCCATTTCCCTTTGAGACCGCGATCCTTCGCTTCCTGCGCGGCGGCGGCGATGTCGCTCGCGCTGAGTCCATTCAATTCTTCGATGCGATCGACGACCACCGCCGACGCCGCGGTGTCGGCGAGCAACTTCGCACGATAGTCGGTATTGAGCTTCGTCTCCTCCTGATTGAGCGCCCGTAGCTGATTCTTCTGCTCCTCCGACAGCAGCGCGCCGGAGCGGACGAAGTTGCGGTAGTAGCGCTCGATCAGACGCTTCGCTTCCGCATTCGGCGCCGCCGCGTCGCGCGTGTCGTAGAGCGTCTTCACGCGGGCGAAGAGCTTCGGATTGAGCGAAATCGCGTCGCTGTGCGCGGCGAGCTTCGGCCCTTCGAGCTGTTCGACTTTCTGCAGCGCGGCGTTTGTGTTCGCGCGGGTGAGGTTGTAGAACGTCTTCGACACGCGCGTGAGCAGCTCGCCCGAGCGCTCCAGCGCCTCGATCGTGTTCGCGAACGTCGGCGCCTCTTCGTTGTTCGCGATCGCGTCGATCTCCGCGAGCTGGCGCTTCATCCCCTCTTCGAGCGCCGGCGCGTAGTCGCTGTCTTTGAAGCGATCGAACGGCGGCGCCTGGAACTGCAGCGTGCTTTTCGCGAAAAAGGGATTCGGTGCGGCGTGACTCGCGGCGGCGAAGAGAAGCGTGAGGACGAGCGCTCGTTTCATCGTGCGACGATCCTAACGAGCGCGATCGCAAAGCGCGCAACCGATTTGTGAAAAACCAGCGTCAGGTCAGGAAACGGAGGCGGAAGCGTCCATTTCCATCAGCGGCAGCATACGCAGCGGCGCGCCCGGCATCGGCGCCGGCACTTCCCCCACTCTCCGCGCTCCGAGCCTCAGATAAAACTCCTCGGCATTCGGATCGGCGACGATGGCGATCACGCCGCGGGCCTGGCCGCGCGCGTACTCCACGAGCGCGCGTCCCACGCCCTGGCGGTGCCGCGTCGGATCGACCCACACGTGCTCGAGCATCGTGTGATCGTCGGACTGCTGCAGCTGGCAGACGCCGACGACTTCGTCTCCGATCGAGGCCACGAACGTCGCGTGGCGCTGGATGCCCTCCGCCGTGACGACGAGATCGTCGCGCCACGCGTCGAGCCATTCGGACGGATATCCCCAGTGCGCTTTCGCCGTCCGGGCGAGCTCCGTCGCGCGCATCGAATCGGAAGGAGTCGCACGACGAATCTCGATCCTCATGCGAGCCATTATGCGCGAGGCAAACGAAAAGCGCCCTCTACCGAAAGGCAGAGGGCGCCGAGAGAACAGAGAGCTGTTCGAAATTACTTGCCGGTGGCGAGGAGCGCCTTGTCGGCGTTGACACGGCCGTAGCCGTACGTGGTGTCGTAGCCGGCCGCGCCCTTGTCGTCGCAGTTGTTCTTGATCGTGGTCTCGATCGCGTTCGCGGTCATCGTCGGGTTCGCGGCCCACAGGAGCGCGAATACGCCCGCCGCGTGCGGCGTAGCCATCGACGTACCGTCATAGTGATCCCAGCTGCTGACCTTGTTCAGGACCGTGCCGCTGCTCTGCGCGAGCAACGCGGTGCCGGTCGCCTGAGAAACGGAGACGGCCGGGATCCAGCTGCCGGCGGCGCCGAGCGTGCCGGTGAAGTCGCCCGCGGCGTTGTTGTAGATGATCGCCGCGACTGCGCCCTGATTCTTCGCGTTCGTGACCTTCGTCGCGAAGTCGAGCGTGCCGCGCTGAATCAGCGCGATGTTGCCCGCGACGCCGGCCGGGCACTGGCCCGGGTTGCCGATGCCGCAGTTATAGAGGTTGCCGGTGATGCCGTTCGTGGCGCCGGCGAACTCGAGGCCGAAGGCGCGGAATTCGGTGCCGGCGGTGACGCTGGCCTCGTGGCCGGTACCGTTCGGAACCGAGGAGAGGACGAGGACGCCCGGCGCGGTGACGTCGATGTTCGTGCCGCGGTTGGAGAACGTGGCGACGACGTCATTCACGTCGACGGCGCCGACGGCGACGTTGATCGGGTACGCGGCAGGATAGGAGACGCGGGTCGCGCCGTCATTGCCGGTGGCCGCGACGACGATCACGCCGTAGGTAGTGCGCATCGATTTGTAAAAGTTCTCTTCGGTCTTCGACTTGAGTCCGCCGCCGAGGGAGAGGTTGACGATCTTGGCGCCGTGATCCTTGAGCCAGGTCACGCCGCGCATGATGTCGGAGGTCGAGCCGCCGGCCGGGCCGAGGACGCGCGCGTGCACGAGCTTCGCGCCGTACGCCACGCCATACACGCCCTGGCTGTTGTTCACGCCGAGGATCGTGCCGGCAACGTGCGTCGCATGCGTCTCACCGTCGTTCTGCCATCCGCTGCCGCTGCAGGGATTCGTCTGCACGCAGTTCGTGTGCGCGTTCAGATTGCCGGCGATGTCGGGGTGGGAGATGTCGAGCTGCGTGTCCGCAACGCCGACCACGATGCCGGTGCCGATGCGGCCGCGCGCATGCGCGACGGTCGCCTTGGTCGTGAGCAGACCATACAGACCATTGCCGAGGCTCGGAGTCGCCTGCGCGCTGCCGAGATCCATCGCATAGCGCATCGGGACCTGCTCGACGTAGTCGACCTTCGAGTGCTTCGAGATCGCATCCATCGCTGCCGGATTGTCCGACTCGACCTCGATCGCGTTGATCTCGGCAAACTCGTCTTTGAGCTTGGCGCCGTTCGCTTTGAGAAGATCCTTATCGGCCTTATCGGCCTTCTGTTTGTAGACGACGTAATACCGGCCCGCCGCGAACTCCGGCTTCGCCGCAAACGCAGGAATGGCCAGAGCCGCCACGAGCACCAGGACACTGAATTTTGTGAGCTTCGACATGTACCGACTATTCTCCTTGCTTTAGTTAAGGGGTTGCTGAAGTCAGTCGGCCCAAGAGCAATCGAAGTGCCGCGAACTGCCACGTCCGCGCACTACGTGTTTTCAATGACTTACGTGAATGCGTCCATACTCGGTGGGTCAATTTGTAAGCCAAATTGACGTAGTTTGACCCACCTTCGTTACAAACGGGTCACGGATTGCGCCGTTAGGCGAGAAGATGGCGGTGCCACGAATGCGAGGCGTGGCATTCCCAGGCGCCGGTGCGAACCGCGCCCAACGTCTCGGCGGTCGTATCGAAGACGGTGGTGTCGAACGTCGCGGCGTTCTTGAACTCGCTGCGTCCGACTGCGCGCACGCCGCTGTCGTGGCGGAGAAAGACGCGATTCGAATCGAGGATCGCGACGCCGAGCTCGCGCTCGAGCGCGCGCAGCGTCCCGAACATACGATCGATCGAGCAGCCCGACTTCTCGCACTGCTCATCCGCGGCGATGATGAGAAAGCTCCCCTCGCGCAGATCGCGCGCGCCGCGGATCGGCGTGCCGTGCGCGGCCCATTCGTCGAGAAACGCATCGATCGCGCGCAGCACGGTCGTCTGTTTCTGCTCGTCCAACGCGGGAGAGATGCCGAAGATCCAGATGTGGGCGTTGTTGCTGAGCTGATCGATGTTCACGCGCATGCTGCGATCAACGTACACTCCGCCAGTGAGCATTTCCAGCATTCTCGATCGCCTCACCGGTCGTACATCAGAAGTTCAGCCTCGCGAGCGTCACGATCCGCTGCGCCTCGCCACCGCCGCGATGCTGCTCGAGATCGCGTACGCCGACGGCACGTTCACGCCATCCGAGGACGGCAACGTCGCGAATTTTCTCGCGCAGCGTTTCTCGCTCGACACGGAGGACGCGCGCGCGCTGATGGAAGCCGCGGACGAGATCCGCAAGAAGACCGTCGATCACTTCGCGCTGACGCATTACGTCCGCAAGAACACGTCGCTCGAGGAGCGCATCGAGGTCGTGAAGACGATGTGGCGTCTCGTGTACAGCGACGGCAAGCTGACCGACTACGAGGGCTATCTCGTCCGCAAGATCGCCGATCTCCTCGGCCTGGAGCATCACGTGATGATCGATGCAAAGTCGGCGGTGCTGCGGGAGATCGAGCCCCGGTGATCGCCGTCATCGGAGCAGGCCCCATCGGATTGGAGCTCGCGGTCGCCCTCAAACAGGCGAGCCTCGACTACATCCATCTCGACGCCGGTCCCATCGGCACGACGATGACGTGGTATCCGCTGGAGATGCTCTTTCACTCCAGCGCCGACCGCCTGGCGATCTCCGGCGTGCCGATTCAGGTGCCCGATCAGCAGAAGCCGAAGCGCGAGGAGTACCTCGCCTACCTGCGCGCCGTCGCGCAGCAGTTCGCGCTGGAGATTCGTCTGTACGAGCGCGTCACGCTCGCGCGGCGTCTCGATGACGGAACGTTCGAGTTGCAGACGACGAAGGGTTCGTATCACGTCGACAAGATCGTGCTCGCGATCGGCGCGATGCACGGCCCTCGACTCCTCGGGATTCCCGGCGAAGATCTGCCGCACGTCAGTCATTACTTTCATGAGCCGCACGCCTACTTCGGCACGCGCCTCCTCATCATCGGCGGACGCAACTCCGCGGTCGAGGCGGCGATCCGCTGCCAGCGCGCCGGCGCCGACGTGACGGTGAGCTATCGCGGACCGGAGATCGATCCGAGCGTGAAGTTCTGGCTGCTGCCCGAGATCCGCGGCATGATCCGCGACGGCCGCGTGCGATTCCTGCCGAGCACGCGCCCCGTCGAGATCCGCGAGCGCAGCGTCGTCTTCGACGCCGGCGACGAGCTGCCGTTCGACTTCGTCCTCGCCCTCACCGGCTATCGCCAGGACCCGACGCTGTTCGAGCTGTTAGGCGTCGATCTGCAAGGCGACGCGCGCAAGCCGCGCTACGACGAGACGACGATGGAGACGAATGTGCCGGGCGTCTTCGTCGCCGGCACCGCGATCTCGGGATCGCCCGAGGAGCGCGTGCGCGTGATCGTGGAGGATTGCCACGTCCACGTACCGCGGATCGTGGCGGCGCTCACTGCGTGATGCGAGTCAAAACCGCACTTCCTGACTGGCCGCATTCACATTGCACGCTTCGCAGCGCCAGCCGTGCGCGATGCGTTTGAAGGGAACGTCGCTCTCGTCGCGGAAGAGCGTTCGGGTCTCATGACACCACGGGCAGCGGACGACGTGAGGGTTTCCGCAATCGGGATTCGCCCGGAGCATGCCCGCCGCGACTTCTTTTTCGTCGGCGATCAATTCTTCACTGCGCAGGACTTTCGCCGCGGTCGTTCGAACGAGTTGTCGGTTCACGAAGTCTCCTCTGTTTCGCCCGTGCTCTGCGCCGCCCCTCGGCACGGCGGTTTTTTTTCGCCGGCAGCGAAGCGAGCGGCAATGTGACGATGAACGTTGATCCAAGGCTGAGGCCCGCGCTCTCGACGCGCACCGTTCCGCCGTGAAGTCTCACGATCTGCGAGACGATCGAGAGACCGATTCCGAGTCCCGGCTGGCGACTGCCCGTTCGATTCGCCTGACGGTACAGCTCGAACACGTGAGGGATGAAGTCCGCGCTGATGCCGGCGCCGTTGTCGATGACCAGCAACCGCGCCTGATCGCCGTCGCGTTCGAGAACGACGTCGATCGTTCCGTGCGGAGGCGAGAATTTGATGGCGTTGCTGAGCAGGTTCCAGACGACCTGCAGCAGGCGCACTCCGTCGCCGCAGACCGGCGCGTGCGCGAGCGGAAGGTGCAAACGAATCTGCAGGCCGCGCGCATTCGCGCTGAGAACGGTCATGTCCAGAGCCGAGTGGACGATGTCCGCGAGATCGACCTCCGTCATGTCGACGCTCAACTTCTGCTCGCGGATCCGGGCGATGTCGAGCAGGTCTTCGATGAACACCCGCAGCAGGCTGGCACCTTCGTCGATGTGCACGAGAGCTTCGGCGGTGGCCTCCGGAGTGCCCTTCGCCAGTTGGACCCATCCGATGATCGAGGTCAGCGGCGTGCGCAGTTCGTGGGCGACGGTCCCGAGGAAGGAGTCCTTGTAGCGGTTCGCGCTCTCCGCTTCGCGAAAGTGCAGGGCCGTGTCGATGGCCACGGCGGCGCGCTGCGACAACTCTTCGGCGAGCTGCAGGTCGACGTGATCGTACCGCCGGCGCGATGAGGAGAACGTGGTCGTGCCCAGGACCTTGTCGCGAACGATCAGCGGCACGCTGATCAGCGACCGCACGCCGAGGGCGCCGATGAGCTGCATGATCTTCGCCTCGGGCGGGATGCCGGACACGTCCGACTCGGCAAGGTCCGTGAGCAGGACGGACTTGCGCAGCAACAGCGCCTGCGGCGCTCCGGGTGCGCTCAGCGGCTCGCTGAAGGCGACCTCCTGGAACTGCAGGGCGAGGTCGCGCAGCACCGGGTTGGCGTGCGAGACGGTGAGATGGCGGATCGAGCCGTCGTCATTGACGAGGTCCACCGCGCACCAGTCGGCGAACGCCGCCGTCGAGAGCTTCGTCAGCGACTCGAGCGTCGTCTCGTAGTCGAGCGACGACGCCAGCAGCGCGCTGGCCTTGGACAGCATGTCCGCCGCGCGCGTGGCCTCCTCGGCGACGAGGACATTCTGCTTCAACGCGTTGATGTCGAGCACGGCCACGATCGCGCCGTCGATCGTTCGCTCGCTCGTGTGATACGCGCGAATGCGCAACAGCCGCCAGTCACCGGCCGTGTCCTGCACTTCGACGTCCGCCGCCGTGTCGGTCTCCATGACCGCTCCTACGAGCTTCCCGAGGTGGGCGACGTCGAGGGACGACTTTGCCTCGCTGAGCGGCCGTCCGATCGCATCCGGACTGAAGTTGAGCAGCAGCCCGGCCGTCACGTTGAACCGCCTCACGGTGAGATCGACGCCGACGAACAGGATCGGGATCTCGACCGCGCCGAGGAGATTCTCGATGTCGTCGTTCATCTTCACGAGCGTGGTGTTGCGGACGCGCAGCTCGTCGTTGAGCGTGCTCAGTTCCTCGTTCGCGGACTGGAGCTCTTCCTTGGCCGTCTCCAGCTCCTCGTTCGTACTGCGCAGCTCTTCATCGCTCGACTGCGCTTCCTCCGCCGCGGCCGAGGCCTCGTCGGCGAGCAGCTCGCGGTCGTCGATGGCGGTCCCCAGCGCACGGCGCAAGCCGTCGATTTCCGCCTGAGTTCCGGTCGTCCCGCTCTTGCGCTTTTTCGGTGCGACGCTGCTGCGGAACACGATCCAGCAGCGGCTGTGTCCAGGCGGAGCGATGCCAAACGGAATCACCTCGAATGCAACCCAGAGGCGCGCGCCGCGATCCATGACCAGAATATCTTCCTTGGTCACGGCGACCTGTTCGCGAAACGCGCGGCGCACCGCGGGCCGCAGAACCGCCAGCACCTCGTGATGCCGTACCAGGCCGAACAGATCGAGAGAAGCGTCTCCCGGCTCGAGCGCGATGAAGGGCGCCAGGTCGCCGCGAATGCGCGTGATCTCCAGCTGTTCGTTGACGAGCACTCCGCATGGAGCGAGATGCGAAGCGAGGAAGGCATCGTCATCGAGCGCGCCGCTCGCGACGCGGCGATCAGCCGGCGCGGCCACGACGGCGCTCGGCCGCAGCGAGCGACGGCCGACATCCAGCGCCGCCAACGCGGCGAGCACATGGACCTTGCGGTAGATCAGCGGTTTCGCCGAGACCGGAGTCAGTTGATTCGCGGCGCCCCGGAGATTCTCCGAGCTGCCGAGCATCAGGAATCCGCCCGGCGCGAGCGCGTACTGAAGCATGGCCACGGCCTTCTTCTGCAACTCCGGATCGAAGTAGATCAGGACGTTGCAGCAGGTCAGCAAGTCGATCCGCGAATACGGCGGGTCGCGCGTGAGGTCATGCGAGGCGAAGACGCAGAGCTCGCGGACGGCTTTGGCGATTTTGTATCCGCCGGGTGCAGGCGTGAAGAACCGCTCGCGCCGCTCAGGGGACACGCCGCTCACCGCACGCTCCGTGTACACCGCGGCCCGCGCCTTCGTCAGCGATTTCTCGTTGATGTCGGTGCCGTAAATCGCGATGGCCGGCATGTCTGCGCGCTCATCGAGAAACTCCAGCAGGGTGATGGCGAGCGAGTACACCTCTTCTCCGGTGGAACATCCAGCGACCCAGATCCGCACGCTTTCCGCGGCTCCGCGGTTCTCGACGATGGCCGGAAAGGCGAGCGACTTCAGCGCTTCGAAGCGCGCTGGCTCGCGGAAGAATGCGGTCACGCCGATCAGGAGATCCTGATAGAGCGTCTCGACGGCGACACTGTCTTTCTCGAGCGCCTCGGCGTAGTTGTTCACGCCTTCGTAGTTCCCGAGCAGAACGCGCCGGAGGATGCGCCGCTCGACGCTGGCGCGCTTGAAGTGACTGAAGTCCGCCGGATGGTGGGCACGCAACAGTTCGAGCACGCGGTCGAACTCGGCGGTGCTCGGCTGCGACCGGGCGATGCTCACCAGCCGCTCCGCGATTCCCGCAGGCGGCAGCACGAAGTCCGCGGCCACGGCCGCCGCTCGCGGCATCACCTCGAACTTCGCGCTTTCCGGATCCTGGGCGAACGTGACGCCGCCGGCGTCGTGAATCGCTTTCAGCCCGCGTGTGCCGTCCGCGTCGTTGCCGGAGAGCACCACGCCGATCGCGGTGCGCTTCCGATCCTCCGCGAGCGACGAGAAGAAGATGTCCAGCGGGCGGTGCGGCGTCTTTGCCGCGCGAGGCGCCAGGCGCAGGACGTCGCCGTGAATGGTCATCTGCGCGTCGGGAGGAATCACGTAGACGTTGTCTCCCTCGATGCGCATCCCGTCGGTCACCTGCTGCACCGGAACGGCCGCGGCACCGGCGAGGATCTCCACGAGCATGCTGTGGTGGCGCGGATCGAGATGCTGGATCAGGACGCAGGCCAGCCCCGTCCCTGCCGGAATCGCGGAAACGAGCTCGATGAACGCCTCGAGACCTCCTGCGGATGCGCCGATTCCCACGACGCGGGCCGAGGGAAGCGTTGCCATCGATTCCCATCCTTTCCATGACAGGCGTCTGAGGATGAGGAAGTGGCGGGGCGCGCGTGAGGTCTGCCAGAGTGGCCGTCTGCCTCGTGTGCGCCTGGTCGCGACCTGCTTGTTCAGGCGTGTGCTGCGGGTAACGGGACCAGCATACGCTTCATTTCCGATTTGGCAATTAAAATATGACTCATTGACTATGTGGCATGGCGAAGATCGTGCAGTAAGGATGTATCCCATGCCGCAATCAACTCCAGCGAGCCCGGCTGCTTGAGCCGCCTCGCTCCCGAATCCTCTCTCCCGCTTCCCATCGACGTTCCCCCGTTTCGCACCGCGTACCTCAGCGTCCGCAGCAAGTTCGCGCTGGCGATGCTCATCAGCCTGATGTGGTTCGTGTTGACCGCATGGATCGCATGGCCGTGGATGAACGACCTCGCCGAGCTGATGTCCTGGCCTGTGGCGTTGCTCATCGTCGGAGGGATCGCGCTCGTCCCCGGACTCATGAATGCGTTCCTGGCGGCGAGCCTGCTGCTCGACCGGCGGCCTCGGCGCCGTGTGTTTGCGAGCTACCCGGGCATCAGCATCCTGATCGCCGCTTTCAACGAAGAGCAGTTGATCTTCGAAACGCTCACCGCTCTCGCCTTCCAGGACTACCCCGGCGAATTCGAAGTCCTGGTGATCGATGACGGTTCGACGGACCGGACGGCGAGCATCGTGGAAAACTTGAAGTTTCCCTGGCTGCGGCTGCTGAGGCAGCCGACGAACATGGCCAAGTCCGCGGCACTGAACCGCGGACTCGGTGAGGCCCGGTTCGATCTCATCATCACGCTGGACGCCGACTCGAGTCTGTACACCGGCGCGCTGCGCAATCTCGTCGAGCGCTACCTGAGCGATCCTCCCGGCACGAAGGCCGTCGCCGGCACGATGCTGGTGCGCAATTCCCGCGTGAACTGGGTGACCCGGGCCCAGGAGTGGGACTATTTCCACGGGATCGCCGCGGTCAAGCGGATGCAGTCGTTGTTTCACGGGACGCTCGTGGCCCAGGGCGCGTTCTCGCTCTACGAGAGGGACGCGCTGGAAGAGGTGGGCGGCTGGGAGGATTGCGTCGGCGAGGACATCGTGCTGACGTGGGCGATGCTGGCGCGCGGCTGGCGCATCGGTCACGCCGAGGATGCGTGCTGCTTCACGAATGCCCCGGACCGGCTGGAGACGTTCGTCCGGCAGCGCCGGCGATGGGCGCGGGGCATGATGGAAGCATTTCGCCGCCACCCGCGCATCCTGCTCGTCCCGCGCATGTCGACGTTCTTCGTCGGCTGGAACCTGCTCTTCCCCTGGCTCGACTTCGCGTATACCGCGGCGTTCATTCCCGGCGTGGTCCTGGCCCTGTTCGGCATCTATTGGATCGCCGGCGCGATGACCCTGGCACTGCTGCCGATGGCGCTGCTGATGAACGGGTTGATGTACCGCATCAGCGTGAAGATGTTCGACGCGCAGGGACTGCGCGTCCGCAGGAACGTCTCCGGATTCCTGTTGTATGTCTTCGCGTACAGCCTGGTGCTGCAGCCCGCCAGTGCCGCCGGTTACGTTTCCGAGTTCCTCGGCCTGCGCAAGAGCTGGGGGACGAAATGAGGCCGCGCGCGCGAATGGCGGCGGCGGCATTGTTCGCAATCGTCACGGCCGCCGGCCTCGAGGCGCAAACGGCGGGACTCGGCGAGATCAGCATCAACTCCGACGCCGAGCACTTCGATGCGTTGAAGCTGCGGACCGGCGCCCTTCTCGATTACGCATCACCCTTCGATTACCTCGGCGTCGCCGCGCAGACGACGCATTACACGCAGGACGGATGGAAACGCGATGCGCCAGCGGTTCTCGTGCTCTGGCGAAAACAGAATCGCGACACGCTGGCCGGCAGCATCGCCGAAGCGGGCGTGGTGCGCATCGCCGGGCGCACGCGGCTGATCGGCGACGCCACCTGGAGCCTGCGCCCCTCGCCGCGCACCGGCATCGAGCTCCTCGCCGCCGCGGATCTGGTCGAAACCCAGCCCGCTCTCGAGCGCGCCACCGCGTACACGTTCGCAGGCGTCAGCGCGGAGCGGCAGTTGTCCCCGCGATTCACCGCCATCGGGCTGGCCGGATACCAGCGATTCTCCGATGGAAATGAGCGCGTCCATCTGCGCGGCCGGCTGATCTGGATGCTGATTCCCGAGCAGGGGTTGAGCGCTCAGTTGCGCGTGCGGCAGTACCAGTCGAGACAGTTGGAGGTCGGCGGCGCGTACTTCAACCCCGGCCGTTACCGCGAGTGGCAGGCAGGATTGGCCATGCGCAAGCGCGCCGCCGGCTGGCTCTGGTCCGGAACGCTGGCCGCGGGGCGGGAACAGCTCGACGACGATGTGCAGCAGACCACGCTGCTCGCCGACGTGCGGGCGGAAGGAACGCTCGGCAGGAACGTGCGGCTGGCGCTGCACGCGTCGTACAACCGCTCGGCGGGGTTTGCGGCCGAGGACAGCGGCTATTGGTACCGGGTCGTGGGAGTGACGATCATCGTGCCGTTTTGACGCCACTCCATCATTTCCGATTCGGAATGATTGATTGACAAATTGTCTCACTGGCAAGACGGTTGCACGCGAGATTCGCATGTACGGTCGAATCCTCAGACAGCTCCGCGAATCGAAGGGACGGGCGCAGGCCGAGGTGGCCAGGAGCGTGGGCATTTCCCCGGCGCAGTTGGCCCGGCTCGAATCGAATCAACGGGGGCTGTACGTCGAGGACTTCGTCCGCATCGTCGAGGCCCTCGGCGAGAAGCCCGGCAATCTCCTGCTCAACGACATCGGCAACATCGGGCACCTCAAGCCGCTCATCGACAAGCTGGCCAGGATCCGGCCCGAGTTGCTCCCCCGAGTCTCGACGATCATCGAGAAAATCGTTCTCCTCGCCGACGACATGACCGCCGTCGCCCTCGCTGCCTCGCCCGAGCCACGCAAAGCCCCACCCGCCGTGCGGCGTAAAGCGCGCCGGTGATCGCGGCGAAAAAATATACTTCGCGTGTGAAACTCGCGCTGCTTGCCCTGCTGATCGCCGCGCCCGCGCTGGCCGACGACGACTTCACGCTCTACGACCTTCTCGGCCCGGACACGCACCAGTTCGCGATCACCTACGACGTGACGCAGACCCGGGAAGGAGCGGAGCTGTTCTTCAACGCCATCCGCGCCGGCTCGATCGCCACGAAGGAGAAAGTCCTGGCGCGCGCCACGGGCAAGGAGCTGCGGTTCGAAGTGGTCAGCGGCAAAGTGGCCAGGACGAGCGGCCTGGTCTCCGACAAGACCGCCGACGACGCGCAGTTCATCCGCGTCCACCTCCCCGGTCCCGTGCCGAAAGGGGGCGAGACGCGCATCCGCATCCTCAAGACGTACACCGATGCCGCGTCGTACTTTGTCGACAAGGACGGACGGCTCGTCTTCACCCGCCCGCTCGGCATCAAGCGCAACGTCGTGCTGCTGCCCAGGGGCTGGGAGCTGGTGGAGTGCGCGTCGCCGGGAATCATCTCCACCGATGGCGATGGCCGCGTGCGCGTCAGCTTCCTCAACGATCGCGACGACCAGTTGCCGGTGAAGATCGTGGCGCGGAGGCTGCCGTGAGGCGCTTGCTTTTCGTATTGCTGGTGGCTGCGGCGGCGCAGGCGCAAGAGGCCTTTCATCGCGCGGAGCAGGATCGCGAGATCAGCTACTGGCTGCTCGATCCAGCCTCGCACCAGTTCCGCATCTCGCACGACTTCACGGTGACGCGCGCCGGGCAGAAGTCGGTGCACAGCTTCGTGCGCAAGGGGAGCGTGGTCTCGCCGGACGCGAAGATGATCGACCTCGACACCGGCAAAACGCTGCCCACGCACACGGTTTCGGGGAAGGACGTGAACGCGCTCGGCTACTACCCGACGCCGACCGATCCCGATTCGGTGGTGGTGCAGGCCGACCTGGAGACGCCGGTGGCCGAAGGGCGCTCGACGCGCATCCGCGTGCAGGAGACGTACACCGATCGTGTCGGCTATACGCTCGAGAACGGCGAGCTGACGTGGAAGCGCACCCTCGGCCGGCCGCTCAATGACGTCACGCTGCCGGCGGGGTGGATGCTCGTCTCCGTGAACACGCCGGCGGTGGTCACGCTGGACGCGGAGGGGCGCGTGAAGCTGCGCTTCGCCAACATTCGCAACGACGAGCTGTCGGTCACGATCAAGGCCCGGCGGCGCGCGCTCACCCGTTCGTGAGCAGCGCGAACCCGATCATCTTGTACAGCATGCGCGCGCCGACGTTCGCGTCCCACTCCGTCTCGCCGGGCGCGACTTCGCACAGATCGAGCCCGACGATGCGTTTCTTCGCGCGCACGATCGCGCGCAGGAGACCGATCGCTTCGTTCCATGAAAGACCGCCGGGGACAGGCGTGCCGGTGCCGGGGCAGAGCGTGGGGTCGAGGCCGTCGATGTCCCAGGAGAGATAGACCTCATTCGGCAGCGCGGCGACGATGTCATCGGCGATCTTCGCGAACGGCACGCCTTCGTCTTTGCGCGCGGCGAGGTCGGGATCGTAGAACGTGACGATGCGGCCGTTGGAGCCGTCAATCATCGCGCGCTCCGATTGGCCGAGGTCGCGGACGCCCACCTGCACGAGCCGGCCGACGCCGTGGATCTTCGTCATCACGTTGTGAAAGATCGACGCGTGCGACCAGGTGAAGCCGTCATAGGCGTCGCGAAGATCGGCGTGCGCGTCGAGATGCAGGATGCCGAGGCCGGGATAGTTCTCGGCGTAGGCGCGGATCGCGCCGAAGGGAACGGAGTGATCGCCGCCGAGCGTCACCGCCATCTTGCCCTGCTCCAGGAGCGCGCGGGTTTGTTCATAAACAAACGTATTCACGCGATCGCCTAACGCGTTCACATGCTCCGTCGACGCGCCTTCGGCTTCCTTGTTCCAGCGCAGCACGTCGTCGGGAACCTCGAGCATGGCGATGCCGGCGGCATACGGCCGGCCGGTCTCGTGATCGAAGAGATCGACCTGCTTCGACGCTTCGAGCACCGCGGCGGGTCCACCCGAGGTGCCGCCGCCGTACGACGTCGTGGCCTCGAACGGCACCGGCACGATGACGACACGCGAGTCTTCCGGCGTGAACGGGAGGCCGTAGATGCCGCTGCCTTCGCCGGCCGCGGCGTCGGGATCGAAGTGGCGAGGAAGGGTTGTCATTGGTTGCTGGGTTGCTGGGTTGCTGAGAGGTTGCTAAAAAAAACAGCAACATAGGAACTCAGCAACCTCTAATCCATGTCCATCGGATTCACGTACTTCTCATCCGATTTCTCGGCGCGCTCCATCGCTTCCTTGAATTTCTCTTCCAGGATGCGCGAGCGGTCTTTCTGACTCTCCAGCTGCCGCTCGAAGCGCTTCGCCGCGTCACTCTTCTGCGACTCGAGCCCCGCGACCATCGACTCCAGCGAGCCGGTGGTCCGCACTTCTTTGGCCTTGTGCAACAGCACCTCGCCGCTGAGGCGATCGATGACGATCAGCGCCTCGCAGCAGGGACATTGGATTTCGAAATTCTTGGCCATGTGAGGATTTATATTGCGCAGCCGTCTCACCCGGGATGGATCTGAATTACGTCGGCGAGGGTGATCTTCGCCGTCGGGCACATCTCCAGACGGCCATCGGCGATGACTTCACGCTCTGCCGAGACCTGCAGGGTAAGCAGGATGCCGTGCGCACCCTGATCGAGCTCGATCTCGCGCGATCCTTCCTTATCGTTCCAAAGGGCGACAACGCGCGAGAGCCGCCCGAACCGTGTATTCCAACGTCGTACCATCCCAAACGATGTGAGCGCGAGCACCGCGCTGCCGGGATCCTCAGAGAGGATCGCCGCGTAGCGCGACGACCAGCGGTCTTTATGCTGCGGCCCGTCCATCAGGATCGAAACGACGAGCGACGGCCCCACCTGGCGAATGAGATCGGCAATCGGATCCTGACGTGCTAGGTCTTCACAGATAAGCGGACACACGGTAAGTCCATCGCCGATGTTGACGAAGCTCACGCGCCGTCGGCCGATGTTGATCGCCTCCCACCATTTCGTCCCCGGCGGCAGTTGCTGGCTGAGTCCGTATTGCTGGATCTGAGAGCGATTGAGTTGCCAACGGTGATGCTTGCACTGGCTATCCCCACCAAACCCATTCCCGTCCCAATAGCGATACTGGACCGTGTTGTTGCGCTTGAAGCGTTCGTTCTTCGCCTCCGCCGTCACGCCGGCGATCAGGAGACTCACTTCATCGATCGGTCCTCCGAATTCCGCGTTCTTAGACAGCCTGCTCTCCAACTTGTCGAAGCTGACGTCATCCATCGCCGACTCCGGAAGCACGATGACGTCGATCCGTACACCTTCGTGCTGCACGACTTGCGTAAGCACGCCGATGATGTCGTCGAGTCGCGGCGGTTCTTCCTGGTTGTATTCGAAGAAGCCATACCCCTCGCGGTTGTCGAGGATCTCGTGCGCCTTATCGCCTGCGAACCGTTCGAAATCCTTCGTCCGAACGTACATCGGAAACGGCAGCAGGAGCATTGTGAACGTGGCCGTGGGCCCTTCCTCGTCTTTTCCGATCGCGCTGAGCTTCCTCGCGAGCGCACTTTTCCTGTTGCGCATCCACTTGACCTCAATCGAGGAGTGATGAAACGCAAGATTGCTGGAAATTGACCGGAGCGTGATCCCGACATCCGGATTGTGACGTTTTGGCAGGACGCGGGCGCGGGAGCCGCCAATCGTGGCGAGCGTGCCATGGTCGACGAGATATCGGGCCGCGTCACTCTCCGGCAACGCGTCGTTTCTCACGAAAGCAACGTCATCGTCTGTCAGTGGTGCCGGCACACTGTTCCGGTCCGCCTTCCATGCGGCGCGGCGCAACTTGATCCAGCCGAGCGACGGAAACCTCACTTTGAGCATCTGTTGCTCGAGGATGCCCCATCCAACACAGGCGTCGTCGGCGATAGCGTGCAGAGTCAACAACGCGACTGCCGCATACCAGGCATCGTTGTTGTCTGAAGTCAACGAGTCGGGGCTGTTGCAAAGCAACGTCAGAATGTCCGGCGGGACAGCTCGGCGATCGTCAAGATACAAACGTTTGAAGAGGCTCCAGCATGCCCACAGAAATCGCGGCACTATTGCCTGCACAACGGGCGGTTCAGGTGGCGCAGCATGCGACTCCTTTTCAAACGCCACGGGAATGTTCACCTTATAACGCTCCCATGCGTCCTTATCGTTCATGCCATCGAAGAGATCGCGCCAGTCCAGCGCCGCGTGGCGCACGAGGTAGGTCCAGAGTTGCTCCGGCGGCATCGTCTTGAACCCTTTCAGGTACTCCACCATCCAAGTCGCGAAGTCGAGATCGTCCTTCAAGTCGTAATCGCCGCGCAGGCTCAGTTCATTTAGCCGCGCGAAGAGATGATCGAGAAGAATCCGCTTCGGAGGCCAGTGATAGAGGTCGCGCTGATCCTTCGTAGCGTTTGGTCGCGCCGGCGGGGGCGAAACCACGAGTTGATACGCGCCCGACAGCGTCAGGATCGAGCTAGTGAACGCGAACAGGTTCGGTGGCCACAGAAGCAGCGAGTCGGCCCGTGCGTTCTGGATCAGACGCTCTTTGATGTCGATCGCCGTGAGATGGATACCGTACTTCAGTTCATCGTTGAGCGGATAAGCGTCGGCTGGCGCTGTCATCGCGCTAGGCCTGCACCGTACACTGCCATGAGAATTCCACCTCTGGCGCCCATTCGCCTGCGGCGGTGAAGCTCCAGAAGCCAACTGTCTTTCCATCGATTTTCGTGACGATGTACAGCGGACGAGGTACCACTTCGCACGGTCCGTTCTCCGTCGCGGTCGCGACGACGCTAATGGCGAGCCGGCTTAAGTCGAGACTCAGGTCCGGAATGCTATCGAGCGAGAAGTGATAAAAGCCGCGCGGGCCGGTGCGCGCGCGGCCGCCGAATGTACGAACCGTCATGACGATACTCCTTATCATCAGGAGTGACGCCGATCCTCGATTCCCTACCCTATAAGAATTCCCGAGGGCTCCAGCAAGGTCCTCGATCAAATCCTCCGCGTGCTCGAGCCCGGCGGAAACGCGCAGCAGATTCTCCGCGGTCGTGCTGCCCGGCCCTTCGCTCGAGTTGCGATGTTCGATCAGGCTCTCGACGCCGCCGAGGGAGGTGGCGCGGATGAAGAGACGCACTTTGGCCGTCACGGCGAGCGCGTCGGCGCGCGTGCCGCGCACGAGGAACGAGAGCATGCCGCCGAAGGACGACATCTGTTTGCGCGCGACGTCGTGCCTCGGATGGGACTCGAGTCCGGGATAGAACACGGCCTCGACGCGCGGATGCGAAGCGAGGAAGCGCGCGACGGCCATCGCGTTCTCGCTCTGCACGCGCATGCGCGCGGAGAGCGTACGAATGCCGCGCAGCGTCATCCAGGCGTTGAACGGCGCGAGCACGGCGCCGAGGATCTTGCGCACGTGTTGCGCTTGTTCGAACGCCGCGTCGCGGCGGCGGAAAATCAGCGCGCCGCCCTGAACGTCGGTGTGCCCGCCGAGGTACTTCGTCGTCGAATGCAGCACCACGTCGGCGCCGAGCTCGATCGGCCGCTGCAACGCCGGCGTCGCGAACGTACCGTCGACGACGAGCAGCGCGTTGTTCGCGTGCGCGATCTCCGCGAGCGCGGCGAGGTCGACGACCTTCATCAGCGGATTCGACGGCGACTCGCTCCAGATCACGCGCGTCGTATCGCGCATCGCGCCGCGCACGACGTCGAGGTCTTCCATGGCGATGATGTCGTGCTCCAGACCCCACGCTCCGAAAAACTCGTCCGCGATCGTGCGGAAGCCGTAGTAGCAGTCGTCGGGGATGAGCACGTGCGATCCGCGCGGCAGCGTTTGCAGCAGCGAAGCGCCGGCGCCCACGCCCGACGCGAACGCCAGCGCCGCTTCGCCGGAGTCGATCGCGGCCAGCGCTGCCTCCAGCTGCTGCACGTTCGGATTGCCGTCGCGGACGTAGCTGAATCCGTGCGACGCCTCTCCCTCCGCCGTGCGCTCGAACGTCGTGGAGAGATGAATCGGCGGCGCAACCGCGCCCGTCGTTTCGTCGACCGACGCGCCGCTGTGAACGGCCTTTGTTTCAAACCGCATCGTTCGCTAGTTTATCCCGCGCGAAGAGGCGGACCAGATTGCAGATGGCAGACGGCGGATGGCAGAGGCAGAAGGCTGTTGCCATCCGCCATCTGCCATCGCCATCCAAACTCACCGTCCGTTGTTGCACGCCTCGCGATCCGCGACGCAGTTCGCGAAGCGAACGCGAACCGTGACGCTCGCGGCATCGATGATCACGTTGTTCGTGGCCTGGAAGCCGAATGTGTCGTTGCCGAGGAAGCCCGTGTTCGGCGTGTAACGCACCTGCGCATCCGGCAGCGTGTACGGCACGCTCGTGATCAGCGTGTTCGCGCTGTCGCGCAGCACGCCGTTTACCGGCAGCGACGTAATCGTGTAGATCAACGGCGGGGCAATTCCCGGCGTGGCGATCGCGAGCGACGGAACATCGCTCGGCAGATTGCCGTCCGCCGTCGTCCGCACCTCGAGTCCGCGAACGGTGATTGCCGCGCTTTCATCGACGCGTCCCTGCACCACGAAATGCGTGTGGCCGAGATGCGCGGCGGCGCGCAGCTGATCGAGCACGCTGAAGCTGAACGTGCCGTCGGCGCCGATCGCCATCAACGGCGGCACCGGCATCGTCGCGCCGGAGATTCTTTCCGCCGGCGCCTCGTAGTCGGAGTCGCTCAGCGCGCCGTCGCCGGTCGTGCTGCTCCACCAGAAGAACGTGTCGACGGAATCGGTCGTGCCGCGATGCGTCGGCAGATTCACCGTCGCGCTCTGCAACGAATCGGCGCTGCCGCTGAAGCCCGTGATGTCCCACTCCATCTGGATGCGCACGGTGCCGTTCGAGCCCGGACCGCCGGACTGATTCGCGCCCGCGCTCATGAACACCGGCACACCGCCCGGCAGCGCGTTGTGGTTGTCGCCGAAGCCGTTGTTGTTCGAGTCGGCGACGTTGCCGGCGATCGCCGCCGGCTGCAGGAACGCGGCGTACGGAGTGAGCCGGCGCACGCTCGAGCCGAACGTCGAACTGCCGAGGGAGACCGTCACTTGGGTCTCGGCGAACGTGCCCACCTCGACGTCGTCGACGAGATTGCTCGGCGCCGGCGGTTCCCCGCGCGCCTCCTGCACCGTGATGTTGAACGATGCCGTGTCGCACACCGTGGTGGCGGAGATCACGCCGCACGCCTGGAACTGGAACGCGTCGGGACCGGTGTAACCCGCGTCCGGCGTGTAGACGACCGTGGCGGTGCGTTGCGGAGACTCGATGCCTTGCGTCACCGCGCCGAGCGAGCCGTGCGACGGGCCGGTGCCCGAAACGATGGAGAACGTGAGCGACACGCCGGACGGCGCCGCGCCCTGAAGCAGCAGCGTCGCGACAACATCCTTCGATGTTTGCGCCGAACCATCGGTCGCAACGACGGTCGTCGGATTGGCAGGAGCCGGATCTTCCGGCTGCGGATTGATCGTCACCGTCGCGTCGCCGGTCGCGCCGCCGGCATCGCGCGCGCGGAACGTGAACACATCCGCCACACCCGCGGCCGCGGGCGTGTAGACCACGGTCGCGCTGGCCGGCGTTGCCTGCACCGGCGACGTCAGCGTGCCCGCCGACGGACCGGAGACGATGCTGAACGTCAGCGCCGTGACTTCCGGATCGGAGCCGGTGAGCGTGATCGTGAGCGGCGAGGTGCCGCTCGTGAAGACGGTCTGCGCGTTCGCCGTCGGCGCGCGATTGAGACTGCTGTTGATCGCGTAGCGACCGTCGCGTCCGGCGAGGATGTCGCGCGCGATGAACGCGCCCTGCGCCTGCACTTCGCGGTCGAATACGAGCGATCCGTTCGGCGCATAGAGAATCGCGGAGATGTGCGCCGCGATCCCGATGTCGATGGCCGACGGCTTCGTGGTCAGCGCGCCGTTGGCGCCGTTGATGCCGCTGGCCTGGATGCTGATCGAGGCGGCGGTGATGCCGGACGATGCAGCCGGACCGACCACGGTGTTGCGATCGAGGAAGATTCGGCCGGTGACGACGACGTTCGAGGGCGCGCCAAACGAGAGCGTCGATTCGCGGTCGACACTGATCGAAGAGAACGTGTACCCGCCGCCGGTGAACCGCACCGTCGCGTTTCGACCGACGATCAGGCTGCCGTAATCGCCTTCGTCGAGATTCAACGTTCCGAACGCAGCGACGGTCAAGTTGCTCGTGCCGGCGACGCGTTCGACCACCGGAGGAAGCGTCGAGAACACCGGCAGCGCGAGCGGTGTGAATTGCGCGCCGGCGATGGTGCCGTCGTTCGAGAGGGTGTTGTAGTAGGCGTCGCCGCCGACGCGCGCGTCGCGATTGAGATCGATCGATCGGGCCGCCACTTTGTAGCCGGCGGGCGTCGTCGCGTTTCGGTCGAGCGACAGCGCCGCCTCGCCGTACACCGGTCCGTTCGCGGCGTTGTTCACGATCACGTCGCCTGAGGAGACGATGACGCCGCGATCGAGCGCGATGCTGTTCTTCGCCAGCAGCACGGCGTTGCCGACTCCGGGCGAAACGGTCGGACGCGGATCGTCCTGCGCCTGCGCACCCCCAACGACAAATAGACAAAGAGCAAACGCGAACGCTGCGACCGAACGAAACTTCATCTCGATCTCTCTCCGTTTCCGTTAATACCGGGCAATTTGTAAGCGGACGGTCACAGTGTAGGTCCTCGGAGCCCCAAGCGCACGTTACAAAGTGCAGGACAGACAATCGTGTCTGTCCGGACGGCCTGCCGGACAGACAGGATTGTCTGTCCTCCGCCGTATACTCCGCCAGCGCATGCTCCACCTCGGCACGATCAAAGGCACGACCATCACGGTCGACCTCTCCTTCTTCATCCTCATCGCCTTCTTCGCCGTCGTGAACTACGACTCGCAGCAAGGCATCCAGTACGCGCTCATCTGGATTCCGGTCGTCTTCGTGAGCGTGCTGATTCACGAGCTCGCGCACGCGGCGATGATCGGGATTCTCGGCTACGGGTCGAGCCAGATCGTGCTCAACGGCATGGGCGGCGTGACGTACAACCAGCGCCGCGCGAAGCCGTGGCAGGACATGCTGATCAGCCTCGCCGGCCCGCTCTCCAGCTTCGGGCTCATGTTTCTCAGCCTCTGGATCTTCGGGAACGTCCCCGCCATCCGCAGCGATGCGATGCTCGGGGCGCTCTTGCCGCGCATGTACTACGCGAACTTTTTCTGGGGCTTCTTCAACCTCATCCCCGTGGCGCCGCTCGACGGCGGCCACGCCGTGCGCGAGTTCCTCAACATCTTCCTCCCCGACCGCAAGGCCTTCGTCATCTACGTCTGGATCGCGATGATCGTCGGCGGCGCGGTATCGGTCTTTTTCTTCATCACCCGCAGTTTCTTCGTCGCCCTCTACATCGCCTGGTTCGTCTACATCGCGTTCCAGCAGTGGCAGCATTTCCGCCGCTACGGAACGCCGGGCGACTGACGTTTCGTCTAGAATTCAAGCCGTTCTCGTGACCGTCTCCGTCTCCCACTCCGGTCGGCCCAAGCTGTCGCGTCTTCAACGGGCGAAGCGCGCGCTGGTGCGGCTTTTACGCGAGCACCGCAGTGTCTCGCACGACTCGCTGCGCACGACCATCGCCATCCTGAAGGCGCAGCAGGAAGCGACGCTCGACGGCATTCTCGTCGTCGACACGACAGGTAACGTCCTCTCCTACAACCGCCGTTTCCTCGAGATCTGGCGGATTCCGGAGGACATCGCGGCGACGGCGGACGACAACGAGCTCCTCGGATATGCCGCCGAGGCGGTGAACGATTGGGACGACTTCATCGAGCTCGTGAACTATCTGTACGAGCATCCGACCGAAGTCCGCGACGCCGACTCCGTCCCATTGCGCGACGGCCGCACGCTCTCGCGCGCCACGATGCCGATCATCGTCGACGGCAAGATCATCGGCCGCTCCTGGTACTTCCGCGACGTCACCGAAAGCGTCGAGTCGCAGCGCCTGAAAGCGGCGCTCTTCCGCATCTCGCAGCTCAGCCGCGAAGCCCCCACGCTCGACAACCTCTACGCCTCGATCCACCAAGTCATGCTCGAGCTGATGAACGCGACGAACTTCTACGTCGCCGAATACGATCGCACGCGCGACCGCCTCGTCTTCCCCTACTTCGTCGACGAATTCGATCCCGTGCCCGACTTCGCGAATCCCGGCCGCGGACTCACCGCCTTAGTGCTGCGCACCGGCGAGGCGCTGCTGGCGACGCCGGAGGTGTTCGAACAGCTCGTCGCCAAGGGCGAGATCGAATCGATCGGCGCGGCCTCGGTGGACTGGCTCGGCGCGCCGCTGAAAACGGGCGACCTGACCTGGGGCGTGATCGGCACGCAGACCTATCGCGAGAGCTCGCGCCTCAGCGACAAAGAGAAAGAGGTGTTCGTTTTCGCGGCGCAGCACATCGCCTCGGCGATCGAGCAGAAGCGCAACGAGGACGCGCTGCGCGAGAGCGAGCGCCGCTACCGGCAGATGTTCGAGAGCAACCGCGCGGTGAAGCTGCTGATCGATCCCGACACCGGCGCGATCGTCGACGCGAACATGGCCGCGTGCGACTACTACGGCTACACCCGCGCCGAGCTGCAGTCGATGCGGATGTGGGACATCAACGTGCGCGGCGAAGACGACGTGCGCGCGGAGATGACCCGCGCCGCGGCGCGCGACCGCGCCTACTTCCAGTTCCGCCACATGCGCGCGAACGGCGAGATCCGCGACGTCGAAGTGCACTCCGGCCCGGTCGACTTCGGCGGACGCCGCGTGCTCTATTCGATCGTCCACGACATCACCGAGCGCAAACGCGCGGAGAAGGCGCTGCAGCAGTCGGAGGAAAAGTACCGGGTCATCTTCGACTACGCGCCGGTCGGCATCTATCAGGCCTCGCGCGACGGGCGCATCGTCACGGCCAACGCCGCACTCGCGCGCATGCTCGGCTACGACACGACCGAAGAGCTGCTGGCGAAGAACCTCGAGCGCGACGTCTACCACGACGCGCATCAGCGCGATGAATTGATGCGCCGCTTCGAGCCGTACGGCTACGCGAACAACGTCGAGCTGCAGTGGCGGCGCAAGGACGGGACGCCGATCTGGGTGCAACTCAACGCGCACGCCATCCATTCGCCGAGCGGCTCGCTCTACTTCGAAGGATTCGTCTACGACGTCACGGAACGGCGGCGCGCGGCCGAATCCGTCGCCGCGGCGAATGCGCAGCGCAAAGCGGTGCTCGACGCCGCGACGCGCGTGTCGATCATCGCCACCGACGCCGACGGCACGATCCGCGTGTTCAACGCCGGCGCGGAACAGGTGCTCGGCTACAGCGCCGAGGAGATGATCGGCCAACGCTCGCTGCTCGATCTGCACGTGCCGCACGAGATCGCGAAGTACGGCGAACTGCTGTCGCTCGAAACGAATCGATTGATCGAAGACTTCGGCGTGCTGGTGCACCGCGCCGCGCTCGAAGACGTCGAGGAGCGCGAGTGGACGTACGTGCGCAAGAACGGCGATCAGCTCACGGTCGTCGTTTCCGTGACGGCGCTGCGCGCGGAAGACGGATCGATCACCGGGTTCCTGCACGTCGGCACCGACGTGACGGCGCGCAAGCAGGCCGCGGAGATGCTGCGCAAGCAGTCGGCGGCGATGACGGCGTCGATGGACGGCATCGGCATCCTCGACGACCGTCTCGAGTTCACGTACGTCAACGACTCGCTGGCGAAGCTGTTCGGCTACAGCTATCCGCACGAGCTCCTCGGCCGCTCGCTCTGCGATCTCTACGAGCCGCACGAGCAGGTGCGCGTGATCACGAGCGTCGTGCCGCTGGTGCATCAGCGCGGGCGCTGGCGCGGCGAAGCGACCGGCCTGCGCCGCGACGGCACGCTGTTTCCGCAGGAGATTTCGCTCACGGCCCTCGGCAACGACGGCATGGTTTGCGTCGTCCGCGACATCACCGAGCGGACGTACGCCGAGGAACAGATCAAACATCTCGCGTACCACGACGCGCTCACGAATCTGCCGAATCGATTGCTGTTCAAGGATCGACTGACCGTCGCGCTCTCGCACGCGAACCGCGAAGGCTCGCGCCTCGCCGTGCTGTTCCTCGACCTCGATCGCTTCAAGGTCATCAACGACTCGCTCGGCCACAACATCGGCGATCAACTGTTACAGGCTGTCGCGGCGCGCGTGCAGGCCTGCGTGCGTGACAGCGACACCGTGGCGCGCCTCGGCGGCGACGAGTTCACCGTCCTCCTCCCCCACCTGCATCGCTCCGACGACGCCGCGCCGGTCGCGCAGAAGATCATCGACTCGATCCGCTATCCCTTCCACATCGAAGGACGCGAGTTCTTCTCGACCACCAGCATCGGCATCAGCCTCTACCCCGAAGACGGCACCGACGCCGAGACGCTGATCAAGAACGCCGACACGGCGATGTATCAGGCCAAAGAGCTCGGCCGCGACAACTATCAATTGTTCAACGCGCACGTGAACGCGAAAGCGCTGCAGCGGATCGCGCTCGAACATGGATTGCGTAAAGCGCTGATCAACGAAGAAATGGCCGTGCACTACCAGCCCATCTTCGACCTGCGCAGCGGCCGGATCACGGGGATGGAAGCGCTGCTGCGCTGGACGCACCCACACCTCGGCTCGATCCCGCCCGCGACGTTCATCCCGCTCGCCGAAGCGACCGGCGTGATGATTCCGATCGGCACCTGGGCGCTGCGCGAAGCCTGCCGCCAGGCGAAGGAATGGCACGACGCGGGATTCAAACAGCTGACACTGGCCGTGAATCTCTCCGTCACGCAGCTGCAGCAGATCGACCTCGTCGACAACGTCGCGCACATCCTGCGCGAAACCGGATTGTCCCCGCGCCTCCTCGAGCTCGAGATCACCGAAAGCAGCGCCATGCACAGCCCCGAAACCAGCGTGCGCACGCTCTACGATCTCAAGAAGCTCGGCCTCCGCATCTCCCTCGACGACTTCGGCACCGGCCACTCGTCGCTGAGCTACCTCAAACGCTTCCCCATCGACACGCTCAAGATCGACCAATCCTTCGTCCACGACATCACCACCGACCCCGACACCGCCGCCATCGTCACCGCCATCATCGCCATGGCCCACAGCCTCCGGTTGAAAGTCGTGGCGGAAGGCGTCGAGTTCGCCGAACAAGCCAACTTCCTCCGCCGCCACGGCTGCGATCAGATGCAGGGGTTTTTGATCAAACCGCCGGTCGCGGCGAGCGAGTTTCTGGCGCTGGTGTCGTAGCCGCGTTGCATTTGTGGAGGCCTCGAGATCCGTCGGAGACTTCCGGAGTCCAAGGCGGCTAGTCTCGATGAGCAGTTAAATACTCGCGGAGTAGAAATAACTGAGTCATCCGGCGAAGGTGTGTGGATCGACTTTCCATTTAAATACTTCCGCTTCATACACCTTCTACTCTGCGAGTATTTACGGGTGATCGCCGGACGCCACGCAAATACTCCGGAGTCCCGATTTTGTACTCCGCAGGTGAGGTTTTAGGACTCCAGGAGTACTGAGTTGAGACTCGGGAGTATCAGGCTCTACTCCGCCGTCTCACTTATTGAGAGAGTGTTTCCATTCAAATACTTTCGCTTCATACACCTTCTACTCCACGAGTATTTAGGGTCAACTCCGCGACTATTTGGCTTCTACTTGGGCAGTATTCCGCTTTACTCGGCGTGTAATCGGCTTCTACTCTTTGAGTACTCGGCTTCTACTTAGCGAGTAAATCCCTTCTGCTTCCCGAGTATTTGGCTTCTACTTCGCGAGTACTCAGGTTCTGCCGTTCTCGCAGGGACGATGGATCGAGTCGTAGAGGCGGAAGGCGTCGAGTTCAGCGAACAAGCCAACTTCCTCCGCCGCCACGGCTGCGATCAGATGCAGAGGTTTTTGATCAAGCCGCCGGTCGCCGCGAGCGAGTTTCTGGCGCTGGTTTCGTGGTCGCTCCGGAGTAGCGCGCGCCTCCGGCGCGCCCCCAAAGGCGCGCCAGAGGCGCGCGCTACTCCGCTGAGAAGCATAGAATGCCATCCTTCGGGAGGTATTTAAATGCGACCCACCCTCGTCGTCCTCGCGTTGCTCCTCTCCACCGCCGCCGGCGCGCAGAATTTCGTCGTCGATCCCGCAACCGTCTGCCGCTGTGACGCGGCGAGCGGCAACTGCCGCGACTCCGCCAATCGCTGGACGCGCGCGGTCAGCAATCAGATCGAGACCCACGTCTCCGACTTCGATCGCGGAGAGATCATCGGCACGGCCTGCGCGGCGGAAAGCGCCGGGTGGGACAACACCTGGCAGCCGGTCGACGGCACCAAGCGCACCCTCGTCGGCACCTTCCATCACTTCAACGGGAACATCAACGCCGACACAGACTGGAACCTCCACATCATCCCCGACCCCGCGTTCGCCGAGCTGATCACCGTCGTCGAGAGCCGCCATCCCGGCTCCGCCCGCGAGCACGACAAATGCGGCGGGCCTTCCTGCCTGGAAGGCGAGATCGCGCCCGACCGGCAGTTCTGGACCAATCCCTGGTTCATCAAGCCCGGCATGCACGCGAACGACATCGACCGCAACGGAATCTCGCTGCTCGAGGGCCGCACGATGGGGTTCTACGGCCCCTGGATCACCGACGACGATCACAGCTCGAAGGCGGAGATCCATCCGGTCTCCATGATGTGGTGGAAGGATCACTTCGAAGGAGGATTCGGGAACGTCGATCCGTTCGATGTCTTCTGGCTGATGCTGTTGCAGGACAACACGGCCCGCTTCGACGACCGCGACAACTATGACTGCGGCGGCAACACGCCGCCGGGATGGCTGCCGTGGGCGCACGCGCCAGTCTCGGGGCAGTTCAGCATCGCCTTCGAGGTCAATCCGGCGGCCGGCGAAGTGATGCAGTTCTCGATTCACGAGCTCTTCAAGCGTTTCGTCATGACCCGCAACGATCCCGCGGCGATGGCGGACGCGGACCCCGGAACGACGCACGATCTCCAGCTCGGCGACCGCGTGGTCGTGAGCGTCCGCGAAGAGCAGCCCGAGGACGACGACCTCGGCGTGACGTTCACCGATCTCTGTCTCCGTCCCGATGGGAGGCTGCAGGGCTTCGTGACCATCCGCAGCAAAGTCGGCCGCAGCGACGACGTCGATGAGGAGGGATTTCACGTTCTCTTCGTCACGCGCGCGCTGAAGCTGCCCCCGGTGCCTCCGCGCCCGCCGAGCGTCGACCTCGACGGATTCACGGTGACGTCGGCCGAGATCGGCGACTCGATCCGCGGCGGGCCGCGCATGTTCCTCGGGAATCTCGTGCTGACGCTCGAAGGCGCCACCGGCCCGGTCACGCGCGTCGAGCTCGCGGCCGGCGGCACGGTGAGCCCGATCGAGTTCACCCAGGATCCGAAAACGGGCGCGGTGCTGCTGCCTGCCGTTCCCCTCAGCGACGGGACGGTGCACGTGACCACGTCCAAGGACAAGACTTCCTTCCTCGGCATCCCCTCGATCAAGCCGGAGCTGCGCATCCTCGGAAGCTGGAAAGAGACGGATCTCGTCGATCTGACGCTGGAGACTCGCTATACGCGATACCAGGGAGAGAGCGTGTCGGATGGGACGTCGGCGTTTGCGGGGTATGTCAGCGATGCCTTGAGCACACGCGACCCGAAGATCCTCGACGCCCTTTTCCACACCGAAAAACCGCTCACCGCGGAGTGGAGCATCGAGGCGATCGACGCCGCCACCGGCAAGCCGGTCGACGCCAAAGTCGAGATCACGACGGGCCACTTCGGCAACGAGACCGCGCGTGTGCGCCTCGGCGAGCACAAAGACGCGGTCGAGGTGCGTGCACGCGCAACCGTGACGGATGCGAACGGGCAGCCGGGAACGGTGGACGCTGTATTCCGGCAGGACTAGAGCCGTGCACCAAAGTGGAGGACAGACAATCCTGTCTGTCCCCCCGGCGCGCCGGAGGCGCGCACCACTTCATCGTGGACACGTCCCGGCCGGCTGTGTGCTCTGCGGCACCATGACCCAGTAGTCCTTCGTGCCGTCGCGATTGTTGATCTGTTCGTGCATGGAGTTGTGCTGCAACCGTCCGAGCCAGTCGGATTTGCCGTCGAAGCCGACGCCCCATGCTCGGTTGCCGCGCCACTGGTCGATCGAGAACTGCGTTCCGTTGGAGAGCAGGGCCCAGTATTCGCGCGTCTGATCGCGGCCGTAAACGAAGTCGGCGCGGCAGTCGCCGTTGAAGTCCGTCACCCACTGCGAGAGGCCGTCGTAGCCGATGCCCCACATCCGGTCGCCCCAGAAGACGTCATCGCCGAGCATGCCGTTCGCGTTGAGCATGGCCCGCAGCTCGCGCGTGTCGTTGGCGTTGTAGAGGTAGTCGAGATCGCCGTCGGCGTCCAGGTCGGCGAGCCATTGGGCGCTGCCGCCGAAGGCGACGTCGTAGGTGTGATTCTTCCAGAGCACGTCGGCGTTGAAAGAGCCGCCGCTGCTGGTCAGGACGCGCAGCTCCGTCGAGTCGTTGCGCGCATAGACATAGTCGGCGCGACCGTCGCCGTTGATGTCGGCGAGCCAGACCGCGTCCTTCTCCACGTCGTGCGAGCAGGAGCCCCACTTCGTGTCGCTCCCGAGCGTGCTGCTTTCGCCGTTGACGAGCACGCGGATCGCCTTCGAGTCGCTCGAGGAGTTGTAGACCACGTCGAGCTTCGGGTCGGTGGAAACGTTGACGATCCACTGGCGTTTGCCGTTGGAGGCGACGTCGTCGGAGCGCGTCCCCCACTTCTCGTCGCCGCCGAGCTTCGCGCCGTCGTAGCGGAGGATCCGGATCTCCCTGGAGTCGGCGCGGTCGTAGACGAGATCGGAAGCGCCTTCGGAGTCGAGGTTGACGTCGGCAAAGAACTGGCCCGTCGCGCCGTACTGCGAGCCGTATTTGCGCGTGCCGAACTTCTGCTCCTCGGCAAAGCTCTGGCCGGTGCTGATCTTCACGTTGACGTCTTTCGTGCCGTCGGGGTTGTAGACGTAGTCCTGGAGACCGCCGCTCAGCATCTGCGCGATCCACTGTCCCTCGCCGTCGTAGCCGGCCCCCTGTTGCCGCGTTCCCCACTTCGTCTGATCCGTGAACCACCAGTCGCCGGGGAAGAAGCCGCTGCCGGCGGAGGCCGTCGTGGCGACGTTCCCGATGTTCGTCAGGGTGAGGTCGGAGAAGCCGACCGGCGTCGTGCCGCGCTGCAGATTAGTGAAGAGGAAGCGCACGTGCGGCGCCCACGCGTTGACGACGTCTTCCGCCGCGGCGGCGGTGATTCCCTGCAGCGGGAGGGGTGAGGGGATGCAGAGGCTCGTGATCTGAACCCAGTTCCCCGACGTTCGCGCCGCCCAGCCGGTGACGCACGTGGTGGTGCCGCTCTGGGTGATGTCGAGCTTGAGGAAGTCGTACTGCCAGGCGTACGACGCGTCCAGCACCACGTCCCGCGCCGCCGTTCCCTGCACGTCGCGAACGCGAACGCGTGGGCTCCGGTCGGCGGCGAAGCGGCAGACCGCGACGTACGGAGCACCGGCGGTGGTGTCGGCGCGCGCCATGAGACATCCCGACGCGGCGGCCTGCGCGCTGTCCCCCGAACCGCCGACGGCGGTCGTCCACGTGCTGCCCGGGCCGGGGCCGGTATCGGTGTAAAGGAAGGTGACGTTGTCGCTCGTGCCGCCGAGATCGCCCGACACGGCATCAATGTACATCATCCGGTCGCTCTCGCTCTGCAGTCCGCACGACGAGGTGCAACGGAATGGCCATCCGAGCGGGTCGTTGGTGCGCGACCAGGAGTCGGCATAGAAGTTCACCTTGTCGGTCCCGAGGTACTGGTAGCCGGCGGTCACGGCATCGGCCCAGTCATCCTGGTTGTTGGCCGTGGTGAGGCGCGTGACGAAGTCGGCGGCGGTTTTGGAGGGATCGCCGTTGAAGAAGACGCGGTTCGGATCCGAGCCCGGGTCGGAGGCCTTCCCCTGCAGGTAGGCAACGCGGTCGCTGCCGGTGCCTTTGACGTAGCCGTCGAGTCCCCCCGAGCCCGCCTCGAGCATGGCCACGAAGAATTTCTTCTCCAGGGTGTCGAGGGTGGGCCAGCCACAGGTTTTCACTGCAGGCCTGCAGGTTCGCGCAGGTGCTGCCGCTGCACGTGCAGCTCTTCAGCAGCGTGTCGGGGATGTAGAGATTGTCCGCGCCGAGGTACTGGCGGAAGAGCGCGTCGAACTGCTGCGCCGTGTGGGTGCTGTTCCAATTGCCGCCTCCTTCCTTCAGCTCGATCCAGATCGTGATCGGCTCGTGCCCCGGCAGGAGGTCGTTCATCGAACCGATGATGGCCAGGCAGTCGCTGAGCCGTTTGCAGCTCGTGGTGGGATCGTCGTCGTCGTGGTAGACGTCCCAATCGCCGGCCACGTCGGCGGGATGGATGTCGAGCTCCAGCGAGCGGACGGCGTAGTACGAGAGCTGGTCGAACAGACCCTCGTTCCTCGCATAGGAGTTGTGTGTGTGTTTCTGTTGCACGCGATTGAACGGAATGGACTGCGCGAAAGTGGTCGAAGCAAGGAACAGCAGCACGATGAGTCTCATGCATCCAGAATGGGTGCGAGGCCCGGCGCAAACCATCGTTCGACGGATGAGACTTCCTATGTCCAAAGTCGTAGAGATCATCCTCACGGCGTTTGCGTTAGCATGTCCGCCGCGCACCGCGCAAATATCTCAACGAGGTTCCCCATGAAAGCCATCCGTAGTGCAGTGATCGCGCTGTCTCTGTACACCCTCTCGGCCGCGGCGCAGGACGCAGACACATTCAAGAGTGCGACGGCCGGGTTGTCTCTGAAGAAGACCACCGGCTGGCAGTTCGTTCCGCGCGAACGCGCGACCCCGGACGTCACTGCCGAAGAGTTGCAGAAAGCGTATGACACGCCCACCACCGTGTCGCTCGTTGCGTTGATGCGGGAAGCGGCGTTCGGAAACTTCGAGGTCACGCTCCTTCCGCGGAGACCGAATCTCGCGCAGGCATCGCCGAAGCAGATTCTCGAGCTGTTGGTGATCCCTTCCCTCACCAAGCAGTTTCCGGACTTCAAGCTCGAATCTCTCAAGGAGGTCAAGCTCTCCGGCCATGCCGCGGCCGAATACGTGGCCACGTACACCGTCCGATCGAGGGTCGGCACCATGCCCGTGCGCGTCCGCGCGATCCTCGTGCCTCGAGGCAAGTTCTTCGTCCTGACCGACATGACCGCTCCGCTGGAGGGCTACGAGCAAGCCAGCAAAGAGTTCGCGAGCATGCTGTCGAGCATCACCATCGAACCATAGCGCGTAGCGCAGTGGAGGACAGACAATCCTGTCTGTCCGGAAGAGACGAAGGACAGACAGGATTGTCTGTCCTCCACTGACGGCCTGACATTTGCAGCCGACAGGTCCCTCGACGTCCCCCGATCAGCACAACAAGGAGCAAACATGACGCGTGATGAGAAGTCTCGCCTTCCGTCGATCGTCAGGAAGCATGAAAAAGGCATCCTCGACGACTGGATCCGGCTGCAGCTCGCGTCCGGGTCGAGACGGCCGGACCTCATCAACGAGACCGCCCTTCGGGAAGAGTCGCGCTCCTTTCTCGCCGCCTTTGCCGAGTCGCTGCAGCGCGGGTCGTTGACGCCGGACGGGAAAGACTGGGACGAAGTCCGCGCGCAGCTCGAGCGGCTGTCGCGTACCCGCGCGCAGAAAGGCTTCCGCCCGTCGGAGACCGCGGCCTTCGTCTTCTCGCTCAAGGAACCGCTGTTCACGCGTCTCCGCGATGAGCACGGCGAGGATCTCGCGGCGTTCGCCGATGAGACGTGGAAGGTGAGCGCGCTGCTCGACCAGCTCGGACTCCTGACCACGGAGGCGTACCAGAAGAGCCGCGAGGACGTCATCAACCGCCAGCAGCAGGAGATGCTCGAGCTGTCGACGCCGGTCGTCAGTCTGTGGGACGGCATCGTCGCCCTGCCCCTCATCGGCACGCTCGACAGCGCGCGCACGCAGGTGGTGATGGAAACGCTCCTGCAGCGCATCGTCGAGAAGGAAGCGTCGATTGCCATCATCGACATCACCGGCGTGCCGACCGTCGACACGCTCGTCGCGCAGCATCTGCTCAAGGCCGTCGCCGCGGCACGGCTCATGGGCGCGGACTGCATCATCAGCGGCATTCGCCCGCAGATCGCGCAAACGATCGTCCACCTCGGCGTGACGCTCGGCGAGGTCACGACGAAGGCCACCCTCGCCGATGCGTTCGCGCTCGCGCTCACCCGAACGGGTCTCAAAGTCGTTCGCTCATCCGCAGGATAGGAGCCGCCGCGTGGACCGGATACCGATTCTTCGCATGGGGCGAATCCTGCTCGTGACGATCCAGGTCGACATGCACGACCGGCTCGCGCTCGCGCTTCAGGACGACCTCACCAGCCGCATCGTCAAGGATCACGCGAAAGGTGTCCTGATCGACATCTCCTCGCTGGAGATCGTCGACTCGTTCATGGGCAGGACGATTGGCAACATCGCCGGCATGTCGCGGATCCTCGATGCGGAGACTGTCGTCGTCGGCATGCGCCCCGCGGTCGCCATCACTCTGGTCGAGCTCGGGCTTTCGCTTCCGGGCGTCCGCACCGCGCTGACCGTCGAACGAGGGATCGAGCTCCTGCGGACGCCGCTCGAGGAAGGCGTCGATGGCGACGACGCGACGTGAAACGCTGAGCGTCACGGCCAACGACGCGGTCGTCACGGTGCGCCAGGCAGTGCGCGAGTTCGCGGTCGAGACGCGCCTCTCGCTCGTCGACCAGACCAAGCTCGTGACGGCCGCCAGCGAGCTGGCGCGGAACATGGTCGTCTACGGAGGCGGCGGCGAGGTGACCCTCGAGCAGCTCGACGTCGATGGGCGGGCCGGGGTTCGCGTCACGTTCGAAGATCACGGGCCGGGCATCGCCGACATCGACCAGGCCATGCGCGACGGTTTCACGTCCGGCGGAGGCCTCGGCCTCGGCCTCGGCGGCTCCAAGCGCCTCGTGCAGGACTTCCATCTCCACTCCGAAGTCGGAAAGGGCACGACCATCACCATCGTGCGCTGGAAGTAACGATGCGCGATCCTGTCCTGATCGAAGTCACCGAAGCGAGCGCCGTCGGAGAAGTGCGCCGCGCGGTCTCGGGCCTCGCCGGAGAGCTCGGTCTGGAAGAGGGCACGACCGGCC
Organism: uncultured Acidobacteriota bacterium; assembly: GCA_963734155.1. Classification (GTDB taxonomy): domain Bacteria; phylum Acidobacteriota; class Thermoanaerobaculia; order Gp7-AA8; family Gp7-AA8; genus QHVT01. The sequence continues at coordinate 689,725 of CAVTGG010000010.1, forward strand.
GTCTGTCGGTGATCGCCACCGAGCTCGCAACGAACATCGTCAAGCATGCGACTCGCGGGATTGTTCTCATCGGTCCGGAAGGCGCGACGGTCGAAGTCATCGCGCTCGATACCGGCCCGGGGATCGCAGACATCGCCCAGGCGTTGCGCGACGGCCATTCCACCACGGCGACGTCCGGTACGGGCCTCGGTGCCGTCTCGCGGATGGCGGATTTCTTCGACCTCTATTCCGCACGCACCTTCGGAACCGCCGTCCTGGCTCGCGTTGCGGAGCGTGCCGTCAAGGGCCCCGCCAACGCGGCGGCGATCTCCGTGCCGGTGCGTAATGAACACGTCAACGGCGACGGGTGGGATTGCATCGAAGACGACGGGACGCTCACGGTCATGCTCGTCGACGGCCTCGGACACGGACTGCCGGCGCACGAGGCAGCCGTGGCGGCGGGCGTCGCGTTTCGCACGGCGAAAGGCACTCCCCCCGAAAAATTGCGGACCATCCACGACGCCATGAAGCGCACCCGCGGCGCGGCGGTGGCGATCGCCGAGCTGCATGCCGGCAACGGAACGATGCGGTTTGCCGGAATCGGGAACATCTCCGTGACGATGATCGATCCTGCGGCGAGACGCAGCGCGGTCTCGCTCTACGGCATCGTCGGCCACGACGTCCGCGAGTTCCGCGAGTTCTCCTACCCCTGGTCGCGCGCGAGCAGCCTGATCATGCATTCCGACGGGATCACCACGCGCTGGGACCTCGATCGTTACCCCGGCCTCCTGACGCACGATCCGGCATTGATCGCGGGCATGCTCTGGAAGGATCATCGCCGCCAGAATGACGACTCGACGGTCGTCGTCGCACGCACGCCATGAGACCCGAGATTGCCTACTCGCTGTTCTCCATTCCGATCGAGTCGGAAGAGGACGTCGTGGTGGCGAGACAGCGCGCCAGACAGCTCGCGGCCGCGCTCTCGCTCGAATCCCAGGATCAGATCCGCGTCGCCACCGCGGTGTCGGAGATCGCACGCAACGCCTTCTCGTACGCTGGCGGAGGCATCATCGAGTTCCGCCTCGAGGGCAACAGCGCGCCGCAACTGCTGATGATCCTCGTGCGCGACCGCGGCCCCGGCATCGCCAACCTCGACGAGATTCTCGGCGGCCGTTACCGGTCGAAGACCGGCATGGGCCTCGGCATCGTGGGCGCGCACCGGCTGCTCGATCGCGTCGACATCGAGTCATCGCCCACCGGGACCACAGTTTCGCTCAAGAAGCTCCTCCCGAGTCGCGCTCCCCTCTTCACCGGCCCGCAGCTCCAGGCGATCGCCGACAAGCTGATGCACGACCGCCGAGGCACGGCGATGGAGGAGATTCGCCAGCAGAACCTCGAGCTCGTGAGCGCGCTGGCCGATCTGCGCAAGCGGCAGGACGAGATCGAGGTCGTGAACCGCGAGCTCGAAGACACGAATCGCGGCGTCGTCGCACTGTATGCGGAGCTCAACGAGAAGGCCGAGCACCTGCAGCGCGCCGACGAGATGAAAACGAAGTTCCTCTCGAACATGACTCACGAGTTCCGGACGCCGCTGAACTCGATGCTCGCGCTCTCGCTGCTCCTGCTCGACGAGATGGACGGCCCGCTCCTGGACGAGCAGCGGAAACAGGTCGGGTTCATCCGCAAGGCCGCCGAGGATCTCTCGGAGCTCGTCAACGACCTGCTCGACATTGCCAAGATCGAGGCCGGCAAAACGACCGTGCGGCCGAAGGAGTTTTCGATCACCGACCTGTTCAGCGCGCTGCGCGGCATGCTGCGGCCGCTGCTGATCAACCGCTCGCTCTCTCTCGTCTTCGACGAGCCCGGCGACGCTCCGCCGCTCTTCACCGACGAAGCGAAGGTCTCGCAGATCCTGCGCAACTTCATCTCCAACGCGCTGAAATTCACCGAGCGCGGCGAAGTACGGGTGAGCGCACGCCACGACAGTGCGCTCGACACGATCGAGTTCAGCGTCGCCGACACCGGCATCGGCATCGCGTCCGAGGATCAGGACATGATCTTCCGCGAGTTCGGCCAGGTCGATCACCCGCTGCAGCATCACGCGAAGGGCACGGGGCTGGGCTTGCCGCTCACGGCCAAACTGGTGGAGCTCCTGGGAGGCAAGGTGACGCTCGAGAGCACGCTCGGCGTCGGCTCGACGTTCCGCGCGCGCATTCCGCGTCTCTACATGCGTCCGACGGCGCCGCTGCCCGAGCTGCAGGATGCGCCGGACGATCCGCGCATTCCGGTCCTGTTCGTCGACGATCACGTCGAGACGCTCATGCTTTACGAGAAGTATCTGCAGGGCACGCCGTTCCGGGCCATGCCCGCGCGCAACCTCCGCGAGGCGCGCCATGGCGTGACGCTGCGGCCGAAGGCGATCGTGCTCGACATCCTCCTCATCGGTGACGACACGTGGACGTTCCTCACGGAGTTGAAGCGCGACGTCGTCACGCGAAACACGCCGGTGATCGTCATCAGCGCGGTCGAGGATCAGCACAAAGCCATCGCCCTCGGCGCCAGCGCGTACTCCGTGAAGCCGGTCTCCCGGGAATGGCTGGTGCGCACGCTGTCTGATCTCACCACCCACTGGAAGATCCTGCTCATCGACGACGACGAAGCGTCGCGTTACGTGCTCGCGCGCGCGCTCGGCGAGCTGCAGTGCTCGGTGATGGAGGCCGGGACCGGCACCGAGGGACTCTTGAGTGCGCGCAGCCGGCTGCCGGATCTCATCTTCCTCGACCTCAACCTGCCCGAGATGAGCGGAGTGGAAGTGCTGCAGCGCCTCAAGAGCGACGCCGTGACCGCCAAGGTGCCGGTGATCATCTACACCTCGCGGCAGATCGACGACGTGCTGAATCGCGAGCTTCGGGGGATGGCTTCGGTCGTGCTTTCCAAACAACACTATGATCGCGATGCGGTCATCACTGCTGTGAAGCAATTGCTTCCCGTGAGAGCCGCATGAGCGAACCGACCGAGATTTCCGCAACGATCCTTAACGTCGATGACAACGAGGCCAGTCTCTACGTCAAGACGCGAGTGCTCCGCCGCGCGGGATTTCAGGTCATCGAAGCGGATCGCGGCAGCCGGGTGCTGCCGCTCATTGCCACACACCAGCCCGACCTCGTCCTGCTCGACGTGAACCTCGGCGACGCGAGCGGCTACGACGTATGCCGCGCCATCAAGAGCAATCCCGACTACGCGTCGACGATCGTCGTGCAGATCTCCGCGTCGTTCATCGATCGACAGGATCGCATGAAGGGATTCGAGGCCGGCGCCGATTCGTACTTCACCGAGCCGATGGAGCCGGAGGAGCTCGTCGCCAACGTCACCGCCCTGCTCCGCCTGCGCAGAATGGAGCACGAGCTCCGCCGCAGCTCCATCGAGTGGCAGAAGACGTTCGAAGCCGTTCACGACGGCGTCGCCATCGTCGACGAGACCGGTACCATCCGCCGCTGCAATCCGGCCTTCGTCGCCCTCACCGGCGCTTCGAGCGTCGGCGCGTCGATCCACGAGATCCTGTTTCCGGCGAATCCGGCCGCGCTACGCGAGTTGCTCGCCGAAGCAGCCGAGACGCGCCGGGGAACGTCGATGGATCTGCAGCTCGGCGACCACGCGCTGCGCCTTTCCGCCGATCCGGTGCTCGACCCATTCGGCCAGGTCACGCACTTCGCCTGCATCCTGAGCGACGTCACCGCCGAGCGCGAGGTCGCCGATCTCAACGACCGGCTTCAGAAAACGGTCGAGAACCTGAAGCGCGCGAAGGAAGCCGCGGACGCGGCCAGCCGCGCCAAAGACGATTTTCTGGCGACGGTGTCGCACGAGCTGCGAACGCCGATGACGTCGATCATCGGATGGGCGCAGATGATGTTGTTGTTCGGCCGCGACCAGACCAGCACCGGCGAGGCCGCGCAGGCGATTCTCAGCGCGGCCAAGGCCCAGTCCCAGCTCGTCGAAGATCTTCTCGATCTCTCGCGCATCACGACCGGAAAACTTCGCCTCGCACCCGAGGCGGTCGATCTGAGCGAGGTCGTCGAGGCGGCGATCCAGACCATCGTTCCCGCCGCCGCGGCGAAACGCATCGAGATCCGCCGGCACATCCAGTCCGCCCACATCTTCGGCGACCGCAGCCGCTTGCAACAGGTGATGTGGAATCTCATCTCGAATGCCGTGAAATTCACGCCGGACCAGGGCGAGATCGAGATCCGGCTGGAAACGAAAGGACCGCGGGCGATGGTCTCCGTCCGCGACACCGGCCAGGGAATCGAGCCCGACTTCCTGCCGGCCGTGTTCGATCGATTCGCGCAGGCCGCGAACGTGAAGACCCGGGCCGTAGGCGGTCTCGGCCTCGGACTGGCGATCGTGCGGCACATCGTCGAGTTGCACGGCGGCGAGGTCTCGGCGGAGAGCGAAGGAAAAGGAAAAGGGCGCGACGTTCCGCTTCCTGCTCCCGATCGCGACCGTGCACCAAGCAGCCGTTCCTCACCCTGCCGCGTTGCCGAGTCTCGACGGCCGCCGGATTCTCGTCGTCGATGACACGAAGGATGCCCTGGACATGTTCGTGTCGTTCCTCCGCGCTGCCGGAGCAACGGTCTTCCCCGCGATGTCGATGCAGGCCGCCCTCGCCGTGTGCGAGAAAGAGGAGATCAACGCCGTCGTCACCGACCTCGCCATGCCCGGCGGCGACGGCATCGACCTGATCGGCGCCCTGCGCAGCCAGGCCAGAAGCACCCCGTTCTCCGTCGTCGCCCTGACCGCACTGGGATCGTCGATGCGCGAGGCGTCGCTCAAGGCGGGGGCGGATGCGTTTCTGGAGAAGCCGATCGAGCCGTCGGATCTGGTTCGGGTGCTGGCGGGGTTGTGACGCGTTTAGGATTTCCCACGCGAGCGGGCGTAGCTCAGTTGGTAGCGTAGGAGCTTCCCAAGCTCTTGGTCGACAGTCTTCCGTCAACGCACGCGCGCTGCAGCGGCCGGTGGCACGCCTCGCGCTTGGTACGTCTGAGTGACTGACGCCATCGTGAAAGACATCCACGTCGTGTTTCCGGCGAATCCCGCGAGAGAGCAACTGAGCGCGCTCGCCGCGGAATTGTTGACACGACGGGACGTGATTCTGGACGCGTGGCGTGCTTACGGGGATGTGGTGCCGGGCCAGAATATCGCCGCCTCGCTCTCGCGCGCGCAATTCAATGACCACATTCCCGCCGTTCTCGACTCCCTCTCCCACAGCCTTCGGACGTGGCCGGAACCGCCGGGGGTCAATGAAGAGCAGGAGGAAGCCGACAAGGTCGCCGATCACGGCGTGCAACGGTGGCAGCAGGGCTATTCGCTCAGCGAAGTCCTCCGCGAATGGGGATATCTGCAGATGTGCGTCGCGGCCGAGCTGGAACGCTATGCGGCCGACCATCCCTCGCTCGAGCCAGGCGTCATGCCGAATGCGCGCCGCATCTGGGCTCAGTTGTGTGCGGATGGCGTCACGGCCAGCGCGACGCAGTATGGCCGTCTCCAGCAGACGGAGTCGGCCGGGCACGTCAATGCGTTGGAACGGGCGCTGGCGGCGCTGCACACGATGGAGCAGTCACGAGCCGAGGCGTGGCGGACCGCAGCGCATGACCTTCGTGGAAGCGTCACCGTCGTCAAAGGCGCCGCCACGCTGAACGCGAGCGGCGCATCGCTCCCCGAGCTCGTGCGCACCGAAGTCGCAGAAATGCTCAGCAAAGGCGTCTCATCGCTCAACGAGATGCTGAACGACCTGTTGAGCCTCGCCCGTCTTGAAGCGGGACATGAGCAGCGCACCGTGACCGCGTTCGACGCCGCAGTGCTGCTGCGCGATTTCTGCACCGCCTCCCAGGCCGCGGCGACGGATCGCGGGCTGTATCTGGAGATGGACGGCCCAAGCACGCTGCCGGTCGAGGGCGACAAACCGAAAGTCCTGCGCATCCTTCAGAACTTGCTTCTCAACGCGGTGAAATACACGGAGCGCGGCGGGATCTCCGTCAGCTGGGGACTCGACCAAACACGCGACACGGACCGCTGGACATTCTCCGTCCAGGACACCGGCGCGGGAATCGACGAGGCCGATGCCGCGGCGTTCGCGCAGGAGTTGAAAGAGGCAACAGCGGTCGCTGATGAGGCGAGAGACGCGAGCACGGACCGCCGGCGCGACATGGCCGCCGCGGCGACAGTCCCCTCCGCTTCCGGCGAGGTGCCGGCGAGCGAACAGCATGGTGAGGGCGTTGGGTTGTCCATCGTCAAGCGGCTCTGCGAGCTTTTAGGAGCGAGCCTGGAGCTTGCGACCAAGCCCGGACACGGCTCCACGTTTCGCGTGATCGTGCCGTGCAAGTACGACGAGATGTAGCCGCCGCAACGCCAGCCGGGGAAGAAAATCGGTCACCAGATTGAGCCGGCGGATCTGCAGGGTCCGCGGTCACGGCGTGATCGCCACCTTCATGACGCCGTCGCGGCGGTCGCCGAAGAGTTTGTACGCCTCGTTGATGTCCGCCAGCTTGAAACGGTGCGTGAGCAAGGGACGGAGGTCCAGTCTGCCGCTGCGCACCATCGCGATGAGACGGCGCATCCGTTCCTTTCCGCCAGGACACAGCGTTGTCACGATGCGATGGTCGCCGAGTCCGGCGGCGAACGCGTCGTATGGCATCTGCAGCTTGCCGGAGTAAACACCGAGCGACGAAAGCGTGCCGCCCGGGCGGAGCACGCGTAGCGCGTTCTCGAATGTCTCCTGCGTACCGAGGGATTCGATGGCTACGTCGACACCGGTACCGCCGGTGAGGCGGCGGATCTCCTCGACGAGGTCCACTTTGCGGTAATCGAGGACGACGTCGACGCCCATCTTCCGGGCCATGGCGATCCTATCGTCATCCCCGTCCACACCGATGACAACCGCGGCGCCCATCAGCTTCGCGCCTAGCGCGGCGCAAAGGCCGATCGGTCCCTGCGCGAAGACCACGACCGCGTCACCGATTCTGACTCCGCCCGACTCTGCTCCGCTGATGCCGGTGGAGGCGATATCGGCGAGGAGCACGACCTGTTCGTCGGTCACGTCGTCCGGGATCTTCGCCAGGTTGGCTTGGGCGTTGGGCACGAGCAGGTATTCGGCCTGCGCGCCGTTGATCGTGTTGCCGAACCGCCAACCGCCGATGGCCTCGTAACCGCTGCCGTGTCCGCACTGCGAGAGGTTGCCGGATAGGCAGGCGTTGCACTGGCCGCACGGCGTGATGGCACCGACAAGCACGCGGTCGCCGATGCTGTAGCCGGTCACGCCGGCGCCCAGCTCCTCGATGACGCCGACCGGCTCATGGCCGATGGTGAGGCCCGGCTTGACCGCGTATTCGCCCCGTACGATGTGGAGATCGGTGCCGCAGATCGTCGTCATCGTGACGCGGATGACCGCTTCACCCGGTCCGGCCTGCGGTCGCGGGACTTCCTCGAGGCGAACGTCATTGACGCCGTGAAAAACGGCCGCGCGCATCGTTCCGGCGCGTGTCGCAATCGTCCGCGTTTCCTGCTCAGCAAACAGTGTCGTCATGGTGAGACTCCTTTCCTCGTACTGCTCATAAGCAGGCAGCCCCGCCAAGCCGTCTCCGGCTCGGCGAGGCTGCGGAGAAATGAAGCGGGTCAGCTCGCCGGCGTAATCTGCGCGTGGAAGCCTTCAATGGCCTGCTCCGCGTTATGCACGGCAGCTTTCACGCGCAAGCCTTCCGTATTCGCCGTCTGAGCGACCGTCGTGTCCTTAACGTTGCGCTGGCCGACGGGAGTGAGATCGTTGCCGAGGACCTTCTTGATGTCGTTGATGTCTCGAAGGAACGCCGCAAAGCTATCTGCGGCCAGAGTGACCTTCGAGCGCATCTCCTCACTCGATCTCGCGATCTGGTTGCGACGCTGTTCCGAAAGTGCGCGGAGCTCCGGGTCGGAGACATTCGATGCGTCGCGCTGCCACTGCGCCAGGTACGCGTTGCCATTCGTGCGGAGATCGGCGTCGTTCTCGCGCATGTCGGCCGCGTATCCATTCATCTGTTTCACGTCCCTGTCGTACCGATCGTAGGCCTCACGGAGATGATCCGGCGACGCATTGAGCATGCTGTCGAGTGAGGTCAATACCGTGTCGATCTGCGTCCGCGCCTTGGAGCTGTTGCTGTGCATGACGTCCAGCGAGGATGCTGCTTTGACGGCACGGTCGGGCGTGCTGGTGGCGCAGGCCGCGAAGGTCAACATGGTCAGTACTGCTGCTGTTCTTTTCAAAAGGAGCTCCGATCCGTTGTGCTGCGCCGCGACAGGATTCGAAGAGCGGGCACCAGTTGCCGCGCACTGCCTGAAGAGGGTCCGGTGGGCGCCGATGAGAGTCGGCGGAGGACCGCAAAAACTCCTGTTGCACGATTGCAGCCACGGCTCCGAGGCCGCGGGTCGCGGCGCCGTAAGATGATCGATGCCAGGGCTTCAAGAAAACGACGTTTAACACGAGTGGGTTGGCGGGTCCATCGTCGGCATGCGCGTGCTCGTCGTCGACGACGAGCTGGAGATGCGCAAGCTGATCACAACAGTTCTGCGCGCCGCCGGCGCTTCCGTCGTGACCGCCAGCAGCGCTGCCGATGCGTTCGAGCAATTGACCGCGCCCTGCGCAGCCAGGCCAGAACCACCCCGTTCTCGGTCGTCGCGCTGACCGCACTGGGGTCGTCGATGCGCGAAGCGTCGCTCAAAGCCGGTGCGGACGCGTTTTTGGAGAAACCGATCGAGCCGTCGGATCTCGTTCGCGTGCTGGCTGGGTTGGAGTAGCGCGCGCCTCCGGCGCGCCCCTCTTTCTGACGAGTGACGATCGCGTGCGTGCAAATTTGCTAACAGCCTGAAAAACAAAGAACGCTATCTCCAAATTTGCTAACGAAGTAACGTACGAAGATCGCGATCTTCCAAATTCGCTAACCGAGTAACGATGGAAGATTGCCATCTTCCGAATTTGCTAACCGAGTAACGATGGAAGATCGCCATCTTCCAGATTTGCCAGCTTAGTGACGAAGGAAGAAGGCGAAGCTCATTTTCAGAGCCGCGATGTTCGTGCGCGCCACAGCAACAAAATCCCCAACAGCGAAGCGAGAATCCCCACCACCCCCGCCTCCGGCCCAAACTCCCCGCCGGTAATGAGAGGATGGCCCAGCTGCCGGATCTCGATCAGCGACGAGATCTCCTTATCGCCGCTGACGGGAAACCCGAGGATCGAGCCCTCGAAGAGATTCCACGCGATGTGCGCGCCGATGGCGGCGGAGAGGCGGCGGGTGAGAAGCGCGGCGGCGGCGAAGAAGAGCGCGTTGATGAAGATGCCGAGCGTGCTGAGAAGCGAGGCGTTGTCGTTCGTGAGATGGAGCAGCGCGAAGATGAGCGAGGACGGGATGACTCCGATGTTGCGCAGCAGATAACCGCGCGCGACGAATTCTTCGTACACGCCGACGCAGAGCACCTTCACGACGGAGAACAGCGAGATCGCGCCGAGGTTCGTGATCACGAGGAGACCCGCGGCGGATTCGCCGGCGAAGACGAGCAGCATCACCGCGGCGGCGATCATGAATCCGAGGACGAGACTCTTCCACCAGGCGGCGTCGAGGATCACGCCGTAGTCGGCGAGTGGCCGTCGATCGAGCCGTTGCGCGGCGAATCTTCACGCACAGCACCATGCCGACCGCCATCAGCGTGCCGATGATCATGTTGATCGCGCGGTCGTACGGTTCCTTGTCGAGTTGCGCGAGGAACAGGCCGCGCCGGTGCAGCGCCGTCAGCGGCTCCGCGACGAGCACGATCGAGAGCGCGACCACCGCGGCGCACATGGCCAGGAAGATCGCGACGCGCCAGACGACATGCACATCCGCTCGTTACGCTACGCGGCGGTCGCGGTTAACATCGCGCGCATGACGCTCACTGAACAGCTGCGCGAGATCCTGGAGAAAACCGCGGCGCTGCTGAACGAGGCGGATAACATCGGCCTCTGGTCGAAGTCCGACGATTCCAGCGACAACCGCAACAAACGCCGCCTGCTGCGCGAGGCGGATTGGAAGTCGTCGGAAGGCGTGCGCGCGTTGCAGGCCGCAGGCGCCGAGCACGCGCAGCTCGAAGCGGACTTTCGCGAGCTGATGCACTTTCTCGAGTCTCTTCCGGACGAAGTGACCGACTGGATGGGCGCGAATCCGCAGCTCGACTCGAAAGTCCGTGAGGCGCTGCACATGATCGAGCGCCCTCGGCGCTAAACTGCCGCCCTCTTGAAACGGATCCTCCTCCTCGGCATCGCGGGCGGCCTGCTGATCGCGCTCCTCAAATTCATCGAGTACAAACACTTCGTCCACACCTACCCCACCGAACTGTACGGCGGCCTGATCGCCGCGATCTTCACCGCCGTCGGAATCTACTTCGGCATCAAGTGGACGCGGGTGAAAGAGATCGTGGTGGTGAAGGAAGTGCGCGTTCCCGCCGGCGGGCCGTTCGTCCTGAACGCGGCAAAGCTGAAGGAGCTCGGGATCACGCAACGCGAGCACGAGATCCTCGGCCTCATCGCCGAAGGGCTCAGCAACCGCGAGATCGGCGAGCGCATTTTCGTGTCCGAGAACACCGTCAAGACCCACAGCTCGCGCCTCTTCGACAAGATGGGCGTGAGCCGGCGCGTGCAGGCCGTGCAGAAGGGAAAGGATCTCGGCCTGATCCCGTGATGGGCTACGCCAAGGTGGCGTCTTCCGGACGCCACCCTCCCAGCACCATCGGCAGCGGCGTCAATTCGCGGCGCAGCGGATCGAGCGCGAGACCGAGCGCCTCGAGCGTGAACGCGCCGAGAAGCTGGCTGTCGTCTTCCTCTCCAAAAATCACGTCTGCGCCGCCGGCACGCTCGCCGTATCGGAAAAACGCCACGCCTTTGTCTCGGCGAATTTTTGCTCCGTTGGCGAGACGAAATTCCTGCTTTGCGTATGCCTTGATTCCGAGCTCGTCGAGCAGTTTCCGAGGAACAACGGAGTAGATCGCTCCGGAGTCGATGAGGAATTCAACCGGCTTTGTAATGTCGGGATCGGAGGGATTCCCGACTTCAATCGTAAGAACCGTCAGGCCCATGAGGCGAGTATACGCCGCGGCTCTATCACCGCCGGTGACTGCGTTCCATGCGCGGGAGAAACAGGACGCCGTCGACGACGCGTGTCCAGTCAGCGCGCATCTCCAAGTGCCCGAGGAGCCGCGCGGTGATCGGACGCCTCAGCCACCGCGGCGCGGTGCGGAAATCGACGAACGCGTTGGTCACGCCGGCGCGATGGAAGAGGTCTTCCAGCGAGTCGCGGCTCGGCTTCGGCAGCGGCTGTGCGTTCTTCGCGAACACGCTCGCCGCTTCGCCTTCGTACGCGATGAACGCGAGCGAATAGAGCCGCGTCCCGAGCTCGCGGCGCGCGACCTCCCCCATCGGCTTGTTCACGGCGTACAGGCGCTTCGCTTTCGGCTCATCGGTTTGGATCGTGTCGATGCGGCGCGCGTTGTGGAACGTGGCCGCCCAGACGATGATCTTGCGGTTCGGATAGCGCTCATTCGCCAGCCAGACCAGGTTCTCTCCCATCTGCCGGTCGCGCATGGCGAAGACGGTGGGGAAGACAGCGGGGTTGTTCGCGCGCCACGTCTGCTCCGCGGTCACGCGGAGGCTGGCGAGGAACTGGCGCCAGAATGCACCCGACCATGCCTGCGTCGCGGGCGTTTTGTCGCGGGCAGCGATTGCCGATCGCCAGCGCTCGAGGATCCGCGCAAACTCCGCCTGCTCCTCCGCGGCCGGCATGACCGCGTTCTCCTCTTCCCACGTTCCGTCGCTGAGCTTACGAAGAACAGGCGCGACTCGACTCCACTCATCGCCCGTCGCAAATGCCTGCAAATCGCCAGGGAGAAAATCGGTCGATGCCGATCCGGTGAGCTGACAATCGACGCCGGCCAGTTCCAGCGGCCGGCTGCTCTTCGCACGCGCGTTGACGTACGCGATCAGCGGCTGCACCTCGCGGCTGTCGGACCAGATGCGGAACACGCCGCGCACGAACGCGTCTTCCTTTCCTTCGCGAAGGAGATCCCACGCCTTCGCGCAGTCGTACAGGCCCGACTCGAACGCGAGCACGTCGAATCCCATCTGTTCGTGCAGGAAGCGGATCAGCCGCGTTTTCGCGAGGAACGTCGAGCCGTCGCCGTGAGTCTGCTCGCCGAGCATCACCACGCGAACGTTTTTGAGTGTCGCCCGCAGCGGCTCGAGGTCTTTGAAATCGCCGTCGGCGGGATCGAGCGAGCGCACGCTCACCGCGTGATTGGAGAGCCAGTCGACGCGCGGATCCGCGCTGAGCGACGCCGCGATCAGGCAGGCGGCGAGAATCTCAAAACACGTAGCGCGGACTCGCATGGACGGTCAGCAACGCCTCGTTCAGCGCTGGTCCAGGTTGCACCTTGAAGTGATAGTTCACTTTCAGCCGCAGCTCGCTCGAACCGGACGATGCCGCGAGGTCGGGCGGCAACTCGACGATCGTGACGGTCACCGGAATCTCGCCCGCGTGCTCTTCGACGATCTCGCGGATCTTCTGCACCGTCGCGTCGCTCATCCGCGGATACGGTACTTCGAGCGAGATCTCTTTCACCTTCTTGTCGCGGATGCCGTCGAGCAGCACGATCTCCAGCGCGGAGAGCTCGGGCGTGACCGGCGACTCGTGAAATGCCGCGGCGTGCGCGGCGAAGCTCGGAGCTTCCGCTGTGGTGTCCTCTGCAATCGCTTCGACGGCAGCATTGAATGCGTCGTCGTCCTCGGGAACGCCGGCGTCCCGCGCCGGCTGATCCGCCGGCGTCTCGCCGGCCCCCGGGGCGGCGGCGCGGGACGGCGCCGGGTCAGCCGGCGGGGACGCCGGCGTTCCGAACAAGCCGAAGTTGTCCTTGCGGTCGCCGTACTTTTCGCGCTCGATCTCCTTCGGATCGCGGTCGTCTTCGATGTCGTCGAGGCTGACGTCGTACGCGGAAATGCGCGCTTCGGGATGTCCGCCGTATTCGTCGTAGATCTGCTGCGCCGACTGCTCCGCCGACTGCAGCGACGCGCTCCTGCCCGTCTGCTGCCCGCCGGTGTCCTTCACCGTCGCCGTGACCAGAACCGCCACGCCGTTGTCGAGCCAGCGGTTGAGCTTCGTGAAGAGGTCGGAAAAGACGACCACCTCGACCGATCCGAACTGATCGTCGAGGAAGAACTTCGCCATCATCTTCCCTTCGTTCGGCCCCTTCTTGATCTTCGAGCGCTTGATCTGCGAGACGATGCCGCCGATGTTCACCACCTCGTCGACGTGGCGGTAGAGCGTCTCCGTGTTCGTGTTCGCGAACTGCTTCAGATCGATCGTGTATTTGTTGAGCGGATGTCCGGTGATGTAGAAGCCGAGCGTTTCTTTTTCATAGCGCAGCTTCTCGTCCTCGGGCCACTCCGGAGTGGAGAGGCGGGCTCTTAGCCCGCCTGCGTCCCCGGCGGGCTGAGAGCCCGCCGCTCCACTGAACATCGAAAAGAGTGAGTTCTGTCCCCGCTCCTTCTCATCCTTCACGCGCTGCGCGGAATCCGCCGTCGACTCGAGCTGATCGAACAGCGCCTTGCGCGACTTGCCGAGGAAATCGAACGAGCCCGACTTGATCAGGGCCTCGAGCACCTTCTTGTTGCACGCGCGCAGATCAACTTCCTCGCAGAACTGCAGCAAGGACGAGTAGCGGCCGATGCGCTGCCGCGCTTCGAGCACGCTTTCGACCGCGCTCTCGCCGACGCCTTTCACCGCGCCGAGGCCGAAGCGGATGTTCGATCCGACGACCGTGAAGAACATGTTCGATTCGTTCACGTCCGGCGGCATCACTTCGATGCCCATCGACTTGGCTTCGTGAATGAACTTCACCACGGCCTCGGTGCGGTCCATTTCCGACGACATCAGCGCGGCCATGAAGTGGCGCGGGTAATACACCTTCAGCCACGCCGTCTGATACGCGACCAGCGCGTACGCCACCGAGTGCGATTTGTTGAAGCCGTAGCGCGCGAACGGCTCGATGTAGTCGAAGATCTCGTTCGCTTTCTTCTTGTCGTATCCGTTCGCGACCGCGCCGTCGACGAACTTGTCGCGCTCCTTGGCCATGCTCGCGGCGTCTTTCTTGCCCATCGCCTTGCGAAGCAAATCCGCCTGGCCGAGGGAGTAGCCGGCCACGCGTTGCGCGATCTGCATCACCTGCTCCTGGTAGACGATGACGCCGTACGTCTCCTCCAGGATCTCCTTCATCGCCGGCACGAGATATTTCGCTTTCGAAACCCCGTTCTTGCGCTTCACGTACTCATCGACCATGCCGACGTCGAGCGCGCCGGGGCGGTAGAGCGCGTTGAGCGCGGCGAGATCGTCGAAGCGCGTCGGCCGCGCCTTGCGCAGAAGGTCGACCATGCCGCCCGACTCGAACTGGAAGACACCCTTCGTGCGCCCTTCCTGAAAGAGCCGGAAGACGTCGGGGTCATCGAGCGGGATCGCGTCGATGTCGATGCCGACGCCGTCGACGGACTTCGCCGACTTCACCGCGTCGTCGATCACCGTCAGCGTGCGCAGGCCGAGGAAGTCCATCTTCACGAGGCCCATCTTCTCGACCACGCGCATGTCGAACTGCGTCACGATTTCATCGCGGTTCGTGCGATAGAGCGGCACGTAATTCGTCACCGGCTCCGGCGTGATCACGACGCCGGCAGCGTGCATGCCGGCGTGGCGCGAGAGGCCTTCGAGCTTCTCGCCGATCTCGATGATCTTCCTCACTTCGTCGTCGTTCCTGATCGCGTCGGCGAGCTGCGGCGAGTCCTTCTTCGCGTCAGTCAACGTGACGCCGGGACCGCCGGGAATCATCTTCGCGATCTTGTCGACGAAGCCGTACTGCTGGCCGAGAACGCGGCCGACGTCGCGTACGACCGACTTCGCGGCCATCGTTCCGAACGTGATGATCTGCGCAACGTTCTCTTCGCCGTATTTCTTGCGGACGTAGTTGATCACCTCGCCGCGGCGGTTCATGCAGAAGTCGAGATCGATGTCGGGCAGCGAGATGCGCTCGGGATTGAGGAAGCGCTCGAAGAGCAGGTCGTAGTCGAGCGGATCGACGTTGGTGATGCCGAGCGAGTACGCGACGAGAGAGCCGGCCGCGGAGCCGCGTCCCGGACCAACCGGGATGCCGTGGTCCTTCGCGTATTTGATGAAGTCCCAGACCACGAGGAAGTACCCGGGGAAGCCCATCGTCTTGATGATCTCGATCTCGGTCTCGAGGCGGTCCCAATACTGCTGCGGCTCGTGCGCGCGCTTTCGTTCCGCGAGCCGCTTCTTCAGCCCTTCGCGCGAGACGTGCTCGAAATAGCTGGCGCTGTCGTACTGCGGCGGCACCGGAAACTTCGGGAGGTGATGTCCATGCGTGTCGAGCGAGACGTTGATCCGCTCGGCGATGCGCATCGTGTTGTCGGCGGCCTCGGGGTACTGCGAGAACACGCGCCGCATCTCGTCCGGACCCTTGACGTAGAAGTCGTCGGAGTAGAACTTCATCCGCTTCTCGTCGCCGAGGGTCTTGCCCGTGCCGATGCAGAGCAGCACTTCGTGCGCGAAGGCGTCGGTCTTGTCGAGATAGTGCGAGTCATTCGTGCCGATCAGCGGCAGCCCGACTTCTTCGCCGAGGCGCGCCATCAGCGGGACGATCTTCTGCTGATCAGGAATGCCGTGATCCTGGATCTCCAGGAAAAAGTTGTCGGCGCCGAGGATCTCTTTGTACTGCAGAGCGGCGGCCTTCGCTTTCTGATAATTGCCCGCCGCGAGCGCCTGCGACACCTCGCCCTTCAGACACGACGAGAGGACGATCAGCCCTTCGCTGTGCGCCTTCAGCAGCTCCTTGTCGATGCGCGGCTTGT
Source organism: uncultured Acidobacteriota bacterium (assembly GCA_963734155.1). Classification (GTDB taxonomy): domain Bacteria; phylum Acidobacteriota; class Thermoanaerobaculia; order Gp7-AA8; family Gp7-AA8; genus QHVT01. The sequence continues at coordinate 705,665 of CAVTGG010000010.1, forward strand.
AATAGAAGCCCTCCGTGTACCCGGCGCTGACGAGCTTCACGAGGTTCTTGTAGCCCGTGTCGTTCGCGGCGAGGACGATGAGGTGATTGTTCGAGCCCGCGTCGGCCTGCTGATCCTCGACCGACGTCTTGTCGGTGCGCGACCCGTACGCGACGTACATCTCGCAGCCGATGATCGGCTTCACGCCGACCGACTTCATCGCGTTGTAAAACTCGACCGCCCCGAACATGTTGCCGTGGTCCGTGATCGCGCACGCCGGCATGCCGAGCTGGGACACGCGCTTCGCCAGATCCTCGGGGCGGCTGGCGCCGTCGAGCAGGGAGTATTCGGTGTGGAGATGGAGGTGAACGAAGGACATTAGTAAACCGCGCATAGTTTGTAGGCGCGGCTTTGTAGATTGGCACACGGATCGGTGCACCCTCAGAGAGGCGGCGTCAAGTTTCTACGATCGGTAGAGCGAACAGGTCGCGTGTTGCCAGACCAATAGAGATGGCGCACACCTCAGACAGCACGCTGCAGAGATGACTGCTGCATGCTTCGACGAAGCGTGCCATGCTGAGGCAGAGACGATGAAACGATTTCATTCCGACCGCGCGGCTGAAAGGAGGGCGGAAGACTTGCTCGGCCGCGTTCCGTTCGCAGAGCAACTTGCGAATGCGCTGGTCGCGTGGCGCGAAGACGCAAGTCTGGTCGTCTCGCTCACGGGTCCTTGGGGATCCGGAAAAACATCTATCAAGAACTTCGTGCTCGAAGCACTTGCGCCGGAGGGCGGAGAACGACGCGCCGACGTCGTTGAGTTCAGCGTGTGGGAGCTGTCGGGTACGGGCGACGTTGAACAACACTTCTTCCATCGCATTGGTACGTTCCTCGGTCGGAAGGATTCGGTGAAGCGAGATCGCGAGATCGCCGAGAAGTGGGCCAGGTGGACCGCCGCACTGCGGATTCCCGAAGCGATGGCGGAACCGCTGACGAAGTATCTGTCAGCAACCGCCGTCGCCCTCGGCCTCGCGCGATGGGGGTGAGCGCAGCAACGATCAACAAGCTACCTTGGATAATCGGTGGAGCTGTCATCGTTCTCGCCGGTCACCTGCTCGCGGTCTCGACGACGATCGCCGAACGTGTATCCGAGTTCTTCGCAGCGAAAGCCAACGCCCACGCCGCAACTCCCGACGCACTCAAGTTGGACCTTGGCGAACTCCTTCGTCATCGTGACCGACCGCTTGTCGTGGTGATCGATGACATCGATCGGCTCACGAGCGAAGAAATTCGTCTTGTCTTCCGCTTGATCAAAGCAAACGCGGACCTTCCGCGCATTCTGTACTTCGTTCTGTTCGAGCGCGATGCCGTCATTCATGCACTCCAACGCGAAGGTTTTGCATCTGGTGAGCAGTACCTCGAGAAAATCGTGCAAGCGCCATTCGTCGTCCCTGTTCTTCAAGCATCGATGTTGCTGGATGTGCTTGTAGCGAGACTGAATGACATCCTGCGACAGTTGCCCGATTCGCTGCCAGTCGATGAGGACAGATGGGCTGACCTGTTCTTCCAACACCTGCGCGTCTACTTCGACACGCTGCGCGATGTGTACCGTTTTCTCGCCGCGTTTGAGTTTCATGCGGGCGTGTTCCGCGAAGGGGAAAGCTATGAAGTGAACGTCGTCGATCTCTTCGCGCTCGAGATTCTCCGGATTTTCGAGCCACAAGTTTATGACCGACTCCCAAGCAGTAAACGTATGCTCGTTCACGGCTCGATTGGATTAGACCGGAGCACCGACGCATCCAAGAAAGTGCTCGAAGCGATGCTCGACGGTGCGCAGCAACCCAAAGCTGTGAAGGCAGCGCTGTCGAGCCTCTTTCCCCGCGCATCATGGGCATGGGACGGCCATGCTTATGGTGAAGGTTTCGAGCCAGGATGGACCACTTCGAAGCGCGTGGGAACCGAGACTCACTTTGAAAAGTACTTTTACTTGACGGTTCCCAAAGGCGACATCACGCAAGCTGAACTCGATCGATTCATTGCCAACACTCGAAGCCGAGAGAGTACGCGCGAGTTCATGCAGGCGGTCAAGCGAGACGGACGCATTCAACGTTTCTTACTTCGACTCGAGTTCGAGAAGGACCGGATCCCGCTGGATCACGTGGTGCCATTTGTCACGGCGATGCTCGATGAGGGCGACGATCTCCCCCGCCGAACAGAGATGTGGGGACTTGATCCCGAAGTGACAGGCATCATCTATCGTTACTTGATCAGGCTCAAGACACTCCAAGAGCGGCAGGCATCACTAAGAGCAGCCATTCTGACGACCGAAGGAGTGTATGGGCCTGCACGACTGGTGTGGTTCGAAGAACCTCGTGACGAAGGACAGCGATCCTCGGATCGTACGGCGATCATCTCTGAGCAGGCGCTTCCAGAGTTTGAGCAACTCTGCAGCTCTAAAATCAGTGCCGCTGCTGAACGTGGAAAACTCCTTACTCATCCTCACCTGGTGACGCTGCTATACCGCTGGTCGAAGTGGACCGATGGATTAGCCGTGCGAGAGTGGGCGGAGAAGATCGCAAGTAATCCGACAACGGTGATAGTTTTTCTGCGCTCTTTCGTTCAGACGACGAAACAACAGGGCTTGGGATCGGTAGTTACTCGCCAGATTCCGAGACTCGATCTGAAGTCGCTAGAAGAGTTCGTACCTCTTGAAGTTGTTGAAACAACGCTCAGCGGCATAGAACCGACCACAGACAGTGACGAGCAAGCAGTCAAGCTGTTCCGCAAGGCGCTTGAGCGCCGACGAAAAGGATTACCCGATCGAGAGTCGCTCGCCACTGATGACGACGATGATCAGTAGCCGTAGCTTCTAATTGCGTTGTTGACGCCAATGGCAGCCGTTCGATGCAGCGACCTGCATGCTCGCGCGTTTAGGGTTGCTCCCGTAACGAAAAATATGGTTTCCGCGCGGCGGATGTTCATAGGAGCGAATCGAGCCCCCGCACCACGCCCACGAATTCCCGGACGCGGCGAATCGCCAGGAGCGTGCCGGCGATGTACGGCCCGGCACCGGTGCCGCCGTCATAGCGAAGCGTCAGCCGTTCGTCTTCGCGGCCGAAGTGGACCTCGACGCCGATGGTGTATCCCGGGACCCGCAGCGAGTGCACCTGTGTTCCGCTGACGGTGGCTCCCCGGCTCTCGCGCGGCCCGAGCGTCTGATCGAGCGGCACGGCCGGCCGTGAGACTCCACTCCGTCCGAGGCGCCACGCGAGCTCGCGGGCGGTCCCGCTCGGGGCGTCGACCTTCGAGTCGTGCGCGTAGTCGATGATCTCCCACGCAGTGAAATGCGGCGCCGCCTCGGCCGCGAAGCGCTGGAGCAGCGCCGCCGCGATCGCAAAGTTTCCCACCGCGATCACGCCGACATTTTGTGCGCGTGCTGCCGCGTCGATTGCCGTGAAATCGTCATCGGTGAGACCCGAGCTTCCGATGACCACGTGTTTTCGCGCCGCAATCGCCTTCAGCACGTTCCCCTTCACACTCTCGGCACTCGTGTAATCGACGTACACATCGGAAGGCGTCGCGAGCGCCTCCTCCACCGAGCCGCTCACCTTCACCCCTTCGATCTCGGTTCCGCCGGCGCTCCGCGCCGCGGCTGCGACCAGTTGCAGATCTTCACTCCGGGCGATGGCAGCGGCGAGCGGGCGTCCGACCCAACCCGTAATGCCGGCGAGACAAACGGTGAGCTTCATTCATTCATCATAGGGCGACGCTCCGCGGACCGCGGAGCATGCGCTCATCAACCTTCGAAGACGATCTGGCTGGAGGCCTCCCGCTCCATCCGCTGAATCAGCTCCGCGTTCGAGCGCTCGGTCGGCGAGAGCGATGCCTCGTTGAAGGCCGGGTCGGGGCGGTACCAGTCGAAGCTCCCGAAATAGCTGCGAAGCGCGGCGTCCTGGAACGGACGCCCGTGCCGCGCGTAGATCTCGTTGCGCAGGCGGCGCAGGTCTTCGGTGAACATCCCCTCGAGCATCGATGTGGTGATCGGCGCGCTGCTCAGCAGGTCATGAAGCTCGCGCTCCCGCGCCGTGATGACCGCCACGTTGCTCTTCTGCACCGGCGTGAGCATCGCGTCGCGGAACTGCTCGTTCGGCTGGTACCAGCTGTATTGCGAAAACCAGTTCGCCAGCCAGAAGGTCTGGAAGACGCGTCCGCGCCGCGCATAGATCTCGTTGCGGAGGAAACGGAGCTCGTGCAGTCCGACGCCGGCGAGCATCTGCGGCGTGATCGGCTTCGTCAGATACGGACCGAGGTCGCCCGGCAGCAGCACCACCTTGCGCTGGCGCCGGATCGCGGACTCGATGACGTCCATGTTCTTCCGCTCGGTGGCGGTGAGGATCTTCGGGTCGTAATCGCGGTCGGCGCGGTACCAGTAGCGCGCGTCGAAGTACTGCTGCAGCGTCGGCGCGTCATCGAACACCCGGCCGTGGATCGCTTCGATCTCGGCGAGCAGCACGCGGAGCTCGGGACCGCTGTGCTCTCCGAGCTGCGCCTCCGACAGCGCGCGCGTTTTCCACCACCGCATGTCGCCCGGCTCGACGTGCCGGTGACGCAAGGCCTCGGCCTTCCGGATGACATCGAGGTTCGCGCGCTCGACGTCGTTCAGCGTCGTGTTGTCGTAGCCGCGATCGGCCTCGTACCAGCTCTGCGCGCGCAGATATCGATCGATGTCGCGATCGACTCCGAAGACGCGCCCATGCCGCCCGAAGATGATGCCGCGCATCAGCCGCAGCTCCTCGAGCGTGCGGCTCGCGACGTCCGCGTCGTTCAAGCGCTTCTGCGAGTAGTCGAACGTTTCCCACGGCTTTGCCGCGAAGAGAGGAACCGTGGCGAGAAGAAACAGCAGGGCGAGCTTGCGCACGCGCACAGCTTAACTCCGAGTGGAGGACAGGCACTCCTGCCTGTCCAATTGAGAAGGAGGACAGGCAGGAGTGCCTGTCCTCCACTTGCGAATCAGAAGACATCGAAGCGCATGGCCCAGTCGCCGGCGAACGGCGCGGTGAACGTCTGGGTGCCGCCTCCGGTGAGCTGGGACATCGTCTCGTTGGCGCCGGTCTGCGGATTGATGAAGGTATACGACCACTGCCGGCCGGCCGGCGGAGCGGGCACGTTCAACGTCACCGTGCTGCCCTGCGCGGAATAGACCACGAACTTCACGCCGGGGTCGGACAGCGCGTACACGCGGCTCTGGCCCGGGATCGCGACGTCGTTCACCATCCTCCACCAGCTCGGCAGGCCCTTGAAGAAGTTCCTCGCCGTGTTGATGTCGCCATAATGACCCGGCTCGTCGACCCAGGTCGTGTAGAGAGCCGGGAAGCAGACATTGGTATCGCCGCCGCAGCCCAGCGGTCCCTTGAGACTGCCGGCGCTGCCGAAACCTCCCGCGGTGGCGATGGCCCACACCGCCTGCCGGTGGCGAAGGCGGTCGTTCGCGGCGTTCGCATCGGTTCCGACGTAGAAATACTCGTCATTGATCACCGGCAACCGGTTGCTGCCGGTCAACCCGGGGCAAGGACTGTTGGAGAGATTGCTGTTGCGCGAGACTGTATTGAACGACTGCGGATCGGCGACATTTCTCTTGCTCTGCATCGAGACATGGTTCGCCCAGCCGTTGGTGAAGAACTCGAAGCATGGATAGCTGTTGTTGATCGGCCTCGAGAAATCCGTGGTGTTGATGCTGTTGTGGATCGACAACGGACGCCGCAACGTGCCGTTGGCGATCCAGGGATCCGCTCCCGTCGCGTAGCCATTGCAACCGCCGCGGATCAGGCAACCGAGGTCGTTCCACGGGTCGTTGTTGATGCCCGGACTCGTGCCGGTGATCAATTGATATTCATTGGCCAGCGACCAGATCACGGTCGGGAACGCGGCATAGCGAGCCACGGTATAGCGCGTGTAGCGCCGGTTCTGCATAGCGCTTCCGTACGGGCGTGCTCGTGCCGTCATGGAAGAGGATCAGATCGGCGACGAGTCCCAGCCCGTTGAGATAGTTGGCCACCTTGTCGAGCGCCTGCCAATTGGCGAGGTCGAGGATGTCCTTGTTCAGCGTGCCGTCGCCGTTCTTCAGGAATGCCCGCGAGTCGGCGTTGGCGTAGCGCGGATCCCCGCCCCACGGGGAGACCACCAGCCGGAACTTGTTCATCCCGTAGTTCGAGGAATTCGTGATCGACGGCTGCCACAGACTGGTGTTGCCGTTCCGCGCGTGATTGACGATCTGGTAGTAGGTCTGGCCCCACAAGTAAGGGCGGGAGTTGTTGTCCCAGATGAAGGTCCGCGGGAAACTCGGGTCGCGCCGCAGGAAGCCTTTGGAGCTCGACGTGCCGGCCGTGAACGAGCCGGAGAACACCAATCCTGCGTCGGTGGAGGTAGTCGAGAACGTCACCGGTCCACTGTTCACCGTGGGTGAGAAACGGATGCGGAAGACGGCCTTGCTGTTCACCAGGCCATCGAAGAATCCGTCCACCGGCGGCAGCGCGACGCCGTTCTGGCTGAAGGTGGCCCGAGGCTGGAGCCCGGTCCCGGCGGCCGGATAGCTGAGCGTATACGCCTGCTGCTCGGTGTAGTTGTTGTTACTGGTCAGGCAGACTTCGCACGGCGTCCATCTCCCGATGGTTCCGCCGCAGCGCGGCAGACTGATCTTGCTGTCGTAAGGCGCCGAATAGCTGGTGCCCGAAAACGGACACTCGCCTGCCGACGCGGCGCTCGCTGCGAGGACTGCGATCGTGAGGAGGAAAAGCAACTTGATGGATATACGGGTCATGGGTCGTCCTTTCGCCGCGAATGTGCGTTCGCGGGACGGACGGCGTCGATAGATCGGCGCTAGTTTTTCGATGAATCAGCGCCGCCGTCACAGAGCATTGTTAGACCTGTGACCGCCCTGTGGAGGGGTGGAGGTCTACTCTGAAATGTGTCACTCCGCTTCGGTCCGTTCGAGCTCGATCCTGATCGCGAAGAGCTGAAACGCTCGGGGCTGGCGCTGCGGCTCGCCGGCCAGCCGTTCCAGATCCTCCGCCTGCTCGTCGATCGCGCCGGCGAGCTCGTCACCCGCGAGGAGATCCAGGCGAAGATCTGGGGCGAAGAAACGCACGTCGGATTCGAGCAGGGGATCAACACGGCCATCCGCCAGATCCGCATGGTCCTCGGCGATCACGCCGAGGCGCCGCAATACGTGCAGACGATCCCGAGGCGCGGATACATGTTCATCGCGCCGGTGGAGCGGCGGGCTCTCAGCCCGCCGAAAGCAGACGGCGGGTTGAGAGCCCGCCGCTCCACATGGCAGGCGGTCGTCACCGTCACCTTGCTCTCCATTCTCGTCGCGGCGCGGCACCGCACACCCGCCGCGCATACGGTCGCGGTGCATCCGTTCCGCACCATCGGCGCGAAACCCATGGGCGTCGATGACCGCGTGTTCGCGGAAGAGCTGCGGGCCGCGATCGCAGTGCTGCCCGCGCGCTCCGTCACGCTCATCGCCTCACCGGGCGATCGTGCGGACCTCGTCATCGACGGCACCATACAGCGCGCGGGAAACGGCATCAGGGTGATCGTGTCGGGAATCGACGGGCGGTCGCATGCGCAACTCTGGAGCGACACGTACGAGCGCCCGAACGATTGGACCGACGGCATCGCCATCGAGACCGCGCACCGCGTGGCCCACACCATCGCCCAGCGATACCTGCCGCCGCCGCGTCATGAGCCGGTCGTGGTCACGAAAGCGCGCCCGCCGGCGATGGAGCTCTACCGCAAGGGGCGGGCGGAGCGAAATCGCGATCCCGAGCGCGCGCGACGCCTGTTCGAAACGGCGCTGGTGGCCGAGCCGCGGTTCGCCGAGGCCCTGTCTGCGCTCGCCGACATCTGGACGGTCCGCACGCTCTCCGCGGCGCCGCGCCTTCGGCGCGACGCGGCCTGGACCGCGAAAGACTACGCCAGCCGCGCGCTGCAACTGCAGCCTCGAAACGCCGAAGCGTGGTCCGCGATGGGAGTGATCGCGCTTCAATACGAGTATGACCTTCCCGCGGCCGACGACGCGCTCCGGCGTGCCACCGTCTGCGATCCCGAGTACAGCGATGCCCATTTCAATCTCGCCGTGGCATTGACGGCGCGCGGCCAGTTCAACGACGCGCTCCGCGAATACGCCATCGCCCGGCAACTCGATCCCATCGCCTTCGATCTCCATCCCATGGAGCCGCTGCTCCATCTGCACGCCCGCCGCTACGAAGACTCCCTGGCGCGGTATCGCGAGTCCCTGGCCTTGAACCGCGATGCCACCGGCCTGCTCCTGGGCATGCTGTCGGTTCATGTGCTGCAGCACCACTGGCCGGAAGCGATCGAGCTCTCCCACCGGATCGCCGCGCAGAGGGAGACGCCGATCCAGACCGTGCCGCCGACCGAAGCTGGCTTTCAGGACGCCTACCGCGCCCTCGAGCCGTTCATCCTCGACTCGCACCGCCGCGGCCTCTTCAACGAATACACCGTCGCCACGTATTACGCGGAGCTCGGCGACAAGGAACGCGCGCTGGCGCAGCTGCAGCGCGCGATCACCAATCACGCGCCGTCCGTCTCCTACATCCTCGTCGATCCGCGCCTCGACCGCCTGCGCAAGGACCCGCGATTTCCAGCCCTGCTTCAGGGAACGAAGCTCGCGGAGCGACTGTCATCCCAGAGCCTGTCCGATGAACCACTGATTGCCCCACGCATCGAGCACGCCGGCCATGCGCTCCCCGTACGGCTTGTCGACCGGCGCGGACATCGAAGTCGCGCCGGCGCGCAGCGCGGTCTCGTAGACCGCATCGCAGTCGGAGACGAAGAGATGGTAGGCACCGCGCGTCGGCCCCCACTCCCCGTGCGCCTCGCTCAGCTCGATCATGGTCTCGCCGAGGCGGATCTCGGCGTGCTCCATCTCGCCTGAGACGTGCACCGCACCGAACGCGTCGCGGAGAAACGCAACCATCTCCTTCGCGCCGCGCGCGCGGAATCCCGTCGTCAGCGTGCGGAACCCCGGCCGCCGCGGCCCGCCTTCGAGATGCGTGGCCAGGAACCACTGAATGCCGCGTGCGTCGACGACGCCCGCCTCGCGATCGCCGTACGGCTGATCCATCGGCGCATACAGCGACGTCGCCCCCGCCGCGATCGCGCGCCGATACACCTCGTCGACATTGTCGATGTACACATGCGCCGGCGCCGCGATCGGCTCCCACTCCCCGCCCGCGTCCCCCAGCTCGACGACCGAATCGCCCACGCGCACTTCCGCATGCATGACCGTTCCGCCGGGTGCCGGCACGCGCCCCACGACCTCGGCATCGAAGGTCTGCTGCAGAAACGCGATCAGCGCGTCCGCGCCGTTGACGATGAAATACGGGCGCACCTCATTCACAGTCGCAACCATGGCTTCCATCGGAATCAACTCTCCTTTCAAACGTGCCTTGAAATCGGGATGCGGCAGATCGCGCAGATCCGATGCGAGGACGGCGAGCATGGCCAGCTCCGGCTCGACCGCCAAGGCCCGCGCGGCGCTGCCGGCGACGATCGCATCGATCATCGTGTCGAGCCGTTCGATGAGGTCGCGCTCAGCCATGACTCGTTCCCATCCGTGCGCGCAGCGTCTGCAGCGCCCTCCACTGAAGCTGTTTCACCGCGGCCTCGCTCCGGCCGAGGCTCGCCGCCGCCTCGCGCACACTCCGCTCCTCGGCGAACCGGAGGACGAGCACGCGCCGCTGATCGGGCGGCAGCGCGTCGATCAGGCGAAACAGCGTCGCCCGATGCTCCACCAGCTCCGCCTCATCGCGCGACGGCTCCCCCTCCGCGATGGTCCCCCGCTCGCGCGACGCCTTCGCGGCGTAGTCCGCAATCTCATTCGCCGCGATCCGAAACAGCCACGCGCGGAACGGCACCCCGCGCCACTCGAACCCGCCGATCGCCGCGAGCGCGCGGCGAAACACCTCCGCCGTCAAATCCTCGGCGACGCTCCGATCCCGCACGCGATGCGCGACAAACGCATAAATCCGCTCGAAGTGCGCCTCGTACAACGGAGCGAAGCGCGACGGATCCGCCTTCGCCGCCTCGACCAGATCCTGTTCGCGCGCATCCATCCGTCACAGGCTATAACCGGCGGGAGGGGGGAAGGTAACGGTGGCTCCGTTCAGCGCAGCAATCCCGCCTCGCACACCCCTTCGATCACCCGCTCCCCGGCCTCGTTCTCGATCCAGGCATCGATGACGAGGCGGTGCTTCTCGCGATTGACGGAGCGGACGGCGAAATGCGCGGTCACCGTCTCGTCGACGTACACCGGCCGCAGGAAGTGGAGCGTCTGCGAGCGATAGATCGCTCCCGTGCCGGGCAGCAGCATGCCCGACCATGGTCGAGAAGAGCGAGGCCGTCAGCATCCCGTGCAGGACGCGGCGGCCGAAGCGCGTCTTTGCCGCGAACGCGTCATCGACGTGGAGCGGATTCACATCCGAGGTGATGGCGATGAACCGCTGCACGTCCTCGTCCGTGAACGTCTTCGTGAACGTGACGTGCTGACCCGGCTCGAAGTCGTCGATGCGTTTCACGTCTCCACGAACTTCTTCAATCCTCCGAGCATCATCTCCCAATTCTTCCTGGAGTGGTCGCGCTCTTCCTCTGTCGCGTTGTTGTCCTGCGACAGCGAGACCTCCGTCTGCGCTCCGTTCGGCTTCAGCTCGATCGTCACCGTGTGGTAGTTCTCGGGGAGGTCCGGCTCACCGGTGAGCGGGCTGAAATGCGTATAGCGCAGGAGGCGATTCGTCTCGACGTCGAGCACCTCGCCCTTGTCCTCGTACGCCTTGCCCTCCCACTCCCCTTTCCAGGTAATGGGACTCCCCTTCTTGAAATCGGAGACCATGTCCGTGCCGAACATGTACTCCTTGATCGAGGCCCGGTCGGTGAGAGCCTTCCACACCTTCTCGGCGGGCGCGTTGACGGTGGCGGATGCGGTGGCGACGAAGTCTTCTTTCATGGCAGCAACTCCCCGTCGCGTGCTTGCAACTGCCGAACCGCCCGCGGATTTCCCAAAAGTTGACGTGAGGTTCAGGCAGCCGGTCTTGGCGGCGGCGCATGATGCGCCGATGCCGGACAACCGCTTCGTATCGGCGATGGCCTTCGGCCTTGCGGTCGTGGCGCCCATGACGCGCGCGGCATGCCTGATCGTCCTCGTCCTCTTCCTCCTCGGAGCACTCGCCGCGAATGCCGCGCCGCCTCCGACCTTCTGGGTGTCCGTTGCCTTCGACGACCGGCGTGCACGCCTGGTGGTCTTCGCCGGGACGGATACCTGGGAATGGGATGGTGCGAGCTGGCTCCGGGTCGCCACCACCGGGCCCTCCGACCGGGCCGCGGCGGCCATGATCTATGACCCGCGGCGCGAGAAGATCCTCCTCTTCGGCGGCCTCTCCCCGCAGGGAAGCTCCCTCGGCGATACCTGGGAATGGGACGGAACACGCTGGACGCAGGTCGCGTCGACGGGACCGTCGCCGCGCTGGAACACGGCGATGACCTACGACCGCGCGCGCGGCCGCGCCGTTCTCTTTGGCGGCGTGCACACCGACTTGCCGGAGAGCGACACCTGGGAGTGGAACGGGAGCCAGTGGCAACAGGTCGCGGTGACCGGGCCGCCCGCGCGTTTCTCCGCCGGAATCGCGTACGACGAGCTGCGCGGCGTGACGTTGCTCTTCGGCGGGAATCACAACCACACGCAAACCGGTCAGATCGGCGACATGTGGATCTTCGACGGAACTACCTGGACGGAGATCGCGACAAGCGGCCCGAGCCCCCGCGATCATGTGTCCATGACCTACGACGTGACGTTGAAGCGAATCGTCATGTTCGGCGGCCCCCAGGGCCCCTCGTCGACCGAAGGCTGGGAATGGAGCGGCACGGAATGGCATCCGCTCACCGCAACCGGCCCGGGCTCGCATTCCTCCCCTCTCCTCGTGACCGATCGCAACGGCGGACGCGTCTTGATGTACGGCGGGTTCGCGGAAGCGGCGCTCAACGAGTTGTGGATCCTGAGCTGCGACCAATGGTCGCTTGCGCGGCCGTAGCGCGCCAATTCGTCGGCCTAACTAGGCTGGCTCTGGTCTCGTCGCCGTTCCGGTGACCAGGTGACAACCGAACGCCGGAGGTCATCGAAACCGAGAAAGCGATTGACGCCGACGATGGCTGCCCATAAAAACAATGAGCCTAACAAAGGAATATCAGCGTCAGCATGCGGCGGAGCATAATCGCCGTCACACAACGAGGAGGCCCAATCAGAGCGCGCTGATCGTCCTGGCCACTTCCATGGCACTGTCGTGCGTGATCGCCCTGACGCCCGCCGACGCACAAATCGTTTATGACGGTCCCATCATCGATCGCTTGAACAAGTGGGAGTTAGGCTGACGGCGCGGGGATGTGTGATTACGACGGAGGGTGCTTCGCACTCGAGTTGGCATATATCAGGCCGTGATTCTGGAAATTCCGGACGCGAGTGAGCCGCTCATCGCTTGCAAACAGGTGATGGGAAACTACAATAGTTTGATGCGAATTGTCGGTATCGCGTGCGCTGCTCTTTGCGCGCTCCTCGCATGTTGCGATGTAGCTGAAACGCCGCCGCCTACAACGCCGGTGCGAAAACAGCCCACTAAGTCCACCAAATCCGACTATTCGGCTTCTGTGATCTATGCAGCTGCACTGAAGTACGAGCGTGATGAAAGGCTACCTGAAGCGGTCTTGCTTTTGACATGTGTCGCAGAACGATTTCCGACTGAAGACCCGGGTCTTCGCGCGGCTGAGAGGCTGCCCGGATTGATCAAACAAGAGTCGACTGATGTCGTGCGGAGCACGGTGAACGAGACACAGTATTGTCCGCGTTGCAGCGGGTCCGGCCACATCAGGGAGCGGTGTCCAGCCTGCGGTGGATCTGGAACGTACTCCGCCAGTAATCCGGGTAACTGCTTTCGCTGCCGTGGGTCGGGCAGTATTGACGTAACATGTGGCGTGTGTGGTGGTTCCGGGAAGGTCATCTCGCCGCGGGAATTCAATAAGACGGTCACTTCGACAATCGAAAACAGTATAGCCGCGCGCAGAGCCTACTTTGTTGTACATTATCCCAGAGCTGGCCTAACGATTTCCGAGAACGTCGATGAGGCAACCCGGCTTGTTGCACACTGTCTGCCTCGCGAAATCCGCAAGGCAATCGACGACGAACCGCGGCGGAAAGCGGAGGAGCAGCGGCGACAAGAACAGCGAAGCGCGTTGCGCGAGCGCATCGCATCCGCGATAATGCAGCTCTACCCGCAAACTAACTGGTCTCCTGAAGGCGTTTTTGTCGGCAGTCGACAGTCGTTGAAGATCGATGGCTGCCGCGTGGTAGGTATTAGTGACGACTACGCAGTTGGTGCCGACCCGCGAACGGCAGCTGCCTATCAGACTAGTACCTGGAGCGCTGACGGGCGCGATCTTTCCGAAGACATTGAATCGCCCGAGACCGCGAACTTTGTCAAGTTTCACACGAAGGGCCATCGCGCGCTAGCGCATTACGAATACCGTTTTCATGGTGACGAACGCCCGGCATATGCCGAGTCGGAGAATCGGGACTTTTTGCTCGTCGGTCTTTACGAAAAACAACATCGAACGCGAATCGTAAAACTCTTCAAAGAACTCGTCGGATTGTGTGCGGATTGAATCGGATTGAATCGGCAGATTGAGGTAGCCGCCGCCTAACTCCGCACAGGAGCCGACGAGAGGGCGATACGCCGGCCGAGCCGGCTCGGGAATCCTCCTAGAGCCACGGCGGCACGCGTCGGCTTCGGCACCGGAGCCCCCTCGCGGCTCAGTGCGAAGCGTTATCCGGCGCACCTCTTCTATGGCGGCAAACACCACATCTGGTGGTGCTCGCGGGCCACCGTCACCGGCTGCATCATCGGCGCCGTGGATGGGATCTTCCACGTCCAGAAGACAGGCACTCTGGGGCCCGGCGGCTGGACCGGTTGGCGGGAAGTGCTCAACGACACCATGACCCCTGATTGGGCGTGCAACCATATTTGTGATCCGTCCGTGGTCAGGGGCACGTTCGCCCTCGATGGCAACACGTACACACACGCGCTGTTCTGGACGACAGACCTCGGCCCGGCGGGGGTTATAACAACGCGGTGGGAGTGTCGTTCTCCAACGACGGCCTCGCGTGGACGTCTTATTTTCCCGCGGTGATCACGACGCAGAATCCTCTCAACACACCTACGGCGCGGGCGACGGTGGAGCAGCCGATCCCGTGAGCGGCAAGATCTTCTATGCGTGTGACGATACGACCATGAGCCCCGTCACGCGGCTGAAAGAGAACCGATGCGCTCACGCTGACGCCGAGCGGCTAAATGCCGCCCCCAAACCGTGATCCCCCTCACGGCCACGCGCCCTCAATACCCGTACATTGTTTGTGGGTCGCCCGTTCCAACGTTTATTATTACTTTCCAAATCCGGTAGTTACGGTCCAGCCCGCATTGCGCGCGAGAAGGGTGTGCTTTGCGGTTGTACTGCCGGTGGGTCCGAGGAGAACGCATGATTCGGTTGAGGGTCTTTGCCTGCGCGGCGATGCTGTGCACAGCTTCGTTCGCGTTCGGCGCGAGCTTTACCAGTAACGGTACCGGCGGCGGGAACTGGAACAGTGCGGCGACGTGGGGGGGCGCGGGCGTGCCCGGCACGGGCGACAACGCCACCATCACCGGCTCGGACACCGTCACCGTCGCCGATGCCCGCACCTGCAACAGCGTGCAGCTCGACACCACCGGCGGCAACAAGAAACTCGACATTACCGGCCCCGGCGCGCTCGTCCTCCAGGCCACAGGGAACGCGCTCCTCATCAACGCCCCCACCACCGGCTCGAACGTGGTCCAGCTCAACGGCGGTGCCATCACCCTCATCAGCGGCGACATCCTGATCGCCGGCGGCACTTCGACCATCGGCCGCCTCGACTTCAACACCGGCGGCGGCACGTTCACCGCCCAGCAGATGCTCTTCACCGGCACGTCCTCGAACGCGCAGGTCACGTTCAGCACCGGCGCCGGCAGCGTGTTTCTCTCCGGCGACCTCGGCAACGGCGGCAACATCACCAGCGGCGGCTCGACGTTCACGTTCAACGGCTCCGGCGCGCAGACGATCAACGGCTATACCTTCCACCACCTCACCATCGCCAAGAGCAACACGGCCACGCTCAACGGCGCGGTCTTCGTCAACGGCGATCTCACGATCTCCAGCGGTCTGCTCGACGACGGCGGAAATCAGATCACGCTCAACGCCGGCGGGACGTCGAACGTCAACATCGGCTCGACGGGCGTTCTGAAGCTCGGCGCGGCCGCGCTCGCGACCTCGTTCCCGCTGAACGTCAATCCCGGGAACATCCTCTTCCAACCCGGCAGCGTGGTCGTCTATCACGCCGGGCTGGCGCAGACGATCAACACGGCGATCTCGTACCGGCGTCTCTGGCTGACGACGACCGGCGGGAACGTCACGCATTCGTTTACGGGAACGCTCAATGTGGCCGAGGATCTGACGGTCAACGACAACGGCGTGAACACGACCACGCTCGGCGTCGGAACGGGATCGCTCGACATCAACACGGACATCAACGGCGACGGCGACATCAGCGTCAGCTCCGGCTTCATCAACCTCGGCGGGAACTGGTCCAACAGCGTCGGCCTCACCGCCGGCGCCACCAGCACCATCGTCTACGACGGCACCAGCGCGCAGAGCGTGCGTGCGGCGACGTACGGCAACCTCTCGATCACCAAGACCGGCGGCACGGCGACGCTCGCGGGCGCCACGATCACCAACGGCGCCCTCGGCATCAGCGGCACCGGAACCCTGGCCACGAACGGCAATCCCCTCACCGTCTCCGGCGCGTTCGGCAACTCCGCCACCTTCGACGCCGGCACGAGCAACGTCACCTTCCTCGGCTCGCTCACCAACACCGGCACCGTCCTCTCCTCCAACGCCACGTTCATCCTCGGCGGATCGTCGCCGCAGGTCTGGTCGAGCAACCCCGGCGCGATCACCGTCAGCGGGCTGCAGATCAGCAACGCCAGCGGCGTGACGATCGGCAACAACACCAGCGTCACGGGCGCGCTCACGCTGGGTGGCGGCAAAGTCACGATCAGCGGCTCGTTCTTCATCGACGTCCTGGCGACGGTCTCCCGCAGCAGCGGCTGGTTCGTCGGCCCGCTGACGATGGGCTTCAACCCGAGCCCCGTGCGGCGCATGCACGTCGGCACGTCGGCCGCGTATCTGCCGATCGACCTCGACGCCGGCAGCGCCGGCACGGTCACGGCGCGCGCGGCCGAAGGGCAGCAGCCGAACAAGACCGGTCCGCGCGTCCTGAGCCGCTACTGGACCATCGACAACGGCTCGGTCGTTCCGATCGACAGCCTCACCTTTCAATACAGCCTCACCGACGTCGCCAGCGGCCTCGAGTCGCAGTTCATGCTGGCCCGCTATTCGAGCGGGTGGATCCGCCACGGCGATCTCGTCGCCGAGGGCGTGCACACCGCGACCATCAACAGCATCTCCACCTACGTCGGCGACTGGGTCGTCGGACACGCCGGCAGCATGGGCGGCGCGGGCAAGGTGAAGTTCCTCTCGATCAACGGCGGCTCGAGTCCCACCGCGAACGTGCCGTTCAGCGTCAACCTCGAAACGCGAACGGACGACGACAGCGCCGCGGGCAACGCCTTCTCGGCGAGCACGGTCGACGTCACGCTCGCCGCGGGATCAGGCTCGCTTCTGTCGTCGACCGGAAATCTCAACGCCGGCTCGAGTCTTGTGACGGTCAACAACCTTTCTTATGACACTCCGGAGTCGGGCGTGCAGCTCACCGCAGGATCGTCCTCCGGCGACGCCATCGACTCCGTCACGAGCAACGCGTTCACCGTCCTCTCGCCCCCGTTGACGCTCACGGTCAGCAGCATCAACGACAGCGGTCCGGGCACGCTGCGCGATGCCATCGACACGGCGAACCTCGGCGGCTGCGGCACGCCGTGCACGATCAACTTCACCACCAGCGGGACCATCGTTTTAGCGACGCCGCTCGCCCCGATCACGCGCGACGACCTGCTGATCAATGGCTACACCGCCACCGGCGGCGCGACGCCGAACACGAACGGGTTCGGCCTCCCCGACAACGCCAACATCACCATGCAGCTCGACGGCTCGAGCACGATCGCCAGCGGCTTCGTCATCCAGGGACAGAACGACGTCATCAAGGGATTCGTGATCAAGAACTTCACGACCACCGGCGTCAAGTTCACCGGCACCAACAGCGGCTCGGGCATCGAGGGCTGCTTCGTCGGCACGGACGCCAGCGGCAACAACGCCGCGCCGAACGGCGACGGCGTCGGCTTCACGGCGTCGTTCAGCGGCTCGGTCGGCGGGACAGCCGCCGCCGCGCGCAACGTGATCAGCGGCAACGGCATGTACGGCGTCTACGCCGGCGCGGTCTCGAGCAACATCGCGATCTACGGAAACTACATCGGCGTCAAGGCGAACCTCACCGGCGCGCTGCCGAACGACGACGGCATTCAGGTCACCAGCAGCTCGTCGGCGAACATCGGCATGCTCGGCGGCGGGAACCTCATCAGCGGCAACACCGGCAACGGCATCGAGATCGACGGCACGGCCACCGTGCTGGCGAACCTCATCGGCACGAACGGCAACGGCCTCTCGGCTCTCCCGAACGGCACCGGCATCTTCATCAGCCCGGGTGCGACCGGCACGACCATCGGACCGTCGGAGCTGAACGTCGTCAGCGGCAATACGAACCAGGGCGTCGAGATCCAGGGCGACAACAACAGCGTCTCGAATGCCTACGTCGGCGTCGGCTCGGACGGCACGACCGCGGTCCCGAACGGCGGCATCGGCGTGCGGATCTCCGGCAGCGGGACGAACAACTCCATCGGCGTCGCGGCCGCGAACAAGATCGCGCACAACGCCGGACAGGGCGTGAGCGTGGCCACGAGCGCGCTCCTCGTCGGCAACCCGATCCGCACCAACGAGATCTTCTCGAACGGCATTCAGGCCATCGACCTCGGCGAAGACGGCTTCACCGGGAACGACGCCACGGACGCCGACGGCGGCGCGAACGGCCTCCAGAACTTCCCCACGATTTCCACCGCGCAGATCTCCGGCTTGAACGTGCAGCTCGCAGTGTCGGTCGACTCGAGCGGCACTCCCAGCGGCACGGCCGGCCTCATCATCGACGTCTACAAAGCCGACGCGTCCTCGCCCGAGCAGGCCCTCGAATATCTCGGCAACTCCGGCTGCCTCGCGAGGATCGGCGCTCACGAACTACCTGTTCACCGTGCCGAAGGGCAGCGTCGTCAACGGCAGCAAGATCGTGGCCACGGCGACGAGCTACATCGGCGGCTGCACGGCCGTCACCGACGGCACCTCGGAGCTCTCCGCCGCGGCGACGGTGAGCGGCGCGATTCACTGGATCAACGGCAGCGGCGGCAACTGGTCCACGCCCGGCAACTGGAATCCCGCCCAGGTCCCGACGGCGGGCGATGAGGTCTACCTCGACGCCGGCGGCAGCTACACCGTCATCGTCAGCTCCGCCGAAGCCGCCGGCATTCTGCACGTCGGCACCGGCATCAGCGGCACGCAGACGCTGGCCGTCACCGGCACCGGCACGCTGGCTCTCGGCTCGGCGAGCGACGTCACGACCACCGGCGCGATGTCGGTCGTCGGCGCGTTGAGCGGAGCCGGGTTGCTCTCCGTGAACGGCGTCTTCAACTGGGACGGCGGCACGCTCGGCGGCACCACGGGCCTGACCATCAACTCCGGCGGGCTGCTCACGATCAACAACGCCGTGGCCCACGCGCTGAACTTCGGGACGGTGACGGTCGCCGCCGGAGCGACGGCGAACTGGAACGCCGGCAGTATCTCGATGGCCAACAACGCCCACATCGACAACTTCGGCCTCTTCGAGATCAAGACCGACAGCTCGATCAGCAACGGCGGCGTGAACGCCGGCTTCGACAACCTCGGCACACTGCGCAAGTCGACGACCGCCGGCACGACGACGCTCAACGGCGTCGATCTCAATCACACCGCGGGCACGATCGACATCCAGACCGGCACGCTCGACGTGGGCGCGGGCTCGGCCACGGCGGCGATCACGATCTCCTCCGGCGCGTCGCTGCTCATCAACTCCGACACCTTCACCCTCGGCACCGGCGCCACGGCGACCGGTCTCGGCAAGATCCACATCACCTCCGGCACGCTCGACGTCACCGGCCCGGCCGTGAGCGTCGAGCACCTCTACCTGCAGGGCGGCACGCTCGGCGGCGCGGGCACGATCACCGGCGTCTCCGGCAACACCTGGCAGTGGGACGGCGGCACGATGAGCGGCAGCGGCACGACGATCGTGCCGGGCGGGGCGACGCTCCTCGCGGGGAGCGCCGGCTCGAAGGCGCTCAACACGCGCACGCTGCAGATCCAGGGCAGCGGCACGTTCAACCTCGGCGGCACCGGCGCGCTGCAGCTGCTCAACGGCGGCAACATCAACAACGCCGGCATCTTCGACATCATCGGCGACGCCCCGATCAACGACGGCGGCGCCGCGGGCGCGATCGTCAACAGCGGCACGTTCAAGAAGACCGGAACGCTCGGCGGCACGACCTCGCTCTCGAACGTCACGATCACGAACAGCGGCACGATCAACGTGCAGACCGGGACGCTGGACGTTGCGGACGTGACGAACAGCGGCATCATCACGATCGCCGCCGGCTCGACGTTCCTCGTCAACTCCAACACCGTCACGCTGGCCGGCGGCAGCAGCGTCGGCGGCCCCGGCGTGCTGCAGGTGACCTCCGGGACGCTCACCGTCAACGCGGCGCTGACGATTCCGAATCTGTGGGTCGACGGCGGGACGGTCAACGGCACCGCGGTCTTCGACGTCAACGTCCTGCTCTGGAACGGCGGCACGCTCAGCGGCACCGGCACGACCAACATCCCGGCGTCGGCATCGGCCACGATCGGGAACGCGAGCTCGAAGACGCTCAATCAACGCTCGTTCAACGTCGCGCCAACCGGCACGACCACGTTCGGTGGAACGGGCTCGATCAACATGCCGAACGGCGGCAACATTACGAACAACGGCCTGTTCGAGATCACCGGCGACGGCGGCTTCAACGACGCCGGCTCGGCCGGCACGATCGCCAACACCGGCACGTTCCGCAAGTCGACGAGCACGAATACGACGTCGCTGACGAACATCAACTTCAATCACAGCGGCGGAACCTTGGACGTACAGACCGGCGCATTCGATCTCGCCGGCGGCACGAGCAGCGCGCCGATCACGCTTTCGAGCGGCACGACGCTCCTCATCAACTCGAACACCTACACCTTCGCCGCCGGCACGACCGTCAGCGGCGCGGGTCTGGTCACGGTCTCCGGCGGCACGCTCAGCGTGACCGGCAATGTGGCCATTCCGCAGTTCAATCTCTCCGGCGGCACGCTCGACGGCACCGGCACGGTCACGCTGACGAACGTCGCCGACTGGAGCGGCGGCCCGATGCAGGGCGGCGGCACGACGACGGTCAACCCGTCGGCGACGCTGACGATCTCCACGGGCGCCGGCAAGAGCCTCAACAACCGCACGCTCACCACCGCCGCCGGCGGCACGATCACGGCCAGCGGCAGCGGAACCATCTCGTTGCTGAACGGCGGCAACATCAGCAACGCGGGGCTCTTCCACTTCACCGGTGACGCCGCGCTCTCCGACGCCGGCTCGGCCGGAGCGTTCGCGAACATCGGCACGCTCCGCAAGTCGACGAGCACGAACACGACCGTGTTCTCGAACGTCGATCTCAATCACACGGGCGGAGCCATCGACATCCAGACCGGCACATTCGATCTCGCCGGCGGCACGAGCAGCGCGCCGATCGCGGTTGCCAGCGGCGCGACGCTCCTCTTCAACTCCAACACCTACACGCTCGCCAACGGCACGACGTTCAGCGGCACCGGCATGGTCTCGCTGCAGGCCGGAACGCTCTCAGTCACCGGCAACGTCTCCATCCCGCAGTTCGGGATGACGAACGGCACGCTCGACGGCAGCCGGCACGCTGTTCCTCACCAGCGTCGCCGACTGGTCGGGCGGCACGATGCAGGGCGGCGGCGCGACGACCGTCACCTCGCCGGCCACGCTCACCATCAGCAGCCCCTCGGCGAAGGCGCTCAACAACCGCACGCTCTCCACCGTCGCCGGCGGCACGATCGACATCACCGGCGTCGGAACCATCAACTTCCTGAACGGCGGCAACGTCACCAACGCCGGCACGTTCGTCACCGACGTCGACAGCACGCTCGCGAACGCCGGCTCCGGCGGAGGCTTCACCAACACCGGCACGTTCCGCAAGCAGACTACGACCGGCCCGACGACGTTCACCAACGTCGCCTTCACGAACAACGGCGGCACGGTCGATCTGCAGACCGGCACGCTGTCGCTCTCCTCCTTCATTCAGGCTGCCGGCAGCACGCTGAAGGTCCGCCTCGGCGGCACGGCCCCGACCGCATTCAGCAAGCTCAATGTCACGTCGACGCCCACGCTCGCCGGCACGCTCGAGGTCACGCTGGCCGGTCTCTATCAGCCGGTCGGCGGCGACACGTTCCAGATCCTCACCTCCCCCGGCGGCGCGCACAGCGGCGACTTCACCCAGCCGTACACCTATCCGGCGCTCAGCGGCGGGCGCACGTTCAGCGACGCGTACAACGGCAGCGGCCTGCTGCTCACCGTCAACGGCTTCGCCGATCTCTCGATCGTGAAGAGCGCGGCGTCGAACAACTATCCCGCCTCCTCGCCGATCAGCTACACGATCGCCGTCACGAACAACAGCCCCGACCTCGCCAACAGCGTGAGCGTCAGCGACTCGCTGCCGGTCGGCCATACCGGCGTCAGTGCGAGCGGCACCGGATGGAGTTGCAACGTCACCTTCGGCGATGTCGTCAACTGCACCGCGACGTCGCCTCTGGCGATGGGCGCCGCGCCGAACATCACCATCAACGCCACGACGCCGGCGACGGCGCAGACGTTCATCAACAACGCCACGGTCAGCTCGTCGAACGACGCCAACGGCACCAACAACAGCAGCGGCTGGACGGTGACGATCACCCCGAACACGGTCGACATGCAGGTCACCTCCACCAGCCCGGGCTCGCCGGTGGCGCAGTCGACCGGGTTCACGATCGACTACATCATCAAGAACAACGGACCGTCGACCGCGACCAACGTCGTCTTCTCGGCGCCGATCGTGCCCGATCTCACGTTCAACAGCGCGACGCCCGATCAGGGCTCGCCCTGCACGTTCCTCGGGGGCACGGTCACCTGCAACCTCGGCACGATCCTGTCCGGCAACTCGCCGCACGTCCTCGTCAGCCTCAACACCGGCACGACGCCCGGCACGCGCTACGTCACCGGCAGCGTGACGCAGAACGAGAGCGACTTCAATTTCAGCAACAGCGCCAGCTCGGGGTCGGTGCAGATCATCGGAACGTACCTCGTCGTCCAGAACAACAGCGACTTCGGCACCGGCTCGCTGCGCCAGGCACTGCTCGACGCGCAGAACACGAGCATCTGCCCCGCGCCCTGCACGATCCAGTTCAACACGAGCATCCCCACGATCCAGCCGCAGAGCAATCTGCCGCCCGTCCCCCCGAACGTGATCGTCGACGGCACCTCGCAGCCGGGCTACAGCGGCACGCCGCTCATCCAGCTCGACGGCCTGGTCAACCCCTCGATCTATCTCCTCACCCTCAGTGGCGGCGGCTCGACGGTCAAAGGCCTCTCGCTCACGAACGCGACCAAGGGTCTCTGGATCAACAGCGACAACAACGTCGTCATCGGCAACTACATCGGCCTCACGCCCGGCGGCGCGAGCGCGGGCAACGCCAACGGCATCGTCATCGACGGCTCGAACAACCGCATCGGCGGCACGACCGGCGGCGCGAACACGATCGCCTTCAACACCAACAACGGCATCGACGTCGTCGTCGGCACCGGCAACGAGTTCACCGGCAACAGCATCCGCGACAACGCGCTCCTCGGCATCGACCTCGCCAACGACGGCGCGACGCCGAACGATGCGAATGACGCCGACACCGGCCCGAACAACCTCCAGAACTTCCCGACTCTCACCGCCGCGTTCAAAGACGCCAGCAACGACCTCCACATCTCCTACAACCACGACTCCAGCGGCGCGGCGAACATCGCCGGCGTCCTCGTCGAGATCTACAAGGCCGACAGTGTCGCCGGCGGCTCAGGAAAGACGTTCCTGGCCCGCAACTGCTTCGCGTTCGACGCCTTCGGCGGCGGCACTTCGTTCAACGCGCCGTCGGTCGCCGTGGGCGATCCGATCGTCCTCACCGCCACCGGCTACAGCGACGCCGGCTGCACGACCGTCTCCGACGGTACGTCCGAATTCTCGAACCTCGTGACCGTCGCGAGCTGCGTGCCTCCGGCGGCCACGATCAACGCGCCGTCGTCCGCGTGCGCGAGCTCGACCGGCAACGCCGCGAGCGTGAATGCGCCGGCGGCCACGCAGTGGACGTGGACCGTCACCGGCGGCACGCTCACCAGCGGCCAAGGGACGCCGAACATCACCTTCAGCGCACCGGCCAGCGGCTCGGTCGGTCTCACGGTCCTGGTACGCGACGGCAACGGCTGCCCGAACACCGTGTCGACGAGCGTCCCCGTCGTCGCAACTCCGTCGGCGACGATCAGCGCGCCGTCGTCGGCGTGCGCGAATTCGACCGGCAACAGCGCATCGGTTCCCGCGGGCGCGGCGTCGTACTTCTGGACGATCACCAACGGCACCATCACCGCCGGCCAGAACACGAACGCCATCACCTTCACCGCGGGCCCGGGCGGCTCGGTCTCCCTCGGCGTCACCGCCGCCAACGGCTCCTGCTCGAACGCCGGCTCGGCGAGCGTGCCGATCGGCGCGGCGCCGTCCGTCACCATCAGCGCGCCGCCTTCCGCCTGCCCGTCGTCCACCGGCAACACCGCCTCCGTTCCCGCCGGCGCATCGTCGTATCTCTGGACGATCACCAACGGCACGATCACCGCGGGCCAGACGACGAACGCCATCACGTTCACCGCGGGCCCGAGCGGAACCGTCGTCTTAGGCGTCTCCGTCACGAACGGCTCCTGCACCAGCAACGGCTCGGCGAACGTGCCGGTCGCGCCGCTCGCCGTCAACATCACCGGCCCGACCATCGCCTGCCCGGATCAGCCGTTCGTCCTCGACGCCGGCGCCGGCTTCGCGACGTACGCCTGGTCCACGGGTGCGAACTCGCGCTTCATCACCGTCACGCAGTCCGCGGCGTCGGCGACCTACAGCGTCACCGTCACGAACGGCAGCTGCAGCGGCAACGACTCGCACACCGTCAACCTCGGCGGCACGCCCGATCCGAACATCACCACCGCGCTGAGCGTCGACGCCAACTCCACGAACAACGCCGCCAGCGTGCCGTCGCAGCCGGGCGCGTCGTACAGCTGGTCCATCTCCAACGGAACGATCACCTCCGGCGACGGCACGAACAGCATCCTCTTCACCGCCGGCGCATCGGGCATCGTCAACATCAACATCACCGTGAACGCCGGCGGCTGCAACGCCAGCTCCGCCGCGGGCGTGTTGATCAACGGCGCGCAGCCGACCTGCCCGTCGACGCCGCCGTCGCTCCTCGCCCCGGCGAACAACGCCATCGTGACCTCGCCCGCCGCGTTCTCGTGGAGCGCCGTCAGCGGCGCGACGTCGTACGAGCTCTGGATCAACAACGCACTCGCCGCCACGACGACGTCGACGTCCATCACCCATGCGGTTCCGAACGGCGCGAGCAGCTGGTTCGTGATCGCGCGCCTCGACGGCAACTGCGCCGCGCTCGTCTCCGCCACGCGCACCTTCAGCACCCAAATCGCAAACTGCGGCACCGACGTGCCGTCGCTGATCTCTCCGTCGAACGGCGCGCATCTCAGCAGCGGCACCGTGACATTCCTCTGGAACGGCATCGCCAATGCCGCCGGCTACGACGTATCCCTCGCCCCGCTCAACGGCACCGCGGTGCTGATCGGCAGCACCGGCGCGGGGATCACGTCATTCACATTCGACGTGCCGCCGGGCGATCTGACCTGGAGCGTCGATGCGAAGGTCGACGGCTGCCCGCCGCGCTCCTCGCAGTCCGCCACCTTCAATTACACACCGCCCGCCGCGTGCGACGACAACCCCCGTCCGCTGCTCATCTCGCCGCTCGATCAGACCGCCGCCACCTCGCCGGTCAGCTTCGACTGGAACGACGTCGCCGGCGCGACGCGCTACGAGGTCTACACGATCCGCGGCAACGGCGCACCGGTGCTGATCGGCTCGAGCAACACCAGCAGTCTCGCGAACGCCAGCCTCGCCACCGGCGCCATCCGCTGGTTCGTGCGCGCGTTCTATGGGCCGCAATGCTCGTCGCGCGACTCCGAGGAGCGCGCGCTGGAGATCGTAGGCGTGCCGGAGCCCTGCTCGCCGCTCGCGACGCCGGTCCTCTCCGCGCCCGGCGAGATCTCGAGCGGCGTGGAGTTCCTGCTGCAGTGGGGCGCCGTCCCCGGAGCGACCGCGTATCAGGTGCAGCTCGACAACGCCGATGCCGGCACCACCAGCGGCACGGTGTTTCCGCTCACGCGCACGAACAGCGGCAACACGCCGCTCGCGATCGCCGCACGCGTCCGCGCGGTGGATTCGCGCTGCTCGCCGTCGAGGATGAGCGACTACAGCCCGACCACGGTGATCTACGTCCTGCCGCAGCAGCAGAGCGCCGTCGGGAACGTGCCGGTCAGCAATCCCATGCTCGTTCACTACACCATCGCCCTCGGCGCGGAATTCGCCGGACAGTCGTTCATCGCCACGCCGTCTGAAGATTGGTTGAGCGTCTCGCCTGCCTCCGGCACCGTCGGCGCGAGCGGAACGACGCTGAACGTCACCGCGAATCCGAACGGCCTCGACGTCGGCACGCACAGCGGCGCGATCGTCGTGGCGTTGAACCCGTCCTCATCGCGTCTGTCGACGAACGGCTCGACGGTCTCGACCACCGTCAGCGTCAACCTCGTCACGCCGGTCACGCCCGCGCCGTCGACCACGCCGACGCCCGACACCATGATCATCCCCGCCGTCGCCAACGCCGACGGCATCAACTCCCACTTCCAGTCCGACGTCCGCGTCGCCAACACCTCGGCGAAGTTGATCAAGTATCAGCTCACGTTCATCCCGAGCGGCGACGCCGGCAGCAGCGCCGGACGCCAGACCACCTTCTCCATCGATCCCGGTCAGAGCGTCGCCCTGGATGATGTGCTCAAGAGCTGGTTCGGCACCGGCACCTCGAACGCGATCGGTGTGCTGCAGATCAAACCGCTCACGAGCACTTCATCCTCGATCGCGGTCCCGAACATCGGCCCGCTCTCGAACCTCGTCAGCTTCGCTTCCTCGCGCACGTTCAACGTCACGCCCAACGGCACGTTCGGCCAGTACATCCCCGCCGTGCCGTTCGCGAACTTCGCCGACAAGTCGACGGTTCTCTCGCTCCAGCAGATCGCGCAGTCGATCAAGGCGCGCTCGAACCTCGGCCTCGTCGAAGGCTCCGGCAATCCTGTCGATCTCCTGATCCGCGTCTTCGGCGGCAACGGCCAGCAGCTCACGCAATTCACGCAGCATCTCAACGGCGGCCAGCACACGCAGCTCAACTCGTTCCTCCTCGAGCGCGGCATCACCCTCGAAGACGGCCGCGTCGAAGTGCAGGTGACTTCGTCAACCGGCAAAGTCACCGCGTACGCGTCCGTGCTCGACAACGAGACCAGCGACGCCGTGCTCGTGACGCCGGTGCCGCTCACCGCGCAGGGCAACACGAAGTGGGTCCTGCCGGGTGTCGCCGACATCCGCAGCGGCTTCGCCGACTGGCAGAGCGACGTCCGCGTCTTCAACGCCGGCACGACGTCGACGAACGTCACCGCCTCGTTCTACTCGCAGGCCGGCGGCGACCCGAGGGTGCAGACCATCACGTTAGGCGCGGGAGAAGTGAGGCAGCTCGACAAGATCCTGCCCAACCTCTTCGGCGTGAGCAACGATGCCGGCGCGCTGCATCTCTCGACCGCAACCGCGTCGCGCATCATCGCCACCGCGCGCACGTACAACCAGACGACGAAGGGCACCTACGGCCAGTTCATCTCCGCGGTCACGCCGCAGGAATCGGTCGCCGTCGGCACGCGTCCGCTGCAGCTGTTGCAGGTCGAAGAGTCCTCGCGTATGCGCTCGAACATCGGCTTCGCCGAGGTCACGGGGAAACCGGTCAAACTCGAAGTCACGGTGATCCCGCCGGATGCGAAGTTCGCGGGAGTGATCGAAGTCGATCTCGGCCCGAACGAGTACCGCCAGATCGGATCGCTCCTCGCCAGCCTCGGCCTCGGCGATACGTACAACGCGCGCATCAGCGTCCGCGCCATCAGCGGAACGGGACGCGCGACGACGTACGCGAGCGTGATTGATCTGGCGACGAACGATCCGATGTACGTGCTGCCGCAGTAGAAGTCTCCGTTGCCCCTCTCCCCGCGTGCGGGGAGAGGGTGGCCCGAAGGGCCGGGTGAGGGGTTGTGCATCGAGCAACGCACCGCCCCTCATCCGGCCTTCGGCCACCTTCTCCCCGCAAGCGGGGAGAAGGGCAACGAACCCGGTTAAAATACCCGTTCCACACGCCGAGAGACCGAGGGAGCCCCAAATGCGGATTACCGTGCGCGTTGCCGCAGTTGCCGTCGCTTTTCTGATCAGCAGTGCCGTTTACGCATCGACCGTCGATCTCTCCGTCACCAGCACCGGCGTGACGCCCAGCACGATCACCCTCGGCACGGGCAACATGCAGTACACCGTCAACCTCTTCAACGCCAGCGGTGTCGCCGCGACGAACGCCGCCTTCACCGCCAACCTCCCCGCCTCCTCTACGTTCGTTTCCGCCACGCCGACCGGCGCGGGTGGCTCGTGCAGCGGCACCGGTCCGGTCACGTGTAACTGGGCGACCTATCCGTCGGGCGCGAGCTTCAGCGTCACCATCGTCGTCACGCCCGGCGTCGCCGGCGCGAACACGCTCACGTCGAACATCAGCTCCGCCGACACCGATCCGAACACCGGCAACAACAACGGCAGCGGAACCATCACCGTCAACGACCAGATCGATCTCGCCGTCTTCAGCATGAGCGGCTCCCCCAGCAGCATCACCCTCGGCACCGGCAACGCCACCTACACCATCAGTCTCTACAACTGGTCGTCGTCAAAGGCGACCAACGCGCAGCTGTCGATCACGCTCCCCGCTTCTTCGACGTTCGTCTCCGCGACTCCTACGGGAGCCGGCGGCTCATGCAGCGGCACCGGCCCCGTCACCTGCAACTGGGCCGACTATCCATCGGGCGCGAGCTACAGCGTCACCGTCGTCGTCACGCCGGGCGCCCCCGGCACGAACACATTGAGCGCGTCGATCTCCGCGACGCAGCCCGATCCCGACAACGTCACCGCCAACCATCTGAACAGCGGCAACGCCAGCGTCACCGTCAACGATCAAATCGATCTCGCCGTCTTCAGCATGAGCGGCTCGCCCAGCAGCATCACGCTCGGCACCGGCAACGCCACCTACACCGTGAGTCTCTACAACTGGTCATCGTCGAAGGCGACGAATGCGCAGGTCAACATCACACTGCCGGCGTCTTCGACGTTCGTTTCCGCGACTCCGACCGGCGCCGGAGGATCGTGCAGCGGCACCGGTCCCGTCACCTGCAACTGGGCCGACTATCCGTCGGGTGCGAGCTTCTCCGTGACCGTCATCGTCACACCAGGAATCCCCGGCACGAACACGCTCAGCGCCTCCATCTCTGCGGACCAGCCCGATCCCGACAACGTCACCGCCAACC
Organism: uncultured Acidobacteriota bacterium; assembly: GCA_963734155.1. Taxonomy (GTDB): domain Bacteria; phylum Acidobacteriota; class Thermoanaerobaculia; order Gp7-AA8; family Gp7-AA8; genus QHVT01. Next base: position 734,658 of record CAVTGG010000010.1, read on the forward strand.
ATCTGAACAGCGGCAACGCCAGCGTCACCGTCAACGATCAGATCGATCTCGCCGTCTTCAGCATGAGCGGCTCCCCCAGCGCCATCACCCTCGGCACCGGCAACGCTACCTACACCGTCAATCTCTACAACTGGTCATCGTCGAAGGCGACGAACGCGCAGGTCAACATCACACTGCCGGCGTCTTCGACGTTCGTCTCCGCGACGCCCACGGGAGCCGGCGGATCATGCAGCGGCACAGGCCCCGTCACCTGCAACTGGGCCGACTATCCATCGGGCGCGAGCTTCTCCGTGACCGTCGTCGTCACGCCGGGAATCCCCGGCACGAACACGCTCAGCGCGTCGATCTCCGCGACGCAGCCCGATCCCGACAACGTCACCGCCAACCATCTGAACAGCGGCAACGCCAGCGTCACCGTCAACGATCAGATCGATCTCGCCGTCTTCAGCATGAGCGGCTCGCCCAGCGCCATCACCCTCGGCACCGGCAACGCCACCTACACCATCAGTCTCTTCAACTGGTCGTCGTCGAAGGCGACCAACGCGCAGCTGTCGATCACGCTGCCCGCTTCTTCGACGTTCGTCTCCGCCACTCCGACCGGAGCCGGCGGCTCATGCAGCGGCACCGGCCCCGTCACCTGCAACTGGGCCGACTATCCATCGGGCGCGAGCTTCTCCGTGACCGTCGTCGTCACACCGGGAATCCCCGGCACGAACACGCTCAGCGCGTCCATCTCCGCGACGCAGCCCGATCCCGACAACGTCACCGCCAACCATCTGAACAGCGGCAACGCCAGCGTCACCGTCAACGACCAGATCGATCTGGCCGTCTTCAGCATGAGCGGCTCGCCCAGCGCCATCACCCTCGCCACCGGCAACGTCACCTACACCATCAGTCTCTTCAACTGGTCGTCGTCGAAGGCGACCAACGCGCAGCTGTCGATCACGCTCCCCGCTTCTTCGACGTTCGTCTCCGCCACGCCGACCGGCGCGGGCGGATCGTGCAGCGGCACCGGCCCCGTCACCTGCAACTGGGCCGACTATCCGTCCGGCGCGAGCTACAGCGTCACCGTCGTCGTCACGCCGGGCGCCGCCGGCACGAACACATTGAGCGCGTCGATCTCCGCGACGCAGCCCGATCCCGACAACGTCACCGCCAACCATCTGAACAGCGGCAACGCCAGCGTCACCGTCAACGACCAGATCGATCTCGCCGTCTTCAGCATCGGCGACTCGCCAGATCCGCGCACGCTCGGCGCGGGCAACGTCACCTACACCATCAGTCTCTTCAACTGGTCGTCGTCGAAGGCGACGAATGCGCAGTTGACCATCACGCTCCCGGCGTCGTCCGGCTTCGTCTCCGCCACACCCACCGGCGCCGGCGGATCGTGCAGCGGCACCGGCCCTGTCACCTGCAACTGGGCCGACTATCCGTCCGGCGCGAGCTACAGCGTCACCGTCGTCGTCACGCCCGGCGTCGCCGGCACGAACACGCTCAACGCGACGCTCACCGCGACGCAGAACGATCCCGACGAAGTGACGGCCAGCCATCTCCGCACCGACACCGAGACCACCACCATCAATCCGAGCTCCGCGCCGACGATCACCGGCTTCTCGCCGAGCTCCGGCTCGGTGAATCAGCCCGTCACCATCAGCGGCGCGAACTTCACCGGCACGACGTCGGTCAAGTTCTTCAACAACGTCACCGCGGCGTTCACGGTGGTGAGCGACTCGACGATCACCACGAACGTGCCGAGCGGCGCGACGACCGGCGCGGTCACGATCACGAACGCGATCGGCCCGACGACCAGCGGCTCGAGCTTCACGGTCATTCCCGGCATCGTCGTCACGAACACGAACGACAGCGGCAGCGGCTCGCTGCGCGATGCCATCGCCCAGGCCAACAGCGGCGCGTGCCCGTCGGCCTGCACGATCCGTTTCTCGATCGGCTCCGGCCTGCAGACCATCACGCCCACGTCGACGCTGCCGAACATCGCCGCCGCGAACGTGACCATCGACGGCACGACGCAGCCCGGCTACAGCGGCACGCCGCTCATCGAGTTGAACGGCGCGTCCGCCGGCCCCTCCGCCCGCGGACTCACGCTCGCCGCCGGCGGCGCGGTGGTGAAAGGTCTGGTCATTCGCGGCTACAACGCCGTCACGATCCCGTTCGGCTACGGCATCTACATCACCAGCGCGAACAACACCGTCAAGGGCAACTACATCGGCACGAACGCCGCCGGCACCGCCGCCAGTCCGAACCGCGTCGGCATCGTCCTCGACACCGCCGCCGCGACCGGCAACACCATCGGCGGACTCACCGCCGCCGACCGCAACATCATCTCCGGCAACTCGGAATTGGGCATCAGCATCGCGAACGGTCCGTCGAACAACACCGTCGCCGGCAACTACATCGGCACGAACGCCGCCGGCACCGCCGACCTCGGCCACGGCTTCCAGGGCGTCAGCATCGCCTACTCGAGCAACAACGTCATCGGCGGCACCACGGCCAATGCCCGCAATGTCATCTCCGGCAATGACGCGCAGGGCATCCTCATCTACGCCTCCACCGCCACCGGCAACGCCATCCAGGGCAACTACATCGGCACCGACGCCACCGGCTCGTTCGCCATCGGCAACACGCTCTCCGGCGTGAGCATCGAGACCGCCTCCACCGGCAACTTCGTCGGCGGCACGAGCGCCGGCGCGGGCAACCTGATCTCCGGCAACGGCGGCGACGGCGTGCGCATCACCGACCCCGGCACGAACGGCAACTTCGTGCAGGGCAATACCATCGGCCTCAACGCCGGCGCGGCCGCGCTCGCGAATGCTCTCGCCGGCGTGCGCATCACGAGCGGCTCGCAGTCGAACACCATCGGCGGCACCTCGGCCAGCGCGCGCAACGTCATCTCCGGCAACACGAACCAGGGCATCGCCATCCTCGGCAGCCTCACGAACAACAACACCGTCCAGGGCAACTACATCGGCACCAATCCCGCCGGCAGCGCCGCCGCCGGCAACAACACCACCGGCATCGGCATCTGGGGCGGGGCGCAGAACAACACCATCGGCGGCACGTCCGCATCCGCGCGCAACGTCATCTCCGGCAACCTGCAGGACGGCATCGCCATCCGCGACACGAACACGTCCTCGAACACCGTCGCCGGCAACTACATCGGCACCGACGCCACCGGCTCGTTCCTGGTCTCGAATGGCTGGTACGGCGTCGACATCTTCAGCGCCGCGACGACCAACACCATCGGCGGCAACGTCCCGAACGCGATGAACCTGATCTCCGGCAACGCGCTCGGCGGCGTATTGCTCTCCGACGCCGGCACGACCGGCAACGTCGTCGGCTCGAACTGGATCGGCCTCAACGCCACGGCCAGCGGCGCGATCTCGAACGCCGGTCCCGGCGTGCGCATCGCCTCGTCGGCCGCCGGCAACGACATCGGCAGCAGCAGCTCGCCGAACAAGATCGCCTTCAACATGAAGGGCGTCGTGCTCGCGAACACCGCCGGCATCGGCAATCGCATCAACGCGAACACGATCGCCCAGAACACGACCATCGGCATCGATCTGAACAACGACGGCGTCACCGCGAACGACGGCACCGACGGCGACACCGGTCCGAACAATCTGCAGAACTATCCGGTCATCAACTCCGCGACGCTCAGCGGCGGAACGTCGCTCGACTTCAACCTCAGCATCGACTCCAGTGGCTCGAGCCCGTCTGTCGGTCTGAAGTTCGAGATCTTCAAAGCCGACACCTCGTCGCCCGAACAAGGCGCCGTCTACCTCGGCACGACCACGTGTCAAAACGCGACGCTCTCCAACGTCACGTTCAATCTGCCGGTCGCCGGCCTCACCGCCGGCAACAAGATCGTCGCCACCGCCACGAGCTACACCGACAACACCTGCACCGCCGTGAAAGACGGCACGTCCGAATTCTCCGCCGCCGCCACCGTCGTGCAGGCCCAGGGTGCGCTCTCGATCACGAAGACCGCGCCGGCCAGCGTCGTCGCCGGACAGACCTTCAACTACACGCTGCAGGTGAAGAACGTCGGCCCGTACCCGGCCGAGAACGTCTCCGTCTCCGACAACCTCCCCGCGGGTCTCGTCTGGAACTCGACGACCGCGCCCGGCTTCACCTGCGGCGCGCCGCCGAACATCGTCTGCACCGCGACGTCGTTCGCCGTCACCACGACGAACATCACCATCAACGTCACCGCGCCCGGGTCGCCGACGAGCATCAACAACACCGCCACGATCACGGCCACGAACGACTCCACCGCCGGCGACGACAGCAGCAACGCCGTCACCAGCGTCACCACCGCCTCGGCCGACGTCTCGCTGACGAAGAGCGTGAGCCCCGGCTCCGTCGCCTTCGGCGGCGGCGTGACCTACACCATCACCGTGCAGAACAACGGACCGTCGCCCGCGAGCAGCGTCGTCGTCAGCGATCCGCTGCCCGCCGGACAGACCGCCACCACCGCGACGCTCGACACAGGGCTCGTGCACGACCGGCACGGTCGTGAACTGCACGATCGGCGGGATGGCCAACGGCGCGACCGTGACGATCACGATCGTCGCGTCGACCAGCGCCGGCGGCACGTTCGTCAACAAAGCGACGAAGACGCAGACCGAGGCGGATTCGAATAGCGCGAATGACAACGCGATCGGCAACGCTCACCGTGATCGGGGTCGAACACGCTCACCGTGACGAGCCCGGACGACGCCGGCAACGGCACACTCCGCCAGGCCATCCTCGATGCGAACAGCGGCGTCTGCACGACGCCCTGCACGATCAACTTCAACATCGTCACGCTGCAGCCGATCTCGCTGGTGACGCCGTTGCCGGCGATCACGAATCTCGTCACGATCAACGGCACCACGCAACCCGGCTACTCCGGAGTGCCGCTCATCCACATCGACGGCAGCGCATGCGGCGTGGCCTGCAACGACGGCCTCACCATCAACGCCGGCCAGAGCTTCGTGAAGGCGCTCGAGGTCAGCGGCTTCACCGACGCCGGCATCGTCGTCGGCCCCGGCGCAACCGGCGTGCGCATCCTGGAGATCAGGACCGACACGAACGGCGGCATCGGCATCGATCTGAACAACGACGGCCCGACCGCGAACGACGCCGGCGACTCCGACACCGGCCCGAACAACTTCCAGAACAAGCCCGTCCTCAACAGCGCGATCCTCGGCGGCGGCAATCTCTATTTCAACTTCTCCGTCGACTCCACGAACGTCCTGGCCACGAACAGCCTCCGCGTCGACTTCTACAAGAGCGACGGCGCGGGCGAAGGCGTGCAGTGGCTCGGCTACGGCTGCTACTTCGGCGTCCGCACGCTGACCAACCAGACGCTGATGATGGCCGCCGGCAGCATCACCGCCGGCACACCGCTCGCCGCCACAGCGACGAGCTACAGCGACACCAGCTGCGGAACGCCGTCCGACGGCACCTCCGAATTCTCGGCGTCGATCAACGCCGCGAACTGCACGCCGCCTTCGGCGACCATCAGCGCGCCATCGTCCACGTGTCCGAACTCGACCGGCAACAACGCCAGCGTCGCCGCGATCGCCGGCGCGACGTATGCGTGGTCGATCGTGAACGGCACGATCACCGGCGGCGCGACGACGAACGCAATCACATTCAACGCCGGCGCGTCCGGCACGACCGTTCTGAACGTCACCGTCACGCTCAACGGCTGCGCGAACAACGGCAGCGCGAACGTGGCCATCAAGCCGACGCCGGCGGCCTCGCTCAGCGGCGCGACGTCGATGTGCGCCGGCGGCTCGGCCACGATCAGCGCCAACCTCACCGGCACCGCGCCGTTCAACATCCTCTGGTCCGACGGCTTCAACCAGACCGTCGGCTCCGGCACCGTCGCCTCGCGCGTCGTCAGCCCCGCGGGCACGACCACGTACAGCATCAACACGATCAGCGACGCCTTCTGCAACGGCACGTCCTCCGGCACGATGACCGTGCTCGTCGACCCGCAACCGACGGCGACGGTCAGCGGCAGCGCGCCGATGTGCGCCGGCGGATCCGCGACGATCAGCGCCAACCTCACCGGCACCGCGCCGTTCAACATCACTCTGGTCGGACGGCTTCAACCAGACCGTCAGCTCCGGCACCGTCGCCTCGCGCGTCGTCACGCCCGCGGGCACGACGACGTACACCATCACCTCGATCAGCGACGCTTCGTGCAGCGGCACCTCATCCGGCAGCGCGATCATCACCGTCAATCCGCCGCCGAACGTGAACATCACCGGCCCGGCCGCGACCTGCGCCGGCTCGCCGGTGACGCTCGACGCCGGCGTCTTCGCGTCGTACGCGTGGAGCACCGGCGCGACGACGCAAACGATCAGCGTCTCGCCGTCGTCGACGACCAACTACAGCGTGACCGTCACCGACGGCAACGGCTGCACGAACAGCGACTCGCACACCGTCACAGTCTCCAGCGCGCCCACGGCCACGATCAGCGCGCCGTCCGCGGTCTGCGCGTCGTCCACCGGCAATGGGGCATCCGTCCCCGCCGGTGCGTCGTCATACAGCTGGACGATCAGCGGCGGCGCGTTCACCAGCAGCGCGACGTCGAATGCCGTCACATTCACGGCCGGCGCATCGGGCAACGTGACGCTCAGCGTGACGATCACGAACGGCTCCTGCACCAGCAACGGCTCGTCGACGATCCCGATCGCGGCGCCGCCGGCCGTCACCATCACCGGCCCGGCGACGGCCTGCATCAACCAGCCGTTCACGCTCGACGCCGGCGCGGGCTACGCGACCTATCAATGGTCGAACGGCGCAACGACCCGCTTTATCAACGTCAACCAGTTCACGCCGGCTGCGACCTACACCGTCAACGTCACCACCGGCTCCGGCTGCACCGGCAGCGACTCGCACACCGTGACGGCGACTCCGTCGCCGGACGCCACGATCAACGCGCCGGCCACGGTCGATCCGCTGTCCACGAACAACGCCGCGAGCGTGTCGTCGCAGCCCGGCGCGACGTACAACTGGTCGATCAGCAACGGCACGATCACCGCCGGCGCGGGCACGAACAGCATCCTCTTCAGCGCAAACGGCAACGGCACGGTCGACCTCAGCGTCACCGTCACCCTCGCCTCGTGCACGTCGAACGGCTTCACCCAGATCTCCATCGGCACCCCGCAGCAAGCCGACTTCTCCGTGACGAAGAACGCGCCGGCGACCGTGCAGGCCGGCAGTTCGCTCACGTGGACGATCGTCGTCTCGAACGGCGGTCCGAATTCCGCGAGCGCGCAGCTCAGCGATGGATTGCCGTCCGGCATCACCGTCACCTCGATCGACGGCGGCGCGTGGAACTGCAGCCAATCCGGCGACACCGTCAACTGCTCCGGCTCGCTGAATGCCGGCGGAAGCAACACGATCCACATCACCGCGAACGCGCCGTCGCAGTCCTCCTCGATCACGAACAACGTCGTCGTCTCGTCGCCGATCAACGATCCGAACCCCGGCAACAACTCCGCCTTCGCAACCACGAACGTCCTGGCCGTCGTAACCTGTCCGACCACCGTCCCATCACTCCTCACGCCCGCGAACGGCGCGCAACTCACCAACGGCACCGTCACCTTCCAATGGACCCCCATCGCCAATGCCACGAGCTATGACGTCTACCTCGCCCCGCTCAACGGCACGCCGGTGCTGATCGGCAGCACGGGCGCGGGCACGACGTCCTTCACCGACGATGTGCCGCCCGGCGATCTGACGTGGAGCGTCGTCGCGAACGTCGACGGCTGCCCGCCGCGCTCCTCGCAGTCCGCCACCTTCAATTACACGCCGCCCGCCGCGTGCGAGGACAACCGCCGGCCGTTGCTCATCTCGCCGCTCGACGGATCGGTGGCCACGTCGCCGGTCAGCTTCGACTGGACGGACGTCCCGGGCGCGACGCGCTACGAGCTGTACACGATCCGCGGCAACGGCGCGCCGGTGCTCGCCGGCACGAGCACCACCAGCTCGCTCCCGAACGTGAACCTCGGTCCGGGCAAATTGCGCCAGTTCACCCGCGCGTACTTTGGATCGCAATGCTCGCCGCTCGACTCCGAAGAGCGCGAGCTGGAAATCGTGGCCGTGCCCGAGCCCTGCTCGCCTCTCGCGACGCCGGTCCTCTCCGCGCCCGGCGAGATCTCGAGCGGCGTGGAGTTCCTGCTGCAGTGGGGCGCCGTCCCCGGCGCAACCGCGTATCAGGTGCAGATCGACAACGCCGATGCCGGCACCACCAGCGGCACGGTGTTCCCGCTCACGCGCACGAACAGCGGCAACACGCCGCTGGCGGTCGCCGCGCGCATCCGCGCGGTGGACTCGCGTTGCTCGCCGTCGAGGCTCAGCGACTACAGCGCAACCACGGTGATCTACGTGTTGCCGCAGCAGCAGAGCGCGATCGGCAACGTCCCGTTCAGCAATCCCATCGCTCGTCCACTACACCATCGCGCTCGGCGCCGAATTCGCCGGACAGTCGTTCATCGCCACGCCGTCCGAGGATTGGTTCAGCGTGCTCGCCTGGGACGGGTACGTCGGGGTTGAGCGGAACGATCCTGAACGTCACCGCCGATCCGGAAGGCCTCGGCGTCGGTACGCACAGCGGTGCGATCGTCGTCGCGTTGAATCCCTCGTCTTCACGTATCGCCACCAACGGCAGCACCGTCTCCACGACCGTGAGCGTAAATCTCGTCACGCCCGTCACGCCCGCGCCATCGACCACGCCGACGCCCGACACCATGATCATCCCCGCCGTCGCCAACGCCGACGGCATCAACTCGCACTTCCAGTCCGACGTCCGCGTCGCCAACACCTCGGCGAAGTTGATCAAGTATCAACTGACGTTCATCCCGAGCGGCGACGCCGGCAGCAGCGCTGGACGGCAAACCACGTTCTCCATCGATCCGGGTCAGAGCGTCGCACTCGATGATGTGCTTGAAGAGCTGGTTCGGCACCGGCACGTCGAACGCGATCGGTGTGCTGCAGATCAAACCGCTCACGAGCACTTCATCCTCGATCGCGGTCCCGAACATCGGCCCGCTCTCGAACCTCGTCAGCTTCGCCTCCTCGCGTACGTTCAACGTCACGCCCAACGGCACGTTCGGCCAGTACATCCCCGCCGTTCCGTTCGCGAACTTCGCCGACAAGTCGACGGTCCTCTCGCTCCAACAGATCGCGCAGTCGATCAAGGCGCGCTCGAACCTCGGCCTCGTCGAAGGCTCCGGCAATCCTGCCGATCTGTTGATCCGCGTCTTCGGCGGCAACGGCCAGCAGCTCACGCAATTCACGCAGCATCTGAACGGCGGCCAGCACACGCAGCTCAACTCGTTCCTCCTCGAGCGAGGCATCACCCTCGAAGACGGACGCGTCGAAGTGCAGGTCACGTCGTCAACCGGCAAAGTCACCGCGTACGCCTCGGTGCTCGACAACGAGACCAGCGACGCCGTGCTCGTCACGCCGGTGCCGCTCACCGCGCAGGGCAACACGAAGTGGGTCCTGCCGGGAGTCGCCGACATCCGCAGCGGCTTCGCCGACTGGCAGAGCGACGTCCGCATCTTCAACGCCGGCACGACGTCGACGAACGTCACCGCCTCGTTCTACTCGCAAGGCGGCGGCGATGCGAGAGTACAGACCCTCACGTTAGGCGCGGGAGAAGTGAAGCAATTCGACAAGATCCTTCCCGCCCTCTTCGGCGTGAGCAACGACGCCGGCGCATTGCATCTCTCGACGGCGAGCGCGGCGCGCATCATCGCCACGGCACGCACGTACAACCAGACGTCGAAGGGAACCTACGGCCAGTTCATCTCCGCGGTCACGCCGCAGCAATCGGTGGCAGTCGGCACGCGTCCGCTGCAGCTGCTGCAGGTGGAAGAGTCGTCGCGGATGCGCTCGAACATCGGCTTCGCCGAGGTCACCGGCAAGCCGGTGAAGCTCGAAGTCACCGTCATCCCGCCGGACGCGAAGTTCGCGGGAATCATCGAAGTCGATCTCGGCCCGAACGAGTATCGCCAGATCGGCTCACTCCTCGCCACCCTCGGCCTCGGTGATACGTACAACGCGCGCATCAGCGTCCGCGCCATCAGCGGAACGGGACGCGCGACGACGTACGCTGCGTGTGATCGATCTGGCGACGAACGATCCGATGTACGTGGAGGCACAGTAATGTCCCAGAACAAAACCAAGCCGAACGACGGCAGCGTCGAGGACTACATCGACTCGAGGGCCAATGAGCAGCAGCGCACGGACTGCCGGGAGTTGATGGCTCTGCTGAAGAAGATCACCAGGAAACCACCCAGGATGTGGGGGCCGAGCATCGTTGGCTACGGCTCCTACCCCTACACCTACGAGAGCGGGCGCACCAGTGAGTCACCCCTCGCGGCCTTCGCCATTCGTGGCCGCAACCTGGTCGTGTATGTCGATGTCGAAAGCGAGAGCCAGAAGACCCTGTTGGCGAAGCTCGGCAAGCACAAGATGGGCAAGGTCTGCCTGTACTTCAGGCAACTGGCCGACCTCGACAAGTCGGTGCTCGAGCAGCTGATCGCCGGCTCGATCGCCGAGGCGAGGCGGCGCTATGGGTCCTAACTCCCCCGCGCGACCTTGATCAACGCCTCCATGTGCGCGAGGTACTTTTCCAGCGCGCGGCGTCCGCCCGAGGTGAGCGCGTACTCGGTTCGCGGCATCCGTCCCTCGAACGACTTCTTGCACGACAGGTAGCCCGCCTCTTCGAGCTTGCGCGCGTGGACGCTGACGTTGCCGTCGGTCGTCTTCAGGATCGACTTCAGCTCGTTGAACGTCAGCGTCGAATTCACCGCCAGCGCGCTGACGATCGCCAGGCGGGTCTTCTCGTGAATCACGCGATCGAAGTCGGGGATCTTCGTCTCGACCGGTTGCCGGACGTCGGAGAGTTTTCGTGCCGTTGCGGTTGATGCTTTAGCCACCATAGCTCCTTGCGATGATGAATCCGAAAATCACGTGCAGGCCGCCGAAGCCTACGCCGAGGAGAACGTTTGCGATCGCGAGCGGCGCGAAGACGGCGCCGATGCCGAGCAGCATGAACAGAAAGCCCATCACCGGCACGATGCGGATCGAGAACGCGCCGCTGGTCACGAACGACACGCCGTAGAGCAGCAGCCACGTCGCCGGCATCATGCCCCGGAAGCCGAAGCGCCACAGCATGATCGTCAGCATGGCCGCGGCCACGATCGGCGCGAAGTAGCTCATGAAGAAGCGCCGCGCCGGCGCGCCGGTGAACGAGACGTTGATCCGCCGCGCCTTCTGGGTCATCGTCGCCCCGGCGATGATCGCCGCGAGCAGGGCCTCGACGAGCCAGATGTACAGCCACTCGCGCCGGTACACGACCCGCTGCGCCAGCACCGACGCGCCGATGGCCGTCATGCCGACCGCGACCCCTCCCCATCCCGGAATCGACGTGAACGCAGTGGCGCGCTCCATCGCGTCGCGGATGTAGCGGAGATTGCTGATGGCGTGCTCGTGCAGGGGGACCGTATTGGACATGCTTGCATGGTACCGCAAAGCGCTTTGCGTGCAGAATAGTCGGATGCCGGCAAGCGATACACGACTGAACGCCGCGATGCGGGCGATGCTGGCCATCATCGCCGGACTGATCGTCGGCACTCTGCTTCAAGGCACGGTCACGAACCTGGCCGCGGGCGCGAAATCGCGCGCCGACGCCTGGGCCAACGCGCTGGTCTTCCTCGCCGCCACCGTGTTCGTGTTCCGCGTCCTCATCGACAAGATCCTCTACTACAACGACGCCGACGTCGTGACGGGCGGAGACGCGTATCCGATGCGCGTCCTTTTGATCGTGCTCGATCTCCTCTCCTATGGATTCTGCAACGGGATCGTCACCCGGCTGACCAGCGGCGAGGCGTCCGTCGTGCCGCATGACGACCTGCGCTGGGCCATGGGTCTCTTCGTCGGCGTGGAGACGCTGCATTTCTTCTGGTGCTTCATCGCCCTCGCGGCGGTGAAGGACGAGCCGGAGGACGATCCCCGCAAAGCGCTGCTCCGCACCTGGCGATCACTGAGCGGCACCTGGGCGCTCCTCTGGCTCGCGGCTGCGGCGTTGTTGTTCGGGGCCGTCGGCGGAGATCGCAAGGCAAACGTCGATCTCGTGACGGCCATCGTCCTCTTCGTGTTGAGCCTCGCCTCGGCGGTCCATTACCTCCGCCGGCTCAAGAACCACTACATGGGCAGCCCGCGCACGGCGCCCGGTTAGCTCACGCGCGCCGGATGATGCGCAACAGGAAAATGAGAATCACCGCGCCGACGAACGCCGTGATGATCGCGCCGATGATGCCGCCGGCGCTGATGCCGAGCTGGCCGAACAGCCAGCCGCCGATCAGCGCGCCGATCACGCCGACGATCATGTCGCCGATCACACCGTAGCCGCCGCCGCGCATCACCTTCCCGGCGAGCCAGCCGGCGATGAGACCGATGAGCAGGAACCAGATCAGATTCGTGAGACTCATGCTTCCTCCCTCCTTGCGTACGCCGACGATACACTGCGCGCCTGCTGAAACGACTGATGATCTGCGTCGCGGTGCTGGTTGCGCCGGCGTCAGGAACCGACGAGCCACCAGGTTTCGACGCCGCGGGTCACCATCGCAATCGGATGATCGACACCCTCGCGCACTTCGCGAATGATGCGCGCCTTCGATTCTCCCGCGACCAGCACGAGGCGCAGCGTCGCCGCGCGGATCACCGGCTTCGTAATCGTCACACGCCACTGCTCGAGCTTCGGCACGAACACCTCGGCGGCGATGCGGTCTTCGACGTCGAGCACCGGCGTGCCGGGAAACAGCGACGCGGTGTGCCCGTCGTCGCCGATGCCGAGGAGCACGACGATCGATCTTCTCGATCCCGTAGAAATGCCACTCGTCCGCGAACCACGCCGCCGTTTTCGCCGGATCGTTCAGCTCCGTTTTGAAACGGAGGAAGCGATGCGTCGGGAGCATGCCGTCCGCGAACAGCGTCCGTTGAATCATCGCCGCGTTCGATTGCGGATCGTCGAGCGGCACGTAGCGCTCGTCGACGACAACCCACGTCACCGCGCGCTTCGCCAGCTCGTGGCGATACGTCGGACCGCCGAGAAGCTCGTAGAGCGGGACCGGAGTCGCGCCGCCCGACAGTGCGATCACCGGCGTCTCCAGCGCTTCGATCTGCTGCACGATCGTGCGCGCGGTTGCGTGAATGAGATCGTGCGTCGAATCGAAGATGCGCAGGTTCATGCGGCGACGCGCGCCGCCACCTCTCGAGCGAGGCGCAGCGCTTTGATGTAGACGCGATCCGCTTCCGGCCGCTTGAGCAGCCGCACGATGAGCGCTTCCAGCTCGCGCGTGCCCGTGCGGGCGATGGAGTCGAGCGAGGTCTCGGTTTCATCCGAGCTGGCGATGACCACGCTGCGCTCGCGATCGACGCGGATCATTCCCATGGAACCGTTGGCGAAATGAATCTCGACGCCGGTGATCCCCGCCTCGCTTCCCTCGCTGGCGAGCTCGAACGGCACCTCTTCATCCGTCTGCGCGCGGAGCCATGAAACGTACAGCACGGCCTCCGACAAATCGCCGACCTTCGCGTCGCCGCCGCTGATCACGCGCACGTTGCGGATCCCCGGCAGATGTGCGCGCATCGCCTGAGGGTCGAACAGCGCCGCGGTCGCCGCGCGCCATTCGTCGATGCGCGCCCAGTTCAGATCCGCCGGCGCGGTGATGGTCTTCTCCGCGATGCGCGCGACGAGCGCAAAGTCCGCGGCGCTGTTGAACTGCGACGAATCGACGATCAACCGGTCCGCGGGATCGAGCAGCGTCTGCGCGTATTCGTGCTGATCGTCCGGCAGATCGCCCACCCACCACACCGCCACCGGCATGTCCGGCAGCAGCAGCGAGGCCACGAGCGGCGGCACGTGATGCACGCGCTCGCCCGCGGCGATGATGGCCACTTCCTCGGAGCACACTTGCCGCCCGCCGCCCATCATGTGGCAATTCGTGGAGATGAAGGACGACAGTTCCGCGGCCCCGCGCGGATCGGCGCGAATCACGATCGAGCGCTGCGGCACCACCGCGCTCGCGCGCCCGAGGACCTCCTTGGCGAACGTGTGCTGCGCCGCGTCCCACGTATGCGCGATCACGTTCCACAACGCCGCGCGCGTGACCGCCCCCTCTTTGCTTTCGCCTTCCTCGCGCCAGATGTCGGCGAGGCGCTTCTCGATCGTGAGCGCGTTGACGGGGATGTCCTCGCCGTTTATGGCCTTCGCCATCGCCGTCCATCCCCCTCGATCAGCGTGTCCGCTTCCTCGGGTCCCCACACTCCCGCCGGATAGAAATGCGGCGGGCGCGGATCTTTCGCCCAGCGCTGGAGCAGCGGATCGAGCCACGCCCACGCGGTCTCGATCTCATCGCGGCGCGCGAAGAGTGTGGCGTCGCCGAGCATGGTTTCGAGCAGCAGCCGCTCATACGCCTCGGGCGGCTCGGCGCCGAACGACGTCGCGTAGCGGAACTCCATCGTCACCGGTGCCGTGCGAATCGCGGGCCCCGGGACTTTCGAATCGAACCGCAGCGAGATCCCCTCGTCCGGCTGGATGCGGATCGCCAACACGTTCGCACTCATCCGCACGCCGAGGCGGCTGAAGAGCGGGTGCGGCGCGTGGCGGAAGTGAATCGAGATGTCGGTCACGCGTTTCGGCAGGCGCTTGCCGGCGCGGAGATAGAACGGCACGTCGGCCCAGCGCCAGTTGTCGACGAAGACCTTCAGCGCCGCGTACGTCTCGGTATTCGAATTCGGATCGACTTTGTCTTCCTCGCGATACCCCGAAACCTCTTCGCCGAGGACCGAGCCGTCCGTGTACTGCCCGCGCACCGCGTACTCGATCGGCCGCAGCGCGCGCAGCACCTTCACCTTCTCATCGCGCACGGCGTCGGCTTCGAACGCCACCGGCGGCTCCATGCCGACGAGCGACACGAGCTGCATCATGTGGTTCTGGATGATGTCGCGGGTGATGCCGGCCTTGTCGAAGTAGTTGCCGCGCTTCTCGACGCCGACCGTCTCGGCGACGGTGATCTGCACGTGGTCAATGTATTGACGATTCCAGAACGGCTCGAAGATGCCGTTCGCGAAGCGGAGGACGAGCAGGTTCTGCACCGTCTCCTTGCCGAGGTAGTGATCGATGCGGAAGACCTGCCGCTCGCGGAAGATCGAGACGGCGATGCGGTTGAGCGCGCGCGCCGATTCGAGATCTTCGCCGAACGGCTTCTCGATGATCACGCGCGTGTACGGACCGCCGCGGTCGGGGTCGGTGACCATCCCCTCTTCGGAGAGATGCTTGGCGATGTCGTCGAAGAAGTCCGGCGGAACGGCGAGGTAGTAGATGCGACGACCGCCCGTGCCGCGCGTGCGGTCGAACTCCTCGAGCCGCGCGCGCAGGCGCTGATACGCGGCGCGATCGGCGAACTCGCCCTGCACGTAAAACAGTCCCTGCGCGAACCGCTCCCACACCGCGTCGTCGACGGGCCGCGTGCGCGCGTGCTTGTCGCACGCCTCGCGCATCGCCTTGCGGAACGCCTCATCGCTCATCTCCGCCCGCGCGATTCCGACGATCGTCTGCCCCGAGGGAAGCAGCCCGTCATGCGCGAGCGAATAGAGACCCGGCACCAGCTTCCGCTGCGTCAGATCGCCCGAGGCGCCGAAAATCACGAGACACGACGGCTCGGGAACGCGCTCCTGGTCGAGCCCCTCGCGGAGGGGGTTGGGCTCTGTGAGAACAGCGGTCATCGCAGAGATTGTAGGCGCAAAGGCTCAGAGGCTCAGAGGCTCAAAGGAGGCCGCCATCCATCCACCGTTCCCTTTGAGCCTTTGCGCCTCAGAGCCTTTGAGCCTCTCTGCTATGCTCCCGCCCTTATGACCTGGCAATACACCCCTCGCGTCGCCGTGGTCCGCGGCCTCCGAACGCCCTTCGCGAAATCGGGAACGCATTACGCACATCTCTCCGCGCTCGACCTCGGCAAGCTCGTCGTGTCGGAGCTCGTGCAGCGCGCCGGCATCGATCCCTCCGAGGTGCAGGAAGTCGTCTTCGGCAACGTCATCCCGTCGGTCAAGGCGCCAAACATCGCCCGCGAAATCGTCCTCGGCACGGGGCTGCCGCGCAGGATCCCGGGCTACACCGTCGGCAAGGCCTGCGCGTCGGCGAATCAGGCCATCACCTCCGCTTCGGACATGATCGCGCGCGGCTACGCCGACACCGTCATCGCCGGCGGCTCGGAATCGCTGTCGGACGTACCGATCCTCTTCTCGAAAAAATTCGCCGAGGCGCTGATCTCGTCGAGCAAACAGAAATCGGTGGGCGGAAAGCTCGGCGCATTCAAGAGCGTCAAGATCAAAGACCTCGCGCCGGATGCGCCGGCAATCGCGGAGTCGACGACCGGCCTGACCATGGGCGAGTCGGCGGAGAAGATGGCGAAGGAGAATTCCATCAGCCGCGAGGCGCAGGACCGCTTCGCGCTGCAGAGCCATCAACGCGCCGCGGCGGCGACGGAGAGCGGGCGGTTCAAGGACGAAGTGATGACCGTCGTCGTGCCGCCGCAGTTCGAGAACATCGTCGAGAGCGACAACCTCATTCGCGGCGACTCGACGCTCGAAAATCTCGCGAAGCTGAAGCCGGTCTTCGACCGCAAGTACGGCACGATCACCGCCGGCAACGCCTCCCCGCTCACCGACGGCGCGGCCGCGGTGCTGCTCATGTCCGAGGACAAGGCGAAAGCGCTCGGCATCAAGCCCCTCGGCTTCATCAAGAGCTACGCGTACGCCGCGACCGATCCGTTCGATCAGCTGCTGCAAGGCCCCGTCTTCGCGCTCCCGACCGCGCTCGAGCGCGCGAAGATCAAGCTCGAAGACATCGGCGTGATCGAAATGCACGAAGCCTTCGCCGCGCAGGTGCTGTCGAACATCCAGTGGCTCGGCTCGAAGAAAATCGCGCAGGAAAAACTCGGACGCAGCGAGCCGGTCGGCGACATCGATCCCGGAGAAAATCAACCGCACCGGCGGCTCGATCGCGCTGGGCCACCCCTTCGGCGCCACCGGCGCCCGCATCGTGACCACCGTCTGCAACGAGCTCCAACGCACCGGCCAGCAATACGGCCTCGTCACCGTGTGTGCGGCGGGCGGGATGGGCGTGGCGATGGTGTTGGAAAGGGAGTAATCAGCCGGTCGGCTTCTTCGCCCGCGGTCTGGCCGCCGCCCCGCCCTTTCGCGCGCGGCGCTTCGGCTGCTTCTGCCGATGAATCCATAGCCGCGGATCGCCGTAATAGATGTACGCGGCCCATCCGAGATCGTCCGGTACTGCGGCGCGGGCGGCGAGCCGCGACTCCACGACCGCTTGCCCGACCGGTTTCTGCTCGACGAGCAGAGCTTTGTAAAACGAATTCGCGAACGCGTAGGCCACCTGGTCGTTCAACTTCCAGCGCGTGCCGAGGAGATACGAATCGGCCTCGAGGAACGCTTGCGCGAGCGTGAAGACGGTGTCTTTTCCGATCCATTCCGGCGCCGCCGCCGTCTCGCAGGCGTTGATGAAGCACAGCAGCGGAGGTCGGGTTCCGACGAACGACACGATGTGTGCCGGCGTCATGGCGCGATCCTGCAGGATCAGCCGATCGGTGAGGGCGTGCCCGTTGAAGTGGACGATGTGATATTTCCCCGACTTCAGCTCGGCGAAGACGTTGTCATACTTCGCCTCTTCTCCCACGAGCAGCGTCGGCTTGACGTTCGGAAGATTGCTGATGGCGTCGATGATGGCCGTGGTCTCCGTCGTCGCCGCCTGCAGCAGCTCGAATTCCTTCCCCTCCTGCGGCATCGGGTTCGGAACGCTGATGATCAACACATTGACGGTGTCCAGATTCGAAGGCCAGGCGTCCTGCGTCCGTACGACGGTGGTCGTCCCGTTCACGAAGCGGCCCATGTGATGTTTGAGGCAGAAGAACTCGTTGCCGTCGTGAAAGAGCTCCCACGGATACGAAAGCAGTTGTTCGTCGACTCCGATCTCCAGCGACAGAGCGTCTTTGTCGCGCAGATCCACCTGCACGTATTTCGGAACGACGACCAGATAAAGCTGCTGCCCCGCGGTCAGCAATGCCTTCGCGGTCTCGGCGGGCGCCGGCGCCGGCACCGCGCCGGGGAGCGGGCCCCGCGTGGCGGCGTACGTCCCTTTCGCGACGCGGTTGAGCTGATCGTCGATGTGTTGGAGATCATTTCGTCCCAGCCGCAATTTCGCCAGCGGCGGCCGGATCGTGGAACGGAACGCCGGCGTGTATTTGAGCTGATACCCCGCCTCCGGCACGTCGAGCGCGGGACTGAAAATTTCCAGTTGCGCGCTCGCTCCGCCGAACCAGTCGATGCAGAACGGATCGGGCATTACGATTTCTCCGAGCTGGCTTCCGGCTGGTCGACGATCGCCTCGAGCCCGAGCGCGTCGACGACTTCGCCGCCGAAGACTTTGTCCGTCAGTTCCGTGTCATGTTCCGGCCCGATCGTGGACATGCCGTCCAGAACCGTGACCGAATCGACGTTCTCGTAGAGATAGCACTTGCTGTTGGTGCAGGGGATAAACCCGAGCCGCTCGCCAGCCATCCCCATCAGCGTCGCGCGGATGCGCCACTTGATGGTCTGCAACCGTTCGGGGTCGGTCTCGCCCCAGTACAAGGGATCGATCGGCGCGAGCGAGGCCACGCCGTCCGCTCTGCCGGTGGTCACGTCATCGGAGATGATGTAGCGCCAGCCCGCGGGCGGTTTCAATTCCTCGTCCGTGACGATGATCAATCGCTCCTGTTGCGGGAAGAGGGCGCGTACCGCCTGGGCGAGGCTCTTGTGATCGATCAGGAACGTGGTGCCGCTTCGCACCGACTCCCACCACTCCTCGCCGAGCTGCCGGCTGTCGACGTCGGTGGAGGAGACCATCGTGGGAGCACCCGGTCCGACCCAGCGCCGCTCGAACTCCGCGCGCTTCCGGTCGAGGTTGTAAAACGCCGCGACCTCGCCGAATACCGTCCACAGCATCTCGCCGAATTCCGATGCGGCGGCACTGTCGCGGAAAATCGCGACGTGGGTGATGACTTTGGATTTCCGGCTGGTCATTTACACGATCCCTACCCTGTCATACGCACTGCGCACCGCGGCGACACGCACGTCCCGCTCCGCGGGATTCGGATAATACGATTCGACCGTCGTGACGAGATTCTCGAGCGCGTCCTTGAACTCGCTCGTACTGGACAGCCGCTGCAGCGTCACATAGTACAGATTCGCCGCGTCGCGCGGTTTGAAGAGGTAATTGCCCGCGTCGTCTTTGCTCGTCAATACGTTGTACGCCGCTTTGTTGTGAATATTGCTGTTGGTATGCACGCCGCCATTGTCGCCCCAGGTCTTCAGATAATGGTCCATGTGATCGGGATCGCCCGTGCGGGTCGGATCGCTCATGTCGCGCAGAGGATTCCCTTTCTTTTTTCCCAATCCCGGGCCCATCATCCAGTTCCAATCGTCGACGGACGCCGGATCGGCCTGACCGATTTCCCCCCAGTTGTTGATCATGACCCCGAAAATGTCGCTGAACGATTCATTGAGGGCGCCGGGCTGATTCTTGTAGACCAGTCCCGCGGTTCGTTTCGTCACTCCGTGCGTCATCTCGTGCGCGATGATGTCGAGATACCGCGCCCATGACTTCAATGCGCCGCTTTCATCGGACTGTCCGTACCACATGGCATCGCGCCACCACCGGGCATTGTGCCATTGCGGCGGCGGATCGTACGGACTGTTGACGGTGCAGTTGATGACGGAGCGCAATTCCATGCCTTTGTCGTCGATGCTGTGGCGCCCCACGACGTTCATGTAGAAGTGATGCACGCGCTCGGCATTGGCGTGCGCGGAGACGGCCGCTCCATGTTTCGGCCAGACATAGTTGTTGTTGCGGATCGGCGTGGGAGGGATGGGCGTGTCGCCGTCGAGCAGATTCCCGCCGAGATCGAACGTCTTCAAAGCACGGCCGGGATTGTAGAGCTCATATTCCTTCGTCTCCGCCACAATCACGCCGTAAAACTTCCGCTCAGCGCCGTTCTCGTCGGTGCCCTGAAATCCCGACGGCGTAACCATGGGATCGGAGCTGTAATAATTCAGAATCGCCCCATTGTGCGCGTCGATGATGTAGTCGAGCCGCGGATACATCTCCTGCGGCGATGCGCCCACTCCATGGCCCTCGCTCTTGCGGTCGCGCGCCTGTTCGAGAAACGGCGCAGGAGCGGCCGGCACCGAGCGACAGTAATAGACGAGATGCCATTTCTTGTCTTCGGCGTAGTAGTACATCAGGTCCGGCGCTTGGAGCTTCTCGGCATCGAACTCGGCTCCGGTCAGTTTCTTGATGCGCTCGAATGCGCCGGCGGCGGCGAACGCGGCAAGGGGCGAGACCGGTCCCACGTCCGTCAGTTCGACGTTCGCGGAAATGAGCTCGCGCTGCTGGTCCAACTCCACGATCGCGTTCGAGCCGAAGACCGGCACCGCATTGCGAACCTGCTCGAATTTCAAGAGACGCGTGCGCGTCTGCTTCACCGGCTGCACGGAGACGAGGCGAAGATCGGGAACGACGCCCGGCTGCTCGTCGGCGACCAGGCCGCGAAGGACGGGACGATTGTCGCGCGTCAATAGTTTGCCGAGAAAATATCGCGCCGCGGCCTCGTCATTGTTGAATTCCGGCGCACGATCGGCAGCCGCCCGCGCCCCACCCCGCACGACCGGAGACCTCATGCCCGCCGCTTCCAACGTTTCGTCGTCGGCTCGTGAGACGTGAAACCGCAATGACTCGAATGGCGCTGCCACGACGATTCCTCAATTTAGGGAGAGATCGCCGTCAGTATACCGTCACAGCGGCAACCAATACGAAACCTTCACCAGAAACACATCGTGTGACGGCGCCGTCGGAATCGCCCGGAAGTCGCGCCCGAAACGGAAATTGCCCACCGGGACGACGTCCGCGCGGTTTTCGTTCCAGACGACGTACAGCGCGGACCCGGGGCGGAACTCCCAGCGGAGAACGGCGCTGCCGCGGACGCTGCGGAAGTTGAAGTCGGGATCGGTGACGCCGGTGGAGTCGACAGGCGCGTAGTCGCGCGTGCGGGCGCGTTCGAGTGAGTGGTAGTCGTGAAAGTCGCCGGATGCGATGAACGGCTGCAGGTAGAGCTGCAATGACAGGCGTGAGCTGAGCGTCCAGTCGGCGCGCGTGCCGAGCTCGAAGGAATGCTGCTCGAGCTCCGCGAAGACGTAGCGGCGGCCGAAGGTTCCGGTGGCCGTCGCGTCATCGAACTGCGTCACGTATTGATTGAAGTCGTGCGAGCGGCGATACGACGGCGTGACGCGGAGCGTGAGATTCGACGCCGGGCGGTAATTGAGTCCGACGCCGAGGCTGCGCGCCCACTGGTCTTCTTCATTGCCTTCGAGATGCCCGTCGACGGTGACGAAGAAGCGTTTGCGGTCATCGCTGCCGATGCTTTGATCGGAGCTCCAGTTCGCCGGCGAGCGCACGACCGGACCGCCGCGCGTGGCCTGATCGTTGATGCCGGGGCTGGCGACGAACAGCGCCGCGCGATAGGTCCAGTAGTTCTGCCACGTGCCGAACAAATCGGCGAACGCGCCGTTCTCGATGTTGTCGCCGTCGAAGTTGCGGTTGTTCCAGACGCCGGTCCACAAATGCCGCTCGCGGAATCGCTTCGTCGGCTGCTGGTTGACGTACTGCAGGATCGCCTGCGACGAGATCATGTCGGTGCGCAGCATGAAGCCGGCGTCGTTGGTCTCGAATCCCGGCGAGAACGCCGCCACCTGCACGATCGGGCGCCAGAGGCCGGTCTGCTTCGACACCATCGCCCGCCCCGCATAGCCGCTGAGCGACGTGCGCGCCGGGTCGAATTCGACGTGTCCCGCATCCGGCCGCTGGTAATACCGCGACGGCGATTGCTGCGTCAGCGCGATCGCCTCTTCGCTTCCCGACACGCGCGACTGCGCGGTCATCCACTCGAAAATCCACGACTTCTTCGCGAACCAGGTGAAGCCGTCGATGCCGGCGGTGAGCGCGTTCTCGCGCAGCAGCGGCTCGAGTTCGTCCGATAACCGCCGATTGACGGACGTGACCATCATGCCGACGCGCGAGTTCGCGCCGATCTCTTTCGTGATGCGCGAGACGAAGTAGTTCGTCAGCGGCTCGACCTGCTGGCGGCCGCTGATCGCGCCGTCGACGAAGCGCGCGCGCTCGGCGTCGGTGAGCGCGTCGAGCACGCCGATGGTCCAGCCGTGCGGCAGCTTGCCGGTGACTTTCGCAGCGCCGAGGATCGTCGTGTCGGCGGGAGAGGTCACGAACTCCGCGTCGACGCCGGCTTGCGGCGAGCGTCCGATGCGGCGCGAATAAAACACGCTCGGCGAAAAGAAGAAGCTGAAGTGCGACGACGCCGGCGAGTCGCCGAAGCGGAAGATGTTCAAGCCCTCGGTGAAGAACGGCCGCTTCTCCGGATAGAACGTTTCGAACTGGCTGAGATTCACGACCGCCGGATCGACTTCGACCTGGCCGAAGTCGGGATTGACCGTGCCGGTGAGCGTGAGGTTCGAGGTCAGCGCGTACTTCAGATCGAGTCCCGCATCGGCGCGTTGCGCGCGTTGATCGAGAAACGGATCGGAGCGATCGAAGCGGCTGCGGACGTCGGACCGCGCGACACCGTACGGCACGAGCTCGAACGGCCGTCCGCGCCGGATGCCTTCGAGTCCATCGAGATCGGCAAAGTGCGAGACGAATCCGGTGTCGCCTTTGCGCGTGTTGACGATGCGCACCCACTCGTTGTTGCGCACCGTGCGGCGCGTGATGTTGAGTCCCCACACGTGACTCGGCTTGTCCGGAAACCGGAGTTGCGAGAAGGGCACGCGCACTTCGGCGATCCAGCCGTCGGCCACGACCTTCGTCGCCGAGTCCCACACTCCATCCCACGCAACGTCCTCACCGATGTCGTTGAAGAGGATCGAGTCGAGCTGCGAATTCGCCGGCGTGATCGTGAACGCGTTGCCGGAGAGGCGATCGTGCTGCGAGTCGATGTTGATCGAGAGGAAGTCGAACGTGCCGAAGTTGTCGCGGCGCACGAGCAGCGCCGTCGGCCGCCCGGGATCATCCATCTTCGCGCCGAAGTAGATGGCCTTGTCGTCGTAGACGACGCGGATGCTCGTGCGCATCGTCGGCGCCGCGCCGTCCTCGGGATCGTGCTGCGTGAAGTCGGTGAACTCCGGCGCGCTCTGCCACGCGGCGTCGGAGAGATCGGCATCGACCGACGGCGGTGTCGTGACACGCACGGCGTGCAGCACCGGCCGGTCGGGCCAGTTCGCGGCGCGCGCAAACGGAGCGAGTGCAAGCAGCACGAGCGGAACGCTAATCTTCGAATCATCGGTCCCACGATTTTGCCTCATGCGGTCCCGCGAGTGCATGTCACATCGCGCTAAACTCCCGGTGAATGGAAGTAATCCGCGCCGTTTGCCCGCACGATTGCCCCGATACCTGCTCGATGCTCGTCACGGTCGATGAGAACGGCCGCGCCGTCCGCATGGCCGGCGATCCCGATCATCCGTTTACGAGAGGGTTCCTCTGCACGAAGGTGTCGAAGTACCTCGAACGCACGTATCACGACGGGCGCCTGCTCTATCCGCAGATCCGCGCCGGCGCGAAGGGCGAGGGAAAGTTTCGCCGCGCGACGTGGGATGAGGCGCTGGAGCTGATCGCGAGCCGCCTACGCGGCGTGATCGACGAATTCGGCTCGCAAGCGATCCTCCCCTACTCGTACGCCGGCACGATGGGACTCCTGCACGGCGAGTCGATGGATCGCCGCTTCTTCCATCGCCTCGGCGCCACGCTCCTCGATCGCACGATCTGCGCGAGCGCGGCCACCGAGGCCTTGAACGTGACGTATGGAACGCGCATGGGAACCGATCCCGAGACCGTCGATCACGCGAAGCTGATCCTGCTGTGGGGCACGAACACGCTCACCGCGAATCCGCACCTCTGGCCGTACCTCCGCAAGGCGAAGGAGAACGGCGCGACGACGATCTGCATCGATCCACTGCGCACGCGCACGGCGGCTGCGTCCGACGAGCACATTCCCATTCGTCCCGGCACCGACGGCGCGCTCGCGCTGGCGATGATGCACGTCCTCTTCCGCGACGGTTTGGAAGATCGTAAATATCTTGACCAGATGACGAACGGCTGGGAGAAGTTGCGCGAGCGCGTGCTGCGCGACTACGCGCCGGAACGCGTCGCGCGCATCTGCCGCATCGACGCCGCGACGATCGAGAGTCTCGCCCACCGCTACGGCATCACGCGGCCGACCTTCATCCGCATCAACTACGGATTGCAGCGCCACGGCGGCGGCGGATCGGCGGTGCGCGCGATCTCGCTCCTGCCGGCGGTCACCGGCGCGTGGAACGACATCGGCGGCGGCGTTTTGCTGTCGACGTCGGGGACGTTCTCGGGATTGAACACGGCCGCGCTGCAGCGGAAGGACCTCTCCCCTCCCGGCACGCGCATGCTCAACATGTCGCAGCTCGGCTGGGCGCTGACGAAGGTCGACGATCCGCCGGTAAAGGCGCTCGTCGTCTACAACTCCAATCCCGGCGCGATCGCACCCGATCGCGAAAACGTGGTCGCAGGCCTGAAGCGCGAGGATCTCTTCACGGTCGTGCTCGAGCACTTTCAGACCGACACCGCCGACTATGCGGACGTGCTGCTTCCCGCAACGACGCAGCTCGAACATGAAGACCTGCACAAGGCGTACGGACATCTGTACGTGATGTACAACCGCCCCGCGATCGCGCCGATGGGCGAGGCGCTGCCGAACACCGAAATCTTCCGCCGCCTCGCGGCGCAACTGGGTCTCGACTATCCCGAGTTGAAAGAAAGCGACGAGACGCTGATGCGGCAGGCGCTGAGCAACATGCCGTTCACGCTCGAAGAACTGCGCGAGCGCAGTTTCATCCGGCTCGGCGTGCCGTCGCCGCACCTGCCGTTCCGCGCCGGTGAGCGCGTGCCGACGCCGAGCGGCAAGATCGACATCGAGTCGCAGCGCGCGGTCGCACATGGACTCGATCTGCTTCCCGAGTACGTGCCGCCGTACGAATCGGAAGAGCGCGATCCCGAGCTCGTGCGCCGCTATCCGCTCGCGCTGCTCTCGCCTCCCGCGCACGCGTTTCTCAACTCGACATTTGTGAACGTCATGTCGCTGCGCCGCTCCGCCGGCAAGCCGACGCTCGAGATTCACGCCGACGACGCGGCGGCGCGCGGCATTGCCGCCGGCGCGAAGGTGACGATCTACAACGACCGCGGCTCGTTCAGCGCGGAGGCGGTGATCACCGACAAAGTGCGGCCGGGAGTCGTCGCCGCGCCGTCGATCTG
The DNA here is from genome assembly GCA_963734155.1 of uncultured Acidobacteriota bacterium. Classification (GTDB taxonomy): domain Bacteria; phylum Acidobacteriota; class Thermoanaerobaculia; order Gp7-AA8; family Gp7-AA8; genus QHVT01. The sequence continues at coordinate 760,150 of CAVTGG010000010.1, forward strand.
GTGGGCGAAGTTGTCGGAGGACGGACGCAACTCGAATCACACGACGTCGCAGGCGGTGACGGACATCGGCGGCGGCGCGACGTTCTTCGACAATATGGTAGAAGTGCGGGCGTGATCCCCTTCGCCGCCGCCTTCACGTTCGCGCTCGTCGTCTGGATCGCGATCATCGTTCTGAACGAGAAGTACAACATCCTCAGCTGCGATCGTTTCCCGAACACCGCGGCGAAGGTCGTCGGCTATCTGCTCCTCGGCTTTCTCCTGCTGCTGCTCGCGGTGCTCGTCACCGGCTCGGCGCTCTCGCCGCCGACGGCGAAGCAGCTTTCGCGCGCGCCGTTCTATTCGCTCTTCACGCTGCACGCAATCCTGCTGGTCTTCCTCATCGGCTGGTGGTTCCTCACCGGCCGTCCGCCGGTGCGCGAGTACCTCAACATCCGCCACGAGCGGCCGGCGGAAGTGGTGGCGATCGGCCTGAGCGTCGGCGTCGGCGGATGGATCGGCACGATCCTCATCGCGCTGCTCGTGGCCCTGATCCTGCGCGCGGTCGGCGCCATCAACGAGCCGTCCGATCCGCCGGCGGCGATCGGTTGGATGGCGTCGCTGCCGATCTGGAAGAAGGCCGTGATCGTGCTTTCGGCGATGACGATCGAGGAGGCGTTCTTCCGCTCGTTCCTGCAGAAGCGCATCGGCCTCATCGCCTCGACGATCCTCTTCGCGCTCGCGCATTTCACGTACGGAAATCCGCTGCTGCTGATCGGCGTGACGATCATCTCGCTGATCATCGGCATCGCGTTCTATCGCACGAAAAACGTCGTGCCGGGCGTGATCGCGCACGGCGTCTTCGACGCGATCCAGCTCTTCGTGATCGTGCCGATCGCGTTCAAGATGATCGGCGCCGGCTGATGTCGACGTACGCCGAGGCCGCGCGCCATCTCGACGGCGACGAAGCCGTCGCGCGCGACGACGTCCGGCGATGGATCGACTCCGGCGATCTCCTCACATGGGGCGCGGTGTACGCGCTCACGCGCGCGCACCCGGAGCTCCTCGGCGACGCGCAAATCGAGTTTTCGCGCCGCTATCTGCTCCGTTGCCTCGAAGAAAATCCGCCGGGCGGCGATTACCTGCATGGCGGCTATGAAGCCGCGTGGGAGCTCGCCGCGTGTTTGAAGGAGTGGCGCGCGCGCGCGGCGAAAGTGCTCCGCGGCATCGCCCTCGATCTCGAAAAGATCTATCGCCGCGGCGACGCCGCCACGCGCAACCGCATCCTCTGCGGCGTCCTCGAGCACGCGTTCGAAGACGCCGCCGTGCGGCCGTACTTTTCGGATTGGGAGCGCGACGAGGATCTACGCGAGGCGTACCGGCTCGGGACGGAGTGGGGATCGGCGCACGAGGAGTGAGTTAAAATCGGGAAGCCCATATAACGGGAATCCCATATGAAAAGAGAGGTGACGGCGGCGGGTCCGGAGCCGTCGGTCCGATGATCGACGTTTTCATCAGCTACACCCATTCTCACTCGGATACAGGCTGTGCCGCGCTGTTGGCGAACCGTCTCGGCGTCGAGGGGCTGTCGGTGTCGTGGGATGGGTCGTTGTCGGCGGGACAGGACTACGTGCTTGAACTGGACTCGAAGATCGATGAGAGTCGCTGCGCCGTGGTGCTGTGGTCTCCCCGTTCGGTGAAGTCGCGCTATGTCCGTGGCGAGGCAATGAAAGCCTGGAACCGTGGCGTCCTGGTCCCGGTGATGATCGAGAAGGCTGACCTGCTGGTTCCGTTCAACATCGCTCACACGATCGACGTTTCCAGCGGACAACTCGCCATGGAAGACAACATGGGACGAGTGCTGCGTGCGGTGCGGACGATGCTGGATCCGGACTCCGCGAAAAAGGGGCCGGCGGCGATGACGGAGCTCGACGATCCGCAGTTCCAGCACGCGGTGAGGCTGTTCCGGGAGCAACATTACCTTGCGGCGCTGGAGGGATTCCGGGCGGTGGCAAGGCGTTATCCGGACAGCTCGGAAGCTCGATATTTCCTCGTGCTGTGCGCATTGGCGGGGCGGCGGCCGAAGCTGCTGCGGTCGGAGCGTGTGGCGGAAATCGACGTGCAGTTGGGCGAGGCGGTTCGGAACGCGAAGGGCGATGCGTCTCACATCCGCAAGCTGTGGGCGATCGTGCGCTACGACTGCTACACGATGAACGGACTGCGCGAGCCGGCGCCGACGGCGGCGGAGCTCCTCGCTCTCAGTAAGCCGCTGCCGAGCGCGCAGGCGAAGGAGCTGACCTCGACCATCGCCGCTCCCGGCAATCCGGTGTGGGAGGCCCTCCTCGCGACAGAGCTCGACGTTCCTTCGGGCGGACGAATGCAGGCGAAGGAGAATCGGTGACCGCGCAACCGCCGGAGATGAATGCGGCTCAGGCTCGCGGGGAAGCCGTTCGGAAGTACTTTACGAAGACGCCGGCCGGGCCGAGCTATTTCCTGGCAGTCATGCTGGGGCTGGTCGCCATCGTGTTTGCCCTGATCACGCTTTGGATCGTCATCGCAACGGTCAAACAACGCGCGCAGACTCCGCTCCCTCCGCCGGCGCCGCAGCAAAGCGTGCAGCCGCAGCCAGCTCCATCACCCGCGCCGCAACCAACGCGACGCGGGAAACGCCGTCGTCGTGGGACGGAGCTACAACCGCCTGCGCAAACGACGACTCAGTCAGCCACCACTCCATCAACTGCGACGCAGCCCGCCCGGACGCCGGAACCGCAGGAAGCGCTCAGTTGCGCGAGTTGCGCCTCCGTCACCACTGCCTCCATCGCCGTGATCTCCGGGCTGCTGGCGGCGGCAGCGTATGTCCGGCGCAGACGCGCGTACGTTCGCGCCTGGAACAATGCAGAGCCGAAGCCTTCGGACGCCCAGATCGACGCGTGGCATCACGGCGACCGGCAATGGCTCGAGCAGCACGCACTGAGACGGCTGCACCTTGGCGATGATCAGGTCGCGCAGGCCAATGGGCCGCTCATGGTCGTCGGCGCCGGACCATCGCCGCAGTTTCGCAGAGGACAGGACGGCAGAATCCGTTTCTCCTCCCACGAGGTGCTGATCATCTATCTGACGAACTATCACCTCGCGGCGTACAAGTGCGTGATCGATCTGCACGATCGGGGAATTCGGACGGAGACGACGCAGGAGTATCACTATGCCGACGTCGTCTCGGTGTCGACACAGACGGACAATTCGCCGCTGGTCTGGTACGAGGATGGACAGGCACAGCACATCCCGACACATCAGCGATTCGCCTTGTCCGTGGGCAGCGGCGAGCAGATCTCCGTTGCGGTGGCTGCCGCGACGCTGGGAGGCAAGTTGGATGAAGAGCTGTCACGCGCCGAAGGCAACATCCAAGTCATCCGGAAGTATCTGCGCGACAAGAAGGGCGGATCGACGGACAGCCCGGATCGAGGCTCGCTGCTGTAAGGCTCCTACTGCTCCGACACCACCACTCCATCCCCCTCGAACCGGATCTTGAATCCCACGACGCCCTCGGTTTCGATCATCACGTTTTCCAATGATTGATCGTCGACGACGGTGGGGATGAGGTTGCCGGTCCAGGCGACGAGGGCGTTGGAGGAGATGGAGAGCGGGTATTCGCGCGTGACGCGGAGCGTGAGCGGCTCGATCGAGGTGGAGATGGCGAGCGAGCCTTTGCCGAAGATTTTTACCGTGTCGATCTTGCGCTGGTACGAGCCGTCGTAGATCGGCTCGACGCGGTACGTGAGCGAGTCTTCGAGCGCGAGGAGGTTGCCGCCTTCGACGTAGATGAACTCGTCGTTGAGATCGAGGAGGAAGGTCTTGCGGCCTTTCTCGTAGACGAAGATCTTGCCCTGCCCCACTGCTTTCACGAGCGTCTGTGCGGTCGTGCCGAGGAGGAGCGACTCGGCGATGAATTTCAGATTGCCGGAGTAGCTCGAGACGGTGCCGCGCTTCACGTGAACGTTGCGGGCGAAGTTGATCTCGAGGAATCCGTTCTCGTGCAGCGCGAAGGTCTTCGACGCGCCTTCGATCTTGCGCGTGACGTCGATGACCTTTGCGTCAATGTGCGTCGTTTCGTCGACCGCGTCCTGCAGTTTGCGCGCGGCCGTTACGGCCGCCGGATCGGGCAGCGTGATCTTCGGGATCTCGGCGGTGACGGATGGCGTCGGGATCGGCACCTTGCCGGGCTGCGTGCGATGTTCCATCGCTGCGCGCGTGATCTCGTCGTCGGGTTTGAACGCGACGATCTTTTCGGTGATGACGCGCTTGGGCGGCTCGACCGGCTTCGGCACAGGCACCACTACAGGTGCCGGCGGCTTCATCTCCGCTTCGACTTCGCGCACGAGCTTGTCGGCGCCGGCGAATTTCAGATGCTCGAGCGCGAGCGCGAACTTTTTCTTCTGGCGGTACAGCAGGCCGAGGTAGAGATGCGACTTCGCGTAGTTCGGACGCAGCTCGATGGCGCGGCGGAGGAACGTCTCCGCTTCGTCGTGCTTGCCTTGCTTGAAGAGGATCAACCCGAGGTTGGAGTGGAGGATGAAGACGTTCGGGTTCTCGCGGATCAATCTTCGATAGATCACTTCCGCTTCGGGGAACGCGTTGGTCTTAAAGTAGACGAGGCCGAGGAGGTTGAGGACGTCGGCATCATCGGGGCGCATGCGCTGCGCCGACTCCAGCTCGCGCCGCGCCTCGGCGTAGCGTCCTTCCTGGAACGCTTCGCGCCCGCGGTTGTAGTGCAGGAGAAAAACGCCCTGATCGAATGGCGGCGCAACCGCCGGCTGGCGCTCAGGCATGCGGGGCGGATTGTACCGTTCTAATGCGTCCCGAGATACTTTGCGCCCGGAAGTAATGCCACCGCGGCGACGGCGGTGCCGAAGCCGCCGCGCAGTTTCGCGCCGCGCTTTCCGGCGAACGACGTCCCGCCCTGTCCATACGGGCGTCCGTAATACACGGTCAGCGCGCGGTTCACGTATTCGGTCGTTTCCGCGTACGGCGGAATGCCGCCGTGCTTCTGCACCGCGCCTTCGCCGGCGTTGTAGGCCGCGAGCACGCGCGGGAGATCGTCGTTGAACATCTCGAGCAGATCGCGCAGGTAGCGGGTGCCGCCATGGATGTTCTGCTCGGGATCGTGAACCGACTTCACGCCGTAGCGCTCGGCGGTGCCGGCGATGAGCTGCATCAAGCCGCGCGCGCCTTTGTGCGACACGCAACGGGGATTGAAATCGGATTCGACCTGGATGACGGCTCGCACGAGGACGGGATCGACGCGGTATTTTTCGGCGTAGCGCTCGATGATCTCGTCGTACTTCGAACGGCGATCGTGGCGCTTGGCGAGCCAGTTGTAGTCGGTGGTGCGGCCGCTTCCGCCGCGACCGACGTTGTAGATCAGCTTCGTCCCGTCTTTCTTCACTTTCAGACGAACGTCCGCCTCTGCCATCGTCGCGAACAGCAGGACCGCCACCCCAGCACTCAGCATCCTCATGGTTGAGCTCAGTTTATCCTAGTGTCATTCCGAGCGCAGCGAGGAATCCCCCAATTCAGGAGATTCCTCGCCGTCTTCGCGGCTCGGAATGACACGGAGAGGACATGTCCTTCACACCGATTCAGCAGGAAGTCGACGAGTGGATTTCGCAATTCGAGGAAGGCTATTTCGCGCCGCTGCCGATGCTGGCGCGGCTCACCGAGGAGACGGGCGAGCTGGCGCGGGTGCTGATGCATCGGTACGGCGGCAAGAAGCCGAAAGAGGGCGAAGCGCTCGGCGACGTGGGTGAAGAAATCGCGGATGCGATCTTCGTATTGGTCTGTCTCGCGAACTCGCTGCACATCGATCTCGACGAGGCGTTCAGCGCCGCGATGAACAAATATCGAGCGCGCGACGCGAATCGATGGACGAAGAAGTAGCGCTGCGCTACAATTGTTTCCATCCAAAAAAAGCTGGGATCGGTCAACCCGGGAGTGTTCCGGGCGGGGCGGTCATCCAACGCAACGGTTGTCCAAGGAGAAGCGTATGGACGGGCTCCTGCGTTCGCTCATCAAAACGGTGCGTCGGCGGCTTCGTGCCGACGAAGAGGTGACGGTCGAAGCCGTGACGAAGGAGCTCGGCTACACGCGGCAATACATTTCCGGACGCTTCCATCGCATCACCGGACGCCTGCTCAGCCAGTTCCTGAAAGAAAAGCGGCTCGAGAAAGCGGCGCGGCTGCTCAAGGGCGGCAACCTGCGCGTCTCGCAGGTCGCGCGCCGCTGCGGCTTCGACTCAGAGAACTACTTCCGCCAGCAGTTCCGCATCCGCTACGGCATGTCGCCGCGCCAGTTCCGCACGAACGGAACGCTGCGCACCGCGCCGCGCCGTCCGCAGATCGCGCTGGCTACGGCGTAGCGAAGCCCGCTTCGATCCAGAGGTACTGCAGCGTGTTCGCATCGAGTGTGCGGACGCCGAGGAGATAGCCGGCGAACGTCAGCACACGCTTGATTGCCGAACGCCGGTTCGCATTCTTTGCGAGGTATTCACGGTGCTCGTTCGTCGAGGCGAACGTGATCGAGCGAAACGGATTCGAGAGACGCACGATCGTTCCCTGCACCGCCAGCTCGCCGCGCCGAAGCAGATTTCGGCGATGAAAGAGACGCAGCTCGCCGTCATCGCGCGTGAGCTCGAGCGGCTTGCCCGCATAAAAAGGAATCGACCGGATGCGGAAGCCGGGGGCTTTTCCGTCCGACACCGCGGCGTGAATCTCCGTCGCGAGCGCGTCGTCGATCATCTCGCGCTCGCGGACGATCAGCAGCCAGTCCGCGGTCGCGGCATCGACGGCGCGATTGAACTCGGCGCGATGCGTCGAAAGATCCCCGCGCGGCGGGATGTCGAGGACGAGCTGCTCGAGGTGATCGAAGCGTGTGGTGAGCGGCGCGAGGTCTTCGCTGTGAACGTGGCCGAGGGTGACGATCGAGAGGCGCACTATTCGCCGAGGTACTCGTGAATGCGCACGATGCGATGCGCGCGCCCCGTCTCCTCGTCGATCTCGACGAGCGCGCCCGACAGGCGGATGTCGCGCTTCGCGACTTCGAGCTTGCGCGGCGTGTTCATCAGAAAGCGGTGCAGCGCTTCTTCCGGACGGAAGCCGATCACCGAGTCGTACGCGCCGGTCATGCCGACGTCGGTCTGATACGCGGTGCCGTTCGGGAGGAGGCGCTCGTCGGCGGTCGGCACGTGCGTGTGCGTGCCGAGAACCGCCGAGACGCGGCCGTCGAGATAACGGCCCATGGCCTGCTTCTCCGAGGACGCCTCGCCGTGGATGTCGACGATGATGACTTTCGCGGCGCTGCCGATCTCCGCGAGCTCGCGATCCGCGCAGTAGAACGGATTGTCGATCGGCGGCATGAAGACGTTGCCCATCAGCTGCAGCACGGCCACGTTCACCCCGCCCGCGGTCTGGCGAATGACTTTGCCCTTGCCGGGATTGCCCGCGGGATAGTTTGCCGGCCGCACCACGTGCGGGTAGTGCTCGTAGTTGTCGACGAAGTCTTTCTTGTCCCAGATGTGGTTCCCCGAGGTGTAGGCGTTGATGGGGAGCTCAGAGAGCTCCTCCATGATCGCCTCGGTGACCCCAAACCCGCCGGCCGCGTTCTCGACGTTCACGATCGTGAAGTCGACCTTCTCGCGGTCGATGACCGTCTCGAGCTTCTGATGCAACGCGCGCCGGCCGGGCTGGCCGACGACGTCGCCGATGTAGAGGACTCGGATCACTATTTGGCGTACTCCGTCGCCCGCATCTCTCGAATCACCGTCACTTTGATCTGTCCCGGATACTGCAACTCGCTCTCGATCTTCCGCGCGACATCCTTCGACAACCAGATGGACTGCTCGTCGGTGATTTTTTCCGCGTTGACGATGATGCGAAGCTCGCGCCCTGCCTGGATGGCGAACGATTTCGAGACGCCGTCCATCTGATTGGCGATCGATTCGAGGCGCTCGAGGCGGTGGACGTAGTTCTCGAGGATCTCGCGGCGCGCGCCGGGTCTCGCGGCCGAGAGTGCGTCGGCGGCGTTGACGAGGACGGCCTCGACGGTCGTCGGGTCGTAGTCGCCGTGGTGGCACTCCATCGCGTGAATGACTTCGCGCTTCTCGCCGTATTTCTCGAGCACCTGCCGCCCGAGCTCGAGGTGCGTGCCTTCCATCTCGCGGTCGATCGACTTGCCGATGTCGTGCAGGAGTCCGCCGCGCTTGGCGATGGTGTCGTTCACGCCGAGCTCCACGGCCATGAGCGCCGCGAGCTGCGCGACTTCGAGCGAGTGCACGAGCACGTTCTGTCCGTACGACGTGCGGTAGCGGAGACGCCCGAGGAGCTTGAGGACCTCGGGATTGATGTCCGTGAGGCCGAGGGAGAACGCGGCGGCTTCGCCTTCCTCGAAGAGCTTCTGGTCGAGCTCCTGGCGAACTTTTTCAACCAGCTCCTCGATGCGCGCGGGATGGATGCGTCCGTCCTGCATCAGGCGCTCGAGGGAAATGCGCGCGATCTCGCGGCGGATCGGATCGAAGCCAGACAAGATCACCGCTTCCGGCGTGTCATCGACGATCAGATCGACGCCGGTCGCCAGCTCGAGCGCGCGGATGTTGCGTCCTTCGCGGCCGATGATGCGTCCCTTCATGTCTTCGCTCGGGAGATCGACCACCGAGACCGTGTTCTCGGCGACGTAGTCGGAGGCCATGCGCTGGATGGCCATGCCGAGGATCTTCTTCGCCTTCTGATTCCCCAGCTCGGTCGCTTCGCTCTCGATGCGCTTGATGATGTTCGCCGCGTCGAGCTTCGCTTCGTTCTCGATGCCGCGGATCAGCTCGCGCTTCGCTTCCTCGGCGGTGAGCCCGGCGACCTGCTCGAGCTTGTGCCGCTGCTGTTCGACGAGCGCATCGAGCTCGGCTTCCTGCGCCTCGACGCGCTTCTCACGGTCGGCGACCGCGCGGTCGCGCTTCTCGACTTCGCCGATGCGCGAGTCGACCTGCTGCGTCTTCTTGTCGAGGTTCTCTTCCTTCTGCTGCAGCCGGCGCTCGACGGATTTGATCTCGTCGCGCTGTTTCTGAGCGTTCCGGTCGAACTCGGAGCGCATCTGGAGGAGTTTTTCCTTCGCCTCCAGCTCGGCTTCTTTGACACGCGCCGCTGCCTGCTTCGTCGCGTCCTGGACGATCCGCTCTCCGGACTGGCGCGCTTCATCGAGCTGCGCCTGGGCCCGCTTACGAGAGACGGCCGACCAGATCAGGGCCAATACCACGGCGCCGGCGATTCCGACGGCGACCGCAACCAATACTTGGATGATGTCCAAACCGCACCTCCGTGAATCGGAGGCTTGCGCAATGAGGAAAGATTTCGGATCCCCGCCTGAGCCGTGTGGGTTGATTCTTACCTGAACCTGTACGAGACAGGTGGGCGCCCTACTCGTGCCGTTTAGGCTACCTTCTGAGCTCCCCCGTGAGGGACGAAGGTGTGCACGCGACCCGAGACGCGAGCTACCCGGGATAAGAAGTACGGTTCAAGTGCTTGATCTAGCATCACGAACTCTGCAGGGGCTCCGAAACAGTACAACTTTCACAAGTTGCTCAGCTTAGTACCTCGCTGAGACGATCCGTTATTTCCTCCGTTCTCTCGATCCAGATTCCCGCGGCATCCTCCCGCTGTTTCCGATATCTCGAGAACTCGTCGGCTATGTTCAACGCCGCCAGGATGGCGATCTTCATGGGATCGACGGTCGCGACCTGCGCCGCCACTTCGCGCATCCTGGTGTCTACAAACCGCGCAAGCTCCGTTAAATAGTCTGGGTCTCCATCTCCCCGGACGTTGTACGTCTGACCAAAAATCTCGACTCCTGTCGAGTTGATGGTCGAGTCGTATTTCGCGTCCATCGAGAAGGTTACCTTCGATTCGCGGCGGATTATAGCAGGGGCGGAGGAGAGGCAATGCCTCTCCTCCGCCCCCCGTGCCCGTGCCCGCGCCCGGGGTGGGCGGGGCGTTTTGCGTTTCGGGCTCGGCGCCGCCCGCCCCGGGCTCGGAAGCGGGCACGGGTGTGGGTGTGGAGCGGCGGGCTCTTAGCCCGCCGTTCTGCCTTTTCGGCGGGCTGAGAGCCCGCCGCTCCATGTCAGCGAAGGTTGCCCAACGACTCGCGCAGCTTCTTCACCGCCTCGCGCCCGTTCTCGACCGTGGCGTCGAGGCGCTCGCGCACGAGGGCGGTATGATCTTCGCCGTTGCGAAGCAGGTCGCTGGCGGTCTTGATCGCCATCAATAGGTTGTTCATCCGGTCGGCCAGCGCGTCGTGCAGCGCATCGACCTGCTGATCGCGCTCCCGGACCGCGGCCACCATCTGCGCCAACCGCTTTTCGACTTCACCGACCAGGAACCGTCCTGGTTCCGGAAGGGAATCCGTTTGTGCCGCCAGCCTTGCATGCGCATCCTGCACAGCAAGCGCGAGCGTGAGAAGGGTCGTCTCCGCCATGGCTCTCTCTCTCGTTTAGGTGAGGTGGACGGCGCCATCTTACGCAAATCCTGAACGCCCGCAAAGAGGAAAGCAGGATTTAGGCTGCGGCGTAGAGCGGGACGAGGACGTGGAATTCGCTCCCCTTCCCCACTTCCGTCCGCACGCGCACGACGCCGCCGTGGGCGCGGACGATCTGCTCGACGACCGGGAGGCCGAGGCCGATGCTCGCGCGGCGGGTGGTGAAGAGGGGCTCGAACATGCGCTCGCAGACTTCGGGAGTGATGCCGGTGCCGTGATCGATCACCGCGAGGTCGAGCGTCCGGACCGCGGTCGTGGCCCGCAACACGATCGGCGTGCCGGAAGGCGATGCGTCGCACGCGTTCGTCAACAGATTGACCAACACCTGGTTCAGTTGCATCACGTCGCCGCGGATGCAGAGCCGCCCCTCGATCTCCAGCACCACCCGCCCGCCGGTGAGCGTGTTTGCCTCGGATAGGAATCCTTCGAGCCACAGCCGCACGTCGACCGGCACGAGGGACGGCGGCCGGCGGCGCGCGTAGCGGAGGATCTCGCCCGTGACTGTTTTCCCGCGCTTGATGGCCTGGCCGATCCGCGCCGCGGCGTTGGTCGTGCTCTCGTCCGTCGAGCGCCGCTGCACGTATTCGGCGAAGGTGCCGATGCCGGCGAGGATGTTGTTGAACTCATGCGCCATCGCCGCGGCGAGGCGGCTGAGGCTCGCCATCCGCTTCGCCTCTTCGCGCTCGTGCGCCGCGTCCTGCGACCCGAGGAGGACGGTGAGGAACGGCACGCCATCGACCTCCCAGGTGTCGACGTTCGGAAGTGCATCGAGGAACGCGGAGACAGGCTCGTGCAACAGCTCCTCCGGCGTGCGGCCCAGAAGCGCCGCGGCGGCTTCGGTCGCGTAGACGATGCGCTGCCGTGCGTCGAGAATCAGCACGGCATCCGCAGCACCCGCGGGGCCGGCGAGAGATCGGGCTGAAGCAGTCATGAGGTGGCGCTACTTCGGTCCGGAAGTATACACCGCCGTCTTTGCGCGCTTATGCCGTGCCGGAACTTTTGCGTTCCCCGTTCTTCAGCCGCGCGTAGAGCGTGGACGGACTGATCTGCAGCTGCCGCGCGGCCTTGCGGATGTTCCCGCCGGTCGCTTCCACCGACGCCGCGACGTAGCCCGCGATCACATCGTCGAGCGGCTGGATCTCCCACTCCTCCTGCGGCAGTCCATCGCCGCGCGCCGGCATCGGTCCGGCCGCGCTTTCGATGGTTACGTCGTCGCTCCGGATCTCATCACCGGGCAGCGTCAGGAGCGCGCGCTCGAGCACGTTGCGCAGCTCGCGCACGTTGCCCGGCCATGGATACGCCTCCAGTTTCTTCATCACCCGCGCGCTCACCTTCGGCATCGGCCGGGCCATCTCCTTCGCCAGCGGCCGCAGCACTTCCTCGACCAGGATCGGCAGGTCTTCCATCCGCTCGCGCAGCGGCGGCATGCGCAGGCGGACGACGTTGAGCCGGTAATAGAGATCGTTGCGGAATCGTCCCGCCGCAACCTCGGCCGGCAGATCGCGATTCGTCGCCGCGAGCAGGCGGAAGTCGGCGCGCAGATCGCGGATCCCGCCGACGCGGCGGAACTTCTTCTCCTCGATCGCCTTCAGCAGCCGCGCCTGCACCGTCGGCTCCATCTCTCCGATCTCATCGAGGAACAGCGTCCCTTCGCCGGCGATCTCGAAGAGACCCGGCTTCGTATTCGTCGCATTCGTGAACGCGCCGCGCTCGTGTCCGAAGAGCTCTGACTCGAGCAGCTCCTTCGAGAGTCCCGCGCAGTTGAGATCGACGAACGGCGCACGCGCGCGCGGCGAGCGGTTGTGAATCAGCCGCGCCAGCACGCCCTTGCCCGAGCCCGACTCGCCTTCGATGAGCACCGGCGACTGCGCGCGCGCGATGTGCGGCAGGATCTCGTTCAAGTGTGTGATCGCCGGCGAGAGGCCGGGTAACCGCTCGACGTTCGACGCGCCGCCGCGGCGCAGCGCCATCAGCTCGCGGCGTGTGGCGATGATGCGCGAGACCTGCTCGAGCGTCGCCGCGAGCACCTCGAAGTCGAACGGCTTCTGCAGAAACGTCTCCGCGCCGAGCTTCATCGACTCGATCACGCGCTCGAGCGAGCCGTGCCCCGACATCATGATCACGGCCACGGTCTCCGAGTACATCTTGAATTGATGCAGGAGATCGATTCCCGAGATATCGGGAAGCATGACGTCGAGCAGCACGACGTCCGGCGAGAACTCCGCGAACGCCAGCACCGCCTGCCGTCCGCTGTCCGCGATGCGCACTTCCCACTCGGCTTCGAGCAGCGCGGCCAGGCCTCCGGCCACTTGTGCGTCGTCGTCGACGATCAACACGCGCTTCCGGAAGTCAGTCATGACCAGAAATCACACACATGTTCGACCCATGGACAACACAGCAAACTGCAGACCAGCGGTTAAGCCACTTCCTTTCAGTCACTTAAACGCTTCATGCCAGCTGGTACCAGCCTTGGACTAGTGGGCGCCAGGTCCAAAGGTTCAGAAGTCCAGAAAGGAAACACCCATGTTGCTTGCTGCTGCAACTCTCACGGCCGCCATCTCGCTCGAGATCGATCTCGGCGCACTCTTCAAAGCCCAACGCTCCCGCGGTCCGAAAGTCACGTGCGGGATTCGGACGGTCGGCTACCGCTTCTCCGGCAAACCGGGACAGTCGTTCCGCTACGCCGGCGACACGTACACGATTCCGGCCGAAGGCTGGATCGAGCTGATCGCCGACCGCCGCAACACCACCTATCGCATCAACAACGAGACGCTGCCGCTCGAAGGCTACCCGCTGAATCAGTTCAGCTTCGGGGAAGTGCCGCTTCCTGCCGACGCGGCCAGGGAGATCGCGCGATGAGCCACTTCCTTCACGACACTCTGACCGACATCCGCACCGGCCGCGAGACGTGGCGCGTGTTCACGATCTTCGGCACGTTCGCATTCGCCGTCACGGTCGCGCTGCAGTGGAGCTGACATGACGCAACCACGGCTCACGCTGATCGCGTGCGGGGACGCGCACCGGACGGATTGGAACGATCGTCCGGCTGCGTCGCGGCTTGCGTTTCTGAGCGGCGACTCGCGCCTGCACCTCGCGGTGCAGGCGGCGCTGAACGAGCCGACACTCGACGCGGAGCGGCTGATCCTCGATCGCGCGGCCACGGCCGACGCGTTCCTGGACGTGCTGGCGAGCCTCCCGCCGGAGTTCTCCGGCGACGTGCTGCGCATCGACGACTCGGGCGGCGGCTTTCTCAGCGCTGCCGGCCGAGGGGGCGACCGCGTGCTGTATCGCCTGCGGCCGGACGACGTCCGCTTCTACCTGGAGATGATCGCGTGAGCCGCGAGACGATCCTCATCGCCGACGACAACGAGAGCGTCACCGCCGCGCTGGCGTTGCTGCTCGAGCGCAAAGGGCGCACGACGATCGTCTGTTCGGATACCGAATCGGCGGAGCTCATGCTCGCGCGCGCGCCGATCACGCACGTCGTCACCGACGTGCAGTTCTCCGGGCAGTTCGGCTACGAAGGGCTGCACTTCCTCGACCGCGTCCACGCGAAGTGGCCGGAGTGCCGCATCGCGCTGATCACCGGACAGCCGAGCGACACGCTGCGCACCGCCGCGATCGAGCACGGCGCGGTGGCGATGCTGGCGAAGCCGTTCACGATCGCCGATCTCGAATCGATCCTCGACACCCACCCAACCAGCGACGACGGCGACTACGAGGTCATCCGCGTCGCGTCGCTCGATGAGATCCTCGCCGGCGACTTTCTGCAGACCGCGTTTCAGCCGATCGTCGAGATGCGCGACGGCGCCGTCGAGATCGTGGCCTTCGAAGCGCTGGCGCGCATCCGCGGCAACTGGCCGGCCGGCGGTCCCGCCGAATTGTTCGAGTACGCCTCGCGGCTGGGACGTCTTCGCGAGTTGAATCTCGCCTCGGTCGCGTGTGCGCTCCAAGCGGCGGCGACACTCCCCTCTGCTGCATCGATCTTCATCAACGTCGATCCGCTCGCGTTCGGCCCCGAGCTGCCGCGCGTGGTGGAAGGAGCGGCGGCGCGCGCCGGCATCGATCTCTCGCGCGTCGTGCTCGAGGTGACGGAGCGCAGCGAGTTCCACGAGACGCCGCGCATCGTGCCGATCTTCCACGCGCTTCGCGAAAAAGGCATCCGCTTCGCGCTCGACGATCACTGCTCCGCCTATTCGCATCTGTCGCTGATCGACGAGCTGCGGCCGTCGTTCGTGAAGATCAGCAACACCTTCGGGACGAATCTCGAGGACGACGAGACGCATCGCCGCATCGTGCGCCACACCGTTTCGCTCTCGCACGACTTCGGCTGCAAGACCGTGCTCGAAGGGAATCGAATCCGCCGAGACCGCCGACGCCGCCGCGCGCCTCGGCGTCGACTTCGCGCAGGGCTATCACTTCGGCCGCCCGAGCCCCGCATCGCATTGGTGTCACAACGACCAGCTTCAGGAGACCGCGTAAATGAGCGCCATCGAGGCATTGCCACCGGCCGAGCGCCGGACTTCGGAACGACTCTCTCCCGCACACAGCATTCGCGTCACCGTCGGACGCGGCACCGGTCTCGTCGTCGACGTGAGCCGCACCGGCATGCGCGTGCGTCACAGCGCCGCGGCGACGCGCGGGTCACACCTGCGCGTGACGTTCGAATGGGAAAAGGAGCGCTTCGATGCGACGGCCGAGGTGCTGGCCTCGCGCGTGGCGAGCCTCGGCAACACGACCCTGTTCGACACGCGCCTTCGCTTCACGGGCATGAGCGATTCCTCGCGCGAGCTTCTCGATCGCGTCCTCGCCGCGATGCGCAGCCAGGAGCTGCGCCGCTGGGTCTCGAACCTCCAAGGCTGGAGCGAAAACGCACCGCAACAGGAAGAAGTCGACGATCAGGGCGCGTTCCTCCGCTGCCGCCTCATCGGCATGCGCTGGCGCACGACCTGGACGCGGGACCCGACGCAGCCCGACAACGGCTTCGCCGTGCCGGCCACGATCAAGCCGCAGGAGTTGGAGCGGCTCTGCACCACCTTCCGCGAAGCCGATGCGGATGGACGCTCTCTCATTCGCTTGATGGCCGAGGAAACCGTCAGCGAATCTTCTTCGCGCGAATCGGCTCCTCGCCTTCGCCGAACGTGAACTCCAGCCCCGTGACCGATGCGCCTTCTTTCAGGAATCGCACGCGCGTCGGTGTCGCCACCTTGAAAAAGAAGTCGCCTTTCGGCGACGCGAACATCTCCGATCGATCTTTCCTCGGGATGTCGATGAACATGCGCGTTCCTTCGCGCGTGACCGTCTGCGTCCGCTTCTCGCCGACCTGATACTCCCCGGCATACGACGCGAGGACTGCTTCATCGAGCGTGATGGTCGGCTCCGCACGCGCGGCGCGCGCATCCAGCCACTCGTTCACCGCCGTCCGTGCGGCCTCCTTGCAGGGATCGTCGCCGTTGAACACGAACTGCCGCAGAAACGCGCAGACGAACGGATTCGTCGCGCCGGCGCCCGGAACGTAGAAGCCGTCGGCCAGCCCCTCGCTGTTCGCGAGCAGAATCATCGAGAGATTCCGCGCCGGTACTTTCAGAACCAGCGCCGAGAACCCGGAGCCCCAGTTTCCGGTATGCCAGATCAGCCGCTCGCCGCGGTACGTGTCGACGAACCAACCCAGTCCGTACGGGAACGGCTGGCCTGCATTCGACACGAACGGCGTCCACGCCAGCTCCTGCGTCTTCGGCTCGAGCAGGACGTGGCGATCGATGGCGGCGTCGTACTTCGCGAGATCGCGCACCGTCGAGAGCAGACCCGCCGAGGCGCCGATGTCTCTGTCCGGATAGGCGGTGTGGATGATCTCTCCCTTGCCGTAGAGGCCGTATGGCTTCGCGAAGCGCGCGAGTGCGGGCGCGTATCGGCGCGCGAGCGCCGGATCGTCGATCACGTCGTGGCCCGGCACGCTCTCCGTCATTTGCAGCGGATCGAGAATCCGTTGCACGAGCACGTCGCGAAACGGCGCGCCGTACTTCTTCTCGATCACCGGCGTGATCGCATCGTAGCGGCTGCCGTCGTACTCGAATTTCTCGCCCGGCGTGCCCGCGGACGTATGACTGAGGATGTGGCGGATCTGCACGCGCTCGTCGGTGATCGTGCCTGAGTACGTCGACGGCGTGTACGGAGCGATCGGCTCGTCCAGCCTGACCTGCCCCTTCTCCACCAGCTGCATCACCAGCGTCGAGCCGAACGTCTTCGTCACCGACGCGATGTGATACAGCGTGTCCGGCGTCGCCGGCACCTTGTTCTCGAGGTCGGCGTACCCGAAGCCGCGCGTCCAGACGACCTTCTGGTTCTGTACGATCGCCGCGGACATGCCGGGGATCTGAAGCGTGCGGCGGAACTGGTCCGCCTCCCGCTCGAACGTCGCGACGCGGCTGCCATTCGAGGCACAGCCGGCGAGGAGAAGCAGCCAAAGTGCTCGTTGCATATCTGTTTGGACTGCGTTGGCATCCCGCGGTTAGGAGTCGTGCTAACCTCCGCTCAGTGCAACTGTGGACTGCGTTTCAGGACACGGGATGGGTGGGGCGGTCTGTCCTGGCGATCCTCCTGCTCTTCTCTGTGATCTCGTGGGCGGTGACGTTTGCGGTGTGGTCGCGTTTCCGCCGTTCGCAAGCCGCCTCGCGCCGTTTCGTGTCTGTGTTCCGGAAAGCGAAACGCCTCGCGGACGTGCAGGCCGCGCTCAGCGCGCTGCAGCATTCGTCGCTGGTCGGACTCTTTCGCGCGGGCTATGCCGAGATCGAAGCGCAGATCGCGCACGGCGAGGGCGGGCGGCAGACCGTCAAATCGCTCGATAGCGTCGAGCGCTCGCTCATGCGCGCGACGCGCATCGAATCGGCGCGGTTGTCGCGATTCGTTCCCTTTCTTGCAACGACTGCGGCCGCCACACCGTTTATAGGATTGTTCGGAACCGTGTGGGGAATCATGGACGCATTCGGCGCCATCGGCACCAGCGGCTCGACCTCGATCACCGCCGTCGCGCCCGGCATCAGCGAAGCGCTGATCAATACGGCGGCAGGCCTCTTCGCCGCCATCCCCGCCCTGCTCGCCTACAACCATTTCGTTCAGCGCTTACGTCAGGCGCGCGGCGAGATGGAGGACTTCACGCTGGAGTTTTTGAATCTGACGGAGAGGAACTTCACATGAGGACTTCCCAATTCGTCATCCTGAGCGGAGCGAAGGATCTCAGATGCGACGCTTGCATTTCGAGATCCTACGCGGTTGCGCGGCTCAGAGACGCCCGCCTCGTAACCGCGCAACTGCAGCAACCGCAGCAACCCGTCCTATAACCAATGGCCTTCCGATTACGCGACAGCGACGAGCTCGGCGACATGGCGGAGATCAACGTCACGCCGCTGGTCGACGTCATGCTCGTCCTGCTGATCATCTTCATGGTCACGGCCCCGATGCTGCAACAGGGGCTCGACGTTGCGCTGCCGCAGGCGGAAGGGAAGAGCTTCGAGCTGGCCTCGAACAATCCGGCGAAGATCACCATCAACTCCGTCGGCGCCGTTTATCTCGACGGCACGGCGGTGGGCTCGACGAATCTCGAGCAGAGCCTCGGCCCGATGCTGCGCGCGCGGCGCGTCAAGCGCGCGCTGCTCGAGGCCGACCAGGGCGTGCCGTACGGGAAGGTGGTGGCGGTGCTCGACGTCATGAACCGCGCGGGAGTGGAGCAGCTCGGAATGATCACGCAGCCGAAGGAGCGGAATGCACGACCGCGTCGCTGACGTCCTCACCCAGCGCGCCGCGCTGGATCGAGGCGCCGGCGCCGGGATCGCGATCTCCGTGCTCCTGCACGGAGGCCTCGCCGCGTTCGCGGTCTACGCCGCATTGCACGCGAGCCCGCCGCAACACGCGACGATGGTCAACATCCAGTTCGCGAAAATGCCCGCACCCGCTGCTCCGGTGATGCAGCCCGCAAAGCCAGCGCCCGTTGCTCCGAAACTCGAAGAAGTCAAACCGAAGATCGAAGAACCAAAGCCCGCGCCGAAACCGGAAGAGCCGAAGAAGCCCGAGAAAAACACCGTCCCCCTCTCCCCCTTCGGCCGCTCCACGAAAAAAGGCTCCGAACTCCCCGCCCCCGTCCCCCCAACCCCCACCCCCCAAACCCCAACAACGACCACCGACCCCGGTCCCACGGTCGGCACCTCCGGCGTCACCGGACTCGAAGGCGGCGATTTCCCGTACAGCCTCTATCTCACGGGGATGATCCGGAAAATCGGCGGCAACTGGTTCCGTCCGCAGGTCGGCGCCGGCGTGGAAGTCATCATCTATTTCCGAATCCTCCGCAACGGCACGATCGTCGAATCGCGTGTGGAGAAATCGAGCGGCAACCCGACCTTCGATCGCGCCGCGCTCAGCGCCGTTCGCTCGTCGAGTCCGTTGACGCCGCTGCCGTTCGGCTTCAACGGAAATTACTTAGGAGTGCACCAAACCTTCCGATGAGACTCGCAACCGCAATCACGACCCCTCATCCGCCCTTCGGGCACCTTCTCCCCGCACGCGGGGAGAAGGGCTCTCGAAGCACACTCCCCGCGAGTGCCCCTCTCCCCGCTTGCGGGGAGAGGGTGGCCGAAGGCCGGGTGAGGGGCGCACTCCTCATGTTGACTCTTCTCACGGCGGCCGCCGCATTCGCGCAGACCGAGGTCACGACGACCATCGGCGCAAACCAGGCCGCACAGGTCATCCGCATCGTCGTGCCGTTCCCCGAGCTCGCGCCGTCGAGCCCGTCCACGCCGAACGTCGCCGTGAACGCGAACGAAGTGCGCGAGCTGTTCTTCGGACCGCTCACGCGCGACATCGCCTACTCCGGCATCTTCGCCATCGCTCCCTCCGCCTCCGGGGGTGCCGATCACGCCCGAGGTCCTCAAGCGCATCAACGCGCAGTACCACCTCAAGCTCAACGTCTGGAACGAAGGCGCGGAGTACGTGGTCGAAGGGCGTCTCATCGATGCCAGCGGCGCGACGCAGTTGGCGAAGCGCTATCGCGGACAATCCGCCGCGCTCACGCGCACCGCGCACTTTCTCGCGAATGAATTGCTCAAAGCGCTGAACGGACGGCCGGGCGTGTTTCTCTCGCAGATCGCGTACGCATCGAATCGCACCGGCACGTGGGAAATCTGGCTGATGGATTGGGACGGCGCGAATCAGCGGCGCATCACGTTTCACAACGCGCTCTCGATTCTTCCGAGCTGGTCGCCGGACAACGAGCGGATGGTCTACACGTCGTTCGCGCGCGGGACGAGCGAGATGTACATCATCAACCGCCGCGGCGGCGGGCGTGTGAGCGTGCAGAGCAACCTCGCGCTCAACACCTCGGCGACGTTCTCGCCGGTGAGCAATGACATCGCGTTCGTCGGCTCGGTGCGCGGCAATCCCGACATCTATCTGATCAAGGACGACGGCACGAACGTCCGCCGTCTCACGTCGACGAACTCGATCGAGTCGACTCCGGAGTGGAGTCCGAACGGACGCCAGATCGCGTTCACCTCGGGGCGCAGCGGATCGCCGCAGATCTATTTGATGGACGCCGAAGGAACGAACGTGCGGCGAATCTCCAACGACGGCAACTGGAATGACGACGCGGTCTTCGCGTCGGACGGCGAGCGCATCGCGTACACGTCGCGCGTCAACGGACGCTTCCAGATCCGCATCGCGAACCTGATCACCGGCGACAACCGCATCGTCGCCGGCGAAGGATCGAACGAACAGCCGACCTGGTCGCCCGACGGCCAGTGGATCGCTTTCCAATCGAACCGCAGCGGCAAATGGCAGATCTACCGCATGCGCGCCGACGGAACGGACCTGTTGCAACTCACATTCACCGGCGAAAACAAGGAACCGGATTGGTCGAAGAAGCCGGAATGAATTGGATGGGCAGATGGCGGATGGCAGATGGCAGAAGCGCAAACAATGAGATGCCTTTTCTGCCGTCTGCCATCTGCCATCCGCCATCTTGTATGATCGCGAAGGGAGTAAAACCAGCAATGAGAAAAATGTGGAATGCCCTGTTGGCGAGCCTGGTGATGGTGCTCGTCGTACTCGCGCCTGCTTGCAAGACCACCAAGAAAAGGGTCGACGTCAAGCCCGAGACCACGACGACGCAGACGCCGCCGCCCGATGTGGCGGTGCGCACCGACACGGCGACGACCGTGGCGCCGCCGGACGACTTCGTCCGCAATGAGCCGCAGGTCACCGAAGAAGTGGTGCCGAGCAACATCGAGGAACTGAATCGCTGGGCGCGCGACAAGGGCTACATCCGCGACGCGTTCTTCAATTACGACGAGTCGACGCTCGACTCCGACGCGCAGTCGGCGCTTTCGTCGTCCGCGACGTGGCTGAAGAGCGATCAGGGCGCGTCGTACGGGCTGCTCATCCAGGGCCACTGCGACGAGCGGGGCACCGAGCAGTACAACCTCGCCCTCGGCGATCGCCGCGCGAACGTGGCCAAGGACTACCTCGTCACGCTCGGCATCGACCAGTCGCGCATCCGCACCGTCAGCTACGGCGAAGAGCGGCCCTTCGAAGAAGGGCATGACGACAACGCGATGGCGCAGAACCGACGCGCCCATCTCGTGCTGGTGAGATAGCCCGATGCGATTCCTCCGTCCCCTCGCAGCCGCCGCGGCGATGCTCGCCGCGAGCGGATGCATCTCCACTTCCGACTTCGAGGCCGCCCAGCGCCAGATCGTCGAGCTGCAGGAACAGCTCGCGAACATCAAGCGCACCACCGCCGCGAAGGAAGACGTGCAGGGCGTCAATACGCGCATCGCCGAACAGACCGAGACGCTGCTGAAGTCGAACGCCACGTTGGTCGCGAAGGTCAACGAGATCGAGGCGAGCATCCAAACGTCTCAGGGCTCGATCGAGCAGGGCACGTTCCGGATGGATCGCCTCGCGCAACAGCTCGCGCAGGCACAGCGCGACATCGAGGACCTCCGCACGCGCATCGCCGCGCTGCAGGCCGCGCCGCCTCCCACCACGACCTCCGGCAGTGAGCTCACCGTCCCCGCGCCAACGACGCCGCCTGTCGATCCCACGCAGACCTACCAGGCCGCCTATCGCGACTACCAGCGCGGCAACTACGACCTCGCCATCGAAGGCTTCCGCGAGTTCGTCCAAACCACCCCGACCTCGGACATGGCCGACAACGCCGCCTACTGGATCGGCGAGAGTCTCTTCTCGCAGAAAAAGTATCGCGAGTCGATCGAGCAATTCGACATCGTCGTGACGAAATATCCAAAGTCCGACAAAGTGCCAGGCGCCCTGCTGAAGAAAGGCTACGCCTACATCAGCCTCGGCGAGCGTGCCCAGGGAATTGTGCAGCTCCAGTACGTCGTGCACGAGCATCCCAAGTCAGCCGAGGCCGCGCTGGCGCGGCAGAGGTTGAAGCAGTTGGGTGTGGAGACGCAGTGAGAACCGCAGCACTACGCGAACACGACCCCACGACGGATTCGGACCACATCGTCGTCCTTCACGACGTCTCGTGGGAAGACTACGAGCGCATTCTCGAAATCCGCGGCGAGCACTCCGCGCCCCGCATTAGCTATTTAGAGGGAGAAGTCGAGATCATGAGTCCTTCCTGGGATCATGAAACCATTAGTTCCACGATCGGGCATCTGATCGAAGCGTGGTGCATCGATCGCGGAATCAAGTTCATCGCGGCCGGCAGCTGGACCGTCAAAGAGGAGAGAACGCAGCGCGGGGCAGAAGCCGACAAGTGCTACGTCTTCGGCAGAGAAAGGCGCGACCAGCCTCACCTCGCGATCGAGGTCGAGTGGACCCATGGCGGGATCGATAAGCTGGCGATTTACGAAAAACTCGGCGTCGAAGAGGTTTGGTTCTGGCGTAAGGGCGTCATCGAGATCTACGTCCTGACGACACGGAAAATACACGCAGATGCAGCGAAGCCACGTACTTCCTGAACTCGACGTTGAGCTTCTGGCTTCCATGCTCGATCGGGACAACCTCACGGACGCCGTCCTCGATTTTCGAAAAGCCCTCCGCTCGGGAAGTGTTTGAGCGCTTTTCTGTTATCATCCCCGGCCCGTCCCACGACGGCACCGCAAAGGAAGGAATTCGATTCATGGCGAATATTGCCTCGGCCGAGAAACAGAGACGGCAGGCCGAAAAGAAAAAGGCGCGGAACCGCGCCGGGAAATCGTCGCTTCGCACGACCCTGAAGAAGGGACGCGCGGCGATTGCCGGCGGCGACGCCGACAAAGAAACGCTGTCGAGCAGCTTCTCCGCGATCGACAAGGCCGCCAAGCGCGGTCTGATCAAAGAGAACACGGCCAACCGCTACAAGGCCCGCCTCTCCGCCGCCTCCAAGCGCGCGGCATCGAAGTAAGGTAGCGGCGGGCTTCCGCCCGCCGAAACACCCTCTTCACCTGAAAGGCCATGACACGCCGGCTGATTCTCGCGGCCTTCGTGCTGGCCCTCGCGTACCTGCTGTTCTGGCCCGTGCCGGTGACGCCGGTCGCGTGGGATGCGCCGAAGAACGCGGGATTCAAGGGCGCGTTCGCCCGGAACGAGCGGCTGAAGGGGCTCGAGCAGCTGCCGATCGGCGCGAATCACGGTCCCGGAAACGATCGCCGTCGACGCAAGCGGACGGCTGTACACGGCGACTCGTGAGGGAAACATCGTCCGCATGCGCACGGACGGCTCGTCGCCGGAGAACTGGGTCTCGACCGGCGGTCGTCCCCTCGGATTGTCATTCGATGCCGGCGGCACACTCTTCGTCGCCGACGCATTCCGCGGTCTCCTGGCGATCTCGCCTGACGGCGCCGTGCGGGTGCTGGCAACGGAAGCGGACGGAGTGCCGATCCGCTACGCGAACAGCGTCGACGTCGCGTCGGATGGGAAGGTCTATTTCTCCGACGCGTCGACGAAGTTCGGCGCGAAGGAGTGGGCCGGCACATACTCGGCGAGCCTGCTGGACATCCTCGAGCACGGCGGTCACGGCCGGCTGCTGGTGTACGACCCCGCGTCGCAGCGCGCGACGACGCTGATCCGCGGCCTGAACTTCGCGAACGGCGTGGCGCTCGCGCACGACGAGAGCTTCGTCCTCGTCGCCGAGACCGGCTCCTACCGCGTAATGCGCCACTGGCTCGCCGGCCCGAATCGCGGCCGCACCGAGCCTCTGCTCGAGAACCTCCCGGGCTTCCCCGACAACCTCACCGCCGGCCGCGACGGCCGCTTCTGGCTGGCCCTGGTCTCCCCGCGCAACGCACTCGTCGACTCCCTCTCCGATGCGCCGTTCGTGCGCAGGATCATCCAACGCCTCCCCGAATTCATCCGCCCCGACGCCGTCGCCTACGGCCACGTCGTCGCCTTCGACGCCACCGGCAACGTGCTCGCCAGTCTGCAGGATCCGTCCGGCGCCTACCGCCTCACCACATGCGCCACCGAGACGGACGAGTATCTCTACATCGGCAGCCTGGAGATGGGAACGCTCGGGCGTCTCAAATCCTCGCCGCCACCCAACCCGCCGTCCCGAGGATCAGCGTCAGCACGAGAATCATCCCGCCGATGAAGATGCTCTGCGTGCGCAGGGAGCGTCCCTTCAGCGAGGTGTAGCGCAGGCTGAACAGGTACGGCACGAGGAAGGCCATCGCCGAAAAGGCATCGACGTAGTTCCGGTTGCCGATATGGCGGATGTGCATCGTCGTCCAGATCGCGGTGAGCAGCAGCGTGCCGCCTAGGTTGACGGCAGCGCTCTTCCACGCATCCTGTTTCGTCACGCGCTCACCCGATCCGGCACAGCCGAGTTTCATCATCGTTCCGATCATCGTTGCTCCTTCTTGTCCACGAATCTTCTGCGGTTCCAACCACGCGTCGATCGCACCGGCGATGAGATCGATGACCGCGTGGAGCGAGAACGGCTGCGAGCCGATCAAGGCGCGGAGCTCGTCGCCGTAGCGGCGGCGCCAGCGCGGCGGATACAGTGCGAGCACCCAGGTCATGCGTTGGCCAGGCGGCGCTGTCCGACGCGCGCAACGTTCTGGATGCTGGCCAGCCGGGCCCGCAGCGCCTTCTCTCCGAGGGCCGTGATGCGATAGGGATTGCGGCGGTCTTCTGCGCCGACGGCCTCGATCATTCCTCGGGCTTCCAGCCGCGCGATCGCGCCGTACAGCGTGCCCGGCCCGAGGCGCAGGTCCGCGATGCGGGCGATGTCTTCGGTCATCGCATACCCGTGCTTCGGACCGTCCGCGAGGCTGATGAGAATCAGCAGCGCCGGCTCCGAGAAACGTCCGAACTCATCCAGCTCCCGATCGATCTCCGCTTTCTTCATCTGCGCCGTCCTGCTCCGTCTCGCGTAATACGTCGTACGTATTAGTACGTCCGGCGTAGTAAGAAAACAAGAACACCATGGGCAGTGTTTCCCGTTTGGTCACTTGCCTCTTCCCCCACCCCGACCTAGCGTTCTGACACCCGCTTCATCCACCCGAGAGTCTCCGCAGGAGGAACACCATGCCTCGCTTCGCGGTCGCCTTTGTCGTCCTCGCTTTTCTCTCAACCTTCGCCGCAGCCGGCTCGCACGACGACTACGACATTCGCGATGACATCGCGAAGGCGGACGTCATCGACCGATACCGGGAGAAGGCGGACAAAGACAAGATCAAGGAGAAGAAGGAGAAGATCGCTCGCGCGGCGGAGCGCGTGGACGGCGAAGGCCTCGCCGTCGGATTCCACAAACACACCGGTGCACCAGCGGTCGTCGGCGGACGGCGGAAGCTCACCGGCAAGAGCAACGAGCCGCGGGAGCAGATCGCACGCGGGTTCCTGCACCGCAACGCCGACCTTTTCGGCCTCTCGCCGAACGAAGTCGCGCGGCTGAAGAAAACCGCCGATTATGCGAACCCGTCGGGCAACCTCGCCTGGGTCGAGCTGAAACAAGAGCTGAACGGCCTGCCGATTTTTCAGGGAGAGATCCGCTTTGCCGTGAGCGCCGAAGGAGAGCTCGTCCATGGCACCAGCAATCTCGTGCCGGCGCTCGAGGATGCATCCGCGGAGACGACGCCGTCCGTGAGCGCCGCGGCGGCGGTGGCGATCGCCGCAGCGGCGATCGGCGGCGGTCCGCTCACGCGCGACGTCGAGCCGGCGCTCGAGTACTTTCCGCTCGACAGCGGAGTCGTGACGCTGGCGTGGTCGATGATCCTCTGGCAGGAGGACGCGGCGTTCTACACGTACGTGAGCGCCGAGGACGGCGAGGTGCTGTGGCGGAAGAACCTCGTTCACGAGCAGAGCCAGCCCGCGACGTACGTCGTCTACGATGCCGACAGTCCGGCGCCGCTCTCGCCGACGAACGCGACTCCCGGCTCGGGCATTCAGGGCGCGCTGATCCCGCGCACGTCGTTCACGATCATCAGCGAGAACGCGTTCAACAACCTCGGCTGGATGAACGACGGCACGTCGATCACGACCGGCAACAACGTCGACGCCGGCCTCGATCTCGTCACCCCGGACGGCATCGACCTCGGCACGCGCGCGACCGGCACCGCGTTCCGCATCTTCGATTACTCCTACAACCCGGCGCCCGGCAATCCGCCGCCCGGCGACGATCCGTCGCTCGCGTCCTACCGCTTCGGCGAAGTGGTGCAGATGTTCTTCTGGTCGAACCGCTATCACGACCGGCTGTACGAGCTCGGCTTCACCGAAGGAGCGCGCAACTACCAGCGCGACAACTTCGGGCGCGGCGGACTGGCGAACGATCCGATGATCGTCGAGGGACAGGATTTCTCGGGCACCAGCAACGCCAACTTCACCGCCGCACCGGATGGGACTTCCGGGCGCGTGCAGATGTTCATCTTCAACGGCGCCGATCCCGACCGCTCGTCGGGCCTCGATCAGGAAGCGCTGCTCCATGAGCTGACTCACGGCACCTCGCTGCGCCTGCACTCGAACATCACCGGCCTGAACGCGGCGATGAGCAACGGCATGGGCGAGGGATGGTCCGACTTCTACGCGCGCGCGCTCCTCTCCGGTCCGGATGAGGACGTGAACGGCGTGTATGCCTACGGCGCGTATGTGACGCTGGGCCGCCAGCCCGGCTACACCGACAACTACTACTACGGCATCCGCCGCTTCCCGTACGCGGTGATCAGCAACGTCGGATCGAACGGCAGGCCGCACAATCCGCTCACGTTCGCCGACATCGATCCGGCGCAGGTGAATCTCACCGACGGCGCGTATCCGCGCGGCCCGAACGGCTCGACGAATCCGTTCGAAGTGCACGCCATCGGCGAAGTCTGGTGCAGCGCCCTGCTCGAAGTCCGCGCGCGCCTCATCAACCGCCTCGGCTGGGCCGCGGGCAATCAGCTCGCGCTGCAGCTCGTCACCGACGGCATGAAGCTCGATCCCGTCATTCCGACGTTCATCCAGGGACGCAACTCCATCCTCGCCGCGAACTTCGGATCCATCAACGCATCGGCGGCGACGGAGGCGGACATCTGGCGCGGGTTTGCCGCGCGCGGCGTCGGCTTCGGCGCGAGTGCGGTCGGGCCGAACAGCAGCTCCGTCGTCGAGTCGTTCGAGGTTCCGAACGCGATCCCCGGCAACGTCACGATCGTGAGCGACGACTGCGACGAGAACCACATCGCCGATCCGGGCGAGACGGTCACGCTGTCGATCCCGTTCACGAATCCCTATCAGCTCAGCGACATCAACGACGCCTTCGTCACCGTCGGCGCGACGACGATCCCCCTCGGTCCGCTCGCGCCGGGACAGACGGTCACGCGCACATTCAGCATCACGATTCCATCGACCGCGAGTTGCGGGATTCGTTACCCGGTGCCGATCACGGTCGTGAGCTCGTTCGGCACGCTCACGCGGACGCCGTTGCTGCAGGTCGGAATTCCAACCGCGCAGGTCTTCGTCGGCACGTTCAGCAGCGGCAACGTGAATTCGCCGATCGTCGACAACGCGACGGTCGAAGTGCCGATCGTGGTGACGGCGTCGGGCCCGATCGGCACGGCCAACGTGTCGGTGCGCCTGAATCACGCGTTCGACGGCGAGCTGGTGATCAGCCTCGTCGCGCCGGACGGCACGGTCGTGCCGCTGGCGAACCGCCGCGGAGCCGCCGGCGACAACTTCGGCAGCGGCGCGAACGACTGCACCGGCACCGCGACCATGTTCGCCGACTTCGCGGGCCCGTCGATCGCGACCGGCATCGCGCCGTTCGGCGGCGCGTTCCGTCCGGAGTCGCCGCTCTTCGCGGTGAGCGGACATGAAATGAACGGCACGTGGAAGCTGCGCGTGACCGACATCGGTCCCGGCAACGTGGGCGCAATCGGCTGCGTGACGCTGGAGCTGAGCCGCCAGCTCAACTTCTGCTGCGGCGTCCCCGGCACTCCATTGATCTTTGCTGCCGGGCCGGCGACGCTCGCCGCCGAATGCGCGGCAAGCACGAACGGCGCGCCCGATCCGGGCGAGCTCGTGACGATGAATTTCCCGCTGATCAATGTCGGTGAAGGCGCGACGACGAATCTGATCGCGACGCTGCCGGACGGTAGCGCGCAGAGTTACGGCGCGCTCGCTCCGCTCGCTCCGCCGGTCACGCGGGCATTCCAGTTCGCGATCCCGTCCTCAGTCGCATGCGGCGGCGACTTCGTCGCCACGCTCGCGCTCTCCGACAACGGTGTCGACCTCGGCACAGCGAGCTTCAACATCCGCACCGGCCAGCTCGTCACGACCACGTCGACCTTCTCCAACACCGCGCCGATCCAGATCCCCGCCACCGGCACCGGCGCACCGGCCGGCGCTCCGTCGAATCCCTATCCCTCATCGATCAACGTCTCCGGCGTCACCGGCACACTGGCCGGCGCCGCGCTCACGATCCACAACTTCAGCCACACCGCGCCGGCCGACGTCGATCTGCTGCTGGTCGGCCCCGGCGGACAGCGGTTCCTCGTGTTGTCGGATCTCGGCGGCGTCACGGACGCAGTGAACCTGACGATCACGTTCGATGACACGGCGCCGTCGCTCCCGTCGGTGCTGACCTCCGGCACGTTCCGTCCGGGCAACAGCTTGACGGGCGATGCGTTCCCCTCGCCTGCCCCGCCGCCGCCGTATCAGTCCCCAATCACCGCGGGCAGCGCGAGCTTCGCGTCAGTCTTCGCGAACACGAATCCGAATGGGACGTGGAGGCTGTTCGCCGTCGACGATGCCACCAACCCGGACGTCGGATCGATCGCCGGCGGCTGGACGCTCACGCTGCGCACCACCACCCGCGTCTGCGCGACCGTCGCCGCGCCAAACATCACCGGCGCTGACCGCCGATCCGCAAACACTCTGGCCACCGAATCATCAGATGGTCGACGTCGAACGTCGTCCTACGACACCGACTGCGCAACCTGCACGCTCAGCGTGACAAGCAACGAGCCGGAGAACGGCCAGGGCGACGGCGACACCGCACCCGACTTCGAAGTCGTCGATGCGCATCGCGTGCGGCTGCGCGCGGAGCGCGCCGGACACGGCAACGGCCGCGTGTACACGATCACCATCACCTGCGCAAACGGCGCGGGCACGACGGTGCGGACCGTGCCGGTGGAGGTGGGGCACTAGCCGCCTAACGCATCCGCGCCAGCTCCGCCTCGGCGGCGATGTACGCGAACGGCGCCCAGTGGTAGCCGTCCACGATTTTCTGGAAGAGTGCGCGCGCTTTCTCGCGCTGGCCGTTGTAGAGATACCAGTGGCCGACGCCGTACAGAATGGTCACGCCGTCGGTGGTCTCGACGTTCTGCTCGAGCAACGATTCCGGCGCGATCGCGCCCGCATACATCAGCGTCAGCTTGTGATACGCGCCGCTTTCGATCACGTCGAGGTCTGCACGGATCGGTGCCAGCACTTGCTTCGCTTCGGTGTCGCGTCCGAGGCGGCGGAGCGTCATGTAGAGCCAATGCGTGGTCGAGACGAGGCGGTCCG
The DNA here is from genome assembly GCA_963734155.1 of uncultured Acidobacteriota bacterium. Classification (GTDB taxonomy): domain Bacteria; phylum Acidobacteriota; class Thermoanaerobaculia; order Gp7-AA8; family Gp7-AA8; genus QHVT01. The sequence continues at coordinate 789,670 of CAVTGG010000010.1, forward strand.
GCATTCGTCGACAGCGCGTTGCATCGCTGGTAAATCGGCAGCGCTCGCGCGAAGTCGCCTTTCAGGTAATACGCGAGCGCGTGGTGATAGAGGATGTTCGACTGCAGCGATCCGATCGGCGTGTTGCGCGCGTTCGGCAGTCCGTCCGGCTCGATCTCGTCAGGTTTGCCGCGCGTCAATTCCTCGGCACGCTCGAAATCGGCGATGGCGCGATCGAAGTCGCGCAGCGTGAGGTAGCGATGTCCGCGATGGCGGTACATCCGCGCGTCGCCGGGATGCTTGCGAATTCCTTCGGTGAACGTTCGGATCGCCTCGCGGAAGCGCCCGAGGTACGCGTAGCGGCGGCCGAGCCAGATGATGGCGTCGGCGTTGTTCGGATCACGCTCGTAGTCGCGTCGCGCATTCGCGAGCTCCTGCTCGCGTTGCGCCGCGAGATCGGGCCGCAGCTCGCGCGTCACGAGCGGCCGGCCGAGGAGCGAGATTGCCTCCGCATGCGGCGGTGCCTGCGACGTGCAACTCGAAAGAAGAAGAGCGGCGATGAGAATGTGGGCGCGCATGGTACTCACTGGCAACGCGGCGCGTACTTCCGGTTCGGAAGGTAGGTCGCCCACTCCCCGGCGGTCAACGGCCGGCCGACGTGATCGCACGCCGACGCCAGGAGCTCGGCGTCGGAGAGCGGCAGGAACACTTTCGCCGAAATATCCCACAGCGTCAGCGGGCCTCCGCGGCGGGCGATGGCCAGCCGGTCGCCGCGCGCATTCGATTTCCACCACGGTCACTTCACCCCCTTCGTCGAACCGCGCGGCTACGGTCGAGAGATCGGCGCTGACCAGGCGCACTTTCTCGCCACCCCACACCACGAAACGTCCGTCGCCGAGTGGTTTCGATGCGCGCGGGTCCGTTCCACTGCTCCTCACGGAGCACCGCGGATCGGCCAAGCGGCTTCCCGTTGCGGTGTCGTACGAATGGAGCACGCCGTCGCGGCCGACGATCACTACGAATTTCTCATCGGCGCTGAACGCGAAATCCTCGGGCGCGAGGCTCGACGTGTCGATGCGGACTTTCCTGCCGTTGCCGGCGTCGTGGAGCGTGATCCCCGCGCGCGGGCCGGCCACGCCGACGAGACGTCCCCCCGGGCTCAGATGGATGGTGGCGCCCTTGTCCACGGAGATCGACCGCAGGATTCTGTGCCCTTTCACGTCGACGAGCGTGAACTTGCCGGGAGAAGCGAAGCCGCAGAGATCGGCGGAAGCGACGCAATGCAGACGCGTCGTCGCGTTCGGAACTTCGGCCATGTACGCGGGATACACCTTCCCCGATCCGCCCGCGACCTGCTGCACTCTCCAGATGGAAAGGAATCCAGCCTGGACGCGGGCGAGATACCCGCCATCGCTGCTGATCACGACGCGGTCATCCGTCGGCGCTTTCCCGGGCTCGTCCTCGAAGAAGATGTCGGTTCCTGCTGCATCGATGAACGTGGCGTTCGACGCCGAGGTGTTCCAGGGGCGGACCTTCGGCGCGCGCAGAGACCATTTCTCGACGGTGAAGCTGCCGTCTTTCGTCCTGCCGTACCAGAGAACGGCATGGCCGTCGCGGGAAAACCGGATCGACTCGACCGGAAACGAAGGACGGTGCAGGACGAGCCCGCGCGGAATCGTTTCGAGCGTACCGCGCAGCCGCTTCACGACCGCGTCCCGCTTCGCGTCCCGCAGGGGCGGCATCGTCTCCAGCAGCAAGAGCGCCCGCGTCGACGGCTCGACCTTCCGCGGATCGAGCTGCAGCACGCGCGCGAGCTCCTCCTCCGACCTCGCGGCGCTCCGGGTCTGGTACTGCCAGATGGCGAATACGGCTGCCAGTAACGCGAGGAGGACGAGCGCGATTTTCATGGGACGGGCGAATGAAAAATGGGATGGCGATGGTAGGCCAGAAGAAAGGCGTGGACAAGTCGCGCAATAGGCACAGGCATGTCCAAGATCGGCCGCTGCTTCGCGCTCTGCCTCGCTTCGCCTGATCGCACCGGGCCGTCGTCCTCACCGTCGCAGCACGAGGGCGAAGTGTGCGGACTGACCCGCCTCGCTTCCAGAGTATCGTGTGCCCGTGTCGCAACGGCCACGTCTCAGGACAGCGGTTCGACTGACCTTCGCCGCGTTCAGGCGGCACAACGCATCGCGTTTCAGTGCGGCGCTCGCGTTCTACGTCATTTTCTCCATCGCCCCGACGTTGCTCATCGCGATCGCCGTTGCCGGCGGATTGTTTGGCAGGGCGGAGGCAGAGCGGCAGATTCTCGACCGCGTCGCCGGCAGCTTCGGTTCGGCGGCCGGTGCTGCGATTGCCGCGATGATCAACGATGCTGCACCGCTGCGTGCAGGTTGGCTGGCCACCACCCTCGGGATCATGTCGTTGTACTTCGGCCTGACCGGCGTCTACCGCCAGATCGGCGATGCCCTTCGGACGATCTGGCGCGAGGAGCCACCGCCCGACGGCAGGATCGTGGTCGCGCTCGAAAAGCAGGTGGCATCGATGCTCCTCGTCTTTGTGGCGGTCATGCTTGTGCTGCTCTCGGTGTTCGCGGACGCCGCGATCGCCGTTACCGGAAAATACGCGGCCGAACGTCTCGTCGGCGGTGAGTGGCTATGGCACGCCATCCAGCTACTCGTTTCCACGCTCGTCGTCACCGTGCTTTTCGCTGCCGTGTTCCGTTACTTGCCGCGTGCGCGCGCGACGTGGCGCGACGTCGGCCTGGGTGCGTTGCTGACCGCGGTGTTCTTTGTGATCGGCAAATTCGCTCTCGGTATTTACCTCGGCAAGGCCGCCGTCGGTTCAGCCTTCGGTGCAGCCGGCTCGATCGTTGTGGTGCTGCTCTGGTCCTATTGGTCGGCGCAAATCTTCTTCTTCGGTCTCGAATTCACGCACGTTTACTCCCAGGAGCGCGACGCCTAACGCGCCACGATCCTGGCGACGTTGGCAACTACGCTGCCATTCATTGCCATGATGGAAACAGTGACGTATACGCGCCGCTCCATGTCCGCACACGTCTGATCTGCCGCAAACGGCGCAACTCCGCCGTCTGTAACGCGACGTCAAAACCAGCGCGGTTCAACACCACACGAACAGCCTGAGGGAATGTCCCATGCGTACGAAATCCAGCTTTGGCTTAGCGTTCGTCGCCGTGATGCTTTTCCTCCTGGCCGCGAGTCCGGTAGCGGCGCAAATCTCCCTCGGGACCGCGCAGAGTTTCGGCGTGCTCGGCGGCTCCACGGTCACGAACACGGGCGCGACGACCGTCAACGGCAACGTCGGTGTCAGCCCCGGCAGCGCCGTAACCGGCTTTCCTCCCGGCGTCATCGTGGGAGGAGCGATTCATAACAATGATGCCGTCGCCGTTCAAGCTCAGAACGACCTGACTACATCATCGCCGCCACAGGATGCCCGGTCATCACGCTGAGTCCCAACACCCTTCCGCCAGGGATTGTCGGAACACCGTACTCACAGTCGATCACGGCCTCCGGAGGAACCGCGCCGTATACGTTCACAGTCGCCAGCAGAGCATTGCCGACCGGCCTTTCGCTCAATCCCGCGACGGGACTCATTAGCGGAGTGCCGTTGCAGGCCGGCCTCTTCAACTTCACAATTCGAGCGACCGACGCGGGCGGATGTATCGGCGCGCGACCGTACACGTTGAACATCATCGCCGGTGCCGGCGGCGCCCCGACGCTCGGTCCGCTGGCGCTGGCACTTCTGGCCCTGGTGCTTGCGGCCGTAGGCATCGTTGCAACGCAGCGAGTCACGATGTAGGGCTGCGGTCCCAACTCGCTCCGATGCTCGACCGCGCCGAGCAGCTTACGATCGGGGCGCGCTCGCTTCGCGGTGCAGGTGTCCTGTCGGCTGGACGATGGAGCACTACAATCACCTCATGCCCAAACTCGTCCGCCTGCTCGCCCTCTGGTCTCGCCTTCGCCTCGAACCTCCTCGCCGCCACGCACGCCGAGAAAATCGACGCGCTCCTCACCGCGTATCACAAGCAGCGCTACTTCAACGGCTCCGCGCTCGTCGCGGAGAAGGGGCAGGTGATTCTGCGCAAAGGCTACGGGCTCGCGAACATGGAGTGGGACATCCCGAACGCGCCGGACACGAAGTTTCGGCTCGGGTCGATCACGAAGCAGTTCACGTCGATGGTGATCATGCAGCTCGTCAGCGAAGGGAAGATCAAGCTCGATGAGAAGATGACGACCTACCTCCCCGACTACCGCAAAGACACCGGCGACAAGATCACGATCCGCCATCTCCTCACCCACACCTCCGGCATTCCCAGCTACACCGGTTTGCCCGGCTTCTTTCAGAACTCGTCGCGCGATCCGTACGCGGTCGATGCCTTCGTGAAGGAGTTCACGAGCGGCAATCTCGAGTTCGAGCCCGGCTCGCAGTTGGCGTACAACAACTCCGGCTATTTCCTCCTCGGCGCGATCATCGAGAAGGTCACGGGCAAGAGCTACGCAGACGCGGTGAAGGAGCGCATCTTCGACCCGCTCGGCATGAAGGACAGCGGCTACGACCGCTTCGACACCGTGCTGCCGAAGCGCGCCGCCGGCTACGCGCTCACGCCGAACGGCTACGTGAATGCGCCGTACCTCGACATGTCGATCCCCTACGCCGCGGGCTCGCTCTATTCGACGGTCGAGGATCTGTACAAATGGGACCGCGCGCTTTACGGCGACAAGCTCTTGAGCGCGGACCTGAAGAAGGCGATGTTCACGCCGATGCTGCAGAACTACGCGTTCGGATGGACGGTGCGGCCGCTGAAGCTCGACGATCAGAAAACCGAGGTCGCGACGATCGCGCACAACGGCGGCATCCATGGATTCAACACGCTCGAGATCCGCATCCCCGACACGCAGGATCTCGTGGTCCTGCTCGACAACACGTCGCGCGGCGACAAGCTCGACGCCGCGGCGCGGGGCATCATCGACATCCTGCGCGACCTCGAAGCGCCGGCGCCGAAAGCGTCGCTCGTCGACGAGGTGATGAAGACCGTCGGACCCGTCCTCCCGCGCGTCCGCGAGCTGAAAGCGAAATCGTCGAGCGCCTACGATTTCAGCGAGCCGGAGGTCAATCGCCTCGGATACACGCTCATGAGCCGCGGCCGCGTCGCCGAGGCCATCGACGTGTTTCGGTTCAACGTCGAGGAGAATCCGCAGTCGTGGAACGTGTACGACAGTCTGGCCGAGGCGTACGCGGAGCATGGAGATCGCGACCTGGCGATCGCGAATTACAAGAAGTCGCTGGAGCTCAATCCGAAAAACGACAACGGCGCGGAGCGGCTGAAGCGCCTCGAAGCGCCGCCGCAGCCGAAGCCTGACGCCGCGACGCTCGACAAGTACGTCGGCACGTACGAGCTGAGACCCGGCTTCGAGATCACGTTCACGCGCGAAGGCGACAAGCTGTTCAGCCAGGCCACCGGACAGCCGAAGTTCGAGGTGGCCGCCGACTCGATGACCGAGTTCCATGCCCTCGCCTTCCGCGCGCGGATCGTCTTCGCCGCGGACGGCAGCTCGCTCACGCTGTACCAGGGCGGCCGCGAAGTGGTGGCAAAACGGATCGCAGGAAAGTAGGCTGTGCGGACATGAGCAAGATCAACACCCGCGCGGAATTGATCGACGCGCTTCGGGTCGCGTCGGAGCTCGAGCATCAGTTGATGGCGCAGTATCTCTTCGCCGTCTATTCGATGAAGCGCTACACCTGGGAAGGCCTCGAGCCGGTGCTGCTCGAGCGCGTGCGGCGCTGGTCCTCTTCGATCACGCTGATCGCGCGCCAGGAGATGGAGCACCTCGGCCTGGCGCTGAACATGTTGTCGTCGGTCGGCGGCACGCCGTCGTTCACGCGCCCGAACATGCCGCAGCGCGCCGACTACTACGGACAGGCCGGCATCAAGCTGGAGCTCACGCGCGGCGATCTCGACACCATCAAGCGCTTCCAGCGCTTCGAGGCGCCCGATAAGCTCATCGAACATCTCAAACCGGGCGAGCCGGTGAATCAGGCGGAGGCGAACGAGTGGTGTGAGAACGAGAAAGACCTCGCCACGAGCCGCGCGAAGGTGACGGACCTCCTCCAGCGCAAAACGAAATTGCGGAAGGGCGCGCCGGTGCTGTCGTTCGGATGGAACTCGATTCAGGAGCTCTATCAGGACATCTACAACGGCTTCGAGACGCTCTCCGCGACGATGGGCGAGAAGAATCTCTTCGTCGGACGGCCGTCGGTGCAGATCTTCGGCGGCCCCGGCGGACGCCAGCCCGTCGGCTCGATGGATGACCTCAATCAATACGGCGTCGATCTCATCGGCGTCACGGATCTCGCCAGCGCGAAGCAGGCCATCACCATGATCCTCGAGCAGGGCGAAGGCATCTCGGTGAAGCCGTCGTATCTGCCGTGGACGCACTTCTGTCTCTTCACCGGAATCCGCCAGGACATGGAGGACAACGATCGCCATGGACTCGCGGCGCGGCCGGTGGTGCGCAACCCGATGACGCAGCGCTGGCCCGACGTCTGCCCGCAGGACGAAGTGACGCTGCTGACGAACCCGCACACGATCGAAGTGGCGAAGCTCTTCAACGGCTCGTACGAGCTGATGCTGCTGATGCTGCTCTATCTCTACAGCGACAACATCAAGTCGCAGGAGCAGGTCAACGGGATGATGGACGGCGCGTTCTTCCCGCTGATGACGATGTTCGTGCGCCCGCTCGCCGAGATCCTCACCGAGCTGCCGGCATTCAAAGACGACAGCGAAGCGAAAGACGGGTTGACGAACGCGGGGCCGGGCTTCGAGTTGAACGGCGACGTGCTGCTCGTGCCGACGCTCGACGCCACGTGGGACATCTTCCAGGAGCGCATCGACGCGCTCGTCGCGGGCTTCGACGCGCTGATCGACGCCGGCGATCCGTGGACCGGGCTACCGAATCAGCTGGAGGACGGCCAGACGTCCTCGCGCATCTTCCAGCGCCTCGAGTATCTCCGCTCGCAAATGCGGCGGATGGCCTACGACTGGCGCGTGAAGTGGAACATCGGATACGGATCGACGGGATAGGACGACGAGCATGCTGATCCTGAATTTCGAAGGCTACTTTCAGATGCGCATGGCGACGGATCCCGATCCGACGGACGACAAGCGCGGCGTCAGCGGATACACGTTCGCGCTCGCGGGCGAGCCCGATCTCGACGCGAAGATCCATCTGCAGCCCGATGAGGATGGCGTGTGGGAGCGCGAGTTCGGCCCGCGCGGCGGACCGAAGGTCGGGGTGAAGGTGACGAGCGCGATGCGCGACGGCATCCCCGACAGCGATCTCGTCGGAACGCGCGTCGCGTTCATCGACGCGCAGATCCTCGAGCACAACGGCATCCTCGTGCGCAACGACTACTTCATCATTCATCCGTTCTGCGTCCGGCTGCTGAAGGCGGACAGCAACGACATCCTCCTCGAGCGCGTCGACTGGCTGAACCCGGACGATCCGGCGATGCCGGAGAACGACGCCACGGCGACAATGCTCGCCCGCCGGCAGGCGAAGAAATTCACCGGCAACTCGCAGGCCGTCGCCGATGCCACGGGACTCGAGAGCCCCGCGAACGTCGCGCTGATCGCAAACCGTCTCGAGCGGCGGAAGAGCCTGCAGGTGCTGCTGGAGCAGACCACCGATCCGATCCAGATCGCGGCGCTCGAGTCACGCATCTATCAGCTGGCGATCGTCGAGCGTTGGTGGGAGATCAGCGTCAACGTCGGACAGAACAAGGTCATCGACCGCCGCGCCGCGCAGCTCGCGCTGCAGCTCGACGGCTGGAACGTCGACATGAACGGCCACGTCGCCGTCAACGAGCTCCGCGCCGCCGAGAACTATCCCTGGAACATCTCGTTCTGGATGGGCGGCTGGGACGGCGACGCGCTGTGCGGCTACGTGAAGGGGACGTGGACGATTCCGATGAAGGAGAATGTGGCGGGGTAGCTAGAACCCCTCCAACAAATTCGTCACCAGCCCCTCCGCGAACCGCACGGCGATCTCGCGGATGGCGCGGCTTTCCTGATCGAACGTGTCGGTCGAGGCGAGGTTCACTTCGTAGTTTTCGGTGAAGCGGTACTGATCGTTCTTCCACACCACCTTGTCCTCGTTGCGGTGATCGAGCAGCTCGATCTTCGCGGTGATCGAAATCTGGTAACGCGTCGCGCGGCCCTGATCGAACGCGATCGGGAAGAGATCGAACGTATCGATCGAGCCGCGCAGCACCGCGTTCGCATCGTTCGGATTCGAGACCAGGCGCAGGCGGCCGCGGGAGACGAACTCCTCCGCAACCGCCTGCGTCACACGCTGCTCGAGCTCCACGCGCGTCGTCCGGTTCACGAACGCCGGCACGTAGATCGTCTTGATCCCGGGATCGAGAAGATTGCCTCTGCCGACCAGGGCGTAGCCGCAGCCGGAGAAGACGAGCGCCAGGAGCAAGAACCGTTTCATCGCTTGTAGACGACCTTCACTCCGACATCATCCATCTTCTTCCCGCTCTTCTCCATCGCTTCGAAGCGCTTCATGTCGTACTCCCAGATCAGGGTGTTGCCTTCCTTGCGGGTGGCGTTGTGGGAGACGATCGTGAACGGGGCGGTGAGACGGTAGACGATGCGCATCTTCGAGAACGCGTCCTTCATCATCTTCTCCACCTCCGGATCCATCTTCGGCCCGCCGCTTTCCTTCGCTTCCTCATTCACCTTCGCCGCAGGGTTCATCGGCTTGGTCTGCACGGTGATCAGACCGCCCTTCTCGATCACGTCCAGCCCTTCGAACGGCGAGTCGATGATGTTCTTCGAGGTCGGATCGCCGCCGCCTTCTTTTTTCTGCGGCAGCTTCACGTCGACGAGGTTCTTGAGATTCTGGAAGCCGAACTTCATGTCCGTCGCGACGCCGAACTCTTTCTCCGTCGCCTTGAAATCGAGCAGCTTCACTCCCGGCGGCAGATCTTTCTCAATGTCCTTACGATCGGGTGCGGGATCGGACTTCTTGGTCTTCTCCGACTTCTTGAAATCGGCCTTGGCTTTCGCCAGCTCCGCCGCCGTCAGCGGGCCTTTCTGCCCCGACATCTCCTTCCCGACCTGGGCCATGATCACGATCATCGGCTCCATGTCGATGCCCATGTGGAAATCGGCGGTGCCGGAGAGATCGGATTTCAGATTGATGTTCTGCTCCACTTCGAAACAGCCCGTGAGCAGTACGCAAAGCAGAACCACAAAGACGGATCGACGCATGAGCTCTCCTATTTCACGACGATGTTGACGAGTTTTCCGGGGACGTAGATTTTCTTGACGATCTCTTTCTCTGCGATCCACAGCCTGATTTTCTCATTACTCTGCACGGCGTCCATCACCACCGCCTCTTCCGCCGGCGCCGCGACCGTCACCTGCCCGCGCAGCTTCCCATTCACCTGCACCGCGATCGTAACCGTGTCTTCCTGCATCAGCGCGCGGTCGGCCACCGGCCACCGCGACGTCAACACCATGCCGTCGTTGCCGAGCATTTCCCACAACTCCTCGGTGACATGCGGCGCGAACGGATGCAGCAGTTGCAGCAGCGCTTCATACGGCTCGCGCGCCGGTGCCTCGGCGAGCACGTTCGAAAACTCCATCAGCGCCGAGATCGCGGTGTTGAACTCGAACCGCTCGATGCGCGACGTCACCGCATCGATCGTCTGATGCATCTTGCGGATGACATGGAGCGACAGGCTCTCAGCCTGTCGGCTTTCGGCGGGCTGAGAGCCCGCCGCTCCACTGATCTGGATTCCCATGTGCCACACGCGTCCGAGGAACCGGTACGCGCCGATCACGCCCTCGTCGGACCACGCCGCTTCCTTTTCCGGCGGCGCGATGAAGAGCGTGTACACGCGCTCCGTGTCGGCGCCGTAGCGGGCGATGAGCTCGTCCGGCGGCACAACGTTCAGCCGCGACTTCGACATCTTCGTCATCTCCGCCGTCAGCGCCTCGTCGCCGCGATACGGTTTGTCCTCGCGCCACTGCACCTCGGACGGCGAGACCCACGCGCCGCTCGCGTCCTTGTATCCCTCTTTCGTGATCACGCCCTGGTTGAACAGCCGCGTGAACGGCTCCTCGAAGTCGATCAGCTTCATGTCGAACAGCGTGCGCGTCACGAAGCGGGCGTAGAGCAGATGCAGGATCGCGTGCTCGATGCCGCCGATGTACTGATCGACCGGCAGCCAACGGTTTGCGAGCGCCGAGTCGAAAATCTTCTCGTCGTCGCGCGGGGTGATGAAGCGGAGGAAGTACCACGACGAATCGACGAACGTGTCCATCGTGTCCGTCTCGCGTCGCGCATCGCCGCCGCATTCGGGACAGCTCGTATTCACGAACGACGCGTGCTTCGCCAGCGGATTTCCCTCGCGACCGGTGAACGCGACGTCGAGCGGCAACCGCACGGGCAGCTGATCCTCCGGCACCGGCTGGAGGCCGCAGCGCTCGCAGTAGATCATCGGGATCGGCGTGCCCCAGTAGCGCTGGCGCGAGATCAGCCAGTCGCGCAGGCGATAGCGAACCATGCCTTTGCCGATGCCGCGCTCTTCGATGATCTCGATGATCCGCTCGATCGCCTTCGGCACCGGGAGTCCGCTGATCGGGCCCGACTCGAAGGCCACGCCGCTTTCATCCTTGAAGGTGAACGCTTCGTTCTCCGGCGGCGGCGATCCGTCGGCCGGTTTCACCACGATGCGAATCGGGAGCTCGTACTGCTTCGCGAACTCGAAGTCGCGCTGATCGTGCGCCGGCACCGCCATCAGCGCGCCGGTTCCGTACTGCGCGAGCACGAAGTTGCCGAGCCAGATCGGGATCTCTTCGTTCGTGAACGGATTGATCGCCGTCTTGCCGGTGAAGCGCCCTTCTTTCCCCTTCTCCTGCCGCTCGAGCGGCGTCTGATTGCGCACGGTCGTGATCCACGCCTCGATCTCCGCGCGATCGGGATGATCGGCGATGAGCGCGGGCACGTCGCGATGCTCCGGCGCGATGACCATGAACGTCGCGCCGTAGATGGTGTCGGGGCGCGTGGTGAAGACGCGCAGCGGATGGCCGAGCGCCGGGACGTGGAAATCGACGTCCGCGCCGAGGGAGCGGCCGATCCAGTTCCGCTGCATCAGCTTCACTTTTTCCGGCCAGTGCTCGAGCGTGTCGAGACCCGCGTCGAGGCGATCGGCGTAGTCGGTGATCTTGAGGAACCACTGCGAGAGCTCGCGCTGCTCGACGAGCGCGCCGCAGCGCTCACAGCGGCCGTCGATGACCTGCTCGTTCGCGAGCACGGTCTGATCCTGCGGGCACCAGTTCACCGGCGCCGTGCCGCGATACGCGAGTCCGCGCTTGTACAGCTGCAGGAAGAGCCACTGATTCCACTTGTAATAGTCCGGCTCGCAGCTGGCGATCTCTTTCGACCAGTCGTAGAGGATGCCCCAGCGCGCGAACTGCTGCTTCATCCGCTGGATGTTGCCGAGGGTCCACTCGCGCGGATGGATGGCCCGCTTGATGGCCGCGTTCTCGGCGGGAAGTCCGAACGCGTCCCAGCCCATGGGATTGAGCGCGACGCGGCCCTGCATGCGGAAGTAGCGATAGAGCGCATCGCCGAGGATGTAATTGCGGCCATGTCCGACATGAAGATCGCCGGACGGATAGGGAAACATGTTGAGCATGTACAGCTTGTCGCCGGGCGCGTTGACGTCGACCTCCGCGACACGCGCCTCGGCCCACCGCTGCTGCCATTTCGGCTCGATGTCCGTGGGTCGGTATTGCATAGGCGCGGGAGTATAACTGCCCCCACCCTCCCGCCCGGTTTCCACCGCCCCGCCCCCCGGTTCCGCCCTCACGCCCCCCGGTTTTCCGCCCGCCCGCACACCCGTTAGGCCGGCGCGCAAAGCGCGCCTGGTTCTCGCGCTGAATCAGCCGCGCTTGGCGCGCGCGGCCGAACGGGTGTGCGGGCGGGTGGAAAATCAGGGGGCGTGAGGGCGGAACCGGGGGCGGGGCGGTGGAAACCGGGCGGGAGGGCGGTAGGGGATTCCTTCCCTCCGTCACTCCTTAACCGAGGCCATGCCGAACAATTCGGACGAGTGGCGGTCGATGGTCGACACCTACGTCGACGAATGCCTCCGTCTGCGCACGCCGCCGCGCGTGACCGAGCTCGCGGCGCGGGTGGGGCTCTCGCCGGTGCGGTTTACGCGAAGACTCCGCAGCTGTCTCGGCGTTTCGCCATCCTCCTACATCAAAGAACGGCAGATCGCGCACGCGAAGCGGCTGCTCGAAGGCGATGCCTGTCTGGACGAGATCGCCATCGCCGCCGGCTTCGGCACGTCGCGCACGTTCTTCCGCGCTTTCAGCCGCCGCACGGGCCTCACGCCTGCCGCGTACCGCGGCGTGAAAAAAATGTCCGTGGCGTCTCCTTAACGCCATATCTACATTTCTAACTGGCCCGGCATGTTCCTACCGCAGGCAACTGGTTGGCTCCCCGACCCGGCGGACGCGCGTGACCTCACGCCCGACTCGCCGAAAGTCGCGCGGCTTGCGCCGAAGGCGGCAGCTGCGCCTCTCGAAGCCGCGGCCGCTCCCGAGCCGCCGGTCATCGATCTCCGCGAGTACTTCCCCGCCGTGGGACGCCAGGACACGATCAACTCGTGTACCGCGTTCACCGCCGCCGCACTCCTCGGCTACTTCGAGCGCCGCGCCTTCAATCGCCTCTTCCAGCCCTCGCCGCTTTTCCTCTACAAAGTCGAGCGCAACCTCCTGCATCAGACCGGGGACCGCGGCGCGTTTCTGCGCATCGCCATGAAGGCGTTGCGGGCGTTCGGCGCGCCGCCGGAGTCGGAGTGGCCGTACGACATCCGCTACTACGACGTCGAGCCGCCGGCCTACGTCTACGCCTACGCCGCGAACTACAAAACGACCGCGTACTACCGACTCGATCCGCCGAACACGCCGCGCGAGGCGCTCCTCGCCGCGATTCACTCGAGCCTCGCCCGCGAGATCCCGGTGATGTTCGGCTTCGTCCTTTATCCCTCGTCCGCGCAGTCGTACAACAGCGGCTCGGGACGCGGCGAGATCCCGTTCCCCGAGGCCGGTGAGCGGCCGGTGGGACTCCACGCGCTGGTCGCCTGCGGCTACGACGACGAGAAGATCGTCGTCAATCTCAGCGGCGGATCCGTGACGACGGGCGCGCTGCGCGTGCGCAACTCGTGGGGACCCGAATGGGGCGACGGCGGCTACGGCTGGCTGCCGTACGACTACGTCCTGCAGAACTACGCGAACGACTGGTGGTCGCTGATTCGCGCCGACTTCCTCGATCCCACGCAATTCGAAACGCCGAGGACGTGACGATGTCGGACGAACAGCGAAACGAACAACGCCGCGCAGCGGAGTCGCTGCGCAAACAGGCAACGGAACAGAACGACGTGCGCTATGGCTGGTACGCCCCCACATGGAGTCCCGCGTGCGCACAAGGAGGAAAAATGAGCTACCCGACGATGCCTCCGTGGTGTCCTCCCCCGGGCGGTGGGGGCGGCATGACGTTCCCGCCGATCTGCGATCCGAGCGGAGGCGGCGGCGGTGGTGGATTCGGAGGCGGAGGCGGTGGGGGCGGCGGATTCGGCGGACCGACGCCGACGGCCACGTTCCCGCCGGTGTGCGGCGATCCGACGCAGACCGCCGCGCAGATGCCGACGATCTATCCGCAATATACGTGCGGCTTCGTCTGCAATACGCAGTTCTGCGATCCGCAGCCGCAGTTCGGCGGAGGCGAAGCCCAGCAGGTCGGCGCGGCCATCACCAGGCTCGGCCAGGATTGTAATTGGCCGACGCAAGTCGGCGATACCTGTCCCCGCCGCTCGTGCATCGACACCCTGCAACAAATCTTCTGCCCCCCACGCCCTCCTCGGTCGTTTTTGAATCCGGCGGATTGCTGGCCCGATCCCCAGCCGACGACCCGTCTGGGCGATCAAGGATGCACACTGTTCGGCTGTCCATTCCAGCCTGTGCGGCAGGCGCAGGTCGGAGCGCCGCCACAGCCGCAGACCCTGTCGGGATCCTCGTGTCCCATCTGCCCGACACAGTTTTTGGCGGGATGCCCGCCGCAAACGCAGACGCCCTGTGTAGCACAGACGCTCTCCGGATTCAGTTGCATCGTCTGCCAACCAACGATCATCGGCAACACATGCGACCAGTCGTGCTGGCCGACGCTCTCGGGCAACACCTGTCCGACGTGGCAATGCCCGCGAACGATCCACGAATTCACCTGTCCGGTCGCCTGCAGACCGACGATGTTCCACCGCACCTGTCCGCGGTGGCAGTGCTCTCAGACTTTCACTCACCATACCTGCCCGCAGTTCTGCAGGCCGACGTTGAATCCGGAGTGCGCGTTCGAGCCCGGTCCGGTGCTGCCGGGTCCACAGGACGCATTCGTCGGCGCGCCGATGACGCTGAGCGGGAACACCTGTCCGCCGAACACTTGTCCCACTCCTCCCCGCACGCTGTCCGGCGCCACGTGCCCCACCGTCCGCTGCAACCCGACGCTCGCCGGACGCACCTGCCCCGTGCAGCAATGCGGCCCGACCCTCTCGGGCCGCACGTGTCCGAAGTTTGTCTGCCTGCCGACGCTCGACGGCACCACGTGCCCCGAGTGGCTATGCCCGCAGCCGACGCTCGCCTCGGAGTCGTGCGACACGTTCCGCTGCGCACAGCCGACGCTCTTCGGTACGACCTGCGACGGCTGCCCGCCGCCGCAGACGATCGATACGTTCCGCTGCGCCGCGCCCACGTTCGCGTGTGAGCAGCCTGTAGGAGCTCCGGCGCCGCAGTTCACGCTGGGCGGCACGTCCTGTCTGGTCGCCTGCCCGACGTTGTCCCATACCACCTGTTCGCCGTGGCAGTGCCCGCCGCGGACGCAGTTCGGCAGAACCTGTCCGCAGTGGCACTGCCCGCCGCAGACCTTGTTCGGCTTCACCTGTCCGCCATGGCAATGTCAGCCGACGATTGCCGGCGCGACCTGTCCGTGGCAGTTCTGCAGGCCGACGCTGAATCCGCAGTGCGTGTTCGAGCCGGGTCCGGTGTTGCCGGGTCCGCAGCAGGGGCAGGTCGGAGCTCCGGGCGGCGGACATGTGACACAGAGCGGCAGGACGTGTCCCCGCTGGATGTGTGATTCGACGATCAGCGGAGAGACGTGTCCTCTCGCTTGTGCTCTCACGGTCTATAACCCCCAGTGTCACCATTGGTAGTAACGCCCCTTCACGGCGCCGGCCCGATCTTTCGGGCCGGCGCCGGTTCGGATATCCTTAGGGCCGTCCCGAAAGAATTCCAGAAAGGCAGAGGGCGGCATTGACGACCACGACGCCGAATGACCTCGTCTATTACCTGATCGAGCGCGGTCTGCTCACTCCCTCCTCCGTCGTCGACGGCACGCTGATGGTCGTCGAAGGTGCGCGGCGCAACGCGAACTTCACGGTCACGCGGCGTGACGGCCCGTCGTACTTTGTCAAGTGCGTGCAGCCCTCATCCGCCGGATCGGCGGAGACGCTGCAGCGCGAGGCCGTCTGTTACGAATGGGCCGCCACGCATCCCAGCCTCGCCGGACTGCGCGCGCTCATGCCGCGCTTCTTTCACAACGACCCGCAGCGCGGCATCCTCGTGCTCGAGCTCTTCCCGAACGCGCAGAACATCAGCGAAGTCCATCGCCGCGCCGGCGCGTATCCGGAAGACGTCGCGCGCATGATCGCCCGCGCGGTCGCGCAGTATCAGATCGCCACGTCGTCCCTCTTCGCCACGCTCGACCGCACCAACTTCCGCGCGCAGACGCCGTGGGTGCTCTCGCTCCACTACTCGCACTCGCAGTTCGGCCAGGCCGGCAAACAGGTCGCGACGATCCTGCAGAGCTATCCCGACTACGGCCGCGCCCTCGATCGCCTTCGCAATCAGTATCAGCCGAACGCGCTCATTCACGGCGACATGAAGTTCGACAACGTGCTCCTTATGTCGGACCCCGAGATCCGGATCATCGACTGGGAGCTCGCCGACGCGGGCGAAGACTTGTGGGACACGGGCGCGGTGCTGCAGAGCTACATCACGGCGTGCGTGCTGGCGACGCAGAACACGATGGCGGTGACGGTCGAGCCGGTGCAGCCGGCCATGCGCGCGTTCTGGGACGAGTATGTGAAAGCGCGCGGGATCCCCGAGGGAGAGGCGGATGCGTATCTCGAACGCTGCGTCGCGTACGCCGGCGCGCGCATGCTGCAGACGGCGCTGGAGACGCTCGTCTTCTCGCCGGGCATGACCGCGCACGTCGCGCTGGCGCTGCAGTGCAGTCTCAACATCCTGCGCGACTCGGCGGCCGCGGTGCGGGAGATGCTCGGCGTGCAAGCGAGGGCTTATGCCTGATCTCGCCGAAGAGCTGCGCCGCGATCTGGGCTCAGTCGTCATCCGCTCGCCGTACGAGATCGAGATCCGCGGCGAGTCGCTGCCACTGCCCGATCCGGCGGTGCTCTATCAGCGCAACCCGATGCTCTTCGCCACGAGTCCGCTGTACGTTCATCTGCAGACCGAGATCTACGATCGCCTCTACACGCGCCCTGAGGGACGCGCGAACTTCGGCGAGTCGATCGCGCCGCAGCTTTCCGCCGCAAACCGCGGGCGCGAGCGATGGGAGCACGATTGGCTGTACTGGCAGCAGGACCCGGGCGGCGGATTGTGGGCGACGCGCGATCTCAGCGTCGCGCTCGCGCAGCCGGGCCAGTGGGCGATGCCGAACGGCGGCATGCCGACGCCCGGCGCGCCGCTGAGCATCTTCCTTTCGAAAGAGCTCCCCCACGCCCAACCCGGCTTCTACATCGCCCTCGGCGAAACGCCCTTCGATCGCTTCACCGAAGGCCGCATGATGCGCGTCTACTTCAACATCGAAGAAGCGGGCGCCGCGGAGCTCGTCAGCGCGATGACGGAATCGCTGAACGCGTTCCTGATTCCGTTCCGCTTCAAAATCCTCGATCACCACGGCGCGTTCACGCGCGCGGACGGCTCGGTTCTCTACTGCGGACGGCGCTACTTCGGCGTCGTCTCGCGCCTCCTGCCGCGCATTGTCGACCGCGTGAAACACGCGCTGCGTGGGGCCGTGCCGATGTTCACGAAGGCGCTCTATCCCGGCGTCGGCTTCGCCGAAGATCCCGGCAGCGGCGACAGCTTCGGCCTCTCGCGCTCGCGCCTCGTCACGCAGGCGATCTGGAATGCCTGGTCGCGCGGCGATCAGAGCGCCGAGGGACGGATCGCGGAGCTGCAATCGCTCTTCGGCGCCGCGGGACTGCGGTTGGATAAGCCGTATCTGAATGCGGGATCGGCGGACGTGTATGAGATGTAGTCACTCTCCGTCGTTTCCCCTCTCCCCGCTTGCGGGGAGAGGGTGGCCCGAAGGGCCGGGTGAGGGGGCGAGCGAATGAGCGAGATCCAGCTCGACGCCGCGCACCGCATCGGCATGCAGCTCTGCCGCGATGCGATCCGCAGCAACGGCCGCTGCAACTGGCTCGGCGACTCGATGGAGCTCGTCGGCGATCAGTGGCGCGTCGCGCACAAATCGTTCGGCGGAGATCTCTACAGCGGCACGAGCGGCATCGCGCTCTTTCTCGCGCAACTCGACCGCTTCCGTCCCGATCCGCTGCTGCGCGACACCGCACGCGCGGCGCTCGAGCACGCGCTCTCTCCCGATGACGACGGCGAATCCGGCCCGTGGTCCTTCTACTCCGGTTCCCTCGGCGCCGGCTTCGCCGCCGCGGAGATCGGCGACTGGTTCAACGACGGCACGCTCACCGAGCGCGGACTGGCCGTGGTGAAACAAGCGACGCGCGATCTCTCCGAGCAGTCGTTCGACATTCTCGCCGGCAGCGCCGGCTGGATCGGACCGCTGCTGCGATTGCATCGCCGCACCGGTGAAGCGTGGCTGCTCGATGCCGCGTCGCGCGCCGGCGAGCATCTCGTGCGCACCGCGAATCACACCGAGCGCGGCGCGTCGTGGGGAAACATGCCGAAGGAGATCGCCGCGTACGATCTCACCGGCTACTCGCACGGCACAGCGGGCGTGGCGGTGGCGCTGCTCGAGCTGCATCAGGCGACGCGCGAGCAGAAGTTCCTCGACCTCGCGCGCGCCGCGTTCGCGTACGAGCGCTCGTGGTTCCTGCCGAAGCATCAGAACTGGCCCGACTTCCGGAGCCGCATCAGCGCGGAAGGACAGCCCGAGGAATTCGGCTGCGGCCTGGCCTGGTGCCATGGCGCCCCCGGCATCGGCCTCTCGCGCCTCCGCGCCTGGCAACTCACCGGCGACGACGCCTATCGCGAAGAAGCGCTCACCGCCCTCCGCGCCACGCACGCCCCGCTGCTGATGCCATCCGCCGAATTGAGCTTCGCCCTCTGCCACGGCATCGCCGGCAACGCCGACCTCTTCATCGAAGCCGCCGACCTCATCGACGACCCGCAATGGCTCGCCGTCGCCGAAGCCATCGGCGCGCGCGGCATCGACTACTACCACCACGGCCGCCACCGCTGGCTCTGCGGCGTCAACGGCGGCGGCGAGACGCCGGGACTTCTGTTAGGCCTCGCGGGGATTGGCTGGTTCTATTTGCGGCTGCACGATCGCAAGAGCGTGCCGTCGGTGCTCATGGTGCATTGAACCGGATGGCGGATGGCGGATGGCGGATGGCGGATGGCGAAGTCAGTGATCGTCGTAGCTCCGAATGAGGGCGTTCACTTTCGTCGTTACTTCGATTGCTTGCTCGATCAGGTGTTCTGCGCGACCTTCATCGAGGTAACCGAGGTCGGTCGCAATCACGAGCTGAGCCTCGATTTCGAGCAGCGATCCGCGCGCGATCACGGCGAAATGCCGTCCGTCCGCGTCCGATGATCGCCCCTGGCCTTCCGCGATATTGCACAAGACCGAGATTGCCGCCCGCCGCATCTGTTGCGTTAGTCCGAACATTTCGACCCGCGGAAATTCCCGAGTCGCTCGATAGATCTCCCGCACGAGTACACGCGCGAGCTCCCACACCTTCAGATTTCGAAAGTTGCTTCTGCTCATAAATTTTGTGGTGACGAAGAGAGCGACGCGCGATCAACGCGGTCCGTGTGGTGCCAACATTCTACATCGCCATCTGCCATCTGCCATCCGCCATCCGCCATCTGCATCTCACGGCCACACAAACGTCACCGGCCCATCATTCTCCAGCGCCACGATCATCATCTCCCGGAACCGCCCCGTCTTCACCTCGACGCCACTCGCCGCGAGCTCGCGCGTAAACAGCTCGAAGAGCGCTCGCGCGCGCTCCGGCTCCTCGGCGTTGTCGAAGCTGGGGCGTCGTCCACGCGCGAGCGATCCGGCGAGTGTGAACTGCGACACCGCGAGGATCGCGCCGCCCGCTTCCTTCACATCGCGATTCATCTTCCCAGCCTCGTCGCTGAAGATGCGCAGCTCGCGGATTTTCTTCGCCGCTTCGAGCATCGTCCGCTCGCCGTCGCCTTTTTCGACGGCGCCGAGGACGAGCACGCCGGCGGCGATCTCCGAGATGAGCTCACCGTTGACGGAGACCGAGGCGCGGCGGACGCGTTGGATCACACACTTCATCGCGGCTACATTGTAAAGTCCGTAAATTCTCAAAGCCGCGCGTTGCGCGGCGCCGGACGCGACGCTAAATTGCGTGCAAGTCATCGAGAGAGTCCCCGCTTAAACCAACAATTTGCGCAGTCTTGGGAGGTAGCTTCGCTATGCGATCTCCGTCGGTCCACGTTCTCGTGCTCCTCGCCCTTCTTCTGTCCGCGCCGTCCCTCCTCGCCCACGACATCACCATCACCGGCACGCAGACCTTCGCGTCGCTCGACGGCTCGAGCTCCGATCATGACGGCACCGCCAACGGCGTCTTCACCGTCAGCGACGGCAACCTCGTCGTCAACGGCGTCGTGAATTGCAACGACGAAGGCGTCAACAGCAACAGCGGTTGTCCGATGGCATTTGCCGTCAGCGGCAACATGACCATCAACAGCGGCGGCGCGCTGTACGCCGAGAATCGCACCGCCGGCGGCAACGGCGGCGCGATCACGCTCACCGTCGGCGGCAACCTGGCGCTGAACGGCACGGCCATCGTCTCTTCCGCCTCCACCTCCGGGAACGGAACGAATGGCGGCGCGATCAGCGCGACCGTAACCGGCACCGTCACCCTCGCTTCCGGCACCACCATCGATGCCGGCAGCGCGAACGCGACCGGCGGCAACATCACCATCGCCGCCGGAAGCGCGGTCAGCGTCGACGGCAACGTCTACTCCGGCCCGAGCCGCACGCTTCTCTCCACGCGCCTCACCGGCGCTGCGCTCGACGGCGGCAAGAACAACCAGATCGGCGGCACGATCAGCCTCAGCTCGACGACCTACGTCGAGTCCGCGATCGCGATCGGCGCGAACGCCAACGTCCTTTCGCAGGGCGATCAGAGCGGTACCGGCGGCGTCACCATCAACGGCTGCGGCGTCGAAATCCGCGGACTCGTGGCCGCGCTCTCGCTCAAAGAATCGGCCGCGAAAGTCACGATCCGCTCCGGCAGGTCCCTCCTCATCGATTCCCGCGACCTCGGCGGAAGCGGCACGCGCATGGGCCGCGTCCGCGCCGACGCGCCGACCGGCAGCGCCGTCAGCAAGGGTGTCGATCTCTTCGCCCGCGAAGACATTCAGATCCTCGGCGCATCCACCAGCGGCTCGCTCTTCGCCGTCAGCTCCATCGCCGGCAGCTCGAAGAGCAACGGCGGCCTGATTCGCGTGATGTCGACCGACGACGCGGTCACCGCATCGGCGAAGGCGATCGACGTCGGCAACACGTTAGCCGGCGATCAGGGAGGAACGGTCGAGATCTCCGCCAAAGTCGACGCGAATCTCAACACCGCCGTCATCGACGCGAGCGGCGACTACAGCTCCAACAACTCGAGCCGCGCCGGCGGCTCGATCAGCGCGCGCTCGTACTCGGGCGATGTGATCTGGACCAGCGGCTCCGGCGATGTACGCCCGGTCGGCTCGACGTCCGGCATCGCGCTCGCCGATCAGGGCACGATCGTCCTCACCGCGTGCGGCACGGTTGACACCACCGGCTCGTCGTTCCCGGTCAACGGAACGGCGACAAGCGTGTTCCCCGAGACGCACACCGGCACGTGCTCGCCGGCGGCGCCGTCGCTGCCGAGCGGCGTCTCCGCGCTGCTGACGTGCAACACGCCGCCGGTGGCGAACGACCTCACGCTGTCGACGAATGAAGACAACATCTTGACGATCACGCTCAGCGGCACCGACGCCGACGGCGACTCGCTGACCTTCTCGATCGTCTCCGGCCCATCGCACGGCACTCTCGGCACGATCACCTCCACCAGCCCGACCACGGCCACCGTCAATTACACGCCGAGCCTCAACTACAACGGCTCCGACAGCTTCGTCTATCAGGCCAACGACGGCAACGGCGGCACCGACAACGCCAACGCGTCGGTCACCGTCGTTGCCGTCAACGATCCGCCGACGTTCACCATCGGCTCACCGATCACGGTGCTCGAAGATTCCGGCGCGTCGACGTATGCGAGCTGGGTCACGTCCATCTCCGCTGGACCAACCACGGATGAGACCAGCAGCCAGACCGTGAGCTTCAACGTCACGAACACGAACAACACGCTCTTCAGCGTGCAGCCGGCGGTCAGCGCCAGCGGCACACTCACGTTCACGCTGGCCGCGAATGCGAACGGCAGCGCGACGATCTCCGTCGAGGCGCAGGACAGCGGCGGCATCGCCAACGGCGGCGACGACACGTCGAATCCGCAGACCAGCAGCCTCACCGTCACGGCCGTGAACGACGCGCCGTCGTTCACCTGCGGCTCGAACGTCATCGCCGACAGCAACGGCGGCGCGTTCTCGCAGGCGAACTGGGCGAGCGCGATCAGCGCCGGCCCGGCCAACGAGTCCGGCCAAGTGCTGACGTTCGAGATTACGGCGAACACGAGCTCCGCGATCTTCAGCGTGCAGCCGGCGGTTAGCGCCAGCGGCACGCTCACGTTCACTCCCCTCGCGGGCATGAGCGGCAGCGCGAGCATCACCATCCGTCTGCACGACGACGGCGGCATCACGAACGGCGGCGCGGACACGTCCGCGAGCTGCTCGTTCACGATCACGCTCGATGCCGCGCCGTTCGTGAGCAGCACGAGCCCGGCCGGCGGCGCGACCAACAGCGCGACGAACGTGAACATCGTCATCACCTACAGCGAGCCCGTGAACGCCGGCGGCACGGCCTACACCCTCACCTGCACACCCTCGAGCGCCAGCAGGCCGTTCGTCCTGAGCGGCAACGGCACGGCCGTGCACACGCTCGATCCGAACAGCAATCTGGCCGCGGGCCAGACCTGCACGGTCAACATCCTCGCCTCGCAGATCACCGACGTCGATGCGGACGATCCGCCGAACAACATGGCCGCGAACTACAGCCTCTCGTTCACGACGGATGCGAATCCGCAGCTCACCCTGATCTCGCCGAACGACGGCTCCACCATCGCGACGAACCAGAACGTCAACATGACCTGGACCGAGGCCGTCAACATGACGATGGTCAACATCAACTGCACCGCCTCGGGCTCGCACACCAGTGCGCTCACGACGAGCGACAACATCACCTGGACGGTCAACCCGGATACCGATTTCACGCCTGGTGAGACCTGCACGGTGCTGGTCCTCTCGGCGACCGTCACCGACGTCGACGCGAACGATCCGCCGGACAACCCCGGCCCCGACATCTCGTGGCAGTACACGATCGACTCCGCGCCGAGCGTCGTCTCCACCTCGCCGGCGAACGGCGCGACGAATCAAACGCAGGATGCCACCATCACCATCAACTACAGCGAGCCCGTCACCGCGAGCGCGACCGCGTACACCATCACCTGCCCGGGCAACCGCACCTACACGCTGAGCGGCAACGGCACGGCCACGCACACGCTCACGCCGAGCTTCATTCTGACGGCGGGCCAGACCTGCAATGTGACGGTCATCGCCGCGCAGATCTCCGACGTCGACGCCGGTGATCCGCCCGACACCATGGCCGCGAACTACACCTTCTCGTTCTCGATCGACGCGAATCCGCAGATCCAGTCGTTCTCGCCGAACGGCTCGACCAGCGTGGCCACCAACACCAACGTCACCATCACCTTCACCGAGAGCGTCACCCTCACCGCCGTCGACATCACCTGCGTGGTCTCCGGCTCGCACTCGAATGTCGTCAGCGCCAGCCCGGCCACAACCTTCACGGTCGATCCCGACGTCGACTTCGAGCCGAACGAGCAGTGCACGGTCACGGTCTTCTCGGCGAACGTCACCGACACCGACACCAACGATCCGCCCGATCACATGGGTCCGGATATCTCGTGGCAGTTCACCACCGACGCCGCACCGAGCGTTCTCTCCACGACGCCGGCCAACGGCACGACCAGCATCGCCTCGAACACGAACCTCGTGATCACGTATGACGAGCCCGTCACCGCCAGTGGCACGGCGTACTCGATTCAGTGCAACACGAACCGGCCGTTCGTCCTGAGCGGCAACGGCACGGCCGTGCACACGCTCGATCCGAATTCGAACCTGCCGGCGGGACAGAACTGCACGGTGACGGTCCAGGCCGCGCAGATCTCGGACGTCGATGCCGGCGATCCACCCGACAACCTGGCCGCGAACTACAGCTTCTCGTTCTCCGTCGACGCGAACCCGCAGATCATCGCCCTCTCGCCGAACGACGGCGCCACCAACGTCGCGACGAACGCGAACCAGAGCATCACCTGGACCGAGGCCGTCACCATGACGTCGGTCAACATCAACTGCGCGACGTCGGGGGCGCACACGAGCACGCTCAGCACGAGCGACAGCATCACCTGGACCGTCGATCCCGACACTGACTACGCGCCGGGCGAGCTTTGCACGATCACCGTCCTCTCCGCGAGCGTCACCGACAACGACACGAACGATCCGCCGGACAACCCCGGTCCCGACATCTCGTGGTCGTTCACCACCGATGCGCCGCCATCGGTCACGGCCACGAGTCCGGCGAACGGCACGACCAACTCCGCCTCGAACGTGAACATCGTGATCACGTACAGCGAGCCCGTCACCGCCAGCGGTACGGCGTACTCGATCCAGTGCAACACGAACCGGCCGTTCGTGCTGAGCGGCAACGGCACGAACGTACACACGCTCGATCCGAACACGAATCTGTCGGCGGGCCAGAACTGCACGGTGACGATCCAGGCCGCGCAGATCACGGACAACCTCGCGGCGAACTACAGCTTCTCGTTCTCCGTCGACGCGAACCCGCAGATCACCAGCACCGTGCCGGTCGATGGCTCCACGGTCGCGGCGAACCTGACCTTCACCATCAACTGGACCGAGAGCGTCAACATGACCACGGTCGGCATCAACTGCACTGTCTCCGGCTCACATACGAACGTCATCAGCGCCGGCCCGGCCTCGAGCTTTACGGTCGACGCCGACGTCGACTTCACGGCCGGCGAGACCTGCACGATCTCGGTCCTCTCGGCGAACGTCACCGACGCCGACACGAACGATCCGCCCGACAACCCGGGTCCGGACGTGTCGTGGCAGTACACCGTCGATGCCGCGCCGAGCGTCACGTTCACGACGCCGCCGAACGGGGCGACGAATCTCGCGCAGGACTCGAATATCGTGATCACCTACAGTGAGCCCGTCACCGCCAGCGGCACCGCCTACACCATCTTCTGCCCGTCGAACCGAACCTACGTCCTGACCGGCAACGGCACGGCCACACACACGCTCGATCCGACCTCGAACCTGGTCGCCGGCCAGACCTGCACGGTGACGGTCATCGCCGCGCAGATCTCCGACACCGACACGAACGATCCGCCCGACAACCCGGCCGCGAACTACGTCTTCACGTTCTCGATCGACGCGAACCCGCAGATCCAATCGACCTCGCCCGTTGACGGCACGACCGGCGTGGCCACGAGCTCGAATATCACCATCACCTTCACCGAAAGCGTGAGCCTCACCGGCGTCAGCATCAACTGCGCGACCTCCGGTGCGCACACGAGCACGCTCAGCTCGAGCCCGGCCAGCACGTTCACCGTCAATCCCGACGTCGACTTTTCAGCGAACGAGACCTGCACCGTCACCGTCCTCTCGTCGAGCGTCAGCGACACCGACACCAACGACCCGCCCGATAACATGGGCCCGAACGTCTCGTGGTCGTTCACGACGGATGCGCAGCCGAGCGTCACGTCAACGACACCGTCGAGCGGCGCGACGAATCTCGCGCAGGACACGAATATCGTGATCACCTACAGCGAGCCCGTCACCGCCAGCGGCACGGCCTACACCATCACCTGTCCCGGCAACCGGACGTACACGCTCAGCGGCAACGGCACCGCCACGCACACGCTCGATCCGAACACCAACCTGACGGCCGGCCAGACCTGCACCATCACGGTCATCGCCTCGCAGATCTCCGACACCGACGCCGGCGATCCGCCCGACAACCTTGCCGCGAACTACGTCTTCACCTTCTCCGTCGACGCGAACCCGCAGATCCAATCCCACTCGCCGAACGACGGCTCGACCAACGTGCCGGTGAGCTCGAACATCACCATCACCTTCACCGAAAGCGTCAGCCTCACCGGCGTCAGCATCTCGTGTGCAAGCTCCGGCGCGCACACCAGCACCCTCAGCGCCAGCCCGGCGGTGACCTTCACCGTCAACCCCGACGTCGACTTCTCCCCGAACGAGCTGTGCACGGTCACGGTCCTCTCGTCGAGCGTCACCGACACCGACACGAACGACCCGCCCGACAACATGGGGCCGAACGTGTCGTGGCAGTTCACGACGGCGCCCTAGTGCGTCACTCCGACGCCGCCACATCGTACGTCCCGATGTGGCGGCGCGTGTTTCCGTCGACGCCGAAGATGCGCAGCTGATAGGTGACGCCGGCGCGGAGGAAGTCGTGCGGGATGACGATCGAGAACGCGCCGTCCGAGCTCAGTTCGGAAGTGTGGCGGCTCCAGACCATGCTCTTCGCGTCGTGCAGCTCGATTTCGTAGTCCCGATAGCGCATCTCATTGATGACATGCGCTCGCAGCAGGTACGCCTCGCCGTCGTCCTTGCTTAGAGGCGTGGCCGCACCTTCGCCGCGGACGGCGTCCGGATAGATCTCCTGCGGCGCGCCCAGAATGCGTGGCAGCGGCCGGTTGCGGCCGTCGGCCTGCACGTAGAGTCCGAAGAAGAGCAGTGCCAGCGCCGCCGCGATCGTCGTCGGCAGATAGTGCCGCACCGGCCGGCGCAGCGGAACTGCAGTGGTGCCGATCCGCCGCTGCACGTCTTTCAACCCCGCCGCAATTTCGTCATCCGAGATCCCCGCCTGGGCTTCCTCGGCGAACGGCGCGGCGTACATCCGCGACAGCTCCGGGTACGCGACGAGGAGATCGCGAATGCGCTCTTCTTCACTCTCACTCAGCTCGCCGCGGCTGTACGCCTGCAGTTCCTCGGCCGTCGGCGGCTCGCCGAGATTCTTCCGCTGCTCCGCCATGAGCCGGCGGTTCGCTTCCTGCCAATCCGATTTGTTCGTCATGATTCACTCCTCCGGGATTGGGGCTTCCTCTCCCAGCCGTTCGCGCAAGGCCCGCTTTGCATCGCGGATGCGCGATTTCACCGCCACGACCGAGATGCGCAGCTCCTGCGCGATCTCTTCCTGGCTCCGGTCCTCGAGCGCCAGCTGCACGCACTGCCGCTGTCCCTTCGGAAGCTCGGCAATGGCCTGTTGGATCCGTTGCAGTTGCTCGGCCTTGATCATCGATTCAACAGGATCGCCCTGCCGGACGTCCGGCAGATCGTGGCGCTGCTCCCCGTCGTCGAGCGGCTCCGTCCGGGCGCCGCCGCGCTTGGCTGTGTGCAGCGAGCGAGCGCGGTTATAACCGACATGCCGGGCGATCGTCTCCAGCAGTGCCCATTGTGCCTCGCCGCGGTATACGTCCATTGCCTTGTAGAAGCGGATGAACGAGTCGTGGGCCAGGTCCCACGCGTCCTCCTCCGACAAATGAAACACCTGGCGGAAGTACCGGATCATGCGCGAGAGATAGCGCCCATACAGAAGCCGGAAAAGATCGTCGCGGGTCATTGCTGCCACCCAGGTGCGCGAACGGCGTATTGTATGGAACACGTGAAGAGACCGGTCTGCATCGTTCTGTTCCTCTGCGGCGTCACATTGGCCTGCACTACAGAAAACCCGAAAGCGACGGATTGGAGGGGGACGGAGCCGCTCGACCGCGCGCGGATCCGGGAAGAGCTCCGGCAGATCCGGCAGGCGCGCGATCCGATGAGCGAATGGAACGCGGACATCGTCACCGCCGCGTTAGACCGGAATGACACGGCTGCGTTGACGAAGATCGTGCGCCAGTTTCCCGCCGATGCCGCGCGAATGTTCGAAAAATCCGACCTTCATGATCACGCGCGCGCGCGTCGTTTCGCGACCGCGCTCGCGGCAGCAGGCGAGCATTATCCGATGGCGGTCGTCGAAGCCCTCGAGCGACCTCGCGACGCCAAGGCCTTGGAACAAGGGCTCGGCGCATTCCACGACAAGGATTATCTGCATGCTGCCACGCTTCTCCAGAGCGCCGGCAATCCATTGCACATTGCGGCGCGTTATTACGCAGCAGCGACCGATTGGAAGATTTCGACACTCGATCCAGCGCTTCCATATCTAAAGCCGCAATACCGCGAACTGTCCTGTCGCATTTACACGTGGCACGCGAACCTTCTCGAGTTCGACGACCGGTTGCTGGAGGCGCATGCGGACTACGATCGCGCATTGGCATTCGCGAAGGGCGATCCGACGAACACGGCCGGAACCCTGAGCCGGCGAAGCCTGAATTACAGCATCCTCGGCAACGGCGAGGCGGCATTGCGCTATGCGCGCGCGGCCATGAGTCTGCTGCCTTACGTCGCGGACACGAATGCGCGCAACGCGGCGTTCGCCGCTGCGGCCATGGCCGCGAGACAGCTCCGTGATCCGCGCGTCGCACTCGAGTATCAAAATGCCGCGGTCGAAGACGTCGAGCGGGTCGTGGCAGTCGCCGAGGGTGAGACGCTGATAGGCGCCAAGAAGGAGCTCGTGGCCGCGTTGCGCACGCGCGCCGAAATTCTCGTCGAGCTCAACGAAAATGCCGCAGCCACGGCCGACCTGGACAAGGCAGCCGAGCTGGCCGACGCCGTTGAAAACGACCGTGACCGCAATCTCTTTCGCATGCGCATCCGCGAAGTGGAGGCGCAGACAGCTCCACCGGCGAAAGGCGTGATCTTGTTCACGGAAGCGCTCGAGCTGGCGAAAGATCTGGATTCGACCTACCGCGCCATGCTTCATTTCAAGCGCGCCGCGGTCCAGCGCAATCTCGACAACGCGAAGGCCGACGCCGACATCGCCGCGGCAATGCAGCTCCTTCGCAATGAAGTACGCAACTCGCTCGCGGCCAACCCGGAAGCCGTCTCCCAGCTTCTGTGGGAACCGTACTTTTCCCGCTTCCAAGACAAATATGCCGAGCTCATTGAAAGCCGCATTACAGCCGGCGACGCCGAAGGCGCGTTCGTCTATGACGAGCTGGCCCGCGCGTTCGAGCCGATGCAGATCCTCCTGCAGTCGAAGTCCGCGCCGCCCGATTTCCGGCCGATCGAAACGGTCGCCGATTTTCAGCGGGCCCGCGCCAGCCTGCCGGAGGACACGGTCATCCTTCAATACTTGGTGTTGGAGGACAAAACGTACACGTGGGTCGTGACGCGCGAACGCGTCGTGGTCGTTCAACAGCGAGCGACGAGAGACGAGGTCGCGAAATGGGTTCAGCTGACCAACGACAGTCAGATCCGTAAGCAGCCGGACAAACTGATCAGGGCGACTCGCGCTGCATACGGCGAGCTTTTCCGCGATCCGCTACAGCAGGTCAACGCGTCGAAAACCCGCATCGTGATCGTCCCCGACCAGTCGATGAACGGTCTTCCCTTGAATGGCCTCGGCGGCACAGCGGACGAGAAATATCTCATCGAGCGCGCCAGCATCTCCATCGCCGGCAGCACATCCCTTTACCTGTACGCGCTCGCCCGTGACCGGCAGTTCGCGAACGATCGAAATCCGCCCGTTCTCCTCGTCGGCAATCCGGCGTCCGGTAAACCACTCCCCGCAGCCGAAGCGGAGGTCAAGGAACTGGCGCAAAACGATTATCCCGGCGCCGAGCTGCTTATCGGTGCCGCGGCGACCGTGGACCGGTTTCTGGCAAAGGCCAGGAATGCAGGAATCATTCATTTCGCCGGACATGGCATTGCCAATCCGGAAGTGCCCTGGCAATCACGCCTCCTCTTCGCGTCGGGCGACTTGAACGCAGCTCGATTGCTCACAGAGTTATCCCGGTTCGAGCGCACGCGGCTCATGGTCCTCGGCGCGTGCGAATCCGCCGGCGGTGGTCCTGTCGGCCCACAGGGCCTCGCTCCTCTGTTCCGCCCCATCATCGGTGCAAGGGTTCCGGCCGTCGTCGGTGCATTGTGGAAAGTGGAAGACGCCTCCGCGAAGGAGCTGCTCGTGTCCTTCCATTGTCACTATCGGCACGGAGACGACGTGGCAGTTGCGCTACGCATGGCGCAACTCGAGCAAATCGCGAGGCTCCGGAAAAAAGAACCCGCATTGAATGCGATGCAATGGGCCGCGTTTCAGGTCGCCGGCTACGCCGCGTCCCCCTATCCGCGCTCCATCGCACTGGAGAACCAAAGCCGTGAGCACGTTTGTACTCAGAATTCTCTTCACCGGCCTGATGGCCTTCATCCCCAATGAAAACGGGACCGAAGTCACGGTCCTGCTCCTCAATTCCGATCACGATCACACCTCCGACGGCTCGGCCATGCCGTCGCACAAGCCGCTTCTCTTCGCGCGCGCCGGCAATTGCAGTGGCGCGTGCGTCAATGACGACAGCAACATCGCGGGATTCATGTTCCGCAATCTCTCGGCGTCCGCCCAGCTCGACTCCCTCGCCTACGCCGTCGGCAATGGCAGCGCGTGGGTCATCTCCGGCTCCGACGTCGCCGTGCAGAAGTCGAGCGGCGCGGCGAATCTGCCCGCATTGGAAATCCTCGATGATGTCCGCGGCATCGACAACGTTCCGACGACGTCGACCGAGCGAAAGGATTTCACGTGGATTCCAGCGCTGCAGCAGCTCTGCACCGGCGGCTGCACGTTCGACTCCGATCTCTTCGACACCGTCCCGCCGGGCATTGTGGCGGCGCGCTTCACCATCGACAGCGGCGATCTCTACACCTACAGCCTCGCCCGCCTCGGCAGCGACGTCACGCCCGTGCAGTTCAAGCGGCTCGACGGCACCGGCAGCACGTCGTCGTATGTGCAGGCCATTACGAGCTGGGTCGGCCTCGACATCGAAGTGACCGGCGACAGCATCGACTTCGTCGAGACGAAGCACGACAACAGCACCGGCCGCACCATGACCCTCTCGCCCGACGAGAGCGGCAAAGTGGAAGTGGCCGTTGTGAACCTCCCGCCGTTCGTTCCGCCGGTGACGTCGAACAACGATGCGCCGCAGGTTGGAAAGCATTTCGAGATGTATTACGACCTGCTCGACACCCCGCCCTCGCGTGAGACGCGTCTCGTTCCGCGCACCGGTACGCCGAGCGAGATCAGCTGGACCTCGGTGCATCCGTCCATCGCGACCACGTCCGAGCTGCTGAATCGCCTGCGGCTCGAGCCCGGCCGCTCGCTATACGACCGCGTCATCTGCCCGCCGGTCAAGCCCTGACCTCTCGCCCCTTGGACGGTTCGCCATCGCTTTGATGGCGAACCGTCCTTTTCAAGGAGATTTCCCATGCGTTTCCTATTTCTTCTCGCGCTCATCGCCTGCAATGCGCAGCCGCCCAGCCGCGAAAACGCCGCCGCCGACTTGTTCACGCGCGAGCACAAAAAACACAAACTGCAGGCGGCCGCCGCAGGCAGCGATTGCCGCGTGCTCCTCATTGCAATCGAAACGCAATTCGACGACGACCTCGTCGAGTCGATTCATTACGGGACCGGCGACTACGGCGCGTTCGGCGGTGTGGAGCAGTTCGCACACGACCGCGGATTCCGCGCCGTCGTCTATCGCGATCCGCGCGGAGGACTCTGGACCTACGGCGCCACGACGCGCGACGAAGCGCGGTCGTTACCGCGCTGCTGAGGATTACCATGCGACTCGCACTCATCGTCCTGATTGCCGTATCCGCGACTGCGCAGCCGGCCAAACGCGCGCTGCTCATCGGCATCGACGACTACACCGCCTCTGCGCTCCCGATCGCCGGCCCGAAGCAACACCGCGGCTGGCCGGACCTTCAGGGCGCCACGAACGATGTCCGCATCCTCAGCGAGCTGCTCGTGCTGCGCCACGGCTTCGAGCGGAAGAACATCGTCACGCTCACCAATCAACAGGCCACGCGCGCGGCGATTCTCTGGGCGATCGAGCAACATCTCGTGCTGCCCGCGCGCAAGGGCGACATCGTCTTCTATTACTTCGCCGGACACGGCGTGCAGGTGCCGAACGCGGCGTCCGACGAGCCGGACCGGCGCGACGAGTCGATCGTTCCCGCCGACTCGCGCCGCGGCGCCGCCGACATCCGCGACAAGGAGCTGCGTCCGCTCTTCAATCGTATCCTTGATCGCGGCGCGCATCTGACGCTCCTGCTCGATCACTGCCACAGCGGCGGCGGCTTTCGCGCCCGCCCGCGCGGCATCGACCCTGCGCCGCCGATCCTTGACCGCCGAGACTACGGGCCGCGGCCCGACGAGCGCGGCGCGCTGGCTCTCGTCTCCACGCAGGACCTCGACCCCGCATGGGAAATGCGCGGTGACGACGGCCAGATGCACGGCGCCTTCACCTGGGCATGGATTCAGGCAATGCGCGATGCCGTCGCCGGCGAGCCGGCGCAGGAGATGTTTCTCCGCGCGCAAGCCTGGCTGCGCGGCAAAAGAGCAGACCAATCGCCGGCGATGCTCGGCCGCGCCGAGGCGCGGCTGCGGCCATTCCTCGGGTGGAGGACAGACAATCCTGTCTGTCCCCAAACAATCGTCGCCGTGGAAAGAGTCGAGCCGAATGGCGACATCCTCCTGCAAGGCGGCTGGGCGCACGGTCTCGCTCCCGGCAGCCAATTGACCTCCATCGACGGCAAAGCACGATTGCGCATCACACAGATCCTCGGCCTCGGCCGCAGCGTCGCGCGAACGGACTCCACTCTTCCGCGCGCCGGGGCGCTGCTCGTGATCCCGCAACGAAGCAACGGCTGGCTCTCGCTCACGGATACGGCGAGCCCCTATCACCTCGCCATCCGCGACGTGCGAGACAAAACGCTCATCGGCAATCGCGTCTACACCGTTGTACTTCGCGCGGCCGAGCCGGAGCCGGAGCCGCGCTACTATTACGTCTTCGCCGTCGACGTCCGCGGCAACAGCCGTCTCCTCTTCCCGATGACCGGCTCCGTCGAGAACCGCTTCCCGATTGGAGACGCCGCTGACGACGTCGCAGTGAGCTCGTTCCGCGTCACGCCGCCGTACGGCACCGAGACGTTCTACCTGCTCTCGACCGAGGAGCCGTTGCCGAATCCGTCGATCCTCGAGTGGAACGGCGTACGCGCGCGGATCCCGACGCGCTGGTCGATCGAGCGGATCACGTTCGAGTCGATCGCACCAACTCGCCATCGAGCGCCAGCCGTTCACATCGCACCTCGGCGTCGATGACGCTGCCGATCCGCGACGCGACGCTGCTGCTCGTCGCCAGGATGCCGACGCGCCGCGCAGCGGCATCGATCAGCTCCTCGCGCGGCGTCGAAAACTCGCTGCGCAGCACGAGTTGCACCGCCTCGGCGAGCTCCGCATCCGAGATCAGCTCCACGCGCGCGGGCGGATCGCCGTTGCGGCGTCGCACGATCACCGGCGCGTTCGGCACGCGCAGAAACTCGCCGTCGCGCGCCACGGCCTGCTTCCGCATCGCGAGCTGCACGCCACGCTCGATCGCCTCGCGGATGCGATTGCCCGCGCGCTGCAATCCCCAGATCGTGCGGATGCGGCGGACCACTTCCTCGACATGCACCGGCCCCTCGACACGCACCACGTCTTCCACCGCCGCCGCGAGCAGTTCCGGCGCGACGAGGTGCAGTTCTTCATTCGCCGGAATGCGCAGCTCTCCCCGGTGACGCGAATGCTGCGCAGCGCGCTCGGACGGTAGTTGAGCAGGCGATTGCGCAGCGTGAGATCGAGCAGCCGCTGGCGCGCGCCTTCGAGCTCGCGCGCGACGGAGGTCACGGCTTGGCCTCGACCCACGGATCCTCATCGTCCTCCGCCGGCGCGGTCGGCGGGGCGAGCTTGAGCAGCAGCTTCGCGTCGGCCTCCGGGAGCTCGCCGACGTCGCGCAGCTTGCGACTCACCACGCGCGTGCGCGTCGCCAGCGCATCCATCTGATTGCGCGCCGTCTCGAGATTGCGGTTGACCTTCTCGATCACGCCGCCGAATTTCGAGAACTCGGTCTTCACCGCTTCGAGCAGCCGCCACACTTCACTCGAGCGTTTCTCGATGGCGAGCGTGCGGAAGCCCATCTGCAGGCTGCTGAGGATCGCCGTGAGCGTCGTCGGTCCGGCGATGAGCACGCCGCACTCGCGCTGGATCTGTTCCGCCAGCCCCGGCCGGCGCAGCACCTCGGCATACAGTCCCTCGGTCGGCAGGAACATGATCGCGAAATCGGTCGTCACCGGCGGGTTGATGTACTTCTCGCGAATCGTTTTCGCGGCGTGGCGCACGGCGCTGTCGAGCCCGCGGCCGGCTGCTTCGACCGCCTCCGCATCGCCGCGGTCGTGCGCCTCGAGCAGCTGCTGGTAATCCTCGACCGGAAACTTCGCGTCGAGCGGCAGGAGCAGCGGGACGTCTCCCTTGCCCGGAAACTTCACCGCGAACTCGACCCCTTCGCGACTCATTTCCTTCGTGACGACGTTGCGCTCGTACTGTTCGGACGACAGCATCTGCTCGAGCAGCGTCTCGAGCTGCACTTCGCCCCAGCCGCCGCGGGACTTGACGTTGGAAAGGACTTTCTTCAGATCGCCGACGCCGTTGGCGAGCGTCTGCATCTCGCCCAATCCTTTGTGCACTTGCTCGAGCCGCTCCGTGACCAGCGCGAACGACTCGCCGAGGCGCTGCGTGAGCGTGCCCTGCAACTTCTCGTCGACCGTCACGCGCATCTCCTGCAGCTCGCGCGCGCTCGTCGCCTGAATTTCGCGGAGGCGCTCATCGACGGTGCGCCGCACGCTGTCGATGCGCGCTTCATTCGACGCCGTCAGCTTCTCCACCTGCGCCCGAATCGCTTCGAGATCCTGGCGCTGCGTCGTTCCGTGCGCCGTCACCGCGGCGGTGACTTCCTGGCGAAGCGTGGCCGCGGCCGAATGCGTCTGATCCACCAGCCGGCGAAGAGAGACCCACAGCAACACGGCGAGCGTGACGATCGTTGCCGCGACAGCAACCAGCAGCAGTGCGTTCATGAAGAGAAAAGACCCTGATGCGTGTCGCCGGAGGCGTCGCCTCCTTTTCGCCGTGACCGGGTCGATCCAACGCATGACCGAGCGCGCGCCGCGCCTGATGCCGCTGTATCAGCTGTTCATGCTCGCGCTCTGCGTCCTCGCGCTCGCCGGCATCATTCTCCAGTACGCGTTCCGCCGCGATCCCGAGATCGAGCTCGTCCTCGACGCCGCCGACTTCGCGATCTGCATCGCCTTCGGCGTCGACTTTCTGGTCTCGCTCTGGACCGCGCCGAACCGCATGCGTTACCTCGTCACGTGGGGCTGGCTCGATCTGTTGTCCGCGATTCCGACGATCGATCCCATTCGATGGGGACGGCTGGCGCGCATCGCGCGCATCACGCGGCTGCTGCGCTCCATCCGCGCCGCGCGCGTGCTGTCGACGGCGATTCAGACCAAGCGCCGCCAATCGACGCTGCTCGCCGCATCGCTGGTCGCGATCGTCCTGATCACTGCAAGCAGCACTGCGATCCTCCACTTCGAGGATTCCGATTCGTCGAACATCAAGACC
Source organism: uncultured Acidobacteriota bacterium (assembly GCA_963734155.1). Classification (GTDB taxonomy): domain Bacteria; phylum Acidobacteriota; class Thermoanaerobaculia; order Gp7-AA8; family Gp7-AA8; genus QHVT01. Next base: position 824,859 of record CAVTGG010000010.1, read on the forward strand.
GCAGAGAACGCGCTCTGGTGGGCCTTCGCCACGATCACGACCGTGGGCTACGGCGAGTACTACCCCGTCACCATCGAAGGCCGCATCATCGCCGCGATCCTCATGACTGCCGGCGTCGGTCTCTTCGGCGCCTTCTCCGCCGCCCTCGCGGCGTGGTTTCTCGTCCCCGAGAACGAAGCGACCGACGCCGAGATCGCGGCAATGCGCGAGGAGATGCAGAAGCTGCGGGAGGCGGTGGAGAGGCTGGTCGTCCGGGAATGACGGCGACTGGCTCATACTGTCAACGGCTGGTTGATTTAATCGGAGACGTGATGGCCAAAGTGACTAAGCCGGTGGCGCGGCTGGTGCCGGAAGAAACTCAACGATCGGACGATGTTCGCCGCGCCGTGGCGGGACTTCGTGAACTGCAGCAGCAGATCCGCCGAAGATCGAAAGCCAAGCTCTCGAACCGGGAGGTCCGGTCCGCCATCGACGAGGGCAGGTCGTGATCCAGGCGTTTGTGCTGTTGCTCGCGAATGCGACGCCCGAGACGGCCGCGATGCTGGATGCCATCTCCGATGGCGCCATCCTCGAGGTGCCGGCGTTGTGGCCATTGGAGGTGGCCAAGCCCTCAGCTGTCCGTCTATGACGCGGCGTACCTCGACCTCGCGGAACGGCGGAAGCTCATGCTGGGCTGCAACGATGGGCCTCTCCGAAAGGCGGCGACAGACCGCGGTGTGCACCTCTGGAAAACATAGCGCTCACGAAGTGACGCTGGCGAGAAAGCGAACCGCAGCCGCGAATCCTTCCCCCACCCCCGCGCGCGAGATCTGAATGACCTCGTAGAGTCCTGTCGGCGTGCGGAACGCGAGCTCGTCGTAGAGGCAGATCGGAATCTGCCGGTTGTTGCTGAACCGGCGATCCGGGCTGCCGCTCTTGTTCACGTACTGCCACGTGTGATCGACCACGGTCGCATCCGCCGGCACGCCGCCTTCTTCGATGAACCGGGTGCGCGTGGCGGAGAGCTCGAGCGTGCGATACGAGATCGCGCCGATGCCGGCAGCGTCGTAGACCAGGAGGCGATCGGGCAGGAAGTAGAGCGTCTGCCGCCCCACGCCGATGCTCAGCACCGCCACATTCGTCTTCATGAACGGCGGCTGCGTGGTTCGCACCACAGTCACGCGGCGCTGCACGAGATTGCCTGCGCCGGCGTGGTACTTCCGGTCGCGTACCGATTCGGAAGCAGCGATGTGCCACGTCCGCCCGGCGGTGGCCAACGCGTTCGCCCATTCGCTGAAGCGGCGGAACGCCTCCTCTACCTGCGGCTCGAAGTCATAGTGGATGATCGCCGTCTTCGCGATGCGGTCGCGGCGGCCAGCCGCGATGATGAATGCCAACCCGGCAACGGCCATGAAGAGCATCGCCCATCCCGATCCGGAGAACAGCGCCAGGATGAACAACACGATCGCCAGAGCGATCGCAAACGGCCGCAGCGCCAGTTTGCGCTGTTTGGTTCGAAGCTCATCGAGCAAGGCCTCGGAAGACGAGTCGACGATCGCCGCCGCGGCGCCGGAGTCGATTTCCCGCTGGGACGCATGTGGCGCTGGATCGGACTGAAACGTGTGGCGGTAGTAAACGCCGCGGCGTCCCAGGTGCACGTAGTTGCCGCGCGGCCCCGTGCCGACGCGGAATCCGGGCACGCCGGCAGAGACGCCCACGCCCGATCCGGAAAAATTGAAGCGGATTGGTCCGACTGAAACGCTCTTGCGCAGATAGAAACCCATGGCTCTCCCTCAGACCAGAGTCGCGTACTTTTTCAAGAGGCCGTCGAGCACGTTGCGATCGAGCGGCGTGAGTGACGTGGAGCGGCGGAGCGAGCGCAGTTCGCTGGATACGTCGGCGCCGGTTTCCAGGGCGGCGGCGAGTTGTTCGCGATACGCCGCGCTCTCCGGCGCCGCGAGCCGCTGTGCGGAGGTTAGATACGAGTCGCCGAGCACGGCGTCGCTCACGGAGACGCCGAGGGCGCGGGCGAGGAGGAGTTGTTCGTACGAGGCGCGTACGGCGGCGCCGACCACGAGCTCGGCGGGCAGCAGATCGGCAACGTCGGCGGATTCAGAACTCGCGGCGGCTTCGTACTGCGTGCGGTAGTAATCGATCTGCCCGAGGATGTAGCCGGGATAGTGGAGCGCGCGCGTCACCACGTGCAGCGACAGCGCGTCAGGCGCCAGCCGGACGTGTGCCTCGGTGAAGCGCCGCTGCAACTGCGCGGTCCAGCTCGCGTCATTCGTCTCCAGCCAGAGCGTGCAATCGCGCTGCATCGAGCGCTGCGCCTGCAGATCATCGTCGCGGAGCTCGATCAGCGGCGCACTGACATCGACCAGGCGCTTGAGCCGCCGCACGAGCTTCGCCTCGTCGGCCAGTGACGATGCTGCCGTCGCCAGTGTGAGCTTGCGGAAGTTCCCGAACGCGGTCGAGGCGTGCGATGCGACGCGTTGGCGGATCTCCTCGATCGCGAGGCGGCGCGACTCGGAGCGGCGGATCGGAAACTCGCGCGCGAACGGCTTGCGATCGTCGATCGTTCGCGCGTACCAGGCATCGACTTCATCATCGTCGACGATGCTGAGCGGCAGCGAGATTGGCGTGATTGGCAGTGCGCTGATCGCCTCGCGATGCGCACGCAGCGCATCCAGCGTCTCCTTCGCGGCATCGTGCGTCGCGCGCAACGCGCGCAGCGCGGTGCGGCGATGCGTCAGGTCGTATTCGAACTGCAGCTCGGCATTGTGGGCGGCGTTCTTCGCCTCATCCGCGGCCTCGATCTGCGATCGGAGACGCGCCAACCGCTCGCGCGCCTCGGCCACCAGCGGCGCGATCTGCGCGACGTAGCGGATACCGGTGACGATCGCGAAGAGCGCGAGCGCCGGCAGGATGGCCCAACGAAATCCGGCCGCGAAGACGACTCCCGCGACGGCGAGGCCGATGAAGAACTGCCGCCAGAGCCACGTCCGCCGCGTCTCGAGCGCCTCGCGCAGCGCCTGCTCCACGCGCGGCAGCTGCGCGAACAACTCCCGCAACTGCTGCTCGCGCGCTTCCGTCTCCGCCGCCAATCGCGCCGTCTCCGCTTCGCGCGCCGCCGTGCGCGCCGTGCTGTTCTCCCGCTCCTCGGCAAAGATCAGCTCCGGCACTTTGCGCACCAGCGACGCCATCTCGCGCTCCAGCGTTTCCAATTGCTTTGCCGCATCAGCCGGCGCATGTGTCGCCGCGACGAGCTGCTGATCCTCGATCAGCGTCTCCAGCTCGCCGATCCGCGCCCGCGCGGCATCGCTGGATGCCGTATTCGCGATGAAGCCCAGCCGCGCGTCAAGAGCCGCGGTGGCGGTGCGGATCTCCGTGATCAGATTTCGCGGCGCGAGAGGATCGAGCAGTGCCTCGAGCGTCACGATCGACGCGTCGTAGCTCGCGCGGTCGAGCGTCTCGTCGACAGTGCGCGCAAGCAGCGCTGCATGATCGCGCGCCGTCTCGTCTCCCTGCTTCCCCAGCATTTCGAGATTCTTGAGATGCGTCGAGTCGCGGAACGCCTGCAGTTCGCTTCGCACCGCAGCAATGATCTCGTCCGCGCTGCGAGTACGTTCATTGACTCGTGTCTTCGGCTGGAAGCGGCGGAACAGCGTCTGCCCGCCTTCGACGCCGATCCGCGACAGCGGCAACGCGAACTCCTCCGCGGCGACGAATTGCCTCGCCGCGAGTTGCGCGTCCAGCGAAGGCTCGCCGCCGAGGAGCTTCTCGCGGATCAGCTCCGCGGCGAAACGCGATTCGACGCGCTGCAACGCGACGTCGCGCGGAAACACCAGCGACGCGTAGCCGAACGAGCTGAATGTCGGATGCATGCCGCGCGGATGAATGCCCGGCAGCGCGCCGCTCAACTCCGGCTCATACGTGAGCGCTCCCGCGATCGTGGCGGCGAAGACCTCGTCGCCTGCATTGAAGTGCACGCGATTTCCATTCGTGGCGTCGACAAGCCACACTTCGTCGAACGGCTTCTCGTCCTCGGCGCTGAGCGCCTTGAGCAGCGCGTACGCGGCCGCGTAATCCTCCGGCTTCGCCTCGCCGGCCGCCTCCGGCAACAGACAGAGAATCTCGATCGACACGAACGACGCGAAGCGGCGGGTCTCGTAGATTGTCCGGATGCGCCGCGCCGTTTGCAGCAGCGATTGCCGCGCCGGACCGGCCGCCGCGAGCATCACCAGCACGAGCTCGCGCGTGCTCACGTCGTCCCGCAGCCGCAGCGGACTGTCGGGCCGCTGCCGCTGCGCGTGAATGGACTGAATCGCCGCTTCCGGATCCGCGTCCACCACACGCGTCTGCACGAGATCGTCGACGCCGTGATGTGCAGCGACGCGCTGCTGCACCGCATGCGCGAGCGGCGCGACGCAGTCGTCGAGTGCGAGGATGGTGACGGGTTTCAGCATTACGCGAGCGTCTCCATCCGCCGCACGTAATCCTCGATCGCCAAGATCTCGTTCTCCACCTGGTCCTTCACCTGCTGCTCGACCGCGTTGGCCATCTGCTTCGACAACGAGTCGGTGTAGTCGCGAAGGATCTGCGCCGAGCGCGCCGCGCCTTCGCGCGTCACGATCGCGTCGACGGCCGCCTCCACCTCCTGCACGAGCTGGCGGTTTTTCTCGAACGCCGTGTACGCCGGCACGCGTCCCTGCGCCAGCCGCACCATGTTGTTGTCGACGCGCCGGCCGTTCTTCGACTTGATCGAGTACCACGCGCCGTCGCGGCGGATGATCGCGAACGGTTCGGGAGCCTGCGCCAGCGCGAACCAGCGCAGTGCCTCGCCGTCGCCGCTGCGCGGGATGAGGTTCTGCAGTTCCTGCCAGCGGCGGTCGACGTGGTTGGAGACGATCTTGTTCGGATCGGTGTACGACCGCTCCATGTCCTCCATCTCCGCCAGCGCGAAGAGCGGCAAGCCGGTTTTGACTTTGAAGAGAACGATGCGTTTCGCGTCGCGCGTCGAGACCATCGACGGCTTGGCCATGCCCTTCGGCAAGCCGGTCTCGTAGCGCGACTCCTTGAGCACCGTCGTGTCGGCGTCGGCGACGCCGTAGTGATAGAACTCGTTGATGAGCGCCTGATTGACGACCGGGATGCGGCCGAGGTCGTAGCGCCAGAGAGGCACGGCCAGACTGTCGAGACGCTTGAGCTGCCCCGACACGACTTCCGGCGACGAGCGGCGGAGGATGTCTTCCATCTGCAGCGACGTCAGCGGCTCGTAGCATTTCTCGACGAACTGCTGGATGTCGGCGTGTACTTCCGCCGCGCGCAAGCCGGTCCACTGCGAGAGCGACGCGCGGTGCGTATCGGCGTACCACTTCACGAAGTCCTCGCCGATGACGCGCGGACGATGCGCAGTCGCATCGAAGCCGACGGTCTGCTCGAAGAGGCGCGATGCGCCGCGCGGATTGGCGGCATCGAGATACTGCTGCTCGAATTGCTTCCGCGCGGCGTTGAGGTTTTCGCGAATGCGGTAGCAGCCATCGAGGATCGCCTGCGTGTGCGCATGCAGCGTCGAGTAGAGCTCGGCCGCCTTTTCCAGCCGTGCCACGCGAATCGTCAGTTCAGTCTCGCGATCGACGAGACCGCCGTACACCTCGCACGCCGTCTTCACGCGCGTCTCGCGCCGCAAAAACGCGCCACTCGCCTCCCCGATCTGTTCCTCGGCGGCCTTGAAGCTGATGGCCTTGAGACGCGTGCGCTCCTCCTTCGCCTCGCCGTCCATCATGTTGCGGTACCACTCCAGCTTCGCCTGCAGTTTCTCGAAGAATCGCTCCGCGCGCGTGAAGCCGTTGCTGCGGTTGACCATCGACTCCCACAGCGCGTTGATCGCGGCGACGACTTGATCACGCAACCCGTCGAAGTTCGCACCGATGACCTGCGCGATCTGCCGCTCCGCCTTCGACCGATGCGTCGCGTGCAGACTCTTGATCGCCGCGAGAGCTTTCGCGTCGAACACGAGCTGCGTGAGCGGCATCGCGATGCGCAATTGCCCGCCGCCTTCGCGCTGGCTGAGAAACTCGATGACCTGATCCGCCTCGTCTTCGCGAAGGCGATTCGCATCGATGAAGCGCTGCACTTCTTCTTCGATCTCGGAGTCCGCGACGGCGCCGTTCAACAGGTCGTCGTTGACGAGGCGCTTCGCGTCCTCGTAGAGCAGCGAGTCGAAACTCGGCATCGTGAGCGAGGCCACGCCGAAGCTGCAGTACTGCGGCGAACGGCCCTTCACGCGCGGGTGCGTGGCGATCTGCGTCTTGATGTTGTCGACCGCGTTCGCGGCGTCGGTGCCGAGCTGCGAGCCGATCTGCACGTACATGCCGTCGGCGATCAGCGTGTGCAGATCGTTCTGCTCCGTGACCACGCGTCCCTGCTCGTTCACGCTGTCGACGAGATAGACGACGTCGAACGGCGGCCGCGTCACGTCGACGCGGCGGAAGCCGTAGTCGATGGTGAAGGTCTCCCGCGACGTCGAGAGATGCTCGATCTCCTTCAGCGCGCCGTACGCGTTCGGCTTCACCAGCGCCACGCCGTTCATGCGCGTGAAGACTCCGGGGAGCAGCAGCACCGCGGTGAAGTTCGACTGCTCGTCGCCGCCGATCACGTCGCGGGCCATGAACGCGACATCGAGAAACGTGCCGCTGCCTGTGCCGCCGGCAAGGCTGCCGACGACCTGCACCTCGACGCCGGAGCGCTCCGACACCTGGAACTCATCGGCGTACATCTGCTTCTGATTGCGGATGTTTCGCACGTCATCGACGGCGCGCCGGATCCGCGCATGGACCTCGGCCGCTTTGGCGAATAGCGCCAAACGGCCGCGGGCACGCACCTGTCCCGCGCCCGCGATGATGGCCTGCGTCGGGATCTCCGGCGGCCACCACTCGTCGATGTGCGGATTCGTGCCGTTGACGAGATTCGCCGGATTGCCGACCTGCAGCACGTACGTCTCGTTGTGATCGAGCCTTCCTTCGGGCGAGCTCTTCTCGCCGCCCTCCGCGTTCTCGGTCGTGTCGATCGAGAGGAAGCGGATGATCGGCGGGACCGAGCCGTAGGCATCGATGAAGCGCTTCTTCAGCTTGAGCAGCGTGTTGTAGCCGGTACCGCCGAGGCCGAGGACTACGGTGGGACGAAACACGACGTTGTTTTTCACAGAGCATCCTCCGAGTTGGATTCGACCGGGCGTTCGTCGCCGATGCGGTTGAAGCGGAGTCGCGCGTCGCCGATGTCGATGGTGTCGGCGTCGTACAGCTCGCTCATCGGCGTCTCGACGTCGTTGATGCGCAGCGATCCGCTTTGCGCGGCGATCCAGACTCTCTTGCGGCCGGCCTTGCGGCGGACGAAGAGGCGCGCGTCGCTGCCGGCGAGCGCGCCGGCCGGCAGGATCGCGCTGAGCGCAACTTCGCTGGCTCGCAGGCCCGGCAGGCCGACGAAGGCCGCTTCGGGGCGAAGCATCTCCAGCTCCCCTTCGAGGCGATTCTTTTTGCGCTGTTGCTGGATCGCGAAGAAGGCAACCGCCGCGAGGAGCGTCAGCGCGATTGCGATTTTCGGCCACGGGGAAGACGGCGGCGGTGAAGGCGCCGGCGCTTGGACGGGTTTGGGTTTGGGTGGAGGCGCAGGAGGCGGAGGGATCTTCGCGCGGATCTCGCGCGCGATGTTGCGAATCGCGTCCGCCGTCGGCGCCTTGAGCACCGTTGCCTGTTTCGATTTCGCGGCGAACTCGTCGAGTTGCGGCTCGTGGTCACCCATCGAGACGAAGAACAGGTACGTCGAGCCGACGCGGTCGATGGTCGCGGCGATCGGCACCGGGTTCTCGATGCCTTTGGTGTCCTGCTTGCCGTCGGTGAAGAGCACGACGACCTGGCGGCGCGTCGCATCGGTATTTGTGCGCCGCAGCGATTCCGCGCGCGCGAGGCCTTCCGCGATCGCTGCGCCGATGTGCGTGCGCTTCCCCTCGGCGGGCAAGGTGAGGATGGCGCGGTACAGATCGTCGCCTTCGACTTTCCGCACGTCGGCGTCGAAGGCGTACAGCGTCATCGTGTCGCGGGGGCCCGCTTCGCGCACGAACGAATTGAGACTGACCTTCACATCCGTCCAGATGTCCTTCGTCCCGCCGATGCCACGCATCGACTTCGACGTGTCGACGAGAAAAACCCAGTCGACGGGACCGAGTGTCTGCGCGTGCACGCCGCCGGTCAGAACGAGCAGAACCGCCGCGAACGAAAGTCGTTTCATCGAAAAGAAAAACCCGGCTCACGCCGGCTGGTGGCGTTTTGCCGCGAAATACGCCACTCTTTTCGTTGAACCGGGTTTCTCCCCACATCGTGAAGATCTCGAACGCGCTCGCGGCAGCAGGCCTGTTGGTTCTCTCGGCCATTGCGGGAAAGCTCTGTATGAAACCGCCGCCGGCGCGGTCGGTGACGCCGCTTCAGCTGGCGAGCACGCTCGAAGCGCCGAAGAAGTTTTCGCGCGATGCGTCCGCGGGTTTGTTCGTCGGCGTGGGCGAGTACCCGCACGATCGCATGCTCACTGTGCCGTACGCCGTCGATGACGCGATCGATCTCGCCCATCGATTCGCGCTCGATCAGCGCGTCGGCCTCGTACCGCCCAGGCGGGTCGTGCTCGTGATCTCGGGCTCGCCGAAGAAAGAGGAGTCGAAGCAGCGGCTCGCCGAGCTCAAAGAGGCCGGCGCGCGCATCGTGAGGGAGGCCACCACCGGCGACATCCTTCATCTATTGAGGGAACAGGCTGCACGCGCCGGCGACGAGGGAATCTTCGTGCTGTCGATCGCCTCGCACGGTTTCCAGCACGACGGCGACGCCTACATCCTCGGCTCCGCGTCCGATTTCGGCTCGACCGAGACCTCGCTGCGTGCGGCGACGATCTTCGACATCGCCGCTCAGGCAAGCCGGTCGCTCATCCTCATCGACGCCTGCCGCGATCGCACCGGCCAGGACTCACGGGGCGGCGCGTCCGCCGACACCACGGCGCCGCACATCAAACGGATGAGCAACATGCGGGGGCAGGTGATCTTCTATGCCGCCGCGGCCGGGCAATATGCGTACGACGACGATGTGCACCAGAACGGCGTGTTCACGAAAGCGGTGCTCGATGGATTGGGCGGCAAGGCTTCAGCCCCGCGCCAGACCGTCACGGTCGACACGTTGCACCGATTTGTCGACCGCGAAGTGCGCGCGTGGATCCTCGAAAACAAGAAGCGCTCCGTCAACCCCGCGACACAGCTCAGTGTCGAGGGCGAGACGAGGAACATGCCGCTTTGTGAATGCTGGCGTAAGCCCAACTCGTACATGCGCGTCTCGGTCGACGGCTCCATCGTCACTGCCTACGCCAAGGACACGACACCTCTCTGGCGGAAAGAATTAGGCGAGCCGGTCATCCACGCCGAAGCTGCCGATCTCGACGCCGACGCCTTCTACGAAACTGTTGTCGGACTCCGCTCGCGAATCATCGTCCTCGATCGCGATGGCCAGGAACTCTGGCGCAGGAGCGGTGATCGGATGACGCTCGCCACGTTCACCACAGGCGATCTCTACGAAAAGCACACAAAACAGATCGTCGCACTCTGGAACAATCCGTCGACGTCACGCCTGACCATCTTCGAACACGACGGCAGCGAGCGCACGAAAGACTACCCCGCCCTCCTGCGCCACGTCGCCATCGGACGCCCGACCAACATGCACGCGCCGAAAATCGCCGTGGCCACGGAGAACAGTCTGCTCCTTTTCCACGCGAAGAAACTCACCCTCCAATGGCTGAAGTCCTTCCACCGCATCCGCGCCCTCCGCATCCTCGACGCCAACCATGACAATCGCCGAGACCTCGCCGTCGACACGCCCAGCGGCACGACGTGGCTCACGTTCGAGGGGAAGATCCTGAGGCAGAGCGAAGAAACGCGACCGCGGATGTAAAACGTTGACGATTGGACGGGTGAGGAAATGACGCGTCTCGTCACTCCTACCAAGAGAGAATCCTCGTCGCGGCGAGGTACTGCATATACTTCCGCCGGGATCTAACTGATAACTAGTGATTATCGAGCAGCATACCAACTCTCCGGAGGATCGCGCGCACGACGAGACAATCCTCATTTTTGCTGCGAACCCTGATGATCAGGTGCTCCTGAGTCTCGAGCGGGAGGTGCGAGAGATCGCCAACGGCCTCCGGCGATCACCGCAGCGCTTCATCATCAAGTCTGTATGGGCCGGCCGGCACGACGATCTGCGCCGCGCCCTCCTCGATCATCGGCCGACCTATGTGCACTTCTGCGGCCACGGCACGGGAATCGGCGGAATCGCGCTCGAAGGACAGCTCGTCAAGGGCAGCGCGCTGGCCGACCTGTTCCGGCTGTTCTCGAAAACAATCCGATGCGTCGTTCTCAACGCCTGCTATTCGGAGATCCAGGCCCAGGCAATCGCCCGTCACATCGACTTCGTCGTCGGAATGAACAAGGCGATCGGCGATCTGGCGGCGATCGAGTTCTCTGCTGCGTTTTACGATGCCCTCGGAGCCGGGGAGGAGGTCGAAACCGCATTCGACTTCGGCCGGAATGCCATCCAGTTGGCGGGACATCCCGAGCACCTCACGCCGGAGCTTCTCATCCGCGACCCGAACGGTCCTCCACGCAGATTGACCAGGCGAGGCCGCGATTGGGATGGAGCTCCCGCCGTGTCGCTCCTCTACGGACGCGAAGCGGTCGCGGAGATGCTCCGGACGTGGATCCTCGAAGACTTCTGCAAGGTTGTCCTGATTACGGGCATGGGCGGAATCGGCAAAACCGATCTCGCAACTTGCCTCGGCCGCGGCGGCAACCGAACGCCGCACACTTCATTGACGCTCGCCTCGGGCATCGAAGGCCACTTCGAGGCCGTTCTGTGGCGCTCCCTGCTCAATGCTCCTCCGCCCGAGGAATTGTTCGCCGACATCATCGGCATCGTCGATGAGCACAATCGTTCACTCCCATCGTCGGCAACGGAACGCATGGAGGAAGTCATTCGCTGTCTGCATCAGCGCCGGTGCCTGCTGATTCTGGATAATGTGGAAGCCGTCCTCCGTCCCGGCGATCCCGATATGCGGTACCGCGAAGGGTTCGAGCTCTACGGAACATTCTTCGAGCGCGTGGCCAAGACGGCTCACCAGAGCTGCCTGCTTTTGACCAGCCGGGAAAAGCCGCACCCGATCACCACGCTCGAAGGCGACAGAAAGCCGGTGCGGTCTCTGGCTCTGGGCGGAATCGGCAGCAGCGAGAGCAGAGATCTGTTCGCGCAAATCAGTACGTTTTCGGGCAGCGACCCGCATTGGGACGAGATCGTCAAACTGTACGGCGGCAACCCCCTGGCGCTGGAACTCGTCGCGCGACACATCCACGAGGTGTACGGCGGAGACCTCGACGCATTTGTCAGCAGCGGCCATGCGCTGTTTCGCGATGTGGAGACGCTTCTCGACTGGCACGTCGGCCGTCTTTCCGAGAGTGAGCTCGAGCTGCTTGATTGGCTGGCTATCGAGCGCGAACCGGTCATGGTAGAGGCGCTGCAGGAGAATCTCCTGTCGCGTGCCTCGCGCGAACACCTTACCTCGACATTACAGGGCTTGCGGCGCCGCATGCCACTCGAGCCCGTGGGCAGGCAGTACGCGTTGCAGCCGGTCCTGATTGAGCACGCCACGGCGAGAATTGTGAGGCGAGTCGTCGCTGCGCTCCACACAGCGATCGACGAAGCATTGCATTCGTTTGCCGACGGCGGATCGGCAAAAGAGCTCCTCGCAGCGATGCACGTGCTGAATTCTCATGCGTTGATCAAAGCATCCGCGAAGGAGAGTGTTCGTGAGAGTCAGGTAAGGTTGCTCCTCGAGCCGATCGCCGAACAGCTTCGAGACGAGTGGCGCAGCAGCGATCTGCGACTCGCATTCGACAGCCTGCTGCACGTGTGGAGAGCCGATTCCGGCAGCATGCGCGGATATGCAGCCGGCAATGTGATCAACCTGCTTGCGCAACTCGGTCTGAGCCTCGACCGGATCGACGTTTCGCGAATGGCCGTGTGGCAGGCGTGCCTCGATGACGTTCATCTGCATGCCACCGACTTCGTGTTCGCAAATTTCCGGCAAACGACTTTCCGTCACGCCCTTGGAACTGTCTTTGCCGTGACCTATAGCCCCGACGGCACGCTCATCGCCGCGGGTGACGACAACGGCAACGTGCGTTTGTTCTCCGCTTCGAGCGGTGAGCTGCGTGTCAGTTGCGGCGGGCATGTAGATACCGTCTCGTCGATTTCCTTCAGCGCCGACGGCCGAGTCATGGCCAGCGGCAGTTACGACAACACCATCCGTCTGTGGAATCCCATTGATGGCAGTTGCAAGGACATCCTCCTCGGCCACGACGGGTGGGTGTATGCGGTGGCGGCGAGCCCCGACGGCCGATCGCTCGTCAGCGGCAGCGAGGACGGCACGTGTCGGCTCTGGGACCTTCAGACCGGCACGTCCAGGAAGCTTCCGACTCCGGGCGCTACGTTCCTGGCAGCGGTGGCGTTTAGTCCTGACGGCAACTTCGTTGCGGCCGGCGGCGGCGGCGGTGGAATCGTGTATGTCTATCGCGTTGACTCTCCCGAGCAGCCCGCATGGCAGCTGCGCCGCCATACGAGCGGGGTCCGCGCCATTGCCTTCTCCCGTCAGGGTGATCTCATGGCAACAGGAGGCGAGGACCGTCTCGTGAGTCTCTGGGCCGCCGGCGGCGATACTCACCTCGCGACTCTCGAAGGTCATACAGCCAGCGTCACATCGTTGTCGTTCAGCGCCGCCGGCGATGTTCTCGTCAGCGGCAGCGTGGACTCTGCGATCCGCCTCTGGAGCACGGCGAGGTACTTCGGCGTGGCGCAGTTGCAGGGGCCCCCCCATCGCGTCTGGGCCGTGGCTTGCAGTCCGAAGGAGCGCACGTTGGTGGCCGCATCAGAAGATGGCGCCGTGCGTGTGTGGGACATCGACGCGCGGCAGCGACTCTTGTCACTGCACGGATACTCGAACAAAACCTGGGGTCTCGCGTTCTGTGAGCCGCGTTCACGTTTGATCGCCGCGAACGAAGACGGTGTCGTCCGAGTGTGGGATCCGCGTGACGGCAGGACGTCGCTCGAGCTTCGCGGCCATTCGACGAGAATCTGGGCGGTCGCGAGCAGCGCGGATGGCCGCTGGGCCGCCAGCGCAAGTGACGACGGCACGGTCCGCATCTGGGACCTCGCGTCTCGCACCTGCAAGCATGTTCTGCTCGGGCATCGAGGCTGGATCCGGGCCGTGGCGTTCGATCCCGGCTCACGCCGCCTCGCAAGCGCGGCCGAGGACGGAAATCTGATCGTGTGGAGCGTCGAGAACGGGGCGCGGATCATGACGGCCGAGAGCGGAATGACGCGCCTTTTCGCGGCCGCATTTTGCGGCGGCTCGGAGTTCATCGCCATCGCGGGCTCCGAGCCGGTGGTTCGCGTCGTCTCTGCTGCGGATGGCAGCCGCAAAGGCGATCTGACTGGTCATCGCGGATGGATCAATGCTTTGTTCCCTGCCGACGCCAATGCTCTCGTGAGCTGTTCGGACGACGGCACGATGAAGCTCTGGGACTTGACGGCTTGGCGTTGCTCGGCGACGTTCGTCGTGGGACATAAGGTCTTCTGCGGTGACGTATGGCCGCAGGAACGCTCGTTCATCACGGGGTCGGACGACGGAGTACTACGACTCTGGAATGTGGACATGGAGCAGTGTGAGGCGGAAACGCGAGCGCATCACGGTCCGATCTGGAGTGTCGCCGTCGACAATGACGGTCAGACCGTCGCCACCGCGGGCGATGATGGCGTGATCCGTCTGTGGCTGCTGCCGGATCTCACGCCCTGTACGGTTCCGAATGCTCTCCGGTCCCCACGACCTTATGAGGCGATGAACATCACCGGCGCGACCGGTCTGTCGCCCGAGCAGAAAAACGCGCTCGTTGCGCTGGGCGCGATCGAGATGCCATCGCGTTAATGATTTCTTCAACGCCCGAACAGTTCATGAATCTGTTCGGCGAGTGCATTGAGCGAAAAGAAACGCTTGCAGATCGCGTGATTCCGCGCAACCGCCCGTTCGCGATACTCGCGATCGGTGAGCGCTCGCATGACCCATGACACGAAAGAATCGGGAATCGGCTCTTCCGGGCGACTGTCCCGTTTGATTGAGAGAACCGGCGCAACTGCGCCTCTGCGCCCGTACACCTCGTCGTACAACTCGTAGGACGTGACCATGAAGGGTAATCCGAAAGCCATCGCTTCGCCGGGCGGATTCCCGAAACCCTCATAGTCATACGAGGTCAGAAACGAGCTGAGGTCGGCCTCGGCAAGCAGGTCCCGCACAGAAAATCGATCGGCGCCCCCAATCGACGCGCCGAGCATCGAATTGAACGGAAGCAGGCCATTACCCCAGATGACCTGTCCATCAATGGAGAGAGCCGCCTCTAATTCGCGGAGGCGGCGGAATTCCGCAGGATCCTCATTCGTCGGCCCGGTGACGAAGAGATAAATCCTTCGATGATCCCCAACTTCGACCAGCCGCTGTTGCAGTATCTGTATGAGTCGAAGATCGCGCTCGATCGTTTTCTGCGGGATAACGCGCGTGCATCGCGCAATCAGTAAGGCGTCGTCGGGAATGCCATAGGTCTGCCGCAATGTCGGGTGGCGGAGCGATGCGATGTCGGGGTCTTTCGAAACGTGAAAGCGGTTCGGGATGACGTGACACGGTATGTCGCGTGCCCATGCTTCGAAGCGCTTCTGCATCCACTCCGTGGCGACACAATAGTGAATGTGCTTGTTTGGCGTTGGTCGGCGCACGCCTGCGTATGGAAAGGAGCCGTAAACGTGTGGCTCCGTTGACCACATCAGGTCGTGATCTCGCCAAAGTACATACCGGTCGAGACTGTGACGCTCCCCATAGTCGTCGATTGCGAGGTAAAGCGCCTCAGTGAAAAGAGGGTTGTCCGGCAGCGTCCCGTTTTCCACGACCAGGACACGCACGGCATGATGCTCCATCGAGGCAACGATACCTGCGGCAAGTCCGCGATAGACGCTCGTATAGCGGTCGACCGCGGCGACCGGACTCCCTCGAATGACGGATTGCTTCGCCTCCTCGATCAAAGCAGGGTCATACCCCTCAGGAAGAAGGGCGCCGGCGCATCGGATACAACGAGACCACTGCGGCACGAACCTGTCGCTCGGACCACCGTCGCCGCGCGGGATGATGTCTCCGCCAAGATCGAGAAAGACGTGGTAGCCGTCGCTCTTGAAGATCGTAGCGACGTGGAGAAACTCGTTTACGATGCCTGAGATCGCGAGTCCGTCGAAAGAAATCCCTAGAACGCCATACGCGCTGTCGTGCATGAGTACCCGGGCGCTACCGCCACGAGCGCGCGCTGCACCGGCGCCGCATCGAAGGCCGCTCGATAATCACTAGTTATCGACAAGGCCTCACCAACCCGGCACCAAACTCAGTTTCGTGCGCGATGCAGGAGAACACCGCATGGGTGATGCTTCGGGACAACGACTTCGTTGTGTCCTTCTCGTCTATCGCCTGCCCTGGCCGCCTGCAGCGGGCGGTAGCCTGCGGGACTGGCAGAACATTTCTGCACTGGCGACGCGAACGCAGCTGTCGGTCGTAGCGCTCGATGGCAAGGTGCCGATACTGCCGCCGCAGACGGATTTGGAGCTCTGGACTTCGCTCGACGACGAGTTGTTGCGCGAGCCTGCGCCGTATGACGGTTCGGAACTGGTCCTGCAGTACGACTGGTGGAAGAACGATCTCGGATTTTCGTCCGATTACGCCTGGAGCCCGTTTCGCGCTGCGGCGCTTCGTCGGCTGCTACGCGGAAATCCATTCGATTTCGCAGTAATCGAGGACATCATTTTCTGGCGCTATGCCGAAATCGTGCGCCAATACGGGCGCGTGATCATCGATTATCACAATGTACAGAGTCGGGCCGAGGACGAATATCTCGCGTTTGTGCCCGAGGGCGACGCTGACGAGCGCGAACGAGCCAGCTTCGCTGCGCAAACAATGCGGAGTGTAGAGGAAATGTATCGAAAAGTGCCGGCCATCGTTTGCAGTGAAACCGAGAAAACGGCGCTGGCCGAACGCGGCTTCGCACGCAACGGTATTGCGGTCATTCACAATACCGTCGACGTCGATCCGGCTAGCGACGATGTTCCAGAGCGCCGCGATGTCGTTCCAAAAATTCTTTTTACAGGAATGATGGACTACGCTCCTAACGCACTGGCAGCACTCGA
Organism: uncultured Acidobacteriota bacterium; assembly: GCA_963734155.1. Lineage (GTDB taxonomy): Bacteria > Acidobacteriota > Thermoanaerobaculia > Gp7-AA8 > Gp7-AA8 > QHVT01. The sequence goes on from CAVTGG010000010.1 coordinate 841,187, forward strand.
GCTGATCCAGGAGATCTTCCCGCGTGTGCGCGCGGCCTTGCCGGATGCGCAATTGTGGATCGTCGGCATGTCGCCTGCGCCCGAGCTCCTGTTCACGGTTCGCGGGACTACAGGAATCTACGTCACCGGCCGGGTCGCAGACACGAGGATGTATTTCGAATCAGCATCGGTGCTCTCCGTGCCATTGCAGCTCGGCGGCGGCACGCGTTTCAAGATCCTCGAAGCATTCAAATACGGCCTACCGGTCGTCACATCTTCCAAGGGATGCGAGGGACTGGAGGTCATCGATGGGCATCACCTGTTGATTGCCACGTCTCCGGCGGAGCACGCCGACTGCATCATCCGCATTCTGCGAGATCCAAGCCTCGGGCGCCGTCTCGCCGCAACAGGTCGACGACTCGTGCGGGAGAAGTACTCCTTCGCGACCGCGGGCCGCCAATGGGACGACTGCCTGCGCCGATTCGGGCTGCCTGCGAGGCGTCCATTGGAAGCAGGCGCCCGAAAATCATGATGCTCCCGGACGTCTACGTTTTGCGGGCAGCATGCATTCGAGTTTTCTCGGAGACGGTCGGGCGATGGCTGAGTTGCGTCGGGTCGGCGCAAGGCTCGCGGACTTCCCTTATCCGCTGCTCATTACCGGCGAGACTGGTGTCGGGAAGTTCGAGCTCGCGCTCTGGATCCATGAAAACTCTTCCCGAGCCTCGCAGCGATTCGTCGACGTTCACTGTGCAAACCTCTCCGACACGCTGTTCGAGTCGATGCTGTTCGGCCACGAGCGCGGCGCATTCACTGACGCCAGGGAACGGCATGAAGGCCGAGTCGAAACAGCCGGACGCGGAACGCTGCTGTTCGACGAGATCGACTGCCTCGACCTTCGAGCCCAGGCCAAGCTTCTCCGCTTCGTCGATCGAAGAACGTTCGAGCGCGTGGGCGGCCGCGAGACTCAACGTTCCCCGGCGAGCCTGATCTTCACCACGAACCAGGATCTCTGGCAGATGGTCGAGGATGGAACATTCCGTGCCGACCTTCTCGCACGCGTGACCTGGGCGGTACTGCGCATTCCGCCGCTTCGCGATCATCCGGAAGACATCACCTTCCTGGCGGGGCGATTTCTGGAAGAAGCGCGCGTTCAGTTCGGAATCCGGGCCTTGCGCTGGTCCGCGGATGCGCTTCATCTCCTGCAGGATTACTCCTGGCCCGGCAACATCCGCGAATTGAAGAGCATCGTCTATGTGGCCGCCTATCTGAACCGGGACAACTCGGTCATCGAAGCCTCCGCATTGACCATCCTGCTCAATGCTCGGCCCCAGGCGATCACGGTCACCACGCGCGGTGAGCTGTCCCTGGCCGGAGCGCGCGGCGACGTCGAGCGTGATGTGATTGCCGAAGCCTTGCGGCGTACAGACGGCAATCGCGTCCACGCGGCCCGGCTGCTCAACATCGGCAGACGCACGTTGCAGGGAAAAATCACGAAATACGGCCTGTAGTCGAGTGCGCAGAGGTTCGCACAACTGCGCAGACTCGTGCGCACCTCAGGCTCACGGCGACACGAGTGCCAAGCACGCAAATCGTTGAGCCGATGCGATTTCGGCGGTAACGCGCTCGCGCCGCGGCGCGGCATACCGGTTGCCTCAGTAGCCCGCTACCATGAGAGTCGTCGCGCTCGTCTTTCTCGTCTTCGCGCTGGCCGTGCCGCTGGCCGCGCAACAAGCTCCGACCGCAGCCGAAGCTTCGAATGCGCCGGCAGAAAATGTCTGTGCGAAAGCGGTGACGATTTACCTTGATGCGTCCGGCACGATGACCCAGCCAGTGCGGAATCGCGGGAATCGCCTGCCGATCTCCGACGTCGCACAAACACTGCTGCGGTTCATCAACGCGGAGAATTTCCTCGCCGCCGGCGACACGGTCACGATCAAGTATTTCGGCTCCGCCGTTCGCACGCAGGCGGAAAACCGGCAGGCCGCGGTGGCGTTGCTCACTCAATTGGCGGATCCCGCCTCCGCTCCGGCCGCCGTAGAAGCGCTGCGGACCGGCGATCTTCGAAACCTCACCGATTTCAGCCGCCTGTTCGATGACATCGACAATCGCGTACGAAACGCCGAATCGCGCAGGCAGATCATCTTCGTCGCCAGCGACTTTGCACACGATCAGCTCAACAACCCCGGTTGTCCCGATGACATCGCACCGCGCATGGAGAATTTCACGGCGGCACTCATCCGGATCCGGCCGCGTCTCGACGCCGCGAGGACGCCGGACGCCGATACCTTTGGCCGCATCGAGATCGCCGGCCTATTCGCGCCAGAAGGAAACTGCCGCAGCGACAACGCTGTTGCACGCCAGGTTCAGGAGAGCCTCGCCGCAGTTGGGATGCGCTTCTATCGATACGACGACGACGCGGCGGAAGCCGCACTCACGATCAACAATCAGCTCACTGGAACGATCACCGCCGAGCCGAGTACTGCGGGCGTCGTCCGCATCGGACCGGACGATCGCATCCCCTTTGTCGTCGCCAATCCGAATTGTGCCGACGTGCGCGTGGTCGGACTTCAATTCACGGCAGGCGACAGAGTCCACAAGGTAGACCTGACGCCGTTCACGATCAGCGGCAGAAGACAGGAAATCCGGATCGAGCTCAGTAAGCTCACGACGATCTGGAATCGCGACGCGCGCGTCACGCCGCTCATCTCCCCTGGAACGTCATTGAGCGCCGAGGCCTCGGACTTGTTCTGGCTCGGCGACTGGATTCGGATTCGCCGTCTCACGCCGTATCTCTACCCGCGGACGTTTCGCGAGGGAGAAACGCTCGTCGAAGCAACGCTCGAGCGAAGCCTGCAGGCGCCCGCGGGACTGACGGTCGGAGGCATCGACGCCGGCAGCCGTTCACGGCTCTTCCAGCTACCGAAGGGCGAGGGGGAAGAGCTGTACATGCTCCCGTTCAATCTCAATTCCGCGCTCGCCGGACGCCTTGCCTCTGCGGGCACTACAGCAAACCTCGGCACGACCGGAATCCGCCTGCTCCTCGACGACACGACCGCGGTCGCGAATGCGACGTGGCCGCTGACATCGAGCGCGACGTCCGGTGCGGCAACCCTGATTGATTGGATTGGCGCGTCGACGCTCGGCGGCTACGTGTTGCTCTTTCTCGCGATCGCGTTCTCGACCTTCTCGCGCAAAGCGGATGCAGAGACCGGCGAGCAGTTCTCATTCCTCCTGTCGCGCTCGAAGAAGCTCAGCGTCGGGACGATCGCATCGATAGCGCTGCTGACGGCGCGCTTCGGCACGCCGTTCATTCCCGACGTGTGGATGTTCCTGCTGACGGGGTGGCGCGCGTTCGCGGCGTTCTTCGCGGTTCTCTTTCTGCTGCGCGCGCTGCTCGTCGAGCGCATCTGGAAGGGAACGGTCGAACCCAGGCTGCTTCCCGTTGATCGCGCCGTCAAATACCGCCGCCGGTGGAATGGCGTGATCTATCTCGCGGCATTCCTCATCGGCGGCTCGGTTCTGCTTTTGTTCTTCGGGCCGTCATCGAATCCTCCTCCCGGAGCGAAGATCATCAAGGGGGTCCGGTGATGCCGAAGCACGCACCCACTCTGTTCATCGGGCTCGGCGGCAGCGGTGTGAAGGTCGTTCGCTGGGTACGTCAGGCGATCTACGACGGACTTCCGCAGTCACAGCGGGAAGCCGAGCCGGTCGCATTTCTCGGGATCGATTTCGACGCGTCCTCAAACGAGGCGAAGGCACGGCTCGACTCGCTGGCGGCCACGGAGTTTCGTTATTACGATCCGGCGTCGATCGCCGCAACGGTCAACAACATTGATCGCGAGCGCCCTGCGCCAACAGACGTCGTTCCGCAGGCCGAAGAGCATTGGGAGTTTCCGGAGATCCGCGAGTGGTATCCGGATCCGGAGCAGAACGCGATCCGCTATGCCCAAACCGAGGCGACTGGCGCGGCGCAATGGCGTCCGCTCGGGCGCATCGGATTTTTTCTGAATGACCGGGAAATTCACGATGCACTCGCCGAGGGGCTGACGGATCTCGACCGCAGACGTGCCGCGAGCGTCAAAACGGGAGAGCACCCGACAGTCGTGATCGTGAGCTCGATTGCGGGAGGCACGGGCTCGGCGATCCTGTTCGACGTCGCCGTCGCGATCCGGAAAATCCGCCGCGGCGTCTCCGTCCGCATTTTCCTGCTCCTGCCGGAGCTGTTCGACCACATCGACTTCCGCGATCGCGTGTTCCCTAATTCCTATGCCACGCTCTGGGAAGTCGCGGCACTGAAGAATCAGCATGTCGTCTTTCATGCACGCTATCCACGCATTCCGCCGGTCACGCGATCGGACAGTCCGCCGCCTTTCCAGCGGGTCTATCTGGTAGGGCCGTGGGTCGGCGACCGCAAACCGTTCACGGAACCGGACGAGATCTTTCCGTTCGTCGCGCAGCTGCTGCGAATGTCGACGACGCGCGAGATCCGCGCCGCGGCGCTATCGGCGGAGGCAAACGCGTCTGCCGACAGTGGCGCGCCGCTGTCCGATCCCACCTCGCTCCATGTTTTCTGTGCGATGTCGGCGATGGCGATCCGCCTGCTGTCGTATGCGGAACTTGCCGATCTGTTCATGCGCCAATTCCTCGAGGAGCTCAATCCCGAAGGCGAACGGCCGCTGCTCGACGTTCTCGCGGGCGGGCGGATCGGCACGCGACCCCTGGCGGACATTGTCGAGTGGATCGAGACCACGGCCGGCGGAAACGACGAGGCGTTTGCCGTCACCGAGGCATACCGCGAGCTGGAGCTCGCCCGATTCATGCGCGAGCATGCATCGTATCGATCGTTCTGGCGCGCCGCGGATCTGCAGAAAATCCGTCAGGATCTGCGGCGCTTCTGCGGGACCGACTCGTCCGCGCCGATGGACGAGCCGCCGGAGCTGCTCGACCGGATCCGGAACGACTTCGCCACCAGACTGGAAGAGCGCCTCGCCGAATTGGCGGAACGGCATCATGGCTCCCCGCGCGCGTTCGAGGGCTTGTTGACGCAGCTCGAGCGACGGTTGCCCGAGGTGCCGGCCCGGAAGCCGTTGCCGGATCTACAGAGCATCGAGAATTTCGAACGCTGGCTCGACACCGGCCAGACATGGGCGAGCCTGGCGCAGCAGCTGACGCCTGCGCACCTCGACCGGCTCGAGGATGAGGCCCGCCGATGGCTCGCCACCGAGCCGAAAGAATCGGATTACCGTCTTTGGCTGCGGCAGGCGATCACCAGCGCGGCGAGGAAGGCGATCGGAAAGCTCCGCGCCGCGGAGGACGCCCGCTGGGAGAAAGTCGCAGAGTTGCGCAGCAGCGCCCAGGATCTCTTGGCCGCGAAAGCGGATCCCGTCGAGGAGCGACGCGAGCAGATTTACCTCGACGGCCGCAATGCGAACGCCGCACTGGTCCTGCAGCACGAGCTCGCGCGATTCGACAAGTCCCAGGCCAGAGCATTCCACCGCGAGTTGATGAAGGAATTCTTCGCGTTCTATGACGACTACCGCATCACCGGCGACGAAATCACGATCAACACATGGATCGCGAATACGCGAAGGCTGTTCGAGCGGCAACTGGCCGGTGTCGGGAGCGATGACCCCGAGGCATCCGGCACGCGCTACACACTGCTCTCGCCGGAATCGCTGTTCACCGAGAAAGAGGTGACGTCGGCGCTCCTGCGCTGCCGCAACCGGATCTTTCATCCGGGCCGCGTCGCCAGTCCGGCCGCCCTCCGCGTGGCCCGCCTTCTCGTTCCGGACGGATTCCGGAGTCGGAACGGCTATGCCGCGAAAATGCGCAACTGGACGAAAGGACTACTCAACGCGTCGACCAGCTCCTTGCAGGCCGACGGATCTGCGGGCGAGAACCGCATCGTCGTTGTGGTTGAGGATCTTTTTCATCCGGCCGAAGACATCAGCGGGATCTACGATTACTACGCACATTACACGGCACAGCCGAACCGGCTTCTGTTCCACATCCACCGGCAGTGGCCGTCGTTGTTCCCTGATCTGATCACCCGCGCCGGCGACCGAACACGCGTGCAATGCGGCAATCCCGATTGCAAAGCGGACATCCGCACGGTGCCTCGCACGACGCTGTTCTGCCCCGGATGCGATCAGCCGATCCGCAACCGGTGCGGCAATGCCGGATGTCCGGAAAATGGTCTCGCCGACCGACGTGATCTCGACAAAGCCATTGCGAGCCGGACCTGCCCGGCGTGCGGCGGATTTCTCTGGACGTCATGGTGGCGCTGCACCGACCACGACGACGTTCCGATCGATAAGCCGAATTGTCCTCACTGTGTCCGGGATGGCCGGGCGGCGCACCGAATCAGCCGCCGTCCGGACCGACTGAACCGCTTCACCTGCCCCGGCTGCGTCGCGCGAAAGATCGCGCCGCCGTTCTCGGTGAGCGGCGATGCCGCGCGCTATCTTCTCGATGGCGTCGACGGTCACGATCTCATCGTGGCGCAGGCGGAACTGCGAACGCTGCTCGCACGAGCCGCGTACTGCCCGCAATGCGGCACGCAGCTCGCGCCGATTTGTCCCGAGGCCGACACCGAACATCCGGGCCGTCCGCATTACCTGTATCGCCATCGCGACGGAAGCAATGTCGATCGCTTTCGCTGCTATCTGCACACGCATCTCGAGTTTCAGACCTGCGGCCACTGCGAATTCATGCTCCCGTCCGGAGCGACTCGCTGTGGACGATGCGGAACCGAGCTCACCGACTGCCGTTTCTGCACGCTGTTGTTCGGCATTCGCATTCCGGCGTCGACGGACCTCATGGCGCGTTGCCCGAATTGCTACACGAGGCAACCGGCAAACATGCGCCTTGCCAATCAAAAGGGAGTCCAGCCGGCAGATCCTGATGAATGGTTCTGCTCAAATCTCTTTGGTTGTCCGGCTGGCGGGCACCTGCATGACACGACGTTCCCTCCGAACGCAGACGCGTGTCCGCTCTGCCGGTCGCAGGAGCTGCCGCTACTTCACGCGTTCGCGCGGGAGGAGCATCTCCGGGCCTGCCGTTTTTGCTCGTCGCTGTTCGGAATCAAACGGCACGACGAAGAGCCCGCGACAGAGACGACAGCGGGCGATGCCGACGGTCATTGCTGTCTCTGCGGGCGGCTGTATGCGGCCGATGCGAAGCTCAGCGCCGCGGACCGCGAGACCGACGAGACCGACAAGACCGACGAGAAGATCGGCTGTGTCCTTCGCTGCACGACGGACGACGAAGAAGCCTTCCGTCTTCTGCTCGAGCGACTGCCCGTCACCGAGCGCGCCATCCTCGAGCAAAAGCTCCTCGCGTTCCTGGACCACACGCAGCGCGCCGCGGTGAAGCGCGTCGTTGCAGCGAGACTCGCGCGCATCCTCGCCCTGTATGACAGGCAGTTCGGCTGCCGGTTGGACCGGACCGATCGACGGAGCTCGCCGTGCGACTGTTGAAGCGTCTTTCCACCGCGATCCTCGCCAGCTTCGTACTGACGGATTCCGTGGTGGTCGTGGCAGCCTCGCCCGCGTGTCAGAAAGAGGTCTACATCTATTTCGACGTATCGGGATCGATGTACGAGAGGCGGGATGGCATCAATGCGCAGGAGCTGTTCACCGGTACGATCGCGCATCTGCTTCGGGCCGAGTCTTTCGTCGACGCAAGCGACCGCATCGTCATCGTCGTATTCGCTGAATCGGCGGTCACTCTGTTCGACGGCAGCGACGTGCGCACGGCGGCATCGGCCGTGGAATCGATCCGGCCCGGTCCTCCCGCCGAGGCGCGCGCCGTCGGAAGCACGAACAGCACGAACATGGTCGCGGTCACAAACGACCTTCTCAGCCGGATCGATTCGCGGCGCAAGCAGATCTTCATCATCGCCAGTGACTTCGCCCATCATCCCGAAAGCCTCTCGTGCGCCGAGGTCAATCGACGAATCCTGCATTTCCGCAGCGAGGCGCAACACGCCCGCCAATCGCTCGACGACCAGCCCCTCAAGCTGGCGCTGTTGACGGGCGAAGTCATCGGTGAGTCATGCGGCGGCGCGAATCAGGCGGTCTCCCAAGCCGTGAAAGCAGCCTTTCGCGAGATCCTGAAAGCGAGCGGCGAGGTGGAGGTATCTCCCGTCCGCAACGTCATCGCAAACTATCTGCGCAGGACGATCGCGGATCCGATCGCACTTGCGCGAGAACCATCGCCCGACCGGAGCCGCGTCGGAATCGTCGTTCGCAATCCGAATCCGTTCCCCGTGATCATCCGGCGCGTGATCCTCTCCTCGGAGGATGGCAAGATCGCGGAAGAGATTCCGCAGGACACGACCGTCTCCTGCCGCTCCGAGGAAACGGTTCGAGTGGAAATTCCGGCGCGGCTGCAGTCCGCGTCAAAACTGCTCGCCAGCGTCGATGCCAACACACCGCCCGTTCCGTCGCTGGTGTTGCCCAGCGAGTTTGTGGTGATCACGCAGCCCGAAGTGCATGTGTTCAAAAAGCTCGGCAAGGACACCTACGTCATCGAGCTGGAAGTCGAAAAGAGCGGCGATGGCCGCGCAACGCTGACCGTCAGCGGCGTGCCCGGGGCAACACCACAAACCTACGAAGTCGACGCGACGAAAGGTCCGGCGCACGTCGCGCTGACACTTCCGGGCGACGACGGGAATGCCGATGTCAAAGTCACGGCCGACGGCGATCTCCTGGTCAAGAGCGGCGACGGAAAACTCCACGAAGCGAAGGAAACTCACGGTGAGCAGCCGGCTCACTCGGGCGGGGAGCAGTTGCCGGGCTACGTTCGACTGGCCGCGCTCGCGGCAGCGATCCGATTCCTGATCTCACTCATTGCTCGAACTCCAGGCGGGTTGCATAAGTCCTGGAAGATCTTCCACATCGCCCATGATGCCCACATTTTCCAGGGCGCCTTCGGTGCCGCGTTGGACGGCCTGGGAATCACTTTCGCGACGTTGTTCGGGTTGTTGTGGCCGTACGGGCTCGTGTTCACCTCTGCAAAGCTTGAACACATGTTCTGGGCCGCACTTGCCGGCGGCTTGCTTCTGTTCATTTACCGCTCGTTTGCAATCGTCGGATGGCGCCTGTTCGAGCCACGCCTTCTGACCGCGCGGCGTGCCCTCGCACTGCGGACGCTGATCACGATTGCCGGCGTGCTCTTCGCGCTGGCGATGTCGGGCTACGTGTACCGCGCCCTCGAGACCACGGTCAGCGCTTCGACTCTCGTTCATCCGGCGAGCCGCCCATGACCAGTTACGCTCCGACCCTCCTCATTGGCCTGGGAGGCAGTGGAGTGAAAGTGCTGCGGTGGATCCGACACCAGCAGGCGCAAGCCTCCACGGGCGGGGACGACCTTTTGGTCTATCGCGGAATCGACTTCGATCTCGATGCGAACGCGGGATCTCGCGTCACACGGCTCGATGACGGCGAATTTTTCTATTTCGACGCCTCGTCGATCGCAGACTGCGTCGGGAACCTGCGTGCGGAACTGCGCGGGAACGCCGGCCCTCCGCGCCGGCCGTTTCGGGAGATCGCCGAGTGGTACCCGGACGTCGAAGGAAAGTACATCCGCTACGCGCAGGCCGAGGCGGTCGGAGCGCGCCAGTGGCGGCCGTTGGGCCGCATCGGATTCTTTCTCAACGACGTCGAGATCATGGAGCCTCTGCGCGAAGGGGTGGTGCAGGCCGACGCGCGCAGCGGCACGGCAGGCGAGCTCCGGCCGGCGTCGATCTGCATCATCACCTCCATCGCCGGCGGGACCGGATCGGGCATTCTTCTCGACGTCGCCGCGAATCTGCGCAAATACCGGCCGGAGATCGGCATCCGTCTCATCCTGCTGCTTCCGGAGTTCTTTGAGCATGTCGACTTCACCTCGAAGGTCCTCGCCAATTCTTACGCGACGCTGACGGAGATCGCTCATTTCAAAAACCAGGATCAGCGTTTCACGGCTCGCTACCCGCGGCTCCCGGACATCGATGAGCGGATGCAGAATTCGCTGTTCCAACGGGTATATCTGATCGGACCTTACGTCGGAGACCGGCGGCCATTCGTGGAGCCGGACGACGCATTTGCCCATGTCGCGGCGCTGCTGCGCGTCTTCCTCACGAAAGAGCTGCGGTCGAATGCCGGCAGCTATCAAATCAACGACGATGTGGACCAGAACTCAGACGCGTCCGCAATGGCGGGCGATTTCGCGTCGCGGCAGGTGTTCTGCAGTTTCGCCGCCGCCGCGATTCCCCTGCTGACGTACGACGATCTAGCGATGCGCTGGGTAGCGAGCTTCGTCGAACAGTGGCATGCGTCGCCGGACCGGAGGGACATTTTCGCGACGGTCCAGCCTCCGCCATCGCCGGAGGCATTGCGTCGCCTCGAGGATTACATCGACGCCACGGCGGCTCCGTCCGAGGCCGGGAAACATCTCAGCGCGGAAAACTTCGCCAAGGTGCTGAGCGACTTCATCTCGAAATACGAGTCGGAGCAAAAGACATGGACGCAGGAATCGTTGCGCGCGTTCACGGAAAAGCTCGCCGCATTCAGTGGCGCTGGCGCAACGGACATGCCGCATTTTCTGGCGGAACCGGTCGAACAGTTCCGCGGCGCGTTCCGCGCCAAGCTCGGCGAGTTGCTTGCGCAGCATGAGCTCACGCCGTTCGCGCTCCTGGCCGAGCTCCGATCTCTCGTCGAGCGCCTCCGAAATCAATGCAAGGCCGCCGAGAGCACGGGGCAGAAAGAGCTTCAGGAGTTTCATCGCTGGCTGGGCAGCTACTTCGATGCGTTTCTCGGCCGGCCGCTCGTCGAGTTTCGGATCGACAAGCTCAAACAGTGGCTCGAGGAGTGGCAGCGGGAGCAGGGGCACCAGCCGGGGATGGTCTGGTTTGCCTATGGAATCCGCTCCGCGGCGGTGCGCGAGCTCGAGCAGACGGTAACGAAACTCGAAGCGGAATGGAGCGGCGACGGTGATTTCGTCGCTGCTCTCGCACAGGCGACGGAAGGGATGATTCCGCGCAGCGAACGGAAACGCGAGCGCTTCGCGCTCGACAGCCGTCGCGCGCGTCCGGCCGCAGAAATCCTGCGCCAGGAGATGAACCGCGTCGACCGCAATCCAGGACGGATGCGGCACCTATCCCAGACGATGCTGAGCAGCATCCGCGACAGACTGGCCGAGGGAGCCCGCACGCGCGACTATCACGCTGCCGCTCGCGGCCTCTTAGGCGACCTGAACGATCACTTCGTGCGTGAGCTGCAGCCGGGCGGACGGGTAGCAGGCGGCGCGAAGGAACGCTTCCGGTATCTCTCGCCCGAGTCCACGTACGACGACGACGTCATCCGGCGCGCGGTTCTCTCCGCAGCGACGAGGCTCTTCCGGCCGGGAAGAATCGACAATAGCCTCAGGAAGCGAACCGGACGTCTGATCGTGCCTCAGAGTTTTGCCGGTAGCGATGCCTTCACGCATCGCCTCAAACATCTGTGCAATGGACTGCTGGGAGCCTCCATGCGTGAAGTCTCGGCAGAGGGAGCGGAGGAAAACCGCATCCTGATTCTCGTCGAGGATCTGTTTCATTCCGCCGAGGAGCTGTCCGGAATCTACGACTACTACAACGATTATTCGCGACAAAGGCGCGAACTCTTTCACATTCGCTACGACATTCCGTCCACTTTCGACAATCTGATCACGAGCCTCGACGCGCCGGGACCGAAGCTCTGCGGAAACCCGGGCTGCAAATCGGACCTGCGCGGAACAGCTAGAACGGAGATCTTCTGTCCTGACTGCGGCAATCCGATCCGCAATCGCTGCGGCAACGCCTGCCGCATGGATGATCTGACGGAACGGCCGGACCGCGATGCAGCGATCGAGCGCGGCCTCTGTCCGGTATGTGCCCTGCCGCTCCGGACGTACTGGTGGTCTTGTCCTCATCACGGGCACATGCCGACCGAGATTTCGCTATGCACGGTGTGCGTGACTGAGAAGCGAGGCAATCCGGAGAGGCGTCCTTACGACACGGACGCATTCGTCTGTCCCGGTTGCATACGGCGAGGATTCAACGCCCCATTTCGCGCCACCGGCGTCATCGCACGCGCGCTCACCGGGCGGCCGATTACAGACACCGCAAGCGCGCGCAGAGCGCTGGATCAGACTCTCGTGCGCGCCCAATCGTGTGCACAATGCGGTGTCGACCTGGTTCCCTCTTGCCGTCGCGGCGGGTCACCGCATCTGCTCCGCAGGAGTCCGTCAGGTTGGGTTTGCGACCTTCACCCTGCGCCGATTTACGCTTGTGAGTCGTGTGACTTCCCGCTCGGCGACAGCGACTATTTTTGTCCGCGGTGCGAGACGCGTCTCGCCGACTGCCGGTTCTGCACACCCGCACACAAAATCCGAGTCGTGTTCTCGGTCGATCCACTGTGCACACGTTGCCGGTTGCCCCATAAACCGCCGTTCGGCGGCTTAACGGCATCGGACGAAGATCCGTCTCATGTCTTCTGCAGCAACATCTATGGCTGTGCTGTGGGATCGGATTTGTTGCGAACCACCTATCCCGCGGGGACGCAGACGCGCTGCGCGGTTTGCGAGGAAGTCGAGCTCTCGCTGCTGGAAGTTCGCACCAGAAATGCTCATCTGAGCGCGTGTCCCTTCTGTCGCGCTCTATTCGAGAGCCGCGACGGCGGCCTGAATGACGGACGCGCCGCGTCGTCGGGATTGTGCTGCCTGTGCGGCCAGCGATTTGCGACTTCCAGAAGCCTCGCCGCGGCTCCACAGAGCTTCGAGATGGCATTGCTGATCGGGTCGGCATTGCTGAAAACGCGAGATGACGCCATCGCGTTCGGGCTGATCTTCGACGGGATTCCGCCGGCCGAACAGCACCGCATTCCAAGCCACATTCGCGACTATGCCGCCCGCGTCGAGCGCACCGCCGTGCGGCGCATCGTCCATCCGCGTCTGGCAAATCTCCTCGCCTGCTATCAACGACAGTTCGGCTGTCAGAGGGCCGCGGCCAACTGCGATCCTGTCGAGGAGAATGGGCACGCGGCGGAAGCGGCCGAGGAGGAGGAGACGGTCGAAAGTGTGCTGAGCAGTGCGCGAGTCTCCCGCCTGCACACGAATGACGATTTCGAGCGATGGGTGGCGGCGGTCGTCCGGCTTGGGATCGACTACGACCGTTTCGACGCCGCACTGGGCGGCTCTTCCAGCGATATCGCGGCCGTGAAAGATCATCAACTGCAGGATCTGCGCGACAACGCGCGCGCTCTCTATCACCGCATGACCGTGCCGTAGTGACGCGTCCGCGTTGCTATGGAAATTGTTGTATTCTCCATGGAACCAATCAGAGTCAAGTCAGTGCTACCACCGGTCGAACATCCGGCCTCATGTCCGAACCGAGCGAACTTCTCCTGCAGAACCTGCCCGCGATTCAGCAGATCGTTACGGCGGTCTGCCGCAGGAAGGGTATGGACACCGACGAAATCGAGGAGTTCGCCGGCGTAGTCCGATTGCATCTCGTCGAGGACGACTACGCGGCGCTTCGTGCCTTTCGTGGACGCAGCTCGTTCAAGACCTACATTGCCGCCGTCGTCACGCGGCTGCTCATCGACTACAGGCGCCGAGAGTGGGGTAAATGGCGCGATTCCGCGGCGGCGGAACGGCTCGGCAGCGCTGCTGTGGAGCTCGAGCGGCGTCTGTATCGTGATGGCCGGCCGCTCGAAGAAGCGCTCACCATGGTCGCGGCGAAACATCCCGAGCTCACACGCGCGGAGCTGACGGACCTCGCGGGTCAGCTCAAGCCGCGTACGCGCCGGCAGCATGTACCTTTGGAAGCGGCGGCCCATATGGCGGCCGCCGAATGCGACCTCGCCGAGCATCGCGACATCGCCTCGCGCATCTCACACGTCGTCAATACATTTCTTCAAGAATTGACACGAGACGACCAACTGCTGTTGAGATTGCGCTTCCACTCGGACCTGTCCGTGACAGAGATCTCCCACTCGCTGCATCTCGAGTATCAGCCGTTATGGCGGCGGCTGCAGAAACTCTATCGCGATCTGCGGCGGCACCTGGAAGACGCCGGAGTCGCGGCTGCCGACGTCGAAAAACTGGTTGGAACCGACGTGTTGCTCGATATTCACCTGAAAAACTGCGGGGTCGTTCCGTCCCAAGAAGATGAGAGCAGCGTAGCGGCACGCCAGGAGGATATGTCGTCATGACGGGCGATTCGAGCCGCTGCCCCAACCCGGAAGTACTTGCGGCTTTCGTCGCGGGGACGCTCTCAGGAGAAGAGCTGAAGATGACGACCGACCACCTGCTCGATTGCGAAGACTGCCGACTCATCGTCGGAGAAGCCGCATGTGTCGCGCGCGACGAGCAGACAGTCGTCCCTCTGCGTTCTCGGCGACGCAGGCTGGCGTGGTGGGTAGGCGCGGCGGCAGCGGCGGTGGCCGCGGCCATCATTCTTACGTGGCGGCCGTCGTCCATAGACGCGACCGTTACTCAATTACTCGTCAATGCAACGCCGCACGACGGCCGGTATATTGAGCCGCGTCTAACGGGCGGATTTCCGTGGGCGCCGCTGCGTCCGGCGCTCCGATCCGGCGAGCACGAGCTCGACGCCGGGCAGATGAAGCTCGTCGGCGCTGCAGGCACCGTTCTCGAGCAGACGAAGGGTGACAATTCGGCCGCTGCGCAACATGCCACTGCGCTGGCTCATCTCGTCGCCGGCCGCGCCGGCGAGGCGGCGGAGCGGCTGGCCGCCATCCCGCGGCCGGAGCGTGATGCGCGCATGTGGAGCGATCTCGCTGCTGCGCAGTACCAGACGGCATTGGTAACCGAGAATCCGTCGCAGCTCGCCGAGGCGCTTTCGGCAGTCGATGAGGCGCTGCGAATGGATCCCCAACTCCCCGAGGCGCTCTTCAATCGCGCGCTGATCATCGAACGTCTCGGATTGCGCGATCAGGCACGCACCGCGTGGCAGCAATACCTCGCCATCGAGCCGCGCGGAGAATGGGCCAACGAGGCAAACGCGCGCGTCCAAGCGCTTGCACCGATCGCCCAGTTTGGCAAGGAGCTCGAGCGCAATTACAGCGCACTCGTGGCCGATGCTGCGATCGCCCGTGCACTTGCCAGGCGTTTCCCTCAGGACGCCCGGGTATGGGGTGAGAGTGAGATTCTCAGCCGCTGGGCCCATGCACATCAGGCACGAGACACCGTTGGTGCCGAGGCGCATCTGCGGGTTGCCGACGCCTTCGGCGCCGAAATCCGGGAATTGACCGGCGAGGCACTCCTGTCCTCCGCCGTCGCAGCAATCGAGCGTGCAGATGCGCCTGCGCGTAACGAGCTCGCGCGGGCGCATGTCGAATTGAGGGAGGCACAGAAAGCTTATAAGGCCGGCGATCTCGTCAAGGCCGAAGGGCTGTTTCGCAAGGCTGCGGTTCGTTTCGGCAGCAGCGGCAGTCCCGCGGCGCTTGTGGCGTCGGCGCTGGCCGCAAATGTGACCTATGACCAGGGACGGATCGCCGAATCGCGGTCGCAACTCGAAGAATTGCTGCGGAGCGCACCCCCTCGATTCCTCGCCCATCGCGCGCAGGTGGAGTGGGAGCTCGGACTGGTCCACGCCTCAGCCGGGCACTGGGGTGAGGCGATGGATGCGTTGAAGCGGAGCATGGCCACATTCGAGCGGCTGAACGAACGGAATTACGCGAGTATCGTCCGCGAGCTTCTGGCCGAGGCGTACGATCACATCGGCGATCCTGAGACAGCCTGGCAACATCGCGTCGCGGCGTTGCAAGAAATCGGCCGGTCGGTGACCAGACGATTGAAGCTCTCGCTCGACGCGGCTGGACGAGGCGCCACGGTCTCGCGTAACTGGCCGGTGAGCCTCTCCCTTCTCGGGCTGCAACTCGACCTTCTCAGCGGACCGGGCGAAGAATTCTCGTTGTGCCAGACACTCCTCCTGCGAGCGCGGGTTGCGCGAGAAATGCAGGCAACCGCGATGGCGCGTCAGGAGCTCGATCGAGCTGCCGCGACTCTGCCTCGGATCGGCGATCCAACCCTGCGCGAGCGCACCGAAGCCGACCGACTCGCCGTCGAGGCGATCCTTGCCGCGTCGCCCGGCGAGGCCGTACAACGGCTGACGCGGGCAATTGAGTTTCACCAGCGAAAGGGCCGGCGCATGTACCTGGCCGATCTCTTTCTCTATCGCGGTCGCGCGTGGCGGACGTTGGAAAACCTCGACGCGGCCAAGGCCGACTTCGAGAGCGGCATCTCCGAGCTCGAATCGCAGCGGCTCTCAATCAGCACCGTCGACGAGCGGTGGGGAATGTTCATGGCGGCCGACGCTCTGTTCCAGGAAGCCATCAGTCTCGCGGCGCAGCGCGGCGATGCGATGACCGCCTTCCGTTACGCGGAACGCGCCCGAGCCCGAACGCTCCTCGAATCGATCGGCGGAACGGATGCGGTTGCGCCGTCGAACGCTCCGGTTTCAGACACCGTGATCATCGAGTACGCGTCGCTGCCGGCGAGCGTGATGATTTTCGTGGTCGGCGACCGCACGGTAAAAACCATGGAAACGGCGGTCAGCCAGCGCGACCTCGCTGCGGAGGTCAAGCGAGCAATGCATAGTGCGGCGACGAACGAACGTGCGGAGTTCCGTGCCAGCGCCTCCAGGCTCTATGCATGGCTGGTCGCACCGATTGCCGGCGAAATCGAACTCGCACGGACGCTGGTCATTGTCCCCGATCCGATCGTCGAGACCGTTCCATTCGCTGCCCTCGTTGACGCATCCGGCCGGTACGTCGTCGAACGGCACGCGGTGGTCATCGCCCCCAGCGCGGCTGTGTTCGCGCGACTCCATGCACGACGGCGCATGGACGAGCGTGATCCTCAGCTGCTCCTCGTGACTGGTCCGTCTGCGCGCGATGGTGAGGTCATGCCGCTCACCCAAACGGCGGACGAGATTCAGACAGTGATCTCCGAGTACGGCGTCACGAAACGGCTCGAACGCAAGGGAGGCGATCCGGCCGTTTTCGCAGCGCAGGCGGCCCACGCAGACATCATTCATTTCGTCGGCCATGCGCAAGGCGACGGAAGCGGCGATGCTGCGTTGCTCACTGCCGGCAGCGGCGACGACGATCGTCTCGACGTACGCGAGATCGCGCAGATGCATCTCGGTCAAACACGCATCGTCGTTCTGGCAGCGTGCAACACCGCACGCGGCCAGCAGCGGCCGGGCGAGGGGACGATCAGTCTCGCCCGCGCATTTCTCGCCGCCGGTGTTCCGAGTGTCATCGCGACGCTCTGGCCGATCGAGGATCGATCGGCGGCCGCATTCTTCCCTCGTCTCCACCATCACCTGGCGCGCGGAGCTGCTCCCGCGGATGCACTTCGCGCCACACAACTCGAGTGGATCCAGCGCTACGACGCACCGCCCGGCATGTGGGCGGCCGTTCAAATCATCGGAAGCTAAATTTTAGGAGGACTGCCATGCCTTACAAGGTTCAGTTCGTGGGACTCGTCTGTTTTCTGCGCGAGCAAGGAGGCCGCCGCGTGTTGCTGCCGGACGGCCGCAACCCCGACAACGGCATCGATCCGCATTACGCCTCGGTCGTCGTCAACGCCGCCGCCGTTGAAGAATCGACAGGGTGGAACGGTGACGTGATCAAGCCCGGCATGTTTCGGCTGCCCCCGTGCTGGCTCTCGATCGAAGGTGTCGACACCGGCGGGACGTTCGATGCCGCGAACCACTACGGAGTGCTGCCGGAGCTGCGCGATATCGATTCGAATTTCGAGATCGATCCGGCCCAGGCACAAACGATTGCCCAGCTTCAGATCAAGCAAGGCACGCTGGCCGCGTACCGGATTCCGGGCGGCGACGCGCTGATCTCCCAACTCGATGTTCCCCACGACGGGAGCATCACCGTCACGGTGACGCCGCGCGACGGATCCCCGCAGAGAACCATTCGGTTCGCGGCGGGAACCGAGATCGCGGTCGCCAACATGGCCGGCGATGACATTTACGAGACCGACGTCGAGCCCCAGGGACACTTCCGGATTTATGAGCGCCTGAGCGTCAACGACGTGACCCTCAACGCTCCGCAGGAAGCTGCAGTAGTGGCTCCGCGATCTCAGTCCCAGCATCTTCTGTTCATGGGCGCCTCACCGATCACGTTGTCGCACGAGTGCTCGAACACCGGCTGCTGTTAGCTCAACCGGCGGAGATTCCGCCGATCACGTCCACGATCACGCACACGCCGTCGATCTCTTCGGGGATCGCGGCGTGCGCATCGGCGAAACGAAGGTTCACCTTCACTCCGTATCCGCAGTCCAGCACCGCGATCCCGATGCCGTTCACCGCGGGGTTGCCGGCCAGGAGCTCGATCGCCTTGGCCTGCGCCCGCTCCGCCTCTTCGAACGTGGCGTTCATGCGACGAACGACACCCCGAGTGCATCGAGTACGGCGGCGATGGGGTTGACGAAGGTGAGGCCGGCGTTCGCGTGTCCACCTCCGGCAGACCTCGCGAACACGAGTCCGATCGGACGATAATCCGTGGTAAACGTGACGGAGCCGCTGTCGCCCGGACGGCTGAACGGCATGTCGTCCACTGACTCGATCTCGATCTGATCCCTGAACTTCACCTCCGTCCCCCAGTAGTTGACGGAGAAGCCGGTGAGCGCGATCGAACGGATCATTCCGAACGTGCGTCCGCTCGCGCTGCCGACTTTGCTCACCGGCAGACGTTCGCGCGGCCGGAAATGATCTGCTCGCAGCACTTCCCCAGCGCCGATGGACGACGCTTCGTACTTGACGTCGTCGATCAGCCGGGCGAACGCACAGTCGACCGTGCACAGCTCCGGCTGATGCAGCAGATGCGGATAGTCGCCGTCGAGGAATCCGATACGATCGGCGGGTCCCCTGGTGCCGGCGATGAATGGCGCCGGCTGAACGACCTCGTCGCCTTCCACTCCGGCGTCCAGCGCAGCGATGACGTGATTCGCGGAGACGAAGCCCATGGCTTTGTCGCGCGTTCGAAGGGCGAAGAAGCCGAGCGTCCCGGAGCGGCCCTTGTAGTGTGCGGTTGTGCAGCCGACGGAAAGGCCGGTCGGCTCGATGGCACCCGTCGCTTGAATATCGAGCTCCTTGTTCGACGCACGCTCCAGGTACAGGCGCGCGGTTTCGGTCAGATCCCCCTGATATCGCGGCCTCACCGCGATTCGATAGTCTTCCTCAACGTCCGAGAGCGCGAGGCCGATACCGACCGGCGGCGGCTCCCCGCCGCGGACCGCAATCATCGGCGGGAGACGCAACAGGAATTCTTCTTTGAGGTTAATTGCAGAATCGTAGTCCATCTCATGCTCCTGTTCAGGGGGCCAACCTGCGCCCCGGCAGCTTCCATTCACGTCCGAACACGACTTCGACCCAGGCGTTCTCGCCCGAGGTCGGATGCGACGGGTCTTTCAGATCAAATTCGCCGGTGCTCACCGCCACAACACGCCCCTGGACGTCTTCCCCGAGGCGTTCCTGCAAAAGACTGGTGATCAGCGCGGCGCGCCTCAGCGCATACTCGAGGTTCCGCCGACGTCGAGCATTGACGCTGCGATCTTCGGCGTCCGGGTCATCGAGCTGGTTGGAATGACCGATCACGAACACGAATGGATACTCCGCCGCGCTGTCATGGTAATCGCGTGTGATCCGCTCGATCCGCTCGGTTGCGGACTGCCTGTCGACCAGTCGCGTTACCGGACGAGGGTGAAAATCGGCGGCTGTGAAGAATTCCGAGGCCAGCTTGAAGTTTCCACCCGCGGCGGCGGGTGCCTTTGGTTTCGTCGCGTCCACTGCCTGCTGCAGCTGAACCACGCGTGCCTGTTCGGCGCGGTAAAGATGCGAAGTGATGAGGCTGATGACGAGTACCACCGCCAACAGCGACACGATCAGATCCGTTCCGGGGCCGAACTGATTGGTGTCATCGCCGAGTGCATCGGTCAAACGTCGCATGATCTCGAGTTACCGGCGTAGAGAGGTAATGAAGTTGCGGATGCCCTTCGCATCTCCCGAAGGCGATGGGTCCAGCCTGTTGATGGCGTTGGCAAGGATGGCGACGGTGCGCGACAGCTCTTGTAGCTCGCCGCGAATCGACTGCTCGCGCGTGGCCATTTCCTGCAGGCGCGCGGTCATGGCCCGAATCGCGTTGGCGCTGTCCGCCGTCGAAGTGGCGATCTGGGCAGCGAGTTTCTTTCCCTGTTCTTCCGACGCCTGCGTTTGGGCGTCGAGCGTATTGGTGAGCTGATCGACGGCGCTGTTGAAATCAGTGAGCCGCGTAGCGATCTGACGCGTCGACGCGCTGATCGAATCCGTCATCAAGCGTCCCGCCTGGATCGTGCTCTCGTGCAACGTCGAGCCGAGGTCCTTGAGAGAGACTGAGTCGTACAAGCTGCGCACATCGTCAATGAATTGCTTTTGCGCATCTCCGAGACTCTCCAGAAACCCATCGAAGCCTGCCCGTGCCTCGGCCAGCTTTCCGATGCCGGCCTGAATGGCTTCCGTCTGCTGCGCGATCTCACGGCGCGTGCCTTCCTGGTGCCTGCTCGCATCCGTCGTTTGCACCCGCACGCGCTCGGTCAGCTCTTGCATCGTCGAAGCGATCTGCCCGAATTCGGACATGAACTCGTCGCGGTTGATCGAGTTCCGCGCGAGCGAGAGCATCGTCACGACCGCGCTCTCCATCATCTTGAAATATCGCTCATGTCCTCTCCGCAGCAGAAGCAGCAATACGCCCACGAGCACCGCAACCTGCAATCCGGCGAGACTCGCGCTGAACGCGACGATGAGGCCGTCGAACATCTTCTGAACGAGGGCCCGGAAATCGCCGCTACCCTCTCCCGCGGCCGTGACCGCGAGCAGCAGCCCGATGAACGTGCCGAGGATGCCCATCCACAGCGCGATCTTCTGAAGGTTCTGCAGCCGGAAGATGTCTTCGATCACCTCTTCACGGTAGGGCTGCATCACGTTCACGCTCGATTCGAACTTGCGGTCTTTCGCTTCCTTGATGATGTGCTGGAACAACCGGATCATCGCCGGCGGCGGGTCGGCCGGATTGTTCGGCACAACCGCCTGTTCGAGTTGATCGAGATCGATCCTGCCGCGCTGCCCGGTCCGGATCTCCCGCAGCATCTCCGTTCCTTTGCGCTCGATCTCGCTGACGATCGCCGTCTCGACCTGCAGCTCCGCGAGTGCGCGCACGGCAATGGCCGCGCTCCACACGCCGAGAGCGTGAACGAACAACAGCAAAGCGAGGTCGACTCCGGCCGCGGAACCATACGTGAACGGCGCGAGCAGAATGACCGCAGCGACCGCACCGATACAGGTCAAAAGAAACGCAGGCTGGCGAGCCCAGAACCGCGGAATCCGAAGAAGGTTCCCCGGTGGCATTCCCGCGATGCCGCGGACGTCGAGAGTCACTCGGTCTCTCCACGCAGGTCATGGCCATTCGAAAACGGCTCCTCGGGCAACCCGGCCAATTTCGCCAGTTCGCTCATGGTGAGGTTCTTTCCCGGCTTCGGGACCAAGGATCGCTGGACATCGTCGAACGTCTGCAGCCGATCCGGCGCAAGCCCTTCACGGGTTTCCACGATCTTGCGCTCGAGCTCCTCCAGCTCTTCCTTCGAGCCTTCCGCCACCGACAAGCGACGCCGCTCGTTGAGCAGGAGGGCGAGGCGCGCCAATTTCTCTTCCGTGGCCTTCGCCTCCGAGTCTTTCCACGCTGCCAGCGCAGCCAGCCTGCGCTCCAGAACGGCGCGACTCTCCTCGATCAGGGCCTGGGTCGTCCCTTCCTCGCTTCCGGTGCGGCGGCGGCGGATGTTTGTCACTCGGACGATGAGGCCGAACTGCTCGCGCATATATTTCATTGTCAGCGCCGAGACCAGCGCTTCGAACTCGTGCTGATGGCGCGGATCGCGAAATTGAATGAGCTCCGGTTTCGCCGACTGCAGGCGCGCGTACAGATGCTGCTCGAGCAGTTGGGCAATGTCTCTCATACCGATCGTCAGCTGCTGGAAGCGGCTCCAGCCGGCGCCGTCGACCATGTCGACCTGGAAATTGCCGTCGACGAACGTGGTCTCGCTGGGATGCAGCGACGCGATCTCCACGGCGAACGGACAGATATGGTTTTGCAGCGTACGGAGGCGGGTGATGATATCGGTGTCGCCGACCTTGACCACGACATCGATGACCTCCGCACCGAAGTCGCCCTGCAGCCGTTCACGGATCCTGTTCACGAGCTCATGCTCGACCGGCTGCTCCCCTTCGATCTCGGTGAAGCCGAAGCGCATGTAAAAGCGTTCGGGCTCGATCCCGTGCAGATACTGGCGGGTCAGCGTGACAACCGCGTCTTCCATCAGCTTGGTGACGTTCTGCAGCCGGTTGAGGTGCTCCTCGACCGTCTCCAGCCTGGGAATGCGGGAGGTGATCACGATCTGCAGACTCACGTAGAAATTCGCCAGCCGCAGCTCGAACGTACCGGACGCGTTCAGTAAGAACGACTCCTTCAGCCGGATCGGCTCGAGATCCGGAACGGTGATCAATTGCTTGATCTCGTAGCCGATCGCGGCCGCCTCTTCACTCAGGATCCGCTTGATCTCCTGCTCGAAGCGTTCGAAGCGGATCAGCACTTCGATGTACTTCACGCCGAACAGCAGCTGCGGCACCACGCGGGTCAGCTGCTCCTGCAGCCAGTCCGTCAGGTCGGGCGTATTGGCAGACTTGTACTGGGTGATGTTCCGCAGAATCATCTGCACTTCATTGGAGATGATGACCTGCTCGGGATACTCGTGCAGACGGCACGGCACGTTGATCATCTTCTGAAAGAAAAAGATCAACTGCGGCGCGTGCGCGTCCAGGCGCACACCGCTCATGCGACGGCCGTACGGCGCCAGCACGGCGTCGAGATGCTGCGCCAGCGCGTCCCGCACTTCCGTCGTGTTCAGCTTCGTGCAGAACGTCTCCATCGTCACCCGCTCGCGGACGAAGCGGACGACTTCCTTCGGCACGATCTCGTGCAACTGGGAGTTGAACCGATAGGCGAGGATGGTGTTGGCCTTGTGCGCTTCGTGAACGTCGAGGGTGATGCGGATGTCCAGGTCCTGATGCTCGTCCTGATAATCGCTCACGAGCACGCGGAGATGGTCCTTCGAGACGATGATCGGATTGAGCGATTTCTCCGCGTCCAGGAACAGGCGGGCACTGAGCTCGAGGCCGGTCTCGATCAGGGCCTTCGCGGCGAGTTTCCCTTCAAGCGAGGTTTTGTCGCGGAGATACTCACGCACCAGCTCCGGAATGCCGACGTTGCCCAGCTCGATGAGCCAGCGGGTGAGCGAGCGCTCGAGGATCTCGCCGGGCGTGGCCGTGTCGTCGAACAGCGCCAGCGCGACGCGCATCTCACTGCCAGGCTTGCAGCGGACCTCGTACGTGAGCGAGACCGCCAGTGAATAGGAGAGATCCTGCAACTGAAAGCCGTTCATCTGCCCGGTCGCTACGTTGCGCGCGTCATTGCTGGTGAGCAGGACGTAGTAGCGCAGGTCGCCGAATGAGAAGAACGGTTTCTTCGGCACGATCGACCGGCGCTTGGCGTCGATGATGACGATTCGTTCGGCCGGATCGAACGTGGTGTAGTCGGGCGTGGCGCGTCGCATGACGCGATCGAGGGGATACACCTGGCTCATGGTTGCCTCCTCTGACTAAACGGTCGCGCGCTGCATGCGTGGGAACGGACGAAAGGCTCGCTGGGCTTCGATGAAACGAATCATCATTTTCCTCACCAACTCCCGTTTCCAGGTGAGCTCGCGCGCGCTGCGCCGCGCCTCGGGATTGGGATCGGCGAGGCAATCGAGGTAGTGCTGCTTCATTGATTCCCAGTACTCCACCATCGTGTCCTGCCGATGCCGTTGAGACGCGCTGGCTTCGACGAGCTTCGTCACGAGGATATCCATGACGCGTTCGGCCATGATCGCCACCGGCGGACCCGATGCCTCGCCGGTTCGCGCGAGGAGGTGGACGTCGTCCTCGGGGAATCCGAGAAGGATGAACACCCACTCGGCAAACAGCGCGGCGAGCAGGCGGTCCACCTCTTCGGACGGCATGTCGGCCGCAACGACACTCGGCAGAGCCGGATGCGCGAGCCAGCGGACAATCAATCCGAGGTGTGAGGGCGCGTTCTCGGAATCGACCGCGAACAGCGGAAAACGACTCGGCCACTCGCCGGAATGGCGCCGATCGAATTTTCTTGTCGTTTCGAGGCAATGATCGAACGCGAGCTGGAACACCATCTGGTGCGACGGCGCGTATGGCGCCTGTCGATCCGCCGGCGGCAGCCAGCTCTCGAGCGTGTACAGCAGCGGATATGTACGCGCCGGCTGCCTCAGCTCGTTTTGCAGATATGCATATGCGCTCCAGCGAATGTCATCTTTGCCCTGATCGACCACCTGCCGCAGCCACAGGAAAACGTCGAAGCCGGGCACGAAACGAAGCTTTTTCAGGACTTCAAAAACGAATCGATGGTGTGCGCCGGACAACAGTTTGCGCAACAGCTCCGTCACGTTGGTGACGAGAGCAGGAGCCCCCAGCATCGCCCGTAGCAGGTCGAAGATCCGCCGATAGGTTTGATTGCTGCGCGCCGGATCGCCTTCGGGCAGGCTGCTGCACGCGCGAACGACGACGCTTGAAAGCCAGTCGACATCGAACTGATCCGGGAAGCTCGTGCTCATGTCGGTCGTCAGGGCAATGACGTTCTGGGCCACCTGCTCCGAAGCGTCGAAGAGGAGGTTGTATTCGTACGCTGCGATGAACCGGGCGTGCACGTACATGCCGTACGACTCTTCGAAAGATCGCCTAAGTTGATCGCGCCGTCCTGGATCCGAGAACGCAATACTCCGCTTCTGCGCCCTGGCGGTGATCAGACCGCATTTGCGGAGAATGGCATCGGAACCTTCGCGCCAGGTCTGCATGAGTTGCTGGTCGCGTTTCACCGGCTCGACTACCCCCTCCTTGTCGCTCTCATCACTGCTCTCGGGAGCGCGGATCGTCTGTTCTCCGAGAAACTTGACGATGACTTCGCCGAACTCGTGCGGGGATAGATCGGGATAGAACGTCGCCGTGTACAGGACCACGAGCTCAAGCGGATCACCCGTCCCAACCCCTCCCTCGAGATTCGCCTTCGGGATTCCCTGACGGCCGATCGCCTCGATCAGTTCCTCGTCACTGAGCGACTTGATCTGCTTGTGAAAGTCCGCGGCATCGCTCGCCCATCCGCCCGCGGCGCGCTGACGGGTGATCGTCGTCTCATACGCAATGTACGTGTTCGGAAACCGGGGGCGGAGGAGGAACTGGAGATAAGAGATCGCCCAGCATTCCACCGGAAGTTTGCCGACGTTGCTGACGGACGCCGCGATCCGTTCCGGGTCGATCTCGCAGATCAGCCAGAGACCGGCGTCCTGAAGTGATTTCGTACGGTCGAGACTCGACCAGTTCCCGTCCGTCCGATACATCGAGTCGACGAATGCCTGCGCGCGTTCCGAGCGGGCCGCGTCGATGACAACCACGGCCTCCGCTTCGGCAAGAATCCTTTTGGCGGTGAGTTGATAGATGCTCGGAACCGCGGTGGCCGGCAGACGATCAAAGTTCAACATCTTTCGCCCGGCTCGTGGAACGTTGAGACGTTCGACCAATGCGGAGACGGCCGCGCGGGACAACGCCGGTTCGCTGCAGCTGACCAGAATCATGCGATCGCGCTGCAGGCAATCGAGTTGCGCGCGAAGCTCCGTTTGAAGGAATGCCGTGGCACTGGGATCGGTGAGAGGAGGATCGGGCAGATCGGTCACATACTCGACCAGGGAGATGTCCGCGCTCCCGTCGCCACGGCGGATCTGAATATTCGTTAGGTAGTTATTGAAGTCGCGGAAGTTCGAGTGGTTGGCCTCGATCTTCTGATTCGGATTCGGGTTCGCCTCGGGCGGTGGTGGCTCCTCGCGCCGGGGCGATTCCGGCGGCGGATCGGGCGGTTTGGCCGCCGCTGGAGGTGGAGGCGAGGGCTCTCCTTCCGGAGGTGGCTTGGGTGGTTGCTCCTCGTTCGGCTTCTCCTCCCTCGGCTTCTCCTCCCTCGGCTTCTCCTCCTTCGGCTTCGCCTCGGCCTGTGCTTCGCCGCCAGCTGCTAGTGGCTCGTCGGCTCTGGCGACAGGCGGCTCTACCGGATCGAGCTTCGGAGTCGCGGGTTTTTCTTTCGGGATTACGGGCGGTGCCAACAATCCGCAACGCGGACAGGACACTTGGCCGCTTGGGATGTCGAACTTGCAATCCGGATCTGAGCATTGCATCGGTCACCCCTTCGTCGTGTTAATGTTGTTCACATCGTGGAGCTGCGAGTTGTTGATGCTGATCGACTGGCTCCATGTCACCGCCGGAAGCGAAGGCGGCTCCTCAGGCGCCGCCTTCGGCGGCAGCAGTTCCGAATGCATCAGCCCCGGCCGCTCCAACAGATCGGGGATGTCCGTCTCGGGGATCTGACACATGTCGAGCTCTCCCAAGGCCAGCCGGAATGAGCTCGGAACGCTCTGCCCATGCGCCAACGCGCCGTAAAAGCCCGCCACAAAGGCCATGGCCGCGTAATCGGTGATCGGCTTGCGCATCGAGATCGTGTAGTCGACAAGATCGCGCAGCGCCTCCGCGAGCGGACGCGTCTCGCAGGCGTTCAGGATCACGACTTTGGCCGTGCCCCGCAGCGGCTCGAACTGCCGGCACAGTGCGTCCGCGCTGACCGGCAACGGCCGCCCGTCGTCGTCCTCGAGAAAGATCCCCCTTTCCTGCCGGCCGTGCCCGCTGAAATGGACGATGTGCGGCATGTGCCGCAGAAGCGCTCCCGTAACGTCGGCCGGCCGTGTCGCCCATGCCGAGAAAATCTCGAAAGCATCCCCGTACGAGGCGCTCCGGATTCTGTTCTCGATATCCCGTAGTTCTTTGTCGGAGCGGAGGTGGCCGGGGTTCGCGCTCAGGAAGAGCAGCTTGATCTTGTCCCGCATGAACAGGAAAGACGGAACCGCATGACGTTTTTCTCGGGGCCAACGGCCCATCTCGCGGCTCTATGGCGTGCGGTCGCTTTCCCGCGTAAAGTGACTCCTATGAGAGTCTATTCTTCCAAGAAAGACCACACTTCTCTCTGCAATTTCAGACTGAGCGAGAGCCTCCCTAACAGACTACCAATACGACGCCGTTCCGCGTCTCCCTCAATCTTCTAGCGTTGTGTTGCATGACGCGAACGGCGAAAAGGCGGGACCATCCCGAGCGAGCGACGGCGCTTGCGAAGGCGATCCACGCCGCGATCGTGGCGTACAACCGGCGCTTTCCCGCTCATACATTCGCGATCGACGACGCGACCTCCCGCATTCTGGAAAACGACCCTGACTACCATCCGCCGCGCAAACGCACTTCGAATAAAGAGCGCGAACCGACGGTGAACCCAGGCATCTTCACCGTTCTCCGAATAGCGCACAGGCTCGAGACCACGGTGGGCGAGCTCCTCGCGGAACAGGGATACGAGATCACGAAGAGCGACCTGCGAAGCTTCCGATGGATCTCCGACTTCTTGCGTATGCGCTTTCCCATCGACGAAGTGCCCGCGTTGCCGGACGATCGACGCTTGATCGCCAAAGAGCTCGACTCTCTGCATTCATTGGAGACCACGCGATTGGAGAAGAAGGGAGAGGTCGCCGCAGGCCCCGCTCCGGTCGAAAGCAACTTCGAGATCACCGAGGCGGAGATCGTCGGCGTCCTGAGATCGGCGTCACTCGTGGCGGCGCAGGTGAACGGGCGCTCGATGGCGGACCGGATTCGACATGGTGACACGATCGTCATCGATACCGCGCGAACGATTCCCAGGCAGCATGAGCCGGTCGCCGTGTACGTCGAAAACGAAGGCGGGATTCTCGGCTACTGGCGCGCCGAGGCCGGCGCATACTACCTTGATAAGCACAACCCGGACGTCGCTCCCTACAAGCTCGGACACCCTTCCGAGTGGCACGTTCTGGGCGTCATCACGCTCGTGCAATCTGCGGTCAGTCGGCAGGATCGCCCCACCACCGTTCGTCGGTGAGCCCGCAGGAGCCGAGGGGCATCCACATCGTCCCTCCACCACCC
>CAVTGG010000011.1:0-241030 GCA_963734155.1 uncultured Acidobacteriota bacterium
CCGAGGACCAGCGCTAATCACCCCCGATCAATCCGCATCGCAAAAGCACCCATACGTCGGAAACCGCACGTGCAGAAACCCCGTCGCGTCCGAGGCGAAGAAGCGCTCGACTGTCGCCGCGAGATCTGCGGCGGGGGTCAGCGCAGCGTCCAAAATTTCCTCGGCGGCGGAGTAGGCGCGGATGACGAAGTGCTCGCGGAGGTAGTTGGGGCGCAGGCGGGCGGGCTCGCCGGTGTCGCGGGCGAGGACGAAGATGGGGCCGTACTCTTTGTAGGGGCCGGCGACGGTGAAGGGGGTGAAGCTGGCGAGGAGGAGCTCTTCGCCGGGCTCGGCGCGACGGAGAACGTCGCGGCATGGTTCGCCGCCTTCGGCGATGACGCGGCGGACGGGTTGGTTTTGATCGTCGAGGCCTTGCGTGCGGGCGCGGTCGAGGAAGGGTTGCGGGAGAGGGGCGATCGTCAGATTCATCGATGAGTAAGAACACGCGCCGCGCGTGCGGCGTTCGCTGCGATCAGAACAGCGATCGCTGCTCGTTCAGCGTCCGCGGGTCGATCGGTTCCTGACCGAGCTCGCGCTGCATCTCGCGCGCGCTGGCGGGGCTGTGGCCGGCGAAGTGGTTATTGAAGAAGCCGTAGATTTCTTTCGTGTTCGCGGCGCGCTTCAGCGCCTCGGCCCACGCAAAAATCTCTTGCGAGCGGTCGAACTGGATGCGCGAGTAGTCGGTGATGTCGCGGTCGGGGCCCATCCATCGGACATAGAGAAAATCGGCGGTCGGACGCTCCGCTAATTCGAGCATCGTCTTGCGCGGGATCCAGCGGCCGTCGCTGAGTGCGAGCGCGATTCCGTGACGCGCGAGCACGTCGAGCAAGCGCGGGAGGATATCGGCGCGCATCCAACGGGTCTGTCGCACTTCGAGGGCGAAGCGAAGATCGCGCGGCAGGCTCGGAACGAAGTGCTCGATCGCCGCGAGCTCCTCCGGCGCGAAGTCGGGGCCCATCTGCATCAGGATCGGTCCGAGCTTCGGGCCGAGCTCGCGGGCGCGGTCGAGAAACTCGTGCAGGAGATCCTCGGCATTCGTCAACCGCAGTTCGTGCGTGATTTCCTTCGGCATCTTCAGCGCGAACGTGAAATCCGGCGGCGTGCGCTCGTACCACGCGCGCACCACTCGCGCGTCCGGAACGGCGTAGAACGTCGAGTCGACTTCGACGACGCGAAAGACCTTGGCGTACGTCGACAGAAATTCGGACGGCCGCGTTCCCGGGAGGATAGAAAGGGCCGACCCATGCGGGATAGTTCCAACCCTGCGTGCCGATGTGAACGCTCATTTGACGGCGATCGCCGCGTCCCGGCGCGCGGTCCAAAGTGTGTGCTCGCGGGAAACCGCGTTCTCGGCGTCTGCGACAAACGCTGCGAACTGCGGCTCGGTCGTCACCCGGCTCGCCTTCGCACGAACGATCGAGAGCTCCTGCGCGGCGATCGCGTACGACTGCGCGATCTCCTGATGCCGCTTCACCTGCAACCATGCGAAGAACACCGCGGCGGCGGTCGAGAAGAAGCCCGTGGCATTCAGAGTCAGGTCCGGCCAGACGACCATTCCGACCGCGGCCGCGACGGCGAGGCCGTTGCTGATCCACATCACCGTGAAAAATCGACGCTCGGCTCGTTCGCTCAGCGCCGACTTTTCGGAATACCACTTCTGCTGATCCCGAATCCGGCATTCGTCGTAATAGTCGCGCCGCTCCGCGAGCGGCAATGCGCGCACCTTGCGCATGTGCGTCGTGATCTGGTCGGCACCGGACACCGCGGTCAGTCGTACGTCGAGATTCGCGACTGATTCGAGAATCTGCGCCAGACGTTTCAGAAACAGCTCGTCGGCTTTGGCGTCATCCGCGTGCTGGAAAGGCTCGGCGCGCGTCATGTAGCGCCACGCCATCGTCTTGACGGATTCGGCAATCGCACGGCCGCCATACCACGTGCGCTCATACGATTTGTTTTGCGTGAGGAGCGTGATCAGGAGCGCCGCGACCAGTGCGATCGCCGCGATGGCGGGAACCGGCACGCCGGCGCCGACGAGCAGCGCCGCGAGATTGAGGGTGATCAGACGAAGATACTGTCGCTGCGCCCTGGTCGACGCGGCATTCGCCGCGTCGTGGAGAGCGGGCATTTCGCCTGGGCTACTCATCGACGTGCGGCGACCGTGAGGTCGCCGCACTCCAGATTACCAGCCCGGGATGATGTTGAAGCCGTACACGATGTCCTCGTCGGGACGTTGGAACGGCTTCGCGGCGTAAATCTCGATCGGGATGTAGCTGAGTAGGATGCGCAGGCCGACGCCGACGCTGGCGACCGGCACATGCTCGCTCGTGCGCGTAGCCCACTTGAACGTCACGTCATCGCCCTTGCTCCACGCCGCGCCGACGTCGGCAAATCCGAAGATCTCCGTCGGCAGGAACGGCGCGTTGATCAGGCCGTACTCGCGCGTGCCGAGGAGCGGCGCGCGGAGCTCGAGGCTCCCGGCCGCGATGCGCGTGCCGACGAGGCGATCGAACACCGGACACGGACTCGAGCCCGCCGTCGGCGTGCACTCGACGGCGTCGACCGAATACGGATCGTAGCCGCGCACCAGCGAGCCCTGGCCGAGGTACAGCGGCGTGATGCGGGTATCGTCCGCGCCGCTGCCGTAGCGGCCGTAGTGCAGTCCGCGCACGGCGAGCGTCACCGGCCGCTTGAAGAAGTATTTGCGCCAATCCGCGAGCGCGGTATTGAAGTTCAAGTCGCCGTGCAGCGTCTCGATCTCGTAGCGATAGCGCGTGCCGTTGATCGGCGAGATGAATCCGTAGATCGAGCTGTCGCCGACGAACGCCGTCGACGCTTTGCTCAGGTTGATGCTGAACGAATTGCCGAGGTCTTCGACGGTGCGGTCGATGATGTCGTTGCCGACGATGATGAACGTCTCGACTTCCTGCTTGTACGCGTAGCGCTCCACGCCGGCCGCCGCTTCGACGCGGCGCGTGGTGCTGAACGGATATTGCGCGAGCGCCGTCGCATCGGTGATCGTCTGCACCTGCCGGAACTGCTGATAGACGTCGGCGACAAACGTCTGTCCATCGATCGTGACGGGCTCGCGGCTGTACGTCGCGGTGGCATACACGTACGGCACATGCACGAGATCGGCGCCCCAGTTCAGCCGGCTGGCCTGATTGAGATAGAACAACTCGCCGCCGAGCTGCTCGGCGAGACTGCTCGAGCCGCTGCCGCCGCCGCCCTGGAACGTGAAGCCGACGTTGTGCTGTCCGAGGATATCGCTGAAGAACGCGGTGACGCTGCCGCCCGCGCCGACGCCGAACTGATTGATGCCGACGCCGAGCGTCGGAGGTCCGAGGTACGCGAGATGGAGATCGGCGCTGTATCCGCGCTCCGCGAACTGCGTCGAAGCCGGCGGCAGCCCTTCTTCCGGACGCATCAGATAGCCGGTGATCTCGGAGCCCGTTCCGCGCAGCGGCGGCAGGAGCGCCGCGCGCGCGACGGCAGTGTCAGCTCGCCGGCGCCTGCACGTTCGCCGCGGTCACGGGCGTGCTGGCCGGCAATGAATAGATGTTGTAGTTGTCGTCTTCGAACAGCGAGAAGGCGATGCTGCCTTCGCGCGCGGCGACGGTCATCGCCGGCGAGAGATCGGTGATGCCGGCGACGCCGGTGGTGACGGAGGTGATGCGCGAGAGCGCGCCGTCCGCGACGTTGATGCGATAGATATCCGGGATGCCTTCGGGGTTGGCGATGAAGTAGATCGACTGCCCGTCGGGCGCGTACTGCGGATTGATGTGGCGCGCGCCGCGGAATCCATCGAGCTGGCGGATCGCGCCGGTGGCGACGTCGATCGTCGCGAGGCGCATCTCGCTGAAGCGCAGCTGCTCGACGATCGCCGACGGCCCGCGGTCGGTGACGAAGGCGAGCGAGCGGCCATCCGGCGACCATGCCGGCTGCAGATCGGCGAACCGGTCATTCGTCAGGCGCTGCACGTTCTTCGAGTCGAGATCGAAGACGAAGAGATCGCTGACGCCGGTGGTCTGTCCGGAGATGGCGATCTTGCGGCCGTCCGGCGACCAGGCGACGTTGTTGATCGC
Source organism: uncultured Acidobacteriota bacterium (assembly GCA_963734155.1). GTDB lineage: Bacteria > Acidobacteriota > Thermoanaerobaculia > Gp7-AA8 > Gp7-AA8 > QHVT01. The sequence goes on from CAVTGG010000011.1 coordinate 4,122, forward strand.
CTCGAGGCCCGGCACTTTCTGATGATCGACGTCGCGCGATTCGACGTCGACGATCGAGAGGTAGTTGTCGCCTTTCGCGAACGTGATGAACGCGAGGTGTTTGTTGTCCGGCGACCATGCGCCTGCGGATTCAATGAAGCGCAGCGATTCGAAATGTGGATCGCGATCCGAGGAGACGAGCTTGCGGATCACTTTGCCGGTCGAGGCGTCGGCGAGGAAGAGATCGATGGAGAAGAGCTCGCGCGCGGAGAGGAACGCGAGGTAACGGCCGTCGGGGCTGAGCGCCGGTCCGACGTTGAGCTCCGTCGAGCCGCGGCGGCGGCGCCGCTTCTTGCCTTCTTCATCCGCTGGCGGCAGTTCGGGCTTCTTTCCGATCAGCGGCTTCATCGGCGCGGTCGCGAGTCGCGCGGTGACGAGCGGGTCGTAGAGCTCCTTCGCGGACTCGCCCCAGTCGGTGAAGAGCTGTTTGTGCGAGATGCCGATGGCGCGCTCGACGCCGTCTTCGACGCCGACCACACCCGCCGCGAGGAAGTAGCGGACGACCGCTTCATCGCCGAAGCGCGCGCCGATGTACGCCATCAGCGCCTGGCCGTAGCGGTACGGGAAGTAACGCGAGTCGCGCGTCAGATCGCGCAGGTTCGGCATGTTGTTGTGGATCGTGGCGTCGCGGATCCACATCGACGTCAGCGGATCGACGCGCCCTTTCGAGAAGTACTCGGCCATGCCTTCGACGAGCCACAGCGGCATCGACTCGAGCGCGAAGCGGCGGCGGTTGTTGTTCGCGTTCGAGGCGATGTCGTACTGGAAGACGTGCACGATCTCGTGCCCGAGGACGTGGTCGTTTTGCGAGTAGTCACCGGTCAGTGGAAGGACGACGCGGTTCATGAACGCGTCGGTGAATCCGCCCGTCCCCTCGCCGATCAGACCGCCGGTGGTGGTGGTCTGATGGAAGTCGGCCGCGTTCGCGTAGAGCACGATCGGCTTCTTGCGGAAGGAGTGGTTGAACACGCGCGAGAGGCGCGCGTACCAGCGCTCGGCCATGCGGCCGATGTCGTTCACGACATCCGCTTCCTGGTCGTAGTAGTAGATGTCGAAGTGCTCGGTCTGCAGCACTTTGAAGTTGAACTTTTCCCACTGGACCTTATTTCGGCCGAAGTACTGCGCCTGGGCAGTCGTTGTGAGAAGGATCAGGAGGAGAGAGACGACAAGTACCCGAACTGCGATTCGCATCAAACACCTCGGCTCTAGATGAACACCGAACGGCCGTCGGCTGCAAGTGTGTTGCCCGGCCCGCCGCGAGAAGCGCCGCACACGTAAGTTGAGGCTGTTACCAAATCGTTGCTGTCCACCGGACGCGACGTTGTGTCGCACATACGGTACAACCCTCGTCATCCTGAGGCGCGAAGACGCTGAAGGATCTCATGTTGCGCAGCTCGAGATCCTTCGCCGTCTTCGCGGCTCAGGATGACGGCGGAGCCGTCACTTCCTCAGCAGCTTGAACGCGTGATTCCACGACGAGTTGCGCACGCCGTACAGCACCCAGGTCATGCACATCGGCTCGAGGTAGCGGGAGGCGTCGATGCCGCCGATGTCGACGACGCCCCAGCCGAACTCCTTGCAGATCTGCGAGACGATCTTCTTCGCATCGGCGTCGTTGCCGCAGAGGAACATGTCCGGAGGTCCGCCCGGAAACTGCGGGTTGATCATGTGCGCGTTGCCGACGGTGTTGAAGGCCTTGACCACGCGCGCTTTCGGCACGAGGCGCTGGATCTGCTCGCCGAGGGAATCGGTCGTGCCGACGAAGAGCGTCGGCGGCATGCCTTTGCTGAAGTCGAGAGGATTCGTGGCGTCGATGACGACTTTGTTGTCGAAGGCGTCGAGTCCCGCGAGTTGGATTGCGTCCGCGGTTGCCGAGCCGAGGAGCGCCAGAACGAGGATGTCGCCGAACTGTGCGGCGTCGGCGAATGTGCCGGCGGAAAGACGCGTGCTCGACGACGCCCACTCGCGCAATTTTTCGGGATCACGCGAGCCGATCTTCACCTCGTGACCGAGGCTCGCGAAGCCCGCGGCCAGCACCTTGCCGACGTCACCGGAACCTAAGACTCCGACACGGACTGTTTGCATGCGCGCAGTCTAACGCGTTGTAGAGTCCGGGATATGCGCAGAACCTTCCCCCTCGCCGCCATCCTGCTCGCCGCGCTCACGGCCACCTCGCAGGAGAAGCCGCTCAAACAGCTTCCGTACACGCCCAGCCTCGACATCCCGTCGATGGACAAGACCGCCGACCCGTGCGTCGACTTCTATCAGTTCACGTGCGGCGGCTGGATGGTGAACAACCCCATCCCGGCCGATCAGGCGCGCTGGAGCGTCTACGGCAAGACGACGAACGAGAACGCGCAGTTCCTCTGGGGCATCCTCGAAGAGGCGTCCAATGCGGAGGCGAACCGCACCGCCGTGCAAACGCAGATCGGCGACTACTTCGCCGCCTGCATGAACGAGCCGGCCATCGAGAAGCTCGGCGCAAAGCCCCTCAAGCCGACGCTCGACGAGATCGCGGCGCTGGAGTCGCGCAAGGAGCTCGCGGCGTATCTGGCGAAGCAGCATTCGCGCACGTACACGAGCGGATTCATTTTCGGATTCGGGTCAACTCAGGATTTCGGCGACGCGACGCAGGTGATCGCGGAAGTCGGATCGGGCGGACTCGGACTCCCCGACCGCGACTACTACACGAAGACCGACGCGAAGTCGCAGGAGATCCGCGACAAGTACCTCGCGCACGTGGCGAAGATGCTGGAGCTTCTCGGCGAGACGAAGGCGCAGGCGAAGAAGGACGCGCAGAGCGTGATGGCGATCGAGACGGCGATGGCGAAGGCGTCGTTGACGCGCGTCGAGCGCCGCGACCCGTACAAGGTCTACCACAAGATGAAGGTCGCCGAGCTGCAGAAGCTCACGCCGTCGTTCGACTGGTCGGCGTACTTCGAAAAGCGCGGACTTGTCCAGCGGCGCAGACGATCAATGTCGCGCAGCCGAAGTTCCTCGAAGCGGTGGAGCAGCAGATCGCAACGACGCCGCTGTCGCAGTGGAAGGCGTACCTCCGCTGGAAGGCGGTTCACGATCTCGCGCCGTATCTCTCGTCGAGTTTCGTGAAAGAGGATTTCGACTTCTACCGCAAGACGCTGCGCGGCGTGCCAGCGATCCCGCCGCGCTGGAAAACGTGCGTGCGCCTGGTCGATCGCGACCTCGGCGAGGCCCTCGGGCAGGAGTTCGTGCGCCGCACCTTCACTCCGGAAACGAAGCAGAAGACGATCGAGATGACGACGCTCATCGAGAAAGCGATGGAGACCGAGATCCACGCGCTCGACTGGATGACGGACGAGACGAAGAAGCGCGCACTGGAGAAGCTGCACGCGATCGTGAACAAGGTCGGCTATCCCGACCGCTGGCGCGATTACAGCGGACTCGAAATCAAGCGCAACGACTTCTTCGGCAACGCGGTGCGCGCGACGTCGTTCGAGAACAAGCGCGATCTGAACAAGATCGGCAAGCCGGTCGACCGCGGCGAGTGGGGCATGACGCCGCCGACGGTGAACGCCTACTACAACCCGCAGATGAACGACATCAACTTCCCGGCCGGCGTGCTGCAGCCGCCTCTGTACGATCCGAAGATGGACGCGGCGCCGAACTACGGCAACACCGGCGCGACGATCGGCCACGAGCTGACGCACGCGTTCGACGACGAGGGGCGCAAGTTCGATGCGCAGGGGAACCTGAAGGATTGGTGGACGGAGGCGGATGCGAAGGCGTTCGAAGAGCGCGCCGACTGCGTGCGCAATCAGTATTCGAACTACGTCGTCGTCGATGACGTGAAGATCAACGGGAAGCTGACGTCCGGCGAAGACATCGGCGACATCGGCGGAACGCTGCTCGCGTACATCGCGTGGAAGGAAGCGACGTCGAACGAGGATCTCAAGTCGATCGACGGCTTCACCCCCGACCAGCGCTTCTTCATCGGCATGGCCCAGTGGGCGTGCAGCAATACCCGCCCCGAGGACCTGCGCGCCAACGCCATCACCGACCCGCACTCGCCGCCGCGCTATCGCATCAACGGCGTGGTGTCGAACCTGCCGCAGTTCCGGAGAGCGTTCAATTGCGGAGAGACGGCGCCGATGGTGAATCAGAAGGAGTGCAAGGTGTGGTGATCGCCGCCGCCTAACGCGCGTATGATCGCCGCATGATTGCAGAATTTCGAGGATTCCTGACCAAGACGAACGCGCTGGCGCTCGCGGTGGGCGTGATCATCGGCGCGGCGGTCGGAAACATCGTGTCGGCACTCTCGGCGGACATTCTGATGCCGATCATCGGTCTCGCTCTGCCCGGAGGGGATTGGCGCGATGCGAAGATCGCGCTCAATGACAAGAGCGCGATCCTCTACGGTCACTTCCTCGGCACGATCATCGATTTCATCGTCATCTCGTTCGTGCTGTTCCTGATCATCAGGACGCTGGTGAAGCCGACGCCCGCTCCTGCGGCGGCGGAGATGAAGCAGTGCCCCGAATGCCTGGAGATGATCCCCGCAGCGGCGCGGCGCTGTCGCGCGTGCGCGACCGCGCTCGCCTGACGATGCAGCGCCGCACGTTCCTGAAGCTCGCAATGCTGATGACCGCTCATTGCGCGAAGTCCCCGTCTGCGCAGCGCCCGCAGCGCCTCGGCCTCGCCTCCGATCGCGACGGATACTTTTATGCGCCACCGCGGCATCACAACGCGCCGGTGGTTCTCTATCTGCACGGCGCGACCGGCTCCGGCGAGCGCGCGATCGGGCGCTTCACCGAGTATGCGGAGCGCACGGGCACCATCGTCGTCGCGCCTGACTCGCGCGAGTACACCTGGGGCGTCGTGACGAGCGATGAAGAGGCGGACCTCGCATTCATCGACCGCGCGCTGAACAAGGTCTTCGCGCGCTGCTCGGTCGACGCAAAACGCGTCGCGGTCGCCGGCTTCTCCGACGGCGCCTCGGCGGCATTGTCGTGGGGTCTCCTCAACGGCGAGCGGTTCTGCGGCGTCGCCGCGTTCTCGCCCGGCTTCATCCATCTCTCCGGCGAGCCGCGCGGCAAGCCGAAGGTGTTCATCTCGCACGGCACGCAGGATTCGATTCTGCCGATCGATCGCTGCGGCCGGCGCATCGCCCGGGCGCTGGAGAGCGCCGGCTACGACGTGAACTACAAGGAGTTCGACGGCGAGCACACGGTGCCGCCGGAAATTCGCGACACCGGCCTCACGTGGCTGCTCGGGTGAGCTCGACGACCGTTACGTCATCCTCGATCTGCAATCCCGGAATCGCGCGCACGTCCGCGATCAGCGCGTCGATGTCGTTCGCGCGCGCGGCGATCTGCTCGACGCGCTCATCGCCGATCGGCGCACCGTCGACCGTCGCCTCGGAGAGTCCATCGCTGAAGAGCAGCAGGCGCTCGCCGGGCGCGATGGTGATGGTCGTCGACTCGTAGCGCGCGGAGCGCATCGCGCCGAGGGGAAGACGCTCGCCGGAACAGACCACGGGACGAATGGCGGCGCCGGCGAGGAGCGGATCGGGCATCCCGGCGTTCACGATCTCCGCGACTCCGGACGTGCTGTCGAATCGGACGAGACACATGGCCACGAATTCGCGGCGCTGCAGTTGTTCGCACAGCCGCGCGTTGAGCTCGCGCATCACGTCGGCGGCGCTGCCATTCGCGGCGAGGAACGGGATCATCGCCTTGCACGAGGCCATGATCAGGCTCGCGGCGATTCCTTTGCCCGAAACGTCGGCGGCGATGATCGCGGTGTGATCGTCGGAGAGGCGGAGGACGTCGTAGAAATCGCCGCCGACGATGTGCGCGGCATGCGTGCGCGCGGCGACGCGGAAGCCGTCGCGCTCGACGAGCGGCGGCGGCAGGAGGCGCTGCTGCATCTCGCGCGCGATCTCGAGCTCCTTCTCCGCGAACTCGTGCTCCTTCAGCCGCTCGATGCTCGCGCGCAGGCGGTCGTTGCGCTTGCGGTTGTGATGGAGGATGAAGCCGACGGTGGTCGCCGCGAGAATCGCGCCGATGGCGGCGTCGAAGGGGTCGTACTTTTTGTGGCCGGCGATGAGAAACGCCGCCGCGATCGCGCCGAGAAGATAGACCATCACGCGAAACAGCAGCGGCAGACGGCTCTGCTCGATGGCCCAGCTGAGCGCCGTCTCCATCCCGCGCGCGAGAATCAGGATCAGCAGCCCCGTCGCACCGCCGCGCAGCAGCTGCAGCCCATTGCCCGCACCGCTGTCGATCAGCGACACGGTCACGCCGAGGAGAACGGCGATGATCGACTCGCGCACCGCGTCCTGCCAGTTGCGCCAACCGTAGGTGCGGCGCGCGGAAGTGAGGATGGCGGCGGACATGCTGGTTAAGGATACGGGTTGTTAGAATCGATGTTTCCGTGTCCATCTTCTTCACCGGCTTCCCCGGTTTTCTCGGCTCCGAGCTGTTGCCGCGCGTGCTCGCGCGCACGGACGATGACGCGCTTTGTCTCGTGCAGCCGAAGTTTCGTGCGCTGGCGGAGCAGCGGATTCCGGCGGCGCTCGCGCATCGGGTGAAGCTCGTCGACGGCGACATCACGGAGTCGCTCGATCACATCGATGCGACGAACATTCGCGAGGCGTGGCATCTCGCGGCGGTGTACGACCTCGCCGTTCCGCGCGAGGTCGGCATGCGCGTCAACGTCAGGGGCACGCAGCGCGTGCTCGATCTCGCCCGGCGCGCGCCGCGCTTCGAGCGGCTGCACTACGTCAGCACCTGCTACGTCAGCGGGCGATACGACGGCGTGTTTCGCGAAGACGATCTCGAAAACCCGGGGACGTTCAACAACTACTACGAAGAGACGAAGCAGCTTGCGGAAGTGGAAGTGCGCAAGCGTGGATTGCCCGCGACGATCTATCGCCCATCCGTCGTCGTCGGCGACAGCGCCACGGGCGCGACGCAGAAATTCGACGGACCGTACTTTGTCCTGCAATGGCTGATGCGGCAGCCAAGGCTCGCTGTGCTGCCGGTGGTCGGGCGCCCGTCGCGCTATCGCTTCAACGTCGTGCCGCGCGACTTCGTGATGAACGCGATCGAATATCTGAGCGCGCATCCGCGGTCGGAGGGAAAGACGTACGCGATCGCCGATCCGTCGCCGCTTACCGTCGACGAGACGATCAACGTGCTCGCGGAAGCGGGCGAGCGCAACGTACTGCGCGTTCCGCTGACGAAGTCGATCGCGAAAGGCTCGCTGCAATACGTGCCGGGCATGTATCGGCTGCTGCGCATTCCGCCGGCGGCGGTCGATTACTTCGTGCATCCGACGCTCTACGACACGTCGAACGCGACGGCCGATCTGGCCGGCTCCGGCATCGCCGCGCCACGCCTCGCCGACTACATGCCGAAGCTGGTCGAGTTCTGGCGCGCGCATCGCGAGATCGGCTCGGCGGCGATGACCTGAATCTCCCATAGAATTCGCACCATGACGCGACAAGGTGCGCTGTTCTCTCTCGTCGTCCTCGCTTTGCTCGCGCTCCCCGCGGCCGCACAGGTCACCACCTACACGTACACCGGCGCGCCGTACACCGCCGTCACGGCTCCGTACGTCGCCGGCGGAAATGTGACCGGCACCTTCACCACCAGCGCGCCGCTGCCGGCGTTTCTGTCGTACCGCGACATCCTGCCGTATCTGCAGAGCGCGTCGTTCAGCGACGGCGTCTCGACGCGCACGCTGGCGACCTCGTTCATCTGTTCGTTCAAGGCCGCGACCGACGGCGCCGGCAACATCACCCAGTGGGACATCACGCTGCGGCAGCAACCCTACACGCCGCTCGCTCCGCAACACTCGATCGATACTCATGGGCGTCCCGGTCCGATTATCGGAAACGATCTCGCGGGCACCGGCAACGCAGGCGCGGGTCCGTGCGATCCGATCGCTCTGACCTCCAGCGGCGCGTCGTCCGCACAAGGCTCGTGGACCGACACGTTCAACATGACGACGACGCCGACGACGTACACCTACACCGGCGCGCCGTACACCACCGCGACGGCGCCGTACGTCCTCGGCGGGAATCTCACCGGCACGATCACCACTCTCAATCCGCTTCCGCCGTTCATGCCGATCACCGACGCGGCGCCGTTCCTCGCGTCGATGTCCTTCAACGACACCGCGTCCACGCGCACGCTCGCGAACTCGGTGCTCTGCACGTTCCAGATCGCGACCGATGGCGCAGGCAACATCACGTACTGGCAAATGGAAGTGCGCAGTTTCCCGTACACGACGGGGAATCCGCAGCACTCGATTCACACGGCCGGGCGGCCCGGCGTTCTGATCGGCACCGATCTCGTCGGCACCGGCAACGCCGGACCGAATCCCTGCGATCCGCTCGTGCTCTCGCCGGCCGCGAACTCGTCCGCCGACGGCACCTGGACGGACAACAATCCGCTCGCGTCGCAGCCGACCACCTACACGTACACAGGCGATCCGTACACTACCGCGACTGCTCCGTACGTCGTCGGCGGAAACGTCACCGGCACGCTCGTCACGGCGAATCCATTGCCGCCGTTCATGCCGTTCACCGACATCACTTCGGCCATCACGTCGATCTCCTTCAATGACGGCGTGGCCACGCGCACACTCGCCGACTCGTTCCTGTGCGGCGTCAAGGCCGCCACCGACGGCGCAGGCAACATCACTCAGTGGCAGGTCTTTCTGCGGCAGTTCCCGTACACGACCGGGATGCCGCAGCATTCCATCGAGTCGTCCGGAAATCCGCCGGGATCGTTCCAGGGAACCGACCTCGCCGGCACCGGGACCGCGGGGGTGAATCCGTGCGACGGCTTCATCCTCAATCCGTTCGGCGCGACTGCGTCGCAGGGCAGCTGGACGGACACGAATCCGCTCGTTACGCAGCCGGCGATTTATCAATACACCGGCGATCCGTTCACCGTCGCCATTCCGCCGTACGTGATCGGCGGCCGCGTCACCGGCAGCATCACCACGTCCGCTCCGCTGCCGCCGCTGATGCCGCTCTCCGACATCACGCCTTCGCTGATCTCGTTCAGCTACACCGACGGAGTCCAGACGCGAACGCTCGCGAATTCGACCATCTGCACGTTCCTCGTCGCCACCGACGGCGCAGGCAACATCACGCAGTGGCGAGTGACGATCCGGCAATTCCCGTTCACTACCGGCAGTCCGCAGCAGACGATCGACTCGACCGGGAATCCGGGATTCCCCGACGGCTCCGACCTCGGCGGGACCGGACTCGCGGGAGTGTCGCCCTGCTCGCCATTCGCCGCGACGGTCTACGGCGCTTCGAGCAGCGCCGGGACATGGACGGGATCAGCCATCGGAAGCGTCGCCAGCGGCCCGACGCTGAACGTCGCCGGTTTGGCGGTGCTCGCGCTGCTCCTGGCCGCGGCGGCGCTCTACGCATCGAGAAGCGGATGAGCGTCCGCATGACACCGTCCGGCGAGAACGATCCGCAGCGGCGGCGTGCGCGGCAACTCCTTCCATCGCCGCGGAAGCCGAGGAGATTGCGGTGGTGTACACCGATCGGTGGACACTCCTGTTCGACTCGGGCGAAGGCACGCCTGTCGAGACGCGCGCATTCAGCGGAAGCGGCGCGGTACGGATCGAGATCGAGCCGCTCTGCGCGCATGCGATCCGCAACGACGGCTCCGCGGACTTGCACGTGTTCATCATCGCCAGCGCGGACGATCGCGAGCCGCGCGTGCTCGTCGAGCCGCTCACGCGCATCGCCGGCGTCGACGGCACGCGCCGCGGCTGGGTGGCGATGATCAAAGAAGGCGACACCATCGAGTCGCGTCTTCTGACGTCGGACGAAGATCTCCTCGCGCTCTTTCAAACCTGCGCCGTCGTCGCCATCGACACGCCGATCGGTCTCGCCGAGACGGGCCCGCGCTCCTGCGATCATCACGCGCGCCGTTTCCTCGGCAAGCGCGCCAGCAGCGTCTTCCCCGCGCCCCTGCGCCCGCTCCTCGCGCTGCGCGATTACGCCGAGGCCAATCGCGTCGCGTGCGACCTGCAGAAGCGAGGCATCTCGAAGCAGGCCTGGGGGATCGTGCCGAAGGTCGCACAGATCGATCGCCTGCTGCAGCGCCATCGCCACCTGCGCGGACGCGTGTACGAAGTGCATCCGGAAGTCTCCTTCGCGGCGTGGAACGAGCACGAGCCGATGGCGGCGTCGAAGCATTCGAAGGAAGGACTCGCGGCGCGGCGCGCGCTCGCCGAGTCGCACTTCGGCGCCCTCCCGCCCCTGCCGAAATACGCCGGCGAGAACGACCTGCTCGATGCGCTGGCCGCGCTCTGGACCGCCGAGCGCATCCTCGCCGGCCGCGCCCGCGAGCTCGGCGACGCGCGAGCGGACCTCACGGGGTTGCCGATGCGGATCGTGTACTGACGAAGCTCGCGGAGTCACGGACATCGCCCTTCCCGCGGTACACCGCATAGCGCGGATATGGAAAGAGCGGCCGCGTGAACGTCACGTCCGCTGCAGCGATCGGAAATTTGCGGAGCAGCGGCGCGTATGTCGTCGTGTCCGAGTCGAGGAGCGTCTTCGGATGTGCCGCGAGCAGAACATCGGGCGCGATTCCGCGCTCCACCCACTGCTCCAATGCGGTCAGGTAGTCGACCGCAAAGGCACCGTCGCCGCCGCCGCAATGGTTCATGCCCGGCACGAGGTAGAGACGCAGGAAATCATCGCCGCCCATGGCCCGGACGACCAGCTCGTAGTAATCAATGGTCATCGCCGGCATCGTCGACTCGTCATTCCAGCCTTGATAGACGATCAGCTTTCCGCCCGCCGCGCGGAACTTCCGGAGATCGGGATTCGCGGCGCTGAAGAGCGATTCCTGAATGCCGGACGCGAATCGTTTGGAGTCGGTGTCGAAGTTGAAATCGCGCGGCGTCCAGTTCCGTCCGGGAGACGGAACGGTGAGATAGCGAAAATAGAGCTTCGCCCAATTTTCGTTTTCGTCGTTGCCGTCGATCCAGTTCAGCTCCGAGCCGGGCATGGCGCCGCGGGGAAAGAGCTTGTGCCCCTGGCTGTCCACCGGCCCTTCGTACACTTTGCGAACCGCGTCCACCTGGGGCGCCGTCAGGCATCCGGCGTCTTTGCCGGCGGAACAGAGAAGCGTGCGCGGATCGAATGCACAGCGCGCGGGATTCCCGATGATTCCATCCGCCACGCCGTCATCGGAATCGCACGCGGCGAGCGCGCGTGCATGCACGAGCTCGAGATCCGCGCGACTCAGAACCGGCAGAGCGCGCGCCGTCCAGACGTAGTTCATAGCGGAGTCGGAGTCCTGAATCCACGGCGCACCGCTGATGATGCCGTCGAAATCCCACGGGAAGCGCTGCGCTTCGATCAGCCCCTGCCGTCCGCCGGTCGAACAGCCGAAAAAGTACGAATGCTTCGGCGGCGTGTCGTAGTAGCGCTTGACGACTTCGCGCCCGGCAATGGCGACGACGTGAATCGCGCGGTACGCGAAATCGATCAGCGCTTCGAGATCGTTCGACGCCCACGCGCCTCCCTGCCCGCGATGCCCGGTGTCGGTGGCGATGCATGCGTAGCCGCGCTCCAGCGGCCCGCGGCAGGCACCGGCCGCGATGTATCCGCAATCGCCGCCGCATCCGACCTCGAGCATCTTCCCGTTCCAGGACACCGCGGGAAGGCGCATTTCGAATCCGACATTCGGCGCCACGTATCCCGTGACCTGGCAATACGCCGGCCCCTGCGCGTCGGCCGCGACGAAGTTCGTGAACGGACCCCAGACTTTGATGAGCGTCCCGTCCTCTTCGAGCTCGACGCCCTTCATCGCGCGGCAACGCGCCTCTGCATCAGCAAGCGGATCCGCGGCAACCGCCGCGGCGACAAAGATCATCAGCGCGGCGAGAACGCTTCTCATGTTGAGGATGGACGCAAACGATCGACAAACGTTAGCGACGCGCCGGTGCACTGACTTCATCCCAGATCCGCACGTCCTTGCTCTCCTTCAAAAACAGCGTCCCGATCACGAACGTGAGCAACGCGATGGTGATCGGATACCAGAGTCCCGCGTACGTGTTGCCCGTCGCTTCGTAGAGCGACTGCGCGATCAAGGGCGTGAAGCCGCCGAACCAGCCGTTGCCGATGTGGTACGGGAGCGAGAGCGAGGTGTAGCGGATCTTGGCGGGGAAGGCTTCGACGAGGAAGGCGGCGATGGGGCCGTAGACCATGGTCACGAAAATGACCTGGATGAAGATCAGCAGCGTCATCACCACCGGCTGCAGCGGCGCGGATGCGGCTTTCATGGCGTGATAGATCGGATAGTAGGAAAGCGCGGCGAGGAGATTGCCGGCCATCATGATTTTCTTGCGGCCGATGCGATCGGAGAGCGAGCCGAAGATGATGAAGAACGGCGTGCCGAGGGCGAGGGCGATGGCAACGATCACGTTCGCGGCGATGAACGGCACGTTGAGAATCTTCTGCAGGAAGAAGAGCGCGTAGAACTGGCCGGTGTACCAGACCACCGCTTGCCCCGCGGTGGCGCCGAAGAGCACGAGCAGGATGACTTTCCAGTTGCGGCCGCTGCCGAGACTATCGCGCAGCGGCTGGGTCGACGTCTTCCCTTCGCTCTTGAGCGTCGTGAAAAGCGGCGATTCTTTGAGGCGCAGGCGGATGTACATCGACATCGCCACGAGCAGAATCGAAAGCAAAAACGGGATGCGCCACCCCCACTGCTTGAAGTCCTCCTCGGACATCTGCGTGCGGACGAGCAGGATCACGCCGAGGGAAACGAAGAGGCCGAGCGTGGCCGTGGTCTGGATGAAGCTCGTGTAGAAGCCGCGCCGTTTGTCCGGCACGTGCTCGGCGACGTACACCGCGGCGCCGCCGTACTCGCCGCCGAGGGCGAGGCCTTGCAGGAGACGCAGCGCGACAAGAATGATCGGGGCGAGGATGCCCACCGCTTCATACGTCGGCAGCAGGCCGATCATGAACGTCGAGCCGCCCATGATCAGCAGCGTGACGAGGAAGGCGTACTTGCGTCCGACGAGATCGCCGACGCGCCCGAACACGAGCGCGCCGAAGGGACGGACCGCGAATCCCGTCGCGAACGTGGCCAGCGTCAACAAGAACGCCGCGGTCGGGTTCTCCTTCGGAAAGAAGGAGCTCGACATGATCGTGGCGAGGGTGCCGAAGATGTAGAAGTCGTACCACTCGATCATCGTGCCGGCAGCGGCGGCGGCGATGACTTTCCAGACGGGATACTCGCGCTCTTGCATGCGCGCATTATGGTGGAGCGGCCGGCTCTTAGCCGGCCGAAACTCGGCGGGCTGAGAGCCCGCCGCTCCACACTTATTTCGCGGCCATCAACACGCCGGCGGCGGCCGGGCGCGCGATGCGCTGGTCGAGGCTCGCGGTGAGCTTCGTGTCGTGTCCGTAGATGTCGTCGAAGAACGCCACTTCACCGTTCTCACGCGCCACCGCGGTGATGTACGTGATGGTCACGCTGATCGACTGCGGCGGGCGGACGTAGTCGTTCATGTGCTCGCCCGTCATCGCGGACTTCACCTTCTCCGGCGTCCACTGCAGCGCCCACGCGGCAAGCGCGGCCGGATCCGAGAGGCGGATGCAACCGTGGCTGGCGTCGCGGCGCGCGAGCGCGAACGTCGACTGCGACGGCGTGTCGTGCAGGTAGACGTTGTTGTCGTTCGGGAAGAGGAACTTCACCTGGCCGAGCGCGTTCGATTTGCCCGGCTTCTGGCGCACCTGCAGCTGCAGCGAGCGCAGGCGGCGCAGCGTGTCGGCATTGACCGACGTGCCGAGGGACACGCCCGCGTCATTCACGATCTCGTAGCCGTTGCGCGCGAGGTAGCTGGAGTCGCGCTCCACGTGCGGCACGATCTCGTTCTTCTGAATGGCCGGGGGAACGCTCCAGTAGGGGCGGAACACGATGTGGCGGATGTCGCCGCCGAAGACCGGAGTCTTGTGACCGGCAGCCTTGCCGACCACGACGCGCATCGAAAGGTCGCCCTGCTCGCCGCGCGCGCGGAGCGTGAACTCCGGAATGTTGACCACGATCGCCGGGCCGTCGGTGACTGCGGGCATCCAGCGGGTGCGCTCGAGCGCGAGCTCGAGCTGCTTCACGCGCTGCGACGCCGGGACGTTGAGCTGCGCGAACGTTTTCTTGCTGATCACGCCGTCGGCGTCGAGGCCGTGGCGGCTCTGGAAGTGCTTGACTGCGTCGACGATCGCGCCTTCGTACTTCGTGCCGGTGATCTGCACGTCGGCCGCAAGGTCGCCGAACGCGCGGAGCTTCGCCGCGAGCTGCGGGAGCGCTTCGTATTCATCTTTCGGCGAGAGCTTCGCCACCACCGGCAACGCGGTCTCGTCGGTGATGCCGCGCCACGTCGCGAGCGCGGTCAGGAGGCGCTTGTATTCGTCGCTCTGCGGCTCGATCTGCGCGATCGCGAAGTTCACGTCGGCGGCATTCGCCACCTGCCACACCGCGTCCGGGCGATAGAGCTTCTTCGAGGTGACGTCGAAATCGAAACCAACGGTCTGCGGGTCGACGCGGCCGTTGTGAACGTCGGAGAGATAGCGCATCGCCGAGGCGGTCATCGCCACTTCGAAGTCCGCGAGCGCGGCGTCGCCGGTGAGCGCCTGGAGGCGCGGCTGCCAGCGGCCGGCTTCGTAGTCGAGCGGGTTAAGGCCCTTCGCGTCGGCAGTCTCGAACGCGTTGATCATCGCCTGCGCCTGGGCGCTGGGGCGGCTGTTGCGGATCCACACGAAGCGGTAGCCGAGGGGGGCGTAGAAGTTGCGGACGTCAGCGCGGACGTCAGTCGAGGTCTTGTCGACATAGTCGCGGACCTTCTGCGTCACCGGCGCCATCGGCGCGATCTCGACGGTCTGCGCCGAGAGGGAAATCGCCATCACCAGGAGAACCACGAGAGCAAGGGTGCGTTTCATACACCCCCAACGTGGTTTCGGACTGTGGCGCAAATATGGCGAAGGTTAAGGACGATTTACAGCTTTGTGAGGTGGATCACCTCGGCACGGGATCCCGCCGCGGCGTCTCCAGTTTCGTGACACGGTCCTCGAGCACCTGCAGCTGTCCTCTCAGCGCTGCCGACTCACGCGCCATCTGCATGCGCATGGCGCGGATCTCGTTCAGCAGCTCCGAGTTATCGGTCGAGGGAATGATCCGGGCCTGGAGCGCTGCCACGGACTCCTCCTGCTTCCGCGTCGTGGTCTGCAGTTGTGCGATGTCGCGGCGCAAGGTGCCGGTCTCGCGCGACACGTTCTCTTTGATGACCGACTCGGAGCGCTGGACGACGTCATTCGTGACTTTGGTCGAGATGTCGCCGCTGACGCGTTCGGCGACAATCGGCGTGACCTCGCTCGCCACTTGCTCGATTTCCTTCGGCGCACGGCTCAGCGCGTAGGCGCCGATCGCGATCGGGACGAGCAGGAGCGCGAGAAACGCGGACAGCGTGCGCTTGCGCCTCGCGGCCTCGCGGGCCACCGCTTCGCGGATCGATTCGTCGTAAGGCTCGGTCGACATCGCAAACCTCCCTGCCGTCATCCTGAGCGTAGCGAAGGATCTCAATCTACGTAGGCTGAGATCCTTCGCCGTCTTCGCGGCTCAGGATGACGAGTGTTACAAGACATCGGACTTCAACAACACGAACAATCCGGCGAACAGACTGGCGCCGCAGGCGAACAGGATGGCGAGCTTCTCGAAAGGGATGTTCATCAGCGTGCCGGCGGCCATCCCGCCGATCGTCGCGATGGCGACGGCGACGCAGCTGCCCAGCACGACTTTGTCTTTCCACGCATTGCGCTGCGGCTTCTCCATCAGCCACGCCGCGCCGGCGTCGGCGATCCATTTCTTCACGTCGGCGACGGCCGTCGCGACGAGTTGCGGCGCCGCGGTGAACTTGCGGATCCAGCTGCCGCTGCGGAACGCCGTCGCGCGGGCGATGAACGCGGCCTGGCGCGGATCGACGTCAGGGCCGACTTTGACGTAGCCCTTCAGCTCTTTCTTCGCCGCCTTCGCGTACTCGTACTCCCACTCGACGATCGACGTCGATTGGCCCGGATACTCGGAGCCGAAGCGGTCGCCGAGGATCAGCAGAAGGATCTCCGAGCTCTCGAGCACGCGCCGCAGCCGCGCTTCCGGCGCGTCGCCGCCCGCGACGTCGGCTTCATACGCGTACGCGCTGAGATCGATGTCGGGCAGCGACTCGAGCTGCTGCTTGAGCATCGCCCGCTCGGCGGCGAACTCGCTCGTGGAACTGATGAAGACGCGCGGAATGGCGATCGACATTTACGGCTTCGTGAGCTGGATCACCGTGATCTCTCCGCCCACGCCCAGCCGCGAGGGCGGTCCCCAATATCCCGTGCCGCGATTCACATACAACCAGGTGCGGCCGATGCGCCGTAATCCTGTGGCGACGGGATGCACGCGATGGCTGACGAAGTTCCAGGGAAAGAACTGCCCTCCGTGCGTGTGTCCGGAGAGCTGGAGATGCACGCCGAGGGCGTTCGCATCGTGCACCATGTGCGGGCGGTGCGAGAGCAGGACTTTCACCGCATCGTCGGGCGCGCCGGAAAGCGCGCGCGGCGGATCGGGCTTGTGCGAGTTGCGTCCGATGACGTCGGGGATGCCGGCGATCACCAGCCGCGCGTTGCCGCGCTCGACGACGCGATGCGCGTTCTTCAGAAACACGAGTCCGAGGTTCTCCAGCGCCGGGATCCATTCGTTGTGGCGCCAGTAATACTCGTGGTTGCCGGTGACGTAGAACACACCGTCTCGCGCGCGGAGCTCGCGCAGCGGCTCGACCTCCTCGGCCAACTCATCGAGGTGGCCGTCGACGAGGTCTCCGGTGATCGCGATCGCGTCGGCCTCGAGCGCGTTCGTCTTCTCGACCATTCCCTGCACGAAGCGGCGGCGGATCGTCGGACCGACGTGGACGTCGCTCAGCTGCACGATGCGATATCCCTCGAGCTCCGGCGGCAGATCGTCGATGGCGACGTCGACACGGCGCACGCGCGGATAGCGCGCCTGCAGCAGCCCGACGAACGAAAGCGCGCCGGCGATGCCGAGGATCGTGAGACTGACGGCGCGCGGATCGAGCAGCGGCCAGTTCTGTGCGGAGATCGCCCAGCGCGCGAGGTAGTACGCGCCGCGCAGGACGTCGCTGACAACGACCAGCACGAGCATCGTGGAGAAGAGCGCGACGACGAGATTGCCGGAGATGTGTCCGCGGCGGGTGAGCACCGGCACGACCGGCAGGAGCGAGAGAAGCAGCAGCAGGGCCCAGCCCGCGACGGCCGGGAGTCCGGCGGCGGCGACGGCCTCGAGCAGCGGGCGGCCGGCGTACAAAAACACCGAGAACCAGGCTGCCGACAGCAGCACTGCGCGCTTGGGAGAGGACGCGGCGATGGCGCGGAGTTTCCTCATGAATTCCCTCGTAACGTCATGCACGCAGTGGACCTTCCAAGTATGGTCCAGCCCGCCGTGATCTGCATCACCTTTCGTGACAGACGTTATTTTCTGACTTACATTGATGCCGAGTCCGTTTCCGCTGCGGCTCCCGCATCCGCAGCGTCCAAAATTCTCGGAGGAATCTTCTCGACATGCGCCCACTGACGATGCGTTGGTTCGTTTCGGCGTTACTTCTTTCTCTGGCAGTTCCTGTGTTTGCGGTGACGTATCTCGTGCCGCCGGATGGCGAGATCGTCCGAGCCGCGAAAGCAATCGTCATTGCGACCGCATTGAGCTCGTACAGCATGGAAGGCGACGACGGCCGTATGACCTACACCGTCTACAAACTTCGGGTCGACGAAGTCCTGAAGGGGGAGCTGCAGGTCAAAGAGACGATCGATGTAACGCAGCCTGGTGGCTGTCTCGGCACCCGTTGCATCTCGTTTCCCGGCATGCCGGAGTATCAGCCGGGCGAACGCGCCGTCGTCTTTCTCGAAGCCAATCGGGGCCGCTGGTCAACGTGGAGCGGGGCTCTGGGCAAATTCAACTTTGTCCACGACGTCCGTGGCAGAAAACTCCTCGTGCGCGGCGGAACTGAAGGGGAGGTGTTCGGATGGGACTCCGTCGGAAATGCTCACGTCGAGCCCTTCCGTGACGAGGAGCGATTCCTGGCGTACGTGCGTGCCGAGGCTGGAGGAAAGCGTGCGGCCGAGAACTACATCGTTTCGCCCGCAGACGTAACGTTCGCGCGCACACTCCGCCCGGACGCGAACTCCAAAGGATTCAACGCCTCCAACTACGTCACGAACCTCGTGCGTTGGAAATGCATCTTCGATCAGCCGCCCGCTTCCATGGCAGGCTGCGGCGGCAATACAAGTGTCTCGTTCACGCTGTTCGGCACGGCGGCCGGTGTAAACGGACCGGGTGCGGCGAGCGGCGGCATGGCAGCGTGGAACGGCGACGCGCTCTCAAATGTGAGTTACGTTGTCGGCAACTCAGTGGCCGCCGCGTCTTGGAACAGGAACGATGCAGCCAGCTCCATTCATTTTGATGACGACCCCGATACTGCCGTATGCGGCGCATCAGCGATCGGCTGCGGCGGAGCGACATGGGATACGAGCAGTTCGCACATGTTTGACGGCAGCAGCTTCTTCCCAGTCGTAGGTGGCGACGTCGCGCTCAAAACGGGGTTCACCTCGAACCAGACCTACTACAGCCAAATCCTCTGCCATGAGCTCGGCCATACCCTCGGGATTCGTCATTCGGATCAGGGTACGCCGTCGACAGGTAGCGCAGTCATGGTCGCGGTTGCGAACTCAGGGAATGTGTTAGGCCCAAATCTCCAAACATGGGACCGCGATGCCGTCTCGACTATTTACAACCCGAACCCTGCCGGCACCTGCACGCCCGCAGGCATCAGCGGCCAGCCGCAGGACAAAACCATCACTGCCGGACAGTTGGCGAACGTCAGCGTTCTCGCGTCGGGCGACGCGCCGTTCACCTATCAGTGGTTCATCGGCACGTCGAACACCGACACCTCGAACCCGCTCGCAGGACAGACGACCGCCACGCTCACCCACGCGCCGACGGTTACGACGAGCTACTGGGTGCGCGTCAACGGCTGCAACAGCAGCAGCGTCGCCAGCCGCGTCGTGACTGTGACGGTGACGGCGTGCACCCCGCCGGGGATCACCGCGCAGCCGCAGGGCACGACCATCCCGTCGGGGAACGGGGCCACGCTCAGCGTCGGCGCCTCCGGCAGCGTCCCGCTCACCTATCAGTGGTACATCGGCACGCCGCAGGACACCTCGTCGCCGATCGGCACGAACACCAACTCGATCCAGGTCTTCCCGACCGCGACGACGACCTATTGGGTGCGCGTCACCGGCCAGTGCGCGCCGGTGGCGAACAGCAACGCCGCCACGGTCACCGTCACCGGCAGCACCTGCCCCGACATCACCATCGCACCGCCGACGGCGAATCCGCAGTCGAACGGCACGTACAACCTCACCGTCAACGCCACGAGTCAGGGACGCCCGCTCACCTATCAGTGGTTCCAGGGCTCCGTCCCCGGCAGCGGCACGCTCCTCGGCACCGGCCAGACCGTGAACGTCCCCGCGCCGACCGGCCCGATCTCGTATTGGGTCAAGGTCTTCAACGACTGCGGCAAGCAGGCGAACAGCGCGACGGTGGTCACCATCTCACCGTGCGAGCTGGCCAACATCACCACCGAGCCCATCGATCAGTCGATCGGCAACGGCGCTTCGGCGACGCTCGCGGTTGCCTTCACCTCCCCGACGAATACGACCGTGACGTGGTACCGCGGCGTCGCCCCCGACAAGACGAACCAGGTCGGCACCGGCACGACGTTCAACACCGGCCCGCTGACCGCGACGACGCAGTATTGGGCCAGCGTCACGAACACATGCGGCGAGAAGCTGACCCGCACCGCAACGATCATCGTCGACTCCTGCACCACGCCGCAGATCCAGTCCGTCTCGCCGTTATCGGCGACGAAGGATGTCGGGAAAACGGTCACGCTCACCGTCGCCGCCACCGGCACCGCAACGCTGCACTATCAATGGTACGAAGGCGCGAGCGGCGACACGGCGAAGCCCGTCGGCATCGACTCCGCGTCCTTCACCTCGAGCCCGCTGACCGCCAACACGAAGTTCTGGGTGAAAGTCTCGAACGGCTGCGGCAGTGCCGACAGTGCCACGGTCAACGTCGAGGCGAAGAATCCGAAGCATCGGGCGGCGAGGCATTAGTTTCGGTTGCTGAGGTTGCTGGGTTGCTGTTGTTAGCAACTTAGTAACCCATCAACCCAGCAGCCCGTGAAACCCCCAACTCCCTCCGGCATCGAATAACGTGCGGCCCAAACGCCGTTATCCGATGCACAGGAGGCATGCGTTGAAACGCTCTCTCTCTTCACTCTGGTCCATCCTGCTTCTCATCGGCTGCGTGCAATCGCAGTCGGCGCCGCTTTCCGCCGCGAATGAATCCAAGGGAGGATCGAAATCGATGTCGCAGTACACCAAGCCATCCGACGCCGAGCTGAAAAAGAAGCTCACCGAGAGCCAGTACGAGGTGACGCAGCACGAGGCGACGGAGCCGCCGTTCCGCAATGAGTACTGGAACAATCACGAGGCCGGCATCTACGTCGACGTGGTCTCGGGCGAGCCGCTGTTCTCGTCGCTCGACAAGTTCGACTCGGGCACGGGCTGGCCGAGCTTCACCCGTCCGCTCGAGCCGGAGAACATTGCCACGAAGACCGATCGCAAGCTCTTCATGGCCCGCAACGAGGTACGCTCGAAGCACGCCGACTCGCACCTCGGCCATGTCTTCGATGACGGCCCCGCGCCGACCGGTCAGCGCTACTGCATGAACTCCGCGTCGCTGCGCTTCATCCCCGTGGCCAAGCTCGAGGCCGAGGGCTACGGCCAGTACGCATCGCTCTTCGAGAAGAAGGCGAAAGGAAACGCGCACCGGGAAGTGGCCACGCTCGCCGGCGGCTGCTTCTGGGGCGTGGAGGATCTGATCCGCAAACTGCCGGGCGTCATCGACACGGAAGTCGGCTACACCGGCGGCAGCGTGAAGAACGCGACCTACAAGAATCACGAAGGACACGCCGAGGCGGTGAAGATCACGTTCGATCCCTCGAAGATCTCGTACGAGCAGATCCTCGACTTCTTCTTCAAGTTGCACAACCCGACGACGATGAACCAGCAGGGCAACGACATCGGCTCGTCCTATCGCTCGGCGATCTTCTACAACAGCGATCAGCAGAAGCAGATCGCGGAGCGTGTGAAGCACAAAGTCGACGCGTCCGGCGCGTGGAAGCGGCCGGTGGTGACGGAGATCGTTCCGGCGAAGGAGTTCTGGACCGCCGAGGACTATCACCAGGATTACCTCGTGAAGAATCCGGGCGGATACACCTGCCACTACGTGCGCGACATCTCGTTCGACAACGCGCCCGCGGCGGCGGCGAAACCTTAACGGGGAACCAACGCCACGATGCGCAGCGGCCCGCCCGAGCCGCGCGCGATTTTCATCGGCAAGGCAATGATCCAGGCGCCGCGTGCCGGGAGCTTTTCGAGATTCGCGGTGTTCTCGAAACCCGGCACGTCGGCGCCGTTTGCGATCTGGTGGACGATGAAATCCGTCGACTGCCCGTAATCGATGCTCGCGGTGTCGATGCCGATCGCGGCGACGCGGCGGTCGTTCACCAGCAGCTTCGCCGCGTCCGCGCCGTACGACGGGAAGTGCAGCTTGTCGGTCGCGCCGGGCGTGTCATCGCCGAAATACGACTTGCGGTCGGGCCAGCGGCTCCCCCATCCCGTACGCAGCAGAAAGATCGTTCCGGGCGCGATCGTGCCGTGCTGCTGCTCCCACGCGCGCACGTCGTCTGGGGTCAATCGATAGTCGGCATCGTTCACGGTTTTGGCGGAGATGTCGACGACGACCGCCGGCGCGATGAGCTGCGAGAGCGGAATCTGATCCGCGGTGCGCTTCCCTGCCGCGAAGTGAATCGGCGCGTCGAGGTGCGTGCCGCCGTGCTCCGGCGTGCAGAGCAGGTTCGACGAATAGAACCAGCCGCCCGGCGTCGGTCCGTACGCGAGTTGCTTCAGCTCGAACGCCGAGGGAGAGCTCGGCCAGTAGAGCGTTTTCTCGTCGAAGGACCACGAGAGGTCGACCAACTCGGAGTGTTCGACGTCGATGAGCGGACGCGAAGTGGTGCACGCGCAGAACGCAAGAAGAAGCAGGAAACGGCGCATGCGCGGATCGTACAATGCGACCCATGAGTCAGCGAAAGATCATCTGGTTCGCGATCGTCATGAGCACGTTCATCTACGCGGTGGTCGTGTATTCGCTGTCGCGCGGATGGCCGCGGCCGGGACCGTTCGCGCTCGCAGTGCAGCAACCGATGGTCCTCGGCCTCTACGCCGCCGCGATCGCGATGTTCTTCGCTGCGCTGATGATCCCGGGCCGGATCGCGCATCATCACCAGCGCTTCATCGTGCGGCTCGCGCTCTTCGAATCGTGCGCGATCTTCGGGCTGCTCGTCGCGTTCCTGACGCGCGACTGGCGGCTGTTCCTCGCGCCGTGGGTGATGTCGCTGATCGGCTTCATGTCGAATTACCCGTCGGAGTAGGGAACGCCGGCGTCCTCGCCGGCTGGTCAGGCGCCGTCCTCGGCGCCTCGGACGGCGGCGAGACGCCGCCGGGCCAGCCGGCGGGACGCCGGCGTTCCGATCTCAGGCGCTCCGAAACAGCAGCACGTCGCGGCTGAACGTCACGTCCATCGCCTCTTCGATCCGCTTCCTCCGATACGACGCTGCCATCACATCGTGAATCGCATCACGATCGAGGTGCGCGACGTGCCGCACGTGAACGTGCCACTCGAGCGCAAAGTGGGACGCGAACATTTCAACCGTTCGTTCGACGCGATCGCGCTCCGCGCTGCGCAACTCGATCAGATCATCGACGCCCGCGATGGCGACGAGCAGCTTCCCGCCGTGCTTCAGCACGCGATGAAACTCCTCGGGCAAAAGCCGCGAGGTGATTGATGTGACGGCATCGAACGAGTGATCCTCGTACGGAATGAAACGATCGGCATTCGCGACGACCCACGTGCAATCGCGATAACGACGCGCGGCGAGATCGATCGCGGCGACGGAGAGATCGACGCCGTGCGCCTCGACGCCGTACGCGTTCCGAAACGCGGCGAGATGATGTCCTTCGCCACAGCCGACGTCGAGCAACGCGTGATTCGGCGCGAGCGGCAGCGCTTCCACGATCGCGTGCACGAGCGGCTCGGCATGTCCCGCATCGAAGAATCGTCTTCGCGCCGCAACCGCCTCGGCCATGTCGCCGGGATTGCGCGAGCGCCGGTCCTGCGGCTGCAGCAGATTCACGTAGCCGCTGCGGGCGACGTCGAAGACGTGGTTGTTCGCGCAGACGTACGAGCGCTCGCGCGTTTCGAGAGGCAGGCGGCAGCCGCGCACCGGACAAATCACGCGCATACTATGAACCCGTGCAGCGATCGTCCCGCCGCCTCTTCGCGCTCATCGCCGGGCTCGTCGCCTTTCTCATCTTCACCTCGCTTCTCTATCAGATCGGCATGGCGCGGCTGGAAGGAAAACCGCGTTCGTTCTGGCAGTCGTTCGCATGGGCCGCGGAGACGCTGAGCACGACCGGCTACGGCGCGGACGCGACATGGTCGCATCCGCTGATGGTGCTGCTCGTCGCCTTCGTGCAGTTCGCGGGCGTCTTTCTCGTCTTCCTCATCATCCCGATTTTCCTCGTGCCGTTTCTCGAGGAGCGCTTCGAGGAGCGCGTGCCGCGCGCGGCGGACGCGAAGCTCGCCAATCACGTCGTCGTCTGGCGCTTCGGCCCGGCGGTCGAGACGCTGCTCGAGCGGCTGCGACGCAACAGCGTTGCCTCGCTTGTGGTGGAGATCGATGAGGCGCAGGCGCGCGCGGTGATGGAGAGCAAGCAGCCGGTGGTCTTCACGCGCAACGAAGAAGACGCGCTCGACGTCTGCCGCATCGAGCGCGCGCGGGCGATCGTCGCGAACGGGCGCGATCAGGAGAACGCGGCGCTGATTCTGCGCGCGCGGCAGATGGGATTCAAAGGTGAGATCTACGCCTTTGTCGAAGATCCGTCGCACCGCAAGCCGATGGAGCTCTCCGGCGCGACGGCCGTGTACACGCCGCGGCACATCATCGCCGCCGCGCTCGCGGCGCATGCGAGCGATCGCATCAGCCCGCGCCTGCCCGGCCTCGATCAGGTCGAAGGCGTGATTCGCCGCGAGCTGCGCATCGGCGCGGCCAGTGCACTTTGCGGCCGCACGCTCGCCGAGGCAAAACTGCCGGCGGCGGTCGCCGGCATCTGGAATCGGAGCAAGCTGCGCACGGCCGCCGACACGATGATCGAGCCGAATTGCGTGCTCGAGGTGGTAGGCGATGCCGATGCGCTCGAAGAGGCGGCGCGCATCGCGGGCGCGAAGCTGCTGCGGAACAGCGGACCGTACCTCGTCGGCGGGTTCGGCGAAGTGGGACGCAAGGTGCACGAACTGCTGACCGACGCGGGAGAACAGGTGCGCGTGATCGAGCGCGCGCCCGGCGCGAACGTCGACGTGGTGGGCGACGTGCTCGACTCGTACGTGCTGATGCGCGCCGGACTCGCCGAAGCACGCGCGCTCGTGCTGGCACTCGACAGCGACGACTCGACGCTTTTCGCGACGGTGATCGCGCGCGATCTCGCCGACGACGTGCCGATCATTGCCCGCGTGAATCACGCCCGCAACGTGGAGAACATCCATCGCGCCGGCGCCGACTTCGCGCTCTCGATCTCCGGCATTTCCGGCGAGATGCTCTCCTCCCGGCTCCTCGGGCGGCAGGCCCGCGTGCGCGAGGAACACCGCCGCGTCCAGCGCATCGGCGGCGCGTGGTGCATCGCCGATTCCGAAGGACGCGCGATCGCGCGGCTCTAATTCGCGCCCGAATACCTGAACCGCGCCACTTCGCTCTCGAAATCGCGGCCGCTGCGCACGAGATCCTGCAGCGTATCGTTGAAGTCGCGGGCCATGGCGTCGTTCTTCTGGGCGATGTCGAGCATCGTGCGCGAGGCGTCGGCGATGCGGTCGGTTTCTTCGAGCTGGCGCTCGAGGAGATCGCGCATGGCACGCGCGTCGGCGGCGATCTTTTCCAAAGCGGTCGTGATGCCGCGGCCGGCGGTGGACTGCTCCTGCGTCGCGTTCTTCACCTGCGCGGCGATGTCGCGGACGCGCTCCGATTCCTGGGCCATCAATTGTGCGCCGCGGGCCTGCTCGCGCGTGGCGCGGTTGATCTCGGAGATGTGATCGGACATCCGCGACGTGACTTCGTGCAGCCGCCGGCTGGCCTGGGTCTGCTCTTCGAGCGCGCGGGTAATGCGCATGGCCATTTCATAAGAGCGGGTCGCGCTGTCGACGATCTTCGCCAGCGACGACGCCGCGTCCTGCGCAAGCCGCACGTTGTCCGTCACCTTCGCCACGCCCTCGTGCATCTTGGCAACGGCCTGGCGCGAGCCGCTCTGCACCGCTTTAATGATCGTGCCGATTTCCTTCGTCGAGCCGCGCGTGCGCTCGGCGAGCTCCCGGATCTCGTCGGCGACGACGGTGAACCCCGCGCCCTGCTCCCCTGCCTGCGCGGCGATGATCGCGGCGTTGAGCGACAGCAGGTTCGTGCGGTTCGCCACTTCTTCGATGACGGTGAGGATCTGGCTGATCTGGCCGACGCTGCGCTGCAGTTCGTCGATCGTCTTCGCGGTGCTCATCGTCAGCTCGTGCGTGACGTTGATCCCTTCGACGGTGCGGTTCACCGCTTCGCCGCCGCCGCGCGCATCTTCGCGCACCTGCTGCGCGATGTCGGCCGTTGAGCGCGACGTCGTGAGCAGCTCGCCGGCGGTCGAGTCCATCTGCGAGACGAACGAGAGCACTTCCTCGCCGATGCCCGCGAGGACGTCGGTGCGCTTCGACATCTCGTTCATCGAGGCGTTCATCTCCGTCGTCGACGACGAAGTTTTCTCAACGGACTGGAAGAGGTAGTCCATGCTGCGCGCTACTTCCTCGGCCGAGGCCTGCAGCTCGAGCGCGCGGCTCGACGCGTCCTGTGTCAGCTCGGTGACGGTGTCGGCGGCGCCGAGGACGCTGCGGATGCCGCCGCGCACATTCTCCAGCGCGAGCGACGAGTTTTCGGTCAGCTCGCTTTGATCGCGCGAGCGGACGAGGAGCAGTCCGGTGCCGTCGGTGATGACCCGGACACCGTCGGTGATCGTCGTGCCGCTGCCGCCGACGCGGCCCAGGAGGCCGCGCAGATTCGAGCGCGTCTCCGCGAGGCTGTCGGCGAGCTGTCCCACTTCGTCATCCGCGAACACCTGCGGCGCGACGTCGAAGTTGCCCTGCGCCATCTCCCGCGCCAGGCGCCGCATCTCGTGCAGCGGAACCGTGACGTCACGCGAGAGCACCCACGTCGCGGCGGCAAAGGCGATCGTCGTGAGGATGCCGATGACGATCGTGTAGAACGTGATCTGCACGGGGATGTTCTGGTACGGCGTCCACGGAATGGCGAGGACGAGGATCGATCCGTTCCGCAGCTGCGCGAACCGGCTGACGTGCGGGCCGATGAAGGCCGTGCTGTCGCCGTTGCGGATGCGGTAGATGGCCGCGACTTCGCCGGCGTCCAGCGGCTCCTTCTCTTTCTGCGTGGTCAGCTTCCCGGTTTTATCGATCACGTGCAGCGAGTACTCGCTCGGCAGGTAGATGCGCAGCGTGTCGAGCGCGTTGGCGTCGACGTTGGCGAGGATGTTCGCGCTTTCGAAGACGCGCTGGAAGCGGTCGGCTTCGGTGGTGACGGCGAGCGTTTCGAGCGTCGTCGAGACGCGCGAGGAGACGAGGAGGATCAGCGCCGCGGCGGAGATGGTGAACGCGCCGATGAAGACCACGGCGATCTTCTTGCCGAGGGACAGCTCGCGGCCGACGTAGTGCACGCGCGAGTCGCCGGCGGCTTCGAGCAAGCGATGTTTGCCCATCGCGTAGCCCCAGACGATCGACGGAAACGCGGCGATGAGCGCGGCCACGAGAAAGTACGCGAGGCCGAGGGCGCTGCGCATGAAGATGAGCGTCGCGATGATCGCGAAGACGATCCCGCCCGCGCCCCACAGCAGCAGCGACAGGTTCGTCGTCTTCTCCAGGCATGCAGACATCGGCCGCGAAATGTCGCCGCGCGCCGCCCCCGCCTTCTCCACGGCCTCGGCGTACGGACGGATGCTCATCGCGAAGACGACGCAGCCGATTGCGTACGTCACGGCCAGCATCGCCGCCAGCGCGAGGCCGCTGGTCCACGTCAGCTGCACGACCTGCGACAGGAAAAGCAGCGCCGGGGGAATACTGATCACCAGCGGCGGGAGCAGAAGCCACGCGAGATATCGGCGTGTGAATGACATAGGGATGTAGCGGGATTATACGGTTACGCGGAATTTACAAAGTTTACTTGACGCCACCGGCCGTTAGGCGGTGTAGTTTCGTCGCACGTGAATCGTCCAAAGGAGCGGCGCCGGTATGGCCGCATCCGGCTCGATGAATTTTTGCCCGGCCGTTTCGGCGCGGCGCGCGTGAGTGTGTTCGAGCTGTCGGTCACCGGCTTCATGATCGCGCACGAGCGGCGCTACGCGCCGGGCGAGGTCGATCATCTCGTGGTCGAGTGGAACGGCACGACGATCGATCTGGTCTGCCGGCTCGTGCGCTCGGTGCTGTGGCGCCTCTCGAAGTCCTCCGCCGAGAAGAGCATCTATCACTCAGGGTTGCACATCATCGAGTCGGTCGGCGAGTCGTATCACCAGTTGCGTGAGCTGGTCGCCGAGCGCATCATCCGCGCGCTCGAAGAGCAGAAGGCGAACGCGCGCGGCATCCCGCCGCTGGCCGCGTACATGTATCAGCCGGGAAAGGGCGAAGTGTTCCGCCGCTGCGAGCTCGTCGACGGCGTGTGGCGCCGCTCCGAGACCGCGCGCCGCGACCAGCCGGCGAACGGCTTCACGGTCTCGGCGGAAGTGGACCCGGCGCACCTCGAGATGCTGTGCCGGACGTGGGAGATCACGACGGCCGAGGGACGAAGGCTGACGCAGATGCTGGCCGCGCTGTCGATCAATCCCACCGAGGGGATTCCGACGCGGCGTTACGAGCCGTGACGTCCTATAGTGTCATCCTGAGCCGCGAAGACGGCGAAGGATCCCCAGCCGGAAACCGGGGATCCCTCGCTACGCTCGGGATGACACGTGGAATTGATCGACGTCCTCACTCCTGACGGCGAACCGACAGGCATCCGCAAATCAAAAGCGGACGTGCACCGCGACGGCGACTGGCATCGCGCGGCGCACCTCTGGATCGTGCAGCGCGACGGGCGCGTGCTCCTGCAGAAACGCTCATCCCTGAAAGAGAACTGGCCAGGGCGGTGGGACGTCTCGGTGGCGGGGCATGTCTCTGCCGGCGAGGAGCCGGAAGCCGCCGCGGTCCGCGAGGCCGATGAGGAGATCGGCCTTGCCGTCACCCGCGACGACTTCCTGCACATCGGTACGACCCGGGAGCAGTGCGTGTTGAACGGCGGCGCGTATCTCGACAACGAAATCCACGAGATCTTCGTCCTCACGCGTGACGTCGTCCTCGAGGCGCTCGTCCTCGACCCGAACGAAGTCGAAGCCGTCACGCTCGCCGCGCCCGACGAGCTCGCTCGGTTCGACCTCGTCCCGCACGCCGAGGAGTACGCGATTCTTCGGCGCTATTTGCAGTCGTGTTAACCTCCCGCGCACACGAACATGTCCTGGTGGGTCTGGGTTCTCGCAGGTCTCGCACTTCTGGCCGCTGAATTCGTCTCGACGACGATGCACATCGGCTTTTTCGCCGTCGGCGCGCTCTTCGTGGCGCTGCTGGTCGGCCTGGGGATCGAGCTGCCGTTGTGGGGACAGGTGGCGGTCTTCACGGTCGTCTCCGTGATCGCGTTCGCGTTCCTGCGCCCGATCCTCGTCCGCAAGCTGAAGCTCGACTTCAAGCCGAACGTGGACTCGATGGTGGGAGAACAGGCCCGGGCGATGGACGACATCGACGTCGCGGGACTCGGCAAAGCGGAATTCAGAGGCACGACCTGGAGCGCGCGCAACGTCGGGGAGACGGCGCTGGCGCGCGGCCAGCGCTGCGTCGTGGCCGGTCTCGAAGGTCTCGTCATTCACGTCAAAGCATCGTAATCAACCAAAGGGGAAATCATGACTGGTCAACTGATTGTCTTTCTTGTCCTCGCCGTTTTCGCGATGTTCATCATCTCGAAGATCATCCGCGTCGTTCCGCAGCAGCAGGCCTGGGTCGTGGAGCGCCTCGGGAAGTACAACGAGACTCTCGGCGCCGGGATGCACATTCTCTTTCCGATCCTCGACGTCGTCCGCTACAAGCACTCGCTGAAGGAGATCGCGCTCGACGTGCCGGAGCAGATCTGCATCACCAAGGACAACGTGCAGGTGGCCGTCGACGGCGTGCTGTACTTCAAGATCCTCAACCCCGAGCGCGCGTCGTACGGCATCTCCGACTACACCTACGCGATCTCGCAGCTGGCGCAGACGAACCTCCGCAGCGAGATGGGCAAGATCGATCTCGACCGGACGTTCGAAGAGCGGACTAACATCAACACGCAGGTGGTGCAGGAAGTCGACAAGGCCTCGGAAGCGTGGGGCGTGAAGGTGCTGCGCTACGAGATCAAGAACATCACCCCGCCGAAGGACGTGCTCGCGGCGATGGAAAAGCAGATGCGCGCCGAGCGTGAGAAGCGCGCCGTCATCCTGCAGTCGGAAGGTGAGCGCGACGCCGCGATCAACACCGCGGAGGGACACAAGCAGCAGACCATCAAGAACTCGGAAGCGAAGCGCCAGTCGCAGATCAACGAGGCCGAGGGCCAGGCCAATGCCACGCTGGCGATCGCCACTGCGACCGCGGAAGGCATCCGCAGAGTGGCGGAAGTGATCAAGATGTCGGGCGGCTTCGAGGCGATGCAGCTCCGTCTCGCGGAGCAGTACATCGAGTCGTTCGGCAACCTCGCCAAGAGCGGCACCTCGATGATCGTCCCGGCGAACCTGTCGGACGTGACGTCGATGCTGCAGATGGCGATGCGGGCCATCAAGCCGCAGCCGCCGGAGCCGAAATTGCCGGTGCGTCCGACAGCGGGTTAGCGCTTGCGTTTTTGCGCCAGACATGCATAATGCCGTCCCTATGCCCATGAAGAGAAAACTCGCCACCCGAGTCAGACTCTCAGTCGGAGGCTGATCCACTTCATGCCGCGCGCGAAATCGCGCGGCAAAGCCGCGCGCGCTACCATGCGCGCGCGGCATGCATCGCTATCGCGCACTCGCCCTGGTCGCCCTCGCCGAGCTGTTGGCGATGGGACTCTGGTTCGGCGTCTCCGCGGTGGCGCCGCAGATCGCGCGGGAGTGGAACCTCGACTCCGCGACCACGGCCTGGCTCACGCTCGCGGTCCAGCTCGGCTTCGTCGCCGGCACGCTCCTCAGCGCCACGCTGAACCTTCCCGACATCATCCGCGTCCGCTATCTCTTCGCGCAGTGCGCGCTCCTCGGCGCGATCGCGAATGCGCTCCTCGCCTGGATGGCCACCAGCGTCGCCACGGCCATCGTGCTGCGCTTCCTCACCGGCCTCTTTCTCGCCGGCGTTTATCCGCCGGGGATGAAGATCATCGCCACGTGGTTTAGGACCGGCCGCGGCTTCGCCCTCGGAGTGCTCATCGGCGCGCTGACTTTAGGCAAAGCCTCGCCCTATCTCATCAACGTCATCGGCTCCGGCAACTGGCGCGTCAACGTCGCCATCCTCTCGTTGCTCGCGGTCGCGTCGTCACTCATCGTGCTGCGCTTCGTCGGCGAAGGCCCGTACGCGCTGCCGAATCAGCCGTTCGACCTCACGCAGATCACGAAAGTGTTCAGCAACCGCGGCGTGCGCCTCGCGAACTTCGGCTACTTCGGACACATGTGGGAGCTGTACGCGATGTGGACGTGGGCGCCGGTGATGATCCGCGCCAGCGGTGTCACGCCCTGGGTTGCGGAAATGGCGTCGTTCGCGATGATCGGTGCCGGCGCGATCGGCTGCGTCACGGCGGGCCTCCTCGCCGACCGCATCGGCCGCCCGATCGTCGCCTCGGCGGCAATGGCCGGCAGCGGCGCGTGTTGTCTCGTGATCGGACTGCTCTTCGGCAAAGCCCCGCTCGCGCTGCTCATCGTGGCCACACTATGGGGCGCCACCGTCGTCGCCGATTCCGCGCAGTTCTCGGCCTGCGTGACGGAGCTCGGTGATCCACGTTACCTCGGTACCGCACTGACCCTCCAGACGTGTATCGGATTCCTGATCACGACGGTGTCGATTCGCATGATGCCGCTGCTCGTGGCGAGGGTGGGGTGGGAGTGGGCGTTCGCTTTTCTCGCGCCCGGCCCACTCCTCGGCATCATCGCGATGATGCGACTGCGTAGCGTGTCATTCCGAGCCGCGCAGACGGCGAGGAATCCCCAACGATCAGGGGATTCCTCGCTGCGCTCGGAATGACACCTACATATTCAGGTCTTTCCCCGCCTCCAGCTTCTTGATCCCGTCTTCGAGGAACTTCTTGTTCTGCGCGTCCGGCGCTTGCGCGGCGGCGAGCTTCGCGTACTTCAGCGCATCCTTGTAGCGGCCGACGGACGAGTAGCCGCGCGCGAGGCCGACGTTCACCGGCCATTCGTTCGGATGCTTCTTCGCATTCAGCTCGAACACGCGCAGCGCTTCTTCCTTCTTGCCCGCGGTCTGCAGGCGCCGCCCGTACTGATGCAGATCGGTCACGGTCGCGGTCGCGTGATTGAGCGCCTTCTCCCGCGTCGCCGTCGCATCCGCGGTTTTCCCCGCCAGCTCCTGCGCCTCGGCGAGCGTGGAGAGCGTGCGGAAGTTCTCCTGCCCGACGAATGTAAAGTGGGTCGCGC
The DNA here is from genome assembly GCA_963734155.1 of uncultured Acidobacteriota bacterium. GTDB lineage: Bacteria > Acidobacteriota > Thermoanaerobaculia > Gp7-AA8 > Gp7-AA8 > QHVT01. The sequence continues at coordinate 36,184 of CAVTGG010000011.1, forward strand.
CTGTCGCGAACTCGACCGCCTCCGTCGCGCGCTTGTTCTGAATCGCGTACTGCGCCGCCTGCTCCCAGTTCTGCCACTGGAAGCCGATGTCGGTGCGCAGGTCCTGGCGCAGCGCCGCGAGATAGAGGTCGGTCATGTTGTCGACATTGATGTTGAACGGGATCTCGAGGTCTTCCCACTTGAGCGCGACCGTCGCATGATCGGGATCGCGGTCGGTGAACTCGTAGGTCAGCCACTCGTGATACTCGCTCTTGGCGGGCTTCACCTTCACGCGCAGCTGATCGTCAGCCGGCTCGTAGAAGAAGCTGCCCCACGAGTGATTGTTCTTCGAAAACACCAGAGTCCAGTCGTCCGGGCCGGCGATCATGAACAACGCATACTTGCCCGCCGGCAGCGACTGACCTTCGATCTTCACGTCGTGCGACACCTCGAACGTCGTGTTCTCGTTCGCACCGGCGCGCCACGGACACTGCGAGCACGTACCGAACGCCTCGTCGGTCATGCCGTACGGCACGAGCTTGCCCCAGATCGCGCCGCGGCGATCCTTGCCGTCCGGCGCATGGACGTCAGGGCTGTGATAGTCGATGGTGACGTTGACGATGCCGATCTGCTGACTGACCGTCGAACGTTGATTGTCGCCATCCGGCGGGAGGGTGATGGGCGCGGCAGACGCAACCCCGGCAATGAGCAGCGCGGCCGCTGCGAGAAAAGTACGCATGAGGAGACTCCTTTCGTAAGTAAGGCGGATCATATGTGCGCGGCCGGGCCGCGCTGTGAACGACCCGTTGCGTTCCGCACACGAAACGTTTCGAGTGCGGCGGCGAGCTCGCGGACACCGCGGCGGATCTCGCGCGCGTCGACGGCGGCGAAGCCGAGCTTCAGCGCGTTGCTGCCGACCGGCGTGACTTCGATGCCGCGCGAGAGCGCCGCCTGTGCGGCTGCTGTTGCATCGATCCCTTCGCGCAGCCAGCCGACGGTTTGCAGTCCCGCCTCGACGCCGGAGAGCTCGAGCAGTCCATCCAATCGCTCGCGCGCACTCTCCATCAGCACAGACAAACGCTCGGCATAGATCTGCCGCATGCGGCGAAGGTGCCGCGCGAAGTGGCCTTCGTCGATGAAGTCGCACAGCACCATCTGATCGAGGAGCGGCGCGTGGCGACGCGTGAGCGCGATCGCTTTGCTGAAGTGCGCGATGAGATCGGGCGGAAGGACGAGATACGCGAGACGCAGCGACGGAAACAGCACTTTGTTGAACGTGCCGCAAAAGAGCACCTGGCCGTTCGCGTCGAGTCCTTGCAGCGACGGAATCGGGCGGCCGGAGTAGCGATACTCGCTGTCGTAGTCGTCCTCGAAGATCAGCGCGCCGCTCGTGCGCGCCCATTCGAGCAGCTCGAAGCGCCGCGAGATCGACATCGTCATACCGAGGGGAAATTGATGCGCGGGAGTGACATAGGCGAGACGCGCGGTGGCGACGCGAGGGACTTTCATCCCCTGCTCGTCGAGCGGCACGGCATTGAGTTTTGCGCCGACGCTTTCGAACACGCTGGCCGCGCCGTAGTAGCCGGGATCCTCCACGCAGACGATGTCGCCGGGATTGAGGAGGAGGCGCGCGGTGAGATCGAGCGCGTCCTGCACGCCGGAGACAACCGCGATCTGGTCGGGATCGCAGTTCACGCCGCGCGACGCGGTGAGATAGTCGGAGATCGCGCGGCGCAGCGGCGCGTAGCCGAGGGACTCGCTGCCGATGAGATGTTTCGCGGTGAGACGGCGGAGGCGCTTCGCGGCGAGTTGCGCCCAGAGCGTCGTCGGAAAGAGATCGATCGCCGGGAGGTCCGTGCGGAAGGCGCGGGGGCGGGTTCCATCGAACGGCACCGGCTCGGTGATCCGCTTGGCGTAGTTGGAGAGTTTTCGCTTTACGGGAGGCGCGCCGGAGGCGCGCCCCACACGGGCGACTTTCAGCAGGTCGTCGGGGAGCACTCTGCTGACGTAGGTTCCCGAGCCGGCGGTTCCTTCGACGTAGCCTTCGGATTTGAGCTGGTCGAACGCGCTGACGATCGTTCCTCGCGACAATCCGTACTGATCCGCGAGATCGCGCGTGCCGGGCAGGCGCGCGCCGGGACGCAGCCGGCCTTCGAGAATCTCGCCGCGCAGCGCTTCGTACAGCCACTGATACGCCGGAATCCGCGTGGTGCGCGGCGGCAGCATCCACTCGAACGTCGTCGTCTGCCTGGCCATGAAAGTGGTCTAGACAGAATAGCGTAAATGGATCTACTGAAGTAGACCGCTGAAACCTATCTTGTGCACATGAAAACACGATTGCACTACGCCAAAGTTGCTCCCGGCGTCTACGACGCCATGGATCCGCTCGACCAGTACCTGGCCGGCTGCGGGCTCGAAGAATCGCTGCTGCACCTGGTGCGTCTGCGCGCGTCGCAAATCAACGGCTGCGCCTACTGCATCGACATGCATTGGAAAGATCTGCGCGCGATCGGCGACAGCGAACAGCGACTCGCTTCGCTCGATGCGTGGCGCGAGTGTCCGTACTACAGCGACCGCGAGCGCGCGGCGCTGGCGTGGACCGAGGCCGTGACGTTGATCGGAGGGCACGTCCCGGATGCGGTGTACGACGAAGCGCGCGCGGCGCTCAGCGAGAAAGAGCTGTGCGATCTCACGCTCGCGGTCGCGGCGATCAACGCCTGGAATCGCATCTCCATCGCCGGCCGCCTCGTGCCCGGCGGATACCAGCCGGCGAACGCGCAGCAGTCCATACTCTCCGCATGACGGAGTACCTCGACTTCCAAGCCGACTTCTCCTCCCCGGACATCGTCGACGCGTACGACGAGCTGCCGCTCTGGTCGGCGATGTTCGGGCTGCTCCTGCTCGACGAGGTGCCGCTGGCCGGCGTTCGCGCCGCGCTCGACGTCGGCTGCGGCACCGGCTTTCCAGTGATCGAGCTCGCGGAGCGGCTCGGTCCGTCCGCGGACGTGCACGGAATCGATCCATGGACTGCGGGACTCGAGCGCGCGCGGCAGAAAGTGCGCTTGCGCAAAACGCCGAACGTAACGCTGCACGAAGGCACCGCCGCGCAGATGCCGTTCGCCGACGCGACCTTCGATCTCATCGTCTCGAACCTCGGCGTGAACAACTTCGACGACCGCGAGGCGGTCGTTCGCGAGTGCCGGCGCGTCGCGCGCGACGGCGCTGTCCTCGCGCTGACCACGAACTTGCAAGGACATATGCGCGAGCTCTACGATGTCTTCGAGGACGTGATCGGACCCAGCGAAGCGCTGCGCGAGCACGTCGAGCATCGGGCCACCGTCGCCGGTGTTCGCGAGCTGCTCGAGCGCGGCGGCTTCGCGGTCACCCGCGTCGTCGAGCGCAGCGGCACCATGCGCTTCGCCAGCGGCACGGCACTGCTGAACCATCACTTCATCAAGCTCGGCTTCCTCGACGGCTGGAAGAGCGTCGTCGCCGGACGCGAGCGCGAGTTCTTTCCGATTCTTCAGCAGCGGCTCGACGAGCGCGGTTTGCTCTCGCTCACGATTCCGATGGCGTACATCGAGGCGAAAGCTGCGTGATATAGAGCGTCCGCCATGCAACTGCCTATCGCTTCTCCGATCGAGCCGATGCTCTCCGCCGCGTCCGACCAGTTGCCCGACGGCGACGGCTGGCTGTTCGAACCGAAGTGGGATGGCTTCCGCACGCTCGTGTTCCGCGACGGCGATGAGATTCTTTTGCAGAGCCGCGATCTGAAGCCGATGAATCGCTACTTCCCGGAAATCATCCCGCCGCTGTTGGCGACGCTGCCAGAGCGGTGCGTGCTCGACGGCGAGATCGTGATCGTCGGCGCGAGCGGCGGGCTCGATTTCGAGGCGCTGCTGCTGCGCATCCATCCTGCTGCGTCGCGCGTGAAGCTGCTCGCGGAGCAGACGCCGTCGTCGTTCGTCGGGTGGGATTTGCTCGCGATCGGCGACGAGGATCTGCGCGAGGCACCGCTGTCGGAACGGCGCGCGCGGTTGGAGGAAGTTCTGAAGTCGGCGAAGCCGCCCGTGCATTTGTCGCCGGCGACGCAGGACCGCGCCCTCGCGGAGGATTGGTTTCAGCGCTTCGAAGGCGCGGGCCTCGACGGCGTGATGGCGAAGCGGCTCGATTCGCCCTATCTCGCCGGCGAGCGGACGATGTTCAAGATCAAGCACGCGCGCACCGCCGACTGCGTCGTGGCCGGCTTCCGCTGGCACAAGAACGGTCCGGGCACGATGATCGGCTCGCTCCTCCTCGGCCTGTACGACAGCAAAGGAAAACTGCACCACGTCGGCGTGGCCTCGGCGTTCACGACCGCCGTGCGCAAGAAGCTCGTCGACGAGTTCGCGCCGCTGCGCGAGAACGCGCTCGAACATCATCCGTGGCGCGATTGGGCCGAGGCGCAGGCGCATGAGGGACAGCGCCTGCCCGGCGCGCAGAGCCGGTGGAATGCGGGAAAAGATTTGAGCTGGGAGCCGCTGCGGCCCGAGCGCGTGTGCGAGGTGAAGTACGACCACATGCAGGGCACGCGCTTCCGCCACGGCGCGCGTTTCGTGCGCTGGCGGACCGACAAGCGGCCGGAGGATTGCCGCTACGATCAGTTGGAAGTGACGCCGGCTTACGAGCTGGAGCGCGTTTTCGGGTCGCGGTCTTGAAGGCACCGCCCCTCATCCGGCCTTCGGCCACCTTCTCCCCGCACGCGGGGAGAAGGGCCACGCGCCCCCGTCGTTGCCCCTCGCCCCGCTTGCGGGGAGAGGGTGGCGCGAAGCGCCGGGTGAGGGGCCCGCGCGTCAGGAAGACGGTGGGCGTTCGCGATAACTCGCCCACGGATCGTAGTCGGGATCGGGCGCCTCTTCTTCTGGACGCTCGCCTTCCGGCACGTGACGCAGATTCACGCGGATGCGCGTCCACGTGCTCGACCGCCCGCGCATCGCGTCGATCAGCACATCGTCGACCGCAAGCAGCGCCGCCGCTTTCGGATGTTTCGCCTTCCATCGCTCCAGTCCCGCGAGCGCGTCTTCTTTGTGTTGCGCCTTCGAGATGGTGATCAGCGGCTGCGTGGATTGACGGCGTGCTGCGCGCCTCTGGCGCGCCTCCGTCTCCAAAGGCGCGCCGGAGGCGCGCACCACACGCTTTTTCTTCGACGGGGCCACGCGATCCGGCTCGCCTTGCTGCTTCTTGTACATCGGCGGCCACGGCGCATCGCCGAGTCCTTCGCGCTCCTGTTTCGCGGAAAGCTCGAGAATTTTTTCGAGCGAGCCCGGAGTGTCGTCGATGCCTTTCGATGCATCGCCGCGCTCGGCGAAGCGCTTCGGCGCGGTGACGAGCGTGAACGCCGCGGCTTCGACGTCCGCGACTTCGTCCCAATCGAGCGGCATCGACACGCGCGCGTCCGGTGTCGGCCGCACCGACCACGCCGAGGCAACGGTGCGGTCTTTCGCATTCTGGTTGTAGTCGAGGAAGACGCCGTGGCGCTCTTCCTTCCACCACTTGCTCGTCGCGATTTGCGGCACACGCCGCTCCACTTCGCGCGCGAGCGCGAGCGCCGCTCGACGCACTTGATCGAATGTCCAGCGCCGCTCGATGCGCACGTTCACGTGAATGCCGCGCGATCCCGAGGTTTTCGGCCAGCCTTGCAGCTCGAGGTCGTCCAACACTTCGCGCACGACGAGCGCCACCTTGCGCACGTCATCCCATGCGACGCCGGGACCGGGATCGAGATCGACGCGCAGTTCGTCGGGATGATCGAGATCGTCCGCGCGCACCGGATGCGGATTGAGATCGATGCAGCCCAGGTTCACCACCCACAACAACTGCGCCGCGTCCGTGATCACCACCTCGTGCGCCGAGCGCCCCGACGGAAACAGCAGCTCGACGGTCTCGATCCAATCGGGATGATTCTCCGGCGCGCGCTTCTGAAAAAACGGCTCCTTGTCCGCGCCGTTGACGTAGCGCTTCAGCACGAACGGCCGGTTCGCAATCCCGCGCACCGCGCCCTCGGCGACGGCCAGGTAGTACTTCGCGAGATCGAGCTTCGTGTAGCCCGCTTGCGGGAAGAAGACCTTGTCGGGATTCGTGATCGTGACTTCGCGGCCGGCGGCTTCGAGCTCGATCGACGTCGACTTCGCCACTACTCCAGCACCTTTCGCAGCGCCTTGAGCAACTTCTCCGCTTCTTCGACTTGCGTGAGCAGTTGCGGATCGGCGGCGCCGTCTTCGAGAATCGAGGTCCAGGGATGCCGCTTGAGCGCGGCGTTGAGTTGTTCGAGGTCGCCGGCGAGGCCGGTTTTCTTTTTCGGCTCGGGCGGGGCGACGGCATCGAGGACGGCCGAGAAGGTCTCGCCATCGAGGAACTTCTGCTTCGCGACGGGATCGCCCAGCACCTTCCGCAGCTTGCGGATGTCTTTCGAGTTCGTGATCTCGTTGTCGTTCACTTTGCGCACGATCGTGTCGAGCACGGTCGGCGTCAGATACGACTTGTTGATGTTCTTGATCTCGCGCGCCCAGGTGATCGACGCGCCGGGCTCGGGGAGGTTGACCAGTTTTTCGGAGAGCTCGTAGACGTCGACGAGCTTGTCGAGCTCGCGCACCGTCACGCCGAGAATGTTCGCGGCGCTGGCGCGGCCGACGATGTCGACGAGGCCGTAGGCCACCATCTCTTTCTCCTTCGCGTCCCACTCCTTGCGCTGGCGGTGGATGTAGATCCAGACGCGCAGGCGCTCGTCGTCGGTGAGCGTGCGGTCGGTGATCTCGAGCGGGATGCGGCGGTACTGATCCTTCTTCTGCGCCTCGACGAGAATCTTCGAGTTCGTCCAGCGGCGATCGCCGTCGATGATGCGCAGCTTCCCCTGCACGTCGGGATGCGGCTCGACGAGCAGCGGCTCGAAGAGTCCTTCGTTCGCTTCGATCTGCCGCTGCAACTCGAGATCCTCCTTCGGGCCCATGCGCGGCTGCCGCGGATTCGGCACAACGTCATACAGATCGCGCGTGTCGCGATAGGTGCGAAGAATCGTACGGCCGAGGCGCCGCTCCTGCCAGGGAGGCTCGGGGAGGCTCATCTGACTCATTTCGACGTCACCCGAAACGCGGCCGGCCGCAACGGAACCGGCGGCTCGACCTCATCCCTCGCTTCAACGATCGCGGAGACGTCGGTGTCGATCTCGCGCAGCACGTGTTTGATGCGCGTCAGCACCGTGCCGCGTTTTTTCCAGACCGTGTCGTGCGCGCGCTTCTCCTGCACGTCGATCTCGAGGGCTTCATTCGCGAGATCCGAAGCCTCGGCCAACTTGCGCTTGAATCCCGACGACGTCATGAAGCGGAACAGGCGATTCAGTTTGTCGGCGCGCTCGGCGTCGCTCAGCTTCGCGACGTCCATCGCGATGAGAGCCTTGCGCAGCACCTCGACCATCGGCCGCACGCGCGCGGGCGCGACGACGATCACGCCCGATTCGATGAACAGCTCGCGCTTGCCTGATGGGAACACCGGCGTCGAGAGAATCGCGTGATCGGCGGCCAACTCCGTCTGCGCCTGGCGCAGCTTCGTGACGAACGCGTGCTGCCACGCGGCGCGCGGCGTCGAGTCGATGAGGATCTTGCCGCTCGATTTTCCTTTGTAGCGGACCTCGTGAAGGATGATGCCGGGCCGTCCTTTGACGTGCGCGATCTCATCGTCCGGAAACGCGCCGCGGAGCTCTTCGAACAGATCGAGCTCCGCGCCCTCGCCGAGGTCGCCGCCGGCCTTCTTCACGCGCCGGCTCATGTCGACGATCTTCTTCTCCATCGCCGCGCGCTCGCGCGCGAACTCCGCGTCCTTCTTCAGGAGCGCTGCGTCGCGGTCCTTCTGCAGGATCTGCCGCACGTCGGCGATCTCTTTCTTGCGGCGCTTCTCTTCCTGCTGGCGGACGTTGTCGATCAACTTGTTGATGCGCCCTCGCTCCGCGTCGATCGCCTGCCGCTCCTTCTGCAGCTTCTGTTGCTGCGCCGCAACTTCTCTCTGCAGGCTCGTGCGCAGCATGCGCTCAGCCTCGGCGAGCTTCTTCCGCTCGTCCTCGCGGATCGCGGCCTGGATCTGCAGGAACTTGGCGTGCGTGATCGTGCTGCCGCACCATGGACACTTTTCCGAGGCGCTGGCGGCGGGGGATGGCAGTCCGCGAAGAGTACGCTCCATACTGGTCCTTTTTGGTCCTTGTGCTTTTACGCCCCTTGATTATCGCCTGTCAACCGACATCAGAAGCAATTTGCTTGTCCTTTTTAATCCTTTTTTGTACTTTTGAATCCTTGTGCTACTCTACGCGACCTTGATGAGGAGAAGCAGCCCATGGATCTGGTACTGAAGCTTCGTGAGATTCGGCGCATGCGCGGTTTGACTCAAAAGGACGTGGCCCGGCTTTCCGGCGTCGGCGAAAAGACGATCAGCTCGTTCGAGACCGGCGAGCGAATCGACTCGCTCAAGCTCTCGCAGCTGGAGCGGCTCCTGGCTGTGTACGGCTTGAGCGAAGGGGACTTCTTCGGCGGGACGATCGAGAAAGAAATCGCGCCGTGGGAGCTCGGCGAAGAGGAGATCGCGATGCGGCGCCTCCTCGACGACCTGCACGGGCTGTCGAAGACCGCGCAGCGGAACCTCGTCGCCAAGTTTCAGCTGATGGTCGACACGGTCGCGGAGGTGTACGGCGACCGCGAGCCGGAGCGGTTCACGCCGGAGCCGGCGTTCCTCGAGCGGCGATTAGGCGGATAATCGCCGCATGATGGGGCGAGCTCGCGGTGCTGCACAAGAATCGCGAAGCCACGATCTACGACCGCGAAGAATTCGGACCGGAAACGGCGGAGTGGAAGTCGTTCGACGCGAAGAGCGGAGCGACGTCCGCGCTGAAACGCGTCTGCGAGTTCATTCCGGAGCTGCTCAAAAGCGTCCCTCCTCCGACAAACGGAGACTGAGGTCGACGTGCTGCACGCCCGCTTTCGTCGTCACCGGACGCACCCAGCCGAACGCGCCCGCGGCCTTTGATCGCTGCTTCTCCGCGGCGGTCACGAACGGATCGTCGAGGAACCGCACTTCATCCGTTCCGCGCCGCGCGATCCGCGGGCCTTCGATCGTCAGATGCACGTGTGCGGGAATGCGCCGGCCCGGATACGGCGCCGGACGAATGGTCCGAAACTCGAACCGCCCGCTCGCGTCGCTCTTCGCCCAGCCGCGCAAACGCCAGCCAGGCGCCTCGTTCACGCTGTACACACCTTTGTTGTCGGTGTGATACGCGAACACGATCACGCCCGCAATCGGCGTCACGCCGTCGCTTTGAAACACGCGGCCGTGAATGATCATTGGAGTGCCCGGCTCATTCAGCGGAGCGATGCGCCCGACCGAGGCGATGGCCGCCGGCCGCCGCCGCTGCGCCTCGGTCCACATCCGCACCCAATCGTTGTCCTGCGCGTGGATACACACGACGAACGCGATCACCGGGAGGATTCGCCACACTCGTTTCATTCAGCACGCTCCGAAAACGTCCCCACACAGGCACTTGAAAAGAATCACGCCAATATGCTTAAAATAACTCCAATGAAGAGCCAGCCCCGTTACGGTCTCCTGGTTTTCCTCGCTCTCACCTTAACTCTAACCTTGAACGCCGCCCCGCGGCGGCGTTCGGCGGCGCATCCCACCGTTCCGAAACAGCTCACGTCGTGGACGGTCGAAGTGCTGACCGGCGGCGGCATCGCGCCGTCGATCCGCACGAGCATCACCCTGCGCTCGTCCGGCGCCGCGGCGCTGCTCGATTACCGCGGCGACACGCTTTGCAGCGGATCGGCGACCACGGATGAACTGGCGCAACTCGCGGCGCGCGTCGCCGAGGCAAAACCGGAGCAATGGGCGGCGTCGTATGCGCGCGCCGAGAATCCGAACGGCTGCTGCGATCAGATCGGCACCCGCGTGAAGCTCACGCGCGTCTTCGGCGGCGAGACGATCACGAACGAGACGTTCTGGTACGACGATCATCCGCCGCTGCCCTCCGACCTCACCGCGCTGCACGCGGCGGCGTTCGGCGAAGGGAGTCCGCGGGCGCGGCTCGAGCCTGCATGCCGCAACGAGCAGGCGCTGAAAACGTGGCTGGTCGAGATCACCTCGGAAGGCGGCGCTGCCTATCGCTATCACCGCGTCGCACTCGACTCGAATCGCAACGTCTACATCCAGCCGAACAATCGCACCAACTCGTGCCGCTACACGATCGACGAGAGCGAAGCACAGCAACTGAGCGAGCTCGTACGCCGCGCCAACGCCGCGGGATGGGCTGCGTCGTACGCGCGCGCCGACAATCCGAACGGCTGCTGCGATCAGATCCTGACGAAGGTGCGCCTGATCCGCGGCGAAGCCGGATCCAACGGCGTCGCCGACGTGACGTACACGACGCAGTGGTATTCGGACCATCCGCCGCTGCCGGCCGATCTCGAAGAGCTGCACGCGCGGCTCGTCAGCAACCTCTTCGCGCGTTTCGGCGCACAATGCGGACCGCTGTTTTGAAACGCTTCCCCGACGACGTCGTCGAGTCTCTCCGCAAGAGCAAGATCCTCGGCATCCGCGCGGGCAGCGCGCCGCACCGCATCATCGGCATCTGGATGGTCGTCGTCGAAGGACGCCTGTTCGTGCGCTCGTGGAGCCTCGAGCCGCGCAGCTGGTACCGCACGTTTCTCGAAGAGCCGCGCGGCATCATTCAGATCGACGGAGTCGAGCACGCGGTACGCGCGATCAACACGCGCAGCGAGCGATTGAAGAAAGCCGTCGACGCGGCATACGCGGAAAAGTACAACACACCCGGCTCGAAGACATACGTCGAAGGATTCCGGCGCAGCAAGCGGCGGCGCGACTCGACGACCGAGCTCGTGCCCGTTTGATCGGAACGCCGGCGTCCTCGCCGGCTGGACGGGCGTCGTCTCGACGCCCAGCGGCGGCGGGACGCCGCCGGATCAGCCGCCGAGGACGGCGGCGTTCCGAAACTACAGAAACACTTCATTCAGCGCGTTCGTCTCGCGGCGGAACTGCGTCGGCGAGACGCCGGCGAACGCGCGGAACTCGTGGATCAGGTGCGCGTCGTCGAAGTAGCCGTGGTCCTGCAGCGGATCGGCGAGCCAGGCCCGGAAGCGCATCAGACGCGAGAACGTCTTCGGCGTGACGCCGACACATTCGTTGAATGCGCGCTCGATCGTCCGCTCCGCGCGTCCCGTGATCTGCGAGAGCTCGCGGATGCGCAACGCGCCTTCGCGCCGCGCGATGAGCGCCGCGACTCCGGATGCGATCGTCCAGCGCTCCGGCGGCCGCAACCGCCGCAGGAGAAATCGCTCGACCGCCGCGACGCGATCACGCGCATCGAAAATCTCCTCGCAGCCGCGCATCGGAAGGAACTGATCGCGAAACTCGACAACCGGCTCGCGAAAGAAGGCCGCGGTCGCGCCGATGTGAAAGCGCACGCCGAGGACGTCGGCGCGGCGCGACGGGGTGACGATCGTCGCACGGCGGATCTGGCCGACGAGCATCGCCTCCGGCTGCGGCTCGCCGTTGGCGAGGAACGGATCGCCGAAATGAAAGATCAGCTCGAACGCGCCGTCGGGAAGAATGCGCTCCATCGGCGGCGCCTCCGCGGACTGGCCGCGCAGCACCCAGAAACACTTCACGTACGGCGCGAGCGGCGCGGACGGAGCGAATTCGGAGTACACCAGCGGCATCATTGCGAGCGCACGCTCTCGATGTTCTCCATCCACGTCTCCTTCCCTTTCGCGTACCACGTCCACTGGCTCCACACGCGATTCGCGTCGACGAAGCGCATCCGGCAGCTGTCCATGTGCCCGACGTCGCGCGAGGCCATGTTCGTGCCGCTGTGAAAGCGAAAGAGCACCGAGTGATCGGCGTCGTCGATCATCGCCGCGACCAGCGTCGGTTGATTGCGTGCCTCGCAGTAGTGCGTCATCAGGAGCCGTTCGCCGTCGAGGAAGAACGTCGTCATCATGCCATCGTTCGCCTCCCCTTCGAAATGCGAGCGCTCGATGACGACCGTCCCTTTCGCCGCGACTTCGTACGTGGCGACGTCCGTCCAGCCTTTCGTGCTTTTCCCTTTCCACGTTCCTTCCATGGCTTTGAGTTTTTCGAAAATCGCCTTGGCGTCGGCGGGAGTGACGGCGCGCGGCTCGGCGGCGAGACCGGCGGTGAAGAGAAGCGCGAAAACGATTGCGTGTTTCATGTCAAATGAGTGCCGCGATCGATGCGAATGGTTGCGCGCAACCTTTTCGCCCGAATCGCGCACACAGCAGACATGGACGAACGACAGCTCGTCGCCGAGTTCCTGAGCGGAAAGGAAAGCGCGTTCACCGCGCTCTACCAACTCCACGCCCCGTCGCTCTACGCGTTCCTCCGCCAGCTCCTCGGCCGCTGGGACAGTGAAGCGAACGACGCGCTGCAGGACGTCTGGCTGCGCGCGGCGCGCGATCTTCCGCGCTTTCGCGGCCTGTCGACGTTTCGCACGTGGCTCTTCGGCATCGCCGTGAACCGCTCGCGCGAGATCCTGCGCGGCACGCCGAACTTCGTCGATGAGCTGACGGAAGCCGACGGGCCGGTCGCGACCGAGCCGGCGGAGCTGCGCATCGATCTGCAACGCGCGATCGCGCGGCTGCCGATGCGCTACCGCGAAGTGTTCGTGCTCCACGAGCTGTACGAGCACACGCACGCCGAGATCGGCGCGATGCTCGGCATCGACGAAGGAACCTCGAAAAGCAACCTCGCCCGCGCGCGAGCGCGGCTGCGCGAATTCATCGGAGAACAGCCATGACCGACCTCTCATCGATTCCCCGCGAGATCACGCCGCCGCCGGAGCTCGAGCGGAAGATCGCCCGCGAGTTGCGTCGGCAGGGATTGCTGAAGCGCCGCCCGATGGCTCTTTTTGCTGTCGCTGCCGCGGCTCTCATCGCCATCATCGCGGTTTGGCAAACGCGTCCCGCACCGCCGACGCCGAACTACATCCTGCTGCTCTACGAATCGCCGCAATTCACCGGCGGAAACCGCGCGGAGTACGGACAATGGGCGCGTCAGATGCAGCCGCTGATCGCGGGAGGCGAAGAGCTCGGGGCAACGGAGCTCGCCGTCGCCGGCAACAACACCCCGCTGCCAGACAGCACGCCGAAACTCGCCGGATACTTTCTCATCGACGCCGCCGATGATGCAGGGCGCGATGCGCGTCGCGCGCGCCTGCCCTCATCTGAAACACGGCGGAGCAGTGGTCCTGCGAAAAATCGTTCAGTGAACCGGTGCGTAGCACCACTGCTCGCCCTGGTCGCCGGCCTCGACGCGCGCGCAGAGCTTCTCGCCGTCGCGCCAGTAAATGATCCGCTGCGGGAAGTCGTGCTTCAGATTCTCGAACACGATCTTCGACGCTTCGCTGCTCTTCAGCGGAAACACCGTCACCGATTTTCCCTGCGGCATGGCGATGTAGGCGAGCTTCCCATCGACCTCGGCGATGCGCAGGAACTCGAAGGCCGTCTTCTTCGCGGCGGTCTTGCTCATCCCGACCATCATTCCGCCCTCGGCGGCGGTCCAGTGTTCTTCGACGTTTCCGGCTCGCCAGGAACCGGCCATCCACGTCGGGAAATTCGAAAGTGCAAGCAGAAGAACAAGTGCTTTCATAGCCAAGATCGTCGCATGTGGGTCTTGTAAATTTCCGTCATCCTGAGCGTAGCGAAGGATCTCAAGTTGCGCAGACCGAGATCCTTCGCCGTCTACGCGGCTCAGGATGACGGGGAGAACACGATCACGTTTCGCAACGCCTGCCCGTTCTGCATCGCCGCGATCGCGTCATTGATCTCGCCCAGCGGATAGCGCGCGGTGATCAGCTCGTCGAGCTTGAGGCGGCCGCGCAGGTAGAGATCGATGAGGCGCGGGATGTCGACGTGGAGGCGGGTCGAGCCCATGCGGCTGCCGAGGATGCGCTGCTCGTTCCAGACGAGATCGAAGACGCGGATCGGCGCGGTGTCGCGGACGCCGGGCATGCCGACGACGACGACCGTGCCGCCGCGGCGGATCATTCGCGTCGCATCGACGACGGCGTTCGGGTTGCCGACGGCGACGAACGCGTAGTCGACCCCGCGCACGCGCTTCCCCTCGGTCATCGTTTCCGTCGCGCCGAACGTGCGCGCGGCTTCGAGCTTCGACTCGACCGGATCGACGGCGACGATACGGCTCGCGCCCGCGAGCGCCGCCGCTTGAATGACGTTCAGGCCGACGCCGCCGGCGCCGATGACGGCCACGGTTTCGCCGGCGTGTACTTTCGCGGTGTTCAGGACCGCGCCGATGCCGGTGATGACGCCGCAGCCGAGGAGCGCGGCGCGGTCGAGCGGCATCGCGTCGGGGATGCGGACGAGCTGCGATTGATCGACGATCACCGCTTCCGCGAACGCGGCGACTTTAATGCCGTGCTGCAATGCGACCCCGTTTGCGTTGCGAAGACGTGACTCGGAGTCGAGCGCGAACGCCGCGTCGCAGTTGTGCGACGCGCCGGTGCTGCAATGAGCACAGCGTCCGCACGAGCGCAGTAGCGAGACCACGACGCGGTCGCCCGGCTTCACCATCGTCACGTTCTCGCCGATCGCTTCGACGATGCCCGCGGCTTCGTGTCCGGCGACGATCGGCAGCGCACCCGACCAGTCGCCGTGCATCAGATGAATGTCGCTGTGGCAAACCGCCGTCGCGGCGATCCGCACGTTTACTTCGCCGCTCTTCGGCGGATCGAGCTCGACGTCTTCGATGCGCAGCGGCTGCCCGAACTCGTAGCAGACCGCGGCCTTCATCGCCGCTCCATGTCCCGCGCGACGGTTCGCGTGGCGGCGAAGAGGACGAACGCGAGGAGCACGCAGAGCACCGGCACGACGTACATCGCGGAGTGCAGTCCCGCGCCGCGGAACGGCTCGAGGTTCGTCGCGCCGGCGGCCGCCGCGCGGGTGAAGTGATCGCTCAGCATGCCGGTGGCGAGCGGGCCGAATGACGCGCCGAGGACGTACATGGCGAAGAAGTAGAGCGCCATGGCCGTGCCGCGCATCGACGGCGGGACGACGTCCTGCAGCGTGGCGTAGACGCTGGCGTAGTAGACGTACATGAACGCGCAGGCGAGCGCGCCGAGGATCACGAAGAGCAGCGTGTCTTTCGCGGGACGCGCGAGCGCGGCCACCATCAGCGGCGCGGAGATCGCGGCCGCGATCGCGGCGACGAGGAGGCGTCCGTCTTTGCGCTTCACCGACCATTTGTCGGCAAGCGCGCCGCCGATCAGCAGGCCCGGAATTCCGGAAAGGCCGTAGACGATCGTCGTCATCACGCCGGCGGCTCGAAGATCGGCGGCGTGATAGCGCATGAGCAGCGGCGCGACGAACGTGCCGAGCGCGTACATGTTGAAGTTGTGCAGCGCGCCGGAGAGGATCAGCCACCACAACGTCGGGATCGTGAGCAGCGTTTTCCACGGCGATGCGGCGTGCGCGTGTGTGACGGCGACGCGTTCGGGCTCGCGGATGAACAGCGCGGCGATGGCGCAGAGCACGCCCGGAATGCCGGCGACGTAGAACGCGGCGCGCCATCCGTACGTGTGCGCGACGTAGCTGCCGACAAAGTACGAGAGGGCGATGCCGATGGGGAGGCCCATCATGAAGATGGACATCGCGCGGGCGCGCTTCGCGGGCGGAACGAGATCGCCGATGAGGGAGGTGGCGGCGGGAGCGCATGCGGCTTCACCGGCGCCGACGCCGAGGCGCGCGGCGAAGAGCTGCCAGAACGTGCGCGTGAAGCCGGAGACCGCGGTGAGCGCGCTCCAGACGAAGACTGCGCCGGCGAGAATGCTCTTGCGCGGCGCGCGATCGCTCAGACGTCCGAGCGGCACGCCGACGAACGCGTAGAGCAGCGTGAAGGCCGTGCCGAGCGCGCCTAACGCACTGTCGGAGAGGCCCCATTCGCGGCGGATCGGCTCGCCGAGCGCGCCGCCGATCACGCGGTCGAAAAAGTTCATCGTGTTGATCAGAAAGAGAACGGTCAGCGCGTATGCGGCGTTTTTCATCGGTTACTCCAGAGGCGGCGGGACGCCGCCTGACCAGCCGGCGAGGACGCCGGCGTTCCGACCACTCGATCGGCCGCCGTGGGAACGCCGCCGTCCCGGCGGCTGGTCAGGCGGCGTCCCGCCGCCTCGTCTCTCATCGCCCTTCGAACTCCGGCTTGCGTTTCTCGAGAAACGCGCGCATTCCTTCTTTCTGATCGCGGCTGGCGAAGAGGAGCTGGAACGCCTTGCGCTCCAGCGCGAGTCCCGCTTCGAGCGACGAGTCTTCGCCCGCAAGCACCGTTTCCTTGATCTGCATGATCGCCAGCGGCGGCATGCCGGCAATGACGTTCGCGACGCGCATTGCCTCATCAAAGACTCGGGCATCCTCCACCACGTCGCTGACCAGCCCCATGGCCAGCGCGTCGCGCGCGCTCACCGGCTCGCCGGTCATCAGGATCTTCATCGCCCGGAATTTGCCGACCGCGCGCACGAGCCGCTGCGTGCCGCCCGCGCCCGGCATGATGCCGACGCGCACTTCCGGCTGGGCGAAGCTCGCCCCTTCACCGGCGATGATGATGTCGCAGTGCATGGCCAGCTCGCAGCCGCCGCCGAACGCGTAGCCATTGACCGCGGCGATGACCGGCTTCGGACAATCGGCGACCGCCCGCCACAAGCGTTCCGTGCGCCGCACGAACAATTCGATCGGCGTGCGCTCCACCATGTCGCGGATGTCCGCGCCCGCCGCGAAAGATTTTCTCGCCGCCGGTGAGGATGATGCAGCGCGTCGCCTCGTCGGCACCGAGCTGCGTGAAGTGCTCCGCGAGTGTCTGCCGCACCGCGAGATTCAGCGCGTTCCTTGCCTCGGGGCGATTGAGCCGGATGACCGCGATCCGCTCGTCGGGGCGCTCGAGAATCACTTCGCTCATCGCTCCTCCCGCTTCGGCGGCGAGACGCCGCCGGGCCAGCCGGCGGGACGCCGGCGTTCCGAGCGTGCGGCGTTTGCGTTGGGAACGCCGGCGTCCTCGCCGGCTGGCCGGGCGGCGTCTCGCCGCCCTATCACTTCGCTCATCGCTCCTCCGTCAGCCGCCGCGCGATGCGCGCGAGCTGGAGCACGTGCTCTCCCATCGGCGCGAAGCGCGGGTCGTCGGTCTGCCCGCGCACGAAGCGCGCGTAGATCTGCTGGATCACGACCGCGAGCTTGAACACGGCGAAGACTTCGTAGATGGCGATGTTCGAGAGGTCGCCGCCGTAGCGCGCGAGGATCTCGTCGCGCTTGAACCAGCTCGGATTTTTGGTGACGTCCGACATCGGCGCGTGCACCCAGTAGCAGAGCAGAATGCCGAGATCGACGAGCGGATCGCCGACGGCCGCCATCTCCCAATCGAACACGCCGACGAGCCTCGCCGGGTCGTCCTCGGCGAGCATCACGTTGTCGAGCTTGTAGTCGCCGTGCACGAGCGTCGCGCGCGGCGGATCGGCCGGAATGCGCTCGTCGAGCCAGCGCGCCAGCCATTCCATGTCCGGCACGTCGCTCGTCTTCGCGCCGTGCCAGCGCTCGGTCCAGCCGTGGATCTGCCGCGCGACGAAACCCTGCGGTTTGCCGAGGGCGTCGAGGCCGTGCGCGGCGATGTCGATCGCGTGCAGCTGCGCGAGCGTGTCGATCATGTTGCCGCTGATGCGCTGGCGCAGCTCGGGCGTGAACGATTCCTCAGCGCGCACGACGATGCCGCGCCGCCGCTCCATCACGTAAAACACCGAGCCGATGACGCTCGAGTCTTCGCACAAGTGATACGGCTTCGGCGCGAGCGCAAAGTGCGGATGCACTGCGGCAAGGACGCGGAACTCGCGGGCCATGTCGTGCGCGCGCGGCGGCACGGGACCGAAGGGCGGGCGGCGGAGGACGAGCTCCGTGTCGCCGAACGCGAGGTCGTAGGTGAGATTGGAGTGGCCGCCGGGAAACTGCGAAACCGTCATCTCGCCATCGAGCTTCAACTCGTGGCGAAGATACGCGGCCAGTTTGTCCCAATCGAGTTGCTCGCTGGGGCGAACCGGCCGCGTATCGCTCATTTCACCCTCAAGATGCGCGCGATCACGGACGGCAGGAAACGCTGCAGCGTGATCGCGTAGATCTCTTTCCCGCCGACGTGCACTTCGCGCTTGCCCGCGGCGACGCCGCGCAGAATCGCGGGCGCCGCTTCTTCCGGAAGCATCGCGTTCTTGTGCGTGTCGTCCAACTTGCCGTGACGCGTGCCGTCGCCGCGAAGCGCGTTCTCGGAGACGTTCGTGCGGATGTAGCCGGGGCAGACGATCGTGACCTTGATGCCGCGCTTCTGCGTCTCCGAGCGCAGGGCGTTGAAGAACCCGTGCAGCGCATGCTTCGACGCCGCGTACGCGGAGCGCAGCGGCACGCCGACGTAGCCGATGACGCTGCTGATCGGCACGATGTGTCCCGAGCCGCGCGCGAGCATCGACGGCAGGAGCGCCTTCGTGAGCGCGATCGTGCCGAAGTAGTTGAGCTCCATGATCTGGCGGTCGGTCTCGAGCGCGGTCTCCGCCGCGAACGAGCGCTGGCTCACGCCGCCGCTGTGCACGACGATGTCGACGTGGTCGAATTCTTTGAGCACCTCTTCGGCCGTTCGTTGGATGGCTCCGCTATCGGTGAGGTCGAGCGGCTTGACGACATGTTTTTCCGGATTCGCGCAGAGCCCGCGCACGCGCTCCAGCTCCCCGGCGTTGCGCGCGGAGAGAATCACGCGCGCGCCTTCGCGGCTCCACGCGATCGCAAGCCCTTCTCCGATGCCGGAGGAGGCGCCGGTGATCCAGACGATTTGGTTTTCGAAACGTGTCATCCCGAGCTCCGCGAGGGATCCCCCGCCGACTTGCGAGGAGGGGATTCCTCGCCGTCTTCGCGGCTCGGAATGACACGTCGAAACACGTTCCTCGCGATCACCATCCGATGCACCTCCGACGGTCCGTCATAAATCCGAAACGCGCGCGCCTCCCGATAGAAATGCTCGAGCGGCGTGTCGCCCGACACGCCTAACGCGCCGCAAATCTGAATGGCGCGGTCGATGATCCGATTGACTGCCTCGGCGACGAAGACTTTGCAGATCGACGCTTCGTGGCGGATCTCGCTCCCCTGCTCGTGCGCCCAGCCGGCTTGCAGCACCATCAGCCGCGAGGCGTGCAGCTCGATCTCCGAGTCAGCGACCATCCACTGAATCGCTTCCTGGTCGGCGAGCTTCTTCCCGAACGCCGCGCGCTGCTTCGCGTAGTCGACGGCGATGTCGAGCGCGCGCTGGGCGATGCCCATCCAGCGCATGCAGTGCGTGAGTCGCGCGGGTCCGAGGCGGACTTGCGCGAGGCGAAACCCGTCGCCGGCCTTGGCGATGATCGCGGAGTCAGGAACGCGCACGTGATCGAAGTCGAGCTCGCCGTGGCCGACGGAGCCATGCTCGCCCATCACCGGCACGTTGCGTACGAAGCGATAGCCGGGCGTGTCGGTGGGGACGAGGAACATCGTCGCGCGTTTGTGTTTGTCGGCCTCGGGATCGGTGACGGCCATCGTCACCGCGAACGCCGCCCCGTCGGCGCCGGTCGCGAACCATTTGCGGCCCGTGATCTCCCATCCGCCATCGACGCTTCGTCGCGCGCGTCATCATCATCGTCGGATCGGATCCCGCGCCCGGCGCCGGCTCGGTCATGGCGAAGCACGAGCGAATCGTTCCGTCGATCAGCGGCCGAAGATACTGCTCGCGTTGCGCGTCGTTCGCGTGATGCGCGAGGAGGTGCATGTTGCCCTCGTCAGGCGCGGCGCAGTGCAGCGCGACCGGTCCGAGGAAACTGCGGCCGGCCTGCTCGAACAGCACGCACATCGCGACCGTGCCGAGGCCGAGGCCGCCGTACTCGCGCGGCAACTGCGGACCGAAGATGCCGGCGTTTCTTGCTTTGGAGCGAAGCGAAGCAACGAGCTCGGACGTGAACGGCTGCGACTCCGCGGGGATCACTTCGTCGCGCACGAATGCGGCGACGCGGTCGCGGAGATCGACCAGTTCCGGCTCGAGCGCGAAGTTCATTGCAGATTCTCGAGAATCGTCGCCGCGCCCTGACCGCCGCCGACGCACATCGTGACCATGCCGTACTTTGATTTTCTGCGGCGCATCTCGCCGAGGATCTGCACGGTCAGCTTCGCGCCCGACGCGCCGAGCGGATGGCCGAGCGCGATCGCGCCGCCGTTCACGTTCACGCGCTCCGGATCGATGCCGAGCTCGCGCATGACCGCGAGCGCCTGGCAGCCGAACGCTTCGTTCAACTCGATGATGTCGATGTCTTCGAGCTTCATCCCGGCGCGCTTCAGCGCCTTCGGCACCGCGACGACGGGACCCATCCCCATGATCTCCGGCGGCACGCCGCCGACGGCGAAGGAGACGAATCGCGCGAGCGGCTTCAGTCCCAACTCCTCGGCGCGCTTGCGCGACATCACGATCACCGCGGCCGCGCCGTCCGAGGTCTGGCTGGAGTTGCCGGCGGTCACGACGCCTTTCGCGTGGAACACCGGCTTCAGTTTCGCGAGCGCGGCTTCGCTGCTGTCGGCGCGCGGGCCTTCGTCTTTGTCGAACGTGAAGCGGCGCTTGTCGTCGATCTCGTTGATCTCGACGTCGAGCGGCACGATGCCGTCATCCGCGAACTTGCCGGCTTCCTGCGCGGCGATCGCTTTCTGGTGGCTGCGCAGCGAGAACGCGTCGGCCTCTTCGCGCGAGATGTTGTACTTGCGCGCGACGTTCTCCGCGGTGAGGCCCATGCTGAGATAGACGTCGGGATCGTTTTCGACGAGATAAGGATTCGGGCGGAAGCGGCCGTTGCCGCGCACGAGACTCATCGACTCCGTGCCGCCGGCGATGATCGTGTCGGCCATGCCGGCCATGATCCGCTCCGCGGCCATCGCAATCGTCTGCGATCCCGAGGAGCAGAAGCGATTGACGGTGACCGCGGGCACGCTGTCCGGCAGCCCGGCGCGCAGCGACGCGATGCGCGCGACGTTCGTGCCCGACTCGGCCTCGGGAGCCGCGCAGCCGATGATCACGTCGTCGTATTCGTCCGGTTGGACTTGCGGCGTTTTCGCGACGAGCGCGCGGATGACGTCCGCGGCCATGTCGTCGGGGCGCGTGGTGCGCAGCGATCCGCGCGGCGCTTTCCCGACCGCGGTGCGTAGGGCTGCAACGATGACGGCTTCGTTCATCAGATCTCCTTGAACAAGATGCAGGTGGCGGTGCCATGCGCGTAGAGCGTGCCGTCGCGATCGACGACGCGGCCCTCGGCGGTGGCGGTGCGGCTTCCCGCGTGAATGATGATCCCGGTGCAACTGAGCGTGCCGGTGCCCGGAAGCACGGCGCGCGTGTAGTTCACTTTCATTTCGAGCGTGGTGAAGATCTTGCCGGCCGGCATGACGCTGTTGACCGCGCAGCCGAGGGCCGTGTCGAGCAGCGTCGCGGCGAGACCGCCGTGCGCGATGCCGATGCCGTTCTGATGGTCCGGCCGAACCTCGACGACGACCGTGACGCGCCCTTCCTCGACCTCGGTGATGCGCATGCCGAGGAGGCGCGTGAACGGACCGGCCTCCACCTCGCCCGCGGCGACGCGGCGCATGTATTCGAGTCCGGTCATGGTGGCGCGTGTGGTCATCTCTCATGTGTCATCCCGAGCCCCGCAGAGGGCGAGGGATCCCCTGATTCGGGGATTCCTCGCCGTCTTCGCGGCTCGGAATGACACTTAGTTTCTCAATGGCTTCCCGGTTTTCAACATGTACTGAATGCGCTCGAGCGTTTTCGGTTGCCCGAGCAGTTCGACGAACACCTGGCGCTCGAGATCGAGCAGATACTGCTCGCTCACCCACTCCCCGCTCGACAAATCGCCGCCGCAAAGGATCCAGGCGAGCCGTCCGCTGATGAACGCGTCGTACTCGCTCATGTAGCCGCCCTGCTGGAGGACGTAGATGCCGGCCTTGATCGCGGCGCGGACGTCGCGACCGGCGGCGTAGCAGTGAACGCCGTTCACCGCGGGCGTGAATTCCGGCGCGAGAGCGAGCACTTCCTGCTTCGCTTCGTACAGGAGGTGATCGCGATTCATGGCGATGCGATCGGCGTCGCTCAGGAATCCGAAGTCCTTCGCCTCGGCGGCACTCGACGACACTTTGCCGGCGCCGACGGTCTGCATCACGTTCTGCAGCAGCGGCACGGGATCGGCGTTCGGCGTGCGCTTCATCACCGGCGAGACGACGCGGCGGACCATTTCTTTGCAGCCGCCCGCGCCCGGAATCAGACCGACGCCGACTTCGACGAGGCCCATGTACGTCTCGCCGGCGGCGACGACGCGCGACGCGGCCATGCAGACCTCGACGCCGCCGCCGAGGGTGCGTCCGAACGGCGCGGCGACGACCGGCTTCGTTGCGAAGCGAACGCGCATGAGCGCGTCCTGCATCGACTTCACGGCGTCGGCGGGATCGCCCGCGAGTCCGCCGGCGAGGTTCGCGCCGACGCAGAAATCCTGGCCTTCGTTGCCGATGACGAGCCCGACCCAGTCGCCTTGTTCCAGCTCTTCGACGCTGGCGATGAGCATCGCGCGGATGTCGCCGTCGAGCGTGTTCATCTTGGTGTGGAACTCGAGACAGAGCACGCCGTCGCCGAGGTCGCGGAGACTCGCGCCTTTGTTTTCTTTGACGACGGGGCAGTCTTTCAGCGAGATCTGCCGCGGATCTTTCGGAATCGGGACGTACGACTTCGACGCGGGGTCGTAGACGCTGCCGTCGCGATAGAACGTCTCGTTGCCGGCATCGAGCATCTCGCGCACCCACGGCGCGGCGTCGATGTCCTTGATCGTGTCGCGGACGCCGATCGCGTCCCACAGCTCGAACGGACCGTGATCGTGGGAGAAGCCCCAGCGAACCGCGCGGTCGATGCTCACGAGGTCGTCGCTGATCTCCGGCACGCGCCGCGACGCGTAGCCGAGGGCGTTGTAGAGAATGTGGCGCGCGAGCTTGCCGGCCTTGTCGTCCTGCTTCAGGACGAAGCGCACGCGATCGGGCAGGCTCCTGATCTTCGAGGCCTCTGCCAGCGACGGGATTTCGGGCTCGACGCGCTCGCGATACTCGCCGGTTTTGAAGTCGAGCGAGAGGATCGTCTTGCCATCCTTTTTGTAGAAGCCCTGCTTCGTCTTGTCGCCGAGGCGGCCACGCTCCAGCAGCGATTTGCGCAACTCCCCGACGCGCTCGGAGTGCAGCACGTCGCGCGTCTCGTCGTTCGGAATGAGGTCGTAGAGATTGGCCGCGACGGCCATCGCGACGTCGATGCCGACGAGATCCTGCAAGCGGAACGCGGCGGTCTTCGGGCGGCCGATGAGCGGGCCGGCGATCGCATCCGCTTCTTCGACGGAGTAGTCGTTCGCGAGCACGAAGTCGGTGACGGAGACGCCGCCGATCGAGGCGAGGCGGTTGGCGATGAAGTTCGGCGTGTCTTTGCAGAGCACGACGCCCTTGCCGAGGCGCTGCTCGGCGAAGTCGCGGACGAAGTCGACGATCTCCGGCGCGGTTTCGGTCGTCGGAATGATTTCGAGCAGCTTCATGTAGCGCGGCGGATTGAAAAAGTGCGTGCCGATGAAGTGCTTCTTGAAATCGTCGGACGCGTTCGTGGCGATCTGTCCGATCGGAAGACCGGACGTGTTGCTGGAGACGATGCTGTCCGGCTTGCGGAGGCGGTCGATGCGCGCGACGAGGTCGCGCTTCGCATCCATGTTCTCGATGATCGCCTCGATGACCCAGTCGCCTTCGCTGATCCACGCCTCGTGCTCGTCGAGCTTGCCCGCGGTGACGAGACTCGCGGCGTCGGCGTTGAAGAAGGCGGGCGGCGTGTGTTTCTTGATCTTGTCGAGCGGCGGCTCGATGACGTCGAGCAGATAGACCGGCACGCCCGTATTCGCGAAATGCGCCGCGATGCCGCTGCCCATGGTGCCGGAGCCGATGACCACGGCCCGGCTGATCGTTCGTGTCATGTTGATGGTTACTCCTTTGCGCGCCCCTCATCCGCCCTTCGGGCACCTTCTCCCCGCAAACGGGGAGAAGGGCTCTCGAGGAAAGCTTCCCGCGAGTGCCCCTCTCCCCGCCGCGCGGGGAGAGGGTGGCCGAAGGCCGGGTGAGGGGCTACACCTCATCTCTCAAAACTCTCCGCAGAATCTTCCCCACCGCGGACTTGGGCAGATTTTCACGAATCTCGATCAACGTGGGTCGTTTGAATTCAGCAAGGTCTTTCGCGCAGTGCGCTTTCAGGTCGTCGACCGTCGCTGACTGGCCGGCCTTGCACACCACGAACGCCTTCACGGCTTCGCCTCGATACGCGTCGGGCACGCCGATGACGACGGCTTCCATCACCGCCGGATGCGTGAAGAGCACCGACTCGATCTCGCCCGGATAGACGTTGAATCCGGAGACGATGATCATGTCTTTCTTGCGCTGCACGATGTACGTGAAGCCGTCTTCGTCGACGCGGGCGATGTCGCCGGTGTACAGCCAGCGCGTGCCGTTCGCATCGACGCGGATCGTGCTCGCCGTTTCCTCCGGGCGGTTCCAATAGCCCTTCATCACCTGCGGGCCGGCGATGCACAACTCGCCCTCGCTGCCGATCGGAACTTCCGTCGTTCCTTCGTTGAGATCGACGACTTTCTGATCGGTGCCCGGCAGCGGAATGCCGACGCTGCCCGGTTTGCGAACCGACAGCGACGGGCTGTTGTGCGTGACCGGCGAGGCCTCGGACAATCCATAGCCTTCGCTGAGCATGCCGCCGGTCAGTTGCTCGAACTGGTCGAGCACTTCCAGCGGCAGCGGCGCGGAGCCGCTGTTGAACGCGCGGATCTTGTCGATGCCGTACTCGCGCGACTTCGGATGGTTCAGCAGCGAGATGAAGATCGTCGGAACCGCGGGGAAGTACGTCGGACGGTAGTCGCGCACCGCGTTCAGCAGCGCGTCGACGTCGTACTTCGGAATCAGGATCTGCATCGCGCCGAGCCAGGTGCCGGCCATCAGTCCGACGGTGAAACCGTAGATGTGAAAGAACGGGATGACGAGGAGGTAGCGATCTTCGCCGCGTTTCAGCGTCGGCGCATGCAGCGTCGTCGACTGCACGACGTTCGCGAAGATGTTGTAGTGCGTGAGCATCGCGCCTTTCGGCGTGCCGGTGGTGCCGCCGGTGTACTGCAGGACGGCGACGTCGTCCGCGTCGATGTGTACGCGCGGGAGCTGCGGCGTTTCGACGTTCGCGATCATCTCTTCGAATGACGCCTGCTGCGCAAACGACGTCACGATCTTCGGGATGTTCACGCCCGCGGTCTGCGGCACGAGAATGTCCAGCACGATCAGCGCGCGCATGCCGGAGTCATTCGCCACAACGCCGACTTCGCGCGGCGTGTAGAGCGGGTTGATGTTCACGACGATCGCGCCGATGCGGAGGATGCCGAAGACGGCGACGATGTACTGCGGGCAGTTCGGCAGCATGACGCCGACGCGGTCGCCCTGCACGATGCCGGTGCGCGCGAGCGCGGTCGCGAATCTGTCCGCGCGTTCCTTGATCTGCGCGAAGGTCAGCTGCTGCCCGAAAAACGCCACTGCCGGTTTGTCGGGAACGTCGGCCGCGGCGATGCGGAGGATGTCGGTGAGCGGACGGCGCGGATAGTTGAGCTGCGGGCGGACCCAGTAGTCGTAGTGTGCGTGCCACGGACGCGTGTCAGACAATCGTTGCCCCTCCATCAACGACGATGATTTGTCCGGTGATGTAGCTCGAGGCATCGGAGGCGAGAAAGAGCGCGACGCCTTTCAGCTCGCCGGCGGCGCCGACGCGCGGGATCGGGTTGCGGCGCTGGAGCTCCGGCTCGACGTATTCAATGACGGCGTCGGCGAGCCGCGAGTGGAAGAAGCCGGGAGCGATGGCGTTGACGCGGATGCCGTCGCGCCCCCACGTCGCGGCGAGCTCGCGCGTCAGTCCCATCAGCGCCGCCTTGCTGGCGACGTAGCCTGCGTAATGCGGTCCATTGGCTGACGATCTCATTCCCGCGACCGAGGCGATGTTGATGATCACACCGCGCTTCGCCTTCAACATCTCACGGCCTGCGGCCTGCGAGAAGAGGAACGCGCCGTTGAGATTCGTGTCGAGTACTTTGCGGAACTTCTCGAGGGCCATCGTCTCCGGACGCTCGCCCCACGAAATGCCGGCGTTGTTGACGAGGATGTCGACGCGGCCGAAGGCTTCCATCGTCGCGTCGACGACCGCCTGCACCTGCGCCTGATCGGTGACATCGCAGATGCGGCTCTCGACGCGAACGCCGCGTTTGCGGAAGTCGTCGAGCGCGGGCGCGAGCCACTGCTCGCGCCGCGCGCAAAGCATCAGCGACGCTCCCGCCTCGGCGAGGCCTTCGGCGATCTCGAAGCCGAGGCCGCGCGAGCCACCCGTGACGATGGCCGCGCGGTTGGTTAGATCGAAAAGTTGTTGAACTTGCGTCATACGTCGTTCGTCATCCTGAGCCGCGCAGACGGCGAAGGATCTCGGGCTACGTAACCTGAGATCCTTCGCCGCGCTTCGCCGGCTCAGGATGACGGATTGGGGGTCAGAACGTCACCTTCGCGCCGAGCTGAATCTGCCGTCCGGGCAGCGCCTGCTCGTACACGCCATACGTCACGCGCCCGAGCGCGTCGGTCTGCGGCGTTCCGGGGAACGCGCCGCGGCCGAAGATGTTGTTGATCTCGGTGTAATTCACGCGATTGAAGAGATTGAACACGTCGACGATCGCTTCGAAGCCGAAGCCGGTGCCGAACGAGAACCGCTTGGAAAGCCGCGCGTCGACGTTGAACTGTCCTTCCATCGTCTCGCTGTTGCGCTTCACCGCGGTCGTGGCGTCGGCCGGGTTCGTGCGCGCGCGATCGGACGGGAACGCGCCGCCGTCGCCGTCGCCGTTGACGTCCGCGCCGGCGAGCGGCGTGTACGGACGTCCTGAGGCCGCGGTGACGATCGTCGAGACGTTGAAGCCCCACGGAAGCTGATAGAGGCCGCTGACGACGAGGCGATGACGCTGGTCGTGCGTCGCCGGTCCCCACTCCGACTGCGGGTCGAATCCGATCGGGATTCCGGTGAGATTGTTCGGATCGCGTCCGCGTCCGTTGTCCTGCGGGATGAACGCGCTCTGAAAGTCGGTCGAATTGTCCTCGGCCTTCGAGTACGTGTACGACACGAGGAACTGATAGTTGTTCGCGAGGCGGCGGTTGAGCGACAGCGTGACGCCGCGATACTCCGTCTCGCCGAAGTCGGTGTACTGCAGCACCGACGCCGAGGTGCCGGCCACGCCGCCGACATCATTCGGACGGCGGCCGGCGCCGAGCGCGGGAACGACCGGGTTGTAGTCGATGGTGCCGAGCTGGTGATAGCCGCGCACGTACAGCACGTCCGCGGAGACAGCCATGTTCGCGCCGACCATGCGGTCATATCCAACCGCGGCCTGATACGAGTACGGCGTCTCGAGGCCCGGATCGGGCGAGATCACGAGACTCGGATACGGCGTCGTCGGCTCGGAAATCTTGTGTCCCGGCGCGCGCCACGGCGCGATCGAGTTGGGGAAGCGCAGCACGAGCGTGCGGAGATCGCGGCCGTTGATGCCGTTGCCGATCTGCGCGTTGGCGATGATGTGGTTGTCGAAGAATTTGCCCCACGACGCGTGAATCGACGAGCGCCCGTTGCCGGCCGGATCGAACACGAGGGCGAGCCGCGGCGCGATGTTGTCCGTGTCGTCCGGAATCTGATAGGTCATGCTGCCGCCGTTCGGCGTCGACACCGTGTAGTTGATGTCGTACGGATATTGCCGCTGGTAGCGCACGCCCCACTTGAACATGAATTTGTCGGTGACCGTCCAGTCGTCCTGCACGAAGAGCGCGATGTCGGGATCTTCGTACGAGTCGCCGCTGGTGCCGTAGCCCTGCACGTACGCCGCGGGGATGCCGAGGCCGAACGCCTGCAGCGCGGTGATCGGCTGCGGGATGCCGAGGGCCGGAACCGCGGGCAGCGCGGAGAAGATGTAGCGGCCGCCGAAGTGCAGCGGCAGCGCGGTTCTCTTGGTCTTGATGTAGTTGTAGTCGAAGCCCGCTTTCGCGAAGTGCTTCGCGCCGGCGAAGTTGATCGTGTCTTTCAATTGATAGCGCGCGTTCTCGCGCGGCTGCGGCGTGAAGCGTTGCCGCCCGACACTGGCCACGCCCGTGATCTCGACGGTCGGTCCGCCTTCGAAGAACGAGTCGCACGCGCCGCTGCAGTTCGGGTCGAGTGAGCTGATGAGCTGCTCCTCGGAGGCGTACTGGCCGCGCAGCTCGTTGATCCAGCGCTGCGAAAGGACGTCCGACTCGGAAAGCGCAACCGCCCAATCCTTCCGGTCCTGCAGCGCTCCGCGGCTGCGCGCAATGATGCCGCCGAACGGCTCGACGTTCTCGTTCAGGAGCTTCGCGTAATTCGCGCGGAACGTGAACGAGTTGCTCGACGTCCAGTGATGGTCGAGCTTTGCCAGATATTCGTCCGCGGAGACTTCGTACGGCACGTTGCCCGTCGACACCGGGAAGCCGGCCGCGTTCAGCAGCGTGACGGCGGCCGGATCGATGTTGACGAAGTTGTTCGTGTCGGTGTTCAGCGTCTCGGCGGAGAGGAAGTAGAACGTGCGGTCGCGCACGAGCGGCCCGCCGAACGTGATGCCCCACTGATTCTGTTTGAACGGCGCCTTGTCGCGATTGACGTCGTTACCGAAGATGTCTTCCTCCTCGAAGATCGACTTCGAGTTCAGGCTGTCGTTGCGGAAGAAGTAGAAGAGGTTGCCGCCCGGATCGTTCGTGCCGGAGCGGGTGATGATGTTGACGACGCCGCCCGAGGCTTTTCCGAATTCCGCGGAGTAGGAGTTGGTGAGAACCTGGAACTCCTGAATCGCTTCCTGGCTGAACGTCGCGCGCACGGCGCCGACGATCGGGTCGTTGTTGTCGACGCCGTCGACCATGATGTTGTTCGAGCGCGCGCGCTGGCCGCCGAACGAGAGGCCGGACGTCGCGGATGCACCCTGCTGCGGCGTGCGGTCGTTCGTGACGCCGGGCGTGAGCACGCTGAAGCTGAGGAAGTTGCGGCCGTTCGTCGGCAGGTTGTCGATCTGCTCCTGCGACACGACCGTCGAGACGTCGGCCTGCGTCGTGTCGACGACCGGTGCCGAGGCGCTGACGACGATCGATTCCGAGGTGCCGACGCGCAGCTGGAAGTCGAGCTCGGCGCGCTGTCCGAGGACGAGGCGATAGCCGCTCCGCTTCTGCGGCGCGAACCCGCTCAGCTCCGCGGTCACGTCGTACACGCCGGCGGTGAGCGCGGCGATGTAGTAGCGCCCCTCGCTGTCGGTGGTCGCGGTGCGGGTCTGGTTCGTGGCGGTGTTCGTCGCCGTCACCGTGACCCCGGGAACCACGCCGCCGCTGTCGTCGCGGACGGTTCCCTGCAGGTCGGAGCCCGTGAGTCGCGCCTGGGCGAACGCCACGACGGGCAACATCAAACAAACAAAAATCAACAATGCCGAGCGTTTCATGCCTGCCTCCTTAAGTTGTCGCGGACAGAACCTGTCTGTCCTCCACTTTCACGTCGACGACGAGCGACGCGATGCGCTCCCGATGGAACGTCGCGTCCCCGAACAAGGTCTCGGATGCTTTGGCGCGTTTGTAATAGAGCTGGAGGTCGTGCTCCCAGGTGAAGCCGATGCCGCCGTGCACTTGCACGCCGCGATTTGCGACTTCGCGGCCGGCGTCGGAGCAGTAGGCTTTCGCGATCGACGTGGCCAGCGGCGTCATCGCCCATGCGGCGTTGTACGTCGCCGAGCGCGCGCTCTCAGTCATCAGCAGCATGTCCGCGCATTGATGTTGGATGGCCTGGAAGGAGCCGATCACGCGGCCGAATTGCTGGCGGGTTTTGGCGTAGTCGACGGAGGCGTCGAGGATCCACTGCATGCCGCCGACCATTTCGGCGCAGAGCATCACTGTGCCTATATCCGTCGGAGTAGCGCGCGCCTCCGGCGCGCCCCCGCCCAAAGGCGCGCCGGAGGCGCGCGCTACTCGATAGAACTTGCGCGTTTCGTCCATGGCCGGCGTGCGCGTGATCGTCGCGCCTTCGACTTCTTCGATGCCGTTCTCGGTGAATCGTAGAATCAAATCGGCGACGCCGGCGTCGAGTACGAACTCTTCGCCTAACGCGACGGTCGCGCGCATCTCGCCCGCGGCGATCGGCTCGAGCCACTTGCGCTTTTGCTCTTCCGTTCCCGCGTGCACGATCGCCGCGGAGGCGAAGATCGTTGCGAACAACGGACCCGGCATGCAGGCGCGTCCCATCTCTTCGCAGACGACGGCGAGATCGACGAGGCCGAGCCCGAGGCCGCCGTAGGTTTCGGGGATGATGAGCGCTGTCCAGCCTTGCTCGGCGGCGGCGGAGAAGAGCTCGCGATCGTCGGCGGTGTCAGTCGCCATCGCGGCGCGCACGCGCTCGGGATTGCATTCGCGCAAGAGGAAGTCGCGCGCGGATTGCTTGAGAAGTTTCTGCGGCTTGCTGAGATCGAATTCCATATCAATAGCTCTTCGGCAGTCCGAGCACGCGCTCGGCGATGATGTTTCGTTGAATCTCGCTCGTCCCCGCTTCGATGGTGTTGCCGCGCGAGCGCAGATAGCCGTACTGCCAGATGCCGCCGTCGAAGTCGGAGAGTTGCGCGTGCGGACCGAGGACTTCCTGCGCGATCTGCTGCGTGCGCTGGTTCATCTCGCTCCAGTACAGCTTCAGCGTCGAGCCTTCCGGTCCGGGGACTTTGTTTTTGCTGAGCGACGTCAGCGCGCGATTGGTGTTGAGGCGCAGAATCTCCAGCTCGAGATACGCCTGGGCGAGCTTCTGCCGCACCAATGGATCGGTAGTACGGTTCATCGAGCGCGCACGCGCGATGAGCGCGTTGAGATTGCGGCGGAAGATCACCTGCACGCCCGTGCCGAGATTCGCCCGCTCGTTCATCAGCGCCGTGATCGCCGTCGTCCAGCCCTCGTTCACCTTGCCGAGGACCTGCGACGACGGCACGCGTACGTTTTCGAAGAACACTTCGTTGAAGCCCGCGTCGCCCGACATCATCCGCAGCGGACGCACGGAGATGCCGGGCGCATGCATGTCGACGAGGACGCAGGTGATGCCTTTGTGCTTCGGCGCCTCGAAGTCGGTGCGCACGAGGAGGAGACACCAGTCGGCGATGTGCGCGAAGCTGGTCCAGATCTTCTGCCCGTTGACGACGAACTCGTCGCCGTCTTTGAGCGCGCGTGTGCCGAGGGCGGCCAGATCGCTGCCGGCGTTCGGCTCGGAAAAGCCCTGACACCAGATCTCTTCACCGGAGAGAATCTTTGACAGGTAGCGCGATTTCTGCTCGTCGCTGCCCATGGCGATGATCGTCGGCCCGACGAGCGAGAGACCGATCGTGCCGATGAGATGCGGCGCGTCGGCGAGTGCAAGCTCTTCCTGGAAAATCGCCTGCTGGATCAGCGTCGCCCCGCGGCCGCCGTACTGCTTCGGCCACGAGATGCCGGCCCAGCCTCCTTCGAAGAGCGTGCGCTGCCAGCGCTTCAACTCGTCGACGCTCTTCGCGGCAACGACGTGCTCGCGCAGCCACGCGCGGCATTCGTCGCGGAAGGCTTGTTCGTCCGGGGTGAGGTTCAGATCCATCAGTTCGCCCCTTCCTGTGTCATCCCGAGCGTAGCGAGGGATCCCCTCTTCGTGGCGAAGGGATTCCTCGCCGTCTTCGCGGCTCGGAATGACACTCTGCGCAGCCCACAGCACCTCCGAAATGTCCTGCACACGCATCCGCCCGCGCACGCCGTCTTCCATCATCGACATGCAGAACGGGCAGCTGACGGCGAGCGTCTTCGCGCCGGTCGCCACCGCCTCGTTCGCGCGCTCTTGATTCACGCGTTTGTCGGGCGGCTCGTCGACGAAGCTCATGCCGCCAC
This sequence comes from uncultured Acidobacteriota bacterium, assembly GCA_963734155.1. GTDB lineage: Bacteria > Acidobacteriota > Thermoanaerobaculia > Gp7-AA8 > Gp7-AA8 > QHVT01. The sequence goes on from CAVTGG010000011.1 coordinate 68,313, forward strand.
CGCCGCCGCAGCAAAACGATTTGTTTTTGCTGCGCTCCATCTCGATCGTCGCGTTCGCGACATTTCGCGGCGCGTCGTAAATGCCGTTCTGCCGGCCGAGATAGCAGGGATCGTGGAACGTCACGCCGTCGCCATCCTCGGTCGCCGGCGCGAGCTTCCCTTCGTCGACGAGCTGTTGGAGGTATTCGCTGTGATGGAAGACCTCGAACACGGCGCCGTAGCGCGGGTACTCGTTCTTGAAGGTGTTGAAGCAGTGCGGGCAGGGCGTGATGACTTTGCGGACGTTGTGTTTCGCGAAGTTGGAGATGTTCTCCTTCGCCAGCATCTCGAAGAGAAACTCGTTGCCGATGCGGCGCGCGGGATCGCCGGAGCACTTTTCGTCGCGCCCGAGAATCGCGAACTTCACGTTCGCCTTCTGCAGGAGCTGCGCGGTGGCGCGAATCACTTTCTGATTGCGCTCGATCAGTGCGCCGCCGCAGCCGACCCAGAACAAAACATCCGCGTCTTTTGCCGCGCTCACGTGCTGCACGTCGAGTCCCTGCGCCCAATCGACGCGCGTGGCCTGCGTGCCGCTGAACGGATGCCCGCGCTTCTCGAGCGACATCACCGCGGACTGCATCCCCTCCGGAAATTCGGCTTGCTCCATCACCAGATGGCGGCGCATGTCGACGATCTTCGGCATCTGCTCGATGTAGACCGGACAGACCTCGACGCACGCCGCGCAGGTCGTGCATTCCCACAGCGCTTCCGGCGACGCCGCGCCTTCGATCGCGTTCGCGCCTTCGGCGCGGTCGCGCAGTTCCATGATGATGTCGCGCGGCGAGAGCACTTTCCCGACCGCGTGCGCGGGACAAGCGTCGGTGCATTTCCCGCATTCGGTGCAGGCGTCGAAATCGAGCCGGTCCTTCCACGTGAAGTCGTCCAGCGTCGCCACGCCGAGGCGCTCCTGTTCGAAGTCGACGGACTTCAGGTTCGCGCCGATCGGAGCGAGATTGGAGGTGTAGAGGTTCAACGGAGACGTGACGATGTGGCGCAGCTGCGTGAACGGCAGCCAGGCCAGGAACGCGAACGTGATGACGAGATGCAGCCACCAAAGCGCGCGATGCGCGACGACCGAGACCGGGATCACCTTCGCGATGAGGTTGCCGAACGGCGACCACGCGCCCCACGGATCGTGGGTCGCCGCGATGCGCAGTCCTTCGACGAGGAAGCCGGTGAGCGCGATGACGAAGATCGCCGCGAGCAGCGGCGTGAAACGCGGGCGCCTGATCGCCGCGACGACGGCGGCGACGAGGACGAACGCGCCGAAAACGTCGACGATGAGCGACTGGAAGTAGAGATAGAACGCGCCGCGCATGATCGACGTGCCGAAGTCGGCGTCGAGGGCGACGACGATGGTGGCGATGGTGAGGACGATGAAGCCCCAGGTGATGAGGCGATGAAAGAGCGGGTTGCGGCGCTGGGCTAATGAATGATCGAGGAGGCGTTTGATTCTTAGATGCGCCTGATCGAAGCGCGACGCGTCAGGCTTCCCGCGCCGCCAGCGCTGGACGCGGCGAAGAATGCCCCACCCGCCGATCGCGATCGTCGGCGCGAGCAGGACGTACATCAGCCAGACGTAGCTGATGTTCCAGTAGATCTCACGTGTTGCGTCGCGCAAGTTTCTGCCTCAGTTGCGGGACCACCTTCCTGTAGTCGTCGACGATTCCGAAGCGCGCGTGTTTGAAGATCGGCGCGTCCGGATCGATGTTGATCACGGCAATGTTCTTCGCCTCGGAGATCCCAGCCATGTGCTGGCTCGCGCCCGTGATGGCGACGGCGACGTAGAGCTCGGGCGCGACCTTCTTCCCCGTCTGCCCCACCTGCCACGTCGGCGGCACCCACCCCGCATCGCACGCAGCGCGCGACGCCGCCATCTGCGCGCCGAGGATCTCGGCGAGCGGCTGCAGCTCCTCGTGAAACCCCTCCGGCCCGCCGATGCCGCGGCCTCCGGAGACGATGACCTGCGCGTCTTCGAGTCTTTCTGCGCCTGTTTCGGCGCTTTTGCGCTCGACGATTTTTGGGAGTGCGGTGGCGGAGCCACCGCTTTGGATTGCCGAAAGCGGTGGCTCCGCCACCGCACTCCTAAACGAACGCGCGCGAAGCCACACCACCGCAGGCGAACGCCTGATTTCGATTACCGCGTTCGCCTTCCCCCCATACACCTGCCTCGTAACGCGCACCCGCCCGTCGACGCGCGCAACATCCACCCCATCCCCCACACACGCCCCACCCAGCCGATGCGCAAGTCGCGGCGCAATCTCCTGGCTGTACGTGTCATTCGCCAACAGCACCACCTCGGCACCGCGGCACGCCTCCGTCAACGCATCGAGCGCTTCTTCAATCTGATACTCGCCCTCGAAGCGAACGGCGGTTGTCGAACCGCCGAGTTTTTCGGCGGCGCCGGCAAGACCTTGCGCGGAGCGTCCATCCTCGAAAAGCACGATCACGTTCGTCATAGCGCCGCCGTGATCTCCGAGATCCGCTTCGCGAATTCGTCGACGTCGACGAATTCGCAGCGCGATTCCTTCTGCGGGATCGCCAGTTCTACGATTTCGTAGTAATCGCCCCGCGCCACGCCCAGCTCTTCGGCGGTGAAGCGCGTGACCGGCTGGCGATGGGCCATCATCACGTCGCGCACTTTCGGGATGCGCGGGACGTTGTGCTCCGCGTTCGTGACCGTGACGACGAGCGGCGGCTGGGCTTCGATGATCTCCCATCCCGACTCGGTCTGACGACGGATGGGCAGACAGGATTGTCTGTCCTCCACTTTGTCGGCGAACGACACGCACGGCAATCCGAGCTCCTCCGCGAGCAGCGCGCCCGTTTGTCCCGCTCCCCAATCACCCGACTCGCGTCCGGCGATCACGAGATCGAACGGGCCGAGCTTGCGGATCGCCGCCGCGAGCACTTGCGCGACGTGCAGCGGATGGCCGCCGTCGCCGACGACATGCGCCGCGGCGCTGGCCTTCATCGCCAGCGCTTTGCGCAGCGTGTCTTCCGCGCTCTCCGGCCCGTACGTCAGCGCGGTGATCGTGCCACCGAGCTGTAGCGCCGTCTCGAGCGCGTTCTCGCAGAAGATGTTCGTAACGAGATTCGCCGAGCCGCGCTCCGCTTCTTTCTTCTCGGCATCGATCCGGAAGTCGCGCGCCGGCACTTCGGGATCGAGGATCTGTTTCATGCAGACGACGACGTTCATCGCAGCACTCCGTTGAGGGCGATGTCGGCGATCTGCCAGGCGATCTCCTCGGCGCTGAGCGCGCCGCCCGGCCGGTACCAGCGCGAGAGCCAGTTGATCGCGCCGGTGATCGAGAACGCGGCAACCGTCACGTTGAGGTCGCGCAGCTTGCGCTGCTGCTTCATCTCGTCGAGCGTGTCGCGGAGGCAGTCGATGTACTTCCGCTTCATGCGCACGACGTTGCGGTTCTGCGCGGGCGTGAGCGCGCGCGCTTCGTCGACGAGGATCGTCACCACGCCGTCGCCGCGCGTGACGATGCGGGCGTGCGTGGTGACGACGAAGCGGAGGCGCTCTTCGGGATCGGCGATCTCGCGCGCCGGGACGAGCACTTCGCGCTCGAGCTCTTCGAGACCGTACTTCATGATCTCGTAGAGCAGCTCGGTCTTTCCTTTGATGTAGTGGTACAGCCCGGCCTTGGTGATGCCGAGGGCCTCGGCGATGTCGCTCACGGACGTGGCGTCATAGCCTTTCTGCAGGATGATCCGGGCCGCGGTGCGATAAACCTCGGAGGCACGACCATCCATCGGCGCGCGCTGAATTGAGCTCTTCACTGACCTACCGAACGGTAGGTAGGATATCAAAATGCGTTCGTTTCTCAACCAGGACTTTGCGCGCGGCGAGATCTTCACCCGCGAGGACTTGTCGTCCGCGCAGCAGATGTTCGGCGCCATCGCCGAGGACTTCATGCGCACGGAAGTGCTGCCGCGCGAGGCGGAGATCTATTCGAAAAATTGGGACGTCACGCGCGAGCTGCTGCTCAAAGCCGGCGATCTCGATCTGCTGCGCATCGACATCCCGGAAGAGTACGGAGGGCTCGGCCTGGACAAAGTCAGCTCCGCGTTTCTCGGCGAGAAGATCGGCATCATGCCGTCGTTCGCCGGCTCGCTCGGCGCGCATACGACCATCGGCACGCTGCCGCTGGTCTACTTCGGCACGCCCGAACAAAAGGAAAGGTATCTGCCTAAACTTGCCTCGGGCGAGCTGGTCGCGGCGTTCTGTCTGACCGAGCCTGGCTCCGGATCGGACGCGCTCGCGGCGCGCACGCGCGCGACGCTCGACGGCGATCCTATGTCCTCAACGGGCAGAAGATGTGGATCACGAACGGCGGCTTCGCCGATCTGTTCACCATCTTCGCGAAAGTCGACGGCGAGAAGTTCACGGCGTTTCTCGTCGAGCGCTCGATGGGCGTCGTCAGCGGGCGCGAGGAGCCGAAGCTCGGGCTCGACGGCTCGTCGACGACGGCGCTGATTCTCGAGAACGTCCGCGTGCCGGGCGCGAACGTCCTCGGCACGATCGGCGAGGGACACAAGGTCGCGTTCAACGTCCTCAACATCGGCCGGCTGAAGCTCGGCACGCGCAACATGGGCAGCGCGAAGAACGCACTCCATCACGCCACCGAATATGCGAAGCAGCGGCACCAGTTCGGGCGCGCCATCGCGTCGTTTGGCATGATCCGGCAGAAGCTCGCCGAGATGGCGATCCGCTGCTACGTCGGCGACGCGATGGCGTATCGCACGCTCGGCGACGCCGATCGCGAGATCGAATCGAGCAGCGACGTCCTGCGCACGATCGAGTCGTACGCCGTCGAATGCTCCATCAATAAGGTGTGGACGAGCGAGAGCCTCGCGTACGTCGTCGACGAGGCCGTGCAGGTGTACGGCGGCTACGGCTATTCGAAGGAGTATCCGGCCGAGCGCGCGTTCCGCGACGCGCGCATCACGCGGCTGTACGAAGGCACGAACGAGATCAATCGCCTGATCATCCCGACGCGGCTGCGCAAACTGCAACGCGACGGCGCCGCAAGCGGCCTCCTCGCGCGCGAAAAAGCGCTCGTGCTGGCGATGCTCGACAAGGTCGAAGACCTGGAACAGCAGGAGATTCTCGGCCACATCGCGGACATGGCCATCGAGGTGTACGCGATCGAGAGCGCGACGCTGCGCGCGGAGAAGCGCGGCGGTTCGCTGCAGCAGGACGCCGTCGCCGTGTACGCCGAGGATGCGCTGGCGAGGTTCGATCACTCGGCGCGACAGTTGGGGGTCGACGCAACACCTCGCCCGCGGTTCGACACCGTTGCCGCGCGCCGGCGCATCGCGACGGCGGTCATCGACGCGGGTCGATATCCGCTATGAACGGCCCGCGCTCAAGAGACCTTCGCCTTCTTGACGGCTTCGAAGGCGTTCACGCGTCCCCAACCAACTTTGTCGCTCACGGGGGTTTTCGTCTGACCAAGCGCAGGCTGCGGATCACACGTTGTCCTGAGAATTTCGGCCACCTGCGAGGATTTGAGCGTGTTCTTTGCGGAAAGCATCAGGGCTGCCACGCCGGCCACGATCGGTGCGGAACAACTGCTGCCCGATTCGCGTCCAATCCCAGCTTGGCCTGCGTTCCATTGCAAACCCGTAATGGTCTCGCCGGGCGCGAGAACGATGCCCGGCCCATAGCCATAGTCCGACATCCGCTCGATGGGTGAATCCGCAACCACGCTCGGCCCAACGCAGAGAACAGGCGCGTAATCTTCCAGCGAGCCTGCGGGAATTTTCTTTTTCTTGTTGTATACGGCCCAGATGATCGGTATGCCGAGTCCTCCCCGGCCCCTGGTAGACGCGTAATCGATTGCGGTCTGAATATCCGACCACGGATTCCAGCTGCGGTTGCTGGGGCAAAGACTGCAAACGATGACATCGACCGGCAAGCCGACGCCGAAACCGTCGGCGCAAGCCGTAATCGCGGCCGCAACTGCATCTTGTCTCGTCACGGACTGCAGCACGACCGGCACCAGCTTGCATGCCGGAGCCGCACCGTTCACCGACAGTGTGTCTTTGAGAGCGCCGACGAGCCCTGCGCACAAGGTCCCGTGATAGGCCTGCGGCAGCTCATTCGCCAGCACAGTGCCGTTTCGGAGGCGGTGCGTCACGTTGCCTGACGCATCGACGTGTCGGACTCCGACGTTACCCTGGTCGTCGACATAAACAGTCGTTTCGATGTGCGGCTTGATTTGCGGGTCGTCCAAATAGAACCCGAGATCGATGACCGCAACCCGGATATTCGCACCGTAGTGCAGCCCTTCCTCGTTCCAGGCATTCGGGTCGAGCTGAATTTGAGTCCAATGCTTCTGTGTCAGCGGATGATCGCCAATCGGGCCGACACGCGTGCCCGGACTGAGGAGATGAATCGTGAGAGCGATGTCGACGTTTGGACCACCATCAAGGCCATGAGAGCTGCCCTTGAAACGAACGACCTCTCGGCGAATGGTTTCGTAAAGAGACTCGGACCCTGAAGGCGGAACACGAATGTCATCGCGTTCCATCTGTGATGGAAGCGACCGCATCAGGCCGCGAGCTCTTTCCTCCAGATGAACCAGTTGGTCGGCATCCGAGGGCTCCGCAAGAATGTGATTCATGACGATGAGGAGCCCGCCGTCCGGGTGACGAGCCAGTAGTCCGGCTTCAATGATGTTTCGATCGTCATCCTTCAGCGTGCTCCACTGGAGATCCGTGGCGGGATGAAAGCGCCAGCCCGCCTCTTCAAACGCTTTGCGATCCGCGAGCTCCTCCGCGGTCAAATCCCAAGCCTGAGGGTCACGTGGGGGCGGCAGCAGCGCGTAACGGACGCCGGCTCCGACAATCTCGACTTTGACCTGCGACTTCCCGAGCTCGATGATCACGCTCTTTGTCATTTCCGGCCCCCGGTGTCGACGTAACGGGCTCCATTGCAGATGGGGTCGCCCGTGAGCGTGGGATCGATGGACGTCGGCGGCTCGAACTCACCGCTGTTGAATAAGCTCAAGTCTTTCGGAGCAATCGCCTCGAAGTGTTCCATGTGGTTCAGAGACAGAGATGGGCTTCCGTAGGTGGACGGCACCTTCCGCATGTCGTTGCTGACGCACATCCGGATCTTCGGCACGCCGGCGACTTGAACGGTCGTAAAAATGGGCTCCCCGTTGACTCTGACTTCCATCTGGGTCGACCTGAGTACGGAAAATCAGGTCGTTGGCCAGCGCGCTCTTCTTGCGGAGCGACTCGTCCCGGCTTGTCGCCGGAAACTCATAGACCTTGTACTCGTTCGTATCGCGAGCGCGAACGATGCTTTGAGACAGCAGCGTCCCTGGCGGAAGCACGATTCGCGTGTTGGCGCCTCTCGGACGGCCGCTGGCCGGCATGGTGAAATCGCCGAAGCCGAGGTCCGCCAGCGACGGCACCCAATTCATCCATTCCTCCTCCGCCGCATCCGGAGAACAGAAGGACCGATCTGCGGGGTGCTTCCAGATCAACGACTGCGTGGCCGGCGAAATGAATCACATCGCTTGAGAGGGCCCGCGCCGCGAAATTCTCACGCGTCGCCTCGGCCCCGCGGAACAAAACAGCATCCGAATACAGCGCTGCAACCTGTTCTGCCTCGCGCTCTGCCCACCGTAACGGAGGGAGACTGCGGCCCCGCCAATCTGCGGCATTCGAAATCCCGAGCACCAGGACCGACGCAGCGTCCGCCCGGGCAATGGAGTCGCGACTCTTTCGCATGAGCAACGTCGCACTCGGCGTGATGCTGACCACACGCTGCTCGATCAGATAGCGTCCTGACTCGCGGTCGTAAAGCGCGCCAAAGGGCAAACGAGCCAGCAAACGATCGGGAACGATGATCAAGGGCTTGCTGCTGCCGCTCCCGAGGCTCAATGGACGAATCAGGTGGTCGTAGAGCGGCATCGCCGCTTCTTGGATGGCGGCGGTGCCGCTTCGTGAGCCCAGCTCGAGCCGGAATCGCTCGATTTCTTGTTCGAGCACGGCACGACTCGTCTCCAACGTCACCTGTCGCGCGCGTCCGCCCTCGATCACCCAAGCCAGGATGCGTTCATTCGCTACGACGAAACTGACGAGCGTGACGTCCGGCGGAAGTTTCGTCTCCAGGTCGGCGAGCCGCACAAACGTGGTGGCGCGATCTCCGGCGCTCAGCTCGAGGAGGACACGCGCTCTCGAGCGTTCCGCGAGCCGAAAGTTCTCTTCCCGGTCGACAGGAAGCGAGGTTGTGTGCAGTTCGATCAGGCGATCGAACGCCGGTTGGGCCTGGTGAAATGCATGCATGCGCGAAACCGGGTCCTCAACCGTCGCGCGAATTTCTTCGAAGAGTGCGATCGCGCGTTCGAGACTGGCCGCGCCCGCGGCGAGGTCGCCCGAAGCGATCTGCGCGTCCGCCAACGCCGTTGTATACGTGATCGCATCGAATTTCTTGCCGGTGGCGCGTTGCCGGTCGAGCGCCTCCTGCATCACGTTCGCCGCGCGTGCCGCATCCGTCGCCCGGTAGCACAGTCCTTCCGTAATTTGGGACCGGTAGGTTTCCTGATTTCGGAGCGAGCTTGCTTCCATCTCAGCAAGCGCGGATTGCGCGCGCTGCAAATCCGCCAGCGCCTCATCGCGTGAAACCGCCTGCAGGCGGTACTCGGCCCGGCGAAGATAAGCGACTACCCGTCCCAGAGGTTTTCCCCACAGTTCGGCCGTCGCAACGGCTTCTTCCACCAGTGGACCGGCGAGAGCTATGTTCCCCTGGTGCACCAGCGCTTCTTTCGCCTCCGTCCACATGGCGATACGCCTTCTCAGGATTTCGGTACGCGGTACGTGTTGGAATGCCTCGCGGCGAAGCTCCCACGATCGCGAATGCTCGCCGAGGTCCGTGTACGATTCGGCGAGCAGCACCGACACGAACGCCGACGCCGACGCTCCGCCCGCGCGATGAAGGGCGGACGCCGAGCGCTCGTAACGGCTCACAGACGATTGGAGACGACCTTCCACTTTGTCGATCGTGCCGGCGATCCATTCGATCCGGCCGAGAAGCGCGGGATATCGGTCCGGTGGAATCTCGTCGAGCAACTGGTCGAGGATGGCCAGCCCACTGCTCCCTTTGTCGTAGGACTTGCCGATGGCGAGGTAGAACTTCGCCCAGTGCCGAAGCGGATGTCGTGCGAGGGTCAGGTCCTTCACCGCCTGCGTCAACGGAGCGCTCGCCGACGCCAGGTTCTGCTCGTGGTATTGAATGACGCCGGCGCCAAACTGCTGCAAGCCTTCGAGCAACGCGCGTCGCTGCTCGGCCGTTCCTTCCGCCATCGTGTTCCGGATGGAGCTCACTGCATCGGCCAGAAGCTCCTCTCCTCGCAATCGCCGCATCGCGTCGGCAATCGCCGACGCGAGCTGAAGAGACTTGGCCGCACCAGCCGTGTCGCCGGTTTCCATCGCGGCCGCCCATCGCGGGAGAAGAATTTCTTCCGCGAATGCTCTCGCATGTCCAGGCAGGCGGCCGACGATCGATTCGATCTCCGCCGCCGCCACGTCAGGCGATTCGACCCGCGGACGGGCGCGCTCCCATTCATCGTCCACACTCGGACGCTGCGCTTCGCGCAACAGAGTCATGGCTTCGGTGCGCCAGCTCTCATCCGGCTCACTCGCCGCCACTTCCCGGAGAGCCTTCTCAGAGAGGATGCGCGTACCGAGTTGCGCGAGCGCGACCGCGCGGTTGAAGCGAAGCGCGCGCCGCGCAGAATCGGAGGGATGGCGTGCCTGCGAACGATCCACGGCCTGAATGGCGCGGAGAAGATCGAGACAGTCGTGCTCCGCCTCGAAGCGAGCCAGGTACACGGCCGAAAGACCGGCCATGGCCTCGCCGGCCGAGCCGTTGTCCTGCGATGCCAGTTCGAACGCGGCAATCGCGCGCGCGTACCTGCCGGCCAAAACATCGATCACTGCGCGATCGAGCAGTTCGCGTTCCGTCGATTCTTGCCCGATCACTCGAGCGAACTCAGGATCGAGGCGAGCACCTGCCTCGCACCGGTGCCACGGCCGATACGTGGTCTCTCCGACCAGCATGCCCGGCGTGGCGCGGAAGCGGCCGGTCGCAAGGAGACGATGCCGCAACGGCGATGATTCGCCCGGAAGGAACAACGCTCCCGCGAGAATAGCGGCGCCGATCGCCACTCCCGCCGCGATGAGCCACCACGGGTAGCGGCGTTCGCGCGGAAACGCGAGCGCTTCGGACATCACAATCCTCCTGGATATTTCGGACGCTGGAGCGGAGAGATTTTACGCTTGCATTCGCCGGAAGCGAGTGAGCGTTGGGTGAACGGTTACCAAGCCTGCGATTCCGACGCAATCGCGAATCGATTGCGCCCTTCGTTCTTCGCGCGATACAGCGCCTCGTCCGCGCGGTGGATCAGGCCGTCGAGCGTGTCGCCATCGCGAAACTCCGCGATGCCGATGCTGATCGTCATCGCGCCCTCGGCGATGGCCACGCGCATGCGCTCCGCGACCACCGCGGCCTCGGCGGACGTGGCGTGCGGCAGCAGGACCACGAACTCGTCGCCGCCGTAGCGCGCGAAGATGTCGGAGATGCGGAGATGCTCCTGCGCGACGAGCGCGGCGCGCTTGAGCAACTCGTCGCCGGCGCGATGGCCGTGCGTGTCGTTGGCCTGCTTGAAATGATCGATGTCGAAGACCAGCAGCGACAGCGGCCGGTGGTATCGTTCCGTGACGGAGATCTCGTGCTCCGCAAGCTCGAAGAAGTGACGCCGGTTGATCGCGCCGGTGACGTCGTCGACGCGAGAGAGCTCGCGCTCGCGCTCGAGGGCCAGGACCAGCTGGCGGCTGGCGTGCTCCACTTCTTCTTTCGCACGGCGCAGCTCGCGCTCGGTGGCCGCGAGAATCTGCTCCGCGCGTTTGCGCTGGGTGATGTCCTCGTGCGCGACGACGATGCCGGGCCGCGTTTCGTCCCGCAGCCGCGTCGCGCGCAGATAGAACCAGCGCTGTTCGGATGGCGAGTGACACGGATACTCGATCGAGAATTGGTTTCTCGTACCATCGAGCATCGCCCGTAGACCGCCCACCGTTTGCTGCAACACGTCGTCGTCGGTCTGCAGCAGCGCCTGTTCGCAGATCGCGACATAGTCCGCGCCGACGTAACACCCTTCGTCCTTCGCATCGTTCGCATGTGCGAAGCGGATCCAGGCCTCGTTCACCGCGACGATCGTGCCCTGCGCATCGAGCACGGCGATGTTCGCGCTGAGCGCATTCAGCACATCGCGCGCGAGCGCGTCCTGCACATCCAGGCCTTTCACGCGCTCATTGTGCGTCCATCCGGCCTTCCACGAAACCTTCGTGATAGCGTTTCCCGCATGGCAAATTCGGAGGCGCAACTGCGCGTCGATCTCGCGGCCTGCTACCGGCTCGTGGCGCTGTTCGGCTGGGATGATCTGATCTTCACGCACATCTCCGCGCGCGTACCGGGGCCGGATCATCACTTCCTCATCAATCCTTACGGGATGCTGTTCGACGAGATCACGGCGTCGAGTCTCGTGAAGATCGATCTCGAGGGGAAGAAGGTCGAGCACAGCCAGTACGACGTCAATCCGGCGGGCTTCAACATTCACAGCGCGATTCATTCCGCGCGCGAGGACGCGAAGTGTGTGCTGCACGTGCACAGCCTCGACGGCATCGCCGTCTCCGCGCAGCCGGACGGCGTGCTGCCGATCTCGCAGCAGTCGATTTTCGTCCTCGCGTCGCTCGCCTATCACGACTACGAAGGCGTGGCGCTGAACGAAGACGAGCGCCCGCGTCTCGTGCGCGATCTCGGCGACAAGAATTTCCTGATGCTGCGCAATCACGGCCTCCTGACCGTCGCCGACACGATCCCCGACGCGTTCCTGTTCATGTACCTCTTCCAGGCCGCGTGCAAGATTCAGATTCGCGCGCAGACAGCCGGCGGCTCGAACCTGATCCCGATCGACTCGCGCATCATCGCCGGCGCCACCGCGCAGGCGAAGCAAGTGACGCGCGGCCTCGGCGGCGCACTGGCCTGGCCGGCGCTGCTGCGCAAGCTCGAGCGCAGCGATCCGGGGTTCAAGACGTAGCGCGAAGCGGCGGCGAGGACGCCGCCGGGCCAGCCGGCGGGACGCCGGCGTTCCGAGGTGTGGTGCACGCGCCGCGTTGGGAACGCCGGCGCCTCATGCAAAGCGCGCGGACAGCGCGGCGAGGTATTTGTCCATCGTCGCCGTGTGTCCGAAGACGAAGCGCGACATGAATCGGAAGATCACGTTCGACACTTCGCCGCGCTCGGTGATGGTGAGCCGTGTGGCGTTGCCTTCGGGTGCGAGCGCGTAGCTCCACGAGCCGGAGTAGCCGAGGTCGCGGTCGACGATCTCGGTCACGAGCAATTCGTTCGACGTCTGCTGCACCACCGCATACGTGACGGCGCCGTGTTCGCCGTGCTCGCGGAACTGGCCGTTGCCGAGGAGCTCGACGCGCTTCAACTCCTTGCGCCACTGCGGCGCGGCTTCGAAATTCGTCAGCGCGCGATAGACGTCGGCGGGAGATGCGTGGACCAGCGCGGAGCGGGAGGCTTCGTGGCGTTTCGGCAGAAGCGCGCCGATGACGACGACGAGCGCGATGAGGACGACCAGCGTGCCGAGGACGATGAGCAGGATCTTCATGATTCCTCCGCTTTGCGTAAGGCGCGCGAGGCGCGCGCGAGAAGGGAAAGGCCGCGGACGGCCGCGGCGCGTTCTTTCGGTTCGAGCGTTTGCAGCAGCTCGCGCACGCGATCGCGGTCGAGCACGGACGTCGAGGCCATCGCTTCGGCGCCGCGTTCGGTGAGCGTCAGCTCGCGGCGGCGCTTGTCGGATGAAGCAGGCGTGCTCGCGAGATAGCCGAGCGACTCGAGGCGCGCGATCGCGGCGGAGAGCGTCGATGGCTGCACGCCGAGGTGCTGCGCGAGGGTGCGTGGACTCGTCGCGATGCGGCGGTCGAGATGGGCGAGGATCGACGAGTCGTGCGCGGAGAGCTGCCACTCGGTCGACATCGCGCGCACGTGATCGACGTGACAGGCGAGATAGATCTGCGGATAGAAGCGCAGCACGTCGCGCACGGCATCGTCATCGACAGGCATGTGCTCATTCTGCGAGCGTGCAATCGTTCGTCAAATCGAACGAATCGTTTCCAGCACCCGCGCGACGCTCACGCCCGGCGCGGCGTCTTCCGCCCGCCAGCGCAACGTGCTGCGCGAGCGCTCGAGGAGGCGCGCGGCGTCGGCGTCGACGCCGGCGAGCCAGAGCTCTGCTTTTTTTTCGGCGAGGCGTTCGAAGGCGCGCAGCGCGGCGAAGCGGATCTCGTGGGCGTGCGCGAGGTCGAGGACGACGAAGCGCGCGGACGCGGGGACGATGCGCTCGACCTCTTCCTCGAACGGCGCGACGGCGGCGTAGTGCAGGTTGCCGCTCACCTGGACGACGACGATCTCCGGTTGCTCATCCGCGCTCACGGGAACGAGGCCGAGCTGCCCGGGACGCAGGAGGCGCAATCGCGGCGCGGAGGTGTTGGCGATGTGAATGACGAGCGCGGTGCCGGTGCCGAGGAGGATCGCCCACTGCAGCGGGAGGAGCAGCGTCGCGGCGAGGGTCTCGATCAGCAGGATCTTCGTTTCGTGCGACGCGTTCCACAAGCGGCGCATGCCGCGCCAGTCGATCATGCGTGCGGCGACGACGAAAAGGACGCCGGCGAGGCTCGCCTGCGGAATCCATCCGGCGGCGCTGCCGCCGGCGAGGAGTAGGACGCCGGAGAGGACGGCCGCGAATGCGGGCGCGAGTCGGGTCTGCGCGCCGCCGATGCGCAGGAGCGCGGAGCGGCCGAGGCTTGCGGACGCGGGGAACGCGGCGCCGAAGGCGCCGGCGACGTTCGCCCAACCCTGCGCGAGGATCTCGCGTCGCATGTCGGGACGGGCACCGCCGGCGCGTGCGGTCGCCGTCAGCTCGAGCGTGCCGAGGAGCACGATCGCGGCGGCGGGGACGAAGAGCGTTTGCAGCAGATCCGCGTCGATCAATGGTCCCGCGAGCGGAGGCCAGCCGCTCGTCACCGCGTGGCGGTCGCGCACGAGCGGAAGGCCGCGCGTGCCATCGAGATGCAGCAGCCACGCGATCACCGTCGCCGCGAGCACGGCGATGAGCGCGAACGGCGCGCGCGGCGAGAGGCGGCGTCCGAACGCGACGATCGCGGCGGTGCCGAGGGCGGTGACGATCGCGGGCCATTGGATGTCATGCCATTCGGGGATGATCGCGGCGAGCTGCGAGAGGAATCCGGTCGCGCGCGCGGCGGAAAGACCGAGGGCTTCGTCAAGCTGCATGAATCCGATGAGGAACGCGACGCCGGCGGTGAAGCCGGTGAGCACCGACTCGGGGATGAGGCGGATCAGATGCGCGCCGCCGGCGAGCGCCATCGCGATGCGGATCACGCCGGCAAGCAGCGTCAGCGTCGCGAGGACGCGGATCGAGTCGGCGCGAAGAATGCCGCGCGCGTCGAGGAACGGCAGCAGCGCGGTGAGGATCAAGAGGCCCGTCGTGTTCGTCGGACCGGTGACGACCTGCGCGCTGCGGCCGATCATCGCGGCGACGAATCCCGCGATCGCGGCGGTGGCGAGGCCGTACGCGGGCGGGAGCCCCGACATCAGCGCGTAGGCGAGACACTGCGGAACTCCGACGAGGGCGACGGTCAGCCCGGCGGCGAGGTCGGTCGCGGCCGTGCTCTTCACGGAAGCCGATACACCTCACGCGACGGCTTGAGCGGACGAAGGAACCAGTACGGGCGGCGCAGGCCGTCGGGCGAGTGCGTCGACGCCGGCCGCGTTTTCTCGAGCCACTCGCGATACACCGCGCGGGACTTCTCCGCGTCGACGGAGATGTCGCCGTACTTGTCCCCATCCTCCGCCTTCCGCACGCGCACGGCCTGATGCCAACAGTGCATCCCGGAGATTGGATCGGGCTGCACCGGGAACGTGAGGTTCTGATGCACGCCCGCGTCGGTCCACCAGATGCGGTTCGTGTCTTCATCGCGCGACGCGTACGGCGCGACGCCGCGCTCGCGCTGCAGCGTCCACTTCGTCCCGCTCCGTTCCAGTTTCACCGTCGCCATCAATTGTCGCTGCCCCTCGTCGGATGTCTTCCAACGACCCATGTGATGGCTGCACGCGACAACGCCGGGCCGGATGCCTTCCGTCACCCACGCCTTCACGACGAAGTAACCGATGCGCGTTTCGACGCGCACGAGCTGGCCGTTCGTGACGGCGATGCGCGCCGCGTCGGTTGGATGGATCCAAAGCGGATTCGTGTGCGCGATCTCGTCGAGCCACTTCGAGTTCGCGCTGCGCGTGTGAATCTGCACCGGCAGGCGGAACGTCGGGATGAGCGGCATCTCGCCGGTCTCGAGATTCTCGCGATGGACCTGGCTGCGGATGTATCCCGGAAGGGCGAGCTCGCCCCAACCCCAGCTCGTGAGCGTCGGCGAGTAGAACTCGAGCTTGCCGCTCGGCGTCGGGAATCCTTTCTTGATCGCGCCGTCGATCTGCACGCCGACGGCGCGGCGGCCTTCCGCATCGCCGTCGGGCGTCGGCGTCGGGACGATGTTCTTCGCGTCCGGCTTCGGCGAGCGCGCGTACGCGCGACCGTGCGCATCGACGGCGACGTCGACCAGCTCCGACTCGGGCACGGCGTGCTCATACACCGGACCGATGTTGCGCTGAATTTCGAAGACGCCCGAGCGGCGCATCCACTCGAGCGCCGTCATGCCCTCGGCCGCGGCTTTCTCTTTCAGGCCCGGCACGGAGTTCTCGAAGATGTAGCCGTAGTACTCGTCGACGCCCAGCTTTGCGCCGGGTGTGCCCTTCGATTCAAAGTACTTGCGGATGCCGAGAGAGCCGTCGGGATCGATGCGCCACGACAGCTCGATCCAGAATTCGTTTTCTTCCCACACCTCGCCAGGATTCGCGTCGCGCGTGTCGGTGACGGTTTGTCCGAGGCGCTCTTTCGCGGCGCGCATCACCGGCTGGCGGAAGCCGAGCCAGAGCGCGTCGTGCGTTTCGTACGAATGGATGTCGTGGCGCTCGGAGCCCATGCCGACGGGCAGGATGTAGTCGGCGAAATACGCGGTCTCGCTCCACGTCGGCGTGAGTGCGACGTGCAGGCCGACTTTTGCTTCATCGGTGAGCGCGTTGATCCACGTGAAGCCGTCGGGATTCGTCCAGACGGGGTTGTAAACGCGGCTGAAGTAGACCTCGAGCTTGCCGCGGCCGTCTTCGAGAAAGTGCGGCAGCAGGAACGAAAGCTCGTTCGTCGCGAGCGGAAACTCGTCCGGCCAGGTGAGGTCGTTCCACTTCGGCGGATGCGGCGGCATGTGGATCGGGCGCGGGACGAACTTGTTCCAGCCGTTCGGATACGTGCCGCCCTCCGTGCCGACGGAGCCGGTGAGCGCGTTGAGCAGGAAGAGACAGCGAGCGACCTGCCATCCGCCGAGATTGCCCGACGTCGCGCTACGCCACGTGTGCGCGCTGAGTTTCGTTCCGGCGTTGGAGACGATCTCGGCGACGCGCTCGATCGTCGCGGCGTCGACGCCCGACTCGCGCGCGGCGAATTCGAAGGTGTAGTCGGAGTAGAGGGTGCGGAGTTTTTCTTCGAAGTCTTCGAAGGTCCGCCCCTCACCCGGCCTTCGGCCACCCTCTCCCCGCAAGCGGGGCGAGGGGCTCTCGTCGGGAGACTCGCCGCGAGTGCCCTTCTCCCCGCTTGCGGGGAGAAGGTGGCCGGAGGCCGGATGAGGGGCGTTCTCCAACGCTTCCAAGTACTCCTCCCAGTTCCACCACCTGCGCACAAACTCCCGGTTGTACTTGCCGTTCGCGATCATGTAATTCGCGATCGCGAGCAGGATCGCCGGCTCGGTGCCGGGCCACGGCGCGAGCCAGTGGTCGGCGTGGGTGGCGGTGTTGGAGAGGCGGACGTCGAAGACGATCAGCTTCGCGCCGCGCTGCTTCCCTTCCATCACCCGCTGCGCGTGCGGGTTGAAGTAATGGCCCGACTCGAGGTGCGCGCTGATGAGCAGGATCACGTCGGCGTTCGCGTGATCGGGGCTCGGGCGGTCATAGCCCATCCATAATTGATAGCCCGTGCGCGCGCTCGACGAGCAGATGTTCGTGTGCGAGTTGTGGCCGTCGACGCCCCATGCCGCGAGCACGCGTTCGGTGTATCCATCCTCGCCCGGCCGCCCGACGTGGTACATCACTTCATTCGGCCGCCCATCGGTGATCGCACTGCGAATGCGCGCGGCGATGTCGTCGAGCGCTTCGTTCCACGTCACCTGCGTCCACTTGTTCTCGCCGCGCGCGCCGCTGCGCTTCATCGGATAGAGGATGCGGTCGGGATCGCGAACCTGGTTCAGCGTCGCCGGACCCTTCGCGCAGTTGCGTCCGCGCGAGCCGGGATGCTCGGGATTGCCTTCGAACTTGCGCACTTCCATCGTGTCGCGGTCGATGTACGCGAGGAGCCCGCAGGCCGACTCGCAGTTGAAGCAGGTCGTCGGCACGAGCATGTAGCGGCGCTCGACGCGCTTCGGCCACGCCTTCGAATCGAGCTCCGTCCAATCGTCCCAGCGCTCGCGCGGCGGATACGACACGAGATGCGTGCCGCTCGGGCCGGGATATCGGTTGCTCGACGATGACATGCGATCTCTCCTCAGGCGAGCGGCACCGACTGTGCCGCGCCGACATGCGCGAATTCGTACAGAAGCAATCCTGCGAGCACGAGCACCGCGCCGAGGACGCCGAAGAGACCGCCGGCGAGCGCGAGCAGTTGCAGCAGCACCGCGAGCGCGAACGGAATCTTGTAGCGGCCGCGCACCAGCTCCCACGCCGCGAGCCGCGCGTGGGCCGTCGGATGCGGCATCAAAACCTCGGCGGCGATGAGCACGAGATGCACGACCGTCGCGGCGATCATGATCGACGTCGTGGCCGCGCCGGCGATCCGCAGCGCCGCGGCGCCGGCGAGGATCATCGCCACGAGATGCTGCGGCGCGAGCAGCGGGCTTTGCCAGAGATCGCGCGCCTTCGCCTGCGCGAAGAGCCACGCGGTGTACGTGCCCGCGGCGATGGCGACGAGCGCGCCGAAGACGGCGAACGCGCGCGGCGGTCCCTGCCACAACAGATGAATGCCGAGGACGGCGCTGAAGACGCCGAGGATCACGCCGCCGCGCACGAGCCAGCTGCGCCACTGCGGGCGGATGAGGATCAGGTAGAAGCGCATCGGATGCTCGAGGTCTCCGATGAGCAGCACGAACGTGACGGCGAGGAAGATCGCGGAGATCAGCGGCGCGGTCCACGTCCATAAAACGCTCGCCGGATCGATGCGTCCCCACAACAGCAGCGCAGCCGCAACGAGATACGAGCCCGCGGCGATCGCTTTCGTCCAGACGTACGCGGCAACCGGCGCGCCCCACGGCGCGCGATGCGGCACGTCATACGCGAGCATCGCCGCCGCGGCGTTGTTCGACGGGCCGGGATGGCCCGACGTCACGTTGTGCGCATCCTCGGGCCCCTGCTCGCTCCACACGAAGATGCCGCCTTCCGGACGGCGCGCCGCGAGCGGATCGAGCGTCGCCTGATGCGCGCCTTTGTAGAAAAGCTTCGGATGCGTTTCTTTTTCCGGCCTGCGCACGGCGACGACGTCGCGGTTCACGTAGTTCGCGACTTTCGAAGTCGGATCGTTCAGGTCGCCGATCAGAATCGCTTCCGTCGGACAGACGACCACGCACGCCGGCTCGAGTCCCGTCTCCAATCGATGCGCGCAGAAGTTGCACTTTTCCGCCGAGTGATCCTCGGGGTTGATGAAGATCGCATCGTACGGACACGCGGCGATGCAGGCTTTGCATCCGATGCAGATCGATTTGTCGAAGTCGACGATGCCGTCCTTGCGCCGGAACATCGCCGACGTCGGGCAAGCCTCGACGCACGGCGGGTGATCGCATTGATTGCAGCGCGTGACCTGGAACGCGCGCCGCGCCGCCGGGAAGCGCCCGACGTCCACGTACTTTACGTACGTGCGGTTCACGCCTAACGGGACTTCGTTCTCGGATTTGCAGGCCGTCGAGCAGGCGTGGCAGCCGATGCAGCGGGTGTGGTCGATGACCTTTCCCCACTGCACCGGCTGCGGATTCGGATCGGTGACGACATCCATCGCCACACATTATCTCAACGCGTCCCTCCGCGCGGCTTCCCGCGCCTGATCGGAAGCGATGCAGATGTCCGGCACGACGCCGACCGCTTCGAACTGCTTGTTCGTTTTCGGATGCGTGGCGGTGCCGATGGAGATCGAGAAACTGAGGCCGAGGCCGACGTCGACGATCATGTTGTTGTAGCCGGCGCCCGCCGTTTTCTCGCCGACCGTCTTCGCGCGGCCCCACTGCTGCAGCGTGAACGCGAACGACTCGCACGCGGACGCGGACTTGCCGTTCGTGAGGATGTACAGCGGCGTCTCGGGACGGCGCTCGCCTTTGATGTCGACGGTCGTGCTGTCCATCTTGCTGTTCGACGGGCGGTTGTAGCGATTCATCAGCACGCGGCGCTCGGGGCCGAAGAAGTAGCTGGCGAGATAGCTGACACCGTCGGCACTGCCGCCGCGGCAGTCGCGGACGTCGATGATCATGGCGTCGGTGTTCGCGAGAAATGCCATCGCGTGATCGGCCGTCTCCTGCATCGCCTCGGCGGGCATGAACTGCACGATCTTCAGATAGCCGACGTTCCCTTCGAGCACTTCCGCCGAGACGACGCCGAAGTTCGCGCGGCGGATCGCGTTCGGGTCGGCGATCTGGCGCCGCATCGTCGGCTGCGTTGCCGACATGCGCGCCTTCCACGCCTCGACCGTCAGCAGCGGCGCCGACGCGTTTTCTTCGCGATAGCGCACGCTGAGATGCCGGTCGTTCGCGGCGCTCAAGATCGCGCGTGATGGCCTCGGCGAGCGCCGCCGGGGTCGCGGCGCCGTCGTACGCGCCTTTTGCGAACGACGCGCGCAGTTGCGCCGCGAGCTCGTTCCCTTTCTCCGGCAGCACGTACATCGTTTCGAGCAGGTACGGCAGGAGCTCGCCGAGCTGGCGGCGTTCTTCTTTGGTGACGGCAAAGGCGTTCGTGGCGAGCAACAGAATGATGAGCAGACGTCGAATCATGATTTCCTCCGTAGTCCGTTGATGACGAGTTGGGCGATGTTCGAGACCTTCGCCTCCACGCTGCTGCGGTGCCCGAGCTGCTTGACCGTGAGGCTGGAGGGAAGGAGCGAGTTGGTGGCGAGGAGCAGCGACTGCGCGGTGGCCGCGGCGTCGCGGAAGACGAAGACGCCCGCGCGCTTCGCGTCGTTCAGCAGCTGCGCGAATACCGCCGCTTCGCGGGCGAAGTGCCGCTCGCGCCGCGCGAGAAGGCCGGGGCGGATCGCGGCGAGCATTTCGTCGATGCTCTCCGCGTAGCCGCGCGCGGCGTCGAAGCGGAAGAGGACGCGCGTGACCAGCATCTCGCGCAGCTTCTCCGCCGGATCGCGGTCCGTGGCGGCGATCGCGCTCAGTTCTTCGATAAGCCGGTCGATCAGCCGATCGAGCCGCGAGAGCACGACTTCTTCTTTGCTGGGAAAGTGAAGGTAGAGCGTTCCCTTGCCGATGCCGACCTCGCGCGCGAGATCGTCCATCGTCATCTTCGTGTAGCCGAAGCGGCTCAGGAGGCGCTCGGCGGCGTCGAGGATCAGGTCGCGGACGTCTTCCCGAATGGCGATGGCTCTCATGGGCACCTCCGTCGTTGGAACGCCGCCGTCTCGGCGGCTGACCCGGCGGCGTCTCGCCGCCGAGGCGCCGGGACGGCGCCTGATCAGCCGGCGGGGACGCCGGCGTTCCGAATACTCATGACTGATTTCGTCTTCCGGTCATATGAACGCCTCACCCGCCGAAAGGTTCCGGAAGTTCACTTGCCAATCGCGGTTCGTCTCGTCAAAATCGGCGCAACCGTCCGAGACCGAGACAATGCGACTGGAGCCCGACGATTACCAGATCGTGACGTTGATCGCGCTGATCGTGCTGTTCAGCTTCGGAGAACGGCTGCGTCCGGGCTGGCCGGTCGATCGCTGGAAGGACCTGAAGCTCGATCTGCTCTCCTTCGCCTTCGCCCTGGCCATCAACCGCGTCGTCACCCGCATCATCCATGAGGGGTTGGGCGGGATCTCGTCGCCGCCGATCGAGACGCTGCAGGCGCTGCCGAGCGCGGTGCGCATCCTGCTGGCGATCGTTCTCGTCGACTTCATCGTCTACTGGATCCACCGCTCGCAGCACACGTTCTGGACGATGTGGCGCACGCACGCGTGGCATCACTCGATCGAGGAGATGTACTGGTTCGCCGGCTTCCGCACGAGCTTTCTCCACTCGCTGCTGAACAACATCCCGCAGGTGCTGATCCCGGTGACGCTGTTCCATCTCAGCCCCGCCGAGGCGGGGATCGGATATTCGATCGGCGCGTTCATCCAATTCGTCGAGCACACGAACTGGCACCTCAGCTTCGGCCCGCTCAACTGGCTGCTCGTGACGCCGGACTATCACCGCATCCATCACGCGGCGAACCTGCATCGCGGAAAGAACCTCGCCGGCGCGTTCCGCATCTGGGACATGTTGTTCGGCACGTACGTCGATCCCGCGACGGTTCGCGAAACGTACGAGCTCGGCCTCGGCGAGAACATCGAGGCGAAGCAGATCCCGCGGCTGATGGCCGGCGTCTGATGCGGCTCTGGTCGATCCATCCGCGGTACCTCGATCCGCCCGGCCTGGTCGCGCTCTGGCGCGAGGCGCTGCTCGCGCAGGCGGTGCTCAGCGGACGCACGCGCGGCTACCAGCATCATCCGCAGCTGCTGCGCTTTCGCGAGCAACACAATCCGCGCGGCGCCATCGCGGCGTATCTGCACGAGGTGGCGAATGAAGCGGAGCAGCGCGGCTACGCGTTCGACCGCGCGCGCATCACCGCGCGGCCCGGGAAAATCTCGATCGAAGTGACGGACGGCCAGTTGCGCGTCGAGTGGGAGCATCTGAAAGCGAAGCTGCAGCGGCGCAATCCGCAGTGGTACGAGACCGTGGCGCGTTCACGCAGACCGCCCGCGCATCCGCTGTTCGTGATCGTGCGCGGCGGCGTCGCGGAGTGGGAGCGCGCTCAGTATCCGCGCTCGTAAATCTCGTACGTGATCTCGACCGAGGCCTTCGCCGCGAGATCGCCGATCGCGAAGCGATACGGATTCGTCCCCGACACCTCGACGGTCGCCGAGCCCCACACGTATTCATTGTCCGCCGGCACGATTTCCATGATCGACACCGCGGCCACCGGCTGATCGCCTGCGTTCTGCACGCGCACGGTGACGCGGCGCCTGTCCCGGTCGAGCGGCGTGATGCCACGCGTAACGCGCAGCTCGGGGAGGCTCGGCGTCACGGCGGAGCGATTGTCGTAGGTGAGATCCGCGCCGGCGAGCGTGTCGCCGAATGCGAGCTGGCGCGAGATCTCGTTCCAGAGCGCGCGCTCTTCGAGCATCGTCGCCGGCTTGGCGGTGAAGCCGAGGTCGCGAAGTACATCCCAGCGATAGAGATCGAAGGAGGCGCGGACGAGCTGGCCCCATTCGCTGGCGCGTCCGATCGACGCGGCGTAGAACATCGCGCTCAGAACGACACCGATGACGATGCAGACCAACGACTCCGCGGTGGATGTGACCAACGCGATCAGCGAAAAGACGAACGAGAGAAACGACAGGTGCAGCAGCACGTCGAGCCTCGTCTTCGCGTCGTCGAGCACCGCCGCGAACTCTTTCGGAATCTTGGCGACGAAGCGCGGAAAGAGCGTGACGGCCCAGATGCCGTATTGCCGGCGCGGGTAGTTTTCGAACGAGCGGATCACGTTGCCGAGGTGCGTCGGCAGCACGGAGCCGGGCAGCGGATAGTCATTGAAGACGCGCGCGGCCATCGCGTTCTGCGCCGACTGCAACCGCGCGGCGAGCTCCGGGTCGATCGAGCGCAGCGCCACGCGCGCTTCGCGCGCCGCGACACGGCCATCGATCGACTCCTGCAGCTTCCGCCGGTGCCGCGCGATCCGCCACTTCCCGATCGCGCCGTTCATCCACGGATAGCCTTCGTACAGCCGCACGATCGGCGTGTTCAGCACGTGCAGCAGGCCGGCGACGACCGCGGCTGCCGTGCCGAGTTCCGCGAGCTGCCATTGGGGAAAGACGAAACGCTGCAGCGCGAGCACGAACAACGCCGCCGGCAGCAGCGCAGCGATCATGAACGCGCGGCCGAACTGTCCGGAGATGGCGGAGAAGATGCTCGTCATCGCGGCTCCAGCAGCAGCGAGACTTCGGCCGGCATCAGCTGCGCGACGCGCAATGCGTCGTTGCGCGGCAGCAGAACGACGACCGTGGGCGGATCGTGCCGCGTCACACGCGCGGCGACGATCAACGGCGTTTTGTCTTTGCCCGTGACGACGAGCGTGACGCGCGTGCCGGCGCGGATCGGCGTGACGACCGCGGGAACGCGCAGCGGCAGCTCGACTTCATCCTGCTGCGTGCGCGGCACGTCGCGCAGGAACAGCATCGCGAGCAGCGCGGCGATCGCGAGCACTCCCGCGATCTCGAAGCGATCAGTTCCAGATCCGCGGTCCTTCGAGCCGCCGGATCAGTTCCTCGGCATCCCGCGCGGGCGTGCTCACCAGTCGTTGCCATCCTCGCTGCCGGACAGCATTTCCAGCTCGTCCGCCAGCACCACGATCTCCGGATCGTTCGTCCGTCCGTTCGCCGTGATCGAATACTTGTACGTGCCGGGATCAAACAGGACGACGGTCTCCGTCCCGTGAAGTTCCGGAAACTCGGGGATCCGGATCGTAAACGCAAACTCCGCGGTCCACGAAACGCCGTCGCCGACGCGCACGAAGATCGGATCCTCATCCGGCACCGGCAGCCCGCTCGGGTCGAGCGTGATGCGTACGATTTTTTCCATACGGAGGAGCATTCAGTGTATCGCGGAACTATAATTCCTATTCGTGAGCCAGGATGACGACTTCCTCCGAGCGTTCGGCGAGCGCCTTCGCGGCGAGCGCGCGCGGCGCGGGATGAGCCGGAAACTGCTTGCCGATCACGCCGGCATCTCCGAGCGCTACATCACGCAGATCGAGTCGGGCAAAGGCAATGTCTCGATCGCGATCCTGCGCCAGATCGCATCCGCGCTCGGCGTGCCGATGAGCAAGCTGGTCGCCGAAGAACCATCTTCGCCGGAGCTGGAGTTTCTCGCGCGGCTTTCGCCCGCTCAGTTGCGCGAAGCATACGAAACACTGGCCAAGAAAAGCGCGTCGCGCGTGAATCGCATCGCGCTCGTCGGACTGCGCGGCGCAGGAAAATCGACCCTCGGCGCGGCGCTCGCACGTGCGCGAAAAATGCCATTTTTCGAGCTCGACCGCGAGATCGAGCGGCTTTCCGGCACCACGCTCGGCGCTCTCATCGAAATGTATGGACAGCCGGCTTATCGCCGCTACGAGCTGCAGGCGCTGCAGGAGTTGCTCGAACAGCATCCGCACTTCGTCGTCGCCACCGGCGGCGGAATTGTGTCGGAGCCAACGACGTATGAGCTGTTGCTGCGGCACTGCCTGACGATCTGGGTTCGCACGACGCCGGAAGAGCACATGGGCCGCGTCCTCGCCCAGGGCGACAGGCGCCCGATGGCAGGCTCCGCGCAAGCGATGGAAGACTTGCGGCGGATCCTGGACGAGCGGACGCCTCTGTATGAGCGGGCGGACCTCACGATCGATACGACGGGCACGACGGTGGAAAAATCGATCGGAATTATAATGCCGAAACTTCGCTTGAGGACGTCTGCACCATGATTACATTCGACCGTGAGCCCGGCAGCTATCAGCATTGGCGTCTTTCGTTCGACGGCCCCGTCGCAACGCTGACGCTCGACGTCAACGAAGACCGCGGCATCGACGACGGCTACAAGCTGAAGCTGAACTCGTACGACCTCGGCGTGGACATCGAGCTGCGCGACGCGCTCGACCGCATCCGCTTCGAGCATCCCGAAGTCGGCGCCGTCGTGATCGCCAGCGGCAAGGAGCGGATGTTCTGCGCCGGCGCGAACATCTACATGCTCGGCAAGGCGACGCACGCAACGAAGGTGAACTTCTGCAAGTTCACGAACGAAACGCGCAACGGCATCGAGGATTCGAGCGAGAGCTCGGGCCTCAAGTTCCTCGCGGCGATCAACGGCACCGCGGCGGGCGGCGGCTACGAGCTCGCGCTCGCATGCGACGACATCGTGCTCGTCGACGATCGCTCGTCGACCGTCAGCTTCCCCGAAGTTCCGCTGCTCGCGGTGCTGCCCGGAACGGGCGGGCTCACGCGGCTCGTGGACAAACGCAAAGTCCGACGCGACCTCGCGGATGTGTTCTGCACGACGGCCGAGGGCATCGGCGGCGCGAAAGCGAAAACGTGGGGGCTCGTCGACGACGTCGTGCCGCCGCGGTTGTTCGCGGAGCGCGTCAAAGAACGCGCGCTCGCGCTCGCGGAGAAAACGGATCGTCCGAAGGATGCGAAAGGCGTCGCGCTGACGCCGCTGCAGCGGACGATCGACGAGAGCGGCATCCACTATCAGCATGTCGACGTCGCGATCGAAGGACGCGTCGTCACGATCACGGTCACTGGTCCGCAAAGTGCCGATGAGTCGTGGCCGCTGGCGATGGCGCGCGAGCTCGATGACGCCATCCTCCATCTGCGGACGAACGTGCGGGAAGGCGGCATCTGGATCCTGAAAACCCGCGGCGAGATCGAGCACGTGCTGAGCACGGACCGGCTGCTGCACGAGAACCGGGACAACTGGCTCGTGCGCGAGACGATCGGCTTCCTTCGCCGCACATTCGCTCGGCTCGATGTCTCGTCGCGCAGCATCTACGCGGTGATCGATCGCGGCTCCTGCTTCGCGGGCACGCTCTTCGAGCTCGCGCTCGCGGCCGATCGCTCGTACATGCTCCTCGCGGACGACGGGCCGCGCGATCGCGCTGAGCGCGATGAATTTCGGACCATACGCGATGATCACCGGTAAGCCGCGCATCGAAGGACGCACCACGGACGCTCCGCTCGACACGCCGTTCGACGCCGAGGAAGCGATGGATCGCGGCCTCGTCACCTTCGCGCCGGATGAACTGGATTGGGACGACGAGCTGCGGCTCGCGATCGAAGAGCGCGCGAGCCTCTCGCCCGACGCGCTGACCGGAATGGAAGCGAGCCTCCGCTTCGGCGGAAACGAAACGATGGCTACGAAAATCTTCGGCCGCCTGTCGGCCTGGCAGAACTGGATCTTCATCCGCCCGAACGCCGTCGGCGAGCAGGGCGCGCTGAAGCTGTTCGGCAGCGGAAGCAAGCCGAAGTTCACATGGGAGAGGGTTTAGAGACGGAGTTGCTAAGTTCCTGGGTTGCTAGGTTCCTAGCAACTCAGCAACCGAGCAACCCAGTAACCGAGGACAAAATGGCTGCAATCAATTACGACGACAAGATTCCGAACAACGTCGATCTCTCCACCAACAAAACCCTCCAGCGCGCGCTCGAGCATTGGCAGCCGCGCTTTCTCGATTGGTGGAAGGACCTCGGTCCCGCGATTTTTCAGAACAACGAGGTCTATCTGCGTACCGCGACGTCGGTCGACCGCGAGGGATGGGCGACGTTCGGAATGGTGCGGATGCCGGAGTATCGCTGGGGCATCTTCCTCGCCGATTACGATCCGAATCGCACGATCGGCTTCGGCGACAACATCGGCCAGCCGGCGTGGCAGGTCGTTCCGGGCGAGCATCGCTCGACGCTGCGCCGCCTCATCGTCACGCAAGGCGATACCGAGCCGGCGTCCGTCGAACAGCAGCGCGCCCTCGGCAACCTCGCGCCGTCGCTCTACGACCTGCGCAATCTCTTCCAGGTCAACGTCGAAGAAGGCCGGCATCTGTGGGCGATGGTCTACCTGCTCCACGCCTATTTCGGACGCGACGGCCGCGAAGAAGCGGAAGGGTTGCTCGAGCGCCACTCGGGCGATGCCGACAAGCCCCGCATCCTCTCGACGTTCAACGAGCCGATCAACGACTGGCTCTCGTTCTACATGTTCGCGTACTTCACCGACCGCGATGGCAAGTTCCAGCTGAAGGCGCTCGCGGAGAGCGGCTTCGACCCGCTCGCGCGCACCTGCCAGTTCATGCTCACCGAGGAAGCGCATCACATGTTCGTCGGCGACACGGGGATTGGGCGCATCGTGCGGCGCAGCACTGAAGTGATGAACGAGTTGAAGAGCGACGATCCGCAGAAAGTGCGCGTCGCGGGCGCGATCGATCTGCAGACGATTCAGAAGTACATGAACTTCTGGTTCAGCTCCGCGCTCGATCTGTTCGGCTCCGAGATTTCGTCGAACGCCGCGAGCTACTTCGCGAACGGACTGAAAGGACGTCCCGACGAATCGCTGTACGACGATCATGTCGCCGCGGGCGAGTACGCGCTGGAGACGCCGGACGGACCGCAGACGGTGTCGATGCGCAATGCGATGAACGAGATCACGCGCAGCGCGTACGTGCGCGACTGCGAGAACGGCGTGAAGCGCTGGAACAACATCATCAAAAAGGCCGGCATCGACTTCGAGCTGCGCCTGCCGAGCATCCGCTTCCGGCGCACCGTCGGCGCGTGGGCGAACGTTCCGACCGACCCGGCCGGCAATCGCATCACCCCCGAAGCCTTCGCCGCCGGAATCGCGAACTGGATTCCGACGCCGGACGATCAGGCATTCGTCGCCTCGGTGATGCAGCCGGTGCTCGAGCCGGGCAAAGTCGCGGCCTGGATCGCGCCGCCGGATCGCGGCATCAACAACCTGCCGGTCGACTACGAATACGTGCGCGTCGCGTAGCGTAGCTACTCGACCAATGCTGCCACTGTGGCCGCAAGCTGTTCGATGTCGAACGGCTTGCGCACGATCGCGCGCACGTACGCCGGATCGAAGTCCCCTTCGCGGGTCGGCACCGCGGCCGTGCAGACGACCACTTTCGCCGGCCGCTTCTCCTCGGCGAG
Source organism: uncultured Acidobacteriota bacterium (assembly GCA_963734155.1). GTDB lineage: Bacteria > Acidobacteriota > Thermoanaerobaculia > Gp7-AA8 > Gp7-AA8 > QHVT01. Next base: position 96,509 of record CAVTGG010000011.1, read on the forward strand.
GAAATCGAGCACGTCGCGCCCGCCGACCTCCGGCATCATCAGATCGAGGATGACGCAGGCGTAGTCGCGTTCGCGCAGGCGCTCGATGGCCGCCGCACCATCCGCGGCCGTCTCGGTCGCAAAGCCGTAGCGCCGCATCAGGACCTCGAGCAGCTTCTGCGTCGGCTCATCGTCGTCGACGATGAGAATCATGGGTGGTTGCGAGGACACGTCGGTTATCGATGCGAAGCGAAATGCGTTGTCCCACAAAACAGGAGTATTTTCAAGTGATGCTTCCCGAGCAACAGCGGGCGATGGACTACCTCGCGAAGAAAGGCACGCTCGCGCCAGTCAGCAAACTGCGTGAGCAGGCGCGCGACGCATTTGCCGCAATCGAGCGCGTGTTCGACGAAGTGCCCGCGCCCCAGCAGACGATCGCTCCCGCTCCCGGCAACTGGTCGCCAATCGAAATCCTCGATCACCTCGTCCTGAGCCACGAGCCCGCGATCGACCAGTTCGCGAGCCTGCTCGAAGGCGTCACTCCTCCACCGATCGCCGTCCCCGCCGGCCTGCAAAGCCCACCCGATCAACGCGCCTCCTGGACCGACCTCCGCCTTCGCCTCGGCAACACCCACCGCGAGCTGCTCCGCCTCCTCGACGAAGCGACGGACGATCATTCACTAGAGCCGAAGGCGATGGTGGAGATGGTGGTGAAAGTGAACGGCACACCAATGCACTGGCTCGAGCCGCTCGATTGGAAGGCGTTCATTCAGGCGATTCGAGTGCATACGATCGAGCACCGGGATCAGCTGGATCGCGCGATCGGAACGCCGGCGTCCTCGCCGGCTGGGCCGGCGCCGTCTCGGCGCCGAGGCGGCGGGGACGCCGCCTGATCAGCCGGCGGGACGCCGGCGTTCCGGGCGCGCGATGAATACCGCCGTCACGTAACGGTGCGTGACGTGTCCTTCGTCATCCGCATACCGCTCGTACAACGCGCGCAACTCGCGCGCGAGTGTGTCCCACTCCGCGCCTTCGGCTGGGATGTAGCTCATGCTCTGCAGGCGCATTTGCAGGAGCTCGAAGTCGAGGACATGCGTGTTGGGGAAGTCGCGGCGCTCGATGCCGGTGAAGAGCGCGGCGCGGTAGAGCGGAGCGACTTCCGCTTCGCGGTCTTCGGGCGGGTAGTCGCCGGCGCGGCTTCGCATCAACACGACGAACTCGTGGGTGAAGGGATCGGTGTGATCCCAGTCGTTCCACGCGAGGGCGAGTCGGCCGTGCGGCCTCAAGACGCGATGGGCTTCGGCGAAGAAGGCTTCGGGTTGAAACCAGTGGAAGGCGTTGAAAGAGGCCAGGAGATCGGCGCTGCGGTCGCGGAACGGGAGCGACTCGGCGCGGGCAAGAACGCGCGAGCCTGACGCGGCGAGGAGCATTTCGAGATTCGGGTCGATGCCGATGCAGCCGAGAAGGCGTGCGGAGATGCCGGTGCCCGAGCCGATGTCGAGGATGCGCGTGGCGTCGCCGCGCACGAACGCGATCGCATCCGCGGGATACGACGGACGCGCGCGCGCATAAAAAGAGGCGCGGCCCGTGAAACGGGCCGCGCCGTCGAGATCACAACAGCGAATCACTGCTTTTTCATACGTTCGCGGGGCACGGGGAAGCCGCGCTTGCGCATCAGGGCGTCGATCTGCGGGTCGCGTCCGCGGAACGCGCGGAAGCCTTCGGCCGGATCGAGCGTGTTGCCGACCGAGAAAATGTTCTGGCGCAGCCGCTGCGCCACCGACTGGTCATAGAACCCGGTCGGCGCCTCGGCGAACGCCTCCGCCGCGTCGGCGGTGAGCACGTCCGACCAGAGATAGCTGTAGTAGCCGGCCGAGTAGCCGTCGCCCGCGAACACGTGCAGGAACTGCGGCGTGCGGTGGCGCATCACGATCTCTTTCGGCATCCCGAGCTCGGTGAGCGTCTGCCGCTCGAAGGCATCGGGATCGATCGGCGTATCGCCGGCGAGATGCAGGCGCATGTCGACGATCGCGCTCGACAGATATTCGACGGTCCGGAAGCCTTCGTTGAACGTCGCGGCCTTCTTGATCCGGTCGACAAGCTTCTGCGGAATCGGCTCGCCCTTCACATTGACGGCGAAGCGCTGCAGCACTTCCGGCGTCGACAGCCAGTGCTCGAGCAGCTGCGACGGGAACTCGACGTAGTCGCGGAACACGGCCGTGCCGGAAAGCGAGGGATAGTTCACGTTCGACGACAGGCCGTGCAGGGCGTGGCCGAATTCGTGGAACATTGTCGTGGCGTCGTCCCACGAGATCAGCAGCGGCTCGCCCGGCGCGCCTTTCACGAAGTTCGAGTTGTTCGAGACGATCGTGGTGATGTCGGTGTCGAAGCGCTGCTGGCTGCGATACGCGTTCATCCACGCGCCCGACTGCTTGCCCGCGCGCGCGTACGGATCGAAGTACCAGAGGCCGATGTGCTTGCCGGTGGTCTTGTCCGTCACCTCCCACACTTTCACGTCGGAGTGATAGACCGGCACGTCGACGGGCGTGAAGTTGAAGTTGAACAGCTCGCCGGCGACCCAATGGATCGCGTCGCGCAGCTTGTCGAGCTGCAGGTACTGCTTCACTTCGTTCTGATCGAGGTCGTACTTCGCCTTGCGGACTTTCTCCGCGTAATAGCGGTAATCCCACGGCTCGATCTTGATGTTCGCTTTTTCCTTGTCGGCGACGGCCTGCATGTCGCGCACTTCTTCGCGCACGCGCGCAACGGCCGGCGGCCACACCGCTTCCATCAGCTCGAGCGAACGCTCGGGCGTCTTGGCCATTGTGTTCTCGAGGCGCCAGTGCGCGTGCGTCTTGTAGCCGAGAAGCTTCGCGCGCTCGGCGCGGAGCCGGAGGATATCGGTGATGATGGCGTTGTTGTCGTGCGCGTCGCCGTTGTCGCCGCGATTGACGAACATCCGCCACGCCTTCTCGCGCAGATCGCGGCGATCGGAGTACGTGAGGAACGGCTCGATGGCGGAGCGGGTGTTGGAGATCACCCACTTGCCTTCGAGGTTCTTCGACTTCGCGGCCGCGGCGGCGCCGTTGCGCAGCGACTGCGTCAGTCCGGCGAGATCGGCTTCGCTGTCGAGCGTGACATAGCGATCCTTCTCGTCGGCGAGTACGTTCTGTCCGAACTTCGTGTAGAGCTCGGCGAGCTGCTGATTGATCGCCGCGACGCGCTTCTTCGCGTCGGCGTCGAGCTTCGCGCCGGCGCGGACGAAGTTCGTGTAATAGAGCCACGCCAGCCGCTGCTGTTCGGCGGTGAGCTGCGCTTTGCCGGGCGAGTTGTAAACGGCCTCGATGCGGTTGAACAGCGCCTGGTTCTGCGTGATCTTGTCCGAGAACTCGGCGAGCTTCGGCGCCATCTCCAGCTCGATGGGCTGGAAGTCGTCGGTGCTCATGGTCGAGCTCCAGACACCGAACACCGCGCCGACGCGGTCGAGGGTGCGGCCGGTCTTCTCCAGCGCGGCGATCGTGTTCTCGAACGTCGGCGCCGCGGGATCGGCGGCGATGCGGTCGACCTCGGCGAGGTTCTCGGCCATCGCCGCTTCGAGCGCGGGCTTGAAGTGCTCGACTTTGACCTGGTCGAACGGCGGAACGCCGCCGTACGGTCCGCTCCACGATGCGAGCAGTGGATTGTCCGGCGCCGGGGCGGGCGTCGGCGGGGGCGGGGGAGTCGTTTCGGCGACGGGGGCAGGGGTGGTTTCGGTTGCTGTCGGCATGGTCACATCATTCTTCGTGGTGGTGCAGGCGGCGATCGCGATCGCTGCTGCGAGAATCATGGAGTTCCGTAAGTGTGTCATATCGCTCCTCGGCATCAAGGGGGAAATGCGGGAACTTCCGCAGAGGGTACAGACCTCGTGCCAGCTGGGATCCGGCGGCGCGTAGTGTACTCGCGAGATAGCATGTGCGCCTCATGGACCTGATCGCGCGGATCACGCGCTTTCTGACGCACCTGATCAGCGAGACGAACGGGCTGTCGCTGGAGGACACGCTCGCGCTCGCGGAGCAGTCGCCGCAACTCGACTCCGATGCCGAGCTCGCCCATGCGATCCGCGACTTCCACGCGCTCCTCGGCCGCTTCCGCGTGAAGGCCGTGCCGATCGAAACGCTGCTCACCCATTCGGTCTCGCATGCGTTTGCGGCGTTCTTCCGCGCCTTTCCGATTCCGTTCCGCGACGAGCACATTCATCTCACCGGCTCGCTGCATGCCGACTTCGTCTATCCGCGTCTCGCGCCGCTGCTCGAGCTTCCGCTTTACCGCGAGAAGATTGCGCAGGTCTACGGCGAGGACGCCCTGCCGCTCCGCAGCGCCGCGGACATCGATCGACTCATCCGTTTAGGCGACGACGATCGCTTCGACCGCTATCTGAAGATCCTCTATCTGCCGAAGCTGATCCTCACCAGCCGCGAGGCGCATCGCGACGCCGCGTATCACATGGCCAGCCGGCTCTATCGCACGTCGAACGTCGGCGCGTTGCGATTGAAGTTCACGATGTTCCGCGACACCACCGATCCGTCTGAGCAGATCCCCGGCCTCGAAGCGGTGACGGCGGACGATGCGCTGCTCGGTTTGTATGAAGGCTTTCGCTCCTTTCAATCGGAAGTTCCGGCGTTTCAGTTCGTGCTCTCGCCGAGCTTCCGCAAGGAGGCGGGCTTTTACGACGCGACGCGCTACGCCTCGAAGCAGGAGAGTTTCAACGACCAGGTGCGGCAGATCGTCGAGCTGCTCAAGCGCCATCCGGAGTTGCGCGACGTCGTCACGGAGATCGACACGGTCGGCAACGAGCGCGGGTTTTATCGCAAGGCGCATTTTCAGGAGATGCGCGTCGGCATCCGCAAGCTGCAGGCGTACGGCTTCCGCACGCGAAGCCATCACGGCGAAACGTGGGACACGCTGCGCCACGGGATCCAGGCCGTCGACAACGCGATGAACATCTGGCGCGTCGACGCGATCGAGCACGGCCTCTCCCTCGGCATCAATCCCAACTATTACTTTCACAGCATGCTCCAGCGCGCGCTGCGCGCGAATCGCGAGGGCCGGCCGATCCAGCCGACGGCGACCGAGTTCGCGGAGCTGATGGACATGGACACGAGCGGCCGCGAAGCGATCCGCGCCAAGCTCCTTCAGGGCGTGCCACTGACCGACCAGGAAGCGACGCTGGCGACGAAGACGAAGTTCCATCACGCCAGCGAGGTCGAGACGTATCAACACGACGTGCTGAATCGGATGATCGACAAGCGCCTCACGCTCGTGTCGCTGCCGTCATCGAACAAGCGATTGACCGGCGCGCTCGCCGACTACGCCGATCACCCGTTTTCATGGTGGGAAAAGAAAGGTCTTCGCCTCGGTGTCGGCACGGACAACGACATCACACTCTCAACGAGCTTCATCCGCGAGATGCTGATCCTGCTCTACACGGACCCGCTGGAGCTGAAGATCATGAAGCTCCTCATTGTCACGACCGGCGAGTCGCGGCGGGCGTATTTGAGTCATTTATTGTGGGAGTTGCGGAAGCGGAACGCCGGCGTCCTCGCCGGCTGAGCGGGCGCCGTCTCGGCGCCGAGGCGGCGGGACGCCGCCTGATCAGCCGGCGGGACGCCGGCGTTCCACCGCGCTCACGATCTGCTCCACCCGCACCTTCGGCAGCCGCCGTTCGTAGCCCCAGATCCCATCCAGCCACTCGGTGCCCGTCGTCTTTTCCTGCGCCTCGGAGATCATGCGCAGGGCTTCGACGACGCCGGGGATGACGTAGGTGTGGCCGCGGTCGTCGCGGTGGATGGTCCAGAGCCAGTCCTGCATCGTGCCGAGGTCGGTGCGTGCCTGCGATAGGAGGTGGCCGAGGGCGCGGAGGCGGTGGACGACGGCGATGAGGCCGCAGGTGGCGAAGAAGGAGTAGGGCTCGAGCGATGCGAGACGCGCGGAGAAGGACGCGGCGTCGCGATGGAGCGTGACGGCGCCGGGCGCGAGGTCGCTGGCGATCTTTGCGCTGGAGACGATGCCGATCGGGCGGAGGTCGATGAAGCCGTTCACGCTCATTTGAAAGGCGCGGTACTCATCGATCGAACAGTCCGGCTTCGCCGCGGCGTACGAGTCGGAGAACATGCGCGACAACGAGTCGTCATGCGTGACGACTTTTCCGAAAGGCGCGATGTAGTAGCCGCTGCGCACGAGGTTGTCGTCGACGACGATCGGCGAGCCGAGGGACGTGACGGTGAAGACGGCATCGAGCACGACCTTCAGCACCGCGAGATGCGCTTCGTCGCGCGCGCCGAATTGTCCGGGATCGACCATCGGCTTGAGCGGCAGGAGCTGCCCCGGCTTGTCGGCGGTGACGAGCGTATGCAGGTCGCGAGCGAGCTCGCCCGTGTCCCACAGCTCGAGGTCGCGGAACGTGAGCTTGCGCGAGTTTTCGAGGAAGAAGCGCTTCGGATCGAAGGACTCGCGCGGATATTCTTCGAGCGCGTCGATGTCGAGTGTGCGCAGGCGATGCAGGGCGATGAGCAGTGCCAGCGTGTGCAACTCCGCCTGATGTTTGGCCGAGCCGAGGTCCTGCAGCGCCATCGGATCGATCCCGCTCAGCTGCGCGTTCAGCAGCACTGGCTGATAGAGAAAATCGGTGACCTGATTCGAGTTCGCGGTCTCGGTGTAGTAGCAGATGCTGTCCTCGAACCACGGCACGTTCGGATCGTCGCCGAGGAGCCCCACGGATGCAAGCACGTGTCCGAGCTCGCTCACCGACGCGACTTTCATCACGCGATAGAGCGCGTCGGCGTTCGCGACGCTGAAGAAGCCGTTCTCGCCGCTGCGGATCGCGTATTCGGGATGAATCTCGTCGCCGAGCTTGAGGTGCAGTTCTTTCGTCGAGGTGCTGTCCAACCGCTGCGTCACGGCTTTGAACAGCCGCACGCTCTGCTTCCCTTCGCGCGCGCCGCGGAAGATCTCGTGCTTTGCATCGCGCAGCGCTTTCACGATGTCTTTGTGCAGCGGGATCGGCTGGCGCAGGCGCACTTCGTCGATCCCGATCGCGGCGGCGGTGACGAGCATGAGGATGCCGCGCTGCGCATACTTCAGCATCAGGTGTTCGGCTTCGACATGCTTCTTGCGGAGAAACTCATCCCGCGCGGCATGCGCGAAGCCGAGGCGCGGCGTGGTGTGGCCGTCAGGAGTCTCGTCGTACATGCCGCCGACGCCGGTGGTGTGTGCGACGAGCACGCGCGCGCCCCAAGTCTCGCGCACGGCAACGAGATCGTCGGCGAACGCGTTCTCGAATTCGTCCTTCACGCGCGCCGTGAATTCGGCGCCGAGGCCGAGCGCGTTGGCCACGATGTCCAGGCCGCCCGTGTGGTAGGAAAGGATCGTCGGCAGTGGGAAGCCGAGGAGCACGGAGCGGAACGGCTTGTCGCCGTAATCGCGCAGGCGCACTTTGCGGTCTTCGAGGAACGACGTCACGGGACGCGACGCGCGGACGTAGTCGACGAGTTGCTCGGGATTGCTGACGTTCGCGAGCTTCAGAAACTCGTCGACGGCTTTCGCGCGCAAGTCGATATTGGCGTCGGTGACGATCTCGAGGCCCGGCACCGGCTTCAAATCAAACTTCGACACCGCGACGTAGACGCCGCCGGGCGTGAGGAAGCCGTGCTCGAAATGGCGCGGGGTCGTGCCGGCGCCCCAGCGCGAGCGCGTGAAGCGCTTGAGGCGCGACTCGAACGTGTGCACTTCATCGTCGCTGCGGCCGGTGACGATCAGCACCGGCACGTCATCGGGCGACGCCGGCGGCGCGATGGTCATCATCTCTTCGAACATCGCCACCATCTGCAGCGCCGCCGCGCCGCCGACCGCGCCCGTGCCGCCGATGAAGACGTGCACGTCGCGATAGCGCGCACCTTCGCGCGCGGCTGCGACGAGGCGCGGGCCGAAGCGGGATTTCTTGAAGAGCATCGATCCTGAAGGATATCAACGCAACCGCAGCGTGCAATCCCAATTGCGCGCGCCGTCGCGGCAGCGGATCGTCACGTCGAACGGCTCCACCGAGGTGATGCGCATGCCGTTCCACGGAATCTCGCCGTTGGCGGCGATGACGCGGCGCGTTGGGCCGGCGGCTTCTTTCACGAGATAGGCGAAGCCGTGGCCGGTGTCGCAGCTCTGCAGGACGATCGTGGCGTAGGGATCGAGGCGCGAGAAAAACGCTTCGAGACGCGAGGCATCGGTGGCGTCGAGGGTGCGCGCTTTGCGGCCGTTCATCGAGATCGAGAACGCGTCGCCGTGGCCGGAGATCACGAGCAGCTTCGCACCGTCGACGTCGATGGCGAAGAGCTGATCGTCGGTCGCGATCTGCTTGTGCATCGCGACGTCGTATGTCTTCGCGAGCCGCCGCCGCAGAGCGGACTGATGCGGCGTGTAGAAGACGCGGCGGAACAGCGCCTTCTCGCGGGGGTAGATGAGGACGGCACGATCGCGCGCAAAGGCAGCGCACGAAAAGAGGAAGCACAGCGCGAAGAGAGCTCGTCGCATGGGCACCGATCTATTGGACCGGTGCCCATTGTAGCGCTCGTCACCTATTTGTCGTTGTACAACTCCACGAACTCGTAGTTGAAGTTGCCCGTGCCGAGGGCATCGGAGAACTCATTGATGAACACACCTTTGTTGCACGTGGCGGGGCCGCCGGCGCCGGGATTGCCCGTCGTTGAGGCGGTGCGCGTCCAGCTCGAGGACGTACCCGGAGCGCTGCAGCCGCTGAGGCGCTTCAGGCTTTCGCCGCCGGCGGTGGCCATTGCCACCGTCGCGCCGTCGATCGTGGTCGCGCCGTTCTTCAGCGTGTAGGTCTCGCTGCCGTTGATCTGCGGCATGGTGTCGGCGGCGTTGAGGTAGACGACGCTGCTGCCGAGGGTCACGCCCCAGAAGGCCTCGAACTGCGCCTTCGTCGCGTTGCGGCCGACGATCACGTAGCCCTTCGACGGAATGATCGTGCCGGTCGGTATGGTGTAGTTCAGCGTCGCATTCGCCTGGCTGAGCGTGTAGCCGCCGATGTTGATCGGTGTGCCTGGCGCGGAGGAGTCGTTGTGCAGCTCGAGGAACTCGTAGATGAAGTTGCCGGTGCCGCTGGCGTCGGAGTGCTCGTTGAGCTTCACGCCGGCGCCGCAGCCGGTGCCCGCGCCGCTGCCGGGATTGCCGGACGTGTCGGCGAGAGTGTTCCACGATGTTCCACAGGGGTCGACGCGCTGCACCGACTTCGCGGCGGTGGAAGGCTGTGACGGCGTCGGACCATCGACGGTGACCGCCGAGCCGTTCTTGAGCGTGTAGTTCTCGTCGCCGTTGATCACCGGCATCACGCCGGCGGAGTTGAGGTAGACGACGTTGCTGCCGAGTGTGCGCGCCCAGAAGGTCTCGAACGCGCTCTTCGTGGCGTCCCGCGCGATGATGAGATATCCCTCGGCCGGAATGATGGTCCCTGCCGGAATCGTGTACGTGCCCGCCGCATTCGCCTGCGTGACGCTCCATCCGGAAACGTCGGCGCCGCCGGCCACGGCGTTGTTCACCGTCACGCTCACGCTCACGGACGTGCCGAAGTTGTTCGCGGCGTCGTAGGCCTTCGACACCAGGACGTGCACACCGTTCGCGACGCCGGCGGTGTTCCAGCTCCACGCATACGGCGAGCTCATGTCGGTCGACTGCAGTGCGCCGTCGAGGAGGAACTCGACCCTCGTCACGCCGACGTTGTCGGACGCACTCGCGGTGACGGTAACGGCGCCCGAGACGGTCGCACCACTCGTGGGGAAGGTGATCGACGTCGTCGGCGGAGTCGTGTCGCCGCCGCCGGCCTGATACGTGATCCACATCGGCGCGGACCAGACGTCGTGTCCGTCGGCCTGCACCGCGTGCACGAAGTAGTAGTAGCTGCCCGAGGTCAGCGTCTCGACCTTCGTCGCCGACGCAACATTCGACCACGTCGCGTACGGCGAGGCCGGAACGCCGCCGCCGATCTGTCCGCGCCACAGCTCGATCGTGGTGAACGACTCGCCGTCGGGATCGTAGAGATTCGCGACCAGCGTCGCGCCGCCGGCGGCGTTGAAGATGTCGCCCATGACGTGCGCGCCGTCGCTCGTCCGGAACACGAGCTGCACGTTCGGATCCTCGGTCGCGAAAAAGTGCCGCGCGCGCTGGGCCGCGAGGAGGTTCGCTTTCGTCAGCGACGGCGCGAGGTAGACCGTGCGCGTCGGCAGCGCGACGCCGTAGTTGTTGCAGTGCGAGTCGTGATCGGCGGCGGGCGCGAGATGGAAGCCTTTGTTCAGCGCCTCTTTCCACCGTCCCGTGTAGTCCGTCGAGCCGATGTTCACCGTGCCGCAGTCGGTGGCGTTGGCGAACGCCAGTCCGCTGCGCACGGCGATGCCCTGCATGGCGTTGTCGGCGTTCGCGTTGAAGGCGAAGTTGTCGAAGTTGCCCGTGTCCGGATGGTTGAAGATGCCGAGCGCGCCGGCCGACGAAGGATTCGCGACCGAGGCCGCGTAGGCGGCGAGATATCCGAAACGCTTCGGAGTGAAGACGTCGAAGTAGCAGTTCGTGCCGGGCGTGCATTCGGGATTCGGACCGTTGCACGTCGTGCACGTTTCCCAGCCGAAGAGCGCCGGCGTTTCGATGAACGTGACGTGTCCCTGATCGTCGTTCGTGGAGACGCCCCACTCCATTCCGTACAGCGCCACGAACGAGCCGCTCACCGTGGCCGCGTTCGCGGCGGCGAGTCCGTTTTGATAGCGCTGGCGGACTTTCGCTTCGGTGACCGGCGCGTCGTTCGTCGCCGAGGCATCGTTGATCAGGTGGTTGTGCTCGTTGACCACCCAGAAGTCGAGGAGCGCGGTGTTGCGCGCGTAGTTGAAGACGTCCGCGGGCGCGAACGTGCCGCTGCCGTAGGTGTTGCCGGAGGCGCAGTTCGACGTCGGCTGCCCGCCGTCCGACCAGTTCGAATGCGCGTGCGTCGAGCCGTAATAGAAGCTGTAGGCGAAGCCGGCTTCCAGCGGCGCGTGCTGCTGCACCTGGCAGTTCGTCGCGTGCGCGGTGAGGCGGAGGTTGCGCGACTCGCTCACGGGCAGGTCGTAGTTGACGATCACCTCATCGCTCGATGCGAGCGCTTCCTCGCCCTCGAACACCGCGTCGTACGAGTCGGGAACGCGGCGGAACCGATCGGCGAGATAGCGCGCGACGAACGTGTAGCGATACTTGCCGCCGGGAACGAGCTGGCCGGCGTCGTCGCGGCCGTCCCAGTAGAACTCCGCGACCGCGGCGCCGTCGCGACCGATGAAGGCGCGTCCGCCGGTGCTCATCACCCGCGCGCCGTCGTCGACGCGGTCGATGCGCAGCTGCCAGAGCGCGAAGCCGAAGCGCTGTTCGTGCGCGGCGCGCTGGTAGGAAAGGATCGAGAAGAGCCGCACCGTTCCGAGCTCGCCGGCATGATTGGGCGAGAACTGATAGGCGCTGGAGCCGACGAAGGCGATGAAGTTCGCATCGCAGTCATCGAACTCTTCGGCGAGAACCGGGGTGACGAGGAGCACCAGGAGCAGCGGGAGAGAGAGCAGCCGCATCCAAACCTCCACACAAAAGTTGTCGGAAAAAGAGTGCTCCTAAAAAGAGCGGCGAAATTGTAATCGAAATCTGTAAGGAGCGGCGGAAGGAAGTTGCAAAGCGCGTGCGGAGATCGTGTATGCTCCGCGCACCCCAAAGGTTATTTGACTCTATGCCCAAGCTCCCCCTGGTCCCCTTTCTGCTGCTCCTCGCCTTCCCCGCCGCCGCACAGATCACGATTCAGCCCGCCGCGCCGAAGGCGGGCGAGCCGGTGACGATCACGATCAACGCCTCGTGGCGCGACTCGTGTGTGCCGGAGCTCGAGCGCGTGTACGTGCCCGAGCGCGACACGATCATCGCCACGTATCGCATCAGGACGCACGTCTGCATGTCGGTGGTGTCGCCGTTCACATCGACGATCGCGCTGCCCGGGCTTCCGCCGGGCGAGGTTCGCGTGGAGACGCGCCTCGCGGAGCCGGACGGCGTGAAGCCGCTGCTCAAGAACCCGATCGCGTTCAACGTTGCGGAGAATCCCGCGTTGCGGCTGGCCGGCCTGGTCTCGCCGTCGATGGGCGGCACGTCGGGAGGATTGATCGTGGGGATGTCCTGTCCGGCCGCGAGCTGCGCCGGCGCGAAGGTGTTGTTCGGCGGGATCGAGTCGCCGCGCGTCGAGGCGTCGCAGGGATTTCTGCGCGCGATGGTACCGCCGGCGTCGGGTGCGGCCGGCGTCAACGGCCTCGTCGACGTGATCGTGCGGATCGGCGCCGATCAGTGGATCCGCCCGGGCGGATTTCAGTACGTGTCGCCGCTCGAGTACGAAACGATCCTTTTGCCGTCGCTCACGAACAGCGTGATCTCCGGCGCGTTCGGCTCGCGCTGGAAAATCGAGCACAACGTCTACAACGGCAACGGGATCACGCTGCGCGCGCCGGCCGACTACATGCACCACATCGATCTCTGCCCGATCCTCTGCGGCGACCAATCGCAGCTTCCCGCCGGCACCGTCACGCCGGTGCCGACGTTCTTCGGCATTCAGCCGCCGCCGCCGAACTGGATCCTGCACGTACGCCGCGAAGTGGCCGACGCGCTGGCGTTCTCGATGCGCGTGCGCGATCTGTCGAAGCAGGGCGACGACTGGGGCGCGGAGATTCCGGTCGTGCGCTCGCGCGACTTCAAAACGACGATCCAGCTCGTCGACGTGCCGCTGCAGGCGCGCTTCCGCCAGACGCTGCGCGTCTACGCAATGCCGCAGCGGCTCACCTGCTGCGGTCCCGCCGCCGTTCGTTTCTATTCGGCGAGCGGCGCGCTGCTCTTCGAAACAACGGCGCAGTTGCAGCCGATGCCGAACGCGATCGGCGGATTCGAGACCCCGAGCCTCGGCTCGCCCGACTTCCCCGTGCAGCCCGAAGGATTCGAGCTCGACGCCCTCGGCGCGATCCCGGAGCTCGCCGGCAACGACAGCGTGCGCATCGAGATCACGACGCCCGCGCTGCGCCAGCTGTGGGCCTACGTCGCGGTGACGAACAACTCCACGCAGCACGTGACGCTGGTCAGTCCGCATTAGCTTGCTTGCCAGTGTATTAACGTGGTGCTAATGTATTAGCATGATGTCAACACACAAGCAGAAGCCGGACCTCGGAGAGCTCGGACGGCGCGAGCGGCAGATCATGGACGTCGTTCATCGCCGCGGACGCGCGACCGCCAACGAAGTGCTCGAAGAGTTGCCCGATCCGCCGAGCTATTCGTCCGTGCGGGGGATGTTGCGGCTGCTCGAGGAGAAGGGCTACGTCCGCCACGAATGGGACGGCCCACGCTACGTCTATCTGCCGACCGGCGATCCGGAGCACGTCCGAAAATCGGCGGTGAAGCATCTATTGAATACGTTCTTCAGCAACTCGATCGAGTCCGCCGTGGCGGCGATGCTCGGTGTCCGCGAAACGCCACCAACCGATGAAGAGCTGCGACGTCTACGTAAATTGATCGACGACGCCAGGAGGGGACGCAAATGATTCTCTTCGTTTTGAAACTGACGCTGATTCTTCTCCTCGGCACTGCGATCGCCGCGCTGCTGCGCACGCGCTCCGCCGCCGCGCGCCATTTCGTCTGGTCGCTGACGCTCGCCGGCGCGCTGCTGTTGCCGGTGGCGACGTGGCTCGCGCCGGCGATGCGGGTGGCGGTGCCGGAGTGGAAAAAAGAGATCGTGGTGACGAGTGGAGCCCCGCTCCGGCCTTCGAAGCCGCCGTCTCCCCGCAGCGGTGAGCAGGCGCCGTCTCCGCGCCGTGGCCCCTCACGCCGCCTGCGGTGAGAGGGCGGCGCGTAGCGCCGGGTGAGGGGATTTACGGGGCGGGTGTCATGGCGATGTTGCTCTGGCTTGCTGCAGGGCAGCTCGCCGTTTGGCGGATTGCGCGTTCCGCAACTCCAATGCACGATCCGCTCATCGCCGAAGCGCGCGAACGCATCGGCGTCACGCGCAACGTGCGCGTGGTGACGAGCGCAGCGATCAGCGCTCCATTCACCTCGGGCTGGTTGCGACCGATCATCCTCCTGCCCGCCGAGGCCGCGACCTGGCCGGTCGAGCGCCGGCGCGCGGCGCTGCTGCACGAGCTCGCGCATGTCGCGCGCAACGACGCACCGGTGCATCTGCTCGCGGGGCTCGCGTGTGCGCTGTATTGGATGCATCCCGCGGTGTGGCTCGCGCTGCGCCGTCTGCGGCGGGAGAGTGAGCAGGCGACGGACGATCGCGTGATCGCGCGCGGCATGATCGCGCCCGAATACGCCGCGCAGCTCGTCGACGTCGCTAGCGCCGCGCGGACGCGGCGCATTGCCGGACTCGCGGGCGTGGCCATGGCTTGTCCGTCGCACCTCGAGACGCGCCTTCGCGCGCTGCTCGACGAGAGCCGCATTCGCGGAGTCGTCTCGCGCCGCATCGCCGCGGTCGCCGCGTTGAGCGTTGCGCTGATTCTCGTGCCGCTTGCCGGCGCGCGTCCGATCCCATCGACGTTCGATCGCACCGTCGACGCGAAGCCCGGCGGAACGCTGGTGCTCGAGCTCGAGACCGGCGCCGACCTGCAGATCACCGGCGATGATTCCCAGCGCGTCGAAGTCCACGCCGACTTGCGAGGGCGCGACGCAATTCACACCGTCGTCGACGTGCAGGCCGTCGACTCCGAGGTCTTCGTCAGGTCGAAATTCAATCATCGAAACGGATCGCAATCGACGTCGCACGAATTCACCATTCGCGTGCCGCGGCGCTTCAGCGTGCATCTAAAGTCCGCGGGCGGCGCGCTGACGATGAGCGACGTCGAGGGAACGTTCAAAGGATCGACCGGCGGCGGCTCGATCGATCTCACGCGCGTGCGCGGCACGGCGCGGCTCAGCACCGGCGGCGGCGACATCAACGTCACCGACTCGCACCTCGACGGAAACATCACGACCGGCGGCGGGACGGTCACGCTCGAACGCGTGAGCGGGGGTCTGCGCGGGTACAGCGGCAGCGGTCCGGTCGTGGATGCGGTTCCGGCGATTCCGGCGATCGAGTCCGTGCCCGACCTTCCCGCCACAACCGTCGTTACGGTGAACGCGGGAGACGAACCGAAGCGCGAGCGCACGAAACCGCGCGTTCGTTCCTCCGGCGTCATCGAGATCACGAAGGCCGGCGGCGAGACCGAGCTCGAGAGCGCTCCGCACGGCGCCGTCGTTCATAGCGGCGGCGGACGCATCGTCATCGGACGCGCGGGCGGGGACGTCGAGGCTGGCACCGGCGGCGGCATGATCCGCGTCGGACCGGTGGCCGGATCCGTATACGCGGGGACCGGCGCCGGCATGGTGGTCATCGAAGTCGAAGACGCCGGCGGCAAAACACAGAACGTCGTGGCGAAGACCGGACACGGCTCCGTCGAGATCAAGCTGCCGGCGAATTACAGCGGGCGTTTCGAGATCGAGACCGCGTACACCGAATCGCACGAGCCGGTCCGCATCAGGAGCGATTTTGAGCTGCAGCACGAGCCCG
The DNA here is from genome assembly GCA_963734155.1 of uncultured Acidobacteriota bacterium. Lineage (GTDB taxonomy): Bacteria > Acidobacteriota > Thermoanaerobaculia > Gp7-AA8 > Gp7-AA8 > QHVT01. Next base: position 112,098 of record CAVTGG010000011.1, read on the forward strand.
TGACGGGGTTCGATGATCATGAAGGCACGCCGCGGCGCTACGTGCGCGCGACCGGACGCGCCGGCAGCGGCGACGGAGTGGTGCGCGTGCGCGCGGTGAACGGCGACGTGCGGATTAGACGCGACTAAAAAAAGAGGCGGAGCACCGGAATCGGCACTCCGCCTCGCGCTCCGCGTCGCTCACTGGCAGGGAGTGAACGACCCGGAAGATCGAGTCTTGGTAGTGATACTACTGCCTATCGTGCTCTATGCCAGCGGCAGGCCATCTCGCGCAACTCACTGAAATAGTTGATCTTGGAGTACAGAACGATCGTTCGGTAGGAGCACTACCCTTGCTTTCCAACGGCCGAAAGCGATAGGCTGGCGCGCGTAGTGACCGTCCAGGATTCTGCCGACAACACACAGACGTCGCGCACCCGCCTTCTCAATGCCGGAAAGATGCTTTTCGGAAAGAATGGCTATGAGCAGACGTCGACGGCCGCGATCGCCCGTGAGGCAGGGAGCTCCGAGTCCCAGCTGATCCGTTATTTCGGCGGGAAACAGGGCCTGCTCGAGGCGATCTTCAATGACGCGTGGGCCGGGATCAACGACAGCGTTCCCGCACAGCTCGAAACTGCGGCGCACGGCCGCGACGCGATCAATCGCCTGCTGCTGCTGATGGGACAGGCCCTCAGCCGCGACCACGACATCGCGTTCCTGTTCCTCTTCGAAGGCCGCCGCGCGCGCGGCGTGACGCACGAAGTCATCATCTCGAAAGGCTTCGTGAAGTTCATGGACGTGATCGACACGCTGATCCGCCGCGGCATGGCCGACGGCTCGATCCGCTCCGATCTCGATCCGAAAGTCCTCTGTGCGGCCATGCTCGGATGCGCCGAGGGGATGATCCGCGAACGCATCCTCGCCGAGCGCAACAACCAGCCGGACCCCTACGACGACGAAGCGGTGGTGCGCACGTTCACGGCGATGCTGAACGGGTTGGCGCCGCAAGCGTGAGCGCGCGCCTCATCGACCTCGGCCACGTGATCGAGGACGGGATGATCACCTATCCCGGCCTCCCCGCTCCCGTCATTTCCGATTTTCTGTCGCGCGACGCGTCGCGGGAAAAGTACGCCGGCCAGGCGGAGTTTCACATCGGGAAGATCGAGCTGATCGCGAACACAGGAACGTATCTCGACGCGCCGTCGCATCGCTTCGAACATCAGCCCGACATTTCGGACCTGCCGCTCTCGCGCCTCGCCGATCTTCCCGGCCTGCTCATCACCATTCCGCCCGATCAGCGCGCCGTAGAGCCGTCGCATTTCGAAGCAGCATCCGTCGAAGGCCAAGCCGTGCTGATTCACACCGGCTGGTCGCGGCATTGGCGCACGGAAATGTACGGCGACCGCGCGCATCCGTATTTGAGCGGCGACGGCGCGCGGTATCTCGCCGATCACGGCGCGCTGCTCGTCGGCATCGACTCGATCAACATCGACGACATGGCCGATCCCTCGCGTCCCGCGCATACGAATCTGCTCCGCGCCGGCATCCCGATCGTCGAGCACCTCACGAATCTCGAGGCGCTCGCCGGAATTGCGTTCCGATTCTTCGCGGTCCCTCCGCAAATCCGCGGCCTCGGCACGTTCGCGGTTCGCGCATTTGCGGCGGTCGAGCCCTAAATCCCCGCCGCCGCAAAGTTGCCGACCACCGCCGGGCGGATGCCCCACACCTCGCGCGCATACTCGTGGATCGTGCGGTCGGAAGAGAACTTGCCCATGCGGGCGATGTTGAGGAGCGATTTGCGCAGCCAGGCGTTGCGGTCGATGTACGCGGCGTCGACGTCCTGTTGCCGCTCGACGTAATGCGGCAGGTCGGCGAGGTGGACGTACTCGTCGCGCGTGGAGAGAAGCTTGGCGATGATCGGCCGGAAGATGTCCTTGTCGCCGCGCGAGAAGTGGCCGCTGCCGAGGGAATCGACCACGCGGCGCATCCAGCGGTGTTCGTTGAGATATAGCTGCGGGTCGTAGCCATTCGCCAGCAGCTGCGTCACGTCCTCGGCTTCGAGTCCGAAGATGAAAATGTTCTCGGGCCCGACTTCGTCGCGGATCTCGATGTTCGCGCCGTCGAGCGTTCCGATCGTGAGCGCGCCGTTGAGGGCGAGCTTCATGTTCCCCGTGCCCGACGCTTCTTTCCCGGCCGTCGAGATCTGCTCCGACAGCTCCGCCGCCGGCATGATCGCCTCGGCGAGCGTGACGCGATAGTCGGGCAGGAAGACGACCTTCAGCACGTCGCGCGTTTGCGGATCGGCATTCACGACCTCGGCGATCGAATGAATCAGCTTGATGATCAGCTTCGCCATCCAATAGCCCGGCGCCGCCTTGCCGGCGAAGATCACGGTGCGCGGCTGCAGCGGAACCTCGCCGTCCTCGACGATCTGCCAGTAGCGATGCACGACGTGCAGCGCGTTGAGGAGTTGCCGCTTGTACTCGTGCATCCGCTTCACCTGCACATCGAACATCGACAGCGGATCGACGGTGATGCCGGTCAGCTCTTTCGTCAGCCGCGCGAGCGCGACTTTGTTGCGGCGCTTCACGACGTCGAGCCGCTCGAGCAGCGCGCCGTCGTCGGCGAAGAGCTCGAGCTCGCGCAGGCGATCGAGATCGGTGATCCAGCCGTCGCCGATCGTCTTCGTGATCAGCGACGCCAGCGAGCGATTCGAGTGCAGCAGCCAGCGCCGCGGCGTCACGCCGTTCGTCTTGTTGTTGAAGCGCTCGGGATGGAGGCGATGGAACTCCGGCGCGAGCGTGGTCGTGACGAGCTTCGAATGCAGCGCGGCGACGCCGTTGATCGAATGGCTGCCGGCCATGGCCAGATTCGCCATCCGCACTTCGCCGTCGCCGACGATCGAGACGCGCTGCGGCATCGCCGCGTCGCCGGGAAATCGCCGCTCGACTTCGGCGAGCAAACGGCGGTTGATCTCCTGGATGATCTGCAGGTGCCGCGGCAGCACGCGGCCGATCAACTCGATCGACCACCGCTCGAGCGCCTCGGGCAGCAGCGTGTGATTCGTGTAGCCGCACGCGGCGACCGTCAGCGCCCACGCCGCTTCCCACGGCATCCGCTCTTCGTCGACGAACGTGCGCATCAGCTCCGCCACCGTCAGCGCGGGATGCGTGTCGTTCATCTGAATGGCGACCTTCGCCGCGAAGTCGTCGAATGAATCGTGCGTCTCGCGATAGCGCTTGATGAGGTCGCGCACCGAGCAGGCGACGAGGAAGTACTCCTGCAGCACGCGCAGCTCTTTGCCCGCGGCCACGACGTCGGCGGGATAGAGGATCTTCGAGATCGACTCGCCGGTGATCTTGTCCTGCACCGCGCGGATGTAATCGCCGGAGTTGAAGATGCCGATGTCGAATTCGTCCGACGAGCGCGCGGAGAAGAGGCGCAGCACGTTCACGGTGCGGCCGCCGTAGCCGACGATGGGCATGTCGTGCGGCACGCCGACGATCAGTTTGTAGTCGACCCACTTCGGCGCATAGACGCCGCTCTCGCTGGAGTGCGCGATCGAGCCGTAGACCGGGATGATCACCGCTTCGTCGCGGCGCTCGATGAGCCACGGCGATCCGCCTTCGAGCCAGTGATCGGGCTTCTCGTGTTGGTAACCGTTTACAAAATTCTGCCGAAAAAGGCCGAATTCGTAGTTGATGCCGTAGCCGAAGCCGGGCATGTCGAGCGTCGCCAGCGAGTCGAGGAAGCAGGCCGCGAGGCGGCCGAGACCACCGTTGCCGAGGGCCGCATCGGGCTCGAGCGCCTGCAACTCTTCGAGATCGTCGCCGAGCTCCGTGAGCACCGCCTTCGCCTGATCGTAGATGCCGAGGTTCGTGAGGTTGTTCCCGAGGGCGCGGCCCATCAGGAACTCCATCGAGAGGTAGTAGAGGCGCTTCGAATCCTGCGCGCGATAGCGGCGCTCGCTCTCGCGCATCGCATCGAGCGCGGGGCGGCGCACCGCCATCGCCAGCGCGTGCAGCCGATCGCGCCGCGACGCGTCGCTCCACACGCGTCCGCGCGAAAAGCGCAGGAAGCTTTCGATTCCTTCGCGGAGCTGGACGTGGGCCAGCGTTTCGGTGCGCATGCGTGTCGTATTATCGTCTCCGCGTCCGCAATGCAATCCACGATCTCACTGCGCAAGGTCGCCGTCTGCTCGCTGATCGCCGCGGCGTTGCTGCTCGTTCCCGCAGCCGGCGACTTCACGCCGAAGGTGCGCTTCACCGCCGCGATCGGCCTCTTGATGGCGCTGCTGTGGCTCACCGAAGCGGTGCCGATGGGGCTCGCGGCGCTGATTCCGCTGATCGCATTTCCCCTCGGCGGGATCAGCAGCATGGAGAAGACCGCGGCGCCGTACGCGAACTCCGCGGTGTTCCTGTTCATGGGCGGCTTCCTCGTGTCGGCGACGTTCGAGCGCTGGGGGCTGCACAAGCGGATGGCGTATTTCGCGCTGAGCCGCGTCGGCACCGAGCCGCGGCGGATCGTGTTCGCGGTGATTCTCGTGACCGCGTTTCTGTCGATGTGGATCTCGAACACCGCGACGACGCTGATGATGACGCCAATCGTGGTGGCGATCGTCGCCAGTCTGCGCGAGACGCGCACCGCCGAGGCCACGCTCCTCGGCGTGGCCTACGCCGCGTCGCTCGGCGGCATCGGCACGCCGATCGGAACTCCGACGAACCTGATCTTCTTCGGCGCGGCGAAGTCGCTCTTTCCGAACGAGCCGACCATCACGTTCGCGCAGTGGACGATGTTCGGCGTCGCGTATCTCATTCTCGCGATTCCGATCTGCTGGCTGATCGTCGTCCTCACCGCGCGCGTGCCGAAAGGCGCGGCGGTGCCGCTCGAATCGCTCGGCATCGAGCGACCGGGCCCGTGGTCGCGCGCGGAAAAAACCGCGCTCATCGTCTGCAGCATCACCGCGGCGCTGTGGATGTCGCGATCGCCCGGCTGGTCTTCGCTGTTGCCCGACGGGAAGCTGATCAACGACGCGACGGTGGCGATCGCGATGGCGGCCGTCGCGTTTCTGCTGCCGGTCGGCGACGGCAAGCGGCTGCTCGACTGGTCGGAGTTCAAGAGGATTCCGTGGGACGTGTTGATCCTCTTCGGCGGCGGATTCGCGCTCGCGGAAATGCTGGAGTCGAGCGGATTCTCGAAGTGGGCCGGCGCGGAGCTGTCGTTCGTCGGCGGCTGGCCGCCGGTGCTGATGATCGTGACGATCTGCATCGCCGTGACGCTGCTCTCCGAGGTCGCGTCGAATGTGGCCACGGCCACAATGATGATGCCGATCACGGCCGCGCTCGCGACATCGATCGGCGTGCATCCCTACTTTTTGATGATTCCCGCCGTGCTCGCGGCGTCGTCGGGATTCATGCTCCCGGTCGCGACGGCGCCGAACACGATCGTCTACGCCACCGGCCACGTGCGCGTGAAGGCGATGGCGCGCAGCGGAATCCTCCTCGATGCCGCGGCCGCGGCGATCATCACGCTGCTGATCTTCACCGTGATTCCGTGGGCGACCGGCATTGCGCTTCGTTAGGCCCGGGCACATACTTCAGGAATGCTCGAATTCGATAACAGCAAAGACGCGCTGTTCAACCCCGGCGCCGCGAAGGTGTACTTCGACGGATTGAATCTCATCCGCTTCGAGCCGCAGCGCACGGACTATCGCCCGCACAACGCCTGGTGGCTGGCGGAGCTGAGCCGGATCATCTATCGCCGCTCGTCGGTCGAGGGCTCGACCGTGCTTCCCGATCGCCGCACGCTGCTGCAAAACGCGGGGCTCGCGGAGAAGCACTTCTTCACGAAGGACGGGGCGCAGGCGGCGATCGTCACCGCTCCGAATTTCACCGTGCTGGTATTTCGCGGAACCGAGGAAGTGTCCGACTGGATCGCGAACATCGATGTGCTGAAGCCGAAAGCACGTGCACGAAGGCTTCAATCGCCAGCTCGACGGCGTGTGGGACAAGGTCACGGGCGCGCTGAAAACCGTGAACGGACCGCTGTTCCTCGCCGGCCACAGTCTCGGCGCCGCGCTCGCGATCCTCGCCGGCGCGCGCCTCGGCGGCGACGGCGTGAAGCGCGCGGTGTACGCATACGGTTCGCCGCGCGTCGGCGACGCGAAGTTCGTGAAGAACTATCCGCCGAACGTCACCGTGCATCGCATCGTGAACGACAACGACGCCGTGACCGTGCTGCCGCCGGCGTTCCTCGGCTACGAGCACGTCGGCACCGCGCGCTGCATCACCGAGGATGGGCGGCTGGTGGTGGGGCAGACCTCGCAGGGACTGCTGCTGGCGAAGAAAGTGCTGACGGTCGTGCAGGCGCTGCGCGCGAACAAAGCCCTGCCGCTGCCCGATTGCCTGACCGACCACGCGCCGGTGAATTACGTCGCGTGGATGCAGCGGCTGGTGTAAAAATGTTTGCATGATCGACCACCTCTCCCTCGGCACCAAAGATCTCGCGCGCTCGGCGGAGTTCTACCGGCAAACGTTCGAGCCGCTCGGCTTCGCGATGCAACACGTCACCGAAGCCGAGGCGTCGTTCGGGCCGGGGACGAGCCGCACGTTCTGGCTCTATCCCGCGGAGGCGGTGCAGCCGGTGCAGGGCATGCACATCGCGTTCGGCGCGACGTCGCCGGAAGCGGTGGACGAGGCCTATGCCGCGGCGCGGGCCTCCGGCGCGGAAAGCGTGCGGGAGCCGGGATGGCGTCCGGAGATCAGCGACGAATATTACGGATGCGTCGTGCTCGATCTCGACGGACACAAGCTCGAGATCGTCACGTACGCGGCGATGTAGTCACAGCGCGTCCCAGATCGCGCGCGACTTCTTCGCGTACTGCTCCCCTTCCGCCGCCTGGCCGCGCTGTTTGTAGATGTGCGCGAGCGAGCCGTAGAGGACGACGAGGCCGCGGCGGTCTTCGCGATTGCCGGCGTCGGCGGCGACGAGGCGCTCGCGGATGGCGATGGCGTCGCGCGTCGCGCGTTCCGCCTCGTCGAATCGCTCAGGTGCGTGAGGGCCATGCCCATCTGCTCGTAGCCGAACGCGAGATCGTGCTGCGCCTCGACATTTTTCGGATCGGCGGCGGCGAGCTCGCTCAGCACCGCGAGCGCGCGCGTCGTTCCTTCGAGCGCGCCCGCGCCGTCCTTGATCGCGTTCTGCGCGGTGGCGCGCATCACCAGCTGATCGGCGAAATTGCGGCGCGCGACGGCGTCCGTCGGATGGAGCCGCGAGCGTTCTTCCAGCGCGCGCAGCGCCGCTTCGTGATGCACGAGCGCGGCCTTCATGTCCTTGTACCGCACGCCGGTGAACATCCCGCCGAGGTGCTGGTGGGCGCGGCCGGTCTCCAGCAGCAGCTCCGAACGATTCGCGGCATCGCGCGGCACGCGCTCGAGGACGCGCAGCGATGATTCGTACGCCTCGCGCGGCGAGCCGCCGAGCTTCCCGATGTAGCGATCATCGCCGATCGCGACCCACGTTTTCGCGAGCGCGAGATCGTCCTGCGGCGTGCGCGGCGTGATCTGCTCGCGCAGCGCGCGCGAGGTTTCGTGCGCCTTGCAGCGCGTCGGCCCAGCGCAGCGTTCGCTGTTCGCACGAAGCCGATGCGGTCGTGCGCGTCGGCGAGCAACGAGGAGATCGGCGACGCCCTGCGCGATCGCCAGCGCCTTGCGATAGCTCTGCAGCGCGCCCGCCGTGTCGCCGAGGTTCGGGCGATACGGAAGACCCTGCACATCGCCGATCTTCAGATACGCGCCCGCGAGCTCGACGCGCAGCGAAACGTTGTCTTCGGCATCGGCGGAGAGATTGTCGAGATAGACGAGCGCGCGCCGCACGAGCAGCTCGCGCGCGGGCGTGGAGCCGGGCAGCGGCGCGATGGCGTCGTGGATCTCGAACACCACCGAGCGCGCTAGCGAGCGCACCTGATCGAAGCGCCGCTCGGCGATCCGCTTCTGATGCAGCGTCGCCGCGAAGGCGATCGCGGTGACGGCGACGATCGCCGCCGCGGCGGCGACGCCGAGCTTGTTGCGGCGCACGAACTTCGAGGCGCGATAGCGGAACGTCGGCCGCCGCGCGGCGATCGGATGTCCGCTGAGATGCCGGCGCACGTCGTCGGCAAGCTGCTCGACCGATCCGTAGCGCCGCGCAGGGTTCACTTCCATCGCCATCGCCACGATGTTGTGGAGGTCGCCCTTCAACGCCCGCGGCGGCGCGTCGCGGTCCGGCTTCGCGCCGGTGAGCAGCTCGTGCAGCAGGATGCCGAGCGAGTAGACGTCGGTCGCGGTGGTCACGGGCTCGCCGAGAAGCTGCTCGGGACTCGCGTACTCCGGCGTCATCAAACGCGTGACCGTCGCGTTGGGCCGCGTCGTATCGGACGAGACGAGCTTGGCGATGCCGAAGTCGAGCAGCTTCGGCACGCCGTCTTCCGTCACCAGCACGTTGGCCGGCTTGATGTCACGATGAATGATCAGGTTGCGATGCGCATATTGCACCGCGTCGCACAGCTGCAGAAACAGGTGCAGACGCTGCGCGCGGGTGAGCGTGCGGCAATACTCGTCGATCGGGACGCCATCGACGAACTCCATGGCGATGAACGGCAGCCCGTCGGTCGTCGTGCCGCCGTCGACGAGGCGGGCGATGTTCGGATGCTCGAGCCCCGCGAGGATCTGCCGCTCCTGGCGGAAGCGCTGCACGAACGACTGCCCGCCGCCGCGCACGAGCTTGATCGCGACGCGCTGCGCGAATTCATCTTCGCGCGTGGCGAGAAAGATGGTGCCCATGCCGCCGCCGCCGAGCTGGCGCTCGATGCGATACGGCCCGATCCGCGCGCCCGCGAGACGATCGCCTTCGGCTGCATCGATGTAGTGCCAGATGGATTTGTCGAGGAACGGCTCGGTCTCGTCGTGAGCGGCGAGGAGCGATTCGACTTCCGCGCGCACGCTGTCGTCGGCGCTGCTGAGGATCGCCGCGCGCTCCGCGGGCGAGCGCTCCGCGGCAGCCTGGAACAGCTCGCGCACCTGCTCCCAGTTCATTTCCCTTGTCATCGTATGGTCATCGCGCGGCGCAGCCAGGCGCGGGCCATCATCCACTCGCGGCTGATCGTGGCCGCGGAAATGCCGAGGGCGGCGGCGGTTTCGTCGATGGTCAGGCCGCCGTAGAAGCGGAGCTCGACGATGCGCGCCTGCTGCGGAAAGATGCCGGCGAGATTCTCGAGCGCCGCGTCGAGCGCGACGACGTCGAAGTTCTCGGACGCCGCGACGTCGAGCGCCGCGCCGATGGTCAGCGGCACGATCCCGCCGCCGCGCTTGTCGCTGTTCCGCCGCCGCGCGTGATCGACGAGGATGCGCCGCATCACCTGCGCCGCCACGGCGAAAAAGTGCGTGCGGTCGTTCCACTCCACGCTGCGCTGCTCGACGAGGCGGAGGTAGAGCTCATTCACGAGCGCGGTCGGCTGGAGCGTGTGCCCGTTCCGCTCGCGCTGCAGATGGCGCTCCGCGATCGCGCGCAACGGCGCGTAGACGAGACCGACCAGCTCATCGCGGGCTTCAGCCCGTCCAGCGCTCCAGTCGCGCAACAACCGGGTGACTTCGGGCATCGAGGAACGTTGCAATAATTGTAATCGAGTGGAGGACCTGAGGGAGTCTTCGCCATTTTCGCGCGATCTATTGATGGAGAGGTGCTCACCATGCGACGCGCGTTGCTTCTGACCTTGGTTTGTCTCGCGTTTTCTGTCCCCGTTTTCGCCCAATCGGCCGATCAGGAAGTCTTCTCGGTCGTCGACGCGCCCGATCCCATCACTCCGGGCGCCACACTCACCTACACCATCACACTGAAGAACAACGGGCCCGATCCCGCGGTGAACGGCGGCATCAACGTCGCGCTCGCGAGCGAGGTCACGTACGTCAACACCGTCGTGCCGGCGGGCTTCAGTTGCTCGACCTTTGGACAGAACGTCAGCTGTACCACACCGTCGCTGGCCGTCGGCACGTACATGTTCACGATGACCGTCACGGTCGCACCGCATCTCATCAGCTTTCCGGACGGCAGCTTCACTTCGTTCTTCTCTCCGTCGGGAACGACGCCCGATCCGGTCAACGCGAACAATCAGAAGACCAGCACGACGAGCTACGACTCGCCGCAGATCAACATGGGCATCGCCGTCGGCGACGCGCCCGATCCGGTGGGACCGAACGGCGACATCACGTACACCGTCGACATCGGCAACAGCCGGTCCGGACGCGGGGACGAACGCGACGTTCAACACCTTCAACAACGGCTCGCTGCGCTATCAGTCGATCACGATTCCGGCCGGCTGGAGCTGTCCGTCGCTGCCGAGCGTCGGCAGCGCCCCGACGATCAACTGCACGAAACCGACGTACGCCAACGGCGAGACGGCGCAGTTCCTCATCGTCGTCCGCGCCGATCCGGCAATCCTCGGCATCAACGACGGTACCGTCAGCACGGCCTTCAGCATCGGCGCGACCGGCAACGAGACGAACAATGCGAACAACAGCGAGACCGAGAACACCGCGTACCAAACACCGGATGCGAACCTCGCGATCACGGTGAGCGACTCGCCCGATCCGGTCACGCCGAACAACAACATCACCTACACCGTCACCGTCACGAACAGCGGACCCGACACGGCGACGAACGTGAACATGAACGCGTTCAACAATGGCTCGCTGCGCTATCAGTCGATCACGATACCGAGCGGCTGGAACTGCCCGTCGCAGCCGAGCGTCGGCAGCACGCCGACGTTCACCTGCTCGAACCCGAGCTTCGCGAACGGAGCGACGTCGGTGTTCACGGTGGTCGTGCGCGCCGATCCGGCGATCCTCGGCATCAACGACGGCACGGTCAGCACGGCCTTCAGCGTCGGCAGCGGCAACGTCGCCGATCCCGTCGGCGGCAACAATAGTGAGACCGAGGACACGGCCTACATCACACCGGATGCAAACCTCGGCGTGACGGCGTCCGACTCGCCCGACCCGGTCACGCCCGGCAACAACATCACCTACAGCGGCAGCGTCACGAACGCGGGGCCGGACACGGCGACGAGCACAACGCTCACGATTCCGCTCGACGGAAACCTGCGATTCCAATCGCTCACCGGACCAACAGGATTCACGTGCGGCACTCCCGCCGTCGGCGCGAACGGCACGATCACCTGCACGAACGCAAGCTTCGTGAACGGCGGCAACGCGTCGTTCACGCTCGTCGTGCAAGTCGACCCCGCGCTGCTCAGCGGAGCGGATGGAACGATCAATCAGAACTTCGTCATCGGCAGCAACAACGTCACGGATCCGACGCCCACGAACAACACGGTCACGGTCATGACGACGTATCAAACGCCTGACGCCGATCTGTCGGTGACGAACGCCGACTCGCCCGATCCGGTGAACCCGGGCGGCACGATCACCTACGCGCAGACGATCACGAACGGCGGTCCCGATACGGCGACGAACGTGACGTTCTCGCAGACGCTGCCGCCGTCGGTCGGATTCCAATTGCTGTCCTCGCCGGTGGGCTGGTCGTGCACGACGCCGGCAGTCGGCGCGAGCGGCGCGATCAACTGTACGAGGCCGTCGCTCGCCAACGGCGTGACCGACGCGTTCACGCTCACGGTGAACGTGATCGCATCATCGGGAACGGTAACCGACACGGTCGTCGCGGGCAGCAGCACGCACGATCCCGATAACCTCGACAACAGCGCGCAGGCGGTGACGACGATTACCGCGGCAGCGTCGGCCGATCTCTCCGTCGGCGTGAGCACCGGCACGACGAACGCGCCGGTCGGCAGCACGTATACGTACACGATCACCGTGATGAACAACGGTCCGGACGGGGCGTCGAACGTCGTGATGACCGACATCCTCCCGTCGTCGCTGCTGTTCCGCTCCATCACGCAGCCGGCGGGATTCACCTGCACGACGCCGGCGGTCGGCGCGAACGGCACGATCACCTGCAACGCTCTCACGCTCCCAGCAGGTGCGACGCGCACGTTCACGCTGACGGTGGAAGTGGCGCCGGGCGCAAGCGGGCCGATCTCGAACGGCGCGAGCGCCACCAGCAGCACGAGCGATCCGAACAGCGGCAACTCCAGCGCGAGCGGAGGCGTCGTGACGGCGGGTGCGGCGGTGGCGGACGTGACGATCGCGAAGACCACGGCGACGACGTCCGCGCCTCCGGGCGGCACGTTCTCCTACACGCTCACGGTGATGAACAACGGCCCGTCGCCGGCGACAAACGTGATCGTCACGGACACGCTGCCGGCGTCGCTGCAGTTCGTGAGCGCGACTCCGTCGCAGGGCACGTGCAACAACGCGAACCCGCTCTCCTGCAACCTCGGGGCGCTCGCAGTGAATGCCAGCGCGACGATCACGCTCAACGTGCAGGTCATCGGCACGAGCGGCACGATCACCAACACTGCCAGCGTGAGCGCCACCGAAGACGCGGGAGGCGGCAGCTCGACCGCGGCCCCGGTCACGATCACCGGCCCGCAGAATGAAGGCGCCAACGCCCCGACGTTGTCGGAGTGGGGCCTCATCGCGATGGGCGTGATGCTGGCGATGATCGCGTTGATGAAGATGCGTTAGGCAAAAGTGTCATTCCGAGCCGCGAAGACGGCGAGGAATCTCCTGATTCAGGGGATTCCTCGCTGCGCTTCGGAGATGACGACTACGCCGCCAAAACCTCGTACTTCGCCGCGATCTCCACGATCGCGGCGATGGCGCGGTCGAGGTGCTCGCGGGTGTGCGCGGCGCTGACCTGGCAGCGCAGCCGCGCCTGGCCCTGCGGCACGACCGGGAAGCCGAAGCCGGAGACGTAGACGCCGCGCGTGAGGAGCTCGTTCGACATCGCGATCGCTTTCGCCGTATCGCCGATGAGAATCGGCACGATCGGGTGGATGCCTTCGCGCACGCGCACGCCGCGGGCGGTCAGTTGCGCGCGGAAGTGCTGTGTGTTCTCGCGCAGCCGCGTCACGAAGCTGTGATCGCGCTGCACGAGATCGAGCGCGGCGATCGATCCCATGACCACCGCGGGCGGGAGCGTGTTCGAGAAGAGATACGGACGTGATTTCTGGCGGAGGTATTCGATCAGCGCCTTCGGTCCGGTCGTGAATCCGCCGTGCGAGCCGCCGAGGGCCTTGCCGAGCGTCGACGTGTACGCGTCGATCTTGCCGAAGACGCCCAGCTCTTCCGCCGTGCCGCGTGCGGTCGCGCCGAGAACGCCCGTACCGTGCGAGTCGTCGACGACGAGGAACGCGCCATGCTCGCGGGTGAGCTCGACCATCTCCGGCAGCGGAGCGAGCGAGCCTTCCATCGAGAACACGCCGTCCGTCATTACCAGGCGATTGCGCGCGTCGCGCGTCGCTTCGAGCGCACGGCGCAGATCGTCGAGGTCGCGATTCTTGTAGCGCTCCTTCCGCGCCTTCGCCAGGCGGATGCCGTCGATGATCGAGGCGTGATTCAGCTCGTCGGAGATGATCGCGTCCTGTTCCAGCGCGACGGTCTGAAAGAGCCCTTCATTCGCATTCCAGCACGAGCCGTACAGGATCGTGTCCTCGGTGCCGAGGAACTCCGCGATCTTTTTTTCGAGCGTTCGGTGGATCGTCTGCGTGCCGCAGATGAAGCGCACGGACGCGAGTCCGTAGCCGTAATCGCGCTCCGCCTTCTCCGCCGCCTCGACGATCTCCGGATGATCCGCGAGGCCGAGGTAATTGTTCGAGGTGAGCATGATCACCTCGCCGAATCCCTCCACGTCCACCACCGCGCCCTGCGGCCCTTTCAGTTTCAGCTCGCGCTTGAGCGTGCCGGCGGAGGACATCTGTTCGAGCTCGGAGGAGAGAGTTGTCAGAAGCGACATCGGCGGAACCTTTCGAACATGAGATCGTTTTGGATCATATGCGAAAGGTCTTTCTTGCATCACTGATGCTCGCTCTGCGCCTGTCCGCGGCGGACGATCCGCTGGTGAAGAAGGTCGACAGCTACCTCGCGCCGCTCGTGAAATCGGGTGAGCTTAACGCCGTGGTGTGGATCGCGCGCGGCGACAAGCCGGTCGTGCAGCGCGCGTACGGCATGGCCAGCTTCGAGCTGCAGAAGCCGCTCGATGCCAATGCACGATTCCGCATCGCATCAATCACGAAGACCTTCACCAGCGCCGCGATCCTGATGCTCATCGAGCGCGGGAAGATCGCGCTCGACGATCCGCTCGCGAAGTACGCGCCTGAGTTTCCGAACGCGGACAAGATCACGATCCGCCAATTGCTGCTGCACCGGTCGGGCGTTCCGAATCCGACGCTCACGCCGTGCAGCGGCGCGACACTCGACGACGTCGTGGCCGATCTCGCGAAGCAGCCGCTCTGGTTCGAGCCGGGAAAAGGAAGCCGCTACAGCAACGGCGGCTACGCGATGCTCGCGCGCGTGATCGAGAAGGTGTCGGGAAAACCGTGGGAAGCGTTTCTGCGCGACGAGATTTTCAAGCCACTGCATCTCGACGCGACGACGCGCGATGTCGAAGAGTCGCTCGTGCCCGGACGCGTCGCGGGCTACGCGGCGGGACCAGGCGCCCTCGGCGTGATCAACGTGCCGTGTCAAAACGCCGGCGCGGCGTTCGGCAGCGGCGCGCTACTCTCCACCGCGGGCGATCTGCACCGCTGGGGACGCGCGTTCGCGCAAGAGAAACTGTTCAAACGTACGGGACTCGAGTGGCCGTACGGCTGGGGCGCCCGGACGTATCACGAGCGGCCGGCGATCGAGCAGTCGGGCATCGTGAACGGATTCTCTTCGTATCTCTGCGTCTATCCCGACGACGATCTCTACGTGGTCGTGCTCTCGAATCTGCAGACCGGCGCGCTGACGGACCTCGGCATTTCACTCGCCGGACTCGCGCTCGGCAAAGAAGCGCCACCGGTCAAACCCGCGCCGCCCACGATTGCCTCGACCGCAGAGCAACGTCAGAAGTGGCTCGGCCGCTATCAGGGCGAGTTCGGCATCTTCGCCCTGACCGAGCGCAACGGCGCGCTGTACAACCGCTGGGGAAACTCCGAGACCGGCAGCTACGTCCTCGCGACCGGCGAAGCGACGGCCTACAACCGGCAGGAAAGCGCAGCGATGGAACTGCGCGGGGACGCGATCGTGATTACGTGGGGGGATGGGAAGGGGCGGGAGTTCAAGAGGGTGAAGTGATAGGACAGATGGGACGGATAGGACCACTAGGACATTCTGTATGTGCGGCGGGCTTGGGTCATGCGCTCGCGGATGCCGCCTTTCTTGATGAAATCGGATTCGAGGCGGCGGAGCTGGTGATCGAGCAAGTAGGTTGCCTGGTGGATGAGGCAGATCGCGATATTGGCGATCACGTGCGCTGGTCGCGTTTCGCAGTACTCGCGATAGGTTTCGAACGACTCGTCGCGTAATCGGCCGAGATCGCGGACGAACCTTGCTTCGGGCGAGCTCTTCGACCACTGCGGGAAATCGCGAACGCGAAGGTAGTCTTCGAAGTCGAGACACAGTTCTTCGAGACTCGCGCGCGCCACATTGGTCAGCTTGATCTCGGTCTCCGTGGACGTGCCCGAAGCCTGACTGCCCTCGGCGATGTTCTGCTTCCCGGAGCGCGCCGCCTGAATCATCTGATCAACGGTGCGATCGCGCTTGTCCAGAAACCGCCCGCAGAAACGAACAGTGATGTCATAAACCACTTCCGCCTTCCGGTAGGAGAGCAACTTCCGGTACTGCCCATGCGGCGGAATGAACCCTTTCATCCCCCCGAGGCTACCTCGGAACCCAACCTCCACGCTTCGTAGATGTCCTATGGGTCCTATTCGTCCTATCCGTCCTACTCGTTGTCGTACTTCAACTCCCGCCGATAACAGCGCTGCCCGTCCATGTCGAAGACCACGCAGGAGTCGATCGGGCGGGAGTAGACGTGCATGCTGACGGCGCGCTCGTTCCATTCGGCTTTGTTTCGGATGCGGTGGATGGTCTGAGTCTTGTCGACGGTGTTCAGCGGGCCGCCGGGAATGGCCATCTCATTTTCGAGGTGCTGCATCTCGATGCGCGTGGCGCCGGCGAGACAGTCCATGCCCACGACCTGCTGATTCTCGGGGCGGTTGCAGTCGATCTTCTTGTAGTTCTCGACCAGCAGCTTGCCGTCGAGCATCGTCATCCAGCCGAGCTGCCCGTTGTGCGTGTGCAGCGGCGTGACGGCGCCGATCGGCCAGCAGATCAGCATCACTTCGATCATGTCGTTGCGGAAGATCTTGTTGCGCGTGTGACGATCCTCCAGCCACTGCTTGTAATGCTCGAGGTCGTCGGCGCGGATCTCGTACGCGACGAGATAGTCGTAAATCTTCTGCTTGGTGATGATTCCTTCCGAGAGCCGGCGGATGCCGTCGACGAACTGATCAGCACTCACCGGCGTGGGTGCATAGATCGCCTGCGGAACGGGAATCAGGTTCTGCGTTTCCATGGGCTGAATATAGTCCTGCGAAACGCAGCGAGCAATTCGCGTTCCGTGCTACCCTCCGCCCGCTCATGGCCGACCGTCCGAGGAACGCCGCCGTCATCGGCGCCCAGTGGGGCGACGAAGGGAAGGGAAAAATCGTCGATCTCCTCTGCGAGGACTTCGACGTCGTGGCCCGCTATCAGGGCGGACACAACGCCGGGCACACCGTCAAATTCGCGGACAAGCACTTCGCGCTGCGGCTGATTCCCTCTGGCATCCTCCATCCGGAAAAGCTCTGCCTCCTCGGCAACGGCATGGTCATCGACCCCGAGGCCCTGCTCTCGGAGATCGAGAACCTGCGCGGTGCGGGACTGGTGATCGAGGAGAACCTCCTCATCAGCGACTCCGCGCACTGCATCCTTCCGTACCACCGCGCGCTCGATCTCGCGCGCGAGGAGGCGGCGGGCGTGGCGAAGATCGGCACGACCGGACGCGGCATCGGGCCGGCGTACGAGTCGAAGGCGGGTCGCTACGGCATCCGCATCGCCGATCTGCTCGATCCCGAAGTGCTGAAGCAGAAGATCGAGTTCACCTGCGCCGAGCGGAACGCCGTGCTGCGCGACGTGTACAAGGGCGAGACCTTCGACCCGCAGAAGCTCTACGACGACTACCTCCGCTTCGCCGAGCAGCTCGCGCCACGCATCACCAACGGCACGGTCTGGATCAACGAGCAGATTCGCGCCGGCAAGCGGGTGATGTTCGAAGGCGCGCAGGGGACGATGCTCGACATCGACCACGGCACCTATCCGTTCGTCACCTCCTCCAACACGGTCGTCGGCGGTGTCTGCACGGGCCTCGGCGTGGCGCCGAAGCACATCCATCAGGTGATCGGCGTGGCCAAGGCGTACACGACCCGCGTCGGCGGCGGCGCGTTCCCGACGGAGCTGAACGACGCCATGGGCGAGCATCTGCGCAAGCGCGGCAACGAGTTCGGCACGGTGACGGGCCGCCCGCGCCGCACGGGCTGGCTCGATCTCGCCGTGCTCCGCACCGCGTCGATCCTCAACGGCCTCGACGCGATCGCGCTGACGAAGCTCGACGTCCTGGACGAGTTCGACGAGATCAAGATCTGCACCTCGTACAAAGTGCGCGGCAAGACCTGGAACACGTTCCCCGCATTCGCCGTCGCGCACAACGACTACCAGCCCGAGTACCGCACGTTCAAAGGATGGAAGACTTCGACGGCCGGCATCACGTCCTACGACGAGCTGCCGCAGCAGGCGAAGGATTACGTGCGGTTCATCGAGGATGAAACAGAAACGCGGGCCGCGATTATCTCGACAGGCCCGCGTCGCGAAGAAACGATTGTGCGGTAGCTACCGGGCGATCGAGTCTTCCGGCGTGAACTCGTCCTCGATGAAGCGCCTCAGCTGATTCATCAGCGCTTCGCCGGTGAGCTTGTCGTCGAGCGCGAGCTCGCGCGTCTCGGACCAGTTGCCGCCCTCGAACACCACGAAGCGGAAGATCTTCTCGTCGGTGAAGAGCACGACGCGGTCGCGGTACAGGATCGCCTTGACCGGCTCGACGCTGTTCGCGGCGAAGTGCGCGGGAGGCAGCGAGCCGATGGTACGGCCGGCAGGCTTCCAGAACCGTCCGTTCACTTCGAGACGCGGAGTCACGTGCAGCCGCGTCACAGCCGTTCCCTGCTCGTAACCGTAAACGATGTCGACGCCGTCGCCGGAAGGCGCCAGCGCCAGCGCCGGGAACGGATTGACGACGATGAGGTCATCCGATTCGGAATTCGGATTCGTGCGAACGTCGAGCAGCTGGAAATTCGTGTTGTGCGTGGAAACGTGCTCGCCCGATGCGAACGCGACCAGCGAGTAGTCGCCGAACAGCACTTCGTCATCGCGGACCCAGGAGGCGACATGGAACAGCGTCGTACGGATGCCGCCCGACGTCGCGCGCGAAATCGCCGTGCGCAACTCGTCGCGCTGAATGAGCGACGGCGCGCTGGAGACGACCTGCGCCTCCGCCCATTCGTCGTCGCTGCCGAGCCACGACATCATGACGTCGGAACTCTTTCCCTCGTGAACCCAGAACGCGTAGACGCGGTCCGTAGCCCGGTCGTACTCGAGCTGCGCGCGGTCGTCGCGGCTCTCGTCGACCGTCGACGGGATGACCATGAGCATTTTGCCTGCGCCGCTGCGGCGCGTCAGCAGGACCGACCTGCTGTCGCCGGTTTGTTCGACGGTGTACAGCACGCCCTTCGAAGTCAGCACGGAGCTCGCGCCGAACGCTGCGACGGGCGCGAGAGCGAGCAGGCCAATCAGGAGCAATCGTTTCGTCATCACGCTTTCCAGTTCACAACTCGGGATAAATCAACCTTGAGCAGCAGCTCTTTGACGTTGGGGAATTCGGAATAATACCCTGCGACGACATCGAAGTAATCGGATGCTGCGTCGTAATCGCCGGTCGCCGTGGCCACCCTTCCGAGCAGATAGTTCGCATTGCGAATCTGCCGGTCGACCGTCGCCAGGGCGAGAGCCCGCTGTCCGAACGGCTCGGCGGTCTCGTATTCATCGAGATTGCAATAGGCGAGGCAGAGATCGAGCATCGCCTCGGCGATCAGGTAGTCCTCGTCGAGGAACGGAAGCGCCTGTTCGAGAATGCGAATCCCTTCCTGGGTTTCGCCGTTGACGACCTTCACACCGCCGATGCTGCTGAGAATTACGGGCCTTAGGGAACGCACCTCGTCGCGGCTTTCATCGAGCACCGAAAGCGCGTCGTAGGCCTCCTCGAGCACATCGAGCGAAGCCGAAAAATCAGAGTTCGCGGCATAGGTGATCCCGAGGCCGTTCAGCACGCTGGCGACCGCCATCGGATCCTTGAGCTCTTCTGCCGCCTGGCGGCTGATCTCCCCATAGAAGATTCCGCGGCGAAGATCATTCCGTTCGACGTGGCGGCGCATCAGGGCCATGCCGGCAATGTAGACGTGGCGCGGCGTGCGGCGCCGCATCAGAATCTGCGGCAGCATCGAGATTTCGGGCCCTTCGCGATCCGCGGCGATCAAGCCTTCCGCCTTCCGGATCGTGATCAGTTCCCGCAGCTCTTCATCTTTGGCGAGCCCCAGCGCTTTCGTGTACTTCTCGAGCGCTGGCTCCACCTCTCCCTGCCACAGCAGCTTGAGACCGGCTTCACAAAGTTGGCGCGCTTTGGTGTCGCTCATATCGATCAAGTTGTACCGGGGAACCCGAAGTCGCGGCGATTATCCACCTCAACTATTATTTTGCGCAAGAGTTTTTTATTTTCACTTTACGATCTCGTCGATCGTCGCCTGCGACACCGGATGATACGTCGGCCGCGCCTTCGCGTAGATCCGCTTCGCGAACGCCATGTCGCTCTTCGCCAGGCGCTCGTACAGCGGCTTCAAAAACTTGCGGCGGCCCTGCGTGGTGAGGAATCGCTCGACCGCCGGATAGACGCCTTTGTATCCGCTGTCGAGCGACTTCTCGAGCCAGGCCGACAGCACTTCGCTGTTGCCGCTCTCGCTGAAGTGGAATCGCTTGTCGAGCGCCTCGAGCCGCTCGGGATAGAGCTTCGGCAGCGACTGGATGAAGTGCACGCGCTCGTGCGACGACCATTTCGACATGTCGATCGACTGCGCCGCCGCACCTTT
This sequence comes from uncultured Acidobacteriota bacterium, assembly GCA_963734155.1. GTDB lineage: Bacteria > Acidobacteriota > Thermoanaerobaculia > Gp7-AA8 > Gp7-AA8 > QHVT01. The sequence goes on from CAVTGG010000011.1 coordinate 132,243, forward strand.
CGCGAATGCGCTCGTCTGGGTCTCGACGCGCGCGAACGCTTCCGACTTCGGTTGCGGCGCGTTCGCCGGGATGCCCGGGCCATGAATCCATTCGTCGATGTTGACCTTCTTTACGACCTCGGGCAGCGCGTGCTCCAGGTACTCGGTGAATCGCGGAGTGGTCATCGGCTGAAAGACGTGCGTGTCAAAGTACGCGCGCAGGAATCCATCCCATGCGTCGCGGCCGGCGGTCTCTTCGAGGAGGCGCAGGAACAGCGCGCCTTTCTCGTAGACCGTGCCCGGCGCGTCGTCGGGATTGCGTCCGGTGAGATCGATGTAGAGCGCCTGATCCTTCGGCGGCAGCGTCTCCAGCTCTTCCTTCGCGTCGGTGATGCCGAGGCGCCAGAGCATTTCGGAGTACTCGCGGCCGTAGAGCTTCTCGGTGATGCGATGCTCGAAGTAGGTGGTGAATCCTTCGTTGAGCCAGAAGTCGTTCCAGGTCGCGTTCGTGACGAGATTGCCGGACCATGAATGCGCGAGCTCGTGGGCGATGAGCGAGACCAGCGACTTGTCGCCGGCGATCACGGTCGGCGTGAGGAACGTGAGCCGCGGATTCTCCATCCCGCCGTACGGGAAGCTGGGCGGCAGCACGAGCAGGTCGTATCGTCCCCACCGGTACGGGCCGTACAACTCCTCCGCGGCGTGGATCATGTTCGGCGTGTCGCTGAACTCGCGCGCCGCGGCTTCGATCACCGCCGGCTCCGCGTAGACGCCGCTGCGCGTGTCGAACGGGCGGAACTCGAGATCGCCGACCGCGATCGCCAGCAGATACGACGGCACCGGCTGCGGCATGCGGAACTGATAGACGCCCTCTTCGTTGCGCGACTGCGGGTTCTCCGCGCTCATCACCGCGACGAGCTCCTTCGGCACGCGCAGCGTCGCGTCGTAGGTGAAGCGCACCTGCGGCGTGTCCTGCAGCGGCACCCACGTGCGCGCGAGGATCGCCTGCGACTGCGATAGGAGGAACGGATGCTTCTTGCCGGCGGTCATCGCCGGCTCGAGCCACTGCAGCGCCTTCGCGTCGGGGCTGGTCGTGTAGTCGATGACCACGGCAGTCGTGTCGCGGGTGATGGAGATTTGCAGCCTGCGCCCCAGGACCGGATCGGGAGACGCGAGACTGAACGCTGCCGGCGCATTGCCGGGCAGCAGCTTCACGGAATGAATGTCGAGAGCGTCGGTGTCGAGAACGAGAGCATTCGCACCTTCTTCATTCTTGATGTTCAGCGTGGCCGTGCCGGCGAGTTGCTTCTTCGCAAAGTCGACGTTGAGATCGAGTGCGATGTGCTCGACGCGCGCTTCGTCGGGACGCGCGAAGGAATGCGGATCGCGCACGTACGCGACGGGCGACGTTGCCGGCTTCGCCGGCTGAGCCGGCGGCGGTGCCGGCGTTTCTTTCGTGCACGCGACGGCGACCAGCAGTAGAAAGAGGAAACGTTTCATCCTGCCATCCTACAATCCGCTGCGCATGTCGCTTCCGCCCGGCACGCGTCTCGGCCCTTACGAAATCGTGAACCCTTTGGGTTCCGGCGGGATGGGCGACGTCTATCGCGCCCGCGATACGCGCCTCGACCGTGACGTTGCGGTGAAAGTGCTGCCCGAGCGCTACGTGCGTGACAGCGAGGCGCGCATGCGCTTCGAGCGCGAGGCGAAGGCGGTCGCGGCGCTGACGCATCCGAACATCCTCGCCATTCACGACTACGGCTCGCACGAGAACGCGGCGTACAGCGTGACGGAGCTGCTCGAAGGACAAACGCTGCGGCGGCGGTTGATCGAGGACGGCGCAATGGCGTGGCGCAAGGCGGCCGAGATCGCGGCGGAGATCGCGGACGGCCTCGCCGCCGCACACGCGAAGGGCATCATCCACCGCGATCTGAAGCCGGAGAACATCTTCCTCACCGACGACGGCCGCGTGAAGATTCTCGATTTCGGTCTCGTGCAGCTGATCCGGCCCGACACAAAGGGCGAGGAGATCGACGCATCGTCGATTCCGACCGCGCCGATGAAGACCGACCCTTCGGCGATCATGGGCACCGCCGGCTACATGGCTCCCGAGCAGCTGCGCGGCGAGCCGGTCGACGCAACCACAGACATCTTCGCCCTCGGCTGCGTTCTCTACGAGATGGTCACCGGCCGCGCGGCGTTCATCCGCGGTACGGTCATCGATTCGCTGTCCGCGATTCTCACCGACTCGCCGGATGTCTTCGGCGCGACGCAGAAGATGATTCCGTACGAGCTCGCGCGCGTGATCCAGCGCTGCCTCGAGAAAAATCGCGGCGAGCGTTTTCAATCCGCCCGCGATCTCGCCTTCGCCCTCCGCGCCCTCGGCACCGCGACGCTCACGTTCGAAGCGCCGCAGGAACGGAAAAAGCGGCGCGTGATCTGGGGCAGCGTGGCGATCGCGGCGATCGTGTTGATTGCGCTCATCGGTGTGGTGCGCGTCTCTGACGCGCCTCCGGGCAGGGGCGCGCCGGAGGCGCGCACCACACCATCTGCGAAATCCCTGGCCATCCTGCCCTTCATCAACGCCACCGGCGACCGCGAGGCCGAGTACCTCTCCGACGGCATCACCGAAACCTTGATCAACACGCTCGCGCAGGTGCCGGGGTTGCGCGTGATGTCGCGCACGTCCGTCTTCCACTACAAAGGCCGCGCGACCGATCCGCAGCGCGTCGGGCGCGAGCTGCACGTGAGCGCCGTCGTGGTCGGACGCGTCGAGACCATCGGCGACCGCCTCGTCGTCAACGCGGAGCTCATCGATGCGAACGACAGCTCGCAGCTCTGGGGCAACCGTTATCAGACCGCGCGCGCCGATCTGTTCTCGATCCAGCAGTCGATCGCCTCGGAGATCGCGCGCATGCTGCGGCTCGAGCTCACCAGCAGCGAACAGCAGCTGCTCGCGAAGCGCTACACCACCGATCCGCGCGCGTACGAGCTCTATCTGAAGGGACGCTTTCAGTGGAACAAGCGCGACGCCGAGGGGCTGTACAAGGCGATCGAGTTTTTCAACCAGGCCATCGAGATCGATCCGCAATACGCGCTCGCGTACGCGGGCCTCGCCGACTGCTACAACCTCCTCGACATCTGGGCCGGACTGCCGACGCGCGAGACGTTCCCGAAAGCGAAAGCCGCGGCTCAGAAAGCGCTGTCGATCGACGATCAACTCGCCGAGGCCCATACGTCATTGGCGTATGCGATCCATACGTACGAGTGGGATTGGAAGGCGGCGGAGAGCGAGTACAAGCGCGCCATCGCGCTCAACCCGAACTACGCGACCGCGCATCAGTGGTACGCCGAGTTCCTGACGGCGGTGGGCCGCTTCGACGACGCGCGGCGCGAAGGACAGAAAGCGCTCGAGCTCGATCCGATGTCGCCGATCATCAACGCCGTCGTCGGCTGGAACGAAACGATGGCGCGCCGCTACCACGCCGCCATCGAGCAGACCCGCCGCACCACGCAGCTCTTCCCCAGCTTCGCCCCCGGCCACGCCTACCTCGGACTCGCCTACCTCGAAGCCGGCAAGCCGCGCGAAGCGATCGCTCCGCTCGACAAAGCGATCGAGCAACTCGACATCGTCGTCTTCCGCACCTGGCTCATCCGCGCCCACCTCGCCGCCGGCGACCGCGCACGCGCCGAGCGGATGACGCGAGAGCTCGTGCAACGCAACGAATACCTCCCGCCTACTACATGGCCGCGTTGTACGCACACCTCGGCGAAAAGGCAAAGGCGGTCGCGGAATTGAAGCGCGCGTACGCGGAGCGGACGGGCGCGCTGGTTTGGGTCAAGGTGGATCCGGGGATGGATCCGTTGCAGGGGGCTTATGAGGGGAAGTGAGCGTACACTTCAAATCGATATGGTCGAGACCATTACTCTTGATGTAAACCTGAAGGCATTCGTTCGGCGCGATACATCTCGACGATGGGTAGCGACGTGCCCCATGCTCGGTGTTGCGTCTCAAGGAAAGAGTGCCGGCGACGCGAGACGGTGCCTTCAAGAGGCGGTCGAGCTCTGGTTCGAGAGCTGCGTGGAGCGCGGTGTTCTCGATCAGGCACTTCGCGAAGCGAATTTCAGGCCGTCCTATCGCGAAAGCAACAAGCGTTCACGGCGATTGGAACACGGCACGACCGACATTCTCGGTGAGCTTTTTGAGGTTCGCCTGAGCATTCCGGCATACGAAGCGGCGACGCTTCTCAGCGAAACCGCGTGAAGAAGGTTTCCTGGCAAGAGCTCCGAGACGTTTGCAAGTTGGCTGGCTGTGTCGAGACTCGGACAAAGGGCGATCATCTAGTCATGACTAAGCCGGGATTGCTTCGTCCGGTCATCATCAAAATGGACAAAGACCTCGGCGAGGACATCATCCGTTCGAATATGCGGACACTCGGTATCGACCGAAAAGAGTTCGAACGGCTGCTTGCTATTGTCCGCGGCCATCAGCGTTGAATCGGGTGTAATGGCGCCGCCGAAACGACGGCGCCGTTATAGGTCATCGCTGATACGCGTAACTCACTTTGAAAAACAGCGACCTTCCCGTCCGCACGAGCGAGTTGTCGGGGAAGACGACGCGGTCGTCGCCGTAGCCGAGGAAGAGGACGGTCTGCCAGTTCAGCTTGTAACTGTAAAGCACACTGCCGAGGAAGTTGCCGCCGTGGTCGCCGCTGCCGCTCTCGACGTTCACGTACTGGCCGATCACGCGCAGGAGCGATTTCGCCGAGAAGCTGTATTGCGCGCGGATGCGCTCGATCGTCTCCGTGAACGCGCGCCCGCTGTCGAGGTCGAGCCACTCGCGGCTGAGGAGAAGCTGCAGGTCGAGGCGGTCGTGCGGGCGCACGGTGGTGCTGGCGGAGAAAAATGTGCCGTCGCCGACCTCGCCGCTCGAGAAGTCGATCGACTCGCCGAAGCGTCCCTGCAGCGTCACGCGCGGCACGCGGCGGTACGGATCGAACTGGAAGAACCAGTCGAAGTGCGTCTGCGAGAGCAGCTCGTTGCCCACGCGGATTTTCTCCTCGGGGTACAGCCCGAAGAAGAAGTTGATGTTCTTGGCGCCGAACCCGTTCACGCCGATCGACGCCTGCTGCAGGATGACCTCGTTGTCGCGATCCGTCTGGTAGTCCGCGGTGACGGACGGACGCCAGAAGCGCAGCAGCCCTTTCTCCGGGAAGTAGCGCCGCCCGTATTCGGCGTAGCCCTCGCGGTAACCGACCTGCGGAATGAATCCGAGATCGGCGCGGAACTCGTCGGAGAGATCGCGCACGAGGAAGAAAAAGTCGTGCGTCGCTTTCAGACGTCCCCACCGCGCGGTGAACGCGTATCCCTGCGAGCTCTCACCGTCCCACGCCGACGAAAGATCGGGACGATCGGGATTGGTGGTATCGCTGTAGAGGAACTGCGCCGTGATGGCGTCGCTCTGATTCGGGCGCCACTGAAAATCGGGGCCGAGCACGCGATTGTGGCCGCCGCCGTCGATCTCGCGATCCGTCAGCACCGCGCCGACGAACGACGCGCCGAGGTCGTGGCGCACGCGGGCGATGGTGTCGTACGACTTGAAATCCTGCGGCGCGAAGCTCGAGCCGAGCGGACCGGGAATGATCGTCACGCCGCCGCCCCGGTCCTGCGTCACGAGCACCGTGTAGGCCGTGCTGCCGGCCTTGCCGGTGAGACGCGCGCCGGCGCGCGGCGAGGTGATCGTGCGCGTGTACGCGGCGGTGAACGGCGTGTCGAAGAGATCGAATCCTTCAAGGAAGAACGGGCGCTTCTCCGGGAAGAACACCGCGAAGCGGCGATTGGTGGTGATCTGCGCGACGTCGGCCTCGACCTGCGAGAAGTCGGGGTTCACCGTGAGATCGACGGCGTTGTTCGCGCTCGGCGTCCACTTCACGTCGAGGCCGGCGTCGCCGTCCGTGTCGCCGTTCTCGAGCGACGAGCCGAGTCCCGCCTCCGGCCTGGCCTCGTTCGACGCGGTCACGTACGGCGCGGCGACGAGATGGCCCGACTCCGGCAGTCCGGTGAGGCCGGTGAGCGGATGGACGTTGCAGATCAGGCAGTTCGAGCCGCGCGCGATTGGCGCGCTGTGAAATGCGTAGCGGAACTCGCGCGGCCAGTTGCGCCACACCAGAATGTTCCAGGTCTGCGGATCGGCGCGGTCGTAGCGCAGCGACGAGAACGGGATGCGAAACTCGCCGCTCCATCCTTTGTCGTCGATCTTCGCCGCGGTGTCGTAGAAGAAGTCGGGTGAAAAGTCTTCGTTGCCGTTCGCGTCGTTGAAGATGCCGTCGGCCTGAATGCCGCGCGGGTTGATGCGCAGCTCGATGGCCGAGCGCTTGTCGTTGCGCGTGTCGAGGAAGACGGCGACGTTGTCATCGGTACCGATGACGGCGTCGCGGTCGACATACGGCGCGCGGATCTTCGCCGGCGTCGGATCGTCGCAGCGGACGCCGATGTAGAAGTAACGGTTGTCGTACGTGATGTACGCGACCGTGCGGATCTTCGCGGGGATGTTGTCGCTGGGCGAGGTTTCGTAGAACTTGTCGATGACGGCGGCCTGCTGCCAGGCGGCGTCGGAGAGATCGCCGTCGAGCGTGATCGGCAGCGTCGTCTTCGGAACATTCATCGGGCTCGGGGGCGGCGGGGCGTCAGCGGATGCAGCTGCAGAAATGCCTAGCAGGAGAAGCGCAAAACTAACCCATCGTTTCATGAACCCTCCGTCGTACGAAGCATTACGTACAGACAGACAGCGAGTTGCAGAAAAAGTTAGTTTTTTCGTGACGCCACCGTCACCGCGGCAGGCGAATCCGCGCCACCGCCCCTGTCGCCGGCGCGGGTCGCGGCGTCAGCGTGAGCACGCCGTTGTGCGCCTCGGCGATTTGTCTCGCCAGTGTTAGACCGATGCCGGTGCCGGAGGGTTTGGTGGTGAAGAACGGGATGAAGAGGTTGGCGGTGCCGCTGATGCCCGCGCCTTCGTCCATGACGCTGATCTCGACGGCGTCGTTCGTTGCCGTCCACTCGACCGACACGCCGCCGCCGGTTTCGAGCGCCGCGTCGACGGCGTTGCGCACGAGATTGATGAGCAGCTGTTCGATCTGATCGCGATCGGCGCGGATGTTGACGGCCGGTCCGCCGAGGACTTGCACCTTCATGCGTGTTTCGAGTCCCGTGACGCGGCGCACAGTGTCGCGAACGCTCATCGGCTTCAGCACCGGCTGCGGCAATCGCGCGAGCTGCGCGTAGGCCTGCAAAAATCGCGTGAGTCCCTCGGCGCGCGAGCCGATCACGCCAAGGCCGCGCTGCGTGTCGTCCAACCATCCCTCGGGCAGCGGCTCGCGTCCGAGAATGTTTGCCAGGCTCGCGGCGATCGAGCGGATCGGCGCGAGCGAGTTGTTGAGCTCATGTGAGATCACGCGCAGCAGCCGCTGCCACGCCTGCCGCTCTTCCTCGCGCAGCGCGCGGCTCAGGTCCGACATCACCAGCAGAAAATGCGGGACGCCGTGCTGGCGGAACGTCGTGCGGCGGATGCGAAAGCGGCCGTGGCCGCCGGGCAGGACGACTTCCTTGCTCAGCGTTTCGTCGCCGGTGAGGAAGGATTCGAGTCCGAGCTCGGACGCCGTTCGCGCCTGCAACTGTTCGGAGGAACGTCCGAGGAGACGCTCGCCGGCGCGATTGACGAGACGCAATCGCCACTGATCGTCGAACGTGAAAATCGCGGAGTCGATCTGCTCGACGACCGAGCGCAGGAGCGCCGTCGTTTCGACTTCGCCGAGGCGGCGCTCGTGCAGCGTGTCGGTGAGGAGATTCAGCTCCGTCATCACCTCGCCGATCGCGCCGTCGCGCTTCGCGCCGCGCGCGCGGATCGAGTAGTCCTCCTCGCGCAGCGCGGAGATGAGGTTCGAGAGCGTGCGCAGCGGATAAACGAGCTGCGAGTGCAGCGCCGCGACGAAGATGAGAAGCGAGACCGCGACGACGACGGTGATGGTGATGCGCGAGCTGCGGTCGTGCGGCTCGAACATCAGCAACGCGAACAGCGCGAGCACGACCGGCGAGATCGAGATCAGCCCTGCTGCGATCACGCGCCGGTCATAGCGTTTCACGTCAGGATCATACGTGGGTCCGGAACGCCGCCGTCCCGGCGGCTGATCCGGCGGCGTCTCGCCGCCGTGGCGCCGGGACGGCGCCAGGCCAGCCGGCGGGGACGCCGGCGTTCCGATGGGATCCTGTCTCGCACCGAGGCGAAGTCGTTTCGGAATGGTTTGGCCATGCACACTTACCGGCCGGCGTAAAGGGAGTATCATCCGGCGCATCCGTCCGGAGAGGGATGCAAGGTCCATTTGTACGCTGCCAGCTACAACCCGCTGCTCGTCCTCGCTTCGCTTTTCGTGGCGATCCTCGCGTCGTACACGGCCCTCGACATGGCCGCACGGATCTCGACCGCGCAGGGCCGCGCCACGAAGTGGTGGCTGGCCGGCGGCGCGACGGCGATGGGCGTCGGCATCTGGTCGATGCACTTCATCGGCATGCTGGCCTTCAGCCTGCCGATCCCGCTCGGCTATGACCCCGCGATCACCTTTCTCTCGCTGCTGATCGCCATCGCCTCCTCGGTCTTTGCGTTGTGGCTGGTCTGCCAGGAACATCTTCCCTGGACGCGGCTTTCCCTCGGCGCGGTGCTGATGGGTCTCGGCATTGCCTCCATGCACTACACCGGCATGGCGGCGATGCGCATGGTCCCGCTGATCCATTACATCCCGTCGCTGTTCATCCTCTCGATCGTCATCGCCATCGTGGCCTCGGGTGCGGCGCTGTGGATCGCCTTTCATCTTCGCCGCGCGCGCGAACGGGTCCGCCGCTCCCGCGCCGCGGCCGGCGTGGTGATGGGCTTCGCGATCGTCGGGATGCACTACACCGGAATGGCGGCCGCGCAGTTTTCGATGGGCAGCATCTGCGGCGCGGCCTCGCGCGGAGTCAACACGGGATGGCTGGCGCTGCTCGTGATCATCGTCACGATGGCGATCCTGGCCATCACGCTGATCATCTCGGTGCTGGACATGCGGCTGGAGTCGCGCACCTCGAAGCTGGCGGTCTCACTGGCCGAGGCCAATGAAGAACTGACCTACCTCGCGCTGCACGACAACCTGACCAAGCTCCCGAATCGCGCGTTGCTCGAAGACCGCCTCCGGCAGGCGATCGGGATGGCCGATCGCAAGAAGACGCGGTTCGCGCTGATGTTCCTCGACCTCGATGGATTCAAGGCCGTCAACGACGCGTACGGACATACCGTCGGCGATCTACTGTTGATCGAAGTCGCGAAGCGCGTCGGCCCGAGGGTCCGGATGCTGGACACGATCTCCCGAGTCGGCGGAGACGAGTTCGTGTTTCTGGGAGACGTCGGCGATCCGAATGCCGCGGCGGCGCTAGCGGAGAAGCTCTTGGTCCTCATCCGCGAGCCGTTTCAGATCGACGGCCATGAATTGCGGATGTCAGTCAGCATCGGCATCGCCATGTATCCGGGCGATGGCGCGACGCAACACGAACTGCTGACCAACGCGGATGCGGCGATGTATCACGCGAAGTCGCTCGGCCGCGACTCGTACTGTTTCTTCGAGACCTCGATGAACTCCCATGTCCAGGCGCATCTGGAAATGGTGCAGGACCTGAGACGGGCGATCGACCGGCGGGAACTGGTGTTGTTCTACCAGCCCAAGCTCGAAGCGCCGAGCGGGCCGGCGATCGGAGCGGAAGCGCTGATCCGGTGGCAGCATCCGACGCGCGGGCTCATTCAGCCGGACGATTTCATTCCGCTGGCCGAGAAGACCGGGCTGATCATCCCGATCGGCGAATGGGTTCTCGACGAGGCCTGCCGCCAGATGAGGGAATGGCACGACGCCGGCCGTCATGACTGGACGATGGCGGTCAACCTCTCCCCCGTTCAATTCGGTCATCCCGCGTTGATCGAGACGGTCAAGTCGACGCTCGAGCGGCACAAGCTGATGCCGCACTGCCTGACGCTCGAGATCACGGAATCGACCGCCATGCGCGACGCGGATGTGAGCGAAGTGATCCTCCAGAAGTTGCACGAAATGGGCGTGCGCATCGCCATCGACGATTTCGGGACGGGATACTCGAGCCTTCTGTATCTCAAGCGGATGCCGGCCAGCGAATTGAAGATCGACCGCGGATTCGTCTGCAACCTCGCGCACGACTCCGAGGACCAGGCCATCGTCTCCGCGATCGTGGCGTTAGGCCGCACGCTCGACCTCAAGATCGTGGCCGAGGGAGTGGAGACGATCGCGCAGCAGGAGTTCCTCACCGACCTCGGATGCGATTCGCTGCAGGGCTTTCTGTTCGGGAAACCGATGCCGCCGGCGGAGTTTCTGGCGGCGCTGGCGCATCAAGAAGGTCTACAAGCCCGTACCGCTGAATCCTTCGATAAAGCGCGCTCCGGCTGAGTCCGAGTGCCTCCGCGGCGCGGCTGACGTTGCCGCCGAAACGCGCGAGCGCTTTCCGGATGAGCAGCATCTCCACTTCTTCGATGCTCATGTCTTCGATGCGCGGCGCGCGGTCGGCCGGGACGTGTTAGGCCGAGGTCCTGCGCGCGGATCGTCGAGCCGGCAGCCATCAGCACCGCGCGCTCGACGGCGTGATCGAGCTCGCGCACGTTGCCGGTCCATTCATGCGCCAGCATCGCCTTCATCGCCGACTCGTCGAAGCCGGTGATGTTTTTTCGATAGCGCGTCGCGTGCGCGCTGAGGAAGTGACTGGCCAGCGGCGGGATGTCGTCGCGGCGATCGCGCAGCGGCGGCAGGTGGATCTCGACGGTGCGCAGGCGGAAGAGCAAGTCCTGGCGAAAGCGGCCCGCTTCGACTTCCTGCTCGAGCCGCGCGTTGGTTGCGGAGAGGAGACGCACGTCGGTGCGGCGCGTTTGCGAGGAGCCGACGCGCTCGAAGTCGCCGGTCTCGAGCACGCGCAAAAGCTTCGCCTGCTGCGCCAGCGGCACGTTCGCCATCTCGTCGAGAAAGAGCGTGCCGCCGTCGGCGAGCTCGAAGCGTCCGACACGATCGACGCGCGCGTCGGTGAACGCGCCTTTGACGTGTCCGAATAGTTCGCTCTCGAAGAGCGACTCCGGCAATCCGCCGACGTTGACGGAAACGAGCGGACGCTTGCGGCGCGGCGCGAGCGCGCGTGCAGCGCGCGGGCGATCACGCCTTTGCCGGTGCCGTTCTCGCCGGTGATGAGCACGTTCGCATCGGACGGGCCGATGCGCTCGATCATCGCCAGCACCGGCTGCATCGCGCGCGACTGCGCGATGAGCGCGGTCTGATTGTCGTCGGCGCGCAGCGCCGCTTCGAGCCGCTGCCCTTTGCGCAGCGCCTGCCCGAGCTCGATGTGCGTGCGGATCGTGGCCAGCAGCTTGGCGTTTTCCCACGGCTTCTGCACGAAGTCGCGCGCGCCGAGGCGCATCGCCTGCACCGCGAGATCGACCGAGCTCCACGCCGTCATGACAACGACCGGCAGCAACTCGTCATACGCGTGCAGTTGCTCCAGCAGCGCCAATCCCTCGGCGCCGGACGTGGTGTCGCGCGCGTAGTTGAGATCGATCAGGACGAGATCGAACGAGCGCGCCTCGACGGCGCGATAGACCGCGCCGGGCGAGGTCACGGTCTCGACCTGGAAGCCTTCGCTCTTGAGCAGCAGACGCAGCGCCTCGAGCACGTCGGGCTGATCGTCCGCGACGAGGATGCGTGCGGATGTCATGCACGCCCCCTCATCCGGCCTGCGGCCACCTCTCCCCCACGAACACCCCCCCCCCTCTCCCCGCTTGCGGGGAGAGGGTGGCGCGAAGCGCCGGGTGAGGGGCCGCGCGCACGTAAGATCCGCGCCGTCATTTCATGAGCCGGCCGTCGTGCAAACGAATCACCCGGTCTCCGTACGAGGCGTTTTCTTCAGAGTGCGTCACCTGGACGATCGTCGTTCCGCCGCGATGCAGCGTGCGGAAGAGCTCCATGATCTCACGCGCCTGATCGGAGTGCAGGTTGCCGGTGGGCTCGTCGGCCAGGATGATTTTCGGATGGGAGACGATGGCCCGCGCCACGCCGACGAGCTGCTGCTGTCCGCCGGAAAGCTGCGCGGGATAGAGGTCCTTCTTCCCGACGATGTGGAAGCGGTCCAGCGTGTCGGCGACGATGCTCTCGCGCTCGCGCTTCGGCACGTCGCGATAGCGCAGCGGGACGTCGAGGTTCTCGGCGACGGTGAGGTCGTCGATGAGGTGATAGCTCTGGAAGACGAAGCCGATGGCGCGGCGCTGCAGGTCGGCGCGCTGCTTCGGCGCGAGCGTTTCGACGCGCGTGTCGTCGAGCGAGTAGCTGCCCTCCCACTCCGCATCGTGCAGGCCGAGGATGTGGAGGAGCGTCGATTTGCCGGCGCCGGACGGACCCATGATCGAGACGAACTCGCCTTCGTGGATGCCGAGGTCGATGTCGCGGAGGAGCCAGGTGCGGCCGCCACCCTGCGGAACGGATTTCGTGAGTTTTTCAGTTTGGATGAGCATCATTCCGATCGAAGTGCCACGGCCGGATCGACGCGCATTGCGCGGCGGGCGGGGACGTAGCTGGCAAGAAGCACGATGACCGCGAGGAGCAGCGGCACGGAGACGTAGATCGCGGGATCAGTCGCGCTGATTTGAAAGAGTACTGCGGTAAGGAACTTACGCGTGAAAAAGGCGCCGGCGAGGCCGATGGCAACGCCGATGACGGCGAGGTTGGCCGCGCGGCGGAGCACGAGGCGCGCGACCTCGGAGGTCGACGCGCCGAGAGCCATGCGCACGCCGATCTCGTTCGTGCGCTGCTGCACCTGATAGGCGATCAGCGCGTACAAGCCGATCGCCGCGAGGAGCAGCGCGATCGCGCCGAACGAGGTGATGAGCACGGCCTGGAAGCGCGGCGTGGCCACGGTCTGCGAGATCGCCTCGTCGAGCGTGCCGACATCGGAGAGCGCAATGTCGGTGTCGATCGAGCGAATCATGCCGCGCACGGCGGCGATCATCCGCGCCGGATGTTCGCTCGTGCGCACGATCAGCGTGCAAAAGCCCATCGGAATCTGCGGGATCGGGCAGTACAGCGCCGGCTCGAGCTCGTTTGCCGGTCCGCCCAGGCGCTCGCCTTTGATCACGCCGACGATCGTTCGCTTCGCTCCCCAGAAGTCGACCTGCCGGCCGAGCGGATTGGCATTCCCGAAGTACTTGCGCGCGACGGTGTCGTTGAGGATGACGACGCGCGGCGCGTTGATGCGGTCGTCGCGCGTGAAGGTCCGGCCGCGCAGCAACGTCACGCCCATCGTTTCGAAGTAGCCGGCGCCGACGGGCCGCACGCGCACTTCATTCTGCACGCCGGCCTTCGCCGGCATGCCGACGATCTCCAGCTGCGAAGAGAATCCGTCCGCGATCGGATGATTGACTCCCACCGCAACCGACTGCGCGCCCGGAATCGCGGCCGCGCGCTCGGTCAGCGTGTCGACGAACTGCACGGCCTTCGGCCAGCGCGGATAGGTCTCGGGCGGCGGCGCGGGGTACTTCGTCGTCGGCAGTCTCATCGAGAATGTGAGGATCCTGCTGCTCTGCATCCCGAGATCGACGTCCATCAGGCGCGAGAAGCTCTTGAGCAGCAACCCTGCGCCGGTGACGAGAACGACCGCGAGCGCGATTTCGGCGATGACGAGCGCGCCGCGGCCCGCGGAATTCGCCGCGCGCACCACGCCGCGCGAGCCGGCGAGCACCGTGGCCGGCTGCACGCGCGAGCTGCGGATGGCCGGAATCACGCCGAACAGAACCGCCGAGGCGACCGAAGCGCCGATCGCGAAGAGCAGCACCGGGAGATTGACCTCGATGTTTTGCGCACGAGGCAACTCCGGCGCGAGGGCGACGATCGCGCGCGTCAGCCACCACGCCAACGCGAAGCCCGCCATTCCGCCGCCGAGGCTGATGACGATGCTTTCGGTGAGCAGCTGGCGCACGAGACGCCCGCGCGACGCGCCGATGCTGGCGCGCACCGCGAGCTCGCGAGCACGGGCGTCGGCACGGGCGAGCATCAGGCCCGCGATGTTGATGCAGGCGATGAGCAGCACGGCGAGCACCGCGGCGGACAAAAGATAGAGCCGCGGCTTCGCTTCGCGGACGACGTAGTCGAGCGCCGGCTCGAGGAACACGCCGCGCCCCGCACTCATTTGCGGATACTGCTTTTCGATCCCTGCGGCAATGACGTCCATCGCGCTCTGGGCCTGCTGCAGCGTGACGCCATCCTTCAGACGCCCGATGACGTGGAGGTTGTGGACGTCGCGCCCGTTGCCGAAGACCGGATCCACGAGCGCGAGCGGAATCCAGAACTGCGGCGCCGCACCACGCGACACTGCAGTGCGCGCCGGCATCACGCCGATCACTTCGTACTGCGTGCCGTCGAGCGTGATCGCGGTGCCCACGATGTGCTCGGATGCGCCGTAGCGACTGCGCCACATCGATTCGTTGAGGAGGACGACCGGCTCGGCGCCGGGCGTGTCATCGGCCGGAAGAAAGGCGCGGCCGAGAATCGGGCGGACCCCGAGAAGCGCGAAGAAATCGTGCGACACGCCGAGTCCCGCGACCTGCTCGGCGTCGGTGAATGCCCCGGTGATGTTCGCGGTGCGCGAGGTCATGCCGGCAATGCGCGAGAAGACGCGCTGCTGCGCCTTCCAGTCCTCGAAGCTCGGGATCGACGTCTGTCCGCGGGTAGTCGCGTTGAGCCTGTCGGTCTCGAAGACTCGCACCACGCGCTCGGGATTCTGAAACGCGAGCGGCCGTAGCACGACGCCGTAGAGGATGCTGAACATCGCGGTGTTCGCGCCGATGGCGATGGCCAGCGTGAGGATGGCCGCGACGGCGAAGCCGGGGGCGCGGGTGAGAGAACGGATGGCGTAGCGAAGGTCGTACATGTCGTCACTCGGAACGCAGCGCCACCGCCGGATCGACGCGCATGGCGCGGCGGGCGGGGACGTAGCTGGCAAGAAGCACGATGACCGCGAGCAGCAGCGGCACGGAGACGTAGATCGCCGGATCGGTCGCGCTGATTTGAAAGAGAAACGCTGCGAGGAATTTGCGTAAGACGAAGGCGCCCGCGAGTCCGAGGACGACGCCGGCGATGGCGAGGTTCGCGGCGCGACGCAGGACGAGCGCCGCGACGGCGGCGGTGGACGCGCCGAGGGCCATGCGCACGCCGATCTCGTTCGTGCGCTGCTGCACCTGATACGCGATCAGCGCGTACAAGCCGATCGCCGCGAGGAGCAGCGCCACCGCGCCGAAGGAGGCGATCAGCACGGCCTGGAATCGGGGTGTGGAGACCAGTTGCGTCGCCGCATCATCGAGCGTGCCGACGTCGAACAGCGCGAGATCCCGATCGACGGATCGGATCGCGCCGCGCACGGCGCTGATGATCCGCGCCGGAGGTTCGTTGGTCCGCACGACGAGCGTCATCGCGTTCACCTGCCGCTGCAATAGCGGCAGATACAGCGCCGGCTCCATTACATTCTGCGGACCGCCGAAGCGCTCCCCCCTGACC
Source organism: uncultured Acidobacteriota bacterium (assembly GCA_963734155.1). Classification (GTDB taxonomy): domain Bacteria; phylum Acidobacteriota; class Thermoanaerobaculia; order Gp7-AA8; family Gp7-AA8; genus QHVT01. Next base: position 147,845 of record CAVTGG010000011.1, read on the forward strand.
ACTCCGACGATCGAGCGCGTGCTCGGCGTTCCCCAGGAATCGACTTGCTTTCCAACCGGGTCCTGGCCGGGAAAGTAACGCCGCGCGAGCGCTTCGTTGATGATGACCACGGCCGGATGACCCCGGCGGTCATCGCGCGTGAACGTGCGTCCGCGCAGGAGCGCAATGCCGAGGGTCTCGAAGTAGCGCGGGCCGACGGGACGGATTCCCACTTCATCCTGCGCTCCCTGCACCTGCGGCGCTCCGGTGACGGTCATCCCGGAGGTGAACCCTCCGTCGAGCGGATGATGCATCCCAAACGCCGCAGACTGCACCCCCGGAATCGCGTCGACGCGCTCCGTCACCGCTTCGAGGAACTGCAGGACTTGGGGGTTCGCGCGCGGCTCCGGATATTTCGCGTCCGGCAGCAACATCGAGAAGGTGACGAGCTTGCTCGTCTGCATGCCGAGGTCGACGTCCATCAGGCGGGAGAAGCTCTTGAGCAGGAGTCCCGCACCGATCACGAGCATGACTGCCAATGCGACTTCGAGGATGACGAGCGCTCCCCTGCCGGCGGTCGCCGTCGCCCGGACCACGCCGCGCGATCCGGCCAGGACAACCGCCGGGCGGACGCGCGCGCTGCGAATCGCAGGCATGACGCCGAAGAGAATGGCCGACGCAACGGACACACCCAACGCGAACAAGAGCACCGGAATGTCGATGTCGATGGTTTCCGCGCGCGGCAGTGCGGGTGCGAGCGCGACGAGCGCGCGCGTCAGCCAAAACGCCAGTGCGAGACCGGCCGCGCCGCCGGCGATGCTGATGGCGATGCTCTCGGTGAGAAGCTGGCGCACGAGGCGTCCGCGCGAAGCGCCCATGCTGGCGCGGATCGCCAGCTCGCGGGCACGCGCGTCGGCGCGCGCGAGCATCAGACCGGCGACATTGATGCAGGCGATGAGCAACACGGCCAGCACGGCCGCGAAGAGAATGTACAGCCGCGGCCTCGCCTCGCGGACGACGTAGTCGAGCGCGCGCTCGACGAAGACGCCGCGTCCGGTGTTCTCCGGATACTGCGACTCGAGCCGCGAAGCGATCCCGCTCATCGAGCGTTGCGCCTGCTGCAACGTGACGCCGTCCTTCAGACGGCCGATGACGTAGACGTTGTGAACGTCGCGGTCCATGTGGAGAGTCGGATGGGTGAGCGCCAGCGGGACCCAGAACTGCGGCGCGGGCGCGCGCGAGAGCGCGGTGCGCGCGGGCATCACGCCGATGATTTCGTAGGCGGTGCCGTCGAGCGTGATCGTGCGGCCGAGGATGTTCCCGCTCGCGCCATAGCGCTCGCGCCACATCCGTTCGTTCAGGATGATCGCCGGCGCGGCACCGGGACGGTCATCGCCCGCTGCGAACTCGCGGCCGAGAATCGGACGAACGCCCAGGAGTGTGAAGAAATCATGGGACACGCCGAGGCCGGAGACCTGCTCGGTGCCGGCGTGCGGCATGGTGAGGTTGGCGGTCCGGCTGGAGATGCCGGCGATGCGCGAGAAGACGCGCTGCTGTGCCTTCCAATCTTCGAAGTCAGGCATCGACGCGCCTTCGCGGAAGCTGGCGTTGTGCTTGTCGGTCTCGAAGATCCGGACGACGCACTCGGGATCCTGGAACGCGAGCGGCCGCAGCACGACGCCGTAGAGGATGCTGAACATCGCGGTGTTCGCGCCGATGGCGATGGCCAGCGTGACGATGGCCGCGACGGCGAAGCCGGGGGCGCGGGCGAGAGAACGGATGGCGTAGCGAAGGTCGTACATGTCGTCACTCGGAACGCAGCGCCACCGCCGGATCGACGCGCATGGCGCGGCGGGCGGGGACGTAGCTGGCAAGAAGCACGATGACCGCGAGAAGCAGCGGCACGGAGACGTAGATCGCGGGATCCGTCGCGCTGATTTGAAAGAGAAACGCTGCGAGGAATTTGCGTAAGGCGAATGCGCCCGCGAGTCCGAGGACGACGCCGGTGATGGCGAGATTCGCGGCGCGGCGAAGGACGAGCGTTGCAACGGCGGCGGTGGACGCGCCGAGGGCCATGCGCACGCCGATCTCGTTCGTGCGCTGTTGCACCTGATACGCGATCAGTTCGTACAGACCAATCGTGGCGAGGAGCAGCGCGATCGCGCCGAAGGACGACATGAGCACGGCCTGGAAGCGCGGCGTGGCCACGCTCTTGCCGAGCTTCGCATCGATCGTCTCGACGTCGAACAGCGCGATGTCGGAATCCATCGCGCGGATCGTATCCCGCACCATGGCCGTGAGCGAGGCGTCGCCGTTGCCACGCACCACCATCACGACCTCGGACATCGCCAGTTGCGCGAGCGGAACGTAAATCGCGGGCTCGTCTTCGTGCTGCGGTCCGCCGAATTTCTCGGAGCGCACGACGCCGGCGACGGTACGCGGCGTGTCGAAGAAGGTGACCTTTCTGCCGATCGGATTCTCGTTGCGGAAGTAGCGCGCGGCGAAGGTCTCGCTGATCACGATGTCCGTCACGCGTGAACGCACTTCCTCGCAACATGGTCATGCCGAGCGTTTGAAAGTACGAAGGCGTGACGACGCGAATGCGCGCCTCGCCTTTCACGTCGCCGACTGCAACGCCCGAGGTCCATCCCGATTCGAGCGGATGCACTTCGCCAAACGCGACGCCGCGCGTGCCGGGCAACTCGCGAACGCGCGCCATCGCCGCGTCGTAGAACGCGACGACGCTTTGCTCCGTCGCGTATTTCGACTCGGGGAGCTTCATCGAGAACGTCATCACGTTCTCGCGCTTGATCCCGAGGTCGACATCCATCAAACGCTGAAGGCTCTTCAGCAGCAGCGCCGCTCCCGTGACGAGCACCACCGCCAGCGCGACTTCGGCGATGACGAGCGCGCCGCGTCCGGCCGTGTTTGTCGCGCGCACCACGCCGCGCGAAGACATGAGCGTGCTTCCCGGCTGAATCGACGAAACGCGAATGGCCGGGATGACGCCGAACAGAATCACCGCAAGGAACGACACGCTCACGGCGAAGCCGAGGACCGGCATGCTGAGCGTGATGTTGGCCGCGCGCGGCAGTGCCGGCGCGAGCGCGACGAAGAGCCGTGTCGCCCAAAAAGCGATGGCGATTCCGGCCGCGCAGCCGGCCGCCGCGAGGACGCTGCTTTCGATGAGAAGCTGCCGCACGATGCCGGCGCGCGACGCGCCGAGACTCGCGCGGATGGCCAGCTCGCGGCTGCGCGCGTCGGCGCGCGCGAGCAGCAGACCGGCGATGTTGATGCAGGCGATGAGCAGCACCGCGGCGACGGCCGCGAAGAGGATCCAAAGGCGATTCGTGACGCTGTACACGGTGGCGTCATGCAAACGCTCGACGTTCGCGCCGCGGCGGGCGTCCAGCCGCTTCGCGATCACGCCCATCGCGGCTTGCGCCTCGTCGAGCGAGACCCCGTCTTTCAGGCGTGCGACGACGGAGATGTTGCGCGCGGTGCGCACGTCGCGGTACGGCGCGATCGCAATCGCGATCGGGAACCAGACGTCGACGCTCGTTCGCGAGATCGATGCGGACGCAGGCATCACGCCGATGACGCGATACGACTCGCCGTCGAGCGTGATCGCGAAGTTGTCGATGGCCCGGCGACCGAAGCGGCGCGTCCATAACGCTTCGCTGATGACGGCCACGCGCTCGTGGTCCTCCGCGGCGATGAAGCCGCGGCCGGCGAGCGCGTTCACGCCGAGAACGTTGAAGTAGCTGTGCGACACCGCGCTCGCGGAGAGACGCTCCGCCGGCGCGTCGCGGTCTGTCAGGTTCAACGCGCGCGAGGTCATGCCGGCCATCGACGAGAAGACGCTCTGCTGTTCCTGCCAGTCGAAGAAATCGGGCGGCGACGCGGGCTCGCGAGGACTCTGCGGGCTGCTCTCCCAGACGCGCACGATGCGATCGGCGTCGCGATACGGCAGCGGATCGAGGACGACGCCGTAGAGGATGCTGAACATCGCGGTGTTCGCGCCGATGGCGATGGCCAGCGTGACGATCGCCGCGGCCGCGAAGCCGGGCGATTTCACGAGCAGGCGGATGGCGTAGCGAAGATCCTGCATCGTCGTTACTCGGAACGAAGCGCCACCGCCGGATCGACGCGCATCGCGCGCCGCGCCGGAATGTAGCTGGCGATGAGCACGATCAGCGCGAGCAGCAGCGGGACGGAAACGTAGATCGCGGGATCGGTCGCGCTGATCTGGAAGAGAACGGTCGTGAGGAACTTGCGCGTGAAGAATGCGCCCACGAGTCCGATGGCGACGCCGATGACGGCGAGTTTCGCGGCGCGGCGCAGCACGAGCCGCGCGACTTCGGACGTCGACGCGCCAAGGGCCATGCGCACGCCGATCTCGTTCGTGCGCTGCTGCACCTGGTAGGCGATCAGCGCGTACAAGCCGATCGCGGCGAGGAGCAGCGCGATCGCGCCGAAGGAGGTGATCAGCACGGCCTGGAAGCGCGGCGTGGCGACGGTCTGCGAGATCGCCTCGTCGAGCGTGCCGACGTCGAAGAGGGCGATGTTGTTGTCGATCGAGCGGATCGCGCCGCGCACGGCGGTGATCATCCGGCCCGGATTCTCGTTCGTGCGCACGAGCAGCGTGAGCTGGCTCATCGGAAGCTGCGGGATCGGGAAGTAGAGCGTCGGCTCGAATTCGCGCGCCGGTCCGCCGAAGCGCTCGCCCTTGATCACGCCGACCACCGTCCGCCGCTTGCCCCAGAAATCAACTTGCCGGCCGATTGGATTGACGTTCGGGAAGTAGTAGCGCGCGAGCGGCTCGTTGATCACGATGACGAACGGCGCGTTGAAGCGGTCGTCGCGCGTGAACGTGCGGCCGCGCACGACGGTCATGCCGAGCGTTTCGACATAGCCGGCGGTGACGGGACGGACGCGCACTTCGTCCTGCGGCCCTTCTTTCGGAGCGACGCCGACGATCTCCAGCCGCGAGGTGAATCCGTCGTCGAGCGGATGATTGACTCCGAGCGCCACCGACTGCGCGCCAGGAATCGCGGCCGCGCGCTCGGTCAACGTGTTGACGAACTGCACGACCTCCGGCCAGTCGGGATACTTGTCGCGCGACGGCTCGGGATATTTCGCCGTCGGCAGCGACATCGAGAGCGTGACGATCTTGCCGCTCTGCATGCCGAGGTCGACGTCCATCAGGCGCGAGAAACTCTTGAGCAGCAGTCCGGCGCCGATCACGAGGACCACCGCGAGCGCGACTTCGACGATGACGAGCACTCCCCGGCCGGCGGTGGTCGTCGCTCGCAGGACGCCGCGCGAACCGGCGAGCACCGTCGACGGCTGCACGCGCGAGCTGCGAATCGCAGGCATCACCCCGAACAGGATCGCCGAGGCGAGAGAAACGCCGAGCGCGAACAGGAGCACCGGCATGTTGATCGCGATCTCCTGCGCGCGCGGCAGCGCCGGCGCGAGAGCGACGATGACACGCGTGAGCCACCACGCCAGCGCGAAGCCGGCGACGCCGCCGGCGAGACTGACGACGATGCTTTCGGTCAGGAGCTGGCGCACGAGACGTCCGCGCGACGCGCCGATGCTCGCACGCACCGCAAGCTCGCGCGCACGCGCATCGGCGCGGGCGAGCATCAGGCCCGCGACGTTGATGCAGGCGATGAGCAGCACCGCAAGCACCGCCGCGGCGAGGATGTACAGCCGCGGCCTCGCTTCGCTGACGACGAAGTCGAGCGCCGGTTCGACGAACACGCCTCTTCCGAGGTTGTCCTCGGCGTACTGCTTTTCGAGGCGCGTGGCGATGACGTCCATCGCGCTCTGCGCCTGCTGCTGCGTCACGCCGTCCTTCAGCCGGCCGACGACGTACACGTTGTGCACGCCGCGCTCATTGCGGAAGTTCGGGTTGGTGAGCGCGAGCGGAATCCAGAAGTGCGGTGCCGGCGCGCGGGAGAGCGCGGTGCGCGACGGCATCACGCCGACGACTTCGTACGCGGCGCCGTCGAGCGTGATCGTGCTTCCGAGGATCGATTCCGATCCGCCGAAGCGACTGCGCCACATCGCTTCATTGAGGATGACGACCGGCTCGGCGCCGGGCGTGTCATCGGCCGGAACGAACGCGCGGCCGAGGATCGGCTTCACGCCGAGGAGCGCGAAGAAATCGTGCGACACGCCGAGGCCGCCGATCTGCTCGGCGTCGGTATTCGGCGCGGTGATGTTGACCGTGCGCGAGACCATGCCGGCGATGCGCGAGAAGACGCGCTGCTGCGCCTTCCAATCCTCGAAGTCGGGCATCGACGCGCCTTCGCGGAAGCTCGCGTTGTGCTTGTCGGTCTCGAAGACCCGCACGACGCGATCGGGATCCTGAAACGCGAGCGGCTGCAGGACGACGCCGTAGAGGATGCTGAACATCGCGGTGTTCGCGCCGATGGCGATGGCCAGCGTGAGGATGGCCGCGGCGGCGAAGCCGGGCGCGTGGGCGAGGGAACGAAGGGCGTAGCGAAGATCGTGCATGGCTTTACTCGGCTCTCATGACGTTCATCGGATCGGTGCGCGCGGCGCGCGCGGCCGGAATGGCGGATGCGGCGATCCCCGCGGCGAAGAGCGTCGCGGCGACGGCAGCGAACGAAAGCGGATCGGCGGGTGTGACTCCGAAGAGCATGGATTGCAGGAGGCGCGTGAGGAAGAGCGAGGCCAGCGCGCCGGCGAGGACGCCGCCGGCGACGAGCGCGAGGCCGCGCTGGAGGACGAGTGAAACGATCTGGCGCGCGGTCGCGCCGAGGGCCATGCGCACGCCGATCTCGCGCTCGCGGCGCGAAGTGATGTAGGCCAGCGTGCCGGCGACGCCGAGCGTCGCGAGGAGCAGCGCGGCCGCGCCGAAGGCGAGGAGCAGCAATGCGCGGAAGCGCTGCGACGCGACGGAGCCGGCGACGACGTCGCGATACGGACGGATCTCGCCGATCGCGGAGTCGGAGCCGGTCTGCGCGATGACGGCGCGGATCGCAGGCGCGAGCGTTTTCATCGACTGCTCGCTGCGCACGACGAGGCTCATCGTGCGGAACGTCTGCGCCTGCGCGTGCGGCACGTACATCGCCGGCTCGGGTGCGTCGGCGAGATTCAGCAGACGCGCGCCGCGCACGACGCCGACGACTTCGAAGAATTCGCCCTGCGTCTTCACGCGCGCGCCGAGCGGCGATTGTCCGGGCCAGTAGCGCTTGGCCATCGTTTCGTCGATGACCATCACGAACGGCGCGTTCGCGTCGTCGGCAGCGGTGATGTCGCGGCCGGCGGCGAGGTGCTGGCCGACGGCGCCGAAGTAGCCGGGCGTGATGCCGCGAAGCTCCGCATGCTGCTTCGCGCCTTTCGGCAACTCCGGACGGCCGTCGATGGTGAACTTCAGCGAGGTGAAGTCGCCGCCGAGCGGAAGGATCGTCGTCGCGCCCGCAGCCTCGACGCCGGGAATGTGCGAGAGTCGATCGATCAGCCGGCGATAGAACTCGATCACTTCGGGGCGCTTCAAAAATTGCGTGCGCGGCGCGCGAAGGTTGAACGCGACCGCGTTTTGTTCGTCGATTCCTTTGTCGACGCTCATCAGATTCCAGAGGCTGCGCCCGATGAGCACTGCGCCAACGAGCAGCGTGATCGAGATCGCGACCTGCACGACCACGAGCGCGGACTGCATCCGCGCCGCCGGCGCTCCTTCGGTCGATCCTCTTGTGTTCACGCGCAGCGATGCATGCCCGCGGCGAAGCTGCAGCGCCGGAATGATCCCGACGAACAGCGCGGTGACAAACGTCGCCGCCACGACGAAGAGCAGCACGCGCCAGTCGATGCCGACGCCGGCGAGGCGCGGAATGGCGTCGGAGCCGAAGGAGACGATCGAGCGGATGAAGGCGATGCTCAGAAGCACGCCGCCGACGCTGCCGGCGAGCGCGAGGAGAATCGTCTCGGCGAACACCTGGCGCACGAGGTCCCAGCGCGACGCGCCGATGGCGATGCGGATCGCGGCGTCGCGGCTCTTGCGCTCGATGCGCGCGAGGAACAGGTTTGCGATGTTGACGCACGCGAGCAGCAGGAGCAGCAGCACCGCGGCGAAGAGAATCCAGAGCGGCTTGCTGACGCGGCCGGTGATGCGCACGCGCAGCGGAACGATGGTGAGGCTGTGTCCCGCCGACTCGGGATACGTCGCGGCGAGACGGTCGGCAACCGTGCGCACGCGCGCGTCGGCCTGCGCGAGCGCGATGCCGTCGCGCAGCCGGGCGATGGCCGTGAACGAGCGGCTGCCGCGCGGCGCCGCGTCCTGCGCGAGATCGAGCGCGTTCGTCGTCCAGAGGTCGATGCGCTTGGTGTTGTCGAGGAGATACGGCTCCTCGAAGTCGCGCGGCGCGATGCCGACGACGGTCATCGGGCGCGCGTCGAGCAGGATCGTCTTGCCGACGACGTCCAGTCCGCCGAATTTGCGCTGCCACAGCGCGTAGCTGAGGACGACGATCGTGTCGCCGCCCGGCTTGTCTTCATCGGCGACGAAGAAGCGTCCCTTCTCCGGCCGCACGCCGAGGACGTCGAAGAATCCGCTGTCGACGGTCGCTCCCTGCAAGACTTCGGCGTCGCCCGCGCCGGTGACCGCGGGATTCCATTCCTGAAACGCGGACGCGCGGGTGAACGCGCCGCTCTGCGAAACGGTGTCGAGATAGTCGGGATACGAGATGACGTCGAAGCCCTCGCCTTTGTCCGTGACGCCGACGAGCCGCACGATGCGATCGGGCTCGCGATAGCGGAGCGGCTCGAGCAGCACGCTGTCGGCGATGCTGAAGACGGACGTCGACGCGCCGATCGCCAGCGCGAGCGTGGCCACGGCGGCGAAGGTGAAGCCGGGAGATTTGAGCAGAGTCCGCAGAGCGATTTTCATTCGTGCCTCAACGCGATGGAGGGATCGGTGCGCGCCGCGCGCAGTGCCGGGAGCACGGACGCGACGAGCGTGGCGAGCAGGAGGAGAACGGAGACTTCGCATACGCGCCGAAGTCGGCGACGTCGACGCCTTCGATGAAATGCCGCAGCGCGCGGGCCGCGGTCCACGAGGCCGCGGCGCCGGCGATCGCGCCCGCGGCGAGCAGCGCGAGACCTTCACGCACGATCAGGCGGAAGAGATCGCGGCCTCTCGCGCCGAAGGCCATGCGGATGCCGAGCGCGCGGGTCTGCTGCAGCACGTTTTCGGTGAGCAGGCCGTACACGCCGGTCATCGCGAGCAGGAGCGCAATCGCGCCGAAGAAGCTGATCAGCACGGCGGTGAAGCGCGGCTGCCCGAGGCGGCTCGCAATCTGTTCGTCGAGCGTCGTGACGGCGCCGGCGGGAAGACTCGGATCGAGCGCGTGCACGATCGTGGGAAACGCGCGCTCGAGCGAAGCGAGATCGGTGGTGCGCACGCTGACGGAGAGATCGGTCAGCGGCCCCTGCGCCCAGGGGATGAAGAACATCGCGTCGCCATCGGTGTCTTTGGCGAGGAGCTTGATGTCCTCGACGACTCCGACGATCTCGAACTCGGACGGCATCGACGTGCCCCAGATCGACGAGGGCGGCGAGATGCGCAGGCGCTGGCCGAGAGGCTCGAGGTTCGCGAAGTGGCGGCGCGCGAGCGTCTCGTTGATGATCACGGAGGCCGCGCGCTCATTCGCGCTGAACTCGCGCCCGCGCAACAGCTCGATGCCGAGCGTGCGGAAGAACGCCGGCGTCGTGGGACAGAAGCGGCCGGACGGTTCTTCTTCGCCGCTGCGTCCGACGATCTCGAAGGAATTGATCCAGTCTCCGTGCAGCGGGCGCTGATACGAGACCGCGGCGTCGCGGACTCCCGGCAGGCGCCGCACTTCTTCGAGCATCCGGTCGGCGAACGCGATGACGAGATGCGCCTCGCGATAGCGCGCGGACGGAAGCGTGAGATTGGCCATGGCCACGTGCGCGGCGTTGAAGCCGCGATCGGCGGCGAAGGCGCGGCGATAGGCGCGCGTGAGCAGCGCGGTGGCGACGACGAGAACGACCGCGAGCGCGATCTGCACGACCGCGAGCAGCCGGCGCGCGTTGCGCGATGCCGCGCCGCCGGACGCGCGGCTTTCGTTGTGCAGCACGGACGTCGCCGAGCGGCGCGCGGCGTAGAGACCGGGCAGCAGGCCGCACAGAATCGCCGCGGCGATGCTCGCGCACGCGGCGAAGAGCAGCACGCGCACATCGATCGACACATCCGCGAGCCGCGGTACTTCGCTCGGCACGAAGCGGATGATCGCTTTGATAAAGAAATTGGACAGGAGAACGCCCATTGCTCCCGCCGCCGCCCCGATCCAAACCGCTTCGGCGACAACGCGCAACGCGACGCGCGTTTGCGTCGCGCCGCTCGCGAGCATGACGGCGAACGTGCGGCGTCGCCCGATCGTGCGCACGATGAACAGCGCGACGACATTGGCAACAGCAACGAGCAGCACGAGCGCGACGCTGGCGAAGAGGATCAGCAGCGGCGTGCGAATGTCGCGCGTGAGTTCTTCCGACGCCAGCACGACCTCGGCCGTCCGCCCCAGAATCGCGCTGCTCTCCGCCGCCGCGGCGGCGGGCGAAACGCCGGGCTTCAACCGGCCGGCGATGCAGAGCACGCCCGCCATGCGCGCGTATTTCGGATTGAAGCGCGCCGGGATCAAAAAGTCCTGCGCCGACGGCGAGAACACCTCGCGCCCGTTCGTGTTCGAGGTCATCGGATAGGCGCCGGGCCCGAGGACGCCGATGACGGTGCGCGGCTTGTCGTCGAGACGGATCGTCTTGCCGACGATTTTCGCGTCGCCGCCGAAACGGCGGCGCCAGACGTTGTAGCCGAGGATTACGACGTCGACGTCGTCCTTCGCAATCGCGCGTCCGTGGAGCGGACGCACGCCGAGAGCGTCGAAGTAGTCGCTGGTCACGCGCGCGCCGTAGAGCGACTGCGGATCGCCGGAGCCGGTGAGATCGAGACGCGACGAGCCGAACGCCGCGAGCTTCGCGAACGAGCGCGCTTCGCTCTGCAGCTGTTGAAAGTCGTACGCGGTGGAGCGCCGCCGCTCGCCCTTCTGCGTCTGCCAGAGCAGCACCACGCGCGACGGATCGCGATACTGCAGCGGCTGCAGGAGCAGTTCGTCGACGAGGCTGAAGATCGCCGTCGCCGCGCCGATGGCGATGGCGAGAACGAGCACGCAGACGGCGGTGAAGCCGGGCGATTTGACGAGCGTACGCAGGGCGATTTTCATGTTTCTCGGAGTAGCTGAGTAGGACTGACGCTCATCGCGCGGCGCGCCGGAAGCGCGGTGGCGATGAAGACCGTGACGGAAATGACGAAAAGGACGCCGCCCCACGTCAGCGCGTCGAACGCGGTGACGCCGAAGAGCAGCGACGCGAGAGAGCGCGCGGCGGGGATGGAGAGCAGCGCGCCGGCGACGCTGCCGGCGATGAGAAAGCGGCCGCTCGATGCGGCGATGAGGCGCGCGAGCTTCAGCGGGGTCGCGCCGTACGCGGCGCGGATGGCGAGCTCGCGGGCGCGGTTGTTCACGCTCATGGAGACGATGCCGAAGAGGCCGACCGCGGCGAGGAGCAGCGTCAGCGCGGCGAGCGCGCCGGCGACGATCGATGCGGTCTCGGCGAGCCAGCGGTCGACGCGCACAGAGTCTTCGAGGCGCTGCGCCGTGGCGACGATTCCGTATTTCGCGAGGACCGCGTTTACGTCGGCGGGAGTGCGCGTCGTGCGCATCAACAGGTTGGCCGTGCGCGGTGCCTTCGCGATGGGAAGAAAAAGATGCGGCACCGCGGGATCGGCAAGTCCGGCGAGACGCGCGTCGCGGGCGATGCCGGTGATGGGCAAATCGGGACGGCGTTTCGCTAATGCTTCATTGATGACCGAGCCGGTGGTGCCTTGCAGCAGCGGAATGCCGACGGCGCCGAAGTAATCGCCGTCGATGTAGGTGACGTTGCCTTCGATCGGCTCGCCGTCGAGTCCGCGGAAGGTCATGCGCGACTGGCGCGAGAGCGGCGTGTTCGTGGCGATGGCGACGTGCGTCGTTCCTTCCATCGCGCGGAGCCGCTCGGCGAGCTCGCGCAGGCGCGGCAGCGGGACGTTCTCCACCGGCACGCGCAACTGCTTCGTGTACTCGAAGCCGGGATCGACGTTGCGATAGGCGCGCGCGGTCTGTAGCAGCAACCCCGCGGCCACGAGGACGACCATCGACAGCGCGAGCTGCGCGGAGACGATCCAGCGCAGCACTTTCGGCGTGCGCGCGGAGCCGCCGCGCGAGGTGAGATCTTGCGTCGAGGTGCGGCGCGCGTAGAGCGCAGCGATCAGCGACGCGCAGAAAACGGCGGCGATGCTGAGCGCGAAGGCGAACAGCGCGACGCGCAGGTCGGGACTCATGTCGATCGGCGGCCGCGATTGCATCGGAATGCGCGCGAGATAGACGCGGCTGCCGAGGATGGCGATGAAGTACGCGAGGATCGCGGCGGGAATCGCCAGCGGAATCGTTTCGAGGACGAGCTCTCGCATGACGCGCCCCGGCGTCGCGCCGAGGGCGACCCGGATGGCGAGATCGCGGCGGCGCACGGCGATGCGCGCGAAGAGGATGCCGATGATGTTCGCGGCGGCGACGAGCGCGGCCAGCGCCATCAGCGCGAGGGCGATGGTCGTGGCGACCGTGATGGAGCGCGGCGCGCCCGGTTGGATGAGCATGGCCCGCTCGGCGCCGGCACGGACGCGCTGGCGATCGGGCAATACGCGCGACAGCGTTTCCTGCACGCCGACGAGCGTCGCGCCGTCCGTGAGCCGTCCGATCACGCGCACGGTCATCGAGCGATCGAGCGGCAGCCAGATGTCCGCGGGCGCGGCGAAGTTCGTTCCGCGGAACGGCGCCGCGGCGATGCCGGTGATTGTCTGACGCTTTCCGTCGATCTCGATCGTGCGCCCGAGGGCGTCGCCGTCGAACATGCGCCGTTCGAGATCGGCGGAGATCACGAGGCCGGTCGTTCCGCGCGCGAGACGCGCACCGACCACGTCGAAGAAGTTCTCGGATACGAATTCCGTCCCGCGCTGCGAGCTGAATGCGGCGAGCGACGGATACGCGTCGCGCATCGCCACGAACTCGGCGTGCGAAACGTCTTCGCGCGTTTCGCCGCGCGGATTCACCGCGGCGATGCGGAACAGCTGTTCCGGCTGCGCGACCGGCAGCGGCTTGAGAAGGATCGCGTTGAGCGCGCTGAAGATCGTCGCATCGACGCCGACGACGAGACCGATCGTCAGGATGATGACCGCTCTCATTCGTGCCTCAACGCGCTGGCCGGATCCGTGCGCGCGGCGCGCAGCGCGGGGGTGACGCTCGCGGCGAGCGCAGTGCAGAGGAAGCCGATGGCGACGGCGGCGAGCATGCCGGTCTGCAGCTGCTCGACGCCGACGAAGAAGGCGCGAATGGAGTTGAGCGCGAGAAGCGCACCGGCGACGCCGGCGAGGACGCCGAAGGCGGCCAGACGCAGCGCCCACACGAGCACGGAGCGCGCGATGTTCGTCGCGCTCGCGCCGAGGGCCATGCGCACGCCGACCTCGCGCGTGCGCGCGGTGACGACGTAGGCGATGAGGCCGTAGAGGCCGATCAGCGCGAGGAGCACGGCCACACTCGCCGACAATGCGACCACCGCCGCGCGCAACCGCGGCTGCGCGACCGCATCATCCAGATACTCCTCCATCGTCCGGATGCCGAAAACCGGCTGCGCCGGATCGAGCGAGCGGATGACGGTGCGGAGATCAGCGGCCACGCGCGCGGGGTCGCCCTTCGTACGGACGACGCCGAACATGCTGGTCTCGCCGGCGTAGCCCATCGAAAAGTAAACGTGCGGCTCGGCGGCGGCATCGACCGCGTTCTCGCGGACCGAGCCGATGACGCCGATGATCTCCAGTCCCTTGCTGTCGCCGAAGTCGAGACGCTTTCCGACCGGATTCTGATTCGGCCAGTACTTGCGCGCCGCTTCTTCATCGATGATCACGACCTGGGGGGTTCCCTCGCGATCGCGCGACGTGAACGCGCGTCCGCGGAGCACGGGAATGCCCATCGTTTCGGTGTAGCCCGGCGTCATCACGCGGAAGTGCGCGGCGGGCGTGCCCTGCGCGTCGTTGTCCCAGCCCGGGATGTCGAACGTGGCCGTCCAGTCGCTCGGGGAGAATGGCAGATCGGAGACGAGTCCGCTCGACTGGATCGTGGGCAAAGCGCCGAGGCGCTCCTGCAGTTGCGCGAAGAGCGCGCGCCGCTGGTCGCGTTGTTCGTAGCGATTGCGCGGCAGCTCGATGCGGAACGTGAGCAATCGTTGCGAATCGAAGCCGACGTCGATGCGGCGAAGCCGGCGATAGCTTTCGACGAGCAATCCGCCGGAGCAGAGCAGCATGACGGCGATCGCGATTTGCGCCGCGACGAGCAACGACCGCAGCCGCGTCGTCGCAACCGGCGCGGTTCCTCCGCGGGTGGCGTCGAGCGCGCGGTGGCGGAACGTCCAGGCGCTGATGACCGCGCCGATGCAGAGCGACGTCAGCATCGCGACCAGCAAAGCGAAGCCGATCACGCCGGCGTCGATCTGCCACTTCTTCGATGCGCGGCAGGCGCGTTTCGGCGACGAACGGCATGGCCGCGCGGGCGAGCATCACGCCGAGGGCCGTGCCGCAGAGCGCGAGCGCAATTGCTTCCGACGCGAGCTCGGCGGCGAGACGGAAACGTCCCGCGCCGAGGGCCTGGCGCACGGCGATCTCTTTCGCGCGCGACGCGGTGCGGGCGACGAAGAGACCCATCACGTTCGCGGTGGCGAGAAGCATCACGAGCAGGCCCGCGCCGAAGAGCATCAAGAGAGCGGGTCGCGCGCGTCGCACGAGATCATCGCGCATCGAAAAGACATCGACGTGCCATTTGGTCTGCTTGAGGAAGCCGGTGCGGCTGGGAACGCGATTGAGGACCGCGGCGGTAATGACATGCATTTCCGACTGCGCCTGCGCAACGGTGACACCCGGCCGCAGCCGGGCCAGCATCATGTAGTACTCGTTGCCGCGCTCCTCGTCGGCGAAGGCGGCGGCCTCGAGGCGCAGCGGCAGCCAGACGTCGACGTCCGCGGTGGGAAAGGAGAAGCCGCGCGGCATGACCGCGGCGACGCGGCGCGGGCGGTCGTTGATGACGATCGTTTTTCCGATGAGATCGCGCCGCTCGCCGAAGAAGCGGCGCCATGTGCCGTCGCCGAGGACGACCGCGTCGCGATCATCCGGCGCGGGGAGCGTTCCGAGTGCCGGCTGCACGCCGAGGACGCGATAGAACTCGCCGTACACGAGCGCGGCGTTGAGGCGCTGCGCTTCGCCGGCGGTGAGGATCACGCCGCGCGGCTGCACGATCGCGGTCGATTCGAACGCGCGCGCGTTGCGGCGATCGGCGAAGTCCGGAGCGGAGATGGCGCTGCTCTCCGGCGTTTCCGCGCCGTAGCGGTTCCAGACGAAGACGAGCCGCTCCGCTGCGGGGAACGGCAGCTGGCGGATGACGACGTGCCACACGAGCGCAAACGTCACCGCCACCACCGCCGTGGCGATGGCGAAGGTGATGACGACGGTGGCAGTGAAGGCGGGAACGCGAAGGAGCGAGCGGATCGTCGTCATCGCGTCCTCCTGCTATTGGACGTCGAATCCGCTCTCGCGCAGTTCGCGCTCTTCGATCGGTCTCTCGTCGTCGACGACGCGGCCGTCGAAGAGATGCACACTGCGGTCGGCGTGCTTCGCGTAGCGCGGATCGTGCGTGACCATGCAGATCGTGGCGCCGTCGCGATTGAGCTCGCGCATCAGCGTCATCACCTGCTCGCCGTTGCGCGAGTCGAGGTTTCCGGTCGGCTCGTCGGCGAGGACGATCGACGGTTTGCCTACGATGGCGCGGGCGACGGCGACGCGCTGCTGCTGGCCGCCGGAGAGCTGCGCCGGATAGTGCTTCATCCGGTGCGACATGCCGACCCGCTCGAGCGCGGCCTGCACGGCTTTCTTGCGATCGGCGGCGCTGGTGCGGCGATACGTGAGCGGCAGCTCGACGTTCTCGTAGACCGTGAGGTCGCCGATGAGGTTGAAGCTCTGGAAGATGAATCCGACCTCGCGGTTGCGGATGCGCGCGCGTTGCGCGGGCGTGATCTGCGCGACCGGCGTGCCGTTGAGGACGTACTCGCCGCCGCTCGGCGAGTCGAGCAGGCCGAGAATCGACAGCAGCGTCGACTTCCCGCAGCCGGACGGCCCGGCGATCGAGACGTACTCGCCGTCCATGATGTCGAGATGCACGCCGGAGAGCGCGTGGGTCTCGAGGTCGTCGGTGTAGAAGATCTTGGTGAGGCCTTCGAGATGGATCAGTGGCTGCGACATGGTTCTCTCCTCACTTGAGCCGGATTCGCTGGTGCTCGCTCCACGCCGACATGTCGGAGAGGATCACGCGATCCCCTTCCTTCAAGCCGCCGCGGATCTCGACGTTGTTGACTGAGGTACGTCCGAGGTTGACATTCGTTTGCGTGGCCTCGCCGCCGTCGGGCGTGACCCGGAAGAGCGAGATGGTCGCGCCGTCGCTTCCCTGCACCGGACGGCCGGTGAAGAGGACGTCCGCAAGGCGCTCGATCTCGATGACGCCGTCGACGGTGAGGTCGGGTCGCGCGCCGCGCGGGAGCTCGCCTTCCATGGCGACGTCGACGCCGATCGTGCCGTTCTGTACGGCCGGATCGACACGGGAGACGCGGCCGTTGGCCATGCCGTTGCGCGTGTCGATGACGACGAGCTGGCCGATGGCGACGTCGCGCGCCTGCGTTTCCGCGACGCGCAGCTCGGCTTTCAGCGGGAGCGGCTGCGCGACTTTCGCGAGCGGCGCGCCGGCGGCGACGCGCTGTCCGATCTCGACGGGCAATTGCTGGAGCACGCCTTCGATGCCGGCGCGCACTTGCAATTGATTGCGATGCGATTGACGAAGCTGCGTCAGCGCACGGAGCTGCTCGACTTTCGATCGCTCGACCGCGAGCTCGGCATCGGCGGCTTTGCGCGCGATCTCGAGACGCTTCTTCTCGATCTCGCTGCGCCCGGCCAGCTCCGCCGCGCGCGACTTCGAGCGCTTGAGCGTGAGCGCGGAGGTGAGGCCGTTGCGCGCGAGCTCTTCGTCGACGTCTTCCTGCGCGCGGGCGTCGGCGAGCTGCGCGTCGATGCCGGCGGCGTTGGCGCGCTGCGCGAGGATCGAGCTCTCGAGCTCGACTTCACGTTTTCTCATTTCCGCTATCGCCGCGCCGAGCTGCAGCTCCGCATCGCGCGCGCCCTGCTCGACTTCGGGATTGCTCAACTCGAGGACGACCGTGTCGGGATGCACGGGCGTTCCCGGCCGCACAACGATGCGCTCGACGAGCGCGTCGGTGGACGCCGGAATCCAGCGCACGTTCTCCGGCACGAGCACGCCCGTGCCGCGCACCTGGCGCACCATTGGGCCGCGCTTGACGACATCGATGAAGAGACCGGAGCCGTCGACTTCGGGGACGGCGGGTTTCATGCGGGAGACGCCGAACGCCGCGAGGGCGAGGAACAGCAGGATGATGCCGCCGATGATGTACTGCCGGCGGCGGCGCTTTTCACCTAATTCGGGACGTGAGATATCCATGACCGGCCGCGTCCTTCCGCAAGCGGGCTGCCACGGGAGCGCTCTCAGGTTTTCAGTAACTTACGAAACCGGCAGTGTCCGATTATGGGACGGCGGTGTCCGCGGGCGGAACCAAATCGCGCGGTTTCCCGTCGCATCGGCATGCGCCTCATGCTCGTGCTGCTGCTCGCGGTTCCGCTGTTCGCGAAGCCTTACGAAGTCGTCGCGGATCTTTCATCGCTGACACCCGAGCAGCGCGAATGGCTGCTGACGTTCGAGGCGGGCGCGCGGCTGCATGCGGCGGCGGACATCCCGGCGTCGGACTGGCTGCGCGCGTCCGCAACGTCGGCGCGCGAGATTTTGCCGGCGACGGCGAAGTATCTCGACGTCGCAGCCGATGTGCTGACCAACGCGGCGACGCCGGAGACGCTGGAGCGGACGTTCCGCGAGACGCTGGACGCGCCGGTGTACGTGATGGTGCGCATGCTCGACGGATTGCTGGCCGATGTGGTGGTGGCGATTCCGGCGGCGTCGCAGCCCATCGACGTCATCAACTTCGAGCGCACGCTTCCGGGATTTCAGCCGCGATGGACCGATCCCGTGATTCCCGAGGAGCGCTCGCGCATCGCGAAGCTGCAGTTCCGCGCGGGGAAAGCCGCCGCGTCCGCGGGGCCGGCGACGTATCTTCCGTTCGACTCCTCGCTCAACGCGAAGGTGGGCCGCACGTGGATCGTGTACGACAACATGCTGCCCGCGGGCTGGTTCCTGACGCGCGTGCAGCCCGCCGCGCAGACGCTCATTCCCTCGCTATTGGATTTGGTGAACGCGAATGCGTTCCTGCACTGGTACGCAGTCCGTCCGCCAAGCTATGACCTCGGTCCGAATCTCACGCCCGGCGAGCTCGATCGCTTCGGCGACGCCAAGAATGCGCTGCGCATCGCGAAAGCGGACCTGCTCTGCGCGCTGGTGAACGGCGCATCGGACGAAGACCTGGCCACGCTGCTCGCGGCCACATTCGATGCGCTGCACCAGGCCGCGATCGGCAAGGCGCCGCCGCCCCACAAGACCGCATCTGCGATGCTGGTAAATTTCGCGGTCGAGCGCGGCGCGCTGCGGTTCGCGGACGACCGGTGGACCGCGGACCTCGACGCGTTCCGCACCGCCGTACGCGAGCTCGCGGAGAAGATTCTCGCGATCGAATCGTCGCTCGACGTGACGTGCGCCCACGCGCTGGTCGCGTCCTACGGCGCGATGACGCCGGAGCTCGGGCGCAGCGTCGTTCTCCTCGATGCGCTTCCGAAAGCGACGATCGAGCCGCTGTACGCGATGCCGTCGCCGGAGTCGGTCGTCCGCTCGTTTCTCGCGTCGTCGACGCTGGAGACCGCGCTCGCGCATCTCGTTCCCGAATACAGGAAAACCGTCACCGCCATGCTGGCGTGGGATTACGCGCTGCATCCCGCGCACACGATCGAATCGATGGAGGTGCGCACCGACACCGCGATCCTCCGCGCCCACGAAACGAACGACTTCGCGCGGCTGCTGGACTTCCCCGGCTGGACGGCCGTCCGCACGTTCCGCGTGCACGAAGGCAGGATCGTCGCCAGTACGTATGACCCGGTGCCGAATGTTCCCGACTGGCGGCCGTATCTCGAGAGAGCGCTGCCGTGGCTGCGCGCCCATCGCGCAGAAGCGCTGGCGCGCGCCTATCCGAACGAGCGCCTGAATCGCGAAGCGGCGGGGGATTGGGTGGCGATGCTGACGGACTGGCGTGCGGCTACACAGTTACCCGCAATCCCATGATCGGCTCCACCTTCCGGGCGATGATTCCCACCGAGGCCGGGTAGCGCAGCGCGTGCAGTTTCACATCGCGAAATCCCGCCTCGAACAGCTCGCACCAGAAGTCGGCGCCGTATTCGGTGATGACGAGATTGTCGGGCTCGCGGGAGCCGTGGAAGCTGTCCGGCATGCCCGCGCGCAGGCGGGACATGCGGCCGGCGATGATCGGGATCGTGTACGCGAGCACGCCGCCGGGACGGAGGACGCGCAGGCATTCGCGCAGCGCGGCGCGCGAGTCCGGCACGTGCTCGAGCGTGTCGGAGTGCAGGACGACGTCGAACGATCCGTCCCGATATTTCATGGCCTGCATGTCGACCTCGGGGTATTTCGCGATCAGGTGCCGCGGCGAAGCCGCCAGATGTTTCGTCAGCTGATTGGCCTCGTTGATCTCGAGCACGTCGAGCGACGCCAATGGGCCGGTGCAGAAGTCAATGAACGAGCCGCCGTATCCGAAGTGCTCCATGAGCGCGCAGGCGAGCGTCATCCCGCGCAGATTCACGAGACAGCGCGAGCAACTGAGCCCCTGCGCCTCATTGGCGTAAAACGCCTCGTCCGGCGAGAGCGACCACTCCGCGATCAACTCCGGCCACAGGATCTGCCAGCGATGAAACTCGGTCGAGCCGCAGATCGGGCAGACGTCGGCGGGGCGGGGGTTCATTGAACGACCGTACGGAAATACGCGATCGTCCGCTCCAGACCCTCTTCCAACGGCACGCGCGGCTCCCATCCGAGGAGTCGCTTCGCTTTGGCGATGTCGGGCTTGCGGATTTTCGGGTCGTCTTCGGGGAGGGGGCGGAATTCGATCGGGGCGTTGCTGCCGGTCAACTTCTTGATCACTTCGGCGAACTGGAGGACAGTCATCTCCGCGGGGTTGCCGATGTTCGTGGGCTGGGCTTCGTCGGACATCAGCAAGCGATAGATGCCTTCGATGAGGTCGGAGACGTAGCAGAAGGAGCGGGTTTGATTGCCGTCGCCGAAGACCGTCAGCGGTTCGTTGCGAAGCGCTTGCGAAATGAACGCGGGGACGACGCGGCCGTCGTTGACGCGCATGCGCTCGCCGTAGGTGTTGAAGATGCGCACGATGCGCGTCTGGACGCCGTGGAAGCGGTGGTAGGCCATCGTCATCGCTTCCGCGAATCGCTTCGCTTCGTCGTACACGCCGCGCGGGCCGACCGGGTTCACGTTGCCCCAGTAGTCCTCTTTCTGCGGATGCACGAGCGGATCGCCGTAGACCTCGGAGGTCGAGGCGATGAGGTAGCGCGCTTTCTTGTCTTTCGCTACGCCGAGGGTTTTATGCGTGCCGAGCGAGCCGACTTTCAGGGTCTGGATCGGTTTCTCGAGATAGTCGATGGGACTCGCGGGCGACGCGAAGTGCAGGACGTAGTCGAGCGGGCCGTCGATGTGGATGTAGTTGGTGACGTCCTGCTTGATGAAGAGGAAGCCATCGCGGCCGAAGAGGTGGGCGACGTTCGCGGGACTGCCGGTGATGAAGTTGTCCATGCAGACGACTTCATGCCCGCGGTCGAGAAAGAGCTCGCAGAGGTGAGAGCCGAGGAATCCGGCGCCGCCGGTGATGAGGGCGCGACCCATTACGACTGCGCGTCCTCGGCGCGGCCGACCGACGTGTAGTTGAAGCCGTGGGCGCGCATGCGGTGCGGCTCGTAGACATTGCGGAGATCGACGAGCACCGGGCTGCTCAGCGCCTTGCGGATGCGGTCGAAGTTCAACGCGCGGAACTCGTTCCACTCGGTGGCGAGCACCAGCGCGTCGGCACCCTCAGCGGTGGAATAGGCATCCGCGCAGTAGGTGACGTCGCTGAAGATCGACTTCGCGTTCTCCATCGCCTGCGGGTCGTACGCGCGCACGTTCGCGCCGCGGCTTTGCAGGCCTTTGATGATCGGGATAGTCGGCGAGTCGCGCATGTCGTCGGTCTCCGGCTTGAACGCGAGACCGAGGATCGCCACGACTTTGCCGTTCACGTCGCCGCCGCACGCCTCGGCGATCTTGTCGATCATCCGCAGCTTCACGGCGTCGTTGACGCGCAGCACGGCTTCCATGATCTCGAACTCGTAGCCGTGGCGTTTCGAGATGTCGGCCATCGCCGAGGTGTCTTTCGGAAAACAGGAGCCGCCGAAGCCGGGGCCGGCCTGCAGGAACTTCGGACCGATGCGCGAGTCGAGACCCATGCCGAGGGCCACGTCCTGCACGTTCGCGCCGACGCGCTCGCAGACGACGGCGATCTCGTTGATGAACGTGATCTTCACCGCGAGGAAACCGTTCGAGGCGTACTTGATCAGCTCCGCCGACTCGACGTTCGTGACGACGAACGGGATCTCCAGCGAATGCAGCGGCGCGTAGATCTCTTTCATCATGTCCGCCGCTTCGGGATCGGAGGCGCCGATGACGACGCGGTCGGGCTTCATGAAGTCTTCGATGGCTGAGCCTTCGCGCAGGAACTCGGGGTTCGAAACGACGGAGACTTTGTGGCCGGGTCCGTGCTCGCCGATGATGCGCTCGATGAGACGGCCGGTGCCGATCGGCACGGTCGACTTCGTGATCACGAGCTTCGGCCCGTTCATGTGCTTGGCGATCGAGTGCGCGACTTCCTCGACGTAGCGAAGGTCGGCGGAGCCGTCCGGCTTCGGGGGCGTGCCGACGGCGATGAAGATCGCGCGCGCGGAGGCGACGGCTTCCGGCAGATTGGTCGTGAAGCGAAGGCGTCCCTCGTTCACATTCTTGCTGACGAGCTTGTCGAGTCCCGGCTCGTAGATCGGGATCTCCCCGTTTTTCAGCGCTTCGATTTTCCTGACGTCGACGTCGACGCAGATCACGTCGTTGCCGAAGTCAGCGAGGCCGGCGCCGGTGACGAGACCGACGTATCCGGTTCCAATGACAGAGATATCCATAAGCGGCGCGCATTCTATAGGAGTGCGGTAGCGGAGCTACCGCTTTGGGATTGCCGAAAGCGGTGGCTACGCCACCGCACTCCTATAGAGGCGGCGGAGTGGTCCCCGTCGTATCTGTCGTCGCTGTCGTATCGGTCACCGTCGGCGGCGGAGGCGGCACCTCGGGCGGCGGCGCCTGCTCCGGCACCTTCTGCGCTT
The DNA here is from genome assembly GCA_963734155.1 of uncultured Acidobacteriota bacterium. Lineage (GTDB taxonomy): Bacteria > Acidobacteriota > Thermoanaerobaculia > Gp7-AA8 > Gp7-AA8 > QHVT01. The sequence continues at coordinate 170,430 of CAVTGG010000011.1, forward strand.
CGTTGTAGCGCCTCTCGATTCCCGACTGCTGCCGATTGCGAATCAGCCAGCGCAGCAGCTTCGATTCGTTGATGCCGATGAGGATGTCGTTGACGGACTCGAACAGCGCAGGATCGGTGATCAGCTTGCCGGCCGTGCCCTGGCCGGTGTTGATCTTCGTCACGACTTCGTTGAGCTGCTTCACCAATCCGCCGAATTCGTTCAGCGCCTGATCGGCGTACTCCTTGTCATTGAGCAAGCGCGGCACGAGTCCCTGTCCCTGCTGCGCGGACTTCGTGAACGTGGCGAGATTGTCCGACGTCGCGCGGAGATTCTCGACGAGCTCCGTCACTTTCTTCTTCGTCTCGACGTCGTTGAGCAGCGCGGGCAGCGCGCCTTCTCCCGTCTCGAAGCTCTTCTGCACGTTGCCGGTGATCGTCTGCAGCGACGTCGCGGCGCTGCCGAGCGACGCCGTCAGGCTCTCGGCGTACGTGTCGTCATAGATCAACTTGCCGAGAATGCCCTTGCCGCTCTCCATGTGCGCGAGTGCGGCGTTGGTTTTGTTCAGCGTCGTGAGCACGGTGTCGGTGATGCGCTGCTTCGTCTCCGGCGCGGTGGTCAGCTCGCCGATGAGACCTTCGCCGCGGTCGATGCGGGCGAGGATGTTCTTCAGCGAATAGGAGATCTGCACGAAGTTGTCGACGAGATCCTCACCCGAGGAGAGGAGCTGCTCGACGTCGGTCTGGCGCTGCGACGGGATGATCGAGCCCGGCTCGAGCGGCGGGAAGCGCGGCGTTCCGGGCGTGACGTCGATGAAGCTGTCGCCGGTGAGAAGGCCGAGCTTCTTGAGGCGGACGCGCGAGTCGCCGCGCACGCGCTCGGCGAACTTGCGGTCGATCATCAGCAGGATCTCGACCATCCGCTCTTTCGGGTCCTGCGGCAGTTTGATGTCGCGGATGACGCCGATGGTGACGCCGGACATCTTGACGGGGTTCCCTTCGGCCAGCCCGGTCACGTTCTCCAGCCGCACTTCGTACTCGTTTTTGCGGGCGAAGATTTTCTGCTCGCTGCCGATGAAGAAGACGAAGACCATCAGCACCGTGAGCGCGACGGCGACCAGCAGGCCGACGCGGATCGATCGTTCTCTTGTTGTTTTGGCCATAACTCACTTGGTCGGCTGCGCCGCCACGACGGCGCTGGCCTTCAAAAACTCTCGCAGTTTCGGATGATCGGCGTCGCGCGCCTCATTGATGCTGCCCACCCATTCGAACACGCCCTGGCTCAGAAAAGCGATGCGATCGCCGACGGAAAAGGCCGAGTGGATGTCGTGCGTGACGACGACGGAAGTGACGTTGAGCTTCGCCTGCAGATCGATGATCAGCTCGTTGATCGTCTGCGCGGTGATGGGATCGAGTCCGGTGGTCGGCTCGTCATAGAGAATCACTTTCGGATCGAGGATGATCGAGCGCGCGAGACCGACGCGCTTGCGCATGCCGCCGGAGAGATCGACCGGCATCAGCTGCTCGGTGCCGGGGAGGTTCACGAGCTCGAGCTTCTCGCGCACCGCGCGGGCGATCTCTTCCTCGCTCAGCTGCGTGTGCTCGCGCAGCGGGAAGGCGACGTTCTCGAAGACGGTCATCGAGTCGAACAGCGCGGCGCTCTGAAAGAGCATCCCGAACTTCTTGCGCACGCGGTAGAGCTCTTCTTCCGGCAGATCGGTCACGTCTTCCTCTTCGACGATCACGCGCCCCTGATCGGGCGGCTCGAGGCCGAGCATGTGCCGCAGCGTGACCGATTTCCCGGTGCCGGAGCCGCCGAGGATCACCAGCACTTCGCCGCGGAACACCTGCAGGCTCGCGCCGCGCAGGACCTGCTTCGGACCGTACGCCTTCCAGACGCCGGCGAACTCGACGAACGGCTCGCGCGAGTGGCGGCGGCGGTCAGGCCCGCGATCGGTCCCGCGGCGGTCGGCAACGTACGTATCGGTCATCAGAAGAGCAGGAGAAAGAGCTTAGTGAGAAAGAAGTCCATGATCAAAACGGTGATGGCGCCGGAAACGACGGTCTGCGTCGTGGCGCGGCCCACGCCGTCGGCGCCGCCGCTCGTGTTGAGGCCGTTGTAGCAGCCGACGAGCGCGATGGCGAAGCCGAAGAAAAACGTCTTGCCGATGCCGGACGAGAGGTCGTTGTAGGCGACGGTCTCGACGACGCTGCGGATGTAGAAGTTCGCGCTGAGATGCAGGCTCAGGACGGCGATCACCAGCCCGCCGAAGATGCCGAGGGCGATCGAGACGATGGTCAGCAGCGGGAACATGATCGTGGTGGCGAGGACGCGCGGGACGACGAGCTTGCGCACGGGATTCGTCGCCAGCGCGCGCAGCGCATCGATCTGCTCGGTGACTTTCATCGTGCCGATCTCCGCGGTCATGCCGGCGCCGACGCGGCCGCCGACCATGAGCGACATGAGCACGGGCGCGAGCTCGCGCACGAGCGAGAGCGAGACGATCTTGCCGATGAACAGCTTTCCGCCGAAGTCTTCGAGCGCGTAGGCGGTCTGCAGCGCGAGCACCATGCCGATGAACGCCGAGGTGATGACGACGATCGAGATCGAACGGACGCCGACCTGTTCGAATTGCGCGATCAGCAGCGCGCGCTCGAGCGGCCCGCGCATGATCTGCTGCAGCGTCTGCACCGCGAGATCCGTGATTCCCCCCAGGTACATCATCGCGCTATCAAAGCGATCGTGAATGCGCGTGAAGATGTTCTCGTCGGGGGTCTCGGTGATGGATGTCATGGAATGCGTGAAGTCTAACGCGGGGAATCAGTCGTCGCCGAAAATCCTCTTCAGCAAACGCTTGATGGAATTGTCCTTTTTCTTCTGTTCCTGCGCGCGGCGCTGCGTTTCGGCCGGATTCGGCTGCTGCGGCATCGGGATGCGCTCGAGCTGCGGCGGCTCGGGCCACAGCGGCGCGAGCTCGCCGCTGCCGGCGTGCAGCGGGCACACCGACTCCGGCTCGGTGCCGGCGACGAAGACTTCGCCGCGCGTCTGCGGGCAATACGGCGTGGCCAGCATTCCGGATTGCGGATCGATCACGCGCTCGGTCACGTCTTCGGGACGGCGCCAGTCGACGTCGGCGACGAGGCCGTCGATCCGGTTCATGTGCCGCGTCCAGATCGGCAGACACGCTTCACCGCCCGTGAGGCGCACGCTCTTCTGATCGTCGAAGCCGACCCACACCAGCGAGAGGATGCGCGGCGAGTAGCCGGTCACCCACGCGTCGCGATAGTTGTTCGTCGTTCCGGTCTTGCCTGCGTACGGTTTGTCGAAGCCGAGCGAGCGCGCGCGGCCCGCGGTGCCGTAGTTGAAGACGTCCTTGAGGACGTCGTTCATCACGTAGCAGACGCTCGCCGGCGCGACGCGCTTCATCTGCACGTTGCGCGTTTCCTGCACCTCGCCGTTGGCCTTGACGACCGCGAGGATCGAGACCGGCTGGGCCTTCACGCCGAGGTTCGCGAAGACCGAGTAGGCGTACGCGATCTCGAGCGGCGTCACTTCGAACGAGCCAAGCGACACCGACGGATACGGCTGCAGGCGGCTCTCGACGCCGATCGTCGAGGCCATCTTGATCACGTTCGGCACGCCGGCGTCCATCGCCGCGCGCACGGCCGGGATGTTGTACGAGTGTGCGAGCGCCTCGCGCACGCTGACCCGTCCGTGGAAGCGATTGTCGTAATTCTGCGGACGCCACAGCGCCGGTCCGCTCGGCACGGCGATCGGCGAGTCATCGAGCACCGTCGCCGCGGTGAAGGCCTCGTGTCCGCGCGCCGGATCCATCGCCGTGACGTAGACGAACGGCTTGAACAGCGATCCCGGCTGGCGGCGCGCCTGAATGGCGCGATTGAACTGCGTCTTCGAGTAATTGCGCCCGCCGACGAGCGCCTTCACGTAGCCGGTGCCCGGCTCGATCGTCACGACCACGCCTTCGAGCGGCGTGTCCGCGGTGCGGATGTGTTTGTACTTGCGAGTGAGGTTGGCGATGCCGTTCTCGAGCGCCTCCTCGGCGGAGCGCTGCATCGTGGTATCGAGCGTCGTGAAGATGCGCAGCCCTTCGGTCTTCAGCTGCGTCTCGGGATACGTTTCCTTCAGCTGCTTGAGCACGAGGTCGACGAAGAACGGCGCGCTGCGCGAGGTCTTCGGGAAGCGCGTGACCGTGAGCGGCGACGCGACGGCCGCGTCGTACTGCTCCTGCTTGATCCGTTTCTGATCGAGCATCAGCTTCAGCACGAGATCGCGCCGCGGCTTCACGCGCTCGGGATACTTCAGCGGCGAGTAGACGTTCGGCGATTTGATCATCGCCGCGAGCGTCGCCGCCTCGGGGAGCGTCAGGTACGTGACGCGTTTGCCGAAGTAGACCTGCGAGGCCTGCTCGACGCCGATGATCTGCACCGAGCCGTTCTGCCCGAGGTAAATCTCGTTGCAGTAACCCTCGAGGATGTCCTTCTTCTTGTAACGCGCCTCGAGGATCACCGCCATCACCGCTTCCATCGCCTTGCGCTGGATCGTCCGCTCGGGCGTGAGGTAGAGGTTCTTCACCAGCTGCTGCGTGAGCGTCGAGCCGCCGGCGACCATCGACTTGCTGCGGATGTCGGTCCAGAGCGCGCGCAGCGTGCCGCGAATGGAAATGCCCTGGTGGCGGTAGAAGCCGCGGTCCTCGGTGGCGATGATCGCGTCCTGCACGACCTGCGGAACGCTGTCGAGCGTGACCGGCACGCGGTCTTCCATCTCGTTGTCGTAAATCGAAGTGATGAGCTCCGGCTCGATGCGCACCCCGCGCAGCTTCACGCCGTCGGTGACGCGGCGGATCGAGCGCACCCGCGCGCCGTCCATCTCCACGAGCACCGGCATGGCGTGAAACTCCATGTCCGGATACTCGAAGTTGTTGAGATAGATCTCGAGATCGTCGCCGACGTAGCGGTACTCGCCGGGATTCTCGACCGCCTTCTTCACCTCGTGATAGCCGACGTGATTCAGCTTCGGCTCGAGCAGCGCGCGCGTGTACTGGATGCCGGGCACGAGCGGAGCGGCGTCGGAGTAGATGCGGCTCGGGAGATCGAAGCGCTGGGCGGATTCGAATTTCTTGGTGATGACGACGTACGTGTAGCCGACGAACCCGATGAAGGCGACGAAGACGAGCATGGCGCAGAAGGCGATGCCCGCCGAATGGCGCCAGAAGAAGTCTTTCAGTCGAGAACGCTTGGGCATATCGATGCGATAGCGCCAGCCATCGCTATGTTATGCGAAGCGTCAACGATGCGGTTGCATTCCAGCCAGACGCGGCGCGAGGAAGCGTCGCAGGCGCACCCGCTCTTCCACGGTGAGCACTTCGCCGAGCCACGTTTCGAGCTCTTCCGCTTTCCGGAACGCGCGGCGGTCCGTGCTGTTCGAGCTGCGCAGCACGCGCTCGACCTGCATCCCGAACGTGGCGCTCTCGTTCACGAGCATGGCCGAGCGGACGACGCGCGGCGACGAGACCGACATGTACTGAATCATCGGCTGCGTCACGTACGTGGGGAACACGTGCGCGTCGACGAGGTCGGTGACGCCGACGTATTTGGGCATTCCTCCGAGCACTCGGTTGAGCTCGCGCATGAAGACCTGGAGCTCCTCTTCAGTGATCGGAGTGGCGAGACGGACTTCGAAGAGTTTCCCGACGTTATTCTCGACTGTAAACATATCCTTACTTACGCATCAGCGGAGGGCGGGAGTGTACACAAAAGACCATACCGCCGACGAGCATTGGAATGCTCCAGGACAGAATCTGCGGCGGGACGAGCCAGCCGGCGAGCGCGCCGAGGACGACGGCGACGGCGACGACGCGCCACGGGAACGCCAGCGGCGGCGTGAGGATCCGCCGCATCACGTGGGAGCGAAAGAACGGATTCAGCCGCGGCGCAGGGTCGCTGCGCAGGGCGTCGTCGATCAGCGAGTCATCCATCGTTGTAATCGCTCCTTGAGCAGCTCACGCCCGCGATGCAGGCGTGCTTTGATCGTGCCGGCCGGCAGGCGCAGGATGCGCGCCGTCTCGCCGACGTCCTCTTCCTGAAAGTAAAACAGGATCAGCGGATCGCGATACTTGGCCGGAAGATGCGCGACCGCGCGGCGGACGATTTCGCGCTCTTCTTTTTTCAACAACTCATCAGTGGAGGACAGGCACTCCTGCCTGTCCGTGTCTGTTTGGACAGGCAGGAGTGCCTGTCCTCCACCAAAGCGCCGCATGTGCGATCGATACACGTTCAACGCGAGCGCGAACAGCCACGTCGAAAACCGCGAGTCCCGTCTCCACTGCGACAGCCGCCGAAAGCATTTCAGAAACGCCTCCTGCGCCATCTCCTCGGCCACGTGCTCGTTGCGCACGAACCTCCAGGCGAGATTGACGAGCGGGCCCTGCCAACGCTCGACGATTCCGCCGAAGCGCTCGACGTCTCCCGCCAGCACGGCCTCGACGTCCGAGACGTCGTCGTCATCCGCCATTCGTGTACCGTGAGACGCTACGCGAAGAGAGGCGGTTGCGTTTCATCAAAAACGCAACCGCTGCCGCCGCGACGGCGTCACACGACAGCATGATGAGCATCGACTGGCCAAACCTCACCGCCATCGTCAGCATCGCCTCGACGTTCGGGTTCCTGTCGGTGTTCTGGTGGGCGCTGCAGCGGCGACGGGAGCGCGAGGCGTATTACCGATACGAGTCGCTGCGCCGGCTCATGGAGCGCAGCGATGTCACGTCGGACACGATCGGCACGATGATGCGCGACGCCGACGAGCTGGAGAATCGCCGCCGCCGCGACGGCTTGCTGCTCGCCGCCTTCACGTTCGCCGGCGTCGGCGCCGGAATCCTCGTCGCCGTGCACCGCCACCCCTTCTCCGACGAGTCGATCCCCGGCTGGGGCTCCCTCGGCACGGGCATCGCGATGTTCCTGTACCTTCTCTTCACCCTCAAACGCCCGGTATCCTGACCGGATGGCAAACGTAGACGGCCAATGGAACTTGATCATCAAGTCGCCGATGGGCAATCAGATGGGCGCGCTGAAGGTGGACAGCTCGGGAAGCAGTTTCACCGGCAGCTATTCTTCCTCCATGGGAGAGACGCCGGTGAACGACGGCACAGTCGACGGCGATGAGCTGACGTGGAAGATGAACATCACCGTGCCGATGCCGATGACGCTCGACTGCAAAGCGACGGTCAGCGGCGACTCGATGACCGGCACCGTGACCGCGGGCGCGTTCGGGTCGTTTCCGCTGACGGGAACGCGCGCCTGACCCGCGTCAGTGCCGCACGGAGCGGAGCCGCTCGACCGGCACAGTGACGGTGATCGTGTAGCTCGCCGGATGCACGTTCGACGTCACCCGCACCGTGAACGTGCCGCCGCGCGGGTACACGTGCGTGCGCTCGGGCTCGGGCCCGTGCTCGATCGTGCCGTCGCCAAAGTCCCAGGTCCACTCGCCCACCGGAAGTGCGGGCGAGAGCGTGAAGCGGAAGCCGCGCGGGCTGATGCGCGTGGCGGTGAGCGGCGGTGGCGGCGGATCGATGGATGCGACCGTCAGCTCTCTCGTCAACCCGACCTGAGACGAAGGAGCAGTGATGGTCACGGACACGAAGTAGACGCCGGGAAATGAATACGCGTGCACCGTCTCCCGCGTCGTGGCGGTCGTGCCGTCGCCGAAATCCCACTGAAACGTGTGCGGCGCGCAGTCGAAGTTATAGCCGTTCGTCGAAACGTGGAACTCGATCATTTCGCCGGCGTTGCAAGGTGAGCTCAGCGGGGAGCAGGACGTCGACGCGCCGTGGAACACAAAGAAGACATTCGATGGCGTCATGGGGCCACAGGCCCCGAATGAGCCGGCGCGGGCAACTCCGCCGGCGAATACCAACAGCGCCGCAAGCAGCGTTTTCATCAAGGTTCGAACTGCGGCGTGATCCCCAGCTCGCGCATCACATTATGCGCGCCATCGACGGCGTCCATCACCCAGAGCATGTAGCGCGAGTCGACGTGAATGGTGCGGGCGATGTTCTCTTCGACGAGGTAGTCCGATCCGACGCCTTCCCAGTTCGAGTCGAATGCGAGTCCGCACAGCTCGCCCCACGCGTTCATCGTGGCGGAGCCGGACTGGCCGTTCGTGACGATGTTCGTGGAGATGTAGCCGACCGGGAGCGTGCCGAGGTCAGGGTCGGCGTAGCTGCCGAACTGGCGTGCCGCGGCGCGGTCGAGCAGTTTCTTCGGGCTGTTGAACGGCTCTTCGCCGGTCTCCTTCTCCACGACGCCGCGGATGTCGGTCTGCGCGGTGTACAGGACCGCGTTGCGCGGCGCGTAGCCTTTCACCACGCCGAAGCCGACGCGGAGCGTGGAGTTCGCGTCGGGATAGAGGCGGCCGCCGCGCGCGACGCGGAGCGCGTCGAGGAGTACCGGGCGGAGGCGCGACATCGCGCCGCTCTGCGCCGTCTCGGTCGCCTCGATCTCATCCGCAACCGGGCGCAGCGACGCCGCGAAGGCGATCATCGAGTCGTTGCGCGCCGTGAGCTGCTCGGTCGTTTCATTCAGCATCGCCGTTTCCGCCGTGGCGTCGCCGATCTTCGTCGACGCGTAGATGCGGTCGAGCAGCGCATCGATCTCCTGCTCGGTCTTCGGCAGCGGCGCGCCGAAATTCAGCTTCGCCGCTTCGACGAGGAAGAGCCGCAGCCCCGCGCGATCGCTGCCCGGATCGATGTTGCGCCGCGCGCGGGTGATGCCGGCGACGAGCCGCTTGCGGTTGCGCTCGCGGTAATCCTCGTCGCGGTCGAGATCGGCCTTCGTCTTCTCCAGGCTGAGGCGATAGATCTTGTTCGCCTGCGTCAGCATCGGCGAGGCGCCGTACAGCCATTCGAAGACGGTGTCGTGCGCGATGCGCTCGCGCTCCTTCGTGAAGATCTGCTGCAACTCCGCGTTCGCGGCGTCGTATGCGGCGGCGAGCTTCGGATCGAGCTTCGCGCGGATCGCTGCCTCTTCGTTACGCTTCGCTTTGACGATCTCCGCGCGCTTGAACGCCTCCAGCGTGCCGACGTACTTTTTCTGAAAGTTCTCCAGCCCGGCGATGCGGCTGGCGTTCTTCAGTGCGATCGCGCGATCGTCTTTTCCGCGCGCGTTCAGCGCCTCGAGCAGCATCGTGCGATAGCGGACGCCGGTCGGCAGCCCGAACTGCTCCGCGGTCTCCACTTCATACGCCGTGCGATGGCGGTAGCTGATGCCGGGATAGCCGGCGAGGAGCACGAGGTCGCCTTCGTTGAGGTTGCGCGTGGAGATCTTCAGCCAGTGCTTCGGGTGATACGGAACATTGTTCGGCGAGGCGTCGGCGGTCTTGCCGTCGGGGCCGACGTACGCGCGATAGAACCCGAAGTCGCCGGTGTGGCGCGGCCACATCCAGTTGTCGATCTCGTCGCCGAAGTTGCCCACGCCGAGGGCCGGCGCGTAGACGAGACGGACATCGCGGATCTCCATCTGCGTGATCTTCACGTACTGCGCGCCTTCGAAGAACGACGCGACGTTGCAGCGCAGGCCGCCCGGCTTCTCGCACTCGTCGATCATCTGCCGGCGGCGGCGCGTGATCAGCTTCGCGCGTGCGATGTCGTCGCTCTTCGCCGGGAACGAGCCGATGATCTGCTTCGTCACGTCTTCGATCGACGTCGTGACGTAGACGCGCGTGTCGGGCGTGGCGTTGATCTCTTCCTTCCGCGTCTTCGCCAGGAATCCGTTGCGGATGATGTCGTTCTGCGGCGTGGCGTTGAACTGCAGCGCGCCGTAGACGCAGTGATGGTTCGTGGCGATCAGTCCCTCGGGCGAGACGAACGACGCGCTGCAGCCGGTGACCTGCACGACCGCGCCTAACGGGAAGCCGGTGAGATCGCCGAGCTGCGCCGGATCGAGCTGCAGCCCGAGCTTCTTCAGCTCATCGCCGAGGGCGGGAAGCTGCTGCGGCATCCAATAGCCATCGTCGGCGAAGGCGGACGCGGCGACGAGAAGCGAGAGCACGAAAGCGCGAGTGTTCATGGACGCGGAGCATGCCACAATCGCACAGCGGAATCCCACAAGCGGACAGCTCGCGAGCCCTCGCCTCTCGCAACATCGCTGGTGTTTCCGTTGCACGCCCGCACGCGCCATGAACGATCTCCAGCACGCCGTCCGTCTGTTCGCCCGCCGCCCGCTCGTCACCGCCATCGCGGTGCTCGCGCTCGCCGCCGGCGCAGGCGCGTCGATCGCGGCGTTCTCGGTGCTCGATCATGTCGTGCTGCAGAAGCCCGCGTTGCGCGAACCGGAACGGCTCGTGACGCAGGACCTGATGTCCCCGGCCGAGTTTCACGATCTTCAGGCGAGCGGCGCGTTCGAATCGGCGGGCGCATGGATGAAGTGGAACTTCGATCTCACGGGACGCGGTCCGGCCCAGCGCCTCCAAGGCGTGCTCGCGTCGGAGGACTTTTTTCCGGCGCTCGGATTTCAGCGCAACGGCATCGTCATCAGCCATGCGTTGTGGCAGCGCGCGTTCGCCGGCGATCCGGCGATCATCGGAAAGCAGATGATCGCTCGACGGCGACGCGGTCACGGTCGGCGGCGTGATGCCGGCGGATTTCGCGTTTCCGACCGAGAGCGACGAGACCGACGTCTGGACGCCACTCAAGTGGGGCGTGCATTTCCAGCCCGACGATCGCGAAGGGCGCAACCTGCGGATGATCGCGCGGCTGCGCCGCGGCGTGAGCGTGCAACAAGCGGAGCGAATCGCGAATGCGACGCTCAAACGGAACCTCGAGGTGGTCGGGCTGCACGAGCAGCAGACGCGCGAGCTGCGGCCGACGCTGATCGTGGTCTTCGCCGCGGCCGCGGCGATGCTCGCGATCGCGTGCGCGAACGTGGTGAATCTGATGCTGATGGTCGGCTCTTCCCGCCGGCGCGAGCTCGCCACACGCATCGCCCTCGGCGCGGGTTTCTCGCGCCTGCTGCGGCAGTCGCTCGCCGAAGGCACGATCCTCGGCGGCGGCGCGTCCATCGGCGGCATTGTCATTGCCGCGGCTGCTCTTCGCTTCGCCTCCACGATGCAACTGCCCCTCTCGGATCGCGCGCTCGCGCTTTCCCCCACCGCGGCGCTGGTGGGAATCGCCGCCGCGTGGCTCGCCGGCGTCATCGCCATGACCATGCCGCTGCTCCTGCTGCGCTCGCACGTTCGCGAGTCGCACCAGATCGTCGGCAGCGGCGGCCGATTGCGCGCGCTGTTCGTCGTCATTCAGGTCGCGCTCACCTGCGCGCTGCTCGTCTCCGGCGGCGCGCTGGTGAAGAGCTTCGCGCGGCTGATGTCGGTGCCGCTCGGCTTCGACGCGAAGAATGTGCTCACCGCGCGCGTGTGGCTGCCGCGCCGCACGTACGACACGAACGAGAAACAGATCGCGTATTTCGAATCGCAGCGCGAGCGGTTGGCGGCGCTGCCGGGCGTCGAGTCCGCGGCGACGATTCAGGACCTGCCGCTGCGCAAGAACGCGATGACGTTCTCGGTCACAATCGGTAATCGCGATTTGAAAGCGGCGTATCGCGTCGTCGGCGGCGAGTACTTTGACGCGATGCGCATCCCGCTGCTTCGCGGGCGCGCGTTTTTGCAAAACGAAAGCGCGCGCGTGTTCATCATCAACCGCGCGCTCGCGGCAACACTGAACGATCCAATCGGACAGACGATGCGCATCGACGACGGTCCGGCCGGCACGATCATCGGCATCTGCGGCGACGTGCGGCAGATGGGACTCGACTCGGACGATGTCCCGGCCGTCTATCAGCCGATCACACAGAAGCAGTTCGACTTTCTGCGCTGGTCGACGATCGTGCTGCGCACGAACGGATTCGATCGGCGGCGGCTCGTCTCCATCGATCCGAACGTGCCGCTGTACGAAGTGATCACGCTCGACGAGCTGCTGCGCGAGCACGTGGCCAAGCCGCGGGTGACGCTCTGGCTCGTGGCCGCGTTCGCCGCGACGGCATTCGCAATCGCGCTCATCGGCATCGGCGGCGTGCTGTCGTACTCCGTCGCCCTGCGCACGCGCGAGATCGCCCTGCGCCTGGCCCTCGGCGCGCGTCCGCTGGCTCTCCTGCAACTGGTGATTCGCCAGGCCTGGCTGCTCGTCGCCTGCGGCATCGCCGCGGGACTGGCGCTGGCGATGCTCGCCTCGCCCGCGCTCGATCGCCTGCTGTTCCGCGTGAAGGCGCTCGATCCGGCCGTATACGCGACCGTAGCGCTGGCGGTGATCGCCGCAACGACGATCGCGGCGCTGATCCCGGCCGGGCGGGCGGCGAGGGTGGACCCCGCCGCCACGTTGCGAAGCGAGTGACGGTCGTGTGGTGCGCGCCTCCGGCGCGCCTTTGGGGACCGAGGCGCGCCGGAGGCGCGCACCACACGACGGATTACATCGACGACATCGCGTTCAAAAACTCGCCGTTCGTGCGCGTCTTGTCGAGCTTCTCGACGAGCAGCTCCATCGACTCGACGGTCGACAGCGGCGAGAAGACTTTGCGCAGCACCCAGATGCGATTGAGCTCGTTGCGCTCGAGGAGCAGTTCTTCTTTGCGCGTGCCGGAGCGGTTGATGTCGATCGCCGGGAAGACGCGCTTGTCGGAGAGCTTGCGGTCGAGGTGCACTTCCATGTTGCCGGTGCCCTTGAACTCTTCGAAGATGACGTCGTCCATGCGCGAGCCGGTGTCGATGAGCGCGGTGGCCATGATGGTCAGCGAGCCCCCTTCTTCGACGTTGCGCGCGGAGCCGAAGAAGCGCTTCGGGCGCTGCAGCGCGTTGGAGTCGACGCCGCCCGAGAGCACTTTGCCCGACGGCGGCACGACGGTGTTGTAGGCGCGCGCGAGACGCGTGATGGAGTCGAGCAGGATCACGACGTCGCGCTTGTGCTCGACGAGGCGCTTCGCTTTCTCGATGACCATCTCCGCGACCTGCACGTGGCGCGAGGCCGGCTCGTCGAACGTCGAGGAGATGACTTCCCCCTTGACGCTGCGCTGCATGTCCGTGACTTCCTCGGGGCGCTCATCGATGAGCAGCACGATGAGCGTGATCTCGGGATGGTTGACCGTGATCGAGTTGGCGATGGCCTGCAGGATCATGGTCTTGCCGGTGCGCGGTGCAGCGACGATGAGACCGCGCTGTCCCTTTCCGACCGGGGCGATGAGGTCGAGCACGCGCGAGGACATGTTGTTCGGCGTCTCGAGCTTGATGCGGTGCTCCGGATAGAGCGGCGTGAGGTTGTCGAAGAGGATCTTCTCGCGCGCGACGTCAGGATGCTCGAAGTTGACCGCTTCGACTTTGATCAGCGCGAAGTACCGCTCGCCTTCTTTCGGCGGACGGACCTGGCCGGAGACGGTGTCGCCGGTGCGGAGATCGAAGCGGCGGATCTGCGACGGCGAGACGTAGATGTCGTCGGGACCCGGCAGGTAGTTGTACTCGGGAGCGCGGAGGAATCCGAAGCCGTCCGGCAGGCACTCGAGCACACCCTCGCTGAAGATGAGTCCCGAGCGCTCGGTCTGCGCCTGCAGGACCGCGAAGATCAGGTCCTGCTTGCGCATGCCGGTGGCGTTCTCGATGCCGTGCTCTTTCGCGAGCCTCGAGAGCTCGGGAAGCTTCAGCTCCTTCAGCATGCGGATGTCGAGCGTCTCCGTGGACTGCGGCTTCCCGTTTTCGCGGGCTTCCGCCGGCGCGGCGGCGACCGGTTCCGGCGCGGGTGCAGGCTCCGGCTCAGGCTCCGGTTCGGGCTCGGGAGCGGGCGCTTCGGCGACGGCTTCCGCAGCCGGCGCTTCCTCGATTACTTCCTTCTTCTTGCGCGGCGCGCGCTTCGGCTTCTCCACTTTCGCTTCGGGAGCTTCCTGCTCGATGACCGCGGTATCGGTGTCGTTGTCGATGTGTGCCATGTGTTTCCTCGAATTTCAGAGTCGCGCGTGAATCTCGCGGCGGATCTGGTCGATTCCCTTCTTGTTTACGACGGAAGAGGTGATGAGATCGGCCTCGTCCATCTCCAGCTCTTTCGCGATGGCGCGGCGGCTGGCAACCAGTTCGTTGTTCGAGAGTTTGTCGGTCTTGGTGAGCACGATCTTCTCGGAGACGCCGTCGAGATCGCGCGCCCACTCGTGCATCTGACGATCGTGATCGCCCGGAGTTCGCCGGGCATCGACGAGGAGGAAGATCGTTTTCAGTTCTTCCGCAGTCTCGAGATAGCCGCGCACCAGTTCTCCCCACGAGCGAGACATGCTCTTCGGGACCTTCGCGTAGCCATATCCCGGAAGGTCGACGAGGTAGAACTTTTCGTTGATCAGATAGAACTGCACGGCTTGGGTCTTCCCGGGCGTCTGGCTCACGCGAGCGATGCCCTTTCGGTTCAGCACGGCGTTGATCAGGCTCGATTTCCCGACGTTGGAGCGGCCGACCATTGCGAACTGCGGCCGCTGGTCACGGGGGAAATCGCCAGGCTGGTACGCCGCCCGATGAAATGCTACAGACCGGATTTCCAATGATTTGTTTCTGGCTTGATGTAACTACGAGTATCCGGAGGGCCGGATATGGAAGCTATGTCGGTGAGTTGTAACGCTGAACGGCGAAGATTGTGCGGATATTCTGGGGCGCTGTCAACGAAGTGGAGGACAGGCACTTCTGCCTGTCCAGAGGGAAACGAGGACAGGCAGGAGTGCCTGTCCTCCACTTTGTAACTAATGCGTAATCGGTTCGATCTTCTCCGGCTCCGGAAGTTTCTCCTTCGCCGCCAATGGAACGATCGTGCCATCGAGCGCGACGCTGACGACTTCGTCCATCGACTCGACCAGCGTGAACTCCATCTTGTCGCGCACGTCCTGCGGGATCTCATCGAGATCGCGCTCGTTCTCGGCGGGCAGAATCACCTTCGAGATTCCGGCGCGCGCCGCGGCGAGCACTTTGTCCTTCACGCCGCCGACCGGCAGAACCTTTCCGCGAAGAGTGATCTCACCGGTCATGGCGATGTCGCGATGTACCGGGATCTTCGTGACCGCGGAGAGCAGCGCCGTCGCCATCGTGATGCCGGCCGAGGGACCGTCTTTCGGGATCGCGCCTTCGGGAACGTGAATGTGGATGTCGAGCGAGGAGTGGAAGTCGGGATCGAGCCCGAATAATTCAGCGCGTGACCGGACGTACGACAGCGCCGCGCGCGCCGACTCCTGCATCACGTCGCCGAGCTTGCCGGTGAGCGTGAGGTTGCCCTTGCCGCGCGAGAGCGCGACTTCGGTCGAGAGAATCTCGCCGCCGACTTCTGTCCACGCCAGTCCGGTCGCGAGACCGATCTCCGCCTGATCGTGAATCTGCTGCGAGCGGAATTTCGCCTTGCCGAGGAGCGCGCGGACTTTGGGGCGGTCGACCACGGTCTCGAAGTCGGGACCGTTCTTCACCACCTGCCGCGCGATCTTGCGCAGCACCGAGCCGACTTCGCGCTCGAGATTGCGCACGCCCGACTCGCGCGTGTAGGAGTCGATCAGCTCTTCGAGCGCCGTGTCTTCGAACACGATCTTCGCGTCTTCGAGCCCCTGCTCGGTCTTCTGCTTCGACACGAGGAACTGCCGCGCGATGGCGAGCTTCTCCAGGTGCGTGTAGCCCGACAGGGAGATGATCTCCATGCGGTCCTTGAGCGGCGCCGGGATCGTGTGCACGACGTTCGCGGTGGCGATGAACATCACCTTCGAGAGGTCGTACTCGACGTCCATGTAGTGATCGGTGAAGGAATTGTTCTGCTCCGGATCGAGCACTTCGAGCAGTGCGGCGCTGGGATCGCCGCGGAAGTCCATCGACATCTTGTCGACTTCGTCGAGGAGGAACACCGGGTTGATCGTGCCGGCCTTCTTCATCCGCTGGATGATCTGGCCGGGGAACGCACCGATGTACGTGCGGCGATGTCCGCGGATCTCCGCTTCATCGCGCACGCCGCCCAGGGAGAGGCGCACGAACTTGCGGCCGGTGGCGCGGGCGATCGACTTCGCGAGCGAGGTCTTGCCGACGCCCGGAGGTCCGACGAAGCAGAGGATCGTGCCCTTCGGCTGCTTCACCAGCTGGCGCACCGCGAGGAACTCGAGGATGCGCTCTTTGATCTTCTCGAGGCCGAAGTGGTCCTCGTTGAGGATCTGCTCCGCGAGCTCGATGTCTTTGATTTCCTTCGACGCTTTTTTCCAGGGAACGGAGACGAGCCATTCGATGTAGTTGCGCGAGACAGTGGCCTCGGCGCTGACACCGGGCATGGCCTCGAGACGCTTCAGCTCCTGCAGAGCCTTCTCCTTCGTCTCCTTCGGCATGCCCGCTTCTTCGATCTTCTGGCGCAACTCTTCGATCTCGTCCGAGCGATCGTCCTTGCGGCCCAGCTCGTGGTGGATCGCCTTGATCTTCTCGTTGAGGTAGTACTCCTTCTGCGCGCGCTCCATCTGCTTTTTGACTTTGGAGTTGATGCGCTTGTCGATGTTGATCTTTTCGATCTCGATCTCGATGAAGTCCTGCAGCTTCTGCAGGCGCTCGTACGGCGAAGGAGTCTCGAGGAGCTGCTGCTTCTCGGTGGTGGTGATGAGCAGGTGCGAGGCGAGCGTGTCGGCGAAGCGGTCGGGATCGTCCATCTTCAGCGTCGACATCACGCCTTCGAATGCGAGGTGATGGGACATCTTCGCGTACTGCTCGAAGATCTCCATCAGCTTCTGCATGTACTGCGTGACTTCGGGCGTGGGCGGGTACTTCGTGTCGATCTCGCGCACGGCCACGGTGACGTAGCCGTCACCCTCGGCGTTGCCGATGATCTCGCCCCGGGTGAGCCCCTCGACCATCACTTTCACGTTCTGGTTCGGAAGCTTGAGGTTCTGGACGACCGTGGCAATGACGCCGGTCTTGTAGATCTCCGTCATCGACGGGTCGTCGATCTTGGGGTCCTTCTGCGTGGCCAGGAAGATCTTCTTCTCGGAGGTGGAGAGCGTGGCCTCGAGCGCGAGAATGGACGCGCGCCGGCCGACCACGAACGGTGCCATCATCGAGGGGAAAACCACCATGTCGCGCAGAGGAACGAGCGGGAGCTGGAGGATTCGCGTGTCAGGGTTGGACATATTTGGTTTCTTTATACGCTGTTTCGAGGGGAAAAACTTCCCGCTCGGTGATCTCGTACACTGGAACAAACTCCTATTCCAATGAGAGGTGAGTGAATTTGGAATTCGTCGTTACCGCACACGATCATCGCGATGAAGGAGCGCTCGACCGCCGCATCACCGCCCGCCCGCAGCATCTCGAAGTGGTGGGCGAGCTGGTGAAGAACGGCCACATGTACTGCGCCGCCGCACTCCTCGACGACGCGCAGCGGATGGTGGGCTCGGTCTTCATCTGCGAGTTCCCCTCCCGCGAAGACGTCGACGCCTGGATCCGCGACGATCCGTACACGAAGGGAAACGTGTGGGAACGGGTGGAGGTGCGGGCGTGCGCGGTGGGGCCGTTTTTTAAGCGCAAATGAAAACGCCGCCCGAAGGCGGCGTTTTTCGCTACCCCGCCTTTTTGTACAGCGTGATCGGCTGCGAGCGGTTGTCCACCACCTCGCGCGTGATCACGCATTCGCTGATCGCGCTCTGCGAGGGGATGGTGTACATGATCTCGAGCATCAGCTCTTCGATGATGATCTTGAGTCCGCGCGCGCCGACGTTGCGCTTGAGCGCTTCTTCGGCGATCGCTTCGAGCGCGTCGTCCGTGAAACGGAGCTCGACGTTCTCGAAGCCCATGATCGTCTGATACTGGCGCACGAGTGAGTTCTTCGGCTCGCGGAGGATCTCGATGAGCGCGCCTCGGTCCAGCTCGCCCAGCGTCGCCACCACCGGCAGGCGTCCGACGAACTCCGGGATCAGTCCGAAGCGGATCAGGTCTTCCGGATGCACCTGCGCGAGCAGCTCGCCGGTCTTCTTCTCTTTCTTCGTCGCGATCTTCGCGCCGAAGCCCATCGACGTCTGCGACAGGCGGCGCTCGATGACGTTGTCGAGGCCGACGAACGCGCCGCCGCAGATGAAGAGGATGTTCGTGGTGTCGATCTGGATGAATTCCTGATGCGGATGCTTGCGTCCGCCCTGCGGCGGAACGTTGGCGACCGTGCCTTCGAGAATCTTCAGCAGCGCCTGCTGCACGCCCTCGCCGGAGACATCACGAGTGATGGACGGGTTGTCGCCCTTGCGGCAGATCTTGTCGACTTCGTCGATGTAGACGATGCCGCGCTGCGTTTTCTCTTTGTCGTTGCCGGCGGCCTGGTAGAGCTTGAGGATGATGTTTTCGACGTCCTCACCGACGTAGCCTGCCTCGGTGAGCGTCGTGGCGTCGACGATCGTGAACGGCACCGAGAGCATGCGCGCGAGCGTCTGCGCGAGGAGCGTCTTGCCCGTGCCGGTCGGTCCGATCAGTAGAATATTTGACTTCTGCAGTTCGACGTCCTGCCGCGCGTTGCGCGAGTGGTAGTCGATCCGCTTGTAGTGGTTGTACACCGCGACGGCGAGCTTCTTCTTCGCGCGCTCCTGGCCGATCACGTAGAGGTCGAGGAACTCCTTGATCTCTTTCGGCTTCGGAAGATGGCCGGAGCCTTCCAGCGCGCCCGGCTCATCCTTGCGATCCTCGGCGATGATGTCGAGGCAGATGTCGACGCATTCGTCGCAGATATAAACCGTCGGGCCGGCGATCAGCTTTTTGACGTCGCGCTGTGACTTGTTGCAGAAACTGCAGCGAAGTACGTCGCCGGTGTTCCCCTTCTTCGACATGTGCTATTGGTCCCTTGTTTGAGGTCGCTGCCGGAAATTGAACTCCTCAGCGTTGGGGAAGTCAACTCGCCGTAGAGCCGAAAATTCCAGCGTGCCCTAGTCCCTCCTCGCAATTACCTGATCCACCACGCCGTAATCCTTCGCATCGGCTGCGGCGAGGATGTAGTCGCGATCGGTGTCGCGATCGATCTTGTCGATCGACTGGCCGGTGTGCTCGGCGAGGATCTCGTTGATGCGCCGCTTCATGCGGATGATGTCCTTCGCGTGAATGTCGATGTCGCTGGCCTGCCCGCCGAGTCCCTGGAGCCACGGTTGATGCATCAGGATGCGCGCGTTCGGAAGTGCGTAGCGCTTCCCTTTCGTGCCGGCGGCAAGCAGCACCGCCGCAAACGACGCCGCCATGCCCATGCACATCGTCGCCACGTCGGGCTTGACGTACTGCATCGTGTCGTAGATCGCGAAACCGGAGCTCACCGAGCCGCCGGGTGAATTGATGTAGAGGAAGATGTCTTTTTCGGGATTCTCGGCTTCGAGGAACAGCATCTGGGCGATGACCAGGTTGGCGACGTTGTCGTCGATCGCCTGGCCGAGGAAGATCACGTTGTCTTTGAGAAGCCGCGAGTAGATGTCGTAGGCGCGCTCGCCGCGCGACGTCTGCTCGACCACCATCGGAACCAGCATGAAAGTCTCCTTACGGGCGGGAGTCTAACCGAATCCCCCCGCTTGCAAACGGCGCGCGCCGGAGCGTATCTTCCAGGCATCGGAAACAAGCCGTCGCGGCACCCGCGGGTGCCCGGCGGCTTTTTCATTTGGAGGAAATGCATGGAAATGGATTGGTACGTTCCCTCGAATGCCACAACCGCCGTTCTGATCGTGGGTGGATACCCGGGCCGCATCAACACGCTCGCGCCGCTGAAGACGTGGGCGCAACGCATCGCGGACGTGGGAATGATCGCCGCCGCGTACTCGAATGAGGATCCGATCGCGGACGTGCACCGTGCGATCGAGGAGCTCCGCACGCGTGCGGATCGCATCGCGCTTTTCGCGATGTCCGGCAACGTGCCGGTCGCGCTCTCCGCATTGCGCGGCATGCGCTGCGCCGCACTGCTCTACGGATGCATGCTCGATCTCGACGAACGCACGACGAGCTTCGGTTTCGCCGATCCGAAGACGCGCTTCGAGGCCATCCCGCGCGACGTGCCGCTCTTTCTCGTGCGCGCGGGGCGTGATCAATTCGTCGGCATCAACGAGTCGATCGATCGCTTCGTCGCGCAGTCACTCGCTTCCAACTTGCCGATCACGCTGATCAATCAGCACGATGCGCAGCATGCATCCGAGTCCGATGAGATCATCGAAGCGACGCTGCGCTTCCTGCGATTTCACTTGCTTCGGAACGCCGCCGTCCTCGGCGGCTGATCAGGCGGCGTCCCGCCGCCTCGGCGCCGAGACGGCGCCGGTCCAGCCGGCGAGACGCCGGCGTTCCGAGGTCTATTTGAGCGACGCGTTGCTCAGCACCAGCTCCAGCGCGCGCTCCTGAGCGAGCGACAGGCGCAGCGCCTCGTAGCCGCCGTCGTGCTTGAGATGATGCTTCACGTCGGCGAACTCGCGGTCCTGCTCTTTCGCGGCGCGACGGATCTCGGCATCGACTTCCACGTCACTAACGCTGATGTTTTCCTTCCGGGCAATCGCCTCGAGGACGAGGGAGCGCTTCACGCGCTTCACCGCCTCGGGGCGAAATTCTTCGCCGACCTTCGACCAGTCCAGCTCCGCCTTCTGCAGATCGACGCCCTGCGAGGCGAGATAGCGCGCGTAGTTGTTGAGCGACTTCCCGAGCTCGTCCTCGACCAGCGCTTCCGGCACGTCGAACTCGTGCAGGCCGAGGAGACGCTCGCCGACCTGGCTGCGCTTCAGGCGCAGCGCTTCCATCTCGCGGTGGCGGCGGATGTCGGCGGTGATCGTTTCGCGCATCTGCTCGACGTTGTCCCACGCGCCGACGCTCTTCGCGAACTCGTCGTCGACGTCGGGCTTCTCCTGCACGCGAATCTCTTTCAGCGTGACGTCGTGATGGATGGTCTTGCCGCGCCACGCGTCCTGATGCGCGTCGTCGCCGTACGCCTTGTCGAACGACGCCGTCTCGCCGGCTTTCTTGCCGCGCAGCGCCTCATGCAACTCCGGCAGCGGCGAGTCCTCGCCCAGCTTGAAATGACCGGAGTCGGTCTTCGGCTCGATGTCTTCGCCGCTCGAGGCGATGTCGATGACGGCGAAGTCGCCGTCGTCGAGGCCGCGCTCACTCTCCACGCGGTAGACGCTGGCCTGATCGCGCAGCCGCTCGATCATCGCATCGACGTCGGTGTCGGTGATCTCGATTTTCGGATCGTCGAGCTCGAGCCCGCGATACTCGCGCAGGTCGATCTGCGGCTTCACTTCGAAGCGCGCCTTGAACTTCATCGGCGCGCCTTCGATGAACGGATCGAGATGCTCGAGATGCGGATCGCCGACCGGCTCGAGCCCCTTCTCGCGCACAACGTTGCGGAAGCTCTCCCCCAACACCCGCTGCACGACCTCTTCCTGGATCTCTTTCGCGAACCGCGAGCGCACCACGCTCACCGGCACCTTGCCCGGCCGGAACCCCGGCACCTTCGCGTGGCGGCCGAATTCGCTGGTGACTTTGTTCGCTTCACGCGAGATCAGATCCGCGGGGATTTCGACCTCGACGGACTTTTGGACGGAGGAGAGATCTTCGAAGTTGAGGACGGTCATGGCTTGTGGGATACCTCACGAGATGAATGCAGAATGCAGAAGTCAGAATGCAGAATTGAGAATTGGACGCAGCGCAAGCCGCTTCTTCATTCTCAATTCTTCATTCTGCATTCTGCATTCATACGTTGGTGCGAAAGGTGGGACTCGAACCCACACGGCTTTGGGCCACTGGCTCCTAAGACCAGCGCGTCTGCCAATTCCGCCACTTTCGCGCGGGTAGAGTCTAAGTCAACGGAGGGTTGGTGCCCCCACCAGGACTCGAACCTGGAACCAACGGATTAAGAGTCCGCTGCTCTACCAATTGAGCTATGGAGGCCCGGGTGCCGCTACAACAAACAGCGGCGCAAACTATTTCGGTTCAGGCCCGAAGTCAAGCAGCGGTTGGAGATAGCTCGCTGAGGATGCGTCGCGCGCGATTCATGTAGTGCCAGCCGGAGAAGAGCGTCATCAGCATCGACGCGCGAAAGAGCAGCGCCATCACCGGCAGCAGCCGCGGCATCCACACCGGCGGGATCCACGGCGCGAACGCGTTCACGGCGATCGTCGCCGAGAGGATGAACATCTGCAGGATCGTCGAGATCTTGCCGTAGATCGACGGCGGGAACCGCGTGATCTGCACGCGCGTCCACATCAGGTAGACGAAGCAGACGATCATGAAATCGCGGATGAACACCGTGAACGTCAGCCAACTCGGCAGCCGGATGACCGGGATGTCCTTCGCGAACGTGTAATAGAGAACGCCGCACACCATCAGCGTCTTGTCCGCCGCCGGATCGAGCAGCGCACCGAGCCGCGAGTGCATGTTCCACCGCCGCGCGATCATGCCGTCGATCGAGTCGCTGCTCGCCGCGATCACGAACAGCACGAACGCGAGCACGAACATCCGCTCGTGCGATGCCCAGAGGAAGCAGGGCACGAGGAGGAGACGCAGGAGAGATACGAGATTGGGGATGGTCCACATGGTTACGCGGTTGCGCGGTCACGCGGTTGCGCAGTGCTCACGCCGCGTAACCGCGCAACTGCGTAACCGAGCAACCGCATTCATACCTCGGCGCGAAATTGATCGAGCGCCGTCTTCCGCAGGTAAATCGTCTTCCCTTCCGACAGCAGCAGGTTCTGCCGCATGAGGTCGTGGATCAATCGCGAGACGGTCTCGCGCGACGTGCCGATCATGTTCGCGATCGACTGATGCGTCGGGCGCGTCACCGCGACGTAGCCGTTCTCCAGGACTTTGCCCTGATCGCGGGCGAGGTCGAGGAAGAAGCGCGCGAGGCGGCCGTAGACGTCCATCGTCGCCAGCGACTCGATGCGGCTCGACGCGCTGCGCAGGCGCCGCGAGATTTCGGAGAGCACTTTGCGCGTGATCGAGAAGTTCTCCTGCAGGATCTGCAGAAAGTCGCTGCGCCAGATGGTCACGAGGTCGAGCGGTTCGGTGGCGATGACGGTCGCCGAGCGCGGCTCGTCGTCGAGGAGAGCCATCTCGCCGAAAAAGTCGCCCGGGCCGAGGAGCGCGAGGATGATTTCCTTCCCCTCGGGAGAGATCATCGTCACTTTCACCTGCCCGTCGCGGATCAGACAGAACACGTCTCCGCTCTCGTCGGCGTGAAAGATCACATCGTCTTTGGCGTAGCGGCGCGTCTTCGCCACCGACACGATCGACGCCAGCTCGCGATCGTCGAGATCGGCGAAGAGAGGCAGTTTCCGGAAGAACGACGTCTGCATGGGACGCACTGATTGTAACGCGTGGTAGTGTGGAGCCGTCAGGTGGCAATCAAACGGATCATCCCCGTATCGTCAGGCAAGGGCGGCGTGGGAAAGACCACGTTCGCGATCAACTTTGCCCTCGCGCTCTCGCGCCACGCCCCCACCGTGCTCGTCGATCTCGACACCGGCACGTCCGCCATCCGCAACGCGATCGACGTTCCGATCACGAAAGACCTCTACCATTTCTTCCGGAAAAACGAGCCGCTCGAGAACTGCATCTCCAGCATCGACCGCAAGCTCGATCCGCAGGGAAAGTTCGTCAGCTTCGGCTTCGTCGCCGGCCCGCTGCACCTGATCGAAGAGATCACGAACTTCGGCCCCGCCTACAAAGCGAAGCTGATGGAGGCCATCAACTCGCTGCCCGCCGAGTATGTCGTGCTCGATCTCCGCGCCGGCCTCGACGCGAATGTGATCGACTTCCTCCCCTTCTCCAACTCCGGCATCCTCATCTTCACGCCGCACCTGCCGAGCGCCACGCTCGCCGCGTCCGACATCGTGAAGGCGATTCTCTTCCGCAAACTGCGTCTCATCTTCAGCAAGTCGTCGCCGTTCTTCGCCACCGTCGACCGCAGTCTCGATTTCTGGAGGCTGATCAACGACCTGATCGACCGCGTCGAAGACGTGTACGACTCGTCGGTGCAGAACCTCGATGCGTTCGCGCTCGATCTCGCCCAGAACCTCGGCGATCATCCGGTCACGCGCACGGTGCAGACGACGATCGACGAGTTCCGCGTGCACTACGTGCTCAATCTCTTCAACGGCGTCGAGGACTCGTTCAACACCGCGGTCAAGCCATTCCTCGACAATCTCACTCGCAATGTCTCCGCGCGCTGCGGCGTGACGAACCTCGGCTGGATCACGCGCAGCGACATCATTCATCAGGCGAACTGCAATCGCATCCCCGCGCTGCTCCTGCCGCAGCAGAAAAAGAAAGCGCCGCGCGCCGATCGCTACGCGAGAGAGCTCGATGATTTGCGCCTCGCGGTCGGCCTCGAGCCGACGCCGAAGAAGCCGAGGCTCATGACGCAGCTCGACGCGCCGACGATGCAGGAAGCGCTCGACGATCACCTCTCCCGCCAGCTCAATACGCTGAGGACGATGTTCGATCAGAAAAAGGACGACGACTTCTACGCGAACTTCGACTACGTCACGCAGCGAACGCTGTTCACGATGAAGCACCGCCGCCCGAGCGAGCTGGGCGACCTGCGGATCTACACGCCGCAGGAGATGCTGTCGTCGCTGTTCGCGAAGTCGAACGTGCCGACGACGATCGATTGGTCGGAGCTGGAGTGACGCGCGCACAGCGCGCGTCATCCTGAGCGGAGCGAAGGATCTCACGTTACGTAGATTGAGATCCTTCGCCGTCTGCGCGGCTCAGGATGACGGCTACGCCGTCACTTCTTCTGCAACTGCCGGATCGCCGCCGTCTTCAACGCCATGTTCGTCCCCGCGCGCGCGATGTTGCGCACCTCCGCCTCGGGCAGTGACGGGAGGAGGCGCAGCGCGAGCGTGGGCGGTGTTTTCGGGTTATGCACGAGGCCGAGGCGCACGTCCATGCTCGCCATCCACTGACCGGTCTTCGAGATCACGTCCGCGATCTGCAAGCTGAGATACGTCGACTTGGTGATGCGCACGACCTCGTCGATCGTGAGCCGAGGATTGCGCAGCAGCGAGAGCAGCACACGCGGATCGTTGTCCTGCAGGAGCACGGCGCGGTCACTGCGATCCGCTTTGATCGCGAGCAGCAGCTTCTCCGTTTGCGTGAGACTGCGCATGCGATCCCACGTGCTTTCTGATTTCGGAAGCAGTCGCGAGAGGACGTCATCTGCATTGGCCTCGATCGCGAGTGCAATTCCGTCGGGCAGCTGCGCGACCACCGTCGCCTTCACGAATGCCTCGCCACCCGGCCCGCGCAGCGTGACGAGCAGCAGCGTGTTGAGCGCGACCGTCTCGCTGGTGTGCAGCCGTAAGCCGCCCATCGAGAGATTCGCGCGATGCTCTTCGCGCAGTTCGGCCTCGTCCTCGAACTCCACCGTGAACGCCGCGGACGCGGTGCGCGTGACCTTCATGCCATTACACTACGCCACTCATGCTTGCATTGATTCTCGCCGCTTCGCTCAGCGCCGCCGACGCGCCCGACCTGCAGGTCGTCACGCGCATCCGCCAGGAAGGGTTTCGCAATTCGAAGGTGATGGAAATCGCGTCCGGCATCATCGATTTCACCGGCGCGCGCCTCACCGGCTCGCCGACGATGAAGAAAGCCAACGAGTGGACGCGCGACCAGCTGACCGCGTACGGCCTCGCGAACGCGCATCTCGAATCGTGGGGACCGTTCGGGCGCGGCTGGAGCTCCGACTACACCTCGGTGCGCATGCTCGCGCCGGAGGCACAGCAGCTCTACGCGGTCGCATACGCGTGGTCGCCGGCGACGAACGGCGCGATCCGCGGCGTCGTGAAGAAGGTGAAGCTCGAGACGAAGGAGGATCTCGAGAAGAACAAAGGGAAGCTCACCGGCGCGATCGTGATGACGTCCGAGGTGCGCGAGCTCAAGCCGCAGGACAAGGCCGCGCTGGAACGCTATGACGACGCGGAGCTCGAGAAGCTCGGCGCGTACGAGATTCCGGCGCCGCGCGATGATCAGCGCCGCCGCGACGGCATGGCGCGCCGCGAGTTCCGCAAAGCGCTCGCGCAGTTCGCGATGGACGAGAAGATCGCCGCGATCATCCAGAATCCGCGCGGCGACGGCGGCTTGTTCAACGTGCAGGCTTCCGGCACGTGGCGCGACGACGAGCCCCTCGGCGTGCCGACCGTCGCCCTCGCGCCGGAGCACTACAACCGCCTCGCGCGCATCATCGACGCGAAGAAAGACGTCGAGCTGGAGCTCGAGGTCCGCTCCCAGTTTTACGGCGACGATCGCAACGCCTACAACACCATCGCCGAGATTCCGGGCAGCGACAAAAAGGGCGAGGTGGTGATGATGGGCGCGCACCTCGACTCGTGGCACAGCAGCACCGGCGCGACCGACAACGCCGCCGGCTGCGCCATCATGATGGAGGCCGCGCGCATCCTGAAATCGCTCGGCATCGCGCCGAAGCGCACGATCCGCATCGCGCTCTGGAGCGGCGAAGAGCAGGGGCTCTACGGCTCGCGCGCGTACGTCGCGCAGCACTTCGCCACGCGCAAGGAGCCGAAGGATCCGGAGCAGGCGAAGCTGCCGATGAACTTCCGCACGACCGACAAGGGCGAGCTCGTGCTGCAGCCCGATCACGCGAAGATCTCCGCATACTTCAATCTCGACAACGGCACCGGCAAGATCCGCGGCATCTACGCGCAGGAAAACGCGGCCGCATTTCCGCTCTTCGAGGCCTGGCTCGCGCCGCTCCGCGACCTCGGCGCCACCGTCGTCACGATGCGCAACACGGCAAGCACCGATCACATCGCCTTCGACGAAGCCGGCATCCCCGGCTTTCAGTTCATCCAGGACGAGGTCGAGTACTCGACGCGCACGCATCACACGAACTGGGACACGTACGAGCGCCTCCAGCGCGAAGACCTGATGCAGGCCGCAGTGGTCGCGGCGACGTTCGTGTGGGAGGCGGCGAACCGGGCGGAGCTGATTCCGAGGAAGCCGCTGCCGAAGTAACTACCAGAGGAACCGCGCGCGCGTCACCGTCCACGTGATGCGCAGCGTGTCCTTCAGCGGCTTGAAGTGACTCGTGCCGACGCCGTCGACGAAGCCGAGGTCGATCGGGATGGTGATGATCTTGAAGCCGCGCCGGCCGGCGAGGACGATCACTTCGCTCTCCATGTCGAAGCCGTCGGTGTGCAGTTTGATGGCGCGCAAAAGGCGCGCGGAGTAGAGGCGGAAGCCGCTCTGCGAGTCGGTGATCTCGACGCCGGAGCACATCGCGATACACCACGCGGAGAAGCGATTCGCGTTGCGGCGGCGCGGGAGCATCTCGTGAAACAGATGCGCGCGGCCGCCGATGATCAGGTCGTCTTTGCCGCGCTGATAGCGCTCGACGAACTTCGGGATCTCGCCCGGCAGATGCTGCCCGTCGGCGTCGACGGTGATGACGGCGTCATATCCGTGATCGAGCGCCCACGCGAACGCGGTCTTCAGCGCCGCGCCTTTGCCGCGATTCTTTTCATGGCGCAAGACGATCGCGCCGACGGCTTCGGCGACCGCACCGGTGCCGTCCTTCGACCCGTCGTCGACCACGATCACCGGCTCCAGCTGCTTGCGCGCCTCGACGACGATCTCCGCCACTTTGCGCTGCGCGTTGTACGCCGGGATCACGACCGCGATCATCATCGCGACATCCTCATCTCGACACCACGGCGCACACGATCCCGCCTCCCGCGGAGAGCGAATTCACGAGCGCATTTTGATGGGTGCCGCGAACGGCGTCGACGAGCTGCAACGCTCCGCCGGCCGCGTATTCACCGTAGATCGATTTCGTGTTCACGAGCTTCGGCATTTTCGCGCCGAACAGCATTTCCAGCGCACGCAATTCGAGCGCATCGCCGCGCCGCGCGCCGTTCGCGGAAACATAGACCGCGTCGATGTCGCCAGCCGTGAGCTCCGCATCATCGATCGCCGCCTGCATCGCCGCGACGACGCTCTCCGCGCCCGTGCCCCAGTCGGAGATCGTCGCCGTCGTGTCGCGCGCGACGCCGAATCCGGAGAACCACGCGTACGGCGCGCGCGTGCCCGCGTTGCCGGCGACGAGCACCGCGCTCCCTTCGCCGAGGACCATGCCGTGCTGCATCGCGTCGTCGAGCGCGCCGATGCGATCGAGCACGCTGAAGAGCATCTCGTTCACTTCCTCGACGCCGCCGATCAGCGCCGCGTCGACGGTGCCTTTCGCGAGCTGGGTACATGCGTACATCGCCGCGGCGAGCGCGGACGACTCGCGCTGCGTGAACGTGACGTTGAAGCCGCGCAGGTTCCACTCGATGGCGATGTGACTGCCCGGCGCATTCGCGACCGACTCCGCGAACAGCTGCGGCGGCGCGAGCGCGGCGCCTTTCTCCATGTACTCCTTCATGTAGTCGACCGACGTCTGCACCGGCCCGAACGCCGTGCCGAGGGCCACGCCCGTGCTCGCGCCGGGAGCCGCGCCGCAATCCTCGATCGCCAACTTCGCCGCGGCCATCGCCAGGCGTGAGAGCACGTTCATCCGCCGCATCTTCATCGGCGCGATGTAGTCCTTCGGCTTGAAGTCCTGCACCAATGCCGCGGTGTGCGCGGAGAGACCGCTCGTGTCGAAGCGGTCGATCGCCGCAATCGGAGTGAGGCGCGAATCACACCGATGCCGGTGATGGGGATGCGAGTCATGAAACGCGATCGAAAGAGCAGCGACACGTTACTTCCGCCGAAGCCGAACGTGTTCGAGAGGACGTTCTCCATCGCCATCGGGCGCGGCGTTTCGGGAATGTAGTCGAGCGTGCAGTCGGCGGCGCGCTCGCGGAGGCGGAGCGTCGGCGGCGCGGTTTGGTGCTGCAGCGCGAGCACCGTGACGACGGCTTCGACCGCGCCCGACGCGCCGAGCGTGTGGCCGAAGTAGGACTTGCTCGACGAGACCGGAACGCCCATGCCGAGGGACGAGATGATCGCCTTCGTCTCCGCGGAGTCGTTGAGCGTCGTGCCGGTGCCGTGGGCGTTGACGTAGTCGATCGACGCGGCGTCGAGCTGCCCTTCGGCGAGCGCGCCGCTCATCGCGGCTTCGGCGCCGCGGCCGTCTTCGGCGGGCGCGGTCGGGTGATGCGCGTCGCACGACGCGCCGTAGCCGCACAGCTCCGCGAGGATCGTTGCGCCGCGCGCAACGGCGTCGTCCCAGCGCTCAAGCACGAGATAGCCCGCGCCTTCGCCGAGGGTGATCCCTTTGCGCGACGCATCGAACGGCGTGCACGGCTGCGGATCGACGGCCTGCAACACGTTGAAGCCGCTGTACGTCAGCCGGCAAAGCGCATCGCTGCCGCCGGCGATGGCGACGTCGGCGTGATGCGAGCGGAGATAGTCCGCGGCCATGCCGATCGCCGCGCCGGCGGATGCGCACGCGGTCGCATTCGAAAGCACGCCGCCGCCGAGGTCGAACGCGCGCGCGACTGCGTCGGACGGACCCGACGTCGGCTGCTGCAGCACGAGCGAGACCGGCGCGCGACGACGACCGCGCACGATGCGGCGGAAGTAGTAATCCTCGCCTTCCAACAATCCGCCCGTGGAGGTGCCTGTGCGAAACAATGGCACGTTCACGAGGAAACGGCCCGCTTTGCTCGATGGCTTCTTTCGCCGCCGCGACCGCGAGCAAGTCGGTTCGCGAGAGTCGCCGCGACTTCGGCAGTTCGGTATTCACTTCCGCCGCGATGTCGGTCGGAAACGTCTCGCCCGGAAATCGCGTCAGCTTCGCGATGCCCGCGCGCGCATCCACGATCGACTGCCACACCTCGGATTTGTTGCGTCCGATCGAGCAGACGATCCCTGCTCCGGTGATCGCGATCCGCGTGGAGAGATCAGGCTTGCGCACCGCTGAGGTAGAACCTCCCGCGCACCACGTCTACTCCATCGATGCTGCCGCTGCCGCTGAAGCGAAACGTCCCGCCGAACTCCGCCTCGAGCTCGACGCGAATGGCGACGACGTCGCCCGGCTCGATCGCGCGCAGCACTTCGCAGCGATCGATGCCGGTGAAGAACCCTCTGCGCTTCGAACACCAGCCCGCCCGCGAACTGCGCCATCGCCTCGACCAGCATCACTTCCGCCGTCGCCGCGTCATTCGCGGTGCAGACGTAGACGCCTTCGATGGTCTTTTCGTCGATGCGAAGCGCGGCGGACGCCGCGCGGAACGGAATCTGGTGCGGGAGCCGCGCGAGCCAGGTCACGCGCTCGCTTTCGCCTCGGCGAGCTTGGCGTCGACGTACGCGGCGAGCGTGGAGATCGAGAGGAAGTAGTCGCGCGCGGCGCTCTCGTTCTTCACCTTGATGCCGAATTCGCTCTCGAGCATCACCACGATCTCGAGCGCGTCGATCGAGTCCAGCCCGAGGCCGCCGGCGAACAGCGGCGCGTCATCGTCGATGTCGTCGGGCGTCATGTCTTCGAACTTCAGCCGCTCGATGAGCAGCTCTTTCAGTTTTCGTTTGAGGTCGGAATCGGCCATAGAGGGGTAGAGTTTAGCAGCGCAGCCATGCTCGATCGATTCCTGAGGCTCGCGGAGCGCGATCCGCGCGCCATTGCCGTGATTGAAGAGGACCGTGCCTTCACGCGCGCGGAGCTGTGGGCGCGCGCGAATGAAATCGCGGAACGCCTTCCGCGCGAGCCGCTGGCGCTGCAGCTGCCGAACTCGGCCGAGTTCGTGGCCACGTTCCTCGCGGCGCTCATCCTCGATCTCGTTGTATCCCGATCGATCGCGACGCGGCTCCCACCGAAGTGACGAACATCCGCGCGAGCTTCCAGCCGCCGTTTCCCGACGGCACGCGCCTCATCAAAGTGACCTCCGGCTCCACCGGCAAGCCGAAAGGGATTTTCACCAGCGAAGCGAATCTCATCGCCGACTGCGAGAACATCTGCTCGACGATGGAGATCGTCCCCGGCGACATCAACCTCGGCGCGATCCCGTTCTCGCACTCGTACGGTTTCTCCAATCTCGTCATGCCGCTGCTGCTGCAAGGCACGGCGGTCGTGGCGACGAACGCGTATCTGCCGCAGTCGCTCGTCGATCTCGCGAACGCGCATCGCTGCACTGTCGCGCCGCTCATCCCGATGGTGTTCGATCACCTCGCCACCGCGGCACACGGAAAGCTCGAAACGATCCGCACGTTCCTCTCCGCCGGCGCGCCGCTGCCGGCGTCGACGTCGCGCCGTTTCCGCGAGCGCTTCGGCATTCCGATTCACTCGTTCTACGGCTGCAGTGAGACCGGCGGCATCACCTACGACCGCCGCGGCGCGGCGGCGGAGCGGGGAACGGTCGGCTCGGCGATGAACGGCGTTTCGCTGTCGATCGAAAATGCGCGTCTCACTGTGCGCAGCGCGTCCGCGGTCGGAGGTTCGTTCGTCACCGACGATCTCGTCGCGATGAACGAAGACGGCGAGCTCGTGCTGACGGGACGCGCGTCCGATCTGATCAACACGGCCGGCAAGAAGGTGAACCCGCGCGAAGTGGAAGCGGTGATCCTGCAGATCGAAGGCGTGCGCGAGGCGAAGGTGTACGGCGAAGCGGCAGGCGCGCGCGGCGAAGTGGTCGCGGCCGCCATCGTGGCGACGCCGGACGTCACGCGCGAGATGGTGCGCGAGTTCTGCCGGGCGCGGTTGTCGCTGCACAAAGTGCCGCGCATCGTGAAGCTGATCGACGCGATGCCGGTTGACGAGCGCGGCAAGATCAAGCGCGCGGTGCTCGCCGCGCTGTAGACGCCAATCCTTTTTCTTTCGTATTACCGACCAACATGCGATCCCTGGTTTCCCTTTTCCTCGTCCTCTCTCTCGTTCTTCTCGCCGCCTGCAATCGTTCTTCACCGACCGAGCCCTCGTTCGAAGGAACCGCGACGCTCAGCGGCGTGGTGTCATACGCCGAGACCGGCGCGCCCGTCGCCGGCGCGCGCGTGACCGCGTTCATGCCCGTCGTGAAAGGCACGCCGCGCTCGGGTGAAGCGCTCACGGATGTCGCCGGCCGTTACTCGCTTTCGGTCCCGGGCGGGTCGTACATCGTCTCGGTGTTCGCTCCCGGCGCAACGACGCAATCGTTCGTCCAATCCATCGTCATCGGCGGAACGAGCTTCACCAACTTCGAGATCTCCGCGAACGGCTGCGTCACGTTGAGCGGACGCGTGGTCAACGCCAACACGCAAGTCCGGCATCAGCGGCGCCACAATCGATTTCCTCGGCCAGCACGTCGTGACCGGCGCAGACGGCCAGTACCGGATGGACCTCGGATGCCCGCCCGCGGGCTCCGGCAACCAGACGATCGTCGTCGATCACCCGAACTATCAGCGCCGCGAGTGGCTGCGCAACGTTCCGACGGCTTCGTCGGTCGGCGACATCGTGCTCGTGCCGCGGTGACGCAATGCCCCGGACCCTTCTCGTTTTCCTCGCTTTCTTTCTCGTCTTCACCGCATGCAAACAGGGCACGCCGACTGAGCCGAGGCTCGAGCCGAACGCAACGCTCAGCGGCACGGTCTTCAATGCCGAGACCGGCGCGCCCATTGCCGGCGCGCGCGTGGCCGCGCGCATGGTCGTCGTCAAAGGCGAGGCCTACTTCGTCGAAGGCGTGACCGACGCGTCCGGAACGTACGCGCTGACGACGGTCAGCGGCATGTACATCCTCTCCGTGTTCGCCCCCGGCGCCACGTCGCCGTCGTTCGTCCAGTCGATTTCAATCGGGTTCACGCCGGCGGCGGATTTTCGGATTTCGCTGATCGGCTGCGTCACGATGACCGGACGCGTGGTCGACGGCAGCAACGTCCGCCTCGGCATCAGCGGCGCCACGATCGACTTCGCCGGACAGCACGTCGTGACGGCCGCCGATGGATCGTTTCGCTTCGAGCTCGGATGTCCTCCGGCGACCGATCGGGCGACCATGGTCATCGAGCACCCGAACTATCAGCGGCGCGAGCTCGTCGCCAGCATCCCGAGGCATTCGACTACATCGGAGATCGTGTTGGAGCCGCGCTGATTTTCTCGCGCGGCGTTCTTCGCCACAGCCGCTTCCACAGCAGCCGCGCGTAATCGAGCTCCGCGAACATCCAGAGCTTCACGCCGCGCATGGCCATGCGGATCGGCGCGAAGCCGAGGTTGTAGTAGGCCTTGATGCGCCGCGCGTCGTTGCGCTTGCCGGCTTCGCCGGCGGCGCGGCGCGCTTCGGCGATCGCCTTGAAGCGGCGGTTGTAGAGCTGCATCAGGTGATAGCTGAGGAATGCCGGCTTCGGACCGAGGACCGGCATCCAATCGAAGCGCTTGAGGAACTTGTACGCGGGGATCACCACGAACATGTAGTACTGCGCGGTGTCGATGAGGAACGAGGCGGTGAGCAGGTCCGACTCGCCCATGTAGTAGTACTTGTCTTTGTACGCCGCGCGGAAGAAGCGCCAGTACGAGCGCACGAACGTTTCGTTGTGCTCGGCGATGCGCGCGGTGACGTCCTCGCCCATGGCCTGTTTGCCGATGATCTCGGCCGTGGCCTCGGCGGTGAACGACGCGTGATCGAGGCCGGGCGAGTAATACGGATCGAGAAACGCGGCCGCATCGCCGAGGAGCGACCAGCCGCGGCCCATGTACTGCTTCGACGCGTACGGCAGGTGTGAGTAGAAACGGAGATCGTCGAGGCGCGGCTCGGCGCCGACGAGGAGCTCGGCGAGCGCGGGAATCGCGTTGAGAAAGGCGATGAAATCATCCGCGCGGTTCTTGCTGTGATGCAGCCCGACGAGGCGCTTGTCGAACACGACGCCGATGCTCGTCTCGCCGTTGCCGAGCGGAATCACCCAGATCCAGTAACCGAGTCCCATGTAGTGATTCGTGGCCAAGCGGCGCGACGAGATGTTGCTTCGCGCGAGGCCGTTGCGCGCGGCGAGGTCGTCGATGTGGCGGACGTTTTTCCAGCGGCACCAGATCGCCGCCGTCGGATGCTCGTCGTTGCGCTCGATGAGATTCAAGCGCCGGCCGAGAAAATTCACGCGGCCCGTGGCGTCGAGGATCCAGGAGCAGGAGACTTCGCGTACTTCGTCGCCGATCTCGATCGTCAACTTGTGATCGAACTCGCCGAGGACGACGTCGCGCGCTTTCGCGGGACGCCACAGCTCCGCGCCTTCCTGCACTGCGGTGGCGAGGAGATGCTCATCGAGCGCATCGCGGCGCAGCTGAAACGCCGGCACCGCGCTGCGGATGAAACCGCCGCTCTCGCTCGCGTTCGCATGACCGGTCACGCGCTCGTTCGAAAACCAGTAGCGCAGTCCTTCTTTCGGAAGCTGCTCGCGCTCGAGGTGATGCCACATGGCGAGGCGGCGCGTGAGGAACATCGCCGACATCTCGGTCGTAGCCTCGCCGACCTTTTCATCGAAGGCCAAGGCCTTCTCGACGACGAGCACGCGCAGCTGAGGATGGTCGCGGCGCAAGAGGATCGCCGCCGATGCGCCACTGAAGGCGCCGCCGAGGATGACCACGTCGAAGTGGCAAGAATCGGGCATGCTAGGATTCGCGTCCCTCATGGAATCCATTCGCGACTTCATTCATTTCATCACGGATGTCCGTGGTCTGGTGTCGACCGGCGGCTACATCGCGCTCGCGATCATCGTCTTCGCTGAGACCGGTCTGATGATCGGCTTCTTTCTGCCCGGCGACTCGCTGCTCGTCACCGCCGGCCTCTTCGCGGCGAAGGGCGATCTCAACATCGTATTCCTGAACGCACTGCTCATGGTCTGCGCCATCACCGGCGACGCGGTCGGCTATTACACCGGAAAGAAGCTCGGACCGGCGCTCTTCCGCAAGGAAGACTCGCTGCTGTTCAAGAAGAAGCACCTCATCGCCGCGCAGGAGTTCTACGAGCGGCACGGCGGCAAGACGATCATCATCGCCCGCTTCGTGCCGATCATCCGCACGTTCGCGCCGATCGTCGCCGGCATGGCCAACATGACCTACCGCAAGTTCGCGCTCTTCAACATCGTCGGCGGAGTCAGCTGGGTGTTCTCGATGACGATGACGGGCTACATCCTGCTCAAGCTCATCCCGAACGCCGAGAAGCACATCCACATCATCATCGTGGTCGTGATCCTGATCTCGTTCATTCCGGCCGTGATCGAATTTCTGCGCGCGAGGAAACACGGATGAAGAAGCTCGGGGTGCTGGTGTTGTTGGTTGCTTGTGGGCGGGAGGCGCCGGAGACGACCACTACGACGAATACGACTTCTACGACTTCTACGACCGCTGCGTCCTCTACGTCCTCTACGTCCTATTCGTCCTCTACGACCACCGCCCCCGCGCAATGCGCTCCCGCACCGAACCGCCTTTGTCCCATCGACGACGCGAACACCGATCCTTCGTTCGCGAGCTACCGGCAACAGTTGCTGGATGCCAAAGACGACGCGTCTCTGCGCGCGCTGATCAGTCCGAAGGTCCGCACGAGCTTCGGCGGCGGCGGTGGCATCGACGAGGTGCTGAAAAACCGGAAGGAGCTCGACGAGGTTCTTTCTCTCGGCGGCTCGTTCCGCGAAGGGATGTTCTGGGCGCCGTACGTCTACGCGAACTGGCCGGAGTCCGCCGATTCCTTCGAAAATGTCGCCGCGACGAAGGCGGGCGTCGCCCTTCACGCGAAGGCAGACGAGACGTCGGATGTCGTGGCAACCGTCGACTGGGAGATCCTGAAAATCGCCACGCCGCCGCAAGGACCGAATGAGCCGTGGCGGCACGTGCGGACCGCCGATGGGAAAGAAGGATGGGTGCGATCGGCCGACGTGCGTAGCCCGGTCGGCTATCGCGCGGGGTTCGGGAAAGAGAACGGCGCGTGGAAGCTGCAGGCGCTAGTCAGCGGGGACTGAGCGGGCCGGCTTGAGGCTCTCGGCGCCGCGCTTCACGTCCGCGACCGCCTTCTCCGCCTGCCACAAGTGGCGGCGCTGGTGCGCGACGAGGATGCGGAACGCGGAGTAGAGGTTGTACTTCACGCGGCGGTCGAACGGCGAGACGACTTTGATCTTGCGCAGATCGAGTCCTTCCGCCGAGTGCAGCGCATCGACGAGCTTCGACTGCAGCGTCGCGAACTCGCCGAACGCCTCCGCCTTCGCGCGCGCGGAGCGGGGCACGAAACGTCCCGCGGTCTTCACGCGCTTGCGGATCGGCGGCTCGAGGAACCACCGCAGCGCGCGGCCGACGACGTCCATGGCCGGCTTCTTCGTCGAGGTCCAGCCTTTCGTGCGCGCGTCTTCGATCGCTTTCTGCAGCACCGGCAGGAACTGCTCGCTGGAGAGGCTGAGGTGCGCGAGGCATTCGGCCGCGGACCACTCGCGCGGCGTGGGGCGGACGGTGAAGAGGCGGCCGTCCGTCGAGCGCACGAGCTGCCATGCGCGCGACGTCGCTTCGCTCAGTTCCGACTCGACCTCCTCCAGCACGTCCTACTCCTTTTTCAAAAGCGCTTCGCCGAGCTCGCGCGAGCGCCGCGTCGCCGCTTCGACCGCGTTCATCAGCGTCGTGCGCACGCCGCCAGCCTCCAGCGTGTGCAGTCCCGTGATCGCGGTCCCGCCCGGCGACGTGACCATATCCTTCAATCGTCCTGGATGTTCGTTGGTTTCGAGTAAAAGTTTCGCAGATCCGAGAACCGTTTGCGCGGCGAGCAGTTGCGCCGTGCGCCGCGAGAGCCCGACTTTCACGCCGGCATCGCTCAATGCTTCGAGGATCAGGAAGACGTATGCGGGTCCCGAGCCGGAGAGTCCGGTGACCGCGTCGAGCTGCGATTCTTCGAGGATGACCGTCAGTCCGATGGCGTCGAAGATCCGCTTCGCGTCTTCGAGATCGGACTCCCGCGCGTGCTCGCCGCCGGCGATCGCGGTGGCGGCGGCATCGACGAGCGCGGGCGTGTTCGGCATCGCCCGCACGACGCGCGTCCCGCCCGCGAGCCGCGCCTGAATCGCGACGACGGGAACGCCCGCCGCGATCGAGATCACGAGCGCGTCGGGCGAGACCGTGTCCGCGATCTCATCGAGCACGCGGCTCAGAATCTGCGGCTTGACCGACAGCACGACGATCTGCGCCGCCGCCGCGAGCTTGTTGTCGGTCGACGCCTGAATCCCGTACGCGTCGCGAAGCTCGCGCATCCGCTCCTCGCGCGGCCCGCTGGCCCGCACTTCGTCCGGCGCGAAGTCATTCCCGCGCAACAGCCCGCGGATCATGGCCTCGGCCATGTTGCCCGCGCCGACGAAGCCGATGGTTTTCGAGGTGGACATCCGGCTCTGCATTGTACGATCCCACACCATGCTCCCTCTTCTCTTCGTTCTCCTCCTCGGCGCCACCGACACGAGCTACTACCAGGCCGAGACCCACGCCATCCTGAAGCAGGTGCTCGCTCGCGACTTCGCCGCGGCGACGAAAAACTTCGACGACTCGATCGCCGCGCTCCTGTCTGCCGACAAATTCAAAGCGCTCTACGAGAACTCGATCTCGCCGCAGATCGGCGCATTCGTGTCGGCGGGCGAAGCGAAGATCGAGAAGGCGGAGAACGGGATCACCGTCGTCACGCTGCCGACGAAATTCGAGAAGACGCCGATCAACTTCGTCGTTTCCTACGGCCCGAACGGCAAAGTCGTCGGGCTCTGGTTCAAACCGCCCGAGCCGGAACAGGCGCCGACGAAATTCGCCGACTATCAAACGAAGTCGCAGCTCCGCCTGCCGTTCGACGGCGAGTGGTATGTCTTCTGGGGCGGCCGCACGCTCGACCAGAACTATCACGGCATCGCCCGCGATCAGCGCTTCGCCTACGACTTTCTCATTCGCCGCAAAGGCTTCACCTATGCCGGCAAGCGCGACGAGAACAAAAGCTACTTCTGCTGGGATCAGCCGATCTACGCGCCCGCGGCCGGCACGGTCACAGAAGCCGTCGACGGCATCGACGACAACAAACCGGGCGTGATGAATCCGTCCGTTCCGGCCGGCAATCACCTCGTCATCGATCACGGAAACGGCGAATACTCCGTCCTCGCGCACTTCCGCAAAGGGACCGTCAAGCCGAAGGTGGGCGATCGCGTCGCGCAAGGCGACCTCCTCGGCCGCTGCGGCAACAGCGGCAACTCGAGCGAGCCGCATCTCCACTATCACCTGCAGAACGCGCCGAACTTCGGCGAAGGCGAAGGCCTGCCCGCGCAGTTCACGAATTACACGGCGAACGGCGCGGCTGTGAAGCGCGGTGAGCCGGTGCGTGGGGAGCGGGTGCGGAGGTGAGTCATTGGGATTTGCGTTCCGGGAAGAGGGGATCGAGAGCGGATACGATCAACGGTAATTCGTTCGTGGCAATCTCCCAGATCGTGACGAGATCGACGCCATCGTAATTGTGAATGATCACGTTCCGCAGGTTTTTCATTTTGCGCAACGGCAACGCGGGCACATTCGCCCCCGCTGCTTCCAATCGACCCGCGGCCTCGCCTATCACGGCGAGGCAATGAAGCACGCCGCGCCGCACGAGCGAGCTCGCAGTGAACGCCTCGAACCCAAGGCCGTGAACGTATGTCTGGGCGTCCTCGGCCGCGATCAAGATGTCGAGCAGGAGTTCGCGCTCATGCAACGTCAAGTAGCACCGCCGTATCGAGGATCTCCGCGCGTCGAAGGTAGTTGCGCATCTGTTTGACGGCTTCGCGCTCCAACAGATCAATGTCACGGCCGAACATAGCTCGCAATTCGTCGCGCATTTCGAGCCAGGCGTCGAAGTTTCGCGTCGCGTCCGGGGCGAACGCCATCAACACATCCACATCACTATCCGCCCGAAACTCCTCCGGCCGCGTGACGCTCCCGAACAACGCAAACTCCGTCACCTTCCACTTCCTGCAGAACTCGCGGAGTTTCTCCTTCGGGATGTCGATGGCGATGGTGCTCATAGTCTCAGGCCGCCGCGCCGTGGCACTTTTTGTACTTCTTCCCCGAGCCGCACGGGCAGGGATCGTTGCGGCCGACTTTCGCCTGCGTGCGCTTGACCGGCGCGGCGGCTTCTTTCGGCGCGCCGGAGAACGTGAGCTGCTGTTTGGGCGGCTGGGGCGGGAGGGCGCGCTGAACGCGCTGCATATCCGCCTCGCGCCTTCGCCGAGTCCGCCCGCGATCTCCATCTTCCAGAGGATCTTCACCACGCGATCCTGGATGCGCTCCATCATTTCCTGGAAGAGCTCGAACGATTCCTTCTTGTACTCGATCAGCGGATCGCGCTGGCCGTAGCCGCGCAGGCCGATGCCTTCCTTCAGGTGATCGATGTTGAGCAGGTGATCCTTCCACTGCTGGTCGATGACCTGCAGCAGCAGGTACTTCTCGTTGAGGCGCATGTTGTCGGCGCCGATCAGCGCTTCCTTTTCTTCGTAGCGCTTGTTCACCGAGTCGACGATCTGCGCCTTCACTTCGTCGCGCGGCATCGTCTCGAGATCGGCGCCCGCGCTCTTCAGATCGAGGCCGAAGTAGTCGTACAGCTCGGCGTTCAGCTCCGCTTCGTTCGGCATCTCCCGGTCGCCCTCGGGGAGGTGCGTGTCGATGAGGAAGGCCACGATCTCGTCGGCGGCGTTGAGGATGTACTCCTTCCCTTCGCGGCCTTCGAGGATCGAGCGGCGCAGCGTGTAGATCGACTCACGCTGCTTGTTCATCACGTCGTCGTATTCGAGCAGGTGCTTGCGGGCCTCGAAGTTGCGGCCTTCGACCTGCTTCTGCGCGCGCTCGATCGCGCGCGTGACCATGCCGTGCTCGATCGGAACGCCTTCCTCCATGCCGAGGCGCTCCATGATGCCCATGATCCGGTCGCCGCCGAAAATGCGCATCAGATCGTCTTCGAGCGAGAGATAGAAGCGCGACGAACCGGGATCGCCCTGGCGTCCGGAACGGCCGCGCAGCTGGTTGTCGATGCGGCGCGACTCGTGGCGCTCGGTGCCGAGAATGTGCAGGCCGCCGAGGTCGACGACCTCTGCGTGATCGCTGTTCCAATCCTCGCGACTCTGCTCCTCGATCTTCTTCCGCTCCGCCGGCTCCTGCACGTCCTTCGTCTTCTGCGCGGCGGCGAACTCCGGATTGCCGCCTAACAGAATGTCGGTGCCGCGGCCGGCCATGTTCGTGGCGATCGTGACCGCGCCCTTGCGGCCCGCCTGCGCGACGATCTCCGCTTCGCGCTCGTGATACTTCGCGTTCAGCACGACGTGCGGA
Source organism: uncultured Acidobacteriota bacterium (assembly GCA_963734155.1). GTDB lineage: Bacteria > Acidobacteriota > Thermoanaerobaculia > Gp7-AA8 > Gp7-AA8 > QHVT01. The sequence goes on from CAVTGG010000011.1 coordinate 210,625, forward strand.
ATGCCCTGCTTCTTCAGCAGCGCTGCGAGGTGCTCCGATTTTTCGACGGAGATCGTGCCGACGAGCGCCGGTTGTCCGTGGCTCTGCTTCTCCTTGATCTCCTGCACGATGGCGTCGAACTTCTCGCGCTCGGTGCGATAGACGAGATCCGGCTGATCGCGGCGGACCATCGGCTTGTTCGGCGGGATGACGATGACTTCGAGCTTGTAGATCTTCTCGAACTCCGCCGCTTCCGTATCGGCCGTGCCGGTCATGCCGGCCAGCTTCTCGTACATGCGGAAGAGGTTCTGGAACGTGATCGTGGCGAGGGTCTGATTCTCCGCCTCGATGCGCACGCCCTCTTTCGCCTCGACGGCCTGGTGCAATCCATCCGACCAGCGGCGGCCCGGCATGAGGCGTCCGGTGAACTCGTCGACGATGATGACCTCGCCGTCTTTGACGATGTACTCGACTTCGTTGCGGTACAGCGCATGCGCGCGCACGCCCTGGTTGACCGCGTGCAGCGTGTCCATGTTGGCGGGGTCGTAGAGGTTGTCGATCTTCAGCAGCTTCTCGGCATGGACGACACCGTCCTCGGTGAGCACCGCCGTGTGCTGCTTCTCATCGACCTGAAAGTCTTTGTCCTTGATCAGCTTCGGGATGATGCGGTCGACCTGGTAGTACTTGTCGACGCTCTCCTCGGACGGTCCGCTGATGATGAGCGGCGTGCGCGCTTCGTCGATGAGGATCGAGTCGACCTCGTCGATGATCGCGTAGACCGGATCGCGCTGCACCATGGCGTCGAGATCGAACTTCATGTTGTCGCGCAGATAGTCGAAACCGAACTCGTTGTTGGTGCCGTAGGTGACGTCGCAGCGATACGCCTGCTGCCGCTCGCGATCGCCGTGCGGGTTCTGAATCACGCCGACGGTGAGGCCGAGGAACTTGTAGAGACGGCCCATCCACTCGGAGTCGCGGCGGGCGAGGTAGTCGTTGACGGTGACGACGTGCACGCCGCGGCCGGTGAGCGCGTTGAGATAGACGGGAAGCGTCGCGACGAGCGTTTTTCCTTCGCCCGTCTTCATCTCGGAGATCTTCCCGCGATGCTGCACGATGCCGCCCATCAGCTGGACGTCGAAGTGCCGCATGTTGAGCACGCGCTTGCCGCCTTCGCGGCAGACCGCGAACGCCTCGGGGAGCAGGTCGTCCAGCGCCGCCTGCAGATCTTCCTTCGCCGCCTTGACGGCGTACTCGTCGCGCGGCACTTCTTTCTTCGCGTCTTCGAGCGCCTGGACCACCGGCTTCAGGCGCGCGCGGAATTCATCGGTTTTCGCGCGCAGCTCGTCGTCGGACAGCGCGCTGATCTGGGGCTCGAGCGCATTGATCTGCGCGACGATCGGCCGCATGGCCTTGACGTCGCGCTCGTGCTTCGAGCCGAACACCATGGTGAGCAATTTGTCGATCATGAAAATCTCGCTTCAAAAAAGATTGGTGCGCAGCAACAGCCGCGCCTCGGCGGACGGGAAAGGCGTCAGCAGCCGAAGCCGGGCGCGCGCGCCGCGGCGGTGCCGCGGAGCGGAGTGATGAGCCTGACAAGTGGAGGGCAGGCAATCCTGCCTGTCCTGGACGGGACAGACGAGATCGCCTGTCCTCCACCACTGCGGATCTTCGCTCGATGCGTCGTGAAGACGACCGCTTGCCGCTGACCGCGATCAGCGCAAACGCGGGACGGGGAATGCGTTCCGCCGCGGCGGCCACCATTCCAAACGTCAGTGCGAGAAGCGAAAAGAGACTCATTTGCGGCGTAATTCAGCCTATCACGTTAGTGCGGCAGCAGTTTCAGACGGCCATACGCCATCCAGGTCTGATGCCCTAGAAACAGCACTAACCCAAAGTAGAGCGCTGCAATGCCCGCCCGCTGGCCGAAGGTGATTTCGTAGAAACGTTTGTCCGTTTTCTCGCGGATGATCGAGGCGTAAACCTGGAACGCCGCCAGGATGCCGATCAGGATCGTCAGCAAGTTCGGCTGATCGAAGACTTTGTAGAGGATCGCCGCGCCGCCGATGAGCCACATCCACTTCGTGATCGCCGCGGAGATACGCCCGCCGTCCAGCATCCCGATCGGCAGCAGGTTGATCAGGTTGAGGATGAAGCCGAGCATGGCGATCAGCAGGTAGTGCGGCAGCTGCGTCCACTTGTACAGCTGCAGACAAATCAGCGATGCGAGCGTACCGGCGGCGGGACCGGCGAGACCGATCAGCGCATCGTCGTACACGGTGTGCGGCTGGTCTTTGAGCGTGACCGCGCCGCCGATGAACGGGATGAAGACCATGAACCCGGCGCGCAGTCCCTTCATGCGAATGGCAATCGCGTGACCGATCTCGTGGATCAGCGTGATGACGACGAAGCCGACGACGACCGCAAGCGGCGCCTGCGTGGCGTACGCGGCGATGGTGACGAGAAACGAGCCGCCGGCGACCGCGTATTGAACCGTGCCGAAGCCTTCGAACGGGATTGACGAAGAGGAGGCGGATTTTCTCGATGAAGAGAATCAGAACGGCCTTCGCCTTCAGCGCGATTACGCCGAGGAGCAGGACCAGACCTGAAAACACTTTGGTGAATGTGCGGCGAGGCTTCGGCTCGACCATGAGGACCCGGCGCATACAACGTGGAAAGGGGGAAAGAATTTCGAGGGCGGAGAACGCAGAACGCAGAGCGTAGAACGCAGAGTGAGAAGTTCTGAATTCTTCGTTCTGCGCTCTGCGTTCTGCGTTCATCGATTAGCATTTGCCCCGGTGCCCGAAGTCGACGATCTCCGCTCCCAACTCCGCACGCGCGGATACCTCACGCATTCGATCGAGCGCTGGTTCGCGCTCGATCCCTGGTCCTCGCGCGCGTTCTGGCTCGAGCTGGTTTTCGTCGCGCTGAAGGCCGGAACGCTCATCGCCGCCTTCGCGGCGCTGCCGATGACCGCGGTGATGCTCTTCCGCAACTCCCCCCTCACCGCGTTCGAGACGCTGGCGCTGTTCCTCACCTACGCCGCGGCGTGGCTGGTCTTTTCGTTCGTGCTGGTGATCCTGATCGCGCTCGTGCTGAAGCTCCGCCCCGCGCTGCCGATCGAAACGCCGCGCGCGCTCCTCGGCATCTCTCTCGGCGCGAGCGCGCTGCTCGTCCTGCCGATCGCGATCTGGTGGTATCGATTCGACACCGGTCCCGCGACCGCCGAGCTGTTGGCCGGCATCGCTCTCACCGCGATCTTCTTCCTCATCGCCACGGTCGTCATCTCCGCCGCGCTGCTCTCGTTTTCGATCTACGAAGTGCACCGCGTGCCGGCGATTCATCAAAAGCCGCGCACGATTCCGATGACCGTCGCCGCGGCGGTGCTGATCGCGCTGCTGTTCATCCCCGCGTACGCGGCGCGCGAGCGCGAGGCATCCGGTGGCGCGCCGATGGTCGTCATCTCGCAGACGAGCTCGCGCGTCGCGCTCGTCGCCGTCGACGGCCTCACGAACGAGATCCTGCAGTCGCGCCCCGACCTGGCGAACTTGCTCTACTCGACGCCGCTCCCGACGATCGCCGGCGCGTCCACGACCGAGCGCTGGGCGTCCCTCGGCACGGGCGTTCCGACGTCCGCGCACGGCGTGCGCGCGATCGAAGGCGTCCGCTTCCGCGGAGGCCGGCACATCCTGCAGCGCGTCTCGCGCAGCGAGGTCGTGCTGATGAACGTCGCGCCGCTTTTGCGCATCGCGCGCCGCGACCCGCTGCCGCCAACCGTGCGCCGGCGCGATTACGTCTGGGAGCTCGCGGCCGAGCGCGGCATCCCGAGCCTGTCGGTCAACTGGTGGACCACCGCCGACGAGCGCCACGGCGCGCTGACGTCGATCGCACAGGAAGAGATCTTCAACCGCTCGAAAGGCGATCCGCTGAAGCTCGATGAACTGGCGGCGTCGCGGTTCCTGACCGAGCTCGAACGCCGTTACCCGAGGTTCGCAACGGTCTATCTGCCCGCGCTCGACGTGATCCTGAACCGCGCGCGACTCGATCAGACGACGCAGCTCGCGCGATCGATCCGCGTGCTCGACAACCTGACGAACGTCATCCGCCAGCTGCGCGTCCGCGGCTTCGATGTGCTCCTGATCGGCCTGCCGGGCGATCATCAGCTCGGACAGGCCGTGCTCGCTTCGAACCTTCGCCTGGCGATGCCGCCGAGCACGTGGGACGTCGCGCCGACGATCCTCACGCTCCTCGGCTTTCCGCTCTCGCGCGAGATGCCGGGCCACTCGCTGCGCGCCGCGACGCAGGAGCCGCGCATCCCGAGCTACGGCCGCCGCAACGCCGCCCACGATGGCCAAACGGTGAACGAGGAGTATTACGAGAACCTTCGCTCGTTGGGATACATCCGATAAGCCCTATGCGAACGCTCACGATTTTTCTCATCCTCACCGCCGGCTCGTTATCCGCGCAAACCGCTGAGCCCTGCAAGAGCGCCATTGCGCAACGCGACCGCATCCGCGACACGATCTTCCGCGCCGATGGTCCGCTGCAGGCTGCTCTCGCATCCGGCAGCGACTTGAAGGCGGATGCGGCGAAGCCGCAGCCGAAAGACTTCGCGAGCGCGGCGAAGATGCTGTACGGACCGCACGAGATTCTGACGAGCGCGTCGGCGAAAGAGGCCACGCGCGCGGCCGTGCAGCGCGCGAACAAATACCTCGCGGACTCCGGCGGCGACACGGACGGCCTGAAGCGCGCGTACCTCGGCGGCGTCACCGCATCCGCGGAGCTCTACGGCGCGCCCGCGAAGATGCCTCCGGCCGTGGTCCCGCTCGCGCGCGAGCACGCGCAACGCATCGCGGATCTGAAGACGGAGCTCCAGGCGTGGATCGACCAGAACGACAACGCGAACGCCGCGCGCGAGCGTTGCTCTTCCGGGCTCCCGGCGAGCCTCTCCTCCGCCAACGCGCGGGCCGTCTGGGAACGCCTGGACAGTCTGCAACAGAGAGTCGACGACATCGCGCTGCACTACGAAGCAGCGGCGCAATGGATGCTGCCCTTCCTCTTCGACGAAGCGAAGAACGCCGACCCGCGGCTCACCGCGATGCTGCTCGAACAGGCCTCGCCGCGCTTCGAGATGATCCGCGACGCGCTCGCCGCATCCGCGGCGCAGCAGGAATCGCTCAAGCGCGATCTCGAGAACGCCATCCCGAAAGGAACGAAATGAAGAAACTCCTTCTCCTTCTCTTCGCCGCAACGACGCTCGCGGCGCAGGCGCCGCACGCGCTGAAGTACGACGACATGATCGCCTTCCGCCGCATCGGCGCACCGAAGATCTCGCCCGACGGCAAGTGGATCGTCTACGACGCGAGCACGCCCGACATGGCCACGAACGCGCGCCGCAGCGCGATCTTCCTGATGCCGGCCAGCGGCGGCGAATCGAAGCAGATCTCCGACGGCGTGAAGCACGACGAAGGTCCGGTGTGGTCGCCGAACGGGAAGTCGATCGCCTACGTTTCGAACCGCGCCGGCGGCGCGAAGCAGCTCTATCTCTACGACATCGCCATGGGCAGCACGATCAAGCTCACGACGCTCGCGGGCGGCGCCGGCAGCGTGAAGTGGATGCCGGGCGGCGACGCGCTCGTGCTCACCTCCGACGTCTATCCCGACTGCGGCGTCGATCCCGAATGCACGCAGCAGAAGGACATCGCGGCGCAGGAAAAGCCGTCGCAGGCGCGGGTCATCACGAGTCTGATGTATCGCCATTGGAACGCTTGGCAGGAGCCGACGCGCACGCACATCCTCTACGTTCCGCTGCGCGGCGGTGCCGCTCGCGATCTCACGCCCGGCGCCTTCGACGCACCGCCGTTCTCGGTCGGCGGCGGCGGCGAGTTCGACGTCTCGCCCGACGGCAAGGAGCTCGTCTACGCGCGCGACACGAGCGACCGTCCGGAGCGCTCGACGAACTCCGATCTCTTCATCATTCCGCTTTCCGGCGGCACGGCGAAGCGCATCACCTCGCGCACCGGCGCCGACACGAGTCCCGCGTATTCACCCGACGGCCGCTACATCGCCTACCGCTCGCAGGCGCGCGCGGGATACGAATCCGATCTCTGGGAGCTGTGGCTCTACGATCGCGCCTCCGGACAATCGCGCCGCATCGCGGAGCAGTTCGATCAGTGGATCGAGTCGCTGCGCTGGAGTCCCGACAGCAAGTCGCTCTTCATCACCGCGCCGCTCAAAGCGCGCGACGCGATTTTCGAAGTCGCACTCGACGGCCAGCCGAAGCTCGTCGACAGCACCGGCGCCGCGGCGGAGATCGACGTCTCGCCCGACGGCAGGACGCTCTACTTCGACATGTCGACGATGACGCGACCCACCGACATCTATTCGATCTCGCGCTCGGGCGGCGGCGCGAAGCGTCTCACGCGCGACAACGACACGCGCCTCGCGCAGCTCACGTTCGGCGAGGTGAGCGAGATGGCGTGGACCGGCGGCGAGAACGCGGTGGTGCAGGGATGGCTCATCAAGCCGCCGGGCTTCGACGCCTCGAAGAAGTATCCGGCGATCGTGTTGATTCACGGCGGGCCGCAGGGCGCGTGGAGCAACGGCTGGTCGTATCGATGGAACGGGCAGATGTACGCCGCGCGCGGCTACGTCGTGCTGATGCCGAACCAGCGCGGCTCGTACGGCTTCGGACAGAAGTTCGTCGAGGAGATCTCGCAGGATTGGGGCGGCCGCGCGTACACCGACGTCATGAACGGCGTCGAAGCGCTCGCGGCGCAGCCGTTCGTCGACGCGGATCGCATCGGTGCCGCCGGCGCTTCCTACGGCGGCTACATGATCAACTGGATCCTCGGCCACACGAACCGTTTCAAGGCCCTCGTTTCGCACGACGGCCTGTTCAACCTCGAGTCGGTGTATGGCGCGACCGAGGAGCTGTGGTTTCCGGAATGGGAATTCGGCGGAACGCCGTGGGACAACCCGGAGCAGTACGAGAAGTGGTCACCGCATCGCTTCGTGAAGAACTTCGCCACGCCCACGCTGGTGATTCACGGCGAGCTCGATTACCGCGTGCCCGTCGATCAGGGCATGCAGCTCTTCACCGCGCTGCAGCGCAAAGGCGTGCCCTCGAAGCTGCTGCTCTTCCCGGATGAAGGCCACTGGGTGCTGAAGCCGCAGAACTCGAAAGTGTGGCACCAGACCGTGCTCGACTGGTTCGATCAGTGGCTGAAACCGTAGCTTGTGGAGGGGCGGGCTCTTAGCCCGCCCGAACATTCGGCGGGCTGAGAGCCCGCCGCTCCACTACGGCCGCGTGACGCCGGCCGGCGCGGCCGCGGTCGATCCCACACCGCCCCCGCCTTCGCCTGGTCCCAGCGCGGGACGTGCGACGGTGGAGGTGATGCCGACGGCCTCGGCGTATTTGAGGTACGTATCGATCGACGCGATGACGACGCGGGCCTCAACCGTGATCAGGTCGATGCCGACGAGGGAGATGCGCACCCATGCGTCGACGACGATGCCTTTGTCGAGAATCCGGTCGAGTACGTCAATGAGACTGGTACCGCCCGGTGCGCGTTCAACAGCCATGACTTACCTACCTTTCCGCTCTCGGGTATTTAATTGACGTTCGAGCTCGGCGATGCGGTTGCGCAGCTCGTCGTACTCCTCCGCACCGTGCAGCGCCTTCGGATCGCTCGAATAGAAGCGGTCCGAGCGCCACCAGTTGATGCCGATCGCCTCGGCCTTGTCGATCGAACAGATCACCAGGCGAAGCTGGATCGTCAGGAGCTCCACGTTCGCGAGCGACACTTTCACGTCGCCGGCGACGACGAGTCCCTTGTCCAGAATTTTGTCGAGGATATCGACGAGCCCTTGCGGTTGCCGCGAAGCCACTCCCCGATCATCGATGGGCATGCGCCGCGCAAAATATCACAGGGTCTTGACCGGCCCGAGCTTCATGTTGAGATCTTCGTCGCTCAGGCCGAACACACGCTTGAGCTCGGCCATCTTCTCTTCGAGCTTCATGAGCGCGTTGCCGAGCCGCTCGATCTCTTCTTCGGTGAGATTGCCGGCGTCCATGCGGCGGAGGGCCTGTTTTTCGAGGAGGCGCCGGATCAGCTCGATGATCGAGAGCACGAGCTTCGCCAATCCGTTCTCGACGATCTCCGGATCGGCGGAGATCCGCTCCGGCACGATCGACTCCGTGAACGTGAGCGCCTCCCGCAGCTCTTCTTCTTCATTCGTGATCAGCATCGGCGAACGCCTCCAGCGGCCACGGACCCGAAAGCAAAAACGGTACGCCTGTTTTTTTCAACTCGCCGCCCGCACTGCGAACGGCGTCAACGCGATCACGCGCGACGAGCAGCGTCAGCTCGAGCGATTTCTCATCGCGATGCGTCCAGCGATGCTGCCCCGCGTGCGGCAGCAGCAATCGCTCCGCTTCTTCGCGAAACCGCGGATCGGCGGCTGCGCCCTGCGTCGCCTCGTGCAGCGCGCGCAGATACTCGGCGCCGCTCGTGAACGCGCTGCGATCGGGCCGCGCCTTCGGCGAAGACGCTGCAACTTTGAGCGTCATCTCGACATGATTTTGATTCGCTTCGAGCACGCCCTTCCATCGCGCGAGCTGCTGCGCTTCGACTTCGCGCGCGAATGTGTAGCCGTAGCGGACGGCGATGAATGTCGCGCGTTCGAGCAACTGCGCCCGGATCCGCGCGACGCGCAAAAGCAAATCGCGATCGCCGAGCGGCTGATCGTCGGCGACGGCCACAGCGCTGAAGAAAAGCTCGCCGGCGGCGATCGGCGTGGCCAGCGGCTCGATGTCCTCGCGACGCAGATGGACGCCGACTGCGACGTGTTTCATCGCTTCGACACGCGCATCACCGCGTCGACGTTGGCCAGCACGACGTTCAGTCCGAGGTAGAGCAAATCGACGTCGCCGATCGAGATCACGGCTTCGCCTGCGATCACGACCCCGCGATCGAGCAGGTGATCGAGCATCTCCAGCAGGCTCAGTTCTTCTTCTTGTTCAAGCATGGTTCAGGCATGGGCGAATGTATACGGTGGCCACGGTCCCGTCAGTGCAAGGGCGACGCCCTCGCCGGAGTAGCGGTCAACGAGCGACGCGTGCAGCTCCTGCAGCGTCGCCTCTTCATCGCGCTCGATCAGCACGTTGATCTGCGGAAACGCGCCGTCGCGGCGCTCGCGCGATTCCGCGACCGTCTCGCAGCGCAGCCGCTCGAGCACCGCGCGCTCGATCTCCGCCACCAGCGCCTCCTCGGCCGCATGCGACGCGCGCTTCTTCTCGTCGTCGAGTTTCTTGCGCAGCAGAAACGCCTTCCCCGGCGACGCGTCGGCGATCTGCTGCTGCAGCTCGCGCAATGAGTCGACGCGCGCGACGAGCGCTTCGCTCCAGCGTTCCGGCTCCACTTCCACGCGCAGCGTCCACTCCTGCTTTCCTTCGAGCCGCTCCAGCGCGCGGCCCAGCAGCTCCGCGTTCTCGTGCAGGTAAGCACGCAGCGCTTCTTCACTGCTGAACAGCGTGAACGCGCGCAGCGGAATCACCGCGCTCTGTTTCATCACGTCCTGGATTACCGCCTGATGGCGATAGCCGATCGCGCCGAGCCATTCGAGATCGCCCGCGCGCCGGTCGATCGTTTCCTGCGAGAACGCCTCGGCATTCACGGCGGTGAAGACCGCGCTCACGCCGTCGATCGTCACGGAGCCGAAGCGCCGCGTTTGATCGACGCCTTCCGTTTCCGGGCTAACCGGCGCCTGTGTCAGACAGTACACGTACAGGACATGCACAAGGCCAGTTTACTTCTCCTCCTCTTTCTCCCCATCGCCGCGCACGCGCTCACCGTCGACGAAGTGATCGATCGCCATCTCGCCGCGCGCGGCGGCGCGGACAAAATCAAAGCCGTGCGCACGCTCGTCTACAGCGGCGGCACGTATCACGAAGGCAGCTACACCGGCAGCGGCAACGCGTACATGGCCTTCGCGCGGCCGTACTACCGCGTCGTCGGAGACCCCGAGGGAAACGCCGACATCATGGAGGGATACGACGGCAGCTCGTGGGAGTTTTATCGCGAGCCCGGCGTCGTCGTGCGCACGATCGGCCACGCCGCCGGCGCGTCGCGCCGCGGCACGTACATCGACTGGCGCCTCGGCGAGTTGCGCGGGCACGGCTCGAAGGTGGAGCTCGGTGCGGAGGAGACGATCGGCGGCCGTCCTGCCTATCGCGTCATCGTTACGACGCGCGACGGCTTCGCTCACGATTACTTCATCGACAAGGAGAATTTCCTGCTGCTGGCCGATCGCTATCGCGCGCCCGTGCACGCGTTCGGCGAGAGCGTGAAAACCGAGGGACGATTCAGCGACTGGAGAAGCGTGGGCGGCGTGCTGATTCCGTTCAAAGGATATGAAGTCGACCTCGCGACCGGAAAAGAATTGAACTCGATGCAGTGGGGCAAGATCGAGATCAATCGCGAGCTGCCGGCGTCGTGGTTCCTGCCGCCGCAGTATTCGCGCACGCGCCTGCAGACACTGCTCGAGCAGCTGTACAACGAGCGCTCCGACGCGACGGCGGTGCTATGGAGCTACGCCGATTTCCGCGAAACCTATCCCGACGTCGACACGCGCGGCGGCATCGAGTTCATCGGCTATCAGATCCTGAAGATGGGCGATCACGCCGCGGCGGTCGCGCTGCTCGAAACGAACGCGCGCGATTATCCGAACGCCGCCACGTCCGCCTTCGGCCTCGGGCGCGCATACGCGACGGCCGGCGACAAGGCGAAGGCGCGCGCGGAGTACGAGCGCGCGTTACGCCTGGATCCGGCGTACAAGCGCGCCGCCGATGCGCTCAAGACGCTCGAGTGAGACCGGCGGCTCATCGCTGCGCTCGATCGTGTGCGTCACGTCGAGCGCAGCGAGCGCCTCCAGCTCATAGCCGCGCATCGTCTGATCGCACTTGCACTCGTTCTCGGGCGTGACGTAATTCGCGATGACTTCGGCGACGCGGATCTCGCGCTGTTCGAGCGTGTCGATCAGCCGCTTCGTCTCCTCGATCACGAGCGGCTCGGGACGGGTCACCACGATCACGGCGGCGCGATCGGAGTGCAACGTCTCGTCGAGATCTTTCAAAGCGCGCGAGGCACGCACGAGCTCCTCGCCGAGGGAACCGGGCGGGATGAGATCGCGATAGCGGAGGAGGAGGCGCATGAACTCGCGCACCCACTCGCCGGCCTGCTGCGGCAGCTCGAGCAGGCGGAGGAAGTGGCCCGTCGGCGCGGTGTCGACGATGACCGTGTCGTCTCCGATCAGATCCGCGAGCCGCGTGATTGCGAACAGCTCGTCCGCTCCCGGCGGCGCGATCTCGATCAGCCGCTGCATGGCTTCGCCGTCATATCCGAGCGTCATTCCCCTCGGCGTGAGCGCGTCCAGCGCGCGATCGATCTCGACGCCGAGGGTCGCGCGAAACTGCCGCCACTTCGCCTTCGTGTCGATCGCTTCGACGGTCAAATTCGCCGGCGGCGGTTCGTGCGCGAAGACGTCCCGCACCGTGTGCGCGGGATCGACGGAGAGCAGCGTGACGCGCTTCGTTTGCGCGAGACGCAGCGCCATCGCGGATGCGCAGGTCGTCTTGCCGACGCCGCCTTTCCCTGCGAAAAAGATCATTTGCGCCATAGCGGTACGCACGACCTCGGAAAATCAACGACCTTCTTGAACCTTGCCCGTGCGGCCTCGTCGCGCTTCGCGCGCTCGCGATCGAGCTCGCAGTCGACGTCGTGCACGGCGCGGTTGAGGACGACGAATGGGACGTTGATTCCTTCCAACTCGTCGATGAGGCGGAGCGTCTGCTCGACGACCCACGGCTCGGAAAGCGTGACGGGAATGAACGTGTCGATCAGCGCGCGATAGCGTTTCGAGCGGGCGTCGAATTCGTCGATGAACGCATCGAGCGCGTCGCGCGAATCGCGGCGCGTGAACTGGCGAACCATGGCCCGATGTTTTTCCTGCATCGCATCGAGCGCCAGCGCGAACTGGCGGAAGTGCTCGGAGGAGGAAAGCATGCGCAGCGTGTGGCCGGTCGGCGCGGTGTCGACGACGATGGTGCGGTCCGGGTTCTGCTCGACCAGCTCGCCGATGTGCATCCACGCCATCAGCTCGTCGACGCCGGGGAGTGAGAGCTCGAAGAAGCGGCGGAGCTCCTCGCGATCGAGGTACGTGCCGCGGTCGCCGATCTCGATGAACTGCTCGAGGTGTTGATCGAGGAACCGCCGGTACAAGGCGTGCGCGTCGAGCGATTCGATTTTCAGGAGGATCGCATCGAGGACGTTCGCGGCGTGCGACTGCAAGCGTCGTTTTCCCGACGCCGCCTTTGCCGCCAAAAAGGATTACGCGCCGCGAGGAGAGCGCGCGCAGCTCGTCATCAATCACCGTAGCCAGTGTAAATGCCGATGCCGCCTTCGTCCTCGCCCTGCTGCGCCGCGTACTCGCGCGCGATCGCTTCCTTCCGCGCGCGAATGTCCCGCAGCGCCTGGAACACCACCGCCTCTTCGCGCGTGTAGTCTTCCTCGCTGATCTCGCCGACCTCCAGCTGCATCTGCAGCTCGATCAGCCGTTCCTTCCACGGCTGATCGTTCATCAACTCCTCGTCCGCCATCTTCTGAATCGTCGACATGATCCAGCGGAAGCCGGCGATCGGCCCCTTGATGGGGAGGAGGAGGATGTCGTCGAGGAGGAAGGCCATGGAAAATGGGTGGCAGAAGGGAAGGCAGAGAGTCGCGACGCAGAACGCTGAGGTTGCTAGTCGACTTCTGCCATCTAGCACTCTGCCACTCATCTTTCGGCCCTTTCCAGCTTCAACCGAATATTCACAAAGTTATACGGCGGCCACGGCCCCGTGTAGAGGAACGATAGTTTGTTCTCGTACTTTTTCGCGATGTCGGAGATCTGGTCGTCGAACGCTTTCGTCTTGTCGCGCTCGACGAGGAACGCGGCGTTCATGATCATCTTGTCGCCGATCGGCTTGTTCGAGCGCGAGGCGATGGCGGCATCGCGCAGTGCTTCGTAGATCTCCGTCACGTACGCATCGGCTTTCGCCTGCAGCGCCGACTCGACGACGCGTCCGAGCTGCATGCGCGAAAAGTAGGTCGACGTCGACGTGTTGGACGAGATCTCTTCCTTCAGCCGCCGGATCTCTTCGTTCTCGGTCTCGATCTCGCGGATGACCTGGTCCTTGTCCCAATTCACCTTGAGACCGAACTCGATCTTCCCTTCCATCTTCTGCAGCACATCGCTGAGCGCTTCGTACGTTCCTTTGAGGAACTCCTTGATGTCGTTCTCGGTGCGGAAGACCGTGCCGAAGCTCATCGGAAGGACGGTGAAGTCCTTCATCACCAATTCGTTCACGTGCTCGTGGGCCAGCGCGTTCTCGCGCGTGGGATCGAAAACGATCAGCGGACAATTGGAAACGACGGCCGCGAATTCGCGGTAGTGCACGGTGTAGACGCGGTCCCTGCGGCCGCCGATGCCGACGCCGCCGAAGTCGCGCGGCGTGTCGGTTTTGATGATGCAGTAAACGTATTTGCCCTGTTCAGTTTCGGGCTGCGCCTGCTCACTCATCGATAGTCCTCTCGCGGAACGACCTGAAGAATACAATGCCGTCAGCCTTGCAAGCTACAGACCTCCCCGGACTGGCGCGCCGCATCGAATCTTGGTTCGCGCGGCACCAGCGTCCCCTCCCCTGGCGCAAGCGCTATGCGCCGTATCACGTGTGGATCTCCGAGGTCATGCTGCAGCAGACCAGGATGGAAGTCGTGCTCCCGTATTTCGCGCGATTCGTGAAGCGCTTTCCGACGCTGCGCGCGCTCGCGAATGCAAACGAGCAGGACGTGATGGCCGCGTGGTCGGGACTCGGATACTACCGGCGCGCGCGGATGCTGCACGCGGCGGCGCGCGCGGCGAAGGGCGTCGTGCCGCGCACGCTCGACGCGCTGATGGCGCTGCCGGGCGTCGGACGCTACACCGCGGGCGCAATCGCGTCGATCGCGTACAACGAGCGCGCGCCGATCGTCGACGGCAACGTCGCGCGTGTGCTCGCGCGGATTTTCGGCGACGAAGACGACGCCTGGACTCGCGCGGAGACGCTCGTCGCAGGCGTGCGAGACGCCGCGCGATCTCAATCAGGGACTGATGGAGATCGGCGCGCTGATCTGCACGCCGCGCAATCCGTCATGTCTCGTTTGTCCCGTGCGTACGCACTGCGCGACGCGCAGCGACGCGCTCCCGCGCGCGAAGCCGAAGAAGGAAACGCGCGCGCTGCGCATCGCGCTCTATCTCATCACCGACAAACGCGGACGCGTGCTGATGCGCCGCGAGTCGGGACCGCTGATGAACGCGATGTACCACCTCCCGCACGGCGATACCTCGCTTCTCTCCGGCACCCCGCTCGCCGTCGCCCCCGGCCCGCTCCTCGGCACGTTCCGCCACACGATCACCAACCGGCGCATCGAGTTCGCGGTGTATCAGGCGAAAGCACGTGCATCGAAGGAATTCGTTTGGATTGATCCGAACGCGATCGCCGAGGTGCCGCATCCGTCGTACGTGAGGAAAGCGCTCCGACTCGCCTTACAATAATCACTGAATGTGCGGGCGTGCGATCTCCCTCTCTCCTCGCTCTCTTCTCCATCACCCTCCCCATCCTTGCCGACTGCTCGTGGACTCCGCGCTACAGCGGCCAGTTTCGCGTCACCGCCTATGACGTCGCGGTTGACAGCGATGGCTACGTCTGGCTCGCGACGGGATATGGCGTACAGCTTCTCGCTCCGCTCGCGGGCGGGCGTTACGCGCAAGTGGGCGCGTTGGCGGTTCCGGGAACGACGCGCGTCCTCGAGTTGAATGGAAGCCTCGCGTACGTCGGGAGCGGATCGCGCGTGTATCTCGTGCAGCGCAACGGCGAGCGGCTGACACTCGGCAATTCGATCGATGCCGGCGGCACGGTGAACGATCTCCTCATCCATGGCACGTACCTCTTTGCGGCGACGTCGAACGGCATCGCCCACATCGAGCTGTTCGAGCTTCGCCGCACGAGCGTCACGCTCTTCACGTCGCGTCCGACCGTGACCTCGCTCGCGGTCATCGGCAACACGATGTACGCGGCCGACGGCGACGCGTCGGTCGAGTCGTTCACGCTCTCGATTCCGTCGCTGCCGCAGGGCACGACGACGCTCGAGTCGCTCACGCGCTCCTCGTCCGTGCACGTGTCGAACGGCATCCTCTACGTCTCCGACGAGTTGGGGCAGAGCACCGACGTCTTCGTCGGCACGTCGCGAACGGGCCGGATCAGCTACGGCTCGAACGCGTTCGCGCCGCTCAGCGGCGGCAGCTTCTTCGCCGCCGGTCCGCAGCGCACGTTCCGCGCGCTCGACGCCACCTCAACGACGCGCGTGGCGCAGCTTTTCGCGCAGCAACTCCTCCCGCTCGGCGGGACGAACAATCGCATCTACGCCATGGCCCGCGGCGGCAACACGCTCTTCATCGCCGCGGGCGACATGGGCCTCGTCACCTACGACGTCTCGAGCCTCGCTTCGCCGCACGCGCTCGTGAGCTACAACGACGGCGCGAAGAACAGCGCGCTCGTCGTCGGCGACAAGGCCTGGTTCGCCGACGGCACGACCATCGCCGAGTCGGCGATCAATCGCAGCGGCATCTCGCTCACGCCGGTGCGCACGTGGAACTCCGCGACGACGATGATGCACGACGCGACGGCGACGTCGCTCGTGACGTCGAACGGCGCGGAGCTGCGCGTCCTCTCCAGCGACGGCACGACGACCTTCACGACCACGATGGGAGCGAACGTCCGCGCGGCCGTGCTGAGCGCCAACACGATCATCGCCAATCTCACCGACGACAGCGTGTGGCGCGTGCCGGTCGGCGGCAGCCCGCAACCTCTCGCCGAGAAGGCGCGCTTCCTCGCCCGCTCCGGCGCGGCGGTGATCCTCGGCACGATCACCGACGACGGCAAGACGCCGCTTCGCTACTACGCGAACGGCGATCTCACCGCCGCGCCGCGCGTCTTCACGCTCGACGGCGCCGCCATCGGCGGCGTCGCGCTCAACGGCACGAACGCCGCGGTGTTCACGTTCAAAGGACTGAGCGTGATCGATCTCGCCAGCGGCGCGGTGCGCGTGATTCCGGGCTCGGATCGCACGCTGCCGAAGCAGCTCGTCTTCTCCGGCACCGATCTCCTCGTCCTCGGCGATCTCGTGCTCGCGGTGTGGGACACGACGAAAGACACGCTCGTGCGCGAGCATCCGCTTCCCGTCACGCCGCTGCAGATGTCGGCCGCGAACGGCGTCGCCGTCATCGCCAGCAGCGGCGGCTCGACCGCCATCGCCTACAACTCCACGCTGCCGAAAGGCACCGCCGCCACCGGCAATCGCTTCTACACGAAAACCGTCGCCGCGCAGAACGATCTCTATCTCTTCGAAGACGGCCGCATCGACGTGTTCTGGACCGGCAGCGGTGCCGCACCCGCATACGTGACGACGGTCAGCTCACCCGGCGCAATCGACATCGCGGCGTTCCCCGCCACGCTCTACGCCCTCGGCGCGGTCGGCACCGTGACCGCGTACTCGAACGCCGGCGCGCAGCTCGCGCAGATCACGATCAACGAAGGCCCGGGCTCGCGGCCACTCTCGATTCTCACCGTCGCGAACTTCGTCTGGGTCTCATTCGAAAAAGGATGCACGTTCGGCAATTGCCAGCGGACGACGTACGTGCTCGATCCGAAAACGCTGGCCATCACCGGCACGATGAACGGCGGCGCCACGCGCGCCGTGACGTCAGGCGCGCGGATCTACGCGCTCTTCACGCTGCCGGACGAGATCCGCAACCTGCGCGCGGATCCCGCGATCGGCGCGCCCGACATCTCGGCAGCGAGTCCCGCGAATGCATCCGACATCGCGTTCTTTGCAAACAAGATCTACGTGACCGCCGACAAGGTGTACACGTACAACGAGTCGCTGCAGTCCGCGGGCACGTTTCTCGACGCATCGAACGCGGCGGCGAGCATGACGGTCGCCGGCGACTGCGCGGTGATCAGCGGACGCACCGAACATCCGCAGCAGTACGTGCTCACTCCGTTCAACGCGGCCGGCTCACAGATCCTCGTCCCGTCGCTGGTGAAAGGGCTCGCGCAGCAGGCGAACCGGCTGTTCCTGCTGACGGAGCATTCGATCGAGGTGTGGGCGAATGCACCGCTGCCGGCGAAGGGCAAGCGGCGCGCGGCGCAGTAAGCGTTTACTGCTGCACGAACGCGACGGTCGTATCCGCGTCGAGCTTCACGTTCATCTTCTTCGCCGGCGTGACGGTGGAGGGGAACGTGACGATCATGACGACGCCCGAGCTTTTGCCGTCGCAGCCGACCGGCATCGGGCGCACGATCTTCAGGTCGCCGAACTGCTTCGAGATCGTCCTGCCGCCGTCATCGACCCACTCCAGCGGCGGCGACTTCTTCGCCTGAATGCTCTTCGCGAGATCCTGCGCTTCCTGGAACGTGAGCTTTCCGGTCAGGAGCGTCACCACCTGGCGCGGACCTTCGGCGCGGCTGACGAAGCGATTCACGCAGTCGACCGCGGACGCGAGCTGGGCGGCGGACAGCAAAACGGCAAACGCAAGAATACGAACGCGGGACATCGTGGCACCTAGACAATCGTGAAACCGGCTGTATTTCCCCACGTAAGAATCAATGCAGCCGGCGCCGCATGCGCCATATGTCATCATGACCTCGATGGACGCTCCGCCCGACACGAAGCGGCGCGGGATTTCGCCCGCGTTCCTGGTCTGGCTGTCGGGAATCGCCGTCATCCTCATCCTGCACTACGTCGATGAGGTGCTGGACCGCTTCGGCCGCACGCTCGGTCCGTTCGAGCTTTTCTCGTTTTTCGCCTGGCTGCTCGTCATCGCGCTGACGCTCTACGGCTTCGCGGTCTTCTCGCGCTGGATCCTCAGCAAACTGTTCTGGACCGTCGGGCGGCGGCTCTTCCTCAGCTACGTGATGATCGGCGTGCTGCCGTTCTTCCTCTTCGCAATTCTGCTCTTCGCGATCCTCTACGTCATCGCCGGCGTCGCCAGCCAGGCCAGCTACCGCATGGAGCGGCAGAACATCCTCGGCTATCTCGAGATCCTCAACACCGACTACGCCACACGCGGGATCAACCCAAGCATCGAAGGCGTGGAGCTGTACGACACCGCGAACCGCAGCGGCGCGAATCTTCCGGTCTGGCTGCGCTCGAAGTCGTACAGCGGCATCGTGCTGCGCGACAAACAGCCGCTGCTCGTTTCGGCGCATCAGTATCCGTGGCGCGGCGGCCAGCGCGGCGTCGTGCTGGCGCTGCCGATGGACGACCGCTTCGCGAAGGAAGTCGAAGATCGCGGCGGGATGATCAGCGCGACGACGGTCGGCTCGCGCGAGGGACGCGACAGCATCAACATCCGCGAGGAAGACGCGCACTTCGACAAGTTCATCAAGCGCGCGATCGCCTTCGACCGGATCTTCTTCTTCGAGACCACCGAGGAAGGAGCGGTGCTGAGCTGGGCCGACGGATCGACCGATCCGAAGAAGCGGCTCTTCACGCTGATCTCGAATCCGTACCGCAACCTGGTGCAGTACTACTTCGGCGGCGCGACGAACTCGTGGCTGATGAACATCATCTTCACGATCATCGCCGCGCTGGCCGGCACGCTGATGACGGCGTATTTCATCGCCACCGCCTTCGCCGCGGTGCTGATCTTCTCCATCTCCCGCGCGGTGAATCGCATCGAGAAAGGGACGCGCGCGGTCGAGCGCGGCGACTTCTCGTACCGCATCAAGATGAAGCCCAACAACCAGCTGGGAGCCATGGCCCAGTCGTTCGACCGCATGACCGAGTCGATCGCCTCGCTGCTCGCGACCGTATCGGAGAAAGAGCGCCTGCAGAGCGAGATTGCCATCGCGGCGACGATCCAGCGCAACCTCCTGCCGCGCGAAGGTCCGAAATTCCGAGGAGTGTCGTTCTCCGCGCACTTCGAGCCGACGACCTCGATCGGCGGCGACTACTACGACGTTTTCAATCTCGACAAAACGCGCCTCGCGGTCGCGATCGGCGACGTGTCGGGCCACGGCCTCTCGACCGGCCTGGTGATGGCGATGGTGAAGGCCGCGATCACGACGCTGGTCGAAGAAGGCGCCGACGAGACGTCGCTCTTCCATCGATTGAACGAGCTCGTGTTTCGCTCGACCGAGCGCCGCGCGTTCATGACCCTCGCGTTCACGATCTTCGATCTCGAGCGCGGACGCATCCGCCACACGAACGCCGGCCATCTCTATCCCTACGTGCTGCGCGACGGCGAGTCGCACCCGCGGGCGATCGAGTCTCCCTCGCTGCCGCTCGGCGTGCGCGCGAACCTCACCACGCACACGGTCGAGGTGGATCTGCGCGAAGGCGACACGATCGTCTACCTGTCGGACGGCATCGTGGAGGCGCAGGACGAAAACGGCGAGCCGTTCGGCTTCGATCAGCTCGAGTCGCTGCTCGGGTCTCTGGAGGATCGCTCACCGTCGGCGATTCGCAACGGCATTCTCGATGTGATCGCGCGGCATTCGGGAACGCGCCCGGCGGACGACGACCGCACCATCATGGTGCTGCGGTTCGACAGCCTGCTGGGCCCTTCCGAAGAGTGGAGCGGCGGGCTTCAGCCCGCCGAGGTCACGGCGCCGACGGGCTGATCTCCGCGGTGCGGATCACGTTCTCGTCGATCGCCTTGCGGATGTGCTTCGCGATGCGATTGATGTACGTGACGGTCTCGCGGAACGGCGGCACGCCGTTGTACTTCCAGACGTTGCCTTCGCCGGCGTTGTAGGCCGCGACGGCGAGATCGGCGTTGCCGTCGAACGTCTTGAGCAGCCAGCGCAGGTAGCGCGTGCCGGCGTGGATGTTCTCTTCGGGATCGTAGGAGTTCGTAACGCCGAAGCGCGCCGCGGTAGCGGGCATCAGCTGCATGAGGCCGCGCGCGCCTTTGTGCGAGGTCTCGCGGGCGTCGTAGTCCGACTCCGCTTTGATGACGGCGGAGACGAGCGCGGCGTCGACGTCGAATTTCTTCGCCGCCTTGATGATGATGTCGTTGTACTTCGACTGCCACAGCGGCGGACTGTCGTCGCTGTACTTCCACGAGCGCTTCGGGAACACGCCTTCTTCGACGATTTTCTTCACTTCCTCCACAACCTCGGGGGTCGTGACTTCGTCATCGACGATGCGCTCGATGCGCGTGAGCGACATCGACATCTTCCCGCCGCCCATCATGATGAGATGGATCGTGTCTTCCTGGACGACGTAGGACTCGATCTTCATGTTCCGCCCGTCGCTGAAGACGGCAATGCTCGCGCTCGCCGTCGAGGCGGCGAAGAGAGCGGCGAGAGCGAAAAGCGCGCGTTTCATCCGGAGATCGAGTTCAACTGCTTCGGTGGGACGATTATGCCCCAGGGACGGTTACGCGGTCATGGTCCCGGTGGAGGACAGACAATCCTGTCTGTCCGGAAGAGACAAAGGACAGACAGGACTGTCTGTCCTCCACTAGAGACGTCACGCGCGCGGGTGAAACTGCTCGTACATTCGCTGCAGCCGAGCCCGCGAGACGTGCGTGTAGATCTGCGTCGTCGAGATGTCGGCGTGGCCGAGCATCATCTGCACCGAGCGCAGATCGGCGCCGTTTTCGAGGAGGTGCGTGGCGAACGAATGGCGCAGCACGTGCGGCGAGATGTGCGTCCGGATGCCGGCCTCGCGCGCGTAGCGCACGATCTTCATCCAGAACGATTGCCGCGTCATCGGCCGTCCTCGGCGCGAGAGAAAGAGGTGCGGATCGGCGTACTTGTTCAGCTCCGGCCGTCCGCCTTCGAGGTACGTCACGATCGACTCCCGCGCCGCATCGCCGAACGGCACGATGCGCTCCTTCGAGCCCTTGCCGACCGTGCGGAGAAAGCCCGCGTCCATCACCAGATCGTCGAGCCGCACTTTGATCAACTCGCTGACGCGAAGGCCGGTCGCGTACAGCAGCTCGAGCATCGCCGCGTCGCGCAGGCCGTCCGCCGTCGTGCGGTCGGGTGCCGCGAGCAGCGTGTCGACTTCCGAGGGCAGGATCGACTTCGGCAGCGATGACCAGAGCTTCGGATTCTCGATGTTCTCCGTCGGATCGGCTTTGAGATGGCGCTCCGCGACGAGAAAGCGAAACAGCCCGCGAATCGCCGCCAGCGCGCGCGCCACCGAGCGCGCGGAGATGCCGGCCGCGCGCAGCGATTGAAAGTACTTCACGAGATGAATGCGCTCGACGCGGTCGAGCTCGATCGATTGATCGGACAACCAGTGGCCGAAGCGGCGCAGATCCGTCGCGTAAGACGAGAGCGAGTTTTTCGCGAGCCCTTTCTCGACGGAGAGGAAGTCGAGAAAGATCGGGAGCCAGGTGGTGAAGAAGGGGGACCGCTCTTTGTCAGGCTCTCGCATGCTGATGCGCGACGACATCCGCCATGTACGAGCTTCGCACAAACGGTCCGGAGAAGACAGCGCGGAAGCCGAGGTCCTCGCCGATGACGCGGTACTCGTCGAAGACGTCGGGGTGGATGTACTCGACGACGTCGAGCTTTTCGCGCTTCGGCTGCAGGTACTGCCCGATCGTCACGATCTCCACCTGCGACTCGAGCAGGCGCTCCAGCACTTCGACGACTTCTTTGCGCCGCTCGCCGAGTCCGAGCATCAGCCCCGACTTCGTCACCACCTCGCCGTCGATCGCTTTCGCCTCGCGCAACACCGCGAGCGAGCGCTCGAAGCGCGACCCCGGCCGCACGAAGTCGTAGAGCCGCGGCACGGTCTCGACGTTGTGATTGAAGTAATCCGGCTTCGCCTCGACGACCGTGCGCACCGCGTCGCGGTTGCCGCGGAAGTCGGACGTGAGCACTTCCACCGCTGCGTGGGGAAGAGCAACGCGCAACTCGCGAATCGTCTCCGCGAACTGCCCCGCGCCGCCGTCTTCGAGATCATCGCGCGTCACGCACGTCACGACGACGTGGCGCAGTCCGAGCTTCCGCGCCGTCTCCGCGACCGCGCGCGGCTCGTCTTTCGACGGCGGCGCGTACGGCCGGCCGGTGGTGACGTTGCAGAAGCCGCACGAGCGCGTGCAGACATCGCCGAGGATCATGAACGTCGCCGTGCCGCGCGAGAAACACTCCGTGCGGTTGGGACAGGCGAGGGACTCGCAGACCGAGTGGAGCTCGTTGGCGCGCAGAAGGGTCTTCACCTCGCGGAGAGAGGCGAGGTTCAGTTTTTTTTCGCGAATCCAGGGAGGAAGCATAAGAACGAAAAAAGCCGCCCGTGGGGGCGGCTTTCATTCTAACCACGCCGAGCGGGTTAGTGACCCATCGTCTGGAGAGACTTCTCGAGGCACTTATGGATGAGCTTCTCCGCTTCCGGCTCGGGGATGTTCTTCACGATCGCGACTTCGGAGACGAGCAGGTACTTGGCGCGGTCGTACATCTTCTTCTCGCGGAACGAGAGGCTTTTCCGTTTCTGAACCTCGTTGAGGTTCTTGAGCACGTCCGCGACGTCCTCGAGACGGCCTGTCTTCATCTTCTCGAGATTCTCGCGGTAGCGGCCCTTCCAGTCCGTGTGGCTCTTCACCAGCTTCTGTTCGAGCAGACCGAGGAGACCTTTGATCTCCTTCTGCGCGTACAGGCGGCGAAGACCGACGCGGTCCGTGTTCGTGATCGGCACCACCAGCCGCGAATTATTCGCGAGAAGCCGAAGGTGATAGTAGCTGTCCCCCGCCGGCATGATCGGCGATTCGCCGATATGCTCCACGACCGTCACACCGTGGTTCGGATAAACGAGCTTGTCCCCGACCTTGAATCCTAATTTCATTGACGACAAGTGAAGCTCCTTTCGGAATGCGCTAAGACAACAACTTGAGGGACGGGCATTCTACGTCACGCATCGGCATGCGTCAAACCATCAAAAGTGCAAAACCGGGCCGTTTTCGGGCGTTATCGCCGCGTTCGGCGCACTAATTGGTGCAGCCGGTCGAGCCCTTCGCGGCGCTCCGATTCGCTGCCCGTCAGGAGGTCTTCGATCATCTGCAGCTCGGTCTGCAACTCTACCTGCGAGGCGCTGTCCGGCGCCGCGGTGACGGTCACCGTCGACTGTGACGTTGGAGCGAGTCGCGGTCGCGGCCGCGGGTGAGGCCCGCCGCTCCACAGGCGCTCCCATCTGATCGCGCAGACGCCCCGCCATGGCCCGAATCGAGGGAATGTCGTTGTTCTCCAGCGCGCGCTGAATCGCCTTCGCCGTCGCCACTGCATTCGCGTACGGACTGTCGGCGTTGTCGACGATCCGCGCCTGCACCAGCACGACGTCGAGATTCGAATAGCCCTTCTCGTCGGCCGTGCCGATCACTTTGATCGTCGCCTGCCGGGCCACGTCCGGCAGATCGATCGGCTTGATCTCGCCCGGCTGCATCCACGCCTTCACTTCCACTGAGCTGCGGTTGGTCTGATTTCGTCCCTGCGGCACCATTTCGATGTCGACCCGCTCGACCCAGAGCGGCAGGTTCTTGCGCACGAGGAGCCGCCGCGACGGCACGTCGAGGATCACCCGGTAGACGAACGAGCCCTTCACCTCGACGGTCTGCATCTGGTCTTTGCGCGGCTGCACCGAAAACGACTGCGTCGTCCGGCTGGCCTCGAAGCGCTCGTACGTCGCGTACGCATACGATCCGTCCTGACGCCTGCCGCGCAGCAGATCGATGTCTTCGTTGATAATCCGCTTCAACAGATCGCGCGGCAGATCTTTCTTCGAGGCCTCGGCGACGCGATCGAAGACGATCGCATCATCGGCGATGCGCGCCGCCGGAACGACCGGCTGCTGTGCAAATGCACTCGTCGCCAACAACAGAATCAGAACTGCACGCCTCATCACTCCACCCCCAGTTCCGGAAGAACGCTCTTGCCCGGCAGGCCCGTCAGCGGCAGGCCGAGGTAATCGCAAATCGTGGCGCCGAGATCGCCGAACGTCGCGCGCGTGCCGAGCGGCTTCGCGCCGCGCACGCGCGGGCCCGCGACGAGCAGCGGCACGTACTCGCGCGTGTGATCGGTCGAGACGTCGCACGGATCGCAGCCGTGATCGGCGGTAATGAAGAGCAGATCGTCCTGCTGCATCGAATCGAGCAGCGCCGCGAGCTCGGAGTCAAACGACTCGAGCGCCTTCGCGTAGCCGACCGGATCATTGCGATGCCCGTACTTCGAGTCGAAGTCGACGAGATTCGTGAAGATGAAGTCGGCGCTCGACTGGCGGATCAGATCGATCGTCTTGCGCATCCCGTCGGAGTTCGACTCCGTGCGGATCTCCTCGCTGATGCCGACGCGGTCGAAGATGTCGGCAATCTTGCCGAGCCCGATCACCTGCCGTCCCGCCTTGAACGCGCGCTCCACCACCGTCTCGCCCGTCGGCCGCACGGAAAAGTCTTTCCGATTCGCCGTGCGCTTGAAGTGCCCCGAGCCCGTGCCGACAAACGGCCGGGCGATGATGCGCCCGATGTTGTGCTCCCCGCGCATCAGCTCGCGCGCGGTCGCGCAGATGCGCCACAACTCCTCGACCGGAACCACGTCCTCGTGCGCCGCGACCTGAAACACCGAGTCCGCGGACGTGTAAACGATCGGCGCGCCCGTGCGCATGTGCTCCTCGCCGAGCTCGTCGAGAATCACCGTCCCCGAGGCGGGCTTGTTCCCGAGCGTCTCCCGCCCAATGCGCCGCTCGTATTCCTCGATGACTTCGCGCGGAAACCCGTTCGGATACGTGCGGAACGGATCCTCGACGATGAGACCCATCATTTCCCAATGCCCGGTGGTCGTGTCCTTCCCCGCGCTGACCTCGGCCATGCGGCCGAACGCGCTGCCGGGGTTTTCGGTCGTGGCGGGAGTGGGCAGCGTGTGCAACAGCCCGAGGCGCGTGAGCGTCGGTAGCTGCGGATGCTGCGAGTCGAGAACATGGCCGAGGGTGTTGGAACCCTCATCGCCGAAATCTTTTGCGTCGGGGAGCTCGCCGACGCCGAGGGAATCGCAGACAAGGACGATCGCGCGTTTGTTCATAGGCGAATGATGCGTGAAAACGTTAAGGATGAAGGATGAAAGATGAAGGATGACCGATGAATCAGGGTGTTTTGGCTTTGATCGTTTTCACAGACGCTACCAAAATGCGCATCAGCTCATCGGCTTCCTGAAGAAGCGGTTCGAGACGTTGTGACGCCATCATGTTGGATTCGCGGATCAGCTCGAGCCAGTAGCTCGTTTCATCCAGTTCCTGCAGCGCAGATTCGAGCTTGCTGATCAATTCAGCATTCGATCTGCTGCGATACGCCTCGCGGCAGTGCGAGCCCACGGAGGTTCCAGACCGAAGAACCTGCCGCGCCATCAAGGTCGCTTCACGTCGGCGAGGCAGTGCGGATGAAAGTCGGATGATCCGGAGAGCGAAGGCTTTCGTCCGCTCGCACAACTCCCGAGTCATCTTTCATCCTTCATCTTTCATCCTTCATCGCTAACTGCACTCGCGAAAACACTACTGCATCTCCCGCAACCGCAACACCTCCGCCGCCGCGAGCAACACCGCTCCCGCCCCATAGTTCACGTTGATCGTCACCTGATCCGAAGCCAGCATGGGCGCTCCACAAAACGCGGGCCCTGTTCCCGGCGGCTGGATGCCATGCACGGCGCCTTCGGCATCCACGCGGTCCATGAGAACGGCGAATGCACGGAGGATGATGGGGACGTATGTTTCCCGATCGAGCCAGCCTTCATTCACACCGCGGGCGAGGAAGGCGGTGATCAATCCCGTTGCGGATGTCTCGACCACCGGGCATTCGAGCGGTCGCGAGAGGTTGGAGGGCCATCCGCCGGAGGGGAGGCGCTTCTGTGCGAGGCGCGCGGCGGCGCGGACGAGGAGCGGGCGCGTTTCGTCGTTGTTGGCGCGCGCGAGGCCGTAGACCGACCAGCCATTGCCGCGGCCCCAGAATTCGTCGGAGCCGATCGTTTCCGGAGCGTGTTGGAAGAGGTCGTGTTGCGGGTCCCACAGACGCGCGACATAGGCCTCGGTCCATTCGTGCGCGAGGTCGCGCGCCTTCGGCTCGATCGAGCCGGATATTGATCCGTACAGGGCCAGCCAGGGGATGACCATGTACATGTCGTCCTGCCAGTAGCGCACGCCGTAGCCGCCTTCCACCCACCACGGATTGCGCCGGTCTGCGGGCATAGGTGAGGTCCAAATTGCCGATCTGGCCCTCGATGGTGAGCGCGGCCTGGATGAAGCGGTCGTGGTTGCGTTCGGGAAAGAAATGCTGGACCTGGAGGTCGCCGAGCGCTGTCGTAGGCGAACGAGCCGTGGCTCGCTGGTCCTGGCCGAACGGCTGGCGGTCACCGTCCAATTGTCGTTGAGATCGATGCCGAGCGCGGCGCGGCCGCCGATCGTGTCGACGTCGTTGAAATTGTTCTCGACGAGGGCGGCGTTGTTGATGACGATGCCGCGGGGTCGGGAAGGTGCGGGTGCCGGGGACGTTGTCGATATAGCCGGCGTCGTGCTGGTACCAGCCGACCAGGCGCAGCGCGGCGCGGTCGCGCGAGCGGCGCGTTGACGAAGCCTTCGAGCGTGCCGCCGATGCCGCCGTGGCGGACGGTGTTGAGCTCGGCGTCGACCGCGCCGTAGAAGCCGACGGGTCGGGCTGGTTGGTGATGATCCGGATCGTGCCGGCTTCGGACGAGGCGCCGTAGAGCGTGCCCTGCGGCCCGCGCAGCGCCTCGATCCGGGCGATGTCGTAGATGTGGACGTCGAGCGTGCCGCCGATCGTCGTGACCGGCTGCTCGTCGAGATAGACGCCGACGGTCGGGCAGCGAGCCCGAATGGTTGCCGTCGCCGCCCGAGGCGACGCCGCGGATATAGACGTTGGTCGTGCCCGGCTGGAGCGGTCTGGTAGGAGATGCTGGGCAGCAGCCGGGTATAATCGTGGAAATTGGCGACGTTCAGCTGCTCGAGCTGCTGCGTGCCGAGCGCCTGGATGCTGATCGGCACGTTCTGCAGATTCTCCGCGCGCTTCTGCGCGGTGACGATGATATTCGCCTCGTCGTCGCTGCCGTTGGCGCCGTGCCGGCGGTCGGGCGGCGTGTCCTGCGCGAAGGCGGCGCCGCGTGCCGCAGAGCATGGTCGAGGCGAGCAGGCCGCAAAGCGGCACGCGACAGGCGCATATCTCTCTCCCCTGAGACTTGCCGCAGAGCAAGTTCCACGCTGTTTCGGCGGCGCGTCAAACTGATTTTGATGCGCGAAACGATTACGCGGCGGCGATGTGGTCGATTTGTCACGCCGGGGCGTTCGGCCAGTCGTCGAGCACCGGGCCGAGCGCCTGCTTAGCGGACCGAGCCAGGGCTCGTAGGCGCGCCACTGGTCGACGCCGTCGCGGTTGATCGGGCGGCGGACCTGCTCGGAGCTGGCGGTGCGCACGGCGCGCTCGGTCTCGTGGAAGCGCAGGCAGGCCGGCTCGAAGGGCAGGCCGAGATAGTCGAGCAGCGCGCGGATCTCGCGCCTCGGGATCGTCGATCAGCCGCTCGTGGATCACCCGGTGGACCGGCCCGGCAGCACCGCGTCGAAATGCGCCATCAGCGCGACATAGTCGGCATAATAGCGGCCCATGTCGGTCGAGCGCATAGCTGAAGCCCTGGCCGCGCGCAAAATGCTGCTTGAAGTTGGAGAAGCAGCAGTCGAGCGGATGGCGGCGCGCGTCGATGATCTTGGCATTGGGCAGGATCAGGTGGATGAGGCCGACATGCGCCCAGTTGTTCGGCATCTTGTCGATGAAGAAGGGCCGGTCGGTCTTGCGCTGGATGCGGGTGCGCTCGAGATATTCCTCGCCGAGCGCGCGCAGCGCCGGCGCGTCGAGCTCGGCGAGGCAGTCGGGATAGGCGGCGGCGTCGGCCTTGCGCCTTGCCGCCGCCGAGCCGCGGGCGAGCGCGGGGATGTCGGGCAGCTCCATCGTGCCTTCGACCTGCGCTGTGGCTGGCGAGGATCTGCTCGATCAGGGTCGAGCCGGCGCGCGGCATGCCGAGGATGAAGATCGGGTCGGGCGCCGGGCAGCCCCGGCCGGCGCGCGCGGCGAAGAAAGCCGGCGTGAACAGCGCGATGCTGCGCGTCGACCTAGCGCGTCGGTCTCGTCGGCGATCGTAGCCGATCGTCGCGCGCGCGCAGCCGGTTGCCCTCGGCATAATGGGCGAAGGCGGCGCTCGGACTCGCCCGCTCCTCGAACGCCTTGCCGAGCGCGAAATGGAGATGGAAGCGGTCCTCGCGCGCGAGGTCCGGCGCGGCGAGCGCGGCCTCCATCGCCGCGACGTCGTCGTCGGCGAAGCGCACCGTCTTGAGATTGGCGAGGCTCCACCAGACCTCGCCCAGCGCCGGCGCGAGCGCGAGCGCGCGGCGATAGGCGGCGATGCCGTCGTCCTGCCGGCCGACCGTCTTCAGCGCATGGCCGTAGCTCATCCAGACCTTGGGCTGGTCGGGGAGCGCGGCGAGCACCTGCTCGTAGAGCGCGATCGCCTCCTCGTAGCCGCCGATCCGGCCGAGCGCGGCGGCCTTGAGATTCTGGTGGCCGGGATTGCCTCGGCTCGCTCGTCGAGCAGCGGTCGAGCTCGGCGATCGCCTCGGCGGGGCGGTTCTGGCGGTAGAGCACGGTGGCGAGATTGGCGCGCGCCGCGGCGAAGCCGGGCGCCAGCTCGAGCGCGCGGCGCAGCAGCTTCTCGGCATCGCGCGTAGCGGCCGAGCCGCGCCGGCCAGCTCGGCCATCATCCGGATCGCGGCGACGTCGGTCGGCTTGTCGTTGAGGCGCGGCGCGCAGGATGCGCTCGGCGACGGCAGATCGTTGTCGAGCAGGGCCTCGGCGGCGCGCATCAGCCGGGATCGTGGACCGAGGCGGAGATCGCGTCGAGCTCGGCCTGCTCGGCCTCCTCGTCCTCGCCGGTCCGCCGCAGCGCCGCGCCGAGCAGCCGCTAGGCGTCGGCATTGCCGGGCGCGACGGCCAGGATCTCGCGCGCCTGCGCGGCGGCGAGCGCGGGCATCGCTCGCGCAGCAGCCGCGTGCCCGTGCCGCAGCGCTTCCGCGACGCTTGCCTGCCCCTCCATCGCGCAAATCTATGCCGCGTCTTCGCGCTGTGGTACAGGGCGCGCCATGTTCACCGACATGAAGGAACGGCACCGCCGAGGAGTGGGCCCATATCGCCGCCGAGCATGGCAAGCACCAAGGCCTCGGCCGCGCCGCGGCAGATCATGGAGAGCCTCGCCCGGCTCGAGGCGATCGAGGTCGGCTTCGCCGCCAACCAGCTCACCCACTAGCCTGATGGCGGGCACGCTCGCCCGCCGCGCGGGCGCGAGCGACGAGGAGGTGGTGGCGGCGCTCTGCCACGATCTCGGCAAGCTCTTCTCGATCCCCAATCACGGCCCGATCGCGGCGGAGATGCTGAAGCCCTATGTCCGCGAGGACATCTACCACGCCGTCTACTGGCACCAGGAATTCCAGGGCCGCTATTATTTCGAGCATCTCGGCAAGGATCCGGAGGGGCGCGAGCGGTTCAGGGGCGAGAGCTGGTACGGCTTCGCCGAGAAGCTGGTCGACGAATGGGACGCGCCGGCCTTCGATCCCGAGTTCGACGTCGATCCGCTGGAGAGCTTCGAGCCCGAGGTGACCCGGGTGTTCACGCAACCCGAGGGCGATGGTCTGAGCGGTGATTTCGCTCCGCGCGCTTTCATTCCCGCTGGCCTTTGCGGTTTCGCTCTTTGCGGCGGCGCCGGCTGCCGCCCAGCCAGCCCCGGGGGCATGCCGGCTGTTCGTCGTCGTGCATCAGGTGAGCCTGGGCAGCGACGGGCGGATCGCCAGCGTCCGGGTCGATCGGGTGATCGATCGGCGGCGGCCGGCACGCCGGAGGAGATCGCGCAGCGGCCGATTTCGATGGAGCTTCCGCCCGGCTATCTCATCTCGGTCAGGCGCTTCCTGAAGACGCGACCTATCCGCCGGAGCCCCGCAGCTTCTAGACCTATACCTCTACGATCACGCAGCCCGAGCGCGGCGACATCTCCCGGGAATTGCTGAGAAGCGACCGGCCCGCGCGTCCCGCGACGGACGCCGGGGCGGAAATTGACCATCCGGCGCCCTTGCGAAACGTGGTGAATCGAAGGTTAATCCTGCGTCATGAACCGCATGACGCCGCTGATCGTTCGCCGCACCGGAGCATGGGCCCTGCCCGCCGAGCAGAACGAGCCCTTTGCGGGCACGGACGCGGCGGCATGGCTACAGGAACCTGCGGCTGTTCGCCACCGGCTGGATCGGCG
>CAVTGG010000012.1:0-65547 GCA_963734155.1 uncultured Acidobacteriota bacterium
GGCCGTCACCACCGGTTGCAACGCCCCCTCCTCCAGCCACCGCATCACCAACCTTCGAATGCGATACGCGTCCGTCGCGATTTGCGTTTCCCAGTCGCTGACCTTCGTGCCGCCCGAGGCTTTGACCCAGACTTCGCGGATGATCGAGGGGTCGGTTTCCTCGGGGTCGGGGGTGGGTTTGACGGTGCCGGCCTGGAGGGCGAGGTCGTCGGGGACGAGGATGCAGGCCTGGCGGAGCTCGTCGTGGCGGCGGATTCCTTCGAACAACAGGCCCATGATCTCCATCGGCTCGGTCTTCGTCTTCACGCTCAGCGTCGGCTGGGGGACGAAGGCGAACATGCCGGGGACGGGGCGCTCGAGCATTTGATAGATGGCGTCGACGCCGCGGAGGTGGCCGGTCTGGGCGTCGACGAATTTCCCGCCCAGGAACAGCAGCTTGCCGGACGTCTGTCCCTGCTTCGTGCTCAGGGTCACGATGCCCGTGGCCTGCGTCTCCGCGAGGGACTGCATCAGCGACGGCAGGGCGAAGAAGTCGAGGTCGCCGGTCAGCGTCGCGGCCTGGGTCTCCCGTCCCTTCCCTTTCGCGAGGGAGGCGAGATTCGCGAGCGCCGCCGCGGCGATGCGGCCGGTGTCGTACTCGCCGAATTTCTCGACGATCTCCGCGAACAGTTTCTCGACCACTTCCGATCGGGTGCTCGACAGCGCTTCAATCAGGCGCAGCGGCGCGGGACGCGAGGCGATGACCTTGCCGAACACTTTCGCCGGCAAATCCTCGCGGATCGTCTTCACGAGCACGTTCACCGTGTCTTCATCGAACGAGAGGTCGTGCTGCGACAGCGATGCGAGGCGCGCGCGCGTATCGCCGAGGAGCGGGTTCGGCTTCATGCCGTGGCGCGCGATCGCCAGGAGCGCCGCCGGCGTGGCGATCCGCGCCAGCGCCGTCACGACCCGGTCGACGGTTTTCTGCATCTCGTCGGCCGGATAGAGCGCATCTTTGCGCACCAGCAGCGCCTCGAATTCCGCGAGGCGCGTCACGAGCAGCTTCACTGCGGCGTCGGTCTTGATCTGGCCGAGCGGGATGATCGCTTCCTTGATGACGTAGAGGTTCTGCCCGCGCGCGGTCGCACGCGCGAGCAGCTCCAGCTCTTTGTCGACGCCGTCGCCGGTCTCGTGCGGGATGCGATGCAGGAGATAGATGAGGTTGCGCAGGTAGTACGTATCGATCTGGTCCGGCGACCGCGCGAGCTCGATCTCGAGGTCCGCGAGCGCGGAGTCGCGGCCGGCGTGGCCGTACGCTTCGAGGAGCCCGAGAATCGCGCGGCGGCGCTCGGGCCGGGCCTCGCCGCGCAGCTCCTGCAGGAGGCTCTGCCGCGTGAGCGTCGGGAAGAAGCCGAGCGCTTTGCGCAGCAGCACGTGCTTGGTCTTGTTCTCCGCGTAGCGGCGCATCTGCTCGGAGCTGATCGACTCCACGCAGTCGCTGCGCACGCGATCGACGGCCGCCGGATCGAGCTTCCTCTCCGCGATCACGAGGTCCGCCAGCTCGAGCATCGCCACCGCCGCCGGCAGCGAGCCTCCATTGAACTGCGCGATGGCCTCGGCCATCAGCTCGCGGAATCGCTTGGCCGCGCCGATCATGCTCGGCGTCAGGGTGATGATCCGGTGCATCGCCTCGATCGACGCCGAGGGACGCGACGGCAGGGCGATCTCCCACTTCGGCACGCCGTCCGCCAGCACCTTGAACAGCTTGTCGGGATCCGACTCGCCGGTGTACGGCTGGAGCGTGCGGATGTACTCCTCCAGCTCCTCTTCCGACGTCGAGCTTTGCGCGGCCATCGTCACGAGCTGCGCGGGCGTGTCGTTGAATGCTGTCTGCGGCGACGGTGCGGAGCCAGCGCGATCGGACAACCGATCGATCACCATCGACAGACGGCGCGCGTGGCGAACGACGGGATCCGAGGGCTTCGCGACCGTGCGGTGTCGTACCGGCGGTCGTCCCGCCTCCCGACCGCTCGACGTGAACGGCGGTCGAAGAGGAGCCGGAGCCGATGTCGCGCGACGAGCGGAGCGTGATCAGGTTCGTCTTCAGCAGCTCGCGCTCATCGGCCGGACAGGCTTCGAGCGCGAGCGGCATGGCGGCCGCGAGGTAGGCATCGGCGGCGTTGCGGTCGATCAGTTTCAGCGCGCCGACGAGATGCACTTTGCGCAGGGCGTGGAAGAGCAGGTCGCTCATCGACGCCGACTGCAGACGGCTCTGCCCGACCGCCCAGACGCGGACTTCCTGCATGAGCACCTGCGGCGGCTGCGCAATCAGCGTCGCCACGGCATCGCTCGCATTCAGCGGCGGTATTTCGTCTTGCAGGTAGCGCTGGATGTCGTAAAGCGCTCCCTCTAGTTCGTCCGGGTAGGTGTCCAACGCCCGATCGCCCTCCCGTGCGGAATGTTTCATTGTACGCTGCACGCATTCACATGCGCGCCCTCCTCGCCTTCGGCATGCTCGCCGTCTCCGCAGCGCTGTACGCGCGCGGCTTCCCGATCGTCGAGACGTACACCGCCAAGCAGCACCAGGGCGGCACGCAGGTGTTCGCCGCGGCGCAGGACCGGGCGGGCGTGCTGCATTTCGGCACGCTGCGCGGCGTGATGAGCTACGACGGCGCGTCGTGGCGCATGACCGCGCTGCCGAACGACTCGGCGGTGTTCGCCGTGGCCACGCGCTCGGGACCGGAGATCGCCGTCGGCGCCGTCGACGAATTCGGATGGGTCGCGCCCGATGAAACCGGCGCGATGAAGTATCACTCGCTGTCGGCGCAGCTCCCGTCGCTGCGCGATTTCGGCGACGTGCGCGGGATCTGCGCGACCGCGAACGCGTTCTTCTTCGTCGCCGAGCGCGCGGTGATCGCGTGGAGCGGCGGAGCGCCGCGCGCGATCGCCAGCCTGCCCGATTCGTCGATTCCGCGAACGTGCCGCGATCAGTACATCACCGGCAGCGACGGACTGCGGCGCATCGATGCGATGACGATGACCGTGACGCCGGCGGGATTCGACGGCAAGACGACTGATGCGATCGTCGGCGACGTCGTTTCCGTGCGCGGCGAAGGATTGTTTCGCGTCGGCGGAGCGCCGTTCGCGGCCGATGCGTCGCAGTGGCTGAAGACGAAGACCGTGACCGCGGCGACCCGCTTGCGCGACGGACGGCTGGTGATCGGCACGCGCCAGGACGGCGTTCTGCTGCTCGCGTCTTCCGGCGAGATCGAGCAGCGGCTCGACACCGCGGCCGGGTTGCCGATGGCGGTGCTCGCGCACGCATTCGAGGATCGCGAGGGCGCGCTCTGGCTGTCGTATCACGGGCCCGTGGTGCGCCTCGATCTGGCGATGCCCGTGTCGGTGCTCGACGCCCGCAGCGGATTGCGCGGCGCAGTCAACGGACTGGCCCGCGAAGGCGACCGGCTCTGGATCGCCACGTCGTACGGCCTCTTCGCCAGCGACGCCAACCCGGCCGCGGTGCGCGCGATCGACGGCGTTCCCGGGACGGCGTGGTGCGTCGTGCCGCTCGACGGCGAAGTGCTCGTCGGCACGAGCGAAGGCGCGTTCCTGGTGAAGTGGAGGACAGGCACTCCTGCCTGTCCGGGCTCCGAGGACAGGCAGGAGTGCCTGTCCTCCACTCTGATTCCCGGCACGAAGGAGCTGGTGGTGTACGAAGCGCTGCGCTCGACGAGCGATCCGTCGCGGGTCTGGCTCAGCCTCCGAAAGGGAATGGCCACGCTGCGCCGCGGCGCGAGCGGCTGGCAATTCGAAGGAGTGCTGCCCGGCAGTCCGCCGCACGCGCGCGCGCTGCTCGAGCACGACGGAGTGTTATGGGCCGGCACGACGTTCGACGGCGTGCAGCGGTTCGACGGCAAGACGTTTCATCCGGTCGGCGAAAAAACCGAAGCGCAGCTCTCGATGATCGGCGGACGAATCGCGGTTCATGAGCCCGAGGCCGTCTTCTTCGTCGGCCCGAACAACGAGCTGATTCGCGACGAAGCCTCTGAGCAGGTTCGCCCGCGACGCGTACCTGATCGCCGAAGATCCGCGCGGCAATCTCTGGCTCAACACCACGCCGCCGCGCCTGCTCCCGCGCCTGGCGAACGGGCAGTACGCGCGCGAGGCGCTGCCGCTCGTGCCGGTCGATCCGGCGAACGTCAGCGTGCTGCAGGCGGATGCGGACGGCGTGGTCTGGTTCGGATCGGAAGAAGGGCTGTATCGATTCACCAGCACCGCCTCGCACGCCGCGGCGTCGCAGCCCGCGCCGCTGGTCACGCGCGTCGCGCGCGGTAACGGCGCACGCGTGACCGCGCCGCTGCCGCATTCGTTCGGACGCCTGCGCATCGAGTTCGCGCCGCTGTCGTACCGCCGCGGCGTCGTCTATCAATATCGACTCGATCCTCCCGACAACGCGTGGAGCGGATGGGCGGCCGAGCCGTTCGTCGATTACACGTCGCTCGAGCCGGGCGACTACACGTTCCGCGTGCGCGCGCGCAGCGCGTGGGGCCAGGTCAGTCCGGAGTCGCGCTGGACGATCACCGTGCTGCCGCCGTGGTATCGCTCGCAGCGGGCGATGCTGCTCTGGTTCGCGATCGCGGCCGTTCTCGCGGCGATCGTGATCGCGCTGATCGTGCGGATGCGCACGAGGGCGCTGCGCCGCCAGGCCAGGCGTCTGCAGCAGCTCGTCGACGAGCGGACGGACGAGCTGCGGCAGGCGAATGCGCAGCTCGAGCGGCTGTCGCTGCTCGACGAGCTGACCGGCATCGCCAACCGGCGCTACTTCCAGCGCGCGCTCACCGAGGATTGGCGGCACGCGATCGCGGAACAGAAGCCGCTCGCGCTGGTGCTGCTCGATCTCGATCACTTCAAGAAGCTCAACGACGAGCGCGGACATCTCGAAGGCGATCAGGCGCTGATGCAGGTGGCGCGGTTTCTCTCGCGCCAGATCCGCCGCAGCAGCGGCGAGCTGCCGTCCCGCATCGCCGACATCGTGGCCCGCATCGGCGGCGAGGAGTTCGCGGTGCTGCTGTCGAACACGAACGCCGAGGATGCGGCGTACACCGCCGAGCGCCTCCGCGCGGGCGTCGAGTCCCTCGGCATCGGCGTGACGATCAGCTGCGGCGTCGCGTCCATGCAGCCCAACATCCCCGACGCCTGGAACACGCTCATCGACCGCGCCGATCGCGCGCTCTACGCCGCCAAGGCCGCCGGACGCAATTGCGTCCGCGCCGACGACGCGCTCGCTCAGGGGAACGGAATGGGACTCGGACGCGGTTCGGCCGCGGCCAGCGGCGTTTCCTGAGATACGTAGCTCAGACTCAGACGGATCGTCGCGAACTGCGGACGCAGCAGGTACGCCGCGGTGAGGGTGGTGACGCTCGGGTTGTACGGCTCGAACGCGAAGACGTTCTCGATCTTGCTGCGGCTGTACGTCGCGCCGAGCTCGATCCGCTGCCGCATCGCCGTGGCCCGCGCGCGATCGAAGAGGTTGTGCGCGTAGCCGAGCGTGATCGCGCCGGACCTGGTCTCGTATCGCGTATCGACGCCGAGCGCGAATCGATTGCCGAACGACGACTTCACGCGCGCACGGTCGAGCGCGCCGCGGACTCCGGAGAAAATCGCGCCGCGCGCGCCGATGCTCCACAGCTTGCGCGCCTCGGCGCTGAGCGACTTCGAGGTCGATTCGGTGCGGAACGTTTCGATTCCGATCCGGAGCGACGGGAAGAGGAGGGAGAGCGTCTCCGATTCGCTGTCGCTGCGGTTCCACGACGGTCCCGCGGCGATCGCGAGGCCGCGGCGGGCGAAGAACGGATCGTCGGTCGTGTCGTACGTCCAGCGAAGATCGACGTACTGCTGCGTCGCGGAGGCGTGAAGGTTCTGCGGCCCGACAATGAATCCCTGGCGCGCGCTGTATCCGGAACGCGAAGCGGACGCGGTGAGGGTCTGGCGGATGCTCAGCGGATAGCCGACGAGCAGCCGGAGCGTCGGATCGGGATCGAAGCCGTTCTCGCGCGTGATCGCGTACTGCACGCCGGCGGTGGCGAAGAGCCGCGAGCCGCCGATGCCGTAGTGCGAATACGCGACGTCCGCGCTCGTCTGTTCCTCCGCATGCTCGGCGACGGTCTCCTGCACGCGCGCCTCGGCGACGCCCGACCCGAGGAACAGGCGTCCGCCGCCCGTGAACGCGGCGCTGGACGAATGCTCCCCTTCGAGGCCCACACTCGTCGCATCGACATCGCCGAACAGCCGCGTCATCCCGCTCACTTCGAGGACGAGCGTCTCCCCTTCGAGCGAATAGCGCGCCTCGTAGACGAACGGCAACCGCCTAACGCGCGCGGCCGCGATCTCGAGATCGTCGTCACTGTAACTGCGCCCCTCCGCGAGCGCGCTCTGCGAAACGACAATGCGCGCCGGCACATCCCCGCGAACGTCAATGCGCGACACGCGATGTTTCGTCTGCGCCGAGAGCGGAATGGCGACGAACAGGAGGGCGATGAGGATGAGTCGGCGGGTCATGCGAGAAAGCGCAAGCGACCGCCGTGCCGTGCTGAGCTACTCGCGTTTTCAGTGACTTAACGGTGACGCCGACCATAAATCCGTTGGGAGGGAACGGATTTCTGAACGTAGGCGCGTTCGAGCGAGAATAGAGGAGAGTCGCCATCGAGTTCCTCGATGCAACGCGAGTATCGACGGCCGTGACGCTTCTCCTTCTCGAGAATGCGTCGCGCTTCGTCGCGCGTGATGCCACGAGCCGCAGCGAGCGTCTCGATGGCCTCATCTCCCAAACGCAGCGCCAGCGCCATGCGCTCTTCCATCGTCATCGCGCGCACCGCCTCGTCCGTCTCGCGCCGCAGTTCCTCGGCCACCTTCGACTTCATCGAAATCTCATCGTAACACCCGCGGTTGTTCACGGATCGCAGCACCCGCCCGGCACATACCCCGCCTTCATCGCTTCCTCGCGAGTCTTGAATTTCGCCGTGCAGTTCGGACAGGACGCGTATCGGCACGACGCCCGATGGAACTTGTGGGTCTTCATGTTGCCGACATATCGCGCGTCGACCTTCGGCGCCGATCGGCCGGCGTCGATCGTGAAGGACAGCGGTTCCTGCCTGGTCTCTCTGCACGGACAGGCAAGAGTGCCTGTCCTCCACCCAGACCAGAAGACGAGCAGAAGCAAGACGAGCGCAGCGACACTTCTCCCGGGGATCATAAAAAGAAGAACACCAAACAACTACGCAGGAAGCGTGAGCTGGGGGACGAATCGCTCGACGTGTCCGAGCGCGCGCCGGGTGTAGTCCTCTTCCTCGCCGTGCGGCAGGACGTACGACAGCGCGTCCACCGCCGCCTCCCTCCCCGCCCCCGCCCAGATCAGCCACGCCGCGAGGTAGTGCGAGGCGAGGCAGCCTCCGGCGGTGGCGACGCGGCCCGCGGCGTGGAACGGCTCGTCGAGGACGCGGTAGCCGGCGGCGGTGATCCACGCTTCGGTATTGCGGTCGGTGCAGACGGGGACGCCGGGCGGGAGGAGGCCGAGGCGGATCAGGACGAGGGCGCCGGAACATTGCGAAGCGATCCATTGGCGCTGCGGATCGAGGTGCAGGCGCGCCATCAGCGCGTCGTCCGCAACCACGTCGCGCGTCTTGCGGCCGCTGCCGATGATGACGGCGTCGGCGCGCGACGCGAATTCGAGCGGCTGCTGGGCGCGGATGGCCACGCCGTTCATCGACGTCAGCACGTCGGACGGGCCGGTGATCTCGGCGCGCCATCCCGGAAGGTCGACGCGATTGATGATGTGCGCCGCGACGAGCGAATCGATCTCGTTGAAGCCGTCGAACGTGAGGACTGCCACGCGCATCGGCATCTATCCTAACGCGGCGACGCGGGAGTGATCGCCTTCGTCTTGCCGTCCACGCGCCATTGGCCGAGGCGCGTGTGATCGCAGCCGTTGACCACCGTCATCGTGTAGGCGCCGTTCTGGTAGCCGTTGCTGAGAATGGCGATGCACTTCGGATCGACGGCGGCGAAGCTGCGGCGCAGGAGCATCGTCGCCTCCGGCTCGCTCAGGACCGCGCCCTTCGCGCGGAACGCGCCGCCGGGACGGTCGCCAACGACGCGGACGGGCTGGCGATAAACGAGCTTCATTCCCTTGCTGATGCGGATCGGCAGCAACTCTGGTTTGACGAATGCGAAGGAAATGGCCGTCACAATCACCGCAGCCACGAGTAACGAAATCCAAAACCGATACCGCGGCTTGCGCGGATGAATCGCCTCCCCTTCCACATACTCGCCCGCGTAGATGCCGCACTGCGGACAGCTGGTCACGCCGGCGATCAGCCGCGCGTTGCAGTTCTCGCAGGAGCGCATAGGCTCACAATACACCGATGCTTTTTCACGAGCACACGATCGACGTCGAGGGAACGCCGTCGATCTATCGCGTCTACGTGCCGCCGGACGTGAAGCCGCCGCTGCCGCTGATCCTCTTCCTGCACGGCCGCGGCGAGTCGGGCGACGACGGACTCGCGCCGACCACCGTCGGCATCGGCCCGGCGATCGAGCGCGATCCGGATCGGTTCCCCGCGCTCGTCGTCTTCCCGCAGGCATCGCTGACGTACGGCTGGCGCGGCTGGAATCTCCTCGCCGCCGTCGCGGCGCTCGACGACGTCGAGCAGACCTACGACGTCGATCGCGATCGCGTGTACGTCACCGGCCTGTCGATGGGCGGCTTCGGCACGTGGGCGGTCGCGGCGCTCTATCCGAAACGCTTCGCCGCGGTCGTCCCGATCTGCGGCGGATTCGACGGCACCACCACGCAGATGCCCAGGCACGAGGCGGCGATGCTCCTCGCCGGCGTGCCGCAGTGGGCGTTCCACGGCGACGCCGACGACGTCGTGACGGTCGACCACTCGCGGCGCATGGTCGAAGCCCTCCGCGCCGCCGGCAGCAACATCCGCTACACCGAATACCCGGGCGTGAAACACAACTCGTGGGACCGGGCGTATGCGGAGCCGGAGTTGATGCCGTGGATGCTGGCGCAGAGAAGATGAAGGCAGAGGGCCGAGGGCAGAAGGCGGAAGGCAGAGGCAGAAGGCAGAGGGCAGAAGAGTATTCTGGTGATGCTCTACGTGCACGGGCTCGAACGCAGAACGCAGAGCTCAGAACGAAGAAGTCAGAAGCCCGCCCACCGCCTGGATCTCGTAGGGTGTGCTTCTCAATTCTTCGTTCTGCGCTCTGCGTTCTGCGTTCAATGTTCTGCTTTCTGCCCTCTGCCTTCTGCCTTCTGCTTTTAACCTTTTGCTTTCAGCCTTCTGCTTTCTGATCTCCTAAAATCCCCCGCCATGCGCACTCCTCCTCGCCGCCTTCCTCCTCCTCGCCACCTCCCTCCACGCCGGCGACATCCCGGGCCTCTCTTCGAAGAAACTGAAGAACGGGCTCGAGGTCATCGTCGTCGAGAACCATGCCGTGCCGCTGGTGACGATCGAGATTGCGGTGAAGAGCGGCGGGTTCATCGAGACGCCGGAGTACAGCGGGCTGTCGCATCTCTACGAGCACATGTTCTTCAAGGGCAATCGCGCGATTCCGAATCAGGAGGCGTATCTCAAACGCCTGCGCGAGCTCGGCGCGGCGTGGAACGGGACGACGCAGACGGAGCGCGTGAACTACTACTTCACGATTCCGTCCGAGAACCTCCGCGAGGGCTCGATCTTCATGCGCGACGCGCTCTTCTATCCGCTCTTCCAGCAAAAGGAGCTGGAGCGCGAGCGCGTGGTGGTCCTCGGCGAGTTCGATCGCAATGAGGCCAATCCCTTCTTCTACCTGTCGCGCGAAGTCGACCGCAAGCTCTGGCACCAGTACTTCTCGCGCAAGAACGTGATCGGCGACCGCGAGGTGATCGTCACGACGCCGCGCGAGAAGATGCAGACGCTCAAGGACCGCTATTACGTCCCGAACAACTCCGCGCTGCTGTTCGCCGGCGACGTGAATCCGGAAGAGGCGTATGCCCTCGCCGAGGAACTGTTCGCGGAGTGGAAAGCCACGGAGGACCCGCACAAGCTCTATCCGGTTCCGCCGCATCCGCCGCTGAAGGCGAGCTCCGCGATCGCGATCATCCAGCCGGTGAACACGACCACGGTGCAGATCGCGTGGCATGGGCCGTCGATGACGGAAGACACGCCGTCGACGTTCGCCGCCGACGTGCTGACGTTCATCCTCCAGCAGCCGACGTCGCGCTTCTATCGCAACCTCGTCGACAGCGGCTTGTTCGACAACGTCGGCATCTCGTATTTCTCGCAGGCGCACACCGGGCCGATCAACGTGTTCGGGCAAACCTCGCCGGAGCGGCTCGACAAGGCGCACGCGGCGCTGCTGAATGAAATCGGCCACTTCACCGATGCCGATTACTTCAGCGACGAAGAGCTACGGTTCGCGAAGGACCAGCTCGAGGTGTCGGAGATCCTGGGCCGCGAGCGGCCGAGCGACTTCGTGCACTCGGTGTCGTTCTGGTGGGCCAGCGGCGGACTCGATTACTACCGCAACTATCTCGACAACCTGCGCAAGGTGACGCGCGCCGACGTGCAGAACTACGTGCGCCGCTACATCGCCGGCAAGCCGTCGGTGACGGGCGTGCTGGTCTCCGACGCGAACCGCGGCAAGATCGCGCTGCTGAAGAACGCCGAGGTCGTGCGGCCAACGAAAGGCAGCTCGGCCACCGCGATGCAGTCGGCGCAGGCCAGCGCCGCGCCGACGGAGGAATTCGACGTCAACGGCGTGCACGTGATCGTGCGCCGCAATCCGTCGAGCGAGAGCGTGACGGCGAAGGCGTTCCTGCAGGGCGGCCTCGGATACGCCGGCCGCGAGCGCGCCGGCCTCGAGCTGCTGCTCCTCGAGATCGCCGAGAAGCAGAGCGCGAATTATCCAAAGGAGAAGATGGCCCGCGAGCTGACGCGCCTCGGCGCGCAGTTGAATGCCGGCGCCGGCCCCGACTACTCCACGTTCACGCTGACGTCCCTCAGCCGCAACTTCAACGAGAGCTTCCGCATCTTCCTCGACGCGCTCGCCCATCCGCTGATCAACGAGGGCGAGCTCGCGCTCGCGCGCGCGCGGCGGCTCACCGCGATCAAGGGCGAGGAAGAGAATCCCGACGCCTACATCGAGCGGCTGTCGCTCGAGAATTTCTACGGCGAGCACGCCTACGCCGCGAACCCGCTCGGCACCGAGGCGCTGATCAAGGCCGCGACGGTCAAGCAGTTGACTGATTTGCACAAGTCGGGTGTCACCGGCTCGCGGCTGCTGCTCACGGTCGTCGGCAACGTCACCCGCGCGGACGTCGAGTCACAGCTGAAATCGATCGGCCTTTCGGCGGGCAGCTATCAGCCCTCCGCGGTCGCGCCGATTCCGAATGCCGACCGCGCCGCGACGAAGCTCGTCGCCCGCGATCTGCCGACGGTCTACGTGAACGGCTTCTTCCCCGCTCCGAATCCGAAGAGCGAGGACTACGCCGCGGCGCTCGTCGGCATCAACATCCTCAGCGATCGCCTGTTCGAAGAGGTGCGCACGAAGCGGAACCTATCCTACGTCGCGTTCTCCGGCCTCCGCCGCAGCAGCGCGGCTCTCGCGCAGCTCTACGTCTCGACGCCCGATCCGAACGCCGCCGTGCGCGTGATCCGCGACGAGGTCGTGAAGCTGCAGACGACGCCGGTCGATCAGGTGGAGCTGAAGGATCAGATCCGCCAGATGAAGACGGCGATGCTGATGAACCTGCAGTCATCCAACGACATCGCCCGCGCGCTCGGCGAATGGGAGCTCCTCGCCGGCGCCTGGTCCGCCTTCGACGCCACGCTCCGCAAGCTCGACGACGTGACGCCCGAACAGGTGCGCGCGGCGATGGCCAAGTACGCGCATCACGTCGACTTCGCGCTCCTCGGCAAGGTGGAGGGAGTGGATAGGAAGCTGTTGGAATCGTTCTGACCCGATTGACAGCGGCTGATCGAGTGCACAAAAATGTGCACTCGATGCCGAAGCGTCCACGCAATCACGAACAGCCCCTCAGCCGCCGCGAGCGGCAGGTGCTGTCGTTTCTCTACGCGAAGGGCAAGGCCACGGCGGCGGAGCTGCTCGAGCAGTTTCCCGATTTCCCGAGCTACAACGCCGTCCGCTCGACGCTGCGCGTGCTGGAGAACAAAGGGCACGTGCGCCACGTCGAGCAGGGGCGCCAGTACGTTTATCAGCCGACCGTGGCGCGGGAGCGCGCGCGGCGCTCGTGGCTGCAGCAGCTCGTGCAGTCGATGTTCGGCGGCTCGGCGACGGCGTTGGTCAACACGTTGATCGACGAGAAGATCGCCGCGCCGGAGGAGCTGGCGCGGCTGGAGCAGATCATCCGCGCCGCACGCCGAGGGGGAAAGTGAGCGTCCTCGGCCTCGCCATCCGCGCGACTTTCATCCTCGCCGCGGCGCTCGTCGCCGCGCGCCTGCTTCGCCATCGCTCCGCGGCCCTCCGCCATCTGATCCTCACCACCGCGCTGCTGCTCACGCTCGCGCTTCCGCTGTTCCAGCTCGTGCCCGCTGCGCCGGTGGCCGCTCCGCCCGCGACCGCGCCGCTTTTCGTCTTCGACTTCACCGTCGTCGCCGTCGTCTGGCTCGCCGGCGTGATCGCCGGCACCGTGCGGCTCATCGCCAATCTCGCGCGCCTTCGCCGCCTGCGCCGCGAGTCGTTCCCATGGATGGACCGCAACATCGAGACTACGGATTGCCTACGATCGCGGGCCACTCACATTCGGCGTTTTCTCGCCGGTGGTCATCGTGCCCTGCGACTTTGAAGAATGGCCGGCGGCGAGGCGACGGGCGGTGCTCCTGCACGAGCTCGCGCACATCAGACGAGGAGATGCCTTCGTCACGCTCGCCGCGGAGATCGCACGCGTCGTGTACTGGTTCCATCCGCTCGCGCACGCGTGCGTCCGGCGCATCACGGCCGAGGCGGAGCGCGCGTGCGATGACGCGGTCGTCGCCGCGGGTATTTCCGGAACCGACTTCGCCGCGGACCTCATCGCCATCGCCACTAAGCCGCTGAACGGTCTCCACAGCTCCGCCGCATCACGTCGCACGCTGGAAGAGCGCGTGCAGGCGCTCGTCACCGACCGCATGCGCACCCCGCCGCCGCGCCGCGCGCGTGTGCTGGTTGCAGCAACACTGGTGCTCGTCACTGCGGGAATCGCGCTGCTTCGCTTCGCTGCACCGTGGAGCCATTACGGCGTCGCGCCAGAGATTGCCCGCGCGATCGCGGTGGCCGCGTTGCGCGAGCGGATCGAGATCGATCTCG
Source organism: uncultured Acidobacteriota bacterium (assembly GCA_963734155.1). GTDB lineage: Bacteria > Acidobacteriota > Thermoanaerobaculia > Gp7-AA8 > Gp7-AA8 > QHVT01. The sequence continues at coordinate 13,330 of CAVTGG010000012.1, forward strand.
CGTTCGCGCTCGTGCAAACGGAGAGCGGCTTCCGCACGCACGTCGTCAGCCCGCGCGGCGCGGTGGGACTAACGCAGATCCTGCCGAGCAGCGCGCGCCTCATCGCCCCTTCCGTCACCGCCGAGGAGCTGATGCAGCCTTCGACGAACCTCGGCGTCGGCTTTCGCCTCTTACGCTCACACCTCGACCGCTACGGCGACGTCGTCACCGCGCTCGAGGCGTATTCGAGAGGGACGCGCGCCGTCGACCGTGATCGCGCCGCGGCGAAGCCGCTGCCGGCTTCGTACGCGCGCCAGGTGCTGGCGGCACGCTAGAAAAGGAGATCGTCATCCACATGCGTTTTTCTCGAAGTGCACAAAAATCTACACTCATCGCCCTCGTTCTCTTCTTCGCACTCGCCGCCGCCCCTCCCCCGCTCTCGCTGCCGGACACCGAGGTGCGGTTCCTCACCGCGAAAGCGAACGGCATCCCGTACAAGCTCTACGTCAGCCTGCCGCCCGGCTACGCGACGTCGGGCAAGTCGTACCCGGTGCTCTACCTGCTCGACGCCGACTACTCGTTCCCGATCGCGCGCGGGATCGTGCAGCACATGAGCGACCGCAGCCGGCTGCGGCAGATCATCCTCGTCGGCGTCGCGTACGACGGCCCGGAGCGCTATCGCCTCAACCGCACGCGCGACTACACGCCGAAGTTCGCACCCGACGGCGGATACGGACCGGAGTATCAGAAGGTCTCGGGCGGCGGTCCGAAGTTCCTCGCGTTCCTGCGCGACGAGCTGATTCCGTGGGTCGACAAGACGTACCGCACGATCCCGGGCGATCGCGGCATCAGCGGCCACTCGTACGGCGGGCTGTTCGCGAACTGGGTTCTGCTCACCGCGCCCGGCACGTTCTCGCGCTACATCATCGTCAGCCCGTCGCTCTGGTACAGCGGGCGTTTCATGTTCGATCTCGAAAAGCACGCGGCGGCGGGAAAGGGCGCGCGCGTGTACCTGGCCGTCGGCGGGCGCGAAGGCAACGCGCAGCGGGACATGGTGCAGGACCTCGTGCAGATGGCGAAAGCGTTGAACGCGCGCTACGCCGTGAAACACGAAGTGTTCGACGACGAGCACCACGACTCCGTCTTCCCGACGGCAGTCTCGCGCGGCATCCGCTTCACGTTCGAGGGGGACTGATGCGACGACTCATCCTGCTCTTGTTGTGCGCGCCGGCGATCTTCGCCGCCGACATCGCCGTCACGTTCGACGATCTGCCGGCCGTCACCTTCGCGAAGCCGCGCAAGATCACCACCGCGCTCGTGCGGACGCTGCGGCGCCGGCAGATCCCCGCGGTCGGTTTCGTGAACGCGGGGAAACCGCATCTCGAGCTCCTCCAGCACTGGCGCGACGCCGGCTTGGAGCTCGGCAATCACACGTACGGACATCGCGATCTGCATCGGATCAGCGCCGAGGAGTTCATCGAGGAGATCCGCCGCGGCGGCGCTCCGCTGCAAACGCCGCGATACTTCCGGCATCCGTTTCTGCACACCGGACGCTCCGCGGAAACACGCGCGGCGGTGAATCGCGCGCTCGCGGAGCTCGGCTATCGCGTGGCGCCGGTGACGATCGACAACTCCGACTGGATCTTCGCCCGCGCGTACGACAACGCCGCCTCACCCGCGATGCGGAAACGGGTCATCGACGAGTACGTGCCGTACATGCTGGCGAAGACGAAGTACTACGACGCGCAGGCGAAGCGGCTCTTCGGCCGCCCGATCGCGCAGGTGCTGCTCGTGCACGCGAACGCGCTCAACGCCGACGCGTTCGATCGCCTCGCCGCGGCGCTGCTGCGCGACGGCCATCGCTTCGTGAGCCTCGATCGCGCGCTCGCCGATCCGGCGTATCAATCGCGCGACGAATACTTCGGACCGGCCGGCATCAGCTGGCTCGATCGCTGGGCGCTGACGCGCGGCGTACCGAAGGGCTTCTTCGCAGCCGAGCCGAAGACCGCGCCGTGGGTGTTGCAGCTCGCGGGCATCGACGAGGAATGAGCTAAGATTTTCCCGTCGATCCGCCGACAAAAAATCGAGAGAGGAGATGTCCGCCCATGCGCAGATTTGCGTTCCTGGTGGTTGTCCTGTGTCTCGCCATCCCCAATTTCGCCGAAGAGAAAGAGAGCACCGCCGCCGCCCTCGGCAAAGCGGCCGGCGCGAAGATCGGCGAGGCAGCCGCGAAGTGGCTGGCCGGAAAGCTCTACGACTCGTCGTGCGTCAACATCAACAACGACGCCGTCATCAGCTACGTCTGCGACGTCATGCGCGGCTTCAGCGGCCGCGACGAATCGGAATGGAAGGCCAAGCTCGAGACGAAGCTGAACGAGATCTCGTCGAAGCTCGACACCATCGAGAAGGTGCAGCGCGACATGTACGACGAGTTGAAGAAGAACTACAAGGTGATGGACGCGAAGGTCGACCAGCTCGCCGCCGACGTCATGGCCGTCGAGAAGCTCGTGCGCATCGAAGGGCTGTGGGAGAAGTACCAGACGCAGTTCGACAAGGTCGACGCCGACGTGAAGAAGGAGTCGATGGTCGCCTTCGCCAAGGAGATCATCGCCGCCGCGCCGCACTCGATCCTCACGGAGCTCAACGTCCTGCTCACCAATCCGCCGAAGGGGCAGCCGATCCTGAAATACCCGTTCTACGAGTGGCGCGTGCAGCACCAGACCCTCCCGGGCAGTCTGAACGCGAACGAGGTCTACGACTTCGCGGAGAAGAAATTCATCGAGTACCGGGGACGCGAGCAGAAGGCCTACGCGATGTACTACTGGGCCGCGGCGGTGCTGGAGACGCAGTGCCAGCTGGAGCCCCAGAACTGCGTGCATCCTCCGCGTCCGCTGGCGGACTTTCAGGCCGACTACGACCGCTACCGGCGCCTGCAGACCGAGGCGTTCAACTCCGCCGTGGACTGGTTCCTCCTGTCGTACGCGTTTCCGCGCGCGAACGTGCAGCCGAATTTCCTGCCCAACTCCGCGACCGACGTTTACCTCCGCGCCAATCTCCTCACCTCGGCCATTACCGGTGAAGGGCGGGGATTGTGGGGACGCGTCATCTCGATGGGCAACGCCTGGGACGGCTCGCTGCAGGTCACGTGCGGCGGCCAGACGCACACGCTCACGCCGGCGCTCAAGTACACGGCACCCCTCGGCGGAAGCGGCAATGTCTTCCCCGGGCCGGACGACGGGCGCCCGATGGACTGGTGGGTCTCGACCGCCGGCAACACTACCTATGACGAAGTGCATTTCTCCGACAAGTGGCAGATGTATCACTACAGCCTTCCGTCGGCGCCCGCGGGACCGTGCACGGTGGCCAGGCAGCTCCCGAAAGGCGGCGTGCTGCCGTGGACGAACGGGGCCGCGGAGGTCGTCGACGTCGACCTGCCGGGGATCGGTCCCCTGCGCGGAGGCAGCTTCCTCGCCATCCAGCGCGCCGGCGGCAACTACGCGCTCGTGAGCGGCGGCAACTGGGTGGGCTCGAACGAGCCGGAGAAGCTCGAGGAAGGGAAAGGCGATCGCGAGCAGGAGTCCACCTGGATGATCGAGCGCGATCATCCGCAGGGACCCTGGATCGGCGTGCGCGTGAAAGGGAAGGCCACCTACATGCCGCGATTCTCCAGCCGCATCCGCAATCGCCACCGCATTCTGCTCACGCAGCAGAAAGACGTTCGCTTCCCCGAGGGAGGCGCGGTGAAGCTGCTGTTCTTCCCGGGAAACTGCGGCAGCCTGTGCGACGGAGATGCGTCATCGATCGTGCGCTATGACATCTCGAACTACGACGGCAAGCTGCAGGCGAAAGCGAGCGTCATGTTCCTCGAAGGGAGCATCCCCGATCTGCCGCGGGGCGGCGGCGTCTACGTCGACAGCTCGTACGATAAGACCAGCGACCGCAAGACCGCGGACATCAAGGGGCCGCAGACCGGCACATTCGACGCCGATCCGTCGAAACAGTACCACTTGCAGTACGAGGTGCTCGTCGACATGGAGACCGAAGGTCCCGGCCTCGACGCGGCGAACTACTACTACCTCGTACGGCTGGGGCCGGGGTCGATGTACCTGTCGAAATAGAGCGGGCATGCGGGCAAGCGGGCTGGCGGGCAGGAGGTCGCATTTGCTGCCCGCTGCCCGCCTGCCCGCCGCTCGTCGTCACTTCTTCTCGATCACGAACAACTTCCCCGTCTTCGGAAACGCCTTCGGCTCGCCGCCGCCGGCGGTGACGAAGGCGCCGAAGTCGAGGACGTAGATCAGGCCATCGGGGCCGATGCGCACGTCGACGGGACGCTCGAATCCGTTGCGGAGATCGAGCGTCGACGCCGGCTGCGCATCGCCTTCGTTGCGGTTGCGCAGATACGGCGCGATCGCACCGCTGGCGTCGATGCGCTCGACTTGAAAACCCGCACGCTCCGATTTGTTCGGATCGGTCAGCGGCTTGAAGTCCCCCATCTCCGCGACGAGGAAACTGCCGTCCGACATCGTGGCCATTCCGCTGATCGCCGCGTGCGGTTCCGTCGCGGCAATGAGCAGTGCTGCATCGGGTGCTGTGATTCCGCTCGCGGCGTGATCGATCACGGGATCGGGCCACGGCTTGAGCGCTGCGCCGTAATCGGGCCAGCCGTACCACGCGCCTTCGCGCACGCGCAGGACGCTGTCGGGATCGTCTTTGATCGGGCGCGTGCTGCGCATGTCGGCGCCCTGCATGCCGGTGACGAGCGCGCCGTCGCGATCGAACGTCAGCGCGACCGGATTGCGGAAGCCCCACGCCACAAGCTCCGGCGTCGTGCTGCCGGCGCGCAGTCGATAGATCGCGCTCGTGCAGATCGGCTGTGCCGGGATCGTGCGCGCGGTGGTCTGCTTGTGCGGCTGATACGCGCCCGCGGCGCTGCCTGCGGCGGTGAGCGTGAGCGCGCGGCACGGAAGGTCATGCGTCTCGGGATGCTGTTTCAGCCATTTCTGATTGACGGGATCGTCCGCGGAGACGACGCCGGAGTTCGTCGCGCTGCCGATGCCGAAGTAGAGCGTGCCGTCTTTGTCGAAGAGCAGATGATTGACGTCGTGATCGCCGGTCACCGGCACCGCGCGCACGACCGCCTCCACCGCGCCGCCGCCCGGCCGCACGCGGCTGATGTTGAACGTCGCGTCTTTCTGTTCGTGTGAGAAATAGAGCCAGCCGTCGTGAAACACGAGCCCGATCGCGGTCTCGCCGTTCGGCGCGTCAGCGCCGCTAAGCTGCACGCGATCGATGCGCCCGTCCTTCGCGATGCGCACGATCTTCGGCTTCAGCGTCGGCACCGGCACGGTGTGCGATTCGAGGACGTAAATGTTCCCGTCCGCATCCCACGTGAACGCGCTCGGGAAATTGAGGCCGTTGACGACGCGCACGGCGCGATAGCCGTCCGGCACCTGGATGTCGTCGACGGCGACGCGTTTGGCGGAGTAGCGGCCGGCCTGATCGGCGGCCTGCCACGCGATTTGGCCGAGGTAGGAACAACCGGTCAGGGAGAACGCGAGAACGGAGAAGAGCAGCCGGCGCATGGAGCACGTCCTTTCCACGTCAACGTCAGCGCCACGGAGCGCCCGGCGGCCGGGTAATAGAACGGCACATCGCCGAGGGCGAATCCGAGTGGCGCGTAGCGACGGTCCAGCACGTTGTGTGCCTCCAGCGCGGCCGTGATCGATCCGAGCGTTTGCGTCACGCGCAGATCGACCAGCGTCGCGTCGTCCAGGGGAAAGCGATTCTCATCGTCGAGCCAGCGATTCGCCGAGTGCTCGACGCCTACGTGAAACCGGCCGAAGTCGAGCGACGCGCGCACGACGTGCTCGGCGATGTTCTTCAGTTGATGGCTGCTTCCTTCGGCCTGCACGCGCGTCCAGGTGTAGCCGAGGGACGCGTAGCGGCCGCGATACGACGTCTCGATGCCGCGGTGGCGGCTGCGGCCGATGTTGCCGTAGCGGAACGTGCGGACGTCGAAGTCGATCTCGTCGTCGACCTGCGCCACGTACGCGATCGCTTCCCAGTTCTCGCCGCGCACGCCGGCCTCGACGTTCGTCGCATGCTGCGACTCGAGCTCCGGATTCGAGATCGAGAAGCCGCCGGGAAACGGGCGCTGATCGAAGCGCTGGTCGAGCGTCGGCGCCTTGAACGCGCGCGCGAGCTGCGCGTAGATCGTGACCGCGCCGGCATCGATCGACGCGCCGACGCGCGGCGAGAACGCGCGATCGCTGACGTCGTCTCGGAACGCCGGCGTCCCCGCCGGCTGGGCTGGCGCCGTCTCGGCGCCACGGCGGCGGGACGCCGCCGGATCAGCCGGCGAGACGCCGGCGTTCCAGTTGTCGTTGATCGCATCCCATCGCGCGCCGGCAGCGAAACGCACGCGCCGCGCGATGCGCCATTCTTTGCTGACGAACGCGGCCAACATCGTGCGCGAGCCGCTGCCATCGATGTCCCCGTACCGGCTGCGAATCGTCTCGCGCGTGGCCTCGATGCCGCCGATCTTTCTCGTGAATCGCTGCGCCGTACGCGCGCGTGTCGAGGTTGCGCGTCGCGGTGTCGCCGAATCCCGGCGCGAGCAGCAGCGTGCGCGTCACATCCGTGTGGCGGTCGCTGACGTGGAGCAGCAAGCCGCCACGGCGATACGCGCCGCGGAAGCGGCGGCTTTCCTCGCGATCGTCGTCGAACATCTCGTCGTCGTCGACGCCCGGAATCTCGCGGTCGCGACGCGAGCCGTCGAACGAGAAGCCGCCGAACGCCGCGTGCGCGAACGTTTCTTCGCCTGGCGCTGTGCTTTCGGAAGCCGTCGGTTCGTTCGTGCGAGAAGCTCGCATTCGCGGATGCAGCGCTCGCGCGCCGCGTGGCGAAGCTGCCGATGGAGACGGACGCATGCGAGGCGGGATGTTTGCGGAACACCTGCACCACGCCGCCGAGGGCCGTGTCGCCGAAGAGCGAGGAGCCGGGGCCGCGCACGACTTCAATGCGCTCGATGTCTTCGATCGGAATGGAGCGCCAGTCCGCGAGTCCCGATTCGGCATCGCCGATCGGCACGCCGTCGACGAGCAGCTGCATGTACTCCACTTCGCCCGCGCCGAAGAACCCGCGGCTCGACACCATCGGCGGCGCGCCGGGATTCACGTCGATCAGCTGCAATCCCGGCACGAGCCGCAACGCCTCCCCGAGCGTTTGCACGTGCTGCAACTCCTCGGCGCGCAGAACAGTGATCGCGGCCGTGCTCTCCCTCCACGGCTGCTCGATCCGCTCCGCGGTGACGACGATGGTCTCGGAGTAGGGCTGGGTGGCGAGGAGGAGGATGGCCGCGGCGAGAATCACGGCTCAATAGTAAGTGGAGCGGCGGGCTTCGGTGTTGGGGTTTAGGGGTTGGGAGTTAGGAATCCCCCAACACCTAACCCCTATCCCCTAACTACCCTAAAGGCCGCCGCTCCACACACAAAACTAGAACGTCAAACGCGCGCCGACGCGGAAGATGCGCGGCGACTGATATTCACGAATACGGCTCGCAGCCGGACGGCGCGCGGTGGCGCGCGCGAGGTCGGCGTTGCGCTGCAGGACGACGCGGTTGTTCGTCACGTTGAACGCGTCGACGGCAAGCTCGAGTCCGACTCCTCGGAAGCGGAAATCTTTCGCCAGGCGAAGATCGACCGAGTACGGATTGTCGAGGCGATGCTCGGTGACGCTGTCGGAGACGAGAATCTGCCGCCGCACGGCGGCCACCGGCAGCACCGGCGTTTCATGCACGTAGAGAATCGGATAGCCCTGGCGCATCGTGAAATTCACGCCGACGTTGGTCTCGACGAGCGGGATCTGATACACCGCCGCGCCGTTCACTGCCCACTCGGAGTTGATCCACACGCCGCCCTTCGCGCCGGACACGGTTCCCGAGCCCTGCACGACGTCGTCGCCGTCGCACACTGCGCAACCGGCGCCGGTGCGGCTGTGCGTCGGATCGATGATCGCCTCCGGCGCGACGCTCTGATTCCAATCGCTCCACGAGAAATTGCCGCGCAGCATCCAGCGATTGGCCATCCGCTTCACGAGCGAAAATTCGAGCCCGTCGTATTGCTGCGAGTATCCGTCGCGATTCGTCAGCGCATAGAAGACCGGCAGGCCGACTTCCGCCTTCACGTCATAGTACGGAACCGTGTACGGATCGACTTCGAAGACCGTGCTCGGCCGGGTGACGACGCCGAGTTGCACGTAATCGGCGGTGGTATACCAATCGCCCTGGCCCTGATGTTTCTCCGGCCGCTGCCAGAGGAAATCGTCGAGGTCGCGATGGGTGTAATTGACGCCGGCGACGAAGTCGCGGAGCAGTTCGTGCTCGAAGCCGAGGATGTACTCGTTCGTCGACGGCGCCTTGATGTCGGGATCGACACGCACGACTTTGAACGGCCGGCCCGGATCGGCGGGATTGAACCCGACCGGGCCGACCACCTGCCCGCCGGTGTACGCCCAATCGATCTCGCCCGGTTCGATGCGGTCATTACCATTGAGATCGACCGTGTACGCGCCGCCGGTGCGATAACTACCAAAGATCGCCGATGTATAGCCGGCGGAGTTGGAGCCGAGCTGTCCGACATAGCGATTGTACGCGGCGCGTAACAGCGTCTTTTTCTCCGCGCCGAGGGCGTACGTCAGGCCGATGCGCGGCGAAATGTCTTCCCATTCCATTGTGTCGATGTCGCCGCCCTGGACCGACATCGACGGCAGGATCGGCTGGCCGCCCGGATTGAGGAACAACGAATTCGCCGGGCTGGATTGATCGTTCGCCGAGGCTTTTTGATTGTCGAGACGCAAACCGGCCTGCAGTGTGAGATTGCCCCACAGCATCGTGTCGCCGGCGTAGAGATCGTTGTACTGATACTCGTAGTCATAAGGACCGACCGAGAAGAAATACGTGAGTCCGATGCCTTTGCAGGCGCCGATCTCGGCGTTCGCCAGCGTGCAGCGCGGCGCATCGGCGGGAGCGAATCCGGAGAAATCGATGATGAATTGATTGTTGGGATAGAAGGTCAGCCCCTTCGCGCCGGCGGTGCGATAGCCGAAGCCGAACTTCAATTCATGCGACAGCGCGCCGGTATTGAAGAAGGCCGAGCCGTCGAGGCGGACCTGCTCCTGCGGGCGCACTCCCTGAACGGAGAGGAACGCATTGCGGTTGATGCCGGTGGAGAAATCGAGGACCCACGACCTGGACTGATTCGCCATCGCGCAGTCCATGTCCTTGCAGTCCGCGCCGGAATTGGCCCACAGACCGAAGCCCGCGCCTTTGACCTTCGAGGCCATGGCCGTGAGATAGAAATTCGACGAGAAAATGTGCGTGTCTTCGAGCTTGTACGTTCCCTTGCCGCCGAAGTCGCCCTGATTCCACGTGGTCTCGGGCGGGCGCGTCGGACCGGCATTGCGGCCTAACTTGAGCTTCGTGTTGTCCGAGTAGAAGAACGTACCGCTGTTGTTCCTGCTGAGCTGCGCATTGAGCTTGAAGTTGATCGTTTCGAGCTTGGTCTTGTCGGTGAAGCGGAGGTTCGGATCGCTGCCCGGCGGCAATACGGCCGGATCCGACTGCGCGACGAAGAGATCGATCTGCTGATCGGCATACGAGCCCCACAGCCAGAGGTGATCGCGGATGATCGGCCCGCCGATCTCCAATCCCATTTCGCGGTTCTGATCGATTTCATTCGCCTTGACGAGATACGGAACGTTCGACGGATTCCGGCTCGGGTCCTCCCCTCTCGCCTCCGGCGTCGGCTCGGCCTCGGCCTGCCACGCGCCGTCCGCAAGGTAATACCGCGCCGATCCGCTCAGATCGTTCGTGCCGCGCTTCGTGACCATGTTGATCTGCGCGCCCGGCGTCTGCACGCGCGGATCGGTGCCGCCGGTCGTGACCTGCACTTCCTCGAAACTGCCGAAATCGTAGTAATCGGACGACGCGCCGGTGGCGATCATGTCGGTCGTATTGACGCCGTCGACGCTGTAGGTGGCCTGATCGACGCCCGCGCCTTTCGACACGAAGTTCGACTGCTGTCCCGACTCGTTGCCGCCGACGTTGATGCGGTCCATCAGCACGCCCGGGACCTGCTGCAGGATGACCCACGGATCGCGCGCGCTCGGCACCTGTTCGAGCTCGATCTCCGTGACCGTCGCGCCCGTGCCCGTGCGCCGCGTATCCAGCAGCGGTGCCTCGGCCGTCACCGTGATGGTCTGCGACACCGACGGATTGAGCGTCATCGTGACGTCGGCATTGCGGCCGATGTTCACGGTGATGCCCGAGCGCGTCGCGGCGCCGTAGCCGGCCAACTCGGCTTTCAATGAATACTGCCCGGGCGAGAGATTGAGAAATCGGAACTCGCCCTGCGCGTCGGTGATGAACGTCTGCGGGGCGCCGATGCCGGTGACCGTGACGGAGACGCCGGGCAGTGCCGTGGCGTCGTTCGCGACGACTTTGCCGAAAATGTTTCCTGACTGCAGTTGGGCCATCGCACTGACGGCCATCAGCGCAATGAACAATGCCGCGCAGAAAGCGCGCAGCGATAATCGAGGGGTGATCATTCGGTTCTTCCTCCTTGCCCCTCGAACATAGGGGCGGCGGGCGCGACGGAGTTGTACGCAGCCCGTGATCGCTAGGACGAGCGCGCGCCCTGAGAAATCCTGAGAAGTCCTGAGGGATCTCAGGGCCGCGCGCTCCTACGATCGATGTCGATGCAGCTCGAGAGTCAGTCGCGCATGACAGGATGCGGGTTCACGATCGCGCAGATGGAGTTCGATCGCGCGGCCGAGTTTCCGCGGCACCTGCACGACAGCGCGCAAGTCGTTCTCGTTTTTGCAGGGCGCTGGCTCGATCGCGCGCAACGCTCGTACGAATTGCAAGCGGGCGAGATCCTTTTTCACCCGCCGAAGACCGTGCACGAAAACCGCGCGCAGGCGGGATCGAGCGTCGTCATCGCCGAGCTCACTCGCGAGTTTCCGCCGTCGACGCTGCAATACCGCTTCGACGCCTTCGACGAGCTGCCGGAACGTTTGTACGAAGAGCTGCAGCGCCAGGACGCCGCGGCGCCGCTGATGATCGAGGCGCTGCTGCTGCAGCTGCTGGCCAGCGGCGCGCGGGCGATGGACGCGGCGGAGCGGAAGCCGGAGTGGCTGTCGCGCGTGACCTCGCACATCCGGACGCACGCGCATCAGCCGCTGACGCTGTCCGGCCTCGCGGAAGTGGGCGCGGTGTCGCTCTCGCGCCTCTCCCACGGATTCCGCGAGCACACCGGCAAGTCGATCACCGAGTACATCCGCGAATACCGCCTGCGCATCGCCGCGCGCGCCCTGCGGCAGACCGCGCGGCCGATCAAAGACATCGCCCTGAATTTCGGCTTCTACGATCACGCGCACTTTTCGCGCGAGTTCGCGAAGATGCATGGAGTGCCGCCGATCGAATACCGGCGGAGGACACGGCCGCAGGACCCGTCACCCTGAGCCGCGAAGACGGCGAAGGGTCTCAGGATGCGAAGGTTGAGATCCTTCGCCGTCTGCGCGGCTCAGGATGACGGAGTCGCGATCCGCGCCAGCGCGATGCTCTCCGCCACCTGCGACGGCAACTCGCCGGTCTGCATCGAGCGCGCTAGAACCGTGAGCGTCGTTTCGTGAATCGCCTCCAGGAGCGGCGTGCGGTCGGCGAGTCCCATCACGCTCTCGCCGATGCCTTCGATCACCGCGCCGGCCGAGGAGATCACGTCGGGGACGAAGACGATCCCGCGCTCGATGAGCGTCCGCTCGCTCTCGTCATCCGCGACGATGTTGTTTGCTCCGCCGCACACCGCCCACGCCCGGATGCGCTGCGCCATGCCGGCGTCGATCACGCCGCCGCGCGCGCATGGCACGAGAATGTCGGCCTCGAGCTCGAGGATCTCGTCCGCATCGACCGCAAATCCGCTGACTTCGTGGGCGACGGTGACGCAGCGATATCCATCGCAATCCGAAACGAACAGCCGCGCGCCCGCATCGCGAAACGCGCGCGCCGCCGCCGAGCCGATCGTGCCGCAGCCTTGGATCGCAACGCGCAATCCGTGCAGCGACTCGTGCCCGCGCATGCGCGCCGCGGCGCGCGCGGCGAGCACGATCCCGCGTCCGGCTGCAGCCGCCAATCGATCCTCGCGGCAGTGCACGTAGCGGGTTGTCTCCGCCATCGCCGCGAGATCGTCGCTCGTCGTGCCGAAGTCGCCCGCGGTGCGAAAGGCGCCGTTCAACGCCTCGATGCGCGAGCCGAGCGCGCGAAACGCGTGCTTGCGATCGAGCTTCGGATGATCGATCAACACGACCTTTCCTCCGCCCGCGGGCAGGCCGGCGAGCGCGCACTTGATCGTCATCGCGTGCGCGAGGCGGAGGCAATCGCCGAGGGCGGAGGAGAGATTCGGATAGGGCGCGATGCGGACGCCGCCGCAGGCAGGACCGAGGGACGTGTCGTCGATGACGAGGAAGCCGCGCAGCTGCGACGGCTCGTCCGCGATCAGAAGCGTTTGCCGTCCCGTATTCACTTTCGCTCGCCGCAGACCGGCGCGCCGGGGCCGTCGAATACGACCTTCCAGGCGCCGTTCTCCTTTCGCCAGAACGAGGTGAACGTCGCCATCCGTTTGCCTGCCGGATCGAACACGCCGCCGATCGACAGCCCGAGCGTTCCCGCCGCATCGACGAACGCCTGTTCCGAGCGCCACGAAAACGGCGGATCGGCGGGACTCAGGAACTGCGACCACGCCTTCACGATCGCGTCGGCGCCGGTGACTCCTTTCCCCTGCACGATAAACGTGGCGTCGGCGGCGAGCATCGAGGCGAAGCGCTTCGCGTCGCGATCGGCGAACGCTTTCGCGAACTGCGTTTCCGCATCGCGCACTTCTTCGGCGGGACCGGCAATGGCGGACAGCGAAACGAGACAGGCAGTGAGAATCCAAATGAGTTTGCGCATGCCGCGAGTGTCGAAGGGAATCGACGGGCGGCGTTGTACGCACGTGCTGCGGCGGTGTGAGCGGGCCATCACGTACAAGCGTTGCGCGTTTCCGTCCAACGGCGCATGAGGTCCGTCTCCGCGCGCAGCGCGTCGAAGCGGCTGTCGAAAATCGTCCAGGCGAGATGCGCCTCGCGGCGCGCGAACGCATCGGCGATCCGCTCTTCGGCATGCGGATAATCTCGCAGCGCTGCATAAACGGACGCGAGCTCCGTCCGCGGCGCGTTCTCCAACAGCTCCAGCTGCCGCAGTGTCTCGTGCGCGTCTCGTCCCGCGCCCGCTTGCGTGCGCGCGAGCAATGCCAGCAGCGACGGCGAGTGCGGCTCCCGCTCGAGCGCGCGCATCGCGTACTCGCCCGCCGTTGCCCAATCGCGCATCCGCTCGCGATTCATCGCCCAGACGCCGAGGGCGCGCGTGAATCCGGGATCGAACTGCAGGACGTCGGCGAGCATCGCTTCGCAGCGCGCGTGGTCGCCGGCGAGACTCAGCGAGGCCGCGAAGTCGGTTTGAATCGCGCTGGAGAGCGGATCGAGCGCGCTCGCGGTCTCGAACTGCGCGAAGCTCTCGTCGAAGCGGCCGGCGCAGGCGAGCGACTCCGCCCACCAGTGATACGCCGTCGCGTACATCGGCTTGATCTCCATCGCCCGCCGGAAGTTCCGCTCCGCGCTTTCGCAGTCCCAGTCGTACCAGCAATTCACGAACGCGAGCGACGCGTAGGCCTCGCCGCACGACTCGTCGATCTCCAGCGCACGGAACGCCGCCGCCCGCGCGCGCGGAAACGCCTGCGCCGGCGCGAGCACGGCGTGCTGTCCGCCGAGGAGGTTGTACGTGTCGGCGATGCCGAGGTGGCCGCGGACGTACGTCGGATCGACCTCGACGGCCTTCACCGCGCAGTCGAAGGCTTCCTTCAGCGCGGCGCCGGTGCGCTTGTTCCAGAAATGGCGTCCGCGCAGGTAGTGATGGAACGCCTCGCGATTGACGGCATCGATCACGGGAGGCGATCCATCATCGAGGAGCGACCGCAGCGCGGACACGACTTCGTTCGACACGCCGTCGCGGGCATCGGTGACCGTGCCGAAATCGCCGCGCACGCTCGTCGACCAGACCATCGTGCCGTCGTGCGCGCGGACGAGATGGACGGCGACGTGCCACCACGTGCCGCTGCGCTGGAAATAGCCGTCGAGAAACGCATCGACGCCGAGCGAGCGTGCGTGCTCGCGATCGGTCGTCGTCTGCACGAGCAGCGACGGCAGCTGGCGAAGCCCATCCGCGACCGCATCGGCGAGCAGACTCCCGACCTGCCCGCCCTCGCCCGCAACGGCGGTGAACGGAAAAACGGCGACCGACTGAATCGACTCGCGCGTTTCCCCTTCCGGCGCGATCGCGCGCACGGCTCCGGCGAATTGATAGCCGAGCCGCGGCACGGTGATGATCATCCCCTCGCCCAGCGCTTTGCGCACGAGCGACACGTTCTGGGTGATGTTCGACTCCTCGACGAACGTGTCGGGCCAGACGCGCGCGAGGATCTCGCGCTTCGACACCACGCGCCCCGGCTTCTCGAGGAGCGCGAGGAGCACGTCCAACGCCTTCGGCGCAATCTCGATCGCCTCGCCGGAGCGCAGCAGCACGCGGCTGGTCAGATCCAGCGTGAAGGAACCGAATTCATAACGCGCGATCGGCTTCACGGGCTGATTGTGACAGCCGCTCGTGTGGCAACGGTCGAGGGACAGCAACGAAAGGGTGAATCTAAACGCCCGACGTTGCCCCTCTCCCCGCTTGCGGGGAGAGGGGCGTCATGGCTAAAAGCGCGCCGTGAACGAATTCCGCGCGATCGTTTCCAACTCGCCGCGCGTCAGCTGCAGCGCCTCCGCCGCCGAGACGTAGTTCTCTTCGATGTATCCGCCAAAGTACGCGGGATCGTCGGAGTTGATCGTGACGTGCACGCCGCGCTCGAGGAGCTCGCGCAGGTTGTGATCGCGCATCGTGTCGAAGACGCGCAGTTTCACGTTCGACAGCGGGCAGACGGTCAGTGGGATGCGGTCGGCGGCGAGGCGCGCGACGAGCTGCGGGTCTTCGAGGCAGCGGACGCCGTGATCGATGCGGCGCGCGCCGAGGACGTCGAGCGCTTCCCAGATGTATTCGGGTGGGCCTTCTTCGCCGGCGTGCGCGACCGCGAGCAGGCCCGCATCGCGCGCCCGCGCAAACACGCGCGCGAATTTGCTCGGCGGATGTCCGGCCTCGGAGGAGTCGAGTCCGACGGCGACGATGGCGTCGCGATACGGCAGCGCTTCATCGAGTGTCCGCAGCGCGTCGTCTTCGCTGAGATGCCGCAGGAAGCAGAGGATCAGCTTCGACGTCAGCTGCAACTCCGCCTCGGCCATGCGCTGCGCGTCGCGCAGTCCGTCGATCACCGTCGCGAACGGAATGCCGCGCTGCGTGTGCGTCTGCGGGTCGAAGAAGATTTCCGCGTGGCGCACGTTCTGCGACGCCGCTTTCCGAAAGTACGCGAGGGCCATGTCGCGGAAGTCGTCGCGCGTCTGCAGCACCGCCGCGCCCTGATAGTAGATGTCGAGGAAGGACTGCAGGTCGGTGAACTCGTACGCGCGCCGCACCGCATCCACCGATGCAAAAGAAAGCGCGGCGCCATTGCGCCGCGCCAACTCGAACATCAGCTCCGGTTCCAGCGTCCCTTCGATGTGCAGATGGAGCTCGGCTTTCGGCAAGCTCGCGATGAAATCGCGCATCTCAGAACGCTAGCACGCCTACCTCGGATTCAACACAAACTCCGCGCGGCATCCGCTCGTGACCCAGATTCCACGGCTATCGTAGCCCCAGGTCTTGTTGAGAGTGCAGTCGGAGTCGCTCATCTGGCGGAACAGCTTCGCGCCGTAACGCGTGTCGGCGGGACAGGTTTTCTTGCGGCCGTTTTCCGACTCGCACAGCACGATGTCATTGGTCATGCTCTGCGCGATCAGACGGCTGTCGGTTTTCACCTGGAACTCCGCGCGGCATCCGTTCGACACCCAGACGCCGTTGTCATCGACGCCCCAGTCCTTCTTGTACTCGCAGTCGCTCTTGCTGAGCCGGCGCATGATCTTCACGCCGCCGGCCGTGTCCGCCGCGCAGTGGCGGCGATGGCCGTCCATCGATTCGCAGACGACGTTCTGTGTCACCATGCGGCCGCGGCCGCGACGGTCCATACGAATCATCGCTGCGGCTGCTGCTGAGCATTCCGTTGTAGCTCGGCATCACGCTGAAATCAGCGCGGCATCCTTCATCGACCCAGATCACGCCGTCGCGATACCCCCAGTTGTCGCCGCGCACGCACTTGGTTTTGCTCCACTGCCGCGCCACGGTGACGGAGTCAGCCGCACCCGCGGCGCACTCGTGATAGTGACCATCGGTCGAGTCGCAGCGCACTTTCGTTTCCGCTGCCGCGGGTAAGACCACCGCAAACGCCATCACGGACATCAGTCCGAGAATCTTTTTCAGCATCGGTTCACCTCCGCGGGAGGTGATTGCGTAACGCCTGCCAGGATTGGGATTATTTGGAGATATTTTGTGCGCGTAAGTCCAGCGATCACAACAACAAGCACGCTTCCTCGAACTCGAGGCGCGGACCTCGCGGATGCAGTCCGGCGGGATCACCGTATCCGAGGTTGCAGAGAAAGTTGGAGCGCACATGGCCCTCGGGGAAGAACTCCTGCTCGCAGCCTTCGCACTCCTGCCCCGCCCTGAAGAAAATCTCGTCGAGCTTCGCGTTGTCGAAGCCGGACATCGGACCGCAGTCGAGGCCCAACGCGCGCGCGGCGAGGATCATGTACGCGCCCTGCAGCGACGAATTGCGCCGCGCCGTCGTTTCGACGAGCTGCGGATTCTTCGCGTACAAGTCGCGCATGCCGGGGTTGTGCGGGAAGAGCTTCGGCATCTTCTCGAAGAAGAGCAGGTCGTAGGCGATGATGACCGTAACCGGCGCGGCCATCGTCTTCTCGACGTTCCCCGGCGCGAGCGCGGGACGCAAGCGCTCCTTCGCTTCCTTCGTGCGAATGAACACGAACCGCGCGGGATTCGAGTTCGCCGCCGTCGGTGCCCAGCGAAGCGCGTCGTACAACTGGCGCAGCGTTTCGTCGCTGACCGGTCGGTCGCGCCACTTGTTGTGCGTGCGGGCGTTGTAGAAGAGAAGATCGAGGTTCATCGATTCACCGAGCTCATATCGGGATAGCGCTGCCCCGCAACCGCGCCGCGCGGCGCAACCTGCTCGATCCGCTCCATGTCCTCGGCGCTGAGCGCGACGTCGAGCGCCTTCACGTTTTCTTCGAGATGCTTCACCGCGGTCGTGCCGGGAATCGGCGCGATGTCGTCGCCGCGATGCAGCACCCACGCGAGCGCGAGCTGCGACGGCGTGACACCTTTCTCGCGCGCCAGCTCTTCCACGCGCGTGACGACATCGAGATTGCGCTGGAAGTTCTCGCCCTGAAACCGCGGCGCGCGGCGGCGGAAGTCGGCCGGATCGAGATCGTCGATCGAGCGAATGCGGCCGCTGAGAAATCCGCGGCTCAATGGACTGTAAGCGACGAATCCGATGCCCAGCTCGCGGATGGTCGGGAAGATTTCGTCCTCGGGGTCGCGGCTCCAGAGCGAATACTCGGTCTGCAGCGCGCTGATCGGATGCACCTGATGCGCGCGGCGGATCGTCTCCGGCGCGGCTTCGGAGAGGCCGAGGTAGCGCACCTTGCCGGCGCGCACGAGCTCCGCCATCGCGCCGACCGTCTCTTCGATCGGCGTATTCGTGTCGACGCGGTGCTGGTAGTAGAGATCGATGACGTCGACGCCGAGGCGCTGCAGCGATGCGTCGCACGCAGTGCGCACGTACTCGGGACGGCCGCTGATGCCGAGGAACGCGCCATCCTCGCCGCGCATGTTCCCGAACTTCGTCGCGATCACGACCTGATCGCGCCGATCGCGAATGGCCTTGCCGACGAGCTTCTCGTTCGTGAACGGCCCGTACATGTCGGCCGTGTCGAGAAAATCGATCCCGAGATCGAGCGCGCGATGAATCGTGGCGATGCCGTCCGATTCGTTCGCCGCGCCATAAAACTCCGACATCCCCATGCAGCCGAGGCCGAGGGCGGAGACGGTGAGACCCTGAGTTCCGAGTGTGCGGTGTTGCATCAAAACCTCCCGTGCAAGACTATCCAAAGAACATGCAGTCGTTAAAACGCAGTTGCCTCCGCTGGACGCTCGTTTACCTCGTCATCGGGTTGGCTCTTTCCGCGCTCGTCTATCAGCGTTTGCCGAAACCCGGCGTCGCCCTCGCTTGCGGATTCGGCGCCGGGATCTTCGTCTGGTTCTCGATCGGCTACGTCGCGGGGCTGCGCACGCGGCGCGCGGAGCGGCGGATGATCCAGGAAGCGCTGAACGGCGGGCGGCCGAATGACGGCGAGAAGATCGCCGTCGCCGGCACGATCGCATCGCCGTTCGACACGCTCGAGTCGCCGATCAGCAAACAGCGCTGCGTGGCGTTCGAGTACAAGGCCATTCCGGCGAACGCGGACGAGTACGGGGTCGTCGAGGGATTCGCGCTCGAGCCGATCACCATCGACGGGCCGCGCGGCTCGATCCGGCTCCTCGCCGTGCCCGAGCTCGCGTTCGACGAGAAGACGTACACGAAGATCGAGCACTATCAGAATTTCCGCGAGTATCTCGAGCGGACGCAGTTCCGCGAGCATCAGGCGCTCGACGTCAAACGCGAGTTTCAGAATTTCAAAAACATGCTCGCCGACGACGACGGGCGCCTTCGCTACGACATCCGCCGCGACGCGAACGTCGACGTCAACTCGCTCACGCTGAAGGAAAAAGTGCTGATGCCCGGCGAGCGCGTCGTCGCCATCGGCCGCTACTCCGCGGCGAAGAACGCGCTCGTGGTCGACCCCGAGGCGCTGCTGCACTCGGTGAAGATCAGCAAGGGCGATCCGGCGTCCGTCGCGCAACGCGAGCGCGGCAAACGTTTCTTCGAGTCGATCTTCGGCTGCGGCTGTCTGATCCCGGTCATCATCGCCGCGATCCTCGGGCTCGCGATCGTGCCGCTCGATGCGATCGAGCAGCAGTTCGCGACGAAGGATCCGTCGTGGATCGAGCTGAAAGTCGAGCGCTGGCTGCGCCGCGACGTGCGGCCGCGCCTCGGCTCGATGATCGACAAAAACGAGTACGCGATCGTGCTCGAGCAGGGGCAGGCGCGCGGCAAGCTGAATACCGATCGCCTGACGCGCGCCAGCGCGCGGCGCGACGGCAACGCCATCGTGGTGACGCTGTTCACGGATGCAGGCAAACGTATCGACGTCCGGGTGGAGAATGGCCGCGTGACGAATGTTCCGGATGCGGAGCTCGAGACCTGGGCCGCGGATGAGAACTCGTGCAACGGCCGCATCACCGCGCTGACCGATCCCAAACTGCACGTGATGTTCCGCGCGCCGATCGAGGGTGCGCGATGAGCCCGCGCGGACGGCCGCGGCGCGCGGGCGCCGACGAGGAGATTCTCACCGTCGCGCTGGAGCTGCTGCGCGAGAAGGGCTATCGCGATCTCAACGTCGATGAAGTCGCGGAGCGCGCGGGCGTGGCGAAGACGACGGTCTATCGGCGCTGGCCGACGAAAGGCGCGCTCGTCGCGGCGGCGATCGCTGATGGTGTGGTGCGCGCCTCCGGCGCGCCCCCGCCCGAAGGCGCGCCGGAGGCGCGCACCACACCGCCGGACTCTCGTCGAGCGTCCTCCGCGAGACCGCCACCCTCCTCGAGCTCATCGCCGGCGTCGACGACGTCAACGTGATCCGCGCCGTCGCCGCGCCGCAACGCGCGCGCATCCGTGCGCTCGTCGATTCCGATCTCACCGCCGACATGATGTTCGGCGCGCTGATCACGCAGATCCTTTTATAGCGAGTTCAAAAACGCCATCAGCCGCGCCCGCGAATCCGCCGGCAGCACCGCATACCGGTCGCGCGCGGCGCGCGCCTGTCCGTCGTGCGCGAGGATCGCCTGATCGAGCGAGTTCGCGCGGCCGTCGTGCAGGTAGTTGTTGAGGAAGCGCAGTCCCCACAGCGGGGCGGTGCGCATCTCGCGTCCGTTCGCGGCGCCCTGATCGATGCCGTCGCCGAGCGCACCCATGTCGTGCAGCAGAAAATCGGAGTACGGGTGATACGTTTGCCGGCTGAGCGCGGCGACCGAATTCGCTCCGCTCTGAAGCGTCGCCACGTGACACGACGCGCAGCCGAGCTGGTTGAAGACCGTTTCGCCGGCGGCGGTGTCGGCGTTCTGCGGACCGCGCGGCGGCGGCGCGAGGAGCTTCATGAATTCGTGCAGCGCTGCGACGCCGCTGCCGTCATCATTGATTCCCGGCGCCGGATTGAACGCCAGCTCCGCGCAATTGCCCTGCGGGCAGTTTTCGTTCGGAAAGTCCGCGTTGGTGATGCCCATCTCGTTCAGATACGCATCGCCCGAAAACTGCAGCAGCGTCGGCACCTGCGATTTCCAGCCGAACTTCCCGACGGTCTGCATGCCCGCGCGGATGTTGGTGACGAGCGGGGCGCGGCCGGCGGTGCCGTCGTTGCGCGCGGCCTGCATGGCGGCGAGGGTGATGAAGGTCGCGTCGGGCGTGGCGTCGACGAGACCGAGGCCGAAGAGCGGCGTGGTCTTGCGCCGCGCGACGGCGTTCGCCTGCTGCTGCGGCACGCGCTCGGGCTGGAACGGATGCGTCGATCCTTCGCGCGGACCGATCGCGCGCTCCTGAATGAGCGAGCCGCCGAGGTTCACGAGCGGATCGAACGCGCCGTTGATGCGGCGGCCGAAGCGCGTCACCGTGCGGCGGCTGCCGCCGCCGATCGCTGGCGTCGTATGACACGCCGCGCACGAGCGATCGTTGAACACCGGCCCGAGTCCGTCCGCGACATCCTCGACTTCATTGAAGTCTTCGCGCCCCTCGGCGAACGCGGCGCGGTCCTGCGCAGTCAATCCCGCGAGCGCCTCGCCCGCGTTCGGCGTCGGCGCTGGCGGCGGCGTCCTGCCGGCCCCCGGACCTCGCTGCGCGGCCGCATTCACCGCCAGGAGCGCGCACAAAAGAACCAAAACCATCCGTCGCATGTCGATGTCTCCCTTCACGTCGCGTCGATCATCGGCTCGACGCGCGGCAGGGTCATCATCGAGATGCAATCTGTTTGTAAGGGATGTAAGAGTCGGTGACGGATCTGGAACGCCGGCGTCTCGCCGGCTGATCAGGCGGCGTCTCTCCGCCTCCCACCCAAGCGCAGGCGCGGGACGCCTGCGCATCAGCCGCCGGGGACGGCGGCGTTCCGAAGTCGCACGCGATAGAGAAAATACGGTGCGTGATTCCGGATCGTGCCACGGCTCCGGAGGATCACGTGCGCGAGCGCGCTGTCGGTGAGGTACAGCCAATCGCCGTGAAGACTCAGGCCATCGGGCCAGCGGAATCGCTCGTCGCGCACGAGCGTGTGCAGCGTGTGATCGGGACGCAGAACCGCAATCGTCCCGTGCTCGACCTCGGTCATGTAGACATTGCCCGCATCGTCGATCGCAATGCCGTCCGTCTGCGGCTTCGGTCCGAAGGCTTCGACATGCTGCATGTCATCCGTGCGCACGCGATAGAGCGTGTCATTCGACATCGCGCCGTAATACAGCCACTCGCCGTTGCGATCGAGCGCGATCGAATCGAGCGCCGGATGCATCTTGTACAACCCGCCGAGAAACTCCATCGGCGTGCCGCGCGCCACGATCCGATAGGGCCGGTCCTTCACCGACGGATGATTCTCGAGCACGCGCCGCGCGCTGCGCGTTTGCGTGTCGTAGACGATCAGCGCTGGACGCTTGGCGAGGATGCTGAGGTCCGCGAGATAGATACGCCGTCCCGCGGGATCGATCTGAAAGTCCTGCACGAACGAGCCGAAGCCCGCGATCGTCGCACGGCATGTCCCATTGATGCGCGACTGCGCCGCTCTTCAAATCGAATGCGATGAGGCGCGGCTGGCGCATGCCGTGAAATCCAAGGTCGAGCACCCATAGCCGGTTCTGGTTGTCGATGCGCACCGACAATGGCGTGACGAAGCTTTTTCTGCCATTCCAGACTCGGATACGGCACCGGCTTGCCGTTCACCAACTGCAACACGTGCAGCTCGGGATGCGCCTCGGGGTGATAGGTGAAGAACACGCGGCCATCCGGCGCGACCGCGAGATTGCCCGGCGGCTCGGGCAGCGTCGCGACGATTTCGATGCGATCACTGCCGAGGAGCGGCGCGGATGTGCGATCGGGAAATGGTTCGGTCGCGCCGCCGTAGCGGATGCGGAGCGTGACGATCAGCGCGACCAGCAGCACGAGCACAATCACGCCGGCGATCGCGAGGAAGCGTTTCACTGCGTCGTGGATAATAGGCGCATTGCTCCGCAAAATCGCGTTCGTTGCCTGCATCGCGGTCGCTGCGCTTGCGCGCGGCGACGATGAGCCGGAGTGGAACGCGATCATCGTCCGCTTCGACATCGATCGCGACGGACGGCTGCGCATCACCGAACAGGTGCAGGTCGATGTACCGCCCTCGGTGCAACGGCTCGAGCGCATGTACCGGAGCGACGCGACGTTCGACGCCATCACGCTCTACACCGATCACACGATCCCGCTCGAAGAAAACAGCGACCTCGCCCGCGCGCATCACTTTCACGACGAGGGCTCGGGCAAAGTCGTTTGGAGCGTGCGCGACCAGGACGCGCGCGTCGAAGGCTGGCGCTCGCTCACCTACGTGATCGAGTCGCGCGTCAACGACGCGGTGATCCCCGCGTGGAGCATCCCGCGCGGCAACTGGCGCGAGCTCCTCGACCATCCGCGCCATCGCTATCTGCTCGACTATCTCTACCCGATGCCGCCGCCGAGCACGAAAGGGACGACGATCCAGCTGCAGCTCTACTGGCCCCCCGGCTGGAAGCCGGTGCACGAGATCACTCCCGATACCGTCGCGCGCGAGCTCGAGAGCAGCTGGCACGTGCATCACCTGTTCGAAGAAGACGGCCGGCGCGCCCTCATCAACGACGACTTCACGAATCACGCGATCCGCATGGCCGCCATCGCCGGCCTCCCCGTCGTCTTATCCCTCTTCTTCATCCTCTTCGTCCTGCGGGAATTCCTGCTCCACCGCCAGCCGCCCGACGGCGAACAACTCACCCGCGAAGTCATCTACAGCGAAGCACCGGAAGTGATCGAGGCGCGCTGGAGCGGACGCGCGCCGCACGTCGCGATCGAAGACTTTCTCGCGCGCATGGAACGAAAGAGCACACGCACGCCCTTCGATCAGACGTTGATGTTCCTCCTGAAGGAGAAAGGCCAGGAGCTCGACGGCACGGAGATGCTGCAGGAGCTGCTGAAGATCGAGACCAATGCGGCGAAGCCTCGCACCGCGTGGTCTCTGCGCCTGGCGTCGTTCGCGATCTTCATCACCGGCCTGTACTTCGCGATCCAGGAAATCGTCCGCGGCCACCGCCAGCCGATCGTGCTCGCGGCAGGCCTCGTCGCCTGCCTGGTGTTGTTCCTCTTCTGGCCGTCGAATGCGATCCGTGCGGCGCTGCACAACGCGCTTTGGCCGTCGTTGTTTCTTCTGCTTCCTGCCGCGCTCATGACCGCTCTGATGATCGCCATCCAATTCAGGGAAGCCCCAGGCATCTACGGGAGCGGCGGCCTGGCCGCGATGCTCCTCGGCACGTACATCGCCATCCTCGCGTCGAGCGCGTCCCGCCGATCGCAGCTCGCCCGCGCGCGGCGCTGGCTGAAGGAGGAGTTGCAGAGTCCTGCGCCGCGCATCCATCACGACGCAAAACCGTGGCTCGCCGCGCTGGGACTCAAACCATCATGAGCCTTCAAAATCTTCGCCGCGACCTCGGCACACTGGAGTCCTACGCCGTTCTGATCGGGACGCTCATCGGCGCCGGCATTTTCAAAGTCACGAGCTACGCGTGGGAGCTGACCGGCCCGAGCGTGATCCTCGCCTACCTCGTCCTCGCGCCGGCGATCCTGGCCACGTCCGTCGCCTACTCCGTGTTTCTCTCCACGCCCCTCGGCAACGAGCCCGGCGGCGAGTACACGCACCTCTCGCGCACGTTCCACGGCTACGGACTGGCGTTCGTCGGCGTCTGGCTGAAGATCATTTCCTACATCGGCGCGCTCGCGTTTCTCTCCTACACCCTCGGCGAATATGTGGTGGAGCTGCTCCGCCTCCCGAAAAACGCCGCGATGCCGATCGCCATCGCGAGCCTCATCTTCTTCTACGCGATTCACGCCGCCGGCGTGCGCTGGTTCGGACGGCTCCAGGTCGCGATGTGCGCGCTCCTCGGCCTGTCGATCATCGTGCTCGTCGCGCCCGGCCTCTTCGCCATCCACGTCGAAAATTACAAACCGTTCTTCACTCACGGCCTCGGCGGATTCGCCGAGGCGCTGCCGCCGCTGTTCTTCGCCTACGCCGGATTCGAGTCGCTCGCACAGACCGCGGGCGAAGTGCGCGACAGCACGCGCAGCCTCCCGCGCGTCTTCCTGCGCGGCATCCTCGCCACGACCGTCATCTACTTCCTCATGTCCTTCGTCGCCTTCGGCGTCCTGCCCGGCGAACAGCTCCGCACCGCCGCCGCGCCGATGGCCGCGGTGGCGTCGAAATATCTGCCGATGGGCACGTCGTGGTTCATCACCTTCGGCGCGATCATGGCCATCACGACCTCGCTCAACTCCACGATGCTCGTGCCGTCCCGCATCGGCGTCATGCTCGCCGAGGACGGCCTCGCCCCGAAATGGATCGGCGCGATTTCTCCGCGAACCGGCACTCCGATCCACGGCCTGACCATCACCCTCGTCGCCGGACTGCTCCTCCTCGGCAGCGGGAGAATCGGCCTCGCCCTCAACATCGCCGTCTTCGCCCTCGTCGTCCTCTACTTTCTGCACAGCATCGCGTTGATCTACCTGCCGATCACGAACCGTCCGCTGTACGACAGCATCACGTTGCGGATGTCGCGGGGCACACAGCTGCTCGCCGCGCTGCTGTCGATCGTTTCGATGGGGACGTTGATCGTGTTGCTCGTGCGGGATGTGGAGATGTTGAAGTTGTTGGGGTTCTGGGCGGTGATTGGGGCGGTGTTGTACGTGCTCGCTCACCGCCGCCAACTGTCATCCCGAGCGTGAGCGAGGGACCCGGGCGGGAGGGGCTGCGACAAGTCCTCCCACTCCGGATTCTCCCGTTCAATCAACGCCACTTTCTTGGAGCGCCGCCACCCCTTCATCTGCTTCTCCCGCGCTATTGCGTCTTCGACGCGCGTGAACTCCTCGAAATAAACGAGCTTCGTCACCTTGTATTGCGAGGTGAACGACGTCGGGTATTTGTGGGACTTGTGCTCGGCGAGGCGTTTCTCGAATTCGCTTGTGATGCCGATGTAGAGAACACGCGCGCGGCTGGCGAGGATGTAGACGTAGTAGAGCTTCATGGCGGCCGAGGCTACCTCGGGGTTGGCTCAACTGGCTTAAAGTCTACGTTTGGTAGCACCCGCCCTCCCGGGTCCCTCGCTCACGCTCGGGATGACATAGCGTCACCTCACCGCGTAGTCGTCCCCATAAAACTTACTCGTGATGCTCGTGTGAAACTGGATCGCCTTCACCGGCGGGTATTTCGGTGCGGCGATGCATGGGAGCACTTCGAGCAGTTCGTCTTCCCACACGTACACGGCCATGGGAAAAGACGTGCGCGTCCGGCTGAGGTCGCGCGGTTTGCTGACGCGGTGGGTGGTGGACGGGAAGATGTCGTTGCTGATGCGCTGCATGTAGTCGCCGGTGTTGAGGACGATCGTGCCGGGCGGGGCGAAGAGGCGGACCCATTTCATGTTGCGGCGGTTGAGGACCTGCAGGCCTTCGACCTGCGGTGCGGGGAGGAAGGTGAAGAGATCGACGTCTTCGTGGCCGAGGAGGCGCGCGGCGCCGGAGGCGTCATCGGCGGCGGAGAGGGACGGGTAGTAATTGAGGCGCAGGCCGAAGTTGGTGCCGGTGAGACGCGCGTCGTAGAGATGCGGATCGCAGCCGAGGTAGGTGAGCATTGCCTGCATGATCGGGAGGATCAGCTGCTCGTGCGCGCGGACGATGCGCTCGAAGAACGGCGCGTATTCGGGCAGCGGCCAGAATTCTTCGGGATGCTCGAACGCGCGGCGGCAGAAGACCCATCCCTCGACGAGATCGGGATGCATGTTGCTCGTCTCTTTGATCGGGAAGTAGCCCTGATTCACGGAGCCGAAGCGCTGCGCGCGAAAGCGCATCTTTTCCTCGAGCGTGAGCCGCTCGAAGAGCTCTTTCACTTTGACGAACGCCTCGTCGTACAGCGCGGGATCGACGCCGTGGCCGTCGAGGATGGCGAATCCGATCTCGCGCAACGCGTCGCCGAGTTGCGACGCGAACTCGGGCGCGCGCATATCGCAAGTGCGAATCGCGAATGCATCGTCGAACTGTTCTTGCTCCGCCTCTGCAAGGTGGTACGTCTGAAGCTTCTCCACCTGGTCGTAGCGGATGAAGTCCTGATTCGTTTTCGCGTCCATATCGTTCCCGCGGAACGCCGCCGTCCCGGCGGCTGGTCAGGCGGCGTCCTCGCCGCCCCGCGGCGCCGAGACGGCGCCGGGCCAGCCGGCGAGACGCCGGCGTTCCGAACAACGATAATCCTAAGCCATGCTCCTCGACGGCGGCGTCCGCGTGACCTCACTCCGGGAGGGCGAGCCCGTGCTCGAAGGGCCGATGCGCGTCTGGAATCACTTTCAAGGCGAGAAGGTCTCGCTGCGCGTGCTGGAGCTCGACTCCGGCGAACGCACGGAGATCAGCAACGAGCACGAAGAGGAAGTGCTGTACCACTTCGGCGACGACATCGCGTTTCATCTGCCGGCCGGCAATGAGCTGATCCTCGACGGGAAAATGACGATGATCAGCGTGCGCACGCCGGCGAGCGTGCAAGGCGGGAAGACGCTCTGCGTCACGCTCGACGAGAAACCGCTGCAGCGCACCGGCAACCGCTGGTACACGGAGCTCATCCAGGGCGAGGTCACGCAATTCGTCGGCATCATCCCGCCCGGCCGCGCGCCCGATCACTACCACCTCTACGAAGAAGTGCTCTGCATCCTCGACGGCGAGGGTGTGATGTGGGCCGGCACGTCGAGCGCGCCGATCACCACCGGCTCGTGCATCTACCTCCCGCGCGGGCAAATGCACTGCGTGGAGAACACGGGCGGCCGCGATCTGAAGTTGCTCGGCGTGTTTTATCCGGCAGGGAGTCCCGCCGTTCGGTATCAGTGATACGTTGCGCCCGTGCGGTGCGCGCACTTGTCGTAGCCTTCTGTTTCACCGCTTCGCCAAGGGCGATCGCGAACGCGCGCTCGATGCATTCAAGCGCGCGTTCGAGCTCGACAAGCGTTATACGCGATACCGCGACCTGTTGCAGCAGAAGTGATCAGTCTTCATCGGCCTGAAACTTCTCCTTCGCGTAACCATAGATGTAGCCGCCGTTGCGCACGAAATAGATCTCAGCCGCGGGATTGCTCTCGTCGAGGACGGTCTTCATGATCGAAACGCCGGAGATCAGGTCTTCGCCGGCGAAGATGTTCATGACATTTTCCTGATGCTTCCTGGCCACTTCCTGAATGGCTTTGCGCGTACTGGCCGGAACCTTGTCGCCAAAGTGATAGACCGGCTCCTTCTGAACCCACGTTCCATCGGACAGCGATTGGACGAACCGGTCCAGGTCCGCTTTCGTCACTTTCACATACGCATGACGGGCCGCCTCGGGATGCATGAACGTGACGGTCGCCCAGGCCGCACCGCCGGACCAGTAAATGAGGCGGCGATTGCGAAGGCACGGTGCGTCCATGCTCTCCTTTTTGAACGCTGGTTTGACGTCGTCATTGATGACCTGCTGGATCCCGCTCTGCACGTCATTCGGATTTTTCTTCAATGCGGCATTGCGGCCCGATTTGGAGCCAATGGCGATTTCGGCCGATTTCAGATTGCGTAGCTCCTGCTCGCCCACGAGACAACCGAGCTTTGTATTGCCGCTGCCGATGTCGACGAGGATGGCCGAGCCGCGATTTTTTCGCGGAACCGCGGTAATGAGGCCGTAATAGGCCTCCTGCCTCGCGTCGACGAACTGCATCTCGACGCCGGTGGCCGCTTTCACGGCAGCCGCGAGCTCGTCTTTGTTCTCCCCTTTGGCCACGCCGCTGCTGCCGAGGATATACACCGAGTCGATGTCGCCCAGATGTTTCTCCGCGGCCGCCGCTTTCAGATCGGCGATCAACTGTTTGGCGGCGCCGGCCGCATCGTCAATGCCGGCGGGCGTATAACGGCCGCCATTCATGGAGCTCACGAGTTTCGTATTGATGGTGCGGTCGAGGACCAGCTCCGGCGCTCCGTCTTTGAACGAATAGAGCATCGCCTTCGTCCCCGAGGAGCCGAGATCGATTCCAATGTAATAGCGCGTCTGTGCCTGAAGAGTGGCCGCGGCGAACAGCAGCGTGAGAGACAACACTTGGCGTAGTCGCATCAGTGATCCTTTCTGATCATTCGCATCGGTCGGGAAGGTCGAGTTGTTGTTTGCACTTGCGGCATTCAGCGGGTTTGGCGGAGTCGCGGCAGCAAGCGTCCAGCTCTTCCGCTACGCACTGGAGCGGCCGGGGCGACGGCTTCGGTTTCGCGACAGCTTCAGGGCGCCTGCTTGTGCTTTCTGCCTTCGATGTCGTCGTTGTGTGCGACGTGCCGGATGTCGTTGTCGTATCAGTCGCCGCCGCGCCGGCGGTTCCGGTCGCCGTTCTGTGGTCGTTGGTGGACGTGGTGCTGGTCGTCCCGGTCGTGGTGGTGTTGCTCGTATCGGTTGGGCTTTTGAAACCGAACGTCGTGGACGCACTCGAGATCTCCGGCGCGGTTGCGTCGCTGACCGAGCGCCACACCCATACAGCCCCGGCGCCCAGAAGAAGGAGCACGGCGAAGATCGCCGGCAGCAGCTTGCGTTGATTGCGCGGCGTCCCGACGACAATGGGCTGGAGGGCGAGATCCGGCTGTTGCGGAACCACCACCGCCACCACCGCCTCAACCGGCCGGTCCGGCTCCGGCGGCAGCACCTCGGCGCGAGCCCTCTTGCGTTTCGTTCCCTTGACGGCATCCGCTTTCAGCGCCGTAACGAGTTGGCCAAGTCCGGCTTCGTAGCTGGTCGTGAAGTCGATGTGCTGGAGACGGTCGATCCGCATCGGCACCTGACAGACCTTGTGCCGGACCGGAATCACGCGCTTGCCTTCACGCAGCGCATACGCGATTTCGTCCCCAACGTTCTCTGAGGAGACCGAGGACGGCGACAGAATCACCACGACGGTCGTGCTTTCCTTGAGCGCCTTCTCGACGAACTCGTCCCAGCGCGCTCCGGCAGGGATGTCGTTCTGATCGAGAAACGAATCGAATCCCGCCGAGTCGAGATCGTGGTCCAGCCGGACGGCGAATTCGCCGTCGGCGCGCGAGTAGCAAATGAAGATTTTCTGATCCACGTGAACCCTTTCGCCTATCAAACCATCTCGATACAGCGACGGCAGTTATGCGATGGACCTGCACCGGCCCGACCCGGGGGACACCGGCATCGGGACTCGTTCGTGCCAGCAACGAACATGACGCCCTCCATGACTCTCGCTCAGAGAGACTGGCACGCCCGCGAATTTTCCCGCCCAGGCCTCCCGGCTCGCCGGTTCCCGGCGGCGCCTGCCCTTCGATATTCAGCCTGCACGCTGAATATCTCTTGACAAACATTCAGCCTTCAGGCTGAATATCGCGCCGTGGCCAAACGCGAATCGAAGGCGCGTCTCGACGCGTACGAGGCCGTCTTCACTGCTCTTTCCCATCCGGCCCGGCGCAATGTGCTGCTGGCCGTCTACTTCAACGGCGGCGAGATGACGGCCGGCGAGATTGCGGCGATGTTCGCCCACGCCTGGCAGACCACGACCCGGCACCTGCAGGTGCTGGAGGCGGCGGGGCTGCTCAGCGTCGAGAAGCAGGGCCGCATGCGCATTTACCGTCTCGAAAAGAAACGCCTGAAGCTCGTTCAGGACTGGCTCGCCCACTTTTTCCGCAAACCATGAGGAGGAACAGCATGTCGGACATCCCGCAGTTTTTTCGTTTGAATCTCGAAGTCGGCAATCTCGACGAGGCCATCGCCTTCTACACGAAGCTCCTCGGCGTGCAAGGCCGCAAGCAGCCGGGCATGCGCTCGTACTTCGAGTGCGGCCCCGTCACGCTGCAGGTCGTGCAGGTCGCCGACCCGCATCCCGGCGCGAAGGCGCTCTACTTCACCGTCAACGATCTCGACGCGATCTTCGAGCGCGCAAAAGAGCTCGGCTGCCTGTCGCAGGAAAACGTGCATGACGCGCCGGGCGGCGGGATCGTCGTGCGGCCGTGGGGCGAGCGCTCGTTCTACGCAGAGGATGCGTGGAAGAATCCGCTTTGCTTTGTGGAGGAAGGAACGGTTTATACCGGATGAGTGCGATCGCGTTGTCCAGAGTCGGATGTCGGATCGCCGCCGTCTTCACGCCCGAGGCGGCGGGACGCCGCCTGATCAGCCGGCGAGGACGCCGGCGTTCCCCGCACAGACGTTGCCGTCGTACACGGCCTTGAGCCACACGCGATCAGATCACGGCATGCCCGGCGGCGGCACACGCCGCTTCGTCGCCTGCTCGAACGCGTACGCCAGTTTCAGCAGCGTCGGCTCGCTGCAGGCCATCCCCGTAAACGTCACGCCGAACGGCGTCGGCTTCGCCTTGAACGACTCCGGGAACGCGGGCGTCGGCGCGTTCGGCACGAATCCGAACGGAACGATCACCGAGGGGTAGCCGGGGCGCGCGGCGACATTCGCGCCGATGCCGCCGGGGAACAGCAGCGCATCGAGACTGTTCGCCTTCATCACCTCATCGATGCCGTGCGTCGCCGGCAAGGTAGATGTCCTTCGCGCGATCGGATTCGTAGCGCTGCTTGAACAGCTCGAGATCCATCGCGTCGGAGATGTCGAGCAGCGACTGGCCGTACTTGATCGTGCCGAGTTTCTCGTGCGCGCGATTCCAGTCGCGCAGCTCCTTGAGTGACTTCACCGGCGCCTTGTCGCCGAGGGACTTCAGCCAGAGATTGAAATCGCGCTCCATCCCGTACGCGAGATCGACGGAGCACTTGCGCTCCTTCACCTCGTCCATGCTCGTGCAGACGCCGAAGAGCAGCAGGTTCTTGTCCGCGTCTTTGTCGACAATGCTCGGGATGTCGGCGGGATCGACGACGATCGCGCCCTGCGCCTTCAGCACGTCGATGGCCTCGTTCATCAGCTTCTTCTGATCGTCATTGAGGCCGCCGCGATCGCGATCCGATCCCGGCGCTTTCGTCTTGTCGTAGTAGTTCGCGCGCGGGATGCCGATGCGCGCGCCCTTGAGGCCGTCGGCTTTGAGGAACTGCGTGTAGTCGCTGTTGGAACTGCAGTTTTTCGTCGCGGGATCGTTCGCGTCGTTGCCTGCGATGACTCCGAGAACGATCGCGGCATCCGTCACGGTACGCGCCATCGGACCGGGCGTGTCCTGATCGGCGGTGATCGGAATGACGCCGTAGCGGCTCACGAGGCCGACCGTCGGCTTGATCCCGACGAGCATGTTTTGATTCGACGGACTGAGAATCGATCCCGAGGTTTCGGTCCCGATATTCGCGGCCCAGAAGCTCATCGTCGTGCCGGTGCCGGAGCTCGAGCCGCCGGTGAAGAGCGCGGGGCGTCCGTCCGAGGTCGCGTCGCGCGGATCGCGGCGCGGATCGTAGGGATTGAGACCGTAGGCATTGAGCGAGTTGTAATTCGCGGGCATCGGCGTCGGCGCGCCGGCGACCCAGTTCGCGAGCTCGGTGAGCTGCGTCTTCGCGAGGATGATCGCGCCGGCGTCGCGCAGACGCTTCGTGATCGTCGCCTCGTACGGCGGCACGAGTCCTTCGAACGCCAGCGCGCCGCCGGTGGTCGGCATGTCGGTGGTGTGGATGTTGTCCTTGAGCGCGATCGGAATGCCGTGCAGCGGTCCGCGCACTTTGCCCGCCTTCCGCTCGCGATCGCGCTCGTCCGCCTCGGCGAGCGCATTCGGATTGACGGTGAGGATCGCGTTGATTTTGTCCTCGTACGTCGCGATGCGGATCAGCGACTGCGTGACGAGATCGCGCGACGTGACGCGCCCCGCTTTGAGCGCCGCCTGCATCTCCGGAATGGTCGCCTCGACGATCGTGAACGGCTTCTTCTCCGCGGCGAACGCGGAGAGCGCGAAGAGTGCGAGCGCAATGAACTGCTTCATGCTCGCGGATTATAGGAGTGCGGCGGCGAGAACCGCCGCACTCGTGAAGGTCAGTGCGCGAAGTCGGCCATCGACCAGGCGAAGTCGAGCTTCGTCTTCGTGCCGAACCACTTCGGATCAGAGGGATCGAGGAGGAAGTCGGTGGCGTAGACGTCCTGCTGATTGCCGCTCACCTGCGGCTGCGGCCACGCGCTGGCGCGATGGCAGCTCATGCAGTTCGACGTGATGCCGGGGTACGTCTGCGTCTGCGACTCGTCGAAGAGGCCGGTGAGATCGGTCTCGAGGTAGGGGTTGTAGCAGCGGTGCTGCTTCCCTTTCGGATCGTTCGCCGGCGTGACCATGTAATACGCGGTGCAGGCGGCATACATGTTCCACGGCTTCGGAATCGCCGGCGGAGCCGAGAGCGCGTTCGGCGGCTCGCTGGCGAGCTGCGATGGATTCGGCTGCCACCAGAACGTCTGCCACGTCCAGTTGTCGATCTCGCGCGTCGACATGTGACTGGCGACGAAGACCGCGTAGTCGCCGGCCTGCGGCGTCTGGATTCCGCCGGCGATGAAGAACTCGTCCGCGTACGCCTTCAGATCGTCGACGTCGGCCTGCGTGAGCTGGAACGCATAGAACGACGACTTCGCCGGATCGGCATTCACCGGCACGACCTGATACGTGCCCGCTTTCATGAGCGTGTTGCCGCACGGCGGATCGCCGTTGCCGTCGCCGCAGTTGCCGGGTTGCGGACTCTGATTGCACCAACGGTCCTGATCGTTCTTCGCCGTGCCCGTCGGGTCGACGAGCACGCATTGCTTCCACGTCGACCAGCTCGGGTTCTTCAGATCGGCCGTCGTGGCGTCGGCGATACCGTTCCAGTACGGCAGCATCGTCGCCTCGGTGCCGCTGACGACGATGAAGACCGGCTTCATCATCACCGAGGTGTTGGGGAAGTTCTGGATCGCGCGCTGCGCGATCGGTGTGTTCGCGGGCCAGGAGTTGTTGAGATTCGTGAGCGTCGACGCCTGCCAGTAGTTGTTCTTGCCGACGTGGTCGTACATCTCCTGCGTGAATCGGTTGAACGTGGTGACGAGCGCGGCACCGCGGACGCCCGGCGGAGGATTCGAGGCCGTCGCCGCTTTCTCGAGCGCGTTCTTCAGCGCGCCGTGATGCAGCGACTGCACGAGCAGATGCAGGCGGCGCTTCGTGTTCGGGTTCTTCAAACGCGCCTGCCGCTTGACGACCGCCGAGACGTTGGCCGCGCTCGCGAGCTCAGTCCCGATGTGGTAGACCTCGGTGGTGTCGTACCACGTCTCCCACACCGGCAGCGGCGTGCCGTTGAGCGACTGACCGCTCGGAGCGGTGATCGCGCCCCACAGCGCCCACGCGTGGTCATTGATGGCGGTGTCGTTGATCGGATTGCTGTTGATCCAGCCGTTGATGGTGTCGGTGGGCAGAAAGACATTCGGATTGGGCGGAACGTACTGGATGACCTGAGCGCCGCCGCTCGGCGGCGAGGTCGCCGTCGTCGCAGCGGTATCCGTCGGCGTGGCCGGCTCCTTCTGACATGCGGCGAGGAAGAGGACCGTGAAGAACGAGTGCTGCAGCTTTCTCATGTTTCCTCCCGCCTAGGAGAGTGCGCGGCGAGGGGTTTTCCTACCCCGAAGTTGGCGCGCTACAGTCGGCGCATGGCGGACGAGGAGAAAGTCCTGCGCTGTTCGTTCTGCAACAAGTCGCAGCGCGACGTGAAAAAGCTCATCGCCGGACCGACGGTCTACATCTGCGATGAATGCGTCGACGTCTGCAATGACATCCTCGCCGACGGCGGCATCCCCGCCGGCCGCGGCACCAGAGCCGCCGCGGAAGGGGATGCGGGGCTCAGGTGAGATCGCGCCATGAGAGCGTGTGAACTTCGCCGCTCTTCACGTACGGAAGTATCTTCAACATCGTCGGCACAAGTTCACGAAGGTGGCGCAAACGAGCAGACCGTGCTCTTAAAACGACAACGGCAATATTGAAGCGTACGACGTTCTGTTGGAACGACAGGTTCTTATCCGTTGTGACCAGAACATCAAATCTCTGCTCGGCCAGTTTGAGCAATGCGCCGTTGAGGGTCTCGTCCCATCCCATCTGGCGCACCGTCTTCACGTCATGCTCAGGAAGGTCTCGAAGCAGGCGCCAATCGACACACTCGTCGATCAGGATCCTCATTCTGCTTCTGCCAGCACGCGCGCTTTGGTTTCCTCGAGAAACGTAATGACCTGCTCGCGGCTCACCGACGGAAACCCTTCGAGAAAATCCTCGATGGATTCACCACCTTCCAGATAATCGAGAAGGTTCTCGATCGGAACACGGGTTCCGGCAAATACAGGAGTGCCGCCCATCACATCGGGCGACGATGCCACGACCGTGCTCTTCATCGTGCCAAGTATCGCCAACTTCGTCAGTGGTGCCAAGAACCGTCGTGCTGAACGGATATCGTCTAGCGGCGAGGATAGGCCTTGCGCAGAATCCGCTCGAACGTCTCCTGAGCGATGCTCTCCGGCGACGAAACGGTGTTGAGGGCGCGGCCGGCGCCGTTGCCGAGCATGAGGACCTCGCCGGACGGCGAGACGATGCGCATTTTCACCGTCACCTGCGAGCCTTTCCGAAAGACGGTGCGCGCCTCTCCGTGCGGGAGCTCGAGCTCGACGATCGCATCGACTCCGAAGGCCTCGGCGAGTTTCGCGCGAAGGTCGGTTGAATAGGTTTCCGCGCCGAGGTCGAGCAATTTCGGTTGCACGTCCGACTGCGGGATCAATTGCAGCGGGATTTTCAGCCGCTGAAAGTCGACGTGCACGCGGCGCTCGACGTCGGTGCAATTGAACACTTCGTGGCATTGGGCCGTGACGATCACGACCTTCTTCACCTTTTCGAGGCCGGGTCGCACCGTGGCTTCGGCGGTGAAGCCCGCGTGGAGCGGCGCAACGATCAGGACGAGAAGAACGGCGAGGATGAGTGGCTTACGCATGTCGATGTTCACACCCGCGTCGGAATCGCCGAGGTCTCTTCCGTCTCCTCCACCGGCTCTTCGATCGTCTCCGCTTCTTTCTTCCGCAGCTTGTCCATGTACACGTAAAAGACCGGCGTGACGTAGAGGGTGAGCGTCTGCGAGAACAACAACCCGCCGACGACCGCGAGGCCGAGTGGACGGCGCGATTCGGCGCCGGCGCCGAAGCCGAGGGCGATCGGCAGAGTGCCCATCAGCGCGGCCATCGTCGTCATCATGATCGGGCGGAAGCGCACGAGGCAGGCGTCGTAGATCGCGCGCTCGGCGGTGATGCCCGCCTTCTGTGTCTCGATCGCGAAGTCGACCATCATGATGCCGTTCTTCTTCACGAGACCGACGAGCATGATGATGCCGACGAAGGCATAGATCGACAGATCGACCTTGAACAGGATGAGCGTGAGCAATGCGCCGAAGCCGGCGAACGGCAGCGCCGAGAGAATCGTCAGCGGATGGATGAAGCTCTCGTAGAGGATGCCGAGGACCATGTAGATCACGGCGATGGCCATGATCAGACAGCAAGCCGAGGCCCTGCATCGAGGACTGGAACGCCTGGGCCGTGCCCTGGAACGACGTCGAGATCGAGGCCGGCAGCGTGGTGCGCGCGGCGGCGTTGATCTGATTCACCGCATCGCCGAGCGACACGCCCGGCTTGAGGTTGAAGGAGACCGTCACCGACGGCGTCTGGCCGGAGTGATTCACGGTCAGCGGTCCCACGCTCGGCGCAATCTTCGCGAACGCGGACAGCGGAACCAGCTCACCGGAGCCCGCACGAATGTAGAGCAGGTTGAGAGAATTCGGATCGCCGCGATACTCGGGCGCGAGCTCCATCACCACCTGATAGCTGTTCGTCGGCGCGTAGATCGTCGAGACCTGGCGTGACGCGTAGGCGGAGGAGAGCGCATCCTGGATCTGCTGCGCGGTCAGCCCGTACGACGCCGCGCGATCGCGGTCGATGTCGACGCTGATCTGCGGGTTGCGGATGAGAAGATCGGTGTTGACGTCGACGAAGCCCGGCAGCGCGCGCATCTTCTGCAGCATCTTGTCCGAGGACTCGTACAGCACGGTCGTGTCCGGACCCTGCATCGTGTACTGATAGAGCGACTGGCTGCCGCGACCGCCGAGGCGGATGGGGGGCGGATTCTGCAGCGACGCGCGGATGCCCGGAATCGCGTTCAGCTTGGGTCGCAGCACCGCGATCAGCTCATCGGCCGAGAGCTCGCGCTGTTTACGCGGAATGAGACGCAGGGAAATGATGCCGCTGTTCACGCCGCGGATCGCGGAAAAGTAGGCGGCGACGTTCGGGTCCTGATTGACGATCGCCATCGCCTCCTGCTGATGCCGCACGAGCTCGTCGAACGACGTGCCCTGCGCGGCTTCGAGCGTGATCATGATCTGTCCCTGGTCCTCGTTCGGCAGGAAGCCCTTCGGAATCTTCACGAAGAGCCAGCCGGTGGCGAGGAGGATCGCCAGCGACGCCATCAGCGTGGCGAACTTGTGCCGCATCACGAAGCGGAGGCCCGCCGCGTAGACGGCGAGCATCTTCTCGAAGAACATCTCCGACAGCTCGTACAGCTTCCCGTGCCGGCCGTGATGCGGCTTGATGAAGCGCGCGGCCATCATCGGCGTGAGCGTGAGCGAGACGAAGCCGGAGACGAGAATCGACGCGCCGATCGTCACCGCGAACTCGTGGAATAGCCGGCCGAGAATGCCGCCCATGAACAGGATTGGAATGAAGACCGCGGCCAGCGAGATCGTCATCGACAGAATCGTGAAGCCGATCTCCCTCGAGCCCTTCAGCGCCGCCTCGAACGGTTTCTCTCCCCGCTCCATGTGCCGCACGATGTTCTCGAGCATGACGATCGCGTCGTCGACGACGAAGCCGACCGACAGCGTCAGCGCCATGAGCGAGAGGTTGTCGAGCGAGTAGTCGAGCAGATACATCACCGCGAACGTGCCGACGATCGACATCGGCAGCGCGAGGCTGGGGATCACCGTCGCCGAGACGTTGCGCAGGAAGAGGAAGATCACCAGGATGACGAGGAAGAGCGTGAGGAGCAGCGTGAACTTGACGTCGTTCACCGACTCGCGGATCGACTCCGCGCGGTCGCGGTGAATCTCGAGATTGACCGACGCCGGCAGCTCCTCGCGGAACTTCGGCAGCAGCGCGCGGATACGGTCCGAGACCTCGACGACGTTCGTGCCGGGCTGCTTCTGCACGGCCAGAATGAGGCCGCGCTTGTCGCGGAACCAGGCCGCGGTCTTGTCGTTCTCCACGCTGTCGAACACGTGCCCGAGATCGGAAAGCCGGATCGGTGCGCCGTTGCGATAGGCGACGCTGATCGGGCGATAGTCGTCCGCTTTCAGCAGCTGTCCGTTCGCGACGATCGTCGCCGACTGTGTCGGACCCTGGATGGTGCCGGTGGGCAGATTGACGTTGCTCGCGCGGACGGCGGCCACCACTTCGTCCACGCCGACGCCGCGCGTGGCCATCTGCTGCGGATCGAGCTGAATGCGCACGGCGTACTTTTGCGCGCCGAACACGTTCACCTGCGCCACGCCCGGAATGGTCGACAGGCGCTGGGCCATCATGGTCTCGCCGTACTCGTCGAGCTCGTACAGCGGCATGGTCTCGGAGTGCAGCGCGAGGTAGAACACCGGCTGGTCGACAGGATTGGATTTGTTGTACGACGGCGGCGACGGCATGTTCGGCGGCAGCTGGCGCTGCGCCGCGGCGATGGCGGCCTGCACGTCCTGCGCGGCGGCGTCGATGTCGCGCGCGAGCGTGAACTGCAGCGTGATCGACGTCGAGCCGAGGGACGACGCCGAGGTCATCGAGTCGAGACCGGCGATCGTGGAGAACTGCCGCTCCAGCGGCGTCGCCACCGAGGACGCCATCGTCTCCGGCGACGCGCCGGGCAGACCCGCGTTGACGTTGATCGTCGGAAAGTCGACATTCGGCAGATCGCTCACCGGCAGCTGCCGATACGCCATCGCTCCGAACAGCAGGATGGCGATCATGATCAGCGTGGTCATGACGGGACGGCGGATGAAAATCTGGGAAATGTTCATGATTCGGTTGCTCGGTTACGCGGTCGCGCGGTTACGCAGCCCGTGCTCACCGAGCAACTGCGTAACCGAGCAACCCTCATCCCTTGATCTCCACCTTGCTCTTAGGTGTAAGTCGCAATTGTCCGTCTGTCACCACTGTCTCGCCTTCCGCGAGGCCTTTGTCGATGATCGTTTCCTGGCCGATGGTACGGAAGACGGAGACGGTCCGCATCTCGACGGCTTTGTCGGCCTTCACGACATAGACATATTGTCCCCGCTGTCCGGTCTGCACGGCACGGGCCGGGACGACGATGGCGGCGTCGCGCTGGGCGACCTTCATGGCCACGGTCACGAATTGTCCGGGCCAGAGCGCGCGGTCGCGGTTCGGGAACGTCGCCTTCAATGCGATCGTGCCGGTCTTCTCGTCGACGCTGTTGTCGATGAACGTCAGCGTGCCGCGCGCGTTGCCGGCGACGACTTCGGCGTTCTGATGGACGATCGGCAGCTGATCCTGCGGCACTGAGAACTGCACGCGCACCGGCTGGATCTGATTGATGACCACGAGCGGCGTGGTGTCGTTCGCGCGCACGAGATTGCCGGGGTGCACCATCATAGTTCCGGTGCGGCCGTTGAGCGGCGAGCGGATCTCGCAGTACGAGAGCTGCAGCCGCGCGTTCTCGATCGCCGCGCGATCCGCCGCAACGGTCGCCCGCGCCGCGCCCGCGTCGGCGACGATTTTTCCGTACTCTTCTTTCGTGACGTAGTCCTTTTTCACGAGGTCGTCATACCGCGCGACCTGCGCCTCGGCATTCCGCAACTGCGCTTCGTCGCGCGCGAGGTTCGCCTGCGCCTGCTGCATCGCCGCCTGGTACGGACGCGGATCGATGGTGAAGAGCATCTGCCCCTTCGCCACGTCGTCGCCTTCCCGGAACCACACCCGCATCAGCTGCCCGCTGGCCAGCGCCCGCACCTGGACGGTCGATAAAGGCTCCACGTTCCCGATCGCCTGGATCTCGAGCGGAACATTTTTCTGCACGACCTGGGCGACCGTTACGGGGATGGCTTCTTCGCGCGGACTGCTCTTTCTTTTCTGCACACGCAAAGGCAAGAACGGCGATCGCGACGGCCACTGCCTTTCTGCCTTCTGCCTTCTGCCTTCTGCCTTCTGCCATCATCGATTCAGCCTTCCTGTGTCATGTGCGAGCTGCGCAACCGCCAGAAACCAATCCGTGCGGGCCTGAACTTCCTGGGCTCTCGCCGTCTCCAGCGCCGCCTCGGCCGTGAGGACGTCGACAATCGTGCCGACGCCTTCGCGATAACGGGCGCGGGCGACGTCCGCCGACTGCTGCGCGCTTGCAAGCAAATCGCGGCTCGTCGTCAGTCGCTGTCTGGCCGTGCGCAGCGCGAAGTAGCTCGTCCAGACATCGAGCGAGATCTGCTGCGACAGGTCGCGCAACTCTTCGCGCGCGAGGTCGGCTTCGATCTCCGCCTGCCGCACGTCGTAGGTGTTGCGATAGCCGGTGAAGAGCGGGAAGCGCATGCCGACCACCGCCGAATGCGGCTTCGTGGTGTCGCCGCCGCTGAAGACGTTGATGCCGGCCGATGCCGATGCGGTGACGGTCGGCAATCCCTGCGCGCGCACTTCGCGAATGCGCGCCTGCGCGCGCTCCGCGAACGCGCGCTGCGCGGCGAGCTCCGGGCGCGTCTTCTGCGCGACGGCGATCAATTCCTCGATCGCTTCGCTGACCGCGTCGACCGGAATGTCGGCCGGCAATTCGCCGAGGTCGAAGTTCGTCGTCGGCGCAACGCCCATCGCCGTTGCCAGTGCGCCTTCAATCGCCCGCAGATTTCCTTCGATCGTGTCGTACGTCAGTTGCGCCTGCGAGAGCGCGGTGCGCGCCTGCAGCACGTCCGCGATCGTGGCCACGCCCGCGTTGTGCCGCGCGTCGGCGGCATCGAGCGTGGCCTTGCGCTGATTCAGCGTCGCCTGCTGCGCCGCGAGCAGCGCCTTCGCATCGAGATATTGATAGTAGGCCTGCTCGACGCGGAGGATGACGTCCTGGATGATCTGGTTGTGCAGGAAATCCGCGGCGATCAGCGTCTGCCGCGCCTGCTCGACGCGCGCGTCGCGTCCGCCGAAGTCGAACAGTAGATACGTGAGCGCGACGTTCGGTCCGAACGAAAGATGGTTCGTGTTCGTGTGGCCGAGCGAAGCGTTGATGTCGACTTCCGGCAAGTATTCGGATTTCTGACTGCCGAGGCCGGCCTCGGCGCTGCGCGCGCGGAGCCACGCCTCGCGCGTCTGCGGGTTGTTTTCCAGCGCGATGTCGATCACGCGGTCGAGGGTGACCGGGCCGGTGACCTGCGGCGGCACC
Organism: uncultured Acidobacteriota bacterium; assembly: GCA_963734155.1. Classification (GTDB taxonomy): domain Bacteria; phylum Acidobacteriota; class Thermoanaerobaculia; order Gp7-AA8; family Gp7-AA8; genus QHVT01. Next base: position 54,197 of record CAVTGG010000012.1, read on the forward strand.
GCGGGCGGCGGGACTTCGATCGTCTGCGTGACGGTCGGCGTCCACGGCTCCGACGGCTTCTCCGCCGTCGACACGTCAGGCGTGACGACGGTTCTGCAGGCCAGGGACATGAGCAGCGCGCACAGCGCGCAGAGACGACTCATAAGCAACCGATAACTCATGAAACCGGTTTCGCCTTCCGGGTACGGTGAACGAAAGTTAACAGATGTGTTTGGACTGCGGCAGCACAGCTGCCGCTTTCAACACCGGCGGCGTAGCCGCCGGCGCCGCGGCTCCGCCGCGGCTGTGGGAAAGCGGCGGCCTTGCCGCCGCACTCCAAAAGCTACTCGCGAATGGGCTCCGCGTAATCGATCCGCAGCGCGTCGAAATAACCCGTGCGCGTCCACTCGCCGTCGACTTCGAGATAGTCGCCGGCGCGAATCCGTCCGATGCCGCGGTCTTCTCCACGCCGCACCGTCACCGGGCTGTCATTCCCCTCGGCGATGATGATGAACGTGCCGTGCTGTTCGTCGACGCTCTCCACTTTTCCGCGCACGGTTCCGTACTTGAACTTCAGCTCACCGCCGCCGCTGCGGCGCTCGGTCGACGAATAGCGGCTGTAGCAATCGAAGCAGTAGTAGTCGTAATAGCCGCCGCGGTTGTAGTACCCGCCGAGGTTGATGATCGTGCCGACGCGGAACGGATTGCTGCGGAACTCGGAGGAAGGAACCATGAACGGATAGCGCGCGCCGTCGATCCAGACGCGGTATCCGCCGCGATAGGCCTTCATCTGCGAGACCGCTCCGCGGGCGTAGTAGGGCTGGCGTTTCGCTGCAGCAAACGCGGACGTCGCTGCGACCACGAGGAGTGCGGCAAAAAAGAACTTGCGAATCATGCCCGTCATTATCGGTCCATATCGTCCACCGAAATGCAGGCATTCCGTCACAAACTGAACGGCAGCGGTCGGCTACCATCCGCGCCATGCGCAGAATCGTGTTCGTCCTCGCACTCCTGCTCACCGCGTCGCTTTCCGCACAGACTCCTGCACAAAGTACGGACGACATCATCAACAAATACCTGCAGACCGTCGGCGGCCTCGATCGCATCCAGGCCGTGAAGTCGTTGCGCCGTACCGGCATGTTCATCGGCGGGGGCGGCTTCGAGGCTCCGATCCTCGAGCTCAACAAACGCCCGAGCTTCGTGCGCCAGGAGTTCACGATCCAGGGCTTCACCGGCGTGAGCTCGTACGAAGGAACATCCGGCTGGAAGTTCGAACCGTTCGGCGGCAAGAAGGACATCGAGTCGCTCAGCGAAGACGAGTTGAAGGCCATCGTCGACGACGCCGACTTCGACGGCCCGCTCGTCAACTATCAGCAGAAGGGCAACAAGGTCGAATACGCCGGGACGGAGCTGGTCGACGGCACCGACACCTACAAACTGAAAGTCACGCTGAAGAACGGCGACGTCCGCACTTACTACATGGACGCCGACTACTACGTGCCGATCAAGATCGACACGAAGCGGACGATCCGCGGCGCCGAGCGCGAATTCGAAACGATCCTCGGCGACTACAAACAGGTCAACGGCTGGTACCTCCCCCACTCCATCCAGAGCGGTGCGAAAGGAAGCCAGTTCAAAGCCACGACGACCTACGACACCATCGAAGCGAACGTCGAGCTCCCCGACGCGATCTTCCGCAAGCCCGCCGATGCCGCGGGCGTCATCGCCGTGAAACTGCCGGCGGTGCAGAAGTCGACGACGGCATCGGCCGCGCCGCCGGCGCCCGCCGACCGTCCCGTGAAGATCGATTCCGACACGATCTCCGGCCTCGGCGCGCGCAACATCGGCAGCGCGGCGATGAGCGGGCGGGTCTCCGCGATCGACGCGGTGCATGAGAAAGGACGCCTCACGGTCTACCTCGGCGCCGCGAGCGGCGGCGTGTGGAAGTCGGTCAACGGCGGCACGACCTACAAGCCGGTGTTCGACAAGGCCGGCACGCAGTCCGTCGGCGCCATCGCCATCGATCCGAAAGATCCGAAGACCGTCTGGGTCGGCACCGGCGAGTCGTGGGTGCGCAACAGCGTCTCCGTCGGCGACGGCATCTACAAGAGCACCGACGGCGGCGACAACTGGACGAACATGGGCCTGCCGGAGTCGGAGCGCATCACGAAGATCGCCATCGATCCGATAGACACGAACACCGTCTACGTCTGCGTTCCCGGAAAACTGTGGAGCGACAGCACCGAGCGCGGTCTGTACAAGACCACCGACGGCGGGAAAACGTGGTCGCTGATTCTGAAGGGATCGAATCCGTCGACCGGCTGCGGCATGCTCTCGCTCGACAAGAAAAATCCGAAGACGCTCTTCGCGTCGCTGTGGGACTTCCGCAGAAAAGGCTGGGAGTTCCGCTCCGGCGGCGCGGGTCCGGACAAGCCGAGCGGCAGCGGCTTCTTCAAGTCGACCGACGGCGGCGCGACGTGGACCGATCTCAATGACAAGTCCGCGAGCGGATTGCCGACGAAGCCGTGGGGCCGCGTGGCGATGACGATCGCGCCGTCGAACTCAAACGTCGTCTACGCGCTGGTCGAGGCCGAGCCGCCGAAAAATGCGCTCTATCGCTCCGACGACGGCGGCAAGACCTGGCAGCCGCGCGACCGCAGCCAGGACATGATCTGGCGCCCGTTCTACTTCGCGAATCTCATCGTCGATCCGAAGGACGAGAACAAGATCTACAAAGGCGCCGGCGGATTCATCGTCTCGAACGACGGCGGCAAGACCTTCAGCGACATCAGCGGCGGCGCGCACGGCGACTTCCACGACCTCTGGATCGATCCGACGTCGACCGACCGCCTCATCGTCGGCGACGACGGCGGCGTCTGGTACTCGTACGACGGCGGCAATCGCTGGTGGAAGGGGGAGAACCTGCCGGTCTCGCAGTTCTACCACGTGAGCGTCGACAACGACACGCCGTACCACGTGTACGGCGGCCTGCAGGACAACGCCGCGTGGGTCGGCGACACCGAGTATCCGGGCGGCATCACGAACGGCCGCTGGGAAAACATGTACTTCGGCGACGGCTTCTGGATGTTCCCCGATCCCGCCGACAACAACTTCATCTACGCCGAGCTGCAGGGCGGCGAGATCGGACGCGTGAACCGCCAGACGCGCGAGATCCGCGCCATCAAGCCGCAGCCCGGCTACAAAGAAGGAAAGCTGCGCTTCAACTGGAACACGCCGATCCACATGAGCCCGACCGAGAAAGGGACGGTGTACATCGGCTCGCAGTACCTCTTCCGCACGCGCGATCACGGCACGACCTGGGAGCGCATCTCGCCCGATCTGACGACGAACGATCCGGTGAAGCAGCGGCAGGAACAGTCGGGCGGCGTGACGATCGACAACTCCGCGGCGGAGATGCACACGACGATCTTCGCGATCGCGGAGTCGCCGAAGAACGGCAGCGTGATCTGGGCCGGCACCGACGACGGCAACGTGCAGGTCACGCGCGACGGCGGCAAGAGCTGGACGAACGTCGTCGACAACATTGCCGGACTGCCGAAAGCCGCGTGGGTGTCGTATCTCAACGCCAGCACGTTCGATGAAGGAACGGTCTTCGCGACGTTCGACCTGCACACGTTCGGCGACATCCGTCCGTACTCGTACAAGACCACCGACTTCGGCCAGACCTGGACGTCGCTGACTCCGAGCGACGCGCCGGTGAAAGGCTACGCCCACGTGATCCGCCAGGATCTCGTGAACCCGAACCTTCTCTTCCTCGGCACGGAGATGGGTCTCTGGGTCTCGCTCGACGGCGGCAAGCAGTGGGCGCAGTACAAGGGCGGCGATCTCCCGAACGTGGCCGTGCGCGATCTCGTCATCCATCCGCGCGACAACGATCTCGTCATCGCGACGCATGGCCGAGGCATCTGGATCATCGACGACATCACCCCGCTCCGCGCGCTGACGCCGGAGGTGCTGTCGAAGGAGGTCGCGTTCCTCCAGACCGCGCCGGTCGAGCAGAAGCTGCAGGGCTACGGCGGCTGGTCGGACGGCGACGCGGCGTACAACGGCGCGAACCCTCCGGGCGACGCCGTGATCACGTACTACCAGCGCCGCCGCCACATCTTCGGCGACCTGAAGATGGAAGTGACGGATGCGAACGGCAAAGTGATGGGCACGATCCCGAGCAGCAAGCGCCGAGGATTGAGCCGCGCGCTGTGGGGCATGCGCCTTCCCGCGCCGACCGTGCCGCCCGCCGCAAGCGCCGACTTCAACGCCACGCGCGGACCGCGCGTGATGCCCGGCACGTACACCGTGAAGATGGTGAAGGACCAGGCCACGTACGCCACGCCGCTGGAGATCGTGCAGGACCCGCGCTCGAAGTACACGATGGCGGAGCGCAAAGCGAATTTCGATTTGTCGATGAAACTGCACGCGCAGCTGAGCGAGATGTCGGACGCGGTCACGCGCATCAACGGCACGCGGCTCGCGCTCGAAGATCGCGCGTCGAAGCTGCCGGCCGCCGACGCGCTGACGAAGAAACTGCGCAGCGCGTCATCGCAGGTCGACGAGATCCGCAAGCGCATCGTGGCCACGAAAGAAGGCGGCATGATCACCGGCGAGGAGCGCCTGCGCGAGTTCCTCACCGGCGTCTACGGCTACACGCTGATCTATGAAGGCCCGCCGACGCAGGATCAGATCGACCGCGGCGAGTCGCTCGCCCGCGAGCTCGGCGACGTGGTGAAGGACTTCGACGCGTGGATGTCGAAGGAGCTGCCGTCCATCAACGCCGCGCTCACGAAGAAGAAACTCGACCCGATCAACCCGTCCGCCGTCGCACTCGCCACACCGGCGGGCGGCGGCATCGACGCGAGCGAAGCGATGCGGCACTGGTTCGCGCGCGAGTGAGACTCTGGTGGAGGACAGACAATCCTGTCTGTCCGGGAGAGACTAAGGACAGACAGGATTGTCTGTCCTCCACCTGACCGCTGTAGATTGTCTCCAGCATGGACGGCGAACCGGAGAAAGAGAAGAAGGTCCAGTCTCCGAAAGAAGTGTTGGCGGCGGCGGTCTCCGACGCGCTGAACGACACGAAGGCCCGGCTGCTGGCCATCTGGCGCCGGCTTCCCTTGTTCGTGCAACTGATGGTCATCGCCTTCGGCACCGGCTGTGTCGTGGCCTGGCACTATCAGGACTTTCTCATCCGGAACTGGCACTTCATCCGGCTGCTGCCTCGCGTTGCGCTGCAGGACAAGTCCCGTTTCGTTCTCACGTCCGACAGTGAGGAAGCGGTTCGTACGGCGATCGCCACCTTGGAGCGGGAGGGTTCGTCGGATCTGACGGCCAGTGCGCGCTTCCCGCCGGTCGTGCTGTACGAGGCCTTTTCGGCGGCGCAGACCATCATCTCCATGCGCCAGCCGCGCCCCGATGTCTTCCGGTCGATCGAGCTCCAGAAGAACGCCGCCTGTCATTGCTGGTCGCAGTTCAGCAACATGCCTCCCAACATCGCCACGACCGCGTGGGTCCTGCGCGCCTATGCGATGGCGCACCGAAGCCCGGGCAACGCCGAAGTGCAGTTCCTGCTCAGCCGGCAGCGCGAGGGAGGATGGCCGCTTTATGACGACACGCGCGATCTGTCGACCTACGCGACGGCGCATTCCGTTCAGGCATTGCACGATCTCATCGAAGCGAAGGTGCTGGCGCCCGAACAAATGGGGGAAGCCGAAGTCGCGCTCAATCGCGGGATCGGATACCTCCGAGGCTCCAACGTCCACGGCCGGTGGCGCTATTACCCCGAGCGGTCCGACTCGGACCTGAGCGACGCCGACAGTGGATTGGCGATCTATACGCTCCACTACGTCGGCAAGGGCGACAGCAAACTGGACAAGCTCTGGCTCGACTCGCTGCCGCGCGATCATCTCGGATCGCGCGACGACGAGGTGAGCAACGCGCGCTGGTTGTACCGGCTCGACGAGCGGCAACCGCCGCTCCCCGATCCCATCCGCCACCTTCGCCTGCCGTGGATCCTGGCCGGGACCGTGAGCGCCTATCCCAGCGGCTCCGTCTGGCAACGAGCCAAGGCCGGCGCGTGGGTGGAGGATGTCCTCGATCAACCCGACGGCTCCTCGCTGCTTCCCCCCGAAAACTTCCGACGCTCCCAGGTGCTGATCGCGCTCCGCCACCTCGAGGAAAAAGCACGTCCTTAGGGTTTAGGGGATCGGGGATCGGGGTTAGGGGTTGCGTTAGACGCCAACCTCGAACCCCAATCCCCAATCCCCAATCCCCTATCCCCTATCCCCTATCCCCTATCCCCTATCCCCTATCCCCTATCCCCTATCCCCTAACCCTGGCGTTCCATTTGCAGCCGCCCGCGGCCGGGTAGCTGCAGAGGGGAACCATGACCGACCGAGAACCGATCACACGCCTCTACTTCGTCTACAACGCCAACGCCGGCACCCTCGCGACGATCGTCGATTCCGCGAAGAAACTGCTCAGCATCAACGGATGCCCGCTCTGTTCGCTGACGCACTCGCTCGTCGGCGAGCGCGCCGACTGGAAAACCTGTCGAGACTCCATCGGCGTCGCCGTCGACTACGTGCATCGCGACGAGCTGACCGCGGCGATGAAAGCGGCGGTCGGCGATAACGCGCTGCCGTGCGTTCTCGCCGAGACGCGGAACGATCTGGTGATGCTCCTGACGGAGCATACGATCCGCCGCTGCAACGGCAGCATCGCCGATCTGCGCGGACGATTGAACATCCACGCGGCGATGCGCAACCTGGCGTTCCCGGCGGAAACCGATGTCGTGACCGCGATTCCGGTGGTCCGGGAGAGGGTGAGCCAAAACGCTCCGCGCTGCGATACGATTCTCCTTCGGTCAATCGGAGGCGTTCGGTGAGCAGGAAAGTCGTCGTGTCCCTGTTGACCAAGGATCAGGAGTTCCAGACGCTCCAGGCGTCTGACGCCGCGAACTCGCCGCCAGCGTCGTCCTCCCTCCCGCCGCCAGCGTCGCCGCCTCTCATCATCGAGCGCCGGCGACCGCACAAATGCGCATCGTGCTTACGCCGACGCCTTTCCGGCATTGGCCTAACAAACGTGAAACGTTAGGCCCGTGCCCGTCACTATTCAATGAGGTCTGAGATCCGCCGGTAACTGATATTGGCTCCGGAGCCATCAGCGACCAGCCTGTCTCCTCGACCCAGGAAAGGAATCGATTGCAATGCCATACCAATTTGTCGTTAAAGCGAAAGAAAACAGCGTGAGTGGCGGTGTTCCGATGAATACCGGCATTTCGCTCAACCCCGGACAACTTCTCACCATCAGCGTCTCCCCCGACGATACCTGGAGCGCAGGAGCCGCGAACCGCACTTCCAACGCGAACGGTCTCGGCAACCCCCTCGGCGGGAACTTCGGCACCTTCACGAAGGACAACTTCGTATTCCTCTACGGAAGCCTGGTCGGCAGCTTCGACGGCGGCAAGACGTTCTTCGGCGTCGGCACCCGCCTCGAGATGACGATCCTCGCCCCCGGACGGCTCTCGTTGTTCTATTGGGACGTCAACAATCAGGACAACACGGGCGAGATCACCGCGACGGTCGCGGTTTACAACGGCCCGCTGCCGTGATGTGATCGGATCCCTGGGCGGCGCTGCAGCACCGCCCAACTGGGACAATGCATTCACCCACGACAGTCCAACTCGACGGCGGAGCCATCGTCGACTGGAGCTCGTTTCACGACCAGTCCGCGGCATTGTTCGGATTTCCGGAGTTCTACGGCCGGAACATGAACGCCTGGATCGATTGCCTTTCCTACATCCGGGAAGGCGACGGAATGTCGCGCTTCGCGCTCGGCGCGGACGGCATTCTCGTCATCGAAGTGCTGAAATCCGAGGAATTCCGGCAGCGTGTCCCGAGGTGTTCGACGCTTTCGTCGACTGCGTCGCGGCGGTGAACCTTCGGCAGGTCGAAGGGAACGAGGCGCCGGTGCTGCATCTCGTTTTGCGGTAACACTCCGCGCGCGTTAGGGTTTGGACCGGACTTTGGGGGTCGTTTTGACTGGCAATTCGGACTGAAGCTGCTGTATCTCCAACTGCAGCTTGCGCTTCTCCAATTCTGCCCGAGTAAGGTTTGCACCCGATACTCGATTCCAGTTGACGCTGACGAGTGTCGCGGCCAAGAGCGAGGTTATGGCTAATTCAACGAACAACGTCCATCTCAGTAGGCCTGGCGTACTTCGACCACGAGCAAGCTGCCGGCGTAAATCTTCCGGAAAGTGCGTCTCGGTGAGGTTCTGCAATTGTCGTTCGTAAAATAAAGCGACCGCTCGATCCTTTGCCTGTGCTTGGTTGACACCCCAGCACCAGTAGATATGCAAGGCGACAACAGCAATGGCGATCACGGTTAACGCGACCTGGCCATAAAAGATATTTGCCAATGCATCGAGCGTAAGGGAGCCGGCAACTGCCGCGGCCAGACCCGACCAGAGCGTCAGGGTAACCTTGAATTCATAGTCACGGCGACCGTTAAATTGCTGCCATGAAGATTTCATTTGCTCGAGAAGAACATCAGCAAGACGCTTCTCATCTTCCGACATCCCTCGACGCGGCGAGTCCTGTTTCGCGTTTGCCCCGGGCATTTTGCAAATATACAGCTGACCCGGGCCCCGGCGCTGCCCACCATCCCGCGAACCCTTCCGGATGACTCCCCGCCCCAGACCGCGTAGGATGTCACGACACGTCCTGATCGGAGGAAATTTGCATGCGTAAGACAAGCGTCCCGGCGCTCTTGCTCATGGTGCCCTTTTTCGCCGCCGCCCATCTCGGCGCCCAGGACCGCGCGCTCCTGGTGTCGGGCGTGTTCGCGGATTCCTCCATTGTCGGTCCCGCCGTCCGGTTCAGTACTGGCGATTCGAAAGGCAGCGAATGGTTGTTGACGCTGATGGGCAGTTCGTTCGATGCCCAGTACGTGACAGCATCGCTCCCCTCGCCACGCGTGGATCGTTTCTGCCGATGCGGCGCCGTTCAATGCGCATCTCAGCAATCGTATTTATGTCCAGGGCGAGCGTGCGCACGAACTGGAATTTGAGGCGGCATCCCATCGCCTTCGCGCGGGAATTCGGTTCACTCCGAACGAAACCTCGACGACGGACATTCAACTGGTCGGTTTGCTCGAAGAAATCACGGACATTGAAGATGCGACGGTTCGAGACTTCTGGGAAGGTCCGTTTTTCGGCGTCGACGTGTCGCATACCTACAAGAAATTCTCATCCGAGTCGCCGCTGGTCGCGGCATTTACAGGCTTCCTGGTGAATGCGCGCGCGGAACTCTTCGGCGGACCGGAAACCTGGTCGCGCGTCACATTGAGCCTGCGGTCCGGTGCTCAAGTGGGAAAGATTCATCTGAGGCAATCCGTGCTGGCCATGGGCAGCAGGAATCTCAATGTCGTCAGCCGCTCATTGGTTGGAGGATCGTGGGATGTATTGGGCGAGACGGCACTGTACGGTCACCGATATGGTGAATTCCGCGTCGCGCGCGGTGTCGTCGCCAACGCTGGAGCAGATTACGTTCTGCCGCGCAATTGGCGCGTCGGCATTCGCGCGAGCTACTTGAACAGCGACGTCGCCGATCTCTATGGCAGTGCCGTCAACGTCAGCAAGGTTTGGAAGACGTTCGGCTTCAACTTTGGCGTGGGTAAGCCTCAATCGGGCGATCCTGTCGTCTATTTGGCGCTCATCGCGCCGCTCTATGCAAAGTAGACGGCTTGCCCGACGCGAACCGTCCCGGTCTGCACGACGGTTCCATACACGCCGGCCTGGTTTTCGTTCAATCCGACGACGGTCTTCATGACCCGCGCGTCCTGCTTGGCCGTGTCGGGATCGAGATTGACCATCATGCAGCGCAGGTCGCGCATGGTGACGCGGACCGCGGGCGATGCCTCGCCCTCGCCGAACACCAGCGTGCCACCGACCCACGCATCTTCATGAAAGACCTCGGTGTGCTGCGTTTCGAGCACAATGTTCGCGCGGAAGCGCCGGCGATCGAGCTCCGCTCCAGCCGCCCGGCCAATGCCTGCAATCGTGGTCAGGCTGATTACCGAAATCGGGGACTGATCGAAAATGCCGTGCTTGAATTGCATCAATTCCACAGGGACGCCGGACCGCTCCGCAATTTCCGTCTGGAGCTCGGCACTGTGCAGTTCGAGCTCCCTCCCGTCCGGCGTGCGGACATGGGTGTCCGACGGTTGATACAGGATGAGATCCGGATACCGGCTCGCCGTCAGAAACGGGAAGTTGGTGCCGTCGCCGACGCGCCGGAACGCGAAGCGCCGGTCGCCCTCGAGACCGTCCCATCCGAGGGAAGCGGATTCCATCGCGACGCCGGCCATCGACTTGACGGGATACCGCACCAGGTCGCGGATACGTCCGACTTCAATCACGCGATCATCGTAACGCTTGCCGGCAGTTGCGTGACCCCGAGGCCGCGCCCTTCCTTCAACTTCCGGAGAATTGCTTCTTCGTTCTTGCGCGCGGGGACGAGCGTTTTCCACGCGTGCAGGTGCTCGGGTTTGTGAAAGTCGCTGTTGCCGATGTAGGGGAAACGGGCGCGCGCGACCGGCGGAAAAAGATCCCAGCGGCAGGCGATCTCCCAGAGGTCGACAAGCGCCGCGATTTCGTTGCGGACATTTCAGAGATAGAACGTGTTGAAGAACCACTCGGACTGTTCGTTCGGATGGCAGGCGACGAGGACGCGGCTCTGGCGCCGCGCGCGCTTCAGCATTTCTTCGAGGCAATCCTGTCTGTCCGAATGCGTCAAGAGGACAGACAGGATTGTCTGTCCTCCACTCAGTCAGCGTGAAAGGTATTCGGAGCCGAGGGCGCGGAACGCAGCAACGGAAGCGCGCGGCCGGCGCTGCATCGTTGCACGATCGACTTCATAGAGGCCGAATTTCGCTCGAAGCCGTCGAGCCATCGTAATTGTCGACGAGCGACCAGTGGAAATATCCATGTACCGGAATTCCACGCAGCTCGGCGCGGCGGATCTCGTCGGCGTGCATGTGCAGGAACACCGGGCGCGCGCGGTCGGTGGCATCGGCGATGCCGTTTTCCGTGATCACGATCGGGAATCCGGCGGCGTGCACTTCGTCGAGCAGCGGGCCGAGAATCTTCGGCGCGACTTCCCAGCCGTTGTCGCTCAGACCGTGCCCGCTGCGGTCGCGATAGTCGAAGTCGCCGATGAAGCGCGCCTTGCCGGGGAAGCGCAGATGGAGGCGCGAGTAATAGTTGATGCCGAATGCATCGATCCAGCACGGCAGCTCGTCGCGGCGTCCGCGAATCGTCGTCGTTGGCGGGAGGAGAAACTTCCAGCGGCCGGTGGC
>CAVTGG010000013.1:0-120996 GCA_963734155.1 uncultured Acidobacteriota bacterium
ACCATCGAATCCGGCCCAACCAAATGCGGCACCTTGCCTCGCGGAACCCGCGTCGCGGTCGTCGTCGATGATGGCGTCGTAGACGATGACGGCTCCGCCTTCGGGGAGGGCGTGGTGGGCTTTCTTCAGCAGCATCATCTTTTCTTCCAGGGACCAGTCGTGGAGGATGTGGCCCGAAGATCAGGACGTCGGCGGATGGCAATTCATCGTTGAAGAAATCGCCGGCGTGGAACTTCGCGCGATCGCTTACACCGTTCGCGGCGACGTAGTTTTCGAAATGCGGTTGTACGACGGCGAGGTCGAAGCCGGTGCCGGTGAGGTGCGGGTGCAGCCGATGTCGATGAAGGTCTTGTAGTTCTCCCACGGGAACTTCGCGGCGATGGCCATCGCCGAGCCCATGCTCACGCCGGTCATCGCATTGAGGAATCCCTTGAGGCGATTCGGGTCGCTGTAGACCGCGTCGAACGGTTTTCGCTGGTCTTGATCTCGTTCTGAAGAAATCGCGCGAGCTGCGCAGATGCAGCGACAGCTTCGCGACGAGATCTAAAGAAATGTTTTCGAGGCCCAGAAGGCCATCCCGAGCTTCAGGATCGGCTCGGGATTCGGATGCTCGACTTCGCGCTCCGCCGTCACTGCTCCGGCTCCTTCGTGATCGCCACGAAGAGGAGTAAGAACGCTGCCACGATTCCAAAGGGTTCCATTTTTTCGTTTTCCTTTACGCGCAGAATCCGGCGCGGATCGCGGCCGGTTCCTCGACTCCCGCGAGCTGTTCGAGCAGGTCGGCGCCGCGCATGGCTGCATCGAGGCCCTGCATCTCGTAGCGAATCGCGTTTGCGCGCGCCTTGTATGTCATGTCTGTGAGTACGGTCTGCACCGCGTCGCGGATTTGTGTCTCCGTCGGGACCAGCTCCTTGATGCCGACGCCGACCCCTGACCATTCGACGCGATTCGCGATCTCTGGTTTCTCTTCGGTCTTCCCGATCGCCACCACCGGTACGCCGTGCGAGAGCGCGATTTGGATCGAGCCGTAGCCGCCGTTCGTGACGAGCAGATCCACTTTCGGCATCAGGTGCGCGTACGGGATGAACTGCTCCAGGATCACGTTCGACGGCAGCGGGCGGTCGAGGCCGACGGCCGACGGCGGCTTGCTGCCGGTCGTCACGATGACGAGCACACCTTCGTTCGCGAGGGCGCGGATCGCCGGGCGGATCAGCTGGTCGTAGTCGTTGTTGATCGTGCCTTGCGTCACGAGCACGACGCGATGGCGGTCGAGCTCGTGCCACCACGCCGGACGGATCCAGTCCGCCGGCGGCTGCGGCATCGGTGCGCCGATGAACTGCACGTTCTCCGGCATGTCGGTGCGCGGATATTCGAACGAAGCGACGCTGCCCTGCAGATAGAGGTTCGCGTCGCGGGTGAAGTCCATGATGCTCTTGCCGAGCGGCGGGAGGTTCAGCTTCCGCCGCAAACGGGCGTTGTGTTTGTTCGCCGCGCCGAAGATGACGCGGTCGACGAGCTTCGTGAGGATGCGATTGCGCAGGCGACCGAGCGGCGTGGCGTCGGGCTTCAGCGCGAGGCCGAACGGTGCGGTGTCGCGGCTCGACATCGTCAGCACGCTCACGCCGTACACGGCCCAGGCGATGTCGTACCGCGCGTGCACGGCTTCCGGCGCCGCGGCAGCGCTGTCGCCGACGATCACATCCGCCGGCTCCCGCTCGAGCTCCGCGCCGAGATCGCGGAGCGCGCCGGGCCAGAAGTCGACGAAGATGTTCTTGATGTCCCACCGCAGCTGAGCGATGCCGCCCGACTTCGGGCGCCGAAGAAACATCTCTTCGAGACGCTCCTCGTCGAGCGGCATCGCATAGTAGAAGGGGACGTAGCGCGCGCCGACGGCCTCGATCGCGCGCCGAAAGCGAGGAGTGGAATACCAGCGGACATCGTGACCGCGCGCGACCAGCTCGCGCGCGATCGGTATTCCCGGGTTGACGTGCCCCGTGAACGGCATGGGGGCGAAGAGATAGCGTGACATGAGAGAGAGCTCCGTTGGTTCACGGCGTTAACTTGCGGACTGCGCAGGCGCCGGCGGAGGCGCGATCACGGCATCGGGTACTTCATTGCGAATCGGCTTGATGCTGCGGAGGTACGCGAAGATCGACTTGAGGTCGTTGTCGTTCAGCGCGTTGAGGTTTTCCCACGGCATCGGCGGCAGGATCGGACGCGACACTCCCATGTGCTTGCCCGTGCGCATGGTCTTGATGAACATGTCCTCGGTCCAGATTCCGAGACCCGACACGCGATCCGGCGTGAGGTTCTTGGCGTAGCTGACGCCCCACGGTCCGGCAAACGCGGTGTTCGTTTCGGCCGCGCTCCAGCCCCACGGTCCTTTCATCTTCGGCGGCTCCGGCATGACGATGTCCTGCGGGTGCCCCGACAGCGCGCGAGCCATGTCGAGCTCGGGACCGTGCTTGCCCATCACCATCGGCGTGTGGCAGTGGTTGCAGCCGCCGAAGGTGACGAGGTACTCGCCGCGCTCGATCTGGGTCTGCTTCTCCGTGATCTTCGTGGTGGTCGCATTCGCGTCCTCGCTGCAGGCGGTGAGCAGCGGGACAATCGCCAGCAGAATCAGGGAGACGAATAGGCGTTTCATAGTTCCTCCGTTTGCTTACGGCTGCAAGGTACGGAGGAGGACTTACGAGGTGCTTACTGAAACCGCTTACATGCCTCAAAAACCTGGCTTTTCACCAATTTCGCGCAATGCCGCGCTCAGCCGCTTGTAGACGCGCCCGGCGGCGTCGCGCTCGCCCTGTTTCTCGAGCGCGCGCATGAGGTTGCGGGCACTTTCCTCGTTTGTCGGGTCGAGGGCGAAGAGGCGGTCGTAAGCATCGATGGCCATACGCGGATCACTGCTCGTACGGCCGAGGGAGGAGAGCGTTTCGAAGTAGAGCTCGCGGAGGCGGTCGCGGAGATCCTCGTGCCAGCCGGCGGCGGAGGTGTTCTCCATGAAATCGCCGCGATAGAGCGCCGCGGCGCGGGCGATGCGCGCGGGGTCGCCGCTGCGGATCGCGGCGCGCGCCTCGATGACGAACGTGTCGACGTCGAAGTCGACGTTCCTTCGATCGATGCGATAGGTTTCGTTCTCAATCGAGATCCACTCCGAGCCGCCGAGCATTTTGCGCAGGCGATGGAGCGTGACGTGGAAGTTGTTGCGCAGCTTCGCGGCGTCGGTGCCGGGCCAGAGGGCGGCGCCGATCTGTTCCTTCGTCGCGCCTTTGGTTTGCGTGAGGAGGAACAGCAGCAGCTCGCGCGCGCGGCGCTCGCCGTCGACCGGCCCGCCGTCACGCTCGATCTCGACCGATCCGAGCGCGCGCACTTTCAATCGCGACGCAACAGGCGCCTCGGCGAGTTTGTCGAGTTGTTCGCGCGCGAGTGCGAGCATCGCCTCGTACGGCATCGCCGCGCCGGAGGCGAGGACGACGCGCAGGCGATCGTCGCCGAGGGCGCGGCGGATGCGGCCATCCTTCTGCTTCTCGAACTCCGCGTCGCGGCCGGGACGCGCGCCGAGGTTCAGCCAGGCCGCGGATGCCGCGGCGAGAAGGCGCGTGCCGGTCTCTGCTTCGCCGCCTTCGAGCAGCAGCAGGCCCACGCCTTCGATGACCTGCGTCTGTCCCCAACGATCGCCGATCCGCGCGTGCATCTCGAACGCGCGGCGGAAGCAGTCGATCGCTTCGTCGCGCTTCTTCTCGTGCAGCGCCACAAAGCCGAGGACCGTGTTTGCATGGGCGATCGCCGGAGGCACGCCGCGCTGGTCGCCGATCGCGCGGCATTGTTCGAGCTCCGCGCGCGCAACGCTCCAGTCGCCGCGCAGCTGCGCGGTGACGCCGCTCCAATAGCAGGCCAGCCCGAGTCCGCGCCCTTGCCGGCCCCCCATTTCCTTCGCCTCGGCGAGCGTTTTCGCGGCCAGGTAATCGTCTTTCTCGGCGAACGCGTAGGCCACGCCGAGGAGCGTCAGCGCGACCGAAAGCACTCCGAGATCGGGCGTGCCGCGCAGCGTCGCCACCGCCTCCTCGGTCGGCGCGCGCACGGCGCTCCAATCCGCCTGCCACACGGCGACGTTGCCGAATGCGATCTGCGCCCGCGCACGAATGATCGGGTCGACGTGATGCCCGCGCTTCAGCGCCTCATCGGCGTGGCGCCGCGCCTCGTGAAAGTGTCCGCGCGCGAACCAGTACCAGTGCAGCGCGTACAACATCCGCAGCTCGATCTCCGCGCGCGACGGATCCTCTTCCGCCCAATCGAACGCCGCGCGTACGTTCCCGATCTCGTCATCGATGCGCGCGAGTGTGGGCGCATCGATGGTGCCGGCGAAGATGCGCGGCTCCGCCTTTTCCACCATTGCGAGGAAGTAGCGCGCGTGCCGCTCACGGATCGCGTCCTCTTCGCCCGATTGCTCGAGCTTCTCCTCCGCGAATTGGCGGACCGTTTCGAGCAGGCGATAGCGCGTGTCGAAGAGGACGAGCGACTTGTCGACGAGCGCGGTGAGGTGCGCGAGGACGTCGCCGTCGGAGACGGCCTCCGCGGCGTCGAGCGTGAACGTGCCGGCAAAGGCGGCGAGGCGGCGGAACAGCACCTGCTCGTCGGGCGAGAGGAGGCGATAGCTCCAGTCGATCGTCTCCCGGATCGTGCGATGGCGCGGCAGTGTGCGCGAGCCGGTGGAGAGAACGGGGAACGCGTTCTTGAGCCGTTCGGCGATCTGCTCGACGGTGAGCACTTTCACGCGCGCCGCGGCGAGCTCGATCGCCAGCGGGATGCCGTCGAGCCGCGTGCAGATCCGCTCGACCACTGGTTTGTTTTGCTCATCGATCGCGAACGACGGCACGACCGCGCGCGCCCGTTCGGTGAAGAGCTGTGTGGCGTCCTGCACCGACAGCGGCGGCACGAGCCACGTCTGCTCGCCGGTCAGACCAAGCGCTTCGCGCGTGGTGGTGAGAATGGTCGTGCGCGGACAGCCGCGCAGAATCCCCTCGGCCGCAATCGCCGCGGCATGAATGAGGTGCTCGCAGTTGTCGAGGACGAGAAGCGTGCGGCGATCGCGCAATCGGTCGATGATCAGATGCATCCCGCCCGCAGCCGGTGCCTCGCGGATCGAAAGCGCTTCGAGAATCTGCGCCTCGACGAGCGCGGGCTCGCTGAGCGGCGCGAGATCGACCCAGAATGTTTCGACTTGTTCCGCCGCGCGATGCGCGAGCTCGAGGGCGATGCGCGTCTTGCCGCTACCGCCCGCGCCCGTGATCGTCAGCAGCCGCGTCGTTTCGAGCAGACGCGACGTTTCCTCGAGCTCCCGCTCCCGCCCGAGGAGGGGAGTGATGGGAAGGGGGACCATTACGGGGGATCATACGCGCGGCCAATACCACCAATACAAACCCACGATGTAATACCAGGCCACTTTGTGATTCTGCGTCGCGGCGTAGAGGTCACTTTCCGGAATCACGCCGCTCGTGACGCCGTCGAGCCACAGTTTTCGGGATGCGCGCTGGCGCGCCAGCAGAAAGTCGAGCGTCGGATTGCCGGCTTTCGCGAGCGGCATGAGCGAGGGATCGCCGGGATCGGAGTGGCGGTTCCAGACGAACTCGCCGCGCTCATTGCGCGAGACGTATCTGTCATATGCGTCGTAGAGGTCGAAAAAGTTGTGATGCAACTCCTGCGGCGCGATGCGGCCGGTCATGCGATACGGAAGCTCCGCCTGCTGCAACAGCTGCAGCGTGGCGATGGCGTAGTACGGATTCGGGTGGATGAGGTGATTGCTGACCTGCAGGTCCTCGGTGACGGTGGTGGTCTTGATGCCTTCGAAGTCCGGCGGATCGGAAGGGCGGGTGATGGCGTCGTACGCGAGCTGCCGCCCCTTGCGCTCCCACAGCGAAGCATTCGGATGATTGGGGAGAAACACCGCCGCCGCGGTGAGGAGCGAGGCCTCCCACGCGAACTCCTCAGCCTGCGTGTCGCCGGTTACTGATGAGTCGTACGGCGCCACCGGCATGTTCCACACCAGCCGCACGTCGGCCTCGAAACGCGTCATCTCCAGCGCGCGCTGCCAGAGGATTTCCACGCGGTTTTTGATCTGCGGCGGAAGATCGTCGAGACCGCGCATGCGATGCACGGTGAGGTCGAACATGTTCACGATGCTCGCGGTGACCCAGCTGTGTCCCCACTGCTCGTGACGATCGATCGCAAACTCGAGCTGTTCGAGCGCATCGGCGATCAGCTCCGGATCGCGCGACTCCGCTTCGTATTTCACCGTCAGCGCGCTCGCGCGCGTGACGGGAATCAGGATGTACAGCGGATTGATCGCGGCGGTCGGGTTGTCGTCCATCAACTTCCACGCGACGCGAAAGTCCGCGTTTTCATACGCGGAGAGGACGTTGTTCAGGATCGTGACGATGTGGACGCGCGTGGTTTCAGGCGCGGGAGAGATGGTGGCCGCGCGGCGGCGCTGGGCCTCGGCGGCGGTGGTGCTGACGATCAGCAGGACGAGGAGAGCGCGGCGCATCGATGACACAATGCTACCCGTGAGTACCGGCTTTTGGTCCGACAACACGCTTCCCGCTTCGCCCGAGATTCTCGAAGCGATCGCCCGCGTGAACCACGGCAACATGACGTCGTACGGCGGCGACGAGATCACCGCGCAACTGCGCGAGCGCTGCCGCGAGATTTTCGAGACGGATCTCGAAGTCTTCCCCGTGATCACCGGCATCGCCGGCAACGCGCTTGCGCTCACCGCGCTCTCGCCGACGATCGTCACGTGTCACGAGCAGGCGCACATCGTTCTCGATGAAAACGGCGCGGTCGAGTTTTTCAGCGGCGCGACGCTGAAGACCGTGCCCGGCGCGCACGGGAAGCTCTCGCCGATCGACGCGGACTGTCTCAGCATGACCAACGCGACCGCGGCCGGCACGGTCTACACGCCGGACGAGGCGCGCGCGCTGTGCGAGCGCGCGAATCGCGTGCATCTCGATGGCGCCCGCTTCGCGAATGCCGTCGCTGCGCTCGACTGCGCGCCGGCCGATCTCTCCTGGCGCGCGGGCGTCGACGTGCTCGTGTTCGGCGCGACGAAGAACGGCGGCCTCGCCGCGGAGCTCGTGATCGTCTTCAATCGCGCATTTGCCGAGACGATGGCGTTTCACTGGCATCGCGGCGGACATCGCCCGTCGAAGATGCGCTTCCTCTCAGCGCAGTTGCTCGCGTATCTGACGGATGACCTTTGGCTGCGCAACGCGCGTCGCGCGAATGCCGCCGCGGCGCGGCTGGCGAAGGGACTCGCGAATATTCGCGGCGTCGAGATCCTGCAGCCGGTGCAGGCGAACATCGTCTTCGTCCGCTTCCCGGCGCCGGTGCCGGGCTATCAGTTTCACGAATGGCCGATTTTCGGCGAGGACGCGCTGCGCATCGTGACGGGATTCGCAACGACCGATGACGACGTCGACGCGCTCATCACCGCCGTGGCGTCATCGTAAAAGCGCGGCAGATGGATGACGAACGACGAGCCGTGCCCCGGCTCGGAGCGGACGTCGATCGTGCCGTGATGCATGGCGACGAAGTTCTTGGTCAGTGACAGCCCGAGGCCCGTGCCGCCTTTCTGACTCCGCTCGGCGACCTGGTAGAACTCGTCGAAGATACGCGCGAGCTCGTCGGGCGGAATGCCGATGCCGCTGTCGGCGACTTCGAGGCGGATCGTCTCCGCGCCGAGGGGCGAGAGCGACTCGCCGATCAGCGTCACGGTCAGATGCACGAAGCCGCCGCGATGCGAGAACTTCACCGCGTTCGATAAGAGATTGAGCAGGATCTGCTTCACGCGACCCTCGTCGAGATAGACCTGCGAGATCGCGGGATCGACGTACGTCACGACGCTGACGTCGCGCTCCGCGGCCATCCCTTTGATCACGCGATCGACGGTGGCGATGGTCTCGTTCAGCACGAAGCGCTCCGGCTCGATGCGCAGCCGGCCGGCCTCGATCTTCGCGAGGTCGAGGATGTCGTTGATCAGATCGAGCAGATGGCTGCCGGCGGTCTTGATGTTCTCCACGAACTTGTACATCCGCGCGGGCAGCAGGCCCTGCGTCGAGTTCTGCAGGATCGAGGAGAAGCCGATGATGGCGTTGAGCGGCGTCCGCAGCTCGTGGGACATGCTGGCGAGGAACTGGTTCTTCGAGCGGTCGGCAGCGAGGAGGCGCAGGTTCGTCTCGCGCAGCTCGTTCGTCCGCTCGTGCACGCGATACTCGAGCGCGACGTTGAGGCCCTCGAGGTCTTTGTACAGCTGCGCGTTCTCGATCGCCGCCGCGGCCTGATTCGCGATCGCCGTGAGCAGCACGAGATCGCCCTGCGTGAAGAAGTGCTTCTCGTAGCTCTGCACCGAGATCACGCCGATGACGTGATCGCGCGCGACCATCGGCACGCCGAGCCACGACTCCGTCTTCACGCCGTCGTCGTACGATGCGATGCCGAGCTTCCGCTCGTCGACCGAGCTGCCGATCAGCAGCGGCTTCGCGTGCTGGAACACCCACGAGTTCAGGCCGCCGCCGACCGCGAGCCGCGCCTTCGGCTGCAGCTTCCCGTTGTCGATGTTCAGCTCGAACGAGAGCTCGTTGCGCGACGATTCGTACAGCGCGATGCTGAACATCGACGCGTTGATGACGGCGCTGCATTCGGTGTAGACCTTCATCAGCAGCTCGTCGGTCGTGAAGTTGAGCGAGATCGTTTTGCCGATGTTCGTCAGAGACGTGAGGCGCTGGATGAGCTGCTCGCGATCGCGGCGGATGTCGGCGAGGTTGCGCGCGACGGCGTTCGCGATCACCAGCGTGAACGCGGACGCCAGCACGCCGCCCCAGCCGATCGCTCCGTACGCGAACGTGGTCAGAATCGCATAAGGAATGGTGACGAAATAGATGGAGTGATCGATGAGCGCGGTCTTCCACGTCGTCGCCAGCGAGTAGCCGTATGCGAGCTCGACGCGCGTGACGATGAGGTTGTTCGTGATCACGAGCGCGATCGCGCAGACGGCAATGCGCGCCGCGGCGCCCGGCGAGGGCTCGAGCTGCGGGATTGACCCGCCAATCGCGCGGTAGATCGACGTGGCGATGATCACGGGGATGCCGTACGTCGCGAGCAGCGAGCAGGTGCGCGCGGTCTCGAGTGGCAGGTCGCGGCGGTCGAGCCTCACCGGTCCGATCTCCAGCACGCCGAGGACGCGCGGGATCGCCGCCGTGATGACCGCGAGCCACATCGACAGCACCGTGCCGAGGAGCGGAAACATAGCGATGTACGCCGTCACCGCGAGCGAGACAAAGATCTGTTCGGTGAGCTTGAACTTCAGCAGCGCGAGGGTCGTGGCGAAAAAGAAAAAGAGGATGATCAGCAGCACGCCCGAGTCGCCGAGCGCTTTCAGAACGCGCGCTGGCTCATCGCGGAAGAAGAACGTGGCGATGAGCAGCGCGAGCGCTCCCCCGACGCCGTGCTGAACGTAGACGGCGAAAACGCGCCTTCGCGAGGAAGGGTCGTGTTCCGCGGCGACGAGGGCCATAGGGTTCTCTGTTCGGGGTGGGAAAGATAGTACACCGGTTGCGCAGTTACGCGGTTGCTCGGTTACGGGGCCCGTTCTGCCGCGCAACCGCGTGACTGCGCAACCGCGCAACCGCTACTTATCCACTTCCCCAATCAACGCATCCGCCGCCGGCCGCTCCTTCTGCAGCCGCGCCGCAACCGCTTCCGCTTTCCTCATCACGCGCAGCACGTTCAGGCCGGCGAGTTTCTTCAGTTCGTCATCGCTGTGTCCGCGGCGGATCAGCTCTTCGAAGAGCTTCGGGTAATCGGCGACGGATTCGAGTCCGGCCGGCGTCGAGGTGATGCCGTCGAAGTCACTGCCGATACCGACGTGATCGGCGCCGGCGATTTTCATCACGTGCTCGACGTGGTCCGCGACGTCGGCGATCGTCGCCTTCGGCGCTGGATTCGCCTTGTCCCACGCGGCCAGCGCCTCCTTCACTTTCTGCGGATCGCTGCGCAGCAGATCCTTGAACCTCGCCTCCTCGGCAGACCGCGTTGCGTTGTACAGCCGCACGTTGTCGGAGACGAAGCCGGTCACGAACGTCACCATCACCACGCCGTCGTTCTGCTGCAATCGTTGCAGCACATCGTCCGGCACGTTGCGCGGATGATCGACGAGCGCACGCGCCGACGAGTGCGTGAAGATCACCGGCGCGAGCGTGGTGTCGAGCACGTCGTGCATGGTCTTCGGCGAGACATGGGAGAGATCGATCAGCATGCCGAGGCGGTTCATCTCGGCGATCACGGTCCTGCCGAACGGCGTGAGTCCGTTGTGCTTCGGCGCGCCGCTCTCGGAGTCGGCCCAATCGGTGCCGGCGGTGTGGGTGATGGTCATGTAGCGCGCGCCGAGGTTGTAGAACTGTCGGAGCGCGGCCAGCGAGTTTGCGATCGAGTGGCCGCCTTCCATCCCGATCAGCGACGCGATCTTTCCGCTCTTGTGAATGCGCGTGATGTCGTCGGCGGTGGAGGCGAGAGCGAACGTCTCGGGATACGCGGCAACGAGCCGGTGCACGACGTCGATCTGCTCCATCGTCGCCACGACCGCGTCGTTGCCTTTCAGCTCGACCGGCACGTACACCGACCAGAACTGCGCGCCGATGCGGCCCTGGCGCAGCCGCGGGATGTCGGTGTGCAGCGGCCTGGCGAGTTTCGACTGATCCTTGGCGATGTCGATCTCGGCGAGATGATTCTTCACCCGCTCGTGGTACTCCCAGGGAAGATCGTTGTGCCCGTCGATGAGCGGCACTTCTTTGAGGATTGCATCGATGTGGCGACCGCTGCCCTCAGCGGTCGCGGTGCCGCTGGGGGCAGCGGCACCCACATACGTGGCGGCGAGAAGGACGACGAGCAGCGTGAATGCGCGCTTCATGGCGAGGCATTCTAGGGGAGAGGGTGAGGACACGCACTTCCCTCCGAGGTAAGTGCTTGTACGATACGCGCCGCTTATGACCCTGGCGTTCACGAATCAGGAACAACATCCAATGATTGCCACGCTCCTGCGCACGCGCGTGCCGCGGTGGGAGGAGCTGGACCGCACGATCGACGAGCGCGACGACATGCTCGACTTCGCGCTGCAGATGTTCGAGCGCGACCGCGACGTCGCGCTGACGAGCTATTTTCAGAACGGGCTCGAACAGTTCGAAGTCGTGAAGCAGATTGCCGCGTGGCGCGGAACGCCGCCGCGGCGCATGCTCGACTTCGCGAGCGGATACGGCCGCCTCACGCGCTTTCTCGTGCATCAGCATCTCGCCGGCGAGATCACGGTGTCGGACATCCTCGAAGGGGGGATGGAGTTTCAGGCCGCGCAGTTCGGCGTACGCACGATCCTCTCGACACCCGTTCCCACCGATTTCGCCGCGCCGTCAAAGTACGACCTCATCTTCGTCGCCTCGCTCTTCACGCATCTGCCGCCGGCGACGTTCACGCCGTGGCTGCAGCGACTCGCTTCGCTGCTCGAGCCCGAAGGCCTGCTCCTTTTCAGCGTGCACGACGAATCGATCGCGCCTGCGAAAGTCAGCGAAGGCATCAGCTTCGAGTCGTACAGCGAAAGCCGCGTCCTCGATGCGAACGACTACGGCTCGACGTGGGTCACGGAAGACTACGTGCGCTCGCAAGTCGCGGCGATCGATCCGGCGTTCGCGTGCGTTCGCCTCCCGCGCGCGCTGAGCAACTGGCAGGATCTCTATGTCGTCTCACCGTCGCCTTTGACCGACGTCCCCTTCCGCCGCCCGCCCAAAGGCTTCATCGAACGCTGCGAGATTTTGGCGGACGGCGTGCGCTTCTCCGGCTGGGGCACGTCCGTCGACGAGCCCGCAGACCGCGTCGAAGTGCGCATCGACGACGAGATCGCCGCGGTCACGCGCGACTTCCAGCCGCGTCCCGACGTCGCCGCCGCACATCAATCCGAGGCCGCGACGAACTCCGCATTCGAAGCCATCGTCCCCCACGCCGCCATCCGCTCCTTCCGCTACCAGACCGCCACAGTCTCGGTCTTCTCCCGCGAGAACGCCGAGCGCATCCTCTTCCTCGGCACGATCGACTCCGCCACCGGCTTCGCCGCAAAAGAGCGGGCGAAGGTGATGGAGCAGAACATGGTCCGCGCCGCAACGCTCCTCGCGGAGCTCGAGCACCGCAACGCCGTTCTCCATCACCAGCGCACGGAGCTCGATCAAATCATCGCGGCGATGAAAGAGAGCCGGTTCTGGAAGGCGCGGGAGCGGTGGTTTGCGGTGAAGAGGGCGGTGGGGCTGACGGCGGAGCGCTAGGACCGCCGGCGTTTATCCGGCCGTCCCGGCACCGTCCCGGTGCCGCGAGGGCGGCGGGACGCCGCCCGATCAGCCGCCGAGGACGGCGGCGTTCCGAAGGAACGCCGCGGCGTGAAGTCGTTGTGCGATTTGCTGCGCGGTTTGAACTTCTCTTGCGGCGCTACCTTCGCCGCCACCCTTAAATTCAGCGCCCGTCCCCGAAAGCGTTTCTTCGCCAACTTGGCGACGACGACCTCCACGTAGCGCTCCGGGATGCCGACGTAGGTGATGTCTTCGCGGATGTCGATGGGGCCGATTTCGCGGCCGGGGACGTTGGCTTCGTTGGCGATCGAGCCGACGATGTCGGCGGGGCGGATGCCTTCGCGGCGGCCGATGCTCATGGAGAGGGTGATGGTTTTGTCGGAGAGGGTTGGGGGTGGGGCGGCGGCGGGCTCGGGCTCGGCGGGGAGGGCGAGGGATCTCGAGGCGTTGGCGAGACGCGCGGCCGCGGCGGCGACTTCGGCCATGTCGAACGGGCCTTCTTCCACCAGCTGTTCGACGAGCTCGAGGTAGAGATCGAGATCGCCGTCCTGGATGGTCTTGCGCACGTTTTCTTTGAACACCTGCACGCGTTTCGCGGCGAGGTCGGCGCGGGTGGGCATTTTCATCGGCTTGATGGGTGTGCCGGTGTAGTGCTCGATCTCGCGCATCATTCTCCGCTCGCGCGGTGTGATGAACAGCGTGGCCACGCCGCTGCGGCCGGCGCGGCCGGTGCGGCCGATGCGGTGGACGTACGCTTCGACGTCGTAGGGGATGTCGTAGTTGATGACGTGCTCGATCTGCTCGACGTCGAGGCCGCGCGCCGCGACGTCGGTGGCGACGACGATGTCGACCTGTCCGGCGCGCAAGCGGCGGATCACGCTTTCGCGCAAGGGCTGGGTCATGTCGCCGTGCATCGCGACGGCGGCAAATCCGCGCGCTTCGAGTTTCTCCGCCAGCTCCGCGGCTCCGGTTTTCGTGCGGCGGAAGATCAGCGCTGCCTGGGCCGGCTCGAGCTCGAGGATTTTGGTCAGCACGTCGAGCTTCTGTCCCTCGGACACATTCAGGAATCGCTGCTCGATGGCCGGCGCGTGGACGGCGCGATGTTCGATCTCGACGCGCTCCGGATTGCGCAGGTGTCGCTTCGCGATGCGCAGCACTTCGTCCGGCATCGTGGCGGAGAAAAGCGCGGTCTGCCGCTCGGCGGGCGAAGCCGACAGGATTTTCTCGACGTCGTCGATGAATCCCATCTTCAGCATCTCGTCCGCTTCGTCGAGGACGAGGACGCGCAGCTTGCTGAGGTCGAGGCTCCCGCGGTCGAGGTGATCGATGATGCGTCCGGGCGTGCCGACGACGACCACTGCGCCGCGCTCGAGGCGCTTGAGCTGCGGCACGATCGGGGCGCCGCCGTACACCGGCAGCACGTTGAGATGTCCGAGTTTCTGCGCGTACGTGTGAAAGGCCTCGGCGACCTGCATGGCCAGCTCGCGCGTCGGTGTGAGGACGAGCGCCTGCGTCTCGCGCGACGTGGGATCGATCTTCTGGAGAATCGGCAGCGCGAACGCGGCGGTCTTGCCGGTGCCGGTCTGCGCCTGTCCGATCAGATCCTTGCCCGCGAGCAGGCGCGGGATCGTGCGCTCCTGAATCGGCGTCGGCGCCTCGTATCCGAGGGCGGTGAGTGTGGCGACGAGCTCGGGGCGAAGGCCGAGGATCTCAAAACTGCTCATGACGCGCATTCTGATGCAGATTTCGCGCGCACACGATCGAGAGTGCGAGCAGCAGCCACGCCAGCAGTGGGGTCAGCGGCAGCCAGCGCAGCAGAACGAGTGATGCGACGAGGAGAACCAAAGGCTCGACCGCGCGCACGAAGCGGCGCTCGAGCAGCAGGAACATCATCGCCGTGAACGGGACCGCGACGACGAGATCGATGAAGTAGTGCTCGCCGGTGCCCATCGTGCCGAGGAACGTGCCGATGACGAACAGCAGCGCGACGGTGGACGCGACACGGCCGAAGCGGCGCGCGTGCACGTAGGCGATGAGCGCGGAGGCCATGTGCAGCGAGGGCATGGCGTTGCGCGGCGCAGGCGGCGCGTGCATCAGAGCCAACGGCGGCGAAGAAGGAACGTGCGGAAAGGAAGGGAACACGAACTTCGGTCCGCACGCCGGCAGAAGAAAATAGAGCGAGTATCCAGCGGCACCCATCAACACGAGTGTGGTGACGATGTCCACGCGCGGCGGCTGTTTCGATTTCGCTTCGAGCGCGTAGACGTAGATCAGGCCGGGCGGCGGCGCGAGATAGATGGCGGTGCAGATCGCGCCGACGATCGGATAGCTCGCGAACAGCTGCCCGACGCGGAAGCTGATCGCGCTGCCGAAGGCGAGATCGGCGCGATACAGAAACGCGTCGTACGTCAGCGGCGGAACGGTCGAGATGATCTGCAGGAAGAGCGAGACTTCGAGCGTGAAGACGAGCGCGATCAGCGACGGCAGCAGAAACAGCAAGTTTCTGCGAAACGCGAGCACGCCGGTGCTGCCGAGGCCGAGGCCGATGATCCAGTTGCCGATGAGGAGCGACAGCGCGACGCCGAGGAGCGCGGTGGCGAGAAGCTCTTTCCATCGCGGCAATCCACTGAGATGCAGTACGAGCGGCGCGCCGAAGCCGATGGCGAAGAGCGGATTGGTGATCAGCTCGCGCGGCGCGAGCGGACGAAAAAAGAGCGTGGCGATGAAGACGCACACGAGCGCCGCGAGGAGCCATACGAATCGCCGGACCGGCATCGCGCCATCATAATCACGCCCGCGTGTCCACTTCCGCACCCGGTCCCGGCCTCGGCGTGATCGCGCATTTGCCGCGTCTGCGGCGCGATCCGCTCGGGACGTTGCTCGCCTATCACCGCGAGTACGGCGACGTCGTCCGCCTCGGCGACGGTCCCTTCACCGTCCATCTCCTCGGCCATCCCTCGCATGCCGAGCATGTCCTGAAACGCCATCACAAAAATTACGACCGCCAGACGCGCAGCGCCGCGGCGGTGCGTCTCGTGACGGGCGAGAGCCTGCTGACGAACGACGGCGAGCAGTGGAAAGCGCATCGCCTGCTCATGCAGCCGCTGTTCAACAAAGACGCACTCGGATCGCTCGAGGCCATCGTCGTCGAGGCCACGCACGCGATGATCGATCGCTGGCTCGTGCAAGAGGAGGTCGACATCGCCTCGGAGATGATGCAGCTGACGTCGACCATCGCGTCGCGCGCGTTCTTCGGCACCGACGTCGATGACGATCTCGCCCGGCTGATGCCTGTGATCCTGGAAGAGACGTACGCACGCGCAACGTCCGTTTTTGGCTGGGGCCGGCCGTCGCGCGATTTCGAACAGGCGTGCGACGACGTGCGAGCCGCCGTGGATCGCATCCTCGCGCGGGGCGACTCGCCGCTCCGCGCGCTTCCCAACGAAGCGATCGCGCTTCTCCTCGCGGGTCACGAAACGACCGCGAACGCGCTGGCGTGGACGTTCGCATTGATCGGAGACGCGCCGTGCGACGCGACCGCCGCGGTGCAGGAGGCCATGCGCCTGTACCCGCCGATCTGGATCGTCGAGCGCCGCGCGATCGAAGACGACGTCATCGACGGATTCGAGATCCCCGCCGGCTCGACGGTCTACGTCAGCCCGTACATCCTGCACCGGCATCGCGATTTCTGGCGAAATCCCGAAGAATTTGACCCTTCGCGCTTTCCCGACGCCGCGCGCAACGAAGCTTATTTGCCGTTCGGCTGCGGTCCGCACGCGTGTCTAGGGGCCGCGTTCGCTATGATCGAAGCGCCCCGGGTTGTCATGACGGTACGGGATCGTTGTACGATTAGGCTGCGCGATGGGTCCAAAATCGAGCCGCGAGCGTGGATCACGCTACGACCGACGAACGGAGTGCGGGTGCGAGTCACTGAATCGGGATGATTCTCGGGCAGTAGGCTCATCCGCTATCATTACTTCATGCCCTCATTGAGTTTCAAAATCGCACGCGAGACGCGCGAGCTGGAACAGCTTCACACGCTCCATTACCGAGCGTTTGTGGAAGAGATCCCGCAGCACTCGCCAAACGATGACCAGCGGCATATCGACCGCTTCCATGATGTAAACACCTACGTGGTCGCCCTCGACGGCGAGCGCGTGATCGGCAGCATCGCCATTCGGGGAGAACGGCCGTTCTCTCTCGACGACAAGCTGCCGAACCTCGACGCCCTCGTCCCGCCGGGGCGCAACCTCTGCGAGCTCCGCCTGCTGAACATCGAGAAGGAGTATCGCAGCGGCGCCGTGCTGCCCGGGCTGATTGCGGCGGTCTGGGACTACGCGATGACCGAGGAGTACGACTGCGGGCTGATCTCCGCGACCACGCGCCAGCTCCGGCTCTACGCGCACCTCGGCTTCGTGCCGTTCGGTCCGCAGGTCGGAACCGAGGATGCGCAATTCCAGCCGATGTACCTGACGCTGGAAGCGTTCCAGAACCGGGCCCGCGAGATCTCCTCGCTGCCGCCGTCGACGCGCGGAGAGGTGGCCAACCTGCTCCCCGGACCGGTGGCGATCCATTCCGACGTCTCCGCGGCTTTCAACACGATTCCCGAATCGCATCGCTCGCCGACGTTCGACGAAGACCTGCGCACCGTGAAGTCGCGCCTCTGCGCGCTCGCGAACATGCGCTACGTCGAAGTGCTCCTCGGCAGCGGCACGCTTTCGAACGACACCGTCGCCGCGCAGCTTTCACTGCACGGCGGCCCCGGCATCGTCATCAGCAACGGCGAGTTCGGCGAGCGCATCGCCGATCAGGCCTCGCGCGCGCGGCTCGACTTCCAGCAAGTGAAGTTCGGCTGGGGCGAGCCGATCGACATCGACGCGGTGAAACGCGCGATGGACGAGACGGGCGCGAAGTGGGTGTGGGCGGTGGGATGCGAAACGTCCGCCGGCATCCTGAACGACATCGTAGCGCTCTCCGAGCTGTGCAGCGAGCGCGATGCGAAGCTCTGCCTCGACTGCGTCAGCGCGTTCGGCGCCGTGCCGCTCGATCTGACGGGTGTGTGGCTCGCGACCGCGGCGAGCGGAAAAGCGCTGGCCGCGTATCCCGGCCTGTCGATGGTGTTCCACAACCATCACATTGCGCCGAGCAATCAGCTCCCTCGCTATCTCGACCTCGGCATGTACGCGCGCGACGGCGTGCCGTACACGCATTCGTCGAATCTCGTCCGGGCGCTGCGCGTGGCGGTCGAGCGGGTCGACTGGCCGTCGCGCTTCGAGCAGATCGTCACGAACGGCGCGTGGCTGCGCGGCCGTTTGCGCGCCGCCGGATTCAACCTGATCGGCGACCGCGCGACGGTGGCGCCGCACGTGGTCACGATCCAACTGCCGGACAACATCCGTTCGGATGATGCGGCGCGGGCGACTCGAGCGCGCAGGATTCCTGCTCAGCTTCGCCAGCGGCTATCTGCGCGAGCGGAACTGGATCCAGATCTGCCTGATGGGCGAGGTCAACCGCGACGTGCTACCGCCGCTGATCCGCGAGCTGCAGCGGATCTTTGCGGCGTAGCTTCTTCTCCTCCGCGTGGTGCTGAATCGTCACCGGCTGCTGATCGAACTGCACCGTGAGGCAGTCGTTCTCCGCCGCGGTGGTCGGCGTTCGCACGACAGCGACCGCCGTCGGTTGGTCGCGCCCCGTGTTCTCTGAGCCGCCGTCGGTCATCATCGCCGCGGTCTCGTGACCGTTGCGGGCACGGCTGCGCGTGGCCGGCGCGGCGACGAACGTCGGTGCCTTGACCGTCACGTCGACGCCGGCGCGGAAATACTGCGCCACGAAGCGCGCCGGCAGCCGCAGCATCGGCGGACGCTCTTCGAGCTGCGGCCCGTTGGGCTGATCGTCGCGCTCGACGACGAAGACGAACTGCCCGTCGCGATTGCCGTTGAGCCAGGACGTGCGGAAGTAGAACCGCAGATCGAGCACGTTCTGCGGACGGCGCGGGAACGGCGCACGGATGATCGTCGAAAAATATTCGACGCAGCCGGTCACGCCGACGTAGCGCGGATCCACGCCGGTGCTCATCAGCTCCGACTTCGTGCCGCGGAAGATGCGCAGACGCAGCGGCGTCGCCGGCACGAGATCCGCGCGGAACTTGCAGCGGTCGCCGCAGCGGAACGGCACGGGCGTGCCGGATACCGGCACCACGCGTAGCGGCGTTTCGGCGGCGGCGTTGCATGCGAAGAGAACTGCTGCGATGAAGCAGAGCACGTGTTTCATCAGTTGCCTCCTGGCGGAAATCGTTGCGAGCGGTCCTGCGGATCGACATCGACCGCCTGCAGCTGCTCGCGGAATGCGGCTTCGAGCACGTCCACTTTCGTCGGCGCGGCGGCGTTCTTCGGAATCGGTTGGGAGGAAGTCCAGTCACCGGACGAGACGTAGTCGAAGCATTCGTGATCGTCGACGCAGATGCGGAAGTAGCAATCTTCGCCGGGTACGCAGACTTGTTGCTCGCGCATGGAGCGCGCGGTGCGCGAATAGGCGAACGGAACGCCGAGAATGCCGATGAAGAGGGCGATGCCCGCGCCGCCGAGGGCGACGCGGCGCCAGATGATCGGGGGGTTCCAGGCCAGCTCGCGGCTGGGGAGCATCAGCTTGCGCACGACGCGGATGCCGATCGACCAGAGCCCGAGCGTGAAGAGCCCATCGAGCAGAAAACGGCCGTCGACGCGCTGCAGATGCGCGCTCTTGTTTTCGTTGCCGCAGAAACTGCCCGCCTTCGGATCGCCACCTACGCGCGAGCAAACCACCGGTTGCCAGATGTCTTTCGCGCGCGACGCGAAGAGCGGCGGGATGTCGAACGACGTCATGTCCCACGAGCGCGCTTCCAGCACGCGCTCGAACTTCAGCGTCGGCATGTCGTAGAAGAACGACTTGCCGATCGCGAAGATGATCAGCACCGGCACGATGATGACCGGCTTGTAGATGTGCGCGATCCGCTTGTGCTGGCGCATGATTCCATACAGCACCAGCGCCGCGAGGGCGAGCGTGGCCAGCGCGCCGAGCGGATTGAGCGTCAGGTACTCGACGCCGATCATCAGCGTGCGCGTGAAGAACTTGAAGCCCTCCACGACCCATTCGTCGGGATGGCCGAGGATGTTGTGATTGTGCGCCGGCACGCCGTAGAACGAGTGCAGCGACTCGCGGGCGACGATGCCGATGATCGCGAACACGCCGAGGAGCGTGGCGAGCGTGACGGCGATGCCGAACGGCGACCGCTGCCACAGCTTCGGCGGCTGCTCGACGATCACGCGGTCGGCGATCGGCATGGGGGCCGTACCGGCTTCGCTCGCAGCGATCAACGACTCGTATTCGCTCTGCGCGCGTTTCACCTCAGGGATGTCGGGGTAGTCGGTGTCGACGATGACGATCAGCTCGCGAAGGCGCTTCTGCCGGATCGCTTCGTTGACGATGTTCGTCCAGTTGTAAAGCGCGCGCGCGTCGAACGCGATGACCGTTGCGTCCATGCCCGCGTCGGCGACCGGCCTGCGCGACGTCTGCTCGTCGATGTAGAGACGCGCCAGCGCGTCGATGAGCCGCGAGAGCGCCAGCGGCCTCCGCGCGCGCACCTCAGGCATTCAGCACTCCCGCCGCGCGCAGGTCGTCAATCACCGTCGTCACGGCAATGCCTTCGTTGCGGTAGAACGATTTCTTCGTCCCCGGCTCGCGCAGCATGCCGCCGCTGTGATGCAGCGCGACGATGCGCCACTGGTCGTCGAACACCGGCGACCCCGAGGAGCCGGGCAGCGTGTCCGTCAGATACTGCACGCGCCCCTCGCCGACGTAGGCGACGGTGTTGTGATAGAGGCCGATGTGTTTCGGTCCGCCCCCGGGATGCTGAATGATGTTCACGAACGCATCCTTGTTCGTCGCCACCGGCTCGAGCACGAGCGCGCCCCATTCCGCCGACGCCGCCGGATCGACGCCGATCACGCTCCAGTCGTTCGCTTTGCTCGTGTGGAACCGCGCCGGATCGAGCGCGTAGCTCTTGATCTGCGCGTCCAATCCATCGGCGGTGCGCTGATAGTTGAACTCCGCTTTCCCGCCTTCCGCGCTCTTCGCGTCCGGCAGGACATGATTGTTCGTGAGCATCCAGTTGCCCTGGATGAGGAAGCCCGTGCCGCTATTGCCGTCCTTGCGCACAATGCGCGCGACCGCGCGGGAGCGCTTCATCCCGATCTCCAGGAAGTTGATCGGCAGCAATGTGCTCTGCGCGCCCATGATTTTCTCGAAATGCTCGCCGCCTTCGTCCGCCGACCACTTCACGTCCTTCGCGACGTCGGGGCCTTTCACCATCGGCGGCTCATCGCGCTTGAGCGCGAGCAGGATCTCGTGATCGGGATAGTCCTGCAGCGCGCGATCGAGAATCGCTTTCTCTTTTTTCTGCTTGAGCGCTTCCTCGAGGATGTTGAACCAGTTGATGATCGACGCGTTGTTCCACTTCACGAACCCCGCCTTCATCCCGGCGTCGACGACGATGCGCCGCGAGTCTTCGACGGTGGGGTAGAGATCGGCGAGCACGTCGTTGAGGTTGCGCGTCCATTGAGACCAGGGCATCGGAATCAGACCTCCAGGTAGTGTGGGTTGAGTGCGGAAATCGAATCGAGCAGCAGGGGTAGTTTGTCCGGTGTGACTTTTTCCAGGAGATTGGCACTCTCCTCGGCGAGCGAGCCGTCGCGAAACCAGAGCGCGGGCGGGATGCCGATGTCCAGCGAGAAGCGCCTGAGCAGATCGCGATCGGTGTTGCAGAGGACACGCAGCGCGAATTCGATCGTGTCCTTGCCGGAAAGCGATTCTTCGATGCGTCGGAGGAGCAAGTGATACTGCGCGTCACGCTTCAATTGCTCGGGCGACGCGAACTCGGATTCCCACATGGGCTGGGCGATGTCGGCGTCGATCAGATAACGGCCGTTCCTTTCGTATTTTTGACAGTACCGGCCGAAGAAATTCTCCACGCGCTGGCGATACCCGGGACTGCTGGTCCTGGCGGTGGCGTAGACGAAGTCGAACAGGGCGATGTTGTTCGACGCGTACTCCATGATCGAGAAGGGATGGATCTCGGTCGGCGCGCGCTCGTTCGAAGGACGGACCGTTTTCGGATCATCGAGACGAAGATAGCCGCGCGGAATGCCGCGCGTCGAAGGAAAGCGCTCGGCCCACGACGCATCCATGGCCTGCCAGACGACATCCTTCGTGAGCTCGACGACGCTTCCTTCCTGCAACCGCGCCGCGTTCCAGACGTCGTCGCTGATCAGCGCCGGAATGCCCGCCGAGACGTTGCCGCTGATGACGATCGTCGCGATGCGGTCGCCGTTCGGCGACGGCGGCAGCCGCAGCGTGCCGATGCCGCCGCCGACCACCTGCGATTTTCCGAACGGCGTCAGGGTGATGTTGTTGCCGATCTGGCTCTCGACGTCCTTCTCCCCGGCGTCGCGTAATGCCTGTGCGCTCGGCGTCCAGAAGAGTCCCGGTACGCGCGCAACCCATTCGGAAATGGCGACGTCATACGGAAAGTCGATCGGCGTGCCGAATCCGATCTCCTGCTGCAGAACTCGATGCCAGAAGTCATCGTCGCCACTCACGAATCGCGAATCCGTGACAGCCGGCGGCACGCCGCGCCGGATCTCGACGCGCGCATAGTTCTCCACCGTCTCGAGGATGCGCGCAGCCGTCACCGCGCGTGAGCCTTTCATGATGGAAGGATTTTACGCCGGTAGGGATGTACGCCGCGCTACGCGCGTAACGTAACGCGGTCGCCAAACCGCTTCGCTACGCTCGCCATCATCGCCTCCGTCGCCGCGTTGATCGTCTCTCCCGTCAACGCCTCCTCGGAGAGATACTCGATCTCGAACGTAACCGCACGCGCGTCCGGCATCTCGAACAGGTCCGTGATGCGAATCGCGCGAAGGAATGGCGGTGCGGCTTCGAGCAGCGCGTTGCGCACGTCGTCGGCGGTGATTCCGGAAGGAATCGCGTACGCAACGTTGCGCACGATCGGCTGCCGCGATGGCGGCTCGCTGTACACGCGCGGGCTTGGCGGGGCGAGGAGCGTCTGCGCTTCGATCTCGAAGTAGACGGGACGCTGGCGCTTGATGCCGAAGTTCTGGACGACGGTCGGATGCAGCTCGCCGAAGATGCCGGCGGGTTTTCCGTCGACGCGGATGCCGGAGCGGCGGCCGGGGTGGAAGAAGCGCGCGAGGCGATGATCATCCGCCGGGCCGAAGTCGAGGTCGATGCGGAGCTCGAGGCGAAGCTGCTCGAGGATGCCTTTGAGATAGACCGCATCCGCGACGCGGCCCTTGTCACCCCAGAACGGGCCGCGGTCGCGGCCGTTCGCGAGCGCCCACACGAATCTCGCGCTCGCTCATGTCCGGCAGGTAGATGCGCGCCAATTCGTAGATCTTGATGTTGGCGAGCTTGTTGTTGACGTTCGTGGCCAGCGCGTCGAGCGCCTGCGCGACGGTGTTGTTCCGCATCATCGCGTAGTCGCCTTCCTGCGAGTTCAGGACGTCGACGTGCTCCCACAGCGGATCGCCTTCGGTCACGCCGAGGCGCTCGCGCATCTTCGGCGAGTAGAAGCTGTCCGTGAAAATCTCGTAGAAGCCTTCGGCGACGAGCAGCTCCGCGGTTTTCGCGAAGACGTTGTCGCGGTGCGACGGCAGCGCGCCCATCTCCACGCGCGGCAGCGAGACGACCGTCTCGTTGTAGCCGACGGACTTGAGCAGCTCTTCCTGCAGATCGGCTTCGAAGTGCACGTCCCACAGGCGGCGCGGCGGGACCGTGACGGTCAACTTGTTGACCTCCGGCTCGACCGTGAATCCGTAGCGCGTCAGCCGCTCGGCCATTTCGAGATGGGAGAGATTCGCGCCGATGAATTTCTTCGTCCGCTCGACGTCGACTTCGATCGTGCGCTGCGGATTCTTCCAATCGCCGGCGATGAACGCGTCGCCGACGCGGTAGCCGCAGTGCTCTTCGAGCAGCTTCGCCACGCGTCCGGCGCCGACGAGCGGCAGCGTCGGATCGCCGCCGCGCATGAAGCGCGCCGCGGCGTCGGTGGCCTGGTTCAGCGCGCGCGAGGAGATGCGCACCGCGACCGGATCGAAGCACGCGGCCTCGAGGAGGATGCGCGTGGTGCCGTCGGTGATGCCGGAGTCGGCGCAGCCGATGACGCCGGCGATGCCGAGGATCTTCGACTCGTCGGCGATGACCATGATTCCCTCGGGAATCTCGATCGGCTCCGGCGTGAAGAGCAGCCACGCCTTCTCGCCTTTGCGCGAGAGCCGCACGATGATCGCGCCGTCGATCTTGTCGGCGTCGAAGGCGTGCGTCGGCTGGCCGATGTCGAAGTTCGTGAGGTTCGACGCATCGACCGGCGCGTTGATGGAATGGATGTCGGCGGCGATCATCGGCGCCAACACTTCGCGCGGCAGCGGCTTGGAATCAGTGCCGCGGAACAGCTCCGTCGCCGTGTACACGAGACAGAGCGGCGTCTCGATCCGCACCCGATCCGGCGGCGCCGGCTTCGCCTGCAGCGCCTTGATCGGCGGATAGCGAAGCTCGCCGCCGGTGCGGCCGCGCGCCTCGCGCGCGACACCTTCGTAGCAGTAGTGATCGCCGCGATTCGCGAGCAGCTCGCAGTTGAAGACCGTCCCGAGCTCCGTCGTCTCCGAGGTCTTCACCTCGATGCCGACGTCGTCGAGCAGCTCGCGCGCCGCGTGCGGACGCTCGGGCAGGTCGGTGAACGTGCGCAGATGTTCGAGGAGAAATTTCATCGCGCACCTCGGAGGCGGCGGGACGCCGCCTGACCAGCCGGCGAGGACGCCGGCGTTCCGAGCCCCGCTGCCCGCTGCTTCACAGCCCACCTCGATGAATCGCGCGATGCACGCGCAGGTCTTGTTCGTACAGCGGCTTGAGCGCTGGAATCCCGGCCCACTGCGCGGCGATGCGCGCCGTGCCGATGCCGAAGGCGATGCCGCTGACTTTGGTGTGGTCGTAGCCGAACTCGATGAAGACCTTCGGATGGATCATCCCCGAGCCGAGGATCGTGATCCAGCCGGCGCCGCGGCAGCCGGGGCAATTCTCATCCTTGCCGCGGCAGACCGTGCACTGCATGTCCATCCCCGCCGACGGCTCGGTGTAGGGGTAGTACTTCGGCTTGAAGCGGAACGCGGTGTCCTCGCCGTAGATCGACTTCGCGATCTCGATCAGCGTCCCTTTGAGATCGCCGAACGTCAGCCCTTCCTCGACCCAGATGCCTTCGAACTGATGGAACAGCGCCAGGTGCGTCGCGTCGACCGCTTCGTTGCGATAGACGCGGCCCGCGGCGACGACTTTGATCGGCAGGGGAGGATGCTGTTCGAGCACGCGCGCCTGCACGGTCGTCGTGTGCGAGCGCAGCAGGTGGTTGTTCGGAAGCCAGAACGTGTCCTGCATGTCGCGCGCGGGATGGTTCTCGGGGATGTTGAGCGCGTCGAAGTTGTAGTACGGCAGCTCGATCTCCGGCCCTTCTTCGAGCGTGAACCCAAGCCGCCGCATCACGGCCATGGCGCTCGCATGCACCTGCGTCAGCGGATGCACCGCACCGCGCTCCTGCGCGATGCCCGGCATGGTGAGGTCCTGCCACTCGCTCTCGATCTGCTTCGCGAGCGCGCCTCTCGCGATGCGCTCCGTCGCTTCATCGAGCTCGCGCTCGATGAGCTGCTGCGCATCGTTCACTTCTTTCGCAAACGCTCTTGCGTTCCTCGGCCGCCATCGATCCGACGGACTTCAGCGCCGTTTTCACGTAGCTCTTCTTGCCGAGGTATTTGACGCGGAGGTCGTTGATTGCCTCGGGGTTCGTAGCTGCCGCGAGCTCGGCGTGGAAGGCGGTTAGGGTTTCTTGAGTGGACATGAGTAAGGCTCAGAGGCTCAGAGGCGCAATGGCTCAAAGATTACTCTGGCTCGTTCTCCTTTGAGCCTGTGAGCCTTTGCGCCTCTGAGCCTTCCTCCTCCGATTCCGGCCGCATCAGCGGGAACCAGACCACGTCCCGCAGATTCGGTGCCTCGGTCAACAGCGCGACGAAGCGGTCGATGCCCATGCCCCAGCCGGAGATCGGCGGCATGCCGAACTCCATGGCCATGAGGTAATCCTCGTCCGCCGGCATCGCCTCGTCGTCGCCTTTCTTGCGCAGCTCGGCCTGCTCTTCGAAGCGGCGGCGCTGGTCGAGCGGATCGACGAGCTCCGAGTAGGCGTTGATCACTTCCCACGTGTCGACGACCAGCTGGAAGCGATCGACGGCGTCGGGATTCGTGTCGTTGCGGCGCGCGAGCGGGGAGAGGTCGACCGGATGTCCGACGATGAACGTCGGCTGGATCAGCGTCGGCCGCGCGGTGCGTTTGTAGAGCTGATCGATGAGACTCCCGCGTCCCGCGTTCGGATGCTCGAGCTCGACCTTCTTCTCGAAGATCGCCGCGCGCAGCGACGCATCGTCGCGATACGCATCGATATCGATGCCGCTGTGCTCGAGGATGACGTCGCGCAGTCGCAGCCGAGGCCACGGCTGCGCGAAATCGATCGTCTTTCCGCCGCGCTCGATCTGCAGCGTGCCCACCGCTTCCTGGATCGCATGGCGAAGCAGGCCCTCGGTGAACGTCATGTTGTCTTCGTAGTTCCAGTACGCCGCGTAGTACTCGAGCATCGTGAATTCCTGCAGATGCGATGCGGCGAGGCCTTCGTTGCGGAAGCAGCGCGCGAACTCGTAGACGCGGTCGTAGCCGCCGACGATCAGGCGCTTGAGATACGTCTCGGGCGCGATGCGGAGGACGAGGTCGATGTCGAGCGCGTTGTGATGCGTGTAGAACGGCCGCGCCAGCGCGCCTGACTGCTGCGTGTTGAGAATCGGCGTCTCGACTTCGATGAAGCGGTTGCGATTCAGATAGTCGCGGATCGCATTGACCGCGTTCACGCGCACGCGGAAACGCTTCCGCGTCTCGTCGTTCGAGACGAGGTCGAGATAGCGCTTGCGCCAGTTGGTCTCGGTGTCCTTGACGCCCTGGTATTTGTTGGGCGGCGGCTGCAGCGTCTTGCCGAGGACGATCCATTCATGGACGCGGATCGTCAGCTCGCCTTTGTCGGTGTGATACATCTCGCCGGCGACGCCGAGGAAATCCCAGCGGTCGACGCTCTTCCCGAAGAGCTCATAGTTCGGCGTCTCGCCGCGCAGCAGCGCAATCTGAATGTGTCCGTCGAAGTCTTCGAGCGTCGCGAACGTGAGCTTGCCGAACTTGCGCAGCTGGCCGATGCGGCCTGCGGTGCGCACCTGCTCTCCGTCCTTCGCCTGCATCACCTCGGCGATCGTGTGCGTCCGCTCGAAGCGATCGGGATGGACCTGCACTCCCTCCTTCTCGAGGAGCGCGCGTTTTTCAATTCGTACGTCCCTGAGGGACTGTTCTGCCCCCCGAAGGGGTCGATCTGACATAGGAGCGGGAGAATAGCAGAAGGGCGATCACGTAAGCCGCACGTGTTTCCCAAGCATTTTCCGGAGCGTCGCGCCGATGGCGTTACCGTCTTCGGCATGCCCTCACTCTCCAACGCCACCGACACGCTTCGGACCATCATTGTCGAAGACGAGCGAGTGCTGCGGCGCCATCTGCGCAAGCTGCTGGAGGCTCAATCGGGCGTCACAGTCGTCGGAGAGTATGCGGACGGCGACCAGCTCACCGAATCGCTGCCGGCGATCGACGCCGATCTCATGCTGTTGGACATTCAGCTGCCGGGCGTCGACGGAATGGCCATCGCGCGTGACATGGCGGAGACCGCGTGCCAGATCGTGTTCGTGACTGCGCACGAGTCGTATGCGACGGCCGCGTTCGAAGTCGGCGCCGTCGACTACGTGCTCAAGCCGGTCGATCCAATGCGCTTGCAGCGAGCCGTGTCGCGGGTGCGCTCCGCGCTTGCGGCCCGAACGACGTCCTTCGAGGCACGTCGCCCGCGGTCGCCGCTTTTGTTGAAGGTGAACGGCCACTCGGTGGTGATCCATCAGAAGGACATCCGCTGGATCGCGGCGGAGGCGAATTACGTGCGAGTCCACGCGGTGGACAAGCCGTACCTGTGCCGCGCGTCGATCGGTGCGGTCGAGGAGCTGCTCCAGACCGGACCGTTCTGCAGAATCAGCCGCAGCGCGGTGGTCAATGTCGCGTGGATCCAGAGCCTCGGCGGAGTAACGCCGCAGGGCGACGGCGAGCTCATTCTCAAAGACGGCGTGTCGCTGCAGGTCAGCCGTACCTATCGCCGCCGGCTGGAGCAGTGGTTCCTGCGTCTCTGAGGCGCGAGAGCGCCGAGGCGTGCGAGGTCCCGTTTTCGGCGGCGATTGCATTAGGCGTCTATTTCGCGGCCTTCGGCGTCATCGTGAATGTGCTGCGGCTGCTGACCGCGACCGCAGTGGCGCGCACGCTCCCGACGTCGCTCCTGCTCACGAACTTCGGCCTGTACGCCGGTTGGGGGATGCTGCTGGTGGCGGC
The DNA here is from genome assembly GCA_963734155.1 of uncultured Acidobacteriota bacterium. Lineage (GTDB taxonomy): Bacteria > Acidobacteriota > Thermoanaerobaculia > Gp7-AA8 > Gp7-AA8 > QHVT01. The sequence goes on from CAVTGG010000013.1 coordinate 27,930, forward strand.
GCTGTCGTCTCGCCGGATCCGGCGCGCGCTCGTGTCGAGCCGCATCTGGTTTCATGGAATCGCGGTCGTGGCGATGCTGGCTGCCGTCGCGGCGACAGTGACGTTCAGCTGGTGGGCGGCGCGCTCGTGGCATCCGCTCGGCGAAGTCGTCGCCGAGTGGACTGCGTTCGCGCTGCCGATCACGGTGGCCGCGTATCTCATCATCGTGGTCGTCGCGAATGTCTGGCCGGTCGCCATTGCGCGCGATCAGCTGGAGTCCCGGCTCGGGGAAATCGTGGCGCGGTCATCGATCGAGCTCGAGCGCCGTCGCCGCATTCATTTTCTGCAAAGCGAGGTCTCGAACGCGCTGGGTCGAATCGCAGACCGTTGCGAAACAGGTGACGACGACGATCGGTACGTCATTGAAACGGCCGAGTTCCTGCGCGCCCTGACGCGGCAGATGGATGCATCGCACGCGGTCGCCGGGGACGAGGTCGAGCTTCTTCGCAAATGGCTGCGCGTGCGCGTCAAATCCGCACGCGTTGCGCTCCGCGTCGATCCGGCAGCGTCGGGCGCGCAGGTCGCGTCACTCTCTCTGCTGCGGGAGGCGGCCGCCGCTCTTGCCGGTGCCGAGGGGTCTCAATCGATCGTCATTCGGATCCGGCGCCGCAGCGATCATCTTGCGATTCAATGGGACCTGGATCGGGAAACGGTGCATTCGACGATCGCCCTTGCCGCGAGCGATGTGCCTGCGACTGTTCGTCCGGTCACGCTGGATCGCCGTTCGGGACGGCTCGCCCGCAAGCTGGTGCGCATGCCGCGCGCGCACGCCATGCTTGCGCTGATGGCGAGTGGCGCGTTTGCGGCCACGACACGGGCACTCTTCTTCGAGGAAGAGGTTCTGTGGCGCTGGGACGTTTTCCTGTGGGGGCTGTGGGTGCTCGCGGCGCCGCTGCTGTTTGCCGCGGCGGCGCGTCTGGTCCGCAGCTCGGGCCGCTGGAAACGCGACTTTCTCCTGCTCGCGTCGGCGACCTTCACCGGCGCATTGCTCGCCAGCCTTTGCACAGGCGCGATTGTGAATCTGCCATGGTTCGACGGATCGCCAGGGGATTATCTGGCCGACGTCGTCCGCTGTGCCGCATTATCGGACACGGAAACTCCGGTCTTCATTGCATTGTCGAGCTGCCTGGTGATTTACGGGATTCTGTCCCGCCGGACGGCCGCATTTTCCGCCGTGTCGAGTTATCGCACCGAGCAACGCATCCGCCGCAGCCAGGTGGACGTCCTGCAATACCAGCTGCAATCGCATTTCCTCTACAACAGCCTCGGCACGATCGCGGCCTTGCGCGACGACGATCCGGCCGCGGCCGCGGACGTCGCCCGCCGGCTCGTCGCCTATCACCGGCGCTGTGCGGCGCTCACGCAGCAGCGGCGCATTCTGCTCACCGAGGAGCTGGCGCTGGTCGATGCGTACCTCCGATCGCAGTCCGTGGAGGCTGAATTTCCGGCCGCGCTGCAGTGGAAGGTCGAAGGGGATCTCGCGGACTGTACGACGGCGCCGATGATTCTCCAGCCGCTGGTGGAGAATGCACTTCGCTATGCCGTGCGCCGCGACGGCTCGCGCGCCATCACCGTTTCGGTGCGCCACTGGAATCAGCGAATCGAGGTTCAGGTGGTGAATGCGATCGCGCCGGGATATCGCCTTCGCCGCGAAGGCACGGGCCTGACGAACCTGCGACAACGGCTGCAGCTGGCATACGGCGACGATGCCGCACTCGACGTCATCGCGTTTCGGGACTGGGTGACCGTCCGTTTGAGCATCCCGGCGCAGTAGCGCGTACGGCTCGTCCGTCATTTGCTCCGGCTTTTCGCGGGCATTCTCCGTTTCATGGAAAACCTCTCCGGCAGCGCTGCGCCCGCGGCTAACCTCGCCTCAAATTCGTCAATTTCGCGGTAGTCCCAGGAAGGAGAGTGCAATGAAGCACAGTCTGAGCTTTGCCGGCTGTAGTCGCATTGTGGGCGGCGCGTTGCTGATGATGGTAGCGGGACGAATCCCGGCGGCGGAGTGTCCGGTGATCGCGCCCATCAGACAGGACAAGCCGGTCTGTGTACAGAACTGCACAGCTCCGATTTCCTTCGACACGTCCTGCTCCGAATACAACTGCCTGTTCAAGATCAATGTCCCCGCGGGACGGGACGCCAATGTGACGAAGATCCATTGGCAGGCGGATGCCTCTGGTGCTCCGCCGGTGGTCGGCTCAGACCGCTATTTTCTGGGATGGGAGTCGTCGTGGGGCTTCACTTATCCGGCGCGTACACAAACCTATTACGTCGCCCTGGAAATGGAGTGGACGGACAACACGAAGAGCAAATATGGGCCGGTCCGGGTTCCGGTGATCGTGCCGCCGCTGACCGCGGCGTTCGGCGTGGACCGTTATGGAACGATGATCTGGGTGGCGCCCGACGCGTCGACGTGGGACAACTTCAAATACAAACACACCTGGGAATTCGAGCCCGGAATCATCAATCAAGTCTATCCGCGCTATCTGCCGCGCCTATCCCGGACCGGGGACGTACTCGATCGTTCACACGGTCCGCAATAAAGACACGGGAGAGACGCAGTCGGCCTCGATGATGTTCGAGCTGACGAACAATCCGCCGCTGATTCTCTACAACAAGCAACAGACAGGAAAGACGGTGACGTTCACCGCGGCGGAAACGTTCGCGACCCGTTCGCGGGACGAGCGGCGCGCGTTGCCGGCAACGGGAAATCCGCCGTTCGACAATACCTACTATCGCGAGCCATTCACACAGACAAACTGCTTCGATCTGATGGAGCTCGAGGCGATCAAGACGATCGAGTGGGATTTCGGCGACGGAACGTCGGCGACCGGAACCACGGCCACGCACGCCTACAGGACCGGAGGCCGGTACAACTACGCCGTCCGCGCGACCGATCAACTCGGCGCGTCGCGCACGCTGACCGGATTCGTCGATATTCCGAACGATCCGCCCGTAGCGAAGCTCGATTTCAACTGCGCCGGCCGCACGTGCTCGTTCGACGCCTCGCAATCGGCCGACGACGGCGGCGTGCGGCAGTATCGCTGGACGTTTGGCGACGGGCAGCCGCAGCGGGTGACGACGGACGCGCAGACGACCTACACCTACGGCGCGGATGGAGCGTTTCCCGTTTCCGTCGAGGTGAGCGACGGCGAATTGTGGTCCGCGCCCGCGAAACGGCAACCGTCGGTCGTCGCCGCGGCGGCCGCGCCGGCAGGACGATTCTTCGCCATCGCGCCCTGCCGGCAGTATGACTCACGCTCGTTAGGCGGGCCGCTCGAAAAGGGCACCGTCGTCTCCCTGGCCTTGTCGGGTTGTGGCATCCCGGCGACGGCAACCGCCGCGGTCCTGACGGCGGCCATCATCAGTCCGGCCGGGATGGGAAATCTCGTGGCCTATCCGACCGGCTCGCCGGTGCCGGTCGCCAGTTTTCTCAATTACTCGGTCGATCATCGCGCCACGCAGGCGACCGTGCGCGCTGCGTCCGGATCGGTGTCGATTCGCCTCTCGACCTCCGGCGGGCACCTGACGGTCGATCTTTACGGCTATTACAGCGCGGACACGGCGGGACCGGCCGGAGCGAGCGGGCCTTATGGGTTTGCGGTCGTTCCGCCATGCCGGATTTTCAATTCGTACACGGCCAATACCACCTTGGCGACGGGTGACGTGAAATATCTGAAATTCCGTGGCGCGCCGGTCGATCCGGCCGTGCAAACACGCGACTGCGGAATTTCCCCTGACGCCCGCGCTGCTGCATTCGCGATCTCCAGCGTCATGGCCGGCGCCAACGGCAAACTGACGCTCTATCCCTCCGACACTCCCGACACCGGCATTTCGAACCTGAGAACACCGGGTCTCAGGAACATTGAAAACGGAGTCACGCTACGCCTGGCCGGGGGCGCGAAAGACGACATTGCTCTCCATTACGCGCTCCACGATCCCGCCGGGCCCCCGGCATCGACGAATTACCTCGTGGATGTCTACGGCTATTACTCCAAGGAGGCGCCGCTGCGCTTCCGCGCGTTGATGCCGTGCCGCATTCTCGACACCAGAAATGCGCTGAGCGGCTACAGCCGGTTCACCGGAGGCCAGACGACGAACGTTCAGGTGCAGGGGAATTGCGGCGTCCCGCGCGGGGCCGTCGCCGCGGCGCTCACGGTGACGGCCGTCACCACTCCTGCCGCAGGTCACATTACGGCGTGGGCCGCCGGAACCGCCATGCCGGAAGCGGCCGTGCTCAGTTACTCGGCGAACGACACGATTGCGAACGGGCTCGTGCTGCCTCTGGGATTCGGTCAATACGACCTGTCGCTCTGGTCGATGCAGTCGACCGAGATCGTGGTCGACGTCTACGGCTACTTCGTTCCCGCCACCAGCGCACTCGCGATCCACAAGGATGAGGAATAGTCCGATGAGAAACTACCGCGCGGCTCTTTATGCCGTTCTCGTGCTGTTGTCCGTCCTGCCGCTGCAAGCGGCCCGCGAAGGCTTGTCGGAAAAGGGATTTGTAGCCGGCCGGACGTTCGCGTACGGAGATCTCGATTCAGTCAATACCTTCAATGGCAATCTGATCGTGACGGTGCCGATCGGGCCAACCTTCACGGTTGGGGATGCGTATACGTACTCGTTCAAAGTTACCTACAACTCGTCGATCTGGGATCACGAGGACATCGCGGCGGTCAATGAGGGAATGGGCGGGTTTTCCGGCGGCGGGATGTACATCACGTACAAGCCCGAGTCCATCCCCGACCGCGACTCCAATGCCGGCCTCGGCTGGCATTTCTCCCTCGGCTCCCTGAAGGTCACGAATACCAAAGTGGGGCAGATCGCGCGCTGGGCCTATGTCAGCTCGGATGGCGCCGAACATGTCTTCTTCAAGAATCTCCACGGAAACGAGGGCGATTACACGTCCGACCCGTCCACCGGCTATTCGCGCGATTCCACGTATTTGCGCATGAAGCGGATCACGACGAACGAGCGGACGGTGGAGTTTCCCGACGGCCGCGTCGAAGTCTTCCGTTGCCTCGAGAATTGCAACAGCCGGATGTCGAAATGGCGCCTCGAGGAGAGCCGCGACCGCCTGGGAAACGGCATCTACATCACGTACAGCTCGGATACGCTCAATCCCGAGATCTGGAAAATCTGCGAGCTCGGAAAAGACAGTGAACCGAATGTGCGCTGCCACACCGTGCGCTGGATGGATTCGAGCATGGTCTGGCGCAATCCCAATACGCCGAAGCGGCTGCGTCTGCAGTCGATCAAGCTGGACTCGGGTGCGACGTACGACGTTTACCTACCGGCCGGGCGCGCAGAATCTATCGCGACACGATCAATCGTGTCTTTGCCGATCCGAACTCGCTCGTTCCGTACGATCAGGGCGGGGAGGACACGTATGGCCTGATCAATGTCGATCTCCTGGAGAAAATCACGCGCGACGTCGACGCATTGACCTGGAATTTCGAGTATTACCTGCACGAGCAAAACGCCACCTGGCGGGCGAAGATCGATGAGGGATTCGGCGTCCGGCAGCGCATGACCATCGACGGCGGCCGGATGGCGCGCTTTTTCACGCCGACCGGCAGCGGCATTTCCTACGAATACGAACGCTGGCTCTATCCGACGCTCGAAGGCTGCAGTCCGCTCGGACACGTGCCGATCGAGCCGGATCCCGAGAAGCCGGTGCCGTTCGCGCAGACGATCGGTGTACGCAGGCGGCAGCTCTGGAGCGCCGAGCGCAAGGACGATGGGACGGTTGCCGCGGCCGTAGCCGTCGCGTCCGGGCGGACGTTGTATCTCGACAAGGCCAATTGGGGCACGCGCTGGCAGAACTGGACGTTGCCGCGCTGCGGCGGAGTGCCGTCGCATCAAACGACAGCCATTATCGATTCGCTCGGGAAAGTGGATCTGGTCTTTTACACCTACTATTTCACCGGCCCCGTGCAGCCAACGGAGGGCAACCTGCCGACCGAAGCGGCGTCGGAATTCGGGATGAATTGGAGCCGCCACAAGAAAATCGGCTCGGCGGATTGTGCCGGCTGCACGGACGACTATTACATCGCCGGAGAAACGTATTCGTGCAAAGCCGACGAGTTCAGCTCCGACGACATCGTGGTTTTGTATGACAAGGCGCGCCAGGTCGCCGAGGGCACGCTTTGCAATGCGCCGGTGCGGTCGCGGTACGTCAAGCTGGAAATGAGCACGCCGACCGAGGCCTGCCCTTGGTATGAGGGGCCGAACTGTGTGCACTTCAATCAGCGCACGAAGGCGGAGAAGATTGTTTACAACCGCGACCTCGGCGCGGAGGGCCGGCCGGTTGAAAAAACGACGGTCAACGACGGCTTCGATGGCCTCGGCCATTATCGAATCATGGAACAGAAAGACACGTTCAACGCGGCGACGTTTCCCAGCCAGTCGCGCTCGGACGATCTCAAGCGGGAAACGAACTACAACAATGGCATTCCCGGTCTCTGCGGCGGCGGCACGTGCTCGCTGACGAACAACCCGACGGCTCTCGAAACGTGGCTCCTGACGCGCTACGACCGCATCGACACGACGACGAGCGACGGCCTGGTCGCCAGGACGATGTTCACGTTCGACGACCGCGGATTTCTCACTGCGCGCCGCGTGCGACATTATCCGAACGCCAACAATCCGACCGACATCCTGACGCTGTTTCAGCGAACGACGCCTTCGGTAACGGGAGAGCCCGCCGGCAGCACCGTGCGGATCGTCGAACAGTGGGCAGGCGGCGATGAGCATCCTCTGGGCTCGACGTTCCAGGCGGAATATCGCATCGCCCGGACGTTTCAGTACGGAGCCTTGAAGCGCGTCGCGTATCTCAATCCGACGGCTGCATTGAACGACACGACGGAAGAAGTGCTGCTCATCGAGAACAATGAGGTCGCGCGCGCGAGCGGTCTCATTACCCGCAGCGCCGACGCGGCGAATGTCGGGACGCGCTATCAATACGATGCCGCCGGCCGCCTGACCTCGGCGAGCGACGATACGCTCGCCGGTGTCCCGTTCCGCGAGGCGACGACGAATTACAAATACGAATTTCTGGCACCCGCCGGTGCGCGCGTGACCGTCGAGCGTCCGGACCAGAATGGAGAACGGACGTTGTACACGTTCGACGGGTGGGGGCGGATCGCCGCCGTCGACCGGCGCATGCCCGATCAGAGCGACGACGCGTACACGCGCACGACGAAGGAATACGACGCGCGCGGCAATGTGACGGCCGAATCGACACCGTTTGGCGTCGCGACGCCCACGAGTCCCGATCCGGCGGGCAAGAGAAAGACCCAATACTCGGGATTCGATGTGTTCGGACGCGCGGGACGCATTCAGCAGCCCGATGGCGCCGTGGTTTCATCGTTCTATGTCAACACGCCGACGCTCTGTACCGATCCGACGGACTCGTGCTTCACGGCGGGCGATCGCGTCCGCCAGAAAAGCGCGCAGGTTCTGACGACGGCCGGCGTACAGAATGCGCGTGTGACGGAGTCCCGCGACCGCAATGACCGCCTGGTGCGGATCTCCGAGGATATTGGATCGTCCGACTATGTCACCGACTATACCTACGACGATCACGGCAATCTCATCGAGGTGGAGCAACGGGGAACGACAGCGTCCGGAGGCGACATCACGCAGCGCCGGAGATTCCGCTACGACGGGCGCGGCTTCCTGTACGAAGAGAAGTTCCCGGAAAAGGGCAACTCGTCCAGCGACCATGTCCAGTATCGCTACGACTCCCGCGGCAACGTGACCCAGCGCACGACCAGCGGCCTCAATGAGGCCGGCGCGCCGAAATTCGTGACGCTCCTGTATGCGTACGACTCCGCCGAGCGATTGACGGACGTTTTCAAGAGCGATTCCGCTCAGGCCACGATCGTGCCGTTCAAGAAATACGAGTATTACGACACGAACACGCTCTGTACCTCGTCCGCCGGAGGCGCCCTCGGAAAGCTGAAAGCGGCGACGCGCCACAATTACGTTCCCACGAAGAACGATACTCAGTTGAACGAGGACGTGGTGGTGACGGAGCTTTATCGCTACAACGCTCCGATGGGCAAGCTGTCCCAGATCGACATCTCGACGAAACGACCCGCGGTTTCCACCGATGGCAACAGTACCTCCGGTGTTGTGGACGGGCCGGGTTTCGTCACGATGTTCCGCTATGACGAGCTCGGGAACCTGAAGGACGTCGTCTATCCCGGCTGTGTCAGTCAGTGCACGGGAGTCGATCCGGTGCGAACGGTGACGAACTCTCATTCGCGAGGCTTCGTCACAGCCATCCCTGATTTCGTGTCGAAGATCAAATACCACCCGAACGGGCTCTATCAGCGAATCGAACGGACGAATACCGTCAATGCGCTGCCGCTGTTCATCGACGAACAGACAGTGGACAACGGCATGGCCCGTCCGGCGTCGATCCAGGCGAATGGGCTGGGCGACAAGCGCGACTATGCGTTCGACGGCTCGGGGAACGTGACGCAGGCCGGCGCCGACCGCTTCTATTACGATCGCCTCAGCCGCCTCGTGAAATCGAACGTCAACGCGACGCAGCACACGTATGATTACGATCGCTGGGGCAATCTCACGTCCATCGCCGGTACGGCCCTCGGCGTGCACGCCCCAACGAATCGCCTGACCGGTAGCCCGGTCGACGTCGCCTACGACAGTTCAGGAAATCTCACGAAATGGGATGCGTGGGGTTATCGCTACGACGCCGCGAACATGATGGCGTTCATCGAGAACACCAGGGCCGGCGGCATCCCGCACAACCGTGCCCAGCGCGTTGCCATCTACAACGCGGACGACGAGCGCCTGGCCACGTTCGATTATGCGTGGATGGTCAACGGCACGCCCACGACGCGCGAGCTCTGGACGGTGCGCGGAATCGATAAGAAGGTGCTGCGCGATTATGAAAATGTCGGCGGCTCCTGGAGCTGGAGCAAAGACTATGTCTATCGTGCCGGAGCCCTCGTCGCCTCCACGTCGCCGGGCGCGCTGACGCACTATCACCTCGACCATCTCGGCAGCATCCGCTGGACCGCCTCCCCGACCGGCACCGGTTCGAATGCCCGCATGAGTCTCAAACAACAGATCCTCTATCCCTTCGGCTCGGAATTCATCGCCGCCAGCACCTCCGACCGCCTCAAATTCACCGGCCACGAACGCGACGACGTCAACACGAGTCTCGAGCTCGGCGATTTGGATTACATGCACGCGCGGTATTACAACCCGGCGGTGGGAAGGTTTTTGTCGGTGGATCCGGGATCGACGGACAAGAGTCTGACGCAGCAGTGGAATCGGTATGCATACGTTCGGAACAATCCCGTCACCGCGAGTGATCCGGATGGGCGTGAGGAGAACAAGCACAGAACCGATCAGCAGAAACCACCCAATAATCCCCGTGCCGAGGCACCCCTGAAGAAGGGAACAGCGTCGGTCGGCTTTACAGGTTCTTTCAGCGGGGCGGGGTTGAACGTTTCGGCTGCCGTCGACTTGAATTTCGATCGAAACGATGACCTTTCGGCCAGCATCACCCTGGGCGGCGGAGCGGGTTCGGGCGTCGGCGGATCCCTGGTGACCTCGCTCATGCTCACGGATGGCAGGGGTGTCGACGATCTGAACGGATGGTTCATGGCCCGCGGAGGATCGGCCGGTGACGGATATGCCGGTGGCGCCGAGTATTTATCGGGTACCGGCAGCGACGGCAAAGCCATCCATGGCGTCAACGTGAGCGCGGGATTGGGGGCGGGTGTGGAGATTCACGCAACGCCCACGTATACACTGAGTTTCAAGCACAGGTTCATTGCAGTCGTCCTCTCCAGTTTCGGTTTGCCTGTGAGGGGGATCCCTAAGTAAGAACATGTGGTTGCCGGCCCCACATACAATCCCCCTCCATGAACACCCTTCGCCCCCACTTCCCCGCGCTCGCGCGCGTGCACCACGGCAAGCCGGTCGCGTACTTTGATGCGCCCGGCGGAACGCAGGTGCCGCGCGCGGTCGCGGAGGCGATGAGCGACTATCTCTTTCATCACAACGCGAACACGCATTGGATGTATCCGACGAGCGAGGAGACGGACGCGATCATCCTCTCGGCGCGCGAGACGCTCGCCGATTTTCTCGGCGGGGCGCCGAACGAGATCGCCTTCGGCGCGAACATGACCACACTCTCGTTCCACCTCTCCCGCGCACTCGGGCGGATGTGGCGTGAGGGCGATGAGGTCATCGTCACGGAGCTCGATCATCACGCCAACGTCGCGCCGTGGCGCGCGCTGGAGATCGACCGCGGCATCGTCGTCCGCACCGCGCGCATGGACTGCGACACCGCGCAGATCGACTACGAGCATCTCGAAGAGCTCGTGTCCCCGAACACGAAGCTGATCGCGGTCGGTGCGGCATCGAACTCCCTCGGCACCATCAACGACCTGCAGCGCGTCGCGCGCATCGCCCGCGCCGCGAATGCGCTCTTCTTCGTCGACGCCGTGCATCTCGCGCCACACGCATTGATTGATGTGAAAACGATCGGCTGCGATTTCCTCGCATGCTCCGCGTACAAGTTCTACGGCCCGCACATCGGCATTCTTTGGGGACGCTTCGAGCTGCTCGACACGATCCCGTTTCCGAAGCTGCTCCCCGCGCCCGACGCCGCGCCGGAGCGCGTCGAGACCGGGACGCAGAATCACGAAGGCATCGCCGGTGCCGCCGCGGCGGTCGACTTCCTGGCCTCATTCGGCTCCGGCAACACCCGCCGCGAAAAGCTCGCCGATTTCTTCACCGTCGCGCATGCGGAAGGAATGCTTTTTACCGCCGCGCTCTGGGACGCGCTGTCATCGATGAAAGGCGTTCGCCTCTACGGCCCCCCGCCCACCGCCCCGCGCACGCCGACGATCTCGTTCACGATCGAAGGTCTGCACGCCGATGACGTCTCGCGTTCGCTCGCGAATGACGCGCTCTTCGCCAGCAGCGGCGACTTCTACGCCGCCACCGTGTGCGAACGGTTGAAGGTCGACGCCCTGCTGCGCATCGGCTGCGCGTGCTACACGACGGAGGAGGAAGTGGGGCGGTTGATCAGCGCGGTGGATGGGATTGCGAATGGGAAACGCCGGCGTTCCGCCGACTGACTCGGCGCCCCGGCGGCGGGGACGCCGCCTGACCAGCCGGCGAGGACGCCGGCGTTCCGAAGTCAACAACATTGTTAGGCACATCTGGTTAGACCACTCTCGTCTAATTATGGCAACTAGTCCTTTGCGCCACTAAGTACCTATTGCGTTCCGGTTGTTAGGCTGGTAAGGTGCGCGCCGTCAGATCCCAGGCCTCACCAAAAATTTACAAGTAGGGTTCATTCAGCCGCAGGCTCGCATTGCTGTCGGGGTGATTTTTATCCCGCCACAGCATGGATTCAGTTACCGTTTTTGAATCTTGCGAGATAAAGTTATTAGATATATGTTGTTCGGGCATATCCTGTCAGATCCCGGCAACGACCAATAAGGAGCTCCTCGTGACCACCGGTTCGCCCTCCCCGACCGTCCGTCGCGCAGCGACCGCGCTCGCTGCATTCCTCCTCGCGGTTCCCCTTTTCCCGGTCCACGCCGCGTCGAAATCCCTCTTTCCCGCGCCGTTGCACATCACTCGCGAGATCGTGAGTCCGGTCTCGAAGACGAAGAGCGTCGTCGAGGAGTATTGCAATGGAAACCGCATCGTTTCCGTCAGCGGCTCGCGCACGGCGATCGTCGATTACGACAAGGGCGAAGTCACGGAAATCGACTTCGCGGCCGGCACGTACAGCGTGACGAAGTTCGAGGCCATCGCGAAGGCGCATGAGGGCATGCCGCAGGTCGCGGCGCTCGCCGCGAACCAGGCGCGCGAGTGGAAAGTCGAAGCGCGCGGCGGCAACGTCGTCGCGTCGCGTCCCGGGGAGACGATCGAGGCGGAGCGCACCTCCAACCGCATCAAACAGAACATCCGCATCACCGCCGACACGCAGCTGAGGCTCAGCCGCGGCGCGGTCGAGGCGCTGATGGGGCTCTCGTATCCGAACACGCCCGACGCGTCCGCGAGCATCGTCCTCGACGCATTGCGACCCGAGCGTCCGAAGCTCGTTGCGAATTCCACGAGCGCAAGCTCTGACGACGAATACCGCCTCCCGCTCGAGCACATCGTCCGCTTCGACATCGACGGCGAAACCGTCGAGAGCCGCAGCGTGATCATGCGCCTCGGCGCCGAGCTCGCGCCGCCCGACGTCCTCGCCATCCCGCCGGGAGCGAAGCTCGTCGAATCGCGCGCCGTCGCTGTCCGCAAGCAGCTCGACGAGCTCGAACACCCCGCCTCCCAACGCTAGATCCCCGAGCCAAACCGCCAGGAGTCGCTCGTATGCAAGTACGCCGCATCGTTCTCTCTTTCTTCGCCGCAGCCGCAATGGCATTTCCCTCCGCGGCGGCGAACATCACCAGCACGAGCCTTCGCATTCAAGGCGCCGCGCTGCAAATCCACGACGACTCGAAAACCGTCACCACCGGCATCGACATCCCCGTCGCGGTGCAGACGGTCTTCGGCGGAAAGACGAACGACGAAGCGGTCAGTCTCGAAGGCGTCACCGTCCTCGGCGAGCTGACCGGACCCGGCCTCGAAAATCCGATCCAGCTCTCCACCGCGCCCGGCCACAAATTCCAGATCCCCGGCCTCGCGCAGCTCGGAACCTACTACCTGCAAAACATCCGCATGATGAAAGGGACGGAGTTTCTGCAGTACGCGACTCCTTCCGTCGCCGTCATCACCGTCGCCGACGTCCTGCAGACGAAAGTCACCGTCAAGCAACTCTCGCCGGAAGAACTGCGCGCGCGCGGCATCACCATCGACTCGCGCAACTTCGACGTCTACGAATACACGTTCACGTTCATCGTCCAGGGACAGGAAGTGAAGATCCCGTTCCCGGTCGTCATTGACCCGAGGACGCACCAGGCGCTGCCGATCGCGCGCGAGTCCGAATACGTGTTGCCGAGCGCGAAGCTGATCACGCCGCCGCGCTGGACGCCGCCGGCGATCATTCCGACGGAGTTCGTCGAAGAAGGCGAACTGCCCGAGCCCGGCCAGGAACCGAAAGAGGGAGAGAAAGGCGGCGCGCGGCTGAGCCTTCCGGCGGCGATCGTCATCCCGAACAGCCTCGCCGTTCTGCATCACTTCTTCGCCGTCGGCCTCATGGTCACGAACGGCTCGCCGGCCGGAAGCACGGCGCGGCTCGAAGACATCCACGCCACGATCCGCATCCCGACCGCACTGCGCACGGTAAAGACCTCGCCGTCCGTCGCATTCGGACAGGCCGTGCCGATCGTCGAGCCGACGACCGGCGTCACGTTCCTCATCGCGCAATCGCGCGGCGAAGCGGAATGGACGCTCGAAGGATTGCAGGCCGGCACGCATCGCATCGACTTCGATCTGCGGGCGACGCTCAAGCAGCAGGGGCAGGACGACATCCCGCTGAAGGCCGCGCCGAGCGCGTCGGTCGTCATTCACGACCCGCGCTTCAACATCACCTTCGCGCATCCCGACACCGTGCGCACGGGGATCGAGTACTCGACCTTCGCCTTCATCACGAACATGAGCCCGGACGCGCAGACGATCACCGTCACGTCCGAGGTGAAACCGTGCAGCGAGGCGCCGCCGGATGCGAACACCTGCCGTCTCAACGGCGGGCAAAGCGATCTGATGACGATCCCCGCGGGCGACATGCGCGTCATCGAATACAAGCTGCGTCCCGGCGTGACCGGCGGCGTCTTCGCGACGGCCGGCACGCTCAGCGACACCGGCACGCTCAGCGCCACGGTGAAGCTGACGATGGGCGTGAGCCTCACCGGCATTCCGCTCTCGCCGGCGACGCTGATCATGCCGTACTACGCGCAGTTCGTGGAGCCGGACGTCGTGTCCGCGAACCTGATGCTGTTCGGCCTCGGATACAGCCTCGCCACCGCGCCGCTCAACGCGATGACGGCGAAGTTCCCGCGCGTCATCAAGACCGACGTCTTTCAGCGCGCGGTCGACGTTTCGCGCGCCGGCCAGCGCATCTTCATCACCAACGCCACTCCCGCCGAGAAGCGCGACGCGTACACGCATCTCGTGCTCGATCTCCTCGGCAACGGCGGCATCGAGCTGCGTGAGTGGGATGCGCTGCGCCGCCGCGACGGCGAGAAGAGCGGACGCCTCGCGGGCGCATCCGTCGTTCGCCAGCTCGAAGCGACGGGCCTCATCAACGGCACGAACATCACCACCTTCGCGAACACCTTCGCCAGCACCACCGCGCACCGGCAGGGATATCTCGCCGTCTTCGCGCACGGTGCCGCCGCCGGCGAGCGCCCGTACGCGATCTCGCTCACCGGCAAGACCACGACGGCCGTGACCGACATCCCGAACGAAGCCACATCGGGATGGAAGCGCGGACTGCCGTTCTCCGACCTTTCGAAATTCAATGGCCCCAGTGGAACGGGTGCCGAGAACGGCGAGCTCGCGCTCGTCGGACGCTGGACCGAGGACATCGAAGTCACGGTCAAGCCGGCGCAGGACGGCAACTTCGCGATCGATCTCATTTATCCGCAGAGTGCGACGACCGACGGCAAGCTGCTGCGCGCGCACTTCGACATCGCGAACGCGCGGAAAGATCAGCCGATCACCTTCACGGTCACGCGCGGCGCGCAGACGCTGAACGCGACGAGCGACAACGTCTTCATCACCTCGGCGACGATCACCACCGTCGATCCGCTGCCGCTGCGCATCTCCGGTGCGCGGCAGGACCTGCATCAGGACGAAGAGGGACACAAAGTCTCGCTGCTCTACAACCGTCCGGTCAAAGTGCAGGACGGCATCGTGCTGGCGACGAAGTACACCGGCACGATCGACTTCAACAAAGACGACGTGCAGTACAGCGCGGCGCGTCCGATCTCGGCGTCCGCGCTGCAGTCCGACGATCGCACGGTCAACATCACCTTCGATCACGCGCTGCATCAGAACGCGACGTATCTCATCGCCTCGGGCTCGCTCCTCGATCCGACGAATTCCGTGGAGACCTCGTTCCCCGACAAAGTCGCGCCGAAGATCGACAACGATCTCCCCGCCGGCATCGTCTACGGCAAGGTCGTCAAGGGCGACAACACGGCCATCGGCGGCGCGGAAGTGCGGCTGCAGCAGTACAAGCCGAATGACACCCGCGATCCGTCCGCGGCGCCGCAGTACGACCGCACGCGCACGTCGGACGGCGCGTTCCTGTTCGAGTTCGTGCGCCGCCAGACCGACGCCAACTGGTCCGGCGCGTACCGCATCGAGGCCACCGCGCCCGACGGCAAGCACACGACGATGGAAGCGAGCGTGCGCCTGCCGGGCAAAGTCCACAAAATCACGCTGCAGTTCCTCGGCCGAGGAGCGGCGGAAGGGCTATGTCCGCTACAACGACGGCAGCATCGCCGGCGGCGCGAGGGTCGTCATCGGCAGCACGATGTTCGACCAGTTCCGCAGCGCCATCGCGGACAACTCCGGCTACTACCGCATCGACGATCTCCCCGTCGGGCCGCTCACGTTCAGCGCCACCGACGAAGCGGGCAACGTCACGTTCGCCTCGAACGAGATCGCCACGCCGGGTCAGCTCGTCACGCAGCACCTTTCCATCTACCGCAAACCGTTCCCCGGAACGGGCCGCGTGTACGGCATCGTGCGCCGCTCGGACACGAACAAAGTCGTGGCCGGTGCACACGTCGGCGTGTACAGCCAGGGATACGGACTCGTCGACGGATTCACGGACGCGGAAGGGCGATTCGATTTCCCGAAAGTCCCGTCGGGATTCGTCACGCTGCTCGCATCGGAGTGGTCCGTCTCGCGCACTGCGATCGCGCTCGACTTCGATCTGAAAGCGGACGAAGTGAAGCAGGCCGATCTCCTGCTCTCCGTTCCGTCGACCGAGAAATACGCGTCGCTCACCGGCGTCGTGTGGCGCGAGAACCCGCTGCAGCCGGGCCAGTACGAGCGCGTCGCGGGCGCGCTGGTGAAGATCTCGAACTACCGCATCGTCACCGCGAACGCGCAGGGCGAGTTCACGTATGACGAGATCCCGACCACGTTCGCGGGCCGCGGGATCACGGCATACGACCCGGCCACGCAGCGAGTGAAGACATCGGATGTGCCGACGCTGAATGAGCTGCCGGCGACGAACTCGATGTCGATCTTCATCAACGCGACCGATCGCGGCAGCGGCACGATCCGCGTGCGTCTGCTCAACGCGGCCGGCAATCCCGTGCCCGGATATCGCGTGATCGTTCCCGGATTCCCGCCCGACGTGCTGCCGGAAGTCTCGGCCGGCGTGTACGAGCTGAGGAACGTTGCGGTCGGCGTGCGCTACAACATCTGGGCGGTGCCGAAGAGCACGCGCCCGCTCGGAACCGACCCGCGGCCGTATGGCGATCAGCTGGCCAGCGGCTCGTCGAAGGTCGAATTCAACGGCCACGTCGCCGCGCTCGCGCTGCGCCTTCCCGGCCAGGGAACCGTGCGCGTGAAAGTGCGCTCGCAGTTCGACCTCATCACGCCCGTCAATCTCACGTACAGCGTCTGGAACGAACAGGAGCAGGGCACCGAGCCGCTCACGCTCACGCAATCGACCAACAACAACGGCAATGCCGACTACGCGGTCTTCACCGGGATCCCCGCGCTCTCCGGCTACAACGCCGCGAGCGCGCATCCGCAGTACGGCTACGCCTCCGTCAGCTCGCAGCTGGCGTACGACGGTGCGCTGAACAATCACACGCTGCAGCTCAACACCCTCGCCACCGTGCGGGGACAGGTGTATGCGATCGACGGCGTCACGCCGATCGCCGGCGCGACGGTCACGATCTACAACGGCCGCAGCGATCCGGGGCCGCAGCTCACCGGACCCGATGGAAAATTCGAGTTCCGCGATCAGCCGTCGAGCGTCGCCGTCACCGTCACCGCGCAGGTGACGCAGAGCGGCATCTACCGCACCGGCTTCTCCGTCGCCTACACGCCGGCGAATGGCGGCACGGTCGACAACATGGCCGTCGTGCTGCGCAAGCGCGGCTTCGTCGACGGCCGCGTCGTCTATCGCGACTACAAGACCTACGACCCGAACAACCCCGCGAACAACGTTCCGGACAACACCCCGAACGATCTCTCCGACAACGCGCCGGTGCCGCTGGCGAAGTTCTATCTGCGCGAGCTCGACTTCCCGTATCGCAGCTTCGGCCAGAACATCCAGCCGCTCGCCGCCGACGTCACTGGACGCTTCGTCATCAACAACGTCTTCGTCGGCGCGCTGCGCGCGACGGCGTGGGACCCCGGCAACGAAGAGCTGCGCGGCGATTGGCAGGGCAGCATCGATGAAGAAGGCGCCGACGCCGCGCCGAAGGCGTACATCGCCATCAGCGGCGGCGGGGGAGGCGTGGGCGGCGCGAAGATCAGCGTCGTCGATCCGAACCAGTCGTACAAAGAAGTGGCGAACGCGGAAGTGAGCCTCTATCGCGGAGGCGGACGCGCGTTCGACTTCGGCAGCACCGACGCGACCGGCTTCGTCGAGTTCAGCCAGCTCCCGGTCGGCAGCTACAGCATCTCCGCATACTCGAAGGCCCTCGGCAAGACCAGCCGCACGAAGACGATCAACGTCACCGCGAACGGCATCGCCGTCGAGCGGCTCGAGCTCGAATTCTCGGGCGTCGTCGACGGCACGTTCACCGATCCGATGGCGAACAACAAGCCGGTCCCCGGCGCCATCGTGCGCCTCACCGCGTCGAACTACTCGACCAACTCCTCCACCGACGTCAACGGCTTCTTCATTTTCAACGGTGTACGCGAAGGCGCGTTCTCGCTCGACGTCAAAGACACCGAGTCGAATCGCCGCGCGCATCGCGACAACTCGCTCACCGTGCTCGATCCGCACCGCACGGTCAACCTCGAGCTCGAGCCGACCGAGACGCTGTACTTCTCCGCCTACCTGCCGAACGACACCGGCGGCAACTCCGGCGTTCTCGCTCCGCCGGTCACGGCCGAGGCCACGCAGCGCTGCTGGTACGTCAACTTCGCGCGGCAGTGCGATTACCTGCGCGAATTGCAGGGCAATCCGCTCGTCTTCACCAGCGCGCTGAAGAACGTCGGCTGGAGCATCGGCATCACCGAGATCGGCGGGCAGCAGCGTACGGCCGGCATCGGCGGCTCGTTCCCGTACGGCACGCAGACCAACCCCGCTACCTACGTCTGGCCCGCCTACGGCGACGTCAACGTGACGGTCACGCAGGCCGGCGTCCCGGCGTCGGGCGCGAGGGTCACGGTCAACGGCGGCAACAAGGGCGTCACCGTCTACACGGACTCTGCCGGCCTCGCCACGGCGCGCGGATTCCAGCTCAACACCGGCATCTACATTCAGGCTACGTCCGTCGACGGCAAATTCAACGGCGCCGCCTCGACGACGATTCAACGCACGTCGCAGCCCGCGAGCGCGTCGATCGCCCTCGGCAGCTTCGCCGGCGTCACCGGCCGCGTCTTCTCCGAACTGGACGGCAGTCCGTCCGTCGGCACGCTCGTTTTCGCCTACTTCGGCAGCAATACCGCGCAGATGCGCACGGACGGCGAAGGCCGCTACACGATCCTCGGCATCCCGACCGTCGGCACCACGGGGACCGTGGTCAACCTCACCTTCATCGGCCCCGACGACAACACCGTCGGCGGCTATCGCTCGAAGACCGTCTTCGCGACTTCCGGAACTGCAACCGTCGATGACATCCGTCTCGACGCCACCGCGCCGCAACTGGAGAGCATCGTTCCCGCCGACGGATCGATGAACGTCTCCCCCGACACCTCGATCGCCATCACGTTCAGCGAGCCGCTGAACACCGGCACGATTCACAACAACACGTTCCAGCTGCTCGACGCTGACGGCGTCACGACCGGGAAGAACATCACCTGGCAGACGCTCGCCAACGGCAAGTTCGTCGTCACGCTCACCATTCCGAAGCCGGCCACCGGCTTCCCGCTGCGCAGCAACACGCTCTATCGCGTCATCGTCACGAACGGCGTCACCGACGTCACGGGCCACGGCCTGCCGGCGACGCGCGGCTTCTCGTTCACGACCTCCGACTACGCCGAGCCGCGCGTGCAGCGCGTGCTGCCGGCGAGTCCGGTTCCGCGCGAGACCACGTTCCAGTTCACGTTCAACGAGCCGATCGATCCCGCGCCGTGGAACCCGGGCGGCAACGGCGTCTTCCACATCTACAAGCTCGCCTCGCCGGGCGGCGCGTCCGCGACGATCGTGCGCGAGCTGAATGCGCGCGCGTTCACCGATCCGACGCTGATGACGCTCTTCATCGCGCCGGGCGACAACGATCCGATCGAGCCCGAGTCGTTCTATCGCGTCGTCTTCGCCGGCGTCCGCGATCCGCAGGGCAACGTGCTCGGGGAGCAGACCTATCACTTCTTCTCGTTCGACGAAGTCGATCCGTACGTCGTCTTCACGAATCCGCCGGCGAGCGAGCAGCTCGTCTCCGGATCGGAGTACGAGCTGCGCGTCGAGCTGCACAACGGCAGCGCCACCGGCTCGACCGCGACCGACGTCGCGAAAGTCGATTACTTCACCATCGCGGCGAACGGCACCGAAACGCCGTTCGCGGCGGTGACGAAGGCTCCGTTCTCCACGAAGATCCTCGGTCCCGAAGCGCCGGCGAGCGGCTCCACGCTCACGGTGGGCGCACAAGCCACCGACACCTCCGGACGGCGCGGACCGAAAGCCACGGCGCAGTGGACCGTGAAGCCGAACGCGGCGCCGACGAATGTCATCGTCACGCCGCTGCAGGCTTCGGCGTATCCGTCGAACAAAGTCAGCGCGAGCGTGACCTTCGAAGACGAAGGCTCGTTCGCGACCATCGTCATGACGTTCACCGTTCCGTTGACGAACGGCTCGACCTCGGTGCCGGTGACGAAGACGCAGGCGTACTCGCGCAATGCGAACGGCACCTGGCCGCAGGCGACGTTCACGTTCGACCTGCCGGTGACGGCGCAGCCGGGAACGAACGCGACGTTCAGCACGGTCGTCAACGACGTGCGCGGACTCTCGTCCGCGCCGGTCACTGCGACGACCGCCGTCGCGGAAGATCTCATCCAGCCGCAGATCATCACCGTCCTTCCGCCGCCGACCACGACGTACTTCAAAGATCAGACGTTCACCATCGACGCGACGGTGAAGGACAACGAGACCACCGTGCAGACCGTGACGTTCTTCGTCGACGGCAACCCGGTGGCGCTCGCATCCTCGAGCACCGATCCGGCCACGGGACGGCAGACGTTCCGATCCGTCAGCGTCAAGGTGCCGCCGGTCGCCGACGACACCGAGATTCCGATCGTCGTCACGGCGAAGGACTACAACAACAACACGAAGTCGACGACGTTCAACGTCCTCTACAAAGGCGTGAACGATCCCGACGCGCCGAAGGTCACGTGGCTCTGCCCGATCGACAAAGCCGCGCTTCCCGCCGACTACGACAACTTCGCGCTCAAGCTGCGCATCAGCGCCGTCGATCAGGACGTCACGTCCGTCACGTTCACCGCGAACACGCCGACGCCGATCACCGCGACCGGCGCGCGCGACACATCGACAACCTACGACTGGGTCGGCACGCTCAACTTCACGCGCACGCCGGCGCCCGGAACCGTCGTCATCACCGTGACGGTGAAAGACACCATCAGCACGCACCAGGTCGATCTGCCGATCACGCTCGACGTCGTCCGCACGGACATGGTCATCAGCGGTCCATTGGCAATCTCCGATCTGAATGTCGCGCAGTTCACCGGCAAGAGCGTCGCGCTCGTCGGTGCCGCGGTGCTTGCGCCGCAGCTTCCCGTCACGCTGGAGAACCTGCTCGTCCTCAACGGCGCACGCGTGGAGACGCTCGGATCGACGATCACCAAGGAATACAAGGTCGACTTCACCGTCAAGGGCATCACGTACGTCGACTGCGACTCGAGCGTCAACGTTACGCAGAAGGGTTACGTCGGCGGCTGGCAGAACACGACCGACGGATCCAACAACAACTTCCACGGCCGCACGGTCGGCAACACCACCACCGGCGGCGCGGACGCGAGCTCGCAGGCTTCGCATGCGGGCATCGGTGGCGTCGGGGGAGCCGACGGACAGACGAATGCCGTCTACGGCTCGATCACCGGCCCGTCCGACCTCGGCAGCGGCGGCGGCGGATCGCCTTCCTGCTGCTCCGTCGGCGCTCCCGGCGGCGGCGCGGTCGCGCTGCACGGCGGCAGCGGCGAGAACGATGCCTCGCGCATCGTGATCGCGGGCGCCGTCCGTGCGGACGGCGGCGACGGTGTGGTATGGGCCGCGGGCTCGGGCGGCAGCATCTGGCTCGAAGGCAAGCAGGTTCTGTTTGGACCGAAGACGGCCGTCACCGCGAACGGCGGCGATGACCCGGCCAGCGCCACCGGCTCGTGGGGCGCAGGCGGCGGACGCGTGTCCATCGGCGCGACCACGAAGCTCGATGTGTCGGCCGCGCTCATCAACGCCCGCGGCGGGCGCAATTCCACCGGCGCCGAGAACCGCAGCTTTGTCGACGGCGGCGCCGGCACGATCTTCATCAAGAAGCCGGGTCAGGATCGGGGCGAGCTGACGGTGTCGTCGTACGACACCCGCTTCCCGAACACGATCAACCTCACGCGTCCGACTCCACTCGGCCGCATCGGCCGCGGCACCTCCACCGCGGTCGCGGCGAACGCGCTCACTGATTCCTCGCGCACGTTCGACAAATGGATGATCGGCGAAGAGCTCTTCCTCGCCGGCAACACCACGCGCTCTTTCACCGTCACCGGCATTTCGGCCGACAGCAAGACGCTGCAGACCGATCCCACGGACGGCAGCCTGCTCACCGTCGCCACGTCGCAGAGCGTCGCCTACGAAGGCGCGCTCCTCTTCGACAAGGTCACGGCCGGCAAGCGCGCGCTGCTCCGCTTCGACAACCGCGTCGTCTCCGCCGGCTCACTCGATAACGTGACCAGCATGGTCGTCGATCCGACGGCCGCGGTCGCGCTCATCGACGACAAGCCGTCGTTGACGTTCACCAGCACACCTGCCGAGGGCGGCAATGTTGTTCTCGACACCTCGCTCAGCACCACATACAGCGTCAGCGCGACGACGGGCGTGCGCAGCGTGACGCTGAACTGGACGCCGGAGACCACGCCGCGCGTCGATACCTACAACGACTATCCGACTCCGACGGCGAGCAAGACCGTCGCGCTGACTGTGCCGTCGACGACGCCGGTCGGCCCGGCCACGCTCACGTTCAAGGTCCTGGACCGCGCCGGCCGCACGCACACGCTCGCGCCGTCGAAGAGCTACACCATCACTCCGAACAACGCGCCGGTGATCGACACCTACACCGTCGCGCCGCCGTCGCTCTACGCCGGCCACGACGTCGTGGCCACCGTCACCGCGCACGACGACATTGCCGTGAAGACGATCTCGTTCGACGCGAAGCTGAACGGCACCTCGATCAAGACCCAGTCGTTCACGCCGAACAGCGCGGCGGCGACGCAGGCCTTCACCGTCTCCATTCCGAAGGACACCGCCGGCGCCACGCCGCTCACGATCGACGTGAGCGTCAGCGACGGCTTCGCCGGCCGCGCGCCCGCGACGTCGACGCAGCCGGTCACGATCCTCACCGACAGCATTGCCCCGGCGCTCTCCAGCATCGCGCCGGCCGGCGGCTCGTTCAAGGAGCTGTCGAAGATCACCGTGCAGGTTACGGCGGTCGATAGCGAAGTCGCCGTGAAAGAAGTCTTCGCGCAGCTCGACAACGGCGCGGCCGTACCGCTGACGCAGATCGTCGGCACGAACAACTGGAGCGGCGACGTCACCGTTCCGCCGGTCGACGGCGATCAGAACGTGCAGGCCCAGCTCACCGTCACGGCGAAGGACTACGCCGGCAATACGAAGAAGTCCGATCCGATCGCGCTGACGTTCACGCCGGTCGTCGATCCCAATGCGCCGGCCCTCTCCTGGACGTGCGCGTCCGGCGGCGCGATGTACCCGGCGAGTTACGCGGTGAAACTGCGCGTGACCGCCGCCCCCGCGAATGCACAGAACCCTGTGCAGGCCGTGGAGCTGTTCGTCAACGACAGCACGAGCTCTCTCCCGGTCACCTCTCTCGGCAGCAATCTCTACGAAGCGACGTACACGACCGCGGCGAATGCCGCCGACGGCGACACCGTGCGCGTGCGGGCGGTGGCTCGCAGCGCTGGCGGTGCGACGTCCGATCTGTTGACGACGTTCACCATCGTCACCAGCAACATCATCGAGACCCCCGGCACCACCACCATCGACACGAACACCACCACCTACGACGGCAAGACCGTTGTCATCAAGAGCGGCACGGTCACGATTCGCGGCAACCACACGTTCCAGCGCCTGATCGTGCTCGGCGGCACGGTCAACGCGCCGGTGCGCGAGAACCTGCTGATCACGACGACGAACGGCTTCTATCTCGCGTGCGGCGCGAGCGTCGATATGAACGGCCGCGGCTACGCGCGCGCGACCTACCCGAATCACGCCGGCAGCGGCGGCGACTGGACGGGCGGAAGCCACATCGGTCAGGGCGGCTACTACAACAGCGCGATCGGCGAGACGTTCGGCAGCGTCTATTACCCGCAGGAGTTCGGCGGCACCGGACGCAACGGCGGCTTCGGAGGCGGCGCGGTGCGCATCAACGGCGGCACCGGAAGCGTCGCCATCGACGGCGTCGTCGCCGCATCGGGACAGCAGGACAACCAGACCGGCGGCGCCGGCGGATCGATCTGGATCAGCGGCGGCAAAGTCAGCGGCGGCGGATCAGTCGAAGCGAGCGGCGGCGGGCAATGCTGCGACACAGGCTCGGGTGGCGGCGGCGCAATCGCCGTCGAGTACACCGATGCCGCGAGCACGCTCCCGGCGCTGAAGGCCGTCACGGGCGGAGGTTCGAACGGCAACCGCTGGGGCGGACCGGGCTCGATCTACACCTTCGGTCCCGGCTCCACCTACGGCGATCTGAAGATCGATGACGGAGGATTGGTCGGACAGGCCATCGTTCTGCCGTCGCTCGGCACGGGATCCGTAGTCGCGGTGAGCGGCAACATCATCACCACCGATCGCGCGAAAGACGTTCCGTCCTATTTCGTCGGCCATTGGGTCGAGATCCGCGATGCCGCGGGCACGCTCAAAGGCACGTGGCGCGTCAGCGGCGTAAACCTGAAGACGGTCACGCTGGCCGGCACGATCAACGTCGCGGCAGGCGACAAGTGGCAGGGCGTTTATCGCTTCGACAATGTCTCTCTCAAGGTCACCTGGTTCGTCAGCGACGATCCGCTGCGCACGTCGGCGGAGACGAAGATCAACTCCTTCGTCGAGACCTCCAACATCTCCACGCAGAACCTGCGCGTGGTCAGCGGCGGAACCCTCTCCCATCCGCGCGGCAGCAAGCTCGTCATCGAAGCGAACGAGGTGCGCGTCGACAGCGGCGGCGCGATCGACGTCACGAATCGCGGCTACTTCCACACGACGTATCCGAATCACGCCGGCAGCGGCGGCGACTGGACGGGCGGAAGCCACATCGGTCAGGGCGGCTACTACAACAGCGCCATCGGCGAGACGTTCGGCAGCGTCTACTACCCGCAGGAGCTCGGCGGCACGGGACGCAACGGCGGCTACGGCGGCGGCGCGCTGCGCATCAACGCCGCGTCGGTGATCGTCAACGGCGCGATTCGCGCGAACGGCCTGCAGGAGAATCAATCAGGCGGCGCGGGCGGATCGATCTGGATCACCACCGGAAAGATCAGCGGCACCGGAACGATCGAAGCCAACGGCGGCTCGCAATGCTGCGACGCAGCCTCGGGTGGCGGCGGTGCGGTTGCGATCGAGTACAGCGATCCGACCAGCACCTTGCCGACGCTCAAGGCCATCACCGGCACCGGTTCGCAAAGCAACCGCTGGGGCGGACCAGGAACGGTGTACACGTTCGGTCCCACCTCTACGTACGGCGATCTCAAGGTCGATGACAACGGCATCGTCGGACAGGCCGTCGTTCTGCCGGCGCTCGGCAAGGGATCCGTGGTTGCCGTGAACGGCAACATCATCACCACCGATCGCGCGAAAGACATT
Source organism: uncultured Acidobacteriota bacterium (assembly GCA_963734155.1). Taxonomy (GTDB): domain Bacteria; phylum Acidobacteriota; class Thermoanaerobaculia; order Gp7-AA8; family Gp7-AA8; genus QHVT01. Next base: position 53,149 of record CAVTGG010000013.1, read on the forward strand.
CCTTCGTACTTCGTCGGCCATTGGGTCGAGATCCGCGACGCCGCGGGCACGCTCAAAGGCACGTGGCGCGTCAGCGGCGTGAACCTGAAGACGGTCACGCTCGCGGGCACGATCAACGTCGCCGCGGGCGACAAGTGGCAGGGCGTTTATCGCTTCGACAACGTTTCCCTCAAGGTCTCGTGGTTCGCCAGCGACGATCCGGTGCGTGCGGCCAGCGAAACCATCAACTCCGTCGTCGAAACGTCGTACATCTCGGCGCAGAACCTGCGCATCGCCAACGGCGGAAGCCTCACCCATCCGCGTGGCAGCAAGCTCCTCATCGAAGCGAACGAAGTGCGCGTCGACGCCGGCGGCTCGATCGACGTCACGAATCGCGGCTACTTCCACGCCACCTACCCGAATCACGCCGGCAGCGGCGGCGACTGGACGGGCGGAAGCCACATCGGTCAGGGCGGCTACTACAACAGCGCCCTCCCCGAGACGTTCGGCAGTGTCTACTACCCGCAGGAGCTCGGCGGCACGGGACGCAACGGCGGCTACGGCGGCGGCGCGCTGCGGATCATCGCCGCGTCGGTGATCGTCGACGGCGCGATTCGCGCGAACGGGCTGCAGGAGAATCAATCGGGCGGCGCGGGCGGATCGATCTGGATCACCACCGGAAAGATCAGCGGCATCGGACTGATCGAAGCCAATGGCGGCTCGCAATGCTGCGACGCGGCCTCGGGCGGCGGCGGTGCGATCGCGATCGAGTACACCGATCCGACCAGCACCTTGCCGACACTCAAGACTTTCACCGGCACGGGTTCGCAAAGCAACCGCTGGGGTGGACCGGGATCGATCTACACCTTCGGTCCCACCTCCACGTACGGCGACCTGAAGATCGATGACAGCGGCATCGCCGGACAGGCCATCGTCCTGCCGTCGCTCGGTAAGGGATCCGTGGTCGCGGTGAACGGCAACATCATCACCACCGATCGCGCGAAAGACATTCCCTCCTACTTCGCCGGCCATTGGGTCGAGATCCGCGATGCATTGGGCACACTCAAAGGTACGTGGCGCGTCAGCGGCGTGAGCCTGAAGACGGTCACGCTGGCCGGCACGATCAACGTCGCGGCAGGCGATCAGTGGCAGGGCGTCTACCGCTTCGACACGGTCTCGCTGCACGCGGGGTACTTCTATAGCGATGATCCCCTGCGCGTCGTGACCACGACCGTGCTCTCGGCGGTCGAGACGACGTACATCTCTTCGCAGAACGTGCGCCTGCTGAGCGGCGCGAAACTATCGCATCCGCGCGGCTACAAGCTGACGCTGGAAGTCAGCAACGAGCTGCGCATCGACAGCGGAGCGTCGATCGACGTCACCAACCGCGGCTACTCGCGCAGCACGTATCCGGGCCGCGCCATGAGCACCGGCGACTGGACGGGCGGAAGCCACATCGGCAGAGGCGGCACGTACAGCACCCTCGGCGGCGACACGTTCGGCAGCGTCTATTACCCGCAGGAGCTCGGCGGCACCGGCCGCAACGGCGGCCTGGGCGGCGGCGCGGTGCGCATCACCGCGGGCTCGGTGATCGTCGACGGCGCCATTCGCGCGAACGGCCAGGAAGACAACCAATCGGGCGGCGCGGGCGGATCGATCTGGATCACCACCGGCAAGATCAGCGGCACCGGCTCGATCGAAACCAACGGCGGCAACCAATGCTGCGACGCGGCCGCGGGCGGCGGCGGTGCGATCTCCATCGAATACACCGACGCCACGAGCACGCTCCCAACGCTGCGCTCGAAGAGCGGCACGGGCTCACAAGGCAACCGCTGGGGCGGGCCGGGATCGATCTACACGCGCGGGCCGCAGTCGACCTACGGCGACATGCTCATCGATCACACCGGCTTCAGTACCAGCGGAACGCAGCCGGCGATCCTGCCGTCGATCGGCCGAGGAAACGTCGTCTCGTTCAGCGCAAACACCGTCACCACGGACGCGAATTCGGACTTCATGCCCTACTTCAAGGGCCACTGGATCGACATCTTCGCGGCCGGCACCACGACCAGGAAGGGCACGTGGCGCATCGCCTCGCTCAGCGGCAGGAGCTTCACGCTCGCTCCGAACGGAAGCGAAACGATCAACATCGCTGCCGGCGACTGGTGGCGCGGCGTCTATCTCTTCGACAAGATCACGATCTTCAGCACGCAGAGCGTGTTGCTGGTCGACGACCTGCGCGCCACGCGCGCGGGGGACAGCTCGCCGCTCACGATCAACGACGCGCCGTTCATCAACCCCTCGCTCATCTCCACGCAGAGCCGGCCGGACGGCGACTTCGTCGTCGGCGACGCGGGCTCCATCAGCGATCTCCATCCGACGATCTACGCGTCCGCGGTCAACAAGCGGACCGGCCTCGGCACGCCGGCGTACGCCGTCGCCTCCGATGGCTCGTTCCTCGTCCCGGTGAGCGGCGAGCCCGGCGACACGTTCAAAGTCATGGCCAGCGACTCCTTCAACCCGTGGGCGGCGAGCCGGTATTACGACGTCAGCGGCACGCTTGCGAACGTCAACGGCGTCGCCTCCGTCACGCTCACTCCGTCGCAGACGATCGGCGGCGCGAAAGTCACCGGCGTGGTGCGCCTGATCTATCCCGCGTTCGCCGGCAAGAACACCGTCACGCTCACGTCGAGCCATCCGAGCGTCGCCGGCGTTCCGGCGACGGTGACGATTGCTCCGGGCTCGGCCTCGGCGCAGTTCGATGTCACCACGTCTTCGGTGGCGAGCGAGACCACCGCCACCATCACCGCCACCGGCGCCACGTCTTCCGCATCTGCAACGCTCACGTTGCAGCCGGCGAGCAGTGGTGTCGCCCAGGTCACGCTCACTCCGAATTCACTCGAAGGCGGCACGAGCATCAACGCGACGGTCGTCCTCGCTGCACCGGCTCCGATCGGCGGCGCGCTGGTCTCGCTCGCGAGCTCCGACACGCGTCTCGCGACCGTGCCCGACGTCGTCCTCGTGCCCGCGGGCAATACGTCCGAGGCGTTCACGGTCACGACGAATCGCGTCGCGTTGCAGTCGAACGTCTCGATTTCGGCGAGCTACCTCTCGTCCGCATCCGCGAGCGCGACGCTCACTGCGTGCAGCGCGCTCGGATCGGTCGCGGCTCCGGCGAGCACGACGCTCGACTTCACCTGGATCGACGACGCGCTGCCGGCCAGCTCCACGCCGAACGCCGACAACAACGGCACGATCGATTCGACGCAGACCGCATCCGGCACTTCGGCGATTCACTTCTCCGCCGGCGCCGGCACGCGCAAATTCGGCTTCGTCACCACCACGACGATGACCGTCAATCCGTCGGACAATCTCGTCGTCTACGCGCTCGTCAATCCGTGCAATCCGCCGAAACAGCTCATGCTGCAGTGGAAGGTCGGCGCGATCGAGTACCGCGCGACGTGGGGTGAAAACCGCGTCGATCCGGTAGCGACGTCCGCGCTCACGATCGGCAGCCTGCCGACGCGCGGCGAATGGACGCGCCTCCAGGTGCTGGCGAAGTCGATCGGCATCAACGCCGCGGTGAACGTGAGCGACCTGCTCATCCGCGTCGTCGACGGCGAAGCGTGGATCGACAAAGTCGGCAAGTCCGCATGCGCATTCACCACCGCGCCCGCGCCGCAGTTCGGAACCGCGGAGCAGGTGTGGTTCGACGACGCGATTCCCGCCGGCGCGACCGAGCAGGTGCCCGACACGGTGAACACCACGTGGGTGTGGGATCCGGCGCAGAGTGCGAGCGGCAGCTCGTCGCACAAACAGACGGCGACGACCGCACCGAAACAGCACTACTTCCTCAACGCCTCGACGGTGCTCACACCGTCACGCAGTGACTTGCTCTTCACCTACGCGATGGTCGACCCGTGCGATCCGCCGAGGCAGATCATCGTGCATTGGTACGACGGCACGTGGCACGCCGTGTACTGGGGCGACAACGTCGTCAGCACGTCGATCATCGGGCCGAACCGCTGGCGCGTCGGCCCGCTGCCCGAGCCCGGCAAGTGGACGCGTCTCGAAGTGCCCGCCGCCGACCTCGGATTGGCGGAGCCGCAACATCACCGGCATGGCCTTCCTGGTTTCGAACGGCCAGGCCTGGTTCGACCGCGCCGGCAAGGTCGCGCGCGTCAACCTCGCGTTCCTCAAGACCGCGTCGCAGTCGCCCAACTACAACGACGATTATCCCGCCAGCCGCGCCGTCGACGGCGTTCCCACCAGCGGCGGCACGAACATGGCGATCACGGTCTACACGTCGCAGCCGTGGTGGCAGGTCGACCTGGGCGCGGTCTATCCCGTCGATCAGATCAACGTCTACGGACGCACCGACTGCTGCCCGAACCAGACCGGCAACTTCTATCTGCAGGTCTCCGACACGGCGTTCGCATCGAACACGCTCTCCACGAATATCGCGCAGAGCGGCGTCTCGTCGTACGGCATCCCCGGCAACGCCAGTTCGCTGCTCTCGGTCAACGCCCGCCGCACCGCCCGCTACGTGCGTGTGCAGCTCGCCGGCACCGACAACCTCACCATTCCCGAAGTCGAAGTCTTCGCGCCCTCGAGCAAGCAGCTCGTGAACCTCGCCGGCGGCCGTACCGCCACGTCCTCGAGTATCTGGGACAGCTGGTATCACCCGTGGTTCGCCGTCAATGGCACGGCAAATCAGCCCGGAGGAACCGGCGGTTCGCTCTTCCACATCCGCAACGGCGGCGACACCGACGCCTGGTGGCAGGTCGATCTCGGCGCCGTCTCGCCGATCTCCACGATCGATCTCTGGACGCGCGCCGATGCGCCGTACCAGGACCAGGTCATCAATTGCTACGTCCTCGTCTCCGACGCGCCGTTCACGTCGCAGTCGTTCGCGACGACAATCGCCCAACCCGGAGTCTCGGTCTACTACACCGGCTCCACCGTCCATCAGGTCACCTCCCTCCCCGTGAATCGCACCGGCCGCTACGTACGCGTCCAGAAGCCGGGGCCGGCCAGACCTTCTCCCTCGGCGAAGTGGAGATCTGGGGCCAGCAACCCGCGCTCATGCCGATGAGCAAACCGGAGCAGTCGCAGTGATCAACGAAAAGGTTTTACACATGTCCAGAAAGAAGATCGTTTGCACCGCGGAATCTCGGAGCGCCGGCGTCTCGCCGGCTGGACCGGCGCCGTCTCGGCGCCGAGGCGGCGGGACGCCGCCTGATCAGCCGGCGAGGACGCCGGCGTTCCTGCTCATGCTGCTGCTGCTCGCGCCAGTCCTCGCGGCGCAGAACGCGCCGTCCGTGCGCGAGCTGATCCCGGCGAGCGCACCGGCCGGCGCACGCGTCTTCGTCAACGGGCGCGGACTCGGCGACAGCGCCATCGGCGTCACGTTCGCGAATTCCGCGGCCGCGACCGTCGTCGCGCGCAACGATCGCTTCATCGAAGTCATCGTCCCGTCCAACGCCGTCACCGGCAACGTGCGCATCGCCAGCGGCGCGAACGTCATCGCCGAGAAATCGTTCACGGTTACCAACGTACCGGCGTACAAAGTGAGCACGATCGCCGGCGGACCGCGCTCGCAGAACGATCCGCTCAAGCACCCGCAGGGCGCGGCGGTCGTGCTGCCTGACGGCAGGATCGCCGTCGCCGACGAACAGCATGACGAGATCAAAATCGTCACACCCGCGGGCGCCGTGTCCGTACTCGCGGGCGCGGGCAAGAAGGGCTTCGACGACGGCACCGGCACCGCCGCGAAGTTCAAGGACCCCCGCGGCATCGCCTTCGACACGCAGCGCAACGTTCTCTACGTCTCCGACAGCGGCAACCACGCTCTCCGCCAGGTCGGCCTCGACGGCAAAGTCAAAACGATCGCCGGCAACGGCAAGCAGGGGAGCGGCAACGGCACCGGCAGCGCGGCGCAGTTCAACGATCCGCGCGGACTCACGGTCGGCGCCGACGGCGCGATCTACGTCACCGACTCGAAGAACCACAAGATCCGCCGCGTCACCGTCGACGGCGTCGTCACGACGTTCGCCGGCACCGGGAGCAGCGGCTCGAGCCTGACGAACGGCGCGCTGCTCACGGCCACGTTCAACACGCCGCGCGCGATCATCGCCGACGGCAACGACTTCTGGGTCGCGGACACGAAGAACAACGCCATCCGGAAAATCTCCGGCGGCCAGGTGACGACGCTCGTGTCGTTCCCGCGCACCGGTGATGACGATGATCCCGACAGCGGCGCTGACGGCGATCCGAAAGTGATCAATCGTCCGGCCGGCATCGTCGTCGACGAAGCCGGCTTCCTCATCGTCGCCGATTCCGAGAACGACTTCATCCGCCGCATCGATCCGCGCAGCTCGCCGGTCTCGATCGTCACCATCGCCGGCACCGGCAAGAACGGCTGGGTCGACGGCGACGGGACTCACCGCGCAGTTCAAAGACCCACTCGGCATCGCCTTCGCCGGCGCGATCTACGTCGCCGACGAAGACAACGATGCGCTTCGCAGCCTCTGCCCCGAAGTGCGCGTGACGGGACTGTATGTCCCGAACGGCGCCCTCGGCGCGGGCACCGAAGTGCGCGTGTTCGGAACGGGATTCGTCCCGGGATCGACGACCGTGCAGTTCGGCGGAGTGGCCGCGAGCGACGTGAAGTGGATCAGCTCCACGACGCTGAGCGTGAAGCTCCCGCAAGCCATCACCGGCGGCAGCGTCGGCGTCACGATCAAATCGTGCGCCGGCACGGTCGGCCCGATCAGCTTCGTCGTCGACAACACGGCGCCGTCGATCGAGATCAAAAACGGCGGCGCGCCGCTCGCCGAGGGCGCGCTGTTCAAACTGCCGGTCACGCCGGTCATCACCGCGACGGACGACTTCGATCCTTCGCCCACGATCACCGCCACGCTCAACGGCGTGCCGTTCACGAACGGAACCACCATCACGGCGGACAACTCCTACACGCTCATCGCCACCGCCGAAGACGCGGCCGGCAATCGCAGGCAGGAAACACGGCACTTCACGATCGACACGACGCCGCCCACGGTCGAAGTGCTCGAGTCGGGCGCGCCGTTCGTTCCGAACAGGCTCTTCAACCGCGCCGTCGTCTTCGACCTGAAGATCACAGACCGCACCGCGTACACCAGCGAAGCGAAGATCGACGGACAACTTTACGAGCTCAAGACGCCGTTCTCCGCCAACGGCCAGCATCAATTCAGCGCGGTCGTGCGCGACGCCCTCGGCAACGAGCGCACCGTCGGCCCGCTGGCGTTCGAGATCGACGTCGTCGGTCCAGTGCTCACCTTCACCTCGCACACGAACGGACAGGTCGTCACCTCGCGCGACGTCATCGTCAAAGGCGGCAGCGACGACGCGGAGACCGTCACGGTCAACGGCGTCAACGCGACCGTCGACACGACCGCGAAAACGTTCACCGTCGCGCTGACGCTGCTGGAAGGGGAGAACATCCTCACCGCCACCGGCACCGACCGCGCCGGCAACGTCGGCACGGCGACGCTGAAGCTCGTCCTCGACTCGCGCGCTCCCGAAGTCGCGATCACGTCACCGGCCTCCAACGCGTGCGTGAAGAGCGACGGCGTCGAGATCCGCGGCACGGTCAACGATCCGAACGTCGACAAGATCTCGGTCACGCTCGACGGCACCGCGACGCAGGCCACGCTCGATGGCACGAAGCGCAACTGGACCGCGAACGTGGCCCTCGGCACGGACGGCCGCAAGAGCATTCTCATCGAGGCCAGCGACAGCGTCGGCCACACCGCGACGCGCCAGCTCACGCTGATCGTCGATCGCACCGATCCGGTCATCGAGATCAGCGAGAGCGGCTCGCCGTTTACGGCCACGCTCGTCGCGCGCCCGGTCACGCTCTTCTTCCGCGCCAACGACGCCGACGCGAACACGACGCTCACTGCCACACTCGGCGGCGCGCCGTTCGCCTCGGGGACGGAAGTCTCGCAGGAGACGTCGCACACGCTCACCGTCACGGCGACGGACTGCGCGGGCAACAAGAAGACCGAGACCCGCACCTTCACGATCGACCTCACGCCGCCGCGCTTCCTCTCGTTCAATCCCGCGAGCGGATCGAAGGTCGCGCAAATTCCGGACACGCTCGCCGGCACCACCGATACGGACGCCGTCGAAGTGCGCATCGCCGGCCGCGTCGGCGTCGCCGTCACCAACGGCGCGTTCACGCTCTCCGGCGTCGGATTCGCCGACGGCGTGAACGAGCTCACGCTCGAAGCCGTCGACCGCGCCGGCAACATCGGCCGCACGTCCTACCTCCTCGGCATCAAGACCACGAATCCGCTGATCGACATCGTCGAGAACGGCGAGCCGCTCGTCGAAGGATCGACGTTCAGCCGCCCGGTCACGCCGATCGTGCGCCTCTTCGAACAGGGCGTGACGTTCACCGCCACGCTCGACACCGCGCCGTTCCACAACGACAAGACGGTCAGCGACAGCGGCACGCACACGATCGTCGCCACCGCCACCGACACCACGTACGGCCAGACGACGCAGATCACGCGTCACTTCACCATCGACCGCTCCGCGCCGCACGTGACGATCGTCTCACCGGCGAACAACACGACGACGGATGCCGATCGCGTCACCGTCAAGGCCACCGCCGAGGACTCGGTGAGCGTCGCCATCAACGGCATCGCCGCGGCGAAGAACGCCGACGGCTCCTGGACCGCGGCGAACGTGCCGCTGGAGCTGGGGGAGAACGTCATCGTCGCCGTCGGCCGCGACGCCGCGGGCAACACCGCGCACGACGACGTCGTGGTCACCCGCAATATCGCGGGTCCGGCGCTCGTGCTCACGTTCCCGCCGAATCCGTACACGACCAACCGCCCGCGCATCGACGTCACGGGCCGCGTGCTCCGTCCGTCCTCCACCGTCACTGTCGCGGTTCCGCCCGCGTCCGCCGTCAGCGTCGCGCCCGATCCGGCCGGCAACTTCCGTCTCGCGGCCGCGGAGCTGAAGGAAGGCAACACCCCCATCACCGCCACCGCGACCGACGCGAACGGCAAGTCGACGAGCGTCACGACGAACGTCATCGCCGACTTCACGCCGCCGCGCGTGCGCATTCTCGAGTCGGGCAACAGCTTCGCGGACGGCGCGCACTTCGGCGCGCAAGCCGTCCTCACCGCCGACGCCACCGACAACAACGCCGCGATTCCGTTCACGTTCGTCGTCGACGGCAACACGATCACCACGCTGCCGCTGACCATCAGCGCAGCGGGTGGACACACCGCCGTCATCACCGCGCGCGATGCCGCGGGCAACGAGTCGCGCGTCGAGCGCACGTTCACCGTCGGCTCGTCGGCCGGCGGCGGCTGCCGTCTCGAAGGATTCGATCCCGCCGATCAATCGATCATCAACGCCCAGAAAGTCGAGTTGGTCGGACGTTCCGGCGGCGCGGCGGGCGTCAAGGTCAACGGCGTGGCCGCGAAGATGTCGAACGGCTCGTTCTGCGCGACGGTCGAACTGCCGTCCGAGGGAGCGAACGCGGTGCGCATCGTCTGCACCGATGCCGCGGGCCAGGAGACCGGCACGCCCGTCACCATCACCCTCATCCGCATCACCAACGATCCGAGCGTCACCATCACGTCGCCGCAGGAAGACTACGTCTCCGCGGACGAGCTCATCACCGTCACCGGCACGCTCGGCAACGGCGCGACCAAGGTCGATGTCAACGGCACGCCTGCGACAATCACCGGCTCGAACTGGAGCGCGGCGAACGTCCGTCTGCGTGAAGGCGTGAACATTCTCGTCGCGCACGCCTCGACGCCGGGCGGACGCATCACCACCGCATCACGCCGCGTCACGTTCGCGAAGAACGCGCCGGCGATCGCCATCAGCTCGCCGATCCCCGGCTACATCAGCGGCACCGCGCTCGTCGACATCAGCGGCACGTACGGGAACGTCGATCCGTCTTCGCTCGCCGTCACCGGCCTGTCGGGTGCAGTTCAGCCGACGCCGTGGAGCGACACGACCGGCCGCTTCATCGCCCGAAACGTGCCGCTCGCCAACGGCGACAACACCATCATCGTGACCGGACGCGATCGCATCGGACGCCTCGCCACCGCGCAGGTGCTCGTGAAGTACGCCGCCGGCAATCCGACCATCACCATCAACGATCCGGTCGACAACCACTACTTCGGCGCGGCATCCGGCAACACGTTCCGCGTTTCCGGCACGTACGCCGCCGGCGAAGGCGCGGCTGTCGACGTCGGCGGCACCGCCGCGACGCAGGACGGCACCGCGAAGACGTTCTCCGGCGATGTCACGTTCTCGACGCTCGCCGGCGGGCTCACGCCGGTCATCGCGCGCGTCAGCGAGCCGGGAGGTGCGGGCGCGTTCGACACGATTCGCGTCTTCAAGCTGAGCGAAGCGCCGAAAGTGCTGGAGACCTTCCCCGCGGCGAACGCCGTCGAAGTCGATCGCGGCGTCGTCGTTCTGGTCTCGTTCTCGAATCCGATGGACGTGATCTCACTCGCGACCGCGTTCCGTCTCGAGTCCGCGAACGGCACGGCCTTGAGCGGCAAGTCGTATCTCGACAAGGACATCCTCTCCTTCGCGCCGGCCACGATTCTCACGCCGGGCGAGCGCTACACGATCCGCGTCACCACCGGCGCGAAAGATCTCGCCGGCCAGTCGCTGGCCAGCGAGTTCACGAGCAGCTTCACCATCGCCACGACCGCGACCACCGCACCGACGCTGACGTCGACCTACGCCCGCACCTGCGCGCAGCTCGTCGACGTCACCGGCACCGCCGCGCCGTCGACGCGCGTGCAGATCGACTACATCACTACGCGCTTCTTCACCACCGCTTCGGCCACGGGTGCGTTCTCGTACAAAGTTCCGCTCACCGGCCTGCCGGGCTATCACGTCATCCGCGTCCGCAGCGTCGGCGCCGACGGCACGCTCTCGCCGTTCGTCGAGCTCAAGGTCAACCTCGACTGCACCGGACCGAAAGTCCTCAGCTCCTCCTACGACCGCACCGTCAACAAGTTGACCGTGGTCTTCTCCACCGATGTGAAGGCGGACACGCTGACCACCGGCGCGAGCGGCAGCGTAAAGCTCGAAATGCCGGACAGCCGCATCGTCGGCGGAACCATCGTCGTAAGCGGCGCGAACGCCGTCATCACGCCGGCCGAAGATCTGACGACGAAGACGTTCACGCTCAAAATCTCGACCGACGTCACCGACCTGCAGGGCCGCAAGCTCGACTTCCCGTACAACCAACTCTTCGCGTACGGCGACGACACGCCGCAGTCGGGCGACGGCAGAGGCTTCATCACCGGCGAGGTCTACGACGCCACGAACGGCCGTCCGCTCGCGGGCGCCGAGATCACGATCGAGACGCCGGCGCAGACGGTCACGATGACGACCGACTCGCGCGGGCGCTACGGCGAGCGCTTCCCCGAGGGCGCGCACACGATCCGCGCATCGGCGAACGGCTACACCACCGTGTGGCGGCAGATCATCGTGCCCGCCGGCGCGGGCGTGATCCCGATCGACATCCGTCTCACCAAGCGCGGCGACACGAAGACCGCCACCAGCGGCGCGCTGACGCTCGCGCACGGCGCGAACAACGCCGTCACGCGCCACGCGGAGCTGAACATTCCCGCCGGCGCGATCACCAGCGGCGTCTCCGTGACGCTGACGTCGACCGGCGCGCAGTCCCTCGCCGGTCTCCTGCCCCTCGGCTGGTCGCCGCTCGCGTCCGCGGAGATCGTCTCCACCGCCACGTCCCTCAGCGCGTCGACGCTCACGTTCGACGTGCCGCAACTCGAGATCACCGCGGCCGGGCAGAAGTTGACCGCCGTTCGCTACGACGCGTCACGCGATGAATGGCGCGTGCTCACGCCGGTCGTCAACATCACGAACAACAAGGCCACGTTCGACGCGAGCACGCCGGGCGCGTACGCGCTCGTCTATCCCGATCAGCGTCCCGGCCTCACGCCGGCGCCGTCGCCGGCCGCGGGTGCGCCGCTGCAGGGCGTGGCCGATCGCTGCGCCGACGGCACATGTCCCGCGCTGACGGCGAAGAGCTTCCCGCTCGCGCCGGAAGTCGTGCTGCCGACCGAGAGCACGATCGCCACGCTGAACATCGAAGGCGCGAACGCGCAGCTCTTCCCGAGCGGCACCGCGGTGCAGGCGTACATCGAAGAAGAACTGCATCTCGCCGACGGCGGCCGCGAGCTCGGCTTCCCGTTTGCCACCGACCTGCTGCTCTACCGCGATCTCGCCGGCAACACCGGCGTCGCGGCGTTCAACCTCGCGCCCAGCAACCGCGCCGCCGAGGTCTTCCTCGAAGTCGGATTCGAGCACCTGCGCATCCTTCCGTATCCGGGACGCCTCGATCGCGGGACGCTCGTCGGCCCCGAGGGTGGGCGAGTGCCGGGCGACGACAAGATCACGGTCGAGATTCCGACCGGCGCCACGTCCGAAGCATTGCGCGCGACCGCGTCGTCGCTGACGGATCCGAATGTTTTAGGACCAATTCCCGGATACAAGATCGTCGGCGGATTCCAGCTCACGCTGCAGCGCGCCACGGCCGTGACGTCGGTCGACTCTGATGGCGACGGGCAACTCGATCCGATCGCGCCGATCGAGCTGACGACACCCGCGCGCGCGACGTTCACCGTCGATCCGGCGCAACTGCCGTCGCTCTCGCCGTCGCAGCTGATCCTCGTCGAGCTGCTCGATCCGACTCCGTTCGGCAACCGCATCTTCCGCCTCGCGTCCGAAGTGACGGCGCTCGATGCAACGCGCTGGACGACGAAATCGATCGACCGCAATCGTCTGCCGATCGATGGCGTCGTGCGTGAAGGACGCTACCTCCTCCTGGCCGCCGAGGCCCCGATTGGATTCGCGAAAGGCGTCGTGCGCCTCGGCACGACCGGCGTCGCCACCGCGAACGCGCGCGTCACCGCGACCGCACTCGGCGTCGCCGATCTCACGCGCACCACCGGCATCTTCAACGTTCCGGTGCAGGCCACGCCTGCGACCAGCTTCACGCTCACGCCGCGAACGGCCGCACTCGGCGACGGCAACGCGGTGCAGAAATCGCCCGCGCCCGCGCCGAACGACGTCGTCAACGTCGGCGACCTGCTCCTCGTCGCGCAGCCGCCGCATGTCGCGTCGACGATTCCTGCGAACAACGCCACCGGCGTCGCGCTGACGACGAGCGTCGAAGTGCGGCTCGAGCCGGGCATCGACCCGAGCTCCGTCAACGCGGCCTCGCTCACCGTCCTCGACACGACCACCGGAAAAACGATCACCGCGCCCGTGAGCGCGATCGGCAACACCGGCGTGCTCTGGAAGCTGCCGGCCGGCAGCGGACTGAATCCCGGCACGCGCTATGTCGCCACGCTCGCGCCGACCGTGCGCGGCATCAACGGCACGCCCCTCGGCGCGACATACGCGTGGAGCTTCACCACCGCCACGACGTTCTCGAACAGCGAGCTCCATCCGGAGAAGATCCGCATCACCATCCCCGACGCGAACGGCGCGGTGAAGATCACCGGCCTCGCCGGCGCACTGCCGGAGAACTGGCTCGCCATTCCGGTCCGCCGCGTCCGCGACTTCGGCACGCCGTACTCCGGCAAAGCCGCCGCCGACGGCTCGTTCACCATCAACGTCGACCACGGCGTCACGATCTCCGACGAGATCGACCTGCGCGTCCTCAACACCAACGGCGCGCTCTCCGCGATCATCCCGCTCACCCCGTTCGTCGACCCGAACGGCCGCGCCTTCGTCGCGCCGGCCAACCGCGCCGTCTCGTTCACCAGCGCCGACGGCACGACCGTCTCCGTTCCCGCGGGGGCGTTCGATCAAGCCACGCTCATCGAAGTCAAACCCGCGCCGGCCGAAGTCTTCAACGTCGTCCCGAACATCAACAACGAGCTCACCGCCGCCGCGAGCGTCACGCTCATGTTCGAAGGCCGCGCAAAAGTCCCGCTCGAGCTGACGTTCCCCGTGTCGAATCCGAGCGGCCAATACTTCCTCGGCGTCCTCGGCGAATCCGTCCGCGGCCCGCGCATCATGGCCGTCGACACGCTCTCGATCGTCAACGGCACGCTCACGACCGTGCGGCAGAACACGTCCGGAAACTCGCGCACGCTCACGCCGCACAGCGGCGTCGCACGCAACGACGACCCGAAGGACTTCCTCCTGCGCGTGATCGAGGCCGGCTCGTACGCCGCCTATCAGATGAAGACGGGCGCCGCGACGAACGGGTTCGTGTGGTCGTTCATCGACACGCTCACCACGGTCATCGATCTCTTCTGGGACACGATGTACTCGATGTATTGCGGCCATCGTTATGTGGCCGAGGCCAAGGGAAGGATCGCGTTCCCCGTGCCGGCGGGAACGAGATTCACGCTCACCGGAGTCGATCCCGCGACGTCGCTGACGTCGTTCCAGCAAACGTACGATCCGATTCCCCTCGGCGATCCGGGCAAGGGCGTCGTCATCGCCAGCCCGACTACCGATTTCAACGGACCGCATCCCGTGTTCGGCTCGCCGTTCCGCGTCGAGATCGCGGAAGTTCCGCCGGCCGGCGTCACGCTGCAGTCGGTCCGCGACATCGAAATGCAACTGAGCACCACCGGCGGCATGCTCGAAGTGCGCGGCACCGGCTCCATCACCGCCGCGACGCAGGTGTCGGTGCTCAACGTCAACAACGGCCAGCATCGCGGCCCGCAGTCACTGCCGGTCACGATGAGCGCGAAGGCAGGCGACCGCATCATCCTCATGATCGACGAGAAAGACGTCGATCCTTCGTCGCCGCTCTCGATCGTCTTCAACGAAGCGATCGACGTCGGCACCGCGACGACGGAAAAAGAAGTCAGCGAGGAACTGAAGAAGCTCATCAAGTTTGAACAGGTCCCGGGCGGCGGCGCCGCTCCGATCGATCTCCTCCCGCAGGCGCTGCTGCGTCTCGATTCGAACGGACGCCGCGTCACGATCCTCATGCCGTCCGCGCTCGCGGCCGGCGAGAAATTCCGCCTGACACTCGATACCGCGATCCAGGATCGCTCCGGCAACGGATTGAAGCTCGGACAGGCGGGGGAGAAGGGAAGCGGCGGAGCCGTCACACCGATCGGTCCTTCGCCTGCGCCGATGCAGCTCGCGTTCGAAACGCGCGGACCGAAGGGCAACATCGGCAGCTTCAACATCCGCCAGACTCCGACCGGCAGCTTCGGCATGATTCGCGAGCTGTCGTCGTACGGCAACCTGCTCTTCGTCGCCGCCGTCGACGGCGGAATCCTCGCGTACGACACATCCGATCCGGCGATGCTCGACGACTCGAAGAATCCGATGCCGGTATCGTTCGCGCCCGGAAAAGAGAGCGACTCCGGCAATCCCGTCACCGATTACTGGAGCGTGCAGGTCGATCATCACGGCCGCGTCTTCGCCGCCGGCCTGACCAATTACTTCGGCGTGCTGCGCACGTTCCGCGTCGAGGACTTCATCAAGGCCAAGGACGCCACGACGGCGACCTGCCTGCCGACGGTCAAGAACACGGTCTGCCAGCAGATCGGATCGGCGGTGCTCTCGCAAAACATCGGCACGGCGTACGGCGTCGGTCTCCCGAGCGCATTCGTGACCATGGATCGCGTCGAAGCGATTCCGCGCAAAGTGCGCGTGATCGTCGGCGACGCTGCTCCGATCGATCTCGACCGCGCGGGATTCCTCTCCGCGTTCGTTCCGGGCGGCGCCAGCTCGTGCGTGAGCGGCGCGGCGACCTGCAGCCCGAACGAGCTGCACAAGTTCGACGCCAAACTCCCGGCGACGACGACGCAGTACCGCATCCAGCGCGTGACCGTCGAGAACGTCACTCTCGGGTTGAAATGGTCCGCCGACGCGCGCGCGAAGACCGATGACGCGACGCTGCCGAACGCAGAGATCAAGAACATCATCGCCGGCCCGAACGACACGCTGCGCGTCACGTACAACAACTCGACGTACGCCGTGGTCACGCTCTTCGGCTACGGCATCGGCATCTTCGACGTCAACGCCGCGGAGAGCAACGACAGCACTCAGGCGAAGGGAACGACCTCGGCGGACCGTCCGCAGGAACAGGTCGCGCTGCGCGCGAATGCGTTCGACGATCCGCCGGCACCGAGCCCGACGTCGATCGGCGATCTCGCCTACAGCCCCGAGTCGGCCATCATGATGGGCCCCGGCGGCTCGGTGAAGGTCTACACGCTCGACGCGAAGAAGGGCGCCGTCGACTTCGTCGCCACGCCGCCGTCCGGCACCAGCCGCAGCGGCGAGATCATTTTCACCGGCGGCGCGAACGCGCGCTTCGAAGCGCTGAAGAGCGCGATCATGGCGCTCGGCAATCCGGCGCCGCTCGCGCGCTTCAACACCGCCGCGACGTATCGCAACCCGAACACGAACAAGGACTATCTCCTGATTCCCGCGCTCGACTTCGGTCTCTTCGTCGTCGAGGCGGGCGCGATTCCGCTGATGTCCGACAGCTTCGCCGACGTGGTGTGGCTGCCGCGCGGCGTGCACGCGGTGCGCGTGATCGAAGGAACGAACATGGCCGTGGCGATCGACGGCGACGGACACGCCGCGCTGATCGATCTCTCACGCGTCGACGAGCGCGTCGTCGCCGGCGTCGCGACCACGGGCGTCTTCCCGACGGCGAAGGCCGCGATGGCCGGAGCGAGCGGTTACGGCGGCTACGGCGCGAACGACATCCGCATTCTGTGGCGCTCCGAAGCGCCGGTCGGCATGGGACAGATCGCGCCGGTCGTCGATCCCGATACCGGTTTCCTCTACGGCGCAGACTTCCTCGCCAAGCGCGTGCACGTCGCGTCGGCGATCGATCCGCAGATGCGCTTCGTCATCAACACCGGCGCAGGCGCGCTGAAAGAAGTCGGCAGCATCGTCCCGCTCGGCGTCGCGCCGCCGCAGGGCATTCTGAAGTGCGACCTCGCCACCGATCCTGACTGCATCGCATCGATGGGCGTGTTCCGCATCGAGGCGAAGCTCCCGGGCTCGATCCAGGAGTCGCTGCCGCCGGGCGGACTGGCGATCGCCCTGGAGAGCGAGATCGTTCCGGGCGCCGACACGCCGCAGACGCCGGACCCGTTCCCGGTCGCGCATCTCCGCTACAAGCGCCGCGACGGCATCGTCGATCTGCGTCCGCAGACGCCGTTCGCACTCAAGCGCGTGCTCGACATCCCGTCGATGCCCGAGCTTCGCTATCAGAAGGGCTACAACCGCTACGTCTCCGACTGGATCGTCGCCGTCGCCGATCCGCGCGCGGCGAAGGATTACAGCTGGGGCACGACCACCGCGTCGGAGAAAGAGAACCTCGGCTGCTTCGCCTGCGAGCGTCCGAAGGTGATCAAGGACGACACGAACGCGAAGGAGATCTTCACGGCGGGTCGCTTCCTCGTCGTGCGTCCGGAAGAAATCGCGTTCGGTCCATACACGTGGCTCAGTCAGAATGAACGTCTGCGCGCGCGCGTCGGCACGACGATCGCCGACACCGTGCGGCCGACGAACGTGCTGATCGCCGCGCAGAATCCGCCGGTCGCCGGCGGCATGCTGCAGGAGACGTTGTACCTGCACAGCGGCGAAGTCGGTCACGACGCGGTCGATCTCGACGCCGGCGGCCGCGCCGGCTGGAACGTGATCGTCGATCGCGCGTACCGCTCGCGGTCGGTCGGCTTCACGCCGCTCGGCATCGGCTGGGATTCCGGAATCTTCAAGCGCCTGCGCGTGCTGCCCGGCGGCGACGTCGAATATCGCGACGGCTCCGGCGAAGTATTCCTCTATCGCCGCGCCGGAAACGGGTACACCTCGCCGAAGGGCTACTTCGCGCGGCTCTCGCGCTTCGACGGCGGCTGGGTGCTGACCGATCAGAAACTGCGCGTCACGTACTTCGACGACTACGGCCGCGTCGTTCGCGAAGGGGACGAGTTCTACACCGCCGACGGCAAGGGCAATCAGATCGTCTACGTCTACGATTCGAAGGGCCGCCTCGACGCCATCATCGATCCGAACGAGCGCGTCAACCGTCTGCACTACTTCGAAGGTGCGATCGCGAAGGAAGGCTTCCTCAAAGAAGTCGAAGACTGGCGCTCGCCCGCGCGCAAGCTGACGTACGACTACGACAACCAGGGCCGCCTGACCAACGTCGTCCTCCCCGAATTCCGCGCCCTCCTCGGCACGCTCACGAAGCCGGAGCGCCGCTACGCCTACGACACCGGCTCCGCCGGCAGCTACTCCGACAAACTCGAGCTGTCGTCAAACCTCCTCTCGATCATCGAGCCCGATCGCGCCCCGTTCAACGGTCCTCCGCGCGTGACGTTCACGTACTCCGGTCCGCGCGATTACGTGAAAACGCAAAAGTGGGCCACCGACGAACAAGCGTCCTTCACCTTCACCACCGGCGCCGCACCCACCGCCGAGATCACCGACGTCCTCGGCCAGGTGCGCAATTACACGTTCAAGATGCCGACGGCCCCGGCGGCGGATGAGAAGTGGAAGTGGTTCAACGCAGGATCGGGCGCACGTGGATACGGCGCTGGAAAAGAACGTAGAGGTCTATAAAGATGCCGCCTTCGGCGCGCTACCGGGATCTCTCGCTGCGAACGCAGCGAATACCGAGCCGCTGACGCGGTCGTTCACGTTCGATTACAACGATGAAGGGCTGCTCAACACGACGACACTCGCCGGCGTGTCGACGACAGAGTACAAATACGCCGGGGCCGGGCCGCAACTCGGCATGCTTGTGAAGTGTGTTGCGATTGGTGCCGCCGGAACCTCGCCTTGCACCGGTACGGCTACCGCCAAGACCACCTATGAATATGACGGAACCTATTTGAAGTCGACGACCGCCAACGGCAAGACCGTTGAGGGCCCGGAACCGCACCGCGGGACACCGCAAATCGTCGAGACGAACAGCAGCGTCACGAAGACGACGACCTATGATCTGAAGACCGGTTTGGCGAAAGAGATCACCACGAGCGGCGGCACCGCGGGCGATCTGACGAACAGCAACGTGGTCATCGATTTCCCGACCACGCCTCCGGCAGACCTTTTCAAACGCGGACTGCCGGAAAAGATGCACGTGGGTACCGGCGGAATGACGACGACGTATACGTACGTCAGTCAGGACAAAGAACAGATCGATGACGGCCGCAATACCACGACCACGACGTTCGACGAATGGCATCGTCCGGTTCACGTCAAGACGACGAACAATGCCGGTGATCCGCTGACGTTGGAGAAGTCGCTGGTCTACGAACCGGCCGGTCGTCTGCACGAAGTTCAAGAGAAACAGAAAACCGCCACAGGCGACGAGACCGTTACCACAAAGTACGACTATGACTTCATGGGCCGGGTGAAATCGATCCAGACGGACAAAGTCGACGTCAATGGCTCGGCGGCTTCGATCGAAGAGCTGACCGATTACTCGCAATACGCGAACCGCAAGATCATTTCGACTCCTCCCGGCGGCGCGCAGGTGACGAGGACCCTGGATCGTCTGGGCCGTACCACCGAGACGAAGCAGCTCTATGACACGGGCAAATTCATCACTGTGTCGACCGCATACGACCTCGCCGGCAATGCCGTTTACACGACCGATCAGAAGAATGCGGAAGCTTCCGCATTCGACAACGCCGGCCGCAGGACCGAGATCCTCGGCTTCGATGGGACGCGGCAGAAACTCGACTATGACGGCTGGAATCGAGTCACGGATCTCCGGCTGCTCGATTCCGCCGGCGCCGAGTATTACAGGAAGCACACGGATTTCACGGCCGAGGGCAAGACGGAAAAGATCACCGAAACGGGCACCGGCCTGACGCGCGACGTTGCGCAGCAATGGGACGCCGGCGGGCGCGGCGTCCACATCGCCAGGACCGCGGCCGGCGCAACCGATGGCGGCCGAACGACGTTTTTGAAGTTCGATGACGCCGGACGGCTGCAGGAGGCCAACACCGGACAGGGAAGTGTTTCCTCCATGACTCAGGTCTACGACCGCTCTGTGCCGTCGTTATACGGCACCATCACCCTCGCGACGCGTGTCGAACACCAGGAGCCGAAGTCCGCAGCCCCGTCGACGTATCAAGTCGATCGCGAATTCGACACCCTCGGCAATGCGAAACGCGTCAAGATTTCGGCGCTTCAGTGGCAGGCGCAGTTCGATCAGAACGGAAACGTGCTCCAGACCTCTCTGCCCGGACGGCCGGTGACGCAGTATGACTACGACTCCCGCGGCCGCCTCACGCGCGAAACGCTCCCGGACGGCACCATCCGCAATCACAAGCACGATGAGACCGGCGCGAAGGTCGTCCGGCTCGACGAAGAGTCGCAGGAGACGCAAACCACGAGGGACTTCCTCGGCCGTACCACGCGAGTGAAATATGCCGACTTGACCACCGAGGAAGATGTATATGACGGCCCGCGGCTCCTGGCGACGAAAAACCGCCAGGACATGTGGCAGTCCTTCGACTACAACGCAAAGGGACAACTGACCACGGTCTACGCGACCTCGGCCCCGGCCACCGGAGCGCCGAAACTGGACGAGATTGCGTATGACGAAGCAGGCCGCATCAAGTCGTGGCGCACGAAAGATGCGCTCATTGAATACAGCGATTACACCGGTGACGGCCTGCCGAAGACTACGAAACAGACTCGGTTCAAGGACGCCAGCGGCTTCTCGACGGCGGTCGTTCTCGATGCGTATACCGTTTCTCGCGACTTCAACGGCTACGGCGAACTGACCTCGCTGACCATGCCCGGCAGTCCGAGTGGCGTCTGGACGAAAGTTCTCTCGATGTCCTACGACGCCATGGGCAACCTCACTGAGCTGAAACGAGACGGCGAGGTGCTGTTGACGGGCGTGTATCGGAATGCGCGCCGCCCCGATTCGCGCACCGTCCACATCAAACCGCAAGGCTGCGCAACGGCGTCGTGTCTCAAACAACTGGTGCGCGCATATTCGTACAAACCGGCAACGTCGCAGCTCGAAGGCATGGTGGCCACGATCGGCGGACTCGAGATCGCCGGATCGAAAGTCAAATACGACGACACGCTGCAGGTCACGGAGGAGCAACTCGTCGGCCTGTCCGGTGCGACTCGTCACACGCGCTACAGCTACGATTCACGCGGACGCCTCTTTGGCTCGGTGACCGCCGTCTCCGACAGTACGACACCACCCGTGCCTGCGGCTGCAGGTGCGCCCGTTGGCGCGGCCCCGGGCGTCACGGAGACGTTGTTCTCACCTGCCGATTTTCGAAAAGGCCAGGACCGGACGCCGCTTCTGGATGCCTCCACGCGCAACGAACTGCAATCCAAGGGGATCGATCCGGACCAGATCGATCCGCCGGGCTCGAGCGCGCAATCGCGTCCTGCGCACAAGATCGACAAATTCACCAAGGGACCGTCCGCGGAAGATTTCAAATGGACGAAACCCGATGGAACGGGTGAAGGCGATGTGCGTACCGAGGATGGGCGGTTCCGGTATGCCTATGACGAGAAGCGGCGCCTGGTATGGGTCGCGGAAAAGCCGGTGAGCACCGCCGCTCCGATTCGGCGCATCCTTTATTCCTATGATGCGAACGATCGCCTCGTCGGCCGCACCGCGCAATATGCATCCCTGCCGACGCTGACGACGCCGCTCGACACGCTTCTGTGGAAGACCGAGGATCGCGCGTCGGTCATGGCCGCTGAAGGCATTCCGCCGGAGATCACGTTCGTATGGGATCCGGTGACCGACCGGTTGTTGTCGATCTTCAAGGCCGGTACGAGCGCCTCCCCGAGCGATCCTAACGGGAATCTCCTGCGTCAGTTCGTTCACGGCGATCTCGCACTCGATGACCCGATCGAGATCACGACTCCGGATCTGGTCTCCGCAATTCCGCCCGGCGGCTCTGCACCCGTGACTCGCATTTATCCTGTCTATGACGAAGCGGGGAACGGCACGCTGCAGGTGGTCGTCAACGGCAACGGAGAGGTGGTTTCGCGCCACATCAGTACCGATCCTTATGGCGAAGAGGAATTCGCGCTCGCCGGCGCTGCAATCGATCAAGTCGAAGTGAAGGCGAAGAAAAACGCTGCCGGCGATCTGATCAGCGTGCGCATTCGCGTGCGCGCGACGGAGGGATTGCTGGAAACGACGGTTGCCGATGGTTCGCGTCTGGCCATCGTGAAGACGAACGGAACCGTCGTCACCGTATCGCCTGTGGTGGCCAAGGCGGTCGTGG
This sequence comes from uncultured Acidobacteriota bacterium, assembly GCA_963734155.1. Classification (GTDB taxonomy): domain Bacteria; phylum Acidobacteriota; class Thermoanaerobaculia; order Gp7-AA8; family Gp7-AA8; genus QHVT01. The sequence continues at coordinate 75,402 of CAVTGG010000013.1, forward strand.
GAGATCCGTTCCGGCTCGAATGGAACCTCACCGCTGCACAGTGGAACACATTCGTCAGTGGCGGAACTGGTGGAGGCGGCTCCATGCTGTCGATTGCCGTGACGGATCAACTCCGGGCCGGCGCGTGGGCCGTGAACGTTCCTGTTCTTCCGGCACCGTCGTGGGCCACTGCAACACTCCCGGTCTTCTCGACGTCGGCATTGCCGATGGAAGTGCGCGATTCGCTCGCAGGGTTCACGACCTTCATCAATAACGCTCCTGCCAATACCGAGGCGACCACGGTTCCTTATGAGGTCACCGGCCTCGGCATGCTGGGCACATTCGGTGGTAACGGCGATGCCGACTTGCTGATGGCTGCCAGTTTCCACGCGCAGCCGTTCAGTGATCCATTCTCGGGCAAGAACTATGTGCGTGCGCGCTGGTTCGATCCGGAGACCGGAACCTGGCTCTCTCCCGATCCCTACGGAGACGAGGATTCCTCGAATTTCTATGCATTTGCGGCCGGCGATCCAATCAATGGACGCGACCCCTCCGGAGAGATCTGCGAACGACGCGAAGGGGAGACTCTCGGAGACTGGGGGAAACGCTGCGGCCAGGATCTCAAGTGGGTGTGGGATGACTTCGGCGGCAAGACGGGCCATGAGATCTGGAACGTCTTCTCGCTCGGTACGCTGGACCGGGTCGAAAAACAGAAGAACCTCGGCACCCTGGAGGGCGTGCTGGAGTCGACCTTCCAGGGCGGCAGAAGTATCACGAACGCACTTTCCCTCGGCCTGCAAGAGGAAATCTATGAGTCGCAGATGAAAAACGGGCCGGGTCTCGACAGCATCCGCCAAGGCATTCAGAACTGGGCGTACAACACGCTCCCGATGGAAGAGGCCCGGGCGCTGATCCAGGAGTGGGATACGTTGCCGACGGAAGAAAGAGTACGGCTCATCTCCATGGCGATCTCGAAGACGGCCAGTGTGCTCGCATTCTCATCCGGCGTCGCCCAGCGTGGCGCGTTCAAGGTCCGGCAGCTCGAAAAAGGCAACACGCTGAAACCCGGCCCGTTCGCAGAAGAATCGTTCCCGGCACGCGGCGCGACACGGCGCTGGAACAAGGCCGAACAGCAGAAACTCCAGGAATGGGGTAACGAAGAGGTGTGCCACACGTGCGGAACCGATGACTTTGGCCTGAAATCCGGCCGATCGATCGGCGACCATCAGCCGCCGAGCAAACTGGCAGAGCCCGAGAGTATCTATCCGCATTGTCGAGTATGCTCCTCGGAACAGGGCTATCAGGTGCGCAGAGAATTGGAGCTCCGTCAGGGTGATCCTGCGCGCGGCACCGCGGCCACTGTGGTGGGCACGACGAACGACACACAGAAGAACAAGAAAAAGAAGAAATCATGAGGGCCCGGTTTTCTACGAAGAGGATTGCTGGTGGACTGAGAACGGAGGGCCTCCAGGCTCGCGGATACAGCGATTTTCGCGTACAGGGCATTACGAAGGAGCAGGAATCGGCTGCCAAGGTGATGCTCCAGACGCTGGGTGATTATGAAATCGATCAGAAGGTGGCGATTCGAGCTGGCGAGACCGTGACGCATGGTTCGTGGCTGCTCGAAATGCATACGGCCGGCGACGTTCTCGACATTTGGGAGAAGTCGCCCGGAGAGGGCAGTGTTCCGGGAGCATCGTTCACCTTGTCTTTGTGGTTGAAGCAAAAGGCTGTTTGTGATCGCATGCGTGCCGGTTTCCAGCCGGCACGCTACGGCGAGCTCGTCACGATTTCCGAGGGTGTTTTAGAAGGCGAATTGCCGCTCGAGGGAATCCGATATCCGATGGAACGGCAAATGAGCGGCTGGATCCTGACCACCGATCGCTACACCGATTTGTCGTCGCTGCGTACCGAACATTTGTATCACCTCGCCTCCTCCCCAGTGGAAATCCTGAAGTATCTGGCGCTCCCGGCCGGATTCAACTTTCGTATTACGTCTGACGGCGAATCGATTGGATTCGATGCTGCCGCTGCGCGCGGCGAGTGACTCGGGGTTCCTCCCGCCCACCCATGTGAAGTACGATCGCCCCCGCATGCCGAAACACCGAAGACCCGAACCCGCGCAACCCGCATCCTCCCGCACGACCATCGCCATCCTCGCGGTCGGTGGCCTCCTCGTGGCCGCGCTCGTGGTGTGGGCGCTCACGCGAACTGTCGAGCCGCAGGCGACCGTCGCCGACACGGCTGGAACGTTTTCCTACACCCCGACGACGACGACGGCACCCTCCACATCGGCGATGCCGACGCAGACCGCCGCCACGCCCTTTCCAGTCCCGGTTCCGCCCGCGCCTGACGAAAACAGCACCGCGGCCGTCCCGCGCATCGCCGTCGAGGACCTGCGCGAAAAGATGAAGACGAACGCCGTGACGGTCATCGACGTCCGCGACGACGCGTCGTTCGCCGCCGGCCACATCCCCGGCTCCCTGCACGTTCCCTTCGCCCGCGTCGAAGGGGAGATGTCGGCGCTGCCCAAAGGAAAACCGATCGTCACGTACTGTACGTGACCCGCCGAAGAATCGAGCGCCGGTGCGGCGCTCATCCTCAAGCGCGGCGGATACAACGTCTCGGCACTCTACGGCGGCTTCAACACCTGGAAGCAGATGGGCTACCCGGTGTCGACGGCGGGCGCGCAGTAGACGCCGGTCCTACCTATAGCCGCTCGGTGTCGTCCAATCGGCTCAGGTCTCGATCGAAGGTCCCGAGAGGGAGATGGCCTGCTTTGCGCGCGGTTTCCAGCACCAGACAGTCCGTAAACCCGAGCGTCGGTTTTTGCCGGAAATGTTGCAATGCCTCCGCAACGACCTCTTCATCCTGCAGTGACACCTGCTGTTGTCTCAGAAGCATCTCGATCGCCTCTGCGAGCTCTTCGGGGTTCTTCTGATAAACAGTTTTCAGCACCCAAACGGTTTCGGCAAGGACGAGGTGTGACACCCACACACCTTTCGTGACGAACTCCTCGGCAGCCGCCAACTGTTTCTTGTCGTCGCGAACGATGAGCCGGACGAGCACGTTGGTATCAACGGCGCGCATGTTTCTCGCGGATATGGTGTTCGATGCCTTCCTTCAACTCGGCCAGCGTTCGCGGTTTCGGCGGCGTTGGAAACAACGCCCGATGAATATCTTCGAACGTATACCGTCCAGCTTTGCGCACGAAGACCCTCTCGCCTTCCTGATCCCACTCCAACACCGACCCGGGTCCGATTCCCAGCTTTCGTCGGATTTCCGCTGGAACCGAAATCTGGCCTTGGGCGGTGACCTTGGATTGCGGCGGGCTCATGACGCGTATCTTACCACGGTAATGTATTCCGGCGCCGTTTCTCGCGTTGCGTGCGCTTTTTCCCCACAACCCCCCACTTTTTCCCAAAACACTTTCTCCGTACGCATGCACAGGCGTAAACCTGTATCCGTGAGCACACGACGCGTGACGTCCTAAAAGGGGAGGGCACCTCGCGTTTCGGCTCCACGGCTCGAGCGCACACGTCACTGACAGGACGTGTGCGCTCGTATTTTTTCTGAATGTTTTCGCAATATTCAAATGCGTTCAATGACCAGAACCGGGAAACCGGTGCTCTGGATGGAATCATTTTCGTGACAGTGCGCAATTCGCACTCAACATGTTGACCGCACTGCAATTGCGCTGATTTCGGGAAACCGGCCGCAAATCGGCACTAAGGCCACGCGCATTTCAAAAGGAGGAAACTGTATGAAATGTCCTCGTGGTCCGCTGCGTACGGTATGCGCAGCACTGGTCATTGCACTGGTTGCCGTCAGTGCCATGGCGCAGATTCAGTCCGGTAACATCTTCGGCAAAGTCCTCGGCAATGACGGCTCGGCGCTGCCCGGCGTCACCGTCACCCTCTCCGGCGTCGGCGCCCCCCAGACCTTCATTACGGATGGTCAGGGCGATTTCCGATTCCTCAATCTCTCTCCCGGGCAGTATTCGCTGAAGGCCGAGCTGGCAGGCTACGGCACGGCGACGCGTTCCGGCGTCACGGTGAACATCGGCCGCAATGCCGACGTCTCCATGGCCCTGAATCCGTCCGTGTCGCAGACCATCACCGTCACGGCCGAGGCCCCGCTGCTGGATACGCGCCGCACCGGCACCGGTGCGACGGTATCGGAAGTGGAGCTTCAGAACGTGCCGAGCGCACGTGACCCGTGGGTCGTTCTGCAGCAGGTGCCGGGCGTGCTCATGGACCGCATCAACGTCGGCGGCAATGAGTCCGGCCAGCAGTCACAGTTCGTGTCCAAAGGCGCCACCGCCGATACGGCGACGTACAGTGTCGACGGCGTCAACACCACGGACATGATCGCGACCGGCTCCTCCTCGGATTACTACGACTTCGGCAGCTTCGAGGAAATCCAGGTCACCACCGGTGGCACGGATCCTCGCGTGCAGACGCCGGGTGCGCAGATCAACATCGTCACCAAGCGCGGTACGAATGACCTCAGCGGCTCGGCGCGGTATTACCTCGCCGACGGCGCGTGGCAGTCCCCGGCGGATCCGACGCCGGAAGCGCGCGGTGAAGACCCGACCCGTAATCCCTCGAACGTTCCTTATCTGCTTCACGCCAACGAGATCGATACCAACCGCGAAGCGGGCTTCGAAGTCGGCGGACCGATCATCCGTGATCGTCTGTGGCTCTGGGGCTCCTATGCGGACCAGCAGATCGATCTGCTCGTCTCCCAGTCGGATCCGGCCATTCTGCCTCCGGGAGCCGATCCGAATCTCCGTTATACCGACAAGACCACCCTCGAAACCCTCAACCTCAAACTGAATGCGCAGATCACGCGCAACAACAGCGCCACTGCGTTCTACTCCGACAACGACAAGGTGAAGCTCGGCCGTAATGCCTCGCCCACCCGTCCGCCCGATACGACCTGGAACCAGGGCGGCTTCGGTCCGAAGGGAACGTATAAGATCGAAGACACCCACATTTTCTCCTCGAATTTTTATCTCACCGGCATGTACTCGAAAGTCAACGGCGGCTTCGGTCTTTGGGCCAATGCCGGCGCGGACTGCCAGGACATGGACTGTGCGATGGCCCACCAGGAGCATTCGTGGACTCTCGATTTCTTCAATGGCGTCAACCGCAGTAACTTCTTCTCGGCGCAGGGTGTGCGTCCGCAGGAGCAGGCCCGGGCCGACGGCTCCGCGTTCTTCAATACCGGCGCGATGTCGCACGAGCTGAAATTCGGCTTCGGTTACCGCAATGCCGGCGCCAAGGGTCTGACGTTCTATCCCAACAATCAGCAAATCCTCGATTTCTCCGAATTCGCTCCGGCCAATGCGCCGCGCTGCACCCTGGCAAACGCCGAAATCGGCGGGTGCAGAGGCATCGGACTCACGTACTTCTACTCCATCGGCAATTACGATTACGAGTACAAGTACAACGACCTTTACGTCGGCGACACGATGCTGTGGGGCAATCTCACGCTGCAGGCCGGCCTCCGGTTCGACCGTCAGAAGGGCATCGCCGGCGATCAAGCCAGCCCGGCCAATTCGTTTGTGACGATGCCGGACGGCACTCCGCTGCTGCCGGCTATGTCGGTCGACGCGGATTTGATCGACACGATGACCTGGGAAGACATTTCACCCCGTATCGGCCTGACGTATGCGTTGGGTGCGGAAAAGAAAACACTGCTGCGTGCCGCGTACAACCGCTACGTGCAGCAGATGGGCTCCAATTCCTCCGGTTTCACCACCGCGATTTTCGGCGGTTATCGATATACCGGCTGGTACACGGTCGATCTCAACAACAATGACCGCATCGATGCGGGCGAGATCAACTACGCGTATACCGGCGGTCATCCGGTCGGCCCGGTCGGCTTCAATGTCAATGACCCAAGCATTCCGTACAAAGTCACGCGCGTCGATCCGGACGTGCGCGCTCCGTGGACCCAGGAGTACATCCTCGGCTTCGAGCACGAGCTGATGCGCGACTTCGTCGTCGGTCTCAATTACACCCACCGCGACCTCGAGGACTTCCTCTGGCGCCGCGGCGAGAAGCACCAGGGCCAGGGCGATTACTACACGACCGCCGATTTCATCCAGATCGGAACCGTGAGCCGCCCGAGCACCGTCTTCGAAGTGGACCCGTACACCATTCCGTACTATGACGTGAATCCCGATCTCGGTCTGCCGGTCTTCACCGTTCTGCAGAATCGTCCCGATTACAGCCAGGACTACGACGGTCTCGAATTGTCGCTCGTGAAGCGCATGGCGAACCGCTGGATGGTCCGCGGCAACTTCTCGTGGAACGACTGGACGCAGAATGTCGGACCGGAAGCCATCATTGACCCGACTCCTGCCCGTACCGGCGCCGGCTGCGCAGTGTGCGACGGCGACGACGTGGTGCAGGGCTCGGGAACCATTTCCGGCGCCAAGGGCGCGGTGTGGATCAACTCCGAGTGGGCTGTCAATGCGTCGGCGGTCTATCAGATCCCGGGCATCGAGGCCAACTTCGGCGCGAATTTCACGATGCGCCAGGGTTATCCGGTGCTCTATGTCCACGAGACGCCGGTTCTGCCGGTGGCCGCGGTTCGCCGCCAGATCCTCGTCTCCGACAGCGTCACCGATCATCGTCTGGAAAACCCGTATTCGGTCGACCTCCGTCTCGCGAAAGACTTCCGCTTCCGCGGAGTCGGACTCGAGCTCTCGGTCGACGCGTTCAACGTGACGAACAACCGCGTCGTGTTGCAGCGCAATGCGGATCTCGCCCGTGCCGGCGCCCGCCGTGCCGCCGCGAGCCGTATTCGTGAATATCAGTCGCCGCGCATCTTCCGCGTGGGCGCGCGCCTGACGTTCTAATCGCAGTTCAATTTCCCCGGTAAATCCGCCCGCGCCATGCGGGCGGATTTTTTTGGAGTGCGAGGACAGACAGTCCGTCTTCCAACAGCGAAGAAGGACAGACAGGATTGTCTGTCCTCCACTGGGGGATCTAGAACTTACCGGCCGCCTGCTGCAACGACTGCCGGTACTTCGCCAGCAGCGTGAGCCGCGTCCCGTCGCGCAATTCCACGACGAAATCGCCGCCGAAGGAGGGGAGGAGCTTCGCGATCCGGTCGATATTCACAATGACCGACCGATTGATGCGCACGAACTGCTCGGGATCGAGCTGTTCTTCCAGGCGGGCGAGTGCGGCGCGAAACAGATACGACGCAGTGCGCACATGCACGCGCACATAATTGCCGGCCGTTTCGAACCAGTCGATTTCTTCCATGCGGAAAAACACGACCGCGCCGGCGCTCTTGACGGCAATGCGCCGCAGGATCGGGTTGTCCGGACGGGCGAGCATTCGAATCGGCGCCGCGCCGCCGTTGCCGCGATGCAGGGCCAGGAGCGCACGCGCGCGTTGGATGCTCTGCCGGAACCGCTCGTCGTCGAACGGCTTCAATAGATAATCGATCGCCGCCGCATTGAACGCTTCCAACGCATATTCCTCGTGCGCCGTTGCGAAAATCACCGCCGGCGGACGGGGAGAAAGGCGCTCGAGCACTTCGAAGCCGGTCGCGCGCGGCATCTGCACGTCGAGGAACAACAAATCGACGGACGTCCGATTGAGCGACGCAATGGCATCGCCGACGCGCGCGAACTGATCGACGACCATAATGTCGGGTTCCGCGGACAGCAATGAATGAATCCGCCGCCGCGACAGCCGTTCGTCATCCACAATGGCGGCGCGAATGAGCTCCGCGGGCGGCGTCTGTGGAACTTCCCTGAGTGCGGCGTCATTGAAGTTCATGCCAGCACCAATTCCCCGTTCGTCGTCATCGCGCGCCGCTGGGTTTTGAAGGGAATGCGGATCGAAACCAGGATGGCTCCCGATTCGCGGCGCTCGAACCTAAGTGTCGCGTAACCGCCGTACATCGCCCGCAGACGCGCGCGCGAATTCGACAACCCGACGCCTTCCACGACCGAGGCCGGAGTCACACCGCAATCGTTCTCGACGTCGATGTGCAATTCATCGAAATGCCGCCGGGCCCGTAATTCGATCCTGCAGACGCCTTGCGTCGTCGTCACACCATGCTTTACGGCGTTCTCGACCAGCGGTTGCAGCAGCAGCGGCGGCACGGCTGCATTGAGACACTCCACCGGCACGTCGACGTGAAACGACATCAACTCTTCGAAACGGACCCGCTGCAGCTCCACATAATGAGTGATCGTCTGCACTTCGTCGGCGAGCGGAACCTCCCGCTCATGCATCGAGTGCAGCGACTGGCGCAACAGCTCGCTCAGCCGGGCGATCATCGTCCGCGCGCGCTGTGCGTCTTCGCCGACCAGCGCCGCGATCGAATTGAGGGCATTGAACAGAAAATGCGGCTGCAATTGGGCACTGAGGTTTTCCAACTCCGCGACTGCTAATCGTTTCGACAGATGCTCCGCGCGCAGCGAGGCAATACGCCGCAACCGCAGAAGCCGGATCGCGTGCGCAATAGCCCACAGAATCGCGCAGTCGACCAGAACGCGGTCGGCGCGCGTCAGAAGAAATCCGCGAAAGAGCTGCATGATGGGCTGCTGCCGTGCCGCGGTGAACGCGGCCACCATCGCCAAGAGCCACAAATGCAGAAGAGAGACCACGACCAGCAACGGTAATGTGACGATTACAGACCGCCAGCCGTAGTGATCGAACGGCACGCGGTCGACGATTGCAAAAATTACGAAGGTGATGCTGCTGCCGATGAGAATGTCGGCGACGAAGTCGGTGCCGATCGACGGCTCAAACCCCGTCGCCGCCAGGCGCCGCGCGGTGGCGAGCGAGGCGATCGCGCTCCAGACGACCATGATTCGCGGCAGCGTGCGCAGTTGCGCGAGTCGCAAATCGAGATCGGCAGAGAGCGACTCGGTCATCGCATCGAAGGGTACTCCGCCGACACGCGAACGCGTCGTTGCAGTTCAAAGACAGATTCGTGACGAATCGGACGGTTGTCCGAATTGCGATACGGTCAGGAAACGTGGTCTTCGAGCTCTGCGACGCCGCGAACGATGCGCGTGGTTTGAAATGCCGATAACGCGCGCGCCAATTCGGCGCCCTGCGGCGCGCCCTTCAGCGTCAGGCGGGACATCACGCCGAAACAGAGGGCGCATAGTGTGTATCCGAGGTATTGAACGCTCGACTCGCCGGAACAGACCTCACATTGGATGACGGACTCCATGCGTGCAGTGTCGAGGCGCGCGCGCGGCGCGGCAAGCACTGTGGGAAAAACTCCGGTTATTCAGGGAAAAACTCGTTCATTGTGAGAAACCGCGTTTTAAAAGTGGTGACTTCTCAAATGGGCTATCGTTCATGACCATGATGCGCATCACCATTCGCAACCTCGCCCGCCGCCCGGCCGCGCCTGCGATTGCGGCCCTGACGCTTGCCCTCGGCCTCGCGACTTCGACCACGCTCTTCACCATCGTGCGCGACGTCGTCCTGCGGCCGTTTCCGATGCGCGATCAGGAGCGGCTGGTCACGGTCTGGTCGCATGTCCCCGAGCGCAGCATCCCGCATCTCGAGATCACGGTCGCCGAGCACGAGATCCTCCGCACGCAGTCGAAGTCGATCGAAGACATGGGCGTGATCTCCGCCGCGAACTTCAACACCATCCTCAACATCCCCGAGCCGGTGCAGGTGCGCGCGAATTTCGTGTCGCGCACGCTCTATCCGCTCCTCGGCGCGCGTGCGCTGCACGGGCGGCTCTTCACGGGCAGCGAGCACGGCCGCAAAGACGAGCACGTCATCCTCCTCAGTCATCGCGCGTGGATGGCGCTCTTCGGCGGCGATGCGAAGGTCATCAACCGCCCGATCGACGTCGAAGGCGAAAAGTACACCGTCGTCGGCGTGCTGCCCGCGGAGCTGAACATCCCTGCCGGTGCCGAGGTCATTTTCCCGATGGAGCCGCTGTTCGGCGGCAGTCCGAGCCATCAGCACAACTCCGTGCTCGAAGGCATCGCGCGGCTCAAGCCCGGCGTCACCCTCGCGGCCGCGGAATCGGAGATGAGCGCGATCGCATCGCGGCTGACGAGCGTCGACCGCGAGGCGTATCAGGGCGTGCGCAAACGCGTCACGTCGCTGACCGATGAGATCCTCGGCGGCGCGCGCCCGGCGATGATCACGCTGCTCCTGATGTCGCTGCTCGTCCTCGCGATCTCCACGTTCAACGCCGCCGGCATCTTCGTCGCGCGCGCCGTCTCGCGGCAGCGCGATCTTGCCATCCGCTCCGTCCTCGGCGCCTCGCGTCGCCGACTATTGATGGAAGCCTTCCGCGAGACCGCGGTCGTTTCCGCCGTCGCGTGCATCCTCGGCCTCGCGTTCTCGATCGGCGCGATCGCGCTGCTGCGCCGTGTCGGCGCCGACGTCATCCCGCGCATCGAACAGGTCCGCGTCGATCTGCTCACGTACTTTTTCGCCGCCGCGGCCTCCCTCGGCGTCGCCGCGATCTGCGCTGTCGCCGCTTCGCTTCGCTCGCACACGCAGTCGCTGCGCGACGCGATCGAGCGCTCCTACGCCGCGCGCCGTTCCGCGCGGACGCTCGCGATCATCACCGCCGTGCAGTTGACGGTCGTGTTCATCCTCCTCGGCGGCGCGGCGCTGATGATGCGCAGTTTCGCCGCGCTCGCGAACATCAATCCCGGCTTCCGCCGCGATCACGTCCTCACCGCGCAGCTTCCGCTGCCCGGCGCGGCGTACGGCCAGCCCGGCTCGCAGCAGCGGTTCTTCACCGAAGTCGTCGAGCGTCTGCGCCGCTCGCCCGGAATCACGCAAGCCGGCGCGATGCTGATCCGGCCGCTCGAGCTCGAAGTCGGCTGGGACTGGACGCACACCGTCGAAGGACAGACGCCGGAAAGCCAGGCGAAAAATCCGATGGCGAACCTCGTCTCCGCGACGCCCGGCTACTTCGAGGCGATGGGCATTCCGGTGCTGCGCGGGCGCGCGTTCGAGGAGCATGACGACGCGAACGCCGCGAAGGTGATGGTCGTCGGCCGCTCGTTCGCGCTGCGGCATTGGGGCACACTCGACGTCATCGGCAAGCGCGTGAAAGCGGGGAAGGTCGATTCCGACAAACCGTGGCGCACGATCGCCGGCGTCGTCGAAGACGTTCGCTATCGCGGCCTGACCGTCGAGAAACTGGATGTCTATCATCCGTACCTGCAGAGCCCCTGGGCGCCGCAGTACGTTGCGGTGCGCACGAGCAAGTCGCCCGCCGCGGCCGCGGCCACCTTGCGGAGCGTCGTGCGCAGCATCGATCCGCGCGTGCCGGTGGCTGCGCTGAAAACGTCCGACGAGCTCGTGGAGACGAAGCTGATGCAGTCGCGATTCAACGTCTGGATCGTGACGGTGTTCGCGAGCGTCTCGCTGCTGCTCGCGATCGCGGGCGTGTACGGCGTGCGCAGTTACGCGATGTCGAGCCGCGGCGGCGAGATGGGCGTGCGCATGGCCATCGGCGCGAGCGGCCGCGATCTGTTGCGGCTCATGTTCCGCGAGACATTCCTCATGGCCGTGTTCGCTCTCGTCGCCGGAAGCGTCGGCGTGCTGATGCTGACCCGCGTCGTCGCGCGATTCCTTTACGGCGTGACCCCGCTCGAGCCGCTCGCGCTCGTCGTCGCCGCGATCGCGGTCGTTCTCTCGGCGATGGCGGGAGGAATCGTGCCGGCGATGCGCGCCGCGTCGACGGATCCGGTGGCGGCGCTGCGCGCGACAGACAGCGCGCGTTAGAGATCCCGCCGTTGCCCTTCTCCCCGCTTGCGGGGAGAAGGTGGCGCGTAGCGCCGGATGAGGGGGTGCACTTCGGCGCGATGGACCGCCCCTCACCCGGCCCTTCGGGCCACCCTCTCCCCGCAAGCGGGGAGAGGGGCAACGACGGGGTGGGCGATGGCGTAAAGTTGAGAGCATGCGCAAACTCGTTCTCCTCGCGATCCTGATCTCGACGAGCGCGCTCGCCGCGCCGTTCACGCTCAAGAGTCCCGCGTTCGCCGAAGGCGAGCGGCTGCCGGACAACACGGTGCTCAACGGGCTCGATTGCCGAGGGAAGAACATCTCGCCGGCGCTGCAGTGGTCGAACGCGCCGGCCGGCACGAAGAGCTTTGTGCTCGTGCTCGATGACTACGAAGCGCGCGGTGGCGACGGCTTCGTGCATTGGGTCGCGTTCAACATCCCGGCGAGCGCGACGTCGCTGCCGGCGAACGCCGGCGCCGCGGGCGTCGAGTTGCCGGGCGGCGGACGTCACGCGTACAACGACTTCCTGCAGCGCAACTACGGCGGTCCCTGTCCGCCGGAAGGACCGCCGCACAAATATCGCTTCACGATTCTCGCGACAGACCTGCCGTCGATCGACGACGCCGGCACGCCGATGACGTGGCGCAAGCTGCGCTTCATCATCAAAGAGCACACGCTCGGGCAGGCATCGCTGACCGGCTTGCGGGGCGACTCGAGCGCCAGGTGAGCGCCTACGCGCTCGCGCTGATCGTTCTCGCGGGATTCGTCCACGTCATCCCGCATGCGGTGATGAAGCGCGCCAGCGATCGGACGGCGTTCATCTGGGCGATGCTCGGCGCGACCTGCGTGTTCTACGCACCGGTGATGTTCTTCTCACACGCGCCGTCGCCGCGCGGCTGGATGTTCATCGCCGCGAGCGCGGTCGTGGAAGTGTTGTACATGTACGCGGTGAGCCGGATGTATGCGCACAGCGATCTCGCCGTCGCGTATCCGATCGCGCGCGGTAGCGCGCCGCTGTTTCTGCTGATTCCGTCGATCCTGTTTCTGCACGAGCGTCCCGCGCTCGCCGGCATCGTCGGCATCGTGCTGATCGCGATTGGCGTGTTTTTTCTGGGCGGCGGGACGCCGCCCGGCCAGCCGGCGGGGACGCCGGCGTTCCGATGGGCGCTCGTCGCCGGCATGCTCACCGCGACGTATACCGCCATCGACCGACAGGGCGTGCGCGTCGTCGAGCCGATGCTCTACATCTATCTCGTGCTGCTGGCCGGCTTCATTCTCTACACGCCGTTTGCACTGCGGTCGCAATGGCGTGACGTCCTGCGCCAGCAACCCGGCCGGGTGATCCTCGCCGGCGTCACGATGCCGCTCGCGTACGTGCTCGTCCTGATTGCCATGCGCTCCGGCGCACTGGCCAGCTACGCCGGCGCCGTGCGCGAAGTGAGCGTGCTCGTCGCCTTCTGCGTCGGCGTGATGGCGTTCGGCGAGAAGGTGACGACCGCGCGCATCGCCGGCGCGCTCGCGATTCTCGCCGGCGTCGTGGCCATTGCCACGGCGTAAGATCAGCGCATGAATGCCGCCGACGTCCGGACGCTCCTCGCCTACAACCGCTGGGCGAACGAGCGGATCCTCGAGAGCGTCCGCACGCTCGATCCCGCCGAGCTGACGCGCGATCTGCAAACCAGCTTCGAGTCGATCCTCGGCACGCTCGGGCATCTCGTCGTCGTGGAGTGGATCTGGCTGCGGCGCTGGCTCCGCGAATCGCCGAAGCGCCCGCCGAACGTGCCGCAATATGCGACCCTCGCCGAGCTCGAACAGGAGTTGCGCGAGGTGCAGGCGGAGCAGCAGCGGTTCGCAAACGAAGTGACGGACGAGCAGTTGCAACAGCGCATCGCGTATCAGAACTATCGCGACGAGACGTGGGAGTACGCGCTCGGGCACATGATCCAGCACCTCGTCAATCACTCGACGTATCACCGCGGCCAGCTCGTGACGCTGTTGCGCCAGCTCGGACACGCGCCGCAGGCGACGGATTTCGTGGAGTATCTCGACGAGGGTGTCTAGCAAACCTGTGCGATCGCTGCCGCGAATCGCGCCGCCGACTGCGCGTCGAGAAACAGCGACGGCTCCGTCATCTCCAGCTCCATCAACAGCAAACGTCCATCGCGCACGACACCGTCGACGCGCGCGTAGAGCCACGGCTCTTCGATCGTCTGCAAAATCTCCTGCGCCTGTTCGATGAGCGCGGTGTCCGGCTGCGCCGGTTCCCAGGTGCCGCCGAAATCGTGTTGGACGCGGAAGTCGCCGCTCCGCGCGCGTTTGATCACGGCGTGGCTGAATGCGCCGCGGAAGAAGACCAGCGACCATTCGCCGGCGGTGACGACTTCGTCGATGAACGGCTGCACGAGCATTTCCTGATCGAACGGATCGAGGACGCTCGTGCGGTACGCCGTCGCGGAGACGGCGGGTTTGATGACAACGCGCGAAGCGAGCAGCGTGGGTACGACGTTGACACCGCGTGCGGCGAGGTCGAGGAGATAGCGCTTGTGCGTGTTCCAGCGCAGCAGCGCAGGCGGATTCCAGAGCGTCGCGCCGCTTGCGTCGAGGCGATCGATCCACGTGCGGAACTCGTCGATGCGCGTGTGATAGTCCCACGTCGAGCGGAGGACGATGGCGTCGAACGCAGTCCAATCGATCGCCGGGTCGTCCCACACGACCGCGCGTGCGGGCAAGTGATCGAGCAGCAGGCGATCATCGTCCGCGAGCTCGGGGAGGCCGGACCAGGTGACGAGCGCGATCAGCATCCGCAGGCGATGGCGACTTGCGTGAGGCTGCCGCGCTCGATGCCGGAGGCGACCGGATGTCCGTCGCGGATCCACCAGTCGATCCCGCCGAGGAGCTCTTTGACTTCGAAACCGAGCCGCGCGAACTTCAGCGCCCCTTTCGTCGAGCCGTTGCAGCCGATGCCGTCGCAATACGTGACGATCAGCGCGTCCTTCGGGAACTGCGCGGTCGTCTCCTCATCGATGAGACGGTGGGGGAGGTGGATCGCGCCCGGGATGTGCGCGGCGAGGTAGAAGTCGCGCGGGCGGCAGTCGACGACGAACACGCCCGGGATCTCGTTCATCAGATCGGCGTAGACGTCGGCGGAGTCGGTTTCATAGCGCAGCCGGGCCGCGAAATGGGCCGCGGCGTCGTCGGGACGAGCGGGCGGATATTCGGAGAGCAGCGTTCGCGGTTCGATCATGCCCTCCATGATGCAGAATGAGCGGTATGCCGAAGACGACCATTTCACGCAAGGCGAGGAGACCACTTCGCGGACCGCTGTTCGACACGATTTCGTCGTCGAACGACGGTCTGCCGCGCTACCAGACGATCTACCGCGCGCTCCGTGCGTCGATCCTCGGCGGGACGCTCAAGGCGGGAACGCGCCTGCCGTCGACGCGCACATTCGCTGCGGATCTGCGCGTCTCGCGCAAGACGGCCGAGGAAGCGTACGCGCAGCTGGAGCGCGAAGGATTTGTTGAGAGGCGGACGGGATCGGGGACGTATGTTGCGGATGTGCCGGCCCCGGCGCGCAAAGTGCGCGTGCGATTGGAGGGCGATCGGCGCATGGCCATCCGGGCACGCGCGGCGTTGGATGGCGTGTCGTGCGTCGAGCCGCAGGTCGTGCGGCCGTTCGCGGCGGGGCTGCCGGCGCTCGATGCGTTTCCGGTTGATCTCTGGCGGCGCCTCGTCGCGCTGCACGCGCGGCGGCTCGATGCGAACGAAATGATCTACGGCGATCCGGCCGGCTACGCGCCGCTGCGCGAGGCCGTGGCGTCGTATCTCGTCGCCTCGCGCGGCGTGAACTGCGATGCGTCGCAGGTCATCATCGTCAACAGCTCGCAGCAGGCGCTCGATCTCGCCGCGCGCATGCTGCTCGATCCCGGCGACGAGGCGTGGATCGAGGATCCCGGCTACTACGGCGCTCGCGCGGCGTTTCTCTCCGCCGGGGCGCGGGTCGTGCCGGTGCCGGTTGATGAGGAAGGACTCGACGTCGCCGCCGGAGTCGCGCTCGCATCGCGCGCGCGAGTCGTATACGTCACGCCGTCGAATCAGTATCCGCTCGGCATGACGATGTCGCTCGAGCGGCGTTTGGCGCTGCTCGAATGGACGCGCCGTGCGAATGCGTGGATCGTCGAGGACGACTACGACGGCGAGTTTCGCTACGACGGCCGCCCGCTCGCGGCGATTCAGGGACTCGACACCACCGGCCGCGTGCTCTACGCCGGCACGTTCACGAAGTCGCTCTATCCGTCGCTGCGCCTCGCGTATCTCGTCGTGCCGCCCGATCTCGTCGAGCCGTTCGTCCGCGCGCGCACGCAACTCGACGGACATCCGGCGACGTTCATGCAGGCCGTGGTCGCCGACTTTCTCGCGGGCGGCCACTTCGGCGCGCACGTGCGGCGCATGCGCGCGCTCTATCACTCGCGGCGGGACATCCTGCTCGACGCTCTTCGCCGCTGTCGCGTGGACGTCGCGGGCTCGGATGCGGGGTTGCGGCTTTCGGTGTTCATTCAAGGCTCCGATCGCCGCGCGTCGGAACGCGCGGCGCGTGCGGGCCTCGATGTGCCGCCGCTTTCGCGGCTGTATTGCGGTGCCCACCCTCGCAACGGTCTTGTCCTCGGCTACGCGGCGCTGTCGCCTTCGGCGATTCGCGCTGGGGTCGACCTGTTAAGCAGACACAACATTTTTCGCGGCCAATGAAACTTCTTTGTGGCGGGTCCGTTGCAAATAACGGTAGCGGAGGTAGATATGGAAAGCAGAGCCAAGCTCTTCGGGCATCCGATCCATCAGATGCTGATCGTCTTTCCGCTGGGGCTTTTGGCGACGTCTCTGTTCTTCGACGTCATCGGCCTCGCGATGAATCGGCCTGGGTTGGTCCACGCGGCGTGGTACATGATCGCCGCGGGCGTGATCAGCGGATTGATTGCCGCGGTTTTCGGTTTGATCGATTTTCTGGCGATTCCGGGCGGCACGCGCGCGAAGCGCATCGGTACGCTGCACGGAATCGGAAACGTGATCGTGGTGCTGTTGTTTGCGGCGAGCTGGTTTTTGCGCCGCGACAATCCGTCGAACCCTGAAACGCTGGCCGTTGCTCTTTCGGCGATCGGCGCGGGTCTCGGCGGCGTGACGGGGTGGTGGGGCGGTGAGCTGGTCGATCGCCTCGGCGTCGGCGTCGATGACGACGCGCATCTCGATGCACCGAGCTCGCTCACGCACGATCGCATCCGGCGGTAACCTCGGAACGCCGCCGTCTCGGCGGCTGAAGTGGCGGCGTCCGCGCCGCCACCCCAGGGGTGGGCGGCGGGGACGCCGCCCGATCAGCCGGCGGGGACGCCGGCGTTCCGATACGATCGCGTGCGTGAACCTGCTGCAGCTCTTTGACCTGTCCCTCCTCGCGCGCCGCGATGACGCGGCACTCGAGTGGGAAGGGACGACATCTACGTTCGGCGAAATCGACGCGCGCAGCAATCGCGTGGCAAATGCGTTGCGCGCGCGCGGCTTCGAAAAAGGCGATCGCCTCTGCGTCTATCTCGCGAATCGCATCGAGCTGATCGATCTCTTTCTCGCCTGCGTGAAGCTCGGCGTGATCTTCGTGCCGATCAACATCCTCTATCGCGAGCGCGAGATCGCGCACATCACGAAGGATGCGGAGCCGCGTTTGCTGATGACGGCGGATGATCTGTTTTCATCGGATGATGAGAAGCGGCCGCAAGCCGATCTCGATGGAGATACGCCGGCGGCGATCATCTACACCTCGGGCACGACCGGCGCGTCGAAGGGCGCGGTGCTGACGCACAACAACTTCATGGCCAACGCCGTGAATCTCGCGACGTGCTGGCAGATCACCGATCGCGACCGCTTCCTCCTCGCGCTTCCTCTCTTCCACATCCACGCCCTCGGCAACGGTCTGCACACGTGGCTCGTGAGCGGCTGCCGGATGCGCCTGCTCGAGCGCTTCGATCACCGCAACGCCATCGAGCACTTCCTCGACTTCCAGCCGACGCTCTTCTTCGGCGTGCCGACGATGTACGTCCGCCTGCTCGACACGCCGCCCGACGTCGCGCGCGCGATCGGCTCGCGCATGCGCCTCTTCGTCTCCGGCTCCGCGCCGCTGCCTGCGCATGTGCTCGCGCAGTTCCGCGAGCTCTTCGGCCACACGATTCTCGAGCGCTACGGCATGACCGAGACGTTCATGAACATCAGCAATCCGTACGTCGGCGAGCGTCGCGCGGGAACCGTTGGACTTCCGCTGCCGGGCGTTTCAGTGCGCATCGAGGATGGCGAGTTGCTGGTGCGCGGGCCGAATGTGTTCGCAGGGTACTGGAGGCGCGCCGGAGGCGCGCACCACACCGCCGACGGCTTTTTTCGCACCGGCGACCTCGCCACCGTTTCCGACGATGGCTACTACACGCTCCTCGGCCGCAAGTCCGATCTCATCATCTCCGGCGGCTTCAACATCTATCCGCGCGAGATCGAGGAGCTGCTGCTCGAGCACGTGAGCGAGTGCGCGGTCGTCGGCGCGGCGGATGACGTGCGCGGCGAGGTGCCGGTGGCGTACATCGTCGGCGACTTCGACGCGGCGGCGCTGGAGCGCGTCTGCCGCGAGCAGCTGGCGTCGTTCAAGGTGCCGCGGCGATTTGTGAGAGTGGACGCGATTCCGCGAACGGCGCTGGGGAAAGTGCAGAAACACCTCCTGCCGCCGCCGTCACGCTGACGTTCCACTTCCACCGCTTGCGGCCGAACGTCGCCACCGTGTGCCCGACGAACGTGCCGATGGCCGCGCCGGCGACGACGTCGGACGTCCAGTGCGCGTTGTTCTGTACGCGTGCGGCAGCTACGCCGGCGGCGATGCCATACGCCCACCAGCGCGCCCGCGGGTAATGCACGGAGATCGTGCTGGCGAGCGCGAAGGCGGTGGTGGCGTGATTCGACGGAAACGAATCGCCGTCGCCGTTCGGGCGCGTGCGATTGGTCAACTGCTTGATCATCGGAGTGACGGCCTTCGCGGCGATGATCTGGCTCGCGAATGCATCGATGGCCGTCCTGCGCGCGTTCTTGTCCTTCGCCGCGAGTCCGTAAAGCAGAAAGCCCGCGATGACTTTGTCCGAGCCTCCGCCGCCGAACGTCTCGACGCGATCGAGGATCGGCGAGTCATGCCGCGTCGCGACGCGCGCAATCTCGTCATCGAGCAACAGCGCCGCGCCGGTGGCCGCCGTTGCGATGACAATTTGTTTTTGAGAGACCGTCGCGCAAGCGAGAGACGAGAGGGTCAGGAGAGCGAGGAGCGCGCGTTGCACGCGCGCATCCTACGCCGCTTCTTCGTTCCGATGATCGCTTGTAATCCTTCCGTCACGGATCTCGACGATCCGGCTGGCGCGCTTCGCGAGCGCGGGGTCGTGCGTGATGATGATCAGCGTGCGGCCGCTCTTCCAGAGCTCGGTGAAGATCGACATGATGTCGGTGCCGGAGGACGTGTCGAGGTTTCCGGTCGGCTCGTCGGCGAGGACGATGTCGGGATTCATTGCCAGCGCGCGGGCGATGGCGACGCGCTGCATCTGTCCGCCGGAGAGCTCGGTCGGCTTGTGATCGAGGCGGTCGCCGAGGCCGACGCGCGTGAGCAGCTCGGCCGCGCGCGTGCGGCGCTCTTTCAGCGAGATGCCGCCGAAGAGCAGCGGCAGCTCGACGTTTTCCTGCGCCGAGATGTGCGGCAGGAGATTGAAGTTCTGGAACACGAATCCGACGCGGCGGTTGCGGATCTCCGCGAGCTGGTCGCGCGTCACGCCGCCGACGTTTTCGCCGCCGAGCTCGTAGATGCCGTCGGTCGGCGTGTCGAGACATCCGAGAAGATTCATCAGCGTCGACTTGCCGGAGCCCGACGGTCCGACGATCGCCACCAGCTCACCGGCGCGCACGTCGAGGTCGATGCCTTTCAACGCCTCGACCTTCACCTTGCCGGTGTCGTAGATCTTGCGGATGTTTTCCATGCGGATGATGCTGGTCATGTTTCTCCTGGCGTCGCTCGGAGCGCCGGCGTCTCGCCGGCTGATCCGGCGGCGTCCCGCCGCCGCGGCGCCGAGACGGCGCCTGACCAGCCGGCGAGGACGCCGGCGTTCCGAGTTTCATTCATAGCGTAGCGTTGCAGCGGGATCGACGCGCGCGGCGCGCCGCGC
This sequence comes from uncultured Acidobacteriota bacterium, assembly GCA_963734155.1. Classification (GTDB taxonomy): domain Bacteria; phylum Acidobacteriota; class Thermoanaerobaculia; order Gp7-AA8; family Gp7-AA8; genus QHVT01. The sequence continues at coordinate 95,356 of CAVTGG010000013.1, forward strand.
GGGGAAGTAGCCAGCCATCAGACCGATGGTGCCGAGGATGAGTGACGTTGCGAGGCCGATCTGCGGCGAGAGCGTCGGCCGGCCGAGGAACGACATCACTTCGTTCGATTCGATGGGCAGGAACGTCGCCGCGGCGGCGATGGCCGTCGCGATCATCATGCCGATCGCGCCGCCCATGAACGTGTAGAGCAGCGCCTCGAGCACGAACGGCCAGATGATCCAGCGCGACTTCGCGCCGAGGGCCATCTTCACGCCGATCTCTCGCGTCCGTTCCTTGATGACGGCGAACATGATGTTCGCCACGCCGACGCCGCCGATGAGCAGCGTCAGCGCGCCGACGATGCCGAGGAACATCTCGATGCCGATGCCGATCATCATCGTCACCTTCGAGGTCTTGACCGTGTTCCACGTTCCGAACGCGCGCTCGTCTTCGGGGTCGTAGCCGAACTTCGGCCCCATCAGCTCGTTGAATTTCTTCAGCGCCGCTTCCATCTCGTCCGGCGTCGTGGTCTCGATCAGCATGTTGTTCAGACGTTCGCGGCCGAACTGCGCCTTGAACGTCGAGATCGGAATGCAGGCGTGCTGCGCGTCGGGACCCTGGTAGGTGCCCATCTGCGTCTTGTGCTGCATCACGCCGATGACGATGTACGGCGCGTTGTTGATGAGGATCGTCTTGCCGACCGGGTTCGCGCCCTTGCCGAAGAGATCGTCCCGCATCTCGTCGCCGAGAAACGCGACGCGGCGGCGCTGCTTCTCGTCTTCCGGAGAAAGCCAGCGACCGCCCGCGACCGGGAAGTGCTTGCGCGCGTCGCCGTATTCGATGTTCACCCCGTTCACGCGGCCGTTGATCGTCTTGCGCTCGTACGCGATCGCGGTGCGCCAGGAGACGACTTCGCCGATCACCGACTTCAGCTCCGGCATGCGCTGGCGCACGAAGTCGACGTCGTCGATGCGCGGGCGGATGCGGCGGCCCGGCGGCATCCCCTTCCACGCCTTCGACGTCTCGCCCGGCCAGAGCACGGCGATGTTCTCTCCCATCGCGCGGCGGTTCTTGTCGAGCTGCCGCTTCAGCCCTTCGCCGAACGCGAGCAGCAGCAGAATCGCCACCGTTCCCCACGCGATCGAAGCGATCGTGAGAAACGCGCGCTTCTTCTGCAGCTGTGCCGAGGAAGAGAAGAGCGTGGTGATGATGTGGATGTCTTTTTTCATAGCTTCATCGCCACGACCGGATCGAGCCGCGCCGCGTCCCGCGCCGGGAAGTAGCCGGCGACGAGACCCACGATTCCCAGCGCCGCCGAGGTGAGTCCCGCCACGAGCGGCGAGACTTCGGGACGGCCGACGTATTGAACGAGGTCCTGGGGGAAGATCGCGCAGATGCCGAAGGAGATGGCGAAGCCGATCGCGCCGCCGAACATCGTCACGATCAGCGTCTCGAGCAGGAACTGGCGAAGGATCCAGCCCGACTTCGCGCCGAGGGCCATCTTGATGCCGATCTCGCGCGTTCGCTCTTCGACGATGACGTTCATGATGTTCGACACGCCGATGCCGCCGACGATGAGCGTCAGCACGCCGACGATGCCGAGGAACGCGTTGAAGGCGAGCATGAACACGTCGAAGAAGTGGAACTGCTCAGTCGTGTCCCAGATCGACAGCGCTTCCTTGTCTTCCTTGTCGAAGCGCAGCCGCTTGCCGAACGCGCCGCGCAGGCGCTCGATCAGCTGCTTCGTGCCGTTGGGATCGGCCGGCTGCAGGACCATGTTGTCGACGTACTTGTCGCCGCTGAGCGCGCGGAACGTGGAGGAGGGGATGAACGCCTTCTCGTTGTCTCGGCCGCTGTAGCTCGAGTCCTGTTCCTTTTTCTTCAGCACGCCGATGATCTGGAACGGCGACTGGTTGAGGAGCACGGTTTTCCCGATCGGGTCGGTCGGGCCGAAGATGTTCGTCTTCAGCTCATCGCCGAGGAAGATGACGCGGCGCTGATCGCCGTCGTCGATCGGGTTGACGAAGCGCCCGCCCGGCTCGGGGATCAGGTTGCGCATCTCGCCGAACTCCGCGGTGATGCCGGAGATGTCGACGGACATCGTCTTCGTGCCGTAGTCGAGGCGCATCGAGTTCATGTACTCGCCGGAGATGCGCTTGAGCCCCTGCACTTCGTTGCGGATCGCGCTGATGTCGTCCTCGGCGATGCGCAGCCGGCGCCCCTTGCCGAGCCCTTCGTACGGGATCGACGTGAGCCCCGGCCAGACGATGCAGATCCGATCGCCGAGGCCCGCCGTGTTCCGGATCAGCTGCTTGTGCAGCCCCGTTCCGAACGCGAGCATCAGACTGATCGCAACGGTTCCCCAGACGATCCCGAACACCGTCAGGAACGTGCGGAGCTTCTCGGTGCGAATATCGCGGAAGAGCTGGCGGAGGACGTCTTTCATAAAGGCGCAAAGGCTCAGAGGCGCAAAGGCTCAAAGCGCTCTTCTCTGAGCCTTTGAGCCTCGGCCCCCTTTGAGCCTCCTACGAGATTTCCTTCGGCGGCCTCTCCACCACTTTGTCGCCCTTCTTCACCCCCGACACGATCTCGATGTTCAGACCATCCGAGATGCCGGTCTTGATCTCGACTTTGCGCGGCTGGTCTTTCGGGTTCGCGGCCGGCAATTCGACAAACGTCTTCTTGCCGCCGTCTTCGAAGAGGACGAGGCGCTCGGGGAGGACGAGGACGTCTTTCTTTTCGCGGATGATGACGTCGGCGTTGGCGGAGTAGCCGGCGCGGAGGGTGATCTTCTGATTCGGGTCGAGCTCGATCTCGACGTCGAAGAGCGTGGCGCCTTCCTTCTGCTGCGCCTGCGGCGCGATGCGCGCGACTCTGCCGGTGACGACGTCGGTCGGCAGCGCGCCGACTTTGATGCGCGCGGTCATGCCGACCGAGAGCTTGCCGACGTCGATCTCATCGACCGTTCCTTTGAAAATGAGGTCCGACATGTTGGCCACGGTGGCCATCTCGGTGCCCGGCTGGTACGACGTCAGCGGCACGATCGGATCGCCTTCGTTGACTGCACGGGTGAGGATCGTGCCCGCGGCCGGCGCGCGGATGATCGATTCGGTGGAGGTGCTCGACAGCCGTCCGCGACGCACGAGCTCGCGGTCCTGCTGCGCCTTCATCAGTGCGACACGCGCGAGCTCGAACGACTCCTTCTTCGCGTCGACGTCCGACTTCGGAAGGACGCCGCCGCGCGAGAGCTCCATCGAGCGCTGGTAGTCGCTCTCCGCGCGCTTGAACGACGCGGTGGCCGATTCGACGCGGCGATCGACTTCGGTCACTTCGAGCGGCGTCGGATCGGGTGCGATCTCGAACAGCGCGTCGCCGGCCCTCACCGTGTCTCCGACCTGCACCCTCGCGTGGCGCACGATGCCGGAGATTTTCGATTTGACCTGGAACTTCTGGCGAGGCTGGATCTGGCCGACCGCGACTGCTTTTTCGACGATCGTGCCGTTGGTGGCTTCGACTTGTTTCAGCCCACCGTCGTTCTTCTTTCCGTTGCGGACGAAGGCATAGACTCCGACCGTGACCGCAGCGGCAAGGACAAGAAAAAGAAGGACTTTTGCGAGTCTCGACATGAACGGAGCTTCTCCTAGCGGACAATTACGCCGCGAACTACGAAAAGTTTCAGCGATGAATTCCCCACTCGTTTGTCCTCATTGCAAGGCCGCGCTCGACAGGGCGTTCTGCTGTCCCGATTGTGCCCGTTGCTATCCCAATGGTGATTTCGCCGAAGGGCGGTATTACGACCACTTCGACGGCACAACTCCATTGACGCCGGAGCACGCGAAAGGTTTGGAGCTGGAGCTGGAAGGAACACGGCGGCGGATTCTCGATTTCTACCTGCCGCTGCTTCGCGGTGTGGTGCGCGCCTCCGGCGCGCCTTTGGGGACGGGGGGCGCGCCAGAGGCGCGCACCACACGCGTTCTCGACTGCGGCTGCGGCAACGGCCTCTCGGTCGATCTCCTCATCGAGCGCGGCTTCGACGCATGGGGCAACGATCTCTCGCAGCTGCGCAAGTGGCAGTGGCGCGAGCGCGAGCACCGCGACCGGCTCGTGGTCGCGTCCGCGCTGTCGCTTCCGTTTGCGGATGACTCGTTCGACGTCGTCATCTCGTCGGGCGTGATCGAGCATATCGGTGTCTCCGAAACGTCGATTCCTCGCTACGCCGTGACCCCGCTCCCGAATCGCGATGAGTTGCGCGCTGCATTTCTGCGCGAGCTTTTGCGTGTCGCGCCGACGGTTTATCTCGACTGCCCGAACGGCGCGTTTCCGATCGACTTCTGGCACGGCGATACGCCGGGGAGCGCGCGGTTTCATTCGCTGCGCGAAGGGTTTCTGCCGACGTTTGGCGAGATCGCCGCGCTCGCGCCTCACGCGGAGCCGTTGTCGCCGTATAAGCGATTGCAGTTCCGCCAGGCCGCGCAGCATTGGTACGGGCGGCTGTTCGGCCGCCCGGCGGATTGGTTTTTTCGGTTCATGCCGCGCGTGATTGCGAAGAGCGCGTTGAATCCGTTTCTGGTCGTTCGAGTGGCGCGCGCCTCCGGCGCGCCTTAGGGCGGAGGGCGCGCCGGAGGCGCGCACCACACCAGACTAAATCGGCGGCCCGGGCGGAATCTCCGGCAATCTCGGCGGCTGCCACGCCTCGGCCGGACGCTCGAGGAATCGCTTGATGTCGTCGCGCGTCATCGCGCGATGCGCGTTCTCGGCGGCATCGGCGACATTGGTCAGGCGGGACGAGAGTCGCCGCAAGGCATCCGAGGCCTCGGCGCGGACTTGCGGGTCGGCGTCGCGGTTGGCGGCGAGCTCGGCGAGGCGGACGAAGAGCAGCGTGCGGGTGGCGCGGGTGATGCGGCCTTCGCGCGCGGCGATGTCGATGAGCGAGTCGAGCACGTCGCGGAGGGGGAGCTCGTTCTGCTGCGCGAGGCGCGCACAACGCGCGGGGTCGAGCAGCGCGGAGACGGTGATGTCGGCGCTGGTCGTGGCGGCGGCGATCGGATCGAAGGTGGGATCGGTGCGGCGCGGGAAGCGCTCCGTGTTCGCGTCGCCGGTGGCGTAGGCGGGCGGCGGAATGAGATCGACGATGCGTTGCGGGATGGTGAGGAACGACGGCTGGAGCGTTTCGAGAATCGCGTTCAGCGCGTCGCGCTGCTGCCTGGCCGGCACGACGCGCGGCGGCGTGCGGTCATAGGTGAAGTAGACGCCGCCGATGGACTTTGCCGCTGCCTCGAGTTGATAGCGGTGATGCAGGTACAGCGGCAGCAGCGTGACTTCGTCCGCACCGACGAACTGTTCGAGCGCGATGCGGCGCACTTCGATCTCGTGCTTGAGCATCGCCACCGGATCGCCGCCGTTGTCCCACACGGATCCGAGGGGATGCGCGCCGCTGACGGGACGCGAGTGCGGATCGGAGATGAACAGCGGCACCGCGGCCGCGAGTGCCTCGAGCTCCGCGTCATTTCTTACCGGCTGATACGCGTACTTGATCGCGGCGATGTCGTATGGTCCGACGCCCGCACTGTAGGCCTCGGAGAGATCGAGCTTGCCGTTGACGATCTTCACGTACGGCGCGGGATAGTCCATCACCGAGGCGCGGCCGTACGTCGACGCGGCCATGTTGTGATCGAGGCCGAGGGTGTGGCCGACTTCGTGCGCGGACAGTTGGCGAATGCGCGCGAGTGCCATCAGCGACGGCGACGTTTTCGGATCGAGCTCGTCGTACACGGGCATGAGTCCGCGCGCGAGCATCACGTCCTGGCGGATGCGCAGCGAGCCGAGGAGCACGTTGCCTTTGATGATCTCGCCCGTGCGCGGATCGGTCACGCCGCTGCCGTACGACCAGCCGCGCGTGGAGCGGTGCACCCAGTTGATCATGTTGTAGCGGATGTCGAGCGGATCGGCGTCGGTCGGCAACACCTTCACCTGGAATCCGTTCGGAAATCCCGCCGCCTCGAATGCCGCGTTCCACCACGACGCGCCTTCGACGAGCGCGCTGCGGATCGGCTCCGGCACGCCGTTGTCGACGTAGTAGACGAGCGGCTTGCCCGGCTCCATGCGATGCCGCGAGATCCAGTGCTTCGAGATCGGGCCGGTGAACGGCGAGGCGTAGTCGTAGAAGTCGGGACCGAAGACTCCGACGCGCGGATCGGCGCGCCGCGGCGTGAAGCCGGGCGGCGGCGAGGCGACGAAGGAGTGATGCTCGCGGACGGTGATGATGTCCGCGGTCGGCGTGACGTCGCGAACGAGATTGCCGGGACGATCGTTGGTGGAGAACGTCAGCGTCGCTTCGACTTCGGTGTTGCGCGGGAACGCCTTCGTGTTCGGCAGGTAGATCGCGCTGCGGTTCTTGTCGAGCGCGTACGAGCCCTGCTGCGCGTCGCGCAACCGGCGCGCGACGCCGTGCGCATCGCTGAGGAAGAAATCGGTCGCGTCGACGAGCACGCCGTTGTCGGTTTTCGATTCGACCTTGAACGCGGCGAGCACCGACTGCGCGAACGATTCCTCGACCGCGCGCCGCTCTGCCGCGTCATTCGACAGCGCGCGATACGCGAAGTTCGGCTCGACCATCAGCACGCGCGGACCGACGCGCTCGAAGCGAATGATGTGCGTCGCGCCGAGCTGGTGACGATCGAGCCCGATCGGATTCGACCCGACGCCCGACGCCAGCGAGACCTGCCAGATCAGCTCTTCGTTGAAGCGCGTGATCTCCATCATCAGCTTGCCGGTTTCCGCATCCCACCGCAGCGGAATGAACCCGTCTAGCGTTTGGACTGCGGCGACGCCAGTCGCCGCTTTCCCTTCCGGCGGAGCCGGCACCGGTTTAGGCGCCGTCGCACAAGCAGTAAGCAGAAGAAGAGCAATCGCGCGTTTCACCATCACTCTCCCAACGCTCCATACATCACCAGCCGGAACCGCGACGCGCCTTCGGCGCTTCGCACTTTCGCGGCGATCTTGTCGTGCAGTTCCGGCGTCCATTTCGTCCAGCGCTCGAAGAACGCCTTCGCTGCGTCCTTGTTGCCGTCGTGCTGCAGCTTGACGACTTCGCCGAGCAGCGAGTTCACGGCATCCGGGTATTTGTCATAAGCAATCTTCAGCTGCGCGGTTTTCGGATCGAAGGTCAGCAGTCCTTTGTCGAGGAACCAGTTGAACTGGACCAGTTCCATCGTCTCGTACGGCTGGTCGCTGCGCGGCTTGCTGTTGAGCAGCGCGCGGCGGATGCCATACGCCTGGATCGCGCGCAGCGCCGGATGATTCATCTTCTGCAGCGCAAAGAGCGAGACGAGATCCGATTTCATCTCCTCGGCGGCATCGGCGTACTCGCCGAGGCTGTCGCCGTTCGGGCCGAGGTAATGACCGATCTCGTGCCAGAGAATGCGCTGGACGTTGCCTTCGGGATCGAGATCGTTCGCGTGATCCGGCGCCGTCACCGCGCGCCAGATGCGCTGATTCGCGGCCACGAGCTCCGGATGGCGGATGATGTTCTCGCGCAGCAGAATCGTGCGGCCGTAGCGGCGCGCGAAGAGCGCATCGTTCGGCAGGATCGTGGCCGTGTTCGTGCCGCGCGCCTGTCCGTAATCGGCGATCACTTCATACACGCCGATCGGAATGTCTTCCTTCACGCGCTTGTGCGGCTCGTACGGCAGCGCGTCTTCGATGGCCTGCAATCCGCCGAGCGCCTTCGCGAGATCGGCGGTCGCCTTCTCGTTCTTCAGCAGGATGCTCATGCTGTAGAACGCCTTCACGCCGTACAGCGCGTCGTCGTATGTCTCGTACGCGCCGAGCTGCATGTTGAGGCGCTGGAAGCGGCCGGTGACCCACGACGCGTCGCCGCTTTCGTAGTCGTTCGACAGCAGATCGCGCGAGCGATTCCAGACGTAGCGCGAGAATTCGGGATCGCTCTGCTCGAGGAACAGCGCGGCGCGGATCAGGCGGTTGTACATCTCGATCGTTTCGTCGGCGTAGGCGATGGTGTACGGCACGGCGTAGAAGCTCTTCCCGTCGGCGCCGAGCTGGCGCGAGCGCAGAAAGCTCTCGCGGAACGGATGCATGGTGCGGACGATCGGGTAGAGGGTGAAGATCTGGAGATCGCCGGCGAGATTGTTCTTCGTCTCGCGGCGGACGACGGTGCGGCTGTCGAGGATGTTGCCCTGCATCTCCGGACGCGCGGCGAGGAACGCGTCGATCTCCGCTTTCGTGGCGTCGGCCGGATACATGTTCCGGCCCGGATCCGGCGGCTTCACGTTGAGAAACGGCTCGCGCTTGTTGTCGATCGTCGTGGCGATCGGTCCCTGGAAGAGGCGGTAGAGCGTGCGGAGATTCTTCGTGCGCGCGGGGCTGCCGTTGCGGAAGTCGATCGTGCGCAACTGCTCGAACGCTTCGAGCGCCTGCGCATGCCGCTGCTTCTCGTACAGCTTCTGCACGACCGAGCCGACTTCGAACAGTTCCTTCAGCGCGGCCTGCTCATTCTGCGGCAGCGCCGACAGATCCGGCGCGAGCCGGATGGTGAGGGTCTTGTCGAGGATCTCCTTTGACCGCGCCTCGGGCCAGTAGGCGTCCGGGATCGGCGGCGGGGGAGGAGGCGGTTCCTGGGCGTACATCGAGACACTCGCAACGATTGCCAGCAAGAGGAGTTTTTTCATCGGCGGCGAACGGTATCACTGCGCCGCGTACAACGCGACCACGAGCGGGCCGCGGTAGCCGCGTGTCGGGGATCCGTCACCGATGGCGATGCCGACTTCGTCGAAGTCGCGGGTGAGGATGTTGTGGCGATGTCCGGGCGAGCGCATCCAGCCGTCGACGATGGAGTTGTTGCTGCGAAGACCGAGGGCGAGATTCTCACCGATGATGCTGTAGCGATAGCCGCGGCGCGTGGCCCAGGTGAAGGGATCGATGCCGTCGGGAGAGACATGATCGAAGTAGCGCTTGGCGAACATGTCGTTCGCGCGATCGCGCGCCGCGAGCGACAGTCGTTGTTCGAGACGGAGCGGCCGCAAGCCACGCGCCGTCCGCTCGCGATTCATCGCATCGACGATCGCCTGTTCCGCGGATTCCGGCGCGGCGGTGTCGTGCCGCCGCAGCTCCAGCTCCGCCGCAATCTGATCGAGCACTGTCCTGCCGCGACTCCGGTTTTCCGCGAAGGCGGACAGCGGCAGAGCGAGCAGGACGGCGATGAAGAGAGACGTAAGTCGTTGGGTTCCATGGGACATTGGCGATTTTCCGATCGTTGGACTGCGCGGAGAAATCGCAATGAAGCTGCCAACGCCTCGATGTCTCACCTCGTCTTCACGATGAGGGCGATTACGGCCGGCGTGACCAGACGATCAGGATCTCGCCCGGCCCCCCGTTCCCACCTGGCAGGCCTCCCTCGTTTGCCTCCCCTGGTGCGCCACCGCCGCCACCGCCGCCGCCGCGGCGGCCGGTGTCGCCGCGCGTTGGCTTCGCAGGACTCTGGGAGTGCTTGCCACCGTCGCCGCCGCGTCCTCCCGATGCCAGGGACGCGCCTCCACCGCCACCGGCGCCGCCATCCCCGCCGGTGTCGACGTGTCGCGAGATGCCGCCTGGTCCGCCGGTCGCGAAGATCGTCGAGTCCCCCGTCGCGCCGTTTGCGCTCGGTCCGCCGCCGCTGCCACCCGCCGCGGCAATCGCTCCGGTGATGGTCGGCGTGCTGCCGTTTCCACCGTTACCGCCGGCACCACCGCTGTTCGCGTTGCGCCCTCCGCGCCCGCCAAGCCCGCCGGGAAAGCTCGCGGTACCGAAGTGCGATTCTTCGCCCGGACCGCCGTCAGAGCCGTTCGCGTCGTTCCCGCCGCCGATGCCGCCGTTACCGGCCGGGCCGCCGTCGCCGACCCGTACTTCGACTGCAACTCCCGTCTTCACCAGGACGACCGTCGTGATCACCGGCCCGCCGGCCCCGCCGCCGCCGCCACCTCCGTTATCCTGCCCGCCGTTACGAGCACCGCCGGCGCCGCCACCGCCACCACCACCGCCAGCGCCACGCACGACGACCCACGTCACTCCCGGCGGCGGCATCCACTTGCACGGCGGGAGAGCGCCGCGCACGAGATCAAACCCGCGTGCGAAACGTTCAGCCTCGGCGCCGTTCACCGGGATGAGAACGCCGTTCACGCACTTCAGCGTGGGTTGCTGTTCGGTCGCCGGATCGGCCTCTGCATATGCCGCTCCGGCCGTCAGTGTTAGGCAAAGAACTAAGGCAACGATTGATCCATGACGCATCGAATGTCCTCCTTGCATGGTGAGAGGGACCATTCGTGCGCTTTCGCGCGCAGACGCTACCCCTTCGCGAGGCGCCTCAATGACGGACCGCGCGCCGCCTGGCCGGGCCAGCAGGGATCGCGTACTGCTTGAAGAACGACCAGTTGGTCTCTTGCCAGTCGAAGGCCACCGGGTTCGCCAGCAGCCAGTCATGAGGCAATTGAGAGCTCAATGTGTGCAGGAAGACGGTACAACCGTCTCTGCCGCCCGACCACTGCTTGACGGAGTCGGTGATGGTTGCGGAGAGAGGGCTCGGCACGACGAACGTCGTCGTTGGATTCGTATACGGCGGCAAGTCACAGGCCGCGAGGCGGACGGCGACGCTGTAGGGAACGCTCGTGTCGCCGGGCCCGCCGGCGAAGGGAGAGGTGGTGTCGCCGAGCGATGCCCATTCCATCATCGGCACGGCACGCGGCGGCGCGCACGGCGGAATCTTCATGGTGCCTTCGATGGGAGCGATTGCGGTGATGCGGTCCGACAACTCGCATGCGAGGCGATGGGTCATGCCGCCGCCCAGCGACCAACCCGACGCATAGACCCGCCTTGAATCAATCCCGACTCGCTGTTTCAGATCGTCGAGCACAGCGGCGATGTAGCGGACATCGCTCAGGCCGGCCTGATCGAGCCCGTAACCGCAGCCCGGCAGCGTGGTCGGTCCCGTATAGCCCGAGCCTTGCGGGAGACCCAGACAATCGCCGGAGTTCCAGACGCCTCCGCCCGTCCCCCGGGCCCCTTCCGGAAACACATAGATGAAGCAGTTCCGATTGCTCGATCCGTATCCCAAAGACTGTCGTATCGCATTGGCGGTTCCGTTGCCGCCGTGGAGAAAGAGAACCACGGGGAGATTGGTCTTCGCGCAGGAGGAGCCCTGCGGCAAGTGATACTGGTAGATCCGGCTACGGCCATCAACGCTCAGCGAAACCTCGGTGCAGTCCGCAGGGGAACCAGTGCAATCCGCGGCGTGAACGATCACCGCGAAGAAGAGAGAAACAATCAATCCATGAACGCGCATCAGCTTTTCGCGATCGACGCCACGATGTCCGCGAGCGCCGCGACGGCGAACGGTTTGCGCAAGCACGCCGCCGACTGTCGATGGATCGATGAACTGCAGCGACTCGTCGGCGGCGGCGGTCATGATCACGGTCTTCTTCAGCAGCTCGGGCTTGCGGATCATGAGGTGGCGCAGGACGTCGAAGCCGGAGAGGCGGGGGAGGGTGAGGTCGAGGAGGATGCTGTCGAAGTGATCGTGCATGAGGCGCTCGATCGCGGCGTCGCCTTCCGAGACCATCGTCAGCGCGCACGAGCTTTCGAGCACGGATTGGATGCGCGCGGCGATCACCTGCTCGTCTTCGATGACCAGCACGCGATACGGCTTCGAGTCGCTGGCCGGCACTGCTTCGGGTGCGGCCGCGGCATGCGGCGTCTCGGGCTGTGCCGTCGCGAAGCGCGTGACGGCGGCGATGAGTTTGTCGCGCGTGAGCGGCTTGCAGATCCAGCCGTCGGCGTCGGAGGCTTCGAAGAGGCGGCGCACGCGGTCTTCGCTGAGCGCGGAGACGAGGACGATCGGGACGTGGCGGCGCGCGCGGATCAGCGAGCCGAGGCGATGGCCGGGGATTTGCGGCAGCTCGATGTCGATCAGGACGAGATCGGGAGTGGAGCTCGCGAGCGCCGCCATCAGCTCGGCGATGTTGCCCGCGGTGACCGTCGCGAAGCCCTCGCGCTCGCACAGACGCGCCGCCTGCATGCGAAACGACGGGTTGTCGTCGACAATGAGGATGGTGAACATCGGGGCGGCCGAGACTTTAGCATGAGCAAAGGGTTCTTCTCCGCGCTCGGCGGGATCGCGATGACGCTCCTCGGATGGTACGGTCCGTGGGAGTGGCCGAGCTGGCCCGGCATCGTCGTGTTCGATGCGTTCGTGAATCCGACGGACCTGTTATCGGAAGGCGCACAGCCGCTGCGCATTGCGGTCATCGTTCTCCTGATTGCGGTGAACGTGTTCGCGTGGGCGATTGTCTTTCGCCTCATCGCATACGCTCTGCCGAGTTTATCCCGCGCCGAGTGAGCCCAACGACGAAATCGAGCCGATGCTTCATTATGGCTCGTCGGAGAATGCCTGCCGGTGTGACCCGTGATCCCGCGTCTTCGCGCGGGATAAACTGCATCCATGTGTCTCATCGCGCTCGCGCACGGTCCGCGCTTCGTGCTGGCGGCAAATCGGGACGAGGATTACGAGCGCGCGACGAAGCCTGCGCACGTGTGGGAAGACGCGCCGGATGTCGTCGGCGGACGCGATGCATTGCACGGCGGATCATGGCTCGCGGTTTCGCGCCGCGGGCGCTTCGCGGCAGTGACGAATCTTCGCGGCGCCGTGCAGCGCAGCCGCTCGCGCGGCTTGCTCGTGAGCGCGTTCGTGAAATCAGAAGAATCGCCGGAAACCTTTGCGGCGAACGTCGCGCGCGAAGCGGAGCATTACGCCGGGTTTCATCTCATTGTGGGCGAGTTCGGCAAGTCGATTGTCTATGTCGCTTCCGACGCAGATGAGCCGCCGCGCGCTCTCGAGCGCGGCGTTTACGGATTCAGTAATGCACCGCTCGGCGAGCATTGGCCGAAAGTCAGTATCGCGATCGCCAAACTGCAGGAAGACCCTGGAGTCTCCGAGTTGCTGCGATTTCTCAATACGCCGCGCAATACGGGACGCGTCGAAGAAGAGGTCTTCATCGCAGGAGACCGCTACGGCACACGCGCTTCGACGGTCGTGATCGCCACAATGGACCAGATTCTCTTCGTCGAACAAAACTATGCGCGCGGCGGAATCGCCGTCGGAAAACCTTACTCGCTCGTCTTCCCGATGTGAGTCTCCTTGTCCGACTCTTCGACGTCTGTTGGATGCACGTCGCGTGTGTAGTTGTCCGCGCGGCCGGCGCCGCTCCAGCCGCCGTCGCGCGCGTACTCGTCGCCGAGGCCTTCCTCGTGATCGTCGCGGGCGTAGGGACCGCTCAAATCGTGATTTGCCATTGTTTGCCAAACCTCCACGCAGGTTGACTGCAATGGACGTGCAACCGGATAGGATGTCGGCGTGTCCAGACACCTTTCGCTTGCACCACTGCTGCTCCTCATCGCCGCGTGCGCTTCGTCGTCGAAAATCGCGGACAGCAACACGCTCGACTGCGAGCATGGCGAGATCCAGGTTCGAGTCGGACTCGAGGGCTCGGGCATCGGAATGGAGCGCACCGAAGACCGGAGGACGTTGCACGTCGAGGTCTCGAACAACTCGCGGGAGGACATCGTCGTCAAAGCGATTCGCGTCGATTCCGTCCCGCGCATGCAGGCGACGTATCAGCTCGACAACTCCTTTCGCACCTTCAATGAACGCATCGCGGAGAATGGAGACCACCAGTTCGAACTGCCGATGACCGGACGCGCGTTGCGCCGCAATCCCCAGCAGCAGGACGCGAGCAGCGAACAGCCCGGATTGCTCGAGCTCGCGGTGACGGTGGTGCTCGAAGGCAGCGATTCGTATCGTTGCAAGTTCCTCGTCCCGGCGCCCGTGTCCTGAAAGGAGATTGCATGCGATCACGAATGCTGCTGCCGCTGGTCCTGCTCCTCGCCGCGTGCAGTTCGTCGAACGATTTCGGGATCTCGGAGACCCCCACACTCGGCGACTGCACGCGCGGCGAGGTGCAGGTGCGCGCCGGGATTTCCGACGCGCGTGACGGAAAAACCGTCTCCAGTGACTGGCTCGAGTTCAGCGTCGAGGTCGTGAACATGGCCAAGGGCAAAGACCTCGTCGTGAAATCGATCCGCATCGATCCGAGAGGGACGGTGAATGTGCCGTATGTCTTCGAGCCCATCGGCCGGACGTTCAATGTGACGATCCCCGAGAACGAGGAGCACGTGTTCCAGCTCGAGACGACGGGGAAGCTCGTGGCGCCGAGCCAGAAGCAGCCGGCGATCGGCGACGGGAACCACCTGACGTTCTTTGTGGCGATAACGCTCGAGAGCGGCGAGACGTATCGCTGCCCGTTCGAGAATCGCGTGCCGCGCTGGTAGAGGGATTCACTTCGCCGAGGTACGTGACGACCGGGCGGTTGTCGGGCTCGATGCCGGCGAGCGTGGCGCGCGCGCAGCCGCGCAGGACGAGCTCGCGATTGATGAACAGCGCGTCGGGCGAGCGATAAACGAGCACGTCATCGCCACTTCGCTCGAGCATCACCCACGCATCGGCGAGCGTCCAGCGGAGCAACTCGCGCGCGCGAAGCTCGTCCGTGATGGCGACGCCCGCGAGCCGTACGCTCAGGTGTGTGCCGCGATCCTCGATCGTGATCGTCCGGCCGTTTTCGATGGCCACCACCCGCACCATCGCCCCCTCGGCGCACAGTGCAAATAGAGCAAGAGCAGAGAAGATGAAGAGAATTCGTTTCATTGCGTCGTTGGTGAAGAGAGGAAAGGACGACGCGCGGGGCGTGTGGGAGCGCGCAGGATAGCACGAACGAGTAGCGCGCGCCTCCGGCGCGCCTCTGGGGGACGGGGGCGCGCCGGAGGCGCGCGCTACTCCATGGCACTTCGCTCGCACTCTTTCGTCATAGCGAAGGAGGGCGTATGAATCAGAAACTACATGGAGAAACTGCACGATCCATTCAGGAGTCCGATTTACACGAGTCCGATGAAGTGGGCCGGCGTTGCTGCGGGACTTGGTCTCGCTCTGGGCATTGCCGGCCGCATCGCGCGAGCCCGCAGCAAACGCATGCATGCGCTGCCGGAGCTGGTGATCATCGATTCGAGCTGTTGAAGAACTCGCTTCGTGTCACGGCTGTTCACAAATCGGTGACTAACTTCTTTGAAACCCCGACGTCAACCATACGAATACTTTCGTACAAGTGATTACGGAGGGGTTTTTTGTGAAAGTACTGACGGTCGCCCTCTTCCTGGCCGCCACCGCCACCGCAGCATTCGCGCAGCAGTTACCACCACCCGTTGCCCTGGCCAAATCCGACGCCGCGATCCAGATTGACGGCGATCTCTCGGACGCGGCGTGGCAGAACGCAGCGAAATACGAAACCTGGTACGAAACGAATCCCGGCGACAACGTCGAGCCGAAGGTGAAGACCGTCGGCTGGGTGACGTACGACTCGAAGTTCCTCTACGTCGCCGTCGACGCGTTCGACAACAAAGCGTCCGACATCATCGCGCCATACGCCGATCACGATCAGATCAGCGGCAACACGGACGACTACGCCGGCATCATCGTCGACACGCGCAACGACGGGAAGACCGCCTATCTCTTCCTCGTCACCGCGCGGGGCGTGCAGTACGACGCCATCACCGACGACGCCGGCAACGGCGAAGACAGCTCGCCCGATTTCTTCTGGGACACCGCGGCGAAGGTGAACGATCACGGCTGGACGATGGAGATGCGCGTGCCGTTCTCGTCGCTGCGCTACGACAATCCCAATCCCGCGGCGTGGGGGCTGGTGATCTACCGCAACTGGCCGCGCGACCGCCGCTACCAGATGTTCACCAGCAAGCTGCCGCGCGACGTGAATTGCTTCGTCTGCAACTTCGGAAAAGTGACGGGGCTGCAGGGATTGCCGGCCGGCGATCATTTCGTCGCCGCGCCGTACATGACGGCGAATCAGCTCGGCGAGACCAGTGAGCTCGGCACTCCGCTCAGGAATCATCAGGTCGGCACCGACGCCGGCCTCGATTTCAAATGGAATCCGACGGCGGACATGGCCGTCGATGCGACGATCAATCCCGACTTCTCGCAGATCGAATCCGACGTCGCCGTGATCTCGACGAACGAGCGCTTCGCGATCTTCCTGCCGGAGAAACGCCCGTTCTTCCTTGAAGGTGTGGAGCTGTTCTCGACGCCGATCCAGGCGGTCTACACGCGCACGCTGACGTCACCGCGCTGGGGCGCGCGCACGACCGGCAAAACCGGGCAGTATGCATACACGGCGCTGGTCGCGCAGGATCGCGGCGGCGGTTCGGTGATCATCCCGACGGCATTCGGATCCGAATTCGCGCCGCAGGAAGGTTCCTCGCTGGCCGCAATCGGCCGCATCCGCCGCGACTTCGGACGCTCGTTCATCAGCATGCTCGCCACGACGCGCGAGTCCGAGGGCGGCGCGCACAACCGCGTCCTCGGTCCCGACTTCCAGTGGCGCCTCGGCGAAAAGCACACGTTCACCGGCCAGTACCTGATCAGCCGCACCGTCACGCCCGATCGTCCCGATCTGTCGTCGCAGTGGAACGGGGAGAAGTTGAACGGATACGGCGCGTACGGCTGGTACCAGTACTCGTCCGCGAAGAACGATTTCTACGTCAATTACACCGACTACTCGGACGACTTCCGCGCCGATAACGGATTCGTGCCGCAGGTCGGATGGCGCGGGAGCTACACCGAGGTTGGACACACGTGGCGGCCGAAAGGATTCTTCAGCCGCTTCCGTGGATTTGCGTTCGGCGAGTACGACAACACGCAGGCCGGCGATCCGCTCTACCGGCTGGCGTCGGTCGGATTCGGCGCCGACGGCAAGCATCGCTCGTTCACGCGCGTCCGCCTGTCGCACGACCAGGTCGCGAACGAGGGCGAGCTGTTCGACCGCAATCGCATCTACTTCACAGAGCAGTTCGGCGTGAGCCGCATCATCAGCTTCATCAGCGTCGACGGCTGGGTCGGAGATGAAGTCGACTTCGCGACCAACCGCCTCGGCCGCGGCGCGAACATCGCCTTCAGCGCGACGCTCCGCCCGACGAATCACCTGCAGCTCGGCCTCACGAGCAGTCTGCGTTGGCTGAACCTCCGCGGCGACCGCCTCTTCACGTCGCAAGTCGAGCGCCTCAAGGCGACGTACACCTTCAACCCTCGCATGTTCCTCCGCGCGATCATCCAGAACCAGCGCACCAATCGCGATGTCGCGCTGTCCCTCGCCGACACCTCGCAGCACAGCGGCGCGCTTTCCACGCAGATGTTGTTCGCCTACAAAATCAACTGGCAGACCGTCGCCTACATCGGCTACGGCGACCTCGACGAAGTGGTCGGAAGCAACGGCGACTTCGAGCCGAGCACCCGGCAGGTGTTCGCGAAAGTCAGTTACGCGTTCCAGAGGTAGGGATTTATCCGCGTGCGAGCCCTCCACTTACGGAGGGCTCGCATGGAACGCATCGATCTTCACACGCACGTCTTCAACGTCCGCTATCTGCCGATTGCCGGCGTGCTGCATCAGCGCGGGCATCTGCCGAGGATCATCGCCCGCGGAATCGCGAAGCTGCTGAACTGGCGCACGGGCGATCAGATCGGACATCCGAAGGGCGTGCCGGAGTCGATGAGCGACGCCGTGCTGATGGCGCAGGACACGACCGAGGCGGCGGCGAATCCCGCGGCCGCGCTCGCGGCGGCGACGCCTCCCGAGCTCGTCGACGATCCCGACGTCCGCGAGGCGCTGGCGATGATCGGCAGCGGCTCGACGAAGGCGCTGCTCGAGACGACGATGGCGGACTTCGATGACGAAACCGCGCGCGATCAGTTCGAGCGTCTCTTCGCGCAGGTGGAGCGCGCGGAGCGCGACAGCATCTTCGCCACGGGACGCGATTACCTGAACTGGCTGCGCTTTCTCACGCACAGCGAGCAGGTGATCGTCGATCGTCTGCTCGCGACGTACGGCGATGACGTGCACCTGTTCGTTCATCACATGATGGACATGAAGCATTACTACGATCCCGGCGACTGCTACTACGACTTCGTCGGCGTGCAGATCGATCGGATGCGACGCCTCGTCGACGCAAACAAGGGTCGCCTGCTGACGTTCGTGGCCTGGAGTCCGAAGCGCCCGAACGACATCAACGTCGTGCGCCGCGCGATCGACAACGGGATCGCGGCAGGCGTGAAGCTCTATCCGCCGAGCGGATATCAAGCCGATGAAGCGATGAACGATCCGCTCTTTGATTTTGCCGCGTCGCAGCGCAGCGTGCCGCTGTTCACGCATTGCACGCCGGAGGGGATGGAAGCGCGGCCGGGCTACGGCGTGCGCTCCGATCCGAGGTTCTGGCGCAACGTGCTGCATCGTCCCGACAAGCAGTGGAAGAACCTGCGCCTCTGCCTCGGCCACGCCGGCGGCGATGAGCCGTGGTTCGGCACGAAGCCGTGGGCGAATTCCTTCGCCGAGCGCGCCGTCGCGCTGGCCACCGATCCCGCGACGCCGAATGTCTATCTCGAGTTCGGCTTCCATCCCGACATCCTCACGGAGAAGAAGCGGAAGGCGTTCGTCGCGCGGATGGCGCAGGAGCTCGACCGCTCGCAGGGGTGCCTCGGCGATCGCATCATCTACGGCACCGACTGGCACATGATCGAGCGCCTGCGCGATCACCAGCAGTACTTCAAGGCCTTCGCCGAGGCGTTCAGCAAACCGCCGCTCGACACGTATCGCGATCGCTTTTTCTACGCGAACGCCACCGAGTATCTGAACCTGCCGGCGTTCGCGGCGCGGCGCGCGGAAGGCGATCCGGTGCGCAAGCACGTGGAGAAGGTGATGAAGACCGCGAGCCGGAAGAAGTGACTAGAATTGCGGCCATGAAACGCAACTTTGCATTCCTCCTCGTGTTTGTGCTCGGGATCACCCTCGGCGCGTTCGCGGCGAAGAAGGGCATCGATCCCACGACTTATCGCGACAAGTCGAAGAAAGAAGCGGCGCAGGCGCTGCTGCAGCTCGCGCGGACGCAGGCGGGGAAGGGAAGCTGGGAGCGGATCGGCGTCGGCCGGGTCTACTACCTCGGCGGGATGAAAACCGAGGGCCAGGCCATCTTCGACGAAGTCACGGCGAAGAATCCGGAGAACACCGACTGGTGGCGCATCGGCCGCGTGTATTGGGAAGCGAACGAATGGGACAAAGCCCGCGCCGCGTTCGAAAAGTCGCTGACGAAGAATCCGAAGGATGACAAAGGCCTCGCCGAGCTCGGCGCGTATTACCTGATCAAAGGCGACCGCGAGAAAGCGGAGGAGCTGTTCGACCAGTCGTTCAAGGTCGAGCCGGGCGAGGTGTGGAACACCTCGATGATCGCGGGCGGGTATCTTGGGGTGCGGCCGCAGGAGTAATCAGCTCAGTCCATCTGGCAATCATTCAAAACCTTTGTCATGCCGGGATGGTGAGCCTTCCAGAAATTGAAGGCTTCGTCGTCGATGATCTCCACGGTGACATGGCCACGCTTGCAGCTGTGTGCCCATTCGTGCGTGACCATCGCGAAGTAGCACGCTTGCCGATCCTCGAGGATGGGCATCGCGGCGACTGCCGCGAGAAAGCTGGGGCACATGTGACACTTCGTGGTCGGCAACCAACGGCTGCTCCAGCCGCTGGCTCCCTTGCACCCGCCCCCCGAGGACGCTTCGCAGTCGACCTTGCCGTTCGTCTTGAATCGGTTCTCGAGGCAATTGCCGATGTCCACCGGCCAGTCACGAATGTCTTCGAGCGCAGCTTCATATTCCGCCCAGTGGTCTGCACCCCAATCGATCGCCAGGCCGATCTCCGTCGCCTGGGTGGAGGTGCAATCATTGATATCCGTCAACCTGCGCGGAGCAGTCACAGTCTCGGGGCAATCCGGATCATTATGGGGATCACAAGCACCGCGGTTGCAAACCCCGTCACTGCCACAGAGCTCGGCGTTTCCGTCCGCGCGCCCGCCCGAGGAATCCACGATGGTGCGCGACACCATGTCGTCGCCTGCGGCGTCTGCCGCGCGAGCGACTACCCAGTCGCGCTTGATCGTCGGCACGGCGAGCATTCGGCTTTCAATGACCTGCAGTGTGCGAGTTGCAAACTGATCGGCAGCACTGACCCGCAGATTGAACGGTTGCCGCGGATCGATCTCGTAGAGCGCCAGGTGCGTGTCGGGATCGAGTAACGGACGTTCGGCGAAACCGATGCGTTGTTTCTGAACGGGAACACAGAAATATGCGGGCTTGAGACCAGTGATCGATTCGACCTGCCGCCGGCGGACGTCGAATTGGTCCTGAAGCGTCACGGTCACTGGCGTGAATTGATTCGGCGGCACGACCACGTAGCAGACGAAGTGATCGCCGTCGACCGGCGGTTGCGGGACCTCGGGAGGGATCTTCTTGCCGGCCGGCACGAGCAGCAGCGACGGATCGCCGATCGTCCATTTTTCCTGGCGGTTGGGAAGCGCCATCGTGAACTGGTTTTCGAAATACACAGTGCGGCGCGGCTGCCGCACTTCGGCGGTGATCGAGTAACCGACGAGGTGAAGATCCGGGCTCGCGATTTTTGCGACGTGGTCTCCGTGCGTTTTGTTCGTCGGATTGCCGATGTACTCGGCGGAGCGGAGTTGCGCATTCCACCAGCGGCGGTCATCGAACTGGCCGAGCAAACGGACCGGATACGCTGCGGCGACGGATCGGATTTTCCAGATCTTGAAATGATCGAGCAGCCGGGGCGCCGGCTCCTGCGCCGAGACGATCGTGACTCCGAGGAGGACGACGGCCAGAAGACACGTGGGTCGCAGACGCATGCAAGGCTCCTCACGAGCCGTTCGGCGACTCGGCCGCACTTAATTTTGATGTGTGGGTGGAAAGATTGAATGCAATCTACGTCCGTGCTGCCGGTTTGGCAACACAAAGACGGCGGACTGCGCGGATGTCCGCATCAAGCGGGCGGTCGCGGAACACCGGGTGGGCGGCGGCGCGGACGCTGAGATAAAGCTCGCGCGTACCGCTGCCGAGCTGGGTGGCGATGTTCGCAGCGCGATCCTTCACCGCCTCCTCGAATTGGCGCGCCTGCGCTTCGGCGCTGGCGAGGTCGAAGAGTTGGGGGGCGGGTTGGTTGGGGTCGTACTGGAAGACGGCGCGCCATTCGACGGCTTGCGCGGCGGCGAGGAGCTCGATCGCGAGGACGGCCTGCACGTTCGAGATGACCGTGCGCAGCTTGCGGCCGGCGTGGGTGGACATCGAGACGTGATCTTCCGCGTTCGCGCCGGTGGGGATCGAGTCGACGGATGCCGGGTGCGCGAGGACTTTGTTCTCGGACACGATCGACGCGGCGGTGTATTGCAGGATCATCAGGCCCGAGTTCACGCCGGGGCGGGTGGTGAGGTTTTGCGGGCAGGCCGCGGTTGTGCGCACCGTCGAGCATCATCTGCGTGCGGCGCTCGGAGATGTTCGCGAGCTCGGCGACGGCGATGGTGAGGAAGTCCGCGGCGAGCGCGAGCGGCTGGCCGTGGAAGTTGCCGGCGGAGTAGGCGATGCGCTGATCGCCGCGGTACCACTCGGGCCAGTTCGCACGGAACTGGAGATCGAACGGATCGCCGTTTTCAGGAAAGAAGAAGAGCGGGTTGTCGGTCGCGGCGTTGAGCTCGCGCGTGGCGATGGTCCAGACGAATGTGATCGTGTCGCGCGTCGCGCCGTGCACCTGTGGCGCACAGCGAAGCGAGTAGGCATCCTGCACCGCGCCCGCGCGCTCAACGAGGCGGCTGCCCGTGATCATCGCGCGCATCTTTTCGGCGCTCTCGATCTGGCCCGCGTGGCCGCGCTCGTGATGCACTTTCTCATCGAGCGCGCGCGTGCAGCCGGCCATGGCTTCGAGCGTCAGCGACGCCGCGGCGTCGGCGGTGTCGGCGAGCCGCTTCGCGTCGTATGCCGCGAGCGCGAGCATCGCCGCCGAAAAGTTCGCGCCGTTGACGAGCGCGAGTCCTTCTTTGAATTGCGGCTTGATTTCCTCGGCGTCGAAGCCGAGGAGCGACGGCAGCTCGCTCGCATCGCGGAGCGTCCGATCGTCGAGCGTGTAGAAGCGGCCCTCGCCGAGGAGCGTGGCGAAGAGATGCGAGAGCGGGCAGAGATCGCCGCTCGCGCCGACGGAACCGCGCAGCGGAACGAGCGGAATGACGCCGCGGTTCAGCATCGCCTCGACGACTTCGACGAGCTTTGCGCGCACGCCGGAATGTCCTTTGAGAAACGCGTTCAGCCGCGTCGCGAGCGCGCCGCGCACGACCTCGGCGGGGAAGTAGTTCGCGAGATCGTCCGCATCAGTGTTCTCCCCGACGCCGACCGAATGCGAGAGCAGCAGATTGCGCTGCAGCTGCACGAGATCGTCCGGCGCGATCGGCTTGTCCTTGAACTCGCCGAATCCGGTCGTGATCCCGTAGTCGCTCGGCACCGCCTTACCGGCCTCCCACGCGCGGCGATAGTTCTCCACCACCTGCGCGATCAGCGCTTCGCTGCGCGCGACGCGCTCGCGGGTCGACGGATCGCATTCGACGCGTGCGCCGTTGCGCGCGATGTCGGCGAGCTGCTCGATAGTGAGGGAGTGGCCGTCGAGACGGATCGTCATGCGCCCCTCATCCGCCCTTCGGGCACCTTCTCCCCGCAAGCGGGGAGAAGGGCTCTCGAACGGGGCGTCCGGCGAGCGCCCCTCTCCCCGCGTGCGGGGAGAGGGTGGCCGAAGGCCGGGTGAGGGGTCGTCCTCATGCGATCAGATTCCGAACGGCCTCGATCAGCTTCGTGCGATCGATCGTCTGCTGGCCGGCACGCTGCGCGAGCCACTCGCGGCGGTCGGCCGCCGGCTTCGCGCGCTCGCGGCCCGCGATCATGTCTTTGATCGTGACGGTGCCCTGTTCCTTTTCGTTCGAGCCGTACAGCACCACGAGCGGGATGTCGCATTGGTCGGCGTACTTGAGCTGCTTGCCCACGCTCTTCGCGCTGCCGAGGTAGAGCTCCGTCGGGATGCCCGCGCGGCGCAGTTCCCACGTCATCCGCAAGTAGTCCTCGGTCAGGTTCGGATCCATGTTCGCGATGAGCACGTCCGCCGTCGAGCTGCGCGTGCCGATCTTCCCGAGGTGCACGAGCGCGGCGAGAAGACGATCGACGCCCATCGACGCGCCGACGGCGGGGATCGCCTCGCCGAGGAAACGCATCACGAGATCGTCGTAACGGCCGCCGCCGAAGACGGAGCCAAACTGCGGCGCGTCGGGGAGGATCGCTTCGAACACGGGTCCGGTGTAGTACGCGAGGCCGCGCGCGATGGAGAGATCGAGCGAGACCTGATCGTCGCCGTAGCCAAGGGAGTAGAGATGATTCGAGATCCGCTCGACGACGTCGAGCTGCCCGGGCGCGCCTTCGACATTCGCAAACAGCTCGCGCACCTGTGAAACCACGTCGCGGCGCACATCGGCCCGGATCGCGAGAAACTTTTCGATGCGATCGACCTGATCGCTCGTCAATCCGACGCCGCGGATGATGTCGCCCGAGTCGTCTTTGTAGCCTTGCATCAGCTCGAGCCGCACCTTCTCGATGCCGACTTTGTCGAGCTTGTCGAGCACGCGGAAGACATCGACGCCTTGCGCGTGCGGAATGCTCGCGAAGTCGAGCAGCAGGTTGAGCATCGCGCGGCTGGAGAAGCGGACGAGATAGCGTCCGACGCCGAGCTCGCGCAGCGAGTCGCACATGCCGGCGATGATCTCCGTGTCGGCGATCTCGCTCTCGACGCCGACGGAGTCGAGATCGAACTGCGTGAATTCGCGGAAGCGGCCTTTGTCCGGCTTGTCCGCGCGCCACACGGATGCGACCTGATAGCGGCGGAACGGGCGCGGCAGCTCGCGATACTGCGCGATCACGCGCGCGAGCGGCACGGTGAGATCGAAGCGGAGCCCGAGCTCTTCGCGCTCGGGATTCGAAACGCGAAAGATCGACTGCTGCGCTTCCTGTCCGGCGCTGCCGGAGAGAACGTCGAGGTATTCGATCGCGGGAGTGCTGAGCGGCACGAAGCCGTACAGCTCATAGACGCGGCGGACGGTGTCGACCATCTGCTGCCGCGCGAGCATTTCGTTCGGCAGGAGGTCGCGAAGGCCGCGCGAGAGGCGGGGCTCCACAGTCGTAGTTGGGGTGATCGCCATTCAGGAGGGATGGTACCGCGGGGCGGGCTCGAACCGCCGACCCCCAGATCCACAATCTGGTGCTCTAACCAACTGAGCTACCGCGGCAAAGAACGGCGCATGATAAACCGCGGATCAGAACAGCGTCCAGCGCCGACGCATTCTCACCCGAAGACGTACTCGCGGCGCGGCACGGTCGCGGAGTAATCGAGCGTCACGCTCGCGAACCGGCGGGCGCGGTCGCCTCCGTCGAAGGCGCGGATCGTAAACGTGGCCGAGCGGCTGGCGAAGAGGTTGCGCGGCGGGATAAGGACGGCGGAGCGGATGACGATCCGCCCGCCGTCGATGGATCCGGTTGCGACCCGCCACTCGACGCCCGACTGTTCGTTCACCACCACGAGATCGCGCAGTTCAGTCGCCGGGGACGGTCGCGACAGAGGTGAGGGGCAGCTCTCCGGGGCGGCCATGGGGCAAGATAGGTAGCGTTCTCGTTAGGCGCCGTTCACTTTTGAACAGAATTAGGAACTTTCCTGCGCGACTGTTCTTTTTCCCGCCCGAGAAACTCGCGCGCCTTCTGCCGATGCAGGCGGATCCCGCGATGACCTTGAATGATCCCCATCTTGCGGAAGCGCTGCATGAAGTTCGTGATGCGCGGACGCGTCGTGCCGACGATCTGCGAGAGATCCTCGTGCGAGATGCGCTGTTCGAGGACGATGAACTCGCCGTCCACCGTGCCGAGCTTCTCCGCGAACGCGAGCAGCACTTTCGCGAGGCGCCGTTCCGCGTCCATCGTGACGAGATCGAACACCGCGGTCTGCCGTTCGCACAGCCGTGCCGCAAGGTGCCGCACGAGCGTGTCGAACGCGCCGCTGCGATAGACCTCGGCGAGGAAGTCGCGGCGCGTCACGCGGCGCAGCACCGCGGATTGCATCGCCGTCGCGGTCTCGAAGCGCTTGCGGCTGCCGGCGAGACACGATTCGCCGAACACGTCGCCGATGGTATAGATGGCGAGCAGGCAATCCTGACCCGACGCCGAGGACATGGCGAGCTTCACCTGACCCGAGTCGATCAGGTACAAGGCATCATCTTCGTCCCCGGTGGCGTAAATCGACTTCTGTCCATCGACTCGTATCCGGACAAAGGGCAACGAGTCACGGTCGAACACGTCTCTGAGGGCGGTGGATGGCGCGTCGTCGCGTCCGTCAATGGTGGGCATTTGCTATAAAGCGCAGCGATCGTAAGTACCGCTCTGTGCTGCGTCTGTTCAGAATTGAACATGCTTTCCGCAAGGCCGTACATCAGCGCTACCGCGCGAAGAAAACGGCGCAGTTTCGTGCGCAGCGAAGGTGCGCAGTCGAGTGGACGGCAGCGTGCGCTGCGATGCGCAAAGCGATCGATCGTGCACGGATTCGCGTCGCGCGCAGGAGTTGCCGCCCCGCTCGCACCTATTCTGCGCAGCGCAT
>CAVTGG010000014.1:0-468507 GCA_963734155.1 uncultured Acidobacteriota bacterium
ACGTGCAGACCTGGCGTTCGCCGCCGATCTCGGTGTGCTCGCTGCCGCGGCGCACCGTCCAGGCGAGCCCGCCGACGCGCTCGCGCGCTTCGAGGATGCGGACGTCGTAGACCTGAGTCTGCCCAGCTCGTAGCCGTAGGCCAACCCGGACACGCCGGCACCGAGGATCAGCACTTTCGGTGCCGCGCGGCCGCCCGCTCAGTGCCGGACGCACCCCCGCCTGGCCGGCCATCAAGTCCCACGATGTCATCGCGGTCATGACGAGCGACGAGCCGCCCACCGTGCCAAGGTGTCCAAGAAAGCGGCGCCGGGTCCACGCCGGATGCGAACGCATGCGGGCCATGTCGCGAAAACGGTTGCGCTAGTGGGGGATTATAGGGGCTATGTCACGGACGCGCGGACGAATGCGGCCCGCCGCGCTGGTTGGCGTGTGCATCCTCGCGTCCGCCTGCGCCGCTCGTCAAGCTCGCGCGGTGGAAGACTTCGGCATTCCACGTTGCAGGGATGGAGCAGACCAGGACCTGCTGTCTGCGGACGCGCTGCAGTGCTGGTTATCGCCGCCACGGACGATGGCGCACGCTGAACCACCAGTCCCATCTCGAAGCGCTGGTCGTCGAAGTCGAAGCGAGGACGTTCGCGACGCCGTAGCGATCGCGCAGCGCGTCGTGGCCGGTGCGGCGCAGGGGATTCTCGGAGATTCTCGTGTATGTGTCGCAGCCGTGCGCGGCGAGTCGCGCATCCGGCGCGTGCGATGGACGCCTGGCGGCCGGTACGAGACGCTCGATTTCGAGTCCGCGGGCGACACACCGTTGACCGTGCAGTCCAGCCCAGGTCGCGCGGACAATGAACCTCAGCCGAACCCATAGCCGGCGGCAACGACATTGCAAGAGCTCGGAATAGATACCTGGGCGCACCCCGGGTCGCAAGGAGGAATTGCATGGGCGTTCGCTCTCTCGTCGCAGCTATCGTCATGGTGCTCGCCATGCTGCCTTCGTATGCGGCCGCGCAGAAGGGGCGTCGGATGGCGCATCTATCGGTGGAACAACGGGCGCTGGGTGCAGGTCGAGGCTTCGGCATGCGCATCAGCGTCGGCCCTGAGGTAACCCTGGGTCATCAACTCGCGCAACGGAGTCTATCGATGGAACGGGGGCGGGTTCGACAAGCTGCCGGGCCTGGCCCGCGACATCGGTGTCGGTGGTAATGGCACGGTCTGGATCGTCGGCACGGACAACGGCATCTACAGGTGGAACGGCAGCAACTGGGATCGCGTGCAGGGCGAGGGCGTGGCGATCAGTGTCGATCGCGCGGGCCGGCCGTGGGTGGTCAACACGACCTCGGAGATCTATCAGTGGGCCGGCGGTCGCTTCGTGCCGCGCAGCGGCCGGGCCCGTGACATCGGCGCGGGTGACGAGAGCTGGTTGATGGCATGGACAGCCAGATCTATCGCCGCACGCCACCGAGTGGAAGCCGATGGGTGGCCCGCCGAGCGCATCAGCGCGGCGCCAACGGCACGGCCTGGGTCGTCAACGCCGCCGGCGAAATCTACCAGTGGTCGAACGGCGGTTTCCATCGTCCCCGGTAATGCGATGGACGTCGCCGCGAACGCGATGGCCAGGTATGGATCGTGGCCACCGCCCCACGCGGCACCGCCAGCGCAGGCCTCGCTAGGACTCTAATCGCCCAGCAGGTGCCGACCGGCTGCAGCGGCTCGACGTGATCGCAGATCACCTTGATCACCATCATCATCGGCACGGCCAGCAGCATCCCCCAGACGCCCCAGACCCAGCTCCAGAACAGCAGCCCGCGAAGACCGCGACCTGGTTCATCGACGCGGCCGGCCCATCAGCATCGGCGTCAGCAGCGATCCTTCGAGCGTGGTGATCAGCAGCGACACGCCGGCGACGGCCGCGGTCATGCCGATCGTGCCGAACTGCAGGAAGCCGACGATCGACAGGCCGGCGGTCACGAGCAGCGGTCCGTAGTACGGGATCGAGTTGAAGATGCCGGCGAGCAGTCCCCACAGCGCCGCCTGCTGCAGCCCGATGCGCCCACAGCGCGCCCCACGTCACCAGCGCGACGGCGGCGCTGGTGACGATCTGAATCACCAGGAACTGCTCGATCTGCGCCGGCGATGTCTTCGAGCACCTGCACCGTCAGCTTCTTCTGCGAGAGCGTGCCGACGATCTCGACGAGCTTGCGCTTGAAGAGTTGGTCGGACAGCAGCATGAAGTAGGTCAGGAACAGCACCATCACGAGCTGATTCGCCGCCGACAGCAGACCGATCGAGCTCGACCAGACGAACGAGCTGGCGCTGGAATCCTTCCTCCTCGACCTGCACGCGCAGCACGCCCGGCTGCGGCGGCGCCGGCTTCGTCGGTCGCCTGCAGCGCATCGGCCGCCTGCTGCACTTTCTCGATCGCGGCCGGTGCGGCCACCGGGGTCTTCGCGCAGCGACGCGGCGAGCTTGCGCGCGCCGGCCGGCAGCTGGTCGATCACCGTCAGCGCCTGGCCCTGAAGCGAATAGGCGAGCGCGCCGCACGCCGACAACGACGAGGAGCAGCATGAACGCCGCGCCGATCGCGCGCGGCACGTGCATCCGCTGCAGCCAGTCGACGGCCGGATCGAGCGCGTAGAACAGCAGCGCGCCGAGGACCAACGGAATCAGCACCGGCTGCATGAACTGCAGCAGCAGGATCACGATCCCGATGGAGAGGAGCGTCAGCGCGAGGTGCGGACGGAGACTGGCGTGTGGATCACTCATCCGTGGCACGCAACATGCATTCCAGCGTTGGGCTGGCGCTGGTTCAGAATTGTCCAGCTAAGAATGAGCACGTGATCGCCCACCGCTGTGCACTCGCCGTCTCGCTGATGCTCGCTTCGATGCCGGCGCCGAGTCATGCGCAGCCGCGCGGCTTCGGCGTCACGCACTACGACGTGCAGCTCGAGCCGCATCTGGAGTCGGGCACCGTGACTGGAACGGCGACCCTGTTCGATCATCCTGAGCCCGGACTCCGGCGAGACGATCGTGCTCAACCGCGGTGGTCTCGAGGTCGACCGCATCGAAGAGCGCGGACGCCCGCTCGCGTTCGTCGTGGATGGCAATCGCCTGCGAATCACGCTGCCGCCGGGCGAGCGAATGAGACGCCGACACTGACCATCCGCTATCACGGCGTGCCGCAGTCTGGCCTCGTCTTCGCTCCGGAGCGCGAGCAGATCTACACGATCTTCTCGACGTCGCAATGGATGCCGGCGATTGACGAGCCGGATGCGCGCGCCACGCTGCGTCTGCGGCTGACCATGCCGCGAGAGTGGACCGGCGCCGCCAGCGGCCGGCACGTGTCGCGTCGTCTGGTGTCACCGGACAAGGCCCTCGTCGAGTGGCGGCTGGAACGTCCGATGCCAACCTATACGTTCGGCTTCGCGATCGGCGCGTTCGACGAGATGAGCGTCGCGCGTCCGCGCGTGGCCATGAGGTATCTGGCCCGCGGATTCTCGCGCGAGGATCTGCAGCGCGTCTTCGACGAATCGGCGCGGATGATCTCCTTCTTTGCGGAGCGCTCCGGCGTTCCGTATCCAGGAGACACCTACGCGCAGGCCCTGGTGTCGCGGACCGCGGGCCAGGAGATGGCGGGCCTCTCGCTCTTCTCGCGAGGTGTACGGCCGCGCCGTCATCGCCGATCCTTCGGCGATCGGGTCTGATCGCGCACGAGCTCGCGCATCAATGGTGGGGCAACATGGTCACGTGTCACGCGTGGACCGAGTTCTGGCTGAACGAAGGATTCGCGACGTTCATGGCCGCCGCATATCGCGAACAGCGATTCGGCCGTGACGCGTACCTCGCCGACGTCGCCTCGATGCGCGAGCGCTACGAGCAGGTCCGCGCGCGGGGCAATGACCGGCCGCTGGTGTTCCCGAACTGGGATCGCCCGAGCGCGGACGACCGCACGCTGGTCTATCAGAAAGGCGCGTACATCCTCCACGAGCTGCGCGAACTGCTTGGGGATGCGGCGTTCTGGGCGGGGATTCGCCTCTACACCACCGCGCACGCCGGGAAGTCGGTGACGACCGGCGATTTTCGCGCCGCCATGGAGCAGGCGAGCGGCATGGATCTGCGCGCCTTCTTCGATCGATGGATCTATAAATAGAATGAGGCCATGCAGACAATAGTCGGCGTTGCCGTTGTAGCCGGCGTTCACCGTGAAGTTGTACGTCACCGGCGGACCGAGGAGCGATTGGATCGGCAGGCTCGCGTTCACGTTCGAGAGCGGAACGCTGCCGAGGTTCTGCAGGCGGACGTCGAGCGTGACGATGTGCGACGAGCCCACGATGGTGACGGGGGAGCGGCGTGATCATCACGAATCGCACGCGCGTCCGGCCGCTGCCCATGAAGTTCGGCGTGACGTTGATCGAGCCGACGTCTCCGGTCGGACTGGCCGGAACGGTGGAGAGCTCCTGCACTTCGATCGGCAGCAGATCCACGACCTCGGCGTTCACGCACGGGCCGCTGGTGCTGCTGCAGTTGTAGGTGAGACGATAGGTGAAGGTCTGCCCCGCCTGTTTCGTGTTTCCCGGGTCGACGCTGACCGCCGACTTGGCGTAACGAGCGCGTAAAAGATGAGCCCGACTGTTTCCGTTCCGAACATCCTCGCCACTCTCACCCGCCTCGGCACGAAGCGCAATCGCGAGGGCATGGCGCGCTACGGCATCGTCGCGAAGAAGGTGTTCGGCGTGTCGATGGTGAGCATTCATCAGATTGCGAAGCGCGTCGGGAAGGATCATGCGCTGGCTGAGCGAGTTGTGGGAGACGGAGTGGCACGAGGCGCGGTTGCTCGCCGCGTTCGTCGATGATCCGAAGCTCGTGACGCGGCAGCAGATGGATCGGTGGTGCCGCGACTTCGACAACTGGGCGGTGTGCGACACGGTCTGCTTCAAGCTCTTCGATCAGACGCCGCACGCGTTCCCGAAGGTCGCGCAGTGGGCGCGGCGGAAGAAGGAGTTCGAGAAGCGCGCGGCGTTCGCGCTCCTCGCTTCGCTCGCGCTGCACGACAAGAAGAGCGACGACGCGCCGTTTCTGAAATGCCTGCCGCTGATCGAGCGCGCGGCGAGCGATGAACGCAATTTCGTGAAGAAGGGCGTGAGCTGGGCGCTGCGCGGAGTCGGTCATCGCAGCGCTGCGCTTCATGCAGCGGCGCTCGCGTTGGCACAGCGGCTGGCGAAATCGGACGAGCCGGCGGCGCGATGGGTGGGCAAAGACGCGATCAAAGATCTCACGCGTCCTTTGGTGACGCGGCGGATCAGCGGTTCGGGCCGGCCAAACGGCAAATGAAACCCCAGCCGCCGCCCAGCTCACTCACCGCAAGCAACAACTCGTTCGTCCCCTTCTTCAGCGGCAGATAGACGGCGTCGTTTTCCGGATCCATGATTCCGAGGAATCCCGGATCGCGGAAATACTGAGCGCTGCGGCCTCGATAGAGAATCTTCCCGTTCAGGAACAGACTGACCTCGTCGCTGTAACCGATCGAGAGTTTGCGCACTTCGTCGCGATCCGTGGTGATCGTCGTGCGCGCATAAACGACTTTCGCTCCCGGCTGCGGATCCAATCGCTTCGAAAAGTCACTGGCGAAGGTCACGCGGGGATGCGGGCTGTCGCGATATCGGTTCACGGCGACGAAGCCGGGCGCCTCCGCGTCCACCGGCTGCCATTCGACGGCCGCGGCCTCGGACTGCGACAGCGGCTGCTCGAGATCGCGCGACACGGCGTCGAAGGAGGGCGACAGATTCCATTTCGTCAATGTGCCGGCCGGGATTCGCGGAGGATGCCGTTCCCACGCTACAGGCGGAGTCTCGCGCACCTGGAAGTTCGAGAAATACGTTTCCCCGATCAACACGGCCAGCGCGACCTGTCCCTTCTGCACGCCGCTCTTCAGATCGTCCATGACCAATACCGGCTTGTCCATGTCGTGAACGAAGAATTTCGCCTGCGCGCCGGCGACCTCCAGACGCATGTGAAACCAGACCCCTTTCGGGATGTCGACGGCGCTGATGAAACCCGGGCCGCTGTAGAGCTGCCAATTGAGGCCGGTGTTCAAGACCGGCGTGTATTGCATGGCGTCGGGCAATCCCGACTTGTGCTGTCGAAGATAAATGAATTCGGAGCTCGCGCCGTCGGGCGTCATCCGGAATTGGAGTCCGAAGAATCCGCGGCTGGCGGGCGTCGCGACATCGACATCAATGATGCCGTCGCGCAGCTCGAAGTCCTTGAGAAGCGCGCCTCCTCCATCCAGTTGGATGCACTTCCGGCCGAGGTATTCGGCCGTCTTCGCTTTTCCCTCGAAGGACCAGCGCGGCGAGTCCTCGGGGACCGAGAGCACATCCGCGCGAAGGCCCGGTGCGCTGAGCAAAAGTATTGCGGAAACGAGCAGTGCAGGCAGGCGTCGGATCACCGTTCCATCCTAGACGCGGGTGCGCGATGCGTTGAGAGACAATCTCGTGACCATTCGCTGCACTGAATCGGACCCTCCCTGCACGCTCGTAGGACACACACTCGTCATCGAGCAGAATCGGCCCCATGAAATGGCTCGTCCTGCTGCTGCTCATCGCGCCGCAACTGCTTGCGGCGGAGATCACGTCGATCATCATTCGCGGCACGGGGCACACGCGCGCGCTGGATCAGACCGAGCGCAGCGATCGCGGGGTGTTGAACTTTTACTTCACGTTCAACGACACGATCGATCTCGCCGGGCGGCGGGCGCGGCGGGCGACGAAGAAAATTCACGACGGGCCGGAGGCGGAGACGTTCGAGCACTCCACGCCGTCCGGCAGCGTGATCAGCGGGACGTGGGGCAGCGAGACCTGGTCGACGCGCGGACGCTCCGCGCTCGAGGAGTGGATCGATCTCAATCCGATCGCGATTCGCAAACGCGGCACGAGCTTCACGCTCAACGGCGCCGCGGTGACGGTGACGCTCGACCGCGACACGCAGCTTCCCTCCACCGTCCGGCTCACGCGGCCCTTTCCCGCCGACTACTACAACTACTGGGGCGACGTCACGACCGAGTACCGCTTCTCGTTCTGGAGCCTCTTCCCGCCGGGCGTTCTCTTCCCCACCGTCATCGACGTCTATCAGAACGGCGAGCTGCAGCGCTCGATGGCTATCGACAAGCTGCTGGTGAATCCACCCATCGATGAGGCGTCGATGACTGCGCCCGTCGTGAAAGACGATTTCCACGAAAACGGACCGGTGAAGAAGATCGCCGAGGACATCCACCTCGTTCCCGGCCGCTGGAACTCGACGATCATCGTGCAACCCGACGGAATCGTGATCGTCGAAGCCGCGGACAGCAGCGAGCGCTCGCTCGCGGTCATGGATGCGGCGATGAAGCTCGCGCCGGACAAGCCGATCAAAGCCGTCGTCGCCACCGGCAACATGCCGCACTACGTCGGCGGGATTCGCGAGTACGTCGCGCGCGGCATTCCGATCTACGCCATCGCCGACACCGCGGCCATGATCCGCCGCATCGCCGCCGCGCCGCACCGCACGCAACCCGACGGCCTCACCCGCCGCCCGCGCGATCCAATCATTCGCCTCGTCAACGCGCCGATGACGATCGGCAGCGGCGCGACGCGCATCGAGCTCGTGCCGGTCCTCCGCCAGTTCCATCGCCTCGGCGTGATCCTGCCGGAGCACGCGATGTTGTATGCGAGCGATGTGTATGTTCCGAGCGGAATTGCGGCACAACTCGCCGAAGGAACGGGCGCGCGGCCGGAGATGATGATGTGGCTCGCGTTTCTGGCGCAGCATCCGGCCATCACGTCGATCTACGGGATGCACCTGCAGCCGACGGCGGTCGACGAATTCCGCGAGCGCGGCGCGGCGATTCAGAAGCTGCTCAGCGCCGTCGAGTGAGCACGCGCTCGAACTCCTCGCGCCGCGCGCGACTGATCCGCAGACGCGTGCCGTCCGCGAGGAGGAGCGTCGAGTCGCCGCGGAAGCCGGCGTGCATCTCTTTGACGCGATCGATGTTCACGATCGCCGAGCGATGTACGCGCGCGAAACGGTCGGGATCGAGCTGCTTCTCGATCTCCGTCATCGTCTCGCGGATCAGATGCGATCGCCCGCCGGCGTGCAGCGAGACGTAGTAGTCCGCGGCCTCGATCCAGTCGATGTCCTCGTCGCGGATGAACAACACCTTGTCGCGCGTCCGCACGAGGAAACGCCGCACCCAGCCGCTCTTCGACCGCGCGCGTTCCTTCGCACGCAGCAGCGCTGCGTAGAAGCGGCCGTCGTCGTACGGCTTGAGCAGATAGTCGAGCGCACTCACTTCGAACGCGCGCAGCGCGTACTGGTCGTACGCCGTCACGAACACGATCGCGCGCACGGCGTGGTTGCCGATGCGCTCAAGCACTTCGAAGCCGTCGACCTCCGGCATCTGGATGTCGAGGAAGAGGATGTCCGGCTTCTCGCGCTCGATCAGCTCGACGGCTTCGACGCCGTTGCATTCGCCGGCGATCGTCAGCTCCGGATCGGCTTCGAGGAGGATGCGCACGTTCTGCCGCGCGAGCGGCTCGTCGTCGACGATGACCACTTTCATCATGCGAGCTCGCTCCACGGAATGGCGATCTCGGTGACGACGCCGCCGCGCGCGTTGTGCAGCGTGAAGCGATGCTCGTCGCCGTACAGCTGCCGCAGCCGCTCGACGGTGTTGCGCAAGCCGATGCCCTCGCGCCGTTCTTCGCGCAGCGTGCCGGTGTTGAACATCTCGATGCGGAGGAATCCGTCGTCGCGAAACGCGCGCACTTCCACGCGCGCCGCCGATGCCGTTTGTGCAACGCCATGGCGGATCGCGTTTTCGGCGAGCGGTTGGAGAAGAAGTGTCGGCACCGCGGCGCGCGCGGTTTCGGGCGCGATGTCGATGTGCACCTCGAGCCGGTCCACGAACCGCACGTGTTGAATCTCGAGGTACCGCTTCAGAATCGCCGCTTCTTCTTCGAGCGCGACGTGCTGTTCCTCGGCGTGATCGAGCGTGTACCGCAGCAAATCCGACAGTCCGGCCACGACCTCCACGGCCTCGGCGTTCTGCTTGCCGCGCACGAGCGAGCTGATGGCGTTGAGCGTGTTGAAAAGAAAGTGCGGCTGGATCTGAAGCTCGATCGCGTGCAGGCGCGCCGCCGCGAGGGAGCGCTCGAGCTCGACCGAGCGGCGATAGAAATCGACGGCGTAGGCCGTGGCCACGACGGCGAAATAGATCTGGAATTCGAACGGCAGGCGTGAGAAGAGATCCACCCAGCGAAACAACGGCGCTTCCCTGCCCATCTCGCCGAATGGGCGGAGCTGGAGAGTTAGCCAGTCGCTGATCACGACGTGGATGCTCGTCAGCAAGAATGCGATGACGAGATGGATCACGATGGTCCGCGCGCGCAGCGGAACGATCGGCAGGCGCCGCGTCAGCGGGAAGAGCAGCACCGTGAATCCCGCCCAGATCCACCAGACTGCCAGTTCATGTTGGAGCATCCGCAGCGGCGAATGGCCGTGATCGAGCATCGACAACCAGCCTTGCAGGGCGAGAGCGATGGCGAACACGGTCCAGAACGCGGCCGCGGCGATGAGCCCGGTCACCCGGCGGAGGGACATAAGCCGTAAGTCTGACAAGAATCGACTCGCGGAGCGACACCGCGCAGCGAAACGCGACCAGTTTGCAGCGGACGGCGGTGCTACTCTCATCGTTCCACCGCCAGCCGAATGACGTTTGCTACCGCTCCGGCAGGAGCTGCCTCTGCACGTTGCCCTTGTCGTCGAGAAACGAGACACTCGCTTCGCCAGCGCCCGTGACTTGCAGGACGAGGCGCTTGATTCCGTTCCCGTCGCTGAGCGCGATCTTCGCGATTCCGTCGTCGCCGCGCCCGACCCAGATCCTGCGTCGCGTGTCGGTGCCGGTGATGCTGTCCGTGACGGAAAGCCCGGCCAGCCTGTCCTGGCTGTCCTCTACGCCAAGGAGCTGTACGACCTGATTCGCGCCGTACTTGTCGAATGAAAGGCTGCCGCCGGCGTCCACGACTTGACCCTGATCATCCGTACGTCCGCCGAAAATGAGGCCCCCGTTTTCCGTTCCCTCATCGTTGTAAAAAATCATGCCGGCCTGCGGACGGTCGAACGGCTTCTCTTTCCCTTTCACGATGATGCCGGGGAGCTTCGCGTGATTCGAGATCGCCATGCGAAGCCTGCCGTTCGGCTCGACGACGTCGATCCGCTGCACTCGGATGGCGTCGAAGGTGGCGCTCTTCCTGCCCGGGCCGAATCCGGTGCAGAGCAGGAGAATCAATGCCGATGTGACGATCGCGTTGTAGAGCAGCAGCAGGCGGTTCGCGTGTTTCATACGCTGCCGAATACGCCGTTCACGGGCTCGCGACTGCATTTCCGCACGTGAGGCAGTGTTGCCGTTCGCCGTTGGCGTCCATGATCCAGATCTCGGTATTGCCATCCTCCCCGTCGTGCATGTATGCGATACGGCGCCCGTCCGGCGACCAATGCGGATGGACGCCCCGCGCCAGCAGCCTCAGACCGGAGCCGTCGCGCCGCACGGTGGAGATCACGAGCGCCTGGCGTTGCGGATCGAAGGTTTTGAAGAGGATTCGCTCGCCGGCGCGCGACCACGAGGGATCGGTGCCCGAGGCCACGATCTTCGGCTGTGAGCCATCGGCTCTGGCGACGACGATATTGGAGCGTGGGACATCGTCCGGCGCCTCCGCTCTCCGCTGTTCGTACACGATCCACGATCCGTCCGGCGAATACGATCCCTGCTCTGCATGAGGACCGGTGGTGACGACGCGTTTCGATCCGTCATCGCGAACCGCGACCAGGACTCCACGGCCATCCGCAGTCGATTCGATGAGACGAGTGTGTCCATTCGGCGTTGTCGATGCAGGGAGCTCCCGATCCGTCGGCCGCGGAACGGAGCCATCGGCATTCATCACGTACCGCTCCATCCGTCCGCGGCGGTTGGAGAGAAAGAGAATGCGGCGTCCCTGATCGATCCATCGTGCGGCGTCATCTGATGCCGTGTTGTCGGTGAGTTTCCTGAGCGGGCCACCATCAAGCGGAATCAGGTACAGCTCCGCATCGCCGTCGTTGGTTCCCGAGGCGAGAATGAACTTCCCGTCCGGGGACCATTGAGGAAAGTGGTACATGTGCGTGGCGAACAGGAGAAGCGCAAACGTCGTGAAATGGAGACTCATGGCAGGTTGAGCATCGAGTCGACGCCCGGCTCGTCGGTGAATCGATAGCCGATGTCGGGAACGGTGCGGATGTACTCCTCGCCGGAATACCGTTTCAGGATTCGCCGCAGATCGGAGACCGCTTTGGCGAGGTTGTTGTCCGTCACGAATTGGTCGGGCCACAACACCCGCGCCAGTTCATCCTTCGTGACCACTCTCCCCGCCTCGCGCAACAGCATCACCAGCAGATCGAAGAGTCTCGGCGAAAGCATCATCTCTTCCGATCCGCAACGGAGCACGTACGATCGCGATTGACAGGAAAATGGCCCAAACGAGAATCGTTCCCCGGGAACGAGGATGCGCATCATGGAGTACGGCCCCCCGGATCGACGCGGATCCACCAGCGGTCGCCGACGAGCTCCCACGTATCGGCGAGATTTTCGTTGCCGCCGGCATAGCCGCCGAAGACGACGAGCCGTTTGCGCGCTTCGTCATACGCCATGGCGTGATGGCTGCGCGCCGTCGGCGTCTCGCCGTCGAAGCGGCTCCATGCCGTGCCGTCCCACATCCACACGGCGTTGTCGGCTCCTCCGAACAGAAATACTTTTCCCAACGCGGTGTGAAACGCCATGCGGTGGGCAACGCGCACACCGGGACCTTGGGCATTGATCTGCCGCCAGGCGATGCCGTCCCACTCCCAGAAGTCGCTCAATCCGCCCTGCAGCGTCGAGCCGCCGTAAAGGAGCACGCGCTGCCGCACGGGGTCATAGACCATCGCGTGATGCACGCGCGCCGGCGGGCCGGTCGTGGCGACCTGGCGCCACGTCGTTCCATCCCACTCCCACGTGTCGCGCTGCAGATTGATGTTGCGATCCTGGCCGCCGAACAGCACCACGACGCCGCGTCGCGCGTCGTAGACCATCGCGTGGTGATTGCGCACGCCGGGACCGGCGGTCGAGACCTGGCGCCATTGCGTGCCGTCCCACTCCTGCGTGTCGCCGTATTGCGTTTCGCCGGCGCCGAGACCGCCTTGCATGATGAGAACGCGCCGGGTGGAGTCGTAGGTGACGGCGGCGAGCGTGCGCGATGCGGGGGCGTTGGTTTCGATGCGATTCCAGCGCGTGAGATAGCGCGAGTCATCGGCGCCCGCCGGCCTGCGCGTGCGGAACCAGGCCCAGACATCGCCCGGCGTCGCCGTCAGATCGTGATCGCCGTTGAGGAGAATCACGGCGCGGCGGCGCGCGTCATAGACCGCGGCATGGCCGGATCGCGGTGCCGGCGCCGCGAGTGCGGCGGAACATGCGAGGAGACAAAGAAGGATGAATTTTTTCATGGGATTCTTGCGGCCACGAGCTCGTCGGCGAGCGTGGCGAAATAGCCTGCACAGGAGTCGACGTCGAAGGCGGACCAGCCGAGGGGTGATTGCGGGAGTGCGGTGCGTGCGCCGCCGGTGAGCGGGAGGGAGGACAGGGTGTTGTCGGAGGTCAGGAAATAGGCGCGGCCGTCGCGAACGCGGATGGTGCCCGCGATGGCGCTGTTGAGCGTTCCGGCGTCGAGGATCGGCGTTGCGGCTCCCACGCGCCAGAGACCATTCGCTGAGTACAGCAGTTGACCGCCGTCGAACGTGAGCGCCATCGGCGTCGATACGCCGCTGATGACCGTTTCGCGCTGCGATCCGTCCTTTCTCGCGCGCTCGATTTTCGTATTCGAAGTCCAGTAGAGATGCGTTTCATCGGCGGCGAGTGCGGTGGGACGAAGAACGGTTTCCGCGATGAGAGAGCGCGTTCCGCCGTTCTTCGAGACCGCATAGATCCGCGCCGGCGGCAAGTCCACGCTCCTCGGCGGTTCCAGGGCGGCGACATAGACGTGCGTCGCATCGACCGTCATCGCCGCAAACGAGTCGGGGTCGAGATTCATGAGCGCCGCGGGAGCGCCGACGCTTTTCGAAACGCGCCAGACGGTGTTCGTGTATTCGTCGTGATAGTAGACGTTGGACGGATCGGCGGCGACGCCGAGGACATACACGCCGGTGAGCAGAGTCCCGGCGGGAGCGCAGCGTCCGCCGGGCATGACGGAGCGCCGTTTCGCGGCGCACAGGCACAGCGCAATGAGGGCGATCACCACGACGCGCTTCATGCGTCGAATGTAATCGACGGGAAATGCGTCGCGCGCGCGGTTCGCTGCTCCGTACACGCAATTCGCTGCACCGTCCTAGGTCGGCTGCCGTCACACCACCGATAATCCGCGCATGCAGAAGTTGCGTACTGCCCTTGGCTTGCTCGGCGGGATCCTGATGATCGCCGCCGGCTTCATGCACTCGCTCATGGGTTGGCCGGAGATGCTGAAGACGTTCGCGAAGACCAACGCGCCGGCCGATGTGATTCAGGGACTGGCGATTCCGTGGCACTTCACCGGCGTCTCGATGATTACGTTCGGCGCGATCATCGCCGCGTTGTTCCTGGCTCGCTTGCGCGGCCGTCCCGCCGCGTCGGGTGAGGCCCTGACGCTGGCGTGCGTCTATCTCGCGTTCGGCATCTGGGTGCTGGCGTTCATCGCCGCGAACGCGTTCTTTTTCGTGATCTTCATCCTGCCGCCGCTGCTGGTCTTCGTGGGTCTTCCCCGAGCTTCGGCGTGACGGTTATCATGCGCGCCGTGCAGCGCCGGGCGATCTGGCTCCATGTCGTCCTGCCCGTGGCCATGGGCGCCGCGATTTACGTGGCGTGGCGCAGTCCGTCGCTCAATCTGTTCCGCTGGCTAGAATTCCTCGGACTGTCTGCGGCAGCGTTCGAGCTCCGCGCAATCCTCGCCGGCGTGCGCGAGTTTCTCCCGCGCACCATTCTCTTTTCCGGGCCGGACGCGCTGTGGGTCTACGCGCTCACATCGGCGATGCTCCTCATCTGGCGCGGGCCAACGCGCGCGCACTCGGTTCGCGCGTGGCTGTGGATCAGCGCCGGCTTCACGATTTCGTTTGTGACCGAGCTGGGACAGGCTCTCGGCCGGTTTCCCGGTACGTTCGATTCCGCAGACCTCGCGTGCAGCTTCGCAGCGGCTCTTCTCGCAATCTGGATTTTGCGCCGAAAGGATGGAGACATTCGATGCGTCGTGACTTCGTCAGCGTAGCGGTCCTCGTGCTGTTTCTCGTGTTGGCGTTCGGCAGCGGCGAGGACAACAAATCCTCCAAAGGCTCGTCGCCGTCGACCAGCACCAGCTCCGCTCCGGCGCCGGCGGCTACGCCCGGCTCGCAATGGTCGTACGACAACAGCGAAGACGCGATGGCCAAAGGCACGGTCTCGCAGGCCAGCGTGCAAAGCACGAACACCGTGAACTTCCGCTTTCCGTACGCGGGCGAGCAGCACGGAACGCTGACGCTCCGCACGCATCCGCGCTACGGCAAGGACGTCATCTTCAGCATCAAGAAGGGCCAGATCCAGTGCCCGTCGTACAGCGGCTGCACGGTGCTGGTGCGATTCGACAACGGCGAGGCCGCGCGCTACTCCGCCGCGGGGCCGGAGGACAACAGCTCGGAGACGATCTTCTTCCGCGATTACAGCGGCTTCGTCGGGAAGATGATGAAGGCGAAGACGGTGCGCATCTCGCCGAGCGTGTATCAGGAAGGCGCGCCGGTGTTCGAGTTCGATGTGACAGGCTTCGACACGGCGAAATACCGGCCGGCGAAATAGCGGGTGATTCCGGCGGTGTCGCGCATGGGAACGCCGGCGTCCTCGCCGGCTGGACGAGCGGCGTCTCGCCGCGGGCGGGAGGCGGGGACGCCGCCTGATCAGCCGCCGAGGACGGCGGCGTTCCGACTAGCACACCGTCCGCGTGCGCACGTATCAAAAAAGGTTGACCCCGGGATCCTTGGTCTCCCGGAGTCATTCTCAGCGCGTTAACATCCACCAAAGGGCATTCGCGCCAAATTTTTTGCCTCAGCAGCCCATCGCGCTACCTCGGCCGGTTTCCTCACGTTTCGCACCGCGATAGGGCGCTCCGTGTGGAACCCGTTGTCACGACGGTCCATCGCTCCGCCGCGACCCGTTTCCAACGCGTTGACATCTGCGACAGCGCATCCGCGTTAGAACCGTCGCCCCGGTGATCACGTCGCATCACCGTTGCTCCGCGTTCAGCGTGTTGACATCCGCGACAGAGCGTTCACGCCGAACTCGTTGCCTCGACGGCCCATCGCGCCGTCTTGGCCACGCTCTCAACACGTTGACATCTGCGATAGCGCATCCGTGTTGAAACCGTTGCTCCGGAGGTCTGTCGCCCCACCGTCGCCGGTCTTCCGCGCGTTGACAACTACGACAGAGTATTCGCGCTGAAAACCGTGCCTCGATGACCTATTGCGTCCTTCTCGGCCGCCTCAACACGTTGACATCTGCAATAGAGCGTTCGTGCTGAAGCGAACGTCAATCTAGGTCCGGCAAGGGCAATGTGCAAGGCTTTTCGCTGTTACATTATCGACGGTTTTCCACACCCGTCCACAGCCCCCATGCACAGTGATTTGTGCTAGTTACGCGAACCCGTTGCCCGACAAACAAATCCGCGCAATGGCCCTGTGCAATCCCCACGAGGCCGCCTCGAAAAACGTTAGAATGCACACGCCTCCATGCCGAAAACGTTCTGTCTCGTACTGATCAAGCCGTCGCACTACGACGATGACGGCTACGTGATCCAGTGGTTCCGCTCCGCGATTCCGTCGAACTCGCTGGCGGCGCTCTATGGTCTCGCGCGCGACTGCGCCGCGCGCCGCGTTCTCGGCGAGGATGTCGATTTCGAGATCCATCCATACGACGAGACGAACGCGCGCGTGCAGCCGGACAAGCTCGCCCGCATGATCGAGCGCGCCGGCAGCGGGATGGTGATGATGGTCGGCGTCCAGTCGAACCAGTTCCCCCGCGCGCTCGACCTCGCCCGACCGCTGCGGGCGCGCGGCATTCAGGTCGGCATCGGCGGCTTCCACGTCTCCGGCACGATCAGCATGCTCCAGGGAAAGGACGCGGATCTCGACAAGGCCCGCGCGCTCGGCATCTCCCTCTTCGCCGGCGAGGCGGAGGAGCGGCTCGACGACGTACTGCGCGATGCGTACGCCGGGCAGCTCAAGCCGATGTACAACTACATGGCCGATCTGCCGAACATCAGCGGCACGCCGATCCCGATCATCACCGCACCCGGAGCCTGGCGCACGGCGGGACACATGACCAGCTTCGACGCCGGACGCGGCTGCCCGTTCCAATGTTCGTTCTGCACGATCATCAACGTGCAGGGGCGGAAGTCGCGGCGCCGCTCGCCGGACGACATCGAGCAGATCATCCGCGAGAACGTCGCCCAGGGACTGCACAGCTTCTTCATCACCGACGACAATTTCGCGCGCAACTCCGAGTGGGAAGCGATCCTCGACCGGATCATCCAGTTGAAAGAGGAAGGACTCAGGCTCCACTTCATCATCCAGGTCGACACGCTCTGCCACAAGATCCCGAACTTCGTCGAGAAGTGCGCGCGGGCCGGCGTGAAGCGCGTCTTCATCGGCCTCGAGAACATCAATCCCGACAGCCTCGTCGGCGCGAAGAAGCGGCAGAACAAGATCACCGAGTACCGCAAGATGCTGCTGGCCTGGAAGTCGGCCCGGGTCATCACCTACGCCGGCTACATCCTCGGCTTCCCGAACGATACCTACGACTCGATCAAGCGCGACATCGAGATCATCAAGAAAGAGCTGCCGATCGATGTGCTGGAGTTCTTCTTCCTCACCCCGCTGCCGGGATCCGAAGATCATCAGACGCTCGTGCGCAACGGCGTGGCCGTCGATCCCGACATGAACAAGTACGACCTCAATCACGTCTGCGCGCCGCATCCGAAGATGTCGGCGGACGAGTGGGAGCGTGCGTACTGGATGGCGTGGGAGACGTACTACACGAAGGAACACGCGGAGGCGGTGCTGCGGCGGCTGGTCGCGAAGCGCGGCAGCGCGAGCAACGCCATCCTGCTGATGACGTGGTTCGGCGGCTCGCTGCACATCGAAGGCGTGCATCCCCTCGAGTCGGGCTTCTTCCGCAAGAAGTTCCGCCGCGACCGGAGGCCGGGCTTCCCGATCGTGCCGGCGTGGAAGTTCTATCCGTCGTACGCGATCGAGACGATCAGCAAGCTCGGACGCTGGGCGTCGCTGTACGCCGGCCTGCGCCGGATCTACGTGAAGGCGAAGCGCGATCCGAAAAAGTACGAGTACATGGACCTCGCCCTCACGCCGGTGACGGACGACGAGATCGACAATCTCGAGCTGTTCCACCACAACGCCGCGGCCGAGGCGTATGTGGCGCGGGAGCGGCGCACGGCGACGCACGTGTGATGCGCAGAACGCTGCTCGTCTTCATCGCTCTCATCGCCGCTCAGGCGCATGCGGCGACCGCGTATCGCGTGAGGTTCGTGAGCAGCAGTCCGCAAATGCAGCTCGCCGGCGCGCGCGTGACCGTCGACGGCCAGAAGCTGCGCATCGACATCGACCGCGTGCCGGATGCCGTGCGACTCTACGACTACGCGCTGTCCGGCGACGGCGGCAAGACGCTCGTGGCCGTGAACGACGAGCTGCAGACCTGGTTTCCGCTCGACCACTCCCCGCTGGTCGTGCAATCGCACTCCTTCGCCGGCATGAGCATGGCGCCGGCGCCGAAGAAGATTCAGTGGTCGGTCAAGCACGGCGCCGCGTCATCGGCCGGCCAGTTGTCGTACGCGCTCGAAGACGACCTCGCCGGCACCGTGGTGCGCTCGAACGTGCGCGCCACCGCGGAAGTGTGGCCGATGGAAGCGAAGCCGGCGATGAAGTGGCCGGCGGCCGTTCCGTTCGTGACGCGCATCGCCGCGGTCGATGAACAGATCGCGCGCTCACCGGAGCTCCTGGCCGGGCTCCCGGCGAAGATCGCCGTCACCATCACCCGCCAGTACGAAGGCGGCCCGCCGATGTCCGAGACGACGACGATGACGATCGACGACGTGCAGGAGCTGCCGTCCGTCGATGCAAAGCAGTTCGTCCGCCCCGCTGGATATCGCGAGCAGCCGCCGGTCGTGGGCGTACCCGGCAGCTGAGCTTGCGCAACCAAATGGTTGCACGTACGATGCGCAACCAGGAGGTTGCACATGACCGACCGCATCGAGAAACAGATCCTGCTCCGCGCACCGCGCTCCCGCGTCTGGCGCGCCATTTCCGACAAGAACGAGTTCGGCACGTGGTTTCGCGTGAAGTTCGATGACGCCGGCACGTTCGCGGCCGGCGAGCGCGCCGCGGGATACATCCTGCATCCGGGATACGAGCACATGCGGATGGACCTCGAGCTGGTGGACGTCGAGCCGGAGCGGCGGCTGTCGTATCGCTGGCATCCGTACGCCGTCGATCCGAACGTCGACTACTCGCAGGAGCCGATGACGCTGGTGACGTTCACGCTCGAAGACGCGCCCGAGGGAACTCTGCTGAGGATCGTCGAGACGGGATTCGATCAGGTTCCGCTCGCGCGCCGCGACGAAGCGTTCCACATGAAC
Source organism: uncultured Acidobacteriota bacterium (assembly GCA_963734155.1). Taxonomy (GTDB): domain Bacteria; phylum Acidobacteriota; class Thermoanaerobaculia; order Gp7-AA8; family Gp7-AA8; genus QHVT01. The sequence continues at coordinate 18,739 of CAVTGG010000014.1, forward strand.
GAAGGCGGCTGGACGGCACAGCTCAAGAACATCGAGCGCCATGTCACCGCGTAGCGCGCTCCGGCAATCCGCCCCGATCTTCGCCGCCCTCGGCGACGAGACCCGCCTCCGCGTCGTCTCCCGCCTCTCGGCCGGCGGACCGATGTCGATCGCGCAACTCACCGAGGGCACGGACGTGACCCGCCAGGCGGTGACGAAGCATCTCGAAGTGCTCTCCAAGGCGGGACTCGTGCACGACCTCCGTCAAGGCCGCGAGCGCGTCTGGGAACTGCGCACGCGGCGGCTCGAGGAAGCACGCCGCGCGCTCGATCTCATTTCGCAGCGATGGGACGAGGCGTTGGAGCGGTTGCGGGGGATGGTGGAGGAGGACTGACGCTCACCATCTATAGTCAAGCAAGGAGGCGAGCATGGAAAATTACTTTTTCATTCAAAGTCAGCTAAACGGTTTTGTGATCGACATTCAATCTGGCGATCCAGCTGAAGGCACGCCGCTCATCGCATGGCCTCGCAATACAACCGGAACGGAGAACCAGCTGTGGTCCCTGGAGAGCGGCTTCATCGTCAGCAAGCTCAATCGCTTCATGATCGACATCAAAGGGGACAGCACGTTCCCGGGAGCTCCGCTCATCGCATTTCCGAGGAAAGCACACAGGCCGGACAATCAGATGTGGAGACTCGTTGCCGGCGGATTCATTGAGAGCTTCATGAACAGCTTCGTGATCGACATTCAGGGTGCCAATCCGGCTCCGGGGACTCCGCTGATCGCGTTTCCGAAGACCGGCGCGGCGAACCAGCAGTGGTCCTTCGTCTGGTAATCGCGATAGGCAGCTAGCGCTTCCCCCGATCGTCATGGCACACCATGTCGATCACCACCGAACTGGCGAGGATGAGCACCTCATCCTCGCCTTCGGCGATGTCGACGCCGTACGTATCGCTCCAGGAAAACCACTGCTTCGAGACCGTGGCCACAGAGCGGCCGGCGCGGGTGAAGGCGTACTCGTGGAAATCGCCTTTCGCCTCGAGGTCGTCCACCGCAGCGGCACGCTCGCGGCGGTGGTGAAGAAAGAGCTCTTCACGTTCTTCAACGGCCGCTTCACCGTCGACGTCCCCGGCCCCGCGAGCGCGTCTGGGAACTGCGCACGCGGCGGCTCGAGGAGGCGCGCCGCGCGCTGGATCTCATTTCACAGCGATGGGACGAGGCGTTGGAGCGGTTGCGGGGATTGGTGGAGTGAGTGGAGGACCACATTAAATACTCGGCGAGTACAACTTAAATACTCCGCGAGTAGAAAGAAATGGCTCCAGCAGCTGGTGTGCAGCTCGGCAGTTTCCATCTAAATACTATTGGAGTAGATCTTTCTACTTCGCAAGTAGAACTTTGTACTCCGCCGATGACATGCAAATACACGCTGGAACGCCGTTTTGTCCTGGCAGGAGTACAAAATCCACTCCGCGAGTATTTGTTAAATACTCCGCGAGTATTTAGGTTCTACTCGCCGAGTATTTAAGCCCTTTTACGAAATCGGACACTTGGGCACCGCGAGTAGTTAGGTTCTACTTCCGGAGTATTTAGGTTCTACTCGCCGAGTATTTAACGAGTACTCGCGGAGTATTTAGGTTCTACTCCGCGAGTATTTAACAAGTACTTGCGGAGTATTTAGGTTCTACTCCGCGAGTATTTGATTCCTGACGCACCACTGCTCGTTCTACTTCGCGAGTATTTGGCATCCACTCAACGAGTATTTCGAGTAGCAGCGCGGTGCGGCTCGTTCGCTTCGGAGCGCATCGGAGATGCTCACTCTATCGCGCGCGAGCGCAAGTCGTGCTTCGCGCTTCCGTCCGGTTGCTTCTGGTCTTTGTAGATGTATTGAACGGTGCCGTAGTCGAGGGAGACGTTCTCCACCGGGATGTCGCCCGGGCCGCCGGACACCGAGTAGTTGGAGATGACCACGTGCTGCATGACCACCTGCAGATATTCGACCGGAGTGTTGGCGGGCGTGCCGTCCGAGCGGAAGCAGCGCAGCGTGGCCTTGCCGATCTGCTTTCCGCTCCAGCACATCTTCAGAAGAGCGTTCGTCGCCCCGTCGAGATACTTCGTGAACGTGAGGTTCTGATGAGTCGCCTGCTCCACCGTCCCGCTGCCGCCGGCGCTGCGCGTCGGACTCGTGGGCTGCGCGAAGCCGTGGTTCCACGAAAGCACTTCGATTTCCTTGCTGTGCCCTTCCGCGGTGCTGCTGCCGTCGATGGCCGGGTCTTCGAACTTGATGTACATGTTGGTTGCCATGGGCCTGCTCCTCTCTCTCTTCTCTCTCTCTTAACGTCCGACTGCAACCGCCGGGACGTCCGGCTCAACTTGTTCTCCGAGAAGATCGTGGAGCGGCCTCGGCATCCCGAAGTAATACCCCTGCGCATATCCGACGCCGAGCCGGCGCAACTGGTCGATGCTCTCTTCCGACTCGACCCATTCCGCGACGCACGCAACGCGCCGCAGTTCCGCGAGTCTCACCAATGAATCGATGATCACCACGGCCGCGGGATCGCTGCGCAGGTCGCGCACGAAGCGGCCGTCGAGCTTCACCATCGACACCGGCAGTTCGTGCAGATATCCGAAGCTCGCCACGCCGGCGCCGAAGTCGTCGAGGGCGATGTCGAAGCCGCGCGCGCGCAGCTTGTGCATCGACTCCACACTCTGCCGCAGTCGCTGGATGGCCACGCTTTCCGTGATCTCGAGACAGATGCGCGAGGCATCGACGCCGTAGCGCTCCGGCACCGCCATCGCGAACTCGAAGAACGACGGCTGATTCAGCGTCGCGCCGGAGATGTTGATCGAAAGCCGCAGCTCCGGGTCACCCGCGGCCGCGAGAAACTCGCACGTCTTCTCGAGCACCCAGCGGTCGATGCGCTCCATCAGGCCGAAGCGCTGCACGAGCGGCAGGAACTCCGAGGCCGACTGCCATCGCCCACCCTCTTCGAGCCGCAGCAGCACTTCGTACAGATGCGGATCGTCGACGCGTTTTCCGATGGCGACGATCTGCTGGCAGAAGAGCGAGAGCTTGCCGTTCGACAGCGCTTGTTCGACCTGCGAGACCTCCTGAATCGCCGCATGCCAGCTGAGCATCGCCTCGTCGGCGGGACGATAGACGCGCGTTTCGTTGTGCCCATCCTCCTTCGCCAGATAGCAGGCGATGTCGGCGCGGCTGAGCACCGAGTCCGTGGTGTCTCCCTCGGCATTCCCGAAGATCGTGATGCCGATCGACGCCGTGACGCCGAAGTCGTTCTGGCCGAAGTGAAAGCGATAGCGCGCGGTCGCCGCGTGCACATCTTCCGCGACACGCAGCGCCGCGGATTCATCGGTGTCGGGCAGCAGGCATCCGAACTCGTCGCCGCCGAGGCGGCCGAGCGTCGCGGTCGGCGGCATCACGGACGCGAGCTGCAGCGCGACCTCTTTCAGCATGCTGTCGCCGGCCATGTGGCCGCAGGTGTCGTTGACGAGCTTGAACTCGTCGAGATCGAGATAGAGCAGCGCGTGAACGCCTTTGCGCGCGAGCGCGTCGCGCAGACGATTCTCGAACTCGTATCGATTGAAGATGCCGGTGAGCATGTCGTGACGCGCGAGATGCTCGAGCTGATGGCTGGCCTGTTCGCGCTCGGTCCAGACGATGCCGAGGACGTAGCCGGTGAGCGTCGCGGTGGCGACGAAGATGAGGCGGATGACGAGATCGACCGGCGTCGCGCCCGACATCGCGAAGCCGAGGAGCGTGAACGTCAGCAGCGCGCCGGAAGATGCGGCGCCGGCGACGCCGGCGAGGAGCGCGTTGAAGATGACGATCGGCAGCAGGAGGAACAGCGCGGAGCTCCATTCGTCGCTGCCGAGCGCGATCGCGAATCCGAGGGCGAGCAGGAGAATCGAAAGCGCGGCCACGAGGCGGAAGCGCGACGAGCGGAGAAACTGCCACGTGCGCGAGGTGGTGATGAGCGGCGCGAAGACGAGGATGCTGATCGCATCGCCCGCCCACCAGTACGCGCCGTCGCGCGCCACCACCGGGACCGGTCCTTCGCCGTGAAACCATTCGGCGATGGCGATGACGCAGCCCGCGAGTCCGGTGACGAGAACGGCGAAGCCGGTGAACTGCACGAGGTCGCGGATGCGCGCGAGATCGGGCGAGACGCGGCGCTTCACCAGGAGCTGCAGCAGCACGAGGCAGGTGAGCACTTCGGTGATGCTGCTGATCGTGGCGACGTCGATGGAGTAATTCGAGGTGAAGAGACTGACGGTGAACTGCGCGAGAAACAATGCCGGCCACCAGCGCGCGCCGAAGCGCCAGAAGATCGCGAATGCGATGCCGGTGGTGGGATAGATGATGGTGAGATACGCGCCGGCGTGAGCTTTCGCAGCCACGAGCCCGAGACCGGCGAGAAGCAGGGCGAGCGCGAGGACGATAGCGATGTACCGGGGAACCGAAGCGAACATGGACGGCTGAAAAGGAGTGTATCGCGGAACGGGAACGGCGACGTGTACGCTACGGCGGAGCCAGCGACCAGCGATCGCAGCTCAAGATCCACAACTCATTGAGCGGCGATTCCGAGAACAATCCGCCATACATCAGGATTCGTCCGCCGGCGCGATCCGTCACCATGCGGGCAAAATCACGCCAGCCCGGACCGGTCGTGGTGAACGTACGCCATTCCGCTCCGTCCCACTGCCATGCGTCTGCCTGGTCCCCCAGGGTGCCGCCTGCGAAGAGAACGATGCGCTCCAACGTGGCGTCGTACGCCATGGCTTGATCGCGCGCAGTCGGCCCGTTCGTGGTGGTGACTTCGGTCCACCCGTGGCCATCGAATGTCCACGTGTCCCGCAACAGGCCGCTGATCGTGCCGTTGTGGTCTCCACCGAAAAGCACCGTCACGTGCCGCTTCTCGTCGTATGCAATTCCGGCCTGGGACCGTTCGGCCGGGGCCGGCCCGGTTACCAGGATGCGCTCCCAACTGGTGCCGTTCCATTCCCAGGTGTCGTTCAAACGCGTGGTTCCGGCGATCCCGCCAAACAGCACGGTGCGGCCACGCGCGCGATCGTAGGCCATCGCCGGCATGTTGCGCGCCGATGGTCCTGTCGACGCGGCCTGCGTCCACTGCGTCCCATTCCACTCCCACGTGTCGCCGACCTCGCCCGCGGCTCCTCCACGACTGCCGCCGAAGAGAATCACTCGCTCTCGCTGCGCGTCGTAGACCATGCCCGACCCGAACCGCGGAGACGGACCACTGGTCGCAACCTGACGCCAGGTGGTGCCGTCCCATTCCCACGTATCGTCGAAGACGGACGCGTTGGAGAAGCCGCCGAACACCACCAGCCGTCCGCGCCGCTCGTCGTACGCCGCAGAGACTGAAAATAGTTCCGGCGGTGCGGCGTTCGCGGCGATTGCGCCGCCGAGGAATGCAGTCACGAGCGCGACGCGCATCAGTGAGCCTCGGTGATGTTGCGAATGAGCTGGTTGTGCGAGTCGGCGATGAAGAGCGTGTCCGCCGAACCGAACGCCAAGCCGCGCGGGAATCGAAACCGTGCGACGATCGGCACGCCGTCGGCCGATCCGGCGTTGCCGGCCGATCCCGCAAACGGAACGGCGGTATTGCCGTCGATGCGCAGGATGGTGTGGCTGCACGAGTTCGAGACGAAGATGACGCCCGTGGACGAGATCGCGATCCCTTCGGGACTCTGCAGGCCGGTGACGAGCGTGGTCGTGCTGCCGTCCAGACCGACGCGGCGGATCGTCCCGTTGCCCGCGTCCGCAACGACCAGCGTTCCGTTCGCAGCGACGGCGATTCCGGCCGGCGCATCGAAGCCTGTCGCGAGCGTCGTCACCTGACCGCCGGAGATCCTGCGGATGGCGTGATTGCCCGTGTCGGCAACGAAGATCGTTCCGTCGTTCGCAACCGCGACTCCCTGCGGGTAGTGGAACGACGTTCCGGCGATCGTGGTCACCACGCCTTCCGCGTCGATCCTGCGGATGGTGTGATTCCCCGTGTCCGCGACGACCAGCGATCCGTCCGGTGCGACGGCGATCGCATGCGGCAGTGCGAAACGCGCCTCGGCGCCTCGGCCGTCACGAGCTCCGCGAGCACCCGCGCTCCCGACAAACACGACGAGCGAACCCGCGGTGAATCTGCGGATGACGTGATTGCCCGTGTCGGCGATGAAGATCGCGCCGGAAACGCGATCGACGGCGATGCCCCGAGGCGTCGAAAATCCCTCGCCTGCGAGACGGCCGACGACTGTGGTGGGAGGAAGAGGATGGCGAACGGAGCGCCGTCTCTGCGCGTCGATGGCGTTGGCGCTCAGCAACACGAGCAGAAACAACACGGTTCCCGCATGCCGGAGTTGCATGTCGTAGTTATAGGGTGAGAACCGGAGCCTGCCGTGAATGGGAAGTTACGGACAGGTGAATTGCGTGGAGCCAAGTTCAAGGTAGGGACGCGAGGTCGCCGGTCACTCCTTCGTCATGAGTACAAAAAAGCCGAACATCTTTCTTTTCATGGTCGACGAGCTGCGGTATCCCACCGTCTACGACGGACCGGATCTGCGGCAGTGGATGAAAGACAACCTGCTCACGCAGGATCTTTTTCAGCGCACGGGCGTGGAGTTTCAGCGGCACTACACCGCATCCACCGCGTGTGCGCCGAGCCGCACGTCGATCTTCACCGGCCAGTATCCGTCGCTGCACGGCGTTACGCAGACCGACGGCATCGGCAAGCACGCGTGGGATCCGGGGATGTTCTGGCTCGATCCCGGCACCGTCCCAACCCTCGGCGATTGGATGCGCGCCGCGGGATACGAGACGTACTACAAGGGCAAGTGGCACGTCTCGCTGGCGGACATCATTCTTCCGGGCTCGCACGACTCTCTGCAAAGCAACGAGGACGACGGCACCTCGGATCCCGAAGCGACGGAGAAATATCTCGTTGGCAATCGCCTCTCCGACTATGGCTTCGAAGGCTGGATCGGTCCCGAGCCGCACGGCTCGAAGCAGGCGAACTCCGGCTGGGAGCGCGATCCGCTCTTCGCCGACGAGATGATCCACCTCATCGACCGGCTCGAGGCGCGCAAGGAGGACAAGCCGCTGCTGCTGGTGAACTCGTTCGTGAATCCGCACGACATCGTGCTCTTCGGCGCGCTCTGGAAACGATGGGGACTGCCGTTCAGCGATCCGCCGCTCGACGCGTTCACGATTCCGCCGCCGCCGACGCAGGACGAAGTGCTGACGTCGAAGCCGAACTGCCAGCAGAGCTACATCGATACCTATCCGCAGATGTTCCTGCCGCAGCCGCAGGTGGAGGCGTATCGCCGCTTCTACTACTTCCTGCAGAAGCAGGTGGATCAGCATCTGATGCGCGTGTACGAGCGCTTCCGCTCCTCGCGCTTCTTCGAGAACAGCATCATCCTCTTCACGTCCGATCACGGCGACATGCTCGGCGCGCACGGCGGGATGCATCAGAAGTGGTACCAGGCGTACGAGGAGACGATTCACGTGCCGCTGATTTTCTCCGGCCCGCTGATTCCCTCGCCGGATCGCACCGTCGACACGATCACCTCGCACATCGATCTGATCCCGACGATCCTCGGTCTCGCCGGCGTCGACGTCGAAGCCGCACAGCGGCGCGTCGCCGTCACGCATACGGAAACACATCCGCTCCCCGGCCGCGATCTCTCGCAACTGGTGATGGGCACCGGCACCGTGCCCGCCGGCGAGCCGATCTACTTCATGACCAGCGACGACGTGAGCCGCGGCATCGAGCAGTTCACCAACCGGCGGAAGTGGCAGTCGGTTGCAACGCCGAATCAGGTCGAGACGATCGTCGTCGAGATCGACGGGACGGTCTGGAAGTACTCGCGCTATCACCAGGACCCGTCCCCGCTCGCGGAGTACATCAACAACCAGACGATGACCGACTACATCGAGGCACGCAACAGCGTCACCGATCAATACGAGATGTACAACCTCACCGACGACCCGATCGAAACGCACAACCTCGCCACCGAAGCGCATCCGATGCGCGACCAGCTCAACGACCTGCTCGCCGCGCAACGCGATCAGAAGGCGCTCGTCCCGGAGCACAAGGGCGCGATGCGGCAGCAAGGGGAGGGGGCGTTGGTGGAGGTGGGGGCGGGGGTGTAGTTGCGGCTCGGGAACGCCGGCGTCCGCGCCGGCTGGGCGGGCGCCGTCTCGGCGCCCCGGGCGGCGGGACGCCGCCTGACCAGCCGCCGGGACGGCGGCGTTCCCCTACGGCGGAGCCTGCGACCACCGGTCGCAGCTCAGTACCCACAACTCGTTGGACGGCGGCCCGACAGAGCCGCCGTACATCAGGACTCGCCCGCCGGCGCGATCGGTCACCATGCGCGGGAAGTCGCGCCACTCCGGGCCGGTCGCGGTGAGGGCCTGCCATTGCGCGCCGTTCCACTGCCAGGCGCCGGCTTCCTCGCTATCGCCGCCTCCGAACAGAACGACGCGCTCCAGGACGGGGTCATAGGCCATGGCCACGTGATCGCGCGCGGTCGGTCCGCCGGCGCTCGTGACTTCGGTCCACGTGTGGCCATCGAAGATCCACGTATCGCGCAGCAGACCGTTTGCCGTACCGTCGTGGTCTCCGCCGAACAGCACCGTGACGCCGCGCTTCTCGTCGTACGCCATTCCCGACAGGCCCCGTGTCGCCGGCCCCGTCGCAAGCACGCGCTCCCAACTCGTCCCGTTCCACTCCCAGGTGTCGTTCAAACGCGTGTTGTTCGCGGCCAGACCGCCAAAGAGCACGGTGCGGCCACGGGCGCGGTCGTAGACCATGGACGGAGTGAGGCGCGGCGATGGTCCCGTCGAGGCGACCTGCGTCCACTGCGTCCCGTTCCATTCCCACGTGTCGCCCAGCTCGCCGAGGGATCCGCCACGACTGCCGCCGAAGAGAATCACCCTCTCGCTCTGCGCGTCATAGACCATGCCCGATGCGAACCGGGGAGACGGACCACTCGTCGCAACCTGACGCCAGGTGGTGCCGTCCCATTCCCACGTATCGTCGAAGACATCGAAGAGGAAAAAACCGCCGAACACCACGAGCCGGCCGCGCCTCTCGTCGTAGGCGGCATTGACCGAGTACGCCGCCGGCGGTGCGGCGTTCGCGACGATGACGCCCGTCGACGAGATCGCGATCCCTTCGGGACTCTGCAGACCGTCGACGTGCACTGCGCTCAGCAGCGCGAGGAGAAGACACACCGCAGGGCGGCGGAAGTGCACATCCAAGTTATAGAGCGATGAGAGGAGCCTGCCGTGAATGGACAGTTACGGACAGGTGAATCCTCGGGAGGGAGGACAGGCAGGATGCCTGTCCTCCCCTTGCGAGAACTACTTCAGTTTCAGCGTCGGGTCGCCGAAGAGGATGAAGGTGCGGCGGGTGTCTTTGTCGTTCGTCATCGCTTTCGCGGCGATGACGGCGTCGCCGACGGTGGCCGGGGTGGTGCCGAAGATGCGGCGGTTGAATTCGAGACCCATCGACACCTGCGGCGGGGTGGTGATGAGGCCGGACGAGGCCCACACGCCGATCGCGCCGCCGTTCGGGTTGCGCAGCAGCGCTTCCGCGAGGCTGTCGGTGAAGCCGTCGTGGAAGTATCCGTTGAAGCAATCCATCGCCACGACAAACGGCAGGCGCGGGCCGTTGGTGAGCGTCGACGCGATGGACGACGTGAAGATCGAGTGGCTCCAGATCTCCATCGATCCGTGGCCGACGTAGTTCGTCACGACCGAGCCGCGGTTGAACGCGTTCACGATCGCCGTTGCGGAGGCCGGCGTGTTCGGGATCGAGATCTGATCGACGGTGAACGGCGACGGGATCACTGCGGCGATCTTCGCAGCCTCGCGATCGAACGGATGGCCGTCCGGAACGTCGTTGATCACTTCGACGATCTTCGCCCACGTATCGCCCGCCGTCACGTTGCGTCCGACGATCTTGCCGACGATGCCGTTCGCCTCGGTGGCGGTGCGCGATGGGATGCGGCCGATGGCCATCGTCGGAATGCCGGTGTCGTTGAAATCGGCGAACCAATCATCTGACACGGCCTTCAGCCACGTCGTGTTGATCAGCTTCGTCGGCACGAGGTCGTAGCTGCCGAGGCCCATGTAGTTGCGCGGATCGAAGCTCGCGTCACCGAGGAGCACCACGAAGTGCGGCGCGGTCTTCCAGGACGTCGTGCGCTTGAGGAAGTCGCGAATCGACTGCGCGGAGTGATGGCCGTACGAGAACTCGTCGTAGATGTTCTGCACGTCGACAACTACGGTGGAGTAGCCCTGGGCGATACGCGCGGACTTCAGCGTGTTCGCCGCCGTGGCAAGGGCCTTGTTCGTGATGATGACGAGGTTCGCACCGTTGGACGTCGCGTTCCACGTCGACGGCTCGTTCCAGTGGATCGCCGCCGGCTCCAGCACGCGCTCGTCGGCGAACGCGAAGATCGTCCGCTGGCCGGAGCCGGTCGTCGCGAACGAGACCTGCTTGCTGCCGTCGGTGGCGTTGCCGATCGTGCCGTCGATGAGCGTCGGATTCAGCGGATCGGTGGCGTCGACGACGCGGATCGCCGATGACGTGAAGCCGGCCACGGTGACGGAGTTACCGCCGCCGAGCGTGAACGTCAGCGCGTTGTTGTCGGCGCGGTACGCGTGCGGATAGACGAGCCGCAGCGACTCGAGCACGCTGATGTCTTCCCAGCCGTTCTCGGCGACGAGCGTCAGTGTGTTCTCACCCGGCACGAGCACGCCGGACGGGATCGGGAAGGTCTCGACATGGCGCTCCTGGCTGTACAGGCGCGCGTAGCCGATGTTCGTGCCGTTGAGGTTGAGCGAGATGACGTGCTGGATGTTCTCGCTCGCGCCCTGCACGACGACTTCGAGCTGGGCGTTGCCACTGCCCGGGTTCGACACGGTGAGCTTCTGCGTCGCGGGCATCGGGAGCAGCACCGCGCCGTAGAAGTTGTCACGCTCGCCGTTGTTGACGAGCGCGGTGAAGAAGATCGTGCGCTCGACGCGCTCGAAGGTGTACGGGAAGCTCGCAGCCGCAGGCGTGCCGCTGTTGCCTTTGCCGCCGGTCGACTTGATGCGCGACGCCGCGCCCTTCTTGGCAGTGATGTAGTAGACGCGCCCGCCGGTGCCGGACGTATCGATGCCGCGTCCGAGGAACTCGATCGTGTCGTCGTAGTCGAACTTCGGCCCGGTCTTCGCGCTCATCAGGACCGGCACTTCGACACCGTCGGTGAAGACGGAGATCGCGTTCTGGTTGGTGCCCGGATCGAAGCCCGCGGCGAGAAGATCGCTCTTCTTCACGCGGTACCAGCCCGGCTGCGTGACGACGATCTTCACCGCCGGGACGCCGGCGAGCTTCCACTGCTCGGCGAGCTGGGTCGCGCCAGGCGCGTTCGGCTCCGGCAGTTTCACGCCCATGCCGTCGGCGGTGGTGAAGATGCCGCCGACCGAGCCGATGGTGGGATCGGTTTCGGTGTTCGCCGTATCGTCCGGAATCGTCCCCGTGATGGTGTGCGGCGCGATCGGGCCATGCTCCGTGCGCGTGCCGTTGAGATCGACGTCTTCGATCCAGTACTGCACGAAGCCGGTGGCCGGCTTGTGATCGACGAAGCGATACGCGCGCGGACGCGTGGTGTTGCGGCCGCTCACGAACGCGGAGCCGAGGATCAGCGCCTTGTTCAGTTTCTCCTTCGCGCCGCCGCCCACCTGGCGGTAGACGTCGAAGCCGAGGTTGTTGATCTCGCGATTCGTGGACCACGTCACGGCGACGGCGTTCTTGCCCTGCGCCGCATCCATCTCCCGGATCTCGGCGAACGTGACGACGACGCCGAACGTGAAGAGGTAGTCCTCGACCTCGCCGAACATCATCGCGAAGTTGGTGTCGAACGCCGCGCCCTGGCTGGCGACGACCTGCGGCCGCGACGGATAGACGCGGAAGCGCGAGAAGAAGTCGGTCTGGCCGTTCGGGATCGTGGTCGGCGTGTAGAAGTTGTAGGAGTTGGTGCCGCTGCTGATCGGCGCGTCGATGACGGCTTCGTCGGCGTCGTCGAAATCGCCGTCGCCGTTCCAGTCGAACCACGCGGCGAGCCAGCCGGCCTGCGACGAGACGACGTTGACGAACGTCGAGCCGCCGAGCGTGAGCTGCGTCGAGACCATGGTCACGCCGTTGTCCTGCGTGTCGCCGGTGGCATCGACGCTCGGGTGGCCGTCGGATTCCGTACTGACGCCGCCGCCGAGGTAGATCGACGAACCGCTCACGCGAGACTGCGCGCCGCTTTCGGAGAGCAGCGTGTTCGAGTAGCTGGTCGGGAGATCGCCGAAGTCATACGTGATCGCGCCGTTGAGCGTGGCGTCGAACGCGTAGTCGACGTCGCGGATGTTGTCGTCGGTATCGCCGCCGATGCTGAGCGCCTGGCGGCCGATGATCGTTACCGTGTTGCCCTGATACGTGGTCGTACCTTCGTAGAGACCGCGCTTGAGAACGTTCGCGTCCTCGACGCTGGTGTTGGTATTCGTCGTGGTGAGACGCAGGTTCTGCGTGTCGGACACGCTGAACACGAGGACGACGTTGTCCGGCAGATTGGAGAACGAGTAGTCGCCGCTCGCATTCGACGAGGCGCTGCCGATCAGCGTGAACGTGTCGCCCGAGTCGAGCACGCCCGAGCCGTTCCACGCAGTGTTGTCGCCATCGTCGACCCAGCGGTAGGCCGTGACCTGGATGCCCGGCAGCGCGACTTCGTTGTTCGCGGTGTCGACGCCGGTGTACGTCGTGGCGGTCGCGCCGCAGTAGCCGTTCTTCGTCGCGTCATCGGCGCAGACCGTGCCGCTCAGCGTGTTCGTGCCGGCGTAGCGGTAGCCGAAGTCGACGTTCAGATTGCAGCTCGAGCAGGTATCGGTCGTCGCCGGATCACCGTCGTTGATGATCGTCACGGCGCCGCTCGCGACCGTCACCACCACCGCGTTGTTGCGGCTGGCGGTGTTGCCGGTACGCACTTCGAACGTCGGCGTGGTCGGGAGACCCGACGGCCAATCAGGATCGCTGGTCAGCACTTTGAGGTTGTATGCGCCGTCGGCGACGCCGGTGAAGACGTAGAAGCCGTTCGGATCGGTGATCGTCCAACGCTCGCCTTCGCCCGAATCCCAGACGTTGTTGCCGTTGCCGTCGGTCCAGTCGACGACGCCGTCGTTGTCGGTGTCGAGCCAGACCGTGACGGCGTCGATGCCGACTTCGCCGGAATCGAATACACCGTCGCCGTCGGCGTCGATCCAGAGCGAGTCGCCGATGGTGGCCTGATTCGCGCCGGTGATGCGGTAGCCGAAGTCGGCGCCGAGATAGTTGTTGCCTAGGTTGAAGCCGGCCACGAGCTGCTGGCTGTCGCAGACCGACGACGGAGGATCGGTGCCCGCGTTCAGCGACGTGCAGGGCACGCCGTCGGTGTCGGGATCGGCGATCAGCGTTTGCGATGCGCCGGGAAGCGTCGTCGTGTCGACGACGACGAGATACCGGTGACCCGACGCGAGCGAGGAGAGGTTCGAGAAGAGATACGTGCCGCCCTCGTTCGCGGTGGTCAGCGGATTGTCGGACGCGGTCGAGGTCGTGGCGACGAGCGTCGTCGTGGCCTCGCCGGCCTGGTAGAAGTTGTCGCCGTTGGAGTCGGTCCACACCGCGTCGTAGAGACGCACGGTCACGTTCGCGAGACCGGGCTCGCCGACGTCCTGCGTGGCGTTCTCGTTGACGTCCTGGTAGACCGTGTCGCCGATCGAGCCGAAGAAGCGCTGATAGCCGAAGTCCTGCAGCAGGTCGGAGTGGACGCCGTCGACGGCGACGGAGCTCTGGCTGTCGGCGGTCGTCTCGGTCGTGGACTGATAGATAACGTTGAGGTTCGAGATCGTCTGCGCGGCGTTGAGGAACAGCGTCGAGTAGCGCGTTCCGAGCTGGTCGATCGCCTGCACGGTGTAGGTGCCGATGAACACACCGCTGAACGTGTACTGGCCGGAGGCGTTCGTGGTGGTGGTGGCGATGACGTTGCCCTGATCGTCGAGCAGATTGACGGTCTTGCTGGCGCGCTCTTCGCCGGCGTCGTAGGCGAGATCGCCGTCCGCGTCCTGAAACACACGCCCGCTGATCGTACCGGTCGGCGAGCTGCCAACGCCGGTGTACCGGTAGCCGAAGTCGACGTTCGCGAGATCGGCGCCGGCGACGGTGGCGGTGCGCGGATCGGTGCCGGCCGTGAGCGTGAAGCCGGACGGGAAGTCGGTGTCGGCGTTGTCGACGTTGACCGAGTACGTGCCGTTGGTGAGGCCGGTGACGATCCAGTATCCCGCCTCGTCGGTGGTGACACGGCAGCCGTTCGGTCCCGGGCAGCCCGTGCCCGTGCCATTGGTGACGACGATGTCGATATTCGGAATCCCCGGCTCGCCCGCATCCTGAACGCCGTCGCCGTCGACGTCGTGCCAGATGCGGTTGCCGATGGAGAAGTTGGACGCGAGGCTGTAGCCCGCGTCTTTCGTCAGGTTGGACGTCGCGCTGGTGCTGGCGGCCAGAATGACCACCGTCGCCGTCGGATCGGCCGTCGTCAGCGCGAGCGAGGTACTCGGCAGCGACGACTCGTCGATGTCGACGAAATAGCGGCCGGCCGACAGACCGGTGAAGAGGTACTGGCCGTTGACGTTCGTGACGGTCGAGGAGACGAGCGAGTCGGCGCCGTTGAGCGTGCCGCTGCCGTCGTTGTCGCTGTAGAGATTCACGACCACGAGCGGGATGCCGTCGTCGCCGGCATCCTGGGTGGCGTTGCCGTTCAGGTCGAAGAAGAGCGTGTCGCCGATGCTCGCGGCCGCGAGATCGGGATCGCCGGTCGGGAGGACGTCCGTCGGGAAGTCGGGATCGGTCGTGTCGACCTTGACGATGTAGCTGCCGGACGGGAAGTTCTGGAAGAGGTAGTGTCCGGTCGAATCGGTGACCTGCGTCGAGACGATGGTGTCGACGCCAGAGTCGATCGTGCCGTCGCGATCGACATCTTCGTAGAGATAGACGGTGATGTTCGGAATGCCCGACTCGGTGGCGTCGAAGACGCCGTCGCCGTCGAAGTCGTAATAGAGGTAGTCGCCGATGTCGGAGGTGTCGACCTGGGTGTAGCCGAAGTCGTGCGAGCCCGAGATCGCTCCCGCCACCACGGTGACAGGGATCTGGTTGTTGAGGCTCGAGGTCCCGCCGGTCGACTCGACGGTCTCGGTCCACACTTTGTGCAGCAGCGTCGGCGGAGTAACGGAGACGGTGTACGAGCCGGCGGCGAGACCGGTGAACTGGTAGTTGCCGTTGGAGTCGGTCGTGGTCGTCGCGATGACCGTGACGCCGGACAAGAGCTGCACGGTGAAGCCGGAGAGGTTGCCGTCGGTGGCATCGCGCGTGGTGTCGGCGTCGACGTCCCACCAGATGTTGCCGTAGATGACGGCGCTGGGGATGTTGTAGCCGAAGTTGACGCCGTTGATGATCTCCTCGGCCGTCGGACTGTTGAGGAGATTGAGGTTGCCCGAGTTGAGGTTGGTGTTCGGATCGCCCCAGTTGTTGTTGCAGGTTCCGCAGGTCGCGCCATTGGCGTTGCCGCCGGCGACGGTCTGATTGTCGCTCGCCTCGGCGGTCTGCGTTCCGCCGAACGGCGAGGAGTTGCCGGTGGCGGGCGCGTTGTCGGTGTTGCCGACTTCGACGATGTAGTAGCCGTTGTCGAGTCCAATGAAGTCGTACACGCCGCTCGAGTCGGTGACGTCGGTGGCAATGACGTTCCAGGTATCGCCCTGCCCGACGCAGGTCTTGTTCGGCGTGCCGGTCTCCATCGCGCCGGTGGAAGTGACGCAGCCCCACAGCGTGACGGTAATGTTCGGAAGGCGGGGCTCGCCGTCGTTGTCCGGCCAGCCGTCGACGTTCGTGTCTTTCCACACCGAGCCGTGGATCTCGCCTTTGCCGTTGATCCCTACATTGATGTTGCTGCTGGCGTCGTTCGCCGTGCGCCCGTCCGCGTAGAGAACGTGGTTCGTTCCGTAGCCGCCCTCGGCCCAGTTGCAGGTGCTGTTGGTGGTCGGAGGCGACGATCCGCCGCACGATCCGGTCCGCGTGCCGCTGATGTTCTTCGCCCGCATCGTCACCGTGACGGTCTGCGTCGAGCCGGGGAGAATCGGTCCGACGTCATTCCACAGGATGATGCCGGTGGCGGTGTTGACCGAATTCGGCGTCGGCGACGCGGAGACGAAGTCGAAGCTGCCGGTGTCGTAGCTATCCCGCAGCGGCACAGGGCTGAGCGTCGTCGACGTTCCGGCCTCGCAGTTCTGATCGGTCGTCACGCGGATGCCCATGGCATCGAGGAAGAACGTCTTCTGATCGGCGGCCGAGGACTTGCTCGGATTGATCTCCGTGGTGACGGCTGCGAAGCTGTCGGCCCAGCTCCACGTGCCGCCGCCCGGCCGGAGCGAGGTCACGTCCCAGCTGATCGCGCTGTCGGGACTCAGATCGGCCGGCGCGCCGACGTAGTTGCTGATGAGTGCCGTGTTGAACGTCGTAGCGCTGTTGTTACCCGCGCGGTAGACGGTCAGCGTGAGATTGTCGTCGGTGAGCGCGGCGCCGAAATAGCCGAAGTAGAGCGCCTCGACCTTGGTGATGTTGCCGGCCTGCGTCGGCAGCACGAAGCCGGTGCCCTGGATCAAGCGGTTGCCGCCGCCGGTCACGAGCGCGGATGCGGTGTTGCGGTTCGGGCCGTCCCACGCCGCGTTCGGACTCGTGAACTCCTTGCTCGCCGGCGAGCCGTTCGTGCCGGTCGGCGCCCAGACCGTGTACTGGCAGCCCGTCGGTCCCTGCACGCCGACGCTCGGCAGCCGGTTCTCGAGACTGATGTTGTAGGAGAAGAGATCGCCCTCGTCGAGATTCGTGTCGGCGCGGCCGTCGGCGTTCGAGTCGGGATTGCCGGCGATGCTCTTCGTCACCCGGAGCGGCGGCGCGAACCCGAAGTTCACCGACCCTACCCCCGGCGTAGCCCCGACGTCGCTGTGATCGAGGTCGATGTTCACCGCCATCGTGACGGTATTCAGATCCTCGGTGAGCTTGAGCACGCCGGTATCGTTCGTCAGCGGGAGATTCGGATCGATCGTCGTGTTGCCCCAGCCCGAAGTCCCGAATCCGCTGTCGGTGGCATCGTCGCTGGCGCCTGCGCCGCCGAACTTCCGCGCGACGACCAGGTAATGACCGTCCGGGAGACCGGTGAAGCTGAACGTTCCGGTGCCCGACGAGGTCGTGGTGCCGTACGTGATATCGCCGCTGTCCACCACGCCATTTCCATTGGCGTCGTAGTAGAGCGTCACATTCACGCCCGAGCCGATCCCCGCCTCGGTGCCGTCCTTGACGCCGTTGGCGTAGATCCCGCCGACGCCCGTCCCGTTGTCTTTGAACACGTTGCCGGAGATCGAATTGGGACCTTGAATGAGCGTGCAATCCTGCGCGCTCGTGCTCGATGACGCCCCGCCGAAGCCGGCGAACGCGGTGTTGCATACGACCGGTCCGGGAAGAGGGGCGGCGGTGTTGACCGACACCTGGAAGCGGACCGTCGCGGTCTTGCAGTTCACGGACAGGTCCGTGCACGTTCCGCCGGGCAACGACGTCTGCACGGTGCCGTTGTCGTACGAGCCGTTCGGCGCCACGCAGCTGGCGCCGTTGTGATAACCGTCGAGCAGCAGCGTCGTGCTGAGGAGCCACTGAATATCGGTGACTCCCGAAACCGGCTGGGTCGCCGTCCACGACGCTCCGTTGTTTGTCGAGTAGAGGGCGGTGAAAGTCGAGCTCTGGATGTTGAAGTTGATGGTGCAGGCGTCGACGTTGCCGTCGTTGTCGGTATAGCTCTGCGGGTACGAGCCGGTGCCGGTCGGGGCAGTGAGATTGGACGTCGCCGAGTTCTGGACGTACGTCGTTCCCGCCGGAATCGAATCGCGCCACGTCATCGGAAGGCCGTAGTCGGGCGCGCCGAGGTTCGTGCCGGTGCTGTTCGACGTCGGCATCACGTACGTCAGCGTCGAGCCGGCGGTCGTGGACGCCAGGTTGTCGGTCTTCGAGAATGACAGCGCCGGACCGAAGGGCGCGCTGCTCAGCGGATTGGAGAGACCGAAGTCGGCGCTGAACTTCTCGTTGTCGAAGCCCGATGCCGCTTCCTGATACGGCGTCATGACCGCGGCGCATCCGGAGTCGGTGGCGACGTATTGGTAGTACACCAGTCCGACGGCGCCCGTGTTGTCGGGGATGTGCTCGAAGTAGAGCTGGTTCTGAAAGGGGATGAGCTGCTCGCCGCCGCTCTTGAGCTTGACGATCAGGAGGCCGTAGACGTTGACCATCCGGAAGCAGTCGGCATCGAACGACGCCGCGTCGCCGACGGGCTGCATCCACGCGTTCTGGTCGGGAATCAGATCGCCGTCGTTGTCGAAGCCGTGTCCGACGTTCCCCATGTCGTACCAGATGCCCTGCGTGGTGATGACGCGCTGGCCGGGAAAGACGGTGTTCGAGCCGGTGAGCGGCTGGCCGTCGGGACCGAGCGTTCCCCATCCGATGACCGATTGGATCGCGGCGAGATACGCATCGGGAACTTTCGATGTGGTGTTCGGCCAGATCTTGTTCGCCGAGGCCGAGATCTCGTTGCGCATCGTGAAATTGCGGCGGCTGTTGACGACCGGAGTGGCGATGGCGGTGGTGGTCGACGCCCAGACGTCGTACGGCACAGATACGTCGTCGGTGGGCTGGACGCTGCCGGTGATGCTCGTCGCGCACGGCGGCGTGTCGGAGTTCGGGACGCCGCCGATGTTGGCGCACTGCGGATAGGAGATGAGCCAGTACTGGACCACGCACTGCCCGGCGGCGAGCGTCCCGATGTAGCGCGAGCCGTCGAAGGCGACCGGGGTGTTATCCGACTCGAGGGTGAGCGAGTAGGTGCCGGTGTTCGTGACCTGCGGACGCGTGGCGTCGCCGGTGGAGTTGTAGACGGGGAATGTGCCGGGGGTGGAGCCGACGCCGCCGTTGTAGTTGCCGACGTTCGTGATGACGTTGCTCAGCGAATCGGTGACCGGGTTCGTGCCGGTATTGCAGATCCGCGCGCCGATGTACGCGGCGGAGGGACCGTACGTGGAGGGCGAGGTGACGTTCGAATCAACGACCAGGTTATAGCCGTTGAGAATCTGAACGCTGAGAGCGCCCGCGGCACTCGCCGGACTCGCAACGAACAATGACGCAAACGCCGCAACCGCGAGTGTCAATGACACTGCGCGCGCAGTCAAATAGAAGCGCTTCACGTTGCCTCTCTCCTTACCGGTTTAAGGGACCGAGCTCTCTGTGGACCCGAAGGATCGGCTCCCGACCTTCAGACGTGTGCCAATGATGGGCTTACAAGCTGAAAAAGCAACAAGTTATTGCGTAAGCGTCGGAGCACACAGCTGATCCCGGTATACAGAAGTAGGTCGCGGGCGGCGGGGAGGGCGTGATGGGGGTCACGTTGGGTTGCTGGGTTGCTGAGTTGCTTGGGACCAGCAACCTAGCAACCCCAGCAACTCAGCAACCGGCGGCGGGGCGGAGTTACTGCAGCTTCGACACCTCCACCAACAGAGCCAGCCCCGTCTCTTCGCGGCGGATCGAGACGTTGCTTCGGGGGATGCCGGCTGTCTCGCAGAGCGCGTAGAGGTCTTCCTCCGACCGCTCGATCAGCTTCCAGTCGCCGAAGTATTCGATCAGTGGGCGGTACGGATTTCCTTCGCCGATGTTCGTGAAGAAGAAGACGCCGCCGGGATTCAGGAGGCCGTAGGCGATCTTCACCAGCAGCGCGGCGCGGCGCGCGTCGAGATAGTCGAAGAGCCCTCCTGCCAGGACGAGATCGAACGCGCCGCGGGGAAGGCCGCGCGCCACGGACAGGACGTCGCCCATGCGGAAGTGAACGCGATCGCGCACGCTGCGGAGCGCCGAGGCCGAAAACTCGACCGCGCCCGCATCGCCGTCGTTGAGCCAGATCTCTCCCGCCAGCGCCGGCAGCTGATCGAGAATGCTGCGCAGATCGGGGCAGCTCCCGCAGGCCAGCGACGCAATCCGCGTCTCGCGCGGATTTCCCAACATCGTCTTGAGAATCCGCGCCGCCTGATGCTGGACCTTGTTGCGGTGCTGCTGCGCGATCGAGCGGCTCAGCGCGTACGCCTCGCACGCATGCTCCAGCGTTCCCTCCGCCGCGCGATTGGTGCCGCTGCAAAGGTACTCGACGGTTTCGAAGTCGCCCTGATATCCGCGCGGCCACTGCTGCAGCCGGGCCACGAACGGCGAGCGCGCGTGAATGCGCCGCACCGGCTCGAGGATGGCCACGATCTCGTCGCGCGTCAGCGCGGCTTCCTCACACGCGAGGATCGACGCGCAGATCTGATGCACCGCCGCGAGGACCCGGTGATACCGATGCTCCTCGCGCATCGATGCGCTCTCCAGCGCCACGAACTCCGAGACCTGCCGCCGCAACTCACTCACAGCAGCTTCCTGGGCAAAAAAGAACTCACGGATGGCCGGGGTGGAATCGGACACGTCCATTGTCGACATCCTCTCTCTCATCATTGGAATCTCCTGACGGTGAGAGGAACCTGCCTCAACGATTCCCACGACCACCGGGCACACCTGTTGCTCAAACAGAGGCGTACTTGGAGGTACATGTATGAATAGAAAACTCACTTCATTGGCGGTGCTGTTGTTGCTCTTTGGCATCGCGTGCGGATCGATGAACCGCGTGTTGCCGTCGGAAGTCGATGCGAAAGCGATGGAAGCGGACGTCCGCGGAAAGATCGCCGAGGCGGTCCCGGAGAAGACGTTTGCGGTCGAGGTGCAGGTCGATAACCACGCGATCGTGACGCTGGAAGGTCACGCGAAGACGCAGCAGGATATCGACAAGATCGTCGACGCGGCGAAGAGCGTCAGCGGCGTGCAGCGCGTCATCAACAAGCTCCACGTCCAACCGTAAGCCCACGCCTGGAAGGCGGCGGACTCTGAGTCCGCCGCTTTGACCCTTTCATCCAACAGTTTGATCCCGCGCCGCATCGATCGCCTGCAACACCCGCAACGTCGTCCGATTGACGTGTGCGCCGAGGGCGACGAGGCCGAGGATCACGATCGAATAGCTCATCACTGTGGCGATCAAGAGCAGGACGTGGGTTTTGTTGGAGAGATCGGCGCAGAAGAGAAAGAGCAGGAGGAACAGTCCTTCGAGAACGACGCCTCCGAAAAAGGCCAGTCGATAATTTCGCTCCGCGCTGTCGACTCGTTGCATGACTTCGGTTCTTACAGAGTCCAGTCGGTCCATGGAATCCTCCCTCAATGAATGAGATTCAGTTTTGCGGCGATGAAGAACGCGATCACGATCGCTTCCACGATTGCGTAGGCGATGACGGCGTTGCGGAACCAGCGGTCATCCTTGGTCATGGCGCTTCCTCAGTTGTTTGAGTCCGTAGGCGAGACGCGATTTCACGGTGCCGAGCGGCAGGTCGAGGATCGTCGGCGATGTCGGCGAGCGGCAACTCTTCCCAGTAATGCAGCGCAATGACCGCACGGCTTCCGGGCGAGAGAACGGCGACGGCGTTGCGGAGAGCGTCGGCATCGAACGGGAACGACGGCGCATCGGATTCGAGGGACGTTTCTTCAAGCGGCTCGTGTGATCGTTGGCGGCCGAGGTGGCGCCAGGCTTCGCGCGAGGCGATGCGGAAGGCCCACGCATGGAAGAGTGCAGGCTGCGAGAGCCAGCGCAGTTTGCGCGCAATGCGAAACAACGTTTCCTGCAGCACGTCGTCCGCGGCGGTGGCGTCGCCGAGGATTCCGGTCAGATAGCGATGCAGCGGCGACTGGCAGTGCCGCAGTAGCGCTTCGAGCGCATCGCGGTCGCCGCTCTGCGCTCGAAGGATCAGGATCGGATCCGGTGCGTGCATCGTCTGATGGGAAGACCCGCGGCCATGCATTCTGGTTCGAAAGTGCTACCCTGCTCGCCGGTCCGGAGGTTCCCATGAGTCTGTTCGGGTTGCTGCCGATCCTTGCGATCGCCGTCGTGGCGCTTCTGCACATTGTCTTCTTCATCCTCGAGTCGTTCCTGTGGACGCAGCCGGCCGGCAGGAGAATCTTCGGCCTGAGCCGGGAGCACGCGGAGATCACGCGGCCGCTCGCGCTCAATCAAGGTTTCTACAATGCCTTTCTCGCGGCGGGTCTGATCTGGAGTCTCACCAATCCCGAGGGCTCGTTCGGCATCAAGATTTTCTTCCTCTCGTGCGTGCTCATCGCCGGCATCGTCGGCGGCCTCACGGCGAAGCGTTCGATTCTGGTCGTGCAGGCGTTGCCGGCGCTGATCGCGCTGATCCTCGTTTTCTTCACGCAGCGCTGAGTCGCGTTATCCTGTTTCCCTCTCTACAGTCTCTCTACAGGGAAACTCTCGATGCCCAACGACAGCGCACTCGGGCCGGGGATGGTGCTCGATGGCAAGTACGAGATCCTGAGCCGCATCGGCGCGGGCGGGATGGGTGAGGTCTTCAAGGCCCGCCACCTTCATCTCAACACGTTCCGCTGCATCAAGGTGATGCGCGAGAACCTGCTCGCCGACGAGAACATCCGCAACCGCTTCTTACGCGAGGCGCGGATGGCGACGCAGATCCATCACTCGAACATCGCCGTCGTGCACGATTTCTTTCTCGGCGACGGCGGCAGTTACATGGTCACGGAGTTCATCGACGGCACGACCGTGCGCCAGTGGGCCACGGCCCAGGGACCGTTCCCACTCGCCGTCGCCGCCGACATCGCGGTGCAGGTGCTGTCGGGACTCGATCACATCCATCGCCGCGGCCTTCTGCATCGCGACATCTCGCCGGACAACGTGATGATCACGTACGACGCCGACGAGAAGCTGATCGCGAAGATCATCGATCTCGGCATCGCCAAAGACATCGCCAACGCCGTCTCCGCCGACAAAACGCAGGCGGGCGTGCTGATCGGAAATCCGAAGTACATGTCGCCCGAGCAATTCGGCACGCTCGACGATGAGGAGCAGCTCGACGGCCGCGCGGATCTCTACTGCCTCGGCGTAGTCCTGTACGAGATGCTGCTCGGCGTTCCGCCGTTCGCGAGCGAGACGCCGCAGGGCTACATCATGAAACACCTCACCGCGCTGCCGCGCCGCTTCGCGGAGGCGAAGCCGGGAACGGTATGGTCGCCGGCCGTGGAGGAGATCATCTTCCGCTCGCTGGAGAAGGATCGCCGCAAGCGCTTCGCCGACGCGCGCGAGTTCTCGGAGGCGCTGCAGCGCTTCATCGTCGCGCCCGCGGGACAGCTGACGCGTGACACGGTCATGCGCCTGCGCCGCGGTCCCGACAAAACGGAAGTCACGCTGCGCGTGCCGATCGAGCCGGAGGAAGTCGCGTTCCAGCGCGCATGGGAGAGCGGGCAGTCCGATGCGTGGCGCCGGTTTCTCGAGCTGTATCCCGATTCGCAGCGCGCGCGCGAGTTGCTCGAGGAGACGCTCGCCTTCGAGTCGGCGTGCAAAGTCGAATCGGAAACGGGACTGCGCGAGTTTCTGAAGTCGTGGCCCGAGGGACGACATCACCTCGAAGCGGAAATCCGGCTCGTGTCGCTCAAGCAGCAACTCGCGGAGGATGCGTTCGCGCAGGCAGTGAAGGCCGATACCTACGCGGCGCTGCGCGATTTCCTGGCGCGATTCCCGGCCTCGCCACACGTGAACGAGGCGAAGCAGCGCGCAACGGAGCGGCTCGCATTCGAGACCGCGGCCGCGGCGGAGACGGAAGAGGAGTGGGAGGCATACCTCGGCAAGTACCCGACGGACTCGCATGCGTCGCAGGCACGCGCGCGGCTCGAGCAATTGCACGCGGCGGAGGAAGAAGCGTATGCGCGCGCGACAGAACAGCGCAGCGCCGCGGCATGGGAAGCGTTCCTCGCGAAGTTTCCGCACGGCAAGCGCAACACGCGCGCGGAGATGAACCGGCGCGAGGCGATTGCGTTCGAGCAGGCGAAGGGCGGAGGCCGCGCGGCGCTGATGGAGTTCGCGCGCCGCCATCCGAGCGGCGTGTTCACGCGCGATGCGCAGCGGCTGATGCGCCAGGCCGCTGATTCCGAAGACTTTGCGCAGGCCGAGGCGATGAACACGCCGGCGGCGTGGCAGCTGTATCTCGCGACGCATCCCGGCGGCGCGCATGCGGCGACCGCACGCGAGCGACTCGCGGGATTCGAGGACACGACCTACGCGGACGTGCTGGCGTCGAAGAATCCGAAAAAGGCGGCGCTGTTTCTCACCGATTTTCCGGAGACGCCGCGGCGCGAGGAGCTGACGCGCCAGATGGCGAAGTGGCGCGAGACCGCCGCGATGCAGGAAGCGCTCGACGCCGTCGCCGCCGACGATCTCGATCGCGCCGATCAACTTCTCGGGCAAGTGCCCGACGCCGAGCGCAGGCGCGAGATCACGGATGCGATCGATGCCGCGCGCGATCGGCGCCTGTGGGATGAAACGACGCAGGGCGAGACCGCGAAATCGCTGCGCGCGTATCTCGACGCGCGGCCGAACGGCCGCTGGAAATCGGAGGCTAAGCGGCGGCTGGTGAGAAGACAGAGCGCGACGTTCGCGAACGAGCCGGTGGATTGGAACGCGGCGTGGGAAATCGGCACCGTCGCGGCGTGGGATCAGTTCTTGAGCGATCATCCGGAGTCGTCGCGGATCGAGGAAGCGATGCGCTGGCGTCAGGAAGCAGCCGACTTCGAGCTCGCGAAGGCCAATGACAACCGCGCGATGTGGCGCGCGTTCCTCAAGACCTATCCGGAAGGACGCCACGCGATGGAGGCGGCGATCCGGTTGCGCACGACGCTCGGGTGAGCGTCACGGTCGCGCCGATCTCCGCTTCTGCCCGAGGCACGACCAGCTCTCCGAATAGCGCGCGTCGCGCTCGATCGATTCGCGCGAGGCATTGCGCAGGAACGACGTTCCGGCGTACGAGCGGGCGATGAGATCGAGGTTCACCGCGGACGAATAGGCTTCGATCACCTGCCCGTCGACGTTGATCATCTTCGGCGTGGCGGTGCATCCGAGGTCGAGCTCATCGAACGAAATGCTGCGCTCTTCGGAATTCGCGAGCGACGTCCAATGCACGCGTCCTCCGGTCATGTCGTACACCACGCTCCAGCGCGTCCATCCCGGTTGTGCGACGGAGCGGAGAATGTCGAATGCCTGTCCGACGAGCGGGCGGTCCTCATTCACCTGCCGCATCAACATCGCCGTGCGCGAGAACCGCGCGAGCGAATCGATTCCGCTCGGAATCGTGCGCCGGCGATTGAGATCGCGCACCGAATCCTCATAACGATCGTTGGTGAGATTCGCGGTCGGCAGCGTGTCGCCGGTATGCACGACCAGTTGTCCGCCGAGGTACTCGATCGTCGCGCTGGCTCCGCTGCGGTCGGCGATGAGGTAATGAAGAGGCGTCCCGTTGCGGCTGATGCGAACCTTCTCCGCGTTCTCCAGCACCTCCGCGACCGTGGCGTAGTTGTCGAGCTGATATTGAATCCATTCCAGCACGGTGAGCGCCGGCCGCGCGTCCGCCGCCGGATACTCCGTCCCGTCGAGCCACATCAGCGCCACGACGAGACCGGCGTCGTTCATGCCGTCCATCGGGAATCCCTTGCCGAACTGATTGAACGTCACGCTGCCGTAGCGCGCGGTCCACGACGTCGTCCCGAAGTAATTCTGCTTCCGGGCGCCGCGCATGTTCGTCATCACGAAGCCGTTGCCGATCTCGAAGTCGTAGTTGCGTCCGAACACCGCCTGTCCGCCGCGCGCGAGGCTGAACGTCGAACAGGGAGATGCCGGAATGGCGATGACCGTGAGAAGCGCGAGACCTGCGAGCCGTCGCATGACGCTAAGATGCACCCGATGTGGCGCGCGGGCGCGCATCGCGACAGCAACATTGACAATTCGTTGACTAGGCCGCGTCACTGATACGATAGCGCTCTCGTTCTCCAGCCCGGTTTCGTCTCGGCTTCCCCGGTGGTCCAACCGTCATGGCACTTGGCACCACTTCAGCACAGCTCGTTGGCATTCAGCAGAGGAACGACGATGTTTGACGATGTCCTCATCGAGTCCGCGGGGAAAGACAAGCAAAAAGGCGGCTGGGCGACTGCTCTCGTTTCGGCGATCGTGCACGTCGCGATCGTCGGCGGCATCGTCTGGGCGGGGCTCTACGTCAAAGACAAAGTAGAAGACGAACAAAAGCCGATCGCCGCGTTCATCGTCACCTCCGCGCCACCCCCGCCTCCCCCTCCCCCACCACCGCCCGCGAGCTCGGCGTCGACCACGCCGACGCGGCCGAAGGTGGAGCAGAAGCCGGTCGAGACGCCGAAAGACACGTTCCGGCAGCCGACCGAAGTTCCGAAAGACGTGCCGGTCGTTGATGATGTCCCGACCGACACGACCGGCGCCGCGCAGGAAGGCGGAGTCGTCGGCGGCGTGAAGGGCGGAGTGGTTGGTGGCGTCGTCGGCGGAGTGGTCGGCGGCGTGATCGGCGGACAGCTCGGAGGACAACTCGGCGGCCAGATCGGCGGCACGGGCGACTCGCCCATCCGCGTCGGCGGAAACGTGAAGGCGCCGGTGCTCGTCACACGAGTGGATCCGCTGTACACGGACGTCGCGCGCCGCGCGAGGGTTCAGGGCATCGTGATTCTCGAGGCAGTCATCGATCGCAACGGCAACGTCACCGAGGCCCGCGTCTTGAAGGGGCTGCCGATGGGACTCGATCAATCGGCTCTGAATGCGATCAAGCAATGGAAATTCAAGCCCGGCACACTCAACGGACAGGCCGTGCCGGTGTATTACAACCTGACCGTCAATTTCCAACTCCAATAGTCCCCGCGCGGCGCGGCAGAAGAGAGGAGAAGTAGGCAATGGAAGGAGCGAGTTTCAGTCTGGTCGGCATGTGGGAGTCCATGACCTGGATGGGTAAGTCCGTGGTCATCGT
The DNA here is from genome assembly GCA_963734155.1 of uncultured Acidobacteriota bacterium. Taxonomy (GTDB): domain Bacteria; phylum Acidobacteriota; class Thermoanaerobaculia; order Gp7-AA8; family Gp7-AA8; genus QHVT01. The sequence goes on from CAVTGG010000014.1 coordinate 45,810, forward strand.
CCTGATGCTGATGTCCATCTGGTCGCTGACCATCGCGGGTGAGCGTCTGTGGCGTTTTCAGAAAGCGAAGCGTGAATCGCTGCAGGTCGCCCTCGGCGTGACGCCGCTGCTCAAGCAGCACAAGCTCGCCGAGGCCATCAGCTTCACCAAAGACAAACGCTTCCGGCACAGCCATCTCGCGCGCGTCCTCGCCGCCGGCTTGACGGAGTTTCAATACGAGGCCACGACGCAGGAGCTGCCGCCCGACTTCGATCTCGTCGCCTCGGCGCGGCGCGCCATCGAGCGCGAGACGCTGATGACGACCGCGGAGATGAAGAAGGGCCTCGGCAATCTCGCCACCATCTCCACGACCGCACCGTTCGTCGGACTCTTCGGCACGGTCATCGGCATCATCAACGCGTTCCGCGGGATGGCGCTCTCCGGCTCGGGCGGACTCGGTGCGGTGTCGGCCGGTATCGCCGAGGCGCTCGCGACCACCGCGTTCGGCCTCTTCGTCGCCGTGCCGGCGGTTTGGATGTACAACTATTTCCTGAACAAGGTCGAGCGTTTCCAGGTCGAGATGAACAACTCGTCCTCGCAGCTCGTGGATTACTTCATCAAGAATGAAGCGCGCGCCCGGGCGCGCTAGGAATCATCGTCATCCTGAGTCGGCGTAGCGCGACGAAGGATCTCAAAATGCGCGCGACTCGGATGCAGCACACGTCATGGCATTCGGTGCCGGCGGAGGAAGTCCCGACGAAGTCAAAGGCGACATCAACGTCACGCCGCTGGTGGATGTCTGTCTCGTGCTGCTGATCATCTTCATGGTCGTGACGCCGATGCTGCAGGCCGGCGTCGACGTGCTGCTGCCGGCAGGACCGCACGCGGAGAAGAAGCCGGGCGAGACCGGAGACCTGATCATCTCGATCAAGCAGGACGGCACGGTGTTCGTGAACCAGAACTGGATTCCGGACAAGGATCTCGTGACGTACCTGCAGGCCGAGTATCAGAAAGATCCGGCCCGCAAGGTGATGATGAAGGCCGACAAGCGGATCAACTTCGGCAAAGTGCGCATGGTGCTGAAGGCGGCGAACGACGCGCAGTTCACGGGCGTGTCGATTCTCACGCAGAACCAGCAGGCCGGAAGCGAGATGGCGAAGGGAAGGATGTAGACGTATGGCAATGAGCAGCGGCGGAAGCGGAGTCCGGTCGGAGATCAACATCACGCCGCTCGTCGACGTCGTGCTCGTGCTGCTGATCATCTTCATGGTGGCGACGCCGATCCTGCAGATGGGTCTCGACGTCGAAGTGCCGCCGAAGATGGAGCTGGCGACTCCTCCGCCATCGACGCAGCAGAATCAGCTCGTGATCACGGTGAAGAAAGACGGGCTGTATCTGAACACGCAGAGGATGACGGGCCCCGACGCGCTCCGCGACGCGATCGCGCGCCAGATGGTCTCCCGCCCACCCACCGATCGCGTGGTGTTCATCAACTCCGAGGACAACCTGCAGTTCGATGCGGCGGTCGCGGCGATGGATGCGGCGCATGCAGGGGGCGCGCAGAAGGTGGGGTTTTTGACGGACGCGCCGAGGTGATGGAGTAGCGCGCGCCTCCGGCGCGCCTCCCATCCCCCAGGGGCGCGCCGAGGCGCGCGCTACTTCTGGCGGAGGCGTGTCGGAATCGAACCAACCCTTCGACGCTTCCGCGCCGAAACAACGGTTTTGAAGACCGCGGAGGCCACCAGACCCCATTCGCCTCCAGGTGGAGCGCGGCGGGAATAACCCGCGCGCAACCCCTTTGAATTGCATGAAATCGCAACGGCTGATCAACCGTTTGTGATGCTGGGCTAAAAAACTCATAAAAAAATAGCTTAACGGCGTTCACGCGCATTGCCGCCGCGTGCGGCGGGGGTGTGGGACGGCATACTGCAATCGAGTTCCCCCTTCCTCAAATTGGAGAGAGCATGCGTTCAACCATGAGGTGGATGTTCGCGGTCACGCTCGTCGTGCTTTGCGCGACGACAGCGCTGGCCCAGGCAACGGCTGGTTACTCGGAGTACTACCTTCCGGGTGACGAGCTGAACATGTATTACGTCTTCAACAACCTCGACGTCAACGGAACCGGCAACACCGGCATGCACTCCGTGACGTCGGTCGTGGCGTGGTCGGCGAGCACGACCGTGTACTACGACCACTGGGAGAACGGCTACGGATTCGATCCCACGAATCCCGGCCCGACGGCCGACGAGACCGTCATCCTCGCCGCACAGGGGGACATTCGCATCTTCGAATCCTCCAACGTCGCCTCGGGCGGACCTCCGCCCGCGACGCGAAATCCGGCCAATACCTGCGTCGGCCAGGGCAACCCCGGCAACCGCTGCTACGACGGCGGCGACCGCATCTACGTCGCCGGCGGCCCGGTGACGGTCACCCGCGCGGTCTGGCTGGAAATCCGCGGCGCGGGCAACCAGGGCGACGCGTGGGAGATCTATCCGGTCCAGCCCCAGCTCACGACCTACGTCGTGCCGTTCGGCGAAGACAACTTCGCCACGAGCGCCACGTTCTTCACCGGCTTCGAGCGCGTCTTCGCCCTCGTGCAGGCGACCGACGACGGCACGACCGTCACGATCGACACGAACGGCAACGGCACGCCGGACATGCTCAATCTCAACCGCAACGCCACGCGCGGCGATGCGGGAGACAGCACGACCATCAATCTCTCGCGCGGGCAGACGTTCCTGCTCGACCGCATCAGCGCCTGCACCGCCGGCGCGAACTGCACGACCTTCCCCGGCGGCGGCACGCTCAACTCCGGCACGATCATCACCGGCAACAAGACCCTGCAGGTGAAGTTCGTCACCGGCCGCATGAACACGACCTACACGGCGCGCGGCCTCTCCGCATTTCCGCGCGGCTTCTGGACGGACGACTATTACGCGCCCTACGGCCAGGCCGCGAGCGGCGCGCGCATCACCGACTACTACCTCTTCAATCCGCACGCGGCGGCGCTGACGATCAACTGGCAGAGCCAGACCGGCGCGGGCTCATTCGTGATCCCGGCCAACTCGACGCAATCGTTCAACCGGGCCATCGGCGCGAATCCGTCCGTGCCGGCGGGGGCCGGACTCTATTTCAGCGCGAACCAGCCCTTCTGGGGTGTCGGCTTCGGCGATTCCACCGACGAGTTGTACGAATGGGGCTTCAGCCTTCTGCCGACGGCGTTCCTCTACCAGGAACACTTCCTCGGCTGGTCGCCGGGATCGCTGCCGCTCGGCAGCGCACCGACGGCCGGCAACGCCGTCTTCCTGACCGTCGCGCAAGACAACACCGTCGTCTTCGTCGACTATCAAAACGACGGCGTGGCCGATCTCACGCGGACGCTGAACCGCCTCGAACAGTGGAAAATCCCACCGGGACCGGCCGGCGATTTCGCCGGTACACGGATCTACGCCACGGGCGACTTCACGATGGCTTACGGCGAGGACGGCGACACGGCAACGACGCCGACTCCGAACCTCGACCTCGGCTACGTCGCTCTGCCGGGCACCGACTTCATCTCGCTCGTCCTCACCGTCGACAAGACCGCGAATCCGGCCGTCATTCCGACCGCGTCCGGATCGACGACGCAGTTCCGCCTCTCCACAAAGAGCCGCCTCTACGACGTCAGCGGCGTGACGGTGGTCGACACGCTCCCGCCCAACTTCCAGTTCGTCAACAACAGCGCCACGATCACGCGCCCCGATCTCACCACGATCTCCGGCGCCGCCGCGAATCCGACGATCACCGGCGCGGGCACGGCCGCGAATCCATTCGTTCTGTCCTGGTCCACCGTGCAGACCGGCGGTGCGATGCAGCCGAACCAGGAAATCCTCATCACGTTCACCGGGCAGACCACCGCCGTGTTCGCGGGCGGCACGCTCAGTCAGAATCGCGTGGTCAGCACGGGCACGCGCACCTTCGGCAGCCCGAGCGTCACCCAGACCTTCAGCGCCACCGACTTCGCGTACGTCGCCACCGGCAACGTGCAGATCACGAAGACCTCCAGTGCCACCACGCCGATGTATCCGGGCGACGCGTTCACGTACACCACCACGGTCACGAATCCCGGGGCCGCGGGAACGAATCTCCTCAACGGCGTTTCGCTCTACGACCCGGTCCCGACCGGCGTGACGAGCGTCGCCGGCACCACGACGCTGAGCCGTTCGACGTTCGGCGACAGCTTCAACTCCGCCGCATTCAACAACACCGTCGGTACGCGACCCTGGGCCACCAACTGGGTCGAGGCCAACGACAACGCCACCGCGGGCACGGGCGAGATTCAGATGGCCGGCGGCGAGCTGCGCATCACCAACCAGGCTTCCAACGAGCCGACGATCTCGCGCACCGCCAATCTGGGCACCGCCACGCAGGCGCGGCTCTCGTTCCGCTTCCGAAACGACAGCGGCGTCGATAACGGGGATGCCATCCTGATCCTCGGCGGCAACGGCAACTTCGCAACGACCATCGGCACGATCGAAAACATCGCCGGCACCACGACGGCGACTTTGTGCGCGACCGCGGGGGGAACCTGGGTCGCGCCGTGGTGCTGGATGAGCTATGACATCTCCGGCCTCATCGGAGCGAACACCGGGGTTCGCTTCACGATGGGAGCGAACGACTATACGGGCGGCACCGAAAACTACTTCATCGACGACGTCTCCATCACCACCAACGTCGCCATCACCGTAGGAAACCCGCCCGACCTCCTCTCCGCAAGCTCGCTCTATTCGCTCGTCGGCGGGCAGACCCTCGTGGCCACCTTCAACGTCACGGTCGACAGTCCGTTCCCGAACGGACAGACGTCGGTGACGAACACCGCCGCGACGACGTCGGTGCAGATTCCGCTGCAGATCTTCGCCTCGGTCACGAACGAGGTGACGACGCCGACGATGCTGACGGCGAGCGTGGCCGGCCGGGTGTGGCTCGATGCAAACGCGAACGGCGTGCAGGACATCGGCGAGGGCGGGATCGACAACGTCACCGTCACGCTGAAGGACCAGTTCGGAACGCCGGTCGCCACCGAGACCAGCGACTCGAACGGCCGCTTCCTCTTCACCGGCGTCGCACCGGGCAACGGCTACTACGTCGAGGCGACCGCGCCGCCGAATCCCGGCGGCTATCCGGCCGGCCTCGCGCAGACGTTCCCGATCGGCTTCACGAACGATCGCACGACGACGTTCAATCTCGCCGCGGGACAGAACTACACTCAGGCGAACCTCGGCTACGCCGCAACGTCCACGACGGCCATCTTCGGCGACCTCGGATGGGTCGACGCCGACGCCGATCAGATCCGCGACGCCGGCGAGATCGGCCTCGGCAACGTCACCGTGCGCCTCTATAAAGACGCCAACGGCAACGGCACGCTCGACATCGGAACCGACACGCTCTTCGGCACGACCACCACCGCGCCCGACGGCAGCTATCTCTTCACCAACATCACACCCGGCGCGGCCGGCACGGACACGTTCTTCGTCGCCGCGACCACGCCGGCCGGCTATTCGGCGACGACACCGAGCTCGGTGCGCTTCCAGCTGGTCGCGCAGGGCGGCTCCTACGTCAGCGCCGACTTCGGCTATCTTCCCAGCAATCCCTCCTTCAGCATCACCGACCGCGTCTGGTACGACGCGAACGGCAACGGTGCGTTCGCGGGCGAGACCGGCATCGGCGGCGTGACCGTCGAGCTGCTCGACGCGAGCCTCAACGTCATCGGCACGACCACCACGGCGGCCGACGGCACGTTCACGTTCAGCGGTCTGCCGGGAGGCGGCGCCGATTACACGACGCGCATCACCGACACCGGCAACGTCCTCGCGGACTACTACGGCACGACCACCTTCGCGGTCGCGCGGGAGCGCGCCGAATCGAATCTCAACGCGAACGTGAACCGCGCCGCCGCGCCGAGCTACGGCTTCAACTTCACGCGCACGATCGGCGACACGGTCTGGAACGACCTGAATGGCAACGGCGTGCAGGACGCCGGCGAGCCCGGCATGGCCGGCGTCACCGTCAGCCTCTATAACGACACGAACAACAACGGCGTCATCAACGCCGGAGAGACCCTCCGCGCAACGGTAGTGACCGACTCGAACGGACAGTACCTCTTCACCGGTCTGCCGAACGGCACCTACATCGTCAGCGTTCCGGCGCAGAGCGGCTACAACTACATCCCCGGCGTCGGCCCCGGCGCGCGTCCCGACAGCGACAACGTCACCGCCGGCATTCAGCTCGAGGCAGACATCATCGGCGGCGCGAACAACCTGACGCGCGACTTCGGCTTCCAGGCCGCCACGCCGCGCACCGTTTCGGGCAAGCTCTGGAACGACACGAATTTCAACGGCGTGGTCAACGGCGGGGAGACCGGCTTCTCCGGCGTGACCGTCGACATCCTCAGCGTCGTCGCCGGCACCGGCACGGTCGCCGCGACGAACGGCGGGTTCACCATCACCGGCACCGGCACGAACTTCACGGTTCTCAACCCCGGCGACCCGATCATCATCAACGGCGTCACCTACAAGGTGGCGAACGTGGCCAGCAACACCAGCCTCACGCTGACGCGCTCATACACGGGCGCGACGGCCTCCGGCCTGGCCTGGTCGCGCGCCGGAACGCCGCTCTTCACCACCACGACCAACGCGACCGGCGACTACACGTTCAGCGGACTCGCCGCGGTCCAGCACATCATCAAAGTCACCGACACCAACTCGCGGCTCACCGGGTACGGCGCAACGTTCGAAGTCACCGAGGGAACGACCTCGTCGGGCAACCCCGCGAACGGCTACGAGACCGTCAACCTCACCGGCGGAAACGCCAGCAACATCAACTTCGGCTACGCCCAGCTCGGCGTGTTCGTGACGATGATCGAGCTGCGCAAGTTCGACGCCGTGCAGAACAAGAAGAAGGTGACCCTCACCTGGCAGACGGCCTTCGAGGCCGACAACCTCGGCTTCAACGTGTATCGCGATCTCGACGGCCAGCGCACGCAGGTGAACAAGAAGCTCATCGCCGGCTCCGCGCTGCTCACCAAGCGAAGCGCGCCCGTCGGCGGCTACATCTATCGTCTCAAGGACAAGCTGCCGTCCGAGAATTCGTTCGCGCAGTACTGGCTCGAGGACGTCGACAAAGACGGCACGCGCACGCTCAACGGTCCGTACTCGCCGGCGCTCAGCTCGGTCGATCCCGGCGAGGATGCGCCGGACAGCCCGAGCATCGCCGGACTCGGCGCCGACGGCAGCACGATCGCGAACGCCGCAGGCGTCGGCGTGCTCCGTCCGACGACGCTCGGCGCAGCCACGAACGCGCAGCGCGAGCAGCAGCTCGAGCTCGCGGGCGACGACGCGCTGAAGATCTACGTCGCGAAGGAAGGGTTGCAGCGCATCACCAAGGCGCAGATGCTCGCCGCCGGATTCGATCCGGGCAACAAGAGCGACAAGTTCTCTCTCTATTGCGAAGGCGTCGAGCAGCCGATGATCGTCAACTCCGCGAAGAAGAACGACTTCGACGCGAACGACAGCATCGAGTTCTACGGCCTCGACCTCGACACGCCGGCGACCGGCGCGCGCACGTACTGGCTGCGCGCGAACAAGGGCGGCAAGGGCGATCGCCTCGAGCCGGTCAACTCCGGCGGCGGCGCGCCTCTCACCGGCAGCGTGCCGTTCACCTATCAGCGCATCGACCGCTCGATCTTCGTCGTCATCCTGCTCGACACCGGCGACGGCGAGAACTTCTTCGGCCCGGTCATCACCAGCTACGGACCCGTGTCCCAGGATCTCACCGTTGCGAACCTCGACGCCTCGGCGGCAACGATGGCGAAGCTCGAAGTGACCATCCGCGGCGTCACGGAAGAAGTGCCGCACAGCGTGAACGTCGCGATCAACGGACACCTCGCCGGCAACGCGCTGTTCGAGCGGACCTCGCAGCCGACGTTTACGTTCGACATCCCGCACAGCTGGCTCGTGCCGGGCGCGAACACGCTCACGTTCACCGCGCTCAACGGAGAGATGGACATCAATCTCCTCGCCTCCGCGCGCCTCACCTATCAGCATCTCCTCCGCGCCGACGACGGCATGTTCGAAGCGCAGCTGCCCGCGTCGCGGCAGGTCACCGTCGGCGGATTCCCCGACGCCACGGTCCGCGCGCTCGACATCACCGAGCCGCTCGCGCCGAAGATGCTGAAGGTCACGACCACACCCGACGGCTCGACCTACAACGCGACGTTCACCACGCCGTCCGGCGCGTCCGCGCGCACGGTGATGGTGTTCTCGTCGAACCGCGTCGTCACCGATGCGGAGCTCGACGTGAACCGCCCGTCCAACTGGGCCGGCGACACCAAGAAGCGCAGCGCCGATCTCGTGATCCTCACCCATCGCCGCTTCGCTGCCGCCGCCGAGTCGCTGCGCACGGCGCGGGCGAGCCAAGGGTCTCGAGACCGTCGTGGTCGACGTCGACGACCTGTACGACGAATACAACTTCGGCGTGCGCGGCTCCTATCCGATCCGCTCGTTCCTGCAGTCGACGCAGTCGTGGAAGAAGGCGCCGACGTACGTCGTGCTGGTGGGAGACGCCAGCGTCGATCCGCGCGGCTACTTCGACCTCGGCCTCGCCGACTACGTGCCGACACGGCTCGTGCCGACGACGTGGATGAAGACCGCGTCCGACGGCTGGTTCGCCGATCTCAATGAAGACGGCAACGAAGACCTGATGATCGGACGCCTGCCGGTGCAGACGCCGGCGCAGGCGACGAACGTCGTCGGCAAGCTGACGTCGCGCGGCACGCCGTCCGGCACCTGGTCGCAGAAAGCGGTGCTGATCGCCGACGTCTCCGATGGCTGGAACTTCGAGAGCAGCGTTGCCGCGCTCGCCGGCCTGCTTCCGCCGGCCCTCCAGTCATCCTCGACGGTCATCAACATCGGCTCGACTCCGTCGGCGCGCGACGCGATCCAATCGGCGATCAATTCCGGCGCGCTGTTCGTCGACTACGTCGGCCACGGCTCGATCAGTCTGTGGGACCACAACACGCTGACGGCGTGGGACACGGACGCGCTCACGAACGGCAACAAGCTCCCGTTCATCGCCGGCATGACCTGCCTCAACAACTATTTCCACGACGTCTTCTCGCCAAGCCTCGGCGAGGCGCTGATGAACGCCCCGAACGGCGGCGCGATCGCGGTGTGGTCCTCGTCCTCGCTCACCGAGCCCGGACCGCAGGTGATCATGAACCAGGAGCTCCTGCGCCACATCTTCGGCGCGAACACCACCATCGGCCAGGCCATCCTGCGCGCGAAGCAAGCCACTCGCGACGAAGACGTCCGCCGCTCGTGGAACCTCCTCGGCGATCCGACGATGAAGCTGAAACCGTAATTCCTGTGGAGCGGCGGGCAACGCCCGCCGCTCCCTTCGGCGGCTCTCAGGTCGATAGTTTCGATGGACGATAGATGTCGGACACTTTCTTGCCGTGTCCATCGCGGTCGTCAAGCCTGGCGCCGTGGGCGAGAAGAATCCCAATGATCTGCGCTTGCGCCTGGCGACTCTCCGGACGCCCGCTGCCGCCGCGCCCTGTATCCTGGACTGCCAGATGTAACGGCGTGGACCCGGAGTGGTTTCGACTCCGCGGATCAGCTCCCAAACTCAGTAATGCCTCTACGGCTCCGGCGGACCGACAACGAACAGCTCGGTGAATCGGAGCGACTCCGCTTTTGTCAACTGCATTGGGATCGGCTCCGCGACTGATGAGAGTTCTGATCACGTCAGCCTGCGCCTGCTCGCCGTCGCGACCTGCAGTCGGCCCGCCATCACATGCGTAATGCAGCGGTTGCGCACCCCGGCGATTGCCGGCCAACACGCTCGCGCCGCAATCGAGTAGCTGACAGACCACCATCGACAAATATGCTGCCGATGCCAGGTGCAGAGCGGTGTCGCCGGCATAGGCGTAATGAGCGATGCTCTCGTAATAATAGGATTTTGCGTCGCCGCGGCTTGCTCCAGTTTCAAGCGCCGCTGACGCGAGGAAACGGTCCTGCACAAGGATCGACGAGACCTTCCTGATGTCTCCCTCCGCAATCGCTTGAAAGAGAGCAAGGAGCGCCAGATCCGAGGAGCTGTTACGACCAGCGCGGGCTCGTCTTGCCGGCACATAGAGCAGATTAGCATGCCGCTCGCAACGGCCGTCGGCTCCTGATCCCCCGCACGAAAGGCCACCCGAACCCTCCACTCCAGCTGGCATGGTTCCCGCTCTCCGAGGCGCCAACGGTGGTAGTGACACCACCGACATCATCAGCAGAAGGGTTGGAGAGATGCAGCAGAGAACGCTGGGGCCCCTCGGTAAGCTATTGCCCTGTTTGATTTTGTCCGTCGTTCTTCTCGACGCGGCGAGCCTTCAGGCGCAGGCGGCAAAAGTTGCCGCAAAGTTCAACTCCTCGTTTGGATGGGTCAAGCCGGGCGAGACCTATCCGTTCTTCGTCAACTATCAGGCTGGCGCGGCCGGGGCCACTTCGGTCGTGGTCGACGTGACCTTCCCGTCGACCGCGGTGTTCGTCGGCGCGACGCCGGCGCCGAATTCGGGGAACGGAAGTGCGAATTCGCCGCTGCGCTTCAACCTCGGGCCGCTCGCGCCGAACGCCGCCGGCAAGATCATGATCCGCGCACGCGCTCTCGACACCAACGAGGATCCGGAGATCGTCTGGAAGGATCTCTCCGCGACCGCGACTCTGACGGCGACCGTCGCGGGAGTTCCGCAGCCCGCGGTGACGTCGAAGACGATGGGACCGAAGGTGACCACGCTCCAGACCGCGCGGTACGGAGAGCGTCCGTTCCCGGTGGTGATGGTGCAGTACCAGGACATCAAACACTGCACCGGCGTCGGGCAGCCCTACCCCGAATGCACCGGCGATCACACCGCAACCGCACTCGATGCCGCGGTGAACTCGAAGACCACGGGGAAGAGTCTCTGGCAGCTCTATCAGGACATGTCGTTCGGCCAGCTCTCTCCCGTCGGCTTCGTGCGCCCCGCGCCCGGCTCGACGACCAAGGCGTTCGATCCGGCGTACAACCACAAGTTCTCCACGATCTCGCCGGGAGGTCTCTGCACCGGACAGACGCTCGCGCCGGTGAAAGGAACGCCGCTCTATGCGAACCGCATGGAGAACGGCTGGTATCTCCTTCCCGGCACACAGGGCTATTACGGAGCGGACAAAACGGGCCACGCACTCGTCGGCTCGGTGACGGGGCAGGGATTGCTGTTCGGGATCGACGATGCCTGCGGTCCGACCGCCAAGATCGTCTACGACGCGGCGTCGCTCGCCGATCCCGATCTCGACTACAACGACTTCGATACCGACAAGGACGGCGTGGTCGATTTCTTCAACCTCATGTTCGCAGGCGACGGCGGCAACGGCAGCACCAGCGTCACCGGGATCAACAACGTCTGGCCGCACAAGTCCGACCTCCGCTACTACTTCACCGATGCCACCGCGCAGACCGGCTACGTCTCCAACGACATGCTCCGCAATCACGAGGGGCAGGTCATGTGGTGGACGGACGCGTCGCGCAAGACGATGACCACGCAGTACACCGGCATCCCCGTCTATGTGCGCGTCGGTCCGTACAACGTGAATCCGGAGTCCGCCGTCGAGAAGATGTCGGTGATCGCGCACGAGTACGGCCACTCGCTCGGACTGCCGGACTTCTACTCCACCGGTGCGCGCGCAACGATGGGCACGTGGGAGCTGATGGCCTCCGACCACGCGCAGTTCATGACCGTCTTCAGCCGGCAGGACCTCGGATGGATCGTGCCGGTCGAAGCGAGCGACGGGCTCTACACGTTGCGCGAGTCGAAGAAAGACACCGGGACGATCACGTGGAAGCGTCCCGACGGAACGCCGTACACGCTCACCGGTCCGGGCATTCACAACGCCGACGCGCTGCGCGTGCAGTTGCCGAAGGTGCTGCTCATCGACAGCGTGCCCTCCGGCGTGCGCGCGTGGCACTCCGGCGCCGGCGATGACTTCGGCTGTCCCGGACACACGCTCGACGTGTTCCTCCCCGATCTCGCGCAGGGCTCCGGCGTCACCGCCGCTGCTGAGGCCATCACGCTGAAGTTCAAGTCGCTGTACGAAATGGAATGGGACTGGGACTACGGCTTTGTCCTGGCGTCGACCGACGGCGGACAGACGTGGACCTCGCTGGCGTCGAAGAAAGGCACGACGCTGAGCGGCTTCAATCCGAACAACAACGCCTGCAATCTGCAGTACGGAAACTTCATCACCGGCGTCTCGGGCGAGCAGAACACGCTCACGAACACGAATCGCCACACGAACGCCTATCCCACCGCGCAGTGGATCGATGACGAGTTCGATCTGACGCCGTTCAAGGGACAGGAGCTTCTGCTGCGCTTCGCCTACGCCACCGATCCGGCGATGTCGAAGCGCGGATGGTTCATCGACGACATCAACATCACCGCCGACGGCGCGGAGATCTACAAGAGCAACTTCGAGTCGAGCGACGAGAACACGCGCCTCTTCTCCAGCGGTTGGGCGCGGGTCAGCTCGGCGGATGGTCTCGAAAACGATCACGCCTACTACATCGAAGTGCGCGATCGCATCGGCTGGGACAAAGACGGCAAGGGACAGAGCGAGCGCGGCGATCCGACCTGGGCGCCCGGCCTGGCGATCCTGTACACCGACGAGAATCACGGCTACGGCAACACCGGCGCGTCCGATCAGCCGGCGCAGACCATCGTCGACTCGCAACCGCAGCCCGGCAACGAGACGCCGAATCTCGACGACGCCGCGTACACGACCCAGCCGAACGACAACGAGTTCGACGGCTGCACGCACATCGATAACTACAAGACCGCAACGAGCGACACGTGGAAGCTGCCGGCCGGCATCGGCCTCACGGTCACGGGTCTCAACGGCGTGTCCAGTAACGGCGTCACGTCGAATCTCACCGCGACGGTGATCGTCGACGTGAAACCCGACTGCTCGATCGTCAAGCAGCCGCCGGTGCTGCACTTCGGCGCCGGACACACCGAGCCGGATACGGACGGCAGGATCGAGCTCGCCTGGGATCGTCCCGCGGGCGCGATCGGGCCGGACGAGATCCAGGAAGCGACGTTCCTCGCGTCGATCCTCAGCGACGACGCGGAGTCGGGACTCGGGAAGTGGATCACGTCGACGGAAGGCACGGGCGCGTTCAACTGGGAGACGTCCAGTCTCAAGTCGAGCTCCGGCAAATCGTTCTGGGCGCGGGCCGCCGAGGGAGCAACGGCCGCGGCGTCGACGCTCACGTATGCACAGCCGATCGACGTCCCGGCCGCCGGCACGGCGAACCTCGAGTTCTCCGAGTGGTCGGTGAACGAGAGCGATGACAAGGTCGTCGTCGAAGTCCAAGAAGCGGAGAGCACCGAGTGGGTGCCGGTCTATGAGAGCGCGCGCTCCGCGCTCGCGCCGGATGCGGCGATTGCGTTCGCCGACGAGGCGATGACCGCGCAGTCGATCAGCCTCTCCGCGTACAAAGGCAAGACTATCCGCCTGCGCTTCCGCTTCATCGTCGGACCGGAGAACAAACCGGGCTCGACGCCGATGGGCTGGTACGTCGACGACATCCGCGTTTCGTCGTCGAACTGGTACGACCTCGCCACGACCGCGGCGACGTCCTACACGCGCAACGGCGTGTCGACCGGCAAGTACTACTACCGCGTGCGCACGAAGTTCGCGGCCGGCCCGGTCGGCGTGCCGAGCGGATGGTCCAACGTCGTCTCGACGCAGGTCTACTACACACCGCCTCCGGCCGAGAGGCCGGACCTCGTCGTCGCCCAGATTGTCACCGAGATCTCTCGCGACATCGAGGGACGCATCAGCATCAGCGCGCTCATCGCGAACACCGGCGAACGGACGGCGCCGGCATCGAAGACGAAGTTCCTTCTCGACGGCAACACGCTCCTGGCCATGATCGACACGCCGTCGCTCGCCGCGCACGGATGGGTTGAGGTGACGGTGCAGTGGGATACCGATGGCCGCACCGGAAGCCACGTCATCGACGTGACGGCCGACGACGCGAACGATGTCGACGAGTCGAATGAAACGAACAACGGCAACACGACCACGGTCATGTTCCCGCAGCAGTAACGCATCGGAGCCGTGGAGCGGCGGGCTCTCCGCCCGCCGCTCCACTACAATCGCCCCCGAATGACGTGGCTCTTCCTCGCCGCCGCCTTCGCCCTCGGCGCGATCATCGGCAGTTTTCTCAACGTCGTCATCCATCGCTACCCGCTCAGCGAGTCGGTCGTCTTTCCGCCGAGCCACTGCCCGCACTGCAACACGAACATCAAGCCATACGACAACGTGCCGGTTCTCAGCTGGCTCTGGCTGCGCGGTCGCTGCCGCGCGTGCCGTGAGCCGATCAGCGGCCGCTATCCGCTCGTCGAGCTCGCGAACGCACTGCTCTACGTTGCGCTCTTTCAGCGCACCGGCCTCACCCTCGGATTCCTTCCGCTCGCCGCGTTCGTATCGATGCTGATCGTGCTGATCTACATCGACCTCGACATTCAGATTCTGCCCGACGTCATCGATCTCCCCGGCATCGCGATCGGCCTCGCCGCCGGCGCCACGCACCTCGGCGCGCTCTATCCCGACCTCGTTCTCTCGCGCACGCTCCTCGAATCCGTCGCCGGCGCAGCCGCGGGCGCAGGCGTGCTGCTCGCCATCGCCCTCACCTACAAACTCGTGCGCAAGATCGAAGGCATGGGACTCGGCGACGTGAAGCTGATGGCGATGCTCGGCGCGATGCTCGGCTGGGAGCCGCTCCTGCCGCTGCTCCTCCTCGCCTCCATCACCGGCGCCGTCGTCGGCATCCTGGTCATGATGCGCAGCGGCAAAGGAATGGCCCAGGTCCCGCTGCCGTTCGGCGTCTTCCTCGGCATCGCCGCGCTGGTGATGCTCTTCTTCGGGCAGACGTTCATCCGCCTGTTGATGGTGCGGTGAGCCGTTCGTTGCCCCTCTCCCCGCTTGCGGGGAGAGGGTGGCGCGAAGCGCCGGGTGAGGGGTGGTGCATCGCGCGAAGAGTCGCCCCTCATCCGCCCTTCGGGCACCTTCTCCCCGCAAGCGGGGAGAAGGGCAACGGCGTATCGGTCACTCCTCGGGCTCCGGCTCGCCGAGCATCGATGCCTTCTTATGCCGGAAGTAACCGGTCGAGAGAAGCGCCGGCAACAAGGTGATCGACGCGAGACAACTCAATGTGATTCCGATGACCGAGGCCAGACCGATCGACCGCACGCCGGGATAGTGCGAGATGGCGAACGAGGCGAAGCCGATCACGGACATCAGCGCTGCGAGCGTCACCGCGCGTCCGGTTTCCAGCGCGTTCTCGTTGAAGTGTTCGGGCGATTCGTCGTAGCGCTGGAGCATGTAGACCGCGTAATCGGTCGCGGTGCCGACGAGCATGAGGCCGACGAAGACGTTCATGAAGTTGAACTCGAGGCCGAACGTGGCCATGAATCCGAGCATGCAGGTGCAGCCGGCGATGAACGGCACGAAGACGAAGCAGGCGCGCGCGAACGAGCGGAAGCCGCCCCAGATCAGCACGAAGACGAGCGCCAGTCCGAGGAGGCTCGCGCGCGTGGCATCGGAGCTCGTGATCGTGCGCAGCACTTCCGACACGAGATTCACGCCGGTGAGCACACCCTCAGGATGCCGTTTGCGGAACTCCTGCAACTCGGCGGGAAGAAACCGCGGCCACTTGCCGGTGGCGGGATAGACGTAGACGATCGACATGAATCCGTCGCTGGTTTTTTTCACGAACCGCTGCGATGCTTCGCCGAGGCCGATCCGTTGCAGCGTGTCGATCGTCAGCGGTTCGCGCGGCGCGAGTGCCTGCGCGAACAGTGGCAGCACTTCATCGAACGCTTCCTCGCGGAAGCCGTTTTCCGCCAGCGCCGCGCGGAACGTGCGATCGATGCGCGCGAATGAAAACCGGTCGTTCGCGCCGCTGCGCAGTTTCTCCATCACGATGCGCTGCTGCGCTTCATCGGGCACGAACGTCGTGATCGATTGATACGAGCCGATGATCTTCGCCTGCGACAATCGCTCGAGCTCGGGGATCGCCGGCGCCGTCTTCGCGATCGCTTCCTGCGGCGTCTTGCCGCGGACGCCGTACATCATCGCGTCGAACGACTGGCCGAAGCGCCGCGTCACCTCTTCCTGCATCCGCACCGCATCGTTGCCGGTCGCGCGGAGGCCCTGCAGGCTGTCGTTGAAGCGAACGTCTTTCGCGACGATCGCGGTGATGATCACGATCACGACCCACACCACGATCACGGTTCGCGGCCAGGTGAGACTGGCGCGCACGACGCGGCCCGACCCGAGCGCGTGCACGCGCAGCTTCCGTTTTCCCGCGCGGCGGTGCTCGACGAGGATCAGCACGGCCGGGAAGATGAAGATGACGCAGAGCAGGAAGACCAGAATGCCGCTGCCGGTCAGGAATCCGAGCTCCGACATGCCGCGGAATTCCGTAGCGACGAATGCGTAGAACGTCGCGGCGGTGGTGAGCGCGCCGACGATCACGCCGGGAAGCGTGTGGCGCATCAGCGTGCGCACCGCGCCGGCGAGATCCGCGCCGCGATTCCGCTCGTCGACGTAGCGCTCGTACAGCACGGTCATGAAATCGAGGCCGAGGCCGGCGAGCAGCGCGGCGAAGCCCGTGCTCGCGGCGGAGAGCGTTCCGTACGTCAGCGCGCCGAGGCCAAACGTGATGATGATCGCCGCGGTCATCGGCGCCGCCGCGTACAGCATCGCCGAGGGACGCCGATACGCGTAGAGATACAACAGCAGCACGCCCACCATCGACGAGATGCTGTTGATCAGCATGTCGCGCTGAATGATCGTCGCGTCCGTCGCGGCGATGGCGTAGCCGCCGGTGTAGCCGATCTCCGGCAATTCGACGCTCGGATTCGCGGCGCGGAATGCATCCGACGCGCGCTGCGTGATCTGCCGGGTCTCCTCCATCATCGCGCGGCTGAATGGAAGATTCTGCGCCGCGCTCTTCGGCCGGGCGATGATGATCGCCGCCTCGCGGTCGGACGACACGTAGTAGCCGCTGGAGAGATCGATGTTCAGGCCACCGCCGGCGCGCTGCATCTTCTCCGCGAAGATCGGCAGCAGATTGAACGGATCGACGCGGACGAGCTGCTTCGCCACCGTCGACTGCGGCGTCTGCAGCAGCGCGCGATTCCGGGCCACGGTCGCGCGGATGCCTTCGTCGCTCAGCTTCTCCGCGACAGCATCGACCTGCTGCGGCGTGAGCACGAGCATCGCGTACGGGATGACGCGATCGATCATTTCCACCGCATCGGGCAAACGCCACGTCACCGTCTCGACGCGCTGCGATTTACCGAGGCCTTCGCCGATCGCGTCGAGCAGCGGGTAATACGTGCCCGGGTCGCTGCCTTTCGGGAATCGCACGACGATGACGTGGAAGTCGAGCGTGCCGGTGTCTTTGAGCAGACTGCGGAACTCGTTCACCTCGCGGTTGCCGCGCGGGATGAGATTGAGCACGTCGGGGTCGAGGCGAAGCCGCGTCGCCATCGCGCCGAACAGCAGCACGATGACTCCCGCGACGAGGAGCACCTTTCGCGGGCGGCGCAGGAGCAGTGCCGTGAGGCGATCGAGAAGGCGTCCGATCACGTGGCGCGCATCTTATCTCCCTCGTCCTCCTTCGCCATCCGCCATCTGCCATCTGCCATCCGCTCCGCTACACTGCATCCGTGGCTACGGCACCGGCCGCCAGGCCGCTTCACCGCGAGATCCGGCTGCTGGTCGGGGCGTTGATCGTCTTTCTGATCACGCTCATCGTGGCTCTGCTCGCGCTCGCGGTCTCGATCCTGCGCATGGATCGTCTCGCCGTGACCGCCGATGCCACGGCACGCGTCGTCGGGCCGCTCATCGCCAGCGCGTCACGCGAGGACATGCGCGCGCGGCTCGAGGCCCTCGGCGCGGCGAACGGCATCGGCCGCATCGAGATCTATCGCGGCGAAGAATTGTGGGTCGCCGCCGGCAGGACGATTCCGTCCGCAGAAGTGCTCACGCGCGAGATTCCCGGCGGACGCATGCTCTTCTTCTTCCAGGTCTCGAACTTCGCGGGGGGACGGCGCAGCGCGCTCGTCGTCGGAGCGCTGGCGACGATCGCGACGATGGCCGGACTGCTGATCTTCATCCTCTACATCCCGAAATTTCTGCGGCCGGTCGAAGAGATGCTCGCGCAGGCGCAGCGGCTGGCGGGCAATCCGCGCGGCGATCACGATGCGCGCTATCTCGTGCACACGTTCCGCGAGGCCGTCGAGCGCATTCAGGAGCAGTCGCAGGAGATCGACCACCTGCGCACCGCCGCGACGTCCCATACGCCCGATCTCGCCGAGCTCGCGCGGGCGCTGAATCGCAGCTTCAGCTCGGGCTTCGCAGCCATCGACGCGAACGGATCGATCCTCGCGATCAACGACGCCGGCCGCTCGATTCTCGGCATCACCGGCGAGCCCGCGCTCGACGCATTTCCGCAATCGTTCGCGACGATCGTTCGCCAGTCGCTCGAGTCGCGCGAGGCCTTCACGCGCCGCGAGGTGCTGATCGAGCAGTCGGAGTCGCTGATCGGCGTGACGACCGTGCCGCTGTTCGACGAGGAGCGCTTCCTCGGCCTGTTCGCGCTCTTCACCGACCTCACCACCTTCCGGGCGATGGAAGCGCGCATGCGCGATCTCGAAAATCTCATCGGCCTCGGACAGATGTCGGCCGGCATCGCGCACGAGTTCCGCAACTCGCTGTTCACGATCCTCGGATACCTGCAGCTCGCGCAGCGCACGGCGGCCGAGGAACCGGCGGCGAAGATCCGCAACGCGGAGCAGGAGGCGAAGAAGCTCGCCGGCGCGGTCGATGCGCTGCTCAATTTCGCGCGGCCGCTCAAGATCCGCTCGCAGCGTCTTCACCTCGACGAGATCGTTGGCTCGGTGATCGAACGATTCCGCGCCGAGGCAACCGACGTGCGCTTCTCGCTCGAAAGCGCGCCCGTGGAGATCAACGGCGACCGCGAGCTGCTCGAGCGCGCATTCGAGAACGTCGTGCGCAATGCCGTCGACGCGGTGCGGCAGCGCCATCCCGACGGCGGCGGGACCATCGACACGAAGATCGCGCTCGACCCGCATGCGGTGCTCACCGTGCGCGACAACGGGGTCGGCGTCGATGCCGAACAGGCCACGGCGTACCTGCTGCCGTTCCAGTCCGGCAAGCCGCACGGCTTCGGCCTCGGCCTGCCGCTCGCGCGAAAAATCATCCTGCACCACAGCGGCACGCTCGCGCTTTCGGGGGCTCCGGGCGAGGGCGCCTGCGTGCGGATCGAGCTCTTTTCGTGATACAAAAAGTAACAAACGCGATCCAACGGAAGACCGAACCGAGAAGAGCCAACGTCAGTAAGACGAACAACTACAAACAGTTAGCGCACGCCGCAAGCTGTGGCAGATCGCTGGCATTAGGAGCGCCTCCATGATTGAACCCATCAAACGGCAGCGGGGATTCAGCCTCGCCGAAGTGCTGGTCGCCATCGCACTCCTGTCGGTGATTCTGCTGGCGCTGTTCGGTCTCATCACCGGCGGAATGCAGCGCGCGTACAGCGGCAAGAAGATGACGCAGGCGACGAATCTCGCGCAGACGGTGCTGGAGCGCGTCAACATTTATGACCCGCAGAAGTTGCTCGGCCTCTCGCAGACCGACACCACCCCCGCCGACGGGGTTCCTGACAGTTATGTATCCCAGAACACGCCTCTCGTGAAAACGTGGGTGCGTACCGGCGCGACCGTCACGCCGGCGGACGAGGGAACGTCGACCGAGGAGGTCGAGCGCAATGCAATCCGCGCCCTCCTCGTCGGCGCCGATCTCCCTGCGAGCACCGGCCGTTCGGCAACGTTGAGCATTACGGCGACGCCGCTGCCCGAAGGTGCGTCGCCTGCCAAAAACTTCTCGAACGCGACGATGGTGCGCATCACCGTCGACCTTTCCTGGTACGAGTGGGGCAACCGCCGGCGCCAGGTCAGTCTCCAGTCACTGAATCTCCGAAAGAAACCATGATCGAGGAGCCCATGAGCACTTCCGTCCAGCACGTTCGTCGGATGAATCGCTCGAGCCAGCGCGGAATGACGCTGATCGAGACGATCGTCGCCGTCTTCATCTTCACGGTCATCTTTCTGGCCGCGCTGATGCTGTACCAGGCCGCAAATCGCGCCTACATGCAGACCGACGCGGCCACGATCCAGCAGCAGAACATCCGTTTCGCGATGGATCGCGTGACCGAGACGCTGAGGGACGCCGGCGCGAACTACAATCCGACCGGCTCGTCGTCGCTCTCCGACGAACAGGTCGAGGCCGCGTGGGAAGCGGCGATCTTCGTCCGCGGTGATTTCGACAACTCGCGGGAAGACGGTTCGAACGGCAGTCAGGATCTCGAGGACGATGCTAACTGGCCGATCGTCACGACCGGAAACGACGAGATCGTGGGATTCGTCCTCAGGAAGAATGGGGTGGGAGCCACGGACCTGACGTTCAAGGCGGATACCTCGGTTCCTCGCAACGCCCAATTCACGAGCGACACCAACACCGGCGCCGAGGAAACGAAGACGGTGGGCGTTGCCGTGAGGGACTTGTCTCAGCAGACCAACCCTCCCTATCAGCTCACGAAGGTCACGTTCGACGCCAGCGGGAACCCCGTCTACGAAGTCATTGCCGAGAACATCTTCCGCATGTGGTTCGACTACCTGCCGGAGACCGGCACGACCGAAGTTGCACCGAGCGCCAACAACGCCGCCGCGGACAGTACCGAGCGCGCCGACCGCCGCAAGATTCGCCGCATCGCCATCAATCTGATCTCGATGACCGACCGGCCCGATTTTACGTACACCGATACCACCGTTTACTCGCCCGTCGAGGGACCCTCCACCAAGAAATACCGCAAGCTGGCCCTCAGTCAGCGCGTGGCATCGGTGAACCTCGGCATGAAAGGGAAACGGCATTACTTCGCTCCGGCCCTTGAAGTCGTCTCTCCGACCTATATCCGTGCCTGCAATGGACACTGTCGTCGATACCTGATCCAGTGGCCCGCGTCCGCCACGGCCGGCGCGCAGTACAAGCTGAACATCTACGCCGCGGCGAATTCCGGAGCTGGGCTGGCCGAGTACGACGACACCCTCACGCTCTCCACCACCGAGCACGAGTTCGAAGAACCGCTCGCGGATCAGACTGCCGGCGTTTACCGCTCCTGGATCTTCAAAGTGAAGGCGATCGCCGGCGTCGAAGAAGGGGACTGGACGACTACGGTGACGCGAACCGGAGACGACAACGACGAGAGCATTCCGGGGAGCGTTCAGAATGTCGCGGCGTCCCAGTCGCCGGGCGAAAACGCGATGGCCGTCACGTGGAATGCTGTTGACAAGAATCAGGCCGCGATCCTCTCGAATACGTGCCTCGACTCGGACGGCAACTCCACCCCCCCGCCGGACGACTGGGCCATTTCTGCGCCCGATCTCTCGAATTACAAGGTCTATCGCGTTCGCGTGCCGACCACGGGCGGCGTCACCGGCGACGATGCCACCACCGAAGTCAGCACCCAGCAGTGGGGTGAGTTGAAGAATGTCGCGCCGCCGTCGACGTCCTTCTTCGACTACACCGCGGCGCCATGCAGCTCCTACTTCTACCGGTTGAAGGCGTCCGATATCTTCAATCCGCCCGCCGTCTCACAGAACTACTCGGCCGCGATGACGCAGGTAGCACGCTTCGCCGGCCTCGCAACCGGCGTCAAGCCGGCGAAGCCGAGCACTCCGACCCCGGTGTCGATGAACTACAACACCATCACGAAAACCTATACGTTTGTCCTCCGGTGGGATCCCGTGACGCGCACGACTCCGGGCAACGCTCTCGCGGCGACCGCCCATTACGTGCTCGAGCGCTGGAAAAAGCTCCCAACGGATCCCGCCTACACGTGGGAACCGACTCAGGACATCCCCATTTACGAGAGCACCGTATCGCCGACGCTGACCGCGGTCGACAATATCTCTGGCACTCCGGTCAGCTATCAGTACAAGGTCCGGGGAATCTACGACTGCACCGTCTCCGAAGGCGGCCAGCGTACGGGTGATTTATCCGATCCGTTCCTGCTCGGCTGCACGCCGCCGAGCGACCACACGGTAACCCTCGCCAAACCGGTCAGCGGCGCTAAGTTTGTCCGGCCAGGCGACACCTCCGTACCGCTGGAGATCACGCTCGGAGGCGCGAACTCCGATTGGAATTCCGCCAAGTTCGAGATCAAACAGGGCGGCGCCGTCATCGACACCATCGACATCGCCTCGGCTCCCACTGCCAACAAGTACACGACGACGTGGAATGTTTCCAGCGTTGGTTCGCGGCCCAATGGGGATTACACCGTTCTGGCTTCGGCCACCACGACCGCTGGATGCCGCGGCTACTCCGCGGAAATTCCGTTCGAGCTCGATGAAGTCTCGTGCGACCTGTCCATGGATCTGACCAGCGACGATCTCCTGCCGGCGACGGGCGCGAGCACGGTGCACCATCGGGAGCTCCAGTTCAAGCTGATCAACAACTGCGGCGTGGACGTGCCCGTCAGCGGGATGAAGCTGACCTGGAGCGGAGGCATGAATCCATCCGCCTTCATCAGCAAAATCCAGTACAACGGCGTCGACAAGACGACGACATTGAACGCGACGAGCGGCGCCAGCGCGACGCAGATCAACTTCACCACTCCGGTCACGCTGCCGCCCGGCACCTCTCAGTTCTTCAAGGTGTTCTACTCGGCGCCGAAGGTCGGGACGACATGGACTTTGGTCGAAGTGGCGAACGGCGTCACACAACTACCGGACGAGGTCCTGTTCCCCAGTCCGATGAACCACAAGCATGTGCTCTTCGACTCGACTACGGACTCGCTGCTGCCTTCGAGCGGCAACCCGAAGAACTACAAGTTCACGTTCAAGGTGACGAACGACACCGGGGCCACGATCAATATCCGCAAGATCAAGCCCACGCACAACACGACCACCGCGGCGACCGCGGTGACCTACAACGGGACCACCTACGCATCCGGGTCGTTCGCTAACGGGACGTTCATCACTCTGTCGAGCAACATTTCGATTCCCACCGGCACGTCCGCCAACTTCGAGATCATCTATGGAACGACCAGCATGAACAACAAGAACTGGACCTCGATCATCACCGAGGATGCCGATACCGGCGAGCAGCATGAGATCGTCATGGTGACGGCCGCCCCATGAGGAACGACGTCATGATCGCGAAACGGACCATGAAGGCTTATTCGCCGAAAAAAAATGCCGCACCGCGGGAGCGCGGTGCGGCTCTGATCCTGACCGTCATCGTCATCCTGGTGCTGACCACGCTCGGCATCGCGATGGTGACGTTCACCACGACCGAGGAACGGACCGCGTCTACCTTCCGCGACGCCGCGCAGGCGCGTATGGTCGCCGAGGGAGGCGTCCGCCTGGTGCAGCAGATGTTCGCCACGCCGAATGACCGTACCCTGATCCCGCTCTACAGCGCGACCGGAACTGCCGACAACGCGGCATGGGACTATTGGGGCGCGGGCGAAAACGCCACCGAAACGCAGCTGAACGAGATCGGAGTCTGGCGCTCGGTTCGCCCCGGCGCCAGCCCGGGCCGGTACGTGGGCGCATCGAATGGATTCCTCAGGCCGCCCTTCGGTACAGGGTGGGGTGATGTCTTCGCCGGCACATACGCTCCGACCAACGATGTCTATGACCTGAAGTTCAATTGCCGGAACCCTGCGAACAACAATCTGATCACGAACTGGGCGACGACGTGCTGGCTGGAGAAGCTCAATGCCATGGTCGACAACACTTCGACCGACTGGAACCTGCAGCCCGGCCGGATTACCGACGTCTCGTTCTACGGTCCGCCGCAGGTGAACGGCGCGGCGTACGGCATCGCCACCGTGCGGGTGACTGCCGAGAAGCGCGAGAGCTGGCCCAACGGGACACTTCTGGCGAGAGAGACCATGGTCGCGATCATCGGCGACGCGACGCCGAAACCGGCCGTGTTCGGGAACGGCGACGTCTCCATCCTCGACCAGAACAGCGACAACGGGTGCGGCGACGGATGCATGAACATTCATGCGAACGGGAACGTCTCGCTGTCGGGCTCGATCAGCGGCGGCGAGCCGCCGATGGTGACGGCCACCGGTGATGCCCCAGGGACTGCCGGGGACGGCGCGGCCCGACTCACGGCCCCGGAAATCAATCCGTGGGATCTGAAATACAAGCCAACGTCGACCGCTGAGCTGGGGAAATACTTCCTTGTCACGGCGCGCGCGCTCGACTCCAGATGGCGCGACGGTGACAAGAACACAAAAGGAGCCAATGCCCGGCCTTGCGGCAACGATAATCTGTCGCTCTGTCAGGACTACAACCTCGAATACCAGGACGACGGAGTGACTGAGAACACGACCGCCCGGTCCGCGACCAGTCCAGCCTATCTGTACCGGTGGAACATCCCGAATGAGGAATGGGACCAATGTGATGAGGCCCTCAACGGGGACAATGGCCTGGGGCCGGGTAGCTGCGTCGGCGGGCCGTCGTTCTCGGTGAGTCGTAATCCCGACATCGATGTGTCCCCAGGCACCGGCGATACTGCCGACAAGCCGTTCAATATCAACCGCGTCCCTCGTTATGAGTTCGGGTTCGCGGATGCTCCGGCCGGCCAGATTCTGCTGGTCGACGGCATGTTGAGCAAGTCGAGCAACAACGACGGCAAAATTTCGGCAGTTGCGGTGGGCACGATTCGCTCTCACGCCAACGCAGACTTCGAGCCCGCCGCATCGAACGGGGTGATGTTCATCAGCGGGCGCGACATCGACATTCAATCGAACTGCTGCGTCCCCGACAACAACCCCTGTTCTCAAAACGCGACCTGGATCAAAAAGTATTCAGGAATCTGGGCCGTGCATGAGCAGATCTTCTCGCAGTCGAACTCCGGAACCACAGGTGTGATCGTCGCCGAGAACAAGGTCAACAAAGACACGACAGTCAACAGCGCGACCCAGGCGATCGATCTTGGAAAGGCGAGCCATGCCTACCTCTGCGGGTATCCTTCATGGCCGTGGGCTCTGCCGACCACTCCGGTGATTCTCTCGTTGTCAACCGCTTCGGACTAGGAGACGCCGTGAAGAGAAGAGACGCCGCCTCGCGCGGATACTCGTTGACCGAACTGCTGACGGTCGTCGCCATCGTCGGCCTCGTGGCGCTCGTGGCCCTTCCGGCCATCATGCAGCTGATGCCGCAGTACCGGATGCGCAGACGGCCAGCGAGATCGCCGCGACGCTGCGCCTGGCGCGCGCCGACGCCATCGCCACGCGGCGGCCGTGGAGGGTCTCGTTCAACGGAGCGACAGAGGCGTATGCGCTTTCGCGCCTGAGCTCGCCGACGGGTCCGTGACCGGACCCGGCAACTGGGAGAAGATCGGAAGCAATCGCCCGATTCCCGCGGCGAGCAACAGGGTCTGGTGGAGGACCCTCCGCGCCTCGAGCATGGACCTGCAGACCAGTACCGCGAACTCCTTTTATGACGTGGAAGCGGCTCCGCCGGCGTCGATGTCATTTTCACCGCGCGACGGGACCATCGATACGACCTTCAACACCGCCTGCTCGGTCCGGCGGCACTTCTCGACTGTCGTTCACCACGAAGCCGACGATCCGCCTTTCATTCAACTCCAGCCGTCTCGTCTACAACCGCTACGACATCGAGGTGGAATCGTCGGGTCACTCGTTCGCGTGCTTCCGAAGAAGGAGTAGCTCAGTACTCCAGCTTCGCCAGCGGCGGATCGTAGGCGAACGAGCCGAGGAGCAGCCAGCGCCGGGCCTGGTCCTCTTTTCCTTTGCGCCCCATCAGCGGCGTCGTGTAATGCCAGAACGGCAGGCGATAAATCGCGACCGCTCCGCGCGCGGTGACGTCGTGGGCATTCGTCAAATAGCCGCGGTCTTCGTAGACGAGCAGCTGCTGCGCGACGGCGTCATTGGAAAACATGATGTGCAGGTCGATGAAGCCGTTGCGCTCTTCTTCGTTTTCGGGATGGTGGTCATTGTGCGGGCCGCTGTAATCGCCGCGCTCGTAGCAGATCACCTGCCGTCCCCAGAAATTCTCCCGTAATGGTGCATCCGTAAACGCCTGCGCGAATTCGCGGAAACTCTTCGAGGTCATCATCTGCGGCAGCCCGATCTCCGCCGCGGCCTTGTGTGTTTTCGTCCCCTTATTGAGGTAGCACGTCCGCACGTGCATGTTTTTCGGCAATTCCTCGGTGTAATTCTCTTTGAGTCCCGTCACTGCCTCGCGCGGAATCGGTACGTGCATTTTCTGGAGATGCCCATAGATCGTCTCGTCGAGCAGGCGCATACACTCCCGGGACACGCCGTCGTCGATCAGGCCGTCCAATAAGAGAATCGGCGTCCGCCGCTCCGCAATCAACGCATCGAGCTTCGGCGGATCCGCGAGCAACTTGCGCCCGCGCCGGTTGAGAAGATCGGCGAATTCATTCGGGAAACGGTCCATTGCGAAAGTGTAGCAGGGAGTAGTGCGCGCCTCCGGCGCGCCCCCGCCCATAGGCGCGCCGGAGGCGCGCGCTACTCCACAGACCTACTTCTTCTTCCGCGTCATCCGAAACTCGATCATCAGATGTTCCTTGCCCGCATCATCGATGAAGAAGTGGCGGTGCAGCAGGACGCGCCCGTTTTCTTCGAGATGTGCGCGGGCCACGGATTTCCGGCCGGGGCGGTCGGGGGAAAGAGCCGTCGCGTAGAGGACGATCTCTTTCCCGTCGAACGTGCCGTCGCTTTCGCGGATGGACATCGTGGTCTGGCGCGAGTCGTACCAGACCGTCGTGAAACGGTTCGTCTTCGGATCGAATCCGGAGATTCCGGTGCCGGTGCTCTTCGAGCCGTCCTTCTCGAAGAACGTGAAGTCGGTCTGCAAAAAGTGCCCGTTCTGAATCATCCACTGCTTGCACGTGCCCTTGGTCACCACGGGCGCTCCGCCGCTTGCGGGAAAGAACGTCTTCACCACGTTCCAGTCGCCGGCGAACTTCGCGAGCAGCTCTTGGCCCGCGCCGGTTTTCCCGCGCGGCTCGTAGGAGCTTTGCGGGTCTCGCGCGGTCGTCGTCGTTTGCTGCGCGTGCAGCGTGGCACAGACGAGAAGAGTCAGTAATGTCCGCATGATGTTTTTCCTTCCATTCGGAACGCCGGCGTCTCGCCGGCTGGTCAGGCCCCGTCCCGGCGCCTCGGCGGCGAGGACGCCGCCGGACCAGCCGCCGAGGACGGCGGCGTTCCGAGGTCTCAAAATACAAACCTCACCTGGAACTGGTACATGCGCGGCGGATCGATGTTCGCGAAGGCCGGCAGCGCGTTGGTGGCGTTGCCGACGGCGACGAGCTGGCCGAACGTCGTGTTCGGCGTGGCGGCGTCGCCGTACACCGTCTGTCCGCGTCCGAGGTAATTGCCGTGGTTGAGGAGATTGAAGCCCTCGAGGCGGAGAATGATCGTGCGGCCGAGCGGATGGATGCGCCCTTCGATGAACGCCGCGACGTCCTGAGTCGGCGTTCCGCGGAACGCGGACTTCTCGAGCACCTCGCCGTTGACGACGGGACGATCGTTGTTCGCGCCGTCGCCGTTGTTGTCGACGCCGGTCGTCGCATTGAAGGGACGCGCGGACGCGAACTGCGCGAGCGTTCCGACGGTGATGTTGAACGGCAGCTGATAGCTGAACGTGACCACCGCGCGGTGGCGCTGATCGACGACACTCGGGCCGCGCTCTTCGTCATCGAGGCGCGAGAGGACGCTCTGATTCGGGCCGATGCCGTTGCCGTCCGGCTCGAACGTGTTCTCCGCCTTCGACAGCGTGTAGCTGAGTGACGCGAACATGCGCGAGTTGCCGCGATAACTGATCTGCGTCTGCAGGCCGTTGTACCAGGCCTCGCCGAAATTCATGATCGCGCTCACCTGCCGCACGCCGCCGGCCACCGGAAGAATCGGGCGCGTGGCATTCGCGGCGGCGACGGAGCGCGTCTGCCCGATCGCCGTGCGGTCGAACTCCGACGGCGCATTGAGATCGATCGAGCGGTCGAGATCCTTCCAGTGCTGATGCACGAAGTCGGCGCCGATGAACAGTCCCTTCAGCACTTCCTGCTCCGCGCCGAGAGACACGACCTGGCTCTTCGGATTCACGAGCTTGTCGGGATAGTACGGCAGCTTGTTGAAGTCCAGCCCGTACCGCGCGAACTGCTGCTGATAGAACGAGCGGCGTCCGGCGCGGATGGTGATGTCGCGCGCCGGAATCTGCGACGCCGGGAGCGTGCGCGGATCGAAGTTCAGCGGCACGCACGCCGAGGTGAGACACGTCGGGAAACCGAGCTGGCCGGGCACCGCGGTGTAGGACGTGATTCCGTCCAGGCCGTTGATCAGATATCCGGCCACGGCGTTCGTGCGGATCTGCGTGTAATAGACGCCGTAGCCGCCGCGGACCGCGAGGCGCGGATTGCCGTTCGGATGCCATCCGAATCCAAGGCGCGGCGCGAAGTTTTTCGTCGCATCGGTCAGCGTCTGGCGGTCGTAGCGCACGCCGAGATCGAGCGTCAGGTCATTGAAGAGATGCACGCTGTCCTGCACGAACGCGGAGTAGAGGCGCTGCGACAATTCATAGCTGTCGATGCCGAAGTTGATCGGCTGCGAGTACTGCTGCACGTCGGCGATCGTCAGCTGATCGAACGGCGCAGTGGTGTTGTTGCGGAACGTGAACGTGCCGAGAGCCAGCGCGCCGGGCTCGTTGCCCGTGCCGCCAGACGTGTGATGGATGAAGCTTCCGCCGAAGCGGAGATAGTGATTGCCGCGCGACCACGACAGCGTGTCCGACAATTGATACTGGCGGCCGTGAAGATCGGAGAGGCGCGACTGCCCGATCGTGAACGGCACCGAGCCCGCGCGCGTGTAGATCGTCGAGAGCGTCTGCGCTTCCCACTTCGTCACCGGATCGCCGTTGAGGAGTGCGAAGCGCGCCTCGTTGAGCAAATCCGCACTCAACACCGCCGTCTCGTTGACCTGCCCCGTCCATGCTTTACGCGAGTAGCGCCGGGCAACGCTCGGCGCGTTCGTGCCGCCGACCGCATCCTGCGGGTTGTCGTCATACATCCGGTCGATGTTCACGCGGAACATGCCCGAATGCTGCGGATTGAACGTGTGATCGAGACGTCCGTTGAACAGCTCCTGCCGATAGTGACCGACCCACGCGAGGTTGCCGTCGGCCGGCAGCAGGAACGCCGGAAGCGCGGACGAGAGGAACGTCGTGCGATCCTGCTCCGTGTAATCGGCGGTGGCGAAGAAGAACGTGCGATCGCGCACGATCGGACCGCCGATCGAGAGCGAGTACTGATTCAGCTCATCCGGAATGTCGACCGGATTGATGGCCTGCAGCGTCGCCGGCGTGACGCACGTGGGAACGTCGTCCGGACAGAAGCCGCTCGGTCGAAAACGTATCGGCCTGTCCGGTCTCCGGCCGCATTAAAAAGAGCGCTTCGCCGATGATGCCGTTCGTCCCGGACTTCGTGACCACGTTCACGGCCGGACCGGCGGTCCATCCATATTCGGCGGAGAAGGCGTTGGAGAGCACCGTCACTTCCTGGACGGCGCCGATCGGAACAGTGGCGATCATCGTCTGCCGGCCCCACGCCTCGTCGTTGTTCGCGCCGTCGAGCGTGAAGGTGGTGGTGCGGCGCGAGCCGGCGCCGGTGATGAAGTAGGTCTGATTGACGAAGAGATCGCCGGTGCCTTTGCCCTGCCGGAACGCGGAGTTGAGCAGCGGCAGCGTGGAGAGCTTGCGTCCGAGGAGCGGCGTCTCCTCGATCTGCTCCGAATCGATGCGGCGGCCGATTTGCGGATCGGCGCGCACGCCTTCCGCCGTTCCGTACACGGCGATCGCCGCTTCGCTTCCGACGAGCAGGGGCACTTTCAACGTCGCCGTTTCTCCTGCGCGCAGGGTGATGTCCTTGCGCTCATCGGTGGCGAATCCGCTCTTCGACACGGTGACGGTGTACGTGCCGGTGAGCGAGAGCGCGACGAAGGTCGCGCTGCCGTCGTTGCCCGACACCGCTTCGCGCGAAGCGCCGGTGGCGGCGTTGACGACGGAGACGTTCGCGTCATTCACGAGCGCGCCGGTCTGATCGACGACGACCACGATGATGGTGCCGGTGTTCGGCGATTGTGCGGCGAGCGGAACGGCGATGCAGAGGATCAGCGCCAGCGTGGCGAGAAGACGTTTCAACGAAGCACCTCCACTTTCAGGACAGGATGGATTTCGAACCATTCATGGTCCGGATTCGAGTCGTAACGGCTCACGCCCCAGATGCGGACGCGCGCGCCCGGTTTCGGCGCGCGCAGCGGATCGCCGTCGAGGATCTCGCAGACGACGAAGGCCTTCGGGTCCTTGGGATCGGTGAGGCGGAAGCGGCGGCTGCCTTCGCGGAAATTGCCTTCCATCTCTCCCGCGACGCCGCTGACGATGACGTGCGGATCGTCCGTCGTCGCGATCTCGTGAATGCCCATCGCGCGAAACGACGATGGGATCGAAGGGACGGCCCGCCACCGCGGCGTGCGTGTAGAACAAGGTGAACAGGAGAAACAGCACCGAGGCGATGACCGCGTCGGCGGCGAGATGGCGGAGGAACCACGGCGCGATGAAACTGCGCCGCTCGGGGCTTGCCGGCGTGCGCGCCATCAGCTGCTCGAACGGCGGCGCGTCGATCGACGGCAACTCACCGAGCAGCGTTTTCGCGGCGCGCATGCGCACGAGTCGCGCGCGGCACGCACCGCAATCGAGCAGATGCCGTTCGATGCGCTGCACGCGTCGCGGCGATGCGGCCTCGTCGAGGTAAAGCGGAAACTGGCGATGCAGATCGATTCGAAGACAGGGCATGTTCAACTCCTGACGATGGGGCGAAGAATCGTTTCGAGCGCTTCGAGCGCGCGTGCGATCCGGGAGGAGACGGTGCCGATCGACAATCCGAGAACGGCAGCGATCTCCGGGTAGGAAAGCTCTTCGACGTAGCGAAGGACGATGACGGTGCGGAGCTTGGGCGAGAGTTGGAGGATGGCCCGCGCGACGATCTCGTCGATCTGCTTCACGCGATGGCGAAGCTCGGGCGACTGGTCGTCGTTGGCCCACCCGAGAACTTCATCGAGCGGCACTTCCTCGACGCGCTTCCTCCGCCGCAACTCGTCCTGGCAGTGATTGACGGCGATGCGCCAAAGCCATGTGCGCGCGTCGGATTCCCCGCGAAAGCGCTCCCGATTCTGAAAGGCCTTCAAAAAAACACTCTGCACCGCATCCTCGGCCGCGACCCGCGACCCGAGGAGATAGCGCGCGAGCGTGTGGATCTTCGCGCCGTACTGCTCGTACAGGTCACGGAGCTCGTCCGTGGCGGCCGATCGCATCGAAGGTATTAGACGTCAGGGCGGAGGTTTTCTTCCGTGCTCACCCGTGGCTGTTCTTTATGAAATTTATTTTAACCAACAACTCGTTGCCACCCTTCGCGCGAGACAGCTGAAGCAATGGCGTGCTCGTCCGCGATTGCCCATTCGCAAACCCGATGTGGTTCATCCGCGGAATCGCGGGAGGAGTAGCGGGAAATGCCTCTACACGGCGAGATTGCGATCCCGGAGTCAGGCGCCGGCCTAACAGGCCAGGATTCGGAGGAGCGACGCCGATCCTTCCGGGCGCTGGTCGTCGAAGATGACGACGCGATCGTCTTTCTGGTGCGTCGCGTCCTCGAACGCGAGCAGTTCAGCGTCGAGTGCGTCAAGAGCGGGACGGCGGCGATCCAGCTGTTGAAGACCGTCGCCTATGACCTCCTCATTCTCGACCTGGTCTTGCCCCTCGTGAGCGGCGAGGAAGTGATGGCTTTCCTTGAAGCGACGCAACCGCGCACGCTCCGAAGAGTGATCGTGATGACGGCATCACCGCGAATGCTCAGTTGCGAATTCCTGGAGCGCATCTGCAAGATTCTGGCGAAGCCGTTCGATATCAACGAGCTGGTGTTGATGGCGCGCGAGTGTGTGCAGGACAGCTCATCCTGCGATCTGGCGGTCTCGTGATGCAGGAAAAGGCGGTTCGTGCACCGCGTGCCGCCGGGACGCCGCCTGATTTTCGACTGCTGTTCGAGTCGGCGCCCGGGCTCTACCTGGTGCTCGATTGCGACTTTCAGATCGTCGCCGTCAGCGATGCGTATCTCGCCGCGACGATGACCACGCGCGAGGCCATCGTCGGCCGAGACCTGTTCGACGTCTTCCCCGACAACCCGGATGACGTGAGAGCGACGGGGACAAAGAATCTGCGTGCGTCGCTCGATACGGTCTTGCGCACGGGAAAGCCCCACACGATGGCCGTGCAGAAATACGACATCCGGCGGCCGGCATCCGAGGGCGGCGAGTTCGAAGAACGGTACTGGAGCCCGATGAACACGCCGGTCGTCGCGGAAGGCCGCCTCACGCACATCATTCATCGCGTCGAGGACGTCACCGAGTTTGTCCGGCTGGGCCAGCGTGAAGATGACCTGCGCGCCAACGCGGCAACGCTCCGCGACGCCATTCGTGGCAAAGACGAATTCATCGCGACGGTATCGCACGAGCTTCGCACACCGATGACGTCCATTCTCGGATGGGCGCGCATGCTCGCGCTTGGCGGACTGGATGACACTCTGCAGCGGGAGGCGCTCGATTCGATCGAGCGCAGCATCCGGTCGCAGGCGAAGCTCATCGAAGACTTACTCGACGACGCCAGGATTGCCTCAGGAAAACTTCAACTCGACCGGCGCACGATCGATCTGGCGGCGGTCGTGACGGAGGCCGTGGCGCTGATCCGGCCGGTGGCGGAAGGGAAGCAAATCGCTCTCTCGATGGAGGTGATCCCCGATCGATACGAGGCGGAAGGCGATCCGGTGCGCATCCAGCAGATCGTCAACAACGTCGTCGGAAACGCGATCAAGTTCACGCCGCAGGGCGGTCGCATCGTCGTGCGGTTGCGGCGTGACGGACCTGCGGCGCTCGCGGAGATCACCGATACCGGCCGCGGCATCTCAGCTTCGCTTCTTCCCTATGTGTTTGATCGTTTTCGGCAAGCCACAAGACCTGCCGACGACCGTCAAGGCGGGTTGGGGCTCGGCCTCGCGATCGCGCGTGAACTGGTCGAGATGCATGGAGGCAGCATTCACGCCGCGAGTGACGGGGACGGCCAGGGATCGACGTTCACCATCCGGCTGCCTTTGCGCGATGTTGCAATCGCGACGAACGGTTTCGTCGGCCGCGATTCGACGAGCCGGTTGAAAGCGCTCCCCCGCCTGGACGGAGTCCGCGTCCTGATCGTCGAAGACGACGCGGACAACCGAAACGTTCTCGCGGCCGCGATCAAACAATCCGGTGGGGACGTACGGAGCTCTGATACCGCCTTCGCGGCGATCGGCCTCGTCGCCGATTGGACACCGACAGTCCTCATCAGCGACATCGCGCTGCCCGACCTCGACGGGTGCTCCCTGCTGGAACGACTGCGTTCGCTCGTATCGGGCCGTGCCACCACCATGTCTGCTCTCGCCCTCACGGTGCTTGGCCGCGCGGACGAGCATGCCCGGATCATTGCCGCGGGATTCGATCTTCTCCGGCAGAAGCCGATTGATCCGATCGATCTTGCCCACGACGTCGCACGTCTCGCCGCACCGGGCTAGGAGTCTGCGCGGCAAAACGACGAGACCAGGCGCGTTGCGCCGATCGAAGCCGATCCTCTGATGTGACGGTGAATGTCCCGCGAGGCGGAGCAATCCGCGCAGCCGGCCGTGCCGGCTAGGCGGTGCTCACGCGTGGAGCTTTCGATAGCGCGCCGGCGTCAGCCCCATCCGCTTCACGAACACGCGCGAGAAATGGCTCTGGTCGGCGAAGCCCAATCGCGCCGCGATCTCCGCGATCGGGCGCTGCGATTCGGCGAGCTCTCGCGTCGCGAGGTCGATGCGCAAGCGGCGGACGTATTGTCCGACCGAACATTGATAGTGCTTGCGGAACACGCGGCTGAGATGCGCGGGATGAACGCCCGCGAGCGCCGCAACGTCGTCGAGATGAATCTCGTCGAGCACGCGGTCATGCAGATAGTCGACAGTTCGGCGAAGCCACGTTGGCGCGAGATCCTTCGACGCAGAGCGCGCGACACAGCTCGCGAACTCGAGGGCGAGACTCTCGATCATCAGCGACGAGACGGAATCGCGCTCGTGAAACTCGGAGAACATGCGCGATGCGATCGTGGACAGCGGACCGCCGTGCGACTCGACGGGACGGTCGAGCACTCGTAACCGCGCC
The DNA here is from genome assembly GCA_963734155.1 of uncultured Acidobacteriota bacterium. GTDB lineage: Bacteria > Acidobacteriota > Thermoanaerobaculia > Gp7-AA8 > Gp7-AA8 > QHVT01. Next base: position 80,268 of record CAVTGG010000014.1, read on the forward strand.
ATCCACTCGTCGTCGATCTCCAGCCGAAAAATGCGTCCGCCGTTCGGTGAGAAACGGTTGGCGTGGCATTCGGACGCGGGATGGAAGACGACGGAGGAGCGGCCGCAGTCGCGTTCGTGATCGCTCGTCGTCTCGCGATGCGCGCCAGTGACGACAAATCCGAGGTAGGCGCGCGCGTGCGCATGGCGCGGCAGCGTTGGGCGTGCGCGGGATAGACGGATTCGGAGAGCCGGAATGCGCCGAAGGTCCAGGCGCCGACGTCGGTTCCGAAAAAACGTCCGGGCGGAAGATCTTCGCGCATCGCTCGTTCCAGGAGGCTCGCTTTGTTCAAGTCATTCTACGAACAATATCGTACAACGTTAGGCATGATCCTCTTTGCCGTCACCCTGCTGCTGTCCAGCAATCTCACGCCGCCGGAGTCTCTCGTCATTCAAGGCGCGCCGGCGGTGCCGGCCGAATTGGCCGCGACCATCGGACGCTATCAGAAGGCTCGCGCCGCGGATCTGCAGGCGTGGAGTCCGAGCGGACGGGAGATCCTGATCGTCACGCGCTTCGGCGACACCGCGCAGATTCATCGCGTCCGCGGGCCCGGCTCCGATCGGCGGCAGCTCACGTTCTTCGATGACAGCGCCGACCACGGGGTCTCGTGGGAACCGGGGTCCGGCGAATCGATTCTTTTTCTCAAAGACACGGGCGGAGACGGAAACGATCAGCTCTATCGCCTCGATGCGCGGACGGAGACAGCGACGCTGCTCACCGACGGCCGCTCACGCAATGGTGCGGGCGTGTGGGCGCGCGGCGGACGACGGATCGTTTACGCGTCGACGCGCCGCAACGCCAGCGACACCGATCTATACATCATGGAGCCGGCGCGCCCGTCGACGGATCGCCTGCTCGCGCAACTCGAGGGCAGCGGCTGGTCGCCGCTCGCGTGGTCACCCGATGACAAGCGCATTCTCGTGCAGCAACGCACGTCGATCACCGAGAGCGCGCTCTGGCTCGTCGACGCGGCAACCGGCGCACGCACGCCGGCATTTTCGGGCGGCATCGGCGGCAGGTTCGGCGATGACTACACGATCATCACGATGACCGTCGCGCTGTCGGAGTTCCGCGAGCTCGTTCGCGTCGATCTGCGCACGGGAGCCGTGACGCGACTGACGCAGACGATTCCGTGGGACGTTCTCGAATTCGATCTCTCCTCGGATGGACGCTGGGCCGCGATCGTGACGAATGAAGCGGGACTCTACACGCTGCACGTGCTCGACATGCGCACCGGAACGGAGCGGCGGCTTCCCCGCCTCCCGGCCGGTTACGTGACGAGCGTGCATTGGAGGCCGGGAAGTCAGGAGTTGGGCTTCGGGATCGATTCCGCGCGATCGCAGACGGACGTCTATTCGATCGATTTCTCTTCCAATACGGTGAGCCGCTGGACGTACAGCGAGACCGGCGGGATCGATATGTCGTCGTTCGCCGAGCCTGAGTTGATTCATTGGCCGAGCTTCGACCGCCGCGACATCAGTGGTTTTCTTTATCGGCCGCCATCGCGTTTCGCCGGAAAATGTCCGGTGCTGATCTTCATTCACGGCGGTCCCGAGAATCAATGGACGCCCTACAACCTCGGCAGCCAGAATTACCTCCTCGATCCCCTCGGCATTGCACTCCTTTTTCCAAACATCCGCGGCTCCTCCGGTTTCGGCAAATCGTTTGTAGCGCTCGACAATGGACTGCGCCGCGAGGATGCATTACGCGACCTCGGTGCACTGCTCGATTGGATCAAGACCCGCCCCGACCTCGACGCCGACCGCGTCGTCGTCAGCGGCTTCAGTTACGGCGGCTACATGACGCTCTCCGTCGCCGCGGCCTACGCCGACCGCATCCGCGGCGCAATCGATACCGTCGGTCCCGCGAACCTCGTGACGTTCCTCGAGACCACCGCGCCCTACCGCCGCGATCTTCGCCGCGTCGAGTACGGCGACGAGCGCGATCCCGCCGTCCGCTCGTTTCTCGAGCGCATCGCCCCCCTCAATCAGAGCGAGAAGATCAAGAAGCCGCTGCTCGTCTTTCAAGGCGCGAACGATCCCGCCGTCCCGCGTACCGAGACCGAAAAGATCGTCGAAGCCATCCGCCGCAACGGAACGCCATTGTGGTACGTCGTGGCGAACGATGAAGGACACGGGTTTCGCAAGCGCCGTAATGCGGACTATCAGTTCTATTTGACGGTGATGTTTCTGCAGGAGTACTTGCTGGGCAAAAATTCTTGACGTTCTGCCGATTTGCGCGAATCCGCTAAACCTCTCGGCTTAAACCACTTCCGTCCCTAACGCCCTTTGTCATCCGCCTCGCTCTTCCGCCGCCGCGGAGGAACGAGGAAATGGGACGGAGTGAAAAAGGACAGTCGTTGATGGAGATGCTCGTGATGGTTTCGCTGCTCGGGTTTTTCGCGGTGATGGGGAATTCGGCGCTGACGTACGCACGGCGGAATGTCGCGTTGCTCGCGGGGACGGCGGAGCTGCGGTCGTTGTTTCAGCGCGTGCGGATGCTGGCGGTCGCGCACAATCACAATGTCGCGATCCGGTTCCGGCCGGTCGGGGATGCGTGGACCTGGTCGGTGTACGAGGATGGCGACGGCGACGGGGTGCGGAACGACGACATCAACCGCGGCGTCGATGTGCAGATCGATCGCACGCGCATTTTTCAATTCAAGCCGGTGCGCATCGGCGTGCCGTCGGGGCCGGTCGTCGACCCCATGAACGGCCAGCTGCTGTCGCTGCGTCTGCCTGTGCGCTTCGGCACGTCGCAGCTCTGTTCGTTTTCGGCCGTCGGCGAGGCGACGAACGGCTCGATCGTGCTCACCGACGGCGAGCGCGCGACGATCATCCGCATCGGCGGCACCTCGGCGCTGATCAACGTTCTGCACTGGAACGGGAAGAAATGGATCACGACGTCGTGAGGCCTATACTTTTGCCATGAAAAGCAAAGCGACGACGGTTGCCGGCTATCTCGCATCGCTGCCGCCCGACCGGCGCGCGGCCCTCGGGGCCGTGCGCAAGGTCATCCTGGACAACCTCGACAAGGATTATGAAGAGGGGATGAGTTGGGGGATGATCGGCTATTGTGTGCCGCATCGCGTATTTCCGGCGGGATATCACGTCGATCCGAAACAGGGAGTGCCGTTCGCAGCGCTCGGCTCACAGAAGAATTACATGGCGGTGTACCTGATGGGGGTTTATGGAAACGACACGCCGCTGGCGCGCTGGTTTCATGAGGCGTGGACGAAGAGCGGGAAGAAGCTCAATATGGGGAAGTCGTGCATTCGCTTCAAGAAACTCGACGATCTTCCGCTGGACGTCATCGGCGAGGTGATCCGGCGACAGCCGGCGCGCAAGTACATCGAGCAATATCAGAAGGGGCTACGCTCGCGCTGAGCCCATGATTCGTCGAGATGCCGGTGGGCGAGATCAATCAGCAGGATCTCGCCGTCCGTCATTTTCCTACTGTCGAAGTGCGCGCTCAATGCGGCGGAATTCTTTTCCATTCGCATCGACGCCGGTGATTGCAATGCGAAACGGAACCTTGGGCACTGTGCACTGACCAACAGACTGCCGCGAAATGACAGTGCCGTCTTTGGCAACGAATTCGAGCTGCAGTTTCTCCGCGTTGCCAGAAACCTCTACAGAGCACGTGCCGTCCTTTTTCACTGTCGCTTTATCGAAGCCCACGCCCTCCGCTCCCGGTTGCACGTGCGCCGTCACACAGAACGTTCCCGCGCCGTGCAACTCGAGGTGCCAGATGCCGGGTGCCGGCTTCTCGACGGTCGCGATGAGCATGTGTTGGAACGACTGCACAGCTGTGGCCTGATCGTGCTCGCGCACGATCGTGCCGTCCGGCCGCATGAGCACTGCGAGGTCTTTGCGCTGCACGCCGGCGAAGACCTGCAGCGAGCGGACGCCCGTCTCCACCGGAATGTCGAACACGCGCTTCGTCTCGACCTCCCGTAGGCCAACAGCACCTCGTCGTACTCAATCGGGATTTGCAGATTGGACGTGGCGAATTCTCCCGCTGCCCAGAAATAGAAATCGCCGCCGGTAGCTGCGGCGAGGTCGTAGAAGTCGCGATTGATCTGCAGCAAGCCGCTCTTGTTTTTCACCGGCGGGCGCGGTGTCTGATCGTCGGCAAGAAGCAGCATGAGAAACAGGTAGATCATCCTTCCACCCACGTGTCGTCATAAGGCCAGCGATCGTCATGCGGCTTGGTGCATTGGATGAAGCAGCGGTGGCGCAGCAGTTCCAATCGCTCTGCGGCATCGAGCTCGTCACGATCGTCGCTGCCGCCGTCGCCGTCGACGTTGTAATGGAACGCTCCGTCCAGAACGTAATCGCGGCGGAAGGCGGTGCGCCATTGAGAATTGCTTCCCCATCCGTGCGACAGATCGGCGGCCGGCCGGTTGCGGCGGACGAACGCCCAATAGAGCGTCGAATTCTCGGCGATCTCTTTCGTCATGGCATCCGTGCCGGCAGCGACGGCGCAGCCGGCGCGGGTGATGAGGAGAAGACCGAGCATATAGGCGGGCCAGTATTCCTTCACGATCGTAATGGATCCGGGCCGCGGCTCGACGGAGACGATTTCGTGGAAGAAGGGATGGAACGGACGAGGCGCAATCGGTTGCATGCCGAAGAAGGACAGGAATTCGGCCGAGTTGCTGCTGCTGACGGCGTGATATCGCAGCAACTCGACGATGCGTGACAGCGCGTAAAGACGCCAAAGATCTTCGATCGACGCCTCGGGGACAGGCGAGCCGCGGCGTGCGGCGAATGCGTCCAGCCACCGCCGCTCGCCATCCTGTCCGCGCAGCCACGGCCGCACGACGTCGCCATAAAGGTCAGCGCCTTCGTACTCCATCATCGCGTCATACAGCGCGCGATACGGCTCCTGATCCACATGCATTGCGCCGTCATTGTAGGGGTTTGCCCCACATCGTGGGCCATGGCCATTGCTGGGCGCACGCGCGCCGCTTACGATGCGCGTCGTGAGATTCGACGCGCTGCTGCGCAATGAATACGAGCGCCGCCGGCGCAACAATCGTCGCTATTCGCTTCGCTCGTTCGCGCGCGCCCTCGGCATCGATCACTCCACGCTCTCGCAGCTCCTGCGCGGCAAGCGTCGCGTGACGCCGGCGATCGTTCGCACGCTCGGCGCGTCACTGTCGCTCGCGCCGGCGCACATCGAAGAGTTGTGCGGGCTCGAAACCGACGCGCTCGTCCTCGGCGCGCTCGCGCGCAGCGACTTCCGTCCGAACGCGCGCTGGCTGGCGATCCGTCTCGGCATTTCCATCGACGACATCAACATCTCGCTGCAGCGGCTGCTCCGCACCGGCGCGATGGTCATGACTTCACGCGATTCATGGGAGGTGGCTCTTGGGTGATCCGGTCGTGCAGTTTCAGATCGTGGCGAAAGATCCGGACGCGGTGGCGCGCTTCTACTCGGCGATGTTCGGATGGCGCATCCGCACGGACAACGCCCTCGGCTACCGGGAGATCTCGACCGGCAGCGACCGCGGCATCGGCGGCGGCATCTGGCCCTCGCCGCCCGAGGGGCACAACCTCGTGCAACTGTTCATCGAAGTGGCGGACATCGACGCATCCATTGAAAAGGCACTGGCGCACGGCGGCAACGTGATCGTGCCCAAGTCGGTGCTGCCGGACGGCGACGCGCTGGCGATCGTGCTCGATCCGGCGGGGCTGTCGTTCGGGCTTTACACGCCGGCCCCGTCCTAGGGTGCCGGCGAAATGAAACGCTTTGGCGATTGCCGTCACTATCTGAAGACGGCAGCCGCCAGAACGTCCCGACATCGAGGGGCGGCACACCGCACGGCGACGACGACACCTCCTGCCGCCGAACCCGATGAAAGGAAGGCAGCAAATGGTACGGAGTACCTTGCCGTGACGTTCGTTCTCAGCATGTTCGTCGCCCTCATGGGCAATGCCCAAACACCGCCCAGAATGGTCCAGCTTCTCGATCCTTCCATCCTCTCCGGCCAGGCAGTCATCGTTTATGAACACGCCGGGTATCAGGGCCAGAGCCGGGTCCTGGAAGCCGGATCGCATCTGCTCAGTGACTTCAATGATGTGGCGTCTTCGATCAGGGTTCCTGCCGGCATGGCCGCAATTGTCTATGAACATGCCGCCGGTACGTCGGGATATGGCATCTCGGTGGATCTGCTGGAAGATCAACCCGATCTGACGCCATTCCAATTGAACGATCGAGCATCCTTTGTGGTCGTATTTCCGACGACCAAGGCGAACGGCAATTCGACCTACATCTATGCGCGCAATGAAATCATCGACGGGCAGTTTGTGCACGGACACTGGGAACGACAGAGAGTAAGGCCACGTCCACCCAACACAGTGCCAGTGGCCGCTCCCCCGCTGCCTGGTCCGGTATCGACCGCCGGATCGGTGTTTTCCGTGGACGGACCGACCACTTCCATCACCAGTCTGGGCATGCAGAGCGAAGAAGGCCGCGAACTATGGGAACGCGCGATCAATGATCAGATGGGAATCATCGGCAACGATTACCGAGGCACGGAGGAAATCGGAACGGCTTGTTTCGAAAGAGCGTCGAACAACCTCGCCATCCCGGACCGATTCAACTTCTGGTGTCCACAGAAGCAGGTGAGAGATCAACGGCGCGCCCAGTACTTCAAACGAACCCTGGTCGGCAGGGTGAAAGAAACGGGTCAGGTGCAGATTTCCGGCACCTATGCCGATTATGACGTCTTCATCAACATCGCTCCCAACCCGCATTACAGGTATCTCGTGAATGATGCCCATCGTCGCGAATACACCAATCTGATGGCCGTGCAGTGGAAAGCCAGCGGCGCCCTTCCTCTTCTGGAACAGAGCGGATTGCCCAACTGCGATTCCCGGGAAACGATTGACGAGTTCAAGCACATCGAAGCGGAAGTCGCGGAGGATTACTGGCCCAAGGGCAATCACACATTCGGGAGGGCCCGGTTCGCAGATCTCGCGCTGATGCGCACGGGAAAAGACATCTCCGTGTACGGTACGTGGATCTACGATCGGGGGCATTGCTGTCACCCCGAAATCCATCCGGCGGAGCAGGTCTGGTGGAGCGAGCCACAACCGAAGGGCCGGCAATACAACCTGAACGTCTTCTGCGATGCCTCTCGCCGGTTCTTCTGGCGAAAGCAAATGGATGACGGCACGAAGCACAAACCGTGGGCGGAGCCCCCGGTGAAGGGATTGTTCGCCATTGCCTTCGAATACAGGCTTTCCCTCGCCGCGGAGGCTGTTGGTTCCGCGACGAAACAGTTCGAGGCCGGCTACATCCAGCATTACAACCTGGCCGAATATCCGGGCGCCGATCAGACGTACAAACTCGTCTATCGCGACCGGACGCTCGTATCCTTCATCCCGCATAACGAGGCCTTCAACGTCTCGTTCGAGCATGTGGGAAGCGTTCCCGGCGACCCGAATCGCATCCGGGGATTCCTGGTCCTCGAGACATCGGTCGGAAAGCTCACGCAGATCGCGACGTCCATCATCGTGGCCGGCGGGGCCGGGACGCAGCCCGTGACCCTGACCCTCCCCGCGAATGCCTCACCCGACCAGGCCCCGCAGCTCTTTGAGAATCGCTTCTTTCGAAAAGAAGAAGGTCATTACCTGTTCTTCATCACGGAGACGACGGTGGGGCAGTTGCCAGAGGTGAAGCGAGGAGCGTCGGACGGACGCTGAGGCCGCTCTCGCTGAGAGGGATAGCGGATGGCAGAGAACGCCTGCCATCTGCCATCCAGTGCGGAATCCTCCTCCCGCGCCCAGCGGTTGTAGGTGCGTCCGCAAAATAACGCCGCGCCGGGCCGAACGTTTCCGGAGTTGGCGCGTCCAAACCGAGACAGTAGCGAGAAATGCCAGAATTCATCCTGAAAGTCGGGACTCCCGAGGGAGAAATCATCGAGCGGCACGTGCGGGCGGAGTCGCTGCGCGAGGCCCAGGCCGAGATGCAGCGCATGGGCATGCACGTCTTCGATTCGAAGCGCGGCACGATGACCGCGCGCGACCTGATGCCCCGCTTCGGCAAGGCCATCTCCACCGATCAATTCCTGCTCTTCAATCAGGAATTGCTCGCGCTCGTGCGCGCCGGTCTACCCATTGTGCAGTCGTTCGACATCATGCTCGAGCGGCAGAAGAACGTGCGCTTCCGCGAGATCCTCAACGAGATCCGCGAGAAGATCACCTCCGGCGTCGCGCTGTCCGATGCCTTCGCCGCGTACGGCGACCTCTTCCCGCCGATCTACGCCACGTCGCTCCGCGCCGGCGAGCGCTCGGGCGATCTCGAAGGCGTGCTCAAACGCTTCCTTCGCTACCAGAAGATGATCTCCGGCCTGCGCCGCAAAGTGGTCGGCGCGCTGATCTATCCGGTGATCCTGATCCTGCTCTCCTCGGCGATGATCTTCGTGATGCTGACCTACGTCGTCCCGAAGTTCGCGGAGTTCTTCGAGGGCTTCGGCGCCGAGCTGCCGTGGGGCACGAGGCTGGCGATCAACGTCGCGCAGCTTCTGCGCGACAACGTGGTGCTCTTCGGACTCTCGCTCATCATCGGCAGTTTCCTGTTCAACCGCTGGGTCAAGACCTCGGGGCGCCTGCTCTGGGACCGGTTCAAGCTGCGCATTCCGCTCGTGGGCGGTGTGCTGCACCGCTTCGCGATCATGCAGTTCACGCAGTCCCTCGGCACTCTGCTCGCGGGCGGCACGCCGATGGTTCCGGCCATCGAGATCGCCTCGCAGTCGGTCACGAACCAGCTCATCGCCACCAAAATCACCGGCATCGTGCAGAACGTGCGCGAGGGCGAGCCGCTGTGGCGCTCGCTGGATAACACCGGCGTCATCAGCGATCTCGCCATCGAGATGATCAAGGTCGGCGAATCGACCGGCGCGCTGACGGAAATGCTCGCCAACGTGAGCGAGTTCTACGATGAGGAAATCGAAGCGCGGCTTTCCCGGATGGTGTCCGCGATTGAACCGATCATTCTCGTGTTCATGGGCATCGTCATCGCCGGGCTGTTGTATGCGTTCTACCTTCCGCTGTTCCGTCTCTCATCGGTCGGCCAGCAAGGGTAGTCGTCTTTTTTTGGACAAGTATGGTCGCCGATCCGAATCGCACTCTCTACAAGAACGCCGATCCCACGGGTGAGGCCCAGCGCGCCCGCCGCGTGGCGGAGCAGTATGGATTTCCGTTCGTCGATCTGGAGCATTTCCAGCTCGACCATCAGCTGTTCCAGGAAATCCCGCTCGACCTGATGATCCGCTATCAGTTCATCCCGGAGCATCGGGAGAACGGGCACATCGTGATCGTGGTCGGCGATCCGACGGACGTGCTCAAGCTCGACGAGCTGGAGCTGCTTCTCGGTGCGCCGCTGCGGGTGAAGGTGGCGTCGCCGGCGGCGATCCGCGACAAGCTGCAGCGCTCGGAGTCGACGCAGCGCGTCCTCGACGAAGCGACGGAAGGCTTCCGCATGCAGCTCGTCGCCGAGGATGAAGAAGGCGAAGAGACGGTCACGATCGATTCGATCACGCAGCAGGAAACGTCGCCGATCATCAAGCTCGTCGACTCGATCGTGTTCAACGCCATCCAGCGCCGGGCCTCGGACATTCACATCGAGACCCGCGACAACGAGGTCGTGGTCAAGTACCGCATCGACGGCGTGCTCTACGAAGCGCTCGATCCGATCGACAAGCGCCATCACACCACGATCATCTCCCGTATCAAGATCATGTCGGAGCTCGATATCGCCGAAAAGCGCGTCCCGCAGGACGGCCGCTTCAAGCTCCGCATCACCGGCCGCACCATCGACTTCCGCGTCTCGATCGTCCCCACCGCGCACGGCGAAGACTCGGTCATCCGTATTCTCGACAAGGAGTCGATGTCGAAGGAGTTCAAGAACCTTCGCCTCGACATCCTCGGGTTCGATCAGGGGATGCTGACGCGGTTCCGCAAGTTCATCAAAGAGCCGTACGGCATGGTGCTCGTCACCGGTCCCACCGGCTCCGGTAAGACGACCACGCTCTACGCGGCGCTCTCCGAGATCCAGTCGTCGGAAGACAAGATCATCACCATTGAAGACCCGGTCGAGTATCAGCTGCGCGGCATCACCCAGATTCCGGTCAACGAGAAGAAGGGACTGACGTTCGCGCGCGGGCTGCGCTCGATCCTGCGCCATGACCCCGACAAGATCATGGTCGGCGAGATCCGCGACGAAGAGACGGCCCAGATCGCCGTGCAGTCGGCGCTCACCGGCCACCTCGTGTTCACCACCGTCCACGCGAACAACGTCGTCGACGTCCTCGGCCGCTTCCTGAACATGAAGGTCGATCTCTACAACTTCGTGTCGGCCCTCAACTGCGTGCTCGCGCAGCGCCTCGTGCGCCGCATCTGCGATCACTGCAAGCGCGAGGTGACGTATCAGGACGCGTTCCTCGTCGAGTCGGGCCTCGACCCCGCGGACTATCAGGGCCGCACGTTCTACGAGGGCGGCGGCTGCCTCGAGTGCAACGGCACGGGCTTCCACGGCCGCTCCGCAATTTCGGAACTTCTCGATCTTTCCGATCGTATTCGAACCATGATTCTCGACCGCCGCCCCGCTTCGGAGATCAAGAAGGCCGCGAAAGAAGAAGGAATGACGTTCCTTCGCGAGTCGGCGCTTCTCAAGGTCATGGAAGGGCAGACGACGCTTCGAGAGATTAATAAGGTCACATTCGTGGAGTAAACCGATGAACGCAGAACGCCGAACGCAGAACGCAGAACGTAGAAACGCGGTGCAAGCCGCGTTTGCGATTCTTCATTCTTCGTTCTGCGTTCTGCGTTCTGCGTTCTAAGCTATGGCCCGTTCCTTCCCTTCCGACGTCATCGTCCTCGATACCGATGGGCTGCTGCACGCGCGGTTCGCGCGCGGCAAGAGCGGTCCGCGGATCGTGAATGCGAAGGCCTATCGCCTCGGTGAGAACACGTTCACGCCGTCGATGGTCACGCCGCAGCTGGCGAACGAGAGCTCGCTCGCCGAGGCGCTGCGAAGACTGCGGAATGAGACGGGCAAGTGGGAGCGCGTGTCGCTGCTGCTGCCCGACTCGTGGTTCCGCATGAACATCATGGATCTGCCGTCGCTGCCGAAGACGCTCAACGGCGAGGCGATGGAGATGGTGCGCTGGAGTCTCAAGCGCACGCTTCCGATTCCGCCGGATCAGCTGCGCGTTTCGTACAGCGTGCTCTCGCGCACGGGACAGGCGGCGAAAGTGCTCGCGATCAGCGGCCTCGACTCCACGCTCAGCGCGATCGAGCGCGTCTTCACCGCCGCCGGCTTCGACGTCATTCTCATCGAGCCGGTGGGACTGAACATCTGGAACGCGATCACGGTGCGCGAAGGCGACACCACCGCCGACCGTCTGTTCGTCTACGTGCGCGATGAAGACTTCACCACCGCGGTCTTCCGCGGCGCGCAGCCGCTGTTCATCCGCTCGCGCAACCTCGGCGGGGACCGCACGCTCGAGCAGGAGCTGCGCCTGTCGGCGAGCTATCTGCGCGACTCGCTCAATGCCGAAGGATTCGCGAACTGCTACGTCGCCGGCGCGCGCGCCGACTCGAACGTCACCGCCGCGCTGGCCGCGGAGTTCAACACGCCGGTGCGCAGCATCACGGTGCGCGACTTCGTCGAAGAGGTTCCATCCGACCTCGTCGACCGCGATGCCGAGCTCACCGCCTGCACAGGAGTATTCACCGGGTGAAACCGATCCATCTCAATCTCGCCGCGCGTCCCTATCGGGACTACCGCCCGGTCTACGCCGTGGTCGTGCTGATGTCGCTCGTCACGGCGTTCCTGATGCTCAACAACGTCGAGACCTGGTACCGCTACAAACACGACACCCGCTCGACCTCGGGCAAGATCGACTCGATCGACGCGAAGATCCGCGAGGAGCGGCAGAAGCAGGAGATCGCCCAGCGGCGCCTGCGCAACCTCGATCTGGCGACGCTCGACGCGCAGACGCGCTTCATCAACGCCAAGCTCTCCGAGCGCGCGTTCTCCTGGAGCACGCTGCTCGACGAGCTCGAGTCGGTGCTGCCGCAGGACGTGCGGCTCATGACCGTCGCTCCGATGTTCAATCCCGACGGCACGATCCAGCTCGCGCTCGATTTCGAAGCCAAGGGAGCGACCGGCATGATCGCGACGATCAATCGCATCAACGCCGATCCGCAGTTCGCGAATCCGTTCCCCGATCAGGAAACGATGGTCGAAGGCGGTTTGTATCGCTTCAACCTGCGCGTGCAATATCTCCCGCCCGCGCCGAAACCGGCGATCGTGAGGACGGGAAAATGAGTGGCGTTCGCACGACCCCTCATCCGTCCTTCGGGCACTTCTCCCCGAAGCGGGGAGAAGGGCAACCCGCCCCGACCCCGTCGTTTCCCCTCGCCCCGCTTGCGGGGAGAGGGTGGCCCTGAGCGAAGCGAAGGGCCGCGGCTGAGGGGCGAGTCCGACTCGATGAGGATCTCCAAATGATCTGGCGCGAACGACGGGCACTGCTCCTCATTCTCGGCCTCCTCCTCGCCGCGAATACGATCTATTTCTTCACCTATCGCGTGCGCTATCAGGCGCGGCTCGAGGATCGCGAAGCGGATCTGACGCAGAAGGAAGCGGAGCTCGAGCAGGCGCACCAGGCGCGGCTCACCGCCGACCGGACGTATCAGAGCTACCAGCAGATCGAGCACGACGTGCAGCAGGTGTTCGACGAGCACTGGTCGACGCAGACGGACCGCTTCACGCGGCTCGTCGGCGAAGTGAAGCGGCTCACCGAGGCGAGCAACATGGTGCCGACGACGGTCGGCTTCAACTCCGCGGCCGTGGCCGATGCGGATCCGAGACGGAAGAAGGCCGTGATCGGCGCGCACGAAGTGGCGATCTCGTTCGGCGTTCAGGGGACGTACGAACAGGTGCGCCGCCTCATCAATCTCCTCGAGCTCTCCCGGCAGTTCGTGATCATCGACCGGATCGCACTCGGGCAGCGCGAGGGACAGACCTTGCTTTTGGACCTGCGATTGAAGACTCTCTTCCGCGACGAAAAAACGGGAGCGGTCAATCGGTTGTGATGGACTGGATGAACTGGAAGACCTGGACACTCTTCGCCCTGCTGATCATCGCGGGGTTTGCGATCTATACGTTCGCGGGGCCGGAGGTGCGTCACACGGAGACGGCCGCCTCGCCGACCCCTGCGCCGCGCGCGCCTCGTGAAGCGAGCACGCCGGGCGTCGAGCCGGTGCATCTCGATCTGCTCGATGCGGACAGCGGCAGCTACAAGAGCGACCGCAACATCTTCACGTATTACGAGCCGCCGCCGCCACCGCCGGCACCGCCGCCTCCCCCACCCGCGCCGCCGCCCGACCAGGACAAGGACGGCGTTCCTGATTTCCGGGACAACTGCGTGAGCGCGGCCAACGCGGATCAGCAGGACATCGACCGCGACGGCATCGGCACGGTCTGCGAGACGGAGCCGGAGATTCCGCCGCCGCCGCCGCCGCCCGTTCCGCCGCCGTTCAACTTCAAGTTCATCGGCATGTTCGGCAATCCGCGCAATCCGATCGCGACCTTCACCCGTGAAGGCGAGATCGTGAACGCGCGCGTCGGCGACGTGATCGACGGCAAGTTCATTCTGCGCGGCATCGGAATCGAGTCGGCCGAGATCGGCTTCGTCGGATTCCCGCAGGACGTTCGCCAGCGCATCCCGCTCGGGCAGTGACCAATCGCTGCCCCGAGCGTCAGAAAGACGGACACGTGGAATCGCTCCACAGGAAATGAAATGGACCAATTGAAAAAACTAACCGCAGTCCTGGCCATCGCGCTGATCTTCTCTTCGTGCGTGAGCTTCAATGCCTACAAAGAAGCGCGCGCCGCGGAACAGAAGAAGAGTTGGGACGAGGCCGTGATGCAGTACGAGCGGGCGATTCAGATCTCGCCGTCGAATCGCCAGTACCAGATCGGGCTGCAGCGTGCACGGCTGGAAGCCTCGCGCGGCCACTTCGAGAAGGGCAAGACGTACGCCGCCTCCGCGCGGCAGGCGCGCGGCCTCGAGCAGCTTCGCCTCGCGCAGATGGCCTCGACCGAACTGCAGCTCACCGTCCGTCTCGATCCGACGAATCAGTACGCCGTCATCGAGCTGTCGAAGGCGCTCGATCTCATCTCCCAGATCCAGCAAGCCCAGAACGAGCAGATCTCGATCGACGAGGTGAAGAAGCGCGCGCAGTCGTCGATCTCCAAGGCGCAGCCGCCGCAGCTCAATCCCGCGTCGAATGATCCGATCACGCTGACGTTCTCGCGCGACACGCCGGTCAAGGACATTTACCGCGCCCTCGGCAACGCATTCGGCATCAACATCCTGTTCGATCAGGCGGTCAAGGACGACCGCATCACCATCGACCTGCACGACGTGACCGCGCAGACCGCGCTCGAGCGCGTCATGCAGGCCGCCAATCATTTCTACAAAGTCCTCGACGAGAAAACGATCATCGTCGTCCCCGACAACCCGCAGGCCCGCCGCGACTACGAAGATCTCGTCATCCAGACCTTCTATCTCTCGAACGGCGACGCCGAGCAGGTGACGAACGTCGTGCGCACGATGATCGAGGCGCGCAACGTCTTCCCGCTCAAAGCGCTCAACGCCATCACCATCCGCGACACCGCGGACAAGGTGCGCATCGCCGAGAAGATCATTCAGGCGAACGACAAGGCGAAGTCCGAAGTGGTGGTCGACGTCGAGCTCGTGCAGCTCGACCTCAACAAAGTCCGCGAGATGGGCTTCGCGATGTCGATCGCAAAATCGACGCCGCAGCCGTTCATCACCGGCAGCGACGGCAAGACCGCCAACTTCGTCGGCGGAACGCTCTCCCAGATCAACGATCTCCTCGGCAACATGACCGGCATCAAGAACAACGTCTCCTTCGCGATTCCGACGGCCACGTATGCGCTGATGAAATCGGTCGGCAACAGCGAGCTGCTCGCGAATCCCGAGCTGCGCATCTCCGAGGGGGAGAAAGCGACGCTGCACATCGGCAACCGCATCCCGGTTCCCGTGACCACCGTCGCCGGCTACACCCCGGGCGGCCAGACGGGCGGCAATCAGCTCGTCACGCCGTACACGTCGTTCCAGTATCAGGACGTCGGCATCAAGGTCGGCATCGAGCCGCGCGTGCACCACAACCGCGAGGTCACGCTGAAGCTGACGGTGGAAGTCTCGAATGCAGGGCCGCCCGTCACGTTCGCTGGACAGGACCAGCCGACGTTCGCGACACGCACGATCGAGTCGACGATCCGCTTGAAAGACGGCGAGACGAATTTCCTGGCCGGACTCATTCAGTCGACAAAGACCGAGGCCAACGACAAGACTCCGTTCCTCGGCGATCTGCCGTTCATCGGACGCTTCTTCACCAAGACGAAGAACACCGAGGACCGCACCGATCTCGTGCTGACCATGACGCCGCACATCATCCGCATCCCCGACATCACCGAGGAAGACCTCGCGCCGATGTGGGTCGGCACCGGCACGAACCTCACGTTCCGCGGAGTCTCGCCGCGCATCGAGTCGCAGGGACTGAACGGCGATCCGTTCGCCTCGCGCAACGAGCAGCAGTTCAACGCCAATGCCGCGGGCCTGAGACTCGCGGAAGACGGCGAGCCCGGAAACTACATCCAGCCGGCAGGGGCCGCGCCCGCGGGAAACAATCCGCCGGCGTTCAACCCACAGGGCTCGGGGCCGACGAACGTGTTCCAGCCGAAGACCGAGACCACCACGCCGCCGCCGACGCCGCCGACGAATCCGAATCAGCCGCCGCCGAAGGACCAGGTGCAGTTGAATGATACGAAGGCGCGGAGCCTCGTGGCGACGTCGGAGAGCCTGATCGAAGCCGATACGGCGGCGCTGCGGCTCGCGCCGCGCATCTCGCCGCAACCGTCGACGATCACGCTCAGCCCCGGCGAGACGAAGGTGTGGAACATCATCGGAATGGATATCGATGACCTCACCGTGCCGGAGCTGTCGTTTCACTTCAATCCGCGCGCGATGGACGTGACCGATATCTCGTTCGGTCCGGCGCTCGTCATCGACCCGGCGGCCATGCCGGCGATCGCGATCGACCGCGGAGCCGGAACGATCAAGGTGAAGCCGACGAACGGCAAGCCGCTGAAGTTCGTCAGCGGCGGAGTCGTGCTCGCCATCCGCGTGCACGGCGGCGTGAACGGCGAGACGTTTCTCGTGATCGACAGTCCCGATCTCCGCACGGGCGGAGGGCGGCAGGTGGTCGCGGCGGTCACGGGCGGACGGGCGCACGTGGAGTAACAGATGGCAGATCGCAGATGGCAGATGGCAGGTAGGCAGCGCGGGTTCACGATCGCGGAGCTCGTGACCGTGTGCGCGATCATTGCCATTCTTGCGGCCACTGCTCTGCCGGTGGCGCGGTTCAGCCTGCGGCGCCAGAGGGAGATCGAGCTGCGGGATCGGCTGCGCAAGATCACGTATGCGATCGATCGCTATCACGATCTCCTCGGCATGGCCAACCTGCCGAATGCGACGGTGCGTCCGGCGCAGCAGCAGGCCCTCGGCGCGGACGGCTATCCGAAAGACTTCGACGAGCTGCTCGCCGGCGTGACGATGTCGGACGGCAAGACGGTGCGTCTCATTCGCGAGCGCGATCTCATCGATCCGATGACCGGACGCAAGGAGTGGATCGTGCTCTCGACGAAAGACGATCCCGAGTCGCCGTCGTCGGACACGTGCGAAGTCGGCGGCTCGTGTCTGGCCGAAAATCTGTACGAAGTGCATTCGACGTCGACCGCGACCGCGCTCGACGGCAAGACGCATTACAACGAATGGTGATCCGATGAAATCGCGTTTTCAAAAAGGCTTCTCGCTGATCGAGCTGATCGTCGTCGTGACGATCATCGGCATCCTCGCGGCGACGGCGGTCGTGAATGTGAAGTTCGCGCAGCGGAAGGCGCGCGAGTCCGCGCTGAAAGACAACCTCTTCCAGCTCCGCAAGTGCATCGACAACTTCTACGCCGACAAGCAGCGCTACCCGACCAGTCTCGAAGAGCTGGTGCCGTATTACGTGCGACGCATCCCGGCCGATCCGATGACCGGCCAGCCTGATTGGCAGCTGGTGATGGACACTCCGGGCGAAAGCACCGAGGGCGGCACGGAGCCGATCCCCGCCGAAACCGATCCCGAAGCGACCGGCGAGCCCGGCGTCGTCGACGTGAAGAGCCAGGCGCCGGGCGAGACGCTCGATCATGTTCCGTACATCGACCTCTAGCGGGCAGCGGGCAGCGGGCAGCGGGCAGGAAGGGTTCACCCTCGCCGCACTGCTCGTGATCCTCACGATCATCGCGGTCGTGATCGCGTACACGGTGCCGGAGCAGTGGTCGATGATCATGGCCCGCGAGCGCGACCGGCAGACGATCTTCCTGATGAAGCAGTACGCGCGCTCGATCAAGGCGTGGTCGATGAAGAACGGCGGGATGCCGACGAGCCTCGATCAGATCACCGAGGCCAAAGAGCCGCGCGTCATTCGCGGCGGCGGGAAGTGGATCTGCCCGATCACCGGCAAAGAGGACGACTGGATCCTCGTGCCGTTCACCGCCATTCAGAATCCGCCGCAGCCGAACCAGTTGCAGGCGCAGCCGAGCAAGTTGATCAAAGAAGCCTCGCCGCGCGAATACACCGGCCCCTTCGTCGGCGTGCGTCCGGCCGCCACCGGCAAGAGCTTCCTCGAGTTCAACGGCGCGACCGACTACAGCGAGTGGGTCTACACCGTGATGGATCTCGAAGTCGACATCGCCGCCGCAAATGCGGCGGACACGGCGAAATGATCTAATCCCGCTCGCCAATGACTCGAGCGAAGACCGACCTGTTCAAAACCACCCTCCCCTCCGGCCTGACCGTGCTGGTGGAAAGCCTGCCGTACGTGCGCTCGGTCGCGCTCGGCTACTACCTGCGCACCGGATCGGCGGTGGAGTCGGAAGAGCACGGCGGCGCGTCCCACTTCCTCGAGCATCTCGTCTTCAAGGGCACGAAGAAGCGCAACACGGCCGAGATCGCCCAGGTGATCGACATCCTCGGCGGCGACGTCGATGCGTTCACCGGCAAGGAGTACACGTCGTTCTACGCGCACGTGCTCGATGAGCAGGTGCCGACCGCGCTCGATCTCCTCACCGAGATCCTGAACGAGCCGCGCTTCAGCGAAGAAGACGTGGAGATGGAGCGCGGCGTCATCCTCGAAGAGATCAAGATGGTCGAGGACACGCCGGACGATCTCGTGCACGAGATCTTCGTGACGGCGTTCTGGCCCGATCATCCCCTCGGACGTCCGATCCTCGGCACCGAGGAAACGATCACCCGATTGCAGCGCGGCAAGATCGTCGAGCACTACGAAGAGACCTTCCAGCCGTCGAACGTCATCTTCGCCGCCTCGGGCAACCTGCAGCCGGAGGATGTGTTGCCGTTTCTCGAGCGCCAGTTCGCGCCGGCGTCACGGGAGCCGTTCCGCCGCGAATGGAGCTCGCCGACGCCGAAGCAGCACGTGATCCTGCGCGAGAAACGCGAGCTCGAGCAGGTGCATCTCTGCCTCGGCTCGCGCGGCTTTCCGCAACAGCAGCAGGAACGGTACGCGGCGGCGCTGTTCAACGCCATCCTCGGCGGGAGCATGTCCTCGCGCCTCTTCCAGCGCATCCGCGAACAGGAAGGCCTCGTCTATAGCATCGCCTCGTATCACAACGGATATCTGCACGGCGGATACGAGGCCGTCTACGCCGCCTGCGCGCCGAAGAACGTGCGCCGCGTCCTCGACTCGACGCTTGCCGAGATGCGCAAGATCAAGGTCGAAGGCGCGACCGCCTACGAGCTGGCCTCGGCGAAGCTGCATCTGAAAGGATCGATTCTCCTCTCGCTCGAATCGACCATCAGCCGCATGTCCGGCATCGCCCGCCAGGAGTATTACTTCGGCCGCCAGTACACCGCCGACGAGATCATCCAGCACATCGACGCCGTGACGCTCGAAGACATCCAGCGCGTCGCCGAGACGATCGTCGATCCCGAGTCCCTCTCGCTCACGCTCCTCGGCAACGTGAAGGACCCGGGAGTGACGCCGGAGATGTTGAGCGAAGCGGTGGCGTAGCAGACCCTATGTGGGTGCCGCTGCCCTCAGCGGCACCGCGACCGCTGAGGCAGCGGTCGCCACATGATCACTGCGACGCCGTCTGCGTCGTCCTCTGCGTATCCAGGAACTCCACCTGCACATTCGGGGCGATGCGATGCGCGACTTCCTGCGCGTCCCAGTTCGCCAGACGCACGCAGCCGTGCGACGAGGCGTAGCCGATCGAGTCAGGATCGGACGTGCCGTGAATGCCGAAGTGCGGCTTACTCAGCGCGATCCAAACAACGCCCACCGGTGAATTCGGGCCCGGATTCAGATTCGCTTCCGGCTCGCTGTCCGGAACTTCGCTGAACAGCTTCGGCTGATAGTGGAAGTGCGGGTCGTGCACGATCTTCTTCACATACACCGTCTCGTTCGGCGACGGGTCGTACTTCGAACCGACGGTCGTCGGCGCGTGGAAGATCAGGTTTCCCGCCGCATCGAACGCGTTGAACGTATTGCCGCGAATGGAGACGACGACGCGCGCGATGTCGGGACGGTCCTGCGTCATCGGCTCGCGCACGTTCGGCACCCAGATCGTGTTTCCCGCTTGCAGTTCCGAGAATTTGGCGTCGGGATTGATCTTCTCGAGAAACTCCTGCGTCGTGTGAAAACGCTCGGCGAGCTTCTCCACTTTCGACTCGTAGCAGAGACAATCGAGGTCTGCCTTGTCGTACATCTCCTCCGGCACGCTGACGAACGGTCCCTTCACGTCGTCTTCGCTGAGCGTGCGCGAGACGAGCGGCGGCACACCGCCCGCGGCCTCGGCGAGCACGCGGTACGTCTGCTCGTCCACCGCGCCCGGCTCGGTCGCATTGATGCCGCGCGCGCGCTGGAACCACCAGAGCGCGATCGCCGAGTTGCGTCCCCACCGTCCGTCGAGCACGCCGACGGAGAAATCGAGCCGATCGAGATAGATCTGCGTCTTCAGCACCGACGGTCCGTTCACGTCGCCTTTGATCGGCACGACCACCGGCGCGCTGTTGAGCTGCTCCGGCGTCATCTTCTTCAGCGTCTCTTTGCCGTTGGGCACGAACGCGATCTGCAGCTGCGGCTTCGGCGCCGCCGCTGCCGCCGCGCGCGCCTTCTGAAAGACTTCGAGCCTGCGCCATTCCTCATCGAAGCGCTGTTTCTCGCGCGCCGCGGGGTCGTCTTTCTCGCCGAGGGGCACGGCGATGTCGATCGCCTCATCGACTTTCGCGGCGACCTCTTTCGCCTTCGTCTTCGCGTTCTCGCCGGCCTGTTTTGCTTCCTGCTTCGTACACGCGACGGCCGCACTCAGCGCCATCGCAAAGATCAATGTCCGCGTTTTCATGAGGTTGTCTAAAGCAAGCAAGTTGCCGAGGTACACTTTCGCGCGGTGATCACGTACCTGAAAGTTCGCAACCTGGCGATTGTCGAAGAGCTCGCCATCGAGCCGGGTAGCGGACTGAACGTGCTCACGGGCGAGACTGGCGCTGGGAAATCGCTGCTGATCGACTCGCTGGAGTTTCTGCGCGGCGCGCGCGGGTCGAGCGAGATGATCCGCAGCGGCACGGACAAGATGACGGCCGAGGCCGTCTTCCATGTGCCTAAGAAAACAGCGCGGCAGCTCGAAGAAGTCGGGATCGATTTCGAGACGCCGGGCGAGCTGATCGTGCGGCGCGAGATGGGCGGGCGCGCGCGCGTCCTCATCAACGGCTCGCCGCTTTCCGTGCGCGACCTCGGCGCGGCGATGGATGCGTTGCTCGAGATCCACGGCCAGCATGAATCGCATTCGCGCGTTGCCGGACAGACGTATCGCGAGCTCGTCGACGACTACGGCGATCATGAAGAGTTGCTCGATGCGACGCGCACCGCGTATCGCGAGTGGAAAGTCGCCGCCGATCAGTTGCAGGAGATGTCGGAAGCGCAACGCGACCGCGCGCTGCGACTCGATCTTCTGAAGTATCAGCTCGACGAGATCGAGGCGGCGACGCTCGATCCCGGCGAAGAAGAGGTGCTGCGCGAAGAAAAGGCCGTGCTCAGCCACGCGCGGGAGATGATCGAGGCGACGTCGAGCGCGTTTCAGCTCGTCGACGAGGACGAGAGCTCGTCGATCGCGCAGCTCGGACGCGCGCTGCATCTGCTGCAGCCGCTGTCGAAGCACATCGCCGACGTGCGCCAGATCGCCGACGACTTGCAGGACGCGCTGTACCGCTTGCAGGAAGTCGCGCGCACGCTGGGACGCCTCAGCGAAACCGTGCGCCACGACCCCGCGCGTTTGGAACAGGTCGAAGACCGCCTCGTCACGATCGAGCGCCTCAAGAAAAAGTACGGCGGGACGATCGAAGCCGTGCTCGAGCACCTCGGCCGGATCCAGGACGAGCACGAGCGCCTCGCGGACTACGAAACGAATCTCGAGAAAGCTGCAGCAGGCCGAGAGCACGCGCATGGCCGCGTATCGCAAAGCGGCCGAGAAACTGTCGGCGTCGCGCAAGAAAGCGGCGCGCGCGTTCGAGCAGACGATTCAGAAAGAGTTGAATGATCTGGCGATGGAGCGGACGACGGTGCGGGTGACCGTGTCATCCCGAGCGGAGCGAGGGATCCCCTCCGATGCAGGGGATTCCTCGCCGTCTTCGCGGCTCGGAATGACACCTCATGGGATCGACGAGATCGACATCCTCATCGCCCCCAACCGCGGCGAGGAGCCGAAGCCGATGCAGCGCATCGCGTCCGGCGGCGAACTGTCACGCATCCAGCTCGCGATCGCCGCCGCGCTGTTCAAGGCCTCGACCCGCGCCGCGGCGGCGACGCTCGTCTTCGATGAGATCGACGCCGGCATCGGCGGGCGGGTGGCGGAGGTGGTGGGCCGCAAGTTGCAGGAGCTCGCGGCGCGGAATCAGGTCGTCTGCGTGACGCACCTGCCGCAGATCGCGAGCTTCGGAACGACGCACTTTTACGTTTGGAAAGAAGACGCGGGCGGACACACCCGCGCGCGCATCCGGCGGCTCGATGATCCGGAAGAGCGCGTGGGCGAGATCGCGCGGATGTTAGGCGGAGAGAAAGTGTCGGAGTCGGCGTTCGCACACGCGCGGGAGCTGCTCTCGAAGTGACGCGCCGCTGGCATATCGAAGAGGCTCCGACGGCGTTGCAGCTCGCGGAAATCTCGCGCCTGCTGCGCGAGGGCTGCGTCGTCCTCCTCCCCACCGACACGATCTACGGATTGCACGCCGTCGCCACCGACCCCGGCGCCGTCGCGCGCATCGGCGAGATCAAAGGGCGCGACGAAACGAAGCCGTTCATCGTCCTCGCCTCCTCCATCGAGCAGCTGCGGGACCTCGGCATTTCCGCACCTCCCGATCTGCTCGCCACGCTCGACTCCATCTGGCCCGCTCCCCTCACCGCCATCCTTCCGCTCGCCGTGCCGATTCCGGCCAGCCGCGGCCTGAAGACGCTCGCCGTCCGCATCCCGGCCCTCGACTGGCTGCGCGACCTCGCCGCGCGCAGCGGCCCGCTGGTCTCGACCAGCGCCAATCGCAGCGGAGAACCGCCCGCAACGACGCCGCAGGCCCTTTCACGCGATTTGCAGGAGCGGCTCGATGCCGTCGTGGACGGCGGCCTTCGCGACGGCGAACCTTCGGCGGTTCTGGACCTTACCGGCAATGAGCCACGGTTCATCCGGGAAGGTGATCAATCGTTTACACAGTTTGTGTGGAAAACGCTGCGGAAAACGCCCTGAAAAACGCGCAGAGCCGCAAAAACTCGCGGGTTTCTCCGCTTTGCACACGACGCTGTGCGGATTGGTTAAGTGGTTGACCTTCCACGCGTTATTCCAATTCTAGCCTCATCCATTTCGCGTTCCCGGCGCAAACTTTTCGCGGCACACGACACTTGCCAGACCACCATAATCTTATTTGACGTGATCGAGCGCTGTTTGCGCCCTCTTTACACCCGATGGACACTCGCTTTACGTCCGCGGATTGAGCTCACCTGTTGCACGTACGCCATTGTTATTTTAAGATCCGTACGAAATGAAAGCGATCCTCGCTGCTCTGTTCCTCCTCGCCGCGGCGCCCGCGATCGCGACCGTCTCGCCCGAGATTCCCGTCAGTGATCCTGTCTACGGTCCTTCGCCCCTCGGGCAATACCGCGTCAAGGCGGCGACCGACGGCAGCGGCTATCTGGCCGTCTGGACGGAAAGCCGCGGCATCGTCGCAACGCGCGTCTCGCCGGCCGGAGAGATTCTCGATCGCGGCGGTATCGTGATCGGCGGCAACTCCTCCTCGGGCGACCAGCGCGTCGTCTGGAACGGAAC
This sequence comes from uncultured Acidobacteriota bacterium, assembly GCA_963734155.1. GTDB lineage: Bacteria > Acidobacteriota > Thermoanaerobaculia > Gp7-AA8 > Gp7-AA8 > QHVT01. The sequence continues at coordinate 103,785 of CAVTGG010000014.1, forward strand.
GGCCTACGTCATCCTCTGGACCGCGACGAGCTACTCGGAGCCGCCGCACATTGATTTGGCGCGCGTGAGCGCCGAGGGAGAGATCGTCGAGGCGCCGCGCCGGCTGGTGGAGAACGCCATGCTCGGCGCCGTCGCCGCGAACGGATCGCGAGTGTTCGCGATCTATTCTGTGCCGAAAACGCAGGCTACAGACGCCACGGATACGCGAACTCTCGTCCTCGGCAGCGACGCCCGCGAGCTGGCTCACGGCTCGCTGCCGTCCGGCGGCACGCGTTACGTGTTCGATGCGGCGCCGATGGGAAGCGGGTTCGTCGCGGTGTGGAACGAGAACGCGCTTCCCCAGGTCTTCATCCAAGCCATGCGCTTCGATGAGAACGGCGCGCCGCTCGGCACGCAGCCGCAGCACATCGCAGTCGGCTACGATCCCGTCGTCGCCACGGACGGTACCAGTGTCGTGATCCTCGCGCGCGAGGGAGTGAGCGGCCAGTTGATCTGGTCGTCGTACCTGGTGACGAACAACTTGTCGAGCATCTCCTCGCCGATGGCGCTGGCTCCAGGTATCTGGCTTGCCAATCCGTCGATTACCTGGAGCGGCGATCGGTACGTCGTCTTCACGAGCTCGATCGCGCCGTCAGTATCCGGAACTCGTCCCTTGCTGCTTCACCTGGACCGTTCCGGAAGAGCGTTCGCCAGCGCGACCCTGACGCCGGTCGCTAATCTGTCGACGCCGGGTCCGATCTCGGCCGTCAGCCGCAACGGAGATGTTCTTCTGACCTGGACCGAATCGGTGTGGATTGAGGACCGCTATAGCAACGTCGTCGTGGCAGGCAACGTGATTTCCGCCGCGACGCTCCAGCCAAAGTCCTCGCCGCGATATCTGCTCGAGCCTGCAAATCATCAGCAAAGCCCCTCGGCGGCATCGGGCGCGGGAATGACCCTCGTCGCATGGCGCGAGCCCGACGGAGTCTTTGCCACGCGCTTGCGGAATCAGCGCTCGCTCGACGGCCGGGGCGTGAAGCTGGACTCGGATGGCGGCGGAGCGCCGCAAGTGGTGTTCGACGGCACACAGTTCGTGATCGGGTGGGTGTACGGAACGTCGCTGAAATTTCGCTTCATTTCCCCGAACAGCGGCTTGCTCGCGGATGTCGAGACTCTCGAATCGCTGCCGCTTTCTTTCACCCTTGCGAGCGGTGGCGGCCGGACGATCGTGGCCTGGCAGAATCGCGATGCACGCATCGAAGCAAGCGCGATTGATGCGGCAACGCGCCTGATCGGACCGTCAACTCTGGTCTCGCCGCCGGGCGAGACTTCGGCCTCGCCGGTCGCGGCGTGGAATGGCTCCGAGTTTCTCGTGGCCTGGGACCAGTACGAGGTCCGCTCGCTCATTCATTTTCCGAACTTCGACCTTTTTCATCTGCGAGTGAAAGGAGCGCGGCTCAGCCCCGAGCTCGCGTTGCGCGATCCCCTGCCGCTGCTTCTCGGCGATGTGGAAGGAGCGCGCGACGAAGTGGGGTCGATCGCCTCGAATGGAAACGACTGGCTCGTGACCTGGGTCAGCGACGGAAGCATTCGCGCTCGCCGCGTTCGCCACGACGGGAATCTCGATGCCACGGCGGAGGGTACCTTCATCGCCAAGGGCTTCTCCCCGCGAGTGGCGTGGGACGGAACCCGCTATGCGGTTGCCTGGGCCGAGTCCGAACGCCGCACCATTTTCCTGGCGTATCTCCTGTCGGCCGATCCGATCGTCGCCGGTTCGCCGGCCGCGATCGTGACGACGGCGCAGCCCCCGATCGTACCGTTTTCGTTGACGTCTCCATCCCTGCTGACGATCGACGTCACGTACAGCCGCTTCGCACCAGAGCCGGCGTACCGCGGCGTCTCGCGCATCTTCACGCGTACGTCGACGGGAGTGACGAGGATTCGCGCCGTGCGCTGATCAGTGCCCGATGAATCGGACCGCCAGCGTCGCCAGGCCGAGGAACGAGAAGAAGCCGCCGACATCGGTACAGGTCGTCACGAAAATCGACGACGCCACCGCGGGATCGAAGCCGAAGCGCTCGAGCATCAGCGGCACGAAAGCGCCGGCGACGCCGGCGATGACGAGATTCGCAACCATGGCGATGAAGAGGATCGTCGCCAGCACCCAGTCCCCCGTCCAGAATCCGACGATGAGCAGCGTGAGCAGGCCGTTCGTGGCGCCGTTCAGGAATCCCACCAGCATTTCTTTCCAGATCGGCTTCATTCCGCTGTGCCAGTCGATCTCGCCGAGGGCGAGGCCGCGCACGAAAACAGTGAGCGTCTGCGTGCCGGCATTGCCCCCCATGCCCGCGACGATCGGCATGAACACGGCGAGCGTGGTCCAACGCTCGATCGTTCCTTCGAAGAGCCGCACGACCGACGCGGCGATGAACGCGGTGACGAGATTGATTGCGAGCCACGGAAAGCGCGCGCGCCACGACTCGCGCGCGGGGGTCGTCACGCGCTCGGAGATGTCGACGCCGGCGAGGTGCAGCAGGTCTTCTTCCGCCTGCTCCTGAATGACGTCGAGGACGTCGTCGACCGTGACCACGCCGACGAGGCGGTTCTGCGTGTCGACGACCGGAATCGACAGCAGGTCGTATTTGGAGACGAGCTGCGCGACTTCCTCGGGGCTGGAGTCGATCTGCGTCCGCACCACGCTCTGCACCATCATGTCGCGCAGCTTCACCGACGGATTCGCGAGGATGAGACTGCGCAGCGACAGCACGCCGACGAGGTGCTGGTCGCTGTCGATGCAGTAGACGTAGAAGAACGATTCCTTCCGCGGATACTGGCGGATGGCCTCGATGGCGTCGGCGACGGTGAGGTCCTCGTCGAGCGCGAGGAGCTCGGTGTTCATCAGCGAGCCCGCGGTCTCTTCTTCGCCTTCGAGCAGCGACTCGAGCTTCGCACCCTGCGCAACGCCGAGGATCTCGAGCACGCGCCCGCGCCGCTCCTCATCGAGCACATCGAGGAGGTCAGCCGCATCGTCGGGCGCGGACGAGCTGCAGACCGACGCCAGCGTCGCGTCGTCGAGCGCGGCGAGCATTTCGTCGAGATCGTGCTCATCGAGACTGAGCAGCGCCCGCGCCGCTTTTCCGGCTTCGATCAGCAGCGAGAGAATGCGGTTGCGATCCTCTTCGAGCAGCAGCGGCAGCACCGGCGAAATGTCCGCCGCAAGGGTCTTGTCGACGATCTTCCGGAGCTGCGGATAGGCCCCGTGCCGGAGCAGCTTCGTGAGCAGCTGCTGATAGTTCCGCGCGGTCGGAGGCGCGGAATGCGGCGTGTTCGGCGGGCGCGGTGCCACGGCTCCGCATCGTAATAGAATCACGACACCATGACCACGATTACCGCTCCCGATACGCAGCGCGCATCCAAGCCCGAGCCCCCATTGCAGCGCCAGTTCGTGAACTTCATGTTTTTCCGCGTCGATCGCGCGTTCCGCGCGCTGCCCGCGGACGCAAAGCTCGACGCAAAACGCGAGCTCGCGGCGATCATCGAGCGCTATCACGGGCCGATGATCGTGCTGCCCTATTCGACCCTCGGCCTCAAGGCCGGCGTCGACTTCATGCTCTGGCGCATCGGCTTCGACATCGATCCGTTCCAGAAGATGGTCGCGGACATCAACCAGTCCGTTCTCGGCCGCTACCTCGAAGTCCCGCAGTCATTCCTCGCGATGACGAAACACTCGCAGTACGTCGAAGAGCACGTGCACGAAGGACAGGAAGGACGGCGCCTGCGCATCGTGCCGGGCAAGCGCCCGTTCCTCTTCGTCTATCCGTTCGTGAAAACGCGCGACTGGTACCTGCTGCCGATGCCCGAGCGCCAGCGGATCATGAACGAGCACATCGCCATCGGCCACAAGTACCCGCGCGTGAAGATCAACACCACCTACTCGTTCGGACTCGACGATCAGGACTTCGTCGTCGCCTTCGAATCCGACACCGCCGACGAGTTCCTCGACCTCGTGCAGGAGCTGCGCGAGACGGAGTCGTCGAAGTACACGGTGCGCGACACGCCGATGTACACGTGCCGGCGGACGACGATGGGGGAGATCCTCGATTCGATCGGCTAGGCGGATCCTCGCCCTGTTGCCTGCGTGTCTGCTCGCGTTCTACGTAGTTTGGATCCACACCTCGAGACGCGACGTCGTCGCGTCCGTGGTCGAAGAATCGTATCGAGTCTTCAAGCCCCGTACTGATCAGGACATACGAATACTGACGGGCGACCGCTCGCGGGCGCGAAGATATTTCGGCAGGCGCGCTGATGCTCTGGAACCGCGGAAGCGTTCCGACGAAACAGGGCGCGGTCGAAATCGTTCTCGGCCCGGCGCGGCCCATCGTTGCGACTCGCATTCTGGCATCCGCGCGACCGGAATCACGGATCACGATGGACAGCAGCAGGGCACTCGCAGGAATCGTGAAGATGCAATGGGCCACGCTCGCTCCCGGCGATGGCGTGGCCGTGCAGATCGCGTATCGCGGCAACGATGCGCGGGTCCATGTCAGAGGTGCTCCGGCAGTGATCTACTGGTCGGCGAATCCGCGCCAGTCCCATACCCTGGTGGTGGTGTCGCTTCTGGCGGCTCTGACCACATCGTTCATCGCGTGGTTCGGATTTCCATCGAGCCCTGGGAAGGGCGCTGGGGAAATCACGATTGCGTTGCTGGGTCTCTTTTTTTGGGGGACGGTGCTCTTCTACGCCGCGGGGTTCGTGCAGTTCCCGCCGGCGAGACTGCGCGCCGCGATCGATGCGCTTTATCCTCAATACACTCTCTGGCCGGACGGACCGGGATGAAGCCCCGCTGGCGGCGCTCGGCCCTCTCGATCGCGAGCAATCTAGCGGTGGCCGTGGCGTCGATATGGGTCGGATACCGCTGCAGTCTCGTCGAACCGAATCTCTCCTATACCGTCGCCGAAATGAGGCCCTTGGTTTTCGACAACGGCTTTGTCCCGGCCATCACGATGAAATACCGCGACGAGAAAATCTCAACGAACGTATGGGCCATGACGGTCTTCGTCTGGAATCGTGGCCGCCAGTTGATTGCACCACCATTTCGACGCCCGCCGGTTCTGCGGACGAGCCCACCGGTGCGCATCCTATCCGCGAGGCTTCTGCGCGAATCGCATCCGGATGTCGGATTCAAGATCGATGAGTCTCACCGTAATCAGGGCGTGCTCGACTTGAGCTGGGACGTTCTGGAACTGAATGACGGTGCCGCACTCGAGATCGTGTATATCGGTGAGCGAGCGACGGAGGTTCGGCTCGACGGCGCGTGGAACGGGCAGCGCGTGCTTTCGCGCGCTCCCTTCATGCGACGCAACAACTTTACGCTCGCCGCCCTGATCTTCATGTTCATCGCGCTGTCTTTGATGACGGTGATGGTCGCGCTCTCGGAGAAGCATCTGTTCTTCACCATCCTGACCGCTGCGATGTGGATTGGATTGACGCTGCTGTTGTTTCGGGGGTGGTTCTTCGGCATTCCGCGGAGTATCGACGTAGGACCGGACATCGGCACGAACGTCGGTTCCTCGGTAACGCCATAGACGCGCCCGCACGCACACCCGGCGTGAGCACGATTAGAAGAAGACGAAGTGGCGCGCACGCGAGGTGATCCGTAGCGTGCGCGCCACGCGTCGGCTATTCAGCTTTCGGAAGCGAATTCGTCGACAGCGCCGTGAGTCCCGACAACCCGCCGAGGCCCATCGTCTCGACCGCGCTCGACGGCACGATCACCATCGAGCCTTTCTCCTTGATCGCCTCGTACAGCATGTTCATCGCGCGCAGGTGCAGCGCGACGGGGCGGTTCTCGTACTCCGCGCCGGCGGCGACGAAGCGCGAGGCGATCTCGGTTTCGGCCGTGCCGAGGATGATGCGCGCCTGGCGCTCGCGCTCGGCTTGCGCCTGGCGGCTCATCGCATCTTCGAGCTCCTGCGGGATCTTCACGTCGCGGATCTCGACCGAGTGCACGGTGATGCCCCACGCATTCGTCTTCTCATCGAGAATGCGCCGCAACTCCACGCCGAGGCGCTCGCGCTCGGTGATCATCGCCGCAAGCTCCGCGCGGCCGATCGCTTCGCGCAGCGCGGTCTGCGCGGAAAGAGCGATCGCGACGAAATAGTCGGACACTTCGAGCACCGACTTCTGCGCGTCCCACACCGTCCAGAACACGATCGCGTCGACGTCGACCGGCACCGTGTCGCGCGTGAGCGCCGACTCCGCGGTGACGTCCGTGACGCGCACACGCTGGTCGATGAGATGCGAGATCTCGTCGACGATCGGGATGATGAAGAAGAGTCCCGGCCCTTGCAGCGACGAAAACTTGCCGAAGCGCAGCACGACCGCTTTCTCCCACTGGTTCGCGATTTTGATTCCGAACAGCGCGAGCAGCGCGAAGAGCAGCAACGCGGCGACGAGCCACGGCAGCTCCGCCATGGCGGCGCCGATGGTCGCGGCGATGAGGATGAAGAACGCGGTGAGACTCACGCTGTTCACGTAGCGCCGCGCGCCGCCGCGCGCCTGCGCGTCGCGATGGTTCGTGTCGCTCTTGCTGCGCGACGGTTCTTCTTCGTTCTCCTTCGCCTCGCGGCGTTTCTTGTGGGCAACGACTGGGACGATCATGACGTTCTCCTCCGGGCGCCTTCGGCGCGCTCGACGAGCGCTTCCACGAGCTCTTCGATCGGCACGCCGTGCGCTTCTGCATTCGCGATGAAGCGGTCGAGGAGATCGGTCAACGCCTTACGCTTTTCCCGGGCCCGCCCGCCGCTCGCACGCGCGGCGATGAAGGTCCCGGTTCCCTGCTGCGTCTGAACGATTCCTCGGATCTCCATCTCGCGATAGGCCTTTGCCACCGTGTTGAGATTCACGGAAAGGTCGACCGCGAGCTGGCGAACCGTCGGAAGCTGCGCCCCGACTCTCAGCCGCCCGTCGGCCACGGCCAGAAGCACCTGATCGATGATCTGCCGGTAGAACGGGACGCCGGAGGAAGAGTCGAGCTTGAAGAGGTGGGCCATTGTACTAGTCTAATAGTACAATGGGTTCGAGAATGGGTTTTGTCAAGTGGTGCGGCGGGGCTTCAGCCCGCCGGGTTACTTTTCGTCTTCCTCATGCATCCCGCCCTCGTACGTCCCGCCACCGCTCGTCCCGAACACGCCCCCTTCTCCCTCGGGGACGCCGTATTTGCCGTTCGCCGCTGCGCACGGCTTCGTCGTAGCCTTCGTTCGTCGGATCGTCTTTTTCGCTGGGCGGGGTGCGGCCTTCGGCCGTGTAATCGATGTTCGCGTCGTCGGTTGCCATAATGCCGAGTCAAGTGCAAACGCCGCTCCCGGTTGACGCGTACGTCGAGGACCTCGTCGCGCTCGTGCGCGCGGAGAAGCGCGCGGTCGTCCTCGCGCCTCCCGGCGCCGGAAAGACGACGCGCCTTCCTCCCGCGCTCACGCGCCTCGGCCGCACGATCCTCCTGCAGCCACGCCGCGTCGCCGCGCGCACACTCGCCCGCCGCATCGCCGCCGAGCGCGGCTGGACGTTAGGCGAGGAAATCGGCTGGCAGATCCGCTTCGAGCGCCGCTTCAGCGCGCGCACCTCGCTCCTCGTCGCCACCGAAGGCATCCTCACCGCGCGGCTGCAATCCGATCCGCTGCTCAGCGACTTCGCCGTGGTCGTCCTCGACGAATTTCACGAGCGAAGCATTCACGCCGACCTCGCCCTCGCGCTGGTGAAGCAGGCCGCGGATGCGCGCGGCGATCTCGCGGTCGTCGTCATGTCCGCCACGATGGATCCCGATCCGGTCGCGCGCTTTCTGAACGCGCGCGTAGTCAACATTGACGCGCGCAATTATCCGATCGACATCCGCTACGCGCCGGATCTGACGATGGTGCAGGCGGTTCGCGAAGTGGCAAAAGACGCGAAGGGACACATCCTCTGCTTCCTCCCCGGCGCGCGCGAGATCGAGAACGCGCGCGTGCAGCTCGACGGAATGAACGCGCTGCCGCTCCACGGCTCGCTCGACGTCGACGCGCAGGAGCGCGCGCTCGCGCCGTCCCGCGAGCGAAAGATCATCCTCGCCACAAACGTCGCCGAGACCTCGCTCACCGTCGAAGGCGTGACCGACGTGATCGATTCCGGCCTGCACAAAGTGCTGCGCTTCGACGCGGAGACGGCGGTGGATCATCTCGTCACCGAACAGATCTCGCTCGACTCCGCCGATCAACGCGCCGGCCGCGCCGGACGCACGGGACCGGGTCGCGCGACGCGGCTCTGGGATCAGCGGTTGATCCTCCGCCCACACCGCGAGCCCGAAGTGCGGCGCGTCGATCTCGCCTCGCCCGTGCTCGACATCCTCGCATGGGGCGGCGATCCGCTGACGTTCGAGTGGTACGAGCGTCCGCCGCAGCATCGCATCGAAGCGGCGATGGAACTGCTGCGTCAGTTGCGCGCGCTCGAGGACAACCTGCAGCGCGTTCCGCTGCATCCGCGCCTCGCGCGCGTGCTGCACGACGCCGGCGAGAACGGCGTGCGCGTCGCTGCGCTGCTCTCCGGGGACATGCGCAGCAGCGGCGATGCCCTCGCGCTCGCCGATTCGCCGCGTCTCGACGCAGCCGCGCGCGAGCTGTCGCGCTTCGCGAAAGGACGCGGCGACGTTCGCCGCGCGCTCCTCGCCGGCTATCCCGATCGCGTCGCCATGCGCCGCGAGCCCGGCTCGCTGCGCCTCCTCCTCTCCAGCGGCACTGGCGCCACGCTGGCGAAAGAGAGCGGCATGTACAGCGGCGACTTCCTCGTCGCACTCGACATCACCGGCGACCTCGTTCGGATCGCCTCCACGATCGAGCGCGACTGGCTCACGCCGACACACGAAGACGTGATTCACGAATGGACGGGCGAGCGCGTCCGCGCGACAAAACGCGTCTGGTACGACGCGCTCCTGCTGAAGGAGATCAACGTCCCGCCCGACCCGCTCGAAGTCGAACGCCTCACCCCGAAAAAACAAATCGATCCCGAACTCAGCGGCGCCTGGCGTTAGGCGGTCCCGAACGCCTCGATCTCCCGAGCGGCCGCAGCACGAAACTCGAATATCGCGAAGACGGCTCCATCTTCGCGTCCGTGAAACTGCAGGAGCTCTTCGGCCTCGCCGAAACACCGCGCATCGGAAAGACCCCTGTCACTTTCGAGCTCCTCGCCCCCAACGGCCGACCCGTGCAGATTACCCGCGACCTGCGCAGTTTCTGGGATGGTGGGTATCAGCAAGTGCGCAAAGAACTGCGCGCGCGATATCCGAGACACCCGTGGCCCGAGGACCCGTGGACGGCGCAGGCGACGCACCGGACGAAGAGGCGGTGACGTACACTTCAGGAATGCCGTACACGTACGCTGAATATCTCGCTTTCGAAGAAAAGAGCGATATCGGCACGAGTACTTCAACGGCAACATCCGCGCGATTGCCGCCAGCACGCCGGAGCACTCCATGCTTTCTGCCACCGTCCTCTACGTCATTCACAAACAGCTTCCGCCGGGTTGCCGCGGGTACACGTGTAATCTGCGGATTCGGATTCCGGCAACCGGCTTGTCCACCTACCCGGATGGTGCGTTCTCGTGTGCCAAGACCGAACACACGACCGAAGATCCCGACGCGATCACGAATCCGCTCGTCCTATTCGAAGTGACGGGCGACAACTCTGACGAATACGATCGCGGCGAGAAGCTCCGGCACTATCAAACGCTTCCCGCGCTGAAGGAGATCCTCATCGTTTCTCACCGTGAACGGCGCGTCTCTGTCCATCGGCGCGTTGATGAACACCGTTGGACCTCGGTCGAAGCGGTCGCCGGCGAGTCGGTGAACCTCGAGTCGATCGGAGGAGCCTTTCAAGTTGACGATCTGTATCGCGACTAAAATGTCCCCCCATGTCACGAATCCTTCTCGCCACCGCGCTGGCCGCCGCAGTCTCCGTGCCGGCAATCGCCCAACCGATGCAAGCATCCATGCAAAAACTCGAAACCGAGCTCGTCGCGAAGTACGGCGAAGCGCAGCGCGCGCGGTTGCAGCGCGGGATGAAGCAGGTCGCGCAGTTCTGGCGCGCGGAGGATGGGGATCAGGCGGCGTTCGAGGAGCTGGTGCGGACGCATTTCGCCGGCGATCAGCCGGCGCTCGATGCGCTCTTCAACCGCATGCAGTTCGTGCTCGAGTCGCTGTACGGGCACATGAACGAGATCGCGCGGGACATGCGCTGGCAGTCGGATCTCGACATCGGCCCGATTCAGCCGTTCGACGAGATCATGGCCGGTTACGATCCGTCGGCGCACCTCAACGACGACTTCTTCGCGAACAAGATGGCGTTCGTCGTTCTGCTCAACTTCCCGATCACGTCGCTGCAGGAGCGGCTCACGGAAGGCGAGAAATGGTCGCGACGGCAGTGGGCCGAGGCCGCGCTCGCGCTGCAGTTCTCGAAACGCATTCCGTCCGATGTGAATCAGGAGATCGCGAAGGCATCCGCCGACTCGTCGCAGTACGTCGCCACATACAACATCTGGATGCATCACGTCGTCGACGGCAAGGGCAATCGCCTCTTTCCCGCGAAGATGCGCCTGCTCGAGCACTGGAACCTGCGCGACGAGATCAAGGCGAACTACGCCGACGCGAAGACCGGGCTGCCGAAGCAGCGCCTCGTGCAGCAGGTGATGGAGCGCATCGTCGATCAGACCATCCCCGAGGCCGTCGTCGACAACCCGCACGTCGACTGGAATCCGCAGACGAATGAGGTGAAGGCGTCGGCGGTGAAGGACTACGAGGACGGCGAAGGCCGTCCCGCGCCGGCGACGGTCACGAACAAGCGCGAGCCCGACACTCGCTACGCGAAAATCCAGGAGACGTTCAAAGCGTCGAAGCTCGTCGATCCCTACTCGCCCACCGCGCCGACGCACATCCAGCGCAGCTTCGAAGAAGGGCGGCAGATGCTGGAGTCGCGCGTGAAGGCAATGCTCGAGGAAGTCGTCTCCTCGCCGCTCGTGCCGCGCGTCGGGAAGCTGATCGAAAAGCGCCTCGGCCGTCCGCTCGAGCCGTTCGACGTCTGGTACAACGGCTTCCGCTCCAGCGGCCGGTATTCGAGCGAAGAGCTCGACGCGATCACGAGCAAAAAATATCCGACCGCCGAGGCGTACAAGAACGACATGGTCAACCTCTTCGTGAAGCTCGGCTTCACGAAAGAGAAGGCGGAGTATCTCGCCGCGAACATCGACGTCGATCCCGCGCGCGGCTCCGGCCACGCCCTCGGCGCGGCGCGTCGCGGCGACAAGGCCCGGCTGCGCACGCGCGTCGGCGCGCAGGGCATGGACTACAAGGGCTACAACATCGCGGTCCACGAGATGGGCCACAACGTCGAGCAGACGTTCTCGCTGAAGAACATTGACTACTACACGCTGCAGGGTGTGCCGAACACCGCGTTCACCGAGGCGCTGGCGTTCGTGTTCCAGGCGAAGGATCTCGAGCTGCTGGGACTGGCCAGTCCGAGCGCCGAGTCGCGCGCGCTGCAGACGCTGAACGATTTCTGGGGAACGTACGAGATCGCCGGCGTCGCGTTGACGGAAATGGCGATGTGGCACTGGATGTACGACCATCCCAACGCCACCCCGGAAGAGCTGAAGAACGCGACCGTGCAGATCGCAAAAGATGTGTGGAACAAGTACTACGCGCCGGTTTTCAAGAAGAAGGACGTGGTGCTCCTCGGCGTGTACGCGCACATGGTCAACAACTTCCTCTACCTGCCGAACTATCCGATCGGACACCTGATCGCGTTCCAGATCGAGGAGCAGATGGAGAAGACCGGCAACCTCGGCGCGGAGTTCGAGCGGATGGCGAAGTACGGCAGCCTCCCGCCGGACATGTGGATGAAGAACGCGACCGGTGCGCTGGTGGGTGCGTCCGCGCTGTTGCACGCGACGGAGAAGGCGGTGGACGTCATCAAGTGACGCGCGCAGACGCGTCATCCTGAGCCGCGAAGACGGCGAAGGATCTCGAAATGCGCAACCGTTGCGTAGTCTGAGATCCTTCGCTTCGCTCAGGCTGACGGCTCCGCTGGCAATTCAATTGCTCACGTTGTCTCAGCGTGTGGCGCAACAACAACCTCTCCATCGTCATCTTTCTGCTGTTTTGTCTCTGCCTCGTCGGCCATGCGATTTCGGGCTGGAAGGCATACAACGAAGAACAGAAAGATCACGGCCAGCCGGAAGTCACGCTCTCCGGGTTCCTGACGTCCAGCGAATTCGGCGAGACCATCTTCGAGAACTGGGAGAGCGAGTTCCTGCAGATGGGCTTCTACGTAGTCCTCACCGTGTTCCTCGTGCAGAAGGGCTCGTCGGAGTCGAAGAAGGGCGACGGCACCGACGACGTCGATGAAGAGCCTGAAAAGCACCGCAACGATCCCGACGCGCCGGGGCCGGTGAAAGCGGGCGGATGGCGGCTGACGCTGTACAAAAGCTCGCTCAGTCTCGCGTTCATGGCGCTCTTCCTGATCTCGTTCATCGGCCATGCCGCGGCGGGCGCCCGGAAGTACAGCGAAGAGCAGCGCGAGCACGGCTCCGTCGAAAAGGTGACGACGCTCCAGTACATGACCAAGCCGCTTTTCTGGTACGAGTCGTTCCAGAACTGGCAGAGCGAGTTTCTCGCGGTGCTGGCGATCGTCGTGCTGTCGATCCGGTTGCGGCAGTGGGGTTCACCGGAATCGAAGCCGGTGCATGCGCCGCATGGGGAGACGGGCGGAGGATGAGGTGGAGGACAGGCACTCCTGCCTGTCCTCGAAAATCAGAGGACAGGCAGGAGTGTCTGTCCTCCACTTGAATTACTTGGCAGCGGCGGGCGCGGGGGCCGGGGCTTTCTTGCCGACTTCGAGATCGATGGCGACCTTGACGTCCTCGCCGAGGAGCACGCCGCCCTCGTCGAGATTGCGGTTCCACACGATGCCGTAGTCCTTGCGATTCAGCGTCGTCTCGATCGAGAAGCCGCCCTTTTCGTTGCCGCGCGGATCCTTGCCGAAGCCGAGGAACTCGACCGGCAGCGTGACCTGCTTCGTCACGCCGTGCATCGTCAGGTTGCCCGTCACGTCGAACGAATTCTTCGACTTCATCTTCACCGACGTGCTCTTGAACGAGATCGTCGGGAACTTCGCCACGTCGAAGAAATCGGGGCTCTTCAGATGGTTGTCGCGGTTGTCGTTGCCGGTGTTGATGCTCGCCGCCTGAATCGTGAACTCGACCGACGAGTTCGCGGGATTCGCGCGGTCGATCTGGATGTCGGCGTCGAAGTCTTTGAACGCGCCGGTGACGTTCGCCATCAGGTGGCGGACCCGGAACGTCGCGTTGGAGTGCGACTTGTCGACGCTCCACGCCTCCTTCGGAGCCTGCGCGAACATCGGAGTGGCGACGAGAGCGGTGATGAGAAGAGAGCGAATCAGTTTCACAAATCCTCCTGGAGTGCTGCGTTTAAACCTGTTCGAGCTTTGTCGAGCAGCTCGAGGAGCTGCCCGAGTTGTTTGGACGAGAGCATTTTGAGCGCTGCCATCTCTCGATTGCGGAGCGGGTCATCGATGCCTTTCAAAAGCGCGAGTCCGCGCTCGGTGATGCAGCAGAACACCTGGCGGCGATCCGTCTTGCAGCGCTTGCGGATCACGAGCTTCTTCGATTCGAGTCGATCGATGAGGCGCGTGATGCCCGGCGTCTCCTCCACCATCCGCTCGACGATCTCGAGCGTCGGCAGCCCGGCCTCGCCCGCGCCGCGGAGAATGCGCAGCACGTTGTACTGCTGCAGCGTCACGCCGTGCGGCTCGACGACCGCGGTCACCGAGCGGCGCACGAGATCGGCCGTGTGCAGAAGCGCAACCGCGGCCTCTTGAGAAGGGCCGGAGAAGGGTCGCGTTTGTTTGAGATCGTCCTGAAGGGTCATCACGGAGCGGCGTTACCGTACCGCTCAATAGTTGACGCGTCAACTAAATTCCCGTGACGAATCGACAAACTCCTCGGCAGGCGCACCCGGAACGTCGCCCCGCGCCCGATTCCGCTGCTCTCCGCCGACACCGTGCCGCCGTGCAGCTCGACGAGATGGCGCACGATCGCCAGACCGAGGCCGAGACCCGTGTAGGCGCGGGTCGCGGAACTGTCGGCCTGGCGGAAACGCTCGAAGAGATGCGGCATGAACGCCGGCTCGATCCCCTGCCCCGTGTCGCGCACTTCGATGACCGCATCGCGTCCATCCTCGCGCAACGCGACGTACACATGGCCGCCCGCCGGCGTGAACCTCACCGCATTGGAGAGCAGATTCCAGACGACCTGTTGCAAACGATGCGGATCGCCGTTGACGCTGACTTCGTCCGCGAGCTCCGTGTCCAGCGCGACGCCCTTCGCATCCGCGGCGCCGCTCACCGTCTCCATCGCCGCCTCGACCACCGGCTTCAGTTCCACCGTTTTCCGCTCGATGTTCATCTTCCCCGCGGTGATGCGCGAGACATCGAGCAGATCGTCGATCAGCTGCGCCTGCACCTTCGCGCTCTTGCCGATCGCCTCGATGCCGGTCCGTGTCGTGTCCGGCTCGACGTCGCCGTCGCCGAGCATCTGCGCCCAGCCCATGATCGACGTCATCGGCGTTCGCAGCTCGTGCGACAGCGTGGCGAGGAACTCGTCCTTCGCGCGATTCGCGCGCTGCAGTTCCGATTCCGATTCGCGCAGCCGCTCGGCCGTCCGTTCGGCGGAGACGCGCGCGTTGAGCTGCGTGCGGATCAGCAGGAAGAGGAGAACGGAAATCGCGATGCCGCCGAGAAGCGTGCCGAGCGTGAGCAGCTCCACGCCGCCGCTGGCGTGGCGGAGCGAGACCCACTCGATCGTCCACGTGCGTCCCGCGACGCGCAGGGCGTCCCTCGCGGTGAATCGCGGATCCGCCGGCAGTCCGGGCGTGCGATAGAGAAAGCCGCCGTCGTCGCGGATCTCGAAGCCGATCTCCGGCCGTTCCTGCGAGGGAAAGATTCCTTCGAAGACGTCGTCCGCGCGAAACGGCGCATAGATGAAACCGACCAGCGCGGCGCGGCGCTCGGCGAGCGTCGCCGGCGTGACACCAGTCGAATAGAGGGGCGTGTAGATCAGGAATCCGGCCTCGCGGGTCGGATCGTTCTCGTGTACGAGGCGCACGCGCCCGGTCGCAAACGCGCGGCCGGTGTCGCGGGCGCGCTCCATCGCCGCGAAGCGCGACGGGCTCGTGGTCATGTCGTAGCCGAGGATGCGGAGGTTCTCGCGATCGAACGGCTCGACGAACAGGACCGGGTGATATTCGGCGCGGTCGACGAACGGCCAGACGTAAAACCACGGCGCGCCTTCCTGGCGCATCTCCTTCACCAGCAGCGGGAGCTCTTCCCGCGGAACGCGCAGCGAGAAGCCGATGCCCTGGATGCCGGGATAGCGCCGCCGCAGATTGAGACTGCGGATGTACGAGCGCAGTTCCTTGCGCGGGATGGCCGGATTGGCGACGGCGAGGCCGCGCGTGGCGATGAGGACGTTGACGTAGGCCTCGATGCGCGCGTCGATGGCGTCGCGCGTGGTCTGCACGGCGTTGTCGAAGCGCGCGCGGTCCGCGGCGCTGCTCGTCGACCAGACGTAGTAGGTCACGAGCAGCGTCAGCGCGAGAAATGCTGCGAGGACGAGCCAGGCCAGGGCCCGGTCGCCGCGCGTGGGAAGCGAGGACACTCCTTGGCGCTATGCAAAAGTGCGAGCAGCCCCGATTCCGGCCAGCCGCCCGCTCGCCCATGCCCACTGAAAGTTGTACCCGCCGATGCGCCCGTCGACGTCGAGGATCTCGCCGCAGAGATAGAGTCCGCTGCACTTGCGCGACTCCATCGTGGCGAGATCGACCTCGCTCAGCGGCACCCCGCCCGCCGTGACCTCGGCGTAATCAAACCCGCGATCACGAACGATCGGAATCGGATGCTCGACGAGATCGCGGATGATGCGGCGACGCTCGTCCTTCGTGAGATGACGCCGCTCGCTGCTCCACAGAACGTTCAGAATCCGCTCGGGCAGCCGTCCGCGCAGGAAGCGGCGTCCCTCGGCGACGATCGCGCGTTCGAGCGACTCGAACGTCTCGCCCGGAAGAAAGTTCGCGACGAGCGTTGCACCGGGATTTGCGATCCAGTGGCGTGAAATGTCGAGCGCCACCGGTCCGCTGATCCCAAAGTGCGTGCACAACATCGAGCCGCGCTGCCGCGCGAGAACTTTTCCTTTGACGACGGAGAGCTCGACCTCGGCGCTGGTGCCGCTGAGCGTCGTGATCCAGTGTCCTTCTTCGACGAGCAGCGGCACGAGCGCGGGAAAGACGGGAGTGACGGTGTGGCCGAGGGAGCGCGCGAGGGCGTAGCCGTGCCCGTCGCTGCCGGTCTTCGGCACGCTGCGGCCGCCGGTGGCGAGGATGACGCGTTGCGCTTCGATCGTGCCGTGCGAGGTGTGCAGTGTCATTCCGAGCCGCGCAGACGGCGAGGAATCCCCCGCTTCGTGCAATGCAGGGGATCCCTCGCTCCGCTCGGGATGACACGAGATCGACTCCACACGATGCCCCGCCAGAATCTCCGGACTCTCCCCCACCAACGCCTCCACCACCGTCCGCGCGCGATCCGTCACCGGAAACAACTTCCCCGTCTCCTCGCGCTTGAGCGTCACGCCCATCGACTCGAACCACGCCACGGTTTCATCCACCGTGAACGTGCGCAGCACCTTCGCAATGGCGTTGCGATTTCCGTTGAAATCGTCCGGCGTGACGACGTCGTGCGTGACGTTGCAGCGCCCGCCGCCGGAGATCAGGATCTTCGCGCCGATTCTCGGCGCGCCGTCAATCGCAACGATCCGCGCCTGCGGCGCGGTACGCTTCGCGAAGATCGCCGCCGTGAGACCGGCCGCGCCCGCGCCAATGATTGCGATTTCGTATTCCAGCTGTCACACCTCTGAGACGTTGAGACTTTAAGACTCTGAGACTATCCTCCCGCCCCATGCGCCGTCTCCTTACACTTCTCCTGCTCCTGCTCGCAACGGCGAGCACCTACGCCAAAACCGCCGCCGAGCTCCAGCTCGCGCTGCGCAAGCTGAACGTCCTCGGCAGCGCGCTCTTCGTCGCCGCGCATCCCGACGACGAAAACACCGCGATGCTGGCGTGGCTGGCCAACGACCGCCTCTATCGCACCGGCTACCTCTCGGTCACGCGCGGCGACGGCGGGCAGAACCTGATCGGCGACGAAAAGGGCGAGCTCCTCGGCGTCATCCGCACGCAGGAGCTGCTCGCGGCGCGGCGCATCGATCGCGCGGAACAGATGTTCACGCGCGCGATCGACTTCGGCTTCTCGAAAAATCCGACCGAAACGATGGCCATCTGGGGACACGACGCGGTTCTCGGCGACGTCGTCTGGGCCATCCGCAAGTTTCAGCCGGACGTGATCATCACCCGCTTCCCCACCACCGGCGAAGGCGGACACGGACATCACACCGCCTCGGCCATCCTCGCCGAGGAAGCATTCGCGGCGGCGGCGGATCCGACGAAATATCCCGAGCAGTTGAAGTACGTCAGCGTCTGGGCGCCGAAGCGGATTTTCTGGAACCGCTTCTCGTTCGGACGCCCGATCGATCCGAACGATCCCGCGGTCGCGAACTCGCTGCGCGTCGACCTCGGCACGTACAACCCGCAGCTCGGACGTGCGTACACCGAGATCGCCGCCGAGAGCCGCAGCCAGCACAAGAGCCAGGGCTTCGGCTCCGCCGAGCGCCGCGGCACGATCCTCAACTACTACGACCTCCGCAACGGTACGCCCGCGACGAAGGATCTCTTCGAAGGAATCGACACGAGCTGGTCGCGCTATCCCGGCGGCGAGTCTGTCGGCGCGATCCTCAAGCAAGCCGCGGATTCATTCGATCCGGACAAGCCCTCGGCGTCCGTGCCGCTGCTGCTGCAAGGCCTCGACGCGCTCTCGCGTCTCGCCGCATCGCCGGCGTCGGATCCGAAAGACTATCCGCTGTTTGCAGTGAAACGGCGCGAGCTCCTCGACGCCATCCGCGACTGCGCCGGCATCGCCATCGACATCGCCGCCGCTGACTCCGCGGTCGTTCCCGGCGGCGAGATCCCGGTCAGCGTCACGGTCGTCAATCGCTCCGACTATCCGTTCCGCCTCGCGGTCGTCGGCTCGCCGTACGCGAATCCGAGCAAAGCGCCCGGCACTCCGCTCGAGAACAACAAGCCGGTGAAGACGGACCTGGTGATGAAAATCCCGGCGAACGCCGATTACTCGCAGCCGTACTGGCTGCAGCGGCCGCCGTCGAAGGGGCTGTACACCGTCGACGATCCGGCGATGATCGGCCGTCCGGACAACAAGATCGCGGTGCCGGTGGTGGTCACGCTCGACGACGCGCAGCAGCACAGCCTCGTCTACGAACTGCCGGCGACGTACCGCTGGACCGATCCGGTCGCGGGCGAGCAGACGCGCAACGTCGACGTCGTGCCGGAGATCGCCGCGAACCTCGGCTCGGGCGTGTATGTGTTCCCCGAGGCGAAACCGAAACAGGTCACGGTTTGGATGCGGAGCTTCGGCGAGAAGGAGGCGAGCGTTCGCTTGCTCGTACCGTTTGCGTGGAACGCACGGCCGGTCTCGACGGCGGTGAAATTCGCCGGCAAAGGCGACGAGCAGCGCGTGACGTTCACCATCACGCCGCCGGCGAAAGAAACGGTCGACAACATGCTCGCGGAGATCGAGCTGCAGGGCGGCAAGAAGATCTCCCTCGGCCTCACGAACATCGAGTATCCGCACATCCCCGCGCAACGCGTGTTCGGCGACGCCGGCGCGAAGCTCGTGCGCGCGGACATCAAGAAAACCGGCAGCCGCATCGGCTACATCATGGGATCGGGCGACGACGTGCCGAACATCCTCCGGCAGGTCGGCTATGAGGTCAACCTGTTGACCGACGCCGATCTCGACCGCGGCGACTTCGCGCAGTACGACGCCATCGTCACCGGCGTGCGCGCCTACAACACGCGCAAGCGGCTCCGCCTCGCACACGAGAAGCTGATGCAGTTCGTCGAAAAGGGCGGCACGATGGTCGTGCAGTACAACACGCTCGACGACCTCGCCGTCGCCGCGCCGGGACCGTATCCGTTCAAGCTCTCGCGCGATCGCGTCACGGTAGAAGAAGCGCCGGTCAAATTGCTCGATCCCGCGCATTCGCTGCTCACGACTCCGAACAAAATCACGAGCGCCGATTTCAACGGCTGGGTGCAGGAGCGCGGGCTCTACTTCGCGAGCGAGTGGGATCCGAAATACACGACGATTCTCTCGTCGAACGATCCCGGCGAGCCCGAGAAAGCGGGCGGCGAGCTGTACGCGCGTCACGGCAAGGGCGTGTTCGTCTACACGAGCTACGCGTGGTGGCGGCAGCTGCCCGCGGGCGTGCCGGGAGCGATCAAGGCGTTCGTGAATCTGGTGTCAGCACGTTGAGCATGCGCGAGCCCAACTGGCCGCGTCTCTACGCGGCCGTTCTGCCTTCCTCGGCTTCGAGATCCTCGTTTTCTATTTGTTCACGCGCGCGTTCGCATGAGACTGATCGACTGGATCGTCCTGAGCTCCACGCTCCTCGCGATCGTCGCGTACGGTGTGTGGAAGGGCCGCCGGCAGCGGCGCCTCGAGCAGTACCTGCTCGCCGACCGCCAGCTGCAGTGGTACACGGTCGCGCTCTCGGTGATGGCCACGCAGGCCAGCGCGATCACGTTCCTCTCCACACCGGGCCAGGCCTACACCGACGGCATGCGCTTCGTGCAGTTCTACCTCGGGCTGCCGATCGCGATGGTCATCCTGTCCATCACCGCCGTCCCGATCTATCACCGCCTCAAAGTCTTCACCGCGTACGAATATCTCGAGACCCGCTTCGGTCTGCCGACGCGCATCCTCACGACGGTCATCTTTCTCATCCAGCGCGGCCTCGGCACGGCGCTGACGCTCTACGCGCCTGCGGTCATCGTCTCGCTGGTTCTCGGCTGGAACCTGCAGCTCACGACGCTCGTCATCGGCGTGCTCGTGATCATCTACACCACCAGCGGCGGAACGAAGGCCGTCAGCTGGACGCAGACGCATCAACTGCTGATCGCGCTCGGCGGGATGGCCATCGCCCTGATCGTCGCATTGCGATCGCTGCCGCAGAACGTCGGCTTCGTCGATGCGGTGCGCGTTGCCGGGCGCATGGGCCGCATCAACGTCATCGACTTCAGCTTCGACGTCACGACGCCGTACAACTTCTGGAGCGGCCTCTTCGGCGGACTGATGGTCGCGCTGGCGTACTTCGGCACCGACCAATCGCAAGTGCAGCGCTATCTCACGGGCGAAACGGTCACGCAAAGCCGCCTCGGGTTGCTCTTCAACGGTCTCGTCAAAGTGCCGATGCAGTTCTTCATCCTCTTCGTCGGCGCGATGGTGTTCGTCTTCTACCAATTCGTCGCGCCGCCCGCGTCGTTCAATCCGACGCAGGACGTGACGCCGGCGCACCAGGCGCTGCATGCGCAGACGTTCGAAGCGAAGCGCACCGCCGCGTTGAGTCTCGTCGACGCGATGCATCGCAACGATTCGGCTGCAGTCGACAACGCAACCGGGCAGTTGCACGTCCTGCAGCAGCGCGAAGGAGAGCTGCGCCGCGACGCCGGCGACACGGACTACGTCTTTCTCACCTTCGTGATGAACAACCTGCCGCCGGGACTGGTCGGCCTCCTGCTCGCGGCGGTGTTCTGTGCGGCGATGTCGGCAACTGCGTCGGGGCTCAACTCGCTCGCGTCGACGAGCGTCGTCGATGTCTGGCGGCGGCTCGTGCGAAAGGACTGCACCGATCACCAGTACGTGACCGCGTCGCGGTGGATGACGATCGGCTGGGGCACGTTCTGCATCGTCTTCGCGCTGTTCGCGAACCGCATGGGCGCGCTGATCGTCGCCGTCAACAAAGTCGGATCGTTTTTCTACGGCACGATGCTCGCCGTCTTCCTGCTCGCGTTCTACTTCAAGTTCGTCCGCGGCTGGCCGACGTTCATCGGCGCGATCCTGGCGCTGATCGCGGTGACGCTCTGCGCGATGTTCACGACCATGGCCTGGCTGTGGTGGAACGTGGTGGGATGCGGGGTGGGAGTGGCGGCCGCGCTACTCATCGAGGCCGCCACTCGAATGACTACCAGTCGGCGCTCAGCCGCTTGACCTCGTTGGCGAAGTCCTTCTGATCGGGACGCGCCGCCGCGATGGCCTGCTGCGCCGCCGCCTTCGCCTCGGCGTTCTTGCCGAGGCGCTTCAGGAAGCGCGCTTTCAGCCAGAGGTTGGCGATGTTCTCGTTCACCCGGAGCGACTGATCGAGCCAGTCCGAAATCTCCTGATCCGTCGCCACGCCCTTGTTGTCGAATCCGACCGTGGCGGCCTGATACGGCAGCTGCCAGCTCGGCTTCATCGCGTTCTTGAGGTTCGTCAGCGCCTTCGCCGTCGAGCCGGTGTCGACCGTGAACCCCACGGACCACGTGTCCCACTGCAGCTCGACCTTCGCGGTGTCGGTCGTCATCTCGTCGACGTCGAACGACATCCACTCGAAGAACGGCGAGGTCTCCTGCTTCACGGTGACCTTCAGCGCGTCCTGCGCCGCGTCGTAATTGAACGCGCCCCACTGCTCGCCCTGCTTGTTGAAGACGATCTGCCACGTCTCGCGGCCGGGGATGGTGAAGAGCGCGTACGTGCCCTTGGCGAGCTTCTGTCCTTCGATCGTGACGTCGTCGCTGAACGAGATCGTCGTGGCCTCGTTCGCGCCCGTGCGCCAGACCTGGTCGTACGGTACGAGACCGCCGAGGATCGTCCGCCCCTTCTTGCCGGGACGGCTGTACTTGATGGTGATGTCGGTCAACCCGACCGACTGCGTCAGAGTGGCGTTCGGGCTCGGCCGCGGCGTCCGCACCTGCGCGAACGACGGCAGCGCCACCAGCAGCGCCAGCGCAATCCAAAGAATTTTTCGCATCGTGTTCCCTCCGGCGGCGGATGCTACCTAAAAATTCACTCCCAGCGAAACCACCGATTGTCAGAGGTCCAAACATTCCCCTTCGCATCGGTGACATCCACCTGCACGTCTGTGTCGCGCCAGACGCCGTTCGGGCGTTGAGCGAATGCGAGGCGGTAGTGGGCATGACAAGAGGGCGCGTAGAACCAGCATCGCGTCCCGCGCTCGCGCGTGATGGGCAGCGGATAGCGGATCGTTCGATTGTTGAAGTAGACCGCGGCGGCGCGGATGCCGTGCGGGGAGATGGACCAGCCTTTCACTTCGACGCCGCGCGCGTAGCGCCGCGGGAGCGGGGTCTCGAGGACACCGAAGATGGACCGGCTGCACGCTTGCGCGCCGGCGAGGAAGCGGGCGGCGTGTTCGGGTAAAGGAGCACGCGTTCCGCGAAGCGAGAACACCCAGTCGCCTTCGGCTCCATTCACGAAGTCGTTGACGAAGAAGAGTCGGCCGCGGTCGAGCTCGCGCTTCAGCCACTCGCGCACGTCGGGTGAGCGCGCGCCGAGGAGATCGGCGTGGATGATCAGGTGCTCGACGCCGGCGTTTGACGAGCGTGTCGAGGAAATCATCGGGCAGCGGCGTGAGCGACCACTGATCGTTCAGCTTGCGCCGCACCGGCGTTCCGGCGGAGCCGTTCACGCTCGGGAGGTGATGCGACGTCGAGAAAAGGTGGTACTCGTACTCGGCGTACGTGCCCATCGGCAGCTCCGCGATCGGGCCGCGCCTGGTCGCCAGCCAGCGATACACCTCCGGAAACTGCGGGCGGACCATGTACCAGCGGATCGGCGCCTGCCAGAGCGCGATCGCAAACGCGAGCGGCACGATCCATCGGAACCGCCGCGCGATGGCAGCAGTCGTGAGCGCGATGAGAATCGCCAGACCGATGTACGCGATCACCGACCAGCGCGCAGGAACGCGGATCGCGCGGAAACCCGGCACGGCGCCGAAGAGGAAGCGGTGAAACTCGAAGTTCATGCCGAGCGAGCCGGCGAAGCCGATCGCGATCCAGAGCATCGCCAGCGCAAGCTTCGGCCACTCGCGACGCGCGAGCACGAATGCGGCGCCGGCGACGATCAGCGCCAGCGCGCCGGGCGCGATGTGGCGTTCCGGCTCCGCGGCTTTTGAAGCGATCCAATCGATCGGCGTCGCCGAAAACGAAACGGACTCCGCGTACGTGCGCTGTAGGTTGTACAGCTTCGCGAACGCTGCATACGGATAGAGAAACGGCGCCAGCAGAAGCAGCGCCAGCGCAACGGCGATCAGCAGCTCGCGTCGCGGCCGCATGAGCAGCAGCGCCGTGACCGCGATCGCGAACGTGCCGAAGAGGAAGTAATGGATGTTGGTCAGGCCGTTGATCAGCAGCAGCGCCGCGAAGAGGACCGCGCGCTTTCGCGTCGGCCGCTCCGCATAGTCGAGGAGCGCGACGAGCATCAGCGGCAGCCAGCCGCTCCAGATGTGCTGCAGATGCGTAAAGTGCAGGCGCGCGAAGGCGAAGAAGATCCCGGCCGCGAGTCCCGCCTCGAAGGAGCGCGTCAGCCGAGATCCGAGGAGATACGCGCCGAAGCCGGCGAGCGCGAGACCGGCGATCAGGGCGAGGTTGTAGGCGACGATCGGCCCCACGCCGGCGGCGCGAAACGGGACGAGCAGCAGGGCGATGCCGTAGAGATTTTCCGTGAACGCCAGCGAGTACTTTGCCGGATGGAGCATGTTCGCGTGGAACAGCGACAGCGGCTGGTGCAGCGTCGCCCACCAGTCCCAATCGAGGATCCAGATGTTCACGTAGGCGTCGCCCGGCTCGGCGACCGCGCGGCCGAGGTTCAGGGCCAGCGGCCAGGTAAAGCCGGTGGCGAGCGCGACGAAGACCAGCGCCGCGATCGCGTGTTGCCTGCTCATGCGCGCGCGATGTTAACCAAAGGCGCGGCGCGCGGCCGCGCCGTGCTCATAGGCAAGCGACGGCTTGCCGTCGGTTGCCTATAATGGCCCGCATGCCATCGATCCCTTTTACCGGTAACTACGAAGACCTCTCGACCGATCGCGGATACCAGTTCAAGTTCTATTGCGAGAAGTGCCAGAACGGCTACATGTCGTCGTTCCAGACGTCCAAGATCGGGATGCTCGGCTCGGCGGCGCGCGTGGCCGGCGGGCTTCTCGGCGGCGTGTTCGGCCGCGTCGCGGACAGCGCGTACGAAGTGCAGCGCGCGGTCGGCGGCACGGCGCACGATGCCGCGCTGAAAGACGCCGTCACCGAGATCGCGCCGACCTTCAAGCAGTGCACGCGCTGCGGCAACTGGGTCTGCGAGCCGATCTGCTGGAACAAGAAGGCCGGACTGTGCGAGTCCTGCGCGCCCGATCTCGATGAAGAGATGGCGTCCGCGCAGGCCGAGGCGGCGCGCGAGCAGATTCACGAAAAGGCGCGGACGGTCGATTGGACGAAGCAGCGCGACGTCCGCACCGTCACCGGCGCGGTATGCAAGGAATGCGGCGCGAAAACGCAGGGCGGCAAGTTCTGCCCCGAATGCGGCGCGCCGGCCGCCGCCAAACGCGGCTGCCAGCAGTGCGGACACGAGGCGGAAGGCTCGCCGAAGTTCTGTCCGGAGTGTGGGCAGAAGTATTGAATTGTCGTCGCTCGTGACGCACACCACCATCGTCCTCTTCGGCGGCCCTTCCGACGAACGCCACGTCTCCGTCGCGTCGGCGCAGAACATCGTCCGCACGCTCGGCTCGCCGCTGGCGTGGTTCTGGGCGCCGAACGGCGCGGTGCATGACGTCGCGCCTGCCGATCTGCTCGCGCATCAGCGGCCGTTCGAGCTCGACTTCGAGCCCGCGCGACCCGCGATCTTTCCAAACATCGAGCAGGCGCTCGACACGCTGCCCGTCGACCATCCCGTCTTCCTCCTCGCACTGCACGGCACCGGCGGCGAGGACGGACCGCTGCAGCGGATGCTCGAGTCGCGCGGCATTCCGTTCACCGGCTCCGGCTCGGAAACGAGCGCGATCGCATTCGACAAAGCGCGCGCGAAAGAACTGCTCGCGGGCAAAGTACGCATCGCCGACTCGCGCGTCGCACAACCCAGCGAGTTGCGTGACGTCGCATCCGACCTGCTTGGAAAACACGCGCGCGTCGTCCTCAAACCGCTCGCCGGCGGTTCGAGCCGCGGGCTCTATTTCATCGGCCGCGGCGACGCGATCCCGGAGATCGACATTCCGTACATCATCGAGCAGTTCATCGAAGGGCGCGAGCTGACCGACGGCGTGATCGACATGGGCGACGGTCCATTCGCGCTGCCGGTGATCGAGATCGAAAAGGACGAAGGCCGCGAGTTCGACTACGCCGGCAAGTACCTCGGCAGCGGCACGCGCGAGATCTGTCCCGCGAACATTCCCGACGCGCTCGCGCGCGAAGTGCAGGAGGCCGCGCGCATCGCCCACATCGCCCTCGGCTGCGACGGCTACTCGCGCAGCGATTTCGTCGGCGGCGCCGACGGCGTCTACTACCTCGAAACGAACACGCTTCCCGGCCTCACCACGGCCTCGCTCGTCCCGCAGGAGCTCGCCGAGGCGGGAATCTCGTTCAAGGATTTTCTCGAGCGCCAGATCGAGATGGCGGCCGAGCGCGCTACCATCAAAGCGTGACCGCCGCGAATCTCGTCCTCGCCCTGCTCCTCGGCCTCGGTCTCTCCGCGTCGACGGGACTCAACACCTTTCTCCCGCTGCTGCTCCTCTCCGCCGCGGCGCGCTTCCACATCGCCGGAGTCACGCTCGGCGCAAAGTTCGAGTGGCTGTCGTCCGACGTCGCGATCATCGTCCTGATCATCGCGTGCATCCTCGAGCTCGTCGGCGACAAAATTCCGGCAGTCGACCACTTCCTCGACGCCGTCGGCACCTTCGTGCGGCCGATCGCCGGCACAGTCGCCGCAGCGTCCGTGCTCACCGGCGTCGATCCGACCGTCGCGGCGATCGTCGGCCTGATCATCGGCGCGCCGACGTCGTTCGGATTTCACGCGCTGAAAGCCGGCACGCGCGCGGCGTCGAGCGCCGCGACGTTCGGCTGCGCGAATCCCATCCTCTCGCTCATCGAAGACCTGCTCTCGCTCGCGCTCAGCGCGATCGCGATCTTCGTGCCGCTCCTCGTGCCGCTCGCGCTCGCGCTCATCGCGTTCGCGCTCTGGAAGCTCGTGAAGCGTCTCCGCGCTACTGCCGCCGCGCCCCCGCCGGCGCGTTCAACACCGTAACGCGTCCCTCGGTCTTCGGCACGAGCGGCTGCGGCCGTTTCTTCAACTGCTCGATCAGCACCTCGCGAATCTCCTGCGCGAAGAACACCTGCAGGCGCTCCGGCGGAACCTCCTTCATCACGTCCTGCGTCCCGTCGCCGCCGAGGGCGACGAAGTCCGGCATGACGACGGTGTAGAGCTTCTGCGGATCGATCGGCGAGCCGTCGGCGAGCGTCGCGCCGGCGAGTCGATCGGAGCCGACCGGCCTGCCCGCATCGATCGTGTAGCGAAGGCCGCCGCTCACCTGCGCGATGCCGCGCCTGCCGTCCGCCATCACCCGCAGGACCTCGACGAGCTGCGCGCCGGTCAGCGTCACCTTCGCCGGATAGTTGTCGAACGGACTGACGGCGAACATGTGCGCGTAAATCAGCTCGCCGGAGGGAAATTCATCGCGGATGGCGCCGGAGTTGATGATCCCGAAGTCCGCGTCGAGCGAGTCGCGCAGCGCATCGGCGAGGAGATCGCCCATCGGCGATTCTGCCTGATAGTTGCGCGTGAACGGCGCCGCCATGGTGATGCCGAGCTTCTCCTCGCGCTTCGCTGCGACGCGCTTGAGGAACGGCTCGATCACGTTCGCCACGCGGACGTCCGGCACGATGCGGCGGTTCGCGAACACGCGCGGGATCAGCCGCGCGCCCGCCGGCGCTTTCTTCGGATCGCACACCTGCGCGCCGCCCTGATAGACGAACGAGCAAATCATCGTGTGCGGCCGCATCTCGGTCTTCGTCACTTTGTTGTTCTTCGTGTCGATCCAGAAGTCGGTCGTCGAAAACTCGCGGCTGTAGTTCAGCGCCTGCACGACCGGGACGCCTTTCATGTAGTGGCGCATCTGCGAGTGCGTGTGCCCCGCGAAAAATCCGTCGATGACGCCTTCCGGGATGCGCTGCATGTACTCCATCGCCTCGTGGCTCGGCTCGCACGCGTGCATGTCGTTCGGATCGCTGATGTCGTGGCAGCGGCCGCCCATGTGCGCGATGACGATCACCGCGTCCGCGCCCTGCGTGCGCAGCTCCTTCGCCGCGGCGATCGTGGCGGCGACGGGATCGGTGAAGTCGAGCGTCATCACGTTCGCGCCCATCGTGACGTGCGGCGTGTCGGGCGTGGAGAGGCCGATGATGCCGATGCGCGCGCCGCCGGAGCGGACGATGGTGTACGGCTTCGCCCAGGTCGGCGTCTTGCCGGTTTTGCGATCGAGCATGTTCGCCGAGAGAAACGGGAACGAGGCCATCGATGCGTTGACCTTCAGCGCGCCGAGGGCATCGTCGCCAGGCTCGCGGGGCACGGAGTTCGGACCGACCGGACCGAAATCGAACTCGTGATTGCCGACCGCGGCCGCGGCGTAGCCGATGGCGTTGTATCCGCGCACGACCGGCTCGCCTTCGAAGAGATTCGACTCGAGCGTGCCCTGGAACATGTCGCCGGAGTCGACCACGATCACGTTGCCGTTGTTCTCCGCGCGCAACGCGTCGATGTAGCTCGCGAGCGTCGGAAGCCCGCCCCACAACACGCCCTCGCCCCCGCCCTGCGGCGTTTCGACGTGCCCCGCGAACCATCCGTGCATATCCGTCGTCCCGACGATGACGACATGCACCGGAGGCGCGGGCGCCGGCGGCACCGTGGCGCAGCCGAAGGCCAGCAGGAAGAGAAAAGGACCGAGGGACCGTTTCATCGCGCGGGCATTATAGGCAGGCTCAGAGGCTCAGAGGCTCAAAGGCCAAAGGCACAAAGGAGTTACGCTTTGTAAACTCTGAGCCTTGGCGCCTCTGAGCCTCTGAGCCTTCGCCCGATGCAACGCATGACGTACAACCTCGCCGCACACGCGATCGCCATCCTCCACGTGGCCTTCATCCTCTTCGTCGTCCTCGGCGGATTGCTGGTGCTGAAATGGCCGCGGCTGGCGTGGATTCACCTGCCGGCGGCGGTCTGGGGGATGCTCGTGGAGCTGGCGGGGTGGTACTGTCCGCTGACGCAGTGGGAAAATCGCTTCCTCGAGGCAGCGGGCCGCGCCGGGTATGAGGGCGGGTTCGTGAACCATTACCTCATGCCGCTGATTTATCCGCCCGGTCTGACGCGCGGCATGGAGATCCTTCTCGGGGTGGCCGTGCTCGCGATCAACGCCGGCGTCTATGTGAGAGTGTTTCGATAAATGATCAATGCATCAATTCCTCAACATCCGGTTGAGACGACCGACCAGCAGTTCTCCAACCTCGGCCTGAGCGCCGAGATCCTCGAAACCGTCCGCGGAATCGGCTTCGAACATGCGACGCCGATTCAGGCCGCAGTGGTGCCGATCGCGCTGACGGGCGTCGACGTCATCGGCCTCGCGCAAACCGGCTCGGGCAAAACCGCCGCGTTCGCGTTGCCGCTCGCCGAAAAGCTGACGCACGGCCGCGGCGTGCGCGGCCTGATCCTCTCGCCGACGCGCGAGATCGCGCTGCAGACGAAGGCGTTCCTCGACCTCTTCGGCGCAAAACACGAGCTGAACACCGCCTGCGTCATCGGCGGCGTGAAGATGAAGCCGCAGTTCGACGCGCTGCGCGGCCAGCCCGACATCGTCGTCGCGACTCCGGGACGCCTGCTCGATCACGTGCAGCGCCGCACGGTCTCGCTCGACAACATCGAAGTGCTCGTCCTCGACGAAGCCGATCACATGCTCGACCTCGGATTTCTCCCGCAGATGCGCGAGATCCTGCGGCGCCTGCCGCGCCAGCGGCAGACGATGATGTTCTCCGCGACGATGCCGGACTCGATCGAGATGATCGCCCGCGACTTCATGAACAATCCGCAGCGGATCGACATCACGCCCGTCGGCGGCGCGGCCGAGGGGATCACGCACCGGCTGTACGTCGTGAAGGAGGAGGACAAGCGCAACGCGCTCCTCGCGCTGCTGCATCAGGAGCTCGGCTCGACGCTCGTCTTCACGCGGCGCAAGATCGACGCGGAGTGGCTGTATCACATCCTGCAGCGGCAGGGACATCCGGTCGCGCGCATCCACGCCGATCAGTCGCAGGCGCGGCGCACGACCGCGCTGCGCACGTTCCGCGAAGGGCAGCACCGCATCCTCGTCGCCACCGACATCGCCGGCCGCGGCATCGACGTGCCGGGAATCGAGCACGTCATCAACTTCGACATCCCGGAGAACGTCGAGGACTACGTGCATCGCGGCGGCCGCACCGCCCGCGGCGCGGCGAAAGGCATCGTCTCGACGATCACCACCTGGCAGGACCTGCCGATGGTGCGCAAAATCGAAGAGATCCTCGGCGAGAAGATTCCGCGCTGCGCAGTGGCAGGCGTGGAGCCGTGGGAGGAGATGGAGAAGAAGCCGGCGTCGCGCGGGCGGCGGAGGGTATAGGGGTTAGGAGATAGGGGGATAGGGGATAGGGGTTTGAGTCCCTAACCCCTGTCGCCTATCCCCTAACATCCATCCCCTAACCCCCATCCCCGAACCCCGTCGCCCCGATCTTCCCCGGCGGCTCTTTCGGCGTCTCGCCGCGTTCGCGGCTGGCCTCGATCAGCGCTTCCTTTGCGGCCGGAATCGCCTTCGCCATCTGCGCGCGTGCGCTGGCGAGGTAGACCTTCACGCCTTTGTCGGCGTAGATGCGCTCGATCTCCTCGGCGTCCGCATCGATGACGACGTAGTCGTCGATGCGCGTCGAGTAGATCGCGAACTTGCCGTCGGACTGTTTTTCAATGCGCCAGGCCATACCGCAATCCCATCCGCCACGCGCGCGGCTGGCCTAACGTCACGACGGGCGTCGCGTTGACTTCGACGTCTTCGCCGAAGAGATTCTCGATCGCGAACGTCGCATCGAGGCCGCGTCGCAACGGATGCGATGCGAAGACGTCGGCGACGAAGTAGCCGCGCAGCGGCAGCTCGTTGAGATCGTCATCGAACTGCGCGGCGGACCAGCGCGTTTGCACGCCGACGGTGCGCCACTGCAGCTGCGCCGTGACTTGATGGCGCGCCACCTGCGGCACGCGATTGCCGCGCAGCTCGCCCTCGCGCACGGTGGCGTCGACGAAGAGATAGCCGAGCGATGCACGGGCATCGCGTCCGATGGCGAAGTCGGCGTCGAGCTCCGCGCCGCGCGACCACGTGCGTCCGAGGTTCTGGCGCTGGCGGGTGATCGTCCCGCCGCTCGTGTCGATCGTCACGTTCGCGATCGTGTCCGCGAGCGACGACCAGAAGAGCGTCACCCGCGCGTTGCGTGCGCGCGCGCCGACTTCGAATCCGGTGAGGTTCTCCGCGTTCAAGTCCGCGTTCGGCAGCGTGTTCACGTTGCCGACGCGGAAGCCGCGATACAGCTCGTTGAGCGTCGGCGCGCGGAACGCCGTGTACGCCGATGCGGAGAACGAGCGCCAGAGCACGGACAGGCGCGGGTTGAGCTCGTTCTCGTCTTCCCAACGATCCGCGCGCAGGCCGGCGGTGACGGTGAGGTCGCGCGCGGCGGTGAAGATGCCTTCGACAAATGCGGCCGCCGTGCGCTGGCGCTCGCCCACCGCACGCACGCGCAGGACGTCGGCGCCGGCGATGAGCAGGTGCCGGCCGTACAGCGCGCGCGACCACTGCGCGTTCCCGCCGATCCCGCGCGACGGAATCCGTTGCTCGTTCGTCAGCCGCTCGGAATTGCGATCCGCGGCGATCGCGGAGAACGTCTGGAAGTAATCCTGATCGTTCGCGAACGCGCGCAGCATCAGCGTGCCGAAATCCGCGCCGGCGGCGAGATTGCGGATCGTGGTGTCGTTCTCCTGCAGCGGCGTGCCGTTGTTGCGCGACTCGCGATAGTACGAGCCGCGCAGAAACCCCATGTCGTTGCGCGCGGTGAGATCGAGCGTCGCGTGGCGCGAGTCGGCGGCGATGTCGACCGACCCGCGCTGCGACGGCCGCACGAGGATGAAGCCGTCGGTCGTGAAGAGATCCGCCGTCGCGGTGAAGTGCTGCAGGCCGAGGAACGCGGTCGCGCTTCCCGTCGACTGCGAGCCAGCGGAGACGTCGACGTTGAAGCCGGGGGACTTTTTTCGAATGAACTGCACGACGCCGCCCATCGCCGAGCTGCCGTACAGATCGGACGCGCCGCCGCGCAACACTTCGATGCGATCGATGCCCGCGCGCGGCACGCGTCCCCAATAGACCCAGCCGCCGAACGGATCGTTGAGCGGCACGCCGTCGTCGAGGACGAGCGCGCGCGATGCGCCGCTCGCGCCCACTCCGCGCATCGTCACGCCCTGCGTCGTCGGATTCGCGACGCGGCTTCCCGCGCGGCGGAACAGCGTGAACCCCGCGACCTGCCGCAGCGCGTCGTCGGTCGTCGGCGCGGCCGTGTTCTCGAGCGTCTTCTGCGACAACACCACTACGCTCGCCGGCGTGTCGGCCACGCGCGTCTCGGTGCGCGTCGCCGTGACGGTGATCGCTTCCGACACGACCTGCGCCAGCACCAGCGCCGCAATCAAGGAACCAGACTCCTCAACAAATCTCCCACCCGCTCCGGCCACGTTGCGGTGAGCGACCACGGAAGCGGCTGTTGCACCACGTGCAGCGTACCCTCTTTCTCTAACACGTCCCATTTCGTTCCATGAAAACGAATGGTGACCGTGGCACTGCCGACGCGCAGATTGCGGATCGTGATCTCCGGCAGCCAGTCGGGCAGATGCGGATCGACGATGAGGAGATGCAGCGGCGCGTACGGATACAGAGCCGAGCATCGCCTGCAGCAGGCTGATCGTCGCCGACGCCGACCACGCCTGCGGCGAGTTCGCGTTCGGATAGAGCGCCGGAAACGGTTGCGCGTCGTCGCGCGCATGTCCGCCGAACAGTTCCGGCAGTCGATAGAAATCGAACAGCGCGGCGGCTTCGAATTGCGCGCGCGCGATCTGATTCACGCGGCCGTGCAGGCCGTAGCGCATCAACCCGAGGGCGAACGTTCCGTGCTCGACGGGCCAGATCGAGCCGAGGTGATAGCTGTACGGGTTGTACGACGGATGGTTCGAGGAAAGCGTGCGAACGCCCCAGCCGGAAAAGAGATCGGGCTCGAAGAGGCGCTGCACGACGCGCGGCACGTGCTCGTCGGCGGCGATCGCGGTGGCGATGCAGTGCATCGGATTCGACGTGATCGAGCGCACCTGCTGCCCGTTCGCGTCGATCGCGAGCGCGTAGAAGCCTTCCTCCTCCATCCAGAACGCCTCGTTGAATCGCTGCTTGAGCGCGAGCGTCTCCTCGAACATCCGCTTCGCCTCGTCGCGCCGCCCGAGGGCCCACAACACTTCCGCGAAATGCAGCTTGGCGATGTGAATGAAGCCCTGCTCCTCGCACGTCGCGATCGGCGGCTCGACCGGCGAGCCGTCGGGATAGACGATCGCATCGGGCGAGTCCTTCCACGCCTGGTGTTTGACGCCATCCGTGGAGTTCGTTTGATAGGTGTAGAGGCCCCCATATAAAGAATGGTCAAGACGTTCACGATCGAGCCACTCCAGCGCGCGCAATGCCGGATCGATGAACGGCGCGATCACATCCTTGTCGCCGCACCAGTGCCATAGCTCCGCGACCATGAACGCGTAGAGACTCGACGTCGTCGTGGAGCCGTAGCTGCGTGCGCGCGGATTCATATCGAGCGCGGAGAGCGGACCGGTATGAACTTCGTGAATCATCCGGCCGGGCTGCTCGTCGCGCCAGTTGTCGACGCGCGTGCCCTGATAGTGCGCGAGCACGTTCAGCGTGCCGACCATCATCTCCGATCCGAGGAGCGCGGCCTGCCAGCTCGTGGTCAGTGTGTCGCGGCCGTAGATGGCGATGTACAGCGGCAGGCCGGCGGCCATCGTCCACGCGCGCTCGCTGGTGTCGAGGTCGTACAGGCGCAGCGCGGCGAGGTCGTACTTTGCCTGTTCGAGCGCGCCTTCGACGACCGGCGCGAGCGTGCCGCTCTCACGCGTCTCGATCTTCGCCGCCTCGTCGAGGAACATCAGCTGCCGTTCGTTCGTGATCGCAAATGCGCGGCAGCGATGACACGGGCGCATGCGCTTGCCGTCGATCCACGGCGCGAAGTCGATGCAGAGATTCCACGTCGCGTGCGGCTCGAGCTCGAGCTCGAATTGCGCGCGATTGCCGATGAAACGCGGCGCGCGCGAGAAGCCGACGTCGACGCGGCGGTCGATGTCGACTTTACGCTCGAGATCCGCGATATCGCTACAGTCGTGCTCGATCTCGATCGCGAACGTGAAGCGCGTCGTGTCCTTCGCGTAGTTGGTGAGCGCGATGTCTTCGTGCAGTCCGTCGCCGGCGAATCGCGAGACGCGCAGCTCGAGCGGCTGCCGCGACTCCAGCGGAACCATGCCGCTGCCTTTGTCGGGCTCTCCGAGATCGACGCCCGGCGCGGCGGCGAGGTAGTACGCGAGAAACGAATGCTGCTCGACGTTCGAGAGCACGTTCGCCGCCGGCATCGCATCATTGATGAAGTAGCGCAGCGTGGAGACGAGGCGCGTTTCGTAGACGAAGAGGCCGTGCCGCGAGCCCGGCGCGATCATCCCATCGCGTCCGGTCGCGAGCACGGTCCGCCCGTGACTCAGGTACAGCGTGTCCGCGCGCGCGCGGATT
Organism: uncultured Acidobacteriota bacterium; assembly: GCA_963734155.1. GTDB lineage: Bacteria > Acidobacteriota > Thermoanaerobaculia > Gp7-AA8 > Gp7-AA8 > QHVT01. The sequence continues at coordinate 137,724 of CAVTGG010000014.1, forward strand.
CTTGCGAGCATACCGAGCCGTATATGCAAAGGCCGTTCTGTACAATCCGCCCGTGTCCGATTTTTCACCGGCCTGGTTCATCCGCGGGCCGCACGCGCAGACGATCTGGGGACGCGTGGTGCGCCCGCGGCGTCTCGTTGCCTTTCGCCGCGAAACGCTCGAAACGCCGGACGGCGACGAGCTTGTGCTCGATCATCTCGACGCGCCGCTGACCGCCGACTGCGCCGCTGCACTTCGTGCTGCTGCATGGTCTCGAAGGCAGCTCCTACTCGGTCTACATCCAGGGCGTCCTCACCGAAATCCGCCGCCTCGGACACGCGGCGACGGTGCTCAACTTCCGCTCCTGCGCGCGCGATCCGCAGCGCGTGCATCGCATGCTCCCGAACCGCCGCCCGCGCTTCTATCACTCCGGCGAGACCGGCGACTTCGACTTCGTCATCCGCACGCTCGCCGTGTGGTGCGCGCCTCCGGCGCGCCTTTGGGCGGGGGCGCGCCGGAGGCGCTCACCGCACCACGCGCTTCGTCGCCTTCGGCGCATCCCTCGGCGGGAACGCGCTGCTCAAATGGCTCGGCGAGCATCCCGACCAGCAGCTCGTCCGCGCCGCGGCGACGCTCTCCGTTCCGTACGACCTCGCCGCCGGCGCCCGGCATCTCGAAAAGAGCGCTGCGGGACGTTTCTACGTCGCGCGCTTTCTGCAAACGCTGAAAAAGAAATGCGCGCGCGACGACATCGCGTCGGTCATCGACATCGATCGTTTGATGCGCTCGCGCACGTTCTGGGAGTTCGACGAATACGGCACCGGCCCGCTGCACGGCTTCGCCGGCGCGGACGACTATTACGAGAAGTCGAGCTCGATCAAATTTCTCGGCCGCATCACGACGCCGACGCTCGCGCTCAACGCGGAAGATGACCCGTTCCTGCCGCCGGAAGTGCTGCCGCGCGCGAAGGCCGCGGCATCGCCCGCGGTCGACTTCCGCACCACGCGCAGCGGAGGACATGTCGGCTTCATCGGCGGACGCGCGCCGTGGCGCCCCGAGTATTGGGCGGAAGTGCTGGCCGTGCACTGGCTGATCGAGGCTGCGCAATGAATTCGCGGCGGCGGGACGCCGCTGGGAACGCCGGCGTCTCGCCGGCTGGTCAGGCGGCGTCCCGCCGCCTGCTAATCGCATTCGCGATATGGGGACTTGCGATCGCGATCTCATTCGCGCCCGCGCTGCAGAAACCCGCGCCGCCGGATCAACTGCCCGGATATGCCACGCAAATCGGCATCGATGCGCACGGCCCGTTCCGCTTTTTCGCGCTGCTCATCGTCGTCACGCTCCTCACTCCCTGGCTCGCTCGCCCGCTTGCCCGCCGGCTCGCTGATGCCGAACCGTGGGCGAGCAACGCGACGATCGCCGCGTGCGTCACCGCATTCTGGTTCGTCGCCCTCGAACGAAATCCGTTCTACGTGATCGCGCCGTTCGCGATCGCCATCGCGGCGTTCACGCTGCTGCGGCGCGTCCCGATGCACTTCACGCGGCGCGACTGGATCCTGCTGCCAACGTTTCTCACGACGCTGCTCGCGGTCATCGACGTCGTCAAAGACATCCAGGTGCAGCGCGCGACGCTCGTCGCCGCCGCGATCGTGCTCGCGATCCGCATCGCCGTCACATTCCTCCCGTCACCGCTGCCGCCCGCGCTTGCGTTTCTCCTCGCGCCGCTCGGCCTCTCGCTGCAAACGGGCTTCTTCGCGCGCGACCAGCGCTACTTCGGCTGGCACGCGCTGCTGCTCGTGATCGTCACGCCGTTCGTGCTTCGCCTTCTGCTGCGCAACGAGCGGCGCGCCGTGAAAGCGCTCGCATTCGTCATCTATCCAATCGTCGTTTACGCGTACACGAACGCGATGAGCATCACCACGGCCGAGGGGAAAGAGCGCCTGAACTTCTTCGAGGACTCGCACTCGCTGCCGATCGCCTCGGAGTATCTGCGCGGTGAAGCTCCGTATCGCGACAACCTGCCGGTACACGGACTCGGCGCCGACGGCGGCTTCGAGTACCTCGCGTTTCAACTCACCGGCGCGAGCGCGGGCGGCGCGATGCGCGCGCGCGCCGTGGTCGCAACGCTCAATTCCATCGCCATCTACGCCCTCGGCGCGGCGATGACCGGCGTGGCCGAAGTCGGACTCGTCGCGTTCTTCTTCGCCACGCTCACAGGATCGACGAGCAGCATGCTGCGCGCGACGCCTGCGCTCTTCACATTGCTCCTGATCGTCCTCGCCATTCGCAAACGCGACTCGCGCTATCTCGTCGCCGCCGGCATCGGCACCGTGCTCTGCGGCGTGCAGGGCCTCGACTTTGGCCTCTACGCGTTGATCGTGCTCCTGATCGCCGCGTTTCGCATGCGCGCGTTTCGCGCGGCTGCACTCGGCCTCGGCGCTACCGCGGCGTTGCTCTTTATCGTCTTCGCGATCTTCGGCATCCTCGACGATTTCTTCCGCGGCACATTCGGCGAGATTCTCTCGATGGGGCCCGCGTACGCGCTGAACCTCTTCACCCCGCCACGCGACCTCACCACGTTTCCCGAGTTTCTTCCACTCGCCTTCCGCGGCGACGCATTCCCGTACTTTGTCTGGTGCGGCATCGCCATCGCCACCGCAGTGCTGCTCGCGCGCCCGCGCCGCCGCTCGCGCGAAGGATTCGTCATCGTCGGCATCTGGATCGTGCTCTGCGCGATCTCGTACGCCGAACGCCATCACCTCTACTTCACCGATCTCATCGCGCCGCTCGCTCATCGGCGGCGCGTACCTCGCGATCCGCAAACGCGCCGCGTTCGCACCCGCGCTCGTCATCGCCCTGCTCATCGCCGCGATGCCGACCACGCACATCGGCATCCTCGGCTGGGTCCGCCGCCAGCGCGGCCCGGTGGAAAAAGGATGGGTCGAAGTGCGCGACGTCCCGCGCGCCCGCGGAGCTCTCATCCGCGACCACGAAGCCGCGGACCTCGCGGCGGTGAAAAAGTACGCGAGCCTCGCCCTGAAACCCGATCGAGACGTGGTTCGACTTCACGAACCGCGCGATCTTCTATTACCTCCTCAACCGCGACAACCCCACGCGCTACGTCGAAGTCGCGTACTACCAAACCGAGGCCGCGCAACGCGAAGTCATCGCCACGCTCGAGCGAAACCCGCAGATCCGCGCTGCGCTCGTCCCACCCGGCGGAACGCCCGTCGACGGCGTCCCCCTCGAACTGCGCACCCCGCTCGTGTGGCAGTACCTCCAACAACACTTCACCCCCGATTTCGCGGAGGGGGGTGTGGTGTTTTGGAGGAGGCGGTAACATCCGCCTCAATGACCCTCGCCACGTTCCTTACCGAGAAGCATCCCTTCGCCGCGCGCGCGCTCGCAGGTGCCACGGACATCGATGCGATGCGGCGCGCGCTCGAAGAGCTCGCGGTTGCAGCCGATGACGAAACCACGCCGCGCGTCAGCGCGCGAGAGCGTGTCGGGCAGGCGATCGACGACGTCATCGAAGATTGCAAAGGATTTTTTCGGCGCGAAGAAATCGCGGCGTCGCTCACGAGCGACGAGAAGATCGAGATGCTGCGCGGGATGTTGCTCACGCGCGCGGTCGACAATCGGCTGAAGCAGTTTTTCACCGGCGGCGAGGTGCGTTGGGGGAATGCGTCGTTTCAGGGCAAAGGCTTTCGTTCGCTCGGGCAGGAGGCGATTTATGCGGCGTGCATTCGGCTGCGGCGCGAGCCGTTCGGCGATGTGATCTCGCCGATGATCCGCGATCTCGGCGCGGTGCTGGCGATGCACAACGCGCCCGAGACCGTGCGCATGGTCCTGAGCGCGCAGATGGGAAAAGCGGGCGCGCCGATGAACGGGAAGGACCTGCACGTCGGCGATTGGTCGCACGGCGTGCTGCCCGCGATGGCGCCGCTCGGCGGTCCCGCGCTGACGATCTCCGGCATCGCCATGGCCTTCGCGCTGCGCCGCGAGCCTCGCGTCGCGGTCTCGTTCCTCGGCGAGGGCGCGACGTCGCTCGGCGAGTGGCACGAGGCCATCAACGCCTGCGCCGCGCGCAAGCTGCCGGCGATTTTTTGCGTGCAGAACAATCAGACCGCGCTCTCGACGCCGGTGCACGAGAACTCCGCGGTGCGCATGTTCGCGGACAAAGGCATCGGCTACGGCATGCCGTCGATCACCATCGACGGCACCGACCCCGAGGCCATCGCGGCCGCGTTCGCGTGGGCGGCGGAACGCGCGCGCGCGGGCGAAGGCCCGGCGCTCATCGAGCTGATCGCGATGCGCATGTGCGGGCATGCGCATCACGACGACATGCTCTACCTCGGCAAGGATCCGCAGACGTCGTGGTCGTACCCGCCGCTCACCGAGGCGGGCTATGCGGATCGCGACGCATACGAGTACTGGCGCGGCCGCGATCCGATCGCGACGTACGCGGCGAAGCTGGAGCGCGACGGCGTGATTCGCGAAGGCGAGCTCGATCGCTGGAAACGCGAAGCGGAATCGCTCGTGGAGGCAGAGGCGCGGAGCGTGATCGACGCGCCGTGGCCGGAGGGGGCGGAGGCGGGCGAAGGCGTGTTTGCGGATGAAGAGCCGCGCAGGCATGTCGAAGTGCTGGAGGTACGAGGACAGACAGGATTGTCTGTCCTCCACTTGGAGGAGGCGCCGCCGTTCGATCCGAAAGGAAAAACGTTCCTCGAGGCGGTGATGCTCGGCGTTGGGGACGCGTTGCGCGCGGATGAACGCACGTTCGTTTACGGGGAAGATGTCGGCGGCAAGTACGGGAACGCGTTCCTCCTGCTGCGTCCGCTGCTCGGCGAGTTCGGCGATCGGATCATCAACTCCGTGTTGTCCGAGGGATCGACGATCGGGGTTTGCACGGGTGCGGCGCTGGCCGGAATGCGGCCGATCGGCGAGATTCAGTTCAATGATTTCGTCGCGACCGGCTTCAATCAGCTGGTGAATAACGCGGCGAAGCTGCGGTATCGATGGGGAGCAGAGGTTCCGTTCGTGCTGCGGATGCCGTGGGGCGGACTGCGGCACGCGGGGCCGTTTCACTCGCAGAACACCGAGGCTTGGTTCTATCGGACGCCGGGACTGAAGATCGTGGTCCCGTCGACGCCGCACGATGCGCGCGCGCTGCTCGCGTCGGCCGTCGCCGATCCCGATCCGGTGCTCTACTTCGAGCACATCGCGCTCTATCGCGATCCGAAAGTGAAGCAGGCCCTCGACGACGCGCCGCCCGCGCCGATTCCGATCGGCAAAGCCGCGCTGCGACGCGCGGGCGATGATCTCGCGATCATCTCCTACGGCGCGTTCGTGCACGCCGGCATGCGCCTCGCGGAGAAGCTCGCGAAGGAAGGCATCGAGTGCGCGGTGCTCGACCTGCGCTCGCTCGCGCCGCTCGATCGCAACGCGGTGCTCGCGCTCGCGAAGCAGTGCAATCGCGTGCTGATCCTCCACGAAGACACGCGCACCGGCTCGATCGGCGAATCGCTCGCGGCGATCATTCAGGAAGAAGCATTCGAATGGCTCGACGCGCCGGTCCGGGTCATCGGTGCGCTCGACACGCCCGTGCCGTACTCACCGCCGCTCGAAGAGTTTTTCCTCCCGAGCGACGAGCAGATCGAGCGCGCGGCGCGGTTGCTGCTCGCTTACTGACGGTACTGCTGCTCCACCCACGCCGCGTCCTCGGCGGAAAGCGCGTCGCCGACACTCGCCGCCGCATCCACCTGTCGCGCGTTGCGCTGTCCCAGCAGCACGCACGCCGTCGGATTGTCCGTCAGCAGCGCGCCGGTGACCGCGTGCAGCACCGGCTCGGGATGATCCGCGAACCGCGTTCGCATCGCGGCGGCGGCGCGTTTGTAGCGCTCGATCGCCGCGGAATCGGTGAAGTCGGCGACGCCGCTGCGGAAATCGCCTTCGCCATAGTCCTTCGGCTGATCGTACTTGCCGAGGAGCAAGCCGTGTTTCAGCGGCGAGAAAAACGCGACACCGAGATCGTGCTCGTCGACCCACGCTTTGAGTCCGCTCGATTCGTAGTCGCCATCGACGACGTTGCGATACGGCTGCACGACGTCGGGATCGACAAGCCCGATGTACTTCATGATCCTCGCGCCCTTCCAATCGGAAAGGCCGATGAAACGGATCTTGCCCTCGTCGCGCAGACGATGCATCACCTCGAGCGCCGGCTCGAAGTTGTCGCCGAAATCGCAGTGGTGAAAGTAATAGAGGTCGATGATGTCCGTCTGCAGATTGCGCAGCGAGAGCTCGAACTTCTTGCGCATGTACTGCGGCTCGTACGGCTTGTTCGATGGGCCGAAGTCCCAGCCGACCTTCGTCGCGAGAAAGATGTGCTCGCGCGGCACCGTTTCCCAAATGTCGCCGATCAACTGCTCCGCGTGCCCGTCGCCGTAGACGTCGGCCGTATCCCAATGCGTGATGCCGTTGCGGTACGCGGCGATGATCGCCTCGCGCGCGAGTGCGTCGTCATGTCCCTTCCAGCCGACCGACACGCCCTGTTCCGTGACGCGCGGCCCGCCGTGGCCCCACGTGCCGAGCGAGATCGCGGGAACGCGGACGTTCGTGCGGCCGAGGCGGATCAAACGCATGGCGGCGGATTATAGTCAGCGCGATGAGCTGCGAACTTTGCGACGTCCTCGCGAGCACCGGCGATGTCGTCTTCGACGACGAACACACTTCCATCGTCCTGCACAACGATTGGTCAGTCCGCGGCCACGCGATGATCGTCGCCAAGCGTCATGTCGAAAACCCATCCGATCTTTACGAACACGAATGGCTGCACTTCGCGCGCGTGTGGCAACACGCCGAGCGCGTGCTGAAAGAGCTCACGAATGCCGATCGCGTGATCGCGATGAAGCTCGGCCTGAAGACGCCGCATCTGCATGTGCATCTCTATCCCGTGAGCGCGCAAACAACTCGTGACGAAGTGTTCGACATCATCAATCTGGAGACGAAAGCGCCGAGGGACGAGACATTCATACTTGACACCGCTCGCCGGCTGAATGAGCATTCATTCGTCCATGGCTCGAACCGCAACCCCCTCTGACACCGACACTTTCCGCGGCACCTCCAAACGCGAGCGCATTCTCCGCGCCGCCGTCGACGTTTTCGCCGAGTTCGGCTACTTCAACGCCAAGGTCGCGCAGATCGCGAAGGCCGCCGGCGTCGCCGACGGCACGATCTACCTCTATTTCGACGGCAAGGAAGATCTCCTCACCACGGTCTTCCGCGAGTACACGCGCAACTACCTGCGCGCGCTCGAGCAGCAGATGGCCAACGTCAATCGCGCCGAGGAGCGGCTGCGCATCGCCATCCGCCACCACCTCGAAACCCTCGGCCGCGACCGCGCGCTCGCCGTCGTCTCCCAGGTCGAGCTGCGCCACAGCCTCAAGTTCATGAGCCTCCTCTCGCAGGAGGAGATCGCGGACTACCTCAACATCATCCGCAAGATCGTGGAGAGCGGGCAGCAGGAAGGCGTGTTCCGCCGCACCGTGCATCCGCAGCTCGTAGCGAAGGCCGTGTTCGGCGTGCTCGACGAGATGGTCACGTCGTGGATGCTGTCCGAGAAAGACTACGACCTCGGCGCGCTGTCGGATGAAGTGGCGGACCTGTTGCTGACCGGATTGCTGTGACGCGCCTTTCGCGACGCGACCTCGCCTTCATCGCGATCTGCGTCGCGCTCGCCGCCCTCTCCACCATCGTCATCGCGCGCTACTACCATCGCGCGTTCCCCGAGGCCTCGATCGACTTCAAGTTCGACCGCAAGTCGTCGCGCGCGATTGCGGAGCAATTGCTGCAGCGGCAACGCGTGAATGTGCGCGACATGAAGCACGCCGTGCGTTTCGACTCCGACGACAGCGCGCGGATTTTTCTAGAACGCTCGCACGCAATGCAGAAGGGCGTTCAGCTGTGGACGTGGCATCACCGCTGGTTCCGCCCGCTGCAGGAAGAAGAGCTGAGTGTGGACGTCGCGCCGACCGGCGAGATCGTCGCGTTCTCGCACACGATTCCGGAAGAGCGCGCGATCGCGGGCACGCTCGCGGCGCCGCCGGTCGAGTTTCTGCGCAGCATCGGCGTGAGCGACGTGCAGCTGATCTCGACGAGCGAGCGGCGGCTGCCGAAGCGCACGCAGCAGATCTACACCTTCGACTCCACGCGCATCCGTCCCGCGGACGCGCCGTATCGTCACATCGTCACCGTCGACGGCAACGTGATCAGCGGCTACTCGCAGCGGTTGAAAGTGCCGGACGCGTGGCTGCGCTCGTATCACGCGCTGCGCTCGAAGAATGCCGCCGCCGGCGCGGTCGACGTCATCTTCTTCGTCGGCACGGCGATCGCCGCGGTCGTGGTCTTCATCATCCGGCTGCGGCGCGGCGATCTGCATCTCCGCTTCCTCCTCGGCATCGGCATCGCCGCGATCGTGCTCACCGCCGGAACCGCGCTGAACTCGATGCCCGCGCAGCTCGCGTACTACGACACGAACTCGTCGTACCCCGCCTTCCTCGGCAACGCGACCTTCGGCGTGCTCGTGCAGTGCTTCGGCACGGCGATGATGCTGATCGTGCTCTGCGGCGCGGGCGAAGTGCTCTATCGCGAGCGGATGCCGGAGAAGCTCGCGATCCCGCGCGTCTTCACGCGGAGCGCCCTCGGCTCGCGGCGCGTCTTCCTCTCGCTGATCCTCGGCTACGCGCTCGTGCCGCTATTCATCGCCTATCAGATTGTCTTCTATCTGACGGCGCAGAAATTCGGCGCGTGGTCGCCGCAGGAACTGCCGTACGACGATCTCCTGCAAAGCGCGCTGCCTTGGTTCGCGGTGCTGTTCGCCGGCTTCTATCCGGCGCTGTCGGAAGAGTTTCTCTCGCGCGCATTTTCGATTCCGTTCTTCGAGCGCCTGCTGCGCTCGCGCATCGTCGCCATCGTGCTCGCGGCGTTCATCTGGGGATTCGGACATTCGGGATACGCGAACCAGCCGTTCTACATCCGCGGCGTCGAAGTCGGAATCGTCGGCGTCGTCGCGGGCCTCCTGATGCAGCGCTTCGGATTGCTGCCGCTGCTGATCTGGCACTACACCGTCGACGCGGTCTACACCGCGACGCTGATGTTCGCGTCGGGCAACGCGTACTACGTCGCGACCGCCGCGGCATCGAGCCTGATCTTCGCGGTGCCGCTGATCGTGATGATCGTGTTCTACATCCGCAACCGCGGCTTCGCACCGGACGACGAGCTCTCGAATCACACCCTTCCGCTCGCGCCGCCGCCGGAGCCTCCCGAAGCGGAGGTTGCGGCGGCGCAGTTCCCGCCGCCGATCCGCGTGACGGCAGCACGCGCGTCCTGTTATGCGTCCTGGCTGTCGCCCTGGCCGTCCTCGCAGTCCTATTCCGTCCTCCATCGCCGGAGGATGCGATCGACTATCGGATCAGCGGCACACGCGCGAAGGAGATCGCGCGTGCGCACCTTCGTGTCATTCCGAGCGTAGCGAGGAATCCCGAATCAGGGGATCCCTCGCGATGCTCGGGATGACACCAGAGTCATCGCCGCGCCGGTCGAAGGCTTCCGCTCGTGGGATGCGCATTCGCCGCGCGAAGACGGCGGCTCGCCTGGCGACTTTGACGCGATCGCGGCGGACTATCTCCTCCGCAACGGCGTGAGCGTGCGGGAGCTGGTGCAGATCTTCCGCACGCGCATCGAGGCCGGCACGTGGACGGTGCGCTTCTTCACGCCGATGCAGAAGGAGGAGATCTTCGTCGAGGTCGATCCGCGTACCTCGCGCGCGATCGGCTATCACAAGTATCTCGACGAGCAAGCACCCGGCGCTTCGCTCACGCAGCCGCAGGCACTCGCGATCGCGAAGAACGCATTCGCGCCGTACCACATCGACGCCGGCGCGTTCGAGTTGAAGGAAGCACTGACGTTCCAGCAGCCGAAGCGGCGCGACTGGCTGTTTCATTTTCAGGAGCGGACGCCGCTCGCCGCGCAGGCGTATCGCCGCGTCACCGTGCGCGTCGCCGGCGCGGAGGTCACGCAGTTCAACAAGAACGTGAAAGTGCCGGAGAGCGTCGAGCGCGACGCGACGACGCGCACGTTTCTGAACGTCGTGCTCCTCGCGCTGCCGATCATCGGCGCGATCGTGCTGCTGGCGATCGTCGTCGCGGGACTGGTCATCGCCTCGCGCACGCACGGGCTACCGTGGCGCCGTGCGCTGCGATGGACGCTGATCCTCTCGATCATTCCCATCGCCTCGACGCTCGCACACTACGAGCTGAGCCTCTTCGGCTACAGCACCACCATGGCCTGGGAGACGTTCCGCGTGCGGCTGGCGACGCAATTCATCTTCGACATCGCAAAACAGGTCGGCATCCTCTTCCTCGCCCTTGCCGGACTCGAAGCCGCGATTCCGTACGCATCGGGACTGCTGACGCGTGAAGGGCGCGCGCGCTTCGGACGCAGCGCCGCGATCGCGGCAGTGATCGCGATCTCGCTCGCGATTCTTTTCGGCGTCGCGATTCAGTGGCTCGACGCCGCGTGGCCGTCTGCGGCGTCGATCTCATTCAATGCCTCGAGCATGCTCGCGACGCCGCTCCCGGCAGTCACCGAAGCGGGGCAGGCGCTCTTCGCCGCGATCGCGGTTGCCGGCGCGGTGGCGCTGTACGCGCAGACGCTGCGCAAGTACGTCGCGCCGGTCACGATCGCGGCGCTCTTCTGCATCATGGTCGATCCGTCGGTCACGATGGCGCAGGCGCCGCTGATGCTCATCCGCTCGCTGCTGTTCGCCGGACTGGTATGGCTGCTCGCGCGGTACGTCCTCGGCGCGAATCCGCTCGCGTGGCCGCTGACGATCTTCGCCGCGGCGGCGCTGCAGGGCGCGGGCGTGCTGCTGCAGAATCAACGGACGGACCTGATCGCGAACGGCGTGGCGCTGATCGCGCTCGTGTTGCTCGCGCTGCTGTGGAGCGCCGGCGTCTCGCCGGCTGAACGGGCGCCGTCTCGGCGCCCTGACGGCGGCGGGACGCCGCCGGATCAGCCGGCGGGGACGCCGGCGTTCCCACCGGAGGCTGCGGATGCCTGAGTCGAAACGCTCGCGCTGGCTGCGCTGGCGATTCAACCTGTTTCCCGCGTATCGCGGCACCGGCGCGCGCGTGACCTACATCGCCGGCGACTTCAAAGAGATCCGCGTGAAACTGGGGCTGTCGTGGCGCACGCGCAACTACGTCGGCACGATCTTCGGCGGCTCGCTGTACGCGTCGGTCGATCCGATGTACATGATCATGCTCATCCAGCTCCTCGGCCGCGAGTACATCGTCTGGGACAAAGCCGCCTCGATTCGCTTTCGGAAGCCGGGACGAAATACGCTCTTCGCAACGTTCCGGATCGAGGACGTGGAGCTCGACGAGATTCGCAACCGAACCGCAAACGGCGAGCCGATCGATCGCACCTACAATGTCGATCTCGTCGACGCGGAGGGCGTTGTGCACGCGTCGGTGGAGAAAGTGATCTACATCAAACGCAAATGAACCTCGGCATCGCAGGCTTCGAGTACAAAGATCTCTACGATTTCGAAAAGCTGAAAGCGCTCACGCTGGCGTTCGACGCGTTCGTGCAGGAGCGCGACGGCGATCTCTTCCAGCGCTTCGACACCCATCGCGCGACTCGCAATCTGAGCGGCCCCGATGAATCGGCGCTCCTCATCGCCATCAGCCGCCACCTCGGCGCGTTTCTCACGCAACTGTTCGGCACCGACGAAACGCCCGTCCGCGAGCGCGCCGCGCGCGACTCCGAAGTCGCCCGCTTCAAAAAAGAATTCGTCGCCAAACGCGTCGCCAAAAGTGGAGGACAGGCACTTCTGCCTGTCCCACCTCCCGACGCTCGACGACTCCGATCCCGAGCTCTCGTTGGCCCGCATCGCCAACCGCCTCCTCGATCAACAACGCGCAGATCCCTCCAACGAAGAAATCCGCGCCCAACTCGACGCTCTCACCGAATGGACCGCGGCGCAGTGGAAGGAGGGACGATTCGAAGGCTGGACATCGTTCCGACTCCCGCAGCCGCTGCATTTCGACAAGCTCGTGCCGACCGAGCCGCTCGATGACGTCCGCTTCGGCGGCGACTCGCATCACTTCCGCCGCCGCGACGGATTCGGCCTCACCGATCCGCGCATGACGCCGCGCGAAATCACCGACGAGTCGCACTACTGCATCTACTGCCACGAGCGGAAGAAAGACTCCTGCTCGCGCGGCTTCCCGCAGCCGAACGGCACGTTCAAACCGAACCCGCTCGGCATGGCGCTCGAAGGATGCCCGCTCGACGAGCGCATCGGCGAGATGAACCTGCTTCGCGCCGACGGCGACGCCGTCGCGGCGCTGGCCATCGTGTTGATCGACAACCCGATGGCGCCCGGCACCGGCCACCGCATCTGCAACGACTGCATGAGGGCTTGCATTTTTCAAAAGCAGGACCCGGTCAACATCCCTCAGATCGAAACGGGGATGCTCACCGACGTTCTCTACCTGCCGTGGGGTTTCGAGATCTACTCGCTCCTCACGCGCTGGAACCCGCTGAACGTCCGCCGCCCGATGGCGCTGCCTTACAACGGCAAGAACGTCCTCGTCGTCGGCCTCGGTCCGGCCGGCTACACGCTCGCGCATTACCTCGCGAACGAAGGCTTCGGCGTGGTCGCGATCGACGGCTTGAAAATCGAGCCGCTCGGCTTCGATCCGTGCGAGCCGATTCGCGACGCGCGCGTGCTGTGGGACAAGCTCGATGAGCGCATCCTCGCGGGCTTCGGCGGCGTTTCGGAGTACGGCATCACCGTCCGCTGGGACAAGAACTTCCTGAAAGTCATCCGCATCGCGCTCGAGCGCCGCAGCAACCTGCGCGTGTACGGCGGCGTGCGATTCGGCGGGACGTTGACGATTGAGGACGCGTTCGACGAGCTCGGCTTCGATCACATCGCCATCGCCGCCGGCGCAGGCACGCCGACGATCGTGCGGATGAAGAACAATCTCGTGCGCGGCATGCGCCAGGCGTCCGATTTCCTGATGGCGCTGCAGCTCACCGGCGCGTTCAAGAAAAACGCGCTCGCGAATCTGCAGGTGCGGCTGCCGGCAATCGTCATCGGCGGCGGACTGACCGCGATCGACACCGCGACGGAGCTCTTCGCGTACTACCCGGTGCAAGTCGAGAAAGTGCTCGAGCGCTACGAAACGATGTGCGCCGAATTTGGCGAAGCGACCGTGCGCACGGGGTATGACGCCGAGGAGCTGAGCATCCTCGATGAATTCCTCGCGCATGGACGCGCGGTGCGGGAAGAGCGCAAGCGCTCGCAAAAGCCGGACTTCATCAAGCTCGTGCGGTCATGGGGCGGCGTCACGATCGCGTATCGCAAGTCGCTCTTCGACTCGCCCGCGTATCGCCTCAACTACGAAGAGATTGCGAAGGCGTTCGAAGAAGGAATCGCGTACGCAGAAATGCTCTCGCCGGTCGAAGCAGTCTCCGACGAATACGGGCACGTCAAGTCGCTGATCTTCGAAAAACAGCTCGTCGAAGACGGGCGATGGAAAGACTCGGGCAACATCGTCGAGCTGCCCGCGCGCAGCGTGATGATCGCCGCCGGCACTGCGCCGAACGTGATCTACGAAAAAGAGCATCCCGGCACGTTCAAGCTCGATCAGTGGAAGCAGTTCTTCCAGTCGCATTCGGCCTCGGCGCCGGTCTCGAGCTGATTCAGGATGACGACGCCACGAAGCAGCGCGGCTTCTTCACCTCCTATCAACACCCGTCGCGGCGCGAGAAGCTGATCACGTTCTACGGCGACAACCATCCAAAGTACGCCGGCAACGTCGTCAAGGCCATGGCCTCGGCGAAAGACGGCTACCCGCACGTCGTCAAAATCTTCGAGCCCGAGCTGATGGCGATGGATCGCTCCACCGAGGCGCAGACCGAGCGCGATGAGCGCTGGCGAGAGCTGACCGCGGTGCTCGACGACGGACTCGTCGCGCGCGTCCACGAAGTGAATCGCCTTACGCCGACGATCGTCGAAGTCGTCGTCCGCGCGCCGTTCGCCGCGCGAGGCTTTCATCCCGGACAGTTCTATCGGCTGCAGAACTTCGAGACCTACGCGCCGGTCATCGACGGCACGCGCCTGGCGATGGAAGGCATCGCCCTCACCGGCGCGTCGACCGACGTCGATCGCGGATTGCTTTCCGTGATCGTGCTGGAGATGGGCGGCTCATCGCGCTTGTGCGCGCTCTTGAAAAAAGACGAGCCGGTGGTGCTGATGGGACCGACCGGCACGCCGACCGAGATCCCTCGCGATGAAACGGTGTTGCTTGCGGGAGGTGGCCTCGGCAACGCCGTGCTCTTCTCGATCGCGCGCGCGCTCAAAGACAACGGCTGCCGCGTCCTCTACTTCGCCGGCTACAAGAAAAAAGCGGACGTGTTCAAGCGCGACGAGATCGAGGCCGGGACCCATGAGGTGGTCTGGTCCGTCGACGCCGGCGACCCGATCGAGCCGCGCCGCCCGCAGGATCACGCGTTCGTCGGCAACATCGTGCAGGCGATGCTCTGGTACGCATCCGAGGCGCGCGAATTCGACCTCCGAACCGTCGATCGCCTCATCGCCATCGGCTCCGACGGCATGATGCGCGCCGTCAAAGACGCCCGCTCCGCCGTCCTCGCCCCCCACCTCAACCCCCAACACCTCGGCATCGGCTCGATCAACTCCCCGATGCAATGCATGATGAAACAGGTCTGCGCCCAATGCCTCCAGCGCCACGTCGATCCAACGACGGGCAAGGAATCCTTCGTCTTCTCCTGCTTCAACCAGGACCAGCCCCTCGACGAAGTCGACTTCACCAATCTTCGGGCGCGCCTGCGCCAGAACACGGTGCTGGAGAAGCTCGCGAACCTGTGGCTGACGCGCGTGCTTTCGGCGGCGGAAGTGGCGGCGGTTTGAGGACCGAGGTAGGATCATTGGGATGACGAAAAAAGTCTTGAACGTTCCCGCCGTCGAGGAAGAGGAATACGTTCTGACGCGCGAAGAGGAAGCCGAGATCGACGCTGCAATCGAGGAAGCGGATCGCTACGGCGGAGGGATTTCCGCGGAAGAAATGCTCCGCGAACTGCGGGCCATTCGCGATGAAGAACTTCAGCGCCGCAAATCCTGATGCGTTCGCTGACCATCCGGCCGCGAGCGCGCCGGCAACTTCAAGCCGCTGAGCGTTGGTGGGTGCAGCATCGCGACAAGGCGCCGGATGCTTTCGACGAAGACATCGCCGCCGGTTTCGCCTCAATCGCAGCAAATCCCCACGTTCATCAACGCGTCCACGGCAAACCGAGCATGCGACGCATCCTGCTGGAACGCATCCGTTACTACGTCTACTACCGCATCATGGAGTCGGGCGACATCGAAGTTCTCTCCCTGTGGCACGCCTCCCGCCGCCCACCCCGCCTGTAACCCGCTCCCCTACCGCACCCGCCCGTACTCCACCATCAAACACCGGTCCTGCACCACCTTGATCCCGGCCTCGGCGAAGCGCTGGGCGGCTTCGTCGTTGCGGATGCCGAGTTGGAACCAGACGCTCTTTGGCTTCGCGGCGAGGATGTCGTCGATGTGTTGGGGGATGTCGTCGGGGCGGCGGAAGACGTTCACCATGTCGATCGGGCGGCCGATGGCGGCGAGGGTGCGGAAGACGGGCTTGCCGAGGATCTCCGTCGTTTCGGGGAAGTACACCGGCACGGGGATGACGTCGACGCCTTTCGAGTGCATGTAGGCGGGGACGTAGTGGGCGGGCTGGTGGGCGTGGGACTCGGGCTTGATGCCGAGGACGGCGATCGTCTTGGTATTGCGCAGCAAATCGTCGATGCTGCTGCTGTCGTTGACGAGATTGTTTTGCCAGTCAGTCATGCGGCTACGTTACCAGACGTTCACGGCAATCCGCACCCTTCGGAATTTGTCGCGGCCTACTGCTTATTTTTCTGCTCACAATGAAACGTTTAGCAGCCGCGACCTTGGTGTTTCTCACGACGAGCGCGTTCGCCGCCGACACCCAACGCTACCTCGTCGCCACCGAGCGTCCGTTCCGCGCGGGAACGCTCGCCGCGATCGCGCGCGAGGCGCGGCAGGGACTCGAGTTTCGCGGCGCGGAAGGCTTCGGCGCCGCGTTCGACGGCTTTGCCGCCGATCTCACCAGCGACGAAGTCGCCGAGCTGAAGAAGAACACGAACGTCCGCTGGGTCGAGCCCGTCCTCGAGCGCCACGCGCTCGCGCAGCCAACCCGCAATCCTGAAATCCAGATGGTCCCGTACGGCGTCGATCTCATTCACGCCCGGGAAGTGTGGCCCGCGATCCACAACAGCACCACCAACGTCGTCGTCATCGACAGCGGCGTCGACTATCGCCATGTCGAGCTGCAGCGCGTGTGGGCGGGCGGCTACAACTTCGTCGCCAAGAACACCGACCCGCTCGATGATGCCGGGCACGGCACGCACGTCGCCGGCACCATCGCCGCGACAAACAACGACAGCGGCGTCGTCGGCGTGGCTCCCGACATCCGTCTGTGGGGATTGAAGGTCCTCAATTCCTCCGGCAGCGGCTCCTCCGAGAACACGATCCGCGCGATCGACTGGGTCATCGCCAAGAAGAACGAGCTCGGCGGGAACTGGGTCGTCAATCTTTCCCTCGGCTCGCCCGACGCGAGCAACAGCGAGCGCGAAGCGTTCAAGCGCGGCGTCGACGCCGGCCTGCTCATCGTCGCCGCAACCGGCAACAGCTCCGAGGCCGGCCTTCCTGCGCCGGTCATGTATCCGGCGGCGTACGACAACGTCGTCGCCGTCGGCGCGGTCAGCGACGCGCTCGAGCTCGCGAGCTTCTCGAACCAGGGCCCGCAGATCGACTTCGTCGGACCCGGCGTCGACGTCCTCTCCACGCTGCCGCTCGGCTTCGGCTCGCGCGCGTCCGTCACCGCGGGAACGCTGCTGTACGGCGCGTTCGGGCTCGAAGGCGCGAAGAACGGCACCGTCACCGGCGAGTACATCTTCTGCGGACTCGGCAAGCCGGAAGAGATCCCGTCGACCGTCTCCGGAAAGATCGCGCTCATCAAACGCGGCGAGCTCCGGTTCTCGGAGAAAACGCGCAACGCGATGAACGCCGGCGCGATTGCCGTCGTCATCTTCAACAACGACAGCTCCGCCTCCAGCGGCTTCACGCTCGTGCCGGAAGACGATCCCACGACGCGGACGGTCGACTGGCCGGTGGCGGTGGCCATCTCGAAGGCGGACGGCGAAGCGCTCGTCGCGCGAAACGCCAATACCATCAAGATTGCGAACGTCCAGGACGACTACGGTTACCTTTCGGGAACATCGATGGCCTCCCCGCACGTCGCCGCCGCGGCGGCGTTGGTGTGGTCGACATCCCCGGCCTCCAAGGCCGCGGACGTGAAGTCGAGTCTTACCGCAACTGCTAGAGATCTCGGCACTTCCGGCTTCGACAACGTGTTCGGATTCGGGCTCGTGAACGTCTACGAGGCGGTCAAACGCCTTGCTCCGTCGGCGTTCCCGCCGGCGGTGAATCCGACCACTCCGACCACCGGACGGCGAATATTGCGGCGCGGCTGAGCCAAACGTTTGCTAAAATAACTTCTCTTCGGTCCCTCGGAGGGGAGATGAACCAACGCATTTTCATCGGATTTCTGTCTTTGTTCGCAGTGGCGATCACAGCCAATGCGGCGAGTGACGACTCCTGCACGCGCGACACGCTGGCGCGCGTCAGCGCGCGGCTGCACATCGACGTCACGGAGTTTTTCGAGAAGAACGACGCCGCGCCGCCGCAGCCCGAAGGACTGGAGCTGCTGATCGCGCGGATCGGCCCGGATGGAAAACCGGTGCTTGCCTGCGTCGACGGCGCCGAGGCGGCGAAGAAGTTTCTCGAAAGCCCGATGGAAAAAGTCGCGCGGGGAGCGAAAGAGCAGTGATGCTCCGGCGCGCGCTTTTCGCCGCGATCCTCCTCGGAGCGTTGCCGCTGTTCGCCGGCACCGGGAAGATCGTCATCGTCAACAACGATCGGCCGGGAACCGGCTTCAACGATCCGACGCCCGCGGAGCCGGTCGGCGGCAATCCCGGCACGACCCGCGGCCAGCAGCGGCTGAACGTCTTTCTCGCCGCGGCGGAGAAATGGTCGAGCAGCCTCGACACGAACGTCGACATCCGCGCATCCGCGAGCTTCGCGCCGATCGCCGGCTGCACGAGCACCGAGGCGATCCTCGGCCAGGCGGGACCGACCGAATGGCGGCATGACACGGACGGCGTTCCGCAAACGAACGTCTGGTATCCGATCTCGCTCGCGAACAAGTTCGCCAATCGCGATCTCTCGCCCGGCGTCGACGACATCACCGCCCGCTTCAACGCCAGTGTCGATGACGCGACGTGCCTCGGCACGACGAGCTGGTACTACGGCTTCGACGGCGATCACGGGAACAACATCGATCTCTTCGTCGTGGTGCTGCACGAGCTCGGACACGGCCTCGGCATCTCCGGCAAGGCATCGGCTCCGAATTTCAGCGAGAACCGCCCGACCGTCTCCGACACGCACACGCTCGACACGGCGACCGGACTGCGCTGGCATCAGATGACCACCGAGCAGCGCGGCATCTCGATGCTCAACACCGGCAATCTCGCGTGGGACGGCACAACCGTTCGCAGCGAAGTCGGCCGCTTCCTCATTCCGATCACGACGCTCAACGTCTCGCAGCCCGCGATGATCGCGCGCAACTACGACATCGGCGTGGCGAGCTTCGGTCCGCTGGCGAGCCGGAGCGCGATCAGCGGACGCGTCGTCCTCGCGCAGGATGAAGCGAACACGGACGGCCCGTCGGCGACGGACGGCTGCACCGCGCTCACGAACGCGAGCGCGGTCGCGGGACGCATTGCGATGATCGATCGCGGCGGTCCGCCGGCGCCCGCTCCCGCGTGCACGTTCGCGAAGAAAGCGCGCAATGCGCAGGCCGCCGGTGCGATCGGCGTGATCATCGTCGACAACACGCGCGAGTCGTGTGCGCCGCCGGCGATGGGTGGCACTGCCGGCGACGTCACGATCCCGGTCATCAGCCTCACCGCCGCCATCGGCGACCTGCTGAAGGCGCAGATCAACGCCAGCACGAACGTCGAAGCCGCACTGCACATCGATCCGAGCCAGCTCGCCGGAACGACGAAGGAGGGCTACCTCCGGCTCTATGCACCGTGCACCTTCGAAGCAGGATCCTCGATTCACCACTGGGACACGCTCGCCACACCGAACCTTCTGATGGAGCCGTTCGTCGGCTCCGATCTTCTCCACGGACTCGATCTCACGATTCACCAGCTTCTCGACATGGGATGGTCGCAGCCATCCCGAACCGGACGGCGCTTTCTCAAGAAATGACTCGAAAACTCCTCTTCGGCTTCGTTTGCATCCTCGCCTTCTCCGCGGCGCTGTTCGCGGACGAGCGGAGCCGCTACATGGTCGTGATGCGCCGTGAGGAACCCGCGACTTCGCTGCGGCTCGTCGCGAACTCCGCCGAAGCCGCCGCGCATCGCGTGCGCCGCTATGTGCACGCCGGCTCGACGGCGATGGATCTGACCGAAGCCGAAGCCGCGGAGCTGCGCCGCTCGCCCAATGTCGAATCGGTCGAGCCGGTCGTTCTCATGATGGCGCAGGAAGTCGGCGCCACCGCCGAGCTTCGTCCCACCGATCCGCAGATCACGCCGTGGGGCCTCGCGGCGATTCACGCACAGGACGTATGGCCGGTGACGCGCGGCCAATCCGTCAACGTCGCCGTCATCGACAGCGGCATCGAGTCCAAACATCCCGATGTCGTGCACGCGTATGCCGGCGGCACGAACGTCCTCGACCCGGCCAAATCGCCGGAAGATGACTTCGGACACGGCACGCACGTCGCCGGCATCATCGCCGCGGCCGACAACCACATCGGCATCGTCGGCGTCGCCCCCGACGTGAAGTTGTGGGCGGTGAAAGCGCTTTACCAGGACGGTTCCGGACACGACGACTATGTCGTCGCCGCGCTCGACTGGCTCATCGCCAAAAAACAGCAAAGCGGCGGCGCGTGGGTGGCGAACATGTCCTTCGGCGGGCTGGGCACCAATGCACTCGCGAAAGCCGTGCAGCGCGCGCTCGACGCCGGAATCATCCTCGTCGCAGCCGCGGGAAACACGGGGACGGAAACCGGCCTGCTGTATCCAGCCGGATATGACGGCGTGATTTCGGTCGGCGCAGTCGACTCGCAGCGCCAGGTCGCGCCATTCTCCACGCGCGGGTACGGGCTCGACATCGCAGGTCCGGGCGTCGATGTCATGTCGACCTATCTGCGCAACAAGTCGTCGCTGACCGAACTGGAGTCCGGAGGAAAGAAGCTGACCGCCTACTCGGTCGTCAACTCCTCGACCGGACGGGTGGAAGCGCCGATCATCAATTGCGGATATGGACGCGTGCAGGACATCCCGGTCCAGGCGTCAGGACGCATCTGCGTCATCCAGATCCAGCGCACCCTTCCGGGACCGAACGCGAATCCGGACTGGATTCCGTTGTGGAACAAAGCCGCCAACGCCAAAGAAGCCGGCGCGGTCGGCGTGATCGTCTACAACGACGACGACACGAGGTTTCCCGACTACGCGAGGTGGCTGCTGTTCCGCGATCAGGCGCACCAGACGTACGACTTCCCGGTGACGGTCGCAATGTCGTACGCCGACGGCGTGAAACTGCTGTACGAGTCCGCCGGTCCGATCCGCATGGTCTTCGAATTTCGCGATTACCGCTCTCTCAACGGCACTTCGATGGCGGCCCCGCACGTAACCGGCACGGTGGCGCTGCTGCTCGCGCTCACGCCGAATGCAAACTCAGCGACGATCCAATCGGTGCTCGAGCGCACCACAACGGAAATCGACATGCCGGGATGGGACTACCTCAGCGGTTGGGGAATGGTGGATGCGCTGGCCGCGGCACGGATGATTGCGCCGGCGTCGTTCAACGGCTCCACGCCCACCCCACCGCCGGGCAAGCGGCGCTCGACACGCTCATAAAAACAAATGACTCGAAAACTCCTCTTCGTCTGCCTTCTCACCCTCGTCTTCTCCGTGACGCTGTTCGCGGAGGAGCGGAGCCGCTACATGGTCGTGATGCGCCACGAGGCGCCCGCGACTTCGCTGCGCCTCGTCGCCAATTCCGCCGAAGCAGCCGAGCGTCACGTGCGGCGCTACGAGCACGCCGGCTCGACGGCCATGGATCTGACCGAAGCCGAAGCCGCGGAGCTGCGGCGCTCGCCCGACGTTGAAACGGTCGAGCCGGTCGGGCTCCTGTGGTTGCAGGAAGTCGCCGCGGCGGACGAGCTTCTTCCGCTCGAGCAGACCACGCCGTGGGGACTCGCGGCGATTCGGGCGCAGGACGTGTGGCCGGTGACGCGCGGCAAATCCGTCAACGTCGCGGTCATCGACAGCGGCATCGATTCCAAACATCCCGATCTCGCGCACGCATACGCCGGCGGCACGAACATCGTCAACCCCGCTAACCCGCCCGAGGATGACTTCGGACACGGCACGCACGTCGCCGGCATCATCGCTGCGGCGGACAACAACATCGGCACTGTCGGCGTCGCGCCTGAAGTGAAGTTGTGGGCGCTGAAATCGTTCTACCAGGACGGTTCCGGACACGACGACTACGTCGTCGCCGCGCTCGACTGGCTCATCGCCAGGAAACAGGAAGTCGGCGGCGCGTGGGTGGCGAACATGTCTTTCGGCGGGCTGGGCACCAGTGCGCTCGCGAAAGGCGTGCAGCGCGCGCTCGACGCCGGAATCATCCTCGTCGCGTCCTCGGGGAACACCGGCGATCAATCCGGCCTGCTGTTCCCAGCCGGATATCCGGGCGTGATCTCGGTCGGCGCGGTCGACTCGCTGCGCCAGGTCGCGCCGTTCTCCACGCACGGGTCCGGACTCGACCTCGTGGGTCCCGGTGTCGACGTCCTGTCGACGTATCTGCGCGGCAAGTCGTCGCTGGCTCAAGTGCGGGCAGCGGGTAAGGCGCTGACCGGCTACTCGGTCATCAACTCGCCGACCGGCATGGTGGAAGCGCCGTTCATCAATTGCGGATATGGCCGGCCGGAGGACATCCCGGCCGAGGCGGCGGGACGCATCTGCGTCATCCAGCGCAGCCCCGCAGGACCGAATGCGCTGGCGTTCTCGGAGAAAGCCGCGAACGCCAAAGACGCCGGCGCAGTCGGCGTGATTCTCTACAACGACGACGACACGGCGCGCCCCGACTACAAGAACTGGCAGCTGTGGAACGATGAGGAGAATCCGTACACCTTCCCGCTCACGATCGCGATGTCGTACGCGGACGGCGTGAAGCTGCTGTACGACTTCGCCGGTCCGGTCCGCCTCTCCTTCACCTATCGCGACTACATCCCTCTCAACGGCACGTCCATGGCGGCCCCGCACGTGACCGGCACGGTGGCGCTGCTGCTCGCGCTCGCACCGAAGGCAAACTTCGCGACGATCGAGTCGGTGCTCGATCGCTCCACGACGGAAATCGACTCGCCGGGATGGGACTACTTCAGTGGGTGGGGAATGGTGGATGCGCTCAATGCAGCAAAGATCATGGCGCCGTCCTTGTTTGACGGCTCCACCCCGCCGCCTCCCGGCAAACGGCATTCGACACGGTCGTAAAATGGTGGACACACGGTGACCCGAAAACTCTTCCTCGTTGTCTTCTCCACGTTGGCATTCTCCGCGTCGTTATTCGCCGGCGACGCTAGTCGCCTGTCTTCGGCGACGGGCAGCAGGTATATGGTCGTGATGCGCCGCTCGACGCCGGCGACGTCGCTGCGGCTCGTGGCCAACGCCGCCGATTCGATCGAGCATCGCGTGCGGCGCTTCGAGCATTTGGGCTCGCTGGCCATGGATCTGACGGAAGCCGAGGCCGTAGAGATGCGGCGCTCCGGCAATGTCGAATCCGTCGAGCCGGTCGTGCCGATGATGGCGCAGGAGTTCGGCCCGCCGGTTGTTCCGAATCACAACTTCGACATTCAGATCACGCCGTGGGGGATTTCGGCGATTCATGCGCCCGCCGTCTGGCCGGTGACGCGCGGCCGCAACGTCAACGTCGCAGTCATCGACAGCGGCGTCGACACGAAGCATCCCGATCTCGTGCGGGCGTACGCCGGCGGATACAACGTCATCGATCCGAGCAAGCCGCCCGAGGATGACTTCGGACACGGCACGCACGTCGCCGGCATCATCGCCGCGGACGACAACGCCTTCGGCACCGTCGGCGTCGCGCCGGACGTGAAGCTGTGGGCGGTGAAAGTGCTCGCGCAGGACGGCTCCGGCAACGACGAGCGCGTCGTCGCCGCACTCGACTGGATCATCGCCAAGAAGAAAGAAATCGGCGGGCCGTGGGTCGTGAACATGTCCCTCGGCGGGATCGGCAGCAACGCGCTGAAGTCCGCCTGCCAGCGCTCGCTCGATGCCGGCCTGATTCTCGTCGCCTCGTCGGGAAACACCGGCTCGTTCCCCGGCCTGTTGTATCCGGCGGGATACGAAGGCGTCATCGCCGTCGGCGCCGTCGACTCGCAGCGAGTCGTCCCGCAATTCTCGACGCACGGCACGGGTCTCGACGTGATGGGGCCCGGCGTCGACGTGACCTCGACCTACCTGCGCAACAAGTCCTCGTACGCCGAAGTCGAATCGAACGGACAGATCCTGAGCGGCTACTCGGTCATCAACGCGCCGACCGGAGTCGTGGAGGCGGAGTTCATCAACTGCGGTTATGGCTGGCCCGCGGACATCCCGGCCCAGGCCCTGGGACGCATCTGCGTCATCCAGCGCAGCCCCGCGGGGCCGGATGCGCTGCCGTTCGCATGGAAAGCCCGCTACGCGAAAGACGCGGGCGCGGTCGGCGTCGTACTCTACAACGATGACGACAAGACGCGTCCCGATTACGCGAAGTGGGAGCTGTGGCGCGACGAAGAGCTTCTGACGTACAGCTTCCCGGTCACGATCGCGATGTCGTACGCCGACGGCGTGAAGCTGCTGTTCAACTTCTCCGGGCCGGTCAAGCTGTCGTACGGCTACCGCGAATACCTCTCGCAAAACGGCACGTCGATGGCCGCGCCGCACGTCGCCGGCACGGCGGCGCTGATGCTCTCTCTCGCGCCGAACGCGAACTTCGCCACGATCGAAGGCATCCTCGAGCGGACGACCACCGACCTCAACACGCCCGGCTGGGATTACTTCAGCGCCTGGGGAATGGTCGATGCATTGAACGCTGCGCGCGCCATCGCGCCGTCGGTGTTCGGAAGCGGCGGAAGCGCAGGAAACCCGCCACCGGCGACCAGCAAGCGCCATTCGACGCGGTCGTAGCTCCTATACAATCCGCGCGCGAAAGGAACACATCACGATGCGGATCGGCGTACCGACCGAGATCAAAGACAACGAATATCGCGTGGGCATGACGCCCGCGGGCGCGCGCGACCTCGCCTCCGACGGGCACCAGGTGCTCGTGCAAAAGGGCGCCGGCAACGGGAGCGGCTTCACCGATGCGGAGTACGAGACCGCCGGCGCGCGCATTCTTCCCGACGCCGATGCCGTCTACGGCGAAGCGGACATGATCGTGAAGGTGAAGGAGCCGATCGATCCCGATCTCAAGCGGCTCAAGAACGAACAGCTGCTCTTCACCTATCTCCACCTCGCGCCCGTTCCCGATCTGACGAAGCAACTTCTCGACAAGAAGATCGTCGGCGTCGCGTACGAGACGATCACCGACGAGCGGAAGCGCACGCTCCCGCTGCTCACGCCGATGTCCGAAGTCGCGGGCCGCATGTCCGTCCACGTCGGCGCGTATTACCTGCACAAGCCGAACGGCGGACGCGGCGTGCTCCTCGGCGGCGTGCCGGGCACGCTTCCGGCGGACGTCGTGATCATCGGCGGCGGCGTGGTCGGCACGAACGCGGCGAAGATGGCCGTCGGCCTCGGCGCACGCGTCACGATTCTCGACGTCAGCCTCGATCGCCTGCGCCAGCTCGACGACATCTTCCGCGGCGAAATCCAGACGCTCGCCTCGAGCAGGGCGCACATCGAAGAAGCGGTGCGCCGCGCCGATCTCCTCATCGGCGGCGTGCTCATTCCCGGCGCTGCCGCGCCGAAGCTCGTCACGCGCGACATGATCGGCCAGATGAAAAAGGGCTCGGTCATCGTCGACGTCGCGATCGATCAGGGCGGCTGCGTGGAGACCGCGCATCCGACGACGCATTCGAATCCCGTGTACGAAGTCGACGGCGTCGTGCACTACTGCGTCGCGAACATGCCCGGCGCCGTGCCGCGCACTTCGACGATCGCCCTCACGAACGCCACCCTCCCCTACACCCGCATGCTCGCGAACCTCGGCTTCGAGAAAGCCATCCGCGGCAACGCCGGATTGGCCGAGGGCGTGAACGTGTACAAAGGCGAGATCACGTACGAAGCGGTGGCGACGTCGCAGGATCGGAAGTACACGGCCCTCGCTGAACTGCTGTGACCACCACGTTCCGCGTTTCGCTGCTCAGCAACGACGCCCTCCAACAAGGGGGCGTCGAGCTGATCGACGCGTGGCGCGCGGACTCGGATGACAAGCTCTGGGTCGACATCCAGGAGCCGGAGCAGGAGACGATCGAGCCGCTGCTCGAGGAGCGATTCGGATTTCACGAGCTCGCTGCCGAAGACACGCTCTCGCCGAACACGCTCCCGAAATACGACTCCTTCGCGAACTACGACTTCTTCATCTTCCGCACCGTCGACGTGAACGTCTCCGAGCACGTTTCGGAGACGCGCAAGATCGCGGCGTTCCTCGGCCGCAACTTTCTTTTTACCGTTCATCGCCGCGCGCTGGCCGCAGCGGACGGAGTGTGGGACCGGCTGCGCGGCGACCGCCGCCCGTTCGCGCGCGGCACCGACTTTCTCCTCTACTCGGTCGTCGATCAGATGGTCGACGCGTACTTTCCGCTGCTCGAACAGATCGAAGAATGCGTCGACGATCTGCAGGACCGCATCTTCGAGAACGCGGAAGACGCGCATCTCGACGAGCTGCTGCATCTCAAGCGCGACGTCAACATGCTGCGCCGCCACTCGCTCCCGCAGCGCGAGTTGCTCAATCAGATCTCGCGCGGCGACGCGAAGTTCATCCAGCGCGAGCACCTCATCTACTTCCGCGACGTCTACGACCACATGTTCCGCATCAGCGAGACCATCGACGTCGATCGCGACCAGATGACCGGCACGATGGAGGCCTACCTCTCCGTCGTCGCCAACCGCACCAACGAGATCATGAAGGTGCTGACGATCTTCTCCGCGGTCATGCTCCCGCTCACGCTGATCGCCGGCGTCTACGGCATGAACTTCGAGCACATGCCGGAGCTGCACTGGATCCACGGCTATCCGTTCGCCATCAGCTTGATGATGGGCATCGCATTGTTGATGGGCGTGTACTTCTGGTGGAAGGGCTGGATCTCGTGGCCGCGAAAGCGCAGTCGCCCGCGGATCTGACCGATCGCCGGACCGCGATTGCGCTCTTCGTGCTTGCCTTCGGCGTCTACTGCTATTTCTACGGCGGCTGGGGCGCGAATCAGGAAGTGAACTACGCGCTCACGCGCGCGATCGTCGAAGGCCGCACGTTCGCCGTCGATCGCTACACCGTGCACGAAGGCGACATCGCGAATGGCAAGGGCGGTCACATCTACAGCAACAAGCCGCCCGGTTTGTCCGTGATCGCCGCCGCGCCGTACTGGTTGCAATACGAACTGCAGCAGCGCAGGCGGATTCGCTTTCACGACTACTGGCGCACGAACAAACAGCTCGTCACGATCCAGGTGTGCGGCATCGCCGGTGCGTTGATTCCCGCGATTCTCTTCCTGTACGGGCGGCGCACGCTCGGCGTGAGTCGATGGAGCGCAGCGCTCGTCGCAATCGCGATTGCATTCGGCACGATCGTCTTGCCGTATTCGACGATGCTCTTCGCGCACGTGCCGGGCGCGCTGTTCTTTCTGCTCGCGTTCACGCTATTGAAAGACCGTCCACTGTTGGCGGGAGTCTTTGCCGGCTTGGCGGGCACCTGTTTTCTTCTATCCGGCGTCGCCGCGTTGGTCCTGGCAGTCCTCGCGTGGTCATATTCCAAGCGCCACCCACTGCTCTTCCTCGCCGGCGGCGTCCCCTTCGCCGCAGCACTGGCCGCATATCAATGGACTTGCTTCGGCTCTCCATTCACGACACCGTTGCAGGAGAGCGGCTACACCGAAAGCGGCTTGCTCCTCGGCGTCTTCGGCACGCCGCGCCTGTCGCGTCTTCTGGGCCCTCACGTTTTCCGAATATCGCGGCCTGTTTTTCTGCTCGCCGGTTCTCTGTTCGCGCTGATCGGCATCGTCGTCATGTTCCGGCGGCGTCGCGCAGAAGCAATCGCCATCGTCGCAATCGCACTTGTGTTCCTCATCGGAAATTCATCCTTCAACGGATGGCACGGCGGCGCGGCATTCGGCCCGCGTTATCTCCTGCCGATCATTCCGCTGCTCGGCATCGCCATGATGTTCGTCGCCGATCGCTGGCGTCTCGCATGGCTGCTCGTCTGCGCCCTCTCGATCGCCATCAACCTCGCCGTCACCGCCGTCGATCCGCAGCCGCTCGAGGACATCCAACGTCCGCTGACGGAGCACATCATGCCGTCGCTGCTGCGCAATCAACTCTCCCTCGCGCAGGACTCCGGCAACCTCGGGAGTTCGCTCTGGCCCGCGGTGTTTTGGATTCTCGCCGGCAGCGCCGCGATTCTTGTCGTCGGAACGCCGGCGTCCTCGCCGACTGACCCGCCGGCGTCTCGCCGGCCCCCGAGGCGGCGGGACGCCGCCTGACCAGCCGCCGAGGACGGCGGCGCTCCCAAGGCTTGACAGAATTTTTCCGTCGTCATAGTGTTAGCACTCGCCGAGACGTGAGTGCTAATTACTCACGTCCAGCCCAGAACGAAAATTTCGCGCGAAGTCCTTTCGCGCAGATTGTTCAAGTCACTGAAACGAAAGGAGAAGTACGCATGGCAGCAGTAGCAGCAGACATCAAGCTTCGCCCGCTGTACGACCGCATCGTGGTCCGTCGCAAAGAAGCGAAAGAGCAGGTCCGCGGCGGCATCATCATCCCCGACACCGCCAAGGAAAAACCGCAGGAGGCCGAAGTCGTGGCCGTCGGCGAAGGCAAGTTCAATGACGCCGGTCAGCGCATCAAGCTCGACGTGAAGAAGGGCGACACGGTTCTCATCGGCAAGTACTCCGGCACCGAGATCAAGCTCGATGACGTCGAGTACACGATCCTGCGCGAAGACGAAGTCCTCGCCATCGTTGAAGGATAAGGAGACGCACCAATGGCCAAACGAATTACCTACAGTGAAGAAGCGCGCCAGGCGATTCTGCGCGGCGTGAACAAGCTGGCGGATGCGGTGAAGGTCACCCTCGGACCGAAGGGCCGCAACGTCGTCATCGAGAAGAAGTTCGGCTCCCCGACGATCACCAAGGACGGCGTCACCGTCGCCAAGGAGATCGAGCTCAAGGACGAGCTGGAGAACGCAGGCGCGCAGATGGTCCGCGAGGTCGCTTCGAAGACCTCCGACATCGCCGGCGACGGCACGACCACGGCCACCGTTCTCGCCCAGGCGATCTATCGCGAAGGCGTGAAGAACGTCACCGCCGGCGCGAACCCGATGGACATCAAGAAGGGCATCGAGATGGGTGTCCGTGCCGCCGTCGAGTACATCGAGAAGATCGCCCGTCCGGTCGAAGGCAAGGACATCCAGCACATCGGATCGATCTCCGCGAACAACGACGAGGAGATCGGCAACACGATCGCCCAGGCGATGGACAAGGTCGGCAAGGACGGCGTCATCACCGTCGAAGAAGCGCGCGGCCTCGACACGACGCTCGAAGTCGTGGAAGGCATGCAGTTCGACCGCGGCTATCTCTCGCCGTACTTCGTGACCGATCCGGACCGCATGGAAGTGGTCCTCGAGAACGCGAAGATCCTCATCTATGAGAAGAAGATCTCGTCGATGAAGGACCTCCTCCCGATCCTCGAGCAGGTGGCGCGTCAGGGCAAGCCGCTGCTCATCATCGCCGAGGACGTCGAGGGCGAGGCGCTCGCGACGCTCGTCGTGAACAAGCTGCGCGGCACGCTCAACGTCGCCGCGGTGAAGGCGCCGGGCTTCGGCGATCGCCGCAAGGCGATGCTCGAAGACATCGCTATCCTCACGGGCGGCAAGCTGATCTCCGAGGACCTCGGCATCAAGCTCGAGAACGTGAAGTGGGAAGACCTCGGCGACGCGAAGCGCGTCACGATCGACAAGGACAACACCACGCTCGTCACCGACACGGATGACAAGAGTCGCAAGGACGCGATCGCCGGCCGCGTGAAGCAGATCCGCACGCAGATCGACGACACGACCTCGGACTACGATCGCGAGAAGCTGCAGGAGCGCCTGGCGAAGCTCGTCGGCGGTGTTGCGGTGATCAAGGTCGGCGCGGCGACCGAGACCGAGATGAAGGAAAAGAAGGCGCGCGTCGAGGACGCGATGCATGCGACCAAGGCAGCCGTCGAAGAGGGCATCGTCCCGGGTGGCGGCGTCGCGCTGCTGCGCGCGGTCGAAGCGGTCGACGCAGTGAAGGCCGAGGGCGACGTGCGCGTCGGAATCAACGTGGTGAAGCGCGCGCTCGAAGAGCCCTTCCGCCAGATCGTCTTCAACGCCGGCCTCGAAGGCTCGGTGCTGCTCAATGAAGTGCGCCAGAAGGGCGGCTCGTGGGGCTTCGACGCCCGCAACGAGCAGATGGTCGACATGCTGGAAGCCGGCATCATCGATCCGGCGAAGGTGACCAAGCAGGCCCTGCTCAACGCCTCGTCGATCGCGGGCCTCATGCTCACGACCGAAGCGCTCGTCTCCGAGATCAAGGAAGACGACAAGAAGGAAGCTGGCGGCGGCGCCGGCGGAATGGGCGGCGGCATGGGCGGAATGTACTAAGACTCACGCATCGCGTGATCGAAGGGCGAGCCTCGCGGCTCGCCCTTTTCATTTTGCGAACTGCGCGAACACGATCGTGTTTCCCGCCGCGTCGCGGATGAACGTCTCCGTCGCGCCGTACGGCGTCGTGCGCCGCGGAACCGTAATCTTCGTCTCCTTCGGCAGCTTCGCCACGACCGCATCGAGATCGTCGACTTCGATGAACAGCGCCGTCGCGCCGTGGCCTTCGAGCGAGCTCGGCTCGTCGGCCTTCACGCTCTCGACGGTCTGATACATCACCTCCGCGCCGTCGCCGGCGAGGATCACGAAGCCGAGGCGATCGCCGTGCGGGACCTCGGCCGTGCGGGTGAACCCGATCGCTTCCCACAGCGGAAGCACCGGCTCGATTTCGGGAACGATGAGAACTGGTGTGATCTTCATGCGCGCAATGTAAGTGCAGCGCGCGCTGGCGGATTGGAAAAATGGAACATGTTAACCGCGGCGGCGGCCTCGGCGTTGTTGTCGCAATGACAAAGCTGATCGCTGCGATCGCACTGGCCACCGCACTCGGACAGAACGCGCACGAAGTCACATGGACGGGCAGCGACATCGGCGGCCCGGGCGCGGAGCTGCTCGAGCGCGAGCTCGCAACGACGCAGTTCTTTCTCATCGGCGAGGATCACGGATTCGCGGAGATCCCGAAAATCACGACCGCACTGCTGCAACGCGGATGGAAGCACGGCTATCGCCACCTCGGCATCGAAGTCGGGCCCGTCTCCATCGCACGGCTCGCGTCTGCAAAAGGAGATGTGGCGGCGTACAACCGCCGCTATCCGTGGGCGATCCCGTTTCTCACCTGGGAAGAAGAGGCGCGGCTCTACGCCGAAGCGATGAAGCTCGGCGGCGGGAAGCCGGACGCGGTGTGGGGCCTCGATCAGGAATTCGTGATCTCGCCGACGTCGCATTTCGAGCGGCTGCTCGCGCTCGCGCAAACGGACAACGCGCGCACGACCGCGAAGGCGATGCTCGAACGAGCGCGAAGCGGCGACAAGGCGATGATCGAGACGAAGTCGCCGCGCGCGGTGTTTCTGATGAGCGCGAAGCAGGCGGACTTCGACGCGCTGCGCGCGGCATTCGCCGGCGACAAGCGCGCCGAGGTGAAGCTGATTCTGGATGCGCTCGAAGAAACATGGTCGATCTACTCGAAGAACTTCACGGGCGACATCTACGGCAACAACGAGCAGCGCGTGCGGCTCATCAAACGCTATTTCGCCGAGCGCTATCACGCCGCGGTGGCGCGCGGCGAGAAGCAGCCGAAGGTGCTGCTGAAATTCGGCGCGTCGCACATGATGCGCGGGCGCACGGTCGTCAACGTCTTCGACCTCGGCACGACGCTGCCCGAGCTCGCGGCGATGAACGGCACGCGCGCGTTTCAGCTGCTGATCATCCCCGGCGGCGGCCGCGTGAACGCCTGGCGCCCCTTCTCGCCGAGCGAAGACGCCAAGTCCGCGCCGTACGTGCCGAAGTACGCCGGCGTCGACCTCGCGCCGATCACCTCCGTTGCCAACGGATGGACGCTCATCGACCTCCGCCCGTTGCGCGCCGATTTGTCCGCCGGCCGCATCGAGCCGATCGATCGCGGGCTCGAAGCGATGTTGTGGGGATATGACGCCGTGCTCGTGATTCCGTCGGCGACGGCGGCGAAGAATCTCGATTAGCGGAATGCCGCGGGCGTCGTCCCCGCGAGCTCACGGAAATCGGCGATGAGGTGCGACTGATCGTAGTAGCCGTGGCGCGCGGCACGTGCGGCCCAGTCATCGCGCTCGTCGGCGAGTAAGCGTTGGAAGCGCATCACGCGCGCGAACGTCTTCGGCGAAACGCCGACGTGATGCTGGAACTGCCGCGCGAGGTGCTGGCGCGAGATGCCGATGTCGCGGGCGATGTCGTCGACGCGGCCCGCGCCTGCGGCGATGCGCTCGATCGCGGCGTCGACACGCGCATCGCGGTCGGGACGCAGCCGTCGCATCAATTCGGACTCAATCGCCGGAATCGAAATCTCGCCGCTCCACGACTTCCACACCTCCTGCAGCGGCACGCGCGCATCGGTGATCTCCGCGAGCGGTAGGCGCAGAAACGCGGCGGCGCGTCCGGGGCGAAAGCGCACGCCGAAAAATCGGCGATCGATCGGCGGGAGCACGAGCGGCTTCGTCATCGTGCCGACGGCCATCGCTTCGCCGTCCGTCAGATCGAAGACGAGATCGGCGCAGCCGTCGGGAAGGATGTGGATTGGGACAGGCAGGAGTGCCTGTCCTCCGCCATCACGTTGCCAGAAGCACTCGACCCACGGCCGCAGAGCGGCCGTGGGTGCGATCTCGCGATACGTCACGAGGGAAATCTTAGCGCGACAACACGTCGTGGTTGGCGTTGATCGCCAGCTTCAGCGGCTTCTTCGGCAGCGGAACCTCGATGTCCAGCGGCTTCGTCGAGTTGCCGATGATCACCACCGACCCGAGCTTCGTGTACGAATTTTTGTCGAAGTACACGTACACCGCCACCGGCATCGCGAACGTGTCGGACACGCCGGACTGGGTGATGCTGCCTTTGATCTTGAACTTGCCGCCGCCCGCGTCCTGCACGTCGAACGACGAGTCGTACTTCGGAATCGTCGTGCCGTGCACCCACTGATCGAAGAACCAGTCGAGCTTTCCGTCGTTCGTGACGGACTTCAGATTCGGCGTGGCGTGCTTCTCCGCGATCCGCTGGAAGTCGGCCGTCGACGGGTTCTTGCCGGAGTACGTTTTCGCGAAGTCTTTCATCATCTCCACGAACGCGGCATCGCCTTTGGCGCGGTCATGCATCGCCATGCGCAGCATGTGCAGCACGTACGCGCCCTTCGAATACGTCATCGCCTGATACGCCGCCGGCGACTGCCAGGTGCTGACGCGATATCCCTGCGAGATCGGTCCGGCCTGATCGTTGCTGATCGCCGAGCCGCGTGGCTTCATGAGGATCCACTTGCGCGCCTCTTCCCAGTATCCGTTGTAACGCGGCCAGCCCGCGGTCGTCTGCAGGAGGAGCCCCGCGGTGAACTCCGCGAAGCCCTCGGAGATCCACTGATCGCGATACGTGGCCCAGCCGATCTCGTGGCCCCACCACTGATGCGCGAACTCGTGCGGGCCGACGTTGTCGACGAACTCCTTGACCCCAGTGCCCATGCCGAGCGTGTTGCGCTGCGTGCCGTTGAGGAACGCGAGGTACGGCATGTAGATCAGCGACGGCCACGACTGGCCGAAGCCCCACTCCGACTGCTGCGTGATCGCGACTTTCTTGTGCGACAGCGGACCGAAATAGTAGTTGCCGAGGCGCGCCGTGTTGATGCCGTCGGCGAGCGCGGACTGCGCGAGCTTGCCGGTGTCGACTTTCACGAAGCTCGGCCCGCCCTCTTCTTCGGCGACCGCTTCGAGATAGGCGTTGATCTGCCGGAGAATGTCCGGCGTACCCGGATTCGTGTACACCTCGATCGACATCCCGCTGTCGGCGTCCGTCTGATCGAGCTTCTTGAACTTGCCGTAGTTGAATCCCGCGACGCGGAACGGCGTGTCCGTCTTCCAGACCGACACGCGCTGGTCGCCTTCGATCTTGTTCTCGACTTCGTTGCCGACCGCGACGACCTGCAGTTTCTGCGGCACGCGGAAGTGCAGCTCGTAATCGGCGAGATCGTCGAACACGGCCACGTTCGGATACCAGCTCACGCGCGCGCCGACCGAGAAGTTTCCGTCGCCGGCGTTGAAGAGCACCTCCTTGCCGGCGTACGTCATCTTGATCATGTACATCCCGTTCGGCTCGAGCGCCTTCGGGAACACCACGGCCGCATCGCCGTCTTCGTCCTTGTCTTCCTGGATGAACGCGAGCGGCTGCCACTCCGGCGTGTCGCCGGCGATCGACCACGAGGCCTCGGCGATGCGCAGGTTGCGGGTGAGATTCATCGGCAGCACGCGAACGGCGCTGTTCGCCGTGAACGTCATCGTCGTCGTAGCAGAGAGCTCGGTGCCTTTGATCGTCGAGTCGATGACGTAGTGGTCGGCATCGGCGAGCGGCTTCGGCTTCTGCCACGCCGTTCCTTTGAGCCGGCTCGAGTACCACGCTCCGCCCTTTTCATTGTGATCGACGACCATCGATGACGGCTCGCCGTCATTGTCGAGCGGATCGACGCGCAGAATGGCCGGCGGATATTTCTTGCCGTTGACCCAGACGAAGAACAGCGGCGCCGCTTCGTTGTTCAGCAGCTCCTGCAGCACGCGGATCTGGTAGTTCGTGCGAAGGCTTTTCTTCTGCTTCTTCAGATAGTCATCCCAGCGCTGCGCGGCTGCCGGATCGGCGGCGCCGGCGACCGGCGCACTGGCCTTTTCCGCGGCGGCGACGAGCGCGCTGCCAAGGAACACGGCGGAGTCGAATTCATCCTTGACGACTTCCAACCGGTCATCGCCGGAGTTGATCTGCACCTGCCGCAGCTCCGCAGCGGAAATCGGCTTGAACTCATAAGAGCCCTGGCCGAGGAACACGGCGCCGGGCGTTTTGCCCTCGACCTGTTGCAGCAGCACGAGCTTGCCGTTGAGCGTGAGCTTGAACACGTCGCGCTGGAACGTGAAATTCGTGAGCGTGATCGTGCGCGCGTCGGGACGCGCCGCGCGAAGAGCCGCGTAGGTGGGATCGGGCGCGGCGAAAAGGGACAGCGACGCGCAAAGCACAACGAAGAGACACAGCGAGCGGAGGGCTCGAATCATGGGGGTTTCCTTCCTGCGGGATTGGTGGACGCGCGAAGCATAACAAAGAAAGAGTGTGTTAGGGTCTCGCGCCATGAAAAAGCGACTCTTTGTCATGCTGCTCATGGCGTCGGTGGCGATGCTCACCGCCGCGCAGGAACGCACTGCGAACTACGACCGGGACAAGAAGCCGGAAGCGCGCGACAAGGACAAAGACGAGAAGAAAGATCAGATCGTGACGAGCAGCGGCTCGGTGCGCGGCGTCAATTACACCGCGCGCGCCGGAACGATCGTGCTGCGCAATGATGACGGCGAGCCGCGAGCGAACTTCTTTTTCGTCTATTACGCAAAAGACGGCGCTGATCCCGCCTCGCGCCCGATCACCTTCACGTTCAATGGCGGTCCCGGCTCGTCCTCGGTGTGGCTGCACATGGGCGCATTCGGTCCGAAGCGCGTCGCCTATGCGGATGACGAAGGTCACGCCGCCGCGCCGCCTTACAAGCTCGTCGACAATGAAGCGTCGATTCTCGACGTCACCGATCTCATCTTCATCGATCCGGTGACGACCGGCTACAGCCGCGCCATTCCGTTCTCCGACGCGAAGAAGTTTCACGGCTTCGATGCGGACATCGAATCCGTCGGCTCACTGATTCGCCTGCTCACGACGCGCTATTCGCGCTGGAGCTCGCCGAAGTTTCTCGCCGGCGAGAGCTACGGCACCACACGCTCGGCAGGCCTCGCCGGCTGGCTGCACGATCAGGGCTTCTATCTCAACGGCGTGATTCTGATTTCGTCGATTCTCAATTTCGGCACGGCGCGATTCGACAGCGGCAACGATCTCCCGTACATCCTCTTTCTGCCGACGTACACGGCGACGGCGTGGTATCACAAGCGCCTTGCCGCCGATCTGCAAAGCCTCGACATCGCGGCGGTCACTTCGCAATCGGAGGCGTTCGCGTTAGGCGAATACAGCGCGGCGCTGATGAAAGGCGATCGCATTTCGGATGAGGAGAAGCGCGCGGTGGCGCAGAAGCTCGCGCGCTTTACGGGACTCTCGGCGGATTACATTGAGCGGACGAATCTCCGCGTCGAAATCCAGCGCTTCGATAAAGAGTTGATGCGCGACCGCCGCCGCACGGTCGGGCGTCTCGATTCGCGATTCACCGGCATCGACAAAGACGCGGCCGGCGAAGAGCCGGAGTTCGATCCGTCGAATGCCGCGATCTACGGCGAGTACACGGCGGTGATCAATGACTACATCCGCCGCACGTTGAAATTCGAGAGCGATCTGCCATACGAGATCCTGACCGGCAAAGTGCGGCCGTGGAGCTACGAGCGGCAGCAGAATACCTACCTCGACGTCGGCGAGACGCTGCGCAATGCGATGTCGCGCAATCCCTACATGCGCGTCTTCGTCGGCAACGGCTACTACGACCTGGCCACGCCCTTCGCCGCCACGCGCTACACCTTCGCGCGCATGCAGCTCGATCCCGAACTGAAGAATCACGTGACGATGGCGTACTACCCGGCGGGGCACATGATGTACATCGAGAAAGCGTCGCGCGCGAAGCTGCACGACGACATCGTGGCGTTTATAGGAGTGCGGTAGCGCAGCTACCGCGCACTCCTACAACTCCCGCAACAACGCCTCGTCCACCTTCGCCCGCACCGTGCGGCGATCGACGCCGAGTTGCTCGGCGACTTGCGAGTAGTTGCGCGTCTTCGCGTAAAGCAGCGTGCAGTAGTTGCGCAGGAGATCGTCGGCGGTGAACGTGCCGCTGAGGATTCCGCTGGCGATGCGCTGGCGTGCGTCGGCGGGCGGCAGGGATGCGGGGCGATAGTCGCCGCGCAGCATGACGCTGCGCACGCACTGCTCGAGCTCGCGGAAGTTGCCGGGCCAGCGGTAGGTGCGGCCGGGCGAGACCTCGATCGCGCGCACGACTTCGCCCGCCAGCTCGTCCGCCTCTTCGTCGCCGGCCACGCGCGCGGAGATGAAGCGCACGAGATGCTGCAGCTCGCCGGGATCGGCTGCGAGCTGTTCGTGCAACGCGGGTGTGGTGACGCTGTCCGCGCAGAGGCGATAGTAGAAGTCTTCACGAAAGCGTCCCTTGTGGATCTCCTCAGCGAGATCGCGGTTCGTGGCCGCAATCAGCTTTCCTTCGAAGCGGCGCGGCTGCGTGTCGCCGAGGCGCTGGAACGAGCGCGACTGGATCACGCGCAGCAGCTTCACCTGCACTGACGAATCGATCTCGCCGATCTCGTCGAGAAACACCGTGCCGTGCGCGCCGCACGATTCGAGAAATCCCTCGCGATCGGCGACCGCGCCGGTGAATGCGCCCTTGCGATGTCCGAACAGCTCCGACTCGATCAGCGTCGGCGAGAGCGCGGAGATGTTGAGACCGATGAACGCCGCCGCCGGCTCGCCGCTGAAGCGCTCGCGCCGCTCATCGAACGGGATGTAGCGCGAGAAACCAATCGCGCGCGCGACGAGCTCCTTGCCGGTGCCGGTCGGCCCGGTGATCAGCGTCGCCACGTCGCCCATGCGCGCGTAGAGCGAGCGGCGGTAGCGGCGCATGTCGTGCGTGAAGATCGACTGCCAGATCGCCGCGCGCAGGCGCGCCGCCGGAAGCGTGCGGCCGACGATGTTCTCGAAGATGTGATGAAACGCGCGCCGCACCTGATAGAAGCAGGCGAAGAGATGCGCCGCGTCGATGCGATGCGCGAGATGCTCGTCGACGTCGCGCTTGAATGCGCCGTAAAACGCGACCCGCGCGCCCGCCTCGCTGTTCGTGATCAGCTCGAGGATCGAGTCGCGGTAGCGCTCGTAGAGCACGTAGATCGCGATCTCGTCGTACAGCTGCAGCTCGTCACGTGACGCGCGCATGCCGTCCTCGAGGCGCGCGTGCAGCGACTGCAGGAACGCCTCGCACAGCACCGCGATGCGGTCGATGTTCGACTTCCGCTCGAGGTCGGGCAGAAGACTCCAGTACGGCTGGCTGGTGATGTAGGCGTCGCCGACGATCTCCCGCTCGTGCGCGGTGCGCTCGTCGAGAAACGGGTTCGCGAAGGCCAGGGCTGCGATCGATTCTGCGAGGCGGCGTTCATCAGCGGTGAAGAGCTGCATGCAGAAAATGTATGTCGCTGTACACGAAACGTCCA
Source organism: uncultured Acidobacteriota bacterium (assembly GCA_963734155.1). Taxonomy (GTDB): domain Bacteria; phylum Acidobacteriota; class Thermoanaerobaculia; order Gp7-AA8; family Gp7-AA8; genus QHVT01. Next base: position 175,710 of record CAVTGG010000014.1, read on the forward strand.
GTAACGCAGATCAACTCATCACGCAAGTCATTGAAAACACACAGAGATGCACGATGGCAGCCCGCTCGCTCCCAGCCGCCGCCGTGGAGGAACACATGAAACGAATCCTTGGGGCGATCCTGTTTTTCATCACCGGCACGGCCTTCGCGGCCGGCACGCTGACGCCTCTCAATCAGTCCGACGCGGCGATGCAGATCAAGGAGCACGTCGTCGACGTCGTCATCGACAACGGCTTCGCGCGCACCGAAGTCACGCAAGTCTTCTTCAATCCGAACGACAAAGACCTCGAGGCGATCTACGGCTTCCCCGTTCCGACGAGCGCGAGTCTCTCCGAGATCACGATCTGGAACGGCGACCGCGAATTGAACGGCGAGGTGATCGAGGCGAAGGAAGCAAAGCGCGTCTATCAGGAGGAGCGCGATGCCGGCAACGACGCGGGCCTCGGCGAGTGCGCGTGCACGAAGCCGAAGGACGAGGTCGAGTACCACTCGTACAAGTTCTCCGTCGCGCACGTGAAGCCGAAGAGCGAAGTGAAGATCCGCTTCGTCTACTACCAGCCGCTCAAGATCGACACCGGCGTCGGGCGCTACATCTATCCGCTGCAGGAAGGCGGCACCGACGAGGCGGCGAAGTCGTTCTGGACGCGCAATCCGAAAGTGGAGCAGCGCTTCAGCGTCAACGTCGAGCTGCGATCGGGCTGGCCGGTCGATGAAGTGCGCGTCCCCGGCGCCGAGGCCGAGGCGAAAGTGACGAAGCTCGCGGATGGGCATTACAAGGCTGCGCTCGATCGCACGAGCGGCGATCTCAGCAAAGACTTCGTCTTCTACTACCGACTCGCGGAGAACCTGCCGGGACGCGTCGAGCTGCTCGCGTACAAAGCGAACAAGAGCGAGCCCGGCACGTTCATGCTCACCGTCACGCCGGGCGTCGACCTCGCGCCGATCACGGCCGGCGGCGACTACGTCTTCGTCCTCGATGTCTCCGGCAGCATGGCCGGCAAGCTCGCCACACTCGCGCGCGGCGTGCAGGAGACGCTGACGCACTTCAAGCCCGGAGACCGCTTCCGCATCTTCACGTTCAGCGACAGCACGCGCGAACTGACGTCCGGCTTCGTCAACGCTGACGCGCAAAGCGTCGCTCACCTGGTCGAAACGCGTCGGAGAGCTGCAACCGGAGAGCGGCACGAATGTGTACGACGGACTCAAGGCGGGACTCGACGCCGTCGAAGCCGATCGCGCGACGAGCATCCTTCTCGTCACCGACGGCGTGGCCAACGAAGGCATCGTCGATCCGAAAGAGTTCCGCGCGCTCCTGCAAAAGTACGACGTGCGCGTGTTCGGATTCCTGATGGGCAACAACGCGAACTGGCCGCTGATGCGCCTCATCGCCGACACCAGCGGCGGCTTCTACTCCGCGGTCTCGAACGACGACGACATCATCGGGCAGATCCTGCTCGCGAAGAACCGCATCACCAGCGAGGCGCTGCACGACGCGAAGCTGACCATCGACGGCGTGAAGACGTTCGAGAAGACCGATGAGCTGATCGGCAAGATCTATCGCGGCCAGCAGCTGGTGATCTTCGGCCGCTACAACGGCGGCGGCAATGCGAACGTAACGCTGAAGGCGAAGCTGACCGGGCAGGATCAGACCTACACGACGACGTTCGCGTTTCCCGAGGTGGCGACGGAGCATCCGGAGCTGGAGCGGATGTGGGCGCTCGACCGCATCGAGCAGTTCGTGATGCAGGAGCAGGCGGGCGTGCTGCCGCCGAGCGAGTCCGAAAGCGCGATTCGCGACCACGGCGTGAAGTACCAGCTCGTGACCGACTACACGTCGATGGTGGTCCTCGCCGACGACACCTTCGCGAAGCGCGGCATCGCGCGCAACAACCGCGACCGCACGGCCATCGAGCGCGCGGCGCAGGCGGTACGCTCGACGCAAGCGCCGAGCAACAATCGCGTCGATCAATCGCGTCCGATGTTCAGCGGACGCTCGCACGGCATCAAGGGCGGCGGCGCATTCGATCCGTTCACCGTCATCCTCGCACTGGTCGCGGCCTGCGCCGCGCTGCGCCTCAAGTCATGAACGACTTCTTTCTCAACCCCGCCCTGCAACTCGAGCCGGGCGGACCGTGGTGGCAGGTCTTCACCTGCCACTTCACGCACTGGACGTATGAGCAGCTCGCGTGGGACGCGATCGCGTTTCTCGCCCTCGGCGCCGCATGTGCGCGGCGCCATCGCGCCGCGTTCTGCGCGACGCTGCTCGCCAGCGCCGCGCTCGTGCCTCTCGCCGTGCTCGTCTTCGCGCCGGAGGTGATCGCGTATCGGGGATTGTCGGGGCTCGACTCGGCGCTGTTCGTTCTTGCGGCGGCGGGACGCTGCCGGATCAGCCGGCGGGACGCCGGCGTTCCGATCGTGTTGCTCATCGCCTTCATCGCGAAGATCGTGTTCGAGATGCAGACCGGCGCCACCGTCTTCGCCGGCAGCGTCGCGCCGGTGCCGGTGGCGCACATCGCCGGCGCGGTCGCCGCGCTGCTCGTGCTATTGGTCGAGCGCTTCTGCCACCGCGAGCACTTCCTTCCGAATCGCCTCGCGCCTCTCGAGAAATCGTGAGGCGCGCATCAGCCCGCGCAGATCGCCGATGATGTCGTCGATGTCTTCGGAAACGCGCAGCGCGATGTACGCGAGGATCGGAACCGCGATGATCGCCCATGGCGTGATGACCGCGTACGCGATCCACGTCAGCGGAAACAGCACGAACGCGGAGAGAAACTTGATCGTCGCGATCAGCTCGTCCTCGCCTTTCGACTGCCGCTTGGCGATGAAGCCGATCAGGCGATACGGGATGTAATTGAGGATCGCGCCGACCGCAGCGAGCGGCAGGAGCACCAGCGCGCGAATCACACGCCACACTTCGATGCGCGGCTTCAGCTCATGCGGCTCGAGCTTCGCGCGGCGCAGCTCCGCGCTGAACTGCGCGATCGACGATGACAGCCGCTCCAATCGTGCCGGATCGTGCGCGCTCAAGTAGTGATAGCCGTCGACGAATCGTCGCCGCAGCTCGAGCTCCTCGGCGAGCGATTGCTTCTCATCCGCGGTGAAAATGTCTTCCGCGCGTCCGATCAGTTCGAGCGCCGCGTGCGAGTCCGCCTGCAGCGTCACCGCGTCGAGTCCTTCATCCACCGCGGCGGTCAGCGCTTCGACGCTGTCAAAACGGGAAACGCGAATCGGCTCGCCGTACACCGCCATCGCCGCGCTGCGAAACACGTGCTTCGCGGTGTAGTAGATGCCGGTCGGCACGATGACGAGATCGTCGAGGTTTGCGCCGAGGGCGATGCGGGCGACGCCGGTCTTCAATTCGCGCAGCTGCGGATCGCTGTGCGTCGTGCCCTCTGGAAAAATCGCGATGCTGCCGCCGCGGCGCAGCACATCGCGCGACCGCGCGAACATCTCTTCGTTCGAGCCGGGCGTCTCATCCTGCTTGCGATAGACCGGGATGCCTTCGAACGTCCGCGCGAGCCAGCCGATGAACGGATAGTGAAACAGCGGCGCCTTCGCGAGGAACGACACCGGCCGCGGCGCGAAGCAGAGAATGAACAGCGGATCGACGAGCCCGTTCGGATGATTGACGGCGAAGATCACCGGGCCGTCGGGAACGCGCTCGAGTCCGACGAGCTCGATCCGCTTGTAGAACACGCGAAGGCAGAAACGAAAGAACGCGGTGAAGAGGCGGCGCACCGTCATGTCAGTGCTTCGCGGCGCTCGCCTCGCCACGCCGCATAGATCCAGATGATTCCCGAGATCAGCACCGCCACCGGCACGACGAGGAACGCCTGCTCGAGCGAGCTGCGATCAGACAACCATCCGATCAGCGGCGGAGACGGAATGTCGCCGAGCGCGTGCATGAGGAACACGGAGAGTCCGACCGCGGTGGCGCGCTCGAGCGGTGAGACGGCGTTCACGATCGCGGAGTTGACCGGGCCGGTGCACATGAAGATGAGCACCTCGGCGATGACGATCGTGGTCATGAACACCGGCTTCGTATGGCTCGTCAGCGCGACGTACGTCAGCGGCGCGGCGGCGAGCGTGGCGATGCCCGACACCCACAAATACGCCTGCTTGTTGCGCCGTAGGAAAAAGTCGCCGAGCCAGCCGCCGAGAAATGTGCCGACGAATCCGGTGCAGACCACGATCGCGCCGAACGTGACCGTCGCCTCCGCGCGTGGCATCCCGCGCGAGCGTTCGAGAAACGCCGGCATCCAGTAGCCGAGTCCGCCTAACGCGAACGTGTACGCCGCGTAGCCGAGGACGATGATCAGGTAGTGCCGATTGCGCAGAAGATCGCGGTACGCATTCCCGCCGGATGCGCGCACCGCGTGCGCATCGTTTTGTCCGCGCGGCGGATCGACTACGAAAAGAATCAGCACGGCGAGAAACAGTCCCGGAAAACCGACCATCCAGAACGCGGCGCGCCAGCCGAAGTGCTTCTCCGCCAGGCCGCCGAGGACGTACGCGAGTGCGGAGCCGATCGGAATCGCCGCGAAGAACACCGACATCACCCGGCCGCGCTTCTCGTACGGAAACTGATCCGCCAGCAGCGCCGGCGCAATCGTGCCGTACGCCGCCTCGCCGATGCCGACGGTCGAGCGCGCGATGAACAGCGACAGGAATCCGCGCGCGAAGCCCGCGAGTCCCGTCGCCAGACTCCAGATCGCGACGCCGAGGGCGATGAGCGGCGGGCGCTTCTTCTTGTCGCCGAGCGAGCCGAAGATCGGTGAGGACAGCGCATAGACGACGATGAAGCCGGAGCCAATGAATCCGAGCTGCGTATCGCTCAGATGCAGATCGTGCTTGATCGCCTCCAGCAGCGTGGCCACGACCCAGCGATCGATGTAGTTGAAGAGATTGATGAAGGTGAGCACCGCCAGGGCGTAGTTCGCGCGACGGTCAGTCATCGAAGCAGAAGTGTATCGAAACCGTGGCGTCCCGCGGACGTATAAACACGCGCGGTTACAATGACCCGGCCCATGAAACGGTTTCTTCCCTGGGTGCTCGCGGCAGCGGGCCTCCTCGTTGTCTTCCTCGCGCTGCCGCTGTATCAACCGGGGCAGCCGCGCGGCATTCAGGTCAATCGCGCGCAGGCGCAGGAGATCGCCGACCGCGCCGCGCGCACCGTCGGCATCAAGCCCGAGCGCTCCTTCGCGACGCTCGTCTGGGCCGTTCCCGGCATCCTCGACAAAGAGCTGCGCAACCATCCTCGCCGTGCCGAGGCGTGGACCGATCCCGTGCTCGGTCCGCGGCTCAGTGACTACCGCATCACCTATTACGATCTCGTCACGAGCAAGTTCCCGCCGCGCGGTTCCGTGCATGTCAGCGGTCAGCGCGGAGACGTCACGGAAGCGGTGAAGTTTCTCCCGCCGGAAGAGAAGGGCGCGAACGCGACCGAGGCGCAGCTGCGGCCGCGGGCCGACGCGTTCATCCGCTCACGCGCATTTCCGGGATCGCCGTCGCCGCAGTTCGAATCGGCGCGCCCGACCGTGCTCCACGCGCGCACCGACTGGGTCTTCCGCTATCGCGTGCCGATGACGTTCCCGCTCGAGAACGTCGTGCCGTATCTGAACGTGCACTTCAACGGCGACCGGCTCGCCGGATGGACGCTGACCGAGGAGTACGCGGACGGACATCAATTCACCGGCGAGGGCGGCGGCGGCGTGGCGGGATTGCTCACGACGTTCGCGCTGATGTTCGCGCTGCTGCTCGTGCTGCTGATCATCTTCCTCCGCAAGTATCACGCGGGCGAGGTGGGCGTCGGCGCGGCCTCGGTGCTCTTCATCGGCATGATCGTGCTGGCCATCGCCGGCGATTTGCTGATTCGCGTCGCCTTCTCGGAAAACCTCAGCATGGGTGGCCTCTCCGCGTCCCTCACCTCGTGGGCGCAGATGGCATTCAAGTTCCTCTTCGCCGACATCCCGTTCGCGGTGATCATCTTCTTCGCGTGGGCCGTCGGAGAAAGCTTCGCGCGCGAACGGTGGGGCGAGCGACTGGCCGCATTCGATGCGATTCTGCGGCGCGATGCATTCAACGCCACCGTCGGCCGTTCCGTCCTGCAAGGCGTGGCCATGGCGCCCGCCATCGCCGGCGCGGCTCTCGGCGTCGGAGTGATCGCCATTCTCACCGGCGCGGCGTGGCCGTCCGACAGCGGCGGCACCAGCAACATCCTGGCGGTCGGCGGACCCGCGTCCGCGCTGCTGGGTGCGATCGTCGATGCGATCTGTCTCGCGATCATGGGTCTGCTGTTCCTCCTGGCGTGGACGCATCGCCGCCGCGTGCTGTGGCTCGGAATCATCGCCACCATTGCGCTCGGCGCGTTCATGGCAGTCGTCCCGGTGCCGATCGATCCCTTCTCGATGCGGCTCGCCTTCGGCATCGGCGGCGTGGCCGCGGCCATCGGCGTCTTCCTTCGCTTCGATCTTCTCGCCGCAACGATCTCGATGTTCGGCGGAGGACTGATCGTGGCGCTCGCGCCGCTGCTGTCGGTCGCGCGCGGATCGCTCGCGCAGGACCTCACGCTCACGCTCGCCGCGCCGCTGGTCGTGCTCGCGGCATTCGGAGTGGCCGCGCTGATGACGCGGCGCGAAGTCGTCTACACGTATGACGATCTCGCGCCGCATGTGAAACGGATCGTTGAACGCGAGCGCGTGAAGGCGGAGATCGATGCGGCGAATCGCATTCAGGCCGCGCTCCTGCCGCAAGGCTCGCCCGATCTCTTCGGGGCCACGGTCGCGTCGCACTATCGCGCGGCGACGGAGATCGGCGGCGACTATTTCGATTTCCTTCGCTTGCCGACCGGCGAAGTCGGCATTGCCTTCGGCGACGTCGCCGGCCACGGCCTAACAAGCGGCATCGTGATGGCGATGGCGAAATCCGCGCTGCTCGTGCAGGTCGGCAACGACCCCTCGCCGCGCGCGGTGCTCGAAGTGCTCAACGACATCGTCATGAAGACCGCGCCGAAGCGGATGATGATGACGTTCTTCTTCGGCGTTCTCGATTCGCGCTCGCAGACACTGCGCTTCTCGTCGGCCGGTCATCTCGATCCGTACGTCTTTCGCAAATCGAGCGGCACGCTGCAGGCGCTGTCGTCGTGGGGCTTCCCGCTCGGCGTGCGGCGACGCGAAGTGTTCCGCGAGCACAAGGTCTCGTTCGAGCCGGGCGACCGCATCGTTCTCTATAGCGATGGATTGATCGAAGCGATCGACGACGACGGCGATCCGTTCGGATTCGAGCGCTTCGAGAAGACGATTCTCGCGAGCGGATCCCTCGGCGCGGACGAGATCAAGAAGAATGTGCTCTCCGCGATCCGCAAATTCACGCGCAATCGTCCCCCCGAGGACGATCAGACGCTGGTGGTGGTGGCGTTCGACCAGGCGGCGGTGGAACTGGTCACGGACGACGCGGCGCTGGTCGCGGTCTGAACGCTTCTATATCGTTTGATAGAGGACGTTTACAGCCACAATCCACAAAACTGAACAGAAAAAACCAAGACTTTGGTGCGAAAAATCGCCTCCTGATTTAACTCTCAGGACCGTAAAGGGTTACAATTTGGGCATTCCGGTCACAATTTTGCTGAACGACGGGTCCAACCAGCCATCGTTCCATTGAAATCCGGCCGCGAGGCCGGAGGCAATATCAGGAGGAGAGATATATGCCCAAAGTCCGTCACATAGTGGTAGTTCTGTTTACATTCCTGCTCGCAACCGCAGCATTCGGGCAGGTCACCGGTACCCTGGTCGGCAACGCGACTACGGACGGCGCAGGCCTTCCGGGAGTCACGGTGACGATCTCGTCGCCCGCGCTGCAGGGCTCGCGCACCACCACCACGGGAGATGCTGGTGCGTACACCTTCCCTTCGCTGCCGCCGGGTGAATACACCGTCGTATTCGAACTGTCCGGCATGGCCAACCGCACGAAGAAGGTCATGGTGCCTCTCGCCGGGACCGCACGTGCCGACGCCGACATGAGGGTCACGGCGGTGACGGAAGCGATCACCGTCACGGCCACCGCTCCCGCGGTTCTCGAGACGACGGAGATGGCGCGCAACTTCACCGACAAGCAGGTCGCGCTGCTGCCGGTGCGCCGCAACATCACCGACACCGTCGCCCTCGCGCCCGGAGTCAACAACAACGGCGCGCGCAACAACTTCACGATTTCCGGTTCGCCCTCGTACGACAACCTGTTCCTCGTCAACGGCGTCACGGTCAATGAGAACCTGCGCGGTCAGCCGCACGATCTCTTCATTGAAGACGCGATTCAGGAGACCACCGTTCTCACCGGCGCGATCTCGGCGGAATACGGCCGGTTCAGCGGCGGTGTGGTCAGCACGTTGACCAAATCGGGCGGCAACGAGTTCACCGGCTCGTTCCGTGACAGCATCAGCAACGCCGACTGGATCTCGCTCACGCCGATCGAGACGACCGCGCACCCCGACAAGATGATCAGCGTCTACGAAGGAACGCTCGGCGGCTTCATCATGAAAGACCGCGTGTGGTTCTTCGGCGCGGGCCGTAAGACCAGCGGCGCTCCGTCCGTCGGCATCAACCCGACCAAGACGACTGCCGCCAGCCCCAATGCCCTCAGCACCCCGACCATCACTTCGTTCCAGAACACGATCGATCAGAAGCGCTGGGAAGGCAAATTGACCGCCCAGGTCGCGCCGCAGCACTCGATCATCGCTTCGTACCTCGACGTGAAGACGATCGAGACGAACAACTTCTTCGCCCCGATTTACGACCCGGCGAGCATCGTTCCGAGTCGCGCGAGACGCCGAACAAGCTGGCCACGGCGAGCTACAGCGGCGTCATCACCTCGAACCTGCTCGTCGAAGCGCAGTGGTCGCAGAAAGACTTCGCGTTCGTCGGGAGCGGCGGCCGCTTCACCGATCAGGTCCAGGGCTCCTGGATCGCCGACTCGCAGGCGCGTTTCAATGCGCCGGTGTTCTGCGGCGTCTGCACGCCGGAAGAGCGCAACAACGACTCCTGGCTCGGCAAGGCGACGTACTTCTTCAACACCAAGTCGCTCGGCACGCACAGCATCGTCGGCGGCGGCGAGAAGTACCACGAGACCCGTCTGGTCAACAATTACCAGTCCGGCAGCCAGTATCAGCTGACGAGCACCGGCGTCGCGATTCAGATCGGTACGACGATCTATCCGCGCTTCGACCGCAGCTCGACGATCACCTGGCGCCCGATCCTCGATCTCTCGAACGGCAGCGATCTCACCACGAAGGCCGTGTTCCTCAACGACAAGTGGGACTTCAATAAGAACTTCAGCTTCAACCTCGGCGTCCGCTACGACAAGAACGACGCCATCGACGCCAGCGGCAACACGGTGTCGGACGACAGCGCGTTCGCTCCGCGCCTCGGCCTGGTCTACGACGTCAAGGGCGACGGCCGCTTCCGCGTGAATGCGAGCTACAGCCACTACACGTCCAAGATCGTCGACGGCAACGTCGGCGGCGGCGCGGCCGGCGCCGGCAACCCGGCGAATTTCAACTTCCGCTACGAGACCAACGCGCCGTTCAGCGCGCCGGTCATCAACCCGGCCGGCACGCCGACCAACCAGCTCGTGAACGCACACGACGCGCTGGTCATCCTCTTCAACTGGTTCAACGCCCTCACCCCGACGCAGAAGGCGTCGATCCTGACGTCGTCGACGATCCCGGGCCTCAGCACGCAGATCGCCGAGCCGATTTCTTCGCCGTACGTGCGCGAGTACGTCCTCGGCTTCGGCACGCAGTTCACGCCGCGCGCCTATGCCCGCGTCGACTTCATCAACCGCGACTGGCACGACTTCTACGCCACGCAGCTCGATCTGACCAGCGGCCGCTTCACCGGCATCAACCCGGTCAACAATGCGACCGTCACCGGCGACCGCGCGATCCTCATCAACGACGATGAGAACATCGAGCGCAAGTATCGCGGCGTGCAGCTGACGTTCAACTGGAACCCGTCGCGCTTCAACGTCGGCGGCGGCTACACCTGGGCCAAGCTCACCGGCAACGACGTTCCGGAAGGCGACGGCACCGCGGCCGTCACGAACACGTTCGGTCACTTCTATCCGGAGTATCTGAACTACGAACAGCGTCTGCCGAAGGGCTATCTCACCGGCGATCAGCGCCATCGCGCCAAAGTGTGGGTCGGCTACGACATCCCGCTTCCGGTCGTGAAGCTCAATGCGTCGGTCATTCAGTCGTATGACTCCGGCCGCGCGTACTCCGCCATCGGTCTGGTCGATCCGTACGGTCTCACCACGCCGTTCAACAACTCGCCGGCTTCGCGCGAAGGCAACGGCACGACCTCGCCGTATCTCCGCAACCAGCTCGGCACCAGCGCGAACTACTACTTCGGTGAGCGCGGCGGCTTCCGCACCGAGGACACCACGTCGACCGATCTCGCGCTGAACCTCTCGATTCCGATCCGTCGTTTCGAAGTGTTCATGCAGGGTCAGGTGCTCAACATGTTCAACGAGCGCGCCGTGAACAACATCTACCTCGGAAACATCGACACCACGGTCAACACCGCGCGCCAGGGCGGCGGTACGGCCTTCAATCCGTACACCGAGACTCCGGTCGAAGGCGTGCACTACACGCTCGGACCGAAGTTCGGCCAGGCCCTCACCGCGGACGCGTACCAGACTCCGCGTACGTATCGCCTCGCGGTCGGTCTGCGCTTCTAATTCCACTCTCACGTTTTTGCGACAAACGCCCCGGCGACGAGCCGGGGCGTTTTGTTTCTGCGTGGTAGAGTCTCTTCGTCCACACAACCCGCAAAATTAGGAGAGGGAGAGAACGATGGCTGAACGATACCTTTACTATGCTCTGACTCTCGTCACGGAAGGCAGCAGCGCGACCTCGGCGTACTATTCCGTCACCCCCACATCCGACGTCCAGATCTCGCAGGGCGGCGCCACGATGATGCCGACGAGTGCGGCCGCGACGATGGTGAATATCTATCCCGAGACGCTGCAGATTCAGGCGCCGGCCGGGTCGGTCAACGCCGGCGTCACCATCGCCACCTGCGCCAGCACCATCGCCGGCCGCGTCATGATCAGCCCGCCCGTCGACTGCGCCGTCATCGTCACGCTCTACGGCGCCGGAGGACAACAGCTCGACCAGCTCATCATCGACCCCGCCGTCGGCGGCGGCCTGTTCGACTGGTCCATCGACGCCGCGAACGCCATCCCCGACCATGACCTCGGCAGCGTCCTGCGCGGACTCGTTCCGCCGGCAACGCCGTAACCCACCTACCCAACCGGTTGCGCGGTTACGCGGTTGCTCGGCCGCGTAACTGCGCGACCGCGTAACCGCGCAACCCCGTATACAATCCCGCCCGCCATGCCCCAGCCCGAACCCAACAAAGTCATCTACTCGATGGTCGGTGTCTCGAAGTTCCACGGGAAGAAGCAGGTCCTGAAAGACATCTACCTCTCCTATTTCTACGGCGCAAAGATCGGCGTCCTCGGTCTCAATGGATCGGGAAAATCGACGCTGCTGCGCATTCTCGCCGGCGTCGACAAAGACCATCTCGGCGAGACCGTGATCTCGCCCGGCTACACCGTCGGCCTCCTCGAACAGGAGCCGCGCCTCGACGAGAGCAAGACCGTCAAGGAAGTCGTCGAACAAGGCGTGCAGCCGGTCCTCGATCTGCTCAAGGAATTCGACGACATCAACAACGCCTTCGCCGATCCCGACGCCGACATGGACAAGCTGATGGACAGACAAGGCAAAGTCCAGGACAAGCTCGACGCCATAGGCGCGTGGGACCTCGACTCGAAGCTCGAGATGGCCATGGACGCGCTGCGCTGCCCGCCGGGCGATACGCCCGTCGCGAAGTGCTCGGGCGGCGAGAAGCGCCGCGTCGCGTTGTGCCGCTTGCTCCTGCAGCAGCCCGACATCCTTCTTCTCGACGAGCCGACGAACCATCTCGATGCCGAGAGCGTGCAGTGGCTCGAACAGCATCTGCAGCAATACGCCGGCACCGTCATCGCCGTCACGCACGACCGCTACTTCCTCGACAACGTCGCCGGCTGGATCCTCGAGCTCGATCGCGGCGAAGGCATTCCGTGGAAGGGCAACTACTCCTCGTGGCTCGAACAGAAGAAGGGCCGGCTCGAGCACGAAGAGAAAGCGGAGTCGAGCCGGCAGAAGACGCTGGAGCGCGAGCTCGACTGGATTCGCATGTCGCCGAAAGCGCGCCACGCGAAAGGAAAGGCGCGCATCAACGCGTACGAGAATCTTCTCAATCAGGAAACGAAGGAGAAGGTCCAGGAGCTCGAGATCTACATCCCGCCCGGCCCGCGCCTCGGCAACATCGTCGTCGAAGCGGACGACGTGGCCAAGGCCTACGGCGAGAACCTGCTCATCGAAGGAATGTCGTTCAAGCTCCCGCCGGGCGGCATCGTCGGCGTGATCGGCCCGAACGGCGCCGGCAAAACGACGCTGTTCCGCATGGTCGTCGGACAGGAACAGCCGGACAGCGGCACGGTTCGCGTCGGCGAGACGGTGAAGCTCGCCTACATCGATCAGGACCGCACGCTCGATCCCGACAAGACCATCTTCGAAGAGATCACCGGCGGCGGCGAACTCGTGCAGCTCGGACCGAGGGAAATGAGCTCGCGCGCGTACGTCGCGCGCTTCAACTTCTCGGGACAGGATCAGCAGAAGAAAGTCGGCGTGCTTTCGGGCGGTGAGCGCAATCGCGTGCACCTCGCGAAGATGCTGAAGGAAGGCGCGAACGTCATCCTCCTCGACGAGCCGACGAACGATCTCGACGTGAACACCATGCGCGCGCTCGAAGAAGCGCTCGAGAACTTCGCCGGCTGCGCCATCGTCATCAGTCACGACCGCTGGTTCCTCGACCGCGTCGCCACGCACATCCTCGCCTTCGAAGGCGACAGCCGCGTCTTCTACTTCGACGGCAACTTCAGCGAGTACGAAGAGGACAAGCGCAAGCGCCTCGGAGCCGACGCGACGCAGCCGCATCGCATCCGCTATCGTCAATTGAGCCGATGAAGATCCCGTTTGCGGTTGCGATCCTGCCGCTCCTCGCGGCGTGCGCGACGCATCGTGCCGCGCCGCTCGTCGACTATCACCAGCATCTGGTCAGCCCCGCGTTCGCCCCGATCGCGAAAATGCCGGCACGCGACGGCGCAGCGCTCATCCGCGAGCTCGATGCCGCGGGGATCGAGCGCGCGGTCGTGCTCTCGGTCGGCTACAGCTTCGCCGACGAGCGGAAAGCGTTGAACGATCCCGACCGCCTCACGCGCGAAGAAAACGACTGGACCTCCGCGCAAGTCACCAGCCACGCCAAACGCCTCATCGGCTTCTGCAGCGCCAACCCGCTGCGTCCCGCCGCGCTGCAGGAGCTCGAACGATGTCTCGGCCTCCGCGGGATGCGCGGCATCAAGCTGCACTTCGGTAATGCCGGCGTGACTCTCCGCAATCCCGATCATCTCGCCCGGATGAAAGAGTTGTTCGCTCTCGCCCAGCGCCTGCGCGCGCCCGTCCTCGTGCACATGCGCGCACGCGGCGGCGCCAACTACGGCGCCGAGGACGCGCGGATCTTTCTGGAGAACATCGTGCCGGTCGCGCACGACATCGAGATCATCGTCGCCCACTTCGGCGGCTCCGGCCCCGGATACCCGCCGCAAGCCGACGAAGTGATGGCCGTCTTCGCCGAAGCCGCGGTGAAGAATCTCTACTTCGATGTCGCCACCATCGTGACCGCCGAAAGCACGCCCGCCGACGGAGCCCTCGTCGCCCAACGCATCCGCCAAATCGGACCGAAACGCATTCTCTACGGCTCCGACCTCAATCCGCCGGGCGGCAGCATCGCCAAGGGTTGGGAGATCTTCCGGACGAAGGTTCCGCTCACGGATGCGGAGCTGCAGCAGATCGCGAAGAACAAGCTGCGGTTCGTTCGTTAGACCCGCGACGTATTGAACTTCACCGCCGCCCGTATCAACGCCTTCAACGCCTTCTCATCGATCTTCTCGCCTTCGCGCACGTCGATCGCGCGCCGGGTGTTGCCTTCGAGGCTGGAGTTGAAGAGGCCTGACGGATCCTCAATCGCGGCGCCGTGGGCGAACGTCATCTTCACGACGCTCTTGTAGGTCTCGCCCGTGCAGATCACTCCGTCGTGCGACCACACCGGCCCTCCCCACTTCCACTCCTCCACCACCTCAGGGTCGGCTTGCTGGATGATCGTGCGGAGCCGGGAGAGCGTCTTTCCCCGCCAGTCGCCCAACTCCTCGATCCTCTGGTCGATCATTTGAGAGGCAGACTTTCCTGGCGTGCTTTTTTGCATGATCACAGTGTACGACGCACTCACGTGTGCCTCAGAATGGCCGCCGCACCGAGGATGAAATGCCGCTGAATGTCCACCGCGCGTTGATCGCGCTCCTGCTGCTCAGCGTCGTCGGATCGCCGCTGTCCGCCGCCGTCGGCACGAGCGCGCTCACCGGCCGCGTCACGAGCGGCGGCAAAGGTGTCGCCAACGCCACCATCACAGCCACGTCGCCGGCGCTGCAGCATGAGCGTGTCACGACGACGGGGCCGGGCGGCACGTACTGGCTCGGCGCGCTGCCGCCGGGCGACTACGAGGTGACGTTCGCGAGCAAGGGACTGCAGACGCTCACCCGCCGCGCCGTGGTCGAGCTCGCGCGTGTCGCACGCGCCGACGCGCAGCTCGAGCCGAGCGAGGACGAGGAAAGCGTGACCTCGACGGCGACGACGATCAGCGTCGTGCACGACACCGCGCTCACGTTTCATCGCGACGCGAAGTCGCTCGACCGGCTGCCGCTGCCGATCACGATCAACAGCGCCGTCTATCTCGCGCCGGCCTCGTTCTCGTTCGTGCCCACGCTCGAAGTCGACGAGTTGCCGATCCGGTTCGTGCAGGACCCGATTCTGAGCGAGACCGCCGAGGAGCTCACGTTCGTGCGAGGGGTCCTGCCGCTCGAGTACGCGAACGGCAGCGACGTCGCCATCGTCGCGCGCACACGCTTCGGCGGCGAAACGCTGTCGGTCAGCGTGCGCGACACGATCACGAACGGCGCGTGGCTCGGCGAAGCGTTCCGCTTCGCCCGCGACGACGGCGGCCTGCAGCACTTTCTCGAGTCGTCGAGCGGCGGACGCATCATCCCGAATCGTCTCTGGTTCTTCGGCGCCGGCTGGGGTGGCTCGCGCGCGGACGGCACGTCGCTGGACCGGCACGGCTTTCAGCTCAAGCTCACCGGGCAACTCGACGAGCGGCAGAACCTCGCCGCCGCGTACTTTGACGACGACATCGACTTTGCGCAGAGCGGCGATCAGGAATCGAGCCTCTTCTCGCTCGTGCACATTGCGCAGTGGAATCCGCGCCTGATCAGCGAGATCGCCGCGGGACGTGCGCGCGAGAACGAAGACTCGATCTCGGCGAAGACCTCATTCGTGGCCGGCGATCACGTGCTGAGCGGCGGCATCGATTACAGCGACGGGCCGTTTGCGGATTCGCATGCGCTCTTCGTGAGCGACCG
Organism: uncultured Acidobacteriota bacterium; assembly: GCA_963734155.1. Classification (GTDB taxonomy): domain Bacteria; phylum Acidobacteriota; class Thermoanaerobaculia; order Gp7-AA8; family Gp7-AA8; genus QHVT01. Next base: position 191,279 of record CAVTGG010000014.1, read on the forward strand.
CCTCTGGCTCGATCGCTGGGTCCTGAACGCCGGCGTGCGATACGGCAATTCGGAAGCACCGTGTTCGGATACACGCCCGGTGGTGCGGTGCCGAATGATGATGAGCTGAGCGCGCAGGTAGCGGCTTCGTACGATCTACGCGGCCGCGGGCGCAACGCGATCACCGCGTCGGCGACCCGCTACTCCTCGAATGTCGACGAATTCACGCTCGGCTACATCATGGCCCTCGGCTCGACCGGCAGTGCGCGTCTCATCGCCATCCGCAAAGAATTCGAGAACGCTTTCGCCTTGACGTCGCTGCAGCTCGACAGTTCCTATCGCCTCTTCGATCGTTTCGAGGCCGGGCTGAATTACACGTACACCGACTCGTATCGCGGCCTCTTTCCCGCATCGTCGATCCCGCCGCATGTAGCGAATGCCTGGTTCAGCGCCGAGATCCCGCTCGGCACGCAGTCGGTCGCCGCGATGGTGGCGTATCGCCACAGCAGCGCGCCCAACGACTTCATCCTCGATGACGCGAACTCGATCGATCTCGCGCTGCGCTACACCGTGCCGGTCAAGCGCGTCGCACTCACGTTCGCGGCGGATGCGCTCAACGTGTTCGATCGCGGAGTGCCGCTGCAGTCGCCGCGCGTCGTGCGCGGATGGGTGCGCGTGCGGTTATAGCCCTTCGTCCGCGATGAGATACGCCAGCGCCGCGAGCGCGGCGGTGTTCTGCGCGAGCGCTTTCGGATCGACCTTGTCCAACGTGTCGGCGGGCGTGTGATGGAAGTCGAAGTAGTGGCGCGGATCGGGCACGAGGCCGAAGCCGGGGACGCCGGCGTCGGTGAGCGGCGAAGTGTCGGCGCCGGTGTGCTTGGAGCTGGTGAACTTCATCGGCGCGATGCGGCCTAACACGCGCGCGCGCGACTGAATCCGCTCCAGCGCGGAGCCTTCGAGCGTGGTGATGAAGCCGGTCGGCGGCGCGGCGCCGGCATCGGTCTCGATCACCGCGACGTGCTTGTGCAGCTCTTCGCGCTTCGAGACGTTGTCGAAGTATTTGTGCCCGCCGCGCAGCCCGTTCTCTTCGTTCATGAACAGCACGCCGCGGATGGTGCGCTTCGGGCGAATGCCGAGCTCTTTCAACACACGCAGCGTTTCCATGACCATGGCCACGCCCGAGCCGTCGTCGATCGCGCCTGTACCGAGGTCCCAGGAGTCGAGGTGACCGCCGATCAGCACGATCTCCTCCGGCCGCTCGCTGCCGCGGATCTCGCCGATGACGTTCGCTGACGCAACATCTGGAAGCGTTCGCGGCGTGAGCACGAGCTGCATGCGCACGCGCTCGCCTTTCGCGAGGAGTCGATGCACGAGATCCGCGTCTTCGGTCGACATCGCCGCGGCGGGGATCTTCGGCTGCTTCTCGTCGTAGCGCATCGCGCCGGTGTGCGGCGTACGCAACGACGCCGTGGCCACGGAGCGGATGACCGAAGCGATGGCGCCGAATTCGGCGGCGCGCGACGCGCCGGTGCTGCGGAACTCGACCGCATCGCCGTACGCTTCGAACGCGCGGCCGCTTTCGACGAGCGCCATGTCCATCGCCTTGTTGTAGAAGACGATCTTTCCGGCGATCTTCGCGCGCCCGAGCTTCACGAGCTCGTCGTAGGAAGGCACTTCGATCACCTCGGCGGTGATGCCGTCCGCCGGCGTAGCGACGCTGCCGCCGAGGGCCGTCAGGATGATCTTCTGATCGTTGTGCGACACGAGTCGCGCGCGCTCGACGCCGCGCACCCAATGCGGCACCATCACCGCCTCGTTGCGCGTCTCGATGCCCCACTCGCGCAGCGTCTTCGTCGTCCACTTCACCGCGAGCTCGGCGTTCTTCGAGCCGGAGAGGCGCGGGCCGATGTGATCGGTGAGGTACGAAAGCGTTTCGTACGCGCGCGAGTTCGCGAGCTCGTAGTCGATGATGCGGTCGGCGTTCGATTGCGCGCCGACAACGCCAGCAACCAAGGAACTCAGCAACCCAGCAACGACCGCCCTAAAGTTCCGTGTCAATTTGCGCCCTCTGCAAACTGCCCGAGTAGTCGATGTAGATCGACTTCCACTCCGAGAACACGTCGATGCCGGCGACGCCCGCTTCGCGGTGTCCGTTGCCTGTTTCCTTGACGCCGCCGAACGGCAGATGGACCTCGGCGCCGATCGTGGGAGCGTTCACGTAGAAGATGCCGGTGTACATGTCGCGCATCGCGATGAAGGCCTTGTTCACGTCGCGCGTGTAGATCGACGACGACAGGCCGTACTTCACGCCGTTGCCGATGGCGATGGCGTCCTCGAGCGAGTCGCAGCGCATCACCGCCGTCACCGGCCCGAAGATCTCTTCCTGCGCGATGCGCATGTCGCGCTTCACGTCGGCGAACACGGTCGCCTCATGGAAGAAGCCCTTCGCGTAGTCACCGTCGCGCAACGCGTTGCCGCCGGCAACGCAAGTCGCGCCTTCATCCTTGCCGATCTTCACGTACGACTCCACGGTCTGCCGCTGCGATTCAGAAACACTCGGACCCATGTCGATGTTCGGATCGAGCCCGTTGCCGACGCGCAGCTTCTTCGCGCGCGCGGCGAGCTTCTCCACGAACTCGTCGTAGACCTTGCCGTGCACGGCCACGCGCGACGCCGCGGTGCAGCGCTGGCCGGTCGTGCCGAACGCGCCCCAAAGCGCACCGTCGACGGCGAGATCGACGTCGGCGTCGTCCATCACCATGATGATGTTCTTGCCGCCCATCTCGAGGTGGACGTGCTTGAACGTCGGCGCGCAGGCGACGTTGATGTCGCGGCCGACTTCGGTCGATCCGGTGAACGAGATCACGCGGACTTTCGGATGCTTGAGCATCGGCTCGCCGACTTCGCGTCCGCCGCCGGTCACGACGTTCCACACGCCCTTCGGCAGTCCCGCTTCTTCCAGCGCCTCGGCGAGCATGACGACCGACAGCGGCGTGAGCGAGGCCGGCTTGATGACGACGGTGTTGCCGCAGATCAGCGCGGCCATGCCCTTCCACGCGGGAATCGCGATCGGGAAGTTCCACGGCGTGATGAGACCGGCCACGCCGAGGGGCATGCGCACGGCCATGTTGAACTTGTTGTGCAGCTCGGACGGCGTCGTCACGCCGAAGAGACGGCGCCCTTCGCCGGCGGCGAGGAAGGCCATGTCGATCGCTTCCTGCACGTCGCCCTTCGTCTCGTCGAAGACCTTGCCCATCTCGCGGGTCATCTCGCGCGCGATCTTGTCTTTGTCGCGCTTGAGGATGTCACCGACGCGATAGAGAAACTCGGCGCGCTTCGGCGCGGGTGTCAGGCGCCACGACTCGTACGCGCGCGAGGCTGCGTCGACCGCGGCATTGAGATCGTCGGCGGTGGAGTCCTGAAACGTGCCGACGAGATCGTCCTGATTGGCAGGATTGCGATTCTCGAAGACCTTTCCGGACTTCGATTTCACCCACTGGCCGTCGATGTAGTTGGAGTACTCGCGCGGCTCGCGCAGGCCGCGCTGTTGCGCGAAGGCGCTGGTTTCGATTGCGGACATTTTGATTAACCTCCGGGCTTACTTTGCTTTCACGGGCGCGTGCTCCGCGCCTTCGTGCGGCACCTTCGATCCCATGTCGACCGAGCCGCGGAATTTCGCGCCCTCGGCGACGATGATCTTCGGCGCCTTGATGTTTCCGTCGACGGTGGCGGTCGCCACGAGCTCCACGCGCTCGTCGGCGGAGATGTCGCCTGTCAGTTTGCCTTCCACGAGGACGTTGCGCGCGTGCACGGTCGCTTCGATCCGCGCCTTCGTTCCCGCGCGCAGATCCGCGCTCAGATTGATGTTGCCGCGCACCGTGCCTTCGACGATCAGCGGCTCCGTGCCGGTGATCGTTCCCTCGATGGTAATGTTGGGTCCGATATAGGTTCCGCTGCCGCCCGGCATGGCGGGCGTGTCACTGCGCACCGCCGGCTTCGGCGGCGCGACTTCCTTGGAGAAAAGGGCCATGTGTCAACCTCGCGAACGAGTGGAGCGGCGGGCTCTCAGCCCGCCGGGAAACCGGGCGGCTGAGAGCCGCCCGCTCCACAATTGGGGGCGAAGCATAGCACGGGCGTTATGCGGGCAAGGCGTGACGCATGAGGTCGACGTTAACCTGATCACTTCATCCTGTCGTTACTGGTGCTGGCGCTACTGTTCGTTCCGATGGAACGTGTCTGGCCGCTCCATACACAGCGAATCCTGCGAAAGGCCTGGCAAACGGATTTCGTTCACTTTTTCGCGAACCACGTCATTACGAGACTCGTCGGCTCTCTGCCTGTATTCATCCTGGGATTCTCGCCGGCGGCACTGTATGGCTATCTGATCTTTGTTTCCTTTCACGCCGTTTATATTCACGCCAACGTGAATCATCACTGGCCGCTGTTGCGTCAGATCTTCACGACGCCGGAATTTCATCATTGGCATCATGCCGCGGAGCCGGCCGCGGTCGATAAGAACTTCGCGGTTCTGCTTTCCTGTGTCGATTCATTATTCGGAACCGCCAAGAGGCATTCCCAACAAAAACAAAACGCCCCGGCACGAGCCGGGGCGTTTCAGTTCGAAGCGAGGGAAAGCGATTAGAAGCGGAACAGCGCGGTGATGCGGTAGCTGCGCGGATCCTGGTAGTGCGTACGAGCGGTGGCCCGGCCGAAGTTCGTGCGCGCCGAGTTCGCAGCGGTAACCTGCGCCGCGGTGCAGCTGCCGGCGTTCGACAGGCAGTTGTTCGTCCAGGCGGTGGTGGTGGTGTTGATCTGAGCCTGGCGGTTGGTGACGTTGAACACTTCGCCCTTCAGACCGACTTCCATGCCCTGGAAGACGCCGAACGTGACTTCGAGCGAGTTGTCGATCGTCCAGACCGACGGCAGGCGATCGGAGCCCTGACCTTCATAGTAGTAGGTATAGGTACCGCCGCCCGCACCGGTCGGATCGATGACCGTCGCGGTGATGCCCTTCGAGAACGGATAACCGCTGCGATAGCGGCCGCCGGCGCCGGCGGTAAAGTTCGCCGGACCCAGCTTGAAGCTGTAGGTGCCGAGGGCGTTCACGAAGTGCGGCGAATCGGACGTCGAGAGACCCTGGATGCTCTCCATGACCTGGGTGCAGGGGAGGAACCCGAAGGCCGCATTCGCGCCGGTGCCCGGCGTGCCGACGGTGGGATCGCTCACACGGCAGGTGCTGTTCGGGAAGTCGAGCAGGCGGCTGGCGAAGTTCGAGAAGAAGTTGCCCTCGGTCTTCGAGTACGTGTAGTTCGCAAGCAGGGACCAGTGCTGGCCGAAACGCTTGTCGAACTGCGCCTGCAACGCGCGGTAGGTGCGCTCGGCGCCGTCATAGTTGATGTACTCCGTGCGGATGTTGTTGCTGGCGTCGTAGTCGTAGAGATCTTCGATCAGATCGCTCCACTTACGGTTGACGTAACGAAGCGAGACGCCGGCGGAGCGGCCGACGCGCTGCTGCACGCCGATGGTGTACTCGTTCATCTGGTTCGGATCGAGGCCGAGCGCGGCCGGGGTGAGCGACTGGCCGCCGGCGGTGGTCACGTGGCGGGCGAACACGTACGCCGCGCCGTTCCAGGTATAGAGGTCGTAGTTCGCGCGCGTGGCCGTCTCGGCGTAAGCGTCGCTGAACGACTGCAGGATGAAGTCATAGTAGCGGCCATAAGAACCGGTGACCAGCGTTCCGCCGGTACCGAACACGTCATAGTTGACGGACAGACGCGGCGCGAAGGTCGAAGCGTCGAGCACCTTGTCGCCGGCGTCGTTCTTTCCGTCCTGAGTCTCATAACGGCCGCCGACTTCGAAGAACCAATGGTTACCGATGCTGAACTTGTCGCGGAGGTAGACCGAGTTGATGTTGCCTTCCGAGGTGGAAGCACCCGGATCGTCGAAGTCGCGGCGCTGGATCGGCGTGAACGTGCCGTTGTATACGTTGTAGTTGGTCACGTAATAGAGGCGGTTGTTGCCGTAGGAGTAGTACGCGCCCGACTTGACGTTCTGATTGTCGATCCCGCCTTTGAACTCATGCGACTGGCCGGCGATGCTGGCGAAGTACGTGACGGCCGCAACATACTGTTTGCGCGGGCGGGCCGTCTGGTTGCCCGGACCAAAGTAGTTGCCGTTGTAGTACTGCCCCGTCGGACTGGCGCAATTCGTGGTGTTGCCTCCCGCGCAGAGCGGAAGCGTGTTGTTGTTGTTGATGATGGCGGCCCCGTTGTCGAACGGACCGACCTTCCACGGGGAAACAGCGATCTTGCTGGTCGATTTTCCGAACATCGCGTCGACCGTCCAATTGCTGCCGAAGATGCCCGAGTACTGCGCGACACGCGTATCGCCGCCCTGATCCTGGAGCGTCACCGTGTAGAGGTCGGTGGCGCCGGAATAGTTGCGGGCAATGCCGGTGATCGGGTCATCGGAGAACTTCCCCCACACCGACTGGGTCGGCGTGACCTGCCAGGTCAGACGGTAGTTCTGAAACAGCTGCTCTTCCTTCGAGGCGTACTCCTCGCCCGTCACCGAAGTGGTGACCGACGACGCGTACGGCTTGTACTTGTCGTACGAGCCGAAGAAGAACACGTGATCTTTCCAGAGCGGTCCGCCGAGCGTTGCCGCGTAGCGGATGTTGTTGTGGTCGATCTTCGTGCGCGCGAGCGACGCGCCCGAAACCTGGTTGCTGGTCTTGTTCTGATCGTTCCACTTGTCGTTGACGGCGATCGTCTTGAGCGAGCCTTCGAAGTCGTTCGTGCCCGACTTGGTGATGACGTTGATGACGGCGCCGGTCGCGCGGCCGTACTCGGCCGAGATGGCGTTGGTCATCACGTTGACTTCCTGAATGGACTCGAAGTTCAGGTTCGAGCCGAACGTTCCCGTCGTCGGGTCGGTGGTGTCGACGCCGTCGAAGAGGTACTGGTTCGCGGACGAAAGCGCGCCGTTCGAGGTCGGGTTGCTCGCGTTACCGGAGGTGATGCCGGGAGCGAAGCCGACGATCGACTGATAGCTGCGGCCGATCGGCGCCTTCTCGAATTCATCGGTCGAGATGCGCGTGTTGACGGTCGCCGTGGTCGGATCGACCACCGGTGCGTCGGCGGTGACGGTCAGCGACTCCGACGTGCCGGCCAGGCGCATCGAGAAATCGACCGTCGTGTTCTTGTCCGACTCGACGCGGACCATGTCGCGCTTGCCGCTCTGAAACCCCGACAGCGCCGCTTCCACGTGATAGCTGCCGAGCGGCAGCGAGCCGAAGCGGAACTTGCCCTGGCTGTCCGTCGTTTCGGTGCGGGTCAGATTGCGGTCGGCATACGTCGCCGTCACGGTGACGCCGGGCAGCACGCCGCCCGTCTCGTCCGTTACCTGGCCGCCGATGCTGCCGGTCTGGAACCCTTGTGCGAACAGCGATGTGCTGATGAGCAGCATCGCGAACGCGTACAGCAGAACCCTACGAGATGCGTTCATTCCTCTCTCCTTGATCGATGGTTGGAATTCCGACATTGCCGACCCCGAATGTTGAGGGCACCGGGAGAGGCAGGTCTTCGAGGCTTACCGTGAGGACACTCTCCCCACGGGAACTTTGTTGCGACCGACCGCAATCGATGTGCCCTATGAAGGGGCTGGACACGATGGCGGGCCGATTTTATTGATTTTGAATTCGTTAGCTAGTCTGTCACCGAAAGTCGGGAACTTTTTTCGAACTCCGGCGAACGGATTTTTGAATTCCCCGGCCGAATTACCGAATTGCGGACTCGACCACCCGGAAGTCCGCACGCCGCACTTCCTGCCTTCCGCCGTCCGCGACCGTAACGTACAGCGTGTAGTCGCCCGGCATCAGGCTCCGGAGCGGAATCTCGTAACCTCCGATGTAATGTTTCGCCGACAGCGGCGTGAGTCCCGACTGGATGTCGATCGACCGCATGTCTCCCTTGCCGCGCAGCTTCGCCGTCACCGCGACCTTGGATGCGTCGGTCGGGTTCGCGACTTCGAAGACGTACCACAGCGATTCCTTCGTGTTGAACGTCGCGTCGGCGCGCGGCCGCAGCGGCGTGCGCCCGAGATCGACGGCGCTCAGCATCGAAGGCTGCAGCGCGATCTCGTGCGTGAGGAGAAGCGAGGACACCGCGAACTGGCCGGTGGACCCCGGCACGATCACTTTGCCGCTGCTCTTTGCCACCGGCGCGGAGCTGTTGTTCTGTTCGACGAGCACGAAGTCCGCCTCGTACGTCCCGGCCGGAAGCTGCATCTGCGTGGCATACACCGACTGATCGCCGCCGGTCGAGAATCCTTCCGCCGGTCCGACCTCCCGCGCGACCTGCGCCACCACGCGCTGCTCCGCATCGCGCACGCGCCCGACGAGCATGAGCGGTCCCTGATTCACGCCGCGCTTCGGGATCGTGATCCACGCCAGCGCCACCGGCGAGCCGTCGTTGCGCCACACGCTCGCCGTGCGCAGCGGCGTGTCGCCCGATTCGCGCGCGGCATCGAGCTGGTGCACGACATCCGCCGGAATCGTGGCCGTCGATGACGCTTCGATGATCGTCGCCACCGGGCGCGTCACGTTGAGCACGGGCGAGACGATGCTGCGCTGCGCGAGCTGCTCGCGAAGCGTTTGCATCAAGCCGGGATTCTGCAGCTGATCGCGGCGCCGGTTCGGATCGACGACGAACTGGAACTCCAGCGACGGACGATTCAGCATCTCCAGCACGCGCGGCGTACGGGCATGGTCGTACGTCCAGGTGCTGTTCGTTTCATTTCCGTTCGAGCCGCGCGTGAACGGATCGGACGCCGCCTGCGCGGTCACCCGGTCGTCCTTCATCCGCGACGGCGCGCCGAAGACGATGTAGACGAGACCCTTGTCCGTCATCGCGCCGCGCACTTCGCCGACTTTGAACCGCTCGTCCGCCGCTTCGATCCGCTTCACGATCGCATCGTGGAACTCGTTCCCCGGCGTGCCGGGAATCGGATCGCGCCGCGCCCAGTAGCGGTCGATGAACTGGCTTCGCTCTTCGTCGGTCTTGAGCGACCACCACTCCTGCTTCTCCCCTTCCGTGAGGAAGTAGGCATCGGGAGTGTCGTTCCACGTCGCCAGCGCGCTCTGTGCGAGCGAAGGCAGCGCGATCATCAGCATCAACATCAATGAACATGCGGCGGCAGGCACACAACGGTGGCGCATCGGGATCCTCATCATTCGTAGTGGAAAAAAAAGGCGGAGCCCATAATAAGTCGAATCCCTCCGAATGCCAATTTGCATCGGGAAAGCGGACTCCGCTTTCCGTCCGATCACCTCCGCGCCACCGTTCCGTGACATGCCATGGCCCATTGCACGCTAGACTCTCGCGCGCCGTTCAACGAACCCCCGTTCGAGGTCGTATGGAGTTGGGATGCGAAGCAAACTCACCACGCTGTTCCTGATCGCGGCCCTCGTGGCCTGCAAGGGACGCGGAAAAAAGAGCGAACAGTACAAAACCGAAAAAGTCGATCGCGGCAACATCACCATGACGGTGACGGCGACCGGCACCGTCTCCGCCGTGACGACCGTGCAGATCGGCAGTCAGGTCTCGGGCGTGATCGCGCAGCTTTACGCGGACTTCAACAGCCGCGTCAAAAAGGGACAGCTGCTCGCCGAGCTCGATCCGACGCCGTTCCAGGCGCAGGTGGAGCAACGCCGCGCCGACGTGACGCGCGCGCAGGTGGAGACCGATGACGCGCGCATGAAGTACGACCGCCAGCGGCGGCTCATGGATGCGGGATTGACGCCGCAGGCGGAAGTCGACGGCGCGCTGAATACGTTCAAGGCCGCACGCGCGCAGGCCGCGCAGTCGCAGGCGGCGCTCAACCAGTCGATGACGAATCTGCGCTACACGAAGATCACGTCGCCGACCGACGGCGTCGTCGTCGACAAGCAGTACGAAGTGGGACAAACCGTCGCCGCGTCGTTCCAGGCCCCGACGCTGTTCGAGATCGCGCAGGACCTGACGAAGATGCAGATCCAGGCCGACGTCGATCAGTCGGACATCGGCCGCATCAAAGTCGGCCAGCCGGCGCGCTTCACCGTCGATGCCTACCCCGAGGAAGAATTCCGCGGACGCATCGCGCAGATCCGCTACAACGCGATCGTCAATCAGAACGTCGTCACGTATCCGGTGATCATCGAAGTCGACAACCCCGAGGAACGGCTGCGGCCGAAGATGACGGCGAACGTGACGATCGACGTCTCGACGGTGCGCGACGTGCTGCGCGTGCAGAATGCCGCGCTGCGATTCAAGCCGTCGACCGAAACGGCGGAAGGCGCGGGCGGCGGCGATCCCATGCGCCGTGCGGCGCAGAGCGGACAGGCTTCCGGTCCCGCGGGTGCCGCGGCGCAGTTGCCGCGCGGACGCCGCGGACGCACCGCTGCCGCCGCCGCGAAGATGCAGACGGTGTACGTGCAGCGGACGCAGGGCAAGGAGAAGAAGCTCGAGCGCGTCGAGATCCGCACCGGCATCAGCGACGGCCGCTTCACCGAGGTCGTGTCCGGCACGCTGAAGCCGGGCGACGAAGTGGTAGTCGGACTGGCGACGTCGAAGGTCGAAAGCGCCGCGCCGATGGGCGGACAGGGCGGGCCGGGCGGTGGTCCGCGCGGCGGCGGCCGGAGAGGGTAGTCAGTGGCGCAGCCCGACCTCAATGGTCACAAGCCGGTCATCGAGATCAGCGATCTCGTCAAGGTCTATCACCTCGGCGAGGTCGACGTCCGTGCGCTCGACGGCGTCGATCTCACCGTCGACGAAGGCGAGTTCGTCGCGATCATGGGTCCGTCGGGATCGGGGAAGTCGACGCTGATGAACATCATCGGCTGCCTCGATCGCCCGACCAGCGGCACCTACGTTCTCGACGGCGCCGACGTTTCGCAGATGAGCCGCGATCAGCGCGCCGTGATTCGCAACGCGAAGATCGGCTTCGTGTTTCAGAGCTTCAATCTCCTCGCGCGCACCTCGGCATTGGAGAACGTCGAGCTGCCGCTGCTCTACAGCGATTTCCAGGGCACGGGACGCGATCGAAGAAAAGCCGCACTCGAGTCGCTGCATCGCGTCGGACTCGAAGGACGCGAAGCGAATCATCCGTCGCAGCTTTCCGGCGGACAGCAGCAGCGCGTCGCCATCGCGCGCGCGCTCGTCACCCAACCCGCGATCGTGCTCGCCGACGAGCCGACCGGAAATCTCGACTCGCGCACATCCGCCGAGATCATGGGCATCTTTCAGGACCTGAACGACAGCGGCAAAACGATCGTGCTCATCACGCACGAGCCGGACATCGCGCGGCATGCGAAGCGCGTCGTGCACGTGCGCGACGGAAAGATCAACCAGGACGAGCGGATTCAGCAGGACCGCGTGGAGCGGCAGGGAATCGCCGCACCACCTGCACCGGTAACGAGGTAAGCATGCGCAACTCCATTGTTCGCTATGGGCAACATCACGATCGTCGGATTGAAATCGATCGCGCGCAACAAAATGCGATCGCTCCTCACCGCGCTCGGCATCGTCATCGGCGTCGCGTGCGTGATCGTCTCCGTGGCCATCGGCGCGGGGGTCGCGCAGTCCGTGTCTGAGATGATCAACTCCCTCGGATCGAACTACATCATGATCATGCCCGGCACCTCGACGCAGAGCGGCGCGCGCATGTTCACCGGCAACTCCACGCTCACCGAGGAAGACGCCGAGGCGATCAAACGCGAGGCGACGGCGGTTGCATACGTCTCGCCGAACAACCGCACCACGGCGCAAGTGATCGCCGGTGAGCTCAATTGGTCGACGTCGATTCAGGGCGTCGGCGTGGAGTGGCCGAACATCCGCTCGTGGAACGTCGACGAAGGAGCGTTCTTCACCGACAACGACGTGAAGTCTGCGCAGAAGGTCGCGGTCCTCGGCAAGACGGTCGCGGACAGCCTCTTCCCGCAAGGCGGCGCGGTCAACTCGATCATCCGCATCAAGAACGTTCCGTTCCGCGTCACCGGCATCCTGGAGAAAAAAGGCGGGAGCATGATGGGCTCCGATCAGGACGACGTCATCATCGCGCCGTACACGACGGTGATGAAACGCCTGAGCGGACAGAATCGCATCGGCATGATCATCGTCTCCGCCGCATCCGCGGAGCAGGTGTCGGAGGCGCAGGATCAGATCGATGCGCTGCTGCGGCAACGGCATCGCATTCCGCCGGGCGGCGACGCGGACTGGATGATGCGCTCGCAGGAAGAGATCGCGCAGGCGAACGCGCAGCAGGTCGGCCTGATGCGCAACCTGCTCCTCGGCATCGCCATCGTGTCGCTGTTCGTCGGCGGCATCGGGATCATGAACATCATGCTCGTCAGCGTCACCGAGCGCACGCGCGAGATCGGCATCCGCATGGCCATCGGCGCGCGCGGCCGCCACGTGCTGCTGCAGTTCCTCTTCGAAGCCGTGACGCTCTCGGTGCTCGGCGGCTTGATCGGCGTGCTCCTCGGCATCGGTTTCTCGAAACTGATCGAGCGCGTGTTCAAGTGGCCGATCGTCGTGAGTCCCGACGCCATCGTCGTCGCGTTCGTCGTCGCCGCGACCATCGGCATCTTCTTCGGCTTCTATCCCGCGCGCAAAGCCTCGCGCCTCGATCCGATCGACGCGCTGCGCTACGAGTAGTCTGGAGTGCGGCAACGCCAGTTGCCGCTCTAGCTTGCTTCGCCCAAAGCCAAAGCTGCGACTAGCGTCGCAGCACTCCAGACGGAATAGCGCCTGCTCCCGTAACATTAAGGAGCACGACATGAGGGGATCTCACGGCTGGGCAGAAGTGTCTCGCGAGCGTAAGCGGGACATCATCGAGGCGATCGTCGCCAACAAACCGACGCGCGGGCCGGTGCATGCCGAGCTCGACCTGACCGACCGTTGCAACGTGGCCTGCTATTTTTGCAATCAGCAGGATTTGCGGACGAAAGACTCGATCCCCCTGCCGCGGCTGACCGATCTCATCGATGAACTGGCGGAGGGCGGCCTCAAATCGGTGCGGCTCTCGGGCGGCGGCGATCCGCTGTTCCACCGCGACGTGATTCCGACGATGGATCACCTCGCAAAGCGCAACGTCATCATCGACAACGTCACCACGAACGGCGTCGCGCTGACGAACGAAGTGGCGACGCGGCTCGTGGCCGGCAAGGCGCGCGAGGTCATCTTCTCGCTCAACGCCGTCGACGCCGCCGACTACGCGCGGATGATGCAGGTGAAGCCGGCGCTGTTCGACAAGGTGCTGGACAACATCCGCAACCTCGTCGCCGTGCGCGGCGACTCGATCTATCCCTCGGTCGTCGTGCAGTTCCTCATCGACCGCAAAAACGTCGACCGCATCGTGGACATGTACGAGCTCGGACGCTCCCTCGGTCCGGATCGGATTGCCATCAACGCCGTGCTCGAGATTCCGTTCGAGCGCATCGACCGCTCGGTCATCCTCCATCTCGAAGACAACCTCGTCGCCGAGCCGCAGATCGAAGAGATCCTGCGCCGCGATAAAGAAGAACGGCTGCTGCAGATCGACTTCCCGTATCCGCAGTGGAACGAGATGCTGCAGCGCACCCGGCAGCGCGTCGGCACCGTGCCGCACAACAACTATCCGGTCGCGAGCTCGTTCAAAGGCGAGAACGCCGGCTGCTTCTTCGCCTGGTACAGCGCCGCGATCACCGGCAACGGCGACATCCGTCCGTGCTGCCTGCTGCTCAATCCGACGGTCAAGCCGCTCGGCAACGTGCACGACAAACCGAAGTTCGCCGATCACTGGAACGGCCCCGCATTCCAGAAGATGCGCGACGAGATGCGCGAAGTGCTGCTGATGAAGAGCAAGAAGCCATTCACGCCGCAGCGCTTCGAGATCCTGAAGGAGCAGTGCGTCCTCCCCCACATGTGTTACCTGAAGACGATGTACTTCCAGGGCGACGAGCAGTTCTACGCGGAGCTCGACGAAGCGCTGACGAAGACGCGCAAGAAAGAAATCCGCCTCGTCTTCGGCGACAACGTCAAACGCAAACGCGCCATCGAGCTCTACGTGCAGGAACACCCGCGCGTGAAGAAGGCCTGGGACTGGTTCCGCGAGAACACGCGCCCGATGCGCGTCACGCTCAAGCAGAGGTTGGGGATCAATCTGACCGACGCGGTTTGAGCTCGACAGTTTTTGACGATGCTTGGTGGAACGGCACCGGAGCGCACTTGGCGAAACTGCAAGCCGACTTGAAAGAGTTCATCGAATGATTGAGCTCTCAGGGAGTTGAATACGCCCCTCACCCGGCCTTCGGCCACCCTCTCCCCGCAAGCGGGGCGAGGGGCTCTCGACGCACACTCGCCGCGAGCGAAGGGCGGATGAGGGGCGTCTAGCCGCGCAACAAATACGTCCGCATCGGCCCCTTACCCTTCACCTCCACCACTCCCCGCTCCTCGAAGACAAACTTGTCTTTGAGCAATTCGAACGTGGCCTCGGAGACTTGAATCTCGCCGGGGATTCCGTGCGATTCCATGCGTGAGGCGGTGTTCACGGTGTCGCCCCAGAGGTCATAAAGAAACCGGCTGCGGCCGATCACTCCGGCGACGACGGGGCCGGAGTGGATGCCCATGCGCACGAGCAGCGTTTCTTCCGCCGCGAGGACGGCGCGCATCTCGAGGGCGAGCAACGCCAGCGCTTCGGCGTGATCGGCGCGCGGCGTGGGGATGCCTGCGGCAACCATGTACGCGTCGCCGATGGTCTTGATCTTTTCGAGGCCGCGCCGCGCGACCAGTTCATCGAACCGCGAGAAGACTCGGTCGAGCAGTTTCACGACCTCGGCGGGCGCAAGCGATTGCGCCATGACGGTGAAGCCGACGATGTCGGCGAACAGGACGGATGCGTCGTCGAACGAGTCGGCGATCGTGGCCTCATTCGTTTTCAGCCGCTCCGCGATCGGCGCCGGCATGACGTTGCGAAGCAGCGCCTCGCTCCTCGCTTCCGCGCGCTCGGCGACGTGCACGTAGTAGAGCGCCGCGAGGATGCTCAGCCCGAAGGCACAGATGATGTTGGCGAGGTTCATCGTTCCGAGCACCGCCGCGCCGAGTGGAACGAGCGGCGCGCGATCGCGCAGCAGAAACAACACGCCGAACTCGATGAGCACCACGAACACGACGGCCGCACTGGCGATGCGCTTGCCGGGAAAGAGAAAGAAACTGACCAGCGCTCCGAGGAGGTAGTACTGAAATCCGGAGCCCCAGCCGAGAACCTGGACGCACGCGGCGGCATGAACAAGCACTTCGAACATCGCCATCGTCGTCCCGACGTAGACGTAGCGCGAGCGCGCGAGAAAGAGTCCGGCGGCCCAGAGGATCGTGCTGGCGACGTTGAGGATCGCCAGCGCGGGAACGTCGAGGGCGAAGAAGACCACGACTAGCAGCGCGTGCATCGCGCAGCCGATCGGCATCACCACGCGCATCGCGCTGACGAACCATTCGTACGTCGCCTCGAGCCCGGGCGGCGGCGTGATCAGCCAGACGAAGAGTCTTCGCAGCAGAGCGTTAGTCGGTTTCCGCAGCCGCGGTTTTTCGAGTCGAGTCGACCCACAGATAGATGCACAGGCCGATGAACAACGTCAGCGACACGATCTGCGAGACAGTGTCGTTGTCGTAGAACGGCGTCTTCACCCAGGTCTCGCTGAATTCGGACATATCGAGTTTCTTCCAGGGGAAGGCGCGCAACCCGGCGCCGAAGACTCCTCCGAGCGCGCCGCCGGCCATCAATCCCGAGGCGATGATCACGCCGCGCTCGCGCATGATGGAGCCGCGCGTGCCCGACTCGCGGTTCGACCGTTTGATGATCAGATGCGAGATGAAGCCGCCGACCAGCGCCGGCGTGTTGAGCTCGAGCGGAAGATACATGCCGAGGGCGAAGATCAGCGCAGGCGCGCCGAGCATCTCCATGGCGATGGCGATCATCGCGCCGGCGACGAAGAGGATGTAGGCGATCGGCTGATTGTTCATGAAGCCCTGCACGAGCGCCTGCATGATCGACGCTTGCGGAGCCACGAGGACCGGACGGATGTCACCCGGCACCGCTTCGCCGAACTGAAAGACCTTCGCCAGGACCATGATCGTGATTCCGACCGCGATTGCCGAACCGATCACGCCGAGAAACTTCACCTTCTCCTGCGCCGACGGCGTGGAGCCCAGCCAGTAGCCGGTCTTCAGATCGGTGATGGTCTGTCCCGACACCGACAGCGCGGTGCAGACCATGCCGGCGATGGCCATCACGAAGAACATGCCGGTCGCTCCGGAGAGGCCGAACTGCAACAGCACCGCGGACGAGATGATGATCGTGAGCATGGTCATGCCCGACACGGGATTGCGGGCGGTCGTGGCGATGGCATTCGCCGCAACCGACGTGAAGAAGAATGAGAAGCCAAGGGTCAGAAGCAGACCGGCGAGCAGCACGCCGATCGACGGCGAGAGCGTGCCGAGGAAAATCGCCACGCCGATCGCGCCGATGATGATGCCGACGAGAATCGACATCACGCTGATGTCGCGATCCGTCCGCTCGCCGTGCGCGTCATGTCCGGCCTTGAACGCACGCGCCGCGACGCTGAACGAGCCGGCGATCACGCGCAGCGACTTGATGATGCCGAAGATGCCAGCGGTGGCGATCGCGCCGACGCCGATCAGCCGCACGTAGCTGCGGAAGATCTGCGACGCATCCATCTGCGAGATCGGAATCGTGGCCGGATAGACCGCATCCGGCACGTGCGAGCCGATCATGAAGATGAGCGGCACGAGCACGAAGTTCGAGAACGACGCCGCCGGCGACGAGGATCATCGACGAGCGCAGCCCCATCACGTAGCCGAGGCCGAGAATGAACGCTACGGCGTCGAAGCGGACGATGATCTTCGTCTTCTCCGCGATCGTCCTCATCACCGGGAAGAACTGGAAGTCCAGGAACTCCTTCCATACCTGAAATGTGGTCACGAAGAAGTCGTAGATCGCCGCGATGGCCGTGGCTTGCAGCAGCAGCTTCGCCTGCGAGCCGCCTTTCTCGCCCGTCACCAGCACCTCGGTGATGGCGGTGGCTTCGGGATACGGAAGCAGTCCGTGCATCTCGCGCACGAAGTAGCGTCGCAGCGGAATCAGAAACAGCACGCCGAGGCAGCCGCCCGCGAGGCAGATGAAAATCGTCTGCACCGGATGCGGATCGAGGTTGAGCGAGTAGAGCGCGGGAAGGGTAAAGATCGCGCCGGCCACGACCGAGCCGGAGACGCCGCCGATGCTGGTGATGATCACGTTTTCGAGCACCGTCGAGCGGCGGCGG
Organism: uncultured Acidobacteriota bacterium; assembly: GCA_963734155.1. Classification (GTDB taxonomy): domain Bacteria; phylum Acidobacteriota; class Thermoanaerobaculia; order Gp7-AA8; family Gp7-AA8; genus QHVT01. Next base: position 208,611 of record CAVTGG010000014.1, read on the forward strand.
TACACGCGCGCGAGACCGATGGCGAGGATGGAGATCGGAATCGCCGCCTCCATCACCTGCCCGACTTTCAGGCCGGAGTATGCCGAGGCGACGGTGAAGATGATGCAGAGAAAGAAGCCCCAGAGGATCGCGCGCGGCGTCGTTTCGGGCGGCGCCTGCTCGGGAGGAACCATCGGCTGGTACGCCTCACCTTCTTTGAGGGGAAGGTAGGCGTTCTCGGGGAGGGACTTGCTCTCTGCAGCTTCCATTCAGGCTTTCTCCCACTTCAATATCTGATCAATCGTCCGATACGAAACGCTGTGATACATCGGTCTCGCCTTCGCGTAAATCGCCCGCGCACGCGCGAGTCCTTCCGGTGTCTCCGCCAATTTCTGATACAGCGGCTTGAGGAACTTGCGGCGTCCCTGTCGCAACAGGAAGCGCTCGAGCGCGCCGTACGCGGGCTCGTATTTGTGCTCGATGGCCTGCATCAGCCACTCGTGCAGGATCTCGGAGTTGCCGCTGTCGGTGAAGTGGAATGCGGCGTCGAGCTCGGACATCTGCTCGCGCGAAAGAGTTTTCGGCAGGTGCCGAAGGAAGTGAATCCATTCGTGCGTCGACCAATGCTTCGTCGCCAGCTGCGACGCTGGCGTGCCGCTCTCGAACGCGCGCACCTGCTCTTCCACTTTCACGAACGCATCCGAATGCACGATCGGGACGTTCGGTGGGATTCCGGGTCCGTTGATCCAGCGATCAATGTTGATTGCTTCGTCCAGTGATGGGAAGCCGGCGTTCAGCTCCTGGAGGAAGCCGGCGGTGGTCATCGACTCGAAGGCATGCGAATCAAAGTACTCGCGCAGGAACGCGTCCCACTTGTCGCGGCCGACGGTCTCTTCAATCAGACGGAGGAAGAAGTAGCCCTTTTCGTACGGCAGTTTCGTCGCCGCGTCGTCGGGATCGCGGCCTTCGAGATTCTGCAGGAGATGCGTGTCGGGCGGCGGCAGCTCGGCGACCGTCGCTTCGAGATCCTGATAGCCGAGGAGCGCGAGCATCTCGGAGTAATCGCGGCCGGAGACCGCTTCCATGATGCGGCGCTCGAAGTAGACGGTGAATCCTTCGTTGAGCCAGAAGTCGTTCCAGGTCGCGTTCGTGACGAGGTTGCCGGACCACGAGTGCGCGAGCTCGTGCGCAACGAGGTTCACGAGCGAGCGGTCGCCGGCGAGGATGGTCGGCGTCGCGAACGTGAGCCGCGGGTTTTCCATCCCGCCGAACGGAAAGCTCGGCGGCAGCACGAGGATGTCGTATTGACCCCAGCGATACGGCCCGTACAGCTTCTCCGCGGCGTCGATCATCTTCGGCGTGTCGGCGAGCTCGTACGCCGAGGCGTCGATCATCGGCTTCTCCGCATACACGCCGCTGTTGTCGCTGAAGCTGCGGAACGCGAGATCGCCGACCGAGAGCGCGAGCAGATACGACGGAATCGGCTGCGGCATGTTGAAGTGATACACGCCGCTGTCGTTCGCTTCGACCGGGTTCTCGGCGCTCATCACGGCCATGAGGCCCGGGCGGCACGCGCACGGTCGCTTCGTAGGTCATGCGCACGCCGGGCGAGTCCTGACACGGCACCCACGTGCGCGCGAGGATGGCCTGCGATTGCGTGAAGAGAAACGGATGCTGCTTGCCCGCGGTCTGTTCCTTCGTGAGCCACTGCACGGCCGCGGCATCGGGAGAGGTTTCGTATTCGATCGACACTTCCTGGCCGGTTTCGTCGAGCTCGATGACGAGCGGGCGTCCGAGGAACGGCTTCTCGTCGCCGAGGGTGTACGGAAGGCTCGCCTGTTTGATGGTGAGTCCGTGGGTGTCGAGCACGAGTTGCCGCGCCTCGGATGTGGTCTCGAACTGCACGATCGCTTTGCCGCGCAAAACGCGCCGCTCGAAATCGACTTCGAGATCGAGCGCGATGTGCCGCACGGCCGCCTCGTCGGGACGGGCGAAGGAATGGACGTCTCTCATGCGGGTAGCATATGCGAATGGCCTGTGACCACAAGGGCGGACCCGAACTGATCGAGATGGCGGAGCAACATCTCCGTGAACACCACCTCTCCCCCGCGCCCGGGATGCGCTTCCGCTGGTCGGAGAATCTCGACGGCGGGATGTGGGCGAGCGTGATCGTGGAGATCGAAAGACGCGGCGATGCCTGGATCGTGACGCGGTTGGATCGGAAGAATGATCCTGTCGCCGAAACAGGCTTTCGCGCGCTCTAAACCTCCGGCACCGTCCTGAGCACCGCCCGCGGGCGCGGTCTCTTCTTCCCCGAATACTTCTCCGCGAACTTCGCGAACGTGCGCGCTTTGTCGCGCATCACCGCGCGCTCGCTGCCGATGTCGTACGACGGGAGCGCGGTGCTTTCGTCGAGCAGCGTCTCGTCGTAGCCGCGCGCGAACTCCACGCCGGCGTCGTCGAGCGCGCGCATGAAGGAGAGGAAGCGGATCCATTGATGGTTGCGCCAGCCCTCGCCGCCGAAGCGCTCGCGCAGAGTTTTCGCGGCGGCACGTCCGCGTTCTGCGACGTCGGTGATCGTCGCGGGATCCATCGTCAGATTCAGCCCGCCTTCCTTTCCGCGCAGCAGCACATGCGCGATGCGGTCGCGATAGCCGGGCATGCGCAGGAGCATGTTGTCGTGCCAGTTCTGCATCGTCGCGACGATCGACCAGAGAAACGACGGCAGGCCGTCGATCGTGCGCCACCACTCGACGATGCCGCTGCGATTCGTGGTCGGCGCGTAGATGCGCTGATCCGCGTCGTGATAGCGCTCCGAGTGCGGATTGAGATTGATGGCGAACGTCGGCCAGCGCGGCAGCGGCGCGTCGAAGAAATGCACCGGGAAGTTGCTGGTGATGCCGCCGTCGGAGAACCAGCAGAGCTCCGGCGTGTAGTTGCGGTCGCGGCGTCCGAAGTCGCTCGCGTACAGCGGCACGGCGGTGAGCAGCAGCGGAAAGCTGAGGCTCATCCGCGCGGCGACGATGATCGGCAGCTGCTCCTGCGGGAAGACGTACAACCCGCTGCGCATCGTCGAGCGCGCGATCATGGAGTCGACGACGCGCGTCGGAAACAGCTCGCGGAACTCTTTCTCCGAGAAGAGGAATTGCTTCGACTCGAGCGGCAGGCGATACGGCCGGCCGTGCGTGAGGTTCGTGGTCATCACTTCGAGACGCACGCCCGCGTCTTCGAGATCCTTGAACGTCAGCGGATGATCGACGCCCGCGACATCTTCGATCCGCGTCGCGAGCCATTCCGTCAGCGCGGTCGCGCCGGCGCCGCTGCAGAGGCCGTAGCGATTGCGCGGCAGCACGCGCATCGCGTAGACGATCATCTCGATCACCGCCGCGAGCACGAATGCGATCGCCGTGACGATCACGATGTACGCGGCCGCGATCGGATTGCGCCAGGAAAACGCGAGGACGAGCGCGCCGATCGCCGCGACCGCGCCGCCGAAGCGATTGAAGTGCCCGAGGAGAGCGCGCAGCGCGCTCCATTTTGATTGCAGCGCACGGAGCGCGACGTCGAGCAGCGGCGCGGTGTCGTCGTTCGGCTGGAAGAGGCGCAGCAGGTTGTTGTCCTTCGCGAGAAATTCCGGCAACTGCTCCAGCTTCGTGAAGCCGTCGTCACTCCCCTGATGCCGCCGGTACTCCGCCGCCGCCGTGAGCGCGGCCGCGATCGCGCCCGCGGACGTGCCGCCGATGTTCGCGAAGCGGTACTCCTTCGCCAGCTCGCAGACGGCGCGCGGATAGACGATGCCGCTGGTGATGCCGCCCTTCATGACCAGGTCGCATGGCTTGTGTTGCATGCGACTGATTGTACGGTTGCTCGGTTACGCGGTCGCTCGGTTGCGCGGCCCCACCCTCCCACTGCGCAACTGCGCAACTGCGTAACCGCGCAACCGTCTGCTGATCAGAAGCCGGGCAGCAGGACGTTCAACAGCCGCTCCGGCTTCTTCACGCCCTGCCGCTGCATCCATTCGCGCGATGGATCGCTTGCGTTCGTGAGGTGCGCGCGGCGCATCCGCGCGGCGTGCGCGTAGAGCATCATCTCGTTCTTCTCGAACTCGCGCGCGGCTTGCTCGAGCAGCTGGATCGCGACGTCTTTCTTTCCGCGCAGCGACGCCGCGCCGGCGCGCAACGCGATCGCAAACGGCAGCGCCCAGGCGACCCATTCTTTTTCGATCGCGCTCGCGTCGCGCTCCGCGACTTCGATCAGCGCGCGGTCGCCGCCGCCCTGCGCCGCGGCCAGCGCGCTGCGTCCGCGGAGATGCAGGCCTTCCACTTTGAGGAACGGCACGCGCAGGAGCAGCGAGGCTTTCATCTTCGGCCAGCGCTCTTCGATGCGCCGCCACGCCGAGGCCCAACTGTTGCCGTACAGATCGATCTGATTCTCGGCCAGCATCTCGAGGTAGTGCTGCAGATGAAATCCGTGCAGCGTCCAGCGATCCATCACCTGCCGCAGCGCGCGATGTCCCGCCTCCGGCTCGTCGAGCGCGAGGTAGACGATGCCGGGGCGGCACACGGGATCGATGCCCGCATACAAATCGCCATGCTCCTCGGCCTCGCGCAAGCGCTGCGGCACGCGCTGCGCGAGCTGCGCCATCTCGCCGAGGTACGTCAGCGACGAGAGCACGTAATTGACGGTGGTGTTGATCTCCCACGTGGCGCCGGTGCATTTCTCGCGGAAGATCGCCTCGGCCTCTTCGACTCTTTGCAGCGCATCGCGAAACCGGCCGAGGTAATAGCTGTCGAGCGCGCGGGCCATCATCGCCATCCCGATCGCGTGCGGATGTCCGATCTGCCGCGCGCTGCGCTCAGCCAGCGTCACCAGCTGCGCCGTGCGCGCTTTCGCCTTCGCTCCATTCACCGCGGAGAAGGCTGCCTCCGCGGCGAGCGCGCGCGCGGCGCGATACGGCTCGCCGGTGTTCAGCGCGACGCGCAGATGGATCGGCTGAAAGTACGCGGAGCGGATGTTGTCGATGCGCGCGAGTCCGGTGACGACGGCCCACAGCACATCGATGCGCGTGAGGTCGGCGGGCGGAATCAGCTCCTCCGCGCGCTCACGGAAATTCAGGCCGCGCAGTTTCAGCAGCAGGCGTCCGCCGACGATGCCGAGGATCGCGGCGCGCGGCGTCGCAGGGATGCGCAGGCCGATCGAGGCGAGCACGTTCTTGATGACGCCGAGCCCTTCGTCCATGTGCCCGCCGCGCAGCAATCCTTCCGCGGCGCGGCGCATCAGCTCGAGGTTCGTCGCGGGATCGGCGGTTCGCGCGGCGTGGAAGTAGTACGGCGCGGCATCCGCGCCGCGGCCTGCATTCGCGAGCGCGTCGCCGAGCTTCGTCAACAGCTGCGGCCGCGGCTCACCGCCTTCGAGACCCAACGCCATGCCGAAGAAGTGCGCGGCGTTCTCGAACGCGAGCGCCGCCGACGCACGCTCCGCGGCTTCGAGCGCGTGCACCGCCGCCTTCGCCGGCTCGCCGCCGCCGAGGTAATGCACCGCGAGCACTTCCGGATCGCCGGCCCCGTGCTCCTCGAGCGTGCGCGCGATCGTGAGATGCATCAGGCGCCGCCGCTGCGCGGGCAGCGCGGACACGACGGCCTCGCGAATGCGGTCGTGGTAGACGTCGACTTCGTCGCGCCCGGCGCGCACGCGCGTGCGCAGCAGATGATCGGCGCGCAGTCGCGCCAGCATCGCCTCGTCGTCCGCGCGCAGATTCGCGGCGACGTTCGCCGCCGTCGCGAGGATCGGCCTGCCCGCCACCGAGACGATATCGAGCAGATCGCGCCCGACCTCGGGTAACAACGCAACGCGCGCGCGGATCAATCGATCGAGCACCGCGCCGCTGCCATCGACATCGGCCGCAACGACACCCGTGGCATCGGAGAATCGCGCGAGCTCGACGATGAAGAACGGACTGCCCGCGCCTTCTTTCGCGATCGATTCGACGCGATCGAGCGGGCCGGTACTCTGTCATGGTCCAGCAGCGAGCGCGCGAGGTTGCGCGCCTCCTCGGCGGACAACTGCTGCAGCACGACGTCGCGCAGGTCGCCGAGCGCGCCTTCCGTCTCGCGCAGCTTCTTCAGCTCCGCGAGCATCGGACTCGTTTCCGCCTCTTCGATGCGATGCGCCGCGATCACGAGCAACGGCGGCGCATCGGGCGGACGCAGCACCTCCGCGAGCAGCGCCGCGCTGTCGCGATCGCCCCACTGCACGTCGTCGAGGAAAAGGATCACGCGATGCTCATCGGCCATGCGCGCCATCAGCTCGCGCAGCGCCGCGAATGCGCGGCGGCGCAACTCGACGGAATCGGGGATGTCGAGCGCCTTGCGCCGCGCCTTCTGCACCGGCGCGATTTCCTGCAGAACCGGGAAGAGCCGCGCGAGCGTGGCGACGTCGGTCGGCAGCAGCGCCTTCGCTTCCAGCGTCGACACGTTGCGCAGGTAGCGCGCGAGGTCGTCGATCAGGCTGTCGACCGCTTTGTACGGCACCGACTCCTGTTCGTACGAGCGGCCGCTGAAGACGACGATCGACGGATCCTGCTGCTGGACGTCGTGGAGAAACGCGCGCACGAGCGCGGTCTTGCCCATGCCCGACGCGCCGCGCACGAGCACCGTCACGGGTGTGCCGTTCTCGGTGGCGTCGAGCGCATCCTGCAGCTGCGCGAGCTCCGGCGTGCGGCCGATGAACGGCGTCTCGCGCGGACGCGAGAGCGTCATCGCCGCGGAGCGCTGCCGGTCCTGCTGATCGACGACGCGCGAGACGATGTCGCGCGCGGTCGGGCGATCTTCCGGCGTGCGCCGCAGCAGGTCGATCGACAACGACGAGAGATCCTCGGGGATCGAGCGCGAGAGTCCGATCGGGAACTGCGGATCGGTCGTGCGCTTCTGCATCAGCATCGAATAGAAGTTGCCGGTGAACGGCAGGCCACCGGTGAGCGCTTCGTAGAGCATCACGCCGACCGCGTAGCAGTCGCTGGCCTCGCTCGCCGGCTGGTCGGCGATCTGCTCCGGCGCCATGTACGCGGGCGTGCCGCCGAACGTGACTTTCTTGTCGAAGCCGGAGGCGTCGGTGGCGAGGCCGAAGTCGAGGACGACGACGCGTCCCGCCGGCGTGACGAGGACGTTTGACGGCTTGAGATCGCGATGCAGCTTGCCCGCGTCGTGCAGCGCGGCGACGCCTTCGCCGAGCTGGCGCAGCGTGCGCCGCACGGTTTTGTAATCGAGGCTCACGATCTCGGTCGGCGGCTCTTCGATGCGCTCCTCTTTTTTAGCGTCGCGTTTCCGCTGCATCTCGGCGAGCGAGAGGCCGCTGTCGCTGATGAGCGTGGAGCGCTCGGTCGTCTCGTCTTCGCGCGGCACGACGGCGCTGCGGCCGCGGATGGCATGGAGGAAGTCGACGCCGTCGACGAGCTCCATCGTGAAGAACCATTCGTCCCCTTCGCCGATGAGCTCATAGAGGCGAACGAGGTTCGGATGGGCGATGTCGGCGAGCGCGCGGAACTCGCTCTTCAGGCGATAGATCGCGGTGGCGTCCGTGCCGAGGAGTTTCTTGAGCGCGACCACGTGCCCGCGCTCGCGGTCGAGGGCCTCGTAGACAATGCCCATGCCCCCGGCGCCGATCCGCCGCTGGATGGTGAAACGGCCGCTCGCGAGAACTGCGGGCTCGGTCATGGGTGGCCGCGGATTATCTCATGCAGAAAATCAGGGAAGGTCGGAGGTCGTGCCGGCAGGCGGAGTGGTTTCAGTCGCCGAGACTCGCACGGAGCGCGTCGGCCCGGCGGACGTCTTCTCCATCTTCGGCGCGGAACCAGCCGCGCGTCTCATCGAGGCTCTTGCGCGCGGAGGCATCGTCTCCGGCGGCCAGCCAGAAGCGGGCGAGACTGAGGACGGCGCGAAACTCCAGCGCCCTGGCGGATTGCTCGATGGCGACCTGGCGCGCGCGCAGCAGGTTCTCCCGCGCGGACGGTGCACCGGGAGTCTGGATCGCCAGGAGCTCACCCTTCAGCCGGTACAGCTCCGGCTCACACAATCCTTCTCCGTTCGTTTCGCACGCCTGCAATCCCTGATCGACCGCGGCGAGCCCCTGCTCGACGTTGCCACGTTCGGCGTGGATCTCCGCCATGAACGCCGAGAACGTCGGCACGAACACGCGGGCGCCGAAGCTCTGCCACCCCGCCAGCGCGCGACTCATCTTCACGAGCCCGTCGGCCGCGCCTCGCTGGGCACTCACCCATCCGGAGAGGATGACTCCGATCGCCTCGAGCGGAGCGAACGACTGGTCGTGCGCGATGCCCATCATCTCGTTGACGTACGTCTCTACGGCTTCGAGCTCGCCCCGGAAGATGTGCTGCCAGGCACTGAAGATGAGCGCGAAACAGAGGCTGTAGGGATGTCCGAGCTCGCGCGCCAGCGCGACGGCCTCGCGGCCCTTGATCAACGCGAGCTCCGGACGGCCGAGGTTCCACAACGTCGCGGTGGCGAAGGAAAGACAGCTCACGCCGGGATCCTGACCGTACACGTGCACGAGCGAGTGATCGCGCTCGCGGTCGTACGAGTCAAACGCGCGCTCGAGATGTTCCCACGCCTCCTTCATCCGGCCGCGGTAGAAGAAGCCGGTGCCGAGCACGCGATGCGCTTCGAGATCATGTTGCGGCGAGCTGCGGCGCGTGGTCATCGCCAGCATCTGCCGGCCCGTCTCCGTTCCTTCGCGGTGAGCTCCGCGCATCGCCTGAAAGGACCAGAACAGGCGGAGCACGCGAAACAGCTCGTCTTCGTCTCCCAGCTTCAGGCAAAGCTGCTTCGCCCGGGTCAGGGTCTCGTCGACTTCGACGGCGGAGTAGCCCTTCGTCGCCAGCAGCGGAAGCGAGAGCGCGATGCGCAGTTTCATTTCCTGACGATCGCGCTCGGCACTTTCGGGAAGCGTGGCCAGCAGCTCGAGACACTGCTCGAGGTGGGCCACTGCTTCGAGATTCGCCGAGTTTTTGATCGAGCGCTCCGCGGCCCGGCCCCAATAAAGGATCGCCTTCGGCACGACTCCCGCGCGCGTCAGGTGCAGGGCGACGATCTCGGGCTGGTTGCGCACGACGTCGGGGAACTTCGACTCGAGCGCGCCGGCGATCCTGCCGTGCAGCCTGCGCGCGTCGTGAGGGAGCAGCGACTCGTACGCCGTCTCCTGAATGAGCACGTGCCAGAACACATACGACCCGCCGTCGAGGGGCCGGCGCCGAATGATCTCGCTCTGCAACAGGCTGTCGAGATCGCGCTCGAGCGCGTCGCTTTCCACGTCGACGATTTGCGAGAGCAGCTCGCAGGAGAACTCACGGCCGATCACCGACGCCACCTGCGCGATGTCCTTCGCCGTACCGAGCATGTCCAGCCGCGCCAGGAGAGAGCCGGTCAGCGTCGCCGGAACGCGCATCGCCGCCGCACCGGCGTTCTCCGACTCCGTGGTCCACTTCGTCAGCTCTTCGGCAAACAGCGGGATGCCGTCGGACCTGCGGACGATCTCGTTCACGAGATTGGGCGGGAGCTGCTTCTCCGCCAGCAGCGAAACGAGTCCGCCCGTTTCCTCCGGCGCGAGCCGGCCGAGCGAGAGCTCGGAGAGATGGGAGAGGCGTCTCCACGGCGGAACAAACTCCCGCCGGAACGTCAGCAGAGTGAGAACCGGCGCGGCGGCCTGCTCCTGAATGAGCTGGCCGAGGAACGTCCGCGACGACGCGTCGCTCCAGTGCAGGTCTTCGACGACGAGGAGAAGCGTTTTGCGCGCGGCGAGACGGAGGATCAGCTCGAGCACCGCCGCCAGTGTGTTTTTCCTGCGGCCTTCCGGGCTGAGACCCGCAGGCGGCGGCGCGAGCGAAAGGAGCGCCGCGAGCAGCGGCGCGGATCGCGGCGACATCTTGAGATCACGAACCGCGGCTTCGAGTGTTTCGAGGTCGCTCACCTGCAGCGCGCTGCGCACGAGGTCGATGATCGGATGGAGCTCGGTGTTCTGGTAATCCTGAGAGCAGCGGCACGCGAGCGACGTCATCGCCTCTCCGGCCACCTCCGCCGCGAACTCCTGCACCAGACGCGACTTTCCGATTCCCGGCTCGCCGAGAATATGGACGACCTGTCCGTTGCCGCCGCGCGTCAGCGCCCATCGCTGTCTCAGGATCTCGAGCTCCTGGTCCCGCGCGACAAACGGCCGTCGCGCCGGAGGCGCCGGCGCAACGGCCTCGAGCGCGAAAAACTCGACCGGCTCGTGATCGCCCTCGATCGTGACGCTTCCGGCGGCGGCGCAGGCGAATTCCCGTTCGATCAGATCGTGCGTCTGCGCGGTGAGGTGAATGCGGTTCGGCGGCGTCTGATCCAGAACGGCGGCGAGGACGTCCGGCATCTTGCCGACCACGATCGGCTCGGCCTCGTCGACTGCCGTGGAGACGACCATCTGGCCGGTGTGAATTGCCAGGCGCACCGCCATCGTGGACGGCGCTCCGGCGAGTTGCGCAGGCAGCGCGACGAGCTCCCGAGCCGCGAGCACGGCCCGGCGGGCATCGTCTTCGTGCAGGCGAGGGACGCCGAAATATGCGACGAGCCGCTCGCCCTCCCGCTGCGCGACATGCCCGCCGCGCCGCTCGACGATTCCCGTGGCCCGTGCGCGGTAGTCCGGCAGGACGGGCACGAGCTCCTCCATGTCGAGCGCGTGCGATGCGGTGGCCGCGGTGAGCTCGCATTCGAGGACCGTGACCTGCCGATGCTCGCTCTCGACCGGCTGCGCCGCGGGCACCGCGCGCCGGGCCTTCCGCACAGTTTCCATCTGCTTCAGCAGCGCGGACCGGATGTCCAGAAAGATCCGTTCGCGAGGGCCGGGTTGGACGTAGTGTTCTCTGATCGTCTCGCGGTTGGGAGGCAGATACTGCGTTTCCCGCAGCCACGCGTGGCGCTCCCACTCGCATGCCGACAGGATCACCGGAACGATGATCAGTCCCGACTCCCGGCGCCGATCGAGAAAATCCTCGATCTCTTTCGTACAGTAGTCGGAGTCGAGAAACCGTTGACTGACGAGCACGAGCGCGATATCGGACTGGTCGATGCGGTCGCGGATCTTTTTGTCCCAGTCGTCGCCGGCGATGATGTGCTTATCGGTCCAGAACTCCGCCCCTTCTTTTTCGAGGCCGCGCAAAAATCCGAGGAGCGAGCTCTCGCCGAGATACTCGGCGTCGGAATGGCTGTAGCTGACGAAAATCCTGACCGGATCGTTCATGCGGCGGACCGAAATTGTCGCAGAAAATCGTGGAGAATCTGCCGCATGACCTCCGACTCGGTGGCGCGCGTCGTCCTTTCTTCGCCCATCCTCGACGAAGCGTTGCTCTCGACGCTCGACGCGCAATTCGCGGCGCTGGAAAGCCGCCGCGATCTGCGCGCGATCGTCCTCGAAGCCGGCGGCCCGCACTTCAGCTACGGCGCGAGCATCGAAGAACACTTGCCCGAATCCATCGAATCGTCGCTCGCGCAGCTCCACGCATTGCTCCGCCGCGTCGCCGCCGCTCCCGCCCCCACGATCGCCTCCGTGCGCGGCTACTGCCTCGGCGGCGGTTTCGAGCTGGCGCTCGCGTGCGATCTCATCGTCGCCGCGGAGGACGCGCAGTTCGGATTGCCGGAGATCAAGCTCGGCGTCTTTCCGCCCGCGGCGTCGGCGCTGCTTCCGGTGCGCATCGGCGTCGCCGGAGCATCAGCGTTGATTCTCACCGGCGCGAATTGGAGCGCTGCGCAGGCGATGCAGCATGGACTCGTTGCACACATCGGTTCCATTCGATGAATCTTTCCTTCCGCACAGTGCGACAGCATTGCGGTACGCGGCGCGCGCGGTGCGGCGCAACGTCGTCCGCGCGCTGGATGACGAGCTGCCGCAGCTGGAACGGTTGTATCTCGACGAACTGATGCGCGAAGCCGACGCGGTCGACGGCATTCGCGCGTTTCTCGCGCGTTAGTTCCACCACGCGTCGCGCGGAAGCGCCGCCGCGGGCTCGAAGTATTCGCCCGGCCTCGGCGTGGCGAGCGTCACGCCGGCTTCCGACGCCGCTGCAAGCGCCTGCTCGATCGGATCGCTCCAGGCGTGGAACCCGAGGTTGAACGTGGCCCAGTGCACCGGCAGCATCACGCGAGCGCGCACGTCGAGCGCCGTTTGCACGGCCTGCTCGGGGCTCATGTGAATCTCCACCCAGCTCGGATCGGACGCACCGATCTTGATGAGCGCGAGATCGAACGGGCCGTGCGTCGCGCCGGTGGTGCGGAACTGCGCGGAGTAGCCGCTGTCGCCGCTGAAGAAGAAGCGGTGTTGCGGTCCTTTCACGACCCACGACGCCCAGAGCGTTTCGCGCTGGTGGCGCGGATCGCGTCCGCTGTAGTGGCGCGCGGGCGTGGCGGTGAGCGCGAGGCCGTCAGAGTCGAAGGTCTCGTTCCAATCGAGCTCGTGAATCTGCGCCGCGGCGATGCCCCAGCGCTCGAGATGCGCGCCGATGCCGAGGGGCACGGCGAAGTGCGTGCCGCGTTTGGCGAGGAACTCGACGGTGGGCATGTCGAGATGATCGTAGTGATCGTGCGAGATCACGACGGCGTCGATGTGCGGGAGATTCGCGAGCGCGATCGGCGGCGCGTGAAAGCGCTTCGGACCGACGAGCGTCGACGGCGAGCAGCGCTCGCTCCAGATCGGATCGGTGAGCACGCGTTTTCCGTCGATCTCGATGAGCACCGACGACCAGCCGATCCACGTCGCGCGCAAGCCGCTCGCCGGAGGATTCGCGTAGTCGCTCGCGCTTCGCGCGACGACGGGAACGGGCTTCGTCGGATGCCGCACTTCATCGCCGAAGAACTGGCGGCGAAACATCTCGCGATACGAGCCGCTCATCATCCGCGACGGCTCCAGGTTGCGGAACTTTCCGTCGGCGAATTCGGGAGAGCGCCGCGCGCGCTCGAGACGCGCGCCTTTCAAGCGGCCGCCGAAGGATCGCAGCCATTCGGTCGAATAGAGGAGGACGGATAGGACGCCGAGGAATAGGACGAAGAGGATGAGGAGGATGCGTTTCCAGCGGCGAGGACGCTTCACGATTCGGTGATTGTCTCACCTCCCTTTCCCGTGCCCGTGCCCGTGCCCGCGCCCGCGCCCGAATCCATCCCCTTTCCCGTGCCCATGCCCGAATCCCCCTCCCCGGGCTCGGGCACGGGCACGGGCGCGGGCACGGGCGCGGGCACGGGAGGGCCGAGACTTGACGAACGCCGTTGAGACGATTACCGTCAGAGTTCGCAACTGAGACTCAGTCTCAATTGAAGATCTCCTGATGATTCGAAAAACCTTTTTCTGGCTCCATCTCTCCGCCGGCGTGACGGCCGGCCTGGTCATTCTGCTGATGTCCGCCACGGGCGTGCTGCTCGCGTTCGAGCGGCAACTCGTCGCTTTCGCCGAGCGCGATCTTCGCGCGAGCGCGGCCGACGCTGCCCGCGCGCGCCGCTGCCGCTGTCGCAGCTCGTGTCCGCGGCCACAGGCGCTGGCAAACCCTCGAACATCATCGTCCGCTCCGATCGCTTCGCTCCCGTCGCCGTGGCTCTCGGCCGCGAGCACACGGTCTTCGTCAATCCCTACACCGGCGCAGTCCTCGGCGAAGGCGCGACGCGCCTGCGCGGCTTCTTCGAGGCAAACCGGAGCCTGCACCGCTGGCTGCTCCTGAAAGGCGACGCGCGCGATCGCGGCAAGGCCATCACCGGCGCGGCGAACCTCATCTTCCTCTTCATCGTGCTCTCCGGCCTCATCCTCTGGATTCCGCGCCGCCTCACGCGCACGGCGTTCCGCAACGTCCTCTGGTTCCGCGGCCTTCGCGGCCGCGCGCGCGATCTCAACTGGCATCACGTCCTCGGCATCTGGGCGTTCCTGCCGCTCGTGGCCATCGTCTTCTCCGGCGTCGTCATCTCGTATCCATGGGCATCGCGTCTCGTCTACAGTCCACCGAAGCAGCAGCAGAACACGAACGAGCGCGGCAAGACCGATCTCGCGCTGCTCGATCGCCTCTCCACCGCGGCGCGCGCGGAGTCGTCGCGCGTGGCGCCGCGATGGCAATCGCTGTCGATCCGCTTGCCGCTGTCATCCAAAGGCCCGGTCACGTTCGCGCTCGATGAAGGCAACGGCGCGCGGCCGGACAAGCGCTCGCAGCTTTTGCTGGATCCGAAAACCGCGCGCGTCGTCGAACACAAAACATACGCCGCGACAGGAAGCCGGCCAAAAGGCGCGCGCGTGGCTTCGCTGGATTCACACCGGCGAGGCGGGCGGCATCGTCGGGCAGTTCGTGGCGATGCTCGCCTCCGCCGCGGCGGTGGTGCTCGTCTACACCGGCATCGCCCTCGCCCTCCGCCGATTCTCCCGATTCCTGCGCGGCGCCCCCGCGCCGTCGCAACAACTCGTCGAAGAGGAAAGCAACGCATGAGTGGACGCAGATCGAAACAGCTTCGGAAGATGACCGTCGGCGCGATGATGGCGTGCACCGCATTCAGCACGCGCGCCGCGATCGCGCAGACGCCGGCCGGAACCACCGGCTCCGAAACGCGCGCGACTGCGCAACTGCCGCTTCGAAAATTCGAGATCGCAGCCGGCTCGCTTTCCGATGCGCTGCGCGCGTTCGAGGCGGCGACCGGCGTGACGCTGCGCGTCCAACTCGATCGCACCATTCTCGATGCACTGCACAGCCCCGGCGCGACCGGCCTGATGCCGGATAGCGAAGCGCTCGCGCAACTGCTTTCCGAAAGCGGCATCCAGCATCGCTTCACGGGCCGGCGCACGGCCGTGCTGACGATGCCGTCGATCGCCGAAGCCATCGAAGTGTCTGCACCGGCGCCCGAGATCGCATCGCCGAAATTCACGCAGCCTCTGCTCGAGACGCCGCGCACGGTCGCGGTGATTCCGGATGAAGTGTTCCTCGCGCAGGGCGCGACGACGTTGCGCGACGTGCTGCGCAACACGCCCGGCATCACGTTTCAGGCCGGCGAGGGCGGCGGCGGCGTTCCGGGCGATTCGTTCAGCATGCGCGGCTTTTCCGCCGGCAACGACATCCTCCTCGACGGCGTTCGCGAGAGCGGCGCCTACACCCGCGACGCGTTCAATCTCGAACAGGTCGAAGTGATCAAAGGTCCGTCGGGCGCGATCGCGGGACGCGGCGGCACCGGCGGCGCGATCAATCTCATCACCAAGACGCCGAAGCCGGAGGCGTTCACGCGCGCGACAGTCGGCACCGGAAACGCCGGCTACGTGCGCACGACCGTCGATACCAACACGCCGCTCGAATCCAACGCCGCGGTGCGCACCGCGCTGATGTACACGTCGTCCGACGTTCCGGGCCGCGACGTGGTGCACAACAGCAGCTGGGGCATCGCGCCGTCACTCTCCCTCGGCATCGGCAAGCCGTCGCGCTTCACGCTCGCCTATCAGCATCAGTCGCAGGACAACGTTCCCGACTACGGCTTGCCATGGGCGGCGTTCGAATCGAAGCCGCGCGTCGATCAGACGAACTTCTATGGTCTCGAAGGATACGACTACGAGAAGGTCCGCAACGATGTCGCGACGGCGACGTTCGAGCGCGATCTTCGCGAAGGCTGGACGCTGCGCACGATCTCGCGCTGGGCCGACAATCACCGCGACTCCGCGATCACCTCACCGCGTCCGCCCAATCGTCAGCTGCAGCAGCGGCTGATGGATCAAAGCCAGCTGACGAATCAGACCAGCGTCACCGGCCATTTCGGCACACACGCGCTCGTCGCGGGCGTCGAGGTCGGACGCGAGACGACGTTCATTCAGCGGCAGTCGCAGACGACGAATCAGCCGCAGACGACGCTCACGAATCCGAATCCGCACGAGCACCCGATCGGCCCGATGCCGGCGAACACAGGCAATCCCGAAGACACGCAACTCTCGCTCGCCGCGATCTACGCGCTCGACACGTTCCAGCTCGGCTCGCGCTGGGAAGTGATGGCCGGCCTGCGCTGGGACTCCGTCGACGTCGACTACGAGCTCACGAATCTCGCCACCGCCGCGCGCACGCGCCTCGGCCGCGACGATCGCATGCTGAGCTGGAACTCCGGGATCGTGTTCAAGCCGCGCCCGAACGCGACGCTGTACACCAGCTTTGCCACGTCCTTCAATCCGACCGTCGAAGCTGCGACGGCAGGCGCCGGACTCTCCGATACGGCGACAGCGGCGAACAACGTGAACCTCGCGCCGGAGAAAGAACCGCAATCTCGAAGTCGGCGCGAAGTGGGAATCGGGCGGCGGCCGCGCGATCGCCACCGCGGCGCTGTTCCGGACGGAGAAGACGAACGCGCGCACGCGCGGTTTGACGACCGAGCCGTTCGTGCTCGACGGCGAGCAGCGCGTCGACGGCGTCGAGCTCAGTCTCACCGGCAACCTCACCGAGCGCTGGTCCGTCCTCACGTCCTACGCGCATCTCGAAAGCGAGTTCGTGGCCTCGGTGAATCCGCTCGAGCAGGGCGCGGCGCTGGCGTTCGTCCCCGAGAACTCGTTCAACGTCTGGAGCGAAGCACGCGTGACGCGCGCGTTCACCGTCGGCGCCGGCATGCAGTACATGGACTCCATTTTCCGCAACGCCACCAACACCGCCGAAGTGCCGAGCTACTGGCTGGCCAACGCCATGGCCGCGTACGACGTCTCCCGCTCGCTCACGCTGCGCCTGAATGTCAACAACTTGACGAACGCACTGTACGTCGACCGCGTCGGCGGCGGCCATTACATTCCGGGAGCCGGCCGCTCGATCTCCATCAACGCGGAGCTCGGGTTCTGATGCTGCTGCAGATCCCGAATGTGCTGACGAAGGAGCAGGTGCGCGACGCGCGCGCACGCCTCGACGCGGCGGAATGGGTCGACGGCCGCGTCACCGCCGGCCATCAGTCGGCGCGCTCGAAGGACAACGAACAGATCCCCGAACATCACCCGGTCGCGCGCGAAGTCGGCGAGTCGATCGTGACCGCGCTCGCGCGCAACCCGCTCTTTCGCTCCGCGGCGCTGCCGCTCCACGTCTTTCCGCCGCTCTTCAACCGCTACAGCGGCGGGCAGTCATTCGGCTCGCACGTCGACAACGCCGTGCGCCCGGTGACCGGCACCGCACATCAACTGCGCACCGATCTCTCCGCGACGCTGTTCCTCTCCGATCCCGACGAATACGACGGCGGGGATCTCGTGATCGAAGACACCTTCGGCGTGCAGTCGGTCAAGCTCGCCGCGGGAAACATGATTCTCTACCCTGCCAGCAGCCTCCATCACGTGCGCCCGGTGACGCGCGGCGCGCGCGTCTCATCGTTCTTCTGGATTCAAAGCATGGTCCGCGACGATGGCGAGCGCACGCTGCTGTTCGATCTCGATCTTTCGATTCAGCGATTGGGAGCGGATCATCCCGATCACGCATCCGTGCTGCAGCTCACCGGCGTCTATCACAACCTCCTGCGACGCTGGGCGGACCTGTAACTTCGGAACGCCGGCGTCCTCGCCGGCTGGACGGGCGTCGTCTCGACGCCCAACGGCGGCGGGACGCCGCCGGATCAGCCGCCGAGACGGCGGCGTTCCAACAACTCCATCACCAACTCCCGCTGCTCCCACGGCACGAACAGATGATCGTGGTAGTACGCGGACACCGGATTGACGCTCACTCCCGCCTGCGCCAGCCGCGTCGCAATCGCCGCGATGAATCCCACCGCGGCGAGCGACGAGTGAACGGTGAGCGTGATCCAGGCCCATTCACCTTCGTACGCGAGGCTTCGCCCATCGGCTTCCGATTGTTCGAGGATCAGCGTCACCCCTTCCGCTTCGCGGAAGAGGCAGATGGCATCGACATCCGCCGCGCGATCGACGGTGCAAAACACCACCGGCCGCTCGTGCAGATGCGGGTTCATGGTGGCGAGGAGGCGGGCGAGGTTCGTTTCGGCAGACATGCGTGCGGAGGCGGACGATGGACGTCCGCCTCCACACCACACGCTATCAGGATCCGCTCATGAGCTGGAAGCGGACGCCGATGAAGTAGTAGCGGCCGTTGTCGTACACGGCGCGAGGGCGGAAGCTGTCGGATGCGAACTGCACGATCTTCTCGTTGGTGAGGTTCACGCCGTCGAACGTGAGCGCGAGGCCGCGGGTGAGGTTGACGGCCAGGGATGCATCGAGCGACTTCAGCGAGTCCTGGTTGAGCCGCGTCGAGCGGTCGAAGGTCACGAAGAACTCCGAGCGATAGCTGTACGCGAGACGCGCACCGAACCGCTCGTTCTCGAAGAAGGCAATCACGTTTCCGGAGTGCTTCGAGTTGCCCGGGATCTCGAGGCCCGCATCGTCGGCCTGCGCGTCGGAGTAGGTGTAGTTGGCCTGGAGGCCGAACCCGTGCCCGAACTTCTGCAGCGTATTCAACTCCAGTCCCATCACCTGGCCGCCGCCGCCGTTGACGCGCTGATTGATCGTGAACTGGCAGCTATAGCGGTTGGGGAACTGGGTCGTCGATGCCGCGGTGCAGAGCGACAAGTTCGGAGTATTGGTCTGGATCAGGTGCGCCTGCTGCACCGGCTGGTCGGTGATGAACGACTCGATGTCCTTGTAGAACAGCGCGGCGGAGAGGAGCTCGTCGTTCTTCTCGCCGTGATACCACTCCAGCGACAGGTCGGCCTGATTTGCGCGGAACGGGTCGATCTCCGGATCGCCGCCTTGTCCGGTGAGCGCGCCGGGGTTGAGCGTCACGCGGGGTGAGACATCGGTGAAGTCGGGGCGCGCCATCGTGCGCGCCGCCGCCACGCGCAGCACCAGTTGTTCACTGAGATCGCGCGCCAGGTTGACGCTGGGCAGGTAGTCCCAGTAGCTGCGCTCCGCGGAGACGTGCGTGAAGTTGCCGAACGCGTTCTGGATCTCGCCCGCGCCGCCGACGATGTTGCCCGTCGAGGTCTGTTCGGTGCGCACCGCGCGCAGGCCGAAGTTGCCTCTCCAGTCCGCCCACTTCACGTTCGCCATCGCGAATGCCGCCGTCGCTTTCTCCTGGACCGAGAACACCTCGGGCGGATTCGGGATGCGCGCGCCGTTGAAGCTGTTGAAGAGGATGGTCTGGACGCGTGCGCGATCGACCGACCAATAGCTGTTCAACGTCCCCGTGGCGCCGATGGCATCGAGGAAGTTGCTGGGGGTGAGGCCGGCCGCAAACGCGGCCGCCGTGCATGCGTGGCCGCCGCAACCGGTGGCCGCCAACGGCAGGAAGAAGCCGCCGTAGGTGGTGGCCATGAAGTTGGTCTCGCGTTCATGGTTCGCGTATTTCAGGCCGAACTTGAGCGACCGGAGCGCGCCGCGGTTCAGCGACTTCTCCGCGTCGACATACGAGTACGTTTCGCTGTCGTCGTTGGTGATGTGGTGCAGCGAGGCGAAGTCGAACTCCATCTGCGCGGGATTCTTCGGATCGACGTTGAGGAACTGCACCTGCGGCGTGTCGCCGCGCAGGTCATAGCGGAACGAAGCCGGCGCGCCGAACTCCACGAACGGCTGCGCATCGGTATCGCCGTCCGCCTTCGTGTGGCCGACGTCGAAATGCACGATCCACGAGTTGCTCGCCGTGTACGTGCCGTCGATGTCGCCGTACCAGGTCTTCGCGAATGCCTTGCGGTCGATGGCGTCATACACGACGCCGCGGCCCGACGTCCCGTTCCCGGCGGAGGCGATCGTGCCGGCGACGACCGTGTCGCCGACGACATTCGTATTGGTGAGCGTTCCACCGCCGCCGAGGGCGTTCGAGCCCCAGGCCAGGTAGTTCTGGTTGATGTTGTCGGCGCCGAAGCGGGACCAGAATCCGTTCACGTTGAGCTCGAAGCGGTCCGTGGGCCGGAACTGCAATGCCGCGTCGAACGCCTTGCGCTCGCGCTCCTGCTGGAACAACGCCGAGCCGATGAGCGAGGGGACGAGCAACCCGGTTCCCGTTTGCGGGAAGTAGCCGAGGACTTCGACACCGTCGCGGCGGATGTTGCGCTTGTCGACGACGGCGGAGAAGAGCACGCCCACGTTGCCCGTGGCGTTCTTCCAACTCATGAGCGCGGAGACGTTGGGATCGTTCGATCCCGATTTCTCGGTGTACGCGTCCTGCAGCGCTGCGCTCACGGCGAATGGTTTCAGGTCGAGCGGCTTGCGCGTCCTGACGTCGATCGTGCCGCCGATGCCGCCTTCATCGAGATCCGCGGTGGGACTCTTGTACACCGTGAGCTGGCCGATGAGCTCCGAAGGCAGGAGGAGATAGTTGAAGCTGCGCGTGGCGGCCAGCTGTTCGAGCACGAACCAGTCGGCGACCGCCACATTGTGGCCGTTCACCGTGGTGTGCACGAGATTGGGCGACACGCCGCGCAGCGACACGCGCTCGCCTTCGCCGAACTCGCGATTGATGACCACGCCCGGCACACGCTGGGCCGCCTCGGCGAGGTTCCTGTCCGGCAGCTTGTTCACATCCTTCGCAGCGACGGCGTCGACGATGGCCGTGGCCTCGTGCTTGACCTTCACCGCCTCGCTGAGCGACTCGGAGATGCCGACGACGGTGATCTCCTCGGTCACCGGCTCGACCTCCGCCGGCGGCGCCGGAGGATTCGGTTGGGACTGTGCCGAGAGGATCGGGGCCCAGCACAACAAGAAGATCGCGAACCAAAACACCTTCCTGGACCGCATATGCATCGACCTCCTAAATCGTTTTAGCTGTTTATAAAATCGTTTTAGCTCAACTGCCGCATCGAGGTCAACTGTTTCTTTTGAAAGTTCACAACGGCGTGGCGCCGCTGGACGGCCTGGCGCCGGATCATGTAATCAGTTGATACAGCGATGAGCGCCACCAGACGGATCGCAGCCGCCCTGATCTTCTGCGCCCTCGTTTCCTGCCGGACGGCGACGCCTGTCCCGAGCTGCGGCAACGACGCGCTCACCGCGTACCCGGCGCTCCTGGTCCTCGCCCCTCATCCGGACGATGAGACGCTCGGCTTCGCCGGGTTGATCGATGCCTACGTCCGTGCGGGAAAGCCGGTCACCGTGGTGGTCGTCACGGACGGCGACGCCTATTGCGAGGCTTGCCGCTTCTGGAAGAACGGCAGCGTGGCCGGTCCGATGTGCACGGCCGGAGAGCTGTCGGAGTTCGGCAACGTACGCAGGAACGAGAGCCACGCGGCGGCGAACATCATCGGCGTTTCGCCTCCGCGTTTTCTCGGCTATCCCGACACCGGTCTCGCCGCCGCGTGGCGCAACGACGGCGGCGGCAAACCTGCGGAGCCGCTCCGCCGCTCCGACTTTTCGCAGTGCACTTCCTGCGATGCGTGCGGCTACGGCGAGGGACCGCGGACGACGCTCACCGCGGCGACGCTGACGACGTCGCTCAACGAGCTCATCGCCGCACAGCCGGCTGGAGGGTTGATCGCGACGACGCACTGGCTCGACGGACATCCCGATCATGCGGCGCTGGGCAATTTCGTGCGCCGCCTGCATGGCGCGCATGCGGTCGCGTATGCGGTCATCCACGCATCCACGAAGAACACGGCCAACGCCGACTGCTGGTATCCCGCGCCCGCCGCGCCCGATTGCCCGTGCATGAACGACGAGGCAAGAGCGCTCGCCGACCCGGGCTGGATCGCGCGATCCTCGAGCCGGCGTTTCCTCCCGTCGATGCCGTCGGTGCTCCCGCGCGACGCGGACTACGGCGAGGCCACCCAGTTCTGCCTGCCGGAGCGCATGGTCCTCGGCGACGATGCGTCGAAACTGCGCGCCGTGCGCGCGTACGCGTCGCAGCTCGGCCGCCTCGCGCGCGAGGGCAGCCATGCCGCGGCGCTGGACGGCATCATCGACTGCAACGGGTACCTGACGTCCTTCGTCCGGCGCACCGAGACCTTCGTCCTCGTGAAAGACATTGATTAAATCGTTTTAACGGAGTTAAGATCGGCGCCGAGCTCCGTGAACACCCGCAAACGAAAGTCTGTCCCGCGCGTCACCAAGAAGATTCGCCGTGAGCGAGTCACGCTGAAGGACTTGGCCAGCCATCTCAACCTCTCGCCGGCCACCATTTCTCTCGTTCTCAACCACTCTCCCGTGGCCGCCGCGATTCCCGACGAGACCCAGCAGCGGGTGTTCGCGGCCGCGCGCGAGCTCGGCTATCGTCCCAACTACATCGCGGTCTCGCTGCGCAGCCAGCGCACGAATTCGATCGGCGTGCTGGTGCCCGAGGTCAGCGATCCGTGGGCGGCGGAAATCGTCAGCGGGATCGAGAGCCACCTCTTCGCCAACGGCTATCACTACGTCCTCACCAGCCACCGGCGCTCCACGCCGAAGCTGCTGGAAGACGATCTCGACATGCTCACGCGGCGCGCCGTCGACGGGATGATCCTCGTGGCCACCGAGCTTCGCGAGCCGCCGCAGCTGCCGACCGTCGTGATCTCCGGCCACAAGCGCGTGGACGGACTCTCGAACGTCGTGATCGATCACGATCGCGCCGCGCGCCTGGCGCTCACGCATCTGAAGGAGCTCGGCCACCGCCGCATCGCGCTGTTCCGCGGACAGCCGGGCAGCTCGGACACGGCGGACCGCTCGCGCGCGATCTTCAAGGCCGCGGCCTCGCTCGGCATCGACATCCCGGCGCAGCTCACGCTGCAGCTCAGCGGCGAAGAAGGCGACGAGGTCTTCACTCCCGACGCTCCGTATCAGGAGGGTTACGCGTTCGCGCAGAAGCTCCTCGGCAGACGCATGAGCTTCACGGCGCTGTTTGCCTTCGACGATGCCTCGGCGATCGGCGCGATCCGCGCGTTTTACGATGCCGGGTTGCGCGTGCCGGAGGACGTGTCGGTGGTCGGCTTCGACGACATTCAGATCGCCGCGTATCACAACCCGCGCCTGACGACGGTGCGCCAGCCCCTGCGCGAGATGGGACGCATCGCCGCTCGCGTGCTGCTCGAGCGCATCAACAATCCGGAGCAGACCGAGGGCACGTTCGTCGTCGTCGACCCGGAGCTCATCGTGCGCGACTCCACCGGTCCGGCGCGAGCCAGGGAGGCGAAGCGATGAATCAGCGCCGGCCGTGGATCGTTCTTCTGGTCTTCCTGATTTTCTTCGTGATCTCGTTTCTGACGAACATTCTCGGGCCGTTGATTCCGGACCTCATCAGCGGCTTCCGCATCAGCCTCGGCCTGGCGGGATTTCTCCCGTTCGCCTTCTTCGCCGCCTACGGAGTGATGTCCATTCCGGCGGGGATGCTGCTGGAGCGCTTCCGCGAAAAGCCGGTGATGGTCGCCGCATTCGCATCCGCGCTGGCCGGATCGCTGCTGTTCGCCACGACCCCGACGTACGCAATCGCGCTGGTCTCGCTGTTTTTCATCGGGATGGGCATGACCCTGCTGCAGGTGGCCATCAATCCCCTGCTGCGGGTCGCCGGCGGCGAGGAACACTTCGCGGCGAATTCCGTCGCGGCGCAACTGGTCTTCGGCGGCGCATCGTTCCTCAGCCCGTTCGTCTACTCGTATCTCGTGAAGCATCCCGTGTCCTTCGTCCCGCGTGCGCTCCCGTGGGTCGCGCTCTACTGGGTCTTCGCCGCCGTGACGCTCCTCATGGTGGTCGTCATCGCGGTGACGCGGCTGCCGCGCTATGAGCTCGCGGAAGGAGAGCGGATCGGTCCGTGGACCGCGCACCGCGAACTGCTCGCACGTCCCGCCGTGCTCCTCTATTTCATCGGAATCTTCTGCTACGTCGGACTGGAACAGGGCATCGCCAACTGGATCTCGAAGTTCCTCTCCACCTATCACGGCTTCGATCCGCAAACCGCGGGCGCACATGCGGTGGCGCTGTTCTGGGGACTGATGACCGTCGGCTGCGCGCTCGGGCTCGTGCTGCTCAAGCTCTTCGACAGCCGCAGGGTGCTGATCGGCTTCTCCGCGGCGGCGATCCTCGCGCTCACCACCGCACTCGGCGGCGGCGCGACGCTTTCGTATTGGTCGTTCGTCGCTCTCGGCTTGTTCCTCTCGGTGATGTGGTCGGTGATCTTTTCGCTCGCGCTCAACTCGGTCGAGCGGCATCACGGATCGTTCTCCGGAATTCTGTGCACCGCGATCGTCGGAGGCGCGTTCGTCTCGCTGGCCGTGGGCTGGGCCGGGGAACGCGTCGGCCTGCGCGCGGGCATGCTGCTGCTTTACGTCAACCTCGCCTACATCCTGAGCATCGGGTTCTGGGCGCGCCCGCTGGTCGCGAACGCCACCGTCAGCATCCGCGACCTCTTGCGCCGGCCGGTGGAGGCCCGCGAGTGAAGCGCCTGCTGTTCGCCGCGACGTTGCTCTGCTCCTCGGCATTCGCGGATGTGCCGGTGATTCCCGCGCCGGCTGTGGTTCGCGCGTTGCCCGGCAGTTTCACGGTCAATGCACGGACGGTGATCTCGGCCGATGCGAAAGCGGAATGGACGGCGCACTACTTCGCCGCTCTGGTCGAGCGCACACGAGAGCTCAAACTGCCGGTCCAACACGAAGCCGCACCGCGCTCGATCTCGTTCGCGCTCGATGCCGGCGATCGCGTGACCTCGGATGAAGGCTACGAGCTGCGCGTCGCGCCGAAGGGAATCACGGTGTCGGCGCGGGATCCGCGCGGATTGTTCTATGGCGCGGTGACGCTCTGGCAGCTGCTGACTGCCGACGGGTTGCGTATCCCGGCGGTGGAGATTCGCGATCAGCCGCGCTTCAAGTGGCGGGGAATCATGCTCGACTCCGTGCGGAACTGCCAGTCGCCGGAGTTCATCGAGCGCTTCATCGACACGATGGCGCTGCACAAGCTCAACGTGCTGCACTGGCATCTGACCGACGACCAGGGCTGGCGGCTCGAGATCAAAAAGTATCCGAAGCTCGCCACGATCGGTGGCCGGCGCCTGACCGCGGGCGCGGAGCCGCGCATGGTCGGCTGCCTCTTCACGCAGGAACGGGTGCGCCGTCTGGTCGCGTATGCCGCGCAACGCGGCGTGACGATCGTGCCGGAGATCGAGATGCCGGGCCACGCCACCGCGGCGATCGTCGCCTATCCGTATCTCGCCTCCGTCGAAAATCCGCCCACCGCGATTCCGTCGGACTGGGGCGTGTACCGCAACCTCTACAACGTCGGGGAATCGACGTTCGCCTTTCTCGTCGACGTCCTCCTCGAGGTGATGGAGCTCTTCCCCAGCCCATACATTCACGTCGGCGGCGATGAGGCGGTGAAGGATCAGTGGCGCGCCTCGCCGCTCGTCCAGGCGCGGATGCGCGAGCTCGGGATCACCGACGAGACGAAGCTGCAGAGTTGGTTCATCCGGCGCATCGAGAAGTTTCTCAGCTCGCACGGACGGAAGCTGGTTGGCTGGGACGAGATCCTCGAAGGCGGGATCGCGCCGAACGCCACAGTGATGTCGTGGCGCGGCGTCGACGGCGCGGTGACCGCCGCGCGCGCGGGCCACGATGCCGTGCTCGCGACCGATCCCATTCTCTACTTCGACAATCGTCAGAGCGCGCTGCAGGACTACCCGCCCGGGCGCGGCCGGGTGGTCGGCCTCCAGCAGGTCTATGCGTTCGAGCCATGGCGCGCGGACCTCACCGCCGAGGAAAACAAGCACATTCTCGGACTGCAGGGAAATCTGTGGACGGAGCACATCCGCACGGAGTACCGCGTCGACTTCATGGCCTGGCCGCGCGGCGCGGCGGTGGCGGAGATCGGTTGGTCTCCGCGAGAGAAGCGCGACTATCGCGATTTCCTGAAGCGCCTCGCTCCGCAATTCGCGCGCTATCGCGCGCTCCACGTGCAGGCCGCGGACCCGAAGTTCATCGACGGACAACCAACGCTCTCGCGGCGCCGCAACAGCCATCAGCTCAAGCTATGCAGCGAGCGGCTCGTGCTCTCGCTCGAAGACGACGCGCCGTTCGACGGCAAGCGCGCGGTGTTTCTCACCGACATCATGAATCCCTGCTGGATCTATCCCGCGGTGGATCTCACCAACGGGGCGACGCTGGCGGCCGCGGTCGGCCAGCTTCCGTTCAACTTCCAGATCGGCGATGACTGGAAGAAGATCGAGCTGCCTCCGCCCGCGACGCCCGCGGGCGAGCTCGAAGTGTTCGCCGGCGGCTGCGAAGGACCGCGCATCGCATCGCTGCCGCTTGCGCCGGCCGCGGCGAAGAACGACGTGACCGTCCTGCCGGAAGTGACGCTGCCGCCGCGCGCCGCTGGACCGCACGACCTCTGCTTCCGCTTCACACGACGCACCGTCGATCCCATCTGGGCGGTGCAATGGATCGAGATCCGCCCATGATCCTCGTCGCGCCGATGGACGGCTGGGCCGGCGCGCTCGAGGAAGTCCCCGATCCGGTCTTCGCCGGAAAGGTGCTCGGCGATGGTCTGGCGATCGATCCGACCAGCGGGATGCTCTGCGCCCCGTGCGACGGCGAGGTGATCACGCTGCACGCGGCGAAGCACGCGGTGACGCTGCGCGCGGCGAACGGCGCGGAGATCCTGCTGCACATCGGCTGCGACACCGTCGCCCTCGACGGGGAAGGATTCGAAGCGCACGTGACACAGGGCCGCAGCGTTCGCGCCGGCGACCCGCTCGTCAGCTTCGATCTCGACGGCGTGGCGCCGCGCGTCCGCAGCCTCATCACGCCGGTGATCGTCATCGACGGTGGCGGCTTCACCGTCGTGCGCCGCGAGCAGCCCCGCGCACTCCGCGTCGGCGATTTCCTGATGGAGCTCCGCTCGTCCGCGCCGGCCGCGCAGCTGCGCAGGTCTGTGCGCGTCCCGTACGAGCATGGCATTCACGCGCGTCCGGCGGCACTGCTCGCCGCCGCGCTGCGCGGCCTGTCCGCCGACGTCACTGCGCTCAACAACGGCCATCGTGCAAACGCGCGCAGCGCCGTCGCCTGGATGCAGCTCGCCGCAAAACGCGGCGACGAGATCACCCTCATCGCCTCCGGCCCCGACGCCGGCGCCGCGCTCGCCGCGCTCGAAAAAGCATTCGGAGTTGGTGGAGGACAGACAATCCTGTCTGTCCCTCCGCGAAGCGGACAGACAGGATTGCCTGTCCTCCACTCGAACGTCCTCCACGGCGTCATCGCCAACCGCGGCATCGCCATCGGCCCGGCTGCACTCATCGCCGCCTCCACGCACGCGGCCGCCGAGAACGGCGCCGGCATCGCGCACGAAAGCGCCGAGCTCGCACGCGGCCGCGCCGCTGTGCGCGAACAACTCGAGCGCGTACACGCAACAGCGAACGGCACCGCGCGCGAAGTGATCGAGGCCCATCTCTCGTTCATCGACGATCCGGAGTTGCTGCAGAAAGCCGAGGCATCGATCGCGCGCGGCAAGAGCGCGGGATTCGCCTGGGCCGGGGCGATCGAGGAGAGCGCGAGCGCGCTTCGCGCCGTCGGCGATCCTCGCGTCGCGGAGCGCGCCGACGATCTGCGCGATCTGGCGGGACAGCTCCTGCGCGCGCTCACGGGCGAAGCGGCGGTGCTCGATCCTCCCGCGGGCTCGATCCTCATCGGAGCGGAGTTGCTGCCGTCGCAGCTCGTCGGCTTACCAGCCGGCCGCATCGCCGGCTTCTGTACAGCCGAAGGCGGTCCCACCTCGCACGTGGCGTTGCTCGCCGCGGCGATGAACCTGCCGGCACTGGTCGCCGCGGGACCGGACGTGCTGCACATCGCCGACGGAACGCCGCTCGTGCTCGATGCGGAACAAGGTCTGTTGCGCATCGCGCCGGCCGACGCGGAGCTGCACGCCGCCGAGGAGGCTCGCGCACGCGTGCAGTCGCAGCGCAACGCCGCGCAAGCTTCAGCTCATGACGAATGCCGGCTCACCAGCGGCGAGCGCATCGAGATTTTCGCGAACGTCGGTGCGCTCTCCGACGTCGCCATGGCGATCGAGTCCGGTGCCGAGGGGTGCGGCCTGTTGCGCACCGAGTTTCTCTTTCTCGATCGCGACACGGCTCCTGATCTCGAAGAGCAGACCACCGCATACCAGAACATCGTCCGCGCGCTCGCCGGACGCCCGGTGGTGATTCGCACGCTCGACGCGGGCAGCGACAAGCCGCTTCGCTACCTGCCGCTGCCGCACGAAGAAAATCCGGCGCTGGGCATCCGCGGTGTACGCGCCAGCCTGCGGAATCCGGAACTGCTCCGCGAGCAGTTGCATGCGATTCTTCGCGTCGAGCCGCTCGCGGCGTGCCGCATCCTCGTGCCGATGATCACCGACGTCGCAGAGGTGCAGAGCGTGCGGCGGATGCTCGACGACCTTTGCCGGCAGCTCGGCCGCGCGCAACCTCCGCTCGGAGTGATGATCGAGACTCCGGCCTCCGCGCTCCTCGCCGGGAAACTGGCGGAGGTCGCGGACTTTCTCTCGATCGGCAGCAACGACCTCGCCCAATACACGCTGGCCATGGACCGCGGTCAGGCAGAGCTCGATGCATTGCATCCAGCGGTGCTGCGATTGATCCGCATGAGCATTGACGCCGCGCGCGCCGCCGGACGATCCATCGCCGTGTGCGGCGGACTCGCGTCCGATCTGCTCGCCGCTCCGCTGCTCGTGGGCCTCGGCGTGGATGAGCTGTCGGCGGTGCCCTCCGCGATCGCGGGGCTCAAGGCAACGCTGCGCGGCTGGTCCCTCGACGAATGCCACGCGCTCGCGGAAAAAGCACTCGACGCTCCGTCCGCCGCCGCGGTACGCGAGCTCGCCCTCGAAGCAGGAGGCCACGCATGAAAGGGATTCTCACCGCCGCGCAGCAGTTAGGCCGCGCGCTCATGCTTCCCATCGCCGTGCTCCCGGTCGCGGCCCTGCTGTTGCGCCTCGGCCAGCCGGACTTGATCGGGCTGGTGCCGCTGCTCGCGCCGATCGGCCCGCCGATCGCCGCCGCCGGCAACGCCATCTTTTCCAACCTCGGCGTGCTCTTTGCGATCGGCGTCGCCGTCGGTCTGGCCCGCGAGAACCACGGCGCGGCGGGCCTCGCGGCGCTCGTCTGCTACCTCGTGACCACGGAGGGTGCGAAGGTCATCATCGAGACCGACGCCGCGCGCCAGATCAGCCGCTTGAGCGTCCCCGCGGGCATTCTCTCGGGCGTGATCGGAGGGCTGCTCTACAACCGCTATTACGACATTCAATTGCCGAGTTACCTCGCCTTTTTCGGCGGGCGCCGTTTCGTTCCGATCGTCAGCGGCCTCGCCGGACTGGTGATGGCGTTCCTCTTCGGCCACGGATTTCCCATATTGCAGCGCGGCATGGATGTGCTGAGCCAAACGGTCGTGAGCTCGGGCGGAACCGGATTGTTCGTTTACGGAGTGCTCAATCGCATCCTCATCGTCACGGGCCTGCACCACATCCTCAACAACGTCGCCTGGCAGCTCCTCGGCGACTACGGCGGCGTGACCGGAGATCTGAACCGGTTCTTCAAAGGCGATCCGACGGCCGGCGCGTTCATGTCCGGATTTTTCCCGGTGATGATGTTCGGGTTGCCCGCCGCGTGTCTGGCCATGTATCGCGCGGCCCGCCCGGAACGGCGCAAAGCCGTATCCGGCCTGCTCGTCTCGATGGCCCTCACCTCATTCCTCACCGGCATCACGGAGCCGATCGAATTCACGTTCATGTTCCTCGCGCCGGTGCTTTACGGCGTCCACGCCATCCTCACCGGAGTATCGATGGTGTTGATGAACGGTATCGGCGTCCATCTCGGCTTTGGTTTCTCCGCAGGACTCTTCGACTATCTCCTCAATTACAGCCTCGCGACGCGGCCGCTCTGGCTCCTGCCGGTCGGTGCACTCTATTTCGTCGTGTATTACGTCGTCTTCCGCGCATGCATCACGATGTTCAACCTGCAGACTCCCGGCCGCGAGCCGATCGAAACAGAAATACCGATCGAGGCCTCGGACCTCTCGCGCGCCGAGGCATTCGTGCACGCGCTCGGCGGCGCCGGAAATCTCACCTCCGTCGACGCCTGCGCCACCCGTTTGCGGCTGATCGTCGCGAGCCAGAATGCCGTCGACGAGAAAGCCCTGCAACGCCTCGGTGCCGCGGCCACGGTGAAGGTGTCCGATCACGCCCTGCAGGTCGTCCTCGGCCCGATCGCCGATCAAATCGCGGACGAGATCCGCACCCAACTCCGCACCCGCCCCACGACCGCGGCCATGCACGCCATCACCCCCGCCCTCATCGCTGCCCTCCTCACCGCACTGGGAGGACGCGAAAACGTCCGCGAAGTCGAAGCCGTCGCCTCCAGCCGCCTCCGCGTCCGCGTCGCCAACATCACCGCGATCGACGAGCGCGCACTCGATGCCCTCGGCCTCCGCGGCCTCGCCCGCCCCACCCCCGACCGCATTCACATCGTCGTGGGACCGGACGCGCCGGAGGCGCTGCGGTTGCTGCGGGGGATGGCGGTGCCGTCGTGACGCATCACCACTGAATCGCCGGGCCGCCGATCTGCGTCAGCTTCTCGTTCGCGGCCGTGAACGTGTTCGGCGGTGCGAAGAAGCGCGGCTGTCCCTGCTTGTCCTCCGCTCCGGGATGGACATGCGTGACGACGGCGACGCGGCTGCGCGTGCCGGCGGCGTCCGCGGCCTCGAGGATCCCCAGCTCGTTGAACGTCTTCTGCGCGACGCCGCCCCACAGCAGGAACACGACCGAGCCCTTCTTGCGCGTCGCCAGCGTCGTCAGAATGCGCTGCACGACCGGACGCCACAGCGCGAAGTGCGCCTGCTGCACGTCCTTCTGAAAGCGGCTCAGCGTCAGGCCCGCGTTGAGACAGAGCACGCCCTGCTGCTGCCAGGCGTCGAAGAACTTACGCGGCGCGGCGATGTCGAGCCGCTTCGCGTCGATGTCCGCGACGACGTCCGACCAGGCGGGATCGCCGTGGAGATAGCGCGCGTCGCCTTTGCGGAAATGCGCGACGATCTGGAGGATGCGGCGCAGACTCTCCGCCACTTTCTTCCGGTCCGGCAACCACGCCGGCAGATCGCCCTGCTCGAACGAGCGGCCGGTCGCGCGCGAGGCCATCGGATAAGGGTCCTGCCCGAGCACGACCGCCGTGACGTCGCGCGGTCGCACGCCGTCGAGCGCGCGAAACACGTGCGAGTCGGGACGCGCGCCCGCCGCGGGAATCCCCTTCCGTCCCGGAAAAATCGTCTCGTGGTCCACGAGCGTCAGCGCCGGGCCGATCGCGTTCAGCGCCGGCTCGACGTCGTCCAGCAGCGCGCGCCACGACGCGTTCACGTCGTCGCGCCAGTCGACCAGGAACTCGCTCATCTTCGCCCGCAGCTCGGCCATGACGCCCTCCTTCGGTCGTCTACCACTTTATAGAAAAAATTCTGTTTCGACCGCGATTGGTGTGGACGTTGGAGCGGGCGACGGGATTCGAACCCGCGACCAAGAGCTTGGGAAGCTCCTACTCTACCAACTGAGCTACGCCCGCTTGAGGAGAGAAAGTCTCGTGTTTCCTGTTAGATACAAGCGCCTAAAGGCACCCTCACAGCGCTGTCGGCATTTTATCACGCGTCCCTCGTCCAAGGGTAGGAATGGGTGTCGTTGAGGCCAGAACAGAGACCGAAACAGAGACCGCTCATCGCACACAATAACTAAAGACTCTAGGATGAATCTCGGTTTCTACACGCTGCTTGACGTGTCAGACGCGCTAACAAGGCCCAACCGGCGAGACGGTGTGCACTGATCGCGCGCGCACTGAATCGCGCGTCGATCCAGCTCTTCGAGAGCGGCGATGCAACGACGACTCGGCACGGATGGCGAAACGGGTCGCCCGTTGCCAAATGACGATTTGATCGCCGCGACGCGTCTTCAATCCACTCTCAAACACGCGTCTCAACAGGCACGACTCGATCGAACTCCAATCCGCTGGCTCCCTGCCCGCGGCCAGTCTCCTTCTGCCGTCCCATCCAGGTGAACACCTCGCCGTTGAACCCGCGAGTGCGCCCGAAGCCGCGGGTCACGATGGCGCCGGCGCGCGGTACTTGCTCGTTGTGCAGGAAATACGGCTGGCGGACGGGCAGTCCGTCCAGTCCCGTCCGGAGAATCGCTCCGCGCGGTTCGATGCCGCTGCCTGGAATCGCGTCGGTCAGGCGGGGCATCGATCCGCGCTGCAGGCGGATCAGCCGTTGCGATCCCGGCCTGTGCGTCGCGATGAACGGGACCCAGTTTTCCGGCACGCTGGTCCCCAGCACATAGCGGATCTTCGCCTCGCTCGCTTCCGGAAGGACGGTGACGGGTGCCTGTTGCCGGAAGTATCGGGACAGGGCGGTCGCTGCCTCGAATCCCTCCTTGCCTGTGCCCAATACGCCGGGGATACGCGCTTCCACGCCCCAGACCATGTTCGTCATCTCGTCACGCGCAAAGATCACCTTTTCGATCGGGTCGCCTTCCTGCGTCTTCACCACCGCCGGCGGCAGTAGCAGCCGTCGGTCTGTGGGACCGCGGCTCGCGCGCGACGTCAACCCGTACATCGACCACTCCTGCCAGTCCATGCCTTGACCCTGCCCGGCGGCGCGAATGAACGTACGGACGCCGAACACGTCCGTCACGATGAGCCCTTTGATGTCCGCGAGCGTGCCCACGTGCAGGTTGTACGGGATGACGCACCAGTCATTCCCGTAAATCAGGCCGAACTCGGCGAGCAGCAACAGAGGAATGTCGGTCGTCCCGGCCCGGATGCTCCCGAAGTCCGTCCTCCGATCTTCGAGCTCCCACCAGCGGACGTTCGGCATCCCGTTGAACTCGATCTGCGCAGGCACCAGAGCGAGCGGTTTTCGTAATTCGAACCCCTCCTCAGAAAACGGAAGCCCGGCCATGTCCTCGAGGCGGTTTTCAGCATCGATCTCGAACGCATACCAGTCGAGATGACCTTGGTGATACTCCTCGGCCACGAGCATCGCACGTGCGGCTTCTGACGCATCCTCCGGCGCGGACACGGCGAACTGGTACTCCAGGTAGGAGGGCGCCCAGGCATCTTCCACGGTCGTGTCGGGCTGTGAATACAGCCGCTGGAACCAGCGTCTGAAATCCCTGCCGAGATCCTTCAGCAGCGGTTGCGCTCCGTCTTCGAACTGCTCTTCGACCCACGAATCGAATCGGCCGTCTTCGATCGCGGCCAATAACCTGCGGCCATCGGGCAGCCGTCCAACGAATGCCCGGAGGACCTGCCAGGCTGCGGGATCGCTCCGCACGTGCGCGGTCTCCAGTTGCTCCGCTTCGCTGGGATCGGTCACGTCAGCAGGGTCTTCGAACCCGAACCTGTCCACAAATGCCGGCCTGAGAGTCTCCAGTCCCGCCTGACGCAGCATGCGCATCCAGTGGCGCCCCATCTGTGCGCGCAGGGCGATGTACGTGTCTGTATCCTCCACACCGGTCTGCCAGATCGGCTCGCGTTCCACCTGAACTTCGAGAGGCACGCCGAGGTCGTAGGGGACGGCCGGCTGCCATTGCTCTCCGCCTGTGGCGTTGCGGTTCTCCGACTTCACGGCGTACCGGTCGATGCGGCCCGTGGCCACCTGCACCCTGGCCGTCGCCGCTGAGCCCGCGTCCTCTCCCTTGAACTCTCCGAACTGCCACTGCCGGGTCAACATCCAGAGCGGATCGCGGATCTCGGCGCGCAGGCTGCGATCGAAATCTTCCTTTCGCGCGCGTCCCTCAAGCCGGTTCCAGAGCGTCACGGCCGGACGGAAGGACGCGCTGAGCAGGAGTGGCTTCAACTGGGAATCGATCTGTTGCGCCATTAGAGTTTCACTGCTCCTCTCGAGAGATCATGGAGGCCGGTTGCGCGGCCATATTCGTGGAGATCGTGCCGAACGGGAAGCTCGTAAACGTGCTCAGGATGGCCGGCAGCAACTGCGCATACGGAGTGGTCCGCAGAAAATCCGGCTCGACGGCTCGCCGCCTGGCACGGTCGAAGGTATCGGTCAGCGTCTCCACCAGATCGTCCCAGTCCCACCTGCCTTTGATCGTGGGGCTGACCGCCAGCAACAGGCACTGCGGCGGCTCGGTATTGGGCTGGTTGTAATGAACGGCAATGCCGGTCGTCTCGATCCGGTTCGGAATGACTTCGTTCCATTCGTCGACGAGCATGCCCGACTGCGCATCCGACGCATTGTGACCTTCGGGGAGATGTCTCACCATCGAAAGGAAATCGCCGCGCGGCACGAAGACCGCCGGATCGTCGAGCTTCTCCACGGTCACCTCGGGAAACTCCACCGCGATCCAGTGAGCCTTCGTGTCGAATGGCAACTGCAGCGGCTGGAACGTCAATGACTGTCGGTCGAAGGCTGTGTCGTATGTTTGGAGCTGATCGACCAGCCGAACCTTCTTGCGGACCGCCGCGACGCCTTGCAGCCACTCGTCGACCGCAAGGCTTCTCCAGTCCTGGATCGCCAACTCTGACGTCGCGGCAAGCCGTTCCTGCGTGAACCGCATCAGGCTCTCTTCTGGCGGGGCGCTCGCGAATGCATGCGCGGCGTCGAGCTCCGGCAGGTTCCTCAATGTAAATGTGGGGATGATGCGAAATGCATCTCCCAGGATCAGCGCCGCGGCGCGCTGGTAGATCTCGGCCTGTTCCTCGACGGTGAGGCGGAGTCGCTCCTCCTCGCTCAATCCACTGAAGCTGCTCAGCGACTCCGCCTGTGCATGGCGGCTCGTCCCCTGCGCATGCGTGAGAAAACCTTGCTCGATCAGCGATTGCCGAATGCGGACCAGCGCCAGGTGCTCCGCGGCCGGCGCGCCCGGGATCGGTTCCGGCAGGATTGCGTGTTTGGGAAATGCTCCCGTCAATCCGGAATAGGAGAGACGAACCAGCGCGCTTCGCAGTGCGTCATAATCGACGACGCTCAAGTCCGGCGTTTCGGCAGGGTTTTCGTTCAATGCACCGGGAGGGACGCCCTCGAGCACCGACTGAAGCGCATCGAGCGTCGCTCGCAACGAACCGGCCCCGATGTCCAATGTCGCTTTTATGGCCGGCAGATTCCAGCGCTTGATGTTGCCGTCCACCACCGGATCGGTGGTCTGCTCGGACGGCAGCACATAGTCGTCCGCGCCGAGAGGACGGCAGGCGGTCACCAGGTTCCGCAGGTCGCGGAGCAGCGGGAGCAACTCGAAGAACGTCCGGACGTCGGCGGCGGCGAATCCCGCACGGCTCATGAACTGGATCGTCGTCCGTCCGGAAGAATCGAACTGGGGATCCGCAGCTTTGCGGGCCAAGCGGTAGGCGTGGTCGATACGCACTTCGAGCTCGGTCAGATCGTTGACCTGGCGCGTTCCCTCGAGGGCGCCCGCTTCGTCGCCGATGAGAAACACGAGATCGACCGGCTGAAGGTTCAGGTCCGCGATCGGAACCGCGATGTTCGTATCGTCCAGGTCATAGTGGACGCTGAACTGAAGCGAGTCCTTCGCGCCGATGCGATCGCCCAGCCATTTGTTCAACCCCGGTGCTGCCAGTGACCGCGGCGTGGCCGGTTCGCCCCAGGGACTGTCGACGGCGCCGGTCTCGAGGTGTACGGTGATCTTGTGGTTCACGACCGCACCGCCACGCGGTGTGCGAATGATCTCCGGTTCCGGAGGCGCATACCCCTCGGACAGGGCCTTGAGCATGGCCCCCGCGCGCTCGTAATTTCCCTGCGTCACCTGGAACACACCCTCTGCCAGCGAGAGGTCGGCAATGGCATCCAGTGTGACCTGGAGCCGTTCGACCTCGGCGATGATGGCCCGTCCTGCGGCCGTGGAATCGGAGGGCAGTCCGTCGACGCCGTACGGATACCCCAGCCGCGGCTCCGCGAGGAACACGGCTTCCAGCAGCGCGTAGCCGTCCACGACCTGATCAGCCTCTTTCCGGTCGATTGACTCATTCGCGGCGTCCGGCGTCACCTTGTCGGCCACGAGCGGATATTGTTTTCGAAAGGCGAGAATGAACTGGCTGAGGGCCACTCCGTCGATGACATAGCGGTCGTGGAGGGCGCGCTCGAACTGGTAGCCGAGCAGCGCCCCCAGCTCCTGGCCGTTGCGCACGCCCTCGAGGAACGACACCGCCGTGCGCACGCGCTCCGAGGTCAGCTTGATCGAGAAATGCCCGGCGTTCTGCTGGTCGGCGTGCGTCAGATATGCATTGCGCAGGACAGCCGCTGCCACCGCGTGATTGATGGACGGCCCGTGAATGTAGCCTCCATTGTTCGGCTGCTCAACGACTGCAATCCCGTCTTCGCGCAGTTCTTCGGGAATCTGCTCCGGCACGACCGGCACAGGCACCGGCGCGGGACGCACGTTCTCCAGCCAGCCATATGCGCCCAGGTGCAAGCCTCGTTTTCCGGTGCCTCCATCCGGGCTCTGCCGCAGGACATTGAGACGCTCGAGGCGTCTGGAAAACAGGGCGGATTGCCATGCGTCGAGCCGGTATGAGCAGAGATCAAGATGCTCGGCGGTGAGGCGCTCCAGCTCGGCAGTCTTCAGCTCTTCAAGCTGCGCGACCGATTGCCTCACTTCGCGCAGTAATTCCGCCGCGGGCCGGCCCAGCCCCTCCGGTGTCGCCAGGAAATCGCTGACGGCCAGGTTCGCGCCGCTGATCTGGGGCATGACCTGACCGACCCTGGCTTCCATGAACTCCCAGCGAGTCACCGTGCGGCCGGCTTCAATGTTGGTGAAGTCCTGCTCGCGACGGACGTTCAGACCGACGAGCTGCAGCTCTTCGTAGAGCTTCATGGTGGCATCGTAGTGAGCGAGCAGGAGAGAACGGTGCAACATGCGATAGAGCAACGCCGCCGGCGTCGATAATGACGTCCCCGCGTCGTTCACGAACTTCTGCTGCTTCAGTGCGTCGAGCTCGCTGGCGACGAGCCATCCGATGTAGTTCCTGTTCTCGCCCTCCGGTACGGCATACCTTGCAGGAAGGCCGTCGAGCTCCGACAGCTTCTCGTCATCTGCCGACGCGACATCGTCAATGAACGGCCCGTTGAGACCGGAAGTGAAATCGGAAAACAGCAATCCGAAGATCCGCGGCGTCTTCTCGAAGTCGAAGCCGAACTCGTTCAGGACGGCGATGCCCCGCGCCGTGATCTCCCGGAAATAGCGCCCCGCCGGGCCCGACGCGCTGAAGTTTTCTCCGGTCATGAAATGCGCGAGATTCCACAGCGTCGTCTTGTACGTGCCGATCCGGCGGCGGAAGTCGACGGAGGTGGCGTGCAGGCCCAGAATGTTCAGCAGATGCGCGAACGAGTCGCCTCCCGCATCGACGTGCGAGACCTGGCCGGC
Organism: uncultured Acidobacteriota bacterium; assembly: GCA_963734155.1. Lineage (GTDB taxonomy): Bacteria > Acidobacteriota > Thermoanaerobaculia > Gp7-AA8 > Gp7-AA8 > QHVT01. Next base: position 245,904 of record CAVTGG010000014.1, read on the forward strand.
CAGCTGCTGCCACTGCGCTTCTACTTTCTGCAATACCTCGTGGACCTCGCGCAGAAACGCGGCGTCTTCCCCGTCGAAGCGTGCTTCGATCCGCCATCGATCGAATGCGCTGGTGACCAGCACCCCGTAGGGCTGTTTCCCGATGCGGATCGCCGGCAGGCTTCCCCTCGCGACCACATCGGCCGTGAAAAAGCGTCGTACGCGATCGTTCGTCGCGGGATTCGTTTCCAGGAGCTCGTCCAGGAAATAGCCGAGGGTCGCCGGCCACATCGCCCGGTTCATGAGCTTCGCTTTCGACACGTCCCGAAGATCGGCATTTCTCAGGACTGCGAGTTTTGCCGGCTCCACGTCCCACGCTTCGGCCAGGCGTTGCGCGTCGCTCTTTTCCAGATCCTCGGTGGCCGGCAAAGGCGGTTCGGAGGTCTCCACTGCAAAGCTCTCGTCCCCTTCGGCATCACCCGTAGAGAATCCGGAGCGGACGTCCGCAGTGTGATTGGTGGGGGTGCCCTGGGCAAGAAAACCCATCCCGTCCGGAGAGTAGTGGTGATTGTCGATCAGCTCCTCCAGCAGCTCTTTGTGTTCTGCCGGTTCCGCTGAAACGCGCATACCCAGCACCATCAGCCGATCGAAACCGGTTCTGGCAAGGGACTCCGGCAACGGCACGCGAACGGCCATGCCGACTTTGATCGCTTCCTCGAAATCCCAGATCCAGGCGTAATCCTCGCCGACGACCAGTTTGCCGGCGTCCTGCGCGAGCTCCTTCTCCAGATTCTGCGGATTCGGCCCCAGGATCAATGGACTGGGCACCGTCGCCGGAAACGGCCACTCGTTCCTGATGCCGCCGCTAATCCCGATCAGGACAAACCTTTCTGGGAGAACCTCCGTACGCGGCGCACGGCTCCAGCTTTCGGGTTTCAGTGCTTCGAGGTCGAAGCCCAGAAACACCAGAAGTCCATCGTCGATCGTGCGCGCGATCGCCTGTCTCGTTTCCTCGCGGAGCTCCGCATCCTCCTGCAGCAGCCGAGAGACGCCGTCGCGGAACGAATCGACGGAAGGATGAGTCGCGTCGAGCAGCGCCAGAAGAGCATCCCGTTTTGCCGGCGGAGTCGTCTGCGGATCGTCGAGAATCCCTGCCGCCTCGGCCCGGATCAGCAGGAAGAAAAGATCCTCGCTCCCGTTTTCCCGCGCTCTGCGTCGAATCTCGGAAGCGATCCACGCTGCTCTGGTGCCGCCGAAACTGTTGGCGAATGCACGCCAAGCGCCTTCGTCCTGCCGTTTCTTCTCGGCTTCATCGGCGATCGAAGCGGCAACTGTGCGCGCCGTCCAGTATTGGAGGCCGGCGTCCGCCTCGTCCCGGGTGAGCGTTTTCTCGTGCGTATGTACGGCCACGTCGTCGGGGTAGACGCGCACCCACAACTCCCTGCTGCCGCGAGCTCCCATGAACCGCGTTTCCATGCGCATAGGCAACAGCAGGCACGGAAGGCTGTCGTCGAGTCGGGAAATGAGCTGCTGCGGGGATAGTGGCAGAACGAATTCCCCGACGAGATCAGACAGCCGGCCTTTCAATGCCTGCAGGGTGGACCGTTCCCTGCCGATCGTCTCGCTGAGCGCCGCAATCTCGCGCTCCGCTTCGGCGGCCAGTCGCGCGCCGGCCTTTCCCAGCCGCATGGCCCGTGCGAGCTGATCCTGTTTGGCGCGCAGCCGGTTCTGCAGCGCATACAGAGACTCGTCGGCGGCACGGCGTCCCTCGCGGGTCTTTCTGATTTCTTCAATCATGGCAGCATGTCCGCGGCGTGGAACGCCACCATGACCGGGACCTGATAGAGGATGTACGCCATGTCCGCGGCGTTGCGTCCCCACTCGAACTTCACATCGGAAGGATCTGTAATCGTCGCAACACTGGGCACGTGCACATCGAAGTCGACGCAGCCGAGGGTCTCGAAATCGTCCAGATGCTCCCAGGCCAGGTCGTTCCAGGTGGTGGGTTCGTCAGGTGATTCGTCACTGAGACTGTCCAGACCGAAGCGGGGCTCGCCCGGCCGCTCCTGAATGACGAAGAACCAGCCGGGATCGCCGGCATCGGGATCGGGATTCCCTTTCACGACGCTGGAGGTGAGGTCGAAGCCGAGGAAATGAATGTCCGGGTCGATCTCCGCTTTGAAGATCGGACTCTTGATGAACTGACCCGGATCACGGTTGTCCAGCTCGCGGACCTGGCGGCCTTCGTTTACCGTCCATCGCGCCTGCTGTGCATAGACGACGGCAGTGGGGTACTTCTTCAGGAGGTCTCCCCGAATCACCAGCACCAGCTGGGCCTCGCCGGGTTCCGCTCCAGTCGGCAAGGGACGGCTCGCGTGGTCCCCGAGAGATGTAGTCCGCTCCCACGTGTGCAGTCTCGTAATGTCGAGCAGTTCCTCTTCGACCTGCGCGGCCGGCTTGCCGGGATTGCGGTTGACCCTGTCGGCCACGTCCCAGAACTGGCGGAAATAGCTTCCCCGCTGGTCTGTCGGAAACTCCCGCCACAAGAGCTCGCGGCCCATCTCGTCATTGAGCCCGACCATGTATGCCTCGATGAAGCGCTGGTTGGTCTCCATCAGCGAGACCGTGTTGTTCGGGATCAGATCGAGATTGGGCGCCAGGAACTCCGCGGAGATGTCTCTCAATGGCCGGTACATCGGCTGGGTGAACACCGGGTGCGCCATGACGGGAACGAGCGTCTTCCGCGGGCGGAGGTAAGAGGCTTTGATGCTCGCCGGAATCTTCAGGACGAACTCCGCCCTTCTGGGAATCGCGACCGCGGGATTCAGCGACTGCTTCAACTTCACGACGGCGCCGTTCAGATCCAGCGGCTCCCGAACCGGGAGCGGCGGCGGAGGCGACTGGTAGACGTTAAAGGCGTCCTTCAGCGCGATGCGGAAATTCCTCGCTTCGACGCTGTCCGTCGCGCCCGCGCCCGCGGCGCCGGCTTCCGGAAGAGGCGCGTCAAGTTCCGTCAGCACGAAACCGGGCCGCGGCGCGATCCGGTCTACAGCGTCCGGCCGGAAAGCGGCCTCCTGGAAGGACTCAGCCGTTTCGACGACGTTGCGCAATTGTCGCAAGCGGAACAGCAGACCCGCCAAGCCGACCAGGATGGCGCCCGCTACGACGAAGCTGCCGGTGACGAACATCAGCGCGAGAGTGAGGATCATCAACGCTGCGATGACGATCGTCAGCAGGCCGCCGCGCAGTAACGCTCGCAGCCACGACGGCAGCGAGTCCGGCACGATCGAGTCGGCCACCGCGTCGAGAGAGATCTGTCCCGTAGGGTCGGGAGGGGGCGGTGCCGCGCTCAATTTCCCTTCATTGAGCTGACTGAGAACCTCCCGGGGGCGGGAGGCGCCGTTGGGTACGACTTTCCGCATGATTGCCCCTCTCGGCCGCGCGATCTTCCGGAACGCGGGATCGAGTGCGGCGCGAGGCAGGCGGCTGTCGATCACCTGCCGGGCAATCGTCGTCGGACTGCCCAGTACACGGCTCTGCATGGCGTGCGTGAACGTCAGGAAGTGATCCGTGGGCTGCGGCAGCACATTCTTCTGGTACGTCACGAAGGTGCTCATCCACGCCAGTTGCAACTGACGGATTTTCTGGTTGGCCCGCAGCAGGTCACCCAATTGCGCCCAGGCCTGCTGCACGAATTTTTCCTGCTCGTTCTGAATGACCTCCGTTCCTGCGCCGGCGGACACACGGTTGCGCGGATCGCGATTGAGCTCGTCCACCCACCCTGACCCTGCCTTTACTGTGAGTTTTTCCGCCATCGCATACCACCTCCCATAGAGCGGCGGGCTGACGATGGGGTCGGGATGGGGATTCTCCGGGCTCGTTTCATGCTGAAGGGTGAATTGGAGATTGACCTTCTCTTCCAATTGATTGAGAAAGCGTCCTGCCGATCCCGCAGGGGGATTCTCGAAGACGGCGCCGGCAGGCGGCCACTGCGAGGGAAACGATTCCGTTTCAGGGCTCTTCAATGCGCCTTCCAGACCCATGACGCGGAGCGATCCCGACATCCCGTCCACTTCATAGCCTGGTTCCTGCACGTCCATCGCCCGTACGCCGACGCGCTTGTCCACACGGCGCGGCTCGAGGAGATCGACGAGAAATTCAAAATCGCCCTTCGCTCCCGTTCTGAAGAACCAGCGGTGATAGATCGGATAGAGCCGCTGGCCTTCGCCCCACGATGCGCGCTGCCCGCTGGTTCCGGCGGGATCTTCGATCCCAATCCCGTGAAGCGTCCGGCTTCGAATGCGGGGATCACAAATGCGTGATACACCGTGTTGTCCTCGAGCTTCCTTGGACAGATCAGGCGCGATGAAGCGCTGTCGGCATTGACGCGCAGAGTCTGCTCGAGGTTCTGCTCGACTCCGCGAACCTGCTCCTCCTCGGTGGTCTGCAACTGATCTCCGATGATGTTGCGGCTGACGTGTACGTGCGCCCACGCCCAGCTTTGCTGCGGGGGAGGAAAGAGTGCGGAGAGATCGAGGTCGTCTTTGATCGCGAACGCAGACAATGGCCCGCTCGTCCTCTCCTCTTCGAATTCGTCTTCTTTCAGGACGACCAGGCAGATCCAGGGACGCAGGCGGCTCCCCGCGAGGCTGTTTGCGGCCTCGGCGGGCGTGAAGCGCCACGGGAAGTCTTCCTCGTAAAACTCGATGTACGGCAAATAGTTGGATTCGAAATCCGTCACCCAATGGCGCGGCTCCGTCTTGACGATCGCCCGCGGGTTGATGCCGACCACGTCGCCCGGCCCGAGGACTTGCACGTGCTTCGAGACCGGCTGGCCGTTCACTGTAAAGCTCACCGACACTTCCGCCCGCTCCCTGGCGGGACCGGAGCCGGTGCCGAGATCGTCCACCACGGAAATCTCGGCGGCGATTCCCTGGCGTGTCCAGGGGAGGAAGGTGTAATTCCTGAGCGTGTCCATGACTATGCACTCATTTCGAACGCCGGCACCACCTGCAGGGATCCCCGCAACGCCGGATTGGATGCGATCAATGCCTCTCTGCGCTTCAGTGCGGCGTGCTCGCTGCTCATTACGCTGCTTCCGTCAAATGGTGTCAGGTCGCCGGTATGGACGATCGCAAAGGACTCCTCGAGGACGCCGACTTCAGCCGGTGCGAGCACGGACTTACGACGGCCGGCGAAGGAGAGCTCCGATTTCGCAGTCGCTCCCTGCAACGTCCATGTGTTGAACGCGCTCGCATCGACGTCGAACAAGTCAACGGAAGGCGCCAGGCGCTGATCCCGCTGCGAATCGATGTACTTCAACTCGTACTTCACATCACGCGCAGCGGCGTACCCAGTGTGCATCCGCTCCGGCTCACCGATGCGCACGCCGCTCTCGAAGTCCTTGAACGACGGACTGGCCAGCTTCTCCTCGTCGTCCATGTCGAAGAACTGCGCCGGTGCGAACGACTCCCGGGCCGGCGCGCTCGACGCGTTCGCGCCGAGTCGGACTTCGGCGATGCGAAACTCCCGTCCGTCGCCGGGCCTCTGGCTGCCGATCCGGTCGATCCGGATGTTCATCGGCACCACTTTCTGGCTGATCTTCAGCGTTCCCACCGGGTGCATGAAGAGCTCTTGCTGGGCCGCCGTTCCCACGTCTCTCACGCTCTCCAGCCGGTGCCGTTGAACCGGCAGCTCCTCCTCCCAGTTGTCCCGCGCGGACAATGCTTCGACCAGGAGCGGGAGGACGACCAGATCCGGTAGCGTGGTGTTCCTGGCTTCGCCGAATGTCTTGTTGAAGGGGATCTTGACCGTCAGGAACCAGCACAGGCGCAGCCGCGCGTCGCCTTTGGCCTTCCACGGCGTCGGACCTTCCAGCGTCAAGGTGAGCTTGATGCTGGCGATGCTCGAGGAGCCCACCCGCAACGCCAGCATCGCCGTCACCTCGGCGATGAAGTAGAAAGGATTGAACTGGAACAGGACGTCGAACGACAGAAAGCCGTAAGCGTTGAACTTCCACGCCGCCGCGTACAGCTCCACTCGCGCCCCGAACTGCGCCGTATTCGAGGTCACGGCGAAGTACATCTCCAGCGTCAGGCGCGGATTGTCTCCGGCACAAGGGCCAAGGTCAGCCGCCGGATGGCCGACAGATTCATCGGCGGCGGCTGAAACGCGGGGTGGAAGCCTCCCACAGTCAGCAGAAAGTTCGCTTCGGCGCCCCAGTACAGCCGGACTGCCATGTCTCCTGTCAGTGTGAACGCGAGCAGTTTCGAGTCGAAAAGTGACGCGTCGAACGAGAACTGCTTCTTCTCGAAATCGATGATGCCGAGGAAGTTCACCTGCACCCGCAGGATGGCCGCGGTCTTGTCGGGCAGGATGCCTCGTACGACGCCGAGGATGATCAGCCGCACCGGGTCGGGCACTTCGATGATCAGCCCGAGATCGACCGTGAGCAGCGACGGCGTGCCCCAGGTAATCTTCGCCATCGGCCCGAACACGAACCGCCCCCCCTCGGGCGGAAACACCTGGCGCAGATCGCTGATGATCCGGTCCGCGTTGGCGATGATGTCGGTCGGAAAGAGAATGCTGTTCAGCGTGCTGTCGCGCAGACCAGTGAGCAGACGATCCGTCTTCACCGTGCGATTGAGGCCCAATAGACCACCCACGCCATCGAGCTTGAAGCCGAAGCCCAATTGAATGGGTGTGAACTCGGCGCTGATGATGATCAGCAACGAAAACCCGCTCTGCCCATTGGGCAGACGCGTATCGAGCAGGCCTATTGCCTTGAGAGTGAACTGATCCCGGAACTCGAGCTCCAGCATCCCGCTGTAGCGCTCCAGCTCCGGCTCGAAGCGGAGAAAGCCGCCGCCGTTGAAGCCGCCGCCGTCGACGGAGAGGCCTAATCCGTTGGGCGGTTTGAAACCGGCGCTGACGTCGAACGGCCCGGCGTTCCCTCGATCGAACTGGAGCACCAAGTTCACGCCAATGCCTTCCGCGACTAGCGTAAGAGGACCTAGTTGCGCAGCAATACTGACGCCGAAGTCAACCTTGAAGTCAGGAGGAGCTGAAGTGCTCACGGTCGACGTGATCGTGGCGTCGAACCGCTCAATGACCACAGGTCCAATCTCGAGATGCGACGTGCTGCAAATCGTGAGACCCGCTCCGCCGGTGAAGTTCACCCCCGTCAGGCTCGACCAAGCGAGGTTGAGGGGCATGGCCGCCTTCAGGTCCTCGCCTCCGAACAACTCGCGGAGGAATCCGTCTACGCTGTCGGCCGCCACGATGAGGGTCAATCCATCAACATTCAGATGAACCAAAAACTCGAGCTGTGGTCGGGTATTGAGCGCCATCCCGAGACTGGCGCCGTTCACCTGCAACCGCGTGCGCGCTGGGTCGCCGAACAACGCGACCGGCTCGGGCGGCGCGAAAATCAGGTCAGCACCGAAGCCTGCTTCCGGCAGCGCCGCCCCCTCAGCGAAGGGAAAGCGCACTTCGATGTCATCGCCGCGAAACATCACGCCGAACTGACTGGCGATGTCGCTGCCAGCGCGAAACAGAAGCTCAAGGTTAGTGCTGATCTCGACGCTGGTGCCGAGCGAGGACGGGACCAGCAGCACCAGTACGAGGCCCGCCGGCTTCGTCCCCTCCGCCGGCAACTCCATCAGGCCCATGCCGATCTCGACCTCCTCTTCGTCGATGTTGTCCATGAGCAGCGGGACGTTCAACATCAGCTCGACCGGATCATCGGTCTGTGTGATGTCGTCCTGAAACGCGTCGCCAAACTCCGAGTTCACCCTCTGCACATACGCGTCGAGGCCGAGCGCGACGAATAGCTCCAGCAGGTGTCCCGCGAGCTTGTTGAAGTTCACATCCGCCGTCCCCCACCCGTACAGGCGTTCGGGAAGGTTCTGTGGCTCGGACACAACGCGGCGAATTTCGTCGGCCCGGAACCGCACTGCGAGAAATCCGCGGCGCGTGGCAGTCGGCTCTACGTCCTCGACCTCGATGACGCCGACGGCAAGCAAAGCGTTGTACGCCGCGGGGAACGCGCTGGCGAGATACTCGACAATCAGCAGCTCGAAGACGCGGCCAGCCAACTCCTCGAAGAAGGCACCCACATCGACAGGCGGGATGCCGGCCGGGGCGGACGCAATGGCATCAATCCGACGATAGAGATCGCCCACGGCTTGGATGAGATCGATTACCTCGCTCGGCTCAGCGTCGTCGCCAAAGCTCTCGAGCGTGTTCAAGGCAGCGCTGACTGGTGCGGCCAGCGAGGTATATTCCGACGGCAGCGACTCCACATTCCAGCCGATTCGGAGCATGAACGCTTGGAAGCTCTCTAGATCGGAAACGGCATCGCGCAAAGGCACGATAGCTCGCACCAGATGTCTGGCGATGCGCTGGAGGATGCCGTCATTTCCCTCCATCGCTAAGGCTCCGGGTACTCGGTTTTGTAGATGTCGTCGAGTTCTTTGTGCAGAATGGGATCGACTCGATCTACGATCAGATAACGACACACATGGCAGAAGCGGGCCGTACGCAAGTCGGGCTCCGTTCGCATGAGGCAGAGCCCTGCCGGGTGAAAGACGCCGCAATCGAACGTATTGCCGCCTTCATAAAGACCGACAATGTTTGCTTTGTTCGCCGGTTTGCCCCGCGGCAATCCCGCGGGGAGGTTGGTAGGCGTCATGACGCTGCCCATCGAAGACGCGGGCGCACAGGGCCGCCTCGGATTGAGTCGCGGCGCATTCAAGGGGCCTCGGCTGGTGCCGATGTGACCGAGGATCTTCGGCGCAATCAATGACAAGTCGTCCCCCAGTGGAGCCAGTGACGCAGGGACAGTGGCTATCAGAAGGTCACCGGCGACAAAAAACGAAGGCGGCAGAATCGTCCCGGCGAGCGGGGTGATGGTGATCTGATTGCTGAGAGGATCCTCGGTCACTTTGAAGCGTCCGCTGAACGGAGTCTTGCGCAGCACGACCGCGTTGCCGACACTGAAGTTCCCGGCTTGGCCAGTTCTGAGCTCCACATCCAAAACATTCCCTCCAAAGAAGGACGGCGACGGCTCGGAGGTGAGCATTCCGACGGCGCCCGAATTGGTGGCGATCAATTGACTCCCTGCCGGAAAGTCACCCGCTGTAATGGTCGTACCGACAAACGGATTGATGGACACGTGATTCAGAGCGACATCATGGATCACGAACGAGTTGCTATTCAGGGTCGGGTCGGCCAAAAAGTCTCGTTTTCGCAACCGCACGATGTCGTCTTTGGCGAAGTCGCGCGGAAAGCGCGTCGTGACGAGGGTAATAATGAAATCGACGCCCGAGGGGGCCGGCGCTCCGTTGAGTACTCCGGCGGCTTTGATCCGTGGCAGCCTCCACCTTACGCCGTCCTGGTCGATCGTACTCGCTGTCGCGGGAATGATCTCGCTGGCCGGCTGCACGTTGGCCTTACCGAGGAGGTCAGATCGACGGTTGGGCGGAAAAAATAACCCGCCGCCGTATTCATCCATCAAACCGAAGGCGTGGGCGCATTCGTGCGCCACTGTCGGCACGACCGCAGGACCGAGATCGATCAACCGTCCGCGCGCAGTCAGTTCCATGGGAATGAGATCGATGCCGCGATGGCCCCCGGTTGCGGCTTGCAGCCGATCTTCCGTGCTTCTCGCTAACGTGAAACAGAAATGGGTTTCCTCTTGAGAGCCCCCCATCCTCTCAGACCTTGCGACGAGACAAACCAGTCCCTTGTCTTTGCCAGTCGTCCATGTGGTGCCAACGGTCGTGCTCCCGTTCTGTAATGCCTCCACGAAGGTGGCAAACTGATCGGCCGTGGTGCGCCGCTCGTGAAAGGTGGCAACCGGGTTTGCATCTAAATCCACGCGAGGGTGATCGTTGAGAGCGATCCCGAAAGCCGTATCGCGCTCGTTGATGACCTTGCGGTCGCCCAAGCCCCGCCATTCATTCAATACTTTGGGTCTGATCTTCGACTCGACGATGTCATACAGGGTCTTCAACTGCGCCACCGTGCGCGCATCAGACGGCACGGGCAGGCCGACCATGTAGACCATGTGTTCGAGCGTCCAGAAGGTCGCGCTGGCCGGAGGCTTTACGGGGAATGGCACTAATTTCCCGCGGCTGGTTCGCCTGCCGACCAGGTCCAGCTCCGCGAGCACACTCACATTCTGATCTACCGAGGGGAAGAAATCCGCGTCCTCCAACCGCCAGTAGTTGATCGAGTTCTTCAACTCGTTGTACGGGAAGGTTGCCACATCGCTCTGCAATTTTTTGACGATGCGGTCGGCAATCTGCCTGAAGAGATCTTTCTCGCCAATCTGAAAACCGTCGGGGATGAACAGAACGTTGACCTTCGCGGCGAAGTTCACCGCGCCGATGCCACGCACGCGTGTGATCTGCCGCGCACGCGCCAGAGCGGGCTTTGTGTTGACCGTAGCTCCGCTCTGCTGTTCGTCCGGCAGTTCTGGTGTCGTGGCCCCCAACTGGATCGACACGCGGACTTCCTGTTGAACGTTTTCCTGCAGGGCCGTGACTTCGCCCGTATCGGCGTCCACTATGGTATTGACCACCGGAGCGGGAAGGCGCGTGAACTTGAGCCGATTGAGGTTGGTCAGGACCACTGTGCTGTTCCGCTCGGTGATGTCTCCGAAAGTCTGGTCGTCGAATTCGGCCAGTACGGTGAATCGACGCTTGCCGCCACCCATGTAGATAGTCAGAGTGTCGGGTGTCAACCAGATCTTCTTGATGGTGTCGTGGATGTGCACACGGATATGAGTGTCCAGAAAGTTGCTGCCGCTCTCGCTGACGACGGCGCGGACGATGAAATTGCGAAGCCTGAGAGAGGGTAACGAAGCGGCGACCGTGATTTGGCCTGTTGCGCTGACCGTCACGCCATGATTCGAGGGAGCACCCTTGAACTCGGCCCGGAATTCGACCGTCACGCCCGACGGTGGATTGGTTCCCCGAAACTCGGAGGTGTTATTGCGTGTGGCCCTCAGCTTCTCCGCGAGCGGTATGGAGCTTTCGCCCTTGAGGAGATGGATGTCGTAACCCTCCCTATCCCATCTCACGCCGGTAATGGCCATCTCACGTCCTTTTCAATCACGACCCTCGACCATCGCTCGGCTGCATGAGAATTAGGTGCGAAGATTTACCGGCGATGTAGCGAGAATCAGGGTGATCGGTATACACCCCGACGCCTCGTCGCCGAGACGCCAAAGCGTTGCGAGAGCAGTAACTTACTGCGCCACGGGGTGGATGCGCATCCTTAAATAATGGAATCCTTCCATCCTCGCGACGGTCTGTTTCTATTAACTCACTGATTCTACAGAGTCGTTCGACGTCGAATCCGCGATGCAATCATCTCGAACGCGGGCACGACCTGCAGGGGATCCACGCAGGCCGGGTTGTCGGTGCGTGGACGGGGTTGGACTTCGTCTCGGACGGCTCGACGCCGTCGATCTCTCGCGGCTGCGGGAGTTGATCGCGATGTCGAACACGTGAACCGCGCGAATAGATTCTCCAATGATGAGCCGACGCGGACTGCATACCCTCGCGAGAGTTCCTAATTGGAATGGCCGTCGAGAACCGGGGTGCGATTATTGTCGGTCGTTCACGACTCGAGCGGTCGTCCGTGTGCTATCTCCCTGTGCGGAGGCCTCGGTGCAACCCGATCGCCGTAGAAGCGGTCGAGAGAGAGCGAAAGGCGGAGACCAGAGACGTCGTCAAGGTTATCCATTCGGCTCCAACTCTAACTGCCCGATAGTTTGGAGGGGGGACGGGATTCGAACCCGCGACCAAGAGCTTGGGAAGCTCCTACTCTACCAACTGAGCTACGCCCGCTCAGGGAGGGCGGCTAGTTTAACACTCCGCCAACGGGCTATTTCACGCGCACCGCGACGAACGTCATGTCGTCGTCCTGCGGCCGCGCGCCGCGCCATGACTCGCCGAAGGCGACGAGCTCGGCGATCAGTTCCTGCGCGGTCTTCGCGGCGGACTGCTGCAACTGCGCGGCAACGCGGTCGTAGCCGACCATCTCGCCTTCCTCGCTCTGCAGCTCCGGCAATCCGTCGGTCATGAAGACGACGAAGTCGCCGCGGTTGAGGGGGACTTCGATCTGGCGGTACGGAAAGTCGACGGTGCCGAGAGGCGAGCCGGGGAGGTCGAGGCCTTCGAGGCGGCCGTCGGCGCGGCGGATGTAGACCGGCGGCATGCCGGCGGCGGCGAGCGAGAGACCTGACGCGTCGAAGCGGGCGAGCGTGAGCGACATCGCCACTCGGCGCATATTCATCCGCCGCAGCGAACGGCTCGTCTTCGAGAGCTCACGCGCGAGATCGTCGCTGCGCAATTCTCCGAAGAGTGCCTTGATCGCAGTGACCATCGTGCCGGCGCGCATGCCGTGCCCAGTGGCGTCGCCGATGCCGAGGAGAAGGGCGTCACGGCTGATGAGGAAATCGTAATAATCGCCGCCGACCTCCGACGCCGTCGCCATCCACGCCGCGATCTCCAGCTGCTCGAGCGTCGGAACCTCGCGCGGCAGCATCGACATCTGCAGCGCCCGCGCCTCTTCCATCTCTTCGGATTTTCGCCGGTACTCCGCCTGCTGCCGCTCGTGCTCGAGCTTCTCTTCCGAAAGCCGCGCGATCTCGATCAGCTGCCGCCGCAGGTAACGGCTGGCGCGCGCAAACTCGCGCGAGAGATAGAGCGACATCGTGGCGATCAGAACGACCATCGAGGCGAAGGCGATGTAGTTGCCGGCGGGAAGAAGCGCCGGCGAGAGGATGCCGAGGTTGCGCATCAGCGCGAGGCCGAACCCGAGCGCGAGAGTGAGGACGCCAATGCCGATCACGCGCGCGCCGCTGCGGCCCTGGGCCCACGCAGTGAGCACGACTCGCGCGACCTCGATGCAGCTGGCCAGCATGAAAACGAAGACGAAGGGTAAGGCGCTGGCGGTGTCGAGGAGAGACCAGGTCGCGATTAGGGCGGAGAGGACGGAGAGTACTCGGAGGACGCGCTTGGCGTGATTCCAGGGGAAGAGGCCGTAGACGAAGCGGAGGGCGAAGAGGCCGAACAGCAGGCCGAAGATGTTCATCGCCGGCTCAGAGGCGAGCATGAACTGCGGGTTCCGGGTCAGCGCTTTAAAGAAGAGGAGGAACGACAGCACACCGTTCGTGAGGCAGAGGCCGGAGAACCAGAGGTGATCGATGGCGTCGCGCTGAAAGACCCAATGGCAGAAGTGGAGCAGCGCGAACGCGAGGAAGACGGCGGTGAAGAACCAGACCGGAAACGACGCGGCACGCGTCCGTTCGACTGCCGCGCGCGCGACGGCATCGGCGAGACCGAGGCGCACGAAGAAGCCGGCGTGCCATCCGGCGCGCCACAAGCGGCGATCGAGTGGATTCTTGTAATGCACCGTGAGCTCGTGCCGGCCGGCACGGTCGATGCGCAGCGGGATCAACGACATGTCGTACGCGCGCGTGGCGATGTGCTGGCCGTCGAGGAAAATCTCCGCGGTGCCGACGGAGTCGATCTCCAGCGCCAGCGGCAATCCCACGAGCTCTTGGCGGAATCTCCAGCGGCAGCGAAAACCGGCCCTCGCCGTTCCACGCGGCGGGAACGTGATCGCGGCGAAGCAGCGTCTCGGCGGGCACGCCGCGAAGCTCCCACACGCGCGGCAGCTCGATCACGTTGCCGTTGCGAATCGCCGCGGCGAGGACGATGTATGCGAGAAGTCGCATCTCACTTCGCGTGTACGACGAAACCGGAGCGGCAGTTAGTGACAGTCCGGAGACGCTTTACCAGCGCCGCCGCAATTCGCTCGTGTGAAACGCGTGCGCGAGCGCGAGCAGCGCGACGGCGAGCGCGGCGTACGTGGCGATGATCAGCGGCGTCGCGGTGCCGTACCAGCCGGCGAAGTCGAGCTGCGGCGTCGCGCCTTTGTCCTGCGAGGTGATGTACCAGAACATCAGGAACGAGACGAGGAACGTCTTCGGATTCGCGCTCACGATGCCGAGGGTCGTCGCCGCGGCGCAGGTGAAGACGACGCCGACGAGCAGCGGCAGCGCGGACGATGGTTGAAGCGCGATCGCGCGCGCGAGCGGCACGGCGAGGAATGCGAGCGCGAAGAGCAGCGCGCTTATGAACTTCCAGGCGACGAATCGCGCGCGCAGGAGCGGCGCGGCGAAGACGAGCGCGGAGGTGCCGGAGCGCTTCTCGCGGCAGGCGATATCGGCGATCGCAATCGCGCAGCCGGCGAAGGCGATCGGCATGACGCCGGTCAGCAATGCCTTGGCATCCGAGGCGAGCGAAGCGATCGCGAAGGCGATGACGGCGAGCGATGCGAGCGGAAACGCGGCCATCGTCGCCAGCGTGTCGGTCGCCGCGGAACGCAGGAGCGACGGGCGGCCGCCGGCCGGAACGACGAACTGTCCGAGGTTCACGAAGAGGCGCGCGAACGGTTTCGAAATGAAGTTCAATCGTCCGATCCAGCTGCGGCGCGATTTCTCGTTCGGCACCGCGCGCACACGCGATGGATCGAAGCGATGGAAGAACACGCGCGCGACGGCGAGGAGCGACAGCGGCCATATCATCGCCGTGACGCGCGCGACGATCGTCAGCGGGCTGGCCTGCAATCCCGGGAACACAATCACGCTCTTCGTGGCGTCGAACGACGACGCGCCGATCGACAGCTGGTTCGTGTGATAGATCTGCTTCATCTGCACGAAGAGCATGCCGAAGCCGGAGACGTCGAAGAACTGCGCAGCGACGCCGCCCGCTCCTTTTTCGAGCAGCATGACGACCATGCCCATCACCATCATCCAGAGGAAGAAGTAGAGGACGTCGCCGAACTTGCTCCGCAGCACGGGCGTGCATTCGAAGAGGATCGCGATCGCGGAGACGAACACGATCGACGGCGGCACGAGCAAGAGGTACTGCTTCGCGAATACGAACGGCTCGAGCGGCGCCTCGCCGCGCACGAGCACCATGGCCATCGACGTGGCCATGAAGCCGAACATGAAGACGCTGAGGAACACGAGGTTGCCGAGGAACTTGCCGGCGATGTACTCGCTGCCGCGCATGGTGGTCGAGGCGATGACGTAGCCGCAGCGCGAGAGGACGTCGCGGCGCAGCGCGTTCGAGACGACGTAGAACCCGACCATCCCGATGAACATCGTGCCGAGGAGCGCGGTGGCCATGCCGATCGCAGCGGAGTTGTAGAGCGCGCGGTGGCCGTTGATCTGAATGAGCGCGCGGCCGGTGGTCGGCGCCGGCACCCACAGGTACGCGACGGCGGAGAGCAGTAGGAAGATGACGATCGTCGACGGGCGGCGCAGGCGGATGAGGAAGTCCGCGCGGACGATGGCGGCGAGCCGGTGCAGCCGGGCGCTCATGCGACCGCCGTCGCGGGCTGCGCGTCCGCCGTTCCCCGTTTGGTGATCGTGAGGTACGCGTCTTCGAGCGACTTCGCGCCCGCGGAACGGATCAGGGCGTCGGGCGTGTCGAGCGCGACGAGCGCGCCGCCTTTCATGATCGCGATCTCGGTGGCGATCGATTCGACGTCGGAGACGATGTGCGTGGAAAGAATCACGAGCCGTCCCTCGCCAAGCTCGGAGAGGACGTTGCGGAATCGCACGCGCTCCTCGGGATCGAGTCCCGCGGTCGGCTCGTCGACGATGACGAGGTCGGGATCGTTGATGAGCGCCTGCGCGATGCCGAGGCGCTGTTTCATGCCGCCGGAGAATCCGCCGACCGCGCGATTCGCGACCGAATGCAGATTCACCAGCTCGAGCATCTCCTGCACTTTTCCTTTGCTGCGCACACCTTTTAGTGCGGCGAAGTAGTTGAGAAATTCGGTCGCGGTGAGATTCTCGTAGACGCCGAAATCCTGCGGCAGATAGCCGAGGCGCGGGCGAAGGGCATCGGGATTGGCGACGACGTCGGCGTCGCGGAAGAAGATGCGGCCGGCGGTGGGGCGGGTGACGGTCGCGATCATCTGCATGAGCGTCGTCTTTCCCGCGCCGTTGGGACCGAGCAGGCCGAGCACGCCGCCGCGCGCGGTCAGCGTCACGTCGCGGACGCCGTAATTGCCGGACCGGAAACGTTTGGAGACCGATTCAATGCGCAACATGGGCCGGTATACGGCCCATTTTTGCGAAAGTTGCTACTTGATCGCGCCGGCCTTGCCGACCACGCGGCGCAGGATTGCGGTCTGGCCGAGGTGATAGCCCTCGTGGACCGTGCTCTTCGTGAGCAGGCTGCCGAGCGTCTCCGGTCCGCCGCCGGGGCTGAACGGCGCGGGAGCGGCGAGCTCGTCGTCGGTGAGCGAGGCGACGCCGGCGAGGATGCGCTCGTGCGTCTCGCGGAATGCGCGCATGACGTCGTCGAACGGGAGGTAGTCCGCGTCGATCGCGCCGCTGGAGCCGCGGCGATAGAGCACCTGCGTCTCTTCGCCCCAGACCGGCTGCTGATGCAGCGACGGCAGCAGCAGGTTGCGCGTGGCCACGACGTGGCCGACGAGCCAGTTGATGTGATTCCCGGTCTCGACCGCGCGGACGAGGCTCTCTTCGTGGCTGATGCCGTCGAGGTTCACGCCGGCGATGTAGAAGTTCATCCGGAACTGGGTGGTGAGGGTTTCGGCGAGGATATTGGTCTGGGCAGGGGTCTGCGTCGCGATCATCGTTTCCTCCTCGGGTGTGAGGTAAGATATTACGAGATCGTAGTAAATTCAAGTGTTACGAAATCGTAATATATGGCACTGACCTACCTCTCCCCTCTCCACCGCGCGACGCGCCAGATCGGCCTCTGGTTCGAGCAGCACCTGACCGACATGGCCGGGACGGAAGGTCACCTGCTGACCTATCTCGTGCCGTACGGGCCGTGTCCCGTCTCGGAGCTCGTGCGCGTCTTCGGCTCGAAGCACTCGACGATGACGAGCCTCCTCGACCGCCTCGAGAAGCGCGGCTTCGTCGAGCGCAACGACAATCCCGAGGACAAGCGCTCCTATCTCATCGCCCTGACGCCGAAAGGCCGCAAGACCGCCTCGCGCGTGAACGCGCTGGTTGAAGAGATCGAGCGCGAGATCGGCAAGCGTGTCTCGAAGCGCGACCTGGCGGGGTTTCAGAAGGTGATGGAGGCGGTCGCGGAGGCGACGGGAGTAACGGTGAGGAAGTAGGAAGTGTGGCGACCGCTGCCCTCAGCGGTCGCGGTGCCGCTGAGGCAGCGGCACCCACATGGCCCGCGATCGCGGCTCGCGGGGCGGACAGCGGCCGTGGCGCTCAGCCCTTCTTGATCGCCAGGCGCGGCGGTTCCGCGAGGCGCGCGAGCTGCTGCGTGTTGTTCGTCGCGCGGCGCTTCTGGATCGGGAGGCGCGTGTAGACCTGCGTCGACAGGATCGACGCGTGGCCGAGGATCTCCTGCACCTCGCGGATGTCGGTGCCGGACGAGACCAGCATCGCTGCCATCGTGTGGCGCAGCGCGTGCGGGGTCACGTGGCGCTTGATGTCCGCGAGACGAACGTGCTTCTTGAAAATGTTCTCGATCGAATAGATCGTGAGACGCGTTCCGGAGCGGCCGACGAAGAGCGCAGGCGTGTTGATCGAGCGCTCCGCGCGCATGTCGATGTACTGGCGGATCGCTTCGACCACCACATCCGAGGTCAGCGTGACGAGGCGTCCGCGCGTCGCGCGGCCGGTGATCTGGATCTGCTTGTGATCGAGATTGACGTCGGCGACGTTCAGCGCGACCAGCTCACCGATGCGGATGCCGGTCGAGAAGAGCAGCTCGAGGATGACGTTGTCGCGCACCGCGCAGAAGAAGCGGTTGCGGCTTCCGGGCGAATGATCGCGCATCGTCGTCAGCTCGGCGATCTGCTCCTTCGGAGCGGCGAGCAGCGCGCGCACTTCGCGCGACGACAGCACGGTCGGCACGCGGTTCTCGACGGGCTTCTTGATCTTCAGGCGGCGCGCCGGCGACTCGCTGACGATGCCGGAGTCCTCGAGATAGCGGAAGAACACTTTCAGCGCGGCGACTTTGCGGCGGATCGACGTGTCGCGATACGGGCCGCCTCCGAGCTTTTCGAGATACGCTTCGAGATGCTCAGGCGTGATCTCGAGCGTAGGCGTATCGGCCATGTGCACATGAAACTGTGCCAGATCCGACTGATACGCGCGGAGCGTACGATCGGACAGATTACGCACCGCCTGACCGTGCTGGAGAAACTCGGAGATTGCCTGCTGAACATTCATAGATAAGTCGCTTAGACCTGATTATTCGGAGAACCGGACCCGCCGAGTCTCAGGCTGGGCCACTTTTTTGTCAAGAAATTATTTATTGGAGAATATGCTGTAAACGCATGCGCGGCCTTCGTTTGTTCGTTCGACCCACAGAACCGTCTGATCATGGCGAGCTGTACGCCTTTTTCGAGCGTCACGGTGAAGAAAACAACGAAACGGCACTCTCTCATTCTGAGAGCGTCACGGCATGCGGTCTGCTCGGCAAACTTCTCGGAGAAATCGTGGCGGTCGCCGGTCTGGAGCTCACGAGCGACGCGCTGCGCGTGCGCGAGCTCCTCGTCGCGCGCGAGCTCCGCAGGAAGTGGATCGGCAAAGTGATGATGCGCGAAGTGGAACAACTGGCAGTGAAGATGGATCGTCGCCGGCTGATCGTCGACGACGCGCGCGGCGCGCAGGAGTTTTTGCGGCGCGTCGGATTCGTGGAAGAGGGGGAGCGATGGGTCAGGGTCGTGCGGTAGCGGTGGGGCTGCTCAGCAGCGCGATGGCAGTAGCGTGTTCGAATCCGAAGCCGGCTCCGCAACTGACGCCGCTTCCTCCGGTCGTGCCCGTGGTGAAGGTCGAGCCGCGCCTGCAAGGCAGTCCGGCCGTCGCGCCGTTCATGCGGCTGCGCATCGTCGAAGAGGAGCTCGCGCGCGGCAACGCGCAGAACGCCGCCGCCGTCGCCTCCGAGATCATCGCCCTCGGCGACACAACCTCCGCGACGACGATCGCGCGCTTGCGTCTCCCCGCGATCTACGCGCAATTGGACGGTGTGGTGCGCGCCTCCGGCGCGCCTCCCGCCCAAGGCGCGCCGGAGGCGCGCACCACACGAGCCGACGCCGCGTGGCAGCAGGCGATGCTGATTCCGATCGATGAGCTGACCGAGGAAGACTTCGTCGCGCTCGGAACCGCGCTCGCGAAGAATGGTCGCGACGATCTCGCGATCAAAACGCGCATGCGGTTGCTCACCGAATACACGCAAGGGCGATTCACGGAGCAGACGTACGGCTTCCTCCGCAACGAAGTGATGAAGCTGCCCGAGAGCGATCAGCTGACCATTGCGAAGCAGCTCGCGCGCTACGATCGCTACGATCAAGCTCTCGAGATTCTCGATCGCCTCGGGCGCACCGACGAAGTGCGCAACGCGCGCCTCCGCGCGCTCTTCAACTCGCGCCACTACGAGCAGCTGCTCGAGGAAACGAAGGACACGAAGCTCGACGATCCGGCGCTGGCGCTGCTGCGCGCCCGCGCCGCGTGGCGCGCCGACCGGCGGCCGGAGTTTCTCGCCGGACTCGACGCCGTCAACACCGCCGAGGCGAGCCTGCTTCGCTCGAAGTACTACACGACGGACGAGATCGACTACCCGCGCGCGCTCGACAATCTGAAAAAAGCGATCGATGCCGGCGTCCTCGGCACCGACGGCGAGAATCTCTGGAGCCTCGGCTACACCTACGTGCTCGCCGGCAAATATCAGGAAGCGCTGCAGACGTTCGATCGCTACATCGCCGCGTATCCAGACGGCGACTGGAAAACGAACTCGCTGTTCTGGTCGGCGAAGATCCTCGACCGCGCGGGACGCACCGCCGAGCGCGACGCGAAGGCGCGGCAGGTCCTCGACGAATATCCGTTCAGCTACTACTCCTATCGCGCGAAGGATTTGTGGAACGTGACGACGAGCGCGCAGCCGGCGACGCCGTTCCCCGACATCGCCACGTTTCCCGACGAGCCGCGCCTCGCGATCGTCCGCGAGCTGCTCGACCTCGGCCTGGCGCGCGATGCCACGCGCGAGATGAAGCTGGTCGCCGCAAAGTACCCCGAAAACCCCGCTATCCAGTTCATGCTCGCCGACGTCTACGTGCGGGGCGGCGAGCCGCTGAAAGCGAACGGCGTGCTGCAGCGCCGCTTCCGCCAGTTCGTCCGCCACGGCGGCGCGAACATCCCGCGGCGCTTCTGGGAAATCCTCTTCCCGCTCCCGTACTGGGACGTCATTCAAAAAGAAGCGGAGAAGCGCGCGCTCGATCCGTATCTCATCGCCTCGATCATCCGGCAGGAGAGCGCGTTCGAGCCGTCGACGGTGTCGAACGCCGGCGCCGTCGGGCTGATGCAGATCATGCCCGAGGAAGCGACGCGCATCGCCACCGCCGGCGGACTCACGGCCATCACGCGCGAGTCACTCTTCGATCCCGCGACGAACATCGCCGTCGGCGCCGCCGAATATTCGCAGAAGCTCGCGGCGATGAACGGCAATCATACGCTCGCCGTCGCGGCCTACAACGCGGGCGAAGTCGCGGTGGGCGGCTGGACGTCGATCACGCCGCTGGACGACATCGACCTCTTCATCGAATCGATCCCGTTCGCGGAGACGAAGCTCTACGTGAAGACCGTAAACCGCAATCGGAACGAGTACCGGAGGATCTACGGGCAGTAGGAACACGAGTTCTGAAACGCTTTTGAGGAAATTGGCACTATCCTTGAGATGACCGCCCCACATGTAAATAGCGATTCGGATGGCTGTTGCGAGGACCCGGACGAGCTCGCATCAGCCCAGGAGTTAAGGCGGGTGTTATGAAGTCACGTACGGTTCTCCTCGCGTCCATCCTGGCGGTTGCATTCGCAACCGTCGCCGCAGCGGGCTCGCAAATCGTCCTCGAGCGCGGCAAGCAAACTGAACTGGCCGGCGAATACAGCGGCGTGATCGATCTCGCGATCGATCCCGGCGTCGAGAACGCGAAAGTCGCGGTGCTCGTCGACGGACAGAAAGTCGCCGCCGAGCTGCTCTCGCCGTATCACCTCGTCGTCGACTTCGGACCGACGGCGATCCAGCACAAGATCACGGTGCAGGTCACTACGCCGAGCGGCAAACGGATCCAGTGGCACGAGACGATCAATCGCGGCTATCTGCCGCTGAGCATCAACGTGAAGCCGGTCGACCTCGACGCGCGGCTCTTCGAAGCGCACGTGACGTCGCCGAAAGAAGATCCGATCGAAAGCGTGCAGCTGTGGGAGAACGGAAAAGCCATCGCCACCGTCACCCAGGAGCCGTTTCAGTTCACCATCCCGGAATCGCTCATGGCGAGCGGATTCGTGCAGGTGACGGCGCGCACGAAGGCGGGCGATGAGGCCGCGGATTTCTGGTCGCCGGCCGGCAACGTGCACACCGAGGAGATGCAGATTCGCACCGTGCCGATCTTCGTGTCGGTCGTCGATCGCAACGGCCAGACGCACGACAACGTCGAACGCTCGAAGTTTCGTGTCATCGACAACGGCAGCGAAGTGAAGATCATCGAGTTTGGCAAGGCGTTCGATCAGCCGATCTCGATCGCGCTCCTGGTCGACTCTTCGGCGAGCATGACCTATTCGATGCAGCACGCCGCAAAAGCGGCCTCGGAGTTCGTGCAGCGCGCGCTCAAGGACGGCGACCACTGCAGCGTGACGGCGATTCAGGAAGTGCCGCGCCGCAAGCAGTCGCTCACCGGCGACCGCGAGCTCGTCGCGAAAGCGCTCGTCGGCATCAAGCCGACCGGGCAAACCGCGCTCTACGATGCGATCTCGAGCGCGATTCGCGAGCTGCGCGAAGAGAAGAACCGCCGCGCCATCGTCGTGCTGACGGACGGCGGCGACACTTCGTCGAACTCGACCTACGAAGACATCCAGAAACTGTCGCGCGAAGCCGCGATCCCGCTCTACTTCATCGCCTACGAAGGCGGCGATGACAATACGGCCCGCGACCTCGACCGCATGCGCTACCTCGCCGGCGAGACCGGCGGCTTCGTCGCCACGGCGACGCAGCAGAATCTGATGGCGCGCTACGAAGCCATCGAGAAGGACCTGCGCGCGCAGTTCGCGATCAAGTACCAGGTCACCGACTACGGCCGCACGAACGAATGGCGCGCCGTGCGCGTCGTGATCGACTCGCCGAAATTGACGGCGAGGACGATCAAAGGATATTTCTCGCCTTAGGCACCGCCCCTCACCCGCCCTTCGGGCACCCTCTCCCCGCACGCGGGGAGAGGGGCTCTCGTCGCAACGGTGCCGCGAGTGCCCTTCTCCCCGCGTGCGGGGAGAAGGTGGCCGAAGGCCGGATGAGGGGCAGATAAACTCTCACTAGTGGACCGAAACGACTCCTTGATCAACAGCCTTCGCTCGCGCGTCGCGAAGGCTTCGTTTTTTCCTCGCATTCTCGAGCAGAAGGCCGACATCACCGAAGTGTCGGTCGAGGCGCGGGCGCTGATCATCGCCGCGCTGCAGGACCATCACCGCCGCCGCATCGCCATCGTCACGCCGGGCGATGCCGCGGCCGATGACTTCGAAAACGCGCTGCGGCTCTTTCATCGCGATCCGCGCTGCGTCTCGCTTTATCCATCGCCGTCGCTTTCGCCGTACCAGGACGTCGCACCATCCCTCGGCGTGGTCCGCGAAGAGATCCGCGCGCTCGGCATGCTCATCGACGGCGCCTCGGACGTCCTGCTCGTTCCGTCGCGCGCGCTCTTCCAGCGCCTGCCGCGCGCGGAGGCGTTTCGCGAGCGCATCGTGCGGCTCGCGGAAGGCGACGAGCTCGAGATGCGAACGCTGCTCGAGAAGCTCGTCGAGAACGGCTTCGTGCGCACCGATCTCGTCGGCGAAGCGGGCGAGTTCGCGTTTCGAGGCGGCATCCTCGATCTCTTCCCGCCGAACACCGCGAAGCCGGTGCGCGTCGAGTTGTTCGGAGACACGATCGACACGCTGCGCTGGTTCGACGTCGAGACGCAGCGCTCCGAGGAGGCGTCGGGAGCGGTCACCGTCTATCCGATGGCGCAGTTCCCACTCACGCGCGACATCCGCCAGCGCATCGCCAAGCGGCTGTCGATGGATTTCATGTACCCGATCTTCAAGCACGACGTCTCGCAGAAGATCGATCAGCTGCAGGAGAACGGCACGTTCCCCGGCATCGAGCACTACGTGCCGGTCGCGGTCGAGACCGTGACGTTCGCGGAGTACATCCGCGACTGGGATCTCGTCCTCATCGAGCCCGATCAGATCACCACTACGATCGCAAAGTACGAGGCGCTGCTGCGCAACGAATACGAAGCGGCCGCGGAAAAAGGACGCGCCGTCTACGCGCCGGAAACACTCGTCGCGCCGGGAACGGAGATTTTCGACTTCGTCGGCAAGGCGCGCACGACGTTCGCGGAAGTGCACATCGGCGGCGGTGACCTCCGCCTCCACGCCTCCACCACCGACCGCTACGCGAATCGCCTCAGCGAATTCGCGACCGACATCCGCAACGAAGAGCGCGAGCAGATCTTCTTCGCCGCGACGAAGGGTGGCGTCGAAAAGGTCGAGCGCCTGCTCAAGGAATTCGAGCTCACCGGCGCGCTGACGATCACCGGCGGGAATCTCGCGCGCGGCTTCGCCTTCGACGACCTTCGTCTCGTCGCCTACTCCGAATGGGACCTCTTCGAGCCGCCGACTTCGACGCGCGTCGGCGGCAAGAAGCGCAAGTCGGAAGCGTTCATCTCCGACCTGCGCGACCTCAAGGCCGGCGACTACATCGTGCACGTCGACCACGGCGTCGGCCGCTTCGTCGGCCTGCAACGCATTCCGTTCGGCGAGACCGAGCGCGAGGTGATGCAGATCGAGTACTCCGGCGGCGGCAAGCTGCTGATGCCGATGGAGAACCTCAACCTCATCCAGCGCTACACCGCTGGTGAGGACGCGCAGCCGCGCCTCGACAAACTCGGCGGCACGACCTGGGCGCGCACGAAGGCCTCGGTCAAGAAAGCGATGCGCGACATGGCCGACGAGCTGCTCAAGCTCTACGCCACGCGGCAGATGGTGCACGGCCACGCGTTCGCGAAAGACTCGCCGTGGCAGTTCGACTTCGAGGATGCCTTCGAGTTCGACGAGACCGAGGATCAGGAGTCGGCGATCGAAGACGTGAAGAGCGACATGGAATCGCGCAAGCCGATGGATCGCCTGCTGTGCGGCGACGTCGGCTACGGCAAAACCGAGGTCGCGATGCGCGCGGCGTTCAAGGCGGTGATGGACGGCAAACAGGTCGCGGTGCTCGCGCCGACGACGGTGCTCGCGTTCCAGCATTCGCGCACGTTCATGCGCCGCTTCGCGTCGTTCCCCGTCACGATCGAGCTGCTCACGCGCTACTACTCGGCGAAGGAGCAGCGCGAGATCCTGAAGAAAGTCGAGACCGGCGAGATCGACGTCGTCATCGGCACGCATCGCCTGCTTTCGAAGGACGTGAACTGGAAAGACATCGGCCTGGTCGTCGTCGACGAAGAGCAGCGTTTCGGCGTCCAGCAGAAGGAGCGGCTGAAGCAGCTCAAGAAATCTGTGGACGTGCTGGCGATGTCGGCGACGCCGATCCCGCGCACGCTGCACATGTCGCTGGTCGGCATCCGCGACATCTCGGTGATCGAGACGCCGCCGAAAGACCGGCTCGCGATTCAGACCGCGGTCGTTCCGTTCCACGACGACTTCATCCGCGAGGCGATCGAGTTCGAGACCGGCCGCGGCGGCCAGGTCTTCTTCGTCCACAACCGCGTGGAGTCGATCTACGCGATGAAGGAGTATCTCGAGAAGCTTGTGCCCGGCCTGCGCGTGATCGTCGGCCACGGGCAGATGGACGAGCGCGAGCTGGAGCGGGCCATGCTCGCGTTCATCAACCGCGAGTACGACATGTTGCTCGCGACGACGATCATCGAGAACGGCATCGACATCCCGGCCTGCAACACGATCCTCATCAATCACGCCGAGCGTTTCGGCCTCTCGCAGCTCTACCAGCTGCGCGGCCGCGTCGGGCGCAGCGATCGCCTCGCGTTCTGCTATCTCCTCGTGCCGAGCGACCGCGTGCTCACCGGCGACGCGCGCAAACGCCTCGCCGCCATCCAGGAGTTCTCCGACCTCGGCGCCGGCTTCCGCATCGCCGCGCGCGATCTCGAGATCCGCGGCGCCGGCAACATCCTCGGCGGCGAGCAATCGGGGCAGATCGCCGCCGTCGGCTTCGAGATGTACACCAGGCTCCTCGAGGAATCGATCCGCGAGATGAAGGGAGAGACGATCGAGGAGGAGGTCGAGACGTCGATGAACCTCGGCGTCGACATCTATATCCCGCGCGAGTACATCGGCGAAGAGAACCTGCGCATGACGTTCTACAAGAAGATCGCCTCGGCCTCGACCGAGGAGCGGCTCACCGACATCCGCAACGAAATGCGCGACCGCTTCGGCGCGCTGCCGCCCAACGTCGAGAATCTCCTCTACTTCGTGCGCGTGAAGTGGCGGGCGCAGAAGATGGGCGTGCTCTCGATCGTCCGCGACGGCGCGCGCGGCGTGATCAAGCTCACGCAGCACGCGAAAGTCGATCCCAACAAACTGCTGCGCTTCATCGGCGACAACCCGCAAGCCAAGTTCTCCCCGAACGGCGTGCTCTCGTTCCCGCTGCGCGAGCACGGCACCGCCGTCATCAACGCCATCGAAGAGCTGCTTCAGACGATCGTCGCGTAGCCGTTCGTCGCGTCGAGCCGCACACGCATCCCATCCTTCAGGATCTTCGTCGCATCGCGCACGTTCGCGAGCGCCGGCAGTCCCATCTCGCGCGCGACCGTTGCCGCGTGCGACAGCGTGCCGCCGACTTCGACGATCACTCCGCTCGCGAGCGTGAATAGTGGCGTCCACGAAGGATCCGTCGCCGGCGCGACAAGGATCGCGCCGCGCGGAAAGCGCGCCACCTCGGAGGGATGCGCGAGTACGCAGACCGGCGCCTCCACGCAACCGGAGCTGATGCACAACCCGTGGAGGACAGGCACTCCTGCCTGTCCATTGTTCCGTTTGGACAGGCAGGAGTGCCTGTCCTCCACCTATGAGCATCGGCATCTCGATCTTCGCGTGCTCGGCGTGCTTCCGCCACCGCTCCTCCGCAATCGCGCGGTACTGCAACGGATCGGCATCGTAGTCATCGAGCGTCAGCGCGAAACTTTGATACTCGTCGTCGAGCCATCCCCGTGCAACCGCGCGGCGAGCGAGCTCGAGGTGCCACTTTCGCTGCACGACGACGACGCGCACCATCTCCGAGCGATAGCGCTCGCGCCAGAGGTACATCCACTTGATCCGCCGCAGCAGCCGCTGGAGACGCCACCCCGGCTTCACCTCGCGGCGAAACCGCTCCCACGCGTCCTGCTGCTTCCGCGCGATCGCATCCGGATCGGGAATCTCCCCCGCGGCCTGATGCGCGCGCACGGCTTCGAGAATCGGCGTCGGATCCTCCGAGAATCGCGGCATCGACCAGTCGGACTCGAAGAGGCCGCGATGTCCGTACAGCTCGAGAAACTTTTCGAGCGTCATCTCATTGCGTGCGACGCGAAGCAGATCCATCGCCTGTTGTGACGACACCGACCGTTCGCCGGCGCCAAGCCACGTGTGCAGCAGGCGGTCACCGTCGATGCCGCGCTTCGCGCAGAGATCGCGCACCACGCGCTCGAACGTCATCACGCTGCCGAGGAGAAACGCGGGGAAGATGAAGCGATACGAGATCTCGTCGCGCCATTCGTAGATGCGCGCGAGCATCTCCTCGTCGGACGCGTTGGCGATGTCGACGCTCGCAATCTCGTCGCGATACGCGCGCATCGCCGCGGTCCAGCGCGGCAGATTGCGCTGCAACGTCAGCTGATACCAGACGATCTTCGCGATCGGACGCCAGCGCGGCAGCAGCTCGCGCAGTTGCAGCTTCGGACGCACTTCATCCGCCGGCGTGATGTCGCCGCTGTGGCCGATCGAGCGCAACACCGTCGCATCCGCCTCGCCGCCGAGCCGCGCCATGCGGCGGAACTGCGTCATGTTGAAGTACATCCGGCCGTTGATGAGGCAGATCAGCGGGCCGAGGCTGCGGTCGATCATGTTTCCGTAGAAGCGGTGATACGCGTCGTCGAGCGCCTTGCAGAGCGTCAGTGCGACGCCCGGCGCCGGAAGGTCGGGCATCACCTCGCGGATGTTCGCGCGCGTCCACTCGATGTTGTCCGGGATGGCAGATGGCAGATGGCCGATGGCAGACGTGATCGGCCGCGACTGCACGATCCAGATCGTCGCGCCGTCGTCGCACCATTCGATGTCCTGCGGCGCGCCGTAGTGCTGTTCGATGCGCAGCATCAGTGTCGCCAGCGGGTCCTTCGCCTCCGACTTTCGCACGCGCACTTCCTCGGGCGTGACCGTTCCGCTGACGACGGCTTCGCCTCGTCCCGCCGCCGCGTTGATCACGATCGTGTCGCGGTCGCCGCTGATCGGATCTGCGGTGAACGCGACTCCCGCGCGCAGCGGCTCGATCATCCGCTGGATGAGCACCGCCGCGCCACGCGATTGCTCGAGTCCGCGGGCTGCGCGATAGGTGCTGCGCGCGATCGGACGACATCGACGCGACGCACGCCGCGATCGCCTCTTCGATCTCGCCCGCGCCGACGTCGAGCACCGATTCGTGAATCCCGGCGAACGAGTTGCCCGCGCCGTCTTCATCCGCCGCCGAGGACCGCACCGCGAATCGCATCGCCGGACGCGCATCGATCCACGCCCGCGCCTTGTCCGGCAACTGCGGCCGCTCGTCCGCATCGAACGCGATCCCGATTCCCTCGGGCACAGGGAAGCCCGCCTGCAGCAGCACGCCGCACTGCACCGCTTTTCCGCCGAAACGGCCCACGTCTTCAGGCTTCAGCTCGTCGAGCCGCCGGGCGATCGCCACGCCGTCATCATCGCACGTGCTACACTCCGGGCCGCCCATCCGATGCTCCCTCGCCGCATCGTTGCCCTGTTGCTCGTCGGTCCCGCGCTGCTCCTCTCCTGCAAGCGAAAACCGGCCATTCCTCCGGACGTGATCGTCCGCGTGAACGAGCGCATGGTCACGGTCACCGACCTCAAACGCTACCTCGATCGCAACGCCGGCACCGACCTCGCGCAACTGACGCCGGAGGTCGCGAGCGCGATGCTCGATCAGTTCACCGAGGAGATCATCCTGTCGGAGTACGCCGCGGCGCACGGCGTGGAAGTGCCGGCGGACAAGATCGCGGCGGCGGTGCGCAACGAAGCGGGAGCGACGGTGATCGAGAAGCGCGACGAAATGCGCCGCGAGAAGCTGCTCGCGAATCTCTCGGGCGAGATTCCCGAGCCGTCGACGGCCGAGATTCAAACGTACTGGGATCAGCACCAGGGCGACTTTCGCAGCGGCGAGGAAGTGCGCGTGCGCCAGATCCTCGTGCACGACGAAGCACTCGCGAACACCATCGTCAAACAGCTGCGCGGCGGCGCGGCGTTCGAGGAACTGTCGAGCCAGCACTCCAGTGCGCCGAATGCGAAGCGCGGCGGCGAGATCGGCTTCGTCAGCCGCGGCGAGCTGCCGAAGATGTTCGAGGATGAGATTTTCAAACTGAAGCCGGGCCAGGTCAGCGACGCGATTCAGACCGACTCGAGCTTCCACATCTTCCGCGTCGACGACCGCCGCGCGCCCGGGACGCTCGACGCCGAGTCCGCCGCGCCGCTCATCCGCGTCCGCATCCGCGAGGACGCGTTGCGCGAGCGCATGGCTCAGCTCGTCGCCCGTAGCCGACAGCAAATGCAGATCGATGTCTTGACGCGGCGCCTCCCCTTCCGGTACACCGGCACGCTCCGGAAGACCACGGACGAATAAATTTCCCCTCGGAACCTGTTCTGCCAGCCGCACGTCTGAACCGACAAACCTTTATGAAAAAGACAGTTCTCGCCCTTTCGCTCGTTCTTGCGGCGTCCACCGCTTCCGCCGCGCAGCTTCTCGAAGGAATCGTCATCCGCGTCGGCGACCGCATCGTCACGCGCACGCAGTACGACAGGCGCCTGCGCGAGCGTCTCGCGGAGATCGACCAGACGGTCGACGCGTCGAAGGCCGCCACGGCGAAAGCGGACGCGCGCAGCAGCCTCACCAATGAGCTGGTCAGCGAGCTGCTCATCCGCGACCGCGCCGACCGCCTCGGCATCGTGATCACGGACGCCGAGGTGAAGGAAGCGATCAACCGCCTCAAGCAGCAGTACAACATCTCCACCGATCAGCAGTTCGACGAGTCGCTCAAGCAGTCCGGCCTCACGCGCGCCGAAATGGAAGCGCGCCTGCGCGAGACGCTGATGACGAACAAGGTCTTCGCGCGCGAGCTTCGCAACCGCGCCGACCTGAGCGACCCCGAGCTGCGCGAGCGTTACAACCGCGAGAAGGAGCAGTACCGCCTTCCGGAGCGCGCGCACCTGCGCGAGATCGTGGTTCTGAAGCCCGAGGCGGCGAAGATGGAGGAAGCGCGAACGCGCGCGAATGAGGTGGCCGAGGCGGCGAAGAAGGCCGGAACCGACTTCGCGAACCTCGCCACGACGATGTCCGAGTCAGGCACGAAAGACAAAGGCGGAGACCTCGGCGAGATCGCCAAGGGCGACCTCGTCTCCGAGCTCGACAAGGCCGTCTTCAACGCCGCTCCCGGCTCGATCATCGGCCCGATCGAAACGAAGTCCGCCTGGTTCATCATGCAAGTCGAACAGCGCCTCCCGTCGGAAGTGCCGGCGTTCGAGTCCGTGAAGGAAAAGCTTCGCCGGGACGCCGACGAAGAAACGTTCCAGCGCGACTACAAGGCCTACATCGAGTCGCTGCGCAAGGACGCGTTCATCGAGATTCATGAAGAGATGATTCCGAAGGCGTAACGCGGTTCTACACCGCGTATCCAACTGCACAAGAAAAGTGGCCCTCGGAAACCGGGGGATCCCCCGAATCTGTAGATTTCGGGGGGTCGCTTGACACCCTCGTCGTACGCTGCTCGCCATGAGCAGTATCGATGACGCCGTCCGCGCGATCCGCCGTACCAAGCCTCGCAAAGTGGTCGTTTTCACCGGCGCCGGCATCTCCGCCGACAGTGGGATTCCGACGTTCCGCGGCCCGCATGGCCTCTGGCGAGACTTCCGCGCGGAGGATCTCGCGACGCCCGACGCCTTCCGCCGCGATCCGCTCCTCGTCTGGGAGTGGTACGAATGGCGCCGCGACCTGATTCGCAAGGCGAAGCCGAACGCCGCCCACGAGGCAGTCGCGCGCCTGCCCGACGCCGTCGTCGTCACGCAGAACGTCGACGGCCTGCATGCGCGCGCCGGCGCGCACGACGTCATCGAACTGCACGGCAACCTCTTTCGCGTTCGCTGCACGAACGAGCAGCGCGTGCAGATGCGCGAAGAAGCCTTCGACGCGCTTCCTCCGCGCTGCGAATGCGGCGCGCTGCTGCGCCCCGACGTCGTCTGGTTCGGCGAGACGCTGTCCGATGACGCGGTCGCGCGCGCGGTCAGCGTGATTCGCAACGCCGATCTCCTGCTCGTCATCGGCACGTCCGGCGTCGTCTATCCCGCCGCCGGATTCGTCACGCTGCATCACGGCCTATCGATCGAGATCAATCCCGAAGCGAGCGGCGTCAGCTCCGCGTGCACGTTCGCCATCGCCGAAAAGGCCGCCGTCGCCACCCCTCCCCTCATCGACGCAGTTCTGGAGGCACACGCATGACCGATGTAATCCGCGAGCTTCCCCGAGACGATCGCCCGCGCGAGCGGCTGTTCACGCACGGCCCGGAGACGCTTTCGAACGCCGAGCTTCTGGCGATCCTTCTCGGCTCAGGACTTCGCGGCAAGAACGCGATCCAACTCGCGCGCGAGCTTCTCGGCGAAGGGATGTCGATGCTGAAATCGCGCGAGCCGAAACAGCTCTATTCGGTGCCGGGCGTCGGCCCCGCGAAGGCCGCCCGCATCGCCGCCGCCATCGAGTTCTCGCGCCGCCTCGCTGCCGATCATCCCGAGCCGCCGCCCGACTACGACACCACCGTCCTTGGCCGTCAGCTCGTCACTCGCTGCGCGCGTTACCGTCAGGAGCGCCTCGGCGCCGCGTTTCTCGACGGCCGTCACCGCATCATGAAAGAGCGCGAGATCTTCGTCGGCACCGTCAACAACGCGCTCGTCTCCACGCGCGACATCCTGCGCATCACCGTGATGGAAGACGCCGTCGCGCTCGTCGTCTATCACAACCATCCGTCCGGCGATCCGACGCCGTCCGTCGAAGACGAGAAGTTCACGGCGCAGCTGCACTACTCCCTCGCGTCGGCGGACATCGAGCTCGTCGATCACCTCGTGATCGGCGCACACGGATACTTTTCCATGAAGGAGAAAGGAATGATTCCAGCGAAGCGGGAGCTATCCCGCAACTAGCGCAGGCTTTCTCGCCTTCGTCTCGCTCTCCGCGTACACCGGCGTGAGCCAGTTGTAGCGGTCGGGGATGTCGCCGGCGATGTAGGCGAAGAACTCCTTCTGCAGCCGCTCGGTGACAGGACCGCGGCGGCCGTTGCCGACCGGGATCTTGTCGATCGAGCGGATGGGAGTGACTTCGGCTGCCGTGCCGGTGAAGAAGACTTCGTCGGCGATGTAGAGCATCTCGCGCGGGATGAGCGACTCGACGACTTCGAATCCGAAGTCGCGGGCGATCTTGATGATGCTCGCGCGCGTAATGCCGCCGAGAATCGAAGCGCCGAGGTTCGGCGTGAAGATGCGGCCGTCGCGGACGACGAAGATGTTCTCGCCCGAGCCTTCGCTGACGTAGCCGTTGACGTCGAGCGCGATGCCTTCGGCGTAGCCGTCCATCGCCGCCTCCTGGCGGATGAGGATGGAGTTCATGTAGTTGCCGGTCGCTTTCGCGAGCGCGGGGAACGTGTTTGGGGCCATGCGGTTCCAGGACGACACGCGCACGTCGACGCCCTGTTCGATGGCCTCGGGGCCGAGGTACTTGCCCCAGATCCACGCGCCGATCACGACGTCGACCGGGCATGCGCCGGGGAACACGCCGAGGGAGTGAAAGCCGCGGTACACGACCGGGCGGAGATAGCAGTCTTCGAAGCCGTTCGCCTGAATCAGGTCGACGCAGGCCTGGTTGATCTCCTCCGCCGAATAGGGAAGCTCCATGCGATAGATCTTGCAGCTGTCGAAGAGGCGGCGCGTGTGCTCCGGCAGGCGGAACACCGCGGGGCCCTGTTTCGTGTTGTAGCAGCGGATGCCTTCGAAGAGACCGGAGCCGTAGTGAATGGCGTGGGTGAAGACGTGAATCTTGGCGTCGGCGAAATCGATCAGCCGGCCGTTCATCCAGACTTTTTTGACTTCCTCGAATGGCATCGGAACCTCCCTACCGGCACGGGCATGGCTCGGATGAGCCAGAGGATGGACTTCGGCCGGAGTATAGGTGTCGCACTTTTGCAGTGTCAAATGCGAGAACGCTGCCGATAAGATCACGCTCGCGAACGCATGGACTTACGTGGAAAAACCGTCGTCGTCACCGGCGCCTCGAGCGGAATCGGGCGCGCCACCGCCATCGAAATGGCGCGCCGCGGCGCGAATGTCGTCATCGGAGCGCGGCGCGCGCAGCAGCTGGAGGAAACCGCCGCCGCGTG
The DNA here is from genome assembly GCA_963734155.1 of uncultured Acidobacteriota bacterium. GTDB lineage: Bacteria > Acidobacteriota > Thermoanaerobaculia > Gp7-AA8 > Gp7-AA8 > QHVT01. The sequence continues at coordinate 278,622 of CAVTGG010000014.1, forward strand.
CCGCGCGCATGGCGTGACGGCGCTCGCGGTTCCGACCGATGTCACGAAGCCGGAGGACTGCCGCCGGCTGATCGAAGCCGCGGGGCGCGTCGACGTTCTCGTGAACAACGCCGGCTTTGCGATCTTCGACCGATCGCTGACGCAAAGCTCGACGAGTTGCACGAGCTGATGAACACGAACTACTTCGGCGCGGTGCATTGCACGCAGGCCGTGCTGCCGCAGATGCTCGAGCGCGGCGAAGGGACGATCGTGAACGTCTCGTCGATCACCGGCATCATGGGCTTCGCGCGGATGGGCGGCTATTGCGCGACGAAGTTCGCGCTCATCGGCTTCACCGAGGCGCTGCGCAATGAGGTGATGGCGCGCGGCGTGCGCGTTGCACTGGTCTGCCCCGGTACGACGGACACCGAATTTTTCGTGAAAGCGGAGCGAGGGATGATGCCGGCCGCATCGCGGCTGATGCTCGCGGTGAAGCCGGAGCGCGTCGCGCGCGCGATCTGCAACGCCGCCGAGGATGGGCGCTACCGGCGCATCCTTCCGCTGCTGGCGATGACCTACATGCGCATAAAAGAGCTCTTCCCCCGATTCGCGCACCTGTTGATGCGCCGCGTCTCCGCGCTGCTGGAGCGGCGGTGAACGGACGACGCAGGCGCACGCCTGCCACGATGGTGCTGATCGCGGCGATCCTGCTCGGCTTCGTCGTCGAGGTGCTCACCGGCGCGTGGACCAATCCGGACAAGCTCGCGGTCCTCGGTGCCATCGTGAAGCCGTGGATCGACGACGGCGAAGTCTGGCGTCTTCTCACCGCGATGTTCCTTCACGGCGACGGGACGATCGGCGGCACGCTCCTCCACCTCGGTGTGAACCTGCTCGCGCTCTTCCAACTCGGCAGCCTTTACGAACTGATGTTCGGCACGCGCCGCTTCCTCACCGTCTACTTCGTCACCGGCCTCGCCGCGTCGCTCACCAGCTATGTCCACAACGCCGGCGCCTCCGTCGGAGCCAGCGGCGCGATTTTCGGCATCCTCGGCGCGTTCATCTTCTCCGTCCGCCGCTCGCCGCGCTGGCGCCACGAGCGCTCCGCGCGCAGCATCGTCAAACAGCTGCTCTTCTGGATTGCGGCGAATCTCGCCATCGGCGCGTCCATCCCGCAGATCGATCTCGCCGCGCACATCGGCGGACTCGTCGCCGGCCTGCTCCTCGGCGCGATCCTTCCGCATCGGGAGCCGCCGCCCCCGCCCGCTCAGGTGGTCGTCGACGTCAGGCCGTACGGCGAAGGACCAATCGCAGATCCTGCGGCGCGAAGAGACGATCGTTCATGGCCTGAATGACGCGCTGCAGCTCCGGCGAATCGCTCTCGAGGATCGGAACACGGACGCCTTCGGGCAGCTCGTGCACCGCGCGCACTTCGTCGATCGCGAATCCATGCTCGCGCGCCAGCACCGTCAGCGCCGCCGCGTGACGCGGCGCGAGATGCGTCGGATCGCGCCAGAAATCGGACGCCGACATGACGATCGACTCCGCGTTCGGCGTCTCGATCATCAGCAGCCCGCCCTCGCGCAGCACGCGCGCCGACTCGCGGAACAGCGCGAACAGCGCCTCGACCGGCAGATGCTCGACCACGTGCATCGCCAGGATCGAGCCGAGCGAGCCATCGGCGAGCGAAGCGAAACAGTCGGGAACGCCCGAGAGCGCAACGTCGAAACCGCGCGCTTTCAGATCTGCGACGGAGCGCTCGTTCGTATCGACGCCGCGAGCGTTGACGCCCGCCTCGCGGCAAGCGGCGAGGAACTCGCCGCGACCGCAGCCGACGTCGAGCACGGGCTGGTGTCTGCGGCGAGCCGAACATAAGGAGCGACATCCGCGCGCACCGTCGCTTCGCTGCCACGAAGCGCGTCTTCGATGCGCCGATAGAGAACGTCATTGGAAGACGCGACCACGGGGTTCACGACATCGCGCACGCGCACCGCGAGCGTCTCGATCTTCTGATCGAGCGCAGCGATCAATGCGTCGTTCCGCTTCGCCGCGACCGGGATCAGCTCGCGGATCTTCGCCTGCTCCGCCGCTAACGCTTCATCCGCGGCGCGCGCATCGCGCTGCACTTGCTCGATGTCGCCGCGCAGATCGCGCCGCACGGCTTCGACGTCCGCGCGCAGGTCCTGCAGCAGATCGAGCAGGACGAGATTGAAATTGCGCTGCCGTTCGTATTCGGGACCGAGGATGCGCCGCAGAATCTTTCGGAGAAAGGAGCCGCCGGGATAGCGGCGATCCTCGCGCCACACCTCGCGCCAGCCATCCGCTCCCGCGGGGGGCGATTCGATGTAGCGATCGTCAGGCATGCAAGTGGAGCGGCGGGCTCTCAGCCCGCCGCCAGTTTACGGCAGGCTAAGAGCCTGCCGCTCCACTTGGTGCCGCAACTTCGGGGGTTTCCTCGAGCGTCTCCACGCCGATCGGCTGCACTTCCACCTGGATCTGCGCCGAGACGTCCTTGTGCAGGCGCACTTCGACGTCGTGCACGCCGAGGGTCTTGATCGGATGGGCGAGCTCGATGCGGCGCTTGTCGACGTTCTTCACGCCCTTCGCCTCGAGCGCATCGGCGATCTCGTTCGCGGTCACGGAACCGAACAGCTGTCCGTGCTCGCCCACGCGCTTCTGCACCACCACCTTGATGCCCTTCACCGAGTCCGCCGCCTTCTGCGCCGCGTCCTTCTCCTGCTGTGCGAGCAGCGTCCATTTGCGGCGCTCGTGCTCGATCTGCTTGAGATTGCCCGCCGTCGCTTCGCGCGCGAGATTTTTCGGGAAGAGATAGTTCCGCGCGTAGCCGTCCTTGACGGACACCACGTCGCCGCGCGTGCCGAGGCCGCGGATCTCCTCAGTCAGAATGACTTTCATGAGAGTCGTCCTTTCGCTTCTTGAAATGTCGGAAATCGAAAAACGGATCAAACAGTCCCGCCACGCCGAGCAATAGCGGCCCGACGCCGGTGATCGTCAGAAACATGAGCAGCAGCCAGCCCAGCGCCGTGCCGGCGAATCCCGCTCCCATCGCCACGAGGAGAAAGCGAAAAATCGCCAATCCTTGCAGGATGTAGAGGAACACCGTCAGCGCCAGCACGTTCGCCGCGACCTTCTGCAACATCCCGCTCGCCACCGGCGTCAATCCTCCGAGGAGAAATGCGAACAGCAGCCAGTCGGGAAGCGAGAGATTGCGGAACAGATACGCGCCGAGCGCGTTGCTGTCTCCGCGCCGCGCCGTGAGCTCGCGCCACGCCTTCAGCCGGCCCAGCATCAGCAGGCTGAGGATGAACACCAGCGACACGTTGATGAGCATGATCGCCGGCAGCACGTACGTGCTGTAGCCCGCCCAGCGCTGGAAGAGCTGCACCATTTCGTTGGGCATCCCTTTCGAGCGATAGATCTGCACGAACTCGGCGCTCGTCTGCTGCGCCTGCGCGATCTGCGCCGCGAGCGGCGAGAAGTCGAGCAGCGCGCGCGCGGCGAGCTCCGTGAGCGCGAATCCGATGGCGCTGCCGATCAGCAGAAACACCAGCACGCGTCCGAACTTCTCGCCGCGCTCGACGAGCGGCAGCGCCGCCATCGAAGGCAATGCGATGCCGAGGGCCACGCCGGCGACGTACGTCCAGGCCATCTTCACCGCGGCCGCCGGAGTGGCGGACATCGTGGAGACGTAGAGCGCCGCCAGCGCGACGGCGAGGACGAGCGTCACCCACGCCGCGCGCCGCCCGTTGCGGATCGCGCAATGGAACAGCGCCGCCGGCACGAACACCAGCAGCGGCGTGACGATCATCAGCGCCGTCATCAGCGAATATCCGGCAATGCTGAGCATCGTGCGGCCGAACGGCCGCCCCGGCAGCATCACCGGCTCGCCCGGATGGAGAGACGTTTCGATCATCGAAAAACTTAGTCAGCGGTGAACGGCAGCAGCGCCGCGATGCGCGCGCGCTTGATGGCGTTCTGCAGCTTGCGCTGGTGCAGCGCGCACGTGCCGGAGATGCGGCGCGGAAGAATCTTGCCGCGCTCCGGGATGAACTGCTGCAGCGTCTTCACGTCCTTGAAGTCGATGTACTCGATCTTCTCGACGCAGAACTTGCACACGCGCTTCCGGCGATAGAAGAACTTCTTCTTGCCGCCCTGCGCGCCGCCCGGACCACCGCCGCCGCGGCGATCGTCGCCGCCGCCGCCCGGTCCGCCCGGGCCTCGTCTCGGACCACCTGTCATTGTCGCCATGTCATCTCCTCCTTACGCCTGCGGCGCTTCCTCGACGCCTTCCACAGGCATCGGCTCGATCGGCTGCACGGGAGCGGCGACCGCCGGGCGCGCGCGGTCCTTCTTCGGATTCCGCTTCGCCAGCTTGTCGGCGCGCTTGTGATCCTCGTCCGTCCGCACGATCACGTGACGCAGGACGCGGTCGACGTTCTTCATGCGGCGGTCGAGCTCCGACAGCGACGACGCGCTCTCGAACACGAACAGGTGGTAGATGCCTTCGGTGAACTTGTGGATGGGATAGGCGAGACGACGGCGGCCCCACGCTTCTTCATTCTTGAGCGTGGCTCCGTTCTTCTCGGCGATGCCTTTGAAATCGCCGATCAACGTCGTTGCTTCCTCCTCCGTCGTTTGCGGAGTGAGGATGAACAGGACTTCATAAGTCCTCATCGAAACCTCCTTCTGGCCTAGCGGGACCCCGCGTCTGCGATGGTCCAAGGAGCTAGCAGATTGTGAAAGAAATGTGCTGACGGGAAGCCAGCAGAAGTATGCAAATGCCCAAGACGCGGCAAACTATTCCGGATTCTTCCATGCTCTTCCACACGCTCCCGTTCGCCATTTTCCTCGCCGCGACGATCGCGCTCGTCGCCATCACGCGCAACGCCACCGCGCGCAAAGTCATTCTCCTAATCGCCAGCTACACGTTTTACGGCTGGTGGAGCGTCCCTCTCCTCGCGCCGCTGCTTTTCACGACCTTTCTCGATTACTTCATCGCTCAGGCCATCGAAGCCGAGTCGCGCGATTCGCGCAGGCGAACGCTGCTGATCCTCAGCCTGACGTTGAACCTCGGCCTGCTCGGTTTTTTCAAATACTACGATTTCGTAGCATCCACGATCGGCGCGCCGCTCGCCGGCGTCCTCCTGCCGATCGGCATCTCCTTCTACACCTTCCACACGATGAGCTACACGATCGACGTGTACCGCCGCGAGATCCGCGCCTCTCGCTCGGCGCTCGACTTCGCGCTCTTCATCGCATTCTTTCCCGTCCTCGTCGCCGGTCCGATCCTGCGCGCGAAACAGTTTCTTCCGCAGCTCGAGCGCCGCGTCACGCTTCAGTTCTCGCCGTCGATTCTTTTCCTCTTCGTCCGCGGCCTCGCCAAAAAAGTGCTCGTCGCCGACAACGTCGCGCTCTTTGTCGACAACGTCTTCGGCGATCCGCGACCCTGGCCGAGCGTGATCGTCTGGATCGCGACGATCGCGTTCGCGATTCAGATCTACTGCGACTTTTCCGGCTATTCCGACATGGCTCGCGCGCTGGCGCGCCTCTTCGGCTTCGAGATTCCGCTCAACTTCGATCGCCCCTACGCGTCGAAAAATCCGCGCGAATTCTGGCATCGCTGGCACATCAGCCTCTCGACGTGGCTGCGCGACTACCTCTACATCCCCCTCGGCGGCAACCGCCATCACCGCATCCGCAATCTGATGATCACGATGATTCTCGGCGGGCTCTGGCACGGCGCGAGTTGGAACTTCGTGCTCTGGGGGGCGATGCACGGCGTGCTGCTGATCATCGGCACGCGCATGCCGCGCATCGCGTTCTACTACTGCCTCCTCCTCACCTGGATCGCGTTCCGCGTGCACGACTTCGAAACCATGTTCGTGGCGATGAAGAAGTTCGTGCTCTTCGATTTCAACTTCGATCTCGCCCACCGCGGCCTCACCGGCCTCTACTTCCTCACCACCCTCGCACTGATCGCGCTCTTCTTCGCCGTGCCGCGCGACCTCGATGCGCGCCTCGCGCGGGCCTCACTCGCGGTGCAGGCCGCGGCCTGCGTGCTCATCGGCGCTGCGTTCGTGCTCTTCTGGCCCAATCAGAGCGCGCCGTTCATTTACTTTCAGTTCTAAAACCTCGTCATTCTGAGCGTAGCGAAGAATCTCAAGTTACGTATCCTGAGATCTTTCGCCGTCTTCGCGGCTCAAGATGACGGATTCGCTAAACTAGGCAGATCATGTCCGACGTCACGTTCACCGATGTCGCGAAGCGGTACGGCGATGTCTCCGTCATCGAGAACCTCAACCTGCACATCGACGATCACGAGCTGATGGTGCTGGTCGGCCCGTCCGGCTGCGGCAAGTCGACCGCGTTGCGCATGATCGCCGGCCTCGAAGACGTCAGCGCCGGCACGGTCTCGATCGGCGGACGCGTCGTGAACGACCTCGCGCCGAAGGACCGCGACATCGCGATGGTGTTTCAGAGCTACGCGCTCTATCCGCACATGACCGTGCGCGAAAACCTCGAGTTCGGCCTCCGCATGCGCGGCGTCGCCAAGGACGACATGAACCGCCGCGTCGCGAACGCCGCAGAGATCCTCGGCATCGGACCCGTGCTCGACCGCAAGCCGAAAGAGCTCTCCGGTGGCCAGCGCCAGCGCGTCGCCGTCGGCCGCGCGATCGTGCGCCAGCCCGCGGTCTTTCTCTTCGACGAGCCGCTATCGAATCTCGACGCCAAGCTGCGCGTGCAGACGCGCGCCGAAATCACGAAGCTCCAGCAAACCCTCGGAACCACGTCTGTGTATGTCACACACGATCAGGTCGAGGCGATGACGATGGGCCATCGCATCACCGTCATGCGCGACGGAAAAATTCAGCAGGTCGGCACGCCGCGCGAGGTCTACGAGAAGCCCGCCAACGCGTTCGTCGCGCAGTTCATCGGAACTCCGCCGATGAATCTCCTGCGCGCGATCGTCGACGGCCCATTGCTGCGCACCTCATCGTTCACGCTGCCGCTGCGCATCCCGCTCGCCTCCGAGCGCCGCGTGCTCATCGGCATCCGCCCCGAACACCTCGGTGTGGTGCGCGCCTCCGGCGCGCCTTCCACCCAAGGCGCGCCGGAGGCGCGCACCACACCCGCCATCCCCGTGACCGTCGATCTCGTCGAGCCGGTCGGCCACGAGACGATCGTCTACGCGACGGCCGGCAACGAGAAGCTCGTCGCGATTTTCGATCCGCACGATGCGCCGCACGCCGGCGAGACGATCACCCTCGGCGTCGACGCGGATCGCATTCACTTGTTCGACGCGGCGTCCGAAAGCGCGATCTCGTAACGCGTCGCGCCTTTCAGCTGCACCTTGCCGTTGCGATCGATGCGCAGATCGATCACGCCCTGGCTCGTCGGCAGCGGCCCGACGTGCAGCGGCAGCCAGCGCTTCGGCACTCCCGCGCCGATGACGAGCGTGCCGTCGTCGCGCTCGTACACGATCGCCTCGAGGATCGAGCGCATGAAATCGGACGCGACCCACGCGTGCGGCATGTCACCGATGAATCCCGCTTTTCGATACTCCGTCCGCACGACCTCGGCCCACTGTTTCCAGCCCGCCGGCCGGCGATCGAGCATGAATCGATCGACGAGCTGCAACGCGCGATTGCGCTCGCCGAGGCGGATCAGCGCGCCGATGTTGCGCATCTCGTAGGGTGTGTAGTCGGCGCGCGGGCGCGCGAGATTCGAGAGGTACTTTTCGTACGTGCGGCGCAGTTCTTTTTCGGGAAAGAGTGACGTGAGGCCGAGCGGCGAGATCGCGATCGATGTCGACGTCGGATCGAAGTCCGCCAGCTCGACGGATGACGGTACGTAATCGAGCTGATGCTTCTCGATCGTGCGGCGGATGGAGTTTGTAAGGTCGCGGCGGAAATCCGGAGTGTCGTTTCCTTTCAAACAAAAGAAGTCGTCCCAGTACGAATGCACGGGCTTCGCGGAATAGCCCTCGTGGCTGATCGACTCGGTGACGAGCCCTTCGAACTCGCCGTGATTCTGCGAGCGCAGCTCTTCGATGTAGCGCCGCGCGGCCTCGACGTTCGGCTGCAGCATCGTTTCGCCTGTGTACCGCTTGATCTCGTCGGCGAGAAAAATCAGCTCGCCGTGGCTGTCGTTTTCCGGAACCGGATCGGCGCCGCGTTTGTCGACGCAGCACGGCACTTTTCCGTTGTCGTATTGAAACGACGCGAACCACTGCGCGAACTGCTTCGCGACGTCCGCGTGGCCGAGGCGCAGGAGCAGCGAGGAAATGAGCGCGCCGTCGCGGATCCACGCGCGCTCGTAGGAGCGCGAGCCGGGCTGCAGCGCGGGACCGTCGCGATGGATGAGCGTGTACGCGAGATTCGCGCGGATCGTGTCCGCGATCTCCGGCGCGCCGGCGATGTCGAGCGTGACGCGGTGGAGCTTCTCGCGCCAATCGGCGGCGATTTTCTCGTACGGCTCGCGCTTCGCGCCCGGTTGCAGCGGGATGTTGACCTCACAACCATCCGTGCACCGCGGCACGTCGAGATCCGGATGAAAGACCCGTGTGACGCCGCCTTCCGTGTTCAGGAACTGGGTCGACGGATTCACCTGGAACGGCCGGACTTCCAGCGCGAGCGTTGCGTCGCCGCGCACGCGATAGCGAAGCTGCAGCATCGACGAGCTGCTGACCGCCGCGGTCATCGTCATCGACGCGCCGTTCGTCTTCCACGTCACTGAGGGAATCGGCAGGTCGCCTTCGGCGAGCGACTGCGTGATCTCGACGTCGGCCCAGGTGAGGCGCTTGCCGTTGAAGTACAGGAACGGCTCGATGGACTCGCCGCTCTTGAACGGCTCGACCGCGCCGTCTTCGCTGACCAGCGCCTCGTTCGCCGCGCCGTCGGCGCCGATGACCGTCCAATACGACTGCTCGCCGAGGAAATAGCGCGGGTACTGGCCGCGCGGCGTCTGTTTCGCGACGATGGCGTAGAAATCGTTCCTGGTCGGCGCCCAATCGACCGGCATCACCTGCACGCTGCGCGTCGGCCCGTTGATGTGCGGAATCTGCGTCGGCGCGTCGGGCAGCCAGACGAACAGCTGATGGCCGACATGCTCCTGAAACGCACCCGGCACGTTGCAGGACCCGCAGTTGATGATCAGCCCGCCGATCTCGTTCGTCACCAGCGGCAACTCTTCGAGCACCGGATCGGTGAACCACACCGTTCCCTTGCCGCCGCTGCTCGCCGTGACGACGACCTCCATCGCGTTGAGATGCTTCAACTCCCCGCCGCCCGACGGCCCCCACGCGAACGAGATCTGCCGCTTCTTGGTCGTCAGCGTTTGCCAGTCGCGCGAAAACGCGAAGTCGCGGCGGTTGATCCACCACACGTCGTCGCCGCGCACCAGTTTGAATTCGAGCGTCTGCGTCTCTGTCTCCCCGCGAACGCGAAACGTGAATTGGTAGTTCGCGGGGAGATCCATCTCGAGCTCGCGGCGCGCGATCGCATAGCCGCCGTGGCCGTGAAAATCGAAATCGAGTCGATTGACCTCGCCTTCACGCGAGAGATGCATCTCCACGCCGTCGGCGGGATGGGCCGTCCATTCGGCCGGCAAAGCAGAAAGCAAAAAGCAAAAAGCAAAAAGGCAATCGCCACCACTTCTGCTTTCTGCTTTCTGCTTTTTGCTTTCATCCCTTGACGCTTCCCGCCATGAGCCCCGCGATGTAGTAGCGCTGCAAAAACAAAAACAGCGCAAGCACCGGCAGCACGGTCAGCACCGAGCCAGCCATCATCAGTTCCACGTCCTGCGCGTGCTCGCCGACGAGATTCGCCAGCGACACCGGCAGCGTGTAGCGCGACTCGTCGCTGAGCACGATCAGCGGCCACATGAAATCGTTCCACGTCGTCATGAACGTGAAGATCGCCAGCGTGGCGAGGATCGGACGCGCGAGCGGCATGACCACCGACCAGTAAATCCGCCACTCGCCCGCGCCGTCGATGCGCGCGGCCTCGAGCAGTTCCTGCGGAATGGAGAGCATGAACTGGCGGATCAGGAAGATGCCGAACACCGACGCGAGCGACGGGATGATCACGCCCCAGTACGTGTTCACCAGGCCGAGGGACTTCATCAGGAGGAAGAGCGGCAGCATGCCGACTTGCGCGGGAATCACCAGCGCGGCGAGAAGCAGGCGGAACATCCGATCGCGCCCGCTGAACCGCAGCTTCGCGAAGGCGTAGCCGGCCATCGAGTTGAAGAGCAGCGAGAAGAGCGTCGTGACCACCGCGATCACCGTGCTCGAGAAAAACGCGCGGCCGATGTTGAGACGGACGAACAGCGCGCGGTATTGATCGAGCGTCGGCGCGTGCGGCACGACGTGCGGCGGATAGGTCGTCGCCTCGCCGTTCGACATGAACGATGCCGCAAGCATCCACAGCAGCGGGAACAGCGTCACCAGGCCGCCGGCGATCAGCGCGGCGTGCAGGAGCACTTTCTTCATCGCCGCTCCTGCAGGCGCATCTGCAGCGCGGTCGCCGCGGCGATGGTGAGGAACAACAGAAACGCCACCGCGGCCGCGTAGCCCATCCGGAAAAACTTGAAGCCCTGCTGATACATCAGCATCACCGCGGAAAGCGTGCGGTTGAGCGGGCCGCCGTGGGTCATGACGTACGGCTCGGCAAAGAGCTGCAGATAGCCGATGGCGGTGACGATGCCGACGAAGAGAAACGTCGGGCCGAGCATCGGCAGCGTGATGTGGCGGAACTGCTTCCACTCACCGGCACCGTCGATGCGCGCGGCCTCGTACAACTCGTCGGGGATGTTCTGCAGCCCGGCGATGAAGATGATCATGTTGTAGCCGAAGTTCTTCCACACCGCCACGGCGATGATCGCCGGCATCGCCAGATAGTGGATCGCTCAGCCAATCGACACTCTGCAACCCGATGCTCTCCAGCGCGCGGTTGATCATTCCGAAACGCGGGTGATAGAGAAACCGGAAGACGATGGCCACGGCCACGAGCGTCGTCACGACCGGCGCGAAGTAGATCGTGCGGAAGAGCGGTTTGAACCGCGCCGCTTTCGCATTCACCAGCAGCGCGGCGGCGAGCGACGCGGCCACCGTCAGCGGCCCGCCGGCGACGGCGAAGTAGAGCGTGTTCAGGAACGCGGTCCAGAACACTTCGCTGCGCAACAGGGTGACGTAATTTTCGAGCGCGATGAAGCGGAGATTGCCCATGTCGCCGATGGCGTAGAGATCGAAGTCGGTCACGCTGAGCGCGAAGCCGGCCAGGACGGGGATGAAGAAGAAGATCGCCAGCACGAACAGCGCCGGCGAGATGAACAGCAGCGCGGCGCGCGTCTCGCGGCTCATTCGCCGCTCCGCGAAAGCACCCAGCGCCGCTTTTCGAGAATGCGGTCCGACGTGCGGTCGAGAGCGGCCAGGGTCGCATCCGCCGTCATCACGCCGCGCACCGCGATCTCGCCATGTTCGTACAGCGCGGTCGCGATCTGCTCCCACTCCGGCACCGGCGGAAACGGCGCGACGCGCTCGAGCTGCGTCCGAAACGCGGGGAGATACGGATCATTCGCCAGCGCCGGCGCGCGCCACGCACTGCGCCGCGCCGGCAGATCGCCGCACAATTCATAGAAGCGCGCCTGCTGCGCCGGCTCCGAGAGAAACTCGATGAACTTCCGCGCCTCGGCCTTGCGCGGCGATCCGCGAAAGAGCACCAGGCTCGCGCCGCCGGCCATGGAGATGCCGGTCGGCTCCGACGCATCGCGCGCCGGCAGCGGCGCGGTCGCCCACTTGTCCTGCATGTTCGCCGGGAGCCGCCGGCGGAACTCGCCGACGTTCCACGGCCCGGTGATGTGCATGACGAACTCGCCCTGCGCGAACTGCTGGTAGAGGTTCGCCACCTGCGTGTTGTTCACCTTCGGCGCGAAGCCGCGCCGGAACAGCCCGACGTAGAACGCAAACGCGTCGCGGAACGGCGGCTCGCGGAACGCGCCGCGCGTGCCGTTCGCCTTCAGAAACGGCGAGCCGTTGCTCATCGCCAGCACCTCGATGTGCTCGTGCTCGTTCGTCGGCATCAGGATTCCGTAGCGGCTCTTCTTCTCGCGCTGCAGCCGCTCCATGCAGTCGATCCACTCGCCCCACGTGCGCGGTCCGCGCGGATAGCCGACCGTGGCCAGGACGTCTTTGCGATAGAAGAGCACGCGCGTATCGACGTACCAGGGAATGCCGTAGACCTTTCCGTCGACGACGTTCGTCGCCCAGATGCCCGGAAAATAATCGCGCTGATCCGCGGCCGGCCATTGCAGCTCGGCGAGCGCGCCCACGGTCACGAACTCGGGGATCCACGTGTTCCCCATCTGCGCCACGTCCGGCGTCGCGTCGCCGACGTGCGCGGTGAGCAGCTTCTCGTGCGCAGCGATCCACGGGATCTGCTGCATGACGACTTTGATTCCGGGATTGCGGCGCTCGAATTCGGGAATCATCTCCGCGACGACTTCACCCTCGCGGCCCAATCCCCAAAACTCAACTGTCGTGCGAGCGTCACGCGTATCGGTGCAGGCCACTGCCAACACCATGAACGCAGAACGCAGAACGCAGAACGTCGAATGAAGAAATTTTCTCAATTCATCGTTCTGCGTTCTGCGTTCTGCGTTCATTTCTTTTCCAGCCACCCACCCTTAAACCCCGCACGCTGAAGCCCGCGCACAACGTGCGGATTCTTCTTCATCGTGTTCCACACGAGTCCCGTGCGGTAGTTCTCGATCATGGCCAGGATCGGGCCCTGATCGATGCCGAGGTAGTCGACGTCGAACCAGCCCAACTGCGGATCAACGCGGCCGTGTTTCAGTTGCTCGCTCGTCTTCAGCGTCGGATTGAACGCGTCGAGAAATCCATATTTCGAATAGAGATTCTCGCCGTATCGCTTGCTCATTTCGCGAATGGCGGGGATTGCAATTTCAGGAGCGAATGCGATTGAAGAAACGGCCGCCGTCGGCGCAATCGTGCCGTCGTCACGAATATCGCCTTCGGTGGCGCCGCGCGCGGTATAGGAGTGGAACGTGCGCGGGTGGCCGTCGATGACGATCGTTGCGTCCATCGGGCCGTCGCACGCCGTCAATCCCCAGATCTCCGGACCGTAATGAAGATACTTCTGCGGATTGTCGATCGCGTACGCGCGCTGCGACAGCGTCGCGCGCCGCGAATTCTCGTGATAGTCGATCGGATGCAGGCCGTCGCGAATGCCGCGGAAATCGATCCAGACATGCGAATACTGATGCCCGAACAGCGGCGCGAAAAGGACATGCTCCTGCCCGTAAAACGTGCCCCAGCGATCGCTCTTGTGATACTCAGCCCACGCCGCGGGATCGACCGGATGCGTCGGAGAGCCCATGGCGAGGATCGGGACGATCATGGCCTCGTTGTAGCCGCGCCAGTCGTAGGTGTGAAACCCCTCCTCCGGCGTCCAGCCCATGCTGATCGCATTCGCGCGGATCTCTTCCCACGGCCACTCGACGCGCTCGTAAAGCCGCTCCGCCGCGTCGCGAATCCCTTTTTCCGTTTCGTTGTCGCGATCGAAATACGACTGCGCGAACAATGCGCCGGCAATCAACAGCGTGGTGTCGACGGTCGACAATTCGACAGTCCGGAACCGCTCCGCCGTCTTCATGTCGAGGAAGTGATAGAAGAAACCCTTGTAGCCCGATACGCCAGTCGGCTCCGGGCCCTGCTTCATCGCCAAGAGCGATTGCAGCGTCGCCAGCGTCCGCTGCGCGGCCTGCTCGCGCGTCACATAGCCGCGCTCCGCGCCGATGCCGTATGCGGTCAATCCGAAACCGACCGCGGCGATGCTGGAGAACGACGGCGTCGGCGCGCGGTCGGGAATCAGCTGCGTATTGGGATCGGCGAGATCCCAAAAAAAATGAAACGTGCGCCGCTGGACGTCATCCAGCAGCGCATCGTCATTGGAGCGCGACGGGCTCGTCGCGCACGAGGTCAGAACGAAGAAAAGAACCACCCACGTCATTCTGAGCCGCGCAGACGGCGAAGAATCTCTAAATGGCAAACGGTTTCGCATATCGAGATCCTTCGCCGCGCTGCGCCGGCTCGGGATGACGGAATCAGAAGCTCACTTTCAGACCGACCTGCTCGCGGCGGCCCAGGGAGACCACACAATTCGGATTGCCGAGGTTCGTGCGGTCATTGTTATCGCCCACGAAATTGTTGAGACAGCCGTAATTCGTCTCATTGAAGGCGTTGAACATCTCGACGGACACGCCGATGTTCACGCCGGCGAACGCCGCAAAGTCCTTCGCCAGACGGAAGTCGATATTGCGATACCCGCGTTGTGGATACACAGCGTCGTTGATGACACCGGTCTGCTGGCGTCCCGCCAGCGAGAATCCCTTCGAGAAGTCGAAGAACGGCGTCGCCTCGCCGCTGCTGGCCGTGAAACTCGTGCTGAGGCGCAGGTCCCACGGCAGGCCCACAATGAGCGTGCCATAGAAGCGATTCGGCTCCGAGCCCACGCGCGGATGCCGCGCATAGGCGTCGGCAGAAGGCGCGTCGAGGCTGAAGAGATCGTTGCCGTTCTGCTCGGCGCTCGCATGCGTGAACGTCAGGCGGACGCCCCACCCGTTATTGCCGGTGTACGGCCGGTCGAGCGTCAGACTCAGGGCGTCGTACCAGAACGACTTGCCCACCGGATCGTTGATGATGATGTTTCCGAACCCCGGCGCGAACGCGGCGCAGCAGGTGCCGGACGCCGAGACGTACGTAATGCCGCGCTTCCCTCGGACGGCGTTGTAGCCGACCGACCCGAGCCACGAGCCGATGGCCTGGCGATAGCCGATGTTGTACTGCGTCGAATACGGCGGCTTCGTTTCGTTGCTGAGCAGATAGATTTCGGGACGCGCCGCGCCCTGCGCAATGAGCGACTGCAGGCCGGGAATCGTGAAATACGACGGGTCCCACTTCACCGTGCCGGGGTCGCCGTTCGGCGAGAAGCGGAAGCGATAGACGGGAAATTGCAGGCGGAAGCGCTCGTCGAGCGTCGAATTGAGGAACAGGCGGTCGTAATACTTGCCCCAGCCGCCGAACACGACCGACTTCGTGTCGCCGCGCAGGTCATACGTGAAGCCGAGCCGCGGCTGCCACATGTTCTTGTACGGCTCGCGCTCGCTGCCGGTCGAGAAAAATTCATTCGGAATCGTGATCGTGCGGCCGTCGAACTGGAACGATTTTCCTTTCAATGCCGCGGTGATGTTGGCCGGCGTCACGTAATCCGTGTCCAGCATCTTCGACTCGTAATCCCAGCGCACGCCGAGGTCGAGCGAGAGCTTGTTCGTAATGTCCCACTTGTCCTGGGCGTAAATGCCGTATTCGCGGTTGCTGACGGAAAGCCGAGGATCGCCGATGCCGAAATCGGCCTCGAACGGGATCGTGCCGAACTGACCGTTCGCATCCGGCAGGAACTTGAACTCCGGATTGCCATTGAGGCTCTTATTGACGTTGTAGCGCATGAAATCGATGTTGCCGCCCACCTGCAGGTGATGCGTGCCATGCATCGTCATCGGCGCGAAGTTGTAGTTGTCGCGCAGTTCCAGCCGGCGCTGATCGAACTCCTGGGTCGTGCTGCCGCCGCCGGTGCGGATCACGGTCTGGAAGCTGGGCGTGAAGTAGCGCCGTCCGACCAGCTCGGGATTGCGGGGCGACGGGTTCCAGCCGAACTTCTGCAGGCTCAGCGTCGCTTCGTTGAGGGCGCTCCCGTTGACCCATTGATGGCGGACCGTTCCGCCGTAGACGTAATTCTTATAATCGGTCGCCGACTCGAAACTGTCCTGGTTGCCGAAGTCGCGGGTCTCCGTCTCGTGCCGGTAGTTCGTGCTGAAGTCGAGCAGCTGGTTCGCGGAAGCCTGCCAGCTGACTTTTCCGAAGAGGAGCGTCGACTCGAACGGCGCCTCAAACGAGCCGATGTACTGTGAGAACTGGCTTCCGAACTGAGGGACTGTGACGGTGACGGGCTTTTCGGCGTCTTCGACGTCACCTTCATAGGCAACGAAGAAATTCAGCTTGTCCTTGATGATCGGACCGCCGAGGCTGATGCCGGGCTGGAGGCGGCGGTATTCGGAATTGCTGGTCAGCGTGGAAAACTGGAAATTCTTTTTCGTCTCCTCGACCCAGCCATTGGGCTGATAGTAGACGAACGCACTCCCTCGGAAGTCGTTTCCGCCCGATTTCGTGACCGCCGTAATGATCGCGCTCGAGGCGTGATCGTATTGCGCGCTGTAGTTCTGCGTAATGACGCGGAACTCCTGCACCGCGCTCTGCGGGAACGGATTGCCGCGGCTCGAATCCTGTCCGCTCGTTCCGCCCTGCAGGATGTCGTTTTTCGTGCTCACGCCGTCGATGAAGATGTTCGTCTGCTCAGCATCCTGCGCATCGCCGGCGAACGTCTTGCGCAGCGGGTCCTTCGATAAACGAATTCCGGGCGCGAGCGCCGCGAAATTCAAAAAGTTGCGGTCGTCCTGCGGTAGGTTTTCGATCTGATGCGTGGTGACGTTCGTCGCCACCTCGCTCGTCTTCGTCTCCACGGCCTGCGTGCCGACGACGGTGATCTCTTCGCGCACGACGTTCGTGCCCGTGACCTCCACGTTCATCTCGAGCGATTGTCCGACCAGCACCGTGACGGTCTGGCTGACCGGCTCGAAGCCGGACGCCGCGACGACGATGTTGTACTCGCCCGGCGTGAGACCCGCGAGCGAGTACGTGCCGTCGCTCGTTGACCTGACGGTCCGCACGAAGCCGCTGGTCGTCGACACCGCGTTGATCTCCGCATTCGCGACGGCCGCACCGCTGCTGTCCAGGACTTTGCCGCGAAGCGTCGCTGTGGTGGACGACTGCGCCAGCGCAGTGCCCGCGATGAGCAGTGTGAACAGCCATACCGTGAATGTTCGTCTCATGACGTCTCTCCTTGTCTGCTAGAGCTCTTCCGCACGATGAGTGTGGTTTCGATTCGTTCGCGCTGTACGCGCGTTTTCGGGTGGGCGAGGATTTCGAGAAGCACCGCGAACGCGCGCCGCCCGAGCTCCGCGATCTCGACGCGGATGGTGGTGAGCGGCGGATTCACGTAGCGCGCGATCGGGACGTCGTCGAAGCCGACGACGCTCATCTGCCGCGGCACGTCGACGCCGGCATCGCGCAGCGCGGAAAGCGCGCCGACGGCCATGGAGTCGTTCGCGGCGAAGATCGCGCTCGGCATCGGATCGAGTCCGAGGAGCTGCTTCACCGCTTCATGTCCCGCGTGCTCGGTGAAGTCGCCCGCGATTTCCGTGCGCGGCAATCCGCGCATCGACTGGCGATAGCCGCGCAACCGTTCGCGCGCGTCGGCGTTTCCGGCCGGGCCGGTGATGAACGCGATGCGCGTGTGGCCGAGGTCGGAGAGGTGGCGCATCATCGTGCGCGCGCCGCCGTAGTTGTCGATCGTGATCGCGGGATGGCGCTCATCGCTCGAGTTGAGCAGCACCATCGGCAGGTCGCGCGGCAGCTGGCCGCGCAGCGAGTCGATGGCGACGTCGGGCGCCATCACCACGAGACCATCGACGCGGCCGTGCATCGCCTCGAGCACTTCTCCCATCTCGCCGACGTCGCTGTGCGAGCCGGACACAAGGATGTGATACCGATCCTTCCGCGCGGCGACATCGATCCCGCGAATGACCTCGGAGAAGAACTCGCCGTGCACGTCCGGCAGCACGATGCCGACGGTGTTGCTGCGGCGGATGCTCAGCGAGCGCGCGGCGACGTTCGGGATGTAGTGCAGCGACTTCGCCGCGGCGAGGACCTGATTCATCGTGTCTTCGCGGACAATTTCTTTTCGATTGAGAACGCGGGAGACGGTGGCGACGGAGACGCCCGCGCGCGCGGCGACGTCGTGAATGGTGACGGCCCCGGCGCGGGTGAGACCGCGCCGGCGACGGCGAGAACGGGGCGAATCCGGTCGACTCGGCGTCATCATGTAACCGTTTACATTTCGCCTTACATTACGCACAATGGCGGGCGATGTCAACGAAGGACTTCCGCTTCCCCGCCGATTTCGTCTGGGGCGCCGCCACCGCCGCGTACCAGATCGAGGGCTCGCCGCTCGCCGACGGCGCCGGAGCGAGCATCTGGCATCGCTTCAGCCACACGCCCGGCCTCATGACCAACGGCGACACCGGCGACGTCGCGTGCGATCACTATCGCCGCTACGCCGACGACGTGAAGCTGATGAAGGAGCTCGGCCTCAACGCCTATCGCTTCAGCATCTCGTGGAGCCGCGTGCTGCCCGACGGCACGGGACAAGTCAATGAGCGCGGACTCGATTTCTACCGGCGGCTCGTCGACGAGCTGCGCAAGCACGACATCCGCCCGATGGCCACGCTCTATCACTGGGATTTGCCTGCGGCGCTCGACGATCGCGGCGGTTGGCTGAATCGCGACATCGCCGACTGGTTCGCGGAGTACGCGCAGGTGATGTTCGGCGCGCTCGACGGCGGCGTGGAGTGGTGGGCGACGCTGAATGAGCCGTGGGTGGTGACGGACGGCGGCTATCTGCATGGGCCGCTCGCGCCGGGCCATCGCAATCTGTTCGAAGCGCCGCTCGCGTCGCACAACCTGATGCGCGCGCACGGGCGCGCGGTGCAGGCCTATCGCGCAAGCGGCAAGCACGCGATCGGCATCGTGGTGAATCTCGAGCCGAAGTCGGCGGCGTCGGACAGCGAAGCGGATCGCGCGGCGACGCAGCGCGCCGATGCGTACATGAACCGCCAGTATCTCGATCCGATTTTTCGCGGAGCGTATCCCGATGAAATGCGCGAGATGTTCGGCGAGGCGTGGCCGGAGTTCCCATCGAGCGACTTCGACGCCATCCGCGCGCCGCTCGACTTCGTCGGCATCAATTACTACAAGCGCGGCATCGTGCAGGCGTCGGAGCGGATCGTCGATCGAGCCGAGAACATCCACGTTCCCGGCTCGATCTACACCGAGACCGATTGGGAAGTGCACGCGCCCGGCCTCACCGACATCCTCCTGTGGTTCCGCGATCGCTACGGCGCGATGCCGCTTTACGTCACCGAAAACGGCGCGGCGTTCTACGATCCGCCGGTCGCGGTGAGCGATCCGGTCGAGGATCCGCTGCGCGTGCATTACCTGCGCGAGCACGTCGCCGCGGTGCAGCGCGCGCGTGACGCCGGCGCCGACGTGCGAGGCTATTTCGCCTGGTCGCTCCTCGACAATCTCGAGTGGTCCCTCGGCTACACGAAACGCTTCGGCATCATCCACGTCGATTTCGCGACGCAGAAGCGGACCTTCAAGCGAAGCGCGCTCACGTACCGTGAGATCATCGCGCGCGCATGAACACGCGCCGATTCGCGCTCCTCACGCTCGTCGTTCTCGCCACCACCGCCCACGGCGGCGAGGACGCCGCCGGGCCAGCCGCCGAGACGGCGGCGTTCCAAAGCGCTCGGAACGCCGGCGTCCCGCCGGCTGATCAGGCGGCGTCCCCGCCGCCTCATTTTTCCGAAATCCGCTGGCGTCACATCGGCCCGTTCCGCGGCGGACGTACCGTCGCGGCGGTGGGCGTGGCCTCGCAGCCGAACCTCTTCTACATCGGCGTGAACAACGGCGGCGTGTGGAAGACGACCGACGCCGGCCGCACGTGGTGGCCGATCTTCGACGATCAGCCGACCGGCTCCATCGGCGCGATCGCGATCGCGCCGTCCGATCCCAACATCATCTATGTCGGCAGCGGCGAGGGCCTGCAGCGCCCCGATCTCTCGACCGGCGACGGCATCTACAAATCCACGGACGCCGGTAAGACCTGGACGCATCTCGGACTACGCAGACGGCCAGCAGATCCCGACGATCGCCGTCGATCCGCGCGATCCGAATCGACTCTTCGTCGCCGTCCTCGGACACCCCTACGGCGCGAACGAAGAGCGCGGCATCTTCCGCTCGACCGATGGCGGCCGCACGTTCCAGAAAGTGCTTTATCGCGACGAAAACACCGGCGGCATCGACGTCGTCATCGATCCGTCGAATCCTCGAAATGTCTACGCCGCGCTGTGGGAGCAGCGGCAGGGTCCGTGGGAGAACGGCGTATTCACCGGCCCGAACAACGGCGTCTTCAAATCGATCGACGGCGGCACGACGTGGCGCCAGGTGACGAGCGGTCTTCCGTCGAACGATCTAATCGGCCGCGCGGGGCTCGAAGTCTGCGCCGCGAATCCGAAGCGCCTCTACGCGATCGCGGGACGGACGAAGGAAAGCGGCGGCCTCTATCGCTCCGACGACGCGGGCGAGACGTGGACGCGCATGAGCGACGACGAGCGGTTGTGGGGACGGCCCGGCGATTTCAACGAAGTGCGCGCCGATCCAAAAAATGCGGACGTCGTGTACGTCGCGAACATCGTCACGTGGAAGTCGACCGACGGCGGCAAGACCTTCGCGGCGCTGCGCGGCGCGCCGGGCGGCGACGACTATCACCGCATCTGGATCAATCCGAACGACACGAACATCATCCTCAACGCGTCCGACCAGGGCGCGGTCATCACCGTCAACGGCGGCGCGACGTGGAGCTCCTGGTACAACCAGCCGACCGCGCAGATGTTTCACGTCAACACCGACAACGCGTTTCCGTATCGCGTCTGCGGCGGGCAGCAGGAGAGCGGCTCCGCGTGCGTGCCGAGCCGCGGCGACGACGGGCAGATCACGTTCCGCGATTGGCATCCCGTCGCCGCGGAAGAATATGGATACGCGGTGCCCGATCCGCTCGATCCCGACGTCGTGTACGGCGGCAAGATCACGCGCTACGACCGCCGCACGGGGCAGGCCGAGGTCGTGACGCCGAAAGCGCTGCGCGGCGGCAACTATCGCGTCGTGCGCACGCAGCCGATCGTGTTCTCCCCTGCCGATCCGCGCATCCTCTACTTCGCATCGAACACACTGTGGAAGACGACGACCGGCGGCCGCAGCTGGACGGAGATCAGTCCCGACCTCTCGCGCAAGACGTGGAGCGTGCCGGCGAACGTCGGCAAGTACGTCGGATCCGAAGCCGCGGCGCCGACGCAGCGCGGCGTGATCTATGCGGTCGCGCCGTCGCCGCTCGATGTGAATCGCATCTGGGCCGGCACCGATGACGGACTGATTCACGTGACGACCGACGGCGGCAAGACCTGGAACGACGTCACGCCGTCCGCGCTCGTGCCGTGGGCGAAGGTGTCGATCCTCGAGGCCTCGCACTTTGACGCGAACACCGCGTACGCGGCGATCAACACGTTCCGCCTCGACGACCTGCGCCCGCACATCTACCGCACGCGCGACGGCGGGAAGACGTGGACGCGCATCACGCGCGGCATTCCCGACGGCGGCATCGTGAACGTCGTGCGCGAAGACCCGAAGACGAAGGGCCTCTTGTTCGCGGGGACGGAGAACGAAGTGTTCGTCTCGTTCGACGACGGCGAGCAGTGGCAGTCGCTGCGCCACAACATGCCGGCGACGTCGATCCGCGATCTCGTCCTGCACGAAGACGACGTCGTCGTCGCCACGCACGGCCGCGGCTTCTGGATCCTCGACGACATCGAGCCGCTGCGGCAAACGCCGCAACTGCTCTACAAACCGCAACGCGCGTGGCGCTTTCGCTGGAACAAGAACACCGACACCCCGCTCCCCGCCGACGAGCCCGCGGGGCAGAATCCGCCCGACGGCGCCATCCTTGATTACTACCTCGCGTCACCCGCGTCCGAAGTCACGCTGGAAATCCTGTCCACTGACGGCACGTTGATCCGCCGCTTCTCCAGCCGCGATCTCGCTCCCCCACCCGGCGACACCGGCAACGTCCCGTGGTACTGGATCCGGCCGCCGCGCGTGCTCTCCACCGCCGCCGGCATGCACCGCTTCGTGTGCGACCTGCACTACCCGCCGTTCCCGCCGAAGACACCAAGCTTCCCCATCGCCGCCATCCCGCGCGACACCGCGCCGGAATTCAGCTCGCCATGGGTCCTCCCCGGCACCTACACCGTCCGCCTCATCGCCGACGGCAACTCGCACTCGCAACCGCTCCTCGTGCAGATGGACCCGCGCGTGAAAGCCACACCCGCCGATCTCGAACAACAGTTCGCGCTGTCGATGAAGGTGTACGAGGCAATGAAGCAATCGACCGACGACGAGCGCACGGACAAACTGCGCACGCTCCTCGACATCCTGCAAAACGCGGACGCCGCGCCGACGGCGCAAGTCATCAGCGCGGTGGCGGAGATGGAGCAGTCTGCGGCGCAGCCGACGCCATGACCGGTGAGGGGGCTTGTGATTCCGCGGTCATCAACTCCTTGTCGAGCAGTTTTTCCAGATCAGAGCCCGGGATGTCGGGATCGCTCCAGACGAGCCTTATGATGTCCAAATCCGATACTGTACCGAGAACCGGCACGTCCAGTTTTTCATTGGGAGAGAGTCTGCCGTCTCCGTTCAAGTCGCCGCGGGAGAACCGATGAGTGTTGGTCGTACCGCCGGGCGATGGCGTATTTATCTCTAACGCCGCGGTCGCTCGAAATTGCCTAAGCTCGCGGCTGTATTCCTTGAGGTCCTCCCGGTTCACGATTCCATCGCCATTACGGTCCGCGAGATCTAGCGCTACTTCCTTCTGTAAGCGGCACGACGCGAGCGCGGCAAAAGCATCAGGAATTCGATGAGGTTTGACGTCGACGGAAAGGATTCCCCGAATCCGGTCGACGGTGAGCTCCGGATTGTAAGCGAGCATCAATGCCACAATCGCCGTGATCGCCGGAGTTGCTGCCGACGTCCCATGGAAGATGCGGTAATCGTTGTTCGTCAAATCGGCGCTTAGAATGTTCTCGCCCGGAGCGGCGATCATCCCGGCGTTCGATGTACTGGTCTGCAGTCCTTCCGAGCTTACTGATTCCACAATGATGACGTTGCTCTGAGGCGGGATGCCGGCTGGATCTTCCTGCCGGGTGGCCATTGCAGCCCAATTGAAAGGATTCGTCCATTTGGCGGTCTGATTGAGGCCGCGGAGTTCATTCGAATCATTTCCGGCGGCCGACACGAAAATCACCGATGGATGCTGGGCGATGATCCCGCGAATGGAAGACCCTTGATCGGCAACAATGGCCTGGATCTCGCCGTCGCTGTCGGGAATCTTGCCCAGGTCTTGTCCCCACTTATAGCCAAGGCTCACGTTAACGAGCTGCGGCCGCTGTCTGGTCAACTCGTAATCGAGCACTTTGATAATCGCCGAGAACCAGGAGGAAAGCCCCGTCCCCGGTGGGATGGGATTCGATGCGCAGGCGATCATGTCCACAAAATGCGAGGCATCGCCATCGATTCCCTTTCCATTGTCGAACCGCGCACCGATCACTCCGAGGACGTGGTTGCCGTGGCGGCTTTCTGCAGAATCGCAGACGTTGACGAACGGGAGGTCGTCGTGGTCCCGGAAGCCTTCATCGATGACGAGCACTTTGACGCGTGGGTGGGCGTTCCGCCGTTCGATGGCAGAGGCAAAATTCCACGCGCTTGGCAAGTTCATCGCGATCGGCGCGGACGTGGCCGCGCTGTGATTGAACCAATTCCACCGCGTCTCACTGCTGCGATCCGGTACGACTGTACCGCCCAGCAGAACATTGAGGAACGCGCGCAGCACGGCCGGCTCAGCGCGGAGCTCGTCGAGTTTCTTCCGTAGTCGTTTAGCCTCTTCGTCATTGTTCGTGTCTTTCGGCGGCAGCTCCATTACGAACAGGCCAATCGAGGCGACACCGGAGCGGATCTTGAGATGATGCCTGTCGCGGACTTCTTTGATGGCCGCGATTGAAGTGCCCTTGCGGAAGCGCACGAGGATGGTATTGCGTTCAATCAAGGCGCCGACGGCAGTAGGATTCGATTTGCGAAAGTCAACGAGCCACTTCTCCCGTTCCGCCAGAGCCGTTGCTTCCCGCAGGTTTGCGTCCTCCACCGCCTTCTTCGCGCTGGCGGCCTCGATGACCAGCTGGTCGAGTTCTTTGTGGTGCTTCTCGACCTCGATCTCGGCGCTTTTCTGCCTCTCCACGGCCTTCTTCAGTTCTGCTTTCGCTTCGTTCAGCTTCGTCTGTCCCTCGCTCGGCGGCATGAATCTGTAATCATTGGGCATGGCATCGATGCGGTCTTGCCATTCCTTGATCAGAGTCTTCCAGTCGTTCACTTCTTTTTCGCGCTGTTTCAACGCATCGCGATTGGTCTGAATTTGAGCGTCCTTGATCGAGGCTTCGGCTTGCGCCAACCGGCTGCGGTCGCGGGCTCCCGCGTAAGCGAGCTCGATCTCATCCGTCGCCGTCGTTCTTTGGATTTTGGGATCGACGATGTACTTGCTCGAAGTCGCGTCTTTCGGCGACTTGAGCTCCGGGAACTCGTTCTCGAGCATCGCCGTATAATCCGATTGTTGTGCCTGCAATCCGGCGCCGCATAGAGCGGCGCACAGGATCGCGCAAATGTTCACGAGACGAAGACGCATCATGATGGGCCTCCTCACGGGCAGCAGCCATTGTTGGAACAGGAAGGGTCGCCCTCCACGCCGGGGCCGCTGCCCGGATTCGTACAATTGGGCCGCACTTCCGCCGGAAGCGAGCACAGACGGTCCGCCGGCAGGAGCGCATTGAAAAGGTAGTAATGGGCGTTATCAGGGGCAGGAGGGTCGTTATGATCCAGCTCCATTCCGGCGTGGGCGCGCGGCAGGTTCAATAGTTGGATGCGGGTGCCAGCCCGCACCACTAGCGTCTTTGGATCTCCGGGCTGGCCGGGGCGCGGGGTAGCCCGGATCGTAATATTGGGGCGCGGTGCGTTAGGTGGGGCAGGAACTCGCAACGACGTGAATACTGCTCGGTTCCGCAGTTTGCCGGCCTCTAGAGCTCCACCCGGCAGTTTCAATGAGATGGAGATATCTTCGGGATGATCGACCAGTCGCGGGTTCGCCGCAATCTCGCCGAGTCGCGGCACCAGGCAGAACGTGCCGCCTCTCGCGCTCGCGACTGCCGGCTGAAAGCCGCTGTCGATGGTCAGTTCGCTGGCAACGGTGATCGGGAAGAGCGTGCATTGCTGGCTCGCCTCGCACATCTCTTTATCGGGCCAGTTCGTCTGGTCCGGCACAATGCTGCTGTTTGCAATACGGATGAACGCCGTATGCAGGTCGACTTGTTTGGGCCGAGCTGAAGAGGCGCAAAACGTCCTGCGTGCCGTTACCGGCAAGAATGCGGTATCAACGTTGACGTTCGGCGTCGTGCCACCGATGACAAGGAGAATAATTCCGATGAATTCGATGATGTAGTCCATTTGCTCCTCCTCCCTCTATGTGATGGATCAGTGTCCGATGTTCTGAACGGCCGCCCATGTCGCGGCGGATTTCGAAGCGCGGATGGAGTCGATTTGGGCATTGCGAACGGCATCGGCCGGCCTGTCTCCGCGCGACAGATGCGCGTGAACGCTCGAGAAAAATGCAGCCGCCTCCTCGTCGTCGACCTGCCACAGTGTGGCGATGACGCTCGAGGAGCCGGCGGCGAGAAATCCGCGCGCCGCGCTCATCGTGCCTTCTAGCGGCGTGACTCGCCCGCGCGCCGTGCTGCAAGCGGCGAGAATGACGATCGGACCGCGATCAAGTTTCATTTTCGCGATCTGCTTCACGTCGAGGCGCGCTTCTCCGCCACGGCTGTCGGAGAGGGACAAAAACGTTTCGCCGACGCTGACGTTCGAGGCGAACGCATGCCCGCTGAAATGAATGAGATCCGCTGCCGGCGCTTCGCGCGCAAATGCATCGACGGTCGCACGCGTTCCGTCCAGCAGCCGGAACCCTGCGTAATTGCGGGCGATGGCACGCACCTCGTCGTCTACAAACGCAAGCCGATCGCGTCCCTCCAACTCGCCTCCGCTCACCATGAGCAGACGATGGGGCGGCCCCGGTCTGTCGGTCGTTGGATTGAGAAAGATCGACGCGCTCGGACTCGCGGTCACTGCATGGCTCTCGATGACGTACTGGTCGGCCCCGTCCAGTAATGCTGCGAACGGAACCGCGGCGAGGATGGCATCCGGAACAATGACCAGGGTTGCATTCGCCGTAATCCACTGCTCACTCGGCTCGATGAGCAGTTGATACAGCCGCCGCGCGGTCGTACGGCTCGCCGCGTCCTCACCCGACTCGATCGCCTCCTGCAATGCGGCGACGTCCAGTCGCAATGACTGGCGGTCGAGAGGATGACTGGCAACGCGGAGGCCGTCGCGTGACGCGACAAAGGTGATCAGTCGAGAGGATGTGACCTCGTATTCAAGGATCACGAAGCCAGCCGGAATCGCCGCGAGCGACAGAGGACCCGAAGACTTCAATTCGTCCAGCAGCGTTCGCGCACGCGCATGATCGGCATATTGAAACGCGCGCATGTTGTCGCCGTCCTCGAGCGCGAGATCGAGTGCGGCATCGAAAATGTCTTCCGCGGCGTGAAAGACTCCCCATCGGCGCTCGCCGGCGGGCAGCGACTCTCGCGTCGCATCGAGTTCGCCGATCGCAGCATCGAGGTCCGCCGCTGCACTCCGCCGGTCGCCCAACGCCAGATGCGTTCGCGCGCGATCGTAGAGGATACTTGGAAGAAACATCCGGCGGCCGCGGTCTTGATGGAACGCGATGGCTCGAGTGAAGGGCGCGAGCGCAGCCCCCGGTGATGGCGCGGCCAGCCCTTCGACCCACAGAAGCCGCCCGTCGTACTGTTCGCGCGTGCTCGCATCGGCGATGCGGGTGGTGTGCAGGCGCGCGCCTTCGAGATCCGCACGAGCCGCGGCGAGCTCGCCGGTCCTCTGCCGCACCAGCGAGCGGCGCAGTAGTGCGTCGGCCATGAAGACCTCGTTGCGCGCGGCGCGAGCGGAATCCAGCTCAAGCTGGAGCAACGACGCAGCAGTCGGCCAATCACTCCGCAAGATCGCCGATGTTGCAGTGGCGGCGAAGCTCGCCTGCAGCCTCGTCGAGTTGCTTCGCCCCAGTTCGCGAAGAGCCGCCGTTCGAAAGGTCCATGCCGTCTCTTCATCCCCGATCGTCTCGGTCACACCCGCCAGCATGCTGCGCATGGCCGACGCGTGACCGTTCTCGCTCAGACGTTCGAACAGTTCCAATGCCGACGTGAATGACTCGATTGCCTCGCCGAAGCGATCTTTCGCCCAACGGCAAAGGCCGAGCTCCCACAAGAGTTGCGCGCGATACGAGGCGAACTCTGGCGGCGCGGTCTCGAGCAGTTTCTCAAGCGATCGCGCCGCCTCGTCGACTCTTCCCTGCTCGTAAACTCGCGTGGCCTGAAAGTAATACGACGGCAACGCGACAGGGCTGCCTCCACGTTCGAATTCGCTGGCCGCTGTTGCGAAGAGCGGTTCGGCCTCCTTCTGCTTCATCTCGCGGGCTGCGCGTTGTGCGTCGCGAAAATGCAGATGAGCGGACACGAGCGCGTGCCTTGCCACACCTCGCGATCGCTCAATAGCCTCGACCGCCTTTATCAGCAACGAGTCACCGCGAGCACGCACCAGATCGCCGAATTCGCGCGCAATCGACAGATGACCCGAAGCAGCGACAGCATCACCAGTCCTTTCCGCTTCCGCCCATCGCGCTAAGATCTCTGTCTCACCCCATGTGCGAATTTCCTGTGGGAATCGCTGCGCCAAGTCGGCCGCAATCACGGGCTCGTTCGCGATGCGGGCATACAGCCGCGCGAGTTCGTCTCCGAACTGCTGATGCGGCTTCGACGTTTCTTGGAGGTGCCGATTCGCTTCAGCCGCCCAATCGCTGGCGCTGTCCGTCTCGAGATACTGGCGCCATGCATCGACCGCCAGCTCGCGCAGGCCAAGTCTTTCCAGGATCAGCGCTCGATTGAATCGCGCTTCCGCCATCGCCGGCTCCAAAGCCAACGCGGCGTCCGCCGCAACGAGCGCCGCAAGCAGGCCGCGACAGGAGGCCGCTCCGCCACCGGCTTGCGCATACTCGGCAGCCGCGATGTCGTTCCACATCCGCGCGTCGCGCCCGCCAAGCGGCAGTTCATCGAATGCGGCAACAGCTTCCTGAATATCGCCAATGAGCAGATACGCAACTGCTGCCGCATGTTTCGTCTCCACCGTTCTCGTCCGTTTTGCTGCTCGTAATGCATCGGATACAACTTTCAAGAGATCGGGATTCGCGCCAACAGACGAGTCGCGCGAACCGCGATACTCGCGGAAAGGAGTCCACGCGAATCCACCAGATAACCTCGCCTCGATCGTCCGTCCGGTTGTTTGCTTGACCTCGACGAGCCGCCGGGCCGGAGAGCGGGAGCTCAAGAAACTGCGCCACCAAAGGACACCGGTCGTGAGGCTGATGATCGACAACGACATGACCAGGCGAACCATCCAGCCTCTGCTAGCGCTCGCGCAGTGGCCACGACTGTTTGTCACGATGACGCTCGCTGTCTGCACATCGGATTAGAGGAACACAGATCGAGTTTTCGCAACACGGCAGTCGCCGAACGGACCCGATCCTAATATTGTTGGTGACGGAAAAAATAAGAATAACACCTCGCGTTACGCCGCAGCGACTGAATATCCCCGCGCTCCCTACCGCAGGCGTTTCTTTCAAAGCCGACATGCGGCGGATGGGCAGGACTACTTCGAGCGCCGCGCCGAGGATGCGTGCGCCGTCGGTCGCGACAGAGGAGATCGTGCGCAAGGCATTGATAGGAAGTACGCGCGAGCACCGACGGCCGTAACGTTCACTGCGGATAGCACAACGCGTACACCCGCAACTGAAAAAACGACAGCCACGCCGCACACAACACCGTGACCAGCACGATCGCGCCGCGGTTGCGCGTGTACGTCTCCGCGAGCGCGGGCAGGATCGCGAAGAGGGCGAGGATCAGCGGCGCGGCGAGGACGATGTCGAAGAGATACGGATGCAGCGCGACGAGTTGGCTGAAAACGGCGGCGAACAGAACGTACGCGCCTAACAGCGAAGCGATCGAAACGAGCGTGACGCGCGGGGCGCGGCCGCGCACGTAGGCGAATAGCGTGATGAGCACCGCGAGCACGCCGCCGAAGAACAGCGTCGGCCAACGGAAGAGGTACTTCGCATTGCCGAGACGGCCGGCGCGGACGACGTCGCGGCCGAGGGCGATGTCGAGGTGGGTGCCGTAGAACATGGCGTCGCCGTCGAGGCCCGTTCGATACAGGAAGCGCGAGCCGACGAGCTTTACGGCCGGATCGTATTTCGCGAGCAGGAGCTGCGTTGCGAACAGGGCCATCGCAGCGAGAAACGCGACGAGCAACCATCGGAGAGGCGGGCGTTCGGCGCGGAGCAGCAGCACCGTCGCAATGTAGGCGGCGAGAAACGCGAGCGTGAGCATGAAGTCGACGTACGTCATCGCGAAGACCATCAGCGCCTGCAGCCGCGGCTTGCCAAACGGAGTCTCGTCGAGCAGCAGGAACGCGATCGCCGGCATGAGCCAGAAGGCCTGCGAGATCATTTCCCAGTAGAGCGACAGGCTTTCCGGAAACGTGAACTGCACCATCTGCGTCGCCACCGCCAGCGCGATCGCGTGCATCGGCTCGACGCCGATGCGCATCGCCAGACGACACGCGAGCAGCGCGAGCAACGCCGAGATCAGGAGCGCGATTGCTTCGTTGTGCATCGCCAGCAATCGCCAGCTGTACTTGCCGGTGATGCCGATCCAGAGTTTTTCGGCCAGAAATCCGCTGACTTTGTACACGCCGCTCGACCATCGATAGACGACGTGCGGATCGGTGGTCGGCACGAGCAACCCGTAAGAAGCAAAGCAGCCGGCGTCGAGCCAGTGCCGCATTTCGAGCGACACGCGATGCGTGCCGACGTTCGCCCGCAGATGCGCCTCCGGCCGCCGATGGACGGTCAGCGCGGCGTACGCGTACGCGAGCAGGCCCGTGCCCAGGAAGAGGGCAAGGAGCGGGAGCGCGCGAGGGCGGTGCACCGCTGCATCGTAAGGCCAGGAATCGCATCCGCGCGAACGCCGTTTCCGCTGCCGTGCTGGCGGAAGCCACGATGCGCCCCTACATGCCGCGCGGCAGCGTCTCGCGCGGCGACGCCTATTTCGCGCAAGGCCGCGTGCGCCGCGTCGAGGATGTCGGCGACGGCGTCATCGAGGCCGACGTGCAGGGCACGTATCTGTATCCCGTGCGGCTCGTCCTCGATGACGACCAGCTCACCGTGCAGTGCGAGTGCCCGGCCTTCGAGGATCGCCTCGAAGAGTGCAAGCACATCTGGGCCGCCATTCGCGCCGCGAGCGCGAAAGGATTGCTGCCCGAGCGCGAGATGTATTCCGTGATCGACGAGCCCATCGTCGAGGAGATCGTCCCGCAACGACAATACCCGCGCGCCGTTCCGTCGCGCGATGAGCGTCCGCAATGGCAGCGCTTCCTCGACGCGCTTCCCGCGGCGCAGTTTCACGAGCCTTCGTCGAAGAACATCCCCGACGAGATCGCGTACGTCCTCAGCTCTTCCGGGCGCGCGCAGGGCGTGACGCTGGAGATCCTCGGCCGCTCGAGAAAGAAAAACGGCGAGTGGGGCAAGTGGAAACGCGTCGCGCTGCGCACCGACGAGCTGCACCTGCTGCCGCAGTTCGATCGCGAGAGCGTCGCACTCCTCGGCGAGCGCACCTACTCGAACATGACCGAGTCCGTGGCCATGATTCCCGCGGCGTCGACGTCATGGTGGATCGAGCGACTCGCGCGCGCCGGCAAGTTGTACGTCGTCACGCGCGACGGCGACGAGCTGCAGCCGGTCACCTGGGAAGAGGGACCGCCATGGAAACTGCAGGCGGGAATCGTCAACGTTCCGGCGGAGAAGAAATACCGCGTCGTCGCGGCGGTCGAGCGCAATGGCAAAACGCTGTCGTTCGAAAAGATCGACGCGATCCTCGGCGACATCCTCATGAGCGGCCTTCGCGCGAGCCGCATCGAGACCGGCGGCTACGTCGATTGGCTCAACGCACTGCGCGCCGGCGGTCCGATCGACGTGCCGTATGCGGACGCCGATCGATTCCGCCAGGCGTTGTTGCGCGCGCCGCTGCCGAACATTCAGCTCCCCGAGGAGCTCGGGTGGACGACGTCGGAGATCAAGCCGAGGCCGATCCTTTCGCTGTCGTACGACGGATGGAGCGAGCTGCACGGCGACCTCTTGTTTCAATACGACGAGTGGCGCGTGTCGAGCCGCTCGACGGAAATGCAGACGACGATCGGGCGCAAGCTGATTCGCCGCGACCGCACGCGCGAGCAGAGCTACCGCAACCGCCTCGGCGCATCGCAGGCGATCGCCGTGTGGGACGGCTGGCGCGTGCGTCTTCCGCAACTCGAAGAGCTCGCGCGCACGCTCGGCTCGGAAGGATGGACGATCGAGATCGACTCCGCGCCGCTGCGCGTCACGGACGACTTCGACGTCGAGATCACGAGCGGCATCGACTGGTTCGATCTCGATGCGCACGCGAGCTTCGGCGACGCGCGCCTCGGTCTTCCGGAGTTGCTCGCGGCGTCGGAAGCGAAGCGCACGCTGCTGCGGTTGTCCGACGGCTCCTACGGCATCGTTCCTTCTTCCTGGACGGACACGCTCGCGCCGCTCGTCGACCTCGGCAAACGCGAAAACGATCGCATCCGCTTCCGACCGACGCAGGCGCTGCTGATCGACGCGCTGCTGCAATCGCGCTTGAAAAAGAGCGACAACGCCTTCGCCGATCTGCGCCAGCGGCTCGCCGCCGCGGCACCGGTCCCGCGCAACGAGCCGCGGACGCTGCAAGCGACGTTGCGTCCCTATCAACGCGCCGGCCTGGGATGGCTGCACTTTCTCCGCTCGATCAACACCGGCGGTTGTCTCGCCGACGACATGGGCCTCGGCAAGACCGTGCAGACGCTCGCGTTGCTCGAAGAGCTGCGCGCGGGCGGCACCACGCGGCCGTCGCTCGTCGTCGCCCCGCGCTCGCTGCTGTTCAACTGGGCCGCGGAGGCGCAGCGATTCGCGCCGAAGCTGCGCGTGCTGCAGCATCACGGCACCGAGCGCGCGAAGAACGAATTCGCCGGCTACGACCTCGTGCTCACCACGTACGCAACGATGCGGCTCGACGTCGCGCGTCTCGCGGAGACGGAGTTCGAATACGTCATCCTCGACGAAGCGCAGGCGATCAAGAACACGACGAGTCAGGTCGCGAAGGCGAGCCGCCTCTTGAACGCAAAACATCGGCTCGCACTGAGCGGCACGCCGATCGAGAATCACCTCGGCGAGCTTTGGAGCCTGTTCGAGTTTCTCAATCCCGGTCTCCTCGGCTCGTCGCGCGCGTTCGGCCGCACGTTCGCATCGAAGACCACGCCGCCCGAGCGCCGCGAAGCGCTCGCGCGCGCGCTGCGTCCGCTGATCCTGCGCCGCACGAA
Organism: uncultured Acidobacteriota bacterium; assembly: GCA_963734155.1. GTDB lineage: Bacteria > Acidobacteriota > Thermoanaerobaculia > Gp7-AA8 > Gp7-AA8 > QHVT01. The sequence goes on from CAVTGG010000014.1 coordinate 311,083, forward strand.
GGAACAGGTCGCGCCCGAGCTGCCGGAGCGCATCGAGCAGACGATCTACTGCGAGCTGGATGGAAAACAGCGAAAGCAGTACGACGAGCTGCGCGAGCATTACCGGCAGTCGCTGCTCACGAAGGTTCAGAAGGGCGGCATCGAGAAAGCGCGCATGCAGATCCTCGAAGCGCTGCTGCGTTTGCGCCAGGCCGCCTGCCATCCCGCGCTCATCGATCCGCGCACGGACGCGGAAAGCGCGAAGATGGATCTGCTCATGGACGAGCTGCGCGAAGTGCTCGACTCCGGCCACCGCGCGCTCGTCTTCTCGCAATTCACGTCGCTGCTCGCGCTCGTCCGCCGCGCGCTCGACGCCGAAGGCGCCGGCTATCTCTATCTCGACGGCAAAACGCGCGACCGCCAATCGCTCGTCAATGCGTTCCAGCACGACAACGGTCCGTCGCTCTTTCTCATCAGCCTCAAAGCCGGCGGCCTCGGATTGAATCTCACGAACGCCGACTACGTCTTCCTGCTCGACCCGTGGTGGAACCCGGCCGTCGAAGCGCAGGCCATCGACCGCGCCCACCGCATCGGCCGCCAGAAACCGGTCGTCGCCTACCGCCTCATCGCCCGCGACACCGTCGAAGAAAAAATCGTCGAGCTGCAAGCGCGAAAACGCGAGCTGGCCGAGTCGATTTTCTCGGAGGACAACAGCGTGCTGCGGAAGATCGAAGTGGAGGATCTGGAGCTGCTGCTGTCGTAGCGCTCACGGCGCGACGCCGACCGGCGAGTGATCGACTAGATAGCCGAAGATCTGCACGTTCTCCGCGCGCGCGTCGAGCTCGATCGTTTCGTAGCGCTCGTTCGTGCTCGTCAGGCGGATGGTGTGGCCGCTGATCTCGAATCGCTTGAGAAAGAGAGCATCGTCGCGGCGAAGCAGAACGGTGCGTCCGTTCGCGGTGCGAGGGCTGCGCGTCGGTTTGAGATACGTGAGCTCGCCATTGCGCAGCGGATCGATGCCGCCATCCATCGAATCGCCGACGACCTTGGCGATGATCCGCGCGCCGCGATTCCACGCCGTGCGCGGGATGAGCACGCGCTCCGTCTCCAGTTCCGCGATCAACTCCGCATTCGGATCAGCCGCAGCACGAACGGGCGACGCCGATCGATCGCGCGATGGCTTCACCAGCGAAACCACCGGCGCCATCGCCGCCGGCGGCAGCCAGTTGCTCAGAATCTCCTGCGCCCGCAACACCGCGGCGTGCGCGGTGCGCACCTGATCGACTTCGACGACGATGTCGCCGTCGGTGAGGAGCAGCGCCGGATCGGCTCCGATGGCGCGCGCGATGGCGATGAACTCCAGCACCGTCGGAACCTGCTTCCGGTTCAGGATCTTGCTCAGCTTCGTCGCCGGCATTCCCGCGTCCGTGGCCACGCGAAGCCGTTTCAAACCGCTGGCCTGGACCGCGGCGATGAGCCGCTCGATGGCATCCATCTACCCGGGACGGTACGTCGGCGTTTCGAATGGGTGTTGCACGAGCAGTTTCGCGACACGCAACACAGCTGCACCGAATTGCGAATATCGCGAGAAGACTCCAGTAAGTTACTTATTAAGCAACAAATGTTACTTGTCAAGCAACTGCACCCGCCGCACTTCACCGCCGCCGACGAGCCGCAAGCGTCTGAATTGCCGTGGCGCTGCTGTTGCATCCGCCTAACGGGACTTCCCGCATTCCACACGTTGCGCGACGAAAGGATGACGACACATGGCCGAGAACGAAACTCCCGATCGCCTGATTCACGAGATCCGCGAGATCAACGAGGCGCAGGACCGCTACGCCGTCAGCATGTCCGACACCGGCAGCGGCGGCGGCGCCGGCGACTCGAACGACAACACCAGCAGCGGCGGCAGCAGCGACACCACCGATACCAGCGACGGCAACGATTCGAACGACTCCTCCGACTCGGGCAACTGACGGCGATGGCGCAGGAAGACATCCTGCAGTTGGTCGGCAGCGAGGATTTCCTTCGGGAAACCTGGGGCCGGACCATGCAGCATTTCCAGGGAACGCCCGGCGCGTTCCATCAGGTGCTGCCGTGGGATGCGCTCAATGAGATCCTGCGCGCGCACCGGCTGGAACCTCCGCGCCTGCGGCTCGTCCGCCACGCGCAGTACGCGGCGGCGGAGAGCTACATCCGCGTCCGGCCGAACCGCCGCGGGCAGGCCATTCCGGAGATCATTCCGGAGCGCTTCACGGCACTGCTGCGCGACGGCTACACGCTGATCGTCGATGCCATCGACGAAATGGCGCCGGCGATCCGGGAGATCGCGGTGGCGCTCGAGCGGTTGTTTCACGAGACCGTGCAGGCCAACCTTTACACAGCCTGGCGTGATCTGCAGGGCTTCGACGTCCACTGGGACGACCACGACGTTTTGATCCTGCAGGTCTACGGCCGCAAACACTGGCGCGTGTACCGGGGCGGGCGGGAACATCCGCTGCACCGCGACATCGCGCCGAACACCGAGCCGCCGAAAGAGCTCCATTGGGAAGGAGAGCTGCGCGACGGCGACGTGCTGTATCTCCCGCGCGGCTGGTGGCACGAGGCGGCAGGGTGCGGCGAGCCGACGCTGCATCTCACCTTCGGCATTCCGAAACGGAACGGCATCAACCTGCTGCAATGGCTCACGGACGAACTGCGCGCGGCGACGGAGTTTCGCGCCGATCTGCCGCGCTTCGCGGACGCGGCAGAGCGCGCGCGGCACATGCAGGCGCTGCGCGCGCAGCTGCTTGCGCGCTGGGATGACACACTGCTCGAGCGGTATCTCGCTTCGGAAGACCAGCGCGCGCGCCCGCGCACCTGGGTGAATCTCCCGCTTGCGGCGCAGGAGGAGGCCGTTCCTCCGCTCGATGCAGTCGTCTCGCTCGCGATCGCGCGGCCGCCCGAGATTGCGAAAGGCGATGCCATGATCACCATCCGCGCGCTCGGCCGCGAATGGGATCTGGCCGCCGGAACAGAGCCCGCGTTTCGCCGCCTGATCGACGGCCCGACGACGGTCGCGGAGCTCTCGCGCACGCTGGAAGGCACGGCGACGGTCGGCCAGACGCAGACGTTCGTGGCCGACCTCGTCCGGCGCGGGCTGCTGACCGTTCACCATGCCGGCTGACGTCGCGCGGCCGTCGCGCGCGCTCTGTTCCACGGCATCGCGCGCCGCGGAGGAAGACCTCATCGGCACCGCCGAGCCGGTACATCACTGGATCGCCATCGAGCTGCGCTCGGGCTGGGGCCGCAATCCCATCGATCACGCCAATCTGCCGCCGGCGGTACGCGCGCGACTCGTCGAGCTCGTCGCTCGCGTGCCGCGGACGCGCGTCGTGTTCATCCGGCGCGACGGAACCCCTCCACCCGGCGTACAGGTGTATGTCGCGCGCACGCGCGAGTCGGGATCGGTTCTGCGGGCAGCGCGCGTTTCTGCAATCGACGACGTGGTCTCGATTCCGTTCGAACGTTTCTTCGACGCGGATGAGCCAATCGGCGACGATGCGCAACCGATTGCGCTCGTTTGCACGCATGGTCAACACGACTCCTGCTGCGGGTTGCGCGGCTATCCGACGTTCGAGGCGCTGAGCCGCCGATACGAGCACGTCTGGCAGTGCTCGCATGTCGGCGGCGACCGCTTCGCAGCGAACGTCGTGGTCCTGCCGGCCGGGATTTACTACGCTCGCGTCGAACCCGGCGATGCCGAAGCGATCGACGCAGCGCTGCGGAACGGCCGCATCGTTCTTCGCCACTACCGCGGGCGCAGCTGCTACGACCGCGCGGCACAAGTGATCGAAACGGTCGTTCGCCGCGCCCACCGTCTGATGCACCTCGACGACGTGCGCGTGCTCGACGTTCAGTCAACACGGCCGCAGGTCTGGATCGGCAGCGCGAGCGATTCCTCGGGAACCGTGCATACGATCGAAGTCATCGAACGGCGGACCTCCGCAGTCGGATTTCTCACCTGTTCGGCGAAGAAGCAGGAGCCGTGGCGCGAGTATGAAGTGCTGCGCCACGAGAGGTCCTAGCGCACGAGCTTCTCAAACAAATGCGCCAGCGCCGCCGCCAGATCGGCGTTCACTCCCGAATGCACCGGCGAGGTTTGAATGATCGTGCTGCGCGGAGCGACGAGCCAGTGAAAGCGCTCGCTCTGCGACAAGCAGGCCGATCGGTCCGGCGTCGGGGCCGCCGGCACAGATGCGCGGGATCGAATCGAGATAGCTTTGCACGACATCGCGATCGAGCGACGGGGCGAGTGCGCTGAGGCGCGCTGCGTCGAGTGCGATGCGGGCGTCGAGGAAACGCGCCGTGCGGCTGAAGAGAATCACGCCCGCGTTGACGAACTCACCGCGCTCCACGCGGGGGACGATGCGCACGACGGCGTAGTCAAACGCGTGCACGAATCGCCTCCTCCAGCCATGCGCGCGGCGACGCGAGGCGTCGCACGAGATAGTCGGCGTATGGCATCGCATCCTCTTCGAGCCACGAATCCGGAATCAGTTGCACGACTCGCTCGATCGCGTCGCGCGTGAGCAGCGCGCTCAGCTCTTCATCGACTTCGCGCAGCATCGTCGCCCAACGCAACAGCACATGATCGCGGATCTGCGGAAACGCGCTCGTCGCGCGCGACGGATCGCCGTTCCAGGAGTGATGCACGATCAGCGTCGCGCCGTGGTCGATCAGCCAGAGATCGCGATGCCAGATGAGGAGATTCGTGTTCTTCGCCGTGCGGTCGACATTCGTCACCAGCGCGTCGAGCCAGACGATGGACGAGGCGAGCCGCGGCTGGCCGGCGATCGCGGCGGCGCGCTCGACGAGAGGATCGAACGTGATCGATCCCGGGAGATAGTCGAGGGCGAGATTCAGTCCGACGCTCTTCCGCAGCAGATCCTGGATCTCGGGATCGGGCTCCGTCTTCGCCATCCGCTCATCGACCATGGCGAAGACGATCTCCGGCACGCGCAGTCCGAGGAGCCGGGCCAACTCGCCCGAGACCAGCTCGGCGATCAGCGCCTTCACTCCCTGCCCCGCGCCGCGGAACTTGAGGACGTACGTGCCGTCGTCATCGCCTTCGACGATGGCCGGCAGCGAGCCTCCTTCGCGAAGCGGCGTCACATATTCGGTGCAAGTGATGGTGCGAAGCATGCGAGGAGGGGATTCTCTCGTAAAATGGCGACGATGCGAACGCGCGCGCTCCTCACCTTTCTCGTGCTTCTGATGGTCGCCCTCGGCGCATCTGCGCAAAGCGACAGTGAATTCGGCCGCGCTTCCAGCGGCGCGATCAGCGCGATCACGAAAGGACCGAGCCAGTTCTCCGGCACGCTCTCGCTGTCGCTGGGCAGTGGTACCGGCTACGGCGCTTCCTTCGGAGGCGAAGCGATCAAGGATCGGCTCTGGGTGTTCGCCGCGGCGGCTGTTTTGCCTCAGATCCGGTTCTCGGAAACGAAGCTCGAAGATGCGAAAGCGACAGCGCTGCCGGTCGATTGGGCGAACGTGACCGCGTCGTTCAGTCAGCTGCGTTCGAACGACGTGTTGTTGCCGATCGTCGTTCCTCTCGCTGCGCTCGACGACGATGCTCTCCGATCGCATGATGATGAACATCAGCTTTTCGCGATCGGGGCGGTAGTGTGGAGCCGATGACCGGACTCGAACCGGTGACCTGCTGATTACGAATCAGCTGCTCTACCAACTGAGCTACATCGGCGCTTAGGACAGGCAAGCCTGCCTGTCCGTCATCGACGTCCCGGCAGGAACCACATGAACAGCGCGGGCGCGCATTCTATTCACCCCGGGCGGGGGTGTCGAGTAGGATGTGATCCAACGCGCCCTTAGCTCAGCTGGATAGAGCATCAGACTTCGGATCTGAGGGTCGGGGGTTCGAATCCCTCAGGGCGCGCCAACCTCCACTTTGTCGAAATCCGAGCGCATTCTTTTCTGGTCGTTGGCGGCAGCCTCGCTCGTGCTGCGCGCGCTCTCGTTTTTTCGCTATCGCTTCGACTCCGACGAGCAGCAGCATCTGCATGTCGCGTGGGCGTGGACGGACGGGCTCGTGCAGTACCGCGACGTCTTCGACAATCACCTGCCGCTCTTTCATCTGCTGACCGCGCCGCTGGTGGCGCTGTTCGGCGAGCGCGCGGACATCCTCCTCTGGATGCGCCTGCCGATGCTCGCGTTGTTCGTGGTCGTGCTTTGGGCGACGTACAAGATTTCCGAGAGCGCGTGGGCGGTGGTGCTGTTGTCGCTCTTTCCGCCGTTCTTTCTCAAGTCGCTCGAGTTCCGCAACGACAACTTGTGGACGGCGCTCTGGATGCTCGCGATTCTCGGCGTGATGCGGCAATGGCGGCCGTTCGTGATCGGCCTTCTTCTCGGCGGCGCGTTCGCGGCGTCGATCAAGACCGTCGTGCTGCTGGTCGCGTTCGTGATCGCGTTCCCGAAACAGAAATGGCTGCAGATCCTCGCCGGCTTCCTCGTCATCCCGGCCGCGCTCGCGATCTACTTCGCGAGCGCCGGCGCGTTGGATGAGCTGCTGTACTGCAACTTCACCTTCAACGCGCACTTTGCGATGACGCGCAAGGGCCTTTGGGTTCTGCGCGTGCTCTTCCCGATTCTGCTCGCCTGCGTCCTCTGGCTCGCCAAACGTTTTCGCCCGCATGCGTTCGCGATCCTGATCGCGGTCTACGCGATCACGCTCCTGCCCCTCGGCGTTCCGATCTCGCCCCGCGATTTCCTCCCGCTCATGCCGCTGCTGGCGATCCTGTTCGCCGCGAATGCCACGCACCTGCAACGAGTGCTCGTTGCCGGCGTCTGCATCCTTGCGCTGTTCAAGTACGCGGACGGGTTCAAGGATCGAACGGAGTGGCACGTCACGATGCTGCATCAGGCGCTGCGACTCTCGCATCCCGGCGAGCTGCTGATGGACATCAAGGGCGAGACGATCTTTCGCCGGCGGCCGTTCTACTACGTCTTCGAGAACCTCACCCGCGCGCAGATGGATCGCGGGATCATCCGCGACACCGTGGCCGCGGACGTGATCCGCACGCGCACACACGTCGCGCAGGCGGACGGGCCGATGTGGCCGCCGCGGGCGCGCGCGTTTCTCAGCGAAAACTTTCTCGACATGGGACGGTTGCGTGCCTCGGGGCAATGGTTGAAGCCAGATGGCTCGTTCACCATCGCGGTTCCGGGCGAATACGTGATCGTGAGCGAAAACGGGGCAATCGGTCCTGCACGCGAGTACGCGGCAGGCACGTATCGCATCGCAATCAGAAAGAAGCTCGCGGTGATGTGGGCGCCGGCGTTCCGGCGCGGACACTCACCGTTCCATCTGCGCGATCGCGAGTTCTAACGACGTGTCATTCCGAGCCGCGAAGACGGCGAGGAATCCCCGGCGCAAGTACGGTCCTCGTGCATCGGCGGGGGATTCCTCGCCGTCTTCGCGGCTCGGAATGACACAACGACTAGGTGTACAGGCCACCGCTCACGTTGACGACCGTTCCAGTGATGTAGCTCGCCTGCTCGCTCGCGAGGAACACGGCCGCATAGGCGATGTCGTCCGGAACACCGAGGCGTTTGAGGGCGATGTGCTCGGTCATCTTTGCGCGCTGCTCTTCGTTCAGCGCCTCGGTCATCGCGGTCTGGATGTAGCCGGGCGCAATCGCGTTCACCGTCACGTTGCGCGAGCCGATCTCCAGCGCGAGCGCTTTCGTGAAGCCGATGATGCCGGCCTTCGACGCCGCGTAGTTCACCTGTCCGGGGTTTCCCATCATGCCGACGACGGAGGTGATGTTGATGACGCGGCCCCAGCGCGCACGGATCATCTTCTTCACAATTTCCTGCGTGATCGCGAACGCGGAGTCGAGGTTCGTGCGAATCACGTTCGACCACGCTTCCGGCTTCATGCGGATGAAGAGATCGTCCTCGGTGATGCCGGCGTTGTTGACGAGGATGTCGATCGGCCGCTCTTTCACCAGCGCCGCGACGCGCTCGCGCACATCGGCAGCGGAGATGTCGAGCTCGACGCCGGTGGCGTTGCCGATCTCGCTCGCGATCTGATTCACGCGATCGGCCGAGCGCGCGGCGCACAACACTTGCGCGCCCGTCTCGCCGAGGCGGCGGGCGATGGCTTCGCCGATCCCGCGCGAAGCGCCGGTCACGAGCGCGGTTTTTCCGGTGAGATCGATCTTCATTCCGATTCCTTTCAGGCGAAAACGTACGGGCCGAGGACGTGCACTACGACGTCGCCCGCGAAGTGGCCGAGGATTGCGGCTTCGATGCCCCACTTCACGTACAGCAGGCCGAGGACGATCGCGATCAGGCCGTTCACGATCATCACCGCGGTGATCACGACCGGTCCCGCGGCGAGCCAGCGATTCAGATGTGCCGCGCCGAAGAGCAGCGCAGCGATGATGATGGCGATCCAGATCCCTTTGTGGGTGCCGCTGCCCTCAGCGGCACCGCGACCGCTGAGGGCAGCGGTCGCCACATTGATGAGCCACACGACGAACGAGACGATGAAGAGACGAAAGATGATTTCTTCGAGCGTGGCCGAGTCGAAGGCGATGATCAGCCACTTCCAGACGGGGATCGTCGCTTCTTTGATGATGCGGCTTTGCAGGCCGCCGAGCGGCAACAGCGCGAGCACGACTGCTCCGGAGGCGGCGCCGATCAGCAGCGACAGCGCGGCGCGTTTCGGCGAAGGGATCGACGATCCGAGGCCGTGCTTCGCGCCGAACCAAAGGCCGGCCCAGATCAGCAGGACGATGACGATCTCGACCAAGAGCAACGCGAGAAAGTTCGGCGGATAGGGGAACGAGAGGAACGTGGCGATCACGCCGAGGACGTAGATCCACCACGCGCGGTTCATGGCCGTGCCAGGAACGCCTCGATCGACGGCACGTCCGAGACGTTGATCAGCTCCACGTTCGGGTCAATCCGTTTGATCATGCCGGTGAGCGCGTTCTTCGGTCCGACTTCCACGAACCGCTTCACGCCCATCGAGATCATCTTCTGCACCGACTCCACCCAACGCACGGGCGAGGCGACCTGGCGCAGCAGCGCGTTGCGCACCGCCGTCGCGGTGCCGATCGGCGATGCGTCGACGTTCGAGACGAGCGAGACCCACAGATCATGAAAAGCCGCTTCGTCGAGCACCGGCTTCAATCGTTCTTCGGCGGGCTTCATCAGCTCGCAATGGAACGGCGCGGAGACCGGCAGCGGCAGCACGCGGCGCACGCCGTGTTTCTTCGCGATCTCGACCGCGCGGTCGATGCCGCTCTTCGTGCCGGCGATGACGACTTGCTCGGGCGAGTTGATGTTCGCGACGGACAACACGTCGCCCTGCGCCGCTTCGTCGCAGATCGCGCGCGCCTGCTCGAGTGTTCCCAGGACCGCGGCCATGCCGCCGGTGCCGACCGGCACCGCTTCCTGCATGAACGTTCCGCGCAGATGCACGATCTTCGCGGCTTCGGCCGGCTTCAATCCGCCGACGCTGACGATCGCGCTGTACTCGCCGAGGGAATGGCCGGCGACGAGATCGCGCCGCGCGGCGTTGTGCTCTTCGAGCACCGCGTGGATCGCCGACGACACGGCGAGAATTGCCGGCTGCGTGTTCTCCGTCAGTTTCAGCTGGTCCTCGGGGCCTTCGAAGCAGAGTTGCGAGATCGAGTAGCCGAGTGCGGCATCGATGTCGTCGAACACGCGGCGCGCGGCGGGATACGTTTCGGCGACGTCCTTTCCCATGCCGGCGTACTGGCTGCCCTGGCCGGGAAAGACGAAGGCGGTGTTGTGCTCCATCGCGCGGGATCATAATCGAAGGCGATGAGAGTGGAACTGGTCGACGCGATCTCGAGAGTCAAGTGGGCGGTGTATCCGTTTCTCCTGCGATTCGCGCCGCGGCTGGCGATCGCCGCCCACGAGCCGAAAGCGACCGGCGCGTGGTGGCGCGCGATCGAGGAAGGGATGATCGTCGTCGACGGCGGCGCGAACCTCGGCGGATACTCGATGCTCGCATCGAAACGCGCCGGCGCGGCGGGGCGCATCTACGCGTTCGAGCCGGAGCCGGACAACTTCGCCAAGCTCGTGCGGCGCGTTCGCGCGATGCACAACGTCGTGCCGGTGCAGAAAGCGCTCGGCAGGCAATCCGGCGAAGCGCAGCTGCACCTCGACCGATTCCACGCGCGCCACTCGCTGACGCGGGACGGTTCCTACACGATCACGGTACCGGTGACGACGCTCGACGATTTCGTGCGCGATGAAAAGCTGGAAGGCGTCGACGTCATCAAGCTCGACATCGAAGGCGCGGAGCTCGAGGCGATCGCCGGGATGACCGCGGTTCTCACCGCCGCACGCCGACCTGTCGTTCTATGCGAGCTGCATCCGCCGCTAACTCCGGAACAGTTCCGCGACGCGCTCGCCGTTCACGGATATCGCTGCGAGGTGCTCGACGCGCAATTCACCGGAGCGGTGCATGATGCACCCGTGCACATCCTGGCCACTCCCGCATGAATGACGATCTCGCGCTTCTGATCCGCCAGCTGCGCGGCGCGTATTCGGGCGAGCTCGCGGCCGGCTACGCGTATCGCGGCCACTGGCACAGCGTCCGCGACGCCGCGGAGCGCGAGCGGATTCAGGTCATCGAACAGGAGGAGTGGCATCACCGCGAGCTCGTCGGCGGACTGCTCGCGCAGCTCGGCGCGAAGCCGAGCCGCATCCGCGAAGCGATCTTCTTCGTCATCGGAAAAACGATCGCCGCGATCTGCCACATCGGCGGGCGCTTCATCCCGATGTACGGGGCCGGAAAGCTCGAGCGCAGCAACATCGTGGAGTACGAAGACGCCGCAACGTACGCATCGCGTTGCGGGCACGAAGAGATGATCGAGTGCCTCTTGGCGATGGCGGAGACGGAGTGGGAGCACGAGCGCTACTTCCGCGAGTGCATCGAAGGGCATCCGCTGCTGCGGGTGTTCAAGTTGTGGGAGCCGCCGCCAGAACCGCGCTGTCGTGCTCGCGTCGGTGCAGATCCCCAATCTTCTCGCGAATCTTCGCGTCGATCTGATTCGCGGCAAAGTCGCGGGCGACGCGGATCGCGTTCTTGATCGCTTTCGCGTTCGAGCGGCCGTGGCAGATGATGCAGCCGCCGTTCACGCCGAGGAGCGGCGCACCGCCGTACTCGTCATAGTCCATCCGCTTCTTGATGTCGTCGAACGCGCCGCGCAGGATGAACGCCCCGAGCTTGCGTCCCGGCGTCCGCGTGACCTCGGCGCGCAGCCATTTGCCGACCAGTTCTCCGAGGGCCTCCCCTGCCTTCAGCACGACGTTGCCGATGAACCCGTCGCAGACGATCACATCGGCGTTGCCGTTGAACACGTCGCGGCCTTCGGCGTTGCCCATGAAATTCAGTCCCGTCTCTTTCAGGACGCGGAACGTTTCTTTCGTCAGCTCGTTGCCCTTGCCTTCTTCTTCGCCGATCGAAAGCAATCCGACGCGCGGCGACTCGACTCCGAGAATCATCTGCGCGTAGAAGTGGCCCATGACCGCGAACTCGCGCAGGTTCGAGACTTTCGAATCGACGTTCGCGCCGACGTCGAGGATGAGCACGTGCCCATTCTCGGTGGCGCTCGGCAGGATGGTGGCGAGGGCCGGGCGGCTCACGCCTTCGATCGTGCCGAGGACCTTGTACGCAGACGTCATCGCCGCGCCGGTGTGACCCGCCGACACCATCACGTTAGCGCGCCCCTCGGCGACGAGGTTCGCGGCCACCCGCACGGACGAGTTGCGTTTGCGGCGCAGCGGCGCGAGCGCGTTGTCGGTCATGTCCACGACTTCGCGCGCATCGACGATCTCGATGCGCGGAACCGCGGCACCCATTTTTTCGCGTAGGACTTCTTCCCGGCCGACGAGCAGGATCTCGACCGCCGGGTATTCCGCGGCGGCGAGCATCGCCCCTTTGACGATTTCGTCCGGAGCGTTGTCGCCGCCCATCGCATCAAGCGCGATGCGCATAGTTCACCGCGACTAGAGAACGTCCTTCGTGGCGATGACTTCGCGGCCCTTGTAGTAGCCGCACTTCGGGCAGACGCGGTGCGGCAGCTTGGCCTCGTGGCACTGCGGGCAGGTGGAGATCGACTTCTGCTCGAGAAAGTCGTGCGCGCGGCGCGTGCGTGTTCTCGCCTTCGAATGGCGTCGTTTCGGATTTGGCATCGTGAAGCTCCTTAAACGTTTTTCTTCTTCGTCAACTCGTCGCGGATGCCTTTCAGCGCATCCCACCGCTCGTCCACGATCGACCCCTCACACGAGCACGACTCGCGGGAGCGGTTCGCGCCGCAGTGCGGACACAAACCGAGACAGCTCTCATCGCACAACGGCTTCATCGGAATCGAGAGCTGAATCTGCTCCAGCGCGAGGTCTCGCAGAGGGATCGTTCGTTCCGAGTAAAACTCGACATCGAGCTCTTCCTCATCGGTGATCTCGATCTCTTCTTCGGTGATCTCGGGACGAGGGCGAAATCTTACGTGAAACGTGGACGTGTTCGCAAACGGATACGGCTCGAGGCAGCGCGAACAATTCAGGTCGGTCGTGAAGGTGGAGGTGCCGTCGGCGAGGTACTCGCCGTCCGCATCTCCTTTGGATACTGTCGCTTCGATGCGAGCGCTGCCCGAGTTCGCCACTTCGACGCGCGCGATTTCCTCGGCGGACACGTCGTACGTGCCGCGGTAGGTTTGCGGGCCGTGCTCGTCGATGACGTCGAAGTCGATCAGGTCGTTCATTTAGGCCGCTCCCGTAACCTGACGAGGCCGTAAATCTATTTCGATGCAATGCGCACGCGCAATTCCTCAAAGCCGCCGGAGACCGAGTCCGCCGCCTCGATCGATCGGGCCTGGCGCAGGGCTTCGGTCCAGCGGCGCAGGTCGCGCGAGGCGCGGTGGACGCGCGACGCGACGAGGCGTAACCCGCGGCTGTCGCTGAGTTTGTCGAGAATCGGCGGCATCCGCTGGGCGTCGATGCGCAGCGACCAGACCGTCGCCGGCCACGCCGCGGGCTCGAACGTATCCTTTATATATAGCGGCATGCTCTGGCGGTCGAACGAGACCAGGACCTCGGCGCCGGTGTCGCGCGTCTCGCCGACGAGCGAGATCGCGCTCTGGACGTCGCCGATCGCGCGGCGCGATTGCTCGTTGGCCGGCAGCGAGATCACACCCTTCGGACGCGGGAGGAACGTGCCGGCGTCGATGTCGTAGAGCGCGACCGAGCCGCCGTTGCCGAGGAGCGTGGAGAGATCGGTGCCGAGGAGGCGTTGCACGTCGCCGAGGATGCGGGGCGGGCGGGCGAAGGTGGCGGAGAGGAGCGCGTTTTTCGGATGGCGGGCGGGAGTAGCGCGCGCCTCTGGCGCGCCTCCGTCCTCAGGCGCGCCGGGATCCGCGCCGGCGCGCGAGACGAGATCGATCGCAGCCGGCGTCACGCGCACCGAGGTCACGGACGGGCGCGCGATCGGCGGAAACATCCCGCGGGCGCGGTCGCGCTGCACGGCGAAGAAATCGCCTTCGGGCAAACCGTTCGCGAGCGCGAGGATGTCGTCGAGAGAACGCGCGTCGAGCGGAGCGCCGGGCTCGCCGATCACGAACACGCTGCCGTCCCACACGCCGTTCGCGTTCGTCGAGGACATCAGCCAGAGACGGACGAGAAACGCGCGGAACGGATCGAGACGGATGGCGTAGCTGATTTTCTTGCCGCGACGCCAGGCCACGGCGTCGGCGCCGCCGAGCATCCACGGTTGGGGGACGTCGTGTTCGGACGTCCAGCGCTCGACGGCATCGCGCGTGACGGGATTCGCGAGCAGCCGTTTGTTCAGCAGCGCGGCGGTGGGGATGAGCGCGAACGAGTCGGCGGATGCGGGCACGCGCGCGATGAGCGCGCGCTGCGAGGCGCTGAGCGGAAAGCGAACCGGCGCCGCGGCGCTCGGCGTGGTGAGCGCGAGGTAGGCCGCCATCGCGCCAATGAGCACGGCCACGATGGCGAGGATGATGAGGAACGTACGCATGGGTTGCACTACTATCGCGCGCGCATGGCGCTGGTCTCCGCGATTCGGATCGTTTTTCACACTCTACGCCATGCGCTCACGGATCGTGTCCATCGCGTGTGGCGCGGCGCGGCGCATCGCGAGCGGAAGTTGCGCATCGGCGTCGACATCCGCCCGTTTTACGAGCCGCTGACCGGCGTCGGCTGGTACCTCTACTTCGTCCTCCACGAGCTCGCGAAATACAAGCACGTCGAGCTCTATCTCTTCGGCGATGCGCGCGTCACGGACCTCGGCCCGACGCTGCACGTCGACATCCCGTCGAACGCGAAGCTCTGCTCGTTCGATCTGCGCGGCATCCCGTGGCGCAACGCGATGCGGCCGATGACCGCGGCTGGTTACGTCGCCTGGCTCGCGCTCTCCGACTGCGACGTGTACTTCGGCGCGAACTATTTCCTGCCGCGGCTGCACGGCGCGATCGCGAAGCGGCGCGTGATCACCGTGCACGATCTGACGTACAAGCGCTTCCCGGAGCTGCTGCAGAAGGAGACGCTCGAGAATCTCGAGCGCGAGATGGCGCGCGAGGTGGCGATCGCGGACGCGATCATCTGCGTGTCGGAATCGACGCGGCGCGATCTGCTCGAGTTCTATCCGATCGCTCCCACGCGCGCCGTGGCGATTCACTCCGGCCTCGCCCCCGCGCCCGCACCCGAGCCGCTCGAAGGTCTCCCCTCCCGCTACATCCTCTTCGTCTCCACGATCGAGCCGCGCAAGGACCTCGGCACGCTGATCTCCGCGTACGAGCGCCTGAACGATCCGACCGTGTCGCTCGTCGTCGTCGGAAAAGTCGGCTGGAAATCGAAAGCGTTGCTTCCGCGGCTGCGCGGCCGCGGCATCGTGCACCTCGACTACCTGCCGCCGTCGCAGCTGGCGACGGTGTACGAGCGCGCCGCGGCATTCGTGTTTCCGTCGATCTACGAAGGATTCGGATTCCCGCTGCTCGAGGCCATGCGCCACGGCATCCCGTCGATCGCCGCGCGCTCGTCCTCGCTGCCGGAGATCGGCGGCGACGCGGCTCTGTACTTTCCCGCCGGGCGATGTCGACGCGCTCGAATCGCAGCTGCGGCGCGTGCTCACCGATGATGCTCTGCGCATCGATTTGTCCACGCGTGGAAAAGCGCGCGCGGCGGAGTTCCGATGGGAGATCGCAGGCGCGAAGACGCTGGAGGTGTTACAAAGAGCGGCGGAATGAGAGTCGTCATCGACGGCCGCCCGCTCGTCGGCAACCGCACCGGCATCGGCGTGCACACCGCCGAGATCACGAAGCGCCTCCCCTTCGAAACGATCATCGCTTCTCACAAAGCAATCGAAGATTGCGCCAGATCTTCATCGCTCATCCTTCATCGTTCATCCTTCATCCCTCGGCGTCCTCTGGCAGCAAACTCAACCTCCCGAAAATCGATGGCGATGTTCTCTGGGGTCCTCACGGCACTCTTCCTCTGACCTCGCGCCTTCCGTCTGTCGTCACGCTGCACGACTTCACCTCCATCACGATGCCGGGCCGGCATCGCCTGAAGACGATCCTCTCCTTCAACCTCTTCATCGGCGCGAGCCTGGAAAAAGCATCGCGCGTCGCCTGCGTCTCGCGCGCGGTCGCGGACGAGGCGATGCGCGGCTTCGGCGTGCCCGCATCGAAGATCGAGCTCGTGCCGAACGGAGTGGACTCGTTTTTTTCTCCCGACGGTGAGGAAGAAGACTACGTGCTCTACGCGGGCACGATCGAGCCGCGGAAGGGACTGAATGATTTGTTCGCGGCGTGGAGTGCGCTGCCGCAGCCGCGGCCGCGGCTCGTGCTGTGCGGCGACGCGGGCTGGGGCATGCGCATCCCGGACGGCGTCGAAGTGACGGGATACGTTTCGCGCGAGCGGTTGCGCGAGCTGTATCGCCACGCGCGCGCGTTCGTCTATCCGTCGCACTACGAAGGCTTCGGCATTCCTCCGCTCGAAGCGATGGCGTGCGGCGCGCCGGTGATCGCCACGCGCGTCGGTGCAATCCCCGAATACGCGGAAGGCGCCGCGGAACTGATCGCACCCGGCGACGTCGCGCGTGCTGCGCGCTGCACTCACGCGTGTGCTGGGCGATGCGACGCTGCGGCGCGAGCTTCGCGCGCGCGGTCCGCAGCGCGCACGCGCGTTCGGATGGGACGAAAGCGCGCGCACGATGGCCGAGCTGATTCGTGGAACACCGTGGAACATCGCGTGATCATTTCGATTTTCATAAACAAATGCTTGACAATATCGTTTAAGGATTCTATTTTTCGATCAGTAAAACGATGATCGCCGAAAAGAAGACGAAATCTTCATTCACGCCGCAGGTCATCGATGTTCGTTTCCCCACCCAACCGTTAACGATTAGCCGGATTCAATCCGGCGCGTTATGCCAAGAGCGCGACCGGGAGGTCCCGTACGGCATGAAAGGTGGTGAGCACTGATGGCTGCTAAGAAGGGTGGCAAGAAAGCCGCTGCGAAGGGCGGAAAGAAGACCGCGAAGAAGAAATAAGCGATCATCACCGAACTTTTGGGGAGTCGTATGCGTCAGGCCGGCAAACGCCGGCCTGACGTTTTTCAGCGCAACTTTTCGAATCCGCGCAACGTAACTCTCATCATGCGATACGCCCTTGCCTGCCTCACGGCGGCCGTGCTGTTTGCACCGGCCGCTCTCGCTGACGATGATGTCGAGCATTCCTTTCAGACGTCGGTGCCCCGCGGGCAGGTCCAGCGCGTGGTGATCGACATTCCGTTCGGCGAGTTCACCGTGCGCAACGGCGCGGCGAACGCGATCACCGTCGCCGGCATCGCCTCACGCGACTACGACGGCCACCGCGAGCGCCTCTGGGCGCAGCAGGTGGTCAACGACACGAGCGTCGAGATCGTGGTCCGCGGCGCCGAAGCGACCGTGCGAAGGAAGTTCGGCCCGAAGGCGCAGAGCTGGCGGGCGAAGAAGTTCACCGGAATCGACGTGAAGCTCGAGCTGCCGCCGGGACTCGACGTGAAGTTCGAGACCAGCGCCGGCGAGATCGACGTCGCCGGACACTTCGGCGATCTCGACATCGATCTCAGCGCGGGCGAAGTCGACGTGCGCGTGCCGCGCGCGACCGTGCGCGAGCTGAACGCCTCCTGCCGCATCGGCGAAGTGCGCACGAACCTCGGCCACGAGATCGTAGCGCGCGAAGGGATCTTTCCCGGCAAGACGCACTTTTACAACGCCGCCGGCCAGGGACACGTGAACGTGCACACGACGTTCGGCGAAGTGCGGGTCACGCTGACGCAGTAACGCGGCAGCGTGCAACGAGCGCGCGGGTCCTCGGTCCGTTCGTCGTCACCTCGCCGCGCAATCCTGCGCCTCGAGCACGCGCGCGCTCTGGTCACCGCGGCCTGCGCTCGGCGCGCCGCCGGCGCGATGCGGCCGATGCGATCTCTTCGCCGGTGAGCAGCGGGCGGATCGAGAAGTCGGGGAAGTCGAGCGCGTCGTCGCGGCCGAGGGCGCGGAGGAGCGCGGGAAGCTGCCGTGCGATCGATTCGCCGGCGTCGTAGAGCGCGATGCGGTCGTGATGATCGATCAGCCGCCGCAGCGTCTGCACCTCTCGCAGCAGCGCGTGGCTCCAGCCCAACTGATCGCCGCCCGCGAGCGCGAGCGCAGCCGGCGAACGAGACGTCGTCCGCATGAAACACGCCCGCGCGGATGCCGAGGACTTCGTCGAGCGCGGTGCGGTGCAACAGATCGAGTGCCGTTCGAAACGCGTTCGACGAGAAGATCACCGACAGCTCGTACATCACGCGCTCTTTCGCGACGCTGGCCAGCTTCGGCGCACGCTCGCGGATCGCCGCGATCGTCGCGTCATCGATCGACATGCCGTACTTCACGGCCATGCGCACGCCTTTCAGCGTCCGCAGCGGATCGTCGTCGAAATTCTCGGCGTGGACCATCCGCACGACTCGGTCGCGAAGGTCCTGCTGTCCGCCATGCGGATCGAGCAGCGCGCCGTTGGAGAGATCGACGGCCATCGCGTTGACGGTGAAATCGCGGCGCGCGAGGTCGTCGGCGATGTTGGCGTCGAGCAGCTCCGCGAAATCGTAGACGTGCTCGGGCAGCACGACGCGGTACGCGCTCAAATGCTCCTGATCGCCGAGGCGGATGACTTTCGGGGAAACCGTGCGCGCTGCGGCGAGGGGATCGAGACAGGCCACGTCGGCGTCGGCGGGCTCGCGTCCCATGAGCAGATCGCGAATCGCGCCGCCGACGACGTAGGAGCTCGGCGGGAGCGTCGCGAGCGCGGGGAAACGGCGAACGAGCTCGTCACGCCACATGGTCGGCAAGGTACGTTGCCCTTCTCCCCGCTTGCGGGGAGAAGGTGGCCGAAGGCCGGATGAGGGGCGGCTCTTCGCACGAGGAACGACCCCTCACCCGGCCCTTCGGGCCACCCTCTCCCCGCAAGCGGGGAGAGGGGCAACGGCAGGGGAAATCACGCCACGACATTGCGCAACACGCCGATCCCTTCGATCTCCACCTCCACCGCATCGCCGCTGTTCAGCGGGCCGACGCCGGCGGGCGTGCCGGTGAGAATCACGTCGCCCGGCATCAACGTCATGATCGCGCTGATGAACTCGACGAGAAACGCGCAGGAAAAAATCATCTGCGAGGTCGAGCCGTCCTGGCGCACTTCCCCGTTCACGCGCGTCGTCACGCGCAGGTTCGAGACGTCGAGCTCCGTCTCGATGCACGGACCGATCGGGCAGAACGTATCGAAGCCTTTGCCGCGCGTGAACTGGCCGTCTTTTTTCTGCAGATCGCGCGCGGTGACGTCGTTCGCGCAGGAAAAGCCGAGGACGTAGTCGCGCCAGTCGGAGGCCTGCACGTTCTTCGCTTCGCGTCCGATCACGATCGCCAGCTCGCCTTCGTGATGGACGAGTTGCGATGCCGCGGGACGCACGATCGTACCGCCGGGATCGAGGAGCGCGCTCGGCGGCTTCATGAAAATGATCGGCTCGGGCGGCGCTTCGTTGCCGAGCTCTTTCGCGTGCTCGGCGTAGTTGCGTCCGACGCAGACGATCTTCGTCGGCGTGACGGGCGTGAGCAGCTTCGCGCCGTCGGGAACTTCGGAGGATTCGAGGATGCGGCCGTCGTGGAGGTAGCGGTAGAGCTTCATGCGCCGCGATCGTAAATCAACCAGAGGCCGGAAAACCCGCGGAGCAAGCGAAAACGCGATCGGTAGAGCTGATGCAGGATCTGCCGGTTCGAGTAATACACCGCCTCCTGCAGGAAATCGGCGAATAGCGCGTCGAGCTCTTTCGCGAGATCGAGGCTCTGCTTCGCGCGGGCGAGCAGCAGCGGCTCCGGATGCACGCCGGCCGCGATCGCGGTGGCGAGGATCGTCGCCTCTTCATCCACCTTGATCCGCAGCGCCGCCGCGCGCACATGCAGAACCCACAGCTCCTCGGTGTCATCCTCCGAATCCGCTTCGCATCGCCCGAACAGCTTCTCGTACGCAGTGATCTCCCATGGCTCGAGGCGCAGCCGCTCTTCCGCGCCGGCATCGATCGCGGCGCCGATGCGGACGAGAAAATCGTGGAGCGGCTCGGCGCGGCCGAAGCGCGACGTCACGTCCTCGACCTGCCGCGTCTCGTCGAAGAACTGCGCCGGCGGCTCGGGCGACGGCTCCGGCTCCTCCTCGACGTCGAGCCCGCGGTCGAGCTGCGCGAGGATGTTGTTCATGCTCCCTTTCAGGTGCGCGACGACGTCGTGCTTGATGTTCGACTGCGCGCGCAGCGTGTCGAAGCGCTCCTTGAACTCACGGAAGCGGGCGATCTCTTCGATCAGCGCCGGATTGGCGTCGCCGAAATTGCGCTCGATGGCGTCGCCGTGCTCCATCAGCTTCGCCGAGTCCTCGACGATCCGCTGCTCCTCGCCGCGATAGAGACGCAGGAAGCGATTCTTCGACGCGACGTTGAGCTCGATGATCGACAGCAGCACATCGGGATCGAAGAAGAGATCGCCGACGCGATGCTTGAACGTGCGCGCATCCTTGAGCAGATTGCGCTCGGTGAGATCGTCGAACTTCACGGCCGTGGCGATGTCGTCGCGCATCGAGCGGACGGCGCGGATCACGCGGACCACTTCGTCGCGCGGCGCGGTGGCGACGTTGAGCAGCGAGACCAGGGCGATGATCCGCTGGCGCAGCTCGAGCGACTCGCGCACGGAAAACTCGCCGCGCTGCGCGTTGAAGTCTTCGCCGAGGCGGGTGAAGAGGAAATCGAGCTTGTCGCGGCGGTCCGCTTCGACGGCGTCGGCGTAGAGATAGAACTTGATCAGGTACTCGATGATCGTGTCCTCCTGCCGCTTGAGCTTCTCGAAGAAGCGGCGCAGCAGCGAGGGACTGATGGCGTCGTCGGCGGTGAGGAGGTAGCGCGTGACGCGGTCGAGCGCATCCTCGAGATCGGTCACGGCGGCGATCGTGGCCACGAGCCTGCGGTCTTCCATCGTCGCGGTGAGATCGCGCACGCGGTCGTAGATGCGCGTGAAGTCGACGTTGTACGGAAGCGGCGCGGCGAGGAAGTGGCGATAGGTTCCGGAGACGAACTGGTGCGACGTCCAGGCCGCTTTCAAGCGATCGGAGATGCGCTCGTATCGCTTCTGCAGGGACAGGCTCTCTGCGACGGTCACCCGAAAACCTCGATGCTATGATTCTGGCACGAATGGCACAGACGACGTTAATCAGCCGCGAACAAATCGACCGCCGGGTGGCGGAGATGGCGAAGGAGATCAGCGCCGACTTCGCCGGCACGGACGCCATCGCGCTCTGCGTGCTCAAAGGGGCGATGTTCTTCTGCGCGGACCTCGTGCGCAATCTCTCGTTCGACATCGCCCTCGACTTCATCCAGATCAGCAGCTACGGCAACGAGAAATACTCGTCCGGCGTGGTGACGATCCTCAAAGAGCCGCAGCTCGACATGCGCGGCAAGGCCGTGCTGATCGTCGAGGACATCATCGACAGCGGCCTCTCGATCCGCGAGGTCAACAACTACATCGAAAGCCGCGGCGCATCGATGGTGAAGACGGCGTCGTTTCTCGACAAGCCGAAGGCGCGCAAAGTGCCGTTCGTGCCGACGTACGTCGGCTTCTCGATCGAGCCGCAGTTCGTGATCGGCTACGGGCTCGACTTCGCGGAGAAGTACCGGAACATTCCGGAAGTTCAAGTGCTCAGCGACTAAGGCGACAAACGGAACGGCACGGTGACGTGGAGCAGCGTTCGCACGGGCTCGCCGCGAACATTCCTGCCCGGCTCGTACCGCCAGTACAGAACGGCCTGGCGCGCGGCAGCGTCCAATCCCATCGGCAGCGGCTTGAGCACGCGCGCATCGCTCACGCTGCCATCGCGCTCGATCAGCACCTCCAGGATGACCACACCCTGAATGCGCGCCTTTCGTGCGATCGCGGTGTATTTGGGCTGCACGGATTTGATCAACTCCGGCGGAGTCGCCGGATTGCGGACGGGATCGTCCGGCCGCGGCGCGCTCGGAATGCGATCGAGCGGATGGACGGCGCGCGGCGCGGGCATCGGCGCCGCGGCGCTCTTCACGGGCCGCACCGGCGGCGTGTTGGGCGTTTCCTGCGCACATGCCGCGAGCACCAGCAGACACGCGATCCGGACGTTCATGCGCGCAGAGTGTCCGGCCGCCAGTTGCGGATGCGCCGCTTGATCGCGTCGCCGCCGCGCAGATTTTCATCCACGACGCAGCGCGCGAGCTCCGGCAACTCGTCATCCGCGCAGAAGCGCATCGCGATCAGCTGCCGCGTCGAGTAGCGCGACGGATCGAGGCCGAGCTCGCGCAGCCGCGCGCGCTCTTCGAATCGGATGAGGCGATTCTGCACAGTGAGTGCGAAGACGCGCGCGGACAGCATCAGCATGGCCAGCGCCGCGGCGACGATGACCTCCCATCCGTTCGTCCACGACCACCAGCGCGCGGCGACATAGATGCGCACCAGCAGATTGAGGATGAGCACCGGCATGGCCACGAAGTGATAGGGCCAGTAGTAGCGTGCGTGGTTGGCGTAAGTCTGTTCGGACATCTAGCGGGCCTCCGGCAGAAGGACTCTCACCCACTCAGAATACTGCTGTCCTGAGGGATGGAGTCCATCGCCGGCGACCAGCGAGGGGTCGTTGCGGCGGGAAATGGGCGTGATGTCGACCCATTTCGCGCCCGCGCGCCGCGCTTCTTCGCGATTGATGGCGTTGAATTGATCGATCTCGCGGGCGATCTTCGCGCGGTCGCGCCCTTCCGCGAACGGCGTGACGCCCCAGTCGGGAATCGAGACGACGATCACGTGCTGCGCGTTTCCGCCCGCGAATCCAATCGCGCGCTGCAGCAGTCCGACGAACTGCGTGCGGTACTCATCCGCGCTGCGCCCGCGGTATTGGTTGTTCACGCCGATCAGCAGCGTGACGAGGTCGTACGGTCCTTTCGGATCCGCGGCGTCGATGGCGGCGTTGAGCTCGTCCGTCGTCCAGCCGGTCCTGGCGATGATCTGCGGCTCGCCGAGGTTCAGCTGCTTCGCGAGCTGCACCGGAAAGCGATCCTCGGCGGCAACGCTCTCGCCGATCGTGTACGAATCGCCCAGCGCGAGATAGCGCGTGTCCTTCGAAGGCATCGCCGAGCATGATGTCAGAAGAAGCACGGCCAGGACCGCGCCGAGGGCGTAGCGGTAGTAGATGAAGATGTGCGTCGTGTGCGTGCGGAGGTAGCGCAGCAGGAACCAGATCGACGCCCAGCCGGAAACGAACGCGACGACGATCGAGACGAGGATCGGGGTCATGCCGATCGCCGCCAGCGCTTTGCGCTCCGAGACGAGCTCGTACAACCCGGCGGCGGTGATCGCGGGGATGCTCATGATGAAGGAGAACCGCGCGGCCTGTTCGTGCGGGATGCGGCGGAAGAGCGCGGTCATGATCGTCGATCCGCTGCGCGACGATCCCGGAATGAGCGCGATGCACTGTCCGAATCCCATCCACCACGCGTCCTTCGCGTTGAACTCTTCCGGCGCGCGGAATCCGCGCGTGCGCGCGTAACGCTCCGCCATCTGCATGAGAAACGCGATGAACACGAGCTGAAACGTGACGACCCAGGTGCTGCGAAAGACGCCGTGGATGAGGTCTTTGAGCAGGATGCCGAGGACGATGATCGGAATCGTCGCGAAGATGACGTACCAGGCCATGCGCGAGTCGTCGTCGCCGAACGGCTGGCGCGTGATGAGGCCGCGAAAGAACGCGACGGTCAGGCGCACGATGTCGCGCGCGAAGTAGAGGATGACGGCGACGATGGTCCCGAACTGGATGACCGCCGACGCCGCGGCGCCGGGATCGCCCCATCCGAGAAGCTCGGGGACGAGTTTGAGATGCCCGGTGGATGAGATCGGAATGAACTCGGTCAGACCCTGCACGAGTCCGAGAACGATCGCTTCGGTAATGGACACTACATCTCCCAAATGACAGGCAGAATCATCGGCCGCCTGCCCATGCTCTTTCGAAAGTATCGCTTCAGCAGCGCGCGGATTTTTTCCTGCAGCAGGTCGGAATCGCGCAGTTCCTCGGCGGGACTTTCGTCAAACATGCCAACGATCATCTGCTGCACTTCGGCGAGGATCTCCTGGCTCGCGTCGACGTGCACCAGTCCGCGGGTGATGATCTCGGGATCGCGGATCAATCGCCCGTTGCTGTCGACGGCGACGACGGCAATCACGAATCCGTCCTCGGCGAGATGCTGGCGGTCGCGCACGACGACTTCCGGCACTTCCTCGGCCTGCGCGTCGATGAACACTTTGCCCTGCGTCACGCGCTCCTCGAGCACGCGAATCGCATCGCCCTCGATCTCCGCCACCTGCCCGTTCGTGATCACCACGCCGTGCGGCACTCCCACATCCTTCGCCAGCCGCGCGTGATGAATGAGGTGGCGCAACGTGCCGTGCATCGGGATGAAGAACTTCGGCCGCGTGACGTTCAGCATCAGCTTCAGCTCTTCCTGGCAGGCGTGGCCGGAGACGTGGATGTCGGGCTGCTCGTGATGCACGACGTCTGCGCCGCGGCGATAGAGGTGATCGATCACGTGCGCGACCGCGCGCTCGTTACCGGGGATCGTGCGCGCGGAGATGATGACGACGTCGCCGCGCTCGATCGCGACCTGTTTGTGCTCGCCGATGGCCATGCGCGAAAGCGCCGACGACGGCTCGCCCTGCGTGCCGGTGGTGAGGATGACGAGCTCGCGCGGCGCGAGATCGGCGGAGCCGGCGCGGACTTCGCGCGGAACGCGCAGATACCCGAGGCGCTCCGCGGTCTCGACGTTATCGACGAGCGAGCGCCCGACGAACAGCATCTTGCGGCGGTGCTTGCGCGCGAGATCGATGATCTGCTGCACGCGATGAATGTGCGACGCGAAGGTCGTGACGATGACGCGCCCGGTCGCGTTCGCGAACAGACGATCGAGCGCGGTGCCGACCGTGCGCTCGGACGGACCGTGGCCGGGCACGAGTGCGTTGGTGGAATCGCTGACGAGGAGCAGCACGCCCTCTTCGCCGTAGTGCGCGAACCGCGCGAGATCGGTCGGCTTGGCGTCGATCGGCGTGTGATCGATCTTGAAGTCGCCGGTGTGAATGATCGTTCCGGCGGGCGTCGTGATCGCGTATCCGAGCGCGTCGACGATCGAATGCGTGACGCGGATCGCTTCGACGCGGAACGCGCCGGCCTCGACGACGTCGCCGCGCGGCATCGATCGTTTACGTCATCGCGAGCAGTCTCGATGACGTCCGTCGATGCCGAACTCTTCGAACTTGTCGGCGACGAAGCCGAGCGTCAGCGGCATGCCGTACACCGGCAGCGGCAACCGCTCGACGAGAAACGGCACCGCGCCGACGTGGTCTTCGTGCCCGTGCGTGAGAAAGAGCGCCTTGATCTTCGACGCGTTGTCGAAGAGGTACGTCATGTCGGGCACGATGACGTCGACGCCGAGCGTGGCCGCGTCGGGAAACATCATCCCGCAGTCGACGAGGATGGCTTCATCGCCAACCTCGTAGACCATGAGGTTCATGCCGATCTCGCCGAGTCCGCCGAATGGGATCACGCGAAGAACGGGTTGCTGGGTTGCTGAGTTGCTGAATTGCTGTGGTCTTCGTCGGTCATGTGTTCCTAGCGATCTAGCAATTCAGCAACTACGGGTAGATGCGGTTGAGCATCCTCGGATACGGAATCGTTTCGCGCAGGTGCGGTACTCCGCTCAGCCACGCCACGACTCTCTCAACTCCCATGCCGAATCCGGAGTGCGGGAAGGTGCCGTAGCGGCGGACGTCGAGGTACCACTGGAACGCGGCCTCGGGGAGGTTGTGCTCTTTGATGCGCTGCAGCAGCAGGTCGTAGTCGTGGATGCGCTGCGAGCCGCCGATGATCTCGCCGTAGCCTTCGGGCGCGATCATGTCGAGGCCGAGGGCGACTTGCGGATCGTTCGGATCGGGCTGCATGTAGAACGCTTTGATCTCGACCGGATAGCGCGAGATCATCACCGGCTTGTCGAACGAGTTCGCGATCACGGTCTCTTCGTCGCCGCCGAAGTCGTCGCCGAACTTCGCCTCGATGCCGTTTTTCTTCAGCACTTCGATGGCGTCGCGATAGGTGATCCGCGGGAACGGACGCTTCACGTTCTCGAGCTTCGACGTGTCGCGCTCGAGCGTCTTCAATTCTTCCTGACAGCGCTCCAGCACGCGGCCGACGATGTACTCGATGTACTCCTCGGCGAGGTCCTGCAGTCCCTCGAATTCGAGGAACGCGACCTCCGGCTCGACCATCCAGAACTCCATCAGATGGCGGCGCGTTTTCGATTTTTCCGCGCGGAACGTCGGGCCGAAGCAGTACACGCGTCCGAATGCGGCGGCGGCCGGCTCGAGGTAAAGCTGTCCCGACTGCGAGAGGTACGCCTTCTCGCCGAAGTAGTCGGTCTCGAACAGCGTCGACGTTCCCTCGGCGGCGTTGGCGGTGAGGATCGGCGAGTCGATGAGGACGAAATCGCGGTCGTAGAAGAAATCGCGGATCGCTTTTTCGATCTCGTTGCGGACGCGCAGCACGGCGTGCTGTTTCGAGGAGCGAAGCCAGAGATGGCGCAGGTCCATCAGGAACGCCGTGCCGTGCTCCTTCGGCGTGATCGGATACTCCTGCGTCAGCTGGATCGGTCTCGAACGTCTCGACGCCGAGCTCCACACCGCCCGGCGCACGCGGCTCCGCGCGAACCGTGCCGGTGACGCGCACGGACGACTCCTGCGTCACCTGGTCCGCGGCGTTCCACGTTTCCTCGGAGACTTCTTTCTTGAAAACGACGCACTGCAGGTAGCCGCTGCCGTCGCGGATGATCGGAAACTGCAGCTTCCCCGAGGTGCGCTTGTTGTACAGCCAGCCGTTGATCGTGACCTTCTCGCCAACGTGCTGCGGTAAATCCTTGATTCGAACCGTAGTCATGAGGCGGCGGATTATAGCGATTCAGGCCAACAGCTCGCGCAGCATGGCCTCGCGGCGATTCATGAAGTCGCGCATGACCGTGTAGTGCTCGGTTTCCTCGTAGGCGACTTCACGAATTTTCTCGTCGAGCTGATAAATCGTCGCGCCGGGATACGCCATGAGGATCGGCGAGTGCGTGGCGATGATGAACTGCGATCCCCATCCCGCGAGATCGTGAAGGCGCACGAGCATCGACAACTGCCGCATCGGCGACAGCGCCGCCTCCGGCTCGTCGAGGATGTACAGCCCATCGCCGAGAAAGCGATTGAGCAAGCAGCGCCATGAACGACTCGCCATGCGACTGCGCATGCAGCGAAGCGCCGCCGTACCCGCGCGTCACGCCAAGACGGTCGATCTCCGTGGCGACGTTGAAGAAGCTCTCCGCTCTCAGAAAGTACCCGTCACTCGGCCATTTTGCTGACCTCATTAGTTTCACGAGCCGTTCTTCTTCCGCCTCGCGCTTGACCGTCTCGAATTGAAAGTTCTTCGAGCCGCCCTCGGGATTGAACCCCGCCGCCAGTGCGATCGCCTCCACGAGCGTGGATTTGCCCGAACCGTTCTCGCCGATGAAGAACGTGATTGGGTTCGTGAACTCGAGGGTTTCCGTGCGGCGGATGGCGGGGATGCGGGCGCGATAGTCGGCGACGGGCTGGAGGAAGGCGGAGCGAACGAACACGGTGTTCATCGTACGGCGGCGGGACGCCGCCGGGCCAGCCGGCGAGGACGCCGGCGTTCCGAGGACAGCGCCGTTAGCGTCGGAGCGCCGGCGTCCTCGCCGGCTGGTCAGGCGGCGTCCCCGCCGCCTCACCCAACCCACGGCCAGTCTTTCAAACCAGCTTTGTACGGATTGTCCCAAATGTACTTCTGCGTATCGTGAAACTCCGCCGGCGAACGCACAATTCGATCAAAGTACTCGCGCTGCCAGATGACACCTCGCTTGATGCGATGCGCGGTGTACGACTTCCAGGCCTGCACGATGGCCGGTACATCGCGGCCGCGTAACACATGCAGCATGACGTGCACGTGATTCGGCATCACGCACCACGCATGAAGCTCGTAGCGCGCACGATCGAAATGCGCGAGCGCATTCGCGACGAGCTCCGCATGGTCACGCAACACGCATGAGCCGCGGCTTTCATCGAGAAATTGATCGAGGCGAATGCCGAAGAGACGATCGGCTCGCGCACGATCAATGTTCGTCGCGTCGCGCAGCATTCGCTCGCGCTCTTGGTACAGCTGCTGGGCGATCTCTCGTGGAAGGGAATCGCGGAGGCGGAAGGTGATGAAGTAGACGGACTCGTCGACCTGCCAATGCGGGAGACGGCCGCGCGAGGTGATGGTGGCGTTGGGGATGAAGTTGTCGTGGCGCAATTTGTCCGGTGAGCCGAGAGGTTGGACGGCAAACGGGACGTGTGGGAGGAGAGAAGAATAGCACGAGGCGGCGAGGACGCCGCCTGATCAGCCGGCGAGGACGCCGGCGCTCCGAAGCTCGTTGGCTTCGGAGACGATGCTTGTTAGTTTCGAAGCGAAGCGCTCTACCTTTTCCGACTCCGCGGCATAGAACCGCTCGTATGGTTCGAAGGCGGACTTGATGTTGCGGAGCATGCGGTCGATTTCGATGGTGCTTTCGCGGTCGAGGGAGTCGCGGAGTTGGCCGCGCAGCTCCTGGATGCGGCGTTTGAACTCTTCCTTTGCCTTCGAGCGCTTGTACGGGAGGATGAGGAAGCTGGTGACGAGGAGCATGGTGGCGGCGGTGAGGCCGGTGACGTCGATGGCGGTGCTGGTGACGGCGCTGGTGATCAGGTAGCCGAGTCCGAGGGCGCCGGCGCCGAGGCCGAAGGAGTGGAGGACGGCGCGCATGGCGTTGTCGATGATGCGGCGGCTCTCGAGGTTCACGTCGTACGCGGCCAGGCGCTGCTCCGCGTTGCGGTGCATCCGGCCGTACACCTCCTCGCGGTTATAAGCGAACTCGCGTCCGACGTTGTTGATCACTTCCTCGCGCCGCTGGCGCTGGAACGCATCGACCGTCCCATTCCACAGCTTCATGTTCTCGCGCACCAGCCAGTCCACCGCCTCCTGGATGGTCGTATCGATCGAGCCGCGCCAGCCCATGAACACCTGCCGCTCGAACTCCTCGCGGAAGCGGCTCGCGTCGCGCAGCATCATCACGTGCTGGATGCGCACGTAGCGATCGAGGAAATCGAGACCGCGGCGCTCGAGGTCCATCAGCAGGTTGTCGATGCGGATCACGAACTGCGAGAAATTCGAAACGAGATCGGCGCGCGCGCGCTCGAGCTGATCGTGAATCGTATCGATGTGCGCCTTGTCCGACGACAGCACCTGGCGCCGCGACTCGATCATCCGGAACTGCTTCTTCGCCAGCGAGAGAATCGTCTCCAGCGGCGCGGTGAGCTTGATCCGCACGCGCTCTTTCTCCGACAGCACGCGGAAGATGTAATCCTCGAGCGCGTCGAAGCGGCTGCGCGTCTTCGTCGACACCGGATAGATCACGGGGTCGAATCCGAAAATCGAACGCGTGTTCGTGCGCAGGTAGTCGATCACCTGCGCGATCTCGGCGTCGTCTTTCGTGTCGATCTTGTTCAGCACGAATACGACTTTCTTGCCCCACTCGCGGATGTATTCGAGGAAGCGCCGTTCCGACTCCGACAGCGGGCGATCGATCGACGTGACGAACAAGACGAGATCGGCGCGCGGGACAAAGTCCTCGGTGATTTCCTGATGCCGCTGCACGATCGAGTTCGTGCCCGGCGTGTCGACGAGCGTGATGTTGCGCAGGAACTCGACGGGATAGAACTGCTCGACGACGTAGTCCGATACGCGCCGCTGCGTCGCTTTCTCGCCGTAACGCAGGACCGAGATGACGTCGTCGACGGGAACCGGTCCCTCGGTGCGCAGCTTTTCGCCGAACAGGGCGTTGATCAATGACGACTTGCCGGAGTTGAACTCGCCGACGATGACGATCGTGAAGAGATCCTCGAGCGTGGCGATCAGCTCATCGACGCGGCGGCGGTCGTCGGCCTGCTCGCGCTCGAGCGTTTCGCGCAGCTCGACCAGGAGGCGTTGCTCGCGGCGGAGCAGCGCCTGCACTTCGGGGTCGAGGACGGAGGCGAAGGTGCCGGACATAAGAACTATCGCGGCACACGCACCAGCAGCGATTGCGGCACGATCGTAATCGAAAGCGGCGTCCGCATCGTGAAGACCTCGCCGTCGACGCCGACGTGGAGGTGCGGCCGCGACGATTGGACGCGCATGCGCTGCGTGCGGAACGAGCGGAAGCCCGGCACTGCGCGTACGCGCCCGGCGAGATAGCGCGCGACGAATTTCATCAGCTGCCACCGCGGGATGTGCGACAGCCAGTAAACCGAGAGACGGCCTTCCTCGAGCGTGCTGCGCGGCGCCTGAATGCCGATGCGCGAGAGGTCGTAGGAGTTGTTGGAGACCATGAACACGTGAGTGCGAATCAGGTCCTGGCGGAAATCGGATTCCACGGTGAACGTCACGTGCGGATACTTGCGCAACGTGACGTACGCGGCGTACAGCCGCGCCTTCCAACGCGGATAGTCGCGTCCCTTTTCCTCGCGGCGCGCCACGAGCTCGGGATAGAGACCCATCGAGACGTTGTTGACGAAGAACCGATCGTTCACGCGCGCGGTATCGATCTGGCGGCGCTCGCCGGTGAGCGCGACCTCGAGCGCGGCACGCCAGTCGAGCGGGATGCCGAGATCGCGGGCGAAATGGTTGTAGGTCCCGATCGGGAGCACGGCGAGCGCGGCTTCGGTGTGCACGACGGCCTGCATCACGTGGTGCACGGTCCCGTCGCCGCCGGCGGCGATGAAGAGCTTCGTGCCGCGGCGGAGGTGATCGCGACAGATGGCGGCGATGTCGACACCGGGCCCGAGCTGGACGACTTCGAGATTCGCCGCGCTCGCGGCGCTCAGCAAAGCGTCGACTTCGGCGGGAGGAAGTTTCGCGCCGGAGGTCATATTCAAGAAAACGATGCCTTTGGCTGGCAATTTCGTCCGTCCGACCGGCGTTTCCACCGCCGATTCTGCCCATGAGGTTCCCATGAAAAAGTTCGCGCTCGCGCTCGTCCTACTGCAATTCCTTGTCCTCCCCCTTTCGGCCGCCGATGCGCCGAAGGAATGCACGCTCTGTGTCGGTGTCGTCGCGCCCGACGGCGCGGGCGTTCCGACGCTCAACCGCGTCGCCGAAGCCGACCTCGCGACCTACGCGCCGGCGCATCCCACTGACGTCGCGCTGGTCGTCGAGTACGCGATCGACGCACAGAAGGACGCGCTGCTGCAGGTCGAAGAGCACACCAAAACCATCATCGACTGGGCGCGCGCACACGGTCCGTTCGATTCCCTCGGCGTCACCGTGATTGGTGCCGATCCGGCATCCGCCGCGTATGCGGTCAAACGCCTCGCCGTCACCGCGCAAGGCCTCGACGTCGCGAAGCGGATCGTCGTGACGAGCGGCGTGAAGGAGCTGTTCGACAACGGCGCCGGCGGTTACTTCGACGCGGTCGTCGTCGATGCCGCGCAGGTCGCAGACACCCTCGCACTCCTTGCCGAGAAAGATCCTTCGAAGAAGATCTTCGCCGTCGTCAACGTCGAATCGCCGAACGCGATCTTCGATCTCGCGAAAGTCTTCGGCACCGGCGCGACGCGCGCGTACGCGAACGGCACGGTCGACGCGAGCTCGCTCGCGCAGTTCAACAAATCGATGACCGGCGACTGGGCCTTCGACTCGACGTCGAAGATCACCGTTCTCGATGCGAAAGGCAACTCGGTCGACATGCCGGTGCTCGGTTTCGTGCGCGGCGAAGACCTCCGCACGATGCTCATTCCGCGCGGCGACGCAGCCGCGCCGTCGATCCTCGCGCTGCCGGTCGATCGCTACGTGAATCCGCGCCGCGTCGACGCGGCGGGCGAGCGCGCGATCACCGACACCGGAAAGAAAGGCAATCGCCTGCTCGTCGGCTCGCCGAAGACGACGCTGCCGTACGCGGTGGTCGTCGACTACGCGGAGAAGCCGAACCGCAACGTGACGAAGGAAACGATCAGCGTCGCGACGGAGCGCGGTATCTCGGTCGAAGAAGTGATCCGCAATCATCAGGCGTACGACGCCTATCAGGAAACGATTCAGCCGCGCTACATCGCGCGCAACACGACCAAGCTCCGCTTCGACATCGGCACGGGCAGCGATTCGCTCGAGGCCACGATCGCCGGC
This sequence comes from uncultured Acidobacteriota bacterium, assembly GCA_963734155.1. GTDB lineage: Bacteria > Acidobacteriota > Thermoanaerobaculia > Gp7-AA8 > Gp7-AA8 > QHVT01. The sequence continues at coordinate 342,954 of CAVTGG010000014.1, forward strand.
GATTACTTTTCGGATCCGAAAGGGCCGCGCCGATTGGGTGTGGTCGGAGTTCCTGATCAACGGCGTGAAGTGGAAGTACGGCCGCATCCCCGAGCTGCCGCTGATTCAGCCGGAGAAAGTCACGCAGCTGCCGCTCGACATCCATCTGACGAACGAGTATCGCTACGAGCTCGTCCGGCAGACCGAGGTCGACGGATATCGCGTGTATGAAGTGCGCTTCGAGCCGCCGCAGAACGCGCCGGAAAATCTGCCGCTGTATCGCGGCACGGTGTGGATCGACGCGCGGACGTGGGCGCGCGTGCGGATCTCGATGATCCAGCTGCACCTCACCGGCGAAGTGCTCTCGAACGAGGAGCGCGTCGACTTCGTGCCGTTCTCGCGCGAGACGAAGCAGCCGTTGACCGCCGCGGACGCGGCGAAAATCGACGCCCGCGAGCTGATCTGGCTGCCGGTCGAAGTCGGCGCGCAGCAGGTGGTCTCGGCCGCGGGACGCGCGAACGTGATTCAGCGCGCGACGACGTTCGACAACTTCCGCGTCGAGCCGCAGGAGTTCGACTCGCTGCTCGCCTCGACGTCCGCGTCGGACGCGCGCATGGTGCGCGAGACCGAAGCCGGTCTGCGTTACCTCGAAAAGCGCGGGGACGGCGAGCGCGTCGTCAAAGAGGGCTTCGACACGTCGCAGCTCTTCATGCTCGGCGGCGTGCATCACGACGCGGGACTCGAGTTCCCGGTCGTGCCGCTCGGCGGCATCGACTACTTCAATTTCAATCTCTTCAACAAAGGGATTCAGACGAACGTCTTCTTCGCCGGAGTCGTGGTCGCGGCGAACGCGACGAAGCCGAGCGTCTTCGGCACGCGCACGAACGTCGGCGCCGATTTCTTCGGCATCGCGCTGCCGGTGACGAACTCGATGTATCGCGGCGGCGAGGAGCAGGTCGAGGAAGCGGTGAAGACGATTCCGACTGCGCTGACGCTGCGCGCCGGCCATCCCGTGCTGCAGTTCGGAAAGATCGACGTGTCCCTCGGACTCGGACACACGTTCTACAAGCGCGGCGAAGAGACGCCCGACAACTACATCCTGCCGACCGACACATTCCTCATTCAGCCCGGCATCAACGGCACGTACACGCGCCGCGGCTATTCGCTCTCCGCGTACTACGACTACGCGCGACGCACGTCATGGGAGGCGTGGGGAAATCTCGCCGAGTTCGATCCCGATCAGAAGAGCTACGCGCGCTTCGGCGGCTCGATCGGCAAGACATTCTTCCTGCCGAAGTTCCAGCGCTTCGGCATCGACCTCAACTATCTCGACGGCAAGCGCCTCGACCGTTTCTCGAAGTACGAGCTCGGATTCTTCGGCGCGCAGCGCGTGCACGGCGTCCGCTCCGGTTCGGTGCGCGCCGAGCGCGCGATCCTCGGACATCTGTCGTACGGCTTCGTCTTCTCGCAGCAGTTCCGCCTCGAGGCCTTCTACGATCACGCGCTGATCGACGACGCGAACGCGGGATTCAAACGCGAGCCGTTCCAGGGAATCGGCATCGCGGGACAGACCGTCGGTCCGTACGGAACGCTGCTGCGGCTGGACATCGGAAAGATGATCGGCCGCAACGCGCAGGAGGGGTTCGTGGCGAACGTGGTGTTTTTGAAGTTGTTCTGAGCCCCTCACCCCGACCCTCTCCCCGCGACGCGGGGAGAGGGGGAACGATGAGGGATCAAGGTTGCGGGTTGTTGTTCGCTACGTAGAAGTCCTGCGAGCCGATCTCGTTCGACGTGCCGAACTTGCTCACGACGCGCACGGTCAGACGATGCTGCGCATTCACGAGCTTGCGCGTGTCGAACGTGAACGACCAGCCGGACAACCGCGAGTCGACGACGAACGGATACTGCTCCTGAACGTCGGGCCGCTGCAATCCATAGATCGCATTGCCGACGTAATTGCCATCGACGATCAGCTGCACTTCTTTGACGCCCTGTTCGTTGATCGCCCAGCCGCGGAACACGACGTCGCCGCCGACATAGTCGTACTTCTGCGGGAACTCGATGAAGCCGGTCGACGGGAATCCGAAGTTGTCGGGCGCGCACTGGAACCAGACCGGGATGCCGTCGCCATTCGGCAGATCGGCGAACGTTCCTTCGAGATCGCCGACGCGAATGTGCATCGTGTGATTTCCGGGACGCACGCCGTTGCTCATCAGCGCGCCGACGTCCATCGTGAAGAAGAAGCCGGCCCGCGGCGCATCGGGATAGGTCGGGTAATACCGCGCCACGTCATATCGCGGCAGGCCGTAGCAGTTCGCGAATCGCCCGAGGATGATGCCGCAATCGTTCGTCGAATACCAGGAAACGCCGTCGATGAGCAGTTCCGCGTATGCGACGCGGCCGGTGCGGCCGCGCGTACCGAGGTCGAGCGCCCAGCCGCGGACCGGCGTGAGGTGCGCTTCGGTGCGCACGATCGGTGAAGCGCGCACGGGCTGATTCGTACACGTGCCCCACAGCACCGCGTCGCGCAACGGCTCATCGAGATAGCCGAACGGCGCGAGGAACGAGTCATTGTTGATGACCTGGATCTGCCGGCGTCCCAGCATGTTCGACATGCCGAGGCGGTCGACGGCGCGGACTTCGAGAAGATGCACGCCGTTCTCGATCTTGGTCGTGTCGACGTTCGCCACCCATCCGCTCAAGAGCGCTGCGGGGAAATCGGGATAGCTCGCGCCGACGTCCGGGCGCGGATCGCCGAACATCGCACCCTGAATGATGCCGCCGTCGACGAGCACTTCGATGCGGTTGATGCCGTCGAGGTCGGCCGCCCATCCGTTGACCGGGAACGATCCGGTGGCGTTGTACACGGCGGCTTCGTTCGGGATGTCGATGTATCCGAACGGCGCCTGGTTGATGGAGTTGTTGATGGTGATGGTGCGCCGGCCGAGGAAGTGGATCTGGCCGTTGCTGGCATACACGCGCAACTCGACGGTGTGATTGCCGTTCGTGAAGCGAGTCGAGCTGAACCCGGTGAGGAATCCGGGACGGGCGGTGTGGATGCCGGGGAAGGTCGGGAAGGCGAGGGCGATGTCGATGCGCGGGAGATTCAGAACGAAATCGTGCTGATACTGGTCATCGACATAGAGCTCGATCTTGCTGATCTGTGCGACGTCGAGCGCCCAGCCCTGAACGAGAACCATTCCGGACTGTACGACGTTCGGATCCGGCTTCTCGACGACGCCGATGAATTCCTGTGCGGTGAGTGCGGGCGCAAGAAGCGCGGCCAGCAAGGCGAGAACAAACCCGCGGGTAACCCATCTCCACATAACCCCAACCTCCAACACCCGAGTATGCCCTTGGTTACGTTGGCAGAAGTTCGACGTTGCCGACGATACTCCGCTGACTCAGCAAAATCAAATAATCGCTGCGTCCGTCAGTTTCGTTTTGGCGAGTTTATACTACGGTGCGTGAGTTCTCCAACTACCAGCATCGCCATCGACTTAGCCGACATCCGCGCCGCCGCCGCGCGCATCGCTCCGTACATTCACCGGACGCCGCTGCTCGCGAGCCGTTCGCTGTCCGAGCGCCTCGGCGTGGAAGTGCGGCTGAAGTGCGAAAACCTCCAGCGCTCCGGCTCGTTCAAGATCCGCGGCGCGATGAACGCGCTGCTGCAGCTCGACGAAGCGCAGCGCCGCCGCGGCGTCGTGGCGTTCTCGTCCGGCAATCACGGCCAGGGCGTCGCGCTCGCGGCGAAGATCCTCGGCGTTCCGGCGACTGTCGTGATGCCGGAGAACTCCGTCGAGACGAAGGTGCTTGCCGTGCGCGCGTATGGCGCCGAGGTCGTGCAGGCGGGCGTGACGGCGGCGACGCGGGACACGGTTGCGCGCCGGATCGCGGAAGAAAAGGGCGCGGCAGTGATCCCGCCGTTCGACGACGAGCGGATCATCGCCGGACAGGGCACGGTCGGACTCGAGATCGTCGAAGAATGGCCGGAAGCGACGGCGATCGTCACGCCCCTCGGCGGCGGCGGCTTGCTCTCGGGAGTCGCGCTCGCGGCCGGCGGCCGCGACGCGTACGGCGTCGAGCCGGCGGCAGGAAACGACGGCGAGCAATCGTTCCGCAAAGGCGAGATCGTTTCGATCGATGCGCCGAAGACGATTGCCGACGGCGCGCGGACGCTGCGCATCGGCGACCGCAACTTCCCCATCCTGCGCGAGCACGTGCGCGACATCGTGAGCGTCGACGACGACGTGCTGCTCGAGACGCTGAAGTTTGCGATGTATCGGACGAAGATGGTGATGGAGCCGACGGCCGTCCTCGGGCTCGCCGCGCTGCTGAGTGGAAAGATCAAGGTGGCCGGGCCGGTGGCGGTGGTGATCAGTGGAGGGAACCTGGACTTCAGGCTCCTGTGCTGACGATGCGAACGCGAACGATCGTCGCAGTTGCCCTGCTCGCACTGGCCTGTCACTCACGGAGCGGCATTCGCGGCGACGCGGTCGGCTCGGCGTGGCTCGAGAGGGTGTATCTCACCTACCGCGTTCCCACGGTCTATTTACTCTTCGTCGCCGATGTCGGTCCGCCGGGTGCACCAGGTGGGTGGATGGGCAGCGGAAGCGTCGGAGGCTGGAACGCGGAGTTGGCCAAGCGTTACCGGGACGACGCATCTCTCACCGAGATCAACGCGCAGCCGATCACCATTCGATTCGCGACGCTGCGCGCGGGGGGAACGTCGTTCGATCTGACAGATGGCAATGTTCTGGTCGCACACATGAGCTCAACCGGCGCGCTGACCATCACTCAATTGCCGGGGCGTGTCGGGCCGGACGAGCCGGTGCATGCCGTCGTGTCACTGATCAAACGCTCCCTTCCCTACGATGCGCGCGTGCAAGCGCTGCCGCTCCCATGACCGGCTCCCTCTTCGGTGACGACGCCTTTCCATCCGAGCCCGCCGCTCCCGACGACGCTCCTCTCGCCGAACGCCTCCGCCCCCGATCGCTCGACGACGTCGTCGGGCTCGAGGATCTCCTCGGCAAAGGAAAGTTTCTCCGCAACGCGATCGAGAGCGACCGCATCCCGTCGATGATCTTCTGGGGTCCGCCGGGCTCCGGAAAAACGACGCTGGCGCGGATCATCGCGCGGACGACGCGCGCGCGGTTCGTGCAGTTTTCCGCGACGAGCACTTCGATCAAAGACATCAAGACGCTGATGGAAGAGGCGCGCAAGGCGAGGCGCGCGCGAAACTCCAAGACCATCGTCTTCATCGACGAGATTCATCGCTTCAACAAAGCGCAGCAGGACGCGTTTCTGCAATACGTCGAAGCGGGCGACATCATCCTGATCGGCGCGACGACCGAGAATCCGTCGTTCGAGGTGAACTCGGCGCTGCTCTCGCGCTCGAAGGTGGTCGTGATTCCGGCGCTGGAGCGCGAGCAGGTGATGACGATTCTGCATCGCGCCGTCGAAGACGCGTCGGTGCGCAAATTCGGAGTCGCGCTGACTGAAGAAGCGCTCGACTTCATCGCCGCAACCTCGGCGGGCGATGCGCGGCAGGCGCTGACGAGCTTGCAGCTCGTCACGGAGACCGCGTCGACGGAAGACAGTCCGATCGACGTCGCGAAGGTGAAAGAGATCCTGCAGCGCCGCTCGCTGATGTACGACAAGTCGGGCGAGGAGCACTACAACATCATCTCCGCGCTGCACAAATCGGTGCGCAACGGCGACGCCGACGCGGCGGTGTACTGGCTCGTGCGGATGCTCGAAGGCGGCGAAGACCCGCTCTACATCGCGCGGCGCATGGTGCGCGCGGCGTCGGAAGACATCGGCAACGCCGACCCGCAGGCGCTCGTCCTCGGGATGGCGGTGAAGGAGGCCGTGCACTTCATCGGCATGCCCGAAGCCGGAGTCGCGCTCGCCCAACTCGTCGCCTACCTCGCCGCCGCCCCGAAATCGAACGCCGCCTACATGGGCTACGGAGACGCCGTCCGCGAAGTGCGCCAGGGCGACAATCCCCCCGTCCCCCTCCACATCCGCAACGCCCCCACCCGCCTGATGAAAGACCTCGGCTACGGCCACGGCTATCAGTACGCCCACGACCACGAAGACCAAACCGCAGCGATGGATTGCCTGCCGGAGTCTTTGGCCGGACGGCGGTTTTATGAGCCGAAGGAGGTGGGGGCGGAGACGGGAGATTCGGGAGAGGTTGGAGAGGATGAGGAAGGCAAGGGGGAAGAAGGGTTAGGACACTTCCGCGAGGAACGCGGAGATCTCCCTCCACGCCTCCACCGGCGCCGTCTGCAACAGCAAGTGCGGCGCATCCACCGATTTGTGCACCACGCGCGATCCGATCTGCTCGAACTCGCGCACGTTCGGCCTAACGAGCGCATCGCGCTTGCCGGACAGAATGAGCATCGGCGCTTCAATGCGAAAGTCCGCTTTCGGCAGCGAGAAGACCGCACGCATCCGCGCCGCGAGCACGCGTCGCGGAGTCATGGAAATTGCGGCACGAACAGCAGAGACGAGATCAGGCGAGGCGTGGCGGCCGACGAAGAGCCATCGAATGAGGAAGGGCGGCAAGGGAAGAAGGAAAAGAGCGTTCCAGGGAAGGAAGCGAAGCAACGGCGTAATCGGCGGTGACACGAAGGTGTTGCAGAGGATCACGGCGATCACGCGATCGGGAAACGCGCGCGTGATCGCGAGAGCGAGCGGGCCGGAGAAGGAATCGCCGAGGACAGCGAAGCGGCCGGCAGGAAGTTGCGGGCGGACGGCGTGAAAGAGCTCGTCGTAGGACGCGAGCTCCGGAAGGCGGATGACGACGGGAGTGACAAAAGAGGGCGCGGTGGCGGTCAGCGGCTCGAAGAGCGTGCCGGTGCCGTCGAGCCCGGGCAGCAGTACCAGCGGCAGCGACGGCACGTCATCCCCGAATCGGCTTCTTTTTCCGGTCCTCACCCACGTTCACGTACACCACGTTCGCTTCCGTGACCACCACGCGCTTGTTTACGTCGCGGATCACTTCACACACGACCTTCGTCGTGATCGAGGTGTTGCCGATGCGGAGGGTCTCGGTCCAGAACGAGACCAGGTCGCCGACGAAGACGGGCTCGTGGAAGACGACCTTGTCCATCGAGACCGTCACCATCAGCTGGCACCCCTGGCGGCGCGCTTCGATCGCGCCGGCCTGGTCGATGTAAGAGAGGATGACTCCGCCGAAGATAGTGCCGTGCGCATTCGTGTCGCGCGGCATCATGAGCACGCGGATCGCGGGCTCATCCCACTTCGGCAGAATCTCCGCCGTCACTAAAGTCCCGCCTGCTGCTGTTGCTGCGCGGGCGGGTTGAGCAACTGATCGTTCACTTCGATCTTCGACTGCGCGCGGAGGCGCTTGACCAGCGACTGCCGCAGGCTGCGCGCCTGCTGCTGGCGCAGCTGATTGATGAACGTCCCGCGATTCGCGGTCAGTTCCTGCGCCGTCACCTTCTTCTGCTCGAGCACCTGGAACGCGACCGCGCCTTCCTTCACGTTGACCGGTCCCTTCAGCTCGCCGACATTCGCGGCGATCGCGGCATCGACGAGCGGCGTGATGTCGCCCGTGATTCCGGGGATCGAGCCCTGGCGATTCGCGCTGCCTTCCTGCGCCGCGAGTCCCGCCTTCTGCGCGATCTGATCGACCGACGTCGCGCCGAGCATCATCTGCGCGAGCGCGGTCTTCGCGGCATCGGCGGCCTTCGACTGGCGCACGTCTTCCTCGACCTTCGCGCGCACTTCTTCGAGCGCGGAGACGCCCGAGGGACGGACGTTCTCGAGATACGCGATCACCGGACCGCGCGGCGTACCGATCGACGGGCTGACGTCATTCTTCGACGCGGAGAAGATCCACTCCTGCAGCGGCTGGTGTGCGCCGATGCCGGGAATCTCGTCGGTCTTCTGAACCCAGCCGGAGTCGTTGGACGTCACCTTGTCGTTCGCGTACGTGATGAACTCCGGCGCGTTGCCGATCTTCTTGCCGGCCAGGATCGCCGAGAGACGGTTGATCTCGTTCTGTGCCTGTTCGCGCACCATCGTCTCCGCGGTCCGCGCGGCGAGCTCGCCGCGCACTTCCTCGAACGGCCGCAGTCCGCCGGCGCGGCGATCGAGAACCTTCACGATGTGAAAGCCGAAGTCGGCGGAGCGGACGGGATCGCTGATCGTGTTCAGAGGAATCTTGAAGATCACCTGATCGAAGACGTCGACCGTGACGCCGCGCTCGACCCAGTTCATGTCGCCGCCGTTCGCAGCGGACGACGGATCCTGCGAATTCGCGCGCGCGACCGCCGCGAAATCCGCGCCGCCGCGCAGCTGGGCCACGAGCGCGTCGGCTTTCGCCTTCGCTGCCGTGACGACGGGGGGCGGCGCGTTCGGCTCGACCTTGATGAGGATGTGCAGCACGTGCGCTGCTTCCTTCGTGGTGTACTGATCCTTCGCCTCTTCGTACTTTTTGCGCAGCTCCGCTTCGGTCGGAACGACCTGCGCGCGCAGCTTCGCGTAGTCGGCGAGGAGATAGCGAACCGTGCGCTGCTCGCTGTGCGTGTACTTCGACTGATTGTTGCGGTAGTAGGCGGCGACTTCCTGCGGCGTGACCGTCACGGTCGCCGCCTGCTGCATCGCCGGCAGGACGACGTAGCGGATCTTCGCGTTCTCGTTGACCCGCTTGTATTCGGCGTCGGCCGCCTTCGGCGAGATCACCACCGAGTTCGTGAGGACGCTGTCCATCTTCGACGTGGCGATGTCGCGCGCGAGCGCTGCTTCGAAGTCCGCGGCGCTCGGATAGCCGAGGGGGCCGGTCACGTAGCGGTTGTACATCTCCATCCCGACGAACTTGCCGTCCTGGTTGAAGACCGGAATCGCCAGCAGCTTCTTGCGCACCTCTTCCGGCGTCGCCGCCAGGTTGAGCTTGCGCGCCTGCTGCGCGAGCAGGCGCTGTTCGATCAGCGACTCCATCACCTGCTGCGGCAGCTTCATCGCCGCCGCCATTTCCGGCGTGAACTGGCCGCCGTACATCTGGCGGTACATGTCCTCATAGTTCTTGAGGGCACGGTAATAGTCGTTGTGTGTGATCGTCTCGCCGTTCACGCGCGCGGCGAACGCGCTCGTGTCGGTCCTGCCGCTCAGCGCGCCGCTGATGCCCATGTCGAGAAACACGAAGCCGAACACGAACGCCGCCACGATGGCGATGAGGATCCACTTGAGTTGATTGAAACTCTCCCGCATCAACTTGAGCATTTGAAAAAACTACCTTTCGAGGGTGCAGAGGTCTGGTCGAAGTTGCAGAAAAAGCGCGGCAGTCTACCTATTCCCGGCGAGGACAGACAATTTATCTGGTGGAGGACAGACAATCCTGTCTGTCCAAGCTTTCCTTCGGACAGACAGGATGTCTGTCCTCCACCTTGATACACTCTCCCGCGCGGTTCCATGGCGAAGCGAAAAAGCAATCCTGCGGCGACCATCGACTGGTATCTGATCTCCATCGACCGTTTGAAACAGATCGGTCTGGTGGTGGTCATTCTTCTCCTCGGCGGAGCGGGTTGGTGGTTCTGGAAGGAACAGAAGGACAACCCGAAGGCGAAAGCCGATTCGGCGATTGCCGATGCGCGGCAGGCGCTCAACGCGCTCGCGGCGTCGACCGACTTCAACACGCATCGCGCGGAATTCAACCGGGCGCAGCAGAAGCTCGATGAAGCGAATGCGCATTTCAACGGTGGACGCTTCGCCGAGGCGCAGGGGGCGGCGGTCGAATCGCACACCATCAGTCGAACGGCGCGCAGCGGCGACAGCGGACTCGACAACGACGCGCAATTTCTCACCGTCGAAGGAGACGTGAAGTATCAGAAAGCGGCATCGAGCGAATGGCGCGATGCCGACACGCGCACTCCTCTCTTCAATGGCGACTGGGTGAAGACCGGCGATCACGCATCGGCCGAGCTGATCTTTTCGTCGAACGGATCGCTCTACACGATCGGTCCGAACGCGCTGCTCGAAATTTATGCGGCGCTCAATCCCGGCTCGACGAAGAAATCGAATGCGGTGCAGATGAAAGTCGGCTCCGTCGAAGTGGCGACGACGAATGACACCTCCACGGTGCGCACGCCGGGAACACAGGTCATCGTCGAATCGGAATCGACGACGCAGGTCGGCGTCGACAACTCGCAGGGCACCTCGGTCGTCGCGACGCGCGGCACCGCGTCCGTCGCTCCCGAAAAGGGCGGCCCCGGCGTGCGACTGAACTCGGGCGAAAAAGTCACGGCCACGCCGGTCGGCACCGTGTCGCCGGTGAAGAAAGTCGCGTTCGGGCCGGCGCTCCTCTCGCCGGCCGACAACCAGGTCTTCCAGTTCGGTCCGGAGTTGAAGGTCGAGCTCCTGTGGGAGCCGCAGGCCGGCGCGACGGGATACGTGCTGCAGGTCTCGCGCTCGCGGCTCTTCTCGGCGCAGGAGATCAACACGCGCCGCACGCGCACGAGCGCGCTGGCGAAAGTCACGGACGAAGGCGCGTTCTACTGGCGCGTGGCGTCGGTCGGCGCCGACGGCGACGCCGGGCCGTTCTCCACGTTCCGCCGCTTCCGCGTCAGCGGCGGACGCGGAAGCGTGTCGAGCGTCGACAAGACACCGCCGCCGCTGAACATGAAGCAGGCCTTCCTCGTCGGCAGCCAGTTCTACATCATCGCCGGCACGACCGAGCCGGGAGCGACGGTGTTCGTGAACGACGAAGAAGTGGACGTCGACTCGAACGGCGCGTTCCAGAAGCTGATCAGCCTAGCCAAGCTCGGACCGAACACGGTGGTCATCAAAGCTGCGGATGCCGCGGGCAACACGACGGTAAAATCGCAGACCGTGAACGTGGAAGAGTAAACTGGAGCGGCCCTCACCTCCACCAGTCATCGTTCTTGCACCCCGCGCCTCCGGAAGCTAATTCAAACAAGGAAAAATCAACGTCAATGGCTGTGAAATCGCTCCTCTCGATGTTCTCGAACGATCTGGCGATCGATCTCGGAACAGCGAACACGCTCGTGTACGCGAAGAACAAAGGCATCGTCGTACGAGAGCCGTCGATCGTTGCCGTCAACAAAATCAACAACAACGTCGAAGCGGTCGGCAAGGAAGCGAAGGAAATGCTCGGCCGCACGCCGGGCAACATCGTCGCCATCCGCCCGATGAAGGACGGCGTCATCGCCGACTTCGAAGTGACGGAGAAGATGATCAAGTACTTCATCGAGAAAGCGCACGGACGGCGCTTCCTGGTGAAGCCGCGCATCGTCATCTCCGTGCCGTCGGAGATCACCCAGGTCGAAAAGCGCGCCGTCAAAGACTCGGCGCTGCGCGCGGGCGCGACCGAGGTGTATCTGATCGAGCAGGCCATGGCGGCGGCGATCGGCGCCGGGCTGCCGATCACCGACCCGACCGGCAACATGATCGTCGACATCGGCGGAGGCACGACCGACGTCGCGGTGATCTCGCTGGCCGGCATCGTCTACTCGCGCTCGGTGCGCGTCGCCGGCAACGAGATGGACGACGCGATCATTCAGTACATCAAGCGCAAGTACAACCTCCTCATCGGCGAGCGCACCGCCGAGCAGGTGAAGATGGAGATCGGCTCCGCCTTCCCGCTCGACGAAGAGATGACGATGGAGATCAAAGGCCGCGACCTCGTCGAAGGCGTGCCGAAGACGCTGGTCGTGAGCGACGAAGAGATCCGCGAGGCGCTCAGCGAGACCGTGGCCACGATCGTCGAGGCCGTGCGCGTGGCGCTCGAGCGCACGCCGCCCGAGCTCTCCGCCGACATCATGGACAAGGGCATCATCATCGCCGGCGGCGGCTCGATGCTCAAGAACCTCGACAAGCGCCTGCGCGAAGAAACCGGCCTTCCGGTCACGCTCGCCGAAGACCCGCTCGCGTGCGTGGCACTGGGCACGGGGCAGATGCTGACGGACTTCAATTTGCTGAGGAAGATTTCGATCGAGTAGAGGTTGCTAGGTTGCTGAGTTGCTCAGTTGACTTCAGCAACCCAGTAACCCAGCAACTCAGTAACCCTTCTTAACTGGCAACAAATCTGCTGATCTCGCCCGCGGACAAACATGGCAGTACCGACAGACGTCATCCCCCGCCGCCCGACCTTGCTGCTGATTCTCGTACTGGCTGGACTCTTCGTCCTCATGAGCGTCAGCAGCCAGACTCGCTACGTCGGCGAGACGCGCACGATGTTCGAGCGCACGGTCATGACCATCTTCTCGCCCGTGCCGAAGCTCGTGCACTGGGCCGGCGGCTCGCTGCAGGACATGTATCACGGCTACGTCGACATGCGCGGCTCGGTCAACGAGAACCTCGAGCTGCGCCGCAAGGTCGCGTCGCTCACCACCGAGAACCTCAAGCTGCGGCAATCGGAAGGCGATCTGCGCCGGCTGCGCAGCCTCCTCGCCTACTCCGAACAATTCACGATGTCGACGTCGATGGCGCAGACGATCATGCTCGACACCGCCGGCCGCTTCAAATCAATCATCATCGACCGCGGCTCGTCCGGCGGCGTGGAAGTGAATGATGTCATCGCCAACGCCAACGGACTCGTCGGCCGCGTCGTGCTGACGACGAAGGACCTCGCCAAGGTCCAGCTCGTGACCGACAACAACTGCTCGGTCGGCGCGCTGATCGAGCGGACGCGGCGGCAGGGCGTCGTTCGCGGCAACGGCTCCACCGCGCTGCAGATGGGAGACATCCCGTCGCTCGCGGACGTCGCGCCGGGGGACCGCGTGCTCACCGCCGGCATCGACGGCGTCTATCCGCGCGGCATTCCCCTCGGCCTCGTCACGAAGGCGGAGCCGGGGCAGTCGCTGTTCAAGACCGTGACCGTGAAGCCGTCGGTCGACTTCGGCGCGATCGAGGAAGTGATCGTGATTCACACGCGCAAAGTGCCGCCCGGGATCGTGAGGTACACACCTTGAGGTGGTTGCGGTTCGCCATTGGCCTCCTGATCGCGCTGACGCTGCACTCGCTGCTCGACAGCTTCTATCCGAACGCGCTCGCGTTCTTCAATCCGTACATCATCCTCGTCGCCTACTACTCGATGGGCGGCAACATCGTCGGCGCGATCTTCGCCGGCATCGCCGCCGGGCTTCGTGCAGGACGCGTTTTCGAACGCGATGTTCGGCCTGCATGCATTCTCGATGACGTTCTGCGCATACATCATCGCCTCGATCAACGCCCGTCTGATGCTCCGCGGCACGCTCGCGTTCGGCGCCTGCCTCGGCGGTGCGGTGATCGTGAACGAGTTCGTGATCTACATCCTCGTGAACATTCTCGTGAAGCAGCGCATCGAGATGTTCGAGCAGGCGTTGTTCGTGAAGACGATCTTCACGCTGCTGTTCGGAATGCTGGTGTATCAGCTGTTGACACTGTTCTTGCGCGAGGAGCCGATCGAGGCAACGAGACGGCCGGCCGGGTGGTGACATGCGCGTTTATCGCGACGACCAAAAGTTCCTGCAGTTCCGTATCAACGCCCTGCTCTGGGCGATCGTGGCGATGTTCGTGTTTCTCGCGGGCTCGTTCTGGTTCGTGCAGGGCGTGCAGGCGGAGAAATACCGCGGCCTCTCCGAGGCGAACGCGCTGCGCGAGATCGAGATCCCGGCCAAGCGCGGGCTCATCATGGACCGCGTCGGAAAAATCCTCGCCGACAACCGTCCCGCGTATTCGCTCCAGATCGATCGCGTGGTGCTGAAGCCGCTCATCAAAGCGGACCCGAATCACAAGGCGCGCCTCCTCGAGTTTCTCTCCACCGTGCTCGCGTTTCCGCCGCAGGAGTTGCAGACGCGCTGGGACAAAGCGTCCGCGGCGGTCGTGCACTCGCAGCCGTTCGTGCTCGCCGAAGAGTTGTCGATGGCCCAGGTGGCGACGGTGCAGTCGCAGTCGATCGCGTTTCCCGAAGTCAACGTCGTGCCGATGCAGCGCCGCAACTATTCGTACGGCCCGATGGCCGCGCACGTCCTCGGCTTCATCGGCGAAGTGAGCGAGAAAGAGCTCGCGCAGAGTCAGGATCTCAAGCAGGGCGATCTGATCGGCAAGCGCGGCGTCGAGCTGATGTACGACCAGTACCTGCGCGGCAAGAGCGGCGCGGAGTATTGGGAGTACGACGCCGATGGTCGCCGCCTCAGCGAATACGTTCCCGCGCGCAAGACGCCGGTGCCGGGCGACAACATCTATCTGACGGTCGACTTCGAGCTGCAGCGGCGGGCCGAGCAGTACTTCGCCGAAAACGAAATGGTCGGCTCCGCGGTCGCGCTCGATCCGCGCAACGGCGAAGTGCTGGCGATGGTGTCGTCGCCGACCTACAACCCGAACGTCTACTCGAAGCGCTTCACGCCCGACGTCTACAAGCTGATCACCAGCAATCCGTTCAAGATCGAGCTGAATCGCGCGATCCAGGGACTCTACTCACCGGGCTCGGTCTTCAAAGTGGTCATGGCCATGGCCGGCATGTCGGAAGGCGTAATCGGGCCGGGCACGACGTTCAACTGCGGCGGCAGTGGCGTCTTCCGAGGACGACGGTTCCGGTGCTGGCGGCGCGAGGGACACGGCGCGGTGAACGTCGAAACCGCGATGATGAAGTCGTGCGACATCTTCTTCTACAACACGGGCGACCGCCTCGGCGTGGACAAGATCCACGACTACGCGAACCGGCTCACGTTCGGCGAGATCTCGCACATCGATCTCGACGGCGAGCGCGCGGGCCTGGTGCCGTCGACGAAGTGGGCGAACGAGAAGCAGCATCGCAAGTGGTATCCCAGCGAGACCATCTCCGTCTCCATCGGACAGGGTCCGCTCATCGTGACGCCGCTGCAGGTGGCGAACATGATCGCGGCCGTCGCGAACGGCGGGAAGGTGTTTCAGCCGCACGTCGTCCGCTATGTCGATCGCGTACAGAAGGACGGTTCGTACAAACGCTTCCGCGTGCCGAGCCGCGTGATTCATGAAGTCGCGCTCGCGCCGAATGCGCTGAAGGCCGTGAAAGACGGTCTGTGGAAAGTCGTCAACGACGACGGCGGCACGGGCGGTAACGCGCGCGTCGCGGGGCTCGACATCTCCGGCAAGACCGGCACCGTGCAGGTCATCGCGCAGCACGGCTGGGTGAAGGCGGAAGGATTGCCGTTCAAGTATCGCGACCACGCCTGGTTCGCGTCGTTCGCGCCGCTGAACAATCCGCAGATGGTCGTGGTCGTGTTCATCGAGCACGGCGGCCACGGCGGCACCGACGCCGCGCCGCTGGCGAAACTGCTTTACGAAGCGCGCTTCCGCGACAGCGTCACCGGCGCAAAGCTCGATCTCAGCAATCCCGAAACGCTCGAGCAGATCAAGGAAGGCGAGCTGCCGCTCCCCTCGACTCGATGACGACGACGATCTTCCGCGACCGCATCCGGCCCAACATCGATCTGAATTTCCTCGGAACGGCGATCGTGCTCGCGGTCATCGGCGTGCTGCTGGTTTACAGCGCGACGTACTACAGCGATCCCGGGCTGGGGCTCGTGAAACGACAGATCCTCTGGGTCGGCATCGCTCTCGTGTTGATGGCCATCTTCCTGATCATCGACTATCACGTGCTCTTCGACATCGCCCCGATCCTGTACGGCATCGGTATCGTGTTGCTCATCTACTTACTGGCGTTCGGCAAGCTGACTGCGAACGTGAAGTCGTGGATCCGCTTCGGCGGATTCCAGTTCCAGCCGTCGGAGTTCATGAAGCTCTTCACCGCGCTGATGCTGGCGCGCTTCTTCGACTCGAACGACCGCGCCTACCTCGACTTCCGCTCGTTTCTCATCGCCATGGGCATCGTCGGAGCGCCGGTGGCGCTCATCATCGTGCAGCCCGACTTCGGAACCGCGGCGACGTTCTTTCCTCTGATCGCGGTGACGATGTTCTTCGGCGGCATCCGCGCGCGGATCTGGATCGCGATGATCCTGATCGTCGCCATCGCACTGCCGGCCGGCTACGCGTTTTTTCTCAAGCCGTATCAGCGCGACCGGCTGCTGACGTTCCTCAATCCCGAACGCGATCCGCTCGGCAAGGGCTATCAGGTCACGCAGGCAAAAATCGCCATCGGCTCGGGCGGGATTCACGGCAAGGGCTTCAAGCACGGCACGCAGGCGAAGCTCGAGTTTCTCCCCGCGCGGCACACCGACTTCATCTTCGCCGTCCTCGGCGAGGAGTGGGGATTCATCGGCGTTGTGATCGTGCTCGGGCTCTATCTCTATCTCATCGTCCAGGCATTGCTGTTCGCGAAGCACGCTCGCGACAGGGGTGGCACCTTCCTGGTCATCTGCCTGATCGCCTTCTTCATCTTTCACGTGGCAATCAACGTGTCGATGCAGATTGGCGTTTTGCCGACAACCGGCATTCCGCTGCCGCTGATCTCGTACGGCGGCTCGTCGACGATGATGTTTTTCATCGCCATCGGGTTGATGCTGAACGTCGACATGCGCCGCTTCGTCAACGCTTGAACTTCTCGATCTCGCGGCGCTCTTTCTTCGTCGGACGTCCCGCGCCGCGATCGCGGAAGACCTGCGCCACGATGTCGGGCTTCGTGGGCGGCGGCGACTCGTCGAGGTACATCGTGCGCGCGGCTTCCTTGGAGACGTTCGATTCCGGCAGCTGCTGCACGATCACGCGCCGGAATCGATCGCCCTGGTAGAACTCGACGACGTCGCCTTCGTTCAGCGCCGCGGACGGCTTCACGCGCGAGCCGTTCACTTTGACCAATCCGCCCTTGCACGCCTCCGTCGCATCCGCGCGGTGTTTGAAGAGGCAGACGAGCTTCAGCCACATGTCGATCCGATGCCGTTCCACGTAACTATCGTATAATCAGCGCCTTCGCGGAGGACACATGATCAAGGCGGACATCGTCAACAAGGTTGCGGAGACTTCCGAGATCTCGCGAGTCAAGGCCGCTCAGGCCGTCGACACGGTGATCGAAGGGCTGCGCAACGCGCTCGCGCGCGGCCAGCGCATCGAGCTCCGCGGCTTCGGCGTGTTTCAGGTCAAGCAGCGCAAAAAAGGAATCGGCCGCAACCCGAAGACCGGCGTCGAGGTCAAAATCCCGCCGGGAAACACCATCCGCTTCAAGCCGGGCAAAGAACTGCGCAACCTTCTCTGACAAAACAGTGAACACGAGAAACAGCGGGACGTGGCGCGCGTCTTAAGAAGTATGAACATGCCGCATCGCAGAACCCCAGTGATGCAAAGTCCCGCCTGAAATCCCGCCTTGCCGCCGGCGCAAAAAGGCTGCGCGCCGGCGGCCTCCCGCCTTTCCTGCAAGCCGCCAGCGGTATTCTGGTCCACGGATGCCGAAGGTCTATATCTCATCGACGTTCAAGGATCTCCGCGAGCATCGTCAGGTCGCGATCCATACGCTCGATCGATTGGGGTACTCGACGCGTGCGATGGAGAAGTACTTCGCCTCGGACGAACGGCCGCTCGATCTTTGCTTGGCCGATGTCGCGCAGTGCGACCTTTACGTCGGGATCTTCGCGTGGCGCTACGGGCACATCCCCTCGGAAGGCAATCCCGAAGGTCAGTCGATTACCGAATGCGAATTTCGTGAGGCAGTGCGTCTCCGGATTCCCTGCCTGATCTTTCTCAGCGACGAGAGTGATCGCTGGCTCGTGGACAGTGCGAACGATCGCGCACAGATCGCACGACTGCGTGAGGAGCTCGGCAAAACATGCGCATCCTTTGACACACCCGAGAAACTCGGGCTGGAGATCAGCGTTGCGGTCGCCAACTGGGAGCGCAACCCCGACTTTCGGCGCTACCTGCAGGCGTTGGCGACCGAGTTTGCCGACCTTCCGGAGCTGCCGGGACATACGAGAAACCTGGCGATCAGCGAAATCATGACGATCGCCGTCAACCTGAATACCACCGCAGCGCGTGAGCAACCCTCGATCGTTCCCCTGCCGCAGGCCGTCGCAGAACAACGCGCCCTGCTCGTCGTTGGCGAGGGAGGAATCGGCAAGTCGACAGCGCTGCGATTTCTGACATATCACCATGCACGCTCGCGCCTGGAGGCCGAAGCCAACGGCGCGGACCTGAAGACGACGCTGATCCCCATCTACATCCAGCTGCGCGGCGAGCGAACGGATCTTCGAAAGCAGTTATGGACGGCGCTGCAGCGGCCCGATTTTCATTGCAGCCGCGAGCTCTTCGATCGATGGCTTGCTGAACAGCCGTTCCTCCTGCTCGTCGACCGGCTCGAGGACGTAAATGTGAGATCGATCCTCGAAGAGCTCGCCGAATTGCTGCAGCATGCAGCACATGCGCGGATCGTGGTGGCCAGTCGACCACATCCGGCACTCAAGGATTCACCCTGGTCTCACGCGGCGCTTCAACTTCCAAGCGATGCCCGGCTTGCGGCGTTCTTCAGGGCGCTGCTCGGAGCGCAACGTGGCGGCGAGCTGTTCGACATGCTCGCACATCACGGTCTCCTCGAGCCGTTTCGCCGGCCGCTGTTCGCGCGTCTCCTCGCGCTGAGCTCACTGGAGTTGCTGCAACAGGAGCGCCTCACGCCGGCTTCGGTATTCCAGGACGTCATCGAACGTCGATTTCTGACTGAGTGGGAACGACCCGATGATGCACACAACCAGCATGCGATCATGCAGGACTTTCTTGCGCGTCTTGCTCACCGCATGATCGCGGCGAACACCGACAGCGTCTCAAGCGATGAGGCACTGCTCGACGCGCGCAGCACGATCACCGGGCGCGGTCTCCTCCCGGACGTGCGCACACTGCAGAACGTTATGGACTGGACGATGCGGCACGGGCTGCTGACACACGTCGACGGGCAGCTCCAGTTCTGGCATGCGACGTTCCGCGATTACTTTGCAGCACTCTGGCTCGAGCGGCATGCGAACCTGTTCACCGTTTACCGCCGCAGCTGGAGCCCACGATGGCACGAATGCCTGGCCTACTACTTCGGTTTGCTCCAGGGCCGGCAACTGCAGCGAGCAGTGCGCGTTCTGCTGCTCGGCCTCCGCGTGAACATCGCGATCCTGCATTTCAAGCCGTCCCCGGACTCGTCAGGGCGGCTGCTGCTCGTATTGCGATGCCTGGTGCAAGCCGGCACCGGCGGCAGGCGATGGCACAATGACGTTCTGCGCCGGCTTCCCACGACATTCAGCTACTTCTACCTGAGCGGCGCACCGACCCCAATCACGTATTCCTATCGACGCGACGGTTATGACCCGCATCATTATCTTTGCGATCTGATCGGGCAATTACGGTCGCCGGAAGGCTTTGCGTACCTCGACAGGGTGCAAGCGGATCTCGATGTTGTCGCACCGGGACTATTGCACAGCCCCGATCATCAGGTCATCGAACGCCTGGCCCAGGCACTCATCGACCAGCCTGACGATGAACGCCACCGGTCGGGCAACGAAGTGCTGAGTCATCTGCTTCTCCGGTCGCGTGATCCTCGTTGTTTTGCCGCGCTTCGTCGCGTCGCCTGTGACCTGGGTGCAACACCGAGAGCAAAACTTCTGGGCTTACTGGCGCACACCATGATCTGGTATCGCCACGATATCGATCTCCGACAGGTACTCGGCGATGAATGGGGCGAACTGCTCATCGGATTCACGTTGCATGATGACGACGCGAAGGTGCGGACTGCGGCGGTAACGTTCCTTCGAGAGCTCGGCCCCACTCCGGAATATCCAAGCGAATCCCTGGCCCCACGGGCTCGTCAAGCGTTCCTGCATGCGTTGACGGACACGAATCCGACGATACGTGACACGCGCCCTTGCGGCATTTCGCATTCCGGAGCTCGAGCATCACCTGGAGATCCTCCAGCGATTCCTCGCCGAAGACGATCTCGACGTCGTGTTCCGTGCGCTCTATCACTTCCGTCATTCTGCCGAGCCCCGTCGCTTTTGCGGGGCGACGCTGAAGGTTCTTCGCAGGTACTCGACCGATGCCACAAGGCCTTTAGCCGCAGTTTTTTACAAAGGCTTGTGCGGCGAGGAGCATGCTGCCGCCGATCTGCCGCGCCGATCAGTGGCCTTTCTCATGAGCAGCGTGTTCTGTGGAAAGTACAAAGGACTCACGCTGTACGCCATCCTTGCGTTGGGCACTCTCGCGGGCGAGTGGGCAGTGCCGTTCCTGACGGCGGTGTTGAGGAGTGAGGCATGGGAGGACACACGCTCCGCCGCCCTCGGGATCCTGGTCAAGCTTCTCGGCGTCCAGGCAGGCGACCTGGTGGCTGAGATGCTCGCCGACCCGTCGGCGCTGATGCGCGGAAGCGCCGCGGCCGACTGCTTCATCCGTGACTTCGGGAACGATTTCCCCCCGCGCGTTGGCGCGCTCCTGTTTCGGCTCGTGACGGATGAGCATGAATACGCCTCACGCTACGCGACCTATGCCCTGCAGAAATGGGGGTATCTCGCAAAGGACTGGTATCCACACGAGGGCAATCCGATCTATCTCGGCCCACCACCTCCGGACACGCCGGAGTTGCAGGGCTGACGTTACAATCCGCGCCAGCACATGCAGCCAGCGCAGACGGTCCTCGTTCTCGATTTCGGATCGCAATTCACCCAACTGATCGCCCGGCGGATTCGCGACCATCGCGTCTACTCGGTCGTGCATCCGTGCGATCTCGCTCCCGACAAAATCCGCGAGCTCGCGCCGACGGCGATCATCCTCAGCGGCGGGCCGCAGTCGGTGTACGCCGAGAGTGCGCCGTACTGCTCGCGCGAAGTGTTCGAGCTCGGCGTGCCGATCCTCGGCATCTGCTACGGCATGCAGCTCACCGCGTACTTCCTCGGCGGCAACGTCGAGCCGGTGCTCGAGCGCGAATACGGGCGCGCGGAAATCGACGTCATCCGCGAGTCGCCGCTGTTCACCTCCACGCCGCCGCATCAGCGCGTATGGGCCAGTCACGGCGACAGCATCCTCGCGCCGCCGCCCGGCTTCGAGGTCACGGCGTCGTCCTCGAGCGCGCCGATCGCCGCGTTCGAAAACCGCGAGCGCGACTGCTACGGGATTCAGTTTCATCCCGAAGTCACGCACACCGAGGCCGGCGGGCAGATCCTGAAAAATTTTCTGTTCGACATCGCCAAATGCGAGCCGACGTGGGACCTCGGCGACTTTCGCAAGCGAAAAGTCGACGAGATCCGCAAGCAGGTCGGCGATCGCCATGTCATCGCCGCGGTCAGCGGCGGCGTCGACTCCTCCGTCGCTGCGCTGCTCGTCGGCGAAGCAATCGGCGATCAACTCACCGCGATCTTCGTCGACAACGGCGTGCTGCGAAAACACGAAGCGATGCAGGTCGTCTCGCGCCTCTCCGAAGGCCTCGGCATGCACATCGTCGCCGTCGACGCACGCGAGCGCTTCTACGAGAAGCTCGCCGGCATCGAAGAGCCGGAGACGAAGCGCAAGCGCATCGGCAACGAGTTCATCGCCATCTTCGAGGAAGAAGCGAAGCGGATTCCGAACGTCGAGTTCCTCGTGCAGGGCACGCTCTACCCCGACGTCATCGAGTCGGTCTCGATCAAAGGACCGTCCTCGGTGATCAAGACCCATCACAACGTCGGCGGGCTGCCGGAGAAGATGGGGCTGAAGCTCATCGAGCCGGTGCGCGAGCTGTTCAAGGACGAAGTCCGCCAACTCGGCGATCGAGCTCGGACTCGAAGAGGAGTTCGTCTGGCGGCATCCGTTCCCCGGGCCCGGCCTCGCCGTCCGTATCCTCGGCGAAGTCAACGCCGCGCGCGTAGAGATCCTGCAGAACGCGGACGAGATCGTGATCGACGAGATCCGCAAAGCCGGCCTGTATCGCGAGATTTCGCAAGCCTTCGCTGTCCTTTTGCCGGTGCGGAGCGTCGGCGTCATGGGCGACGAGCGCACCTACGAGAATGTGCTTGCAATCAGGGCAGTCACGACCACGGACTTCATGACCGCGGACTGGTACCGGATGCCGCACGACCTGCTCGATCGCATGGCGCGGCGGATCGTGAACGAGGTTCGCGGCGTCAATCGCGTCGTCTACGACGTCTCGTCGAAACCTCCCAGCACGATCGAATGGGAATGAGTTTCCGAAATTGGAGTCAAAAAAACGTGCACGCGGGACGTTCCGGACTTATAGTTACGCATCCGCGTCTAGTCAGATCATCTCGGACGGCGTAACCAATACGCCAAAACATCAGGAGTCACATCCCCTGTGGATGTCCTCGTAGTCAAGGAGGAGGCAACGATATGGTGGTAAATCGGTCCCCCATCTTCAGGTTGATTGTCGCCGCAGTTCTGATCGCGGTCCCGATGGCGGCGTTCGCAGCGCCCGCCGGGAAAGCGGTCGGCGGCGGTTCGTACATTGAATGGCAGTTGTCGGCCGGATATGAGAAGGTCATTCTCACCATTTCCGACCCGACGGGTGAGGTCTCCACGCGTGAGTACGCGGCCGGCAAACCGGTCTCGCTCAGCCTGAAAGACCTGCCGACTGCCGGCGACGGCAGCTACACCTATCAGCTGCTGCTCGTGCCGAAGGTTTCGGCGGCGTTGCAGGCGCAGTTGTCGAAGGCGCGCGAAGCCGGAAACGACGCCGCGGCCCGCGCTCTGCTCCGATCGGCAGGCCTCGCCGAGCCGAATGTGGTGAGCGGCGCGTTCCTCGTCACGAACGGCTCGATCGTCGCGCCGGATCGCGCGGAAGAAGGCATCGGCGGCGGAACGGTGCAGGCGAACTCGATCCGCGAAGAAGGTCCCGCGAAGCTGGGCGGCGGAACGTCCTCGACGGCTCGCCCGGGCACGCCGGTCGTCAACGACCAGGTCATTCCTGACGATCTCATCGTGCAGGGCAGCGGCTGCTTCGGCTTCGACTGCGTGAACAACGAGTCGTTCGGCTTCGACACGATCCGTCTCAAAGAGAACAACCTCCGCATCAAGGCCGAGGACACGAGCACCGGCAGCTTCCCGACCAACGATTGGCAGCTGACGTTCAACGACTCCGCGAGCGGCGGCTCCAGCAAGTTCTCGGTGGAAGACATCACCGGATCGCGGGTTCCGTTCACGATCACGGCCGGCGCCGCGACGAACTCGATGTTCGTCGACAGCACGGGCCGCCTCGGCCTCCGCACCTCCACTCCGGTCCTCGATCTCCACATCAACACCAGCAACACGCCGGCGATCCGCCTCGAGCAGAACAACTCGGGCGGCTTCACGGCGCAGACCTGGGACATCGGTGCGAACGAAGCGAACTTCTTCGTGCGCGACGTGACCGGCGGCTCGAAGCTCTCGTTCCGCATTCGTCCGGGAGCGCCGACGAGCTCGATCGACATCTCCTCGGATGGTGACGTCGGCATCGGTACGGCTTCGCCGAGCGCGGCGCTGCACGTCCTCGACAGCACCAGCGCTGCTTCCGATATCGTGCTCGCTGAGAACAACAACGAGGCCCGCATCTCGATCAAGAACAACGGCACGTCTCAGAAGTACATCCTCGGCGTGAACAACACCAACCCGGGTCTGTTCTTCATCTCGAAGGACGCCGGCGGCGGCACGATCGTCGAAGTCAACCAGCGTCTCGACGGCGGCGGCGTTGCCTCGGTGAAAGTCAACGGCAGCGTGCAGGCCACGAACGTGGTGTTCAGTTCTTCGCGCGAGCTGAAGAACGAGATCGACCTCGTCGACGGCAAAGAGACGCTTGCGCGTCTGACCGCGATGCCGATCGCGCACTGGTCGCTCAAGACCGACGAATCCGCGACGAAGCACGTCGGCCCGATGGCCGAGGACTTCTATGCGGCGTTCGGAGTCGGCAGAGACAACAAGACCATCTCCGTCACCGACGCGAACGGCGTCGCGTTCTCTGCGATTCAGGGTCTCGCGCAGACTCTGAAGGAGAAGGACGAAGAGCTCACCCAGCTGAAAGCGCGCATGGCCGAGCTCGAGAAGCTCGTCAAGGCGCAGCAGCAGTAATCGCTCCGTCACGCAACTGAAACGGCCGGCGGAAACGCCGGCCGTTTTTTTTGCTATTCTGCGCGCACCGTTGCTGCACACCCGGGCCGTTGTCTCTCTCGCCTTTCTGACGCTCCTCCTCGCCTGCCGTCGCTCCGAGCCGGCGTTTGATTTCGCCGCGAATTTCGACCAGGCATCGCTGACATCGGAGACCTCGCGCATCGACTTCGGCACAAGCGATGGCCGCCGGTTTCTGCTGGAAGGGTGGTCGATCGACGAGACGTGGGGCAATTCCGAAACGACCGCGGTGTGGGGCGTCGGATCGTCGTCACGCCTCTTCTTTCATCACTTCGGAAGCGGCGCCGTCACGCTCACCTTCCACTGCATTCCGATCTGGTTCGATGCCCGCCAGCAGAGCATTCGCCTCCTCGTGAACGGCACACCGATCGATCGCATCACGCTCGGCGCAGGCTTCCGCACGTATCAACTGACCGTTCCCCGCGCGGCACTCCGAAAGGGCGCGAACGAGTTGCGCATCGAATACGCGATCACGCAGCAGAATGCGCCGGCCGGCCGGCAACTCGCGGTGGCCTGGGACTGGATGACGTTCAGCGTCGCGCCGCCAAAAGGCGTCGCGGAGCGCGACGACGACACGATCCGGCTGCCGGCGCGCACGCAACTCACCTACCTCGCTCCCGTCGCGCCGCGCTGTTCGATCAAGCTCGATCGGATCTACAGCGCGGGCGAAGCCTCGCTGCGGATCGCGATCGGCCGCTCCGATGCCGTTCCGCCGTCGGTGCACATTCTCGGCAAGCAGCGCGACGTGGAGATCGCGCTGCCGGTCCGCAGAGCCGCGCTGGCGCAAATCGATTTCATGACCGGCGATCGCGACGTGAAACTCATCCGTCCCCGCATCGAATGCGAGAACGCCGCCGTCCCGCCGGCTGGTCCGGCGCCGTCCCGGCGCCGCCCAAATGTCCTGATCTACCTCGTCGACACCCTGCGCGCCGATCACCTCGGCGTCTACGGATACGCACGCCCGACTTCTCCGCACATCGACGCCTTCGCGCGCGACTCCGTCGTCTTCACCAGCGCCATCGCCCAATCGGGGTGGACCAAGACCTCCGTCGCGTCGATCCTCACCGGGCTCGTGCCGTTTCATCACGGCACCATCGACCGCGACGACGCGCTTCCACCGTCGATTCCCACGCTGCCGATGATGCTCGCGCGCGCCGGCTACGCGCGCTACGCGGCCATCGCCAACGGCAATCTCAGCCCCGCGTTCGGGCTGCAACGCGGATTCGAGCCGTATCGCTATCTTGCGTCCGGCGAATACGAAGCCGGAGCCGTCGCCGGCGTGGTCGTCGACGCGTGGCAGCAGTGGCTCGACACGCGCCGCGGCGCAGAGCCGTGGTTCGCGTACCTGCACACGATCGACCCGCACGATCCGTATCACGCGCCGGAGCCGTTCACGAGCCGCAGCACGATCCCGATCACCGGCGTCGGCGAGATCCCCGCGTTTCTGCAAACGCATCACGGCGTGAGCGCCGAACAGTTAGGCGCGGACCTCATCGACAAATACGACGCCGAGATCGTCTACACCGACGCCATGTTCGGCCGCGCCATCGAGGATCTGAAGCGCCGCGGTCTCTACGACGAGACGCTCATCCTCTTCGCCTCGGACCACGGCGAGGAGTTTCTCGATCACGGCGGCTGGGGACACGGCCATTCGCTCTATCGCGAGCTCCTGCACGTACCGCTGATCGTGAAGTTTCCCCGCAATCGCCACGCGGGGATGATCGTGAAGACGAACGTGCAGCACGTCGACATCGTGCCGACGGTGCTGCAAGCCGCGGGAGTGGCGATTCCGAAGAACCTCGACGGCATGCCGCTGATGGAGGTCCCGGGCGCAGCCGAGCGCCGGATCGCGTCGTACCTGCGCATGGATCGGCACGACGTCATGAGCGTGATCTACGGCGAGCGGCAGTATCTCGTGAATTCGACGTTCGGAACGCCGGTGGAATCGCTGCTGCGTTTCGCGCCGTCGAGCACGGACCGCGAGCGGATCTATCTCGCGCAGACCGACGTGTGGCGAAAGGACCTTCGGCGGACGCTCGTGCGTCTGCGGCAAGAGTCGCGGCGCGTCGCCGCGCCGCAGGTGCCGCTCGAAGGCGAGCTCGCAAAGCAGCTGCGCGCACTCGGCTATTTGCGCTGATCGAGCTCGCGCAGTTGATCGATCGTGATGCGCACGGCCTGCGGCTGCGTTTCCGCGAGCAGCGCGTCGAGCTCCGCGCCGCCGCCGGCGATCATGTCGTAATGAAAGCGCCGCGATCCGAGCCACGCCGGTGAGACGGCGTCGACGACGTCCGCGGCGAAGCCGGCGAGCCGCAGCGATTCCGCCAGGCCGTGATCGTCGCCGATGATGAGGATCGAGTCTCTCGCCATCGCGTCGCGCGCGGCGATGATGCGCTCCAGCCTCTTCGCGAGCGGCGCATCGGGACGGACGCGGAGGAACGCGCGCCAGCGATGGTGAAAGCGCGGGTGATTGATCGCCAGTAACGCGCGGCTTCCCTCCTCGGAACCGGACGCGCCGCCGGCATGCGTCACCACCGACGCGGGCTCGTACCAGATTTCCCAGCCGCGCGCGGCGAGGCGGAGACAGAGATCGGCATCTTCGAAGTAGGCGATGTGAAACCAGGGATCGAAGCCGCCGGTCTCGTGAAAGAGCCGCGTGCGCACGGCCAGGCACGCGCCGGTCACGTAGTCGACGCGGCGCGCGAACGCGTACTCCGGCTTGTCCGGATCGTCGCCGGCGCCGTAGTGCATCGCCCAGCCGTCATGGCCGAGGAGCGCGCCGGCATGATCGATGCGGCCGTGGAGATCGACGATCTTCGCGCCGGCGACCGCGTTCCGCGGATGCTCTTCGAGCCGGCGGCAGAGAGGATCGAGCCAGTTCGGAGAAACGATCACGTCGCTGTTGATGAAGACGACAATCGGCGCGCGCGCGCGGGCGGCGCCGAGATTCGCGGCTACGCCGAAGCCGAGGTTCGCGTCGTTGAAGATGATCGTCGCGTTGCGCACTTCGTCGCGCAGAAACTCGCGCGTGCCGTCGGTCGACGCGTTGTCGACGACGATCAGCTCGTACGGAACCGCGGTGTGCTCGGCGATGGATTGGATGCAGCGCCGCGACCATTCGAGCGCGTTGAACGTGACGACGACGAGACTGGCGCGGATCATTTTCGCAATCGCGCGAGCCAGCTCTGCACGCGCAACGCGGCGGAGACAATGCGCGTGCGCAGCACGAGGCGATGCCGTTCGTTCTCCGCCGTCACCGTTTCCAGTTGCGCGGAGGCGCGCCCGACATCCACTCGCGCGCTCGTCAGGTCGCGACGGACCTGTTCGAGTTGATCCTGCACGCGGTCATGCGCGGCCTCGATTTCGCCGAGCCGCGTTTCGACCGCATCCGCGCGCGCCTCCGCCTCCTCCGCGCGTTGCTCCGCAAGGCCGCGTCCGTGGTTCGCGTCCGATTCGTTTCGCAGCAACTCCGCGTTCCGGATCACGAGACTCTCGACGTCGAGGTCGCCCTCGCTGAAGCGATTCACCGCCTCGGCGAAGATGGCGCGTTCCATCCGCAGCTGCTGATCCGCGCGCACCTCGTCCACCTCGCGAATTCGCACCGAGCGCGCAATCGCCGCGAGCTCGGGCGAGGATCCGAGATAGGCAGACGCTTGCGCGAGTGCGCTGACGATGTCTTCGCGCGTCGCGTGCGAGTCGATGATGAAAATGTTCTGCCGCACGCGGCCGCGCAGCTGCTGCGCCTGCGCTTCTTCTTCCGGCGTGGTCGCGATGACGACGACGTCGTGCGCGGTCTCGGATGCCGTCCATGTCGGATCGACGACGATCGGACGCCCGAACGGCGGATACGCGCCGATCGCGCGCAACTGCCTCAGGCGCCGCTCGAAGACATCGGCCGGCAGCGGCGTGACGCGAGCGTCCGCGACCACGATCCAATACGAGCCCTCCGGATCGCGGCCCGGAACGATCAGCGGCGCGCCCTGCAACTGTTGGAGATGCGTCAGCTCCAGTGACGGGTAATGCGGCTTCGCCGCGGCGCGCAACTCGTCCTCGAACTGCTCCAGCGTCCAGTCGTTCACGTGGTACTTGTTGATGTGCGAGCCGTGATACTTCGGATTCGGGAATGACGTGATCAGCAGCGGCGCGGCGGCGAAGGCGAGGCGCAGCGCCTGCGGCGCATCGTGAAGATGCTCGATGACTTCGAACATCACCGCCGCGTCGGCAGGCGGGAGCGGCTGCGCGCAGAGATCGTGTCCGTACGTCAGCGTCGCGCCGCCCGGCCACTGCGGCCTCTCGTGCGATTCCGGCTCCCACAAATCGAAGCCCTGCACCGACGCCGCGACCCACGTCAGCATCTCGCTGCCGTACCCGGTGCCGCATCCGAGGTCGAGCACGCGCATGCGCGGCACGAGGTGCTGCGCGAACGCGTAGCGCATGCAGTGCTCCGCGATCAAACCGGCGTTCGGCATTCCCGGAAACGCGCGCTCCGGCAAATCGAGATCGGGTCCGCCGAGGGTTTGCGACTCGCGCCAATCGACACTCATGCATCACCATCCAACAGCATGCGCACGCGCTCGCCGACCGCCCGCGGCGACAACAGCGTCTCGACCGTCACGCGTCCGCGCGCGCCGTGCGCCGCGGCCTCGTCGCGATGTTCGAACACGCGGCGCATCAGCTCCGCCGCGTGATCGACGTCCGGCTCGGCCCACACACTGCCGCGATGAAACGGCCCTTCCTGAACGTTCGTCTCCACTTCCTTGATAAGAGACGAGATACGAGTTCTCCTCGTTCATGAAGTGCATGTTGCCCGAGTATCCGGTCGCGATGACCGGCTTCGAGTACGCCATGGCCTCGGCGCACGTGTAGCCGAATCCCTCGCCGCGATGCAGCGAGACGTAGCAGTCCGTGGCGGAGAAGAGGCCGTACAGATCGCGGCGGCTCAGGTCTTCCGCGCGGATCTCGATGTTGTGCGCACCGCGCACCTTTCTCCATCAGCCGCCGCAGCCGCGCGCGGCCGCCCATGTCGGCGAAGCTCGACGACTTGATGAGCAGGCGGACGCGATCGTCGTTGCCGAACGCGCGGCGGAACGCTTCGATCGCGCCGTCAGGATTCTTCCGCTCCGTCGCGCTGCTCGCGTCGAAGATGAACAGGAACGTGAAGACGCCGGGATCGAGACGATGCGCTTCCTTCGTCGACGGCGGCGGAAACGCAGCGAGGTCGACGACGCACGGAACGGAGTGCACCTTCCGCTGCAGCGTCTCCGTCAGCGAATCGGCGACGAAGTCCGACAGCGCCCACACCTGATCGAATTCCGCGAACGCATCCTTCCAGTAATGATTCCCCTCGCGCTGCTCCCACGCGAGATAGACGATGTTGCGATGCCGCTCCACGACTTCGTCCGGCACCGTACGCAGGAGCAGCTGCTGCAAATGCGTGACGCTGACGAAGATGTTCGTTCCCTTCGCGACGTCATATCGCTGGATGAAATCCTCGGGGCGAAGATCATCGTCCATGCGGCTCGTCGGCAGCGGGATGTCCGACGTCGCGCAGCCGATCGTGTGCAGCGCCTGCGTGAGACCGCGCGTCATCTGCCCGAGGCCCGTGTCGCTGCGATGAAATCCGAACACGTTCGCGCCGCGCGGAATCGGCCGCGGCGGCGGCTGAATCTTCCTCGGCGGCTTGCCGATCGCCGAGTAAACGTGGATGTCGATCCCGGTGCGCTTCGAGCGCGGCGCGGGATCGTCGACCGGCGGATAGCGCCGGCGATAGTCGTCGAGCGCAACGGCGAACGCGCGGTCGCGCCGCAGCACCGGCTCGAGAATCTCCTGCTGCCCGGCGCGCGAGCGCGACGACGGATGCCGCGTCGTGTGAATCGGCAGTTCCAGCGTGAGCGGCACGCCGGCCCACGGCTTGACGTCCATCGTCCAGAGAAACATCTCGACGTCGTGCAGGTCGTACTCGGCGGCGTATTTGAAGATGTCGAGCAGCGCGCGGCCGAACTCCGCCTTCCCTTCGCCGACCATCGCCAACGGCCACGCTTCCATGAAATGCCACGTGCGCGAGAACAGCGAGAACACGCGCGCGAGCGGCCGTCCGTTCGCGCGCTCCGCGAACAGCTCGATGGCCTCGGCGGGAGAGGAAGTGCTCTTTCAAACGGTGATCGCGCAGCCACTGCGCGAACGCCGCTCCGTCATCGAACAGCACGTCGGGAAACGCGTCGCGCAGATCGGGGCGCGCGTCGTACAGCTCGCGAATCGCGCGGATCGGCGAGAGCACGAACTGCTCGGTCGCGCCGATGAGAATCTGATCGGCCTCGTGCCGCGCGACTTCCTGCAGGCGCGCGACAAACTCGCGGCGGTCTTCGCGCAGCGGCGCCTTCAGTCCCTCGAATACGCGCGGCCATTTCTTGTGGACCGCCGAGAGCAGCATCGCGCCGTAGTGCGTCGGCACGGCCGGGCGATAGCGATCGATCAGCGCCTCGTAGCCGTGATCCTGTACGCCGCTGGCGAGCATCCATTCGAGCAGCGGGCGCGGATTCAAACTGACGTCGCCGAATTTGGCGCCGAGGTCCGGACGCAGTTCCTGAATGCGCTTGACGAGAATCGGCACGAGCGACGACGTCGACGGCACGGGTTGCAGCAGCGCGCGGCAATAGAACGCTTCGCCTTCCGGCGTCCACGGACTCACGTCCGAGCGAAGGAACACCTCTTCGTCGCGAAAGATATGGCGCATGATCGCGCCGTCGATCGCGATGCCCGACGGAAACGCGCCGAAGCCGTACGCCGTGCCGAGCTCTCCGCGATTGTTCGCCTCCACGCGATTCACGTAGAAGTCGCGGATGCGTGCGAGCGCTGGAAAGTCGAAGAAGTTGTAGCGATTCTGATGATGGGAAAGGTCGAACGGCCGCGCGAGTTGATAGCCGCTGTAGTGAAACGCGACCAGCGGCTTCTGATCGATGGTCCATTGCTCGCCGCCGAGATGGCGGAACGCGCGGTCGTGCAGATTCCAGTAGCCGACGTTGTACGCGGTGTCGCGAAGGATCGCCACCGAGTCTGCGAAGCAGGTGATCCAGTTGAACATGTGCTGCTCGGCCTGCGCGCCCTGTTTGTCGACGAACGTGCCGGGCGCGATGACCAGCCACTTCAGCGTCTCCAGAAACTTCCGCGCGTCCGCGCTGCGGCGCATGCCGAACATGCCTGCGTTGTAGACGCCGGCGCCCATCAACGCGCCGAGGCTCGGCTTCTGCCAGAACTTCTCCGTCACGGGAAACGGCTCGACGATGTGCGGCGTAACGACGAAGTCGAAGTCGTCGAGCTTCGCGATCATCGCGTCGACAGGCGCGAAGACGTAGATGTCGGAGTCGAGATAGATGATCTTCTGCGCCTTCGCGTGCAGGAGCAGGTAGTCGATCGCGTACGCCTTTCCCGCACAGCAGAGCATCGACGCGTCGTACTTCAGCGCGAGATAGTCGAGCTCTCCCTGAAAAATGTCGCGGCCCGTGATGACGAGTCGCGCCGTCGATCGACACCGCGTCGCGCGACGGCGCATCGACGACGGCCACCACGAACGCCACGTTGCCATGGCTGCGCGTAACCGACTCGATGAGCGTGCGCGCGAACGGCACGTGATTCATCGTGCAGACGGTGACGAAGTAGAGCGCGTCGTCGGGAAACTGCTGGTGGAGTGCGCGCCTCCGGCGCGCCTTCCGGGGGCGCGCCGGAGGCGCGCACTACTCCGTCGAAGTCGTACCCGAGGCTGCGCAAAAACTCGACGTCGATCTCGCCCTGCGCGACATCGATCGCGCTGACCAACGGCTCCGTCGCGCGCTGCTCGAGCCGGCGCCAGTACGCGCGCTGCAGCGACGGGCCGAGCACCGGGATGCGGGCGACGGCCCGCTTGAGCAGCTTCATCGCGCGCCGCCCGCGGCGCTGGCCAGCGGAACGCGCTCGCTCTCGGCCTCGCGTTCGAGCAGCACGCGCACGCGCTGTCCCACCGCCCCCGGCGAGAGCGTGGTCTCGATGGTCACGCGTCCGCGCTCACCGCGCGCCGCCGCCTCGTCGGGATGTTCGTACACGCGCCGCATCAGCTCCGCCGCGTGCGTCACGTCCGGCTCCGCCCACAAGCTGCCGCGCTGGAACGGTCCTTCCTGCGCGTTCACCATCACCTCGGTGTAGCGCACCGGATAGGAGTTCGCGTCGTTCATGAACTGCATGTTCCCCGAGTAGCCCGTCGCGATGACCGGCTTCCCGTACACCATCGCCTCGGCGCACGTGTATCCGAAGCCCTCGGCGCGATGCAGCGAGACGTAGCAGTCGGACGCGGAGACGAGTCCGTACAGATCGTTGCGGCTCAAATCCTCGACGCGCACTTCGATCTTCGGATCGTTGCCGATCGCATCGCGCAGCCGCTGCAGCCGCGCGCGATTGCCCATCCGATCCGCACTCGACGCCTTGATCAGGAGGCGCACGCGATCATCCGCGCGGAACGCGGATCGAAACGCCTGCACCGCCGCCTCGGGGTTCTTGCGCTCAGTCGAGCTGTTCGCGTCGAAGATGAAGAGGAACGTGAAGAGGCCGGGATCGACGTCCGTGCTTCTCTTTCGTCGACGCCGGAGGAAAGAGCGATGTATCGACGATGCACGGCACGGAGTGCACGGTGCGCTCGAGCGTGTTGCTCAGCGACTCCGCCGCGAAATCCGAAAGCGCCCACACCTGATCGTATTCGGCGTAGACGTCCTTCCAGTAATGCGTGCCGTCGCGCTGCTCCCACGCGAGATAGACGATGTTGCGATGCCCGTCGATGACTTCATCGGGCGTGCTGCGCAGTAGCGAGTCGTGCAGGTGCGGATAGCTGACGAAGACGTTCGTTCCCTTCGCCGCGTCGTACTTGCGGATGAAGTCTTCGGGCGCGAGGTCGTTGTCCATCCGGATGTTGCCGAGGACCGGCATCGACGTCGGAACGTTGATGGTGCCGAGAGCTTCGACGAGACCGCGCGTCATCTGGCCGAGGCCGATGTCGCTGCGGTGATAGCCGAACACGTTGACGCCGGGCGCGATGCGACGCAGCGGACGTCGCGGGCGCGGGCCTTCATCGATGGTCGAAAAGACCGACACTTCGCGCGCGTTTCGCTGCGAGCGCGGCGCGGGATCGTCGACCGGCGGATACTGCCGGCGATAGGCATCGAGCGCGAGTTGGAAGCGGCGATCCTGACGCAGCACCGGACCGAGGATCTCGTTCTGTCCGGCGCGCGAGCGTGACGAAGGATGGCGCGTGGTGTTGACCGGCAGCTCGAGCGTCAGCGCGACGCCCGCCCACGGCTTCACCTCCATCGCCCAGAGGAACATCTCGATGTCGGCGAGGTCGAACTCGATCGAATGCCGCAGCCCCGGAAACAGCGAGCGCGCGACCTCGACCGAGCCGTGCCCGACGAGCGCGAGCGGCCACACTTCCATCAGCGGCCAGGTGCGCGCGTAGTAGGAGAAAACGCGCGCGAGCGGGCGGCCGCCGGCGTGTTTCTCGAAAACGTCGATCGCCTCCGCGGGAAGGAAGTGCTCGTTCATCCGCTTCTCGCGCAGCCATGCGGCGAGCGCCGGCGCGTCGTCGAAGAGGAAATCGGGAAACGCGGCCACGAGGTCGGGCCGCTTGCTGACGAAGTGCCGGATCGCGCTGATCGGCGTCGTGTAGAGATATTCGAGCGAGCCGTCGCGGACGAGCTGCGCTTCGTGCGGCGCCACGGCCTGCAATCGCGCCACGAATTCGCGGCGATCGGCGTGCATCGGATCGGCGAGCCCTTCGAAGAGCCGTGGCCACTTCTTGCGCAGCGCCGACATCAGCACCGCGCCGCGATGGTCGGGCACGGACGGGCGATGGCGATCGAACAGCGCCTCGTATCCATCGGCGTCGTAGATGCCGCTCGACTGCATCCAATGAATGATCGGACGCGGATCGAGCGTGAAATCGCCGAGAGCGCGTAGGTCCGGGCGGAGATCGTAGATGGTCTTGAGCAGGATCGGCGCGAGCGAGCCGGTATATGGCGCGGGCGAGAGCAGCGCGCGGCCGTAATAGGTCTCGCCTTCCGGCGTCCACGGATTCACGTCGGCGCGCAGAAAAATCTCGTGCTCGCGAAAGGCCTCGCGCATGAAGGGATTGATGCGGATGCCGGACGGGAAGGAGTCGAAGCGATACGGAGTCCCGAGCTCGCCGCAGTTGTGCGTCTCGATCTGCTGCAGATAGAAATCGCGCAGCCGCGCGACGCTCGGGAGGATGTACAAGCCGTAGCGATTCTCGTGATTCGACAGCTGCCACGGCCGCGACGGCGAGAAGCCGCTGAAGTGAAACGCGACCAGCGGCTTGCCGTCGACGGTCCACCGCTCGCCTCCTTCGTAGCGCAGCGAGCGGTCGTGCAGGTTCCAGTAGGCGACGTTGTACGCGGTGTCGTGCAACACCGCCACCGACTCCGAAAAGCACGTCACCCAGTTGAACGCGTTCTGCTCCGCCTGCCCGCCCTGGCTCTCCATGAACGCGCCCGGCGCGACGACGAGGCCCTTCCACGTGGCGATGAATTTCTCCGGCGCATCGCCGCGCCGCATGCCGAACATGCCGGCGTTGAAGACGCCCGCGTGCGCGAGCTCGCCGAGACTCGGCGTCTCCCAGAATTTCTCCGGCGTCGGAAAGGGTGCGAGCGTGTGCGGCGTGACGACGAAGTCGGCGTCGTCGAGTCTCGCGATCATTGCCCGCAGCGGTGCGAAGACGTAGATGTCGGAGTCGATGTAGACGAAGCGCTGCGCGGGCGAATGGCGCAGCAGGTAGTCGATGAGATGTGGCTTCGCGGCGCAGCAGAGCTCCGCGGCATTGAACTTCAGCGACGGGTATTCGAAGTCGGAGCCGAAGACTTCGCGGCCGGTGAGCACGATCGCGCCGTCGATGGCGACGGCGTCCCGCGACGGCGCGTCGACGACGGCGACGACCACCGGCGCGGACGGATGATGGCGGCGGATCGACTCGACGAGCGCGCGCGTGAACGGCGCGTGATTCATCGAACAGACGCTGAGAAAGTAGACGTCTTCCGCTGGCCAGAGCGGCGGCGGCAACGGCGCGGGCTCCGGAGTGCGGCGCGCGGGACGCGGAGGGGGATCGAAGCGATATCCGATCTGCCGCAGAAACTCAGGATCGGGCGAAAGACTCCAGTCGAGCGTCGATGCCGGGATCGTTGCCGCGACGGCGCGCCGCTTGGCGAGGTACTCCCAATACCGTTTCTGAAGATAAGGGCCGATGACCGGGACTTTGGCCATCGCGCGCGTGAGCTGACTCAAGTGAGGACACTCCGGGATGAAAGAATGACTGTTGCATTGTATGCAAAAAGACCGGGGCGGAGATCGGACGCATGAGCGAAATCGAGCAACGCATCCTCAGCAGGAAATGGTTCTATCACTTCAAGTTGCCGAGCGGTGCGGTTACCGAGGTTTATGTACCGGAAGACATCGCGCCCATTCACCCCACGCGCGAGCACATGCTGGGGAATGTGCTCGATCCGATGTTCGCCGGCCGGTGGAGCGAGACCAC
This sequence comes from uncultured Acidobacteriota bacterium, assembly GCA_963734155.1. Classification (GTDB taxonomy): domain Bacteria; phylum Acidobacteriota; class Thermoanaerobaculia; order Gp7-AA8; family Gp7-AA8; genus QHVT01. Next base: position 378,508 of record CAVTGG010000014.1, read on the forward strand.
CGCTGTCGACTTCGCATGCAACGAAGGCTATTTTTCGATTCTTCTTGCGCAGCGAGGATGTCAGCGCGTCCTCGGCATCGACGCGCGTGAGGAGCATATCCGGGACGCGGAGCTGATTCGCTCCGCCTATGGCCTTCGGAATGTCGAGTTCCGCACGGGCGATGTGACGAAGCTCGATGCCGCCGAGATCGGGCAGTTCGATATCGTGTTGCTGTTCGGGTTGATCTATCACGTCGAGAATCCGATCGCCGCTCTCCGGGTGGCGCATGCGGTGACGCGGCGCGTCTGTCTGGTCGAAACGCAAATCGCGCCGAACTTCAGCGCAAGCGTGGAATGGGGCTCTCATCGCTTCGTCAAGCCGCTCGTCGGTATCTTCGCCGTGGTCGATGAATGGGAAGACCTGCATCACGCGCCGAAGCAGGCCGGCCTGGCGGACATCGCGCTGATCCCGAGCCTGGAGGCGCTGCTGTGGATCATGAAGCGCGCCGGGTTCACGCGGGTGGAGGTTGTTCCGCCGCCGCCCGATGCGTATGAGCAATTCGCGCGGGGACAGCGCGTCATCGTCGCCGGATATATCGACGACTGAGCTGAAAAAAGAACCGGGGCGCGGCCGAAAGACCGCGCCCCGGCGGAGCAGGTTGACCTCGGGTCCCTCGCCCCGAGGTCAATTTCGGCGCACTGAGGGGTGCACCAAGCCGGGGGCGATGGTCCCGGCGTTAAAACACTTGATTGAGCCGTCATCCTGAGCCGCGAAGACGGCGAAGGATCTCAAAATGCCAAGGCATCGAATTCTGAGATCCTTCGCTCCGCTCAGGATGACGTAGACCTGTCTAATCACTCAGGTTCCTGATCACCGTCGGAATATCGAGGTCATTGCCGAAATCACTCGACGCCATCGGCCCGAATCCTCCGGAGCCGTCGGGGCGGGTGAAGCCTCTGCGAAAAAACGGGGGATCGTAGATCTCGCCCTCCGCGCCGATCTGCGTCGGCGGCTCTTCGTGAGCCGCGGCAATCTCTTTCTCTTTCGGCGGCGCGAACGGACGATACGGCGAGGACGCGGGACGCTCCTGCGTGTGCGCGCGCTGTCCCGGTTGCGCGGACAGCGATTCGCCGCGCGTGTTCAGCAGTCCCTTCGTCGCGCTGTCGAAGCCGGTCGCGATCACCGTGACCTTCACTTCGTCCTTCATCCTCGGATCGATGACCGTGCCGAAGATGATGTTCGCTTCTTCGTCCGCCGCTTCCTGAATGATCGACGCCGCTTCGTGCACTTCGAACAGCGTCATGTCCGGGCCGCCGGTGACGTTGATCAGCACGCCCTTCGCGCCTTCGATCGACGCTTCTTCGAGCAGCGGCGACGAGATCGCGCGCTGCGCCGCTTCGACGGCGCGATGCTCGCCCGACGACACGCCCGTGCCCATGAGCGCCATGCCCATGCCGTGCATGATCGTCCGCACGTCGGCGAAGTCGAGGTTGATCTCGCCCGGAACGGTGATGAGATCGGAGATGCCCTGCACCGCCTGGCGAAGGATGTCGTCGGCGATCTTGAACGCCTCGTTGAGCGAGGTGCCGCGCTCGACGAAGTTGAGCAGGCGCTCGTTCGGAATCGTGATCAGCGTGTCGACCGTGTCGCGCAGCGCGCGGATGCCCTGCTCCGCCTGCACGCGCCGCCGCTTCCCTTCGAAGCCGAACGGCTTCGTCACCACGGCCACGGTCAGCGACCCGAGCTCCGCGGCGAGCGAGGCGATGATCGGCGCGGCGCCGGTTCCGGTGCCGCCGCCCATGCCGGTGGTGATGAAAATCATGTCGGCGCCGTGCAGCGCCTCGAGGATGCGGTCGGTGTCTTCGAGCGCGGCCTGCTTGCCGATCTCCGGATTCGCGCCGGCGCCGAGTCCCTTCGTGAGCTTGCCGCCGATCTGAATCTTGACCGGCGCGAGCGAGTGCCGCATCGCTTGCAAATCGGTGTTCGCGACGAGGAACTCCACTCCCTTGATCCCCGCCTGGATCATCCGGTTGACGGCATTCCCGCCACCCCCACCAACCCCAATGACCTTGATCTTCGCCGGAAGCTGCTCTTCGTCGAGGGTGACTGCGAGCGTTCCGTCGCCAGGTCTCTCGTCAAACGTGATCATTGAATCGCCTCTTTATAGTAAATGATTTTCGTAATGCGTTCGAAAACTTTTTATGTCCATGCAAACCACTGCTTCACCGACTCGGCGACTTTCGCCAAACCTTTACGCGGGCGTTTGCCGACCCGCGTCTTCTGATCTTTCAATCCCCACAGCAGCAGCCCCGTCGCCGCCGCCCATTCCGGTCCGCTGACGGTGTCGGACAAACCGCCTACTCCGCGCGGCACGCCTTTGCGCGCCTGCTGATCGAACACCTGCTCGACCATCTCCACCATGCCGTCCATCTCCGCGCCGCCGCCGACGAGGACGACGCCCGAGCGGATCTCCTTTTCCAGTCCGACTTTCTCGAGATCGCGATAGACGAGCTTCGCGATCTCCGCGGCGCGCGGCTCGAGGATTCCGGTCAGCTCCTGCTTCGACAGAATCTTCGGCGCGCGTCCGCCGACCGTCGGCACTTCGATCGGATCGTCGTCGGTGATGAGCGACGCCAGCGCGCAGCCGTAGCGCTTCTTGATCCGCTCCGCGTCTTCCATCGGCGTGCGCAACACGACCGAGATGTCGCTCGTGAAGTGTCCCGCGCCGACCGGCAGCACGTTGGTGTGAAGGACGTTGCCTTCGAGGAAGACGGCGTAGTCGGTGGTGCCGCCGCCGATGTCCATCAGCAGCACGCCCATCTCCCGCTCGTCCTGCGTGAGCACCGCCTCGGCAGCGGCGAGCTGCTCGAGCACGAGCTCCTGCACGGCGATGCCGGCCTTGTTCACGCACGCGAGGATGTTCTGGTTGTGCGTGCGCGCGCCGGTGACGATGTGCACGTTCGCTTCGAGCCGCGTCGCGGTCATGCCGACCGGGTCGTCGATGCCGTCCTGGCCGTCGACGACGAACTCGCGCGGGATCACGTGCAGCAGCTCGAGCTCGGCCGGGATGTTGATCGACTTCGAGGCCTCGATGACGCGGTCGATGTCTTCGCGCCCGATCTGCTTGTGCTTGCCCATCACCGACACGACGCCGCGCGAGTTGACCGAGCGAATGTGATCGCCCGAAATCCCGGCATACACCGATTCGATCTGCAACCCCGCCATCACCTCGGCTTCATCGACGGCTTTCTTCACCGCGTCGATGGCCTGGTCGAGGTTGATGATGTTGCCGCGGCGCGTGCCTTTCATCGGCGACGTGCCCTTGCCGATGATCTCCAGCTGCCCGCGCTCGCTGATCTCTCCGACCAGCGCGCAGACTTTGGAGGTGCCGATGTCGAGCGCCACGATGTACTTTTCTTCAGTTCTGGACATGCGTCGTCTCCAGCGTTCTCACAATCACCCGATCCGCAAATCGCAGGTCGGCGTATTCGATGCGGGGGTTGTTCTCGGCGCGCAGGATCGCGTAGAGGCTGCGCCATTTCGCCGACACGTTTTCGGCGTCGGCATACACGAACGCGCCGAGGTCGCGATCGAAGATCGCGAAGCCGCGCGGCGGCACGGGGCGCACCTCGGAGATGCGCGAGTAGATCTCGCGGTCGCGCGCGCGGAGGTCGCGCAGCAGCGCGATCGTGCGCGTGAGCTCCGTGCCCGCGGCGTCGGTGATGATCGGCAGATCGTCGTCGCCGGCGGACGCCGTGAGCTCCGCGAACGCGACGCCGGTCTCGTCGATGTACTTCAGTTGGCTGCCGTCGCGCACGAGCGCAAGCGGCGTCCGCTCAATGATTTGGATGCGCAGCGTGTCCGGCAGCTTCTTCTCGATGTCGATGCGCTGGATCCAGCCGACCCCGCCGAGGTCGCGCTGCACGCGGGCGATGTCGATCTGGAAGAGATTGAGGCCGATGTAGCGCTGCGCGACGCGGTCGATGTCCGCGCGCGGCGCGTGCACCGCGCCGGCGATCTCGATGTCCTTGACCGCGAAGCGCGCGTCGGATTGCGTGTGCCGCCAGATCCAGATCCCGCCGGCGATGAGCACCGCGATCACGCCGACGTTGCGCAGCAGGATGAGCAGGCGCCCGATCTGAATCTGCCGCTGGTTGCGGCGCAGACGCGCGACGTCGCTGGGGCGGAAGAAGCGGATGTCGACGCTCATGCCGCCGCCTCCCGCACGAGCTGCTCGGCGACTTCGTGCACGTCGCCCGCGCCCATGGTGATGAAGATGTCGTTCGCGCCGAGACGGCGGCGCATTTCGTTCACGATCTGCGCGTTGCTGCGGTCGATGAACTCGATGCCCGGCGCGGCGTCGGCGATGATGCGCGCGGAGACGCCTTCCACGGGCCGCTCGCGCGCTGCGTAGATCGGCGCGACGAGCGGCACGTCGGCGACGAGCATCGCTTCCGCGAACTCGCGCGCGAAGTCGATCGTGCGCGAGTAGAGATGCGGCTGAAAGAGCGCGACGACGCGGCGGCCGGGATAGCCGGCGCGCGCGGCGTTCAAGCGTCGCGCGGATCTCGGTCGGATGATGCGCGTAGTCGTCGACGATGATGCAGCCGTGGTACTCGCCGAGAATCTGGAAGCGGCGGTCGACGCCGAGGAACTTCGCCAGTGCAGCGGCGATGGTTTCGGCCGGGATGCCGAGGGTGCGGCCGACGGCGATCGCGGCGAGCGCGTTGCGCACGTTGTGCTCGCCCGGCAGGAAGAGCTTGAAGAAACCGATGCCCGGCACTTCGAACGACACGCCGCGCTCGTGGTACTCGAGATTGATCGCGCGAACGGTGGCGTTCTCCGAAAGACCGTAGCTCAGCGGCTTCACTTCGGCGTGTCGCAGGAGGCGCGAGACGTTTTCGTCGTCGCAGCAGCCGATCACGGTGCCGCCGCGCTTCACGCCGCCGGCGAAAATGCGGAAGGCCTCGATGATCGCTTCGATGCTGCCGTAGTACTCGAGGTGATCGGCCTCGATGTTCGTGACCACCGCGATCTCGGGCTTCAGCTGATGGAACGTGCGGTCGTATTCGTCGGCTTCGACGACGAGGAAGTCGCCTGCGCCGCGCTTGGCGTTCGTTTCGAGGTTGCGCACGATGCCGCCGACGAGGATCGTCGGATCGAGTCCCGCTTCTTCGAGGACGAGCGAGATCATGGCTGACGTCGTGGTCTTGCCGTGCGTGCCGGCGACGCCGACCGCGCGCTTGTCGTTGACGATCGCGCCGAGGAGCTCGGAGCGCTTCATCACCCGGATTCCCTTCGCACGCGCGGCGTCGATCTCCGGGTGATCGCCTTTCACCGCCGACGTCATGACCACGAGATCCGCGCCTTCGAGGTGCGACGGGTCGTGTCCAATCGCGACAGGAATTCCTCGGCTCACAAGAAGCTCGGTGGTCGCCGAGCGTCTGGCGTCGCATCCGGAGACGGAGACTCCTTCGCCGGTCAGAATCTCCGCGAGACCGCTCATTCCGATTCCGCCGATGCCGACGAAATGAATGCGCCTAATTTGATCAAAATTCATCCTGAACTGATCTCTTGAAATTGTAAGTTAATCTGCCTGAATTCTTTCGATGAAATCGACAATGTTTTTCGTGGCGTCCGGCGTCGCCAACGTCTTCGCCGACACGCCCATCTGCACGAGCCGCTCGCGTTCGGTCATCCATTCGGTGATCGTGCGAGCCAGTTTTTCCGGAGTGAGCTCTTTTTCGGTGATCACCACCGCGCCACCGGCCTTCTCCACCGCCCGCGCGTTGATCTCCTGATGGTTGTTCGTCGCCGCCGCGAACGGGACGAGAATCGCCGGCCGTCCGGACGCCGCGAGCTCGCCGATCGTCATCGCGCCCGCGCGCGAGATCACCAGCTCTGCGGCCGCAATCTCCGCCGCGATCGGATCGAGATACGGAACGACGCGCGCGTTCGCGAAGCGCGAGTTGCGATACGCCTCCTGCACTCTCTGCAGATCGTTCGGCCCCGTCTGATGCACGATCTCCAGCGGCGCTTCGAGAAACTGAGAGCGCCTCGGACATGGTGTCGTTGAGAATCCGCGACCCCTGCGATCCGCCGAACAGCAAAACCCGGTGGGGGACAGGCACTCCTGCCTGTCCAAAAAACTCCGCCCGAATCGGATTGCCCGTGACGACCGCGTCCTCGCGTTTCATCCGCGCCACCGCTTCCGGAAACGCGACCGCGACGCCGGTCACGAATCGCGCAACGACGCGGTTGGCAAGGCCGGGAAACGCGTTCGATTCGTGAATGAGCGTCGGGATGCCGCGCAGTTTCGCGGCGGTGATCACCGGCCCGCTCGAATAGCCGCCGACGCCGAGGACAAGATTCGGGTTGTGCTTCTTCATGAGCGCGGACGCCTGGAAGAATCCGCGCGGCAGGCGCAGGACGTTGCGAATCAGATCGACGCCGCCTTTGCCTTTCAATCCGCCGACGTCGATGAACTCGAGCGGGAAGCCGGCTTTCGGGACGATGGTCTTCTCGAGTCCGCGCTCGGTGCCGACGAAGACGACGCGGCGATTGTCGGGATCGCGCCCGAGCCATTCGCGCGCAATGGCGATGGCGGGATAAATGTGGCCGCCTGTGCCACCTCCCGCGATCATCAGTGTCTTCACGCCCATCGCCCCCATCCCGTTTTTCAATTCGCTTGTTGTGAGAAATTCAGCAGCAATCCGATCGAGATCAAACTCGCGATCAGCGACGTTCCTCCGTAACTCACGAGCGGCAGCGGAATCCCTTTCGTCGGAAGAAGACAAAGCGCGACGCTGACGTTGATCAGCGCCTGAATGGCGATCATCAGCGTGCAGCCGAGGGCCGCGTAAAACGCGAAGCGGTCCTGCGTCGTGCGCACGATCCGGAACGCGCGCCAGACGAGGAACGCGAATGCGCCGAGCAGCGCGAGCGCGCCGATGAAGCCGAGCTCTTCGCCGATGATCGAGAAAATGAAGTCGGTGTGCGGCTCGGGAAGGAAGAAGAGTTTCTGCCTGCCGTTGCCGATGCCGAGTCCTTTGACTCCGCCCGTGCCCAGCGCGATGAGCGACTGCAGCGCCTGAAACCCTGCGCCTTGCGCATCGGCTTCGGGATTCAAAAACGTCAGCAGCCGCTCGCGGCGATACGCGGCATTCAGCGCGAAGTACGCGCCGAGCGGCACGAGCGCGAACGCGGCCGCGGCGATGTAGCGCCACGCGAGGCCGGCGGCGAAGACCATGCCGGCGACGACGACGATCAGCACCGACGCCGTACCGAAATCGCGGCCGAGGAGAATCAAACCCGCGAAGAGCGCGAGGATGAAGCCGAGCGGCAGCAGCGTCGTCGTCAGCTCGTTGATGCGCTCCTCGCGGCGCGCGAGATACGACGCGAAGAAAAGCACGATCGCCGGCTTCGCCAGCTCGGACGGCTGCAGCTGGAACCACGGCAGCACGATCCAGCGATGCGTGCCGTTGATCGGCGACTGGAACAGCGCGCCGATGAGTCCGAGCGCGATGACCGCGAGCGAGCCGTAGACGACGCGCTTGTCGCGCAGCAGCGCCGGATTCACGTGCATCAGCACCACCATCGCGATCGCCCCGGCCACGACGAACGCGCCCTGCCGCATCAGAAAGTACGTCGGCTCTTTCTCGAAGCGCTGCGTGGCGATGATCGCCGAGGCGCTGTAGATCATCACCAGGCCGATGACGACGATGAGCATCGCTGCGCCGAAGAGGTAGGTGTCGTAGGTGAGCTTCCGGCTCATAACGACCTCACCAACTCTTCGAAGTGCTCGCCGCGATGTTCGAAGTTTCTGTATTGATCGAAGCTCGCGCAGGCAGGCGAGAGCAGCACGACCTCGCCGCGCTTCGCGTTCGCGCGCGCCCATTCGATCGCGTGCTGCATGTCGCCGGCTTCGACGATCGTCGCCGCGCCGGTGAGCGCTTCGCCGATGCGATCGGCGGCTTTGCCGATCGTCAGCACCGTGCGCGCTTTCGATTGCACGAGCCCGCGCATCCGCTCGAACTCGCCCGCTTTGTCTTTTCCGCCGAGGATCAGAATCACGCTCGAGGAGTCGAAGCCTTCGAGCGATTTGAGCGTCGCGTCGACGTTCGTGCCCTTCGAGTCGTTGATCCAGCGCACGCCGTCGATCTCGCGCACGAGCACCATGCGGTGCGGCAGTCCGGTGAACGTGCCGAACGCGATCTGCACGTCCACGTCGTCGATGCCGACGGCGCGTGCGGCGAGCCACGCCGCGAGCGCGTTTTCGACGTTCGCGTTCCCTTCGAGCTTCAGCGACGCGCGCGGAATGCGGCGCTCGCCCAGCACCATCTCGTCGCCGTCGAGATACGCATCCGCTTTCTCTACTGCCGAGAACCGCGAGGTTTTCGCCTGCGGCTGGTAGTCGACGGACGTGTTGAGGATCGCCGTGTCGCCCGCGTCCTGATTGCGGAAGACCCGATGCTTCGCCGCCGCGTACGCGGCGAGGTTCGGATAGCGATCCATGTGATCGGGGGTGATGTTCAGGAGCAGCGCGACGTTCGCGCGGAACGTGTCGATCGTTTCGAGCTGAAAGGACGAGAGCTCGAGCACGTACGTGCGCGGATTGTCGAAGTCGATCGCGGAGATCAGCGGATTGCCGATGTTGCCGGCAACGATCGGCCGTCGTCCCGCGATTTTCAGGATCTCGCCGATGAGCGCGGTCGTCGTCGATTTGCCGTTCGAGCCCGTGATCGCGATGACCGTTCCTTTGAGGTGGCGATACGCAAGCTCGATCTCGCCGACGATCGGAATCGCGCGCGCGGCCGCGTGCTGCAGCAGCGGAATCGTCATCGGCACGCCGGGGCTGAGCACGATTTCCCGGACGTCGTCGAGCAGCCCTTCATCCTCGGCGCCGAACGCGCGAACGACGCGATCGTCCAGCTCGAACGGCAGCGACGGATTCGCATTCGCGTCCGCCAGCACGACGGACTCGTCGCGTGCGGCGAGAAAGTTCGCCGAGGCGACGCCGGACTTGCCGGCCCAGGATGAGCGTGCTTCCGCCTCCGGCCTTCCCACCTTCTCCCCGCAAGCGGGGAAGGCGACGGGAGATCCACGGGTGACCGTTCTCATCGCAGTTTCAGCGTCGCCAGCGAGATCATCGCGAAGATGATCGCGATGATCCAAAAGCGGACGACGACTTTCGTTTCCTTCCAGCCTGCCAGTTCGAAGTGGTGATGCAGCGGCGACATCTTGAAGATGCGCCGGCCCGTGAGCTTGAACGACGCCACCTGCAGGATCACCGAGATCGCCTCGAGGACGAACAGGCCGCCGACGAGGACGAGCAGGACCTCCTGCTTGATCATCACCGCGAGGCAGCCGATCGCTCCGCCTAACGCGAGCGAGCCGACGTCGCCCATGAAAATCTCGGCGGGATGGGCGTTGAACCAGAGGAAGCCGAGCGACGCCCCGACCATCGCTCCGCAGAAGACGGCCAGCTCGCCGGTCTGCGGCACCCAGGCGATGCGCAGGTAGTCTGCGATGCGCGCGTGGCCCGAGGCGTACGTGAGCACGGTGTAGGTGACGGCGGCGATGAGCGTCGAGCCGATGGCGAGGCCGTCGAGGCCGTCGGTGAGATTGACGGCGTTCGACGCGCCGACGAGCACGACCATCACGAACGGGATGTAGAGGATGCCGAGGTTCAGGACGACGTTCTTGATGAACGGCAGCGTGATCGCCGTCGAGTAGTTGTTCTTCAGCATCGGCAGGTACGCGATCGCCAGCGCCGCGAGCAGCGCCACGACGAACTGCGCGCCGAATTTCTCCTTCGCCGTGAGGCCGAGGTTCCGCTTCTTGGCGAGCTTGCGGTAGTCGTCGACGAAGCCGATCACCGCGTAGGCCATGGTGATGAAGAGGATGATCCAGATGTACGGGTTGGTGATGTCGGCCCACAACACCGTCGGGATGATGATGGCGATGTTGATGAGGATGCCGCCCATCGTCGGCGTGCCGGCCTTGATCTGGTGCGACTTCGGACCTTCCTCGCGGATGTACTGCCCGAGCTTGATGCGCCGCATCCGCTCGATCAGCCACGGACCGAGGATGAACGAGATCAAGAGCGCGGTCAGCGCCGCGAACGCGGTGCGGAAGGTGATGTAGCGGAAGACGTTGAATCCGACGAAGACGTCCCGCAGGCGGAAGAGAAGGTGGTAGAGCATTAACGGTTCTCCTCCAACATCGTCACGATCCGATCGAGACCCACACCGCGTGAGCCTTTGATCAGAACGAGATCGCCTTCGCGAATCTCGCCCTTGAGAAACTCCCCGGCGCTCTGCGCGTCGGTGAAGTGATGGGTGTTCGCGTGTCCCGCTTCTTTCGCGCCGTCGAGCAGCGCGGCGCTGCGCTTGCCGACGCCGATGACCATGTCGATCGAGCGTGGGATGGCGTTGCCGGAGTCGCGATGGAACTGCAGCTCCTGCTCGCCGAGCTCCAGCATGTCTCCGATGACGGCGATGCGCCGGCCGGTGACGTCGGCCTGCGTCATCAGCTCGAGCGCGCGTTTCAGCGCGTACGGGTTCGAGTTGTAGGTGTCGTCGTAAATCGTCGCGCCGCGCCATTCGATGATCACCCCACGGTGATACGCGGGCTTCACGTCACGCACGCCGCGCTCGATGCCTTCCCACGAAATGCCGAGCGTGCGCGCGGTGGCGATGGCGGCGAGGAGGTTCTCGAGGTTGTGACGGCCGGGCAGCGCGAGATCGAACTCATGGCCGGCGACGGTGAAGTGCGAGCCGAGGAGGCCGCGCTCGCGGATGTTCGTCGCGCGGAAGTCGGCGTCGTGATCGATGCCGTACGTGACCTTCGGCCCGTCGTAGTCACGGCTGATGTTCACGACGTGCGCGTTGTCGTTGTTGACGACGACCGTCCCGCCTTCGCGCAGGTTCTCGAGCAACTCCCGCTTCGCCTCGGCGATCTTCTCGACCGTGCCGAAGAACTCGATGTGCACCGGCCCGATGTTCGTGTAGACGCCGATGTCGGGGCGCATCAGTCCGGCGATCTGCGCGATCTCGCCCTTGTGATTCATCCCCATCTCGCTCACGACGACTTCGGCGTCGTCGGGAACGTTGTCGAGGCAGAGCGGCGCGCCGATCTGATTGTTGAAGTTGCCCCACGACTTGTGCGTGCGCCGCTCGGTGGCAATGAGCGTCGCGATCATTTCCTTCGTCGTCGTCTTGCCGGCGGAGCCGGTGATGCCGATGAGCGTGAACGGCTGCCGCTCGCGAATCGACTTCGCAAGCTGTTGCAACGCGATGGTCGTGTCCGCAACCTGGATGATTCCCTTGTTCGCGGGGATCGTTTCCCGGAACCGCGAGACCACCACGCCCCGCCCGGTCTGCAGCGCCTGGCCGACGAACGCGTGGCCGTCGAGACGCTCGCCTTTGATGGCGAAGAAGACGGAGTCGGGCTTCACTTCGCGGGAGTCGATGACGACCGAGGAGACCTCGATCGCGTCACCCTGGAGGACGGTGCCGCCGATCATCTCGGCGAGCTCGCGGAAAGTCAACGTAGGCACGATAACCTCCGTGATGCCGTCTTCCGGCTCCGCCGCGTTTCGTCGCCACTGCTCGTCCCCTTCCCCAGGAACTGCCCGGCGAGACCCATCCATCCACCCACGCCGAAACCGACCGACGGAGCCGGAACACGACACCTGATCGGGCTTGAATTAGAGTAGGTCATTTTCGTTGTGAATATCAAGCAATATTTCTTGCTGCTTTTTTGTGTAACGCCAGTTCCGCTTCCTCGCGGTCGTCGAAGTGAATGACCTGATCGCCGGTGACTTGGTAGGTCTCGTGGCCTTTGCCGGCAATCACGATCACGTCGTCTTCACTCGCTTCCTCGATCGCACGCGCGATCGCTTCGCGGCGATCGGTGATGGCCGCGTATTCCTTCTCTTCAATGCCCTTCGTGATCTCGTCGATGATCGCGCGCGGGTTTTCGCCGCGCGGGTTATCGCTCGTGACGATGACGCGATCGGCGAGGCGCGCGGCGATCTCGCCCATCTGCGGGCGTTTGCCGCGATCGCGATCGCCGCCGCATCCGAAGATGATCGTGACCTTCCGCTGGTCGGCGATGTCGCGCACCGCATGCAGCAGCTTTTCCATCGCGTCGGGTTTGTGCGCGTAGTCGACGATCACCGTCGGACGCGCGTCACCGACGCGCTCGAAGCGGCCGCGCACCGATTTCAAGTTGCGAATGCCGGCCTCGATGGTCTCGAGCGGCATACCCGCGACGAGCGCCCCGCCGATGGCGCCGAGCCAGTTGTAGAGATTCGGCTGCCCGAGAAGCGCGGAGTCGACGCGGATCTTTCCGAGCGGCGTGATCACGATGCCGCGAAGCCCGTCGACGTCGATTGTGAAATCGTCCGCGGGACGGATGTGCGCGTTCTCTCCGCGACCGAACGTGATGACGGCGTCACCGAGCTCGTCGATCAAGCGGCGGCCGTATTCGTCGTCGATGTTCACGACCGCGGTCTTACGCGTCCTATCGATCTGATCGAACAGGATTCGCTTCGCCGCGAAGTAGTCCTCGAAGTCCTTATGAAAGTCGAAGTGCTCGCGCGAGAGATTCGTGAAGACGGCCGCGGCGAAGCGGATGCCGTGCGTTCGCTTCAGCGCAAGCGCATGCGACGAGACTTCCATCACCGCGTGGTGCACGCCGGCGTCGACCATCTTCGCGAACCATTCGTGCAGGACGACGGCGTCGGGCGTCGTGCGATCAGCCGTCAGCTTTTCGTCGCCCGCCCTGTATTCAATGGTTCCGATCAACCCGACCGGCTCGCTGCTGGCGTCGAAGACCGACTCGATCATGCGCGTCGTCGTCGTCTTCCCCGAGGTGCCGGTGACGCCGACGAGCGAGAGCTTCTCGGCGGGACGGCCGTAGTAGTTCGCGGCGATGAGCGCGAGCGCGGCGCGGGGATCGTCGACGTTCTCGTTCGAGATGACCGCCGCCGCGCCTTTCTCGCGCGCCTGCGGAATGAATTGCGATCCGTCTTTCGCGGTGCCGGGGATGGCCACGAAGAGCCAGCCGGGTTTCACGAGGCGCGAGTCGGGCGTGACGCCGCTGATCTCGGTCTCGAGATCTTCGCGCAGGTCGCGCACCGGAACGTCTCGCAAAAGCTCGCGCAGTTTCATGACAAGTTCAGCCGGACCTTTCGATCCTGCGGCAAGGCTCCGCCGGGCTCGGGTTGTTGTGAAGTCACCACTCCGCTTCCGCTGGCCTCGACCGTGAGACCGCTCGCGACCGCGCGCGCGATCGCGGCGCGGGCATCGAGGCCGCGGAGATCGGGAACGCCCGCCGTCGCCGCCGCTGCCCCCCCTTTGTGCGAAAACGCGGCCAGCGCGGGCGGCGTGACGCCGATCGATCGCGACGGAATCGAAGGCTGCACTCCGAGGTACCGTAGCCCCGCCTCGGCGATCTCGCGGAAAGCCGGCGCCGCCACCGCGCCGCCGTAGTATTCGCCGCGCGGCTCGTCGATCACGACGAGGATCGCCAGGCGCGGACGATCCGCCGGAACGTATCCCGCGAACGAGCCGACGTAGCGATCGGCGGAGTAACCGCCGCGTCCCGCCTTCTGCGCCGTTCCAGTTTTTCCCGCGACCGCGTGCTCGGCGAGCGCGGCCTGTGTTCCGGTTCCGCGCGCGACGACGTTCTTCAGAATCTCGTTCAGCACCGCCGCGGTTTTCTCCGACATCACCCGCACCGGCGCGCGGCGCGGCGGTTCGTAGACGGTGTTGCCGTCGTCGTCGATTACCTTTTCGACGATGCGCGGCTCGACGCGCTGGCCGCCGGTCGCGATCGCGCCGACGGCGCGGATGATCTGCAGCGGCGTGACGCCGATCTCCTGTCCGATGGAGATGCTCGCCGGCGAGACCTGCGTCCATTTTTCCGAGCGGCGCAGGATGCCGGTCGCCTCGCCGGGCAGGGCGATGCCGGTGCGCTCGCCGAACCCGAAGCGGCGGATCCAGTTGTAGAAGCGGCGCTCGCCAAGGGCCAGGCCGACGCGGGCCGCGCCGACGTTCGACGAGTTCACCATCACGTCTTCGAAGGAGAGGAAGCCGTAGCGATGGCCGTCGTGCTCGTGAATCGTGACGTTGGCGATGGTGATCTCGCCGTTGCCGCAGTCGAGCATCTGCGACGGCGTGACGATGCGCTCCTCGAGTCCCGCCGAGGCCGTGACGATCTTGAACGTCGAGCCGGGCTCGTAGGCATCGTGGACGTTGCGGTTGCGCCACGCGACCGGCGGATAATCGCCGAAGTGATTCGGGTCGAACGTCGGCCACGACGCCATCGCCAGGATCGCGCCGTCGTTCGGGTCCATGACGATTGCCGATCCGCCGGTGGCGCGATGTTTCGTGATCGCGTTCTGCAGCGCGCGCTCGGCGATGAACTGAACGACCGAGTCGATGGTGAGGATGACGTGGTGTCCGTCGCGCGGGCGGTTCGCGCCTTCGCCGCCGACGAGATACATCCCTTTGCGCGCGTCTTTCAGCAGTGTGACTTTGCCGGGCGTGCCGTGGATGTCGCGGTCGAACGAGTGTTCGATGCCGGCGAGGCCGTCGCCGTCGAGACCGGTGTAGCCGATCACATTCGCGGCGAGCGTCGCGCGCGGATACGAGCGGCGATGGGCCTCGAGGAAGTAGATGCCGTTGATGCCGAGCTTGCGCACTTCGCGCGTGATCTCGAGCGGAAGCTGGCGGCCGATCCAGGCGAAGGTGCCGTCGCCGCGCAGCTTCGCTTCGATCTCTCGCGCGTTGACGCCGAGGACCGGCGCGAGCTGCTTCGCGACCGCGCGCTTGTCGGCGATCGCTTGCGGGTCGGCGTAGATCGATTCGGCGGCGACGCTTTCGGCGAGCACGCGATGGCGCGCGTCGAGGATCGAGCCGCGCACCGGATTGAGCGCGAGCGTCCGCTCCTGCTGCCGCTGCGCGCGCGCGACGTAGTGATCGTGTTTGACGAGCTGGATTTGAATCAGGCGCGCAACGACGATGAGCGCCCACGCGGCGAGCACGGCGAAGAGTTGGAGGAGACGGCGGTGTTGGAGCGCCATCAGCGCGCTCCCGTGGAGCGGGGCGCTCTCAGCGCCCCGGCCTCGGCGGGCTGAGAGCCCGCCGCTCCACCAGTCACGGTGACAACGGCGCTCGGCTTCGTGTTCTCGAAACCCAGCTCCTTCGCTTTCGTCTCCACCGTCTCGAAGCTCGTCATCTTGTCCAGCTCGAGCTGCAGGGTCTTGTGCTCGGCTTCGGCGTCTTTCAGCGTTTTCTGCAGGCGGGTGGCTTCGCGTCCGAGGCGGATCACCTCGAGGTTTTGCCAGGCGAAGAGGAGGAGGAACAGGCCGATCGGGACGCCTAGCGACAGGACGGCGAGCAACTCGCGGAAGCGCTGGCGGTCGCGCTCACGAACGATGTGCGTGTTTTCGATCGGCTTCTTCTGCGTGTACATGACCGGGGACCGAACTTCCTCGTGAAGTCAACGAACAAGGGTGAAGATCTGCCTGCAAGCACGGCGCGACGAGCCATCCACACACACCCACGCTCCACGCTCCACCCCTCCCGAGCTCCCCCGCCGCACACACACCCAACCCTTCCCCAACCTTCACCCTTGCTGGTTGGCTCCACATCACAACTTCTCCGCGACTCGCAGCTTCGCGCTGCGCGATCGCGGATTCCTTGCAATCTCCTCTTCCGAAGCAGTCACCGGCCTTCCGGTCAACACGTTGACTTGTCGCCTCGCGCCGCAACCGCATACCGGCAGGTTCGGCGGACAGGTGCACTCCCCTTTCAACCTGCGGAACGCGCGCTTGGCGATGCGATCCTCGAGCGAGTGAAAGGAGATGACCGCGATGCGCGCGCCTGGTTCGAGCACGCTCACCGCGTCGTCGATGAACCGGTCGAGCCCCGCCAGCTCCTCGTTCGTCGCGATGCGCAACGCCTGGAACGTCAGCGTGGCCGGATCGATCTCGTTGTAGCGCGGCTTCTTGACGGTGCGGATGACCTCCGCGAGGCGCGTGGTCGTCTCGATCGGCGCCTCGTCGCGCGCTTTCACGATGGCGCGCGCGATCGGCCGCGCGAACGGCTCCTCACCGTAGTCGCGAAGGATGCGCGTGAGCTCGTATTCGTCGAGAGTGCTC
Organism: uncultured Acidobacteriota bacterium; assembly: GCA_963734155.1. Classification (GTDB taxonomy): domain Bacteria; phylum Acidobacteriota; class Thermoanaerobaculia; order Gp7-AA8; family Gp7-AA8; genus QHVT01. Next base: position 394,662 of record CAVTGG010000014.1, read on the forward strand.
ACGAGATCCGCGGCCGTGCGGCCGTCGGGGCCCATGCGCATGTCGAGCGGCGCGTCGAAGCGGAACGAAAATCCGCGCGCCGCGTCGTCGAGTTGCATCGACGAAACGCCGAGGTCCGCGAGAAGACCGCTGATCGTCTCTAGTGCCGGACTGCTTCAGGATGTCAATGAGCGATTCGTGCCGCCCGCGGACGAGCGTCACGCGGTCGCCGAAGCGGCTCAGCCGCTGCCGCGACCGCTCGAGCGCCTCCGGATCGCGATCGATGCCGATCAGCCGGACCTCGGAGTGGCGCTGCAGCAGCCCTTCCGCATGTCCGCCGAGACCGAGAGTCGCATCGACGACGGTTCCGTCGTTACGGCTCGGGGTGAGGAACTCGAGAACTTCGTTGAAAAGAACCGGCTCGTGAATCATGGCTAGACACCATGAAGCTCGAGCTCCTTGAAATCTTCCTCAGTCAGCGGCGCACTGGTGAGCCGCTTCTTCATCCGCTCTTCGTTCCAGACGATCAGGTGGTCCTGGCTGCCGAGAACGACCACGTCTTCGGTGATGCCGGCGACCTCGCGCAGCACTTGCGGGACGAGCACGCGCCCCTGCGCGTCGAGCGTCGAGACCTGCCCGAAGTAGTTCACGCGCTCGAGCAACTTCGCCTTCGCCTGCGACGTCGACGGAACTTTCGCCAGGCGATTCTGGAACTCGAACCAGACCGGGAGCGGATAGACGAGCGCCCGCTCGCCGTCCATCGACGTGATGAAGCAATCGGCCCCGTGCCGCTCCTCGATGATCTTGCGGAACGAAGACGGGACTTTCAGCCGACCTTTCTCGTCGATCTTCGCGGGGCTGTGCCCCATGAGTACGCTGAGTTCCACTATTTTTCTACGCTTTGGAGAGTGTTTCTACCACCGATGGCCACTTTAGTCCACAAATTTCCACAGCGAACGCGGCCGTATAGGAGTGCGGTGGCGGAGCCACCGCTTTGGAAAGCGGCGGCAAGCCGCCGCACTCCTAAATGACTTTCTTGAGCTTGCCGAAGATCTCTTTGCCGACCAGCGTGTCCGCGGCGTTGAGGACTTTGGTGATCACCGCGAGCACGTCTTCGGAGCCGCTCCAGTGGTGGCGCAGGACGGCGACGTCGGTGTCGGCGAGCATCTTGTTCAGCATGAAGACGGCGAGCACCAGGTCGTCGAGATAGCCGGCCGGGCCGATGAGGGCTTCCGGCATGATGTCGAGCGGGAAGAAAAAGTAGGCGAGACCGCTGCCGAGGAGCAGCTTGTTTTTCGCATTCACCCGGGCGTCGTTCACGAGACGCCACAGCAGGATGAAGACGTCCGGAACGAGGAGCAGATACTCCGCCGATTTGTCGAGATGCGCGCGCGATTCGAGGAAGCCGCGAATGCGCTCGCGGATGCGATCATAAAAACGCGACGCGCGGTCGTTCGAGACCGGGCCCACGACCTCGGTCATTTCATCCAGCTCTGACATCCGTACCTCCCGCCGGTAAATCGGCGCCACCTCTGCCGAGCGTGACGGCCAGTCCGCCGTCGATGATCCAGATTTTCTGGACGTCGGCGCTCACGAAAGGTGGCAAAAAACGATCCAGCGACAACACCAGCGTCGCCGGCTCCTCGAAGCCTACTTGATCTTTCGGCAGGCGGCTGCGCAGCAGCCCGACCAGGATTGTCGGAATCGCCAGCGGCCCCGCCGAAATGCGCGCCAGCGGCACTTTCACCGTCGTTCCCTTCGCCTCGAAGCGCGTGATGTCGACCGTGAACGGCACGCTGATGATCTTCCGGATCGTGCCCTCGACGCGCAGCAAACCGTTCGAGAATTTCAGGGCGAGCTTCTCGATCATCGGCTCGCTTTTCACCATCTCGCGGGCCATCGCCGCGACTTTTTCGCCGTCGACGCGGACCTCGATCGAATCCCACTCGATGAAGTGCTTCACGTCCGTATACTATGCCGCCAGTGCCGAAGCGGACGGACCTCCATTCAATACTGATCATCGGTTCGGGACCCATCGTCATCGGCCAGGCAGTCGAGTTCGATTACTCCGGAACGCAGGCGTGCAAGGCGCTGAAGGACGAGGGCTACCGCGTCATCCTCGTCAACTCGAACCCGGCGACGATCATGACGGATCCGGAGTTCGCGGACCGCACGTACATCGAGCCGCTCACGCCGGAAGTGCTCGAGCGGATCATCGAGCGCGAGAAACCCGATGCGATCCTGCCGACGGTCGGCGGACAGACCGGAATCAACCTCGCCACCGCGCTGCATGAAAACGGCGCGCTGCAGCGCCACGACGTGGAACTGATCGGCGCGAATTACGAGGCCATCAAAACCGCGGAAGACCGGCAGCTGTTCAAGGACTGCATGAACCGCATCGGCGTCGAAGTGCCGCAGTCGGTGTACGCGGCCTCGGTCGATGACGCGGAAGGCTTCGCGGCGCGCATCGGCTATCCGCTGGTGGTCCGCCCATCGTTCACGCTGGGCGGCTCGGGCGGCGGGATCGCCTACAACGTCGAAGAGCTGCGCGCGATCGTCGCGCGCGGGCTCGATCTCTCGCCCGTGCATCGCGTGCTCGTCGAAGAGTCGGTGATCGGCTGGAAAGAGTTCGAGCTCGAGGTGATGCGCGACAAAGCGGACAACGTGATCATCGTCTGCTCGATCGAGAACTTCGATCCGATGGGCGTGCACACCGGCGACTCGATCACGGTCGCGCCGCAGCAGACGCTGACGAACGACGAATACCAGTCGATGCGCGATGAAGCGAAGCGCATCATCCGCGCGATCGGCGTGGAGACCGGCGGATCGAACATCCAGTTCGCCGTGCATCCGAAGACGGGACGGCGCCTGGCGATCGAGATGAATCCGCGCGTGTCGCGCTCGTCGGCGCTGGCCTCGAAGGCGACCGGCTTCCCGATCGCGAAGTTCGCGGCAAAGCTCGCCGCCGGCTACACGCTCGACGAGATCCCGAACGACATCACGAAGAAGACGCCGGCGTCGTTCGAGCCATCCATTGATTACGTGGTGGTGAAGATCCCGCGCTTCTCGTTCGAGAAGTTCCCGAACACGCCGCAGCTGCTCAGCTTCTCGATGCAGTCGGTGGGCGAGTCGATGGCCATCGGCCGCACGTTCACCGAAGCGCTGCAAAAGGGATTGCGCTCGCTGGAGATCGGCGTCGCCGGACTGGAGACGCGCAACTATCCGCGCGAATCGATGACGGAGCTTTTGCGGACGCCGACGCCGGAGCGGATCTTCGCTGTCGCGGACGCGTTCCGGGCGGGGATGAACGTCGAGGAGATCCACGCGCTGTCGTACATCGATCCGTGGTTCCTCCGCGAGATCCGCAAGATCGTCGAGCTGGAAGTGGGCATCCACGATCTGCGCACGCTCAAACGTCACGGCTTCTCCGATCGCCAGATCGCGAAGCTGCAGGGCCTCACCGAACAGGATGTCCGCGAAGAGCGGCACCGCATCGGCTTACGCCCGGTCTACAAACGCGTCGACACCTGCGCGGCCGAGTTCGAGGCCATGACGCCGTACCTCTACTCGACGTACGAGACCGAGAACGAGGCCGATCCGACGTCGCGCCGCAAGGTGATGATCCTCGGCTCGGGTCCAAATCGCATCGGCCAGGGGATCGAGTTCGACACCTGCTGCGTGCATGCGTCGTTCGCGCTGCGGGAGATCGGCTTCGAGACGATCATGGTCAACTGCAATCCGGAGACGGTGTCGACCGACTACGACACGTCGGACCGCCTCTACTTCGAGCCGCTGACGCTCGAGGACGTGCTGGAGATCGTCGAGCTCGAGAAGCCGGAAGGCGTGATCGTGCAGTTCGGCGGACAGACGCCGCTGAAGCTGGCGAAGTCGCTCGCCGACGCAGGTGTGCCGATGTGGGGCACGTCGGTCGATTCGATCGACATCGCCGAGGATCGCGAACGGTTCGGCGAGCTCGCGAAAACGCACGGCATCCTCGTTCCGAAACACGGCACCGCGATGAACGAGAGCGAAGCGCTCGACGTCGCGCGGCATGTCGGCTATCCGGTCGTCGTGCGTCCTTCGTACGTGTTAGGCGGGCGGGCGATGGCGATCGTGTACGACGAGGCGGCGCTCTCCGCGTACATGGCCCGCGCCGTCGAAGCGGCGCCCGGGCATCCGATTCTCGTCGATCACTTTCTCGAAGACGCGATCGAGATCGACGTCGACGCGGTCGGCGACGGCACGGACGTCGTCGTCGCCGGCGTGATGGAGCACATCGAGGAAGCGGGCATTCACTCCGGCGATTCGACGACGGTGATCCCGCCGTACATCATCGGCCACTCCCAACAGGACAAGATCCGCCGCCGCACGATCGAGCTCGCGCGCGCGCTGAACGTGATCGGCCTGATGAACGTGCAGTACGCGATTTACAACGGCGAGCTGTACGTGCTGGAAGTGAATCCGCGCGCGTCGCGCACGGTGCCGTACGTTTCGAAGGCGACCGGCGTGCCGTTCGCGAAAATCGCCGCGAAAGTGATGGCCGGCATGACGCTGCGCGAGCTTGGCCTCACGACCGAGCCGCGCGTCGAAGGCTACTTCGTGAAGGCGCCGGTGTTCCCGTTCAATCGCTTCCCGCGCGAGGACACGCTGCTCGGTCCGGAAATGAAGTCGACGGGCGAGGTGATGGGCAGCTCGCACTCCTTCGGCGAGGCCTACGCGAAGGCGCTGTTAGGCGCGGGGACGAAGCTGCCGCTCGAAGGCTGCGCGTTCATCTCCGTCAACGACAACGACAAGCGCCCGATGGTCGCGCATCTCGCGCGCGAGCTGACGGCCCTCGGATTTCGCATCATCGCCACCGGCGGCACGCGCGAGTTCCTCATGAAGAACGGCGTGGAGTCGGAGCTGGTGATGAAGGTGCACGAAGCCCGGCCGAACATCGTCGACCGCATGATCAACGGCGAAGTAGCGCTGGCGATCAATACCCCGTTCGGAAAATCGGCGTTCGTCGACGACACCTACATCCGCCGCACCGCGCTGCAGATGAACATCCCCTGCATCACCACGCTCACCGCGGCGACGGCGTGCGTCGAGGGGATCCGTTCGCTGAAAGCAGGCGCGAGCTCGTTCGCTTCGCTGCAGGAACAGCACTCCTTGGCGGCGCGGTAGCTATCGTCATCCTGAGGCGCGAAGGCGCCGAAGGATCTCGATCTGCGTAACTTGAGATCCTTCGCTACGCTCAGGATGACGCCGATTAAGCCGTAATCGTGACCCAGAGCTTCGTCGACGCGAGCTCGGTCTTGAACGCGGTCATCGCGCGCGCGGTGTACTGAACGCGCTTGCCCGCGGCCGAGGCGATGGCGCCGCCGGAGAGCTGGCGATGCGGGCGCGCGCCGCCGGGACGTCGCGAGCGGAACGTGGTCTGTGAAAACGGCGAGGGACGCTCGAACTCGATCACGACTTCATCGCACATTACGTCCGCGCCGCCGACGTAGCGGAAGTCCCACTCCAGTCCTTCGCCGACGCGCACGGTGACTTCCTGACTGGCGACGACGTGGAAACGTCCGACGCCCTGCTCGATGTCGATGCGGACCGGAACGGTGCGCACCGCGGGATGCGCGATGTCGTCCGGACGAATCAGCCGGTCGGACGACGCCGGCGGTGCGGCGACGGCCGAGGGAGCCTCGGCGCGCGGAGGCGCGGGGATGAAGGATGCGGAGCGCGGCTTCTCCGTCGACAGCCACGCCGCAACCGGCGCGCCGCTCGATTGCACGCGCGGTCGCGCGCGGCGTCCGCGTTTTTTCTCGCCATCGGGCTTGGCAGGGGGCTTGGCAGGGGCCTTGGCAGGAGCGGCCTTCGGGGCGGCGGGCGGCGGCGGGACGGGCGCTTTCGGCGCGGTCTTCACCGGCGGTTTCACCGCGACGGGCTTCGCCGGCAACTTCGGCGCGGCGGCAGGTTTGGGTGCCGGCTTGACGGCCTTGACGACTTTCGCCACGACCTTCTTTACGGCTTTCTTTACCTTTTCAGCCGCTTTTTTCGGGGCAGGTTTCTTGGCAGGCTTCGGCGCAGGCTTCGCGGGCTTCTTTGCAACTACCTTCTTTTTCAATACTTTAGCCGCCGGCTTCTTAGCCTTCGCGGCGGTTTTCTTCTGTTGCGCCTTAGCCATCCGAGCTCATCTCCGAAAATTGGATGGCGCAATATACCAGAGCGTCCTTCAAAAAATACCGGCCACGCTGAAACCGCCGTCAATGGTGACGCACTCGCCGGTCACGTAGCTCGCGGCGGGCATGCAGAGGAAGGCGACGACACTCGCCACTTCCTCCGGCTCGCCGACGCGGCCCATCGGCGTCGCTGCGAGAACCTTGGCGAGGCGCTCCGGATCGTCCAGCACCGGCTGCGCGAGCGGCGTGCGGATGTACCACGGCGCGACGGCGTTGACGCGAATGCCGTCCCTCGCCCACTCCGCCGCGAGCCCGCGCGTCATGTGCGCGATCGCGGCCTTCGTCATCGCGTACGGAATGCCCGTGCCGAGATGGCGAAACGATGCGACCGACGCGATGTTGACGACGCTCGCGTCGCCCGAGACGCTCAGCAGCGGATGCGCAAGCCGGCAGACGTCGAAGACCGAGTCCATGTTCAGCTCGCGAATGCGCTTGTACTCGTCATCCGAGTACTCGACCGCCTTCTTGCGGATGTTCGTGCCGGCGTTGTTGACGAGGATGTCGAGCTGGTCGAGCGACTCGATCATGCGGCGCCGATCCTCGGCGCGCGACATGTCCGCATCGATGTCGGCGTTCTTGCGCGCGACGCGAATCACCTTCGCGCCGAAGCGCGTCAGCTCCTCGGCAACCGCGAGTCCGATGCCGGCGGTGGCGCCGGTGACGAGCGCAGTTTTGTTCTCGAGGGACCAGCGTTGTGTCATTCCGAGCGTAGCGAGGAATCCCCTGATCCGGGGATCCCTCGCTACGCTCGGGATGACACTCGCTAACGGATCTCATCTTTCAACACAGCCCGCAACTCTTCGGCGATCGCGCGAATCTGCGCTTCGTCTTCGCCTTCCACCATCACCCGCACGAGGTTCTCGGTGCCGGAGTAGCGGACGAGAATGCGTCCGCGTCCGCCGAGGGACTCGAGCGCCTTCGCGTGCGCGGCCTGGTAGCGCGGCAGCGAGTCGAGCGGCGGCTTCGCCGCGACTTTCTCGTTGATCAGCAGTTGCGGCATCGGCTCGAACGTGTGCAATTTCGAGAACGGCTCGCCCATGGTGCCGAGGATGTGGCCGAAGACGAGCGCGGTGTGCGTCCCGTCGCCGGTGGTGTGCACGAGGCGATCGATGATGTGGCCCGATTGCTCGCCGCCGAGGACCGAGTCGCGCGCAAGCATCAGCTCGAGCACGTACTTGTCGCCGACCTGCGCGCGCAGAAGCTCGATGCCGTCGGCGTGCAGCTGTTTCTCGAATCCGAAATTCGACATCACCGTCGTCACGACGCAGTCGTTGCGGAGCTGCCCGTGCGAACGGAGGTACTTCGCCCAGAGATAGATGATCTCGTCGCCGTCGCGGATCTTGCCCGCGTCGTCCGCGAAGATCGCGCGGTCCGCATCGCCATCGAACGCCACGCCGAAATCCGCCGACTGTTCCACGACCACTGCCGCGAGTCGCTCGGGATGCAGCGCGCCCGATTGTTCATTGATGTTGCGGCCGTCGGGCGTGTCGTGAATGACGACGACCTCCGCGCCCGCGCGGCGGAACACTTCCGGCGCGATGCGATACGCGGCGCCGTAGCCGGTGTCGAGCACGACCTTCTTGCCCATGAGCGCGTTCGGCGGAACCGCCTCCATCAGAAAGCGCTCGTACTCTTCGATGAGATCCGGACTTTCGTCGAGCGAGCTCCTGCATCGTGGGCACGCCGTCGACCTCGACGCGGCGAAGATCGTCTTCAATCTCTTCCTCGACGGAGTCGGGCAACTTCATCCCGTCGTGGCCGAAGATCTTCACTCCGTTGTCTCCGAATGGATTGTGCGACGCCGAAATCGAGATTGCCGGCGAGTGCATCGGTGGTTCGGCAAAGGTAGGCAACACCGGGAGTCGGAATGACGCCGACGAGAATCGGCTCGGCCCCGCCCTGTTGCAGATCCGGCGGTCAGCGCACCGGCGATTTCCGGCCCGACTCGCGCGTGTCCCGCCCGATCAGCACACGCGGCTTCGGCGCGAGTTTTTTGAATCGATGCGCCAGGGCGATCCCGAGTTTGTACATCGTGATTTGATCGAGCGGGTACTGGCGCGCTTTCCCGCGAATGCCATCTGTTCCGAAGAGTTGTCTCATTGCGTTTTTGTGGTGTCCGTCGTGTCGGTTGATGTCGGCGCTTCCGGCCCGACTTCCGCGAGCAGCGGCACCGTCACCTGGGTCGTCAGCGGCGAGATGATTCGCACCAGCGGCGAGTCGGAAACGACGGCGACGTTCTGCACGAACGTGTTCGTGCGGCCGGTCATGATAATGCGCTCGGTCGCCACTTCCGTCAGTTTCACGACCTGCGACGCCGGGCCCGAGACGAGCGCGAGCGAAGGATCGGCCGTGGCCTCGCCGACGATGTAGCCCGCCGCCGGATCGCCGACGAGGAACGGGCGGATGTTCACCGCGCGCTGCCGCAGTTGCTCGACGCGGAACCGCACTTTGTTCGGAAGGATCGAAACGATCTCGATGTCCTCGGGCACGTTGATGTGCTGCGGCCGGAGCGTGATCTCGACTTCGCCCGACTGATTGATCGCACTCAAATCCGCCGAGGCCTCGAGGCTCTGCGACGCGAGCGCGCGCAGGTCCGACTTGCGCCCGCGCACGCGCACCGAAACGCTGCTCGGAATGTCGGGCGTGGTGATGACGAGATACGACGGCACGCCGACGAGCGAGAGCGACGCGGTGACGATGCGCTCGCGCACTTCCTCGCGCCGCGGCGCGGAGACGACGAACCAGACCACGGCGGCCAGGAGCAGCGCGACGAACTTGAGGCCGAGGTTCTTCATTGCGCGCGCCCCCTCACCCGGCGCTTCGCGCCACCCTCTCCCCGCACGCGGGGAGAGGGGCTCTCGATGTGAGTGTGCCGCGAGCGCCCTTCTCCCCGCTTGCGGGGAGAAGGTGGCCGAAGGCCGGATGAGGGGCGTTTCCTCATTGCGGCTCTCCGAACCTATCGACCATCGCGCTGCGCAATTGCTCGCGATCGACATGCTCGCGCAGCACTCCCTCGCTGGCCACGGCCATCGATCCATTCTCCTCGGAGATGATGATGACGAAGGCGTCGCTCTCTTCGCTCAGGCCGAGGGCCGCGCGATGGCGCGTGCCGTGCGCCAGCTTCGGATCGGGTGTGCCGGTCAGCGGCAGAAATGCGTTCGCGGCGGCGATGCGGTTGCCGCGGATGATCGCGGCGCCGTCGTGCAGCGGGCCGCCCGGCGTGAAGATCGCCACGAGCAGCTCGTTCGTCACCAGCGCGTCGACCGCCTTCGCGCCGTCCTCGTACATCCGCAGCGTCTGCGATCCCTCGATCGCCATCAGCGCGCCCATCTTCTTCGACGACAGCACGTCGCAGGCGTTGAGGATCTCGTCGTACGGAATGTGCCCGTTGTTGCGACGCAGGAACGGCAGAAACGGATTGCCGCCCATGCGCGCCAGCGCGCGGCGGATCTCCTGTTGGAAGAGGATGATGATCGCGAACGGCAGATAGAAGAGGATCTGCCGCGAGATGGCTTCGAGGGCCGGCAGGTCGAACGCGCGCGCGACGAAGAACGTCGACGCGAGGAGCACGAGGCCGATCGAGATCTGCATCGCCCGCGTGCCGCGGATCAGCGTGAGGATGGAATAGATGATGACGGCGACGATGAGGATGTCGACCGCGTCGCGCCAGGTGAGCTGCAGCGAGAAGACGCGGTCGAAGAAATTCATCGCCGCCGCTCCTCGATGGCCTGCAGCACGCGGAGAAAATCGACCGTCTCGCGCACGTCGTGCACGCGGACGATCGCCGCGCCGCCGCGCCGCGCCGCCGCGACCGCGGCCAGCGAGCCGTTCACGCGCGACGGACCGGACGCGCGCCCGGTGAGATGTCCGATGAACGCTTTCCGCGACGCGCCGATCACCAGCGGAGCGATGGTCGCCAGCTCGTTGCAGCGCGCGAGGATCTCGAGGTTGTGCTCGAACGTCTTCCCGAATCCGAGGCCCGGATCGATGAAGATCTTCGCCGCATCGACGCCCGCGCGAACCGCGTCGTCGCGCCACGCCGTCAGCTCGATCGCGACGTCGCTGACGACTTCGCTGTAGTGAATGTTCTCCTGCATCGTGCGCGGCTCGCCGCGCATGTGCATCAGGATCACCGGCACGCCGCGCCGCGCCGCGAGCACGCGCATCTCCGGATCGTGCCGCAGAGCGCTCACATCATTGATGATGTTCGCTCCCGCATCGAGCGCCGCCTCGGCCACTCTCGCTTTGCGTGTGTCGATCGAGATCGGAATCGCGCTGCGCTTGCGGATCGCCTCGATCACCGGAATCACCCGCGCCATCTCTTCGTCGTCGGAAACCGCGTCCGAGCCCGGACGCGTCGACTCGCCGCCGATGTCGACAATCGACGCGCCGTCCTCCTCCATCTGCATCGCGGAGTGAACGGCCTTTGGATGATCGAAATGAACGCCGCCGTCGGAGAAGGAGTCGGGGGTCACGTTGATGATGCCCATGACTGCCGGGCGCAGCGGGTCAGACATCCCGTTCTCGCCGAATGCGCGCGCCGAGTGCGTTCAACCTTTCGTCGATGCGCTCGTAGCCGCGATCGATCTGATGAATGTTGTGAATCACGCTCTCGCCTTTCGCACAGAGCGCGGCGAGCAGCAGGGCCATGCCGGCGCGGATGTCAGGGCTGGAGATGTCGGCGCCGTGCAGGCGGTTGCCGCCGACGATGATGGCGCGGTGCGGATCGCAGAGGATGATCCGCGCGCCCATCGAGATCAGTTTGTCGGTGAAGAAGAGGCGCGACTCGAACATCTTCTCGAAGATCATCGACGTCCCTTCCGCCTGCGTCGCGATCACGACCATGATCGAGAGCAGATCGGCGGGGAACAGCGGCCACGGGCCGTCGTCGATCTTCGGCACGGCCGCGCCGATGTCGTAGCGGACGCGCAGCTCCTGCTCGCGCGGCACGCGGATGTCCTTGCCTTCGACTTTGATGTCGACGCCGAGCTTCTCGAGCATGTGCCGCACGGCGTACATGTGCTCGGGCACGGCGTCTTCGATGAGCAACTCGCTGCGGGTGACTGCGGCGAGGCCGATGTACGAGCCGACTTCGATGTGATCGCTGGCGATGCGGAACTCGCCGCCGTGCAGCGAGTCGACGCCATGGATGCGCAGCGAGTTCGTGGCGATGCCCTCGATCTTCGCGCCGAGGCCGTTGAGGAAATGACAGAGGTCCTGCACGTGCGGCTCGGCCGCGGCGTTGTAGATGGAGGTCTCGCCGTCGGCGAGCACCGCGGCCATGATCGCGTTCTCGGTCGCGGTGACGGACGCTTCGTCGAGGAACATCTTCTTGCCGACGAGCTCGCGCACGGCCATGCGGTATTCGTACGCGGAGACTTCGATCTGCGCGCCGAGGGCCTCGAGCGCGAGGAGATGCGTATCGACGCGGCGGCGTCCGATGGCATCGCCGCCCGGCTTCGCGACCGCGACTTGTCCGCAGCGCGCGAGCAGCGGGCCCGCGAGCAGAATCGACGCGCGGATTTTCTTCGACAGCTCGACGTCGGGATTGCAGCTGATGTCGCCCTTCGCCGTGATGCGAAACACGTTTTCCTCGAGCTTCTCGACCGACGCGCCGAGGCCTGCGAGGATCTGCAGCATCACCCGGACGTCCTGGATGTCCGGCAGATTGCGCAGGATCACCGGCTCATCGGTGAGCAGACAGCCGGCGAGGATCGGCAGCGCCGCGTTCTTGTTTCCGCCGGGGCGGATCGAGCCTTCGAGTCTTCTGCCGCCTTCGACGATGAAGCGTTCCATTTCGGGGCGGATTGTAGCCTGCTACCATGCAAGCATGATCGTGGCTCCCCTCTCCTCGGGCAGTGCCGGGAACGCGTACTGGTTCGAGTCGGACGGGACGGCGATTCTCGTCGACGCCGGCATCGGGCCGCGCGACACGAAGAAACGCCTCGAGGCGATCGGCCTGAACATCGAGCAGCTCTCGGCCGTCGTGCTCACGCACGAGCACTACGATCACATTCGCGGCGCGGAGAAAATCGCGCGCAAGTATCAGATCCCGATCTACCTCACGCGCGGCACGCTCGAGAACTCGACGATCGACCGCGCCGAGACGAAGGTCGTCGTCTTCGAGAACGACTCGGCGTTCACGATCGGCGAACTGCAGGTGCACGCGCGGACGAACGATTCACGACGCCGCCGATCCGGCCTGCTTCGTCGTCGAGGCGCGCGACGGCACACGCGTCGGCCTCGCCAGCGACCTCGGATATGTCGATTCCGGCGTGATGCGGCATCTCAGCGGCTGCGACGGCCTTTTCTTCGAGTCGAATCACGACCTCGACATGCTGCGCATGGGCACCTATCCGTGGCCGCTCAAGCGCCGGATCATGTCGCGCTTCGGCCATCTCTCGAATGACGACTCCGTGAACGCCGTGCAGCGCCTCCTCGGCTCGGACCTGAAGACGCTCTGCATGATTCACCTCTCGCAGAAAAACAATCACGAGTCGATCGTCCGCGACATGTGCACGCGCCTCCTGCGCCGCACCGGCGCGAGCATCGAATTCGCCATCGCCCGCCAATTCGAGCCCACCGGCGTCTTCGACGTCGCCCGCCGGCGCGAACGGAAGCCGCTGCCGGGGCAGATGTCGTTGTTTTAATATCGCGCGCGATGAAAGCAACCGTCACCGTCGAACTCAAACCCAGCGTCCTCGACCCCCAGGGCAAAGCCATCCAACACTCGCTCAGCTCGCTTGGCTTCGCGGGGGTGGAAGATGTGCGGGCGGGAAAGCTGTTTCGAATCGTGCTTGCGGAAAGTGGGCAGACACGGGAGGAGATCGAATCGCAAGTTCGACAGATGTGTGAGCGGCTTCTCGCTAACACGGTCATCGAAAAATTCTCCTACACTCTCGAGGAGTAGACTCACCGCTCTCGTGCTGCTCACTACCGCGGCCAGCTTGTTCGCAAGCGCAGCCGAGGTCCTCACTCCCGTCTCCCACCCGCGACAACAAAGTCATTCGCCGCTGGTCCATTGCCGGCGATCCGCGCGGCGTGGCGCATGGCAGCGACGGCACGATCTACGTCGGGCTCGCCGGGCCGCAGGCGGTGATCGCGATCGATCCGAAGAGCGGCGAGATCAAGAAGCGCCTCGTCCTCGACTCCGCCGAGATCGCGTCGACGAAAGAGCTCGTGACGATGCGCACGAATCCCGAGCGCACGCGCCTCTTCATCGCCAATGGCAGCGACGAAAGCGCGTCGATCCTCTCGCTCCCCGACCTCGCCGTCCTGCGCGAGATCACGATGGAAGGCGAGACGATCCGCGACGTCGTTCCCGATCCGAAGGGCCGCTACGTCTATGTCCTCGGCCGGCGCGTGCACGTCTACGACAAGAACGGCACGACCGAGGTGCGCACCCTGCCGATCGCCGATCCAATGGCCATCGCCGCGAGCGCGAACGGAGCGATGCTCGCGGTCGTCTTCACCGAGGACTTCGGCAACGCGAAAGCGAGCAGCGTCGCGTTCTTCGACACGAACACGTTCGCGGAGATCCGGCGCGATCCGTTGCAGACGACGGAGGCCATCGAAGCGGCGATGTTCGCGGATAAGGATCGAGCGCTCATTGCGATCAGCCGCAATCATCTCTTCGAGAAATCGAAGGCCGTGACGAGCGAGCGCATCTGCCTTCCGGAGGGAAGCGGAGCGCAGATCGCGACGCTCGGCAGCTCGGATACGGTCCTGCTGTACGCCGAGCGGCGCTGCAGCGCCAGCGGCACGTTCTCCGGGGAGAACCGCAGCGTGATGCCGGCGTCGCTGTACGGCATCAACGCGTACGCGCTCGCGTACGACAAGGCTGCGAACACGCTGATCGTGACCGACCGTGCGGGGTTTCTGACGTTGTATAGCGTGCCGCGGGTTGCGGTCGCGCGTTAGAAATCGGTGGTGCGCGCCTCCGGCGCGCCCCCCGCCCCCAGGCGCGCCGGAGGCGCGCACCACACGAAGGCGCTAGAACGTAAACGTCCGCGAATACTTCACGATCAGCGCGCGCCCGAGCGACAGCGGATCCTGCTCGATCCGTTCCGTATCCAGCCCCTCGTTGTATACGAGCCAAAGGTCCGTCCCCTCGGCGACCTGATAGCGCAGTCGCAGATTGAGATCCGCGCGCTGCGTCGTCGAGTTGTATTGCACGAACGCATTCGCCGACATGCGCGCGTCGAGCGCGGTGCGGATGCGGAAGCGCACCAGCTGGATGTCCGCGCGCTCGTCGCGGACCGGGAAGCGGAGGCGCGTCAGCTGATACTCGGCGCCGAGCTCGAGATGCCGCGAGACGTTCCAGGTCGGCGACACGATGATCTGCGTCCGCTTGCCGTCGAAGTACGTGCCGCTGCGGAAGTCGACGCTCGTCCGCAGCTTCGCGCCTGTCGATCCGAGGTACACGAGCTGCAGATCGGCGAAGTCGTACACGCCGGCCGGGATGTGAACCTTTCCGCCGATCGTGAACGGCACGAGCACGTTCTCGCGGAACCACTTCGGCTCCACCCAGCCGCCGCCGCCCGCCTTCGTGTCCCACTGCACCCACACCGCATACACGCCCGACTCCAGCTTGTGATCGGAATTCCGGAACAACGAGTTCGCGACCGCGCCCGGATAGACGCGCCGGAAGTAGCGATGCTTGTCGGTGAAGATGAAGTAGTTCCCCGCGGTGTTGAACGAAGTGAAGTCGGCGCGCGGCACGAAACCGAGCTCCGGCCGGTAGTCGCGACCCACCCGTGAGAGCTGCGCGTTCGCCGACAGCCCGCGCTGCGTGCGGCGCTCCCATCGAACATCGAACAAACTGCTGCTGAGAAAATCGGCGTCAGCGCGTTCGCTGTCGCGCACCGAGGCGAACTTCGCGAGCAGGTAGTGATCGCCTTTGAGGTGCAGCGTCGTGTCGCCGCCGAGGGCGAGGTTGGAGCGGCCGTCGCCGAAGAACGTCGTCAGCATCAGGCCGGCCGTCGATTGCGGATCGCGGATCGAGCGGCGGAAACGAAAGACGCCGAAGTTCTCATGCTCGGTCTGCATGTCGAGCATCCCGGTTTCCCACTTGCCGACGCGGCCGACCATGCGCGCGCCGCCGAGGATGCGCTCGGGCTGGAATGCCGCATCGAGGCCGATGCGCCGCGAATGGAAGAGCCGCAGGCCATTCGCGGTGATGAAATCGAACAGGCCTGCGTTTTCCTGAAAGAAACGCCGCCGTTCGGGAAAGAACAGCGGAAAGCGATCGAGCGCGACTTGCTGATCGTCCGCTTCGACCTGCGCGAAAGTCGGTGTTCGCCGTGAGGTCGAGCGTGAGCTTCGGCGTGATCGGATAACGAATGTCGAGGCCCGCTTCCTGCGAGCGCTCGGCCGGCGTCGTCTGCACGCGCGCGCTTTCCGCGAGCGCGTACGGCGTGACGTACAGCGGCCGCTCGCTGCGCACGCCGGTGAGCATCACGTCCTGCGCCTTCGACGGCGCGCGAAACTGAAACTTCGGCTCGATGTCGGGAAACGTCACGCGCTCGTTGAGCCGCGAGACGTAGCGCGTCACCGTCAGTCCCATCACCGCGCGGCCCGCGTCGTCGGCCTGAAATCCGATCGTGGAGAACGGGATGCGCACTTCGACGAACCAGCCTTCGTTCGTGATCGTCGCCTTCGCGTTCCAGAAGCCGTCCCAGTTGTCGTTGAGCGTGACGCCGTCGTCGGAGACGAGCGAGTCGAAGCGCATGCCGGCCGGCGTGACGCCGAACCACTTCGCGTTGTTGTTGTCGTTGAAGGCGTCGATGTAGATCGCCAGCGCGTCGTCGCCGTTCCAGCGATCGCGATAGAGCGAGTTGATGCGAATGCCGGACGGCTTCGTGTCGAAGCACCACGCGCCGACGTAGAACGCCTCGTCGTCGTACGCCACGCGAATCTCGCTGCGCTGCGTCGGCGTGCCGTGATACGTCGGCAGGTACATCGTCAGCGGCAGCGCCGGCACGCTCTGCCACGCCTCGTCGCTCATGTTGCCGTCGACGACGATCGGCGTGGTGACGCGCGTGATTGCGATCGGAGCGCCGGCGTCCTCGCCGGCTGGACGGGACGCGTCTCGCGTCCCCGGGCGGCGGGACGCCGCCTGATCAGCCGGCGGGACGCCGGCGTTCCCAAAAGTGCCGCAAGCAGAACGAGAACGAGCATGCGCCGAGTCTCGTTGCGCGCGTCGTCACGCAACATGTGCCGAAGGTCACGAAATGGTCATGGTGCGTTGTGCGGAGGGAAAGGCGTTGCGATACTGCAACCGTGACCACCACCTCCGGCGAGATCGTCGGCTATCGCACGTTCGTCATCATCGTGGCGGCCGCGTACTTCACGCTCGTCAGCGTGACGCCGCGCGCGTCGTGGCAGCCGCAAGCCGTCCCCGTGATTCCGCTGGCGGCGATGAGCGTCATTTATCTCGTCCTCGGCATCTGGGGATTCGAGTTCGCACAACAGCACCGCAAGCTGCTGCTCTCGCTCGCCTACCTCGGCGTCGAGTTCGCGATCGGCATGTACATCAACAGCCTCGCCCCCGGCGGCATGCTGCCGATGATCCTCCTGCCGATCGCCGCGCAGGCCGTCTCGCTGCTGCCGCGGATCTGGGCCGCGGGCATGTGCCTTCTCGTCATCGCCGGCATCAGCGGCAATCTGACGTGGGTGCCGGCGTGGCCGCACTGGTTCCGCAACGTCGCCCTCGCCACCGCCGCCGTCGTCTTCGTCGTCGTGTACGTCGGCGTGGCCCAACGCGAGCGGCAGGCGCGGATGCGCGCGGAGATTCTGTCGGATGAAGTCGCGCAGCTCGCCGCCGCGAACGAGCGCAACCGCATCGCCCGCGACATCCACGACACGTTAGGTCATTACCTCACTGTCATTCACGTGCAACTCGAAGCCGCGCGCGCGGTGATCGCCACCGACACCGAGCGCGGCCTCCTCGCCGTGAGTCGCGCGCAGGCGCTCGCGAAAGATGGACTGACCGCCGTGCGCCAGTCCGTGAAAGCGCTGCGCGAAGACGTCGTGTTCGACAGCATCGCCGACGAGCTGCGCTCGATCGTCGACAGCGTGCGCGATGAGACGTTCACGGCGTCGTTCGAAAACAGCGGCACGCCGCGGCCAGTCAGCGCGGCGACCGCGCTGGCGCTGCATCGCACGACGCTCGAAGGACTGACGAACGTGCGCCGCCACGCCGATGCGAAGCGCGTCCGCGTGGAGCTCGCGTTCGGCGACAAGATCCAGCTGCTGATTCACGACGACGGCCGCGGCGCGACCGACCCGAACGCCGGCGGCTTCGGACTCAAAGGAATTCGCGAGCGCGCCGAGCAGCTCGGCGGAACCATGCGTTATCAAACCGCGCCGGGCAACGGCTTCACGCTCGAAGTGGAGCTGCCCGCGTGATCCGCATCGTCATCGCCGACGATCAGATGCTGTTCCGCGAAGGTCTGCGCACGCTGCTCTCCACGCGCCCCGATTTCGAGATCGTCGGCGAAGCATCGGACGGCGAAGAAGCGATCGCGCTCGTCGAGGCGCTGCATCCGAACGTCGTGCTGATGGATCTGCGCATGCCGAAGCTGGACGGCGTTCAGGCGACGGCGCGCATTCGCGAGCGCTGGCCGTCGACGGCGATCCTCGTGCTCACGACCTTCGACGACGACGCGAATCTCTTCGGCGCGCTCCGCGCCGGCGCAGACGGCTATCTGCTGAAAGACGTGGCCTTCGAAACGCTCGCCGCCGCGATTCAGGCCGCCGCGCGCGGCGAGTCGTTTCTGCAGACGACCGTCACCGGCCGCGTCGTTGCCGCGTTCAATCGGCTGATGGAAGCGGGCGGTCCGAAAGCGGAAGCGCTCGTCGTTCCGCTCTCGCGGCGCGAGCGCGAGATCCTCGCACTCCTCGGCGACGGCGCCTCGAACAAAGAGATCGCCGATCGCCTCAGCCTCGCCGAGGGAACGGTGAAGAATCACGTGACGAACATCCTCACCAAGCTCGACGTTCGCGACCGCACGCAAGCCGCCATCCGCGGCCGGCAGTTGGGGATCGTCTGACGCGCTCGGAACGCCGGCGTCCTCGCCGGCTGATCGGGCGGCGTCCGCCGCCCAGGGAAGCGAGACGCTTCCCGTCCAGCCGGCGAGACGCCGGCGTTCCAAGCTACACTCGGTGCATGAAATTCGGCGTGGTGATTCTTCCCGGCTCGAATTGCGATCACGACGCGCTGCACGTGACCGGCGACGTCCTCGGCGCGGAGGCGGTGCCGCTGTGGCACAAGGACACCGACCTCCAGGGCGTCGACTGCGTGATCGTGCCCGGCGGCTTCGCGTACGGCGACTATCTCCGCGCCGGCGCGCTCGCGAAGTTCGCGCCGATCATGGAGCCGATCCGCCGCCACGCCGAGGCCGGCGGCCTCGTCCTCGGCATCTGCAACGGATTCCAGGTGCTGACCGAAGTCGGCCTGCTGCCCGGCGCGCTGATGCGCAATCAGCACCTCCGCTTCCTCGGCCGCGACGTGCATCTGCGCGTCGAAGAAACCGACACGCCGTTCACGTCGGAGTACGAGCCCGGCCAGATCTTCAGCGCGCCGATCGCGCACGGCGAAGGGAACTACTACGCCGATGAAGAAACGCTCGACGCCCTCGAGCGCAACCGCCAGGTGATCTTCCGCTACTGCGATGACGAAGGACGCCTGACCTCGGACGCGAACCCGAACGGCTCCGCGCGCAACATCGCCGGCATCTGCAACCGCACGCGCAACGTGTTAGGCCTGATGCCGCACCCCGAGCGCTGCGCCGAGTCGATTCTCGGACACGCGACGGGGCTGCTGATGTTCAAGTCGGTCGCGGCGTCGCTCGCGCGGGTCTGATCCCACCGTTGCCCCTCTCCCCGCCTGCGGGGAGAGGGTGTCGCGAAGCGACGGGTGAGGGGCCGTCCCTCGCCCGAAGAACCGCCCCTCATCCGGCCTTCGGCCACCTTCTCCCCGCAAGCGGGGCGAAGGGCAACGACGAGCTACCGCACGTACTCCAGCGGAAACCGGATCCCCGGCGGCGGCACCTTCACGTCTTTCGAAAACTTGATGCTGTTCGCCGTCACCTGCCACGTGCCGTCGGAGCATTGCGATTGCGGCGACGGGGTCTGTCCGGCGCGCAGTTGCAGGATGCGCTCGGTGGCCTCGAGCTCGGCGCGGAAGCGCATCAGGCGATGCCAGGCGCCGACGAGATTCGGGATGGCCACGTTGTTCGTGGTCGTCATCGCGGCGCGCGCGGTCGCGAACTGACTGCTGTCCGCATCGCACGCCTTCGAGCGCACCGCGGCATCGGTGTACGTGCGCAGCACATCGAGCGCGTCCGCGCTCTGATAGGCGTACCACGGCGCGCGCACGACGTCATTCATCGGCCGGCGCCCCGGAATCGCATGCCGGATCGCCCATGCCTCGGCCTGCTGCGACGCGGCCATCGCGCCGAGGTAATCGAACGAGTAGGTCTCATTCATCCACGCCGGCGCGGGCAGCGGCATCTTGCGCGCCGCGCCATTGCTCATGCGCGTCGACGCGAGCGCGATCAGGGCCGAAAGGAGATCGGGACGGCTCCAGAGACTGCGATTGAGCTCCCACGACGCATGCAGCTCGTCCCATGCCGCCGGATCGTTGCGCCGCGCTTTCTCGAGTGCGCGCGCGGAGAATGCGCGCTGCAGATGCATCATGCTGATGAGATTCGGGATCGGCTGATCGAACCCGTCGGTGAGCTTCGTATCCCACGCGATCGTCGCGCCGCTGAGAATATGGTCGCGAATCGCGTTCAGCGCGGCGTCATTCTCCGCGAGATAGTGCGCGGCCACCGGCGGCGGCGCGTCGATCGCGTCGCCGGTGCGCTCGAACTGCTCTTTGATGTAATCGCCGAGCGCCTTGCGCACTTCGATGGTTTGCGCATCCGGCGCAGGCTTCGTCTGAGTGTTCACGTCGCGCGCGCGGTAGCGCGGCTCCATGTCGATGTGCGCCGCCGACGCCAGCGCCACAAGCTTCGTCGCGCCGGCGCTCTGTTTCACGTCGGGGAAGCGCTGCGGCGTCGCGTCGACGGAGCCGAGGCCGACCCACGCCACCTGCGCGGCGCGCGTCTCCTTCGCCTCGTAATATCGCAACGCGACGAACCATCCTCCAACGACCAGCACGATGATGGCGACGACGAACAGCAGCGCTTTCTTCATTTGCTCCTCCGACGATCGAGCGCTCGGCGTGGTTTCGATAGAATCGACCCATGGCTCAAGAGATCGATGCCCTGCTCCAGGAAAGCCGCGAGTTTCCCCCGTCCGAAGACTTTCGCAATCAGGCGAACATTCATGATCCCGCCATCTGGGAAAAAGCGAAAGCGGACCGCGAGAAATTCTGGGCGGACTGGGCGGCCGAGCTCGACTGGCAGACGAAGTGGGACCGCGTGCTGGAGTGGAATCCGCCCTACGCGAAGTGGTTCCTCGGCGGGAAGCTCAATGCGTCCTACAACTGCCTCGATCGCCATCTCGAAACGCGCGGCGACAAAGTCGCGCTGATCTGGGAAGGCGAGCCGGGCGAGATCCGGCGCGTGACCTATCGCGAGCTGCACGCGGAAGTCTCGAAGTTCGCGAACGTCCTCAAATCGCATGGCATTACGAGCGGCGACCGCGTCGCGATCTATATGCCGCTCATTGTCGAAGCGGTCGTGGCCATGCTCGCCTGCGCGCGCATCGGCGCCGTGCACTCGGTCGTCTTCGGCGGCTTCTCCTCGGACGCACTGAAGGATCGCATCCAGGACGCGCAGGCGAAGCTCGTCATCACGGCGAGCAGCGGCTATCGCCGCGGCACGGTCGTGCCGCTGAAGAAAACGACCGACGCCGCGGTCGCGGAGTGCCCGAGCATCGAGCGCGTGATCGTCGTCCGGCGCCGCGCCGAAGACGATGTCGCGATGCAGGACGGACGCGACGTCTGGTATCACGAGGCGCTCGAGCAAGCGGATGCCGCGTGCGACGCGGTGCCGCTCGATTCGGAGCACATGCTCTACATGCTCTACACGTCCGGCAGCACCGGGAAGCCGAAGGGAATCGTGCACACGACCGGCGGCTATCTCACCGTCTGTTACGCCACGTGCAAGTGGGTGTTCGATCTGAAAGAGAACGACATCTATTGGTGCACGGCGGACATCGGCTGGGTGACAGGACACTCGTACGTCGTGTACGGCCCGCTCGCGTGCGGCGCGACGGTGATGATCTACGAAGGCGCGCCCGACTTCCCGAAGAAGGACCGCTTCTGGGACATCATCGAGCGGCACAAGATCACGATCTTCTACACCGCGCCGACGGCGATCCGCGCGTTCATGAAATGGGGCGAGGAGCTGCCGCGCGCGCACGACATGTCGTCGCTGCGCCTCCTCGGCACGGTCGGCGAGCCGATCAACCCCGAGGCCTGGATCTGGTATCACACGAACATCGGCGGCGAGCGCTGCCCGGTCGTCGACACCTGGTGGCAGACCGAGACCGGCGCGATCATGATCACGCCGCTGCCCGGACTCGTGCCGGCGAAGCCCGGCTCGGCGACGAAGCCGTTTCCCGGCATCGACGCGGAGATCCTCGACGAGAAAGGCAATCGCGTCGAAGTCGGCGGCGGCTACCTCGCCATCACCACGCCGTGGCCGTCGATGCTGCGCGGGATCTACGGCGATCCGGAGCGCTTTGAGAAGCAGTACTGGTCGAAGTGGCCCGGCATCTACTTCACCGGCGACGGCGCGAAGCGCGACGAAGACGGCTATTTCTGGTTGTTAGGCCGCGTCGACGACGTGATCAACGTCGCCGGCCATCGCATCGGAACCATGGAGGTGGAGTCGGCGCTCGTCGATCATCAGTCGATCGCCGAGGCCGCGGTGGTCGGGATTCAGCACGAGATCAAAGGCACCGCCATCGCGGCGTTCGTGATCGTGAAGGAATCGCAGCGCGAGCGCGCGATGCAGGATCCGGCGAAGTTCGAGCAGGAGTTGAAGGCGCACGTCGCGGAGAAAATCGGCGCCATCGCGCGGCCGGAGAAGATTCTGATGACGGCCGACCTGCCGAAAACGCGCAGCGGAAAAATCATGCGGCGGCTCTTGCGCGACATCGCGGAAGGCCGCGCGCTCGGCGACGTGACGACGCTTGCGGATCCTTCGGTGGTTGCCACGCTGAAGGAAAAGTACGAGGAGGAAAGCTGAAGCGCACGGCGCTCATTACCGGCGGCTCGCGCGGCATCGGGCGCGTGACGGCAATGCGCCTCTTGCTCGACGGCTGGTCGGTCGCGTTCACGTACAGCCAGTCGCGCGACGCGGCGCTCGCGTTCGAGGCGGAGTCGAAGGGCAGCGCCGCGGCGTTCGAGGCCGACGTGCGCGATGACGCCGCGTGCCATCTCGCCGTCGAGCAGACGCTGCTGCGCTTCGGCACGATCGACGCGCTGGTGAACAACGCCGGCATCCGCCGCGACGCGCTGATGTACAACATGAGCGCGGAGCAGTTCGACGACGTCGTGTCGACGAATCTGCGCGGCGCGTGGACGATGACGAAGGCGGTGCTGCCGGTCATGATGCAGCAGCGCCGCGGCGCGATCGTGAGCGTCGCTTCGCTTTCCGGCGTGCACGGCGTGGTCGGGCAGACGAATTACTCCGCCGCGAAGGGCGCGCTGATCGCGATGACGCGCTCGCTCGCCCGCGAAGTCGCGCGCAGCGGCATCCGCGTCAACTGCGTCGCGCCCGGGTTCGTGGAGACGGACATGGTCGCGGACCTCGACGCGGAAGTGAAGCGCGCGATGATCCAGCAGATCCCGATGCGCCGCGCCGTCCGCGCCGACGAAGTCGCGGCGGCGATCGCGTTCCTGCTGTCGGACGACGCGAGCGGAATTACCGGTCAGGTGCTCGCGATTGATGGCGGGGCCAGCGCATGACGTATTTCTCCGTTGTCGTCCCCACGTACAACCGCCTCGACATGCTCCTCCGCGTCCTCGACGCGCTGCAGACGCAAGTCGACCCGCCGCCGTTCGAGGTCATCGTCATCAACGACGGCTCGACCGACGACACGGATCGCGTGGTCTCGCAGCGCGGCGGCATCACGTTCCGCACGCAGCCGAACGGCGGCCCCGGACGCGCGCGCAATTTCGGCGTGACGCTCGCGAGCGGCAAGTTCGTCATCTTCATTGGCGACGACACTGTGCCGGAGCCGCGCTTTCTCGCCGAGCACGCGCGCGTGCATCGCGAGTCGAACGACGATCCGCTCGTGGCCTGCCTCGGCTACACCGGCTGGCCGCACGGCGAGCGCGTCACCGCGTTCATGGACTACATCAACGACTACGGCCTGCAGTTCGGCTACAAGCTGATCGAGCACGGCGCGGTCGTGCCGTTCAATTTCTTCTACACCTCGAACATCTCCATCGATCGCGCCGTCCTCGCGGCGCATCCGTTCGACACGACGTTCCCCTCGGCGGCGTGGGAAGACATCGAGCTCGCCTATCGGCTCGATGCGCTGGGCTTGAAGATTCATTACAACGCGCACGCGATCACGCGCCATCACCATCCGATGAACGTCGACTCGTTCGCCCGGCGGCAGTACACCGTCGGCAAGTCAGGCGCGATTTTCTACAAGAAGCATCCCGAGCTCGGCGGCTTCCTCGGCGTGCACGAGCTCGAGGGACGTACGTTCGATGAGGGACGCCTGGAGAGACTGCGGCGGAAAGCGCGCCTCGGCGAGCGGTTTCGTTTTCTTGCGCGCCCGCGCGTATTCGAGAGCTTGATGAGGGAGCATTACCTGCGCGGATTGCGTGACGGGTTGGCCGTCCATAGCCATGCAACGCCTATAGGTCCAATGTTCATCACATTCGAAGGCATCGAAGGCTCCGGCAAGACGACGCAGCATCGGCGCGTCGCGGAGCATCTGCGCGGGCGCGGGAAAACGATCGTGGCGACGAAGGAGCCGGGCGGGACGCCGCTCGCGGATCGCATCCGCGCGATCGTGCTCGACAGCGCGAACGTGATCGATCCGATCGCGGAGGTGTTTCTGTTCGCGGCATCGCGCCGGCAACACACGACCGAAGTGATCGAGCCTGCGCTCGCGCGCGGTGAGATCGTGCTTTGCGATCGCTACGCGGATTCGACGCTCGCGTATCAGGGCTTCGGACGTCTCATCGATCTCGATCGGCTGCGCATGCTCAACACGTGGGCGACGGACGCGCTCGTGCCGCATCGCACGCTGCTGTTCGATCTGCCAGAAGAAGTCGGCCTCACGCGCGCGCGATCGCGCAACGCCACCGCGTCGCAGGATGAAGGGCGCTTCGAGCTCGAAGACCTGCGCTTCTTTCGCCGCGTGCGCGAGGGCTACCTCGCGATGGCGGTCGCGGAGCCGAATCGATTCGTCCTCGTCGACGCCGACGCGGACGCTGATACCGTGTTCGCGCGCACGCTCGACGCGCTGCCTGCCGAATTGAAGGACCTCGCATGACCACTGCCGCCTCGCTCATCCTCGATACCGCGCGCCGCGGCGAGCTGCATCACGCGATCATTCTCTACGGTCCCTCGGCGCCGCTGCTGCGCGACGTGGCCCTGCGCATCGCCAAGACGATCAACTGCCTCCAGGGATCGACCGGCGACGACTGCCTCGCCTGCCAGCACATCGAACGCCGTATCCATCCCGACGTCCACTTCATCGAAGTCGGCGGCGAGCGGAAGCTGATCTCGGTCGAACAGATCCGCGAGATCGTCGCCGGCGCGACGATGCGCCCGTTCGAAGGACGGGGCAAGGTGTTCATCATCGATCCCGCCGACGCGCTGAGCGTGAGCGGCTCGAACTCACTGCTCAAGACGCTCGAAGAGCCGGCGCGCGACACGACGTTCGTCCTCATCACCCGCTCGCCCGATCTCCTGCTGCCGACGATCAAGTCGCGCGCGCAGCAGATCTACGTCGCCGACACCGCGCGCGCTCTGGTGCGCAGTCATCAGGTGTCGATGTTCGAGAACGCCGGCGATCTCGCCGCGGACATCATCGATCTCCTCCATCGCTACGCGACGCGCGGCGAGAGCGCCGCGCTCCTCGGCCTGGCCGCGCTCGTGTCCGATCAGGACAACGTCAAGGACGCCATCGCGCTCCTCGGCGCGATTCTCTGCGAGGCCGTCGCCTTCGACGACGCCAAGCTCGCCGACATCCGCGACCGCATTCCGCGCGAGCGCCTCCTTGCCGCGGCCGACGCGGCGATGGCGGCGATCCGTTGGATGGCGGTGAATGCGGATTCGCGGCTGCTCGTGGAGAGCGTCGTCGCCCAGCTCGCGTAACCGGTTACCAAAAAATCAACCCCGCCTTTCAGCGGGGTTGAATTTTTATACTGGATTGGGCTGGCGGGAACGCGATGGGATGTGTGTTATCGGGTTCGGTAAGATTCAAGGAAGCATTCAAATTGCGGGGACTTCACTGGCGGGGTGTATACAACAGATGCGGTTCCTGCCGGCCCATCCAGTAACTTAAATCTCATCTGGGTGGAGATTATCGCACACTTTGTGAAAAATTTCCCAATGTAACTGCACTGTGACAACCGATTCATCTCCATAGAGATACGCCACGAGTGGTGGGTCAGAGAATGACAAAACCAAAACGGGCGTTCGGTTCCCACACTAACGGAAACGGGGATCGACTAATTGCGGCATCGGTCCCAGACTCTTCGCCAGGGAGACATGTCCCGCGAGCGTTTCAGCCGGCGCGCCGTTGATCACGAAGCGGACGCGGCGGGCGTCGGCGAAGTTCGAAGTGATGGTCTGCACGAGGGAGTAGACGGCCATCAGCTCATGATGACTTCCGGTGCCCCACCCCTGCGTCAGGGTGGATCCGCCGAGGTCCACAATCACCGTTCCGCCCGGCAGGAGATAGGCGCCGCGGACGACGGTGTCGGCGGGAAAGAGGCGCTGCCCGGCCGGGGTCGCCGGTCCCTTCATCAGCTCGCGCACGACCACCGGCATCGCCGCGGCCGGGCTCTCGGCAAGCGCGATGTTGCGCGTCTCGCTGACGAGTGCGAGCTGCTCCGACTCGAAGTACAGCTTCACCGGACGGACGGCGACACGATTCGCCGCGTTGATGTTGGCGGTGACGGCGTCCTTCTTCTTACATGCGGGAAGCAACGCGAGAAGCACGACTGCGATGCACGCACCGCCCCTCACCCGCCGCTTCGCGGCACCCTCTCCCCGCACGCGGGGAGAGGGGCACTCGCGGAGGTCGCGGCGAGAGCCCTTCTCCCCGCTTGCGGGGAGAAGGTGGCCGAAGGCCGGATGAGGGGTCACGGCACCTTCCCGGTCGCCGCCGTCGGCCCGGTCGCCGCCGCCGGCGCGGTGGTCACCGGCGCCGCGGGCTGCACGATCCCGATGCGCGTCTCGTAATCCGTCTTATAGCGCTGCACCGCGCGCGTGAGCGCGTCCACCATCACGTTCTGAAACTCGTCCGACTGCAGCTTCGCCTCTTCCTGGGGGTTGCTGATGAAGCCGACTTCCACCAGCGCCGCCGGCATCGTCGCTCCGACCAGCACCTTGAACGGCGCCTGCTTCACGCCGCGGTTGGCGACGCCGGTCGCCGCGTTCATCTCTTCCTGCACCGCCTGCGCGAAGCGGCTCGACTCGTCGAGATACGTCTGCTGCGCGAGATCCCAGAGGATCAGCTTCAGATCGGCCGCAGGACTCGCCGCCGCGGCAGCGGCCGAGGCGTTCTCCGTCTCCGCCGCCTTGCGCGCGAGCTCGTCCGAGGCTTCGACGGACAAAAAGTACGTTTCCGATCCCTTCGCCACTTTGCCAACTGACGAATTGAGATGCACGGAGAGGAACAGGTCGGCTTTGTATTGATTCGCGAGCGCGGTGCGCTGATCGAGCGAGACCAGCGTGTCGTCATCGCGCGTCAGCACGATGCGCGCGCCGGTCTTAGTCGCCAGCGACGCCGCGAGCTTGCGCGCGATCGCGAGCGTCACGTCTTTCTCGAGCAACCCATCCGCTCCGACGGCGCCGACTTCTTTGCCGCCATGACCCGGATCGATCACGATCGTGCGAATGCCTGGCAGTTCCTGCGGCTTCACGCCGGGCAGCGTAGGCAGCTGCCCCGGAACCGGAGCCGTGGCCTTGCGGAAGTCGAGGACGATGCGCGGAGGGTTGTCGAGCTTGTACGCATCGGCGACGACGTCCGGCGCGGTGAGGTGAATGCGCAGCTCGTTGCCGGCGAACTGCAGCTTCGCGATCCACGGATCCTCCACCGCCTGCTCCGCGAACGGCGCGCGGATCGGCGTCCTGAAGCGCACGACGTACGCGAGCTGTTCCTTGACGATCGAATACTCCGCCGGCGCGCTGAGCGTCAGGACCACTTTCGAGATGTCCTGGATGTTCGCCACGGAGGCCTGCACGTCGACGATGCCCTGCTGCTGCGGCCGCACGAGCAGCAGATGCGCGTTCGCGTCCCACGCAACATCCATCGTCGAGGTCTTGGCGAGGAGGCCCTGGAAAAACTGCCACGGGACGAACGGCTGCCCTTCGATCGAGATCGGCGGCACCGGCATCTCGATCAGATCGTCGCGCACGACGCCGAAGCGGCTGTCGGGCCCGAACGCGGAGACGACGTTGTTGATCGTGACTTTGAAGCCGTTGCTGTCGGGCGCGATCGTGCCGCCGAGGGCGGTGGTCACTTCGTTCGCGGAAACGTAGGTCTGGCCCGACTGCAGGACATATGTGAACGGACGGTCGCCCGCGGGCGTGCGGAGCGTGGCCTGTCCGGACGTTTGCGCGAGAACGATCGAGGCGAGAGCGACAGCGAGAACGGCACCGAGAGAGAGCCAACGTTTCATGGTGAGCCGCGCGAATTATCGCATGCTACTCTTCGCGTCATGGCGCGCCGTCTCTTCGCTTGTGCACTGCTCCTCGTCGCCGCCTGCGGCGGCGAAACGAAAATCGATGACGAATCGATCTATTCGCTCAATCGCGAGCCGACGAGCGTGCGCGGCTGGATCATCGACGTCGCCAACGCGAAGCACAGCGACACGATCGAGATCGAGATCGCGCGGCGGCAGCAGCTCTTTCAGGCGACATCGTTGTGGGTCGAGAACAATCAATATGCGTCCGGCGGCATCTCGCCGAACGGCGCGTTCGTGATCCTCGACGTCCCGCCGCACAACGCGACCATCGGCTTCAACGCGCCGGGCGCGCAGGATGCGAAGCTGACGCTGAAGAACGTGCCCGGCAATGCCGACGTGTTCATCCCCGACATCGTGCTCGAGCCCGGCGGCGCGAAAGTGCTCGATCCGAAGAAGATTCTGATCCGCCTGCCGATGAAGATCGCCAAGGCGCAGAATACCGGCAGAACGGCGATGATCGGCCCGTACACCGTTCCCATCATCGCCACGCCCCTCGGCCAGCTGACCGATCGCCGCGAGTATCCGAACCCCGGGGGATTCCGGCCCGTGGCTATCGTGAGGTGATCGCCGCCGCGCGGCGGCGGCTCTCCTCGGCGGCGGTCTGATCGCCTGAGACCAGCTGCGCCTCCGCCAGCCGCAGCCACGCCGCCGCAAAGTTCGGTCGCAGCGCGAGCGCCCGCTGGTAGTGCGCGATGGCGTCGTTCACGCGTCCCGCGCCGAAAAGAAACAGTCCGAGGTTGAACTCCCCCTCGGCGCGCGTCGGATCGCGCTTCAGCGATTCCTCGATCAGGCGGATGGCGTGACTGCGATCGCCGGTCTGGCCGGTGCGGGCGATGCCGAGCCATTCGAGCGCGAGCGGATGATCGATCGACTGCGCGACCTTCTCGAGCTCCGCGTAGCGCCGCTGCCGCAAGAGACCCGCGGCGAGATCGAGATATGGCTCGACCTCTTTCGGCTTCGCTCTCCGCGATCAGTTGCGCGAGCCGGTTCACTTCGTCCGCATTCGCGCCGCCGTGCGCGCGCACGAGCGGCACGAGCAGCAGCAGCGGATCTTTGACGCCGTACAGAAACTCGACGCGCGAAAACTCCGGCTCGATTTCCTCCAGCGGCGCGAGCAGATCGCCTGACGGCTTCCGCTGAATCAGATGATCCGTCATCACCGCGTGCACGACGTCCTGCGTGCGGCGCTGCGGCATGTGGCAGGCGATGCAGTCTTCCGTCCGCGCGATGCGCTTTCTGATGACACGACAGGCACGCCGCGCGGTACTCGACCAGCGTCTTCCTGCGATGCGGATCGTGGCATGTGAGGCACGTCAGCTTCGCGTTGCTCTCGCGAAAGCAGCGGCTCTGCTCGAGTCGATACGGATGATGGTTGATCTCGAAGCGATCCTTCGTATCGATGTCGAGCGGCGGCGCGTAGTCGGCGAGCAGCTGGCCGGGGCGGAAGGAATAGATGTCGCGGCCGAAGCGGCGCACGCCGAAGAGCGCGACCGCGGGCTGCAGGTGGCACTCGTAGCAGACGTCCATCATCCGCCGCGCGTCGAGCTTCGCCGGATTCACGATCGACGACTTCGTCTTCGCCATGTCGCCCGTGAGCGCGACCGCCGCGTGGCGCGCGCCCGGCCCGTGGCAGCGCTGGCAGCCGATGCCCTGCGGCAGCTCGCGCGGAAACGTCTGCGGGCGCCAATACGACTCATTCGCCTTCGGCACATCGGGATAGGCGTTGTGGCAGAACATGCACTCGTGCCGCACGCGGCGCGTCACGCCGTCGTGATCGGCACGGTCATAGCCGGGCGACATGCGCCACGCGCGAATCTGCGAATACCAGGCGATCGGCAGTTGATACAGCTCGCCGCCGGGCGTCGCGTAGAGATAGGTGCGCGAACGATGGCCCGAGCCGAGGATCCAGTCGACCATCTGCTCGAACACGTTGATCGGCTTCTTGTCCGCGTCGAGCTGATAGCGGCGAAACACGATCGCGTCGCCGCGGCGGCGCATTTCGAAATACTGCTTCGACTTCGCGTGAAAGTACGGCGCCGCGTCGAAGTCTTCGATCAGGTTCGACGGGCGCGGCCGCGAGAACGACTGCGACATGCCGACGTGGCGATACGTCGCCGCGAGCTCGCGATGGCAGTCCGCGCACAGACTGTCATCGACATACCCGGGCGGCAGATGTGAGAACCGCGGCGAGGACGAGCCACACGTATTAAGCAATGATCTCGCAAAACTTCTTGAGATCGATGTTGCCGCCGGAAACGACCGCGACCACCGGCCCTTCCGTCTCCTTCAGCGCGGCGGCGACGCCGAGCGCGCCCGCGCCTTCCGCGATCACGCGCATCTTCGACGCCACGATTCGCATCGCGTTCTTCACCTCGTCGAGCGTGACGATGACCGAGCCGTCGAGCACCGGAGAAATCCGCTCCCACATGCGCGGGAAAATGCTCTTGCCGCCGGCGCCGTCGACGAACGACGCCTGCCACTGATCGAACACCTGCGGCGAATGCGCGGCGAACGATTTCGCGCCCGGCGCGGCGGTCTCCGGCTCCGCGCCCATGACCCGCACGTGCGGCGCGAGCTGCTTGATCGCGCTGGCGATGCCGGTCGTCAGTCCGCCTCCGCCGATCGCGGCGAAGACGGCTCTTCACGTGCGGCATGTCTTCGAGGATCTCGATCCCGATCGTGGCGTTGCCGGCGATGAAATCGTGATCGTCGAACGGATGGACGAACGTCCCTTCGATGCCGGGATAGGCGCGGTCTTCCATCGCGTTCCAGCAGGCGTCGAACGGCGCCTTCACGAGCGTCGCGCCGAGGTTGCGCATCCGCTCGATCTTTGTCTCGGGAGCGGTCTCGATGACGAGCACCGTGCACGGAATGCCCGCCGCGCGCGCGGCGAAGGCGACGCCCTGCCCCGCGTTGCCGGCGCTGATCGTCCACACGCCTTTGCTGCGCGCTTCGTCGCTGAGCAACCCCACCGCGTTTGCGGCGCCGCGAATCTTGAACGCGTTGATCGGCTGCAGATTCTCGAGCTTGAGCCAGATCTCCGGCGCGCTCGCGACGTCATGCCGCAGACGGATCAGCGGCGTGCGCGTGACGACGCCGCGAATGCGCTGATGCGCCGCGCGGATGTCGTCGAGCGGAATCGGGCGGACGGGCGGTGGGGCGGTGGCCGGCATGGGTGTTTAGCTTACGCGAGTTCTGGGGTCCTCGGGCCCTCGGGTCCTCGGGATGAAGGGGCCGTCTGGCGATGGAGCCCGTTCCGCCCGAGGACCCGAGGAACCTCCACCAAACCTCCGCCGCGCGATTCCGTCACATCATCAGCCATGATCGACACGACGCTGCCGCGCGGAAAGTTCTGCGGGGAGCCGGTCTGCTCGCGCGACGTGCGCGGGCTGACGCTCACCGACTACACGTACCGGCCGGCGCTGCGCATCGCGGCGCATCGCCACGAGACGGCGTACCTCAGCATCGTCCTCGCCGGCGGATACGAGGAGTCGCTGCAAAGCGGCGATCGCACGTGCCGCGCGGGGACGGTCACGTTTCATCTTCCGAACGAGCAGCACGCCGATCGCTTCGGAACGGACGGCGCGCGCATTTTCACGATCGAATTCGAGCCGCGGTGGCTCGAGGCCGTGCCGATGCTCGATCGTCCGGCGACGTTTCACGGCGGGCCGGTCGCGTCGCTGATGCTGCGCGCGAGCGCGGAGCTGGCGCGGATGGACGACGTCTCGCCGCTGGCGATCGAAGGGCTCGCGTACGAAATGCTCGCCGAAGCGGTGCGCGGCGCGAAGGGAAGCGCGCCGCGCTGGCTCGAGCGCGCACGCGAAGTCGTCGCGGAGCGATTCCGGGAACGGCTCACGCTCGAAGGCATCGCCGCGGACGCCGGCGTGCATCCTGCGCATCTCACGCGCGAGTTCCGGCGCCACTACGGAACGACGATCGGCGACGCCATTCGCGCGCGCCGCGTCGAAGCCGCATCGCATCCGCTCGCGTTCTCGGCCGAGCCGATCGCGCAGATCGCGCTCGACGCCGGCTTCGCGAATCAGAGTCATTTCTCGGCCGCGTTCCGGCGGTTGACCGGAATGTCACCCGCCCGTTACCGCCGTGCGCTGAGATCGCGATAAACGCTGCGATCACGATCGATCACCCGCGCCTCGCGTTCTTACGATGCGGCCATGAAGCTCGCCGTTGCACTCGTTCTCGCCATGATCATGCGCCACGATCGCGAGCCCGCCCGCTACGCGGCCCTCGGCAATCACTATCCCGCCGTCGGCATGCTCGGCGATCAGGTCACGTGCACGCTCATCGCGCCGCGCTGGGCGCTCAGCGCCGCGCACACGATTGAGGACTACTTCAATCCGAACGGCACGCCGTTCGTCCGCTTCGCCGGCAAGCGCTACGACGTCGACAAGATCATTCTTCATCCGAAGCGCGTCCTTCGCGCCGTCGACTCCGATTACGACCTCGTGTTGCTTCGATTGCGCGAGCCCGCCGAAGGAATCACGCCCGTGCTGCTGTACGAGCGCGACGACGAGCCGGACAAGATCGCCACGGTCGTCGGCTACGGCGAGACCGGCACCGGCGACAAGCGCGCGCGCAACGAGCGAGGGAAAGTCTTCGCCGCGAACAACAAAGTCGAAGCGGTGTTCGAGCACTCGCTCGTCTTCACGTTCGACACGCCGCCGGCCGGGCTCGACCTCGAAGGGATTCCCGGTGCCGGCGACAGCGGCTGCCCCGCGCTCATCGAAGAGAACGGAAAGGTCTACACGATCGGCGTCGGCTCGTTCAACAGCGGCAGCGAAGCGACGGCATCGGCGTACGGAACGCTCGACGGATTCGCGCGCGTGTCGTCGCACCGCAAATGGATCACCGACACGATCGCCGCTGATCCGCCGTCGACCGTTCCGCTGTTCGGCGCGTACACGAAAACGACGACGCTGCCCGATACGCCCGCGGGCAAGGCCGCGCAGACGCTGATCGCGGCATTCAACTCCGGCAGCATCGAGAAGATGGCGGACTTTTATCGCGCGCACGGACGCCGCCGCCCCGACGATGAGATTCGCAAGACCGCCGCGAGCTGGCAGGAGCTCATCGATCAATACGGCTCGTATATGACGCTCGGCTACAAGGAGTCGGGACCGTACGCGATCACCGTCTACGTCCAGGCGACGAAAGGCGACCTCGGGCGCGCGGTCGCGGTGGTGCTCGAGCCGGAGGGCGAGCATCGCGTGAAACGGATGGTCATGGCCGATACGGAAGAGCCGGCGCCATGAGTGTCATTCCGAGCCGCGAAGACGGCGAGGAATCTCCTGAATCGGGGGATTCCTCGCTACGCTCGGAATGACACGAAGGCAGGCATACTTAATGCGATGCGTTTGCACGTTATGCAAACGCAAAAGAACGTCAACAATCCCGAGCGTTGGGTTTCGGTCGTGTTCGGCAGTGCGCTCGCGGCGTACGGACTGAAGAAGCGCTCCGCGCGCGGCGTCGCACTTTCCGCTCTCGGTGGCGCGCTGGTGCTGCGCGGCGCGACCGGGTTCTGCGCGGTCTACAACGCCCTCGGCCTTTCGTCGAACGGTCACGAGCGCGCGAACGACGACCGCCAGGTCAGCGTGCCGTATGGCAAGGGCGTGCGCGTCGAGAAAGCCGTCACCATCAACGCGCCGCCCGAACAGATCTACGCGTTCTGGCGCAACTTCGAAAACCTCCCGCGCTTCATGCACAACCTCGAGGCCGTGGAGTGCCACGACAGCCGCCGCTCGCACTGGACCGCGAAGGGTCCGGCGGGCATGAAGGCCGACTGGGAAGCGGAGATCATCAACGAGATCCCGAACGAACTGATCGCGTGGCGATCGATCGACGGCAGCAGAGTCGACAACGCCGGCTCCGTGCACTTCGAGCCCGCGTTCGGCGGACGCGGCACGATCGTGAAGGTCGTCCTGCGCTACGACCCGCCCGCCGGCGTCTTCGGCGCCGCGGTGTCGAAGTTCCTCGGCGAGGATCCCGCGATGAACGTGCAGGAGGATCTCCGCCGCCTCAAGATGCTGCTCGAGACCGGCGAGATCGCGACGACCGAAGGCCAGCCAACCGGAAGAAAGTAAAGGACATCCACGATGAAAGCCGTCTGCTATTGGGGCAAGGAAGAAGTCCGCGTCCTCGACGTCCCCGATCCGAAAATTCTCAATCCTCACGATGCGATCATCCGCGTGACGCTGACCGCGATCTGCGGCTCCGACCTCCATCTCTACGACGGCTACGTGCCGACGATGATGCGCGGCGACATCCTCGGACACGAGTTCATGGGCGAGGTCGTGGAAGTCGGCGCCGAGGTGAAGAATCTCAAGAGCGGCGACCGCGTCATCGTCCCGTTTCCGATCTGCTGCGGGCGCTGCTGGTTCTGCCGGAACGGACAGTGGTCGCTGTGCGACAACACGAATCCGAACGCGTGGATGATCGAGGCGCTGATGGGCTACTCGGGCGCGGGCCTGTTCGGCTACTCGCACATGTACGGCGGCTACGCGGGCGGACAGGCGCAGTATGTGCGCGTGCCGTTCGCCGACGTTTCGCCGCTGAAGATCCCGGACGGCATCCCCGATGAGAAGGTGCTGTTCCTCACCGACATCTTTCCCACCGGTTGGATGGCGGCGGAGAACTGCGACATCGAGCCGGGCGACACGGTCGCGGTTTGGGGCTGCGGCCCGGTCGGGCTCTTCGCGATTCGCAGCGCGTGGATGCAGGGCGCGGAGCGCGTGATCGCCATCGATCGCTTCCGCGAGCGTTTGCGTCTGGCGCAAAGCGACGGCAGGACCGAGATCCTCGATTACTCCGAAGCCGACGTCTTCGACACGCTGAAAGACATGACCGGCGGACGCGGACCGGATCGCTGCATCGATGCCGTCGGCATGGAGGCGCACGGACACTTTCCCGACGCGATCATGGATCGCGTGAAGCAGGCCATCAAGCTGACGTTCGACCGCGCGCACGTGCTGCGGCAGGCGCTGCACTGCTGCCGCAAGGGCGGAACGGTGTCGATCCCCGGCGTGTACGCGGGCTTCATCGACAAAGTGCCGTTCGGCACGGCGTTCGGCAAAGGACTGACGCTGAAGATGGGGCAGACGCACGTGCAGAACTACACGCGCGCGCTCCTCGAGCGCATCGAGCGCGGCGAGATCGACCCGTCGTTCATCATCACCCATCGCGTGACGCTCGACGACGCGCCGGAGATGTACAAGACGTTCCGCGACAAGCAGGACGATTGCGTGAAGGTGGTCATGCGCCCGGCGGCGTGATCTGGAGTGCGGTGACGCCAGTCACCGCTCTCGCTCAGGCAGAGCGGCAACTAGCGTTGCCGCACTCCATACGCGCTTCGTCTTCGCGTCCTGCAGAAACGCGACCGCGCCCATGTTTTTGGCGAGCGGCAGTTTCAAGCGCTCTTCGAGCGTGCCCTTCCCATCGAGTGTTCCGACGCGGACGAGCTGCCGCACGATCGCGTCATCCGCGAGCGTCCGTCCGCCGTTCTCGCCCTGGAGCACTTTCGTCGTCGCGCCGTTCTCGAACGAGGCCACGAGCACGTCCACGCCGCCGCGCGGTGCGCTCGCGCGCACGATCACCTGATCGCCTTCGGCGCGAATGCTCACGCTCCCCTCGCCTGTGCGCTTCGACTCTTCCTCGATCGCGCGATAGATCTGCTGCGCGCTCGAGCCGACCAACTGCCGCGAGCCGTTGATCACGACCTGCGGCGTGTAGGCGCTGTCGAGATGCATCGCCCGCACGTAGTCGCCCTGGCGCTGCGACCATTCGCGCGACGAAAACGGATCGCGCCAGCCGAGGTGATTCCAGTAGTCGACGTGGAACGCGAGGGGGATGGCGCGGCCGCGGAGATTCGGATCGCGGGCGATCTTGCGCAGCAATTCATCGGCCGGCGGGCAGCTCGAACAGCCCTGCGACGTGAACAGCTCCACGAGCACCGGCTGCTCGCCGACCTTCGTCGACGGCGTCGAGGCCTGATGCTCCAGCGCGTACACCGCGGCGACGATGATCAGCAGAAGCAGCGAAGGTATCCAGCGTTTCATTTAGAATCCGCCCCCATGCGCCTCATCACTCGCTCCGACTTCGACGGACTCGCCTGCGCCGTCCTGCTGCGGCAGGTCGAGTCGATCGACTCGATCGAGTTCGTTCATCCCAAAGACATCCAGGATGGAAAAATCCAGGCCGGCGCCAACGATATTCTCACCAACCTCCCGTATCAACCGGGCGTCGGCTTCTGGTTCGATCACCATTCCAGCGAGATCGTCCGCAACGAAGACACGGTGACGTATCGCGGGCGATTCGAGATCGCGCCCTCCGCCGCGCGCGTGGTCTACAACTTCTACCTCGACGCCGGCCGCGGCGAGGCGCTGGCGCGCTACAAGGATCTGCTCGAGTCGGTCGACAAATCGGACTCGGCGCAGCTCTCGATGGACGAGGTCACGAAGCCGCGCGGCTGGATTCTTCTTTCGTACGTCATGGATCCGCGCACAGGGCTCGCGTATCACCACAGCTATCGCATCAGCAACCGAGAGCTGATGACGAAGATGATCGACCTGATCGCGGAACATCCCGACGATCCCGAGACCGTGCTCGCCGATCCCGACGTGAAGGAGCGCATCGACCGCTACTTCGAACAACAGGAAGCGTTCACGAAGCTGATGCGCGAGCGCTCGACGGTGGAGAAGAACGCGATCATCACCGATCTCCGCGGCGTGACCGAGATGCCGTCCGGCAATCGCTTTCTCATCTACACGATGTACCCGCAGGCAAACATTCAGGTGCGCATCTTCGACGGCCGCAAGGGCGAGTTCATCGTCTGCGCGGTCGGCCACAGCATCTTCAACCGCACGTCGAAGACCGACGTCGGCAATCTGATGGCGCGCTACGGCGGCGGCGGACACCGCGGCGCCGGCACGTGTCAGCTGCCGAACGCGCACGCGGAAGAGCGCGTGCGCGAGATCGTGGAGCAGATCAAGAAGGACGGTTGAGCCTCATCACGCCGTGACAACGGGCAGGCGGGCGAGGGAAAGCCGTTGCTGCCCGCCGGTCCGCTGCCCGCTACCCTCGCTTCACGGCGTGATGATCGTGACCTCCTGCGTCGTGTTGTTCGTGATGCTCACGAACGCCCACAGCCGCGTCGTGAAATCGGTCGGCGCGATGGTGTACCAGATGCGATCGATGCCGGCGAGGCTCGGGAGCTCGTCGGAGCTGAACTGGATGTAGCCGGGGCGCAGCGGGAGTCCGAAGGGGCCGGTGCTGTTGTCGGGCGGAATGGTGAAGATGCGCGAGATGTCGGCGCGAATCGTACGATCGCCCATCATCCGCACGAAGATGACGACGCGGCGGCCGGGCGTCGGGTCGCGGTCGTAGATGCGCAGCGTGTGGCGGAACTGCGGCGAGAGCGGCACGTCCAGCAGCACCGTGCCACGGTTCGCCGGCGTGAAGTCGTTCGGGCGCACCGCCGGGACTTCCACGCCGAACGACTTGTCCAGCTGCGAGTCGTCGTAGACGCGCGTATGCACGCGCAGGTCCTCGGCGCTGCCTTGCGGCACGTACACGAACTGCCCCTCGAACTGCGGCGGCGGCTCGCGCAGCACGCCGAAGAGATAGGGATTGAATGGGACGGTGGACGAGAAGCAATTCGTCGATGTGCAGTTTCGCGGCTGGAGGTCGAGCGCCCCGCCGCTGTTGATGAACATCGACGTCTCGGTCTTCCACTGCGAGTTGAACGCGCCGGGCGTCGCCGTGCGCGTGATCGGAATCAGGATCGGCTCGAACGTCAGCGTGCTCACGACGTCCAGTTCGTGCACCGCCACGTTGTCGGCCGGATCGGGATCGGCGATCCCTTCGGCGAACGTCCTCGCGACCGCGGTCAGGTCCGCCGGCACCTGCGGCGTGGGGATGGTGACTTCGATGACCGACGTCTGCCCCGATGCGAGCGAGCTTCGCGTGCAAAGCGTGCTCGTTCCGCTGACGGTGTTGCACTGCCAGCCGCTGCCGGTCGAGGGAAAGCCTCCGATGGAGGCGATGCCCAGCACGGAGAAGCCGGCGTAAACCGGACCGGTCGTGGCCGGACCGTTATTCGTGACCACGTAGGTCAGCTTCACGGTGGTGCCGGTCTCCGCGATGGTCGGACCGCTGAGGGACGTCTCGAGATCGGCGTGCGGTGCATCGCGCAGCGTGATGTCGAACGTCACGGAGTTGTTCGTCGGAACGTCGTCCAGCTCGTCGCCGCGAAACACGCTTGCGATCGGCTGCCACAGCCGATCGATGCGATTCGGCGCGACGACGGTCGCCATCACGACGACCTCCGCACCGGGCGCGAGACTGCCGGAGCACGACACGCCGCCGATGCGCGGCGTTTGCGTGCAGACGTGGGCACCGGTGGCGGCCGCGGAGAGCACGACCATCGGCTCGAGCACCGTGA
Organism: uncultured Acidobacteriota bacterium; assembly: GCA_963734155.1. Taxonomy (GTDB): domain Bacteria; phylum Acidobacteriota; class Thermoanaerobaculia; order Gp7-AA8; family Gp7-AA8; genus QHVT01. The sequence continues at coordinate 433,213 of CAVTGG010000014.1, forward strand.
CGAACGAGACCTGGGCCGTATTCGCGAACGTGGGACCGTTGTTGCGCGCGTGGATTTCCACCTGCACGCGCTCGCCTGCGGCGGGCGCGGCCGGCGTCAGCGTCGCCGTGACGGCAACGTCGGCGGCCTGCTGCGCGCGAAGAACGTTTGCGGCTAATGCAAATGTGAGGACGAGAATTTTGCGCATGGTCCAGCGGCGTGCATGCCGCGGGCCTATGCCGCTTTCTTCGCCTCAGCGGCCTGCGCCGTAACGCTCGCGCTCTTCTTTCCCGACGTCTGCACGAGTGCGACTCCCGCGAGGATCACGATCATCGCCACGATCGACAGCCACGTCAGCGGCTCGCTGAGAATCAGCCAGCCGAGGAACACGGCCACGACGGGATTCACGTACGCGTAGAGCGACGTGTGCGTGGTGCGCATGTGGCTGAGCGCGTACACGTACGCGCTGTAGGCGATGAGCGAGCCGACGATCGTGAGGTAGGCGAGCGCGCCGAACGTGCGCGGGTTGAGTGTGAAGCGCGAGGTCTCGCCGATCGCCAGGCCGACGATGCCGACGATCACACCGCCGAACAGCATCTGCAGCGCGGACGAGGCCAGCAGCGGCACGTGGGGAAGGTTGTACTTGCCGTGCGCCGAGCCGAGCTGCCAGCACATGCCGCCGATCTGGATCGCCAGCGCGCCGATGAGGAACTGCACGCTCCACGCGCCGCCCGATCCGCTCGGGGTGACGAGCATCGCCACGCCCGCGAATCCGATGAGCATGCCGGTGATGCCGCGCGGATCGAGGCGTTCGCCGTGGCTGCGGAATCCTTCGATGATCGCCATCCAGAACGGCGCGGTCGCGACGAGCAGCGCGGCCAGTCCGCTCGGCACCCACTGCTCGGCCCACACGACCGCGAGATTGCCGACGCCGACCATCAGGAATCCGACCAGCGCGAGGTTGGCGAGCGTGCGCAGGTCGCGCGGAAGCGCTTCGCCGCGGAGACGCGCCACGAGCATCATGATCAGGCCGGCGATGACGAAGCGCGTCGCCGTCAGCAGCAGCGGCGGAATCGTCTCCAGCGCAATGCGGATGAAGAGATAGGTCGTGCCCCAGACGATGCAAATCGTGGCGAATGCGAGATACGCCAGCGCCTTTTCATGTTTCATCGCACGGCCTCCTCTCCGCCGAGGTCGATGCCGCCCACTTTCTCGCAATGCGTCTGCATCACGATCGTCGTACGCGTCGCGAGCTGCATCGGAAATGCGGAGAACTGTTGCACGAGCTCGTTCAGCTCCGTGATCGATTTCGTGCGGACTTTGATGAAGAAGCAATCCTCGCCGGCAACGGTGTGCACTTCGAGGATCTCCTCGCGGCGCATCAGGTCGCGGAACTTGCGCCAGCCGGTCGGCGACATCGTGGGGCCGCGCGCGGAGACGAAGGCGGTGATCGCGTTGCCGAGCGCCGTCGGGTCGACGACTGCCGTCGTCCCGCGGATCACACCCTGCCGCTCGAGCTTTTCCAGCCGGTCAGCCACCGCGGGACGGGAAAGTCCAATCTGATCCGCGATTTGCGCCGCCGGGGTGCGCCCTTCCTTGACGAGGAGGCCGACGATCCGAAGGTCTAATTCATCCAGTTCGACGGCCATATTTGCAATATGGCTTCGAAACGTCGGAAAAGCAAGCCTTAAACCTTCGAATCGTCGGTGCGCAGCTACATCACCCTGGCAAACGGCATGACCAGCGGCGGCATCCGCCTGAGCTGCATGAAGTGCGAGAGCCTCGGATACCGGAACTCGATCCGCTTCCCGGCGCTGGCGAGCAGGTCGCGCTGCAGATACTCCACCTTGACCGCCCGGTCCGCGTCCTCGGCGAGTTTCTGCAGTGAGGCGCGCCGCAGGACGATCGTCCGCAGCTTCATCCCCTCACCGCGTACGGTGTAGCGGATCGAGTCGCGATCCGGTGAGCACGCGCGCGCGATACCGGCGGGAAGCACGCTCACGATTTCTTCCGCGATGCGAGTCTCGTCGATCTTCTTCTCTAGAACCATCCCATCCCCCTGCGCGTTCGGTCTCATGCTGTAATAGACGCACGGCGCTGGGGAAAGTTATCCGGGCGCCTGCGAACTCCCTGTGAACGCCCCGCCAAGAAACGTGACGTTTGTCCGCCTCGGGCGTGAAGCCGCGGCGAAGGAAAATGAGACGCTGCTCGACGTCGCCCGCCGCGCCGCCGTTCCCCTCGGCAATTCATGCGGCGGCGTCGGAATCTGCGCCCGCTGCCGCGTGATGGTGCTGGACGGCGCGGACCACCTCAGCCCGCCGACGTCGATCGAATCGCGCATCGGCGCCGCCCGCGGCTTCGCCGCGGACGAGCGCATGGCGTGTCAGGCGGTGGTGATGGGGGATTGCTCGGTGACGACGACGTATTGGTAGAGAACTGTGGAGCGGCGGGCTCTCAGCCCGCCGGGAAAGAACGGCGGGCTGAGAGCCCGCCGCTCCACAAAATTCTCAGTCTTCGTCGTGCGCCGTCGCCGCAGTCGCGGCCGCGCCCCACGTCTCGCTTCCCGGCATTTCGAAGAAGAACGGCTTGCGCGTGCGCGGGTGGTTGCCGATCTCGTTCATCGTCGCGGCGTCGAAGATGCGGCCGTTGACGATCGTGTAGCGCACGGTGCGCGTGTTCTGCACGTTGTCGAGCGGATTGGCGTCGAGCACGACGAGATCGGCGAGCTTGCCGGCTTCGAGCGAGCCGATGTCTTTGTCGAAGCCGAGGTACTTCGCGCCGGCGAGCGTCGCGGAGCGAAGCGATTCCATCGGCGTCATGCCGCCCTGGTTGAACATCCACAACTCCCAGTGCGCGCCGAGGGACTCGCGCTGGCCGTGCGCGCCGAGCTGCACGCTCACACCCGCGTCGTACAAACGCTTCGCGATGCGCGCGTTGCTCAGGTGATTGATCTCGTCCTCCGGCACCATCACCCGGCGCCGCGAGCGCGCGTCGAGAATGCGCCGCGGCACGAACTTCGTGAGGCGTGCGTCCTCCCACACGTTCGTCTTCTGATACCAGTAGTTCTCGCCCCAGTTGCCGCCGTAGCCGACGATCAACGTCGGCGTGTAGCCGGTCTTCGAGTGACTCCAGAGCTGCATCACGTCGTCGTAGATCTTTTGGACCGGAATCGAATGCTCGATGCCGGTGTGCCCGTCGACGATCATCGTCATGTTGTGCTCGAACAGCGAGCCGCCTTCCGGCACGACCATCATCTGCAGCCGCCGCGCGGCCTCGATCACCTGCTGGCGCTGATCGCGGCGCGGCTGGTTGTAGCTCTTCACGCTGAACGCGCCGACGGCCTTCATGCGCCGCAAGTGCGAGACCGCGTCGTCGAGTTTTTCGATGTCCGCCTTGAACGACCCCTTCGCGCCGTAGAGGATCGTGCCGGTGGAGAAGATGCGCGGTCCGACGATCGAGCCCGTCTTCGCCAGCTCGCTCGCCGCGAAAATCTCGGCAGTGTCGTTCGATGGATCGTGAATCGTCGTCACTCCGTAGCCGAGGGACGAGTAGTTGATCCAGCTCTGCTGCGGCGTCATCTGATCCGAGCCCATCGAGCCGTGCCAGTGCACGTCGATGATGCCCGGGATGATGGTCTTGCCCGCGACGTCGACGACTTTCGCATCCGTCGGAACGCTGATCGCATTCGCGCCGACGGCAACGATGCGATTGCGGTCGATGACGATCGTCCCATTCTCGATGACCTCATCGCCACGCATCGTGATGATGCGCGCGCCGGTGAGCACGAGTTTGCCGCTCGGAACGTCGTACGGCTGCGAGAAGCCGATGTTGATGCCCTTCTCCGGCGCCTCGGGCAATTTCTCCGGCGCTCCTTCGAGAAACGCAAACGCGTCTTTCAGATCGCGCGAGAAGAGCTCCGGTCCGAGGGACCAGTAGAGGCGTTTACCATCGCCGGACCAGTGGATGTACTCGCCCGCGTCGCGCGACACTGTCGCAATCGGCATCGACTTCATCTCGGGACCGATGTCGATGGTCTTGCCGGTGCGCACGAACGGCGCGATGCGCGCGCGGAACTTCTCCGTCCACGCCAGCCACTTCTCGTCGGGCGAGAGCGCGTAGTCGGTGGCGAACGCGGAGATCACGTGCGTCCGCTCGTCGCCGCCGTCGATGTCGACCGAGCGCAGCGCGCGCTTCCCTTCGTCTTCGAACGTGATGAAGAAGACGCGGTCGTTCGACGCGCCGAACGACGGCAGCGAGCCTTTCTTCGACACGCGCAGCGGCTTGCCGCCGGCGGTCGGGATCACGTAGATCGCGGGATCGTTCGCCCAAAGCGCGGTGGTGAGGTAGCCGTCGGTCGTCGTGCGATAGACGATCTTCGATCCGTCCGGCGAGAACGATGGCTCGATGTAGTGACCCGGCTGCGAGGTGACGGCGCGTCCTTCGCCGCCCGCGGCTGGCGCGACACGCACCGAGCCCGCGGTCTCATCGTTCCAGGTCGAGTAGACGATCCATTTCCCGTCGCGCGACCACGACGGATAGAACTCGAAGTGGTCGGTCTGCTTCGTGAGCCGCTTCGGCGGGCCGATTTACGGCAAGTCGCGGACGTAGATGTAGCCGAGGGCCTGATACAGAACCTGATTGCCGCGCGGCGAGACTTCGACCCAGCGCAGCATCTTCACGTCGAAATTCTGCGGCGCGACTTCGATCGGGAAGCGCACCGCGTCTTCCACGCGGCGCGTCGACTTCACGTGGAACGGGAATGTTCGCGACCTGCTTCGAGGCGACGTCGATGCGCTGGATCTTGCCGCCGGCCCAGAAGACGATCGACTTGTTGTCCGGCGTCCAGGCCATCGGCGGATAGACGCCGTGGATCGCCCACGTCTCCTGCATGTCGCGATCGAGGCCGTCGTAGAGCGCGGTCTCGCGCCCAGACTCGAGGTCGCGCACGAAGAGCGTCGACTTGTAGCGGACGCGCCGGATGAACGCGAGCGTCTTGCCGTCCGGCGACGGCGTCGGGCGGATCGAGCCGCCGGGTCCGGTGACGTAGCGCTCGCACGTCGCCGCTCTCGCGCTCGAGGCGCTGGATCACGTAGATCTCTTTGTTCGGGTCCTTGTTGTATTCGTAGATCTGCCCGGGCGTGATGTCGTCGCTGAAGTAAAGATATTTACCATCGGGCGAGAACACCGGCTCGCCGCTGTCTTTCTGATCGGTGCGCTTCTTCGTCATCTGCAGCCCATCGCCGCCGCTGCGGTGATAGAGCCACATCTCGCCCGCGCCGAGGGAGCGCTCGGAGGTGAAATGCTTGCGCGCGACGAGGTACTCGCTGTCGGGAGTCCAGTTCGGCGAGTTGAGCAGGCGGAACGTTTCCTTCGAGACCTGCTTCGCGATTCGAGCCGTCGCTGATTGACGTACCAGATGTTGTCGCCGCCGCTGCGGTCAGAGGTGAAGGCGATCCACTTCCCGTTCGGCGAGTAGCGCGGCTGCATGTCCCAGGCAACGCCGCTGGTGAGCGACTTCGCCTCGCCGCCCGACAATCGGAACCGTGTAGAGATCGCCGAGAAGATCGAACGCGATCTCCTTCCCATCCGGCGAGACATCCACACTCATCCACGTTCCCTCGGACACATCGATCGTCACGTCGGACGCGGGACCGGGCGGGTTGTTGACGTCCCACTTGTCTTCTTTTTTCTCGTCCTTTTTCTCCGGCTCGCTCGCGGGCGTCGTCGCGCCGGCGGGCGTGGGCAGCGGCACCGGCGGCGCCGGCGCGTCTTTCTGCTGCGACTCTTTCTTCTGCAGCTCCTGCTCGACCGGACGCGGCTCCTGCTCCGCTTTCTCCGGCTTCTTCGGGTCCGCCTTCTTGTCGGTGGGCGGCGTTTGTGCGGCGGCGATCGTCATCCAGCCAAGGACGATCAGGGCGAGAATCTTTTTCATGGCGGCGAACCGTATCTCTATCGCATCGCCATTGCCAAGAGCGTTAACGCGCTGAACACGCACCAGAGGATGGGAATGACGCGCGCCGGCCAGCCGGGGACGAGCACGAGCGTGGCAAGGGCGGTGGGGTCGGGGGCGAGGGCGAACGTTTCGTGGCGGGGCGGGATTAGCGGATAGATGAGGAGGATGACAGCGAAGATTTTGGAGTGCGGCGGCAAAGCCGCCGCTTTGTTACACATCAATACGATTGCTTCGAGGACAAACGCCACAGCGAACCATTTCGCATACGTGTGGATCGTCGAGAACCGCTCCCAGAAAAACACCCACGCCACCCAGAGCCACGCGATTGCAAGCAGCGCAGCGACTACGCGCGGCTGCTTGCGACGCCAAAGAATGATGATGCCGATCGCGATCGCGAGAAGATGCAGAGGCCAGAGGTCGTGGTTGTAGCGCTCGAAGAGACGGTTGTACGTCCGCGGCGAGAACATCAGGAAATCGGTGAGGCGGTGCATCACACCAGCTTCGCGATCGTCTCCGCGATCCGCTTCCGCATCGCCGCATCCGGCATCCGTCCGCGCGCGGCGTCGACGTTCTCGCGCGCGTGCGCGGCGACGCTCGTCGCCGGAATCGCGCACGTGACCGCGGGATGCGAGACGATGAACTTGAGAATCAGCTGCGCCCAGCTGCGGCAATCGAGCTCGCGCGCGAACGCCGGCAGCGGATGGCGGGCGAGGTCGTCGACGAGCTCGCCCTGTTCGAACGGGCGGTTGATGATCACCGCGATCTTGCGCTGCATGGCCAGCGGCAGGATGCGCGACTCCGGCTCGCGCACGATCGGGTTGTACGTCAGCTGCACGAAGTCGAGCGGCTCGCGGCGCATAATTTCTTCCAGCTCTTCCAGCCGCCGCCCGTGCGACGTGGTGATCCCGACGTAGCGCAACCGCCCGGCCTTCTTCATCGAGAACAGCAGCGGCAGATGCTCCTCCCACGCGAGAAGGTTGTGCACCTGCAGCAGATCGAACCGCGGCACTCCCCACTTCCTCCGCGACTCCTCGGCCTGCGCCATGCCGCCCGACGAAGTCCACACCTTGTCGGCGGAAAAGAGTTGCGGACGCCCGAGCTTCGCCAGCGCGTAGCCGATGACCTCCTGCGACGACCCGTACATCGGCGACGAGTCGATGACCCGTCCACTGCTTTCGAGAAACGCGCGGATGACGGCCGTGCACTCGTTGCGCGCCGCGACGTCGTTGCCGACGTTGAACGTGATCCAGCTGCCGAGACCAACCACGGGAATCGCTTCGCCGCTGGAGGGGATCTTGCGCGTCATCGGAGTAGCGCGCGCCTCCGGCGCGCTTGGGGCGGGGGCGCGCCGGAGGCGCGCACTACTCCGGCGGCGACGAGCGCAGCGAGAAAGCTACGTCGGCTGACGCCGGGTGATGAACATGCAGTCGCCATAGCTGTAGAAGAGGTACCGCTGCGCGATCGCTTCCGCATACGCCGAACGTATCGTATCCATCCCCGCGAAGGCGCTCACCAACATCAACAAAGTCGACTCCGGAAGGTGAAAGTTCGTCAACAGCTTGTCAACGGCGCGGAATTCGAAGCCGGGCGTGATGAAGATCGATGTCTCTGCCGCGCCGGCGTTGAAGCGGCCGTTGCCTGCGCGGATGGCGCTTTCCAGCGTGCGCACCGAAGTCGTGCCGACGGCGACGATGTTTCGCTTCTCTTCGAGCGCGCGGTTGAGACTCGCGGCCGCCGACGCGCTGATGTCATAGCGCTCGGATATCCATCCGATGCTCTTCGATGTGATCGACTTTCACCGGCTTGAACGTGCCGATGCCGACGTGCAGCGTGATGCGCACGATCTCGATGCCGCGCGCGGCGATCGCGTCGAGGATCTCTTGCGTGAAATGCAGGCCCGCGGTCGGCGCGGCGATCGCGCCGCGCGTCGCCGCGTAGACGGTTTGATACGACTCCTTGTCGCTCTCGCGCGGCGCGTCGCGGACGATGTATGGCGGCAGCGGCGGAACGCCGAGGCGCTCGAGCTCTTGGAGATCGCCCTCGAAGCGGATCACGACCGTGCCTTCGCTTTTGTCGAGGACATCCGCGCGGAGCGCGTCGGAGAACGTCACGACGTCGCCCGGCTTCACCCGCTTCGCGGGGCGGCACCAGGTCTCCCACACGTTCGGCTCGCGCTCACGCGTGAGCAGGAACTCGATCGGATTCTTCATCGCGCCTTTCGGCTGCGCGAAGAGGCGCGCGGGGATGACGCGCGTGTCATTCAGAACCAGGACGTCGCCCGGTTCCAGACGCGAAGGGAAATTCGCGAACGTGTCGTGCTCGAAGCCCGACGGCGGCGTGACGACGAGCATGCGCGAGCGGCCGCGTTCGCGCGGCTCCTGCGCGATGAGATCGGCAGGCAATTCGTAGGCGAAGTCGCTGCGCAACATTAGAATCGCGCGCGCATGATACGCGCGCGCGTCATCACCTGTTCCGACTCCGCTTCCAATGGCATGCGCGAGGACCTCTCCGGTCCCGCCGTGCGCGAGTTGCTCGAGAAAAACGGCTACGCCGTCGATCCCGTGGTCGTCGTGCCGGATGAGATCGACGTTATCGGCGGCGCGATCCTGCACGCGGTCGATCGCGGCGCCCGGCTGGTGGTGACGACCGGCGGCACGGGCGTCGGCCCGCGCGACTTCACGCCGGAGGCAACGATGCGCGTCTGCGAGCGCATCGTCCCCGGATTCGGAGAGCTGATGCGCGCCGCATCGCTGCAAAAGACGCCGATGGCCGCGCTGTCGCGCGCGATGGCGTGCACGCGCGGACCGGCGCTCGTCATCAATGTTCCGGGAAGCGTGAACGGCGCGATGGAAAACCTGGCCGCCGTGATGCACTTGATTCCGCATGCGCTGGAGCTGTTAGGCGGAAAGACGGAACACTGAATGAGCGTCCATACCGGCCTCGAAGTCTTGATGGATGAGCCGAGCGCTCTCCACGGAAAACGCATCGGCCTCGTCACCAACCAAAGCGCCGTCACCAGCAACCTCCAGCACGCCGTCAAGCTGCTGTGCAACGGACGCGGCTGGAAGCTGACCGCGCTCTTCGGTCCCGAGCACGGCGTATGGGGCGAGGCGCAGGATATGGCCCACGTCGACCACTCGACCGATCCGCTCACCGGCCTTCCCGTCTACTCGCTCTACGGAAAGAGCGAAGCGGATCTCGCGCCGAAGCGCGAGGTCTTGCGCGGCCTCGACGCGCTGGTGATCGATCTGCAGGACATCGGCTCGCGCTACTACACCTTCATCTACACGATGGCGCTCTGCATGCGCGAGGCGGCGCCGATCGGGCTCGAGGTCATCGTCCTCGATCGCCCGAATCCGATCGACGGCGCGCACATCGAAGGGAACATCCGCGAGGAAAAGTACTCGAGCTTCGTCGGCATGTTCCCGCTTCCGACGCGGCACGGCATGACCGCGGGCGAGCTCGCGCAGTGGTTCAACCGCTTCTATCAATGCAAGCTCACGGTCGTGCCGATGAAAGGCTGGCGCCGCTCGATGTGGTGGGGCGACACGGATCTGCCGTGGGTGATCCCGTCGCCGAACATGCCGACCGTCTACACCGCGACCGTCTATCCCGGGATGTGCCTCGTCGAGGGAACGAACCTCAGCGAAGGGCGCGGAACGACGCATCCGTTCGAGTTCTTCGGCGCGCCGTGGCTCGACTCGTTCAAGCTCGCCGACCGCCTCAATCACCTCGACCTCCCCGGCGTTCGCTTCCGCCCGCACTACTTTTTGCCGACGTTCCACAAACATGGCGGCAAGGTCTGCGGCGGCGTGGAGCTGCACGTGACGAATCGCGCCACGTTCGAGCCCTACCGCACCGGCCTCTGGTGCGTGAAGGTCGCGCGCGACATGAATCCGGACGAGTTCAAGTGGCGCACCGAGACCTACGAATTCGTCTCCGACCGCCTCGCGATCGACCTCCTCGCCGGCAGCACGCGCTACCGCGAGCTCGTCGAGCGCGGCGGCGACGTGGACGAGTGGGTGGCGGAGTGGGAGGAGCCGCTGAGGGAGTTCGCAAGGATGAGGGATGAATTTTTGTTGTATCGGGATTAGGGGTGAGGTGATAGGAGATAGGGGATAGGGGTTAGGAGCTACCAACCCTAACTGCTATCCCCTAACTCCTATTCCCTAACTCCTATCCCCTAACCACTATCCCCTAAACGCCCGGCCCAAATCCTGCTTGTGCTCGTTTCATGACCACGCGCACCGGCCTCGAAGTTCTCCTCGACAAGCATGTCCACCACGTCCGCGGGAAGCACGTCGGTTTTCTGACGAACTATGCCTCGCTGACTTCGGAATTCCGCTTCGCGCTCGACGAGCTGCTCGAGCGCGGGGAGTGCCGGCACATCACGGTCTTCGCGCCGGAGCACGGCTTCTGGGCCGACGCGCAGTACATGGCCGCGATTCGCGAGGATTCGTGGGGCAGTTCGGATCGCGTGACCATGGTCCGCTCGTACGATCCCGACAACGCGCGCCATCTCAGTCCCGATCCGCGTGCTGTCGGCAACTGCGACGTCATCGTCGCCGACATCCAGGACACCGGCGCGCGCTACTACACCTACGCGGCCTCTCTCGTGAAGGTGATGGGCATCGCCAAAGACCTCGGCGTCCCCGTCATCGTCTGCGACCGTCCGAATCCGATCGGCGGCATCGAAGTCGAAGGCAACCTCGGCTTCCACGAGCCCTACATCAGCTTCATCGGCAACCTGCCGGTGCCGAATCGCCACGGGATGACCATCGCCGAGCTGGCGGTGTTCGCGAACGAGGCCATGGGCATCGGCTGCGAGCTCCTCACCATCCCGATGGAAGGGTGGCGGCGCTCGATGTCGTGGGACGACACCGGCCTCGCCTGGATCCCGCCGTCGCCGAACATGCCGTCCGCGCGCGCGGCGCTGCTCTATCCCGGCATGTGTTTGTGGGAGGCGACGAACATCAGCGAGGCCCGCGGCACGACGTATCCGTTCGATGCCTTCGGCGCGCCATGGATCGACGGCTTCGAGCTCGCCGGCCGGCTCAACGACCTGAAGCTCGACGGCGTCGTCTTTCGGCCGCACGTCTTCACGCCGATGTTTCAAAAGCACGCGAAGGAAGCGTGCGGCGGCGTGTGGGTACACGTCACCGATGCGGATACGTTCCGTCCCGTGCGCACCGGCCTGCTCTGCCTGAAAGTCGCGCGCGACCTCGATCGCGAGCACTTCAAGTGGCGCGAGAGCCACTACGAGTTCGCGCACTGCACCGCCATCGATGCCCTCGTCCGCTCGAGCCGCTTCCAATTGCTCGTCGAGCGCGGGACGGTCGATGACATCCGCGAGTGGATGGCAACGTGGGACAAAGACGAGCGCGCGTTCAGCGATAGCGCGTCCGCGCCTCGGCGAGTACGAGCAGCTCGCGCCGGTCGCGCGCATTCACGCGGCGACCGACACGGCGGTGACGGAGATTCCGCGCGCGGAGGCGTGAAGCGAGCGGGCAGGCGAGCAAGCGGGCAGCGGGCAGCGGGCAGGGCCAAACCCCGCCCGCTTGCCCGCCTGCCCACCTGCCCGCCTCGCTATACTCGAACCATGCACCTCCTCCTCGCCCTCCTCTTCGCCACCGCGATCCAAATCACCGAGCCCGTTTGGAAAGACGCGCCGCCCACGATGCCGCCGGGGACGAAGATCGCCGTGCTCGAAGGCGATCCGAAACAGGGCGGGATGTTCACGATCCGCCTGAAATTGAAAGCGGGCGCGATGGTCGAGCCGCACACGCATCCGCGTCCGGAGCGCGTGACCGTCCTCTCCGGAAAAGTGCTCGTCGGCTTCGGCGCGGACGTCGGCGAGGAGAACACCAAGGCATTCACCGCCGGCGGCTTCTACGTCAACCCGCCCGACGAAGTGCACTTCGTGATGGTGAAAGAAGACGCGGTGCTGCAGCTCACGTGCGAGGGGCCGTGGGTGGTGAAATACATCGAAGAGTGACGCTCGACATCCTCTACGAAGATGACGCGCTCATCTTCATCAACAAACCGGCTGGCATCGTCGTGCAGCAGCGCATGCACTCGCCGGACGAGCCGTACCTCCACGACGAAGTGCAGAAATACGCGCCGGGCGCGTTCCTGATGCAGCGGCTCGACCGCGGCACGAGCGGCGTGATTTTTTTCTCCAAACGCGCCGACCTCAACGCGCGTATCACACGGCGGTTTGAGCGCAAAACAATCCACAAAAGGTATCTCGCGCTCTGCGAAGGCAAGCTCGGCGAGAAGCAGACCATCGACGCGCCGATCGCACGCGCGGGCGCGATCAAGTTCGCGGTGCGCGAGCACGGCAAGCGCGCCATCACGCACGTCGCGCCGCTGCAGGCCACGCCGCGCGGATCGCTGCTCGCGATCACGCTCGAGACGGGACGCACGCATCAGATCCGCGTCCACCTCGCGGCCATCGGACATCCTTTGGCAGGCGACTGGCTCTATGGAGTACGCAGCGACATACGGCCGATGCTGCATGCCGCTGAGGTCGAGATGATGCATCCTTTGACAAATGAGCCACTTCGCGTCGCCGCGCCGCTTCCGCAGGACTTTTTGGAAGAGGCCGCCCGCCGCGGATTGGCGTCATGGGCGGAGGACAGAGCGACATCTCCGTAGTGCAGCTAAATGACTGAAGAGAATAGAATAATCATCGCGGACACGACGTTGCGATGATCACAGGAGACAAGCCATGAAACTCTGGACGCGGGTCGCTTTCGTATTGCTGTTCGTGCCGGTCATCGCATCGGCGCAATTCCGCGACCTCGACGCGGCGATGTCCAACCTCGAGCGCGGCTTCGGCAGCGGCGATGTGGATGCGATCGTGGCAGGCATCGCGGCCGACGATCAGGTGATGCTCCAGTTCCCGGGCCTCGCCGACAAGAGCGGCTTCTTCGGCCGCGATCAGGCGGCGTATCTGCTCGACGGGCTGTTCAATAAAGTCGATCCGAGCGGCTTCGAGCGCGTGAAAGTGCAGAAGGTCAGCGCGGAAGGGCAGTACCACATCACCGCCAAGTGGGCGATCAACAACGGCCCGGTGAACCTGTTCATCACTCTCCGCCAGAAAGACGGGAAGTGGTCGATCGCATCGGTTCGGTCGGCGGGCGATTAAGATTCACCACTAAGGTGTCGACATGAAGAAAAGCGCTGCGGCGATTCGTCTCGCGGCGCTTTTTCTTTTGCTGGCGGCAATCGTCTACGCCGCCGCGCTCTGGCGCGCGGAGACGATCGCGCGCTCCTTCGCCGAGCGCTCCGCGGCGCATTTGAAAGACGACGCGGCGCTCATCCGAGGACAGATCGCGCAGCTCGAAAAAGAGCTCGACGCCTCCGCGACGCGCATCGCCGCGAACATCTCCTCCGAAAATCGCCCGCGTCTCTTCGAGCAGCTCGCGGCGGAAGTCCGCCTGAAGCACGGCCGCGGCGCGCGCATCATCGACAGCGAAGGCGAAGCGATCGCGTGGTGGGGCGAGGACTATCGCGCGCCTGCCGATCGCACGTACCAGTTCGACGTCACCAACCTCTACATCACGCGCGTGCGCAAGGCGAAGAACGTCACGGTCGAAGTCTTCGAGCGCATCGAGAACGTGCCCGGCCGCCACGGCAAGTTTCATCATCGCGACGCGTGGGTGCAGGCAACGATCTTCCACGCCAGCTTCCCGAAGCTGGAGAAAGGCTCGCAGCGCTTCTTCATCGCGAAGCAGAACGAGTCCGCGCTATACGTCGACGTGACGCCGCGCCCGAAAGACGATGTCGTCGCCGCGAAGCGAGCCGAAGGCGTGAGCGCGGCGGCGGTGCTGCTCGCTCTCGGCGCGATGGCGGTGATGAGCGCGGCGAGCTCGCGCTGGCTGTCGATTCTCCTCGTCCTCCTCGCGCGCGTCGCCCTGCTCCCCGTCCGCTTCCCCAACGACTCCTACGGCATCTTCGGATTCGACGTCTACGCCTCGAAAATCCTCGGTCCGTTCAGCAAGTCGCCGTTTGATCTGCTGCTGACCGCCGCGGCGTTGCTGGCGATCCTCATCCTCCTTCGCCCGCTCGCCGTGCGTCCGCCGTGGTGGGGACGCGCGATCCTCGCCGCGCTCGCGGCGTGGGGATTCGTGCGGCTCGTCGGCAACTTCGTCGCGAACTCGCGCGTCTCCGCGCTGCCCGATCACATCATCCCGTCGACGCCGGTGCAGGCCGTCCTCTTCGGCGCGCTGCTGCTGTTCGGCTTCTGCGTCGTCGCATTCATCGTGCGCATCATCGACCTCACCCGCTGGAGCATGCTCGTGCGGATGATCGTCGTCGTCCTCGCGGTGACGGCGGTCGTGTTCATCCCGCAGCAGGTGTTCTCCCGCGAGACCGCGCGCAACTTCATCTCCGACGTCTACGCGCCGCTCGTGGCCGGCGAGGCGGGACAGTTGCGGACGATGATCACCTCGACGCTGCAGGAAGAGTTCACGCGCATCGATCTGACGACGATCCTGCCCGACGACTACCGGCACATGAGTCTCGAGGATCTCGCCTACGCACTCTGGCTGCGCTCGAATCTCTCGAAGTGGCACGTGCCGGCGGTGATCTCGATCAGCGACGAGTTCACGCGCTCGGCGATCAGCCGCTTCGGCGTCGGCCTGCCGCAGTTCGACGAGACGGCATCGAGCGCGAGCGGCGAGATCCTGCAGGTCGGACGCATCCGCCGCGTGCTGATGCATCACGACTTCGACGTGATCGTCTTCGGCACGACGATCGGCCTCGGCAGCGTGCACGTCGTCAATCCCGGCGATCCCGGCGCCACCGCGTACTCCGACATCTACCGCGAATTCTTCGACACCAGCTCCGACGACCGCACCGGCCTGCATCCGCAGCGCGAGCCCGCGGTCTACGACCGCGAAGGGAACGCGCAGAGCGCGATGACCTATCGCCTGCCGCAGAAACCGTCGGTCTATTTTGCGCGGCTCAAGCCGGGTCAGGGCCTGTGGGTGACTTCCTCGGATCCCGACGCGTCCGCGCTCTACGTGCGCCGCGCGGAGAATGCGCTGTACGTTTTCCCGCTGCAGATCCCGACCGTCGCGCAGCAGATCCGCCGCGCCGGCGGCGTCGCAATTTGCGCGCTGATCGTCGCAGTCCTGCTCCTCGCCTGGCGCTCGCTGCCGCGCCTCCTCGAGCTTGCGCGCATGCCGCGCACGCTCGACTTCCGCGCGCGCACGTCCATCTATCTGACCGCCGTCGTGATCGTCCCGCTGATCGCGTTCGTGCTCTTCGTCCGCGCGTATCTCGCGAATCGGCTCGAGACCGAATACGTCGAGCGCGGCCAGACCGCGCTGAACGCGGCGCAGCGCGTGATCGAGGACTACATCGGATCGCAGTCCGCGGCACCGGAGCAGGTGCTCGACGACGAGATCTTCAGCTGGCTCGCGCGCGTGATCGGCCACGATCTGCACCTGTATCGCGGCGAAGGACTTGATGGCGTCGAGCCGCCGCGATCTCTTCGCCGCGCACGTCGAGTCCGAGCGCCTGCCCGGCGACGCATATCTCGACATCGTCCTGCGCGGCAAACAGATCGTGCAGGCGCCGCGCACCGCCGGCAACGCGCAATACGTCGAGATCTACAGTCCGATCAACCTCGGCACGGGCCGCAATTACACGCTCGCGCTGCCGTTCATCGTGCAGGGGCGCCAGATCGAGGGGCAGGTGAACGACCTCGCCACGACGATCTACATGCTCCTCGTCTTCATCGCCCTCGGCGCGATCGCGGTCGCGTTCCGCGTGGCCGGCGGCGTGACGAAGCCAGTGCAGGGACTCGTCGCCGGCGCGCGCGGCGTCGCCCGCGGCCAGTTCGACGTCCATGTCGCTGTCCCCGCCGATCCCGACCTCGGCCTCCTCGTCACGACATTTACGGACATGGCCCAATCGATCCGCAGACAACAGGACGAGCTGCGCCACGAGCGCGACCGCCTGCAGACGCTGCTCGAGAACATCACCGCCGCCGTGGTCGTGCTCGACCACGAGATGCAAGTCGGCGCGATGAACCAGATGGCCCGCCGTCTCTTCGGACTCGGCAATGTGGCGACCGCTGCCCTCAGCGGTCGCGGTGCCGCTGAGGGCAGCGGCACCCACATGGCCTTCGAAGCGATGCGCGAGTTCGTCGCCGAGCACACACCCTCGCCGCACGGAATCGAAGGAGATCGCCGTCACCATCGACGGCAATGAGCGCACGCTCCGCGTCTCCATCGTGCCGCTGCCCGACAGCGACGAAGAAATGCTCATCGCCGAAGACGTGACTGAGATCCTGCGCAGCAACCGGCTCGAAGCATGGGGCGAGATGGCGCGGCAGGTCGCGCACGAGATCAAGAATCCGCTCACGCCGATTCAGCTCACCGCCGAACATTTGCGCGCCGTGGCGGAGCGCAAAGATCCGAATCTGCCGCAAGTCGTGCGCAGCGCGGTCGAGAACATCCTTCGCCAGGTCATCACGCTCCGCGAGACGTCGAAAGAGTTCAGCGACTACGCGTCGCTCCGCCAGTTGCAGCGCAAGCCGCTCGATCTGAAACGCATGCTCGGCGATCTCGCCGCCGGCTACTCGCAGAGCCGCGAGCTCCGCGCCGAGATCGAGCCGTCGACGCCGGCCACGTTCACCGGCGACGAGCGTCTGCTGCGCGGCGCGGTGACGAACCTGATCGAGAACGCGCTGCAGGCCGCGCCGGGCGGGCGCGTCTCCCTCGGCAGCTACTGCGTCGACTCGAAGGTCGTCATCTCCGTCGAAGACACCGGCCCCGGCGTGCCGCCCGAGGTGCTGCAGAAAATCTTCGATCCCTACTTTTCGACCAAGTCCGCCGGCACGGGCCTCGGACTGGCGATCGCGCGGAAAGCGGTCGAAGAACATGGCGGGCGAATTCACGCCGAGAATGTGAATCCCGGTTTGAGGGTTGTGATTGAATTACCGGTGCGGTGATGAAACAAGGATTCATCACATTGCTTTTGCTTGCACTCGCCACTCCGCTGGCGCAGGGTGAGATTGACGTCACGAAAGCAACGCTGCGCGAGCATGTGCTCAAGCTGATCAACCGCGATCGCAAGCTGTACAACCTCCCGCCCGTCCAGCTCGACCTCACCGTCTCCACGCAGGCCGACGATTACTGCCGCGAGCAGATTCGCACCGGCACGACGGGGCACTTCAGCATCGACGGACTCGCGCCGTACATGCGCTACTCACTCGCCGGCGGCAACGACGGGACGAGCGAGAACGCCGCGGCATGGTCGGCGAGCTACACGTTCAACGAGCGCGCGCTGTACGAGATGTCACGGCGCTCGCAGGACGCGATGATGGGCGAGCTCCCGCCCGACGACGGCCACAAGAAAACGATCCTCGATCCGCATGCGAACTACGTCGGCATCGGGCTGGCGTGGGAAAAGGGCGAGTTCCGTCTCATCCACGAGTTCATCCGCCGCTACGTCACCTGGACGCGGCCGCTGCCGCGCGCCGCGGCCATCGATCAGCAGGTGCTCGCCGCGGGACGCCCGCTGCACGGCACGCGCATCGAAGCCATCACCGTGCATCACGAGCCGTTCCCCGATCCGATGCCGGTGGAGCTGGCGAACTCGATCCATCGCTACACGCTGCCGGAGAAGCGCAAGGACTACATGCCGCGACTCAAGCAGGAAGTGCGGCGGCGTCCCGACGGCGCGATCGAGATCCGCCGCCAGGAATACTCCGACGGCACTCGCGGCGACTTTCCCGTCTCCGACAACGGCGCGTTTTCGTTCACGATCCCGTTCACCGAGGGAGAAGGCGTGTACACCGTGGTCGTGTGGGTGCGGAAGAACAGCGTGGAGCCGCCGATCGCCGCGACGAACGTTTCCATCCGGGTGGAACGATCATTGCCCTTGCAATCACGCCTCGGATGGACCAACACAACCACGCCCCCTACGACGCGATCATCATCGGCGCCGGCCCGGCAGGACTGACCTGCGCGATTTTTCTCGGCCGCTATCGCCGCCGCGTCCTCGTCCTCGATGACGGCAAGCCGCGCAACTACGCCTCCAAAGGCATTCACGGCTACCTCGGGCATCACAGCATTCTGCCGTCCGATCTCCTCGCGCGCGGACGCGCCGAGGCGACGGCGGCGGGCGTGGAATTCTGCGAAGTGCGCGCGACGAAAATCGAGCAGGTCGGCGACATCTTCGAAGTCACGACGAACAAAGACGAGGTGTTGCGCGCGCGCCGCATCGTGCTCGCGTACGGACTGCGCGATACGCTGCCGGACATCCCGAACATCGAGCAGTACTACGGCACGAGCGTCCATCACTGCCCCGACTGCGACGGCTACGAATCGCGCGACAAACGCATCGGCGTGATCGCCTGGGGCAAAGGCGCGGTCGGGCTCGCACTGAAACTGCTGCAGTGGTCCGACGACATCGTCCTCTTCACGCACGGCCACGACCGCGAGTGGGACGATGAGCTGAACAGCAAGCTCCTCGCGGAACAGATCACCGTGAAGACGGAGAAGATCGCGTCACTCGAAGGAAACGAAGGTTGCGTCGAAGCGGCGGTGCTCTCGACCGGCGAGCGCGTTCCCGTCCGCGCGCTCTTCTTCAGCATCCACATCGAGCGCACCTGCGACCTCGCCGAGTCCCTCGGATGCGAATGCGCGACCGAGCCGGGCGAGCCGGACATCGTCGTCGATGAGCACCGGCACACGACGATCGAGGGTGTGTGGGCGGTGGGCGATCTCGTGGCCGGATCGAAGCTCGCGATCACGGCGGCCGCGGACGGCGCGATCGCGGCGATCTCGATCAATAAATCACTGCTGCCGCCGTCGCGGCGCGTCTAAACGACGATCCACAACGCCTGCCCGCGCGCGCTCGCCTGCTTCGCGGACAACATCAGCTGCACGTACGTCTGCACATCGAGATCGGCGTCGAAGTCGTCGGACTCGAGATAGTGCGCGCCGAGCTTCATCAGCTCGAGATCATCCGTCGGCAGTGAGGCGCTCGCGGCGAAGCGGCGCAACTCTTCAAGCAGCGCGGGAAGACTGGCGACCTGCAGCGGATCGGCGACGTTCGGGATCGGCACGTGCTCCACGTGCTCGACATTCGCCGGCAAATAGACGGCCTGGTACGCATCGACGCTCGTCAAATGCGGCGCGACGTCGAGCGTCTGGTGGACGCGGCGCTGCAGTTCACGCCAGCCGCTCGCGTCCACTGGCTCCGACTCGTACTTTTCCTCCGCGTTCGTGCCGAACGAGAATCGCGCGTGCAGCGTCTGATCGACGGCACGCGCAAGATCGCCCGAAAACACATCGGCCGCGGTGCCGACGACGAAGGTGAGACCCACGCGCCAATCTTACTGCTGCGGCGGCGCGACGCTCGAATTGAAGATGTCGTCGACGATCTGCCACTTTCCGCCGCGGTTGCGCCAGACCACGATGTACTTCCCGCTGTCCGGAAACGGCTTGGTCAGCTCGTAGTGGCCGCGCTCGACGGCGAGATCACCGCTCACGAGCACGTCGTCCGTCGTGAGATTGACGTCCGTCGTGCCCGCGGCGAGAAGACCGCCCCAGAACTTGCGGACGTTCTCCGCGCCGTTGAACGCCGGCGCGTTCGGCGGCATCAGCACCGCGTCATCGGCGTAGAACGCCATGAAGCCGTCGACGTTGCCCGCGCGCATCGCGGCGTCGAAGGCTTCGGTGTTCACGCGAACCATTGCCGCGACATCGACCGGCGGCGTTTTCGCCAAGGCCGCCACTGCAACAATCAAAACTGCCAGGAACAAGAGTGTCCGCCTCATCAGGATCCTCCATCACAATCTCGTCATCCTGAGCGTAGCGAAGGATCTCAATCTTCGTAACCCGAGATCCTTCGCCGTCTTCGCGGCTCAGGATGACGTAAACGTCACTTCGAATACATGTCGATCATCCGCTCGATCGCGCGGCTGCAAACATCGCAGAAGCCGACTTCGTCGCGCGTGAACATGATGCAGTCCACCTCGGGGCGATACAGTCCCTTCGCCTCGTAGCTCGCGCCCTCGAATGCGCCGACTTTGCCGGCGTACTTCTGCGATCCGAGAAACTTCGTGTCCCACTCCAGCTGGCGCCGGAACAGCTCGTCCATCTTCGTTTCCGGCACATTCGCCTCGCGCAGTTTTCGGCGCTCCGCCTGGTACTCGCGCGAATGCGCCTCGTACGCTTCCTTCTCCCACGGCGTCGGCAGCGGCGTGCCGGGCGTGACCATCGCCATCCACTTCGGATGCTCGCCGTTCGCGGTGATGTTCGGCTCCCACGGCTCCGGATGCGCGACGCCGGTCTCGTACGCGACGTCGGAGGTGTAGTACTCGTCGCCGAGGCCGGCGAAGTGATGGCCGAACTCGTGAACGAACACGTACTCGGAGAAGCCGCTGTCGACCGACGCCGTCGCCTGATCCATGAAGATCCCGCCGCCTCCGTACTGCTTCTCGTTCACGAGGATCTCGAGGAAATCGTACGGCGCCGATGACGCGACGTCGCGCAGTGCCTGGTTGTCGAGCGTCAGCACGTAGCGCTCGGAGTCGAAGATGTTGTACTCGACGTTCGTCGGCGTGCGGCGGTTGTCGCCGGTGCGCGGGCGATGCACGCCGCTCTTCGCCGTCGCCAGTTCGAGCACGCGCACGTTGAAGTCTTTCTTGCGGGACTTGAACGGCTCGGTGGCGAACAGCTTCCCGACCATCCGCTCGATGTCCTTATGCATCTTGTCGTTTTCGTTCGCCGCATATCCCTCGGCGATGACGAGCAGATCGACTTTCTGCGACGCCGGTCCGTTCTCGAATACCGTCCACACTTTCCCGGCCGCCGCGCGGTCGGACGGATTCACGAAGCGCGACGCCGGATCGATCACCGTCGACCAGATCTGCTGAAACGCGTTCTGCGCGTCGCGCTTCTTCAGCACGACCTGCACCGGCTTCTTCGGCCACGGGAAGCGCAGCGACTCATGGAACGTCGCGGCGCGCTCTTTCACCTCAGGCGTCGTCTCCCACTCGCCGTACACCGAGGCGAAGCCGCGCGAGTAGAGCGGCTGATTCGTCTCGCGGTCGACGACCTCGAAGTAGTACTTGCCGAGGTTCGACGTATCGATGAGGCGCGTGCGGCTGCCCGGCCACGGACCGTCGGACACCACGCGGTCGAGGGCGACGATCTCGTCGCCGCGCGGCGTGGAGGTGTGGAAGTAGTCGACCCGCATCGTCTTCTCTACGAACGAGTCGTCGAAGGTGGATGCACCCAGCGGGAGCGCAAGAAACAAGAGCGTGAACAACAGTCTCGGACGCATGCGCGGATTGTATGCTGGCGTGGATGCGACACCCCTCACCCGGCCTTCGGCCACCCTCTCCCCGCACGCGGGGAGAGGGGCTCTCAACGCAGGCGTGCCGCGAGTGCCCTTCTCCCCGCGGGCGGGGAGAAGGTGCCCGAAGGGCGGATGAGGGGCGGCGCTGGGCCACCGCAATCTTCCTCATGCTCGTGGCGACCACCGCGCACGCGCAATTCGGCGAGCGCATTGACGTCGTGCGCATCCTGCTCGACGTGCGCGTGACGACGATCAACGGCGACGCGATCGCGAATCTGAAGCCGGCGGATTTCGACGTGCGCGTCGGCGGCAAGCGCGCCGACGTGGAGTCGGTGGAGTGGGTGGATGAGTCGTTTAGTGGAGCGGCGGGCTCTCAGCCCGCCGAAGAAGATCGGGAGGCTGAGAGCCCCCCGCTCCACACAGGTCGCCTCTTCGTCGTCTTCGTCCAAACCGATTTCGCGCGGAACAACGTCCGCGTCGCGGGGCAGATGGGATTTCTCCCGTTCGCGGAAAAGCTGATCGACTCGTTCAACCCCGGCGATCGCATCGCCGTCCTGCAGTTCGACTCGCATCTGAAACTGCGCCTCGACTTCACGAATGACAAAGACGATGTGATGGCCGCGCTGAAGGACTCGCTGCGCATCGACCGTCCGCCGCAGCCGCCGATCGTGCCGGAGCCCTCACTCGCCTCGCGCCTCAATCGCGAGGACATGAAGAAAGCCGCCGACTCCGAAGCCGGCCTCCTCGTCGTCGGCAATGCGCTGCGCTCGATTCCCGGTCCGAAGACGCTGCTCCTTCTCGGCTGGGGCCTCGGCCGCCTCTCCGGCGGCGCGGTGCGCATGACGAAGACGTATCAGTACGCGCGCGAGGCGCTCGACGCCGCGCGCACGTCGATCTTCACCATCGACGTCCCGCACGTCGACTATCACGATCTCGAGCTCGGCCTGCAGCGCGCGGCTGAGGACACGGGCGGCTTGTACGTGAAGACCTATCGCTTCCCGCAGATCGCGATCGAGCGATTGCAGCGCACGCTCGCCGGGCACTACGAAGTCACGCTGGTGCGGCCGAAGGAACTGGAGAGCGGCGTGCACGATCTCGTCGTGCGCGTGAAGCGCCGCGGCGCGGTCGTGCTCGCGCCGACGACGCACAGGGACCGGCAGTGAAGGTCGTGGCGATCCTCGCCGCGTACAACGAGGAGCGGTTCATCGGCGACTGTCTCGAGCATCTCATCGCCAACGGCGTCGAGGCGTATTTGTGCGACAACGAATCGACCGATCGCACGGTCGAGATCGCGAAGATGCTACGGATTGCGTGGAATGGAAACACTGCCGCGCGACGGCACATACCGTTGGCGGCAGATTCTCGAGCGCAAAGAACAACTCGCGGCGAAGCTGGATGCCGATTGGTTCCTGCACCTCGATCCCGACGAGATCCCGCAAGCGCGCGGCCGGACGCTTGCCGAAGCTTTAGAAGAAGCCGATGCCGCCGGCTACAACGCCGTGGAGTTCGACGAGCTGGCCTTTGTCGCGACGCGCGAGTCACCGGATCACGATCACGCCGACTTCCGCCGCACGATGCGCTGGTACTACCCGTTTGCGCCGCGGCCGCTGCATCGCGTCATCGCCTGGAAGCGCCAACCGAAAGTGGATCTCGTTTCCACCGGCGGTCATCAGGCGAAATTTCGCGGCCGGCGGATCGCGCCGCAGCGGCTCTTTCTCCGCCACTACGTCATCCTCAGCCACGAGCACATGCTCCGCAAATATGTGCAGCGGCGCTATGACGCCACCGAGGTGCGGAACGGCTGGCACGGCTGGCGCGCGACGGTCACCGCCGAGGACATCCGTCTGCCATCGCAGACGGAGCTGCGTTACACGGCGGACGACAGCGATCTCGACGCATCATCGCCGCGGCGCCGGCACTGGATCGAATGGCCGGACGCGCGTCCGCTGGTCCTCTGCATCGTGAACCGCCCGGGCTGGGCCCACGATCGCAAGACGCAATCGCTTGCTGCCGCGCTCGCGTCCGAGTATCAGCTGATGATCCGTTACCAATCGGAGGTGAGCGAACCGGACATCGACTCGGCGGATCTCGTGCTCGTGCCACTACTGGCTGCAGGTCGATGAGCTGCCGCACCTGCGATGCGCGTTCGAGCGCGTGCGCGACCGGCTCATGATCGGCGCCTGCAGCGAACGCGAGTTGGAAGGTGCATGGCGCCAGCCCGGATTGGCGATGCTCTCGACGCTGCCGCGTGCCGTCTTCGCGATCAACCGCAGGCTCGCAGACGAGCTGGCGGCGACCCTCGGGCGGCAGGTGTTCTACACGCCGAACGGCGTGGACACGACCTTCTTCCGGCCGGCCGCCGCGCCGCCTCCCGCCCCGCCGCTGCGTGTGGGCTGGGCGGGCAGCCTGAAGAACCACACGCCCGAGCTGCGCGGAGTCGGACCAGTTCATCGCCCCCGCGGTCGAAGCCGTGGAGGGCGCGGAGCTCGTCCTCGCGGCGCGCGAGGAGCGCTGGCGCAACGCGGAGGAGATGCGCGAGTTCTACCAGTCGCTGCACGTCTATGTCTGTGCGAGCCGCAGCGAAGGCGCGTCCAATCCGGTGCTCGAGGCAGCAGCCTGCGGACTCCCCGTCGTTACGACCGCGGTCGGCATCATGCCGGAGTTGATTCGCGACGGCGAGAACGGGTTCTTCGTCCGTCGCGACGTCGAGGACATCGCCGGCAAGCTGCGCCGCTTGCGCGATGATCCGGACCTTCGCGAGCGAATGGGACGGGCCGCACGCGAAGCCGTCGAGGCGTGGGACTGGCGGCACCATTCGTGTCACTACGCAGCGATGTTCGCTGCGGTGCTCGACGGACGGATGCCGATTCCGAAGATGGCGGCGAATGCGATGACTCGTTCGCGAGTCTGGCGCGGAGTCAGGAGAGCCGTGCGTAGAGCGCTGCGATTCCGGGATTGAGCGCCGCCGTGTCCGCGCGTTGATGCCACAGCCGCGGCGACACCACCTTCACGGCTTCGTCGAGCACATCGGATGACACGGAAACACCGGCGAAGGCGAGGATGCGCGCCAGCTCCGCGCGCGGGTTTGCCAGCACCGCGTCGTAATGCGTGACGATCCGATCCGCGGGCGTGGTGTGCTCGAGAATGCTCGTGTTGGAGACGCGCCAGAGCTCGAGCGCCGCTTCGTAGATTCGAACGCGGCGCCGTTTGGACGGCAGCCACCAATAGAACGTGCGCGGAACCAGCGTGCTCGCGAGGAGCGACGCCGCGGTCTCGGCGGGATGGCGCACGCAGACCAGCACCTTCATCGACGGCAGCAGCGTCTTCCAGAACGGAAGCGTGACGGCGTTGCGCGGATCCTTCCACGCCCACGGCTCACGTCCTTCGAACTGCGTGAGGATCGCCTTCGCGTCGGCGGTGATCTTCGGCGTCGGGCGAAGCGTTGCCGGCGGCACGAACCACGTTCCGCCGCTCGCCTTGAGCAATCGCTCGTTGAGGCGGACGAATCGCAGGTTCTCCCAGAAGCCGTCGGTGTTGTTGATGCTCGCGGGCATCAGCTGCTCTGATGCACCGAGGTCGACGCCGCAGCGATGCAGCATCTGCGTGACCAGCGACGTCCCCGAGCGCGGCATGCCGGCGACGCAGATCATGACCGGACGCGCTCGCGCAGCTTCTTCCACGTGTGCGGCGAGAAGATCCCGTGCAGAAATGCGCCGGGCGTGGCGACCGCGTGCCGGAGACTGATGAATGCATACGAGTCGCCGCGCCGCGCCGCATCGAACGTCTCCGCCAGGAGGCGAAGACAGATGACGCTTCGGAGGCGCCGGGCCGCGCGGCGGAACGCCCGCGGATTCGCCCGCGCGCGCGGCAGTTTCGCGCCGCGCTCCAGGACGCGCATGTCGGCGGACAGCAGGCCGTCCGCCAGTCGCGACGATCCCTGCTTCGACCAGAGCGTCGGCTCGCGGTAGATCGATACCGGCTCCGGCAACGCCGCGATCGGATATCGCTCCGCGATGCGCAGCCAGAGGTCCCAATCATCGGCGGGAGCGGCGTCGGGAACGAGACCGCCGACCTCGTCGATCGCGCTGCGGCGCACCACGACCGAGCACGAGCGGATGAAGTTGTTGCCGATCAACATCCAGAAGACGTCGCCGCTCGGACAGAACTGCGGGACCGGCCGGCGCGTCTCGATGGTGAGGCTCTGCGTCGCGCGATAGATCTGGCCGTACACCAGCGCCGCATCCGGCGCCGCTTCGAGGACCGCGATCTGCGCGTCGATCGAGCCCGGCAGCCGCGCGTCATCGTCGTCGAGAAACGAGATGTACGTCCCCGAGCTCGCCGCGATGCCGGCCGCGCGCGCGTAGCCGACGCCGCGGCGTTCCTCGAGCCGCACGTAAATGATGTCGCCGAGCGATGCGCAGACGGCGCTCGTTTCGTCCGTCGAGCCGTCGTCGACGACGACGATCTCCACGTCGGATCCCGCCCGCCGAGCACTCTCGACGGCGCGCGGGAGCAGCTGCGGCCGGTCGTGGGTCGGGATGATGATGCTGGTCAGCGCCATTCAGAGAGCCAGCGCGTAGCGCGCGCGAGGTATTTTATCGACTCGAGCGGACGACGGCGGCGTGTGAAGTTGCGCGCGGCAAGGTACCACTGATGGGCGATTCGTCTTCGCGCATGCGCCCGCAGCGCGCGATCCGGCACTTCGCTTCGAAATCGTGCGAACGCTTCGCGCAGGAAGCGGTCGGCGATCGCGGACATGCCGGGCGTTCCGTCGATGCGCCAGAGCGTGATCAGCGCCGCGAGCTCGCGGTCGTCCACCGCACGCCGCAGGAACTGCTCGAGCGCCGGGCGCATGATGCCGCTCCAGCTGGCGCGCTTGACGTCCCACCGCATGGGCGTCTGATTCCTGTGCGTGCGCTTCGTCATTCCGGCGAACGGCAGCGTCTCGATCGGTCCTCGGCGCGCCAGACGGGCCCAGAGATCGTAATCCTCGCAGGTCGGATGTTCGTGCGAATACCCTCCCTCCTCGAGCACGGCCGCGAGCCGGAACATCACCGTGCCGTGTCCGATGGTGTTGACGAACGGGAGCAGAAACGCCGTGACTTCGCGCGGCGCGCCCTCGTTCCAGGTGCGGAGATGCGTGCCGGCGAGATCGACGATGTCGAACGCGCACGCAACGAGCACGACTTCGGGTTGCGCATCGAGCAGCGCCGTCTGTGCGGCGAGGCGGCGCGGCGTCATGAGATCGTCGCTGTCGAGTCGCGCGACGTACTTGCCGCGCGCGTGAGCCAGGCCGAGGTTCAGCGCAGCCGGAAATCCCCTGATTCGTGGGAGACGTGACGACGACTACGCGCGCGTCGCGCTTCTTCCACGACTCGAGGACGTCGGGCGTCCGGTCCGTCGAGCCGTCGTCGACGAGGAGCAGCTCGAAATCGTCGAAGTCCTGCGCGACGACGCTGCGAATGGCCTCGTCGACGAACTGCTCGCGATTGAAGACGGGGATGAGAACGGTGATCTTCGGATTCAAGCGCGTGCCGCGATTATCACGCGCGCACGCACCTTGCACAAATTCATGTGCGGAGGAAACACAATGGCTTCAAAGTATGGAAAGGCTGCGAGTAAACGCGTCGAAAGCGCGGTGCGCAGAAAGAAGAAAGGGACGTTGAAGAGCGGATCGGGCAAGAAAGTGACGAGCCGCAAACAAGCCATCGCCATCGGACTCTCCGAGGCGCGGGAAAAAGGCGCGAAGGTTCCGGCGAAGAAATCGGCTGCCAAGAAGACTGCATCGAAGAAGACTGCGGCGAAGAAGTCGCCTGCCAAGAAGTCTTCGTCGAAGTCGAAGAAAAAGTAGGCGGCTTTGTAACGGCGCGGGAAACACTCATCCCCGTTCGTCCCGCGCCGCCCCCCTGCCGCATCCACCTGGCTCCGCCTCATCACAAACGTCGACGCGCCGGGCCGGCGCGCGCGCACCATCGCGGCGAATGACTCCTGCTCGCTTCGCGCTCGGCGCGATCATCGTCGTGCTCACGCTCGCCGGCGCGGTACGCCGCCGCGCCGTCGCGCATCCCTCCCCACCGATGCTCGTCCCTGTCGCCGGTTCCGGCATCGCCGGCGCCGGCGATGGGGCCGTGGCGACGGCGCGCTTCTCCTCGCCGCGCGGCATCGCCTTCGATCGCATTGCGGACACGATCGTCGTCGCCGACACCGCGAATCACGCCATCCGGCGCATCGCGAACGGACAGGTCACGACGATCGCGCGCGGGCTGCGCCTGCCGCACGGCATCGCCGTCGACGCGCAGGGCCGCGTCTGGATTTGCGACACCGGCAATCACGCCATCCGGCGCATCGAGCAGGACGGCACGCTCACCGTCATCGCGGGGGCGATCGGGACGCCGGGCGAGAGCGACGGCAGTCCGCTCGCCGCGCGCTTCCGCTTTCCCGAAGCGATCGTCGTCGAGAGCGACACGAGCGTCATCGTCGCCGACACGGGCAATCACAAGCTCCGCCGGATCACCGCCGATCGCGTTACGACGATCGCCACTGCTTCGCCGCTTCGAAGCCCGAGCGGTGTCGCGCTCGACGCCGCATCGAATCTGTACGTCGCGGAGCGCGAGGCGAACGCGGTGCGGAAAATCGCGGCGAATGGCATCGAGTCGATCGTCGTCGCGGATCTTCTTGCGCCGAACGGAATCGCCATCGTTGGCAATGCGCTGTACGCCGCCGACTCCTGCCGGCACGCGATCCGTCGCATTCCCGGCGACGCCATCGCCGGGGGACTCGCGTTTCCGTACGCCGTCGCCGCCGGCGACGGCGACGGCGAGCTGCTGATTGCCGACACCCGCCACCACGTCATCCGCGCGCTGCGAGGCGTGCGATGAAGGCAGGCGCTTGTCGCCGCGCTGCTGTTGTCGTGCGCTGCCGCGCACGCGCAACCCGCGCCGCGTTACTCCGTTGCCGCCGCGTTCGATGCGGAGCGGCGCGAGCTGGTCACGTTCGGCGGACGCACCGACGACGGCGCCGATTCGGATGAGACGTGGCGCTGGAACGGTACGTCGTGGAGCCGTTACACCGGCGTCGCTCCATCGCCGCGCAACGGCGCGGCGATGGTGTGGGACGCGGCCCGGCAACGCATCCTCCTCTTCGGCGGCGTGCGCGGGCAGCAGCCCCTCGGCGACACGTGGACGTGGGACGGCACGCGATGGACGCAAGTCGCGGCGAGCGGTCCGCCGGCTCGCACGCTCGCAGGTCTCGCCTACGACAGCCGCCGCGAGCGCATCGTGCTCTTCGGCGGCCTCGCGGGCTCCACGCCTCTCGGCGACACGTGGGAGTGGGACGGCGGCCAGTGGATCGCGCGCAGCGCCGGCAACCCTCCCGCGCGCAGCCTGCATGGACTCGCGTACGACGAAGCGCGCGGCGTGGTCGTGCTCTTCGCCGGCAACGGCGGACTCGGTCCCGCGTTCGCGCGCAACGACACGTGGCTCTACGACGGCACGTCGTGGACCGAAGCGTCGCCGGCATTCGTGCCGCGAGCGCGCGATCACGTCGCCATGTCGTACTCCGCGGCGCTGCAGCGCGTGGTCGCGTTCGGAGGCTACGACGGCGACGCGACGAACGAGCTGCTCGAGTGGGACGGCGCGAACTGGCAGCCGTCGCCGGTGACCGGCGTGACGCCGCGTCTCTTTCCCGTTCTCGCCCGCGACGACGCCGGCGGGCGCCTGCTGCTGTTCGGCGGATTCGCGATCACGCCGTTCAACGAGCTCTGGTCCTACGAATGCGACGCATGGAGGCGATAGCGCTCAGAGGTAGCTCAGCCACGGATGCTTCGGACGCACGCGCGCGTACGCCCGGCACGGGAAGTACAACGCGACGACGCAGATCGCGAAGACGAGATAGAGCAGCGGCAGGCTCCACATGTAGCCGGGCGGCACGGGCGGCGGATCCATCGGGTGATTGCCGAACAGCCACGGATTCACGCGCCCCTCGCGAATGAGCGACACGATGCACGCGGCGATGTGAATCAGCGGGATGTGCAGCAGGTAGTAGAACATCGGCACGCGGCCGAACGTCGACAGGAAATTCGGCTGCCACTTCTCCGCGAGCGCGAGCATCAGAAACAT
This sequence comes from uncultured Acidobacteriota bacterium, assembly GCA_963734155.1. GTDB lineage: Bacteria > Acidobacteriota > Thermoanaerobaculia > Gp7-AA8 > Gp7-AA8 > QHVT01. The sequence goes on from CAVTGG010000014.1 coordinate 462,589, forward strand.
CGGCCCGAGCGTCATCAACAGAAAGAGCAGCGACGACGGGTATTTCGACGTGGCGAGAAAGAAGAACGGCGACGGCGCATCGCGCCAGTGGCGCGGATCGCCGTAGGCGTCGATCCAGCGCAGGATCACGAACAGCACGGTGAGCGCGATGCCGAGGCGAAGACAGATCGTGCGGCGGCGTTCCGACTCCATCACCGCGCCGAACGCGTAGCCGGCCATCATCACGCCCACCCACGGCACGAGCACGTAGAGAATGAGCAGCGGTCCGATGCCGCCGCCGTAGTAGAGGACTCTCAGCAGCGCATTCGGCTCGTCGATGTTCGGCAGCAAATTGTGCAGCGCGATGATGGCCATGCCGATCGCGGCGATGACTTTGTGCGGCAGATGCACAGCCGCGCTCAGCACGACCATCGACCAGCCGATCACCCAGATCACGCCGGCGATCATGTAGTTGCGGAAGTCGAAATTGAACGTCCAGCAAATGCGGATCACCGTCAGCTCGAGCAGCACCAGCCACAGCCCGCGCGTGAGGAGAAATTTCGACAGCGCGCCGCGAGTGACGCCGCGGCCGTACAGATACGCCGACGTGCCGGCGAGAAAGACGAACGTCGGCGCGACGAAGTGCGTGATCCAGCGCGTGAAGAACACGCCCGGCGACGGACCGCCCGCCGGCACGCCGGCGTACACGCGCACATGATCGATCGCCATCAGGATCATCACCACGCCGCGAACCACGTCGATGGAGGCAATGCGCTGCTTCATGTGCGTACTGTGAATGTTGCCGCGCGGCGTGGCAACGGGGCGTCCGCGAACGGCGCGCCTATTGGGGCGAACGGCTTCGCAGCGCGGCTACGAATGCCGGGCGCTGGCGGCGCGAGACCGGGATGCTCGTGCCCGACGCGAGAATGGCGCTTTCGCCATTCAACGAGCGGATGCGATCGAGCCGCACGAGCGCGCGGCGATGGGCGCGCGCGAAGCCGTGCTCGTGCAATCGCGTCTCGAGCTCGCGCAGCGATTGGCGGATGAGATAGCTGCGCCGCCCGATCCAGAGGCGCGCGTAGTTATCCGCCGCCTCGATCCATTCGATGTCGCTGAGCGGCAGCACCGCGATCCCGGTCGGCGTCGTCACGACCACACCCGGCGCGTGATTCGGCGCGCCCTGCAGCTGCTTCGCGACGCGGCGCATCGTCACGGCGAAGCGCGCCTCCGTCACCGGCTTCACGAGATAGTCGAGCGCCTGCACCTCGAACGCCGGCAACGCGTACTCGTCGTAGGCCGTGAGAAACACGACGATCGGCATCCGCTCCGGCGTGCGGCGGCGGATGACTTCGAACGCATCCGCGCCCGGCATCTGAATGTCGAGGAAGACGACGTCCGGCTGCAGCGCATCGAGCGCCGCGAGCACCTCCTCGCCGTTGCGGCACTCGCCCGCGACGACGAAGTCGGCGAACGGCGCGAGCAACTGCCGCACGCCCCGCCGCGCGGCCGGCTCGTCATCCGCGATGAGCACGCGCCACTGCATTACGTGATCTCCGACTCGAGCACGATTTCATGATACGGAATGCGCAGCGTGGCGATCGTCCCGTGCGGCTCGTTGGCCGCAATCGTGAGCGACGCCCGCTCGCCGTACAGCGCGCGCAATCGCTCGCGCGTGTTCTCGATTCCGTGTCCTGCGCGCGGCGCCGCCGGAAATCCCGGGCCGTCATCGATGACCTCGATCTTCACGACGTCCTGCTCGCGCGTCGCGCGCACGACGATGCTTCCCGCCTCCGCGCGTTGGGCGATGCCGTGCCGCACCGCGTTTTCCACGAGCTGCTGCAGCGCGAAGCTCGGCACCGACGCCGCGAGCGTGTCGTCGCCGACTTCGAAGCGCACGCGCAGCCGATCCGCGAACCGCGCCTCTTCGATCGCAAGATAGTGCCGCACCAGCTCCAGCTCGTCCGCGAGCGCGACCTCGTGCGGCCGGTGCCGGCTCAGCATCCGCCGCATCACTTCGCTGAATTCTTCGATGATGTGTGTCGCCGCGCCGCGGTCGCCGTCGCGCACGAGGACGCCGATCGTGTTCAGCGTGTTGAAGAGAAAGTGCGGATTCACCGTCGCCTGCAGCGCCGCGAGCCGCGCCGTCGCGAGCTGTTCGGAGAGTTGATTCGTTTTCACGAAGTAGCGGATCGCGTGCTCGGTGCCGACCACGCCGAGGTACACCGCCATCCCGAACGGCAACGTGATGAACACCCAGCTCGTGAAGTGGCCGCCGAGCGAGCCGCCCCACATCTCGTTCGGCGCGAGCCACGCCCGCAACAACACGCCCGCGCCGGCCCACAGAATCGAGAAGAGAAGAGAGAAACCGAGATGCAGGAGCAGGTGCCGGGGCAGCGGCCATCGTTCGGAGACCAGAAACACGCCCGGCGTGAGCAGCGCGTACAGCAGCCAGTCGCCGCTGGCGAAGAGGAGCGAGCCGATCGTCGGGGGCTCGCCGCCGCTCAGCCTGCGCTGCATGATCGCGTTGATCGCGCCGAGGATCGCCGGCCCGAGCCATGCGGCCGAGACCAGCATCCACGGCTTGATGCGCGAGGTCACGGCACATCCACGCCGGCGCCGTGCTCGACGAGCAGCACGCGCGGATTGCCTCGCGCCGCGAGCGCCGCGCGCAGGTCGTACATCGGCTCTTCGTATCCGTCATCGCCGAGGTTGAACGTGCCGTAGTGCATGGCGATGCTCGTCTGCGCCTGCAGCGCCGCGTGCGCGTCGATCGCTTCCGCCGGCGAGATGTGCGCCGGCTTCATGAACCAGCGCGGCAGATACGCGCCGATCGGCAGCATCGCCACGCGCATCGGTCCGAAGCGCTCCGCGACTTGCGCGAAATGGTCGCCCCAGCCGGTGTCGCCGGCGAAATAGGCGTTGCCCGACGGACCGCTGATCACGAATCCGCCCCACAGCGTCGCGTTGCGGTCCGAGAGTGCGCGCGCGCAGAAGTGCTGTGCGGGAACGAGCGTGATCGTGACGCGATCGGAAAGGCGCACGCTCTGCCACCAATCGAGATCCGTCGCGCCTTTCACGCCGTGACGCGCCATCAGCGCGGAGTTGCCGAGCGGCGTGAAGATGCGCGCCCGCAGACGACGCAGTGTCGGCACATCGAGATGATCGTAGTGATTGTGGCTGACGAGCACCGCGTCGATCGGCGGCAAGTCTTCGAAGCGAAGACCCGGCGCGCGATGCCGCTTCGGACCGAGGAACGAAAACGGCGAGCAGCGTTCGCTCCAGATCGGATCGGTGAGCAGATTCACGCCGTCGAGCTGCACGAGCATCGTCGCGTGATTCACCCACGTCACGCGGATGCGTCCGTCGTCGACGCGTTTTGGCGGCGGCGGCCCGGGCGGTGAGTCGATCCACTTCGGCCACTCGCCCGGCTCCTTCGTCATCTGCCACTTGAGAAACGACCCGCCCGATTGCCAGCCGGAGCGCAGATTGTGAAAGCGCTTGCCGTCGAAGTGGTCGGAGGTCGGCCCGTGATAATGCGGCGCCGCGATGAAGTTGCGCTCCGCAACGACGCCGAGCGCGGCTGCAACGGCCGTGAGTCCCGCGGCTTTGGCGAGGCGGCGCATGAAGCGGGGATTCTAAAGCGAACGCGATCCGTTCTCACGGCCGCGATGACCCAGCTGCAATTCACCTCCGTGCCGGAGCTCGATCTCGAGCTGCTGCATGCGCGCGACGTGACGCACGTCTATCCGCCGCATCTGCACGAGGTGTGTTCGGTCACGATCGTGCTGGGCGGCGTCGAGATCACACGGATCGGCGAGCGCGAATACGTCGCGATCGCGGGCGACGTGCTGCTGATCAACGCCGATGAAGTGCACGAGAGCCGTTCCGTGAACGCGGAGTACATCGCGATCAAAGTGCAGCGCGACATCGCCTTCGCGGAGACGCTCGTCCGCGACCGGCGGCTCTTCGCCGCGCTTCTGCGTTTCACGCAAACGTTCGATCCCTCGGCACTCGATCTTCTTCCCACGATCACTCCTCACGATGAGCAGCGCGCCGTCGCGGCGGTGCGCTCGTATCTCAAATCGCATTTCTCCGAGGAGATCGCGCTCGCGGAATTGAGCGCGATCGCGGGACTCAGTCCGTTTCATCTGCTGCGCGTCTTTCGCAAACACACGGGGCTGCCGCCGCACGAGTATCAGCTGCAACTGCGCGTCGCGCATGCGCGCAAGCTGATTCGCGACGGCGGGCGGATCTCGGACGCGGCGCTCGAGACCGGCTTCTGCGATCAGAGCCATCTCTCGCGCAGCTTCAAGCGCATCGTCGGCATGACGCCGGGGCAGTACAGCGCGAGCAGCAAGATCGTCCAAGACCGCGACGCGCGCCGTTGACGACACTGTGGTCGTCATGCACCTGGCGCTCCTCGTTCTTCTCGCGATTCCTCTTCCCACCACTCCCGCAGGTACGCAGCTCGCGCGATGGCTGCCGGTCTTCGCCGGCGGTAATCAGGAGGCGTACCGCGTGTTCATCGCCGAGCACTACGCGAAGCCGCTGCTCGACGAGACGCCGGCCGACTATCGCGCCGGACTCGCGGGCCGCACCTGGCTCGATGCGCGCGGCTTCGAGATCGTCACGATCGAGAAATCGAGCGACACCGAGATCGGCGTGCTCGCGCGCGCAACGCTGACCAGTCTTTGGTATCGCATCACGCTCGCGGTCGAAGCGGCGCCGCCGCATCGCATCACGAACTACGTCACGCAGCGCATCCAGCCGCCGCATGCGACGAAGCTTTCGACGCCCGAGCTCGTGGCCGAGGCGCGAAAGCTCATGGATAGACTCGCGGCCGCGGATGCGTTTTCGGGAACGATCCTGCTCGCGAAGGATGGAGTGCCGATCTACGAGACCGCGCGCGGATTCGCGAGCCGGCAATACGCGGCGCGCGTGAACCGCGATACGAAGTTCAATCTCGCGTCGATCGGTAAGAGCTTCACCGCGATCGCGATCCTGCAGCTCGTCGAGCAGGGAAAGATCGCGCTGAACGATCCCGTCGGCAAGTATCTGCCCGATTATCCGAACGCCGACGTGCGCGAGAAGGTGACCATCCATCACCTGCTCTCGCACACCTCCGGCCTCGGCGACATCTACGGCGCAAAGTACGACTGCATCCGCATGAGCCTGCGCGAGGTGCGCGACTACTTCCCGCTCTTCGCCGACGATCCGAAGCCGCTCGCGTTCACGCCCGGCGAGCGCTGGCAGTACAGCAACATCGGCTATCTCCTCCTCGGCGCGATCCTCGAGAAGGCGACGGGCACTAACTTCTACGAGCACATTCGCGCCCACGTCTTCCGCCCCGCCGGCCTCACGAACACCGACTACTACGAAGCCGACAAAGACACGCCGAACCTCGCCACGCCCTACACGAACTTCGTCGTCTTCGGCGACGGCAAGTACGAGTTCCGCCTGAACGAGCTGCGCCACACCCTCGCGACCGCGACGCCGCGCGGCAACCCGCAAGGCGGCGCATTCTCGACCGCGCCGGACCTGTTCCGCTACACGCTCGCCCTGCCTCGGCTCGTCAAATCACTGGAGCTCATGACCACTCCGAAAGTCGAAGCCCGCCGCGTCGATGCAGCCGTGACGTCCTGGGGCTACGGCTTCGAGCTGGAGAACGTGAGCGGCCAGCGCGTCATGGGCCACACCGGCGGCGACTTCGGCGTCAGCTCCGCCTTCCGCCTCTACCCCGACTCCGGCAATTACACATTGATCGTCCTCTCCAACACCGACCGCGGCGGCCAGGTCGCGCTCTACAAACTCCAGGAGCTCATTCTCTTCGGCCGTTGACGCCGGCCGCGCCGATGCGAAATACTCCCCCCGCCTCGTTCGTTGACAGAGTTCCCATAGGCGCTTAGCTCAGTCGGTAGAGCATCACCTTCACACGGTGGG
>CAVTGG010000015.1:0-251578 GCA_963734155.1 uncultured Acidobacteriota bacterium
CTCGCGCGTGACGTCCACGGTGCCCGAGCAACAACAGGCCCCCTCGTTCTCTCTGAACGACCTGCTCGTCTACATGGCGAAGCAGCAGGCCTCGGATCTTCATCTGAAGCCGATGCGGCCGCCGCTCGTGCGCGTGCAGGGGAAGCTCATCCCGATCAAGACCGACTCGCTCAAGCCGGCGGATCTCGAGCGGATGCTCCTGCCGCTGCTCAACCGCGCGCAGAAAGAACGCTTCGACGCCCATCAGTCGGTCGACTTCGGGTACGGCGTGCCGGGCGTGGCGCGGTTCCGCGCGAACATGTACATGCAGCGCGGCACGGTCGGCGCGGTGTTCCGGCGCATTCCGATTCAGATCCAGTCGATCGACTCGCTCGACTTGCCGATCGCCGTCAAGGAGATGACCCATGTGCCGGACGGTCTCGTCATCATCACCGGCCCGACCGGCTCCGGCAAATCGACGACGCTCGCGGCGATGATCCTCGAGCTCGCCGAGCGCGAGCCGGCGCACATCGTCACGATCGAGGATCCGATCGAGTTCCTCTTCCAGGACAAGACCGCGGCGATCTCGCAGCGCGAAGTCGGCACCGACACGCCGACGTTCAAGGAAGCGCTGCGCAACTGCATGCGCCAGGACCCCGACGTGATCATGGTCGGCGAGATGCGCGACGTCGAGACGATGCAGACCGTGCTCACCGCCGCGGAGACGGGCCATCTCGTGCTCTCGACGCTGCACACGAACAACGCCGCGCAGACGCTCGACCGCATCATCGACGCCTTTCCCGTCGATCAGCACAAGCAGATCCGCGCGCAGCTCTCGCTCGTGTTGCGCGGCATCATCTCGCTCAAGCTGATCAAGACCACCACGGGTTCGATGACGGCAGGCGTCGAGGTGATGAAGAACTCGCCGCGCATCGCCAAGCTGATCGAAGACGGCCTGACGAAGGACATCCTCGAAGAGATGGAGTCCTCGGTCGGCCTGTATCGCATGCAATCGATGAATCAGTCGCTGATCGCGCTGCTCGTGCATCAGAAGATCACGTACCAGGACGCGCTGGCGCTGACGAGCGATCCCGACGATCTCTCGCTCAAAATCCGCAAGCTCTTTCCGCAGATCGAAGAGCGCGTCCGCCAGGGAGGAGACATGGCCCCGAGCTATTCCGATTTCTCGCAGATCACCGAGCTGATGGACATCAAGCGGCTATACGAAGAGCAGGATGTGCAGTGGCGGCAGCGGCTCATGGAGAAGGACGAGGAGATGGAGGGGATGCGCCACGACCTCGACTACCTGCGCGCGCAGTTCTCACAGCAGCAGGGCGGCGACAAAGGAAAGGACGAGGAGATCGCCCGCCTCCGCGGCGAGACCGAACGCCTCCGCGTCGACGCGCAGGCGAAAATCTCCCAGCTGCAGGAGCGGATCAAGGAGCTGAATCAGAAGCTCATGGCGGCGAATCCGCGTGCGACGCGATGAGCACCAAGCCTTCGAAAGAGCTGGAAACGTTTCCCAATCCCAATCCCCAGCGCGACTATGAGATCGCGTTCGAAGCCCCGGAGTTCACCTGCCTCTGCCCGATGACCGGGCAGCCCGACTTTGCCACGATCCGCATCCGCTACGTCCCCGACGAAAAGTGCGTCGAGCTGAAATCGCTCAAGCTCTACCTCTGGTCGTACCGCGATGAAGGGACGTTTCACGAGGCGGTGACGAACCGCATCGCCGACGATCTGATTCGCGCGCTCGACCCGCGGTACCTTGTTTGTGGAGGGAGACTTTTACGTGCGTGGGGGGATCACGACGAAAGTCAAAGTGGAGCATCGGAAGAGCGGCTGAGCCGCCACTGCTCGTTCACATACTCCGCAAATCCCGGCTCTTCTCCGCGCAGCCATTCCATCAACATCTCCGCGCTCGTCTCATCGACTCCTCTCGATGATCGACAAGCTACGCCGCCTCGGCGATGCGCGTGAGCGGTTTATCTAGGTCCGCGATCGTGCGCGCGGAGCGGGCGATGAGGCCGGCGAGGTCGAGGTCGAGGTCGATGGCGATCATGCGCGACGCGATGAGCGTCAGCAGCACGGCCGCATTCCAGTTCGAGCGCTCGTTCCAGCGCGGCGGCACGACGAAGTCGTGCATCCCGCGCGCGTGCTGCGAGCGCAGCGATGTGGCGTTCGGTGGCGAGCTGGATCGGCGCGACGTCGGCGTGGAAGAGCGTTTCGTAGCGATCGTCCTCGCCTTTGAGCTGCAGCTCGTTGGCGATGGCCTGCTTCGCCGTTGCGTCGACGTCGACCGGCATCGCCGCGAAAAACTTCGCGCCCCGTGCGAGCTCTGCGAGCTGGTTCAACGCATCGAGGTCGGTGGTGATCGGATAGATCACGGGAATGACGACGCCCCACTGCCCCTCATCCGGCCTTCGGCCACCTTCTCCCCGCAAGCGGGGAGAAGGGCCACCGCCCCCGTCGTTGCCCCTCTCCCCGCTTGCGGGGAGAGGGTGGCCCGAAGGGCCGGGTGAGGGGTCGCGTAACTCGTCGAACAACTCGCCGAGTCGCGCGAGATCGAGTGGCCATGCAGAGATCGCGACGTCGCCATGCGACGGCAATGCGCCGCGTGTCGAAGTCAGAAACAGCGCGTCCTCACAAACTGCCAGCGCTTCTTCGCCGCGTCGAAACACGACCTCCGCCGCCTCCGTCGCCTCGATCAGCACCGGTTCCTCGATGCGCGCGCGCTCCAATTCGCTGCGCACGTCCTCGCACACCGCGACCTCCGCGCGCTCGTTCGCCGTGGCGCGCGAGGTCAAATAGTCGATGGCGACCGGCGAGCTGCGCTTCGCGCCGTACGGCGCGATCGTCGTCGCGCACCAGAACGGCGGCTCCGGCGCGCTCATTCGGCGCACGCGGAGCGATGCCGCTTTGCGATAGAGGATCACTTCGGCAGGTAGGGAGCGATGAAGTTGCGCACGTACTTGGCGATCATGTCGAACTCGAGATTCACCGCGTCGCCGACGCGCGCCGTGCCGAGGCTCGTGCGGCGCAGCGTCTCGGGGATCAGCGCCGCGCCGAAGCTCGTCGCGTCGGGCTCGACGATCGTCAGCGACACGCCGTCGACGGCGATCGAGCCTTTGCTGACCACGAGCTCCGCGAACTGCTGCGGATAGCGCCAGCGATACACCGCGAACTCTCCCTCGGTCGTGATCGACGCCAGCGCGCCGGTGGTGTCGACGTGGCCCTGCACCATGTGCCCGCCGAGGCGATCGCCGATGGCGAGCGCGCGCTCGACGTTCACCGTCGCGCCGCCGGCGAGCGTGCCGAGGGTCGTGCGCGAGAGCGTCTCGTCCGAAACGTCGGCGGTCAGCGAGCCGTCGCTCTCCGGCAGCACGGTGAGGCACACGCCGTTGACGGCGAGACTCTCGCCGCGCGTGAACGGCTGCGGATCGGTCGTGCGCAAGCGCATGCGCGCGCCGGACGCGCGCCGGTCGAAGAATTCGACGCTGCCGTGGTGCAGGATGATCCCGGTGAACATTAGGAAGGGTAGGCGACGATCATCAGATCGCTGCCTACAAACTCGACGCGATCAAACCGAAAGCGATAACCCTCTGTCAACCGGCTCACGCCTTCGCCCTGCAGAATCGCCGGCGCCTCGGGGCCTCCGATGACCAGCGGCGCGACGAACGCGATCAGCTTCTGCCACAGCCCGCCGCGGATGAATTCCGAGTGCAGCAGCGAGCCGCCTTCGACGAGGAGCGACTGGATGCCGCGCTGATGCAGCTCGCGCAGGACGAACACGAGATCGGCGCGGCCGTCGATCGGGATGACGTCGACGCCGTCGTAACGCGCGGGCTTGCTGGTGAAGAGAATCGTCCGTCCGCCGTCCGTGAGCAACTGCGCGTACGGCGGCACTTCGCCATCGCCGTCGAGCACGACCCGCGTCCATGGCGTGATGCTGCTGCCGAGGCCGAGGCGGCGTGTGAGACGCGGGTTGTCCGCTTTCACCGTGCCGCTGCCGACGAGAATCGCATCGAACTCTTCGCGCAGCGCGAGACTCTTCTGCCGCGCGTCCTCGGAGGTGATCCACTGCGACTCGCGCGCAACAGTCGCGAGTTTTCCGTCGAGCGTCATGCCCGCTTTCAGCAGGACGAACGGCAGCTTCTGCGTCACCGACCAGCTGAACTTCTCGTTCAGACGACGCGCCTCCGTTTCGAGCACGCCTGTCGTCACGTCGATGTCCGCAGCACGCAGCGCAGCGATGCCGCGGCCGTCGACGACTTCGTTCGGATCGTTCATCGCGACCACCACGCGCGCGATGCCGGCGCGGATGATCGCCTCCGCGCACGGGCCGGTGCGCCCATGATGGCTGCATGGCTCGAGGTTCGTGTACAGCGTCGCGCCGCGAGGATCGGCGCAGGCGCGCAGCGCAACGATCTCCGCATGCGGCTCGCCGGCGCGCTCGTGAAATCCCTCGGCGACGATTTCGCCGTCGCGCACGATCACGCAGCCGACCATCGGATTCGGACTCACCGAGTAGCGGCCGCGCTCCGCCAAAAACAAAACGCGCCGCATGAACTCTTCATCGTTCATGCGGCGCGAATTGTACTCACTCGTTGCCCCTCTCCCCGCTTGCGGGGAGAGGGTAGGGTGACGCGTCGTTACGGAGTTTCGAGAATGCGATACGTCGAGATCGAGCCGTTGCGCGTCTGCGACGTCACGTACAGCCGCAGGCGTGCGCCGGTCTTCACGCGATCGAGCGCGGCCTTGAACTCTTCGACGTTATTGATCTTCTGACCCTGCACTTCGCTGATCACGTCACCCTCGGTGAGGTTGGCGTCGGCGGCGGGCGATACGTTCTTCACGCTCGCGACCACGATGCCGTTCAGCGTCGCGGGGATGTTGTACATCTTCCGCAGCTCGGGCGTGATGTTCTGCACCGAAATGCCGAGCTTGTTGCGCACCGGCTCCGCCGTCGGGGCGTTGCTCTCTTCCTCGTTGCTCGCCGTTTCCGTCGGGCGCTCGGCCGTGCGCGCGGTGACGGTCTGGCGCTGTCCGTTGCGGAGCAGCGTGATCTTCACTTCACTGCCGACCGGCAGGTACGAGATGTAGTCGATCAGCTCGCGGTTGTTGCGGATCGGCTTGCCGTCGACTTCGGTCACGACGTCGCCGTGGCGGATGCCGGCCTTGTCGGCGGGCTTGCCTTCATCGACGGACTGCACGAGCGCGCCTCGCGCCTCGGGGAGGTTGAACGCTTCGCGAATGTCTTCGCTCACGTCCTGGATCTGCATGCCGAGGTAGCCGCGCGTGACCTTGCCCTGCTTGAGCTGCGGCAGGAGCGTCTTCGCGGTATTGATCGGCGTGGCGAAGCCGATGCCGGTCGCGCCGCCGCGGATCGCGGTGTTGATGCCGACCACTTCGCCGGAGATGTTCATCAGCGGACCGCCGGAGTTGCCGAAGTTGATCGCGGCGTCGGTCTGGATGAAGTTCTCGAACGAGCGGGTCTCCTCGCTGAGGAACAGCGAGCGGCCCTTCGCCGAGATGACGCCGACCGTGAGCGTGTTCTCGAACTGGAACGGATGGCCGACGGCGATGGCCCAGTCACCCTTGCGGATGCGCTCGGAATCGCCGAGGCGGATGAACGGCATCTGCTGATCGACGTCGATCTTGAGCAGCGCGATGTCGGTCGCGGGATCGCGTCCGACGACTTTGCCGGTCACGGTGCGGCCGCCGTTGCCGTTCTCGTCGGCGCCGTAGTGCACCTGAATCTTGCTGGCGCCCTCGATCACGTGGTTGTTCGTGAGCACGTAGCCGTCGGGGGAGATGAGGAAGCCCGAGCCGCCGCTGACCTGCTGCTGCTCGTCGTCATCGTCCGAATTCGGCTGCTGCTGGCGCCGCGGGCTGCGGCGCGAATCGGGATCGGGGAAGAAGAAATCGAACGGATCGATGCCTCCGAAGCGGCGCTGCTGCTCGCTCGTGTGCACGATCTCGGTGGAACGGATGGAAACGACGGCGGGCATCACGCGCGCGGCGACGTCGGCGAACGACGGAATGGTCACGGCCGGAACCGCGGCAGCCTGGGTCTGCATCGATCGTCGACGACTGTGCCTTCGACTGCCGCATCAGGCCGAGGTCGGCGCTGATGAGGATGCCGAACGCCACCGACGCGATGACGATGGCAATCGTCGAGAGGATGCGCTTGGTGGACTGACTCATAGGTGTGGTTGACTCCTCCTGGTGGGGCATTGCGAAAAGGTAAGCGTGGGAAACGATACTCCCATTCCCATCGTACGTTTCAGACGTCTCGGCCGTTGAAATGTTCCGGCTTTGGACGGTTACGAATCATCAAACGAAAAAAGGGCCTCGCTACGCGCGAGGCCCGGGCCAATCGGTTACCAGGAGAGAGAAATAGAGAGAAACCGTCAGACGACTGCGCGCCGGCCGACGATGAGACGATAGATGAACAGCAGGGCGATCGCGCCGATGATCGAGCCGATCCATCCCGCGGTCTGCTCCTGCCGACCCATCAGAGTCGTCGCCAGGAAGCCGCCAACAAACGAGCCGGCGATGCCGAGCAGAATCGTCACGATCCAGCCACCCGGGTCGCGTCCGGGCATCAGGAACTTCGCGATCGCGCCGACGACCAGACCAAACAAAATCCATCCGATGATGTTCATGCGCTTTCCTCCAGATCAAACGCGGCCGTGAGGCCGCAACGGTCTTATGGATGAGCATTGCGCGTGCCAGAAGTCGCCTCGCCGAGCACCGCTTTTGTATAGTCCCGTCCTGTGCAACGAATCGGCATCCTCACCGGCGGCGGCGATTGTCCCGGCCTCAACGCGGTCATTCGCGCCGCCGCACGCACTCTCATCCGCGACTACGACATCGAAGTGGTCGGCATCCAGCTCGGCTTCGAGGGCTTACTGACGAAGTCGATTGTTCCGCTGACGCTCGAGAGCATCCGCGGCATTCTTCCGAAAGGCGGGACGCTGCTTCGCACCACCAACCGCGGCAATCCGTTCGAGTTCCCGATGCCGGACGGGACGTGTGTGGATCAGTCCGCAACCGTCATCGCCAACATTCACGAGCTCGGCATCGACGGCATCATCGCCATCGGCGGCGACGGCACGCTGAAGATCGCGCAGCGGCTCTGCGACAAAGGCATTCCGATGGTCGCCGTGCCGAAGACGATCGACAACGATCTCGCCGCGACCGACTACACCTTCGGCTTTCACACCGCCGTCGCCGTCGCGACGGAAGCCGTCGATCGCCTGCACACGACCGCCGAGAGCCACGACCGCGTGATGATCCTGGAAGTGATGGGACGCAACGCCGGCTGGATCGCGCTCTACGCCGGCATCGCCGGCGGCGCGGACATCATCCTCATCCCGGAGATCCCGTATCAGCCGGAGAACATCATCAAGATGGTCGAGGGCCGCGAGCGCGAGGGAGCGAAGTTCGACATCATCGTCGTCGCCGAGGGAGCGAAGCGCGTCGGCGGACAGGAGGCGTATCTCGACAAAGCGACGCGCCGCCTCGGCGGGATCGCCTATCAGGTCGCGGCCGACATCGCGGAGCAGATCGATCTCGAGATCCGCGTCACCGTCCTCGGCCACACCCAGCGCGGCGGCTCGCCGAACGCGTTCGATCGCATCCTCGCCAGCCGCTTCGGCAAAGCCGCCGCCGATCTCGTCGCGCAGAAAAAATTCGGATACATGGTCGCCGTGCGCGCGGACGAGATCATCTCCGTGCCGATTCGCGACGCAGTGTCGCGCCCGAAATACGTCGACCCGAACGGCAACATGGTCGCAACGGCGCGGAGCCTCGGGATCTCGTTCGGAGATGGGAGATAGAATCCCGTCCATGGCTGGAAACCTGATTGATTACCGCGTGGAAAAAGGCGTCGCGATCTTCGAGCTGAACGATCCGCCCGCGAACACCTACACCTACGAGATGAACCGCGAGCTGGATGAATGCATCCTGCGCGCGCGGATGGACGACGAAGTGCACGTGATCGTGCTGCGCGGGGCGGGGGATAAGTTTTTCTCCGCGGGCGCGAACATCAAGATGCTCGCCGAGGTCACGCCGCAGTTCAAATACTACTTCTGCATCCATGCGAACGAGACGCTGCTGCGGCTCGAGCAGACGCCGAAGCTCGTCATCGCCGCTTTGAACGGACATGCGGTCGGCGGCGGATTGGAGATCGCCATGGCCGCCGACCTCCGCATCGCGCGGAAGGACGGCGGGAAGTGGGGCTTGCCGGAGATCAACCTCGGCGTCCTTCCCGGGCACGGGCGGCACGCAGCGGCTCTCGCGCCTCGTCGGCAAGTCGAAATCGATCGAGCTGATGGTCGAGGGCATGCTGCACCCGTACGAGCGCGCGCTGGAGCTCGGCGTCATCAACGCTCTCTGGCCGGATGAAGAGAACGGGCAGAAGTGGTGGGACCGGGTGATGGAATACGCGTGGAGCTTCTGCCCGCCGAACAAGGCGGCGAAAGCGGTCGGCCGCATCAAGCGCGCGGTGCAGACTGGATGGGAAGTGCCGCTCGAATCCGCGCTCGCGCTCGAGCGCGAGCTGCAGCAACAACTCTTTCAGAGCGATGACGCCGGGGAGGGGTTGGGGGCGTATAACGAACGCAGGAAACCGGCATTCACGGGACGATGATGCGCTACCGAAAACTCCACGACACCCATCTCCAACTCTCCGAGCTCGGCTTCGGCACCTGGACCGTCACCACCGGCTGGTGGGGCAATTACAGCGATGCCGAGGCGCAGAAGCTGATTCGCGCCGCGATCGGCTATGGCATCAACTACATCGACACCGCCGACGCGTACGGCAACGGCCGCGGCGAGACCGTGCTCACGCCGATCCTCAAAGATCATCCCGAGCTCATCGTCGGCACGAAGTTCGGCTACGACTTCTACAACAACCCCGAGCGCCCGCGCGGCCAGCGCGAGCTGCCGCAGAACATGGCCCCGGAGTTCGTCCGCTTCGCCTGCGAGCAATCGCTGCAGCGCCTCGGCGTCGATCACATCGCCATCTACCAGCCGCACAACCCGCGCGTGAACGTGCTGATGCAGGACGAGCATTGGGAGACGCTCGAGCGTCTTCGCGACGAAGGAAAAATCCTGAGCTACGGTCCGTCCCTCGGGCCGGCGATCGGCTGGCGCGACGAAGGCATCTACTCGACCGCCGTCCGCCGCGCGCCGGTCACGCAGATGATCTACAACGTCCTCGAGCAGGATCCGGGACGCGAGTTCATGCTCGCCGCAGAAACCGGTCCGTCGTACGCCGGCGTCGCCGACGCGATGAAGGGCGAGACGAACAAGCGCCTCTGCGAGCTGACGCCGCATTTCCAGCACGACTTCCGCGCGTGGAAGGCCGATCCCGGGCCGCAATTCCTGATCCGCGTCACGCACTCGTCGGGCATGCTCGAAGGGAAGTACACGCTCGACACGAAGTTCGACGAGAGCGACCACCGCTCGCACCGCCCGCGCTCGTGGCTCGTCGAGGGATTGCAGAAGGTCGAGAAACTGCAGCCGTTCTGCGACGCGCGCAACATCACCATCGGCCAGCTCGCGCTGCTGTGGCTCTACGCCCATCCGTCGATCGTCTCCGCGTTGCCGAACATCTATGACGAAATGCAGCTGAAAGAATTCATCACCGCGTCGCAGCACCCCGCGCTCAGCGATGAGGAGATGGAAGAGATCCATCAGCTGTACGTTCGTAACTTTGACGTCACACCGTACGAGGAGCCTGTAGTCACCGCATGAGCGACATCCGCAACCAACTCTTTATCAACGGCGAGTTCACTGACGCGCGAGGCGGCGAGACCTTCGCCACGATCAATCCCGCCACCGAAGAAAAAATCACCGACGTCGCCTCGGCGAGCGTCGAGGACGTCGACGCAGCGGTGAAGGCCGCGCGCGCGCAGATGGAGCCGGGCTCCGAGTGGCAGAAGATGAAGCCGCGCGACCGCGCCAAGGTCCTCTGGCGCATCGCCGACATGCTCTCCGCGCGCGCCGAGGAGATCGGCCGCATCGAGACCATCGACAACGGCAAGCCGATCTTCGAGTCGCAGTACGTCGACACGCCCGCCGCCGCCGAGTGTCTCTACTACTTCGCCGGCTGGTCGGGCAAAGTCACGGGCGAGACGCTCCCCGTCGCGGACAACGCGTTCACCTACACGCTGCGCGAACCCGTCGGCGTCGTCGGCGCGATCACGCCGTGGAACTTTCCGCTCATGCTCGCGGTCTGGAAGATCGCGCCCGCGCTCGCGACCGGAAATACGGTCGTGATCAAGCCCGCGTCGAACACCTCGCTGTCGCTGCTGAAATTCGCGGAGTACGCGAAAGAGTGCGGACTTCCCGCCGGTGTCTTGAACGTGATCCCGGGACGCGGCAGCGTCGTCGGCAATGCCATCGTCGATCATCCCGGCGTCGACGCGATCGCCTTCACCGGCTCGACGGAAGTCGGCAAGCAGCTGATGGCGCGCGCGGCGAAGACGCTCAAGAAAGTGTCGCTGGAGCTCGGCGGCAAGTCGCCGAACATCGTCTTCGCCGACGCCGATCTCGACGCCGCCGCGCGCGGCGCGCTGAACGCGATCTTTTACGGCAAGGGCGAAGTCTGCGCCGCCGGCTCGCGCCTCCTCGTCGAAGAAGCGGCGCACGACGAGCTGATGGCGAAGGTGTGCGAGCGCGCGGCGAAGATGACCGCCGGCGATCCTCTCCACCCGAAAACGCGCCTCGGCGCAATCGTGTCGAAGGACCAGATGGAGACCGTGCTTTCGTACATCGAGGCCGGCAAGAGCGAAGGCGCGAAGCTCGTCTGCGGCGGCGAGCGCGCCGACATCGGAACCGGCAAGGGCTACTTCGTCAAGCCGACGATCTTCGACGACGTCGATCCGGACATGCGCATCTCGCGCGAGGAAATCTTCGGACCCGTCCTCGCGACCATTCGTTTCAACGACGCCGAGGATGCGATCGCGAAAGGCAACGCCACGGTGTATGGACTGGCCGCCGCGGTCTGGACGCGCGACGTCTCGAAAGCGCATCGCATCGCCCGCGCGATCAAGGCCGGAACGGTCTGGGTCAACACCTACAACCTCTACGATCCCGCGCTGCCGTTCGGCGGGTTCAAAGAGTCGGGCTTCGGCCGCGATCAGGGCAAAGACGCGCTGGAGAAATACACGCAGACGAAGAGCGTCTGGGTGAATCTCTAGAACACGACCGCTCTTCGTCGCACGTTCGGCTGCGTCCGCTCGATCGTCTGCACGAACACGCGCACCGGCTTCGTCGGATGATCGATCGCATGCGCGATCGCGAGCATCGCGCCTGCGGCTCCGAAGCTGTGCGCGCTCGGCGCGATGATCGTCGCCGGTTCGAGTGGCGTGCCGTCGCTTTGCAGAAGCGCGGCAAAGAGCTGCTGATCCTGAATCCAGTACAGCAGGAACCCGTCGCCGAACGGCTCGACGCGCGGCGGCGTCGCGTTGGCTCCAACCGGGAACTTGAACGGCGACTCGGTCACATTGCCGGACGCGTCGGCGCGCCACCAGCGCAGCTCGCGCCGCTCGCGCGTTGACGAGTCGGCGGCGATGAGGAACGAGTCGCCATTCCACGCGACCGACGGCGTGCGCGCGGCGCCGTTCGAAAACGCGAGCGGCGTGACGGTGTCGGACTGCGACAGCAGGGCGCCGCGCAGTTGTTGATTGCTCTCACTCCAGACGATCAGCGATCCGTTCGGCCCCGACGCGATGGCTGGGCTGAGGTTATGGCCGCTGTTCGTGACGTTAAAGTCCGCGGTAGGCGCGCCGGTTGGAGGAACGCGCCGCACGCGAATGTTGAATTGCGGAAAGCGCGTGGCGATGCCGGACGCGAGAACGACGACGTAGTTCGTGCCGTCCCACGTGACGTCGGAGTTTCCGGCGGCGGGCTCGGCGACCAGCAGGGGTGCGGCATCGACGAACGTGCCGTCGCGCCGCACGCGGCGCCCGAAGAGTCTGGGAGGGAACGTTCCGTTCTCCCAGGTCACGAACCAATCCGTGCCGTTGGAGGCGATGTTCGGACGGCTGGCGAGGTTGACGTCGCTGCCGATCGCGAATGCCTCGCCGAGGGGCGTGCCGTGTGCGTCGATGCGCTGCCCGGTGAGAATCACGCGCGCGTCGGAAGGGCGCGTTTCCTTCCACACCACGAGGGTCACGTCGCCGGCCGCGGCGGCTTCGGGAGCCGTTTGCTGTTGCGGCGCGATCACCAGCGGCAGCGCGACGTCTTCCTCGAGAACCGAGACGAAGAGATCCTGTGCATTCACGTCGTAAGACGGCAACGTGTGCACGAGCACAAGCGTGCGAGTTCCGTTGCTCGCAGCCGAAAAGACAGTCGTCGATCCCGAGGAAAGGGCAACGGCGGGAAGCGGCAGGTTCGATTCGACGCTGTCGCCCGGCCGGCGCCAGTGCAAATCGCGGTAGTTGCCGTAGATCAGCACATATCCGGCGTCATCGGCGGCGACCGCCTGCAGCGTTTGCGAGCCGGTGTCGAAAAACAGATGCTCCTGCACCCCGGCAGGAGTCACGCGCACGCTGTGGAGCTGATATCCGGATTCCATCCACGCCAGGAGGAACTCGTCCCCACGCGCCTCGGCCCGGAACGTGAGCACGTACTCCGACGTCGCGGATGCAATGTCGAGTTGCGAGTGGACGCGCGCCTCGTCATCGAGCTGCAGTGCGACGAACGTCTTCGTCGTGTCGTTCAGATAGACGAAAGAGAACGAGTCGCGCGTCGCCGGGAGATCGAACAGGAACTGCCCGCGGACCAGCTCGCGCGTCGGACCGATGCGGCCCGCGCGATCGACGATCGTGCCCTGGAACGCGTCGCCGTCCTGCCACGCGACAAGGAACACGCGCCCGTTGAACGCGACCTCGAGCCGCTGCGGAAATTGAGCCGTCCGCGTCGCGATCTGAAAGACCTCGGTCAGCGTGCCGTCGTTCAGGACGAATCGCCCGAGGAGGCGATCGTTGCCGCTCATCCAGACGACGAGATAGCGATCGCCGCCCCATTCGACCGTCGCGAATTGCTCGCGCGCGCTCGCGTTGGCGACGACAAGCGGCACGCGATCCAGCACTGTGCCGCTCGGCGCGAGCCGCGCGGCGAGGACATCGGTCTCGAGCCCCGCTCCCTCGGTCCACACCACGAGAAACTCCGAGCCGTTGGTGGCGATGCGGGTGTAGCCCTGTTCCGATGCCGCGATGTCGAGCGCGCGCGGCGTCAACTCCCGCTCCGCGCTCGTGCGCAGCGCCGCGACGGTGGGGAAGGCGAGGAGAAGGAGAAACGAGAGGGCAATGGGAAACCGGGGCACCATCGCCCTCTGATACGCAAATCAGATGCGATGTGTCGCCCGCTCTGCTTCATCTCTCATCGTTCATCCTTCATCCTTCATCGTTACCATCCTTTCCCACGCAACTCATGCATCGTCCTTCTGCCTTCTGCCTTCTGCCTTCTGCCTTCTGCCTTCCGCCCTCCGCCTTCCCGCCCCTCCGCCCCCCGTTCGCGCCCCCATTCCTCCGCTCGCGACCTCCACCTCCTGTGGCACGCCGCGCGCTCCCCCTCGTGTAGAATCCGCGCCGATTCGGATCGAACAGGGGAGAACGATGAAACGGAACTTGCTGGTTGCCCTCACGTGCGCATTCGCGCTCGCATTCCTCGGATGCCCGAAGCCGCCGGAGACCACGGGCACCAGTACCGCCGCGACCACGGGAGAGATCCTCGTCGGCGAATACGGCTCCATGACCGGAGGTCAGGCCACGTTCGGCACGTCGACGCACACCGCGATCATGCTCGCGGTCGACGAGATCAACGCCGCCGGCGGCGTGAACGGACGCAAGATCGTCATCAAATCCGAAGACGACCAATCGAAGGCCGAAGAAGCCGCCACGGTCGTGACGAAGCTGATCTCGCAGGACAACGTCATCGCCGTCCTCGGCGAAGTCGCCTCCTCGAGCTCGCTCGCCGCCGCGCCGATCTGCCAGACCAACAAGCGTCCGATGATCACGCCGTCCTCGACGAACCCCGAGGTCACGAAGAAGGGCGACTACATCTTCCGGATGTGCTTCCTCGACGACTACCAGGGCGCGTCGATGGCGCGCTACCTCCACAACACGCTCGGCATCAAGAACGTGGCAGTCCTCATCGACAACAAGAGCGACTACTCCACCGGTCTCGCGAAATTTTTCAGCGACGCGTTCGTCAGCTTCGGCGGCAAGATCGTGGCGTCGCAGAGCTACGCGCAGGGCGACAGCGACTTCCGCTCGCAGCTGACCGCACTCAAGGCCGCGAAGCCCGAATTGATCTACATCCCCGGCTACTACAACGAAATCGGACAGATCGCCATCCAGGCCCGCGACCTCGGCATGAACATGCCGCTCGCCGGCGGCGACGGCTGGGAATCGCCGAAACTCATCGAGATCGGCGGCAAGGCCCTCGAAGGCTGCTTCTACTCGAACCACTACTTCCCCGGCGATTCCGATCCCGCGGTTCGCGACTTCGTCGAGAAGTACAAGCAGCGCTACGGCGCGACGCCCGACGCCCTCGCGGCGCTCGCCTACGATGCCGCGCGTGTGCTCGCCGACGCGATCAAACGTGCAGGGACCACCGACGGCCCGGCGCTGCGCGATGCCATCGCCGCGACCAAGGGATTCAAAGGCGTCACCGGCACGATCAATCTCGGTCCGAACCGCGATCCGGAAGGAAAGACGCTCGTGATCGTCGAAGTGAAGGGCGGCGCGCTGACCCTGAAGTCGAAGGTCGAGCCGGAAGGTGGCGCGGCCGGGGCGACGGGAACGACCGGTACGATCGGCACGCACTGACGGTAGAATCGCGCCGACTTGGAAGAGTTCTTACAGAATCTCGTCAACGGGATCGCCGCCGGGTCGATCTACGCTTTGATCGCCCTCGGGTACACGATGGTGTACGGCATCCTGCGTTTGATCAACTTCGCCCACGGCGACGTGTTCATGGTCGGCGCGTTCGCCGGCTATTACGGGGGAAATTTCCTGCTGCGGCGGTTCGGACCGAACACCGTGTCCGGGCCGCTGCACGCCTCGATCGTCCTGCTGTTCGCGATGATCGTCTGCTGCGTGCTCGGGTATCTCATCGAGCGCGTCGCCTATCGCCCGCTTCGCAACGCGCCGCGCATTGCGTCGCTCATCACCGCCATCGGCGTGTCGTTCCTGCTCGAGTATGGCGGGCAGATGGTGTTCGGGCCCGATCCGAAGTTTTTTCCGACCTTGATCGAAAAGCACGTGTTGAACTTCGGCGGCATCGTGACGACCAACTATCAATTGATCGTGCTCGGCGTCGCTCTCGCGTTCATGGCCATCCTGCAGTACATCGTCTACGGCACGAAGCTGGGTCGCGCGATGCGCGCAGTCTCTTTCAGTTTCGAGACTGCATCGCTGATGGGCATTCCGACGGATCGCGTGATCTCGATGACGTTCATCATCGGCTCCGCGCTCGCCGCGGTCGGCGGCATTCTCTTCGGCCTCTCGTATCCGAAGATCGAGCCGCTCATGGGCATCATGCCGGGGCTCAAGGCATTCGTCGCCGCGGTGCTCGGCGGAATCGGCAACGTGCCGGGCGCGATGGTCGGAGGCCTGCTGATCGGAATCATTGAAGCCTTCGTCGGCGGCTCGCGCTTCTCGAACTATCGCGATGCCATCGCGTTCGTGATCCTGATCATCATTCTGCTGTTCCGGCCGACCGGACTGTTCGGCAAGTACCAGCCGGAGAAGGTGTGATGCCGCGTACCTGGTGGTTGCGCGACCTCGTCTTTCTCATCCTCTACATCGTCATTCTCATCGGCGCGTGGTGGGCGCTCGAGTATGCGACCGCGTACTGGCCGGCGATGCGCTACTACAACCGCATCATCGTGATGATGGGCATCAACATCACGCTCGCGGTCTCGCTCAACATCATCAACGGTCACGCAGGACAGTTCTCGCTCGGCCACGCCGGCTTCATGGCCATCGGCGCCTACAGCGCGGCGTTTCTCACCGTCTACTACTTCGGTCCGTACGTCGACAAAATGCCGGAAGGCACCACGCGCATCATCTGGCAGAACGTGCTGCTGATCGTGGCCGTGCTCGCGGGCGCGCTGATGTCGGCGATCGCGGGCTACATCGTTGGCCTGCCGTCGCTGCGCCTGCGCGGCGACTATCTCGCCATCGTCACGCTCGGATTCGGCGAGATCATCCGCGTATTGATCCTGAACATCGACAAGATCGGCGCCGCGCGCGGCCTCACCGGCATCCCGCCCTGGAACAATTTCTTCTGGGTCTTTTTCTTCGCCGGGCTGACGATCCTGATCTCGCACCGGCTCGTGCAGTCGTCCGTCGGCCGCGCGTTCCTCGCCATTCGCGAAGACCAGATCGCGGCCGAGGCGATGGGCGTCGATACCACGCGCTACAAAGTGAAGGCGTTCATCATCGGCTCGTGCCTCGCCGGTGTCGCGGGCGGACTGTTCGCGCACTACACGCCCGCGTATCTCAACCCGACAATGTTCACGTTCATCAAGTCGTTCGAGGTCGTGGTGATGGTGGTCCTCGGCGGACTCGGTTCGATTTCAGGCTCCATCGTGACCGCGATCTTTCTCACGTTCCTTCCCGAAGCGTTGCGCCCGGTGAAGGACTACATCCCGGGCGGCCGCGATCCGCGGATGGTCATCTACTCCATCATGCTGATCGTCTTGATGCGTACGCGGCCGCAGGGGCTGTTCGGGCGCAAGGAGCTGTGGGAGTTCCTGCCGCGGCGCAAAGACACGATTCCGAAAGAAAAGCGCGACGAGGGCGACAACAAGCTCGATCGCGATGCAGGACCGCCCGTTACGTAGATGAGCAACGGAGCACTCTTAGAGGCGCAGCACGTCACGATCCGTTTCGGCGGACTGACCGCCGTCTCCGACTTCAATCTCGCGATCCAGCCGAGCGAACTGGTGGGCCTCATCGGCCCGAACGGCGCCGGCAAGACGACGATCTTCAACATGCTCACCGGCGTCTACAAACCGACCGAGGGAGAGATTCGGATCGGCGGAGTCGCGACGCGGGACATGAAGCCGTACCAGATCACGAGCCTCGGCGTCGCGCGCACGTTTCAGAACATCCGCCTCTTCAAAGAGCTGAGCGTTCTCGACAACGTCAAGATCGGCGGGCACAACCACTACAAATACTCCGGCACTTCGGCGGTGCTGCACACGAATCGCTTTCGCGATGCGGAGGACAAGGCGGAAGTGGAGGCGTACGCTCTGCTGAAGCTCCTCGGCCTCGAACAGCGCGCGAACGACTACGCGAAGAATCTTCCGTACGGCGATCAGCGCCGGCTCGAGATCGCGCGCGCTCTCGCGGCGAAGCCGAAGCTCCTGCTGCTCGACGAGCCGGCGGCGGGACTCAACACCGGCGAGACGCAACAGCTGACGCGCAAGATCCGCGAGATCCGCGAGCGCTTCGATCTGGCCATTCTCCTGATCGAGCACAACATGGAGCTCGTGATGGACAGCGGTCTTTGCGGGCGCATCGCGGTGGTCAACTTCGGCAAGACCATCCTCATCGGAACGCCCGACGAGATCCGCGTGGACAAGCGCGTGATCGAGGCCTACCTCGGCGAGCCGGCGGAGGCGGCGGGGCTATGAGCGTGCTCCTGTCGGTGCGCGATCTCGAAGTCGCCTACGGCGCGATCCCGGCGCTGCACGGGATCAATCTCGAAGTGCAGCAGGGGGCGATCGTCACGCTCATCGGCGCGAACGGCGCGGGAAAGACGACGACGCTGCGCACGATCTCCGGCCTGCTCAAGCCGCGCCGCGGCGAGGTCACGTTCAAGGGCCAGAACATCAGCGGCGTGAAGCCGCACGTCATCACCGCGCGCGGGATCTCGCACGTGCCCGAAGGCCGCGGCATCTTCGCGAACCTCACCGTCGCCGACAACCTCGAGCTCGGCGCGTACCTGCGCAAAGACAAGATCAAGCAGGAAGAGTACGACCGCATCTTCGCCCTCTTCCCGGTATTGAAAGAGCGCATCAAACAAAACGCTGGAACGCTCTCCGGCGGCGAACAACAGATGCTCGCCATCTCCCGCGCGCTGATGGGCAAGCCCACGGTCCTGCTCCTCGACGAGCCATCCCTCGGCCTCGCCCCGCAGATGGTCCAGACCATCTTCCGCGTCATCCGCGAGATCAACGACGGCGGCAAAGGCACGACCATCCTCCTCGTCGAACAAAACGCCCACATGGCCCTCGTCACCGCGAGCTACGGCTACGTGATGGAGACCGGAAAAATCGTCCATCACGCCCCGACCGCGGAGTTGCTGAAGAGCGACGAGGTGAAGAAGGCGTACCTCGGCGGGTAGCTATTCCCCCCGCAACGCCAGCGTTGCTTCCACCTCCGTCGCCCGCCGTGCAGGCACGTAGCACGCGGCGAGTCCAATCGCGCAGAAGAGTGCGATCGACGCCGCGTACGTCGCCGGATCCATCGGATGCACGCCGAAGAGCAGCGCAGCGAGGACGCGGCTGCCGGCGGCGGCGAGCAGCGATCCGATGACGATGCCGATCGCGACGAGAGACATGCCGCGGCGGAGCACCATGCGAATGACGTCGCGGCGCTCGGCGCCGAGGGCGACGCGGATGCCGATCTCGCGCGTTCGCGTCGTCACCATGTACGCCGTCACGCCGTAGATGCCGATCGCGGCGAGAAGCAGCCCGATCAAGCCGAGACTGCCGGCGACCGACGCCGCAACGCGCTGCGGCACCAACGCGAACGACGAGAAATGCTCGAGCGTCTGCGATGTCACGACCGGCAGATTCGGATTCATCGACGCCACCACCGCGCGAATGTCCCGAGCGAGCCGCTGGCCGTGCGTCGTGCGCGCGACGATCGTCGTGCGGGAGGAGTATTGCTGCTGCAGCGGCACGTAGAGAAACGAGCGCGGCGGATCGCCGAGCGAGCGGTACTTCACGTCGCGCGCGATCCCGATGACGGTGACGGTGTGCTCGCCTTGTCGCAGCGTCTTGCCGAGGGCGTTCTGATTCGGCCAGAGGCGGTGAGCCATGGTCTGATTCACGATTGCGACCCACGGCGAATCAACGCGATCGTTCTCATTGAAGTCGCGGCCCGCGAGCAGCGGCGTTCGCAGCGTTTCGAACGATCCCGGCTCGACGACGTTCCAGTCGGCTGTGATCAACTCACGCGAGCCGGGAAGGGTGATGTCGCCGAGTCCCATGCCGCCCATCCCCAGCGGCAGCACCGCGGAGAGCGTCGCGCTGCGCACGCCGGGAATGGCGCGGACGCGGCCGAGCAGCTCGCGCGCGAAGCGCGGTCCGGTCGTCTCGTCGTAGCCGCCGAGGGAGAGATCGAGCGACGCCAGCTCTACGCCGTGTGGATCGAACCCGGCGTCGATCGTTCCCGCGCGTTGCAGCGCGCGCACGAACAATCCGGCTGCGACCACGAGCACGACGCTGAACGCGACCTGGGCGATGACGAACGCATTGCGCAGCCGCTGCCGCTCGGGCGTGGTCTGCCCGCTCGCCTTGAGCGCGGTGACGACGTCGCGCTTCGAGGCATGGAACGCCGGCGCGAGACCGCAGAGAATTGCGGCGACGAAGGAGATCCCGAGCGTGAATGCGACCACGCGCGCATCGAGCGTCAGCGAGACAGCGATGGGAACCGGCACCGCCGGCAGGAGCGACATCAGCAGGGCAGTCAGGACGCGCGCGAGCACGAGTCCGGCGATCGCGCCTGCGGCGAAGAGCGTCATCGTTTCGATGAGCATTTGGCGCACGAGGCGCGCGCGGCCGGCGCCGAGCGCGAGCCGCATGGCGATCTCGCGCTGCCGCGAGGTCGCGCGCGCGAGGAGGACGCCGGCGAGGTTCGCGCACGTGATCGCGAGCACGAGTGTCACCAGCACCATCAGCCCCGCGAGGAACGCCCGGAGCGGAGCGTCGTGGCCCGGCATGTTGGAGAGCGGCACCGCGCGGAGCCCGCGCCCGCGATTCGCCTCCGGCCACTCACGCTCCAGGTCCGCGCCGATTCGCTTCAGCTCCGCTTGCGCTTGCGCGAACGGCACGCCCGGCCGCAGGCGCGCGCCCATCATCAGCCACGCCGACTGCCGGCTCGTCAGCAGCGACGCCGCCGACGTGCGGGGCATCGCCTGCGCGACCATGTTCATCGGAATCCAGACGTCCGACGCGAAGAGGGTCGTGCCGCGGAATCCGGGAGGCGCCACTCCGATCGCGGTGAATGGATGTCCGTTAATGACCAGCGTCTTGCCGGCGATCCTGCGATCCCCATCGAAACGCTGCTCCCAGAAGCGATGCGTCAGCACAACGAACGGCGTCGCGCCTTCGGCGCTGCCATCGTGCGCGGAGAAAAGACGTCCCACCTCGGCGCGCATGCCGAGCGTCTCGAAATAGTTGTTCGTCACGAGCGCGCCGTAGATGCGCTCCGCGCCGCCCGCCCCGCCGAGACTCATCGCCTGCGGCTCGAAGCGATACGCGTAGACGTCGGAGAAGACGCGGTTGCGCGCGCGGACGTCGAGGTAATTCGGATAGGAGTTGGTGTCGAATCCGTTGCCGTCCTGCGAGCGACCGATGTCGACGAGCCGCGCCGGATCAGCGGCGCCGGGTGGCGTGCGGTAAAGCAGCGCGTTGACGATGCTGAAGATCGTCGTGTTCGCGCCGATGCCGATGGCCAGCGAAAGCACGGCCGTGGCCGTGAATAGAGGGCTCCGCCCGAGGAGCCGCAGCGAATAGCGGAGGTCCTTCAGCAAACTGTCCATGATGAAGGGCTACGCCGGAGAGTGACATGCGGTTAACACCGCTGATCCACCCAATGTAGAAATCGTTTCACTCCAACTTCGCCGAGGTAACCTCGGCGCCATGATTCTTTCTCGAAATCTCGGCAACCTCGGCGAAAGTTGGGCAGCGTGGTTCTATCGGCTGCGCGGGTATTCGATCGTGGAGCGCAATCTTCGCTCGCGCGACGGTGAGATCGACCTGGTGGCGCGGCGCGGACGCAAGGTCGTCATCGTCGAGGTGAAGACGCGGCAATCGCTCGGCGCGGGCGAGGGATTCGAAGCGGTCGATCGGCGGAAGCGGGAGCGGCTCGTGCGGCTCGGCGATCGGTATGCGGCGAAGCATCCGGACGTGCAGCTGCGGTACGACATCCTCTCGCTGTTCTGGACGGGATGGCGATTTGCCGTGAGACATTTCGCGGATGCGTTCTGCCCGGTTGCCGATGCACAAAGACCGTGGCAGTGGTGCGCGTGAGCGATCAGGTGTGCGCGATCACGATGTCGAAGCCGTCCGGGATCCTTCAGACAGAACTCGCCGCGTTTGCTCCAGAACGGATACTCGATCATGTCCACGGCCACGCCGGCGGCGGAGAGCTCGGCGTGTTTTGCGACGACGTCATCGACGTACATGTAGACGATCAAGCCGCCGTGCGGCTTCGCCGGTTGTTCGGCTTCGCCTACCATGAGGGAACAGTCGTCGCCTTTCAGGTACGCCCACACCGGCTCGCTGTCGCCTTCGGGGGTGTGCGTGTTCGCGAGCTCGAAGCCGAGGCGCTGGTAGAACGCGATCGAGGCGGGGACGTTCTTGACGCTGAGGAGCGGGACCAGGCCGCGGATGGGGATGCTCATGAAACGATCCTAACCTTCCTTCCCGGGCGTCGTCTATGTGAGCAGAAAAGGGGGATTTTTCGATGCGACGACTCCTCATCGCGCTTACTTTGATTCTACTGACGACCGCCGCGTACGGCGGGCATCACGGCAACTGGAACATCGGGGACGGCGACGAATGCAACGGCCGCCATTTCCAATTCAACAACCGCCGCGCGTTCGTGGCGGAGGAAACGATCGAGGCAGGGAACCTCGCGTCGCTGAAAGTGGCGGTGGAGAATTCGCCGGTGACGGTGATGGGCGGCAGCTCGCGCGGCTACTCGATCACGGTCTGCAAGGCCGCCGAGGCGGCGGACATGCTCGACGACATCCGCGTGACGGTCTCCGGCGGCGAGCTTCGCGCGACGGGTCCCGATATTGGGGACTGGGTGGTGGCGTACCGCATCCTCGCGCCCGATCGCGCGAACCTCAACGTCGAGACGCGCAACGGTCCGGTGGCGTTTCGCGGCTTGAACGGAACCGTGGTGGCGCGGCTGAACAACGGACCGGTATCCCTCGATGACGTCGACGGCGACGTCGACGTGGTGACGAAGAACGGGCCGGTGAGCATCGAAGGGGGCTCGGGCAACATCAAGCTGCGCGCGACGAACGGACCGCTCTCGGTCGATCTCGACGGCCGCAGCTTCGACGGCACACTCGACGCCACGACGCAGAACGGACCGCTGACGGTGCGCGTGCCGAGCGGCTACGGCTCGCGCGTCGTCGTCGAGTCGCGCGGTCGCGGCCCGGTCTCCTGCCACGCCGACGAATGCGCGAACGCGCGCGGCTGGTGGGACGACGACGATCGCCCGCGCCGCTTCGAATTCGGCAAAGGCGCCGAGAACGTGCACATCTCGACCGTGAACGGGCCGGTCACGATCCGGCAGGACTGAGAAACCAGCGGGCAGCGGGCGGGCGGGCGGCGGGCAGGGTGATTTTGCCGCCCGCTGCCCGCCTGCTCGCCGCCCGCCCGACCCGGCCGCGTTACACTACCCGCGCCGCGGATGACGGTCTCTGTTGAACACACGCGCGTTGCGCGCGGGCATCTGCTCGTGGCGCTGGGGGTCGGGTTCGGCCTCGCCGTCACCATCGGCAACACGATCGGCGCGGGGATCCTGCGCACGCCCGGCGCGATCGCGGGGCAGCTGCAAACCTTCTGGCTCTTCGCCGCCGTCTGGATCGCCGGCGCTCTGTACGCGCTCCTCGGCGCGAACGCGCTCGCGGAGCTCGGCACGCTCGTGCCCCGCTCCGGCGGCCAGTACGTCTTCGTTCGCCACGGGCTCGGCGACTACGCCGGCTTCGTCGTCGGCTGGAGCGACTGGATCTCCACGTGCGGCACGACCGCTGCCGTGGCCATCGTCGTCGGCGAATACACCGTCGGACTCTTCCCCGAGGCGCGGACGCAGCAGGTTGTCGCGCTCGCGGTGGTGGCGATGCTCACGGTCATTCAATGGCTCGGCGTCCGCGCCGGCGGCGCGGTGCAGAACGTCACCAGCATTCTCAAAGCGCTCGCGCTCATGGGGTTCATCCTCATTTGCTTCTGGTTCGGCACGCGCACGCCGTGGGCCAGCACCGCGGTCACGACCGATCACGAAGGCTCGCTCCTCGTCGCGTTCATCCTCGCGC
Source organism: uncultured Acidobacteriota bacterium (assembly GCA_963734155.1). GTDB lineage: Bacteria > Acidobacteriota > Thermoanaerobaculia > Gp7-AA8 > Gp7-AA8 > QHVT01. The sequence goes on from CAVTGG010000015.1 coordinate 23,290, forward strand.
TGCAGTCCGTGATCTACACCTACGACGGCTGGTCGGCCGTCATCTACTTCTCCGAGGAAGTGAAAGACTACGCGAAGAACATCCCGCGGGCGATGCTCACCAGCGTCGTCGCGATCGCGGCGATCTATCTGCTCGTGAACCTCGCGTTCCTGCGCGTCGTCTCGCTGCCGACGATCGCCGGACACAACTTCGCCGCCGGCGCGGTGGTCGAGCATCTCTTCGGCGGGAACGGCCAGCTCGTACTGCGGCTCCTCGTCATCGTCATGCTTCTCTCCGCAGTCAGCTCGAACGTGCTGATGGCGCCGCGCGTCCTCTTCGCCATGTCGCGCGACGGCTTGTTCTGGCGCGGCGCGACCGAAGTGAATCGCGGCGGCACGCCCGACATCGCCCTGCTGATCAGCAGCCTCCTCGCCGCCGCGTTCATCGCCACCGGCACGTTCGAGACTGTCATCGCCAAGCTGGCGTTCTTCTTCGTCGCGAACTACACACTCTCCTTCATTACGCTCTTCGTCCTGCGCCGGCGCGAGCCGAACGCGGAGCGCGGCTATCGCGCGTGGGGCCATCCAATTACCACCGGCCTCGCCATCGCCGCGTCGCTCGGATTTCTCATTGGCGCCGTCCTGAGCGATCTCGTGAGCAGTGCCTGGTCCCTCGGCCTTCTCTTTCTCTCCATTCCGGTATATCTGTTCATTCGTAGACGGACATAGCGACGCAAACGATGACCTGGCAATTCGACTCGCGCCTCGCGCACGCCTCCACGCTTCCATCGCGTTATTACTTCGACGCCGCCGTGCTCGACGACGAGAACCGCCACGTCTTCGGCCGCACGTGGCAGCTCGTCGGACAGCTCGAGCAGGTGCGAGGGGCCGGGCAGTACTTCACGGCGACGATCGCGAACGAGCCGGTGCTCGTCGTGCGCGGCAACGACGGCGTGCTGCGCGCGATGTCGAACGTCTGCCGCCACCGCGCCGGTCCGGTCGCGAAAGGGGAGGGGAAACGTCCCGTGCTGCAGTGCGGCTATCACGGCTGGACGTACTCGCTCGACGGCCGCCTCGCGGTGACTCCGGAGTTCGAGGACGTGCAGGACTTTGATCGCGCGGCGTGCGTGCTGCCGCAGTTCCGCGTCGAGGCGTGGAACGAGCTGGTGTTCGTGAATCTCGATCGCGACGCCGAATCGCTCTCCGAGTTTCTCGGCGAGCTGCTCGCCGACATGCCGCGCCACGACTACAGCGGCTTCCGCCTCGCGCATCGCAAAGCGTGGGAAGTCGGCTGCAACTGGAAGGTCTACGTCGACAACTACCTCGAGGGCTATCACATCCCGATCGTGCATCCGGGCCTGTTCCGCGAGCTCGATTACCCGAGCTATCGCACGGAGACGAAGAAGAGCTACTCGATTCAGTTCGCGCCGACGAAGCGCGCGGAACGCATCCGCACCAGCGGCGGCGAAGACCAGGTGCGCTACTTCTGGATCTTCCCGAACCTGATGCTGAACGTCTACCCCGACAACTTCTCGACGAACCTCATCCTGCCGATGGGCACCGGCCGCACGGTCACGCTCTTCGACTGGTACTTCAAAGATCCAGACGCCGCGCGCCAGGAGATCGACGACACCGTGGCGTTCAGCGACGAGATCCAGATCGAAGACATCGAGATCTGCGAGACGGTGCAGCGCGGCCTCGCGTCGACGACGTATGACAATGGGCGCTACTCGGTGAAGCGCGAGAACGGCGTGCATCACTTTCATGGGCTCTACATGGATTACATGGGAACGCCGGTGTCCTCGCCGGCTGGTCAGGCGCCGTCTCGGCGCTTATGAGGCGGCGGGACGCCGCCTGACCAGCCGCCGGGACGGCGGCGTTCCGAGTTACCGCAGCCACGGCGGCTTGGCTGCCACGACGCGCGCGTAAATGGGACAGCGTTTCTCGTGCGCACCCGGCAGATAGCCAGTGCTCAGCAGGAACTCTCCCGTGATCTCGCCGCCGGTGAAGACGAACGTCTTCTTGAACAGCCGCACCCATTCGTCTTTCGTCAACGGATGATGCGCATCGAGCCACGCCGCGAACGAGCCGTGCGACTTGCACAGCGCGAGGATCCGCTTCGCATTCTCGATCGCCGCATCGATCTTCAATCCATTGCGGATGATGTCCGCGTTCTCGAGCAGCCGCGCGCGGCGGCGCGCATCGAATCGCGCCACACAGTCGAGCTCGAAATCGTCGAAAGCCTTCCGAAAGGCCTCGCGTTTCCGAAGGATCGTCAGCCACGAAAGGCCGGCCTGGTTGATCTCCAGCACGAGCCGTTCGAAGAGACGGTCGTCATCACGGACGGGAAAGCCGTACTCGGTGTCGTGATACGGGCCGTGAAACGGATGGCCGGGTGCGGCGTCGCAATAACTCATTCAATTCGGCCGCGCGTGAAGATTTGCACCGAGGTATGTCGAGTCGTTCGTCACGTTGTCGGTCAGCGTCGCGTACGCGCCGATCATGCCGCGGATCACTTCGACGTACACCATCGCCGCCGCGGGCTGGGCGAGGCCGCGGGCGTTGAAGATGTCGTTGATCTGCATGCCGCCGGCGCTCGCGAAGGTGGCCGAGAACGAATCGAGCTCTTTCCCCGTCTCGTCGACGATGTGAATGCGCGCTTCGACGTTTTGTCCGACGAAGTTCGGCGTGAGATCGACGAGGCCGACGTTCGTGCGGAACTCCGAGCCGCCGACGATGCCGAGGATCTCCAGCGTCTCGCCGGGACCCGCGCTCTGGAACGAATTCAGCGGCGGGATGAGGCAGCCGAACGTGCCGCCGTCCTCGCGGATGTTGTACGTGCGCGACGTCACGCGCACGCCGTCGCCGGAGAAGACGTTCGAGCTGTAGCGCAGGCGGGCGATGCCGGTGAAGCCGAAGAGCGTCGGCAGCACGTCGCGAATCACGCGCGCCTCGCCGGGGAGCAGCGTGAACGGAACCATGCTGGGCGCGACGTTCGAGTCCCACCGCTTCGCCTCGAGGGTAACCGTGCGCGGGCTCGTGGACGGATTCAGGAGATAGAGATCGGTGCGGAATTTCGAGTTGTTCGCGCCGTCGACGTGCGCGATCGCCGGAATGGTGCGGACGATCGAGGCGGGAAGATCGGGCGGGAACATCGTCGGATCGTTCGTGCGGTTGTCCATCGCCGCGAGCGTGACGATCATCGAGCCGCGGAGCGGCTCGACCGTCAGGCCGCCGGATTCGTTCGCGCCGAGGCCGAGCGAGCCGGCGACGCCGTTCATCTGCTGGATGCCGTTCGTCGGCGCGCTGAACGCGACGTCGTCCGCGCCCATCACTCCCTGGAGTCCATGCGCGCGCAGCCGCGCCTCGGTGCCGCGTCCCGACGTGTCGGTGAGCAGCATGTTCGTCCGGTACTCCGGTCCCGGGAATGCGCCGGCGAACGTCACCGGAAACCTCGGGCTGATCGCGTTCAGGAAATCGATCGCCTGCATGCCGTAGCCGAACGAGCCTTCGCCCGCGCGTGTGTACGTGCGTGACGTCGCGCTGATCGCGTCGTTCGGCTCGAGGTGCAGCACGCCCGTGCCCTGATTGAGATCGAACAGCGATTTGAGCACGTCGCGCAACACGCGGATCTCGCGCGGCGCGAGCGTGAGGCTCTTTTGATAGACGACCGCAATCTGCACTTCGCCCGTCGGGACATAGCGGAGGTCGACCTTCTGCTGCGTGTCGAGCGGGTTGTGGATCACGACGTCGCTCATCCAGTACGAGCCGAACGCGCCCGGCTGCCGCGCCACGCCCGGAATCACGAGGCGTTGTTTGAGCGACGCGCGGACGACGCCCCATTCCTGAATCACGTCTCCGCCGCCGCCACCCGCGCCGCCGCCCGGCGAGCAGTTCGGACAGCCGCGCAGTTGCGGCAGTTGCGCGCCGGAGTCGAAGATGAACGGCGTGCCGCCGGCCATCGAGTCGACGTTGAGGTGCACGAATCCCTTCGTCACGATCTCGTTGAGAAACAGCTCGTCGTATGCGCGCGGGGCGGCCTCACCCACGCGCCACAGCGCCAGCGCGGGATCGATAAACCACTGCTGTTGCGCGCGCAGGCGATGCACCTGGAGCAGCAGCAGGTTGCGATCGTTCGCCGTGTGCAGCGCCTCGACCTGCGGGCTGGAGACGTCGCTCCAGAAGGTCTCGACGCCGGAGGCTCGCGTGTGCCGCAGCAGCGTCGTCGGTTTTCCGCTCTGGCGCTGGACCATCCACGCGCCGTCGTAGTCGTTCGTCGGGACCGCGAAGAACGTCAGCTCCGAAGTGTATGGAACCGGCCAGGTGTTCGTCGGCGGTTGCATCGTCTCGTACGCGCCGAAGACAGTCTCGCGATCCTGGCCGCGGTAGAGGAAGAGAATGCCGTGTCCGTTGAGGGTCGCGAGGACGTAGGCGCTGCCGTCGGAGGTGATCCAGCCGTGCAGCACCGGTAGCTGTGGCGAGATGCCGCTGAGCGGTGTCAGCGTGCCATCGGCGCTGAGGATGCTGAAGTCGTTAACCTTTCGAACGAGCAGTTTCGAGCCGAGGGAGTCGCGGCCGACAAGACTATAGTCGGCGGAGGCGAGCGTCCTCACTGCGCCGTGATGCTCGATCGCGAAAACGCCCTTCGACGTGCTGAGAACGAACGCGAACGTATCGCCGACGACGACGCCAGGGGAAAGGCCGCGGGTATACGGACCGCCGTAGTCGATCGAGAACGAATTCACATTGACGTACGCGTTGTCGAGCTCTTTCAGGCGCGTGAAGGTCTTTCCGCCGTCGGTGCTGAGGACGCACATCCGTTCGAACGGCGCGACCGTGTCGAATGTGCTGATGAGGATCTTCGGGATGTCGGGAAGTGCGGCCGCGGTGGCGAAGCGGTTCTGGTAAACCGCGACGAAGTTGATCGTCGCGCCGCCATCGCCGGCGGGATAGATCACGCGCGGCTCCTCGGCGCCGAAGGCGTCGTAGAGAACGACCTGCGACGTCGTCGAGAACGGATCGGCCGTCAGCATTTCCGACAGCGCGAACCAGCGCCCGCCGCGCCAGTGAATCGACGTCTGCGACGTGCGGTTCGAGTAGGGCGCGTACGACAACACACGCGCGAGAGCCGCGGGAGCGAGGGCGAGGAGGCAGAGCAGGAGTACGCGAGCCCGACCGTTCATGCGGCAGAGGTTACTTCAATATAACTAAACCCGCAATCCGGTAATCACGGAAGATAGCCGCCGCGCGGCGCGCAATCCCGTCTCGATCGCGCCCGCGACGGTTCCGGTCTCATCGCTGCTCGTCGCTTCGCCGGCGAAGAAGAGCGTGTCCTTCAGCGGGCGCGCGAGCTCGTCGTGCGCGCCGGTGCCTCCGACCGCCGCGTACGTGTATGCGCCGCGGCTGAAGGGATCGCTCTGCCAGTCGTGCGTCCAGGTGCCGGCGAGGAGCGCGTCGAGGCGGCGGCGCGGAACGCCGAACGCGCGTGACATCGAATCCAAAGCGCGATCGATCATGGCCGGCCGCTCGGCGAGCAGCGCGTCGGCGGCGTGGCCGCCCGCCCAGCCGGTGAGAATCGGCGAGCGGATCGGCGCGGTCGTCCACCACGTCGGCATGAAGCGGTCGCGCGTGTGCACGAAGTTGACGTCTTCCCAGAACCGCTCGCGAAAGCGGAAGGCGATCTTCACGACGTGTCCCGCTTCGAGCTTCGCAAGCGCGCGCTCTTTCTCGCGCAGCGGCGGATCGAAGGCGAGCGTGCCGGCTTTCCAGACGCCGATCGGAATCGTGATCACTGCCGCGCGCGCGTGGATCGTCGCCGTGTCGCATTCGATCGTCACGGAGCCCTTCGACCACTGCACACGATTCGCGACAGTACCGAATCGCAGCTCGCTGCGCTGCGGATCGATGCCCGCGCGCAGCCATTCGAGCACCGCGTCGTAGCCGCCGGCGAGGCGGAACTGTTTGTTCTCGCTCTGCTCTTCATCGGCGGTCTGCAGCGCGAGCGCGCTCATGCGATCCGCATGCGCCGCGTGATAGCCCTCGACGAACATGCACGAGAGCTCGCGCAGGCGCGGCGAGATCGCGCGCTGCTTTCGAAGGAACTCCGCGAACGAGACGTCGCGCTTCAGCGCGCCGATGCGCGCGCGCACGCGGTCGATCTGTCCCCAGAAATCGCGGATCTCGGTGATCTGTCCGTCCTTCGACCACCAGTGATCGTCGGGCAGCTCGCACACCGCGAGCGCCGCGGCGTCGACGATGTCGAAGCTCGCCGGCGCTTCGCCGTGCAGAAACTCCGCGCCGAGCTCGATCGGCACCGGGAGGTCAGGGATGTGGAGCGTGGAGACGCGGCCACCCGCTCGGGGACGTGCTTCGATGAGGCAGATTCGTTTTCCCGCGCCGGAGAGGGCGCGTGCTGCCGCGAGTCCCGCGGCGCCGGCACCGATGATGGCGACGTCGAATTTCACGCCGCGGCATCAGTGCTGATGTGATGCCGGTCGGCACGGCCGACAGCGTTGCTTGCCCAAGGCTGAGGCGCGACGTGAGCCTTTGGGCACCGTTTTCCCGGCAATCCAGAGTCAGACTTCGCCGACGATCTCGCGCCACGGCAGCTGACGGACGAGCTTCACTTTCTCGTCGATCTGCGCCTGCGTCGCCTTGTCGCCGAGAACGCGGCGGAGATAGTCCACCTCCGACGAGACCAGCTTGTTGTGTTTGGGGAAGATGCGGACGGCGGCGCTTTGAAGGTTGCGTTCGGAGACGGAGATCTGCTTCGGGGTCTTCTTGAGCTGCTCGTGCATGATAGGGGCAACGAGGAATCGTGCCGAAATCATCCAACCGCTGAGGCTACCGTTTTCGCGTGTTGTTCGTCACCTGTCCCGGCAGCGACGTGCGAAAGCCGAACGAGTCTTGCACGTAGGTCTGGCGCGACGGCACGCAGCCGCAGAGCGCGCATCGCATCCCGTCGATGTGCGCGGCGCGGGAGTGCCCGCAGTACTGACAGCGCCTGGGCGTTTTCTCCATCTTTTGCTGGGAAAGATCATGATTCATGCCGATCCGAGAACTTCATTTTGCTAACCAACGTAGAATCGAGCAGAGCCGTGCACGAAGTCGCGATCAACCCGCCGGCGTCCGCATTCGGACGCGTCAACGCGATCCTCAATGGACGCGGCACGCGGCATTACGAGAGCCGTTTCGCCGGTCCGCTCTCGGTGAAAGCCGTCATTCGCGGCCGCGCGACGTGGGAAACGGACGAGGGGCGATACGAGCTCGTGCCCGGCGCGGTGCTGCTGCTGAACGACGGCGAGGAGTACACGATCACGGTCGATGCTCTGCAGCCGGTAGAGACGTTCTGCTTCTTTTTTGAGCGCGGGTTTGTGGAGGATGCGTATTGGGCCACCATGAACGGCAGTGCGAAATTGCTCGAGGGAGACGGACAGACAGGAGTGTCTGTCCTCCACTTTACGGAGCGGTTGCATTTTGATGCGGGGGTGGTGGAGGAAGTGCTGCGCGCGCATCGCGATCGCGATGCGTTAGGCGCCTCCTTTTATTCGCTGGCGCTCCAGCTCGTCCGCGCCCACGCGAACCTCGGCGCGCGCATCGCTCATCTTCCCTCGCTTCGCTCCTCCACCCGCGAGGAGCTCGCGCGGCGGCTCGGCGTGGCGACGTCTTTTCTGCACGCGAACAGTGATCGCGGGGTCACCATCGCCGAGGCGGCGCGGGCGGCGTGTCTGTCGCCGTTTCATTTTCATCGGCTGTTCACGCAGTTCCACGGCGTCACGCCGCATCGCTATCTGACGCGGCTGCGCCTCGAGCGTGCGCGGGCGCTGCTCCGCGCGTCCGATTGCAGCGTGCTCGATGTGGCGATTGCGTGCGGTTTCGAGAGCCTCGGGTCGTTCGCTGCGCTGTACAAGAAGACGTTCGGGGTCACCCCCGGGGAACAACGCAGGCGCCGGGACGGCGCCTGACCAGCCGGCGAGGACGCCGGCGCTCCCAATCGGAACGCCGCCGTCTCGGCGGCTGGTCAGGCGGTGGCCTCGCCGCCTAACGAAATTCGCAAGATTCGAGAAACGCGTCTGCCCCTCCCGGCGCTATCTTGGTCGCATGAGCGATTTCACTGATGCCATCCAATCCGGCGACGCGGCGCGCGTCGCTTCGCTTCTCGACGCTGACTCTTCGCTGCTGAGCGCGAGCGAGAACAACGTCACGCCGATCCTGCTCGCGATCTATCACGGCAAGCCGGAGATCGCGCGCCTGCTCGTCGAGCGTGGCGCGCCGGTGTCGTTCGGCGAGGCTGTGGCGCTCGGCGATCACGAGCGTGTCCAACAGATGCTCGCAGAAGATCCGCAACTGCTGCACTCTCGCAGCGCGGACGGCTATCCCTCCGCGGGGCTGGCGATTTTCTTTCGCCATCCGGAGCTCGCGCGCTGGTTGATCGAGCAGGGCGCGGACGTGAATGCGGCGGCGGAGAATGCACAGCGGGTGGCGCCGCTGCACGCCGCCGCCGCGGTCTGCGATCGGGAGACGACGCAGTTGCTGCTCGAGCGCGGCGCCGATCCGAATGCGAAACAGCAGATGGAGTACACGCCGCTGCACGGCGCCGCGAGCCGCGGCGACGTCGAGATCGCGAAGCTGCTCCTTTCCCACGGCGCGCAGCGCGACGCGAAAGCGGCCGACGGCATGACGCCGGCCGACGTCGCGCGCAAATACGGCAAGGCCGAATTCGCGGAGTGGCTGGACGCGCAGGCTCAGGGATAGTTCGAGTTCGAACAGCCGAGGGTCACGCCGGCCGGCGGATCGGGAAGGCCGGCGAGATCATCGTCTTCGCACGGCGTGCGGATCTTCTCGATGTCGCGCAGGCGCGGCATCGTGCCGGCCGGCGGCGTCCAGGTGGTGGTGTAGTAGTGCAGAAGGAAATCGGCGTCGGCGTCCGTGTCCTTGCCGACGTTGAGGATCCAGAGGTGCGGCGGCTTGCCGTCCTTTCCTTCCCGCAACGTGATGCGTGTCGACGTGCGGTCCCAGATGCGCGTGACGACGAGCTCCATCGTGTCCGGCGTGTCGACGGTGAGCTTCACGTGCACGGCGTTGTTCGAGTCGGGCACGCGATAGGCGTCGAGCGTGCCGGCGAAGATCTCGAACTGGCAGGCGGCGGCGCCGTGCAGCACGACGCGCGCATCGAGGTCGAGACTCAGCTGCTCGACCGAGTCTTTCAGGCTCGGCACGAGCAGATGCGAGTCCGTCCGCTGCAATCCCTGCGTTGCATGCGGGATGTAGAGGCGCACGCCCTCCATCTGCCAGTAGCGCGGATGCTCGGCCGCAACCTCTTCGAGACCACAGATCGGCGTTCCGGGCGGCGGGTCGGCGATGAACTCCTCGTCGATGTGCAGCAGCTGGAGATGCGGAGGGATGGCGTGACCGCCGAGGCGCGCGCCGAAGCGGCCGTTGACGGCGATGGCGCGCGAGTAGTGCCGCGGGAGCGGATCGGGCTCGCCGGGCGGAGCGAACGCGTCGTCGGGCGGGTACATGAGCTGGTCGTGCATGTGGGTGACGATGCCGATGAAGGTGGTCAGGATCTGGCTCATTGCGGCTCCTTTCCGTTCGGGAGGACTCGTGTCAACACGGCGAGATTGCTCCATGCGGGATCTCGATCGCGCGCGAGCGCGCGAAGCTGGACGCGGCGGACGGCGGCGGCGGGAGACGCGCCGGCGGCGAGCTCGCGATGCACGTCGCGAAAGAGCTCGCGGGCGTCGCGGTCGCCGATCGGCTGCAGCGTGCCGATGGCGTCGTCCGCGCCGGCGGCGAGGAACGCGCCGGCGAGACTCGGCGCGCGTGCGCCGGCGCGCAGCGTTTGACAGGCAGCGAGCACCGCGACGCGCAGGCGCGGAAACGAAGAGGCGGCGATCGTTCTCCACGGCACGCGGTCCGGTCCCGCAAACACGACAGCCGTGGTGCCGCCGTTGCCGGCGTCTTCCGTGTGTCCGCTGATGTGAAGGACCTCGGCGTCCCGCGCGAGCGCGGTGAACGACGCGAACGTCGACTGCCCGGACTGCAGCGCAGCGCCGCGCGCATACGTTTGCGCGACTTCGCGCGCTTCGGCCGCGGTCTCGGAGAGATTCGAAGGCAATGCGACGGCGACGGCGCTCGTGAAAGGCGCGGGTGTGGTTGCGGCGCGAAGCGACGCGCCGCTTTCGGCGAAGACGACGGCGCATTGCTCGATGAGATAGCGCTGCGTCTCGCGATCGACGAGCGCGGCGAACGGCACCGCAGCGAGCAGCGGATCGGCGACGACGATCAACGTGCGCGCGTTTCGCAGCCGCGGCACCGGGCGGATCAGGTGATCGTAGAGCGCGCTCGCGGCGGCACGCTCGCCGCCGGCACATCGCTTGGCGAGCTCGATGACCGCGCTGCGCGCGATTTTCTCGCGCGCGACGAAGAGGCCCGCGTCGTCGATGCAGAAGAGCACCAGTTCTTCGGGCAGCACCACGATTTCCAGAAGCGCCGCACCGGAGATGCGCGATGGAAGGGAGCCGACGCGGCCGCGCGATCGTTCCGCATACGCGAACGCCAGCGCCGGCTGTCCGCGCTCGAGACTTACGCGCACGCCTTCCGCGAACAGCTCGCTCGCCGAATCGAGCGTCGGGCGGAAGCGCTCGTACACCTCCAGCCCTTCGTCGATCGCGCGCGCGGCTTCTTCGAGATCGCCGAACGCTTCGGCCGCACGCGCGCGAAAGAGCAGGCTGTCGATCTCCGGGACCGTGTGTCCCATCGTCCGATACGCGTCCGTCGCGCTGCGGAGCGAGGCCGCGGCGCCGCGCGGATCGGAGCGCAGCGCGGCGGCTCCGCGCGCGAGCTGCACGTTCGCGGCGACGATCGCGCGAAAGCCGGGATCGGTGATGCGCGCCGCGACGGCCGCCGCTTCGCGGGCGAGATCGTCCGCGCCGGCGGCGTCGCCGAATTCGGCGCTGAGCACCGCGCCGCGCACGAGCGTGTTCGAGAAGAGGACGTCGTCGTGAATGCCGCGGCCGATCTCGCGCTCGAGGGCGAGCAGCGCGAGCGCGCTGTCGCGGTTGCCGCGGCGGCGCTCGATGTCGGCGGCGCTGGCGACGTTCGCGAGCAGGCGATCCTCGCGGCCGTCGCGGCTGAGGATCTCGAACGAACGGATGCGCGCCGACCAGGAGTCGTCGGGGCGGCCGATCGCGGAGAAGGTGTCGGCGAGCAGCGACTCCACGAAGCCGAGGTGATTGCGCTCGTCGAGACGCCGCAGCGCGGCGGCGGCATGAGCGAGCAGCTGCAGCGCTCCTTCGGCGTCGCCGTCGGCGGTGTGGCAAAGCGACAGCTGCCAGCGCGTGAGCGCGCCGCACGCGAAGTAGCCGGAGCGCTCGCCGTTTTCCGCGAGCAGCGCCTCGAGCTCCGCGCGCGCGCCGGCGAGATCGTTCTGATCGAAGCGCGTATTGGCCGCGTAATGGCGGGCCATGCGCGACATCGGACTCCGCGCGCGTGCGAACAGCGCTGCCGCGCGGCGGAGATCGGGCTCCGCGGCGGCCGGTTGTTTACGGCTGTAGGCGATGCGGCCGCGCCGATACGTCGCATGCGCTTCGGCGAGGAGGCGCTGCGTCGCGGGATCGGCGCTGCGGATCGCGTCGACGGCATCGGCGAGCAGCGCTTCGCCGCTTTGCCGCCGCAGCGCATCGCCGAGCGATTGCGAGAGGACGAGCAGGCGCTGCGCTTCCGCGTGGTCTGCGCGCAACGAAGCCTCGCCCCAGCGGCCGAGGAACTCCGCTTCCGCCCAGGCGCGACTCTGTTCGCGCCAGCGGGTGACGATCGGGTCGATCACGGCCACGCCGCGCTCGAGATCGGGAACGGCCTTGCGAAACAGAGCGTCGCCGTTGCCCTGCGGAAGCGCAGCGAGCCGACGGCGCACTTCGACCGCCCACGGCGACGAAGGGTCGACTTCGAGATAGCGCGTCCATGCGGCGCGCGCCGGCTGCACGAGTCCCATGCGCTCGAGCACCACTGCGCGGTTGAAGAGCGCCTCGGCATGAGCGCGGATCGATCCGCAAGGCGCGGTCCGCGGAGGCGAGCGCCTGCGGCAGCAACGACGGCTCCGGCAGGCGAAGCGCGGCCGCGTATTGCGCGGCGGCGAGATCGCTCCACAGCGACGGATCGTTCGGAGAGCGCAGCGCGGCGTTGCGAATCAGCTCGATGCCTTCGCGCGGCTGATCGACCAGCACGTGCGCCACACCCGCGGCGTGTTGCGCGCTCGCGGACGAATCCTTGCCGGCGCGTTCGATCGCCGCTCCGGCCGCGCCGGCGAGCTTCAGCCACTCCGCGCCGGCCACGCCGTCGCGCGCGCGCATGAGCCCCCGATACGGCGCCCACGCGAATCCGCCCGACAGGCGCGGCTCGAGGACGCGCGCGTTGCGCGGCGCGAGCGCGGCCAGCTTCGCGATCGGCGAAGACGATCGCGAGAGCCACACCGGCACGGCGATGAGCGCGATCACCGCCGCGGCAGCCAGCGCGAGCCACCACCGGCGAGAGGAAGGTTGTTCCGCCAACGTTTGATTGGCGAGCTTCACCGACGTCCGGCAAATGTCGCAATGTTCGACGTGCTCCAGCATCGACTCGAGCTCGCGGCCGGCGAGCTTTCCTTCCACGAAGGCGGCGATGGATTCCGGGGGCGGGCATGGCGATGCTGCGTGTACGGTCATGGCCCGTCCTCGTCATGGTCAGACTGCGAGACGACCTCGGATTTCCCATTTCTCAGGCCGAAGTCGAGCACCTCTGCCTGAGACCCGATGACCGCGGCGGCGGTGCGGCCGCTGATGCCGGCGGCGAGGAGCGCACGGCGCAGCCTGGCGAGGACCGCTTCGACGGTTCGATAGAGCGGCCGCTGCGGAACATTCATCATGCGCGACACGTCGGCGATGCTCAGCTCCATTCCGAACCGCAGCCGCATCGTCATCCGCGATTGCAGGGGAAGCGCGGCCAGCGTGTCGCGCACGACCCGGCAGGTGTGTTCGGAGAGCTCGCCCAGCTCCGCCGCCAGCACCGCGGCATCCGCCTCCTCCGGCGCACGCATCGCCATCTCGTCCGCGTCGTCGAGCGGCAGCGGGCGTGGACGCGCGGGCCTCGCCGGAATGCGGGCGAGCATCGCTTCGCAATCCGCGCGCGTCAGGGAAGCATCGGCGTCGCGCACGAGCGGCATGATCTCATCGAGCGGTCGGCCGTCGCGCCGCACGAGCGTCTCCAGCACCACGGCCGCTTTTCCCAATCGCCTCGCCTCGGCCGACGGCTCCCATCGCCCGTACGCGCGGTTCCGCTCGTCCACGAGCAGCCGGTGCACGATCACGGTGAGATACGTGGCCAGTGAAGAACGCTCCTGCCACGCGCGCAGCACCGCATAGTCGTCTTCGATCAGCGCGACCTTCACGTTCGACGCGAAGTCTTCGGCGTCGGCGCCGCGCAATCCCGCTTCGCGGCACACGCGATCGATCACCTTGTCGATGAGGGAGAGGTTCGACGCAAACAGCGCTTCCGCCGAGGACCGCATGTTCTCTCTCTCACAAATTTCCGGAGCGGCTCGATTTTACTTGGAAAACCGCGCGGTGCTCGCAGTCTCTCGGCCCGAACGCAAGGGAAGAGAAAGGAGATCGATCATGAGCACTCAACAGGCAACAGCCCCTCCGGCGGGAGGAATCAGCGCCGTCACGCAATGGCTCGAGGCGAATCACGCCGGCGAGTTCGCCCCGGCGTTTTCCGAACAGGGTTACCACGACCTCTCCGACGTCGACGACGCCGCGATCGATGCGATCGTCGACAAGGCCGGAATCGCGGCCCGTCTCAAACGCGCGCTCGCGGCGTCGAAGTCGCCCGACCCGCCCGACGCCGACGTCAACGCCACGAAAGTCACGGAGTGGCTGAAGGCGAATGATGCCGGCGAATTCGCGAAGGCCTTTTTCAAAGAGGGCTACAAGTTCGTGAAGAACGTCACCGACGCCGCGATCGACAAGATCGTGAAGCCGGCCAAGCCCGGCATCGCCCAGACCCTCAAGGACAAACTGAAAACGGACCGCAAGGAATGGGACACGCCGGCGATCCCCGACTCCGCGGTCGGCCAGCCACTCGATCTCGAGCTGGGCAAGGCGAAGGTCGACGTCGAGAACGGAGACCAGTTCAGCGTGCCGACGGAGCTGAGCACGAAGGCCGGCAACGACGACGTCCAGACGGCCAACGAGCTGACGCGGAAGGACTGGCTGTTCCTGGCCGTCGACTCGAACATGCTCTACGGCCTGGACATGAACCGCGAGAATCCGAACGATCCGTTCGCCGTGCCGAAGCGCGTGCTGCGCTGGGTCATTCCGCGCGACAAGCAGTTCTTCCGGACGCTGCACCAGTCGGCGGATGTGCGCAGTGTGCTGAAGCTGACCGAGCACAGCGCCAGTTACGCCCGCGCCGGTTTCGAGAGCGAGTCGGCCAGCGCGAGCTACGCCTTCGCCTCGGCATCGGTGTCGCGGGAAAAGCGGGAGAAAGAAGCGGAGAGCTCCGCGGAGAAAACGCTCTACATGATGGGCGCGTGGATCTATCCGCGCGTGGCCGTCGATCTGCGCCAGTGCACGCAGGTGGCGGGATCGTTCGTCGCGGCGGTGCGGAACGCGCTCAACGCGGCCGACAAGTTCAGCGCGCTGCAGAAGGTGTTCGACGACTACGGGCACGCGGTGCCGACGTCCGTCGAGCTGGGCGGGCAGCTCTTCTTCACGCACGAGCAGACCGTCAAGGGGACGTACAACAAGTCCGAGGTCGAGAACGCGATCGGCGCCGCTGCGAGTGTGAAGGGGGCCGGCGCGACGGCCAGCACTTCGGTGCTCTTCAAAAACGCATCCGGCAGCGAGGTGACGATGAAGAGCATCGTCGACTCGGTGAGCTTCAAGCCCACCGGCGGCAACACGCTGCTGGCCAGCACTCCATCCGAGTGGGCGAAGACGGTGAACAAGCCGCATAACTGGGCGGTGATGCAGTACAAGGATCTGCGCTCGACCATCGATCTGCTTCCCGCCGATCTGCAGGATGACGTGCGCCGCATCTGGAAAGAGAAGTACCCCGATGCGCCGAAGGCGGTGTTCGGAGCGCCGGTGAGCCGAGCCGTGTACCAGGCCATCCGCGAGGAGAGCGACGGCTTCCTCCTCGGCGTGGTGCGCGCGTCGACGGACAACGACGACAGCGGCTACGGCACGCTCTACGTCAAGTCGGACGCGAGCGACAACCCAACCACGCTGCGCGCACAGGCGTCCGTGCATTACCACCAGAAGGACGATCGATTCGGTGGACGCAACAGCTGCATGATTCCGCTGCGCCGCGGCGAATCCGCCCTGACGAATTACGCGGCTTCTTCCACCACCCCGAACGCCGACCTCTGGTTCGTGCCGTTCGCCGTGCAGGAGCCGGTGCTGCAGCCGTGGGGCGGAATGAGCAACGGCGACCAGAGCATCGAGGCCCTCACCGATGGATTCATCATCGGCTGCATCACCGCCGGCGATGAGACTCGCGGGCGAATCATTCTGAAGGACCGGGACACGAACGACATCCTCGGCGCGAGCTCGGCCCACCACTACGTGAAGAACGATGTCTGGTATCGCGGCAACAGCTTCTGCGCTCCGGTGCGCAAGGGCCAGAAGCTGAAGTTCGAGACCGTGAACGGATACGGAACACCGGAGGTGAAGCTGTTCTCCGTGCCGATCGCCGGACGGACCATCGGTACCCGCGTGTCGCGCGACTACGGAATCGAGTACACCGCGCGAGAGTCCGGCTTCTTCGTGCTCGTGATGTTCGGCGACGACGGGTCGCGGCAGATGGCGGACGTGATCGTGGACGGGCGAGTGTTGGGCGCGACGTCAGTCCACTATTTTGAGAATCACGACACGTTCCTCACCCATAACAGCGTGACCGTCCCGATCGCCGCGGGCAGCACGTACAAAGCACTGCTGGGGAACGGCTTCGGCACCACCTACCGGTCGGCGTACTTCGTGCCGATCCGTTGATGAGTGGAGGGACGACCCCTCACCCGGCCCTTCGGGCCACCCTCTCCCCGCAAGCGGGGAGAGGGGCTCTCGAGGGAAGCGTGCCGCGAGCGCCCTTCTCCCCGCTTGCGGGGAGAAGGTGCCCGAAGGGCGGATGAGGGGTAGTCGGGTAATATTGATGGAGTGCCACAGTCCCGGTTCCTGATCTGCCCGCTTCTGTTCCTCGCGACGTTGCCCCTCTTCGCCGCCGTCAGCGGGCGCGTGCTCGATGACGACGGCAAACCGCTGCGCGGCGCGCGCGTCCGCGTTCGCGCGCTGGAGACTACCGACGCGATCTACGCGCGCCTCTTGTCGAAGGAACCGATGCCGCAATGGCTCGCCACCGGGGAGACGAACGACAGCGGCGTCTTTCAGCTCGACACGAAATCGAATCCGGTTGTCGAGCTGATGATCGACGCGCCGGGACGGCAGATGTTCTCGCAGGACATCCTCGACAACGAAGACGCCGGCACGTTCGTGCTGCGCAAAGGCGCGGCGCGCAAAGGGCGCGTGAGCGCGAGCGGCAAAGGCGTCGCCGGCGCGGTGGTCGCGATCGGCCGTTCGTATGTCGTCCTCACCGATGAGCAGGGCAATTACGAGGCGCCGGAGCCGTCGAGCTTCAACGAACGGATCCAGGTCATTCATCCGAATTACGCAATCGCCGATCGCCAGCTGCGCACCACCGCTCGCGATGAGCTGTCGTTCGACGTCGCGTTGAAATCGGGAACCGCCATTCGCGGGCGCGTCGTCGACGGCGCGGGCCGCGCGGTTGCGGGAGCAGCCGTCCGCCTGGGGCCATGGCCGCTGGCGAAGAGCGGCGAAGACGGCTCGTTCGAGATCGCGCACGCGGCGAGCGAAAAAGTAGCGCTCTACGCGCGCGAAGGGAATCGCGCAGGGTCGGTCGCGAAGGCGCCGTACGTCATCACGCTGCGTCCCGCGGCGACGGTGACGGGCTCGGTGCGCAGCAGCAAGGACGACACGCCGGTGCCGGGCGCGCGGGTGACGATCCGCGGCGATGCGTTCGACCTCTACGCGCCGTACGTGATCTCCGACGCGAAAGGCAATTTCACGATCGACGGACTGGAAGCGGGCACGCGCCGCTTCTTCGTCGTGCATCCGGCGTTCTTCGGCGGCAATGTCGAGGCGCGGATCGAGGAAGGCGCGCGCGTCCATCGCATCCTCTCCGTCAACCCGTTCGCGCGCCTCGCCGGCAGAGTCCTCGACGACGAGCAGAAGCCGGTGGCCGGGGCGAGCGTCGCCATCCCCGGCCCGGGGCTGAACGCGAAGAGCGCGCCGGACGGTGCGTTCTCGCTGCGGTTTCCGCCGTTCGACCAGCGCGGCATTTCGGTGCTCGTGTTCAAGAAAGAATTCGCGACCGCGAACTACGGCCCGTATGCGCTCGAGCCGGGAGAGGTGAAGAGCGGTCTCGTGTTCCGCCTCACGCGCGGCGTGTCGTTGGAGGTCCGCCTCGTCGATCGCGACGGTGTGGCGATTCCGCGCGAGCCGGTCAGCATCACGCGCAAAACGGACTCGCGGTTCAACACGCCGGTGCCGTGCGGGCCCGGCTTGACGGCACAGGACTGCCGCGTCGACGCCGAAGGCAAGATCGCGTATCAGATCGCCGACGGCACGTACGACGTCAGCGCCGGCGGCGACACGACGGTGCGCCGCACGCTGCCGGCCCAGACGCTGAACGCGCGCTCGTCGCCGCTCGTGATCGAGCTCGAGCGCGGCGCGCCGGTCGAAGGGCGCGTGGTGTGGTCGGACGGCACGCCGATCCCGATGACGGTGACGGTGACGACGACGACGAATCCGCCGGCGTCGACGCAGACCACCGAGGGTGGCGCGTTCGCGCTGCGCAACGTGCCGGCAGGGAAGCTCTCGCTCCTCGTCGAAGGAACGCCGCCGACGCTGGTGCAGAGCGATCCGGTGGAAGTGACCGCGCCGGCGAGCGGCGTCGTGCTGAAGCTACCGCGCTATGGCCGCGTCGATGGGCGCGTCGTCGATCGCGAGACGGAAAAAGGAGTCCGCGAGTTCACGATCGTGATGCAGCAGACCGGCGGGCGCGGGCGGATGTTGCCGCCAAAGCCGTTCCGCTCGGACGACGGGAAGTTCGTCGTCGAAGATCTCGCGCCGGGCGGATGGGACCTGCGCGTGCAGGCTCCCGGGTTCTCGCGCGGCACGGCCTCGGTGGTGGTCGAGGAAGCGAAGACCGCGAGCGCGTCGGTGTCGCTCGACCGCGGCGGCACGGTCGCGGGACGCGTGATCGCGGAAGGGCGTCCGCTGTCGGACGTGCAGGTGACGGTGCCGTTCGATTCCGGCGCGCGTTTCGGCGGCTCGCCCGTGACGACCGATTCGAACGGCGAGTTCACGCTCGACGGTCTCGCCAGCGGCTCGATCCGCATCGAGGCGCGCCGCTCGGGCTACGCTCCCGCGACCGTGACGGTGAATGTCTCGCCGGGCAAAGAGACGCGCACGGAGATCGAGCTGACGCGCGGGCGCGAGCTGCGCGGGCACGTCGTCGATCCCACCGGCAGACCGGTGCCGCAGGCCGATCTGATGTCGCGCGGCGCGCCGGGTGGCGTCGTGGGATTCGGCATGGCGACCACCGACGCCGAGGGCGCGTTCAAGTTGTCGGGACTCGGCGATCGGAACTACACGATCGTCGCGCGCAAAGACGGGTTTGCCGAGTCGACGATGGACGTGAACCCGGCGACGACCAACGACATCACGATCACGCTCAGCCGCGGCGGCACCGTCACCGGCCGCGTCCTCGGCGTGCCGCCGAACGATCTGCCGTTCGTCGACGTCCGTTCGATGCGCTCCGCGTCGATCGTCCATCCCGACGCGACGGGCGCGTATTCGTTGAACGGTGTTCCCGACGGCGACGTACCGATCATCGCGTCGCTCACGCGTCCGCGGCCACGCAGCGTGCAGGCGACTGCGAAGGTGATCAACGGCATGGCGCCGGGAGTCGATCTCGACTTCAACTCCGGCATCGCCGTGCGCGGACGGGTCACGCGGCAGGGACAGATCGTTCAGGGTCAGGTCACGTTCCTGCCGGCGGTGCGGCAGCCGAACCAGATCGTGGCCATGACCGAGATCGCGCGCGACGGCACGTATGAAATTCGCGTTCAGGCGGCGGGCGAGTACGACGTGAGCGTGGCACGCTACGGCATCGGCATGCCGGTGAAGACGGGCCGCGTGAACGTGACAGGCGAGATGGCGTACGACATCGACCTGCGCGGCGCGACGGTGTCGGGCGCGGTGCTCGACGCCGCGAACCGCCAGCCGATTCCGAACGCGTCGGTGACGATCATGCAGGTTACTACGGAACAGCGCACGAACGGCGCGGGGCGATTCACCTTCGAGCTCGTTGCCGACGGCAAATATGAGGTGCGCGCCCAGGCCGAGGGCTACTCGCCGGCCGTGCAGCCGCTCGAGGTTGCGAGCGGCGCCGCTTCCACGGTGGAACTGATGCTCTCGCGCGGACTCGAAGCGGCATTTCGCATCGTCGACGCGGCGACCGGACAGCCGATCGACACGACCGGAATCTCGATCCTGGACGCGGCGGCCAAGACCCCGATCTATTTCGGTGCGCCGCCGGCCGACGCGACGGGCATGCGCCGTGTCACGCTGCAGCCCGGCACATACGCCCTGACAGTGTTCGCTCAAGGCTACGTGCCGCCGCCGCGGCCGGTCACGCTGACGGTGCCGGGGCCGCCGCTGGACGTGAGACTCGAGCGTCAGCACTAACGGTGACGTCGGGGAACGACCCGCGCGCGAAGAAGATGTGCTCCGCCATCGCGCGCAGCAGCGGCGTGCGCAGCATCGTGAACGCGAGCTCCGTCAGCGCCGGCGTGGCCAGCGCGCGGATGGCGCGGCGCATCCAGAGCCGCGTGACGAATCGCGAGCGGAAGCGATTGCCGTTGTATTGCTGCAGCACGCGCGCGTCGCCGCTGTCGAGATAGCGCGCGATCACGTCGGCGGCGAAGCTGGAGAGACGCAGCGCGCCGTCGAGACCGCCCGCGGTGAGCGGCGAGACTGCGCCGGCGGCATCGCCGACGAGGAGGCCGCGGTCGTTCGCGATGTTGCGGAGTACGCCGCCGACCGGAATCCACCCGCCGCGGCGCTCGATCGTGCGGCCGATGCGGAACGGCACGGTGCAGCGAAGCGTGTGCAGTGCCTTCGCGGGATCCCAGCCGTCGCGATAGCCGGCCACGCCGAGGTGCGCCTCCTCGCCGTCGTTCGCCAGCCAGCCAATGTAGCCCGGCGCGAGGCGCGGATCGAGGAAGCAGTGCAGCACGCGCTCGCGCGACACCGGCGGAACGATCTCCTCGACGCCGAGGAGCAGCTCGCGATTGCGGTCGAGCCCGAGTTGCGCGGCGACGGTCGAGCGCGCGCCGTCAGCGCCGACGATGAAGCGCGCCGGCACGTCGTCGAGGTTCTGCACGCGCGTGTTCGGCATCCACGCCACGCCTGCTTGCGTGCACTGTTCGAGGAGACAGAGATAGAGCCACTGCATGCGCCCGACGCGGAACTCGTCGTGCGGCGCGTCCAGCGCCAGCGTGCGGCGGGACGGGGAGTAGAGCATCACGTTGCGGATCGGCGGCCCGAGCTGCTCCTCCGGCAGCGGAAAGTCTTCCCACGATTTGCGGACGAAGATCCCGGTGGTCTGCACCGTCGCGGCGATGGACGGCTTGCGATCGATGAGGACGACTTTGCAGCCGCGCTCCGCGAGGAGGCGCGCGCACTGGAGTCCGGCGAGGCCGGCGCCGATCACGGCGATGTCGTATTTGGTCATGGTGAGTACTTTAATATGCAAAGTACTCGCCCGGCAACGTTACTTGGCCAACGGATCGAGCCCCTTCACCGCCGCCACGATCTCCTCATCCGTCAGCTTGTCCGCCTGCAGGAGCGGCGGGAGCGCGGGATCGTAGCCGGCGATGGCGTCGCGATGCGCTTCCATCCACTGCGCGAATCCTTTCGCGAAGAGCTCGTTCGCCTTCGCGTGCGGCGAGTTGCCGCCGATGTCGAAGTGCAGCACGCTCTGCAGGGCCTGCCTCGGCGAAGGCGCGAGCGCGACCTCGGAGAGCTTGGCGCGGTATTCGAGCTCGTAGATCTCGTAGCGCTTGCCCGACGCGCGGTCGATCGCGTGCCGTCCTTCGTGCAGCACGATCGACGACGTGAACGCGTCGTTCTCCACGCGGGCGATGAAGGCGTCGCGCGTCTTCGCCTCCGCCGCGACGCGCTCGAGATACTGCTGCTGCAGGCGAAAGGCGAGGCCGAAGAAGTGCTGGATCGGATTGGCCTTCGCCCGCTCGAGGTCGAGCGCCGTTTCCGCCGCGGTCTTCTTCTCCTGCTCCGCGCGCCGCTCCGGATCTGTCGCCAGCGCCCACTGGCGCAGCGGTCCGTCGGCGTAGCGCGGGCGCACCTGGTAGATCTCCTTCGGATTCGCCCACCCGCCGTCGCCCGCCGCGCCGTCGCGCACCCACTCGCTGAAGCCGTTCGAGACGAGCGCATCGAGCGCGATGAAGCGCACCGTCGACGTCTTCCCGTATTGCTCGATGCGCAGCTGGGAGTCGACGACGATGTGCCCCATGTGCAGATCGACGAAGCCGCCGGTCTTGCCGATGTTCGTGTAGAGGCCGTATTTGTCGCTCAATCGCTCGCGCTTCACCGCGGCGCGCAGCTCGCCGTCGTTCGCGGATCCGAGGGACAGCTTGCGGTAGTACTCGTTCGTCGCGTCCTCGATGCGGTGGAGCGCCGCGGCGTAGGCGCCGATCTCGCCGCCCGGCTGCACGATCGCGGCTTCGTCGAAAAAGCGGATGGCCGCGAGCGCGCTAGCGATCTGCCCGCGCTCCTTCATCGAAGGGAGCAGTTGCGTGAGGGCCGCGTGACCTGCGGCGATCGCGTTCGGCGGCGCGCTGTACTGCGACACGTGGTAGTAGGCGTTGATCCCTTCCAGCGCCGCCGCGCCGTCGCCGATGCGCAGCGCGGCCTTCGTCAGAATCCGAGCCACGTCGAGGTACGGCTCTTCTTTACGCATCGACTGCACCGTCGCGGCCAACTCCTCTGCCGTCGCCGCCGGATCGCGCACGACCGCGTCCGCATGCAGGATGGTCGCGCGCATCCGCTCCCGCTTCTTCTTCGCCGCGGCGATTGCCTTCGTCGCTTCTTCACGCGCAACCTTGTATTCCTTGCGATCGATGGCGAGCCGCGCGAGCTCGTTGAAGGCCATCGCCGTTCCGAGTTTTCGCAGCCGCGTGCGCGCGGCATCGAAGTCGCGCAGCACGCGCCACTCGATGTTCCCGACGCGCACTTCCGCCTCTTCGCGTTTTTCGGGATCGGCATCGCTGCGCGCGGCCTCGGCGAACAGCGCCATCGCGTCCTTCAAGCGCGCGGCGCCGACTGCCTGCTGCGCGCGGTCGAACGCGCTCCCGTCGACGAGGAGCAGGGAAAGGAGAAAGAGTTTTCCGGCGATCATGCCCCGTAATACGCCGGACCTTGCGCGCGGATCTTGTCAGCGCGAAGCGTTCTGGTGCGCGCGAAACATCCGCCGCCGGTATTCGGCAGGTGCGACACCGTGTGCGCGGCGAAATGCCTTCGTGAAGTGACTCTGATCCGCGAAACCAGCGTTCGTCGCCGCAGCCGCGACAGCCGCACCCGAGGCCAGCTGCTCGCGCGCGGAGTCGAGCCGCAACGCGCGCACGCGCTCGCCGACCGACGTCCCGAATCGCCGCCGGTACGAGCGCGCGAGATGCACCGGATGCACACCCACCGCCGCCGCAACGTCGCTCAACCCGATCTTCTCCGCAAACCGCTCCCGCACGATCGCATCGGCTTCGTCGAGCCATTCGATCGTCGTTTCGTTCCGCGAGATCACTCCGAACAACTCCAGCAGCAACCCTTCAATGATCAACGCCGCCGCCTGATCCCCACGCCGCAGCTCGCACGCCAATCGCGATGCGATGGCGTTGATCTCCGCCCCTTCGACAACTTCCCCGCGATGCAGCGTCTCCGCCGCCACGCCGAGTCGCTGCACGAACGCGCGATGCAGCACGACGTTCAAACAGCGCGTCGGCTGCGCCGCAAAGTCATCCTCGTGCGCGTCGCCCGCCGGATGCAGCACCAGCGTCCGCGCGCCGCACGCCCGCGTCTGCCCGCGCGACCGCTCGCGATAGCCGCCGGTGAGCACGAACGTGACGTAGCTCTCCTCGTGCCGGTGCCACGGCAGAAACGCGCCGCGCGCGTAGAGAGTCTCGGAAAGGCGGAACGAATCCCACTGCGCAGCGGCAGCGACGCGGCCGAAGAAGTCGGGCATGTGTTGATATACGGTTGCTGAGTTGCTGGGTTCCTAGGTTGCTGAAGATTAGCAACTCAGCAACATAGCAACGCAGCAACTCTTACGAGTGCCGCGAGAAGATCAGCGTCCCATTCGTGCCGCCGAAGCCGAACGAGTTCGACAGCACGTGCGTGACCTGCTTCTCGCGCGCCGTGTTCGGCACGTAGTCGAGGTCGCACTCGGGATCGGGATTCTCGTAGTTGATCGTCGGCGGGAGGATGTTGTGCCGCACGACCAGCGCCGCGATCGCGGATTCCAATCCGCCCGCGGCGCCGAGGAGATGGCCGGTCATCGACTTCGTCGAGCTCACCGGAACCTTGTACGCATCCTCGCCGAACACGCGCTTGATGGCGATGGTCTCGGTCTTGTCGCCGACCGGCGTCGAGGTGCCGTGCGCGTTGATGTAGTCGATGTCCGAGGGCTGGAGCCCCGCATCTTTCAGCGCGCGCGTCATCACCCGGGCCATGCCGTCGCCGTCTTCCGAGGGCGAGGTGATGTGGTACGCGTCGCTGGACATGCCGTAGCCGGTGATCTCGCAGTAGATGTTCGCGCCGCGCGCGATGGCCTGCTCGCGCTCTTCGAGAATCAGCACGCCCGCGCCTTCGCCCATGACGAAGCCGTCGCGCTCCGCATCCCACGGACGCGACGCGCGCTGCGGTTCGTCGTTGCGCGTCGAGAGCGCGCGCATCGCCGAGAAGCCGCCCACGGCGAGCGCCGTGATCACCGCTTCGCAGCCGCCGGCGAACATCACGTCCGCGTCGTCGCGCGCGATGATCTTGAACGCGTCGCCGATCGCATGCGCGCCGCTCGCGCACGCCGTCGCGGGCGCGGAGCTCGGGCCTTTGCATCCGAAGCGGATCGAGATGTGTCCCGCGGCGAGATTCACGATCAGGCCGGGGATGAAGAACGGCGAGATGCGCGACGGTCCGCGATCGAGGAGTTTCTTGTGCATCTCCTCGATGAGCGGGAGTCCGCCGATGCCCGTGCCGATGATCACGCCGAGGCGGTCGGGATCGTTCTTCGAGGGATCGAAGCCCGAGTCATCGACGGCCATCTGCGCCGCGGCGACGGCGAAGTGGATGAACGTGTCGGACTTCTTGACCTCTTTCTTCTCGATCCACGTCTCGGGATCGAAGCCCTGCACCTCGCCCGCGATTCGGCACGGGTAGGCGCTGGCATCGAAGCGGGTGATCGGCCCGATGCCGGAACGGCCTTCGAGCAATCCCTTCCACGTGGGCTCCGTGCCCACGCCGAGCGGCGAGATCATGCCGAGGCCGGTGACTACGACGCGACGTTTGGTCATCACAAAAAAAGTGCTGCGTGCTGCGAGCCGCATGCCTTGGAACGGCGCGGCACGTCAGCGCAACACGCAGCAACGCGCGAGATCGCGTGTGTATGCCTTACTGTGCTTTAGCGCGTTTGTCGATGTACTCGACGGCGTCGCGGACTTTTCTGATCTTCTCCGCCTCGTCGTCGGAGATCTCGACTCCGAATTCTTCTTCGAAGGCCATGATCAGCTCGACGGTGTCGAGCGAATCCGCGCCGAGGTCCTCAACGAACGATGCATCCGGGGTGACCTCCTCGGCATCGACCCCAAGCTGCTCGACGATGATGGACTTGACCCTCTCCTCAACTCCGGCCATTGGCTACCCTCCTCGTGTTTTACCCGGGCAGGAAATGCAGAAGGCGTTTTAGCACACGACGATGAAGGTGTCATCCCGCGTTGCACTCCCGTGCCCATGCCCGTGCCCGTGCCCGAGCCCGAATCGCCGCCCGCCCCGGGCTCGGGCTCGGGCACGGGCGCGGGCACGGGAAGCAACGGTCATCGGGAGAAAAGATATAGTTCGGCGCGGTGAGCAAACGCATTTTCTCGTACGAAGAAGCGACCGCGCTGCTGCCGCGCGTACAGCGCGTGACCGAGGCCGCGGTCGAGCGGTTGAATGAACTGCCGGATGAAGACGCGGACGAACATCAGCGCGTGGTCATGGAGTGGGCGGAGTCGATCCTCGGCCTCGGCATCGAAGTGAAAGGGCTCTGGCTCGTCGACTTCGACAGCGGCGGCGGCTACTACTGCTGGCGCTATCCCGAACCGGCGCTCGAGTACTTTCACGGATACGAAGAAGGATTCGGCGGGCGGGTCAAACTCAACTGATGATTCGCGCCGTCGGCTTCGATCTGTGGGAAACGCTCATCACCAATACGTCCGACGTGTCGCGGCTGCAGAAGGATCTGCGCCTGACGCGCATGGCCGAGATCCTCGCCCTGGACGCGGAGCACATCGACGACGCGCATCGCGGATCGTGGCAGCGCTGCCAGGAGCTGTACTGGTCCGAGGACCGCGACATCCCGTGCCGCCGCCAGGTCGAGCATTTTCTCGAGCTGCTCGAGCTCGATCCGGCATCGTTCGATGAAGAAACGCTCGCGAAGCTCGAGCACGCGTACGCGACGGCCGCGGTCGAGATTCCGCCGAGAGTCGTTGCCGGCGCGCCGGAACTGCTCGCCGAGCTCAAGTCGCGCGGGTTGCGCGTGGGACTCATCAGCAACACCGGCCGGACGCCCGGCTATGCGCTGCGCGAGATCCTCTCCCGCCTCGGACTCGCGGATTCGATCGACGTCATGGTCTTCTCCAATGAGCACGGCTACTGCAAACCGCTGCCGTCGATTTTCGAAGAGCTGCGCCTCGGCCTCGACGTCGCGTACGACGAGATGATGTTCGTCGGCGACAACCTCTACGTCGACGTTCACGGCGCGCAGCGCTGCGGCATGCGCGGCGTGCATTTCACGCCGTCCGTGCGCGGCGACGCGATCGCTCCGGCGGTCGATCACGGACTCGAGATCACTCCGGATGCAGTCGTCACATCGTTGTTGCAACTCGTGCCTCTGATCGATCAGCACCGATATTGCTATTCTCCGAGCCGATGACCGCAGGCCGCCCCCGTCCCATTGCGCTCCTGATCCTCTTCGTCGCCCTCTTCGTCCATTCCGAAGCGGACGCGCAGTCGAAGAAAAAGAAGCCGGCGCCGCGCCGCAAGACGACGTCGACCCGCAAGGCGAAGCCGAAACCGGCGCCGGGGCCGGTGGCGGTCGGCGCAACGTTCGAGGAGCGGATCGCGTCGCTTGTCAACAGCAGCGTGGCCAACAGCTCCGAGACCGGCATCCAGATCGTGGAAGTCGACTCCGGGCGCGTGGTGGCGCAGCGCGCGCCGAACACGCCGCTCGCTCCGGCGTCGAACATGAAGCTCTTCACCACCGCGGCGGCGATCGACATGCTCAAGCCGTCCTTCGAAGTGACGACCGGCGTCTACGTGCGCGGCGCGATCGACGCGAGCGGCACGCTGAACGGCGACGTGAAAGTGGTCGGCCGCGGCGATCCGACGATCGGCGGGCGGTTTCATGACGGGGAGGCGACGGCGGTGCAGCAGGAGTGGGCCGCCGATCTCAAACGCGCCGGCATCAAGACCGTCAGCGGCAATCTGATTTTCGAGTACGGCTACATGGACACGGAGTACATCCATCCGACCTGGCCGGTCGATCAGTTGGTGAACTGGTATGAGGCGCCGGTGTCGGCGTTCTCGATGCAGGAGGGCTGCGTCGAAGTGCGCGTGCTGCCGAGCCGCCCGGGACAGCAGTGCGTCGTGCAACTCGAGCCGCCGACGAGCTATCTGCAGGTGCAGAACAGTTGCCGCACCGGGCGCGGGCTGCCGTTCATCACGCGGCACCGCGGCACGAACACGATCATCGTTCGCGGCGGCGTGCCGGCGCGCTCCGGCGCGACCGAGGTGTTCGTCACGGTCGAGAATCCGATCCATTACTTCGCGGCAGTGACGAACGAGACGTTCCAGCGCAATGGACTGAAGATCAACGGCACGATCGTGCTCACGCCGAACGACACGCGCCCCGACTGGCGGATGGTGTCGAAGCACTCGACGCCGCTCAGCATCCTGATCATGGTCATCAACAAGAAGAGCCAGAACCATTACGCCGAACAGGTGCTGAAGATCCTCGGCGCGGAGACGAAGAAGAGCGGCACGTGGGAGACCGGCGCGGCGGCGGTCAAGGAGTGGCTGACGGGGAAAGTCGGCGTGTCGCCGAACGAGTTCTCGCCCACCGACGGCTCGGGGATGTCGCGCTACAACCGCGCCTCGGCGAATGCGTTCGTCAGTTTGCTGCGCTACATGTGGAAGAGCCCGTGGCGCGAGGAGTTCGTCAGCTCGCTGCCGTACACCGGCGATCCCGACTCGAAATTCGGCAATCGCCTCAAGCAGCCGCCGTTCGCGCGGCAGGTCTACGCGAAGACCGGCTACATCGCCGGCGTGATCGGCCTCTCGGGCTACGTCCACGCGCAAAGCGGCCGCGTCTACGCGTTCTCGTTCCTCTTCAACCATTACCGCGTCGGCGTCTATGCGGTCTACCGGCTGCAGGACGAGATGCTGAAAGAGATCATCAAGAACGGGTGAGTGACTTCCCGTTGCCCTTCTCCCCGCTTGCGGGGAGAAGGTGCCCGAAGGGCGGATGAGGGGCCGCTCCTCGCGCGAGGCACCGCCCCTCACCCGGCCTCCGGCCACCCTCTCCCCGCAAGCGGGGAGAGGGGCAACCAGGGGATGCTAGGCTAACGCCGCAGCTGCGCAATCAGCGCCTCGACGTGTTTCCGGATCGCCGCCGCCGACGCCGGCAGATCGACGCTCACCTTCGGCACGTCATCCCACCGCTCGATCGTCACCCCGCGCGTGTCGAGCTTCGTGAGATCGCAGTCGATCGAGACGACTTTCACCGCCGACTCGAACTCCGCCGCTTCGACATGCCGCGGCTTGAACGACTTCACCTCCCCACCGAGAAACGCGGCGACGTTCTCGGGAACTGCGTCGTACGGCGTTTCCGCCGCCGCGGCCGCGGCTACATACGGGAGATGGTTTGACGCCGCGAGCTGATTGAAATACGTCGCCGCGATGACGCTCTTCGCGCCGCCGTAGGGGCACATGAACAGGACTTTCTTGGGTGGTTGTTGCATCGAGGTGCAGGCTAGCAGGAAGGGGAGGAGCAGCAATCCGCGGAACGTTCGGGCTTTGACTCCATCAAGGCCGTAGCGCAGCGGCCGGATCGGACGCGTGTACGTGCCGAAGAGGCGATCCCAGATCGAGAAGATGTTCGCGTAGTTCGTGTCGGTCTGCCGCTGGTCGGTGGAGTGATGGACCTTGTGCATGTCCGGCGTGACGAAGAGCAGCCGCAGGATGCGATCGAGCGTCGCCGGTACGCGCACGTTCGCGTGCTCAAGCTGCGCGTTGAGTGCGGAGACGGCGAGGTAGAGCGCGACGACTTCGAGCGGCAGCGCGAAGAGCAGGATCGCCGGCAACTGCCAGGCGATGCGCCAGAGCGACTCGCCCGGATGCTGGCGGAACGCAGTCGTCACGTCGACTTCTTCGTCGGAGTGATGCACGCGATGGAAACGCCAGCCGAGGGACGACTGGTGCAGCAGCACGTGCGCAAAGTAGGCGAAGAGATCGAGCGCCATGATGCCGAGGAGGGGCGGGAGCGGGACCAGCGGATGCGCCACCGCGAACGCCGAGGCGGATGCGGCGGCGAAGGCGAGCGCGAGATTCGTGGCGATCAGCAGCGCCGTCAGTCCGAGGTTCGGCCAGACGCTGCGGGAGCCGTGGGACTCGATCGACCAGAGCACCGCGCAGGCGACGATCAGCAGAATGAGGCGCGTCATAGCAACTGCGCTATCATATAGCAGTTGCTATGCAGCAATGGTACTTCTTCATCCACACCATCCCGCCGACACCGCTGTATCTGCGCGCGAAGGTGCGGCAGAAGCTGGAGCGCGCCGGCGCTGTTGCTCTCAAAAACTCCGTCTACGTCCTGCCCCAGAACGAGGAAACGCTGGAGGACCTGGAGTGGCTGGCCGGCGAGATCGTGGCGGGCGGTGGGCAGGCGTACGTCGTCGCGGGGCAAGTGCTGTCCGGCATCAGCGAAAGAGATCTGAAGGCCGCGTTCCGCGACGCTCGCAACGCCGACTACGCCGCTCTCCTCGAAGACGCGAGCACCGCCACGCCGGAGCGTCTGCGTCGCCGCTTCGCCGACATCCGCCAGATCGATTTCTTCGACGCGCCCAAACGTAAGGAGGCCGAGAAAATGCTCGCCAAGCTGGAACGTCCCCGTCCCGCGCAAATCATCGCAGAAGAAAAATGTGCCGAGCGGCGCCACCTGGGTCACGCGCACGGGCATCAAGATCGATCGCATCGCCTCGGCGTGGCTGGTGCGCCGCTTCCTCGATCCCGATGCGCGCTTCCGCTTCGTCGATGCCCAGACGTGGAAGCGCAGGGCAGGGGAGATCGCGTTCGACATGACGGGCGGTGATTACACGCACGTCGGCGACCGCTGCACGTTCGAGACATTGACCGCCGCGTTCGCCGTGCGCGATCGCGCCGTGCAGCGGATCGCCGAGATCGTGCACGACATCGATTTGAAGGACGAAAAATTCGGAAGACCCGAGGCCGCTGGGATCCGGCAACTGCTCGAAGGGATTCTCCGCGCGTATCCGAAAGACGAGCAGCGCCTCGAGCGCGGCTTCGCGCTGTTCGATGACCTGTATCGCTCGTTTCAGAGCGCCGGCAAATTGCGCTGACTCGCGGGCGTGATCTGCAGCGTGTACACGCCGCTCGTCTTGCGCACGGTGGCCACGGCCTGGAAGCCGGGGAACTTGAGCACGTCGCCGATCAACTCCGCCTGGTCGCGTGCGAGGAACGACTGCACGCACTCATCGAGATTCTCCGCTTCGCACGAATGGAACGACACGGCGTCCGGCGCGGCGACGGGGCGCCCGCTGCTGTCCGTCAAATGCCTCTCCTCTACCGTGAATCTCATGCCCGCGACGACTCTCGCGAATTCTTGCATGCAATTCCGATGCGTGGCCGCTCGTTCTATACTCAAATTTTCGGAGGCGACCGATGAGCGACGAGCGCGTATTGCGGGATGTGCCGGTGATTGGCCGCGTGGAAATCCACGAGGTGGAGAGACCGGATGCACTCTCCTCCGAGCGATTCGTCGAGCCGGTTCCGCTCGCGCTGACCTTCGATGACGTGCTGCTCAAGCCGTCGCGCTCGGACATGCATCCGAACTTCGTCGACGTCTCCACGCGCCTCACGCGCGACATCCGCCTGAACATCCCGATCGTCTCCGCTGCGATGGACACCGTCACCGAGGCGCGCCTCGCCATCGCGATGGCCCAGCATGGCGGACTGGGCGTGATTCACAAGAACATGCCGGTCGATCGGCAGGCCGAAGAAGTCGACAAGGTCAAGCGCTCCGAGGCAGGGATGATCGTCGATCCGGTGACCATGCGGCCGTGGCAGTCGATCAGCGAAGCGTTGCAGGTGATGGAGAAGTACAAAATCTCCGGCGTCCCCGTCACCGACGCGAACGGAAAGCTCGTCGGCATCCTCACCAATCGCGATCTGCGATTCGAAACGCGCTTCGATCTCCCGATCTCCGAGCGGATGACGAAGGACAACCTCATCACCGTTCCGGTCGGCACGACGCTCGATGAAGCGCGCGAAGTGCTGCACCAGCACCGCATCGAGAAGCTCCTCGTCGTCGACCGGACCGGCGACCTCAAGGGACTCATCACCGTCAAGGACATTCAGAAAGCGCGGCGCTATCCGCAGGCGGCGAAAGATCCCCTCGGACGTCTGCGCGTCGCGGCCGCGATCGGCGCGGGCAAGGACGGCATCGACCGCGCGCGCGCGCTCATCGACGCGAAAGTCGACGTCGTCGTCATCGACTCCTCGCACGCACACTCGACCGGCGTCATCGACACCATCAAGCAATTCAAGAAACTCTTCCCCGACACGCCGCTCATCGCCGGCAACGTCGCCACGTACGAAGGCGCGCTCGAGCTCTGCGAGCTCGGCGTCGACGGATTGAAAGTCGGCATCGGGCCGGGCTCGATCTGCACCACGCGCGTCGTCGCCGGCGCGGGTGTGCCGCAGCTGACGGCGATTCTCGATTGCGTCCGCGCGGCGGAGAAGTTCGACGTGCCGGTCATCAGCGACGGCGGCATCAAGTTCTCCGGCGACATCACGAAGGCGATCGCCGGCGGCGCGAACTGCGTGATGATCGGCTCGCTCTTCGCCGGCACGGACGAAGCGCCGGGCGAGACGATTCTCTATCAGGGCCGCACGTTCAAGGCCTACCGCGGCATGGGCTCGATCGGCGCGATGCAGAAGGGCTCCGCGGACCGCTACTTCCAGGAGCTGACGGACGAAGTCGATAAGCTCGTGCCGGAAGGCATCGAAGGAAAGGTGCCGTACAAGGGCTCGATCGGCGCGATGATCCCGCAACTCGTCGGCGGCCTCCGCTCGGGCATGGGACTCACCGGCTCGAAGGACATCGAGGATCTCCGCACGAAAGCGCAGTTCGTCCGCATCACCGCCGCGGGCCTGCGCGAGTCGCACGCGCACGACGTGGTGATCACGAAGGAAGCGCCGAATTACCGGATTGAGAACAACGACTGACGCCGGCCGGGTTGCGCTCCGCATCGTCTTAGTCGAGCCCCGCGAAGCCGGCAACGTCGGCGCGGCGGCGCGCGTACTGAAAAACTTCGGCTTCGGCGAGCTGTGGATCGTGGGCGAGCATCCGGAGCTGTTGCCGGTGGCGGGGTGGTGGGCGAGCGGCGCGGATGATCTGCTCGCGAGCGCGCGCTTCGTTCCCACGCTGCACGATGCACTTGCGGACGCGCAGCTCACCGTCGCCACGACGTCGATGCGCGGACGCACATCCCCGGTCTCCTTCACGCCGCGCACACTCGCCGAGAGATTCGCGTCGCTGCGCGACGATCAGACGCTGGCGCTCGTCTTCGGCCGCGAGGACAGCGGGCTCACGCGCGAGGAACTGATGCTCTGCCAGCACACGGCCGCGATTCCGACGAACGAAAATTTTCCGACGATGAACCTCGCGCAATCCGTTTGCGTCTTCTGCTACGAGCTCTCGTCGATTGCGCCCGCGCCCGCCGATCGCACGCTCCCCGATGCCGCGACAGTCGAGCGCCTGCACCAACGCGCGCGCGAGCTGCTGCTGCGCGCCGGCTTCCTGCACGACAACAATCCCGACCGGATCTACGACGACTTGCGCAACATGATCGCGCGCGCCGACCTCGACGAGCGCGAGGTGACGATCGCGCTGGGGATCATTCGCCAGCTGGAGTGGGCGATGTCTCGTGGCCGCTGAGACATTCGGCGATGATCTCGAGGAACGTGTCGAGATCGAACGGCTTCAGAATCGAGTTGCAGACCGCGTGGCTGGGGATTTTCTCGACGCCGCGGCGGCCGGCGGCGGTAAAGACGACGATGTGCGGGCGGTCGGGATACCGTTTCTGCACCTGCTCGATGAACTCGTATCCGTTGAGGCGGGGCATCATGAGATCGAGAAGGACGAGATCGACGTGACCGTTCTGCTGCAGTTTCTCGAGCCCGACCGCGCCGTCCTCGGCCAGCTCGACCTCGAATTTCATCCGCTTCAGCACGGCGTTCAGAAGGACGCGAATGGCTAGGTCGTCGTCGATGACGAGGATCTTTTTCCCTGTACCGTCGAGTTTATGCACTGGCATCGCTGGCGCGTTGCTACCGCACCCGTCCTTTTGCGAAAGCTATACCGACCTGGAGCATTCTCTCGGAACCTACACCAGAATAATGGTTTACAGGCGGCGCAGCAATGAGTAGCGCGGTAGATTTTGCGCCTAACGCAAACATTGAGCGCTTCGCGTTTCGTCCCTGGGTCCGCCGTGCCGGCCTCTCGATCGTCCTCACCGCCACGGCCGTCACCGCCGCGATCGTGCTCGCGCTCACGCTCTCCCCGACGGCACGCTACGGCTGGATCGGCGAGCGCTTTGTCTGGGTCTACGTCGGCACGCTCTGGCTGGGGGGACTGAAAGTGTGGCTCGGCACACGCCGGTCCATCGCCGAGGTTGCTGAGGAGACGATCACCCTCCGGCCGCTGCACCAGTTCCGCACGCGCGTCATCCGCTGGGACTCCATCAGCGGAACGGAACAGATGATCGGCGGCGATCGCCTGATTGTCTACTTTGATACGCCGCGTGGAATGCGTTTCGTGGCGCTCAACCTCAACCTCGTCAAAGGGCGCCGCGAGTTTCTAACACTCGTAGATTCGCGTCTCCGCGCGCAGGGATTCGAGGAGAAGATCGTCGAGCGCTCGCGGTATCTTTCGCGTACGGCATGAACGTCAAGCAGAAGATCGAGAAGCTCCGAAAAGAAATCGAGCACCACAACCGCCTCTACTATCTCGACGCCGCGCCCGAGATCAGCGACTTCGACTTCGACACGCTGATGCACGAGCTGCAGAACCTCGAGGCGAAGTATCCGGAGTATTGGGATGAGAGCTCGCCGACGCAGCGGGTGGGCGGCGCGACGATCGAGTCGTTCGCCACCGTCATCCACGAGCCGCCCATGCTCTCGATCGACAACGCCTACTCGCTCGACGAGCTGCGCGAGTGGGATGACCGCGTGCGCCGCGGCCTCGGCCGTGACGAAGTCGAGTACGAAGCGGAGCTGAAGATCGACGGCGTGTCGATCTCACTGCTCTACGAAAACGGCTCGTTCACCCGCGGCGCGACGCGCGGCGACGGCGCGCGCGGCGACGACGTCACGCCGAATGTGCGCACGATCCGCGCGTTGCCGTTGCGGCTCGACACGAAGATCAAGCGACTCGAAGTGCGCGGCGAGATCTACATTTCGAAAGCCGATTTCGCGAAACTCAACGAGGCCATCGAAGAGGCGGGACACGAGCCGCTCGCGAATCCACGCAACGCCGCGGCCGGCGCGGTGCGGCAGAAAGATCCGCGGCAGGTCGCGCAAAAGCGCCTCAGCGCGTACGTCTACCACGTCGTCACCGTCGACGGAAAACAGCCCGAGTCGCAGTCGGCGGCGTACGAGCTGCTCGACAAGCTCGGCTTGCCGACGAACCCTGTGAAAACCGTCTGCGCAACCCTCGAGCAGGTCGAGAACTTCATCAAGCAGGTTGAGCAGACGAGGCACGACCTCGACTTCGAGATCGACGGCATCGTCGTGAAAGTGAATCGCCGCGAGCTGCAGCAGGAGCTCGGCGCGACGTCGAAGGCGCCGCGGTGGGCGGTCGCGTTCAAGTACCCGCCCGAGGCCGCGCAGACGATCGTACGCAACATCAATCTGTACGTCGGGCGCACCGGCACGGTGACGCCGGTGGCCGAGTTCGATCCGGTGCGCCTCGGCGGCACGAAAGTCGTGAACGCTTCGCTGCACAACTTCGACGAGCTGGCGCGCAAGGACGTGCGCATCGGCGACACGATCGCCGTCGAAAAAGGCGGCGACATCATCCCGAAAGTCGTCGATGTACTCAAGGACAAGCGGCCGCGCGACGCGAAGGAGTTTCCCGTCCCCGAGGCCTGTCCGGTGTGCGGACAGCCGCTGCATCGCTTCGAAGACGAAGTCGCGATCCGCTGCATCAATCAGGGCTGTCCCGCGATCGTGCTGCAGTCGATCACGCACTTCGCGTCACGCAAAGCCATGGACATCGAAGGCCTCGGCTGGCAGACCGTCGACGCGCTGCTCAAGACCGGGCTCGTCACCGACTACGCATCGATCTACGAACTGACGGTCGAGCAGGTCGCGGAGCTGGAGCGCAAAGCGGAGAAGTCGGCGTCGAAGCTGATCGAGAACATCGAGCGGTCGAAAACGAATGAGCTCTCACGCTTCGTCTTCGCCCTCGGCATCCGCATGGTCGGCGAGCGCGCCGCGAAACTGCTCGCCGATCATTTCCATTCGATCGACGCCCTCATGAGCGCAACCGTCGAACAGCTGGTCGCGGTTCACGAGGTCGGCCCGAAAGTCGCCGAGGCGATCACGTTCTACTTCTCCGTCCCCGCGAATCGCGAGCGCCTCGAGAAAATGAAGCGCCTCGGCGTGCAGCCGACGCACATCGCCACCGCCACCGGCGACAAGCTCGCCGGCAAAACGGTCGTCATCACCGGCACGCTGACTCGCTTCTCGCGCGACGAGATTCACAAACTGATCGAGCGCGAAGGCGGCAAGCCCGCGAGCTCCGTATCGTCGAAGACAAGCTACGTCGTCGCCGGCGAAGCCGCGGGCTCAAAGCTGGACAAAGCGAGATCGCTGGGTGTGCCGGTGCTCAGCGAAGATGAGTTTCTCGAGTTGGTCGGCTAGGGAACGCCGGCGTCCCGCCGGCTGGTCAGGCGCCGTCCCGGCGCCTCGGGGCGGCGAGACGCCGCCCGCTCAGCCGGCGAGGACGCCGGCGTTCCGAAGCACCCGCCAATCACGATACGATTTCCGCATGCCGGTCCCGCAGTACCTCGACGATCTCTTTCGCCACATGGCCTGGGCCGACGCTGTCGTCTGGCGCGCGGTGCTCAGCGCCGATCACGACGATCGGACCTACAAGCTGCTCCTTCATCTGCATCAGGTGCAATGGGGGTTTCTCTCCGTGTGGCGCGGCGAGGAGAGACCGGGCTTCAAGGACTTCGACGCCTATCCCGATCTGCCTTCGCTCGGAGCGTGGGTGCGCGAATATCACCGGCAACTGCCCGAGCATCTCGCCGGCGTACGCGAAGAGGAGCTGGGCGAAGTGCGCGAAGTAACGTGGCGGCGCTGGGTCGAAAAAACGATTGGCCGCGCGCCCGCGACGACGACACTCGCCGAGACGATGATGCAGGTCTCGCAGCACAGCACCTACCACCGCGGGCAGGTGAACATGCGCCTTCGCGAGCGCGGCATCGAGCCGCCGTTGACGGACTTCATCGCGTGGGTGTGGTTAGGGAAGCCGGCTACGAACTGGCCGATTTAGCGCCAGGCGTACACGTCGACGTTCGCCCGCTCGCGCAGCTGCGCGGTCCACTTTTCGATCTCGTCCTGCAAACGCGAAGAGCGGATCGCGTCGCGGATTTCGTCGCGCACTTGCGTCAGCGGCGGAATCGGCAGCCCGCGTTCGCGGCGCTGCTCTGCCCATGATCCGCGGTAGTACTCCTCGATGTCTTCCGCCGACACGAACACGAGCGGCGCGAAGCGCTCCTGGATGTACGCCTCCACCTGCAACTGTCGTTTCACCAGCGCCTGCAGCTCATCGGCTGTCAGCTCCGTGCGCGCGAGCGCAGCGTTGAAGTCTGCTTCCATCGAGAACCGCTGTTTGATGTCCTGAATCCGCGCCTCGATGGTGTCGTGCGGGATGTCCTCGGCGCCGAAGCGTTCCACGTCGCGATAGCGCAGCGCCTGCGCGATCAGCGCATTCAGCACCTCGCGGCGATGCTCGTCGTCAGTCGGCGCCAGCCGCGGGAAAAAGCGGATCTCGACCATCTGCGTGATCTCGCTGACGGCCAGCACCTGCCGGTCGACGACGGCCGCGATGCGATCGACCGTGACGGCCGAGGCCGGCAGTGCGAGGAGGCAAATCAAGAAAAATCGCCGCATGTGCAACACGAGACTAACCGCGGCCGGGGTGCACCGTCCATTCCAGTATGCGACGCCTGATTCTGATTCTTCTGCTGGCAGTCACGGCAAGCGCGGGGCAGCACTTTTCTTACGTCTACTCCCGCGGAACGAGCACCGTCATTTCCGGCGGCTCGGTCGACGACATCCTGCGCGCGCACAAGCGCTACAGCGGGGCGTACCTGTGGGTGCGCTCCGAGGGGCGCGAGTATGTCATCCGCGACGCCGGTGTGCTCGCCGAGGTGAGCCGCGCGGCAGTCCCGATGCAGGCGATGGACCCCGAGTACCGCGAGCTGCAGCGGAAGATGAAACCGCTCGAGCGGAAGCAGGATAAGCTCGAGGACGAGCTCGACGATCTCTACGACGACGAGGACGACGAAACCGTCGATCAGAACCGCGTCCGCACCTTGGAGAATCAGCTCCGCGACGTCGAGCGCGAGCTGCGGGTCTACGAGCGCGAAGAAGAGCGGATCGACCGGCGTCACGATCAGATCGAAGAGGTCTTCGACACCGAGCTGAAGAGAATTGTCGAACGCGCCATCCGCACCGGCACCGCGGAACGCGCGCAGTAACGGGGGAACAGCATGCGACGCATCCTTCTGATTCTGCTTCTGGCACTCACGGCAAGCGCGGGTCAGCGGTTCTCGTACGTCTACACGCGCGACAGCGCGAGCAACTGGACGATCGCGCGCGGAAATGTCGACGACATCGTGCGCCTGAAGAAACGCTACAACGGCGCGTACGTGTGGGCGCAGGTGGATGGGCGCGAGTACCTGATCCGCGACGCGGCGGTGCTCGATGAAGTCCGGCGCGCGGCGCGGCCGCTGGAAGCGCTCGAGCCCGAGCAACGCTCGATCGACCGGCGGATCAAGCCGCTCGAGCGGCAGCAGGAGAAGCTCGAAGACGAGCTCGATGACCTGACGGATAAGGACGACGACGAAGCGCTGACGGCCGCCGACCACGTCCGCATCCGCGAACTTCGATCGCAAATCCGCGATCTCGAGCGCCAGCTCCGCCCGCTGGAGCAGGAAGAACGGCAGATCGACCAGCGCGAAGAAGAGCTCGACCGCGTGTTCGACGACGAAGTGGAGAGGATTGTGAGACGCGCGATCCGCCTGGGCACCGCGGAACGCGTGGAGTAGGAGATAGGGGTTGGGGGATAGGTGTTAGGGGACCCTACCCCCGCCCCGTCTCCTAACCCCCAACTCCTAACCCCTAAGCCCACGCGGATTGTTGCCACACCCTCTGCCTGTTACAGTTGCCTGGCGCTCTTCGCGCCCGACTGCTAATGGGAACGTCAGATCTCGACCCGCGCGCACGTGAGGTGCTGCGCGAGATCGTCATGCAGCACATCGCCAGCGGCGAAGCGATCAGCTCGCGCACGCTGGCGAAGTGCGGCCGCTTCGATCTCTCGCCGGCCAGCCTGCGCAATGTGATGGCCGATCTCGAGGACCTCGGCTATCTCCAACAGCCGCACACCTCGGCCGGCCGCGTTCCGACCGACCGCGGCTATCGCTTCTTCATCGATCACCTCATGCGCTCCCGCGTGCTCTCGTCGAAAGAGCGCGAAGTGATCGACGACCAGGTCGGTCACGCCAGCGAGATCGAGCAGGTCCTGCAGCTCGCGTCGAGCCTGCTCTCGAAGCTCAGCGATCAGGTCGGCGTCGTGTTCATGCCGACGCTGCTGCAGTTCGCCATCCGCTCGATGGATTTCGTCCTCGTCGGCGAGAACAAGATCATGTGCGTCATCGTCGGCACGAACGGCGTCGTGGTGAACAAGATCATCCAGACGCGCTTCACCTGCTCGCGCGACGAGCTCGAGAAAATCAGCCGCTACATCACCGTCGAGTTCTCCGGCTGCACGCTCGAAGTCATCCGCCGCCGGCTGGTCCGCATGACCGCCGAGGAGCGCGCGCAGCACGATCAGATGCTGCAGAAGACGATCTCCCTCGGCATCGAGGCCGTGAACGACGTCGCGCCGTTCGAGCACGAGTTGTACGTCGAAGGCGCGGCCTCGATCCTCAACAAGCCGGAGTTCTCCGACGCCGCGGCGCTGCGCAAGACGTTCCTCGCTCTACAGGAGAAAGAAAAGTTGATCGATCTCCTCGAATCGTGCTTATCCGAGGATGGACTGCAGATTCTCATCGGCTCGGAGAGCGACTTCACGCAGGTGCACAACTTCAGCGTCGTCGCGCGCCGCTACGGCTCGCACGCGGCGCCGCTCGGCATGGTCGGCATCCTCGGCCCGATGCGCATGGAGTACGCGCGCATGGCACCGCTCGTGGACTACCTCGGGCGCGCGCTGAGCCGCAAAATTGAAGAAGAACAGGAGCATCACAACTGATGGACGACAAACGACCGAATCCGGATGACGACGACGCCTACGTCATCGAAGACACCGGCGAGTCTGTCGAAGAGATCGAACGGGAGATGAACGCGACCGCGCAGGAAGCGGTCGCGGCATCCGAGGAAGTCGAGCCTGAGCCCGACGCGCCCGCCGCCGTTTCGGATGAAGCCGCGCAGCTGCGCGATCGCTATCTGCGCCTGCTCGCCGACTTCGAAAACTTCCGCCGCCGCGGCGAGCGCGAAAAAGCCGACTATTACAAATACGCGATGGCAGGAGTGCTCAAGGACCTCCTTCCGGTGCTCGACAACTTCGACCGCGCGCTCGATCACGCGGAGGAGGGCGACGAGTTCCACAAGGGCGTTTCGCTCATCTACAAACAGCTCTTCGACATGCTGCAGAAGCACGGGCTCAGGCCGATCGAAGAGTCGGGCGTTCCGTTCGATCCGAACATCCATGAAGCGGTGGTGCGCGAAGAAGACGACTCCGTCCCGTCTCATACGGTGACGGCCGTGCTGCAGAAGGGCTATTTCCTGCACGACCGGCTGCTGCGGCCGGCGATGGTGAAAGTGGCGGTAGGCGGACCGGAGCAGTGATGGTTCGTGTCATCCCGAGCGTGAGCGAGGGACCTGGGCGGGTGGGGCCTCGAAACTCGTCTCCGTGCCCCTCCCGCCCAGGTCCCTCGCTACCGCTCGGGATGACACGACCGGTCCCGGCTGTTTAACATCGAAACCTCATGGCCAAGATCCTCGGAATCGATCTCGGGACGACGAACTCCTGCGTCGCGGTCGTCGACGTCACGACGCCGCAGGTGATCCCGAATCGGGAAGGCAGCCGCACCACACCGTCCGTCGTCGGGTTCACCGAGGATGGCGACCGGCTGGTCGGACAGATCGCGAAACGGCAGGCCATCACCAATCCGTTCAACACCGTCTTCGCCATCAAACGCCTCATCGGCCGCAAATTCGAATCGGACGAAGTCGCGCACGCGAAAAACGTCCTGCCGTACAACATCGTCGCGGCGAGAAACGGCGACGTGAAGGTGCGCATCCGCGAGAACGAATACTCGCCGGAAGAGATCTCCGCGTTCGTGCTGATGGAGATCAAGGCCTTCGCCGAAGAGTTCCTCGGCGAAGAGATCACCGAGGCCATCATTACCGTGCCGGCGTACTTCAACGACTCGCAGCGGCAAGCCACGCGCGACGCCGGTAAGATCGCCGGCCTCGAAGTCCTGCGCATCATCAACGAGCCGACCGCCGCGGCGCTCGCGTACGGACTCGACAACAAAGCGAACCAGCTCATCGCCGTCTACGACCTCGGCGGCGGAACGTTCGACATCTCGATCCTGAAGCTCGAAGACGGATTGTTCGAAGTGCTCTCCACCTCGGGCGACACGTACCTCGGCGGCGAAGACTTCGACAAGCGCGTCATGGACTGGCTCATCGAGCACTTCCAGCGGGAGACGAAGATCGATCTCCGCGATGACCGCATGGCGTTGCAGCGCTTGAAAGAAGCCGCCGAGCGCGCGAAGTGCGAGTTGTCGATGGAGCAGGAGTCGCGCGTCACGCTGCCGTTCATTTCCGCGGACGCGTCCGGACCGAAACACCTCAACGCCGTGCTCACGCGCCGCGACTTCGAGAAGATGGTCGAGGACCTGATCCAGCGCACCATCGATCCGGTCAACGACGCGCTCCGCTCCGCCGGCCTGACCGCGAAGCAGATCGACGAAGTCGTGCTCGTCGGCGGCCAGACGCGCACACCGAAGGTGATCGAGGCCGTGCGGCAGGTGTTCGGAAAAGATCCGAACCGCAACATCAATCCCGACGAAGTCGTGGCCGTCGGCGCGGCGATCCAGGGCGGCATCCTGCGCGGCGACATCAAGGACATGGTCCTCCTCGACGTCACGCCGCTCTCGCTCGGCATCGAGACGCACGGCGGCCTGTTCACGAAGCTCATCGAGCGCAACTCCACGATCCCGACGAAGAACTCGCTCGTGTTCACCACCGTCGCCGACAATCAGACGAAGGTGCAGGTGCACGTGCTGCAGGGCGAGCGCGAGTTCGCGCGCGAGAACAAGTCCCTCGGCAAGTTCGATCTGATCGGCATCCCGCCGGCGCCGCGCGGTGTGCCGCAAGTCGAGGTCACGTTCTCCATCGACTCCAACGGCATCGTCAACGTCACGGCGCGCGATCAGGCGACGGGGCAGTCGCAGGGCGTGCAGATCAATCCGGCGGGCGGATTGTCGAAGGACGAGATCGACCGGATCATCAACGAAGCGTCCGCGCACCAGCGCGCCGACTCCGCGCGCCGCGAGATCCGCATGCTGCAAAACAAGCTCGAGGGAATGATTTACACCAATGACAAGGTCTTCAAAGAGTTCGGCAAGCTGCTGAACGAAGACGATCGCAACCGCGTACTGCGGATTCTCACGCGGGCGAAGGAAGCGGCAGGAGCGGAAGAGAAGCAGCTGATCAACGACGCGATCTTCGAGTTGCAGGCGGCGTCGCGCATTCTCACGAGCGTGATGCTCTACAACCCGCTGAAGGTCTCGGCCGCGAGCGATAGCACATCGAGTTAACGAATGATGGCAACGACAGAAAAACGCGACTACTACGAGGTCCTGGGCATTGCGCGCTCGGCGGCCATCGACGACATCAAGAAGGCCTACCGCAAGCTCGCGCTGAAGTATCACCCGGACAAGAACCCGGGCGATGCCGACGCCGAGGAGAAGTTCAAGGAGGCGGCGGAAGCGTACGGCGTCTTGTCCGACGAGGAGAAGCGCGCGCGCTACGACCGCTACGGCCATCAGGGCGTCGGCGGGGCGACGGGATTCGATCCGAATCAGTTCGCCGACTTCGGCGACATCCTCGGCGATCTGTTCGGCTTCGGCGATTTCTTCGGCACGCGCGGCGGCCGGCGAGGCAACCGCGCCGCGCGCGGCAATGATCTCCGCTACGACCTCACGCTCGAGTTCATGGAAGCGGCGTTCGGCAAGGAAGTCTCGCTCAACGTTCCGCGCGTCGTGACGTGCACGACGTGCAATGGCGCGGGCGCGAAGCCGGGCACGCAGCCGGTGAGCTGCACGGGATGCGGCGGACGCGGACAGATCCGCTACTCGCAGGGCTTCTTCGCAGTGGCGCGCACCTGCCCGCAGTGCGGTGGCGCAGGACGGGTGATCAAGGATCCATGCGTCTCGTGCAGCGGCGCGGGACGCGTGCGCGAGGAGAAGAAGATCTCGGTGAAGATTCCGGCGGGCGTCGACGACGGCTCGCGT
The DNA here is from genome assembly GCA_963734155.1 of uncultured Acidobacteriota bacterium. Taxonomy (GTDB): domain Bacteria; phylum Acidobacteriota; class Thermoanaerobaculia; order Gp7-AA8; family Gp7-AA8; genus QHVT01. The sequence continues at coordinate 65,767 of CAVTGG010000015.1, forward strand.
TTGCGCGTGGCCGGCGAAGGGGAGTCGGGCTTCAACGGCGGACCGGCCGGCGATCTGTACGTCTTCATCAGCGTGCGCGAGCACGCGAAGTTCCAGCGCCGCGAGTACGACGTGCATTCGGAAGAAACGATCAGCATGACCCAGGCGGCGCTCGGCGGCGAAGTGAAGACGGAAACGATCGACGGCTTCGAATCGCTGCGCATCCCCGCCGGCACGCAGCCGGCGCAGGTCTTCCGCCTCCGCGGCAAAGGCATCCCGTTCATCGAAGGCGCCGGCCGCGGCGATCACTACGTGCACGTCGGCGTGCGCATCCCGACTGCGCTTTCCGGCGACCAACGCGCGCTGCTCGAACAGCTCGCGGAGCTCGACGGCGAAACCGCGACGGGCGAGAAGCCGCTGCTGGAGAAGGTGAAGGAGTTTTTCTCGTAGGCGAAGCCGTGTCCAATTGGACATGGACATGGAGTTCTCGCTTGTCACTGACTGTGGGCACCACAACCCGACCCTTCAGCTCCTCGTCCTTTTCTTTTTTCTCTGGCCGTTCATCACGCTGACGTTTCTTCGCCGCGGCAAGTCGCCGCTGCCGCTGCTGGCGATGCTGTTGCCGTTCGCGCTGGCGTCCGGAATGACGTGGCTCGGACTGGCTCGCGTCATCGAGGTGATGGCCATCTCCGGCGGAGGCCCGGCGTCGACCGCGGCAGGAATCGCGGAGGCGCTGATTCCGCCGGTCCTCGCCGCGATGCCGGCGTTCTTCGTCGGCGTTGCTGCGCTCGCCCGTCGCCATCGCGCGACGGTCGATCACTACGTGAAGGTGTTCGCGCTGGCGATCGCCGCCGAAGTTGTGTCGGCCGTGATGTTCACCGCCAGTCTCCAGCCGGACAAGCGACAGTTCACGCTCGCGCTCGCGTGGTCGGTTACGGCGGCTGTGATCGCGCTCGCAATTGCCGCGCGGATGGCGTGGTACCATCGAAGCCGGTCCAATGAGTCGAGCCCCGTCGCCGCGTGAGCCATCGCGTATCGAGGAGCAGCTGCGTCGCTTCGGCAGCGCGATGCTGTTCTGCTTCACCGGCGCCGTGCTGCTTTGCGTGTTCATCGTCAACACGCGCGGACGCCTGGCGGGCGACGTTCTCCAGCAGCTCGCGTCCCTCGGCGTGGCGTTGTGGCTGACCGGGCTCGTGCTGCTCCCGATCGTCGCCTACTATCGCGCGCTGCGGCGCGGCCACTGAGCCGCGATGTGGCGGGAACTGTTCGAGTGGTATTCGAGCGCCGAGCGTTGGGTGGCGACCCACAACTCGGAGCTTCTGCCAACGGCGGTTGCGATCGGGTTGATCTGGACCGCAGCTCGCGCCCGCAAGAAGCCGCGCTTCGATCCGCAGGCCGCGGCGGTGGTGGCGAGACTTCGGGAGCACGCGTTCGAAAGGACGCCGGCCGAGATCGGCGTCACCCCGGAGCCGCAACAGCCGTTCATGGTCATCATGGACATCGGCTTGAATGAAGGATCCGCATTCCTCCTCGCGACGGCCGCCGGTGAGGCCAGCCTCTATCTCAGTAATGGCGGCGGGATGATCGGCGGAGGCGGAGCTCCTGCTGCACGCGAGCTCGCGCAGAAGTGGGTTCGCCAGGCGGCGGATCATCGCAATGCCTTCTCGCGCGGAACTCACGGCGGCTCTCCCGAGCCCGGGTACGTCCGTTTCTACGTACGCACGCCGGAAGAGACGTACCTGATGCAGCGCCGCATCGACGACTTGATCGCCGGCACAAATGAGCTATCGTCGCTCTTCGTGACCGGCAATCAACTCCTCACGCAACTGCGAGCGCAGTGATCGGCGCGCGTGGCATGGAGTGTGGTTCGCGATCGGATATGAAGCTCCGACCGTTGGTTGTCGCGCTTTCTCTCATCCTCCTTCTGCTCGCAGCGGAGACGACCGCGCAGCAGCTCACTGTCACGACGCTCGCGGGCTCGACCAGCGGCGGAGGATATGCCGATGGGACAGGCTTTTCGGCGAGGTTCTCGTGGCCGGTTGGGCTAGCCATGGATTCGGCCGGGAACCTGTACGTCGGGGACCTGCGGAACCACGTCATCCGCAAGGTCACGCGCGACGGCGTCGTCACCACACTGGCCGGACTGGGGACGCACTCCGGTGCCGCCGACGGGCAGGGATCGGCCGCGCGGTTCAACAACCCATACGCCGTCGCTGTTGATAGCGCGGGGAACGTCTACGTTGCCGATCGCTACAACCACGCCATCCGGAAGATCACGTCCACCGGTCTGGTGACGACGCTGGCCGGCTCCCTCGGAGTCTCGGGAACGGCGGACGGAGTCGGAACCGCAGCGCGCTTCACCTATCCCGCCGGCGTGGCGGTGGACGCGTCGGGCAATGTGTACGTTGCCGACACGGACAACAGCACGATCCGCAAGATCACGCCGACCGGTGTGGTGACGACCATCGCCGGTCTGGCGCGCTCCGCGGGCAGCAGCGACGGATTCGGCTCGCAGGCGCGATTCCGGTTCCCGTTCGACGTGGCCGTCGATTCGAGCGGAAATGTCTTCGTCGCCGATACGTCGAACCATGTGATCCGCCGCGTGACTTCCGACGGACGAGTGACGACGATCGCGGGCTCCGCTGGGGAAACGGGCGAGGCCGATGGCACCGGAAGCGCGGCCCGGTTCGAGTTTCCCTGGTCGCTCGACGTCGATCCGAACGGCAACCTTTGGGTGGCAGACACGAACAACCAATTGATTCGCAAGATCACGCCGTCCGGTGTCGTGACCACGATCGCCGGCCACGCCGACAGCATCGGCAGCAGCGACGGCCTGGGAACCGCTTCGTTCACGCACTTGCCGTCGGGCATCGTGTATGACGTCCTAACCGGTGGCCTGTACTTCACCGACCGCGGCAATCAAGCCATTCGTTACCTGAATGCCGCGATGCAGACCTCGTACTTCGCCGGATCGGTTCCCAGCGCGGGGATCACGAACGGGACCGGCACCGCGGCACGCTTCTTTTACCCGCAGGGAATCACGGCGGATGCCGCGGGCAATGTCTACGTCGCCGAATCGGCGGACACCATCCGCAAGATCTCCCCGTCCGGCCAGGTGACGCTTTTCGCGGGCACGGCAGGGGGGACGGGAAGCACGGACGGTCCCGCCTCGCTCGCCCGCTTCGACACGCCGCTCGGACTTGCCGCCGATAGTCTGGGCAACGTGTACGTGGCCGATTACAACAACTATACGATCCGCAAGATCACGCCGGCCGGCCAGGTATCGACCTTCGCCGGCAAGGCCGGGTTCGACGGCGATCAGAACGGAACGGGAGAGCAAGCCCGCTTTGACCTGCCGAACGACGTGGCCGTGGACTCGAACAACAACGTCTACGTGGCCGACTCGTACAACCACAAGATCAAAATCATCGAGCCGAGCGGCGTCGTAACGACCTTCGCCGGCAGCGGCTCGCCTGGATCGAGTGACGGAGTGGGCACGGCGGCTACGTTCCGCTATCCGATCAGTCTCGACTTCGACGCGGCGCGCAATCTCTACGTCGCCGACTGGGGCAACAACCTGATCCGCAAGATCACGCCGACCGGTCAGGTCACGACCGTCGCGGGACTTCGCAATCAATCCGGCTACCGCGACGGCGACAAGAACACAGCGCTGTTCGATGAAATGATCGCGATCGCGGCGCGGCCGGACGGGACGCTTTATGTGCTGGAGTCGGGAAGCCACGCCGTTCGCCGGATCGACACCAATGGGAATGTGAGCACCGTCGCCGGACGCTATGACTCGCCCGGCAATGTCGACGCGACCGGCGACTCGGCCCGGTTCTACTGGCCGCAGGCCATCGACGTGGATGGAGAAGGCCGAGTGCTCATCGCCGACACGTACAACCAGAACATCCGTCGAGCCACCGTTGCGGCCCCGGTGATCAACTCGTTCACCGCTTCGCCCGGGGCCCTTGCGAAGCCGGCGCTCGTCACGCTGGCCTGGAGCTCCAGCGGCGGAACGACCGCGACTCTCAACGGCGTCCCCGTCAGCACCACCGGCTCGACGCAGGTGACGCCGGCGCAAACCACGAGCTATACGCTGGTGGTACAGGGAGAAGGCGGAACGGCGACGAAGACCGTGACCGTGACCATCGGCTCGAACAGGAGGAGAAGCGCGAGGAGCTGAGACTTACAATTCCACGCAATGAACTTCTCCCGCTGGCGCCCCCACCCGTGGCACGGGCTCTCCGCAGGCGACGACGCGCCGCGCGTGGTGAACATGTTCGTCGAGATCACGCCGTTCGATCTGATCAAGTACGAAGTCGACAAGGCCAGCGGCTATCTGAAGGTGGACCGCCCGCAGCGGACGTCTTCGCAGCCGCCGGCGCTGTACGGGTTCATTCCGCAGACGTATTGCGCGGAGCGGGTGACGCGGCTGTCGCCGGGCTCGGAAAAAGGCGACGGCGATCCGCTCGACATCTGCGTGCTCAGCGAGCGTCCGATCTCGAAGTCGGAAGTGTTGATTCCTGCGCGCGTGATCGGCGGGCTGCAGTTGCAGGATCGTGGCGAAGCCGACGACAAGATCATCGCCGTGCTGCAGGGCGACTACGTCTGGGGCTCCGCGACCGACATTACCGATGTGCCGGACGTGCTCGTCGAGCGGCTCGAGCACTACTTCTCGACGTACAAGCTCGTGCCTGGCGAGCCGCCGCGCATCCGACTCGTGGCGCGCTACGGCTTCGACCATGCAGCCGCGGTCGTGCAGGCGGCAATGGAAGACTATCGCGCCCATTTCGGCAGCGGCGATGCGTGATTACATTCTCGAGATCTTCTTCGACGGCGACGACGAAGAGTTGATTCAGTCGCGACTCTTCCTCACCAAGTCCACCGGCAGCACGTCCAGCGATGGCTTGATCACCGCGTACTTTGATTCGCCGGAAGATCGCGAAGAAGCCGCAGCGCTCTTGAATGAGTTCGATCTGCAGAACGTCGAACGCGAGTGCGTCGACTGGCTCGAGGTCTACCAGCAATCGCTCGAGCCGATCGTGATCGGCGAGCGCTTTGTCGTCGCGCCCGACGCGTCGCTGTTTCCGCGCGATAGCGATCGCCTCACGATCATCGTCCCGCAGGAACAGGCCTTCGGCACCGGCTCGCACGAGACGACGTCGCTTTGCCTGGAGATGCTGGAACGTGTCATTCCGAGCCGCATCGACGGCGAGGAATCCCCTGAATCGGGAGATTCCTCGCCCTCTGCGGGGCTCGGAATGACACGCAAGATTCGCGGCCTCGACGTCGGCTCGGGCAGCGGGATCCTCGCCATCGCCATGCTCCGCCTCGGCGCATCGAACGTCATCGCCTTCGACAATGACATCGACGCCTACGGCGCGCTCCGCGACAACAACCTGCGCAACGGCGTCGCGGTCACGATCTTCATCGGCGGCATCGAAGCATTGCGCGGCGGCGCGTTCGACGTCGTCACGATGAACATCATCCCCGAAGTCATCCTGCCGCTGCTTCCGCAAGTCGTGTCGCGGATGGCGGACGGCGCGCAGCTCATCCTCAGCGGGATTTTGCTGATCGCGCGCGACACGGTCGTCGAAGCGGCACTCGGCTACGGCGTTGAGCTCGTAGCCGAGAGCGAAAAAGGTGAGTGGTGGGTGGGCGTGTTTCGGCGGTGATCAGCCCCGCTGATCCATCGCCACGTAGTCCCGGCGTTCCGGACCAGTGAAGATCTGACGCGGGCGCGCGATCTTCTGATCGGGATCGTTCAGCATCTCCTGCCACTGCGCAAGCCAGCCGGAGACGCGCGGGATGGCGAAGAGCACGGTGAACATCTCCATCGGGAAACGCAGCGCCTGATAGATCAGGCCGGAGTAGAAGTCGACGTTCGGGTAGAGCTTGCGCTTGATGAAGTACTCGTCTTCGAGCGCGATGCGCTCCAGCTCGACGGCGATGTCGATGAGCGGATTCTTGCCCGTGACCTCGAACACTTCGTACGCCACGGTCTTGATCAGCTTCGCGCGCGGATCGTAGTTCTTGTAGACGCGGTGGCCGAAGCCCATCAGCTTGGTCCCTTCGCCGCTCTTCACGCGTTTGATGAAGTCGGGGATGTTGTTGAGTGAGCCGATCTCCTTGAGCATGTGCAGCACGGCTTCGTTCGCGCCGCCGTGCAGCGGCCCGTACAGCGCGGCCGCGGCCGCGGCGACGGCGGAATACGGATCGACGTGCGAGCTGCCGACCGCGCGCATGGCGTTCGTCGAGCAGTTCTGCTCGTGATCGGCGTGGAGGATGAACAGCACGTCCAGCGCTTTCTCGAGCACCGGATTCGGCGTGTACTTCACCTCCGTCATCCTGAACATCATGTTCAGGAAGTTGCCGGGGTAGGAGAGGTCGTTGTCCGGATACGCGTACGGCATCCCCACGGTGTGCCGGTAGTTGAACGCGGCGATGGTGATGACCTTGGCGATGATCCGCTCGATCTGTTTCTGGCGCGTGGCCGGATCGAAAATCTCTTTCGACTCGGGATAGAACGTGCCGAGGGCGGCCATCGTCGAAATGAAGCGTCCCATCGGATGCGCGTTGTAGCGGAACGCGTCGATGAGATGCCGGAAGTTCTCGTTGAGGATCGTGTGATGGGTGACGATGTACTCCCACTGCGAGAGCTGGTCTTTCGTGGGAAGCTCGCCGTTCAGCAGCAGGTACGCGACTTCGAGATACGTGCTCTTTTCCGCGAGCTGCTCGATCGGATAGCCGCGATATTCGAGGATGCCTTTGTCGCCGTCGATGTAGGTGATGGCGCTGCGGCACGATGCCGTGTTCATGAACGCGGGGTCGTAGGTCATCAGACCGAAATCGTCGTCCGCGACTTTGATCTGCCGCAGGTCGAGAGCCTTGATGGTCCCCTCTTTGACCGGCACGTCGTACGTCTTGCCGGTCCGGTTGTCAGTGATGGTGAGAGTGTCGGCCATTGCGGCGGTGAATCTACTACAGATCGCCGAAGCGGGCAGCCACGATCGTCACCGCAACGATGGCCGCCGTTTCGGCGCGCAGCCGGCGCGGGCCGAGGCGTTGGAAGATCGCGTTCTGTTGCTGCGCGAGGTCGAGCTCGCGTTGGGAAAAGCCGCCTTCGGGACCGATGAATGCGGTTGCGCGGTTGCTCGGTTGCGCGGTGGATGGGGAGAGGTCGGCGTCAAAGACGATGTTCGTGGCTTCGCGGGTGATGACGTCGTCGAATTTCTTCGGGGACTCGATCGAAGGAGCGACGCTGCGGCCGGATTGTTTGACGGCTTCGAAGAGGATGCGTTGCCAGCGGTCGGCTTTGCCGGCGTAGCGTTCGGCGCGCAATTCGATGCGATCGGTGATGAGCGGGACGATCGCGTGCACGCCGAGCTCGGTCGCTTTCTGCAAGACGAGCTCGAATTTTTCGAGCTGGATGATCGACATCGCGAGCGTGAATTGCAGCGGCGATTCGCGCGATGCGATCTCTTCGCCGACGTTCAGCACCGCGTGATCTTTCGCGATCGTGGTGACGGTGGCCTTCGCCATCTTGCCCGCGCGGTCGAAGACTTCGACTTCTTCACCTTCGCGCACGCGGACGACGCGGATCGAGTGATGAAACTCCTCGCCGCCGACGGTCACGATCGGCTGAATGGCGTCGATGAAAATCCGGTGATGCATGGCTCATCCGTCTGTGGCGACCTGGGTCACCTCGCCGCGCACTCGCTCCCGGATCAGCGGCAGCAGCGCCAGACCCGGAATCGCCAGCGCAGCCGTGATGGCAAAGTACTTCGCGAATCCGAAGTCCTGCGCGAGGTATCCGCTGATCATCCCGGCGCCCGTGCGCGAGATCGCGAAGAGCGAGGTGATCATCGCGTACTCCGTTGCCGCGTTCTGGGGCTCGCAGACGAACATGCAGAACGACAGGAAGGCCGCGGTGCCGAGGCCGTCGCAGAACGCTTCGATGATCGCCGCGCCATACAGCGCCGGCCGGCCCGCGCCCGAAAGGGCGACGTAGGCGTAGCCGAAATTCGAGAGCATCTGCACGAGGCCGAGCCACAGCAGTCCGCGGAAGATGCCGAAGCGGGTGACGAACAGACCGCCGGCGATGGCGCCGGCGATGATGCAGATCATGCCGAGGGACGTCGTCACGTTGCCGACCTCGGTCGCGGTGAAGCCGCGCGAGATCCAGTACGGCGCGACCATCGGACGCAGAGCCGAATCGCCGAGGCGATAGAGGAGGATCACCGCGAGCAGCGGAAGCGAGCCGCGTCGCGAGAGCCATTCGAGCAGCGCGCGCACCGGATTCTCGTGGCGCTCCGTGCCGCCCGCATCGCGCGGCACGAGGAGCAGGATCAGCACGAACATCAGCACCGGCACCGCGGCGCCGACGAAGAATGCGCCGCTCCACGCGATGCGATCCGACAGAAACGCGAGTGCGCCGCCGGCGAAGAGGGTCGCGATCCGCGCGGCCGTGACGCGAATCGAGTTCACCATCGGGATGTCTTTCGTCGGCGTGACGCGGATCGACAGCGCGTCGATGGCGATGTCCTGCGTCGCCGAGGCGAACGTCATCACCGTCGCCGCGATCCAGAACGCCGTGCTCGCCGCCGGCACAACGCCGAATGTGGCCAGCGCGCCGGCGAGCGCGACCAGCGAGCCGAGGATCCAGGCGCGATAGGTGGAGATCGCGTCCAGGAGCGGAGCCCAGAGAAACTTGAGCGTCCACGCGAGACCGACCGTGCTGAGCAGTCCGATCGTGGCGAGCGGAACCTTCTCGACGCTGAGATACAGATTCAGCGTCCGATCAAAGATTCCGAACGGAAATCCTTGATTGAAATAGAGGATAGCGATCAGCGCGGGGAGGTGTTTCGGCCTCAAACTTGCTCCATTGTGATGCAGGAGGAGCAAAGATGCGAAGAGCGACTTTCATGACGAGCTTTGCGCTCGCGGCGCTTCTGCTCGCGTCCTGCGGCTCGATGGGCAACGGCGGCCTCGGCGACATCGGGGACATCATCCTCGGCAGTCCGTCGTCGACGCAGTCATCCGACGTTCAGGGTTACGTCGACACCGTCAACACGCAGAACCAGAGCATTGCGCTCGATGTCAGCTACGTCAACAACCTGCGACCGAGCAGCACGAGCCAGCGCGGCACGATCTATTACGACAGCCGCACGAAGGTGGTGTATCAGGGACGCGAGTACCGCGTCACCGATCTCGAGCGCGGCGATCAGATCAGCGTCAAGGGCTACAACGACAACGGACGCTATCTGGCCGAGACGATCGAAGTAGTGCGCAGCGTGAGCTAAACCAAGTGGAGGACAGACAATCCTGTCTGTCCTCTTTTCCGCCCACCCGGACAGACAGGATTGTCTGTCCTCCACTTACCCCGCCAGAAAATCCCGAATCACCAACCGGCGATTCTCCCGCTTGCCGTTCCGCTCCGTCCTCATCACGATCGCCGTTCCCTCCGGCGCCGTGCGAAACCGTTCCCGCACATCCGGTAACAGCAATCGCTTCGCCGCTTCTCCGTTCACGGCAACGATGCGATCGTCCACCATCAAGCCGGCTGCGTCCGCGGGAGATCCCTTCATCACATCGAGCACGACGAACGCGTCCTTCTCCTGTCCGATCCACATGCCCGAGCGGTCATAGACCTCCGCCGCGCTGAACGCGCTGCTCTTCTCGAGGATGACGCGGTTGCGCGGTGCGTCGACGATGAAAATGAAACGCTTCAAAACATCGGGACCGATCAGCGCGGAAATGAGATTGCTCGTGGTGAGGCCGGTTTTCATCAACGTGAACCGCGCGACGGGGCCGCGGACCTGCGCGGATCCGAGGGTGACGTTGTCGATGCGCGCGAGATCGGTGCGGATCGGGCCACCGATGCCCAAGCCGGTGATTCCGCTGAATTTCGGCTGATACCGCTCGCGAACGCGATGCTCCGCGAGAAATCCCGCGTACAACACGATGGACGTGCGGGCGCCGGTATCGAGGCCGAGGCGCGCTTCGGCGCCGTCGATTTTTCCGCGGACGACTGGAATGTCGAAGTTTTCGTCGGTCGCGAGGACCTCGCCGCTGCCGCGGTATTCGTACGACTTGTCGAAGAACGTCAGCTCGCGCCGCTCGTAATCGATGCGAATGACGTAGGCCTCCATCAACTCGCGTCCGACGAGTCCGGCGAATTCGAACGTGCCGAAGACGTGCGCGGCGTCGTGGTTTTCCATCACCACCGCGGGCTGGTCTTTCATCACGATCGGGCCGAGGCGCAGCTCGCGAAGCGTCGTGCTCCCGCGCTTCACCACCCCGCCGCCCGTCCCCGAGCTCGTCCCCGCGTCGGCCACGTCGAGGTGCAGGCGCTCCGCATAGTTTGCGTGAACGAGGTTCCGGCCTCCCGTATCGAAGAGCATCGGGAACGGGCCGTGGCCGTTGATGCGGACGGGGACGAAGATGCGGTTGTCGACGAGCCGGAAGGGGATCGTCGCGACGGGCGTTTGATCCGCACTCACTGCCAGCGCGGTGAAGAAAAGGAGAAGAGCAAGGGACGCGCGCATCATTCGCGCACGATAACGCGCGGCTTACCGCGTCGAGTACACCGTCACCGGAAATTTCAGTCTTCCGAGCGGCGTGTCGTAATACGCATTGCCGCGCAGCTCGTACCGCGCGCGATTGCCCTGAACCACGTTCACGATCTCGGTCCAAAGCGAGCGGAGGTTCTGATAGCCGATGCGCGTGCGCAGGCTCACGTCGCCGCGGCCGTTGGCCGGGATGCGGATGTCCTGCTGGCTGACGCTGTCGAGGACGCGCGTGTCGTTGATGAAGAGATTGAAGTCGATCTGATCGAGCCGCAGCCCGACCGAGTTGGGGTTGTCGACTTCGAGGGCGAAGTCGATGTCGATCGAAGAGGCCGACAGCGGCAGTGCGATGTCGACGCGCGGCCGGATGTCACGGATCGAGTAGCGGGGATTTTCGATGTTGAGTGCCTGCTGCACCGCGGCGCAGCCGGAGAGAAGAAGAGAGGCCAGGCCCGCGAGGATGCAGAAGAGGGCCAGCACGACGCCGAGGGTCAGATTCCGTTTCATGGCGACCACAGGCAGGTGCAAAGCGCTCGCCCGGCAAATGCGGGTATGAAACGCCGGACGAGCCCGCTCGTATGACATGGTTGGAGGACGTGCTGACCTCCCGTGTAGAATCCGTGGTCTGCCCGTTGCACTACAAGGGTCCGGGAGCCCCAACGTTTTCGAGTTCAGGAGTCAACGTGAGGACGACCGCAATCATCGCGGCCTATAACGAAGAACGAACCATCGCCGACGTGCTGCGGGCGCTGACCGCCAGCTCGCTGATCGACGAAGTGATCGTCGTCAGCGACGGCTCGAATGACCGCACCGTCGAGATCTGCCGCAGCGTCGAGGGCGTGAAGACGATCGCCTTGCATGAGAACCACGGAAAAGGCTTCGCCATGGCCGTCGGCGTGGCCAACGCATCGAACGACGTTCTCTTCTTCTGCGACGGCGACATGTACAACGTCACGGACGAGCACATCGAGGCGCTGGTGACCCCGGTGGTGCGCGGCGAGTGCGACATGAACATCGGCATCCGCGACCGCGGCCCATTCGCGAATTTCATGCACCTGAAGGCAAAGTTCTGCCCGGTGCTGTCAGGCATTCGGGTGATGCGGCGCTCGGTGTTCGACACCGTGCCGGCGCAGTATCAGGCGCGCTACAAGATCGAAGTCGCGCTCAATTGCTTCTGCGCGAACAACAGCCTCAAGCAGCAGCACACCGTGATCTACAATCTCGATCACGTGAAGAAGGAGACCAAGCTCGGCTTCTGGCCCGGCGTCTACGCGCGGTACGAGATGTACCGCGAGGTCTACACGCTGCTGTTCGACCTGTACGTGTTCCAGACCTGGCGGTGGCGGGAAGTGGAGCTGCCGGCGGCGGAATACGATTTGTTCGAGTAGCTCAGCGTTGCTCGAGTTTGCGCACACGGCTATCGAGCTGCGTGTGCGAGATCGTGAGCATCGACCGGAGGTCGGCGAACCCGCTTTTCATTTCGGTCTCGAGGTGATCGACCTTTGTTTCGACGTGATCGACTTTCGTTTCGAGGTGATCAACTTTCGTTTCGAGGTGATCAAATCTTGTTTCGAGCCGATCGACCTTTGCCTCCAGGCCATCCACTTTAGCGTCCAGCCGATCAATCCGTTCATTGGCCCCGACCACGCCCTCTGCCACTAACTCGATCTTTCCTTCGAGGTGCTCGGTCACCACATCGAAATGACCCCGCATCTCGTCCCGCATCGCCGCGAATTCGCCCCGCGTCTCCGCCCGCATCGACTCCAAATATTCTTTCAGCTCTGCATCCATACAAGACCCATCTTACCTCGGTCCCCGCCATGGCTCTCCCATTGCTACATACTGTAGAAAATGCATCAGCACGACACGATCGACCGCATCTCGCCGACGCTCGAGCCGGACCAGATGATCGTGATGCATCAGAACTGGCACCACCTCCTTTTTCTGCATTGGGAGATTCCGCCGGAGGCGTTGCAGGCGCTCTTCCCGCCGCAACTGACGATCGATACCTGCGAGGGGAAAGCGTACGTCGGGCTGGTGCCGTTCACGATCACGGGCGTGCGCGCGGTGCTGACGCCGCCGCTGCCGTGGATCTCCAGTTTTCATGAAGTGAACGTGCGGACGTACGTGCATCACGAAGGCCGCGATCCGGGCGTCTGGTTCTTCAGCCTCGATGCCGCCAGCGCGCTCGCCGTCGCCGCGGCGCGGGCGATGTATCACCTCCCGTACTTTGACGCCGACATGTCGCTGCAAGCCGGCGACGGCGCGTTTCCGGAGATCACGTTCGATTCGAAACGCACCGATCGCCGCGGGCAGCTGCCCGCGAATGCGCACGTTCGTTACCAACCGGGCGAGGGCGCCGTGCAGCCGGCGCAACCGGGATCGCTCGAGCACTTCCTCGTCGAGCGCTACATTCTCTATGCGCAGGACGATCGTCACACGCTCTACCGCGCGCGCGTCCACCACCAGCCGTACCCCGTGCAACGCGTGGAGCTGCTCGACCTGGAAGAGACGCTCGTCTGGGCCGCGGGCATCCGCCGTCCCGAGTCCGCTCCGCTGCGGCACTACGCGCGCGAAGTGAACGTGAAGGTTTACGGGCTGGAGAAGGTGTAGGCCGCGCGGATCCGCTCCGCGATCGCGCGATATCCCGCCGCCGATGGATGGTAATGATCGATCGGACTGATCGCGCGCCGCTCATCGATCAGGTCCGCGATGCGAATCACGTTCACCGCGCGATTCGCGGCGAAGCGCGTGATGATGCGGCCGTCCCAACGCGCGATCTGCTCATCGAGCCACGGACCGATCTTCGTCTCGCGGTACGGGTTGTACAGGCCGAGGAGCACGATGTTCGCGGACGGATTCTCGCGGCGGATCTTCGCGATCACGCCCGCGACGCGGGCCACTACGAGCTCGGTAGTGATCCGTGGCGCGAGCAGCGTGCGAACCCGTTCGAAGGAACTGCCGAAGAGATCGTTCCCGCCGATCGACACGACAATCAATCGCGCGCGACGCATTGCAAGGCGAACGTCGTTGCGCCCGAGGTGGCGCATCATGTCCGCGGTGCGCGCGCCGTTGACGCCGAGGTTGACCGCTTCCAACGTCCCGGCGATGCCGCGGCCCGTCTCGTCGCCGGCCCCGTGGGCGAGCGAATCGCCGAGAATCACGATCTGCCCGTACGCGGGAGTTGCAAGCAGGAACAGCGCGAGAAGTACGCCTCGCATGATCCTTTGTACGCAAACGCTGCTAAATTGATTTGTCCGTGACCCATACCGATGCTCGGATCGACAATCTGCTTCGCGACGCGGAGAGTCGTCTGCGGCGGCAGAACCATGTGCTGGTCGATCTGGCGCGGCGGGCGGCGGTGCATGCGGGGCATCTCAATGATGCGCTCCGCGCGATTACCGAGGAGGCGGCGGCGACGCTCGAGGTCGAGCGCGCCGGCATCTGGTTCCTCACGCCCGACCGGCAGGTCCTCCGCTGCGCAGATCTGTTCAACCGCGCGAGTCAGATGCACACCGAGGGCCTCGAGCTCCAGGCCGCTCAGTTCCCGGTCTACTTCCGCGCGCTGGAGAGCGAGCGCTCGATCACCGCGCACGACGCGCAGCTCGATCCGCGCACGAGCGCGTTCTCGCAGGTCTACCTGATTCCGAACGGGATCACGTCGATGCTCGACGCGCCGGTTCGCCGCCTCGGCCACGTGACCGGTCTGGTCGGCTTCGAGCACACCGGAGCGCCGCGCGTCTGGACGAGCGACGAAGAGAACTTCGCCAGCTCCATCGCCGATCTCGTCGCGATCGCGACCGACGGCGCGGAGCGGCGGCAGGCGCAGGAGGCGATGCGCCATCGCGTCGGCTTCGAGAAACTGATCGCCAGCATCTCTTCGCGTTTCGTCAGCCTCGAGGCGGGCGGATTGAATCGCGCCATCGACGAAACGCTCGGTGCGATCGCCACGTTCGCCGGCGCCGAGCGCGCGCATGTGATGCTCATCGGCGACGGCGGCCTGAGCATCCAGATGACGAACGAATGGAGCGCGCCCGGGATCGCGCTGCGGAAAGAACAGTACGGCCAGCTGCCGACGTCGGCGTTCCCGTGGTGGTTCGATCAGCTGCGCATCAAAGAGCGAATCCCGGTCTCCTCGCTCGACGAGATGCCGCCGGAGGCGATCAACGAACGAAGGGTGCTCGCGCGGCAGGGGATCACGAGCATCGTGATGGTGCCGATGCGGCTGGAGAGGCAGCTGTTCGGCGCGATCGGCTTCAGCATGCTCTCGCGCGAAGTCGACTGGTCCGAGGAGGCGATCGCGCTGCTGCGAATCGCCGGCGAAATCTTCGTCAGCGCGATCGAGCGCAATCGCACGTACGAGGCGCTGCGCGCGAGCGAGTTGCGCCACCGCCTCCTCTTCGAGCGCAACCTCGCGGGCGTCTATCGCAACACGCTCGACGGCCACATCCTCGACTGCAACGACGCGCTGGCGAAGATGCTCGGCTTCGACTCGCGCGAGGACCTGATCGGCCTCAGCGCGCGCGACCTCTATTACCGCGCCGAGGATCGCGATTCGTTCCTCGAACGAATCGGGATGACCGGCGGGATCAGCAGTGTCGAAATCTGCCTGCGCCGCAAAGATGGCCAGCCGGTGTGGCTTCTGGAAAGCTCGCACGCGGTCGCCGGCGACGGCACGACGATGCTCGAAGGCACGATGCTCGACATCACCGAGTGGAAGTCCGCCGAAAACGCGTTGCGCGAGAGCGAAGGTCGCTACCGGCTGATGGCCGAGAACTCGACCGACATGATCTCGCGGACGACGCCGCGCGGGCGCTTCCTCTATGTCTCCGACGCCGCCCGCCAGATCCTCGGCTACGAGCCGGCCGAGATGATCGGCCGCTCGATTTTCGAGTACGCGCTCGAGCAGGACCATCACCTGCTGCGCCGCGTGACCGAGTTCCTCGACCAGCCGCAGACGTTCAGCTTCCGCGTGCAGAAGCGCGACGGCTCGATCGTCTGGTTCGAAAGCCGCAGCCGCGCGGTTCGCGATTCGGATACTCGCGAGATGATCGAAGTCGTCGCCGTCTCCCGCGACATCAGCGAGCGCCGCCGCGCGGAAGAGCAGATCGAATATCAGGCGTACCACGACGCGCTCACGGGATTGCCGAACCGCTTGCTGTTCCGCGATCGGCTGACAATCGCGCTCGCGCACGCGAAGCGGCAGAAATCACCGCTGGCGGTGATGTTCCTCGATCTCGATCGCTTCAAGTTCGTGAATGACACGCTCGGCCACAGCCTCGGCGATGAGTTGCTGCGCGTGATCGCGACGCGGCTGCGATCGGTGCTCCGCGAAGGCGACACCATCGCGCGCATGGGCGGCGACGAGTTCACCGTCCTGCTCATGGACATGACGAAAGCCGACGACGCCGCGACGATCGCGCAGAAACTGCTCGAGACCGTCGCCGAGCCGGTGCGCATCGAAGGGCAGGAGCTGTACGTCACGACGAGCATCGGCATCGCGTTGTATCCGACTGACGGCGAGACCGCGGAGGCGCTGCTGCAGAGCGCCGACGGCGCGATGTATCGCGCGAAAGAGAGCGGGCGTAATTCGTATCAGCTCTGCACGCCGGCGATGAACACGCGCGCGGCGGAGCGGCTGTCGATCGAGACCGCGCTGCGGCGCGCACTCGAGCGCGACGAGCTGGTCCTGCACTTCCAGCCGCAGGTGCGCGTCGACACGCGCCAGGTCGCGGGGATGGAGGCGCTGCTGCGCTGGAACCGTCCCGGACACGGACTCGTGCCGCCGGCCACGTTCATCGGCGTCGCCGAGGAAACGCGCATGATCGTCCCGATCGGCGAGTGGGTGCTGCGGCAGGCCTGCTGCCAGGGAAAAGCGATGGCAGCAGAACGGACAGCCGTCGCTGCGCGTGGCCGTCAATCTCTCGCCGCGGCAGTTTCAGCACGCCGACTTGTTCAATGTCGTCGTGGCCGCACTGGAGGAAAGCGGGCTCGAGCCGCGCTTCCTCGAGCTCGAGATCACCGAGAGCACGGCGATGCTGAGCATGGAGCGGACGATCACGACGCTGGCGCGCCTGCGCGAGCTCGGCGTCCGCGTCGCCCTCGACGACTTCGGCACCGGCCACTCGTCACTCAGCTACCTCCGCCGCTTCCCGATCGATCGCGTGAAGATCGACCAGGAATTCGTGCAGGCCATCGAAGCCAGCCGCAGCAACCGCGCCATCGTCTCCGCGATCGTGGCCATGGCCCACGGCCTCGACCTCGCCGTCACCGCCGAAGGCGTGGAGACGAACGAGCAGATGCAATTTCTCGTCGAGCAGCGCTGCGAGGAAGTGCAGGGGTTCTTGTTCGGGAGGCCGGAACCCGCCTAGGAACGCCGGCGTCCTCGCCGGCTGATCAGGCGGCGTCTCGCCGCCTCGGCGCCGGGACGGCGCCGCATCAGCCGCCGGGACGGCGGCGTTCCAACTTGAAAAACCGCACGATCACATCCAGCAGCAGCGCCAACCCGATCAGCACCATCAACCCAATCAGAATCAGGAACCACTCGTCGCCTTCTTTCGGCTCGAGGAGCACCGCGGTGACGCCGAAGGCGACGATCGTGTTCCAGACGATGGCGTAGATCAGGCGGCTGCGCAGTTCCATCCGCCACGATCCTGCCACAAAGACCTGCGCAAGATTCCCATAATCGGACGCGCGTTTCGTCAGAGTCCTGACTACACTGCGCACACTTATGAAAAGAGTCGTCGTCGCCGCGCTCGTTTTGCTGCTTGCCGTGTCCGCATCCGCCGCCAATGGTTTGCGCATCGTGAGCGCGGGGCCGGTCGGGGAAGTTGCGAATCTCGCCGAGGCCAATGAGATCCGCGTCGTCTTCTCCGAGCCGATGGTCGTCCTCGGCAAGATCCCGAATCCCGTCACCGCGCCGTTCTTTCACATCGCGCCCGCGGTGAAAGGCACGTTCCGCTGGTCCGGCACCACGACGCTCATCTTCACGCCCGACAAGCCGCTCGCGTACGCGACGCAATACAAAGTCACGGTCGACAAGAGCGCGAAGTCGATCGCCGGCAAGACCCTCGACGAATCGTACGACTGGACCTTCACCACGCCGACGATCCGCCTCGTCAACACCGGCTTCTATCGCAAAGGCAACAAGTTCGACGGCGCCATCGTGATCGGGCTGCGCTTCAACCAGGCGATCGACGTCGACACCATCGTCTCGCACCTCAAGCTCTCCACGACCAGCCACGAATTTCCGTCGATCGAGCTGCCGGAAGAAGGCGCGAAGCGGATGACCGCCGCCGAGGTGCAGGCGTTCGAGGCGAAGAAAGCGAAAGCGCAGGCCGCCGCGAATTCGGAAGGGCAGCCGGTGCTCGGGTTCGTGGCGGCCGAATGGGACACTGATCGCTTTCCGAAAGGCAAAGACCTCGTCGTCCTCGAGACCAAGCCCGGCATCGCCCCCGACACCTGGATCAAAGTCACGCTCGACGACAAGCTCGCCGCGCAGGGACGCGCCGCCAGCGGATCGCCGCAGATGTACACGCTCGAGCTCGACCCGGCGCTCTTCGTCACCGAGATCGACTGCGTCGACGAATGCGATCCCGACTGGCGCAACGCTGTCAGCTTCCGCTCCAACGCCGGCATTCCGTTCGCGAACCTGCGCAAGGCCGTCACCATCACCGACATCACCGATCCGAAAAACGAATCGGTGGTGAAGCCGAAGGACGTCGAGAACACGTACGAGTATCCGTCGCAGAACTACAGCTTCGACGAGCTCGGATACTCGCTGCGGCCGGCGCGCAAATACATGGTGCGCATCGACCCGGGCCTCACCGCCGAGGATGGACAGAAGCTCGGCTACGCGTGGACGGCGGTCATCGAAAACTGGCACCGCTCCGCGTTCGTCAGCTTCGGCTCGGGACACGGCGTGTGGGAGTCGACCGGCGGCACCGTGCTGCCGTTCCACGCGCGCAACTACCGGAGCGTCACGCAGTGGCTCGCGCCGCTGAAGCTCGAAGACGTGATGCCCACGATTCAGAAACTGAACGAGAGCAGCTTCACGGCCACGCCGCCGAATGCCAAGCCGGTGGAGCGCAAGCTGAATCCCTCCGCCGACAGGACGCAGGCCCTCGGACTCGATCTCGCGCCGGCGATCGGCAGCGACGCGATAGGGCCTGGCGTGGGCGGCGGTGAAGCCGGGCGATCCGATCGCCAACACGCGCAACAACACCACCGACGTCGTGGCCACGCTCGTCCAGGCGACGAACCTCGGCATTTCCGTCAAGGACAGTCCGCAGAACACGATCATCCTCGTCACGCGTCTCGATGACGGCAAGCCCGTCGAAGGCGCGACCGTTTCGATCCGCAGGACCGACAACAAAGTCTTCTGGAGCGGCACGACCGACGCGAAAGGCATCGCCGTCGCGCCGAACACCGATCTTCGCCGCGAGACCAAGCCCGATCAGGCGGAGTGGGAGGTCAGCTGGCGCGCCCTCGGCGACCTGCACTTCATCGTCACGGCAGAAAAGGACGGCGACGCCGCCTACGTCGGCAGCGACTGGGGCGAAGGCATCAGCCCGTGGGAATTCGGCAACCGCTACGACGTCCTCGAAGCCGACCCGCAGCTGCGCGGCACGGTCTTCGTCGACCGCGGCGTCTACAAGCTCGGCGAGGAAGTGCACTTCAAGGCCATCATCCGCGCCGACATGCCGGACGGCATGAAGCTCGTGCCGCAAGGAACCAACCTCCAGATCCGCGTCACCGACAGCCAGAACCAGGAAGTCGACTCGCGCAACGTGCCCATCAACGCGTGGAGCAGCGCCGAATGGACGCTCGAGCTTCCCGACGAAGCGCCGCTCGGCAACTACAGCATCACCGGCACGCTGCCGAATCACCGCGGCACGATCTACGGCCAGTTCCTCGTCGCCGCGTATCGCCGTCCCGAGTTCCGCGTCGACGTCTCGCTCACGTCGCCGAGCTCCGTCGCCGGCACGAAGCTGAGCGGCACCGTCAGCGGCCGCTATCTCTTCGGCGCGCCGATGAACGGCAAAGAGGTGAAGTGGACGTACTCGAAGGAAAAGGTCTTCGACGTTCCGTCGAAGATCACCGACCGGTACGGCGACCGCTTCACGTTCCTCGGCTGGGATTGGGATGAGGAAGTCGGCAACACCGGTGAGGACGCCGAAGTCGTCGACACCGGCAGCATCACCATCTCGCAGAACGAAGGCGTGCTCGATGCGAAGGGCGAGCTGAAGCTCAAGCTCGACACCGACGAAGAAGCGGGCTGGCCGTACGACTACACGCTCGAAGGCGTCGTCACCGACGTCACGCGCCAGCAGATCGCCGGCCGCACGACCTCGCGCATCGATCCGGCGCCGTGGTACATCGGCGTCAAACCGCCGCCGTACTTCGCCGACTCGGACAAGGGTCTCGACACCGAGATCATCGCCGCGGGCCTCGACGGTCTCGCGGTCGCCGGCGTCGAAGTGAAGGTGACGCTGATGCGCATCCAGTGGACGAGCGTCCGCAAAGCGGAAGGCGGCGGCTTCTACGAGTGGGAAACGGAGCGCAAGGAAATCCCCGCCGGCGAGTGGACGATCACCACGACCACCGAGCCGGTGCCGCTGCACATTCCGATCACCGACGGCGGTCAATACGTCCTGCGCGCGAAAGCATCCGAGCCGAAGACGAAGCGCTCGACGTCGACGACCGAGTGGTTCTACGCGTTAGGCGGCGGGTACACGGCGTGGGAACGCTACGATCACAACCGCATCGATCTCATCCCCGAGAAGAAGAAATACAAGCCCGGCGACACCGCGCGGATCATGATCAAGTCGCCGTGGGAATCGGCCACGGCGCTGCTCACCACCGAGCGCGAAGGCGTGCGCACGTGGACGCCGTTCACGCTCACCTCGACGCAGCAGACCGTCACCGTTCCGATCACCGAAAAGGAAATCCCGAACGTCTACGTCTCCGTGCTGCTGATCAAAGGGCGCACGAAGAAGGATCCGGACAAAGACGGCAGTGATCCGGGCAAGCCCGCGTTCCGCCTCGGCTACATCGAGCTGTCGGTCGAAGACGCATCGAAGAAGCTTTCCGTCGACGTGAAAGCGAATCGCGACGAGTTCCGTCCGGCGTCGAAGGCGAAGATCGAAGTGAACGTGAAAGACGCGAAGGGCAAACCTTCGCAGTCCGAAGTCACGCTTTGGGCCGTGGATTACGGCGTGCTGTCGCTGACCGGGTATCAGACGCCGGAGATTCTCGACAAGATTTACCTGCAGAAGGCGCTGCAGGTCGCGAACGAAGACTCGCGGCAGCGCATCGTCAGCAGGCGCGTGCTCACGCCGAAGGGCGGGGGCGAGGGCGGCGGCGGCGGACGCGATGCCGGACCGGGCATGCTGCGCCGCGACTTCCGCGTGCTCGCGTTCTGGCTCGGCTCGCTCGTCACCGACAAGAATGGCCGCGCGCGCACCGAAATCACGCTGCCGGAGTCGCTGACCACCTACCGCATCATGGCCGTCGCCGGCGACAAGCAGTCGCGCTTCGGCGGAGACTCCGCGGAAGTCAAGATCAACAAGCCGCTCATGCTCACGCCGTCGTGGCCGCGCTTCCTCGCCGTCGGCGACAAAGCGCATTTCGGCGGCGTCGTGCACAACCAGACGAAGCAGACCGGCAAAGTCACGGTGTCCATCGAATCGCTCGACCCCAACATCCTCACATTCAATGGAGGACAGACGAGCGTGTCTGTCCAACCCGGCTCCGATACCGAGGCCCGCTTCGACGCCGAAGCGAAATCCGCCGGCAACGCCCGCGTGCGGATGCGCGTCACGATGGGACGCGAGAACGACGCGTTCGAAGACGTGATCCCGGTGCGCGTGCTCGTGTCGCCGGAGACCGTCGCCGCGTACGGCGAAGCGAAGCCGCGCGCGGAAGAGCGGATCGAGATTCCGGCGGACGTCGTGCCGGGATTCGGCGGACTGCGCGTCGATCTCTCGTCAACGATGATGGTCGGCCTCGCCGAAGGAGCCGAGTATCTCGTCACCTATCCGTACGGCTGCGCGGAGCAGCGCTCGTCGCGTTCCCTCGGCCTGATGCTGATCACCGATCTCGGCGCGAACTTCCCGCTGCCCGGCATCGACGTGTCGAAGCAGAAGGATGCGGTGCAGACGAACCTCGACGAGCTGCGCAAGTTCCAGTGCGGCGACGGCGGCTTCTCCTTCTGGCCGGGCCAGTGCTACGGACCGTCGTCACCGTATCTCTCCGCATACGTCACGCACGTCTACCAGCGCGGAAAGATGCTCGGCTACAACGTCGACAACGCGATGCTCGAGCGCGCCTACACGTTCCTCGACGGCACTCTCGGCCAGCCGAAGCCGCCGAACGAGGGATGGATGCCGGGCTACACCGCGTGGCAGGCATTCGTCGTCAAGGTCCTGGCCGAAGGCGGACGCAACGCCGACAGCCACATCAACCGCGTCTACGAATACCGCGACCGCATGCCGATCTTCGGCATCACGCATCTCCTCGACGCGCTGATCGCGAAGAAGGAGACGAGCGGCGCGCGCGTGACCGATCTCAAACGGCGGATCATGAACTCGATCCTCCCCGAGGGCGGCAACGCGTTCGTCAACGAGCTCAATGATCCGTACCTGCTCTGGTTCTGGAACTCGAACGTCCGCTCGACGGCGATGGCGCTGCAGACGCTGGTGCGTCACGGTTCCGAAGAGGAAATCGTGAAGCGCATGGTGCGCTGGCTGATGAGCGTGCGCAAAGACGGGCGCTGGGGCAACACGCAGGAAAACGCCTGGGCGATGGAGGCGCTGGTCGATTACTACCGCAAGTACGAGTCCGAAGTGCCGGACTTCCTCGGCAAGGTGATGCTCGGCAACGAGACGCTGGCCACCGAAACCTTCAAGGGCCGCACGACCGACGTGCGCACGAAACAGTTCTCGATGCCGCAGGTGCTCGCGAAGGCGCCGGCCGGCCAGCAACTGCCGGTGGTCTTCACGCGCGACGGCGCCGGCACGCTCTTCTACATGATGCGCCTCCGCTACGCCGCGAACGTGCTGCGCTACCAGCCGCTCGATGCCGGATTCAAGGTCGAGCGCTCGTATACGCTGCAGAGCGGCGAGGGTGAGGGGACGAAGTTCAAGGCCGGCGATCTGATTCTCGTGAAGCTGCGCATCCGCAACACGAAGGAGCGCCGCTACGTCGCGATCACGGACCCGATCCCCGCCGGCACCGAGCCGGTGGAGACCTGGTTCGCGACCACCGCGTCGAACCTGACGCAGGCGCAGTACCGCAGCGAAGCGCAGTCGTGGTGGGATTGGTGGGAGCGCGGCGGCTTCGATTACGTCGAGCGCCACGACGATCGCGTGAACCTCTTCGCCACGCGCCTCGGCGAAGGCAATCACGAGTTCAGCTACCTCGTCCGCGCCACCACGGCCGGCACGTTCGTGACCGCGCCGACGCACGCGGAAGAGATGTACGAGCCCGAAGTCTTCGGACGGACGGGGACGGTGGTGGTGGAGATCGCGAAATGACCTCTCCCGTTGCCCCTCTCCCCGCACGGCGGGGAGAGGGTGGCGCGAAGCGCCGGGTGAGGGGCGCTCTCGCGGTGCTCGTTCTTGCGTGCATCGCATGCGCGCTCTGGCTCCGCCTCGGCCCCCTCCCGAACTTCGACGGCGCGCAGTTCCAGTCGAACACGATCCTCGACCGCAACGGCGAAGTGCTCTACGAGCCGCTCGCGGCGAGCGGCAATCGCGGGCAGTGGCTCGCCGCGGACAAGCTCCCGGCACGCATCGTCGACGCGACGATCGCAGCCGAGGATCGCCGTTTCCGGAGTCATCCCGGCGTCGACCCGATCGCCATCGCGCGCGCGACGCTGCACAACCTGCGCGCGCGGCGCGTCGTCGAAGGCGGCTCCACGATCACGCAGCAGGTGGCAAAGCTGCGCCTGCAGTCGCGCGACCGGTCGCTGCGCTCGAAGCTGCGCGAGACCGTCGTCGCGCTGCGACTCGAGCATCGCTATTCGAAGCGCGAGATCCTGGCGATGTATCTCAATCTCGCGCCGTACGGCAATCAGATCAACGGTGTCGCGCGCGCGAGCCGCGCGTACTTTGGCTGCGCGCCGGAAAACCTCACGCCCGCGCAGGCGGCATTTCTCGCTTCGCTTCCGCAGCGCCCGAGCGCGTTCAATCCTTTGCGCGATCCGGACAAGGCGCGCGCGCGGCAGCAGCTCGTGCTCGCGAAGATGAAGCTCACGCCGCTCGAGTATCAGCATGCGCGTGCGGAGCGCCTGCGCTTCGCGAAAGCCGCGCAGCCCGCGCTGGCGATGCATTTCATCGAGCGCCTGCCCGTGCATGAAGGCGTCGTGAAAACGACGCTCGACGCGAACCTCCAGCGCACCGTCGTCGGCATCATCCAGGCGCATCGCGCCGATCTCCTGCGCCACGGCGCGCACAGCGTCGCCGTCGCCGTGCTCGACAACGCGAGCGGCGAATGGCTGGCGTGGGAAGGCTCCGGCGACTACTTCGACAACGGCTTCGGCGGAGCGATCGACGGCGTCGTCACGCCGCGCCAGCCCGGCTCGACGCTCAAGCCGTTCACCTACGCACTCGCATTCGAAAACGGCGAGACCCCCGCGACCGTGGTCGCCGACGTCCCCTCGCACTTTCCCACCGCCGAAGACGGCATCATCTACACCCCGCGCAACTACGACGGCCGCTTCCGCGGCCCGCTTCGCGTCCGCTCCGCCCTCGCCGGATCGCAAAACGTCCCCGCCGTGGCCATGCTCGCGAAGCTCGGCCCCGAATCGCTGCTGCGTCTGTTGCGCAACGCCGGCTTCACCGGCCTCGAACGCACCGCCGACTACTACGGCCTCGGCCTGACCCTAGGCGACGCCGAGGTCACCCTCGAACAATTGATTACTGCGTACTCTTCGTTCGCGCGCGGCGGCTTCCAAATCACGCCAACGATGCTCACCGCGCAACCGCGCAACCGCGCAACCAAACGACTCGTCTCCGATAAGACCGCCTTCTTCATCACCGACATCCTCACCGACTCCGAAGCCCGCGCCTACGCCTTCGGCACCGGCGGCAGCCTCGACTTCCCGTTCCCCGTCGCGGTGAAGACCGGCACCTCGCAGTCGTATCGCGACAACTGGACGATCGGCTACACGAAAGACGTCACCGTCGGCGTATGGGTCGGCAACTTCGACCGCCACGAGCTGCGCGGCTCGAGCGGCATGACCGGCGCCGCGCCGATCTTCCACGGCGTCATGCTCGCCGCGATGCAGCGCGCGCGCGGCACGCTCCCGATCGGCGACGCCACGCCGATCGTCGCCGCGCCCGCGAACGTCGAGTCCGTCGAAATCTGCGCGCTGTCGGGCCTGCGCCCGTCGCCATGGTGCGAGTCGATCCGCAAAGAATGGCTGCCGACGAACGACAAGCCGCGCTTCTGCTCGTGGCACCACGCCGGCGCCATCGACTGGCCCGCCCAGTACCGCGATTGGGCCCGTGTAGTGCGCGCCTCCGGCGCGCCTCTGGGCGGGGGGCGCGCCGGAGGCGCGCACCACACGACATTGCAGATCGCCAACCCCCCCGACGGCGCCACCTACCTCATCGATCCAACCCTGCGCCGCGAATTCCAGACCCTGCGTTTACGTGCAGTCTCGTCCGGCAAAGTGACCTGGTTCGTCAACAACCACAAAGTCGAGCCCGAGTGGCCGCTCGCGCAAGGCGCGCACACGGTGACGGCAATGGATGAGTCGGGCCGGCGCGAATCGGTGCGCATTTTCGTCAAGTAGTTGGCGGCGAGGACGCCGCCAGCTCAGCCGGCGGGGACGCCGGCGCTCCAGCCGTCGGAACGCCGCCGTCCTCGGCGGCTGGTCAGGCGGCGTCTCGCCGCCTCAATTTGGCGCGACTTTCTCATTACTTTCCCCCGATGGCAGCACGGGCAATTTGGAAAGGCGTGATCAAAGCCGGCACCACCAAAGTGCCGGTGAAACTCTATTCGGCCGTCACCGACCGCACGGTCCACTTCCGTCTCCTGCACAAGACCGACAAGCAGCCGGTGAAGCAGATGCTCGTCAGTGCGGAGAGCGACGACACGGTCGATTACAAAGAAGTCCGCAAGGCGTTCCCGCTCACGCGCGGACGCATGGTCGTCTTCGACGAAGAGGAGCTCGAGAAGCTCAAGCCGAAGGACTCACGCGACATCGAGATCACGCGTTTCGTCAACATCGCCGACATCGATCCGCGCTTTTACGATCGCGCCTACTACCTCGGTCCTGACGGCGATGCGAAGGCGTACTTTGCCGCGGCGGAAGCGCTCGCGAAAAAAGGAAAAGAAGGCATCTGCCGTTGGGTCATGCGCGACCGCGAATACGTCGGCGCGCTGAAGGAAGAAGACGGCTACCTGATGCTGATCACGATGCGCCACGCGGACGAGGTCATCGACGCGGGCGCGCTCAAAGCGGCGGAAGGCCGCCCGCTGCAGAAGAAGGAAATCCAGATGGCCGAGCAGCTCCTGACCGCGCTGCACGGCGAGTTCGATCCATCCGAGTTCCGCGACGAATATCGCGCGCGCGTGATGGACCTCATCGAAGCAAAATCGAAAGGCCGCAAGCCGAAGGTGGCGAAGTTCCGCCCGCGCGCGGCCAGGAAAGACGACGAGCTCGACGACGTGTTGGCGGCGAGTCTCGCGAAGGTGAAGAAGAGTGCCTGAAGACGACGACGTCGAATTCGGAGCCAGCGGGCTCCGCTCCTTCTGGACCGGCACGATCACGTTCGGTCTGGTCACCGTGCCGGTCGCGCTCTACTCCGCGACGCGCGCGCGCGGCACCGCGCTGCGCATGATCGCGCCCGACGGCGCGCCCGTGCATCGCCGCTACGTCTGCTCGAAAGACGAGACGCCGCTCGACGACGACGACATCATCCGCGGCTACGAAACCGACAAAGGCAAATACGTCACCGTCACGGACGACGAGCTGGAAGCGCTCGAACCGCGCAAGTCGCGAGAGATCGACCTGCGCCGCTTCGTCGACCGCGACTCGATCGATCCCGTCTACTTCGAGCGTGGCTACTTCCTCGTGCCGAGCTCCGGCACCAACAAGGCCTACCGCCTCCTCGCGGAGGTGATGGAGAAGAAGAACTACGCCGGCATCGCCACGTTCGTGATGCGCGACAAGGAGTACCTCGTCGCCATCACGGCCGACGACGGAATCCTCCGCGCGGAGACGCTCCGCTTCGAGGACGAGATCCGCGACCCGAAGTCGGTCGGCCTGCCGAAGAAAACGAAGGTAACGCCGGCGGAGGTGCGCAAGTTCGAAGCGCAGATCACGCGCCGCAGCAAGAAGCTCGACCTCCGCGAACTGACCGACGACTACGAGAAGCGCCTCGAGAAACTCGTCGCCGCGAAAGAGCGCAAGCACGCCGACATCGTGAAGGTCGCCGAAGTCGAGCCGAAGGCGGACGAAGGCGGCGAGGTCGTCGACCTGCTCGAAGTGCTCAGCAAGTCGCTGGGCGGATCGGGCGGGCGCAAGGCGCCGCGAAAAGCGCCGGCGCGGAAACGCGCAGCGGCTACAACGCGTCGCCGATCCGCACGATCTCGCTGAGCGCGAGCGCGACGTCCTCGCGCAACGTCCGCTGATTCACGATCGCCATCCGCAGCGCGTAACGCCCGTGCAGCACGGTGCTCGACGGCGCGGCGATCCCCGCTTTCTGCAGTTCGATGAGCACGCGATGATTGAGCGCGTCGAGCTGCTCGTCGCTCAAACCGTCGCGGCGATAGCGGAAACAGACGACGTTCGTCGGTACGGGCGCGAGCAGTTCCAGCTTCGGCTCGCGCTCGACGATCTCGGCGGCGTAGCGCGCCTGCTCCATGTTCTTCTCGATGATCGCGGCGAAGCGATCGGCGCCGTAGGTCTGGATCGTCATCCACACCTTGAGCGCGCGGAAGCCGCGGGAGAGATCGGGACCGAGGCGGCTGGGGACGTGGCGGCCGGCGGCGATGCCGTCTTCGAACGTGGTGAGATACGACGCGGCGGGGGAGAAGCTGCGCGACTGCGTCTCGCGCGAGCGCACGACCACGCCCGCGACGTCGTACGGCATGTTCATCCACTTGTGCAGATCGAACGCGATCGAGTCGGCGAGCTCGATGCCGTCCGCGAGCGGCGCGAGACGCGGCGAGAGGCGCAGCACCGCACCGATCGCGCCGTCGACGTGCATCCACAAACTGCTCCTCGTCCGCGATCTTGCGAACGGCGCGGAGATCGTCGATCGCGCCGGTGTTGACCGTGCCGCAGTTCGCGATCACGCAGAACGGTTTCTTCCCCGCCTCACGATCCTCGGCGATTGCACGCCGCAGCGCATCGAGGTCGACGCGATACTCGGCGTCCGTCGGAATCTTGCGCAGATTCTTGCGGCCGATGCCGAGGACTCCGGCGGTCTTGTCGACTGAATTGTGCGTCTCCTTCGAGCAGTAGATGACGAGCTGCGGCTGATTCACGAGCCCTTCTTCGACGACATCGAATCCGGCGCACGCATCGCGGGCGACCGTCAGCGCGACGAGATTCGCCATCGAGCCGCTGGAGACGAACAGGCCGCTCGCTTCCGCCGGCAGACCGAGCACGTTCGTGAACCAGGAGATCGCCTGCGCCTCGAGCGCCGCGCCCGACTCGTTCGCGCCGAACACGTTCACGTTCAAGCCGGCCGCGAGCAGCTCGGCGAGCACGCCCGCGGGCGACGAGGCGCCGATCACCCAGCCCCAGAAGCGCGGATGAATGTTGCCGAGGACGTACGGCTGCACGAACTTCTGAAAATCCGCGTACACCTCGTCCAGCGGACGCGGCTCGCGCGGCGGCAGTCCGGGCGCAAAGTACGCGCGCACGTCGGCAGGCATCGGCTGCCACAGCGGGCGCTCGCGCACCGTGGCGAGATGCTGCAGCGAGTCGTCGAGCATGCGATGGCCGAGGGAGGTCAGCTCCGACCAATCATCCGGATCGAGCGTGAGTTCGTTCATGGACGTACAATCTACGAGATCTTGAAAATGTCTGCATACAAGAAGGCAAAGCGTCTGGATTGGCTCCGCGGACCGGCTTCGCCTCCCTACGCCGAATGGATCGCCGATCGCATCGGCAATGCCATCGCCGTGAACGCGCTGGAACCGGACGATCGCCTCCCACCGCAACGCGACGTCGCGAAGAGCCTCGGCGTCGATCTCTCCACCGTCACCCGCGGCTACAGCGAAGCGCAGCGGCGCGGCCTGATCCTCGGCCAGGCCGGGCGCGGCACCTTCGTCGCCGGCCGCGCCAAAGTGCGCACCATCAATCTCGCCATCAACCTCCCGCCGCCCCTCCCGCCCGCCCTCGCGCGCGAAGCGCTGCAGGTCGCGGCGAACATCACCCGCGGCCGCGGCTGCGCTTTGCTCGAATACGGCGCCGTCCCGCAGCGCGCGCTCGATGCCGCGGAGTCGTGGCTGCGGCGCTCGCGCCTCGCGTCCATCGAACGCGAGCGCATCGTCATCACCGCCGGCGCGCAACAGGCGCTGGCCATGGTCGCAGCGACGCTGCAGCATGATCACCGTGTCGTCCTCGTCGAAGAAGTCACGTTCTCCAACTTCCGCGAAGCCGCGGCGATGTTCGGCCTCGAGCTCGTGCCCGTGAAGATGGATGCGGACGGCGCCGATCCCGCGTCCATCGTGAAGCAGGCCAAGAAACATCGCGCCGCGGCGATCTACCTGATGCCGGACATGCAGAACCCGACCGGCATCACCATGCCGGAGTCGCGGCGCGATGCGGTGGCGCAGGCCATCGCCTCCGCGCGGCTGCTGCTCGTCGAAGACGCGATCTACGCCGTGCTCTCTCCGAAAATCCATGCACCGCTCGCCAGCCGCATCCCCGAGCGCACGATCTACATCACCAGCCTCTCGAAGAGCGTCGCGCCGGGAGTGCGCGTCGGCTACGTCCATGCGCCGCGCGAGTTCGTGTCGCGCCTGCAAAACGCATTGCGCACATTGATCTTCACGCCCGGCCTGGCCGGCGCGGAGATCGCGTCTGCATGGATCGAGACCGGCCTCGCCGATCGCATCGTCGCCACGCGCCGGCAGACGATGCAGAGCCGCCATCGCCTCGCGCGGGCGATGCTGGCCGGCGTCTTCGACATCCCGTCCGCGAGCTCGTATCACCTCTGGCTGCGTTTGCAGCGTCCCGAGAACGAGCTCGTCGAGGCGGCGATGCAGCGCGGACTACTCGTGAATGCCGGCAGCGCCTTCGCCGTCGGCCCGCATCCGCCGGCGGTGCGCGTCTGCATCGCCGCGGCCGCGGATCTCGAGCAAACGCGCGAAGCCGCGGCGATCCTGCGCGAGGTCAGCGCGCCGCAGTCACCACCGAAGATGATGTAGCCGAAGGCGCGACGTCGCCCCACCGCGCCACGTAGCCGCGCGCATCGACGTGCAGGTACGACCCGTGCGCGGCGTTCGCGTGATACACGCCCGCGCCGCCCTTCAGCCAGCCCCACTCCATCGAGTGATCGAGGTCCTCGGCGATCGCGAGGAGATACTGCGCGTCGCGCGTGTCGATGCGGCCGTCGCGATTCAGGTCGTCCATGTTCCCGTCGCGGTTCGCGTCGACATAGATGTCCATCGCGTCGCCGTACAGATGCCGCGAGCGGCTGGTTTCGTTGCCGATCTTCGCGTTGTAATACGGCGTGCGGAAGCCCGACATCACCGTGAAGCGATCGAATGCGATCCCGCGCTCGTGCAGTTCGTGCTGCAGGATCTCCAGCTTCAGCAGCGCCTCGGGACGAAGAATCAGATATTTCGAAGGCCCGTCGAGCTTGCACTGAAAATCGCGCAGGCGATAGTGATCCGACACAAACAGCGACGCATTCGCATTGCTGAGCTGGATGAATCCCTGCGGCGCATCGCCGACGTATTGGCCGACGCGATAGCCATTCAAGGTTCCGTTCCGCACCAGCTCGTACGGCACCACGCTCATCAGCGTCAGCGACAGCTCGCGGTTGCCGGCTCGAACGCGCGCGTAGCCGGCGCGGCCGCTGTCATCGGCGAACGCGACGATGCGGCCGTTCACCACGCGCACATCGAAGCCGGGCGGAACATTGAGCACTTCATCGAACCGCAGGTTCTCGATCGCGACGTTGTTCGTCGTCCGCGGTACCACCGGCACGAAGACGCGCTGCACGTACGACGGCAGCGTTTTCAACTGAACGGTCTCGGCCGCTTTAGCGAATCCGGCGGGCAGAGCGATAGCGATTGCGAGGAGTGCGATCTTTTTCATCATTCGGAAGGCCATGAAAAACATCCCGGAATCAGCGTGAATTTCGCATAATCCATCCGCATGACGAAACCTCTCATCGGAATCGGATCGGATGTTCAGAGCCCACCAGGCAAGCGCGAGCGTGCGTTCGCGTATCTCACGTACGTCGAAGCGCTGCGCCGCGCGGGCGCGATTCCGGTGCTCGTGCCGCCTCAGCCGGAGAACGCCGCGGAGCTCATCCGTGAGCTCGACGGATTGCTGCTCGCCGGCGGCGACGACTGCGATCCCGCGCTGTACGGCGAAGAAAAACATCCCACCGTCGATCCTATGGATGAGCGCCGCCAGGCCAACGATGTCTCCCTCGCAAAGTACGCGCGCGAGGCCGGCATCCCGACGCTCGGCATCTGCCTCGGCGTGCAGGTGATGAATGTCGCGGCCGGCGGGACGCTCGTGCAGGACATCGACTCGCAGATGGACACGGAGATTCAGCACGCCAGTCAACCCGAGGATCGCGCGCGGCATGACGTGATCGTCGAGAAGGGGACGAAGCTCTCGAACATCCTCTCGCAACACGAGCTGAACGTGAACTCGTCGCACCACCAGGCAATCAATCGCCTCGGCGATGGGTTACGCGTGACGGCACACGCACCGGACGGCATCATCGAGGGACTCGAAGACCCGCGGCATCCGTTCTATGTCGGCGTGCAGTGGCATCCGGAAGACATGACCGGCGAGAACTCCGCGACCTCGATTTTCGGCGCGTTCGTCGACGCCGCGCGGAAGTACGCCGAGGAGAAGACACAACTGGCAACAGAAACGTCACCACGCGGTGGCGGACGCTGATCACCGACAACCGTCAACCTAACAACGTGAAACGAAGACTCCCGCTCCTGATCGTCCTCACCCTCGCGCTCACCCCCCAGGCGTTTGCCGAGCGCGCGTGGCTGAAAGACCTCGCCTCCGCCAAGAAAGAAGCGGTCGCGCGCAAACAGCTCATCCTCGTCGACATGACCGCCTCGTGGTGCGGCTGGTGCCGCAAGTTCGAGAAGGAAGTCTATCCGTCCCCCATCTTCGAGGAGGCGGTCAAAGACGTCGTGCTCCTTCGCCTCGACACCGAAGACGGCAAAGAAGGGACCGCGTTCTCCGCCCGGTACGGAGTCGCGCAACTGCCGACGTTTCTCCTGCTCAACCCAGACCTCACCGTCGCCGCGCAGATGCAGGGCTACTCGCCCGCGCCGGAATTCGCGCTCAAGATGGATGCCGCGCGCAAGCAGTACGCGGCGTTCAACGAATCGCATCACCAACGAAGCAGCGCTCGTGAAAGACCCTGCCCAGCGGCTCGCGCTCGCGAAAGAGCTCACGCAGCGGCACATGTTCGACAAAGCGGAGGCGCGGCTGAAAAAACTGACGACCGAAGCGGGGATCCCGGCCGCGTTCCGCGACGACGCGTACTTCACGCTCGCGATTACCTACACGATGCAATCGAAATTCAAAGAAGCGCTTGCGACGATCAACGAGCTGACGTCGCGCAGCACACTCGGCGAGGCCGTCGAGCGCGCGCTTCAGCTGCAGGATCAGATCGAACAGACGCTGGCGGCATCGGGTCAGTAGGGCGGAATACGTCCAATGACATGGGTCGTTTGCCACGACGGAGGCCGCTCTCTTGAACCGTAGACTCTCTCTGGTCGTCGTGGTCGCGCTCGCATGTGCGCCGCAACTCTTCGCCGGACGCGTATGGCATAAGTCCGTCGCACCGGCGCAGAAGGAAGCGCAGGCGAAAAAGCAGCTGATCCTCGTCGACATGTTCGCCGAGTGGTGCGGCTGGTGCCACCGCTTCGAGCGCGAAGTCTTCCCCTCGGCGGCCTTCCAGGACGCGACCAAAGACATCGTCCTGCTCCGCCTCGACACC
This sequence comes from uncultured Acidobacteriota bacterium, assembly GCA_963734155.1. Lineage (GTDB taxonomy): Bacteria > Acidobacteriota > Thermoanaerobaculia > Gp7-AA8 > Gp7-AA8 > QHVT01. Next base: position 98,495 of record CAVTGG010000015.1, read on the forward strand.
GAGGATGGAAAAGAGGGAACACAGTTCGCGAGAAAGTACGCCGTGACGTCGCTGCCGACGTTTCTCGTCCTCGCGCCGGACCTTTCGATCGCGGGACTCCTGCGCGGCTACGCCCCGCCGAACGATTTCGTCGAGTCGCTCAAAGACGCGCGAAAAAAGTACGGCGACTTCGTGAAGCGCGCGGGCAACGAAGCGGCGATCGCGAAAGATCCCGTGCAGCGGCTCGCGCTGTCGAAGGAGTACATGCAGCGCAGCATGTATGACAAGGCGGCAGACCGGCTGAAAAAGCTCAGCACCGAGAAGGGCATCCCGGCGGCGATTCGGGACGAGGCGTTTTACAACCTCGCCATGACCCAGGTGATGCAGAACAAGCTCGACGACGCGCTCACGACCGTTCGCTCGCTGACCGCGGTCAGCAAGCTGGGCACGCATGTCGAGCAATCGCGCATGCTCGCCGCCCAGATCTATCTCCAGCAGGGGAATCTTCTCAGCGCCGCGAACGAGTTCCGCAGCTTCCGCAAGGCGTATCCGAACTCGCCGCTCGTCGCGCAGATCGACATCATCCTGCCGGAGATCGAAAAGAAGCTGGCGTCGTCCGGGAAGTAACGTTTGATCAAGAAGAGCGCACGTACTCTCCTCCTCTTGCTTGCCGCCGTCCCCGCGCTCGCGCAGGTCGGCTTCGCTCCGCCCGACTCCACGCCGAAGGTCACGATCGAAGGCGCGCTGCAGAAGAAGAGCGCCGACGCGGTCGAAGGAACGGTGACGGCGACAGTCGCCAGCGGATGGCACATCAACTCCGCGAAGCCGCTCGAGGAGTACGCGATCGCGACCGTGCTCTCGTTCGAAGAAGGCGCGAGCGACGTGCAGGTGAACTATCCCGCGCACGTGATGAAGGCCTTCGAGTTCACGGGCGGAAAAGAGCTCGCCGTGTACGATGGCAAGGTCATCTTCCCATTCACGGCGAAGCTGACTGCCGGCGCGACGAAGCTGCGCGCGAAAGTGCACTACCAGGCCTGCAGCGATCGCGTCTGCCTCCCGCCGCGGGATGCGTTCGCGGACATCGACGTCAACACGATCGTCGCCGCGGCGCCGGCGGCCTCCGCGAACTTCACGCCGCTCTCCGCGGCGCCGAAGGATGCGAAGGCGAAGTCGCCGCTCTTCTCCAGCGACGTCAGCGGCACGTTCGCCTCACGCGGACTTCCGCTCACGCTGCTGGCGATCTTCGTCCTCGGCCTCGCGCTCAATCTCACGCCGTGCGTCTATCCGCTGATCCCGATCACGATCGGCTACTTCAGCAATCAGAGCGGCGCGCGCGCATCGCGCCGTGCGGCGCTTTCTTCGCTGTACGTCCTCGGCATCGCCATCACGTACTCGGCGCTCGGCGTCTTCTCCGCGCTGTCCGGAAAGCTCTTCGGCGCGTGGCTGCAGCATCCGGGCGTGCTGATCTTCTTCGCCGCGCTGATGCTGATCATGGCCTCGTCGATGTTCGGCGCCTTCGAGATCCGCGTCCCGCAGTTCATTTCCAACCGCTCCGGCGGACAGGCGGGACTCGGCGGCGCGCTGCTGATGGGACTGCTCATCGGCATCGTCGCGGCGCCGTGCGTCGGCCCGTTCGTGATCTCGCTGATCGCGCTCGTGAGCAGTCTTCAGAGTCCGTTCCTCGGGTTCCTGATGTTCTTCGTGCTCGCCCTCGGACTCGGCGTGCCGTATCTCTTCCTCGGCATCTTCTCGTCGGGATTGTCGGCGCTGCCGCGCGCGGGCGAGTGGATGCTGCACGTGAAGAAGGGGATGGGATTCATCCTCATCGCCATGGCGATCTACTTCCTCCGCCCGCTCATCGGCGACTTCGCGTTCCAGTACGGAGTCGCGGCGAGCCTGCTGATCGGCGCGATCTTTCTCTTCGTCGCCCGCTCGCAGGGCGCGCGCGTGCTGCGTATCGCCATCGCCATCCTGCTCCTCGTCTCCGGCGTCGCCTTCGCGTTGCCGAAAAAGCACGCCGTCGAAGTGCGCTGGGACAAATACGACGCGAAAGCACTCTCCGCCGCGCACGCGGCGAACAAGCCGGTGATCATCGACTTCTACGCCGACTGGTGCCTGCCGTGTAAAGAGCTCGACGAGAAAACCTTCAGCGACACCGCCGTCGCCGCCGAGCTGAATCGCTTCGTGCGCGTGAAAGCCGACCTCACCGTGCCGAACGCCGCGCTGACGAAGCAGTACGCGATCCTCGGCGTCCCGACGCTGGTCTTCCTCGACGCGAACGGAAACGAGATTCCCGATCTGCGGTTGACGGGATTCGAAGAGCGGGAGAAGTTTCTGGCGCGGTTGAAGCAGGTCCGGTAAGCCCCTCACCCGGCCTTCGGCCACCCTCTCCCCGCACGCGGGGAGAGGGGCTCTCGACGCACGGTTGCCACGAGCGCCCTTCTCCCCGCTTGCGGGGAGAAGGTGCCCGAAGGGCGGATGAGGGGTCGCGTTAAAACCGAACTGATCGTCGTTTTGGCTTTTGCCCAATCATCCGATTCAACACGTTCCTCGTGATCTGCTGCGCCGCAGGACTCGTGCGATCGCCGCGGACGGACGGGCCGAAGTCGTCGAGGCCCCAGCTCCACTGGATCGAGCCCGTCGCGAAAACGAGCGCGCCCGACAGAGCGGTGTAGATCGACATATCGGAATAGCCGCTCGACTTTCCGTCGGTCGTGACGAAGGGCGAGTGCGCGAGGCGCACCAGGTTCGGCGGAGACTGGATGCCTTGAATCGCATCGACCTCGTATCCGAGGAGACCCTTGAGTCGGTCCCCGTCGTGAAGGCCGGTGTTGGCGAAGACCCAGTGCGATGCATTGGAAATCGTGATGTCGCCGTCGACCGGCGACTCGACGTACATCACGCCGATCAGCGCTTCCTCGGGACGCATCACCGGCACGTTGCGCCACTTCGTCGTCACGCGCGAATCGTTCAGCGGATTGCCGTCCATGGCCACCGGATCGGCGGACAGCGCCGACTCCTTGTACGACACGAGCGTCCGTCCATTGTCTTCGAGCCGCGCCTGCCAGTAGCAGACGTTGGCGGAGAAAAACGCGAGGTCGATTCCGGCGTCCCGCGCCGCCTCGACGTTCGTGCGCATTTCCCACGTCCAGTACTCGTCATGGCCGACGGAGAGGAACGCCTTCGCGCGCAGCAGCGTCGCGGGATTGGCGTGCGTGTCGATGTTCGTGATGTACGTGACGTCGTATCCCTCGCGCTCGAGGAACCGGGTCATGTTGTACTCCCAGCGGAAGAGGTAATCGCCGGCGCCGTCTTCGATGGTGTACGGGCGGTCGAACGAAACCTTCTTCGCCTGCGGGCCGGTGCTGTTGTGCGGATACAGCGACTTACCGCCCCAGTTGTTGTACGCCTGCCACGTCGTCACGCTGTTCTGAAAAATGAGATCGGCCGCGCGGTCATCGCGCACGGTAAAGATGATGTAGTTCTGATTGCCGCTCGGCCGTCCCGTGAGCTTCACCAGGTAGACGCCGCTGACCCAATCGCCGGGAACGGTGATCGAATACGACTCGCTCCACTGACAGCGGATCATTCCGTTCGCGTCGGGGGAAGGGACGGGCTGCGCGCCGCCGGTGAGCGTCACGGCGTTCGTCAGGCGGCGCCCGCCGAGGCCTCCGTACCAGCCGGCGCGGAAGATCTCGAGCTCGAAGTTCGGATCGGCGGTCGAGACGTAGAAGCGGATCGTCTCGCCGGCGGCGACGCTCGTGGCCGAGGCGTAGCCGTTGATCGTGTCCGATGGAGAACTGCGAAGCCGCCAGCGATCGGTGCCGGCACGCGCGTTCTCGGTGGTGATGAGATTCGCGTGGGCAAACGTGGCGAAGAGGAACGACAGCACAAGACCCAGTCGTGCAGTCACGCCCGGGCTCTTCGCAAGTGCTGTGCCGCGCTAACGAACCGCGCGCCGTTTCACGACCTTCGCTGCGCTCACCCGCAGCGTGACCAGCGTCTCACGCGTGATGCCGCCGCCCGTCATCGTCAGCGCGATGCGGTACGTGCCGGCGACGTTCGTCTTGACGACGAGGGAGGTGCCGTTCGTGAAAAGGGTGCCGTTGAAGGCATCGAGCGCGTGCGGGGTCAGGTTCACCGGGCCGGTGAAGCCGTTGATGCCGACGAAGCCGAAGCGCGTGCTGCTCTCCGTCCCCGCGGTCATGGCGATCTCCGTGGGGCCGTCGATCATGAAGTCCTTCGGCGGGACGATGGTCGTCGGCGAGCGGTTGCCGGCGAGGTAATGGAGCTGGCTCACGACGTCCCAGATCGCCGGATCCTCGGCGCCGACGCGCCAGTGTGCGAACCCGCCGATGCCTGCGTACTTGGCGAGGATCGACCAGACCTTGCGGCGATAACTCTCCGCATCCTGGAAGTACACCGTGCGCCCGTCGTACGTGTACGTCGCCTCGCCGTTCGCGTCCCGTTCGATCGCGATGCCGGCGCTCTGCGCTTTGCTGATCGCCTGCGCGTAGGTCACGCCCACTCCGGAGGTGCCGAGCCAGTCATAGCCGTACCACGGCAGGGCGATCATCGCCTTCTGCCCGAGGAGGCGCTCGGCATCCGAGGCGACCTTGTCGAGCCAGTCCAGCGGCGCGATCGCGCCGGCCGCGCTCGTCGACCAGTGGTAGTCGTACGCCATGATCTTCACGCTGTCGGCGACCGCGCCGATCGCGGACCAATCGAGCGCGCTGCTGCTCGCCGGCACGGTGACGGAGAGCTTCTTGTTGCTCGCGTGCAGCTTGGCGGCGAGGAGTTGGATGAATGTCGTGTAACCGGCCTTGGCCGCCGACGAGATCCGTTCGTAGTCTACGTCGACGCCGTCGAAGCCGTTCTGCACGACCACTTGCACGATCGCATCCGCATGCTTCTCGCGCAGCGCGTCGGAGTTGACGATCGTCCCGACCATCGCGCCGTCGAAGGAGCCGTTCACGTAGTTCTTGATCGTCGGCAGCAGTTGCGTGCCGGTGAGCGCGGAGCGGAGGCGCTCATCCATGCCGGTGATCTTCACCGTGCCGTCGGCGTTCGCATACAGCCAGCCGGGATTCGACTCATGGAGATCGCGCGCGTGCATGCCCATGATCGCGGGCGCACTCGAATCCCACGACGGGATCCACGCCGAGATGCGGTAGGCGTAGGCCGGCGAGGCGACAGCGAACACGAGTACGACGAGCCACTTGAGCGACCGCAACGTTTGCCTCCGTTTGCGATCGCCGCTGGCTGGTTCACGTTCGGCAGTCCGGCTGTCTCCCAGTCAGGAGACCCGATGACATTGCGTCCCCTCGTCGCCGAGGGTTTGCCCTTGTCGCGTGATCGCGTTTCTTGTGACACTTCGAAACCTAACACAGTTATTCTGAATTTCAGCGGCCTCAGCATCGAATAAGATGCACGCCGTGCTGAACGCGAAACAACGGCAGTTCCTGAAAGGCCTCGCGCACCCGCTCTCACCAATCGTCCGCGTCGGCAAAGGCGGAGCGACCGCCGCAGTCGTCGCGGAGACGAAGAAATCGCTCGAAGCGCACGAGCTGATCAAAGTGCGGATCGAGCTCGACGACTCCGCCGAGCGCCGCGACGTCGCCGAGAAGCTCGCTGCCGCGACGGACGCGGAGCTCGCGGCGACGATCGGCAAGATCGCGGTGCTTTATCGCGAGCGGGAAGAGAAGCCGAAGATCAAGTTGCCTACTTAGGCCCGCCGCCGTGCGCCACCGCCGCCGCGGGCGCGGTCGTCGCCACCGGCGCGGTCTGCGGATTCTGCGTCGGGCGGCTGATTCGGCTTCGGCGGCTCGGGCAAACGCAGGATCCAAGACGCTTCCACGCGCTTGCCGCTCTTCGCGTCAATGCCCCACACGATCGCGCGGTGATAGCGCGACTTGAGGCTGCTGATCGCTTCCTGCAGCGCGAGCGAGATCGAGCCGCTGCGCGAGTCGTACGAGTAGGGGAGCGGCGCGCCGACGCTGAGCAGGGCCATGCCGACCGACTTCGGATCGAGCGACTTGAAGTTCGGGATCTTCGCCGAGATCAGCGTGATGCCGGGATCGATCGCCTGCACCGGATTCGGGGTGATCTCGGCGAGCTGCAGCGGGGACGCGCCGAGGTACTTGCGGAACGCGGCGAAGTCCATGCGGTCATCGATCACGAAGCGGCGCATCCGCAGCGGATCGCTTCCCACCCGCACCTTCCCGAAGTCGCACGTCAGCGCTGCGCTGTAGCCGGCGTCCGCGACGAGCTTCGTGAGGCGCGTGTCGTAGTCGCCGTACGGATAGGCGAGGAACTCGACCTTCTTGCCGGTCTCCTTCTCCAGCGTCTTCTTGCTCTCGGACAGCTCGCGCGTCGCCCATTTCTCATACCCGGCGTCGTCGAGCGAGACGTGGCGGCGCTTCGTCAGATACGGATGCGAGAGCGAATGGCTCTGGATGTCGACGCCGGCATCCGCCATCTCGCGGATCTGCGGCCACGTCAGCGCGTTATGGGTCTGTCCGATGATCTTCGGATAAATGAATACGGTGAACGGAAATTTGCGTTTCTGCAGTTCCGGAAAGGCCTCGGTGTACGTGCTCCGCCAGCCGTCGTCGATCGTGATCACGACCGCGTTCTTCGGGATCGACGCGCGCTTGCCGGTGACGTACTCGTACAGATGCCGCAGCGGGATCACGTTGTAGCCGGTCATCTCCAGGTAGCGGAGATGCTGGCGGAACACATTGCGCGTGATGTGCATCCGCGGCGCGGCCGGGGCCTCGACGATGTGGTAGCAGAGCACCACGGCGGCAGGCCGGTCGTCTTTCTTCGCGCTCTGCGGACCCGCGAGCGCGGCGGATGTGATCAAAATGAGAAACGCGGACGATAACGCGCGACGCGCGGTCATGGTGCTCCCGGACTGCTAGAGATCAAAAGCGTGATGCGAGGCTGCTGCAACGATTGTACCGCGGGAATCCGCGGACGCGATTGACCGTTCCCGCCCGCGGCAGTAAAGTTCGCCCTCTTCAACACGGAGGCCTTTCTCTCCATGGATCGTCAACATCGTCATGATTTGAAACACGACAAGTTCGTCGATGAAATCGGCGCCTTGTCGTCGCGGGCGCGGCAGAACCAGCGCCTGCTCCTCATCATCGCCGGCGGCGTGGTTGCCGTCGCGCTGATCGTCTGGGGCATTTATTTCTTCCGCTCGTCGCGCGAAGCGAAGGCGCAGGCCGCACTGGCCGTCGCCATCGAGACCAGCAACGCCACCATCCAGGACGCGGCGCAGCCGAATCAGCCGAAGCCGACCGGTCCCACGTTCAAGACCGAGGATGAGCGGAACGCCGCGGCGGACAAGCAGTTCAAGGAAGTGCAGGACAAATTCTCCGGCACCGCCGCCTCCGACGTCGCCGGTCTCTACCTCGCCCGCGGACTCGCGGCGAAGGGCGACACGGCGAACGCGAAGAAGAAGCTCGAAGAGTTCATCGACGACCACGGCAACAACATCGCCGTCGGCACGGCGCGCTACAGCCTCTACCAGCTGCGGATCGACAGCGGCGAAGCCGTCCAGGTCACGGCCGAGTTGAACGGCGAGCTGGCCAAGGCCGATCCGATCCTTCCGGGCGACTCGCTCCTGCTCCTCCTCGCGCATGCGTACGAAGTGCAGGGCAACGACGCCAAGACGCGCGAGGCGTACAAGCGCATCACGACCGAGTTCCCCGACTCGCCGTACGCGGTCGAAGCGGCGCGCCGGGCAGGGTAGGCTTACCGAACGCGAATACTCTCGTACGCGATTCTGGCCTACTGGATCCTCGCGTTCGCGCGAACGATCGTCAATCTTCTGCTCGCCCCGCGTCTCGAGGCGCGCATGCCGCGGCGTGTGCCGCGCGTCTCCGTCATCGTTCCCGCGCGCGATGAAGAGCGGAGGATCGAGCAGACGGTCCGCGCGCTGTTTGCGCAGACCTATCCCGATCTCGAGATTCTCGTCGTCAACGATCGCTCCACCGACGCGACCGGCGCCATTCTCGAAAAACTCGCCGCCCCGCGCCTGATCGTCATCGACAACGACACCGAGCCGCCGCCCGGCTGGCTCGGCAAGCCGTGGGCGCTGCATCAGGGAAGTCTCCGCGCCACCGGCGAGCTGCTGCTCTTCATCGACGCCGACATTCTCTACGCGCCCGACGCCATCGCCGCCGCGGTCGCCGAGCTGGAAGAGCGCGGCGTGCCGATGATCACGCTCCTCCCGCGCGTGGAGATGCGCGGGTTCTGGGAGCACGTCGTGATGCCGAACCTCGGCTTCTTCACCTTCACGCTGCTGCCGCTCTGGCTCGTGAACCGCACGCGCTTCTCCATCCTCGGCATCGGCGGCGGCACCGGCAATCTCGTGCGCCGCGCCGACTACGACGCGTGCGGCGGTCACGAAGCGTTGCGCAGTGCAGTCGTCGACGACGTCGGCCTCGCGCGCCTCTTCCGCCGCAACGGCCGGCACACGGAGGTCGTGGTCGCCGATCACATGGTCTCCGTGCGCATGTATCACGGCCTTCGCGAGATCGTGCAGGGCTTCACCAAGAACGGCTTCGCGGTCGCCGGCTTCAGTTACACGTTCTCGCTGCTGGTCGTGATCCTCTCGGTCGTCTTTCACCTCGCGCCCTACGTGACGGCGCTCTTCGGCGATCCCGTGTCCATCGCGTCGGTGGCGCTGATCAGCGTCACGCGGCTCATCCTCTTCCTGTGGCTCGGCTATCGCGCCGACAGCGCGCTCTTCGCCCATCCTTTGATGATCGCGGTCTGGCTTTATATCCTTCTGCGATCGATGTGGCGGACGGGCATCCGGCGGGAGATCGAGTGGCGCGGCCGGCGCTACGACGCGAACCGCACGGATTGAGGTTTGCAACAGTCCGCCAGGTGGAGGACAGACACTCTTGTCTGTCCAAAAGGAGATGTATGACTGACAAGCCGTTCCTCACCGACGTCCAGGAATTGCGCCGCCGGGCGCGACAGCACATCGAAGAGGGTGCCGTCACCGATGGCTACCGCGCGAACCGCGACACGGTGACCAAGTTGCTCAACGAAGCGCTGGCGACCGAGATCGTCTGCGTCCTGCGCTACAAGCGCCATTACTTCATGGCCCAGGGCATCCACGCCGACCCGATCGCCGCGGAGTTCCTGCAGCACGCGAACGAGGAGCAGGGCCACGCCGACCAGCTCGCCGGCCGCATCGTCCAACTCGGCGGATCGCCGAACTTCAGCCCCGAGGGCCTGCTCTCGCGCTCGCACTCCGAGTATGTCGAAGGACAGACGCTCCTCGACATGATCAAAGAAGACCTCATCGCCGAGCGCATCGCCATCGATTCCTACACCGAAATGATCCGCTACATCGGCGACGACGACATCACCACCCGCCGCATTCTCGAAGGAATCCTGGCGGTGGAAGAAGAGCACGCGGACGACCTGTCGAGCTTTCTCGCGGATATGGAGAAGGATTGGCGGGAGAGAAGCCGGGGGTAGTTTGCGCCCGCCCGCCCGGGCTCGGAAGCGGGCGCGGGCTCGGGCGCGGTTCTAAGTTCTAGTTCTGCGTTCTGCGTTCTGCGTTCTCCCTCCCGCGCCCGTGCCCGTGCCCGCGCCCGGGGTGGGGGCTTCGGGAACGGGAACGGGAACGGGCACGGGCACGGGGCGGCCGCCTTGAAACGGCGGCCGCGGGAACATATGGTAGATTCCCCCCGGTTCTCACATCACTATGTCCAAACCTGCCGAACGTTATGCGCGGCTGCTCGATGAGCTCAGCAGCCCGTTTGATCTCAGCCATGATTTCGGGCGGAAGCGCGCCTACGAAGCGGCGATCGAGTATGCGCGGCAGCAGCTGATCGAAGATCCGCACTGCAACGAGTTCCTGCTCGCCGCCGCGAAGCGCCTCGGCTTCGCCGCGATTACGCGCGAGGCGCTCGAAGGCCGCATCAAGCTTCCGAAGGAAGCGTGGCTCGACCTCTGGATCTCCGACGAGGACGACGAAGTCGCGCTCACGGGGACGCGCGAGGGCATTCAGTATCTGATCGACCTCCTCACGCAGCTCCGCGACGCCACCGATCCCGAACAGCACATTCACCTCGACCGCGGCTCGCTGCCGATGACCGACAACTCCGCGAACCTCGTCCTCTTCAAGGAAGAAGAGTCGTGGTTCACCGGCGTCGCCGCCGACGCGATGCAGGACTACCCGCAGCGCGACATCGATCCGAAGACCATCTACGCCATCCAGTTCATCCACTATCCGCCCGACGATCTGCCGATCAGCGCGCACCGTCTCTATCGCGTGCTGAAAGTGGAAGAGGAGACCGGCTCGCCGTCGAACATCAAGGAGTTCGGCGAGGGGACGGAAAGCCGCTACTTCAAATTCACGTTCATCGCGGACAACGACGAGCGCTTCACGTACACGTTCCACCTCGACGATCCGGCGGTGAACTACTTCACCCACCGCGAGATTCTCTCGCTGGCGATGAAGGCCGTGTGAGCGCGCGGCGACTCGCGGCCGCCCTGTTGTTCGGCGCGTTCGCGATCGCTGCCTCTGCGGACGACGGTCCGCTCTTCAAGATCTACAAGCAGTATCAAGTCGCGATCGCGAAGGACAATCTCGCGGCGGCGAAGAAGCTCGTCTCGTCCGGCAAGCGCGAACAGCTCGAGGAGATGGAGGAGAACGAAGCGCTCTCCTCGCTCGACGTCCTCTCGCCGAAGGAAAAGCTTCGCTCGTACAAGGAGATCATCGACGGCGAAGACGCGACGCTGATCGTGCTCGCCCTCGTCGCCGAGAACGAGTCCGTCGGCCGCATCCAGTTCGCGCAGGAAGAGGGGAACTGGCGGATCCTCAGCGAGCTGTGGGACATCGGCGGCGATCCGGACGAGGCTCCGGTGAACGGCGACGACGTCCCGAAGCCGAAGAATGACGAGGAGCGCGCGGCGATCCGCAAGTTGCGCGAGAAAGGCTATCCCGCGCCGAGCGCCGACTTCATGGTCATGACCGCCGTCGGCGGCGATCTCGAGACGCTGAAGCTGTTCGTGCGGGCCGGCTATCCGGTCGACTCGAAGTCGAGAGACGGCTCACCGGCGATCGTCAGCGCGGCGATGTTCGATCATCCCCACATCGTGATGTACCTCATCGAAGCGGGCGCGAACATCAATGCCGTCGACAACGTGAACACCACCGCGTTGATGCGCATGGCCGAAAAGTGCGACGCCACCGAGGCCGTCGAAGCGCTGCTCAAAGCCGGCGCGAAGCTCGACGTCAAATCGCGCGGCGGCGCCACCGCGCTCGATCTCGCGCAGTATTCGCAGTGCAGCGACAACGCGGCCGCCATCGAAGCCGCGATGAAGAAGCGCTGACTACGCGCGGGCAACTCGCCGCTTGGATGCTCTTACGGATCGAACTGGATCAGGAGCGGGAGCTGCGTCATCCCGGACGTGAAGCAACGGCGTGCCGGCGCTTGCAATTCGCTCCTGATAGAGCCGATCGGGATCGAAGGTCGCAACTTCACGAGCGACATCCGGCCATAAGCGGTTGTCATCGCGCCGCGAGTCGACCTTGGTGAACTCGACGGCGATGTTGCGCGGCGGCGTATCGACGACATTCACGCCACGGATCTCGTAGAGAGCGGCCATGTTCACACGCGGGACGAAGTGTGCGACGAGCGGCTCGGTCTCGCGCTCGACGGGCGAGTTCGTGAAGACGATCGTGACGTTTTGAATGCCGATGGCGGCGTACCGCCGGATGATCTCCGCGCCGAACACCGCGAAGGCACGGATATCTTCGCAATTGAGCTGGCGGAATTCGTACTTGCCGTTGAAGTACAGCTCGGTCGCATATTGACCTTTCGGCGTCCAGGGAGCGACGAGACTGAGGCGGTCGTCCTGATAGATGATCAGCTGCTCTTCGGCCAGTTCCTCGAAATAGAGCGCGAGCGCCGTCTTCCGGATGATCCGCGGCTCGAGCGCGACTTCCCATCCGTATTGAACGTGGAAGTGCGGGATCGATTGACCGGCCAGTTTCCCGATATTGAATCCGACCACCATCCGCCACATGTCGCCGGTGTGCACCGGTGAGCGGAACTTCCGGCCACGCTCGATCGCCGCGTGCACGAGCCAATAGAGCTCCAGTTCGCCGAAATCCGCGAAGCGGAACCGGTGAAATGCCGCGTGACGCACGGACCGATCCTCGTGCCACAGGTAGAAGACCCATTGATCTTCAGGAAGGTACGGATAGTCGTTGATGAAACCGCCGACCCGCCCGGGAATGAGATCCTGGTGGCGGGAGGTGTTCTTGTCCTTGTTCTCATCCGGATCGCACAGGACGCAGGTGTCAGGACCCTTCGGGTCGTGCATCGGCTCCTGCATGATGCGTCCGACCTTCAGCGCTCTGCGTGTGGAAACCGCCGACGGCGCGATCGAGAGGATGTCTGAGTGAATGTCGATCTCGCCGACCAATCCCATTTTGCGCAGCGTCACATGCGCTCGGTGCATGGCGGACCTCCTTTTGGCGATGCTCTAAAGATGTCTCGTTTCCGGAAATCCGCAACCGCCTAAATTGGAAGGGTCAGCCTTTGGAAACCGGAGACCACGTCTTCGCGTCGGCCCAGATCGCCTCGAACTGGTCACGGTAGTAGGCGAACCATTGAGGCGTTTCCTTCGGCAGGAGGCGCACATGCGGGCGGCCGTCCGGTGGGACGCTGTAGCACTGATGTTCCGCGATGATGGAGCCGGTCGGCTGATCGAGGTCGACTCCGAAGAGGGAGAACGGCAGCAGCACGTCGATGAGCCGCACTTCGCAATTCGGGCGGTCGCGGGTGTTGAGCAGCACGCTCGTGAGCGCCTTGAGCGATGCTTCGATTTCGGACCGCGTATGCTGGCGTTTCGTGATCCGGTCCCACACCTTGACCGAGGGACTCTTCGGATCGAGCAGGACGATGCGAATGCGGCAGCCTTCGCGGATCTTCGTTTCGAAGAGACCGAGGTTCGACAGAATCACCGATGTCGCATGAATCGCGGCGATGCAGATCTCCGATGCCTTTGCGGCATGTTCCCGAGGGGGAAGGATTTCGCCTCGCGTACGGAGGTGCGGCGCCTCGGAATCGCGCAGCAGTTTGGGATCGAGCGAAACGGTGATCGGATTGTCGGCCGGCTCGCTCTCGGCTGCGCGGATCTGCAGTGCCAATTCCTGTTTTGCTTTGTCGACGCTTTCCAGGTCGTGCAGGTCGATCCTGATCGTTCGCGCGGCTGCTACGTCGAACGGGATCTTCTCCCCCTTGGCGATCATCTGCACGAGCGGCTTTCGCAGCATGTGCCGGATGGCCAGCTCGTAGAAGACGTTGGCGTTCGCGCCGCTGAGGTCGGCCACGACGAGATCGTCTTCAGCGAGACGTTGGATGACCTGGGCGGCGATGATGCCGGGCGACGTGAGCTGATCGGCCCGCACCGGTTTGCTGTAGCCCAGACCCTTGACCACCGGCGCGATCACGTATCGCAGCAGCGTGTCCGAGCGCTGGCGAACGGCCGATCCCTCTTCACCGATCGGCGCGATCACGAAGCATCGCTTCAGCGTTGCCATACGGCGCCTCTGACGCAGAATAGCCTATCCTGAAACGCTTTCGTTTCCAACGTCACTATCCCGGCGAAGGAGAGCAAAAAATGATGCGTCGATGGTCGATCCTCGTCCTCATGGTGTTTCTCTGTGCGATGCGCGCGCATGCGCAGGATGCGTACGCGGGCGTCTGGCGTAGCGGCACCGACCCGTACTACCTCTGGGCCGGAGTCGATTGGAACAGCTTCAAGAGCAAATGGGAGGAGCTGAGCGGGAAGAATCTGCGGCTCGTCGATCTGCAGACGTACGTGCAGGGCGGGCAGCGCAAGTACACCGGCGTGTGGCGCGGCGGCAGCGACGGGCACTTCCTCTGGGTCGGCGTCGACTGGAACAGCTTCAAGGCGAAGTGGGAAGAGCTGGCGAAGCAGAACCTGCGGCTCACCATCTGCCGCACATATGTCGATGGCGGCCAGCGCAAGTGGGCCGGCGTCTGGCGCGCGGGCAACGACCGGCACTTCCTCTGGGCCGGCGTCGACTGGAACGACTTCAAGGCGAAGTGGGAAGAGCTCAGCGGCAAGGGACTGCGCCTCGTCGACTTCGACACCTACATGGACGGCAACACGCGCAAATACATCGGCGTGTGGCGCGCCGGCAACGACGGACACTTCCTCTGGGTCGGCGTCGATTGGAACAGCTTCAAGGCGAAGTGGGAAGAGCTGGCGAAGCAGAACCTTCGCCTCATTCTCATCCGCACGTACATCGACGGCGGCCAGCGCAAGTACGCGGGCGTGTGGCGCGCCGGCAGCGACGCGCATTACCTCTGGGCCGGCGTCGACTGGGAAAACTTCACCTCCAAGTGGCACGAGCTGAACAAGAAGGGACTGCGTCTCGTCAGCCTCCAGACTTATCCCGGCTGCAACGGCGACTGCCCGAACAAGCTCGTGTCGAACGGCGCGTACAACTACACGATCAGCGGCGACACCACGACCTACCATTGGCCCGTCGATCAGGACGGCGGCAACAAGTACGTGCGCCTCTCCGCGGTGCAGATCAACGCCCAGCCGTTCGTCCTGCCGTTTTCCAACACGAGCGTCATCCGCTGGAACGGCTGGCTCTACAGCGTCGGCTCATGGCATCACGCCGTCGACTACGCGATCGTCGGTCTGTCCCAGACCTTCGAGGTCAAAGCCGCGGCCGCGGGGAAGGTGGTCTTCGTCGGCTGGGACAACTGGTCGGGCAACACCGTCGTCATCAGCCACAACGCCGGCGGCGTGCAGGACGCCTTCCGCACGATCTACATGCATCTGCGCAACGGCCCCTCGAATGATTGCGCGAAGTCGTGGAGCAACACCGTGCCGAGTCTCAGTGGCGACTCGCTGACGAAGTTCAAGGGACATCTCACGTCCACCGGTTGCGCGCAGACTGCCGCGAATCGCAATCCGACGTCGGCGAACTGGGGTACGAGCTCGCAGACGATCCAGGTCGCGGTGAATCAGCAGGTCACCGCGGGCCAGCGGATCGGCTGGGCCGGAGACACCGGTCCGGGCGGCAACGGCAGCAGCGACGCTACGACGAACATGCACCTGCACCTCTTCGTCGCCGCGAAAGACGCCACCGACAACCAGTTCTACTTCATCGATCCCTACGGCATCTACAGCATCCCGAGCTGCTACCCGAGCGCCACCAGCGGCGCCGCTGGCGGCATCTGCGCGCGCTACCCGATCGCCTGGAAGGGCGGAACACCGCAGTATCCGTAAGAAGTGGAGGACAGGCACTCCTGCCTGTCCAGCCGGAAAGACGAGGACAGGCAGGAGTGCCTGTCCTCCACCGGAAACGATCGCGCCGTGCCAGTCACTACCTTTGTGGAGGTAGTGATGAAACTCTCGATCGCCCTGTTTCTGATCCTTGCTTTTGCCTCGGCTGCATTCACGCAGCCGCCGCCACCGCCGCCGGGCCCCTGTTTTTTCAACGTGCTGCAAAACGGCTCATTCACCAACGGCGTGACCATCGTCCCGAACAGCGCCGGATCGATTCCACCGAGCAGCGTGGCGAACTGGAATGCGGCGTTCGGCAATCCGCAGATCGTCGCCGCCGGCGGCTGTCCGGCTCCCGATTTCATCGCCATGTGGGGCAATCAGGTGGTCGGCGAGGCCCTTCGCCAGACGCTCGCGGCGCCGCTCACTCCGGGAAAGAAATACAGCTTCAGCGCGTGCGTGCGCTATGCGAATCCCTCGGCGGCGGGACCGGTCCGTTTCAAGGTTCGTGCGTCGGCGGGGCCCCTTCCGAATTACATCGCGCCGGGTCAGCTCATCGGCGTCACCGCCAACATCTCCTCGACCAACTGGACGAACATCACTCTCGCCAACTGGACCGCGCCGGTCGCGGGACTCAACACCATCACCATCAATCCCGAAAATCAGCTCGCGGTGAACGACGGCACGAAAGTGTCGTGGGGACACATCGACAACGTCTGTCTGAAGCCGGTGACGGCGCCGTGCACGCTCGATCCCGGGATGGTCAGCGCGGGGAACACGTTCGCCCGCCGCGCGACGCTCGCGCAAACGTTCACGCCGCCGAACAGCGGCGGATTGGGGACCATCAACCACGGCCTGCAGAAGTTGTCGTCCTCGGTGAACAGCTATCAGTTGCTGATCACCACGACGACGAACAACGGCCTGCCGTCGTGGACCGGCGGCTCCACCGCCGTGTCGAGCACCGTCCTCTATTCGGCGACGTACGGCAGCAATCCGACGGACTGGGCCACCAACGCCCAGGTGAATGCGACGATCCAGATTGGGTGGATCAACCCGGTGTGGCTGACTGCCGGGAAGAAATACGCACTCATTCTCATCCCCGGCGCACCGGCGAGCGGATTGATGTACTGGCGCGGCAACTCGGGGGCGAGCACGTATCCGAACGGCTCGGCGTATGAGCTCAGCGGCAACACGTGGGTCATTCCGGGCACCGGACCGAAAGATCACGGCTTCAAGCTCGCAGGCAACTGTCATCAGTGACTACGGCACCGGCGACGTATAAACCCCCGACGCATACGCCGCCACATAGATCTTCGTGGCGTTACCGTTGAGCGCGATCCCGCCGGCGGTAACGCCCTTCAATCCGATCGGC
Source organism: uncultured Acidobacteriota bacterium (assembly GCA_963734155.1). Taxonomy (GTDB): domain Bacteria; phylum Acidobacteriota; class Thermoanaerobaculia; order Gp7-AA8; family Gp7-AA8; genus QHVT01. Next base: position 115,158 of record CAVTGG010000015.1, read on the forward strand.
GAAAACGTATTGCCCGCATTCGTCGAGCGCCAGAGACCGCCCGTCTGCGTGCCGCCGTTCAGGCGTCCCGCGTACAGCCGCGTCGGCAAGTTCGGATCCATCAGCAGCGACACGCCGAGGCTCGGAGTGGCGGGGTTCGGAGCAATCCAGGCATTGCCCATCGTCGAGGATCCCCACAACCCGCTCCCCTCGGTGAGCGCGTAGACGTAGCCATTCGGACGCACCGCCGAGTCGACGACGTGCCACGGCAGGTTGTTCGCGACGTTCGTCCAATTCACCGCGTTCGCGGTGCCGCGGAAGAAGGGCGGCTTGTAGGGCTGCGGCTGGTGATCGAAGATCTCGGTGCCGGCGTAGAGCGTGCCGGTCATCGGATCGCGGGAGATCGTCCAGACGATGAGGCCCGTGTGATTGCCGCCGAACGGATGGAACACCGGCGCGCCGCCGCCGAGGTTCGTCGTGAAGACGCCGGGCTTATCGACGTGATTGTCCCAGGCCAGGCCGATGTAGAGCGTGTTCGTCGGCGAGAACGCGAACAGCGAGACGATCGTTTTCGCGAACGTCTGCACCGGCACCCAATTCAGGCCGTGATCGCGCGAGAACCAGAGCTTGTTGCCGATGCCCGCGTACGCGAACTGATGCACCGGCTCCCAGAGCAGCGCGCCTACTTTCCCACTCAGCGGCTTGGCCCACGTCGCGCCATTGGTCTTCGTCACGTACACGCCATTGAATCCGCCGACGTACCACGCTGTCTGATTCAAGTTCTCCACGGCGATGTGATTCACGCAGGCGTCGTTCATCGGCTTGATCGGATTTCCCCAACTGAATCCCGCGACCTGATGCGGCGGCAAACTGACCTCGGGGATGTTGAACGGGCAGACCGCGAAGGCTTCGCCGGAAAGCAGAAAGCAAAAAGCAAAAAGCAGAAAGAGTTCCCGTCGAGCATGCTTCATCATTGCCTCCATTTCTGCCTTCTGCTTTTTGCTTTCTGCTTTAGATACACTCCAGCGCCATGATTCGCAATCTTTCCATCCTCGGCAGCGGGACGATGGGCCGCGGAATCGCCTATCTCGCCGCGCTCTCCGGCTACGACACGGTCCTCTTCGACGTCGAGGCCGAGGCGCTCGACGCGGCGAAGGCGGCCATCGACGCGACGCTGCGCAAAGGCGTCGAGAAAGGCAAAGTCACGGACGCGCAGGCGCAGGAAGCGATCGCGCGCGTGCACCTCGTGCCCGACCTCGAGCCGGCCGTCAGCGGATCGGATCTCATCATCGAAGCGGTGCCCGAAAACTTCGAGCTGAAGAAAGATCTCTTCGCGCAGGCGGATCTCTTCTGCGGACCGGAGACGATCCTTGCTTCGAATACCTCGTCGATCTCGATCTCGAGTCTCGCCTCCACGGTCGAGCGGCGCGACCGCTTCATCGGCATGCACTTCTTCAATCCGCCGCATGTGATGAAGCTGATCGAGATCGTGCGCGGCGAGCGGACGTCCGACGAAACGGTGGAGCAGACTCGCGAAGTCGCGGTGTCGATGGGCAAGACGCCGATCGTCGTCCGCGATGTTCCGGGCTTCGCCACCTCGCGCCTCGGCGTGGCGATCGGGCTCGAAGCGATTCGCATGCTCGAGGAAGGCGTCGCCAGCGCGGAGGACATCGACCGGGCCATGGAGCTCGGCTACAACCATCCCATGGGACCGCTGCGCCTCACGGACCTCGTCGGTCTCGACGTGCGCCTCGGCATCGCCGAATATCTCGCCTCCACCCTGGGCCCGCGCTTCGAGCCGCCGCAGCTCCTGCGCGACCTCGTCGCGCAGGGGAAGCTCGGCAAGAAAACGGGCGAGGGGTTTTATCGTTGGTGACGTCATCCTGAGCCGCGCAGACGGCGAAGGATCTCAAGCTACGTAACCTGAGATCCTTCGCTGCGCTCAGGATGACGGGCGGGCATCAATCTTCATCCGCCACACGCCGCGCCCGTACGTCGCCGCGACGAGATAGCCGGTCTTCGCGTTGTAATTGAGATCCGTCACCGCCACGACCGGCATATTGCGGCGCTCCGACTGCCACGTCGTTCCGCGGTCGCGCGTCGAGAACACCGCGGTGTCGGTGGCGATCCATAGACGATTCACGTCGTTCGGATCGAGCGCGATCGCGCTCACGGGCACGTCGGGCAGATCGCCGCTGATGTTCTCCCACGTCGCCCCGCGGTCCTTGCTCAGGAACACCTTGCCGGCGCCGAAGCCGTTGAATACCGCGTACACCATGTCCGCGCTGTCGTAGCCGGCGGCGATGCGGCTCACGTAGCGGGCCGGCAGATTGACATCGACGCGCGTCGAGGTCGCGGTTCCGTTCGCGGCGACGTCGTAGCGATAAATCGCGCCGGTCTGCGTGCCGAGCCACACGATCGTGTGCTCGACCGGGGAAACGGAGATCGTGCTCGGGATGCCGGACGTGCTTTCCGGCGGGCCGATGCGCTTCGAAGCGGCGCCGCGCGAGGTCGAGCGCCACAGCGCGCGGTCGCTCGCGCCGTACGTGATCGCCGGAGCCACAGGATCGAGCGCGAAGACCGGGACGAAGCTCGTCGTCTCGCCGTTCTGCCAGTCGAACTCTTCGCCCGCGAAGACGCTCAGCTTCCATCCCGCCGCGGTGGTGAATTCCTTCCGCCCGCCGTCATCGTGGCGGTGAATCTCGAACTGCGTTCCGACGAAGACGTGCTTCGGATCGATGGCGTCGAAGAACGCCACCGTGCCGTCGCCCCCTGCCCAGCCCTGCCACTCCTGTCCGTTCCAGTAGCCGGCGGAGTTGTCCTGCATGCCGCCCACGAGGATGTCGGGATCGGTCGGATGCGCCGCGATCCGGTAGAACTGCAGCGTCGACATCCCGGCCAACGTCTCCCACTGGTACTGCATGCCCGCGAGCATCGGCGGCACGCGCAGTCCCGCGGAGCGGCGCTTCGCCGTCGACACCGGCGGGAGCGAGCCGCGATGCACGCCGCCGTCGCTGCCGATGTAGATCGACTCGTCGGCGGCGCGGACGATGGCGTGGATGTCGGGATGGATGACCTTCGAGGCGTTCGCCGACAGGCAGGGATGAACCGGATAGCTGCCTTCCTGGCGCGCCGGCTGGTCGGACACGCGCGTGCAATGCGGCGTCATGTCCACCCAGCTTTTCCCGCCGTCGAGCGAGCGATAGAGCATCCCGCGCCACGGCAGCTCGTACAGCCGCGTCGGCTCACCGAACGGGTCGCCCGTGTAGCGCGAGTACATGGCCTGCCCGCCGACGATCACGTCGTCGGGATTGGCCGGATGCACGGAGACGACGTTGTCATAGGAACACTGGCTCGCGCAGTAGTCGGGAATGCCGTCGTGCCGCGTGCCGAGCCAGTGCCACGTCTCGCCGCCGTCGGCCGACTTGAAGAGCAGCGAGCCGTTGACGAGGCGGTCTTTTGCCTGTTCGTACACGCCGTTGCCGTCGGCGTCGAGGCGCATGCCGACGGCGTCGTAGCCGGCATAGAGAATCTGCGGGTTCGAAGGCGCGAGCGCGATGTCGATGCGGCGGAACTCGTTGTCGGTGTCGGCGCTCGGTAGGCGCGTGAGGAGGTTGAAGCGCGCCGGCCCATTCGGCGAGCTCACCTTCGTCACGTTGCCCGGCAGCGCGCCGTAGCCGTTCGCCTTGAGCGGCGTGACGTAGTGCCAGCTCGCGCCGCCGTTCGTCGACCGCAGGATGCCGCCGTAGTACTCGGCGACGAACAGGAGATCCGGCGCCGCTGCGCCGCCATATTCGAAGTCGATGAACCCCGCCCTGCGCGCCGTGCCGACGTGGTGATCCGTCGCCGCGCGCAGCATCTGCCACGATTGTCCGCCGTCCGTCGACTTGAAGATGCCGGTCTGCGGCAGCGCCGCCGGCGACGCGAAGTAGATCCCGGCCGACGGAATCACCGCCGTCGCGGCGTAGATCGTGTTCGCGTCGCGGGCGTCGACGTGAATCGCGCTGACCGACGTGAAATTGAAATCCCAGCCCGGCCCGGAGCTCGGCAGCATCTCCCACGTCTCGCCGCCGTCCGTCGAGCGCGCGATGCCGAAGCCGAGCATGCCGAACGGCTCGCCGGTGCCGGCGTAGACGATGTCCGGCGAGAGCGGGTTGTAGCGGACGACGCTCACCGCGAGCGAAGGCAGGACTTGTTCGCCGACCGCGCGCCACGTCGCGCCGCGGTCCGTCGACTTCCAGATGCCGCCCATCGCCGTGCCGGCGAGGATGGTGTTCGGATCGTTCGGATGAATCGCCAGCGCGAGCGTGCGCCCGCTCGAGTTCAACCTGCTGCCGCCGCTCATGTCGATGTCGCGGAGCGGCGCCGGCCCGAGGCTCGTCCATTGTTCATTGTCCGCGCCGAGGGCGCGCACGCGTCCGATCTCGTCCAGCACCGCGCGCCGGTACGCTTCGAGCGGAATCGCGCCTCGCTGCTTCCAGAACCACGATTCGCGTTCGTCGGGATCGGCCTCGGCCATCTCCCGTCTGCTCTCCGCCCTCTCCCCTCCACCATGCGGCATCACGGATCTGCAGGCCAACAGCAAAAGCAACGCGAGCGGCGAAACGACACGTCGGTTCCACATAGAAGGCGCCCCCGCAACGAATATAGAAGCGTCCCGCGATCCGCTATCGTGCATTTGTGCAACAGTTTTCGAGCGAGGCCTACGGCGCGTTCGCGTACGCCTACGATCAATCCCTTGGCAAGCGCTTCTTCAACGCCGTCCGCGTGATGCTCGATCAGATGCTCGAGACCTATCCGACGCCGAAGCGCACGCACCTCGACGTCGCCTGCGGCACCGGCTTCATCACCGAGTACTTTCGCGCGAAGGGCTGGCGCTCGACCGGCATCGACGCCTCACTGCCGATGCTGCAGCTCGCGCGCACGCGGGTCGCCCGCGTCGCCGCCGCCGACATGCGCGCGCTGCCGATGCGCGCGAAGTTCGCGCGCATCACCTGCCTCTACGACAGCCTCAATCATCTGCTCGACCGCAACGATCTCGTGGCCGCGTTCCGCGCGATCCGCGGCGTGATGGATCACGACTCATTGCTCTTCTTCGACATGAACCATCCCGACATCTACCCCGCGGTGTGGGGGATCGTCGACCCGTTCGTCGCAAAGGGCGCCGACTTCTCGCTGGAGATGACGACGAGCTATCGCTCACGCGACAGGATCGGCCGCGCCATCGTCACCGGCTACGCGACGATCGGCGGGACGCGCGTCAGGATTCGCGAGCAGCACCGGCAGCGCGCCTATAGCGAGCGCGAGATCGTGTCTGCACTCGCCGACGCACACCTCGCGCCGGTCGATGTGCTCGACTTCGACCCGTATCACGAGCTCGGAAGCGTGGATGCGGAGACGGTGAAGTTGTTCTTCGTCTGCCGCCCGGTATAGGTGGAACGCCGGCGTCCTCGCCGGCTGGACGGGCGCCGTCTCGGCGCCCAAGGCGGCGGGACGCCGCCTGATCAGCCGCCGAGACGGCGGCGTTCCTTTATTTCACTCCCAACACGGCCTTCTTGAAATCCGCGCCCGGAGCCGGGTCGGGGCCGATCCACGTGTTGACGATCGCGTCGGACGTCGCCTTTCCGCCGAGGGTGCCTTTGTTCTTGCCGTTCACCTCGACGGTCGTGCCGATCCCCGGCACGTACGTGACCACCAGCTTGTTGCCTTTCGGGATGTCTTCCATCCACGACTGCAGCGTCTTGAACGCGGTCTTCACTTCCGGCGACGCGTTCGGGGTGTTGTCTTCCAATCCTTCTTCCCACGCATCGGCCATCTGGCTCTTCGAGACGCTGTAGAGGAAGTGGAACACCAGGCGGCGCGGCGCATCGGTGGCGATGATCGTCGTCGCGTTGCTCTGCTTCGTCGGCAGGTAGAGCCCGCCGACGTAGACCTTGATCACGAACTTCTTGCGAAGCCCCATGCCGTTGAGCACGAGCTGTTGATTGTTGACGGTGGCGTGATCCTCGAGCGTCACTCCGGCGAGCGTGGCAGCGCTGGCGGGGACGACGGCGGCGAGCACGAAGGTGGCTGCAAGGATGAGTCTGCGCATGGCCGGGGATTGTAACCCGCTTGCCGCGCGTTACACTCGACTCCGGATGGATTTCCTGAAGCGCTCATTTTCGATCGGCGCGGTTCACATCGAATCGCCGCTGGCACTCGCGCCGATGGCCGAGGTCACCGACACGTATTACCGGTCGCTGATCAAAGAGCTCGGCGGCGTGGGACTCGTCGTGTCCGAATTCATTTCGGCCGAGGGACTGACGCGCAAGAACGACCGCAGCCATCAGATGCTCGCGTTCAACGAGAACGAGCGGCCGGTGGCGATCCAGATCTACGGCGGCGATCCCGAGCGGATGGACGACGCCGCGGCGATCGTCGAAGCGGAGGGCGTCGACATCGTCGACGTCAACATGGGCTGCCCCGTGCGCAAGATCGTCAACAGCGGCGCGGGCTCCGCGCTGCTCAAAGACTTCGACAAAGCCGCGCGCGTCGTGGAGAAGATCAAAGCCGCGGTGAAGATCCCGGTCACGGTGAAAGTGCGCAAGGGGTGGGAGAGCGATGACGTGATCCCGCTGCTGCAGCGCTTCGAAGAGATCGGCGTCGCGGCGATCGCCATTCACGGCCGCACGCGCAGCGAAGCGTACACGGGCGCGAGCGACTGGCAGTACATCGCGAAGGTGAAGAGCGCACTGAAGATCCCGGTGTGGGGCAACGGCGACGTGAAAACGCCCGCCGACGCAATCCGCATGTTCGAGACCACCGGCGTCGACGGCATCATGATCGGCCGCGCCGCGCTGCACAATCCGTTCATCTTCCGCGACATTCACGCATTCGTTCGCGGAGAAGAGTCGGTCGCGAACGAGATCGATCGCCGCATCGACGCGATGCAGCGCTATCTCGCGAAGATCGACGCCGCGCCGCAGATCGACAAGTGGAAGCTCCACAAGGCGCGCACGGTCATCGGCTGGTTTTCCAAAGGCATCCCGCACGGCAAAGACATCCGCAACGGCCTGCACGACATCACCGCGGTGGCGGATGTGCAAAAGCTGCTCGATCAGGCGCGGATGCGGCTCGCGGCGTAACCGATTTGTGATTTCGCTTACGGCCCCGAGGCCGGCACGGCTCCATCTTTATAATTTCGTTTGCAGGCCAAAATCAAAGGAGGAACCATGCGGGTTCTCTACGCGACTCTGCTCTCTCTCGTTCTCGCTCCTTTTGCCGCCGCCCAACCTTTCGGTGCCTGGTTGTCGCTTCCCGGATACACCAATCCCGCGCACGCGCGGATTCCCGCGAATGCCGCGCTGAATCCAACCTCCGCCTTCACGTTCGAAGCGTGGGTCTCGATCACCAACTCGTCGGCAGGTGAAGACTGCCGCAGCATCGCCGGCAAGAACTATCTGACGGCGTGGTGGATCGGCCTCTGCACGGTCAGCGGAAAGCCGACCTTGCGCTCGTATCTCAAAGGCGGCAGTTCGTTGCGCAACGGCGGACAGATCGAGCCCGGCCGCTGGACGCACATCGCGGTCGTGTTCAACGGTACGCAGCGGCTGCATTACATCAACGGCGAGCTCGCCGCGCTCGTTCGACGAAACCGGACCGTTGAGGAACAAGCGGCGAGGAGATGCGCATCGGCAGCGATTTCAGCTGGGAGCGCCCGCCTACCGGGGCGATCAACGAAGTGCGTCTCTGGAACGTCGCCCGGACGCAGGACGACATCCGCGAGAATATGAGCAAGCCGCTCACCGCCCCAGAGACCGGCCTCGTGGCAGTGTGGCCTCTCGCCGGCAACGTGAACGACATCCTCGGTCCGCACGACGGCACGCTGACCGGCACGGGCATCGGCTTCCTCACGTTCCCCGTCGCTCTCAACTGCGGCACGACCACCGCGACTTCGCTCTGCCTCCTCAACCGTTTCTCGATCTCCGCCCGCTGGCGCACCGATCCTCCCGGCACGCTCACCAACGGCCAGGCGCCCACCGCCGGCGCCGCGAACGCCGGCTCGGGACTCTTCCAGTTCTTCTCCCCCGACAACTGGGAGATCATGATCAAAGCCCTCAACGGCTGCGGCCTGAACAACCGCTACTGGATCTTCTCCGCCGCCACGACCAACGTCTTCTATCGAGTCGAAGTCCTGGACGTCCGAGCGGGCGTGCAGAAGATCTACTTCAACTACCCCGGCCCGCCCGCGCCCGCGGTGACGGACGTGAACGCGTTCGCGACTTGTCCTTGAAAATCGCGATGGGAACGCCGGCACGCATGCCGGCGTTTCCCTTCACTCCACTGTCAGAATATTGACTGGATATTTGGCGATCATCGGATCAACTGTCACGACCTGCAGCCGATGCTCGATTGCCTGGCAGATGAGAATTCGATCGAAGGGGTCGCGGTGATGAGCCTTGAGGGTGGAGAGATGAACGACTGCCGATTCCTCGACCGGCAGTGACTCGATACCATGGCGCTCGCGCTGAACCGACAGCCACGGGTGCGGAGCTTCAGGAAGTTGAAGCTTTCCCATATGGTATTTGATCGTCGCCTCCCAAACCGAGACCACGCTCAAATACACTCGTTCCGCATTCTCGATCGCCGCGCGAACGTCAGCTTTCAGCCTTTGGTTTCCGCCGACGTACCAGAGAAAGATGTGTGTATCGAGCAAAAGCCTCATTGCTCGAAATCTCGAAGGATCTCCTCAGGCAGCGGATCGTCGAAGTCGTCCGAAACGACGAAGGTTCCGGCAGCAAGTCCAAAGGGTCGCGGACGGCGGACTGACTCGATCGGTCGAATCTCGGCGATCGGCTGATCATGCTTTGTCACCACCAGCGTCTCGCCTTCGAGAACGCGATCCAGCACTCCCTCCAGATCCTGTTTTACTTCCTCGACGCTAACATTCATGTTGACTAAGTGTAGCAAGCGGAGCACCGGACTTTGCCCTTTCCCTCCCACATCGAATCCATCCTCACCGCTTACGGCGTCCGCGCCGACACGAAGTCGGCGCTGTATGACCTTTACGTCGCGTTAGGCGATGAAGTGCTCGAAGTGTTCGGGGACATCGCCGAAGGCGTGGCCTCGGTGACGGAGTTGCGGCCGGAAGATACGGTCGCGATTCGGGCGGCGGTCGTCGAGCGCTATTTGCGGCGCAATCATCCGCGCTGGCTCGCCGGCGTGCCGACGCCGAGCTTGTGGCATCCGCGGGCGGCGGAGGGGAGGGCGTCGGGGGCGGCGGTGCCGTTGGGACAGATGGCAGATGACGGATGGCAGATGGCAGAATCGTCGTCGCCATCTGCCATCCGCCATCCGCCATCTGCCATTCTTATGCTCGGCCGCAATGCCCATTCCGGCGGGCGGAGCGAGACGATTTCCTTCGACATCGTGGCGCGCGAGCTCGAGGACGCAATCGCGATTGCAAAGGCGGAAGGGCAGCAGCACACGCTTCCCGGGTCCGTCGGCGAGACGTCCGGCACGTTCGACAGCGTGCGCGGCGCGGCGCTGATCTGGGAAGTGCAGCCGAACGTCTTCAAGCCGCAAGGCGAGCGCAATCGCGCCATCGCGAAGCTCTACCGCCGCCACCGCGACTGGCATGTCGCCACGCTCAACGCCGCACTCGAATGGCTGCGCGCGCAGCAGTGCGCGATTTACATTCTGCGCGGCGATGCGCTGGCGATTGCGCACGAGATGAATCCGGCGAAGCCGGTGTCGGACATGATCGCTTCGCTGCATGACCGCACGGTGGGAAAGGTCGTGCAGGCGCTCCATGGCGCATTGCAGGATCCGACGGACGAGGACGAGCTGATCCTTCTCGACTCCGTGGTCATGAACCACGCGTTGCGCAAGCATGTCCTGGCCACCGGTGCCGCGAGCGCAATCTGGAAATTTGTGGCACTCTAACGCGCGAGAGTCCAATCACGGCCTAACAAGGATTTCCCATGTCACGACGTTTCGCGCTCGTTCTTTGTCTGTTGACGTCCACCGCCGCATTCGCCGGCGGCTTCTCGAAATCGCAGGACTTCCGCGCGGCGACGCCGGAGGAGCTGGCGATGAAGAGCCTTCCCTCCGCGCCCGGCTCCTCGGCGGCGGTGCTCGACTGGGTCGAGGTCGACGACGACAACACCGCCTCCAGCACCGAATACGTGCGCGTCAAGATCTTCACCGACGAAGGCAAGAAATACGGCGACGTCGAGATCCCGTACATCCCGACCCATCCCGTCTATGGCCGCATCGGCGACATCTCCGCGCGCACGATCCGTCCCGACGGCACGGTCGTACCGTTCGACGGCAAGGTCTACGACAAGATCATCTACAAAGCCGGCCGGCGCGCGTTGCGCGCGAAGACGTTCAGCCTCGCGGACGTGCAGCCGGGCAGCATCCTCGAGTACCGCTATCAGCGCCGGTGGGCGGAGAGCGTGCTCTTCGACACGCTCTGGATTTTGCAGAAGGACCTCCCGGTCGCGCATCTGAAGATGTCGCTCAAGCCGTACGATACGAATTTCTCGAACGACTTCTCGACCTTCTTCATCTACATCGGTCTGCCCGCAGGGAAGAAGCCCGAGAGGGCGAGCGGCGCGTACGAGCTCGAGCTCACGAACGTGGCGCCGGTGCCGCACGAGCTCTTCTCGCCGCCGGAAGAGGCCATCACCGCGTACGTGAGGTTCTATTACACGCGCAGCCGCGTCGAGCCCGCGAAATTCTGGGAGAGCGAGACCGCCGTGCAGCGCAAACAGATCGAGGCGTTCCTCGGCAAAGCACAGAACGCGCGCGCGATGGGCCAGCAGCTCACCGCCGGCGTCAAGGATCCGGTCGAGAAGCTGAAGACCCTCTACGCGAAGGCGCAGGCGATGCGCAACTACAGCTTCGAGTCGGAGAAGAGCACGCAGGAAGTGAAGAAAGAGGACATCACCGAGAGCCGCAACGCCGATGAGGTGCTGCGCAGGCAGGCCGGCTTCCGCGACGAGATCAACCGCCTCTTCGTGGCCATGGCCCGCGGCGCGGGACTGCCGGCCGACGTCGCCCGCGTGGCCGCGCGCGACACCTCGTTCTTCTCGCGCGAGATCCCCGACGCGCAGCAGGTCAGCGGCGAGATCGCCGTCGTCACCCTGGACGGCAAGCCGCTCTATCTCGATCCCGGAACGCCGCACGCGCCGTTCGGCACGGTGTCGTGGGAGAAGACGAGCGTGCCGGCGTTCCAGGTCTCGCACGACGGCGTGAAGTGGATCGAGGTCCCGGGCCATGCGCCGGCCGAGTCGCTGACGAAGCGCACCGCGGCGCTGAAACTGAACGGCGACACGCTCGAAGGAACGATGACCGTCGCGTTCCACGGTCAGGAAGCGCTCACGCGCCGCGTGCGCAACGCGGGCGACGACGAAGCGGCGCGTAAGAAAGCGTTCGAAGACGAAGTGAAAGGCTGGTTCGCCGACGGCGCGGCCGTGAAGGCGGTGTCGTTCGCGGGACTCAGCACGTTCGCCGAGCCGCTGACGGCGACGTTCGAAGTCTCGCTGCCGGTCGCCTCGCGCGCGGGAAGCCGCGTCGTCGTGCCGCTGTCGGTCTTCGCGGCCGCGCAGGTGAACCCGCTCGCGGCGGAGAAGCGCACGAATCCGCTCTACTTCCCGTACGCCTATCGCGTCGAAGACGAAGTGAAGCTGACCATGCCGGACGGTCTCTCGGTCGCCACCGCGCCGCCGCCCGCGAAGCTCAACGCCGGCCCGTTCACGTACGACAACGAAGTGAAGGTGAACGGCAGTGAGCTGACCTACCGCCGCGCGCTCGTCATCGACGCGCTGCTCATCGAGCAGAAGTACTACAACTCCGTCCGCAACTTCTTCAGCGCCGTCACCACCGCGGATCAGAAGCCGCTGGTGCTGACGCAGAAAGCGCAATGATGCGTCCGGCCATCTTCGTCCTATCCCTCGTCCTATCCACTGTCCTCCACGCGGGCGCCCCGCCCGCGTGGGTCCTATCCGCCGCCTCGACCAAACCGCCCACAACCAAAGACGCCAAAGCCGCCGTGCTCCTCGAAGAAGTCGAAGTAATCGTGCAGGCCGACGGCGCGATCACCACGCGCCAGCGCAAGGTGACCAAGATCCTCACCGCCGCCGGCCGCGACTATGGTTTCGCTGCAGTGCCGTTCGACCGCGACACGAAGCTCCTCAGCCTCCGCGGCTGGAGCATCGCCGCGAACGGGACGCAGTACGAGCTCAAGGAGCGCGATGCCATCGAGATGACGCCGTACTCCGGCGAGCTCTACTCCGACGATCGCGTGAAGATGCTGCGCCTTCCTGCCGACATCGGCAGCATCGTCGCGTACGAGTACGAGCAACGCGACCGGCCGTACATGATGCAGACGCTCTGGCATTTTCAGGACGACCTTCCCGTCGCGCTGTCGCGCTTCCGCCTCACGCTCGCGCAAGGATGGAGCTATGACGCGCGCTGGTCGCATCACCCGCCGGTCGAGCCGATCGCAGCGGCGAACGGCGCGATGTGGGAACTGCACGACGTCGCGCCGATCGCCGACGAGCCGAAGATGCCGCACACGATGGCGCTCGCCGGGCGCATGGCCGTCCGCCTGATCCGTCCCAACTCGCCGCGGGCGCCGCAGAGCTGGAGCGACATCGCGCAGTTCTTCGCGAGCCTTGCCTCGACACGCGATGCGGCCACGCCTCCGCTGCAGACGAAAGTGCGCGAGCTCACGAACGGCGCGGCGTCGCTCGACTCGGTCCGCGCGCTCGCGCGGTTCGCGCAGCGCGACCTGCGCTACGTGGCTATCGAGATCGGCATCGGCGGCTATCAGCCGCACCCCGCGAGCGAGATCTTCACGAATCGCTACGGCGACTGCAAAGACAAGGCGACGCTGCTCCGCACGATGCTGCGCGAGATCGGCGTCGACTCGTACTACGTCCTCGTCCACACGGGCCGCGGCGTCGTCGATCCCGAGCTGCCGACGATGTACGCGTTCAATCACGTGATTCTCGCCATTCGCGCGCCGCAGTGGGGGACAGGCACTCCTGCCTGTCCGGACAGGCAAGAGTGCCTGTCCTCCACACTGCTCGCGCTGATCGATCACCCGAAAGCCGGCAAGCTGCTGCTCTTCGATCCGACCAGCACGACCACGCCGTTCGGACAGCTGCCGTCGTACCTGCAGGACAGCCGAGGACTGCTCGTCCTCGGCGAAGGCGGCGAGTTGGTCGCGCTGCCGGCGCACGCGCCGCAGGCGAATCAACTGCGCCGCACCGCGAAATTGCAGCTCGCGCCGGATGGAACGTTGAAAGGCGAAGTCCAGGAAGTGCGCACGGGCCGCATCGCGGCGGAGATGCGCAATGAGCTGCAGGCGATGACGGCCAGCGAACGGACGCGCTACGTCGAGTCGTCGCTGGCCGCGCATCTCGCGCGCTCCGCGGTCGCCGGCCTGGCCATCGAGAACGTCGACGATCCCGAAGCCGATCTCGTGACGCGCTACACGCTCACCGCGCCGTCGTACGCAACGCGCGTCGGCGAGATGGTGCTCATCCGCCCCCGCGTCCTCGGCCAGAAGGCCGAGCAGCAGGTCGCACTCGCCGATCGCCAGTACGGATATGTCACCGAGGGACCGTCGGTGCAGACGGATGACATCGAGATTGCGGTGCCCGAACCGCTGAAGATGGATGAGCTGCCGGCGCCGGTCGACGTGAAGACGCCGTCGGTGCAGTACACGAGCAAGTCCGAGTTCAAAGACGGCACGCTGCGCTACAAACGGCAGTACGCGCTGCAGACGTGGTTCGTCGGCCGCGACGCGCTGCCGGAGCTCAACAAAGTCTTCGCCCAGGTTCTCTCCGACGAGCGCGCGAGCGCGATTTTCAAATGAAGCGTCTCCTCAACTTCCACCACGTCAACATCGGGAACGAAGCGCGCATCGGAGCTCACGAAACGAAGCGTTGCTGTTTGGAAACACATCGCGCCGCGCGACACGCGCGACGATGGAAAAACAATGCGCGCGACGATCCTCGATGACGACCCGCTGGCCCGCGAGCGGCTGCGCGAGCTTCTCGCGCGCGAGCCGGACATGGAGCTGGTGGGGGAGTACGGCAGCGGCGCGGCGTTCCTGCGCGAGTTGACGGCGGCGCGTCCCGATCTCGTGTTCATCGACATCGAAATGCCGGCGCTCTCCGGCTTCGACGTGATCGAGAAAATTCGCGCGTCGGCGATTCGGCCGTATGTCGTGATCGTCACGGCGTTCGAGTCCTACGCCGTGCGCGCCTTCGACGCCCAGGCCACCGACTATCTGCTCAAACCATTCGATGGGCAGCGCTTCAAACGCACGCTGAATCGCGTGCGCAGGCAGCTCACCGCAGGCGATCCGAAAATGACGCGCGTCGCCGTCCGGAGCGGTGCGCGCATCCAGCTCGTGCGGCTCGATCAGGTGGACTGGATCGAGTCGGCTGCGAACTATGTCCGCCTGCACATCGGAGCGGCGTCGCATCTCTTCCGCGGGTCGATGATCGCGCTCGAGCAGCGCCTCGATCCTTCCCGCTTCGTGCGCATTCATCGCTCGACGATCGTGAACATCGATCGCATCACCGAGCTCCAGCCCTCGTTCGCGCGCGACCACATCGTCGTGCTCCGCGACGGCACACGGTTGCGGCTCAGCTCGAACTACCGCGAGCGGCTCAACGCGCTCGTCGACGGGCTCTGACGCACCGGAACGGAAATCGACACCGTCACCGCGCCGTCCGCCGTCGAAAACTCGAGCGCGTGCTCGGCCCAGAACAACAGCTCCAGGCGCTGGCGGACGGAGGCCAGTCCGACGCCGTCCGGTCTCCAGGCAATCCCGTCCGGCACGGAATTCCGGATGCGGAGGATCAGACGCTCGCCCACGTGGTCTGCCGTGATCGAGACCTCGCCGGGTTGATCGGAAGCGTCGATTCCATGCTTCACGGCATTCTCGACCAGCGGCTGCAGAACGAAGCGCGGGAACGGCAGCATGCGCGTTTCAGCATCCGCATCGATTCGAACGTCGAGCCGGTTCGCGAGGCGGATGTGTTGCAGGAAGAGATAGCGCTCGACGAAATAAAGCTCGTCATCGAGAGTCCCGAGCTCGTCGGCGGCGTGGGAAATCGACAACCGCAGCAGGTCGCCCAGTCCGGCGATCATCTGCTCCGCCAAATGCACATTCTTGTGCATCAACACCGTGATGGTGTTCAGCGTATTGAACAAAAAGTGCGGCTGCAACTGCGCCGAAATGCTGTGCAACTGCGCCCGAAGAAGCTGCGTCTCCAGCTTCGCCTCGCGGACCCGCCGGGCCTCGGCCGCGTAACGGTCGCGAAGGGCGAGCCCCATGCCCAGGAGGACGACGACCTCGAACATCGCCCCGTGAAAATGGCGCGGCAGCAAGCTCACGAACAACGGAATGATTCGTTGCTTCGAGACGCCGAGCAGCGAGAAGAGCGTGCTGCCCGACAACTGGATGGCCATCGCCCCGCCGACCACCACGATCACCGTCAGGACGATCGACCAGGCCCGCCGCTCCGGCCAGTGGTCGAGCAATGCCAACAGGCACCAGGTGATGATCGTCCACTCGATCGTTTCTCCGACGGCGTGAAGGGCGATGGATCCATACGCGATCGGCTGCTGTTCCGAGCGCATGTAGGTGATCGCGCGAAGGCCGTCGATGAAGCCGACCAGGGCCCAGACCATCGGCACGCTCCAGCCAAGCGCTCGAATGGAGAGAAGCTTCAACGGCTCGTCCCGGAGAGGTCTCATTCGTGAGCCCGCACGAGCCGGTATCCGTAGCGCTGGACGGTGAGGATGTGCGCCGGGGTGCGAGGATCGTTTTCCAGCTTGCGGCGCAGCTCGGCGACGTGCGTGTCGACGGTGCGGGTGATGACCGAGTCGGCGTAGCCCCAGACGTCGCGCACGAGCTCGAGGCGCGACACCGCGCGCTCCCCGGCGTCGAACAGCGCCACCAGCAGATCGAACTCTTTCGGCTTCAGCGACACCGGTTTGCCGCCGCGAAAGACCGCTCGCGCATCGCGGTCGATCTCGACGTCGCCGAAGCGGTCGATGCGCCGCGCCGGCGGCGGTGCGGCGGCGCGGCGCAGCAAGGCTTCGACGCGCGCGAGCAGCTCGAGAATGCCGAACGGCTTCGTGACGTAGTCGTCGGCGCCGAGCTTGAGGCCGCGCACTTTGTCGCTCTCCTCGCCGCGCGCCGTGAGGATCAACACCGGCGTTTGCACGCCGGCCTCGCGGATCGCGCGCAGCACGCGGAATCCATCCATGCCCGGCAGCATCAGGTCGAGGACCACGAGGTCGGGATGCATCGTCTGCGCGGCTTCCAGTCCGGCATTGCCGTCCGCGGCGACGTGCACCTCGTAGCCTTCGATCTCGAGATTGGTCTGGAGTCCGAATGCCAGCTCTTCGTTGTCCTCGATGACGAGAATCGTTCGTTTCATCGCGCCGGCCCCCATGGGATGTCGATGAGGAATCGCGCGCCGCCGCGGCTCCCGTCCTCGACGGCGTAGCGTCCGTCGTGGCGCTCGACGATCTCGCGCACGACCGCCAGGCCGATCCCGCTTCCGCTGTGATTCGTTTCCCGGTCGCGCTCGAGCCGGTAGAACTTCATCCAGATGCGGTCGCGCTCTCCGCGCGGAATGCCCGGCCCTTCGTCTTCGACGGTGATGCGCACGGAGTTCTCGCCCGGAATCACCGCCACTTCGATCGTCTGCGCGGGACGTCCGTAGCGCAGCGCGTTGTCGAGCAGGTTGAGTACGACCTGTCGCAATGCATCTTCATCGACCGCGGCGATGCAATGCTCGGCGAGATCGAGGACGAACGTGGCCCGGTACGGCGCGGCGAGCGCCGAAAAGAACGTCACCGCCTCGCGCACGATCGCGCCGACGTCGTGCTTCGTCCGCACAATCTTCAGCGTTCCGCGCTCGCCGCGCGAGAACGACAGGAGATTCTCGACGAGATGCGACAGCCGTGTGGTCTCGCGGGCGATGTTTTGCAGCGAGCGCTGTTTGTCGGCCTCGGAGCGCACGCGGCTGAGCAGCAGCGTCTCCGCGAACATCCGGATCTGCGTCAGCGGCGTCCGCAGCTCGTGCGACACGCCGGCGACGAAATCGGCGCGCAGGCGGTCGAGTGCGCGGGCGCGCCGTTGCACGAGCACCACTGCGCCGAGGACGCACACGGTTGCGACCAGCATCACCATCGGCGCCGCGTCCTCCTCGGCCGGAAAGCCGCCGGCGATGAGAATCGGAACAGCGCGCGCGGAGAACGAACAGTCGACGCTCGCGCCGCTGAGGATGTCCCCCATCGTATCCGGCAGGATCATCCGTCGTCCGTAGCGCGGCTCGAACGTCCCCGGCGTCCGAAGAATCTCGACGCCGGGCCGGGAGATGCGCAGGAACAAATCGTCCTGCGTGAGCTGCTTTCCGAACGTTCCCGGAAACGGCGACCGGTGGCTCAGCGCAGTGGCGGCGAGCTGGGTCAGCCCTGCATTGCGGACGAGGACTCCGGGGATGCGATTGGAATCGTCCGGCGTCATGTAGACGATCCAGCGATCGGGGTTGCCCGGCACGCGGACGACGCGGTCCGTCGATTCCTCACGGCGCCGCGCCAGGACGACGCGCGGCAGCTCCGTGAGCACCCACTGCTGCATCCTCGGCGGCAGCGGCGGATTCACTGTCCCGCGGTCGAAGTCGGCGAGGAACGTCTGCTCGACCAGCGCGACTGCGTTGCGCAGTCCGTCGCGGTCGATGCGGCGCAGGTCATCGGCGGAAAGCAGTTTCTGTCGTTCTCGCCACGTCACGACGATCTCGCTGCGGATGCGGGCGAATCCGAAGTACTCGTATTCGAAGTTCGTGCGGCGCGCGAGCTCTTCGGCGATGAGCGTGGAGTAGTTGCCGATCGCGCGCGCGGCGATGGCCCGTTGCCGCCGCTCGGCGCGGATCGCCCGCCAGGCCATCGCCGTCGTGAGAACGATCGCCGCCGCCACGAGCACTGCCAGCAGCGGCGCCTCGCTGCGGCGAATGGCGTCGGAGACCTTCATCGGGCGAGGATAGGCCGGATGAACATCTGATCGGAAGACATGTTCTCGACGATCGACGCCCAGGCATACAGCGCGTTCGGCGCGGACGGGATCAGCCAGCAGCTGAACATTCGCAATCGGCGCGACGCCGAGATCGGCAAGAATCCGCCCGGTCACGACGCTTTGTCCCGGCTCGACGGAATAGACCTTCGTCACCAGCAGCGTTCCGTTTGCGGCGAAGCATCGAACCGTCGCCTCGACGCGCGCCGTTCTCGGCGTTGACGAATCCTGCATTCGTGCGGAACGCATCGTTTTCCGAAATGCCCTGCAGAATCGCGCCGCGCTCGCCCATCAATTCATTCGCGCCGAACGCCGGGATGAATTGTCCGATCGTGCCGCTCGAACCGCGGTCATTGAACGTGCGCGTCCAGGCGGTCAACGGAACATTGCTGCTCAGCGCGAGCGATCCCGAGCCTTCGAGCGTCGAACAACTGCTGCAGAAGATTGGCGAAGAATCGCGTCTGGCCGTGTGCAATGGTCAGCTGCGCGAGCTTCGAAGGTTGCGTGTCTCCCCAGCGCGTGAAGGCCGCGCTCACGACTGCGTCCTCGCTGTTCTCATTCGCGAGGGACAAGGTCGAGCGCCACAGCGTTCCGCCGGCTCCCGGCGCCGCGGCAACGCCGTCGATCCACTGCTGCCGGCGCGGAGCGTTGGGAATGACGCACACCGGATCGGAGGTGATGTTGTCGAGCTTCGAGGCGAACGCCGCGCAGTGATCGCACGTGACCAGCGCGCTGAACTCCGATGATTCCGCGATCCCGGCGGCGGATTGCACGGCGTTGATCTGGATCGATGCGCGCGGCGGAAGGTCTCGTTCGATCGCGTCGCCGATGCGGATTCCGGCCGCGCTCCAGAGCGTGATCGTCGCGTGCGACGCGGTGTCTGCGAGATTCGCGATGCCGACGTTCGTTCGACTGCCCGTATCCGCCGCGAGACCGTGCAGCCACTGCTCGTGCGCGTTGTAGGAGATCGGCACGGCCTGGATGTATTGGCCGTACGTGCCGTTGCCCGTGTCGTTGAACGTCCGCGCGCTGACGACCGGCGGGTGCGCGGTATCCAGGACCTCGACGAGCAGCACGCCCTGCGTGCTCCCGGTGACGTGAAACAGATCCGCCAGCACGTCCGCATACGCGAGCGTCGCGTGCGGCGCGAGTGTCACGGCCGGAGGCTGAATCGTTCCCTCACCGGGACGAAAGACGAATCGCAACCGGATGCTTTCCTCGAACGGATTCGTGATCCAGACCGACGTGCGGAAAAACGAGTTGTTGTTTCCGGGGCTGCGCGCGAGTCCGGGAAGAATCAGCGCCGGCGACAACACTTCTTCGTCCGGCATCACGACGATGTCGTGCGTGCCGTCGAGACCGCCCGATCCGGAGGCGACGAAGGTGCCGAGGCCCGCGCCGCTGTTGCGATCGAACTTGATCACGCTGTCGCCGAAGAACGAGCCGGCCAGCAGATTGCCGTCGGGTCCCCACTCGAGATAGATCGCGGTGTCGAGTCCCTGGCCGGACGCGAACACGGTCTGCGCGCACGTCTCCGGATCGACGCGAACGATCGAATTGCGGCCCGCCGTTGCCGCATAGACAAACCCGTCGTCGCCGAACAGCACGCCGGTGATCGAGGCGTGATTCGCCGCGTTCGCGCAGCGGCGCACGAACTGGCCGTCCCGATAGAAATAGACGCCGTTGCTCAATGCGCCGCCGACGGCCATGAGTCCATCGGCGCGAATGTCGAGACCGACCGGACCGACGAGACTGCCGCCGACGGCGACATTGCCGCGCGCCGCGCCGGTCCGGCCGTCGAAACGCAGGACCTGACTGATCGAGCCCGCCGCCACGTACAAATCGCCGTCCGGACCGAAGGCGATATCACGCGCTCCTGCAAAGGCAGTGGTGTCGATGAAGCGATCGATGAACGCGCCGGTCCGGCCGTCGTATCGCAGCACGATGCCGGTGTCGCCGAGGCCGGCGTACAGATTGCCGTCGGGCCCGTAGGCGATTCCGTTCGGATTCTGCAGCTCGCCGCCCGAGGCGAAGACGCTCTTGAACGCGCCCGTGGCGCCGTCGTAGCGAACGATGCTGTTGCTGACACGCCCCGAAACGAGGATGTCGTTTGCCTGTGCGGGGAGGGTGGCGAAGAGGAGACCGAGGGCCAGGGCGGAGGCGCGCTTGAACATGGCCGCAGGCTAGCGATCGCGTCTTCGGAAGAGATCGCAGCAACGTCAGTGAAAGGTCAGCAATTTGTCAGCGGCGTCGGGCGTTCTCTTCCTGCTCATGGTTGAAAAGCGCGTGGGGATGATCTCCCTCGGGTGCCCGAAGAATCTCGTCGATGCCGAGATCATGCTGGGCCAGTTGCAGGCGGAGTCGAACGTCGTTCTCACGAACGACCTCGAAGAGGCCGACGTCGTGATCGTCAACACCTGCGGCTTCATCGACGCGGCGAAGCAGGAGTCGATCGACACGATCCTCGAAGTCGCGGAGAAGAAGGGCCGCGGCGTGGAGCGGCTGATCGTGACCGGCTGCATGGTGCAGAAGTACCGCACCGACCTGCAGGAGTCGATTCCGGAGATCGACGCCTTCGTCGGACTCGATCACCTCGAGAAAATCACCGAGGCGGTCACGGGCGTCGTCGATGACGCGGCGCCGGTGCGGCGGAAGATGTCGGTGCGGCTGTACGAAGATCTGCCGCGCGTGCTCACGCAGGGCCTCGCGCACGCGTACCTCAAAGTCTCCGAAGGCTGCTCGAATCCGTGCACGTTCTGCGCGATCCCGCAGATGCGCGGCAAGTTCCGCTCGCGCAGCATCGAGTCGCTCCTGCGCGAAGCGCAGTCGCTCGAGAGCGCCGGCGTGAAAGAGCTGAACTTCGTCGCGCAGGACACCACGCGCTACGGCGAAGACCTCGGCTACGACAGCGGTCTCACGAAACTCGTCGAGACGCTGCTGCGCGAGACCAGCTTCCGCTGGATCCGTTTCCTCTACGCCTATCCCGGCTCGCTCGACTGGTCGCTCTTCGAGCTCATGGCCCGCGAGCCGCGCTTCGCTCCGTACGTCGACATCCCGCTGCAGCACGTCACCGCGAACGTCCTCGGCCGCATGCGCCGTCCCGGCTCGCCGAAGGAGTATCGCGAGATGATCGCGCGCATGCGCTCCATCGTCCCCGACCTCACCCTGCGCACGACGTTCATCACCGGCCATCCCGGCGAGACTCCTAAGGATTTCGGAGAGCTCTACGACTTCGTCGAGTGGGCGCAGTTCGACAACATGGGCGCGTTCGTCTACTCGCAGGAAGACTCCACGCTCGCCGCGCGCATGACCGACACCCCGTCGCGCAAAACCGCCGAGCGCCGCCGCGTGAAGCTGATGGAACTGCAGCAGAAAATCGCGCTCTCGCGCAACGAAGCGCGCGTCGGCAAGACCTTCGACGCCATCGTGACCGGCGTTTGCGAAGAGACCGAACATCTGCTCGAAGGCCGTCTCATCGGCCAGGCTCCCGAGATCGACGGCCGCCTGCTGATCAACGACGGCATCGACCTCCTGCCGCAGGATCTGCCCGCGTTCGCGCGCGTCGAGATTACGGACGCCCATCCATACGATCTCGTCGGCGCCGTCGTCTAGCCTCGGAACGCCGGCGTCTCGCCGGCTGATCAGGCGGCGTCCCGCCGCCTTGTGCACTTGCGGATAAAATGACTGCCTCCCAGAGAGAAAAAAGGAGGCAGTCATGGCGCAGCAGCAACTCGCGAATCAGCCCTTTCCCTGTCAGGCCGGTGGTCTCATCTACAAGGCATACGCGCGGAGCTTTCAGGACGGGGCACCGCCGGTGCTCTACATCTTCGCGTCCGGATATCTGTGGAACAGCGTCTCGCACATCTTCTTCGCGCGGCAGAACGGACTCGCGTGGACGCTGCTGCAGGTGACGCCGAACATCATCGATAACCTGCTGATCTACTACAACGCCACAGCCACTACCTCGCAGCCGGTCCTGCTGCAGGGGCAGACGACGGTCACGATCACCGACGGCCACGGCACGCATCAAGTGCCGATCGAGCCGTGGAACGGCACCGATGTCGCGGTCACGCAGGTATCGGCGGACCATGCAGCCGGGGCGACCGGAACGACGCAGCCTTCCGCCGGCGGTGCGATCAGCTATCTCGCGCTTTCGCGCCCGTACGACGGACCGGGCGACGTGGCGTTGAGCCTGATCGCGACCTGTTATTACCCGACCGGTGGGTGGCACATCTTCTTCACCTCGGATTCCGCGGGCTACAACCTGATGGAGACGGTGCCGGGCCTCGTGAACATGCTCGTGACCTACTACGTCGCCAGCTTCTCCTCCGGCGGCGGCGTGTCCCCGATGCGCAGCGTGAACATCACCGACGCGTACGGCACACACGCTATCCCCGTGAATCCGCTCGGGACCGAGACCGGTGACGCTCCGTCGCCGTCGACGCAGCAGCCGCGTTTGTCGGTTTAGCTCGATGACGGACCGTCCCGCGGACGGTCCGTTTCGTCCCGTGCGCGTTTTCACGCGAGCACGCGCTCTCTACCATCGGCGCATGCCGATGGTAGAGACCTTCCTGGTGGAACTGGAGCAGGAAGCGCACGCGACGCGCCGGCTGCTGCAGTGCCTGCCCGCGGACCAGCTCGACTGGCGCCCGCATCCGCAGGCGTGCTCCCTCGGCCAGCTGGCGATGCACATCGCCGAAACGCAGCGGCGCGTCGCGGAGATGATCCAGCACGACGCGGCGGAGGGCTCGTTCGCGCCGGAGGAATCGCCGGCGTCGGTGACCGCGATCGCCGTCGCGTTCGAGGAGAACCTGGCCACGGCGAAGTCGCTGCTGGCCCGCATGAGCGACGACGATCTGGCGAGACCGTGGTCGCTGACGCGCAACGGCGAGCCGGTGTTCGCCGCGACCAAGCTCGGCATGGTGCGCATGATCCTGCTCAATCACGTCTACCACCATCGCGGCCAGCTGAGCATGTACCTGCGCACGCTCGGCGTGACGTTGCCGCCGATCTATGGACCGTTCGGATAGTTTTGTTAATCTCTTCCGCCGTGCGCTCCCCACTCCTGGCGGTTTCCCTGCTCCTCGGTGTTCTTCCCCTCCACGCGGCTCTCCCGCAGCTGCGCCCGGACCAGCCGATCACGCCGCTGACGTACGGCGGCGTGCTGCGGCCGATCGGCGCGGCGGCGATCGCCAGCGACGGCACGGACTTCCTCGTCGTCTCCGAAACGTTCGGATTCGTCGCCGCGACGCGGATCTCGCCGTCGGGCTCCGCCTACGCGCCGAGCATCCGCGTGGCAGACATCAGCAGCGACTTCGCCACGTCTTCCTGCGCCGCCGTCTGGACCGGCGCGCATTACGTCATCGCCTGGAACACCGGGGACGGAATCATGGTGCGGCGCCTCTCGCGCAACGCGCAGGTGCGCGACACGGAGGCGCGCAGGGTCGCCACTACCGGCCGCATTTCCATGGCCTGGAACGGCAGCAATCTCCTCGTCGTCTCCGGCGGTCTGCGCTATCGCCTGCTCGACCGCGACGGCGTTCCGACGACTCCGGAACAGCTGCTCAACTTCGGCCTGAACGGCGCAGCGGTCGCGGCTTCGAACGGAACCGGCTTCCTCGTCGCCGCCATCCCCGGCATCGGCGGTACGGAGGTCCGCGCGCGACCGATCGACGCCGCCGGCGTCGCCGGTTCCATCTTCACGATTCCCTTCGGCGGCGGCAGCCCGCGCGAAGTCGTCCTCGGCAGCGACGGCCACGACTATCTCGCCGTCATCCTCAAGTCGAACGGAACGAGCGCGGTGCTGGTCCGCGCCGACATGTCCACCGGTTCGCCGCAGACGCTCGACAACAGCGCCGGATTGACGCCGTTGGTGATCTGGAACGGCAGCGAATACGTGCTGGTCTGGGAGCGCATCCTCTTCGCAGCGGGCATCCACGACGTCGCCGGGATTCGCATCGCCGCGGACGGCACTCCCATCGATGCGCAGGGCGTGACCATTCAGACGAACGGAGAGCGCGTCTTCGCGGCGGGCTCGAACGGAACCGACACGATGGTCATCGCCCAGGATCAGGACGATCATCGCGCGAGCGCGACGATCTTCCGTTCGTTAGGCGGGGATCAACGCGTGGCCGCGATTCTCAACGTCCCGCGCGATCAGAGCGAGCCGGCGCTGGCCACCAACGGTGTGTACTCGCTGGTGGTGTGGCGCGAGAGCGACGCCGTCTTCGGCGCGATCATCGGTCCGACCGGCGAGCTCGGACGCATTCTCGAAATCGGTGCCGACTCGTTTGAAGAATCGCGTCCCGCGGTTGCGTCGAACGGCCGCGACTTTCTCGTCTTCTGGCAATCGCAGGCCGGCGACATCCTCGTGCGGCGCGTCGGCGTGGACGGATATGTCCTCGACGCCGCGCCTCTTGCGTTCGGACGCGTCACGCGCGCAACGCAGCTCGCCGCGACCTGGAGCGGCACCGCATACCTCGGCGTCTGGACCAGCGAGAGCACCGTCCTCGCCGCTGCCATCTCCTCCGCCGGCGCGGTGATCACCGCTCCGGCCGCGATCAATCCTACGCCGGCCGGCTCCGCCGACCACGCCGCCATCGCCTGCGATTCCGCGCACCTGCACCGCCGCGTGGCATGCCTCGTCTTCGAACACCGTCCGCGGCGGCATCTTCTCGATTGTGCTCAACAGCGGCGGCGCACAAACCACGATCGTTGACGAGCCGTCCACGCACGACCCCGCCGTCGCGCGAGGCTGGACTCTTTTCTCACACCAATCGAGGCTCTATGCCGCACGCAGCACGATGTCGCTGCTCCTCGATCCCGATCGCATCTTCTACCAATCGGCGTCCGGCGGCGGCGCGCGCGTGATCGCCACACAACGCGACGGCGTCTACTTCATCGACTCGGTCAGCGGCGCCTCGCGCCTCCTCTTCGCGCGCATCGCCGCCGACGGAACCCGAACCGGCACGGTCGAAGTCGATGCCCTGTTTCCCGACGCCGCGATCTCCGCCGCGCAGCGGCTCTTCGTCCTCTACACCGAGCGGCATCCGTACCTCGGCGGCGACCGTCTGGTGCTGCGCACGCTCGCCACTCCGGATCCGACGCCGGTGATGCCGCGGCGGCGGGCGGCGCGGTAGACGACTTCACCTTCGAGGCCTCCGACTTTACTTTTGAAGTCGAGACTTCACCTTTGAAGGCCTGGGACTTCACTTTTGAGGTGCGGCACTTCACTCTCGAGGCCTGAGACTTCATTCTTGAGGCGGTAGTGGAGCGGCGGGCTCTAAGCCCGCCGTTTGCGTTCCGGCGGGCTGAGAGCCCGCCGTTCCACAGTTACCAAGACTTACGGCCGCAGCGCGTCCACCTTTTTCTGCAACTGCTCGCATGGCGTGCCGGTGCCGCCGGTGATGGGGCGTTCCCAGGAGCCGTACATGGGGTTCGGGAGCATGAACCACTTCGTGCCCCACCAGCTTCGCTTGTCTTCGACGATCCTGAAGCGGTCGGCGACGCTCTTGTCTCGCGCGTTGGCGAAGTCATTCAGGTCATCGCCGGCGAGGAGGAGCACGCGGTACTGCGCGGCAACGAACTCGCGGCGGCTGGCCTTGTCCGAGGCCCACTCTGCGCGCTCGCCGCGCGTAAGGATCGTGTCCAGGTTCGCTTCGAGCGGAAAGCCGAGGTTCGCGATACGCTGGCGCGTGCCCTCTTCTTCCTTCACGTCACGGTTGGTGATGTAGAAGACGGTCACGCCGCGGCTCTTCGCGTGCGCGAGAAACTGCGCCGCGCCGGGCACGGCACCGCCGCTCGCCTCGGCGACCCACTCCGCCCAATCCTTCTCGTCGTACGTGCGTCCCTGTTTCAGTTCGCGCACTTCGAACAGCGTGTTGTCGAAGACCGTGTCGTCGGAGTCGACGATGATCGCGGGCGGCTGCGACGGATCGCTCGTTCCTTCTTCCGCATTCCACGACGAATCCGCCAGCGCGGCATCGAGCGAACGGGTCGCGGCATCGAATGTCGCCAGCGCGACCGCGCGATATTCGGCTCCTTGCTGCACCCAGACGGTCGCGTTGACGAGAGCGAGGCCGGGGTTGCAGGGGGATTGGGATTGGGGGATAGGGGTTGGGGGAGTGGGGGTCATTGTGGTCGTGCAGGCGGCGAGGAGAAACAGCACCACGGCGAGCTTGCGCATGCGCGGGACTCTACAACAACCCCCTATCCCCCAACTCCCAAACACAAAAAAGCCGCCCTTGCGGGCGGCTTTCGTGAGACTGCCTGGAGTACGGATTAGAAGTTGACGCGGAGTCCGAGGCGACCCTGCCAGCGCGACGCGAGGTTCGCGGTGGAGAACTGGGTGCCCGGCGTGAGGCGTCCGGCGGCCGCTTCGCGATAGACGGCCTTGCCGCTCGTCGGGTCCTGGCCGCTGTAGGTGATCGGGAAGTACGTGCCGTTGGTGACGAAGCGCTGGATGCCCGCATCCTTGTCGAAGATGTTGAGCACGTTCAGCACGTCCGCCTGCACCAGCACGCGGGCGCCGAAGACCTGCGGGAGGCCGATCTCGTAGTGGAAGTCGAGGCGGCGCGTCCACGGCTGGCGGAGATTGTTGCGGTCGAGGATCTGGCCGCTCGTCGGGTCGAGGCCGACCGACGTCAGGAAGCTGTAGAACTGGTTGTTGTCGATCGGGGCCTGCACGACGCCGGCGCTGGTGCGGCAGGGACCGGCGGCCGTCGGCGCGCCGTTGGCCGTCGTCGAGCAGAGGATCACGCCGTTGGCGCCCGGAACGAACAGCAGGTCGTTGTTCTGCGAGCCGTCGCCGTTCGGGTCGCCGTTCATCAGCAGCGAGTACGGCTGGCCGGACTGCGCGACGTAATACAGACCGAAGGCATGGCTGAGCGGGCCGGTGGTCAGGTTGTACGTCGCGGCGATGTTGAAGCGATGCTCGATCTCGAACTGCGTCGTCGAGAGCTCGGCGTTGAAGATGTCGCCCTTGTTGACGTAGCCGAACTGCCAGTTCGAGCCCGCGGTGCTGGAGGTCCAGTCACCGACCGACTCCGCGTCCGAGTGCGCGTAGTTGCCGCTCAGGGTGAGGCTGCGGAAGTTCTTCGACAGCTGCAGCGTCTCGGTCCGCTCGTGGCCCTTGTTCGTGTTCGTCAGGAAGTACGCGTTGGCGATCGCGCCGACGCCGGCCGGCGGAGTGATCGTCGCATAGCGCGGGCGGCCGTCGAGCGGGCTCACGCCGTTCCGCACCTTGGCGACGTTCTGATAGAAGACGTCTTCCTGTGTCTTGGAGTAGAGCACTTCAACGGTGCCGCGGACGCCCCAGAAAAGGTCGCGGTCATAGCCGAGGGTCGCGCGCATCACGCGCGGGAACTTGAAGTCCGGATCGGACAGCGCGATGTCCTGCGCGACGCCGGCGATGCCGTCGAGGCGGGCCTGCGTGTTCGGGTCGGGATTGAATTTCGGCAGACAGGATGCGGCCGTGCAGATACGCAGGATCTGTTCGATGCCGGTGTTGCCGTAGTTGTTCGAGATCCAGACGAACGGCGTGCGGCCCTGGAACACACCGACGCCGCCGCGCAGCTGCTGCTTCGTGGTGCCGGAGATGTCCCAGTTGAAGCCGATGCGCGGCTCCCAGGTGATCTTCTCGGACGGAATTTCGGACGTCGAGTGGCCGGTGACGGCGAGTACGCCCGGATTATTCGACGGGGCCGTGTTGAACTTCGGCTTATCGGCGCGCAGGCCGAACGTCAGGGTCACGCCCTGCGGCATGTGCCACGAATCGCTCGCGTAGAGGCTGTACTGCGCAGCCTTGAACTCGGTCGGACGGCGCGGATCGGCGCCGGTCGCGAAGCCGATGCGGTAAATGTCGGGATTGCCGGCCTGCAGGTTCGCCAGCGACGTGAAGTGGTAGTAGCCGTAGAAGTCCTGGATGAACAGGTTGCTGAACTCGAAGAACTCGTTGTGCGTACCGAAGACCATCGTGTGATTGCCACGCGTGTACGTGAAGTCGTCGGTGAACTCGGTGACGTCCTGATTCAGCACGTTTGCGCCGGAGAAGCGCTCGATGCCGGTCTGGATCGTGCCATTGCGCTCGCCGCCCGAGGCACCGATCTCGATCGTCGGGAAGATGGTGCCCGGCGTGTCGCGGTGATCGCGGACCTTGGTGACGTTGACGCGGCCTTCGTTGAACGTGTTCGCGCTGAAGACGCTGTTGACCTGGAGGACCGTCGAGTCAGTCTCGCTGGGCTGCAGGTAGACGTTGTTCGGGAAGTAGAAGCGCGTGGTGTTGCGCGTGAAGCTGGACGGAATGTTGACGTTCGACCCTTCGACGTGGTTGTGACGGAGGGTCAGGTTGTGCTTCGAAGCGATGTTCGCGTCGAGCCGGCCGAAGTAGAGGTCGCTCTTCGTGTCGAAGATGACGTCTTCGAGACCGCCCGAGTCGTAGTTGTAGGCGGTCTTGAGATAGTCCTGCACTTCGAACGCCGTCGGCGCTCCGCGGTAGATTCCGGCGAGATTGCCGGAGGTCGCGGCCGCGCAGTCGGCGACGCTGTTGCAGGCGCGCGTGCCGTTCGGCTCCTCGCGCTTGTTGGTCTCACCGCTGACGAAGAAGAACAGCTTGTCCTTCCAGATCGGACCGCCGAGGCGTCCGCCGTACTGCTTCTGATCGAACGCGGCGAGCACCGGAAGGGTGTCGTTCTCTCCGACGTAATCGAGGTCGCGCTTGGTGGCGAACACCGAGCCTTCCCAATCGTTCGTTCCGGAGCGCGTGACGGCGTTCACGCCGCCGCCGGTGAATCCGCTCTGGCGGATGTCATACGGCGAGACGACGAGCTGGATCTGCTGGATCGCGTCGAGCGAGACGGGCTGCATGCCCGAGCCGGCGCCCGGCGTTCCCGCGGCGGACAGACCGAACAGGTCGTTGTTCACGGCACCGTCGATCTGGAGTGTGTTGTAGCGGTTGTTGCGGCCCGCGACGAACATGAACGTGCCGTCGCCGGTGAGGCTGGTCGTGAAGTACGGATTGGTGCGGGCGAAGTCCTGGATCTGACGGTTGACCGTCGGCAGGGTCTCGATCTGCTCCGTCGAAACCGAAGACGTCGACCCGGTGTGCTCCGGGTTGATGATCGGATCGACGGTCGCCGTCACGGTGATGGCCTCCGTGACCGCGGCCAGCGACAGTTTCAGATCGACTTCGGACGTCGTGCCGAGAGCCACCTGAATGTTGCTGACCGTCGTCGGCTTGAAGCCTTCGAGGTTCGCCGAGATCGTGTACGGACCACCGACACGAACGTTGGCGATGGTGTAACGGCCTTCCCCGCCGCTCACCGTGTCATAGCGTGCGCCGGTGGGGAGGTGGATGGCTTCCACCGTCACTCCCGGCAGCGCGCTGCCATCGGCCGCCGTCACGTTGCCGGCGATGCCGCCAGTCGTGACCTGCGCGACCATTGCCGGCGCGAACGCAACAAGTGCGACCGCGACGACATACAAAAGACGACGCGAAACGAGCATAGATCCTCCTGCGATTGGTGCGGTTGCTTTTAACCGGATTTTGCTGGCCGCTACATTACTGCACGGAGCGCGTGCCGTAAAGAAACGGTTTTTTGAATCGAAGTCTTCGGAAAACAGATGGCGGATGGCAGATTGCAGATGACAGAAACCGATGCGTTCCGGTCTGCCATCCGCCATCCGCCATCCGCGACTAAAAGCTCTTCAAAAACGACTCGTTCGTCGGGAACTTCTGCAACCGCTCCAGCAGCATTTTCATCGCCGTCATCGGATCGGTTCCGGCCAGCGCGCGACGCAGCGTGTGCACTTTCGGGAGCACCGTCGGCGGGAGGAGCTTCTCCTCTTTGCGCGTGCCGGTCTGGGCGATGTTCATGGCCGGGAAGATGCGCCGCTCGAACAGACCGCGGTCGAGCACGATCTCCGTGTTTCCCGTTCCCTTGAACTCCTGAAAGATGACTTCGTCCATGCGCGATCCGGTGTCGACCAGCGCCGTGGCGATGATCGTCAGCGATCCCCAGTCCTCGGCGTTTCTCGCCGCGCCGAAAAAGCGCCTCGGCTTTTCCATCGTCCGCGCGTCGATGCCGCCGGAAAGGATCTTTCCCGATCCTCGCTGCTCGTTGTTGTATGCGCGTGACATGCGCGTGATGGAGTCGCAAAGAATCACGACGTCTTTCCTGATCTCGGTCAGACGCCGCGCGCGCTCGAGGACGATCTCCGCAAGATGGATGTGGCTGTCCGCCGTCTCGTCCGAGCTCGACGCCACCACTTCCCCCTGCTCGACGGATCTCCGGAAGTCGGTGACTTCCTCGGGGCGCTCATCGACGAGCAGCACGAACAGGATGACGTCGGGATGATTGCGGTTCACGCCGTGGGCGATGTCTTTGAGGAGCGTCGTCTTGCCGGCTTTCGGCGGCGCGACGATGAGGCAGCGCTGCCCTTTGCCGATCGGCGCGAGCAAATCGAGCACGCGCGTCGTGAGACGCTCCGGCTCGGTCTCGAGCTTGAACTGTTCGTTCGGATCGATCGAGATCAACTCGGAGAAGGGACGGCGCGACTCGCGATACTCCTCGATCGCCATCCCTTCGATCGTCTCGAGTCCGGCGAGCTCCATGATGTTGCCGGCGCGTCGCGCCGAGCCGCCGATCAGGAGGCCCTGCTGCAGGTGGAGCTTCTCCACCATCGAGCGCGGCACGATCGTGTCGCCCGGCGCCGGCTGATATTGGTTCGCCGGATTGACGAGCATGCCGGTGCCGTTGGGCTTGATCCAGAGCACGCCGCTGGCGGGGACGAGCTGTCCCGGCTCGATGTCGGGGAGCGGCGGAATCGGACCGGCCGAGTCCTGCTGATACCGGTCGTCGCGACTACGGCCGCCACCACCGCCACCGCCGCCGCTGCGGCCACGCCGGCGCCGGCGGTTGTTGTTGCGGCCAGCGCCTCCACCACCGCCGTATTGCTGCGGTTGTGCTTCGTTTCCTGGTGAAGGGCCGTTTCCTTCGGCGCCCGGCAGGCCCGGTGCGCCGCTGCCCCCGCGGCGTCTGCGACGACGCCGCTTACGCGGAGTGCGATCTTCTGGTGTCATCTGAACTCAACAAACTACCAACTGAGCTTTCACCTGCGAGTCCCGGGAACCGACGACGTCTGGGCGGAGGATTCAAGTTCTCAACGCCCGGCGGGATGTCCAACGCTCGATGATTCGTCGCGCTAGGTGCGGGCGGTAGTATGCGAAAGGTTGGATGTAAATGCAAGCGGGAACGGATGAAGGCAGAAGGCAGAGGGCAGAAGGCAGAAGGAAGATGAACGCAGAACGCAGAGCGCAGAACGAAGAATTGAGAAGACCCATACGACGCATGGCGGCGGGTTTCTAGCTCTACGTTCTGCGCTCTGCGTTCTGCATTCCTGTGCCGTGCGCGCAACACCTGCCTTTCACTCCGCACGTGACGAGCCGCCGCACGTTCTCGTCTCCCGATTTGGAGCAAACCTCTCTCTGTGCCAAAATCGTCAACCTCAATCCCGAGCGAACCGAGTCCCACACTCATGTCTGAAAACATTCTTGTCGTCGAGTACGAACCACGGTACACCGACCGCGTGCGGCAGGCGTTGGCGGGACAGCCGTTCACGCCGACGTTTGCGAAGGACGGAGAAGAGGCGATTCGCGTTCTCGACTCCGAGCAGCCGAAGCTGATCGTGCTTTCGTCGGTGGTTCCGAAGATCAGCACCACCGAGCTGATTCGCGCGATCCGCGGACGCAAGCCGCTGCAGGAGACGCCGATCCTGCTCACCGTCTCCGGCTACAACGGCAAGAGTCCGAAGAGCGACGCGCAGCGCGTCGGCGCGTCGGACATTCTTCCGAAGCCATATTCGGAGAGCGAGTTCCTCGGCAAGGTGCAGCAGATGCTCGGCATCCGCACCGGCGCCACGCTCACCGACGAATTCACGGTTCGCCCCACCGTCACCTCCAATGATCTCTTCGGCGATCTCGTCGACGACAAGCCGGCCACCGGCGGCATGCGGAAACCGAAACCGAGCGAAGACGTCGACAAGATGCTCGCCGACACGCTCTCCGGTCTGAGGCCGCAGAGGAAACGGGAAGTGACGGGGCCGCAGCCGCAAGTGCAGCCGCAAACGCAAGTCGTCACGCCGCCGCCGAAACCGGCGCACGCACCTGCACCACCGTCGCCCGCTCCCGCACCCGCGCAGGCGAAAGCGCCCACTCCCGACCCGAAGCGCACGTCGGGCAATCTCGACAAGATGCTCTCCGACACGCTGTCGGGCATCGAGAAAAACGCGCGCGCGAAAACGCAGACGGGAAGCATTCCGCGTCCCCAAACTCCAACCCCCACCCCCCAACCACCATCATTCAATACCGCGCGCATGCCGGCCTACACCGAAGACAAGATCCCGGTGTCGCAGCCGGTGTTCGTGCCCGAGCCGGCGCGCGTCGAAGAAGAAGAGCCGGTGGACGGAATCAAGTTCGGCCAGTACGTGCTGATCGAAAAGATCGCCACGGGCGGCATGGCCGAAGTGTGGAAGGCGCGCAAGCGCGGCGAAGAGGGATTCCAGAAGATCGTCGCGATCAAGAAAATCCTTCCGCATCTGTCCGACAACCAGGACTTCATCGAGATGTTCATCGATGAAGCGAAGCTGGCCGCGCAGCTGAACCACAACAACATCATCCACATCTACGACCTCGGAAAAATTCAGAGCTCGTACTACATCGCCATGGAGTACATCGATGGGTACGACCTCAAGACGATTCTCCGCCGCGGCGAAGAACGCGATCATCCGATGGGCGTCGAGCTCGCGCTCTTCGTGGCCTCGAAGATCGGCCAGGCGCTCGACTACGCGCATCGCAAGAAGGATTTCGACGAGCGCGAGATGGGTCTCGTGCATCGCGACGTCTCGCCGCAGAACGTGCTCGTCTCGCAGGACGGCGACATCAAGCTGTGCGACTTCGGCATCGCCAAGGCGGCGTCGAAGGCCTCGCACACGCAGGCCGGCGCGCTGAAAGGCAAGCTGCAGTACATGTCGCCGGAGCAGGCCTGGGGCCGCACGATCGATCGCCGCTCCGACATCTTCGCGCTGGCGACGGTGCTGTTCGAGATGCTTACGAACCGCAAGCTGTTCAGCGGCGACAACGAGCTCTCGATCCTCGAGCAGGTGCGCGAGGCGCGCGTCACCGCGCCGTCGCAGTACAACGATGAGGTCTCCCCGCAGATCGACGCGGTGGTGGTGAAGGCGCTGCAGAAAGATCCCGCGAACCGTTATCAGACCGCGGGCGAGATGGCGCGCGACATGGACGCCATCCTCTATAGCTTCAAGCCGACGCCGACCAGCGCCGATCTCGCGATCTACATGCATCGCATCTCCGCCGCGGAGCCCGTGACGCAGATCTCGGAGCCCATGCATGCGCCCGCTCCCGTGCCCGTGCCCGTGCCCGTGCCCGAACCAGTGAGGCCCGCGCCCGCGCCCGTTGCCGCAGCGGCGGCGCCCACCGTGGTGGAGCCCTGGGAGCAACCGCAACCCGCGAAGAAATCCCCCGTGCCGCTCATCGCCATCGGTGCTGTGATCTTGCTTCTGGTTCTCGGTGGGGTCTGGGCGCTCACGCGCAAGAAGGACACTACAGTGCCGGCGCAAACTGCATCGACGGCGACGACTGCACCAGCACTCGCGACCGCCGCGCCGCTCACGGCAACCACAGCCACGACGACCGCCGCGCTGACGTCGACCGCTCCCGTGATCGATCCGAGTGCGGTCGATCAGGAAGTGGCCCGCCGTCTCGCCGCCGAGCGCGCGCGGCTCGAAGCCGCAGCGCGTGCGCAGCACGCCGGCAACGACGACCACCGCGGCCGCGCGTCCCATTCCGACTCCCACTCCGGTGCCGGTGCAGCCGCCGCCGGTGACGCAGACCGTCGCCGAAACGCGTCCCGCTCCCACGCCCGCGCCTGCCGCGGCGGCCGAGCAGCCCGCGCCGCAGCCGGTCGTTCCCGCGCCCGCGCCGGTGCAGGAAGCGCCCGCGCGGCGCACGTTCCGCGAAGGCGACCTCGTGCCCGCCGGTACCCCGGGACTGGTCACGCCGCGCATCACGCGCATGGGCACCGTGGCGTACCCGGCAGTCGCGCGCCTGCAGCGCGTCGAGGGAACGGTGCTGGCGAACGTGCTGGTGTCGGAGACCGGGCAGGTGCTGCAGGTGCAGATCCTGCGCGGCGTCAATCGCCCGGTCGGTTTGAATGAAGCGGCGGAGCAGACCATGCGCCGCTCCTCATTCGCGCCCGGCACCGTGGACGGCGTGCGCGTGAGAGCGTGGCTGACCGTGCCGGTGCAGTTCAAGCTATGATAAAAATTCGTCGGAGGGTGAGATGCCGGTTCTGACCGATCAACAGAGAAAATTCTACGAGACCACGCTTCAGGTAACGAAGCAGGAGATCAACGATCTGAAAGATCAGATCGAAGAAGAGCTGGCGAAAGTGAAGGACCGCATCGCCGAGCTGCAGAGTGCGATCAACGCGTCCAAACAAATGTACGCCGCCGCGTGCAATCGCCTTGGCATGAACAACGACATGGAAGATGAAGAGGGCGGTGAGTCTTAATCGCCGCCCCACGGTTTTCCTCCTTCTTCTTTTCCTGTCCTGCGCCCCCAGCGAACAAACAGCGCACACCGACGATCTCGGTCGCCCCGTCGCTCTAACGGCGCGCACAACCCGCGTCGTCTCCCTCGCGCCTAACCTCACGGAAATGCTCTTCGCCCTCGGCGCGGGCGATCGTGTCGTCGGCACCGACGATTTCTCGAACTTTCCGCCCGAAGCGAAGCGCATCACGAAAGTCGGCGGCATGCAGCCGAACGTCGAGAAGATCGCTGCGCTGAAGCCCGATCTCGTCATCGCATCGACGGAAGGGAATCATCCGAATCTCGCGAGCGCGCTGAAGGCTGCGGCGATTCCGCTCTATGTCGTGCGCACGGATCGCCTCGAACAGATCGCGCCGGCGATGGAGCGGCTCGGGCGGTTGCTCGACGCGCCGCGAACGGACGATGCCGTGCGCGAGCTGCGTGCGGCGATCGACGCGCAGCGGCATACGCGCGCCAAGCACAGGCGCATCCTCTTTGCCGTCTGGACGGATCCGTTGTACGTGGCGGGGCAGAACACGTTCACCGACGATTTGTTTCAACTCACGGGTGCACAAAACTCTGTGCTGGTGGATGGATGGCCGCAGTATTCGCTCGAGTCGCTCGTGGCGTCGCCGCCGGAGCTGATTCTCTATCCGCGCGGCGCGCTGACGCCGCAGCAGGTCGATGCGCTGAAGAAACGTGTCCCGGCGTTACAGGCCGAAGTCGTTTCGGTGAACGAAGACATTTTTCAGCGGCCCGGACCGAGGGTCGGGGAGGCGGCGAAGGCGCTCAATGCGATACTGGATGCGAGAGGTGATCGATGACGAGCTACCACATCTCCCAGATCAACATCGCCCGCATGAAAGCGCCGCTGGACAGTGACGTCATGGCCGGCTTCGTGGCGCGGCTCGAGGAGATCAACGCGCTGGCCGACGCCGCGCCGGGATTTGTCTGGCGTCTGCAGACGCCGGAGGGCGACGCCACCTACCTCCGCCCCTTCGACGACGATCAGATCATCGTCAACATGTCGGTGTGGGAGAGCGTCGACGCGCTGAAACACTACGTCTACAAGACCGCGCACGCGGAGCTGCTGCGGCAGCGCCGCGACTGGTTCGAGCACTTCCAGGGCGCCTATGTCGCGATGTGGTGGGTGCCGGCGGGACACATCCCCGGCATCGACGAGGCCAAGAAGCGCCTCAAACATCTCGAAGAGCACGGGCCGTCGCAGTTCGCGTTCACGTTCAAAACCATTCAACCGCCGGATGAAGGATTCCTGGCGTCGCTCGACTGGTCTATCTTTCTGCCGTGTCCCGCGCAGGCCTGATCCTCGCGTTTCTTCTCGTCCTCTCGATTGCGCTCGGTATCACGTTCGGCTCGGTCTCGCTCGACTTGCACGACGCGACCGCGCGCATGATCCTGCTGCGCCTCCGATTGCCGCGCGTGTTGCTCGCCGCGGCCATCGGCGCCGCGCTGGCCGTGGCCGGCGTCACGTTCCAGACGCTGCTCCGCAATCCTCTCGCCGATCCGTTCATCCTCGGCGTGTCCGGCGGCGCGGCCTCCGGCGCCGCGGTGGCGACGGCGCTGCAATGGAATCGCATTCCCGGGCTCGTGCCGCTCGTCGCCTTCGCCGGCGCGCTCCTCGCCACCGCGGCCGTCTTTCTCCTCGCGCGCCGCCGCGATCACACCGATCCGGTGCGCCTCCTGATCTCCGGCCTCGTGCTCAACGCGTTCTTCTCCGCCGTCATCCTGATCTCGTTCTCACTCTCGCCGCAGAGCGATCTCACCGCGGCACTGAAGTGGATGATGGGCACGCTCTTCGGCGCGACGTGGACGAGCGTGGCTCTTGTCGCGTCTCTGCTCATCGCAGCGATGATCGTGCTCGCGTTCGTCGCGAACGATCTGCGCCTGCTCGTCTTCGGCGAAGAGGACGCGAAGGCGCGCGGCGTCGACGTCGAGCGCATGAAGCTGATCGGCTTCGGCGCCGCATCCATCATCACCGGCGCGGCCGTCGCCGTCAGCGGCATCATCGGCTTCGTCGGCCTGCTCGTCCCGCATCTCATCCGCCTGATCTGGCGCCGCGACTTTCGCACGCTCCTCCCGCTCTGCGCCCTCGGCGGCGCAACGCTCGTCGTCTCCGCCGATCTCGTCTCGCGCATCGTCGTCCGCACGACCGAACTGCCGATCGGCGCGTTCACGGCGATTCTCGGCGTGCCGTTTTTCTTGTCTTTGCTTCGGAACGCCGGCGTCTCGCCGGCTGGCCCGGCGGCGTCCTCGCCGCCGCCCGCCCGCGGCGAGACGCCGCCCGTCCAGCCGGCGAGGACGCCGGCGTTCCGAGCTGTGCTCGAGCTCCGCAACGCCTCCTACTCCTACGCCAACGCCCCCGCGGTGAACGGCGTGAACCTGTCGATCGGCGAGCGCGAGCTCGTCGCGCTCGCCGGTCCGAACGGCTCCGGCAAATCGACGCTGCTGAAACTGATCGCGCGCGTCTTCACGCCGCGAAGCGGCGAAGTGCGTTTCGAAGGCAAGCAATTAAACGAATGGCACGCGAAGGAGTACGCGCGCCGCGTCGGCTATCTACCGCAGGATCCCGATCCCGCGTTTCCGATGCGCGCGATCGAGGTGGTCGTGTCCGGACGCGCGCCGTTTCTCGGACGCTTCGCGTGGGAGAGCGATGCCGATTGGGAGGAAGCGTCGCGCGCGCTCGCGCTGTGCGATGCGACTCATCTCGCGGACCGCTATCTCGACGAAATGAGCGGCGGCGAGCGGAAGCGCGTCTTCCTCGCGCGCGTGCTCGCCGGCACGCCGCGCCTCATCCTCCTCGACGAGCCGTTCGCCGCGCTCGACATCTCGCACGTGCAGCAGTTTTCCGCGCTGCTGCGCGAAGTCGTCGACCGCACCGGCTGCACCGTGCTCTTCGCCGCGCACGATCTCAACTGGGCCGCGGCGCGGAGCGATCGGATGCTGGTGATGCAGAACGGCACGCTCGCGCTCGACGCGCCGCCCGCCGAGGTCCTGCGCGCCGACGTCATGCGCGCGATGTTCGGCTTCGAGGCCGAAACGGTCGTGTCCGGCGGCAGAACGTGGGTCGTTCCGAAAACCTGAAACGTTTTCGGACCGAACGTCACTACCTGCCTCGGAGGAAATGAAAACCATGGCAAGACGTCTCTCTCTTCGTCTCGTTTTGTTCTCGCTCGTCACCCTCGGCATGTCCGCGCCCGCGTTCGCGCTCAACGTCGTCAACACGTCGTGGACGGTGCAGTGCATCTTCAGCCCCACCTGCAGCGTCACCGTCACCGACTACGGGGCCGACTTCGCGGTTCCGGGCGGCAGCGGCAACGGCCGGCTGCAGTCGCGCATCTTTCAATCGCAGGACGGCCGCTGGGTGTACGAGTACCGCATCAACATGACCCAGGTCGCGGGCCTCACGTATGTGCCGTACGCCGATTACCTGGCGGTCTATGACTGGGGCACCCCGCACCAGTACGACTTCAACTCCGACGGCATCGCCACGGATCACGTCTTCAATATCACCAGCGGCGGCTGCTCCCCCTGCACGAAAACCATCACCTCGGCATTTCTCGTGTCCGGGATCTGGACCTACTTCTACGCAAGCGGAGCCGTCTATGCCGGCAGCTTCCCGGGCAACGGCGAGAGCACCTACTTCTTCGGACTCGTCTCTGATGAGGCGCCGGTGCTGCGCACGATCTACGTGCATCTCGACACCGGCTGGGTGGCGGTGCAGGGCTACGCGCCGCCGACGCCGTAAACACTCCGCGCTTCGCGGCCGTCCAACGGCCATGAAGCGAATGATCCTGATTTTGGCCGCAATTGGAGTGGTGCGCGCCTCCGGCGCGCCTCCCGTCCCCCAAGGCGCGCCGGAGGCGCGCACCACTCCAACCTCCACTGCACGAGCCAAGGCCGAGCACGCGCTCAACCGTCTCGCCTTCGGCGCGCGTCCCGGCGACGTCGAGCGCGTGATGCGCATGGGCGTGAATCGCTGGATCGACGAGCAGCTGCATCCGGAGCGCATCGCCGACCGCGCGTTCTCCGCGATCGCCGATCCGAAGATTCCGGAGCGCCGCCGCGGCCGGCAACTGAGCGATGAGGAAAAGCGCGTGTTGCGCGCCGAGGCAAGGAAGACGATCGGTGCGCTCTCGTCGCAGCGCATCCTGCGCGCGGCGGAATCCGAGCGGCAGCTGAATGAAGTGATGGTCGACTTCTGGATGAATCACTTCAACGTCTTCGCGCAGAAGGGACTCGACCGCTTCTTCATTGCCGCGTACGAGCGCGACACGATCCGCCCGCACATCTGGGGCCGCTTCGAGGACCTGCTGCTGGCGACGGCGAAGTCGCCGGCGATGCTGTTCTATCTCGACAACGCCCGCAGCCGCCGCGATGCGATCAACGAGAACTACGCGCGCGAGATCATGGAGCTGCACACCCTCGGCGTCGACGGCGGCTACACGCAGCAGGACGTCACCGAGCTGGCCCGCGTCTTCACCGGATGGTCCGATCGGCCGCGATGGTCAATTTGTTTACCGTCGCGCGCTGCACGACCGCGGTACGAAGGTCGTCCTCGGGCATCGTTTCCGCGAAGGCGGCGGCATCGAGGAAGGGGAGGCGATGATCCGCGCGCTCGCGCGCCATCCGTCGACGGCGAAGTTCCTCGCCGCGAAGCTCGCCCAGCGGCTCGTCTCCGACACGCCGCCGCCCGCGCTCGTCGATCGCGTGGCGAAGCGATTCCTGGCCACGAACGGCGATCTGCGCGAGACGGTCAAGGCCGTCATCGAGAGCCGCGAGTTCTGGGACGAGAAGAACTACCGCGCGAAAGTGAAGTCGCCGTTCGAGTACACGATCTCCGCCGTCCGCGCGGCGGGCGCGAAGATCGAGAATCCGCTGACGATCGCGCGCGAGCTGCGCACGATCGGCGAGCCGCTCTACTTCGCCCAGCCGCCGACCGGCTACTCGGACAAATCGGAGGCATGGTCGAGCGACGGCGCCCTCGTCGCCAGACTCAACTTCGTCGCGGCGCTCGCCGCCAACAAGATGCCGGGCGTTCGCATCGACGCGACCGATTCCGAATCGCTCACGCGCACCCTCGGCGCACCGGAGTTTCAGAAACAATGAATCGCAGACTCTTTCTCAAGACCACCGGCATCGCCCTCGCCGGCACCGCGCTGACGCCGAACATCTTCGCGAAGATCGCCGCCGCGTCGAACACGCGCGGAAAGAAGACGCTCGTGGCAATCTTTCAGCGCGGCGCGGTCGACGGACTGAACATGATCGTGCCGTACGGCGAGAGCGCGTACTACTCCGCGCGCCCGTCGATCGCGGTGGCGAAGAAGGACGTCGTCGATCTCGACGGCTTCTTCGGCGCGCATCCGTCGCTGCAGTCGCTGATGCCGTTCTGGAAAGACCGCTCGCTCGCCATCGTGCACGCGGCCGGAAGCCCCGACTCCACGCGCTCGCATTTTGACGCGCAGGATTTCATGGAGAGCGGCACGCCCGGCGTCAAATCGACGTCGGACGGTTTTCTTTCCCGCGCATTGGCGACGCAGAAAAATGAAACGCCCGTGCGGGCGGTGGCCATGTCGCAGGCGCCGCCGCGGATTCTGTCGGGATCGGGCGCGGTCGCCACGACGGACATTCACGCATACGCGAATTCGCCCGCGGCGAAGGTGTTCGGCTCGATGTATCCGGAGTCGTTCGATGCGGTGCAGGTTCTTCGCTCGCTGAAAGGAACGAACGGCGTCGAGTATCCGCGCACGCCGCTGGCGAATTCACTGAAGCAGATCGCGCAGCTGATCAAATCGGATGTCGGACTCGAGGTCGCGTTC
The DNA here is from genome assembly GCA_963734155.1 of uncultured Acidobacteriota bacterium. Classification (GTDB taxonomy): domain Bacteria; phylum Acidobacteriota; class Thermoanaerobaculia; order Gp7-AA8; family Gp7-AA8; genus QHVT01. The sequence goes on from CAVTGG010000015.1 coordinate 155,668, forward strand.
GCGGACGTCGGCGGATGGGACACGCATGCAGGCGAGGGAGGGACGCAGGGACAGCTCGCGAACAATCTCCGCAACTTCGCCGAGGCCATCGCGGCGTTCGCGAAAGACCTCGGCTCGCGCATGAGTGACGTCGTGCTCGTGACGATGTCGGAGTTCGGGCGCACCGTCCGCGAGAACGGCAACCGCGGTACCGATCACGGTCACGCCACGGCGATGCTGCTCCTCGGCGGCACCATCCGCGGCGGCAAGGTGCACGGACGCTGGCCAGGGCTGAAGGATTTGTACGAAGGCCGCGACCTCGCCGTGACTACCGATTTCCGCGACGTCTTCGGCGAGGTGCTGAGCAAGCACCTCGCCGTGCCGTCGCTGGCGAGCGTGTTTCCGCGGTTTACACCGCGGAACGCCGGCGTCCTCGCCGGCTGAGCGGCAGGCGTCCCCGCCTGCCGAGGGCGGCGAGACGCCGCCCGTTCAGCCGCCGGGACGGCGGCGTTCCGACTACCACCGCAACTTCACGATCGCGAGCGCCGTCAACGTGCCGTCTTCATTCTTCTGCGCGACCACTTCGACCGTGTCGCCGACGACGATACCCGGAAGGACCTTCGTCCGGTCGTTCACGATCAGGCGCGTCTCCGCGTTGCCGACGGTGAGCGTCCACAGCGCCGGCGTGATCGTTTTCACGGTGCCGTGCAGGGTGGTGATCGTAGGAATGTTCGGCGGTTTGAGCTCGAACTTCACGATCGAGATGGCGACGTTCGCGTTGGCGGAGTTGATGTTGTAGAGCACTTCCACCGTGTCGCCGACTTTCGGCTCGCCGATGATCTTCGTCTGCGCGTTCACGACCAGCGTCAGATCGCCGATCACCCACGAGTCGGCGGAGATGCTCTTCACCGTGCCGCGCGTGACCCGCACGACGGGCGGGACCGGCGCGAGGAGCAGCACCGAGGAGGCGACGAGGCGTCCGCCGCTGACGTCGGTCTGGACGTCGGTCTGAACCAGCACGACCTCGTTCGGCAAAAGCTCGGTGAGTGATTTCACGCCGCCGAAGCTGGTCTCGCTGTTGACGAAAACCGTGCGCCCGAGAATCCTGAATGAGCTCGAGGCGGTGTCGACGCTCTGCACCGGACCGAAGAACGTCGTCGCGGAGAAGCGGGTCGCGGTGATCATCTCCGCGGGCAGCGGCGCATTCGCTGCGACGTCCGCCGACTTCAGCGTCGCGAAGAGGAGCATGCCGGACTGGATCTCGCCGACCGTTCCTTGCTTGCCGCGATCGACGACCACTTTCGCGCCGGTCGCGTCGATCGTGACGAGACCGCCCGCGAGTTGAATGAGATTGCCGTTGACCGAGCTGACGATGCCGCTGACGGTCGCGCCAGCCGCCGCTGTACCGCCGCGGCCGGCGCTCGGATCAGAAGAGACCGCGCGCGAGCGCGCGAAGAGAGGAAGCGCGAGAAGGAGAAGGACGAGGGCTCGTTTCACGCTGCAAATAATAACTTACTCGTCGTCCTCCGGCAGCGCCCGCAGCGCAAGCGCCGCGAGCTGCTTCGTTTTCTCGATCTTTTTCTCCATCGTTTCGCCGCCGCCCACACTCACGCGGAGAATCGCGTGTCCGTCCAGCACGTACATCGCGCCGGCGAACTTGTTGCCGGCCCAGAAGGCTTCTTCGCCGAGGCCGTGGATCTCGCGCGCGGGCTTGCTCTCTTCGCCTTCTTCCTCTGCTTCTTCGCCTTCGGCTTCCGCGAGTTTCTCCCACAACTCTTCCGCGCTCACCGAAGGCGAAGCGGCGCGGATCACGGTGACGCTGATCGAGTCGGTGAACGACGGCAGCCGGTAGAAGCACTGCGACGTGATCATGCCGTCGACGCGCGCGGTGGTCAGTTTGGTGTCTTCGAACGTCTGTCCCTGAATCGTTTTGACGTCGCCTGCCTTGAGCAGCTCGCAGGCGGTGGGCGGCGTCTTCGCCGCCGCTGTAGCGGCGGCGAAGAGCAGGAAGGTGAACATGAGCGTTTTCATCGTGATCACCTCGTGACGGTCGGCGTAGCCGCGGTCCAGACTTTGTTCGGGACGAGGCTCAGGTTGATGGTTTTGACGATGTAGACGCCGGGCTGCGTGATCGTCTTCTGAAGCGATGCGAGACCTTTGCTGTTCGTCGTCGCCGTCGCGATCTGCGCGCCGAGCGGATTGAGAAGCACGATCTTGGCCGCGCCGCCGGTCGCTTCCATCACCACCGAAATGGCTTTCGCGTTGGGGTTCAGCGTGACGGCCGTGACCAGCTCACTGCCGGGCAGCAGCGTGCCGCTGCCGATCGTGGTGCCGCCCATGCCTTCGGACGGAGCGCCGTTGGACGAGGAGCTCTCGAGGCAAATCTTGTCGACGTACACCCCGCCGTTGCCGGTGGGACGAATCTCGAACGAATGCACGCCGGGCTGCAGTCCGCCGAAGCGCCTGCTGGAGCCGAACACCGGATTGTTGGCCGTATCGCCGACCGTGCCGAGGTAATCGATCGTGCCTTGCGAGACTCCGTCGATGAAAATCTCTGCGGTGCCGCCCTTGCGGCTCGTCGCGTAGTGATAGATCACCGCGCCGTACTTGTCATCGAACACCTGGACGCTCACCGACATCTTCTCGGTGCCGACCGCCATCGCGAAGTGACCTTCGGTTGCGTTCGTGCTGCTGACCGTTTGCCAGCCGGTTTCGTAGTTGATGCGGAAGTCGTCGTCTTCGATGCAGACGGACGCCGGAGGCGCGCAGTAGGCGCTGCCGACGACGCGATACGTTTGCGAATCGTCCGCTGCATCGATGGCGGCACGAGACGACGTCGCCGCGGAACCGGCCGCGAGGTACGTGCGCGCGATCAGACCGCCGATGAGATCGCCGGGCACGAGGTTGCCGATCGCGCTCGCCGGGAGGACGATGCGGATCGTGCCGTCGGCCGTGTACGAGCTCGAAGGATCGGCATCGCCGAGCTTCGACGGCTGGCCGACCGAAGTGATGACGGCGTCGGTCACGGCGATCTCGCCGTACTCGAAGCTCAACGCGCCGCTTTCATTCGTGCGCATGTCGGCGTAGTACTGGCCGCCGGCGGTGGTGGGGAAGTTCCAGATCACGCGCCACTGCGAGAGCGGCGGAAGGAGCGAGAGGCTCGCGACCTTCATCACGAACGTGATCTTCTGCGATCCGTCGGCGTAGTACGGCTCGGCGATCGAGACGGACTGGATGTCGTAGGACGCGTTGAGCGGTGCGCCGGTTTGATCGCCGGCGGCGTCGTTGAGAATCTTCACGCCCGCGGAGTTGCACGAGCTGCCGCGCGGCGTGGACGTGACGGCGTTCGAGCCGCACGACGATCCGCCGGCATGCGCCGCGGCGACGCGATAGGTGTAGGTCTTCGTGTCGTCGATCGTCGGATCGTTCCAGCCGGAACCGGTCACGCCGTTCGCCACCAGCGTCTCGGCGCCGCTGCCTTCTTTGCGGTACACGCTGTACGTCGTCGATGCGTTGCCGCCGTTGTTCGCCTGCGACCACGTCAGCCGCGCCAGCGAGCCGTTGCGCGAAACGGTGAGCGTCGGCGCGCCGGGCGCGGTCGGCTCGGCCGGATCGAACTCGGGGAACATGCGCCGCCCGCCGGTCTGGCGGATGATCGACGTGATGTCTTCGTACGTGTTGCCGCGCGCGGAGTCGGGCGCGCCGACGCAATCGCCGAGACAGCCGTCCGCGAAGCCGACGAGCACGCGTCCTTCGCGATCGATCGTGGCATCCATGAAGTCGAGGAGGTTGCGCGAAATCTCGCCGCCGCCTTTGAGCCAGATCGGCCCGCGCTGCACCGGATCATTCGGCGTCGCGTTCACGGTGTGCCACGAGTTGCCGCCGTCGTAGGTCGTGGAGATGTACATGTGCCACACGCCGGAGAACTCGCGCGCCTGCAGACTGCCGGGCGTGGTCGTGCCGATGTACGCGACCGCGGCGCGGTTCTTGTCGCCCGCCACCATCGCCGCGAAGACGGCGTTGTTGATGTTCGCGAGCTTGCCGACGTCTTTGATGTTGAACCAGTTGTGTCCGCGATCGTCGGAGACCGCGACGACGGGATAGTTGTCGTTGTCCATGAACGCGAGGTACACGCGTCCGTCACGCGCGACCGCGACCGAAGGATCGCTGCTCGCGGCGAGGCTGTTCGGCACCGTGCGGATGTCCCACGTAATTCCGTTGTCCTCGGAGACCACCACGCCCTGTTTGCTGCCGCAGCCTTTGTTCGGCACGTACGCCGTGCCGTCCGGCGCGACTTTGATGTGGCCGTGCAGGCCGCCGCACTGCTGGCTTTGATAGATCGGAACCGCGGGGCCGAACGTGCGGCCGCCGTCGAGACTGATCGCGCAGTTCGGCAAGCGCGATGTCCTGCGCGCAGTAGTACGATCGCGGTCGGCCATTTGCGCCCGCGGGCTTCGGCAGATGGAACGGACCGCCGCCCAGCGTCTGGTGATCGATGCCCGACGCGATGCCGGCGCCCTGGCTCGGGAACCACTGATTGCCGTCATCGTCGGTGTATGCAGAGGCGCTGTCGGTGGTCGGGCCGAGCATCAGCTGCGACGCATCGTGCGGCCGGTGTAGCGGTCGGTGTAGAGAATCGGATCGAAGCTGATCTGCGAGGTGAGCGCCGACGATTTGTTTTCGAACGTGACCCCGGCGTCGTGGCGCAGGAGTCGTCGAACGAGACGCGCAGCGTCTGCAGCATCGCCTGGAACATCACTTTGTCGGTGAACCAGTTCGCGCCGATCGAAGGCTCGCCGGCGTCGATGCCGAGGCCCGCTGCGAGCTGCTCGTTGCTCGGCGCGTAGGCCTTGTAGCGCGGCGAGTAACCCGAAGCCTGCGTCGCGGCGGGGAACGGAATGCGCGGCGGCGCGGCGTGGATGGTGAAGGACGAAGGAGTGGTGGTCGAGCCGTAGTGAATCAGGATGCCGTTGCCGGTATCGACGAACGCCGACACGACCTGAATCAGCAGCGTGCCCTGCACGTTTCCGTTGATCGGAATGAGACTCTGCACGAGCGTCGGCGTCGCGCTGATGCCGGTGAGCGGCACCGTCGCGCGGCCGATGATGCGAGTCGGTTGTTCCGGATCGGCGGCGTAATCAGGATCGGCGAAGACCGTTACCTCGACGTCCGAGCCGAGGGCGATCGTCGCCGGATTCACCGTGCTCCAGTACCAGCGCAGATCGAGTACGCCGGTCGCCGGCCCGCTGTACGGGCCCGACCAGAACGCCGCTAGCGGATTCGCGGCAAAGTCGGCGTTCGCGAGCGGAGTGGCGGTCTGCGTGATCGGCACCGCGCCGGTGGGCGCCGTGGTGTTGAAGGTCGGCGTGGACGGCGCCGCGTCGACGACCTTATTCGCCTGATCGGCGGGGTTGCCGGTCAGGTAATACGTGGTATCTGCTTGAATCGAGAGGGGGTGAGGGTGAGGGAAACGACCAAAAGTCCGATCGCACGAAACAGGGCGCGCGTAGACTGCATCTGCTCCTCCTGCCAAGGTTTTCCGAGATCCGCGACCCAACAACTGCCTAATTTGCTGTCGATTGTGGTAGTGCCACTATCGGAATGTCACGGAAGGCAAAACTCAAGCCAGCTGTGCAGGAGTGTTTGTTTTCATGAGGTTAGGAGGAGGGTCACGTCGGCTAGCAAATCCAGGCGCCGCCGGGGATCACGAAAACCGAGGCAATGGCGGGGATATCGAGCAGATACGACACGACCGAGCCGAGAACGGCGCTTTTCATGATTTTTTGCTGCGGTATGTCGATTTTCCGACTGAAGAAGAACCAGATCGTGAACAGCCATTCCCCGAGGCGGATGGGCAGGAGGAGAAGGTAAAACGCGACCCCGCTCGGCGGCAACTCGGAGAAAAACATCAGCGAGGCAAAGCAGGCGCCGACGAGGAGCCCGAGCGCCGTGCGCGCGACGCCGAACGTGATCGAGCTCGGACCCGGGGTCTCGAACTTTTTTCGCAAGTGATGGCCGAACGCGGAGTAGCCGATCAGCTTCACTCCGGCGAAGTAGACCAAACCGAGAGGCTCCGGACCGAGCGGCATCGCGATTCAGTGTACCGCGCGGTCTGACACCTCATCGAGTGGGGATTTTGGATCGGTCAGCCTCGTACCAGCGGCGTTTATGGCTCGGCGAGTGCGGCCTCCGCGACGGCCATCGCGATGAGCTGTGGATTGCCGGCGGCTGGGCTGGGGAACGTGTTGACGTTCACCGCAATGGCCATGTCCTGGTCGGAGAAATAGACGAGAAAACTCTGGAAGCCGATGAGGGCGCCGTCGTGCAGGACGGCCGGATGCCCCAGTTGTTTTTGCACGCCCACGCCGAGCCCGTAAGTTGTGCTGGCGTTGTTGTTGAGTCGTGCCGGGGTGATCATCGTCGCATATGAGGCAGGCAGCATCGCGTGGCCGGTCGCGAGGAGGTGCGCCCAGCGAACGAGATCGGAGGCGGTGGAGCAGATCGCACCGGACGAGATCATGCCCGACGTGTGGTACGACGGCACTGGGATCGACGTCTTGTCGTCCATGAAGGCGTACCCGTTAGGAAGCGGCAGGTTGGACGTTCCGCACACGCCTGTGTCGATGAGCCCGAGCGGCAAGGCGAGCTCACTCTGGACGAAATCGGCGAACGGCCTGCCCGTGATCGATTCGATCGCATAGCCGAGCAGCAGGTAGCCGGCGTTGCTGTACCTCCACTGGGCGCCAGGCGTGAAATCGAACGGTTGCGCGTTGAGGGCGTTGATGGCCTGCGCACGCGTGACCGGCGCGGCGATTGGAGGCCAGGGCGGCGTGGGCGAATACCAATCGCGAGGAACTCCCGCGGTGTGGGTGAGGAGGTGCCGCAGGGTGATGGTCCTTCCTCGTGTGTTGAACTCCGGTACGTACTTCTCGATGCGATCGTCGAGTGTCAGAGCTCCGCGCTCGGCAAGGCGGAGAATCGACGCTGCCGTGAATTGCTTCGTGATCGATCCGATCCGCAGCACCGACCGCGTCGTTGCGGCAGTCGCGGCCCCTTGATCGGTCACGCCGAATGCGCGTGAGTAGATGATCTGACCGTGGTGGGACACCGCGATCTGAACCGCCGGAACGCCCGCCGTCAAGGCAGCTTCGGCGGCCTTGCGTGCGGCTGTTTCGATGGCCGCCGGCGCGGCGGGAGCCGACGGATGCTGCACGGCTCGCCTGCGCGCGGCCGCGGCGACAGGGAATTGTCCGAGAACGAGAAGCAGGGCGAGGAGTGCTCGAGTCATTTGGTCGTCTCCGATGTCGAGGCGCGCCGCGTCGCCCCTTGCGATTCTAGCGGCGCGTTCCGCGAGCCGAGTTACGGAGTGGTGTCGACGTCGGCTGACGGCCGTGCGAATCACCGGCGCGGACCACGCGCGATGACCTCGGCTTGGAAAACCGTCCGGGCGATCCGCGGCCTGCCGGTGCGCGCGGAAGCTTTCGCGAGAAGCGTACAGCCACCACCATCGGCCGCCGCGTTCAGCAATCGTCTCGAAGGTTCGAAACACGCTCGATTAGAGTGTCGGAGCTTACTAAGCTGCTGAATCTAGAACCAAGCGTCGCCGAGCAACTCGCTCGAGCGGTGGTCGCCGCGAGCCACGTAGAGATCGATTTTGATGCCGGATAAGTAGGGATCGTCATCTCGCGACCACTGACTTCCCCGAGGTTCGCGCGGCGAAGAAGGCCGGTAATTCCAGTTCGCTCCTCCATCGAGCTCCTGACTAGGAGTGTTGCTGCGCGGCTGGCGTCCGGAGGCAAAACGCGAGTGCGATGAAGTACCCCACGATGGGGGATACGCCATACCCCATGATCGCCACCGGAAACGTTCCCCAGAATGGGGCCAGGGTGATCGATACGACGTACACACCGAGCGAGACACTGAGAACGTCGCGGTGCCGAAGAAACTGCACGAAGAAAGGCAGCGGCAGGAGGAGGAGCGTTACGGATCCGAGTGCGCTGCGAACCGAGCTGTTCCCGGCGACAAGCGTCAGGATTCCTTCGACATGAGGAACTGCCTGCAATGGATCACGCCGCGCGAACGAAGTCATTGCGAGGATGACCAACAGCGTCACGGCCGCGAGGACGTGGAGGCGATTTCGTCGGGGGTCATACAGGATTAATGTGCTGCACGCCGCAGCGAAACTGATCGCCTGCGCTGCATCCGGCTGCAGAGCAAGGATGGCGGTGGTCAGTGCGGCGACAGCGACCGCGGCGACGAATCGCGTACGCGCCAGCGCTGCGACGGCGACCATCAGAAGCGGTGCCGCAATCGACGACGCGTGAACGCGGATGCCGCCAAGCGACAGCCACCGGTGAACACCATCTGCTCCGCGAAACAGGAAGGGCAGCAGGATCGTGGCGATGCCGGACGCGGCGAGTGCGAACTGCGCCCGTGGCGTCGACGGACTCTGCGTGTATCGGAGAATCGCCAGCACAATGAATCCCGCCACGGCCGCAGCGATGTTGGCCAACCAGGCACTTGCCGGCACGCCCGCATGTCGCATCGCGATGACGCCCAACGCCAGTGCGGGCAGCGGAGCGCAGTAGAGCGAGCGCCTCATCATCAACCTTGCGCTTCGAGCTCCTCGGGGACGGCCGTCTCGCGTTTCGGCTTCATCACCGACAACACCGCTCCCGCGATCCCCGCGAGCGCGCAGGCGACCCAGAGCGCGGTGCGGTTGTAGTCGAAGAGTAGCGTGCCGAGGTACGGGCCGAGGAGCATGCCGACGGACCACGTCAGGATCCACATCCCCATGTAGCGGCCGCGGTACTGCTCGGGCGCGAGGCTCGTCACGTACGCGCCGGTGAACGGGCCGTACATCATTTCGCCGATCGTCCAGATGACGAGGGTGGCGATGAGGCCGGGGACGGTCGTCGCGAGTCCGGTGAGGGCGAAGCCGATGCCCGTGAGGAGGTAGCCGATGGCGATCATCGCTTGCGGCGGGAAGCGCTGCGTCCAGGCGATGATGGCCAGCTCGAAGAGGACGATCATCACGCCGTTGAGCGAGATGATCGCGCCGTACGTCGATGCACGGAAGCCGAGGCTCTGCACGTAGAGCGGCAGCGTCGAGTTGGTCTGAAACTCGATCCAGGTGATGCAAAGCGTCGCGAGCAGAAACAGCACGAACGCCCGGTCGGCGAGCGCCACGCGCATCGCTTCGGTCGCCTTCTCTTCTTTGCGCTCGGGACGAAATCCGTGCGGCAGCGCGAACAGGGCGACGACGCCGTAGGCAAACGAGGTCAGCGCGTCGACGACGAAGACGAGGAAGAACGAGCGGTCGGCGAGGAAGCCGGCCGTGGCCGGACCGGCGGCGAAGCCGAGGTTCACGGCGAAGCGATACATCCCGAACGCGGCGACGCGCTGCTCCGGCTGCACGAGATCGCCGAGCAGCGCGGTCGCGGCGGGGCGATAGAGCTCACCCGCGAGTCCGACGAAAAACGTGACGAAGACGATGACGGGATACGCGCGCGCCTGAGAGAGCAGGAGCATCATCGCGCCGGAGCCGAACATCGAGAGCGCGATGGTGTAGCGGCGGCCGATCCGGTCGGCGAGATGCCCGCCTAACACCGACGCGACGATGTGCCCCGCGCCGTACATGCTCACCGCGAACCCCGCCTGCGCCGCGGTGTAGCCCTGCCGCGTGAGATAGATCGCCAGGAACGGCATCACGAACGTGCCGAAGCGATTGATGAGCGTCCCGCCGAAGAGGATCCAGGCGGGGCGGGGGAGGGATTTCAGGTTTTCGCGGAGACTCGGCATGGTGAAAAAGAGGACAGGCAGGAGTGCCTGTCCTCCACTGACACCTTACCAGAGCAACTTCGTACTCAACTCACGAAACCACCGCTTCGTTGCTCCCCCAACCACCCCACTATCCTTCTTCTCCCACTCTTCGCGGGAGAGGACGGTGAGCTGTTCGAGGTTTTTCGCGGCGAGGGTTTTGTTGATTTGGGCGAGCTCTTTCGTCGCGTCGTCAAACCAGCTCTGTTTCTTGGCCAGTTCTTTCGTGACGACTTCGGCCTCGGTGAGCTGGGAGTCCGTAGGACGGCCGTCGTAGCTGTTGATCGCGCCATACAGCGCGCCGATGCGCTCGCGCAACTGCTCTTCACCGGACAGCCATCCGCCTTCGCTCGTGGCCACCAGCGTCTTGTACGCTGTGTCGAGCTTCGCCGCGAAGTCGGTGAGGCGCTTCTTGTCGGCGCCGCTCAGCTTCTCCGCGCGCGCGTTGGCCTGATCGCGCAATACGCGCACGCGCTCGGTGAGGAACGTGAAGTCCGCGAGCATGTCGTACAGCCTTCTCACGCTCTTCTGCTGCATCACGCGATCCTCGGCGGTGTACGTCGCGCGCGAATCGGGCACGAGCTCGAGCGTCGTCGTGTACGTCTCTTTCCCCTTGATCAACTTCACCGTGTACGTGCCGGCCGGCGCGCGCGGGCCGAAGAACGAACCGCCGCTGCCCGTGATCACCGAGTTGCCGGCCGGCATCTTCGGCGACTTTTCGCGCATCGGCCAGTCGACGCGGTTGATGCCGCGCCGCTTGCCGGCGGGAAGCGTCGTGAGCAGCTTGCCGTCGGCGTCGTAGATCTCGACCCTCGACTCGCCGACGACGTGGCGCTTCTTCAGATAGTACGAAACCGAAGCAACGTCGTCGGTCGCCCCGGAGACGAAGAGATCATCGCCTTCGTTCGAGCCGCCGAACGACGGGATGGCCAGCTTCGCCGGACGCGACGGAAGGAACGCCACGTCTTTCGCGAGCGTGTCGGCGTTCAAGCCGCGCAGCGGCGTGATGTCGTCGATGATGTAAATGCCGCGGCCGTGCGTGCCAATGATGGCGTCGCCGTCGCGCTGGTGAATCTGTACGTCGTACACGGGAACGGGCGGGAAGTTCTCCTTGAACTGCGCCCAGTTCTTGCCGCCGTCGACGGAGAGATAGAGACCCATCTCCGTGCCGAGGAAGAGCAGCTCGGGATTCACGAGGTCTTCGCGGACCACGTGCGCGTAGCCCTTCACGTCGGCCGCCGGCAGCGCTTCGAACGTCTTGCCGCCGTCGCGCGTGCGATAGACATACGTCTTCATGTCGCCGGTGCGATGACCGTCGAACGTGACGTACGCGGTGTTCTCGTCGAAGTGTCCGGCGTCGACGCGCGAGACCCATGTCTTCGCCGGAACGCCCGTTGCGTTTTTGGTGACGTTCGTCCAGGTCTTGCCGCCGTCGCGCGTGACCTGCACGTTGCCGTCGTCGGTGCCGACCCAGATCACATTCGGATTCTTCACTGACTCCGAGATCGTGATGATGGTCGTGTAGTTCTCGGCGCTGGAGTTGTCGATCGACAGGCCGCCCGACTGCAACTGCTTCTGATTGCTCTGATCATTCGTCGTGAGATCGGGCGAGATGCGCTCCCACGAATCGCCGCGGTCCTTCGAGCGCATCAGGTACTGCGACCCGAGGTAGAGCGTGCCCTTCTGCGTCGGACTCGCGTAGATCGGCGTGTTCCAGTTGAAGCGGAGCTTCGACTCGTCCTGCTTCGCGTACGGATAAATCTCTTTCGTCTCGCCGGTGGAGCGCTTGAAGCGGACGATGCGGCCGCCCTGCGACTCGACGTAGACATAGTCGTCGTCGACGTGATCCGCGGTGACGGAGAATCCGTCGCCGCCGCCGATGACGCGCCACTGGTGATTGCTGATGCCGCCCGGATACTGCGACGGCGCCATCCAGGTGCCGTTGTCTTGCAGACCGCCGTAGACGTTGTACGGCACGGCCAGGTCGTAGTTGACGTGATAGAACTGCGAGACCGGCAGCACATTGAGCGCGCGGAAGCGCTGGGCCTTGTCGAACGACTGATAGACGCCGCCGTCCGTGCCGATGACGATCATGTTCGTGTCGCGCGGGCTGATCCAGAGCGCGTGATGGTCGGGATGCACCGAGCCGCCGGACATGATCGAGCCGGAAAACGTCTTGCCGCCGTCTTCGCTGAACGTGAGCATGTAGCCTGGCTTGTAGACGCGGTTGTGATCCTTCGGATCGACGACGATGTGGGCGAAGTAGAACGGCCGCACCTGCACGTTGAACGAGTCGTTCATCTCGCGCCAGTGCTCGCCGAGATCGTCGGAGCGATAGAGCGCGGTCTTCTTCGCCTCGACGACCGCGTAGATCGTGCTCGGGCGCGACGGCGCGACGGCGACGGCGATGCGTCCGAGGTGGCCGGCCGGGAGACCCTGCGTCAAACGCTGCCACGTCTCGCCGCCGTCTTTGCTGCGATACATGCCGCTGCCCGGACCGCCGGAGCGGAAGAAGTCGGGCTGGCGGCGGAAGTCCCACATGCCTGCATAGAGAATCGCGGGATCGCCGGGATCGATGGTGATGTCGCTGCAGCCGGTGTTGGTGTCGACGTAGAGGACTTTCTTCCACGTCTTGCCGCCGTCGGCGGTGCGGAACACGCCGCGCTCTTCATTCGCGTTCCAGGCGTGGCCGGTCGCGCAGACGAAGACGGTGTCGGATTTTTTCGGATCGACGACGATGCGGGCGATGTGCTCGCTATCGGTGAGGCCGACGTTCGTCCACGTTCCGCCGCCGTCGGTGGTCTTGTAGACGCCGGTGCCGACGGAGACGCTGTTGCGCACCCACGACTCGCCGGTGCCGACCCACACGGTCTGCGGGTTCGCATCATCGATGGCGATGGCGCCGATCGACTGCGGGTTCTCTTCGAAGACGGGCTTGAACGACGTGCCGTTGTCGGTCGACTTCCAAACGCCGCCGCTCGCGGCGCCGATGTAGATCGTCGCCGGCGAGTCGGCCGTGCCGTCGATCGCGGCGATGCGTCCGCCCATGACCGCGGGCCCGATCGACCGCGCGCGCAACGCGCCGAGTGCCGAGGAGTCGAGCTTCACCGGCTCGTCGGCTGCGAAAAGGGGGAGGGCAATGAAGGGGAGGATTGCGAAGAGTTTCCGCAAGCTTGATGCTCCTTTTCAGTGGAGGACAGGCACTCCTGCCTGTCCAGGCTCGTGAGGACAGGCAGGAGTGCCTGTCCTCCACCAAGCGCGGGTTACTGCTGCTTCGCGGCCGGCTTCTCTTCAGCCTTCTTCGGCATCTTGAACGTGTCTTCGGCGACCGCCGGATTGATCTCGACCTTTTCGATCGTGATCGTCTGTCCGCCCGGAGCGCCCTTGGCCTTGTTCTCGATCGAGGTCGGGAAGAGGAGGCCGCCGAACTCCTGGTAGTTGCCGATGGCCGACTCGCCTTCGACTTCCTGTCCCTGCACTTTGCGCTTGGCCTCGGTCTTCACTTCGAGGAACGTCTCGGCGTCGATGTAGTGCGTCGACTCCGCGCCGTCCTTGGTCGTCATCTTGAGCTTGTACGCGGGCGTGCCTTCGATGTCGCTCTTGCCGAGGAGCTCGAGCTTGTTGCCCTTGTCCTTGTAGCCCCACATCTGGTCATCGAAGTCGGCCATTTCCTTGACGTCCTTCAGCATGTCGCCCGACATGGCCTCGGGGTCTTTCTTGCCGAGGAACGGCATGATCATCCAGCCGCCGGTGCCGTCGTACGCCTGCGTTCCGGTCATGCCCTGGAACGTGAAGTCGAGGCGCAGCGACTCGGGGCGCTTCTTGGTCATCGTGAACGGCGCTTCGAGGCCGCCGCCGAGGGACATCTTGCCGGTGGCGCGATACGACTGGACCGCTTTCCACTTGTCGGCGCCGCCGCGGGCTTCGATGTTCTTCGCGACGATTTCATCGACCGTCAGATCGGCCGCAAACGCGGACAGCGAAACGAGCAAAGCTGCCGCAAGGCTAAAGAGGGTGCGTTGACGCATGGGTATTCTCCTTCGTAGTTGAATGGACGATACGGTGTCAGTTACAGAAGGTTTCCGTCACGAAACCAATTCCGGCAGGGCCCGCAAAAATCGCTCGACCAGGGTCCCATCCCACTGAATTCCCGCGCCTTCGCGCAGGCGCACGACAGCTTGTTCGCGTGAGACCGCCACCTGATACGAGTCGCGCGAGGTCATCGAGACCCAGGCGTCGACGATGGAGATGACTCGCGCGGCGAGCGGGATTTGTTGGCCGGTCATGCGGCTCGGGTAGCCCTTGCCATCGTAGCGCTCGTGGTGGCGGAGCACGGCCTGCGAGACTTCCGCGCCGAGGAGCGGCTCCACGAGGGCGGCGCCGACGAGCGGATGCTCGGCGATGCCGCGCAGTTCCTCCTGCGAGAAGTTCGCCTTGCGGTAGAGCCGGTCGTAGTCGAGGAGGCGCATGCCGATATCGTGAACGAGCGCCGCGACGCGGACGGTCTCGGCCTGCGCGGGCGGCAGGTCGAGCGCGCGCGCGAAGCGGTGAGCCATCAGCGCGATCTCGCGCGAGTGCGCGACGAGCTCGGGATATTTTTTGAAATCGGGCTCGAGCAGTTGCTCGGCGACCGAGTAACGATCGCCGCGGCCGGCGCTCGAGGCGAGCGCCGCATCGATCGACGGCTCCATCTGTTTGAGGAAGACATGCAGCGCGCGCTGGGCCTGCGCCTCCGCGACGCGCTCGAACGCGACCGTGAGCACGAGCCCTTCGACAGAGTGCGCGGCGAGCGGCGCGCTGAGGATCGTGCTGATGCCGGCCGCCGTGACGCCGACGACCTGCACGCCGAACGGATAGACGATCTGCGAGCGGACGGTCATGTGCGGCTTGTTCGCGCGCGTGAGCCAGGCCTGGATGTGCTGCAGGAGCATGTCCATGGCGTCGTCCGCCACCGTCGCGAGGGCAACGACCATCTGCGGATTGTTGAGGTGTCCCATCGCCGCGAGGCTCGCCACCGCGGCGCCGGGGATCGACAGCGCGGAGGGAAGAAGCGCGCGCATGGCGTCGACGTCGGCGTCGGCGAGCGCGCGCTTGCCGGCCTGCGGCGCCGTCACGTGCTGGCGTTTCGTCAGATACTGCCGCGCCGCCTCGATCGTCTTCAGCGCGTCGGCGGAGAAGACTTGTCCCGGTGTGGTGTTGGCCGGCGCCGGAGCCGCGGCCGGCACGGCCATGTTGCTGCCGGAGTAGGTGCGGCGGCGCACGACCGGCTCTTCGGTGGCGAGCTGCACCGGTCCGATGCCGAAGAGCTTGTTCGCGGCGAGGACGCCGAGCATCTGGTCGGCGATTTTCTTCGCGGCATCGACGTCGGGCGCATCGAACGGTTTCTTCCCCGCTTTGTCGCGCATGTCGATGAAGCCGACGAGCCGCCCGCGCGAGAACAGCGGCGCGGCGAGGATGCGGTCGTTGCCCTGGCGGAACAGCATCTCCGCGAGCCGCTGATCGGTGCCAAGGCCGTTGACGAAGAACGGCATGCGCTTCATGGCCAGGCGATCGACGAGGTCGTCGTTCGACGTGACCAGCTTCCGGTCGGCGGCGTTGTACTGATAGCTCGTCACGAGCTCGTACTTTTTCTCATTCAGGTCGTGCGACGACGAGAGATACAGCGCCGCCTTCGTGGCCTGCACGTGCTCGACGCAGCCGTAGAGGATCTGTTTGAGCTGGGGCTCGATGGTTTTCAGCTCGGGGAGCATCACCCTAGACTACTCGAACTCGAACCGCACCCGCAGCCGCGCGTGGCCGAGAAATGCGCCCACCACCGTGCCCGCCGTGTTCCAGATGACGTCGTTGATGTCGGCGACGCGGGAGGGAAGAAAGTACTGCCATCCCTCGATGCCGAGGGAGAACGAAAAGCCGAGGAGAATCGTGAGGACATACGTCTGCAGCGTCGGCCGCTCGGTGGTGTAGAGCGAGATGAACGTGAGCATCCCCCACGGCACGAAGAGCAGCACATTCGCGATCACCGGCATGACGATCACTGCGAGGAGCTGCGTCGAGATCGGCCGCGCCGCGAGCCGGCGCACGAGATGTTTGAGATCACTGAACGGAATCGGATCGAAGTTCTCGTAACTGCGCCCCGCCATCCAGACGGTGATGGCGATGATCGCGAGCGTGACCGCGAGGAGGGCGATCAGGGTGGCGTAGCGCGGGACGGTAACTTCGCGGACCATTCTTGCGTGGCGTTCCGAGCGGCAAGGTAATCCGATTGCTGGTCTTCGTCCAAATACTTCATCGCCAGCGCGTCGGCGTGCTCCGACGCGAAGCACGACAGCGCCGAGGCCAGCATGTTCACGTCGTCCTTCATTCTCTGCAGCGTTTTCTCGATCGCGGGAAGGGATGATTCCTCGTGCTGCTGTCCGAGCGCGCAGATCGCGTGAAAGATCAACGAGCTTTCATCCGTCTGCAGCGCTTCGAGGAGCAGGGGACGCGCACGCGGATCTTCAGCGGCGTTCGTGAAGGAGTCGAAGGCCATGTCCCAGTAGTAGTTCTCCACCGGGAACTGGTGCTCGGCGCACCACTGCGCGAATTCGGGTGTCGGCTCGTAGACGGAGCCGGCGAATCGCACCGCGTTCTTCGCATGCTCGAACAACTCATTCCAGATCGCGCTGTCGTTCGGCACCCGGCGCAGCAGCGCGCCGCCGAGGCGGTGTCGCTCCGACCACGTCTCGCTGCGTGCATACCGCTCGAGCAGCAGCTCGCGCGCCGAGCGGTCGCCCTGTTGCATCTGTTCGATGAGCGCGGTGTGGAGGTCGTAATCCGTACACGCCGGGCGATCCCACCGCGACGCCGGTCGCTCGTCGCCGCACGGCGATCCACAGCTCATCACGAGCTCGCCGACTTCGACCTCGAGCTCTTGCAATGGGACGACGTGTTCTCCTTCATGCACGGTGACGCGCTGTTGCTCTTTGCGGAAGCCGGACAAGTCGAACGTGATCTCGTACGTTCCGGGCGACACCTGCGGGAATGCGTATTTCCCGTGTTCGTCGGTGAATGTCGATGCCGAATAGGACGCCGACGTGAGGGTGATCGTGCAGCCGGGAAGCGGTGAATCCTCTGCGGTGACGAGACCGGTCACGAGGGCGGCAGCCGCAAGCAGCGCATGCATCTCACAACAGCTTAGGTTCACGCGCGAGCGCGCGGTGAACGCGCCGCAACAAAGCTGCGACTACTGCGGTACTTCCATGTTGTAAAAAAAGATGCAGGTCACGCGCTCGCTGGGGTTGGGGAAATCCTTCGGCAGCGGCTGCAACGGCGAGGAGAGCTCGATCGCTTTCTTTGCGGCGTAGTCGTACGGCGGGACGTTGGAGCTCTCGAGGATCGTGATGTCGGTGATCCGGCCGTCGCGCAGGATGGTGAAGCGGATCGTCACCTTGCCCTTGAGACCCGTGCGGATGATCTGCGGCATGTTCGCGTACCAGTTGACGCGGATGCGGCTGACCATCGACTGCGCGTACGGGCCCCAGTTGTACCACTCCGTCTCGAACGAAAGCGGTCCCTGCTCGGCGAAGCCTTTCTCGCCGCCGGTGAGCTGGCCGAGGTCGATGCCGTCGCCGCCGCCGAGGGAGGCGACCTTCACTTCTTTGATCGCGGACTTCCAGTCGATCGTGCCTCCCGTTCCGGAGGGGTTGTGCGCGCTCTCGCGATACACGAGACGGTCGGTGTCGAGCTGCTTCATGGGCGCTTCGGCGGTTTGTGTCGGCGACGGCGCTCCCGCGATCTGCGGCATCTGCGGCGCGGCCTGCTGCGGCGCGCGCGGCGCCGGATTGGTCGGTGGCGTGTAGAGCCCGCGGCCGTCGCCCGGGCGCGGCGTCGGCAGGTCGCCGGTCGGCTTGGGCGTCATCGCCCTGCGATTCGCATCCGACAGCGGTGCCGACTGCGGCGCGCGATTGAGCTTCTGTCCCGGTGCCTCCAGGAACATCTTTGGCTTCGGCAGCGGCGGTGGTGGCGTTGGCGTCGGGTTCTGCTTGATCAGCTCGACGTAGCGCGCGATCGGAACGCCGGATGCGGGCTTCGGGACCGGCTTGCACGCACGGATGAACAGGATCAGGAGCGCCGAATGGGCCACCAGCGAAATGACCACAGCGGAGCTGATGCCGCCGGTCCGCGGTTTTTCTTCTGCTACTTCGACGAGATCGATCCGTTCTTCCAAGCGCTGGCTACAAGTTTAGACGGGAGAGGTTTCTTCCACGTTCCGCTCTCAGAACTTCGTGTTGCGGAACACGTACACTTTGACTATGAGTGAAGTTCCCGTCGCGCCCGCTCCTCCGCCCCCGCCTCCTCCTCCGCCGCCCTCCACGCCGGCGCCCGCGCCGGGCTTCGACTTCGGCAAGCCGTTTACCTATGTCTTCGACGATCCGCGGTGGCTGCAGAAGATTCTCGTCGGCGGGCTCTTCATTCTCGCGTCGGCGTTTCTCATCGGCTGGTTCTTCATCCTCGGCTATCTCGCGCGTGTGACCCGCAACGTCATCGCCGGGCTCGAGTCGCCGCTTCCCGAGTGGGAGGACCTCGGCGGGATGTTCAATGAAGGCGCGCGGCTGATCGGCGTTTTGTTCTGCTACATGATTCCGATGATCGGCATCGCCATGGTCTTCATGGTGCCGGCGATCCTCTCCGATACGACGGACAACGAAGCGGTGCAGACGTTTGCCGGCAGCTTCGCCGGCTGCATGTCCTGCCTCATCGTGCCGGTGGTCTTCGCAATCATGTTCTTCCTGCCCGCGTCGCTGCTCTTCGCCGTGGTCGAGCAGCGCTTCGGTGCGGCGTTCGAGTTCGGACGGCTCTGGGCGTTCATCCGGGCGAACATCGGCAACTACCTGCTCGCGATCGTGGTGGCGATCGTCGCCCGCATCCTCGGCGGCTTCGGCATTTTCCTGCTCTGCGTCGGCGTGATCTTCACATTCTTCTGGTCGCTCCTGGTGATGGCGCACGGGTTCGCGCAGGTGTACCGTTTCCGGAAGGCATGAGACGCGACACAAAGATCGTGATGGCGGTCGTCGCCGCCGTGCCGGCGGCGATTCTCGGCGCGGCGACGCTCTGCGCCGCGGCGATCGCGAACGGTGCGTCGATGCAATGGCGTCTCTTGTTTCGATTGCTGTGTCACGGCATGCCGTCACGCTGCATCGAGATGTTCGGCGTGCCGTTGCCGATCTGCGCGCGCTGCATGGGGATTTATGCCGGGATCATCCTCGGCTTACTGGCGTTCTGGCTCCTTCCAATCATCTCGGAGAAGGCCATGCGCATCGCCGCGTTCATCGCCGTGACGCCGCTCGCGATCGACGGTTTGACGCAGCTGGCGCGGCTTCGCGAGAGCACGAATTCGCTGCGCGTCGCGACCGGAATCGCGGCCGGTTTGGCTTTTGGAATGTGGGCTTTGACCGCAGTCGAGCGCCGCGAGGAAACGTCGGTCGCCACTCCTTGACCTCCCGGTGACCGTGGGTTACGCTCGGGTGCGAAAAATCCGACATGGCATTCCAGGGATCTCTCAAAGAACTGCCTCTGCCCGACATCATCCAGCTCGTCAGCGTGTCGGGAAAGACCGGCAAGTTCACGCTGACGCGCGATGGCGAGCGTGGCTACATCTATCTGAAAAATGGGCAGATGGTGCACGCGTTCGTCGGCGATCTGATCGGCGAGGAAGCGATCTACGCGCTCGCGATCTGGAACCAGGGCGAGTTTCAGTTCAGTCCCGCAGAAGAGCCCGACCGGCAGACGATTACTAAATCCAACACGAATCTTCTGATGGAAGCCGCGCGCCGTCTCGACGAGTGGCGCGTGTTGTCGAAGAAGATCCCGTCGGTCGAGCACGTGCCGGAGTTGCTGGCGCGCGAGAACCGGCACGAGCAGGTGACGCTCAACCCGCAGGAGTGGATGCTGATCACGAAGATCGACGGCCACCGCTCGATCGCGGACATCGGAAGGGCGGTGAATCTCTCGTCCTTCGATGTCGCAAAAATCCTGTACGGGATGATCACCGGCGAGCTGGTGCAGTTAAAAAAAAAATTTAATCGGGACGCCGACGAAGAAAATGGCGAGCTAGTCGACCTCGCCGCGCGCATCCGCGCCGTGGCCGAAGAGTTCATCGGCGACAGCGCGCACAAGACCATCGAGAAACATTTCCACCACGCCCTCGACGGCATCATGAACGGCCACGGCTACCAGGCCGTCGACGCGATGGTGACGGAGTTCGAGAAGACCGCGTCGCTCTTGCGCGGGATCGCGGTGACGGAGAAGCTGCGATCCAGGATCAATGAAGTGCGGCAGATGGCGTCGTAGGGAGGTTGCTGAGTGGCTTAGCTGCTGAGTTGCTAGCAACCAAGGAACCCAGCAACCCAGCAACTAATCCTCCACCCGCCCCCGCAACTTCTTCTTCTGCCCAACCTTCTTCTTCTCATCCACCCGTTTGCGCTTCGCTGCTTTCGTCGCCTTTGTTTTCTTGCGCGGCTTTTCTTCCTTCAGCGCGTCGCGCAGGAGCTCTTGCATCCGGTCGAGGGCGTGATCGCGATTGGCGAGCTGGCTTCTGGCCGATTGGGAGGTCACGCGGAGCACGCCTTCTTTGTTGATGCGGCCGGCGAGGCGCTCGCGGATGCGGGCGCGTTTTTCGTCGGGGAGGGGGAGGGCGTCGACAGCGACTTCGATCGTGACGCGCGACTCGACTTTGTTCACGTTCTGGCCGCCGGGGCCGCCGCTGCGTGAGGTGGTCGCGCGCAGCAGTTCCGCCGGTACGATCAGGTCGTCGCCGAGGTCGAGGTCTCTCATCGCGCTTTCACCACCACCCGCCCCGGCTTCGCGTTGGTGTGCTCGCCGTCGCGGAGGATCTGCTTTCCGTTCACGAACACGTGCACGACACCGGTTGCGTACTGGCGCGGGTTTTCGAACGTGGCATTTGCGCGGATCGTGGTCGGATCGAAGACCACGACGTCGGCGAAGTAGCCGGGCTGCAGGGCGCCGCGCTCGGCGATGCCGAGGTTTGTCGCAGGCAGCGTTGTTAGGCGGCGCACGGCTTCTTCGAGCGGGATCAGTTGTTCATCACGAACGTATTGTCCGAGGAGCTTCGCCACGTTGCCGTACTCGCGCGGGTGGCAGCTGCTTTTCAGAAACACGCCTTCTGGCGCGGACGCCGCGGCGTCGGAGCCGAAGCTGACCCACGGCTGTTTGATCTGCTTGCGGATGTTGTCCTCGGACATGAGGAAGTACACGGTGTCGATGCGGCTGTGGTCTTCGATCACGAGATCGATGGCCGTGTCTTCCGGCGACGTGCCGCGCATCGCCGCGATCTCGGCGAGCGTTTTTCCGGTGAGCGGTTTGAGCTTCTCGTTCTTGAAGCCGATCAGCAGCACGCGGTCGGGCGAGCCGGCGAGGATCATCAGGTTTTCCCACGCATCGGTCGGCGTGCGCATCTCGCGGATCACGCGCGCGCGCGTCTCGGGATCCATCAGCCGCTTGCGCCACGCATCGAAGCCGCCTTCCTGCACCCACGGCGGCATCGCCGCATCGAGCCCCGTCGCGCCGGCGGGGTAGGTGTACATGTCGGCGGTGATGCGCAGTCCCTGCGCGCGCGCTGCTTCGATGCGCTGGAACACCTGGTCCATCTTCGGCCAGTTCGTCGAGCCCGCGGCTTTGAGGTGATAGATCTCCGCCGGCACACCGGCTTCGCGCGAGATGGTGATCAACTCGTCGACCGCTTCGAGCAATCGATTCGCTTCGCTGCGCATGTGCGAGATGTACGTGCCGTGATACGGCGCCGCTTCTTTACACAACGCGATCAACTCGTCGGTCTTCGCGTAGAACGCCGGCGCGTAGATGAGCGACGAGCCGACGCCGAGCGCGCCGTCTTCCATCGCCTGGCGCACGAGCGCGCGCATCTTCACCAGCTCTTCCGCATTCGGCGGACGATCGGCCTCGCCGAGGACGTGAATGCGGACGGTGGTCGCGCCGACGAACGAGGCGACGTTGACGGAGATGCCGCGCGCGACGAGCGAGTCGAGATACTCGCGCAGCGTCGTCCAGTTGATGTCGTACTTGATGTCGCCCTGCTGCTTCTTGATCTCGGCTTTCATCGCGTCGCTGAGCGGTCCCATCGACCACCCTTCGCCGAAGATCTCCAGCGTCACGCCCTGCTTCACGTCGGCCATCGCGCGTCCGTCGACGATCAGCGAGTCGGTGGCCCAGCTGAGCATGTTGATGAAGCCCGGCGCGACGGCCATTCCGCGCGCGTCGATCTCGTTCGTGCCTTGTCCGCGCACGACGCCGACCGCGTTGATGCGATCCCCTTTGATCGCGACGTCGCCCTGAATCGGAGGCTTGCCGCTGCCGTCGTAGATCGTGGCGTTGCGGATGACGGTGTCGTAGGTGGTGGTCGTGGTGCAGGCGGTGAGCGCGAGCGAAGCGAGCAGCAGTTTGCGCATGCGCGGAGTATAGGATGCGCGTCGCATGTGGGTGATCGAACCGTCCCCCCTCGGCCGGATCGCCGTTGCGCCGGATGCACCCGTGTTCTGTACGTCGCTCGACTACGACGGGAAAATTCGCGACGATCTCACGCGCTTTGTGAGCGAGCGGTTCGGAATCGACACCGTTTTGTCGACGTGCACGCAGGTGCATGGCGTGAATGTCGAGCGTGCGGCGGGAGGAGAAAACCCGCGCGCGTGCGATGCGATGTGGAGCGAGCGGCGCGGCGTTTCCATCGGCATCAAGATTGCTGATTGCCTGCCAGTCACGATGCTCGATCCGTCCCACTCCATCATTGCCAACATTCACTCCGGATGGCGCGGCGCCGCGGCGCAGATCACGTCGCAGACGCTCGATGCGCTCGAGCGTTCTTCATCCTTCGACGCGTCCACCGCGCACGCATACCTCGGCCCTTCGATCCGCGTCTGCTGCTTCGAAGTGGGCGACGAGGTCGCGGCGCAGTTCGATGAATCGTTCATCGATCGCACTCACGCAAAGCCGCATGTCGACCTCGTGAAGATGACGCGCGCGATTCTCCGCGCACGCGGATTCGCGGACGAACACATCTCCGACTCCGAGCTCTGCACGCGCTGCGACGGCTCGATCTTCCACTCGTACCGTCGCGACGGCACCGGCGGCCGCAATCTGCAGGTGGTCGCGCAGTGACTCGTTCCGAGCTCTGGCTGCGGATTTCGAATTTCTTCCGCCGCTTCCGCCGCCCGACCCGCCGCACGGTCTTCCGCACCATCTCCTGGACCGTCGGCATTGGCTTCATTCTTCTCGTCGCGCTGATTTTCTGGGCGTATCGCTCCGCGGTCGGGCGCTTCGAAGTGCGCCGGCTGCGCCTGCCGACGCGCATCTACGCGGACTACATGCCGCTCACCGCCGGCGTGCCGCTGCAGGTCGATGACCTGCTCGAAAAGCTCGATCGCCTCGGCTACCGCGAAGCCACGCGGCTCACGCAATCGGGCGAGTACATGCGCAACGGAAACGCCATCGACATCTTCACGCGCGAGTTCCGCCATCCGAGCGGCGAGTACAAGGCGCAGCAGGTCCACGTCGTCATCGCGAAATCGGCGATCGAATCGGTGAATGTGGAGAAGGCGGCGCTCGAGCCGGAGCTGCTGACGTCACTGCTCAGCGAAGGACTGGAGAACCGCAGCCCGGTCACGCTCGAGCAGGTGCCAAAGCACATGCAGGATGCGGTCACGGCGACGGAGGATTCGCGATTCTGGTCGCACCCGGGCGTCGATCCGCTCGGCATCCTCCGCGCGTTGTTCAGGAACGTGAAGGCGGGCGGCGTCGCGGAAGGCGGCTCGACGCTCACGCAGCAGCTGGTGAAGAACTACTACCTCACGCACGAGCGCACGATGAAGAGGAAGATCGCCGAGGCGTTCATGGCCGTCGTGCTCGACGCGCGCTATTCGAAGCGCGAGATTCTCGAGGCGTACCTCAACGACATCTACCTCGGCCGCAACCGCTCGATCTCGATCCTCGGCGTCGGCGAGGCGTCGCGCTTCTACTTCGGCAAGCCGGTCTCCGAGATCAAGTTGCACGAGGCGGCGCTGCTCGCGGGGATGATCCGCAGCCCGAACAACTATTCGCCGTTCACCCACGCCGAAATGGCGCTAAAACGCCGCAACACGGTGCTGCAGCTGATGCTCAACCAGAAGAAGATCACGCAGCAGCAGTACGACGAAGCGCATTCGGCGAGCCTGCCGCGCAAGCCGTTCCGGCAGAAGAGTGGGCTGTCGTCGATTCCGTTCTACGTCGACCGCGTGCTGCAGGAGCTGGCGACCGAATACGGCATCGAGGATGTGAAAGGCCGCGGGCTGCGCATCTACACGGCGATCGACCTCGGCGCGCAGGATACGGCCGCGAACACGGTCGAGACGAGCCTGCGCAATCTCGAGAAAAGCAGCAAGCGGTTGCGCAATCACTCGCCCGCGCTGGAGGCTGCGCTGATTCACGTCGACGTGCCGACGGGCGAGATCCGCGCGCTGGTCGGCGGGCGCAATTACGAGCGCAGCCAATTCAATCGCGCGCTGAAATCGAAGCGCCTCATCGGATCGCTATTCAAGCCGTTCATCTATCTCACCGCGTTCGAGCCGAGCCTGTCGGGGAAGAACATTACCGCCGCGACGGTGGTGCCGGACACGCGCTTCGTCTTGAAGCGCCGCTGGTCGGCCGACTGGTCGCCGCGCAATTACGAAGGCCGCTACATGGGGAACGTTTCGGTGCGGATGGCGCTCGAGCAGTCGCTGAACGCGGCCTCGGTGCGCATCGGACTCGACTCCGGCATCGCGCCGATTCTGAAGACCGCGCACATCCTCGGAGTCGACACGGAGATGGAGGACAGCAATCCGTCGATCCTCCTCGGCGCGGTCGGCATTCCGCCGATCGAGATGGCCGCGGCCTACACGACCATCGCCCGGCAGGGCATCCGCAAGCCGCTGCGCGCGATCCGCTTCGTCACCGACGATCGCGGCCGCGTCGTCGAAGGGCCGGGCGAGACGGCGGATCAACAGGTCTTTCCGCAGCGCGATGTCTACGTGCTCACCGATGTCATGAAAGGCGTCGTCGACCGCGGTACCGCGGGGCGCGCGCGCAGCTACGGTTTCAAGAAAATTGCCGCGGGGAAAACCGGCACGACGAACGACAAGCGCGACGCGTGGTTCATCGGGTTTACCCCGTTGACGTTGACGGCGACGTGGGTCGGTTACGACGACAACGATCCGACCGGCCTCTCCGGCTCCGACGCCGCGGTGCCGATGTGGACGCGCTACATGCTCAGCGCGACCGCGGGACAACCGAACACCGACTTCGCCGCCGCGCCGGGAATCACGTTCGTGGAGATGGACGAAACCAGCGGCGGCATCGCCTCGCCGTACTGCCCGCGAAACGTCATCGTGCGGCAGGCGTTCAAGAGCGGCACCGAGCCGACGACGCCGTGCCCGACGCACGTGACGACGTCCGTGCCCGTGCCGATGTACGACGAGTTCGGCAACCTGATCACGACGACCGCGGGGGTGACGGATACCACGAGCACCTATGTGCCGCCGCCACCGATCGAGCCGCCAACGACGCCAACGACGGATACGACGTTGACGGGCGGGATTTTCAGGACGGATACGACGCAGACGACGTCTACGACTCCAACAACGACGACGAGTGAGCCGCCGGTGGAGCAAACGGACACAGCTACGACGAAACCGCCGGAGTGACATATGTGGGTGCCGCTGCCTCAGCGGCACCGCGACCGCTGGTGGGCAGCGGTCGCCACATCTCGGAGTAATCTAAGCGCATCATGTCCGACGAAAACGAAAAGAAAACCGTGGCTGACTCTCTCCGCGACTGGGGCATCGACGTCGACAAGTTCGAGGAGCGTGCGAAGGAATCGTTTCACAGCGCGAAGGGCGATTTGAGCGAGATCACCGGCACGCTGCGGCAGACGCTCGTCGAGGCGAAAGACATCCTCGTCGGTCTGCAGAAAGAACGCGCGCCGGTGGCCGCGGAGCTCAGGACCGGCTTCGAGCGCGCGTGGCAGGAGATCGAGCGCGCTTTTTCCGCGGCGCGGCAGAAAGCGAAAGACGCCTCGGGGGAGAAGAAGGGAGAGGAAGAGAAGCCCGAACCGCCCCCGCAGGACGAGGTTGGTCCTTAGTTGGGGATTGGGAGATGGGGGATAGGGGTTAGGGGCCAAACCCCTGACCACCATCCCCTAACACCTATCCCCCTAACCCTTAACCAACAACTCGAGCTTGCCGAGGTCGAGCGGTTTGTAGAGCAGAGCGGTGACGACGTCCTGATCGGCGGTGCTGAGCTTCTGATTCGGCACGCCCGTCACCACGAACAGCCGCGGCGCGCTCGTGCCTCGGTGGCTGCGCACGTAGTCGATCACGCCCCAGCCGTCGACGCGCGGCATCATCAGGTCGACGAAGATCAGCGAGTACTGATTGTTCTTCAGCAGCTTCACCGCGTCGGCGCCGTTGTCCACTTCGTCGAACGCGATGTGATAGCGCTGCAGGATGCTCGTCAATAGATACCGCGTCGTCGGATCGTCATCCGCCACGAGCGCGCGGCCGGCGCTCGCTTTCGGTGGCGGCGCAGGTGCCGTCGGCGCCGGATGGGAAGAAACGGCAGGACGCGGCGGAGGCTCGGGTGCGACGCGGCGGGCGTCGGGGCGCACGGCGACGGTCGGGATGCGCGACTGCCGCGCGCTCTTCGGATCCTCTTTCAGCGACCGCACGAGCGCGGTGCGCAGCTCATCGCAGTCGGGATAACGCTCGTCGGGCTGCTTCTTCATGCAGCGCCGCACGACGTCCGCGAGCGCGGGCGTGATTCCCGGCGCCGCCTTCGCGATGTCGACCGGCTCGTGCATCACGATCGACAGCAGCGTCTCCGTCACGGCCTTGCCGGAGAACGGCTTCTTCCCCGACAGCATCTCGTACAGCACCGTGCCGAGGGAGAACATGTCCGTGCGCGAATCGACGTTCTTGCCCATCGCCTGCTCGGGCGACATGTAGTGCGGCGTGCCGATGACGACGTTGCCCTGGGTGAGACCCTTGTCGGCGGCGGTGCCGATCTGTTTGGCGATGCCGAAGTCCAGCACTTTGACGTAGCGCACCGAGACGATGATGTTGTCGGGCTTGATGTCGCGGTGGACGATCCCCTTCCGATGGGCCTCGGCTAGTCCATCCGCCACGTGCGTCGCGACGCGCACGGCATCGAGCGGAATCATCGGCCCGCGCTCGATCAATCTCGCCAGCGACTCGCCCTCGACGAGCTCCATGGCCATGAACAGCGTCTCGCCATCCTGCTCGATGTTGTAGATCGTGGCGATGTTCGGATGCTGGACTTGCGCGATCGTGCGCGCCTCGCGCAGGAACCGCTCTTTCCACTCCGGATCCGCCGCCAGCTGCGCCGGAAGAATCTTGATCGCGCACTGCCGCAGCAGCTTCGTATCTTCCGCGCGCCACACTTCCCCCATTCCGCCGGCGCCGAGTTTGTCGATGAGTCGATAGGAACCGAGTTGCATGGATGGTGAGGTTGCTGAGTTGCTGGGTTGCTGAGTGGCTAGGAACCCAGCAACTCAGCAACCCAGGAACAAAATTATACGGGTACCCGAAACCCGCCGCTCCGCCGCACGATCCCGTTGTACGCGTGCATCACGCGCTGGAACTCGGCGGTGAGCTGTTCGATCGAGGCTTCGGCGCCGCTGGTCCGGCCGGCGCGCGCGTTTTCTTCGAGCGACGCGCAGATCGAGTGCATGCGTTTCGCGCCGACGCTGGCGCTCGAGCTCTTGAGCGCGTGCGCGGCGAGGGCGAGCTCGTTCGCGTCGCCGCTCGCGGCCGCGGCGCGCAGCGCGTCGAGGCGCGACGGCACATCCTGGCGAAACGTTTTCACGAGGCCGTCGAGAAATCCCGGCTGCGTGCGGGTGATCGCGAGAAACGACGACACGCGCTCGCGGTCGAGCACGTACGGATCGTCTTCTTCCATCACGTCGGGCGCGCGCGGCGTCGGGGTGGGCGCCGGCGCCGAGGTCTTGCTCGCCCAGAGGCGAATCACCGCGCCGAGCTGTTCGAGCGACACCGGCTTGGCGAGGTAGTCGTTCATCCCGGCGAGGAGGCATTTCTCGCGCTCGCCCGGCAGCGCGTGCGCGGTTACGGCGATCACCGGGATCGCGGAGCCCATCTGCCGGATGCGCCGCGTCGCTTCGTAGCCGTCCATGTCCGGCATCTGGCAGTCCATCAGCACGAGATCGAAGTGGCTGTCGCGGATGGCGTTGATCGCTTCGCTGCTCTGCGAGGCCACCACGCACTCGTGGCCGAGGCGGCGCAGTTGGCCGAGCGCGACCAGCTGATTCACGGGATTGTCTTCGACGAGCAGCACGCGTGCGGACGCCGACCGCGGCGCTTCCGCCACGGGCTGCGAAGAGATCGGCGGCATTTCGCCGAGGAGCAGCCGCGTCGCGGTGTCGCACACCTGCGTGCGCCGGATCGGCTTCATCAGAAAGGCGTCGACGCCCGCGGTGTGAAACGCATCGAGGTCGCTGCGCCGCTTGCCGAATGTCGTCATCAGCAGGAGGCGTATGTTCGAGTCGAAGCTGCGGATCTGGCGCGCGAGGGAGAGACCGTCGTCGTCGGGCAACTGCATTTCGAAAATCACCAGATCGCACGCCTGCTCGCGCAGCGACGCGATCGCGCCTTGCACGCTGTCGGCTTCTTCGAGCGCGATGCCGGTGGCGGCGAGATGGCGCGCGACCATGAAGCGATTCACTTCGTTCCCGTCGACGAGCAGCGCGCGGAACTTCGTCAGGTCCCATTCGCGCGACGGGCGCTCCGCTTCCGCCTGCTGCTCGAGCGGCAGCTCGATCCAGAACGTCGAGCCTTCGTTCTCGATGCTCATGACTCCGATCTCGCCGCCCATGGCTTCGGTGAGCTGTTTGGAGATCGCGAGTCCGAGGCCGCTGCCGCCGTACTTGCGCGTCGTCGAGCCGTCCGCCTGCGTGAACGGAGTGAAGAGACGGTGCTGCATCGCCGCCGGAATGCCGATGCCGGTGTCGGTTACGAGGAAGCGCAGCGTCACGCTGTTGTCCGTCTGCGTTGGCTGCATCACCGTCAGCACGACTTCGCCGCGGTCGGTGAATTTCACGGCGTTGCCGACGAGGTTCAGGAGCACCTGGCGGATGCGATGCGCGTCGCCGCGCAGGAGGCGCGTGACGCCGGGCGTGATGAACGAGCGCAGGCGGATGCGCTTCGCCGACGCGCGCGCGACGAAGGTCTCGATGACGGCTTCAATGATGTCGTCGATGTCGAAGTCGATCTGCTCGACCGTCAGCTTGCCGGCTTCGATGCGCGCGAGGTCGAGGACGTCGTTCACGATCGCGAGCAGCGTCTCGCCGCTGGAACGGATGCCTTCCGCGTACTCGCGCTGCTCGGTCGTGAGCGGCGTGTGCATGAGCAGCTCGGTCATGCCGAGGACGCCGTTGAGCGGCGTGCGGACCTCGTGGCTGACGTTGGCGAGAAATTCGGACTTCGAGCGCGCCGATTCGATGGCCGCGTCGCGCGCGCGCTGGAGTTCTTCTTCGATGCCCTTGCGCTCGGTGATGTCGCGCGCCACCGCTTCGTAGCCGACGACGCGCCCGCCGTCGGAGATCGTCATCACCATCTGTCCGATCCAGATGCGCGTGCCGGCCTTCGTGACCATCGGGAACTCGAAGTACGTCGTCTCCTCGCGCGCCTGGAACTGCCCGCGATAAAACGCCTCCGCGGCCTCGCGGTAATCGGGATCGATCAGGTCGAGGTAATGCAGACCGAGGAGCTCGTTCTCATCGAAGCCCGTGATGCGCATCGCCGCCGGATTCACGTAGGTGAAGAAGCCGCGATGATCGGCCTGATAGATGATGTCGTTCGCGTTCTCGACGATGTGGCGGTAGCGCTCGCGGAGGAGGTTGTCTTCGCTCATGCGGGCCTCGGTTGCGCGGTTACGCGGTTACGCGGTTGCGCGGCGATGCAGTCCGGCATGAGCTGCCGCGCAACCGCGCAACCGCGCAACTGCGCAACCGTCATCATGCCGACGCGTCTCTCAGCCACGTCCCCGTCGTCGATTCATCCGCCACCCGCACGCAATTGCGTCCGGAGTGCTTCGCCGCGTACAGCGCGCGATCGGCGCCGGCGACGAGTTGATCGGACGTTTCCGTCGTGGGGATGATCGCGGCGACGCCGCAGCTGGCGGTCACGCTGCCGAGGCGCTCGATGCCTTCGCGCAGCGTGTCGGCGAAGCGGATGGCGCCGTCGGCGTCGACGCCCGGGAGCAGGATCGCGAACTCTTCGCCGCCGTAGCGGGCCACGACTTCGCCGCTGCGCCGCACGGTCTCGGCGAGGAACGCGCCGACGCGGCGGAGGCAATCGTCGCCGGCAGGATGTCCGCGGCGGTCGTTGAGGTCTTTGAAGTGATCGAGGTCGAGGAGGATCAGCGCCAAGGGCTGCTCGCGCCGCCGCGCGCGATTCCATTCATCCGCGAGCGCGCGCTCGAAGTAGCGGCGGTTCGCGATGCCGGTGAGGTCGTCTTCGAGCGACAGCGCTTCGAGGCGCGTGTTGGCCTGCTCGAGCAGCAGTACGGTTTCCTGCAGCTCCGCCGTTTTCTCGGTGACGCGCGCGCGCAAACGCTCCGCCTGCCGGCGCAGCGACGTGGTGCGGATGCGCGTGAAGAGCACGACGGCGGCGAGGGCGAGCAGGATCCAGAGCGCCCATGCCCAGCGCGTGCGATACCACGGCGGCAGCACCGTGAACGCCCAGCGCCGCTCCGCGCTCGGGAGCAGCGACGGGCCGCGCGCGCGGAGGCGGAACATGTAGTCGTTCGCCGAAAGAGTCGTGTAGTCGATGAACGGCTGGTCGGTCCAGCGGCTCCAGTCTTCGTCGATCGGATCGAGGCGGTACTGATACTCGACGCCAGGGCGGTACGACACCGGCGCGAACTCGATGCGCAGACGGCCGAAGTTGTGCTTCAGCACGAGCGCCGGTTTGGCGAGGATCAGCGGCGGGGGCTGCGGCGCCGCGAGCGCGGGCGAGGCGACCGGCTCGTAGCGGAAGAGCCCTTTGTCGGATGCGAACCAGACCGTGCCGTCGCTGTCCGCGCGCAGCGTCTGAATGTCGGCGGCCGTGACGGTGACGAGCGGTTTCCCTTCGCGCGCGAACGAGCCGTCGGGCTGACGCTCGAAGACGCGCGGCGGAATCGAGTTGATCCAGAGATCGCCGCGCTGATCCTGCACCATGGCGAAGAACATCGGCGGCGATTGGATGTGGCCGAGCTGCGGATCGGGGATGAGCTTGTCGTTTTTGTCGACGGTGAAGATCGCGCCGGGCGTGCGCACGGTGACGACGCGGTCGCCGATGCGGAACACATTCGTCTCGCCGTCGCCGAACGTCTGCACCTGCGGCTTCGCGCCCTTCGGATCGCGCACGCGCACCGCGCCGTTGAACGAGCTGCCGGCCCACACCACGCCGTTCACTTCGAGCACCGACCCGATGTACTCCGGCACGCCGGGAACGAGTCCTTCGTACGTCCACTTGCCGTTCGCGCGGCGGATGCTGCCGATGCCGTGGCGTTGCGCGACCCAGATGCGCGACGGATCGGCGCTCGATCGATGGAGGTCGTAGAACTCGCCGTCGCGCTCGAGGATCGTTTCGAAATTGCCGTTCGCTCGGCCGTGATAGATGCCGCGGCCCGAGCCGATGATCAGTTCATCGTCGACGGGCAGCACGCGCCAGGCATCGCGGATTCCTTCGATGCGCTGCGCCGCGCCATGCTCGTCGATGTGATGCAGGCCGTGCGACGTGGCGACGTAGAGCTGTCCCTGAAATCGCGTGACGTCGGCGGCGCCGCCTTTCAATCCGCGGCGCGCGTCGAAGATCGTGACCGGCGACGCGACGTCGAGGCGCGCGATCGGGCCTTCCATCGCCAGCCACACCGATCCCTCGCGATCGAGGAACGTCGCCGAGATCACGGCGTCCGGCAGGCCCGCACTGTCGGTGATGAACTGCTCGATCTCGCCGCGCGCGTCGACGATGGCGACGCCGTGCTGCCGCGTGGCGATGACGATGCGCCCGTCCGCGAGCCGGCTCGCCCCGGTCACGGTTTTCTTCTTCATCCATTCCGAGGCGGCGGGGGAGAACTCGCTGACGCTCGGCCCCTCACCCGGCGCTGCGCGCCACCCTCTCCCCGCAGGCGGGGAGAGGGGCAACGACGGGGAGGGCGGGTTGCCCTTCTCCCCGCTTGCGGGGAGAAGGTGGCCGGAGGCCGGATGAGGGGCGTCCCCGATCGTAAAAAAGCCTTGATCGCGCACGGCTACCAGCAACTCAGTGCCGTTCCCAACCACCGCATCGATGTTCCCCTTGAGCAGCGGCGGCGAGAGCGCGAACGTGCCGGCGTCGAATTGCCGCAGTCCATCCGCGCCGTACACGTAAACGTGTGCACCCTCGGCGTAGCAATCGCGCCGGCCTTTGTCGGGATCGAGCTCCGCGGCAATGCGCAGGCTGCGGCCGTCCCACATCAGGAGGCGGCGCTCGGAGACGAAGAGGAATCCGGCGGACGTGTTGCAGATCGCGCGCACTTCGCCGAGCTCGCGCTTGTCGGCGGGAAGCCGCGGCAGCAGCGACTGCAGATGATCGCCGTCGACGTAACCGAAGTCGTTGACCATGCCGACGGCGACGCGGCCGCGGTTGTCGGAGGCGACGGAGAGCGCGACCTGATCGTCGGGCAGCGCCATCATCCGCCACCACGCGCCGTCGTAGGTCATGAGGCCGTGCAGGTTGCCGAAGTAGAGAACGCCGCGCGGGTCCTGCGCGACGGCGAAGGTCTGGGGCCCGCCTTTATGGACTTCCGCGGGATAGACGGTGATCAGCGGAAACCCGCGCTCCGCCGCGCCTAACGGAAGTGCACAAAGCGCGGCCAGAAGTACCGCGAACGGCCAACCCGTCGATTGCGCGCGCATGAGAGACTCGGATTCCGACGACCCATTCACATTACCATTGAATATGCCGCGGAATCACTTCTTCACGCTGCGGAACTACTTCCGCATGCTGCTTTACGGGTACGCCATCGGCGCGGTCGTGGTCCTCATCTTCGCCATCATGGAGGGCGATCAGTTCTCGCCGCGCGCGGCCCTTCACTTCGCGATCATCGGTCTCTGCATCAATACGACGATCTGGGCGCTCGAGTATCTCGTTCGCAATCTCACCGGGCGGCTGAATGCGTGGATGCGCGGGGCCACGCACATGATCGTGTCGACGTTCGGCGGCGTTCTCGGATTCATGTTAGGCCGCACGGTCTACACGCTGATTTTTCTGGGCCGGCTGCCGTCGTTTCGCGGGTTCCAGACGACGCTGCTCGTGCTCGTGATCGTCTTTTTCTTCGCGGGCCTGAGCTTGTACCTCTACATCGGGCTCGAGGAGCGTCTGCGCGAAAAAGTGCGCGAGCAGGAGCTGGCGCAGCAGGAGCTGACGCTCGCGCGCGCGATTCAGGAGCGATTGCTGCCGCCGCCGGAGCTCGTGGCCGACGGCTACCGCGTGACGGCGCGCAATCTCGCGGCGCATTACGTCGCCGGCGATTTCTACGATCTCATCACGCGCGCCGACGGCAGCGTGATCGCGGTGGTCGCGGACGTCGCCGGTAAGGGCGTCGCGGCGAGTCTGATCATGGCCTCGGTGAAGTCGGTGCTGCCGATGATCGCGGCCGTGGATTCGGTGAGCGAGACGATGCGCCGCCTCAATGAGAAGCTCTCGCGCGAGCTGTCGAAGCGCGAGTTCGTCGCGCTCACGTGCGCGTCCTACGATCCATCGACGCGCCGCGTGACGCTCGCGAACGCCGGCCTTCCCGATCCCTATCTGATCCGCGACGGCGCCGCGACTCCGCTGGTCGTCCCGGGCCAGCGCTTCCCACTCGGCATCCGCGCGAGCGCCACGTACGAGTCGCTCGTGATCGACCTGCAGCCCGGCGATCGTCTGCTGCTCCTCACGGATGGATTGCCTGAAGCCGACGTCGGCGAAGATCAGCAGCTCGGCTACGTGCGCATCGCGCAGCTCGCCGCCGCGAGCGCATCGCTCGAGTCGCTCTTCGACGCCGTCGCAGCCGAGACGAACGAGCCGCGCAGCGACGACTGGACGG
Source organism: uncultured Acidobacteriota bacterium (assembly GCA_963734155.1). Classification (GTDB taxonomy): domain Bacteria; phylum Acidobacteriota; class Thermoanaerobaculia; order Gp7-AA8; family Gp7-AA8; genus QHVT01. The sequence continues at coordinate 189,631 of CAVTGG010000015.1, forward strand.
GCGTGATGCTCGAGATTTCGGAACGCCGGCGTCCCGCCGGCTGATCAGGCGGCGTCCCGCCGCCTCCGTTCCTATGTCAACTGCTGCTGCAACCCGAGCCGATCGAAGATCACGCGGTGCTCGACGATCTGACTGCCGTTGAACGTCAGGATGTCGACGACTTCGAAGTTGATCGTGCGGCCGGTGGCCGGCACGCCCATGAACTCCGCCTGATGCGTTCCTTCGAACGACTTGCGCGTCACGACTTTCGCTTCGTCGGCGATCTGTTCGTGCACGGTCACGCGCAGATCGGGAAACGTCGCGCGCAGGTAGCCGAACAGCATCTTCACGCCGTCGCGCGTCGGCGGCACGCCGGGGAACGGCGTGTGGTCGACGAAATCATCGGCCAGGATCTCGTCGACCACGCCGAGGTTGCCTTTGCACTGCGCCTCATCCACGAGGCGGCAGACGATCGCCTTGTTCGTTTCGGACATCGGAAGCTCCTTCTCGAAGAGCAATTACGGTCCGACGCGGCGATCGGATGTGCTTACTCGGTCCCCGAGACCACCGACAGGAAATTGCCGTCGGGATCCTTGAACCACGCGATCGTCGGACCTTTGCCCGGTCCGCCGCGCGAGATGCCTTTGTCGTCGGTCTTCATCTGCTCAGTGTCGAACTTCTCGAAGCGGATCCCTTTTTTCTTCAGCTCGTCGACCGTCGCGTCGACGTTGTCCACTGCGAAGTTGAGTACGGTGAACGTCGCCGGCTCATGGTTGGGCTTCGGATAGATGAACACGTTCGTGCCCGGCAGATCGAGCGCGAGTCCCTCCGGCTTCTCCTCGACGTCGAGGCCAAGGGTCTTGCCGTAGAACTCTTTCGCGCGCTTCAGATCGTTGACGGAAAAACTCGAGAATGCTTTTGCGGGTTCAAACATCGGCACTCCTTTCGCGCGAAAGAACCATGCACCATCAGTGCCCCGCATACCAGTCATAGCCGCGCTCGGCCCAGAAATCCGCCGGCCTGATGTTGGTGTAGCGAAGCGTGCCGATGCGCTTGATGTTTTTGATTCCGTACTTCACCGGAATGGCGAGGCGCAGCGGCGCGCCGTGTAGCGCCGCGAGCGGCGAGCCGTTCATTTCGTACGCGAGCAGCGTTTGCGGATGGAGCGCGCTTTCGATGTCGAGGCCGACGTAATAGCCGCGATCCGGAGTCTCCAGCGCCACGAACTTCGTGAGCTCGGGCGGCGGATACTTTGCGACGAGATCCGCGAGCCGCGCACCGGTCCATTTGACGATGATCGACCATCCTTCGATGCAGCGCAGTTCCGTGATCTGGTCGTGACGCGGCAACGCGCGCAGGTCGTCCAGCGTCAGCGCGGCTGCCGATGCGGCGCCTTCGATCTTCAATCGCCATGCGGCGAGATCGATCGGCGACTGCAATCCGAGGCGCCCGTTGATCCGCGCACGGGTGATGTCGGACGGACGGAAGTTCGGGCTGAGTCGCGCCTTGCGGAAGCACGCCTCGGCGATCGATTCGTTCGCCTCGAGCATGTTGCGCAACGGCCATTCGAGACCGTCCATGCGCGGCCGCGTGCGCAGCCACTTCCAGCTCGCGTATCCCGCGCCCGCGGCGGCGGCCATAGTGAGGAAGGTGCGGCGATTGAGGTTACTGCTCATCACGAACCTCGACTCCCACGACCATCGCCCGGAAGTTGTTCCAGCCCGCGCGAATCACCTGCGCGACGTGCACAAGAAAGAAGAAGACATAGCCGACCGTGAGCGCAAAGTGGACGAAGCGCGCGCCTTGGTACCCGAGGAAAAGTTTCGTCAGCCACGCGAACTGCACCGGTTTATAGATCGCGAGTCCGCTGACGAGCGAGCCGAATCCCATCAGGACGACGCCCGTGTACGCGATCTGCTGCGCGCCGTTGAACTTTCGCGGCGGCGGCGCTTCTTTGCGGAGGTGGAGGTCGTGGAGCAGCGTGTGCCACGCCTCGCGGAACGAGTGGCGGTTCGGCACGAGCTCGCGCCACTCGCCGGAAATGATCGTGTACAGGACGTACAGCACTCCATTGATCATGAAGAGCCACATGAAGAAGAAGTGCAGGGCCATCCCCTCGGCGAGCCGGTTGTTGACGTGGATCGCCCGCCACCACGTCTGGGGCAGGTTCGCGTATCGCGGATATGCCCAATAGATGAGGGTCCCGCTCCAGATCATCACCGCCAGCAGCGGGAAGTTGAGCCAGTGGAACCAGCGGATGGCGAGAGGGTGCTTTTTGACGAGCGTCTTCATGGGCACGTGTTGGATGCCGCTATAATTCCTCGGGTTTCATTCTCACAACGAGGTCGCATCATGTCCGACGCCGCGCTCCGACGCTTTCCGCGCATTGCCTCGCACCATTCCGTGCTCGTCACCAAACTCGATGACGGGGCGGAGGGGGTGGCGATGACGAAGACGATTGCCCTCGGCGGATGCTGCGTGCTCAGCAGCCAGCAGGTCGGCGTCGGCTCGTCGATCGAGATGCTCATCGCCATCGACCGCGAGAACGTCATCAAGGCCCTCGGACGCGTCGTGTATGAGCGCGTGCTCGAGGACGGCTACAGCGAGATCGGCGTCGAGTTCGTGCACATCAACGACGAAGACGCGAGGGTGATCGAAAGCCTCTTCGAAACGCGCGAGCAGCGCCGCGTGCCGGCCCCGTGAAAAAGCAATGAAGAAGCCGTGGCGCTGGATCCTCGGCGCGATCGCCGGCGTGGCCGCGATCCGCGCCGCCATGGTCGCCGTCGTCCGGCCGTCCAACACGCGCGACTGGGCCGAGGATCAGCGTGTGCTGCCGGTCGCCGAATTCAACGGCCCGCTCGTCACGATTCACAACATCCGTAACTTCACGTACGAAGCGGTCGATCGCTACACGCCGGCGTGGTACGACAAGACCTTCGACCTGCGGAAGCTCGAGTCGGCGTGGTTCGTCGTCGAGCCGTTCGGCGGCGCGGCGATGGCCCACACGTTCGTCAGCTTCGGATTCGGCGGCAACGACTTCGTCGCCATCTCGGTCGAGATCCGCAAGGAAAAAGGGGAATCGTTCTCGCCGATCAAAGGCCTCTTGCGGCAGTACGAAGTGATGTACGTCGTCGGCGACGAGCGCGATTTGAGTCAAGTTGCGGACGAATTATCGGAAGGACACGGTCTACCTCTATCCGATGCGCACCTCGCCGGAGCGGATGCGGGCGATGTTCACGGCGATGCTGCGGCGCGCGAACACGCTCGCGGAGCGGCCTGAGTTCTACAACACGCTGACCAACACCTGCACGACGAATCTCGTGAAGCACGTGAACGACCTCGTGCCGGGCCGCGTCCCGCTGCACCCGGCCGTGTTCCTGCCGGGCTACTCGGATCGCTTCGCGTACAAGCTCGGATTGATCGACACGAAGCTGTCGTTCGACGACGCGCGAAACGAGTTCCGGATCAACGAGCGCGCCGAAGCGCACGCCGCTGATCCGGAGTTCTCGCTGAAGATCCGGCGATGAATGTGGCGACCGCTGCCCTCAGCGGTCGCGGTGCCGCTGAGGCAGCGGCACCCACATCAATCCGGCACGAACGTCACGCGGATTTCCTTCACCACCACTTCGTCATCCTCCGCAGGCTCGAAGATCAGGTAGTCGCCGGCGATGCCGCGGCCGTCGAACGTGTACGTCCGGCCCTCGCGGGTGATGTCGAGGTAATCCTGAATGACCTCGTCGTCGATGCGGATGCGCAGCTCGCCGCCGGCGCGCGTGCCGACGTCGTCGCGCGCGTAGAAGCGGATCTGCCCGACGCTACGGCCGTAGATCGGAACGCGGATGCGCGCGCGGCGTCCGCCGCACTCGCCGCCGCCGATGCAGCCGCCTTCGTGCGTGGCCTCGCGCTGCCAGTTGCCGCCGCTGCCGCCGCGGGAGCGTCCGCCGCCGCGTCCGTACAGCACTTCGACGTCCTTGACCTCGACTTCGTCGTCGTTCGACGTCTCGATCACGAGCCGCGTGCCGCGCACGTTGTCGACTTCGAACTCGTGCAGCTTGCCGTTGCGCTGCACGTCGACGTACGAGCCGACGGAGTTGCCGTCGATGCGCACGGTGAGCTTGCCGTCGGCGCGCGTGCCGACGTTGTCGTGCGCATAGAAGCGCACGCCGAGGACCGGCTGGTCTTCGAGAGCGACCGTGATGCGCGTGCCGTTTCGGCGGCACTCGGTTCCGCCGATGCATCCTTTCGCATTCGGATAGGAACGCCAGCCGCTGCCGCCACGCGGGCCGCGGTCGTTGCCGGGGTTGTCCCACCCGCTGCGCGGACGCACGACGTCGCGGCCGTACAGCACTTCGACGTGGCTGATCTTGACCTCGTCGTTCGTCGCCGGCTCGAAGACGAGATAGCGGCCGGTGAGCGAATCGACGTCGATCGTGAACGTCTTTCCCGCGCGCGGGACGTCGACGTAGCTGTCGACCGTGTTGCCGTCGATCTTCACGCGCAGCACGCCTTCGGCTTTTTCGCCGACCGAGTCGTGTGCGTGGAAGCGAACGCCGATGACCGGGTGGTCCTGCAGTCCGACGCGCAGGCGGCGGTCGGCGCAGGTCGAGCCGCCGATGCAGCCTTCATCGGGATAGGACACCCAGTCGCGTTGTGCGAAGGCGAGCGTAGGGAAGAGAAGGAGGAGAAGCAGAAAAACGCGGCGCATAATGCAAATTCTAGTGCGTACCTCGAATACACGGCGGTGACGCGAGCCAGGTAGTCTGATCGAACTCCCGCTCGCCCGCCCGTCCACGCCATCTCCACGCCTTGCCGTCGTGCGATTGCAGCTCCAGCGTGACGATCATTCCGGGCGTCAGCGGCAGCGGTTCGTCGATCGGAAAGTACTCCTGAAGCCAATGCGAGGCGTCCAGATTCGTGAGCATCACGTCCTCGGCGAGGGTCGCGTCGAACCAGCCGCCGAATCCATGCAGCATTCCGGCGCGCGTGACTTCGAATGACGCGCTGCCGTTTACGGTCGTATCGGTGATCGTCGTGAGATCGACGTTCATGATTTCCGCGGGCTGCGCGAGGTAGTCCGCGGGCGCGATTTCGGCGGTGAACATCTGATTCGCCGCGAACGTGCGCAGCACCGAGAAATCGATCCCGTAGCGCGGCTTGCTCCACCAACCGACATGCAGTTCGTGATCGGCCGGACGTTCGACCGGCACCGCGGTCAGAGTGAAGCGGCTCGGGATGAGCCGCGCGTGCGGTGTGAGAAGACGCGTCCGCGCGTCGATGAAGATCGAGAGGATCTGCTCCTGCAGCGCGAACGCGCCGAGCATTTCGGACACGAGCACGTCGCCGCGCTCCGGCAGCTCGACCTTCGCCGAGGTCTCGTGCAGCACCTCGATGCGATCGGTCAGGCCGAGTTGCCGCACCATCAGCGCGATCACGTCCGCCATGTGCCCGCGCTCGATCGCATACACCTTCCGCGCGCCTGCTTCGATCGCAAAGTACGAAAGGATGCCGGAGCCGCTGCCGAGATCGACGACGACGTCGCCCGGCTTCACGACGCGCCGCAATGCCTCGCGAAAAGCGATCGTGCGCGGCTCGTCGTCGAGGAGGAGGCGGTGATAGTCGAGCATGCGCGCGCAGAATACAATCCGCCGACTTTCGATGAGCTGGGAGTTTCCGGAACCGACGCTCGAAGCGCCGGTCTGCCAGGCGGTCACGTTTGCGCAGACGCAGGAGCCGGTGTACCGCCGCATCTCGTCCGCGCTGCGCCGCGACGTCTGGGGGCCGCACCGCAAGGTCTGGGAGTGGGTCTTCATCGTGCGCGTGCTGGAACTGGCCGAGCTGCTGCAGCCCGGCAAACGCGGACTCGGATTCGGTGTCGGCACGGAGCCGCTCGCGGCCGCATTCGCCGCGCACGGCTGTTTCATCACCGCGACCGATGTTCCCGCCGGCGACAGCGCCGCGGTGTGGGCGGCGAGCGGACAACATGCCTCGGCACTCTCGGCGCTGAACGAGCTCGGCCTCTGCCCGCCGGATCAGTTCGCGCAACGCGTCGAGTTTCAGCCGCTCGACATGACGCGATTGCCGCAGTTCGACGGCACCTATGACTTCGCCTGGTCGTCCTGCGTCATCGAGCACATAGGCGGCGCCGAAGCGACCGCACGATTTCTGCTCGACTCGATGTCCGCATTAAAGCCCGGTGGCGTCGCGGTGCACACCACGGAGCTGTGTCTCGTCGATGTGCGCGAACCGCTCGAATGCCCCGGAACGACCGTGTTCCCGCGCGAATGGCTGATCCAAATGAAAGCGCGTCTCGAAGAAGCGGGCCACGTGGTGTCGCCGCTCAACTTCGACCTCGGCCGCGAGCCGCAGGACGCGACCATCGAAGTGCCGCCCTATCCGTTCGTGCTGCCGCTCAAGATCATGCTCGACAACGGCGTGCTCACGACCTCGTTTGGGCTGATCATTCGTTCTGGTTAGGCGGGCCAGCGATACACGACCGCGTTGATGTGCATCCCCGCGCCGACCGACGCGAACACGATGATGTCGCCCGGGTTGATCGCGTGTCCTTCCATCTCGCCGCGCACGATCAGATCGAGCAGCGTCGGGATGGTGGCGACGGAGCTGTTGCCGAGCCATGAGATCGTCATCGGCATGATGTCCGGCGACGGTTTCCCGGCGCCGTAGAGGTCGAACACCTCGTCGAGGATCGCTTCGTCCATCTTGCCGTTGGCCTGATGGATCAGCACCTTTTTCACGTCGCGCAGATGCAGGCCCGCGCGGTCGAGCGCTTCCTTCACCGTGTCGGCGACGTGGTTGAGCGCGTACTTGTACAGCTTGCGCCCTTCCATCTTCAGAAACAGCGCCTCGACAAAGATGTCGGGGTTGTACGACGTGCCCATCCAGATGCGCCCGACGTGCTCCAGCGTGTCGGAGCGCGCGATGCGCGAGAGGATGCCGTCGTTCGTATCGCGTCCTTCGACGATGGTCGCTCCGGCTCCGTCGGAGTAAATGAGGCTGTCGCGGTCGTGCGGATCGGAGATGCGCGAGAGCGTCTCCGCGCCGATGACGAGCACGCGCTGCGCATCGCCGCAGCGGATCATCTGATCGGCCACGATCACGCCCTGCAGCCAGCCCGGACATCCGAAGATGAGATCGAACGCGGCGGAATACGGATTGCGGATCTGGAGCTTCGCCTTCACGCGCGCCGCGAGCGAGGGCACGAGATCGAGCCGGCGGCTGCCGTGCTGCACGTCGCCGAAGTTGTGGGCGACGATGATCGCGTCGAGCTGCTCCGGATCGATGTTCGAGGACTGCAACGCTTTCTGTGCAGCGTCGAAGGCGATGTCGCTGCAGTCGACGTCGTCCGGCACATAGCGCCGCTCGCGGATCGTGGTGATGGCCTCGAACTGCGCGAGGATCTCCTCGTTCGTTTTCTCGAGCGTCTTCTGATCCGCCCCGCGGAAATCGTGCCCGAGAAAATCTTCGTTCGGCACCCGGACGGGCGGGATGTGGCTCCCGGTGGCGGTGATGACGGTACGCATGCAGCGTAAATCTTATGCGAGGAAATCCGCGATCTGTTCCACCACTTCTGGATCGCGCAGAATCCGCCGATGCCCGAGCGCTTCCACCGTGACGAGCTGGGCGTTCGGAATCAATCGCGCGGCATCCGCGCCTTCGGAGTACGGCACCTCGCGGTCGGCGCGGTCGTGAATGATCAGCGCCGGCACGTGGACCTGCGGGCCGATGGCTTCGATGTCGAGGCGGTCCCACGCGAAGCGGAGCGTTTTCTCGAAGTGCTGCACGACGCGCGCGCGGAGCTCGTGCGGGAACTCGAGCCAGTCGAGGAAAAGGCCGAGGTAGCGGCTCGGGTGGGCGGAAGCGGCGATGAGCACGAGGCGGCGCGTGCGCAGACCCTCGCTCACCGCGAGCGCGGAGGCCGCGCCGCCGAGGGAGTGGCCGACCACAGCATGCGCCTCGGTGCCGAAGTGCGCGGCGACGGCGCGGAGGCTGTCGCGGAACTCGACCATCGACGAGAAGCGGCTGCTCGACGCGCCGTGGCCGATCGCGCTGATCGTCGCCACGCGGAACCCGCGCTCGGCGAGCGCATCGCCGAGGACATCGAACTGCTGCTCGGAACCGCCCCAGCCGTGAAGCAGGAGCACCAGCGGACCATTGCCGCGCACGCCGCCGCGAACCGTGTGCCGTCCGACGCGCACCGCGAAGCGCTCGCCCGGAAGCGCGGATGCGCGCGGACGGACGGGAAAGCGGAACAGGCGTGCGGCCGCGCGGACGGCGAGGGGAGGCGCGATCGCGGCGAGCGCGCGAATCGCGGCGCGCATGAGGGAAGGAGCCGTGACGTGGCGGGGAGCCGCCTGGGCAGTCGCAGACATGATCCTCCCAAAATAAGTACGAACGTTCGTTTTTGCAAGAGGTGCGGCTAAACTCGTTCGCATCCACCATGTCCGAGCGCGATCGCCTCGCCGCCCCCTCCCACTGGCGCAACTGGGGTCCCTACCTCGCGGACCGCGCCTGGGGCACGGTGCGCGAGGACTACAGCGCCGACTCCGATCCCTGGAAGTATTTCCCCCACGATCACGCGCGCTCGAAGGCGTACCGGTGGGGCGAGGACGGCATCGGCGGCGTCTGCGACCGCTACCAGATCCTCTGCTGGGCGATGGCGTTCTGGAACGAGCGCGATCCGATTCTGAAGGAGCGCTACTTCGGACTCGTCCCGAACGAGGGCAATCACGGCGAGGACGTGAAGGAGTGTTACTTCTACCTCGACGCGCTGCCGAGTCATGCCTATCAGCGGATGCTCTACAAGTACCCGCAGCGCGCGTTTCCCTACCGTCAACTACTTGACGAAAACCGCCGCGGCCTCGGCGAGCCGGAATTCGAGCTGATCGACACCGGCGTTTTCGACGACGGACGCTACTTCGACATCGAGATCGAGATCGCGAAAGAGGACGAAGAATCGCTCGTCTTCCGCGTCACCGCGCACAACCGCGGCCCCGAGCGCGCGCCGATCCATCTCATCCCGCACCTCTGGTTCCGCAACACCTGGTCGTGGAGTCCGGGCAACGTGCAGGCTCCGGTCATCACCGCCGTCGACGGCGGCCTCCTCGCCGACGACACGCACGCGCCGCCGCTCAGCGGCCTGCTGCACGAAACGCACATCGGTCGCCGCCTCCTCGAAGTACCGCGCGAAGCGAAGCTGCTCTTCACGAACAACGAGACAAATAACGAGCGGCTGTACGGAGTACCGTCGCGCACGCCGTATGTGAAGGACGCCTTTCATCGCCACATCATTCACGGCGAGAACGCGATCAATCCCGAACAACGCGGGACGAAGGCGTGCGCGTGGATGCGCTACGACGTCGCGCCAGGCGAAGCCGCGGTGATGGTGATGCGCCTTAGGAGTGCGGTGGCGAAGCCACCGCTTTCGGCCCAAAGCGGCGGCGAAGTCGCCGCACTCCTAAAACGCCGCCAGGAAGCGGACGAGTTCTACGAGTCCATCCACCCGCCGAACGCCGTCAACCGAAGAACGCAACATCCAACGCCAGGCCCTCGCCGGCATGCTCTGGACCAAACAGAGCTACCTCTTCGACGTCGACGTCTGGCTCGATGGCGACGATCCCGCCGCCCCGCCCCCCATCTCCCGGCAACAAAGTCGCAACTCCCGCTGGCGCCATCTCAACTCCATGCGCATCCTCTCGATGCCGGACAAGTGGGAGTACCCGTGGTTCGCGGCGTGGGACCTCGCGTTTCACGCCGTCGTCCTCGCGCTCGTCGATGGCGAGTACGCGAAGGAGCAGCTGTGGCTGATGCTCTTCGAGCAGTTCCAGCATCCGAGCGGGCAGATCCCCGCGTACGAGTGGGAGTTCTCCGATCTCAATCCGCCGGTGCAGGCGTGGGCGGTCTGGCGCGTGTACAACATGGATCGCATCCGCGCCGATCGCGCCGACGTAGCCTTCCTCGAGAAGTGCTTCCACAAGCTGATGCTCAATTTCACCTGGTGGGTGAACAAGGTGGACCGCGAGGGGAACAATGTCTTCGAGGGCGGGTTCCTCGGCCTGGACAACATCGCGCTCTACGACCGCAGCAAGCCGCTCTTCGCCGACGCGGTGCTCGAGCAGAGCGACGCCACCGGCTGGATGGGCATGTTCTCGCTGGTGATGATGCGCATGGCCCTCGAGCTCTCGAAGACCAACTCCGCCTACGAACACCTGGCCACGAAATTCTTCGAGCACTACGTCTACATCGGCGCGGCGATGAAGATGCTGCACGGCAACCGCACGCTGTGGGACGCGGAGGACGGATTCTTCTACGACGTGCTCCGCTTCGGCGACGGCTCGGTCGCGCCGATCCGCGTCCGCTCGCTCGTCGGACTCATTCCGCTGTACGCCGTCGAGCGCCTGGAAGGGAAGTGGATCGAGCCCTTCCCGTCGTTCCGCGAGAACCTCGACTGGTTTCTGAAGTACCGCAAAGAAGTCGTCGAGCAATGCGTGACGACGGTGAAGAACGGCGGCGATTTCACGCACGTGCTCGCGGTCGTCGATCAGAATCAGCTGCAGCATCTCCTCGCGCGCGTCGTCGACACCGACGAGTTCCTCTCGGCGTTCGGCATGCGCAGCCTGAGCAAGTTTCACGAAGCGCATCCGTTCTCCTACGGCGGCGCGTCGGTCGGCTACGAGCCGGCGGAAGCGCGCGGCGAGCCGGCGGAAGCGCGGGTGATCCTCAAAGGCGGCAACAGCAACTGGCGCGGACCGGTCTGGGTTCCGACGACGTTCCTGATGATCGAGACGCTGCGCAAACTGGAGAAAGCATTCGGCGAGCAGGTGCGCGTGCAGGTGGACGACGATGTAGCGGGCGACGACGAGCCCGGCGACACGCGCGCCGCCGAAGGCATCGGCGCCGGCGCGACGCACGTGCACACGCGCGGCATGCACCTCGCCCCGCTCGCCGCCCCCGCCGCGCAGACCATGAGCCTCACCGGCCTCGCCCGCACGCTCGCCGACCGCCTCATCGACATCTTCCTCCCCGACGCCGACGGCTACCGCCCCGTCTACGGCCCGCGAGGCACGCGCAAGTCGGAGCTCTTCGCGAAGGACCCGCACTGGCGCGACCTCGTCCTCTTCCACGAGTACTTCCACGGCGACACCGGAGAAGGCCTCGGCGCGTCGCATCAGACGGGATGGACAGGGTTGGTGGCGAATGTCATTGATGAGTGGAGGAAATGATGTTGATGCTCGACGCCACAGACGTCGGTCTACCCGAGAGCGACTCGATTCGTCCCGAACCTGTCCGCGTGTTCGTCTCTTATGCGCGCACGAAGAAAGGCCTCCGGGAGACCTTCACCGACTCGATTTTCGATGCCGCGCTCGATCCGATCACGGACGTGTGGGTCGACGATGAGATCGGACCTGGAGCGCGGTGGGAATCGGAAATCCGCGAACGGCTTCTGAGAGCCGACATCATTCTTCTCCTGCTGACGCCGGAGTTTCTCGCCTCGCGCTATTGCGTCGAGATTGAAGGTGCCGAGGCGTTGAAGCAGGCGGCGTCGGGCAAGGCGGCGGTGTACGCGGTTCTTCTCGATCCGTGTGACTACCAGTCCCAATTCGGCACGCTGCCGCTGCTTTCCGATCGCGGGAATCCGCTGCGCTCTGCGAAGCATCCGGCAACGGCGTTGCGCGAGATACAACTGGCGATCAAATTCGACGCCTACCGCCGATTCGAGGAGAAGAATTCCGCCGTCACGTTCAACAACGCCTCGGAACACCCGGAATGCAAGCTGGTGGACGCGCACTACGAGCATGGTCGAGAGATGGCGTCGCGCCGCGGCTCCATTCTCCTGCTCACGGGGGCTGCAGCGTTGGGGACGATCGTCGCGGCGCTCTACGGCCGCACGATCGGATTCGATCATTGGTGGGGATTGCTTCTCACGCTGTTGGTCAGCGGAGGGATCAGCGGTGCCGCCGCCGCGATCGTGCGGCAAATCGAGCTGACGCGGGAAGAGGGGAAAGAGTGGTCGTGGGCATTTACGTTCGAGATCGCCGGGATAGCTCTCATCGCGGGGATGGGAGCTGGGATCATGTACGGCGGGCCGCTCACGTTGCTCGTCGCCGGGGTCCGCATCATTCCGCGCGCTCCGGCGATGCCCGTCATCTGCGGCATCGTGGCGATGATCCTCTTCGCGAACATGTATTTCGGATCGCGGCCCAAACGTCTGGCCGTGTATCGAGAGCTCGTCCGTGCGCGCCGGCGCCCGCGTGGCGGGTGGCGCCTGCGCAAGGCGCTGTCCGAACTGGAGAAGGCGGGCCGCCGTGTGGAGCAGCTTCAGGAGGAGCGGCTGCGGCAACTCTACAGCCGTCCCGAGCCGCCGCCCCCACCCGCGGAGCCTGAACCGCCCTTGGAACCCGAGCGACCGCCGGAAGAAATCGTCAAGAATGCGCAGGACATCCACGATTACATCGAGGAAGCGCGCCGGTGGAAGAAAGAGCAGAAGAAGCGGGATCGCCAACGATGGCGGGAAGAGATCCCGCAGGGAGGACGTCCATGCGTGCTGCTGGCGCTGCACCACAGCGCGGACGAGACGGCGTGGCGCGAGTTGGAAGCGATGCTTCGCAAGGAAGGCATTGCCGATCTCTGTCACCTGCGCTCGTCGTGCATCGATCGTGAGAGCGACTGGAAGGAAGCGCTCGCCGATGCGGCGATCGTTCTGCCGATGCTGAGTGTCGCCTTCATTGCGGTACCCGCCTGCGGCGATATCGCGCAGGCACTGACGGCGCGCGAGGAAACAGTCGTCTATCCGATTCAACTCGAGACGATCGATGCAGCAGCCACTCCGTTCGGCCAATGGCAGTTTCTGCCGGACGAGCGGCCGGTCGACAAATGGGCGATCCGCGCTATCGCCTGGCAGAACGTCGCGCGCAATCTGATCCTGCCGGCATGGAACCAGGCCTATTCGGAAGACGGACTGCCGCCTCTCACGACCCGCGGATGGGACTTCGATTCAACTGCGCTGGAACTGTGGATCTCCGTTCAGCTGAAGGTCGCTATGCTGGTTGCGCTCATCGTGTGGGGCGTGGGGCGGCACTGGACGGAGCTCGCCGCAGGCCTCGCGATGGCGTTCCCCGCGCTCGGCATCGCGCTCTTCATGCTGTTTCGCGAACGGCGGAAGGCGCGCAATCTTGAGAACTTTGACTTGGAGCGTTATGCCTTCGAAGCGCTCGCGCTCGACACGCTCCCGCTTTTCCTAACCACCGCTCTCGCTTCCTCGGTTTTCCCACTTCTATTCCTCCTCAGCGTCCTCGTTTCACCTCGTTCGGAGACGCTGGCGTTGATCACGTTTCTCGACATCGGCCTGGGCGGCGGCCTGCTATTCGGCGTCCTCGGCTATCTCGCCAGCCGGCGAAAGCGGCCGAACGTGCTGCTGAAGCAAAAGCCTCCGGAGCCTGACGCGACGTGGGTTGGCGCGGGAAACGGCAAGCTCCTGTTGCGCTTCGTTCGCTCCGGCAGGCGCGGAACGGAGGGAAGCATCGGCGGCGTTTCGTCCGCGCGGCCAGTCGCGGCGGAAGCGTCAGAGGACATGGGAATGAAACCGGCGGCTCTGGTGCGATTCTGTATCGAGCTCGCGATAGCCACTTTGCTCGCCTGGAAGCTCGTCCTGGTTCTCACCGGCGAGAAGCCGTCGTTTGGTTTTCCATTCGCAGTCCTCGTCGCGTTCTTCGTCGAAGGGATTCTGGTCTGGTCGTACGTCAATCTCATCGAATATGTCCGTGAGCGCCGCGAGCCGTACTCCCTGTCGCTGTGGAGGCGGCTGAAATGGACATTGCATGAAGGGATCACGCGGCCGATGACTTGGCCGGCGTCCGGCTGGTTTTATGTGTTCATGACGCTGAATGTTGCCGCACACATCTTTTCCGCTCCTGTCGCGATTCCGTTGATGACGACCACCGCCGTCGTGGTCTTCATCGCCCTGCTTCCTCTGTCGATGCTTTACGTCGATTAATATTTCTCCATGGTCCGAAAATCTCTCCCCTCCTGGCACTCGCTTTCTCCGCTTTCGCGATCGAAACCCACCCTCTGAAATCCGGGCAATCCTCGTCGATGGCGCGCTCAATCAGAAGCCGGTGCCGCGGCTGACGGTGGCGATCGTGCCGCTCGATGTGACGGCGGAGCCGATTCGGGTGAAGACGGACTTCGACGGCAACGCAGAAGTGCAGTTGCCGCCCGGGAAATATCGCGTCGAGAGCGAGTCGCCGGCGGGATTCGAGGGGAAGCAGACCCCGTGCAGAACACCATCCAGCTGGAGCACCTGGCAACTGGATCCACCCCGGCATGAATCCCATCATCCTCAATGAACAGAACGCGTGGATTCGCGTGAAGGACGGCACGTACTCAGGCCTCTATTCCTATCCGCCCGACGCGATCTCGCCGCAGTGCGGCACGGTGACGCTGAAGCTGTTCAGCGAAAAGAATCCGCAGCAGCCCGCCGTGCGTATCCTCGATCCGAAGACCGTGACCACGGTCTGGAACGACTTCGAGGCCTGGCGCAAACAGCAGCCGTAGCATTACATTTCAGGGATGGACGAAATGACGTATGTCTCGGCCGCGACCAACGCGGTGGCGGATCCTCCTGTTGTTTCCGCGCTTCGGGAACGGCACGCGAAACTGAGCCGCGAGCGCGCGCTGTCGGCGTTCCAGGTGCGCATGCTGGACGGCGCGACGTATTCGATCGGGGAGGGCAACGCCGCGTTCAGCATCGGCGTCGCGACGCAGAAAGGGCTCGCGGCGCTGGAGCGGTTCGACGAGCTCGCGATCGCCGAGGAATACATGGACGGCGATCTCGACATCGAGGGATCGCTGCTCGCGGCGCTGAAGCTGCGGCCGGTCCTCGGCGATCCGCATCCGTTCCGCTATCTCGCCGCGACCTACCTCGCGCCGCTGTTCCTCGGCCAGGTCGGGCGCGACAAGAAATGGATCGCCAGCCACTACGACGTCGATCCCGAGTTCTTCCTGCTCTGGCTCGACTCGAAGCTGCGCGCCTACTCGCACGGCTTCTTCGAGAGCGACGACGAGTCGCTCGAGGCGGGGATGGAGCGCAAGTTCCGCTACGCGTTCGATGCCTGCGGCATCCGTCCCGGCGATCGCGTGCTCGACATCGGCGGCGGCTGGGGCTCGTTCCTGCAGTTCGCCGGCGAGCAGGGCGTGCGCGTCACGTCGATCACGATCTCCGACGCATCCGAACGCACGATGAATGCGCTCATCAAACGCCGCGGCTTCGAAGGATGCGAAGTCGTGAAGGAGCACTTCCTCGAGTTCGATCCGAAGGAGCCGTTCGATGCGATCGTGAACCTCGGCGTGACGGAGCACTTGCCCGACTACCGCCGCACGCTCGCGCAGTACGCGCGCCTCCTGAAGCCCGGCCGCCGCGTCTATCTCGATGCGTACTCCGGCCGCAAGCACGGCATGCCGTCGTTCATCTCGAAGTGGGTGTTTGAGGGGAACACGTCGCCGCTTTGTCTCGACGAATATCTGACCGAGGTTGCGAAGACGCCGTTCGAAGTCGTGATGGTCAAGAACGACCGACACAACTACTTCCTGAGCTGCAAGAAGTGGGCGGAGAACCTCGAGGCGCATCGCGACGAAGTGATCGCGCGCTGGGGCCGTCATCTCTATCGCCGATTCGTGCTCTACCTCTGGTCGGCCGCGAACTCGTTCGAGACCGGCACGCTCTCGGCGCATCACATGATCCTGCAGCTCCCGTCGGCGGGCAGTGCTCCGCGCGCGGGGATGGAGTCATGGGCGTAGACGCGTCAGGCCTTCGCGGTCGCGCCGTACACGCGCAGCGAGCTTCGCTTTCACATCGCCGGCGCGGTGCTGAACGGCATCGTCCTGATCGCCGGTCTTGCCTGGTTTTTCGCGAACCTTCCGCGCTGGCCATGGATCGTCCTGGCGATCCTCGGCGGCGTGTACGCCGCCGACCTCGTGTCCGGCCTGCTGCACTGGGCGTTCGACACCTGGTTCCACGAAGACATCGCGTTCGTGCGGCGGATGGTGTTGCAGGTGCGCGAGCATCACGTCTATCCGAACCGCATCTTTCTGATCCACTTCCTCCACGACGCCGGCACGTTGTCGTGGATCGCGTTCATCGTCACGACTCCTACGATCGCACTCGCGATCGTCTTCAATGTCGCAGCGGTGGTTCTCGGATGCGCGGTGTTCAGCATCCTTCTCGTGACGATGTTGGCGTTTCACAAGATCGGGCACCGCGCGCGGCAACCGCGCTGGATTCGCGCGCTGCAGAAATGCCGTCTCCTGATCTCCGCAAAGCATCACAGCCAACATCACGGCGGGAATCACGATTTCAACTACTGTTTGATCAACGGCTGGGCGGATGACACCCTCGGCCGCGCGGGATTCTTTCGCGCGCTGGAGTGGCTGATCGCGCGCGCGACCGGCGCGCGGCCGCGGCAGAATGATCACGAGTGGCTGCGGCGCTTCGGGCATGAAACTCTCTGACTTCGTGAAGAAATGGGTCGACGGCGACGTCGAGCTCGCGCCGATCGCGACGCTCCTCGACGTGCGCCCCATCGACCTCGGCGAAGGCGAGGCGCGCGTCGAGCTGACGGCCAGCGAGCGGCTGCACAATGCCATGGGCACCGTCCACGGCGGCATCTTCTGCGATCTCGCCGACGTCGCCATGGGCACCGCGCTCGCCACCGTCGCCGCCGAAGGCGAAACGTTCTCCACGCTGCAGATGCAGATGAGCTACTTCCTGCCGGTGGTGAACGGAACGCTGCGCGCGCACGCGCGTGTCGTGCGGCGCGGACGCGGCACGGCGCATCTCGAATGCGATCTCGAAGACGCTGACCAGCGGCTCGTCGCGCGCGCTACGTCGGTGTATGCGATCCGGCAAGCTGGTTAGGACGCGGCGGCGAGGACGCCGGCGTTCCGAGCTGCTGCGCGCGGTCGTACGCGCTCGCCGGCACCGGTTTCAGATCCCAGATGATCCCGAGCCACGACAGCACTTTCAGCGCGTAGAACGTCACGTCGATCTCCCACCAGTAAAAGCCCTGCCGCGTGGCGCCCATGTGCTGATGGTGATTGTTGTGCCAGCCCTCGCCGAGGGTGATGAGAGCGAGCCAGACGTTGTTGCGGCTCTCGTCGCCGGTGGCGTAGCGGCGGCTGCCGAAGAGATGCGCGAGGGAGTTGATGCTCGCGGTGGCGTGAAAGAGAACGGTGGTGCTGATCACGAAGCCCCACACGAACAGCTCGAAACCGCCGAGGATGAACAGCATCGCTCCGAGCGCGAGCGGCACGACCTGATCGTGTCGATTGAGCCAGACCAGCTCGGGATACTTCGCGAAGTCGCCGATCCGCTTGTAATTCGTCTCGAGCCAGCGCGACGACATGAACCAGCCGGCGTGTGCGCGGAAGAATCCGACGCGCAGCGGCGAGTGCGGATCGCCCTCCGTGTCGGAGGTCCGGTGGTGCTCGCGATGATTCGCCGCCCACCACAGCGCACCGCGCTGGGCCGCCGATGCGCCGAGGATCGCGAACATGAGCTGCGCCGCGCGGGACGTGCGAAACGTGCGATGCGAGAAGTAGCGGTGATAGATGCCGGTGATGGCGAACATCCGCACGAAGTACAAGCCCGCGGCGACGAGCACCGACGTCCAGCTCCAGCCGACGAAGAAGACGGCGAGGCAGCCGAGGTGCAGGAGGACGAACGGGAAACAGCGCACCCAGTCAATGCGATCGAGATCCATTAGGAGACCTCCTACATTTTCGCGCGCTCCACGCCGCGCTGCCAGCGCTCGCGCATCAATCCGCGTTCGCTCTCACTTACGTGTGGCGTGAACGTTCGGTCGGCCTGCCATTGCGCATCGAGGTCGCGGTAGAAGCCGACGGCGAGGCCGGCGAGATACGCCGCGCCGAGGGCGGTGGTCTCGGGGACGCGCGTCCGGACGACAGGGATGCCGGCGAGATCGGCCTGCATCTGCATCAAGAGATCATTGGTCGACGCGCCGCCGTCGACGCGGAGCTCGTCGATGGTGATGCCGGAGTCGCGCTGCATCACGTCGAGCACGTCGACGCGTTTGCAGCGCGATCGACTCCAGCGTCGCGCGGGCGATGTGCGCCTTCGTCGTGCCGCGGGTGATGCCGCTGATCGTGCCGCGCGCGTAGGCGTCCCAGTGCGGCGTGCCGAGGCCGGTGAACGCGGGGACGACCACCACGCCGCCGCTGTCCGGAACCGACGCCGCGAGCGACTCGATCTCCGGTGCGGTGCGGATAATGCCGAGGCCATCGCGCAGCCATTGCACGGCGGCGCCGGTGATGAAGATGCTCCCTTCGAGCGCGTAGCGCGGCGCGGCGTCGCCGAGCTTCCAGGCGATCGTCGCCAGCAGGCCGTGCGACGACGCCACCGCGCGCTCGCCGGTGTTCATCACCACGAACGAGCCCGTGCCGTACGTGTTCTTGGCCATCCCCGCGCGCGTGCAGCGCTGGCCGAAAAGCGACGCCTGCTGATCGCCGGCGATGCCGGCAATGGGGATGCCGTCGGTCGGTTTCGCGTAGACCTCGCTCGACGAGCGCACGTCGGGAAGGACGGAGCGCGGGACGCCGAGGAGCGCGAGCAACTCGTCGTCCCACTGCACGCGATGGATGTCGAAGAGCATCGTGCGCGACGCGTTCGTGACGTCGGTGATGTGCGCCGCGCCGCGGGTGAGATTCCAGACGAGCCACGAGTCGATCGTGCCGAAGGCGAGGCGCTCGTGATCCGCTGCGATCGGTCGAGCAGCCAGCGCAGCTTCGTCCCCGAAAAATACGCGTCGATCACGAGCCCGGTGCGCTCGCGGACGAGCGTCTCGTGCGCGCGCAGCGCATCGCACATCGCCGCCGTGCGCCGGTCCTGCCACACGATCGCGTTCGCCACCGGCGCGCCCGTCTCGCGATCCCAGACGACGGTCGTTTCGCGCTGGTTGGTGATGCCGATGGCCGCGATCTCGACGCCCGGCACCTTCGCGATCGCCTCGGCCATGACCGCGTTCTGCGTCGCCCAGATCTCCGCCGCGTCATGCTCGACCCATCCCGGCTGCGGATAGAACTGCTTGAACTCGCGCTGTGCGGATGCGAGCGGGCGTCCTGCCTCATCGAACAGGATCGCCCGCGAGCTGGTCGTTCCTTGGTCGAGCGCGAGAACGGCGGAGGTCATCGGCTGGATGTTAAGCCCATTGGGTATTGGAGCATTCGTAGGAGAGGAAGAAGTGCGGCGTCTTCGGGAACTCGGGAGTGGGAACCTGGCCGCCGGGAGGAATCAGCGGAGTGGGGTCGCACTCGTCAACGGGGCCTGAGGCCTCACTGAGCTTGCACGTTGCCGGCGGCTTTTGGGCCATCGAAAAGTACACGGCCGGATGATGCTCATGCTGCAGTGCGCCGCCGTTCTGGTTCTGGATCCACGACGTCGGCGCGTTGGCGACGAAGATGACGGCGTTGTCTTTCAGCGTAAGGACGTTCTTGCCGGCGATTACTGATACGACTTGCTGCCGGCGTTTTCCAGTTTCACACGCGTATCGATGCGGCCGTACACGTTCGGCGCTTTCGCGCGGCAGGCCGAAAGCTCGCCGTCCGGAATCGACAGGACAGCGACGGCGGATTTGTACTCGGGCGGCTGGTAGCCGCTCTTCAGTGTGTGCATCGCCGCGCACCCTTTCGTGAGGTGCGGCAGTCCGGCCGGCACGGACGCGCGTTGGTTCCTGCTGTTGACTTTCAACTGGATGCGCTCTCCGTTCAATGGGACGTAGGAGTAGCCCGGGACGGGCAGAAGCTTTTTCGGCCGCCACCCCTTCTGGGCGAGAAGGTCGCTCGTTTGATAGATGATCACGGCGGTGTGTTGAACGGCGCCTTCGACTTCGACGCGCGGCAGGACGACTTCCACGCCCCGCTTCGGATCGTTGCGCACCACCGCCAGCCCAATGATCTGCACGAATGCAAATGCCAGTAGTTTCATTTGAGTACTCCTGATTCGTTGCTGAGAATCGCCTCCGCGCTCCACGAGGCGGGGTGCTTCCATCGCGGATCCGACGATCGAAGCAGCTCCAGCTGCGCGGCGCGGAGTGCGGTTGCCGGCGGATCGCCGGCATGCAGGTGTTGATGAACGCGGAGAAACAGTGCCGCGGAAACGTCGTCGTCGATTTCCCAGAGCGTGCCGGCGACCGCGCGGGCTCCTGCAGTGAGAAACGCGCGGGCGAGGCTGGGCATCCCGGCAACGTGCCGCACGTCTCCGCGAAACGTGCCGCAGGCGGCGAGAACGACCAATGGATGCTGGCGAAGAGAGAGGCGGGTGATGTCGCTCGTGCCGACGACGCCGTTCTCGCCGGCGAGGAGCAATGCGCCGAACGACGTGCGGGCGTCGCTGTCGGCGTGGCCGGCGAAGTGAATGAGCGCACTGTCGCGCGCGGCGTCGAGGAACTTCGCGGGCGTCGCGTCGTCGCCCGCGAGGAGTGTCGCGCCATGAAGCGACGCGATGCGCATCGCTTCGTCGCGGCTCTGCGGGAGCCGCGGCCAGCGCGGCGTCGCGGGATCGGCGACGACGAGCGCCGGCTGCAGCGCGGCCGTCGACGGCGTTTCGAATGCGGACGCGGATGTGGCGAAGCGGAGCGTGAAGTCTTCGATGAGGTACATGCCGCGCCGCGCGTCGAAGAGTGCCGCGAACGGAACGGCGTAGAGCTCGAGGTCCGGCACGATCACGAGCTCCGTCGCGTTGGCGACGCGCTCGCGCACGGGCGCGATCAATCGTTCGAACAGCAATGCGCCCGCGGCGCGGACGTCGCGTTCCGGCGCGCGGCTGCGGATGCCTTGCGAAAACGCGAGCACGTCGTCCGCGAGCGCGCGCCGCTCGATCGGAACGTTCGCAGCGGTGATGCCAGCGTCGGTGACGCAGAAGATGGCGATCGCCTTCGGAAGCACAGCGTAGGCGAGCAGGGCGGAGCCGCGCGGAACGCGCGGCTCTGCCCTGTTCGCGACGCGAAAGGCTTCTTCGACTTCGCCGCGGCCGAGGCGCAGCTCGATCGTTTCGTCGATGATCTCGCCGGCCACGTCGAGGGACGGCCGTTGTTTCTCGACGGCCGCGAGCGCCGCGGCGTAGTCCGCGAGCGCGCCTTCGGAATCGCCGCCGTTCCTGCGGGCCCGCGCGCGGAGCAGGTATGCGCCGGGAAGAAACGCGCCCTGGTTCCGGGTGATGAAGAACTCGATCGCGCGATCCGGCTCCACGCGCGCGTTCGTCACTTCGCGCAGCGCCGCATCCGGCAGTTGCGCCGCCGCGGCGCGCCGCGGGCGTCTCCGTTGCGTGCGGCGATGCGCGCGCGATCCGCGAGCACGAGCGGCAGCAGCGGGGAGTTTGCTGCGCGCGCGTCGTCGATGATCGCGTCGAGAATCGCCGCGGCCGCGCTGGGTTCCCCGCGCGAGGCGAGCGTCACTGCGGCGGCGTGGAGCACGCCTTGGCGGCGTTGCGGCGCGAGCTGCGGCATGGCGTCGCGCAATTGCTTCCAGGCGAGATCGCGTTCGCCGATCGACTCGAGCGCCGGCGCGGCCATGACCTGCATGTCGGCCTCGTACGCGCGCTCGCCGAGGGCGTGATACAGCTGCTCGGCGGCGGAGGCTTCGCGGACGGCGGTGCCCCAGTCCCCGGCGAGATTCGCGTGCACCGCGAGCTCCCAATGCAATTGCGCCAGCAGTGCGCGATGGCGTCCGCGATCGATGCGTTTCGCGAGCCTCTGCAACGCCTCGTACCCCTCGGCGACCCGGTTCTGATGAAACGCCGCGCTGGCCGCGAAGTACGCCGCCATCTGCTCCATCGGGCTATGCGCGCGGCGAAACAGACTCCTCCGCGCGCAGCAACGATGTCCCGGCCTCGGCGACCTTTCGATTCCTGAACGCGACGCGGCCGTCGCGATAGGCGCGATGGGCGTCGACCAGCGCCGCGCGCGCATCGGCATCCGCCTGCTCGACCGCTGCGACCGCGTCCTCGAGCAGATGCTCTCCGTTCGCCGCCGCGAGCGCAGTCGCGATCGCGCGTGCGCGCTGCAACTTCGCTCGCGCGGCTGCCGCGTCGTGTGCATGTTCGGCGTCCGCCCATTCGGCGAGCAGAATGCCTTCGCCCCACGTGCGCGATTCCTGGGGGAACTGCCGCACGAGCTCCGCGGCCGGCAACGCGTCGATCGCGCGGCGGAAATCGCTCGATGGCTTGTTGCCGTCGAGGCTCCGCAATCGCGTGCGCGCCTCGAGGCTCCACTCGCTGCTGGGATCGAGCTGGAGATAGACCTGCCATTCCTTGCGCGCCTGATCCAGCAATCCAAGATCGTGGAGGATGAGCGCGCGATTGAAATGCGCCTCGGCAAGCTGCGGATCGAGCCGGATGGCGCGGTCGGCGGAGGCGAGCGCGAGCGGCAGCAGCGCGACGCGACCATCGCGCACCGCAAGCGCATGCTCCGCCGCCGCGAGATCGTTCCAGATGCGCGCGTCATTCGATGCATTCGCCGCGCGCTCGAGCGCCGTCATGCCGTCGGACGCGCGATCGATCAGCAGCAGCGCGACGCCCTGCGCGTGCAGCGACGCGGCGTCGGTCTTCTTCGCCGTTCTCTCGAGCACGTCGCCGGCGGCGCCGTTCAACTTCAGATCCGCCGGATCGGCGATGCCGGTCCCGCGCTGCGGCGGCGCGTATGGCGCCCAGGCGAATCCTGCCACGCGCGCGTCGATGCGCCGGTGTTCCTTCGGCGCGGCGCCGGCGAGGAGCGCGATCGGATCGCGGCTGCCTCTTCGCAACAGCAGCGGCAGCGCGAGGATCACGATCACGCTCGCGGCGATCAGGATCCACCACGGCTTCCCAGTGCGAACAGCCGGTTGCGCGGCGGTTTCTTCCTCTTCGAATCGCGCCGTTTCGGCGACGACGGTGCGGCACTCGCCGCACGCGCGCAGGTGTTCTGAGACGGCGGCGGTCTCCGCAGGTGTGAGTCGTCCCTCAATGAACGCAGCCATGGTCTCCACCGGCGGATGGCGCGACACGCTCTCGTTCATTGCGAGTCCTCCGAATGTGCCGCCGCCGTCTCATCATCTCGTTTCGACGGACGCGGTTTCTGGTTTCCGAGATCGAAGTGCAGCAGCGACTCGCTGCGGCCGATCAGCTCAGCGACGTCGCGCGCGGCCAAGCCCGCGCTCTCAAGCACTTTCCGCAGCTCAAGCGTGCATCGCTTGACGCGCTCGTACAGCAGCTTCTGATTGAGCTGCAACGCCCGAGCGATCTGCGCGATGGTCATGCCGTTCTCGAAACGCAGCTGCAGGACCAGCTGATCGTGCTCGGGCAGGCTCTGAATCGCGGCCGTCATCGCGTTGGAGACGCGTTGCGACAGTGCGCGCCGTTCATCCTCGAGCGCGCGATCTTCCACGTCCGCGCTTTGCGTCACGCCCGCTGCTTCCTCCAGCTCGACGTCGCGCCGCCGCGGCGCGCGCTCCGGCAATCGCTCCGCGAGCGCGAGCAGTGCTTCGCGCGTGATGCCTTCATGTTTCGGCGCGAGCGCGATCCGTGCTTCTTCAATCGTGCGGCCGTCGCGATGCAGCAGCTGTTCGAGGGCGATGGCGAGCTCGCCGAGCCGCTTCGCCTCGGCCGACGTATGCCATTTGCCCCACTGGTGAATCCGATAGTCGAGCGCGAGCCGCTGCACGACCGTTCCGATGAACGTGGTCAGCGAGCTGCGTCCCGCCCACGCGCGCAATACCGCGTAGTCCTTCTCGATCAGCCGCAGCTTCACGATCGATCCGAACTCCTCCGCGTCGTCGGGGCTGAGGCGATACCGCCGGCACGCGAAGGCGATGGCGCGCTCGATCAGCGGGAGGTGCGCCGTGAGCAGTTCGCTGGGCTCGGTCAATCGGACGCTCTCTCTTCCTAGGAGTGTCGACTCGCTGCGAACCCACACCCGAAACTGAAAACGGCGTCCGTCTCAGCAGCATTGAAAGGAGTTCGACGATGGCAACCACGATTCAGAGAGACCCTGAGTTTTTTCTCGACGGCAGGAAACGGACTGAGCGCGTCTGGACGCAGGCGGAGGCGGCGGGCGTGCCGATCATCTTCGCGACGGGTGATACGGGAAAGGAATCGACGGCGTTCGGATTCAGCTCGAAGGAGGGATTCGAAACCTGGCTCGGGAAGAACGGCCTGGCGCGCGAGTACGAGAAAGCGAAGCTGCTGCTCAGCCGCGCGCCGCGGACGCTGAGCCGGCAGCAGGAAGCGGAGGCGAGCGCGCAGCAGGCGAAGCGCCTCGGCGAATACGCGACGGACCTCAGGTGGAGGACAGGCAATCCTGCCTGTCCTCATCCCTCGACGAGAACTTTTTTCCCGCTGTACGTATCATGGTGTCATGCGGTTTGTTCCGAAGACGAAGAAGGGTAAGTTTTTTCTCATCGCCATCCTCGCGGTCGTGGTGATCGGCGCGCTGCTCAGCAGCAAGAAGAAGGGCGAGAAGCCGATTCCGGTCACGACCGACAAGGCCTTCCGCACGAACATCACGCAGGTCGTGACGGCGACGGGCAAGATCCAGCCGGAGATCGAGGTGAAGATCGCGCCGGAAGTCTCGGGCGAGATCATCGAGATGCCGGTCAAGGAAGGCCAGATCGTGCGCCGCGGGCAGCTGTTGATGCGGATCAAGCCGGACAGCTATCGCGCGCAGGTCGAGTCGCAGCAGGCCGTGCTGAACGGCGCCCGCTCGGCGAGCGTGCGCAACCGCGCCGAGCTGCAGCAGGCGGAGACGGAGTATCAACGGATCCAGAAGCTGTACGACCAGGGCCTCACGTCGAGCTCCGCGCGCGATACGGCGAGGACGACGTACGACGGCGCGAAGGCGGCGCTGCAGGGAGCGCTGTTCCAGATTCAGCAGGCCGAGGGTGCGCTGCGGCAGATCAATGAAGCGCTCTCGAAGACCGTCATCTACTCGCCCACCGACGGCACGATCAGCTCGCTCACGAGCCGCGTCGGCGAGCGCGTCGTCGGCACGAGCCAGTTTGCCGGCACCGAGGTCATGCGCATCGCCGACCTCGACAACATGGAAGCGCGCGTCAACGTGAACGAGAACGACGTCGTCGACGTGAAAATCGGCGACAGCGCGCGGATCCAGATCGACGCCTATCCCGATCGCGAGGTGCGCGGCATCGTCCGCGAGATCGCCAGCACCGCGCTCACGCGCAACGCCGGCACGCAGGAAGAAGTCACGAACTTCGAAGTGAAGATCAGCATCCCCGACCGCTCGGTGCGGCTGCGGCCCGGCATGAGCGCGACGGCCGACGTCGAGACCGCGACCGTGAAGAACGTGATCGCCGTGCCGATTCAGAGCGTGACCGTGCGCAGCACCGAGAGCAACCTCTCGCCCGAAGAGCTCGAGCGCCAGCGCGTCCGCCAGGCGGCGCAGGAGAAGAGCGACAACCGCGCGGATGTCACGAATGAAACGCTCGAGAAACAAAAGGAGCGCGCCCAGCGCCTGAAGCTGCAGCGCGTGGTATTCATCAAGAGCGGCGAGACGGTGAAGATGCAGAAAGTCGAAACCGGAATCGCCGACAACACCTTCATCGAGATCCGTACGGGCGTGAAGCCGGGAGACGAAGTGGTGTCGGGCTCCTACACCGCCATCTCGCGGCGCCTGAAGGATGGGACGAAGGTGATGATCGAGAAAGAAAAGACGTAGGTTGCCGCCATGTGGATGGAGATAGTCGAATCCTTCCGAATCGCCATCGGCATCATCCGCGCGCACAAGATGCGCTCGGCGCTCACGGCCCTCGGCGTGATCATCGGCATCATCGCCGTCACGCTGATGGGCTCCGCGATCGGCGGCATCGAGATCGGCTTCGAGCGCAGCCTCTCCGTCATCGGCGACGACATCCTCTACGTCGAAAAGTGGCCGTGGCATCACGTCGATGACTGGTGGAACTATCGCAATCGCCGGCGGATGGACGTCCACTACGCCGAAGAGCTGAAGCGCATCATCCACGACACGCCGAACTCGCAGCTCATGACCGCCGTGCCGACGATGAACACCGTCCGCAACGTGAAGTTCGCGGACAACGAAGTGAAGGGTGTGTTCACGCAGGGAACGACCGACGAGTTTCTGATGACGTCGACGTCGAGCTTCAAGGAAGGGCGTTTCTTCAACGAGGCGGAGTCGCGCGGCGGCCGCAACGTCGTTGTCCTCGGATATGACGTCGCCGAGGCGTTGTTCCCGAATCAGAATGCGCTCGAAAAGACCGTGATCATCAGCGGCGCGCCGTTCCGCGTCATCGGCGTCTACGCGAAACAGGGCACGTTCCTCGGCCTCTTCAGCTTCGACACCTATGCGGTCGTGCCGCTCACCGCATTCATGAAGAGCTTCAGCTCGCGGCTCGACACGTCGATCCGCGTGAAGATGCGCGACAAGAATCAGATGGAAGCCGCGCGCGGCCAGCTCACCGGCGCGATGCGCCGCGTGCGCGGCCTGCAGCCGGAACAGAAAGACGATTTCTCGATCAACGAGCAGGGCGCCTTGCGCGAAACCATCGGCCCGATCAAGGCCGGCATCGCCACCGCGGGCCTCTTCGTCACCGGCCTCGCGCTTTTCGTCGGCGCGATCGGGATCATGAACATCACCTACGTCAGCGTGAAAGAGCGCACCCGCGAGATCGGCACGCGCAAAGCCGTCGGCGCGAAGCGCCGCACGATCCTCCTCCAGTTCCTCACCGAGGCCGTCTGTATCTGCCTCGTTGGAGGCGTGATCGGACTGACGTTGTCGTGGCTCCTCGTCAACGCGGTCGCCGCGGCGGCGCCGTCCTTCCCGATGCGCTTCTCGCTCGGACTCGTGATCACGGGACTGATCGTGTCGACGCTGACGGGTGTGTTTTCGGGATTCGCGCCGGCGCTGAGTGCGTCGCGGTTGGATCCCATTGAGGCGCTTCGTTATGAATAGGGTTGCGCAGTTACGCGGTTGCGCGGTTACGCAGCCCCTCCCTCCGAGCAACCGAGCAACCGAGCAACCGAGCAACCGGCCGGGTGGGCGGTAAATGCAACTCTCCGAAACCGTTCGTCTCGCCATCATCGCGCTGAAGACGAACAAGCTTCGTTCGGTGCTGACGATTCTCGGCGTGACGATCGGCGTCTTCTCCGTCATCGGCGTGATGACGGCGCTGAGCGTCATTCAGACGTCGATCGAAGGCGGACTCAGTTTTCTCGGCAGCAATCTCTTCCAGTTCGGCAAGTATCCGGTGATGAACACCAGCGACCCGGAAGACAAGTTTCAGAACCGCCGCGACATCACGCTCGAAGAGGCGAGGACGTACGTGCGGTTGATGGACGGGCAGGCCAACGCGATCGCCCTCAAGGTCTTCGACGGCGGGAAGCCGGTGAGCTTCGGCCGCACGAAGCTGCAGGGGCGGACGATCGTCGGCACGAACGAGCACTTCCTCACCGCGAACGCGTACACGCTCGGCTACGGCCGCAACCTCGCGGCGGACGACGTCGATCTCGCGCGCCGCGTGACCGTGGTCGGCACGGACATTCAGAAGAAGCTCTTCCCGAACGAGACACCGATCGGAAAGTGGATCAAGGTCAACGAGAAGCCATATCAGATCGTCGGCGTACTGGCGTCGAAAGGCTCGTCATTCGGGCAGACCCAGGACGACCTCGTGCTCGTGCCGATCACGACGTTTTTCGGCGACTTCGGCCGGGCGAACCGGACGATCAACGTCGCCACGCAGTCCACCTCCCAGGCGACGTACAACCAGACGCTCGACAAAGCGATCGGCGCGATGCGCACCGCGCGCGGGCTCAAGCTCGGACGCGACAACGACTTCGAGGTTTACTCGAACGACACGCTCGTCTCCGCGTTCGCGCAAATCGCCGGCACGATCCGCATCGGCGCGTTCGTCGTCAGCGTGATCGCCCTCCTCGCCGCCGGCATCGGCATCATGAACATCATGCTGGTCAGCGTGACCGAGCGGACGCGCGAGATCGGCATCCGCAAAGCCATCGGCGCGCGCCGCAACGACATCGTCCGCCAGTTCCTCCTCGAAGCCGTCTTCCTCTCCGAGCTCGGAGGCCTCATCGGCATCCTCCTCGGCGTCACCGGCGGCAACGGCGTCGCCCTCTGGCTCGACATCGCCATGGTCTTCCCCTGGGGCTGGGCCCTGACGGGCCTCATCGTCTGCTCGCTGATCGGAACGGGGTTCGGCTGGTATCCGGCGTTCAAGGCCGCGCGGCTCGATCCGATCGAGGCGTTGCGGTTCGAGTAGCCGGCGCGGCCCGATCGTGAAGAGTTGCGCGGCGTCGCGACGCCGCGCAACGAAACCACGACCGTCAGTTCGCGTACACCGTGTAGGCGCGAACGAGCGAACAGGAGGGGTTCGCGCTGTCGGTGAGACGAATGAAGACGGTGGTCCACGTCGCCGTGGTCGGCGTCCCGGAAATCAGGCCGCCGCTGCTGAGCGTGAGCCCGGGCGGCAGCGAGCCGGAATGGATCGAGAACGTATACGGCGCCGTGCCACAACACGCGTGCAGTTGGAAGCTGTACGGCACGCCGACCGTGGCGTCGGGGATGGATTCCTCCAGGAAATCGATGAGACAGGCAGCAGAAGCGACACCGGCGACGAGCAGCAGAGCGAATGTAACGGCAGAAATCTTCCTCATGACACTCTCCTTCCAGGTCCGCACACACACGAATTCCCGCGCGGTTACTCCATCAGTCGACTGTGCCCTATTTGGATTGGCGGATCATCCAATAAGTACATCCATTCATAAGGCCTGACTGCGGGGATGGCTAGAGACAATTTGTGCGGGAGCGGCTTCATACTAAGAGGGGGAGGGGAACGAGCGATGGCGGGATTCTTCACGGAGTCGGACCAGCGGCGCCGGCAGATCGTGATCGGGGCGACGATTCTGCTGCTGCTGGCCGCGCTGTTCATCGCGCTGCGTCCGCGCTCGGTCGAGGGCTTGACCGGCGTTCGGTCGGCACCCGAGCTCGCATCGCCCGATGACCTTCCGGCGCTCGCCTCCGCGGACGCCACGCCGTTTTTCCGCGAGCGCGATCAGGTCGAGATCCGCGTCGCCGAAGCGACGACGCTGCGGCAGTTCCTCGACCGCAATCGTCTCAACAAACCGTACACGCGCAAGCAAATCGAGGAGCAGCTCGGGAACGCCAGTCCCGACGCGCCGATCGCCGCCGGCACCGTCTTCCGGCTGCGGCTCACGCCGGTCGTCGAAGACGTTCCCGGCGCGGCGCCCGACACGGCGAGGTGACGATGCGTTTTCTCTGCAAAGACTGCTGGATCGCCCACGAGCCGACGACGCTGCTCGCGCGCTGCAAGCAATGCGAAGCGAACACGCAGATCGACCGGCGCGATCCGCTGCAGTCGAAAGCCGCGAGCGTCTCCTCGACGCCGCTCGTCTGCCGCATCCATCCCAGCGAGCCGCTCGACGTCTACTGCGGCACGTGTGAAAAGCCCGTCCCACCGCGCACCGTCGTGGGCGAGCGCAGCATCGTCGCGCTCCTCGGCGACACGGCATCAGGAAAAACATCGTTCCTCTGGGTCCTCAGCGAGCGCCTGCGCCAGCCGAACGGCGACGGCGGCGTCTACATCCGCCAGGCTCTCGGCGACTCCGACGAGCAGATGATGAGCGCCGTGCGCGGCATCTTCGAGGACGGCCGCATGCGCGCCACGCCGTCGACCGATGCCGACGTGCGCAACTACGCCTGGGAGCTCGCGAACGGCGCACACGCGACGACAGTCATCGCCTTCCACGATGCCGCCGGCGAAGTGTGGAACGGCCTCGGCGATCTCTCGCGCCGCGAATACGCGCGCTTCTATCGCTACCTCGACCTCACCGGCTCCGTGCTCTTCACGATCGACGGCGCGCGCGTGATCGAGGCGCTCGACGTCGAAACGCGCCGCGGCGTCGCCTCGCCGCAGCTGCGCGCGGCGCAGGTGCACGAGATCGCGATCATCGACACCGTCTCCCGCCGCATGCGCGCGCGCGGCGAGCGCATCCCCGCCGCGGTCGTCATCACCAAGGCGGACGTGTTCTGGGACCGGCCGGAGTGGCAGCTGTTTCAGCCCGGCAGCGGCGCGACGGAAGAAGCCATCGCCACTGCGACGCGCGAGCTGCTCCTGAAAGCGGGACGGCACTCGCTCGTCTCCGCGATCGAGGAAGTCTTCGCGCCGGTGCGCTACTTCACCGTCTCCGCCTTCGGCCACGCGCCGCAGGTCCCGCTGCTGGTCGAGCACCTCGCCCCCGCGCGCGTGGAAGAGCCGCTGATGGCGCTGTTAGGCCGCTGAGACCATGGCCGACGTCCTTCACCGGATCTACACCCACGCTGCGCTCGATGCCTTCGACATCACCGGCGGACGGGTGGTGTACGGCGACGTGGTCGAGCCGGAGCTCGACGAGCTCCTGCGAAAGACCACCCCCGAAGGACACGCCACTGCCTGGGTCGTCCGCCGCTTCGGCGACATGGTCTGCGTGATCACGTCCTACCCCGATCTCATCATCGACGCCGCCGGCCGAAGCGGTGTTCTCAATCACGCGCGCCTCGGGCCGGACGTTTCGGCGCTTGTCGAAGAGCTTCCCCTCGATGAGGTCTATCGCGCACCTGCCGAAGAGCGCCTCCCGCAGTACTTGCAGCTTTTGGAGTGCGGCGGCTTGCCGCCGCTTTCAAAAGCGGTGGCTACGCCACCGCACTCCGAAAAAATCCTAACCGCCCTTCTCGACACAATCGGCCGCCGCAAAGCGACAAGATTCCGATCACCAACGGATCAAATCCAGGAACTCGCCGCAGCCTGGGCGAAGCTCCCGCTCGGCCTCCAAAAATCCAGCTCCTTCGCCCTCAACGTCGCCGACGGCTGTCCCGTCGACGTAATTTTTTCGACGACATCCGGAAGATCCGCTGACGAGGTGGGCACGGCTCTGAGAGACTGTGTCGATCGCTTTCTCGCATTGGGCTCGGTCCCCGGCAACATCACGACCGTGGCCCAACTCGAAGAGGCGGTGAGGAAAGCAAGCGTGAAGCACCCGAAGAAACAGAGCGAACGCCACGACTGCAGGCCCGCTCGATCCGGAGATCACGGCCGAACTGCAGCGCCAGTACGACGCCATGGAGGCCTCGCTGAAGGATTACGTGCAGCGGCGCCTGGACCTGCTGGAATCGCGTCCGCCCGCGCAGCCGCTGCCGTCGCGCGCGCCGCGAACGGCGTTCCGCGATGGTTGCCGTGGAGCACTCGCCGCCGCGCTGCTTGGAATCGGCGCGCTGTGGCTCGCGGGCAAACAGTGGCTCGTGCGTCCCGAAGATCCGGCGACGCAGGACACGTCGCAGGACTTCGTCGTTCCCACAGAGACCGTCGAGACCCGTCCCACGATCTCGGCCAACAAGCAGCTGTTTCGCGAGGCCATCACACGCGGAGCCCAAAGCGGAAAGTGGGCCGAAGAGTTGAAGACGATCATGACCGATCACGCGGCGCTCGTCGCGCAGCCGATCCGCCTCGCCGCGAACAGCAGCGTCACCGACATCGCCGCGTCGACGCTGGAGAAAACCGCGCGCGCAGTCGAATCGAAGCGCGACCTCGGCGTCGAAGGCCGGGCCATGCTGCGCAAGTGGCTCATCGACGTCATCGCCGCCTCGGTCGCCGCGGAGAAAGGCGTGCAGTCGCCGAAAGTCGACGGCAACATCGCCGACGTCACGCCGGCGCTGCTCGAAGACATGAAGGATCGCTATCGCGCGACCGGCTTGGCGAACGCGCAGTCGCAGGAGTTTCAGTCCGAGGTGATCCTGCGGTGGATGGAGACGCTCACTCCGTGACGCTCCACCGCATCGAGCACGCGGTCGTCATGGACACCGACGACATCCCGGGCCGCGGCGGCTACGCGCTCGTCGGCGTCTCGCACGGCGTGCGTCCGGAAGAGCGCGCCTTCGTCGCGCAGAACTTCGGCATCAGCGACTACCTCAACGACCCGCAGCGCCAGAGCGCGGACGAGCAACGCGTCTTCTACAGCTTCTTCCGCATCCCCGGCGGGCGGCGCGCATTCGTGCGCCGCTTCGCGAAAGGGATGCGCCGCAATCAGACCCAGAACCGCCTCTTCGTGCACACGCTGTTCATCGACGACCCGTTATACGAGCGCCTGCACGGCTTGCCGTGGTTGCTCATCAACGCGTCCGTGCGTCTCGAAGGCGCGCAGGCGTGGGAGCGGCTGCGCGACGAGATTGCCTTGGCCGAGCATGGTACCGAGCATGACGGCTGGATCCCGCATCTCGAATGGGACGACGGCGACGGCGCGGCCGATCAGGTCACCGACTCGCTGCGCAAGCGGCTCACGCTCGCGGGCGAGGACACGGTGGCGCGCGTCATCACGACGTTGTCGAAGCGGCAGCGCGTGCAGCTGCCGCAGGGCCGTGGGCCTGAATTGCTGGCGATGCTCGCCTGGTCGATGCTGCCGTGGCTCGATCGCGAGGAGATCGCCTGGACGCAGCACGACACGATGAATCTCACCGGCGTGACGTTCGACCTCGCGAACGTGCCGCGCGGCGCCGCCGAGCTCGATGCCGCTGCCTCGTTCGCGCTCGACATCGTCCACAAGTGTGCATCCGAGGAAACGTGGCTCGATTTTCAGGCCCGCTCGAAGAAGCATGACCGTGCGCAATCCAGCTGTGATCGCGCGCTGGCTGGAGTGGCGGAAAGGTGTCGATGCTCTGCCTTCCATCGACGCCATGCGCGCGTTGTCCGCGACCGCGAAGGGCAATGAAGACGCGGCGTGGATCGATCGCGAAGAGATCCTGGACCTGGTCTGGAAAAATCCCGCGCAAATCGCAGACAGCGGATTGCATCGCGTGATTCTTCGCGCAGCGCCCGAACGGCGATGGCTCGATCGCGCCGCCGCGCAAACCAGCGCCGACGAGCTCGTGTCGAACCTGCTTCTCGCTGCGGGCGACGATCCCGTCACCGCTCCCGCGCGCACCGCGCTCGCGGATTGGATCTCCGAAAACGCGCTCGATGCCATTTCGACCGAGGGGTTCGCGGACCTCGTCTCGCGTCTCCCGCCCGATGTTCGCGAGCAGTGGATCGGGCGCGTCACGCAGTGGCTGTTCGCGGAGCCGGAGCGCACGCTGCCGCTCGGCCGCGCGATCATGCATCGCCATCCCAACGCCGCGCCGCTGGCGATCGCGCTTGCGAGTGCGGGCGAGCCTGCCTCGACGTGGTTCGGCACGCTGCTCACGCGCGCGAGCGCGATCGACACTGCGAAAGACAGCAGCGCCGCGAGCTTCTTCCATCAGGCCATCCGCGGCCTCGGCAGCCGTCCGATCCAGTTGCAGGGCGCGGTCGAGGCGCTTCTCCGAAAGCTGGAGACGAGCAGCCGCGCCGGCGAGTGCATGCGCGCGCTGATCCTGCTGCTGCGTCCCGAGTGGAAGAGCCGCGGCCGCGAGCTGCCGAAGCTCATCTACGAGCTGCTGAAGGACGCGCCGTCCGTCGCCGGATGGGAATCGGTCGTCGCCGCGCTCGCCGACGAGTTTGCAAAATCGCAGAAGACCGGCATCTCCGCGCTCGTGGCGATGTACTGGCTCAAAGTCACGGAGCCGTCGCTCGTGCCGAAACTCGATCGCGCGATCATCGACGCGCTGCGCCATCTCACCGACAAAGACCACGACCGCGTCGCCGCGGCCTGGGAAACGCTCGTGCGCTACATTCCCGCCGGCGAGGCGTTCGATTTGCTGTACGACTTGCTCTATCGCGAGCGCGCGGCGGGGCCGCGCATCCAGCGCGCGTTGCGCGAGATCGACCAGGGCACCGCCGACGATCAGACGCTCAACCAGCTCGACGTGGCGCTCTACGCGAAACAGGGCGCCGGATACGAGCGCGAGCTCGCCGACGCGATCGATCGTTACGTCGGCAGCAGTTCCCCGGCGCGCCGCCTGCAACGCCTCGGCGCATTGCTCGCTGCCGATCACGTCCAGCAAACCGTCAAGCGCGTGATCGAAGTGCACGTGCTGCCGAAAGCCGTCGCGCGCCTGCGCAGGCCGGATTGGAAGAACGCGCTGTCGATCGAGCTCGTCCGCCGCGGCGTGCCGCGGTTGCTCATCGCCTCCGCGCTTCGCGCGTCGGCAGACAAGAAAACGCTTCAGGCATTCAACGACATTTGTTCCGCAGCAGGACACGATGACGCGCTATCGATGTGACTCGTGCAACGAAGACCGCGACGCTCCCGTCTGCATCAAGTGCGGCGCGGACACGCGCGACCTCTCGCTCGAAGAAGCCGCCGCCGGCCTTGGCGACGTCACCCGCATCGTGCCGCCCCCGCCCCCCCGGAACGCCGGCGTCCCGCCGGCTGACCCGGCGCCGTCCCGGCGCCGCACGCTTGGCGGCGAAGACGCCGCCAGAACAGCCGGCGAGGACGCCGCCAGACCAGCCGGCGAGGACGCCGGCGCTCCAACAGCCGAAATCCACGGCCTCGACGAATTCCACGCCCTCCTCGATCGCGGCGTGAAGTCGATCGTCATGTGCGGCGGCCCGCAGACCGGCAAGTCCGAGATCGCCGCCGGCTTCGTCCGCGCGCGCAACGTCTATCGCGGCGACGCGCAGTTCCTCACGCTCCGTGCCCCTCTCCGCACCGAATACGCCCTCGGCGGCACGACGCCCGATCACGTCTGGTATCAGGTCATCGACGACAAGACCACGTTCCTCGATCCGTCCGGCGAATTCTTCCGCCGCCTCTCGCTCGAAGAGCGCCAGAAGTTCGGCCTCCCCGACGTCACCGAAAACGATTTTCAATTCGTGCAGCGCGCCGCGAGACAGCTCGCCGGCGTGATCGCCGTCGTCGATCTCACGAAAGCGGTCGACATGCGCGCCTCCGCGCCGTGGCGGCGGCAGGAGGACGATCTCAATTTCATCCTCGCCGCGATCCGCTGGCTGCGCTGGGACAAAGAAGCGCGCCCGCCGCAGCTCGGCCTCTCCGTCAACATCGCCCAGCGCGTGAAGGCGCTGCCGATGCTCGACGTGCCGGTGCTCGTGCTCTTCTCGAAAGGCGATCAGCTGACGAAGGTCACGAACGAGAGCCCGCTGCACTTCGCGAAGCGGCGTCTGCCCGTGCTGCACGGCGCGGTGATGACGCACGCGCGCCGCTTCCGCTACGACTTCTGCCACACCATGATCCGCAGCGGCGGCCAGGATCGCGCCGTCGATCATCCGTGCGGCGTGCTGCTGCCGATCGAGTGGGTGCTGCGCCGGCCATTCCGCTGGCTGCCGCTGCAACTACCCTCGCGCCTTCTCGGAGGAGGGAAGTGAGGTCGCCCGATCGCCTTTGGTTCGGCGCGGCCGTCGTCGTCGCGCTGCTCCTCGCTGCGCTCCTCGGCGTCGCGTTCTATTTCAACCGCGTTCGCGCCACCGGCGTCGCATCGCTCAGCGACACCGCGCGCGAAGAGCTGGCGTCGCTCGCGATTCCCGCGCGCGCGACCGCGGCGATCGAGCAGAAATGGGTCGCCGACGACGGATTCACGAGCGAGCTGCTGACCGCGCCCGCCGGTCCGCAGCCGTGCGAGCAGTGCGCGAATCTCGTGTCGCCGCCCGAGCGTCCGGCGGTGCTCGAAGGACTCGCCGCGTTGCGCGAGCCCGATCCCGACGTCCGCATCGAACAGCTCGCGAACGTCAACGACAGCGCGCGCGGAAATCTGATCATCGCGCAGATGCTGGCGACGGAGCTGATCGAAGCGGGCCGCTACCCCGAGGCCGAGCGGGTGATTACGCAGGCGCTCGACTCGACGAATGCGGACGAGACGATCATCGCCGCCGCGCGCGTGAGCTCGACGCTCGACCTCGACGACGTCGGCGTCTCGAACATCATCCATCTCCATCACGCCCTCGGCGTCGCGCGGCTCTCGCAGTCGTCTTCCGAACCGCCGTGGATCTCGCTGAAGAACGTCATCGGCTCCGTCAAGCCGCTCGTGCGCCGCCGGCTCATGGGCACAACGCGCGATCAACCGGTCTGGAGCCGTCTTCTCATCGCCGCGCCGGGCTGTCCGGAGCGCGGCGGCGGTACGAAGCCGGCGCTCTCCACGTACGACCTGTACGACAACCTGATCGTCGGGTACATGCGCGGCAAATTCACGGGCGACGACGCGGTGCGCGCGCGCGAGTTCGGCCGGCCGAGGAAAACGTATCCGAGCAAACTGCACGCGCTGCTGCTCGCGCAGGTCGCGCGCGCGAGGCAGAACGGATGGCAGAACGAGGCCCAGCTGTGGGCGCTCTCGAACGTCGAGCAGGTGATCGACTTCCGCATGCCCGACGACGCGCGGCTCGCGCTCGCGTGCGTGCAGGTGATCGATTGGTGGACGCAAAAGGAGCGATGTCCCGCCGACGTCTGTTCCGCCGACCTGAACTCGATCCGCAACGGGCTGATCGAGCAGGCCTTCAAGCGCCGCAACGTCACTCCTGAGCAACGCACGCCATTCGCGCGCTCGATGGTAGGGCTGCTCGCGTCTTCGACGCTCGACCGCGCGCGTGTGCGGGACGCGGCGACCGCGATGCGCGAGTGGCTGCCGCCGAAGGATCGACGCACTCTCGATGATCTCCTCGCCGCGGATGCGGCGCGATCGGCGATGGCGCCGTATCTCTTCTCGCCCGACGCGGAACAGGAGCCGCCGGCAGCAAAGCTCGGAGCGAGAGGCGAGCGTTGGTCTTCCGCCGCGCGCACCGACGTCGCCGCCGCTGCATCGAAATGGGCAGCAACGCGCCCGCCCGCGGAGCAGCACCGCGCGCTGATTGCCATCCGGCAGGTCCTCGGCACCGCGTCCGCGCCGCCCGAACTGATCGCGCTCGAGCAACAGCGGTCGTTCTCCGATCGCTTGATGCTGCGCGTGCTCGCGTCGAAGTTTTTCTGGGCGTTCGTCGCGCTGCTGCTGGCGGCGCTCGTCTGGCTCGTGCTGCTGTGGGTTCTCGTACACGTGCGCGAGTGGTGGCTGCTGCGCGTCTCGCTCTACAACGTCGAGCTCGAACATCTGCGCGGCAGGAGCGAGGAACGCTGATGCAGTGGACCAGCGCGTTGCTGCTGATCGGTCCGATCATCCTGCTCGTGATCGCGCGTCGTCGTTTTCGTGGACCCGCTCCGCTGCGCACGATCTTCACGATCTATGTCGCAGCGGCCGCTGCGCCGCTCCTCTTCGCGTTGCTCTGGCGCCTCGATGCGACGCGCATTCTCATCGAGCTGCACGGCGTCGCCTTTCGAGGAAGCCAGCCGATTCGCAAGGTCGTGCGCGAATCGCGCGGGCGGATCACCATTGGCGACAAGAAAACGCCGCAGCGCTTCGGTACGCTCGTGTATCAGCAGGGCGCCCTCACCGTCGAGCTTCCGCCGCCTGCCGATCGCGCCGGGTTGATCGGCACGCCGGCCGGTCTCGCCGGCGCGCTCCCGCTCGAAAATCGCGACGCTCTCTGCGTCGACCAGCGCTGCTGGACGTACGACGAAGCCGAGCGCACGTTCACGTCCGGAAAAGACGTCGCGCGCATTCCACCCCGGCAGGCCGAGATTCCCGGCCTCGACTGGACGTTCACGCTCCCGTTCGCGGCGCCCGCGCCGGCGACGCTGCGGACGTGGTCGATCGATTGGCTCGCGCACAACAACCTGCGCTCCTTTTTCTGTTACACGAAAGGCCGCCTGCACTTCGTGCCGCTCGACCGCAACGTCACGCTGCGCCGCGGCGGAAAGATCGTTGCGGGTGACAACCAGTTCGCCGTCAAGAACGGCGAGCGGATCGCCTTCTACACACTGCCATCGGTATCGAGCACATTCGCGGCGCCCGGAATCGCGGAGCGCCGCAGCATGATCGTGCGCACCGGCCGGCGGAGCTTCGCCCTCGATCTCGACACGCCCGAAGTGCACTCGTTGACGGTCGCGGAACTGCGGGCGCTCGAGCTCGCGCACGAGAAGGGCGCGCGCACGATGAACGTCGCGCTGTCGATGGGCGACGCGCAACTGGTCGATCGCAGTCTGTACTTCAGCGGCATCAGCGAGTCCGTCGCAATCGAAGCGAACGCGATCTTCCAGCTGTCGCGCCTCTTCCCGCGCAATCTCAGCTCGCACTTTCCGATCGTCTCGCCGCGCGGCCCGATGACCGGCACGCTCGGCGCCGTGCAGTGGCTCGGTGCGTCCGACATCGCCGCGATCCGCTTCGACGTCCTCCGCCCGCCGCTGCTTCTGCTCATCGCCGGCGCAGTTCTGCTGCTTCTGAAAATCGCCGCCGCATTCTCCGCGCGCCTCACCATCACCCAGACGCTGATCGCCGGCGCGATCGAGTTGCTGGTCGGCATCCGATTGCTCCTCGGCTATCGCGTCTGGTCGATGCCGCCGCATCGTCTCGAAGCCGCGGAGCTCGCACTCGTCGCCTGGATGATGCTGCCCTGGATCTTTCTCGCCGCGAGCATCCCCGTCGATCGCTTGCGAGCGCGCTTCAGCGATGCCTGGCCCGCACTCGCCGGCTTGCTGATGTCTGCGATCTTCGTGCTGCGCGTTTCCAGCGGACCGCAGCGCTGGATCTGGTTCGCCTGCCACATCCTCGCCGTCGGCGTCGCCCTCCTGCGCACGCGCGCGATTCCGTGGCGCGATGTCTCCATCCCCATCGCCGCGTCGCTCTTCACCGTGGTCCGCCTCCTCCTGCTCCTCGGCGGTTTCAAGGAGAGCATCAATCTCGGCGCGCGCCTCTCGCTCAGCGTGGTGCACATCCCCGCCGCCGTGATCCTGCAGGGGTATTTCCTCTGGCGCACGTGGCAGCGCGTCCGCGCGAACGGGCGCCTCGAGACGCGCGATCACCTCGCCGCGCTGTCGATCTTTCTCTTCGTCTGGTGCATCCCCGCCGCGCTCACGAGCGACATCGGCCTGGCGCTGCTCAACGTCCCGCTCTTCGCGCTGCTCTACCTCGGCCTCGCGCGGCACGCTGCGTCGCCGCGCGGACGCGCGATTCCGTACGCCGTCACCGCGCTCGTCGCGCTCTTCATCGCCGGCGCGCCGCTCCTTCGCCTCGCGCTGCCGTTCATCCGCAACGAAGAATTTCTCCTCGGCTTCGCCTCCGATTCGAACTACGCCCGCTTCCTCCACTTCGCCGCACCCGAGCGTTTGCAGGCGCTCGCGACGAAGCGCGGCGAGAGCCTCGCCATCACGTCCGCGATTCTGCAGAGCTACATCAGCAGCGGCATCTTCGGCCGCGGTTACGGCCACTCCGACGTGAGCCCGCACCTCGGCGACACCGCGCTGCGCGATTTCGCCCCCGCGGTCTTCGTCGCCGCCGAATGGGGACTGATCGGCACGCTCGCCGTGCTGCTCATCTATCTACTCTTTACTGTCGTCGCGCACCGATGGCTTCCATGGCACGAGGGGAACTCCGCGCAGTCGGTGATCGCATTCGTCGCCGCGGCAACCATCACCGTGTCGAGCTGCTACATGATCCTCGCGAATCACGAGCTGCTCCTGCTCACCGGCAAGAACGCGTATCTCCTCGGCCTCGACTCCGCCGGCGATGTGATCGAAACCCTCGCGCTCCTTCTGATCATCGCCTACGGCGCCGCGGTCGCACGCGGCGAAACCGGCAGCGCGTTCGGCGGAGGCTCCGCATGAATCGCTGGGTCGCTATCGGCGCCGTCGTCGTGGTCGCGCTCCTCGGCTCGCGGCAATGCTACGAGCCGCTCACGTACTACTCGTCGCGCAACTACGTGCAGCGCACGAACGATCTCATTCGCCGCGGCGCGCTCGTCTTCGATTGCCGTGACAACCGCATCGAGCTGACCGATCAGGCGACGAAGGCGGAGCACGAGTGGTTCGCGGCCAGTTACCTGCAGAACGACGTCGAGCTGTTCAACCGCAACCGCGAATTGTTCGGCCACTTCTTCGTCGTCTCCGACTGCCAGCTGCGCGAGATCAATCCGTTCCTTCGCACGATTCGCCTGCCGTTCGCGAAGTCGACGCAGTGGCTCGGCAACATCTCGTACTCCGGACCGGGATCGGAGGCGACGCTGATCTCGGCGAGCGGTCGCGCCGTCGCCATCACGCGCACCGAACCGAACGCGATGCCGGGCGACGGCCGCACCATCGTCGGCGCGCCGGACGACTTCGCCGCGAACGTCGTCCATCTCGATTTCGCCGGCGGTCCGCAAACGCCGGCCGTCGAAGTGCGCAGCATCGAAGGCGCGGCCGTGCTCGAGCAGCGCGTGAAGCGCGGACATCCCGCCGAGGTGCGGATTCTCGGCAATGCGGTCAACGAAGGGCGCATCACGCGATTGCAGTCGGGTGATTGGCTGCATCTCTCCTCATCGTCGCCGCGGCCGGTGTCGGAAACGTTTTTGTATTCGGGCGAGAAGCGGTACGAGCGCCTGAGCATGATCCGCACGCGCAACGCGGTGCAACAGCGCGTGTACACCGAGGACGAACCACTGCTGCAGTGGGTGGGAGGGGATGCGGGGGGAGGAGATGCTCACGTTCGGCGAGGCGCTGGCGCGGAGCATCAACAACGCCTTGCAGCAGATCGACGCGCGTCACACGGCGCGCCTTCTCACGAGTCTCGACGTTCAACTGAGCATCGACCGCGCGCTGCAAACGTCGCTCGATGCGGGACTGCGCGACTACGCCTCGCGGCTCGCGAACGATGTCGCTGCCGGCAATCCCTTCGCGGCGTCGATGAC
Organism: uncultured Acidobacteriota bacterium; assembly: GCA_963734155.1. Classification (GTDB taxonomy): domain Bacteria; phylum Acidobacteriota; class Thermoanaerobaculia; order Gp7-AA8; family Gp7-AA8; genus QHVT01. The sequence goes on from CAVTGG010000015.1 coordinate 230,323, forward strand.
CGTGATGAACGGAAAGACAGGCGAAATCCTCGCCGCCGCGAGTTGGCCGGGACGCGAGGATCTCGAAGCGCTGCCGGGACTCTCCGACGATGAGCAGCGGCGCCTCCTCGTCAACCACAACTTCAAGCGCCACCCGATCGGATCGGCGGGCAAGCCGTTCTTCTATGCCGCGATCGCGACGCGCCACCCGTATCTGCTCGACTTCAGCGTCGAGCCCCACGCCCCGCTGCCGCGCCCTGATGGTGGCGACGGCGAGCGCGAAGTCTTCCAGTTCTTCATCCCCGACTACAAACTCTGGCCGCACAACGACGCGCGCATCGACATGCAATCCGCGCTCGAGCGCTCGTGCAACAAATTCACCGTCGAGCTGGCGACGCTCGCTCTCGCCGCGCCGCGCGATCTCCGCGATCGCACGCTCACGCAGCCGCTCGACCAGGTCTTCCCGCGCATGCCCGGCGTGCAATGGCCGAAGGCCGGCGCCGCCGACGGCCCGCGCATCGCCGGGACGCCGATCGACTTCCCGATCGGCCTCGGCGTCTACATGAAGGAAGACATGAGGCCCGTCCCATCAAAACTCGACACCACGGCGGCCATCACACCCGGCACGCTCGATCGCATCGACGAAGCGCCGTTCATCGAGACCTTCGGCGAGATCACCGGCGTCCGCACCTACGGCGGCGGCGCGGCGCCGCGCACCGAGGACGACCGCTCGGCGATGCTGACCCTCAACTACGACCTCCGCCCGTGGCGCGATCTCGTCAACAAGTTGACCGAAGGCGAGAACGACGAGCGCGCGTGGAACGTGCGCGCCGCGCTGCAGTCCGTCTCTCCCGAGCGCGTGAACCTTTCCCTCAATCAGGTCACCGACTTCCGCACCGAGTACGTAAGCCTCCTGTTAGGCGGATCGACATCGCTCTGGACGAACGTGCAGCTCGCCGAAGCGCTCTCCCGCCTCGTCACGAAACGCCAGATCGAAGCGACGATGACGCAGCCTCTTGCTGCCCGTTCGTTTGGTGAGCTGGCCATCTCCGACGAAGCCCGCAACACGGTCCTCAGCGGAATGAAACGCGTCATCCTCGGCGAGCACGGCACGGCCCGCCCCATGGCCGCGCGCGTCACCGAGCTCGAACAGCGCTTCCCCGGCTACCGCGTGGCCATCTTCTCCAAAACCGGCTCGCCCACGGTGGAGCGCCCCGAAGCCAAACCCGCCGGCGAGATCCTCGCCGCCCTCGTCCGCCGCGGCCTGCTCTACTACGACGGCCGCGACCTCGCCGTCGCCAACGTCCCGCACTCCAACCGCCGCCCCTTCATCGCCGCCCTCACGCGAGCCACCCGCACCACCGCCCAACGCATCGGCCGCCCCGCCACCCCCCGCACGATCGCCCGCATCCTCGCGTACACCGACCGCTACACGCGCTATCGCAACCAACTCACGTTCCCTTCCCCCGCGAGCGTCCGCCTCAGCGAAACCACCCATTCCCCCATCCACATCGTCGCCGGCCAACTCGTCCTCAACCGCGACCACCCCATCTTCGACCCCACCTCGCAATCCGACTCCAGCGCCGTCTACCTCTTCTCCATCGTCAAATGGCGCGGCGCTTCGGACGATGTCCCACCCCGCAGGAACTGGAGCAACCCGACTCGCGCGTGATCACGTGCGTCGTGTACCTGGACATCGGGCCGGGGAGTGCGGTGGCGGTGGAGGGAGGGAGGGAGTTGGTGGGGCGGCTGGTGGGGCTGCTCGAGTAGACGGATTCATCTTTCATCTTTCCTGCTTGCCGTCTATCATTCCGCCCGGGTCAATTCCATAAGTCAGTAAATTTTCGCGCGTTCCCGATACAAATCGGGGCGAAGTGTGTCTATTGCTGATAGGTCAGCGAAAACCGAGGGGAACGTCCGTCCATACCAGGGGTAGGTCGGACCGCCAAGGGGGAAATCTGTGCGCGTGACGTCAAAAGTCTGTTGGGTCATCGCTCTTCTGAGTCTCGGCATGGCGGCTCCGGTGCTGGCAGCACCCGGGGCCTTCACGCTGACGAGTGCAACCCCCGCTTGCAGCGGGAGCAGCCCGCAGGTCACGCTGACGTGGACGGCGGCGAGCGGTGCCACGACGTACGATCTGTATCGCAACGGCACGCTCTACCTCGGCGGACTGTCGTCCAGCACCCTGAGCTTCCTCAACACCGGATCGAACGTTTCGGCCGGGACGACGTACACGTATTTCATCCGGGCTCGTAATTCGAGTGGAACGACCGATTCCAACTCCCGTTCGGCGACAGCCCCGACGTGTGGCGTTTCGACGCCCGGCTCCTTTTCGCTGACCGCCGCGACGCCGAGCTGCGACGGCAGCAGCCCGCAGATCACGTTGACGTGGACGGCGGCGAGCGGTGCCACGACGTACGATCTGTATCGCAACGGCACGCTCTATTTTTCCGGACTCGGCTCCGGCACGCTGAGCTTCATCAACGTCGGATCGAATGTCACCGCCGGCACGACCTACACGTATTTCATCCGCGCGAGAAACTCTGCCGGCTCCACAGACTCCAACTCGCGTTCGGCGACGGCGTCGACGAGCTGCGGGGTCTCCCAGCCGGGAGCGTTCTCGCTCACGGCCGCGACGACCGGCTGTGATGGCAGCAGCCCGCAGATCACGTTGACGTGGACGGCATCGGCCGGTGCCACCAGCTACGATCTTTACCGCAACGGCACGGTGTATTTCTCGGGACTCGGTTCCGGCACGTTGAGTTTCATCAATGTCGGATCGAACGTCTCCGCCGGAACGAATTACACCTATTTCATCCGCGCAAGAAACTCTGCCGGCTCCACAGACTCCAACTCGCGCTCGGCGACGGCGCCGACGGGTTGCGGGATCTCCCAGCCGGGCGCATTCACGCTGACCAGCGCAACACCGAGCTGTGACGGCACCGATCCGCAGATCACGCTGGCGTGGACGGCGTCGACCGGCGCCACGAGCTACGATCTTTATCGCAACGGCACGCTCTATTTCTCGGGACTCGGGTCCGGCACGCTGAGCTTCATCAATGTCGGATCGAATGTCACCGCCGGGACGAATTACACCTATTTCATCCGGGCAAGAAATTCCGGCGGCTCGACAGACTCCAACTCGCGCTCTGCCACGGCGCCGACGAGTTGCAACGTGACGCCGCCGCCCGGTGCATTCACGCTGACGAGCGCAATGCCGGGCTGCAGCGGCAGCAATCCGCAAATTCAGTTGAACTGGACCGCGTCCAGCGGGGCCTCGACGTACGAGGTGTATCGCAACGGGTCGCTTTACCTGGCAGGCCTTTCCAACGGCACGCTCAGTTTCCTCAATACCGGCGCGGCCGTCGTCACGGGCACGACGTATACGTATTTCATTCGCGCGCGGAACTCCGGCGGCACGACCGATTCCGGAACACTCACCACGACGGCGCCGAATTGCGCGTCAGGGCCGGGATCGTTTTCGCTGACGAGCGCGACCTCGAGCTGCAGCGGTAGCGCTCCGCAAGTCACGCTGAACTGGACCGCCTCGAGCAACGCCACGACCTATGACGTTTATCGCAACGGAGCTCTGTACTCCCCGGGCGTTCCGGCCGGTGCGCTGACGTTTCTCAATATCGGCTCCAACGTGAGCCTCGGCACGACCTACACCTATTTCATTCGCGCGAAGAATGCATCCGGTACGCTCGATTCCAATACCCTTCAGACGACAACGCCTGCCGTTTGCGGTGTCGCCCCGACGCCTGGGCCGTTTACGCTCACGAATGCGATATCGAGTTGCAGCGGCGGCAGTCCCCAGATCACGCTGAACTGGACGACGTCCGCCAATGCGACCAGCTACGATCTCTATCGCAATGGAACACTTTATTTCTCGGGACTGTCCTCCAGCACCCTGAGCTTCCTCAATACCGGCTCGAACGTCGTCGCCGGCGCAACGTATACGTATTTCGTTCGCGCCAGAAATGCCGCAGGCTCTTCCGATTCCAATGCGCTGCAGGCCACGGCGAACTGCGATTCGTCGCCGGGCGCGTTCACGCTCACGAGCGCGAATGTCAGCTGTAATGGAACCCTTCCGCAGATCACATTGAACTGGACCGCGTCGAGCGGCGCGACGAGCTACGATCTCTATCGCAACGGTACTCTCTATTCGCCGTCCATCCCTCCGGGAACACTGAGTTTCCTCAATACCGGGGCGAACGTCGTCTCCGGCACGACTTACAGTTACTTCGTTCGCGCGAAAAATGGCGTGGGGTCGACGGATTCCAACACGCGGCAGGCTACTGCGCCCGGTTGCAATACAGCGGATCCGACCGCGATTTCGCCGGGCAGCCCGTCGCCTCCGGGGCCGGACACTGCGACGACGAGTCCTACATTTAGCTGGACCAGCGTGACCGGCGCGACGAAATACGGCTTCTACATCAGCCAGGCTCCATACGGCAATGCGAATCTCGTGTACTCCAACACGAACGTGAGCGGTACCAGTTTCACGATTCCGACTGCATTGACAAACGGCGTGTCCTATCGCTGGCAGGTCACCGCATTCAGTGGCGCCGGGGAGAGCGCCGGATCGAATCTGCTGTATTTTACGGTTGCTCTGTCGGGCCAGTTACCGTCGGCGCCGACCGCGATCTCGCCCGGCAGCCCCTCTGCACCGGGAGCAACCATCGCCGCTGCATCGCCGGTTTTCCAGTGGAGTGTGGTGAATAACGCGACTCGGTACGGTCTGTATGTCAGCCGCTCGCCGTACGGAAACGCAAACCTCGTCTATACGAATACGAACATTTCCGGGAATTCCTTTGCGCTTCCAACGGCACTGACGAATGGAACTTCATACCGCTGGCAGGCGACGGCGTTCAATGCGAGCGGTGAGAGTAATGCATCGAATTTGTTGTACTTCACCGTTTCGACCTCGTCCGGACTTCCTGCTGCACCGACCAATCTGCAAGTCTCTCCTTTGTCGTCGGCAATCGCGTTGACGTGGACCGACAATGCCGGCGATGAGACGGGGTTCAAGGTCGAACGGCGAGCCGGAAGCTCCAGCACCTGGACGACGATCGCCACGCCGGCGTCCAACACGACGTCGTATACCGACTCGAACGTCGAGCCGGGAGTTCAGTATTGCTATCGAGTCCGTTCGACGAATGGGGCGGGAGATTCCTCTCCGAGCAATGAAGCCTGTGCGACGTTGGCGGCGGGTTGCTCGATCGTATTGACGGCCACCGTACCTGCGGCGGCACAAACGGATCAGCAGATTTCATTTGCCGTGGCCGCACAGTCGAGCGGTTGCGCATCACCGCCGGTGTTCACATGGAACTTCGGAGACGGCGCAACTGCAAATGGCGCGTCGGTATCTCACGCGTATTCATCACCCGGCCCGTACAGTTGGAACGTGCTTGCCACCGTGGGAGCCGTGTCCGCGCAAAGAAGCGGCACGGTCACAGTCTCGAAGCCCGTTGCGGGATCCATTGATTTCACCTGGTCACCGGCAAACCCGGTTGTCAACCAGCTCATTCAATTCATTCCGACAACGACGGCTGGCGTCCTTTCCTGGGAGTGGTCCCTGGGGGATGGTGCCAGTAGCATCTCGTCTGCGCCCACATATGCCTACACGAAAGAAGGATCATTTTCTGTCACGTTGTCGGCAAAAACGGCGAATGGGACGCTGACGGCCAGTCATTCGGTCCTCGTCAAGGCACCGGCGAACAATCTCGTGGCAGATTTCCGCTGGACGCCGTCCACGCCCCGCGCCGGGACGGATGTCTCGTTCACCGACATGTCCTCGACGGGCGTGGTGTCGTGGAAGTGGACATTCGGCGACTCTGTAAGTTCCACGGAGCGCAATCCGATTCACGCCTTTGCGCGATCGGGTCAATATCCCGTGCAATTGACAGTCACTGGCGCGTCGGGGTCCGCCGCCAACGTGACGAAGACGGTCATCGTGCAGGATGCCGCGCTTGCACCCGCGGCTGATTTCACATGGAATCCGACCCAGCCGTCGCAAGGACAAACCATCTCGTTCCATGACAATTCATCGGGCGAGATTTCATCCCGGCAATGGGATTTCAACGGAGATGGTGTCACCGATTCGGCCCTCAAAGATCCGTCGTTCGCATTCGGGGCACCGGGCACGTACACGACGTCCCTGCGTGTCGCTGGGCCGTACGGAACGTCGAGCACAACGAAAGAATTGACTGTCGCGGGCTCGGCGCGGGTGCCGGTGATCACGAAGGTGACCCGCAGCCATCTCGGCGCGTTTCTGGCGGCGACGAACGTCCAACTTCGGCTGGACGTCACCGTGCTCTGGAACGGCACGCCCGGCACCGTCAGGTTCTCGGTTAACGGAACCAGCGCCGGTGAAGAACGGACTACCGGCACGACGGTGTCACACACCTTTTCTCTGGCGCAATTCAGTCCGGGCTACAGTGCGACGGTCATCGGTATTACACCGGTCAGCGGAAGCGGAAGCACCGGCCCGCAATGGTCGGAATTTATCTATGTCTATCCGATCCCGATCTGGTTGCAGAACACGATCAATGCCGTCGTAACGGATACGTCGACGACGTATACCGTGCGTTTCCAGGTTCCGTACAGACCGATATCGCACAAGCTCATCAGGATCCCCAGCTTCGTTCCCGTGCTCGCCGGCACCCGGCTTGGCACCACCCGCGATCTTTACGCGCTCGCGCAGGGGACGTTCTCTCCCGCAACCCAGTCAGCGTTCCTGAAAGTGGAGGGAGGCAGTTCCTTCATCGCATTCGACCGCAACATCGACATCAAGCTTGGTGGACGGTTGGATATGAAGTGGGGTCCTCCCGACGGCTTTTACATCAACTCCGGAGCCGTCTCGCTGGGTATGAGCGGAACGGTCGAATTGGAGAAAGGAATCGTGGAGGCATTTCCTCAAGTCGCACCGTTCTTGGCCGTCCCCGTCGTCGGACCGGCTCTGCGCAGCCTCAATGATCGCGGCAAAGTGAAAGTCGCGCTGTCTCCTCATCTCGAGGGTACGGTCAGCGTGGAAAGAAGTAAGAAAGACGCTCCTTTCAGCGTTGCAGGGACGATTGATGGAGGGCTGGATCTGACCGGTACGATCAGCGTCGATCTCGCCGTGGTCTCCGCTCAAGCCTGGGCCGGGGGCGGCGGTAGCATGCGGGTCGGCTTCCCGAATGATTTCTTTAAGCGAGCGGAAGTTCATGGACAGATTGGCGCGCGCTTTACGTGGAAACATCTCTTCACCTGGGGGAAGAAGCCGGGTGGCGGTGGCTTCGAAGCCATTCATAACTTCAAGTGCGCGTATGTGTTGAAAGAGGGCGGAAAGCTCGGTGGGGAAGAGGACTTTCCCTGCAATGTCGACTCGTCGCAACTCGATCATCGCGTGCCGAGCCAATTCCAAAGCGCAGATTCGATCGAAATCGTTCCGGTCGGCCGTTCGTATGCGCAGTATGGTCCGCGGAACCAGCTCATCGGGAAGCCGCGTGTGCAGGGACTCGATCCTGCATCGGCCACCGTCGTATCCAACTCGGACATTGTCCATAACGTATTCGACGGAGCGTCGCCGGCGGTCGCGGTTCGAAATGACGGCAAGCTGCTCCTCTGGGTCGATCAGAATCCCGCCCTGCAATGGTTTCAGAGCACCGACGTCATGTGGTCGTACTTTGACGGCCGGAATTGGTCCACGCCAAAGGCCATTGCCGCCGATACGCAGGCCGAAATCTCTCCCGTCGTGGGGATTGACGCCAACGGCCGGTATGTGGCGGCCTGGCTGCGAATCCGCGACACCGCGTTCAATACGCCGATCGGATCCAGTTCGGACCTGCCGAATTTCTATGGACGCTTTGAAGTCGTGACGGCCACATTCGACCCGGCGACCATGCAATGGAGTGCCGTCCAGTCGGTGACGAACGACAATTCCTATGACTTCGATCCACAGCTGTCCACCAACGGCCACGGCCGTTTGATGCTGACATGGGTGACCAATGCCGCCGGTGAGAGTGTCTCGACCGCTGACAAGCCGGCGTCGATCCGCTTCAGTTTCTGGAGCGGGTCCAATTGGTCGGCGCCCTCTGTGGCCGTTTCCGGCCTCGCAGGCCTCAGTGGTCACGCAGCCGCGGTCGGAGCGACGCGCGCATACGTGGTCGCGAGCACCTCGACTGCGCCCGGGTCCTACGCACTGAGTTTTTCGGCATGGGACGGCCAGCGGTGGTCGCTGCAGTCGCCGTTTGCATCGAGCGACACTCTGAATGTTTCTGCTTCGATTGTGTGTGACAGCGCCGATCAACCCCACGTCATGTGGATTCGGAACGACGATCTCATGTATGCGAAGCCCCTTTCCGGCGCTGCGCCGGAGGTCATCCGCCGCGACAGCGGAACCCTCGGATTTGCGGACGCCCGCCTGGTGGTCAATCCTGCCGGTAATCTGACACTGATCTGGAGAAAGACGGAATCCGATGGGAAAGTGCGTCTCTTTGCATCGGTGTACGACAGTGTGGCCGCACGCTGGAGCTCCGACCGCAAGCTGACCAGCGACGCGGACTGGGTTTCCCAGGTAAGCGCCGTCTTCGGCGATGACGGTCGGCTCGCGGTTGCCTATCTCAATTCCCAGATCGAGTATCGCGATGCTCAGGTCACGGTGGGCAGTGAGCCCGTCGACATCCCGCGGGTCCCGAGCGCAGGGCGCTCCGATCTCCGCGTGCTCGATCACTCACTGGTCGTCGATCTGGCGATCGCGCCGGAAGACGTCGTTCTTTCTTCGTCGACACCGCAAGCAGAAGAAGAGGTCCTTGCGTCCGTACGTATCCATAACGCCGGTGACTTCTCAGTAAGCGGATTCCGCGTCGGGATTTATGCCGGCGCACCCGAAAGCGGCGGCGTCCTTCTGGCCTCCGAACGAATCGCCGGCATCATCGATGCGGGCGCTACGCGGGACGTCACGGTGCCTTTCCACTATCCGATGCGAAGCGTGGTCATCGTCGTCAATGACGACGGAGCTCTGAAGGAATTTACCAACGCGAACAATCGCGTGACGTTCAGCGGGACCAATTCTGCCCCTGACGTTCGGATTCGGGCGAGCGTCACGGAGGGGGTGGCGCCGGCAAAGGTTCGCCTCGACGCCACGTCGAGCAGCGATCCTGAGAATGACCAGCTGACATTCTTCTGGACGTTTGGAGATGGCAGCGGCGCGGCCGAGGGAGCGGTGGTCGATCACACCTTCACCGGCCCCGGCACCTTCCCGGTGGTGGTGCTGGCGCGCGACGCCCGCGGCGCGGAGAACATCGCCGTCGTAAGCATTACGGTAAAAGAGCCGACGCGGCAACGGTCGGTTCGTCACTGAGGTTGGGCTCCTCGCGGAGCCCAACCGCCCCCATCCGTGGCGCACTGCTTGCAGTCACGGGCGCAGCACTTCGCCTCGCCTGCCGGCGGGGTCGTCCAGCTGCAAGCACAAAGGGGGAGAGTCCGCGTATGACCACGGGGATTGGCGTTGACAAGGCCAGTGAAGTAACGCCGCGCGATTTCGAGAAGTTGCTGTTGCGCACGTTGTCCGCGATGCGGCGGGGGGACTTCGAAGTCCGGATGCCGGTGGAGTTTACGGGCGTCCAGGGGAAGATCGCGGATGCGCTGAACGACATTCTCGAGCTGACCGACCGCACCGCAGACGAGGTCGAGCGGGTGTCGAACATCGTGGGCAAGGAGGGGAAGCTCTCCTCGCGCGCGCAGGTGCCGGCGGCGGGGGGGCGGTGGGGGGTGGTCGCGGAATCGGTCAACAACTTGATCACCGATCTTGTGCAGCCCACCAATGAGATCGCGCGGGTCATTGGCGCGGTGGCGAAGGGCGATCTGACGCGGGCGATGACGACCGAGTTCGACGGGCGGCCGCTGAAGGGCGAGTTCCTGCGGACGGCGAAGACGGTCAATACGATGGTCACGCAGCTGGCGTCGTTCGCCTCCGAGGTCACGCGTGTGGCGCGTGAGGTCGGAACGGAAGGGAAGCTGGGCGGGCAGGCGGACGTCAAGGGTGTCTCCGGGACGTGGAAAGACTTGACGGAATCCGTCAACTCGATGGCGGGCAATCTGACGGCGCAGGTGCGCAACATCGCCGACGTCACGACCGCGGTCGCGAACGGCGATCTGTCGAAGAAGATCACGGTCGAAGTCCGCGGCGAGATTCTCGAGCTGAAGAACACGATCAACACGATGGTCGATCAGCTTCGCTCGTTCGCGTCGGAAGTCACGCGCGTGGCGCGCGAAGTGGGCAGTGAAGGAAAACTGGGCGGACAGGCGGATGTGCAGGGCGTTTCCGGAACGTGGCGCGATCTCACGGACTCGGTGAATTACATGGCTGCGAACCTGACGAATCAGGTGCGCAACATTGCCGCGGTCACCACCGCCGTCGCGAACGGCGACCTTTCGAAGCAGATCACGGTTGATGCACGCGGTGAGATTCTCGAATTGAAAGAGACCATCAACACGATGGTCGATCAGCTTCGCTCGTTCGCGTCGGAAGTCACGCGCGTCGCGCGCGAGGTCGGCACGGAAGGGAAGCTGGGCGGGCAGGCGGAGGTCAAGGGTGTCTCCGGCACGTGGAAAGACTTGACGGATTCGGTCAACTACATGGCCGCGAATCTGACGAGTCAGGTGCGCAACATCGCCGAGGTCACGACCGCGGTCGCGAACGGCGACTTGTCGAAGAAGATCACGGCCGAGGCGTTGGGCGAGATTCTCGAGCTGAAGAACACGATCAACACGATGGTCGATCAGCTCCGCTCGTTCGCGTCGGAGGTCACGCGCGTGGCGCGCGAGGTCGGCACGGAAGGTCGCCTCGGCGGTCAGGCGGAAGTGCCGGGAGTCGCGGGCACGTGGAAGGATCTGACCGATTCGGTCAACGCGATGGCCGGCAATCTCACGGCGCAGGTGCGCAACATCGCCGACGTCACGACCGCGGTCGCGATGGGCGACCTGTCGAAGAAGATCACGGTCGAGGTGCGCGGCGAGATCCTGGAGCTGAAGAACACGATCAACACGATGGTCGATCAGCTCCGCGCGTTCGCGGCCGAGGTCACGCGCGTGGCGCGCGAAGTCGGCTCGGAAGGAAAACTCGGCGGCCAGGCGGACGTGCAGGGAGTCTCCGGCACGTGGAGAGACCTCACCGACTCCGTGAACTACATGGCCTCGAACCTGACGGCGCAGGTGCGCAACATCGCCGACGTCACGACCGCGGTCGCGTCGGGCGATCTGTCGAAGAAGATCACGGTCGACGTCAAAGGCGAGATTCTCGAGCTGAAGAACACGATCAACACGATGGTCGATCAGCTCAGCGCATTCGCGGCCGAGGTCACGCGCGTGGCGCGCGAAGTCGGCACCGAAGGAAAGCTCGGCGGTCAGGCGGAAGTGCCGGGTGTCGCGGGAACGTGGAAGGACCTCACCGAGTCGGTCAACGCCATGGCCGGCAACCTCACCGCGCAGGTGCGCAACATCGCCGACGTCACGACCGCGGTCGCGAACGGCGATCTGTCGAAGAAGATCACGGTCGACGTCAAGGGCGAGATCCTCGAGCTGAAGGACACGATCAACACCATGGTCGATCAGCTCCGCTCGTTCGCGGCGGAGGTCACGCGCGTGGCCCGCGAGGTCGGCAGCGAGGGCATGCTCGGCGGCCAGGCGGACGTGCAGGGAGTCTCCGGGACGTGGAGAGACCTCACCGACTCCGTGAACTACATGGCCTCGAACCTGACGGCGCAAGTGCGCAACATCGCCGAGGTCACGACCGCCGTGGCATCGGGCGATCTGTCGAAGAAGATCACGGTCGACGTCAAGGGCGAGATCCTCGAGCTGAAGAACACGATCAACACGATGGTCGATCAGCTCAGCGCGTTCGCGGCGGAGGTCACGCGCGTGGCGCGGGAAGTCGGCACCGAGGGCATGCTCGGAGGCCAGGCGGAAGTGCGCGGCGTCGCGGGAACGTGGAAAGACCTCACCGACTCCGTGAACTACATGGCCTCGAACCTCACCGGCCAGGTGCGCAACATCGCCGAGGTCACGACCGCGGTCGCCATGGGCGACCTCTCGAAGAAGATCACGGTCGACGTCAAAGGCGAGATCCTCGAGCTGAAGAACACGATCAACACGATGGTCGATCAGCTCCGCTCGTTCGCGGCGGAAGTCACGCGCGTGGCGCGCGAAGTCGGCTCGGAAGGAAAGCTCGGCGGCCAGGCCGACGTGCAAGGGGTCTCCGGCACGTGGAGAGACTTGACCGATTCGGTCAACTACATGGCCGCGAATCTCACTGCGCAGGTGCGCAACATCGCCGACGTCACCACGGCCGTCGCGAACGGCGACCTGTCGAAGAAGATCACGGTCGACGTCAAGGGCGAGATCCTCGAGCTGAAGAACACCATCAACTCGATGGTCGATCAGCTCAACTCGTTCGCCGGCGAGGTCACGCGCGTGGCGCGCGAAGTCGGCGTCGAAGGAAAGCTCGGCGGCCAGGCGCAGGTGAAGGGCGTCGCCGGCACGTGGAAGGACCTCACCGACAACGTGAACATGATGGCGTCGAACCTGACGAATCAGGTGCGCAACATCGCCGCCGTCACCACCGCCGTCGCGAACGGCGATCTCTCGAAGAAGATCACGGTCGAAGTGAGCGGCGAGATCCTCGAGCTGAAGGAAACGATCAACACGATGGTCGACCAGCTCAACTCCTTCGCCGCGGAGGTCACGCGCGTGGCGCGCGAGGTCGGCACGGAAGGGCGCCTCGGCGGACAGGCGCAAGTCAAGGGCGTCTCCGGGACGTGGAAAGACTTGACGGACTCGGTGAACTCGATGGCGTCGAATCTGACGGCGCAGGTGCGCAACATCGCCGAGGTCACCACCGCGGTCGCGAACGGCGATCTGTCGAAGAAGATCACCGTCGACGTCCGCGGCGAGATCCTCGAGTTGAAGAACACCATCAACACGATGGTCGATCAGCTCAACTCGTTCGCCAGCGAAGTCACGCGCGTGGCGCGTGAGGTCGGCACGGAAGGCCGCCTCGGCGGACAGGCGCAGGTGCGCGGCGTGGCCGGCACGTGGAAGGACCTCACCGACAACGTCAACATGATGGCGTCGAACCTCACCAACCAGGTGCGCAACATCGCGCAGGTCACCACCGCCGTCGCGAACGGCGACCTGTCGAAGAAGATCACGGTCGACGTCAAGGGCGAGATCCTCGAGCTGAAGGACACCATCAACACGATGGTCGATCAGCTCAACTCGTTCGCCAGCGAAGTCACGCGCGTGGCGCGCGAAGTCGGCACGGAAGGGAAGCTCGGCGGGCAGGCAATGGTGAAGGGCGTCGCCGGCACGTGGAAGGACCTCACCGACAACGTCAACATGATGGCCGCGAATCTCACCTCGCAGGTGCGCGGCATCGCCCGCGTCGTGACGGCGATCGCGAAAGGCAATCTGAAGCAGAAGCTCGCCGTCGAAGCCCGAGGCGAGATCGCGGAGCTCGGCGACACCATCAACGACATGATCGAGACGCTGGCGACATTCGCCGATCAGGTCACGACGGTTGCGCGCGAGGTCGGCGTCGAAGGCCGCCTCGGCGGTCAGGCGAATGTTCCCGGCGCGTCGGGCACGTGGCGCGATCTGACGGACAACGTCAACCAGCTGGCCGCGAATCTCACCACCCAGGTGCGCGCGATCGCCGACGTTGCCATCGCCGTGACGAAGGGCGATCTCACGCGAAGCATCACCGTCGAGGCGCAGGGCGAAGTCGCGGTCCTCAAGGACAACATCAACGAGATGATCCGCAACCTGCGCGAGACCACGGCGCGCAACGCGGAGCAGGATTGGCTGAAGACGAACCTCGCCAAGTTCACGCGGATGATGCAGGGACAGAAGAACCTGCAGGCCGTGTCGCAGATGATGCTGAGCGAGCTCGCGCCGGTAGTCGGCGCGGCACACGGCGTCTTCTACACGATGGACGCGAGCGGCAGCGAGCCGCTCCTGCGCCTCGCCGCGACGTATGCCTATAAAGAGAGGAAGAACCTCGCGAAGCAGTTCCACATCGGCGAGGGTGTGGTGGGACAGGCGGCGTTCGAGAAGCAGCGCATCCTGATCACGAACGCTCCCGACGATTACATCACCATCAACTCCGGCCTCGGCGAAGCGAAGCCGATGAACATCATCGTGCTGCCGATCGTGTTCGAGGGACAGGTGCTCGGGGTGATGGAGCTGGCCAGCTTCAGCCGCTTCAACGAGACGTACCAGTCGCTGCTCGAGCAGCTCACCGAATCGATCGGCGTCGTGCTCAACACGATCCAGGCGAATATGAGAACCGAGGAGTTGCTCGCGCAGTCGCAGTCCCTCGCGGAAGAACTGCAGGCGCAGCAGGAAGAGCTCACCGAAACGAACAAGCGCCTCGAGTCGCAAGCGAAGTCGCTGCAGGCCTCGGAGGAACTGCTGCGGCAACAGCAAGAGGAACTGCAGCAGACCAACGAAGAGCTCGAAGAGAAAGCGCGACTGCTCACGGCGCAGAACGAAGAAGTGGAGCAGAAGAACCGCGAAGTCGAAACGGCGAAGCGGCAGCTCGAAGACAAGGCCCGCCAGCTCGCGCTCACCTCGAAGTACAAATCGGAATTCCTCGCCAACATGTCGCACGAGTTGCGCACGCCGCTCAACTCGCTGCTCATCCTGGCGAAGCTGCTCCACGACAATCCGGATCGCAATCTGACGGACAAGCAGGTCGAGTTCGCGAAGACGATTCATTCGTCGGGACAGGATCTGCTCACGCTCATCAACGACATCCTCGACCTGTCGAAGATCGAGTCCGGCATGATGACGGTGCAGCTCAGCGACGTCGCATTCAAGGAGGTCGCGGAGTCATCGGAGCGGACGTTCCAGCAGGTGGCGGCCGACAAGGGGCTCGACTTCAAGATCGACCTCGCGGAGAACCTGCCGAAGACGATTCACACCGACTCGACGCGCTTGCAGCAGGTGCTGAAGAACCTCCTCGGCAACGCGTTCAAGTTCACCGAGAAAGGCACAGTCACGCTCAAGGTCGAAAACGCGCTTTCGGGATGGACGCAGGAGTCGCTCGATCGCGCCGCGGGTGTCATTGCGTTCCGCGTGGTCGATACCGGCATCGGCATTCCGGACGACAAGCAGCGGATCATCTTCGAGGCATTCCAACAAGCGGATGCATCGACGACGCGCAAGTACGGCGGCACGGGCCTCGGTCTGTCGATCAGCCGCGAGATCGCGCGGCTGCTCGGCGGCGAGCTCCAGGTGACGAGTCAGCCGGGTGTCGGCTCGGTGTTCACGCTCTACCTCCCGCAGACCTACGCCGCGCCGATGGCGCGAAAGACCACAGATGGTGGAACGCATCCGGTGCTGCGCGAATCGCGCGACGAACGAGCGCCGGTGGTTCAGAAGACCATCGAACAGCCGGCGGCGCTGATCGAAGAAGCGCTGCCCGACGATCGCAACTCGATCCATTCGGGCGACCGCACGGTGCTGATCGTCGAAGACGACGTGACGTTCGCGCAGATCCTCCTCGACATGGCGCACGAGAAGGGATTCAAGGGCATCGTGGCGACGCGCGGCGAGAGCGCGCTGCAGGTCGCGCATCAGTATCGTCCCGACGCGATCACGCTCGACATCGAACTGCCGGACATGGAAGGGTGGACGGTGCTCGACCGCCTCAAGCACGATCGCGTCACGCGCCACATTCCGGTGCACATCATCTCCGCGGATGAGGAATCGGCGCGCGGTCTCCGCCTCGGCGCATTCGCGCAGGTGCAGAAGCCGGTGTCGAAGGAGGGTCTCGACGAGGCATTCGCGAAGATCCGCGGCTTCGTCGAGCGTTCGAACAAGTCTCTCCTCGTCGTAGAGGACAACGAGGCGCAGCGCGGCGCGATCGTGGAGCTGATCGGCGAAGGCGACGTCGAGATCACGGCTGTCGGCAGCGGCGCGGAGGCGCTCGAGAAGCTGCGCGAGCGTCACTTCGACTGCATGGTGCTCGACCTCGGCCTGCCCGACATGAGCGGCTTCGACTTCATCAACAAGATGAAGAACGAGCTGAAGATCGAGGACATCCCGATCGTGGTCTACACCGGCCGCGAGCTGTCACGGAAAGAGGAGAACGAGCTGAAGCGGATGGCCGACGCGATCATCGTGAAAGACGTCCGCTCGCCGGACCGCCTCCTCGACGAGACCGCGCTGTTCCTGCATCGCGTCGAGGAGAACCTGCCGGAGCAGAAGCGGAAGATGCTCGAGCAATTGCACGAGTCGGATCCGGTGCTGGCCGGCAAGAAGGCGCTCATCGTCGACGACGACATGCGCAACATCTACGCGCTGACGAGCCTCCTCGAACGGCACAAGATGGAAGTGCTGTACGCGGAGAGCGGCGGCGAGGGACTCGACGCGCTGCGCAATACGCCGGACGTCGACGTCGTGCTGATGGACGTGATGATGCCGGAGATGGACGGCTACGAAGCGATGCGCCGCATCCGGGCCATGGACGAGTTCCGCAATCTGCCGATCATCGCCCTGACGGCGAAGGCGATGAAAGGCGACCGCGAGAAGTGCATGGAGGCGGGAGCGAGCGACTACATCACGAAGCCGATCGACGCGCAGCAACTGGTCAGTCTGCTGCGCGTGTGGCTGTACCGGTAAACAGTGGAGCGGCGGGCTCTTAGCCCGCCGTTCTTTCCCGGCGGGCTAAGAGCCCGCCGCTCCACCGGCCCGGCGTTTGCTCAGTGGGATCAACAATGCCGCAGGATTCGGCCGCGACCCTGGATGAACAGGCCAAATCGGAGCTGGAGGACATCGAAGTCCGACTGCTGACGGAGGGGATCTATCAGCATTACGGCTTCGACTTCCGCGACTACTCGCTGCCTTCGCTGCGCCGGCGGATCTGGAAGCGCGTGTATGCCGAGGGGCTGAGCACGATCTCGGGACTCATCGAGAAAGTGCTGCACGACGCGCAGTCGATGGAGCGGCTGCTGCTCGACCTCTCCATCAACACCACGGCCATGTTCCGCGACCCGACCTTCTATCTCGCCTTCCGGCGGAAGGTCGTCTCGATGCTGCGCACCTATCCCTTCGTCCGCATCTGGCACGCCGGCTGTTCGACGGGGGAAGAGGTCTATTCGATGGCCATCCTGCTGCAGGAAGAAGGGCTGTACGACCGCTGCCGCATCTACGCGACGGACATCAACGAGGCGGTGCTGCAGAAAGCGAAGTCCGGCATCTTCCCGCTCTCCACGATGCAGGAGAACACGTCGAACTACATCACCGGCGGCGGCACCGGCACGTTCTCCGACTACTACACCGCGCGCTACGACTACGCCATCTTCCGCCCGTCGCTGCGCGAGAACGTCGTCTTCGCGCAGCATAACCTCGTCACCGACTCCTCCTTCAATCACTTCAACGTCATCTTCTGCCGGAACGTGCTGATCTACTTCAACAACGCCCTGCAGGACCGTGTGCAGCAGCTCTTCCTCCAGAGCATGGAAACGTTCGGAATTCTCGGCCTGGGGAAGAAGGAGTCGATCAAGTACACGGCCGTGGCCGAGAACTATGAGGAGGTCGATGTCGAAGAGCGGTTGTACCGGAGGGTGAAATGACGGCGTTGCCTCCCGGCATCCGCTCGTGGAGCGACGGACGCACGCTGCAGGCGGCGCTGCGCCCGTACGAGATCGTCGTCATCGGCTGCTCGATGGGCGGGATGAAGGCCCTGCAGGAGATCTTCGAGTTTCTGCCCGAGGAGTTCCCGCTGCCGATGGTCATCGTGCAGCATCGCTATCGCACGTCGAACGATTCGCTGCCGTCGTTTTTCCGGCGGCATTCGAAATTGGACGTCGTCGACGCCGACGACAAACAGTGGATCCAGCGCGGCACGGTGTATCTCGCTCCGGCCGATTACCACCTGCTCATCGAAAGAAATAAGGATCGCGGCGAGCTCAGTCTCTCCGTCGATGCCCGCGTCGAGTACTCGCGTCCGTCAATCGACGTGCTCTTCGAGTCGGCCGCGAACGCGTACGGCTCCTCGGTCATCGGCGTGGTGCTGACCGGCGCGAATGCGGACGGAGCGCGCGGCGCGGCGGCCATCAAGAGGCGAGGCGGCTTCGTGATCGTGCAGGATCCGAAGTCCGCGGAATCGCCGGCGATGCCCGAGGCGGCCATCGCCGCGACACGTGTGGATCGAATCTTGCCACTGGAACGGATCGGGCCGTTTCTCGTCGAACTTTGTCGGCACAGCGTATGACCGAAGACTTCCAGAATTTATCCCGCGCGAAGACGCGGGATCTGTGGTGCAGCCGCGTTGCTCGTGACGCGGTCGCTGCCGGTGCACGGAGAGATCCCCCGTCTGCGCGGGGGATCAACTGGCAATGACCGAAGACCGCGTCAATATCCTGCTGGTGGATGACCAGCCGAGCAACCTGCTCGCCCTGGAGTCCATCCTCGGCGACCCGGAGTTGAACCTTGTCTCGGCGTCGTCGGGCACGGAAGCGCTGCGCCAGCTGCTGACGCGCGACTTCGCCGTCGTCCTCCTCGACGTGCAGATGCCGGAGATGGACGGCTTCGAGACGGCGGAGCTGATCCGCCGGCGCGATCGCTCGCGCGACACGCCGATCATCTTCCTGACCGCGCTCAGCCGCAGCGAGACGAACGTCTTCCGCGGCTACGAGCTCGGCGCCGTCGACTACATCTTCAAACCGTTTCACGCCGAGGTCCTGCAGTCGAAGGTCAATGTGTTCGTGGAGCTCTTCCGCAAGACGGAGGCGCTGCAGCGGCAGGCGCGCGAGCTGGCGCGGCTCATCCGGCAGAACGAGCTGATTCTCAAGGCGGCCGCGGAAGGGATCTTCGGCGTCGACGTGAACGGCATCACCACGTTCGTGAATCCGGCGGCGGCGCGCATGATCGCGCGCGAGCTCGACGAGATCACCGGCACGGACATCCATCAGCTCGTCCATCCGGCGTTCCCCGGCGTGCTGACGTGCGACCAGAGGCGCTGCCGGTTGTATAAGGTCGTGCACGGCGAGCCGGCGTACAACCAGGTCGAGGAGACGTTCTTCCGCGCCGACGGTACGAGTTTTCCGGCGGAGTTCTACGCGGCGCCGATGCGCGACGAGAGCGGCGACCTCCGCGGCTCGGTGATCACGTTCCGCGACATCACCGAGCGGCGCTCGGCGGCAGTGGCGGAAGAGGCGGAGCGCCGCTATCGCGAGGCGGAGGCGGCGAACCGGGCCAAGGACAATTTCCTGGCCACGCTGTCGCACGAGCTGCGGACGCCGATGACGTCGATCCTCGGCTGGGTGCAGTTCCTGCGCAGCGGGCATTACGAACCGGAGGATCTCACCGAGGCGCTGAGCACGATCGAGTCGAGCGCGCGCCTGCAGGCCCGGCTCATCGACGACATGCTCGACGTCTCGCGCATGGTGCTCGGCAAGTTCCAGGTCGACCTCAAGCCGACGCACATCTGCGACGTCGTCGACGCCGCGCTCACCACGGCGCGCCCCGTCGCCGCCGAGCGCGGCGTCCGCCTGACCTCGGAGATCGAAGACCGCGATTGCCTCGTGAACGCCGACGCCAATCGCATGCAGCAGGTGATCGGCAATCTGCTGTCGAACGCGATCAAGTTCACGCCCGCCGGCAAGGACGTCGATCTGCGCGTCGGGCGGACGGATGGTCACCTGCGGATCCGCGTGAAGGACGAAGGGGAGGGCATCGAGCCCGCGTTCCTGCCGTACGTGTTCGATCGCCTCCGCCAGGCGGAAGGCTCGAACAAGCGCAGCGGCCTCGGCCTCGGCCTCGCCATCGCCCGCCACATCATCGAGCTCCACCACGGCGACATCGTCGCCGACAGCGAAGGCCTCGGCCACGGCGCAACGTTTACCGTCACCCTGCCGGTGGCGGTGGAGGAAGCGGAGCGGGATCGAAGGCCGACGGCGTCGGTGCGGGCGTAGGCCTCGGAAATTCGCCCGTTGCGGCCGTCCCATTTCGAGGAGGCCGCAATCCCATGGCCGAGACCAAGTCCGACGACGCGACAAAGGCGTCGCAGCAAATCATCCTCACCATCGCTGTCTATCTGATCGCGGCGGTTCTGACGCTGTTGCCGTTCCTGTATGCCATCGAATGGAAGCTCAGCGATGTTTGGTATTGGAATCCGTACGTCGTCACGCTGGATGTGCGCGCCTTCTTCGTGTTCCTGGCCGTGCTGCCGGGAGCGCTCGCGTTCGTGTATCACCTCGTCACCGTCTCCGGACGGCGGGAACGGAATCACAAGCTCATCGAGGCGTTCTACCAGTTCCGCGACCAGTCGAGCGCTGCACGCAAGTTCGAGAAAGGTCTCGGCCCGACGCCGGAGACCACGCGGGGACCGGTCAGTGCGAATGCCGCATCGGCGCTGCTGACCGCGGTCTTCCTCTTCGTCGCACTGCTCACCGGATACAACACGGGCACGGGGATGGACGGCGTCAAGTTCGCCGGCTACGGCGCCTACATCGCCGTGCTGTACGTGATGGTGCCGCGCATTTATGCGAGTGCGCTCTCGTCGCGCTTTCTCATGAACAGTGCGTTGCGCAGCGCATCGGCGATCGCCCTCGGCTTCGTGCTCTCCATCGGCGGCGCCGTTCTCAGCGCGAATACCCAGGCCACGAACGCGGTCATCTTCCTCTCGGGGCTCTTTCATATCTGGGCCATCGACGCATTGCGGCAGCGGGCGCGAACGGTGTTCGGGCAGGCGACGCCGGAAGCAGCGGAACTGCCGATCTCGATCGTGCAGGGAATCGACGACACCTCCGCGGATCTGCTGTCCGAATACGGCGTGACGTCGGTGCAGCATCTGGCGACGGCGGACCCGGGCGATCTCTGCGAGCGAACGCTCCTGCCGATCGACCGCGTGCTCGGCTGGATCGATCAGGGCATTCTCATCCAGCGGCTCGAGGGCAACATCCGCGGCGCGCGCTCGATGGGAATCGGCGGCGCATCCGATGTGGTAGCCGCATCGCTCAGCGAGGACGCCGCCGCTCTCCTCAAGTCACTCGCGGAGAAAACGAACATGACGGAGGCCGCCGTGACGATGATCGCGGGGCAGCTGTCGCGACAGGGAATGGTGCGGCTGATCTACAAACTGCGCTACGGCGCCGAGCTCGGGGCGCCGCCGCAAAGTGATGTCGCGACGCAAATCGCGAACACACTCGTCGTGGTCGGTCTCAACGATCCGCAGCCGATTGGGTGGTTGCAGCTGCGCGATCCGTAGGGTTACTTCACCCCCCCA
>CAVTGG010000016.1:0-191513 GCA_963734155.1 uncultured Acidobacteriota bacterium
GACCGGAAGCTCCTCGTCGAAGAAGCCGAGGTCGATCTTGTCGTCCGCGGCGAACGGCGATGCCGCGGCAGCGGGCGCTTGTGCACTGGGCACGTTGAACTCGTCGAGATAATCGCTGGCCGTAGTGTTGTGCGGATCGAGGCGCAGCGCCTCGGTGAAGTCAGCCTTCGCGCGCGCGAAGTCTTTCCGCTCCTTCGCGCTCAGGCCCGACGCGATCAGCACGTCCACCTTTTGCTCGATCTCGCGCCGCTTCGCCTTCGCCCGCTCGATCCGCTCCGACGCCTGCTCGTTCGTGACGTCGATCAGAAAGATGCGCGACCAGAGGTCGATCGCCTGCTGATGATCGCCGGCCTCGAACGCGCGGTCGCCGTCGGAGAGATACTGCTCGATCTTCTGCTGATCATCGGGCGACGTGCTGACTGACCCCGTCGAGAAATCGAAGTCGCCCGACCCCGGCGTTTTCGCGGCGGCGGTTCCGCCGAACGCGAACGGCGACTCGGACGGCGAGTCGAACGAGAAATTCGCGAACGACACTTCCTGCGGTTTCTCTTCTTCGAATGTGAAGCCGAAGTCGGAGGCCTGCGACGCGGCACGGCCGGCCGCCGGCGCGCTGTCATCGACGACGAACGACGGGGAGGGCGGCGGCGCGGCGGGACGCGGTCCACTCTGCCGCGCCACGAGTGTCTGGATAAGGCGCAGGACGTCGGGATGCGACGCATCGAGCGAGCGCGCTTTCTCGAGATCGGCGCGCGCCGCGGGGTAGTTGCCGGCTTTGATGTTCTGTTCGCTCTTGCGCACGAACTGTTCGATGAACGGAACGGCCTCGAGCTTCTCGCGGGCCTCGTCGCCGAGGACGCGCGCGTCGTCGTTCATGAAATCGTCGCGGAGAATCTCGGACGAAAGATGAATGACGCGCTGGAAATCGCGCGCCGCCATCGCCTCACGGGCCTGCTCGATCAGCGCGCGCGAATCGGCGGGCGCTTTCGGAAGCAGCGCGTCGACGTCGATCGGCAGCGCCGGATTGCGCGTCTTCTCCAGCAGCTTCTTCGCCGGATCGAACGTCGGATCCATCTGCAGGATCAGCCCGCAGCCGGCAACGACCTCGTCCTTGCGGCCCTGGCGGTAAAGGTCCAGCGTCTGCTGAAACGTGGAAAGAACGCGGTCCTTTACCGGCGCCGCGAGCGAGGGATTCCCCGGGTAATTCACAGTGCGGCGATTATAGGCGAGCCGCTATACTCCGCCGCCATGGACATCATCAGCACCCCTGACGCGCCGGCTGCGATCGGACCCTACTCGCAGGCGATCAAACATCACGGCATCATCTACACCTCCGGCCAGATCGCCCTCGACCCCGCGACGAACGAGATCGTTCCGGGCGATTTCGCGGCGCAGGCAAACCGCGTCCTGAAAAATCTCGGTGCGGTTCTGCGCGCCGGTGGAAGCGACTTCAACCGCGTGCTCAAGGCCACGGTCTACCTTACCGACCTCGAGAATTTCAAAACCCTGAACGCGATCTACGAGCAGTATTTCGGCGATCACAAACCGGCACGCACGACAATCGAAGCGTCGAAATTGCCGAAAGGAAGCCTGCTGGAGATCGATTTGATCGCGCTGTCATAGCTGGCGCACGCGTTGCACTTTCAGCGCTCATCATGCGTCCGCGTATCGCGGCAGTTTCGGCGGCCCTTCTCCTCGCACTTCCTCTCGTCGCGGCAACGCGGCTGACCTACGACGTCAACGGCAAACCGACGCCGCTCGAATGGCAGTCGTCGGCGTTCCCGCTGCAGTACGAAGTCGATCAGCGTCTGCTTGCGGCCAAGCCCGGCATCGACTCGATGATCGACCGCGCCTTCGAGGCCTGGTCCTCCGTGCCGGAGGCGAACGTGCACTTCAGCGCGCGCGGCGTCGTCACCGTCGCGCAGCAGAAGCAGAAGGACGGGCGCGTCGTGGTCTCGCTGACGGACGAGCTCTTCAAGAACCAAGGCGCGCTGGCGATGACGACCTACACGTTCGACGACAACGGTCACTTCACCGACGCCGACATTCAGATCGATCCGTGGCTGCTGAAAGGCAACTTCAACGTCGACACCGCGCTTCGCCACGAAGTCGGTCACGTTCTCGGACTCGATCACTCCGCGGTCCTGTCCGCGGTCATGTTTCCCTACGTGTCGACCGGCGAGGTGCCGGACGCGTTCGACAGCGACGACCGCATCGCCATCGCCACGACCTATCCGAGGTTCGATCCGATGGCCGGAGCGACGTTGACCGGACGCGTCATGGGCGACAACGGCGGCATCTTCGCCGCGCAGGTCGTTGCCGTCAGCGCGCGCGGCGAGGCCGTCGCGACGTCGCTCACGAACTCCAGCGGCGAGTTCACGCTCAGCGGACTCCCCGCCGGAACCTATCGGATTTACGCCGAGCCGCTCGACGGCCCGGTCGAGCTCAGTGCGCTGCAGGGCACGTGGCGCCAGGCGAAGACGACGTCGTTCCCGACCGTCTTCTACGACGGCCCGCCGCTGCACATCGAGAGCGGCCGCGTCTACGGAAATCTCGTCGTCACCACCACGGGCCCAGTGCAGCTGAATCCGCGCTGGGTCGGCCGCTGCAACGGCGACGACGTCAACGTCGGGACCTCGTCCGTCAGCGTGCGCGCCGGCGACACCGTCACGCTGGCGATTGCCGGCGAAGGTTTCGTCAGCGGCATGACGCAGTTCGAAGTCCTCAATCCCGCGTTCCGCCGCATCTCCGATTTCTCGTGGGGACAGAACTACGTCAAGGCGTCGTTCATGATCGAGCCCGACGCCGGAACCGGCTCGTCGATCGTGCTCGTGCGCAGCGGCCGTGAGACCGCGACGCTCACGGGTGCGCTGCGGGTGCAGCCGATGGATACGACTCGCAAGCGCGCTGCACGTCACTGACGAACCGATCGTCGTCCGGCAACAGCGCCAGTGCGCGAATCGTTTTGCGGATCCCGGCGATGCCGTGGACCACGATTGGCTCGCGCAACGTGATCAGCCAGCGCGGCTCATCGAGGAACGCGACCTTCAGCACGTCGCGGCGCTTCGTCCACTCGCGGATCGGTTCGATCGACTCGATGTTCGCGAACTCGATCGTCGCGCTCCAGCGCATGCCGACGCGCAGATGCAGCGCGTTGTGATCGAGCCACGAGCGGCGCAGACGCAACGCGTGGTAGTCGCCGAGAAACCAGAGCGCGCCCCAGAGGTCGAGGCCTGTCCACGCCCACGCGACCGTCGGGTTCCATGTCGCGAGGAAGAGATGCGCGGCGATTCCTTCGGATGCGATCAGCACGAGTGCGCAGGCGACGATCGATCCCCAGCCGCTGCGCTCGTGAAACGTGATCGCGCGGCCATCGACGCGCTCGGGCTCACGCCACCAGCCGGTGAGCGCGTACTGCATGATCGCCGCCTCGGAGAGGAGCATCGACGCCATGCGCCCTTCGCCCTTTCCGATGCGGCGCACGGCGGTCGTGATCAGCACGACTTCGAGCGCCGCGACGAGGTACTTCAGATCGTGGAGGAAGAACTGTTGCGGACGCGGGATCAGCGCCGCCGCGACCATCGTGCAGACCACGAACAGCGTCGCCAGCGTCAGCGGGCCGGCGAGCTTGCGGCGCACGACGAAGAACCAATAGAGGAGCGGAATCGTGATCGTCAGATCGAACGTCACGCCCCACGCCGCGACGTCGGGGTTCGCCGCGAACGCGCGCGAGCGCAGCACGACGATGCACGCCGCCATCACGAACAGCGCCGCGAGCGCGAAGTGGGCGGCCGGGCGGCGGAGGAGGGACGTGCTCACATGGGGATTGTACGGAGAAACGGCAGGGGAGTTCGGGTAAGCTGCCGGCGATGTGCAAACGCGCATTTCTGATCCTGACCGGCATCCTGGCGCTCAACGGATGCACAACCACCCCCGGCGCGAACGCGCTTCATGATCGCGAATGGAGGCTGGCGTCGGTCGAGGGCATCCCCTCGGTACCCGGCGGCGAGGCCGCGCCGACGATCCGTTTCGGATCCGACGGCCGTCTCGGCGGCAACACCGGCTGCAACTCCGCCGGCGCAACGTACACGGCCGAGGGCGATCGCCTGACGATCGGCGCGATCATGGCGACGAAGCGGGCCTGCCTCGAGGCCGCCCGGAACGAGCTCGAACGCGCATATCTCGATGCCCTCGGGCGCACGCGCCGGTTTCGCGTCACCGGCAACGAGCTCGAATTGCTCGATGACGGCGGAACGGTGCTGGCGCGTTTCGTTTGATCAACCGCCGTACGCGGCGGCCCAGGCGCGACGAATCCGGCGAAACATGGCCGGGTACAAGATGCGTCGAAACGGCTCGATCGCCATCAGGTACGGGCGTGTCAGCCAGGAAACGGGACGCACGTAAACGGCGAGGTACAGCCGATACCCGGTCGCGGTGCGGACCAGCGCGCTGCTCACATATCCGTGTACGGTCTTGTTGACGACTTCACTGAGCGCCTCGTTGGGAAACTGGTAGACCACGGCGAACGGTCCGCCGGAAGTGGCGGGAGCATCCCATCGGAAGATGCGCCCCAGAAGACGCCGCAGGCCGAAGAGAATCGTGACGATCCAGCTTTGTGGCGTGGCGGCATTCAGCGCACGAAGATCGGCGAGGCTCCGTCCATCGCCGCCGTTCGGAAGATCCACGACCGAGACATCGTGCAAACGCACGTCCCGCAGCAGTTCGTGCGCGCGAAGGCTGAGGCTCAGATATTCGGCCGGAGATGAAAACTCATGGCGCGCCCAGTGCCCGCATGTCGCGGTTCTCCAGCACTCTCTTCGGTGCGCCTTCCAGTGCGGCGCGAATCATCGCGCGACCGAGCTCCTCACTGGTGATGACTCCGCCGGGCGCGAGGACGCGGATCAGCGGCAGCAAGGGGCGGAAGAGGGCGTAGCTGATGCGCGTCCAGCGGGTCTTCGAAACCTCACGGTTCATCGGCAGCAGCATCGCCAGGCGAAACATGTACGCCGAGGAGAACAACGCGAGGAGTGCATCCTCGGTACGCCGCTTGACCCGCGCCCACATCGCCTTTCCGCCGGTGCCTGCCCCGGAGACGTAGATGAACGTCATGGCCGGGTTGATGCGCGCAAGGACGCGCGCCCAACCGAGAGTCAGATCGAACGTCAGGCGCGTGTAGTCGGCTTCGTTCATCCCGGCCGCGGAGACGCCGAGGCAGAAGAAGCATGCGCCGAAGCCTCGCAAGTCGTCGTCGGCAATCGCAGCGAAATCGAACAGGTCCTTCTGCACGATCTCGCGCAGCTTCGGATGCGTGTGACCGGTGGAACTGCGGCCGATCACCAGGACGCTCTCGACTTCGTCGTCGCGGAGACACTCGCGCAGCACACTTTGACCGACCATCCCCGTGGCGCCGAAGAGAATCACCTTCATCACGTGCTCATCCTATAAGCTCTCGGGTCATGCCGGCGACGGTCACCGGAATCGTCATCCTCATCGTCGGCAGCTTGATGCTCCTCGGAGAGCAGCGCGCTCCGCTGCGCCGCGCGGTCGAGCCGAAGCTCCGCCGGGTCGTCCGTAATCTGACGGTCGGCGGTGTCTCGCTCGCCTTCACCTCGCTCCTGCAGGCG
Organism: uncultured Acidobacteriota bacterium; assembly: GCA_963734155.1. GTDB lineage: Bacteria > Acidobacteriota > Thermoanaerobaculia > Gp7-AA8 > Gp7-AA8 > QHVT01. The sequence continues at coordinate 5,622 of CAVTGG010000016.1, forward strand.
CCGCTGCTGCAACCCGTCGCCGCGTGGATCGCGCGTGAGCACATCGGCCTTTTGCAACAGGTCAGCTGGCTGCGCTGGCTCGAGATCCTGATCGCCGTCGTTCTCCTCGACTACACGCTTTGGTGGTGGCACTGGGCCACGCATCGCGTGCCGCTGCTCTGGCGTTTCCATCTCGTCCATCACGTCGACCGCGACCTCGACGCCTCCACCGCTCTGCGCTTTCACTTCGGCGAGCTCGTGCTCTCCATCGGCGCGCGCGCCGTGCAAATGATCCTCATCGGCGTCGATCCGTACGCATTGTGGCTCTGGCAAACGATCCTCTTCGCCTCGATCCTCTTTCACCACTCGAACCTGCGCTTCCCGCTCGCGCTCGAGCGCGTGCTGGTGCGGTTTCTCGTCACGCCGCGCATGCACGGCATTCATCACTCGACGTACCGGAACGAGACCGACAGCAACTGGTCGTCGATCCTGTCGTGGTGGGATTACCTGCACCGCACAATGCGCCTCGACGTCCCGCAATCGGAGGTCGTCATTGGCGTTCCCGCGTATGCGAACGAATCGGACGTGACGATCGGGAAATTACTGTTGCTTCCGTTCAAGCGACAGCGAAAGGATTTTCAATTGGCGGATGGAACGGTGGCGATTCGCGAACGTCTATGACCTATTTCCCTGACATGTCGCCTTACTCGTTCCTGTCAGAAGGCGACGGTGCGCTCAATGTCGGGTGGCTTGACGCCGCATTTCCATTTCGGACCGCCACCGCTCAGAACGAGCTCGCTGCGAAGCTCGCGTGGATTTGTGTGTATCGGGCGCGCGTCAAACAAACACGAGGCTGGCACGTATGTAATCTCTGTTCACCTTCAATGGAAGGCGCGCATCATTTGCAGACGCCGGAGAAAACCATGCTGCTCGGCAGTGCAGAAATCAGGATCGCCGGTGGCGGCCAGTTATTCGCGGCGCCGGATCTCGTTCTGCATTATGTCCTCGACCATTCCTATCAACCGCCCGACGAGTTTGTGCGAGCCGTCTGCGCTGCCGAAGAACGTCTGCCATTGTCGGAATGGCGAATTGTGAGACAACCATGAAAGCGATTGTCTGTCGCAATTATGGTCCGCCTGACGTTCTAACACTGGAAGACGTCGAACCTCCAACAATCGCGGGCAACGAGGTCTTGATCCGCGTCCGCGCCGCGTCCGTCAATCCCCTAGACCGGATGTACCGGGGCAGACCGTACCTCATTCGCGTCATGACCGGGTGGATCAGGCCGAAGGATGTTCGCGTGGGGCGGGACGTCGCGGGGACCGTGGAAGCGGTCGGGAAAAACGTCACGGCATTTCATCCCGGCGATGCAGTCTTCGGTGTGGCCCGCGGCGCCTTCGCCGAATATGCGTCGGCGAGTGAAGACATACTGGTGCACAAACCAGACAATGTCTCCTTCGAGGAAGCGGCAGCGACACCCATTGCGGCGATCACTGCCTTGCAAGCGCTTCGCGACAAAGTGCGCCTCGAGCCGGGCAGTGAGATTCTGATCAACGGAGCCGCCGGCGGGGTCGGCACATTCGCCGTGCAAATCGCGAAATCCTTCGGCGCTCGCGTCACGGCCGTCTGCAGTTCGAGAAATGTCGAAATGGTCCGATCCCTCGGCGCGGATGACGTCATCGATTATTCGAAAGAGGATTTCACGCGGGCATCGCAAAAATACGACGTCCTGTTCGATTGTGTCGGCAATCGCTCCTTGTTCGCGTATTGCAGGGCGATCAAACGCAAGGGCCTGTACCTCGTCGTCGGCATGGCGTTCCTGAGACATTTGCTCTATGTGGGCATGGCAGCGCCGTTCGTGAGTCAAAAGGTCGGCATCTTCATGGCCCGGATGAAAAAAGACGACCTTCAAGCGCTGGCCGAGATGCTCGAATCGAAGAAGCTCGTGCCGGTGATCAGCCGGCGGTTTCCACTGTCGGAAACGGCCGAGGCGCTTCGGCAACTCGAGACCAGACACACGCGGGGGAAGATGATCATTGGTACGATGCCCGAATGACGCGGCAACTCGTCGTCGTCCTCCTCGTCGCACTCGGCGTGCTCTCCGGAATCCTGCGCGCGCTGAAACCGGCGACGGTAAGCCAGGAGGCGGAACAGATCCGCTCGCGCGTGTGGCATGAGCTCGGACTGCGCGATCCCAATCCCGCCGAACGGCGCCAGCGCGTGGCGGAGTTGGAAGCGCGCTATGCGGCGAATCCGCGCTGGATGTTCCTTCATGCGAGTGCCGGCTCGCTCTTTCTGCTTGCCGCTACGCTGCAGTTTCTGCCTCGCTTTCGTGCGCGGTATGTCCGCGTGCATCGCTGGAACGGGCGAATCCTCGTCGGCGCGGGGATGATCACCGCGGTCACAGGTCTGTATTTCGGCGTGCTCATTCCCGCCGCCGGCTTGCCGGAGCGGATCATCATCACGCTCGTCGGGACGCTCTTCGTGACGGCGCTCATCAACGCGGTGGTCGCCATTCGCCGTCGCGATGCGGCGAGACATCAGAGGTGGATGACGCGCGCGTTCGCGGTCGCTGTCGGAATCGCGTCGGTGCGGCTCGTGGCCCTGATCGCGGATGCCGTGCTCACGCCTCGGGGGTGGCCGCTGGAGAACGTGTTCGTGTTGTCGCTGGCCCTCGGGTGGGGGATCACGATCAGTGCCGCGGAGCTGTGGATCGTCCGCGCTACGCGTCCGGCCGCCGCACTTCCAGCGTCTTCGGCCGCATGAGCATCTGCTGCAGGAACGGGAACACTTCATGGGCCGGCAGGGCAGGGCTGAAGAGATAGCCCTGGATCAGATCGCAGCCGTAGTGCTTGAGGAACGTGTACTGCTCCTCGGTCTCCACGCCTTCCGCCACCACCTTTAATTGCAGCGTGTGGGCGAGGTTGATCACGTACGACACGATCGCCGCCGCGGTCTCGTTCGTCGTCACTTCGCGCAGGAACTCTTTGTCGATCTTCACCACGTCGATGGGGAAGTGCTTCAAGTAGATCAACGACGACTGGCCGGTGCCGAAGTCGTCGACCGACACGCCGACGCCCATCGCGCGCAGCTCCTGCAGCACGTTCTTCGTCAGCTCGAAGCTCTGCATCGCCGCGCTTTCCGTGATCTCGAGCTGCAGCATCGACGGCGCGAGCGACGCCGCTTCGAGCGCCGCGCGCACGGTCTCCACCAATCCGCGCTGCTGCAACTGCACCGCGGAAATGTTCACCGCCATCCGCAGTCCCGGCAGCCCCTCATCATGCCAGCGGCGCAGCTGCACGCACGCCGTGCGCAGCGCCCACTCGCCGATCGGAACGATGAGTCCCGTTTCTTCGGCGAGGGGGATGAACTCGCCCGGCTGCACGAGGCCGCGATTCGGATCGCGCCATCGCAGCAGCGCTTCGACCGAGACGATGCGCCGCCGGGCGCGATCCCAGATCGGCTGATACCAGAGCTCCAGCTGATCGCGCTCGATCGCGTGATGCAGATGCTGCTCGAGCGCGAGCCGGCGCACGTAGCGCTCGTTCATGCTCGCCGTGAAGAGCTGGGCCTGATTGCGGCCGAGCTCCTTCGCGCGATACATCGCCGCGTCCGCGCACTTGAGCAGCGTCTCGACGTCGTCGCCGTCCGCGGGATAGCAGCTGATGCCGATGCTCGCCGTGACGAAGAGATCGTGGCCGTTGACGTTGAACGGTTGCGCAAGAGAATCGAGGACTTTTCGCGCGACGCCGGCGACGGCCTCGGCGTTCGTGACTTCGGGAAGGAGGATGCTGAACTCGTCGCCGCCGATGCGCGAGATGGTGTCGGAGGCGCGCAGCGAGCCTTGCAGCCGGCGGGCGACGTCGGCGAGCAGCATGTCGCCGAACGAGTGACCGAGGCCGTCGTTGACGAGCTTGAAGTGATCGACGTCGAGATACATCACCGCGAGTCCGACGCGATTGCGATGCGCGTGGGCGAGGCTGTTCACGAGCCGGTCGCGGAAGAGCAGGCGGTTCGGCAGTCCGGTGAGCGAGTCGTAGTACGCGCGATACTCGAGTTGCTTTTCCGTCTCCTTGCGCTGCGAGACGTCGCGATAGTTGACGACGATCGCGCCGACGCTCGGCTCCGCGAGCAGATTCTGCCCGAAACCTTCGAGCCAGATCCACGAGCCGTTCTTATGTCGGAAGCGCAACTCTCCCTGGGCCTCGAGATTCGGCGACTCGAGAATGTTTGCGAACGCCTGCCGCGCCTCGATCGCATCGCGCGGATGCACGAAGTCAAAAAAATGACGGCCAATCATCTCCTGCTCGTCGTAGCCGATCAGGTGCTGCGTCGACGAGCCGGCGAACGCGAAGTTCATGTTCGCGTCGAGCAGCACCACGCCGCTCCAGCTCTTCTCGACGATGGTGCGGAAGCGCTTCTCACGCTGCTCGAGCGCCTCCTGCGCGCGGCGGGGCGCGGAGATGTCGCGGATGAATGCGGTGAACGTGAGTTCGCTGCCGTTTCCCGCCGGCGCGAGCGTGACCTCGGCCGGAAACTCTTCGCCGTTCGCGCGGCGTACCGTCGTCTCGTAGCGCTGCCGGATCAAGCGGCTCGGGCGTCCGTGCCGATAGCGATTCAACACGTAGCGCAACGTTTCGAGATCATCGTGCCGGAACAGCGACGTTCGCAAAGGCAGGCCGATCGTGTCGCGGGCGGCGATGCCGAACGTTTCCTCGGCCTGCCGGTTCCACTCGATCACGTTCATCATCCGGTCGACCGTGATGACGGCATCGAGCGTCGACGCGATGAGTTGCCGCAGCCGCGCGTCCGAGGTCCGCAGCGCCTGTTCCGCGCGATTGCGCATGATCGCCTCGCCGGCGATGTTCGCGCAGGAGCGCAGGAACGCGATCTCGTAATCGGTGAACGTCCGCTCGTCGTTGGAGTAGGCGAGGAGCACGCCGAACGGCGCGTGCTGCATGCGGATCTTCACGCAGATGCCGCTGCGGACGCCGTGGTAGTTGCGGAGATGCGTTCCTTTGAAGCGCGTCTCTTCGTCGAGGTTGGAGAAGATGACCGGCCCGTCGGCGAGGAGCGTGACCATGCCGATCGACTCGTCTTCGTCTTCGTCGCGGCGGCAGTTCACGAACGTTTGATTCGCGCCGAGGGCCGCGCGCACGGGCATGCGGCCGGTGGACGTGATCTCGAGCGCGCGGCAGTGTCCGACGCCGAGGGTCAGCTCGACGAGCGCGCAGACCTGGCCGAGGAGAATCAGCGGATCGACGCCGGTGAGCGCGGCCTGGCCGAGCTCAGCGATCGCCGTTTCCTGGCGGTTGCGCGCCTCGAGCTCGGCGCGCAACCGGGTCAGCTCTCCATCACGCGTATCGCTATCGCGCGCATCGCTTCCGCGGACGAGGTGAAACGGCTTCGGTTGTTCGGACATGAAAATCCGGGGAACCTGATTTACGCCTGGTGCAAAAACGTAGCCGTTTCAAGAGTGTACGACTATTTGTCCTCTTCGACGATGCCCGTGTTTTCGGTGCGATGCTCGACGACCTGAAATTTCAGGAAGTCGTGGATCGACGCGAGTGCGTCCGCGTTCGCAGTCGTCATCCGAATCCGTCCGCCCCCGTCGACTGATTCGTAGCGGAACTGAATCGCGTGGTGGTGTTTTGTCATACCGGCGACGCCGTCCGGCTCGCGCCCATGGACGAACTTCGGCGTGCTGAAATCATTCTTCTTGAATTGCGCCGCGATGTCTTTCAGATGCGCGCGGACGTTGTCGATGGTCGCCTGATCCGCGCGATCGATCGCGCGAAGCTCGATCGCGCCGCCGTCGCGGAAGAGGCGGAAGGAGTGCCCCGTCGTTTCGTGCGATGCAATGAGCGTGTCGTGCCGCGCGTCGACGGCAGGGCCATTCTTTGCGTCGCCCTTTGCAGCGGCGGCTTTCATGTGCTCTTCGTGCAGTGGACACGTGGTTTGCGCGGAGAGCGGAACGGTGATGAGCATGCATAGCAAGATCGTTTTCTTCATCTGCGCAATGTAAGGTCTGGAACCGGTTCCAGAGTCAAGCGTCTCATGTTACGTATGCGTATCGGTACGATTGCACTGCAAGTCGGCGTCAGCGTCGACACGATCCGTCACTACGAGCGCAAGGGCGTTCTCGGCGCCGTCGAGCGCGACCCGAGCGGCTACCGCCGCTACACCGCCGACACCCTCCGCCGCGTCACCATGGTCCGCCGCGCCCTCACCCTCGGCTTCACCCTCGACGAGCTCGCAACCGTCTTCCGCCAACGCGCCGCCGGCCGCCCACCCTGCCGCACCGTCCGCGCCCTCGCCGCGCGCAAGCTGAGCGAGACCGACGAGCGCATCGCGCACCTCACCACGCTGCGCGACCGGCTGGAAGGGATCATCGAGCGATGGGATGGGCAGTTGGAGAAAACGCCCGAGGGCGGGTTCGCGCATTTGTTGGAATCGCTGTAGGAGCTGGCCGCTCCTTGTTCGCGTATTGCAGGGCGATCAAACGCAAGGGGCTGTACCTCGTCGTCGGCATGGCGTTCCTGAGACATTTGCTCTATGTGGGCATGGCCGCGCCGTTCGTGAGTCAGAAGGTCGGCATTTTCATGGCCCGGATGAAAAAAGACGACCTTCAAGCGCTGGCCGAGATGCTCGAATCGAAAAAGCTCGTGCCGGTAATCAGCCGGCGGTATCCACTGTCGGAAACGGCCGAGGCGCTTCGGCAGCTCGAGACCAGACACACGCGGGGAAAGATGATCATTGGTACGATGCCCGAATGACGCGGCAACTCGTCGTCGTCCTCCTCGTCGCACTCGGCGCGCTCTCCGGAATCCTGCGCGCGGTGAAACCGGCGACGGTAAGCCAGGAGGCGGAACAGATCCGCTCGCGCGTGTGGCATGAGCTCGGACTGCGCGATCCCAATCCCGCCGAACGCCGCCATCGCGTGGCAGAGCTGGAAGCGCGCTATGCGGCGAATCCGCGCTGGATGTTCCTTCATGCGAGCGCCGGCTCGCTCTTTCTGCTCGCCGCAACGCTCCAGTTTCTGCCGCGCCTTCGCACCCGGTATGCCCGCTTGCATCGCTGGAACGGACGACTCCTTGTTGCCGCGGGGATGATCACCGCGGTCACAGGTTTGTATTTCGGCGTGCTCATTCCCGCCGCCGGCTTGCCGGAGCGGATCATCATCACGCTCGTCGCGACGCTCTTCGTGACGGCGCTCATCAACGCGGTGGTTGCCATTCGCCGTCGCGATGCGGCGAGACATCAGAGATGGATGACGCGCGCATTCGCGGTCGCTGTCGGAATCGCGACCGTGCGGCTCGTGGCCCTGATCGCAGATGCCGTGCTCACGCCTCGGGGGTGGCCGCTGGAGAACGTGTTCGTGTTGTCGCTGGCCCTCGGGTGGGGGATCACGATCAGCGCCGCGGAGCTGTGGATCGTCCGCGCTACGCGTCCGGCCGCCGCACTTCCAGCGTCTTCGGCCGCATGAGCATCTGCTGCAGGAACGGGAACACTTCATGGGCCGGCAGGGCAGGGCTGAAGAGATAGCCCTGGATCAGATCGCAGCCGTAGTGCTTGAGGAACGTGTACTGCTCCTCGGTCTCCACGCCTTCCGCCACCACCTTCAATTGCAGCGTGTGGGCGAGGTTGATCACGTACGACACGATCGCCGCCGCGGTCTCGTTCGTCGTCACTTCGCGCAGGAACTCTTTGTCGATCTTCACCACGTCGATGGGGAAGTGCTTCAGGTAGATCAATGAGGACTGGCCGGTGCCGAAGTCGTCGACCGACACGCCGACGCCCATCGCGCGCAGCTCCTGCAGCACGTTCTTCGTCAGCTCGAAGCTCTGCATCGCCGCGCTTTCCGTGATCTCCAGCTGCAGCATCGACGGCGCGAGCGACGCCGCTTCGAGCGCCGCGCGCACGGTCTCCACCAATCCGCGCTGCTGCAACTGCACCGCGGAAATGTTCACCGCCATCCGCAGTCCCGGCAGCCCCTCATCATGCCAGCGGCGCAGCTGCACGCACGCCGTGCGCAGCGCCCACTCGCCGATCGGAACGATGAGCCCCGTTTCTTCGGCGAGGGGGATGAACTCGCCCGGCTGCACGAGGCCGCGATTCGGATCGCGCCAGCGCAGCAGCGCCTCGACCGAGACGATGCGCCGCCGCGCGCGATCCCAGATCGGCTGATACCAGAGCTCGAGCTGATCGCGCTCGATCGCGTGATGCAGATGCTGCTCGAGCGCAAGCCGGCGCACGTAGCGCTCGTTCATGCTCGCCGTGAAGAGCTGGGCCTGATTGCGGCCGAGCTCCTTCGCGCGATACATCGCCGCGTCCGCGCACTTGAGCAGCGTCTCGACGTCGTCGCCGTCCGCGGGATAGCAGCTGATGCCGATGCTCGCCGTGACGAAGAGATCGTGGCCGTTGACGTTGAACGGCTGCGCAAGAGAATCGAGGATTTTTCGCGCGACGCCGGCGACGGCCTCGGCGTTCGTGACTTCGGGAAGGAGGATGCTGAACTCGTCGCCGCCGATGCGCGAGATGGTGTCGGAGGCGCGCAGCGAGCCTTGCAGCCGGCGGGCGACGTCGGCCAGCAGCATGTCGCCGAACGAGTGACCGAGGCCGTCGTTGACGAGCTTGAAGTGATCGACGTCGAGATACATCACCGCGAGTCCGACGCGATTGCGATGCGCGTGGGCGAGGCTGTTCACGAGCCGGTCGCGGAAGAGCAGGCGGTTCGGCAGTCCGGTGAGCGAGTCGTAGTACGCGCGATACTCGAGTTGCTTTTCCGTCTCCTTGCGCTGCGAGACGTCGCGATAGTTGACGACGATCGCGCCGACGCTCGGCTCCGCGAGCAGGTTCTGCCCGAATCCTTCGAGCCAGATCCACGAGCCGTTCTTATGTCGGAAGCGCAACTCGCCCTGGGCCTCGAGATTCGGCGACTCGAGGATGTTTGCGAACGCCTGGCGCGCCTCGATCGCATCGCGCGGATGCACGAAGTCAAAAAAATGACGGCCGATCATCTCCTGCTCGTCGTAGCCGATCAGGTGCTGCGTCGACGAGCCGGCGAACGCGAAGTTCATGTTCGCGTCGAGCAGCACCACGCCGCTCCAGCTCTTCTCGACGATGGTGCGGAAGCGCTTCTCACGCTGCTCGAGCGCCTCCTGCGCGCGGCGGGGTGCGGAGATGTCGCGGATGAATGCGGTGAACGTGAGTTCGCCGCCGTTTCCCGCCGGCGCGAGCGTGACCTCGGCCGGAAACTCTTCGCCGTTCGCGCGGCGCACCGTCGTCTCGTAGCGCTGCCGGATCAAGCGGCTCGGGCGTCCGTGCCGATAGCGATTCAACACGTAGCGCAACGTTTCGAGATCATCGTGCTGGAACAGCGACGTGCGCAGCGGCAGGCCGATCGTGTCGCGCGCGGCGATGCCGAACGTTTCCTCGGCCTGCCGGTTCCACTCGATCACGTTCATCATCCGATCGACCGTGATGACGGCATCGAGCGTCGACGCGATCAGTTGCCGCAGCCGCGCGTCCGAGGTCCGCAGCGCCTGCTCCGCGCGATTGCGCATGATCGCCTCGCCGGCGATGTTCGCGCAGGAGCGCAGGAACGCGATCTCGTAATCGGTGAACGTCCGCTCGTCGTTGGAGTAGGCGAGGAGCACGCCGAACGGCGCGTGCTGCATGCGGATCTTCACGCAGATGCCGCTGCGGACGCCATGGTAGTTGCGGAGATGCGTTCCTTTGAAGCGCGTCTCTTCGTCGAGGTTGGAGAAGATGACCGGCCCGTCGGCGAGGAGCGTGACCATGCCGATCGACTCGTCTTCGTCTTCGTCGCGGCGGCAGTTTACGAACGTTTGATTCGCGCCGAGGGCCGCGCGCACGGGCATGCGGCCGGTGGACGTGATCTCGAGCGCGCGGCAGTGTCCGACGCCGAGGGTCAGCTCGACGAGCGCGCAGACCTGGCCGAGGAGAATCAGCGGATCGACGCCGGTGAGCGCGGCTTGGCCGAGCTCCGCGATCGCCGTTTCCTGGCGGTTGCGCGCCTCGAGCTCGGCGCGCAACCGGGTCAGCTCTCCATCACGCGTATCGCTATCGCGCGCATCGCTTCCGCGGAGGAGGTGAAACGGCTTCGGTTGTTCGGACATGAAAATCCGGGGAACCTGATTTACGCCTGGTGCAAAAACGTAGCCGTTTCAAGAGTGTACGACTATTTGTCCTCTTCGACGACGCCCGTGTTTTCGGTGCGATGCTCGGCGACCTGAAATTTCAGGAAGTCGTGGATCGACGCGAGTGCGTCCGCGTTCGCCGTCGTCATCCGAATCCGTCCGCCGCCGTCGACCGATTCGTAGCGGAACTGAATCGCGTGGTGGTGTTTTGTCATACCGGCGACGCCGTCCGGCTCGCGCCCATGGACGAACTTCGGCGTGCTGAAATCATTCTTCTTGAATTGCGCAGCGATGTCTTTCAGATGCGCGCGGACGTTGTCGATGGTCGCCTGATCCGCGCGATCGATCGTGCGAAGCTCGATCGCGCCGCCGTCGCGGAAGAGGCGGAAGGAGTGCCCCGTCGTTTCGTGCGATGCAATGAGCGTGTCGTGCCGCGCGTCGACGGCAGGGCCATTCTTTGCGTCGCCCTTTGCAGCGGCGGCTTTCATGTGCTCTTCGTGCAGTGGACACGTCGTTTGCGCGGAGAGCGGAACGGTGATGAGCATGCATAGCAAAATCGTTTTCTTCATCTGCGCAATGTACGGTCTGGAACCGGTTCCAGAGTCAAGCGTCTCATGTTACGTATGCGTATCGGTACGATTGCACTGCATCTCGGCGTCAGCGTCGACACAATCCGCCACTACGAGCGCAAGGGCGTCCTCGGCGCCGTCGAGCGCGACCCGAGCGGCTACCGCCGCTACACCGCCGACACCCTGCGCCGCGTGACCATGGTCCGCCGCGCCCTCACCCTCGGCTTCACCCTCGACGAGCTCGCAACCGTCTTCCGCCAACGCGCCGCCGGCCGCCCACCCTGCCGCACCGTCCGCGCCCTCGCCGCGCGCAAGCTGAGCGAGACCGACGAGCGCATCGCGCACCTCACCACGCTGCGCGACCGGCTGGAAGGGATCATCGAGCGCTGGGATGGGCAGTTGGAGAAAACGCCCGAGGGCGGGTTCGCGCATTTGTTGGAATCGCTGTAGGAGCTGGCTTGCACTAGCGGTCTCTATCCTGCTATATGTGCATACAGCAGGTGTGACTATGCCCCAACTGCATCTATACGTTCCTGACGAAGTTGCGGAGACGGCGAAGGCGCGGGCGAAAGCAGCCGGCAAATCGTTGTCTTCTTACCTGGCGGATTTGGTTGTGAATGAAGTCGCCGGCGAGTGGCCCGAGGGATTCTTCGACGAAGTTGTCGGCGGGTGGGAAGGCGAGCCGCTCGAGCGGCCGAAACAAGCGCGGCCTGAGCGTCGTGAACGTTTGTAGACGATGTATCTGCTCGACACGAACGCGTGCATTCGCATCTTGAACGGAACGTCGGCTGCCTTAGCAGAACATCTGCGAGCAGTTCCGCGCTCGCAGGTGAGGCTTTCCTCGGTGGTCAAAGCAGAGCTTCTCTACGGTGCAAGGAAGAGCACTCGGAAGGCGGAGAACCTGCGGCTGCTCTCGAGGTTCTTCGACACGATCGCAAGCTTGCCCTTCGACGACCGTTGCGCCGAGGAATACGGGCTCCTGCGAGAAGAGCTCGAGCGCACAGGGACGATGATCGGTCCGAATGACCTCTTGATTGCTGCCACCGCTCGTGCCAATCGCATCGTCCTCGTCACGCACAACGTTCGGGAGTTCTCGCGTGTCGCCGAACTGCAGATCGAGGATTGGGAACTTTCCTAACCGAGCCACCAGCGGCGGCTCCACGTATTACGATGATGCGCGAGACGTGACGCAGCTCACGCCCGCCCGTCCCGTCTGAAATACAATCTCCCCCGCAAAGACACAGCGGTTCACACCGAAGGGGGGCGTACCGACGCCCCCCTTTTTGTTCACGGAGACCGATGAAACACAGGCATTCTTGGAGGATCGTTGCGGCGCTATTGGTCGTGGGGGCGTGCAGGGAGCGGGCGACGGTCACCGGGACATATGGTGCGGGCGTGGTCGCGGGGAAGGTGGCGGTGATGGGGCTGGAGAACACCAGTCCGGCCGGCGTACGGGTCACGGTACGCGGCACGGGGATGACGACCACGCTCGCCGAAGATGGGCGTTTGGGTTTGCGGCATCAACGACGTGCGTGAAGGCAATCGTGTCAGCAGACGGAACAAAAACCGCGACTGAGGTGCGTGTGCAGGGTGGGGGAAACGGGAAGCACTAGACCGTTTTCGAGCGTGGTTTCGATGAAGGCCGGTCCGCGAAGGGCCGGCCTTCCTTTTTTATGCGGATTCAGGGCATCATTCAAACGACAAGTGTCGATCTTTCCGGAAGATAGAGCGACCCGATGGAATAGGAAACAGACGTTTTGATCTTTCGGCCAGTGATCCTACCGTCTACGTAGGGTATTATTCGCACGTCCCGAACACACTTTCGGTTCATACGGAACTCTCGCCCTCCAGGGGAGTGGTCACAAAAAAGGGGTATCTGATGGTCGCGTCGCGTCACCGGCTTCGTGCCGTTTTTGCGTTTGCAGTGGCTCTGCTCGTCGTCCCCACCCTCGCGTCCGCAGCCACTGCAGACTTCCGGGTTCTGTTTGACTCCGACAACAACACGGCCACCGGTTGCACCGAGGGTCCGTCTCACGGTGTCGAGCAAATCCTCGTCACCCGGATCAACACCACCGATACCTCCGCCCAGGTCACGCGGATGTACCGGCAGGTGTGCACGAACGGCGTCTTCGGCGCCCCGGTCGACCTCGACCTGACTGCCCGCCCGGCCGGCTTCAACTCGCCGAGCGGCCTGCTCCTCGCGGAGTCGCGCGTCGGCTTCAACGCCCTGGCCCCGAACGCCGCGATGCTTCCGACACTCCATCTGACGTTCGACGCTTCCGATGGTATCTCCACCCAGCGCGTGCTCACGAAGCCGAACGGCAACGCGATCCTGTATCCGCTCCCCGGCGACCGCCGCCATTCGGCGAACAGCTCCGCCCAGGGACGCAACATGGTCCTCGACGGGCAGGCGGGCGACTGGAACGGCATCGAGCCGCTCGTCGTCGGCGTCGCCACCGAGGGCACCACCGCCGTTCGCATCCTCAAGATCTACGCCTTCGCGAACGTCTCCGACCGATTCCTCTACTTCCGCTTCGACGGCTTCCTCGACAACAGCAATCCGTTCGCGCAGGACGACACGTTTGCGCGCAAGTCGGGCCAGTCGGTCACGATTCCGGCTCCGGCGGTGCTCGCGAACGACGGCGACCCCTCCGGCAAGCCCCTGACCGCGACGCCGGTCAGCCCCGCCGATAACGGCGACGTCACGCTCAACCCCGACGGCAGCTTCACGTACGTGCCGAACGATCCGACCAGCGACAAGAGCGACAAGTTCGACTACAAGGCCAACAACGGCCAGAAAGACTCGAACGTTGCCCGCGTCACCATCAAGGTCTCGAACAAAGCGTCGGGCAAGCCGACGGCGGATGAGAAGAACGTCACGACCCCGGAAGACACGCCGATCACGATCACGCTCACCGGCAGTGATCCCGACGGCGATCCGCTGACGTTCTCGATCCAGCAGGGTCCGGTGCACGGAAGCCTCGGCCCGATCACGCCCACCGGTCCCACGTCGGCGACCGTCCTCTACACGCCCGATCCCAACTTCTCCTCGCCTCCGACCGACCAATTCCACTATCGCGTGAACGATGGCTCGAACCCCAGCGACCAGGCAAAGGTCACGATCACCGTCAGCCAACGTCAACGACGCGCCGCACGCGAACCCGCTCTCGCGGACCACGAATGAAGAACAGTCCGTGTCCGTCACGCTCAGCGGGACCGACACCGAGCCGGGCACGCTGACGTTCACCGTCACCGAGCAATCCGACGAACGGCTCGCTCTCCGGCACCGCCCCGAACCTGACCTACACCCCGAACCCGAACTTCTTCGGCACCGACAGCTTCACCTACACCGCCACCGACAGCGGCGGCAAAGTCTCGAACACCGCCACGGTCACGATCACCGTGAACCCGGTCAACGATCCGCCGAGCTTCAGCTGCGGCCCGAACGTCATCGGCGACAGCTCCGCCGGCGCGGCGTCATTCCCCGGCTGGGCCACCGGCATCAGCGTCGGGTCCGGGCAACGAGTCGGCGCAGACGCCCACGTTCGAGATCATCGGCAACACCAACGGCGCGATCTTCAGCGTCCAGCCGGCGGTCAGCTCCAACGGAACGCTCTCGTTCACGCCGGCGCCCAGCGCGAACGGATCGTACGAACATCACCGTCCGCCTCCGCGACAGCGGCGGCACGGCCAACGGCGGCTCGACGTCTCCGCGTCGTGCTCGTTCACGATCACCGTCGATGTCGTCGCCGGCGGTCACCACCACCACGCCGACGAACAGCGCCACCGGCGTCGCGGCGAACGCGAACGTCACGGTCAACTTCAGCGAGCCGGTGAACGCGAGCGGATCGAGCTTCACGATCTCCTGCGCCACCTCCGGCTCGCACGCGTTCTCGACCAGCGCGAGCCCGAGCGCGACGTTCACGCTCGATCCGACCGCCGACTTCACGCAGGGCGAGACCTGCACGGTGACGGTCCTCGCATCGCAGATCACCGACGTCGACGCCATCGATCCGCCGAACAACATGACGGCGAACTACGTCTTCTCCTTCACCGTCGACGCGGCTCCGTCCGTCAGCTCCACCACGCCGGCCAACAGCTGCGACGGGCGTCGCCGCGAATGCGAACGTCGTCGTCAACTTCAGCGAGTCCGTCAACGCCAGCGGCGCGAGCTTCGACGTCACCTGCGCCACCTCGGGCGCGCACACGTTCGCGACGAGCTCGAGCCCGAGCGCGGCGTTCACGCTCGATCCGACCACCGACTTCACGCAGGCCGAGACCTGCACCGTGACCGTGTTCGCCGCGGGCGTCACCGACGCCGACGCGAACGATCCGCCGGACAACATGCTGGCGAACTACGTCTTCTCGTTCACGGTCGACGCAGCGCCTTCGGTCACCGCGGTCACGCCGCTCAACGGCGCGGTGAACGTCGCCAACAACACGAACCTCACCGTCACGTTCAGCGAGCCGGTGACCATCACCAACGGCTCCGTGACGATCAGCTGCGCCAACTACCGGCGCGCACACCGTCGCGGTCAGCGGCGGCCCGACGACATGGACCGTCGATCCGACCGCGACTTCGGCAACGGTGAGCTCTGCACCGCGACCGTCGTCGCGGCGCAGGTCGTCAGCGACAACGACGGCGAACGATCCGCCGGACGGCATGCTCGCGAACTTCGTCTGGTCATTCACGACCGACACGCCGCCGAGCGTCACCACCACGACGCCGGCCAACGCCAGCACCGCGTCGCCCGACGCCGACATCAGCATCACGTTCGACGAAGCCGTCGACGCGACCGGCTCCTCGTTCACGATCAACTGCACCACCTCCGGCGCGCACACCTACGTGCTGGGCGGCACCCCGACGACCTACACGCTCAACCCGAACAGCGACTTCACCGGCGGCGAGACGTGCACCGTGACCGTGATTGCAAATCAGGTCACCGACCAGGATGCCGGCGATCCGCCGGACACCATGGTGGCGAATTACGTCTTCTCGTTCAGCGTCGACGCGGCTCCGAGCGTCACCTCCACGACGCCCACCAACGCTGCGCCGCAGGTGGCTGGGAACGCGAACGTCGTCATCAACTTCAGTGAGTCGGTGAACGCGAGCGGCGCGAGCTTCGACATCAACTGCGCCACCTCGGGCGCGCACACGTTCTCGACCAGCGCCAGCCCGAGTGCGACGTTCACCCTCGATCCGACCGCCGACTTCACCGCGGGTGAGACCTGCACCGTCACGGTCTTCGCGGCCGGCGTCACCGACGTCGACGCGTTCGATCCGCCGGACAACATGGCCGCGAACTACGTCTTCTCGTTCACGGTCGACACGGCTCCGACCGTGTCGTCGACGACGCCGTTGAACGGCGCGACCGACGTCGGCGGCGCGACGAACATCACCGTCAACTTCAATGAGTCGGTGAACGCGAGCGGCGCGAGCTTCGACATCACCTGCACCAACTCCGGCGCGCATACGTTCTCGACCAGCTCCAGCCCGAGCGCGACGTTCACGCTCGATCCGACCGCCGACTTCACGTCGGGCGAGACCTGCACCGTCACGGTCTTCGCGGCCGGCGTCACCGACGCCGACTCGTTCGATCCGCCGGACAACATGGCGGCGAACTACGTCTTCTCGTTCACCATCGACGTGGCGCCGTCCGTCACCGCGGTGACGCCGCTCGACACGGCCACCAACGTCGCCACGAACTACGAACCTCACCGTCACGTTCAGCGAGCCGGTGACGATCACCAACGGCTCGGTGACGATCAGCTGCGCCAACACCGGCGCGCACACCGTGACGGTCAGCGGCGGTCCGACCACCTGGACCGTCGATCCCAACAGCGACTTCGGCAACGGTGAGCTCTGCACCGCGACCGTGCTCGCGGCGGGCGTGAGCGACAACGACGGCAACGATCCGCCGGACAACATGCTGGCGAACTTCGTCTGGTCGTTCACGACCGACACGCCGCCGAGCGTCTCGACCACGACGCCGGCGAATGCCTCGACGACCTTCCCGTCGACCAACATCGACATCACGTTCGACGAGGCCGTCAACGCGACGGCGTCGTCGTTCACGATCTCGTGCACCACGACCGGCACGCACACGTTCAATCTCAGCGGCGGTCCGTTGACGTTCACGCTCGATCCCGACACCGACTTCACGGGCGGCGAGACCTGCACCGTGACGGTCGTCGCGGCGAACGTCACCGACGCCGATGCGGGCGATCCGCCGGACAACATGGCGGCGAACTACGTCTTCTCGTTCGGCATCGACGCCGCGCCGACGGTCGTGTCGACGAGCCCGAACAACGGCGACACCAACAAAGCGACAGACGTGAACATCGTCATCACGTACAGCGAGCCGGTCACCGCAAGCGGCACGGCGTACACGCTCACGTGCACCCCGTCCGCCACGCCGAGGACGTTCGTGCTGAGCGGCAACGGCACGGCCGTGCACACGCTCGATCCGAACCTGGTCCTGGCGGCGGGCCAGACCTGCACGGTCAACATCCTCGCCACCCAGATTTCCGACGTCGACGCGAACGATCCGCCGGACAACATGGCGGCCAACTACAGCTTCTCGTTCACGACGGACGCGAATCCGCAGATCATCACGATCTCGCCGAACGACAGCTCCATCATCGCGACGAACCAGAACATCAACATCACCTGGACCGAGCCCGTCACCATGACCACGGTCAGCATCAGCTGCACGGTCTCGGGCTCGCACACCAGCGTTCTCAGCACCAGCGACAACATCACCTGGACGGTCAATCCGGATACCGACTACACGCCGGGTGAGAGCTGCACGATCACCGTCTTCTCGGCGACCGTCACCGACGTCGACGCGAACGATCCACCGGACAACCCCGGTCCGGACATCTCGTGGTCGTACACCGTCGACACGCCGCCGGCCGTGACCACCACCACGCCGGTCGACCTCGCGACGCAGCAGTCCGCGAGCACCAACATCACCGTCAACTTCAACGAGTCGGTGGCTGCCACGACGTCGTCGTTCACGATCTCGTGCGCGACCTCCGGCACGCACACGTTCGGCCTCAGCTCCAGCCCGGCCACGTCGTTCACGCTCGATCCCGACACCGACTTCTCGAACGGCGAGGTTTGCACCGTGACGGTCGTCGCCGCGCAGATCGCAGACTCCGACACCGCCGATCCGCCGGACAACTTGACGGCGAATTACGTCTTCTCGTTCACGATCGACAATCCGCCGACCGTGACGACGACGACGCCGACGAACGCCTCGGTGTCGATCCCGGCGACCAACATCGTCGTCAACTTCAGCGAAGCGGTCAACGCCGGTGGTTCTTCGTTCTCGATCTCCTGCACTACCTCCGGCGCGCACTCGTACACGATCAGCTCCAGCCCGAGCACGTCGTTCACGCTCAACCCCGACAGCGACTTCACCGAGGGCGAGACGTGCACCGTGACCGTGGTCGCGGCGCAGGTCACCGACACCGACGCCGGCGATCCGCCGGACAACATGGTGTCCGACTACGTCTTCACGTTCTCGATCGACTCCGCGCCGACCGTGGTGATGACCACTCCGGCCAATAGCCTGACCCCGGATCAGGCGTCGAACATCAATATCGTGATCACGTACAGCGAGCCGGTCACCGCCGGCGGCACCGCGTACTCGATCATGTGCAACACGAACCGTCCGTTCGTGCTGAGCGGCAACGGCACGGCCGTGCACACGCTCGATCCGAACACGAACCTGCCGGCGGGCCAGAACTGCACCGTCAACATCCTCGCGGCGCAGATCACCGACGTCGACACGAACGATCCGCCCGACAACATGGCCGCGAACTACAGCTTCGCGTTCCATGTCGACCTGAACCCGCAGATCACCAGCACCTCGCCGGTTGACGGGTCCACGGTCGCGACGAACCTGACCTTCACCATCAACTGGAGCGAGAGCGTCACCATGAACGCGGTCGGCATCAACTGCACGGTGTCGGGCGCGCATGCGAACACCCTCAGCGCGAGCCCGGCCAGCAGCTTCACGGTCGACCCCACCGTGGACTTCACGCCGGGTGAGACCTGCACGATCACGGTCCTTTCGGCGAACGTCACCGACACCGACACCGCCGATCCGCCGGACAACCCGGGTCCGGACGTGTCGTGGCAGTACATCGTCGACACCGCGCCAACGGTGTTGACCACGACGCCGGCCGACCTGGCGACGCAGCAGGCCAACAACGCCAACATCGTCGTCAACTTCAGCGAGTCGGTCGTGGCCACGACCTCGTCGTTCACGATCTCGTGCGCCACCTCCGGCACGCACACGTACGCGACTCAGCTCCAGCCCGGCCTCGTCCTATACGCTCAACCCCGACACCGACTTCACGAACGGCGAGCAGTGCACCGTGACGGTCGTCGCCGCGAACATCGCCGACAACGACTCGGCCGATCCGCCCGACAACATGGCGGCGAACTACGTCTTCACGTTCACGATCGACACACCGCCGGCCGTGACGGCGACGACTCCGACCAACGCTCAGGTCATCACTTCGAGCGACGGCGATCACCGTCACGTTCAACGAGTCGGTCAACGCCACGACGTCCTCCTTCACCGTCAACTGCGGCGGCAATCAGAGCTACAGCCTGAGCGCCTCGCCGTCGACGAGCTTCACGCTCACGCCCACGACGAACTGGTCGGCCACGGCCTGCACGCTCACCGTCATCGCGGCGCAGATCACCGACGCCGACGCCGGCGATCCGCCCGACAACCCGGTCGCCGACACCGTCGTCAACTTCACCGTCAACTCTCCGCCCGTGGCGAACGACGACGTCGACAATGCCATCGGTAACCTCACGCTCACCGTTCCGGACAACGACGGCGTGCTCGTGAACGGCGTTGACGGCGCCGGCGCCGACACCGATCCCGATGCGGGCGCGGTGCTCAAGATTCAGAACCCCGGCACGCCGCTCACCGGTACCGCGGGCGGAACGCTGAACTGGAACCCGAGCGCCGACGGCGGCTTCATGTATCACTCGCAGGCTGGCGACGCGAACGTCGACGACGTCTTCACCTACACCGTCGTCGACAACAACGGCGCCACCGATACCGGCCAGCTGACCATCCACGTCGGCCCGCGCTACTCTTCGTCGACGACACCGGCACACCGGGCGACGGCCGCGACATCACGCCGTTCCAGACGCTGCAGGCAGGCCGAGACGGGATCGGCGGCGAACGACACGCTCGTCATCAGGACAGGGCGCGTACACGGACTTCATCACGCTCAAGAGCGGCCAGGTGATGTACGGCGACGGCGCGTCCGCCAACCTCGCTGACGTTCACATTCCTCGAGCAATTGTTCACCGATCCTCACGCTGACGGGCACGCCTCCGGCGTTGCAAACGCTCCACGGCCGGCACCACGATCACGCTGGCATCGAGCAACAACCTGCGTGGCATCGACGTCTCCGCCTCATCGGCGGCGCGGCGATCGCCGGCACGAGCTTCGGTACGCTCACTGTCAGTGAAACGCGCATCGGCGTCGGCGCCACCAACACCGGCACGGGCCCTCGCTCTGACCACCGGCACGCTCGGCGGCGACGGGTTCCGGACCGTCTACTCGACTGCCAGCACGAACGGCATCTCGCTCACCACCGTTGGCGGCGCAATGACCATCGTCGGCGGCACGATCTCCGGCGCGACCGAGCGCTACGTTCAATCAGCGGCGGCACGGCCGACCTCACCATTGGCGCCACGATCACCCAGGCCAACGGCGCCGACGTCGTGACCATCGCCTTGACGAACACCGGCATCATCGACTTCACCGGCAACGTGCAGTCCAGCGCTACGAGCACCGGCGTCAACATCAGCGGCAACTCCGGCACCTACAACTTCAACGGCGCGACCAACTCGCTGGCCGGCAGCGGCGGCGCGGAGACGATCGCAGGGGAGGGTGGCAACATCACCTTCTCGGCCGGAACAGCGATCACGAACGCGACCACTTCGTTCAAGTTGAGCGGCACCTCCACGGCGAACATCACCTACAACGGCACGATCTCGAACACCGCCAACGGCGGCATCCTCCTCGACATCAATAGCTCCACGGCCGGCGCGTACAGCGCCGGCACGATCAACTTCGCCGGCACATCGGTCAGCGGCAACGTCGCCGGCAACAACGGCGTGCGGTCGGTGATCAACAACATCACCGGCACGTTCATCGCGAGCAACTTCAGCGAGACGGCCGGCAACAACAACTACGCCAACACGCTCCTCCTGATCGGCGGCACGAACACCCCCGGCGGTTCGTTCACGTTCAACAATCTCGATCTGTCCGCCACCGGCAACAACCACACCGGCAAGGGTCTGGTCATGTCCGGCGGCGGCACGCTGACGATCACCGCCACCGGCGGCACGAGCACGATCGACGTCGGCAACAGCGCGCTCGATCTGAATGGCGTGGTCCTCGGCGCGAGCGCCATCGCCACCCTCAATTCTCTGGGTGCGGCGGGTACGGCTGCGGTCACGCTCACGGCCGTCACCGGCGGCGCGCTGACCATCGGCGCCGGCACGATCACGTGCAGCACCGCGTCGTGCTTCGTCGTCACCAACGGCACGGCCACCGTCACCTACAACGGCACGATCACGCAGGCTAACGCCTTCCCGCCGGTCAGCATCACCGGCCACACCGGCGGCAGTCACGTTCGACGGCAACATCACCGCCAGCGTCAACGACGCGGACATCACTCTCGACAACGCCGATGGCAACTACCAACTTCAACGCCACGAACGCTCTCACCACCGGCGCGGGCATCAACATCACCAACGGCTCCGGCGGCGACGTTCTCGTTCAGCGCCGCCACGGCCGTGACGAACGGTCTCGTCGGCGCAACCAACAACGCCTGCTTCCGCGTCGACACCAGCGGGCCGAACGTCACGTACAACGGCAACCTGACCAAGGACACCGCGGTGACGGGACGTCTGATCGACATCACCGGCCAGACCGGCGGCACGATCACGTTCCAGACCGGCGTGCTGAGCTCCACGTCGACCAACGGCACGGGCATTCTGTTCAGCAACGCCGACGGCACGACGAACTTCAACTTCACCACCACGCTCAACGGCGGCGACGCCGGCATCGACGTCCTCGCCGGCTCCGGCGGCACGATGAGCTTCGGCGAGCGGTCGACGGTGACCAACCCGACCGGCGACGCTCTTCAACATCGACGCGAGCAGCTCCAACTTCACCTACAGCGGCTCGTTCACGAAGAACAACAACTGCGACCATCGGCATCGACATCACCAGCAATACCGGCGGCACGATCGCCTTCAACGGCGACTCGCTGGCCAACGGTGCGGACGGTGCGATCGAGACGAAAGTCCTCAGCACCGGCACGGCCAACGCCATCAATCTCACGAGCAACGCCGGAGCGACGATCAACTTCAGCGGCAGCACGCTGAGTCTCACCACCACCAGCGGCACGGCATTCAATGCCACCGGCCCTGGTGCGGCGGCGACGACCGGCGGCACCGTCAGCGTGGCCGGCACGGTGAACACGATCGCCACCGATACCGGCCGCGGGATCTTCGTCCAGCACACCACCATCGGCGCCTCGGGCCTCGTGTTCCGGAGCATCAACACCGGCAACGCCACGAACGGCCCGGCCAACGGCATCTTCCTCAACAACACCGGCGCCAGCGGCGGCCTGACGGTCCAGGGCAACGGCGGCGTGTGCACGTTCGCCACGCAGACCTGCACCGGCGGCTTGATCCGCAGCTCCACCAGCAACGCCGTCCACCTGGTGTCGACGCAGGGTGTCACGCTCAACCTCATGGAGATCAGCGACAACGACAGCAACGGCGTCTACGGCGATGAGCTGACGAACTTCGACCTCATCGACTCGATCGTCCTCGACAACGACGTCACCGATCTCGATACCGACAACGAAGCCGGCATCCGGTTCGATGAGCTCTACGGCACCAACCACCTCACCAACGTGGTCGCGCGCGGCACGAAGGGCGACAACGTCCGCCTCGAGATGGGCACCGGCACGCTGACCGATCTGATCTTCGCCGGCTGCACGATCGGGCCGACGGCGAACGAAGGCGGCGGTTTCAACAACGGCTTCTCCGTCGTCACCACCGGAACGCCGACTTTGACCATCCACGTCGGGACCTCGCTGTTCACCGGCGTCGACGCTACGAAGCAGCAGTCGTCCGGCATTCTCACGTCCATCGGCGGCGGTACGACGACGATGTACATCATCAACAACGACTTCCAGGATGAGAACATCGCCATCGACCTGGGCTGCAGTGCCGGCACGCATCGCTTCAAAGTCGACAACAACGACGTCCTGCGTCACCGCACCAACGCCATCAACATCGTCGGCAACGGCAACATCGACGGCACGGTCAACAACGCCCGCATCGGCGGCACCGGCGCCGACTCCGGCTCGCAGAACTCGTTCGGCATCGGCGTGAGCCACCGCGGCAGCGGGGTCTGGAAGCTCGCTCTCACGAACAACATCATCCGCAACACCGACTTCGAGGGCATCTTCGTCCGCACCGGCGATCTTCTGGCCGGCGACAGCGGCTCCATGAACCTGACAGTGACGGGGAACGACATCGATATGCCGGACGACAACTCCGGCTTCCCCGCCAATCCGAGGGGCATGCATCATCCGCTCGCGGTCGTCGACGACGCTCTGCGCGAACATCGCCAACAACGACTCGATCGGCAACCTCAACACCGGCTATCAGCTGGTGGAGAGCGACGTGTCGTCGCTGCAGCTGCAGGGCTTCACCACCAATGCGGTCACCACGTTGAACGCCAACAACAACAAGACCAACACCGCGGCGGCAACCGTCAGCACGACGGGCGAGCCGTTTGCCGGCACCTGCACCGCCTCCCTGCCCACCGTTCTTCCCTGATCCTGATGGACTTCGCGGCGGCTCATGCCGCCGCGAAGTCTTCTTTTGGACACGGCGGCCAAGCCGCCGCTTTCAAAACGCCCCCATCCTCATAACCGCACTTGCTTCCTGCGGCGTCCGGCTTTACATTGGTGTCCGTCCATTTTCGGTGAGAGAGAGACTCACGCAGGCCCGGTTGTAAGCGGTTCCATTCCGCCGGTCACGAAGCCGGCACCCCCGACTCGTCAGATCACACACAGCGCGAATATTTGGATCAACGCCCAACGGAGGGAGTTGTCATGCGGTTCCTGTCAATTCGAGCCCTGCTGTCGTTGTTTGTCCTGGTCCTCGCTCCCGCGGCACTCGCACATGACATCACGATCACGGGCACGCAATCGTTT
Organism: uncultured Acidobacteriota bacterium; assembly: GCA_963734155.1. Classification (GTDB taxonomy): domain Bacteria; phylum Acidobacteriota; class Thermoanaerobaculia; order Gp7-AA8; family Gp7-AA8; genus QHVT01. The sequence goes on from CAVTGG010000016.1 coordinate 29,620, forward strand.
GCGTCGCTCGACGGATCGTCGAGCGATCATGACGGCGTCGCGAACGGCGTCTTCTCCGTGAGCGACGGAAATCTCGTCGTGAACGGCGTCGTGAACTGCAACGACGACAGCACGACGAGTGCCTGCCCGATGGCCTTCGCCGTCAGCGGCAACATGACCATCAACAGCGGCGGCGCGCTCTACGCCGAGAACCGCAGCGGCTCCGGCACGGGCGCGGCGATCACGATGACCGTCGGCGGCAACCTTGCGCTGAACGGCACGGCGATCGTCTCCACCGCGTCGAAGAGCTCGAGCGGATCGGTCGGCGGCGCGATCACGGCGAACGTCTCCGGCAGCGTCACGCTCGCCTCCGGAACGACGATCGATTCCGGCGCGGCGAACGCCACCGGCGGCAACATCACGATCGCCGCCGGCGGAGCGGTCAGCGTCAACGGCAACGTCCTCTCCGGACCGAGCCGCACGATTCTCTCCACGCGCCTGACCGACGCCGCGCTCGACGGCGGCACCGGCAACACCATCGGCGGCGCGATCACGATCGGCTCGTCGTCATTTGCAGGTCCGTCGCTGTCGGTCGGCTCGAATGCGAACATCATTTCGCAGGGCAGCGACGGCGGCGCGGGTCCGGTGAAACTGGACGGCTGCGGAATCGAGATCCGAGGATTGGTTGCGGCGCTCGGAAAGAAAGACGGACCTGCGAAGGTCTCGATTCGCTCCGGCAAGAACGTTCTCGTCGACGGCCGCGACCTCGGCGGAAGCGGCACGCGCATGGGCCGTCTCCGCGGCGATGCGATCACCGGAACCGGCACGAACAAAGGGGTCGACATATTCGCGGCCGAGACCATCGACATCCTCGGTCCTTCCGGGTCGCTGTTCGTCATCACGTCCCATCCGGGCGTGCACGACTCGAAGAGCATCGGCGGTTTGATTCGCGTCCTTTCCCTTGGCGCAGGCGTGAATGCCAGCGGCAACATCATCGACAGCGGGCGCACCGCCAGCGGCGACACCGGCGGCACCGTCCAGGTCTCCGCAAAGAACGACGTCAACCTCAACACCGCGGTTCTGCGCGCGGTGGGCGACTCCAGCACCGGCAACAACAATCGCGGCGGCGGCTCGATCAGCGTCCGCTCGCTACTCCGGCAACGTCATCTGGACCAACGGCACCGGCGACGTGCGGCCGGTCGGCTCCTCGTCGGGCCTCGCGCCCGCCGATCAGGGCTCGATCACGCTCACCGCGTGCGGCACCGTCAACACCACCGGCTCCACCTTCCCGTCGAACGGAGTGCCGACCAGCCCGTTGCCCGCGACGAGCACCGGCGTTTGCTCCCCGGGAGCTCCGTCGCTTCCGGCCGGCGTTCCGGCGCTCATCACCTGCAACACTCCGCCGGTGGCGAACGACACCAGCGCCACGACGAATGAAGACACCACCGTCACGATCACGCTCAGCGGCAGCGACGCCGACGGCGATCCGCTGACCTTCACCGTCGTCTCCGGTCCGTCGAACGGCAGCGTCGGCGCCGATCATCTCGACCGGTCCGACCACAGCGACGGTCAACTACTCGCCGAACCTCAACTACTTCGGCGGCGACAGCTTCGTCTTCCGCGCGGATGACGGCAACGGCGGCACGGACGACGCCACCGTCACGATCACCATCGCGCCGGTCAACGACCCGCCGACGTTCCTCATCGGCGCGACCGTCACCGTGCTCGAAGACTCGGGTCCCCAGACGATTCTGAACTGGGTCACGGCCATCTCGCCCGGTCCTGCCAATGAATCGGGCCAGACCGTCACCTTCACCGACCACGAATAACAACAACGCACTCTTCAGCGTGCAGCCGCTCGTCTCGCCAAACGGCACGCTCACGTTCACGCCTGCGCCGAAGCATGACGGCAGCGCGACCATCACTGTGACCGCGAAGGACAACGGCGGCACTGCCAGCGGCGGCAACGACACCTCCGCGCCGCAGACCAGCACCATCAGCGTCACGCCGGTCAACGACGAGCCGTCCTTCGTCAAGGGCGCCGATCAGACCGTGAATGAAGATGCCGGCCCGCAGACCGTCAGCCCGTGGGCCACGGCCATCTCCGCCGGTCCGAACGAGAGCGGCCAGAACGTCACGTTCGTCACCTCGAACAACAACAATGCGCTCTTCAGCGCGCAGCCCGCGGTCTCGCCGAGCGGCACGCTCACGTACACACCGGCCGCGAATGCGAACGGCACCGCCACCGTCAGCGTCTATCTGACGGATGACGGCGGCATCGCCAACGGCGGCGACGACACCTCGCCGACGCAGACCTTCACCATCACGGTGAACGCCGTGAACGATGCCCCGTCGTTTACCGGCAGCGGCAATGTGACGGTGAGTGAAGACAGCGCCGCGTACTCGGCGACGTGGGCGACGTCGATCAGCGCCGGTCCGGCCGACGAGTCGTCGCAGACCGTGACGTTCAACGTCTCCAACGACAACAACGCGCTCTTCAGCGCGCAGCCGGCGATCTCCTCGTCGGGCATTCTCACGTTCACTCCTGCCGCAAATGCATTCGGCAGCGCGACCGTGACGGTCACGGCGCAGGATAACGGCGGTGTCCTGAACGGCGGCGTCGACACTTCCGCGGCGCAGACGTTCACCATCACCGTCAACGCCGTCAACGACGAGCCGACGTTCACGCCGGGCGGGAACCAGAGCGTCAATGAAGACGCCGGTCCGCAGTCCGTGGTCTGGGCCACGGCCATCAGCGCCGGCCCGGCCAACGAGTCGTCGCAGACCGTGACGTTCAACGTCAGCAACGACAACAACTCGCTCTTCTCCTCGCAGCCGTCGATCGCTCCGGACGGCACGCTGACCTACACGCCGGCGGCGAACGCCAACGGCACCGCGACCGTGACCGTCTATGCGACGGACGACGGCGGAATCGCCAACGGCGGCGACGACACCTCGGCAACGTACACGTTCACGATTACGGTGAGCCCCGTGAACGATCCGCCGTCCTTCACCGGCGGCGGCAACGTAACCGTCGACGAAGACTCCGGTCCGTACAGCGCGTCGTGGGCGACCGCGATCAGCGCCGGTCCGGCCAACGAGTCGGGCCAGACGCTTACGTTCAACATCGTCTCGAACAGCAATCCGTCGCTCTTCGCCAGCGGCCCGACGATCTCCGCGAGCGGCGTGCTGGCCTTCACGCCGGCCGCGAATGCGTTCGGCAGCGCGACCCTCGTCCTCAACCTGCAGGACAACGGCGGCGGCTCCGACACGTCCGCGAACTACACGTTCACGATCACGGTGAGTCCCGTCAACGACGCGCCGTCCTTCACCAGCGGCGGCGACGTGACGGTCAATGAAGACAGCGGTCTGTATGCGGCGGCGTGGGCCACCGCGATCTCGCCGGGACCGAACGAGTCCGGCCAGCTCGTGAACTTCGTCGTCACGAACAACAACAACGGCCTCTTCGCCGTGCAGCCGTCGATCTCGCCGACCGGCGTCCTGACGTTCACTCCGGCGCTGAACGCCAACGGCTCGGCGCTCGTCACCGTGACGCTGCATGACAACGGCGGCACCGCGAGCGGCGGCGTCGATACGTCGGCGCCGGTCACGTTCACGATCTTCGTCAACGCCGTCAACGACGCCCCGACCGCGGCCAACGACACGTGGGAGACCCTCGGCAACACCGAGATCCGCGTCGATCTCGCCGGCGGTCTCACGCCGAAAATCGTCGACACGACGACTTCCGGCAACGGCGTCCGGGACAACGACAGCGATCCGGAAGGCGATCCGTTCGTCGTCACCGGCATCGTCGGCTGCTCCGACGTCACCGCGCCCTTCGATTGCACCCTCGGCGACGGCGCAAAGGTCTCGATGCTCGCCAACGGCTCGTTCAGCTACACGCCGGGCCCGGGCAATCCGATCGGCTCGTTCCAGTACACCGTCACCGACATTCCGACTCTCGGCTCGCCGGCCACCTCCACCGGCACCGTGACGTTCACGATCTATGACCGCATCTGGTACGTGAACGGATTGGCGCCCGCGGGAGGCAACGGCACGTCGAGCGCACCGTTCAATTCGTTCGCCTCGCTCAATGGCGGCAGCGACGTCGACGTCCCGGGCGACACGATCTTCATCCACAACTCGATCGTTGCCGGCAGCCTCGCGGCCGAGGCGAGCCAGAAGATCTGGGGTGAGGGTGTGGGACTCGCTACGACCCAGAATCTCAACGGCAACGGTTCGCCGCAGGTGCTCGTCGCGCCTGGAGTGCGGCCGCAGGTCAGCTCCAGCTCCGACGTCATCACCGTCACCGGCGTGACCGGCGTCGACATCGCCGGCCTCAGTCTCTCCAGCACGACCGGCAGCGGCGTCGAAGTCAGGTCGATCCTCGGATTCCCGGCGGCCGGCGCGACGATTCGCGAGAACGTCGTGACCCTTGCGGCCGGAGCGGGCATCGACGTCAACGCCGACAGCGCCCTCGGAACGACCGCGCTCGTTACCAACACCTCCATTACCTCCGTCGGCAACGGGTTCGACGTCAATGGTTCCGGACCGTCAGTCGTCTCCTACAACGGCGGCACGATCACGTCGACGGGCGCCAATGGAATCTGGCTCGACGGGTCGGGGAGTGGTGGTAACCTAACAGTTACCGGTCTCAGCAACGTGACGATTGATGGGAACACCGCTGCGCAGGGCATTCACGCCGACGCAGTGAAATTCGACGCGATCGCTGGTGGCAGCTTCGATACCGTGAGCGGCGGTACGATCGTGGTCGGTGCGTCCGGCAATCCGGTCGGCAGCGCCGGCGTCGCGTTCACCAGCGTCAGCGGCGACTACGCGATCGGCTCGCTCACCGTGTTCGGCGGTACGTCGGGTGTTTCGGTCGGCGGCACCGGCCTCTTCACCGGCGCGGCCGGCATGCGCATCACCAGCGGCGGCGGCTCGATCAGCGCGCCGGCGGGTGTGGGCCTCAGCGTCACGAACACCTCCATCGGCGCGGCGAATCTCAACTTCACGAGCATCAACTCGACCGGCACGGTCAACGGAATCCTCCTCAACAACACCGGCACCGCCGGCGGTCTCGTCGTCAGCGGAACCGGCTCGGCGGGCAGCGGCGGCACGATTCAGAGTGCAACCGGCGACGGTGTTTCTCTACAGAGCACCGCAAAGGTATCGCTCAGCTACATGCGCGTCCGCCAGAGCAACGGCAACGGCATCTTCGGCAACAACCTCACCGACTTCTCGCTGATCAACAGCGAAGTCACCGACAGCGACTTCGATAACGTCGGCGTGAACGAGGCGGGTCTCCGCTTCGGCAACCTCCTCGGCAACTCCGCGATCACGAGCTCGACGATCAGCGGATCGAAGGGCGACAACATCCGCATGGAGCCGACGAGCGGCGTGCTCACCAACCTCGCCATCTCCGGCAGCACCATCGGACCGAACCCGGTCGGCAGCGGCGGCAACGGAATCGCGCTGTTCGCGTCCGGCACCGCGACGTCCAACGTGACGGTGACGTCCAGCACGTTCAGCGGCAACCAGGGCAGCGGGTTCCTGACCACGTACACCGGCACCTCGTCCGGCACGATCGACGTCAGCGGATCGCAGTTCTCCGACCAGAACATCGGCATGGACGTCGGCTCCGGACAGAACGGCGATCAGACGTTCAAGATCACAAGCAACACGTTCCTGCGCCACACCAGCAACGCCATCAACATCATCACCGGCACCGACGCCACGAATAGCTCGCAGTTCGTCGGAACGGTCTCCAACAACACGATCGGCAACGGCACCGCTGATTCCGGTTCCACGACGTCGTTCGGAATCGCCGCCGATCTGCGCGGCGACGTCGACGCGATCCTGTCGATCACCGGCAACAACGTGCGCAACACCGACATCGAAGGCATCTTCGTGCAGTCCCGCCTCGACAACGATGCGGATGCGCAGGTCGGCCGTCTCGATCTGACCCTCACCGGCAATACCGTCGGGAAGCCGGATGACAACTCCGCGTTCCCCTTCGGAGCCGTCTTCGGCGTCCGCGTCGAGTCGCGCAACACGTACGTGCAGTGCATGGATATCTCCGGAAACCTGGCCGCCAGCGTCGGCGCCGCGGAGCATTTCCGCGTCCGCCAGCGCGACACCTCGACGTTCAACCTCGAGCGCTTCAGCGGCGCGGGAAACAACGCCGCCGTCGTGGCCACCTTCATCGCCGGTCAGAACCTTGCCGGCAGTACTGCCTCCGCGACTGTCGCGACGACATTCACCGGCGTGCCGAACGGCACGTGCAGGAAACCTTTACCGTAGCAAGCGAGAATCAAGGAGGGAAAACAATGGCAGAGCCATTCCTTAGCGAGATCCGGATCATGTCCTTCGTATTTGCTCCCAAAGGATGGGCGCTGTGTAACGGACAGTTGCTGCCGATCAATCAGAATCAGCCGCTGTTTTCGTTACTCGGTACCACCTTCGGGGGCGATGGCAGAGTGAATTTCGCGCTACCGGACCTTCGGGGCCGCACGCCGATTCACGTAGGAAGCGGGCATACGCTCGGCGAGCGAGGAGGAGAGCAGGCACATACGATTTCCATCGCCGAGCTGCCCACGCACACGCACACGTTCATGGCCTCGGCGACGCTGGCGGACGCTCCGATTCCCGGCAACTTCGTGGTCGCACGCTCGAACGACAACATCTTCGGGCCTCCCAACGCCCTCACGGCGTTGAATCCGGCCAGCGTGGCGAACGTCGGCGGCAGTCAGGCGCACCTCAACATGCAGCCATTTCTTACGCTGAACCTCTGCATCGCATTGGTAGGGCATCTTTCCGAGCGCCGACATAGGAGAATGTTGAAATGGCACAACCATTCGTTGGAGAAATTCGCATGTTCGCGGGGAACTTCGCGCCCGCGGGCTGGATGTTCTGTGAAGGACAGCTGCTTCCGATCAGCGAGAACGAAACGCTGTTCCAGTTGATCGGTACGACCTACGGAGGAGACGGCCAGTCGACGTTCGCGCTGCCGGATCTTCGGGGACGGATTCCCATTCATCAGGGCAACGGCTTCATCCTCGCCGAGACGGGAGGAGTGGAGGAGGTCACGCTCACCGTGCAGCAGATTGCGGCGCACTCGCATCCGCTGCTGGCGACTGCGGACCTGGGAAGTGCGACGGACCCGTCGGGCAACGTGCTCGCTCAGTCGCGCGTGGCCGGCGTCGATCTCTATATCGAAGACGCTCCGAACCCGCCCGCGGGTACGCTCAAAAACACGACCATGACTCCGATCGGAGGCAGTCAGCCGCACACGAACTTCCAGCCGTATCTCTGCGTCGATTTCATCATTTCGCTGTTCGGCTTGTATCCGAGTCCGACCTAAGAATCGGTCCACGCTCAAGATGAGAACGCAAGATTCAGAGGAGATGAACGATGGACCCATTTGTCGCTGAAATCCGCATCTTCCCTTTCAACTTCGCGCCCAGGGGATGGGCGTGGTGCGACGGCCAGCTCCTGCCGCTGTCGCAGAACACCGCGCTGTTCTCGCTCCTGGGAACCACGTACGGTGGGGACGGGAAGTCCAATTTCGCGCTGCCCGATCTCCAGGGCCGCGCGCCGATGCATCCCGGACAGGGTCCGGGCTTGTCGCTGCATGACCTTGGCGAGACCGGCGGCTCGGAGACCGTGACGCTGCTGGAGTCGGAGATTCCGTCGCACTCGCATGCGGTGACGGGAAACAACACGCTGGGCGATACGCCGGCGCCGGATGGGCACACGCTGGCCCGGTATGCGAACAACGCGTATCAACAGAACACCAGCGCCAATCTCGCCCCGATGAACGGGAATGCACTGGCGCCGGCCGGCGGCGATCAGCCGCACAACAATCTCCAGCCGTATCTGACGTTTTACTTCTGCATCGCGCTGCAGGGCGTCTTCCCGCCGCGCACGTAACCCCAGCCCCCGAGATCGAGAGAGAGAGAGACAGGAGATTCCTATGAGTACCCGCCCCCTGATCGGCAGGCGTCAGTTCCTCATTGCCTCTTCGGCCTGCGCGGTCGCCACCGCGGCCATCGGCCCGAAGCTGTTCGCCTCAGAGCCCGGCGCACCGCCGAGGAGGCTGGCCGTCGGTTTCGCTCGATTCGATGACACGGCGGTCTTCTCGGCCTCCGGCATTCCCGCCGGCGACGGCGCGTTCATCGGCCGCGGCGCGCGGATTTCGGTCTCGGGTGCAAGTGGAGCATCCGCGGATCCGAGAGAGCGCCGCACGGTCGAGCTGCTCACGCACTATTCGTACTTCGATGGCGCGGAGCGAAAGCTCGCGCCCTTCCGCGCCTGGGGCTGCAGCCGCACCACCGGATGCCAGGGCAACCCGGTGAACTTCACCGTGCCGGTCGACGAGATGCAGAAGATCATCTTCAGCGTCGAGACCGAGCGCGGACGTCCCCTCGCCGGAGCCACGCGCCGCGATATTCTCGCCGGTGCGACGGCGGACGCCGTCGCCCTGCCGGTCACGCTCACGCTCTCGAGCGGCGAAGGCACGAAGCTCGTGCGCGGCTTCTACGTCATCGTTCCGATGTACGACGATGACCGCGAGCCGCGCTGGTCGTCGTACGAAATGAAGAAGGTCGACGGCCGCTGGGCCCTGGTCGATCGCGACGGCAATGTCGCCCCCTTCGAACATTTCGTGCTCCGCATCGATTACGCTTCCTGATCGTGAATGGATTCCCTTCGGGTGATCGCGCCGGTTCCGGCGCGGTCACCCTCCGTCCCGCCACCGACTCCGACTACGACTTCATGCGCCGTCTCTACCACGCCACGCGGGCGGAGGAGATGCAGCAGTTTCCCTTCGACGAGGCGCAGAAGACGGAGTTTCTCGACTCGCAGTTCTCCGCGCAGTTCGAGCACTACCGCATTCATTACCCCACGGTCGAGCGGAACATCATCGAGAAGGACGGCCAGCCCGTCGGCCGGCTCTGGATCGACGAGTGGAAGGACCAGATCCGCCTCGTCGACATCGCCCTCATGCCCGAGTGGCGCGGCACCGGAATCGGAACAGGCCTCGTCCGCGACGTCCTCGCGCGCGGCGAAGCGGCGGGCAAGCCCGTCACCATCCACGTCGAAGGCTTCAATCCCGCCCTCCGCCTCTACCAGCGCCTCGGCTTCCAGCACGTTGACACCAACGGCGTCTACTATCTGATGAAGTGGACCCCCTAGTTTCGGCAGTGTCGACGTCGCCGGCGGACGGCCTGGTGCGCGAAGCCATCGCCGCAGCCCTGGAGCTGTCCACCGAGCCAACGTGCGGACTTTCTCCGACTGCGCCTGCTCGAAATCCAGGAGTTCATGGCCCAACGGCCCGAAGAACGGCCCTGGACCTTCACGGAGCTCTCGGGCACCGACGGCTCCCGCATCTTTCGCGGCGGGACCGGGCACTCGTTGGTGGTGGACCCCGAGGGAACGCTCTGGCGAGCGCGAAGCTACGAAGATTTCCTCACCGAGTACACCATCGCCGGAAACGAATGCACGATCAGCTCGCTCACGCCGGTGTACGAAGAGATGAGGCGTTATCCGCTACGTGAAAGTCAGCGCGTTGATTGATGAAATCAAATTCCGGCATCGCGATGCCACGCCGTTAGCTTAAAAACTAACCATGGTTACCTCGCGAACCAACGCCGTGGCATCGCGAGGTAAGCCGCCTCACTTTCGAGCGGATCCTCTGACATGCGGAACCGTCGTCACGAGATCAGAAGCCGGCGGCGTGACGTCCAAAGCCTGGCAGTCAGCCGGCACCGATACTCTCGAGCACGGGCCTCAAGTATGGACCGTGCTTTCTGATGAAGTTCTGCATGAACTCGAGTTGCGCCACGTCGCCATGGTCTCTGGCAATCAACGCCAACCCCCACGCAGCCAGGATCTGGCCAACGAGAGGCAGACTCGTGAATGCCACGCTGAGCTCCTGCGCAGTCGTCTGAGTGGCGCGGCCGGACAGCGCCAACCCGAGATTGCGGTAGGTGCGAAACGCGATTTCGGATGTGCGCGCGCCGGGTGCCGCGACGTCCAACGATGCTTGCTCGCTACCGGCAACGGCGTGATCGAGACCATCGCCAAACGATCCGCCTGACGTACGCGAGGATTGCGCGTGCTGCAGACGCCTGCGCCTGGATGAGAGGCGGAACGGAATTCCAGGACACCGATGCCAACGCCTGCTCCGCTTCATCCGCGCGGCCGTACAAGGCCAGGATGGTTGCGGTACTGGCGGCCGCCATATGGGCGCCGTGCGGCAAGCGGCGGGCTGATGTTTCGAAGGAGCGCAACCGCGGAGCCGGATCTTCGGCGTGGAGCAGCCGGATCATTCGCCGCTTCTGCCGCCATCGATTCGTGACGACCAGCAGCGCTGCGATCGCGATCCCGAATGCCGCCGGCAGAATCCGCCCAAGGTCGCCTGACGTGATCGCTGCAATCAACAACGCTGCGACGACTCCGCAGAACAACAGGACAGGAATCCACAGACCAAGGAGGAAGCGGCGGTTGTCTACGCGAACACCGCCTCGTACGTATATCCCTGCGCGTCTTTCGCCACCGGCACGAGGAAAATGTCCAGCCCCTCGGGGAACGCGTCGTGGGTGAGGTGATAGATCTTCTGCTCCAGGTAGATCGATCCCGGGCCGCGGAAAAAGAGCGAGAACGGATTGCGGTCCAGCCGCGCGGCCTCGCTCTCCATCGCCTTCAGCGCGTTGTCCAGCCGTAACTCCACTTTGTGATTTCCCGTCTCCGTCGTGGTATGCAGCCAGAACGCGCTGCCGACGTGGGGCTGGAAGGCTTCGATCGTCAATTGGTCGAGCATGCCGGCGTTGTAGCACAATTGCGCGCGTGACTGCAGTCGACGATCGCGTCAGCGCCGAGCCTTCCACGGAAGGCATCAATGTGGATCTCGGATTCGGCTCCGTCGTCGCGCGCGAGAGCCGCCAGCGCCTCCTCAACCGCGACGGCTCGTTCAACGTCCGCCGCGACGGGCTGCGCTTCTTCGAGTCGCAGTCCGCGTATCACTACCTGCTGACCATCTCCTGGCCGAAGTTCCTCGGCATCGTCTGCGGGGTCTTCGTCGCCACGAACATTTTCTTCGCGCTGCTCTACGTCGCCTGCGGCGACGGCGCGTTGCTGCGCAATGTCGACGCGCCGTCCCTCGGCCGCTTCGCCGACGCCTTCTTCTTCAGCGTGGAGACTCTGGCCACGATCGGCTACGGCCACTTCGCTCCGGTCAGCCTCCCCGCGAACACCATCATGACGATCGAGTCACTTCTCGGTCTGCTCACCTTCGCCGCCGTCGCCGGCTTCGTCTTCGCCCGCTTCGCCCGTCCCACCGCCTGCATCCAATTCAGCCGCAACGCCGTCATCGCGCCGTACCGCAAAGGGAAGGCGTTCATGTTCCGCATCGTCAACCAGCGCAGCAACCAGATCGTGAACCTCGAGGCGAAGGTGCTGCTCAGCCGCCGCCGGCGTGACGGTGCATCGGCCACCGACCGGGAGTTCATCGCCCTCCACCTCGAGCGCGAGAGCGTCGTCTTCTTCCCGCTCGCCTGGACCATCGTTCATCCGATCGACGAAACGAGCCCGCTGAAAACCTGGACCGCCGCGGATCTCATGGACTGCGACGCCGAGTTCCTCGTCCTCCTCAACGGCTTCGAAGAGACCTTCTCCCAGATCGTCCACACCCGCTCCTCCTACACCTCGCGGGAGATCGCCTGGGGCGCGCGCTTCCGGAACATGTTCAATCCCCCCGACGAAGAAGGGGAGATCAGCGTCGATATTCGGAAACTCCACGAGATCGAGCCCGCGCCTCTCTAGGTGGAGGACAGGCTTCAGCCTGTCCTGTTTTCCTGGACAGGCTGAAGCCTGTCCTCCACTTGTGCGACTCCCGTCACATCTTTCCCTCGAAAAGAGCGCATTATTCTGTGTAAACACAATTGATCTTCGAACGTCGGATTTGCATATGAGACGCACATCGCTGGCCCTGGTGATGGCGCTGGTGCTCGGGGCACCAGCATTTGCGGACGAGCTCTGTCCGTTTGCCGTAACTCCCGCCGCGGAGCGCGATAGCCTCTATCGCATGCTCGCGGCGAACGCGCGGAGTGTCGCGCTCGCGCCGTCGGCGTCCCCGACGTCGTCGAAGCGGCGTTCGGCGGGGAAGCCGATCTTCACGGCACGCGAGCTGCCGGTGGCGAACTTCATCGACACCCACATCGCCGCGAAGCAGAAGAAAGACGGCGTCTATCCGACGTCGCTCGCGGGCGATGAAGAATTTCTGCGCCGCATCTATCTCGATCTGACCGGCACGATCCCGACCTCGGCCGAGGTCGTGGCGTTCGTCGCGGATACGAGCGCGGACAAGCGGACGAAGAAGATCGATCAGCTGCTCGCCTCCGACGCCTTCACCGATCGCTGGACGATGTGGTTCGGCGATCTCGTGCAGAACGTCCAGGTCGCGAACAACAGTCTCGAGTACTACCTCGGCCGCAACGTCTACTACACGTTCATCCGCGAATCGATCCGCTCCGGCAAGCCGTACGACCAGATGGTCCGCGAGCTGATGGCCGGCAGCGGTCTGAACTTCAGCAACGGTCCGTCGAACTACATCGTCCGCCAGCTGCAGAACAACGGTCCGCCGCAGGACAGCTATGACAACATGGCGTCCCACTCCGCCGAGAAGTTCCTGGCCATCCCGATGCTCTGCATCTCCTGCCACAGCGGCGCGGGGCATCTGGAGACCGTCAACTTCTGGCTGCGCGGCAAGACCCGCTATCAGTTCTGGGAGATGGCGGCGTTCTTCGCCACCACCGCGGCGCGCGCGACGCAGTACACCGATCCCGCGAATCCGAACGCAACGCTGTTCCAGTTCAGCGTCGGCCCGAACGTCAACGGCGCCTATCGCCTCGGCACTACCGGCGGCAACAAGTCGCCGCGTGACGCGATCCAGGGACAGGACGCCGTGGCGCCGGCCTTCATCACCACCGGCGAAAAGCCGAAGGCCGGCGAAGATCCGCGCGTTGCCTACGGCCGCATGCTCACCGCCGAGCGGCAGTTCGCCCGCGCCGCGGTGAACTACCTCTGGAAAGAAATGTTCGGCCTCGGCATCGTCGAGCCGACGAACGCCTTCGATCTCTCGAAGCTCACCACGCAGCCGACGCATCCCGAATTGCTCGAAGCGCTCACCGACGAGTTCATCGCCAAGAACTACAGCATCCGCTCCGTCCTGCGCGCGATGGCGATGTCGAACACGTATCAACTCTCGACGGCCTACACCGAAAGCGTGTGGAACGACGCCTGGGTGCCGTACTACGCGCGCCACTATCCGCGGCGCATGATGGCCGAGGTCGTATTCGACGCCGTTGCCATCGCCACCAGCATGCCGCAGTCGTTCGCCGTGCAGGGCATGCCCTTCGTGAACGTGGCCATGCAGATGCCGGATCCGCTCGAAGGCCGCAACGCGCAGCCGACGCAGTTCATCAACAACTTCGGACGCGGCGACCGCGACGACACGGCGCGCAGCAACGACAGCTCGATCATTCAGGCGCTGTCGATGCTCAACAATCAGACCATCGTCACGCGCGTGCGCCGCACGGCGGCCAACTCGACGATGAACAAAGTGCTCGCCGCGTCGACCGATCCCGGAACGATCACCGATCAGCTCTACCTGGCCACGCTCTCGCGCAAGCCGACCGCCGAGGAGCGGCAGATCGCCATCGACTACCTCAAAGCCGGCACGCTCGCCGATCGAGCGGAGGACCTGCAGTACGTTCTCCTCAACAGCCTGGAGTTCATTTTCCAATGAAATGCAAATGCACGCCTCCCGGTGGCTCCTTTCCGCTTCTCGGTGAAGGGTTCACGCGCCGCAACTTCCTGCGGGTCGCGGGGACGGGACTCGTCGCCTCGTACTTCGCCGACGTCCTCGATCCGCGCCTGCTGCAGGCCGCGACCGCGCCGAACGTCACGCTCCGCAACACCGCGCGCAACGCGATCTTCATCTTCCTCAGCGGCGCGCCGAGCAACGTCGACATGTGGGACCTGAAGGAAGGCGCCTGGACGCCGGCCGACTTCGCGCCCACGAGCTACGGCGACGTCCGCTGGCCGAAGGGCCTCCTGCCGAAGACCGCCGAGCATCTCAACAAGATCGCCATTGCCCGCACCGGACTGGCGTGGGCGGCGGTGCATCAGCTTGGGCAGACGTGGGTGCAGATCTCGCGCAATCCCGGCGGCGCCACCGGCGCGATCGCGCCGCACATCGGCGCCGTCGCGGCGATCGAGTTCCAGCTCAAGCGCACGCCGGCCGACGTGCTGCCCGGCTTCGTCGCCCTCAACTCCGGCGCGATCCCGGCCTCGGGATATCTGCCCGGCGAAGTACGCGCCGTTCGGCGTGACCACGAACGCAACGGGACTGACGACGCTCAGTCATCCGGACGGCACCGCGCGCTTCGATCGTCGTTGGGCACTGCTCCATCAACTCGATCGCGCGCGCACCACCGGCGCGCTCGGCAAGCCGTCGATGGACATGGGCGACTTCTACGAGCAGGCCAACTCGCTCATGCGCTCGCCCGGCATCAACACGCTCTTCACCTTCGACAACGCCGATCACCTGCGCTACGGCAACACGACCTTCGGCGACTCGATGATCGTCGCCCGCAATCGTCCTCGCCTCGAACAAAGGCACGCGCTTCGTGCAGACGACGCTCGGCGGCTGGGACCATCACAACAACATCTACAACCGCGCCGCGAACCAGTCGCTGTACGCGCAGTGCGGCCAGTTCGATCCCGCGTTCGCCGCGCTGCTCACCGATCTGTCGACGATGCCGGGCGCGAATGCCGGCAAGTCGCTGCTCGATGAGACGTTCATCGTCATCATCAGCGAGTTCGGCCGCACCACCGGATCTCTCAACAACCAGGGCGGACGCGATCACTTCCTGCGCAACTCGTACGTCTTCGCCGGCGGCGGCGTCAAAGGCGGCCGCATCATCGGCAAGACCGATTCCGTGGGCAACAAGGCCGTCGAGATGGGATGGAGCGCCAACCGCGAAGTGCGCCCCGAGGACGTCACCTGCTCGCTCTACTCCGCGCTGGGCATCGACTACACCACGATGCGCACCGACGACCCGCTCGGCCGCGGATTCGAGTACGTCCCGGGCGCGCGCGACGGCCATTACGGCGTGATCGAGGAGTTATTCTGACGGCCGCCGGCCGTCATCCTGAGCCGCGAAGACGGCGAAGGATCTCAGGCTACGTCAATTTGAGATCCTTCGCTGCGCTCAGGATGACGGCTAAAATAACCTGCAACCATGCAGGTCATTCTCCAGGGAAGTCTGCGCCACTTCTCTCCACACGAGTTGCTCGTGTTTCTCCTCGGGCGCGCGCAGAGCGGGACGCTGGATCTCGAGACCACCGGCAAGCGCACGCGCATTTTCTTCGACAAGGAAAAAATCCTCTGGGCCGAATCGAATCAGGATGACGGCCCGGTCGACACCGTCCTCGATACCTTCGAATGGACCTCCGGCACGTTCACGCTCCTCGACGCCGCGACGCTTCCCGACGGCGTGAAGCCGCTCGCCCTCGAGCTCGGGCCGATCCTCGAAGAAGCGAAGAGACGCGCCGAGACCGCGGAGATCTATGCCGACGAGACCATCTTCCGCGTCGTCGAAGATCCGGCCATGCAGCAGCAGGTCAGCCTCAACATCGATCAGCTCAAGCTCCTTTTCCGCCTGACATCGGGACGCACGTTCGCGAAGCTCGTCGGCGACCTCGGCATGCCGAAGCGGGAGCTCTCCGACCGTCTGCGCGAGCTCTCGATCCTCGGCCTCGTCACCGTCGTCGAAGAAGAGCCGGCGAAGCCGAAGACCGTGCCGCCGCTGCGCATCACCCTCGTCGGCTCGCTCACCCCCGATAACGCGCCCGACAACGTCTACCCGCTGCTCGATGCCGAGCACACCATCGGCCGCGCCCCGGCCAACTCCATCACCATCACCGACGGCAGCGTCTCCACGAATCACGCCCGCATCCTCAAGACGACCGAAGGCTTCGTGATCGAAGATTTGAAGAGCAGAAACGGCACGTTCGTCAACGGCGAGAAAGTTGATGACAAACGCCTCCTCTTCGACGGCGATCTGATTCGCCTCGGCAAAGTGATCCTCACCTTCAACGTCGCCCGCGATGTGAAAACCGGCGACACGACTACACCCGAAGTTCGAGTCGTCTAACAAATCCCCATGCCCAACTACGACCTCGCCATCGTCGGCTCCGGCCCCGCGGGACTCGCCACTGCGGGACACGCGCAAGCCAACGGCCTCTCCTACGTTCTCCTCGAGCGCACCGATCATCTCGCCGACACGATCTTCAGCTATCAGGCGCGCAAGTTCGTCATGGCCGAGCCGGTGATGATTCCGGCGCGCGGCGATCTGCCGTTCGAGGCGGGATCGCGCGAGCAGATCCTCGGCGCGTGGCAGGCGTACGTCGAGGAGCGCAACATCAAGATCGACTTCGGCGCCGAAGTGAAGTCGATGAAGCGCGAAGGCGATCGCTTCCTCATCAAGACCTCCGCGGGCGCGGAGTACAACGCCGGCAAGGTCGTGCTGGCGATGGGGACGCAGGGCAATCCGCGCAAGCTCGGATGCCCCGGCGAGAACTTCGCGCACGTGCTCTACCGCCTCGTCGATCCGGCCGAGCACAGCGAGCAGGACATCCTCGTCGTCGGCGCGGGCGACTCCGCGCTCGAGATCGCGATCGCGCTCTCCGACGAGAACCGCGTCGGCCTCATCGTCCGCGGCCCCGAGATCACGCGCGCCAACGAGATCCTGACGCGCGAAGTCCTCTCCCGCCAGGCCTCGGGGCGCATGACCATCTACTTCAACACAACCGTCAAAGAGGTTTTTGAAGGTTATGCGGATCTGAACGTGCGCGGCGAGACCACGCGCGTGCCGGCGGAGCTGATCTTCCTCAAGCTCGGCGCCGATCCGCCGCGCAAATTCTTCGAGGCCGTCGGCATCCGCTTCACCGGCGACGGCAAGGACGCGCGTCCGATTCTCAGCCCGGTGCACGAGTCGAGCGTGCCGGGGCTCTTCCTCATCGGCGCGGCGAGCGGCCGCGATCTGATCAAGCTCGGCATGAACCAGGGCTGGGAAGTCATCGAGCACCTGATGGGCCGCGAAGTCGAGCCCGCCGACGAAGCGGTGCTGCGGCAACGCCTCCCGTTCTGGAAAGGCTCGGTGCGCGAGCGCATCGCCGCGCTGCGCACGCGCGTACCGCTCCTCGCGGCCGCGGACGAGCAGCAGTTGCGCGACACGTTCCTCGCCGCGACGGTGCGCGAATACAAAGACGGCGACGCGATCATCCGCCAGAACGACTACACCAACGACTTCCTCATCATCGCCGCGGGCCGCGTCGCGCTCTCGCGCAAACCGGAGAATTCAGCGGCTGAGGCCAACATCGCCGAGCTCACGGCCGGCAACTTCTTCGGCGAGATGAGCCTCATCTCCGGCCGCCGCCGCACCGCCACCGCGCGCGCGATTGGCGACACGCGCATCATCGAGATCCCGCGCAAGGCCATCCTGAAGATGCTCGCCAACGCGCCGCGCGCGAAGGCGCTCGTCGATCAGGCGTTCATGCTCCGCGCGTTCGGCGGCTATCTGTTCCCGGGTGTCCCCGAGGCCTACCTCGGCGAGCTCGTCGACAAAGCGGTCGTGCTGACCTACGGCAAGGATGCCGTCGTGTGCAGCGAAGGCGATCCCGGCGACGCGTTCTATCTGATCCGCAACGGGATGGTGAAGATCTCGAAGAAGTCGGGCGAGAAGGAAGTCGTGCTCTCGTATCTCGTCGCCGGCAACTTCTTCGGCGAGTCCTCGCTCTTCTCCGACGCCGACCGCACCGCGACCGTCACGACGATCTTTCCCGCGGACCTGATCAAGCTCTCGAAGAGAGACTTCAACAACTTCCTCACCGCGCATCCCGATTTGCGCGACGCGCCGCTGCGCAAGCTCGAAGAGCGCCGCATCGCGGGCCTCGTCGCCGAGGCCACGCCGGGATCGGGAAACATCCTCGGCGATCTCATTCGCGAGGAAGTGGTGATGGGTACGCAGACGCTGCTCATCGACGAGCACCGCTGCATCCGCTGCAACAACTGCATCAAATCGTGCGAAGGCGTGCACGACGACGGGCAGGCCCGGCTCTCGCTCACCGGCATCAAGTTCTACAACCTCCTCGCTCCGAACTCCTGCTGGCAGTGCGAGAACCCCCTCTGCATGCTCGACTGCCCGCCCGACGCCCTCGCCCGCGACCCGCGCGGCGAGGTCTACATCAAGAGCAACTGCATCGGCTGCGGCAACTGCGAGCGCAACTGCCCCTACGGCAACATCTTCATGGTGCACAAAGAACCGTCGCATTCGCTCTTCGGCTGGATCAAATCGCTGTTCACGAAAACGAAAGACGAAGTCGAACAGACCGTGGCCGTGAAGTGCGACCTGTGCCGCGACATCAGCGGCGGACCGGCGTGCGTGCGCGGATGCCCGACGGGAGCGGCGATCCGGCTTACTCCTGAGCAATATAGGGAGACGCTGGAGGAGATCGTCATATCGCGAGGGGAGAGATGAACGCAGAACGCAGAACGCAGAACGATGAATTGAGAACTTTCTACGTTCTGCGTTCTGCGCTCTGCGTTCTGCGTTCAGGTGTTCTATGTCCGTAGCACGCTCCGGCCGCACCTGGCGCCCCATCTTCTTCCTCCTCCTCCTCGCCACCGGCGTCCACTACTACCTCTACCAAGCAACGCGAGTACCCCCACGGCGGCTCGCAGTTCGGACTTGCCTACGGCATCGCCGGCTTCGCGCTGATTTTCCTCCTCGCGTACTTTGGCATCCGCAAGCGCTCGTATCGCTCGCGGTTCGGCACGCTCGAGCAGTGGATGCAGTCGCACATCTACCTCGGCCTGCTCGCGTTCATCGTTCTGCTGATGCACACCGGCGGGCGGTTCAACGACAAGATCGCCGTGGCGACGCTCGTGCTCACCTTCATCGTCGTCGCCAGCGGCGCGCTCGGCGCGATTCTGTATGTGACCGTGCCGCGACTGCTGACCGAGGTGGAGAGCAATCTGCCGGTCGAGGAGCTCTCGGACCAGCTCAACCAGCTTGGGAAGAACATGGCCCGCATCGCGTCGGGACGGTCGGTGCCGTTTCAGCGCATCTATGAGCAGCTGATGCGCGAGGCCTCGCCGGGCATGCTCGCCGGGTGGCGGTTGCTTCTTCAACTCGGTCGGAGAAAGAAGCAGCAGGACACGGGCGATTGGGCGCGACTCCTCGGGCTCGTGCCGAAAGAAGAACAGGAAGAGCTCCGCCAGCTGCTCGTCTTCTCGCGCCAGCGCAAAGAGCTCATGCTGCGGCTCGTCTATCAGCAGCGCTACAAAAACATCCTCGAGTCGTGGCTGTACATCCACGTTCCGTTCACGATCCTCCTCATCGTCTTCGGCCTCCTCCACGTCGCCGCGGTCTTCTATTACGGGAGAGTGTCGTGGCCGTGAGCTACATCATTCAGCGCGTCACCGGACGAGGGTACGCGCTGACGCAGAGTGCGAACCGTGCGCTGCGCATCGGGCGCGGCACGAACGCCGATCTGCGCAGCGAAAACCCCGCGGTCGCGCTCGAGCACGCGGTCATCGAGCCGGAGGCGAGCGGGTACCTCATCACCGACCGAGGAAGCGTCACCGGCACGTACGTCAACCGCAAGCCGGTCGAGACCGCGCGCCTCGCGAAGGGCGACATCATCGAGATCGGCGATCTGCGCATCGACGTGCAGATGATCGAGCCGGGCCGGCCGCTCTTTCTGCGCGTCATGCAGAGCAGCGTCCCCGCGGCGGCCGCGGTCGAAGAAGAAGAAGAGGAGGACTCCACGCTCACGCCGGCGCTGCCCGGCGCGGGCGTCGTGCGGGCGAAGAAGTTCGACTACGCGGCGGCGTACCGGCTCGCGCGTCCGTGGCTGACGAAGCTCTCCCTCACCGCGCTCGGACTGATCCTCGCGTTAGGCGTGATCGGCGAGATGATCCGTCCCGAGCGGCAGAAAGCGTTCATGCCGGGCGGACTCTCCTCCGCGCATGCGCGCGCGCAGGTGAACGGAGTCACGGTGGCCGACAACTGCAGCGCGTGCCACACGCCGTTCAAGAGCGTCGACAACGCGAAGTGCATCCGCTGCCATCAGACGCCGCCGCATGCCGTCAACGAGCTCAATCCGCCCGACTGCTTCGAATGCCACGCCGAACATCGCGGCGCGGCGAAGCTCGCCGCGACCGCGGACGTGCGCTGCACGGGATGTCATGCCGATCTGACGAAGCACGTGCGCGGCAACGTGCGCGCGTCGCTCGCGAAAATCCCCTTCTTCGGCGAAGGCCATCCCGAGTTCGTCCCGCCGTCCGATCCCGACACGCTGCGCTTCAATCACAAGCTCCATCTCGCCAAGGGCGGCGTGTTCAACGGCTCGGGACGGCGGGAGACGCTGGAGTGCAAGGGCTGTCACGCCGCAGGCGCCGGCGGCGAGCCGGTGGCGCTGAACTTCGAGAGTCACTGCCAGCGCTGCCACCGCCTGACCTTCGATGCGCGACTGCCGGACGCGGAAGTGCCGCACGGCGATCCGAACAACGCGTACGGCTACATCGCGCTGCTCTACGCCGGCAACCGCGATCTCGTCGGCAAGCCGCCCGACGTCGTACGGCGCATTCTCGCCACGCGCAAAGGGGTGGCCCTCGACGCGCGCGCGCAGATCAACGGCGAGCACGTCATCAAGACGAAATGCGCGAAGTGCCACGACATCACCCAGAACAAGGGGCTGATCGTCGCCGCCGCGCCGGTCATCGTCCGCGACTGGTTGACCGGCGGCCGGTTCACGCACGCCAAACACGCGAACGTCGACTGTGCACAATGTCACGCCGGCGCGAGAAACAGCAGCAATACGGCAGACATATTGATGCCGGGTCGAAACGACTGCACCACCTGCCACTCGGCGAACGCGTCGGGATCGCGGGCGGCCAGCACGTGCAGGACCTGTCACGAGTATCATGCTGGGCAGAGACTCGTGATGGCCTCGCTCGCCACGGGCGAGCTGGGGAGAGAGGGGAGAATGTTTCAGGGCATCCTGCTCGTGGTCATCGTGGTGCTTGTGCTGGTCGTGCTGATCCCGGTCGGCATCGCGTTGTTCCAGCGGCTGCGCCCCGAGCGCGCAGCGCCGCCACGTGCCGCCGCCGCGCCTCCGCCTCCGCTTCCGACCGGGCCGACGGCGAAAATGGCCGCGGTGCGCGCCGATCTGCCGACGGACAAGGTGAGCAAATCGTCGGTCCCGCCGCCCGCGCCGCCACCACCAGCTCCATCGATCGACGAGACGCAGCTCGAGAAACCATTGCCGGTGGCGAAGCCGGGCGAAGTCCCGGGCACGCAGATGGTGGAGTGGTACGGCCTCCTCAAGTGCACGAGCGGCGCACTCGACGGACAGCGCTTCACGATCGAGGAGGAAGGGTTCTACATCGGACGCGACCCGGCGCTCTCGCAGGTCGTGATTCCCGACTCGAAGATCTCCAAGCGGCACGTCCGCATCGTTCCGCGCGACGGCAAGGTCTGGGCGATCGACCAGGACTCGACCAACGGCACATACCTCGCAGGCTCGCCCACCCGCATCACGGAAGTGCAGCTCAAACGCGGCGACATCCTGATCCTCGGCGACAATACGGCCACCTTCGTTTATCAGATATGAGTGGAGCGGCGGGCTCTTAGCCCGCCGAAACATTCCGGCGGGCTAAGAGCCCGCCGCTCCACAGGAGACCGATGCGCAGGTTCCTCATCGCAGCGCTCCTTTTGGCCACGACGGCCCACGCCGCGCCGCGAACGCGCGCCGTCCGCCCACCCTCGCCCCCACAACTGACGGCACTCGAGCCGGCTGCATGCGCAATTCCCCCCGCCACACCCGCGACGTGTGACGAAGGCAACGGTCCCTTTGCCTCGCTGAGCGCCGCCGAAGTCGACACCATCGCCCGCGCCGCGGCGAGAGCGATCAGCGAAAACGCGACCGTGGCTGTCGTCGATCGCGCCGGCCGCATCCTCGGCGTGCTGCGCAAAGCGGGAGTGAGCACCGCGAACGACGACCTCGCCGTCGCCACCGCCCGCACCGCCGCGTTCTTCAGCCACAACATGGCCCCGCTCTCGTCGCGCACCGTGCGCTTCATCAGCGGCATCCATTTCCCGCCCGGAATCACCAATACCGCCAGCGCCGCGCTGTACGGAATCGAGAACACGAACCGCGGCTGCGACTTCAACGTCACCTTCAACGCGCCGTCGCAGTGCGTGCCGCGCGCGCGGAAAATCGGCGGCGGCCCCTGCCAGCCGGGCAGCACCGCCGGCTGCGGCCTCGGCATCGTCACCGGCAAAATCCAGCCGAATGATGCCGATCCTGCCAGCGTGAATGCCGGCGGAGTTCCGCTCTATCGCGGCGGGCAACTCGTCGGCGCCGTCGGCGTCATCGGTCCGAACGCAGACGTCAGCGAGTTCGCCGCCGCATCAGCCGCATTCGCCGCCGCCGGCATCGTTCCCGTTCCGTCGTATCCGCTCCCGCAGCCGGGCAACGTCTTCATCGACGGCATCCGCCTCCCGTTTCTCGGTCCCGATATCCGCCTCGACTTCAACGCGAACGGTTTGCCGATCGGCGTAAAGCGCCTGAACGGGACGAATGCCGGAACGGATACCGGCGCGGTCTACTCCGTCGCGCCGCTGAACGGCGGCTGCGCAGCGAATGGCTATCTCGTCGGGCCGCTTCCGGGAACGGGCCTGTCGATGAGCGACGTCGACGCCATCGTCCAGCGCGCGATCGCGACGGCGAAGAAAACCCGCGCGGCCATCCGCCTCCCGCTCAACAGCTACGCGCGCATGGTCATCGCCGTCGCCGATCCCGCCGACGGCTCGATCCTCGCGCTCTATCGTATGCCCGATGCGACCGTCTTCTCGATCGACGTCGCCGTGGCCAAGGCCCGCAACGTGATCTGGTTCAGCGGCCACGATCTGCCCGTGCCGTCGAACGCCGCGGTCACGAACCGCACGCTCAACTTCGGCGCGCAGCCGTTCTATCCGCCCGGCATCGACTCCAGCGTCTTCGATCCGCGTCCCGGGCCGTGGTACCAGTCGCTCTTCGTCCGCGATCTGAACAATCCCTGCACGCAGGGCACGCAGCCGCTCAATCCGAATCAAAACGGCATCGTCTTCTTCGCCGGCTCCTCGCCGCTCTATCGCAGCTCCGCGCTCGCCGGAGGCCTTGGCGTTTCCGGCGACGGTATCGAGCAAGACGACTACGTGACTTATCACGGCGCCGGCGAGTTCCTCCCGCCGCAATCGATCTGGGCCGATCAGACGAAAGTCGACGGCGCACGATTGCCGATGTTCAAGTTCCCGCGGCAGCCGGAAGGCGTGACGGAGTGCGGAGGGAAGCCGTGCTCGTGAGGCTCTTCCCGTGCCCGCGCCCGTGCCCGTGCCCGTGCCCGATTCCCCCACCCCGGGCACGGGCACGGGCGCGGGCACGGGTTCTGACGCTTGTTGGTGCGTTGGTCATGACGATGAGCGCGCTTGCCCAGGTCTCCATCAACAGCAATCAGCCGATTTTCATCGGCGGCGCGCCCTTTTCTTTCGGCGGCACTGCGCCCGCGAATGCAACCGTCACCGTCACGGTCGAAACGAGCGGCAGCGAGACGACGACCGCGGATGCGAACGGTCGCTGGCAGATCACCTGGCCGCGCGCGTTGGAGACCGGCACCTACAACGTCACCGCAGAAGCCAACGGACAGACGACGAACCTGCTGCGCGTGATCCTGCAGGGCAACGTCGTGCGCCAAAGTGGAATCGAAAACGTCATTCCGCCGTACGGCGTGCCCGAGGTGACGGCGCAGCCGGGGGAGGAGATGACGGACCGCTGGCGCATCGCGCCGCCGCCGTACGAGCTCGACGAGCAATCGCGCGGACGGTTCGATCCCTACAACCAGAACATCCTCAAAGGCGACTTGCCGATCCACGGCACGGACTGGTTCCTCGTCCTCACCGGCATCAGCGACACGCTCGCCGAGTCGCGCACGCTGCCGACGCCCTCCGGCGTCAGCGCGAAGAATCCCGGCTCGTTCACCTTCTTCGGCGACGACAACCAGAACGTTTTCAATCAGAACGTCATCGTCTCCGCCGATCTCTTTCAGGGACTGACAACGTTCAAGCCGGTCGAGCAGCGCGTGAAGGCGACGATCATCGGCAACTTCAATCACGTGCGCGTGCAGGAGAACGCGATCGTGAAGCCGGACGTGCGCCGAGGCACGACGCGCAGCGACGCGCAACTTTCACTCAACGAATTCTTCTACGAGCGCAAGCTGAAGGACCTCGGCCCGAACTACGACTTCCTCTCCATTCGCGCCGGCTCGCAGCCCTTCACGAGCGACTTCCGAGGATTCATCTTCAGCGACACCAACCTCGGCGTGCGCGTGTTCGGCAACTACGATCGCAATCGCTATCAATACAACCTCGCCATCTTCGATCGATTGGAGAAGGACACGAACTCCGGCCTCAATCAATTCGAGCGCCGCGATCAGCAAGTCGCCATCGCGAACTTCTACTGGCAGGACTTCGTCTGGCACGGCTACACGCAGCAGTTCAGCCTTCACTACGTGCACGACGCGGCGACGCTCAAGTACGACCAGAACGGCATCCTCGTGCGCCCCGCGCCCGTCGGCGCCGCGACGCCGCACGACATCGACGCGGTCTACCTCGGCGAATCAGGACTCGGCCACATCGGCCGCTTCAACATCGACCAGGCGCTCTATCTCGTCTTCGGCCGCGACTCGCTCAATCCCGTCGCCGGCCCCGATCCGCTCCTGCGCGAGGGCGATTCCGTCGACGTCCGCGCCGGCATGGCCGCGATCGAAGTCTCGTACGACCGCGACTGGCTGCGCCCGCGCATCGCGCTCTTCTACGCCACCGGCGACGACGATCCGCGCGACCGCACCGCCACCGGCTTCGACTCCATCTTCGACTCGCCGAACTTCGCCGGCGGCGGCTTCTCCTTCTTCAACCGCCTCGGCATCCGCCTCGCCGGCACCGGCGTGGCCCTCGTCGAGCGCGGCTCGCTCCTTACGTCGCTGCGCAGCAGTAAGGACGAAGGCCAGCCGCAATACGTGAACCCCGGCGTGCAGATCGCCAGCCTCGGCCTCGACGTCGACGTCACGCCGCGATTGAAAGCAATCTTCACCGGCAACTACATCCGCCTCGACAAAGTCGAGCCGGTGGAAGAGCTGCTCTTTCAGGGCGACATCAGCCACGACCTCGGCGTCGACATTTCTGCCGGCGTGCGCTGGCGCCCGTTCCTCAATCAAAACGTCGTCGTCGTCGGAGGCGCCGCGGCCTTCATTCCGGGGCAGGGATTCAAAGACATCTACGAAAACGACAAAACGCTGTTCCACGTGTTCACCAATGTCATTCTTACGTTCTAAGTCACGCCCCTCATCCGGCCTTCGGCCACCTTCTCCCCGCTTGCGGGGAGAAGGGCCACCGCCCGCCGTTGCCCCTCTCCCCGCGAGCGGGGAGAGGGTGGCCGTAGGCCGGGTGAGGGGCCGTGTTGTAACGCTGCTCGTCGCTCTCGGTGCAATACGCTCCTCGCCCAAACACCACCCCCGAGCAAAAGACCGTCATCTACCCCCAATACTCCGGCCTCCCTCCGCTCTTCACCCAAACCCAGGATCAAGCCGACGAGAAATCCACCGGCTGCATCAGCTGCCACGCCGGCATCGAGCCGATGCACTCGTCGCGCGCGGTGAAGCTCGCGTGCACCGACTGCCACGGCGGTAACGGGATCACGCGCGTGAAAGAAGAAGCGCATGTGAACCCGCGCTTCCCCGAACTCTGGCCCACGACCGCGAATCCGCAGCGCACGTACACGGCGTGGCTGCAGGAATCGCCGGAGTTCGTGAAATTCATCAACCCCGGCGATCTGCGCGTGGCGCAGGAAACGTGCGGTAGTTGCCATCAGAAACAGGTCAACGCCGTGCCGCGCAGCACGATGACGACGAGCGCGATTTTCTGGGCCGCCGTCGGCTACGCGAACGGGCTGATCTCGAAGAAGCCGGGCTTCCTCGGCGAGAGCTACAGCCGCGAAGGCAACGCGCAGGCGATCAGGCCCGCCACGCCGCCGAGCGACTATCAGCTCGCGCGCGGCGCGCTGCCGATGCTCGTGCCGCTGCCGAACTGGGAGATCCTTCAGCCCGGCGAATACTTCCGCGCGTTCGAGCGCGGCGGCATTTCCAACAATACCGTCCCGCCCGACATCGGCAATCCCAACGTCGGCGAGGAAGCGGGCAAGCCCGACATCCGCCTCGGCAATCGCGGCCGCGGCACCGGCTCGCGCATCTCGCCGGGTCTCATCAATCTGCACAAGACGCGGCTCAACGATCCGCATCTGTCGTTCTTAGGCACGAACGAGCATCCCGGCGACTATCGCTCGTCCGGCTGCAGCGCGTGTCACGTCGTCTACGCCAACGATCGCGATCCCTTCAACAGCGGCCCGTTCGCGCAGTTCGGCAACACCGGCCTCTCGTTCACGGACGACAAGACCATTCCCAAAAACGAGAAGGGCCATCCGATCAAACATCAGTTCACGCGCGCCGTTCCGACGAGCCAGTGCATGAGCTGCCACATGCATCAGCCGAACTCCTTCGTGAACACCTACCTCGGCTACATCATGTGGGACTACGAGACCGACGCCGCGCTGCTCTGGCCGAAGCAGCAAAAGTATCCGACCGAGGCGGAGAAACGGGCGAGTTTGGAGCACAACCCGGAAGGCGCGGCGCCGCGCGGGCTGTGGAGCAACATCGACTTCCTCGAGAAAGTCTCGAGCCTCAACCCGCAGGCGAAGCACACGCAGTTCGCCGACTACCACGGCCACGGCTGGAACTTCATGGCCGTCTTCAAGCGCGACCGCAAAGGCAATCTGCTCGATGCCGACGACCGCATCGTGTCGTTCGACGATCCGCAGAAATTCACGAAGGCCGTGCATCTGAAAGACATCCACCTCGAGAAGGGGATGCACTGCGCCGACTGCCACTTCTCGCAGGACGAGCACGGCAACGGACAGCTCTACTCCGAGTACGGCAACAACATCGAGATCGAGTGCCAGGACTGCCACGGCACCGCCGAGCGCACCACGAACCTCCGCACCTCCGGCCCTGCCGCGCCTTCCGGCGGCACCGATCTTCTCCTCGGCACGACGCCGTTCGGCCAGCGGCGCTTCATCTGGGTCAACGGCGTCCTCTGGCAGCGCTCGATGGTGAACCCCGACATGCAGTGGGAAGTCGTGCAGGTGAAGGACACGATCACGCCGGGACATCCGCGCTTCAACGCAAAGTCGCAGTACGCGAAGACGATCAGGAACGCGAGCGGAGGCGTCGCGCATGCCGACGCGAAGATGACGTGCTACGCCTGCCACACCTCATGGATGACGTCGTGCTCCGGCTGCCATCTGCCGCAGGAGCAGAACGTCAAGTCGAAGATGAATCACTACGAAGGATTGGAGACGCGCAACTACGCGTCGTACAACCCGCAGGTGATCCGCGCCGACGCGTTCATGCTCGGCGTGAACGGCACGACCAAAGGCTATCGCCTCGCGCCGATCCGCTCGTCGAGCGCGCTCGTGATCAGCTCCACGAACCAGCAGCGCCAGCGCATCTACATCCAGCAGCCGCCCATCTCCGCGCCCGGCTTCAGCAGCCAGGCCTTCAACCCCCACGTGCCGCACACCGTGCGCACGAAAGAAACGCAGGGCTGCAACAGCTGCCATCTCACGAAGGAGAACGACAACAACGCCTGGATGGCGCAGCTGCTGTTGCAGGGAACGAACTTCGTCAACTTCATCGGCCGCTTCGCCTGGGTCGCGGCGGAGGATGCGATTGAAGCCGTGGCCGTGACGGAGTGGGACGAGCCGCAGACCGTGATCGGCTCCTCGCTGCACAAGATCGTCTATCCCGACTACTACGCGAAACATCAGCAGCGGAAGATGGAGCTGGAAGTCGCGCACGAACATCACTCGAAAGGCGCGCGCAGCATTCAGGTCCGCGGCGAATACGCGTTCGTGGCGAAAGGGGAGGGCGGCTTCGAGGTCTACGACATCGCCAACGTCGACAACAAAGACTTCTCCGAGCGCATCGTCAGCGCACCCGTGTCACCGTTCGGCCAGCGCACCTACGTGCGCACGAAGTTCGCGAGCGCCGTCGCGCTCCCGACGACGATGCCGGTGGATCCGAATCGCAAGACGGGACGCGATTCCTGAGAACCAGGAGCAGCCGCTCCATCCTTTGTACAAGTACGCCTACATCGCCGACCGTGAAGAAGGCCTGATCCTCGTCGACGTCACCACCCTCACCGACGGCAATCCGAGCAACAACTTCTTCACGAGAGCGCTGACATGGAATCCTCCCCGTGTGGTGCGCGCCTCCGGCGCGCCTCCACCGCCCCAAGGCGCGCCGGAGGCGCGCACCACACCGGGCCTCCTCGACGGCGCCAGCTCCATCGCCGTCGCCGGAAGATGGCTCCTCATCGGCGCCTCCAAAGGCCTGGTGATCCTCGACATCGACAAACCCACGGAGCCCAAACTCCTCTCCACCATCCCCCAACTCCAATCCCCTACCTCCATCGCCGTCCAATTCCGCTACGCCTTCGTCACCGACAAAGTCGGCTTGCACGCGGTCGACATCACCGATCCCGCGCGCCCGCGCGTCGCATCGACGCTCTCGCTCGAAGACGCGCGCAGCGTCTACGTCGCGCGCACGTACGCGTACGTCGGCGGCGGGAAGCAGGGGATGATCATCGTCAACGTCGAAAAGCCGGAAGTGCTGCGCATCGAACAGATCGTCACCGAGGACCTGCATGATGTGCAGGACGTCAAAGTGGCGTCGACGAATGCGAGCGCGTTCGCGTACGTCGCCGACGGCGAGCACGGAGTGAAGATCTTCCAGCTCACCTCGCCCGAGTGGACGCCGTGGTACGCCGGCTTCAGTCCGAAACCGGAGCCGCGCCTCATCGCCTGGCGCCACACCAAAGGACCCGCGCTCGCCATCTCCAAAGGCCTCGACCGCGACCGCGCCGTCGACGAAACCGGCAACCAGGTCTCCATCTTCAACCGCCTCGGCTCGCGTCCCATGACGCTCCCCGAAATGCAGCGCCTCTACCTGCGCAACGGACAGATCTACACCGTCAGTGAGGGCCCGAAATGAAACGCCTCGCGTTTGCAGCGTTCGTTTTTCTCGCCGCGTTACTCGTCGTTGCCCAACAACCCCCCGAGCAACCGAGCAACCGAGCAACCGAGCAACCCACAACTGGCAAATACATCGGCGTCGCCTCCTGCGTAAACAGCGGCTGCCACGGCTCCACCCAACCCTTGAACGCCACACGCATCCTTCAAAACGAGTACTACACCTGGCTCAACAACGACACCCACGCCCGCGCGTACAACATCCTCTTCAACGACCGCTCCGCGCGCATCGCGCGCAACATGCGCCTGCGCAAACGCGCGTACGAAGAAAAAGTCTGTCTCGACTGCCACACCACCAACATCCCGGCGAACCTCGTCGAAGGAATAGTCGACAAAGAAGACGGCGTGCAGTGCGAGGTGTGTCACGGCCCGGCGAGCGGATGGCGCGCCGAGCACACGATGGAAGGCTGGACGCACGCGCAGAGCGTCGCCCGCGGGATGATCGATCTCGCCGCGGTTCCGAACCGCGCGCACACCTGCGATCGCTGCCACCTCGGCAACGCGGAAAAAGAAGTCGATCACGAGCTGATCGCCTCCGGCCATCCGATCCTCGCGTTCGAGCTCGACAACTACACCGAGTCGATGCCGCCGCATTGGACGCCGGGCCGGGAATCGCACGGTGCGCGCGCCTGGGCGGTGGGGCAGGTGATGAAGTTCCGCGACTCGCTCACCAACCTCGCCCGCCACGCCAAAGGCAACGAGTGGCCCGAGTTCTCCGACATGAGCTGTTTCAACTGCCATCACTCGCTGAAGACCAGCCAGTGGCGGCAGGCGCGTGGCTGGCCCGATCGCGCCGGACTGCCGGCCTGGAGCCCGCAACATTGGGCGACGCTGCGCCTCCTCATCGGCCGCATCTCGCCGGGAGCGCGCGACGATCTCGATCCGATCGTCGCCACGCTCGCGCGCAGCGTCGCGCGCATGAACGAAACGAACAGCGTCGCCGACAACGCCGAGCGCGCGAAAAGAATCGTCGACGCGCTCGTGCCGAAAGCGGACGCGATGGCGTGGAGCGAGTCCGACGTCCGCGCGCTGATGAACACCATCGCCTCCGACCGCACGATCCTCGACGCCGACGTGCACTCCGCCGAGCAGGCGGCGCTCGCACTGCAGAGCCTCGCCAGCACGCTCACGCGAAGAAACCCGAGACTTCTCAGGAGCGCCATGACGCGATCGATTGACGCGCTGTTCAACGAAGTGCAGGATCGCGAGGCCTACGAGCCGACGCGCTTCGCGCAGAAACTGGCAGCGGTGAGGGCCACTCTATGACCGACCATACCCTCGCGGAGATCCGCATCTTTCCCTTCGATTCGTTGCCCAACGGTTGGGCGCTGTGCGACGGACAGCTTCTGAAGATCCAGGATCACCAGGCCCTCTTTTCGCTTCTCGGCATGTCGTTCGGAGGCGAGGGAAGAGAGACGTTCGCACTTCCGGACCTTCGCGGAAAAGTACCGGCCGGAGGCTACGAGCGCGGCAAGAACGCGCCGTCGCCGTCGAACGAAGCCGGTCCGAAAGAAACGCAGCCGACGGTGGCGCTCGTCTACGCGATCTGCATCGACGGCATCTACCCGTCGCGCGATTAGGAGACGAGCGATGCACGTTGGAGAGATTCGTTTGTTCGCGGGCGACTTCGAGCCGGAGGAATGGGCATGGTGCGACGGCCGCATGCTCGATCCGAAACAGTATCCCGACCTGTTTCAGAAGCTGGGAACCACCTACGGCGGCGACGGCAAGACCACGTTCGCGCTTCCCGACCTGCGGTGGCGCGCGCCGATGCATCGCGCCGCCGGCATGCAGCTCGGCGAGGCGGGCTCCATTCAGTTCGATGCCGGGGAGGCGCGCCTTCGCGCCCGTGTCGCCGTCAACTACATCATCGGCCTGACCAAGAGCCGTCACTATCCGGACTATGAGCCGATGACCGGGGAAGTGCGTCTCTGGGCGACGGAATGGGCGTCGCGCGACTGGATCACCTGCGCCGGACAACTCCTGCCGATCAGCCGCAACACGGCGCTCTTCGCGCTTCTTCGCGACGCATTCGGCGGCGACGCCCGGACGACCTTCGCCGTTCCCAATCTCGAAGGCGCATTTTCGATCCACCCGGGCAAACCGGAGGAGCGCGGCCGCGCCGCCGGCAGGCCCGCCGAAGAGGGAGATGCGAAGCCGCTGCTCGTGCTGCAGTACTGCCTGGCGATGAGGGGGCTCTTCCCGCCGCGCTGGGAGTAGCGCGCGCTTCCAGCGCGCCTTCGGGGGGCGCGCCGGAGGCGCGCGCTACTCCGGTGTAAACTGTCGCGAGAGAGGGAGACTCCGATGTTGCTGGAAGGTTTGCTCGGCGAGATCCGCATTTTCGCCACGGACGAAATCCCCGAGAACTGGTTGCCGTGCGACGGCCGGGTCCTGAACATCCGAGATAATCCCGCGCTCTTCTCGCTGCTCGGAGACATGTACGGCGGCGACGCGAGGACCACCTACGCACTCCCCGACCTGCGCGCGCGAATTCCCATCAGTGTGGGCGAGCATCGCGAGCAGGGGAGTCGCGCCGCGGCTGCGTCCGCGAAGGGACCCTCCGGGGAGCAGCAATTCCTGACCTTCAATTTCTGCATCTGCGCGACCTACGGCATGTTCCCGCCGCGTCCGTGAGAGGAGTGCACCATGGGACTGGGTGAGATTCGACTCATGGCCAACGCGTATGTCCCCGAAGGATGGGCGTACTGCAACGGCGCCACTCTGCCGATCTCGGAGAATAGCGATCTATACAAGGCGCTCGGCACGCGCTACGGCGGCGACGGGCGGACCAACTTCATGCTTCCCGATCTGCGCGGCCGTGCGCCGATGCACCGCGCCGACGGCGCGGCCCTCGGCACGAAGGGAAAGTTCGCCGCCAGCTCCGCCAACGCGTCGCCGCACGCCCGCCTCGCCCTCAACTTCATCATCGCCGTCAGGCCCTCGTTCATCCTCGATTCACGCGAGTGGTTCGTCAGCGAGGTCCGTCCCTTTGCCTTCAACTTCGCACCGGAGGGATGGGCGCGCTGCAACGGCGCCATCCTGGCGATCTCCCAGAACCCCACGCTCTTCTTCCTGCTCGACAAGACGTATGGCGGCGACGGCACGAGGACGTTCGCGGTGCCCGACCTGAGCGGCGCATATCCGATCCAGCCCGACAACCCCGAGCATCGGGGACAGCAAGGCGGCTCGCAGGTGCTCCACGATCCCGCGCAGCAGACGCCGCTGCTGACGATCAACTACTGCCTCGCGGTGAATGGGGTCTTTCCGCCGCGCAGCAACTGACGATTGACATAACTTTTCTGGCTATCCCTCGCGTTCGGTCTGAAACCGTGCCGCGAGCGTTCCTCTCGCTCACCGACGACACGCCGAATCCGGGAAGGCGCCGCTCCGCGCGCTGATATTCTTCGGCGGTCGTGACGATCGCCGAACTGTTGCTCGCGCTCATCGCGATCTTCGTCGCCGCGAAAGTGTTCGGCGAGATCGCCGAACGGCTCGGGCAGCCCGCCGTCCTCGGCGAATTGCTCGGCGGCGTGGCAATCGGCGTCTCCGGACTGCGCCTCGTCGATCCGCACGACGTCACCATCCACCTCCTCTCCGAGCTCGGCGTCATCCTGCTGCTCTTCGTCATCGGCCTCGAGACCGATCTGAAGAAGCTGATGGACGTCGGCGGACCGGCGGCCGCGGTGGCGATCGTCGGCGTCGCCCTTCCGCTCCTCGGCGGCATCGCCTTCGGCCAGCTCCTCGGCATGGGGATGATCCTCTCGGTGTTTCTCGGCGCATCGCTGACCGCGACCTCGGTCGGCATCACCGCGCGCGTCCTCTCCGATCTCGGCCACCTGCAGGACGACGAGTCGCAAATCATCCTCGGCGCCGCCGTCGTCGACGACATCATCGGCCTCGTGCTGCTCACGCTCGTCGGCACGCTCGCGCAAGGCGGCGCGCTGACGTTCCTCGGCGTCGGCAAGATCATCCTCATCGCCTTCGGCTTCGTCCTCCTGGCGATCGTCATCGGCTCGAAGCTCGCGCCGATGCTCATCCGCGCCATCGATCGCATCAACATGGCCCGCGGCCTCTTCTTCGCCTCCGTCGTCTTCGCGTTCCTCCTCGCGTACCTCGCGCACATCGTCGGCTCGGCGATCATCATCGGCTCCTTCGCCGCCGGCCTCGTGCTCGCGCGCACGCATCGCGGTGCCGAGATCGCGCGCGAGGTGCACGACGTCGCGCAGTTCTTCGTCCCGATCTTCTTCGTCGTCGTCGGCGCCGCCATCGACGTGCGCGCCATCGGCTGGATGGGAGTCGCCCTCGCCGCGATCGGCATCGCCGGCAAAGTCGCGGCGGGATTCGTGGTGTGGCGGAAGGGAGTGAAGCGCCTCGTCGTCGGCGTCGGCATGATCCCGCGCGGCGAAGTCGGCCTGATCTTCGCGCAGATCGGCCTGACCACGAAGCTCCTGACCGCGGAGCTCTACAGCGCCGTCGCGGTGATGGTCATGATCACCACCTTCGTCGCCCCGCCGCTGCTCCGGCGCCTCCTGACGCAGGGGACGCCGGGCACGTTCGAGAACGTCGACAGCGCTACGCTACACGACTCCGAATCGCCTGAAACTGCGGCTCGTCCGTGATCAGATCGGCGCGCGTGCCGAGGTCGGCGGCGCGGCGGTCGGAATCGCGGATGCGATCCTCGGTCGTCGGGTGCGTGGAGAAGAACTGCTCGAGGCGGCCGGGATTGCTCTTCGAATGCGCGAGCAGCACGCGGAACATCGCCGCCATGCCGCGCGGATCGTAGCCGGCGCGGAACATCGCCTGAATTCCGAGCTCGTCCGCTTCCTTCTCATCGTCGCGGCTGAAGCGCGCCATCGCGCCGCCGGCGAGAATCTGCGCCGCGATCTCGGCGAGCTGATTCGGATTCTGGCCGAGGACGAGACCGGCGAGGATGCTGATCCCGTACTGCCGCGAGATGGCCTCGGTCGTGTGCCGCGCCGTGACGTGACTGATCTCGTGCGCCATCACGCCCGCCAGCTGCGACGCGTTTTCCGCGGCGGCGATGAGCCCGGTATTCACGTACACATGCCCGCCCGGAATCGCGAACGCATTGATCGCCGGGTCGTCGACGACGTGGAAGTTCCACGGCAATCGATTGAACGGATCAGGCGTCTGCGCCACGAGCCGCTGCCCCAGCGAGCGGACGTAGTCGTTGACCGCCGGATCGTTGTTCAGGCGCACCTGCCGCGCGATGTCCTGCGACAACTGCTGCCCGAGCGTCCACTCCTCTTCGATCGAAATGAGATTGAAATTGCCAGCGCCGCCTCCCCCCGACCCGCAGCTCAGCGCGAGCGTGGTGACGAGCGCAACCGCGAAAACGTGAATGCTTCGTTTCATGATTTTGCACACAGTGCAAAAGACAATCCGGCGCGCGGCATGCAGCCGGCGACGGCCATGAATACGAAGAAAACACCGAAACAAAAAGCCCCCGGCGTCGAACAAAAGCTCGACTCCGAAAGCGGACCACGGCGAGGAGAGCTATCGCGGCAGCGGCAAGCTGAAAGGCAAAGCCGCGATCATCACCGGCGGCGACAGCGGCATCGGCCGGGCGGTGGCGATCGCGTTCGCGCGTGAGGGCGCGGACGTCGCGATCGGGTACTTAGCGGAAAAAGAACAGCGCGATGCGCGCGAGACGAAGCGCTGGGTCGAAGAGGCGGGACGGCGCTGCATCACGGGGCGTTTCGATGTGAAAGACCGCGCCGCGTGCAAGCGCTTCGTCGACAAAGTCGCGCGCGACTTCGGGCGGCTCGACATCCTCGTCAACAACGCCGCCTATCAACAGGAACAGAAATCGATCCTCGACATCGACGAAGAGCAGCTGGACGGAACGTTCCGCACGAACATCTACGGCTACATCTTCATGGTCCAGGCCGCGCTGCCGCACTTGAAGAAAGGCGCGGTCATTCTGAACACCGGCTCGGTCACCGCGCTGAAAGGCAGTCCCACGCTCCTCGACTACGCCGCGACGAAGGGCGCGATCCATACGTTCACGCGCTCGCTCGCGCAGTCCCTCGGCGAGCAGGGCATTCGCGTCAACTGCGTCGCACCCGGCCCGGTCTGGACGCCGCTGATCCCCGCGACGCTCGACGAAGATCACGTGAAAGAGTTCGGCAAAGACACCGTCTTCGGCCGCCCCGCGCAGCCGGCGGAGATCGCGCCGTCGTACGTCTTCCTCGCCTCGGAGGATGCGCGGTATTACACCGGCGAAGTGCTCGCGCCGACGGGGAGTGAAACGACGCGCTAGCGTGTTTTTTGCGCGCGGATGGTCCGCCGGCTCCTCCCGCTCCTGATTCTCACGCTCTCCCTTCATGCGCAATCGCGCTACGTCGCCGACTCCGCGGGCGCGCCGGTGAAGTGGGAAGGGTGGGGGACGCGCGCGCTGGAGCGGGCGAAGAAAGAGAACCGCCCGATCTTTCTGTCGATCGGCTACGCCTCGTCATTCGAATGCTTTCACATGCAGCGCACGGCGTTCCTCGACGGTGAGGTCGCGGCGACGCTGAACACGTATTTCGTCCCCGTGCTGCTCGATCGCTTCGAGTACCCGGAGATCGCGGCGTCGTACGACACGATCGCGCGCGCGGTCAGCGGCGTGAGCGGCACGCCGATCCTGATGGTGCTGACGCCGTCGCTCGAGCCGTTTGTGATCTCGGGCCCGCTCGTCACCGGCGACTTGAGCCGGATGCTGGTGATCAACGCGAACCGATGGGCGCACGAGCGCGACGCGGTGACCGCCGAGGCGCATGGGAATGTGATGAAGGCCCGGGCGAATGTCGGTACGCCGCCGGCGGCACCGAACGCAGTGCAGGACGAGCTCGGCGGCGGCTTTCATCGCGGCCCAGGTCTTTTCGAGAAGATGACGGCGGATCAGGCGTTGTATGCGATCCGCGATCTCGAAGCGTGGCAGACCACGCAAGATCCGGTGAGGGAGGTGCTTGCGCGCAGAACGCTCGACGCGGCACTGCGCGATCTGCATCCGCTGAACGGCGCGTTCGACGCCTCGCAGGACGCGCACAGCCTCGTCCCCGCGCAGGGTCCCGAATTCTGGAACGGCGCGTTTTACGTCTGGACGAAAGACGAGGTCACGCACCTCCTCGGCCACGAAGGCGCGGCGAAAGTCTTCCGCGCGTACGGGATGCAAGAAGGCACGCGCAACGTGCTCGCGGTGGAAGATCCGACGTCGCTCAAAGATCCGGCGATCGCGCCGCTGCTGGCAAAGCTGCTCGACGTGCGGCAGAAACGCCCGCAGCCGTTTCGCGAGTCGAATGTCATCTCCGGCATCAACGGTCTGATGATCTCCGCCCTGTCGCGCACCGGCGCAGCATTGAACGAACGGCGCTACGTCGAAGCCGCGAGCTTCGCCGCCCAGGTCGTAGTCAAGAAGTTGTGGAACGCGCAGAAGAAAACGCTGCTGCACAGTGCCGGCGTCGAGGCGACGTGCGACGACTACGCATTCCTCGCGCAGGGGATGCTCGATCTCTTCGAGGCCTCGTACGATCCGAAGTGGCTCGAGCTCGCGGTCGCGCTGCAGCAGCGCGAAGCCGCGTGCACGCCCGGTGCGAGCGTCCCGCAAATCCTCGGCGGATTGCTTCCTCCGCGCGACACGCAGGCCACGGCGATGAATCTCGCGCGGCTGTCGACGCTCACCGGCAACGAGGCATTTCGCACGCGCTTGTCGAAAGACTTCCCGGAAACCGCGGCGCAGGCCGCGCGCGACGCGAAGATCGTCGTCGTCACCGGCGATCGATATCGCCAGCCGACGCTCGACGCGCTGAAAGCGATTCACGCGCGCCGCGAGCCGTTCCGCGTCGTCGTTTCCGTGCCGGTGAAAGGCGCGGCGCGCGACCGGATTTTGAGAGCGCTCCCGTTCACCGCCGCCCTCGCCGTCGATCCGGACAATCCGATCACGTACGAATGCAGCGGCGGCGAGTGCCGGCGACGTTAGAATT
Source organism: uncultured Acidobacteriota bacterium (assembly GCA_963734155.1). Taxonomy (GTDB): domain Bacteria; phylum Acidobacteriota; class Thermoanaerobaculia; order Gp7-AA8; family Gp7-AA8; genus QHVT01. The sequence goes on from CAVTGG010000016.1 coordinate 66,894, forward strand.
CGCGCAATGCGTCCGGCCAACAGCGTCGTCGCCATCGTCGACGATGAAGACAACATCCGTGAAACCGTCGCCTTCGCCCTTCGCCGCGAAGGATTCCCCGTCGAGCTGTACGCGACCGGCCTCGAGGCGTGGCGCGCGTTTCAGCAGAAGCTGCCCGGCCTGGTGATCCTCGACATCGTCATGCCGGAGATGGACGGCCTCGAGCTGTGCCGCAAGATCCGCGGCGTCTCCGAAACACTGCCGATCATCTTTCTCACCTCGCGCGACGAAGAGCTCGACCGCGTCCTCGGCCTCGAGATCGGCGCCGACGATTACCTCTGCAAACCGTTCTCGATGCGCGAGCTCCTCGCGCGCGTCAAAGTCCTCTTCCGCCGCTCCGCGATCGATCAAAGCGCGCAGCGTCCCGCCGGCGACGCCCCGCTGCGCCACGGCGATCTCGAGCTCGACCTCCAGCGCTACACCGTGCGTTGGAAAACCCTCCCCGTGAACTTGACGGTCACCGAGTTCATGATGCTCCACGCCCTCGTGCGCTACCCCGGCCACGTGAAGACGCGCAAGCAGTTGCACCAGGAAGGCTACCCGCACGACGTCTACGTCAGCGACCGCACCATCGACAGCCACATCAAACGCGTGCGGAGAAAGTTCGAGGAAGTGGACGGGACATTTGATCGGGTGGAGACGGTGTATGGGCTGGGGTATCGGTGGAAGGAGTGAACGCAGAACGCAGAGCGCAGAACGCAGAATGTAGAAGACGTTTCAAACCGCTTTCTTCGTTCTACGTTCTGCGCTCTGCGTTCTGCGTTCTCCACCCATGAAGCGCCTCCTCCGCCCCTTCTCCCGCCTGACCTTCCGCCTCCTGGCGTTCAATCTCATCCTCGTTTTCTTTCCTATCGCCGGCGTGTTGTTCCTCGGGCAGTACGAGCAGCGGCTGGAGAGCGCGGAGATTCGGGACATCACCAATCGCTCGCGGCTCATCGCGGGAGCGATCGCGCACGGAGGCAGTCTCGATGCCGACGCATTTGAGGACGTGATCCGGCGCGCGAAGATCGATGACATGCGCGTGCGGCTCATCGACTCGCGCGGAACCGTGATCGCCGACTCGCACGAGATCGTCGCACCGGTGCCGCAGCGGCCGCCGCGCACCGATCGGCAGAACGTGCTCTATCGCGTCGGCGCGTACGTTCTCCGTCCGCTCGTCCGCCTGGTGATGCCGCCGGAGCAGGCCCTGGAGACCGACTTCTACGCAAACGCCACACGCCTGACCGGATCGGAGATCGGGATGGTCCTGCGCGGGCGCGAAGGGTTCGAGAAAAAAATCACCGCCGGCCAGCAGCGCTCCGTCACGCTCTATCGCATGACGCCGGTCGTCGTCGGCGGCTGGACGATCGGCGCGGTCGTGACATCGAAGAGCACGTACACGATCCTGCAGGATCTCTACGTCATCCGCCTGCGCGTGATGCGCATCTTCATCGCCTCGATCCTCGTCGCCCTGCTCGTCGGTATTTTCTTCTCGATCACCGTCGTCCGTCCGCTGCGCCAGCTGCGCGTCGACGCGCGCGCGGTGCTCGACCGCCGAGGACGCATCCGCGCGCACTTCAAAGGCTCGAAGCGCCTCGACGAGATCGGCGAGCTTTCGCGCGCGCTCGAGCGCATCATGCGCCGCCTCGATGCGCACGTCGCGTTCGTCGAGACCTTCACCGCCGACGTGGTGCACGAGGTGAAAAACCCGCTGGCCTCGATTCGCAACGCGAGCGAGATGCTTCACGACGTCAGCGATCCCGCCGATCGCCACCGCTTCGTGAACGTCATCGAAAAGGAAGTCGCGCGGATGGAGCGCCTCCTCTCCGGCGTGCGCGAGATGTCGACGATCGACGCGAGTCTCGTGCGCGAGCAGCCGCAGCCCCTCGACCTCGGCGCGCTGATGGCGAAGATCGTCGACGGCTTCGGCCTCCGCGAAGGCGACCGCATGCGTTTCGACCTCGAGCTCGGCGACGGCCCGCTCGTCGTGCGCGCGATCGAAGACCGCCTGATCCAGGTCTTCGAAAACATCCTCGACAACGCCTGCAGCTTCTCGCCGCCCGGCAGCACCGTCTCGGTGCGCGTCGCCATCGAAGGCGCCGTCATCGCCACGCGCATCGCGGATCAGGGCCCGGGCATCCCCGAGCCCAACCTCTCGCGCATCTTCGACCGCTTCTTCACTCACCGCCCCAACGCCGCGCGCCACGAGGCCGGCCACACCGGCCTCGGATTGTCGATCGTCTCCTCGATCGTCGACGCCTACGGCGGCACGGTCGTGGTCACGAACGGGGAGCGGGGGGCGGTATTCACGGTGCGGTTGCCGAAAGCATAACCGTCCTTGACAAATTAATTTGTCGGCTCTACATTCGAGACCGTGCTCGAAGTCCTCGAATCGATGCAGGCTGCCTCCGTGCTCAACCCGATGCGCCTGCAGATCCTCGACGCGCTTCGCGAGCCGGGATCGGCGACGACCGTGGCCCGGCAGCTCGGGCTGGCGCGGCAGAAGGTGAACTATCACCTGCGCGAGCTGGAGAAGGCGGGGCTGCTCGAGGAAGTCGAACAGCGGCGGGCGGGCAACTGCATCGAGCGCATCGTTCGCGCGAAGGCGACGCACTATCTCATCAACCCCGCGGTCCTCGGCGCGCTGGCCGCGGATGGCGGCGCGGTCGAGGATCGATTCTCGAGCGCGTATCTGATCGCCCTGGCCTCGGGCCTGATCCGCGACGTCGCCGAGGCCCAGCAGCGCGCGGTGAAGGCGAAGAAGCGCGTGCCGACGCTCGCGATGCAGGCCGACGTCCGCTTTGCGACGGCAGAGGACCGGCGCGCGTTTGCCGAGGAGCTGGCGAACGCGGTCGCGAAGCTCGTGGCGAAATATCACGACGATGAAACACCGGGAGGACGCTCGACGCGATTCATCGTCGGGGGCTACCCGACGCCGAAATGATGGAACGCCGCCGTCCTCGGCGGCTGGTCCGGCGGCGTCCCGCCGCCGTGGCGCCGAGACGGCGCCAGGCCAGCCGGCGAGACGCCGGCGCTCCGAGAGAAGGAGAGATGATGAAGAAACTGCTCGTTGCGTTGATCCTCGCCGCGCCGCTGTGCGCACAGGAAGCGCTCGACTTCTACGTCGAGCAGGCCAGGCCGGTCGCGGAGCACCAGCGTCTCGCGGAGCTTGCGGGCACGTGGAAGGTGACGACGAAGCTCTGGTTCGATCCCGCCGGCGCGCCGGAAGTGGCCAGCGGCCGAGGAACGGGCAAGATGATTCTCGGCGGGCGATTCCTCTCGCTGGAGACGAATCTGAAAGGCGCGCTCCCGCAGGGCGCGTTGACCATCTTCGGCTTCGACCGCCGCACGAGCGAGTTCACGCTCGTCGGCTACGACACCCTCGGCACGTACTGCATCACCGCTGCGGGCAAGCACGACGACGCGCAGAAAGGCGTCGTGCTGGATGGCAGCTACGCGCAGCCGCCGTCGGGACAGGAGCAGAAGTACCGCTTTGTCTGGACGCGTCCCGCGGCGAATGAACATCTGATGACGCTCTACTTTCTGATGAACGGCAAAGAGGAGCGCGTCGCCGAGACGCGCATGACGCGATGAGCGACGAAAAGAACGTCACGGCCGAAGTCTCCATCGACGCCGACGCCGACACCGTCTGGCGCGCGCTCACCGAAGGGGAGGAGCTGAAGCGCTGGTTTCCGCTCGATGCGCGCGTGACGCCGGGAGTGGGCGGGGCGGTGTGGCTCTCGTGGGGCGAGGGGATGGACTGGGAGGCGCCGATCGAGATCTGGGAGCCGGGGCGCCATCTGCGCACCGTCGACCCCGCGCCGAGCAAGCTCGCCGTCGACTACTACATCGAGTCGCGCGGCGGCGAGACCGTGCTGCGCCTCGTGCACTCCGGCTTCGGCGACGACGCGTGGGATGACGAGATCGACACGATGACGAGCGGCTGGCGCACGTTCTTCGCCACGTTGAAACACTATCTGGAGCGCCATCGCGGCAAGCCCCGCACGCTCGCGTACTTTCGCCACCCCGTAGTCGAACTGTCCCGCGCCGAGGTCTATCCTCGCGCGCTGACGGCCCTCGGACTTCCGCTCGATCTCGTCGAAGGCCGGCGCTATGCACACGGATTTGTGCACGTCGCCGCGCCGCCGGTGAACCTCAGCGTCACCGACGAACGCTACGACGATGCGCTGCTGATGATCGAGATCGAGCCGGGCCGCGGACGCTGCCGCCCGGCCGCGTGGCTCTCGCTCTACGGCGACGCCGGCGCGCAAGCGCCGGAGCTGCAGCAGTGGATCCGCGAGTCGCTCACGCGGGCATTCAGTCCGGATACTCCGCGCGATCTTTGATCATCTGCTCGCGAAAGTAGTTCGCCGCGCCGGCCGGATCCTTCCAGCCGGGATGCGGCTCGACGTCCACCGGCTGGCCGGCAAGGATCGCGCGGATGTGCGCGGCGGTGAGCTTCGATGGAGAAACCACAGCCGCGACCTTGCCCTCGCGGTCGATGACGACCGTCATCGGAATGCCCCACGCGATCCACGACGTGAACGTCTTCAGGTCATCGTCGATGGCGACCGTGGTCGTCATCGGATGCTTTTCAAGAAACGCCTTCGCTTTTCCGCGCGGCTCGTACGTCACGGAGAAGAAGCGCACCGGTTCCCCGGCCAGCTCGTTCTTCAGCGCATCGAGATGCGGAATCGCCGCGACGCAGGGCGCGCACCACGTCGCCCAGAAATCGACGATGACCACGTTGCCGCGCAGGCTGCGCCAGTTCGGCGCGCGCGAGCCGTCGAGAAGCCGCATGTCGAGTCTCGGTGCGGTGGTGCGCAGCGGCAGCGTGCGTGTTGCGTCGCCGGCGAACGCAGAGAGCGAAAAGAGGAGCGTGAGCACGAGAAACAGTCGTCGCATGCTCAGGCAGACGCCGGCGGATGAACGAAGTTAGCGTCACGATCTTGCGAATTCGAGACGGCGTGATGACGCTTCCGTCACGCCGTCATCATTTTCGTAACCTTCGCCGGTTGCGATTAGGCGGAGAGCGGGTAATATGTTGCCGCTGACAGATGCACGTACGTCCATGTGCATCGAGTCGGCCCCCAAAAGGTCCGGAAGCATCCAGCGCACATGGCAGCAGCAGAGGAGGTATCTGCTTAGGGTCTATCCTGCAAATCGGATGGCGTTAGGTAGGTACGGAAAGATAGACTTCGACCGGGGAAGGAAGTACACTTCACCCGACCCCCGGTCATAAACCACCACGAGAGGTGAGTGTGAGTCCTGTAAAGAGCAATCGCGGTCGTCCTATCGTCCACACCGAGCCCTGGGCCAAAATCACGGTCGTCCTGCTCGACCGTCACGTGGCCTACCTAGACCGTCTGGCCATCGACATCCGTTTGAAGCACGGCAAGGCGATCAGCCGCGCGGAGATCATCCGCGGCCTGATCGAGGCGTCGTTCCAGAGCGGAACCGATTTGTCGCAGGCAGACTCGATTGACGGGATCGTCGAGCTCCTGACCGGTTCGCCGAAGAAAAAAGCCGCTCGCTAGGACGGAGGTTCTGGCGACGGGTCGACTGACCGCTGAGCTTTTTCGCGGCCAGCCGGGCGATGTCTTCCTCGCTGCAGGCGTCAGTGAGGTCGATGCCGCTCTGCTCTACACGTTCGATGATCGTGCGGATCAGGTGCGGCAGACCGAATGACTCCGGCATGTCGGGATTCATCTCCCGGGCGAGATGGCCCAGGTAGTCGAGATGTTCGTCAGAGAGAACCAGCGTCTCCAGCTCGCTGCTTCTGCGTCCTTCGCGGATCGTTGGCATCGGGTACATGCAGACAGCTCCACCCTAGGAGAGTCGCCAGAAGGAAAATCCCTACCCCGGAAATTGAAAAAATTTTCGGGGTAGGACTTCGCTGACGAGGCTCAGAGGGGATCGGAGGCGCAGAGGCTCAGAGAGGGCCACCGCCCGCCCGTTCTCCGTTGCGCCTTTGAGCCTCGGCCCTCTCTGAGCCTGGTTTGATACCCTGACGCCAATGGAATCCCGCGACGCGGTCATCGTCGGCTCCGGTCCGAACGGCCTCACGGCCGCCATCGTGCTCGCGCGCGCCGGCCTCTCTGTCTCCGTTCTCGAGGCCAAACCCACCCTCGGCGGCGGCGCGCGCACCGAGGAGCGGACTCTGCCGGGGTTCCTCCACGACATCTGCTCGGCCATCCATCCGATGAGCGTGGTGTCGCCGTTTCTCAAAACGCTCCCGCTGGCCGAGCATGGATTGCAGTGGGTCTATTCACCCGCCGCGATCGCCCATCCGCTCGACGACGGCACGGCCGCGATTCTCGAGCAGTCCGTCGACGCCACTGCCGAGCATCTCGGCGAAGACGCCAAGGCGTATCGCAAGGTGATGGCGCCTCTTGCGTCGCGCGTCATCGATCTCTACGACGAGATCCTTCGTCCGATCCGCATCATTCCCCGTCATCCATTTCTGCTCGCGCGCTTCGGCCTCGCCGGATTGCAGCCGGCGACGCAGTTCGCGAAACGATTCCGGACCGACAAGGCGCGCGCGCTATTCGGCGGCGGGGCGGCACACTCGATCATTCCTCTGAGCCACGCCGGCTCGACGTCGTTCGGCCTCGCGCTGATGCTCGCCGGTCACGCGACCGGCTGGCCCGCCGCCGTCGGCGGATCGAAGTCGATCATCGAGGCGATGGTCTCCTATCTCCGCACCTTCGGCGTCACGTTTCATCCGAATCATCGCGTGCAGTCGATGCGCGACGTTCCGCCGTCGCGCGCCGTGATCTTCGACGTCACGCCGCGCCAGCTCGCGCAGATCGCCGGCGACGAGCTGCCGTCGCGATACGTGCGCAAGCTGCGGCGCTTTCGCTACGGCCCGGGCGTGTTCAAAGTCGACTGGGCGCTCGACGGCCCGATTCCGTGGAAGGCCGAGGAGTGCGCGCGCTCGGCGACGGTGCACGTCGGCGGCACGATCGAAGAGATCGCGCACAACGAGTACGAGGTCTTCCACGGACGCACGACCGACAAGCCGTTCATCCTCGTGGCGCAGCAGAGCATGTTCGACGCGACGCGCGCGCCGGCGGGAAAGCACACGGGCTGGGCGTATTGCCATGTGCCGCATGGATCGACCGAGGACATGACCGAGCGGATCGAGAGGCAGATGGAGCGATTCGCGCCGGGGTTCCGCGATCGCATTCTCGCGAAGCACACGATGAACACCGCGCAATACGAGCAGTACAACGCGAACGACGTCGGCGGCGACATCGGCGGCGGCGCGAACACGATGCAGCAGTTCCTCGCGCGACCGTTCCCGTCGCTCGATCCGTACGCGACGCCGAACCGCCGCATCTTCATGTGCTCGAGCTCCACGCCGCCGGGCGGGGGAGTGCATGGGATGTGCGGCTATTGGGCCGCGCGAAGTGCGTTGCGCCGCGCGTTCTGATTCGCGAGTCTTCGCGCACGCCGTTCGAACTCTTCCGCTTTCTCGCCGCGGAGGATCTCTTTCGACTCGTGCACGCCGTCGGACGTACCGCCGCTCGCGGCGATCGCGCGCTCGACGACTTCACGCCAATTCATCGACTGCGCAAACGCGCCGAGGGTGCGGATGGCGAAGAGATCGAAGACATTCGAGCCGCGCGTGAAGTTATCGATGGCGAAGCGCACGCCTTGCGGCGTATCGCTGCTCGTGAACTCCACGATGCCCGCGAGCGGATGACCTTCCACCGTCGCGAAGACGACGTGGCGCGGCTCGGCGACGATGATGCGCACCTGGAAGTGCCCGCGCAGCGGCATGTGGCCGGTGAGCGTGGTGCCGTGCTCGATGCGCTCCGGTGCGCCCGGCTCGGCGGAAAACTCGAGCGGCATGAAGTCGTTGACTCGCTCGCGGAACAGCATCATCAGCGCAGCCGCGGAGTAGCGCGAGCCGCTGATGTCCGCGTGAAAATGCTTGTGCTCCAGCGACCCCACGCCTTCGTCCGACAACACGAGCGGCAGCGAGTCGGCGAGGAGGTGCAGCCCGCGATCGAGCGGCGTCGCCTGCACGCCGAGAATCTCGATCGCATTCGCGGCTCGTTCCGGCTCGCTCACCGGCGACACTGCCGGGAGCTGAACGAGCGCGGGCGAACGGCCGGTGATCGTGCAGAGCCGCTGCAGCAGGTCGCGCGTCGTCGTGATCTCGGGACCACGCGCGTCGAGCACCTGCTTCGCGAGATCGTTGCGCGCGAGCGCGGCGACGAGGATCTTCGCGAAGTCTTCGTACCAGATCGGCTGCAGCTCACGATCCGCACCGATCATCGGAATCGCCGGCAGCGTGCGCACGGCTTTCAGCAGGCGCGAGACCGTCTCATCACCAGGTCCATAGACGAGCGACGGGCGGATGATCGTCCACATCAACTCCGAGCGGCGGACGAGCTCCTCCGCGTCGGGGTCGGGCGAGGCGAGCACGAATCGCTTCCTACCCGCGACATCGATCGCCGCTTGCAGCCCGTCCACGCCGATGTGCAGCACGGCGTCTGCTCCCGCAGCCGCGTGCAACGCGTCACTGCCAAGAGCCGCAAGCACACCCTCTCCGATCACACCGGAGGCGCCGCTGACGTAGACCTTCATGGCTCTTGAAAGGAGCACGCCCGGTGCCAGTGGAGGACAGACAATCCTGTCTGTCCTCCACTAATGCGGAAGCCCGAAAACGTAATACACCGCGCAAAGCGCAGCGAGCACGATCATCCCCGCCTTCAACTCGCGCCACCGTCCCGCCAACACCTTCATGATCGGATACAGCACGAGACCCGCGGTAAGTCCGTTGGCGATGTTGAACGTGAACACCATCACGATCACGGTCGTGAAAGCCGGCACGAGCTCGGTCAGATCGTCGAAGTCGATCTTCGCGACGGCACCGAGCATCAGCATCCCGACGATCATCAGCGCCGGCGCGTAGGCGTACTGCAGCGATTGCAGCGGCTCGAAGAGCGGGATGAAAAAGAGCGAGAACCCGAACAGCGCGGCCGTCACCACCGACGCGAGTCCCGTGCGCGCGCCTTCGCGGATGCCGGTCGACGACTCGATGTACGCGCCGCTCGTCGACGTTCCGACGAGACCGCTGAAGATGCACGACACCGCGTCGACGAGCATCGGCCGTTTCAGATCATCCTTGCCGCCGGTGACCGTGTCCAGCGCGACGAGTGTGCCGAGCGTATCGAGGAGCGACATCAAAAACAGCGTGAGAAGAATGGGAAGAAAGCTGAGACGAAGAATCGAGACGACGTCGAGTTTCAGCGCGATGGGCGAGAGGTCGTAAGGCAGCGCGACGATCGCCTTCGGCGCGTTGCCGACGCCGAAGAGCGCGCCCGCGAGCGCGGTGACGGCGATGCCGATGAGAATCGCGCCCGGCACGCGGCGGTAGAGCAACGCGGCGATGGTGACGAAGCCGAAGATTGCCAGGAGCACGGTCGTGCTGCGGATGTCGCCGAGTTGCACCGGCACCGCTTGCGACTTCGTGACGATGCCGGTCTCGAACAATCCGATGAATGTGAGAAAGAGTCCGATGCCGGCGGCGAAGCTGTGTTTCATCGACGGCGAGATCGCGTCGGCGAGCCAGGTGCGCACGCCGAGGAGCGTGATGACGAGGAAGATCACGCCGCTGACGAAGACCGCGCCGAGGCGCTGCTGCCAGGTGATCCCGAACGCCGCGAGCCCAAAGGCGATGAACGCGTTCTCGCCCATGTACGGCGCGACCGCGATCGGCCGGTTCGCCCAGAGACCCATCAGCAGCGTCCCGAACGCCGCCGTCAAAATCGTCGCGACGGTACTCGGCCCCTGCGGAATTCCGGCAAACGACAAAATCGCCGGATTGACCACGATGATGTAGGCCATGGAGACGAAGGTGGTGAGCCCGCCGAGGAGCTCTTTGCGGACGTTCGCGCCTTGAAACATAGCGCGCGCATTGTAGACCTCGGTTGCTGAGTTGCTAGGTTGCTGAGTTGCTAGGTTGCTGAGTTGCTCAGGAAGCTTCAGCAACCTAGCCACTCAGCAACTCAGCAACCCTCCATAAGAGGCACACTAGTTGCTCTAAATAACCCCAGTTTCTTGCCGTAGACTCGAAAGGAGACCACATGCGCAAGACCTTGAGAAACAAAAACATATTGGCGTTCGCGTTGATCGCGACGCTGGCGGCCTTTGGCTGCAGCACCAATCGAACACACGGAGAAGGCGAGCCGTACATGGGCACGCCGGGAGTTGGGCCGATGGCTCCGACGTCGAACACGGGCGGCACGTCCGTTCCGACGACACCGCCGCCCATGACTTCGTCCTATCGCGGCAACGAGCAGGCGCTCGTGACGCGCCCGCACAAACTCACTCCCGATGAAGCGGCGCTGATCATGGCCGACCATCTCCCGAAAGTCCGCGTCCTCGGCCCCGTGAATCCCGGCGTCGGCCAGCCGTACGCCTCCGATCGCGTCGTCACCGGCCAGACCCTGAACTACGCGAACCTCAATCCGCAGGTCACCGTCAACTCGACGCTGAACTCGCCGGCGACTCCGGTCGTCACGAGCGGTGCCGATCTCAATGGTGACGTCGCGAGCGCGGCCGTGTTTCCGCAGAGTGTCGCCGGCACGACGCCGACCACCGCTGCGAACATGGTGAGCCCGACCACCGCCTCGGCAACAGTTCCCGCGGCGTCCGCGACGACCACCACCCTCACTCCGACGACTGCATCCGCAACCGTGACCCCGACGACTGCAGCCACCGGCACCTCCAACGTGAGCGTGAATACCCTGAGCACCAACGCGGCCACCGCCAGCGCGAACGGCAACGTGCGCGTCCTCACGACGAACGGCCGTGTGACGGTGACCAACGCCAGCACGACCTCGAGCTCGCGACAGCAATAACCCAAGTGGAGGACAGGCACTCCTGCCTGTCCTTCATCAACTCGCGTATGGCAGACATCCGCATCGGCACGTCCGGCTTCCACTACAAACACTGGATCGGCCGCTATTACCCCGCCGACATCCAGCCCGGGAAAATGCTCGCGTATTACCTGCGCGACTTCGACACCGTCGAGTTGAACAACACCTTCTATCAACTCCCGAACGAACGCGCGCTCGACACCTGGCGCAAGTCGACGCCGCAGAATTTTCTCTTCGCGGTGAAGGGGAGCCGCTTCATCACCCACATGATCAAGCTGAAAGACGCGCAGCGCGGCCTGCGCAACTTCCTTCCACTTGCCGAGCGCCTGCGCGGCAAGCTCGGTCCGATCCTCTGGCAGCTGCCGCCGGGATGGAAAGTGAACGTCGAGCGGCTCGAGGAGTTTCTCTCACTGCTCCCCCGCGAGCATCGTTACGCATTCGAGCTGCGCAATCCGACATGGATGACGGACGAAGTGCTCGAGACACTGCGCCGCCACAACGCCGCGTTCTGCATCTACGAGCTCGCCGGCTATCACTCGCCGATCGAGCTCACAGCCGACTGGACGTACATCCGCCTCCACGGCCCGACGCGCTTCAAATACCAGGGCAGCTACAGCGACGCGCAACTCGCGGTGTGGGCCGAGCGCATCAAGGAGTGGAGCCGCAAGCTGACGGCGATCTACGTCTATTTCGACAATGACGATCGCGCGTACGCGGTGGAGAACGCACTCACGCTGAAGAAGATGGTGCGCCGGTTTGGACTGCGGCAGCGCAAGCTGCCGCTTTCCAATGAGGCAGCGTAGCTGCCGAGCGCTGTGGGAAAGCGGCAGCTTGCGCTGCCGCAGTCCATAGAACTATCTCCGATTGCCGCCGAACAGACGCAGCAGCATCAGGAAGAGGTTCACGAAATCGAGATACAACCGCAACGCGCCGAACACCGCGAGGTTCTCCCGCAGCTCCGGCGCGTGCGCATATCGCTTCAGCGTCTGCGTGTCATACGCCGTCAGGCCGACGAACACCACCACGCCGATCAGCGACGCGGCGAACGAGAGCATCGACGACTTCAGGAAGATGTTCACCACCATGCAGATCAACACGCCGATGAGACCCATGCCGAAGAACGCGCCCCACGAGGTGAGATCGCGCTTCGTCACCAAACCGAAGACACTCATCGCGCCGAACATGCCGGCCGCTGTCACGAACGCCTGAAAGATGTCTGCCCTCGTGTACACCAAAAAGATCGAGCTCAAAGTCAAGCCACTGAGCACGGAGTAGACGAGGAACGAGGACGCCGCGGCCCCGGCCGACATCTTCGTCACGCGCGCGGACAGGAAGATCACGAGCCCCAGCTCCGCGATCATCAATCCGAAAAACACGATGCGATTGCCGAAGATCAGCTGCCGCATCGCTTCCGAGTTCACCACCCACAGCGCGGCACCGGCCGTGAGCATGAGGCCGCCGAACATCCAGCCGTACACGCTTCGGATGAACGAGCGCTCCCGCTCCGCGGTCTCCGCCGTCCGTCCATCAATGTATGCAGGCTGAGGCTGTGATCCGTACGGATAGTTGCTCATCTAGATCCCTCCAACTCGCGACATTCTAACCCTATCTCCCAACACCCAACTCCTAACACCGAACCCCTAAGGCCTACTCCTTGCACACCGGAAATTTACAATGATAGACTCAGGTTTAGTCACACAGCGAAAGTTGATAACAGAACGCTCAACTGTTCTGAAGTCATAGAAGGAGAACAAGATATGTCCAAGATCATCGGCATTGACCTCGGCACCACGAACTCGGTCGTCGCGGTCATGGAAGGAAATGAGCCGAAGGTCATCGTGAACGCGGAAGGCAGCCGCATCACCCCCTCGGTGGTCGGTTTCGCCAAGAACGGCGAGCGTCTGGTCGGCCAGGTCGCCAAGCGGCAGGCCGTCACGAATCCTGAAAACACCGTCTTTTCCATCAAGCGCTTCATGGGGCGCAAGTTCAACGAAGTCTCGGAAGAGATGAAGATGGTGCCATACAAGGTGACGCAGGCGCCCAACGGCGACGTCCGCGTGGATGTGCAGGGCAAGATGTATTCGCCGCCCGAGATCTCCGCGATGATTCTGCAGAAGCTCAAGCAGGCCGCCGAGGACTACCTCGGGGAGAAAGTCGACCGCGCGGTCATCACCGTGCCGGCGTACTTCAACGACTCGCAGCGCCAGGCGACGAAAGACGCCGGCGAGATCGCGGGCCTCAAAGTCGAGCGGCTCGTCAACGAGCCGACCGCCGCCGCACTCGCGTATGGTCTCGACAAAAAGACGAACGAAACGATCGCCGTGTACGACTTCGGCGGCGGTACGTTCGACATCTCGATCCTCGAAGTCGGCGACGGCGTCGTGGAAGTGAAGTCGACGAACGGCGACACGCACCTCGGCGGCGACAACATCGATCAGCGTCTGATCGAGTGGATCATCGACGAGTTCAAGAAGGACCAGGGCATCGATCTGTCGAAGGACAAGATGGCTCTGCAGCGTCTCAAGGAAGCGGCCGAGAAGGCGAAGATCGAGCTTTCGTCGACCATGTCGACGGACATCAATCTGCCGTTCATCACCGCCGACGCCTCGGGTCCGAAGCATCTCAACATGGCTCTGAGCCGCGCGAAGTTCGAGCAGCTCATCGGCGACATGGTGCAGAAGACCATGGGACCGGTGCGGCAGGCGCTGAGCGACGCGGGCGTCGATCCGAAGAAGATCGATGAAGTCGTGCTCGTCGGCGGCTCCACGCGCATCCCGATGGTCCAGCAGATGGTGAAGGACTACTTCGGCAAAGAGCCGCACAAGGGCGTGAATCCCGATGAAGTCGTGGCAGTCGGCGCGGCGGTACAGGGCGGCGTCCTCGGCGGCGAAGTGAAGGACGTTCTTCTGCTCGACGTCACTCCGCTCTCTCTCGGCATCGAGACCCTCGGCGGCGTGATGACGAAGCTGATCGAGCGCAACACCACCATTCCGACGCGCAAGTCGGAGATCTTCTCCACGGCCGCGGACAACCAGACGTCGGTCGAGATCAAGGTCTATCAGGGCGAGCGCGAGATGGCGGCGGCGAACAAGCTCCTCGGCGCGTTCCACCTCATCGGCATCCCGCCGGCGCCGCGCGGCATGCCGCAGGTCGAAGTCACGTTCGACATCGACGCCAACGGCATCATGCACGTGACGGCGAAGGACCTCGGCACGGGCAAGGAGCAGAAGATCACGATCACCAGCTCCTCCGGTCTGTCGAAGGATGACGTCGAGAAGCTCGTGCGCGATGCGGAACAGCACGCGGACGAAGACAAGAAGCGCCGCGAGGAGATCGAGGCCAAGAACCAGCTCGACTCGATGGTGTATCAGGTCGAGAAGATGCTGAGCGAGAACCGCGACAAGATCAGCGGCTCGGACGTGCAGACGCTCGAGGGCGCGATCAGCGAGGCCCGCAAGGCGATGGAGCAGGGCGGCACCGACAATCTCCGCCAGGCCTACGACAACCTCACCAAGGCGTCGCACAAGCTCGCCGAGGTGATGTACCAGCAGCAGGGCGCGAACGCGGGCCAGACCCCCGGCGCGGGTGCCCCTTCCGACAGCGGAAACGGCGCGTCGAAAGACGACGTGATCGAAGCCGAAGTCGTCGACGAAAACAAGTGACATGGGCGCTTGCGCCCGTGTCATCCTGAGCCGCGTAGACGGCGAAGGATCTCCGGCGGGGGATCCTTCGCTGCGCTCAGGATGACACAGAGGAATCTATGACACGCCGAAGATCCGATGGCTACGTGATGATCTCCATCATCGCGGAGCGCTACAACATTCACCCGCAGACGCTGCGCCTGTACGAGCGCGAAGGCCTCATCAAGCCCGCGCGCACGCAGGGCAACACGCGCCTGTACGGTGAGGACGAGATCCGCAAGCTGGAGATGATCCTCACCCTGACGCGCGACCTCGGCGTGAACCTCGCCGGCGTCGAAGTCGTCCTCCAGCTCGCGCGCATGATGCACGACGCCGACATGGAGTTCGGCCGCCTCCTCGACTTCATCCGCCAGACCATGCTCGACAAACGCCACGGCATCGAGCGTACGAATGCGCTGGTGAAAGCGCTGCCTCGGGGACTGACGAAGCGGTAGGTATACCGGGATCAAGGCCGCGGTATCCTCCCCCCGTGTCCTGCGCAGTCTGCGGAAGCAAGCAATTCGACACCAGGATCGTCACCGGCCTAACGATCCATCGCTGTCGCGAATGCGGTCTCCGCACGAGCCCTGTCGTGGACCGCAAAGGAACCACCTACGCCGACGTCGACACCGCCGCGTACTTGAAACTCGATTGGCGCAGTGCGGCAGACGCAAGGGGAGGAGGTCGTCTCCTTCGCGCGCGAGCATGGCGCTGATGGCGAGTGGCTCGATGTCGGATGCGGTTACGGGTACGTACTCGACGCCGCGCGCGCGGCCGGGTTTCGCGTCCGCGGCATCGAACCTGACGCGAACGCGGCGAGCGCAGCGAATGCACGCGGGATTGACGTAAGGCACGGCCATCTGGATGAGTCGACTCCGGCCGCCGACGTGATCTCCACGCTCGATGTCATCGAGCATCTCGAGGACCTCAACGCGTTTGCGGCACTCGTCAAACAGAAATGCCGTTCGTTGTGGGTCATCAAAGTCCCGTCGTCGGACGGGCTCTTCTTCCGCATCGCGCACGCGCTGCGGATCCGCAGTGCGGTCGAGCGTCTATGGCAGACGCAGTACCGGCACCCGCACACGGTCTACTTCAACGAGTCCGCGCTCGCGCAGTTCCTCCGCAACCATGGCTGCGAAGTGCTGGCGACGCGGTATCTCCACGAAGTGCCGGTGCGTACCGCCGTTTCTCGTCTGACACTCACGACGGACATCCCGCGATGGAAAGCGTGGCTGGCCCTCGCACCGATTGTTGCGATCAACGGGATCGAGCGGCTGCGGCGAAAATCCGACGCGCTGCTCGTTATTGCGCGAGTCCCTTCCTGATCCACGCCGCCAGCCGCACGCCCGCCTGCTGCAAACGTTGCTTCACCACATCGTCGAACTTGTCCTGATAGTCCGCGGTCAGCAAGCGCTCGCCCGACTTCGCCGCGCACGCCTCGCCGCTGGCGCCGGGCTTCCATTCGCAGTACTGCACGTCCGGCAGCGTGCTGATCTCGTACGACTCCTGCGCCCAGTCGAGCGGCGTTGCGAGAACCCATTGCGCGTGCTGCGCATCGGTGATCGCACCTTGCAGGTCCTGCGCGAGTTGATCGACGGTCGTCGTCCCGCGCAGCTTCGTGAGGATGCGGCTGTCCCACACGCCATGGAGGTTCACCGGTCGTGACTCCGTGGCCGGCGGCCGCGGCGGGAGGCGTTCGAAGAAGCTGTCTTGCGTCACGAGGACGTCGTTGCCGCCGCGGTCGTCTTTGAAACTGATGTGCAGCGGCTGGTGGATGTCGCCGAGCCAGTGGCCGAGGAAGAGGAGCGCCTGAGCGTGCTGATTCTCGCTCACGCCCGGCATCGTCAGGCCCTTCATGTGATACGCGATGCCTTTGAGGATGCAGTCCTCTCCGCAGTCCGTGGGGCTGATCGCGAACGTCTCGCGCGGGATGTTCAGAAAGTGCCAGTTGTTGAACTGCCGGAACTCCTGCACCCATTTGATCGGCCGCTCCGGATCCTCCACTCGCCCGCGCGCGACGTCGGGGAAGTTGCATCCTTCCGCAAACCCCGCGACCGGGCTCCCCTCGGGGTCGCGATACAGCGCCGTCAACTCGTTGACGCGCTGCAAGGTATCCGGCGCGTTTCGCAGTTCCAGCAGCGCGATCTTGCAGACGATGATGTGACCGTCCGGCCCCCACGCAAACGCATGTGCGGCACAAGCAATGATGAGAAAGAGGAAAACGAGTCGGCGCATCCCGCTACGATAGCAAGCAGCCGTGCAAGAAGCACCCCGCCGGGCCGCCCGCGAAGGACTGCGTGGCTCCCTTTGCACAAAAACCGCAATTGCCGTCATCCTGAGAGGCTGTGAATTAATCGCGTTCTGCGTGACAGCCGCGCAGAACGCGAGTCATGGGTTCTCAGGAGGGGTCACCTAAATGACTGAAGCGGATGAGTCGCTCGTCCGCACATCCAACGTAGTCATCGCTTCCGCGGTTTTGCGTCATGTCAACAGGCCAGAGCCACTCTCCGGGCCATGTTGTTGGTGATCGCATGCAGCAATGCGACCGAGAGCGCCTTCTTCACGCCACGCACGAGGAACTGCACCAGGCCTTGTGCGCGGTACCGTGCGTTGACCCATTCGGCCGTTGCTGCGCGCTGTTTGTAGATCGTCTTCGCCTCGTCTGTGCTCATTCGCTCGCGCCATTGCCGAACGGCATCGCTGTCGCTCCGCCGGACCTCTGAGCTCTTCCGTCCGGATCGCCGCTCACGCAACGGCGCGTATACCTGGCATCCACGCCCAGCCATCTGGTCGATGTTTCCCAGTGATGTGCATCCGCCGTCCGCCAGCCACTGTTTCGGACCCTGATCGAACCGTTGCTCGATCTGTTCGGCCAGCGGCACCATTGCATGCAGATCGGTCCCGTGATCATCGACGTCCACTGCCACGATCACTCGACTGGCGGTATCCGTCACAAGGTGGATGTTGTACGCGGGCCGGAACCCACCGTCTGGCATCTTCATCACCCGCGCTGTCGGATCGGTTGTCGAAGTCCGTGCTTGCGTCTTTTTCTTGCCGTTGTTCGAGCGTTTTCGTTTTTCCGCTTCTTTCATTTCCTCGAGCGCTCGCTCGATTCGCTTGGCGCGTTCCTCCGCGGCCCGCTTCCGTGCTGCTTGTTCTCGCGTTTTCGACGCGGCCGGGTCGCTGTCGATCTCATGCGTGAGGGTCTTGACCTGCTCCCGTGCGATCTGACTCAGCTTCTCCAGGCTTGCCCTCGTCCGGAATGACGAGGCTCCCGCGGCCGCACGAACACGCATCCCGTCCTGCGCCACTCGCCGGATCTCGACCAGTTTCTGCCACAGCAGCATGGCCACGCTTTGCGTCAGTACTCCCTGCAGAAGATCAGCCGACTCGCTCCGAAAATCCGACAACGTGTGATAGTTCACCTTCACGCCGCCGCAAATCCACTGATACGCCAAGTGGTACTGGCACTGCCGCTCGATCTCACGAGCCGAACCGATTCCGTCGAGCGTCGCTTCGATCCACAAAGCCAGCAGAATTTGTGGATCGATTGCCGGCCGTCCTGCGCTACCCTCGCGCGCCGCAATGCGCGCGTAAAACTCCGCCAGGTCGATCCCCTCGACGAACGCCCATACTGCCCGCGCTTGATGATCCTCCGGCAGCATCGATTCGAGGTCTAGCGGCACCAGCCGCATTTGCGCTCGATTCGCCTTCACCACCCTGGCCTCTTTCTCGCCTTCGCTCATGGCGCGATCGTACGACCACACCCGCTTTTCCACAGCACGGCCCGATTTCTTCACGGGCTCTGAGCGCAGCGAAGGATCTCGATCTACGCAACCTTTACGTATTTCGAGATCCTTCGCCGTCTTCGCGGCTCAGGATGACGGCGATTGTCGATTCAACCTCAAAACTTCGTCGACACTCCGAAGCCCACGCGCGTGCTGCTCTTGCTGCGGTCGACCGACGCGTCGAATCGCGTCTTCGTGCCGACGCCGATGCCGGCCGTGACGTGGCTTTCGGACGACTCGAGAATCGCCGCGATATTGGAGAACGGCGGAGGCGGGAGGATGCCGTTGAACGTCGCCAACGCGTGCGCCGGATCGCGCCACCAGCCGGCGCGCAACGCGATGCCGCCGGCGCGATACTCGGCGCCGGCGTGGAGCTCCGTGACGTCGGGATATCCGAGCTCCGAGAGAGCCGGGTTGATGTTGCGCTGGCCGTGCATCATCGTGCTGTAGCGGACGCGCATCGCATCGGCGGCGATCGTCAGCTGGGGCAGCGGATCGATGGAGATGCCCGCGCCGAACGAAGGCGGCGTGCGGAGCTCGATCGGCTGCGCGGGGTCGAAGGAAAACGTTCGCTGGCCGGCGAACGATCCGCCCGACGCATACGTCGCGCCGATGCGCGCGGCGGAGCCGAAGCTCCACGTCGCGCCGCCGCTCCAGGTCAGCGCCGTATCGTCCACATTTTCCGCGATCCCGTCGTATGGACCATGTCCGGGCAGAAAGGCGGTCTGCTGCCGGAAATGATCGCGGCGGATCGAAGCGCCCACGGCGAGCGGACCGCGCGACCACGCCGCCGCGGCCCCGTATCGCTGCAACTGAAGTTGGGCATCGACCGGAAAGGTGATCGGCAGATCGAGGAGCATCTGCGGCGAATTGCACGGTGCCACCGCAGGGCGGCCTTCGCAGATGAAGAAGGGGGCATAGGCAGAGGGGCCGCGGAATGCCGGCTCCGTCGAGTGATGCACGTCGAGCGGCTGGTCGTAGAAGAACGACCATGTCAGCCCTGACATGGGAAACGTGAGCGCTGCGCTGCGGATCGCGCTCGTCGACGAGTCGACGCCGATCGTGTTCAGCGCACTGTCGCTGATATACCGCCCTTCGAGCGAGCGCCGGCGCGTTTCGATCGAGAACGAGCGCGCGGCGCCGGCGATCGCCGCGGGATTCGTCGACGCGAGATCCGCGTCGTTGGCCGCGATGCCGGTCGAGCCCATGGCCAGCGATCGCGCGCCCGCGCGGTCGAACGTCAAACGCACGCCGGCGATGCTTTCAATTTCCTGAGCGGAGACTGCAAACGAGACTGCGAGGAGGATGAGAGTGGTCACAAGCGTTCGCATGCCATTGCGACGCGGCGGCATTTCGAAGAGTTTCGTGCGATCACGAAATTGCGAAGCCGACGATCGCGCTCGCGATCACGAGCCACGCCGAATTGATGCGGAAGCGCAGCAACACGATCGCGCTCGCGATCGCGAGCAGCGCCGTCGGCACATCGACGATCGCGGTGCGGCCGAGCTGCCATGTCACGACCACCATCAACGCGACCGCGGCGGCGTTCACGCCGTCGAGAAATGCGGATGCGAATTTCGACTGGCGGAGCTTCGGTACGAGCGGGCCGCTGATGGCGACGAAGACGAAGGCGGGGAGGAAGATGCCGAGCGTCGCCACGACGGCGCCGGGTCCGCGCGCGACGACGTAGCCGATGAACGTCGCGGTCGTGAAGACCGGGCCAGGCGTGATCTGGCCGGCGGCGACGGCGTCGAGCAGTTGCGACTCCGTGAGCCAGTGCCAGCGCTCCACGAGATCGGCGCGCAGAAACGCGATCAGCACGTAGCCGCTGCCGAACAGCACCGATCCGACTTTCAGGAAAAACAAAAACAGCGGCAGCAATCCGACCGCGGGTGCGGCAGCGGCAGCGCCGATCGGCGCGAGGAGCATGAAGTTCGTGCGCCGCAGTTGAAGCAGCGCGATGAGCAACCCGGTGCCGAAGAAGACCGCGAGCTCGTTCACGCCGGCGAGGCTCACGGCGACGGCGGCGATCGCGGCGATGCGCAGCGGCCAGGTTTTCAGCGCCGTCGCCGCGAGGCGCCACAGCGCCTGCACGACGATCGCGATGATGACCGGCTTCACGCCGTACAGCACGCTCGTGACTTCCGGCAGTTTGCCGTAGCGCACGTACGCCCACGCGAGCGCGTAGACGATCAGCGCCGCCGGAAGGATGAAGCACACGCCCGCGACGACGAGTCCCGCCCAACCGGCGCGGCGATAGCCGATGTGAATCGCCAGCTCCGTCGAGTTCGGGCCGGGAATCAGATTCGTCGCGCCGAGGAGATCGAGAAACTCTTCGCGCGTCATCCAGGCGCGGCGGTGCACGACCTCGTCTTCGAGCATGCTGATGTGCGCCGCCGGTCCGCCGAACGCCGTCGTGCCGAGGCGGAGAAAGAGCAGCGCGAGCTCGGGCAGCGAACCGTTCACGATGGCGACATCTCTTCGACGATCTTCTCGCACGACTCGATGTGTGAATAGGCGATTCGTTTGAACACGTGATACGAGATCACGGCCGAGGCCGCGGAGCCCGCGATCGGGATGAACTTCAACACGCTCTCCGTCGCCAGTGCGAGACCCGCCGAAGTAATCGCCTTCACGATCATCTCCTTCGTCACCGCCTCGCCGATGAACTGCCCTCCGAACTTGCGCGCGATGCGGTAGAACGCGATCTTTCCCGCGCTGTCGAGGCGGTTGAGCTGTTCCGGCTCCAATCCGAAGCGGCGATTGATCGCCGGGATCACTTCCAGCAGCAGTGCCACATCCGCCGCGATGTCGATTCCCACCAGCGGAATCGCGGCCAGTGCACCCGCGGCGCGCGCGCGGCGACGTACGAGCGCGCGGCATTCGGTACCTACCTGCTCCAACTCTGACTTTTCGATCACGCGTGAATCATCCCTGAGTCGATTCGGGTGGCCATGTATCTTTCTGTACAGAAATCCCGCGGTAAGAATGGGAAAGTGTGTAGCGGTCCGAGGCTCTGAATTCATCGACATGGATACGCTACAGAGAGAGCTTGTCGACGATTTTTCCTGGCAGCCCTCAGAGGATGCCGGGCCCGAGCCGCGCAGCGGCGGGGCCGTCGCGAAGGGTGCGTACCTTCTGGCATTCGGCTTCGCCTTCGCCCAGCGCCTCGCGAGCAATCTGCTCGGCGTAGAAACCGCGGCCGATTCCGACGAAAGTGAAGCGACGGAAGCGAATCCTGTAAAAAAAATCTGGACCCGCATCCGCTCGATCTTCCGCACGCCGATGCGCGAGTGGGTCGAGAAAGCGAAGCGGAGGTACGGCGAGCTCTCCGCGCGCCGCGACGGCATCTGGGAGTACATCCTCGTCACCGCCGCGTACTGGGGCTTCACGATCACCGACGGCGCGATCCGGATGCTCGTGCTCTTCCAGTTCTATCTCCTCGGCTACTCCGCATTCCAGATCGCGTTTCTCTTCCTCTTCTACGAGATCTTCGGCGTCATCACAAATCTCGTCGGCGGATGGATCGGCGCGAACTTCGGCCTTCGCATCACGCTCACCGCGGGCGGCTGGATCCAGATCTTCGCGCTGACGATGCTCGCCTTCGTGAGTCCGTCGTGGCCGGTGTGGCTGGTCGTGGCGTGGGTGATGGCGAGCCAGGCGCTCTCCGGAATCGCCAAGGACCTGACGAAGATGAGCTCGAAGAGCGCGATCAAGAGCGTCGTGCCCGCCGGCGCCGACGACCGCCTCTATCACTGGGTGTCGGTGCTCACCGGATCGAAGAACGCGCTGAAGGGAGTGGGCTTCTTCGTCGGCGCGCTGCTCCTGACGATCTTCGGATTCCCGATCTCGCTTTTGATGATGGCCGCCGGCCTCGTGGCGCTGCAGCTCAGCCTCATGCGCCATCTCCCGCAGGACCTCGGCATCAAGGACAAGAAGAAGAAAGAAAAGTTCGCCTCGATGTTCGCGCTCGACCGGCGCGTCAACATTCTCTCCGCGGCGCGCTTCTTCCTCTTCGGCGCGCGCGACGTCTGGTTCGTCGTCGCGCTGCCGGTGTTCATGGCCTCCGCGTTCGGCTGGTCGCCGCTCATCGTCGCCGGCTATCTCGCGCTCTGGACCATCGGCTACGGCATCGTGCAATCGGCCGCGCCGAAGTTCATCTTCGCCAAGGACGGCGGACCTCCGAAAGCACGCACCGTCGTCTTCTGGACGACCGCGCTCGCGGGCATCCCGTTCCTCATCTCGCTTGCGCTGGCGAGCGGCATTCTACCGGCGCTCTCGCTCGCGGGCGGCCTGGCGATCTTCGGCGTGATCTTCGCCATCAACTCCGCGATTCACTCCTTCCTCATCGTGCAGTACTCCGAGTCGGAGAAAGCGGCGATGACGGTCGGCTTCTACTACATGGCCAACGCCGGCGGACGCCTCATCGGCACCGTGCTCTCCGGCGTGATCTATCAATTCACCGGCATCGTCGGATGTCTGTGGGTGTCGACGATCTTCGTCGCCGCGGCGGCCGTCATCTCGACGGCGCTCGCGATTCCGGAATCGAAACGCAAAGAAATTGACGCGGGTTACGCGCTGCTACCCGCGACGTGAAAGTGGAGGACAGACAATCCTGTCTGTCCGAGAGAGACGAAGGACAGACAGGATTGTCTGTCCTCCACTACGAAGGGAGAGAGACATGGCAACGACCAGAACATCGAAGACTTCGGCAGCAGGTGGCGTGTTGTCTGACATCGCGGCGAATGCGTCGGAAGGATTCCGCCGCGCGGCGAGGGACGCGGCCGATGCCGCCGACCGGCACGCGCCGGCGATCAAGCAGTCGATCTCGAAAGGCGTCTACATGCTCGCGTACGGACTGTCGTTCGGCGTCGTGTACGGCGCGGTCGTCGTGGGCGACATCCTTCCCGACGACGGCGTGATCAAGCAGGGCTTCCGCGACGGCGCCGACGCCGCGCGCAAGTCGCACGAAGAGCACAAGGCGTCAATCGTCGAGCCGCCGATCATCGAGTCAGCAACATGACATTGATGGTTGCGCGGTTGCTCAGTTGCGCAGTTGCTCGGCAGAACGCCGCGTAACCGAGCAACCGCGTAACTGCGCAACCGTCAACCGAGGGTCCGCTTTTCAGTCCAGCAACCGTGAAACGGCGCGCTCCGGCGCGCGACAGGAGAGGTCTATGCCTTATTGGATCGTATTCGCCTGCGGTGTTTTCGTCGGACGCAATTGGGATGCGGTGCGTGACGCCGTCGCGCCGGTCGTCATCGGCGCGTCGCAGCGCTTCGACGCGTTGTACGCCGACGCCGCGCGCTCCGTCGCGCAGACCGTCGAAGACCTCGAAGACCGCGCCCTCGAGCGCCGCCATCGCGCCGAGCTCACGAACTGATGCGCATCGCCTATCCGAGCTCCGGACGCGTGATCGTGCGCGACGTGCCGTTCTTCGGCACGCCGGACGGCGACGACTGCCGCACCTTCGTGGCCGTGCTCCTCGACCTCGAGGAGGTGGAGGAAGTGTCGATCTCCGCGCGCGAACTGAAAGCGGAGATTCGCTTCGATCCGAGCTGCGCGCCGGAAACATTCGGACAAAAGCTCGCGGCCCGCCTCGGCGCAGGGATCGAAGGGGAGACGACGCCGATTCCCGTTGAAAGCCGATTCTCGCGGCGTCGTGCGCGTGCATCGCTACGGCGCGATCACGACAGCGTGGCGCGTCACGAGCGAGATTCCGGGCCGCATGCGCGTGCGCAACGACCGGCTCTTCCGGCGCAAGAAACTCTGCCACGACATCGAGCGCGAGCTGATGACGGTGATGGGCGTGGAGCGTTTCCGCTCGAGCTCGATCGCCTGCTCGGTGCTCATTCACTACGACCCGCGGGCGATCGGAAAAACGGAGCTGCTCGCGGTGCTGGACGAGATTCTCGTCAACGCCGAGGAGCATCCGCATGCGGACCGGCAAAAGTATGAGCTGCTGCTGAACAGCGCGGCGGTCGTGCTCGCCGCGACCGCGCAGTTCCTCGCGCCGATTCTCTACGTCCCGGCGGCGCTGCTGTTCCTCTACTGCGTCATCCCGACGTTCCACGGCGCGCGGGCGACGCTCTTCGTCGAGCGCCGCCTCGGCGTCGACGTTCTCGACGCGATGGTCGTGATCCTCTGTCTCCTCAGCGGCGAGATCTTCGCCGGCTCCGTGCTGGCGTGGTGTCTCGCGTTCGGGCGCCGGCTGCTCGACCGTGCGCAGGAAGACTCGCGGCGGCGGCTCGTCAGCGTCTTCGCGAAACAGGCGCGCACGGCGTACCTCTTCGTCGACGGCGTCGAAGTCAGCGTGCCGATCGAGCGATTGAAAGCCGGCGACACCGTCGCCGTGCACACCGGCGAGATGATTCCGGTCGATGGCGTCGTCTTCGAAGGCGCGGCCGTCGTCGATCAGCACGCGCTCACCGGCGAATCGGTACCGGTGGAAAAAGAGCCGGGCAGCCGCGTCTTCGCGTCGACGCTCATCATCGGCGGACGTCTCCTCATCACCGTCGAGCGTGCCGGCAGCGAGACCACATCCGCGAAGATCACGACGATCCTCAACGAGACGGCGATGTATCGCCTCTCCTCGCAGTCGCGCGGCGAATATCTCGCCGACAAAGCGGTCATCCCGACGCTCGCGCTGGCCGCGGCGGGCTATTGCGTCGCCGGGCTACGCGGCGCGACCGCGATCATCAACTGCGACTTCGGCACCGGCATCCGCATGGCCGCGCCGCTCGCGCTTCTCAGCTCGCTCTCGCTCTGCGCGAACCGCGGCATTCTCGTCAAAGACGGCCGCGCGCTCGAAGAGATGGCGGCCATCGACACCGTCCTCTTCGACAAGACCGGCACGTTGACGAAAGAGCGCCCGCTCGTCGCGAAGATTCACGCGTTCGGAAAGCACACTGAAGACGAAGTGCTGACGTGCGCCGCGGCAGCGGAGCGGCGGCTCGATCATCCGATCGCCGCGGCGATCGTCCATGCATTCAACGAGACCGGCCGCGCATTTCCGGCGACCGATCACTCGTCGTATCAGGTCGGCTACGGCATTCGCGTCGACGTCGAAGGACGCGCGGTGCGCGTCGGCAGCAGCCGCTTCCTGCAGCAGGACGAGATCCCGATCTCGCGCTCCGCGCTGAAAGTCGAGACGAAGGCGCATGACGAAGGACACTCGCTCGTCTTCGTCGGCATCGACGGCAAGCTCGCCGGTGCGATCGAGCTCGCGCCCGCGCTGCGCGAAGGCGTGGCGGAGCTGATCGATGAGCTGCGCGCGAATGGCGTGCGGCAGGTGGTGATCATCTCCGGCGATCACGAGCGGCCGACGCAGAAGCTGGCCATGTCGCTCGGCGTGGATCGCTATTTCGCCGAGGTGCTGCCGGAGCAGAAGGCCGGATACGTCGAGCTGCTGCAGCGCGAAGGACGGCGCGTCGCGTTCGTCGGCGACGGCATCAACGACGCCATCGCGCTCAAGCGCGCGAACGTCTCCGTCTCCATCCGCGGCGCGACCAGCGTCGCCACCGACACCGCGCAGGTGGTGTTCATGGAGGAGAACCTCGGCAAGCTCGGCGAGTTCATCGCCGTCTCGCGCGCGCTCGAGCGCAACGTCGCCACGAGCTGGAAGCTGATCCTCGCCCCGAACGTCGCCTGCATCGCCGGCGTCTTCGCCTTCGGCTGGGGCGTGATGGCCTCGGTGCTCGCAAACAACGTCGCCGCGATCGCGGCCCTCGCGAACGGCCTCCGGCCAAGAAAGTCTGGAGGACAGGCGATCCTGTCTGTCGCCGCACTGCCCGAAGCAGGAGCGGCAGTGACGTTGCCTGTCACTCCACTCGAAGAAACGCGCCTGGATGCTCGCCGGCGCGGGCATCGCCGGCCTGGTGCTGCCCGGCATCCCGGGATGGCCGCTGCTGCTCCTCTCGCTGGCGATGTTTTTCAAACGAGACCGAGGAGAACAGAGGGCATGACCACGCGGATTTTGATCAACGGATTCGGACGCATGGGACGGCTCGCGCTGCGCGCGGGGTGGGGGAGGCCGGACCTCGAATTCGTCGCCGTCAACGAGCCGAACGGCGGCATCGTCACGGCCGCGCATCTCCTGAAATTCGATTCGATTCACGGCCGCTGGCGCAGCGAAGTGGAATCGATCGGCGACGAGATCGTGATCGACGACCGTTCGCTGCGCTTCACCGCCCACAAACATCCCTCGCAGCTCGACCTCGACGGCATCGACGTCGTCCTCGAATGCAGCGGCAAATTCAAAACGACCGCGCTGCTGCGCGACGCGTACATCGCCCGCGGCGTGAAGAAGGTCGTCGTCTCCGCGCCGGTGAAAGACGGCGCGCTCAATCTCGTGATGGGCATCAACGACGATCTCTACGACCCCGCGGTCCACGACGTCATCACCGCCGCGTCCTGCACGACGAACTGCCTCGCGCCGGTGGTGAAAGTCATTCACGAGAACTTGCGCATCCGCCATGGCGTGATCACCACGATCCACGACATGACGAAC
Organism: uncultured Acidobacteriota bacterium; assembly: GCA_963734155.1. Classification (GTDB taxonomy): domain Bacteria; phylum Acidobacteriota; class Thermoanaerobaculia; order Gp7-AA8; family Gp7-AA8; genus QHVT01. The sequence continues at coordinate 93,785 of CAVTGG010000016.1, forward strand.
ACGCAGAACGTCATCGACGCGCCGCATGACGATCTGCGCCGCGCGCGTGCGGCGAGCCTGTCGCTGATTCCCACCACCACCGGCTCCGCCACGGCGATCACGCTGATCTATCCCGAGCTGAAGGGGCGGCTCAACGGACTCGCCGTGCGCGTGCCGCTGCTCAACGCGTCGATCACCGACGCCGTTTTCGAAGTCGAGACCAAGACCAGCGTCGCCGGCGTCAATGCGCTGTTTCGCGACGCAGCGTCCGGTCCGCTCGGCCGCATCCTCGGCTACGAGGAACTGCCGCTGGTCTCGGTCGACTATCGCGGCGAGACGCGCTCCGCCGTCCTCGATGCCGGCTCGACGATGGTCGTCGACGGCACACAGGTGAAGGTCCTCGCTTGGTACGACAACGAGATCGGCTACGTCCACCGCATGGTCGAGCTGGTCGAGAAAGTCGCGCGAATGCTTCCCCAATCCGCGGATCAACAGCAGAGAGAGAAGGAGGTCAGCCCGTGATCGCAGTTCTCATCATCGTCACCTTGTTCGTCGCTTATGCAAACGGAGCCAACGACGTTTCGCGCGGTATCGCCACGCTCTTCGGGTCGGGCGTTTCGAACTATCGCACCGCCATGATCTGGGGCACGATCTGGACGGTCCTCGGCGCCCTGACCGCCAGCGTGATGACGCAGGCGCTCGTGGCCACGTTCAGCGGCAAGGGACTGCTGGAAAAACCCGACACCGCGCCCGCGTTCCTGCTCGCCGTCGCCATCGGCGCGGTGGGCTGGCTCGTCATCGCCACACGCACCGGCATGCCCGTCTCGACGACGCACTCGCTCACCGGCGCGCTCGTCGGCGTGGCGCTCATCAATGTCGGCTCGGGCGGCATTCTCTGGAACGCCGTCACGAAGAAGGTCCTCTATCCGCTGCTGTTGTCGCCGGTGATCTCACTCACGCTGATGATGCTCATCCTCCCGCTGCTTCGGCCGCTCGCGCGGCGCATCGAGCGCTATTGCCTCTGCGTTGAGCAGAACACGCTCGTGACCCCCGAGGGCATGCTGTTGCGCGATAACGCTTCGATGAATGTGGAAGTCGCGCCGCAGTCGCAGTGCGGCGATGCCGTGGCGCGCCTCACGATCATCGACGGTCTGCACTGGATCTCCGCCGGCGCGACGAGTTTCTTCCGCGGCCTGAACGACACGCCGAAGATCATCGCCCTCGGCATCGCCGCCGCCGCGGCGACCGGCATTTCGAGTCAGGCGTTTTACGTCATGCTCGCCGTGGCCATGGGCGCCGGCAGCTTCATCTCCGGACGGCGCGTCACCGAGACGCTGGCGAAGAAGGTCGTGCGCCTCACGCCGCGCAACGGATTCGCGGCGAACCTCGTCACCTCGCTCCTCGTCGGCTTCGCCTCGCGTCTCGCGCTGCCCGTGTCGACGACGCATGTCTCCTCCGGTGCGATCATCGGCGTCGGCCTCATCGACAAAAGCGGCGTGCGCTGGAAGATGGTCGGGGAGATGGCGCTGGCGTGGATCGTCACGCTGCCGGCGTCCGCGATCATCGCCGCGATCGTGTACAAGGTGATCGCGTGAAGAAGCTCGTTTTCCTCCTCTGTCTCGCACTGCCGCTCGCCGCGCAGACGGCGAAGCCGGAGGACAAGCCGTCGTTCAAAATCGGTGCGACGATCTTCGCGGACTACGTGTGGCAGCAGTCGCCGCAAACGACCGACGCCGACGGCAATCGCATTCACGCGAATTCGTTCAACGTCAACCGCGCATACATCAACGTCACCGGAAATCTGAATCACTGGATTCTTTTCCGCATCACGCCCGACATCGCCCGCGAGTCGGGCAGCGGCTCGTCACTCTCCGGCAGCCAGACGTTCCGCCTCAAGTACGCATTCGCGCAGTTCAATCTCGACGATTGGCTCGCGAAAGGCTCGTGGGTGCGCCTCGGCGTGCAGCAGACGCCGTACCTCGACTACTCCGAAGGCATCTATCGCTATCGCTTCCAGGGAACGATGTTTCCGGAGCGCGTGCTGCCGGTGTTCACGTCCGCGGATGCGGGCGTGTCGATGCGCTACGCGTTTCCCGGCGATCACGGCGAGATCCACGGCGGCTTCTACAACGGCGACGGCTATTCGCGCGCGGAAGCGAACGATCAGAAAGCGTTTCAGGTGCGGGCGACCTTCATCCCGATGCCGAAGAAAGGACTCCGCCTCACCGCGTTCGTCATCGAAGACCACTACGTCTCCGACGCGAAACGCGAGCGCTTCATCGGACAGGTGACGTATCAGCATCCGCGCGGCACCCTCGGCCTCGAGCTCGTGCGCGCCACCGACCGCACCTCGAGCCGCGTCGCCGAAGTCGACTCGCACGGCTGGTCGATCTGGGCCACGCCGAAGCTCGGGAAGAACAGGATGGGAGCTCCTCCTGCGCCACGACGCCTTCGACCCCAACGACGACACCTCGCAAAAACAGAAACGCAACATCGCCGGCGTCGCGTATTGGGTCCCGAATCTCGAGAAAGTCACCGCCGCGGTACTGCTCGACTACGACTCGCTGCAGCAGAGCAACTTCACGCCGGCGCGGTCGGATGACACGAGGTATGGGGTGAAGATGCTGATCAGCTTTTGACGGGGTGGCGTGACTATATTCGCTCATGCGAATATCACCCGCATCATGCGCGCGATCGTCAGCGAGGGAATCGGAACGGGACTGCTCGTCGCGGCGGTGGTCGGCTCCGGAATCATGGGAGAACGGCTGGCCGGCGGAAACATGGCACTGGTGCTGCTCGCGAACAGCGGTGCGACAGGCGCGGTGCTGGTGACGTTGATCTTCACCTTCGGCCCGATCTCGGGCGCGCACTTCAATCCAGCGGTGTCGATCGCCGCGGCCATCGAAGGCGGCTTCCCCTGGCGGAACGTTCCGGGCTACATCGCGGCGCAGATCGTCGGCGCGCTGTGCGGCGTCATGGCCGCACATGTCATGTTCGAATTGCCTGCTGGTCGCCCTATCGCGACACAGCCGCGTCGGATTCGCGCAACTCTTCAGCGAGTTCCTCGCGACCTTCGGGCTGCTCATCGTCGTCCACGGCACCGGCAAGCGCGCGGCCGTCGTTCCGCTCACGGTTGCCGCGTACATCACGGCCGCGTATTGGTTCACGTCGAGCACCAGCTTCGCAAATCCGGCCGTCACGATCGCGCGCGGCCTCACCGATACGTTTTCCGGAATCGCGCCCGCAGGCGTTCCGGCCTTCATCGTCGCGCAACTCCTCGGCGCGCTCGCCGCAACGCTGCTCTTCCGGTGGATCGGGACCGGCACAACGGAATGAAGAAACGCGTTCCGGGCGCGCCGGAACGGATTCACTGGAGCTTCGACGATCCATCGGCGGCGGGAACGAGGAGCAGAAGCTGCGCAGCCTCCGCATCGTGCGCGATGCGATCCGTGCCTTACCGTTCCTCGATGCAGAATTCCGGCGTGGGTCCGAGAACCATCTGCCGGCTCCAGACCGCGTCCGCGTCGCGGAATGATTCGAGGAAGGTCGGGTACGGCTCGCCGCGCGGCTTGTCGATCCACCGGCAGTGCGGCGTACGTGCAGCGGGCTCGCCTGCGCGCAATCGATAGAGTCCGGCGATCGCCGTCAACGTCAATCGCGCGATTCTTCCGTGAGCCTCATTCGCGAATGCGGAGACCGCAGCGTCTTCGAGCACATCGAGCGCCGCCGAATCGCGGACAAAGTACCAGTCTTCGTGGACTTCCGTTTGGGCCGGCAACCATGGGCGCGCGTCGTATCGCAGCGTGCGAATGCCGAGGAAGCCCTGGGGCGAGATCTCGCGGATGAGCTCATGAAAGGCAGTGAGCGCAAGGACATACTCTTCTTCGGGGATGCGCGGGTCGCGCGCATGCCAGAAGACCCAGGCCAGCATGTTCAACATCATGGCTCCTCCTCGCGCAGCGCCGCCTCGAGGAGAAGCAGCGCGTTCTCCACCTCGCGTCGTCGCGCGGCGGGGATGCGCTGCATCACGATTCTGGAGTGGACCTCGAGCGCGCCATTGATGGCGGCGTATCTGGCCTTCCCCTTCGCCGAGAGGATGAGCAACGTTCGCCGGCCGTCCTCGGCGTCAGGCTGCTTGCGAATCAAATTTTCCGCGACCAAAGCGTCGACCGCCCGGCTGGTCCAGCTCTTGTCGAAGCCGATTGCCGCCGCCAACTGGCCGAGCGTCAAAGAGCCGGATCGCCCCAGTTCGGTGACGATCCAGCATTGGGTGAGGGACGTCCCTTGACAGCCGGCGGCGGCACGGCGCTGCTGGCGGATGTAGAGGCGGGCCACTTCCCGGAGTTTCTCGTGACGGAGCATCAAATCCCTCGAATTCGTTGCGAGTAGCAACGAATTCGAGAGTAAACGAAATCGTTGCTGAACGCAACGATCGGTAGCCGGACCAATCAGGCCGTGGCCGTACCGACGCCACCGCATGCGCCAGCGGTGGTGCAGCAGGACGTAGCAGCGGAAGCGGAAGCCACCTCGGGAAGGTTGTCCTTCAGCACGACGAACGCCTCCCACTCGTTGCCGTCCGGGTCGTGGACCCAGGTCTTGTCCTGCGTGGCATAGCAGCAGTCGGTCTTCATCTCGTCGCGCGTGACGAGGCCGGCCTCGGCCCACCGCGTGCGGACGGCAAGCACGTCCTCGGTCGAGCTGACCTGCAGGCCGAGGTGCGAGAGCGCGCCGGAGGCGGCGAGGGTGGGCACCTCGTTGAGCGCGAGGTTGAGCGGCGGATTCTGCACGTCGAACTTCGCGTAGCCGGTGCGGACTTTCGACGGCTCGATGCCGAGCATCTTCCGGTAGAAGTCGATGCTGCGCTCGACGTTGCGGACGTTGATCGAAACGTGGGCCTTGAGAACTTGAACTTCTGATGGCATGATCATCTCCTCATATTCGTTACAACGAATGTGAAGGAGAAGATAGGTCCGCTTATTACATCTGTCAAGCCGAATATGAAGAAAACCACTGCGGAAGCATTGGAAGCGCTTTTTCAGGCGTTGGGAGACCGCACCCGCCTGCGGCTTCTCAACCTGATGGCCGGGGGAGAGGTCTGCGTCTGCTTCTTCGTCGAAGTGCTCGATGAGCCGCAACCGAAGATCTCGCGGCACCTTGCCTATCTGCGAAGCGCAGGGCTCGTGAGCACATCGCGTGACGGCAAGTGGATCAGCTACGCGATCGCGCCGCCGGAGAATCCAACGGTCCTCGCCGCGTTCGAGGCGGTCATGACGACGCTGAAAGAAGATCGCGAGCTGCAGCGAGATCGCCTTGCCCTCGCGCGCGCGTGTTGTTCGACGCGAGCTCCCGAACAGCTCCGCCGCGCACCCCGGCCCGCGATGGCAGCTGTCACCGAACGTTGATGGAGAGCTGTCACGGCAGGTGCGTCCCGCGCCTAGAGGTAGCGAAAGGACGCACTCATGTCACGTCTCCTCCTTGTCGTTGCCTGTTTTTCCATCGGGAACGCTGCCTATGCGGAGACCGCGCTGCGGACACTGGCAAAGGGCACTCTCGATCACTATCAACGGATCGCGGCGTTGAGTGGGAAGCCGCGCGCCGAACAGCATGGCCTCGACCGGCAGCAGTTCTCGCTCTCCGCGATGAGCCCTGGCTATCTGAAGGTGCTCGACGTCAAGCCGGCGTACCTCGACGTCCCGCCGACCACGTTTCACCTGCCCGAGTTTCCGGCGAACAGCTCGCAGCAGACCCGCGCCGAGCTCGATCATCTTCTCGAACTGCAGGCGAAGCGAGCTCCCGACGAGATCGCGTACAGCCAGCAACTCGCCGGCGTCTATTACCGGCTGAGCGTTCGTCCGGGAGATGCCGACTGGCCGCGCATGCGGCAGAACCTCTTTCACATGGGGCATCAGCTCGGCGCATGGTTCGGGCCCGAATCGCTGCCCGTCACCGCGGACTTCATGGCGCGCGTCTGGTCCGACGCGAGCTACTACCTCTGGGCGGCGAAGTTCCGATTCAATCGCGTGCGGCCCTACACGATCGAGCCGCGCCTCCGGAATCTCGAGACGCCGAACTTTCCGGCGTATCCGAGCGGCCACTCCAGTAACTCGTGGGTCGCGGCATACGTCTACGAGCTGTTGCTTCCGGAACAGCGCGACCTCTTCCTGCAGAACGCCCGCGACATGGCCTACTCGCGCGAGATCCTCGGCGTTCACTTCGCCAGCGACTCGGAGTCGGGGCGGATCTTCGCCCGCCAGTTCGTCGATCGCCTGAAGCAGGAGCAGGCGTTTCTCAAAGACCTCGATGAAGCGCGGCGGGAGATTCGGAAAGTGATGGCGGCGGCGACACGGTGATTCTCGACGCGCATGCGCGCGCGGAGCTGCAGCGCGAGCTGACCCGTCTCGCGGACGGCGATCGACAGGCGTTCGAGCCGGCGTTCGCGCGCCTGTGGCCCGTCGTACATGCGCTGGCGTCGCGCTACCTGCCGGCGATCGATGTCGATGACGCCGCGCAGAACGCGCTCCTGAAACTGTTCGAGCGGGCGACGGAGTTCGATCCGGAACGCGATGCGGTGGCGTGGGCGATCGGAATTGCGATGTGGGAGATTCGCACGGTGCGCCGTCGCGCGTGGCGGCGGCGCGACACGAGCGGTTTGGAGGAAGCGGCAGACGTGCTGCTGAACACAGTCAACCCGGAAGAGCGGGCGATTGCGGCCAATCTCGCGGCGGCGATCGGCCAGACACTGGCGACGCTGCGGCCCGAAGACCGTGATGCGTTGCTGCGCTATGCGCGCGACGAGCGAACGGTCGGCGCGGGATTCCGCAAACGGCTGCAGCGTGCACGCGCGCGCATGCGCGCAGCGTGGAGGCTCCGACATGAATGACGCGATGCTTCTGACAGCGGCCCGCCACGCGTACGAGCGCGGACGAGTGAAAAAAGGTGCGCGCCGCGCGCTGCTCGTCCTTCCCGTCACGTGCCTCCCGCTCTACGCGTGCATGACCGCAGGCCGCGGCGCGCTGATGCTCTTCGTCATCGCCGCCGTCGCGGCGCTGATGGTTCTCTTCCACTGGCGCGGACAGGACTTCGGCCGCGGCGCGAACGTCGGTCTGATCGCAGGCCTCAGTCCGCTGCTCCTCCCGTTCGTGGCGAGTTGGATCACGCCGATCTGCTCGACGCTGATTTGCGGATTGCTGCCCGCGGCCTCGATCGCCGGCGGCTTCGTCGCCGCTCTCTGCCTCGCGGGTGGAAGCCTCGGCGAACGGCCGGGTGCCGGATTCTGGACCGCCGCGGTGAGCATCACCGTCACCCTCGGCATTGCCGGATGCCTGCACATCGGCCTCGCCGGACTCGCGGGGATGGCGCTCGGGCTTGCGGTGGGAACGCTGCCGGTGTTGGCGGCGTACGCGTTCAAGGTGCGGTGATCCGCACACATTCCATGGTTGTCTAGTCATCGAATCACGACGTTTTCGAAGTCAACTTTGGTGTGTCCTGAAGTCAGATCATCGAAGGCCGAAGATCACCAAGGTTGATTTACATGCCGAAGCGATGACCAGACACGCATTCCAAGGTTGTCATCATCGACGGGTAGGCGGTTTCGTAAATCAACCTTGGTTGGAATCAATACAACGCCGCGACCCTCTTGAAATCAACCAAGGTTGTTATTCACGCCAACACCTTGGTCTCTGCAATCAACCAAGGTTGATTTCAAAGTTAGCAATGATGATATTGAAATCAACCAAGGTTTGTTTTAGATCCTGCGCGTCCAAGACAGTTACCAACCAAGGATGTTACAATCGGGGTCATGCCACACGCGAAGGTCGCTCAGCCGGATGCGGTCCGCTTCGGGAAGCTCATCAGAAATCTCCGCGAGCAGCACGGATGGACCGTCGCGGAGTTCGCGCGGCAGTCCCGCATGACCGCGAACTATCTCAGCCTGCTCGAGCGGGGACTCTTCCTGCCGAGCCTCACTGCGATCATCAACCTCGCCCAGGTCCTGGGCGTCGATCCCGGCGACCTGGTCCGCCACGTCGCCGCGGGGCGCAGGCAGCCCACGCGCGCCGTTCTTCCCCCATTGCCGCCTGACGACGCTGCTGAACCTGCGGAGTGACGTTCACCGTACGTCACCCCGTTCAATCACCCACACGTGCACTCCACGCATCCGTGCTCCGCGCACGTACCACACGAGGCCTTGACCTGTTTGCGGAGCGCTTCGCGCGCGCGAAACACGCGGACGCCGGCATTGCTCGCCGAAATCCCCGCTTCGCTCGCGTACGAGGTCACTGGGACGCCGTCGACGTCGATGCGCCGGATGGCGTCCGCATACTCCGGTTTCAGCGCCCCGCTCAGGCGGGTGACGCACGGCTGCGTCAGCAGGAGTGAAAGGAGAGAACCATGAACCACGACACCAGGATTTCTTGCCAGTGCGGGCCGGCCTGTCCGTGCGAGCCGGGAACGTGCACCTGCGCGAACTGCGGCTGCTCGAACGGAAACTGACGATGGAAAGGACCGCCGGCCGGGAGCGGCCGGCGGTTCCCATCACGCGGCCTTGGCGGCCAGGTCGAATGGGGAAGGGACGACGAACAGCTCGCCCTGCATCAGCAGCGACGGCGGCAGACCGAACATCTGATGGAAGGTACGCGTGAGGTGGGCGGCATCCGCGAAGTCGGATGCCTGCGCTGCCGCGGTCAGCGTCCGTTCCCGCGCGATGGTCATCATCGCCCGGGTCACCTTGCGCCAGAGGATGTAACGCCGGAAGGCGAGGCCGACCTGTTGCTTGAACAGATGCTGGAACCGGCTCGGCGAGAGGAACACGCTGGAGGCCACGCGCTCGAGCGACAGTCGCAGATCTCCGGATGACGCGATCAGGTCCAGCACCCTGGTGATCCGAGGATCGGGACGCCGCACGGGGGGTGCTCCGGCACAGAGCGATTCGACGATGAATCGAACCAGCGCTCCGACATCCATACTCTCCAGCGGGCTCTCGCAGAATCGCCGGAGTGCCCCGGCGGCCGGCAGCACGCGCGAATCGGGGACGATCGTCATTCGGTTCGCGATCGTCGACCGCAGCCAGATCCCCTCGATGGAATCGGGATCGACGAACAGCATCGCGCCGTACGAGCCCTGCCCCGAATAGGTGTGGACGACGTTCGGAGGCACGATGATTCCGCGGGCGGACCGCCATTCTTTGCCCTCCTCGGCGATTCCCGCTTCCCCTTCCATCGTGATGACGACTTGAATCGCGTGATGGGAATGCGACGGCACCACTCCTTCGCTGCCGGCGATGAGAAGGAAGCCGCCATCCCAGAGATACCACCGCGGAGGTGCAGTCCACGAAGGATCGTTCATTCCAGGTTGAGGATAGCCGGTTTGTTCAAGAACTCCGACCGCTCCATTCAATCGTCCGGGCCAGCCTCGCTCCATCTTGGGCGCATCACCGAAATGGAGGAAAACATGGAAAAGCGCATCGGAATGTTTCTTGGGGTAACGATCCTCGTCCTGGGCAGTCTCGCCGCGTGCAAGAGCGTCCCTGCCGCGGGCGAATTCGGACTCGGACCGCGCATGTCGAAGGACGGGCTCTACACGGCGACGTTGCAGCCGGCCGAGTCGCTGCGTCCGCGGAAACTGCAGACGGTTCAAGTCGCGGTGAAAGACGCAAAGGGCCAGGCGGTTGACGGCGCATCGATCACCGTCGACGGCGGGATGCCGCAGCACGGCCACGGTCTCCCCACGCAGCCGCGCGTCACGAAAGCTCTCGGCGGCGGCGTGTATGTGATCGAAGGGGTCCGCTTCAACATGGGCGGCTGGTGGGAATTCAAGCTCTCGATCGCCGGCAACGCGGGGACCGATACGGTGACCTTCAATCTCGCGCTCTGAGGCACGAACATGACTGCCAGACGACTCCTCCTTCTCTCCGCGCTCGTCTTTCTGTCGGCGATCCTGTGTGCCGCGGGTCAGCGAAGCGACCGCTGGACGGCCGCGCAGATCGATGAGCTTCGCAAGCTCTCGCTCCGTGAGCTCGACCCGCTCGCCGCGGACCCGACGAATCGCGTGGCTGACGATCCGGCGGCGGCAACGCTCGGTCATGAGCTTTTCTTCGATCCGCGACTGAGCTCGAACGGGAACGTCTCCTGCGCGTCGTGCCATCAGCCCGACCGCGATTTTCAGGACGGGACGGCACTCGCACACGGAGTGGGCACGACGAACCGCCGCACGATGCCGATCGCCGGCACCGCGTATTCGCCGTTTCTCTTCTGGGACGGACGGAAAGACAGCCAGTGGGCACAAGCCCTGGGGCCGCTGGAGAGTCCGGTGGAGCACGGCGGGACGCGCGCGCAGTACGCCGGCGTGATCTCCGCGAGCTATCGCACGGAGTACGAACACCTCTTCGGACCGCTGCCGGATCTGACGCAGCGCGACGGGGTGACCGCGGTCTTCGTCAACATCGGCAAGTCGATCGCGGCATACGAACGGCGGATTCAACACGCGCCGTCCCGATTCGATCGCTACGTGGATGCATTGACGGCAACCGGCCGGGCGCCTGCGGACATTCTGAGGGACGACGAGGTGGCCGGACTTCGTCTCTTCATCGGGAAAGCGAACTGCACGCAGTGCCACAACGGTCCCTTGCTGACGAACAACGAATTTCACAACACGGGAGTGCCGGCGAATCCGTCGGTGCCGCAGGACCGAGGACGGATCGAAGGCGCGGCGAGCGTTCTGGCGGACGAATTCAATTGCCGCAGCCGCTGGAGTGACGCGAATGCAGCGCAGTGCTCCGAGCTCGAATTCCTGAAGCCGGACGGGCACGAGCTGCAGCGCGCGTATAAGGTTCCATCGCTTCGCGGCGTGGCGGAACGCGCTCCGTACATGCATGCCGGACAGTTCGTCACGCTGTCCGATGTGCTCACGCACTACAACCATGCGCCCGCGGCTCCGGCCGGTCACACGGAGCTCAAGCCGCTGAAGCTGAACGCGCAGGAGCTGCGGCAGCTCGAGGCGTTCCTGCGTGCTCTGAGCGGTGGCATTGCCGCACCGCCCGAGTTTCTACGAGCGCCTGTGCGGTGACGGCCATGAACCTCACTCCGCAAGCGACGTACTTCGCTCTGGTGCTCGTGCAGACCATGCATCTTCTGCATCACCGCCTCGCGAAGCGCCACATCAGCTTCGCCGAGGTTGCCAGCAGCGCGATCCTTTGCATCCCGCTGACCCTCGGTTTTCCGGCCTGGCTCTACAGCACGGCACACCTCGCGATGATCGCCGTGCAGGTCGTCGGCAGTCTCTGGATTCGCCGCCTCTCGCCATCGTGGGAACGTTGAGTGTGGAGGACAGGCAATCCTGTCTGTCCGGCGAGGGTAGGGACAGACAGGAGTGTCTGTCCTCCACTCGACGTTCACAGCGTCCCCGCGTCCGCCGGCCTCGCGTAGAAAAATCCCTGCGCGTACCGCGCGCCGATGTCCGCGGCGGCGCGGGAGGTGGCCTCGGATTCGACTCCTTCGAGGATCACTTCGCATTCGAAGTCGCAGGCCAGCGACTGGATGTTGCGGATGATCTTTCGCCGGGCCGGATCCTTTTCGAAGTCGGTGCCGAATTCGTGGCTGATTTTCAGATACGCGGGGCGGATGCGCGAGATCAGATCGAGATGGGAGTACGACACACCGACGTCGTCGAGCGCGAACTCCACGCCGGCCGCGCGCAGCTCGTCGAACGCGGACAGGGTCGTTGCCGTCGGCTCCAGTTTTTCCTGCTCCGTGATTTCGAGCACCAGGCGGTCGAGCGGAATGTCGTTCGCGCACGCTTCGTCCGCGAGCGTGCGGGCGAAACGGTCGCCGTCGTCGACGACGCGCGGGTGCACGTTGATGAAGATCTTTCCGCGGGCGGGCAGCTCGCGCGCGGCCATCATGGTCCGGCGCAGACAGGCGAGGTCGAGCTCGGCCGTCCGGCCGCACAGCCGCGCATACTCGAACATGAACACCGGATCGCAGAACAGCAGCTTTCCCTCCCGGTATCGCGCGAGCGACTCGAAGCCGGCGCCGCGGCGAGCCTCGTCCGCGAGATCGACGATCGGCTGAAATGCCGGCAGCAGCGCATCACTGACCACAAACTCGTCGACCGTGGGGATATGAAGGATGGACCCGCTCTCACCCGACGCCTCTCCGAGCCCGAACCGGTCCCGCAGCTCGCCCGCGCCAAAGGGGCGCAGCAGGATGTCGGATGCGCCGCGGCGCACAGCCTCGGCCGCGACGTCGTCCGGCATGCGATCCCCGGTCACGGCGATGCGGCATTCGGGAGCGACGCGATGAACCTCCGAGACCGCATCCAGCCCGTCGAACGTAAACGGCCCGGCAATCTGCGCCTCCGTCACCAGCGATGACAGAACGAGACGCTTGCCCACGAGCGCGCCGACGACCGCGTCGCAGCCGGTCAGCACCAGCCGCTCGAGCCCGGTGAATGCGCGCGCCGCCAGCGTGGCGCGCTCGCGGTCGCCATCGAGGACAAGGACGGCAGGGCTTACGCCATCAGCGGCTCGAGTTGTCATGATGAATAACTTTGTTAGCGAACGAGTTGCCATCGCATTTACTCAATCGATTCAGTGGTTTACGTCAACAATGTCGAGTCCGCGATGTCCTGTCCACCGGACGACATGACACCAAATAAGGAAATTAAGCCGGCGCTGAATGGTTATTCATTTCACTGCTTGATTGACCCTGATAAAGCCGTCGAGATCGGTGAGGACACCCTCACCCGCCGTCGCAGGCTCGCTGACAGCCGCCGGACGAGCACGCCGTTCCGGGTCGTGCTCATCGACGACGACGCGGAGACCGTTCGCCTCCTCAGAGCGGTTCTCGAATCGGAAGGGGTGACGGTCCTCCCGTGCTCGACCGGCGCCGAAGGGCTGGCCCTGCTCGACCGCGAGGAGTGGGATCTGTGCATCCTCGACCGCGGATTGCCGGACTTCGACGGGATCGAGATCTGCCGGCACATCAAAGCGGATGTTCGTTTCGACGCCCGCCAGGTGATCATGCTCAGCGGATACAGTTCGGTCGATGCGCGGGTCGAGGCGCTCAATCTGGGCGCGGACGACTACATCACCAAGCCGTTCCATCCGACCGAGCTGCTGGCCCGCGTGAACGCGTCGCGGCGGGTGGTGGAGATGCAGCAGCAGCTGGTGGACATGACCCGGCAGCTCGAGGATCTCTCGGTACGCGACGAGCTGACCGGCATCTTCAATCGCCGGCACTTCGGCGCGACGCTGTGGCACGCGTTCGATCACTCGAGCCGCTACGGCCGGCCGCTTTCGGTGGCCATCATCGACGTCGACCGCTTCAAGGACATCAACGACTCGTTCGGCCATCAGGCCGGCGACGTAGTGCTGGCCGAGGTGGCGAAGCGTTTCTCGGCCTCGGTCCGTTCTTCCGATCTCCTCGCGCGTTATGGAGGGGAGGAGTTCGTGGTCCTGCTCCCGGAGACGCAGCTCGACGATGCGGTGACGGTCGGGGACAAGCTGCGCGACGCGGTGGCCTCGTCGCCGGTCTCGATCGCCGAGGGCTGCACGCTGCCGGTGACGGTGAGCGTCGGCACGGCCAGCCTCGCGCACACGCGGTTCAACTCTGCCTCCGAAATGATCGCCGCGGCCGACCACGCCCTGTACCGAGCCAAGCGCAACGGCCGGAATCGCGTCGAGGCGGAGCGCCGCCGGCAGCAGCGCCAGACCGCACCGGCGCTGCTTCCGCGCGCTTTGTCGCCGCAGCGACTTGCCTAATTGGCAATAAGGCAACGGATGGTTGACTAATTGGCTGGAGACCTGCAAGCCATGAAGTCATGTACGGACTGATCGGCTCAGTCGTCGTCGGTGTCATCACCGCCTGGCTGGCCGGGCGCTTGATGCGAGGCAACGGATTCGGTCTCATCGGAGACATCATCGCCGGGGTTCTCGGCGCCGTCGCCGGCGGATACGTGCTGCGCGTCGCGGGCCTCGATCTCGACGGCGGACTGAGCGGACGGCTGACCGTCGCATTCATCGGCGCGGCGATCGTTCTCTTTCTCGTACATTTTTTCACCGGCCGCCGCGATGGGCACCGGTCGTGGTCGTGAGCGCGCTCCGTCAACAACGCCTCTTGTGGCTGTCGAGGCGCGTGTACGACGGCGGGCGCCGCATCAGGACCATGACGCTCGACCAGTTGGAAGACTCGCGCCGTCCGCTTCTCTTCTCCCTGCTTCCCCGAATGCTGCGCCGTGATGGCAGCACGCCGAAGTTTCTGCAGCGCGCGTTCGGGTATATCGATCAAGGGCGCGACCGCGCGCCGGCTCTCATCGTCTCCAGCCAGCGTTGGAGCCGGGCACTCGCAACGTCGCGCAAGCTCGCCGCCCGGCGGATCGCGCGGGACGGGGACGAGCCATGACACCCGAAGCGGTTGTCCTGCGAGAGCGTCTCGTCCGTGTGATTACGCGCGGCGTCGGTTCTTCCACCGGTGCGAGTGCCGTGGCTGCGTCGGCGCGCCGGACATACGACGAACTGACCGCCGTCTTCGCTCCGCTCATCAGCTCGGCCGGAGTCCAGGCGCTGTCGGGCCGGGCATTCGACCTCGCGCAACGCGAATATCCAGCCGACGAACGCCGTGGCGGCAGAGCTCCGGCGGACGAGCCGTTCGGCGAGGTGACTCTGTGGCTGGAGAGGCAGGCCCCAGCGGTAGCGGCCGACGCCGCGGCGGCCCTGTTCGCGACGTTCGCAGAACTGCTCACCGCGCTGATCGGGGAGCCACTCACGATGCGGTACCTGGAAAAGGCGTGGCCCGACGGATTTTCCGACGCACAGCCGAAGGGAAAGAAGGCATGACGGACAAGGTTTCGATTCGACAACTTCCGACCGCCGTTCCGGGGCTCGACCAGATCCTGGGCGGAGGCTTGCCGGAGTTCTCCTTCAATCTCATCGTCGGCTCGCCCGGCTCGGGCAAGACCACACTCGCGCACCAGATCATGTTCGCGCTGGCCACTCCGGAGCGGCGCGCCGTGTACTTCACGGTCGTCGGCGAGCCTCCTCTGAAGATGCTGCGCTACCAGCAGCAGTATGAATTCTTCGATCTGGACCGCGTCGGCGATTCGATCCGCTTCGTCAGCGTCGGACAGGACATCGTGAAAGGAACGCTCGACCAGTTGCTCGAGCGGATCATCGCGGAAGTCGAGGCGACCAATCCCGGCCTGGTGTTCGTCGATTCGTTTCGCACGGTCGCGCAGGTGGCCGAGGGATCGCGGGACGGAGGTCTCGACCTGCAGAGCTTCGTGCAGGAGCTCGCGATCCGATTGACCGGATGGCAGGCCACGACGTTTCTCATCGGCGAGTATCAACCGACCGAAGCGGAGCACGATCCGGTTTTCACCGTGGCCGATGGACTGCTGTGGCTTCAGCAGAGCCTCGACCGCAATTCCATGGTCCGGAAAATTCAGGTGAAGAAGATGCGCGGGCAGGCTCCTGTCCCGGGCTTGCACACCTTTCGAATCACGGATGGGGGCATCGACGTCTTCCCGCGCGTCATCGTCGGTCCATCCGACAGAGCAAGGGGCCAATCGCGCAAACGTCTTCTGCTCGACATCGACGAGTTGGACGAGATGCTCGGCGGGGGAATTCCGGAGGGCTACTCCGTGCTGGTCGCCGGCCCTTCCGGATCGGGCAAAAGCGTCCTGGCGACAGAGTTCATCATGGCCGGCATTCGCCATGACGAGCCCGGAGTCCTGGCGGTGTTCGAGAAGCGCCCTAACGAGTATTCACAGACGCCGCCGGGCGGCCGCGCATTCGGAGAGATGATCAGAACAGGGAAAGTAGGAGTCATCCATTCACGCCCGCTCGATCTGTCGATCGACGAGACGCTCTATGAGATCGTCGAACAGGTCGAGCGCCTGAAAGCGCGCCGCCTCGTCGTCGATTCTCTCTCCGGCTTCGAGCTGGCGCTCGCTCCGACGTTTCGCGAGGACTTCCGCGAATCGCTCTATCGCATGGTCGCGGTGCTGACCGGGATGGGCGTGACCATGATGATGACCGCGGAGCTGGAGGACAGTTACACGGACCTTCGCTTCAGCCCGCACGGCGCGGCGTTCCTCACCGACGTGATCATCATGCAGCGCTACATCGAGCTGCAGGGTTGCCTGCAACGAGTGATGTCGGTGGTGAAGGTGCGGGGCAGTGCGCATAGTAAGGAAATCCGCACCTACGAGATCACCAAGACCGGGATCGCGCTCGGTGAGCCGCTGTCCCATTACGACGGGCTGCTCACCGGTCATCCCGACGAAACGGCAAGGGTCGCGCGGGCGGCGGAAGAACCGCGCAAACGGCGGACGAGATCATGACCGACATGCCGGCAGACGGGGTCCAGGGGCGGGAACCAACCGCCGCTGATGTTCGCGCAGAGTTTGAAGCGCTCATGGAGGCCCTTCGCGAGGCCAACGGTCATCTGATCCTGGCCAACCTTCGCTCCCAATCGCTGGCCGAACAGATGAATCTGTTGTACGAGGAAGCCAGGACCGCCATTGAGGCGAAGGACGATTTTTTCGGCGCAATCTCGCACGAGCTGCGTACGCCTCTCACATCGATCACGGGATGGGCGGCCCTGCTGCTGGACAGTCCGGACGCCGCGACGATCTCGGAAGCAGCGCGCTCGATCGCCAGCAGCGCGGCGCTTCAGGCTCAGCTCATCGACGACCTGCTCGATGTCTCCAGGATCATGACCAACAAGTTCGCCATCACCGAGGCGAGGATCGATTTGCGGGATGTCATCGAGGACAGCGTGAGCGGGATGCGGCCCATCGCGGCAGCAAAAGACATCTCGCTCCGAATGCAGGTGGAACAGTCTGTCGTCATTGACGGTGACGCGGCGCGGCTGCGTCAGGTGGTCACGAATCTGCTGACCAACGCCATCAAGTTCACGCCGGCCGGCGGCTTGATCGAAACCCGTTTGTCGCGCGACAGTGCGTTCGGGGTCATCGAAGTATCGGACACGGGCGAAGGGATCACGCCGGAGTTTCTGCCGTTCGTCTTCGAGCGCCGGGCGCAGGCGACGGAACGGCGTTTCGCCGGCCTCGGCCTCGGCTTGGCCATCGTCAAGCACATCATCGAGTTGCATCGCGGCTCGGTCGAGGTACGAAGCGAGGGAGAAGGGAAGGGCGCGACGTTCACCGTTCGCATCCCCTGTGCGCCATGATCGACGATCGCCGCCAGCGCGTCCTCATCGCCGCCGAACCGCGATTCGCCACATGATCGCCGTATCGCTCAAGAGAGCGGGATATCGAACCGCGGATGCGTGCGACGGAAGCGAAGCACTCGTGGCGATGCGTGCCGGAGAAGCGGACCTGGTACTCCTCGACCTCATGATGCCGAACGTCACGGGGTGGGAGGTTCTCACCGAACGCGCCGCCGCGCCTGAGCTGCGAAAGATCCCCGTCATCGTCATCACCGCCGAACGAGGCGACGGTGTGGCGAACATTCCTGATGACAGGCTCTGCGCGCTGCTCCTCAAGCCGTTCGAGCTCGAAGCGCTTCGGGAGTTGGTGAAGTCCTGCCTCGTCGAGCAGCGCAAACCGCTGTTGGCGTTTGACTTGCTTGCAAGCTCGCCGATGGGCAGCTGCAGATCGATCGTCGTGCGCGCGGCCCGGCCGTTTGCCTGAACGACCATGTCAACACGAATCCCATTCCGGTGTACTGGTCGAGGTGTGCCCGGTGAGGTGCGCCTATGAGCACGAACCGCCGCGCGCTCGTCGTGGACGATGACGGCGGCATCCGCGTGCTGGTCTGCCGGATTCTGACGCGGGAGGGATTTACGGTCGACACGGCGCGCGACGGCGCCGAGGCGATCGAAAAGATTCTCGGCCACGACTACGATCTCATCACCCTCGATCTGATGATGCCGCGCATCGACGGCATGGGCGTGGTGAAATATATGGTGGAGCACCGCCCCGAATTTCTCGGCCGCGTGCTGGTCATGACCGCCTTCGGCGCGGGCGCACTCTCTCAGGTATGCCCGCCGGTGGCGCGGTTCCTCGAAAAGCCGTTCAACGTCGACGCGCTGATCGCCCAGGCAACGGAGTGTCTCGCCGGCGTCCGCGCGGAAGAGGACGCGGCCGCTGCGGAGAATCCCTGAACGCTAGCTGTCGCGTCTCATGACGTTGTTCAGAGTAAGCCGAGAGATGGGCGGCTGGTCAGCGAGTGCCGAGTGCATGCGGTGATGATTGTAGAAGTGCAGGTAAGGACCGAGAAGTTGTAGGCGCTCAGCAGAGCTGCGAAACGGGTAGCGGTACGCCCATTCACGCAGCAGGGTCTGGATGAGGCGCTCGGCCTTGCCGTTTGTGCGGGGCGTGTAAGGCTTAGTTCGAAGGTGACGAATGGCTGGGTCCCGACAGGTAGCGGCGAAGACGTGCGAGCGATAGCACGTTCCGTTGTCGGTGAGCACGCGCTCGACCTTGACTCCAAGCTGCGTGTACCACGCGACAGCTCTGCGGAAGAAGGCGGCTGCAGTTTCGCCGCACTCGTCGCGGAGGATCTCGACGTAGGCAACGCGGGAGTGATCGTCGATGCAAACGTGTGCGAAGTCGTAGCCGACGCCACGTTTTTGACCGCGGCGGTTGCCGGTGATGCGATGGCCGAGTCCTTCGATGCGAGCGAGCTTCTTGGTATCGAGATGCAGCAGCCCTCCAACTCGGTCGTACTCGTAGCGGACGATCGGCGGTGGCGGAGCATCCAGCGAATGGAGCCGCGCCAGGCCAGCTGCCTTGACGATCCGTGCGACCGTGGCCCGACTACGGTGTACGAGGCCAGCGATCTTCCGGCAGGTCAGTCTCGCTCGACGGAGCTTGACAATCCGACGTCGCGTGCTCACGCCGGTCCCGCGGGACCGGCGTGGCCGAGACGAGCGGTCGTACAGCCCGTCGAGTCCTTCATCGCGGAACCGCGCCAGCCACTTCCATCCGGTACGCTCGCTGACACCGACCGCCGCACTCGCCTCAGCCACGGTCCAACCGTCCGCGAGAACGCGATCGACCAGTAGGGCTCGACTCTGCGGCGTGAGTCGAGCATTCTTGTGAATGTCCATCCGGGCCTCCTTCGGCTCTCTGTTTGTTCGCACTCACAGATTCACCGAAGTCGCCCGGGTGGGCAACTCCTACCACTGAACAACGTGCTGAGACATCACAGCTAGCAACCATCGATCGGGCGCTCGGTTTTCGGCGTTTCCGCCGACGCGCCGAGCGTTTGCGCGTGCCACATCACGGCCACCTCGCGGATCAGCGTAACGAGCTGTGATACGTCGAATGGCTTTCGGATCAACGCGTGGATGTGATGCGCCGGAAGCTTCGCGACCTTGGCGTCGTCGAAGGCGGTGAGGACGATGATGACGGATCGCGCCTTCGGCGTCCGGCTGTGGAACGTTTCGAGAAAGCCGAACCCGTTCAGGCGCGGCATCATCAGATCGAGAACGATGACGGCATACTCGCGATCGCGCGTCATCTCGAGCGCGGCGATGCCGTCGTTCGCGGTATCGACTTCGAACGGTTCACGGCGCAGCGCGGCCGCGACGAGGGTGCGGATTGCATCGTCGTCTTCCACCACTAAAACGCGTGGGAGCGTTTCCACCATCTGCCGCGGCAAAGACGCCATCCACGAAATGTGCCGATGAATTGAATTCAATTCCCGCGTCCCCGCGTCTCGTCGGCTGATCCATCCATCCGATTCTTTCTCGCGCGATCCCAGAACCGGTGCGCCGCGATCGCCGCTGCGAACTGTTTGATGAACGCCGGCGACGCGGCATCGCTCGTCGTGAAAACTCCTCTTTCCTCCAACACACCGGGACACGAACGCAGGAACTCGGTTCCTTCGGACGTCGCTCCGATGGGCTTGCAGTGGCGGTACGCTTCCGTCACGAACTCGATCGCATCCCGTTCGGCGGCGAGGGCCGCAACGCTCGCTGCCCCGCCGGGGACATACACGGCGTCGAAGAGGACGGACGACGTCGTGAGCAGACTGAAGTCGATCAGCGCGGCGTCGTCATCGTCTCCGAGCAACGTACCGAGGCGCGGTGCCACGATCTTCGCTGCGCCGCCGCTCCATTCGATCGCGTCCTTCACCTGCTTGAGCGAAGCCATGTCGACGCCGTCGGCCGCGAGAATGGCAATCCTCCGCGTCGCGACCGTGTCGTTCACGGTGTTCAACATCGACAGGGCAGGCGAGGGTGCGATCTTCCGTCTCTTCGCGCGCGGCTGCACCGCATCCGGATCTGCATCGCCGGGGATGCTGTGGTTGATCGGCAGGTCGAGGCGAGGGATCTCGGGGAAGCCGAGTCCCGCAGCAACCCGCGCGGCCAGATCCTTGTCGATGAGATTCAAGAGAGCCACCATGCGCTGGCGGATCGGAAGGCGCTCGACTTTTCCGAGCTCGAAACGCAGCGCCTCCACCATGTGATCTTTCTCTGCCGGCGACTGGCTCAGGACGAACATCGTCGCCTGGCTGAAATGATCGAAGAACTTCTCGGACCGCGCGCGAATCTTCGTGCCTTCGGTTCCCTCCGGAAACGTCGTGAAGCCGCCCGCCGCGGAGCGCGCCTGCATCGGACAGCCTCCGCCGATCGAGTTCGGCTCGTAGGACACCTTGCCGCGGTTGATCGTTTGGCGCATGTGGCCGTCGCGCTGGTTGTTGTGCACCGGCGCGATGGGCCGATTGATCGGGATCTCATGAAAGTTCGGACCGCCGAGGCGCTTGAGCTGCGTGTCGGTGTACGAGAAGAGGCGTCCTTGCAGCAGAGGATCGTTCGTGAAGTCGATGCCCGGGACGACGTGCCCCGGATGGAAGGCGACCTGCTCGGTCTCCGCAAAGAAGTTGTCCGGGTTGCGATTGAGAACGAGTCGCCCGACGCGCTCCACCGGCACCACCTCTTCCGGAATCAGCTTCGTCGGGTCGAGCAGATCGAAGTCGAACTCGTGCTCGCGGCTCTCCTCGACGATCTGCACGCCGAGCTCCCACTCCGGATAGTTCCCCTGCTCGATCGCTTCCCACAGATCGCGCCGCAGGAAGTCGGGGTCTTTGCCGGAGATCTTCTGCGCTTCGTCCCAGGCCACGGCGTGCGTGCCGAGGAGCGGCTTCCAGTGAAACTTGACGAAGCGCGACGCGCCTGCCGCATCGACGAAGCGGAACGTGTGCACGCCGAAGCCTTCCATCATCCGGAAGCTGCGCGGCAGCGCGCGATCCGACATCACCCACATCACCATGTGCAGCGACTCCGGCATCAGCGACACGAAGTCCCAGAACGTGTCATGCGCCGAGGCGGCCTGCGGCATCTCGTGGTCGGGCTCCGGCTTCACGGCGTGCACGAGGTCGGGAAATTTGAGCGCGTCCTGGATGAAGAACACAGGGATGTTGTTGCCGACGAGGTCGAAGTTTCCTTCCTCGGTGTAGAACTTCACCGCGAACCCGCGCACGTCGCGGGCGAGGTCCGTCGAGCCGCGCGAGCCGACGACGGTGGAGAACCGCACGAACACCGGCGTACGCGCGGCAGGGTCCTGAAGGAAGCTGGCCTTCGTGTAGCGGGACAGGTTCTCATAGCACTGAAAGTAGCCGTGCGCCGCGCTTCCTCGGGCATGCACGATCCGCTCGGGGATGCGCTCATGGTCGAAGTGCGTCATCTTCTCGCGGAAGTGAAAGTCCTCGAGGAGGGAAGGCCCGCGTTCGCCGGCCCTCAACGTGTTCTGGTTGTCATTGACCCGGATGCCCTGGTTCGTCGTCAGGACTTTCCCGGCGCCCTCTTCCGTGTTCACGGCGAGATCCGCGGCCTTCGAATTCTTCGACGCGGACGGTGCGTCCGCACTCCTGCTCTCATCTCTGCCGCCTTTGCGGGATTTCATCGTGGCTCCTCGGTTTGCGTATGGTGAAAAAGCGAAAACACGATCTTTGCAAGCGCCACACCGCCTGACGGTACATTCCTCGCAGAGGGCCGAGGCAGGAGAATCTTCAGTTGAAAGCAAACCCTCAAGCAGCGAAGCAGACCACGGACTTTTACTATCAACTACTCGAGACCGAGCTGGGCGGCGTCGAGGTCTATCGCATGGCGATCCTCTGCGCGAAGAACGCGGAGCTCAAGGAAGAGTGGACGAAGTATCTCGCGCAGACGGAGCATCATGTCGAGATCGTGCGCGGACTCTTCACCGTGCTGGGGCTCGACCCCGAAGCGACGACGCCGGGCAGGCAGATCGTGCGGGACAAGGCGAAGTCTCTCGTCTCGGCGATGCAGAAGGCCTTGAAGGACGCCCCGCTCGCGGCGCAGATCGTCGCCTGCGAATGCGTCGTCGACGCGGAAACGAAGGACCACGGCAATTGGGAGCTCGTCGGCGCGCTCGCGCAAAACGCCACCGGCCCGGTTCGGAAGGCGCTCGCCGCGGCGTATGACGAAGTCGAAGACGAGGAAGACGAGCACCTGTATCACACGAAAGGATGGTGCCGGGAGCTGTGGCTCGAAGGCCTCGGCCTGCCGGCCGTTCTCCCTCCGCCGGAGGAGAAGCGCGATGTGAAGACGGCCGTCGAAGCGGGCCGCGCAGCGGCGTCGCGAAAGGCTGCGCCGAAGAAAATGAAGCGCTCCGCGTAACGGAAATGGCCCAGCTCTCCGAGAGTCTCCTGCACTGGTATGTCCGGCAGTGCATGAAGAAGAGCGACACCAGTCCGTCAGTTCCTGCTCGAGCTGGCGCGGTGTGCGATGTTGGCGCCGCAGGGAAAGAACGCCGCGCCGTTTCTCGAGATCGGGACGCGGAGCGGCGGCTCGGCGCTGCTGATGCTCAAGGTGCTCGGCCGTGTCTACCGCACGCTGGGATTCCACCCGCCCCAGCTGCTCACGGTCGATCCCTACGGCTCGCGGCCGTATGAAGGCGCGCCGCACATCTACGACGAGCGGCATTACAGCGAGATGAAGAGGAACCTCGCGCCGTACACGAATCACATTCATTACATGATGGATTCGGAGCTTTTTCTGCGCGAGCTGGACAACCTGTACCTCTGGACCGACGGAACGAAGCGCCGCTTCGACGAGTTCTCGCTCGTCTACCTCGACGGCAGCCATGACCCGGCCATCGTCTGGTCGGAGATCCGGGCGACCTTGCCACGCATTGTCGACGGTGGCTTCGTCGTCGTCGACGACACCAACTGGTTCGACGACGCGGTGCGGAAGAAGCTCGATGCGGCGGTGAAGGGCTGGGACGTGACCATGCGCCACACCGGGAAGCAGAGCATCATCCAGGTGAGCTCGCGAGTGACCGCGGCCCAAATACCGGGGTGAGACGCTCAGATCCTGTCTGTCCGCGTGAAGCAGATCGCGAGCAGCAATTTCATCGATCGAGTCCTTTTTGGGCGAGGTACTGCGAGAGGTGATCGGCGATCTGCACGTTGTTCAGGTCCGACATCGGAAAGTGCGTGTTGCCGCGGATCCCGATCTCCGGCAGATGCACGATCGTGACGTCGCCGCCGTGACGATTGACGGCATCGCGCCACAATCGCGCCACCTGCAGGAACACGCGCCACTGCTCCTGTCCCGGATTCGTGCTCGCGCTCTCCGGGATGTTGTCGCCGTAGTAGATGACGATCGGGATTTTCGTGAGCGGCAGGAAGTCCGCCAGCGGCACGGTGGGCGGCGTGAAGGTCCGTCCGCCGAACGGCACCGCCGGCGCTTCCCCCTCGGGGAAGATGAAGTCGCCGCCGGGTTCGAACGAGACGATGGCCCGGACATTCGGACTCTTCGCCGCGGTTCGCCATCCGAGCGTGCCGCTTTGCGAATGCGTGACGAGGATGCCGGATCCGATTTTCGTGAAGAGCGCCGAGACCGCGGCGACATTCACCTGCGCGTCGTACGGGCCGGTGTTCGGCACCATCTGGCGGAAGAACTGATCGAGCGCCTCGGCCTCGCGCGAAAACGAGACGCCGGGATAGAGCTCCGGCCACACGCCCAGGCGAAAGATGCCGAACCAGAGCTGCTCATCCGGCGCAGCCGCGACATCGAGCGACTGCGTGCTTCGCGCAGCGCGCCCGCGTCGCGGCTGATCGATGAAGTAGACCGGAAAGCGGCGCCGAAGAAAGATGGTCTGGAATCCTTCGCGTCCGTCGGGCGTGGTCTCCCACGTTTTTCCCGATTGCCCATGTCCGTGCCAGAAGACGAGCGGCAGCTTTCGCGCGTTCGCCGGGACTTGATAGAAGACGTACGCGTGATCGCCGTGCAAGGTCTGTCCGGCGGAATCGGGTCCGGCCGGGTTGTACGCGCCCTGCTTGATCGGATCGAACGTGCCGGGCGCGGTGACGACGGTGCCGCCGACGGCGAAGCTGCCCTGCCGCGCGATCGTGAGCGGCGGATCGGAGGTCGTCGTACACGCCGCGAGGAGAGCGACCGTGGTAAGGAATGCGAGCCGTTTCATGGTTTCTCCTCACTTCGGCGCGAGCTCGCCGTACCAGTAGGCGGCGGTCACGCCGCCGTCCATGAGAATGTCGCTGCCGGTGATGAACGCGCCGTCGGCGCCCATCAGCAGCGCGGCGACGTTTCCGACTTCATCGGGCGTGCCGGCGCGTTTTGCGGAAGAGGCATCGATCATGCGGCGATATCCCTCGCCGCGCGGGCCGCTCAGCTCGTCCTTCGCCAGCGGCGTGATGATGATCCCGGGGCTGATCGTGTTCACGCGTGCCCCTCGCTTCCCCCATCGCACCGCCTCGGCCATCACGCGCAGCGAGTTGCCGCGCTTCAACACCTGATACGCATGCAGCGGATCGGTGATCCGATCCGGCTGCAGCATCGGAAGAGTGAGCAACTCGTCGGCGGGAGTCGTGGCCAACGCCTTGTTCTCTTCCGCCGTGAGTGCTCCGAGGCGATGACCGGACTGCGAGGCGATGACCACCGCCGATCCACCTTGCGCGATGACGTTGCCGAATTCTTCGAGCACCACCGCGGTGCCGTAGAGATCGACCTTCAGGATCATCTCCGGCGACGCCTGCGACGGCGAGACGCCGGCGGCGTGGATCACGCCGGTGACAGGCCCGATCGCCGTGGCCGTCTCCACCAGCGCGTGCACCGAGGAACGGGAAGAGACGTCGACGATCGCGGTGCTGACGTCGAAGCCTGCCTCGCTGAGGGTCTTCGCCGCGGCGTCGACATTCGGCTGACGCAGATCGGCGAGGAGCACATGCTTCCCGGCGCTGACGCGCCGCGCGATGGCCTGGCCGATGGAGCCGGCTCCGATGAGAACGATGACGTCGGGCATGGCGATCTCCCTTCAGTTGGTGATCATGACTTTGATCGCTTCGCGGTCATTCATCGCGCGATAGCCGTCCGGAACGCCGTCGAGGTTCGTGGTGCGATCGAACACGCGTCCCGGCTCGATGCGGCCGTCGAGGACGTCGACCATCAACTCTTCGATGTACGCGCGTACCGGCGCGGGGCCGCCGGCAATCGTGACGTTGCCGAAGAACGTCGGGATCGATGCGGGGATCGTTTCCTGCTGCGGGACGCCGACCCGTCCGACGGCGCCGCCGGCGCGCACGATGCCGAGGGCCGTCTCGGTCGACTGACCGTGACCGACGCACTCGAGCACGGAGTGGGCGCCGAGTCCGTTCGTGAGTGCCCGCACGCGCTCGATCGCTTCCTCTCCGCGCTCGCTCACGATGTCGGTGGCGCCGAACGCGCGGGCAAGTGCGATGCGATCGGCGTGACGGCCGAGGAGGATGATCTGTTCGGCGCCGAGCCGTCGCGCGGCGATGACGCCGCAGAGGCCGACCGCGCCGTCGCCGACGACGGCGACGATCTTTCCCGGAGCAACCTTCGCCGCAAGCGCGGCGTGGTGGCCGGTGCCCATCACGTCGGTGAGGGTGAGGAGCGACGGCATCAGCGCGTGATCGGGGCCGACGGGCAATTTCACGAGCGTGCCGCCGGCGAGCGGGACGCGCACTGCTTCGCCCTGGCCTCCGTCGAGCTCACCGCCCCAGAAGCCGCCGTGGAGACACGACGTCTGAAGGCCTTGCCGGCAGAACTCACACGTGCCGTCGGACCATGCGAACGGTGCGACGACGAAATCGCCCTTCTTCACCGTGCGGACTTCGCTGCCGGCGTCTTCGACGATACCGATGAACTCGTGTCCCATGCGTCGCCCGCCGGGCGTCGGCTCCAGTTGCTGATACGGCCAGAGGTCGCTTCCGCAGATGCAGGCGTGCGTCACCCGCACGATCGCGTCGGTGGATTGGACGATGCGCGGATCGGGAACATTCTCTACGCGGACGTCGCCCGCGCCATACATCACGGTGGCTCTCATGGTCTTGATCTCCTGGTGTGTTTCAGGCTGTGGCGTTCGCGTGATGCCTGCAATCGGAGCGCCTTCCGGAATTGCAGACGGTTGGGGCTTTTCCGTCACCAAAAGCACTTCGTCATCAGCGGCACGCAAACGCCGCGAGACATTCTCGTGACAATCCGTGAGAGCCATCCAATGCAACGCTGGTGGTGTGACATCCTCCGTCATGATCTCGGAGAAACGAAAAGGCTTGTCAGGTGTGTCCACCGCAGCCTGGAGGAGTGAGAAATGAAGGTCAGCCGCCGAGCCTTTCTCAAAACTGCCGCAGCGATCGGTGCTTCGCTCGCGTGGGTCGGACCGGCCCGCGGCTCGCGTGTCCGCTGGCAGGAACGGCGTGACCTCTACCCGCACGGAGTCGCCTCGGGCGATCCCGACCCGCACAGCGTGCTCCTTTGGACGCGGCGTCCGTTCACCGACGGTACGCGGCAGTTCCTGACCGTCGAGGTCGCGGACGATGAGGCATTCCACCGAGTCATTGCGCACGCGCAGACACGGGTTTCGAGCGCCGAGGACTGGACCGCGCGCGTTCTGATCGGCGGACTGAAGCCGGCGCGCACCTACTGGTATCGCTTCACCGACTCCGACGGAAACGGCAGCCGGGTCGGTCGCACGATCACCGCGCCATTGCCAAACGATCCGCGCACCGTGAACTTCGCATTCGTGAGCTGTCAGGACATCAATGAGGGGAAGCTCAACGCCTATCGCCGGATGATTTACGAAGATGAACGCGCGCCCGAGGGCGACCAGCTCGATTTCGTTCTGCACCTCGGCGATTTCATCTACGAGGTGGTCCAGTATCCCGACGAGGTGAAGACGCGCTACGACCGCACGATCTATGAGGTTGCGCGCATCCCGGACGGCCACAAGGTCGGCAACTTCCACATTCCGCTGACCCTCGAGGGCTACCGGCTCATCTACAAGGGCTATCTCACCGATCCCGATCTGCAGGACGCGCGCGCGCGCTGGCCGTTCGTCGTGATCTGGGACAACCACGAATTCTCGTGGCAGGGCTGGCAGAGCATCCTCAAGGCGGGGCCGTTCGAGCGGCCCGGCCAGAGCATCAAGGTCGCGGCGAATCAGGCCTGGTTCGAATACATCCCCGCACGTGTCACGCGGGGGAGTAAGTTGCTCGAGCGCTTCGATCCACCAGCTGTAAAGGACGTTCCCATTACGGAGTTCGATAGCGACGGGCTGGGGAAGGAACCGAACAACCTGACGGCGATCAATAGCCTGACGGCCTATCGCGCGCTGCGTTACGGCCGCAACCTGGACCTGATCATCACCGACCAGCGCAGCTACCGGGGCCCGGATCCCTTCAGCGACCCGTCTCTGGGAAAGCTCGGCGGAGACGAGTTCATCGGAATGTTTCCTGAGTCCGGGATGCGGATTCTGGACGGGGGACGCGCTTTCAACGGCGGCAAGCCTCCTGCGGAGATCGGGTTCAACGACGCGCATGTCCCCAACCCGCAACGGAGCGCGCCGCCGCAAACGCTTCTCGGGGCGGAGCAGAAGGCGTGGTTCAAGCAAAAGCTCAAGAGCTCGACAGCGGTCTGGAAAATCTGGGGGAACTCGATGGGCACGCTCGATCACCGCGCCGACCCGCAGAACCTTCCACCGGGTCTCACCAAGGAGTCGTGGCCCCCGAACGCTTTCGCATCGATGGGCGGGGGGGATTACGGCACAGCGTTCGTAGAGCGCGCGGAAATTTACCAGCTCGTGCGCGACGCGAAAATTACCGGCTT
Organism: uncultured Acidobacteriota bacterium; assembly: GCA_963734155.1. GTDB lineage: Bacteria > Acidobacteriota > Thermoanaerobaculia > Gp7-AA8 > Gp7-AA8 > QHVT01. The sequence continues at coordinate 121,840 of CAVTGG010000016.1, forward strand.
CGCCATCGTCTCGGGCGATCTTCATAGCTTCTGGGCCGGATATGCGGCTGCGGAGCTTCCGCCCGGCAAGTTCGAGCCGGTGGGCCTGAGCTTCGTTGGTGGGTCCCTCGTCAGTCCCAACACCATGGAGGCCCTCGAGAACTCCAAATCTCTCAAAGTCGCTCCGCTACGGCCGCTGTTTCTTGCTGACAGGGAGGGGGCGAAGCCGGAGTGGACCCACAACATGCTGCTGCTGCACGGCGTCCGTTCCTGCCTCGAATATGCGAAGAGCTTCGACCTCAAGCGCGCACGCTCGCTCTCCAACCCGGATCTGGCTCCGCACCTCGAGTTCGTCGATCTCGGGGGACACGGTTACGCGAAGGTCCAACTATCGGCCGATCAGATGCGCACCGAGTTTGTCTGCATCCCGCGCCCCATTACGCGCAGCGAAAGAGCGGACGGCGGGCCAATCCGGTATCGGGTCGTGCTCACGGCTGCACTGTGGAAGAGCGGAGAGCGCCCGCGGCTGAAGACGTCGGTTCTCGAAGGAGACGTCGGACTGTCGATTTGAGAGGGCCGCGATGGGTCATGAAGGGCGGGAGGGTGGTGGTGGGTCGGGCTCCGTAGGCGCGCGCTCGCGCCACATCGCATACAACAGCACCGCCACCGGCACGAAGAAGCAGCTCACGCCGATGGCCAGTCTGCGCGTCGAGGCGAGGTGCTGCGGCGTGGAGTTCTCGCCGAGGCGGTACTTGGACGCGACCGTCAAACCGGTGGACGCTTCGTAGAGGAACATCAGCCACGGCACGACGACGAACACCACGGCGATCATCAGCAGCTTGCCGTAGGTCTCCCTCGAGCGTGCGGAGCGCGGCATCGGGTTTCATGATACGCCGCCGATGTGTGCTACCGTCCTTCGCAAGGGAAGATCAAACAATGTCGAAGGTCAACGGAGAGAAGGCGCGCGCCGCCATCGAGAAACGCCGCCGCACTGCAATGAGAGCCAAGACCCGCGCGCGGCGAGCAGAAGTCGTCGCTGCACCCACCGAGAACGTGGCCGCCAAAGAATAAGAGGGTAGGGATTTCAGCGCCGTGAACCTCTCCTCGAACGAGGAGAAGAGAGATGCGACGTAGCTGGCTGGGGCTCTCGTTATTGCTCTGTGTCACGTGGGCGGATGCGCAGACCGCTGCGCGCGTCCGGCCGCGGATCGATGATCCGGCCGAGAAGGCGAACACCGACCTGTACGTTCGCGCGATCCGAGTCCTGGAAGCGCGCGACCACGATCCGAATCACCGCAACGATCCGGCGACGCCGGAGAAGAACAGCTTCAAGTGGTTCGCCGAGCTGCACAACGGCGACGAGTTCTCGACCTCGGCGTTCTGCCGGCACGGCAACGAGTTGTTCCTGCCGTGGCATCGCGCGCTGCTCCTGCAGTTCGAGCGCGCGCTGCAGCAGAGCGATCCTCCGGACACGCTCGCCCTCCGCCTGCCGTACTGGAACTGGACCGAGGAGCCGAAGTGGCCGGCGATCTTCAACGAAGGCGGTCCGCTGTTCTTCGCAGGCCGCACGCCCGGCGCGTTCGGCAAGACCTACACCACGGCTCAGCTGCGCAACACGATCCGCACGACGACGAGCTGGCGCGGATTCGGCGGCGTGCAGTGCTCGGCCCCTCCGGGCTGCACGGACGGCGATTGCGTCGTGTGCAAACAGGACGACCTGCCGTCGAAGTACGGCGCGCTGGAGTCTCCCTCGCACAACGACATGCACAACTGGATCGGCGGCGCGATGTTCGAAGACACCACCGCCGGCCGCGACTACATCTTCTGGTCCTTCCACACCTATATCGACCTGCTGTACGACTGCTGGCAGGAGACCTGGAACAACTATGAGCACGGCTGTCCCGACTGCCCGCTGAACATGCTCCCCGGATGGACGCCGAAGCAGGTCGTGCGCGTCGCGGACCTCGGCTACACCTACGATTTCCGGGATACGCCATGCGGCCCGCCGCCGCCGATGGCCGCCGCTGCGACCGCCGCGCTGGACGCCACCGAGTACCCGGCCGCCAAGCCCGCCTTCGTCGACGTCACCATTCCGCCGCACACGTTCGCCACCGCGCACATCCGTCTCTCCGGCCTCGAGAACCTGGCCCAGTACAACTACTCGGGCGAGGTGTACCTGTTCCCGGCCAGCAGCGCGTTCGCGCCGTCGCAGCAGGCGTTCCGCAACCGCTACCGCGTCGGCCGCTTCGCGGTGTGGGGCACGGCCAGCGAGAAGCATGCGGGACATGGTGAGACCGAGGTCGGGACGGACGTGGATGCGACCACCGAGCTCGCGTATCTCGCGAAGAAATACGCCGGAGCGAAGTGGAGGATCGGTGTCGTCGTCAACACACCGAATCCGCAGAAGGCAGGAGCGGCCATGACGCCGAAGGAAGCGCTGCGCACGATCACCATCGACGACATCTCCATCGTCTACGACCGCGACTTCGCGAAGGAGTACCAACCGTGAGCGACGGACGCATTCCGCGATTCGAGATCCACATCCGCCCGATGTTCCGGCTGCTCGACCGCGACCACATGCTCGCCATCGACGCCAACCGGGCCTTCGACCTCCACGACTACAACGCCGTGGTCAACCACGCCAAGTCGATCCTCGACCATCTGAAGAGCAACATGCCGACGATCCCGACCGGCGGTCCGTGGCCCGAGGAATGGATCGCGCTGTTCGACCGCTGGATCGCGGCCGGATATCCGCGGCTCGAGCCGATCACGGCCGGCAATCCGCGCGCGCAGACCAACGGCAAGATCGTGATCCTCCGCGCGGACGTGCAGAAGACGCGGCCGGACGACCGGATCTGGTTCGAGCGATTCAGCTCGCAGGACTCGCCGCGCGAATACTGGCTCTATCGCGAGCCCGGCACGCGCGACCCCGCGCCGTCACCCGCGTTGGCGGAAGAGAAGTTCGCCTACAAGCCGGGCGTCGATACCGTGACACTGGTCGATGCCGGAGGGCCGCAGCAGATAAGGATCACCCGGGTCTAGCGCTGCGCGTCGGCGGCAAGTGCGCGGTTCAATACGGGGATCCACGTCGCATAACCGCGCTCGTTCGGGTGAAACCGATCATCGGCAAAGAGCGTCCGATCCCGCCGGAACATCGGTCCCGTCACTTCGGCGATCGGCGCGAACACCAATCCATCGGTCGATGCGACTTCTTTCAGCATCTTGTTCATTCGAGTGGTTCGACAACTAGCAAGCCCGCGCAGCAGTTTCGGAATTCTTGGTGGTGCCCCCATGTCGGGGGACCCGGTGATGACGATCTTCGTCGAGGGGTTCGCCACTCTTAGCCGCTGAACGATCGCGCGCAGATCGCGGCGAACGGAGCGAATCGCGGTGAGGTGGGTCACGTCATTCGCGCCGACAGAAATGAGAACGAGATCGGCTTTGAGACGTTCGGCGCCAGGAACCTGATTCTTCAAAACATCGTTCACGCGGGCGCCGGACACCGCGAAGTTCGTCATTGTGACGCGGCGCTCCCGTGCGAGTGCCGCGGTGGTGGCGATCGCGATCCCGCTTTCGTACGCACCGCCGACTCCAGCCGCCGTGCTGTCGCCCAGGATCACGTACGTCAGCAGCTCCCCACGGGTACCAAGAGTCACGGCCTCGCGTGCGGGCGACGCCGCTGTGGGAGGGATCATGAGTACAAACACGAGGAGGGGAGTGAGTGCGCGCAAGCGAAGTGATCGGTGCAGAAGTAACGCCACCTACGTGGCTCGGCCGCCGGGCCAGCGACAATTTGTCAGTCCGCTACACTTGCCGCCATGGGAATCGATCTCGTGTGGCTGGATGCGACCGATCAGCGGCGGGATACCGTGCTCGATCCATCTGACACGATCAGCGCAGTCATTCAACGCGTGCGCGACGATCGGCAGCAAGCGAATCTGTTAGTCAGTAGCATCGATCCCTACGGCAATACTCGCTTCTCGTCAGGTCAGGCGCCACAACTCCTGCGAGAATTTGAAGCGCTCCGAAGCGCCTCTCAAAATCCGGAAGAGCGAGTTGCGATCGGCCATCTACTTTCGGTTCTTCGCGCTACGGAAGGCGTAACCGATGAGTGGCTTGAGTTTCTTGGCGATTGATTGGCGCCACGGAACACTCGAGCCCTTCATTTTTCTGCCATCCGGATCGACCGCTTTCGTACGGACCGCCGACTCCAGCCGCTGTGCTGTCGCCTCGTCCCGCGAACGCTCTCGAATGATTTTCAGGATGTAAGCCGTCTTACGGGCAAATGAACGCGATGGAGCACGCCGACCGATTTCTCGTCGCCCGCATGCTGCGGGGAGACGAAGCGGCGTTTACGGAATTCTTCGATCGCAATTCCAGGCCGCTCTACCGCTTCGCGCTCCCGCGCGTCAACGGCGATGCCGATGCTGCGGAGGAGATCGTGCAGCGGTCGCTCTGCCGCGCGGTGCGGAAGCTGTCGGGCTACCGCGGCGAGGCGGCGCTGCTCATCTGGCTGTTCACGATCTGTCGCCACGAAATCCATGACTGGCTCGAACAGCGAAGGAGGGTCCCCCAGATGGTGGAGCTCGCCGAAGATTTGCCGGAGATTCGCGCGGCGCTCGACTCGCTCGATGCGTTGCAGAAGAAGGAAACCGCGCGGCGCGTGCAGATGGTCCTCGATCGCCTGCCTGGACGGTATGGCGAGGCGCTGGAGTGGAAATACATCGAAGGTCTGTCGGTCGCCGAGATCGGCGAGCGACTGGGCATCGCCGCGAAGGCCGCGGAGTCGCTGCTGTCGCGGGCGCGCGCCGCGTTTCGCGATGCATTCCGCTCCCTGCACGGCGTGGGAGCGGAAGCATGAGCGACGAGAAGGACGATCCGATTGCGCAACTGATTCGACTTGCCGGTCCGCGTCCGCGCGTGAGCGAAGAGCGGATGGCGCGCGTGCGGGTGCAGGTGCACGAGGAATGGCTGCGCAGCGTGAAACAGCGCACGCGCGTGCGGCGTTTCAGCGTCGCCGCGGTCGCAGCTGCCGTGATCGTCGCAGTGCTGCTGATCATTCCACGCGAAGCGAGCCATCCCATCGCGCCGCCGGCGATGGTCGCACAGGTGCAGGCCGTGCGCGGTACGACCAGTCCGGTCGTCGCGCCGGCGGCGAAGGTCGCCGAAGGAACGTGGATCGAAACCAGCGCGGGCAGCGCGATGTCGCTCGACTGGAACGGCGCGACGCTGCGTCTCGGCGAAGACACGCGCCTGCGGCTCGATTCCGCGCAGCGGGCAACGCTCGAGCGCGGCGCGATGTACTTCGACGGACATGGGACGAGTGTCGTGATCCACACGCCTCTGGGCGACATTCGCGACATCGGAACGCAGTTCGAAGTCCGGTTGCGCGAAGAGACGCTGCGCGTGCGCGTGCGTGAAGGCCGCGTCGATCTTCGCGGCGCGGTGGCGGAAGCGGGGACAGAGCTCATCGCGGATCGCGTGTCGCTTCGAAAGGGCCCGATCGCCGTCAGTGGCGCGGAATGGCAGTGGATCGAACACGCCGCGCCCCCCGTGCTGCTCGAAGGCTTGACGCTGCGCGAAGCGCTGACGCGGATCGCGCGCGAGAAGGGCCTGCGCCTGGAATTGCGCGGCGTCGACGGCGAGGTCCGTCTGCACGGCCGCGTGGCCTTCACGCCGGAAGAAGCGCTCGACGTCGCAACCGAGGCGACGGCGCTGTCCTATCGCATCGTAGACGACACGCTCATCGTGAGCCGGAGGCGGCGATGATCTCCCGTACTTGCCGGGTTGCGCTTCTCCTCCTCCTCGCCACCACCGCCACCGCCGCGCAGCGTTATGCCGGCCGGCCGCTCCTCGATGCACTCCACGATCTGGAGACGCGCGGCCTGCGACTCGTCTACAGCGATGACGTGGTGACGCGCGACATGATCGTGAAGAGCGAGCCGCAGGCGACCGAGCCGCGGCGCGTGCTCGACGAGCTTCTGCGCGGGCATCAACTGAGGGTGACCCGCGGGCCGCATGGGGCGCTGCTCATCGTCCACGCGCCGGAAGAGAAGAAGCGCGAAGAACAGACCCCAAGGTCGCAGATGCCGGTGTCGCTGGCGGAGATCGTCGTGATGCCCAGCCGTTTCGAGCTGCTCGGGTCCGAGCCGGAGCAGCGGCAGTACCTCTCGCGCGAAGACGTGCGCCGCGTGCCGCACGTCTCCGACGACTTTTACCGTGCGATTCGCCGTATCCCCGGCGCCGCGTCGGATGACATGACGGCGCGATTCAACATCCGTGGCGGCGAGGAGGACGAGGCAGTCGTTCTGCTCGACGGTGCGGAGATTTTCGATCCCTTCCACCTCAAGGATCTGATCCGCCTGTTCAGCATCATCGACGTCGAAGCCATCGGCTCGGTGGACATCCTCACCGGCGGATTCCCGGCCGAGTACGGCGGGCGGATGAGCGGCGTCATCGACATGAGCACGGTCTCGCCGACGGAGACAAAGACCGAGCTCGGCGTGAGCCTGTTTCATCTGCGCGCTTTGTCGGAAGGAACGATGGCCAACGGCCGCGGACAGTGGCTGCTGTCGATCCGCCGCGGGTATCTGCAGTATCTGCTCGCACTGACCGGCTCAGAGGACTCATCGGAGGAATTCGATCCCCGCTACTCCGATCTCCTCGGCAAGATTCAGTGGACGCTGAACGCGAAGAATGTCCTCTCCGGACACGTGCTGGCGTCCAGCGACAACCTCCGGTTCGAGGAGTCGCCCGCCGGGGAAGACGACAGCGTGAAGGCAAACTATCGCGACGCGACGTTCTGGCTGAAGTTGAACAGCGCGCCCAGCGAACGAATGCTGATCCAGAGCGTCGCGCAGTACGGAACTTCGAAGCGCGATCGCCGAGGCCGGTACATCGACGACGATCAGTCCGGCGCGTTTCTCGATCGCCGCGATTTCGACCATGCCGGGCTCAGGACCGATGCGTCCTTCCACCTCACGGCGCGCAATCTGGTGAAGGGCGGCCTCTCGGCGAAGCGCTGGAACGCGCGCTACGATTATGACGCGGACGCGATCACGAGGACGATTCTCGATCCCCAGGCGGGACCGCGACACATCCTGCGCTCGGTGCATCACGGCGTCTCGTCGACCGAGGTGTCGGTATACGCGTCCGATCGTTTCCGGGTGAGCGAACGACTGGTGGTCGAAGCGGGCGCGCGATGGGGAAGCGAGAGCCACACGCCGGATGGCGCGCACATCAGTCCGCGTCTGAATGCCGCGTACACGTTCTCCAGGCGCACTGCGCTGCGCGCGGCGTGGGGCTGGTTTCATCAGCCGCAGGGCGTTTACGAGCTGCAGGCAGAGGACGCGGTGACGACGTTCTCGCCGGCGCAGCGCGCGGAACATCGCGTAATCGGCATCGATCATCTCTTCGGACGCCGCATCACGACGCGCGTCGAGGTGTATGACAAGGTGATCACCGATCCGCGCCCGCGGTTCGAGAATCTCTTCGAATGGATCATCGTGTTTCCCGAGCTGCGCGCGGATCGCGTACGGATCGCGCCGAGGCGATCGACCGCGCGTGGAATCGAAGTGCTGCTGCGGAAGGATTCGAAGGGCCCGCTCAGCGGCCAGCTGAATTTCACACACGCCAGGGTGACCGACGAGATCGACGGTCGCGATGTGCCGCGCGCGTGGGATCAGCGCAACGCGATCACGTTCTTCGTGAACTACAGGGCCGGCGAGCACTGGAACTTCAACGTCGCCGGCTCGTGGCACACCGGCTTGCCGACGACGCCGCTGCTCGCGCGGGTTCGCGCGGGCCGGCTCGAGGCCGAGCTCGGCCCGCTTCGCTCGGAACGGCTGCCCGCCTATAAACGCGTCGATTTCCGCGCGTCGCGGCGCGTGGTCACGTCACGCGGCGCATTTACGTTTTTCCTCGATCTCTTCAATGCCTTGAACCTGTCCAACATCGACACCGTCGACGGCTTCGACCTCGTACCGCAAAGCGACGGGAGCGTGGACGCGCGGCCCGTCATGGAAGCAAACGGGAGCATCCTTCCGTCGTTCGGCATTTCCTGGCAATTCTGATCGGAGCTACTTCCCGAACAACGACCGCGCGAGCGCGTCCGCGGCGTCATCCGCGTAGTCATCGCGGTCGGTGTTGAGGTTCATCATGACCGCCACCGAGATCTTCTCCTCGGGGAACCAGAGGAGATAGGTCGTGAAGCCGGGAACCGTGCCGGCGTGCCACACGCGTACGCGGCCCTCGAACGTGTCGATGATCAATCCGTATCCGTAATAGGCGCCCGGAATCGCCGGAAAACCATCGCCGATCATCCGCGCATGCAGCGGCGAGGCGACGAGCGATGTGTTCCAGCGCACGAGATCCGAGGCCGTGGAGCAGATCCCGCCGGCGGCCCAGGTCAGCGACGGATCTGCAACGCTGTCGAGCGTGACCGGGCCTCCCGGTTGGGCGGTGTATCCGCGCGGTGCGGGAGCCGTTTCCCCGCAGGAGCTCGTGTTGCGGAGACCCATCGGCGTGAAGAACGTGTCGCGAAGATACTGCTCCCACGTCTGCGCGGACGCGCGCTCGATGATCATGCCGAGCAGGAAGAAGCCGGAGTTGCTGTACTCCCAGCGCGACCCCGCCGGAAACAGCAGCGGGGATCGCGTGATCATCGCGAAAATCTCCTGGTGTGTTTTGGGATCCGTTACGTTCGTCAGCTGCTCGACGTAATTGCCGAGGCCGGACGTGTGGAGGAGCAGATGGCGGATGGTGATCGCGTCGAAGCGCGCGTCGAGCTCCGGCAGAAATTTGCGCGCCTTGTCGTTGGATCGAAAGCTTTCCCTGCTCCTCGAGCCGCAGGATCGCCGCGGCGGTGAACTGTTTCGTCACCGACCCGATCGAAAACACCGTATAGGTGTTCGTGGGAATGCCTGCCTCGCGGTCGAACAATCCGTACCCGCGCGCGAACGTGAGATCCCCTTTGCGAACGGCGATCGAGAGTCCCGGAACTCCTCCCGCGATTGCCGTGGCCGCGATCGAATCGGCGGCAGGCACGGCGAGCTCCGGCGCGGGAGAGCCGACGGCGCGCCGTTTCGCGGCAAAGACCGAGGGGGCGGTCGCAAGGAGGAGAACGGCGACCAGGCGGCGCATGGCGGAATATCTGTAGCAGTGCTTCATCGATTGCCCCCTTACGCAACGTAAGACGGGGCCCGTGAGAAAAATCATTCGCGCCACGCGCATCCGGTCCTCGCATCGAGGCGTGCAGGACGACAGCTGAGCCAATCCGCGCGCGCTCCGTTGTCGTTTCCACCGATAGGAGCGACGAGAATTGTTGTTAAAGTGCGGCCGTGGATGGAAAGCTGGGCGACGTCCTGTACGCACAGAAGGAAAAGGCGCTCGTCTCCGAACAGGAGTGGGCGGCGCTCGTCTGTGCCGTTGCCGCAGGCGACGAGGTGGCTCTCCATGCGCTGTATGAGCGGGCGCACCGCCCCGTCTACACATTGATCGTGAGAATGACCGCCAATCGCGAAACGGCCGAAGAGCTGACTCTGGACGTCTTTCACGACGTTTGGCGTCGCGCCTCGCACTACGACCCCGCGAACGGTACCGTGCTCGGCTGGATCATGAACCAGGCGCGCTCGCGAGCCATCGACCGGCTGCGCTTCGACCAGCGCAAGAAGCGCGTCGCGCCCTCTGCGGATGAGCCGGCGCGGCTGCCCGCAGTGGCCGATCCTCAGGATCTCCTCGAATTCAAGCAGCAGGGCGAAGTTCTGCGCAGCGCGCTCACGTCGCTCACGCTCGACGAGCGGCAGGCGATCGAGCTGGCGTTCTTTTCGGAGTTGACGTACGCCGAGGTGGCGGCACGCCTCGATGCGCCGCTCGGTACGATCAAGACCCGGATGCGCTCCGGATTGCAGAAGCTCCGGCGGGTGTTGGCCGGGGAGACAACGCGATGAGCGCCTGCAATCAACTCGAATTGGCCTCGGCCTACGCCATCCGGGCGCTGCCGGCCCCCGAGGTGTCAGCCTTCGAGGCCCACCTCGCGTCGTGCGAGCAGTGCCGGCGGGAACTGGAAGCGCTTCGCCCCATCGTCGACTCCTTCGCCGCCTGGCCGGTCGACGTTCTGAATCCGTCGTCGTCACTGCAAGGCCGCCTTGCAAGCCGCATCGCGGCGGAGCGGGGCGGACCACCGGTACTGCCGCCGCCGGCCGGCTACCGAGAGCCGGAATGGGAGGAAGTGAGCCCGGGGATCTTCTGCAAGCTGCTCGCGAACGACACCGCGCGCAACCGCGTCAGCATGCTGGTGCGCCTGCTGCCCGGCATCGAGTACCCGCCGCACACCCATGCCGGAGTGGAGGAACTATATCTCCTCGACGGCGAGCTCTGGATCGACGAACGTAAGCTCTACCCGGGTGATTACAACTATGCGGAAGCGCCCTCGGGAGACAAGCGCGTGTGGAGCGAGACCGGCTGCACGTGCGTGTTGATCACCAGCACCAAAGACATCCTCCGGTGACCTGCGGGCGTGCGGACCAATCCGCGCGCACCCCGTTGTCGTTGTTCCATTCGAGTGATGAGCGCGCTGGAATGACAACGGCTGAGGCGATCATGCCGAGGGACGCCAAAACGGTTCTCGTCGTTGACGACGACGGCTCCATTCGAAGCCTGTTGAGCACGTTGTTGGAGCGCGAAGGCTTCGCAGTCGAGCGCGCGGAAAACGGCGGCATGGCCATCGCCGCGCTCGAGGAGAAGACATTCGACGCCGTGGTGCTCGACCTGATGATGCGCGACGGCAGCGGGCAGGATGTCCTGGAGGTCCTCGGGACGAAACGGCCTCACGTCAAATGCGTCGTCGTCATCTCCGCAACCTCCGCCGCCAACATCGAGGCAATCGATCATGCCAGCGTGCAAGCGAAGCTGCGGAAGCCGTTCGATATCAACGACCTTCTCGACGCCGTCCGCAGATGCGTCGGGCATTAACGCGCCCGTCCCTCAAACGCTCGCTTGCGCGGCGAGCGGAATCGTGAAGGAAAACGTGCTCCCTTTCCCGAGGGTACTTTCCACGTCGATGCGTCCGCCGTGTGCCTCGACAGCAAGCTTGCAGAAGGCCAGACCGAGGCCGGTGCCGACTCTCGTGTGCGCGTCGACCTGCCCGAATTTCTCGAAGATCCGCTCGAATGCTTCCGGCGGGATTCCGGCGCCGGTGTCGCGAACCGCGAATCGGATGCGCTGATCCTCTGCGGGTGTCACCGTAATGCTCACGGTCCCGCCGCGGGTGAACTTGATGGCGTTGGCGATGAGGTTCACGAGCGTCCGTCTCAACTTGTCCGCGTCGCCTTCGAACACCGGCAACGCCGAGCCGATCGCGGTGACCAGGGAGGTTTGTTCCACGGCGGCGAGCGACCCTACCTGCTCGAGGGCCGACGCGACGAGCTCCGTTGCCGAGAGAGACTCGTAGTGCAGGTGTGCGGAGCCCGACTCCATCTTCTCGACGTCGAGCAGGTCGTTGATCATGTCCAGTAACGTCTTGCCGCCGCCGGTGGCGATGGACATCATTTCGCGCTGCACGTCGCTGAGCGGCCCGGCGCTCCCGACCATCTCCATGCCCACGATGACGGACGTGAGCGGCGTGCGCAGATCGTGGACGATCATGTTGCGCATGTCGTCGCGGAGCTTCTCCAGTTCCAGCAGCCGCGCGTAGTTCTGCTGCAGTTGCTCGTGGAGAACGGTCTCCCGGTCCCGGCCGCGTTTTTTTTCGAGCGACGCGCCGATGCGCGCTTTGAGCAGCGTCGGATCGAACGGCTTGGCCAGGTAATCCTCGGCGCCGGCCTCGATGCATCGCACGACGGACTGCACTTCGTCGATGGCCGAGATCATGATCACCGGGATGCGCTGCAGCCGGCGGTCGGCTTTGATCCGGCTCAGCACTTCGTAGCCGTCCATGTCCGGCATCATGATGTCGAGCAGCACGAGCTCGAAGGACGTTTCGCTCATGAGCTCCAGCGCTTCGTGACCAGTGGTGGCGGTCCGGACGTCATGGCCTTGTCTCTTCAGGCGACGGGAGAGGACGTCCCGATTGGCGGCGTCATCGTCGACGACCAGCAGCAACCCCGGCGCGGCTGCCAGCTGCGTGCTGAGGCGCCGCGGTTCCGGCGCCGGAGACTCACCTTTGCGGCGTGCGCGGACCGCGCTCACGGGTCCGTCCGGGACTGCCGTGAAGTTCTCCTCGAGCAGTTCCAGGATGCGATAGCCTGCCGCCCCGACTTTCGCGAGGTCTGCAAGGAGACTGTCGCTCCGGGGCCCTTCCATGTCCTCGGTGAGCATCTCCGAGTACCCGATGATCTGATTGAGAGGCGTCCGCAGATCGTGGAGAAGCTGCGATGACAGGTTGGTGCGCTGATCGACGGTCTGCGCGCTCACGGGATCGCCTCCGCCACGGCGACGGCAGGCAGGAGAGCCGCGATCTTCGCCAGAAGACGCGGCAGTTCGATGGGCTTGGTGTCGTAGTCGTCGCAACCGGCGGCCAGTGCTTTGTCGCGATCGTTGGCCATGGCGTGTGCCGTCAGCGCGATGATGGGGATGTTCTGAAGGAGCCGGTCCCCTTTCAACTGGCGTGTCGCCTCCCACCCGTCGACGACCGGCAGACTCATGTCCATGAGGATCAGATCCGGCGTCTGAGCGCGCGCCACGGCGACGCCGGTTTGGCCGTCGACCGCGAGGAGAACGTCGTAGCCCCGGCGTTCGAGGCGCCGCGACAGCATGTCGCGATTCATCTCGTTGTCTTCGACGATGAGGATCGTAGTCATGTTGTCAGCTCCATCGGCTGTTCGAGCGGTACACGCGCGGCGTTGCTGCCGACGAGCAGGTCCCGAACTTGCGCGAGCAGCGTCTCGCGGGAGTCGCCGTGTTTGCGCAGGATGGTTTCGACATTGCCGTTCAGCCTGCGGCGATCTTCGCTGGTGAGATCCAGCGAGCTCAGGACGACGATCGGAATCGAACGCCATTCGGACCGGCGACCCACCTCCGCGGCGAAGGCGAAGCCGTCCATCTTCGGCATCATCAGGTCGAGAAAGATGAGGCTCGGACGTTCGCGCTCCATGCTCTGCAGGGCCTCGATTCCATTCGCCGCCTCGGTAATGACCCAGCCTTCTTTCTGGAGCACGGCGCAGGTGAGCGCGCGGGCCAGAGGATCGTCGTCGATCACCAGCACCGGACAGGGCGGATGGAGGCAGATGTACTTCTGAAGGATCCTGGAGAGCTTGTGCCGATTCACGGGCTTGGTGGCGTAGTCGGATGCGCCGAGGGTGAAGCCGCGCACGGGGTCGTCGACCATGGTCAGCATGATCACGGGGATGTCGCTGAGCGCCGTGTCGCTCTTGAGGGCCGAGAGCACGCTCCATCCGTCCATGTCCGGCATCATGACGTCGAGGGTGATCGCCGCCGGCCGCAGCGTCCGCGCGAGCAGCAGTCCCTGCTCCCCGCCGTTTGCCGTGCGCACCGTGTAGCCTTGCTTGCTCAGAAAACGCTGCAGGAGATCGCGCTGCAGCGGGTCGTCGTCGATGACCAGAACGCAGGTGCCGATCGCGGGCAGCGGCTGCTCATCCGGCGAGCCGGGAAGCAGCGCCACAGCCGGCGCGCCTTCGCGGATCTGCGGTTCGGCGGCCGGATCGCTGAGCGTCGCCGGCAGTTTGATCGTGAAGATGCTCCCTTCGCCGGAGACGCTTTGAACGGTCACATCGCCGCTCATCATCTGGCAGAAGCGGCGAGTGAGGGCCAGCCCCAGACCGGTGCCGCCGAACCGCCGCGTGGTGGATGCATCGGCCTGGGTGAACGGCTGGAAGAGCCGCACGATCTCATCCGCGCTCAGGCCGATCCCGGTGTCCGAGACGCGGAACCGAATCCATTCGCGGCCGTCCATCTCCTCCCGCTCGGCCAGCACCTTGATCTGTCCGTCGTGCGTGAATTTCGCCGCGTTGGAGACGAGGTTGAACAACCCCTGACGCACTTTGCTCAGATCCCCGCGCATGACGCCGATGTCCGGCGCATGCGAGATCTCGAGGGTGTTGCCGTTCTTCGCCGCGTGCATGCCGATGGTCGACGCGACCTCGGCGATGAGGGTGGCGATGTCGAACGTCTCCAGGCTCAGTTCCATCTTCCCCGACTCGATTTTCGAGAGATCGAGGATGTCGTTGATCAGGCCGAGGAGATGACGGCCGGAAATGGAGATCTTCTGCAGGTCGGCGCCGAAGTCCTGAAGCTTCCGCTCCACCGCTTCTTCCTGCAGCATCTCGGAGTACCCGACGATCGCGTTGAGCGGCGTGCGCAACTCATGGCTCATGTTCGCGAGGAAGAGGCTCTTGGTCCGGTTCGCGGTTTCCGCCGCGTCCTTCGCTTTGGCCACTTCGGCCTCCGCGCGCCGGCGGTCGGTGACGTCTTCCATCGCCAGCACGAGCAGCTCCGCGTGGTTCGACTGACGCATCTTCCGGGCGTTCAGCAACATGACCCGCCGTCCGATCACGGGGAAGTCGTGCGCGAGCTCGAAGTCGTTGAAGACGGAGCTCGTGGGGACGATGTCCTCGAGCAGCGTGCGCAGCGCCGGGATGTCCCACTGGCCGTTGCCGAGCTCATAGACCAGCCGTTTCTCGGTCTCTTCCGGGAGGACATGAAAGGTCTGGTAGAAGGCGCGGTTGGCGGAGTGGACGCGAAGGCTGCCGTCGAGAATGAGCAGGGGCTCGCGGACCGTGTCGACGACGTCCTGCGCGTACGCCTCGATCTGGTTGAGCAGCCCCTGTGCGCGGCGGCGGTCCGTGACGTCTTCCATCGCCAGCAGCACGAAGTGGTCGTTCAGTCTGCGCGCGTTGAGGAGCATGATCCTCATGCCGATGTTCGGGAAGTCGTGCTCGAGCGCGAAGTCGTTGAAGACGGAGTTGTCGGGGATGACTTCCTCGAGAAGCGTTCTCAAGGAGGGAGGCCCCCATTGCCCGTCGCCCAGCTCGTACACGCGCCGGCGTTCGGTTTCGGCGGGCGAGACCTGGAACGTCGAATAGAACGCGGCGTTCGCTGCGTGTACGGACAGTCCGGCATCGAGCACGAGCATTGGCTCGCGCACGGTGTCGAAAACGTCCTGCGCGAAATTCGCGAGAATGGGAACGAGCGGCTCGGATTTCGCGACAGACGGCTCGGTCAAAGATCGCCTCCTGGCTGTTTCAACCGGACGCGATCGCTAAGCGCGGGCAGTCGATGAGACTACGTGAAGAAGAGATGGACGGGTGGCGAGTCATGGTTAATGCACGAATGACACCGTCGCCGATTTTCCATTGACGTTACGGCTGGCCGCTAAGACTCCGACCGCACTCTCTTCGTTCCATCGAATCAACTCGCCCCTCGTGATGGAGACGGTCGCGGTGTTGCCAGGATCGCGTGCCGCCGGTGGCGAGCAGGTAGAAAAAAGCGCTCCGCGGCAGTCCTAGGTGATAGGCGCTTTTCGCCATGTAGTCGCGATTCGATAGAGGAGGGAGCCATGGAACATCCCGATCGCCGGTTGATGGCTGCGTTGCTGGTGCTGGTCGTGTCGAGTGCTTGCGTCACCGCCCGGTCGAGGCGCGTCATTCACGGACAGGTGGTGAATCCTTCCAACGGTCCGGTTTCGGGCGTGCAGGTGCATGCGCCGGGACGTGCTCCAGTGACGACAGATACGAATGGCAAGTTCACCATCGACCGTCCAGCGCCCTCGGAACGCTTTGCGGTGACGTTCCGCGCGGCACGCTACATCGAGACCACGCGCGTCTACGATACGCGCCCGAATGCGGCGATGCCGAGCGTCGTCGTGGTTTGGCCGCGCGCCGACGCCGTTTCGATGAACGCGACCCGCGGCGGTACGCTGACGTTCGCGGCCGGCACGGTGACGATTCCTCCGCGGGCGCTTGCTGACGATTACGGACGGCCGGTCTACGGTGATGTGCGCTTGTCGTTCTCCGCGTTCGATGTGATGGACGCGCGTCAATATCGCAGCGCGCCCGGCGACTTCACAGCGCGCATGCGCGACAACACCATCCGGCCGCTCGAGACATTCGGCGTCTTTGAGATCTATGTGGAAGACAGCAAGGGACGGCGCCTCGACCTGGCGCCCGGGCAACTCGCGGAAGTGGAGTTGTCAGTCCCTGAGGCCCTGGAACCGCCGGAATCCGTCGGGTCCTACCGATTCGAAGCGCGGACCGGATTGTGGCTGGAGGTGGGCCGATTCCAGCGCACGGCACGCCGCCGATTGCGCACAGCGATCTCCACGGTGCAGTCCACCTGGAACGCGGACGATCCGACGATCACGACCTGCCTCGTGTTCGCGGCCGATTGTGCGTGTGCGGGTGGGTTGACGACAGCTTTCTCAGTCGACGGCGTGGGTGTCAATTACCCGCAGTGGTTCACCGCGGGGGACAACCAGTGCGTCAATGTGCAGACGAGCTCGAAGCTGTCCTTGACGCCGACGCACGGCAGCCTGAACGGCGCCGCGGTCCAGATCACCACGCCGGACGCGCTTGCGAACTGCACCACTCCTTCCGGTTGCCGTAACGTGACGTTCCACTGCCCGAATCCGAATGCGATCACTGCCCCGCTCACCGTGTGCAACGATGGAAACTGGTACTGCGCGAACGGTTACGCGAACGGGAATCCGAACTTCGACGTCTTCTGGAAGCAGCAGCAGATGACGATTGGCGGCGGCACGATGACGTTGAATCTTCAGCCATGTACGCCTTTGAACTCCTGCTCGAACGAGACCTACGAGGCAGCGGAACTGCAATCGAACTGCTACTTCGGCTACGGGGTCTATGAGGCGAAAATCAAGCCGGCTGAAGGATCCGGTCTCATCACCTCGTTCTTTACCTACACCGGCCCCGGGAGTCCCGACAATGCGGCGCGCCAGGATGAGATCGACATCGAGATTTTCGGGCGGCCCGGCACCGACCTCGGATGCGCGTCGAACGAGACGGCGGTTCAAACCAACTACTTCGTCGACGGCCAGGAGAATCCGGCGACGCACTGCATCCCGTCGCTGTCGACCTCGCGTCTGTATAAGTTCGAGTGGAGGGCGAGTGGGATCGAGTGGTGGGCGGACAAGGGCGGGGACGGCACGTACGACCCCGGGGACCGCCTCCGCACCCAACCTACTGGTCCGCTGCCCGTGCTGCCGGGAAAGATCATGGCGAACATGTGGGCCGGCGATGCGACGAATCCACTGACCGTTACATGGATGGGCGCGTTCTCGTGGAACGCACAGCCGCCGCCGGTGGCTACGTACGACCTGATTCGCTACACGCCGTGAGCTCCTTCCGTCATCCGCCTCTGGCGCGGTAGGCGAGGTACGCGAAGATGACGACGATCACGAGGAGGGCGATACGACCCACTCCCATCATGCGCGAGTGCGCGACCGGTCGTGTTCCTTTCGGTTTGAGTCCGGTCACGGCAGCGATTGCGGCAACGACGACAGCGAGACCAAGCCAGACGAGCCAGTTCATGCGCGCCTAGCTACAAGATCCAAGCCATGCGGCCTCATTCTTATGCAGCGCCAACGTTGGCTGAAACGAAACCGCCGCCAAAGTCACTACCTCTACGTGTGCGAGGTGCACGATGAACGTTCGAAAGCGATTTCTGTGTGCGGTGACGCTTGCTCTTTGCGGTACAGCCAGTGCCGCTGACTTTCCCGCCACTCATAACATGCTGATGGTCGGGAGCGACTCTCTGTACCTTTCTCACCTCCCGATGTTCCAGGAACCAGGCGAGCCACCGATGCCTCATCGCTATCAAGCGATCCTCGAAGTCACGACCGCGAAACAGAATACTTACGTCAAGGACCGCCGGGAGCATGGATCGACGAGAATCTATACGCTGAACCCGGAGAGCTTCGTACTGCCTGACTTGGTTTCTTCGGACCCGCAACGCAAGCCCCTTCGCTCGTTCCAGGCGATCGCGATTTTTCGTGGTCATCTCGAGAGGGACAATCGCGTTCGTATTCTTCAGGATGTCGATGTCCGCGTGAAGAACGTGATCTATTTTCGGGAGTTTGATCCCGAGGACAAAAAGTCTCCCCAACTGGAGTACCTTCTCTTCGGCAAGGATCAGGAGCTTTTCATGGCGCACGTGATCACGGCAGCGCCGGATTTCGATCAGATGTTGGCCGTGAAAATTACCGGCCACCAATTCACGAACGCAGAGCTGGCCAGGGGAGTCCCCGTCGTTTTCCCGGGAAACACGAACGCCGTTGCTTCAAGGCTGAGAGAGAAGCAGCGAGTTGCGGGGGAGATCCAAATCGATCGTGCGGCAGCACCGAAGAGGATTCAAGTCGAAGTCAATCGGGAGTTCTACTTCGAGGAGGGGGAACTTCGGGTCCCACCCGACTTCAACACCACCTCGGCGGAAAAGCAGGCCGGCTTCCCCTAGAGCGCAGGTGAGGATCACTCGGGTCCAGCGCTGCGCAACCGGTCGACGTCTTTCGCCGGCGCACTGCCGAAGAAGCGGCTGTATTCGCGGCTGAACTGGGACGCGCTCAGGTAGCCGACGCGCCGGCCGGCGGCGCCGGCATCCATCATGGTCGTCAGCATGAGGCGCCGGGCTTCCTGCAGCCGAAGCGTTTTCTGGTACTGCAACGGACTCATGCCGGTGACCGCTCGGAACTGCCGGTGAAACGACGTGACGCTCATGTTCACGAGCGTCGCCAGCTCTTCGATGTTCGCAACGCGGTCGAAATTCGTCCGCAACCACGTCACGGCGTTCGCGACTCGCTGCACGCTCGAACCGGCCCGTCCGATCTCGGCGACCCGCGGCCCCATCGGACTGCGCAGCAGCCGGATCAGAATTTCGTCCCGGACGAGCGGCGCGAGGAGCTGCGCATCGGCCGGCTGCGCCATGAGCTCGACGAGCCTCGCCGCCGCGTCGATGAGATAGGGATCGGGATCGCCGACATAGAGCGAGTGAAGATCCCGCCGCTGCGGGAGTCCATTCGGGAACACCTTCAGCGCGAGCTCGGAGATCTTCTCCGCGTCGAGATCGATCATGAGGAGCAGGTACGGTTCGGAAACGCTGGCCCGCGTGACTCGGCCCGCCATCGGGACGTCGATCGAATACAGCGCCATCTGCCCGGCTTCGTATCCGTACGTGTCTTCGCCGATCATCACGACTTTCGCCCCTTGCGCGACGATGCAGAGCGACGAAGGCTGCACGTAGTGGATTGGCTCGTCGTTCGAGTGCGAAAGACGGATCGCGTGCACGCCGGCGCCGCGGAGGTCGACGCTCCCATCGTAGGCGCGAGAGCGGCGATCAACCTCGCCAGCGTGGCAACGTCACTTGTTGGTCTTCCGCGCACGTCCTAATCCTCCCATGACGTGGCGCCCCCATCGAATGCGAGCGCGCTCGATAACTCACGGTTCGCGTCGATCTGCTGCTGAAGAAGCGCGATCTTCTGCTCCGCACCGGCGACGGCATCGGCGCCCGCGATGAACCGCTGCGGCGGAGGTTCCTGTTCGGAGATGGCGATCAGCGCACGGGCGAGCTTGGCCGGGTCGCCGGACTGCCGGCCGTTCTGCGACTTCCAATACGCGACGAGCGGCCCGCGGCGCTCGTCGTAGTCCGCGATAGACGGCGCGGCGTAGCTCGTCGACTGATCGGTGAGCAGCTCGGTGCGGAAGAATCCGGGGTTGACGACGGTCGTCGCGATGCCGAACGGCGCGACCTCGACGTGGAGCGACTCCATCCACCCCTCGAGACCGAACTTCGATGCGGCGTAGGCGGTGACGAACTCGAAGCCGGACGCGAGTCCGGCGGACGAGGAGATCGTGATGATGTGGCCCGATCGTTGCCTGCGCATCACCGGAAGAACGGCGCGAGTGACGTTCATCGGACCGAGGAGGCTGGTCGCCAACTGCTGCTCCATCTGCTCCGGCGTCAGCTCTTCGAAATAGCCCGCGTAAAAGCTCGCGGCGTTGTTCACGAGAACGTCGATGCGCCCGAAACGTTCGACCGCGGCGCGCACTGCCGCTTCCGCATCGGCGCGGCTGGTGACGTCGAGCTTGACCGCCAGCACGTCGTCCGTATGTCCGAGTGCTCGCGCCACGCGCTCGGGGTCGCGGCCGGTCGCCACCACCGCGTGTCCGGCGTCCAGGGCGGCTTTGCCGAAATCCGCACCCATGCCGCGCCCGGCGCCCGTAATGAACCAAACTTTCTTCTCAGTCATGGCTTCTCCTGCATACCCAACGTAACGCCGCGCGGAGCCGCCATCGTTGACCGATCCCTCCAATGTCTTGCACGATCCTTCCAAAGATTGGGAGGAGCAATCCTCGCCAACCCATGAAATCATGCGCGCGTGAACGTCCTCTTCGCGGCTCCGATCCTGTCCGAAAACGCCAACCGCGTCATCGCCGCCGCGTCGCGCATCGATGGCGTACGCCTCGGCGTGATCACGCAGGATCCGGCGGAGAAGCTCCGCTCCGCAGTCGCGCAGCACTGGCGCGTCGCGGACATTCTCGACACCGGGCAACTCTCGTGGGCCGTCGAGAACGTGGCCAAGGTCCTCGGCGGCGTGGACGTGTTGTTCGCGGCGTACGAACAACTGCAAGTGCCGATCGCGGCGGTGCGCGAAACGTACGGCATTCGCGGCATGGGCGTCGAAGCGGCGCGCAACTTCCGCGACAAGGCGCGCATGAAAGATCTGTTCGCCGAGGCGGGACTGCCGTGCGCGCGGCACGCGCGCATTGCGAATGATGAGGACGCGTGGCGATTCGCGGAGACGAACGGCTATCCGCTCGTGTACAAGCCGGTCGAAGGCGCGGGCGCGCGCTCGACGTTCCGCGTCGATGACGCGGCGCAGTTGCGCGACGCGCTGCGCATCTCGCCGCCGCCGGGTCTCATCGAGGAGCACATCCTCGGCGATGAGCATTCGTTCGAAGGCGTCTGCGTGAACGGGAAGCTCGTGTGGCATTCGCTCACGCACTACAGCCCGACGCCGCTCGAAGTGTTGCGCAACGGCTGGATCCAGTGGTGCATCGTCCTGCCGCGCGAGATCGACGACCCGCGCTACGACGACATCCGCGATGCCGGCGCGCGCGCGCTCCAGGTTCTCGGCATGGACACGGGCCTCTGTCATCTCGAATGGTTCCGCCGCCGCGACGGCTCCATCGCCATCTCCGAAGTCGCGGCGCGGCCGCCCGGCGCGCAGATCATGGACCTTGTTTCGCACGCGCACGAGATCGACTTCGACGCCGCGTGGGTGCGGCTGATGGTCCTCGGCACATTCGAGCCGCCGCCGCGCAAGTGGTCGACCGGCATCGCGTTTCTGCGCGGACAAGGCGAAGGACGCGTGAAGGCGATTCACGGCCTCGAAGAAGCGGCGGCCGCGGTCGGATCGCTCGCCGTCGCGTCGAAGCTGCCGTCGATCGGGCAGGCGCCCGCCGGCGGCTATGAAGGAGAAGGATTCATCATCGTGCGGCACCGCGAGACGGCCGTCGTCGAAGAGGCGCTGCGGACCATCATCAACATGGTACGAGTGGAGATGGGATGACCAAGAACGTCTTGATGCTCGGTTGCGCGTATCCCACGGAGCTTGGCTACTTCGCGAGAGGTGTGGCCCGGATCGGCGCGCGCGTCTTCGGCGTCGACATGGTGCCGGAGAGCCATTTGCCGCAGAGGGTTCGCGAGTCTCTGAGCGGCTACTGCCAGGTGCAGTCGGTGCTCGATGAAGAGGCGACGCTCGAGACCGTCCGCCGATGGGCGGGACCGCTGCAGTTCGATCGCGTCGAATCGCTGTGGGAGCCGTGCGTGCTGACCGCCGCGCGGCTGCGCGAAGCGTTCGGCGCGCCGGGCATGCGATACGAGCAGGTCCTCCGCTTCCGCGACAAGGACAAGATGAAGCAGGCCGTCGCCGAGGCAGGGCTGCGCACGCCGCGGCATCAGCGCGCGGCGAATGGGAAGGAAGCCTTCGCCGCGGCGGAGCAGGTTCAGTATCCCGTTTGTCTCAAGCCCATCGCCGGCGCGGGATCGGAGAACACGTTCCGCGTCGAATCGCACGAAGAGATGGAGCGCGCGCTGCGAAAGGCGGGCTACCACCACGAGTACAACATCGAGGAGTGGATCGAGGCGGAGGAGTTCACGTTCGACACGATCTGCGTCGACGGCCGCATCGTCTACGACAACATGTCGTGGTACCGCCCCCGGCCTCTCATCGGCCGAAGCACCGAGTGGATCAGCCCGCAGACCGTCACGCTGCGCACGATTCACGGGCCGCAGTACGACGACGGCCGCGTCCTCGGAGAGAACGTCCTGAAGGCTCTCGGCCACGAGAGCGGCTTCACGCACATGGAGTGGTATCGCAAGAGCGACGGCGAGGCCATCTTCGGCGAGATCGCCGCGCGTCCCCCGGGTGCGCACACCGTCGACACGATGAACTTCGCCTGCGACATCGATCTCTTCACTGGCTGGGCGGAGGCGGTGGTCCACGGGAAGTTCCCGCTCGAGGTCGAGCGCCTCTACAACTGCGCGATCATCTTCAAACGCGCGCAGGGCCACGGCCGCATTCAGCGGATCGAAGGACTCGATCGCATTCTCGCCAACTACGGCGAGCACATCCCGGCCGTGGATCTGCTGCCCATCGGCGCGCATCGCCGCGATTGGGTGAAGACGCTGCTGTCGGACGGATTCGTGTTCGTGCGCCATCCCGATCTCGACACGACCTGCGAGATTGCCGACCGGGTCGGGACCGATTTGCAGATGTACGCCAGCTGAATCGTGCGCAACGTTGTATTGATTCTTTGCTTCGCACTCTCGGTGGGCGCGCAGACGCCGCCCGCCGATGACAAGCCGTCGGTGAAAGTCGGCGGGATGATCTTCGCCGACTACACCTTGCAGCCCGAGGGAACGGACGCGTTCAACATCGGCCGCGCGCACTTCAACATCACCGGCAATCTCAATCGCTGGATCACGTTCCGCCTCACGCCCGACATCTCGCGCGAGAGCGGCAGCGGCTCGTCGCTCGCCGGCAGCTACACGTTCCGCCTGAAGTACGCCTACGCGCAATTCAATCTCGACCAGTGGATGGCGAAGGGGACGTGGGTGCGCTTCGGCATGCAGCAGACGCCGTACCTCGAATTCACCGAGGGCGCCTATCGCTATCGCTTTCAGGGGACGCTGTTTCCGGAGCGCGTGCTGTCGTTCTTCACGGTGTCTGATGCCGGCGTCACGATGCGCTATCCGCTGCCCGGCGACCGCGGCGACATCCACGGCGGCTTCTACAACGGCGAGGGCTACACGCGCGCGGAGCAGAACGATCAGAAGGCGCTGCAGCTGCGCGCGACGTACATCCCGGTCAAAGGACTGAAGCTCACCGCGTTCGTGATCGAAGACCACTACGTGTCCGATTCGAAGCGCGAGCGTTTCCTCGGCCAGATTTCCTATCAGCATCCGCGCTACACCCTCGGCCTCGAGCTCCTGCGCGCGACGGATCAGACCGTGCGTTCGAAAGGATGGTCGGCGTGGGCGATGCCGAAGCTCGGCTCGAAAGGGTGGGAGCTCCTCCTACGCCACGACGACTACGAACAGACGGAGCGCAACATCGCCGGCATCGCGTACTGGGTGCCGAATCTCGACAAGGTCACGGCCGCGGCCATGCTCGACTACGACTCGCTGCGCCAGCCGTCGGGCATGGATGACACGCGGTATGGGTTGAAGCTGCTGATCAGCTTCTAGGTTTCCTTTCGCGCGCGTCCGGGGTCTCACTGCTCAAGGAGACCTGTCATGCGAAAGACCCTGCTCGCGGTCACTCTCGCGCTACTTCCCGTCGCATCCTGGGCAGACATTTCTGTCCTGACCGGCGGAGTGGAGCGTCCCGAATACTTCGCGAACGGCACGACGTACGTCGAAGCGATTCGCGGCCGCAATTACACGCTGCGCATCACGAACCCGACCGGCGCCCGCGTCGCGGTGGCGTTGTCGGTCGATGGGCTCAACACGATCGATGCGAAACACACGAGCGGATGGAACGCGGCGAAGTGGGTGCTCGATCCGTACGAGACCGTCGACATCGACGGCTGGCAGGTGAGCGACAGCACCGCGCGCCATTTCGTCTTCACCGGCGAGCGCCAGTCCTACGGGGCCGCGCTCGGCCAGACCCAAAACCTCGGCGTGATCGAAGCGATTTTCTACCGCGAGCGCACGCCGCGATACCACAGCGAACACCGCATGAAGCCGCGCGACGAAGAGAGTGCCGCCGCACCGCCGCCTCCTTCCGTGGAGAGCGGCGTCCTCTCACGCGAGTCCGACGACTACGCCGCCACCGGCATGGGCGACCGCACGCGCCACGACGTCACGAACGTCAACATCGACCTCGATCCGAACCCGA
This sequence comes from uncultured Acidobacteriota bacterium, assembly GCA_963734155.1. Taxonomy (GTDB): domain Bacteria; phylum Acidobacteriota; class Thermoanaerobaculia; order Gp7-AA8; family Gp7-AA8; genus QHVT01. Next base: position 146,186 of record CAVTGG010000016.1, read on the forward strand.
TCTCCACCGTCCGCATCCGCTACGAATTCCGCCCGCAGCTGGTGAAGCTCGGCATCTTCCCGCGCGATCCGTCCCCGCTCGCGCGGCGCGAGAAAGCGCGCGGGTTCGAGCGGTATTGTCCGGAGGTGAATTGACGTTGATCAGCGCGCAGATGGGAGGGGATGCGTTGTCAAACCCTGACGTCATTCATAGTTACCGTCGGGAGGCTGATAGTTTGGATCCAAAACATCGCGGAACTGCCGGGGTCCGCGCGCGACGAGCTCAGTCGCGAATGTGGTTGCGTCTTTCCGTAGATTCTCATCATCAGAAACGAGCGCGGCGTGGATGATTCGATGCAAATCTCCGCGGTACGTCAGCGCATGCAGTTGCATTCCGTCGATATTCGTTCCGACCAGAAGACGCGCGCAGCGCAGAGTCTCGGCCGGAAATTCTGCGCACAGCCCGCTGAGCTTCTCGACTACGTGGTAATCCATTTCTACGCCGCCGGTTCGTTCCAACACAGGCGTCAGTTGCGCGAGACGCCAGCTGGCATCGAACTCGTCGGAGAGCATCCATGCTCCAAAACCTCGCAAATCAGATTCGTTTGTTTTCAGCCGCCATTCCCAAAAGGTCACAGCGCGCTTGTGCATCGCTGCTTTGTCGAGTGCCTCTGCGTGCTCCAAGATTTGTGGGACTAAGAAAACTGCTCGTTCACGCGTGTCCTTCGCCGCGTGGTCAAAAAGCGTGATGAGCAGTGAATTGGAGCAGATCGATACTCCATACAGATATCGGGTCTTCGTGAGCTATGCCGAGGAAGACCGGCATCTTCTCTTCATCGCCGTCGCACGGCCCGCAACGTGGCGATCGCGCGCGCGAATTGCGGCATCGGTAACGTGTTGAGCTCCGGCGTTGCGTACTGTCCCCAAGCGAGATAGGAATGAAGCACAGCGTCGGCCAGGTCCGGCCTCTCCGCAGGGAAAAGGGCCGAAAGATGGGCTTCGAACATGCTTGGTTCAGTCGGTATAGATGAAACAGCGACTCGCCGTACACAGCGCGAATCGCAGGTGACGGATCCACGTCCGTTCGAGGTGACGGCTGAGCACTTCCTCGACCTCGGGGATGTCGTCAAAGCCAGTCACTCCCGCTGGGACGTGAATCGACGGCGGACCCAGAGCGCGTACCGGATGACGGCCTCCATAGCCACGCCACGGGTCGAATTGATGGCGGTCGAGAAAGGATCGCCCTCGGCAGATTGCCGTGAGGGATCAGGATGAGGCGCATTTGTCATCGGCTCGAGAATCGCCCACACGACGTTGCGGAACTTCATCGCACCTGCGCCTCTCCTTCGCGCGAACGGATCGAAGAAGGCGTGCGACGAGGCCCACGTCGAGTCGGCCCGGATCAACGTTGAAGCCGTTTGGATCACGGCCGGCGATGACCCGCGGCTGCGCAATGACCCACGAACAAAGTCGGAGCAATGGCTCCCATTCGATAACCCTATTCTCTTTGATGGCTTCTTCGAGACCCGAGATCATCGACCATACAAATGGCATCCACGGCGATAAATGATTCCGCCGCAACCGCGAAGTCTGCAGCCCGCTGCTGCACGTGGGCTCAGCCGTCGTCAAGTCCTTCGCCCGCGGCGAATCCGCCAGACGATCGCTCGCCTGATGGTTGCCATTTGCGAAGAAATTCCGCGAGATCCTCGACTGGCATGCTGCGCAGCTCGTCTTCCGACTTCGGACTCGTCGGACCCCAAAACGGCCCGCTCATGTATCCAGAGAATTCCGCGGATTCGCCGGCAACGCCGTGTTTTTTCTCCAACTGCGCGAGCAGTGCGGCATCCGCGGCCGTCAAGTGGTTGCGCAACCAAGACAGACGAAGCCACGCCCACGACTCACGCAAAAATCCCTCGTATTCAGCGGTGTACTGGTTGGGCATGATCTTCGGACCGGCTTTGATCCAGCCGAGAATCCGGGCTTTGTCGTTGTCCGGCAGCAACGGATAAGCTTTTTTCAACAATCCGCCGTATTCGTGCCGAAGATCGCGTTCAAAGAACGCGCTTTGATCGAGTACGCGTGCCCGCAAAAGAGGATCAGTCGCCTCACAAAATTCCTGGAGAAGGTGGATCGCGAGACGTTGAAAGACCTGCCATTCGCGAGCGTTCAGCTGCTCTATGACCGTGGCAATCGTCGCGGGGTCCGTCTTCACGAGCATCGCCGCCGCGTCGCGCAAGGCTTCGGCGAGAGCCGGTAATGCCTGCTGGCGATAGTTCTGTGGGTGCGACTCGATCGCCGGCATCCAGCTTTCGAGAAATCGTCCGGCTTCGATGCGGCGTAAACGGCGGTGAGGGCGCTGTCCACGACTTCGAGCAATCCATCGAACGTTTCCTTCGGCACGACATTCATCATTGCGTGCAGAGGCTTCCCGACGATGTCGACATACGTGTGGTATTCAAGGGGCGTCCGCAGTTCGCGAGAGCCGCTGTATCCGCCCTGTGGTGGATCGGCTTCGGGCTTCAATGCGAGCAGCATCGCAAAGACATCGAGCGCGGGCTGAGGTTCGTCCTTGCCAAGGGCCGCTGCTCGCGTGGCGATGTCCCTCGCGATGAACGTGCCATGGCCAGTTGCCTTCACAACGGCTCCCGCAGAAATTTTCAAAATGCGGCCGGCCGCCGCAGGCGCCAGGCAAGGCAACGCTTCTAGAATCTGGTGGTGCGTGTAATAGCTCCACATCTCTGCGATCCTTTCGAAGATGGGCGCGACGTCGTCCGGATACTCGACGGCTATCCGGCGCAGGTATTCCGCCTGCGGCCAGAAACCCGGCGGTGGATCACCGAACAGGCTCGAGCCAACGAGCAACTCGAACCATCGTCGCCCTTGTACTCTTTCGAAGAAATAACTGAGCGTGTGGGGATTATTGGGGATTTTCTCAAGTAACTCTGTCAGGTCGCCGGCGATCGGGACTGATTTCGCAAGAAGCCGGTCAAGCCGCGCATAGACCACGGTATAAGCGCTATCGAGTGCGTCCAGAAGCACGGACAGAACAATCTGCATCTCCTCCCAAGCGGTTTGCACATCGACCAGCTGCCGCGGCGATCCGAGCACACCGCGGTGAGCGAGTTTGTGAAGACTGAGATTGGACCAGAGCTCGATGACCTCGTGATCGGAAGGAAGTCCATACGTTTCAGCAATCGCCTCGATCGCGTCACGGTCAGACTTCTCTCTTGCCTCCCGTGGATACAAAACGTCCTTGATGGAACCTTTGAGTTCCCTGAGGAGATGACCTGCCACATGGCCCGAAGAGTCCAGCAGAGCGAGTTCCTGGAAGAGGCGCAGGAGATCCCGAAAATATGCGGCCGGCGCCGGACCGAGTCGCGTCAGCTGCTCATGAATTTTCCGCTGGCGAGGGTCAAACGTTATTGGAGGAGGCGCGGGCATAGATCCCAATACTCAGCTTACAGCGGACCACGTCCGCCCCACCCACCGGCACCGCACCACCTCCGGCACCGGCAAAAAATCCTCCCCCGGATTAACGAACTGGTCCGTCTCGAAGTTGTACTGCCGGTCGTACAGCTCGCGATAGCGGCCGTTGGCGGCGAGGAGTTGGCGGTGCGTGCCGCGCTCGACGATCTCGCCGCCTTCGAGCACCAGGATCTGATTGGCGCCGCGGATGGTGGAGAGGCGATGGGCGATGACGAAGGTCGTGCGGCCGCGGCGCAACGCGCGTAATCCGTCCTGGATCTTCGCTTCGCTCTCGCTGTCGAGGCTCGACGTGGCTTCGTCGAGGATGAGAATCGATGGGTTGGCGAGGATGGCGCGGGCGATGGCGATGCGCTGGCGCTGGCCGCCGGACAACTTGATACCGCGCTCGCCGATGATCGTGTCGTACTTTTTCTCCAGCGGCTCGACGAATTCGTCGACGTGGGCGATGCGCGCGACGGCGAGCATCTCGTCCTCCGTCGCGTCGGGCCGGCCGTAGCGGATGTTCTCCGCGACGGTGCCGTCGAAGAGGAAGTTGTCCTGCAGGACGATGCCGAGGTTCGAGCGGTATTCGTGCAGGCGCAGCGTGGCGAGGTCGCGGCCGTCGACGAGGATGCGGCCGCTCTTCGGATGATTAAACGTCATCACGAGGCTGATCAGCGTGCTCTTGCCCGAGCCGCTCGAGCCCACCAGCGCGGTCGTCGTCTGCGCGGGCGCGACGAAGGAGATGTTCTTCAGCACCGGCACGCCGGGGTTGTATTCGAACGACACGTCCTCGAACTCGATGTCGCCGCGGACGTCGCCGACTTTTTCGCGCGACGCATCTTCGTCGAGCTCCGTCCGCTGTTTCATGATCTCGCGGATGCGATCCAATCCCGCGAAGGCCTCGGTGATCTGCGTGCCGATCGAGGCGATGCTCATGATCGGCGCGGCGAGGAGGCCGGTGAAGAAGATGTACATGATGAAGTCGCCGAGCGTCATCGTGCCGGCGAGGATCGCCCGCCCGCCGATGAGCATCATGATCACGCCGACCACGCCGAGGATGATCGTCGCGAAGGCGCCGACTCCGGAGACGGCGGTGATCGTCTTGGCGACGTTGCGGAAGAGGTTGTGCACGCCCTTGGCGAACACGAGGTCTTCGCGCTTCTCGGTCGTGTAGGCCTTCACTACGCGGATCCCGCCGAGGCTCTCGCCGAGGCGGCCGGTGACCTGGGCGTTGATCTCGCCGCGTTTGCGGAACAGCGGGCGGACGCGCCGGAACGCGATCGCCATCACCGTGCCGAAGATCGCCAGCGTGACGATCGTGATCAGCGTCATCTTCCAGTTCAGATAGAGGAGGACGAACAGCGCCAGGATCGCCGTCACGATCCCGCCGATCAGCTGCACGAGCCCGGAGCCGACGATGTTCCGGATGCCTTCGGCGTCGGTCATGATGCGCGAGATCAGGATTCCGGATTTCGTCGAGTCGAAGTACGAGACGGGGAGGCGGAGCACGTGCTCCTCGACGCGTTTGCGCATCTCCGTGATCGCGCGCTGGGCGGCGACGCCGAGGATCTGCGAGTTCGCGAACGACGTCGCGGCCTGAATGATCGTCGCCACGATCGCGGCGACGGCGAGCAGCGGCAGAAGATCGTGCCGTCCTTTGCCGATCACCTCGTCGATGAGGTACTTCGACGTCGCGGGAAGGACGAGTCCCGAGATGCGGCTGACGAGCATGAGTCCCAGGCCGAGCGAGAGCCGTCCGCGCCGCTCCCAGACGAGATCGCGCGCCTCGCGCCACACTTCATCGAGCTTGAGTCGCTTTTTCTCGTCGGGCATCGAGCGGCGATGATACCCGCCCCCGCCTCCGCGATCACCGCCGCCGCGTAAGAGCATGATCGACGCTTTTCACGCTCCTTGCCGGAGAAGCGGATTCATCGGCGCTTCGCGCACGATTTCTGCTTCGAACTCGTGTCAGGAGAACGACATGCCTGAAAAAGAAACTCTCCGACGAGCAGCAAAAGACAAGCGCGAAGGGAAGTCGCCGTCGACGCAGGCCGGCGAGTTCGTTCGCGAAGAGATCGAGCACATCCGCCACGGCAAGCATGGCGCGCGGTCGACGAAGCAGGCCATCGCCATCGGCCTCTCGAAGGCGCGCCGCTCCGGCGTGAAGTTGCCGCCTCCGGAAAAAGGCGAAGCGTCCGCGTCGACGCGTCGCAGCGCGAAGTCGGCGCTGAAGCGCAGCGGAAAGAAGGTGTCGGCGAAGCGCTCGCGCGCGGCGGAGAAGGCGCTCAAAAAGGAACCGCGTTCGGTTGCGTCGAAAAAAGCGCTCTCGCGTCAGGCGAAATCGGTCGCGCGGAAACGCCGCCGCGCCGCGTGATAGCGTTGCGGATGTGAGCGAAAGGAGTTTGTGATGCCTAAGAGATCGGCGAGTGCCGTGTGGCGCGGAGGTCTGCGCGACGGCAATGGAACCGTGCGCACCGAAAGCGGTGCGGTGGACGGACAGTACTCATTCAGCACCCGTTTCGAGAACGGGACCGGAACGAACCCCGAGGAGCTGCTCGGCGCGGCACACGCCGCATGCTTTTCAATGGCGCTCTCCGCAGGACTCGAGAAGTCGGGCTTCAAAGCGACGAGCGTCGAGACCACGGCGCGCGTCACGTTCGAGAAAGTCGGCGAAGGCTTCTCCGTGACGGGCATCCATCTCGAGACGCGCGTGGACGTCCCCGGAATCGAGGACGGCGCGTTTCAGGAAGCGGCCGAGAAGGCGAAGCAGAACTGTCCGATCTCGAAGGCGCTGGCCAGCGTGCCGATCACGCTGGAGGCTTCGCGAAACTTCGGAGTGACGCCGAGGTTCTGCATCAGGAACGAATAAAGATCCGTCGTCTGCTCGAGGGCCTTCGTCGTGCTGCTCGCGCCGTGTCCTGACTTCGTATCGATGCGAATCAGGACCGGCGCCTTGCCGCCCTGCGCGGCCTGCAGCGCCGCCGCGTACTTGAACGAATGCGCGGGCACGACGCGGTCGTCGTGGTCCGCGGTCGTGATCAGCGTCGCCGGATACTTCGTCCCCTGATGAATGTTGTGGACCGGCGAGTACGCGTAGAGCGCCTTGAACTCGTTCTCGTTGTCCGGCGAGCCGTAGTCCGCGATCCACGCCGCGCCGATCGTGAATTTGTGGAAGCGCAGCATGTCCATTACCCCGGCCTGCTGGATGACGGCCTTGAACAAGTCCGGCCGCTGATTCGCGACCGCGCCGACGAGCAGCCCGCCGTTCGACACGCCGTGGATCGCCAGGCGATCCGATGACGTGTACTTGTTCGCGATCAGGTACTCCGCCGCGGCAATGAAATCGTCGAAGACATTCTGCTTGCGCAGCTTCGTTCCGGCTTGGTGCCAGTTCTCGCCGTACTCGCCGCCGCCGCGGATGCCCGCCGCCGCGTAGACGAATCCCTGTTCGAGGATCGCCAGACGCAGCGAGCTGAAACTCGGCGTCATGGCGTCGTTGAATCCGCCGTAGCCGTAGAGCAGCGTCGGATTGTTGCCGTCGAGCTTCAGTCCCTTCTTGTACACGAGGAACATCGGCACGCGCGTGCCGTCCTTGCTGTTGAAGAAGACCTGCTTCATCTCGTAATCGGAGGAGCGGAAATCGGCGATCTCCGGCGCGCGGAAGAGCGTCGACTTCCTGCTGGCGATGTCGTAGCGATAGATCGACGACGGCACGTTCATCGAGGCGAAGGTGTAGAAGACGCCGGTGTCGTCCCGCTCGCCGCTGAAGATCGAGGCGACGCCGATGCCCGGCAGCGCGAGCTCGTTCTCCAGCTTGCCGCCGTAGCTGTAGACATACGCGCGCGTCGTCACATCCTTCAGATAGCTGATGAACAGCTTGCCGCCGGCCGAGTCGACGCTGCGGATCGGCTCCGGCTTCTCGGGCAGGATCGAGACCCACGATTTTTCCTGAGGATCTTTCGGATCGACGAGCACGACCTGCTCATTCGGCGCGTTGTGATTCGTCTCCACCACCAGCTTGCCGCCCGAGTGATCGATGACCTGGTAGAAATGGTCCGTGATCTCGGGGAACAGCGGAAGCCAAGACTTGTCGCCCGCTTTCGCGTCGCGGTACAGCACCGCGTTGCCCTGCTTCCCCTTCGCGGTATCGGAGGTGTTGAGCAGAATGAACCGCTCGTCCTCGGTGAGGTAAACGTTGTGCAGGCGCTGCGGGTTCGTCTTGTCCTCGTACACCAGCGCGTCGTCCGACTGCGGCGTGCCGACGCGGTGGAAATAGACCTTGTGCCCTTCGTTCTTCGACGTGAGCGCCTTGCCTTCTTCACTCGGCGCGTCGTAGCGGCTGTAGTAGAACCCGTTGCCCTGCCACGCCAGCGCCGTGAACTTCGCCCACTTCAGCGTGTCCGGCAGATCCTTCTTCGTGGCGATGTCGAGGACGTGGCACTCGAGCCAATCCGAGCCGCCGGTTCTCTTGCAGTACGACGCGTACTTTGCATCGCGCGAGACCGAGAATCCGCTCAGCTGTCCTGTGCCGTCGGCCGAGAACTTGTTCGGATCGAGCAGGACTTCCGGCTTCCCGTCGAGTCCCTTCTGGATATAGATGACGGACTGATTCTGCAGACCGTCGTTCTTCGAGAAGAAGTAATACGCCCCCTTGCGGAACGGCGCGCCATACTTCGGATAGTTGTAGAGCTTCTCGAGCCGCGACTTCAGCTGCGCGCGGTACGGGATCTTCTCGAGATACCCGAACGTGACCTTGTTCTGCTCCGTCACCCACTGCTGCGTCTCCGCCGAATGGTCGTCTTCGAGCCATCGATACGGATCGGCGACCTGCACGCCGAAGTACGTGTCGACCTGATCGGTCTTCTTCGTTTCGGGATAGGAGAACTCCTCCGCGAAGGCGGCGAAGGAAGCGATGGAGAGAGCGAGGAGTGCGGTGGCGAGGCGCTTGTTCATGAGGATCCGAACATAACACGGTCCTCGCGCATCAGTCTTGAATGACAGCGCTCCACGGAACGCGCATCATTCCCGGCGGCTCGGGCACGCCGGACGGCGCGATCATCGGCGGCGGTCCGAGCTCGTCGGGCTTCCGCGCGCGGTTCCAGTCGTAGTCAAACAATTTCTTATAGAACGCGATGATGCGCGAGTCCCAGAAAACGACGCTCGCATCGCGATTGCGGCTCGCTCCGTCACCGGTCAGGTTTTGGCTGCCGATCAGCACCAGCTCGTCGTCGACGATCAGGCCTTTGGTGTGATTGCCGTGGAGGAAGCGCACGATGTCTTTGTCGAGACTGAATCGATAAGACTGCATCTCCTCGAGCATCTCTCGTTGCTTGTGGATGCCGAGAATCATTTTCAGCTCGATGGCCGGATCGCGCGACTTGTCGCTGAGCACGAGATACAGCTTCTCCATGTAAGCCTGCAGCGCAGAGCTCGGGCGGAGCGTCTGGTTCGTGAGGAGGATGCGCTTCTTCGCGCCCGCCACCATGTTGCAGAGGAAGTCGAAGTAGCTGCCGGCGTCCGGCGTGAGCAGCGGCATCACTCGCAGCGTGTCGTGCACCACGAGCTCTTCCTCGAATTTCGGCGTCGCTGCTTTCGGGGCGGCCACGAAGAGGTCCGGCATCATCTTCTGCGCTTCTTCGGCCTTCGCGAGTTCTTTGACCTGCAGGGGCAGCGCTTGCTCGAGGTCATGAAGGATGTAGCGCTCGAACTGTCCGGCCAGGGTTTCGTTTTCGATGACGACGTGCCACTCGCGATTCTGATTCTTCTCGAACTCGACCGGGTCGAAGTTCGGCGGTGGATGGAACGGATCTTCCGGCGGCTGACTCGATCGTTTCCAGTTGCCGCTCGACAACCACGTTTCCTTGCCGTCACGCACCGAGACTTTGATGTGATACGCGCTCGGAAAGAAGCCGGCGGTCACGTGCTTCGACAGACTCGCGTTCGCGGCCCAGGCGAAGCGCAGGCGCTTGCCCAGCGCATTCTCGAGCTCGCCCCGGACCTGGTCCGGCGTCAGCGCGCCGGGTGAGGGGCCCTCCGGAAATCCGTCGAAGACGAACGTGAAGGTTCTGTTTGCAGGCGTCACCGCGTTCAGCAGCCGCTCGAGGATGTGCGGCGCGGTGAACTGGTACATCGTGCTCACCAGCCTGGTCTTCGTGCGGTCGAGGAACGCACCGAGGTTGCGGAAGCCGGTATCGCAGCTGCTGTGCGCGATCACGGTCATCGGTTCGTTCACTTCTTTCAGCGGTTCGGCCGGCGGTTTGTAGGGGAGGAGCTTTCCCGCCTTCGCGATTGCCTCGAACGCGAGCTCGCCGGTGGCCGGCTCGTCGCCCGGCAGCGCGGTCGAGATGCGCCACGCGCCTGCCGGGTCTTCGTAGAAACGGAGTTGCCTGACGGGATCGGCGAGGACGACGTCGACGAGAACATTGCCGAGGCGCCGTGGAATGATGGTGAAAGACGAAAGCTCCGAGACGGGACTCTTTTTCGCCACCTCCACGACCACCGCGGGATCGTCGGTGATCTTGCCGTCGCGGAAGCGAAAGCCGGGCGCGACCGCGACCACGTTCGGGAGCCGGACCAGATCCTCGCCGTGCAACCGGATCGCGGCGACCACGTCCGCGAACTGCTCCTCGTTGCGCTTCCGTTCTGCTTCGAGACGAGAGTCCGCCATGCACATGAGAGCGACGTCCAGGCGGTTTTCCCTGCGCGCCGCGCTCCTCAACAAACGCTCAGCCCCTGCTCAGGACGTGAAGCCTGCGTGAAGCCCATATTGCACCGATGTGAACGTTTTTCTACGGGAGGTAGAACTTGACGGAGGTATTTCCGGAGTCAGGTATCCTGAGCGCCTTTTGAGGTTCTAGCAGATGAAGAAACGGATGTTCCTCATGCTCGCGGTGGTGATCGCTTTCCTGGCGATCATCGGGTTCTACAAATACTCCCAGATTCGCACTGCGATGGCGCAGGGCGCGAAGTACCAGCCGCCTCCGGAGACGGTCACGAGCATCGTTGCCAAGCAGGAAGTCTGGGATACGACGCTGAACGCGATCGGCTCCGTCGTCGCGGTCCAGGGCGTCACGGTCAGCGCCGATATGCCCGGCGTCGTCGAAGCGATCGCGTTCGATTCCGGCCGCCACGTTCGCAAGGGCGATCTCCTCGTGCGGCTCGATACGAAGCAGGAGCGCGCGCAACTCGCAGCGGCCGACGCGCAGCGCGATCTGTCGCGCACCGAGCTCGCGCGCGCGAAAGGGATGCTCGACAACCAGATCCTCTCGCAGCAGGTGTACGACAGCCTCGCCGCGCAGCAGAAGCAGGCGGAGGCGCGCGTCGGGGAGATCCGGGCCGCGATCCAGCGCAAGACGATCGTCGCTCCCTTCGACGGGGTCCTCGGCATCCGCCAGGTGAACCTCGGCCAATATCTCGCCGGCGGCGCGCCGATCGTGTCGCTGCAGTCGCTGCGTCCCGTCTACGTGCACTTCACCGTGCCGCAGCAGGAGCTCGGCGGCCTCACGATCGGAACGAAGGTGGATGTGACGTCCGATGCGCTGGGCGGCACAACCGAGACCGGCCGCATCGCCGCGATCGACTCGGTGATCGACGAGGCGACGCGCAACGTGCGCGTGCAGGCGGCGTTCAACAATGAATCGGGACGGCTGCGTCCCGGCATGTTCGTCGAGGCCGCGCTCTCGCGCGGCGCGAAGCAGACTGTCGTCACGCTGCCCGCGTCGGCGATCAGCTACGCGCCGTTCGGAGACTCGGTGTTCGTCATCGAGAACGTCACCGGACCGGACGGCAAATCGTATCGCGGCGTGCGCCAGCAGTTCGTGAAGCTCGGCGGCTCGCGCGGCGATCAGGTGGCGGTGGTGTCGGGCGTGAAGCCGGGCGAGGAAGTCGCGACCTCGGGCGTCTTCAAACTGCGCCCCGGCGCCGCCGTGCAGGTAAACAACTCGGTGCAGATGCCGAACAACGCGGCGCCGAGGCCGGAGGATAGTTAGTGAAATCAAAAAGCAGAAAGCAGAAAGCAGAAATGACCAGAAACAGCAGGACGGCGTTGCTGCCGCCTTTTGCTTTCTGCTTTTTGCTTTCTGATTTACCGAAGCCGCAGCAGGTACAACAAACATGAAACTGACTGACCTCTTCATCCGCCGTCCCGTCCTGGCGATGGTGGTGAATCTCGTGATCCTCATCGCCGGATTGCAGTCGATCCGCTCGCTCGTGGTGCGGCAGTTTCCGCGCAGCGACATGGCGAACATCGTCGTGACGACGGCGTATGTCGGCGCGAACGCGGACCTCGTGCGTGGCTTCATCACCGCGCCGCTCGAGCGCGTCATTGCCGGCGCGGACGGCATCGACTATCTCGAGTCGTCGAGCGGCCAAGGCGTCAGCACGATCACCGCGCACCTGAAATTGAACTTCGACACGAACGCCGCGCTGACGCAGATCCAGTCGAAGGTCGCGCAGGTGCGCAACCAACTGCCGCCCGAGGCTGAGGCGCCGATCATCGATCTACAGACCACGGACAGTCAGTTCGCGGCCGCGTACCTCGGCTTCGCGTCGACCGATCTCGATCAAAACCAGATCACCGACTACCTGACCCGCGTCGTCCAGCCGAAGCTGAGCGCGATCACCGGCGTGCAACGCGCCGATATTTTCGGCGACCGCACGTTTGCGATGCGCGTCTGGCTGAAGCCCGAAAAGATGGCGGCGCTCGGCATCGCGCCGAACGAAGTGCGCAACGCGCTCGCCGCGAACAACTATCTCTCCGCGCTCGGCCGCACGAAGGGATCGATGACCTCGATCAACCTCGTCGCGAACACGAATCTGCAGACCGCGGAGGATTTCAAGCAACTGGTCGTGAAGGAGCGCGAAGGCACGGTCGTGCGGCTGCAGGACATCGCCGACGTCGTCCTCGGCGCCGAGACGTACGAACAGGAAGTCAGCTTCAACGGCCAGACCGCCGTGTTCATCGGCATCTTCGTGCTGCCGACCGCGAACACGCTCGATGTGATGAACAAGGTGCGCGCGGCGATGCCGGAGATCAAGGCCCAGCTGCCGGCCGGCATGACCGCGGGCGTTCCGTACGACGCGTCGGCGTACATCCAGGACTCGATCGACGAGGTGCTGAAGACGCTGACCGAGACGCTGCTGATCGTCATCGTCGTGATCTTCCTGTTCCTCGGGTCGGTGCGCGGCGTGATCATTCCGGTCATCGCCATTCCGATCTCGCTCATCGGCGCCGTGCTGCTGATGCTCGTCTTCGGCTTCACCATCAATCTGCTCACGCTGCTGGCGGTCGTCTTGTCGGTCGGTCTCGTCGTCGACGACGCGATCGTCATGGTGGAGAACATCGAGCGACATCTCCACATGGGAAAGAGTCCCTTCCAGTCGGCGATCGACGCCGCGCGCGAGCTGGTCGCGCCGATCATCGCCATGACCATCACGCTCGCGGCGGTGTACACGCCGGTCGCGTTGCAGGGCGGATTGACGGGATCGCTGTTCCGCGAGTTCGCGTTCACGCTCGCCGGCGCGGTCGTGATCTCCGGCATCGTCGCGCTCACGCTGTCGCCGATGATGGGCTCGAAGCTGCTGCGCTCAGGCGATACGGAGCGCGGGTTCGCGGGCTGGGTCAACCACCAGTTCGAGCGCGTGGTCCGCGTTTACGGGCGCATTCTCGGACGCACGCTGCAGTACCGGCCGGTCATCCTGACGCTGTGGATCATCGTCGCGCTGCTGATCGCGCCGTTCTACATGTTCTCGCAGAAAGAGCTCGCGCCGGCGGAGGACCAGAACTTCATCTTCGGCATCATCCAGGGGCCGGCGAATTCGACGATCGATCAGATGCGGCTGTTCGGCGCGGAGATCAACAAAGTCTACCGCTCGTTTCCTGAGTTCAACGCCGGGTTCCAGATCATCTTTCCCGGCGGCGGCTTCGGCGGCATGGGCGTGAAGCCGCTGAGCCAGCGCAACCGCGGCATCGAGGCGATTCAGATGGAGGCGGCGCAGAAGTCTGGATCGATCGCCGGCCTGCGCGTGATCCAGCTCGTGCCGCCGTCGCTGCCGGGCGGGCAGGGCTTCCCGGTCGATCTCGCGATCCTCTCGACCGCCGAGCCGCAGCAGCTCGCGGAGTTCGCGAATCAGCTGGTCGGGAAGGCGTTCATGAGCGGCAAGTTCATGTTCGCCGACACCGATCTGAAGTTCGACCAGCCGCAGGCGAAGGTGGTCTTCAATCGCGACAAGCTGCGCTCGCAGGGCGTCGACATGGCGCAGGCGGGCCGCGATCTGTCGACGCTGCTCAGCGGCGCGTTCGTGAATCGCTTCAGCATTCAGGGTCGCAGCTACAAAGTGATCCCGCAGGTGAAGCGCAGCGGGCGGCTGACGCCGGAGCAGCTGTCGCAGATGTACATCAGCGGTCCGAACGGGCAGCTCGTACCGCTGTCGACGTACGCGACGATTCAGACGACGACCGAGCCGCGCGATCTGAAGCGCTTCCAGCAGCTGAACGCGGTGCGCATTCAGGGCGCGATTCCGCCCGGCGTGTCGCTCGATTCGGCGCTGAAGTATCTCGAGGATGAGGCGCACAAGATTCTGCCGCGCGGCTACACGCTCGACTACGCGGGCGAGTCGCGCCAGCTGCGCACCGAGGGGACGAAGTTCCTCGGCGTGTTCCTGCTGTCGGCAGTCCTCATCTATCTCGTGCTCGCCGCGCAGTTCGAGAGCTTCCGCGATCCGTTCATCATCCTCGCCGGCTCGGTGCCTCTCGCGCTCTCCGGCTCGCTGCTGTTCTCGTTCCTCGGCTTCACGTCGATCAACATCTACAGTCAGGTCGGACTCATCACCCTGATCGGCCTCGTGTCCCGCAATGGCATCCTCATCGTGCAGTTCGCCAATCACCTGCAGGAGACGGGACAGGACAAACTCTCGGCCGTGATGGAAGCCGCGAGCACGCGCCTCCGTCCGATCCTGATGACCACCGCCGCGACGGTGATGGGCCACCTCCCGCTGGTCTTTGCGCGTGGCCCCGGCGCCGGCGCCCGCAACAGCATCGGCATCATGCTCGTGACCGGCATGATCATCGGCACGCTCTTCACGCTGTTCATCGTGCCGTCGATCTACGTCCTCGTCGCGCGTAGACGCACTCCGGCCGAGGTCGTCGTGGAAGAGGACGCGGAAGGGGAGTTGGTCGTGGGAACCGCGTAGTGTCAACGCAGGAACCGATCTTTGAAGTCGAAACGCGCCTTGGTTTTGGCGTACGGGTTCCCGCAAGCCGATGGGAGTTGATCGTAACGTTGAAACACCCGGTGATGAAGGGGCGGGAAGATGATGTTCAACTCGCGCTCCGAGATCCAGACGAGATTCGGCAGAGCAGTAGCGATCCGTCGGTGTATTTGTTTTATCGAGCAGCGGTACCTGATCGATGGATTTGCGCGGTGGCGAAACGCGTTGATGTCCGTGATGGTTTTCTGATCACTACCTATCCGACCGATGCGATCAAGGAAGGCGAACGCGTATGGGCAAAGTGAAAGTTGTTTACGATCGTGAAGGCGAAACGCTGACCGTCTGGTTCGACGATCCTGCCACGGAGGCAGTCGCTGAAGAGACCGGCGATGAAATCATCTTGATTAAGAATGCCGGCGGACAAGTGATCGGATTCGAGAAACTGCACTTCGTGGCGAGCGACCCGCAGAAACTCGTCGATGTGGCAGTCGAAACTGCCTAGCCTTTAATACGTGCCCCGGCGCCGCGCGGATTCATAGTCCCTTTTTTTCATTCGGCATACGTCTGCTTGCAATTCAGGCACGTAGACGGTGCTGGAACCCCGATGAAAGAAAGGAAATCTATGAAACGCTCTCTCCTCACATTGTTGTTCGGGGCGCTCGTCTTCGTCCCGCAGGCATTGGCCTCCAGCCACCGCGAGGCGCTTTCAGTTCTCAATGAGCCGTGCGCCGACAATACCGACACGTACGCGTGGGTGTCGAATGGATCCCACGAAAAGCTGTACCTGATCATGAATTTCAACCCGCTCCACGAGCCGGGGCAGGGCAATCAGGGATTCCGCGCGTGCAATGGATACCGATACGAATTCCACATCGGCAAAGGCACGAGCCTGAAAGACGAGGCGGTCTATCGCGTCGAGTTCAGGAACACGCTGACCCCCGAGGCCGCGCCGACGGCGGCGGATGCCCTCGGCGGCGGCAACGAGCTGTTGTGGCAGCTCACCGGCGGCACCGAGACCATGACGGTCACGCGCGTCGTGGCGCCCGGAAAACCGAATGCCGAAGTGATCGGCGCGAATCTGCCGGTGCTGCCGAACAATCACGGCCCGCAGACCGACCGCCTCGTCTATGGCCTCGGCAGTTTCAAAGGCTACGACTCCGGCGATCCGTCGAGCCGCGATCAGGGTCTGTACGACCAGGACCTTCGTCGACACCTTCATTCGCGAGCTCTCCAATGGCGGCCGGATCATCGCCGGACAATTCGACGATCCGTATCAGCTCGACGAAAAAGGCATTTTCGATCTCGTCAACCTCGGCCGCACCGACCTCGGCGGAATTCAGGGCGCGCGCAATACACCGGTCGAAGACGTGTTCACCGGGTTCAACGTCTTCTCCATCGCGCTCGAGATTCCGATTACGGACCTTTTCCCGAGCGGCATTCCTCACAATGGGCAAACGATCGCGACCAGCACGGACAGCCTGCTGCGCGTCTGGACGAGCATCAGCCGCCAGGCGATTCAGATGGTCGATCGCGAACAACATCATCACCGGCCTCCGCGGCTCGGGCAATTACGTGCAGGTCGGCCGCAATGCGCTGCCGCTCTTCAATGCCGGCCTCGTCGGCACGCAGCGGCACTCGCTTTATCTGCACACCGATCCGATGAAAGACGTCAGCCGTTTCGGCAATGACATTCTGTTCCCGGTGCTGGTGCGCGATCTCGAGGCGCTCGGTATCTACAAGGCGTTAGGCGTTCCCGCGAGCGCCGTCACGACGCTCAAAGGGCCGCGGCTCGACATCGTCAATGCGATCAACCTCGGCCGCCCGATCCCGGTCGCCGACGGCTCGACCGGTGACGTCATTACACTCGACGCGGCGATCGATTCATCGTTCCCCAATGGCCGCCGTCTCGGCGGCGGCACCGCGCCGAATCGCCATCAGGTGAACGTCAATACAGTGCTGATCAGTCTCATTGCAGCCGGCGATCCGTCTGCAGGCCTCGCAAAAGGCGTGGAAGTGAATGACAAGGATTTCCTGCCGCGCTTCCCATTCCTCGCGTTCGCGCATCAGGGACTGCTGCAGGGGCATGGCGGCGTGAATACGCCTACGGTGCCGCCGATTCCGAACCCGGCGCTGCCGCAGCCTTGAGGATCAGGAGAACGTCATGAAGAAATTCATTGTGATTGCAACACTCTTTCTCACAGTCGCGGCACTCGCCGACGACCGCCAGAATATCCCGGCGAACAGCTTCGCCTCGGAATTTCAAACGGTGCCGGTGATGGCGAACACGCCCGGAATCGGCGGAACGTTCCAGACCTACGTCGCGCTCTTCAATCCGACGTCGGCCGCCTATTCGATGGAAGCGACGTTGTATTCAGGAAGCGGCTTTGCGGCCAATCGCGTGATCGTCCTGGCCGCCGGCGAGTTGAAGACCTATACGAACTTTCTGCTGGAAGTCTTCAATTTCACCGGCAGCGGCGCGGTGGTGTTCCGAGCCAACCCCGGAAACCGCTTCATCGTGAATACCGAAGTGCGCACGAGCGGCACGCGCTACGGCACGACCGTCCCCGCGCTCGAATTCGCCGGCTCCAGCTCGCGCTCCTACAGCGCCGGTATTACAGTCGATTCGAATTCCCGCACCAACATCGGCTGCTACAACCAGTCCGACGCCGCCAACACCGTCACCGCGACGGTCTTCGACAACACCGGCAAACAGCAACTCGGCACCGCGACGCTCAACCTTGCCGCGAACAGCTGGGGCCAGACCGCCATCACCGCCATCGTCAGCGGCGGCTACGTGCAATTCGACCCGCAGGAAGCGGCGGTGTGCTACGCGGTCGTTGTGGACAATGCGACCAATGACGGGCGGTTCATTCCGGCTGCGGAGTACAAGCCGTAATTCATAAGTGGGCGGCGGGCAGGCGGGCGGCGGGCAGGATCAGATCAGGCCCGCCCGCTGCCCGCCGCCCGCCTGCCCGCTACACGATCCGCTGCACGAACCAGAACACCCCCACCCCCGCAATCACCAGCGATCCCGGAATGACGATCCTCTGCCGGTACCACGGCTTGTTCCGGAACCACACACCCACCAGGAGAAACGCCGCGAGGATCACGGTCAGTTGGCCGAGCTCGACGCCGCCGTTGAAGGCGAGGAGGGCGGGGACGAATTCGGATCTCGGGAGGCCGATGTCGGTGAGGACGCCGGCGAAGCCCATGCCGTGCAACAGGCCGAAGCAGAAGACGATCAGCGGGCGCCAGGCGTGGAGTTTCGAGGTGAAGACGTTTTCTGCCGCGACGTAGACGATCGAGAGGGCGATGAGGGGCTCGACGATCGACGGCGGGAGGGAAACGACGCCATAGACGGTGAGGGCGAGGGTGATGGTGTGGGCGAGGGTGAAGGCCGACACTTGCCAGAGCACGGGGCGCAGTTGGACGGCGAGCAGGAAGATGCCGAGGACGAAGAGGACGTGATCGAGGCCGCGCGGGAGGATGTGGGTGAAGCCGAGGGAGACGTAGAGCTTCACGATCTTCCAGCGGCTTTGCGGCACGACGGCGCGATCGAGCGCGAACGGCTCGCTCGTTTTTCCGCTCTTGACCCATTGGGTGACGACGCCTTCGCGGCCTTCGCTGCGCAGTTTGATCACGAAGAAGTTGGGGATGGCGGCGTCGGCGAAGGTGAATTGCGTAACGCCGGACGGCGTGCGGCCGGTGAGGCGGAGGTGCTCGATCTTCGGAGTCGCGGGCTTGCCGTCGAAGAAGAGGCGCGCGTGTTGGGCGAACGTCTCGACGCGCATTCCGGGAGCCGAGATGTTCGCGATCGACGCGCAGGTCGACGGCATACGTGCCGTCTTTCTTGAACGTCGCGTCGACTTGGACGACTCCGAGCTCGTGTGCAAAGAGAGGCGTGGTGAGGACGAGGATCAGAAAACCCCACGTCATCCTGAGCCGGCAAAGCGCGGCGAAGGATCTCGAACGACGCAAACGTTGCGCATTTCGAGATCCTTCGGCGTCTGCGCGCCTCAGGATGAGGAGATTGTTCTTCACTTGGCGAGATCAAAGGTAAGCGAAGCCCACCAGCTTTCCCAATCGGCACCGCTGCCGGCCGGCGCCGGCTCCATGTGCACGGCTTTGATCAGCCAGAAACCGGGGCGGGGGAGGCGGAGCGTTGCGCGGCCGCGGGCGTCGGTGCGCGCGCGCACGGCGTGCTCCGGATCGTCTTTGCTCATCGCCACGACGAGCACGTTTGCGATCGGCTGATTGCGGAACAGCAGCGCGAGCGGCAGCTCAGCGCCGGCGCGCAGCGTGTAGGGATTCTTACGCGGGATGAGCTCGAGGGTGAATCCGAGCGGAGCGTCGAAACCCGACGGAGTAGTGCGCGCCTCCGGCGCGCCTTCCGGGGGCGCGCCGGAGGCGCGCACTACTCCAACGAGAGACTTCGCGCAGCGATAGAAGCGCTCGCGGTTCTCCGCTTTCTTCCGCGGGATGATCCGATCGAGGCCTTCTTCGCGCAGATACGTTTCGAACTTCTGCGCGTCGAGGATCACCGAGGAGGCGGTGCTCTGATATCCGATCCAGTGCAGTCCCGGCGCCACGACGCGGGTCGCACCCGCGGGATCGCTGCCGGCGCGACCGATCATCGGACTCTCCGCGCTGCTGCTTCGGAGCACGAATCGCTCGACGAGCGGCGGGATGCGCGGCACGGGATCGCCCTGCATCTTCTGTCCGACGCGCAGTCCGGCGGTCACGATCTCGCCCGCGGCCGGATGAAACGACGACGGCTCGATCCAGAAATCGTGGGCCGACGCGGTGTGCGCCCTGACGAAAGCGACAGCGAGAGCAAGAGCAAGCGTGAATCGCTTCACGCTCTCTTCTACGGCGACCGCGCGGGATCGGATGTCACGTCACTTCATCAGCACGACATCCGAGGAATCGACGATGTGGGAAATCACCGCGCGGGTGCCGGCGGTGTTCCAGGCGTAGTCGGTGATCGCGCCTTCGTTGAAGTGCGTGAGGCGCCGCGGCGCGCTGCCGTCGAGCGGCTGCAGCCAGAGATCGCTCACGCCCTTCTCGCTGCGGACGAACGAGATTGCCTTGCCGTCGGGCAGCCAGCGGTAGGTCGAGCCCTCGACGTCGAGCGCCTTCACGCGTCCGCTCGCGACGTCGATCAGCGCGAGGTGCGACTCGCGCGACTCCTCGAAGCCGTACGTGCACGCGATCGTGCGGCCGTCGGGCGAGATCGACGGCTGATTCGCGCGCTGGCTCGTCAGCGCCACCGCACGCCCGCCCGCCGCCGGCACGCGAAAGATCCGCCGCATCGTGTTCTCGTAGCCCGTGAAGACGATCGACGCGCCGTCGGGCGTGAAGCGGACGTCGACGAGCATGCTCGGGCTCGTGGCGATGCGTTTCTTCGCGCCGCCGGGCGGCTGAGCGACATCGTCCACAACTCCCATATATTTGCGCGCTGGTCGAGCGATGCCCAGGCGAGCTGCTTCGAGTCCGGCGAGATCGCGAAGTCGCCGTCGCGCGGGCCGCTCGTCACCTGCCGCCGCTTCGCTGCCGTCCGGGCGCACGCTCCAGATCGAGTGACTCTGCGCCGTGTTCGCGAGGTAGAGGATCTGCGATCCGTCCGGCGACGCCGCGGGATAGGCCTCGTACGCGCTGTCGTCGGTGAGTCGCGTGGCGGAGTGCTCGGGGCGCAGCAGCCACAGGTCGGGCTTGCCATCCGCGGTCGACGAGTAGACGACGCCGTCGCCGATCCACGCCACGCCGGTGAGTCCGTTCGCGGCGTCGATGCCGGTCGTCAGCTGGCGCGTGGCCGATCCGCGGGCGTCGGTCTCGAAGACATTCGCTTGCCGGATGACCTGCAGCGCGGAGATCGAGCCTGTTGTTGCAACGGACGGCGCATAAAGATCGGCGAGATCGTTCGTCATCGGCGTCGACTCGCCGCTCGACGGGTCGATGCTCCAGAGCCGGAAGCGGCCGGCGGAGTTGTCGGTCGTCGCCGAGACGACAATCCGATCGCGCTCCGGCCACGTGACGCCGCGGAACGCGTCGAGATGTGCGCTCGTCTCGAGCGTGCGCGCGGTTCCTTTCGGGAACGCAACGAGCGTCAGCTTCGCGCCGCGTGCGACGGCGAGTGCGTCGCCGTCGGGTGACCACGCCGGAGGGCCGACGCGGTCGGGGAGGCGGAACGTCGCCAGCGGGCGCGCGTTCGTGCCGTCGGCGTTCGCGATCATCACCATCGTCGAGCCGGTGTTGAAGTCGTCGCGCGCGAAGGCGAGCGATTTTCCGTCGCGCGAAAGCGCGGCGCGCGTGTCGACGTCGCGCACGAGTTGCTGCGGCTCGCCGCCGAGAATCGAAACGCGGAAGAGGATGCCGTACGGCAGCGCGTCGTAGCGGGTGAAGTAGAGATACTCGCCGTCGGGCGAGAACGTGATGCCAGCGTAGCCGTAGCTCGAGGCCGGCGAGACGACGAGCGTGCGGCCGGTGGAGAGTTGTTCGAGCGAGAGCGTGGCCCCTTTCGCGTCGGAGGTGACGTACGCAACGTAGCGGCCGTCGGGAGAGATGGCGGCGTGGGTGGCGCGGCCGTCGCTGGTGATGCGGCGGACGGCGGGCTCGTTCGGCGCTTGCGAGGTGCGGGTTTGGAGGAGGATGAGGGCGAGGATCGCGAGCGTGACGATGCCCGCGAGGGCGTAGAGTTTGACGGGGCGGCGGGACGCCGCCTGACCAGCCGGCGGGACGCCGGCGTTCCACGCTCGCAAATCTGCGGCGATGTCGCGGATGGATTGGTAGCGGTCGTCGCGATTCTTGGCGAGGCAGCGATCGACGATGCGTTGGACCTCGGGCGGGGCATCGAGCGGCGCGGGGTCTTCGTGCACAATTTTGTACAGTGTGTCGACGAACGACTCGGCGTCGAACGCACGTTTGCCGGAGATGGCTTCGTAGAGGATGCAGCCGAAGGCGAAGACGTCGGCGCGTGCGTCGAGCGGCTTGCCGGTGACCTGCTCCGGCGCCATGTAGCCGGGAGTGCCGAGGAGCTCGCCGTGCGCGGTGAGCGCGCGAAGCGTCGGGGAGTCGGCGCCGATCGGATTCCATGAACTGTCGATGAGTTTCGCGAGGCCGAAGTCGACGATCTTCGCGTAGCCGTCGCGGGAGACGAGGATGTTGTCAGGCTTGAGATCGCGATGGAGGATGTTGGCCCCGTGCGCTTTCGCCAATCCATCCGCGACTTGCGCGAGAAGCTCGATGCGCTCGCGCAAATTAGCAGTCGTCGCGAAGCATTCGCGCAGCGTCTGCCCTTCGATCAGCTCCATGGCGATGTAGTGCACTTCGCCGCCGCGCGGCGCGCGCTCGCCGATCGCACGCACACTCAACAAGGGACGCGCGTGTCCCACTTCGTGAATGGCCACGATGTGCGGATGGCTGAGCGCGGACGTCGCGCGCGCTTCATGCGCGAACCGGCGCACGCGCTCGCGATCGCCGGTGAGCTCGGGCGGCAGCACTTTCAACGCGACTTCGCGATCGAGCGCGCGGTCGTGCGCTCGATAGACGTCGCCCATCGCGCCGGATCCGATGAGCGAGACGAGCCGGTAGCGCGCGATGGTCGTACCGGGCGGGAATGGATCGCTGCGCGCAGTCTCGCCTGAATCACCCGCGGGAGTTCGCTGTCTCTGTAAGGGGTCCATTGACACCTCCCTGGACCTTGCTCGGAACCATCAACACGGTACGCGATGCACGCGTTCGAACGGTCGCGTGATGGTCGCGGGTGGGTGAATGATTGGTGACGGAGGGACGGAATGCAGAAATCAGAATCGAGAATTCAATTTCGTGACGATTTTTTACAAAGGAATCGCGGCAAACGGTGAATAGAATCCGCGAAGGAGGAACCACCACGATGACCAATTTCGAAAAACACGATCCCGGGACGTTTTGTTGGATCGAGCTCGGCACCAGCGACGACAAGGGCGCGAAGGAGTACTACACGTCGCTGTTCGGCTGGACCACGAACGAGAACGACATGGGCCCCGACATGGGGATCTACTACATCTTCCAGAAGGACGGGCGTGACTGCGCGGCGATGTACAAACAGGGGAAGGATCAGCAGGGTGTGCCGCCGAACTGGATGTCGTACGTCAATGTCGAGGACGCCGATGCCGCCGCCGAAAAAGCGAAGTCCCTCGGCGCGAACGTCGTCGCCGGTCCGTTCGACGTCTATGACTTCGGCCGCATGGCCGTGCTCTTCGATCCGCAGGGCGCGGCGTTCTCGCTCTGGCAGCCGAAGAACCACATCGGCGTGCAGGTGCGCGACGAGTCGAACACGCTCTGCTGGGACGAGCTGCACGCGCGCGACATCGACGCGGCGAAGAAGTTTTATCCGGCACTGTTCGGATGGGGACTCAAGGAGTCGCCGGAATACAACGAGTTCTCCGTCGGCGGCCGCTCCATCGGCGGGATGATGCAGTCGCAGGCGCCGGAAGGCGTGCCGTCGTTCTGGCTGGCGTACTTTGCGGTCGACGATTGCGATGCGACGTTCGAGAAATCGAACTCCCTCGGCGGGTCGGCGATTCTGCCTCCGACGACCTATCCGAACGTCGGCCGTTTTGCGATTTTGAATGACCCGCAAGGCGCCACGTTCGCGGTCATCAAGCTGGAATTGGGGCCGCACAGCTGATGTTTCGCAGGTTCAGCTTCTGAAGGGGTTTGCACCGATTGTGGCTCTCCGTCAGGCAGCACAGATTCAAGAAAGGAGATCCGCAAATGGGTCGTCAATCCGGAACCGTGAAATGGTTCAACGATGCGAAGGGCTTTGGATTTATCACGACTGATGGGGGCGAGGACGTGTTCGTTCACTTCAGCGCGATCCAGGCCCGTGGCTTCCGCAGTCTCAAGGAAGGCACGCAGGTGGAGTTCGATGTGACCGAAGGTCCGAAGGGGCTGCAGGCCGCGAACGTCACGTTCAACGCGTAAGCCAACGACTACGACGGAAACACGAAGGGCGGACTCGAAAGAGTCCGCCCTTTTTTGTTCGTCATCCTGAGCGGAGCGAAGGATCTCATGCTGCGTAGACTGAGATCCTTCGCCGTCTGCGCGGCTCAGGATGACGCGTCTACGCGCGTCACTTCTTTCGCGTGTACTGGATCTCCATCGACTTGAACATCTTCCCGTCCGGGCCCGGCGACCACATCTCCATGTTGTGGTGATCGGCGTCGATCCAGGTGACCTTCTCTTCGACGGTCGTGTCCTTGCCGGTCATCGGGTCGGCGTACGTTCCTTTGAACGTCATCGTCTTGCCTTCGCCGCCCGTGCCCACCGACGTCATCATGCCGGTGCCCATGTTGTCCATCCACGTGCCGAAGTACTGCTTCTTGACGTTGTCATAGCCGGTGTAGCCGAGGCCTTCGAACGGCATGCCCATGAAATCGCCTTTGAAGCGCTGCTCGACGTAGCGCCCGCCGAGGATCCACTTGTTTTCCGCCGTGCCGGTACCGCTCATCGGATTCGTGTCCGGGGCCATCCACGACATGACTTTCGTGTCCCACGAGCCGACCATCGAGTCGAGCATCTTGTGCGGCGCACCCGGCAGGGCGGCCTTCATCATGGCCTCCATCATCGCGGGATCCATCGCGGGCGGTTTCTTGTCGGCGTGTTGGTGTTCCTGGGCGAGAACTGTGACACAGACGAAAAGCAGGGCTAACGCGAGAGCGAGCTGTTTGCGCATGGCTTCTCCTTCAGTTGTTGAAACGGTTGGTGGCGTTAGGCAGATGCTATCACTTTCATCATCCGCGCGACTTCCTCCGGGTCCCACGGACGCGAGATCACGCAGGAGTTGATGCCGCCGACGCCCATGCTCAGCTTTCCGCTGTAGCCGGACGAGACGTCGCAGCCGGTTTCCTGCACGAACTTCGCGGAGTGCACTTTCACGTCGGCGTGCAACTCGCCTTCGGTCAGCTGCATCGGGAACAGTTTGCCGCGGGCCATGCCGAGGTGCTGCGCGGTGAGCTCCCAGCCGCCGCCGACGGACATGCCGTGGCCGAATGTTCCTTTGCGCGCGGTGAAAATGACATCGGGGTGCAGCATCTCCAGCGCGTTCTCGATCTCCGTCGCATCGCCCGGCGTCGCCGTCGCGTGCATGTCCCAGGTCGTGACGTCGGTGGCCTGCAGTTCTTCGAGCGCGGCGGCGATCGCGAGCTGCGGTCCGCCTTTCGACGGCGTGATGATGTGATGCGCGTCGGACGACGCGCCGACGCCGACGATCTCCATCCCGACGGGCTGGAATCCGTGCGCCATCAACTCTTCCGCGTCGCCGATGATCCAGATGCACGCGCCGCCGGCGACGTGCGTTCCTTTGAATCCAGTCAGCGGGCGCGACACATCGGCGTCCGCCGACAGCACGTTCGCGTTGTAGAACGCGGAGATGACCATCTCGTGCGGCGGAGGATCGGTCATGCCGACGACGACCGCCGTCGCTTCGCCGCGATGGATCGCGTCGACGCCCATCTTGATGGCGATGCCGAACGATGCGCACGCGGCAACCGGCGCATACGCCGGTCCGACGATTTTTCCGATCATCGAGATCTGCGCGGCCGGGATGTTGACGATGTTCCAGAGGAGGTTCGGCGAGACCGCGGCCCACGGTTCCTCGGGGCAGCCCCATCGCCGGTTCAGCGCGCGGATTTTGTTCAGCTTCTGCCGGATGATCGAGAGCTTCGCCGATCCCGACGATCCCGGCACGGGCTCGGCGTGAATCTCGCGCGCCTCGGCGAGGTACACCGTCAGCGCGTCGCTCTTCGCCGCCCAATACGCTTCCCACGGATACTTCGTCTCGATCCATTCTTCCGAGCCGATCGGAAGCTCCGACGGATTGCGCGGCGCGTCCGGATCGAGCTCGCCTTCGAGGTGCGCGCGCAGCGGCGCGCAGCGTTCGGCCGCGGCCCAGAATTCGTTCCAGCGCCGCAGCGCGCGCTCATACCGCAGCGCCTCGGTCTGCGTGACGGTGATGTCGCCGATGCCGGTGCCGACGTAGACATGACACTTCGTGCCGAGGGACTGCAGGTAGGCTTCGATCCCCGGATTGTTGCCGAGCGATTGAATGAACCCGCCGATGGCGTACTGCACCATCGGCCCCATTTTTTCTTTCAGCTGCGCATACTTCGCGGGCGGAAACCGCTGATCGAACCAGTCGTGATAGGTTTCGAAATCGAACTCCGGATACCCGACCAGAAAGTTCGATTGCCCGTAGCCGGTGTAGGGAGAGAGCCAGGTGTCGGCTTGCTGCAGGTTCCGATCGAAGGCCTCGACGTTCGGCGATTTCGGAGCCACGAGGCCCCAGCCGAAGATGCCGACTCTCTTGTGAAGCTCCATCGGCGCCGCATTGTATCGAAATTGCATTTGTCCCCCGGCGGCGCGGGAAACGCGCTCAATCCCGCATCCGAGAGGTGCTCGTGAAGAAGACAATGGTGGTCCTCGCCCTGGTGGCAGTCGTGCTCAGCGGTTGTAAAGACCGGGAGGTCGCGACGAGCGGAACGACCGAGACGATCGCGCCGGCGCAGCCGAAGCCGGGCACAACGGATTCGGACGCGATGACGCAGACGGTGGACATCGAGGACAGCCGCTCCGAGGCCGAGGGAGGGACGCTCAACAACCCGACGACGGCGAAGACCGAGACCACGGCGACGACGGAGAACCCAACCACGAAGGTCGCGCCGCCGACGACGACGACGCATTGAGCTCCGAGTTTTACGAGCCGCTGATCGAGCGCGATCTCGATGCCATCCCCGCGGCCGCGCGCGCGTTCGCGGAGGAGCATTCGGTCGATGAGCTGTATCTCGCGGTGGCGCGATTCGCGGTGCTCGCGTACGCGCCGTCGATGCATTCGAAGCGCGCGGTGATGGCGTGCCGCGCCGCGCATGAGGTGCGCGAGGTGATGGGGGAGCGGTGGCTCGACCTCGTCATCGAATGCGCGCGCTACGTTGCGGAGGCGCGGCAGCCGTGGAGCGAGCCGCCGATCCTTTCGGAAGGCACTCTCCCTTCACGCGAAGAACTGGAACGCGATGCAGGCGACGATGCGTTGCTGATCATCGATACCGCGTTTGCGCTGATTCCGATTCTCGGCGAGAAGGGCAAGGCCGCGCTGCTGCGCATGCCGCAGTTGGAGGGTCCTCAGACGCGATCTCCGCGCGAGCCGCTGGAAGTCTTGATCGATCGCGCCATTGCCTCGAACGGCGCCATCGAAGACGTCACGCGCGTTCTCGTCGCTGGCGTGGTGCGCGCCTCCGGCGCGCCTTCGGGCGGGGGCGCGCCGGAGGCGCGCGCTACTCCGCTCTACCACCTCGCCCGCGATTTCGCCCAAACCCTCCTCGCCCACGCCCGCCCGCCCGACTATCGCCGCGATGAATTTCTGGCCGCGGTGAAGCACAATCTCGAACATGGTGAAGATTTTTCGGCTTGGAGTCTGGCTTAGCCTGTTCGTTGGCTGCGCCACCGCTCCGCGCATCGCACCTCCGAACGACGGCACCGTGTGGTTTTTGCTTGCTGAGGAAGACGACGGCCGCGTGCTCGCGTCGGTCAACGCCGACAAGCGGATGATCCCCGCGTCGAACCGCAAGCTCTTCGCCTCGGCCACGATCGCGAATTGCCTCGGCCTCGATGCGCAGCTGCATACCGAGATTCGCCGCGACGGCGAGGATCTCGTGATCGTCGGCGACGGTGATCCGTCCCTCGGCTCCTGGCGCTATGAGCGCACCGAAGATTTCAACCAGGTCGCGGAACTGCTCGTGAAACGCGGCATCACGCGCGTGCGCGACATCATCGCCGACGTGTCGCATTTCGATCGCGTCACGATTCCCGGCAGCTGGAAGTACGGCAATCTCGGCAGCGACTACGCGGCGCCGGTCGATGCGATCACGTGGGGCGAGAGCGAGATCCCGACCGACCGCGCCGTTCCCGATCCCGGCCTGCACGCCGCGAACGCGTTGCGCGACGCGCTGTTCTCGCGCGGCATCGCCATCAGCGGCACGACGCGCGTGAACACGGAACGGCGCGCATGGGGGGAGAAGGTCGCCGATCTTCCGTCGCCGTTCGTCGGACAACTGCTGACGACCGTGCTGAAGAACAGTCACAACCTCTACGCGGAGATGCTGCTCAAGCGATCGGCGGACGGCACGTACCCAACGGCGTTCGCGCGCGAGCGCGCATTCGCTACGCGAGAAGCCCACGTGCGCAATGACGATTTCAACTTCGTCGACGGCTCAGGCCTCTCGCCGGACGATCTCGTCACGCCGCGCGCGATCATCGCCATGCTGCGCTGGATGAATGATCCGCTGCGGCGCGGCTACTGGTGGTCGGTGCTCGCGCAGCCGGCGAATGAGGGAACGCTGCGCCGCCGCATCGTCGCGCTCGAGCATCGCTTGCGCGGCAAGACCGGCACGATCAACGGCGTCAACGCGCTCAGCGGCATCATCGCCATGCCGGACGGCCGCTATCGCTATTTCTCGATCGGCTCGAATCACAGCCTCGACGCCGATGCCTCGGTGAAGGTCATCGACTCGCTGGCGGAGCAGCTCGCCGGAACGTCTCCCCGTAAAAAGTGAGCGACTCGAGCTCGCCGTCCTTCGAGAATCCGAACGCCACTTCTTCATCGATGTCATCCGGCGCCCACTCGGCGGTGAAGAGGTCGTAGTGAAAGTGCGCGAGCGGAATCGTGAGGCGGTTCCACTGCAGCACGAGCGCGTTGCTCACGAGTGAGATCTTCACGTCGCCGTACGCCGCGTTTGAATACGTCCCGGCGTACGCGGCGAGCGGACGCGAAGGCTGGGTGTCGGGTTTGCGCTTCGCCATGCGCTCATCGCGCTGCTTCTGTTCGCGCTCGTCGACCTTGCGGTCGATCATCAGGTAGTAGGCGTTCCAGTCGCGCATCGGCTTGCCGGTGAGCATGTCGGCGAGCGCGTTGCGCAGCGAGACCAGGGCCGTGCCGCGGCCGAGGTTCGAGAGGATGACGAACCCGGAATTGCGGCGCGGGAGGAGATCGACGTGCGCGCGGAATCCGTTCAGCGCGCCGCCGTGCGAGATGAGCAGCTCGCCGCGGTAATCCTGCACGTTCCAGCCGAGGGCGTACGACATCACATTCGACTCCGGATGCGTGTCGCGCGTCGAGTTCTCGAGACGGATCGGCGTGTGGGGCGCCTTCGTCTCGTCGAGCATTTCCTTCGACACGATCTTCGCGCCGTCGAACGCGCCGTCGGCGAGCTGGAAGCGGAGCCAGTTGGCCATGTCGCGCGCACTCGACTTCACCGCGCCCGCGGCGCCGATGGTGGTCGTGTCGTCGGGACGCGCGGGCGAGATTCGATTCTGCTTCCCCTCAAAGCGGTAGCCGGTGGCGTGGTCGTTCGCGCTCCACTCCTCGTCCGACGTGACGGTGCGCGTCATCCCCAGCGGCCTGAAGATGCGCGCGCGCACGAAGTCGTCCCACGACATCCCCGACGCATGCGACACCACTTCGCCCGCGGCGACGAACATGATGTTCTGATACTGGTACGTTGTGCGGAACGGCTTCGAGAGTGTGACCTGGCCGATGCTGCGGATCAGCTGCTCGCGCGTGATCGGCGTGTTGTCCCACAGCTCGTCGTGGCGCGTGAGGCCGGTGCGATGCGAGACGATGTCGCGGACCGTGACCTGCTGATCCGCGCACGGATCGGCGAGGCGAAAGTATTCGAGGTGCTTCCGCACCGGATCATCGAACGAGAGCTTCCCGTCATCCGCGAGCATTGCCAGCGCCGTCGTCGTGAACGCCTTCGACGTCGAGCCGATCTGAAAGAGCGTGTCGATCGTGACGGGCGCGTTGCTGATCAGATCCTTCACGCCGTATGCGTTCGCGTAGACGATGCGATCGTTTTTCACCACCGCCACCGCCGCGCCGGGAATCTGCCAGGCCTTCATCGTCGCCAGCATCACCCGGTCGATCGCTTTCGGATCGATCGCGTTTTGTTGCGCGAGCGCGGACAGGCAGACAACGAGCGTGAGTGATGCGAGAAGCGGACGCATCGGTGGATTATGTGTCATTCCGAGCCGCGCAGACGGCGAGGAATCCCCCGAAGCAGGGGATTCCTCGCTCCGCTCGGAATGACACGAGCTACAAAATGCCCCGAATCAACTTCCGCGTATTCGGCGCGTGCAGAATCTGCGGGCACGTGATCGGCCGGATTCCCGCGATCTGTTCGACCACGTGCTCGGCCGACATCATCGCGCCTTCCTGCCAGCCGGGTAGCGTTGACACCTGATCGCCGACGACGTGGAAGCGGCGATCGGGACACAACAACCGTTGATACGCCTTCGCGTCGGCGGGATCGCTGTCGTCCCAGTTCACCCAGCCGCCGCGCTGATACGGGATGTTCTGCCACGCGATCGAAATGCCCTTGTCGACGATCTTCTCGTCCTTGAACTGCGGATGGAGCCGCGATGCTTCTTCGCGCGCGACGCGCAGCCGCTCCGGCGGCGTGAGGTTGCCGAACGTGATCGACTGCGGCGGATAGTTGTACGCGCCGGTCATCGTTCCTTTCTGCTCGAAGTAGCCGTTCGACGGATACCAGATCTGCGTGATGAGTGCCTCGATGTAGCTGATGCCGCCGTAGATCTGATTCTCGTTGTTCTCCCAGAAGCGCTCGTTCGCCTGCCAGCCGACTTTGCACGTCGGCGTGAAGCAGCCGCGATCAACCGCGCTCTTGAAGTCGGGCGCGAAGTTCGCCGGGATGTTCTTCAGGATCGGCAGCGGGATGTTGCTCAGGCAGTAGTCGGCGCGCAGCACGCCTTTCTTTCGGCTGTACTGATCGAGGTATTCGACTTCGACGCCGTTGTCATCCAACTTGAGTCCCGTGACTTCGGAGCGATAGGCGATGAGCGTCCCGACCTGACGCAGGAATCCTTCGACGATCTGGTCCATTCCTCCAATGGGTTGGAAGAGCGTCGGCTGCCATTCGAAGACGAGCGGCTGATAGAACGAGCCCTGCGCCCCGGCCCAGAACTGCGACTGCAGCAGCTCGCCGAGCGGAATCGGCGCAGGCGGAACGCACGGCGTGTGAATGTTGAGCTCCGCGCAGCCGGCATTCACCGAGCCGCAGTACGTGTAGTGCTTCGGATTCTTGCAGTCGTTCGCTTCGCACTTCGGGCTGTCGGTCGACGCCGTCGGCCAGCAGTCTTTCGTCGTCTGGACTCCTTTCGGCGAGCAGGTGACGCCGGCGCCGAGGTCGCCGAACGTGACGAGGAGGTCGAGCATGCAGTTGCGCATCTCCTGCGTCGTGAGCACGGTGTTGAGCGAGCCTTTGCAGACCTGCTTCGCGAGCAACTCGGCGATGTATCCCTGCGCGTCGGTCTGCAACGCGCGCCGGATCTGCTGCTTCCCTTTGAATGCATCGTTGCGCTGCCAGAGGTTCGCGGTCGTGGTCATGTTGTAGACCTCGAGCGGAACGCCGAGGACTTTGCAGTAGTGGAGGCAGCGCCGGTAGTGGTAGGGCAGGCGTCCCGGCCCGAGATTCAAATAGAGACCTTCGTCGAAATCGCAGGTCTGCGTCGTGACGCCACGCTCGTCGCTCTGCTCGACGATCTTCGTGCCGCGCCGCGCGGTGTGATTGCGCCCGCCGGCGCGCTGCTGCGGTTCGAGGATCAGCACCTCGTATCCGGCGCGCTGCAGTTCGTACGCCGCCGTCAATCCGCCAATGCCCGCGCCGAGGATCAGCACTTTCTTTCCTCGGCCGGAGTCCGGCGTCAGCTTCGGAGGCCCGTCCCACGAAGCATCCACGTTCAGCCAACCCATCGCGGCCATCACCTCGTGGACCGCCGCCGATCCGCCGAGCATGCCGACCATGTCGAGAAACTGCCTACGCGTCCAGGACATAGATTCTCCTTTCGCGGGGCCGAATTCTGTTGGGGGAGGAAGTACTTAGGAATGTAAGTCCGGCCGCCGCGCAGAGTCAACAGTTTTTGCGAACTTTCCTTGCCGGCGGGCGTCTGAACGGCAATGCGCACCGCCATCGCATTCGCTCTGCTTCTTTTCTCCGCCGGCCTCGAGGCGCAGGTCGTGATCGACACGCGCGAAGCCGAGGTCGCGTTGGAGCTTGCCGACGCCATCGCGCAGGACCGGTCCGCGGCATGGGACACGCTGTTTGCCACGGCCGGCTACCGCGATCTGAAAGAGCGCGAAGCGGCGATGGGACGCCCGGTCGGCGACGAGGAGTTTCGCGAGTTCGTTACGACGTCGGTCGTGAAGAACCGCCTCGAATTGCGCCGCACGCTGACCGAGTGGAAGCGCTTCGACATCGATGCAGCGACGCGGCGCGCAAGACGCTACTTGCCGGCAGGCGCGGCGATCGACGCGACGGTGTATCCGCTCATCAAGCCGAAGACGAACTCATTCGTCTTCAACACATCGCACGGCAAGGCGATCTTTCTCTACCTCGATCCGAAGGTGAGCGCGGCGAAATTCGAGAACATCGTCGTCCACGAACTGCATCACATCGGCTATGACTCCGCGTGTCCGAAGCCGGCCGAACCGGCGCGCCTCTATCTTGGCGCGTTCGGCGAAGGGCTGGCCGTCCTCGCCGCAGCCGGCGACGCGCGGACGCATCCGCATGCGGTCAGCGGTGCCGCGGAGCGTGCGGTGTGGGATCGCGACGTGAAGAAGGTCGAGGCGGACATCCCGCGCCTCGAAGAGTTCTTCAATTCGCTCCTCGATGGGCGAATCGCCGGAGACGGGATTTCGAATGCGTTCATGCAATTCATCTCGACCGACGACGTCCCGCAAGGCGCGTTCTACACCGTTGGCTGGACGATGGCGTCGACCATTGAACGCGCGCGCGGACGCAGCGCGCTCGTGGCGATGATCTGCGATCCGGTGCGGATGATGCGGGCGTACAACGAGATCGTGAAGAAGCCTGTGTGGAGCGAAGCGCTGCTCACGAAGCTCGACGCGTCAACGCCTCGCGAAGGAAAAAGAACAGCGCCCCCGCGGCCATGACATACAGCGCGGCGATGCGCAGCTGTTTCTGCGGAGAGCTGACGACGTAGGCCCACAGGCCGAGGGCCACGATGGCGGGGAGGGGATAGAGCCACATGCGGAAGGGGCGCGGGCGTTCGGGCTCGCGCACGCGCAGCACGATCGCGCCGACGATCTGGGCCATGAACGGGATGATCGCGCGGATCG
The DNA here is from genome assembly GCA_963734155.1 of uncultured Acidobacteriota bacterium. Lineage (GTDB taxonomy): Bacteria > Acidobacteriota > Thermoanaerobaculia > Gp7-AA8 > Gp7-AA8 > QHVT01. The sequence goes on from CAVTGG010000016.1 coordinate 179,027, forward strand.
AGAGGATGCCGACGATGATGTGGCGCAGCGGCAGCCACACGAACAGCGCGGTGACGCCGCCGAGGAAGAGGATGGAGACGAACGGATACGACTCGGTGGCGTGCAGCTTCGCGAAGATGTTGAAGAAGTTGTTGTCGCGCGCGGCGGCGAAGAGGATGCGCGAGTAGCCGAGCATCACCGAGAAGATCGACGCGAACGCGGTCCAGAGAATCATCACCGAGACCCACTTCGCGGCGTTCGGTCCGATGAGCGCACGAATGTAATCGGCGACGACGGAGTGCGAGGTCGTGGCGACGTCGTACGGCAGCACGGAGATGATGCAGGCCTGCATCACGATGTAGAGCACGGCGATGGCGAGGATCGAGATCACGATCACGCGCGGAATCGTCTTCGTCGGCTCCTTCACCTCATCGCCGAGGTAGGCGATGTTGTAGTAGCCGAGATAGTCGTAGACGGCGTAGATCAGCGCGGCGCCGAGACCGGCGTAGCCGGTGAGTCCGTCGTGCCGCGGCGCGCGCCAGAATTCGAAGGCCTCGAGCTTCAGGTGCGGCAGGCCCGCGCCGATGACGATGGCCATCGTGGCGAGGACGCCCACCCATAGGACGACGGAGAAGCGTCCGATGGCATCGATGCGGCGCAGGAGAAGTAGGACGATGACGACGCATACGACCGTCGCGGTGACGGGGATTCTGCTCGTGGCCGCAGGAAAGATCGGCCCGAGGTATTGCGCGAAGCCGATGCAGCCCGATGCGAGCGAGAGCGGCGCGCTGATGAGGATTTGAAAGAGGAAGAGAAACGAGATCAGCTTCCCCGCTTTGCCGAACGACTCGCGCAGGAAGACATACGAGCCGCCCGCGCGCGGCATCTCCGCCGCCAGCTCCGCGGTGACGATGCCGTCGCAGATCGCGAGCAATCCCGCGAGCAGCCACGCCGCCATGCAGCGCGCGCCGCCCATGGTGGAGAGGATGAGCGGGATGGTGATGAACGGCCCGATCCCGACCATGTCGATCATGTTCAGCGCGACGCCGCGCCAGAGACCGATCTCGCGTTGGAGGGAGGACATTTGCGCGGGGAGTGTAGCGCGCTGTCTTGGAGTGCGGTGCGCCAGTCACCGCTCTTACTGCCTAGAAAGAGCGGCGACTGGCGTCGCCGCACTCCAAACTACGAGCCTCTCACGATCTGATTAATCGCCGCCACCACCTTCAGCGAACGCGTCGACCGTCCCACCGTCACTTCCGAGAGGCCGTTCGTCATCAGCGCTTTCTGGCCGTGCTTCTGCCACCAGCGGCCGACGTAGACGACGTTGCCGATCTTGCCGATCACGAGCTCGCCCGTTGCGGCGCGGCCGCGCGGGCGCAGCTCGACGACGAGAAGATCGCCGTCTTCGATGTTCTGGTCGCGCATGCCGTCGCCGCGCGCGCGGAAGACGATCTCACCTTCTTCGACGAGCGACTTCGGCATCGTCACCTTCTCCCGCTTCGACTCATCGACGGCCTGCCCCTGGCGGATCTCGCCGGCGGTCGTGACCTCAAGCCAGTCGGGACGCTCACGGAGCACGTCGCCGATCGCCGCTGACGGCATCTCCAGCCTGCGCACCGGCATACGGGGAAACTGCGCGGAAAACGCTCCGACGGATTCCGAGCCGAGGATCCCTTCTGCCCGCGCGAGGATCGCCTGCGCCCGTTCCGCATCCGCGCGCGCTTCGCGGATGGTTTCCGTCAGGAGGGGGAGATTCACGGCATGTTCGGACTCGCTGCGCCGCAGCGAAAGATCGCCGAGGGGGATTTCGGTCAGCTCCAGCACCGTCGCCACGCGCTGGAGGATGCCCACGGAGACGTTCGCGCCCTTCTCCAGTGCGGCGAGGTGACGGCGGCTCACTCCGGCCATTTTGGCGAGCCGGGCCTGGGTGAACCCTTTCTTCAGACGAGCTTCGCGAACGCTTTCACCGAGCATAGAAGGAACTTTTAGGTTACTAAGCGAATGAGAATTACGCAACACATTGCTCTCTGTGAAGTGAGGCCGGATCAGGGGGTTGCGAGAGTGCCGCTGCTCAATACGCTCGCCTCGTCCGTTCGCTTCATGCACGACACACTCTCGCATACGGAGTGACGCGAAGACACTTTTCCACCCCTTGTGGAACGGAAGGATAAGCGCAATTTGGCAGAAACGGAAAGGCGTCTATTTAGGCGCAAGTGATTTGGGCACTATAGGTTGAGAAGTATTCTGCTCCGTCTCCCCCTAAAGTGGTACCTGTGGATTGACATCCATCCTGCTCATCGCTAAGATGCAGGATATTGCACATGGCGACACGTTTGGAACGATTTCTCAAGAGCAGGGGGATCAAACCGGCGCACCTCGCCCGGGAGTCGGGTTACAGCCGGCAACACCTGTTGCGGATCCGCATGGGACGCATGGATCCGACACGGAAATGCATCGCGGCCATCGCCGCCGCATGCCGCAAGCTCTCGGGCGAGAACGTTCGGGTGACCGACCTCTTCGATCTGGGGGAGGAGCACTAGCAGCCATTGCAGCCGATCAAGCATAGCCCCGACGTCGAAGCGTTCAAAACTCGGCGGGTCGCGGTGGTGGAGGGGGACCGGGAGGCTGCGGAAATGCTGCACATGTTCTTCCGTCTGATGGAGCTGGAGTGCTCTCTGATCAGCCCCGAAACCGACGTCCTTGCCACGGTTCGTAGACTCGACCCCGACGTCGTGATCCTCGATTTGGACCTACCGGATCTACGCTCGCTGGATCTCGCACGCCAAATCCGACAACCCGTAATCTTCGTGACGGAGGCCGATGACGCCCTCGCGCCGGTCTCGCCCGTGATCCGCAAGCCGCGCGATCGCTTCGAGGACCTGTTGCGTCTGATGGAGATGGTGTTGGCGCTGGAGGAGTGAGGTTGCTGGGTTCGCTGAGTTGCTCGAGCAACCCAGTAACCTAGCAACTCCAGCAACCGGCCCGATTTCCGCTAGCATTCCGCCGCAATGAAACGCCTCATCGCGCTCACGATCCTCGCCGCCGCCTGCTCTACCGCTCCGAAGAAGCCGCCGGTCGTCGAACCGCCGCCGCCGAAGGCGTTCATCGGACCGCACGGCTTCGACCTCAAGCAGATCGACCGCTCCGTCAGCCCGTGCGACGACTTTTATCAATACTCAGTCGGCGGCTGGATCAAGGCGCATCCGCTGCCCGCGACGTACGCGCGCTTCGGCCGCTTCGAGGAAGTCGCCGAGCGCAATCGCGACACGCTCCGCGCGATTCTCGAAGCGTCCGCGAAAGACGCGAACGCGGCGCCGGGAAGCAACACGCAGAAGGTCGGCGATTTCTGGTCCGCGTGCATGAACGAGAGCGCGATCGAGGCGCAGGGCGTGACGCCGATCAAGGCGGAGCTCGACGGCATCGATGCGATCAAGTCGCGGAGCGAGGTCGTCGCCGAGATTCACCGCCAGCAGCAGCGCGGCATCGCGCCGCTCTTCCGCTTCTCCGCGCAGAACGACTTCAAGAAGAGCAACACGATCATCGCCACCGTGTCGCAGGGCGGACTCGGATTGCCCGACCGCGACTACTACCTTCGCGATGACGAGAAGTTCAAAACCACGCGGAAGCAGTACGCCGATCACATCGCGAAGATGTTCGAGCTCGCCGGCAGCGATCGCACACGCGCTGCCGCCGACGCGGACCGCGTCCTCGCAATCGAAGAACAGCTCGCGCGCGCGTCGATGCCGCGCGTGGAGATGCGCAAGCCGGAGAACGTCTACCACATCACTCCCGTCTCCGATCTCCAGTCGATCGCGCCGCTGCTCGACTGGCCGCGCTTCTTCTCCTCGATCAGCCTCGACGATCTCCGCTCGCTCAACGTCTCGCAGCCTGAGTTTTTCAAGGAGGCGAACCGCCTCCTCGCCGAGGCGCCGGTGGAGTCGTGGAAGGCGTATCTGCGCTGGAATCTCATCGACTCCGCGGCGCCGCTGCTCTCCTCCGCATTCGTGAATGAAGACTTCGCGTTCCGCGGGCAGACGCTCTCCGGCCAGCGCGAGATTCAGCCGCGCTGGCAGCGCTGCGTGCGCGCGGCCGACACGACCATCGGCGAGATCCTCGGCCAGGAGTACGTGAAGCGCGCGTTCACGCCCGAGGCGAAAGAGAAGATGAACGCGCTCATCGACAACCTCATCGCCGCGTTGCGCGAAGACATCCCGAAGCTCAGTTGGATGGGGCCGCAGACGAAGACCGCGGCGCTGGCGAAGCTCGAAGCGTTCCGCCGCCGCATCGGCTATCCCGACAAATGGATCGACTACGCGTCGCTGGATGTCGCGCGCGATTCGTACGCGAACAACGTCTTCGCCGCGCAGGCGTTCCGCGTGCGCCGCGCCGCGGGCCGCGTCAACAAGCCCGACGATCCGAACGAGTGGGGCTTCTTCACGCCCGCGACCGTGAACGCGGGTTACAACCCGACGCGCAACGACATCACGTTCCCGGCCGGCATCCTGCAGCCGCCGTTCTACGATCCGGCTGCCGACGACGCGTACAACTACGGCGGCATCGGCACGGTCATCGGACACGAGATGACGCACGGCTTCGACGATCAGGGCGCGAAGTTCGATTCCCTGGGAAATCTGCGCAACTGGTGGTCTGACGAGGATCTCAAGAATTTCCAGGCGCGGTCGGAGTGCATCGCCAACCAGTACGGCGAGTACGTCGTCGAAGAGAATCTGAAACTGCAGGGCAATCTCGTCACCGGCGAAGCGATCGCCGACCTCGGCGGCGCGACGCTCGCGCTGCGCGCGTATCAGAAATCGCTCGTCGGGAAGGATCGCAAGAGCCTCGACGGCTTCTCACCCGAGCAGCGTTTCTTCCTCGGCTTCGCTCAGGTGTGGGGCCAGACCATGGCCGCCGAGGAGGGGAGGCGCCGCGCGCTGACCGACCCGCACGCACCCGGCCCCGCGCGCGTGAACCTCACCGTGCAGAACATGCCGGAGTTTCAGGACGCGTGGAACTGTCCGCAGGGCGCGAAGATGACGCGGGAGGCGGCGAAGAGATGCAACATTTGGTGAGGTGTCAGTCGCGCAAGGTACCCGCTTCTCTGCCATGCGCTTGCCGGACGCGGTGTAATCGCCGAGGTCGCCGACGCCGGAGCCATCGACCCAGGTCGTATAGAAATTGAAGAGCGCGCAGACGGTGATGGCGTCGTAGATGGCCTCGTCGCTCCAGCCGGCCGCACGCACGGCGTCGATGTCGTCGCGCGTGATCTCCCACGCGCGGCGCGCGGCTTTCTCGATGAGCACGAGCAGCTCCGCGAACTTCGCGTCGATCGGCGCGCTGCGAAAGTCGTCGAGCACCGATTGCACCATCGTTTGATCGCCGAGGAGCTCCGCCGCGACCGCGGCGTGCGAGCCGGTTCAAAAGAGACAGTTGCGCTGCCGCGACGTGAACGCCGCGATCAACTCGCGCTGACCGGCAGACAGCGGCGACGGCCCGCGCATCACTTCCTGCGTGAACATCGCCAGGAACTTCGTCCGCTCCGGCTTGAAGTTGAAGAGGTGGAGGATCTCCGACACCGGAATCCCCGCGGCCGACATCGCCTCCGCCGCCGCGCCCCACGGACTCTGCACGTGATGATGCTGCACGTCGCCGAGATGCATGACTAGATGATAATGCGCCGCGCATGACGCGGTATCCCTTGGAGCCCGACGCGCAGGAAATGCGCCGCCTCGTCGATGAGGCGATGGAGCGCATCGTCGCGCACATCGAGTCGCTGCCGGCGCAGCCGGCGATGAACATCGAAGGCGCGACGGAATACGCGCGCACGCTGATCGAGCCGCTGCCGCGGCGCGGCGAATCGTACGAAAAGTTGCTCGATTTTCTGTTTCACGATGCGATTCCGCGATCGTTCACGGCCGCGGGACCGGGCTACATCGCCTACGTACCGGGCGGCGGGCTCTTTCACTCCGCGATTGCCGATCTGATCGCGGATGCGGTGAACCGCTACGTCGGCGTCTGCGCCGCGGCGCCCGCACTCGTGCAGCTCGAGTCGAACGTCGTGCGCTGGTTCTGCGAGATCGTCGGCTATCCGCGCGGCGCGGGCGGCGTGCTGACGAGCGGCGGCTCGCTCGCGAATTTCACGGCGGTCGTCACCGCGCGAAAGGCGCTGCTGCCGGACGATTTTCTGCGCGGCACGCTGTACTGCTCGAATCAGATCCATCACTCGTTTCAGAAAGCGGCGAACCTCGCCGGATTTCCGTACGGGAACATTCGCGAGCTGCCTGTCGACGAGCGATTTCGCATTCGCATCGACGCGCTCGAAGAGCGCATCGCGCGCGATCGTGCAGAAGGATGGACGCCGTTCCTCGTCGCGGGCAGCGCGGGGACGACGCCGACCGGTGCCGTCGATGATCTCGTCGAGCTGGCACGCGTCGCGCGCGAGAACAAGCTGTGGTTCCACGTCGACGGCGCGTACGGCGCGCTGTTCATGCTCACCGAGCGCGGACGCGCGGTGCTGCGTGGAATCGAAGAAGCGGACTCGATGATCCTCGATCCGCACAAGACGCTCTTCCTGCCGTTCGGCACCGGCGCGGTGCTGGTGAAAGACGCGCAGACGCTGCGCCGCGCGCATTCGTCGCACGCCGATTACCTGCCGGCGATGCAGAGCGAGGACGAACTGGTCGACTTCTGCGAGATCTCGCCCGAGCTCTCGCGCGACTTCCGCGGGCTGCGCGTCTGGCTGCCGCTGAAACTCTTCGGCATCGAGCCGTTCCGCGAGCAGCTCGATGAGAAGCTCGATCTCATTCAATACGCGGTGGAAGAGTTGCGCAAGATCGACGGCATCACGATCGTCGCCGAGCCACAACTGACGATTCTCGCGTTCCGTTTTCGCGACGACGACGCATTGACGCGCGAGCTGCTGCAAAGGATCAACGCGCGGAAGCGGGTGATGCTCACGCCGGCCACGACGCCCGACGGCCGCTTCGTGGCCCGCGTCGCCATCGTGTCGCACCGCACGCACCGCGATCGCATCGACATGCTTCTCGACGACGTCCGCGCCTCGGTGTGATGAAGAAGCTCGTCCTATTCGTCCTCATCGTCGCATTCGTCCTCTTCGCCTACCTCCGCCCGCTCACGCTCTTCTTCGCCGCACGCCGCGTCTACGTCGCCGCGATCGGGATGAAGAGCAACTTCGTGCAGGTCGGCACACATCGCATTCATTACTGGGTGGCAGGGGAGGGATCGCCGCTCGTGCTCGTGCATGGCGTGGCCATGCGCGCCGAGGATTGGGCGCCGCTGGTTCGCGCCCTCGCCAAGCGGCACCGCGTCTACGCGCCCGATCTCCTCGGCTACGGCGAGTCCGATCAGCCGCGCGATTCCGATTACTCCGTCGCCGTGCAGGCCGACGTCGTCCGCAGGTTCATGGACACGATGCGTTTGCAGAAAGCCGACGTCGCCGGCGTGTCGATGGGCGGCTGGGTCGCGCTCAAAGTCGCGGCCGAGCATCCCGAGCGCGTGCAGCGGCTCGTGCTGTTGTCGAGCGCGGGACTCGGATTCGAGTCGCAGCTGACGGAGAACACGTTTTCCGCGACGACGATCGACGAACAGCGCCGCAGTTTCACGCTGCAGAGCGATCTCGCGCCGAAGCTGCCGGACTTCATCCTGCGCGACTTCATCCGCCACTCGAAAATGAAAGCGTGGATCGTGCGCGCGTCGATGCGCTCGATGCTCACGCGCGGCGATCTCCTGATGGATCGCAAGCTCCAGCGCGTGCGCATGCCGGTGCTGATCGTCGCCGGCACGAACGACCGCATCGTGCCGTTCGACGTCGCGGTGCGGCTGAAGAAGGAGATGCCGCACGCGCAGCTCTTCCCGCTCGACGGCTGCGGCCATCTCGCGGCGTTCGAATGCCGCAGCGCGACGCTGCGCGCGGTGCTTGGGTTTTTAGGCGCGGCCCCTCACCCGGCGCTTCGCGCCACCCTCTCCCCGCAAGCGGGGAGAGGGGCACTCGACGTAAGCGTGCCGTGAGCGCCCTTCTCCCCGCTTGCGGGGAGAAGGTGCCCGAAGGGCGGATGAGGGGTGTCGCCTACGCCAATCCCGACGGCAGTCGCGGCGACGACAGCAGTTCCGCGAAGACGTCCCAGCGCTTCTCCGCGTCGCCGCCGCAGCGGCGCTCGACGTAATTGCGGACGAGGTCTTTGCCGAGGTTGTAGTTGATGACGTACGAACGATATTGGTCGAAAAACTTCACGCGCTGTTTCGCGCGCGCGGGCGCCATGAGCGCGTAGTTCGTCAGCCACTCCGCCGCGGCCTCGGCATTGATCTCGCCGTCGAGATAGCGCCGCGCCGCTTCGTTGCCGGCGTAGCCCGTTCTCGCGATCAACTCGTGCACGCGGTAATACTGCTCCGCGCGCGACGGATCGAGTCCCGCGATCGGGAACAACGTCTCCTTCTCCATCTGCACGCGCTCATTCGCCGGGAACGCCACCTCAATCCCATAGTTCGCGCTCCCCTCGGCGATGAGCGACTGCGCGCTGAAGAGCGCGTAGACCGAGAACTCCGGCCAGTCGCGGTCGCGCACGAGCGTCTTCTCGAGCAGCGCGTTGTAGACGTGATGGCCGGGATAACCCTCGTGGCAGGCGAGATCGATCGCGCGGTCGATGAAGATCGGCAGGTCGGTGTTGACCTGGATGAGACTGCGGAACTCGCCCTGGTACCAGTTGTAGCCGCTCCACGATTTGTTGTTCACGTACTCGACGGTGAAGCTCTCGCCGATCGGCAACGCCATGTGATCGGCGGTTTTCATGCGGCAGATGTCGATTGCGGCGCCGAAGACTTCGTCGAGCTTTTCGCGCGGAATTGCGAACTGCATGCGGAACGCTTCGACACGATCGATCAGCGGACCACTGCCTGGCAGCTCTTGTTCAATCTCGGCATTCAGCTTTTGGAAGTACTCCTCGGAATGCGTCGGCGCGACGGCGTCGTACAGCAAGCGCGATTCTTCATCAAAGCGAAGACGCCGCCCCTGCAGCATCTCCGCGCGCGCGATCAGCGCGTCGACCTGGCGGCGGAGATAGTCGAGGCGCAGCGACTCGATCGCGCCGTGCGGCCGCGCGATCGATGCGAGCTGCTCGCGCAACGCGACCGCCGCGTCATGGATGAACTCGAGCGTCGGCCGCGTCGCGCGCACTTCCTCGCGCCACTCCGGCGGGCCGTAGTAGGCATCGACGTAATCGGAATCGTGCTCGCCCATCGCGAGCACCAGCTTCACGTAGCGGATCGCGGCGTCATTCATGCGCGCGATGGTATTACCGATGGACCGTGATCTTCTTCCCTTCGATGACGACGGTCAGGTTGTGGTCGGCGGCCATCTTCCGGAGCGCTTCGTCCCACGGCATGTCCTGCACGTTCATGTCGATGCGCACGCCCTCGAGGTCTTTGCTCATCGCCACGTCGTAGCCGGTGAGTGCCGCGAACGTGTTCAGCACGTCCCTGAGATCGGCGTCTTTGAGATTAATCGAGATCGGCTCGCCGGCGGACGGCGACTTTGCTGCGATGTTCGGCGTGAAGGTGTAGAGGTTGCGCTGCACGACGTCGCCGTTCTCGCGGACTTCGAGGATGACGCGCGCGTGCCCGTTCCCCGCGGCGAGGAGCGTCATCTTAATGTCGCGACCGCGGTCGGTCGACGTGAGGACGGCGTCGACGCCGAGGGCGGTTGTCAGCTGCGGCGCGTACACCACTTCGCCGCTGGCGCGGTCGATGAGCTGGCCTTCGAAGGCCATGCCGTCGGCCTGCGGGGTGACGTTGAAGTTCAGTTTGTAGATCTGCCGCAGCTTCTTCGATTCTTCGAACGAGAGCGCCGTCGCGGCGGCGGTGACGGTGAGGATCGCGATCATCGCGATCGCGAGAACGGAGCGGTGCGAGAACGCCTTCTGTTTCAAACGTGCGTAGCTCATGAGGTGCTCGATCCTTTCTGTCAGATGTGCGCTGGCCATGCAGGACGCGCCGGCCGTGCGGGAGACGAGCACGGCGCGGCAGATTTTCGTGAGCGCGGAGAGGTACGTATCGGTCGACGGTGCGGAGTCGGCGACGAGCTCGTCGCATGCTTCTTCGCGCGTGGTCGCGAGATCGCGGAGCGCGAGCCAGACCAGCGGATGGAACCAGAGCAGCGCGCCGCCGAGCGTCTGGATTGCGGCGACGAGATTGTCGCGCCGCGCGATGTGCGCGCACTCGTGGAGCAGCAGCGTGCGCAGCTCATCGTCGTCGAGCGAATCGCAGTGCGGCAACAGAATCGTGGGTCGGAGGATACGAATCACTGCGGGCGCTTCGCAGATAGGGGAGCGGAGGAGATCGACCGGTGTTTTGAGGTCGAGCGTGCGGCGGGCGAAGGCGAGCGCGTCCAACTCGCGCGCGTTCGGCGCGGTGCCGGTGCGCAGCGCCGCGGCGACGGTGCGCGTTCGCAGAATCAGCCAGCGTCCGACGATGAGAATCGCGATCGCGGCCCAGATGTAGGCGATCCAGTTGATGTTTTTCTCGACTGCGACTCGTGCGGCGCCGCCGGTGAAGACGCGCAGCGGCAGTTCGATCGCGGTGGGAGTTGGAACGATTTTGGGGAACAAGGCCGCGGGAATCGCGAACTTGGCGAGCCCGATCAGCAGCAGCGCGTGTCGTGTGCGCGCGGTGAGCGGCAACAGCCGCGCGGCGATGATCGCAATCGCCAGAACGAGCGTCGAGAGAACGAGATGCGCGATCATTTGCGCGCTCCTTTCTTCTTCGCGTGCTCTTCGAGTGCCTTCAGATCCTCGAGCGTCAGCTTGCCGGTCTCGACGAGATGCGCGACGACCGGCTGTGCCGAGCCGCCGAAGAGCGCGAGCAGCTCATCGAACACGCGCCGATATGCGGTCTTGCGCGTCACGGCCGGCTCGAACATCAGCGCATTGCCGATCTTGCGCGTCCGCCGCACGGCGGCTTTCTGCTCGAGGCGCTGCACGATGGTCTGCACGGTGGTGTAGGCCGGGCGGTGACGCTCGGAAAGGGCGTCGCGGATCTCGCGTACCGAAGCCTCGCCGAGGCGCCAGAGGACATCCATGATCTCCAGCTCGAAGCGGGAGAGATTCGTACGATGCATGTGGTTGATGCTACGACGAGTGTAGTAGTGTGTCAAGATGTCCGCATGCAATCGTTGGACGTGCTCCTCGCGAGTCTCGACGCGGCCTACGACCAGCGCGGCTGGCACGGCACGACGCTTCGCGGCGCGCTGCGCGGGCTGACGCCAGACGTCATTTACTGGAAGCCGCCGAAGGCGCGGCACACGATCTGGGAGCTGGTCGCGCACGCGGCGTATTGGAAGTACGCGGTGCGGCAGCGCCTCGGCGGCGGGAAGCGCGGCTCGTTCGTGCTGAAGGGCAGCAACTTCTTCGCGTCACCGCCGCGGGGAGGGGAGAGCGCGTGGAAGGACGTCGTCGAGATCCTCGATGTCGAGCACCACCGGCTGCGCGACGTCATCGCGTCGCTCGATGAGGTCACGCTCGACGATCGCAAGAAAGTGCGGATGATCTATGGCGTCGCCGCGCACGACGTCTATCACACGGGACAGATCCAGCTGATCAAGCGGCTGCGGCGCGGCTGACGCCGCGCCGCTAAAGGTTCGCTTTACTTCGCGCGGGTGCAGGTCTCCTTGCCGTACGCGACCCACTTGCCGTCCATTTCCATCTCGCCGACGTGCGTCATCTTGTCGGCGCCCATCATCGTGAAAGTGTCGCGGGCTTTCACGGTCTGCGTGCCCATGTGCCACGGGCCTTCGACGACGAACGTGTCGCCCTTCCAGCCGTCGCCGGTGCCGGTGGAGTAGCTGCCCATGTTGTCGACTCCGCCCATGATGAATTTCTTCATGGCCGGGTCATAGCCCCAGTAGCCGCGCACGCCGAACGGCATCGGGTTCTTCGCGGTCTTGGTCTCGATGTAGCTGAAGGCGACCCAGTTGCCGTCGAGGATCCACGCGCCGGTGACCTTGGCCTGCGTGGGATGCTCGGGCGCCATCGGGGAGGCGTAGGCGATGCCGGTACAGTCGTAGTTGTGGGCGAAGACTTCGAGTTTCTTGAGCTCGGGGTTGGGATCCATCGCCAGCGCGCTGCCGGCGACGAGAAGGGACACGAGGAGCGTGATCGTGACTCTGCGCATGTTTTTCTCCTTTGCTGATTCGCCCGATCTACGCGGCACGGCCGCGTTCGGATTGGTGGCATAAGTCACGCCCCTCTCGCGTTTGCCCGTTCCGTGGTTGACAGGAGCGGTCACGTTCCGTAAGGTTGCCACCCTTTTCGTTCGTTGAAACCCGCGGGCCCGTAGCTCAGTGGTAGAGCAGCTGGCTTTTAACCAGTTGGTCGTAGGTTCGATCCCTACCGGGCTCACCACGCGCTGCGCCTCCCGGCGCGCATTTTGTCCCCATCGTCTAGAGGCCTAGGACATCGCCCTTTCACGGCGACAACACGGGTTCGAATCCCGTTGGGGACGC
>CAVTGG010000017.1:0-517311 GCA_963734155.1 uncultured Acidobacteriota bacterium
GGCTCGCTGACCGAAGGACGAGGGTGGACAGCAGCGAGGATTGCGAGGTTTGGTAGCCCTTCATCCTCTGAGTTGGAACCAACTGCGCTCATGGCTGAAGACGCGGGAGCCTTCTTCTTACGCTCTCTCGAGGGAAGCGACCAGCCGAACCACGGTCTGAGGAGGCGGAGTGTCTTGAATGGTTAGAATCATCTCCCTTGGTTCTCCAGCCTGTCACCTCCTCGTCTCATCAACATGCGTAGATTCGCCATCGGTTTCACCCTCCGCCTCATCACTTCCACTGTGATCAGCCTTACGGTCTGGTGGCTCTTCACTACTCAGTTCGATCGTCTTCCCCTTCCGCCCTCCGCCGTTACGCTCGTCGTCCGGGTACTCGACTTCCCCGTCGCTCTCGCCGGGGAGTTGCTTCCGATCCGAGGGATGGAACTCGTCTTCGACGATCACGACACTTGGTGCGACTTCTGTCCAATCGGAGAGATGTTCCGGCAGCAGATGCGGATCGCGATTCCGACCTATCTCTTGCTGTTCTACGCCCCGACTCTTTTGCGCCGTGTCGCCCGACGAGACGTTCGCCTGTTCAAGCGAATCGTCATCGGTCTGCTCATCTACGCGGCGTTCACGACGGCGTACTTTCTGGTCACCGCTGACGGAGATGAAGAGGCGATGTTCGGATCGCGGCGATGTGGTTCCTCATCCTTTCGGCGACGGCAGCATTCGCGTGGTCGAAGATCGAGCCGCGATGGAAGTTCACCGCCATCGTCGCCGTCCTTCTAGCGGGCGAATGGGCGTTCGCCTTCATGATGACATTCATCGCGCCGAAGATGGACGAGGTGCGGCCGTACTTCGTCTCCTATCTCGTGCTGCTGATCTTTGGCGTCGGTGGAACGCTTTCGCTGACGTGGGCGATCGAGAATCTGGTCGAGAAGTGGTTCGGCGAGCCAGCCGAAGCGATTTCACAGAACGAAATCAGCAAAGCACCGGTCGGAATCTGCCGACTTTGCAAGAAAGAGAAGTACCTCCGCGACAGCCATTTCCTCCCGAAAGCATTCTACAAACTGCTGCTAAAGCTCTCGAAAGCAGATGGCCAGTCGAACCCGAATCCCGTCGTGATCAACGCCGATGTTGCGATCAAGTCCTCTAAGCAGGTCAAGGACTACCTTCTCTGTGGCGACTGCGAAGCGTTGTTCAGCAAGAACGGCGAGCAGTGGGTAGTTGAGAATTGCTGGCACGCCGAGACTGACTTCCCGCTTCGCCAGGCTCTGGAAGGTGCTAGACCGATTTGTGAGTGGAAGTCGGGCATGCGCATCTACGCCGGTACCGGTATTGCCGAAGCGGGTGTAGCGCCACTCCTGTACTTTGCAGCGAGTATCTTCTGGCGAGGCGCGGCGCATGATTGGAGTCCAATCGCAGGAAAGAAACCGATACGGCTGACTCTCGGCGACTACGAGGAGATGCTGAGGCTTTTCCTCCTCGGCGAAGGGCCATTTCCGAAGAACTCCGCGCTGGTTGTAACGGTAAGCTCTGAAACAGATGACGGCGCGAACGAACTCATCTTGTTTCCGTGGATGAGCCACGACGGCGAGCCGTTTCGGCAGTACCGATTCGTGATACCCGGCATCGCGTTCCAGCTATTCGTTGGCGACAACATTCCTCCCGAAATCGCTGCGCTCTCCACGGCACATCGTGCGGAGAACCCCATCTATCTCGGTTCGCACGAATTCGTACTGAACGACGGAGCGAAGCTGATCGCTAAGACAACGCCGAAAGGTGACCTAGCGTAGAACTCCGCTTCGCTGAGCACTTCCTTGAGCGGCGCGGAAACGATCTGGAGGGAGTCTTCGCCGGAGATGAAAGTGAAGATTCAGCGCATACTTTTCCAACTGGCGTGCACTTCGCCGGCGAAATATTTGGAACCGGCACGCTACCTTGGTGTTCAGCGAGTTAGCGCCGATTTGTAAAGCTGATTGAAGGGTTGGTAGCGCATACGGGATTCGAACCCGTGTTACCGCCGTGAGAGGGCGGCGTCCTGGACCCCTAGACGAATGCGCCGGATGAGGGGTGGGCTGCGGAAGATACCGTGAGGCATCTCCCGCGGTCAACGCCAGTTAACGCGTTCAGACCGAACGATATTCCGCTGCCGTTCGCTTGCAGCTCCGTCACCGTACCGTTGGCGCGCGAAGCGACGGGTGTCCACGACAATCACGCGTATGAAACGAATGATGTTGGCGTTCTTGATCGTCGTCGCGGCGTCGGTGTCGGCGCAGGGGCCGGAGCACGAAGTGCGGAAGCTCGCCGATGGCGTGTACGCGTTCGTCTGGCTGCCGCAGCCGCACTCGGAGCCGAACTCGCTCATCATCATCAATGAGAGCGATGTCGTCGTCGTCGACTCGTGCATGTTGCCGTCGAGTGCGCGGCTGGTGGCGAGCGAGATCAGGAAGCTCACGCCGAATCCGGTGCGGTATGTCGTCAACACGCACTGGCATGACGATCATCTCTTCGGCAACTTCGTTTATCGCGAGCTGTGGCCGGGCGTGGAGTTCATCGCCCATCCGAACACGCGGGTCGACGCGGAGCAGCAGGGCTTCGCGAGGATTCCGCAGGACGTGAAGGAGAACGCGGAGACGCTCGAGGTGTATCGCAAGATCCTGAAAGAGGGAAAGCGTCCCGACGGATCGATCGTCGATGATGCCGCGCGCAAGCGCGGCGAGCGCACGGTGTGGATGCTCGAGCATTACGACAAGGAAATCCCGACCGTGAAGACGACGCTGCCGAATGTGCTCGTCGGCGACGCGCTCGTTCTCCACCGCGGCACGCGCACGATCGAAGTCCGCTACCTCGGCCTCGGCAACACGCGCGGCGATCTCGTCGTGTGGCTGCCGAACGAGAAGATCGTCGCCACGGGCGATCTCGTCGTCTGGCCGACGCCGTTCGGCTTCGGGTCGTACTACAAAGACTGGGACGCGACGCTCGAGAAGCTCGTGCAGCTCGGCGCGACGACGCTGTTCGTCGGACACGGCGAGATTCAGCACGACTTCACGTACGTCCGTACGCTGCAGGCTTTGATGCGCGACACCGTCTCGCGGGTGGCCGCCGAGGTCGCGAAGGGCGCGTCGCTCGAAGACGTGCAGAAGAATGTGACGCTCGCCGACTGGAAGCAGAAGCTCGCCGGCGACGACGTTCCGCGGCAGCGCTCGTTCGAGGCGTTCTGGGTCGCGCCGGCGGTCGAGCGCGCGTACCGCCAGGCGAAAGGCGAGCCCGACAGTCAGGAGGTGGTGGTGCGCTGATTGCGTATCCCGCAACCATGGTCGGCGCCGAATTGCGATCGCGAAGAATCCGCCTCGGCTGCAGCCGCGATCAGGTCGCGCACGCCCTCGGCGTCGATGCTCCGACGATCCAGGCGTGGGAGACGGAGGGCGAGCCGATCGCGTTTCCGTCCGCCGTCGAGCAGGTGCTGCGCAAACTCGAATCGCAGCACGACGTCGAAGACACGCTCCACGCGCATCCGAACTAGCGCGGAATCGCGATGTCCGCCACTTGCGCGTTCGGCAGCTTCAACAGTTCCTTCGGATCGAGACGCGCTTTGCTCGTGCGATTGCCGCCGCCGATGATCACGCGCGGCTGCTCCATCACTTTTTCATCGATGTAAATCGGCATCGACTCCGGCAAGCCTGGGATCGTCACGCCGCCGATCAGCATGCCTGTCAGCGCGGCGGTTTCTTCCGCCGAGGCGAACGACAGTCGCTTCACGCCGACCAGCTTGCTCAACTTCTTGTTCACGTCGAGCTTCGTGTCGGCGCGCACGAGCGCGGCAACGTGCCGCGGCGGATCCGTCTTCAACACGACGACGATCGCGTTGCACGCTTCGGTCGCGTCGATGCCGTAGTGCGCGCAGAACTGCGCCGTATCGGCAAGCTCGGGCTCGCACGCGAGCACTTCATACGCGAGTCCATGCGCATTCAAAGTTTCACGAACGCGGTCATCCAAAATGCTCTGATCCGGCATGCATCGCGCATTTTAGCGGGCGGAGGATCGCGAACAAATGCCAAACGCAATCACGATGTTGAAATCGGACCACGCGCTGGTGAAGCGTCTGCTCCGCGAGCTGGACGAGACGAGCGACCGTGCGATCAAACAGCGCGAGCAGTTGGTGGCGCGAATCGAGCGCGAGATCAAAATGCATTCGCAACTCGAGGAGGAAGTCTTCTATCCCGCGTTCAAGGCGAAAACGGAAGACACTGACGCCGAGGACCTCTTCTATGAGGCGGCGGAAGAACATCACGTCGTCGACATGATCCTGCCGGCGCTGAAAGCAGCCAATCCGAAGTCGCACGAGTTCGCCGCGAAGGCGAAGGTGCTGAAGGACCTGATCGAGCATCACATCCGCGAAGAAGAAACGCAGATGTTCGCGAAGGCGCGGCAGCTGTTCAGCGACGCGCAGCTGCGCGAGCTCGGCGACTTGATGCAGGCGCGCAAGAAGTCGGTCGAGGCGATGTGGGACAACCCGCTGCTGCGGCCGGTGAAGAAGCTGCAGGGCGTCGCGCACAAGATGCTGCCGACGAAGGTGAAGACCGCGAAGGCGACGGCGATCGCGAAGGCGATGCCGGACGATCTGCGCTCGCGGTAGGGAGAGGGAGCCGCGGGCCGCAGTTTTGCATCTGACGCGAAATCGAGATGCTCGACCAGGTGATGGAGCTGTGGCCCGCGGATCGTTCCGCCGAACGCAATCGTTATTCGTCCACGCAGCTGTTCGATCGCGTGCTGCACCATCACCGGCGCATGCACGATGTGTCGAAGCCGCTCGTGCGCGCCGGCTACCAACACGCGCTCGACGTGTGGCAATGGGTGCTGCGGCTGAATCCGAAAGCCTCGCTGACGCTGCAGCTCGCGGCGCTGTTTCACCACGTCGCGCGGCTGCGGAAGGAAATCGATCTGCGGGTCGAGTCCTTCCAGGATGCGGAAGAGAGCGGCGCGGAGATCGCGCGGGAAGCGCTCGCCGAAGCCGGTGTTCCGCCACACGTACGCAACCGCGTCGCCGAGATCGTGGCCGCGCATGAGCGGCAAGCGAGCGACGCCGCGGTCGCGCTGCTGAACGACGCGGATGCGCTCTCGTTCTTCTCACTCAATGCGTCGAGCTACGTCGAAGACTTCGGACTCGAGCAGGCTCGAAAAAAGATCGTCGACACCTGGCGGCGCATGCGCGCCGGCGCTCGCGCGAAGCTCGCGCAGGTCTTCCTGCCTCAGGACGTGCGCGCGATGCTGGAGGAGTGAGACGTCGCGCGTTGCAGCGCCGCCCGCGCGAGCAGTCGCGTCGAATCGAGCGTCGGCAACGGTGAGTTCGCGTCGTTGACGATCAGCGGAATCTCCGTGCAGCTGAGCGCGACGGCGTCGCAGCCCTGCTCGACTTTCATCCGCTCGATCACGCGTTGAAAGTACGCGACCGCCTCCGGCTTGAAGATGCCGTTCACCAGCTCGTCGAAGATGATCCGGTTGATCTCTTCGCGCTCTTCGTCCGTCGGGCGGACGTAGTCAGCGGGATAGACGTCGCTCAGCACGAGATAGCGCGTGCCCGTCAGACCGATGCGCTGAAATCCGCGGCGCTCCGCCTCGGCGCCGACTTCGCGCGCGATGTGCAGCCACGGCAGCGGCGATTGCGGCTCGACGTACGGCAGCGCCTGATGGATCGTGTTGTCAGGGCAGATCAGAAAATCGGCGCCGATCGCGGCGAGCTTGTTCGCCGACGAGAGCATCAGCTCGCCGACGCCCTTCCAGTCATCGCGGTCGATGCACTTCATGTACTCGGCGAGTGCATGCGTGTGCATCGAGACTTCGGGATGATCGTGGCGGCCCATGAACCGGGCGCCTTCGACGCAGAGAGTGCGATAGCAGAGGGCTGCTCCTTCTGCGGAGCAGCCGACGATTCCGACGTGTTGAGTCACGCCGCGATTCTATCTGGCCAGCGGGTACGTCGCCTCGGGATCGTCCGCCGGAACGGTCCACGTCTCGTCAAAATCCGGTAACGTTCCGCCCGCGCTCCATTGATCCGCGCGCTCCTCGTTGTCTCTCTGTTCGTCCATGGGGACGGGCTTTATTCAGGAAATGCGCCACGCGCGACGCGGATCGTCTTCAGGTACGAGTCGACGTACGCGCGGCATGAGGAACAGCCGGCGAGGTGCTGCTCGAATGCGTCAGGCGCGGCGGCGCCTTCGACGTAGTCGAGGAGGCGCTCGATCAGCTCGCGGCAGGTCATTGCGTGAGTTGGATGCCGCGAAACCTTTTCGCGTTTCGCTCACCTAAGAACACATGCGCCGCATCCTCCTCCTGCTCCTCCTCGCGCTCCCGCTGCATGCCGCTCCATCCGCGAAAGCCATCTTCGCGGGCGGCTGCTTCTGGTGCATGGAATCGGATTTCGAAAAAGTGCCCGGCGTGATCAGCGTCGTCTCGGGCTACACGGGTGGGCACGTCGCGAATCCGACCTACGAGCAGGTGTCGTCGAGCATGACCGGCCATCGGGAAGCAATCGAAGTCACCTATGACCCGGCGAAGGTCACGTACGGGCAGCTCGTCGACGTCTTCTGGCGCAACATCGATCCGCTCGATGACGCCGGGCAGTTCTGCGACAAGGGCGAATCGTACACGGCGGCGATTTTCTGGAGCGGCGAGGAGCAGCGCCGCATCGCGGAAATCTCGCTGCGCAACGTGAAGCAGCGTTTTCGCGGCGAGCGAGTCACGACGAAGGTGCTGCCCGCGACGGCGTTCTATCGCGCCGAGGAGTACCACCAGGATTACTACAAGAAAAATCCGTTGAGGTATCGCTTCTATCGCAGCGGCTGCGGCCGCGATGCACGATTGAAGAAGGTATGGGGACGGTGACGAAGTTCAGCGACGCCCTGCTCCAGCTTCATCACGCACTGCAGGCGGCAGCGGGCGTGGGCCGTACGTTGATCCCGGCGCGGCCGGATGACTCGCACACGAACTTCGCGTGGTCGGAGAAGCACGGCGCGCTGCTGCAGGAGTGCGTCGACGGCCGCTATCGCGCGGGCCTGCGCTTCTCCGATCTCGCGCTGCTGCTCGTCGATGCGAACGATTGCGTGACCGGGGCCTTTTGTTTGCGCGGACACACGCTCGATGAGGGATTCCGTTTTTACGAAGAGCATGTCGGGAAAATGCTCGTGCGTCCGGAGGAGCCGCGGTCCGAGGTCTTTGACGCGCCGGACGAGTTGCTGGCGAAGATCGGCTCGATGTACGGCCGCGCCGCGGCGATCCTCGAGCGCATCCGCGCGAAGTATCCGGGTGCGAGTCCGGTGCGCTGCTGGCCGCATCATTTCGATATCGCGATACTGATCAAATCGATCGGCCTCGGGTTTCTCGGCGGCGACGCGAACATCCCCGAGCCGTACTGGTACGTCTACGCCTCTCCGATGCCGGAGGCGACGCTGCCGCCGCTCTCGATCGGCCGCTGGTACGCGGGCGCGTGGGTGGGCGCGGTGCTGACGGGCGAGCACGACGCGGCGGCGACGGAGCGGTTTCTCATCGAAGCGATCGAGGCGTTGCGTACCATGGAGGCATGAAGCGCAACTGCACCGCTTTCATCGTCATCTGGCTCGCGCTCATGGGCGCATACCTCTATACGCTGCGCGCGATTCCGGGCACCGGAAAGTACTTTGCCGCGTTCGCGATGGGAAGCGTCGTCACGATGGGGCTGATGCTGATTCACGGCGTGCGCTATTCGATTCCCGACTGGCGTGCGAGGCAGCGGCTTGCGCGCGGCGAGCGTCCGCGCGACGGTGATCTCTGCGTGGCGATCGGGCCGGTGCGGGCGTCGTTCGAGATGCTGTCCGCGCCGTTCAGCGGACGCCCGTGCGTTTTGTACGAGTACACCATCGGGCCGCGCAGCACCGGCGAGGGACGCGCGGCGCGCGACTACGCCGGATACGGCATGACGCGCTGCGCGGTGCGCACGCCGTACGGCGAAGTCGCCCTCGGCTCGTTTCCGGTGCTCGAGCACGTGTTCGAGACGAACGCCGACCGCGCCGCGGCGGTCGAGTACGTCGCGAAGACGAACTTCGAAGAGGTCGGCGGACTCGCGATGGTGAAGTCGATGTTCGCCGTGCACACGGCCGCGCCGCCGCTGAAGCGCGACTGGAAAATCGGCGAGACGTCGGTGCCGGTCGAGCGCGCCGAAGTGAACGAGAAGATCATCGCGCCCGGCGACACGATCACCGCGATGGGACGCTACGTCGCGGCGTCGAACGCGATCGTCAGCGACACGCAGGAGAAGGGATACTTGCGCGTGCGCCGCGGCGGCGATCCGCTGCGCGTGCCCGCGATTCCGTGGAACGCGATCGGCGGGTTTTTCGGAGGAATCGCGATCGTCGCGGCGGCGAATCTCGTGTTCTACCTCGTGCGCGCGAACCAATAGCGGTGTGGTGCGCGCCTCCGGCGCGCCTGTGGGCGGGAGGGAGGCGCGCCAGAGGCGCGCGCTACCCGTTCACATCTATGACGATCCGTCCGCGAACGTGCCCCGCGAGGATCTCCTCCGACAACTCGAAAACGCGTGCAAGCGGCTCGACGCGTGAAAGCGATGCGAGCTTCGCGGCATCGATGTCGCTCGCGAGGCGCGCCCATGCCGCGTTGCGTTTTGCTTTTGACGTGCGCAGCGAGCTGACGCCGAGGAGCGAGACGTTGCGGAGAATCAAAGGCCAGACCGTGATCGACAGCTCGTGCGAGGCGGCCATGCCGCAGCAGGCGATCGCGCCTTCGTAGGCGGTTTGCGCGAAGAGGTTCGTGAGAATTGCGCCGCCGACGGTGTCGACGCCTCCCGCCCAGCGCTCCGACTGCATCGGCGCGCCCGATTTCTCGAGCTCTTCGCGCGGAACGATGGACGTCGCGCCGAGGTCGCGGAGATAGTGCTCGAGCTCGGGACGTCCGGTCGATGCGGCGACGCGGTAGCCGCGTTGCGCGAGCAGCATCACCGCTAGCGATCCGACGCCGCCCGCCGCGCCGGTGACGACGAGCTCGCGCTCGCTCGGCGTCACGCCGGCTTGCTCGAGCGCGAGCACGCACAGCATGGCCGTGAATCCCGCGGTGCCGATCTGCATCGCCTGCTCGAACGAGAGCGTCTCCGGCAGCGGCACGATCGCGTTCGCCTTCACGCGCTGCCGCTGCGAGTAGCCGCCCCAATCGAGCTCGCCGAGTCCCTGTCCGTGACCGACCACGCGGTCGCCCGGCTTGAACTCATCGCTCTTCGATTCGACGACCGTGCCGGCGATGTCGATGCCGAGGGCCATCGGAAACTTGCGCACGATCTTCCCGCGCCCCGTCACCGCCAGCGCGTCTTTGTAGTTGAGCGACGAATACGCGACGTCGACGAGCACGTCATTCGGCGGCAGATCGCTGTCGTTGAGCGATTCGATCGCAGTTTTGTAGCCGCCTGTATCGCGAGCGAGCAGAGCGTGGAATGTCATGGCGCTGCGCATGATATCTATCGTTCGATGGAAACCCACGAAACTCTCGAGTCCGTTCTGCCGCCGGAGCGCGCATCGATCGATCGCCGCGTCTTGATCATCTGCACTCTGGCAATCGCGCTCGCGATCTTCACCGGCCTCGTCGCGCAACTGCTCGTCGCGATCATAGCGGTCGTGACGAACGTCGCGTTTTACGGCCGCCTCTCCACGCAGTTCGTTTCGCCCGCGCATCATCAACTCGGCTGGCTCGTGCTGTTCGTGCCGGCGATCGGCGGCGTGATCGTCGGCCTCATGGCGCGCTACGGATCGAAAGCGATCCGCGGACATGGAATCCCCGAGGCGATGGAGCAGGTGCTGCTGAACGAAAGCCGCATCCCGGCGCGCATCACGTTTCTGAAGCCGCTGTCGGCGGCGATCTCGATCGGCACGGGCGGACCGTTCGGCGCGGAAGGACCGATCATCGCCACCGGCGGCGCGATGGGTTCGGTGATCGGGCAGCTGCTGCGCACGACGGCGATGGAGCGCAAGACGCTGCTCGCCGCGGGCGCGGCGGCAGGCATGGCGGCGACGTTCGGCAGTCCGGTGTCGGCGGTGCTGCTGGCGATCGAGCTGCTGCTGTTCGAGTTTCGCGCGCGTTCGCTCGTGCCGGTCGCGCTCGCGGCGGCGGCGGCGACCGCGGTGCGCATCGCGTTCGTCGGCGTGACGCCCGCGTTCGCGATGCCGCGCCTCGGCACGCCGACCGAGGAAGCACTTGTCGCGTACGTCATCATCGGCGCGCTCGTCGGATGGCTTTCCGTGTACGTCACGCGCGCGGTGTATTGGATCGAAGATTTGTTCGAGCATCTGCCGGTGCATTGGATGTGGTGGCCGGCGATCGGCGGGCTCGCGGTCGGCGCGGTCGGCATCCTCGCGCCGCGCACGCTCGGCGTCGGCTACGACAACATCGACGATCTCGTGTCGGGCCGTCTCATCGGCATGACCGCGCTCGTTCTCTGCGCTCTGAAGTTTCTCTCCTGGTCGATCTCCCTCGGCAGCGGAACATCCGGCGGCACGCTCGCGCCGCTCTTCACGATCGGCGGCGGCGCGGGCGTGGTCCTCGGCGGCGTGGCGTCGCGGGCGATGCCGCATCACGGCATCGACGTCCGCATCTGCGCGCTCGTCGGCATGGCGGCCATGTTCGCCGGCGCGTCGCGCGCGCTGCTCGCCTCGGTCGTGTTTGCGTTCGAGACGACGCTGCAGCCGCTCGGCCTCCTGCCGCTCCTCGGCGGATGCACGGCCGGCTATCTCGTCTCGTCGCTGCTGATGCGGCACACGATCATGACGGAGAAGCTCGCGCGCCGCGGCGTGCGCGTGCCGTCGGAGTACGCGGCCGATTTTCTCGATCTCATCAACGTCGCCGATGCATGCACGAAGGACGTGGTGACCGTGCGCGCCGATGAACCGATCGCGTCGCTGCGCATGCGCGCGGCGATGCATCAGGGATTTCCGGTCGTCGACGCGAAGGATCAGCTCCTCGGCGTGATCACGCGCCGCGACGTACTCGATCCCTCGAAGCCCGACACCACGCGCGCCGGCGATCTCGTGAACCGCGCGCCGGCCGTGATCTATCTCGACAACTCGCTCCGCGAAGCCGCGGATCACATGGTGCGCGAGAACGTGGGACGTTTGCCGGTGGTGGAGCGCGAGCATCCTCGGCGGGTGGTCGGTTTCATCACGCGCAGCGATCTGCTGCGTGCGCATGAGCGAAGGTTGGCGGAGGCGGAGCGATGATTTCGTCATCCTGAGCCGCGAAGACGGCGAAGGATCTCAGGCTACGCAGTTTGAGATCCTTCGCTACGCTCAGGATGACGCGTCTGCGCGCGTCATTTCCGCACGGTCTTCGCCAAGTACTCCCGAATGTGCGCGTGCGTCGCGGGGTCGCTCCAGAGTGCGCGCACGTCGTCGTCGAATTCGTTGGCGTAGTGCTTGGCGCGGCTGACGGCCTGGTCGCGCAACTGTCGTTTGGTCTGCTGGAAGATTTTCGGATTCAGCGCGGCGAGCTGGCGCGCCTGCTCTTCGGCGCGCGCCAGCAGCGCGTCGGGCGCGACGATTTCGTCGACGAAGCCGAGGCGTAGCGCGTCGTCGGGCTGCACCGTGCGGCCGCTATAGACGAGCGACTGCAGATGGTTCGGCGGCACGCAGAAGCGGACGATCTCCAGGATCGCGGCGGGGAACGGCACGCCGACGAGCAGCTCGGGCATGCCGATGCGGCCGTTGCCGGCGGCCATCAATCGATAGTCGCCGCAGAGCGTCATGATGCAGCCGCCGGCGATGGCGTGGCCGTTCACGGCGACGACGAGCGGCTTCGGGAACGTGAAGAGCTCGAGCACGAAACGCGAGAGCGCGGGGACGAAGCGCTCGCAGTAGTCGCGTCCACCCTCGGTGAGGCGATACAGATCGACGCCGGCGGAGAAGATCGAGCCGGTGCCGGTGAGGATCACCGCCGCGGCGTCGGATTCGTTCGCTTCGGCGACCGCCAGCGCGAGCCCGTCCATCAACTCGATGTCGAGCGCGCTGGCTTTTCCGTGAGCGAGGCGAATGGTGAGCAGGTTGTCGGTGCGTGTGAGCTCAATCATTTCGCTGTATTCGTCATCAAGATTCGAAAGAAGCGGATCGCGTCAAAGTACGCATCGACGGAGATCCGCTCGTTGAGTCCGTGGAATCGCGTGAGATCGCTTTCGGCGAGATGCATCGGCACGAAACGATACGTGTTCGCGGTGAGCGATGCGAAGTGCCGCGAGTCGCTCGCGCCGACCATGAGATACGGCGCGACGACGACATCGCGGTACACGCTCGAGATGGTGCGCTGCAGCGTGCGGAATTGCGGCGCGCTCGGATCGGAAACGCCCGAGGGATTCTGCGGCATCCGCGATTGCAGCTTCACCGGATCGCCGGCGACGGCGCTCTTCACGTGCGCCAGCACCGAGTCCGCCGTGTCTCCCGGCAGGATGCGGAAGTTCACGACCGCCTTCGCCTCGGATGGAATGACGTTGTCTTTCACACCGCCGTGAATGATCGTCGGCGCGGTGGTCGTGCGCAGCATCGCGTTGAGTGAGTTCGAGCCCTTCGACTGCGCTTTCACCAGCGGCGCGAAGAGCCAGAGGTTCGACATCACGACGCGCTTGCCGAACGGCAGCTCCGGCGCGATCCAGCGAAACAGCTCCGCGGTTGCGCCTTGCACGCGCGCGGGAAACGGATTGTTCTGCACGCGATCGACCGCGCTGGCGATCACGCCGACGTTCGTGCGCGGCGGCGGCATCGACGAATGTCCGCCGCTGCCGGATGCGGCGAGCTCGATGCTGACCATTCCTTTCTCCGCGATGCCGACGACGGCGACGGGACGCGGCAGTCCGAGGGCCGCGCCGTTCATGATCAATCCGCCTTCGTCGATCACGGCGTCGAGTCTCACGCCGCGCGACCCGAGCAGCTGGGCGATGTGCGCGGCTCCGTCGCGGCCGCCGAGCTCCTCGTCGTGTCCGAATGCGAGGTAGATCGTGCGCTGCGGACGGAAGCCGTCGGCGAGCAGCAACTCCGCCGACTCGAGCAGCGCGATGACCGTGATCTTGTCGTCGATCGTGCCGCGGCCCCAGACGAAGCCGCCCTGCACCGCGCCGCTGAACGGTGGCTGCTCCCACTTCGGCTCCGTTCCCGGCTCGACCGGCACGACGTCGTAGTGACCCATGAACAGCACCGGCGCGAGCGATGCGTTGCTGCCGGGCCACGTGTAAAGAACGCTGCGTCCGTTGACGAGCTCGCGCTGCAGCGATGCGTGCACGCGCGGATACGCGTCGGCGAGCCAGGCGACGAAGGCGTCGTGATCGGGAGTAGCGCGCGCTACTCCTTCCTCCGAGACCGTGCGGAATTGAATCGCGCGCGAGAATCGCGCGAGCGCCGCCGTACGATCGATGCGCAGCGGCGGCGCGGCGGGCTCCGCGAGCTGCATCGACGTCACGCTGAGCGTGCGCGCAATGAGGACCGCGGCGAGAATCAGAATCGCCAGCCCGAGGAACAGCAGGACGCGCTTCATTGCGCGGCGATGATACCTATTTCACCGTCTTCGCCACCTGCACGCTCGGATCGTTCGACGCGTTGTCGATGATCGATCCGTACACGTACGACTGTCCCGCGCGTTGCACGACGTGGATCGTGTCGCCGGGCTGGAAATCGACGCCGAAGAGCGATCGGAAATCGGTCTGCTGGTAGTAATTCCCCACCAGGTTTCGGGTGACCGAGGTGCGCGGGGCGCCGTTCGCGTCGTAGAGATTGAACTCGATCGTCGTCGCGCCCTCGAGCGTCCGCCAGCCGATGTTCATCCGGTATTTCGCCGCGTCGCTCGGCACCGCGAGCACGGCGACTTCCGACGCCTGCAGCGCCTCGCGCTCGGTCATCGCGTCGAGCGTGAAGCCTTTCGTTCCGGCCGCGCCCGCGTCGTCGTAGATGCGCGTCGTGATGGTCGGCGCTTCGAAGCCCATGCGCGTGTAGACGTCGATACTTCCCTTGCCCGTCACGCCGAGCTTGTCGCCGAGGAAATTCGTGTAGACGGTGCTGGCGTGCGAGTCGAGGATGAACGGAAACGCCGGATCGTTGACCGTGCCGCTCGTTTCTTCGCGGTGATAGATCAGCCGCCCGACCGAGCGCGTGGTGCGGTAGTTGGAGAGGAACACGTCGGTCTTGAAGAACGAGCCGAGCGCGCCCTGCGTCGTGGCCGCGGCGGGAATGATCTGCGTGCGGATCTCGACGTTCGCGTTCGGCGCGCCGAAGGCGCCGAGCGCGAATCCCGGAATCACGCCGGCGGAGTTCTGCAGCGTCACCTGGCCGGAGACGTCGCCGTTGAATTGCGCGGCGTTTTTGAAGAGCAGCGGGATCTGGCCGAGGATCACGCCGCAATCGGCGAGCGTCACGATGCCCATCAGGTCGCCCGCGGTTACGGCGACGCCGGGGAACTGCACGACCGTGATCGGGAAGGTGATGTCGAACGGCCCGCGCTCCGCGTACGGCGTGTAGACGTTGCCGGTGACGTGGAAGAACTTCACCTTGAACGCGTTGGTGCAGGCCGTCGTGCCGCGCACCGCGACGGCGGCGATGGTGCCGTTCGACGTCGCCGGCGAGCTGAGGTCGAGCACGGTGTACGGAATGCTGAGGCCGGATGTGGACGCGTTCGGCGCGAGGATGTAGTTGCCGATCGTTTGTGCGGACGCGCCCGCCGACACGACGATCATGAACAGCAGAGAGAGAAACCGGGAATGCATTCGAGAACCTCCGAACGTCAAGTGCGCTGGCGAGAGTGCCAGAACCAGTACGCCGGGAGGCCTGCGAAGAGGATGCCGAAGCCGATGGCGCTGTTCAGCGGCGCCTTCGCGATCGTGCCGGCCACGACCAGCCAGCAGGCGATGGTGAACACGGCCGTGGTGATCGGATGGCCCGGCGTGCGGAACGCCGCCCGCTCCTGGGCGCGTCTGCGGAACACGAACAGCGCCAGGCCCGTGAGGCCGAAGAAGATGAAGTCGACGGAGACGACGTAGCTGAGGATCTGCTCGTACGTGCCGGAGAGCGCGATGATCACGGCGACGAGTCCCTGCAACGCGATGGCGACGACCGGCACGCGCGTTTTCGGATGCACGTTCGCGATCGCTCGGAAGAACAAGCCATCCTCGGCCATCGCGTAGTAGACGCGCGGCGCGGTGAGCATGCCCTGGCTGAGGAAGCCGAGCGTGGAGATGGCGATGCCGGCGGCGATCAGCATCGCGCCGCGCTCGCCGAGGGCGAGTCGCATGACAGCGGATGCGGGCGTCTTCGTCGCGGCCAGTCCGTCGACGCCAAGGACGCGCAGGCAGATGACGTTCACGAGCAGGTAGACGGTGATCACGCCCGCGACGCCGGCGAGCAGTCCGATGGCGAGATCGCGTCGCGGATTCTTGAGCTCACCCGACATGAAGCTCGCGGTCTGCCATCCGCCGTACGCGAACATCACCGGCGTCATCGCGGCCGCGAATCCGCCGAGCGTCGACGGTTGAATCACGGGATCCGCGACCGAACGGTTCGCGATGAACGCGCCGGCGAGGATCAACATCACGATCGCGAGGAGCTTGAGGAGCATGAGCGCGGTCTGCGTGTTCGTGCCGCTGCGCACGCCGAGGCAGTTGATGATCGTGAGCGCGAGGAGCGTGAGTGTCGCGAGTAGCCAGTCCGCGATCGGCGCGCCGGTGAGCTCGGTCGTGTAGCGCGCGAACGTCACCGCGACCGCCGCCATCCCTCCGCTCTGGATGACGAGCAGCAATCCCCAGCCGTAGAGAAACGCGACCGCGGGATGCCACGCATCGCGCAGATACGCGTACTGCCCGCCGACTTCGGGACGCAGCGCCGCGAGCTCGGCGTACACGAACGCACCGAGCAGCGCGATCACGCCGCCCGCCGCCCACGCCCCGAGAATCGCGAGAGGCGAATGTACCTGCCGCGCGACGACGTACGGGTTGATGAAGATCCCGGAGCCGATGATCCCGCCCATCACGATCATCGCGGCGTCGAACGCGCCGAGGCGGCGGGCGAGGGAGGTCACACGGGGAGTTTACGCTCCGCTAAAACCCCCACGTCACTCCCACACTCGCATTCACCCGATCCAACTGCCCCGTGTCGCCTAACAACACCTTCCCATCGAAGCGGATCCCGAACGCCGGCCGTAGTTGCCAGACCACGCCGCCGGTGGCGCCGTAGAGAAGCTGGTCGCCGCGGTCCAGGAGGAGCTCCCGGGTGCTGGTGTGGTAGCGGGCGCCGAAGCCGACATAGGGCTTCCAGTTCGTGGTGTTGAGGAAGTGATACTGCGCGCCGAGATCGATCGGCGTCGAGTCGACGTCGTAGGTGCGCTGCTCGATGATGTTGCCGTTCGGATCGAAGCGGGTGAAGCCGCTGTGATCGCGCTGCCGCGAGACCGCCAGCTCCCCCGACCAGCGCGGCGTGAATTTGTGCTGCAGCGCGAGCCCGACCGCGCCCGCGTACGACGAGCCGCCGCCCTCGCTCCATCCGCCGCTCGGGTTCGAGACGAAGACGTAAAGGCTGGTGCGTTTCTGGGGTTGTTGGGCGAAGAGGGAAGTCGCGATCAGGAGAGCCGCGAGCAGGACGACGAGCTTTCGCATAGAACCTCCTACAGCCAGTCCATTTTGAACGCCAGAGCGAGCAGGTTCGCTGCAATTACGATTCCCGGCAGGATCGCCGCGAAGTAGCCCTTCGTGCGGCCGCGAAGCTCGCCGGTCGGCTCGAACTCGGGGCGCGATGGCAGCTCATCGAGGACGTAGGCGGCGGTGGGGTTGTTCGGGTCGTAGAGCAGCGGCTCGTCGCCTTCATCCTCGAGCCGTTTCGTGTCGGTGGTGCTGGCGGTCGCT
Source organism: uncultured Acidobacteriota bacterium (assembly GCA_963734155.1). GTDB lineage: Bacteria > Acidobacteriota > Thermoanaerobaculia > Gp7-AA8 > Gp7-AA8 > QHVT01. The sequence continues at coordinate 16,880 of CAVTGG010000017.1, forward strand.
TCGTGGCGCTGGCCGTCGCGCGCGGTGAACTCGAACGTCAGCTTCCACACCGGCCGGTCGTTGATCGTCACGTTCGTCCGCTCGCGTCCGAGGAGCCTGCCGGTGGCGAGGAGGCCGTTGCGCAGGAGTTGTGTGCGGCGCAGACCGCTGCGCGTGGCGAAGACGACGAACAGCGCGCCGATCAGCGGGAAGATGCCGACGAACGCGACGCCGGGGCCGAATTGCGCGCGGCGCATGCCGCTGATCCGCGAGCGCTCGGGATGATCTTCGTCATACTCGATCGTCACCCGCTCGCCTTCCGTCTTGCCGTCCGCCGAGGCTGTAGGACGTGCCGGTGTAGTGCACGCCGGCGACCGAATACTCGTAGTGATTCGCGATCACGGCCGTGTCGTTCTCCGACGCGCCGGTGGCCGACACGCGGGTGACCTTCGCGGTTTGCTCCGCGTGCGGTCCGCGGAAGGTGAGGAAGGAGAAGTCGGCGTTGCCGATGAAGGCCCACGCGAAGATCATCCCGAAGCCGAAGACGCCCCAGCCGATCTGCGAGAAGACGCCGAAGACGTTGAGCAGCGCGAGCGAGAGCGGGACTTGCCGTGGCGGCGGCGCCAGCATCACCGGGTAATTCTGCATGAGGGTATGATACGAACTTCGCAGGCAGTCCAAGATGATCAAGAAGATATTGCTGGTGCTGGTGGCCCTCGTGCTGCTCGCCGCGGGCGTGATGGTCGCGAAGATCGGTCCGCGCAACGTGATCGGGATGATCCGCTACGACCAGCGCCGCGACGGCGATCTCAAAGTCGGCGACCGCGCGCCCGAGGCGACGCTGGTGTCGCTCGACGGCCAGCACAACGTCCCGCTCCTCGGGCCACGCACCAAGCCGCTCGTGCTCATCTTCGGCAGCTTCACGTGACCGCCTTTCCGCCGGTCGGTCGACCGCGTGACGAAAATGTACGAGCAGTACCGCGACCGCGTCGACTTCAAGACGGTCTACATCCGCGAGGCACATCCGCTCGATGAATGGCAGATGGACTCGAACGAGAAAGAGGACGTCTGCTATCGCCAGCCGAAATCGCTGAAGGATCGCGTGGTGATCGCGAACGATTTCAAGAAACGCTTCCGCTACTCGATCCCGCTCGCCGTCGATCCGATGGACGACCGCGTCGAAACGGCCTACGCCGGCTGGCCCGAACGCTTTTACATCATCGATACACGCGGGGTGATTGTTTACAAAGGCGAAACAGGGCCGTTCGGATATCACCCGGAAGAAGTGGAGGCGTGGCTGGTGAAAAACGCCGGGTAGGTTGCTGAGTTGCTGGGTTGCTAAGTTGCTGAGGCGTGACAACGCAGCGAGCACCTAGCAACTCAGCAACCCAGTAACTGGTTACTCCGGCGCCCCCCTGCTGGTCTAATCCCCCAGCATGATCCGCCAACTCTTCGCCCTGCTCACCTTTTTCCTCCTCGCCACCAACACGCCTTCGTCGTATGACGCGCTGAAGCGCGAGGCGGAGAAGTTCTTCGAAGAAAAGTCCTTCACGAAGGCGCATGAGGTTTACGAGCAGGCGGGCAAGCTCGATCTTTCGGCGGACGATCGGCGCTGGGTGGCGTTCCGGCTTGCGGATACGGCTTGGCGGGCGACGCCGGAGCAGGCGCAGCGCGATTCGGCGTTGGCGCTGAACGAGATCGTGAACAACGCGAATCACGATCGCGTGTGGGCCGAGGCGAACGAATCGCTCGGCGATCTCACGCGCAATTTCTCGTATTACGTCGCGGCGCTCGATTGGTGGGCGGGGAGCGATGACCTCGACCTCGCGCGGCGGCGCTATCTGGCGATGGTGAAGCGGATGGCGGAGAGCGGCAATTACGGGCAGGCGATTCCGCGCGAGGTCCTGGTCAACGCGGTCGCCATCGCGCAGTCGCCGCAGGACGCGCTTCACGCGCGCTATCTCCTCGCCCAGCAGCTCCTCGGCGAGGGGCGGCCGGAGAGCATCGAGCGCGCGCTCGAGCATCTCGACGTCATCATCGCCGCCGGAAAGACGAGCGAGTGGTATGACGACGCGCTCTATCGCGCCGCGCAGAGCTACGCCTCTGGACGCAACGTCGTCGTCAACGGACAGGTCGAATCAGCGGCTGACTACGAGCGCGCGCTCGAGCTGTACCGCCGGCTCGTGAATGAGTTCACGAAGGCCGAGTCGCCGTTCCGCAACGACGCCGAGCGCGCGATCGAGACGATCCTCCAGCCCACGGTGCAGCTCAGCGTCGGCAGCACGTTTCTGCCGGACTCCGAACAGCAGGTGTTGGTGATGTGGCGCAACACGAAGGCGATTCAGCTGACGCTGACGCCGGTCGACGTGACGAACTACGAGCTGCCGGCGAAAGGGACGTGGGTCGACGGGCTGCGTCTCGACGCGAAGCCGGTGCGGCAGTGGACGTACGAGACCGGCGACCGCGGCGAACATGCGATCGGCTACCACACCCTGCGCCTCGAGCCGCGTCTCGAGCGCGGCGCGTATCTGATGACCGCGACCGCGGAGGGAAAATCATCGAAGGCGCTCGTGATGATCACGGACGCGCACATCCTTCTCCACACGTCGCCGCAGAAACTGCAGATCTACGTGTCGGACGTCCTGAGCGGCGCGCCGATCGCGGGAGCGAAAGTGCGGGTCTCGCATCAGCGCAACGACAACAAGAATTGGATCCGCGACGCGACGACGAACAGCGACGGTCTCGCGATCGTGAGCAATGCCGAGGCGTACGGCTCGGTCGTCATCACCGCGGCCAGCGGCAAGGCGCGGCAAGCGTGGCACTCGACGTACGCGCACGGCTACGGCAGCGCCCGCGACGATGGGGCGTGGCAGATCTACGCGTTTACCGATCGTCCCGCGTATCGCCCCGGCGAAACGGTGCAGTGGAAGATCATCGCCCGCACGCGCTCGAACGAGACCTGGGCCACGCCGTCGGGGCGAACGATCGCGTGGGAGATTCAGAGTCCGCGCGAGGAGAAAGTCGCATCCGGCGAAGCGAAGCTGAATGCGTTCGGCAGTTTCTGGGCCTCCCTTCCGCTGACGGATTCGATGCCGCTCGGCGCGTACCAGGTCATCTTCAAGCCGGTCGGAAAAAATGACGACGACGAGCTTGGCGAGGCGACGCTGTTCCGCCTCGAGGAGTACAAGCTGCCGGAGTTCCGCGTCCAGGTGTCGACTCCGGAAAACAAGCTCTATCGCCTCGGCGAAACGGTCGAGGCGACGATCGACGCGAGCTATTACTTCGGCGGCCCCGTCGCCAACGCGACGGTCGAGGCGGTCGTCTATCAGAAGCCGTTCATCCGCTACTGGTATCCGTGGCACGTGTATGACTGGTACTACGACACGACGACGTACGAAGACGAAGGGGTGATCGTGAAGCGCGAGACGCTGAAGACCGACGCGAACGGCCGGGCGATCCTCCGCCTCGACACGACGCGCGATCAGAGCGACATGAAGTTCCGCATCGAGGCGCGCGTCGTCGATGCATCGCGGCGCGAGGTGCGCGGCGAGGGGACGGTCGCGGTGACGAAGCAGCGCTACTCCGTCATCGTGCAGCCGGAGCACTACATCCACCGCCCCGGCGACCGCGTGGAGATCGCGATCAAGGCGGTCGATGCGAATGAGCAGCCGGTGCAGGCCAGCGGCACGGTGAAGGTGATGCGCCGCGAGTGGCGCGAGAAGCAGCGCGTGTATCGCGATGACGACGTGCTCGAGAGGAAGGTCACGACCGACGCGAAAGGCGAAGCGACGTTCACGTTCACGCCGAAGAGCAACGGCTACTACGTGGTGGTGTGGACGAGCGAGGATCGCGATCCGAAGCAGCCCGCGCGTGTGCGCGATCTCGTCGCCGCGCAAACGACCGTGTGGGTCGCCGACCGCGCGACGACGGACCTCGGCTATTTCGCCAGCGGCCTGGACGTCATCGTCGACAAGGACACGGTGCGCGCGGGCCAGACGGCGTCGGCGATGATCGTTTCGCCGGCGAGCGGGCGCTGGGTCGTGCTCAACACGACCGGCGACGACGTGCTCGACACGCAGGTCGTGCATCTCGACGGCACGGTGAAGCTCGTGCAGATCCCGATCGACACACGCCACGAGCCGAACTTCTTCGTCACCGCGACGTCGGTGTTCGATCGCAGCATCGCCACCGACAGCGAGCGCATCGTCGTGCCGCCGGTCGAGCATTTCCTGAACGTCGAGGTGAAGACCGATCGCGAGCAGTACCAGCCGCGCGACGAAGGCACGATCACGATCACGACTCGCGACGAAGCCGGGAAGCCGGTGGCGGCGGAAGTCGCGCTCGCGGTTTCGGACCAGGCCGTGACGGCGATTCAGAAAGACCTTGCCGGCGATCCGCGCCAGTTCTTCTTCGGCGAGACCCGCCAGCAGATGCTGCAGGTTTCGGGGAGTCTGCACGGGCAGCAATACGTCCGGCTGGTGGAGGGACAGGACAAGCAGTTGATGGATGATCGGTACGTTGATCAATACAAGGAAGGCCGCCGCGAGCGTGATCTGGAAAGCGGCGTGAAGGGCGGGGCACTGGATGCTCTCGCGTATATGAGGCGCGACGGAGATGCCGCCGCCAATGCGATTCCCGCCTCAGTGGCTCCTCCGCCCCCGCCCGCGCCCTCACCGGTCGCGGAAACGATCACCGTCACCGGGAACGCGCCGGCGTTGCAGGTGATGGAGGTCCCGGGCGAGGTGCAGGTGATCGTCCGCAACGACTTCCGATCGACCGCCTTCTGGCAGCCCGACGTCGTCACCGATGCGAACGGCGTCGCGCGCGTCAAGTTCAAGTACCCCGAGGCGCTGACCACGTGGGAAGCGACCGCGCGGGTGGCGACGGCGGGCGCGCAGTTCGGGCGCGGCGAGACGACGGCGCGCACGAACATGCCGCTCATCGTGCGGCTGCAGGCGCCGCGCTTCTTCGTCGCCGGCGATCAGTCGACCGTGTCGGCGGTCATCAACAACAACACCGACGACGCGATGCGCGTCGAGCCGAAGCTCGACGTCGAAGGGCTGACGCTGAACATGACGACGAACACGCCGCAGCTCGTGCCGGCACACGGCGAGGCACGCTACGACTGGAGCGTCGTCGCCGATCGCCCCGGTCCGGCGAAGCTGCGCGTGTCAGGCCGCAGCGCGAAGTACGCGGACGGGATGGAGAAGTCATTCACCGTGTACGAACACGGCGTCGACAAGCTGATCGCGCGCGCCGGAAAAACGCGCGGCGAGGAGACGCTGGTGAAGCTCGACCTGCCGCGCGAGCGCCGCGCGACGGATCTGGTCGTGCAGGTCACGCCGAGTCTCGCCGTCACGATGCTCGACGCGCTGCCGTACCTCGTCGACTATCCGTACGGCTGCACGGAGCAGACGATGAGCCGCTTCCTGCCGGCGGCGATCGTGGCCAAGACGCTGCGCGGCATGGGACTCGATCCGCGCAAGCGGATTCCGAAGCTCGACGCCGTTACCGCGGCCTCGCTCGCGCGGCTCTACGACTTCCAGCACGAAGACGGCGGGTGGGGCTGGTGGAAGGAAGGCGACAGCGATCCGTTCATGACCGCGTACGTCGTGTGGGGCTTCTCCATCGCGCGCGACGCGGGGATGAAGATCGACGAGAAGCGCGTCGAGGATGCCTTCACGTGGCTGAACGAGAACCTCTTGGAGTACGACGACGACTGGAACCTGCAGGCGTGGATGCTCCACGCGATGTCGGCGTGGAACAGCCGGCAGTCGAAGACGTCGGAGGACGAGTTCAATGACGTCTGGGAGCATCGCGAGAAGCTGACGTCGTACTCGCGCGCGCTGCTCGCGCTGACCGCGCATCGCTACGGCGCGAAGGAGCGCGAGCAGGTGCTGCTGCGCAATCTCGAGAACGGAGCGAAGGTCGACGGCGCGACCGTGCATTGGGGCTCGGACAATTTCTGGTGGCACTGGCACGATGGTCCGGTCGAGACGACGGCGTTCGTGCTGCAGGCGCTGGTGGCGATCGATCCGAAGCACAAGCTCGTCGAGCCGGCGATGACCTGGCTGGTGCGCAACCGCCGCGGCGCGCAGTGGAGCAACACGCGCGACACCGCGATCACGGTGTTTGCATTCAACGATTACCTCCGCGCCAGCGGCGAGATCGCGCGCGACGTGACCTACGAAGTGTCGGTGAACGGGAAAGTGATCGCGACGAAGACGCTCGCGGCGAAGGACCTGCTCGATGCGCCGAGCCGCTTCTCCGTCGATCCCGCGCTTCTCCGCGACACCGAACAGGAGATTCGCATCCGCGCTTCCGCGCCGGTCTATTACTCCGCCGAGGCGCGGTTCGTGTCGCTCGAAGAGCCGGTGAAGGCCGCGGGCAATGAGCTGTTCGTCCGCCGCGAGTACTTCCGCCTCGCGCCGAAGCCGACGCTGCTGAAAGGCGTGGTGTATGACCGCATCCCGCTGCGCGACGGCGACTCGATCGTGAGCGGTGAGCGCGTCGAAGTCGTGGCGACGATCGAGACGAAGAACGACTACGAGTACCTGCTGTTCGAAGACCTCAAGCCTGCCGGCTTCGAAGCCGTCGAGCTGCAGAGCGGCGAAGAGCTCTACGCCACGAACACGAACGATCAGGAAATGCAGTGGATCTACCAGGAGTTGCGCGACCGCAAGGTGGCGATGTTTGCCGATCACCTGACGCAGGGCACGTGGGAAATCCGCTACACGCTCCGCGCCGAAACGCCGGGCTCGTTCCACGCGCTGCCGCTTCTCGGACACGCGATGTATGTGCCCGAGGTGCGCGGGAACGGGGACGAGGTGCGGGTGGTGGTGAAGGAGGCGGCGCAATAGGCGCGGCTACGTCTCGTCCTCATCGTCGTCCTCGAGATGCTCGACCAGCAGCTCGAGGTCGCGTGCCACCTGTGCGGAGAGCTCTTCATCCCGTTCGGCGAGCTTGTCGAGATAGCGATCCAATGCGTCGGGGTTGTCCTGGGCAAGGGCGACGATCCCGACGTTGACATGGTGCCGGACTTCGTCCGGCTCCATCCTGGCCGCGTCGCGGAATGCGCGGTCGGCGCGTCGATAGTCTTTCGTGGCGAGATAAGCGCGCCCGAGCATCTCCAGCACCATCGGATCTTTCTCGAATTTGCGAAGGTAGTCGCGCGCCACTTCGATTCCTCGATCGTAACGCTCGAGAGTGCCGAGCAACTCCAGCAGCGTGAAGTGCGTTTGCTCATCGTCCGGATTGCGCCGCAGCGCGCCTTCGTAGATCTCGATGGCGGCATCGAACTGCTCGCGCTCGATCTCGATGGCGGCCAGGGCGTCGACCGCATGCGCGGACAGCGGATCCAATTTCATCGCCGCGGTCGCTGCCTGGATCGCTTCGTCGAAGCGGCCCAGCAGGCGCAGCGCGCGGGATTTCTGAATCTGGAGATCCACCGGCGCAATTCCGCGGGCGAGGCCTTCGTCGGCGAGCTCGATCGCGCGCGCTTCACGGCCGATGTTCGTGTGACACGCCACCCACAACTCGTACGCTGCCTCGTTCGATGGATCGAACGCCACGGCGCGGGCGAGGTACGGAAGCGCTGCGTGAAAGTCGCCGTCCGCCACGTGATCGAGTGCTTCCCGGAGATCGTCATCGCTGGTTCGGATGCCGGTGCTCATGCGGACATGCTATAGGCGCTCACCGCTGACACCGAAATGTGACTGCTGCGGGCAGAACACCTTGTGATAACTTGCCGCGTCTCAATTCCATCGATAAGGAGATAATTGATGCGGAAGTCGCTTTTCGTGTGTGTTCTCGTACTGTTTCTTTGCACGACTGCGTTTGCCCAGGAAGACAACCTCGCCGTAGCCCGACAGAGAATCGATGAGGCGAACGCCCAGCTCGCTGCCAGCGGCAGCAGCCTGCGGATCGTCAAGGCCTCGTTCTTCGTGAAGGGACACGGCGTCCCCGAGTACCGCAATCTGCGGACGGGCTCGAAGTGGCCGTTCCGGACCGTCTCGTACATCATCGACGGCTCCGACATGACGACCGACGTTCCGGCCGCCGCTGCGTCCGGCGCGATCGTGAGCGCCTACAACAGCTGGAACGCCATCGCCAACACGGACATCACCGCGGTGCAGGTTCCGGATAACGGCTCGAACTTCGACGTGCTCGACGGCACGTTCGGTCCGGGCGGCGTCTGCCTGTCGCTCTTCGACCTCACCTCGCCGAATCTCGATCTCGGCTCCGGCCAGATCTTCCCCGCTGCGGACATCGTCGTGGGCGGCTGGCTTCCGCCGCAGTATTTCTCGAACTGCCTCGGCAGCTCGTCGATCCTCGGCGTGACGTGGACGTTCGCCGACGGCGACATCAACTCCGATCACTACGTCGACAACCTGTATGTCGAGCAGTTCTACAACGAGGGATTCTCGTGGGTCACGAGCGGCTCGACGTTCCTCGGGCCGACGGAAGACATCGAGTCCGTCGTCGTGCACGAGAATGGACACGCCCTCGGACTCGACCACTTCGGCGGACCGAATCCGAACCAGCCGTTCAAGCTCCATCCGAATGGACGCGTCTTCAGCCCCGAGGCAGTCATGAATCCGTTCTACCTCGGCGGCGACGCCAAGCGCTCCCCGCTGCAGACGGACGTGGCCGCGCTGCGCGCGCTGTATTCAAATCCGCACTAACGTTGTTGGGACGGCGCGGCTAGTGTCGCGCCGTCCTCCGCCGCACATCCTTCCCAACAAAGAACGCCGGCTCCAGCCGCAGCTGCACGTCATTCCCCGCCGCGTCCTCGGCGTGAATGCGCACGTCGACGGGTCCGATGAAGTTGCTCGTGATCGACGACAGATCCGCGCTCCACACCGTGCCGACGCCTCCGAAGAGGAATGAGTTGTTCTGATACTGGCGCGCCTCGATCACGGCGGGCAGCGGACGCCACTCGCTCGTGCCGTTGAGCCGGTATTCGACGCGCGTCGCTTCTTCGCGCGGAGGTCTGCGCGTGACGCTGTGGCCGTCGACGTCGGCGATCGAGAAGCGCAGCTTCGCGCTCGAATCGCGATCGATCACGCCGGTCTGCTGGTCGTTCGCGTCGACGATGCGCAGGCCGGTGAAGAGCGGATAGATCGCGTCGTCACGGCGCAGATCGAATGACGTGTTCACCATCGCCTTCCCTGCCTGTCCCGCGATCTTGTAGTTCTGATTCGTCGATTCGATGGTGTAGGCGCCGAGCGGCAGCACTTGCTGTCCGCCGACGTGTCCCTTCCGCGAGTCGCCGATGATGGTGCCGCTGCTGTCGCGGATGAGCGTCGCGGCCCGCATCGTGTCGTCCATGCGCCGCTCACCGAGCGCGCCGATCCACAGCGTCGATCCGCCCCAATACTCCGAGCTTCGGAAGAAGCCGACCTGCGGCCAGACCGGCGCGGTGCCGAGGACCAGCGGCGAGCCGGCGGGGATGCGGTAGGCCATCGGCGAGATGTCGAGGAAGACGTCGTTGTCGACTTTGATCTCCGGGCCGTTCATGTAGAGATACACGGCGCCGAGAATCCCGCAGCCGACGTCCTGGCTCGCGCCCGGCACGGAGCAGAGGCCCCATCGCTCGATGATCGAAACGAGGTCGATCTCCGGAGCCGGACTGGCGTTGTAGTACATCGTCAACTGCGGAACATCCGAGTCCATGAGGAAGAACGCGCCGCCGTCGAGGTAGTAGTTTTTCTCCGGGCCGGGAAAGCGAAGCATCGAAACGGCGCCGGTGAGATGCCCGCTGCGCGCGAGCCATTGCACGTCCTGGCGCAGCCACTGCGGCTGCAGGCGGCGGGTCACGCTCTGCGTCAGGCCGGTGAACGGCGGGTACATCGCGGCGTACATCGTCGTGGCCTCCACGTCGGCGACGCGGTGCAGCGGATAGACCTTCACGCGCTCGGAAAGGGCGCAGTAGAGTTGCCGCGTTTCCGGAATCTGCCCGAACGACATCTTGCGTCCGTGGGGGAAGACGAAGACGAACTGCTCGAGGTCGAATCCTTCCGGCGCGGTGAGCAGCTGTCCTTTTTCACCGAGCGTCTCCAGGGTGATGTTGTATTTCGCACCGGCAATCGGCATGACGACGTTCGGATTGGCAACGAGATCGACCTGTTCCGCGAAGACGGTCTTCTGAACCCAGTTCGTCCGCGACGACGGATATTGGCTCAGCGCGATGTCGACCGGCTCGTAGGGCCAGAAGAGACGCGTCGAGGGATAGAAGCCGAACGTGCCCGACTTCTTCGTCGCGCTGAGGACGTACACGGACAGGCCGTTCTCGGCGTCCGGAACCTCGATGCGGAGGAACGTTCCCTTCACGAATGCCCACGGCACGTGCACCGGCGCGTCGCCGCCGCTCCATTCGATTTGTCCGCCGAAGGACAGTGTGCCTTCGAGCGGCACCGGCACTTTGCCGTTCGTCACCTTCACGTCGATCGTGACCTCGGCCGACGCTCCCGCATCGAGCGTGAGCGTCGAAGGCGTGACTCGCACTTCGACACCTTCGCGCACTCCGCGAACATTCGCGGTCAGTTCCTTCGACGAAGCCGACAGGTTCCGCAGCGTCACTTTCTGCGCCGAAGTCCAGACATCGATGCGCGGATTGTCCTGACCGAAGTTGACGAAGGGCGGCGAGACGAGCGTGGTCGCGTTGACGGCATTCAACGCATCGACGCGTCCCGCGCCGGCGATCATCACCTCTTCGTCGAGGACGTTCGACGTCGAGACGATGGCGGATTTCAGCTGCGCCGGCGTCCAGTCGCGATGCACCGATTTCAGGAGCGCGGCCACGCCGGAGATGTGCGGCGCCGCGGCCGAAGTGCCGTTCAATTCGCGATACTCGCCGTTGATCCAGGTCGAGCCGATCTTCACGCCGGGCGCGTTGACCTCGGGCTTGATGCCGAAGTTCCACGATGGCCCGCGCGAGCTGAAGTCGGCGATTGCATCATCATCGTCCGCTGCGCCGACGGCGATGGCGGACGGCGCGATGGCGGGAGTCGGGACGTTGCCGTAGTCGCCGCCGTTGCCGGCGGCGACGCAGAAGAGGATGCCGGCGGCGGTGGCGTTTTCGACGGCCTGCGACACGGCGTCGTTCTCGTACGCGAGACCGCCGAGGCTCATGTTCACGATGTCGGCGTGATCGGACGGATCGCCGTCCTGATTCGGATCGACCGTGCGCTCGACCGCGGCGATGATGTCGCTCTCGTATCCGCCGAAGCCCGCGAGCGCGCGGTAGGCGAGCAGCGAAGCGTCGGGCGCCACGCCGACGAGCCCATCGCCGTCGCCGGCGATGATGCCGGCCACGAACGTGCCGTGGCCGTTGAGATCCATCGGATCGGCGTCGTTGTCGACAAAGTCCCAGCCGCCGATGACCTTGTGTTCCTCGCCGAAACCCTCGCCGAGGCGACGTGGTTGTAGTCGATGCCGGTGTCGATCACGGCGACGACGATGCCTTTGCCGCGCGTCCCTTTGATCTCCCACACCTTGTCCGCGCGAATGCGCGGCACGCTTTCGTAGAGCATCGGCTCGAGCACGCGCTCTTCATGCACCGAGGCCACGTACGGAAGCGCGGCGACTCGATCGCGCAATTCGCGCTTCACTTCGACGCTCACGCCGAAGAGGACGCGGTGGAACGTGCGCTTGACGTTGACATCGACATCACGATGAAGATCGTTCACGCGCGCGTCGAGCGCCGAGCGCCGCGTCGCCATCGCGTTCGCCGTCATCGCCGTGACCGGCTGGCGGAAGCGCACGATCAGGCGGACAGTGGAGGACAGGCACTCCTGCCTGTCCAGAAGGCCATTCGGACAGGCAGGATTGTCTGTCCTCCACTTTTCCATCGGCTTTCGATCCGCGCCGGAAACAGATAGAGCGAGAGCGAGGAGTACGGCAATCCCGGAGTTCCGCATGATGGAACAATATGTTATTTGACATTTATCCGAAAGTCACAATAATGTATTGATTCATGAGGCTGGCTCACGTTCTCGCCGCACTTTCACTCGCCTCCGCACTCTCCGCCCAATCTCTCCCCTTCGGAACGCCGTTCGCGCTGACGAACACGCGCTATCAGCCCGCCGGCGGATCGACGCTGCTGCGCAGCAACGGCAGCGAGGCGTTCGTGTTCTGGGCGGACTCGCGGCTCCGCATGAGCCGCGTGGCGAAGGGGGAGACGCGCGTCGGGCGCCAGCTGTTCGACACGCGCGTGGACGACCGGAACGACTTCGACGCTGTCTGGACCGGCTCGCACTTTTTCGTCGTGGCGATGGAAACCGGCACATACGAGATCTTCGGACGAATCGTCAGCGCCAGCGGCGAGCCGCAGGGCGAGCCGTTTGTGGTGACGCACGGCCTCTGGCCGCGTGTCGCGTTCAACGGCAAGTACGTGCTGCTCATCACCACCGAGAAGGCCTACGTGCTGACGGCCGACGGAAAACCCTCGGGATTCGAGCCGCAGGAAGTGGAGCGGCGATTTTTCTCGGGGCCTGCGTACGTCGTGTCGAATGGAGACCGCTTCGCCGCGATCCTGCCGACCGGCGGTGAACAGATGCTGGCGATGTTCGATGCGAACGGACAACTGCTCTCGCAACGCCGCATTGCCGATGGATTCACGCGCACCGCGCTGGCGAGCGACGGCAGCCGCATGCTGGCCGTGACTGCAGACGGCCCGAACCTCTCTGCGACATTGATTCAGCCCGACGGCTCGTTCGGCAGCGCGAAGCTGCTCGAGGTCGCGCCGAGCGTGTTCTTCTTCGATCCCGAGGTGGCGTGGAACGGGACGCGATGGGTGATTGCGTATCGCGACTCGGGCGACACGCGGATCGCCGAGGTCGACGCGTCGGGGCAGTTCATCGTGGCGCGGCAGACCATCGCCCGCGCGCAGGAGCCGGTGCTGGTCTCGATCGGCTCGCGCGTCGTGACGGCGTGGCTCGGCAACAACGGCTCGATTTTCAGCGACGAGCTTCCGGTGCGCGGCGGCGCGCCCGCTGCGCACGAGGCGAATCCGCAGCAAGTGCTCGCGACGGCGACGTCGGCGAATGCGACGCTCGTGGTGTTTCGCGACGTCACGAGCGTACGCGCGGGAATCCGCACGCGCGACGGCCGCTGGCGCGAGCGGGAGCTCCCGCCGTCCGCCGCGTGGGCGGTGGCCGCGAGCGATGGGCGTGAGTTCATGGTGATCGTCGGCGACACCGCGATCCGCCTCGACGCCGACGGACAGCTCAAGCCCGGCGTCACCACGCGCATCACCGAATTCTTTCCTCAGGACATCGCGTGGAACGGAAGCGCGTATGCCGTCATCGGCGAGAGAAACGGAACGCCGATCGCGGCGCTGCTGTCGCCCGCCGGGACGCTCTCTCAGGCGGTCGGATTGCCGTATTCCGCAACGGCGCCGTCGATCGCGTCCAACGGCGACGGCTTCTTCGCGGTCTGGCTGATCCCGCAAACGTGTCCGCCGCTCGCGGAGTTTTGTCCGCCGGGCGGCATGGCGGGCATTCATCTCGATGCGAATCTGCTCCCCGTCGATGCATCGCCGACCGTGCTCGAGCCGTCGAGTCCCGGAGGCGTGTTCGGCGCGGACGTGACGTGGAACGGCACGGAGTACATCGCCGCGTGGGCCAGCACGAACCGCGGCATCGTCGCGGCGCGCATCGGTAAGCCGGAGCAGTTCGTCCTGGCGAAGGTTCACGGCACCGGGGTCAGCGTCGCGCCGGTTCCCGGCGGCGCCGCCGTAGGCTGGAGCCTCTTCAATCTGTTCTCCAACATTCCGCACGAATCCGCCGTCGCTCATTCTCGGCGCTCACAACGAGATCAGCGACGCCGCCCTGATTCATCGCGGCCCGGAGTTCGTCCGACTTTCCCTCGCCACGCTTCCCGGCGGCGAGCTCGCGGTGTCGTACGCGCCGGTGCAGAACGGCGAGCCGTTTTACGGAGCAACGCACGTGATGATGGCGATCGCCGCGCCGGCGCTGCCGCCGCGACCCGCCGCGCCACACGCGACGCTGCGCAAGAACGGCAACGACGTCACGATCGAATGGACACGCCCGCCGCAGCCGGTGAACGGCTATCGCGTGGAGTACCGCGTCGAGGACGGCGCGTGGACGGAAGTCGAACGCTGGTTCGATCCGGAGGAGCGGCAGTTCTCGATGACCGGCAACGTCGCGCTGCGCGTGCGCGCGTTCAATGACGCGGGAGCCAGCGGCTACGCGCAGGCGGTGCCGAACAGCGGCCGCGGACGCGCGGCGCGGCACTGAAGGGTAGGGGAAGTAGGGGGTTGGGGGACTCCTACGAAGAGGGAGAGAGCAATGGGCTGAAAAGGGCCGCGGCCTTGTTCGTAGTCTGCTTTGCCTTACCGGCGATGGCCATCACCGTCGATCTGAAGACGCCCGCGCCGTCTGCGCCGCTGGTCTTCCGAATCGACCCGGGAAAGTTCGAGATTCAGATCGCGAACGCAGTTCCGGGAGCGAAATACGACATCGTCGAAGAGGCGGAAACGATCGAAATCGCCGGCTTGGGCGATGCTCCTGCCACACCGGCTCCCTGCTCCGAGGCTCCCGGCCGCGCCAAGGCCGCACTGCGGGGGAAGGGCACGGAGGCAGATGTCGCCAAAGCCGGCGAGGCCACGGCCGTGACGCAATGTACCGCTGCGGAACAAACCGCGATCAAGGCGGAAATCGCAAAACTCACGACGAAGGTCATCGGAACGAACTACAACCTTACGCCGGCCGGTGAGATCACGAAGACTCTCAAGCGTGGCGACACAAAGTGGCTGATGGTCGTCCGGCAGCAGGGCCAGCCCGACCCTGCGCCCGCTCCGCCGGATAATCTGACGCGCCTGCGCGAGCTCACGAAGCAGCCGTCGCTCACGGTCATCCAGTGCTCGTATAAGGATGAGAAGTGTCTGACCGATGCGCTGTACGTCAACGCGGATCAGCTCTCGACGATTCTCATCACCGACGTGCCGCAGGGCCGGCGCCTCGATGTCGTTGCGACCGCCGGCGAGTACTTTCAATGCAGAGAGCATCGCTACACGGCGGCGCATTTCGATCAGTCTCCCGACGTCATCAGCCTGTCGCTGTACGTCAAACGCGGCGGGTTCGGTTTGTTCGGCGGCGGGGCCGCCTCCCTGAAGAAACGCGCGGCCTCGCTCTATAGCGTGAATTGTCCAAACGAGGCCGGCCTGCCATCGGAGCCCAAGACGAACACTCGCTCGTTAGTCGGACGGAGCATGACTCCGGAGCCCGACGACGCGCGGCTGACGCAGAACAGCCTGACTCCTATCTCCCTATGCTCCTCCGCGGGAAATCGGAAGTGGTCAATGTTCAATTCAGCTTTGGAGACGCTGAAAAGAAGACGTTCACCGTTCCCATTCGCTATCAGCGCTTCTGGCTCGACGCGGGCGGCTTCTTCGTGTTTGCGCGTCACGTCGACGAGAAACTCGAATTCGAAGACTTCACGGCGACGCAGACGACGCGAACGGTCAGGCGAATTCTGAAAGACACATCGACCGATCCGGTCACGGGCATCGTCGTCAACATCCATCCCGGCAATACTCCGATCCTCGCGGTGCAGTTCGGGATCGCGGCAAACCAGGGCCGTCTGCCATCGTACTACCTTGGTCTCGGCGTCCGCGCGCGCGAAGTCGGTAAACGCGGTCTGGCGACCCTCGGCGTCGGTGTGGCGATGCAGCAGGAGAATCGTTTCAATCTGGTCGAGCCGGGGAACACGCTCTCGAGTGATTCGCCTCGATTGCAGCCGGCGAACAAATACGGATTCAATCCTTATCTGTCGATCAGTCTGGGCTTCAGCTTCGGTGGTGTATCCGAGGGGACCAACGTTGCTGCAGGAGTATCGAGAAACTAGGAAGCGCTGATCGGGATCAACGCCGAATCATCACCAGCGTCACGTCGTCCATCGGCTTGCCGATTTGCGCGATCACGTCTTCGGGAGTGCGCGCCGTGCGCAGCACGCGCTTCAGTCCTTCGACGCCGAGATCCGCACACGACTCGATCACGCCGTCGCTGTAGAGCACGAGCGTGTCGCCGCGGCCGAGGTGCGTCGTCATCGACGACCACTTCGCGTGATTCAGGATGCCGAGGAGCGGACCGGTCGAGCCGATCTCCTCGATCATCCCGTTCGCGCGAACGATCAGCGGCGGGCAGTGGCCGCCGTTCGCGATCGTGAGCGTGCCGTCGTCGCGGAGCGATCCGATCACGCCGGTGGCGAAGCGATTGTTCGGCAGCAGCGGACGGAGAAACTCGTGCAGCCGCTGCATCGTCGCCGCCGGATCGCAACGCGTCTCCGCGCAGGAGGTGATGCGATGCTCGAGCTCCTCCTGAATCATCGCCATCACGATCGCCGCCGGCAGACCCTTGCCCGCGACGTCGCCGTGCGCGAGCCACAACCGATCGCCGTGGCGGTGCGTGAAGTAGAAGTCGCCGGTGAACGTCCGCGCGGGATGAGAGAGCGCGCGGATATCGACAAGCGGGGGCGCGATCGGCCTCAGTGCGGACGGGCGGAAGAGCGGGATCTGGACGACGTTGTTTGCGTCGCGAACGGCTGACATCTCTTGCATGGCCTGAACCCCTTTTCTTGCGCGGCCCCCGCGTCGGCGAAAGGGACGCGGTTTTCCTCCCGAATCCGGCGCGCATCGCGGCACGTCGGGAAGCAGACGATCTTCGTGGTCTTCGATCCGATGAAGCGGACGCCCTTCTTCGCGAGCGCGTCGAGGGCCTCGACGTCGACGCCTTCGCGGCGCAGCAGCTCGCGCTTGAGCGCGCTGCCGAACGCGTAGTTGCCCACTCCGCCCGCCGCCGGCACCACGCGGTGGCACGGCACCACGAACGGCACGACGTTGCGCGCGCAGATGTTGCCGACGGCGCGCACCGCGCGCGGGTTTCCGATCTGCTGCGGCGACCCACGAGTAGGTGCGCACTTCGCCGCGCGGAATGCGCGTGAGCGTCTTCATGACGTCGCGCTCGATGCCTTCGATGTCATCGCTCCAGTCGATCTGCGGATCGTCCACGCCTTCGCCGCCGAGGGCGGAGGCGAGTTGTTTGC
Organism: uncultured Acidobacteriota bacterium; assembly: GCA_963734155.1. Classification (GTDB taxonomy): domain Bacteria; phylum Acidobacteriota; class Thermoanaerobaculia; order Gp7-AA8; family Gp7-AA8; genus QHVT01. Next base: position 33,926 of record CAVTGG010000017.1, read on the forward strand.
GGAAGCGATCGGGCAGACGGCCTTCCTGAATCTCGCGGCCGTGACGGCGCGCGTAGCGCTCGCGCACATCCTCGAGCGAGCCGCCGCGATGAATCATCCGCAATCCTCGGTCCGTGAAGACCACCCAGATCGTTTCTCCCCCTTCGGTGAGGCGCTCGTACGAGTCCTTGCATTTGCCCGCGACGGTGTCGCGGCAGGAGCGCGGCGGCGCCGCGAACAGAGACTTCACGGTTTGCGCGAGCGCTTCGACGTCCGAGATGGATTCGTTGCAGCTCGGGCAGCCGCCGACGTGCTCGTGGATCTCGTCGCGATCCGTCGAGGCGAGCTCGCCGGTGCGCATCGCGTCGATGCGAGTCAATACCGATCTACACCGCATGGGTGACTCCTTTTTTCTCCAACGCATCCCTCAGGAGCTTCAGGGAGCGGAAGACTTTGCCGCGCAGCGACGCTTCGGTCGCGCCGACGGTCTTGGCGATATCTGAGTAGGACATTTCTTCCATGAATCGAAGGACGATCAGCTCGCGCGCTTCGACGGGCAGCGCGCCCATGGCCCGCTGCAGCAGCTCCGCATCTTCGCGGCGCTCCGCATCGTCCGATTGTTTGACGAACGGACCGAGGCGGCCGTCGTCGAAGGTGTCGAGCGGCTGCTCGAGCGCGCGCGTTTTCGAGCGGCGCTTGTTGAGACAGAGGTTGCGCGTGGTCTTGAAGAGCCACGGCCGGAGGGCGAGCTCGCTACAGCGCTGCTCGTCGTATTGCTTCGTCAGCGCGCGGTGAGCCCGAAGGATCGCGTCCTGGACGACTTCCTGCGCGTCGAACGTGTTCTGCAGGATGCCGTAGGCGTAGCTGTAGAGCGCGCCCTCGAAGCGATCGATCATCCGCTCGAGCGCACCCGCCTCGAGGCGATGGACGGCAACGGCGAGATTCTCTTCGGCCGGCTCGGATCGCCACGCAGCCTCGCCGCCTGTCCAGGAGTTCTTCATGCTTTCCTACTAACACGGGATACGGGCGTTTCGTTCGGTATGGGTCCTATAGGAACGTATGATGCACGTCCAAACTCGCATGGCCAGAGGCTTCGAAAGCAAATCCGTCGAATCCCAGCAGCTCGATGCTCGCGTGGCGCCCAGCCGCGGCGAACAGCCATCGCGGGAGGAACTGGAGCGCCGCGGCCGGCGCGAGAGCCTGGAACTGCAGCGGCGGCGGGTCACGAACGAGCTGAAGAACGCAAAGTCGGCCGTGCACCGGGCGGCGCTGGAGAACGCGCTCGCGCATCTCGAGAACGAGATACGCTCGCTGGGATGAGTGTTCTCCTCTCCGCCGAAAAGCTGACCAAGGCGTACGGCGCGCGGCCGCTGTTTGCGGATCTGTCGTTCGCGCTGCACGACGGCGATCACGTCGGCCTCGTCGGTCCGAACGGCTCAGGCAAATCGACGCTGCTGAAGATCCTCGCGGGGATGGAGGATTCCGACTCCGGCTCCCGCGTGGTGCGCAAAGGCGTGCGCGTCGGATACGTGCCGCAGGATCCGGTCTTCGCGCCCGGCAAGTCCGTCGAAGACGTGTTGACCGAGGCGCTCGAAGGCGAGGAGCACGAGAAGTTCGCGCGCGTCGCGCTCACCCTCGGCAAAGCCGGCTTCCCCGATCGCGAGGCGAAGACCGACATCCTTTCCGGCGGCTGGCGGAAGCGCCTGGCCATTGCGCGCGAGCTCGTCCTCGAGCCCGACGTGCTGCTCCTCGACGAGCCGACGAATCATCTCGACCTCGAGGCCATCCTCTGGCTCGAGGCGTTGCTGCGCGACGAGCCGAAGGCGTTCGTCGTCGTCAGCCACGACCGCTATTTCCTCGAGAACATCACCAAGCGGATGCTGGAGCTGAATCGCGCCTACGCGGGCGGACTGCTGCAGGTGAGCGGCACGTACAGCGATCTGCTGGAGAAACGCGACGAAGTGCTGCGCAACGAGGCCGCGTATCAGGAGACGCTCGCGAATCTCGTGCGCCGCGAGATGGAGTGGCTGCGCCGAGGTCCGAAGGCGCGCAGCACGAAGGCGAAGGCGCGCATTCAGAACGCGGAGCGATGGATCGATGAGTTGGACGAGAGCCGCTCGCGATCGATGACCTCGTCGGCCGACATCGAGTTCGCCGCGTCGCAGCGAAAGACGAAACGCCTCTGGTCCGCGCGCGGCCTCGCGAAGGCGCCGCTCTTCTCCAATCTCGACGTCCTCCTCACCCCCGGCTCCCGCCTCGGCGTTCTCGGTCCCAACGGCTCCGGCAAGACCACTCTGCTTCGCATCATCGTCGGCGAGCTCGCGCCCGATGCTGGCACGATCGAGCGCGCCGACGGACTCCGCGTCGTCTATTTCGAACAGAATCGCGAGAGCCTCGATCCCAATCTCACCTTGAAGCGCGCGCTCGCTCCCGAAGGCGACAGCGTGCTGCACCAGGGCCGTTCCGTCCACGTCGCAGCCTGGGCGAAGCGTTTTCTCTTCCGCACCGAGCAGCTCGAGACCTCGGTCTCAAAATTGTCCGGCGGCGAGAAAGCGCGCATCGTCCTCGCGCGCCTCATGCTCCAGCCCGCGGATCTGCTGGTAATGGACGAGCCCACGAACGACCTCGACATCCCCACGCTCGACGTCCTCGAAGAATCGCTCCTCGAGTTCCCCGGCGCGCTCGTGCTCGTGACGCACGATCGGTATTTGCTCGATCGCGTCGCGACGCGGGTGCTGGCGCTGGATGGGAGGGGCGGCGCCGAATACTTCGCCGATTACTCGCAAGCCAGTGGAGCGGCGGGCTCTCAGCCCGCCGAGCAGACAGACGGCGGGCTAAGAGCCCGCCGCTCCATAGAAAAGTCGAAGCGGCTTTCGTATTTGGAACAACGCGAGTTCGATCAAATGGAACCCGCCGTCCTCGAAGCCGAGGAGCGTCTCAGCGAAGCGAAACAGCGCGCCGAAGATCCCGCCATCGCCGCCGCCGCAAACGCGCTACAGCAGCGCTATGCGGAGCTCACCGCCGCGCAGGCGGAAGTCGATCGGCTGTATGCGCGCTGGGCGGAGTTGGAAGCGAAGCTGGCGTAGCTACTCGAACCGCCCGTCCTCGGTGTCGATGTAGCCGCACGGGCGATGCGTGAAGTGCAGCACCGCCACGCGCTCGCCGCCGTGGTCCTGCGCTTCCTCGGCCGGGATCCAGTGACCCTTCAGCTCGACGGCGTCTTCGTCGTCGATGCCCGTTACCGGGCGATCGATGCCGAGGGAGTCGCCGAAGCGGATCGCGACGAAGACGTCGGATTCCTCCTCGAGGCAGCCGTCGACGTCCTCACGGACGCGATCGTCGCTGGCCACGATTTCCGACAGACGAATGAGCAGGTGATGATGCCGGCCGCCCCTCGAGTCGTTGTCGTCCGGTTCGTGCACCCGCACCATGGCCTTGACCTGCACGATGGCCCGCCTCGCGCACGGGTTGCGCCGTGTGCGCTCGGCCATTGCCGCCGCGAGATCCGGCTCCTGCTGGAGGTCCGCTTCGTACGCTGTGATGAAGTCGCCGATCGACGGGTAAATCCCGAATTGCGCCATGCCGTAATTCTACCGTCGAGTCGCTGTAATCGAAGCCGTCGATCCGCTTGCGTGCGATCGTCCGCTTGATCATCTTCTCCAGGAGGCGCACGTACTGCTCGTCGTCCGGCGTCACGAAGCTCACCGCGTCGCCGGTCGCCGCCGCGCGGCCCGTGCGTCCGATGCGGTGCACGTAATCCTCGGGGTGCATCGGGAAGTCGAAGTTCACGACGTGCGAGATTCCCTCGACGTCGATGCCGCGCGAGGCGATGTCGGTGGCAACGAGCACGCGCGCGTGCCCGCGCTTGAATGCGTCGAGCGCGGCGATGCGCTGGCTCTGGCTGCGGTTCGAATGGATCGTGGCCGCGTCGACGCCGGCCTGCTTCAGCCGGCGCGCGATCTTGTCGGCGCCGTGCTTGGTGCGCGAGAAGACGAGCACTGAGTCGAGCGACTCGTCGCGCAGCAGATGGACCAGCAGCTCGATCTTGCGGCTCTTCGGAACGGGATAGAGCATCTGCTCGACGCTCTCGGCAGGATTCGCGCGGCGCCCGATCTCGATCGTCTCCGGAGCGCGGAGAAACTCGGAGGTGATGCGCTCGATGTCGGGCGACAGCGTCGCCGAGAAGAGCAGCGTCTGGCGCTCTTTCGGAAGCGCGTTCACGACACGGCGGATCTGCGGGAGGAAGCCCATGTCGAGCATGCGGTCGGCTTCGTCGAGCACCGCGATCTCGACGTTCTTCAGCGAAACGTGGCCGGCGCCCATGAGATCGATCAGGCGTCCGGGCGTGGCGACGATGATGTCGACGCCGCGGCGCACCGCGTCGATCTGCGGCTTCTCGCCGACGCCGCCGAAGATCGTAGCGCAGCGGATGCGCGAGGCTTTGCCGAGAAGGCGAACGTTTTCTTCGATCTGCGCGGCGAGCTCGCGGGTGGGAGCGACGACGAGTGCGCGCGCTCCGCGGCCGTGCGCAGGTTTACGCGCGAGCCGCTCGAGGATCGGCAGCACGAATGCCGCCGTCTTGCCGGTGCCGGTCTGGGCAATGCCGATCAGGTCACGACCGGCGAGCACGCGCGGAATCGCGGCGCTCTGGATCGGGGTCGGAGTGGTGTAGCCGGCGTGGCGGATCGATTCGAGAATGGATGGACAGAGTTCTAGCGTACTAAACGAATTCATGTGTTGCCGGGGAAAACCGGATGTGCGCGGAAGTTATTCTCGGAGAATCACTTCCCGCTTTTCACAAGCTCGCGCGCGGCCTCGATCTGATTGTCGATCGCCTCCTGCCGCTGCACGATGTCCTGCCCCGGCGAACCGCCGCTGCGCACGGTGCTGTCCAGGTCGGAGACGAGGCCGCGCAGCTCCGTCAGCGCGTCTTTCGCCTTGCGGCACGACTCTTCCGCGCACGAGCACGCCGACTGCGCGTCCATGACTTTCGAATCAATGTCGCGCTTGAAGCTCGACCAGGCATCGGCGTCGACCGGCGGGTTGATGAAGCGATTGAGCCCGCCGCCCCACGCGCTCGATGCGTTCTCCGCCGCATTGATGCACGGCGAACTGCCGCCGCCGCCACTCCGCGAAGCGCTGCTCGATTTCCCGAACGATCCCGCTTCGTTGCGCGCCCACGGAAGCACGTACTTCCAGATTGCGAAGAGGACGACGAGGACGACGAGCCACTTGACGATGCGGCCTAAATCCATGAGGGCGATTGTACGCCTGCGCTTCGCTTTACGAGTGCACGCCCGGCGCTTCGCGCCCGGTGCTTTCCACGTATTCGATATACGACCCGCCGTACGTGAGCGGCGTCTCACTGATCTCGAGCACGCGCGTCGACAGGCCGCGCAGGAACGTGCGGTCGTGCGAGACGAAGAGCATCGTTCCTTCGAAGTCCTTCAGCGCATCGACGAGCATCTCCTTCGTGGCGAGGTCGAGATGGTTCGTCGGCTCGTCGAGGACGAGGAAGTTCGGCGGATCGAGGAGCATGCGCGCGAGCACGAGCCGCGATTTTTCGCCGCCGGAGAGCGAGCGGATTTTCTTGTCGACGTCGTCGCCGGAGAACTGGAACGCGCCGAGGAGATTGCGCAGCGTGCCGATGCCCTCGAGCGGGAAGTCTTTCTGAATCTGATCCCACACCGTGAGCTCGGGGTCGAGCAGGTCGAGCGACTGCTGCGCGAAGTAGCCCATCTTCAGGCTCGCGCCGAGGCGCACCGAACCGCCGTCGGGCGCGAGCGCGCCGGAGATCATCTTCAGCAGCGTCGATTTGCCCGCGCCGTTCTTTCCCATCACGCACCAGCGCTCGCCGCGGCGGATGTGAAAGTCGAAGCCGTCGTAGATCGTCCGTGCGCCGAACGACTTCTGCACGCCGCTCAGGTGCACGACGTCCTCACCCGAACGCTGCGGCGCGCGAAAGTCGAACCTGACCAGCTTTCGCTTTTTCGGCGGCTCGACGCGCTCCTGCTTCTCCAGCATCTTGATGCGGCTCTGCACCTGCGCCGCCTTCGCCGCGTGCGCGGTGAAGCGCTCGATGAAGCGCTGTTCCTTGGCCAGCTTCGCCTGCTGCCGCGCGTACGCCGCTTCCTGGTTCGCCTCGCGCACCTCGCGCTCGCGCACATAGAAGTCGTAGTCGCCGGAGTAGGTGAGGATGTCGCCGTCGTCGATCTCGATGATCTTCGTGACGATGCGGTTCATGAAGTCGCGGTCGTGCGAGGTCATGAGGATCGTCGCCGGGACGTTTTTCAGAAAGCGCTCGAGCCAGACGATCGACTCGATGTCGAGGTGGTTCGTCGGCTCGTCGAGGAGCAGGACGTCGAAGTTGCCGAGCAGCACCTTCGCCATCGACACGCGCATCTTCCAGCCGCCCGAGAGCGCGCCAGCGTCGCCGTCGATCATCTCGTCGGAAAAGCCGAGGCCGTGCAGCACTTCGCGCGCGCGCGACTCGAGCTCGTATCCGCCGTGGTGCTGATACTCCTCCTGCACCTCGCCGTAGCGCGCGAGCGCGGCCTCGTCGTGGAGGTTCTGCTCGAGCTCGATCAGCTCGTGATGCAAATCGCCGAGGCGGCCGCTGCCGGCGATCGCCTCATCGAGCACGGGACGCCCGCGCATCTCGTCGACTTCCTGTTTGAAGGTGCCGATGGTGATCTTCTTCGGCACGTTGATCACGCCGTCGTCCGCGTCTTCCTCGCCGGAGATCATCCGGAACAGCGTCGACTTCCCTGCGCCGTTCGGCCCGACCAATCCGGCCTTTTCGCCCGGATTGAGCTGGAACGACGCCTCGACGAAGAGGACCTGTTTTCCGTACTGCTTGCTGACGTTGGCGAAGCTGATCATGCCCGCGGCGGAACAGCGGGTGGGGCAAATGTCTTCCGCTTCGCGGCCCCTCACCCGGCGCTTCGCGCCACCCTCTCCCCGCAAGCGGGGAGAGGGGCTCTCGACGGACACTTCCCGCGAGCGCCCTTCTCCCCGCTTACGGGGAGAAGGTGGCCGAAGGCCGGATGAGGGGCGTTCCCCTACTTCCGAACCGCCTCGACCGTATCGCGATACAACTTCATGTCCAGCCGCCGCGGGTTGCCGGACGCATCGAGGCCGAAGGCCGCGAGCGTGTCGGCCCACTCGTAGGCGCGGTCGTGCCAGCGGACGCGGAACGTGTCGTACTGCCAGTGCATCAGGTCGGCCTTTTCGCCGCGCGCGACTTGCAGCACGAGCTTGCCGTCGTTCTCGCTGATCGTGAGATCGCCGTACAGCGGATCGTTGTATACGCCGGCGTACGCGGCGAGCGGGCGCGAGGGCGAGGTGCCTTGCTCGCGCGGTGGATCGGGCAGGATGGTCACGCTCGGCGGCTTTGGAAGCTCCGACGGCGGAAGGCCGAGGAGCGAGTCGAGGATGCGCGAGGCGATCGTGCCGTGCAGCACCTGCGCTTCCGCGGAGTTGAGCATCACCGCGACGCCGATCTTCTCCACCGGCAGGATGCACATGTAGACCGGCATGCCATCGGCGTTGCCGCTGTGCCAGAGCATCGAGTGGCCGCGATAGTCCATGATCTGCCACCCGAGTCCGTACGCGGCGAAGAACTGCACGTTGCGCGCGGCGCGCATCTGCGGCGTCGTCGCGATGATGGTCTGCGGCGACTGCATCTCGCGCATCGACTCCGGCGACACGATTCGCTTTCCTTCCCACGTTCCGTCGCTGAGACTGAAGAGCAGCCAGCGCGCGATGTCTTTCGCGGTGGAGTTGACCGCGTTCGCGGGGAGGATGTTCATCGCCTTCTTGTTGCGGATCGGCTGCAGGACGCCGTCGATGCGCTCGTGCGGCGCGACGTGATTCGGCGCGAGCGTGTGCTCCACGCCGACCGTCGAGTCGCGCATGCCGAGCGGCTCGATGAGGCGCGTGCGCACGAGGTCGACGAACGGCATCTTCGCCGCAACCGCCGCCGCTTCGCCCGCCGCGGTGTAGCCGACGTTGGAGTACAGCATCGACGTGCGGAACGGCTCGCGCTCCTTGAGGTACTTCATCCGCCGCAGCACTTCCTCGGTCGAGTAATCGGTGATGCGGAACATCCAGTTGCCCGCTTCGACGCCGACGCGATGCGACAGCAGGTCGCGGATGGTGACGTTCGCCGTGCGATACGAGTCGCTGAACTCGACGTACGGCAGCCAGCGGCGCACCGGATCGTCCCAGCGCATCTTCCCTTCGTCGACGAGCGTCGCGATCGCGGCGGCGGTGAACGATTTCGACAGCGACGCGATGTCGAACATCGTGTTCTCGTCGACGCGCTCCGGACTGCCGAGGCGGCGCACGCCGTAGCCTTTCGTCGCGACGACCTTGCCGTCGCGGACGACCGTGACGGCGATGCCGGGCACTTCCCACGAGTCGCGCGCACGCTCGATGTACGCGTCGACGTCGGGCGGAAGCTGCGCGAATGCTGGTGTTGCGAGCGCGAGGATCAGCAGGAGGCGTTTCATTCTTCTGCCGCTCCGCGGACTGCCATGTGGCGGTCGCTGCGCATTGCCGCGACGTCGGCGCGATGGCCGCCGATCGCGTTCAGGTAGTGCACGACTTCGACACGCACCTGCCAGGCGTCGTCGTCGAGGTGATCGAGCATGGTCCGTTCCGCGGCGCGATCGCCGAGGTTCGCGAGCGCGTGCGCGGCCATCGCGCGGACGCGCCAGTTCGACTCGTCGAGCAGCGCGGTCAGCGGCAGCGTGGCGCGGGTGTCGGAGTGGCCGAGAGCCCAGGCGGCGTACGCGCGGATGCGCCAGTCAGCGTCGCTCAGCGATTCGAGGAGCGATGGAACGACCTCGCCGTTGCGCACCTGCGCGAGGGCCCAGCGCGAGCGCTCGGGCACGAAGTCGATGTCGTGCCGCGGCGGACGCGCGGCGCTGTCGTTGAGAAGCGCGATGAGCGCGGCGTCGGGACCGGTTGCGTCGACGTACGTCAGCGGCGCCGGCGGCTCGAGCCGCTCGCTGTACGGCGACGCCGTCCAGTTGCCGAGAAGATCGGGCTCGATCGCGCGCGGGCGCGGAAAGACGTCGTTGAGCGCGGCCAGGAGCGGTGCCGCCGCGACGACGCAGGCCAGTGCCGCGAGCGCGTGTGCGCTTCGCCTGCGCGTTGTCGGATCGAGAATCGCCCGGATTCTCCGCTCGATGTGCGAGACCTCGGCCATCGGCATCGTTGCGGCGTGTCCGCGCGTCATCGCCCGGGCGACGTCGAGCATCGCCGCGGCGTAGTCGCTCGGCGCGATGCCCGAGGCGAGCACGCGATCGTCACACGCGCGCTCGCGCTCGAGTCCCGCGCGTGCCGCGACGATCCACGCCAGCGGATGAAACCAATACACGGCGCAGGTGACGTCGCTGAGGATGCCGTGCAGCGTGTCGCGCCGCGCGACGTGCGCCTGTTCGTGCAGCAGCACGATGCGCAGCTTTTCTTCGCTCCACTGTTTTGCGGCGAGGGGAAGGAGGATGCGGTTGCCGAAGGTGGCGGGTTGATTGATGTCGGCGCTGAACATGCCATCCGCCCGGCGCGTGATGAGGAAGGCGCGGGCGTACGCAGTGGCTTTCGTGAGGGCGATCAGTGTTAGGCCGGTGAGGTAGATGAGGAAGAGGACGCGGGTTCCTGAGTTGCTGGGTTGCTCAGTTGCTCGGTCCCACCCGCCCCCCGAGGGCCCGAGAACCCGAGGACCCGAGGAACCAAGGGAGCGCATCGATGGCGCCGGAAGAACCCGCAGCGGCGGCAGCGTGACCGTCAGAAACGGCACGATCAGCGCGGCGAGTTGCGCGCCGGCGAGCAGCGCGTGTCTCGTCGCAGCGTTTTTCACGATCATCGCAGCGATGAGCGCGCCGGCGAACAGCAGCGTGAGTTTGGCGAGGAGGAGCACGCTCATGCCTTCTCCTTTTTCCGCGCTTTCGCGACGAGGTCTTCGAGGCGGTCGAGCTCGTCCTCGGAGATGGATCGCTCGTTGCCGAGGAGCGCGGCCATCGCGGCGGAGGGCGAGTTGTCGAAGAACGTGCTGACGACGTTTCGCAGCACCGACTTCGCGGCCCGCGTCCGCGACATCGTCGGGAAGTAGACGTAGCGGCCGTCTTCTTCTTCGTGGCGCACGTGCCCTTTCGATTCGAGGATGCGCAACAAGCCTCGTACCGTCGTGTAGGTCGGCGCGTCGGGCATCGCGGCGAGGACGTCGTTCGCGGTTGCGCGTCCGTTGCGGAAGAGGACTTCGAGGATTTGCCGCTCGCGGCGGCTGAGGTTCAGGGGATCGTTCTTGGCCATGTCAATTTTTTGACATCTTCCGTTTGCAGGGCGCGGATGTCAAGATGCATTTCAATGAAACGGATCCTTCTTCCCCCTCGTGCTCCTGGTCGCGTTCGCTTCGCATGCTCAGGAATCGGTCGCGCAGAAGTATTTCTCCGGTCTCCCGCTCACCGATCAGGACGGCAAACGCGTCGACCTCGGCGAAGTGATGAAAGGCCGCACCGTGGTCGTGTACTCGTTCTTCGCGCAATGCACCGCGTCGTGCCCGATGATGGCCCACTCACTCACCGAACTGCAGTCGCGCTTCGCCGATCGCCTCGGCCGCGATCTCTGGTTCGTGTCGATCACCGTCGATCCCGAAAACGACACGCCGGCGAAGCTCAAGGCCTACGCGGCGCGCAATCTGGCGAAGAAGGGCTGGTCGTTTCTCACCGGCTCGCGCGAGGAGGTCGACGCGGCGCTGAAGAAGCTCGCGCAGTGGCGGCCGACCCGCGAGGATCACATGAACCTCTGGATCATCGGCAACGACACGACCGGCCTCTGGATGAAGGCGAACGGCCTCGCGAAAGCGAACGAGCTCGGCGACATCATTCAGAAGGTCGCCGACGACAAGAAGTAGCGCAGCGCGCCCGCCTCGGTGAGCAGCTCCGCCACCGCCGCGTCGACGATATCGTCGCCGCGCGGCTCGTCGGGATCGCCGAGGCCGCTGTCGCGTTGCCGGCGCACGCCTTCGAGCAGCAGATCGCGGATCTCCTCGGCGTTGTCCACGCCGCGGAAGTACGCGACGTGCATCGGCTCGCTGCGCGATTTCTTCTGCTCCATTTCGGACGAGCTTCCGCCGCCGCCCGCCGTTTTCACTTCGACGTCGGAAATCCCGAGAAGCCGCTGCAGCGGGCCTTGGCGCACGGAGATGTTCTGAATGTTTGCGAGCACGATCGTTTTCTCGCGAATGGTGGTGATGCCTTCGCGGATGCGGATGGCGCGGTCGGAGAGCATGTACCAGCGCAGCTCGTAGTCGAGGCGGACGATCATCCATCCGAAGAACACTTCGAAGGCGATGCCGATCGCGCCCATGATCTCGCCGATCGTGATCAACGTGACCGCCCAGCGCGGCAGATGCGGCGCCCAGGCGTTGTGCGCGAAGGTGATGGCGGCCAGCAAGCCGCCGATGGCGAGCATCTGCTTGAGCATCCAGTGAATGAGACGCAGCGTGAGAAAGTTCGGCGCGGCGCGGAAGACGCGCGGCGGTGATCCGGGCGGTGGCTCGGGCGTCGGCGGGACGCGCAGGAAGCGCATGACCGAGTCGCGCCAGCTCATCGCTTCTCCAACGCCGCGCGCACACCGCGCAGCTCCGTCGCGACTTCGCGCAACGCTGAAGCGAGATCGGAGTGCGGCTTCGCAGTCGCTGTCGCCGGCTGCGCGTTGACGCCGCGCATTTTCGAGTAGAGAAAGTCGCGGATCATCTCGAACTCGTGCAGCCCCTCGAGCGTCATCTCCGCCGACGCACTCGCGCTCGCGGTCTGAATCTGAATCCGCGCCAGCCGCAGCCAGCGCTCGATGAAGTTGCTGGTGAGATGGATGTCCTGAATGCGCGCGTACGTCAGCGTGATCTCGCGCCGAAACAGAATCCCCCACTTCATCGAGATCCCCTCGTCGTCGAAGTCGTAGCGCATCGTGTGATAGCGGAAGTAGAGCGGGATGAGAAAGACGAAGAACAGCGGCCCCGCGAGCAGCGAGCGAAGCATGTAGTACTTGAAGAGCGCGGGGGCGGGGTGGTGAATGGAGCGGACGTCCATCCGTCGATTATGCGGCTTACTTCGACGCCGTGTTACTCGCCCGCTGCACGGCCCCATCCCGTCCGGCGATGCTGTCGAGGTGCGCGGCGAACGATTTGAAGATGCGCTCGCTCACTTCCGGGCTCGTTTGCTCTTTCGACAGTTCCTCGGTGTAGTCGCTGGCGTGGAGTTGGAGCTCGGGATCGCGGAGCATCATCATGATCAGCATCTCCGAGATCGCGAATTGCTTCGGCAGTTTGACGCTGCGCTCTTTCGCGGCGGCGGTGACGGCTTTGCGCGCGGGCGGCGAGAGCTCGCGGAGCGAGCCGACGAGGGTGTTCTCGATGTGGCTCGAGGCGGGGGTGATCACGGTGACTTTGGTGCGCGACGGGTCAAAGGAATCCGTGGCGTCGATGACGCCGAGGGTGGGGGGGAGGAAGAGCGGGTCGCCGGGCTCGCGGTTGAGTCTCAGGTAGATCTCGGGGCGAAGCAGGCGGCCGGAGTTGCAGGCGCTGATGATGATGTGTTTGACGCCGACCGGCTCGACCCATTCCTGCAGCGCGCCGACGGAGATGTACGAGCGATCGTCCTCCGGCTTTTTCCCCTTCTGCACACGCAGTCCGTGGCCGTTCGTGCCGTGCGTTTCGAGGATGAGCGTCCGGATGCGATTGCCGGGATGCTCCATGTTCCAGGAGTGAATGTCGCCGAGGATCTGCAGCCAGTCGGCGCTCTCGAAACAGGCGAAGCCGAGGGCGCGGTAGAACGCGCAGTTGCCGGAAACGCTGAGGTCGGGAGAGAAGACGATGCCGACGCCGGTGCCGATGTCCTGGAGGCCGGCATACGGCGCCGCCGGCCACGCGCGCGCGAGCAACGCCTCCGTGCGATCCCACGCGAAAGCGCTGTTCGCGAGAAGGAGAGAGATGAAGATGAGACGCGCGTACTTCACGCGAAACGCTTATTCAAGAGTTGAACCGGGTTGGTGCGGCTGAGGCCGTCAGTGTCATTCCGAGCCGCGGAGACGGCGAGGAATCCCCTGAATCGGGGGATTCCTCGCTGCGCTGGGAATGACACGAAACTAACGCGTGAGGTGGCGCAGCGCGCCCTTGAGCACCGCCGAGAATTCGGCATCCGCGCCGAGGTCCTTGCGCGCCTTGTCGAGCGCCACTTCCGCATCTTTCGGGCGGTAGCCGAGATTGACGAGCGCGGATTGCACGTCGTCGTCGACATTCGGCTGTGCGGGCAGGGGAGTGCTGCTGGGCACGCCGACGACGAGCTTGTCGCGCAGCTCGAGGCAGATCCGTTCCGCGGTCTTTTTGCCGACGCCGGGGATCGAGGAGAGCTTGCGGGCATCCGCGCGCGCAATCGCGTCGGCGAGATCGTTCGCGTCGATGCCGGAGAGGATCTTCTGCGCGAGCGTCGGCCCGATGCCGGAGATCGAGATCAGTTTCTCGAACGCGAACTGTTCATCCGCGGTGGCGAAGCCGTAGAGCGCAAGTGTGTCTTCGCGGACGTGCGTGTAGATGTCGAGCGCGACTTCGCGTTTCCCTTCGAGCTTGTAATAGGTCGAGAGGGAGATGCGGACTTCGTAGCCGACGCCGCTTGCGACGACGAGCGCGCGCGTGGCGTCGAGCTGGCGAAGCGTGCCTTCGAGGTAGCCGATCACTTGCGGCGCCACCTCGTGCCGGCCGGCGTGTCCTCCAGCAGAATCCCGCGCGCGATCAGCTCATCGCGGAGGCGATCGCTCTCCGCGAAGTTGCGCGACTTGCGCGCGGCGTTGCGGGCTTCGATCAGTTGCTCGATCTCGGCGTCGAGCGGTTCATCGCGGCGCGGGAAGATATCGAGCACGGGATCGACCTTCATCAGCGCGGCCTTGATGCCGTTCGCGTCGCCGGCGGAGAGCTTGCCGGCATCGATGGCGGTGTTCGCGTCGCGGATCAGCGTGAAGATCGCGGCCAGCGCGCCGGCGGTGTTGAGGTCGTCGTCCATCGCCTCCTGGAACTCGCCGAGGAACTTGCCGATCATCGCGTCGCCCTGATCGTCCGCGTGCGCGGCGTCTTTCGGGGCCGACGCGATCACATCCTCGAGGCGCAGCAGGAACGACTCGATGCGCGCCAACGCGTTCTTCGCGTCGTCGAGCGAATTCGTCGTGAAGTTCAGCTTCGTGCGATGTGGCACCGACATCAGCGCGTAGCGCAGGACGAGCGGGCTGTAGTCCATCTCCTCGACTTCGCGCAGCGTGTAGATGTTGCCGAGGGACTTCGACATCTTCTGCGCGTCGATGTTGAGATGCTCGCCGTGCACCCAGTAGCGGACGAACGGCTTGCCGCTCGCGCCTTCGCTCTGCGCGATCTCGTTCTCGTGATGCGGGAAGATGAGATCGACCGCGCCGGTGTGAATGTCGAACGTCTCGCCGAGGAGATCCATCGACATCGCCGAGCACTCGAGGTGCCAGCCCGGACGCCCTTCGCCGAGGTCCGTCTCCCACGACGGCTCGTTTTCCTTCTTCGCCTTCCAGAGCACGAAGTCGCGCGCCGATTCTTTTTCGTACTCGTCGGACTCGATGCGGCTGTACTCGCTCGTCGTATCGATCTCGACCTTCGAGAGCTTGCCGTAGTCGGGCAGCGTCCCCACGCGGAAGTAGGTCGAGCCGTCGGCCACGTACGTGTGGCCGCGCGCCTCGAGCCGCTTCACGAGATCGACCATCTGCGGGATGTACTCCGTCGCGCGCGGGTAGTGATCGGCGGGACGGATGCGCACGCGTTTCAAGCCATCGTAGAAGGCTTCGATGTAGGGCTGGACGTACGTGCGGATGTCCTGGCCGGCCTTGTTCGCGTCGCGGATGATCTTGTCCTCGACGTCGGTGATATTCATGACCTGCGTGACTTTGAGCCCGCGATACTCGAGGTAGCGGCGCAGCAGGTCGCTCCAGAGGAACGTGCGCAGGTTGCCGATGTGCGGATGGCCATAGACCGTCGGACCGCACGAGTACATCCGCGCCTCGCCGGGAGTGCCGGGGATGAACGTTTCTTTCTCGCGGGTGAGGGTGTTGTAGAGCTTTAGGTCCGACATGGCGCCCGCGATTATAGTTTTCCCGTGCCCGTGCCCGTGCCCGCGCCCGTTCCCGTTCCCGAATCCCCCACCCCGGGCACGGGCACGGGCGGGCGCGGGCACGGGAAGAGAGACGAGGAGCGCTCATGCTCAATCGGTCAGGTTTTACTCAGCGATTCGCCACGCGCGCCGTCTTCGGCATGGTTCATTTGCCGCCGCTCCCCGGCTCACCCCTCTTCGCTTCGCTCGATGCCGCGATCGAACAGGCGCTGCACGACGCGCGCGCCATCATCGCCGGCGGTTGCGACGGCTACGTGATCGAGAACTTCGGCGATCGTCCGTTCACGCGCGGGCGCGTCGAGGCGGAGACCGTCGCGGCGATGACGCGCGTGATTTGCGAGCTTCCGCGCGATGTCGCCTTCGGCGTGAACGTGCTGCGCAACGATGCGCTGTCGGCGCTCGCGATCGCCGCCGCGACGCGGGCGTCGTTCATCCGCGTCAACGTGCACACCGGCACGATGCTCACCGATCAGGGGATGATCGAAGGCGATGCGTACGCGACGCTGCGCAAGCGCGCGTCGCTCGCGCCGGACGTGCTGATCTTCGCCGATTATCTCGTCAAGCACGCGACGCCCCTCGGCGAGTCATCGCCGAAGGATCTTCGCGAGCGCGGGCTCGCCGACGCCGTCATCGTGACCGGCAGCGAGACCGGCGCGTCCGCCGATCCGTCGCGCCTCCGCGCGCTGCGCGAGGCGATCCCCGACGCGCCGCTGCTGCTCGGCAGCGGTCTCACGGCGGAGAACGCGCGTCAGTTCGCGGAGGCCGACGGCGCGATCGTCGGGACGTCGATCAAAGGCGGCGACGGCCGCGTCGATCCGAAGCGAGTCGAGGCGCTCGTGCGCGCGTTCAAGTCCGCCGTCTGAACAGCATCGCGTCGAGCGACCACGGTCCCGGTCCGGCGAAGGCGAGATAGAGAAAGACGAAGCAGTACAGCGCCGCCAACTCGCCCTGATTCATCGTCGGCCAGAAGCCGTTCGGCGCGTGCACCTTGAAATAGGCGACGGCCATCTGCCCCGAGGCGAGGATTGCGGCGATGCTGGTGAGCAGACCGACCGCGATCAGCGCGCCGCACACGAGCTCGATAATGCCGGCGGCCATCATGAGCGGCGGACGGTTCGGATTGAGCGGCATGCTCGAATCGGGGAACGCGAGCATTTTCTGCGTCCCGTGCAGCATGAACATGAGTCCGGCGACGATGCGCAGAATGCTGCGCAGCTGGGGTGCCCAGGCGGGCGAAAAGGCGACTGCCATTGCGTACTCCTCGGAACGCAAGTGCCCTGCACGAAAGCTGCCTGATCTACAGCGCCCGTTTGCCCGACACGAGGCGCACGATCAATACGATCAGCGCGATCACGATCAGGATGTGGATCAGATTCCCGCCGATGTGCAGCGCGAATCCGCCCAGCCACAGGATGATGAGAACGATGATGATCAACCAAAGTAAATTGCCCATGCGAGGCGGACTGTGCATCTCATATGCCGAAAGTCATGCCCGCCCCCTCCGCCCTCCGGCACATGTGCGCGTGACGGCGTGCGCCTACCTTGTGATGCATGAACAAGCAATCTGTCGTGCAACTCACTTCGATCGACAAGTCGTACCGCCTCGGACGGATTCTGGTGCGCGCGGTGAACAACGTCAGCCTCGACATCGAGCGCGGCGATTTTCTCGCGCTCGCCGGGCCGTCGGGCAGCGGGAAAACGACCCTTCTCAATCTCATCGGCTGCATCGATAAGCCGGACGCGGGCCGTGTGCTGATCGACGACGTCGACGTCACGGCGCTGCCGCTGCACCGGCTCGCCGAGACGCGCCGCGACGTCCTCGGCTTCGTCTTCCAGACCTTCAACCTCATCCCGGTGCTCACGGCGTACGAGAACGTCGAGTACCCGCTGCTGCTGCGCGGTGTGCCGCGCCGTGAGCGCCGCGAGCGCGTGGAGCGCTGGCTCGAGCTCGTCGGAATCGCGGCGCAGAAAAAACAGCGGCCGGATCAGCTGTCGGGCGGACAGCGGCAGCGCGTCGCCATCGCGCGGGCGATGGCCGGCGATCCGAAGCTCGTGATCGCCGACGAGCCGACCGCGAATCTCGACTCCGAGACCGGCGCGCGCATCCTCGATCTCCTCGGCGAGATCAACGCCACCACCGGCAGCACCTTCGTCTTCTCGACGCACGACCCCGCGCTCATGGCGCGCGCGGCGCGCGTCGTTCACATCCGCGACGGCCGCATACGTCGGTCACGAAACGGCGACCGTCGCCGCCTGAGGAGCCAATCATGAAAATCGCACTGCGCAACATCTTCCGCAACCGCCGCCGCTCGGCGATCACGCTGGCCGTGATCGTGTTCGGCGCGATCGGTCTCATTCTCTTCGGCGGCTACAAAGCGATCACCTTCCGCGGTCTCCGCGAGAGCACGATCCGCCGCATCGGACATCTGCAGGTCTTCAAGGCCGGCTACGCGAAAGCGGAGTCGCAGAAGCCGCTCGAGTACGGACTCGAAAACGCCGCCGCGATCCGCAAAGACCTCGAGCGCGATCCGCGCGTGAAAAGCACCGCGGCGCAGATCACGCTCATGGGTCTCATCAGCAACGGCGACAAGTCGGAGACGTACATCGCGACGGCGGTCGAGCCGGAAAAAGAAAACGCGATGAACGCGCATCGACTCGTCGACGGCACGGAGCTGCCGGATCACGAGTCGGACGCGATCCTCATCGGACGCGGTCTCGCCACGTCGCTGCACGTGAAGCCGAACGACTACCTCACGCTGATGACGACGACCGTCACCGGCTCGCTGAACGCGATGGACGTCCGCGTCGCCGGCATCATCACGATGGGCGTGAAGGAGTACGACGATCGCGCGATCAAGATGCCGATCGACGGCGCGCAGCAGCTGCTGCAGACGAACAAGATCGAGAAGCTGCTCGTGTTTCTGAATCAGACCGAGGAGACAGCGGCGGTCGAAGCGGCGATGCAGAAAAAATTTGCAGGACAGCTGGAGACGAAGAACTGGTCGCAGCTGGCGCCCTTCTACCACCAGGTGGTGATGCTCTACAACGGCATCTTCGGCTTCCTCGGACTGATCGTCTTCGGCACGGTGATCTTCAGCGTCGCGAACACGATCGTGATGTCGGTGTTCGAGCGGACGCGCGAGATCGGCACGCTGCTCGCCGTCGGCACGACGCGCGGCAAGGTGTGGCGGATGTTCTTCGCCGAGGGATTCCTGATCGGCGTCATCGGCGGATTGCTCGGCATCCTCGCGGGCATCGCGCTCGCGCAGCTGATCAACAGCGGCAACGTCATGCTCCCGCCGCCGCCCGGATACACCGTCGGCTATCGCCTGCGCATCCTCCTCCAGCCGCCCGTGCTCGTGACGTCGTTCGTCATCTCCGTTCTCACCGCAACGCTGTCGGCGATTCTGCCGGCGTGGAAAGCATCGCGAATGAAGATCGTCGATGCACTGGGGCACATCTGATCATGCGCAAGATCCTGCTTGCTCTTCTCTTCACCACGTCATCTGCACGCCGAGGACGCCACCTCGCTCCTCGCGCGCAGCGACGAGTTTCGCAATCCGCTCGGCAGCTTCGCCATCGACGTCGTGCTGACGAGCTACGACGGCGCGAGGACGGACACGTCGAAGTTTCGCGTGTACGGCAAAGGCAGCGATCGCAGCGTCGTCGAGTTCACGGCGCCGGCGACGGAGAAAGGGAAGTTCCTGCTGATGCTGCGCGATGCGATGTGGATTTACATGCCGTCGACCAGCCGGCCGATCCGCATCTCGCCGTTGCAGCGATTGATGGGGCAGGCGTCGAACGGCGACGTCGCGCGTACGAGCTTCACCACCGACTACCTCGCGAAGTCGGCGAGTGAAGACGGAGCCGCGTGGCTGCTCGAGCTGGAGGCGAAGGATCCGTCGCTGTCATACAAGCGCGTGCAGCTTTGGATCGATCGCAGTTCCTACGAGCCCGTTCGCGCGGACTTCTACGTTGCCTCGGGGAAGCTGCTCAAGCGTGCGCACTATCGCAAGTACACGATGATGGCCGGCCGCCGCGTGCTCACCGACGTCGAGATCGAAGATCTCGTGCGCCCGGGACGCCGCACGGTGATGCACTACGCGAATCTCGCGGAGCGCGAGAACCCCGACAAGATGTTCACGAAGGACTCGCTCGGCAAATGGTGAGCGCGTCGATTCTCGTTCTCGCGACGACACTGCGTTTCTTCGGCTCGGCCGGCGCCGAGTCGCAGCTGACGCCGGCGCGTGCGCAGCTGAATCTCGCCGACGTCAGCGCGTTCGGCGACGCAACGTCCGAGCGGTGGAAGCTGCACGTCAAGCTGCGCGCGGACGCGTCCGACGGAAGCGCGGATCGCGTCCGCGCCGGCGAGGCATACGTGCAATTGCACGCGGCGAAATGGCTCGACGTCACCGCGGGGCGCGTGATCGACAAGTGGGGCACGGGCTACGGCTGGAACCCGACGTCGTTCGTCGGGCCGGCGAAGAATCCGGCCGATCCGAACGATCGCCGCTCCGCGAATCGCGGCGTGGACATGATTCGCGCCGACGTGTTCGTGAAGGAGACGAACGTCTCGCTGTATGCGCTCGAGGATGGGCAATACGCCGCGCGCGTGTATCGATTGATTCGCGGCACCGACGTCTCGCTGGTCTATCGGAGCGCCGCCGTCTCGGCGGCTGATCCGGCGGCGTCTCGCCGCCGTGGGGAGGGCGGCGGGGACGCCGCCCGCTCAGCCGGCGAGGACGCCGGCGCTCCGCAGTACGGCTTCAACGTAGCGCGCGTGTTCGGCAACGCGCTCGAGCTGCACGCCGAGGCCACGCAGAAGCGCGCGCTCGTCGGCGGGCAGTACACGTTCGGGAATGATGTGAACGTGATTGTCGAGATGTACTACGAGGAGAAGCCGTACGCGTTCGTGCGCGTCTATCGTCCGAGCCCGAGGTTCGATGCGGAATTGATTGCGATCTTGAGCGGCGGATCGACGATCGTGCGCGCGTCGCTCTCGCGCAAGCTCGCGCCGAGCATCAGCGCGTATCTGATCCAGACCGAATTCTTCGGCCGCGAGAAACCGGTCGCGCGGCTGACGACCGCGGGCGTACGCTATTACTTCTAAATGCGCGCCCTAAAGGCAGTCGGTCTCCTCACATGGGTCATCGTCGCGGTACCGCACGTGATCTGGACTGTGCAGAAGGGACAGCTCTTCACGCCGGCCGGCTACGGGTGGATGGGTGCGATGGTCGCGTTCGTCGTCTGCTTCGGGCTGGCGACGCGCGACACGTGCATGGGCGTGCCGAAGCAGTTGCTCCTCGTCGCGCAGTCCTTGCTCGCGCTGGTCTGCTGCGCATTGCAGCCGCAGGGATTCATTGAAGTGCTGCTCGTCATCGTGGCGGGACAGCTCGGCGCCCTGCCGCTCCGCTACGCGATCGCCTGGATCGTCACGCAATCGATCGTCGCCGCCGCGTTCTCGAAGCTCGAGCTCGAGACGCTGCTGAAGCTCCTCGGCTATTTCGCGTTCCAGCTCTTCGGCATGTTCACCGCGCGCATAGCGCACGACGAGCGTGAGGCGAAGCAGGCGCTCGCGGAGGCGAATGCCGAGCTGCGCGTGGCGACGGGACTGCTCGACATGAGCAGCCGGTCCGAGGAGCGGTTGAGGATCGCGAGAGACCTGCATGATCTGATCGGGCATCACCTCACGGCGCTCAGTCTCAACCTCGAAGTTGCGACCCATCTCGCGAGCGGCGAGGCGCGCGAATACATCGACAAGGGACACGCAATCACGAAGACGCTGCTCGCCGACGTGCGCGACGTCGTGAGCCGTCTGCGCGAGAACGAGCCGGTCGATCTCGCAGCGGCCTTGCGCTCGTTGAGCGATGTTGTGAAGTCGCCCGCGATTCAGATCGATGCGAGCGATGCGGCGGTGACGAATCCCGCGATCGCGGAGACGGCATTGCGCGCGGCGCAGGAAATCGTCACGAACGCCGTGCGTCATTCGAACGCGCGCAATCTCTGGCTGAAGGTCGCGCACGAAGGTCCCACGCTCGTCATCGACGCGAAAGACGATGGCGTCGGCACCGATCGCGTGACGTTCGGCAACGGTCTCCTCGGCATGCGCGAGCGCGTGACGCACGCGGGCGGAACGATGCAGGTGCAGTCGATGCGCGGGCGCGGCTTCGAGGTGCACATCCGCCTGCCGCTGGAGCAGCCGTCGTGATCCGCGTCTGCCTCGTCGAGGATCAGACCATCGTCCGCGAAGGACTGCGCGCGCTGTTGAAATTGAATCCCGACATCGCCGTCGTCGCCGAGGCCTCGGATGGCGAGGAAGCGATCGGCGTGATCGAGCGCGAGAAACCCGACGTCGTCCTGCTCGATCTGCGCATGCCGATACTCGATGGCGTCGGCCTCCTGCGCGCGTTGCGCGAGCGCGGCACGCAGCCGCCATCGCTGATTCTCACGACGTTCGACGACGACTCGAAGCTCTTCGAAGCCGTCCGCGCGGGCGCGAAAGGATGGCTGCTGAAAGACGTCTCACTCGAACGCCTCACGTCCGCGATCCGCACGCTCGCCGCCGGCGGCACCTGCATCGAGCCCGTAATCACCGAGCGGATCATGCGCGCGCTCGACGGCAGCAATGTCGCCTTCGACTCCGCCGACCTCCCCGAGCCGCTGACCGACCGCGAGAAAACGATTCTCCGCTTCCTCGCCGGCGGCTACAGCAATAAGGAGATCTCGGAGCTGCTGAACATTTCGGACGGGACGGTGAAGAATCACATCTCGTCCGTCCTGGCGAAGCTCGGCGTGCGCGACCGGACGAGGGCGGTGTTGAAGGCGATTGATTTGGGGTTGATCTGACGCCTTTTTCCCGCGCCCGTGCCCGAGCCCGAGCCCGGGGTGGGGGAAATCGGGCACGGGCACGGGCACGGGCACGGGAAGCGGAATGACAAGCTGATACGCTTGTTCTCAGGCGCGACGATGAAGATCCACATGGTGTCCCTCGAGGACGGCATCACCGCCACCGGCTTCCGGAAGATGGCGGCGTATATGGAGCGCGTCAATCCCGACACGCGGCTGTTCTATGTCGGGACGAACAGCTATCGCTCGTTCTGGAAGTCGTTCGTGCGGACGATGGGCAAGCCGCTGCAGTTCGGCCCGGATCAGATCGATGAGATCGCGCGCGGCATCGCCGGCGCGGACGTGATCGCGTTCTCGTGCATGACCGGCTACGCGAAGATCGCGAAGCAGGTGATCGCGCGCGTGCGCGAGCTCTCGCCGCAGTCGTACGTGATGTGGGGCGGGATCCACCCGATCATCTACGGCGAGGATGCCATTCAGGCGGACGTCGACGCGATCTGCACCGGCGAAGGAGAGCTCGCGTTCGCGGAGTGGCTCGAGCATTTCCAGCGCGGCACCGACTTCACGAACACGCAGAACTTCTGGTTCAAGGACAAGGGCGGCACCATCAAACGCAACGGCTTCCGTCCGCTGATGAGCGCGATGGAACTGGAGATGCTGCCGTATCAAAAGTACGCGGGCGAGGAGTGGATCTACTCGCCGGAGGAGCACGGGTTCCGCCGCGTCGCGCTCTCCGACTATCTGCAGAACAACGGCCTCGCGTATCAGGCGATCTGGTCGATCGGCTGCCCGCTGCACTGCACGTTCTGCGGCAACACGGTCTTCATCGCCAACGATCCGAAGTACAAGCGCATCCGCCACACCTCGGCGTCCTACATCGTCAGCGAAGTGCAGCGCGCGCGTGAGCTGCATCCGCATCTCAACACCGTGCTCTTCCACGACGACAGCTTCATGGCCATTCCGCTCACGGAGCTGACCGAGTTCGCGACGCTGTGGCGGGAGAAAGTGAACCTGCCGTTCTGCGTGTACGGCGTGATCCCGAGCTACGTGCAGAGCGACAAGCTCGAAGTGCTGACGTGGGCGGGGATGAACCGCGTGCGGATGGGGATTCAGAGCGGCAGCGAGCGGATCCTGAAGTTCTATCGCCGCCCGACGCCGATTGCGCGCATCGAGAGCGCGGCGTTGGATCTCTCGAAGTTCGCGAAGTACCACATCAATCCAGCCTTCGACATCATCGTCGATAATCCTATCGAGACGCGTCAGGACGTCGTCGATACGCTGGAGCTGATCTGGCGCCTGCCGCGCCCGTTCACGCTGAACATCTTCTCCCTGCGGGTGATCCCGAACACGGTGCTCGAGAAGCAGATGCAGGAGAACGGCATCGATCTCGAGCAGATCAATGCGAATTACATGTCGCTGCGCCCGACGTTCGCGAACGTGCTGCTCTACGTGCTGCTCGTGTGGCGCCTGCCGCGCACGTGGTTCGACAGACTCCTGCCGCACGTGCGCGCGTTCAACGAGCCGCAGGCGATGCATCCGGTGCTCATCCACCTGGCGCGCATCCCGTGGCTGTTCAAACAGGGATTCCGCCACCTCCGCTTCGGCGAGTTCTCCGTGATCACCGGTTACTCCGGCTACGTGCTCTGGAAGACCGGGCTGCTGCGCGTCTGGAAGAAGCTCTTCGCGCGGAAGCTGGAACTCCCGCGCGAACGAGTCGAAGCGCTGACGATGTCCGCCGCGGCGGCGGACGTCGCGCCGTAACGCCTACGGAAAATTGGTCACGCTGCAGTCGGCGCTGGTGATGCTCTCCATCCCGTCATCCGCGCCCGGAATCGTCAGGCAGCGCACCACGCCAGGCACCTTGTCGTACGGGACGTTGATGGCGTACTCCTGCTGCACGCGCCCGTTCATCATGTAGTACCAGCCGAAGTGATCCTTCCCTCCGAACTTTGATGCTTGCATATGGTCATCGGCGCGGTTCTCGATGGCGATGATCGCGCCGTCTTTCAGCGGCAGGCGCACCGTGCGCTCGTCCTGCTGGATGTACAGCATGCCGTCGGTCGTGATCGCATCCATCTTCATCACGAAGGCCTTGTCGTTGCGGTTGCAGGCGCTCATCTGCCCGCCCTTGATGTCGAACCGCGCCGCGACATACGCGGGGTCGGGCGTGTCCTCCGTGTACCAGGTTCGGAAGATCTTTTGCCGCGGGACAGAATTTTTGAAACGACGGGATTTTCCGCGCCGCGGCGTCCTCGGTCAGCGGATCGATCGGCAGGATCCAGACATGCGCGCCGCTCAGCTGCGCCGTGCAGACGTCGGTTGTCGAGAGCGTGCCGGACGAGCTTCGCGCAATCGTCTTTCGGGTTTTCCAGTCCCGTCGCATGAATCCAGGTGTGATGAGGCATGCAGGGGAACGCCGTTGTACGTGACGGTGCGCGCCGCGGCAGGGAAGATGACCGCCTTCGTCACGTTGTTGTGCGGCGGGACGTTGACGACCGCCGCGATGCCGACGAAGTAAATCGTGACCATGATTTTATCCATTGCTCTCTCCTTTCTTCAGAGTGCTCGGACCACAATCTGGGCGAATGCCCAATCAGACGGATGGCGCCCGCGATGCTGAAGCAAGGACCGCTGTGCGCCACACAACGCGGCGACGGCGTCGCCGGTTTTTGCATTCGATTCGAGAAACTGGGTGAAGAGCTCCGCCGCGGGACCATCTTCGACGTCCCACGCGGTGCCGACGACCGCACGCGCGCCGGCGAGAAGAAATGCGCGGGCGAGGCTCGTGGCGAGATCCTGGCGCCGCGCACCGCCGCGCAGCGTGCGGCATCCCGCGAGCACGACCAGCGGCGCGCCGCGAAGCGTGGTTCGGGCGATGTCCGCGCCGTACACGATGTTTCCTGCGCGCAGCAGCAGTCCCGCCTCGGTGTCGCTGTTCGTGTGTCCCGCGTAATGCACGATGTCCGCATCGCGGATGGCGTCGAGCACCGATTCCAGCGTCGCCGCCTTTCCTTCCATCACGTTCGCCTGCGGATAGAGGTGCGTGACGGTTTCGATCTCACGCGCGGTACGCGGGAGATCGACGTCCTTGGTCGCGGGACGAATCGCGACGACGGCGGACGATTTCTGCGGCCGCGCGGTGTCGTGATACAGCGCGCTCGGGACGACGCGCAGCGAGTGCTCTTCGATCAGCCAGCGTCCGCTCTTCGCATCGAACAGCGCCGCGAACGGCACCGAAGCGAGCAGCGGATCGGGGACGAAGCTGATCGACGTGCCCGCGCGTAACAGATCGCGCACGGGCGCGAGGAGGATCGCGTGCAGTTCCGAGGATGCGCGTTGCACCGCCTCGATGGGCAACGCGATCGCTCAGCGCCTGATCCAGCGCGCTGACGCGGCGTACAACTTCGGTCGATGCAATCGCCGTCTCGCGCGTTTCGAATCGCCCGAGGCTGGCGACGAAGACGACGGTCTTGCGAGGAAGGACGAGATATTCGAGGACGACGTCATTGGGGCCGAGGCGCTGCTGCAGCGCGTCGAGCGACACGACCGACTCCGTGGCAGCCGCGCCGTAGAACGCATGCGCGGCGGCGCGGTCGGCGGTCATGAACGCTTCGCGGAATTGTCCGCGCTCCAGCAGCAGCTCGGCCAGCGAGGTGTAGATCTCGTCGATGCCGTCGAGGGCACCCGACCTCATGTCCTTCCACTGCACGCTCTCGCGCTGCGACTCGGCGAGCATGACCGCCGACTGAAGATCGGTGATGGCCTCGCCGTCGCGGCCGAGGGAGCGAAGCACCCGCGCGCGCTCGAGCAAGGTCGGCGGCAGAAGCAGCGTGCGCGACTCGGATCGCAGATCGACGGCGCGCGTGAGCGCAGTCAACGCGCGCTGGGGATCGCTCCGCGCGTACGCGATCCCCTCGGCGACGTCGAAATCCGCGAGCGTGTTCTCGCGCGGGAGCTCGTCTTCGATCGTCGCCGCCGCGGCCTGTCCCTCGGCGACGAATCGCGCCGCGTCCGCGGTCTCGCCGGCGCCCGCGCTCAGAATCGCCCGGCGGAAAAACACTTCCGCGCGCGCCGCAGGCGTGCCGCCGCCCTGCCGGATCGCGAGGTCCAGCAGCGACATCGCCGCGTCGCGGTGGCCGAAGAGATATTCGGCGTTGCCGGTCACGTTGAGCCACCGGTACACGTACTCGCGCTCGCCCTATTCGCTGGCAATCCTGCATCACGGTCGACCATGCACTCCATGCTTCGTCGCGACGTCCGAGGATCGCCGCGCTCTCGGAGATGCGGGAGGAGGCGAGCGCGGCGTTGAGTGGTTCGCCGATTCCCTGGAAGTGCGCGAGCGCGACGTTGAGATGCTCGATCGCAGTCGGCAAATGCACCAGCCTCGCTTCCGCCAGTCCACGTCCGAGCTCGATCAGCCCGATCAGCGCCTTGTAGCGGTCGCTGACGCTCGCCGCGAGCTGCTCGAATTCGCGACGCGCCGTCTCCGCATCGCCGGCATTGTTGGCTGCGTCCGCCGCGTAATAGCGCGTCCACAGCGCGCCGGGTGTTTGACCGAACAGCCCGGCTGCACGCAGAAACTCTTTGCGCGCCGCGGCAAACTGCCGTTCTCGCGCACCGCGTAGCCTCGTTGGAAGGCCGCATGGGCCTCGGCCAGCCGCGCGCGATCGGCATCATTGGCGCGGTCGATCGTCGCAACGAGATCCGACAGCAGATGTTCGCCCGACTGCGTTTTGAGCGCGCCGCCGATGGCGCGTGCGATCGCCGAGCTGCCGCTGCGCTTCGGCGGCGTTGCCCTGTTGATACGCTGCCGCCCAATGCCCCAGGCTGCGATTCTCCGCGGACATCCGCGACTGTTCCGGATAGCGCGCAACGAATTGCGCGTCCCTTGGCGGCCGCGGTCTGCTCGAATTGCTTCCACCGGTTCTTGAACTCCTCGAGCGTTCGTCGTCGTACGAATCGCATCGCGCCTCTTGCGCGCCTCCTGCGCCCATGCCGACGTCGAATCGATGGCGAGGTATTGATCCCATGCCTCGCGGGCCTGCGCCAGCACGCCGAGGCCCTCGAGAATCAGCGCGCGATTGAAGAGCGCCTCGGGCAGCTGCGGATCGATCTTCAGCGCGCGATCGACGGCCGCGAGCGCGAGCGGCTTCTCGGCTTCCATGGCGAAGCGAATCGCTGCTGCCTGACGCGCAGCCGCGAGATCGCTCCACACCTGCGCGTCGTCCGGGTGTTCCTGCGCCAGCTTGTCGAGACGCTCGATGGCGGCAGTCAGATCGCCGGTGAGCAGCGATGCGATCGCGGCGGCGTGTTGCAGCGGCGCGTCGCCGGGATTCGCATCGGCCCGCTCCCTCACGTCCCCCGCCGCACCGACGAGCTGCTGCCGCTTGGGATTGGAGTCCTCGATCGAAGACCGGAACGGGTCTCGAGGCGTGGCCCACTCGAATCCGCCGCTCAGCCTCGCATCAATACTGCGGTATCCGAGGCGGGAGCTGGCGGCGACGAGTGGGGCGATGGGAGACCGGGGTCGATGCATCATCTGCCACGCTATGGCTGCGCCGACGAGCGTCACCAGCGAAGCAGCCGCCGCGATCCACCACCGCGGCGTCGATGCGGGTTCGAACCGCACGACGTTCGAGGCGGCGGGGGCAGCCACGAATTCCGTCAGCGCCGCAACGTCATCGCGGCAGGTTTCACATCGATCCAGATGTCTCGTCATCTTCCATCGCTTCCAGGCACCGAGCCGGCCCTCGACAAAGGCTCCAATCACTTCCGGTTCGGGGCATGCGGATGCGGGTTTGTGCGTCGTCGTCATTCGGGCACCTCATGGGTTCCGCTCCCCTCTACATCGTTAGGCTGACGCGAGCCGCCGATTTCCGTATCCGCGAGGCCGAAATCGAAGTGGCAGCCGGTGCCGTCGGTGAGCTCGAGGATTTCGTCGAGCGTGATGCCGGCGGCGAGAAGCGCTTTCTGCAGTTGCTTCCCGGCGGCGTCGAGGCGCCGGTAGAGCTGCTTCTGATCGCGATGGAACATGCGGGCGAGGTCGGCCACGCTCACCGGCGGCGATCCCCAGCGGAATTGAAAGGCGACACGGTCGGCGCGCGTGAGCTGCGCGAGCGTTTGCTGCACGATTTCATTGATCCGAACCGAGCGCATCGCGCGCTCGTGATCGATGGCGAGCTCTTCGACGGTCTCGCGTTCAATCTTCGGCTCGATTTCCACGCCGAGGGCCACTTCGCGCGCACGCGGCGCACGGCGTGGCAGCCGCGCTTCGAGCTTCACGATTTCGTCGGACGTGAGCGACGGAAAATCGCGCTGCACGAGGGGGATGGCGTCTTCGAGCGTGAGGCCGTCGCGGCGCACGAGCGATTCGAGCCGCATGGCCGGCTCGCCGAGGCGCTTGGCCTCGGCGGAGTTGCGGAAGCGGCCCTGCACCGCCATGCGCATGTCCGCGAGCGCGTGGCGGGCGATGACGACGACGTAGGTGGCAAACGAGCAGCCGTGTTTGAACTTGCGGATGACGGCGTAGTCGTTTTCGATGATGTGGAGGTTGACGCTGGAGAGCAGTTCCTCGGCATCTTCATGCGAGAGCCGCGCATGGCTGGCGACGAAACGCACAGCCCGCGCGATCTCCACGCGATTCGCGAGAAAAAACTCTTCCTCTGTCATTGGGCGGGATATGGACCCTCGCTGGTGACGATAGGTTCCCTATTGTAGGAGTGTCACCAGGGAGGGATTCCATACCCCGCGGGGGGAAGCGGAGGGCAGGTTTACCTGCCGCGCGCTCCGCGCTCCGGCCGTTTGCCGCGCAGCTGCGCGATCTCCTGATACACGCTCCACTTCGCCTGCTGCTCGGGCGTGAGCAGCGCGGCGAACGAGGTTTGGAAGGAGTCGGCGGCGGCTTTGATCTGATTGCGGATCGCGTAGTTGGCGGTCGCGAGCTGGCCGGCTTTCGCCGAGTCGCCGGCGGCGAGGGCGGCGTCCATCGCGTCACGATTCGCGTGCAGCTGGTCGCGGAGCGGCTCGACCGTCGACTGCAGCGTCTCGCGCAGCGACTTCATTTGATCGCTCTGCTGCTCGCTGAGCGACAGAAATTCGGCCATGGCCAGCGGCGGCAGAATGCCGTGGCCGCGCTGCGGAGCGGCGAGTGCGGTGACGGCGGTGAGAAGAACGAGAATGAACATCAGTGTGCGTTTCATCGGAACTACCTCCTGCCCCAATCGACGGCCGCAGGGCGCTCGTCGTTTACGCACATCACGAAGACGTGTGACGGAACGCAGACTCGGCATCGGCGCTTGATTATGATACCGGCGTGGAACAGAACCTTCAGCACACGATCGCTTTGCTCGAACGAACGCCGGCCGTGCTCGATGCGCTGCTGCGCGATTTACCCGAGGCGTGGAAGTCGCTCAATGAAGGGGAGAACAGTTGGAGCGCGTTCGACGTCATCGGGCATTTGATTCACGGCGAACTGACGGATTGGATTCCGCGCGCGCAGAGGATTCTCGAATTCGGCGAGAGCCGCGCGTTCGATCCGTTCGATCGCGAGGCGCAATTCCGCGACAGCGCGGATCAATCGCTCGGACAATTACTGGATGAATTCGCCCAATTGCGCGCGCAAAGCCTCAATGCATTACGCACAATGAATTTGCGCGAAGAGGATCTGGCGCGGCGCGGGCGGCATCCGTCCCTCGGCACAGTGACGTTGTCGCAGCTGCTGGCCACATGGGTTGCACACGACCTGACGCATCTGCATCAAATCTCCAGGATTCTGGCCCATCAATATCGCGAGGCGGTCGGTCCCTGGAGCGCATATCTCGGCGTGCTGCAATGCGCCGGTCACAGTCAATAGCGCTCGGGCAGGATGATCGGCAACAGACTGACTCGGGAGAGCACTTTCGACAATCCGCGGAAGCGCGGATCGTATTGTTGTAATTCTTCGTAAATCCGCTCGGCGGTCTCCGTGTCGTCGCGTCGCTGCGCGATTTCGGCGCGTAAATACAACAGGTACGGACGCAGCCATTCACTCGAGGCGTCCATCGATTTCTCGACACAATCGAGATGCGCTTCCGTTTGCGCGACGTCGTTCGTCAGGAGATAGGCAAAGGCGAGATTCGCATGCATGCCGGCGCGATCGCGATCGGTGGCGAATCCGAGCGACTCGAGGGATTCCAGTCCGGCGCGTATATGAGGGATGGCTTCCGCGGCCTGGCCGTAACCGAGAAGGGAATAGCCGAGGTTGTGCTCGACCACGGCGGCGGCCGCAGCGACGTCGCCGGCGGGCTCACAGAGCTCGATGTTTTCGCGGGCACGCATGGCAAAGCGGCGGGCGTCGTCGAATTGGCGCTCCGCCAAGGCCAGCGCACAGGCGAAATCGAACGACAGCGCGGCGTAATAATGCGTCCGCTCCAGGAACGGCAACTGCTCGAACATGATCGTCAGGTATTTCGCCGCGACGGTCCGCTTGTTTTTCTCGTCAATCAGGTAGTTGCCGTAATAGAACGCGCTGAGCCAGACGTTCAATGGGTCGGCGCGGTTGAACACGAACTTCGGCAGCTCCTGAATGAGCGGCGACGGCTCGCCGGCGAAGATCGCGACGCAGGCCTGATGAATGACGACCCGCGTTTGCTCCGCATCCGTGGTGGCGCGACGCTCCGCTTCCTCGAAAATCGCCCGCGCGCCGGGGAAATCGCCCTTGCGCATGGAGTCCACGCCCTGCTGGCGAAGCTCTTCGAAGGTCGGGGGAGACATCCAGGCGGGGAGTATACGCCAAATAACTTAGGTAGGGAGGCCCGCGTACAACGCGGAGAGATCGAGCGTAGGGCCGGTGGCCAGGCTCACGCGGCCGTCGCTCGTTTCGAAGTACTCCCAGGTGCCGGAGGGTGTGCGGCGGAAGACTTCGATGCGCGGGTGCTGGCTGACGAGGACGTACTCCTGCAACGACTGGATGCGTTGGTAGTGCATCCATTTGTTGCCGCGATCCTCTTTCTCCGTGGTGACGGAAAGGACTTCGACGAGGAGCGCCGGGTTGATGATCGTGGTGTGAGCGTCGTCGCCCGTGTCGTATTCGATCGGACCGCAGACCATCGATACGTCGGGATAGGTGGCGCGGCCGGTGTCGACAACGCGGATGAGCTGGTCCGATTGAAACACGGTGCAACCGGAGGACATCGTGGTTCCCACTGCGATGACGACTTTTGCGGCTAGTGCATTGTGCCTGGCCGTTCCGCCGGCCATGGCCAAAATGTCGCCGGCATCGAATTCGTGCTTGATCTCGCTGTCGCGCTCGAGCGCGAGGTACTCGGCGAAGGTGTAATCGTGATGCGACTGCGGCAGCGACGCGCTCATACGCCTAGGATAACCCCTCTCCCCGCCGAAGCGGGGAGAGGGAGGAGAAACGCTAGTGGCCTGCCGACCGGCGCCGGTTGGAGACGCTCACGTTGGCGTGGTGCGAGTCGGTGCTGCCGCAGGCGTTGGTGAGGCGCACCCAGTAGTGGGTGGTGTGCGTCAACGGCGGCGTGGTGAACGAGGGGGAGTTCGTGCCGACGGGGTTCGAGGTGTCGCCCTGGTTGCCCTCGTACCACTGGAACGACACGCCCGAGCTCGAGGTGGAGACGGTGAGCGTCGCGGTCTGGCCGCTGAGGATGTGCTCATTGTCGGGGTCCGCGGTGATGACCGGCGCGGAGTCGACGAGGATCGAAGCGACGTTCGAGTGCGTGCTGCTGGAGCAGGACGAGTCGACCACGCTGGTGACGCTCAGGGACGTGTTGCTGTTGGTGACGAACGAGCGCGTGGCCGAGGTGCTGGCCGTGGATTGCGTGAAGCCGTCCGACCAGGTGACGAAGAACGGCCCGGTGCCGGTGAGCGTGGCGGTGATGTTGAACGGCACGCCGGCGCAGGCGTTGATCGGCGAAGGCAGCGTGGCCGTCGGACGCGGGCGGATCGGAACCGTCGCGTTGCCGGCCTGCGCGGTCGGGCACTGGCCGACCGGAGTGATCGGCGTGGCGGTGAGCCCCACGCTGCCGCTGGCGCCGGCGCTGTAGGTGATCGACGACGTGCCCTGGCCCGCGGTGATGACGCCGTTGGTGATCGTCCACGTGTAGTTCCCGGCCGGGGAGGCGGAGGCATTGTTGCCGGTCGAGCTCGCGCAGACGTACGCGGCCGCGGTGACGATCGCCGTTGGCGCCGAGGGACAGCTCACGGCGACGGAGGCGGTGCCGGTGATGGAGGCGTTGACCGTGTCGGTGGCGGTGACGGACTGCGAGCCGTTCTGCGTGAGCGTCACGCTGAAGGTGTGCGAGCCGGCATCGCCGCCGGTGAACGTGTAGTCGGACGGCAGCGTGCCCGTGGAGGATGACGTGAAGTGCACGGTGCCGGTGTAGCCGGGGACGATCACGTTCGACGCGTCAAGCGCCGTGACCGTCACGTTGAACGGTACGCCATTCGTCACGCTCGCAGGCGCGGTGACGCTGAAGTGCGTGGCCACCTGCGGCGCGGCGTTGACCGTGGTGTTCGCGGTGCCGGTGATGGAAGCAGTGACCGTATCGGTTGCGGTGATCGACTGCGCGCCGTTCGTCGTCAGCGTAACGCTGAACGTGTGCGAGCCGGCATCGCCGCCGGTGAACGTGTAATCGGACGGCAGCGTGCCGGCGGAGGTCGACGTGAAGTGCACGGTGCCGGTGTAGCCGGGGACGATCACGTTCGACGCATCGAGCGCAGTCACCGTCACGTTGAACGGCACGCCGTTCGTCACGCTCGCGGGCGCGGTGACGTTGAAGTGCGTGGCCACCTGCGGCGCGGCGTTGACGTTGGTGTTTGCGGTTCCGGTGATGGACGCGGTGACCGTGTCCGTTGCGGTGATCGACTGCGCACCGTTCGTCGTCAAGCGTGACGCTGAAGGTGTGCGAGCCGGCATCGCCGCCGGTGAACGTGTAGTCCGACGGCAGCGTGCCGGCGGAAGATCGACGTGAAGTGCACGGTGCCGGTGTAGCCGGTGACCGTTGCATTCGACGCATCGAGCGCGGTCACGGTGACGTTGAACGGCACGCCGTTCGTGACGCTCGCGGGTGCGGTGACGCTGAAGTGCGTGGCCACCTGCGGCGCGGCGTTAACCGTTGGTGTTCGCGGTGCCGGTGATCGAAGCGGTGACCGTGTCGGTTGCGGTGATCGACTGCGCGCCATTCGTCGTCAAGGTGACGCTGAACGTATGCGAGCCTGCATCGCCCCCGGTGAAGGTGTAATCGGACGGCAGCGTGCCGGCAGAAGATGACGTGAAGTGCACGGTGCCGGTGTAGCCGGTGACCGTTGCATTCGACGCATCGAGCGCGGTCACGGTGACGTTGAACGGCACGCCATTCGTGACGCTCGCAGGTGCGGTGACGCTGAAGTGCGTGGCCACCTGCGGCGCGGCGTTGACGGTGGTGTTCCCCGTACCGGTGATCGACGCGGTGACCGTATCGGTCGCGGTGATCGACTGCGCGCCATTCGTCGTCAAGGTGACGCTGAACGTATGCGAGCCTGCATCGCCCCCGGTGAAGGTGTAATCCGACGGCAGCGTGCCGGCAGACGATGACGTGAAGTGAACGGTGCCGGTGTAGCCGGTGACCGTTGCATTCGACGCATCGAGCGCGGTCACGGTGACGTTGAACGGCACGCCGTTCGTCACGTTCGCGGGCGCGGTGACGCTGAAGTGCGTGGCCACCTGCGGCGCGGCGTTGACGGTGGTGTTCGCCGTGCCGGTGATCGACGCCGTGACCGTGTCCGTTGCGGTGATCGACTGCGCGCCGTTCGTCGTCAAGGTGACGCTGAACGTATGCGAGCCTGCATCGCCGCCGGTGAACGTGTAGTCCGACGGCAGCGTGCCGGCGGACGTCGACGTGAAGTGCACGGTGCCGGTGTAGCCGGTGACCGTTGCATTCGACGCGTCGAGCGCAGTGACGGTGACGTTGAACGGCACACCATTCGTCACGTTCGCGGGTGCGGTCACGCTGAAGTGCGTGGCCGCGGGTGCATTGACGGTCGTGTTCGTCGTGCCGGTGATCGAGGCCGTGACGGTGTCGGTCGCGGTGATGGACTGCGAGCCGTTCGTCGTCAACGTGACGCTGAAGGTGTGCGAGCCGGCATCGCCGCCGGTGAACGTGTAATCCGACGGCAGCGTGCCTGCGGACGACGACGTGAAGTGCACGGTGCCGGTGTAGCCGGTGGCGATGTTGTTGCCGGCGTCGCGCGCGGTGACGGTGACGTTGAAGGCAACGCCGTTCGTCACGTTCGCGGGAGCACTGAGCGTGAAGTGCGTCGGCGCGGGATTGTTGTTGGTGAGGCTGAAGTTCGCGGTGAGCGAGTTCGTCGACGCGACGACGTTGTACGAGCCGGCGATCGCGTTCGCGGTGAAGACGGTCGCCGTCGCCACGCCGCTGGCGTTGGTGGTGGCGTTCGTCGTGGCGGTGTTGTTCGCGAACTTGCCCGAGGCGCCGCTGGCCGGCGCGGTGAACGTCACGCCGATTCCCGAGATCGGGTTCGTGCCGGCGTCGCGCACGGTGGCCTGAAGCTGCGTGGCGAACGCGGTATTGATGTTGGTGGTCTGCGGCGTGCCTGCCGTCGCGGTGATCGACGCAGGCGTCGGCGTGGCCCCGAGGAAGTCGGTGGCGCGAATGCGCGGGAACAGCTGATAGCCGCTGTCGAAAGGATTCGTGCTGTCGAACTGTCCGAGAACGCCGATGACGGAGAACGTACCGGCGGGAGGCGCGGTGGTGTCGATGTCGGTGTCGCTGTCGATGCGCATGTCGACGACGCCGCTGAGCGTGGCGTCCGAGATCTTGTAGTTCACGTTCGCGCCGAATGTCGCCGGCGGCGCATCGAGCGTGACGTTGTTGATGCGAATGAGCTTGCCTTCGTACGCTTCGCCGATGCCGCCGTTGTTGAGCTGCGAGAGCGTGACCACTTCGACGTCCGGAGTGGGCAGCGTGCCCGGAGGCAGCACGGTGATGTTCGACCCCGTGCCCGGATTGATCTCGGTGAGGCCGTTGAACTGCGCGACCGTGCCGGTGACTTCGAGGTTGTCGCCGATGTTGTACGCGGTGTTGATGGAGGTGTTGAAGATGTCGACGCCGCCGGTCGGATCCTGGATGTAGATCTCAAGTCCCGAAGCTCCTCGGAAGTCGACCGAGGTCACGACGCCGCGCACCTTGACCTGCTGGCCGAGGCGATCCGGAATGAAGTCGTCCGGCGATTCGCCGGTGGTCCCGTCGACGTCCTCGCGCGCCTGCGCGATCGTGATCAGCGACGGTCCGCCTGCAGCCGCGCCGAGGTCGGTGCGGTTGCGCGGCGCGATGTCGTAGCGCGCGCTGAACGGCCGCAGGAAGTCGTCCTGCTGCACGGTGCCGGTGAGCGTGAACGTGCCGGCCGGCGTGGCCAGTCCGGGGATGTCGCTGTCACCGTCGATCTTCATCTCGATCGAGCCGGTGCCGTCGTTGATGGTGAGGAATGCGTCGACGCCGCCCGACGCGGGGATCGTGCCGCTGGTGACGGTGCAGTTCGCGATCGTCACGAGCTTCGCGTCATGTCCCTCGGGGTCAGCATTGATCTGCGCAATC
The DNA here is from genome assembly GCA_963734155.1 of uncultured Acidobacteriota bacterium. Taxonomy (GTDB): domain Bacteria; phylum Acidobacteriota; class Thermoanaerobaculia; order Gp7-AA8; family Gp7-AA8; genus QHVT01. Next base: position 69,525 of record CAVTGG010000017.1, read on the forward strand.
GTGCGCGAGAGCGGCGTGACGGCGCCGGAGCCGGTGAGCGTGATGGAGTACCCGTTGAACGAGCCGGGGCCGAGATCCCACGGCTTGGTGATGCCGTCGAACGGCGGCGTAACGTCGAGGCGGAAGCGGCCGGTGAGCTGGTTGATGAAGCCGGCCACGGTGTAGGTGTTGCCGGTGCTCGTCGGCTGCGCGGCCGGGGTGTCGGGCTCGATGGTGCGCGAGATGTTCAGCGCGCCGGTGCCGTCGTCGATGTAGTCGTCGTTGTTCGTGCTCGAGTAGTTGCCCGTGCCCGAGGTGACGAGACCGGAGATGCGCGCGGTGTAGTCGAGGTACGTCGGCTCGAGGAGCGCCGTCTGCGAGCGCAGCGTGGCGATGGACGTGGTGCCGGAGAAGTAGCCGCCGCTGTAGCTGGTGGTGAGGCCGTTGGCGACGGCGGTGACGGTGTAGTCGACGCGCGTGCCGTTCGGCTGCGCCGGAATCGACGTCGCGTACTCGCTGCCGATAGTCGGCGACATCGTCGCCGGCGCCTGCGCGGCTCCGTTGAGCGCGTAGTTGAGCGTGACGCTGGTGATGGGCTGGTTGTCGTTGACGAGCGCCGTCACCGTGACGGTGTCAGCCGCGGTCGGGACGACCGGGAAGACGAACGGAATCACGGTCGGCGGGAAGTCGGACGCGAGGCCGTTGCCCTGTCCGTCGAGCGCGTAGACGTGCGCGGCGGGTGAGATGCGCACGCCGAAGTCGTCGAAGCTCTCCATCGAGTAGCTGACCAGACCATCGGTCTTGAGCAGGATCGTTCCCTGTCCGCCGTTCGACGAGCTCGCGCCCGAGTAGCCCTGGACGCTGGTGCGGTTGTCGGTCGGCGGGCTGGCGTCGGTCTGATACGCGACCGGACCGTTGCCCGGCGGCGGCAGCGTCTCCCCGCCGTAGGTGTTGCCGCTGGTGACGGGGATGTTGAGGTAGCGGTTGATCGTCTCGCGGTTCGGGTGGCCGAACGTATTCGTGACGCCGACCGACGCGAGCGAGCCTTCGGCCTTCAGCTGGCCGAGGAAGCGGCGGCCGTTGGCGGTCGTCGAACCGTGGTGGTCGAGTTGCACGAAGTCGACGTCGCCGGCCATCTGCGCGACGAACGTTTCGACGTCGGGCGTCTTCGCCGTCGTGGTCTGTCCGCCGCCGGTGAGGTCGCCGGAGACGACGTAGTCGAAGTTGTTGTACTCGATCAGCGTCGAGACGGACGAGCTGTTGAGGTCCGTGCCCGACACCCACACGTGTCCGCCGCTGGCGAGCAGGCCGCCCTGCGCGAGGAAGGTCGCGCGGGCGCCGCCGCCGAGGTCGACGGTCGTTCCCGGCGTCGCCGTCATGCGCGTGATGCCCTGCGACGTCAGCGCATTCTTGTAGGCGGTGTACGCGGTGCCGGTGCTGTTGCTCGGAACCGGCGGCACGACGTTGGCGGCGTCGCCGTTGTCATACGCGATGCCGGTCGGCGAGACGCGGCCGGCGTTGATCACTTCGGTGAGGCCCGCGTCGTGATCGACGTGGTAGTGCGAGAGCACGAGGTAGTCGACCTTGCCGGTCGGGCCGAGAACGGTGTTGAGGAGCGGAATGACCTTCGCGCTGCCCTGTCCCGGAGGACCGCCGTCGACGAGCATCGACTTGCCGGTCGGCCCGACGATGAGCGTGCCGGCGCCCTGGCCGATGTCGACGAAGTAGACCTTCAGCAGCGAGCCGGACGGCGGCGGCGCGCTCGGCGTGGCGTCGGCCTGATTGGAGTTGCCGCTCTCGTTCGCGCCGCTGAGCGCGGAGACGACGTAGTAGTAGTGCGTGCCGTTCGAGAGGCCGGTGTCGGTGTAGTTGTTCGGTCCGATGTTCGGCGCGATCGTGGTGTACGGTCCGCCGCTGACGAGCGCGCGCTTGACGTTGTAGCCGGTCGCGCCGGCCACCGCGTCCCACGTGAGGCTGACCTGCTGGTTGCCCGGCGTGGCGATGAGGTTCGTCGGCGTGTTCGGCGCGGACGCCGACTGGATGTTGAGCGAGATCGACGTCGCGCTGCTGCGTGCCTGCGCGTCGGAGATCTGCACGGGCAGCGACTTCGGTCCGAGAGGCGTGGCCAGGGGAACGGTCGCGCTGTAGGAGAAGACGTTGTCGCCCGGCGCGACGTCGCCGCTCGTGCCGTTGTCGAAGAACGTCTGCGACGCGCTGAGACCGATCGAGCTGAGGTTCACGACGACGCTGACGCCGGTGCTCGGCGGATTCTGTCCGAGCGTGACGGTCACCGTGAGCAGCGTGGTGCCGCCCGGCGCAACGCTCGGCGGATTCGCGCCGCCGGTGCCGGTCGGAGGCGTGTTCGGGATGATGTCCGCGGTGCTGCGCGGAAGGATCTGGTAGCAGCAGTCGAACGGATTCGTGGTGTCGCTCTGGCTGACGAGACCGATGACGGAGAAGATGCCGCCCGGCGCGGTCGTGCCGTCGATGTCGGTGTCGCTGTCGATGCGGATCGTGCCGCTGTTCGCGCCGTCGCTGACCGTGACGTTGCCCGATGCGCCGGCAGCGGGGAAGGTGCCGGAGGTGACGGTGAGGTTGTCGACGCGGACGAGCGTTCCTTCGCGCGGCTCGCCCACGCCGTCGAGCAACTGCGCCAGCGTGACGGTCTGCGGAGTGACCGGCGGCAGCGTGCCGGGCGCGAGAAGCGTGATCGAGGTCGGCGAGATCTCGGTGAGGCCGTTAAATTGAGTGATGGTTCCGTTGACTTCGACGTTCGCGCCGACGGTGAGCGCCGGGCCGACGTCAGTCGTCGAGAAGACGTCGATGCCGCCGGTCGTGTCCTGGATGTAGTACTCGAGGCCCGTGCCGCCGCGGAAGTCGATCGAGGTGACGACGCCGCGCACGAGCACGGCCTGGCCGTTGCGGTCCGGAACCGTGTCGGCGGGAGTGGTGTCGACTTTCACCGCCGCGATCGTTTCGAGCGGCGGGGTGATGGTGAGCAGGATGGTCGTGTTGGCGATGCCGGTGGGCATCGCATTCGCGTTGACGGGCAGCGACTTCAAGCCGGCGGAGCCGGTGGCCGTGGCCTGGAACGAGAAGATGTTGTCATTCGCGGTGACGTCGCCGTTGGTGGCGTTGTCGAAGAATGCCTGCGACGCGCTGCCGCCGATCGCGGTGAGATCGCCGGTGATGATGGCGCCGCCCGGAATCGACGGCGGCAGCTCGACTTTCAGGAGCACGCTGCTGCCCGAGGGCACGGACGTCGGAGTCGCGGAGCCGATCGCGGTGACCGAGCACGGCGTCGCGGCCGACGCGGTGTTGCGCGGATTGGCCGCGGCGTTCGCGAAGTCGGCGGCGTTGTTGTTCGTGTCGACGCAGCCGTTCGACGCGCGCTGCTGCGAGTTCGTGTTCCCGCTCGGGTTCACAGTCGGGCCGGTGCCTTCGAAGCAGGTCTGGCCGGAGCTGCCGTAGCCGACGAAATCGAGAATGCCGGCACCGGTCGGACAGGTGCCGGTGAGCGCGGTCGTCGAGGAGACCAGCGCCACTTTGGCCGAGGTGCCGCTCATGGCCACTCCGCCGGTCGCATCGGGCGTCGGAAGCGGAGTCGTGCCGCCCGCGCCGGCGCCTTCCTGGACAAGGTAGTGGCGTCCCGGGGCGAGCGTGCCGGAGATGTTGGTCGGCGTCCACGAGGAACCACCGGCGGACGCGTACTGCACGCTCCAGCCGGTGAGATCAACCGTCGAGTTGCCGCGATTGAAGACCTCGATGAAATCGTTCGTGAATACCGCTCCGGCGTTGCCGCCGGCGCCGTAGACCTGGCTGATGTCGATGCCGAGGGCTTCGGGGACATCGGGCTTCGCATGGATCTCGGAGGAGTTCGCGCTCTCGCCGCCCGGAGCGACCGCGGTGACGACGTAGTAGTAGCGCGTGCCGTTCGTGACCGTCGTGTCGTTGTGCGACGGGCTGCTCGGCGAGGCGATCGTCGAGTACGGACCGCCCGGCGTCGTGCCGCGCTTGACGTTGTAGGACGTCGCGACGCCGACCGCGTTCCAGGTCAGCGCGACCTTGCCGCTGCTGACCGCACCGACGAGTCCCGTCGGAGCCGGCGTCGGCGCATTGATGGTGTACGTCTCGCCGCCGGTGAATCCGGCCGCGGTGGTGTTGCCCGCGGTGTCGAGCACGGTGTCGTTGTCGACGAAGTCGAGGCGCAGCGTGCCGCTGTTGCTGCCGGTGTTGACGGCGACGGTGTAGACCATCGGACCGCCGATGACGCTGGTCACGGACGTGCCGGTGATCGCGCCGGTGGTGAACGTCGTGAAGTCGGCGTTGTCGACGCCGCTCACGTTCTCGTTGAACGTGACCGTGAAGTTCACGCTCGGTCCGGGATTCGGATCGGTGCTCGCGCGCGTGATCGATTGCACCGACGGCACGGTCTTGTCGATCGTGTAGAACTCGCCGGTGGTGAAGCCGGTGAATGTGGGGTTGTTCGCAATATCTTTGACGGTGCTGTTGCTGACGAAGTCGAGACGGATCGTGCCGTCGCCGCTGCCGGTGTTGACGCTGACGGTGTAGGTCGTGCCGCTGCCGGTGACGCCGCTGACCGATGCGCCGCTCACGCTGCCGGTGGTAGTGAGCGCGAAGTCCGTCGCATCGACGCCGGTGACGGTCTCGGTGAACGTGACGGTGAAGTTCACGGAGACGGCGTTCGTCGGATCGGCGTTTGCGCGCACGCTCGAGCTCACCGCAGGCGAGCCCTGATCGATCGTGTAGACCTCGCCGGTGAAGTCGCCGTTGCCGGCGCCCGGACCGCCGAGGGGCTCGCTGTTGCTGATCGCGGTGATGGAATCGTTGTCGACGACGTTCAGGCCGACCGTCCCGGTGCCGGAGGCGTTTACGGTGACGGCCCACACAGTGCCACCGTCGCCTGTTCCGATGAAGCTGACCGATGCAGTCACGCCGCCGGTTTGCGGGAGCGCGAAGTCGGTCGTATCGACGCCGAGAACGCCGGTACTGAACGTGACGGTGTAGTGGAGCGAGCCGCTGCTCGTTGGACTGGGGTCATCCCGGGTGATCGAAACCACCGCCGGCGCCGTCTTGGTGACGGTGTAGACCTCGCCGGTGGTGAAGCCGGTCGTGAATTGATTGCCGACCGCGTCGAAGATCGTCGCGTTGTTAATGGCGTCGAGACGGATCGTGCCGCTGCCCGTGCCGGTGTTGACGCTGACCGTGTACGGGCCGCTACCGGTGACGCCGGTGACCGACGCGCCGCTGATGCCTCCGGTGGTGGTGAGCGTGAAGTCGTTCGTGCCTACGCTGGTGACCGACTCGCTGAACGTGACCGTGAAGTTGACGCTCGTGGAGCTCGTCGGATTCGTGTTCGCGCGGACGATGGAGCTGACCGCAGGCGGAGTCTTGTCGATGGTGTAGAACTCGCCGCTGTTGAAGCTGGCGGCGTTCGCGTTCCCGAGCGCGTCGGTGACGCTGCCGTTGCTGACGAAGTCGAGACGGATCGTGCCGTCGCCGGTGCCGGTGTTGACGGCGACGGTGTACGGACCGCTGCCGGTGACGCCGGTGACCGACGCGCCGCTGATGCCTCCGGTCGTCGTGAGCGTGAAGTCGCTCGAGTCGAGTCCGAGGACCGCCTCACCGAAGGAGACGGTGAAGTTGACGGAGGAGGCGTTGGTCGGATTCGTGCTCGCGCGCACGATCGACTGCACGATCGGCGGGGTCTTGTCGACGTCGTACGGCAGGCCGGTCGTGAAGTTGCCGTTGCCGGCGCCGGCGCCGCCGAGAGGCGTCGTTCCGTTCGTGATCGTGTCGTCGTCGATGAGGTCGAGGCGAATCTGTCCGCTGCCCGTGCCGGTGTTGACGCTGACGGTGTACGTCGAGCCGCTGCCGGAGATGCCGGTGATGGACGGGCTGCTGACGCCGCTGAAGTTCAGCGCGAAGTCGGCGGTGCCGACGCCGGTGACGGACTGGTTGAACGTGACGGTGAAGTCGACGCTCGCGGCGTTGGTCGGGCTGGGGTTCGTACGGTTGATGGAGAGGACGGCGGGGGTGGGAGCTGCGGCGGCGGGGGCGAAGGCGACGCCGCGGAAGGCGGTGTTCGTCGGCGCCGTCGCGAGTGTCGTCAGCGTGCCGTTGTTGTTGACGTTGTATCCCGCGGTGTCGGTGAGCGTGCGGAGGGTGCCGCCGTCAGTAACCCACAGCGTGACGTTCGTGCCCGAGACCGTTCCGGTGATTCCGCGCGTGCCCGAGAGGCCGATCGTGTTGGTGAGCGACCACGTCGAGCCGTTGTACGTCCACTTCTGAATGCCGCCGTTCGGCGATGCGCGATCGTCGGCGACGTACACGGTGTCCGGCCCGGCGACGCCGGCGCTGAGGTCGGCGAAGAAGAACATATACGAGGACGGTCCGGCCACCGTGGGGAAGCCGGGCAGCAGCGTGGTGGTCTGGCCCGAGGTCGTGGGCGTTCCGCTGCCCACGGAAGCCACGCCCTGGAACGCGCCGCTCGCCGTCGACAGGTAAAGCTGGGGCGTCGGAAGCGCGCCGAAGCCGGCCATGAGACCCAGCGTGCGGATGTTCGTGACGGACGTCGAGAGCTGGGTGGATGTAGTCCCGCCGAGCGTGGTGTATCGCACGCCGCCAGCGCTGCCTGTAACCCAGAGATCGGTTCCGTTCGTCGAGACGACGGCGCGGACGTTTCCAGTCGATGCCGCATCCGTCAGTGACGTCGTCGTGTTGATGACGCCGCTCGTGTCGATGCGCGCGACGACGCGGTTGGTCGCTCCCGACGTCGTTCCCGCAACGGCTGCGGTGCCGGTCGCCGCGTCATAGCCGGCGACGACGAGATAGCTTCCGTCGACGGACCGCATCAGAAACCCCTCGGCCTGAGAGCCGGAGCAGGTCATTCTCTTATTCGCTCCGACAGTCGTCGTCGGGAACGCGATCGACTGAACCGCCGACGCCTGGGCCGCCGTGCTCGGAAGATATTCATCGAGAAAGGCGGGAGTCGCCGCCGAGCTCAGCGCGGCAGATCCATCACCGACCCGGTAAACGACGATGTTTCCCGACGTGAAGGACGCCGCGTGAGCAGCAAGAGCAACGACAAAAGCAACAGCAACGCAGACGAACCGACGAAGCATGCAGGCTCCTGAACGAGCGATCGTCACGTCCTGCACACACCGCCCCGCGATCGAATCGTTGGATTGAAGGAATTTGCCCGAATTGAGCGCGGAGAACTTTACAGTATTTCGAAGGAAATTATTCGCCTTCGTTGGGGTCGACGACGGCCGCGGCAGTAAGCTCGGCCGAGGCCGCCGCGTACTCGGGCATGTCCGCCGGGCGCAGCGGGATGAACTTCTCCGTGATGTCGCGCGTGCCGAAGGCGCCGAGCTTTTCCATCAGGAACTCGAACTTCGTCTCGATCGCGTCGAGGATCGGCTGCTTCGCCTCCGCCGGCAGATCCCACATCCGCTTCTTGAACGGGCCGATCGCCTTCTTGCGGGTCTTGTAGACGAACTGCTCGTCCGTCTCACCGTCTTTCCGCTCGTCCATGCAGTGGTCGAAGCAGAACTGCCGGATTTCGTCCTTCATCTCCTGCGGCAGCGACGGCGCGTCGAGGATCATGTTCTGGAAGCCGGTGGCGAGATGGATCTCGACCGCGTCGTTCTCGGGAAACTTGTTGAACACCTCTTCCGGCAGCGTCGACGCGCCGTGCTGGACTGATCCGGCGATCTGATACTCCTCGCGGCAGATGCGCGTCGTTTCGCGCAGCACGTCGAAGTCGATCTTCGCCTGGGCGATGGAGCCGTCCGCGAGCGGAACGCCGCCGTGCGACGTGCCGGTCTGCACGGAGATCTTGGCCATGCCCGCGTCGCCGAGAATCCGGCGGACACCATCGACGTACGCGCGCACTTCGTCGGGCTGCGTGTTGTACTTGCCGACTTCGCCGATCTCGCCGCCGATCGAAATGTCGATCCCCTTCGGCTGCCGCGCACGAATGTGCTTCGTGAAGTGCGCGGTGTAGGTGTAGTTCGTCTGCTGCTGCTCGTCGCGCGTTTCATGCGACAGATCGACGAGCGTGGAGGTGTCGATGTCGATGTTGAAAAACTCGGCCGCAATCGCTTCGTCGATCAGCGACTCCAGCGCTTTGATCTCCGACTGTTTCCCATCCTCGGTGGCCCACTTTTTCGCGCTGGCCTGGAAGTGATCGCCCTGGATGAACACCGGTCCTTTGTAGTTTTCGGCGATGGCCGCGGCGAGCACGCACGCCGCATATTCGCCGGGACGCTGTTCGGTGTAGCCGATCTCGCTGCGCGCGATCTCGAAGATGAACGGGCCGACGTCGTGGCGCATCGCCGCGCGGAACAGCGCGCGGGCGACGTCGTACGTCAGGGCGCGGATGTTGAACGCCGGCACGGTGAACTTCCGCGCCACTTCATTGCGTCCGATGGCCTGGTACAGCGGGTAAATCGAGGAAGAAATCGCGCCGCGCTCGCGCGCCTCGAGATGAATCGCGCGCCGAGCCTCCGCCTTCGCCGCGTCATCGCCGAACACGGCGGCGCGGACGAGATCATCGATGGAGTGCTTCATGCGGCGCACTCTAGCAAAAACGTTACCCCACGTGCTTCCGGATCGTCTCCACCAGATTCTGCACGTCGAACGGCTTCAGCACCGACCCGTTTGCGCCGAGCTCCGCGAGCTCGTTCGGCTCGATCGGCTCGCCGCTGAGGATCAGCACCGGCGTCGTCGCCAGCGCTGCGATGGCGCGCAACGCTTGCAGCGTTTCGTCGCCCGACATGCCCGGCATGTTGCGGTCGAGGAGGATGAGATCGGGCGTCGTGCGCTGCGCTTCTTCGATCGCCTGCTGACCGCTCGCCGCGGAGACGGCCTCGAAGCCGAACTCGCGCAGGACGCTGCGCATGAGCAACAGGATCGGACCGTCATCATCGACGACGAGGATGCGCGGCTTTTCGGGCATGGACGGCGGGCGAGTATAAAGTACGCGTATGGCTGTTCGCCACGATCGCAAAGTCAGCATTCTCGACGTGATGGGTCCGGTGATGGTCGGCCCGTCGAGCTCGCACACTGCCGGGACGGCGCGCCTCGGCCGCGTGGCACGCGAGATCCTCGACGAAGATCCGGTCGAGGTGCACTTCTTTCTGCACCCGCCGCTCGCGGCGACGTATCGCGGGCACGGCTCGGACTTCGCGCTCGTCGGCGGCTCGATCGGGCTGAATGTCGACGACTCGCGCATCCCCGAGGCCATCCGCATCGCCGAGCAGATGGGCGTGACGGTCGAATTCGCGGAAGAAGACCTCGGCGAGGTGCATCCGAACACGGTCCGCATCGTCACGAAAGGACCGGCGCGCGAAGTCGAGATCGTCGGCTCGTCGATCGGCGGCGGCGTGATCGAAGTCTTCCAGATCAACGGCTTCCAGACCCGCTTCAAAGGCGACTCGCCGACGTTGCTGCTCTTCTATCGTGACCGCCCGGGCATGATCTCGGAAGTGACGAAGATCATCGCCGAGGAAGGCATCAACATCGCGTCGCTCTACTGCTCGCGCAAACAGCGCGGCAAGGATGCCTTCATGCAGATCGACGTCGACTCGCCGCTGTCGGATCAGGCTCTGAAACGGATCTGCTCGACAGAGGACGTCGAGGACGCCCGATATCTGGACCGAATTCCGTAAAGGCTAAGTTCGGTCACGAAATGTCTCTAGCGCGGATCCCTTCCGCGATGCACATTGCGCGCAACTGGCCAGTCAGCAGTTGCGAAGCAAAAGGAGACCCTTTCAATGCGAAAACTGACTGTCTTGCTTGGATTCACTCTCGCCCTCGGCATCGTGCCGAGCGCGCTCGCGTATGACTGCAACAACCGCGTGCAGGTCCAGATCACGGGACAACCGTGGGAGTACGCGATCAATCATCTCGACACCAGCTCCTCCGAGTGCTGGTCCGTCGACGCCGGCTTCCAATGGAACTCCGGGGCGTCGATGTGGGAGTTCACGACGTGGTACCAGCAGAGCGCCACGCGAACCGTGACCGCCGGCTCCGGCTCCTCGAGCTGGGTGGCGCAGTGCACGATCGACTTCTACAGCCCGACCGCCTCGTGGTGGGAGTACCTCGGCATCGACATCGATGTCAATCACGGCGGCTCGCACACCTACTACAACATCTACAGTAACCATGGGAACAGCGGCACCAGCTCCGACAGCGGCGCGAAATGGACGACGTTCAGCGCCGTGTCCGGCGATACCGTGTCGATGCGCATCAACGGCGCGAAGTCGGACTCCAGCGGGCGAGTCCGCGTCGGCGGCTGCTACATCTGGCAATATCCATGATCGACCGTGGAGGAGGCGCGGGATTGCGCCTCCTCCGCGCGCGGTTGTGGGTGCCGTGATCGAATCATTCAAACAGCTGGAAGAGATCGCCGCGAACCGCGATCTCGCGGAAGTCTTTCTCGAGACCGACGAGCAGGAACACGCCGTTCCGGCGGAGCAGATCGTCGAGGCGCTGCGCAAGCGGCGCGCGGTGATGCGCGAATGCGTCGAGCGTGGCAAGAGCGGCGGACGCGAGTCGATGGGACGGCTTGTCGGACACGAAGCGCAGCTGCTCGCGCGCGCGTTCAACGAAGGGCGCACGTTCCTCGATCCGCTCACCGTCAAAGCGGAGCTCTACGCGCTCGCGGTGATGGGGGAGAACTCGCGGATGGGTGTGATCGTCGCGGCGCCGACGGCTGGCGCGGGCGGAGTCGTGCCCGGCATGCTGCTCGCGCTCGAAGAGGAGCGCAACGTCGATCCGGAAAAGACGGTGCGCGCATTGGTCGTCGCCGGCGGCGTCGGATCCATCATTGCGCTGTCGGCGAACATCAGCGGCGCGGCGGGCGGATGTCAGAACGAAGTCGGCGTGGCGTCGTCGATGGGCGCCGCGGGCGTGGCGTACATGATGGGCGGCACGACGCGCGAATGCATCCACGCGGCCGCGCTCGCGCTCAAGAACACCCTCGGCCTGGTCTGCGATCCGGTCGGCGGTCTCGTCGAAGTGCCGTGCGTGAAGCGCAACGCGCTCTTCGCGGTGCACGGCCTCACCGCCGCGCAGCTCGCGCTCGCGGGAGTCGAATCCGTCATTCCGATGGACGAGATCGTGGAGGCGATGGTGCGCATCGGCCGCTCGCTGCCGCGCGGGCTGCGCGAGACCGCGGAAGGCGGATTGGCGACGACGGAGACCGGCACGGCGATCGCGAAGCGGCTCAAGGAAGAAGCGAATCAGCGGCGCGCGGAAAAAGCAGCGGAGCGCGAGCGCGCCGCGCAGGAGCGGAAAGAACACGTTACGCACGATCACGAATAGGCTGCTTCGACGCTTCCTGCGAAGGCTGGTGTGGGCCGATCCCGCCACGCGCGAGCCATTGCAGCGCGACGGCGTGAACGTTCTTCCCGTCAATTTCTACAGCAACAGCCCGTCGATCGAAGAGATCCGCGATTCGTTCGAGTACCGCGAGCCGCGCCGTATCTCGACGAGCGCCTCTTCGACGGTGCGCAGATGACCGCGCTCCTCGCGGAGCTCCAGCCGTTTGCCGACGAGTTCACGCCCGACGCCGAGTTCTGGAACAACTCGCAGTTCTCGTTCAGCGACGCGATGGCGTACTACTGCTTCATCCGCAAGTACCGCCCCCAAACGATCGTCGAGATCGGCAGCGGCTTCTCGACCCTCGTCGCACTCGAAGCAGTGAAGCGCAACGGCAGCGGAAGGATCGTGTGTGTCGAACCCTACCCGCGCGAGTTCCTTCTCAACGCGAACGTGGAGCTCGTGCAGCAACCCGCGCAGAGCATCACGCTCGCGCAACTCGATGCCTGGCTCTCCTCCGACGGCGACTTCCTCTTCATCGACTCCACGCACACCGTGAAGACCGGCAGCGATTGCCTGCACATCTATCTACGCCTCCTGCCGAAACTGCGCCGCCGTGTCCTCGTCCACGCCCACGACATCTTCCTCCCCTTCGGAATGCCGCAGGAGTGGCTGCTGCAAAAGCAGATCTTCTGGACCGAGCAATACCTGCTTTTGGCGCTGCTCACCGACAACCCCCGCGCGCGTGTGCTGTTCGGAAGCGAGTACCTCCGCGCCTTTCACACCGACGCACTGACGCGCTGGATGGGCGGAAAAGCGGCGGCGGGCGGGGGGAGTTTCTGGTTCGAGTATGGAGCGCCGTCATGGTGAGCGCGACGGATCCCGACTTTCCCGTGCCCGGGCTGGCTACGGGTAATAGCCGCGAATCGTCTTCACCCTTGCATCTGCCACGTTCACCGTCAGCTCTCTCCACCGCGACCCCTGCGCTTGCGGGTAGAAGCCGAGGAGGTATTGGGAGCGGAGCTCGTTCTGGATGTCGGTGTAGATCTTCGAGAGCTCGTTTGCGCTGTCGATGTAGTAGGAGGTGCCGCCGGTTTCGGTGCAGAGGCGGGTGAGTTTGGCGCGGACGTTCATCTCCGTCATGCGGATGCCGATGCCGACGGCGTAGATGGGGACGGCGGCGCGTTGGGCGTATTCGAGGGCCTGTTCGTAGGTGAACTTCGAGACGGTGTCCTTGCCGTCGGTGAGAAGGACGAGCGCTTTCTGGCCTTTCACGCCGTGGAAGTTGTAGAGGGAGTAGACGACGGCGTCGTAGAGGGCGGTCGATTCTTCGGGGCGCAGTTTGGCGAGGCCGCTGTTCAGGTCCGTCAGATCGGGCGTCCACTTCTGCACGACGTGCGGCGAGGAGTCGAAGGCGACGAGGAAGGCGCGGTCGCCTTTGCGGATCACGTTCTGGAAAAACGCCGACGCCGCGGCGCGGGTCTGCGGCATCTTCGTGTCCATCGATCCCGAGGTATCGACGGCCATGCCGATCGAGAGCGGCAGGTTCTTCACGTGCTCGAACTTCGCGAGCTGCACCGGCTGTCCTTCGTCCAGCACTTTGAACGCGTCCTGCTTCAGGTCGTTCACCGGCTTTCCGTTGCGCAGCACGGTCGTCGGCAGCTCGACGAGGTGGACGTCGATGGTCTCGATGTAGTCGGGCGTGTTGACGAGGACTACGTCTTCGACCGGATCCGTTTCCGGGTCCTTCAGCGACGCCACGGCGCGCAGGTAGCCGACGCCGTCGGTGGCGGGGATGTTCACGCGCTGCACGAACGGCGGGTCGTAGAGCGTGGCGACGCGCTGCTCGTTGTAGTACAGCTCGATCTGCGCGAGCTCTTTCCCTTCCGGAACTTTCGCCTCCACTTCCACGCGCGTCGGTCCGCTAATCTTCGGCGCGACGCGCGGCGAGGCGATGCGCACGCGGAACGGATCGGCGCCGGTGTTCACCACGATCTCGTCGCCGGTGATGATCTGGTCGTGCGCGTCGAGCGCCACCGCGCGGATCTTGCGCGAGCGCGGCACGGTGCCGAAGTCGAGGTCGAGCGTGTAGGGCGGCGAGCGCCGCGTCGCGACGCGCTTTCCATCGAGCCAGAACTCGACCGATTGAATGCCGGTGCCGCTGAGGATCGTCTCGATCGTCCGCAGTCCGCTCAAGACGCTGTCGGGCTGCGGGACGATCTTCAGCGACGCGCGCGTCGACTGCAGTTCTTCGCGGATCACATCGAGCGCTTTCGATTCCGCCGTCGCAACCGCCGCGACTTCGGGTACGTTCAGATCGGTCTCGAGAATCGTCTGCGCGTTCGATGCGGCGTCGGTGATCTTCACGCGCGAGCGATACATGGCCGGACGCAGCGTGCGGTCGATGACGATCGGCAGCTTCTCCTCCGCGATGTCGCCGGGGAAATCGAAGCGATAGCGATACTTCTCCCACAGCATGTCGCTCTTCATCACTTCGCCGACGACGTCGATCGTGTAGACCGAGACGTTGCCGGTCGTGGTCGTCTTCAGCTGCGACTTCGGGACGTAGATGACGAGCTGCGTGTGCGCGCCGTACTTGACGCTCAGCTCCGCGCCGGCGAGCGGCGGCGCGTTCGGATCGCCGATGACTGCCGAGCGGAGGATGCGGCGCATGTCTTCTTCGTTGACCGGCGGCGCATCGAAGACGTGCGGCAGGCGGTCGGCGTCCTGCTGCACCATGGCCAGCGCCTTGGCCAGGACGTCTTCGTGCTGGCAGACCTTCGCCCCGGCGCCCATCGTCACGGCGACGTCGGGACGGAGATCGTCGAGCGCCATCCACGCGAGCTTCCCTTTGATCGGCTGCCAGTAGCGGTATTCGCGATGGCCGCGCGGGATGTAGAAGAGAATCCAGAAGTCGTGTCCGAAATTTTCGAGATAGGCGTAGCGCCAGATCTCGATCGGCTGATAGAGGGACGTGCAATTGACGTTGTAGACCTCGGCCGGCGGTCCCTGCAGCAGATAGACCTTGCCGCGATCCGATGCGACGGCCTCGAAGTTTTCCTTCACGTACTCGAGGCGCTCGAAGTAGCGCGCGCGCGCGGCGTGATTGGTCGTGCCGTCGGCGATGTCGCGGCGGCGCCAGAAGTCTTCGATGAACGCATCGCGCTGCGCGTCGGTCTCGAGACGGAGGAACGCGTCGCGCTCCGAGGTCTGCAGGATCGGCTCCGTGTCGAGGAGGAACTGGCGATGCTTGTCGGGGAGCGCGGCGATGCGCGTCTTCTGCTCGGCGCGCGTGAGCGGTTCGTTCACGGCGGCGAGCGCTGCATGTGATCAGTGCTGCAAGAACGAGCATCAAGATCCCGCCCACGCCCGCGCCCGTGCCCGGGGCGGGGAATCGGGCACGGGCACGGGCACGGGCACGGGCACGGGGAATCACGGGTAATACCCCCGAATCGTCTTCACCTTTCCGTCCGCCACCTGCACCGTCACTTCGCGCCACTTGCTGCCGGTCTTCACTTCGGGTGCGGGGTAGAAGCCGAGGACGTATTGCGAGCGAAGCTCGTTCTGAATGTCGGTATAGATCTTCGAGAGCTCGGTGGCATTGTCGATGTAGTACGACGTGCCGCCGGTCTCGGCGCAGAGGCGATTCAGTTTCGAGCGGACGTCCAGCTCCGTCGCGCGGATGCCGATGCCGATCGTGTAGATCGGCACCGCCGCGCGCTGCGCGTACTCGAGCGCCTGCTCGTACGTGAACTTCGACACCGTGTCCTTGCCGTCGGTCAGCAGCACCAGCGCCTTCTGACCCTTCACGCCGAGGAAGTTGTAGAGCGAATAGACGACGGCGTCGTACAACGCGGTCGACTCCTCGGGGCGCAATTTGGCGAGGCCGCTGTTCAGCTCCGTCAGATCCGTCGACCACTTCTGCACGATGTGCGGCGATGAATCGAAGGCCACGACGAACGCCTTATCGCTCTTGCGCATCACGTTCTGGAAAAACGCCGAGCCGGCCGCACGCGTCTGCGGCATCTTCTCGTCCATCGATCCCGACGTGTCGACGGCCATGCCGATCGAGAGCGGCAGGTCTTTCACGTGCTCGAACTTCGCGAGCTTCACCGGCTGGCCTTCGTCCGTCACCTTGAACGACGCCTCCTGGAGATCGTTCACCGGCTTGCCGTCGCGCAGCACCGTCGTCGGCAGCTCGACGAGATGGACGTCGATGTTCTCGATGTAGTCGGGAGTGTTGACCATCACCACGTCTTCGACGGGATCGACATCGGGGTCTTTCAGCGCCGCGACCGCGCGGAGGTAGCCGACGCCGTCGGTGGCGGGGATGTTCACGTTCTGCACGAACGGCGCGTCGTACATCGTGGCCACGCGCTGCTCGTTGTAATAGAGCTCGATCTGCGAGAGCTGTTTGCCTTCCGGCACTTTGACCTCGAGCTCCACGCGCGTCGGCCCGCTGATCTTCGGTGCCACGCGCGGCGAGGCGATGCGCACGCGAAAGGGATCGGTGCCGGTGTTCACGACGACTTCGTCGCCGGTGATGATCTGATCGTGCGAGTCGAGGGCGACCGCGCGGATCTTGCGCGAGCGCGGCACGGTGCCGAAGTCGAGATCGAGCGTGTACGGCGGCGCGCGGCGCGTCGCGACTTTCTTGCCGTCGAGCCAGAACTCGACCGACTTGATGCCGCTGCCGCTGACGATGGTCTGAATCGTCTGCAGTCCGCTCATGACGTTTTCGGTCAGCGGCACGATCTTCAGCGACGCGCGCGACGACTGCATCTGTTCGCGCAGGACGTCGACGGTTGCCGACTCCGCGCTCTTTTTCGCTTCGATTTCGGGAACGACGAGCTCGGTCTCGAGGATCGCCTCCGCATTCGACGCGGCGTCGGTGATCTTCACGCGCGCTTTGTAGGTCGAAGGCCGCAGCAGTCGATCGATGACGATCGGCAGCTTCTCGTCCTTGATGTCGCCGGGGTAGTCGAAGCGATAGCGATACTTCTCCCACATCGCGTCGTTGTGCAGCACTTCGCCGACGATGTCGATCGTGTAGACGGCGATGCCGCCGGCCGACGTGGTCTTGAGCTGCGCGCGCGGCACCATGATGGTCAGCTGCGCATCGGTCTTCGTTCCCTCAGCCGACGGATACGCGACTTTCATCTCCGCGCCGATCAGCTTCGGCGCCTTCGCATCGGGCAACACCGCCGAGCGAAGGATCTTGCCGATGTCTTCTTCATTCGCGGGCGGCGGCTTGTAGAGATCGGCGAGCTTGTATTGATTCGCCTGCATGCTCCCCATCGCGCCGAGGATCTCTTCGCCTTGCGGGCATTGATGAAACACATCCTGCGGCGTCCACGCCTGGCGGTTCGACGAGATGTCGTCGGAGCGCAGCACCTCGAAGCCGTCGAGGTACGGATTCCAGAGCTTGTAAATCTTCTGCTGGCGCGGCAGATAGAAAAGGAGGCGGACGTCGTGGCCGAACGTTTCGATGTAGCCGTACTTCCAAACCTGCAGCGGGACGAAGAACTGCGGACATTTCGGGTCGAGCATGTCCAGCGGGCGGCCGCGTACGAGATACATGCGCCCGCGATCCCAGGAGATGCCCTCGAAGTTCTCGCGCACGAATGCGATGCGGTCGTAGTACTCGGCGCGTGCGGCGTGGTTGGTGGTGCCGGCGGCGATGTCGCGGCGGCGCCAGAAGTCTTCGATGTACGAGTTGCGCTGCGCGTCGGTCTCGAGCATGAGGAACGCGTCGCGCTCGAACGGCAGGATGATCGGCTCGACTTCGATGAGGAACTGCCGGTGCGGGTCGGGCAGCTTCGCCATGCGCTCCTTGCGCTCGCGGCGCGAGAGCTGCGGCTTTTCGTCGGCCGCGAATGCTGTGTGGGTGCCGCTGCCCCCAGCGGCACCGCGACCGCTGAGGGCAGCGGTCGCCACATCGAATGCGAAGGCTGCGAGCAGCAGGGCGGGAATGCGCTTCATATTCAAGGGTAGTACCCGCGAATCGTCTTCACCTTTCCTTCAGTCGTCTTCACTTCGACCTCGCGCCACTTCGATCCCGGCTTGACGTCCGGCGCGGGATAGAAGCCGAGGACGTATTGCGAGCGGAGCTCGTCCTGGATCTGGTTGTAGACGCGCTCGAGATCGCGGGCCTGTTCGATGTAGTAGGTCGTGCCGCCGGTCTCGGTGGCGAAGCGCCCGAGCTTGTAACGGACGTCCATCTCATTTCCTCGAATGCCGATGCCGATGCCGTAGATCGGCACGGCGGCGCGGCGCGCGTACTCGATGGCCTGATCGAATGTGAAATCCGAGGCCGTGTCCTTGCCGTCGGTGATGACCACGAGCGCCTTCTGGCCTTTCACGCCGAGGAAGTTGTAGAGCGAGTAGACCACCGCGTCGTAGAGCGCCGTCGCTTCTTCGGCGCGCAGCTTCGCGAGGCCGGCGTGCACGTCGGCGATCTTCGGGGACCACTTCTGTACCACTTGCGGCTCGGACGAGAACGAGACGAGGAACGCCTTGTCGCCCTTCTTCATCACGTTCTGGAAAAACTGTGCGCCCGCCTTCACCGCTTCATCCATGCGCTGCTGCATCGAGCCCGATGTGTCGATGGCGAGTCCGATCGAAAGCGGGAGGTTCTTCACGTATTCGAACTTCGCGATCGAGACCGGCTTCCCTTCGTCGAGGATCTTGAACGCCGACTCCGGCAGATCGTTCGACGGCTTGCCGCTGACCATCACCGTCGTCGGCAGCTCGACGAGATGAACGTTCAGCTCCTCCATGTACGCGGGCGAGTTGAGGAGCACGACGTCTTCGATCGGCGCGGTCGCACTGTCTTTCAGCGTCGCGACGGCGCGGAGATAGCCGACGCCTTCCGTCGGCGGGATGTCGACGGTCTGGATGAACGGCGGATCGAACATCGTCGCGACGCGGGTCTGATTCCAGTACAGCTCCACCTGCTCGAGCTGGTCGCCGTCGGGAACGTCGACGGCGAGCTCCACGCGCGTCTGTCCCACGAACTGCGGCGCGATGCGCGGCGAGACGATGCGCACGCGGAAGGGATCGGTACCGGTGTTGATGGTGATGTCGTCGCCGGTGAGCTGCTTGCCGGCTCCGTCGAGGGCGACCGCGCGGATGCGGCGCATCTGCGGCACGGTGCCGAAGTCGACGTCGAGGCTGAACGGCGGCGAGCGGCGGACGGCGATCTTGCGTCCGTCGAGCCAGAACTCGACGGCTTTGATGCCGGTGCCGGTGGCCATCGTTTCGATGGTGCGCATGCCGTTCACGTATTCATCGGACGGCGGGACGATGCGCAGCTTCGGAACGTTGCTCGTCGCTTCTTCTTTGATCGCGGCGACGGTAGTCGTCGTCGCGGGGTTTTCCTTCGGCGGCGCCGCTTCGGCAACGGCTGGCTCGGCGGGCGTGAAGATCTCCGGCACGTCGAGCGGCTGTTCGACGATCGCTTCCGCGCCGCCGTTCGAGTCGACGACTTTCACGCGCGAGACGTAGCTGTTCGGTCGCAGCAGCCGATCGATGACGATCGGGAACCTGTCGCCTTTGAAGTCGCCCGGGAAATCGAATCGATAGCGATACTTCTCCCAGAGCTGTCCTTCCTTCAGCACTTCGCCGACGACGTCGACGCTGTACACCTCCGCGCCTCCGACCTCGGCCGGCGTGATCTCCGCGCGCGGGACGAGCAGCATCATCTGCACGTCGGTGCGGCTGCCGTCTTTCGCCGGATAGCGCACGCTGAATTCGGTGGTGAGCTTCGGGGCGTTGGGATTGACGATGACGAGCGAGCGGAGAATCTTGCCCGGATCTTCTTTGTCCAGCTGCGGCGGCTCGAAGAGCTTCACCAGGTCGACGCGCGACTGGATCATGCTCGTGATGGCGCGGATGATCTCGTCGCCGTCGCGGCACTCGAGCTGGATGCGGCTGATGTAGCTGTAGGGGCTGAGCGAGTCGGGGTTCTGCCGCCGCATCCCTTCGTCGGCCGGACGCGCGGCCGCGACCGAGTCCTGCATCATCAGCTCGTTGAGCGCGATGTTGCCGCCGATCGGATTCCAGAGTTTGAGGTCGCTCGAGCCGCGCTGGCGGTAGAAGACCAGGCGGACGTTTTGGCCGAAGCCGGCGATCTGCGCGTACTTCCAGATCTCGATCGGCACGAGGAGGCTCGCGCATTCGGTGCGCACGACGGCCGTCGGCGGTCCGTGCAGCAGGAACATCTTCGCCCGGTCTGAGCTGATCTTCCGGAACTGCGACTTCGCGATCTCGAGGCGCGCGTAGTACATGTCGCGGAAGGCGCGGTTGCCGACGCCCTGCATCACGTCGCGGCGATGCCAGAACTCCTGGACGAACGCGTCGCGCTGGGCGTCGCTCTCGAGCATCAGGAAGGTGTCGGTCTCCGTCGGCAGGACGATCGGCTCGACGTCGGCGAGGAAGTCCTGGAAGCGGATGTTGAGGCCGGCGATCTTCTCGCGGCGCTCACGCTTCGAGAGCTTGCGGATGCCTTGGCCGGGCGGCGCTTTTTTTTCTTCCTTCGGAGGAGTGGGGGGAGTGCCGGTTTGCGCGAGAATAGTTGTAGCGAACGCAAACGACAGTGCGGCTGCAATCGCGCGTTTCATCATTTTCCTGAGTGATGCGGATCTATCTCGACAACAACGCCACCACGGCGATCCATCCGGACGTGCTCCACGTGCTGGAAGCATCGCTGCGGGACGTCTTCGGTAACGCGTCGTCGATTCATAAAGAAGGCCAGGCTGCACGCCGCGCGATCGAGGATGCCCGCGAGTCGGTCGCGCGCCTGCTGATCGCGACCGCACGCGAGGTCATTTTCACGAGCGGCGGCACCGAGTCTAACAACGCAGCGATTTTTGGCGCGACACGCGATGCCGGTCGTTGCCACATCGTGACAACCGCAATCGAGCATCCCTCGGTGGCTGAGTCCGTTCGCGATCTCGAGCGCCACGGCTGCGAGGTGACGCTGATCGCTCCGTCGCGCACCGGCGAAGTGAGCGCGAAACGCGTCGTCGACGCGATCCGCGACGACACGCGTCTCGTGGCCGTGATGATGGTGAACAACGAGACGGGCGTCGTGCAGCCGTTGGAAGCGATCGGTCCCGTCTGCCGCGAGCGCGGCGTGCACTTTCACGTGGATGCGGTGCAGGCGGCGGGGAAGATCGATCTCGACGTGAATGCGATGCAGTGTGACACGCTGGCGCTTTCCGCGCACAAGATGCACGCGCCGAAAGGCATCGGCGCGCTCTACGTGCGGCGCGGCGTGGCGATGGCGTCGCACATCGTGGGCGGTGCCCAGGAACGGCGCCGCCGCGCGGGGACGGAGAACGTTCCGCTGGCCGCGGCCTTCGGCGTGGCGGCGGCGATGGCCGGCGATCTCGTCGCGCGCCGCCGCATGGGCGAGCTGCGCGACCGCCTCGAGTCACGCCTCAACGAGTCGCTCGACGTGACGATCAACGGCGCGGACGCGCGGCGCGTGCCGAATACGAGCAACGCCACGTTTCACGGCGCGGACGGCGAGGGGATCGTGATCGCGCTCGATCTCGGAGGCGTGGCGGTATCGACAGGCTCCGCCTGTTCATCGGGTCGCATCGAACCGAGTCCGGTACTTCTGGCCATGGGCCTCTCTCCCGCCGACGCGCGCGCGACGGTGCGTTTCTCGCTCAGCCGCTTCACAACGGCCGAGGAGATCGATCGCGTCGCGCAGTTGCTCCGCGACCTCGTCCCGCGCTGCACGCCGGTAACGTGATGGAGGGCGGGTGCGTGGAGCCCGCCCCGAGGGATCGCCTACGGCTTCTGCTGGTCGTCGGGGATCGGAATGGTCGGCGCCGCGGTCGGCTTCAGCTTGAACAGCTTCTGCATCATCTTCTGCACGATCCGGACGAGCGCGGGGCGATCCGAGACATCGCCTCCATCGCGGTTCGGTCCGGCGAACGCGGGGGTGGTGGCGAGAGCTGCGGTCAGGGTGACGACGGTGGCGAAGCGGCGAATGTTCTTAGTCATGATCTTTCTCCTCCTGTTGTTAATCGCATCGGTTTCAACCGATTACACGAGCGTGATACTGGGGAATGGGTTCGCAATCGCAGACGACCCGCCGCGGTGGCGGAGTAAGCCGATTGCGGCGGCGCAGGTGAGGCGCTACTCCGCCATCGGGGCGGGAGAAGTCGCGTACAAACGGGGCCGCTCAGCCGGGAGCTCTCGTAGAAAGTCGTGCACATGACGAACGAGGCTCGGTGTTGCCTGACCGATCGCGACGGCCTCACGCAGAAAGGAAAGTGCTGTGATTGCGCGCGACGTCATGCCGGCGGCTGTAAACCGAGCGATGAGGTCGCGGCAGATTGCGGCGACTTCCGAGGGGTCGCCGGTGAGCAGCATCGCCTCCGCGAGCTGTAACGCTGCAAGCGCGGCGTCGGCGACCATGTCGTGATTCTCGAATTCGCGCCACGCTTGTCGTAGGACGGGAGCGGCCTCGGACGGGCGACCCGCCTCCAGAAGCGTCTGTCCCAGATTCCATCGGCTGCGCGTGGCCTCGGTGGGCATGTCGAGCATCATCAGCTCTTCGGACGCCCGCTTCAGATACGCCGCCGCCGTGTCGAACTGTCGGAGATCGCGATGGCAGAGCGCGACGTTGTGGATCAGCCGCACCCGGCCGACGCTGTCGATGGCCGATTCATTCTCGAGAGACTTCCAGATCGCGAGTGCTTCTTCGATGGCTCCGCTCTCGTACACCATCGCTCCTTCGGTGATGCGCGCATTCACCCAGCGCGTCATGTCCCCGTAACGGTGGAACGTCTCGGCTGCCTGGCGGGAGAGCTGGATCGCTTCCGCCACGCGCTCGGTGCTGCGGTAGATCGATGCGCGAACCAGCGCCAACCGCGCCAGGTCGTACTCGGGAAGCGGAACCTGTTCGAAGAGACGCTTCGCTCGATCGGCAAACTGGAGCGCGTCGGGGAAGCGGCCCATGAAGGACAATACGTACGCGTGATCGCGGAACGCCTGGGCGCGCAGCTTCACGACGTAGTCGCACGGATACTCGGCGATTTCGAGCGCGTTCGAGACATCGATCGCGAGCGCCGTCACCTGCAGTGCGCCGGCGGGCGAGTGCTCGAGCATCTGGCGCATCCGCTCCAGCAACTCCTTCACCATCCCCGCCGTGAACGCGCCTTCGGCTTTGCGGAGGCGCTGCGGCCACCAGGATGAGGGGCCGCTCAGGATTTCGTCGCAGAGGGTGCGGGCGCGCTCTTCTTCTTGTTTCGCACGAGACGCAAAGGCGACGACGTCATGCACGAACTGGCGGGGCGGTGGAACTTCTTCTGCCCACGTTTCGGCGCTTCGGAGCGCGTCGACGACCGCCCGGTGTCCACCGACGCGATTCGAGCATTGCGCGCACGCGGAAACGTGCGTCTCGATCTCGTCGGAGTTCGTCGAGGTTCCTTCCGCAAAGCGGAACAGCGCATCGTCGTCGAAGTGCATGACGGCTTTACGGACGGCAGGATAGCACTACCGAAAGACGTTTATCAAGAAGTAGCGTGTAAGTGTCGAGGAAGGCAAGCTTAAGAGCTTGCCTTCCGATAGGCCGCAGCATACCGCTTTGACGTGTCCGGGCTGTTGGTCACGTCGCGAATTGCCTTCTCGAACTGTGCTTCGGTGAGCCCGTGGTTGGTGAGAAGTTGTTTCGCCCGGTCGGGATTTTTCTGGATCTGCGCCCCGAGCTCGCCGAGCTGTTCGGGCGAGAGCTCGTTCGCGGCGACTTGCGGCGCAGGAGCCGCCGTCGATGCAGTTTTTTGCTCATGGCCGCCGCACGCGAGTGCGAGAACCAGCGTGAAAAGAAGTGTTGCGCGCATCAGCCTTTCCCCTTTCCTTTGCCTTTCGCTTTCCCGGCTTTGCCGGAGTTGCCGTGTCCCTTCGTCGCGCGGATCATTTCGCGGTCGAGCGTGCGCGGCTCGGCGACGAACACGCGGTCCCCGCGCACCTTCGCCGGCTTCCTGTCGCGATGAACGATCTCCGCGCCCGTCTGCACGCCGGCGATCTTCTTCAGCTGTCCCGGCGGGCCTCCATGCGGATGCGTTTTCACCTCGGCGACGCGCGTCCGCACGATGTCGGGGATGAACTCGTCGCTATCGATCTCCACCACGCGCGGCGCCGCGACGGTCAGCTCCGCGGGCACGCCGACGAGCCGGTAGCGCTCCTGGATTACGGTCACGAGCCGTGTACCGACGACGCCCTGCCGCTCCTGCGTGCGCACGAACTCGGCGAACGTCGGCTGCCGCGGCACGGACGTCACCAGTGCCACGGGTGCGTAGCGCACGACTTCGATGAACTGCGCCGGCGGCACCGCCGCCTCATTCAGCAGCGCCACCACATCAAACAATTGGTCCTGGGGAACGTCGCTCATTTCCGACACCGCGGCAACGGCCAGCGGCATCGCCACGAGCGCAAGCAAGTCTTCGGTCTCCAACGCGCGCGCCTGCAACGGCAAAAGCACGATCAGGAGACTCGCGACTGCCAGTCTCTTCAGCATTCGATATGACCTCCGCGCCACTTATTTGCAAGAAGCGAGCTATTCGATCGCGCGCAGCAGACTCAGCCAGCGCGTCCACGCCTCGTCGTGCGCTTTCTTGTTCGCTTCTTCCGCATTCGGTTCTTCGCCGAGGCGCATGAAGGCGTGGCCGGCGCCGGCGTAGATCACGGGCTCGTAGCGCTTGCCGTTCTTGTCCATCGCCGCCTTGCTCGGATCGATCGTCGCGTTCACGCGCTCGTCGGCGCCGCCGTAGAAACCGTAGACCGGTCCGTCGATGCCGGCCGTTCCCGCGTCGTCGCGCGGGCCGGTGCCGTAGAAGACAAAGGATGCGCTGATGTCGTCGCCGACATTCGCGAAGTCGAACGTCCGTCCGCCGCCCCAGCAGAATCCTCCGACGGCGAGCTTGCCGTTCGCGGACGGCAGCGTGCGCACGTACTTCGCGACGTTCGCGAGATCGGTCAGCACCTGCTCGCGCGGAAGTTTGGAGATCGCTTCGCGTGCGGCGTCGGACGTCGGGAAGTCGCTCGTGCGTCCGCCGCCCGGTGCGGCGCCGGAGAGAAGATCGGGCGCGATGGCGATGTAGCCGCGCTCCGCGAGCTTGTCGGCGACGGTGCGCACCCAATCCGTGAGGCCGCGGTTTTCGTGAATGACCAGCACCGCGCCCGACTTGCGGCTCGACTGCGGATAGACGACGTACGCGTGCAGCGGACGTCCCGCGCTATCGATGGTGACCCATTCGTCATGACGCGGCGTGGTCTCGAGACGATTGCCGGTTGTCGTCGTCGTGGTGGTGCTGCATGCGAACGTGAAGAGAAGAGCTGTTACGAGAATGATTCGCTTCGACATCGAGCGTTCCTCCGAAGCAAATTCTGTCCCGAATGGCCTGCCGGTTGCGAAATGCATGCGCCGAAGTCAATCGGCCATGGAGGGCAAGATGAAGAAAACAATGAAGTTCGCAGCAGCAGGAGCAGTGATGGTGATGATGGTGAGTTCGTCCGCGTTTGCGGAAGCGCGTCATCGAAACGAGACGAACGACGGTTGGCGCAATGATTCGCGCCGCAGTGACAGCCGGCGTTCGGCGACGCTCGAAGGACGCGTGCGGACTTTCAGCCGCGACAACGGCGGCTTCCGCATCCAGCTCGAGAGCGACAATCGCTGGTATCACGTTCCGCAGTCGGCGTTCGGCGGCCGCCACAACGATCTCCGCATCGGCGTGAGCATTCGCCTCGGCGGTTACTGGGGCAACAACAACGACTACTACGCCGACTCGTGCGATTTCGTCGACAACGGCTACCGCGGCAACAGCGGCTACAGTTCGTATGACCGCGACTACCTGCGCGGCATCGTCGAGCGCGTCGACCACCGCGGCACGATCATCGTGCGTGATGACCGCAGCGGACGCCGCGTGACGGTCTACATGCAGAACGGCCGTCGCGATCGCCGTGGAGTCGATCTCAATGATCTGCGCCGCGGTGACGTGGTGACGTTCGTCGGCGACTACAACCGCGGCGGCGTGTTCGAGGCCTATCGCATCGAGAGCGTTCGCAACGGGCGGTACTAAGGGAGTCGGAACGCCGCCGTCCTCGGCGGCTGGTCAGGCGGCGTCCTCGCCGCCTCGGCGCCGAGACGGCGCCGGGCCAGCCGGCGAGACGCCGGCGTTCCCAAACATCACACTCAACATCGACACCGAGCCCCCGTCGACCCCCTCGACGGGGAAGCTCACCTTCGTCGTCCTCGCGTCGCGCGCCGAGGATGTAGAGGAGGGGGAGGTAGTGATCGGGCGTCGGCGCGGACAGCATCGCGTCGCGCCCGAGCTTCTCGTACCCGACGAGCGGCGCGTGATCTCCGGACGTGATCCACTCCCGCGCGCTGGTCTCGAAGCGCACCGCCCAGTCGAACGGCTCGACCGGATGGCGGCCCCACGAAAACGTGTGCAGGTTGTGCACGAGGTTTCCGCTGCCGATGATGAGGATCTCTTCATCGCGCAGCGCCGAGAGTTTTCTTCCGATCTCGTAATGAAACTCCGCCGGCTGCGTTTCGTCGATGCTGAGCTGCACCACCGGGAACGTTCGCATCGGGGAAGACATGCACGAGCACCGACCACGTGCCGTGATCGAGTCCCCACTGATCGTCGAACTGCGCGCCCGTCAGCTCCTGCGACGCGCTTGCAGAGCGCAAGATCGCCCGGCGCCGGGTACTGCACTTCGTACAGCGGCCGCGGAAAGCCGCCGAAGTCGTGAATCGTGCGCGGCGTCTCGACCGCGGTGACGAGCGTCGCCGGCAGATACCAGTGCGCGGAGACGCAGAGAATCGCCTTCGGCTTCGGCAGCGCGCGGCCGAGCGCCGCCCACGTGCGGCTGTAGACGTTGTCTTCGATGGCGTTCATCGGGTTGCCGTGGCCGAAGAAGATCGCGGGCATTCGTGACATGTCGTTCACGAATACAACGATAGCGCCAGATCCCCATTCGCGCGGATTGCGCTAGTGTCGTCGCATGAAACGACTGCTCTTGATTCCGCTCGTTCTGGTATTTGCGTGTGCGACTCAACGCGCGCCGCAGGCGCGCACGATGCGAGGCGGCGGTGATGACGATCTCCTGCCGCCGTCGGGCTGGTGGCATAGCCCGCACATCGCCGAGACGGTCCATGTGAGTGCGGATCAGATGCAGCAGCTCGACACGATCGAGGACGCAGCAGCGCGGCGAGATCGAGAAGCTCTCGCGCGATCTCGTCGTCGTGTCGCGCGACATCCGCACGGCCGTCAATCAGCGGCAGGCGACGGCGAACGACATCGTCGCCGCCGGCGAGCGCGCGGCCACGCTGCGCGATGATCTCTTCCGCCGCCGCATCGCACTCCTTGCCGCCGAGCGCGCGGTGCTGACGTACGACCAGTGGACCGCGCTGCAGAGCGCGATCGAAGAGCGCGTCGAGCGCCGCCGCGAGAATGGTGGCCGCGGGATGGGTGGTAGGGGACGGGGGCGGGGAGGGATGGGCGGGCGGCGGCCGCGGTGGTGAGGCTAGTGCCTCACCGACCGCACGCGCGGGCCGCCGATCGGAATCGTCACGGTCGCCGGCTCGTATTGCGAATCGCCTGAGTAGGTGATCGACACGGTCCGCGAATTCGGCGAGAAGCCGATGGCCGTCGTCGATCCGCTGCTCTCACTGGTCTTCGCGAGCGCTCCCGTAACAGACCGTGGCGCGCCGTTCTCGGTGGCGGTGATGGTGCCGGTCGGAACGTAGCCCGTCACGCCGCGCACGCTGATCATCACGTTCGCCGTTCCCGGAATGGCGGCGGCGGCGATCGAGACCGCGCCGCGGCGGATGAAGGCTACGTGCGGATCCACCGCCGCGTCGAAGAAGTTCGCGTCCCCGCTGTAGAGCGCGCTGTAGTAATGAGTTCCGAATGGCGGATCGGTGATCGTGAGCTCCGCGGATTGCTTTAGAAGCGGAGCGCTGCCGCGCAACCGTCCGTCTTCGTAGAACTGCACAGTGCCGGTCGGCTGCGCGCCGCCGAACGTGAGGCCGTTCACGAAGACGCGGAGGGCGTTTGGATTGCCGAATGTCAGCGCCGTGAATCCATTGGTCTGCAGGGAGGGAATCGCGCGCAGCGCCTCGCCGGCACCGACGACGTGCACGATCGCGGTTTGGGTGCCGTGGCGCGTCTTCGCGGAGATCGTCGCCGTGCCGCGTTTGAGCGCGTTGAAGGTCGTCGTTGCGCTCGCCGTGCCGCCGGCAATCGTCACCGTGGCCGGAACGCCGGCGACGGTCGGATCGGACGACGTCAGTGGCACGTCGGTCGGCTCGCTGAATTTGTATTGCGCCACCGCGATCGATCCCGTTTCTCCCACGCGCAGAGTCGCAGGCGCGACGACCAGCGAGCTCGATGCCCAGCCGGAGACCAGCCAGGTGTTCGTGTTGTTCGCCGGATTGGCGTCCGTTTCCCACGAAGAGACTCTCGCGAGAACCGATCCGCTCGTGGCGCTGATCTGTTGGATCCGTGTCTCGACCTGCCGCGAGCTCGAACGGCGTGCCGCAGGTGAACGACAGCCACTCAGGCGGCGCGGCGGTGCAGAGCCGCACGTTCGACGCGGCCGACGGACCGTTGTTCGTCACGGTGATGATCGGCAGGTAGTCCGTAGGCGCCAGCGAGACCGCGACGTCGGCGACGACGTCGTCGTCCTCGATGACGACCGCACCCGCGGCGCGCTCGATCGGAATGCCGGCGTTGCGGAGGCGGACGAAGAACGAGCGGACCATGCCCGGCGTCGCGTCGTTGGCGATGGAAACCGAAATGCTCTTCACGCTCTCGCCGCGCTCGAAGACGACGCTGCCGCTTTTCGCGGTGTAATCGCGGCCGCTCTTCGCGGTGTCATCCGCGGTTTCGAATTCGACGGTCACGCGCTGCGAGGCGGGTTGGGTGAGACGGAGGGTGAGCGTCGCCGTTGAAGCGTTCTCGCGCACGCGGGCGTCGTCGATCGTGATGGCGGAGGCGAAGGGCAGCGGATACGCCCAAAGCTCGGAGCCGGTCGCCACGGTGCTCGCACGGAAATAGAGC
Organism: uncultured Acidobacteriota bacterium; assembly: GCA_963734155.1. Taxonomy (GTDB): domain Bacteria; phylum Acidobacteriota; class Thermoanaerobaculia; order Gp7-AA8; family Gp7-AA8; genus QHVT01. The sequence continues at coordinate 97,940 of CAVTGG010000017.1, forward strand.
GTGTTGCCGACTCGCGCGAAACTGCCGGGCGACGAGCTGTTGGATCCCGGCTCGATGTCGGCGACGAGCTGCGTTCCTTCAGGAGTTCCGTCGGTCTGCCACAGCTCCCAGCCGTGCTCCGCATCGACGGCCGAAAAGTAGGCGATGCCGTCGGCCACGAAGAACTGGCCATAGGTGCCCAATTCGCTGCCGGGATTGATGTCGCGCAGCAGTTTCGTTCCCTCGGCCGTGCCGTCGCTGACCCACGGCTCGCGGCCGTGCACGCCGTCGTCGACGATGAACACGACCCGCGTGCCGAGGGACACCAGTGCCTCGAGCGTTGGCGGACCGGGCACACCAAAGTCGCGGATCATCTGCGTTCCGTCCGTGGTCCCATCGCTCTTCCAGAGCTGATTCGGATGCTGGGGGCCGTTCTGCCACGAGAAGAGAATGGAACTGCCGATCGACGCGGCCTGCGGCCGCTTGATGTACGAGCCGCCGGGGAAATGCTTGATGATCTCGGCATCGCCCGCGGTTCCGGAGAAGCGCACGAGCTGCGATTCGTCCGCGCTCTGCACTTCGACGAACGCCAGCAGCGATCCGCCGAATGGAATGAGCGGCGCCCACGGGCCGGTGGTGTTGTTCGTGTGCGCGACGCTGCGCGTGCCCTCCGGCGTTCCGTCGGTGGCGAAGAGGATCGACTCGCGGCCGGTGATGAAGTACGTCTGGCTCCCGATCGAAACTGGAGCGGTTGGCCCATCGATGAAGAACTGCGTGAGCGGCTTCGTGCCCGCGGTCGTGCCGTCCGTGGTCCAAAGCTGCGTGTTGCGCCCGTCGTTGGCGATCACATAGACGCGGCCTCCGAAGACGTACACGCCGTACACCCCGGGAATGTTGAAGCCCTGGTTGAAATCCTTCACCAGCACTTCCGTGCCGGGAAGTCCACCTTCGCTCTTCCACAACTGCGGAAGCACGGTGGTGCCGCCTCGCTTCAGATACAGCGTGTTTCCGTTCGTGGCGAGGAGCACGCCGGTGCCGTTCATGACGCGCTGCGTGCCCGCTGCGGTGCCGTCCGTGCTCCAGACGCCGGTCGGCGAGTCGTTGTCGCGTGCGAGGAAGTAGAGGCGGTCGGAGCCGGCGATCAGATTGTCGGGCACCGATGATCCCGGCCCCTCGCCGGCGACGTTCGCGAGCAGATGCGTGCCGGCGTCGCTGCCGTCGCTCACCCACGGCTCCGAGCCGTGCTCTCCATCGTCGGTGTTGAAGAGGACGGTGTCACCGACGGTGATCAGCGTGCGAAAGGATCCTGCGCTTCCGCGCCACTTCGTGCCGGTCGTTCGATGCACCGCGTGCGTACCGGCCTCCGTGCCGTCGCTTTCGAACAATTCGAGCGAGAGACCGGCGGCGTCGGCGATGTCGTAGTAGTAGACGCGCGTTGCGCCGGCAACGATGCTGGTGATGTCGGCACGGTTGCGGTTGTGATCGCGAATCATCCGCGTGCCGGCGTCCGTGCCGTCGCTTCGCCACAGCTCGCGGCCGTGCACTCCGTCATCGAACGCGAAGAAGACGACGCCATTCAGCACGCTCATCGCGTTCGGCGCGAATGCGTTCGGCTTGACGCCCGTGCGGAGGATGCGCGTGCCCGCCGGCGTGCCGTCGCTGACACCGACCTCGCCGTTCGTGCCGGTGAACGCAACGCCGTTTCCGAACGGGGTGATCACCGACGTGCCGATGGCGAAGGTGGATGCCGTCCCGGAGCGAAGATCCGTCACGAGGTGCGTGCCGGCGAACGTCCCGTCGGTCAACCACAATTCGAATCCGGTGTCGGCGGTCGCGCCGGCGAAAAACAGCCGGTCGTTGGCGGCTGTGAGGTTGAACGCGGCCATCGACGCCATCCTGCTCGTCCCGCTTTCGGTGCCGTCGCTTTTCCAAATGCCGCTGTCGCTGGCGAGGTAGACGTTGCCGCCCATCGACGCCGTCGTGAGGTATTGCGTGCTGCGAATCGTGAGGGCCAGGCTGCGGAAACCGCTGCTGTCGTAGACCCAGAGCTCGCGTCCTGCCGTCGTTGACAGAAGGATCGGAATTCGTCCTTGCGGCAACATCGCGATCGGAGCCAGGGCATTCCGCGTTGCCGGCGTCACCGCGGTCGTGCCGGCGACGGTGCCGTTGCTCTTCCACAACTTCCATCCCTCGGCGTCATACGCTCCGAAGTACGCGAAGCCTCCGCCCGTCACGAGCCCCGCGTAGGGGAATCCAAAGAGCGGATCGCGGCGGAGTTTCAGCAGCTCGAACGTGCCGCCGGGCGTGCCGTCCGTGCGCCACAGTGCGTATTGCTCGCTGTCAATGCGGGCGCCGAAGAAGACAACGCCGTCGAGCTTTCCGAGGTAGACCGCCTCGGACGAGTTGAGACTGTCGGGCGTCGTCTTCAGATCGGTGACGAGATACGGCGCGCTGGCAAATGCCGGGCAGACGAATAGAGAGAGGACGAGCGCCAGAAGAAAGGGACGCATGGGCGAGGACTCGCCTAACATCATCCCACGAATTTGTATCCGAGGCCATGCACGGTGAGGATGAACTCCGGCCGCGCGGGGTTCGTCTCCAGCTTCTGCCGCAGCGACGCGATGTGCACGTCGACGGTGCGCGTCACCGGCATCGCGTCGTAGCCCCACACTTTCTCCAGCAGCTCGTCGCGCGTCAGTACCGCGCCGCGGTGCTCGATGAGATAGCGCAGCAGTTTCAGCTCGAGTCCGGAGAGCTCGACCGGCGCACCGTCGCGCTTGACCTCCGCGCGCCGAAAGTCGACTTCCACAGTGCCGAATGCGTACACGTCAGCGCTGCTCGCGGCGAGCGTGCGTGCGCGGCGCAGCAGCGCCTCGATGCGCGCGAGGAGCTCGGCCATCTCGAACGGCTTCGTCAGATAGTCGTCGGCGCCGAGCTTCAATCCGAGAACGCGATCGATCACCTGGCCGCGCGCGGTGAGCATGAGGATCGGCGTCTGCACGCCGCGCTGGCGGAGATCGCGGCAGACGTCGAAGCCGTTCTTTTTCGGCAGGGCGATGTCGAGAAGGATGCAGTCGAACGATTTCCTCGTCGCCGTTTCGAGCGCGCTCTCGCCGTCCATCGCGACGCTCGTGTCGTAGCCCTCGCTCTGCAGCCGGTCGCGCAGCGTGAGGATGAGGCTTTCCTCGTCCTCGCAGAGCAGGATGCGGCGCTGCACGCCGTCAGGCATGGTCCACCGCCGCGGGGAGATGGAACGCGAACGCGGCGCCGCCGCGCCGCTTGCGATCGATGTCGACCGAGCCGCCGTGCGCGATCGCGATCTGCCGTACGATCGCGAGACCGAGGCCCGCGCCGCGCGTGCCGCTGCTGTCGCGCCCGCGATAGAACGGCTCGAAAAGCCGCGCCGCCTCGCGTCCGTCGATGCCCGGCCCGCGATCTTCGACCGTGATCGTCACGCCGTCATGCTCGCGCGTCGCACGCACGCCGACCCACTGCCCGCTGCCGCCGTGGCGGATCGCATTCGCAATCAGATTCTGAATCGCGCGCGTCAACGCCTGCGCATCGCCGCGCACCGGCGGAAGATCGTCGTCGACGTTTGCCTCGATGTCGATCTTCGTGCCGTTGAGGATCCACTGGCACTGCGAGATCGCTTCGTGCACGACGCTCGCGACGTCGACGGGCTGCAGTGGCAGCGGCCGAGAGCGCGCCTGCATGCCGGCGAACTCGAGGACCTGCCCGACCATGTCGCCGAGGCGCGCGGCCTCTTTGACGATCGTCTCGCCGTAGCGCGCGAGCTTCTCGGGGTCGGCGACGATGCCGTCCTTCAGATTCTCGCCCGCCGAGCGCAGCGCAGCGATCGGCGTGTTGAGCTCGTGGCTCATCGCCGCGACAAAGTGCGTCTGCTGCGCGCGCAGGCGATCGGCGCGGCGGAGCAGCGCCGCGAGCACCGCCGCTGTCGCGCCGAGGATGAAGAGAATCGCGAAACTGATCGCGAGATTGCGGTTGCGGGTGGAGGCGACGATCGCGTTGAGGCTCCCGTCGTGACGATGCACGAGGAGGCGCCATGCGGGAGCGGGCACAGGATCCGGGATTTCGGGACGCCGCGTGCGCATTGCGCGGCGGTCGATCGGGACGAACTCGTGCTCGAAGTCGGCGGGCGTCTTTCCGTCGGGCCACGTCGCGCTCGTGCGGTAGAAGAGATCGCTGCCGTTCATCAGCGCGAGGTCGTATTCGTTTTTGCGCGCGGTGGAGAAGTAGCGGTCGGCGAGCGTCGGCAGGATTTCTTTCTTCAATGCGTTGCGGCTGAGCACCACGATCACCGCGTGGCCGCCTTGCGGCCGTCCTTCCTCGGGTGGCGGCGGCGGTGGTGAGTCGAATTGCCGCGGTGGCGGTTCGCGGCGCGGCAGTCGCGGCGGATAGAAGAACGCCGGCACCTCGGATATGAAGGGTCCCATCCAGCGTCCGCGCGGCGGCCGTTCGTTTCCCCGTTCTTCGAGATGACGGCGGACGGGCTCGAGCGACGCAGGCCACGAGGCGTCGACGAGTTGCCGGGTTTCGGTGTCGAATTTTTTGAGCGCACCTTGTTCGACGGTGTACACCGCGTCGAGCAGAGATCGATGTTGCGCGTTCCGCGACCACTCGTCATATCGCTGCGCGAGGTCGCCGCGCTCCGGCTCTCCGAACGCATCGAAGAGCTGATTCATCTCCGCGCGCAGATCGTCGGTGAAGCGCCGCGCCGCGAAGTCGAGGTTGGCCTTCATCTGCTGCCCCTCGGCCTCGGTGACGCGATCGATCCATCGATATTGCAGCGTCGCCAGCACGCCGAGGCCGATGGCGAGCAGCAGCAGAAGCGCCACGAGCAGCGCATTCGTTCCTCGGGGGAGACCCATTCGATTTCGGAGTCTAACGCGCCGCTGCGGCCGCGGCGCGGCGCCACGCCGAGGTTTTACGTTTCTTACGAAGTTCTTTCCCGCTCATGAAGTCTTTGCCGCGCGGCGGCGCGATATTGCGGGCCATGAAACGCATCGTTGCCATCGTCGCTCTGCTATTCGCATTCACCGCATCCGCGCAACGCCCGCCCCACCCCCACGCCGCGCCTCCGCCCCTCGAGGCGAACGCCATGGCCGACTACCTCGGACTCACCGAAAGTCAGAAAGCCGCGGCCGAAGCGATCCACGAAGACTTCCGTGCCTCGGTCGAGCCGATCCACGAACAGATCCGCGCGCTCCACGATCAGATCAAGAGCGCGCATGAAGCAGCCGACGCCAAGTTCCTCGCTCTCCTCACGAGCGAGCAGAAAGCCAGATTCGAAGCCTTTCGGGCGGCAGTTGAATTTCTCCGCACAAGCGGTCCAGGAGGTGATGCACCGCATCGATAGTCGATAATCGGGAGCGCGGCGGCCCTGTTTAGACGCGGATGGCCGCCGCGCAAACCAACATGCGAAACGCGACACTCACCCTTCTTCTCCTCACCTCGCTCACGCTCGCCGCACAACCATCCGGACCTCCGCCACCCCGCGGCCCCGAGTTTCTGCTCCCTCCCGATTGGCAACGCCACGTCAAGCTCACCGCCGAGCAAACGCAAAAGCTCGACAAGCTGCAAAAGACACAGGGCGAAGAGATCGCACGCCTCGAGCGGGAAGCGATGAACGCGTCACGAGAAGTCCGCGCGGCGACAAACAGCGACGCCATCCTCGCCGCCGGCAATCGCTTCGCTGCTCTCCGCGATCAACTGCTGCGCAAGCAGATCGCGATGCTCGCGGCGCAACGCGCGATTCTCACGCAGGCGCAGTGGAACGCGTTGCAGCGGGAGATGCCGGAGCACCGGCCGCCGCCTCCGCGGTAGTTAGACAACATTGAAAAACCGTCATCCTGAGGCGCGCAGACGCCGAAGGATCTCAAGCTACGTAGCGCGAGATGCTTCGCCGTCGATTCGGCTCAGCATGACGGAGGCTCGGCCAACCGCCCGCCGGATCGAGCCGTTTCGAAGATCTCGTCGGGATCGATGTCCAAGTCGCGGAAGTCGACTTCTCGGGTGAATTCATTCCAGACCTCCGAAAACCGGCGACTGTGCATCGGCGTCGGAGGGTTCTTTCGCGGCTCGACGATTGACTGTTGTTTGCGCACTGGAAGAGGTCTGGAACTAAGCCCTGCGAACTAGTACAGCCCCAAGGAGGCTGGGCCAACCAGCGCACCGGGCCGTGCCCGGTGGCTGGGGAGGGAGGATTCGAACCTCCGAATGGCGGCTCCAAAGGCCGCTGCCTTACCACTTGGCGACTCCCCATCAACAGCGTTGCTGCTTTAAACGAGCGCGGGCGCATTCTATTTCTCCTTCGCGATCGGTCCCAGCTTCGCTTCCGTCGCGCGAAGGTAGTCCGCCGGGGCGAGGATGAGTTGGGCGCCGCGCATGCCCGAGGAGATCGAGATCACGTCGAACAACTCGATCGTTTCGTCCGCGAAGACGGGGTACGTTTTCTTCGCCGCGAGCGCGGTGACGCCGCCGCGGATGTAGCCGGTCAGCGGCTGCACGTCTTTCAGCGGCACGGTGTCGATTTTCTTGTCGCCGGTGAGTTGCGCGAGCGCTTTGAGATCGAGTTGCTGATCGCCGGGCACGACCGCGAAGCAGACGCCGTGCTTATCGCCGCGCGCGACGAGCGTCTTGAACACCTGCTCCGGCGGCAGGCCGACCTTGCGCGCGACGCTCTCGGCGGCGAGGTCGTCGGGATCGACTTCGTACTCGCGCACCTCGTAGGCGATGCCGAGGGAGTCGAGCAGGCGCGCGGCGTTCGTCTTCATCGGAGGCGAATCGTGACACCGATCACGCGCGCCGGCGCCTAACCGCGCGACCATGGGCGCGTTGTGACAGCGCCGAAACATCGGAATCTCTCGTCGGGGAATCACTTCCTTTCCGCTCCCCGTTACGCCCAATAACTTCAGGAGACCTCATGAATCATTTTCGGGTGTACGGGCTGACGTGTGTCTTGATGATTGTGGCCGCGGCCGCCAGCGCGACGACGATCGTCATGCCGACCGACGAGCAGCTCATCGCCAAATCCCCGGTCATCGTTAGCGGAACGATTCTCTCCACGACTGTCGTCGAGCGGGACGGTGCGATCTATACCGAGGCCTCGGTGGCGGTCGCGAGCGTGATGAAGGGCGAGGCGCCCGAGACCATCACCGTGCGTGAGATCGGCGGCGAGACCAACGGACGATTCTCGAAAATCTTCGGCGCCGCGGAGCTCAAGAGCGGCGAGCGCGTGATGCTGTTCCTCGAAGCGTCGCCGAAAGGCGGCTACCGGACCATGGATCTCTTTGTCGGCAAGCTGACCGAAGGTCGCCAGCTTGACGGCCGCCGGCTCTGGCTGCGCGACGACATCGGCGCGGACGTGGTGATGCTCGACGCGAACTTCGAGCCGGTGCAGTCGACGAAGAACGTGCAGCGCGACGCGGTGAAGTTCGAATCGTTCGTCGTCGATCGCGTTGCCGGACGCGCCGGCATCCGCAACTATGGCGTCGAGAATCCGGTGCTCGCCAAGCCGGGCACGAGCGGCGGCGCGCGCGAGAACTTCACGCTCATCTCCGAGCCGCAGGTGTATCGCTGGGGGCGATTCGACACCGGCGGCTCCGCGGCGTGGTACAGCGGCGGCACGCAGCCCGGCTACAGCGGCGGCGGAGTGAACGAGATGTCGACGGCGATGGCGTCGTGGACCAGCTTCTCGCAGGCGAAGATTTTCTACAGCTACGCCGGCGTGCGCAGCGGCTCGTTCGGCGGACTGTCGGGCGGCAACAGCGTCAACGAAGTGCTCTTCAACGATCCGCTCAACGAGATCAGCGGCACGTTCACGGGATCGGGCGTCGTCGGCACCGGCGGCTTCAACGGCATCAGCGGTGCGGCGCAGTGGACCGCGCCGTTCGCCGCGGATGCGACGCACACCGCCGGGCCGCGCACCGCGTACAACATCAGCGAAGGCAATCTCACGATCCAGGACGGCGTGTCGGCGAGCAACATGAGCAGCAACCGTCTCGCCGAGATCATCGCTCACGAATTCGGCCACACCCTCGGCTTCGGCCACAGCGACAGCTCCGGCGCGCTGATGTACGCGTACGTCACCGGAGCCGGACCCTCGCTGCGCGCCGACGATCAGACCGGCGCGCGCTGGCTCTATCCGAACGGCACGCAGACGGGCGGCGGTGGAGGAGGCGGCGGAACGACGACCGTGCCGGCCGCGCCGTCGAACCTGCTCGCCGCGCCCGCGGGATCGAGCGTCGTCCTGAACTGGACCGACAACGCGACCAACGAGACCTCGCAGTCGATCTACTACGCGACCGCCACCGGCGCGTTCACGAAAGTCGGCGACGTCAATGCGAACATCACCGGCACGACGCTGAGCGGCTTCACCGGCGGCTCGTTCCGCTTCTACGTCAACGCCTCCAACTCCGCCGGCACCTCGGCGAACTCGAACATCGCCACGGTGACCGTCGCGACGCAGCTCACCGCGCGCTTCAGCTTTACGCCGCTCACCGGCAACGCCGGCACGAATTTCACGTTCATCGACGAGTCGCTCGGCACGGTGACGTCGCGCAGCTGGAACTTCGGCGACGGCGCGGGCTCGGCCACGGCGAATCCGCAGCACGTGTTCGCGAGCAGCGGCGCGTACACCGTCACGCTCACCGTGAGCGGCGGCGGCGCGACCTCGCAGGTCTCGCACGTCGTCAACGTGACGAACAACCTCACCCCGTCCTTCACCTGGTCGCCCGCGAATCCGACGACGAATGACGACGTGACGTTCCTCGATCAATCGACCGGCGGCGTGACGTCGTGGTACTGGACGTTCGGCGACGGCACGGTCTCGCAGCAGCAGAATCCGTCGAAGCGTTTCGCGACGCCGGGCAGCTATCCGGTGGCGTTGTCGATCACGCGCGGCACCGAGTCGGCGTATCTGACGAAGAACATCATCATCACGAACGGCGCTCCGACCGTGCCGGCCGTCAGCGCGGCGTTCGATGCGAGCAACAACACGCCGAACGTCGGCGAGAACGTGACGTTCACCGACCGCTCGAGCGGCTCGCCGACGACCTGGATCTGGTCGTTCGGCGACGGCTCGACGTCGACTGCACAGAATCCGGTGCACAGCTACGGCGGACCCGGAACGTACACCGTGTCGCTCTACGCTGCGAACTCCGCGAATTCGAGCACGGCCATCAAGTCGATCAGCGTGGCGTCGCTGCCGCCGTATCGCTCGCTCATCTCCGCCGCCGCGCAGCAGAACGGCATCGGCGGCACGTCGTGGCGCACGGAGCTCAGTCTCTTCAACGCCGGCACGCAGGGCGCGAGTGTGACTGCGCTCTTCATCCCCGCCGCCGGCGGGACGATGGTGACGCGCTCGATCTTCCTTGGGCCGCGGCAGTCGATGATCTACGCGAACACGCTGCTCGATCTCTTCGGCATCGCCAACGGCGCGGGCGCCGTGGCTGTCGAGGCGACGAGCGCCGGCAGCGCCGCGCAACTGCGCATCACCAGCCGCACGTTCACGAACGGCAGCCTCGGCACGTACGGACAGTCGGTGCCGGACGTGAAATCGGGCGACCTCACGACGACGCTTTACCTGACGGGCATTCTGTCGAACGCCGCGTATCGCACGAACGTCGGTCTCGTGAATCGCGGCAACAACGACGTCGGCGCGACGCTGACGTTGTTCGATGCGAACGGCAGCACGGTCAGCACGGCCAACGTGACGATTCCGGCGAACAACTTCCAGCAGTCGTCGCTGTCGTCGTTCTTCCCCGAGACCGCCGGCCGCTCGTACAACGCGCTGTCGATGCGCGTGACGATGTCGGCGAGCGACGTGGTGACGGCGTACGCGTCGATCATCGACAACCTGAGCCAGGACCCGGTGTACGTGCAGGCGATGCCGGGCCGCGGCGGCAACTCGATGACGATCCCCGTCGTCGCACGCGCGAACGGCGCGAACGGCACGTTCTGGCGCAGCGACGTGATGTTCTTCAATCCGTCGAGCGCGCGCATCTTCCTGTCGGTCCGCTACTCCGACACGACGAAGTCGCTGTCTCTCGCCGCGCGCGAGACGTATCTGCTCGCCGACGTCCTCACGCAGTTCGGCTACAGCGGCGGCGGCAATCCGCTGCTCATCAGCTGGAGCGGCAACGCCGCGCCGGTGGTCTCGAGCCGCACGTACACGACGGACGAGCGCGGCGGAACGTTCGGTCAATCGATCGATCCGGTTGAGGCGTTCGGCAACGAGCAGTTCGTGCCGGGACTCCGCTCCGATTTCAACTATCGCTCGAACGTCGGAGTGCTCAACGGCGGAAGCGACGCCGAGGAGTTGACCGTGACGCTGTTCTCTCCGGCGGGATTCGAGCTCGCGAGCACGCGTATCGTCTTGCAGCCGGGAGAGTCGACGCAGCAGGCCGTGACCTCGCTCTTCCCCGGCGTCTCTTCCTCGACCGGCAGCTTCACGCTGTACGTGCGCGGCGACGCGAACGCGAAGGTGTTCGCCTACGGCTCGATGATCGACAACGCCTCGGGGGATCCGGTGTTTTTCGCAGGGAAGTGATTTTTGGGAGCGCCGGCGTCCTCGCCGGCTGATCAGGCGGCGTCCCCGCCGCCTGGGCGCCGAGACGGCGCCCGATCAGCCGGCGAGACGCCGGCGTTCCTAGGGCCTGATCCTCATCAGATCTTTCCCCACAACAATCTTCCCCTTGAACTTCCGCGCCGCCCGCTCGCGAAACGTCTCATCCTCGTTTCCCGGAATGAGGTGCGTGAGCACCAGCGTGCGAACGCCCGCCGCGGTGGCAATCTCGCCCGCTTCTTCCGCGCTCGTGTGATAGCTCTTCAGCCGCGCGGCGACTTCGGGCGTGTCGACTTTGTCGAAGAACTCCGGCAGATACGCTTCGAGCACGAGCACGTCCGCGCCTTTCGCGTAGCGCAGCAGATTCGGATTCGGGCGCATGTCGCCGGAGATCACGATCACTTCGCCGCGCGATTCGAAGCGATAGCCGAAGGCGTCGCGCACCGGCTTGTGATCGACCGCGAACGCCGTCACCTTCACCTCGCCGTCGTCGAACACCACACCTTCCTTCACGATGTGCGTGCGAATCGTCGCGCCCGCGGCGGGATGTTTCTCGAGCAGGTCGCGGCGCAGGTGAATGTCGTCGGCGAAGAACTGCAGCATCGCATCGGATAGCCGCTTCGTGCCCGGCGGTCCGTACAGCTCCAGCGGAACGGTCTTGCGCCCGAACTGCCACGACGTGTTGAAGAGATCGGGCAGACCGGAGGTGTGATCGGAGTGCAGGTGGGTGAGGAAGACCGCCTTCAGATTCGCGTACTTTAGATCGGTACTGGCGATGCGCATCGTCGCGCCGCGGCCGGCGTCGACGACGAACCATTTGTCGCCGGCGACGATCGCCACCGACGACGCAGCGCGCGCGGGATCGGGACGGGGAAAGCCCGTCCCGAGGAGAATCACTTCCAGCAGCGCGACAACGAGTGGCATAGCGTCATGGCCGGATCGTGGTGATCAACTGCGTGTCGTTGTTCGTCACGCTGAGGAACGCCCAGACCGCGGTGTAGAAACCGGGCTGTCCCGGTTCCGGTGACGTGATGGTAATGCGAACCGGGCCGACGCCGGCGGGAAGATCGCCGAGCTGCACGTAGGACGGATTGAAGCGGTTGATCGGCGCCGGCAGCGTGATCTCGCGGCTGAAGATCAGATCGATGATGCCGAGCCGTTCGAGGCGGTGCGCCGTCACCGTCAACTTCACCGCGGCGTCGGCGTAGATGCGCAGCGTGTTGCGGAACTGGGCGTCGGTGGGCACGTCGTAGAAGACGATCGGCTCGTAGTGAAAGAGCTCGCGCTCGCGCACGATCGGCAGCTCCGTGCCGAAGTTTTCGGCGCTGCGGCTGGCGTCGCGAACTTTCAGATTGAGCCACAGATGCTCGAGCTGATCCTTCGGCACGAACGCGAAGCGGCCGGGATTGCCGTTCAAGACCGCTTCCCCGACTTGCATCGCCTCGCGGGGATCGAGGTCGAAGTGATCGATCGTCGGATCGGGAAACTGCGGCGGACTGCAAATGCAGAATTGCGTGAGGCCATAAATCTGCGCCTCCTGCGTCGCCGAGCGATTGAATCCACGCAGCTCGGTCACGAATCGCGATCCGAAGGCGCCGTTCACCGGCGGGATGAGCAGTGGCAGGAGGATGCGCTCGCGCGAGTCGAACTCGCCGTTTTCGTAGGTGTAGATTGAGATTCGTGGTGCGGACGACGTCGTCGTCCGTGACCTTGATCTCGACCGGCTGCCGGGATCTCCCGGCGGCGCGATCGAAGAGGATCATGTCGCTGGCGATCTTCCAGGTCGGAACGATTCGATGGCCGAACCGAGACGCTCGGCGTCGGCGAGAAGACCTGTCCTTTGATCGTGACGACCGTGTTTCCGGCAGCAGGACCCGAGGTCGGCGAAATCGTGAACTGCGCGGATGCGGCGGTGGCGAACAGCACAAGTGCGAAAGGAGTAGTAGTTTTTTCATGGTCTGATCGTTGTGATGAGTTGGGTGTCGTTGTTGGTGACGCTGATGAAGGCCCAGAGGGCGGTGTAGAAGCCAGGCTGTCCCGGCTCGGGCGGGGTGATGGTGATGCGCAGCGGACCGGCGTTGACCGGCAGATCGCCGACCTGCACGTACGACGGATCGAACTTGTTCTTCGGCGCCGGAATGTCGATCTCGCGCACTTCGATGAAATCGACTTCGTCGCGCGCGAGCTCCAGCCGCACTTTCACCGCGGCGTCGGCGTAGATGCGCAGCGTGTTGCGGAAGCGCGCGTCGGTCGGCACGTCGGTGAAGACGATCGGCTCGTTGCGGAACAGCTCGCGGTCGCGCACCACCGGCAGCTCGGTGCCGAAGCTCTGTCCGCTGCGCGTCGAGTCGTAGATGCGCAGGTTGAGCCACAGATGATCGGCTTGATTCGGCTCGATGAACACGAAGCGTCCCGGCAGACCGTTGTACGCGATGTCCGGCGGCGCGAGCGCCGCGTGCGGCTGCAGCTCGATCGAGTCCCGCGTCGGATCGGGCACGACCGCCAGGCAGCAACTGTACGAGAGGCCGGCAATCTTCGCGTTTTGCGTCGCCGAGCGATTGAACGCGCGCAGCTCCGTCACGAACCGCGAGCCGAACGCGCCGTTCACCGGCACGGTGAGCAGCGGGAGGAGCACGCGCTCCTGCGCGTCTTCATAGTTGAAGAAGAGACTCGTCGTCACGCCGAAGTCGTACTCGAACAACGTGATTCGCACGGAGTCGAGGATGCCGCTTTGCGGCGGCGAAACGGCGAGCAACGTGTCGTTCGAGATGCGCCACGTTCTCAGTGCGGCCCGGTCGCCGAACAGCACCGTGTACGCAGTCGGCGCAAACTCGCCTTTGATCGTCACCAGCGTGCCGCCCGTGCGCGGTCCCGATTTCGGCGACATCGCGAACGGATCCTTCTCGTACGTGAACGCGTCCGCGAGCGTGAACTCGCCGTCATCCTGGCGGATGGAGATCGAGACTGTTCCCGGCGCGTGCGGCGCGGTCAGCACTTCCAGCTCCGTCGACGAGGCGAGCCACGATTGGGCGGCCGGAAGCGCGCCGTCGATGCGAACTTCGGCGTTGATTTTGAAGCCGCTGCCGCGAATTCTGATCGTCGTCCCGCCGTATTCGGAGCCTTCCGTGGGACTGATGGACGTGATCACCGGGGCGGCGGATGCAGTGGTCGCGAAGAGGATTAGTAATCCAAATAATTTTCGCACGAGCGCAAAATAACACTAGAGCGCGTCGAACACGATCTGTGACCATGTTTCCATTCGGTCACGATTTGCCGCGAGCTCCTCGCGCTGCGCCCAGCGCCCCGTCATCTTCTCCGTCTCGCGGATGCGCACGTGCTCGTCGTGCGCGTCGAGGACGAAGACTGCGCCGAGGTGCACGCGGCCGACGTCGGTCGTGTCGTCGTTCAGGATGCCGGCGAAGGTGAGGTCGTAGTCGCCGGCGACGTCCACTTCCTCTTCGAGCTCTTTGTGCAATCCGTCGAGGAGCTCCGGCGTGTCGGGATTGATGTGCCCTCCGACGCCGATCGACAGTTTGTGATGCAGCCGCGCCTCGGTTTGCTTCGGCGTGCGCTGCAGCAGATACCACGCGTCGCCGTGGCGGATCACGACATACGGGATGATCTGCTTGTACTGCGGCGAGATCTCGGCGGTCGGGCGGTCGATGAAGAAGTGCCGCTCGTTGATCACGTCGAGGATTTCGTCGAGATGCTCGCGCACCAGCCCGAACTCCACGAGATACGCGGCGATGTCCTCGCGCGCCACGACCATCACCTGCTCGCTCATCGCAGCGCCTCCAGCACCGCGTCGTGCAGCAGGCCGTTCGTCGACATCCCGTTCGGACCGTCGAAGCGCGCGTTGCCTTGCGTGTCGGTGAACCGCCCGCCCGCTTCCTCGACGATGAGCTGCAGCGGCGCCATGTCCCACGGCGCGAGCTGCGGCTCGACGGCGATGTCGAGGCAGCCCTCGGCGACGAGCATGTGCGACCAGAAATCGCTGAACGCGCACGCGCGCTTGCTGCGCCGCGCGAGCGCCAAGTACGGCTCGCTCAGCGCATAGGACGACAGATACGACTCTTCGATCGTCGCCGTTTGCGACACGCGAATCGTTTCGCCGTTGCAGAACGCGCCGTCGCCGCGTGAGGCCCACCAGCGCTTCGCCATCGCCGGCGCTGATACGACGCCGACCACGAGGCGTCCGTTTTCTTCGAGCGCGATCAGCGTTCCGAAGACCGGAATGCCGCGGACGTAGTTGCGCGTCGCGTCGACGGGATCGACGATCCAGCGCCGCGCGGAGTCGCCGCTCACGCCGAATTCCTCGCCGAGGATTCCGTCGGACGGCCGCTCGCGCGCGAGCGTCGCGCGGATCATCCGCTCGGTGTCCTCGTCGGCGATGCTGACCGGCGTGCGATCCGATTTCGTCCGCACGTCGAGCGTCTTCGACCGGAACCAGCGCATCGTGATCTCGTCCGCCGCATCGGCCATCTCCAGCGCCAGCTCAAGGTCGCGATTCATGCGCGCGGGAGGGTAGCATGGCACTCGATGCACGCCCTGCTTCTGCTGATCACGCTCACCGCCGCGCAGCCCGCGCTCGATGATTTCAACGCGATCTGCGCCGCCGACAACGGCCGCTTGTGGGGCCGCTCGCTCTGCGGTCCGATCGTGCTCGTCGATCCCGCGACGCGCGACGCAGTCGCCAGCGCGGACGGCCGCGTGTTCGCGGCGAAGATCCCGGAGTCGATCGCCATCGCAAACACGGGCGTCGATTGGGACGGCCGCCGCTGGACGATGGTCATGTGGCCGCTGCCCGACGATCCGCTCGCGCGCCGCGCGCTGATGGCGCACGAGTCGTTTCATCGCATCCAGCACGACCTCGGCTTTCCGGTGACCGGTCCGCGCAACGCGCATCTCGACACCGCCGACGCGCGCTACTGGATGCGCCTCGAGTGGCGCGCGCTCGCCCGTGCGCTCGATCCGAAGACGAGCCGCCGCGATGCGAAGCGCGCGGTCGACGACGCGCTCGCGTATCGCGCCAGGCGTCGCGCGCTGACGAAAGAAGCGGGCGAAGAAGAGCGGCTGCTGGAGATGCATGAAGGCCTCGCCGAGTACACCGGCTTCGCCGTCGCGGCGCCGCACATCAAAGAGCGTGCGGAGCCGATCGCGAAGCAGCTCGCGAGGTTCGAGAAGCGCGACAGCTACGTGCGTTCGTTCGCGTATGCGAGCGGACCGGCGTGGGGCACGCTGATCGAGCTGCGCGATCCGAAGTGGACGCGCTCGTTGAAATCGTCCGACGACCTCGGCGCGATTGCCGCGCGCGTGTGGAAGGCCCGTCCGACGAAAGAGCCGCGCGGCGACGCCGTGGCTCGCGCCGAGGAGGCCGCGCGCGCGGAAAAGAAACGGATCGAGCTCGCGGCGGCGCGGGCGAAGTTCGTCGACGGCGCGGTGCTCACGCTGCCGCTCGAAGGCGGCGTGTCGTTCGATCCGAATGCCGTGACTCCGTTCGGCGAAGCCGGCACGATCTATCGCACCATCAGCACGAGCGGCTCGTGGGGAAAGATCGAAGTCACCGGCGGCGCGCTGGTCACGTCCGACTGGAAGCGCCTCGTCGTTCCGGCTGGTGGGCCGGCGAGCGGCGAGGGCTACACGTTGACGTTGAACGAGGGGTGGCGCATCGTCGATGATGCGCGCGCAGGCGACAAAAAAGTTGAAGCGCGTTAAGACGATCGTCCTTCTCTTCGTGCTGGCGGCGTGGCCGGCGCGCGGCGACGAGTCCGTGCTGCGATGGGGCGGTGACGCCGAAGGCGGCGCGCCGTATGTCGAAGCCGACCCGGGCAACCCCGCGAACGTCGTCGGATTCGACGTGGAGGTCGCGGAAGAAATCGCGAAGGGGTTGGGAAGAAAAGCGCAGTTCGTGCAGTGCGCATGGGCGTCGCTCGATCAGTCGGTGGCGCGCGGCGACTTCGACATCGGCATGAGCGGCGTCGAAGACTCGCCGGCGAAGCGCGCCGCGCTCGCGGCCACGATTCCGTATTTCGAATTCAATGAAGTGCTCACCGTGCCCGAGCGCAACCGGAATCGCTATCGGGGAACACTCGAAGAAATGCGCGGGCGCCGCGTGGGGACGCTCGCCGCGACCATGGCCTACGACAGGTTGCTCGAGGCGCAGAAGCATCTCGGCGTCATCCTGGTCTCGTACGACGACGACGTGCATCCGTACGAAGATCTTCTCGCCGGCCGCCTCGACGCCGTGCTGCTGGACGACGTCATCGCCGCCCGGGCCATGACGCGAATGGGCGGCCTGTACACGTACTTCGAGCGCCCTGTCGCCACCGGCCACTACATCATCATCCTCGCGCCGGGCAATACGGCCCTGCGCGACCGCGTCAACGACGTCCTCAAAGCGCGCATGCGCGACGGCACGCTCGAGCGCATCTATCGCAAGTGGGGAATCTGGAACCCGACCCAGTCGGCATTTTTCTGGCGTGTGCTGCACGCCCCTTCCGCCGCCGCGCAACCGAGCAACTCAGCAACTCAGCAACCCAAATCAGCTGCCGTTCTGAAATACCTCCCATCCCTCCTGCGCGCCGCCCTCATCACCGTCGTCCTCTCCGTCCTCGCGATGGCGCTGGCGATCGCGGTCGGCGTCGTCGTCGCCACGGGGCGCGTGTACGGCGGCTGGCTCACGCGCGCGTTGCTCACCACGTACGTCGAAGTCATCCGCGGCACGCCGGTGCTGCTGCAGCTCTTCGTCCTCTATTACGGCCTCTCCGCCGTGATCCGCCTGCCGGCGTTCATCGCCGCGCTGATCGGCCTCGGCCTGAACTACGCCGCGTACGAAAGCGAGATCTATCGCGGCGCGATGGAAGCCGTTCCGCGCGGCCAGCTCGAAGCGGCGCGCACGCTTGGTCTCACCGAAGTGCAGGTCTTTCGCTACGTGCGCGGCCCGCAGGCATTTCGCCTCGCGCTCGCGCCGATGACGAACGACTTTGTCGCGTTGCTGAAAGACTCCTCGCTTGTGTCGGTCATCACCGTCGTCGAGCTGACGAAGCAGACCTCGATCTTCGCCGCGAACATCGGCAGCTGGGTCATCCCCGGCGCGCTCTGCGCCGCGCTCTACCTGATCCTCTCGCTCCCGCTGGCGCGGCTCGCGCGGCGTTTGGAGGAGCGGTGGAAGGCGGCGTCGGAATGAGAAGCATTATCGCTGCGCTTCGGCGGCGGGACGCCGCCGGACCAGCCGGCGGGACGCCGGCGTTCCGAGCGCAAGCGTCCGCGCCAACACCGTCGGAACGCCGGCGTCCCGCCGGCTGATCTGGCGCCGTCCCGGCGCCAGGGCGGGGGCACGGAATGAGCGTCCTGCGCATCGACAACCTGCGCCTCAAGCGCGGCGCGCGCGAAGTGCTGCGCGGCATCACCTTCTCCGTCGAGCGCGGCGAGCTCGTCGCGCTGATGGGACTCTCCGGCGGCGGCAAGACCACCGTGCTCCGCTCCGTCGCCGCGCTCGAGTCGTTCGACGGCGGCACCATCGACGTTGACGGTGTTGTCCTGAACGCCGGTCAGCGTCCCCTGCTGCGTGAGCTACGAAAAAAAGTGGGAATGGTGTTCCAGCTCCACTATCTCTTCGATCATCTGACCGCACTCGAGAACATCACCCTCGCGCCGCTGCAGGTCGCGCACGTTCCTCGTGCAGACGCCGAGCGGCGCGCGAACGAGCTGCTCGAAATGCTCGGTGTCGCGCATCGCCGCGCCGCCTATCCGCGCGAGCTCTCCGGCGGCGAAGCGCAGCGCGTTGCCATCGCGCGGGCGATGGCCATGGATCCGCCGCTGCTTTTGATGGACGAGCCGACTGCCTCGCTCGATCCCGCGCGGCGCTTCGAACTTGGACAGACGCTGCGCCAGCTCACCGCCGGCGGCCGCACGCTCGTCGTGACCACGCACGACGATGACTTCGCCCGCGAGTTCGCGAACCGCGCCATCATCCTCGCGGAGGGCGAGGTCGTCGAAGAAGGCGCGGCTCGCGAAGTGCTGACAAACCCCAGGCACGCGGCCACCCGCGCGTTTCTGCAGCTCGAACATCAAGCGAAACCATGATCCAACTCCTCCTCGCCGCCGCCGCCGCGCTCACGATCGAAGACTACGCCACGATGCCCGGGCCCGCGACGCCGCGCTGGTCGCCCGACGGCGCGCACATCGCCTACGTCCTCACGCGCGCCGACCTCACGCGCAGCGTTTACGAAGGCGACCTCTGGCTCGTCGATCCCGACGGCACGCACAACTTCCAGCTCACGCGCGAAGGCAACGACACGATGCCGCGCTGGTCACCCGACGGCACGCGCATCGCGTTTCTCTCCGACCGCGCGGGCACGAATCAGATCTGGGTGATTCCGGTCGGCGGCGGCGAAGCGCGGCAGCTGACGAAGGAGCGCACGGCGGTACAGCGATTCGAATGGTCGCCCGACGGACGATCGATTGCATTCACGCGCATTGACGAGCTCACGCCGGACGAAGAGAAGCGCGTGAAGGAGAAAGACGACGCGCGCGTGATCGGCGAGCGGAAGCAGACGCACCTGCACGTCGTGGAAGACGGAACCGTGCGGCGGCTGACGCGCGGCCCGTTTTCGGTATTCATGTTTTCCTGGATGCCGGACGGCAGTTCGATCGTGTTCGATCGCGCGCCGGGAACGGGGCTCGATGATCTTTTTCGCACCGACATCTACAGCGTGTCGGTGCGCGACGGCGCAATGAAGCCGATCGTCGCGCGGCCGGGCATGGACAAGTCTCCCGTCGTCTCGCCGGACGGCAAATGGATCGCGTTCGGCAGCTCCGCCGGCATCCACGACTGGCTCGTCGAGCACGACATTCACGTCGTGGCCGCGAGCGGCGGCGCGTCGCGCAACGTGTCGAAGAGCTACGACCGCACCACCGACACGGTGCAGTGGAGCGCCGACTCGAAGACGATCTGGTTCAACGGTCCGTGGAACATGACCACGCAGTTGTTCCGCGTGAACGCCGACGGCAGCGGATTCGCGAACACAACGAACGCCGACGGAGTGGTGAGCGACGCCGATGTGCGCGGCGACCGCGCCGTCTTCGTCTATCAATCGCTTACCGAGCCGCCTGAGATTTTCGTCGGCAAGCGCCAGCTCACGCATCACAACGACGCCTACCGCAATCGCGCCCTCGGCGCGACGCGCCTGATCCGCTGGAAGAATCCGAAGGACGGCCTCGAGATCGAAGGACTGCTCACGCTGCCGCTCGATTACCAGCCCGGCACGCGTGTGCCGCTGCTCACGTTCGTGCACGGCGGTCCGGCATCGCGTTTCGATCAGGCGTTCCTCGGCTATCACGGTGCGACGTACGCGCCGCAGGTGCTGGCCGCGAACGGCTTCGCCGTGCTGCGTCCCAATCCGCGCGGCACCGGCGGCTACGGTCTAGCGTTCCACCGCGCGAATCACAACGACTGGGCGAACATGCCGTGGCTGGACATCGAGGCCGGCATCGACAAAGTCATCGCCGACGGCATCGCCGATCCGAAACGGATGGGACTGATGGGCTGGAGCTACGGCGGCTACATCGCCGCGTGGGCTCTCGGCCACAGCGATCGCTTCCGGGCCATGAGCATCGGCGCGCCGGTCGTCGATCTCCTCAGCTTCCACGGCACCACCGACATCCGCGACTTCATCCCGAACTACTTCGGTCAGCCGCTCTCGTTCGAGCTGCTGCGCGCGCAAAGCCCGCTCTGGCACCTCCGAAAAACAAACGCAAAAGTTTTGATCCAGCACGGCGAAGCCGACGACCGCGTGCCGATCTCTCAAGGCACAATGCTCTATCGCATCCTCGACGAGCTGGGAGCCGACGTGACGATGATCGCGTATCCGCGCAGCAGTCACTCGCCCCGCGAGCCGAAGTTGAAGATCGATGTGATGCGGCGGAACGTCGAATGGTTCGTGAAATACGTGCGGTAGCGCTCATCCTGTTGTTCGCGTTGTCGCTTTCCGCGCAGCCTCTGCGCGAAGTGACGACGGTCGAAGTCGTCGAAGTGCCGGTGTACATCACGAGTAGCGGCGCTCCACTGACCGGGCTGACGCGCGAGCAGTTTCGCCTCTTCGTCAACGGAAAACCGCAGTCAATCGATTACTTCGACGTCGTCGACTTCGCGGGACTCTCGCCGGAAGAAGCGCAGAACCCGAGGCAGCGGCGGATGTATTTTTTGTTGTTCGATCTCAGCTCGGACATCTTCGCGATCGGCCGCGCGCGCAAAGCGGTCGACATGTTCGTGCAGCAGGCGGGGCCGGCCGATCGTTTCGCGGTGGCAACCCTCGGGCTAAAGGGACTGAACATCGTGATGCCGTTCACGCGGGACCGCGGCGCGATCCGTCACGCAGTGCGCAGCCTTCGCGCCGACACGGCCGACCCGCTGCGCATCGCGGCAGGTTCGATGGCGCAGGAAATTTTGGAGCTCCAGCGGACGAAATTCGACGAGGAAGGCGAGGATTCGGAAGGACAGGCGAACCAGCTCGTGGAGATGATGCAGGAGCTCGAGGCGGAGCCGTTGATCCGGACGCTCGAGGATACGTTCAAGCTGCTCGACGGCATCGCGCGGCAACTCGCTCCGCTCGAGGGACACAAACACGTCGTGCTGTTCAGCACCGGCTTCGATCCGACGCTCGCGACCGGAGGCCGCGCGGACAAACAGATCGCGAGTCTGCAGCACGGGCCGATGTCCGACCTGTCGGCTCCCATCGTAGAAAAAATGGTCAACCCGCCCGCCGGTGCGCCGAAAGCAAATTCATCGCTCCTCAAAACGCTCGACGCGCTGAACGCGCGCTATGCGAGCGCCTCGGTGTTCCTCGATGCCATCGACATCGCCGGCGTGCGCTCGATGCTGTTCGGAGACGGCGACCGCGCCGGGTTGTACATGCTCGCGCGGACGGGGCAGGTGATCGCGAACCGAAACGACGTCGGCGACGCGATCCGCCACCTGACGGACATGCAGCGCGTGGTCTACGTCCTCGGCTTCCACCCGCGCAATGCGCGCAAGCAGAACAGCCTTCGCGTGGAGCTCGAGAACGTGCCGGGCCATCCGCGCGTCACCCATCGCCGCTCCTTCTCGACAACGCCCGAGTCTTCCTCCGCCTCGAATCTCCTCCTCGCCGACATCGTGGCCAACGACATCCCGCAGAACGGACTCTCCGTGGACGTCGCCGTCGACACCTCGAAGCTCGGCATCGCGACGGTTTCCGCGACGATCCCCGGCCGCGAGCTCCTCGCCCTCGGCAACAACCACGTCAGCGCCAAAGCGCTGATCTACGTCTTCGCCGGCTCCCGCGCCGTCGCGTTTCAAGGCAAGGAGATCGAGATCGACCCCCGCCGCGCCCGCGGCCTCGAAGACCTCCACCTCCGCCTCTCCCACAGCTTCGACCTCCCGCCCGGCAAGTTCACCGCGAAAGTGCTGCTCCGCGTCGACGGCGTCGACGCGCGGGGGTTTGGGAGGGTGGGGTTTGAGATGAGGTGAAGGTCAGGCGCGCAGTCGCAAAGGCGTGTGTTTTGCGATCTGGGCGAAGATTCCGTCTCGGGCGAGGAGTACGGCGTCACGGTCGAGTGCACACTGCGCGACATGCGCATCCGCGACGGTGGGGTTCACGCCTTTGCGTGCGAGCATACGGCGCAGATCACCCACGCGAATCCAATGTTCGAGCTGCGTCTCGTGCACAGGTGCATCCTGCAGCAACTCTCCGATCCCCTCGCGTTGAGCGGGTGTCGTTGCTCCGCTCACGAGCTCTGCGACGACGATCGGAGGAAGCACCACAGCACCGGCGAACAACGCTTCTTCCAGCCCGGCATTCTTGCCCCCCGCGAAGAAATCGATCCAGACCGAAGTGTCAACGACGACGCCGGCCACGCGTTTCCTCGAGATTGATGTCGAGCTGCAGTTTTCCGCGCAGACGCAGCGCGCGTTCGTAGAACCGGCGCCGTTTCACCTGTTCCAACCCTTCGATGAGCGTCTCGGTGATGCCTTTCCCTGTCACATCCTGCGCGGCGTCCAGCAGATCGCCAGGAAGGTTGGCAGTGATGCGGCGCGTGGGAGTGGACATGGCGATGATGCTAACGATCGTATGAACGAGCGTCAATACGTCGCGATTTCACGCCGCCTCCTCCCTTCGCGCACTCTGTTCGCGCCACAGCGCGGCATACAACCCATTCGCGCCTAACAGCGTTTCGTGCGTGCCGGTTTCCACGATGTGGCCTTTGGCGAGGACGTGGATGCGTTGGGCGTGCGCGATCGTCGAGAGGCGGTGGGCGACGAGCACCGTCATTCTTCGGTGGCCGTGGGTGGTGAGGTCGCGGATGGTTTCGGTGATGGCTTTTTCGGTGATGGAGTCGAGGCTGCTCGTGGCTTCGTCGAAGATCATCAGCTCGGGCTGGCGGAGGAGGGCGCGGGCGATGGCGAGGCGCTGGCGCTCGCCGCCGGAGATTTTGATGCCGCCTTCGCCGATCTTCGTGTCGAGGCCTTTGCCGCCGCGCTCGATGATCGGAAGCGCGGCGGCCTGGCGCAGCACTTCGATGCATTCGGCGTCGGTCGCGGTGGGATTCACGAAGAGGAGGTTGTCGCGAATCGTGCCGGCGAAGAGTTGCGTTTCCTGCGTCACGAGGCCGATGCGGCCGCGGAGATCGTCGGCGGCGATGTCGGCGATGTCGGTGTTGTTGATGCAGAGCCGTCCGCATGTCGGGCGATAGAGTCCGACGAGCAGTTTCACGAGCGACGTCTTTCCCGATCCCGACGGGCCGACGAAGGCCACGGTCTCGCCTGCGCGCACTTCGAGATTCACTGATTCGAGCGAGGGCGTGTTTGCCGAAGGGTAGGTGAACGAGACTTGCTCGAATGCGACGCGATTCAATCCAGCGAGAGTCACGGGATGCTCGGGCTTCGGCTCCGGCTCGATCGCCAGCACTTCCTCGAGCTTCTCCATGCTCGCCTTCGCCTCCTGGTACTGCGCGATGATCGCGCCGAGCTCGGCGAGCGGGGAGAAAATCGGGAACGAGTAGAAGAAGAGCGCGTAGAACTCGCCGAGCGACAGCTGGCGGTTGTAGAGCAGCCAGAGCGTGAGGAAGAGGATGCTCGCGCGCGTGGAGTTGATGATCGTGCCCTGCAGGAAGCTGTAGTAGCGGAGGAACTTCACCTTTTTCAGTTCGAGGTCGAGGATGCCGGCGTTGACGCGGTTGAGGCGGCGGATCTCCTGCTGTTCGAGTCCGAGCGATTTCACCAGCTCGACATTGCGCAGGGTCTCGGTCGTCGAGCCCGCGAGCTCGGCGGTCTGCGTGACGATCACGCGCTGCTGCGTCTTGATGCGCCGGCTGATGAAGAACATCAGTGTGCCGAGGGACGGCGCGAGGAGGAGATAGACCAGGCCGATCGCCCAATGCACGGTGAACGCGTAGACGGTGACGAACACGAGGCCGACCATCGAGACGAAGAGGAAGTTGACGAAGTTCGTGATCAGCGACTGCGCGTCGGCGCGCGCCTTGTGCATCTTCTGCAGGATCTCGCCCGAGCGCTGGTCCTCGAAGACGGAGTAGGGGAGCGAGAACGAGTGCGAGACGCTGCGCTCATAGAGCTGCGCGCCGGTGCGCTGGGCGATGACGTTGACGAAGTAGTCCTGGAAGTTTTTCGCAATGCGCGAGATCAGCGCGACGCCGACGTACATCAGGAGCAGCACGAGCACGCCGCGCACGAACTGGTCGCGCGGAATCGTTCCGACTTTGACCGCGTAGCGGTCGACGATCAGCCGGAAGACTTGCGGATCGAGAAGCGAGAAGACCTGGTTGATCGTCGCCAGCAGCAGCGCGCCGAACAGCAGGTGCTTGTAGCGCAGGAGATACGAATAGAGCAGTCGCACCCCGGAATCGTACCGTCATCCTGAGCCGCGAAGACGGCGAAGGATCTCTAAATGCGAAACGTCTGCGTATTCAGAGATCCTTCGGCGTCTTCGCGCCTCAGGATGACGGTTCTTAATGTCGCTCCTCGGGCGGCGGCGGCATTTCCGGCTCCGGCTTGCCGCGATGGCAGGTCCAGCAGCTCACGCGGGCCTCCGCATCCACGCGCGGGATCCACGTCCGATTGAGCTCCTGCGTCATGCGCAGCATCGTGCGCGCGTTGCGCTTTTCCTCTTTCGCATCCGAGGGGAAGTCGAGCTCTTCTTTCGGCTCGGTGGTTGCGACGACGTGGCAATGATTGCAGCGCACGCCGAGGCCGCGGGTGAAGCCGCGCATGGTGGCCATCAGCTGTTCGCGCGGGATGTCTTTCGGCAGCACCTGCAGGTTCTTGAATCCGCCCGGGTTGGCGGCCGCGGCAGTCGGCGCCGGCTGCTGCGAGGTCGTGCAGGCGAGGATGGCGAAGAGGGCGAGTGCGGCGATTCGTTTCATGCCTTCGCCCATTGCGAGAACTGTGCGATCCTTTGGCGTGCGGTCCAACGACGTCTTCATTTTTCTGCCGTTCGTCGCCATCGGTGTGCTCGCGCTCGTCGATTCCCTGCTCGCGCGCTCGTGGTCGCGCGCGTACTTCACGATCGGCATCCCCATCTTTCGCATGCGCCTCCCCAACGTCCGCCTCGGCGCGGACGCAGAGCCGCGACTCGCCGCCACCGCCGAGCACCGCGTGTCGGTAATCACGCATCAGCGACTGTCGGAGAGCGAGATCGCCTTCCGCGAAAAAGGGCAGCGGCTCGGTGCATTTCCGCTACCTGCCGCTCTTTCACGGACTGCTGCGCTACAAACCGGAAGAAGGGGCGACGTACGTGATCGGGCTGATCAACTATTGGGCGGCGTGGATGATCGGCCTCTTCCTCTACATCTACGCGAAGGCGCCGAGTTTTCGGAAGCCGTACGATCTGATGGTCTGGTTCGCGTTGATCTACGGGACGATGTACGCGATCGGCGTGTGGCGCTACCGGATGGTGGCGAAGGCGATGCGCGCTACGAGCGGAGAAACAGTGCCGCAGTCATCGTCAGCCCGATGACCACGACCGCGCGGCGGACGAACGTGCGTCCGAGGCGGCGCGCGATGCGCGCGCCGGCGAAGCCGCCGATGATCGCGCCGACCGTCATCACCGCCGCATCGCGCCACACGACGGCGTGCGAGAGCGCGAAGTAGATCGCGGCGACGCCGTTGATGCAGACGGCGAGGATGTTTTTCAGACCGTTCATCTGATGCATGTCGGTCAGACCGATCAGGCCGAGGGCGGCGAGCATCAGGATGCCCATCCCGGCGCCGAAGTAGCCTCCGTACGTCGCGACGAGCAGTTGGAAGATGAAGACGAACGCGACCCAGCCGACGGTCGGATGTTCGTGCGCGCGGGCGAGCGTGCCGAGGCGGCGGCTGATCATCTCCTGCGCGGCGAGGAGCAGCGTCGCGACGAGAATCAGATACGGGACGAGGCGCGAGAAGGTCGACGACGGAGTGCGCAGCAGCAGCCAGCCGCCGAGCGCGCCGCCGATGAGCGATGGGATGACGAGCAAGAGCAGCCAGCGGCGCACGGTCGAGAGCTCGCGGCGGAATCCGACCGCGCCGGCGAGTGATCCCGGCCAGAGCGCAACCGCATTGGTGGCATTCGCGAGAATCGGATCGGTGCCGATCCAGACGAGTGCGGGGAAGGAGATGAGCGTGCCGCCGCCGGCGATCGAGTTGATCGCGCCGGCGATCATTGCGGCGCCGAAGATGACGAGAGTGGAAGTAAGGCTCAAAGGTTCAGAGGCTCAAAGGCTCAAAGGAGAACGTGCGGCGGCGGCGGCCCTCTTGGAGCCTTTGAGGCTATGCGCCTCTGAGCCTATTTCAAACCCTCCACCACGTACAGATCGTTCAGCGTGCGCCGCGCGGTGTACGCGTAGCCGCCGCCGTCCGGCGTGATGAGCAGCGGCGAGATCTTGTACACGCCGGCGGGATCGGCGGGGAGCAGTTCTTTCCACGGCTCGCGTGCGCCGGTGGCGAGCGTGATGCGGAAGATACGCGCGGGCAGGGCGGTGGTGCGGTAGACGTAGAGCGCGGTGCCGTCGGCGGACCATTGGATCGGCACTTCGCCTTTCTCCGCGCTCGCGACCGGCGTCGCGCTCGTGCCGTCGACGGCATACAACACGATCGTCTCCTCCGCCGAAACGCCGGCGACGAATCGTCCGTCCGGCGAGACCGCGAACTCGCGCGTTCCGCCGTCGTGGATTCCTTCCGGCGTGATCGGCTTCATCGTCTCATCGAGCGTGTCGACGACGTGCAGGCGGAAGCCTTCCTCCGGAATCGCGCCGCCGAGGATCGCGCGCCGCGAGTCCGGCATCCACGCCGCGCCTTCGTTGAAACTGCCCTCCAGCTTCAGCTCGCGCGGCTCGCCCATACCGGTCGGCAGCAGCACGATCTTCGCGCCGTGATGCGCGAGCACCCACTTCGTGTCGGGCGACAGCCCGTCCGCGATGCCGTCGCCGAGCCGCACCGGTGTCGCGGCGTCGAGCCTGCGCAGATAGATCGCCGCCTTCGCGCCGCCGCCCTCGCGCGTCTCGCTGAAGAGAATCGTGCGGCCGTCGGGGGAGAGGTCGGAGAGGAGGGACCAATCGAGCCAGGAGGCGTCTTTTTCGGGCTCTTCGTGGAGGACAGGCACTCCTGCCTGTCCAGCCGTTTCCGTTGTACCGGGGGGGACAGACAGGAGTGTCTGTCCTCCACTTGGCTTCCACACCAGTGCCGCGCGCCACGTGCCGTGCGACATGAGCACATCGCCGCGCGCGGAAATATCGAACACGCGGATGTTGCCCGTGAGTCGCGAGGCGAGGCGCTGGTTGCCGTCGGCGAGGTTCACCGCGTAAACCGCGGCCGGCGTCGGCGTCGACGTTCCGGAGACGAAGATCTGGGTGCTGTCGGAAGACCAGGCCAGGCCCGTCGCGCCGCGCGACCAGCCGCGGGCGATGACGTTGGCCTTGCCGTTGTCGATGACGGTCAGGTTGTTCTCGCCGCGCACCTGTTCGAGGATCGCGACGCGTTTTCCATCCGGCGCGATGCGCACGAGATTCGCCGCGGCCTCGGAGACGGGCGTTCCGATCGGATACTCGACGCGAATCTTTCCGTTGTGCCGGCGCACGACGGCGAGGCTCGATCCATCGGGCGACCAGTCGGCGGAGATGACGTGATCCGCGACTTCGCGCGGCGTTCCTCCGGCGAGCGGAACGCGCGCGAGCACGCCTTCGTTCGTGAAGCGATCGCGATGCAGGAGGATCGCGAGCTCGGCCGACTTCGACACCGCGAGCACTTCGCTGTCCGGAATCTCGAGCGGTCTTGCCTCGGTCGCATTGAGGCTGACGACGAAGGTCTCCGTCGGTTTCCCGTCCCACGCCGCGCTGTAGACGATCGTCTCGCCGTCGGGCGTGAATCGCGCCGAGCGCACTTCGCCACGACGGAACGTCATCCGCCGGAACAGCGCCTCGACCGGCTTCTCCTTCGTCCGCTGCGCCCAGATCCACGCGCCGTACGCCGCGCCGGCGATGCTGACGAGATAGAAGAGCGCGAGCAGAATCGGCGACACACGCGGCTTCGGCTTCATCACCGGACGCGCAATCGTCTGCGTGCGCGGCGGCATCGCGGCGGCCGCGGTACGTACCGTCGGTGTGGTGCGCGCCTCCGGCGCGCCTCTGGGCGGGGGCGCGCCGGAGCCGCGCACTACGCTGGCCAGCGTCGAACTGCTCGACATCGTCGAGAGCGTTTCGAGATTGAACGCGAGATCGCGCGCGGACTGGAATCGCTGATCGCGATCTTTTTCGAGGCAGCGCCGCACGAGACGCTCGACCGCCGGCGGCAGCGACGGGAGCATGTCGATCAGATCCGGTGGCTCTTCTTTGAGAATCGCGTTGAGCGTCTCGATCGACGAGTCGCGCTTGAACGCGCGGGCGCCGGAGAGCATCTCGTAGAAGATCGCGCCCATCGAAAAGAGGTCGGAGCGATGGTCGACTGCCTCGCCGCGCACCTGTTCGGGCGACATGTAGCCGACCGTGCCGAGGACCATGCCGGGCTCGGTTGCGGCCATCGCGAACGTCGGACCGTCCGAGCCCGCGGCGCCGGTGAGCTTCGCGATGCCGAAGTCGAGAATCTTCAGGCGGCCGTCGCGCGTCAGAAAGATGTTGTCGGGTTTGAGATCGCGATGAACGATTCCCTTCTCGTGCGCGGCCGCGAGCCCGAGGGACATCTGCAGCGCCGCGTCGACCGCCTTGCGCGGCGACAGCGGCCCGCGCTCGAGCCGGCTGCGCAGCGTTTCCCCTTCGAGCAGCTCCGTGACGAGAAACGGCGCGCCGCCGCTGTCGGTGCCGACGTCGTAGACCGTCAACAGATTCGGATGATTGAGCATCCCCGTCGCGCGCGCTTCCTGTTCGAAGCGCAGCAAACGCTCGCGGTCGCTGAAGTTGACGTTGGTGAGGACCTTGATCGCGACGAAGCGGTCGAGGCGCGTGTCTTTCGCGCGGTAGACCGCACCCATGCCGCCTTCACCGATCAGGCCGACGACCTGATAGGGGCCGAGCATCTCGTTCGGTTGGAGGGGCACGTACACATATTAACCGTGCGGGAAGAGGGCTGTCCCTGATGGTTGTTTGTCAGATGCCACCCATGAAAGCCCGAATCCTGCTTCTTCTCCTCGGCATCGCCCTGTCCGCCACGGTCGCGCAGGCTCAGCCGGTGATCTCGTT
The DNA here is from genome assembly GCA_963734155.1 of uncultured Acidobacteriota bacterium. GTDB lineage: Bacteria > Acidobacteriota > Thermoanaerobaculia > Gp7-AA8 > Gp7-AA8 > QHVT01. The sequence continues at coordinate 127,206 of CAVTGG010000017.1, forward strand.
CGAGACGAATGAGATCGTCGTCAGCGGAGCGCTGGGTCATCCGGTCGTGCTGCTATTGGAAGGAACACGCGGCAGTACATTGGAGTCGTGCCGATTTCCGGATGCGGACGGGCTGTCGCGGTTTCCGGTGAAGAAAGGAGCCGTCATGAACGCGATCGCGGTCGACGTATGCACGGGATCGATCGGATTCAACTCCATCGGCATCTCGCCGCAGTCGAGGATCACTGCCTCCGGGCTTGTTCATGCATGACACGAAAGCGCATGGTCGCGTCTCGTGCTGCCGGACTCGCTGACGCGCTTCCTCTGGATTCGTCCGGGCGTCGGTGCATGGGGCGGTCGGTGCGCAATTCGGCTCGCTCAGCGATGAGGATGAGACGCAACGAGCAACGGGGTGCGGTTCACGCAAGCCTCGTCGCTGACCGCGTTTTTCTCCATGGGCTTGACGCCGAACGGTCGCTCAGAACGGCGATATCTTCGTCGGCCTCAGCGGCGCGTCGGCGCGCATGTCCGGCACCGTGGCGCTCACTCCTTCGCCGGGCGTGGTCTCGTTCGCGAGCCCGTCTCCGTACTTTGTCAGCGAAGGTTCGTCGCGCGAGATCGTGCTGATGCGCACGATCGGCACCGAAAACACGGTCTCCGTCCGCCTGCGCACTCTTCCCGGCACCGCCTCGCCGGGCGTCGACTACAACGCCTTCAGTCAGACCGTCACGTTCGATCCCGGCGAAGCGATCAAGAAGGTGACCTTTCAGACGATCGATGATGATGCGTACGCCGGCGCTCCGACGCTGACGCTCGAGTTGCTCGACGCTGTCGGAACTTCGATCGGCGGCACTCCCACGCGCTCCGTCGAAATCTCGTCCAACGATCCCGCGCCGGTGATTGCATTCGGCACGTTCCCATCCTCGGTCGCCGAACAGAACGCGCCGTGGGTGCTCAACGTGCCGGTCACGCTGGCCGGGAAAACGCGCGTGAACGCGACCGCGAATTACGCGATCCTGCGCGACGGAGTGGCGGGTCCGACCGGCCAGGTCACGATTCCGGTGGGCCAAACCACGGCCTCGATTCCGCTGAACATTCCGGGCAACACGACGCCGGAAGCGAATTACGAATTCACAATCTTTCTGAATCCCGGCACGCACGCCACGGTCGGCGCGCCGAACAACGCGCACATCACGGTCACGAACGACGACACGCTCGGCAGTCTCTCCGTCGCCGACGTGAGCGCGCCGGAGACGAATGCGTCGCTGTCATTCCACATCGCACTCGCGCAAGCGGTGCCGCAGGAAGTGCGCGTGTCGTACACGACGTTCGCCGACGACGCGACGGCCGGCACCGACTTCGTCGCGAAGACGGGCGTCGCGGTCTTTCCTCCCGGTCAGACCAGCGTGATCGTGACCGTCGAGATCGTCGGCGACAGCATTCCGGAATCCGACGAGACATTCCGCTTCACGCTGTCCAATCCGGTCGGCGCGACGATCGCGCGTGCGGTTGCCACGGGCACGATCCGCGACGACGACACGCCCGGTGCGGGGTCGCTCAGCATTTCGGCGACGAGCGTGATCGAGAAGACAGGCTCGAACGCCGACGGCGCGTTCCGCGTCACGCTCTCGCCCGCGCAGGCGCAGGAAGTGCGCGTGTCGTACGCGACCGCCGACAGCACGGCCACCGCCCCGGCCGACTACACCGCCACCAGCGGCGTGCGTCACGTTTGCGCCGGGCGAGACGACGAAGTTCGTCACCGTGCCGGTCATCGGCGACTCCGCGATCGAGCCGAACGAATCGTTCTCCATGGTGTTGTTGAATCCCGTCGGCGCCAGCATCACCGCGCCCGGCCGCATGGAGATCATGATCGTCGACGACGATCTCCCGCAGATCACCACGAACGACATGAACGTGCAGGAGAGCACGTCCGTCGCAGCGCTCGTGCTGCGCATCACTCCGACGGTGAATCGCGCGGCGACCGTGAGCTGGACGACGGCCAACGGCACCGCAACCGCGGGCCAGGATTACATCGCCAGCTCGGGCTCGGCGACGTTCGCCGACACGCAGACGATCCTCATCCCGATCGTGCAGGACTCGCAGCTCGAGTCGTCGGAGACGTTCTACGTCGACTTCACGGGCGTCGCGAACGCAACGCTCGAGCGGCAGCGCGTCGCGATCACGATTCTCGACGACGATCAGGTGACGCCGGCGCGGATCTCGGTCGCCGACACGAGCCTGATCGAGCCGACCGGCAGCGACACGATGGCGACGTTCCGCGTCTCGCTCGCGTCGCCGGTGTCCGCGGATGTGCGCGTGTCGTACACGACGTCCGACATCACCGCGTCGAACGGCTTGGACTATGCGTTCCGAATCGGAACGCTCGTGATTGCAGCGGGACAGACCAGCGTCGAGGTGAGCGTGCCGGTGTTCGGCGACGCGATCGCGGAGAGCGACGAGACGTTCCGCCTCACGATTCTGAATCCCGTCAACGCGATCGTCGTGCGCGGGTCGGCCGTGGCGACGATTCAGGACGACGACTCCGGTCCGCGTCCGTCGCTTTCGATTCAGCCGGTGCGCGTGATGGAAGGCACGGGACCGAACACCGATGCGGTGTTCGTCGTCGCGCTCTCCGCGCCGTCGAACAGCGAGGTGCGCGTCGACTTCGCGACTGCGAATGACAGCGCCATCGAAGGAGTCGACTACGTCGCGGCAAGCGGCACGCTCGTCTTCGCGCCGGGAGAATTGTCGAAGTCGATTTTCGTGGAGGTCGTCGGCGACTCGATTGCCGAGCCGCAGGAGAGCTTCACGGTCGCGCTGACGAGCGCGTCGAGCGCACTGCTGGCGACGCCGAATGCCGTCGGTACGATCGTCGATGACGACGTGACGCGGCGGCGGGCGGCGCGGCATTGACGATGTAGACTGCGCGCGTTTTGAGCGCGCCGCGTTTCCTCAAAATCTGGCTGGCCGTCGTGGTGATCGCCCTCGCGATTCACCTCGGCGGCTTTCCGCTCCTCGACGCCGACGAAGGGCGCAACGCCGAGGTCGGGCGGGAGATGGCCGCGACGAACGACTACGTCATGCCGCGCCTCGACGGCCTGCCGTATCTCGACAAGCCGATCGTCTACTTCGCCGCCGAGGCCGCGCTGATGGAAGTTCTCGGACCGACCGAGCTCGCCGCGCGATTGCCCGCCTATCTCTTCACACTCGCGACAGCGGCGATCCTTTTTCTCTTCGCGCGCCGCGTGTGGGGCGGTGAAACGCCGTACATCGCCGCGATCGTGTTTCTCTCCATGCCGCTGACGATCGCCTTCGCGCGGACGGTGATCTTCGACAGCGCGTTGACGTTCTTCTGCGTCGTCGCGTTGATCGCGTTTTACTTTGCGATTGATGACGCCCCTCATCCGGCCTTCGGCCACCTTCTCCCCGCAAGCGGGGAGAAGGGCACTCGCGACACATCCGTCGAGAGCCCCTCTCCCCGCGTGCGGGGAGAGGGTGGCCCGAAGGGCCGGGTGAGGGGCTGGTCCATCCTCGCCTGGGCCGCGATGGCCTGCGGCATCATCACCAAAGGCCCCGTCACGCTCCTTCTCGTCCTCTTCGTCGTACTGCCGTACGCGTTCTACCGCAAGCGCCTCCGAGTCCTATTTCCCGTCCTCGGTCTCCTCGTCTTCGCGGCGATCGTGGGCCCGTGGCTCTACGGCGTGACCCGCGTCGTGCCGGAGTTCCTGCGCTACGTGCTCGTCACCGAGACCGTCGAGCGAATGGCGACGAAGGCGCTCAAGCGCACCGGCCCGCCGTGGTACTTCCTCCCGTATCTCATCGGCGGCGCGTTGCCGTGGTCGCTCGTCGCACTCGCGACCTGGAAGCGTTTGAAGTCGCGCGAGCTGCTCTACGTCGGCCTCTGGATTCTCATCCCGTTCATCTTCTTCTCGCTCAATCAATCGAAGCGCCCGCAATACATCCTCCCGCTGCTGCCCGCGCTTGCGCTGATCGTCGCGCGCATCTGGGAGGAAGCGCGCACGCGCGTTGCGGCGATCGTGCTCGCGGCCTTCGGAGCGTTGTTCCTCGTCGCGCCGCTCTACTTTCATCGCACGAAGATGAAACCCGAGGTCGCGGGTGTCGCCGATGAAACCGCGATCGCCCTCGGCATCGCCTTCGCGCTCGGCGGAGTCGTCGCACTGTTTTCGAAGCGGCGCGAGCTCACGCTTGCCGCGCTGTCGCTGCCGATGATCGCGTTGCCTCTGCTCACGCAGCCACTGATGCACGGCATCGCCGAGCGCCGCTCCGCGAAGTCGTTCGTCGACGAGTTGCGGCCGCATCTCACGCCGCAAACGCCGGTCATCGGCGTCGAGGCGTTCACCGGCTCACTGGCGTTTTATCTTCAGCGGCCGATCGTCGTCGTGACCGAAGACGCGAGCGAGTTGACGAGCAACTATCTGATCCGCCGCTACGAGAAATTCACGAGCGATCCGTCTTCGCCGCTCAAGCCGTTGCGATACTTCGACGAGAGTCTCGGCGGTTGTTGTCCCGTGTATGTTTTGAGAAACAACGACGCGAAGCGGCGCACGCTGCTGGAGTCGCGCGGATACCGCCGCGTGGCCGACGGCGCGCATCACGTCGCGTACACGCGATAGCGGGTAGCGATAGACTCCGCGCCCAAATGTGCGGCATCTACGGGATGGCCAGCACGTCCACGCTGCGCTATCCGGACGTGCTCGAGAAAATGGGCGAGGCGCTGCGCCATCGCGGTCCCGACGGGAGCGCGGTGCTCGATGCGCCGCGCGCGCGCATCGGCACGGAGCGGCTTCGCATCATCGACCTGCACGAGCGCGCCGATCAGCCGTTCGCATCGCCGGACGGGCAGGTGTGGCTCGAGGCGAACGGCGAGATCTACAACGCCGCCGAGATCCGCGCGCGCTATCCCGATTATCCGTATCGCTCGCACTCCGACGTCGAGACGATCCTGCCGCTCTACCTCGAGCACGGCACCGACGCGATCGCGATGCTCGACGGCATGTTCGGCCTCGCGATCTGGGACGGCCGCAGCGGTACGCTGATCCTCGCGCGCGACCGCGCCGGCGAGAAGCCGCTGTTCTACACGCGGATCGGCGGCGAGGTCGTGTTTGCATCCGAGCTGCAATGCCTGCTGCGCTATCCCGAGCTCTCGCGCGAGCTCGATCGCGAAGCGCTCGCCGGTTATCTCGCGCTCGGCTACATCCTCGAGCCGCGCTCGCCGTTCACCGCCATCCGCCGCGTGCCCGCCGGCGCGTTCATGGTGTTCAACGAAGGCGGCGAGACGACGACGCGTTACTGGGATCCGGCGAGCTTCGCCATGCAGCCGCGCGATCCGCGCGAAGCGGTGGCGGAGCTGCAGCGCCTGTTCGAACAGGCGGTGACGAAGCAGGTCATGTCCGACGTGCCGGTCGGCGTGTTCATCAGCGGCGGCCTCGATTCATCACTGCTTGCGACGCTCGCATCGAAGGCGATCGGCGTCGACAAAGTGCACACGTTCTCGGCGCAATTCGCCGAAGAGTCATATGACGAAAGCCGGGACGCGGCGGAGCTCGCGAAGCGAATGCGCACGCGCCATGTGCCGGTGCGCACGGACGAAGAGACGCTGCGCGAGGCGCTGCACCACGTGACGACGCGCGTCGCCGAGCCGCTCGCCGATCCGGCGATCCTGCCGACGTTCCTCCTCGCGCGTACCGCGCAGCAGTACGTGAAGGTGATTCTCAGCGGCGAAGGCGCCGACGAGTTGTTCGGCGGCTATCCGACCTACCTCGGCCACAAGATCGCGCCAAAGTACGAAGCCCTTCCATCGCTGCTCCGTTCCGCCCTCCGCAAGCTCGCCTTCTCCATCCCGCCCTCGGGAAAAAAAGTCACGTTCGAGTTTCTCCTCAAACGCTTCGTCACCGACGCCGAGAAGCCGTGGATCGAGCGGCACCTGTCGTGGTTCGGCACCGGCGCGTCTTCCACGCTGCCTCCACTCGTTGTATCGGATCACGATCCTCTGACGGGAGCCATGCTTCTCGACTACCAAACCTACCTGCGCGACAACCTCCTCGTGAAAGTCGATCGCGCGACGATGCTCTCGTCCGTCGAAGCGCGCGCCCCTTACCTCGACCGCTTCCTCACCGCCTTCGCCCTTTCGCTTCCACCCGAACTGCGCGTCCGCGGCCTAACAACGAAGTGGATCCTGAAGAAAGCCGCGGAGAAGTGGATCCCGAAGGACGTCATCTACCGCCGCAAACGCGGCCTCAGCGTCCCCATCGCCGGCTGGATCAACGGCAGCCTCCGCACCGAAGTCGATCGCCTGCTTGCGCCCGCACGTTTACGCGAACAAGGAATCGTCGACGCCGACCGCATCGGCGAGCTGTTGCAACGCGCACCGCGAGAACCGCGCAAACCACGCGAAGACGCTGTGGGCGGTGATCATGTTGCAGTATTGGATGGAGAACTGGGCCTAAGAAAAGCAGAAAGCAAAAAGCAGAAGGAGTTTGATTTCTGCTTTTTGCTTTTTGCTTTCTGCTTTCAAATTGCCGGCAACGCCTCGATGTTCCCCACCGACCACCCGCCCGCGTGGGGGACGAGCGAGATCCAGTACCACTGGCCGTGCTCGCCGGCGAGGGAGACGCGGACGAAGAGACCGGCGTGGCCTTTGCGGAAGGGGTTGGGGGCGGGGGCGGAGAGCTCGACGATCATTTGATCGGTGCGGCGGTAGGCCTTGGCCGAGTCGATCGCGATCCACTGGCAGCGGCTTTCGGTGAGCGTCAGCGGGATCTTGCGTTGCGCGGATTGCATCGCGATCGCGGCCACTTGCGCGTTCGGCTTCTTCGGCGCGGGGCCGGACAGTGCGGCGATCGTTGCCGGCGATGCGATCGGCTGCGTCGTGCTCACGATCGCCACCGGCGCACCTTCGGCGACGCCTTCGGCTTTCAAGCGCAGACAGAACGTCTCGAGGATGCCTTGCGGGATCGTGTTCCAATCGGGCGCGAGCGGCATTTGCGGCGGCTGCTGCGATGCGCAGGCAAAGCAGAACGCAGAAAGCAGAAGGCAGAACGCAACGCGGTAATGTCCCAGCACGCCATCCCATTCTCCGTTATCTTTGCCGCCAATCGGTAGCCAGTTTTCATGATCGGTGTCATCCATGCGGTCGCGCTCGCGATTCTGGCGGTGCTCTGCCACGGCGGAGGATGCGCGGTCCTGGACGCGCTTCGCATGCGGACATCCGGCGCCGCGGTCCGCGCGGTGCTGGCGTCGGGTCTCGGCTTCGGCATGCTCGGAATGATCCTGTTCGCCGCCGGAAGTGTGGGCGTGCTGACCCGAGGGGTGGTGCTGCTGATCCTGGCGCTCTTTGTCCTCTGCGCGGCGCGCTACGCGCGCGAGCTCCGGCAGCTCCTGCTGCGCACGCCGCGCGGCATTGTGCTCGTGCTGTTCGGTGGCTCGCTGCCGGCATTTCTGCGCGCGCTGTATCCGCCGACCGGCTTCGACGCCACGATGTACCACCTTCCGTTCGCGCGCCTCTTCGCGGAAACGGGCTCGATGGAGTTCGCCGGCGCGATCCGCTTTCCGGTGTTCCCGCAACTGGACGAAGTGATCTTCGCGGCGGCGCTGCTCGTTGCCGACGATCTGACGGCGCAGCTGACGCAGTGCTATTGCATGTTCGTGACCGCGGCCGCGGTCATCGCCCTGAGCCGTGACGGCGACCGTTCGCGCGGCGGATCGCTCGCCGCCGCGATCTGGCTCGGAGCTCCGCTGGTCTTTTTCCTCGGCAGCCAGGCGTACGTCGACGCCGGACTGACGATGGCCGTGACCCTGGCGTTCCTGGCGTGGATCGAATGGCGCGCGTCGGATCATCCTCCGGCGTTGGCGGCCGCGATCGGCGCGTTCGCCGGATTCGCCGCGGCGACGAAATATCTCGGTCTCTTTTTCGTCGCGTGGCTCGGCCTCTCCGTGCTCGCCGTTCGCTCAGGCACTCGCCTGCGAAGCGTCGCCGCGTTCGCCGCCGGGGTCCTGCTGACGGCAGCGCCGTGGTACCTGCGCATCGCCGCATGGACCGGCAATCCGGTGTTCCCCTATTTCGAGAGCGTCTTCGGTGCGAATGACTGGGCATTGCACGCCGACGCGTCGCTTCACGCCGGATCGCTAACGCTCCCCGCGCGCAATCCGGATGAATGGGTCCTGTTCAACGGCTACAACCTGCGGCTCTGGATCCTTGCGCTGACTCCTCCGGCGCTCGCAGGCGTCTTCCTCGACCGCCGCCTGCGCCTGCCGTTCGCCGCCGCCGCTGCCTACGCGATCGTCCTCTGGCGATACGACACCCGTTTCCTGGTCGCTTCCCTCCCGCTATTCGCACTCTGCGCCTCCGCGGCCGTCACTGCGATTCCGTGGTGCCGTCGGCGCGTGGTGATCGCCAGTGCGATTGCACTCGTGCTCGTCGCGGCATACGCCTTCCAGATCCGCTACGACCTGCGATATCTCGGACCCATCCCGCGGACCTCCGACGAGCGGGACGCGTTTCTCGATCGGAGGATCGCCGCGTATCCCGCGTTTCGCGCCATCGCCGGAGCCGGCGGCGCGGGAAAGACGATTTATGCCTTCCGCTGCGAAGACGCGGCGTACTACTGGAACGGCCGCTATCTCGGCGATTGGTTCGGGCCGTATCGCTACGACAGCGTCGTGCCCTTTGCTGACCAGCCGGACCGCTTCCCGAGCATCCTGCGCCGCTTCGGCGCGGAATACCTCGTCGTCTGCAACGCCTACAGCGGACCGCCGCCGGCCGGCGTCGAGCTGTTATTCAGCAGCCCGATGGCGCGCGCGTACCGCATTCCGTCAGTGCACGAGCCGTAGCTGGCGCGAGGTCTTCTCCTCGAAGAACGCGCGCACGTCGAGCGCGGGCTTCCGCGAGACCAGCTCGCGCGGCGATGTTTCGTACCAGTCGCTCGGGAAGTAGCGCGTGTAGCTTTCCTGCGTGAAGCGCTTGCACAGCAGCGCGATCACGCCGATGTCGGTCTCGCTGCGGATCACGCGTCCGGCCGACTGCACGACGCGGGTCATGCCGGGAATCAGATACGCGAACTCGAAGCCTGCGCCGTACTGCTCGTCGTAATACTGCTTGAGCAGCTCCTGCTCGAAGCTCACCTGCGGCAGCGCCGGGCCGATGACCATCACTCCCGCGAGCATATCTCCCTGGTAGTCGACTCCCTCGGCGTACATGCCGCCGGACACCGCGAGGATCAGGTTTCCCTTCCGCGGCCGGTCGCGCAGGATGTCGAGGATCGCGTTGCGCTCGTAGTCGGTCATGTCGGTGCGCTGCACCATGACGTTCTTGCGAATCGGCGGCATGCGCTCGGCGATCTCGCGCAGGAACGCGTAGCTCGGGAAGAGCGCGAGAAAGTTGCCGTCGGCGGCGTCGGCGATGTCGGCGACGTTCAGCGCGATGTTGTCGTAGTGATCGGCGCGCCGCTTGTACGTCGTATCGACTTCCGAGACGATGACGATCTTGCGGTTGGCGCGCGGGAACGGGGAGGGGAGCGAAAGCTCGGCGGTGCGGTCTTCGGGAAAGCCGAGGGTCTTGCGATAGAAGTCGAACGGCTCGAGGGTCGCGGAGAGCGCGACCGTCGCGTGCGCGGAGTCGAAGATCTTGCCGAGGAAACGCGATGGGTCTTTGCAGAAGATCTTGAGCCTGATCCCGTCGTTCGTTTTCTCGACAAGGTGCGCGAACTCGTCGCCATCCTCGGCCAACAGATTCGTGAACTTCACGAGCTTGAAGTAGAAGTCGATCAGCGGGTCGTCTTCCTCGGCGATGCGGTTGTCGATCTTCCAGCCGATGTACGCCAGCACCAGCCGCTCCCACTCCGTCCGCTGCGCGAGGAACAGCTCGCGGCTCGGCTCGCAGATCGCCTGTTTGACGTCGTCTTCGAGCAACTGCGCCAGCTCGTGGAAGTGATCGCGCAACAGCTCGAGCAGCTCTTCCCATCCCTCGATCCAGCAGTTGCGCGTTATGAGGTGCTGCCTGATGTCGTCGAACGACTTCTCGTGCAGGTCGGGCGAGTAGTAGCCGCGGCCGCGGTCGACGAGGTTGTGTGCTTCGTCGACGACGAGGACGCAGTCGCCATAGTCGTTCTCCTGCTGATACGCCTTCAGGCCGACGTACGGATCGAAGATGTAGTTGTAGTCGCAGACGACCACGTCCGCCTGCTCGATGAGCTCCAGCGAGACTTCGAACGGACAGACTTCGTTGTCGCGCGCGAGCGCAAATGTGATGTCGGGATCGAAGTAGCTCATCGACGTCACGAGGTGCGAGAGCAGCCCGCTCTTCTCCATCTTGTCGGAGTAGCGCGCCGCGAACGGGCAGAAATCCTCGTGACAGATCATCTCCGTGTGCGCGCACATCTTCGATTTCGCGCGGATGCGCAGCACGCGGAACGAGCCGTCGTTGAGCGCGCGCAGCGCGTTGATGGCCGCGTCCTGCTGCATCGTCTTCGACGTCAGCACGAACAGTTTCTTGCCGAGCTTCAGCGACTGCCGGAGCGCGGGATAGAGCACGGCCATGGTCTTGCCGATGCCGGTAGGCGCGGAGACGAGGAGCGAATCGCGCTGATACACCGCGCGCGCGACGGCGGAGACGATCTCGTCCTGGCCGGGACGCATGGCGTCGAACGGAAACTGCAGCGTGTCGGCGAAGGCGCGCTTCGCGACGCGCAGCGCGGCCGCGGTCTCGAGTGAGTCGATCAGCTTCGCCAGCGACGCATCGAGCGTGTCGCGGACGCGGACCGGATCGAACTCGGTGTCGATGACCTTCGCCTCGCCGGAGACGAGATCGATGAGCACGAGCTGCGGCTCGAACAGGAATCCGTCGAGGTCGGGCTGGCTCGACAAAAAGTAGGCGTAGAGCAGCAGTTGATAGAGATGCCGCTGCAGCTTCTCGGATCGCATCAGCGATTCGAGCTCGAGGTCGAAGTGGATCGACTTCACTTCCTCGATGCTGACGCGCTTCGCGTCTTTGTCGACCGAGAGGCCGTCGATGCGCCCGGTGATCGTGACCGACCATCCGCCGAGGTTCGTGCGATGGACGACGTGGACCTCGGCGCGGTAACGCGGGTCTTCACTCGCGCGCTGTTCGGCGCGCTGCGTGTGGATGTCCTGCCCGATCCACATCCGGCGGAACCCGTCGCCGCGCTCCACGCCGATGCGGCGGTACGTCGACTCGTGCACGAGATCGCCGACCGCGCAGACGATCTCCCTCTTTTCGTAGTCGACGCGCACGGGATCATTTTACGCGGCCTAAAATCCGTTCGGGTTGTCCCAGGCCTCTTTCAGCTTGTTGAGCACGTCCGTGTTCCATGGCTCCGCCGGCGGATAGGTCTGCTTCGCGGCGTAGTGAAGACCGTTGCGGAACGCGGCGGCGGCATACGCGCGGATGTCGGTTGCGGTCGCGGCTCCCTTGAGGCCGTCGTCGTTGATGATGAGCGGCGCGGACGGGTTGTACCCCGCGGCGCGCGACTTGGCGAAGGCAATGCCGGCGGCGACGGCGCCCGGCGTCAGCCACTGGCCCGAATGAAAGTCGAAGAACTCGACCGGCAGCGCAGGCGAGGGACAGTTGTCCGCCGCCTGCCGCTTGAAGAAGAATCGCTCGCTCTGCGTCACGATGCCGCTGCTCGTGCCGATGTACACCGGCGCGCCCTGCGCCGAGCGCACGATCTCTCCGCGCATTGCGTTCAGCCACGTCACGAGCTGGCAGTTGTCCACATTGTCTGCAGGCTGATTTTTGACTCGCAGCTCGTTCGCCACTTCCCACAACACGTTCTTGAAACGGCGCAGACGGTCCACGACCAGGCGGACCAGGCGAACCTGTTCCTGAAATCGGCCGGCATCGGCGGCATTGAAGAACAGACGGACGTTTCCCGGCGCATCGGACGGCAGAGTCGGCGGCAGCGTCGGCTCGGGCAATCCGAACACCGTCGGCGAGTTCTCCGGCTGCTCGCCGGCGGCGACCGAGTGGTAGCTGAAGAGGCATACCTGTACCCAGAATCCGAACTGGCCCGCCTGATCGACAGTGTTGATGAGATTGTCGATGTAGGCCGTGTTGATGGCGCGTTGCGGTGTATAGAGCGACAGCCGCCGCACCGCAGGGAGGCCTTCAATTGCCGAATTGCGGAAAAGGATCAGCTTCACCAGATTGACCGGGTATCCGCTGTCGCGCAGATACTTGAAATAGATCGGGCCGGCGCCGCTGGCCGGTTTCCCCATGTATCGATCATTGGCGAGGTTATAAGCGCCGTAGCCGAGAAGTCGTGCTGGTATTGGCATGATGGATTGACACCATACCATAATTAAAACTTCTACAGTGTCCTGCTCGCCATGAGCCGTTATTGGGGAACACCGCTTGCAGATAGTGGTGATGTCCGGAAGCGGACAAATAGGAGGCTACATGGCAAAAGATAAAGGGCTCGATCCGACGCCCGATAGTAATCCCGATCCAATCACTGGTGAGCCTGGTGCGCACCCTGTAGGCGTTGCCGGTGGTGGAACCGGAGGTGCGTTGGCGGGCGCGGCGATTGGCGGCGCTGTCGGCGGGCCGATCGGTGCGGCCATCGGCGGAGCAGTCGGCGCGGTTGCTGGCGGATATGCCGGGAAGGGCGTCGCAGAGACGGTCAATCCGACGGAAGAAAACGCATACTGGCAGCGCGAGCACAAAGCGCGGCCGTACGTACGGAAAGACACTCCCTACGAGCACTATGAGCCGGCGTATCGGTATGGTTGGGAGACTGCCTCGCGTCCGGAGTTCGCGAATCGCAGCTTCAACGATGCCGAGCGCGACCTCGAGCGCAACTGGGAGACCTACCGAGGTCCTTCGACCACACCGTGGCGCGACGTTCGCGAGGCGACGAAGGATTCGTTCGAACGCGTCCGCAGCGGAACCTGGCGCACGGGAGCGGCGGCGAAGAACACCGCCGACTACGCCGGCGACAAGGCCGAATCGGTTTGGGAGCAGATCAAGGGCAACTGGCATCAGGCCAAGGGCAGTGTGAAGGCGAAGTGGAACGATCTGACCGATGACGATCTCGATCAGATGGCCGGAGAAAAAGAACGGATCGTCGGCAAGATTCAGGAGCGGTACGGGGAAGCGAAGTGGAAACAGGCGGACATTGAGAACGAGCTTCGCTCGATCTCGCGTCGCTGAGCAGTGACAACGTCAGGCGTGGACGATCTCCACGCCTGATTTTTTGTTAGAGCTTCTCCACGACCTCGCCTAACACGTACGAGTCATACTCGCCGTCGCGATACGGGCCGAACGCCAAAGTCGGGTTCGCGGCCTTCGACGACAGGCGCTCGTACATCTCGCGCACTAGTTCCTTTTTCACCTCCAGCGCCTCGGGCGAGAGCTCGCCGCGGAGCGAGAAGAGACGCTGGAAATCGCCGCGCGGAAGTTTCAGCGGGCGGCGGACGTCATCGGAGCGCGGGTCCCATTCTCCGATCAGCACTTCGTCCTCGAGATCGTTCGAGCTCGTCTTCACGCAGATCACGATCTCGCTGCCGATCAGCCGCTCGCGCGTCGTCGTCGGATGCGGATCGAATGCGCGCGCCGGCTCTTCTTCGTTGTGCAGCTCCTGACGCAGCAGCATGAACAGCGATTCCGGCACCTCCAGCGGCGTCACTTCGTCCGCGTCGCCTGCCGCGAACGGGACCATTTCGCCGACTTCGATGCGATCGAGTCCCTTGAGCGAAACGCTGCCGAGGAGGCGGATGCCGAGCATTTCGACCTCGGAGACGCCCGGCGCGAAGGCGATGAACGTTCCGAACGAAGTCTTCACCCTGTAGAGTTGCTGCGCCTCCGACGACAGCTCGTTCGACAGCTCCTGCACGAACGGCGCGGAGGCGACGATGCCTTCGTTGACGAGGTGTCCGTTCGCATCGAGGTACGCGTAAAACTCGCGCGCCTGCTGCGTGTGATCGATGACGTCCGCGCCGCGCAGCGGTGCGAAGAACTGCTGCACCTTCGTCTGGTCGTAGCCGTGCTGGATGAGGAACGACGCGATCTCGTCGATCTCCTTGTTCGACTTTCCCGTCGTCAGGCGCGACAGCTCGACGATGCCGGGTCCGTAGAACTCGGTGATCACTTCGTTCGCATCGGATGCGCTTCTCATCGGCAGCAGCCGGTAGTAGCCGTAATTGAGCGCGATGCGCAGCCCCTTGTTGAACGCGAATCCCTTGCGCTTCATCTCGGAGTAGTAGCGCTGGATCTCGATCGCCGCGCGCACGAGGCGTAACGCGCGGCGCGTGGTGTAGAACGCGCCGTCGCCGAGGAACTTCTCGAATTGCAGGAGGTGCCGCTGCGCGATGCCGTCGAGCTTGCGCTGGAAGACGAGCATCTGCCGGTACGAGCGGATCTCTTCCTTCCCGCCGCCGCGGCGGATCTGGCCGAGGGTCTCGGAGAAGGCGGAGATGTCGTAGATCATCCCGAAGCGATGGATCATCGGATCGACGACGCCCGGCCGTCCGAAATCCATCGGCCGCGTGGAGCGCGAGAACGACGTCGCACCGCGGCGATCGGCGGAGACGACCTCGCCATCGGGAAGCGTGTTCGTCCAGACGATGCCGCGGCGCAGCTGATTGAGCACCGCGAACTCGCGCACGCGTCGCGCGATCAATTGGAACTGCTCGCGCTCTTCACGCGTGACCGCGTTCTGTGCCGCGGGATGATCGAAGAGAAAGTTTTCGAATCGCGGATCGAGCAGCAGCGCGAGCGTGATTCCCTGCTCGGGATTCGAGCCGAAGAGCGGCAGCGCCGCGCGGAACACCCGCTCGCGTTGCACGAGATCGTTCGCCGTCGTGCGCAGTCGTTCGTAGGAATCGCGGAAGGCCTGGAAATCGCGGCGCAGATATCCGTTGAGAAACGAGCGCAGCTCGCGCAGATCGGGTCCGATGAATTCCTCGGTGAGGATCAGGACGTCGTCCTGCAGCAGACGGAAGAACTGCAGGCCGCGCTGCTCTTCGCCTTCGAGCAGATTTCCCGCTTTCGCCGAAAGCTCGGTCATCTGCTGCCGCGTCTCGCTGACCCAGCGGCCGAAGATGCGGTACTTCAACGTGTCGCCGAGGGAGCGGCCCACTTGCGTGTCGGCGGCGCTCACGCGGCGAGGGAGTCCGCTGAAATGGCGCGCGAGATCGAATGAATGTGCGAGCCAGAAAATCGCGTGATAGTCGCTCAGCAGATTCGACATCATCGCGTTCTCGGCGGCCTTCATCAGCGACCCGACGTAGATGTTGAACGCCATCGCCGCCTTGTCTTTCGCATCCGTGGCCCGCGTGACCTGGAACGCCGTCTCCTCGGTGAGCCAGCGGTCGAGCTTCGACTCCAGGTCTTTCAGCAGCAGCGTCTCCGAGACCGGATAGCCGAACGACGGCTGCTGCGTCTCGTCCGCCGGATAGATGCGCAGCGGCTGCGGCAGCAGCATCTCCGGCTGCGCGAACAGCTCCCGCAGCCCGCGCTCGAGGTCCATCGGCAGCAGGAACGTCGCTGCGTCGGGGCGCTGTTGGAGATAGGTGACGAGGGATTTCATCGCGGAGGAGGCGAGTATAAAGAATGACGGCAGGAGAACGCAGAACGCAGAACGCAGAATGGAGAACGAAGAAATTTCTCAATTCTCCGTTCTGCGTTCTGCGCTCTGCGTTCTGTCTTAAACTCTCCCACGATGCGTCCCGTTCCCCTCCCATCCGCCGCCTGTCCCCGCTGCAACGGCTCGGGATGGGTGCCGCTGCCGGGCGATTCGCTGCGCGTCGAGCCGTGCGGATGTCAGGGCGATTTGCGGCGGCAGCAGCGGATTGGCAGCGCGAGTATTCCGAAGCGCTACGCGCACTGCACACTCGACACGTTCCGAGAGAAATCGACCGTGCTGCGCAACGCGAAGCGGCGCGTGCAGGAGTTCGTCGACCTCTGGCCGAACACGCCCGAAGGAAAAGGGCTGCTGCTGATGGGCGGCTGCGGCGCGGGCAAGACGCACCTCGCCGTCGCCGCGCTGCTCGAGATCATTCACAACGGCAAGCCGGGGCGGATGCTGTTCTCGAACTTTCAGGACCTCATCCAGGAAATCCAGGCCTCGTTCGACTCCGATCAGGTGCCGAGCAAATCGGAGCTTCTGCGCCCGTTGCTCGAAGCCGACCTGCTCGTGCTCGACGAGCTCGGATCGCAGAAGCCGACGAACTTCGTGCAGGACGTCCTCTATTACGTGATCAACACGCGCTACAACTCGGAGTTGGCGACGATCTTCACCACGAACTACTACGACCGCACCGGCGAGGCGAAGGAAGAGACGCTCGAGCAGCGGATCGGCACGCGGCTGCGCAGCCGGCTCGCGGAGATGGCCGAGCGGCTCGAGTTCACCGGCGCGACGGACCATCGGCGGAACACGCTGTGAAACGCGGCATCTTCGACACGCTGCGCCGCGGGGCCGAGAACACGATCGCGAACTGGCCGCTGTCGGCCATCCGCCTCGCCGAGATGTTCGTGTTCGTCATCGCCACGATCGTCGCGGTCTTCGCGATGCTCGTGCCGATCCTGGTCTCGATCGGCATCCGCCTCGCCGAGCTCTCGACGCCGGATCGGGTCGAGTCGGCGATCACGACGTTGCTCGAGAAATGGACGCTCTTTCTCTGGTTCGGCATCGGCCTCACCGTGATGATGTTCGTGTTCGTGCTCGTGCACGCGTACGTCGAAGCAGGCTGCGCGCGCGTGCTCGTCGATGCCGATCGCGCCGCGGGGCCGGTGGTCGTCGGACCGCGGCAGCGCTATCGCATCTTCACGATGGATCGCTGGCTCGCCGGCGCGAAGGAAGGCGGCTGGCGCGTCTTCTGGATTTACAACGGCGCCTGGGCGCTGGCCGCATTGCTTCTTCTGATTCCGCTGATTCCCGTTGCGGTGCTGATGTTCGTGTTCCAGGAGAACCCTGCCGTCGCCGCGGGCGTCGGCTGTCTTGGATTGTTGATCTTCATGCTGTTCGCGATGGTCGTCGGGATCACCACTGGGATGTGGACGAACCGCGCGATCGCCGACTGGGCCGCGCATCGCAGCAGCGCGCGCACGGCCCTCGCCACCGGCTGGCGCGCGGTGAAGACCGACTTCGGCCGGCACATCCTCATCGCGCTCGCGGTGATCGTCATCGCCATGGCGGCGTCGTCGATCGCGAGCAGCCTTTCGATGATGGGAGGGTTCGGCAGTTCCTTCCGACACGATGCGAGCTTCAGCTTCGTCATGATTCCGCTGCAGTTGATCGGCTCGCTGCTCAGCTTCGCGATCTCCGCGTTCATCGGCAATTGGTATCTCGCGTCGTATGCGGCGCTGGCGGTGGAGAGCAAGCCCTGAGCGCCTACGGCGCCTTCTTCTCCCGCGACGCGCGCGCGTTCCGCCCGTCCGCCATCCGCGCATTCGCAAAGCTGATCAACGACCCGGGCGTGATCTCGTTCGCCGGCGGCTCGCCGAACCCCGAGACATTTCCCGCCGAGCGGATCGCCGCAATCGCGGAGCAGGTCGTGCGCGAGCGTCGCACGGTGGCGCTGCAGTACGGACCGACGCGCGGCTTGCCGCGGCTCTGTTCGTTCATCGCGGATTTGTGCAACGCGCGGTTCGGCGGCGAGACGCCGCCGGGCCAGCCGGCGGGGACGCCGGCGTTCCGAAGCAACGCCGGCGCAACGCCTCGGAACGCCGGCGTCTCGCCGGCTGGTCAGGCGGCGTCTCGCCGCCTCACTCCGGATGACGTGCTGACGACGACCGGCTCGCAGCAGGCGCTCGATCTCATCGCCCACACGCTGCTCGATCCCGGCGACGTCGTCGCCGTGGAGTTGCCGACGTACATCGGCGGCTCGTCGTCGTTCTTCGCGCGCAGCGCGGAGCTCGTCGGCGTGCAGCAGGACGACGAAGGAATCGTCCCCGAGTCGCTGCGCGAAGTCGCGTCGCAAGCATCGCGTGAAGCTGCTCTACACGATCCCGAATTTTCAGAACCCGTCGGGACGCCTGATGACGCAGGCGCGCCGCGACGAAGTGCTCGCGATCGCCGAGGAGCGCGACTTTCTGATCATCGAAGACGACCCGTACGGCGAGCTGGTGTACGTCGACGGCGCCGACACCACTCCGATGAAATCGCGCGATGTGCATGAGCGCGTTTTGTATCTCGGCTCCTTTTCCAAAGTGCTCGCGCCCGGCCTGCGCTGCGGCTGGATCGTCGCGGCGAAGCCGCTCCTCGAGCGGCTGGAGATCGCGAAGCAGGCCGCCGATCTCTGCTCCGGCATGCTCGATCAGTCGATCGTCGACGAGTTCTGCAGCAGCGGCGAGCTCGCGCCGCAGATCGAGCGCGTCCGCGCGTTCTATCGCGGCAAGCGCGGCACGCTCATCGACGCGCTGCAGCAGCACTTCGCCGGCCGCGCCGAATGGACATCCGCCGATGGCGGCCTCTTCACCTTCGTCACGCTGCACGACGACATCGACACCGCGGCGCGCGTGCCAGATGCGGTCGCGCGCGGCGTCGCGTACATTCCGGGCGGGCCGTTCTTCGTCGATGGAAGCGGGCGCAACACGATGCGGCTCACGTTTGCGAAGGAATCTGACGAACGGATGCGAGAAGGCGTGGCGCGGTTGGCGGGCGTGTTCTATTCTTAGGCAACTTCTCTCGGAGGTCCCCATTTGGATGCTCATCGCGGTGGCTGGATTGAAATCATTGCCGGAGGCATGTTCTCCGGAAAATCGGAAGAGTTGATCCGGCGGCTGCGCCGGGCCGTGATCGCGCGGCAGCGGGTGCAGGTGTTCAAGCCGATCCTCGACGATCGCTTTTCGACGGACGAGGTGGTGTCGCGCGACGAGCGGCGCCTGAAGGCGATTCCCGTGGCCACGAGCACGGAGCTGCTCGCGCGCGTCGAGATCGGCGTGCAGGTCGTCGGCATCGATGAAGTGCAGTTCTTCGACGCGGGCGTGGTCGAAGTCTGCATGCAGCTCTCCGACGCCGGCATTCGCGTGATCGCGGCAGGGCTCGATCAGGATTACATGCGCCGCCCGTTCGGGCCGATGCCGGCGCTGCTGGCGGTGGCGGAGGAAGTGAGCAAGATGCACGCGGTGTGCGTGCGCTGCCGCGGCGCGGCGCACTACTCGCAGCGCGTGTCGGGCGGGAACTCGCAGGTGGAAGTGGGTGACTCGTCGTACGAAGCGCGCTGCCGCGGATGCTTCGAGGCCTATCACGCCGCGCCGGAGGAAGCGCCGGCCGTGCAGCTGACGATTCCGCAGCCGGCGTGAAAGTAGCGGTTGCGCGGTTACGCGGTTACGCGGTTGCGCAGCGGGTTCTGCCGCGCGACCGCGCAACCGCGCAACGCGCAACCTGCTCGCCGCGCTTCTCGTTCTCCTCGCGCTCACCATCCGCTGCCGCGAGGCCGGCGGCGCCGCGCAGGATCCGCTCGACAAGGAAGCGGAAGAAGCGTTCGTCGCGTATCTGCGGATCGACACGTCGAATCCGCCGGGAAACGAGACGAACGGCGCGACATATCCTGCGCGATCTGTTCGTGAAGAACGGCATCGCCGCGCAGCTCGTCGGCGATGATCCGAAGCGGCAGGGCGTGTACGCGCGGCTCGTGTCGGGCTCGAAAGAACCGGCGCTCCTGCTGCTCAGTCACATCGACGTCGTGCCGGCCGATCCGAGCGTCTGGACGCAGCCGCCGTTCAGCGGCGCGCGCTCGGGCGGCTACATCTGGGGACGCGGTGCGCTCGATACGAAATGCCTCACGATCGGCGAGCTGATGGCGATGCTCGAGTTGAAGCGCCGCAACGCATCGCTGCGGCGCGACATCGTCTTTCTCGCGACGCCGGATGAAGAGCTCGCGGGCATCAACGGAACGAAGAAGCTGCTCGACCAGCATCCGCAGCTGTTCGAGAACGTCGGCTTCGTGCTGAACGAAGGCGGCACGAACGAGACCGCGGTCGACAAGGTGCTGTTCTGGGGCATCGAGGTGCAGCAGAAAGTGCCGCTGTGGGTGCGCATCACGACCGAAGGGAACCGGCGGGCATGGCGCGATCCCGCCGGATGATGGCGGCGCGACGGCGAAGCTCGTGCGCGCGCTCGATGCCGTGCGCGCGATCGAGACGCCGTACCGCCTCGAAGCGAGCGTCGCCCGCGCCGCGGCGGCGGGGGCGGCGGTGCGCACCGACGCGCGCCGCGAACGGCTGCGCCTCTTCCGCGAGCCGCTCGACGTCGAGCGCATCCAGCGCGACGTCCCCGCCGGAAGCCGCTCGCTGCTGCACGACACGATCGCCATCACGCACATCGCCGCCGGCTCGTCGGTGAACATGATTCCCTCGCGCGCGATCGGCGACGTCGACATCCGCCTGTTTGCCCGATACGAAACCCGAGGCCATGCTCGCGCGCGTCCGCGAAGCGGTGGGAAAGAACGGCACGATCGAAGTGCTCGCCGCCGGCGAGCCGGTCGCCGAAAGCTCCGCGAAGACCGAGCTCTTCGACGTGATCGCGCACGCGATGCGCGCGCACGCTCCCGGCTCCGCCGTCGCTCCCGTCGTCGGTCCCGGCACCACCGACAGCCGTTACTTTCGCGCGAGAGGAATCACCGCGTACGGGATCATGCCGTTCAAGGTGAACTACTACGACGCCGACAGCGTGCATGGAGTCGACGAGCGGATCCGCACGCGTTTCTTCGCCGAGGGAGTGCGTCTCACGCGGAACATCGTGCGCGATTTTTGCGAAGCGAAATGACGCGCGTCACACTCTTCGCGGTTCAAATTTTTTTCTTTGTCAAGCGTCGTAGATAGAGAAAAATTTTTCTTCCTGTCCGTCGAATTTTGAGTAGTAGAATCGCGCTCTCGCTCCAACACACTACCGCTTCGAGGTTGAATACATGGTTAGTATTGACGATCGTCTGAATGCCATCATTCGTGAGCTGATCGGGAACGGAATCACACTGGCACAGGCGGTCGAGGCCTTCGAAGGAAAGTACATCGTCGCTGCCATGACGGCGAGTAAAGGCAACGTCACCCAGGCCTCGCGCAAGCTCGGCGTGCACCGCAACACGCTGCACAACAAGCTCCGCACGCAGACGATGCTCAACGGATTCGCCGAGTCGGTGCGTCCGGTCCGCCGCCGCGTTTCGCACAAGCGCGTCTCCGCGCCGAAGTCGAGCCGTCCCGTCCGCCGGTCGTGACCCCGTCGCTCGCTGTTCCGCAACGCCCCGAGCTTCACCAGGCCCTCATCGAGCTCCTCCGCCAGCGCGGGAATCGCGTTCTCGCCGTGAAGGAGATTCACGAGCGGCTCGCGGACCACGACGTCACGCGTGAAGAAGTCGCCACCGCGGCCGAAGAGTTGGAGAACGACGGCGTCATCATCGCCGTGCGCGGCAAGCGCTACTCGCTGCTCGAGTTCACGCCGTACGTCACGGGGCGCATTCGTGTGCATCCGGACGGGCACGGCACGTTGCCCGGGCCACCGCCCGCGGGCAGCGGGCAGCGGGCAGCGGGCGGCGATGAAGGCATTTATGTCGATCGGCGCGCGATGAAAGGCGCGATGAACGGCGACCTCGTCGTCGTCCGCATCGACAAGCGCCGTCCCGAATACAAGAAGGTGCGCGACCGCCGCTACATCGCCGGCGAGGTCTCGCAGGTGCTGCGCCGCGCGAACCGCACCGTCGTCGGGCGCTTTCACAAAGAGCCCGAGCCGTTCGTCGTGCCGTTCGACGTCCGCCTCGACACCGACATCCTCATCGAGCACGGCGCGACGCTCGAGGCGCGCGACGGCGAGATGGTGAACGTCGAGCTCGATCGCTATCCCGATCGCTCCACGCATTTCGCGAGCGGCCGCGTCGTCGAGACGCTCGGCTTCATCGGCGAGCCCGGCGTCGACATCGAAGTCGTCATCCGCAAGCATCACATCGCGCACAATTTTCCCGACGAGGTTCTCGCCGCGGCGGACGCGATCCCGCTCGAAGTTCCCGAGGACGAGATCGCGAAGCGCGTCGATCTCCGCGACCGCAACATCGTCACGATCGACGGCGAGACGGCGAAGGATTTCGACGACGCCGTCGAAGTGCAGAATCTTCCGAACGGCAACCTGCTTCTCGGCGTGCACATCGCCGACGTCTCGCATTACGTCACCGAGGGCAGCGCGCTCGATCGCGAAGCCTTCGAGCGCGGCACGTCGGTCTATTTTCCCGGCCGCGCGATCGCGATGCTGCCGGAGCGCCTCTCGAACGTCATCTGCTCGCTGAACCCGCAGATCGAGCGGCTCACGTTCTCGTGCGAGATCGAGATCGACCGCCGCGGGCGCTTCGTCCATCACAAGATCTACAAGTCGGTGATCAAGACCAAAGAGCGGATGACGTACACGAACGTCAACGCGATCCTCACCGAGCATCACACCGGAACTGCAGCGAGCGCTACGGCTACCTGCTTCCCGATTTCCAGCGGATGCTCGAGCTGTACGAGATTCTCCGCGCGCGCCGCGATCAGCGCGGCTCGATCGACTTCGACCTACCCGAGGCCGAAGTGATGCTCGACAAGGCCGGCGACATCGAGGCCATCCGTCCCTCGGAGCGCAACGTCGCGCATCGCATCATCGAAGAGTTCATGCTTTCCGCGAACGAAGTCGTCGCGCGCGAGCTCGTGTTCGCGGCGCAGCCGGGCCTCTATCGCGTGCACCAGCAGCCCGATCCGCAGAAGCTCGCCGATCTGAAAGAGATCCTCAAGGAATTCAAGCTCACGCTGCGCGGCGATCTCGAAGACATCCGCCCCGCGGAGCTGCAGCGCGTGTTGAAGTCCGTCGCCGGAACGCCGGAGGATCGCTTCCTCACGAACATCGTCCTCCGCTCGATGAAGCGCGCGTTCTATTCGGAAGAGAACACCGGACACTTCGCGCTCGGGCTCGAGCACTACTGCCACTTCACGTCGCCGATTCGCCGCTATCCCGATCTGATCGTGCACCGAAGATTGTTGGAGCTGATCTCGACCGGCGCGTTGTACGGCGAGCGGCGCGATGACATCGAGCGCGCGCATCCGCTGTACGCGCAGCAGTCGAGCGATCGCGAGCGCCGCGCCGAGGAGGCGGAGCGCGAGGTGCTGGAGTGGAAGAAAGTCATCTTCATGCGCGACAAAGTCGGCAACGAATACAGCGGCATCGTCACCGGCGTCGCGCCGTTCGGCCTCTTCGTCGAGCTGGATGAAATCTTCGTGCAGGGCATGGTGCCGGTGGCGACGATCGGCGGCGATTTCTGGCGCTATCACGACCGTTCGCATCGGATGATCGGCGAGTCGTCTTCGCGCGAGCTGCGCCTCGGCGATCACGTGAAGGTGCGCGTGGAGTCGATCGATGAGGACCGGCATCAGCTCGAGTTCCGACTGCTGGAAGTCGGCGGCGCGGCGATCAAAGAGCGCGAACGCTAAGCAGGCCCTTCATTTGCAGTCTGTTAACCTTCGACTTATGGCGGACCTGGCAGAACGTCTGCGACAGCTCGTGAACGATCGCGTCGCGCTCGAAAGCAAACTTCAAAAAGAACCGGGCGAGTTGTCCGACGCCGCGGTTCGTGAATACGACGGCAGGTATCAATCGCTGCAGCGGCAGCTCTCGTCGATGTTCCGCGAGGCGGGGAAGGATCAGGAGCGCATCACCATCATGCTGGAGATGATGCGCATCCTCGAGAACCGCCTCGTCTACCTGCAGAACTTCATCGTCGATCCGAGCTCCGAGAATCGCATCCTCGCGCAGCTGGTGACGAAGTTCATCGATCAGATGAGCGGCTCGAAGAGCAGCGTGCTGACGACGCTCGAGGCGACGTACTACCGCGCCGTCGCGGCGCTGTACGCGAACGATCTCGGGAAGGCGCGTGAAGGATTCAGCGCCGCGTGCGCGTCCGAGGAGTCGGACGAAGCGAACGACATCAAATACAAGTCGTACGTGATCCTCGGCCACTTGTCGCACGAGGAGCGCGACTACGCGAAGGCGAAGGATCTCCACGATCAATCGCTGCGCTACTCGCCGAACGACAACGTCACCGCGCAGGCGCTGGCGCTGAAGGCGCTGAACTCCTACGCGCTGCAGGATCACGACGACGCGCTGCATCTCTTCAACGAAGCGCTGCAGCTGTTCGACGAGCAGAAGCCGTTCTTCAACTCGTACTTTTTCCGCAACGCGCTGCTGTTCTGCGGCGCGATCCATTTCGATCGCCGCGCGTACGCCGAGGCCGAGGAGTTTTATCGCCGCGTCGTCGAGAACGTCGATCAGAGCTCGTTCGATTACTTCGACGCGCTCTCGCACCTCGGGCGCATCCGTTACACGCAGGAGCGGTACGCCGAGGCCGTCGACTCGTTCGAGAAAGCCGTGCAGACGCATCGCTTCAGCGAGAACGAGTACGTCGTCGACACCTGGTTCTGGATCGCGCGCTGCCACCTCCGCCGCAACGACTCCGCGGAAGCGCGAAAATATCTCGAGAAAATCGCCGCGACCGACGTGCGGTATGACAAGAAGCCGCAGGCGGTCGAACTGCTTCAGCGAATCGCGTGAAACCCCTCGGAACGCCGCCGTCCCCGGCGGCTGGTCCGGCGGCGTCCCGCCGCCGCGTGGCGCCGAGACGGCGCCTGACCAGCCGGCGAGACGCCGGCGTTCCGATGCTTAACGATGATGATTGAAGACTTCGAACGACAGGTAATCGCCGGCCTGCTGGCGGGCGACCATCCGCTGCTGGCGGCGCTGCGCGCGCAGCACGCCGCGGCCTCCGTGCGCGACCGCGAAGTCAACACGCGCGGCTTCGTCACGCGCTTCGATGTGCCGGCGTCGGCGAGTGCGATCGATCGCAAGCTCCTGCACCTCGATGACCTGCAGATCGAGCTCGACGGCGTGAAAACGCCCGTCGACGCTTCGTTGCACGTCCTCAACGGGCGGATCAAATCGCTCGAGTGTTTCGTCTACGACGGCGCGTTTCCGGAATCGCCGTCGATCAAAGCGGCGTGGTACTACGGGACGAAAAAGTATCCCGGCATCACGCGGGAGCTGATGGCGGAGCGGGACTTCGAAGAGCTGCTGGAAGAGGATTGAGTGTCTCTCGTCGTTGCCCTTCTCCCCGCTTGCGGGGAGAAGGTGGCCGAAGGCCGGATGAGGGGTCGCTCCTCGCGCCATGCGCCGCCCCTCACGCGGCGCTGCGCGCCACCCTCTCCCCGCTTGCGGGGAGAGGGCAACGCGGTTAGCGCGCGGCGGGCGCAACGACCGTGTCGTTGTAGCGATCCCACGGCGAGAGCACCCAGATCTCGGGACGCTTCTCGCCTTTCCTGATGTCCAGCTCGAACGGCTGGCCCGCCTCGCCCATGTCGCGAAGGCCGAGCATCACCCGCGCGTCGACCGGCTTGCCGCTCGCCGGATCCTTCGCCGTCACGGTGACGGTGTGCTTGCCGGGCTTCAACGAGTCGACGGACGGCGTGATCGTCACGTCCATCGGGCGAATGTCGATCGGCATGCGGAACTTGATCGTCTCGTAGCCTTCGCGCGCGACCGTGACCATCGGAGCGGCCAGCTCGTCGTGGCCGTTCGCGGCCTTCACGCGCGTCAGCTTCGCCTTCCACGGCAGCGCGTACGACGACGTCGGCGTGCCGTCCGGAACGTCTTTCGCGTAGAGGATCTCGTCGCCGACGGTGATCGATGCTTTCACCGGGATGTGCGTTTCTTTGTCGAGCGCGTAGATGACGAGCTTTCCGTCGAAGTCGGGCGGAATGCTCTTCGGCGTCACCGTGAGGTCGAACTGCCGCAGCCCCTGCGACGCCTGCGGCTTCGCGGCGATGCACGCCTTCGCCTCGTCCCACGCCTTCCACGAGTTGAGATCGATGCCGCTGACGTACGTGCGCATCATCAGAAAGCACTGCTCGTAGTCGCTCTTCTCTTTGAACTGATCGCAGATCGCCATCGACTGCGTGAGCACGACGTCATTGCAGAACATGTTCGTGTTGCCCGGCGTCGCGTAGCAGGCGGCGAGCTTCGCGCAGTACGGCTTGAGCTCTCCGAGCAGCTGGTCCCAGTGCGCCTCGATCCACTGCTCGCTCATGTGCGTGTACGACTGCATGCGCGCGCCGGCCATGCCCAGCTCAGTGCGCTTCCACGACGCGCAAAGGCTGCCGATTTCGCAATCGGTGCGTTTGTAATCGTCCGGGAAAATCTGCGGCGTGGCGGCCTGCAGCGACGTGGCGAGGACGAGGAGTAAGAGTACGGAGAGCTTTTTGAGCATCGCGTCTTAGTGAAACCGCGTCACTACGAACGCAATGTCGTCCCGGAATTCTTCCGTGGTGGCAAACTCGCTGATGTCGGCGTAAATCGCGTCGTACATCGTCGAGAGATCGGCGTCGGCGTTGCGCTCAATCAGCGACGCGACGCGGTCGATCGAATAGAACGTGCCCTCGAGGTTGCAGCGATCGGTGAGACCGTCGGTGTGGACGAACAGCGTGTCGCCCGGCGAGACCATGAGGGAGTGCTCTTCGAATGGCATGTTCGGCATCGCGCCGAGGAGATTGCCGGGCTGTTCGACGATCTGCGTCGTGCCGTGCTCGCGCCGATAGAGGAGAAACGGCGGATGCGCGGCGTTCGTGTAGACGAGCCGCATGTCGCTGTTCATCCGGAAAAACGCCGCGGTCGCGAACTGCGTCGGCAGGCTGACGCTGAAGAGAAAGTCGTTCAATGCTCCCATGAACCGCGCGAGCGATTGCTCCGCCGCGGCCTCGGTGTGGATGTAGCTCTTCAGCATCGACACGAGGATCGCCGCCGGCAGTCCGTGGCCGGACACGTCGGCCACGAAGAGATAGAGCATGCCGTCCTGCAGGAAGTAGTCGTAGAAATCGCCGGAGAGCGTTTCGCTCGGGATGTACGCCGAGCGGATCTCGATGTGCTCCGACGTGAACGCGCGCTGCGGCATCAGCGCTTCCTGCACGCGCCGCGCGATCTGCAGGTCGCGAACCATCTGGTCGTTCATGCGCCGCAGCTGATCCTGATACGCCTTCATGCGCAGCAGCGCGCGCAGCCGGGCCGTGAGCACCTCGGTGTCGGAGCCTTTGGTGACGAAGTCGTCCGCGCCCGCGCCGAGGCCTTCGACGACGTGCTGTGCGGAATCGGAGCCGGTGAGCATCAGCACGGGGATCGTGCGCAGCTGCGGATCGCTCTTCAACTGGCGTGTGACCTCGAACCCGTCCATTCCGGGCATGCGATAGTCGATCACCATCGCGTCCGGCATCAGCTGCCTCGCGAGTTGCAGCCCTTCTTCGCCCGAAAGCGCCGTCACCGCGTCATACCCGCGGCGCTCCAGGAACCGCTTGGTTACCTGAACATCATTCGCGTTGTCGTCAACGACGACGATTCGCTCGCGCTTTTCCATGGCCGATTGCGAAGGCAGATTATGCAGGAATCTGACCAGCGGTTACCCTTCGCGCGATGAAGCTCATCGTGGGTCTCGGCAATCCCGGATCCGAATACGAGCGCACCCGCCACAACGTCGGCTGGCAGGTGGTCGACGCGTTCGCGAAAAAGTTTCGCATCGCCGTGGCGCGCCATGAAAAAAGCGCGCTGACGGGAACGGGGCGGGTGGCGGGAGGGAGTGTGCTGGTGGCGAAGCCGCTCACGTACATGAACCTTTCCGGCGACGCGGTGCGGCTGCTCGTGAACGCGTACGCGGAGTCGACGACGGAGCTGATGGTCGTCTATGACGACATCGACCTGCCGCTCGGGAAACTGCGCATCCGGCCGAACGGATCGTCGGGAACGCACAACGGGATGCGCTCGATCATCGCCGAGCTCGCGACCGAAAACTTCCCGCGCCTCCGCGTCGGCATCGGCTCGCCGGAAACGCGGCTGCGCGACTACGTCCTCGACGAATTCACGGCCGAGGAACAGCCGGTCGTCGACCGCGCCATCGGGCGCGCGGTCGACGCGTTGGGGTTGTTCTGCCGGGACGATTTGCGGCGGGCGATGAACGAGTTCAATCGCGAACTTGAGCCCGATCCGTCATCCTGAGCCGCGAAGACGGCGAAGGATCTCAGCCTACGCAGGTTGAGATCCTTCGCTGCGCTCAGGATGACGCACTTGGCGTCACTTCAGCCGAGGCTTGATGTAATCGTTCATCACCGCATCGCGCAGCAGCGACGGCGGGAGCAGTCCCTGCGCGAGGATGAAATCGTGATACGACTGGCGGTCGAAATTCTTGCCGAGCATCCGCTCCGCGTCGGCGCGTAATTCGACGAGCCTCGAGTAGCCGACGAACTACGACGGCGCCTGGCCCGGAGCCCAGAACGTGTAGCGCTCCACTTCCTGCAGCGCCATCGCGTGCGAGAGCACGACGTCGTTCTCGAGCACGCGGAAGGCCTCGTCGCGCGACATGCGTCCGAGCTGCAGGCTCGGATCGAGGAACGCGCGCGCGGCGCGCATCAGCCGATGCTGCAGCGCGATGAGCTGTCCGTCGAGCGGCTCGTACGGCTTGACCTCGGCCTCGGCGTAGAGTCCCCATCCTTCGACGTTCACGCTGTTGAACGCGTACAGCACGCGCGCCTGCGACACGCCTTTCTCCATCACCGACGCGAACTGCAGCTCGTGGCCGGGGCGTCCTTCGTGCGCGGTCAGCGTCCACGACGCCGCCTCGAACGTGAAGTCGTCGAAGCCGATGTCCTCCTTGCCGCCCTCACCCGGGATGCGCAGCGGCAGCACGAACGCCGCCGGCTCGCCGGTGTTGCCGATGAGGCGCGGCGGATCGACGTGCGGCGCCGGAACCGCGGCCGTTTCGGCGGCGGACCCGAGGCGGATCACCATGTCTCGCTGCGGCAGCGTGACCAGCTTCTGATCGCGGATCAGCTTCTCGAGATCCTTGATGCGCGACTGATAGTGCGGAAGGATCTTGTCGCCGACGAGCTGCTGTTTTTTCAGATCGCGGATGACGTCGCGGTAGTCGCTCGAGGCGAATCCTTTCTCCTTCGCCACGAGCTGCGCGATCGTCTGCATCTCGCTCTGAATCTCGCGGAACGACGTCTTCGCGCGGCTGATCAGCTCCTCCACCGGCATGTCGTTGCCGCGCTGTTTCAGCTGATAGCGATACTGCTCGTCCGGCAGGCGGAAATCGTTCGATGCCTTCGGCAGCAGCTCGGTGCGCAGGAAGTCGTTGTACGCCGCGACCTGCTTCTTCAGCTCCGCGAACGGCGCTTCCGCATCCTTCATCTCGTACTTTTTGATCAACTGCTCCATCCCGCCGAGGAAGCGGTCGCTGTTGGCGAGATCCTTCTCGAGGTTGTCCTTGAACGGACCGCGCAGCGACGGATTCTTCTTCATCGCCGCGCGCGTGTACGCCATCGCTTGCTCGGTGAGCGGCGTGTAGCCCTTTTCCAATCCCGTGTACTTGCGGAGGCGCGTCACGATCGCGGGACGCCGCGCCGGCGCAACGCGGTCGTCGAGCAGCGAGCGCGTGCCGTTGAAGAACATCTGCGAGAGGTTGAAGTACGGGATGTCGTACTTTTCGGAGATCCGCGTGCCTTCGATGGAGTCTTCGCCGGCATGGATGAGGATCTGGAGATCCTGCTTCACCGCGGGATCGGTTTCCGCCGGCACCTTCGCCTGCAGCTGTTTCACCGCGCCCTTAAGGGCGGCGATGAGTTTCGCATTCTGATCGAGCGGCAGCTGCGACACCTCGGTGTCATAGCCTTCGACGCCGATCGCCGACGCGCCCTCGGGACCGAAGCGCGCCTGGATGTCGTTGAGGAGTTTTGCGTTTTGATTACTGCGCTCGACCCACGCGGGCGCGGCGAGCAGCGGAACGGTCACGGCAACGGCAAGGAGAAGCGCGGAGAAACGGCGATGCAACATGCGGTCGTTGTACGGACGCACCCGGCTGCGGTTTCGTCGGCGCGGGATAAACTACAAATATGACCTCGATCCACACCCTCGGTGAGTTGCGCGCTTCCGGCTATCGCGTTCGCTCCGTCAAAGACGAAATGCGCGCGAACCTGCTCGCGAAAATTGCGCGCGGCGAGACGACGTTTCCCGGCATTCACGGCTACGAGCGCACCGTCATCCCGGCGATTCACAACGCCATCCTCTCGAAGCACGACATCATCCTGCTCGGCCTTCGCGGACAGGCGAAGACGCGCATCCTCCGCTCGCTCACGGCGCTCCTCGACGAGCACGTGCCGGCGGTCGACGGCTGCGAGATCAATGACTCGCCGTATGCGCCGACGTGCAAGCGCTGCCGGCGCCTCGCGGTCGAAAAAGGGGAAGAACTGCCGATCGCGTGGATCGGACGCGATCTGCGGTATCGCGAGAAGCTGGCGACGCCGGACGTCACCGTCGCCGATCTCATCGGCGACATCGATCCGATCAAGGCAGCGAATCAGCGGCTGACGTATGCCGATGAAGAAGTGATCCACTACGGCATCATCCCGCGCACGAATCGCGGCATCTTCGCCATCAACGAGCTGCCCGACCTCGCGCCGCGCATCCAGGTCGCGCTGCTGAACATTCTCGAAGAGCGCGATCTGCAAATCCGCGGATTTCCGGTGCGGATTCCAATGGACGTCGTACTTGTCTTCAGCGCGAATCCCGAGGATTACACCAGCCGAGGGAACATCATCACGCCGCTCAAAGACCGCATCGACTCGCAGATCCTCACGCACTATCCGCAGAGCGTCGAGACCGCGCGGCGGATCACGGATCAGGAAGCGTGGCTCGACCGCGATGCGGATATGACGATCGACATTCCGCCGTACGTGCGCGATCTCGTCGAATCGATCGCCTTCGTCGCGCGGGGCTCGGAGCTCGTCGATCAATCGTCCGGCGTCTCCGCACGGCTCACGATTGCGGCGCTGGAGCTGTTGCAATCGAACCTCGAGCGTCGCGCGGCGTTGACGCGCGATCACTATGTTTTCCCGCGGCTCTCCGATCTGAACATGGTGCTGCCGGCGATCACCGGCAAAGTGGAGATGGTGTACGAGGGTGAGCAGCAGGGTGCGGAAGTCGTCGCGCGGAAGCTGATCGGCGAGGCTGTGGGGAAGTTGTTTGCGACGAAGTTCCCGGCGATCGAGCGCGCGGGCATCGGCGAACGCGCCGCGCGCGAGAAGCGCTACGGCGAGATCGATCACGATGAGCTCGACGACATGTTCGCGGGCCGGCGCAAGAAGAAAGAACCGCAACGCGAAGAGCCGCCGCCGGCGGCGCCGAGCGAAGCGGGATACGAGTCGATCCTCGGCTGGTTCGCGGACGGGAACAAGATCACGCTCTCCGACGAACAGCCGTTCGCCGAGTACTTCCGCGAGCTGAGCCGCGTGCCGCGCCTCGCGGACGTCGCGCGCAAGTACGCGAGCCCGAAGCGCGACGAAGAGCAGGCGTTCTGGATGGAGATGGTGCTCGAAGGCCTGCACCAGGCCCTGCGCCTGGCGCGCGAGGACCTCGACTCGACGATCACGTTCCAGGAACTGATGAAGTTCAACGTGCTGCGGACGGTGCGTTAGGGCGGCCCGCGAAGGCCGCCCCTAACAGCGTCAGTGCTGCATGCGCAGTGGATCCTCGAAGATGAAGAAGAAGCAGGGCTGATTGAGCAGTTGCGCGAGCGACTGCTGCCGGCGCAGCAGATCGTTGAACGAACGATTCACTCCTTCGCCCGCCGGATCCGGAACGGTGATGCCGGTGAGGAACCCCGACAGCGTTCCGGTCTGGCTCACGTGCGTGAAGACGGCTCCGGTCTCGTCGCGGTGGCAGGAGTTGCACGTATTCAGGGAGAGGTGGTGCCGCAGATTGGCCTGCGGCGGACCGACGATTGTGGCGCTCGGCTGCGGCGCCGGGCCGTCCCAGCGCATCTTGCCGAGGCTTCCGGCGCTCGGGACTACCGGCGCGGCGCCGCCGAGGAACGGGTTGCCCGCGAAATCATCGGGAACGACGTGCTTGTCCTGCACGATGAGCGCCGCGTTCGCGTTGGTGTAATCGGCAAGCGTCTGCGTCTGATTGAGGGTGATGTCCGGCGTCTGCTTCACCGTGTCCTCGAACAGATGGCCGGTGGTCGACGAAAGCCGGAACTCGCGCAGCTCCCACGGCGACGTGAGTGCGATCTCGTTCGTGCGCAGCTGATTGAGCGAGCTGTGATTCGGAGTCTGCGCCGGATTGGTCCCCGCCTCGGTGAACTGGACGGTGATTGCCTCCAGCGCCGCGTTGTACGCCGGCGAGCCGACCGGATTGTTTTTCAGGTTCTGCCACTGCTGTCCCCAGGCCTTCAGCGAGGGGCAGCTCGGCCGGCGGATGCCGTACTCGAAGATCACCAGGAACGGGCGCGGGTTGCAGTTGCCGTCCATCAGCGCGAAGACGAAGCGTCCTTCGCCCGCGCTGCCGCCGCCGTAAATCAGGTTCCCGCGCAGATCGATGCGGTTGACGATGGCCACGAGCTTGAACGGCGACTTCGCGAGATCGAGCTGGTTGCCGTTGATCTTCGGCCACTGATTGATGACCGTCGAGATCTGCGCGCGGTGCGGCACGATGAAGTCGTTCACGTTCTGATCGACTTCCCACTTGCGCAGCCACTTCCGCGTGAACGCCGCCGGCTGCAAGCCCGCGCCGGTCGCCATCTCCGACATGAGATGGCCGAACGTCCACTTGCCCATCGGCGTGCCGGCGTTGGTGCAGGGGTTGAACGTCCGCTGCGGATCGTTGACCACGCCCGGATCGTTGATCAGCAGAGACGCGGCGGGAACGACGGAAGCGGGCGGGACGAACGGAAAGATCGGAATGAACTGACCGGCCTGGATCGGCCTGAGCGCCACCTGAAGACGTTTGTTGTCGGTGAACTTGAGCTCCTGAACATTCGAGCGGTTCGGAACGGGCGGAATCTCGCGCAGCGATTCGATTTTGCGCTCGTCGAGCTGCGGAATGACGGTCGCCATCAGCTCGCGGCCGACGAACACCGGAATCTCCTTCGCGCGCAGCACCTGCTCCTGCTGTTCTTTCAGCTGGCCTGCGTCCACGGTGATGAACGCGGAGTGAATGCCGTCGCCGGCTTTCTCGTCGGGGCGCTCGCCATCGTCGCGGAGCACCGCCTTCTCGCGCTCCAGCTGGATGGTGATGGTGCGCGGCGCGCGCTCGGAACGTCCGAACTGCACCATCAAGACTGCGTTTCCTTCCTTCGCCGGTTCGCTCAGCAGCCGCACCGCGGCACGCTCGGCGACCGGCGGCGTCATGGTGAGGTCGCGTCTCGGTTCCGCGGCGATGCCGGCGGTCGGTTGCGCAACCTGCGCGACGACGGCGGCGGCCAGTGCCAAGAGAACGACGATCGTGAGAATGATCACGGGCCTCTGTTTCATAAGAGATCCTCCTCATCAGTAGTGACGCGAGGCGCGCGATCGTTACAGTCGCGATAAACTCAAGGCGTGACCAAGGTGACGGCCGACATCCCGAACGAGCTTTCGCGGCAGATCGATCGGATCATCCGCGACGGTTGGTTTCCCGATCAGGAAACGATCGTGCGCGAGGCGCTGCATCAGTTCGTCGATGCGAAGTCGTTCCTCGGCGATTCGCCGCGCATGCTCCACCGCTTCGCCGCCGACGCGCTCAACGACTCCAAGCCCGACGTCGCGCTGAAGTTCGTCAACCGCGCCATCTCGCTCCTCACGCAGAACAAAGTCACCGACTTTGCGCTCTATCAGGCACTCGTGGAATTGCGCGTGCAGATCCTCCTGGTCATGGGCCGCGAAGACGACGCGCTCACTTCGCTCGAAGAAGCGCGCGAGCAGTTGCCGAACAATCCGTCGATCGCGAAGTGGATTGAGAAGCTGAAGAAGAACCAGCCTCGCGGCGAGGCATGAGACATCGCTACGGTTACCTCGACCCGGACCTGATCCGACAACTCCTCGCGGAGATGGGCCTCCGCCGCCTGTTCAATCAGCTGCTGCTGCAGAGCAGCGGCGACGTCGAAGAGGCGATGCGCTGGATGCGCATGCTCCAGCAACGCGGCTACATCGATCCCGACGTCGATCTCGACGCGTTCTTCGCGCAACTCCTCGAAGAGAACGTGCTTGGGCAGGACGCCGAAGGAAACGTCGTGCTGGCGACGGGCGGGGAGCGGCAGATCCGGCGTGACGCGCTCGATGAGATCTTCGGTGGGCTGCAGAAATCGATCGCCGGCTATCACTCCGTGCCGAACGCGGGGCAGGGGACGGAGCGGCTCACGGAAACGCGGCCGTACCACTTCGGCGACGACCCGATGTCGATCGACTCCATCCGCTCGCTGCAGAACGCGATGAAGCACAACGATCCGGCCAACGACATCACGATCACCGAAGACGATCTCGAAGTCTTCGAGACCGAGCACAACTCCAGCTGCGCGACCGTCGTGATGATCGACATCTCTCACTCGATGATCCTCTACGGCGAGGACCGCATCACGCCGGCGAAGAAAGTCGCGCTCGCGCTGACGGAGCTGATCCTCACGAAATATCCGAAGGACGCCATCGACGTCCTCCTCTTCGGCGACGACGCGCGCGAAGTGCCGATCTCGGAGATCCCGTACGCCGAAGTCGGTCCGTTTCACACCAACACGAAGGCCGGGCTCGAGCTCGCGCAGCGCATCCTTCGGCGGCGCAAGCACAACAACAAACAGATCTTCATGATCACCGACGGCAAGCCGTCGGCGTTGACGGAGAACGGCCGGCTCTACACGAACTCGTTCGGCCTCGACATGAAGATCGTAAACCGCACGCTCGAAGAAGCCGACCGCTGCCGCCGCGCTGGCATCCCCATCACGACGTTCATGCTCGCCACCGATCCGATGCTCGTGAACTTCGTCGACCAGCTCTCGAAGATCAACCGCGGACGGGCGTTCTACGCGTCACCGGACCGCCTCGGCGAGTACATCCTTGCGGACTACATTCGCAACCGGCGGAAATTCGTGCACTGACTCGTTCGGTTACGCAGCCCGTGCGAAAATTATTCGCAGTCCTCCTGGTCTTCGCTTTGGTAGGGGTCACCGCAACCGCCAACGAATACTCCTACCGCTCGCTGCAGAGCGGCTCGCCCATTGGGCCGACGCCGCTGCACGATCGCGGCATTCACGGCGAGGGGCAGATCATCGCCGTCCTCGACTCCGGTCTCGAAGTCACGGCCTGCTACTTTGCCGAAGCCGACGGCTCCATGCCGCCGTTCAACACCGGCACGCAGGCGGGCGGGCTCGAATGGAAAAATGTCGATCTCTCGCGGCGGAAAGTCGTCGCGTATGACTTCCTTTACTCCTGCGATCAATATCCCGGGAGAGCGGGATGCGACCGCATCGGCGCTCCGGGCGCGCTCGACAACCACGGGCACGGCACGCACGCCGCCGGCGCAATCGCCGGCGACACCGGCGCTCCGATCAAGCACGATTACGGCGACGCCATCGCGACCGGCGCGAAGCTCATCATCCAGGATGCCGGCCTCACGACCGGCGACGCCTGCACGCAGTATCCCGGCATGGGTTGCCCGGCGCTGCTGACGCCGATTTTCGAGCAGGCCTATAAGCAGGGCGCGCGCATTCATTCGAACTCGTGGGGCGATCGCCAGGGCGTGCCGTATCCGGCGACGCCGCCGACCGCGAACTACTCCAGCACCTCGCGCGAGGTCGATGCGTTCGTCTGGTCGCATCCCGACTCGCTCGTCGTCTTCAACACCGGCAACTTCGGCGGCAGCGGCACTCCCGCCGCGAGCTCGCTCTCCGCGCCCGGCTCGGCGAAGAACACGCTGCAGGTCGGCGGCACGCGCTTCTACGGCGGCGACGACGACATCCTCGCGGCGTTCACGCTCTTCGGCCCGTCGCGCGACGGCCGCATCAAGCCCGACGTCGTCGGCCCCGCGATCGTGCTCGCCGGCGACATGGATTTCGAGAACAAAGGCGTGCTCTGCGGCACGCACGACATGCCCGGCACGTCGTGGGCCGCGCCGTCTGTTGCCGGTGCCGCCGCGCTCGTGCGGCAGTACTACACCGACGGCTTCTATCCGACCGGCGCCGCGACTTCATCGAATCGCATCACTCCCAGCGCCGCGCTGTTGAAAGCGACGATCATCGCCGCCGCGCGGCCCGTGCTCTGGCGTCCGCAAGGCAATCAGCTCGTGGAAACAAAGCCGGTTCCCTCGGGCGAACAGGGTTGGGGCTTTCCGGTTCTCGACGACGCGCTCTACTTCCCCGGCGACAAAGCACATCTGCGCGTCGTCGACGTGCCGCTCGCGTCGGGCCTCGCGCAGGGACAAACATCGACGATTCGCCTGCAGGTGAAAGCGGGCACGCCGCTGAAAGCGGTGCTGGTCTGGACCGATCCTCCCGGAACCGTGCGCGGCGCGACCGATTCGACGCCGCAGCTGGTGAACGATCTCGATCTCCGCATCAACGGCACCGGCCGCGACGATCATCTAAACAACGTCGAAGTGAACGCGATCGCGCAGCCCAACACCGGCGCCTATGACATCACCGTCACCGCGTCGCGCCTCGGCTTCGGCCCGCGCCAAAGCTATGCGCTCGTGATCACCGGCGACTTTGTTGTCGACGCACCGCCACCGGCTCCGACGCGCACACGAGCCGCGCGGCATTAGAATGCGCGGCCATGTTGTCCCGCGACTATCTTCGTGAACAGGCGGATCAGTACCGCACCGCTCTCCAGAACCGCGGCGCGAATGTGCCAATCGAGCGTTTCGTCGAGCTCGACGGCGAGCGCCGCCGCGCGATCGTGCAAGTCGAGCAGCTGAAAGCGCAGCGCAACACCGCGTCGCAGGAGATTGCGACGCTGAAGAAGAACAAGCAGGACGCCTCGTCGCAGATCGAGGCGATGAAGCGCGTCGGCGACGCGATCAAACTGCTCGACGACCGCCTCGCGCAGATCGAAGAAGAGTTCCGCGCCCTCGAGCTCACGTTCCCCAACGTCCCGCACGAGAGCGTCCCCGTCGGCACCGACGAATCCGCGAATCGCGTCGAGCGCACGTGGGGCGACAAGCCCTCCTTCTCCTTTACGCCGAAGTCGCACTGGGACCTCGGCGAGGCCCTCGGCATTCTCGACTTCGAGCGCGCCGCGAAAATCACCGGCGCCCGCTTCGCGATCCTCCTCGCCGGCGCGGCGAAGCTGAGCCGCGCGCTGATGAACTTCATGCTCGACGTCCACGAGCGGCAGGGCTACACCGAAGTCCTCCCGCCGTTCATCGTCAACGCCGACTCGCTTCTCGGCACGGGCCAGCTCCCGAAATTCGAAGAGGACCTGTTCCGCCTGCAGCACGAGAAGGCGTGGTACCTCGTCCCGACCGCCGAAGTGCCGGTGACGAACATCCATCGCGACGAGATCCTCGACTCCGCGCGCCTGCCGATCCACTACACCGCCTACACGCCCTGCTTCCGCAGCGAGGCCGGATCCGCCGGCAAGGACACGCGCGGCCTGATCCGCCAGCATCAATTCGAGAAAGTCGAGCTCGTGAAGTTCACGCGTCCCGACGATTCCTGGGACGAGCTCGAAAAACTCACCCGCGATGCCGAAGAGATCCTGCAGCTCCTCGGACTGCACTACCGCGTCGTCACGCTGTCCACCGGCGACATGAGCTTCACCTCCGCGAAAACGTACGACATCGAAGTCTGGCTGCCGGGCCAGGAAACGTTTCGCGAGATTTCGTCCTGTTCGAACTTCACCGACTTTCAGGCGCGCCGCGCGAACATCCGCTATCGCACCGCGGAGAAGAAAACGGGATTCGTGCACACACTCAACGGCTCGGGCCTTCCCGCTCGGACGCACGCTCGTCGCGGTTCTCGAAAACTACCAGCAGGAAGACGGAAGCGTGATCGTGCCGGAAGCACTGCGTCCGTACATGAAGACGGATCGCATCACGAAGGGTTGAACAGCACCTCGAACGTCAGATCCGTCTGCCCGATGTGCACTTGATCTCCGTGCTGCAGAGTGACCTGCGTGACGCGCTCGCCGTTGACCCAGACGCCGTTGCGGCTCTTCATGTCTTCGACGACATAGCCGTTCGCGCCGAGGTAGAGACGCGCGTGATAGCCGGAAATGCCGGGATCGGTGAGCTGGATGGTGTTGTCGCGATGGCGTCCGATCAGATACTCCGGCTCGGTCAGCGGCAGCACGCGGGACTCGCCTTCGTGGCTGCGGATCGTCAGCTGCGCGATCGTCGGCCGCACGACGTCGGTGTACGACAGCCGCGCCTCCGACGACGTCAAGAGATTCGTGTCGTCCTCCATGTCCTGGATCGTCGACTCGCCGCTGAACACCGGCCCGGTTTTCTGCTTGAACGTCGCGTCGCCGGTGTTCGTGTCGTCGTTCGCATCACTGCGCGGCACGGGCTCGATCAGTTTGTTCGCGAGGAGGCCGTAGATCACGCGATAGACGTGGAACGCATCGTCATCCGCGTCGTGGCAGAGCTCCTCGAGCGTGCGCTGGCCGTTGATCAGAAACAGGATCCGCCACTCGTCCGCGGTGAGCGTGATCTTCTCGTCGCGCGGCGTCGTCACGACACGGAACACGATCGACTTGTTCGGAAGCAAGCGCACGCACTGCTCCCACTCTTCGATCCGCCGCGCGCCTTCCATGATCAGATTCGCGAGGTCCACTGAGATCGTGACGGCGTGCTGCGGGAGGCGCGATCCGTCCTGCGAAAACGCGAACGTGCCGTCGTCCCAGACGAAGCAGTCGTAGACGATCTCCGAGACCTGGATTTTCAGAAAATCGCGCAGCTGGGTTTCGGTGAGCACACCTTCGCGGATGGCGTGCTCGCCGAAGCGCCCGCCTTCGTCCGCCATCAGCGCGTCGATGCGCTCGCTCTGATTGCGCGTCATCTTTTTCTTGCGCAAGAGGATCGAGCCGAGGCGGAAACGCTCCTGGTTCGAGCCCGCGTAGACGAGCGCGCCGTCGTCGAAGAAGAGCGAAGCCTCGTCTCCTTCGTGTGCGACGGTGAGTGTGCCGCTTTTGCGCGTCGTGCTCAGAAACGTGAGCACTTCAGGCAGCCGGAAAACGGACAACCGGCCCTGCAGGACTGCGTCTCCCACGGGAGGCACGTTACAACGAGCGGCGGAACAACTCCAGTGTGCGGCGCCACGCATCGGCGGCGGCGTCGGGGTTGTAGACCTCGGGACGGTGGTCGTTGAAGAACGCGTGCTGCGCGTTCGGATAGGTCACCACCTCGACGGTTTTCCCCATCT
Source organism: uncultured Acidobacteriota bacterium (assembly GCA_963734155.1). GTDB lineage: Bacteria > Acidobacteriota > Thermoanaerobaculia > Gp7-AA8 > Gp7-AA8 > QHVT01. The sequence goes on from CAVTGG010000017.1 coordinate 166,362, forward strand.
TCTCCAGCTTCGCACCGAGCTCGCGTCCTTTGTCTGCCGGCACGCCTTTGTCGTCTTCGCCGTAGATCAAAAGCAGCGGCGCCTCGAGCTTCTCCCAGTCCGTCACGACCTTCTTGAAGCCGCCGTAGAAGCTCACCGCCGCGCCGACATTCGGATCGTTCACGGCCGCGTGCTGCGCGAGCCCGCCGCCCATGCAGAATCCGACAACGCCGTATTGCTTCGACGTGCACTCCGGATGCTGCAGCAGATACGCGCCCGCGCCGATGATCTCCGACAGCGCGCGATCGACGTCGAGCTCCATCAGCATCTTCTGCGCTTCATCGGGCGACTTCGTGGTCTTGCCGTGGTAGAGATCCGGCGCCAGCGCGAGGAAGCCTTCGCTCGCGAATCGCTCGACGACATCCTCGATGTGCGGCACGAGTCCCCACCACTCCTGAATCACGACGACGGCGGGTCCTTTGCCGGCGAGATACCCATGCGAAACGCGCTGTCCCATGAGCGCGCATTCTAATGTGTGTCAAAATAAAAGCGATGCACATGACCAAAGACCAGGTCACCGCGCTGGCGCAGAAGCGCAGCTGTCCGCGCTGTGACTACGATAAAACGGTCGGGAACGCCCTGTGCCGCCGCTGCCGGAGCAAGCTTCCGCAGCACATGCGCTCCGGAGTCGAGAACATCCCGTCGAAGGACAGCTGGCTCGTCGGCCGCGCCCTTCGCGCCGCCGCGAACTACTTCGACGTGCACTTCCAGTCGATCCGAAATTTTGGCGGCGGACGGAAAAGGTGATAGGTGTTAGGGGATAGGGGTTTGGGGTTAGGAGTTACTTAACCCCAACCCCCTATCTCCTAACCCCTACCTCGTTCCGCCCCCGCTCGACGCCGCCGCCACTTCCGCCAGCTCACGCGCGCGCTCGTCGCGCGGCGCCTGCGATGCGAGCTCCTCGGCGCGTTTCGCGACATCGGTGCCGCCACGCGAGCCGCCGCGCAGCGACTCGCCCCAGACTGCGCCGAGGGACGCGAGACGGTGGCGGCGGGACGCGGACGTCCACGGATTCGCGAAGTCGGAGCCGTGCAGCTCACGCACGATCGTGTGCTGCTTGCCGTCCGGCAGCGAGCGGTAGTGCAGGCGAACCGTGGCCACGCGCTGGCGCGCCTTCAGCGGAGTGCGAAGCTCGAGCGCGTAGAGACCGGTGACTGACGTGTTGTGCAGCAGCGCGCGCTCCGTCGTCAGCGAAGACTGATCGCCGATCGCCTCGTAGCGCTCGACTGCATCGGAATTGAAATCGATCTCCAGCCGCGCGTCGGTGCCGATCGGCGGAACCGAGCCGCGCTGCGGAACGTCGACCATCGCCGTGTCGATCGTCAGGCGGAGAATGCCGCGTTTCCCGTTCGCATCGACCGGCGCGGGTGACGCTTCCGCTTCGAGGCGCACGCCGCGTTTCACACGCCGCGACGGCGCGCCGGCGAAGTAGTTCACGAGCGCTTCCACGTCCGCGCTCGACGGCGAAGGACGCGCGCCGTTCTCGATCGTCGTCCGGATGCGGCGGAACACCGATGAGTCGACGGAGATCCCGAACACCGATTTCGGCGCGAGGTTCAAGTCATCTGCAAATGCAGGAGGGACCAGCGAACTCGACGCGGCCGTCTTGCGTCGCAGCATCGGCGCTTCCTCCGTCACGGTGATCGTTGACGGAGGAGGAGGTGCCGCCGCGACCGGTGCCGGCACTTCCGCGGGTGGGGCCATCGGCGGTGCATACTCGGCCACCTGTTGCGGCTGGGGAGCGCTCATCACACCACCGACCACGCCGCCCACGGTGCCGCCGGCGACTCCGCCTTCCACACCGCCTTCGACGCCACGCTCTTCGGCGAGCGCAAACTCCCGGTCCCGCCGCGGGCTCGCCTCATTGCGCGCCAGCTCCGGCGCCATCGCCGCGCGGGGCGGCGGTGTCGTGGCCTGCACGATGTCGACGCGAACTTCGTCCGCTGCTGCGGCGGGCGCGGACAGACTCGCTGCGGTATCGATCGCGGTCGCCATCGGCTTCGGAGCCGGCGGCGCGCTCTCCTTCATCGCGGTGATGGCATTCGGCCGGTTTTCAGGAACGAGCATGAACAGCGCGGCGGCGACGGAGATCAGCACGATGATCGATGCGGCGATGCGCAGATTGAATCCGATCGAGCGCGAGAAACGCGCGCGCTCCGCCTCGACGTCGAGATAGCGGGGAATGTCGCCCTTGATGCGGTCCAGCAGATCAGCGGGCGGCCGTGGAACGACCGTCAGCGACAGCTTGCGCTGAATCTCTGCTTTTCGTTTCGAAGTCATGTCACATCCTCATGGAGCAGCGACTCGAGCAGCGTGAAGGCACGGTGCAGCCGCTTGCGGACGGCCACCGTCGTGATCTTCTCGATGCGCGCGATCTCTTTCACCGGCAGCCCTCCCCAGAAATGCGCCGTCACCGTGAATCGCAGGTCTTCCTGGAGCTTCATCACTGCCTCGCGGAGGTGCTCGGCCTCCTCCTGATCCACCAACACCTCATCGGCCGGTGGCGTTTCATCTGCAACATCGATCGAATCGGGCTCATCGAGCGAAGTCATCCGCCGCGGACGGCGGATGTGGTTCAAAAACGTCGTGTAGGCGATACGGTAAAGCCAGGTGAAGAGTTGCGAACGTCCGTCGAATCCTTTGAGTGCGCCCCACGCTTTCTGATACGTCTCCTGCGTCAGATCGGCAGCCAGATCGCTGTCGCCGCACAGACGGTAAATCGATGCAAATACGGCCGAGTACGTTCTCTCGACCAGTGCTTCCGCGGCCGCGGTGTCACCCGCCCGAATCGCGGCGAGGAGCCTCTGCTCCTCCGACCACGGAGTCGTCGTCACTACTTCGCGCTCCGATTTTTGCATCGGGAACGGTGCGACTTCGGCCACAGAAATTTGACGCTCATGACATCAGAAAAGAAACCAAGGCGACGTTATCCTAGCGGGATGAAACGGTTTCTCGCGATTTCAGTGCTGCTCGCGCTCGCTTTCGGCTGCCGGAAGGAGCCCGCGATCGACGTCACGGCGCACAACAACGACATCCTCAAATGGCGCGCCGACCGCGCCCAGCGCCTGCAGCGCGAAGACGGCTGGCTGAGCCTCATCGGACTGCACTGGCTCGTCGAAGGAGAGAACAAACCGATCCCCGGCGTGACGTTGATTCGACAGGGCGATGCCATCACGCTTCAGTCCGGCGAGGGGATGACGATCGATGGGAAGCCGGTCGCCGCGCCGCTGAAGCTCGCCGATGATTCGTCGGAAAACGGACCGACCGTCGTGCAGATGGGGACGAAGCGATTCCAGGTCATCAAGCGCGGACCGCGTCTTGGTCTTCGCGTGAAAGACTCGCAGGCGGACACGCGCACGCATTTCGCGGGACTCGATTACTACTCGGTCGATCCGAAGTGGCGCGTCGAAGCGCGCTTCGAGCCGTACAAGCCGGTCAAGCAGATTCCGATCACCGACATCACCGGCTTGACGTCGGACAACCCCGCGCCCGGCGCGCTCGTCTTCACCGTCGACGGCAAGGAGTACCGGATCGATCCGATCGTCGAAGAGGGGGAGAAAGACTTCTTCATCATCTTCCGCGACGCCACGAGCCGCGACGAAACGTACGGCGCCGGCCGCTATCTCTACGCCTCGCCGCCGGGAGCCGACGGCAAAGTGATCGTCGACTTCAACAAGGCCTACAACCCGCCCTGCGCGTTCACGCCGTACGCGACCTGCCCGCTCCCGCCCCAGCAGAACCGCCTGCCGATCCGCATCGAGGCAGGGGAGAAAAAGTACCGCGGCGGGCACGCCTAACATTCGTCCACACGTGCCCGTGCCCGCGCCCGTGCCCGAGCCCGGGGTGGGGGAACGAACCACCCACCCCGGGCACGGGCGCGGGCACGGGCACGGGAAATACCGCGGGACAACACTCGTAGACCCAACCCCGGCCCTGTGGACATCATCAACAGTTACGTCCTACGCCACCCTCGTTTTTCCACCGCCCGTAGGTCTGTAAGCCCCTGGTCGTAACCTCTTCCGCGGAGGTGATGCGATGGATCGACAACAGGTGATCACGGTTCTCGAGTCGCTGGCCAACGGCACCGATCCGAGCACCGGCGCGCGGATTCCGAGCGAGACGTTTCACAGCGCCGACACGGTGCGCGCGCTCTTCGCCGCCGCGTCGCTGCTGAAGAGCGCGCGCAACGGCAACACGAAGTTCGTCGCCGCCGGCACGCCGTGGAGCTCGGAGGAGGACTCGCGGCTCACGCAGGAGTTCGAGAATCGGATGACGATCGCGCAGATCGCGCTGCAGCACGGGCGCACGTCAGCCGCGATCACGAGCCGGCTCGTGAAGCTGGGGAGAATCCAGCCTACGCAGACGCCCGCTCGTCCGACAACACCTGCGCCACGCACGCAGTGAGCGCGCTCGCGTAAGGAATGTGGAGGAACTCGTTCGGACCATGCGCATTGCTCTGCGGTCCCAGCACCCCGGTGATCAGAAACTGTGCCTCGGGGTACCGCGCGCCGAGCATGCCCATGAACGGAATCGATCCGCCTTCGCCGAACGTCATGGCGCCTTTGCCGTAGTATGTCTGCGACGCCCGCTCCACCGACTCTTCGAGCCACGGCGCGATCTTCGGCGCCACCCATCCCGCGCCCCCTTTTTCCGGCTCGAACGTGACGCGCGCGCCGTACGGAGGATCGTTTTCGAGCAGCGCTTTCAGCTTCCGGTCGACCTCCGCCGCGTCGAGCGACGGCGGGATGCGCAGCGAGAGCTTGAGCGCCGTCTTCGGCCGCAATACGTTTCCGGCCTGCAGCAGATCCGGCATGCCTGCCTGGCCGGTGTACGCGAGCGCGGGACGCCAGGTGCGATTGATCAGAAGCTGCAGCGGGTCCTTCGTCACCGGCTGCATGCCGGGGAGGAACGGGAACTTGCTCCAGACGTCATCGCCGAGGATTCGGGCGGTCGCTTGAAGCTCCGCGAGACGCTCGGGCGGGACATCGATGTGCAGCCACTCGGGGAGGATCTCGCCGTTCGACGCATCTTCGAGGCGATCGAGCAGCATGCGGATGATGCGGAAGCTCGACGGCACGATGCCGCTCGCATCGCCGCTGTGCACGCCTTCGCTGAGCACTTCCACGGTGAGATTGCCGACGATCGAGCCGCGCAGCGACGTCGTCATCCAGAGCTGATCGTACGTGCCGCAGCCGGAGTCGAGGCAGATGACGAGTCGCGGCGTCCCGATGCGATCGGCGAGCAATTCGATGTACGTCGGCAGGTCGAGCGAGCCACTCTCTTCGCAGCATTCGATCAGCACGACGATGCGCGAGTGCGGCAGCTTCTGCCGCTGCAGCGAAGCGATGGAGGCGATGGTCGCAAAGATCGCGTAGCCGTCGTCCGCGCCGCCGCGTCCGTAGAGCTTGCCGTCGCGCAGCACCGGCGTCCACGGCCCGAGTCCCTCTTCCCAGCCGACCATCGCCGGCTGCTTGTCGAGATGCCCGTACATCAGCACCGTCGACGACTCGTCGCCCTCGATCTCCATGAAGATCACCGGCGTGCGCTCTTCGACCTCGTGCACTTCGAGCGTGAGCCCTTCGATTCCCTGCCGCTCCACCCATCCCTTTGCCAGCGCAACCGCTTGATGCATATGGCCGTTGCGGCGCCACTCGGGATCGAACAGCGGCGACTGGTTCGGGATGCGGATGTAGTCGTGGAGAGCAGGAACGATCGACGACGACCAGTTCTCGTCGATGATGCTACGGGTTTGCTCAGGGTTCATTGCGGTCGCGGAGGATAGCATCGAACCCCTGGTGTATGCGATCATCTCCATAAATCCATAAAATCCAATCCGAAGTGGGGTACCATTGCCGGCATCCAACCGGGTCCATTTTTTCGGGAAAGCCGTCGTTTCTTAACGCCGCCCCGCGCGGCTGATCGTGATAACGTGTGATGAGTCTAAAGTCAGTCAACTCGCAGCGGTCCGCCGATGACACACATGAAGGGAAGGCTGCCGTGCTGGACGAAAGGCCGCAAGCGCGACCCGAGAAGAAGGGTCGTCCGCGCGTGATCACCCAGAGCCCTGCCGCGCCGCCTGCTTCCGCTGCCGATGACGTCGAGGCTCTGTACATCGAGCACCGCAGCCTCCTCTTGTACGTCGCCTCGCGCAAGTTCCGCATCCCGGAGTGCGACTCGGAGAATCTGATCCAGGAAGTGTTCCTCTCGTTCCTGCAGTCGGGAACGAAGATCGACAACGTGCGGGCGTGGCTGGTGGCGGCGATGTGCAACGCCAGCCGGCACTACTGGCGCGCGCAGGGACGGACGGAGTCGCTGCCGGAAGACATCAGCGATCACTCCGATCCCGGCTCGCACGGACTCGCCGACCAGTTCGCGACGCAGATGACCGTGCGGCAGGCGCTCCAGTACCTGCAGCCGCGCTGCCGCGAGACGCTCTGGCTGCACTACTTCGAAGGCCGCTCGGCCGGCGACGTGGCCCGCGAGTTGGAAACGACGAACCGCTACGCGGAGAAGCTGATTCACAACTGCCTCAAACGCGTGCGCGAGATCTACCTCAACATCACGTCGGTGAGCCGATGATGGTCGAAGAGAAACACTACGACGACGACTCCCTGATCGCCCTCGCGCCGGCAACATTCGCGAGCGACGATCACCTCTCGGTCTGCACCAGTTGCCGCGAGCGCCTCGAAACCTTCCGCATCCTCGCCGACGCATTGCGCGACGAAGCCACCTGGAACGACTGTCCCCTGAACGAAGCCCCCATCCCCGAAACCATCGCCACGCTTCGCGGCTTCGCCGATCAAATGGCGATCGAAGACGCCGAAGCGGCCATGTTCCTGCCGGAGCTCATCTCCGGTTCGCGCGAGACGTGGATGGCGAACTCTCCACCGCCACCCCGAGTTCCGCACCCCCGGTACGGTCCGGAAGCTGCTCGAAGCCGTCCCCGCCGCCCGCGACACCATGCCCCGCGACGCGGTCGAGTTGACCGCCCTCGCCACCGAGATCGCCGACCACCTCGAAGACGCCACCCCTCAACTGCGCGGTGCCGCCTGGAGGGAGCGCGCCTACGCACTCTTCTACGTCGGCGACTTTGCGGCTGCTGAGAGGGCTCTTTGCGCCTCGGAAAGTCACTTTAGCGAGTCTTGTGCGAGTGATTACGACCTGGCGCGGGTGGGGATTGTGCGGGCGGTGGTGGAGCGGGGGTTGGAGAAGTATTCAAGCGCAATCGCGCACGCGCAAAGGAGTGTCCGGCAGTTCCAGCTGTATGCCGACACCACCAAGCGTAGCCTCTGCGCAATTGGCTGAAGTGAACCTTCTTTTGGGATGCTCTCAGTATGCAACAGGCATATGCGTCTCCTTACCTCGTTGAGGAACAGACTGCTTCGGAGCGGTGACATATGCCAACGTATGACTCGTGGTTGGGAATCTAGGCTACTGCTGTTGGAAGCTGAATCGACTCGATCAGGCGCTGCAGTACTTTGATGAAGCAGCGAAGACTCCAGGGAGAAATCGGCAATCACTCGGAGGCCGTACGTGCACGTTGGAACACTGCCGCGTGTTGACCGAGCGAAGGTATGTTCCGGGACAGCATTGCCCCGTCTTGCGTGCTGTGTCGACCGAATTCGAACGACTCGGCATGAGACACACAGCCACGGATGCCAGTCTCGAGATCGCCGAACTGCTTGTAACCAGCGGTGCATTAGCCGAGGCCGAAGAAATTTGCCGAACGGCTATTCGGCATTTCGAACGTTCGAGCCTCACCTACACCGCACCTGCACTTGACGGCTCTCGCGCTGATGCATGAGGCAGTCAGAAACCGGACGGCAACGCAGAAACTCGTTTCTCACGTTCGCGAGTATCTGCGTCGCGTTCCTGAAGAGCCCCACCTCCTTTTTGCGTATCCCGCTGAATAACCCAAATTGAGGGTAGGGATTTGATGCGCTGCGTCACTCCCTTATTCAAGGGCGCGCCCTCCCTATCGCTTGAGCCTGAGGAGGGCGCATATGAGACGGTATACCCGTGGTGTCGCTGCTGCTGTTCTAGCCATCACGCTATCGATCCAGTTCACACCGGTTGTTGCGGCATCGCCGCGCGATCGCGATGATTTTCAAACGAAAATCGAGCGGATTATCAATCGACTGCAGCGATTCTTTCGGTTAACCCCGTTCGATAACGGGATCGCCCCGCCCCATCCCTAAAACCCTCCCACCCGCCCGCCCGTACAATACGGCGCGCTCCTGAGGAGGGGTGCGTTCATATGGGCGACATTTTGGCGGTCCGGAATGTGGTCAAGGTCTTTGGTGCCGTTCGGGCGGTGGATGGGATCTCCTTCACCGTGCGCCGCGGCACGATCACCGGGCTTTTGGGGCGGAATGGGGCGGGGAAGACGACCACCATTCGGATGATCACCGGCATCTTCATGCCGGATTCCGGTGACATCCAGTGGATGGGCGGTGGGGATGGGAGCGGGACGTCGTTCCGCGACCGGATCGGCTATTTGCCGGAAGAGCGCGGGCTCTACCGGCAGATGAAGATCGTCGAGCTGCTGCTGTTCCTCGCCGAGATCAAGGGCAAGAGGCCGGCGGACGTTCGCGCGAAGATCGACCACTGGCTCGAGCGCTTCGAGCTTACCGAAAAGCGCAACGCGAAAGTCGAAGAGCTCTCGAAGGGCAACCAGCAGAAAGTCCAGCTCATCGCCACGCTGCTCCACGACCCCGAGCTCATCATCCTCGACGAGCCGCAGTCCGGACTCGATCCCGTCAACATGGTCCTCGTCCGCAATCTCCTGCGCGATCTTCGCGCCGAAGGCAAGACCATCCTTCTCTCCACCCACATGATGGGCGAAGCGGAGCGCATGGCCGACGAGATCATCCTCATCCACCGCGGGCAGGTCGTCCTCGACGGCAGCCTTGAAGAAGTCCGCGGCGCGAAGCACGCACTGCACATCGACTTCGAAGGCGACGGCGCCTTCCTCAACACGCTCCCCGAGGTGCGGCACGCCGCCGTCGTCGGCAACTCCGCGGAGATCACGCTCGCCGACGGGGCCGATCCGCAGAAGATTCTGGAAGCCGCGGTAGGGCGCGTTCGCATCCGCCGCTTCGAGCTCGCCGTGCCCTCGCTCGAGCAGATCTTCATCGAGAAAGTCGGCGCGGAAACCCTCGCCGCGGAGGTGGAGAAATGAAGAAGACCCTCGCCGTCTTCAAGCGCGAATACCTGGTGGCCGTGCGGAAGAAGATGTTCATCATCATGACCTTCCTCATGCCGCTGCTCATGGTCGTCGCCTTCCTCGGGCCGACGATGCTCATGGAGCGCGGCCTCGGCGACAAGCACATCGCCGTCGTCGACGGCAGCGGCCAGCTCGAGTCGGCATTCAAAGCGCCGGAAAAAGACGACAGCCCCGACATCGCCATCGGCAAGCGCGGGCGCGACCTCCCGCAGCAGATGATCATCCAGTACGTCGACGCCCACGGCAACGCCGACGTCGACGCGGCCGGGAAACCGTACGTCACGCGCCTCGGCGCGAAGGACGGATTCGACGGCGTTTTCGTCCTGCCGCACGACACGCTCACCAACACCGACGCGAAGCTGAAGTACTACAGCCGCAGCGCCACCGACTTCGTCACCCAGGGCCGGCTCTCCTCGCGCACCAACCGCTTCGTGCAGGAGCGGCGGCTCGCGGAGCGCGGCATCGACAAAGCGGAAAGTGAAAAGCTCCTCAGCACCCTGAAAACCGAGGGCGTGCAGATCTCGAAGACCGGCGAAGAGAAAAAAGGCGGCATCGCGAACTTCCTCGTCGGCATCGTCCTCACCGCGCTGCTGTTCATCCCCAGCTTCATCTACGGCCTCGAAACGATGCGCGGCATCATCCAGGAGAAAACGGACCGCGTCGTCGAAGTGCTCGTCTCCTCCGTTTCTTCGAGACAACTCCTCGTCGGCAAAGTCCTCGGCATCGCCGCGGTCGGCCTCACGCAGATCGGCGTCTGGCTGCTCATGGCCGGCATCGCCGGCGCCTATGCCGGCGCGGTGGCCACGGCCGGCGGGATGAACGTCTTCGCCATCCTGAAGCCGGCGACCTTCATCTTCTTCGTCGTCTTCTTCATCCTTTCGTATCTCAGCTACGTCTGCATCTACGCCATCGGCGGCTCGGTCTGCAATTCGGAAAAGGAAGCGCAGCAGCTGATCATGCCCGTGACCATGCCGATGATGCTGCCGTGGTTCCTCATCGCGCCGATCCTCACCAATCCCGACTCGAAGCTCGCCGTCGGACTCTCGATGGCGCCGGTGTGGGGACCGCTGACGATGTACGTGCGCACGCTCGTCGCCGAGCCGCCGATGTGGCAGATCGCCGTCACGATCGTCGTCTCGATCCTGACGATCTCGCTCTTCTTCTGGATCACCGCAAAAATCTTCCGCGTCGGAATCCTCTCGTACGGAAAGCGCCCGACGATTCCGGAGATCTGGAAGTGGCTGAAAGTAGCGTGAGGTAGCGGGCAGGCGAGCTGGCGGGCAAGCGGGCCGGGCGACTGTCTGCTGCCCGCCTGCTCGCTGGCCCGCTGCCCGCTAAGCTATGATCCCCCTCCAAGTTCGGAGGGGGCTTCATGCCGGATCCAAAAACGCTCAACGATATCTATGAGCTAACCTCGTCAGTCGATCGCCCTGCGATCATGAAGTACAAGAAGGGCGACCGGTGGATCGACGTCACGGTTCCCGAGTTCCGCGACACGGTTCGCTGGTTTTCCACGGGCCTGTACGAGCTCGGCGTGAAGCCGGGCGATCGCGTCGGCATCCTCTCCGAGAATCGTCCCGAGTGGACGATCGCCGACTTCGCGACGCTCTGCGCGTCCGCCGTCAGCGTGCCGGTCTATCCGACGCTCCTCGGCTGGCAGATCGAGTACATCCTCAACGACGCCGGCACGGTCGCCGTCGTCTGCTCGACAAAAGAGCAGCTCGACAAAGTGCTGGAGATCCGCTCGCACGTTCCCGCGCTGCAGAACGTGATCGTCTGCGATCTTCCCGAGCCGGTCGAGGGCGTCCTCACATTCGCCGACGTCGTCGCGCGCGGCCGCGCGTTCGAACAGAAAAACGGGCGCGGCTGGTTCGATCAGTCGCGCGCCTCGCGCACGCCCGACGATCTGGCCACGCTCGTCTACACCTCCGGCACTACCGGCAATCCGAAGGGCGCGATGCTCACGCACGGCAACATCACGACGAACGTCGTCTCCGTGCGCGAAGCCGTGCCGTTCCAGATCGGCGACGTCGCGCTGTCGATCCTCCCGCTCTCGCACATCCTCGAGCGCATGGTCGACTACCTCTATCTCTACAAGAACGGCACGATCGCGTACGCGGAGAACGTCAACAAAGTCGCCGACAACCTGCAGGAGATCCGCCCGCAGTACTTCGGCGCGGTGCCGCGTCTCTTCGAAAAGATGCGCATGCGGATCATGGACAACGTCGCCACCGCGCCGCCCGCGCGCCAGAAGATCTTTCACTGGGCGCTGAAAGTGGGCGAGGAGCGGCTGCCGTATCGCATCGAAGGCAAGCCGCTGCCGCTCGGCCTCAAACTGAAATCCGCGATCGCCGACAAGCTCGTCTTCAGCAAGATCATCGCGCGCCTCGGCGGCAACGTGAAGTACGTCGTCTCCGGCGGCGCACCGCTGTCGCAGGAGCTCGCCGCGTTCTTCATCGGTGCGGGCGTGGAGATCCTCGAAGGCTACGGCCTCACCGAAACCTCGCCCGTCATCTCGGTGAATCGTCCCGACAAGCGCCGCCTCGGCACGGTCGGTCCGGTCATCGACGGCGTGGAAGTGAAGATCGCCGAGGACGGTGAGATCCTCTCGCGCGGCCCGCACATCATGAAGGGCTACTGGAACAACCCCGAGGCCACGGCGCAGGCGATCGATCAAGGATGGATGGTTCCACACCGGCGACATCGGCGAGCTCGACAAGGATGGATTCCTCAAGATCACCGACCGCAAGAAAGACATCATCATCAACGCGTACGGAAAGAACATCGCGCCGCAGCCGCTCGAAGCGCTGCTCAAGAGCTCCCCGTACGTCGGCACGCCGGTGCTCATCGGCGACCGCCGCAAGTTCCTCACCGCGCTCATCGTGCCGAACTTCGAGAAGCTCGAGCGTGACGCGGCCGCGGCGGGCATCGAGGTGAAATCGTACGAAGAGCTCGTGGGTCACGACGGCGTGAAGAAGATGATCCAGGGCGAGATCGATCGCTTCAATCAGAACCTCGACCGGCAGGAGAAGATCCGCCGCTTCGCGCTCCTGCCGCGCGACTTCACCATCGAAGAAGACGAGATCACGCCGTCGCTCAAAGTGAAGCGCAAAGTCATCGACAAGAAATACAAACACATCATCGACCAGCTCTACGCCAACGACAATCTCGTGGAAACCACATGACCGCTGCCGCTGCTCCGCTTCCGGACACCACTCGCGCATTCATCATCGAACGACAAGGCGATCTCGGGATCGTCTGGTTCGACCTGCCCGGCGAGAAGATCAACAAGTTCTCTTCCACCGTCGGCCTCGAATTCTCTGCATTGATCGACGAGCTCGCGGCTGCGACCGATCTCAAGAAAATCATTTTCGCCTCGCGCAAGCCGGGCATCTTCATCGCCGGCGCGGACGTGAGCGAGTTCACCAAGGCGACAAGCGCCGACGAAGCGCGCGAGTACGTCCGCTTCGGCCAGCAGATGTTTCAGAAGCTCGCGAAACTGCCGCAGGTCACGGTGGCCGCGATCGACGGCGCGTGCCTCGGCGGCGGCTGCGAGATGGCCATCAGCTGCGACTGGCGCGTGATCACCGACTCTCCGAAAGCGCAGATCGGCCTGCCCGAAGTGAAGCTCGGCATCTTCCCCGCGTGGGGCGGCGTGACCAAGCTCCCGCGGCTCATCGGACTCCCCGCGGCGCTCGACATCATCCTCAACGGCAAAGCGCTCGACGGCAAACGCGCGAAGAAAGCGGGACTCGTCGACGAAGTCGTGGAGCCCGGAATCCTCCTCGACGTCGCGAAGAAATTCGCCGAACGCGGCAAACGCAAAGGCGGCGGTCGGACGAAGTTCTACATCGAAGGCAACCCGCTCGCGCGCAACCTCATCTTCAACAAAGCGCGCAAAGCGGTGCTCGCGCAGACGCACGGGCAATACCCGGCGCCGCTCAAAGCCATCGAGGTGATGCAGTACGCGATGGGCACGAGCGTCGAGCGCGGGCTCGAGAAAGAAGCGCAGGAAGTCGCGCCGCTGATCATGGGCGACGTCGCGCAGAACCTCGTGCGCCTCTTCTTCCTGATGGAAGACTCGAAGAAAGATCCGTATCCGGTGAAGCCGCTCGACGTCCGCGAAGCGGGCGTCCTCGGCGCGGGCATCATGGGCGGCGGGATCGCGCAGATCGTCGTCGACAAAACGCCCGCCGACGTGCGGATGCGCGACATCAACTGGAAAGCAATCGCCGGCGGGATGAAGGCGGCGTCGAGGGTGTGGAGAAAAAAAGTCGAGCGGCGGCGCATGACGCGCGGCGAGATGGCGCGCAAGCTCGCGCGCATCACCGGCGCCACCGATTGGAGCGGCTTCTCGCGCGCCGACGTCGTGATCGAAGCGGTCGTCGAGAACCTGCCGATCAAGCGGCAGGTGCTGGCGGAGTTCGAGTCGCTCTCGAAGCCGAATGCGATCTTCGCGACGAACACGTCGACGATTCCGATCACGAATATCGCGGCCGAGGCCAAGCGGCCGGAGAACGTCGTCGGCATGCACTTCTTCAATCCCGTCGACAAGATGCCGCTCGTCGAAGTGATCCGCGGCGAGAAGAGCTCCGACGTGGCGATGGTCACGGTCGCGAACTTCGCGCGCAAGCTCGGCAAAACCGTCGTCTATTGCAACGACGGGCCGGGCTTCATCGTCAATCGCATCCTCGGCCCGTACATGAACGAGTCGGGATTCCTGCTCGAAGAAGGCAACAGCATCGAGTCGATCGACAAAGCGATGATCGACTTCGGCATGCCGATGGGACCGATGGCGCTGCTCGACGAAGTGGGACTCGACGTCGCCGCGAAAGTCGCGGTCATCCTCGGCGAAGCCTTCGGCGCGCGGCTGCAGCAGAAGTCGACCATCGTCGACAAGCTCTACGCCGACGGACGCCACGGCAAGAAAAACGGGCGCGGGCTGTACATCTACGAAGGCGGCAAACGGCAGGGGCCGGATCCGTCCGTCTACAAAGTCCTCGGCATTCGTTCGCCGAAGCCGGCGGACGCGAACGCGGTCGTCGAGCGGACGATCTTCGCGATGATCAACGAAGCGTCACTGATTCTTGACGAGAAGATCGTCGCCTCCGCGGGCGAGCTCGATCTGGCCATGATCATGGGCACCGGCTTCCCGCCGTTCCGCGGGGGATTGCTGCGGTACGCCGATTCTCTCGGCCTGCCGTACATCCTCGCGCGCCTCGACGAGCTGTCGTCGACGCTCGGTCCGCGCTTCACGCCGAACGAGGCTCTCAAGCGCGTCGCCGAACGGGACGGGAAGTTCTATCGGGCCTACGCTCGTTCGTAGCACGGTGGCTTCAGCTCCCGACCTTTTGACGCCGCGGCAGCGCGCGATCGTCGCGATCGCTGCGCTCGTCTGCGCCGCTTCGCGCTTCCTCGCGCTCGCGCGCTCCGTCTGGGACTGGGACGAAGTGCTCTTCACGCTGGCGATGCGCGACTACAACGTCGCGCTGCACCACCCGCATCCGCCCGGTTTCCCGGCGTACATCTTCCTCGGCCATATCGCGCGCTTCGTCACCGACAGCGACTTTCACGCGCTGCGGCTCGTCAATCTCATCGCGGCGATGCTCGTCTTCCCGGCGATCTTCTTCCTCGCCCGCGAGCTGCGGCTGCGCTTCGAAACCTCGCTCATCGCCGCGCTGCTCTTCGCATTTTTCCCGAACGTCTGGTTCTTCGGCGGCGGCGCGTTCAGCGACATCCCGTCGATCGTGCTGGTCTGCTTCGCCGCGGGATTGCTGTTTCGCAGCCCCTCACCCGGCGCTTCGCGCCACCCTCTCCCCGCAGGCGGGGAGAGGGGCGACGACAGCGTCCGCGTCGCGCTTCTCCCCGCTTGCGGAAAGGTGGCCGAAGGCCGGATGAGGGGCGTTACGCCTACTGGCTCGGAGCGTTGCTGCTCGCGATCGCGATCGGCATCCGTCCGCAAAACCTGCTCGTCGGACTCTTTCCCGCGATTTACGCCACACGCAAACGGCGTCCGCTGGAGATCGTCGTCGCGCTGCTGATCGGCATCGCCGTCGTCGGCATCTGCTTCGGCGGCGCGATTCAGGCCACCGGCTCGCTGCCCGAATACATGCGCGTCGTGCGCGAGCATGGCGACTACATCTCGCGCGTCGACTCGTTCCACAGCCCCGACCGCCCCGCGCTCTGGCGCCTCTTCGATCGCTTCTTCATCAAGCAATACCAGTCGCCGGTGCTGAGCGCGATCGCGTCGCTGCTCGTGCTCGTGTCGGCGATCGGCGCGGTTCGCGACCGCGACCGGTCGATGCTCTACAACGTCCTGACCTTCGCGCCGTTCGCGATCTCCGCCTGGCTGATGCTCGACCGCTTCAGCATCAGCCGCTTCTCCATCGGATATCAGCCGATGTTCGCGATCCTCGCCGCCGATGGCATCCGCCGCCTCGGACGTTTCCGTCCGTGGCTCGAGCCCGTCTTCGCGTCGGCGCTCGTCGTCGCCTTCATCGCCTACACCGCGCCGGATTTGAACGTCGTCCGCACGACGGTCGCTCCCTCGGTGCTGGCGACGCAGGCGCTGTTGCGAACGGTCGATCCGAAGCGCGACGAGCTGTACGTCGGCCACACGATGTCGAAGTTCGTCGACCTCGTCGCGCCGGGCTTGCCCTATCGCCGCGTCATCGACGATCGCGCGCTGCCGCTCGCGCCGAACCCGCGCGCGTGGCTGCTCGCGGAAGTGACGGAGACGAAGCCGGAGGGATTGATGTTCACGCGCGAGCGCGGGCATCTCTGGAACATCGCCCGCCGCCACTACTTCGAAATCGTGCTCAAGCCGCTGCGCACCCGCGCGCAGTTCCTCGCCGGCTGGTACGCCCCCGAGGCCCAGGACATTCATGAATGGCGCTGGATGGTCGGCCGCTCGGTCACGATCCTGCCGCCGCAGAACGGCCCGGCGATCCTGCGCATGCACCTCGGCATTCCCGGCGAGTTGATGGACAAGAATCCGGAGATCACCGTGAAAATCAACGGCCGCATCGTCGACCGCTTCCGGACCTCCGAGGGATATCTCGAGCGCAACGTCCACGTCATGCCCGCGCCGAACGGCGCGCCGAACACGCTCGAGCTCTCGATCGATCACACCCTCAGCCCGCCGCCCGCCAGGCCACCGGTCGGAAGCTCGGCCGCGGCTCGCAATTTGGCGTGGGGGCGGCATAGTGGAGGACAGGCTCGCTGTCTGTCCTTCTCTGGACAGCAGGATGTCTGTCCTCCACTTGGGTATTCTTTGAGCCTATGAGTCTTCTTGTCGCGACATTCGTCACTGCATTCAGCGCCGGCGCCGTCAAAGCCCACATCCAATTCTTAGCGAACGATTTGCTCGAAGGCCGCGGCACGGGCACGCGCGGCTATCGCATCGCGGCGAACTACGTCGCGGCGCAGTTCGGCGCGGCCGGGCTGGAGACTTCGTTTCAGGAAGTGCCGTTGCGCGAGACGGTGCCGAGCGCGCATTCGACGGTCACGCTGCTGCGCGACGGCGCAGAGCCGGTGACGCTGCGCGCGTTCGAGCAGTTCGTCACGCAGGGCAATGCATTGAAGGATGACAGCACCGTCGAGGCGCAGATCGTCTTCGCCGGATTCGGCATCACCGCGCCCGATCAAAAGTACGACGACTACGCGAAGATCGACGTGCGCGGAAAAATCGTAGCCATCTTCAGCGGCGCGCCGCCGTCGTTCGAGAATGCCATCCGCGCGCATCACAGCTCGTCGCTGAACAAGATCGAGAACGCGGCGAGGCACGGCGCGGTCGGGCTGATCACGCTCGAGTCGCCGAAGGAAGCGCAGCGCTCGCCGTGGACGCGCGTCGCGCGGCAGTCGAAGCTCGGCACGATGCACTGGCTGCGCGCCGACGGCACGCCCAACGCCGTCAACCCGCAGCTCACCACCGGCGTCGGCGTCGATCTCGAGACGACGAAGAGCATCTTCGGCGATGAGGCCGATGCCATCTTCGCTGCGCTCGATCGCGGCCAGCCGCCGTCGAAGCCGCTGAAACTGCGCGCGCGCATTCATCTCGTCAGCGCGCATCGCGAGTTGAAAAGCCCGAACGTGATCGGCATCCTTCGCGGTTCCGATCCGAAGCTGCGCGACGAGTACGTCGTCTACTCCGCGCACCTCGATCACCTCGGCATCACCGAGCCCGTGAACGGCGACGGCATCAACAACGGCGCGCTCGACAACGGCACCGGCATCGCCGCGATCATCGAGATCGCCAAAGCCTTCGCCGCGCGGCCCGAGCGCCCGCGCCGCTCGATCCTCTTCCTCGCCACGACCGGCGAAGAGAAGGGGCTGAAGGGCGCCGACTACTTCGCGAACAATCCGACCGTGCCGTTCGAGTCGATCGTCGCCGACATCAACATCGACATGCTCCTGCTCCTGCACAAGACCAGCGACGTCGTGGTCTTCGGCATCGACAACAGCGACCTCGGCGACATGGCCCGCGCCGCCGCGCGCGAGATGAACCTCGAGATCAGCGCCGATCGCGCGCCCGAGGAAGTCGTGTTCGTGCGCAGCGACCAGTACCCGTTCATCAAGCGCGGCATCCCGGCGATCTTCGTGAACAGCGGATACAACGCCGTCGAGCCGGGCGTGAACATGGCCGAGGAGATGAGAGTGTGGCGGCGCACGCGCTACCACTCGCCCACGGACGACCTCGAGCAGCCGATCGACTACGAAGCGGCGCTGCTGCCGATCGAGCTCGACTTCCGCATCGGCCTCGCCGCCGCGAATCGCGAGGAGCGGCCGAAATGGAAAACGGGGGATTTTTTCGGGGAGATGTTTGGGCGTCGCTGAGTGTCATTCCGAGCCGCGCAGACGGCGAGGAATCCCCTCAATCGGGGGATTCCTCGCTACGCTCGGAATGACACAGGCGCAACTATGATATGCAGCGCTTATGACGATCACCGCAGAACAGCGCCAGGTCGACCTCGTCGACCGGCTCGCGGCGGAGGCGGCCAAGCGCGTTTCACCCGAGCAGGCTGAGAGCGCCAGGCACTTCGTTCGCCGATATTTCGCACACGTCGCGCCCGACGACGTGATCTACACCTCCTTCGACACGCTCCTCGGCGGCGCGCTGTCGCTCTGGGAGTTCGGCGCGCAGCGCACGCCCCACGTTCCGAAAATCCGTCTCTTCAATCCGACGCTGGAGAAGAACGGCTTCGAGACCGAGCACACGGTCGTCGAGATCGTGAACGACGACATGCCGTTCCTCGTCGACTCCGTGACCGCGGAGTTCAATCGCCGCGACCGCAAGATCCATCTCCTCCTGCATCCGATCATCCACGCGCGGCGCGACGCGTCGGGCAACCGCCTCGAAGTCGTCGACACCGGCAGCGCCGGCACGAGCGCGATGGTCGAGTCGTACATGCACGTCGAGATCGATCAGGAGACCGAGGCCGGCGAGCTCGAGTCGATGCGCGCGGCGCTGGAGAACATCCTCCATCAGGTCCGTCTCGCCGTCGCCGACTGGCGCACCATGCGCCAGCGCCTCACCGACGACATCGCCGAGCTCGAGACCGCGGCACTGCCGATGCCCGCCGAAGAAGTGCAGGAAGCGAAGGCCTTTCTGCAGTGGCTCGACAACGGCCACTTCATCTTCCTCGGCTATCGCCGCTACACCTTCGAAACGCGCGACGGCGCCGACTACAACAAGCCCGTGCCCGAAACGGGCCTCGGCATCTCGCGCGAGATCCGCAACGAGACGATCGAGAACGCGCAGCGGCCGCTCCCCGCGACCGACAGCGAATACGCGCGCCGCAAAGACCTCATCATCATCACCAAGGCGAACCGCCGCAGCGCGATTCACCGCCCCGTGCGCATGGATCGCATCGGCGTCAAGCGCTACGACGAGCAGGGGAACCTGATCGGCGAGGATCGCTTCCTCGGCCTCTTCACCTCCGCCGCGTATCAACGCAGCGTGCGCGACATCCCGATGCTGCGCCTCAAGGCGAAGCGCGTCCTCGACCGCGCCGGCCTCGATCCGCATTCGCACAACGGCAAGGCCCTCGTCGACATCCTCGAGACCTTCCCGCGCGACGAATTTTTCCAGATCACCGACAACGACCTCTTCGAGATCGGGCGCGGCATCCTGCTGCTGCAGGAGCGCCAGCGCGTCGCGCTCTTCACGCGCAAGGATCTCTTCGAGCGATTCGTCTCCTGCTACGTCTTCGTCCCGCGTGACCGCTACACGCCCGAGTTCAAGGAGCGCGCGAAGGCGATTCTCGAAGAAGCCTTCGCGGGCCGCGACACCGAGGTCTACGACCACATCACCAACTCGCCGCTCGCGCGCGGACTGTTCATCGTCCGCACGACGCCCGGTCAGCTGCCCGACGTCGACGCGCGCCGCGTCGAGGCCTTCCTCGCCGACGCCGCCCGCACGTGGAGCGACAAACTCCTCGACGCGCTCGTGCAGGAGATGGGCGAGGAGATCGGCATCGATCTCCACCATCGCTACAAAAAAGCGTTTCCGATGGCGTACTCGGAGCGCTTCTCCGCGAGCGCCGCGCTGTACGACATCGGCCACATCGAGCACGTGCTCGCGACGGGCGAGCTGGTCGTCGATCTCTACCGCCACCGCAGCGAGGAGCGGCAGTTCCACTGCAAGATCATTCACGCCGGCCCGCCGGTGCCGCTGTCGGAGATCATGCCGCGGCTCGAGAATATGGGCCTCAAAGTGCTGGCCGAGGAGCCGTTCGAGATACTGCCCCTCGGCGCGCACTACCCGGTGCGCATCCGCGATTTCAGTCTCGACGCGGAAGGGATGCAGGACGATCTCACGCCGGTCAAAGAGAAATTTCAGGATGCGTTCATCCGCATCTGGACGCGGCAGGCCGAGAACGACGGCTTCAATCGCCTCGTCCTCGGCGCGGAGCTCGAGTGGCACGAAGTGGTCATCCTGCGCGCGTACGCGAAGTACCTGCGGCAGGTCGGCGTCACCTTATCCGAGGCGTACATCCAGCAGACGCTCGCCAAACATCCCGGCGTCACGCGCAACATCATCCAACTCTTCAAGATGTACTTCGACCCGTCGATCGGCGACGTCGGGCTGGGACGGAAAGGCGCCGGCCTCGGCATCCGCTCCCAGATCGAAGACGCGCTCGAGCGCGTCACCGCGCCGGATGAAGATCGCATCCTTCGCCTGTATGTGCGGCTGATCGAAGCGACACTGCGCACGAACTACTTCCAGCACGACGCGAACGGCGATCGCAAGCTCTACGTCTCCTACAAGCTCGACTCGAGCGCCGTGCCGGAGCTGCCGTCGCCGCGGCCGATGTACGAGATCTTCGTGTACGCGCCGTGGATGGAAGGCATCCATCTGCGCTTCGGCAAGGTCGCGCGCGGCGGCATCCGCTGGTCCGATCGCCGCGAGGATTTCCGCACCGAGATCCTCGGCCTGGTGAAAGCGCAGCAGGTCAAGAACGTCGTCATCGTGCCGGTCGGATCGAAGGGCGGATTCGTGGTCAAGAATCCGTCGGCCGATCGCGCGCTGTTCCAGCAGGAAGGCATCGAGTCGTACAAGACGCTGCTGCGCGGCATGCTCGACATCACCGACAACCTGCAGGGCGATCAGCTCGTCCCGCCGCGCGACGTCGTGCGCCGCGACAGCGACGATCCGTATCTCGTCGTCGCCGCCGACAAAGGCACGGCGACGTTCTCCGACATCGCCAACGGCATCTCCGCCGAATACGGCTTCTGGCTCGGCGATGCGTACGCGTCCGGCGGCTCCGTCGGCTACGACCACAAGGCCATGGGCATCACCGCGCGCGGCGGCTGGGAGGCGGTCAAGCGCCACTTCCGCGAGCTCGGCATGGACACGCAGAGCGAAGACTTCACCTGCGTCGGCGTCGGCGACATGTCCGGCGACGTCTTCGGCAACGCGATGTTGCTCTCCCATCACATCAAGCTCCTCGGCGCGTTCAATCACTCGCACATCTTCGTCGACCCCGATCCCGATCCTTCGAACAGCTTCGCCGAGCGCAAGCGGATGTTCGACAACCGGCTGAACTGGAACGGCTACAACACGGAGCTGCTGTCGAAAGGCGGCGCAGTGTTCGAGCGCAGCGCGAAGACGCTCACGGTGTCGGACGAAGTGCAGGCGCTGTTCGAGCTGCCGAAGCGCACCGTGACGCCGGCGGAACTGATGCGCGCGATCCTCCTCGCGCGCGCCGACCTGCTCTGGCTCGGCGGCATCGGCACATACGTGAAGGCGAGCTGGGAGGATCAAGGCGCGGCGCGCGACCGCGCCAACGACGCGATTCGCGTGAACGGCAACGAGCTGCGCGTGCGGGTGGTGGGCGAGGGGGCGAACCTCGGATTCACGCAGCCCGCGCGCATCGAGTTCGGAATCGGCGGGGGGAAGATCAACACCGACGCCATCGACAACTCCGCCGGCGTCGATACATCCGACCACGAGGTCAACATCAAGATCGCGCTCTACGACGCCATCGCGCGCGGCGAGCTCTCCGGCATCGACGAGCGCAACAAACTGCTCGCCGACATGACCGACGACGTGGCGAAGCTCGTGCTGCGCGACAACTACGAGCAGACGCAGGCGATCTCCGTGACGCACGCGATCGGCGAGGCACAGCTCGACGCGCAGGCGCGCTTCATGCGCGGGCTCGAGAAAGCCAACAAGCTCGATCGCAAGATCGAGGCGCTGCCGGACGACGAGGCGATCGCCGACCGTCACGCCCAGAACCTCGGCCTCACGCGTCCCGAGCTCGCGGTGCTCCTCGCGTACGCGAAGCTCGTGCTCTATGAAGACCTGTTGAAGTCCGATCTGCCGGATGACTCGCAGCTCGTCGACGATCTCATTCTCTATTTTCCTGACGACCTGCGCACGCGGTACCGCGCGGCGATCGAGCGGCACAAACTGCGCCGCGAGATCATCGCCACCGTCGTCACGAACGCGATGATCAACCGCGTGCGGCCGACGCTGGCCTGGCAGATGTGCGACGAGACCGGCAAGCCGCCGGCCGACATCGCCCGCGCGTTCATCATCATGCGCGAGTCGTTCGACCTGCGCACGATCTGGGCGGAGATCGAGGCCCTCGACAACAAACTGCCGGCCAGCGTGCAGACCGACATGCTCATCTCCGTCGCCGGCCTGCTCGAGCGCGCGATCGGCTGGCTGCTGCGCAGCACGTACGAGAAGCTCGACATCGCCGCATACATCGCCGAGTTCCGCCCGCGCATCGCCGCGATCCAACAGAACCTCGGCGAGATCCTGCCGCAGTCGATGCTGCAGGCCGTGCGCGTGCGCGAGTCGGAGCTGACGGTCGATGGCATCCCCGAGGATCTCGCGCGCCGCGTGGCGAGCCTCGATGTGATGACGTCGGCGATGGACATCGTGCGCATCGCGCGTACCGACGCGGCGCATGGCGTCGAAGAAGTGGCGCGCGTCTACTTCGGCATCGGCGCGCGGTTGAGCCTCGACCGTCTTCGCAGCGCAACGGCGTCGATCCCGGCAGAGACGCCGTGGCAGAAGAGCGCGCTCAATTCGCTGGTCGATGATCTGTTCAACTACCAGAGCACGCTCGCCTCGCGCGTGATCGCCGAAACGAACGGCGCGCCGAATCCGGTCGACACCTGGCTCGCGTCGCGCCCGCGCGTCGTCGAGCGCGTCGATCAGACGATGAACGACCTCCGCTCGTCGTCGAGCGTCGATCTGGCGATGCTGACCGTCGCGTCGCGGCAACTGCGAGCGCTCGTGGAGTCGTGAAACCACCGCCGCGACGACTGATTCCGATCCTCGTCGCGGCGATCGCGTTGCTTTACGGCGCGTGGATTCTCCGCCAGGGAATCCTCTGGGGCGCGGACATCGACCGGCTCTCCCGGTGGGCCGACGCGCTGGTCGCGCATCACTTCAACTTCGCGTCCTTCCTGCACGACACGCGGTTCGTCGCGCCGCCGATTCTCTACCTCGGATTCATCACCGTCGTCGCGGTGGCCAAAGTCGTCGCCGGCAGCGACTGGCCGCTGCTGATCGTCGCTCTCAACTGGGCGGCGGTGATTCTGACCGCGTCGCTCGTGCTCACGACGCTTCGCCGCGTAACCGCGTCCACGCTTGCCGTGATCGTCGCGGCGGTGCTGCTCGTGAATTTCGAGATGCTCCAGTTCACGTGCTTTCCGATGACGGACGTGCTCTTCCTCGGCATCGCGACCGTCGTGCTCGTGATGTCGCTGCGCGTCGCGGAGCAACCCTCCGCGCGCGCGATCCTCGGAGGAACCGCCGCGCTGCTGGTTGCGTGCATGTTCCGTCCCGCGGCCGCGCCGCTCGTTGTTGTGTGGGTTGTGGCGCTGCTCTGGCCGCGCATCGGTCTGCGCACGATCGCCGCGCTCATCGTCCTCGCCGTCCTGCTCTTCGCGGCGTTGATGCACGACGTCACGCTCTGGCCGTTCACCCTGTTGCGCGGTTGGGTCATCTACATCCACGGCAGCTACGCCAACGGCACGATCGTCACGGGACGCCCCGAAACATGGGTCGCGCCGCCGGTCTCGTACGTCGACTATCTCGCGATGATCGTGCGCCGCTGGCTCTCCTTCTTCGCGCCGACGATGACCGGCTATTCGACGCTGCACAAAGTCGCGAATCTTCTCTACTTCATTCCGGTCTATGGCCTCGCCCTCGCGGCCGTGTTTCTCCGTCGCAGCGCCGCGGCGACACTGCTCCTGATCGCGATCCTCGCGACGTCGGCGTTCCACGGAATGCAGGAAGTCGACTACGACCATCGCTATCGCTTGCCGGTGCTGCCGCCGCTGATCCTGCTGGCGAGCATCGGGACCGTGGAGGTCGCGCGACGATGCGGTCGTTGATTGCCGCCGTCCTGACGTACATCGCCGTCTGCTTGTACATGGGTCTCTCGCTGCCGGGTCTGCAATATGACGAGGCGATTTTCGAGCATGGCGCGGTGGCCATGATCACCGGCGATCGGGCCCCCGATTTCGGGACGGTCGAGCGAACCTGGATCCCGCTTTTCGGGTGGCGCTTTCCTCTGATGGTGATCGAGTACGCAGGCGCGGCGAAGCACTATCTGCTGGCGATTCCTTTCGCCCTCTTCGGCACCGCGCCGGCCGTCGGCCGCATCGTTTCCATGCTCCTCGGCGCGATCGGCATCTTCGGCATCGGCCGCGCGCTGGGCGGACCCACGGGCGCGGCGGTCGCGTTCGTGCTCGCGATTCATCCCGAATACGTGTCGTGGACGATTTATGACAATGGCGGCACCGCGCTCTGGATGGCGAGCTGCGGCCTCGTCGCCCTCGCCTTGAGCCGCCTCGTGCACCGCGCCGATCGCTCGTCCGCATTTCTCCTCGGCGCCGCGATCGGCTTCGCCTTGTGGGGCCGCGCCAACTTCCTCTGGATCGTGACCGGCCTCGCCGCCGCATGGCTGATCACCGTTCGCAAAGCCATTCACGTCCCCAGCTTCGCGGCCGGATGCCTCGTTGGCGGCGCGCCGCTCGTGGTGTACGAACTGTTCACCCGCTTCGCCACGCTTCGCTTCACCCCGACGCCGGCGGGCGGGGCGCGGTTCGAGTACGCACTCAGCGCGCTGGCCTACGACGGAGAGCGCGCCGGCATGTGGGGCGGGATCGCGCCGCCGCAGTGGCAGTTCATCGTCTTCGGCGTCGTCGTGCTCCTGTCGATGTTCGTTGCCCCGCGCTGGGCAACGATCGCGACGATCGTCGCTTACGCGTTCGCGTTCCTCACACCGCTGCCCGTGAATCCCCATCACTTCGCCGCGCTCTTGCCGCTCCCGGTCATCGTGGTGTGCCTGGCCGCCGCGCGGCTGTGGCATCGCGGACGGATCGCCGTCGTCGTGCTCGGCGTTGCCTACGCGGCGTTCGCGTTTTCCTGGAACCGCGCCGCGCACGAAGGACTCGCCGCTACGCATGGCGTGGGCATGTGGTCCGACGCCATCACGGACGTCAGCCGCGCGTTGGAGTCGAAGGGCCGCCACGTCGACATCGTCGATTGGGGACTCGCCAACAACCTCTATGTCCTCAGCCGGGGGAAGGTGCCGTTCCGTGAAGTCTTCTGGCGCGCGGACACGCAGTGGACGCCGCTCGTGAGCCGCGGCGGACTGTTCCTCCTGAACGCCCCCGGCAACACGCACTTCCAGCCCGCCGCGGCCGGCTTCACGCGCGCGCTCGAAGAGACGGGCGCGCGCTTCTCCGTGACGACGTTCCGCCAGCGCAACGGCGCCGAATACGCGCGGTTGTATGACGTCGAGCCGCGAAGGACTAGCGCCGCTCCACGCTGACCAGCGCGACATCCTGCCAGCCTGCCGCACGAATGGCGTCAAGGACGGCGACGACTTCGCCGTAAGGCACGCGCTTGTCGCCGCGCACGCCGATCGGACGCGACCCTTCCGTCGCATGCAGCTTCCGCAGCGCCGAAGCGACTTCCTCGCTGCGCACGATCAGCTTGTCCAGATACACCGTCCCGTCGTCCTTCACTGTGATCGGAAACATGCGGTTCTCGGTGCCCGGGGCCTTGCTCGTCTCCGGCAACTGCACCGGCACGCCATGAATCATCGACGGGAGGACGACCATGAAGATGATGAGCAGGACGAGACAGACATCGACGAGCGGAGTGACGTTGATCTCGGAGTTGAGCGCCGCCGAACGGATCGCGTGCATGAAGTGCCTCCTGATGCGTTGGACACGAGGAGGCGGCGGCGCGAAACTCGGTCGTTCAGCGTGACGCCGCAAACAACTCGCGCCCGCACTGCACCGCAGTGAGTTTCTTTTCTTCGACGCGCAAGAGGATGTCCGGCTCGGCGGCGAACCGCCAGGTGTTGCTGCCCGCGCGTTCGAGCACCGCATCGGTCTCGCCGCGTTGATAGTGCAGCGCGCCGTCGACGGCCGCGAGCACGCGTTTCGATCCGTCTTCGCTCACGTACGTCCCCGTGAATGGGGACAAATCGGATGCCGATGCAGGCTTCTCATCGAGCCGCGGATACGCGAGGCCGAACAGCAGCGACGCGAGATCGCACGCCGTCGCGCGGACGGGCTCGGACTCGACATTGCTCAGGACGATGATGGTGAGATCCGAGTCGGGATAGTGCACGAGGAACGAGGCGAAGCCGTTCGTCCCGCCGCGGTGGTTGTAGACGGCGCGGTCGAAGTGCCGCGTGATCTGCCAGCCATAGCCGTAATCCGCGCGCACCGGCGTCAGCATGGATTTCGTGAGCTCCGCGGGGAGAAGGGAGCGATCGAAGAGCGCGGTCGCGAATGCGCCGAGGTCCGCGGTCGTGGAAAGGAAACCGCCGGCGGAAAACGCGCCGTCGTCTTTGTAGGCGATGTTGCGAAGCGCGCCTTGCCGCAGATCGTACCCGCGCGCGCGCCGCGGAACGATCGCCCAGACGTCGTCGTAGCGCGTGTCGGGCATCGACGCCGGGATCAGGACCGAGTCGCGAATGAGGTCGAGCCACGGCCTGCCCGCCGCTTTTTCCATCACGTACGCGAGCAGCAGGTAGCCGAAGTTGCTGTAGCGATAGGTCTCGCCCGGAGTCGTCTTCGGGCGAACGTCGGGCTGCGTGGCGAGATACCGATCGAGCACCGGCACGAGCTCCGGCCCGGGCCCGCTCGGAACGTCGCCGAATCGGTCGGGGATGCCGGACGTGTGGCTGAGCAGATGGGCGACGGTCACGCCTTCCCACCCGGCGGGGCAGGGAGAGAAATGGCGGCAAATCGCGTCGGACAGAGTGAGCTGCTTCAGCGCGGCCGCCGATACGATCGGCTTCGTCAGCGAGCCGATTCGATAAATCGTGTCGTTGCGATTCGGCGCATGCTGTTCGACGTCCGCGTCGCCATAGCTCCGCGCGAAAATCGTTTTTCCATGTTGCATCACGCGCACGCTGCCGCTGAACGGGCGGACCGACTGCCGCCGCGCGAAGTAGCGTTCGAGATCGGACGTCGCGCAACGCGGCAGTGCAATCAGAGCGAAGAGGAGCGCGTACTTCACGTCAGTCGTCGGTGAACACGTCGCTCAGCACGCGCGCGAACGCGTTCGCGGGCGGGAGGCCGATGCGGTAGGTTTCGTTCGGCATCTCGTAGCGGAAGACGACGCGGCCGTTCTTCGTGACGGTGCCGCGGCCTTCGCGGGTCTTGCGTCCGCGGCCGATGCCTTCGACTTTTCCGTCGAAGCGGATGACGACGCCGGCGTTGTCGGCGACGCGGATGAATGGGACTTCGTCCTTCATCGCCTCGATCAGCACCTGCTCGAGCGCGCCTCCGTGAATCTCGACCGCCTTCACGCCGCGCAGCAGCTGGCGCGCGTGCTCGAGGGCGCGGTCGTTCGCGTCGGCGTCGTCGCTGCCGTCGACGTAGGTTTCTACCGAGGAGGTCGAGTACACGGGCGGCGGTGGCGGCTCTTCCTCGCGCTGTTTTACCGGCGGCTTCTCCACCACGACGGGCGGTTTTTCGACGACGACCGGCGGCTTGTACGTGGTGGTGGCGGGCGGTGCGGCGGTGGTCGTCGTGATCGGCGCGGACAACACCGGCGACTGCGTGGTCGTCGTCTCGATGATCTGCGGCGCGGTGTCGGTCGGGACGACGTTCACCGACGCCTCGGCGACTGTGGCCTGCGGCGCTTGCGTGGTCGTCGTTACGGGCGGGGGAGCCGTCTCCGTCACGGGCGGCTTCGACGCGATCATCGACTTCACCTTCGGCCACAGCAGCAACCCGCCGCCGGCGATCGCGGCGAATCCGATCAGCAGGACGCCGAGCACGACCCAGATCGGCTTGATGCCCTGCTCCATCTTCGGCTGCGGGACATCGGTGACGATGGGCGGCGGCGCGGCGAAATTCTGCGCGGGAAGGGGAGTCAACAGCGTCGCCGCCGCGGTGACCGCGGCAGGAGCGGGCGCGAACGGTTGCGATGGAGGAGGAGGCGGAGGAGGCGTCGGCGATTCGGTGCGGACGGTCTCGCGATGCAGCGTGTCGATCTCCACCTGCTGCGATTTCATCCGCATCGTTTCGTCGCCATCGAGGGGCAGCGCCATCGTCGGCATGGCCCTCGGGTCGGGCAACGCGCGCTCGATCTCTTCGAGCGCTTTGGCGAACTCCTTCGCGCTGCCGTAACGCAGATCGCGGGTGCGCGCCAACGCGCGCTTCAGCACTTCCTGAATCGCGGCGTTGCCCGGCATGTCCTGCGGCAGCGCGCTGATCGCCGCTTCCTGCTCGCGCGTGTGAATCAAAAAGTACTCGTGCGGCGACTTCGCTTCATACGGCGGGCGTCCGGTGAGCAATTCGTACAGCACCATGCCCGCTGCATAGACATCCGCGCGGCCGTCGATCTTCTCGCCTTCGTTGAGAATGCCGAGCTGCTCGGGCGACGCGTAGCGCAGTTTGCCGACGAAGATACCGGTGCGCGTCGCGTTCACTTCCGCGACGTCGTCGACCTTCGCCACGCCGAGGTCGATGATCTTCACCGTCCCGTCGCGCGTGATCATGAGGTTCTCGGGGCTGACGTCGCGATGAATGATGCCCGCGCGATGGATGGCGTCGAGGCCGTTCAGCGTCTGGATGAGGATTCCGATCGCTTCCTTCGGCGGCAGCGTTCCGCGCGTGCGCAGTTTCTGCGCGAGATTCTCGCCGTCGATGAACTCCGACACCATGTAGGTCGAGCCGTCGGGCAGCGCGGCGAAGTCGTACATCGTGGCGACATTCGGGTGCGTGACTTTCGTCGCCGCGCGCGCCTCGCGGAGGAAGCGGTCCTGCGCGTCCTTGTTCTCCGAGATCTGCGGATGCACGACCTTGATGACGCGCGTCGCGCCGAGGTATTTGTGCGTGGCCTTGAAGACCTGGCCCATGCCGCCCGCGCCGAGGCGCTCGACGATCTCGTACTTGCCGTCGAGCAGATTGCCGGTGTACTGGCGGGTGAACTCGGTGACGACTTCGCCGCAATGCGGGCAGGCCCGGAAGGCCGAGTCGATCTCAGCTTTGCAACGGAGGCAGCGGAACGAGGACATAAGTTCGGATGATAACCGGTACGTTGCGGACTTTATGACAGCTTGCTTTGAAACCCCGCCCGCCCCGGGCACGGGCACGGGCACCTGCACGGGAAGGAACCGGAGCAGCAGGCGAGCTCCCGGTTCTCCCGGTCTCCCCCCGTGCCCGCGCCCGTGCCCGTGCCCGTGCCCGGGGCGGACGGGAAGGATCACCGGCTGAACTTTAGAACCGCCTCGTAGTACCGCCCGCCTTCCACCGCCGGAATTTCGCAATGGCCGGCGTCGGCGGTGAGCATCTCCTTCGGAACGCGGAGCTCGTCGTACAACTGCTTGCCGAGCGAGTAGGGGATGACGGCGTCGCGCGTGCCGTGCATCACCAGCACCGGCACGCCGGCTTCGTTGAGCCATTGCGACGTTCGCAGCGCGAACGGCGCCGTCCAGCCGAGTTTGTACAGCGCATTGCCGAGCGCCATCAATGATGGGAAGGAGTTCTCGATGATCACCGCGTGCGCGCCCTTCCGCTCCTTCGCGACGTAGGCCGCGTACGGACCGCCGAGGGATTCGCCGTAGAGGACGATCGACGACGGTTTCGTCGCGTGGACGAAGTCATAGGCAGCGAGTGAGTCGTGAAAGAGTCCCGACTCCGAGGCGCGACCTTCGCTTTTTCCGTAGCCGCGCCAATCGAAGAGAAGCACTGACACGCCGCGCTTCGCGATCTCGGCGGCCATCTCCGCGCGGTCGGTGAGATTGCCGGCGTTGCCGTGAAACCAGATCAGCACCGGCGCCTTCGCATCGCTGGCGCGAAACAACCAGGCATGCAGGCGAACGCGATCGCTGGTGGTAATCCAATGCTCCGACGGGACAACGCTCCATTGCTTCGCGTCCCACCGTCCGGTGGGGAAGCGGGCGGGGAAGAACATGCCCGCTTTGCGGACGAAGAAGACGAAGCCGTAGATCGCGACGATGAGGACGAGAACGAAAATCAGGCCGTGAGCTTTTCCCAATCGCCTTCCGGCGCATCGATCGCGAGGGCCAGTCCGCCGTCGCTCCCGATGAACACCGGATCCTCCATGTAGCGCACCTTCCCGCCGCCGACGGATTTGAGCGCGTTCTCGAGCGCGTCGGAGAGGCCGCGAATGAGGCCGCCGCCGCCGGAGAGGATGATGTTCGTGCGCACGCGCTCCTGGAACTCGGGCTCGACGCGCGCGAGGAGGTCGATCATCGTCTCCGTCACCGGCGGGACGATCGTCTCGCACGCGGCGCGCAGTTCGTTCGTGATGTCGAGCTCCGTCGGCACGCCTTTCACCGGCGCGGTGACGATCACGGGATTCTTCGACTCGCCGACGAAGCTGTGCTTTTCCTTCCAGTCACGCACCATGAACACCGTCACGTTCGCCTGCGGGTAACGCTCCTCGATCAGTTTCAAAAGCTGCGTGTCGATCGAGTCGCCGGCGACGGTGAGCGTCCGCTGATCTTCTTCGGTCGGATAGCGGCCCTTCATCACGCAGAAGTCCGTTGTGCCGGCGCCGATGTCGATGATCATCGTGTGCAGCAGCGCGTCGAGTCCGTACGCGACCGCGAACGGCTCGCTCACGATCAACAAACTGTCGACGATGCCTTTCATCGAATTGCGCAGGTACTGCTTGTTCGTGCGCAGCGCCGCGGCCGGCACGCCCACCACCGCCCGCACGTTCGCGGCGTCGGTTTGTCCGTTGACGCCGACGAGCCGCAGGAGGTGCAGCAGCAGCTCGCGCACGGCCTCGACGTCCTTGTCCGAGCCTTCTTTCAGCAATCCGCGCTCGAGCGGGCGATGGAGATCGAGCATGGTGCGATTCAAAACGGCCTCGTGTCCGATGAGCACGTCGCGCTTGAGCACTTTGCGCGCGACCATGTCGAGCGGCCATCCGACGAAGCTGTCGACGACGAAGCGCTCGCCGTTCGACGCAGAGATCGCGCTTCGCGACGTGCCGAGGTCGATGCCCACGTGAAGGAGGTCAGCCATGATTCGCGATTCCTTTCTTCGGTCCGTCATTGGCGCTCGCATAGGCGCGGATGCCGGCGAACAGCGCGTCGGCGATCTTCTGCCGGTAATCCGCGCGCGCGAGCATGGCCGCTTCCTGTTGGTTGGAAAGACAGCCGACTTCCGCGAGCACGGCCGGCATGTCGGTGGCGACGAGGACGATGAACGGCGCGCGCTTCACGCCCCAGTTTTCGAGGCCGGGATCGCTGACGCGCAGTTTCGAGTAGAGCTCCTGCTGCACGACGCTCGCGAGCTGGTGCGATTCGTCGCGCCGCGCGTCGGCGTAGACGCCGTCGAGCAGCTTGCGCATGTCCGCGAGCGAGTATCCCGACACGCGATTCTCTTCGGCCGCGAGCTGTGTGAGTGAAGGATCGCTCGTCGGACCGAGGTAGTACGTCTCGACCCCGCGGCTCGCCGTGTGCTTCACGATCGTGTTGACGTGAATCGAGACGAAGATGTCGGAATTGGAGTCATTCGCGAGCCGCGCGCGCTCTTTCAGCGCGACCATGCGGTCGTCCGTGCGCGTCGAGATCACTTCGAATCCTTCGCGCTCGAGCAGCGTGCGGAGGCGATGGTTGATGTCGAGCGTGATCGCCTTTTCGGCGACGCTCGCCGCGGTTGCGCCGGGATCGGAGCCGCCGTGACCGGCGTCGAGCACCACACGCCGCACCGCGAGGGGGAAGGCGGCGGAGGTGACGCGCTCCATGGACGGGGGCTCGTGGAGGACAGGCACTCCTGCCTGTCCTCGGCTGCGATGACCGTTGCGTTCCTGGACAGGCAGGAGTGCCTGTCCTCCACTGGTCGCGCGGCCGAAGATACGCCCCGCCGAGGGCGAGGGGGATCAGGAGAAACGGCGCGCGGCGCAGCCAGATGCGCGCGAGTCGGTTGCCCGGCCGCACGGCGCGCGGGGGCACGCCT
Source organism: uncultured Acidobacteriota bacterium (assembly GCA_963734155.1). Lineage (GTDB taxonomy): Bacteria > Acidobacteriota > Thermoanaerobaculia > Gp7-AA8 > Gp7-AA8 > QHVT01. The sequence goes on from CAVTGG010000017.1 coordinate 198,559, forward strand.
CGAATCACGTCGAGGTTTTCCGCCACCGCCTCCCGCAGAACGCGGCGTTTCACCCGCTGGATCTTGGCCGCTGTCATTGCGTTGCACCTATTCTTGTGCAGACGACCGAACGTTCATTCTAACAGCGGGCGCCATACAATCGCGCGAGGAGGATTCCCCATGTCCGATAAGGTGTACAAGCTCGTCGAGATCGTCGGCACGTCGCCAGGATCATTTGCGGAAGCGGCATCCATCGGGGTGGAGCGCGCGTGTCAGACGCTGCACAACGTCGACTGGTTCGAGGTCACGGAAATGCGTGGCCGCGTGGAGAACGGGAAGATCTCGCAATTTCAGGTGAAGATGAAGGTCGGGTTTCGATTGGACGATTACAGATCCACCGCCGCCGGCTCCGGAATCTCCCGCATCAGCTCTGCTCCTTCCGACCTCGCGACGTACGTGGCGATGGTGAGGTCGCCCGTCACGTTGAGCACGGTGCGGCACATGTCGAGGATGCGGTCGACGCCGATGATGATCGCGATCATCGCGGGGTTCACGCCGATCTGCGTGAGGACGATGGCGATGAACGGAATCGATCCCGACGGCACGCCGGCCGTGCCGACGCCGCCGAGGATGGCCAGGTAGACGACCATCAGCTGCATGCCGAGCGAGAGATCGACGCCGGCGAGCTGGGCGAGGAAGAGCACGGTCACGCCTTCGTAGAGCGCGGTGCCGTTCTGATTCGCGGTCGCGCCGACGGTGAGGACGAACGAGTTGATCTCGCGCGGCACGCCGAGGTTTTCCTCGGAGACGCGCAGCGCCGTCGGCAGCGTCGCGTTCGAAGACGACGTCGAGAAGGCCGTGATCATCACGGTCTTGATGCGGCGGAAGAACTCGATCGGATTGATCTTCGACAGCAGCCAGACCGAGAGCGAGTAGACGCCGAACATGTGGATCGCCAGTCCGATCAGCACCGTGCCGACGAACCAGCCGAGGCTGATCAGCAGATCGAAGCCGAACTTCGCCGTCATCGTGAAGAGCAGGCAGAACACGCAATACGGCGCGATGCGCATCACGATCTGGATGCCGGCCTCGGTCGCGCCGAAGACCGATTCCAGCACCGCCACCAGCGGCGCCGCGCGTTCCGTCCCGATCAGCGTCAGGCAGATTCCGAAGAAGAGCGCGAAGAACATCAGCCCGAGCATGTCCGGCGTCTCTTTGCCGACGGAGTAGAAGATGTTCGTCGGGATGATCGTCTTCACGCCTTTCATCAGCGGCGTGTCGGTCGATTTCGAGCTGCTCACGGCGTCTTCGACGCGCTTCGTCGCATCCTTGCTGAACTGTTGTTCGAGCTTCGCCGCGACTTCGGGCGAGATCCGCTTGCCGGGACGGATCGTGTTCGCGAGCGTGAGGCCGATGACGACGCTGATGGCCGACACGATCAGCGTGTAGACGAAGCTCTTCACGCCGATGCGGCCGATGCTGCGCAGGTCGCCGAGCCCGGCCACGCCGAGGGTGAGGCTGGAGAAGACCAGCGGGATCACGAGCAGGAGGAGGAGGCGGATGAAGATGTAGCCGATGGGCTCGGTGATGTGATTGGCGACGAACTTGAGCTCCGGCGTGTCGGAGCCGAGGAGCGCGTTGAGCGTGCAGCCGAGAGCCGCGCCCGCCACGAGCCCGATCAGAATCTTCGTGTGCAGAGGGATCCCGCGCCGCGTCTCACTCATGTGCGCACGATGGTACACGAGGCCGCTTGCAGAGCATTGCGCAAACGCGGCGAGCGGCGTACATTGTTGGCGCCCCGACAACTCAACTTGCGGACGCAACTCTTAGTGAAAAAGGAGAGTCAATGAGCTACGCCCTTGCGATGTTGCTTCAGGAACAGCCGTCCCCCGAGCAGTTAGGTGCCGCCGCCAGCGGGATCGCGACCGTCATCATGGTCGTCTACCTCGCCATCCTGCTGCTCGCGGTCATCTCGATGTGGAAGATCTTCACGAAGGCCGGCGAGCCCGGATGGGCCGCGATCGTGCCGATTTACAACATCATCGTGCTCCTGAAGATCGCCGGAAAGCCGGCCTGGTGGTTCATCCTGATGATCATCCCGTTCGTGAACATCGTCATCGCGTTGATGGTGTGCATCTCCCTCGCCGCGAATTTCGGGAAGAGCACGGGCTTCGGCGTAGGCCTGTTCCTGCTCGGGTTCGTCTTCGGCCCGATGCTGGCCTTCGGCGACGCGCAGTATCAGCCGGTCCACGTGGCCGCATAAGGTCGCACTCGAGGTTGTCGACGAAACGGCGGGCCGCAGGGCCCGCCGTTTTTCGTGGAGGACAGACAATCCTGTCTGTCCGGGAATGACGAAGGACAGACAGGATTGTCTGTCCTCCACTTCCGTCAGAGGTAGCGCTCGCGGACGGTGCGCAGGTGATGCAGCTCGTGTCCCGCGATGTGAAACGCCAGCCCGCGCACCGAGGCGACATAGCCGTTGACGATGCCGCGGCGCAGCCACTGCTCGTCGGTCATCGAATCGAACAGCGCGATCGTCGCGCGGCGCACGACCCGGTATTCGTCGATGAGGCTCTCCATGCTCCGTGCTTCGAACCCGGCGCCGGCGACATATTCTTTTTCATCGAATCCCGGCAGCGGACGCGTGTCGCCGCGCGCGACGCAGAGCGCGCGATAGGCAAAGATGCGCTCGTCGTCGACGAGATGCCCGAGCACTTGCTTGAGCGTCCACTTGCCTTCCGCATACGCGGGCACATCGCGCTCGAACAGCTTCACCGTTTCGTGTTCCAGCTGCGAGAGCGCAGCGACGGCATCGTCACCGGCGACGAAGTCGATGTCGGCTTTTGCGTAATCGGCGAATTCACCGGCGGTGGGGCGGCCGGATTTGTTCATGTGACCTGCTCGTCATCCTGAGCCGCGAAGACGGCGAAGGATCTCTGAATGCGTAACTCTTGCGTAGTTCGAGATCCTTCGGCGTCTTCGCGCCTCAGGATGACGAGTTCAGTAATCCAGCTTCTCTTTGCGCAGCAGCCGCGGCGCGCCGTTTTTCCAGACGTACACGAGCCGCGTGTCGAACGTGCGATCGTTCCGGCGGCCGTTCCAGACGTGCACATACAGCAGTGCGCTCTTCGGAGAAAACTCGAACCAATCAGGAGTGTTCTCGGGTTGCTCCGCCGGCGACCACCCGGACGTCAACATCTCCGGCGCCATCCAGACGCGGCCCGTGGTGAGGTCGATGACCGCCCATTGGATGCAATTCGTTCCGCAGCCCCACCTGGTGACGCGATAGTGGCCGTTGAAATTCACGCCTTCCTGCGCCGCTTCGCGCAGCACGGTCCGATAGCGCCGCGCCGGCTGTTTGCTGACGTCCGGTTTCGCGGCGGGCTTCGTCAATGGTGCTTCGGCCGGGTATTTCGCGAATATGTGGGTGCCGCTGCCCTCAGCGGCACCGCGACCGCTGAGGGCAGCGGTCGCCACAACGCAAAGCGCAACCCTACTGATCGCGTTCATAAGTTTGTTTCGCTCGTCGTCGTTTCGTCGCCGCCCAATTGGAACGACTGGCGAATGTCGGTCGTGGTCATGTAATGCAGCCGCGAGTTCTGTTGATAACGCACGGCATCGCCGACCAGCCGATTGAGCGTCTTCGCGTGGCGGCGCTCCGTCATGAAGCGCTTCACATCGGGATAGAAAAATCCGAGCGTCGCGAGGAAGAACGCGAACATCGTCTCGAAGATCGGAATGAACGGCAACTCGATCATGATGCCGCCGATCACGAGACCGCCGAGCGCGAACAAGAGCCGCGCCGAAAGATCGCCGCGGCGCCAGACGTCGTATCCATGGCGCTCGAGGCGATTCATCTCCTTCGCCGCATCGATGTACTGCGGCATTGCCGTCTGCAGCACCTCGGTCTCGAGCGATTTCCAATACGTCGGCGAGCCGCCGAACTCGTCGTACGCCGCTTTGATCTTGTCGAGCTTCGCGCGTGCGATCGCGAGAAGCTGTCCCTCGTCGTCGAAGCCGCGGCGGCGATGCTCGCACTCCTCGAGCACGACGAACACCACGCTGCCGAAGTCGTACTCCGGCCCCGCGATATTGAGCACCATCTATTGCTTCGGCTCCTGCTGTTGTGAATAGCGGATGATGCCGAGCTGCTCCATCAACTTGTTGCCGTCGATGATCACGTTTCCGTTCGGCAGCTTCGGAATCTGGCGAATCTCCTTTTTCTGCAGCGCATCGATCAGCTGCAGGCTGACATACGCATCGCCCGCGCTTCCGTTCAACGCCGCGCGCTCCTTGCGCACGCCTTCCGCCACCGCGGTCTTCTCCGCGAGCACCGCCTGCGCCTCCTGCTGCCGCCGCACGAGATACGCATCCGCCGCGGTCTTGGCCTGCTGCAACTCGCCCTGCGAGCGCGTGAGCTGTTCCGTCAACTCGGCGATTTTCGTCTGCAGATTCGCCTTGTTCGATTCGAGCGTGGCCAGGATTTCGGCTTCGAGCTTCTCCGCGTTTTTCTCCGCTTCCTTGCGGCGATTGATGAGCGTCTGATAATCGGGCTTGAACGAGAAATCGCCGAGGAGGACCTGTTCGACGACCACGCCGAACGGCTGCAGATGCGTCGCGAGCAGGTTCGTCGCGTCATTGGCGGCGCGGAAGCGAAGATCGGGGTTGTAATACTCCTCGGAGTCGAGGCGATTGAGGATGTCGCGGATGTACGTGCGCGCCTGCGGCCGCACGACGCGCTCTTTGATCAGCTTCGTCGACGGGGCGACTTGCTTCCAGATCGTCGCGGCTTTGCTGGGATCGATCCGCCAGCGCACCGTCACGTCGGTCTCGATGTCATTTCCGTCGCGCGTCTTGAAGCGGAGATCGTCTTTCTCCTTGCGATCCCCGCCACCCTCGACATTGCGCCCCATCACGAGGTTTTGCGTCGAGACGTCGAACACCGCCCAATCATTGACGATCGGCGCAAAGAAATACGTCGCGCCCGGTTGTGAGATCTCGGTGGCGCGCGTGATTTTGTTGAATCGCACGCCGACCTCGGTGGCCGCGGTCGTGTGCGGCGTGCAGGCCGTCAGGGCGGCCATCATCGCTGCTGCGCTCAGTGCAATCAGTGTTGTTTTCATGGCGCGCTCCTACTGACCCAGACGGACGAGGTCCGTCGGATCGTCGCTGATGTAAATCGGTCCTTTGATGCTGTTCAGCAGCGCCAATCCCTTGCGGAGTTTGAGAAGCTTGTCCGATCCCGGGCCTTCCATCGAGCGATTGATCATTTCCGATCCTTCCGCTTCCGCTTTGCGCACGAGCAAATCCGCCTCGGCGTGTTTGGAGCGCTCATACAGCTCGCGCTCGGCGTTGATGCCCGTGATCTGTGCCTGAAACTCCGCCGCCCTGGCATTGATGGAATTGAGGCCTTCCTGGGCCGTCTGCTTCAGGCGCGTGTCGACTTCGGCCTGCTTTGTCAGCTCGCGATTCGTGAGCACCGACTGGTCCTGCAGCTTCTTCTGTTCCGTCAATTGCTGGAACGTGTCGGGATAGTCGTATTGGCGAACGAGAATGTCGATCAATTGCAGGCCGTGCGCGGTGAATCGCTCCGCGAGCGAGACTTTCATCTGATGCGCTTTCGCCAGCCGTTGATCGAGGTAAAACTCCTCCGCGCGCAACTCGCCGAGGAACTGCTTCACGACGGGATCGGTAAAGCGGATCACGACGTTGTCTTCGAATGCGCGTCCGAATCCCGACTTCGAGACGACGAGGAACGGATCGGCGATGCGGTACATCACCGTCACGTCGACCGCCACCGGATAGCCGTCCACCGTCGGCACATTGATCGCGTTCACGGTGCGATGGTCGGGACTGCGCTCGCTCTCGCTGTTCGTGAACTCGATCACCTGAACGTTGCGCGGGAACGTGCGGATCGTTTCGTAGGAGCGAATCGATCGCCGGTAGCCGGGCTGCACGAGCGTCTTCTGCAAGCCTTTGCTCGAGCCGTACGAAATCTGGCGCAGTCCGATCTGATCGGGCGGCACGTACGTGATGAAGCACGAGCGAACGATGATCAGCGGTGAGAGCACGAGCAGGATCTTGACGATCGCGCTGATGCAGCCGCCGCCTTTGAACTTGAAGCTCGGAACCTTGATCGGAAACCGCGCCGAAAAACGCGGTTTCGCCGTAGCCGATTCGAACATGGGGCCGCCTTTGACCGTTAGTGCCGCGATTCTACTCCGTGAGGTACAATTCGCGGTCCCCGTGGAGGACAGACAATCCTGTCTGTCCGCTTGGGCAGGCAGGATTGCCTGCCCTCCACCTAGCAAAAACCATCAGGAGTGAATCACGTGACAGCGACTCTCGAATTGACGCATCAGTTTGACGCGGCGGTGGCCGCAGGACGCCCTTCGTACAAAGTGAAAGACATCCACGAGGCCACGCTCGGCCGCGCCGAGATCCGGCTTGCGGAGCACGAGATGCCGGGGCTCATGGCCGTGCGCGAAAAGTACGGCAAGGAAAAACCGCTGCAGGGCGCGCGCATCATGGGCTCGCTGCACATGACCGTGCAGACCGCGGTCCTCATCGAAACGCTCGACGCCCTCGGCGCCGACGTGCGCTGGGTCAGCTGCAACATCTTCTCGACGCAGGATCATGCCGCGGCGGCAGTCGTCGTCGGCCGCCCCGAGACCGGCGGCACACTCGACAATCCGCGCGGCATTCCCGTGTTCGCGTGGAAAGGCGAAACGCTCGAAGAATATTGGTGGTGCACGTCGGAAGCGTTGATGTGGCCGGACGGCAATGGTCCGAACCTCATCGTCGATGACGGCGGCGACGCCACGCTCCTCGTGCACAAAGGCGCGGAGTACGAGGGAATCGGACGCGTGCCGGAGTTCAATCCTGCCGATGATCCGGAAGAGTGGGGCGTGATTCTCGACCTGCTGCGCAACGAGCTCGCGCGCGATCCGCAGCGCTGGACGCGCGTGACGAAAGCGATCCGCGGAGTTTCCGAGGAAACGACCACGGGCGTGCATCGCCTCTATCAAATGATGGAAGCGGGAGAGCTGCTGTTCCCGGCGATCAACGTCAATGACTCGGTGACGAAGTCGAAATTCGACAATATCTATGGGTGCCGCCATTCGGTGGTCGACGGTCTCAATCGCGCGACCGACGTGATGATTGCCGGCAAGCTCGCGGTCGTCTGCGGCTATGGTGAAGTCGGAAAAGGCTGCGCGCAGGCGCTGCGCGGACAGGGTGCGCGCGTGATCGTTACCGAAATCGATCCGATCTGTGCGCTACAGGCGGCAATGGAAGGTTTCGAGATCAGAACGCTCGAAAGCGTCGTCGAGAAAGCGGACATGTTCATCACCGCGACGGGCAATAAGGACATCATCACCGCGAATCACATGTCGCGGATGAAGAACAAGGCCATCGTTGCCAATATCGGGCATTTCGACAACGAAATCGACATGGCCGGCCTGAAGAAGCTCGACGGAATCAAGCGCGTCAATATCAAGCCGCAGTACGACGAATGGGTGTTCCCGGACGGCCATTCCGTGCTGATTCTGGCCGAAGGCCGCCTGATGAACCTCGGCTGTGCGACGGGACATCCGTCCTTTGTGATGTCCGCGTCCTTCACCAATCAGGTGCTGGCCCAGCTGGCGCTTTGGGGCAATAAGGGTGAATACGAGCGCCAGGTTTATGTGCTTCCGAAACAGCTGGACGAGGAAGTGGCCCGCCTGCATTTGGCGCACTTGGACGTCGAATTGACGACGCTGACGCCGGAACAGTCGAAGTATTTGGGCGTGCCAACCGGCGGACCGTACAAGACGGATCACTATCGTTATTGAGCGACTGTGTCATTCCGAGCCGCAAAGACGGCGAGGAATCCCCCGAAATTAAGGGGATTCCTCGCTACGCTCGGAATGACACATAGTGATTTTCTTGACAATTCTCCTTTATTGCACAAAACTTTGTGCGGAACATTTGAAGGAGGATTCCAATGCCTAGACCGAAAAAATCAAGTTCCCCGTCATCCTATAGCTCCGGTCAGGCTCATTACGTTTTGGATCGTTTGATCGCCGAGCGGCGTGTTTCGCCGGGCGAGGTCAGTCGGTACGTTTCGGAAATGGGTCGTGAAATCACTGATCTCGAAGCAAAACTGCAGCGCCTGCGCGATGCGCACGGCGGCGGTTACAGTGCAGGCGGCGGCACAGCAGCAGCCGCGCCCGCGCGCCGTGGTCCCGGCCGTCCGCCGGGACGCCCAGGCCGTCCGCCGGGACGTCCGGGTCCGGGTCGTCCGCCGGGTCGCCCGGGTCGTCCGCCGGGACGCCCGCCCGGCCGTCCGCCCGCCAATGCTCAGGCCAGCGCTGCTGCTCCCGCTGCAGCAGTTCCTACAAAGGCCCCCGCAAAAAAGGGCGGCCGTAAAGCGCGCGGCCCCATTACGCCCGAGCAGTTGGCGTCGCGCCAGCTTCAGGGCCGGTATCTGGCGCTCGTTCGCCAGTTCCCCGCCGCCAAACGCGCCGGATACGCGAAGACGGCGAAGGAAAAGGGGCGCGAGGCCGCAATCAAGGAAATGCAGGACGCGAAGAAATAGCACTCTTGCCTGTTCCACTCGAAAGGGCGCACACTCGTGCGCCCTTTTTATTTATGCGAACGACACTTCTGTTGCTGCTCTCGCTCGCGCTGCCCCTCGGCGCGGACACCACCGTCACGCTGCTCCATTTCTCCGACTATCACTCGCACGCACTGCCGTTCTACAAGGACGACGGCGAGCGCGGCGGCATTGCGCGGGCCATTCGTTATCTCACGCGCGAGAAAGCAGCGCGGCGCGCTGGTCTTCAGCGGCGGCGACACCATCAATAAAGGCGCACCGGCGTGGTCGGACAAATACGGCTGCGCCGAATGGCCCTGGTGGAACGGCGTCGTCACCGCGATGGCGTTCGGCAATCACGACGCCGACTATGGCCGCGCGGCCTTCGAGCAGTGCCAGCGTTCAGTCACCTATCCGCTCCTGAGCGCGAACACTGCCGGCTTCCAACGCTACGCGGTCTTCAAAACCAAAGGAATTCGCATCGGCGTCTTCGCGCTCGCAGGATCCGATTTCCCCACGCTCGTGCACGTCGACGGATTTTCATTCAGCGATCCGATCGCTGCCGCGCGCGAAGTCGTGCGCGAGCTGCGCGAGAAAGAGCACGTCGACGCCGTGGTGATGATCGGCCATCAACATCTCGAAGCCGATTACGCGATGGCGCGCGCCGTTCCCGGCATCGATCTGATTTTCGGCTCGCACAGCCACTTGAAGCACGACCTCGTGCGCATCGAAGGCACACAGACGTGGTTCATCTCCCCGTGGCAATACCTCGGCTACATCAGCCGTGTCGAAATGACGCTCGCTGACGGCAAGATCAAAAACGTGCGCGGCTCGGTCGTGCCCGTCGAAGCGCGAATGGGCGAGGACAAATCGATCGCGAAGCGCGTGCAGCAGATGCAGGCGGACTTGGAGCGCGATCCCGCATACGCCGAATTGTTCAAACCGATCGGAGAGCTCAAGCAGGCCATGTCGGTGCGCGACGTGGCGATGTTCACGCTCGATCAAATGCGCCGCGTTGCGAACGCCGACATCGCACTATCGACGGTGAGCAGTTTTCGCGGCGCGCTGCCGCGCGGAACGATCACCATGGAGCAATTGCGCGATGCCATGCCGTATGAAAACGAGATCCTCGTCTGCACCATGAGCGGCAGCGACGCGCAGCGCGTGCTCGACTACAGCGCGAAATTCGCAGGCACGGATCGCGAGTCCTTCATCGCCGCGCCGCCGTCGCTCGATCCCTCGCGCACGCTATCGCGTGGCCACGACCGACTTCCTCGCAAACGTCATTTATCGCGAAGTGTTCAATTGCGAGAAGGAGAAGACGGGAAAGCGCGTGCGGGAGACCGTCAGAGCCACCCTTTTTCCCTAGCGATGCGCGCCGCTTCAATACGATTCGCCGCGCCCAATTTACTGATCGCTTCCGACAGGTAATTGCGCACGGTCCCCTCGGATAGATTCAGCCGCGACGCAATGTCCGCGCTCGTCTGTCCTTCGCCGGCCATGCGCAACACCTGGCGCTCGCGATCCGTCAGCGGATCGGGCTCGCTCCACGCTTCCGCGGCAAGCTCCGGATCCACCACCCGCCCGCCCGCGTGTACGCGCCGCACCGCGTTCGCGAGCTGTTCCGCGGGCGAGTCTTTCAACAGATATCCCGACGCTCCCGCTTCGAGCGCGCGCCGCAGATAGCCGCCGCGCGCGAACGTGGTGAGGATGATGACGCGCGTGCCGAGGGCCTCGCGCTTCACGGCACTCGCGAGCTCGAGGCCGGTCATGCGCGGCATTTCGATGTCGGTGAGCAGCACGTCGGGCCGCGCAGTGCGGCAGATCGCGAGCGCGTTCTCGCCGTCGTGCGCGCGGCCGACGACGTCGATGTCGCCTTCGATCTCGAGCAGCGCCGCGAGCGCGCCGAGGACCATGGCCTGGTCTTCGGCAACGACCACGCGGATCATGCGCCCACCACCCGGGCGGCGGGACGCCGCCCGTCCAGCCGGCGAGACGCCGGCGTTCCGATGTGCGGCATCATGCGCTTTGTTCCATCGTGTTTCCGAGCGGGAGCGACACCGTGAGCACGGTTCCGCTTCGCCCGTCGTGCGTCATCGTCCCGCCGAGGACTTCGACGCGCTCGCGCATGCCCGTGAGGCCGCTGCCGAACGAAGCGTTGCCGCCGCGGCCGTCGTCCGTGATCGTGAGGCGGCACTGCGCATTCGTCGCGTGCATGGCGATGCGGCAGCGCCGCGCGCCGGCGTGGCGGACGATGTTCGTCACCGCTTCGCGCAGCGCGAGCGCAAGAACTGCTTCATGCGCCGGCGGCAGCGTCGTCTTCGAGATCTCGGTTTCGAGCGCGACGCCCGCGGTCGCGAGCGCGTTGCGCGCGTGCGCAATCTCGTTCTCGAATCCGCCCGAGCGATAGCCCGACACCGCCGCCCGCACCTGTGCGAGCGCCTCGCGCGCGATCCGCTCGACGTCGCGGATCTCTTCGCGCGCTCGCTCCGGATCGCGGTCGGCGAGCTTCGTCGCCAGCTCGCTCTTCAGGATTACGAGCGAGAGCGTGTGGCCGAGGAGATCGTGCAGATCGCGCGCGATCCGCTCGCGCTCCGCGACCTTCGCCAGATGCGCGATCTCATCGTGCGCGAGCCGCAGCCGCGCATTCGAGCGCCCGACCTGCGAGAAGTGAATGTTGATCCCGCCGACGATCAGCGCGAAGACGAACGGCCACAGCGCGTGCCAGACCGCGCGCTCGAGCAGCCATGCCTGCATCGCGACGATCAGCGCGACGGCGATGACGCCGATCAATCCCAGTCGCGAAGAGGCGTGGGTTCCGATCGCGGCGGCCGCGTAGATGAACAGCGCGCCTGCGCTGATCGTGAGCGGCCAGAACAGGATCGCCATCGCCAGCGTCGCCGCGGCGATCAGGATCAACTCGCGTCCGCGCGCCCAATAGCCACGAAAGTACAGCACGAGAAACACCGCGGTCGCGGCGGCAAACAGCGCCCATCCTCCCGGCGTCGCGTAGCGCTTATCGAGCAGCGGCGTCAGCGCGAACGGCACGATGTAGATCAGCCACGCATAGGGCGTCCAGCCGAGATCTTGATCGTGGGGAATGAGGCGCATGCGATCAGTCTAACCGTACATCTTTCCTTCGTCGCGGCGGTAGCCGACATAGGCGATCGTGGAGAAGAGGATCGTCGCGCCGAGGAGCGCGCCGGTGTGCAGCAGCACCGGCTCGTTGCGCGAAAAGCCGACCACGCGCAACGCGAGCTGCGAGAGGTGATACGGCGGCAGCCACAGCGCGATCGATTGGATGGACTCCGGCAGCATGCGCAGCGGCATCCAGAAGCCCTGACAGCACCGACATCGGCAGGTAGACGAGATTGACGATCGGTGCCGCGGAGTTCGGCCCGGCGAAAAATCCGAGGGCCAGTCCGAACGCGCAGAACGGAATCGCGCCCGCGACCTGGATCGCGAAGATCGTCAGCATCTTTACCGGCGTCAGTTGCACGTGCGCGCCGACCGCCGCGACGAGGAACAGCAGCGCGACGATGATCGCGCCGAACGTCATCGCCATCGCCATCTTCGCGATGAAGTACGCGCTGATCGGCATCGGCGTCGTTCGCTTCGCTTCCAGCCACCCCTGTCCGCGCTCGACCGCGACCGAAACGCCGAACCCGAACAACGCCGCGCCGATCACGCCGAACGTGCCATACGTGGCGAGCATGTACTCGGCCACCTGCGGCCCGTTCTTCGATCCGAACATCACCCCGAAGAAGTAATAGAAGACGACGGGGAAGAGCAGCGTCGGCAACGAGTACTGCGGCATGCGCAGCGCTTTGAGGAATTCGTATTTGATTTCGAGTAAGTGGATTCGCACAGTTCGATTCATCACGACACCATCTCAATGAATGCGTCTTCCAACGTCGCCGCGTCGCCCTTGATCTCGCGCGGCGTTCCTTCGGCGACGACGACCCCTTTGTTGATCACGACGACGCGATCCGCGAGCGCTTCCGCCTCCGCGAGGTAGTGCGTCGTCAGCAGCACGGAACGGCCGCGCGCGATGAACGCGCGGATCTGCTTCCACATCGCGCGGCGCGCTTCGACGTCGAGGCCGGTCGTCGGCTCGTCGAGAATCAGGAGATCCGGATTGCCGCAGATCGCGAGCGCGAACAGCGTCCGTTTCTGCTGGCCGCCCGAAAGCTCGCCGTACTTGCGTTTCTCGAGTCCCTCCAATCCCGCGGCTTCGATCACATCGCGCATCGGCATCGGATCGGGGTAGTAGCTCGAGAAGAGATCGATGTGCTCGCGCACGCGCAGCGTCTCGGGGACGCGCGCGATCTGCAGCATGGCGCCGACGCGCATACGGCTCGCGGCGTCGCGCGGATCGTGGCCGAAGACGCGGGCTTCGCCCGACGTCACTTTCGCCAGGCCGAGGAGGAGGCGGACGGCGGTTGTTTTGCCGGCGCCGTTTGCGCCGAGGAGGGAGAGAAGCTCGCCGGCGCGGATCGTAAGGTCGAGCCCGTTCAGCGCGACCGTCGCGTCATAGCGCTTGATCACCTTCGTCAGTTGCGCGGGAGGCGGTACGAGTTGCATGCGTACACGATGCGTTCGCGGAGGCGCGCGGCACATTGGAGAACGTCAGCGCGGCGGGATGACATTCGTCACGTGGATCGTTGTTATGATGCGCGCCGATATGAAGTGGTTCGCAAACTTCTACCGCTCCGCCCTCGGAAAAAAGGCGGTCATGGGAGCCACCGGGTTGATCCTCTTCGGCTGGATCTTCCTGCACATGGTGGGCAACCTGAAGCTCTACCTGGGGCCGGTGCACCTCAACGAATACGCGCACTTCCTGCGGGCCATGGGCAGTCCGGCCGTGCCGGAGTCGTTCGCCCTCTGGGTCAGCCGCATCGTGCTGCTGGTCGCCGTGATCCTGCACATTCACGCGGCGACGGTACTCACGATCATGAACCGCGCGGCGCGCCCGGTCGGCTATCGCGACCGCGACTACGTCTCCGGCACCTACGCCGCGCGGACGATGCGCTGGGGCGGCGTGATCATCGCGCTCTTCATCATCTACCACCTGCTGCACCTCACCACCGGCACGGTGCACAACAACTTCATCAAGGATGACGTCTATCACAACGTCGTCACCGGATTTCGCGTCTGGTGGGTGGCGGCGGTCTACATCATCGCCAATCTCGCTCTCGGCCTGCACCTCTATCACGGCGTGTGGAGCATGTTCAGTTCCCTCGGCGTGACGAACGCGCGCATCAGCGTCTGGAAACGCGCGTTCGCGACGACGTTCGCGGTGCTCATCACCGCCGCGAACATCTCGTTCCCGATTGCGGTGCTGACGGGACTGGTGAGGTAAACGAATGCAACTCGAATCGAAGACTCCTCCCGGCCCGCTCGAGAAAAAGTGGGCGTACGCGAAGGCGCATTACAAGCTCGTCAATCCGGCGAACAAGCGGAAGTACGACATCATCGTCGTCGGCGCCGGACTCGCGGGCGCATCGGCGGCGGCATCCCTCGGCGAGCTCGGATACAACGTCAAATGTTTCGTCTATCACGACTCGCCGCGGCGCGCGCACTCGATCGCCGCGCAGGGCGGCATCAACGCGGCGAAGAATTACCGCAATGACGGCGACAGCATCTATCGCCTCTTTTACGACACGATCAAAGGCGGCGACTATCGCGCGCGCGAATCGAACGTGCATCGCCTCGCCGAGCTCTCCGTCAACATCATCGACCAGGCCGTCGCGCAGGGCGTGCCGTTCGCGCGCGAATACGGCGGCACTCTCGAGAACCGCTCGTTCGGCGGCGTGCAGGTCTCGCGCACGTTCTTTGCGCGCGGACAAACGGGACAGCAGCTGCTCCTCGGCGCGTTTCAGGCGCTGGAGCGGCAGATCGCGCTCGGCACGGTCAAGCAGTACAACCGCCACGAGATGCTCGACCTCGTCGTCGTCGACGGCCACGCGAAGGGCATCATCACGCGCAATCTCGTCACCGGAAAAATCGAAGCGCATTCCGCCGACGCGGTCGTGTTAGGCACCGGCGGCTACGTCAACGTCTTCTATCTCTCGACGAACGCGAAGGCGTCCAACGCGACGGCGATCTGGCGCGCGTACAAACGCGGCGCTGCGATGGCGAATCCCTGCTACACGCAGATCCATCCGACGTGCATCCCGCAGAGCGGCGACTATCAATCGAAGCTCACGCTGATGTCGGAGTCGCTGCGCAACGACGGCCGCATCTGGGTGCCGAAGGAGCAGGGCGACAAGCGCCCGCCGCAGCAGATTCCGGAGAGCGAGCGCGATTATTACCTCGAGCGCAAGTATCCGAGCTTCGGCAATCTCGCGCCGCGCGACATCGCCTCGCGCGCGGCGAAGGAAGCGTGCGACGAAGGGAAAGGCATCGGCGCGAGCGGCCGTGGCGTCTATCTCGATTTCGCCGACGCCATCAAGCGCCTCGGGCGTCCGGTCATTGAAGAGCGCTACGGCAATCTCTTCGAGATGTACCACGACATCACGGCCGAGGATCCGTATGCAGCGCCGATGAGAATCTATCCGGCGCCGCATTATTCGATGGGCGGATTGTGGGTCGATTACAACCTGATGGGAACGCTTCCCGGCCTCTATGTGATCGGCGAGGCGAATTTCTCCGATCACGGCGCGAACCGCCTCGGCGCAAGCGCGCTGATGCAGGGACTCGCGGACGGCTATTTCGTGCTGCCGGTGACGATCGGCGATTACCTCGCGACGCAGTTCGGCAAGAAGATCCCGGTCGATCGGCCGGAGTTCGGCGCCGCGCTCGCGGACGTCAATGATCGCGTGAGCCGCTTGATCAACGCGAAAGGCACGCGCAGCGTCGACTCGTATCACAAAGAGCTCGGCTCGATCATGTGGGAGTACTGCGGCATGGCCCGCAGCGCCGAGGGATTGAAAAAAGCGCTGACGATGATCCGCGAATTGCGCGAGCAGTACTGGCGCGACGTGCGCGTCACCGGCACAGGCGAAGAGCCGAATCAGGCGCTGGAGAAGGCGGGCCGCGTCGCCGATTTCTTCGAGCTCGCGGAATTGATGTGCATCGACGCCTTGCATCGCGAAGAATCCGCGGGCGGCCATTTCCGCACCGAATACCAGACGGCGGACGGCGAGGCCCAGCGCAATGACGACGAGTTCCTCTACGTCGCCGCGTGGGAGTACAAGGGCGAAGGGAACGAGCCGGTGCTGCACAAAGAGCCGCTGGTCTACGAAGAAGTGAAGCTCGCACAGAGGTCGTATAAATGAACCTGACACTCCACGTCTGGCGGCAGAAATCGCGCGAAGCGAACGGCGCGTTCGCGACGTACCAGGCCAGCATCAGCGCCGACGCGTCATTCCTGGAGATGCTCGACGTCGTCAACGAAGAGCTGACCGCGAAAGGCGAAGAGCCGATTCACTTCGAGCACGACTGCCGCGAAGGCATCTGCGGCTCGTGCGGCATGATGATCAACGGCACGGCGCATGGCCCGACGCCCGGCACCGCGACCTGCCAGCTGCACATGCGCAAATTCAAAGACGGCGACGAGATCTGGATCGAGCCGTGGCGCGCGCGCGCCTTTCCCGTGATCAAAGATTTGATCGTCGACCGCACCCCGCTCGACAAAATCATCCAGGCCGGCGGCTTCATCTCCGTCAACACCGGCAGCGCCGTCGAAGCGAACACGCTCCCCGTGCCGAAGGCGGTGCAGGAGCAGGCCATGGACGCCGCGGAGTGCATCCAGTGCGGCGCATGCGTCGCGCAATGCCCGAACGGCGCCGCGCAACTCTTCACCGCCGCCAAAATCTCGCACCTCGGCCTGCTCCCGCAGGGCCAGCCCGAGCGCTACGAGCGCGTCCTGAAAATGGTCGAGGTGATGGAACAGCACTTCGGCAGCTGCACGCTCTTCCGCGAATGCGAAGCCGTCTGCCCGAAGGAGATCTCGACCGATTTCATCACGCGGATGAACCAGGATTACCTGAAGGCGCAGGTTAAAGCGCGGTAAACCGCGGCGGCGAGGACGCCGCCGGGCCAGCCGGCGAGGACGCCGGCGCTCCCAACGCTCGGAACGCCGGCGTCCCCGCCGGCTGATCAGGCGGCGTCTCGCCGCCTCGTCAAACCCGAGTAAAAAAGTGGAGGACAGGCACTCCTGCCTGTCCACTCGCCGTACCATGAGCGCGATGCGCATCCTCGTCGTCGAGGACGAGCGTTCGCTCCGCGAAGCGCTCGTCGATCTGCTGTCGGGCCGCGGCTTCGAGGTCGAAGCCGTTGCGGATGGATTGAGCGGAGTCGAGCGTGGCACGAGCGGCGAAGTCGATGTCGTGCTGCTCGATCTCGCACTGCCGCGTCTCGACGGCGTCGAGGCGTGCCGCCGCATGCGCATGGCGCGGCCGGCGCTGCCGATCCTGATTCTCACCGCGCGCGGCTCGGAGAGCGATCGCGTGCGGGGATTGCAGGCCGGCGCGGATGACTATCTGACGAAGCCGTTCGGCAGCCGGGAACTGCTCGCGCGGATCGACGCGCTGCACCGCCGCGCCGCGATGGCGCCGTCGGACGTCGAGCGCGTGGAGATCGACGGCTGCACGCTGGACCTCGGACGCTGCGTCGCACATCGAAATGACGCCGACGCGATTCCGCTCACCGCGCGCGAGGTCGGCATCCTCCGCTGGCTGCATCGCCATCGCGCGCGTGCCGTCAGCCGCAACGAGCTGCTGCAGACGATCTGGGGGGCGAGCGAGGATATCGAGACGCGCACCGTCGACATGACCATCGCCAATTTGCGGCAGAAGATCGAGCGCGAGCCCGCCGAGCCGCGGATCATCGTCACCGTCAAAGGCATCGGCTACGCGTGGGGGCATACGTGAAGCGCGCCGTGATCGCCGCCGTCGTGTTGCTGCTCGGCCTCGGCGGGCTGTGCACGGCGTGGTACGAGTCGTCGCAGCGCGCGCTCGCGGCGGAGCTGCATGAGCGCGAGCATCGCGCGCAACGTGCGGCCGAAGATCGCGAGCGCGCGATCGCGGAGAACCTGGCGAAGCGATTGGAAGACGTGCGCCGCGCGGAATCGCAGCGGCCGTACTTTCACTATCAGAACCTCTACCACGATCCGAAAGGCATCTCCGAGGGACTGTCGGTCGTGCCGTCGCCCCTCGCGAACGGATCGAACAATCCGCTCATCACCGCGCACTTTCAGATCGAATCGTCGGGACGCATCACGCTGCCGACACTCAACGAAGAACTGCGCGAATTGAACGCGCCGAACGCCGCGGAGCAAGTCGTAATTCGCGACTCGCTCACGCATTCATCGACAGAAATGCGCGCGGCGGCTGCACCGCTGGTCGCGCTGTTGTCGACCAACGAAGCCGACGCGCGCATCGCCGAGCTCGAACAGCGCCTCGCCGCAACCCAACGCGCCGCCGCGCAACGCGCGCAAGCAGCACCCGTGCAGGACAAGGACAAGGAAAAGCCGGTGGCGAAAGTCGCCGACCTGAAAAAAGACACGATCAACGCGAACCTGCCCTCGCAGCAAAAGCAGATGATCGATCCTGCCGTGTTCGCGCAGAACGCGAACTCGAATGATGTCTATCGCGAGCTGAAATCACGCGCGTCGAACACGTACAACCTCGAGCAACAGCAACGCGCGGTCACTCCGGAGCCACAAGCCGCCGCCGCTCCCGCCGGCGACACCGCCCCACAGTCGCCAGCTCCCACCCAGCAACCGAGCAACCGAGCAACTGCGCAACCAACCCCCAACCCCCAACCCCCAACCCCCACCCGCCAACCCCGTCCCGTCGAAATCAAAACCACCGACCTCCAATGGCAAAGCATCGCCATCGATGGTAAGCCGCGGCTCGTGGCGTTGCGCGGCGTGCGCACGCCAACCGGGAGTCTCGTGCAGGGCGTGCTCACGCCATTCGTCGAAGGTGCGAGCCTCGACGGTGCGACGTTGCGGCGGGCGAGCGGCGTGCCGATCGAAGGCACGGGTTGGCGCGTGCAGCTCGATCCGAATGCATCGCTCGCGGCGATCCAGCGCGAGCACGCGAGCGAGGTCGCGCGATTCCAGCGCATGTTCGCCGGCGTGACGATGTTGCTTTTGCTCGTCGTCGCGGGACTGGTCTGGATGGTCTCGCGCGCGGAGACGCTGGCGCTGGAGAAGGCGCGCTTCGCCGCGACCGCGGCGCACGAACTGCGCACGCCGCTCGCGTCGCTGCGGCTCTACAGCGAGATGATCGCCGACGAGCGCGATCCGGCACGTCGCGAGCGTTACGCGCGCGAGATTTCCGGTCAGACCGAGCGCCTCGGACGTCTCGTCGCGAATGTCCTCGAGGTCACGCGCATCGAGCGCGGCACGTTCGCGCTGGCGCCGCGCGAAGGGGACATCGGACCGGCCGTCGAGCAGTGCGTCGAGAAACTGCGGCCGCAGATGGAAGCGGCCGGATGCCCGATCGACCTGCGCGTCGAGCCGAACCTGCCGGTGGTCGCCTTCGACTCCGACGCGCTCCACCACATCGTCGACAACCTCCTCGACAACGCGGAGAAATACTCGCGCGAGTCGGAGGAGCGCAGCGTGTCGGTCGACGTCGCGCGCGAGAACGGCGGCGTTGCCATCACCGTGCGCGATCACGGTCCCGGCCTGCCGCGCGATTTCTTCCGCGACCCGCGCCCCTTCCGCCGCTCCGCATCCGCAACCACCGGTGGCCTCGGCCTCGGCCTCTTCCTCGTCGACCGCATCGTCCGCGCGCACGGCGGCGAGATCCGCAACACCAGCGCTGCCGGCGGCGGCGCGCGCGTGCAGGTGTTCCTGCCGGCCACCGCACCGTCATCCTGAGGCGCGTAGACGCCGAAGGATCTCAGCTGCGTGGCATGTGCCTCGAGGCGGAGATCCTTCGCCGCGCTACGCCGGCTCAGGATGACGGGAAGAGGCTTTTTTACACACCTTAGACGGACAACGCGCGCGCCTCGATGCACCTTGAACATCATGTTTAAGCTTGTCATCGCACTGCTCCTCGCCGTCACCGCATCCGCCGATCAATTCGAGGTCAATCAACTGCACGCTCGCGTGCTGAAAGGCGAAGCGTCCGAAGCGCAGCTCGACAAGGCTTGCGCGCAGAAGGACTGCCTCACCTCGCGGCTCTACTGGTTCACCGATTTCGAGAAAGCCACGCGCGCCGCGCAGGAGACGGGGAGGCCGATCCTCGAGCTGCATCTCCTCGGCCGGCTCGACGAGGAGCTGAGCTGCGCGAACAGCCGCTTCTTCCGCACCACGCTCTACTCCGACGAAACGATCGCCTCGCTGATGCGCGACGACTTCATTCTCTACTGGCACTCCGTGCGGCCCGTGCCGCGCATCACCATCGAGTTCGGCGACGGCCGCAAGATCCAGCAGACCATCACCGGCAACAGCGCGCACTACCTGCTTGCCTCCGACGGAACGGTGCTCGATGCGCTGCCGGGAATGTATTCACCGGCCGCGTTTCGCGAGACGCTCGTGCGCTGGACCGACTTGAACCGCCGGATGTCGCAGGGCGATGTGCGGCGCAACTATCACCGCGACCGCATCGCGGCAATCAAGGCGCGGTGGGCGGATTTGAGCGCGCGCAGCGGCGTCCAGGCGAACGCGCTGCGAGCGCCGAAGGCGCTGACCGCGGAAGCGGCGACGGCGATAACGGCGAGCAAGGCCATGGTCGACCGGCCGCTCCTCGCGTCGATGCAGTTCGCCGCCTCGCTTCGCTCGCTCGACCCGTCGGACTGGACGCGCGTCGGCGCTCTCGAAGCCGCCACGGTCAACTTCAGCGACGCGGCAGTGGCGCTCATTCGCAAGAAACAGTTCGGCGATGCGGCGCCGAACGCAGGCGAGATGGAAGCGCTGATGATGAATCTGCAGAACAGCGTCGCCGCCGACACGATCTACAACGAAAGCGCGCTGCACATGCAGATCCACGAATGGTTCGTGCGCGGCATCGTGATGGACCTCGCCACGCTGAACACGCGCATCTACGACGAGCTGTTCCTCACGCCGGAATCGGATCCGTGGCTGGGGTTGAAGCAGCCGACGATCTTTACGGCAATCCCGAACTGACGAAGCGGGCGGCGAGCAGGCGGGCAGCGGGCAGGGTTACTTGCTTGCGCGCCCGCCCGCTACGTCTTCGAAGAAACGCTCTTCGCCAGCTGCAAATGCTCTTTCAACGTCGGCAGGATCTTGCCGGCCCACGCTTTCAGATCGGAGTCACCGCCGATCGTCGATGCTTTGTCAAAGTCGGCGACCGCTTTCTCGTGGTCTTCGACCATGTGCTTCATGTAGGCCTTGTCGAACTCCGCGCCGGAGAGGGAGTTGATGTGATCGAGAGCGTTCCTGTGCTCGTCGTCGAGCTCCGTGGCGAGGGCGACGCCTTTCGCGGTCGCGAGCTGCGCGAGCTCGGCGTTGGCGGTCGAGTGATCGGTCACCATCCGCTGCGCGAAGGCCTTCACGTCGGCGCCCGACGCTTTCGACAGGGCGAGGTTGCCCATCTGCACTTCGGCGAGTCCGCCCATGCCGGCCTTCGTCACGAACTCCTTGTCGTCCGCCGAAAGCGCGCTGCTGGTGCCGCCGGTGACGGCGGTCGTCGTGGCGGTGGCGGTGCCGGTCTGCTGCGCCGACTGCGCGGTGCCGGTGGTGTCGATCTCGGGTTGTCCCGCTCGCTCGCCGCACGCGGCGAGCATCAAGGCGATGGAGAAGAGTGCTGCGTATTTCATGAGCCCGCGTTATGCGAGTTCTGTGCGCAGGGCCGCCGCGAGTTTTTCGTAATCCGCAACCGTGTTGTAGAGCTGGGCAGACACGCGCAGCAGAGGCTCCGGCCACGGCATGATCGGGACCTCGATGTGATGCTCGAAGAGAAGCCGGTCCTGCAAGTTCGAGTCGCCTTTCGGCAGCAGTACGGCCGCCATCGCGCCGAGCATTTCGTCGGGCGCCGGCTTCTCGAGTTGAAGCGCATCGCATAGAAGATCGCGGGCCTGCAAGCGCAAGCTCGCGATTGCGCCGCATCCATCCTCCATCGACGGACGCCAGAAACCGGAGCGCGTGCGGAACACACAACCACGGCGAAGGATCGAATGTCCCCGTCCAATCGAACTCGAGGAGGAATCGCGAGCGATCCCTGCGCGGCGAGTTCGCGCCGTGACTGATCGCGGCCGGCCGCACGCTCGCCCGACGATTCTCGCGCACGTACAGAAAGCCCGCGCCCTTCGGCGCGCAGACCCATTTGTGCAGATTGCCGGTGTAGTACGCGGCGCCGATGGCGCGGAGATCGAGCGGCAGAAAGCCGGGAGCGTGCGCGCCGTCGATGAAGGTGTCGATGCCGCGCGACTGCAGCTCGCGCACGAGCCGCTCGACGGGGAAGATGAGCGCAGTCTGGCTGGTGACGTGATCGATCATCAGGAGACGCGTGCGATTGGTGACTTTCTCCAGCACGCGCTCGACGACGACGTCGGGCGACGCGATCGGAAACGGGACCTCGGCGAGCACGATCTTCGCGCCGGCGACGCCCGCGACGTATTCGAGCGTGTTGCGCACGGCGTTGTACTCGTGCGTCGTGACGAGCAGCTCGTCGAACTTGTCGAGATCGAGCGAGCGCAGGACGGCGTTGAATCCGGCGGTGGCATTCGGCACGAACGCGAGTCCGTTCGCATCGGCGCCGAGGAACTCCGCCAGAGCCGCGCGCGCCTCATCGAGCAGCGGCTCGAGCTCGCGCACGAAGAAGCGCACCGGCTCGCGCTCCAGCTGCGCGCGAAATTCGTTTTGCTTCTCCAGCACCACGCGCGGCGTCGCGCCGAACGAGCCGTGGTTGAGATAGGTGATCTCCGGATCAAGTGTCCAGTGCTGACGCAATCGTCGTTACTCCTTCGGCGAACGTCTCTTCTCTCGTCAAAAGCGACACCACGAGATATCCCTCGGGGAAGTCGAAAAAATATCCCGGCTGCACGAGCACGCCGCGATCGAGCAGCGCCAGCGCGAAGCTCTTCATCGGACATGATCCGCGGCACGCGAATCACCGCCGACCACCCGCCCTCGACCGGCAGCACCTGCGCCGACGGCATGTGTGCCGCGCGCAGCGTAGCGAGGTTCGCGCGCGTCCGCGCCTGGATTGCCTCGCGGATGCGCGGCGCGATGCGCAGAAGATCCGGCAGCGCGACCTGCACCGGCGTCGCGACGGAGAGAAAGTTGTCGGCGATCAGCTCGAGCGCTTCCAGCGCCTCGCGCTTGCCCGGCCCGCTCACGCGAATCCACGCGAGCTTGAAGTGCGGCAGCCCTGCGGACTTTGAAAGACCGCCGAGAGTGAACGTGAGGATGTCGTCGCGCACGAAGGACGTGCCGCTTCCTTCGAGCGGGTAGTCGAGAAAGACTTCGTCGGAGATCACAGGGATCCCGACGGCGGCGACGGCATCCTGCTCGGCAGGTGTCACGAACGAGCCCGTCGGATTGTTCGGATTCACCACCACGATCGCGCGCGTGTTCGCCTTCACGTACGTGCCGTGCATCTCCCAGCGGCGATGAAACTCGAGTGGGAAGGTTCGGATGGTGATTTGTTCGAGTGCGGCGAGCTGGTCGAGGAGCGGATACGACGGCGTGGCCGTCACGATCTCGTCGCCCGGATCGGTGAGCAGCTTGAAGAGAAACGAATAGGCTTCGCTCGTCGAGGCCGTGAGGAGGAAATCGTCGGGATCGGCCGGCCCCTCATCCGGCCTTCGGCCACCACCCGCCGTCGCCCCTCTCCCCGCTTGCGGGGAGAGGGTGGCGCGTAGCGCCGGGTGAGGGGCGGTCATTTGAGCGAGCGCTTCCCGCGCGCTGCGAAGACCGCGCGGATCGGGATCGTAGGGAGCGCGCGCGGCGCAGGCAAGAATTTCCGCGAGCTCGTCGTGCGGATACTCGATGCCGGCGCGGGTGGGATTCGTTTCCGTCAGATCGAGCACGTCGCCGCGTTTGCGGCGCTCGACCGTGAGGCGATTCAGCGGGGCGTGCCAGGCGGCGCGCTTGGAGAACACGCGGCGATGGTACTCGCGGCAGCCTCGATCTCGGCGCGCTCGGTCTTTCGACTTTCGGGAACGGCATCGATCGCCTGGCGGAACGTCATCTTCGCCTCGTCGCATGCGCCGCGCGCGACGAGGATCCGCGCCAGCGTATCAAGGCGCATCCACGCGTCCGGCGCCTTCGTCACCGCCGCTTTGCGGGCAAGCGGTTCTGCCTCGTCGACGCGCTTTTCCTCGTAGAGCAGCCAGGCCAGATTGTTCAGCGTATCGGCGGAATCGGGGTCGAGCTCCAGCGCCTTCTTGAACGCTTCCTCCGCCGCGGCGTTGCGGCCGAGGCGCACTTCCACGTTGCCGAGATTCGTCCAGGCCAGCATCGACTTCGGATTCTTCTCGAGAATCTCGCGATAGGCGTGGGAGGCGAGGGCGAGCTTGCCTTGTTCTTCCAGTTCGACTGCGGCACGAAGTGCGGTGCTGGTCGGATCAGCGGGGCGGATCAGGATCGCGGCGTGCTTGGTCGGCTTCCACGCCGGCTCGATGCGGTCCATCCTCGCCCAGCGCGCCTTCGCGTCACCGAACTGCACGCGGAAGATGTCCTGCGTCGCATCGTAGCCGTCGACGACGATGTAATGGAAAAAGTCGTAGCTCTTCCCCGGCGCCTGGATGACCTGCAGCATGAGGATGACCGGATGCCCGTCGCGCAGCTCCGCCTCGACGAGGCTGCGGTCGCCGGTGACGAGCCGCGCGTCGAATCCGCGCTCCCGCGCCGCGAGCACGAGATCGATCGACATCACCCCGCCGCGCGTCTTCGGCAACGTGTCATCCCACTCCTTCATCGAGCGCTCATCGCCGTAGTGCATCAGCACCGACGACAACGCCCCCGCGCCGCACGACTTGATGTCCCACTTCTGCATGGGGACGTTGGGGATGACGGTGGCGGACGGCGTCGGCTTTTGGGAGATGGGGGTCCAGTAGACGCAGGAGGTGGCGAAGAGAAGCAGGAACGCAGAACGCAAAACGCAGAACGTTGAACGCAGAAAAGAGGACGTTCTCAATTCTGCGTTCTGCGTTCTGCGTTCTGCGTTCGGGCGAGCGCCGAAGCGCTCGCCCGAGGTATAGCCCGCGCCGGGAACGTACATCACGCCAGCGCGATCACCAGAATCAACGCCGCCAGGGCGCCGATGCCGATCCAGATCCATTCCTGCTTGGTCATACCGGCAGGCTGGAGCTGCTCGAGATTCTGGGCCAGCTGATGCAGATCCTGCGGCGACATCTGCGCGAGCCGCTGATCGACCTGCGCCTGCGTGAACCCGTGCGCGGTCAGCACGGCCGCCACCTGATCATTGGCAGCGACGCTGCGAATGACCGTGAGATCGGCTTCACGCGAGTCGAGGCTCTGATTCACCGCGGTCTTCGATGGGACCGGACCGGCGAGTACAGGAATCGCCGCACAGCACAACAGAAGGGCAACCACGAACATCAGGGATAAACGTTTGGACACGTACAACCTCCTTCTTCTTTCCCGGCGCCCCGGACGGCTACGCGCCGGCCGAAACGGCTTCGGCTGCTCCAGCAGCACGTCTTGTGCCTGAGGTGGAGGACAGGCACTCCTGCCTGTCCAAATCCGGCGGACAGACAGGAGTGTCTGTCCTCCACCGGACGTTATACTCGGCGCTCCCATGATCCGCTTCGAAGACATCCTCGACAAGGTGGAGTCGTACAAGCCCGACTTCGACGAGGAACTGCTTCAGAAGGCGTACATTTTTTCCGCGCGCTCGCATCGCGGACAGGTGCGCAGCTCCGGCGAGCCGTACCTCATTCATCCGCTGAATGTGGCCTACATCCTCGCGGACATGCGGCTCGATGAGACTTCCATCGCCGTTGGACTGCTGCACGACGTCTTGGAGGATACGCTCACTACGAAGGAAACGTTGCAGGAGCTGTTCGGCGACGACGTGTCGGAGCTGGTCGACGGCGTCACGAAGATCTCCCGCTACGCTTACGTCTCGAAGGAAGAGCAGCAGGCGGAGACGTTCCGCAAGATGCTGCTGGCCATGGTCTCGGACCTGCGCGTGGTGCTGGTCAAGCTGGCCGACCGCCTCCACAACATGCGCACGCTCCAGTACCTCGCCGAGGAGAAACGGCTCGCGGTCGCGAAAGAGACGATGGAGATCTACGCGCCGATCGCGAACCGCCTCGGCATGGGCTACATGAAGGCCGAGCTCGAGGATCTCTCGTTCCGCCATCTCCACGCGCGCGAATACGACGAACTGCACAAAGCGGTCGACGAGAAGATGGCGGTGTCGGGCGACATCGTCGAGCGCATCAAGGGAACGCTCGATCAGAAGCTGAACGAGAACGAGATTGAAGGCGAGGTCTTCGGCCGCGTCAAGTCGATGTACTCGATCTTCATCAAGATGCGCCGCCAGGACCTCGACATCGGCCATCTTTACGACTACCTCGCGTTCCGCATCATCACGCCCAGCGTCAAAGACTGCTACGCGGCCCTCGGCATCATTCATCAGATGTGGCGTCCGGTCCCGGGAAGGATCAAGGACTACATCGCCATGCCGAAGCCGAACTTCTACCAGTCGCTGCACACGACCGTCGTCGCGGAGAAGGGGCAGCCGTTCGAGGTGCAGATCCGCACGCGGGACATGGACCTGATCGCCGAGCAGGGCATCGCCGCGCACTGGAAATACAAGGAAGGCCGCGTCGGCGCGCATCCGGACGACAAGAACTTCCTCTGGCTGCGCCAGCTCGTCGAGTGGCAGCACGACATCAAAGACCCGCGCGTCTTTCTCAACTCGCTCAAGATCGACCTCTATCCCGACGAGGTCTACACGTTCACGCCGAAGGGCGACGTCTTCGCGTTCCCGCGCGGCGCCACGCCGCTCGACTTCGCATTCCGCATCCACACCGACGTCGGCAGCCACTGCGTCGGTGCGCGCGTGAACGGCAAGCTCGTGCCGCTGCGCACGCACCTGAAAAACGGCGACATCGTCGAGATCGTGACCAGCCCCACGCAGACGCCGAGCCGCGAGTGGATCAACATGGTCGCGACCTCGCGCGCGAAGCACAAGATCCGTCACTGGCTCAACACGGAGCAGAAACATAAGGCGATCGAGCTGGGACGGAAACTGATCGAGCGCGAAGCGAAGCGCTACAAAGTGCAGTGGCGCAAGCTCGTCGCGGAGAACGCGCTCGACGGAATCCTGAGCGAGCACGGATTGCCGCGGCTCGATGATCTGTACGCGGAATTCGGCTACGGCAAGATCGCCGCGCGCTCGATCGTCGAGCGCTTCGTCACCGACGAGCAGAAGGAGAAGGGTCCCGCACCGGAAGTGCCGGCGGGCGTCATCCAGCAGGCCGTCCGGAAGATTTTTCCGTTTTCATCGTCATCGGCGCCACGATCAAGGTCAAAGGCTACGACGACCTGCTCACCTATCTCGCGCAGTGCTGCAAGCCGCTGCCCGGCGAGCCGATCGTCGGCTACGTGACGCGCGGCAAGGGCGTAGCCGTGCACAGCGCGAACTGCCCGAACGTGAAGAACCTGATGTTCAACCCCGACCGCGAGATCGGGGTCGAATGGGCGGACCAGCGCCAGGCCCAGTTCCACGTCGAGCTCGAGATTCTGATGGAGGACCGCCAGGGCATCCTCGCCCGCGTCGTCTCCACGATCTCGAACCTGAAGACGAACATCCGCCAGATGGAAACGCGCAGCGGAGAGGGGAAGGCGACGGTGGAACTGGTCCTCGAGATCGCCGACCTCAAACACCTCGAGCGCGTCACGCGCTCGCTGACGACGCTGGAGGGCGTGATGCGCGTGGATCGGAAGTACAACATCCGGCACGCGACGGCGTGAGTGTGATGACGTACATCGACAGGATCGTCGAGCGTCTCGATGCGATTCCGTTGCGCGCCCTGCTCATGATCAATGGCGGGATCGGGCTGTTCATCGCGTTCGCGCATACGTTCTCGTTCGTCATCGCCGCCTCGATGCCCCAGGATGCGCTGCCCGCGGCAACCGCCTCGCTGATGCGGCAAATGACGTTGTTCACCGTCCCGGTGGCCGTGGTGGTCGCCGCCGGATCCGCGGTCGCACTGATACGAGCGTCGTTCGCGCGCGCCGTGCTCGCCGCGCAGTGCATCGTGCTGCTGCTCGGCGGGATCGCTCTCGCGGCGTGGGCGGTGCATCTGCTCACGGTCGGCTTCGAGCGATACGGCGGCGGGTCATGGACGCCCGGCATGCTGACGTTGTTCTGCGCCTATCCCGTGTATCTCGCGCGCCGGGTGTTCTTTGCGACGCCGCCGGCGTCCGGATTCGCGCAAATACGCGCACCTCATCGCCGTCGCCGTCGTCGCCCCGCTCGATCTCGCCTTCGGCATCAAAGTGATGCTGTACATGCAGACGTTCTTCGAGCGCATGCGGAGCGTTCATCAATGAGATTGCAATCCTGTTTCTGGCGTCCCGCTAGGACGCTGCGCATAATGCGCGGCCATGCGTACCGTCTTCGCTGCGCTTCTCTTCACGACCACGCTCGCGGCACAGCCCGCGATGTTCGAGCCTTCGCTCTCTCCCGACGGGAAGACCGTCGCCTTCGTCTCCGGCGGCGACATCTGGACCGCGCCGGCGGCGGGCGGGGAGGCGCATCTCATCGTTGCGCATCCGGCGTATGACTCGCGTCCTTTGTTCTCGCCGGACGGGAAGTCGCTCGCGTTCATTTCCACGCGCACCGGCAACGGCGACATCTACATCGCCGATCTCACCACCAGCCAGTCGCGCCGGTTGACGTATGACGATGCGCGCGATTCGCTCGATGCGTGGTCGCGCGATGGGAAGTGGATCTACTTCTCCTCCCTCGGCCGGTCGGCGGACACGCTCGCGAACGACATCTGGCGCGTCGCCGCGACGGGCGGCACGCCGATGATGATCACCGACGAGCGGATGCACAATCACTATCACTCCGCGCCGTCGCCCGACGGCAAGTCGCTCGCGCTCGTCGGCTACGGCAGCGCGTTCGCGCAGTGGTGGCGTCATGGGCGCAGCCACATGGACGAGACGCAGCTCTGGCTGATGCAGGACGGGAAGTTCCGCCAGCTCGCCGGCGACGGGGCGAAGCAGGTCTGGCCGATGTGGACGCCGGACGGCAAGCGGCTCTTCTACATGTCGGACCGCGACGGGAACGAAAACATCTGGACGATGACAGTCGGCCCCGCGGATGCGAAGCAGGTGACGAAGTTCACCGACGGACGCGTGCTCTGGCCGTCGATCGCCTATGACGGCTCGGCGATCGTGTTCGAGCGGAACTTTGGCATCTGGCGACTCGATCCCGCGAGCGGGAAGGCGAGCGCGATTCCGATTGCGCTGCGCGGCGTTGCGGCTTCGCCGGCGATCGAGCATCGCAACATCAATGACCGGTTCGCCGAATTCGCGCTCGCGCCGGACGGGAAGAAGTTCGCGTTCATCGCCCGCGGGGACGTGTTCGCCGCGCCGGCGAAAGACGCCGGAAGCGCGGCGCGCGTGACCAACACTCCGGCGCTCGAGATGCACGTGACGTGGTCGCCGGACAGCAAGTCGATCGTCTACGTCTCCGACCGCGGCGGCACGCCGCATCTCTATCGCTACGACTTCGCGACGGAGAAAGAGACGCAGCTGACCTCCGGCGACGGCTCCGATCTCGTGCCGCGCTTTTCGCCGGACGGGAAGCTGCTCGCGTTTCAGCGCAGTCATCGCGAGCTCGACGTGCTCGACCTGGGCACGAATCAGACGAAGACGATCGCCAGCGGTCATTTCGATCGCATGCCGTTCATCAGCACGCGGATCTACGACTTCTCGCCCGACTCGAAGTGGATCACCTACATGGACTACGACGCCGAGGGGCAGTTCATCAACGCGTTCGTCGTCCCGGCCGCGGGCGGCACGCCCCGGGCGGTATCGTTCCTCTCGAACGGAAACGCCGATTCGCTGGTGTGGAGCCGCGACGGCAAGTTCCTGCTGCTGGTCACGGGCCAGCGCACGGAAACGACGCGCATCGCGCGCGTCGATCTCGTGCCGATCACACCGAAGTTCCGCGAAGAGCAGTTCCGCGAGTTGTTTCAGACGAAGCCTTCCGGCGGAGCCGAAAAAGCCGCGGCGGAGGTCAAGCCGGCGGAGAAGAAAACCGCCGACGTGGTGATCGAGCTCGCCGGCATCCGCGATCGCATCCGGCTCATTCCGGTCGGCCACGACGTGGGCGAAGTGGCGGTCAGTCCGGACGGGAAGTGGATCGCGTACACCGGCGACGTCGGCGGCGACACGCAGGTCTACGTCTATTCGATCGACGAGTTGTCGGACGAGGCGGGTGTGCCGAAGCAGCTCACGTCCTCGCCCAGCGGCAAGCGCGCGCTGCAGTTCACGCCCGACAGCAAAGAGGTGTGGTACCTCGACAACAACAAGGTCGCGGCGGCGACGCTCGATCCGGCCAAGGCCCGCAACATCCCCGTCACCGCGGAGATGGACGTCGACTTCGCGCGCGAGAAAGAGGAGGCGTTCGCGCAGATGTACACGTATCTGCGCGACAACTTCTTCGACGCGGAGATGAACGGCGTCGACTGGAAGGCGTGGCGCGACCGGCTCGCGCCGTACGTTTCCGCCGCGCTGACCGGGGATGAGTTCCGCCGCCTGCTCAATCTGATGATCGGCGAGCTGAATGCGTCGCACACCGGCGCGAACGCGCCCGGCGATACCGTGCGCGTCACCTCCGGCCGTCTCGGCGTTCGCTACGACCGCGAGGAGTACGAGTCGACCGGAAAGTTGAAAGTACGCGAGGTCATCCCGCTCTCGCCCGCGGACGTCGCGAAGATCCGCGCCGGCGAGTTCATCGTGGCCATCGACGGCAAGCCGATCACGCCGTCGACGAACATCGACGCGCTGCTCGAGTACAAGAACGGCAAACGGACCGTCGTCACCGTCGACAAACGCGACGTGGTCGTGCAGCCGATCGAAGGACCGGCCGAGCGCCGCCTCACGTATCTCGCTTGGGTGAACGCGAGCCGCGACTACGTCCATCGCATCAGCAACGGGAAGCTCGGCTACGTACACATGTACGACATGGGCTTCAGCTCGCTGCAGAAGCTCTATCTCGATCTCGACGCCGAGAACCGCTCGCACGACGGGATCGTGATCGACCTCCGCAACAATCACGGCGGATTCGTGAATGTCTATGCGATGGATGTCTTTGCGCGGCGCAGCTACTTCACGATGACGGCGCGCGATTTCGAAAAATCCGCCGGCGCGCGCTCCGTCCTCGGCCAGCGCTCGCTGGAGAAGCCGACCGTGCTGGTGATCAACCGCCACACGCTGTCGGACGGCGAGGACTTCACCGAGGGCTATCGGACGCTGAAGCTCGGGAAAGTGGTGGGCGAGCCGACGGCGGGATGGATCATCTTCACGGGCGACACCACGCTGATCGACGGCACGTCGGTACGCCTGCCGGCCATCCGCATTCGCGACACGCGGGGGCAGGACATGGAGATGAATCCGCGTCCGGTCGATCGCTTCGTGGCGCGGCCCCTCGGCGAGACGGTCCTCGGCAAAGACACGCAGCTGGATGCGGCAGTGGAGGAATTGCTGAAAGAAATGAAATGACGCGCATCGCCATCATCGGCGCGGGTGTTTCGGGGCTCACGTGTGGAGTCGTGTTGTCCGAGGCGGGGCATGAGGTGACGATCTTCGCGAAGGAGATCGAGAACACGACCTCGCATGCGGCGGGCGCGATCTGGTTTGCGTATCACATCGCGTCGTCGCACGTGGAGCGGTGGGCGAACGAGACGCGCGAGGTGCTCGTCGCGCTGCTGCGCGAGCCGGAGGCGGGCGTGTCGATGATCGACTTCTTCGTCAACGGCGAGCGCATTCACGTGCCGATGATGGATTCTTCACGGTACCTGCCGTATCTGCGGCGGCGCTTTCCAGGGCAAATCGTGCAACGCGAGATCCGCTCGTTCGGCGAGCTCGAACATGACGTCGTTGTCAACTGCGCGGGCTTCGGCGCGCGGGCGTTGTGCGGCGACGCGGAGCTCACTCCCGGCTACGGCATCACCGTGGTCAGCGACCGGCCGGCGATCGACTACGCGATCGTCACCGACGATCCGCTGATGTACGTGATTCCGCGGACGGACGACTGCGTCCTCGGCGGTTATGACAGCGCGATCCCGCCTGGCGAACACGAAGCGGCCGCGATCGTCGAGCGCTGCCGGGCGGCGGTGCCCGAGGTCAGCGGACGCGTCTTAGCGGTGAGAAATGGAGTCCGGCCGGTGCGGCCGGAGGTGCGGTTGGAGTGGGAGCCGGGGAAGCCCGTCATCCACAACTATGGTCATGGTGGGGCTGGGTTTACGGTCTCGTGGGGATGTGCAAAAGCGGTTGCTGAGTTGCTGGCAACTCAGCAACCGGCTAGCGCGCCGCCTTCTTGATCGCGCCCGAGCGGATGCAGCGGGTGCAGACCTTCATCCGCTTGACGGCCGAGCCGACCATCACGCGAACGTTCTGGAGATTCGGCATCCAGCGGCGGCTGGAAACGTTATGAGCATGGCTGACCCGGTTACCGAACACGGGCGCCTTGCCACAGACTTCGCACATCTTTGCCATCGTTGACTCCCTCAAGTAAAAGAAAGGTGCGGATTCTACCTAAACACGCGTAGTCGTGCCACTTATCCAAATCCTGTAGAGTTGACACGTCAAATTAAACGTTGTAATTTCGCTTCACCTTTCTACATCCCGGGACGCCTGTGAGAAGTGAGTGTGAGATGGATGGGGTGAGCGGTGTTCTTCTCAAAGAGCAAAAATGTCGTCGGTCTTGATATCGGCTCCTCAGCTGTAAAACTTGTCGAGCTGAAGGAGAAGAAAGGCGGACAGTACGCGCTCGTGAAGCTGGGAACCGAGCGCCTTTCGCCCGAGGCTATCGTCGACGGTTCCATCATGGATTCCTCCATGGTGGTGGAGACGATCCAGCGGCTCAACATGGAGCGCGCAGTCAAGAATTCCAATTACGCGACCTCCCTGTCCGGGCACTCCGTCATCATCAAAAAGATCACGTTGCCGGCCATGTCGGCCGAGGAGCTCTCGGAGTCGATCCAGTGGGAAGCCGAGCAGTACATCCCCTTCGACATCAACGACGTGAACCTCGACTACGTCCCGCTCACCACGCCCGGATCGGGCGACAACATCGACGTGATCCTGGTGGCGGTGAAGAAGGAAAAGATCAACGACTACACGTCGGTGATCAGCCAGACCGGCAAGGCTCCGGTATTGGTGGACGTCGACGCGTTCGCGGTGCAGAACTGCTACGAAGTGAACTACGACGTCGAGGCCGGCAAGGTGATGGCGCTCGTGAACGTCGGCGCGTCGGTGACGAACGTGAACGTTCTCTCCGGCGGCACGTCGCTGTTCTGGCGCGACATCACGTTCGGCGGCAATCAGTACACCGATGCCATTCAGCGCGAGCTCAGCCTCTCGTTCGAGCAGGCGGAAGAGCTCAAGCGCGGCAAGCCGGTCGCCGACTACACGATCCAGCAGGTCATCCCCATCCTCAACTCCGTCTCCGAAGACTTTGCCGGCGAGCTGCGCAAGACCCTCGACTTCTTCACCGCGACGTCGGGTGCCGAGCGCGTGGATGAGATCGTGCTCGCCGGCGGCGGCTCGGGCGTGCTGAACCTCGACGCGATCCTGCGCGACAAGTTCGGCATCCCGGTTTCGATCATGGATCCGTTCCGCAGAATCACGGTCGACGAGAGCCAATTCAACCCCGAGGAGCTGGCCGAGATGGCGCCGAGCATGGCCATCGCCGTCGGTCTCGCCATAAGGAAGTTGGGGGACGCTTGATCAAGATCAATCTGGTGCGGGAAGGGCGGGCGGTCCGGGGAACCGGTGCCGCACCTGTTGCTGCTGCGGCTGCCGTCTCTACCCCCGGAGCGCCGACGAGCGTCAACAACATCATCGTTCTCGTGTTGACGGTCCTCGGCATCCTCGCCGCGGCCGGCTATTACTTCTGGTACAAGCGCGAGCTCGCGCAGCGCCAGGAGATCGTCGAGCAGAAGACGCAGGAAGCGCAGAAGCTCGAGGCCATCATCAAGGAAGTCGAGGAATACCAGCGCCGCAAAGACAGCCTCCAGCAGCGCATCGATCTGATCAACGACCTCAAGAAAAATCAGAAGGGTCCGGTCCGGATCATGGACCAGGTCAGCAAGGATCTGCCGGACCTCGTGTGGATCGACGCGATGGACATCAGCGGCGGCCGCATCTCGCTCAACGGCCGCGGGCTGAACCCGAACGCCATCGCGCTGTTCGTCGAAAACATCAAGCGCGACACGTACTTCGAGGAGCCGTCGCTCGGCACGCTGACGCAGGTGTCCGCGGCGCCGCTCGTCTATTCGTTCGACATGAATTTCGCGTTCACGTACGCGCCGAAGACCCCCGAGCCGCCACCACCGGCGGGAGCTCCGGCACCGACCACCACCGCACCGGGCGGAGGCGCCCCGGCTGGGCAGTAGGAGACGTCGATGGCGCTGACACTGGATGACAAACCGAAATGGGTAGGCGTGGTGGTCGGGCTCTTGCTCGCCGCCGGCGCGGTGGCGGCCGTCGAGTACGCGATGGTGAAGGGGATCAAAGAAGAGATCGCGACCGCCGACACGCAGATCGGCGAGCTGGAACAGAAAATTCAGAAGGGCCGCGCCGCGGAGCGCAAGCTGCCGCAGTTCCGCGAAGAAGTGAAGCGCCTCGAGCTCGAGCTCGAGAAGCTGCGCCGCATCCTTCCGTCCACGCGCAACACCGAAGAGATCATCAAGAAGATCAAGTCGCTCGTCGATCAGGGCGAGTTCACGCTGCGGCGTCTCTCGTTCCCGGCGCTGAACCTCGGGTCGACCGATCCGTACGTCGAGTGGCCGATCTCGGTCTCGGTCGACGGCCGCTATCACGACCTGGCCATTCTCTTCAATCGACTCGGCAACTTCTCGCGCATCATGAACGTCGAGAACATCGCCATCCGGGCGCTGCCGAATCAGGAGTCGCGGACGATCTCGTCCGATTTCACGGCCAAGACGTTCGTGTACATCGAGCCGAAGGATGCCGCGCCCGCGGCCAAACCGGGCGGGGCGGGGTAGGGGGCGAAGGGTGAAGCGTTCGAATTTCTTCTACTCGCTGCTCATCGTCATCGCCGCAGTCGCGACGGTGGTCGCGCAGACTCCCGCTCCGTCGATCACGGCCGCGGGCGACACGACCACGAGCGGCACCTCCTCCGAAGTGCAGAAGACGCTCGAGGACATCCTCGAAGAGCCGACGACGACCGACACGTATCGCTACGATCCCCAGGGACGCCGCGATCCGTTCCGCTCGCTCATCGGGCCGGCGCCGCGGCTCGCGGGCGGGCAGCGCCCCGAAGGCGTTCCGGGATTCATGATCGACGAGATGCGGCTGCAGGGCATTTTCAAGACGCGCCAGGGCCTCACGGCGATGATCAACGGCCCGGACAACAAGGGCTATCTTCTTCACGGGGGAGACAAAGTTTTCGACGGAGAGGTCATTCGCATCACGCCGACCTCCGTCGTGTTCCGGCAGGAAGTCAACGATCCGACTCGCATCGAACGCTACCGCGAGGTCGTCAAGGATCTGTCGCCTTCAGGAAAGAGGCCGTAGAGGGCGGAGTGCAGGGCGAGTGGAGGGCGAGATGGTGAAGGTGAGAAGTATGAGAAGAGCCAAGCGACTCCTGGTGATGGCTGGCGCGCTTCTGCTCACGGTGAGCACCGCGGATGCTCGTCTGTGGGGCTCCAAGAAAGCGAAGGCGCCCGCCGCCGAAGCAGCGGCGATGCCGAGCACGATGTCGCTCACGACCGTCGAGATCGATGGCTCACGCGTCACGCTCAAGACAACCGGCGCTCCGGCCTACACGTCCTACAGTCCGTCGCCCGGTGTGTTCGTCGTCGACCTCACCAGCACCACGAAGGAATCGAGCGTCCTCATTCCAGCGGTGCTTCCGCCTGCCGTTGCCTCGATGACTGCCGATGACGTCGTGGAGATGGGCAGCCATCTCACGCGCATCACGTTCCGTCTGACCGAGCCGCTGCATCCCGAAGTCTCCGCCGTCGAGAAGGCGGTCGTCGTGACCATTCCGGCGACTGCGATTGCGATTGAAACCGCCGCGCCGGCCGTCGAGGCGCTCGCGCCTGTCGTTGCATCCGTGCCGGATCCGGAGCCTGTCGTTGCAGAGGAACCTGTGGCTGCCGCTGCCCCCAGCGGCAGCGCGACCGCTGAGGGCAGCGGTCGCCACATTGAAACCGCGCTGCCCCGCGCGCGCATGATCCGCGACATCGGCGCGACGACTGCCGGCGGAGCGGTCGAAGTGCGGATCGCCGCCGACGGCGCGCTGAAGTACAAAGCGTTCCGCCTCGAACAGCCGTCGCGATTGGTCATCGATCTCGACGGCGTGAAGAACATCTCGAAGAAGAGCGCGGTCACGGTCGACGACGAGCTCGTGAAGCGCGTGCGCGTCGCGCAGTTCCAGCCGACCGTCGCGCGCGTGGTCATCGATCTCGCGCACAAGAGCGAATACACGATCAACCAGAACGGCGACGAGCTGCTCGTCGCATTCGCCGGCGGAGTCGCGCGGGCTTCCAGCCCGCCTCCCGTCCAGAGCGCCCCGGAACCGCGCGCGATTCCCGCCGCGGCGACCGTGACGGTGACGGAAGACATCCCGGCGCAAGTGCCGGTGATGGTCGCCGAGAAGGCGCCGGTGTGGAAAGTCCCCGAGCCGGCATCGAAGGGCGCGAGGAAGGTGATCAGCGCGCCGATGGATCAGGCGCCGCCGCCGCAGCAGCAGACGACGACCACCGAAGACGTGTTCAATGAGCCGGCGGTGCCGGGAGCGGTGCGAACGCTCTCCGGAACGCGCACGCTCAGCGGCGGCCCGCGCGTGTTCACGGGCGAGCCGATCTCGCTCAATCTCAAAGACGCCGACCTGAAAGACGTGCTGCGCACGTTCGCCGAGCTGACGGGCCTGAACATGGCCATCGATCCCGGTGTCGGCGGCTCGGTCACGGTCGACTTCCAGGACGTGCCGTGGGATCAGGCGCTCGACATCATCCTGCGCCAGAACTCGCTCACGTTCACCATCGACGGAAACGTGATGCGCATCGGCACGGTCGACCGCCTGGCGGCGGAGACCGCGGCGCAGCGCCGCCTGGCCGAGGAAGAACGCCTCAACGTGCCGCTGACGACGCTGAGCTTCAAGCTCTCCTACGCGCGTGCGGGGGAAGTACAGGGGCTGCTGCGAGACCTGGCTTCGCCGCGTGCGCGCATCATCGTCGACGCCCGCACGAACCAGATCATCATCAGCGAGATCCCGGCCTATCTGCAGACGATGCAGAACCTGATCACGACGATCGACATCCCGACGCGCCAGGTGATGATCGAGGCGCGCATCGTGGAGACGTCGCGCACGTTCCTGCAGCAGTGGGGATTCACGTGGGGCTTCGGCGGCGATCTCGATCCGGCGATCGGAACGGGCACCGGGCTGGTGTTCCCGAATCGCATCAACTTCACCGGCGGGCCGTTCGCGTTCGCCGCCGGCAACAGCGTGTTGAGCTTCCACTTCTTCGACGTCCTCGGCGCGTTCGATCTCGACTTCGCGCTCAGCGCGGCCGAGGCGCAGGGCTACACGAAAGTCGTCTCCGCGCCGCGCGTGACGACGCAGGACAACACCGCCGCGCAGATCCAGAGCGGCTTCCAGATCCCGTATCAGACGCGCATCAACTTCACGACCACGGTGCAATACCTCGATGCGACGCTGCAGTTGCAGGTCACTCCGCAGATCACGGAGGCCGGCACGGTGATCATGGACATCCAGGTGCAGAAGAATCAGCCGGCAACCGGTCTCACGATCGCGGGCGCGGCGGGCACTCCGCTGACGACCCGCTCGGCGAAGACGAAGTTGATGGTGCGCGACGGCGGCACGGCGGTGATCGCCGGCATCTTCCAGACCACGGACGACAACGCGATCACGCGGATGCCCTTCGTGCACAACATTCCGATCATCGGCGCGCTGTTCCGGTCCCACGATGTGAATTCAACCCACGACGAGCTACTCATCTTCATCACGCCGCGAATCGTGAGGAGCTGAGGTGAGGGAGGGCGTACACATGAACATGCCAAACAACAGAACATTGCTGGTCGTCGCCGCGGCGCTGGCAGCTGCGCTGGCGGGCTGCAGCGGCGAGCTTGCGAACAATAGCTCTCCCGTCGAACTGGTCGTCACCAACTCGCAGACGATCTCCCAGATCGATCTCGCCGGCGGTGCGGGCTGCACCGGTACGATCGGCGCGATCAACATGACCGTGATCCCGAAGAACGGGGCTGCGGTCGGAGAGTTCCTGCAAGTGCGCGTGACCCGCTACAAGGTGTCGTATCAACGCATCGACGGCGGCTCGCAGGTGCCGCAGTCGTTCGTGCGCGCGACCGATCAGCTTCTGGGCGTCGGCGCTGCCGCGGGGTTGAGCAACTTCACCGTGCTGGAGTCGGATGCGATCACCCAGGCGCCGTTCGCGGCGCTGCTGCCGCAGAACGGCGGCCGCGATCCGGTGACGGGCCGTCCGGTCGTGAAGATGGATGTCATCGTAGAAATTTTCGGCGAGACGCTCAGCGGCGACCGCGTGTATGACGCGACGCGATTCCCGCTCGACTTCTGCTACCAGTGCAACGGATGCCTGTAGCTATGGGTGTGCGACGTGACGGGGGTTCAACCATGATCGAGATCACAAAGCGGAAATCCGGGATCGCGCTGCTGGGCATCCTCCTGCTCCTCGCAGCGTGCAAGGGAGAGACACCCACGGCTCCGCCATCGGGCAGTCAGAATCCTCCGGGCGGAACGCCGGTCACCGGCGCGAACCTCGTGCTCACTGCGTCGAACACGACTCCCATCATCGACACCACCGTCACCATCACGGCGACGGTGACGCAAAACGGACAGCCGGTTCCGAACGGAACCGCCGTCGAGTTCAGCACGACGAACGGCGCGTTCACGGACGTCACGCCCAATGTCCAGTCGCTCCTCCGCACGACGACGAACGGCGTGGCGACGGTGAACCTGACGTCGTCGGCGGCCGTGGTGGCGCGCGTGACGGCGACCGTGAACAACGTGACCCGCACCGTCGACGTGTCGTTCCGGACGACGCCGGCCTGCGTGCCGCCCGATCCGCGCTGCCCGGTGAGCCAGTCGCCGGCGATCACGTCCGTCACTCCTCCGGTCGGAAAACCGCAGGGCGGCGAGACGATTCGCATCAACGGCACGAACTTCATCACGCCGCTGCGCGTGCTCTTCGACGTCGGAACCGGAGTTCCGGTCGAAGCGATCATCGCGAATTCCGGCCCGACCTTCATCGACGTGATCACGCCGGCGGTGAACCTCGGCGCGGGACAGCAGCTCGTCTCCGACATCATCGTCGTCACCAAAGTCGGCACCGGCACCGAGGAGCGCGTCGTCGGCAACGACGTCTTCACGTTCCGCAACCTGTCGCTCACGCCGATCATCAGCTCGCTCTCGCCGACGTCGGGTCCGATCAACGGCGGCACGCGCGTGACGATCTTCGGTGAAGGCTTCCAGGCCCCCGTGCAGGTGTTCTTCGGCTCCGCCGAGGCGAACGTGATCAGCACCGGCTTCAACCAGGTCCTCGTCGTCGCGCCCGATGGGCGCTCGACGAATCCTAATGGATCGGGCGCGGTGCTCGGCCCGGTCGAAGTCCGCATCGTGAACATCAACTCGAATACGCGCGGCACGTCGCCGCAGCAGTTCCTCTACAAGGCGAAGATGCAGATCACGGCGATCAGTCCGCTCGTCGGAGCTTCGACCGGCGGAACGGACGTCACCATCGACGGCATCGGATTCGATTCGCCGATTCAGGTGCTGTTCGGAACGACTCCTCCGGTCGAGGCGCAGCAGATTCGCGTCTCCGGCACGCAAGTCGTCGTTCGTACGCCGTCGCTCGCCAACGCCTGCACCGGCGGGGCCGGAGCCGTCACGGTGGTCAACATCGACAACGGCGACAGCGCGACGTCGGCCAATATCTTCACGTTCGTCCCCGTCGCGCCGCAGATCCTCAGCGCAACCAGTCCCGTGACGGCCGGCACGACGCTGACCGCGCTCGTCGCGAATCCGGGTGTCGGCGCGCTCGGGACGGCGAACATTCGCTTCGACCTCGGCAAGGGCACCTCGCCGGCAGCGTCCTTCACGATCATCCCCAGCCCGTCGACGATTTCGAGCGGGTCGGCCAACCAGAGCTTCAATGTCGCCGTGCCGCTGACCGGCTTCACGTTCCCGACAGTGGCGTGCACGGTGGGTGGTCCGGCCGGACCTCCGGGAACGCAACCGGGACCGGTCGACGTGCCGTTGACGTTCCGCAATGTCACGACGGGCTGCACGGATACGGTGACGGTCACCGTTGCGCCGGCCAATCCGGTTTGCGTGCAGGCAGCGCCGGTCGCGTCGGTGGTTGCGCCCGCGACGGGCTGCGCGGTTGCCACCGCAACGGTGAACAGCGACGGCACGACGTCGATCACGATCAGAAACACCGCCGCGGCGGGCGCGCAGAATCTCACCGTGACGGCCGGCGCTCCGAGCCCCGGCCCCGCGGCGCCTGGTTTCGAGATCAGCCCGCTGACTTCCGTGTCGATTCCGCCGGGCACCCAGACTTCGTGGAACGTGACGTTCCACGCGGGGGCGTCGGCCGGTTCGACCGCCGGTACCGTCGCGTTCACGACCAACGATCCGAACAATCCGACGTTGAACGTCTGCCTCACCGGCAACGCAACGCCGTAAAACGCTCTTTCGAAGACACATTCTCCGAGCCGCCCCGCAACTCGCGGGGCGGTTCGCGTCTGATACGCTTTAGAATTCGGGTCCCGCGATGGCGCAGCCAGCGACGAACGCAAAGATCGAGGAGCTTCGATTCCGCCTGAAAGCGGATCCGAAGAGCCGTCTTTTTTTTCCGCTCGCCGAAGAACTGCGCAAGGCGGGACAGGTGGCCGAGGCCGAGCAGGTGCTGCGCACCGGCCTCGCGGCGCATGCGACGTATCTTTCCGCGTGGGTGAGCCTCGGCCGCGTGCTGCGCGATCAGCAGCAGGATCGCGATGCCGTCGAAGCGCTGTCGCGCGCGTTGCAGCTCGATCCGGGCAACGTCGTCGCCGCGCGACTGCTCGGCGATTCGTATCTGTCCCTCGGCGATAAGGTCGAAGCGATCAAGAAGTACAAGCTCGTGCACGCGCTCATGCCGGGCGATCCAGAGGTCGATGCGATCATCGACTCGCTCGAGCTGGAGCTGAATCCTCCTGCTCCGCCTCCGGAGCCGGAGCCGGAAGCACTGCAGGTCGTCAATCCGGCGAAGATTCTCGAAGTCGGTCACGAAGTGGAACCGATCGTGTCCGAGCTCGACATGGATGAAGTGGCGCGCGCCTCCGGCGCGCCTCCCGTCCCCGAGGACGCGCCGGAGGCGCGTACCACTCCGGCCTTCGAAGAAGACTCACCCTTCGATCGCACGATGCCGCCGTTCGAGCTTCGCGAAGAAGAAGCGACCGGCGACGCCGAGCCGATGCACGCGGCGCACGAAGAGAGTCCGTTCGAAGAGCCGGTGCCCGAGTACACCGCGGCCGCGATGACGGTCGAGGCGCCGATGGGGATGCATATCGAGTCGGCGCCGGCCGCTGCACCGGACTCGAAGATCACGCGCCTCGAGAACTGGCTCTCGAAAGTCTCGCGCAAAGAGGAGCCGCGTGTTTAGAAAAGTGCTCGCGGCATTGCTGCAGCGCATCGAAGGCGCGATGGCGGCGAGTCTCATCAGCCTCGACGGCATCCCCGTCGAAACGATCAATGATCACGACGTGCCGCTGGAGATCCTCGGCGCGGAGTTCGGCAGTTTCATCAAGTCCATCCGCCACGCCAACACGGAGCTCAACACCGGCGAAGTGCTTCAGTTCTCGCTCGTGAGCGAGAAGTACATTACATTCCTCTCCGAAGTCACGCCCGAGTACTACATCCTGCTCGTCCTCCGCCC
Source organism: uncultured Acidobacteriota bacterium (assembly GCA_963734155.1). Lineage (GTDB taxonomy): Bacteria > Acidobacteriota > Thermoanaerobaculia > Gp7-AA8 > Gp7-AA8 > QHVT01. Next base: position 240,194 of record CAVTGG010000017.1, read on the forward strand.
CGATGGAAGCTACGGACGCGCGCGATTCGAGCTGTCGAAGGCGAAGTATTTGCTTCGCGACGAGTTGATTTGAGAGGTAGACCGTTGAATTTCAAAGAGATCCTCGAGCTCATCGACCGGGTGGCCGAAAGCGGCATCACCGGAGTCGAGATCGAACAGGGCGGCACCAAGGTCCGCATCGAAGGCAAGCCTTCGCATCCGAAGGTCTTCGCGTACGCCGGCGAGACGAAGCCCGCGGAATCGCCGTCGATCCCGATGGCCGCACTGCCGTCGCTCGCACCGGCGCCTGCCGCACCGCTACCGGCCGCGGCCAGCGACGCGGGGCTGCACCTCATCACCACTCCCATCGTCGGAACGTTCTACCGCTCGGCGAGTCCCGAGGCTTCGCCGTTCGTGAACGTCGGCGACCGCGTCTCGAAAGGACAGGTGATCTGCATCGTCGAGGCGATGAAGCTGATGAACGAGATCGAGTGCGACGTCGACGGAGTGATCACGAAGATTTATCCCTCAAACGGACAGCCCGTCGAGTACGGGGAACAGCTGTTCGCCGTGAAGGTGTAACCCCTTCTCATGTTCTCGAAAGTACTGATCGCCAACCGCGGCGAGATCGCCCTCCGCATCATCGCCGCGTGCAAGGAAATGGGCCTGAAAACGGTCGCCGTGCACTCCGAGGCCGACCGCGACTCGCTGCATGTCCGCTATGCCGATGACGACGTCTGCATCGGGCCGGCCGCATCGAAGCAGAGCTATCTCAACATCTCCAGCATCATCGCCGCAGCGGAGATCACGGGCGCGGACGCGATTCATCCGGGCTACGGATTTCTCTCCGAGAATCCGCACTTCGCGGAGATCGTCGGCGAGTGCAATCTCACGTTCATCGGGCCGCCCGCGGAGGCGATTCGCCTGATGGGCGACAAGGCGCGCGCCCGCGAGACGGCGAAGAAGGCCGGCGTGCCGATCATCCCCGGCAGCGAAGGCGCGATCCGGACGGTGGAGGAAGCGACGGAGATCGCAAACGGGATCGGATTCCCGGTGATCCTCAAAGCGTCGGCGGGCGGCGGCGGACGCGGGATGCGCATCTGCTGGAAAGAATCCGATCTGCAGAATCAGTACGAGACCGCGCGCAATGAAGCGGAGCGCGCGTTCGGCGTCGCCGACGTGTATCTCGAGAAATATCTCGAGCGCCCGCGTCACATCGAGATCCAGGTCTTCGGCGACACGTTCGGCCGCGTCGTGGCCCTCGGCGAGCGCGAATGTTCGATCCAGCGCCGCCATCAGAAGCTGATCGAAGAATCGCCCTCACCCGCGCTCGACGAAGCGACGCGCAAGCGGATGAGCGACGCGGCGGTGAAGCTCTGCCACGCCGTGAACTACGTCAACGCCGGCACGATCGAGTTCCTCTATCAGGACGGCGACTTCTATTTCATGGAGATGAACACGCGCATCCAGGTCGAGCATCCGGTCACCGAAGAAGTGACGGGCATCGATCTCGTGAAGGAACAGATCCGCGTCGCCGCCGGCGAAAAACTCTCCGTGCCCGAAGGCAACTTCCGCCTGCGCGGCCACGCCATGGAGTTCCGCGTCAACGCCGAAGACCCCGTCACCTTCGCCCCGAATCCCGGAAAAATCCGCGAGCTGCATCTCCCCGGCGGCCCCGGCGTCCGCGTCGACACCCACGTCTACCGCGACTACGTCGTCCCCCCGCACTACGACTCGCTCCTCGCGAAGCTGGTCATCCGCGGAAAAGACCGCAGCGAGACCCTCGCCCGCGCGCGCCGCGCCCTCGAGCAGTTCGTGATCGAAGGCGTGAAAACCTCGATTCCGCTGCACCGGGCGATCGTGAATAACGAGAAATTCATCCGCGGAGACATCTCTACCCGGTTCATGGACAACTTTTCGTTGTAGGGGACGGCGCGTGCGGTGGTGAGGCGCGCGTTTGGGCTGGCGGCATGATCTGCGTGCACGGCACAGGAACGCAGAACGCAGAGCGCAGAACGCAGAATTGAGAAAGCGCGCCCAAACTGCCGTAGGCGGGTTTCTCAATTCTGCATTCTGCGTTCTGCGTTCTGCATTCCTGGGCCGTGCTCCCAAAGTCATCCAACGCTCCACACGCGTCACGAGCCGCTGCTCGTGCTAACGCTCTTTCTCCCTTCAGCATGAAGATCTACCTCGTGGGCTTCATGGGCTCCGGTAAGACCACGATCGGCCGGGAGCTCGCGGCGCGCATGGATGCGCCGTTCTTCGACCTCGATGAGCTGATCGAGGCGGCGGAGAAGCTGTCGATCAAGGACATCTTCGCGCAGCACGGCGAGCCGCATTTCCGAAAGCGCGAGCGCGATCTCCTGCGCTCGACGAGGAGTCTCGATGCGGCGGTGATCGCGACGGGCGGCGGGACGTTCACGTTCGACGACAACATCCAGTTCATTCAGTCCGAGGGGATGTCGGTGTATTTGTCGGCGCCGTACTCGCTGCTGCGGTCGCGCATCGACACGAAAGCCGGCGACCGGCCGCTCTTCCGCGACGACCTCTCCACGCATGAGCTCTTCGCCAATCGCATCCGCTACTACCGCATGTCCGATCTCACGATCGAGATCCGCGAAGATGAAACACCGGCGGAGATCGTCGAGCGGATCGTGCTCGAGCTGCCGAAGAGCGTCCTCGACGCCGCGCGCAAGTCGCCGTGGAAATCGTACGGGAGGCGCGCGTGAGAGCGCTCGTCGTCAGCGACCTCCACGCCAATGCGGAAGCGCTGCGCTCCGTGCTCACTCACGTGCGCCGCAAAAAGTTCGACACCGTGATCTGCCTCGGCGATTTCGTCGGCTACGGCGCGCAGCCGAACCAGGTCCTCGACACCATGCGCACGCTGCGCGGCCGTAAGATCTACATCCGCGGCAATCACGACCGCGTCGCCTCGGGCCTCGACGACGCCAACGGGTTCAACCACGCCGCCAAAGCCGCCGCGCTCTGGACGCGCGACCATCTCAGCCCCATCAACCGCCGCTTCCTGCGCGACCTCACCGTCGGCCCCACGCTCGCCGGCGGCGTCCTCCTCTGCCACGGCTCGCCCTACGACGAAGACGAGTACGTCTTCAACGTCCATCACGCCGCGCAGGTCCTCGCGCTCTACGAAGCGCCGTTCATCCTCTTCGGCCACACCCATCTCCCCGCCGTCTTCTCCATCAACGGCGAACGCGCCGTGAAAGGATTCGCCGTCCGCGGCGAGGCCACCATCCGCCTCGCCCCCGACGAACGCTACCTCATCAACCCCGGCTCCGTCGGCCAGCCCCGCGACCGCAACCCCAGCTCCGCCTGCATCATCTTCGACTCCGACAAACGAACCGTGCAGTTCTTCCGAGTCGAGTACGACATCGACAAAACGCAGATGTCGATTCTCAAGGCGGGGTTGCCGGATGTTCTTGCGCAGAGGTTGCGTTACGGGACGTAGGACGCGCGTTTGCTAAATCGCTGACGATGAAAGCGACCTTACGGTCGATGATCAGTTCCGACGTTATCCTGTCGCAGTGTTGTCGCCGTAGAATTTTGAATCCCTCCACCCTGTAATTACAATGTGAGTATGAAGGCGCGCATCATCCAGATCGGGAATTCGCGTGGCGTCCGCCTCCCTAAAGCTCTCCTCGAAGAAGCACATTTGACGGACGAAGTGCAGATCGAGGCTGGGCCCAACCAGATTGTGATCCGTTCCGTTCACATTCCGCGAGAAGGATGGGAAGCGGCCTTTCAGCGTATGGCGGAGAGAGGCGACGACGCGCTCGACGATGAAGCTGCGATGCTTTCATCGTTCGATCAAACGGAGTGGAAGTGGTGATCGCTCGTTTCGAGGTCTATCTCATCAACCTGGACCCAACGATCGGCAGCGAAATCAAAAAAGTCCGGCCCTGCGTGGTTGTATCTCCGGATGAGATGAATCGACACATTCGAACCGTCATCGTTGCGCCGATGACCACGAAGGGACAACCGTATCCGACACGCGTCACCTGCAAGTTTGCAGGCAAGGTCGGCCAGGTTGCGCTCGATCAGATTCGGGCGGTCGATCGAGCACGCCTAGTCAAACGCCTCGGACGGTTGCCCGTTCAGATTCAGCAAAGACTCTTGGCTACGCTCGCGGAATTGTTTGCGCCGTGAGCAAGCCAAGGTTAAGGGCTGGCTCCATCACCGCACTCCCAAAAGGACGGCGTTCCTCGAATGAGGACACCTACCCACCAACCCCAACCGCTAACCCACTGAAAACACAAGCGGAATACTCATCTGTCGCTGGCATGTGCGCCGCAACCGAGCGGCTCGGTTGCAGGAGATGGTTCCAATGAAAAAAAGCTTGCTGCTCTCGCTTCTCACTCTCGCGCTGGCGATTCCTTTTCAGGCGCAGCAGCGCGACCGCCATCAGTCGTACATCTCGTACGACGAGGGCGGCACGATCATCCGGTCCGGCGAGGACGGAAAACAGATCGACGCGGCGCGCAACGTCCCGGTTTATCCGGCTGACGAGATCACGACCGGCCGCCGCGGCCGCGCGGAGATCCATCTCTCCGACGGCAACATCCTCGGCATCGATCGCGCCACGACGATCCGCCTCCGCTCGATCCTCGACAGCTACGAGGGCGACGCGAATGAGACCGTCGTCGAACTGCGCTACGGCAAAGTCGCCGTGCAGCGCACCGACATCGGCGCCGATCACATCCGCCTCGACACCGACAACGCGAGCTACGTCGCGAACTACGAGGCGATCTATTCGGTCGAGACCGACACGCGCGGAAAAGACCGCGTCACCGTGTTCGACGGCAACCTCGAAGTGCGCACGCCGCAGCGGACCAGCCGCTTGCGCGCGGGCGAGACGGCCTCGGTCGACGATCGCGGTCCGTTCGATCTCATCGGCGATCAGCGTTACGCCGCCGACGACTTCGAGCGCTGGTTCCTCAAGCGTGCCGAGAAGTTCAGCAACTCCAGCAGCCGCTACATGGATCGCCGTCTCTCGTACTGGAACGACGATCTCGACGACTACGGCCGCTGGGTCTTCGTCAGCGGCATCGGCTATTCGTGGCGCCCGACCGTGAGCGTCGGCTGGCGTCCGTATTACAACGGCTACTGGTCGCGCCGCCACGGCTGCCTCACCTGGATCTCGTACGATCCGTGGGGATGGGGCACGTATCACTACGGCCGCTGGGCGTATGACCCGGGCTACGGCTGGGTGTGGGTGCCGGGCTACGGCTACTCGCCCGCGTGGGTGTACTGGTGGTACGGCCCGACCTACACCGGCTGGGCGCCCGCGGGCTGGTACGACTGCCATCGCGGCTACTACGATTGGGCGTATAAGCCCTATCGCCATGCCGGCGTGAACATCGGCCTCGGCTTCTACGGCCGCGTGCGCGCGAACGAGATCGATCTCCGCCCGTGGACGTTCATGGACGGCAACACGATCGTGTCGACGCGCGTCGATCGCGCCGCGCTGACGACGGACGTCATCAAGGCGCGCCTCGGACGCACGGACAACGGCGGCTACGCGACGATCTCCGGCGCGCCTGCGCGGATCAGCGGCGACAAGCTGCGCGACCCGGCCGAAGAGATTCGCCGCCGCAGCCTCGGCGGCGACGCCGGCATCGAGGCGGGCACGCCCGCCGATCTGACCGGCTTCTTCCGCCGCGACCCGCAAATCGCCGCGAACGTGCGCGACCGCATCGTGCGCTCGCGCGGCCCGATCTCGAACCCCGGAACCGCGACCGCGGGTGCCGGTCCGTCGACTCCTTCTCGGAACATCGGCGGCGGCTCCGTCGCGCCGATCACCGGCGGATCGATGGCGCCGATCAGCGGCGGCAGCGTTGCTCCGATCGGACGCGGAGGCGTTGCGCCGGTCGATGCCGGCAGCGGCAGCGGAAGCAACCCGCGCAGCGTTGGCAGCGGCACGTGGCGCAGCAGCGGCGGCGAAGCACGTACGCCGAGTACGCGCGTGATCGGCTCCGGCGAAGGACGCGACCGCGACACGTCGAACGACAACAACACGAACAACAACACGCCGTCCTGGCGCGACCGCATCCGCAGCGGCAACGATACGCCGAGCACGACGAACGATCGTCCCTCGACGGTCGCGCCGTCCGAGCCGGCGACCACGACGCCGTCGTCGGATGACTCGTCGCGCTCGAGCGGCTCGTGGCGGAATCGCACCGCGCGCGAGCACGGCGACAGCGGCGCAGCCGCGACGCCCCCGCCGAGCAGCACCAGCAGCGGCAGCGGGTCGAATGATTCGTCGGCGAAGGGCAGCGACGTTCCGCGCCGCGTGATCGACCGCATCGGCGGCGCGCGGGTCTATCCGCGCGACGACAGCGGCTCGAAGGACAGCGGCTCGCGCGATCGCGGCTCGAAGGACAGCGGCAGCAGCACCCGCGATCGCAGCTCGTCCCGCGACAGCAGCGGCTCCCGCGACAGCGGCTCGTCCACGCGCAGCAGCGACAGCGGCCGCTCCAGCCAGCCCAGCTCCCCGCCGCCGGCGCGCAGCAACGACAGCGGCGGAAATCGCGAGAGCGGCGGAAAGATTCGGCGCGACCAGTAAGAGCTGAGCGCCGAGGGCAGAAGGGCAGAGGGCAGAAATGCCTTCTGCCTTTTTCTTTCCTGCCCTTTACAATCGCCCGCGCGAATGTCTCTGCCTCTGTTCTTCGCCCTCTACTGTCTCGAGGCAGGCCTCTTTTTCACGATCGTTCCGTGGACGCGGGTCTGGATGGTGAATCCGTGGCTGCACAGCAGCCCGGCCATGGCGTTGTGGGCGGACAATCCTTACGTGCGTGGATTCGTCTCCGGCTTCGGAGTCATTCATCTGCTGGTCGGCGTGCGCGACCTGATGCGCGTGATCCGTGAGCGGCGCGGGAGCGCGCCATGAATCGCCGCGCGCGGCTGCTCATCCCGCTCCTCCTCAGCATCGGGCTGCTCGCGCTCTACTACTTCGTCGACAGGAACCAACGGCTGCTCGAGGACGTGACGAAGCAGCCCGACCGGGTGCTCGCCGTCCTCGGCTTCATCGCCATTCTTCCGGTCATCTTCTTCGTCGTCCGCGCGATCGATCTCCTCGTCTTCGATTTCATCTCCCGCCGCCGGCAGGTGCGCGCGCCGGTCCTGCTGCGCGAGATCGTCTCCATCGTGCTTTTCGGCCTGCTCCTGGCGTGGGCGATTTCCGCGATCTTCGGCGGCGGCAAGATCACGGCCTTCCTCGCCACCGGCACCGTCCTCGCCGCGGTCCTCGGTCTCGCATTGCAGGAAACGCTCGGCAACCTCTTCGCCGGCATCGCCCTCAGTCTCGAAGACGCCTTCGAAGTCGGGGACGTGATCCGCACCGGCGAGATCCTCGGCGTTGTCGAATCCGTGCGCTGGCGCGGCACGCATCTGCGCACGTTCAACAACAACCTCCTCATCGTCCCGAACTCGCACCTCGCACGCGAGCGGTTCGAAGTCTTTCCGCGGCGCAACCTCAACGCGCGCATCCTGCAGATCGGCGTCGACTACAACGTCCCGCCGGCGACGGTGATCTCGGTGCTCACGCAAGCGGCGACGAACGTCGAAGGCGTGTCGCGCGATGTGCCGTGCTTCGCGCGCGTCGGCGGCTTCGGCGACTCGGCGGTGACGTACGAGATCAAGTACTTCACCCACGACTACTCGCAGCGCGACCGCATCGACGCCGACATCCGCAAGGCGCTGTGGTACGCGTTCCGCCGCAACGGGATCTCGATTCCGTATCCGATTCGCGTGCACCAGCGCTACTCGCCGCCGGAAGCGAAGCCGCACCCCGAGGCCGTGGAAATCGTGGAGCGGCTGCAGAACATCGACATCCTCTCGCCGCTGCCGCACGCCGCGCACGAGTCGATCGCCGCCGCCGCGCGGCTGCACGTCTACTCGAAGGGCGAGACGATCATCCGCCAGGGCACGGCCGGCGACTCGATGTTCATCGTGCACAAAGGACGCGTGGCCGTGCGCGTCGGCGGAGAGGAAGTGGCGCAGCTCGGCGAAGGGGAGTTCTTCGGCGAGATGGCGCTGCTCACCGGCGAGGCCCGCGCCGCGGACGTCATCGCGCTCACCGACGTCGTCGCCGTCGAGATCACGAAAGCGGCGCTGCAGCCGGTGCTGCACGACTATTCCGATCTCGCGGAGACGATCTCCGCGAAGGTGATGTCGCGCCGCGACGCACTCGAATCGCTGCGCGATGACGCGCGCCAGGAAGAGCAGACGTCGATTCTGTCGCGCATCCGGTCGTACTTCGGCCTATGAAGCGCCTGCTCATCGTCGAAGACAAGGAGTCGCTCGCGAACATGCTTCGCGAGTCGGTCGAAGCCGATGGCTTCGAAGCCGACGTGGCTTCTTCGGGCAGCGAAGCGATTCGCTGGCTCGCGGAAGGGCGGCGCTACGTGGCGGTGCTGACCGATCTGCGGCTGCCGGGCGCGGACGGGATCGCGGTGCTGCGGCAGGCGAAGGAGAACGATCCCGATTGTCCGGTGATCGTGATGACCGCATTCGGGACGATCGAGAACGCCGTCGAGGCGATGAAGCTCGGCGCGTACGACTTCATCCAGAAGCCGGTCGACGTCGATCATCTCTCGCTGCTCCTGCGCCGCTGCCGCGAGCATCGCGAGCTGCGCTACGAGAATCTGCTGCTGAAGGAAGAGTTTCAGAAGCGCTATCGCCTGCCGGCGATCATCGGCGACTCGCCGCCGATCGTGGAGGTATCGAACGCGATCCAGCGCGTGGCGCAGACCGATTCGACGGTGCTGCTGCAGGGCGAGTCGGGCACGGGCAAGGAGCTGTTCGCGCGCGCGATCCACCAGCTCTCGCCGCGGCGCGATCGCCCATTCGTGGCCATCAACTGCGCCGCGATTCCGGAGACGCTGATCGAAAACGAACTGTTCGGGCACGAGAAAGGCGCGTTCACCGGCGCGACCGGCCGCCAGCTCGGCAAGTTCGAGCTCGCGGACCTCGGCACGATCTTTCTCGACGAGATCGGCGAGCTCGGATTCAACGTGCAGTCGAAGATCCTGCGCGTGCTGCAGGAGCGGCGCTTCGAGCGCATCGGCGGCACCGCCGCGATCGACGTCGACGTGCGCGTGATCTGCGCGTCGAATCGCAATCTCGAAGAGGCGGTGAAGGGCAGCGAGTTCCGCGAGGATCTCTTCTTCCGCATCAACGTCTTCCCGGTCACGATCCCGCCGCTGCGCGTGCGGCGCCCCGACATCGACGCGCTCACAGATTTTTTTCTCGCCCGTTTCGCGCGCGAGCTGAATCGCCCCGGATTGAAGATCACCGACGACGCACGCGCGGCTCTGCGCGCCTACGACTGGCCGGGCAACATCCGCGAGCTGCAGAACTGCATCGAGCGCGCGTCGATCCTCTGCGACCGCAACCTCATCGAGGTCCGCAACCTCGGCATCGCCTCATGATCCCGACTTCGAAAGACGTCATCGCCTTTCTCAACGAGCGCCTCGCCGCGCGCGGGCTGCCATATCGCGTCGACTCGATCGACGTGCTGCCGTACCCGAGTCCGATGTGGCTCTCGAACTGGAACGTGCCGCAACTCGCGGACGCACCGGAACAGCGACATCATCGACGAGGAGATTCGCGAGGCGCGCTGGCAGTTCCCGCAGGTGCTCGCGGAGTTCTGAAGACCGCGTCGCTGCCGAAGCGGCGAAACGGCACGAGCTTCTGCAGCATCGTTGCGAGGGCCGCTTTGCGCTCCGGGGTGAGACGCTGCTCGTGCACGATCACGATCTCCGCGCCGCTCTCGATCGCCTTCGCGAGAAACGCATCGTCGTATTCGAGCTTGTCTTCCTTCTCGCGCAGAAACTTGTGATGCGGCGGCTCCCATCCCGAGCCGCCGTTGAGGATCGGCACGCGATGCACGGTGTTCGCGAGGATGTACTCATACGGGACGCCATGCGCGATGATCGGCAGCTCGAGCACCGGCCCCGGATTCGTTTCCGCCAGCCATTGATACACAGGCGCGACCTTCGGATCGAGGTGATCCCAGCTGAATGCGCGGGGTAGGACTTCCGACGGATAGCGACGCGATAGGACGCCACTGCGACGAGCTTGCGCCGCTTGGCCACGCCGATCGCTGCCCAGACCGCGAGTCCCATAGAGACGATGATCGCCCACCGCGCCGGCGTGCGCGTGGCGTGGAACGGCGTGAAAACGCGAAAAAGGAATGGATGCAGAAACGCGTTCCATCCGAGGGAGGCCACGAAGCCGAACACGATCCAGAGCGCGGCCGCGTGCTCTTCGCGTTTCTCGAATCGAGGGAAAAAGCGTGCGAGGAGAAGAATGACCGTGAGCATTGCCGGAACGTCCCAGATGCGGGGCCAGGCGACGAAGGCGAGGTAGGTGGCGATCGCGCAGGCGAAGATGGCAATGTCTGGAGTGCGGCGACGCCAGTCGCCGCTCTGGCTGAGTAAGAGCGGCAACTTGCGTTGCCGCACTCCAAACATTGCGGTTACTGCGAGGAAAATCGGAACCAGGCCCGGAAACAGCTCCCGCTCATCGCGATGCAACGCCGGATCCGCAAGCGGCCCGTAAATCAAATTGCGCGAAGACGGCACGAGCCAGTCGACAAACGACGCCGATCCGCCGCGCGATTCGCCGGTGGTTCGCGCAGCGCCGTACTCCTGCGCCACGATCGCGTAAGGGACGAGAAATGGCAGGAGCACGAGGCCGGCGATGGCAAGCGTGGCGAGGAGTCGCAGCCATGATTTGCGGTCGAGGCCGAGGAAGGCGATCGTCACAATCAGCATGAAGCTGCCGAACATCAGCCAGTAGATGTTCGTCAGGCCGTTCATCACGAACGCGGCGCCGAGGAGTGCGGCGTGTATCGTGGTCGGCGATCGCCGGTAGACGAGAAGCGCGGCGAACATCAGCGGGAGCCAGCCGCTCCAGAGGATCTGGATGTGCTGGACGTGCGCGAGCATGAATGAGCCGAAGGCGAAGACGATCCCGGCGAGCAGCGACGCGAGCGTGTCGTGCGTGATGAGGCGCGCGAGGACGAACATGCCGTAGGCGGAGAAGGCGAAGCCGAGGAGGATGGCGATGTTCTGAATCGTCAGCGGAGAGAGGCCGGCGAGGTGCAGTGGAAGCATGAGCACGGCGATGCCGACGAGGTTCTCGCTGTACGCGAGCGGAAAGTGCGCGGGGTGATAGATCGGCGCGCTGTACAGCTGCAACGGCGCGTGCGTGAGCGAGTAGCAGACCCAATCGAGGATCCACGCCGTCAGCAGCGGATCGCCGCGATCGGCGACGGCGGTGTCGAGATGCAGCGCGAGCGGCCAGGTGAGCGCGATCGCGAGCGCGAGGAACGCCAGGAAAATCTTCACGGCGTGCGCTCCCAATCGAAGACGATATCGCTGCTTCGCATCACCCGCCCGCTCTCGTCTTCGACTTCGATCTGCACATCGGTCGAACGCCCGACGCCGCGCGGGCGCTCCGGAATCGTCAGTTCGAATCCGGGACGCGCGACGAAGTAGTACCAGGAGAACTTCTGCTTGAGGTCCGGCCGCTCATCGACCAGCGGCACGTCGACGCGCTTCGTGCCGACGTCGAGGAGCGCGGTGACGCGCGTAATGCGGAACGGCGAGAGCGTCCAGCCTTTGATGCGCAGCGGTCCGCGCACGAGCTCACCGTAGCCGGGCGACTCGATCACGGTTTGAATCGCATCGCTGTGCGTCGGCTCGCCGGCGAGCATCCGCGCGAGCTTCTGCTGCGGCAGATGGCCCGCGCCGTCCGGAACATTCGGATCTTTCGCGCCGCGATAGTTGCGCGTGACGCCGAAGACGAAATCGCCGCCGACTTCGTGATCGAAGCTGCGCAAATATTCGAGCCGTCCGCCGGCGAGCCACGCCCGGATCGCATTCGACTGATCCCCGAGAGCGTGCGCGTGCACGATGATCAGCTTGCAGCCGTTCTGTTCGAGGAGCGAGAGGAACTCGTCGTCGAACTGCGACGCGTCGTTCTTCGCGCGCAGCTTCGCGTGCAGCGGCGCGCTGAACGGCGACATGCCGTTGAATTGCGGCAGATGGTGGTGCATCGAGCCGAGGAGGTACGCGAACTCGGAACCGTTCGCCATCGGCAGCTCGATGAACGGCGCGACGCGCGCGCGATCGAGCCAGCGATACACAGGCGCGGGCGTGGGCACCGCCTGCTCCCAGCGCGGCGCGGGCCAGAGGTCGATGACGAGAATCGCGGCGAGCAACGCAGCCGGCACTCGTTTGCGCTGCAGCGCGACGACGCCGAAGGCGGCGAAGACGGCGAGGCCGATGTAGGCGATGATCGCCCATCGCACCGGCGCGCGGATCGCGGCGAAGATGAAACCGAGGCGGCGGTAGAGGAAGGCGTGGAAGAACGCGTTCATCCCGAACGAGCCGATCACGCCGATGAGGATCCAGAGCGCCGCCGCCCAGCGTTCGGGCTGTTGCGAGCGCACGTGGCGGAAGCGGATGACGAGCAGGATGACGAGCAGCGTGGCCGGGACGTCGGCGCTGTCGAACGAGAGGATGCGCTGGCCGAGGAGCGTTAGCTCGATGCGGTCGGTGATGATGCCGAGCCAGGTGGCGATGAGTGCGGCGTATAGGAGTGCGGTGGCAAAGCCACCGCTTTGGGTTCGCGCCGAAAGCGGTGGCTTTGCCACCGCACTCCTAAAGAACGCGCCGATCGCCGCGAGAAGCAGAGCAACGAGTCCTGGGAAAAGCTGCATCTCATGGCGATGCCACTCGGCGGGACCGAGTTTTCCGTACAGGACGATGCGCGGATTCGTGACCAGCCATGCGTACGCTGGCGCGGATCCGCTGATCGCTTCGCCTTCGCTGCGCACCATGCCGTATTCGTTCGCGACGATGCGGTACGGGAGGAGAAAGGGCGTGAGGAGGATGCCGCCGATGACGAAGGCGGCGGCGAGGGTGAGCCAGAAACGGCGATCGCGGCGCGGGTCGAGGATCATGAAGGTGACGATCGTCAGCGCGGCGGTGAGTGAGCCGAAGAGGAAGTAGTGGACGTTCGTGAGTCCGTTCATCACGAACGCGGCGGTGATGCACGCGGCGAATTTTCTTCGCGGCTCGCGCCAGTAGGCGATGACCGCGGCGAGCAGCAGCGGGAGCCAGCCGCTCCAGATCAGCTGCAGGTGGGAGAGGTGATCGAATTTGAAGGGAACGAACGCGAAGATGATTCCCGCGACGAGTGCACCGGCGGTCGACTTTGTGATCAGCCGCGCGAGCACGAACGCGCCGTAGCCGGAGAGCGCGAAGCCGAGGAGCATGGCGATGTTGTAGACGGTGATGGGCGACGCGCCGGCGAGGTGAAACGGCCAGACCAGCAGCGAGATCCCGACGAGGTTCTCGCTGTACGCGAGCGAGAGCCGGCCGGGGTAATACATCGGTGCGTCATAGAGCTGCAGCGGCGAATGCGTGAGCGCGTAGCAGCCCCAGTCGATGATCCAGGTGCAGAAGAGCGGATCGCCGAGATCGGCGAGCGCGGTCGGCAAATTCCGCGCGAGCGGCCACGTCATCGCGACCGCGATCGCGAGGTACAAGGCGAAGACTGCGGCTTCGCGAAGGATGCGTCGGATCATTCGGCTGCGGCAGGCGGCTGGATGCCGAGGAGTTGCGAGACGAGGCGCGCGATCTTCGTTTGCGCGACCTCGGCCGGCATGTTCCGCGGCGCTCCGGCGCCTGTGGCGAAGAGTAGCGTATGCAGCTCGCGATGCACGTTGAGCGCGCCGTGATTCGCCGCCGACGAAGCTTTGCCGATCGCCGGCGCGTCCTCGGACGGCGAGAGGAGCACATTCGTTTTCGCGTAGGCGACGATGTCGCCGCTGCTGCGATGCGCGTTCACCGCTTTCTTCGTCACCTGCTCGAAGAGGCCGGTCGCGTTCAGCTTTGCAATCACGGCATCGGCGTCTCCGCTGCCGTAGAAATGCGCGACGTTGCCTGATGCGAAGGCGCGGAATCCGCTGCCGGCGAGCAGAAAGTTCAGGTGCACTTCGGTATCGACGGGCACGAGTCCGTGGTCGCCGGTGACGAGGAGCGCGTCGCGCGCGAGATCGAGCGCAGCACGGATTGCCGCGACCGCGCGGTCGTCGGCAACGAACGCGGCGCGCATCACCGCCGCTTCGTGAAAGCGCGTATGCGCCGCCGTGTCGATGTGCGGCTGATAGGCGAGCAGCAGCTCGAAGGGCATGCGCTGAATGGTCAGCACCTGAGCGCGGGTCATGAAATCGGCGAGGCGGTTCATCTGATCGATGAAGATCTCGGCGCTCAGGCCGCGGCTCTCATCGGCGACGCCGGGCCAGAACCCCGCCTCCGCGTCGAGCATCGCCTGGAAAGAATCCGGCCACGCGTGCGTGCGCGAGATTGCGCCCCAATAGATTGCCACGTCACTCAGCGTCGCATCGCGTTCGAGAATCTTCGACCACGAGCCGTAGAGCGCGTCGCTCCCTTGCGCGGAGATTGCGAACCAGCCATGCGCATCGGGCACGAGCTCGCGCTCGCCGCTCTCGATGAGAAAGAGATCGTAGTTCTGCGCCGCGTCGTTGGTGGTGTCGTATGCGACGACGTCGACGTCCGCGCGCGTTTTCTGCGGCACGCTCCAATCGATGCGCGCGCGCATGATCGGGCTGTACGAGACGCGGCGGTGCGGGCGCGAGCTCCATGTCGGCGGCACCCACTCGCGATGAAAGTCGTCGCGCGTCAGATGGACCGTGCGCGGCGTCGTCTCGGACATGCCCCAGGTGAAGCCGAAATCACTCTTCCCACGCACGGTGGGAAACGGCACAGCCCCGACGCGCTTGCCCTGCCGCCGCGCCGATTCAACGAGCGTCTCGACGTCAATTGGCGCTTCGAGACCGCGCGTGGTTTCTTCCGGCGGCGTGCCGAACGCGTGAAAGCGATTCGCGACGACGCCGTGCACTTTGGGTTGCGCGCCGGTGAGCATCGAGACATGCGCGGTCGAGGTCGCGGTCGGGTTCACCGGAATCACGCGCGTCGCAGTGCCGAGCGCGGCGAACGCAGGCAGATCCGTTTGTGACGCCAGAGCATCCGCGCCGAGGCCGTCGAAGGAAACGAGCACGACCCGCTGGGCGATCGCGCTCGGCGCGAGTTGCGGAGGAGGAGGTGCCGGAGCGACGCGTGGCGGTGGTGTGCCGGGTGCGCACGCGAACAGCGCGAGTAAAAGAAAGAGCGGGCGCCGCGTCATTTCTTCAGCGACGCGAGAATCCTGTCGCGATACTCCTTCGCCTTGGCGATGGCCTGCTTCTCATCGACAGTCAGCACCTGGCCGTGGCGGAGCAGGATCTTGCCGTCGACGATGGTCGTCACGACCGAGCTCCCCGAGGCCGCGTAGACGATCGCCGACTCCACGGAGTACACCGGCTGCGTTTTCGCCTGCTGCAAATCGATGATCACGACGTCGGCGCGTTTGCCGCGCTCGAGCGTCCCGATCTTGTCGCCGAGGCCGAGCGCGTTCGCGCCGCCGATCGTCGCCAGGCGCAGCAGCTCGCGCGCGGTCACGGCCTTCGGATCGCCGCGCGTGACCTTCTGCAGTCGCGACGCGCTGGCCATCTCTTCGACCATGTCGAGGTTGTTGTTCGAGCCCGCGGGACCGTCGGTGCCGAGGCCGACATCGACGCCGGCTTTCACCATGTCAACGACAGGCGCCACGCCGGAGGCGAGCATCATGTTGCTTTCGGGACAGTGAGCGACGCCGACTTTTTTCGCGGCGAAGGTCTTGATCTCGTCCGGCGTGAGCCACACGCCGTGCGCGGCGAGAACGTCATCACCGAGGAAGCCGAGCGAGTCGAGATACGCGCCGGGCGTCATGTTGTCGTGCGCCTGCGCGACCTGCTGGAGCTCGTTCTTCGTCTCGGAGACGTGGATGAGGATCGGGATGCCGAGCTCCGTCGCGAGCGCGCGGACCTGTTTGAGGTGATCGGCGGAGACGGTGTACGGCGCGTGCGGCGCGAAGGCGGGCGTGATCAACGAATCGCCTTTCCACTCCGCGGCGTACTTGCGCATGTACTCCATCGCCGCGTCCCAGGTCTTGTTGTCAGGCGCGGGAAAATCGAGCACGGTCTCGCCGAGAACGCCGCGCAGGCCCGCCGCCTTCGTTTCACGGGCGATGTCGGATTCGAAGTAGTACATGTCGGCGTAGGTGGTCGTGCCGGAGCGGATCATCTCCGCCGCGCCGAGGCGCGTGCCCCACTTCACGAACTCGCGATCGACGTTCTTGGCCTCGGCCGGGAAGATGTAGTTCTGCAGCCAGTCCATCAGGTCGAGATCGTCGGCGATGCCGCGGAACAGCACCATTGGCACATGCGTGTGCGCGTTCACGAACCCCGGCGCCACCGCCATCCCGCCCGCCCGAATGACCGTCTTCGCGCTGTATTGCTTGTCGATCTCGGAGGAAGGCCCGACCGCGATGATCTCGCCGCCCCGAATGACCACCGACCCGCGCTCGAGATTCGGCCCCGCCATCGTGACCACCGTGCCGCCGGTGATGAGGATGTCGGCGGGGGCGGCGAGGAGGGGGAGGGCGGTGGTGAGGAGGAGGGTGGCGAGTAAGGCGCGGTTCAGCATGAGGGGAAACTTAGCATGCTGAGAGGGGAAGGCAGAAGGCAGAGGGCAGAAGTCAGAAGTAGGACGCGCGCTGAATCAGCACCTGCGACCGGGAAACACGTCGAACTCGTATCGGTAGTAACCGCGGTCGTCCTGCGATTCGATGGTGAGGTGCACACCCTTCTCCTCGAGGTCGCAGCTCACAAATTGCAGCGTTGGATCCACGAGACGAGGGCTTTCTTCACCCAATCGCCGAGGTCGGCGTCCCAACGTTCCTTCACCTCGTTCATATCGAAGGCGCGCATCGATCCTTCGATGATTTCCTGGAGTGCGCCGACGTCGACGGCTGACGCGCGAAAGCCCTGAACGACGTCCGTTGTCGCCAACTCCTGATCGGGGAGGATTTGCGTAGGAGATTGCCGGTGATGCGGTAGTACGTTTCCTGCCGCGGATCGAGTGGGCCGGTTGGTGGCGCGGGCAACGGCGGGAGGGGTGGGAACCGGACAACATTGCTCACGGCAGAAGGCTACCCCGCCGCCGCGACACCCCTCAACTTCTCCACAATCTCCCTCTCCGTCGGAAAGCGCCCCTGCTCTTTTTTCGAGAACAGGACTTCGTTGCCGATGGAGACGATGAAGATGCCGCCGGCGCCGCGGACGAGCTCAGTTTCGAGGCCGAGGTCCTTTTTGATCGTGGCTGCCAGACTGGCGGCCCGGGGGAGGAAGTTTCAAACGCCGCAGTAGTCGATTCGGATCCGCAAGTTGTTAAACCCTCACCAGCACGGCCGTGACGTTGTCGAGGCCGCCCCGTTCGTTCGCGGCGTCGATGAGCTGCTGACATGCCTTCGGTAAATCGGCGGCATTCGCGGTCACGACGCGCAGGATCTCATTTTCCGGAACCATGCCAGTGAGGCCGTCGGAGCAGAGAAGGAACACGTCGCCGGGCTGCGCGGAGATCTCCGAGGCGTCGGGCGTCACCTGCAATGCGCCGCCGAGGGCGCGCGTGATCACGTTGCGGAGCGGATGCTTCTCCGCCTCGGCCTCGGTGAGCATGCCGGCCTGCACCTGCTCGAACACCCACGAGTGATCGTTCGTGATCCGCGAGAGCTGTCCGTTGCGGATCAGGTACGCCCGCGAGTCGCCGACGTGCGCCACCGACATCTTCTCGTCGTCGGCCATGCATGCGACGACGGTCGTGCCCATGCCGCGCAGGCGCGCGTCCTTCTTCATCGCCTCGAGCACGCGCTGATTCGCCATCCGCAGCGCGGCCATCAGGCGATTCGTCGTGCGCGTGTAGTGCTCGTCGTACGCGTGCGGCCAGGTGCCGTCGTCTTCTTTCGTGTGGAGGATGAACTCGGAGATGGAGTCGACCGCGATGCGCGACGCGATCTCGCCCGCGGCGTGGCCGCCCATGCCGTCGGCGACGAGGAACAGCTTCGCGTTGCTCTCGACGAGAAACGCGTCCTCGTTGTGTTGCCGCTGCCGGCCCACGTGCGTCGCGCCGTGTGCGGAGAGTTCCATGTCCATCAGCGTTTCCCGAAGATCGAGAAGCCGCCCTTTGCCTCCTTCGTCTGCCGCAGCTCCGCGAGAGCCATCTGAACTTCGACGTTGGAGGCATCCCACTTCAGGGCCTCCTCGAGATACCGTTCTGCCTTCGCGACGAGTCCCGCCTGCCGGCAGATGAGTCCCGCATCCTTGAGGAAGAGGGGATTCATCGGCTCGCGCTGGAGCGCGCCTTCGATGGCCTGTACCGATTGCCGCGCGTAGGCCGGGATGCGCGCCGCCGCGAGGGCGAGATAGTGATGCGCCTTCGCGTCCTGCGGATGGTGCTTCACGGCCATGTCGAAATTCTCGTACGCGCCGCGAAGATCGTTTTCCTTGAACGCTTTGACGCCTTTGGCCATGTATGCCTTCGCCACCTGCGCGTAGTCGGCCGGACCCTTTCCGCCGCCGACCAGCTCGGAGTCGTGCTGTTTCCGTTTGTTCGGATTGGTCAGGACGTTGACCGCCTCGGTGAGGGTCTGGAACTTTCGCTCGGCATCGGCCTTGTCGTCGCCGCGGTAGCGGTCGGGATGGTTCTCCCGCGCGAGCTTCCGGAAGCGATCGCGGATCTCATCGTCGCTCGCGGACCGTTCGACACCCAGGATCTCGTAATAGTTGACCTTCATCCGGTTTTCTGGGTCCGCGACAAATAAATTCTCTTAGCCATCTCGCGAACGATTTGCGAGACGCCTTTGTCGTCCTTCAACCCCTTCAAATCTCGTAAGGTTAAACGATTGATGAACGGGAGAACAACCCCCACCGGCGTCTTCGGATTGCGGCAGAGGATGACCATGATGTTGTACTTCGCAGACCAATCGCGTTTGGTGGCGATGATGCGCAGAACTTCCTCTTCCACGTTGCGCATGCCGGCGATGTTCTCGATCTCCTGTTCGCCGATGCGCGGGTTGCGCAGCACGGCCGAGGCCACGAGCTTGTTGCGCTCGCGAACCAGCAGCATGCGCAGCATGCGGTCGCCCTTGAACGCGAGCTGCACTTTCTCGGAGATCGGCATGTACGAGAGCTTCGCCCAGAGCGCGGATGCCTTCTCCTTCCTCTTCTCCAGCTCCGTCAGCGCGACCGGCGGAGTGGGCGGACCGGGATCCTGCTCCGCGCGGGCGAGGAGGTCGGCGATCGCGTCGAGCGGCAGATCGAGGATCTCCGGCTCTGATTCCTCCTCCTCCTCGGAAGCAAAGCGCGCTTTCTTGTCGAAGAACTCCTCGCGCGTTTCGAGGGCGCGGCGCCGGGCATCGCCGGAGAGCGCGGGGTTCTCGAGCAGGGCGTCGAGGATCTCGGGAGCGCGGAGGATGCGCGCCTGGTTGATGACGATGACTTCCTGCACGGCCGGCTCGGCGGTGCGCGCGAGCGCGACGATCGCGGAGTCCGGCACGGTGCGATTGCGGATCAGCGCCTCGATCGCCTGCCCATCGGTCGTGACGCCGAGGAGCTGTACGAGCGAATCCGTAGGAAGCGTTTCGTTCGAGGCGAAATCGAAAATGATGTGCGGCGGGAGCTCGGAGAGCGCGAGCTTCGCCAGTCCCGCGATCTCGGCGTCGTTCGACGCGCCGAGGTAGGCGAGCACGCCGACCAGCTCCTCCTGCGGCAGCGGCAGGAAGCCGCGGGCGATGGTGGCGACGACGTCGCGCGGGTAGGCGCCCGACTCGATCAATTCGATGACCGTGGCCGCGGTCAGCTCGCCGGAGGGGGCCGTCGTCATGGCTGTTCCTTCGCCGGTTCTCCCGCACGAAGGCGCTCCAGCGCCTGGCGGTCGAAAGCGATCTCTCTCACCCTGCCTTCGGGTCCGAGCTGCGGGACTTCAATTCCGTTCAATCGCAAAACGACTCCTGCCGCGTTGCCGGTCTTGAACTGGAATCTATCCGTAGCCTCGAAATTTTTCCGTTCGCCGCGGGAGAGATCTCCCGTGAAAACTGACTTTCCGTCGCCTCTCAGCTGGATCCAGGAGTCATTCACGGCCTCGATTTCGAGACGGAGCTTCGAATCGTCGACCGCCGGCGCCGGCGCGGGCGCGGCAGTGGGAGGGAGCGCAATCGGCTTCGCCGCGGTCGTGACCGGGATCTCCGCGCTGGGCTCGCGCTCGGCGAGCTGTTTGCGCTGCACCGCGTAAAAGACCACCGCGCCGAGGGCGAGGACGATCAGGAAAATGTAGAGGTAGTTACGGTTGACGCGCGCGTAGGCGGGCGGGATGCCGCGTTTCGCCTTCGGCTTGGGACTGATGTCGCGGACCGGCGTCACCGGATAGCGCTCGATCTGCGGCGGCTTTTCGATGCGGTCGTCATTCGACGCCGCGAAGTTGTACCGGTTGACCATGTCCTCGGCGTTGAGGCCGACGTAGCGCGCGTACTCACGCACGAACCCGCGCGTGAAAACGGGCGCGGGGAGCGTGTGATGGTCGTTGCGCTCCAGCGCCTCGAGGAAGCGCTTGCTGATTTTCGTCGCGTCCGAGATTTCCTTGAGCGAAATGCCACGGATTTCGCGCTCGCGGCGAAGCTCGTCGCCGAAAGAGGCGAGCTCCGATGCAGCGCCTCCCTGGGGAGTCGATTCCTGGTCAGGCATCCGGAGGGTCATTGTAGTCAATCCGCCGGGAAGTAATGCGTTCCCGCAGTCTCTCGATGCAGCGGCGGAGATAGACGGACGTGCCCGGAGCGGAGTGGATCTGCAGGAGATCGCGCTGCGAGAGATAGCGCAGCTGCGAGGCGGCCGCGGAGCGCGGCGTGTCGGGGTTGAGGACGAGCGCTTTGCGGATGGCGTAGCGATAGGACCACTTCGCGTCGTGCGCGATCATGCGCAGCTGCTCGACGGTGGCGCGCGAGGAGTTGATGAGCGCGAGGAGGTCGTCTTCCCGCACCCGTTTGTTGATGAGCAGCGCTTCGAAGACCCTCGGGTTCGGGTCGTAGAGGAAGAAGCTGATGAGCGCGGGGCTGCAGCGGCGCGCGGAGGTGACGCGCTCGCCGAGGGACAGCTTTTCGACGCCGAGGAGCAGACGGGCCTCGATCGCGCGGCGCACCGGCGCGGGCACGCGGACGTCGACCGAGAGGCGCAGCAGATCGAACCAATAGAGATAGTGGATGAGCTTTACCGAATGCGGCAGCGGCGTCTGCCGGTGCGCGACGAGCTTGAGGCGGACGGAGTAGAACGCCGCCAGGCGCTGGTCCTGCGCGAGCTTGCTCAGGAGCTGCGGCGTGACGAACGGATTGTCGAGAATCGACAGCGCCTCGTCCTCGAGAAGCGCGCCGCCGGCGTCGGCGATGATCTGCGCCAGCTCGTCGGCGTTCGCCTCCTGGAGGCGGCGGATGCGTTCGTGTCGCATGCGACCTCCACAACATTACCGCAGCAGAAGTAAACTCCGCGCGTGCCCTCGAACCGCGCCGTCGCCGCGCGCGCTGAACGTTTCCTCGCCATCACTGCCGTCGCCGGGTTGGTCGTCGTCGCATTCGCCTTCACTCCCGGGCTGGAAATGTTTCGCACGGCGAAGGAAGCGGTGTTCCGCACGCAGGCGCTGCTCATGGCATTCGGCGTCGCGGCGGCGGTGGCGTTCGGCGGCACGGAGCGGCTGCGGGCGATGCTGCGCGATCGCGCGATCGTCGCGATCCTCGCCGGCATCCTGATCTGGACCGCGATCTCGACCGCCGCCTCGGGCAATCGCATCGTGAGCCTCGACGCGTTCGCGACGATCGTCTGCTCGCTGCTCCTCTTCGCCGCCGTCTGGTACATCGCGCCGCAGTTTCCGATCGCCGCGCTGCTCGTCCTGGTGCCGGCCGCGCTGATCAATGCCGCGCTGGCGGCGCTGCAGGAGTACGGCATCTGGAACCCGTTCACGTTCGCGTACCAGAGCCTCCTGCCGGCGCATCTCACGGCGACGGCGCTGATCGGCAATCCGAACGACGTCGGCGGCTATCTCGCGCTCTGCACGGTGGTCCTCTTCGCGGCGAGCCAGTCTCTCGTGGGGCGCCTGCGCGCGCTGGCGCTGTTCGGAGGCGTGGTGGCCCTCGCGGGCGTCGTCGTTTCGCAGACGCGCACGGCGATCCTCGCGCTGGCGATCACGGCGGTGTTCATCGCGCTGCGGCGCTCGCGCAAGCTCGCTCTCGGCGTCGCGGCCGTGCTGCTCATCACGCTGGTCGTCGCCTATTTCGTGAACCTCGGCGCGGTGTCGCGTCTCGCGCATCTGCCGGAGCGTGTCGCGGAGGGCCGCTGGAACGTCGTCCTCTCCGATCGCTTGCCGGCGTTCACCGCCGCCGCGGCGATGTTCGCCGATCATCCGCTCCTCGGCGTCGGCCCCGGCGCATACAAGTTTTTCTATCTCTCCTACCGCATCCGACTCGTGCAGAAGTATCCGGAGTCGATCATGGGCAGCGCCGGCGTGAATTTCGCCGAAGTGCACAACGATCATCTGCAGCTGCTCGCGGAGACGGGCGTGCCCGGGTACGCATTGTTCGTCGCGGCGTGCGCCGTGGTGGCAATGCGTGCGCGGCGAAGCGAGGAGGCGACCGACAACGCACCGGCGAGGCTCGCGGCGCGTCTCGCGCTGCCGCTGGTGATCACCGTGGCGACGCTGGCGCTGGCGTTCTTTCCGCTGCAGATCGCGTCGACGCGGCACCTCCTGATCACCGTCGGGGCCCTGATCGCCGGCTGGAGCCGCACGTGAAGGGCGCGCTCATGCTCATTCCCGCCGCCGCACTTTGCGTGTGGGGCTTCCTTGCCTGGGTGATTCCGCCGCTGGAATGCAACCAGGCGCTGAACGACATGCGCGGGCGGACGCGCACGGCCAGTGAGACGGTGAACAGCTACCGGCAGGCGCTGCTGGTGCGCGCGAATCTCGCGGACCTGCGGCGGCTCGAAGGGCCGTGCCGCACGAACGCGTACGTCTACACGCTCCAGGCGGAGAACGAATACGTCCTCGGGCGGAAAGAGGAGTCGATCGCGTTGCTGCGGCGCGCGCTGACCGTCGATCAGCGGCCGGAGATTTACGCGGCCATCGGCGACACGCTGTTCGAGCTGGGGCGGGTGGAGGAAGCGGTCGAGAGCTACGTCATCGCCGCGCGCTTCAATTCGCTGATCCTCGAGCAGATCGAGGCCGATCAGATCAAGCGCGAAGTGCTGAAACAGCTGCAGCGTCCCGCATCGTGAGCAGGCGAGACCCTCTTCGCGTCGCGCGCATCATCGCGCGGCTGAACGTCGGCGGCCCCGCGCAGCACGTGGTCTGGCTGACGGAAGCGCTGCAGGATGAGGAGTTCGAGTCGGTGCTGATCACCGGCATCGTGCCGCCGGGCGAGGACGACATGAGCGAATTTGCGGCGGCGCACGGCGTGCGGCCGGCGGTGATTCCGGAAATGAGCCGCGAGATCTCGCCGCGCGACGTCGTGACGATCTGGAAGCTGTTCCGCTTTTTCCGCCGCTACCGCCCGGACGTCGTGCACACGCACACCGCGAAGGCCGGCGCCGCCGGACGCGCGGCCGGGTTTCTCTATCGCATCCTCACGCCGCGCGCGCGCGTGAAGTTCGTGCACACGTTTCACGGGCATGTGTTTCACAGCTACTACGGCGCGCTGAAGACGCGCGTGTTTCTGTTGATCGAGAAAGTGCTCGCGCGTTTCACGGACGTCATCGTCGTGCTCTCCGAACAACAGCGGCGGGAGATTCATGAGAGGTTTGGGATTGGGAGGGGGGAGCAGTTTCGGATCGTGCCGTTGGGGTTGGATCTCGAGGCCGTCGAAGGCGCGCCGGAGGCGCGCACCACACCGGTTATCGCCATCATCGGCCGCCTGACCGCTGTGAAGAATCACGAGCTGTTTCTTCGCGTCGCGGCGCGGTTCGAGGATGCGCGCTTCGTTGTGTACGGCGACGGCGCGGATCGGGCGGCGTTGGAGGCTCGCGGAACGCATGTGCACTTCGCGGGAACGCGGCCGGCGCGCGAGATCTACGGCGCGATCGACATCGCCGCGCTGACGTCGCTGAACGAAGGGACGCCGCTGACGCTGATCGAGGCGATGGCGAACGGGATTCCGGTGATCAGCACGGCCGTCGGCGGCGTGGTCGATCTCCTCGGCGCTGTCGAAGAGAAGCACGACGGCTTCGACATCCGCGAGCGCGGCATCACCGCCGCGTCGAATGACGAGATCGGATTCGCCGCCGGTTTGCGCCGCCTGCTCGACGACGCCGCGCTGCGGCAGCGCTTCAGCGAGCGCGGGCGGGTCTTCGCGCGCGCGCACTATTCGAAGGAGCGGCTGATCGGCGACATCCGTCGCCTTTACCGCGAGCTGACCGCCTCTTCGTAAACGGCCGCCGTGCGCTCGACGTGGCGCTGCAGCGTGAACTCCGACTCGACGCGCGCGCGTCCCGCGTTTCCCAGCTCGCACGCGCGTGCGGGATCGGCCGCGAGCGCGAGCACCGCCTTCGCCAGAGCATCGGCGTCGGCGGGCGGCACGAGGACGCCGGTCTCGCCGTCGGCGATGAGCTCCGGCAATCCGCCGACGCGTGCCGCCACGACCGGCAGCCGCGAGGCCATCGCCTCCGCCGCGGCGATGCCGAACGACTCGACGAGCGACGGCTGCACGTAGATGCGGCAGTGCCGCAGCAGCGCCGGCACGTCTTCCCGCACGCCCGGCATGACGACGTATTGCGCGATGCCGAGCGCGTTCGCAAGCTGCTGCAGCGCCTCGCGCTCCGGCCCTTCGCCGATGAGCACGAGCCGCGCGTCGGGACGGCTGCGCACGATCTGCTGAAACGCGTGCAGCAGCACGCGGTGGCCTTTATAGGCGATGAAGTTTCCGGTGCAGGCGATGAGCAGCGCGTCGTGCCACGCTTCGGGCCACGGCACAGTGCCGGCGACGGTTGAGGCGTCGAGCTCGGCGAGGTCGACGCCGTTGTGAATGACGCGAATCCGGTCGTCGCGCACGCCGGCATCGAGCAGGTTCTGCCTCACCGCCTGCGAGACCGCGATCACGGTGGTCGCGCTGCGCGTGGCGATGCGATCCGCGGTGCGGCGCGCGAGGCTCAGGTGCTGATCGGTGTAATGCCGCGTCACGATGCGCGCCGGCGCGCGTGCCGCCGCGGCCGCGCCCTGGCCGATGATCGTCGCGTGCAGCATGTGCGTGTGCACGATGTCGTACTCGCCGCGCGCGATCTCTCTTCGCAGCGCCTGAAAAATGCGCGGCACCTGCAGCACGCCGTCGCCGCCAAAGGCCATGACCTCGGCGCCGCGCTCGCGCAGCGCGGAGACGAGCGTGCTCTGCTCGAAGAAGAGATTGCAGTAGCGGACGTCGAATCGTTTCGGGTCGAGCTCCGCCGCGGTGCGCACCAGCAGATACTCCACGCCGCCGATGGCGTTCGGGCTGCTGGCGACGTTGAGGACTCGAATCACCGGCCGTCCAGTGCCTGCGCGTAGAGATCGAGATAGCGGCGGATCATGTCGCGCGGCGAGAGCTCACGCTCCGCTCGCGCTCGCGCCGCTCGTGCCAGACGTTGCGCAAGCGTGCGATCCTGCAACACGGCGAGCAGCGACTGCGCCAGCGCCGGCGCGTCATCGGGTTTCACGAGCAGCGCCTCGGTGTCATGATCGATCACGCCGACGTGCGACGGGATGTCGGAGGTGACGATCGGGACGCCGGCGGCCATCGCTTCGACGAGCGAGTTCGACATCCCTTCGGTGCGCGTCGGCAACACGAAAACGTCGCAGGCGCGCAGGTAATCGGCCACGTTGTCCACGTGGCCGCGAAACTCGACCGAAGCATCGAGGCCGAGGCGCGTGCATTGTTCGCGCAGTTGCGGCTCGACGTTGCGGAATGCGCCGCCGGCGCCGACGATCAGCAAGCGTGCATCCGGAATCCGGGCGATGACGAGCTTCCAGGCATCGAGCAGCGTGTCCAGTCCCTTCTCGCTGCTGAGGCGCCCGCTGTAAAGCGCGGTATGCCCACCCGGCTCGGACCACGGCTGCGGAAGAATCTCCGCGGAGTTGGGGATGATGGACACGCGCTCGCGCGCCACGCCGATCGACGCGATCTCGTCCTTCATCAGCTGCGTCAGCGCGACCCAGCGATCGACCGACAGCAGTTGCTTGCGGCGCGTCTCCGAGCCGCGGATCGCGCGCAGGCTCGCGACTTCCCCGAGCTCGCCGGTCGACGTGACACGCACGACGACGGGCTTGCGGAGAAGCCGCTTCGCAATCAGGCCTGCCATCGCGCTTCCGAACATCTGCTGGCACTGAATGACGGAGTATTGGTTTCGCAGTCGGATCATCCATGCTACTGCGAAGACGAGATAGAACAGCGAATTCAGAACCGTGGCCGAGCGGCGGAGGACCGGCGAGCGCAGGATGAGCGCGGAGCCGAGCTGCTCGCGGCGCGGGCGGCGCCAGTAGTTGCGGGAGATGATGAACGTGGGAACACCGAGCTCGCCGAGGCCCGCGGCGAGGCGGCGTGATTGGATTTGCACGCCGCCGGTGCCGCCGTCGATGTCGGTGGCGAGGATGCAGACACCGCGAAGCCGCGCAGCGGCGACGTTCGCCGCCGTCAATCGCCGCTCTCCGCGGCTTTGTCGGCGGGGACGGCGTTGCGGCGCGCGATCTCGCCGGCGACGATGAGCGGAATCATCACCAATCCGATGAACACCATGCCCCGGTGGCGGAACAGCGTCCCGAAGTTCGTGATCGTGTAGGCGAGCATGCCGGCGATCGCGCCGGTGGCGATCACCACCAGCAGCAGCGCCGGGCTGCGCCAGCCGCCGCGGCGGAGGCTGCGGAAGAGCGCGATGAGCGCGAAGGCGAGCACGGCGTCGAAGTAGAGCGTGTCGAGCTCCGCGAAGAGGAACATCCGGCTGTTGCTGCCGATGCGGTAGAGACCGAGGCCCTCGCCGACGAAGCGCGGCAGGATCATGGCCGACATCCCGACGAGAGTCTGTTTCAAGGGAAGCGCAAGTGAACCGCCCTTTTCGCCGGCGGAAAGTGCGCCGCCGGTGCCTGACTGCGCGGACGTGGTTGCAGGCGCAGGCGCCGGTGTCGACGCGACAGGTTCCGGCGCGGGTGCCGTGGTTGCCGTCTGTGGCGGCACGGCGGCGACTACCGGCGCGGGCTTCGTTTTCTTTACAGGAGCTGGTTTCGGCGGCGTGGCTTCCGCTGTCTGCACCGGTGGCGCCGGCTCCGCGATCGTTCCTGTGTGCACGACCGGCGCGGGATGCGCGGTCGTCGTCGTAGCGACAACGTGTTCATGCGCCGCGGTTGCCGTCTCCGCAATCGTAGGCGTCCCCGCAGTCTCCACAACCGCCACATGCGTCGCCGTCGGCGGCGCATCCGTCGCAG
Source organism: uncultured Acidobacteriota bacterium (assembly GCA_963734155.1). Taxonomy (GTDB): domain Bacteria; phylum Acidobacteriota; class Thermoanaerobaculia; order Gp7-AA8; family Gp7-AA8; genus QHVT01. The sequence continues at coordinate 267,616 of CAVTGG010000017.1, forward strand.
CAATCACCGGCTGCGTCGTCGTCGTTGCGACGGCCGTCTTCGCCACCGCCGGTTTCGGCGTTCGCCGTTTCGTCGCAACCGGAGCCGCCGCGGGCTTCGGAACCGCGGGCTTCGGCTTCAGGGGCTTCGGCGCGTCGACGATGTCGGTGTTGCCGTGGCTGTTCCGGAAACCGCTGCGGATGTCGACGGCGCCGGCGATGAGTGTGCGAGGCAGATCCTTCGCCGCCGCTGCCGGCTTGTTCGATTTCACGAGGGCGAGCAGGAACTCCGGAATGTAGGCGCCGCCGCCCGCGTAAAACGCCCACACGTTTGCGGCGAACAGCGCGACCGACGCAAGCGCTGCCACCCACGACCGCGCGCGGATGACCGCAAAAAGCAGGAACGGAATCGCGCTGGCGAGAAACACGGCGGCGAAATACCAGCGGATCCCGGCGATGCCGTAAATCAACACGACCACGCCGGCGAAGATGGCAATGCCGCGAAGCCATCGATATCGGCCATCGGTCTGCTTCCACAGCTGCTGCCACGCGAACGCCAGCGCTACGAACGCCGCCACGAGCGCGAGGAAGAACACGTCCTTGAGCGGCTGCAACGACCAGAGGATCACCGACGGATAGAAGCTCAGCGCCGCGAGGGCGATGGTGGTCGTGCGCGAGTCGCGCGGAAAGAGCGAGACCATCGCCGCGCACGTGCCGAGGTAGGCGAACAGGTTGAGGAGCAGCCCGACCGTGGCCACGCTGCCGAACAGCGCCACGAACGAGGCGAGGATCTTTACGTAAAACGCCGCCGCGGCGTCACTCGGATAATGCAGGATCGCCGACCATCCCTGATGGCTGGCGTCGGACGCGGCGAGAAAGTACGCGCGCCCGTCCCACGCGTAAAACCACATGCCGTTGTCGTCTTCGGTGCCGGGCGGGAAGCGCACCGGCAGGTACGACAGCCAGAAGAGCAGCTGTCCGAGAACTGCGCGGATGAGAAAGCCGGCCGTGACGACGAGAGCCACGCCCTTGCCGGTAGAGCTCACACGACGCCAGATCCGGAAGAGCGCATATCCCGCGAACGGCAGCAGCAACAGCTGAAGGATCGCGACGAGCATGGAATGATTGGATAAATGTGGTGGCGACACTGTAAAGGGTGTTTGCGTCCCACGCAATCGTCATCCGCGGCCGCGCTCGCCTCCGCGATCTCGCGCGAGCCAGGCCGTCGGTACCGGCACTTTTGTTAGACCGCGAAATCCCGCTTCCGATAGCCAGTCCCGCACTTCGTCATACGCGTACGTCGCAATGAACGGCGGTCCGTAGTAATCGAGAATCGTGGCCAGCATGACGTGCTCGCCCGGATGCCTCGGCACCGGCAACAGAAACAGCGGCGCGGCGAGCAGTTTGGTCCATTGCCGTTTCGCCAAACGCGCCTGCATCCGGCCTAACGGCATCAACATGCGCCGCGCCACGCGTTCTTTCGTCCGCGGCTGCAATCGCCGGAACCAGCGATGAAACGCGCGCGTAATTGGCGCCCGCAACGCGCCGCCCCAGTACTCGGGCGGATAGACCCAGAGCGCGAACGCGCCGTCGCGTTTCACGAGCTCGGAGAGCCGCAGCGTTCCGCCGCGCGGATCGGGCGTGTGATGCAGGACGCCGATGCTGTAGACGAGATCGAACGTCTCCGGCAGGAACGGCGGCGCGAGGACGGAGCCCTGGACGAAGTCGACGTTGTCGAGCTGGCGGCAGCGCGCCGCGGCGCGCTCGACGTGATCGCCGAGGTCGAGACCGACGACGTAAGACGCCGCGCGCGCGGCGACGGGAGTGAAACGCGCGGGACCACAGCCGGCGTCGAGCACGATCTTGTTCTGCAGCTCGCGCGTGTCAGGCGTGTACGGCGCTTTGACGTCGACGGGATAGTGATCGCCGGTCCCGAAGACTTCGTACACGTGCGTATCGAGGCCGGTGCGCGAGAAAAAGTAATAGTCGAGCAACTCCGGCCGGTCGATGTCTGCGTCGCCTTCGGCACCGACCGTGAACTCAGCCGTGAAGTGCTCCGCTGATTTCTCTTCACGCGCGCGATCCTGCATTTCGCGCGGCAGGAGGCGCGGGATTCCGTTGCGAATTTCGAACTCTCTTTTGCACGAGACGCAAATCAGGCGGCCGTTCTGGATGTTCAGTGGAGCACAGACAATCCTGTCTGTCCGGACGAAGGACAGACAGGATTGCCTGTCCTCCACCGAGCTCCAGACGCCCGCGGCAATCGGGGCAGGCAAGCAGATCGAGAAGGCGTTGCTGCATTCAGCGCTTTCTCGTGGCGAGCTGCAGAACGCGGGCCGGGCTCCACCACAACGCGGCGGCGCCGCAGCGGATCGTCTGTCCGATCGCTCGGTCGCCGGCGTACGCGCCGGCCAGCGCGTAATACACGTTTGCCATCCCGCGCCGGCGCCAGCGGCGAAAGGGACGCGCGGCAGGATCGGCGAAGAATTTCTCGTACAGCAGCCGCATGTCGTGCTCCATCGCCTTCAGGTTGAGATGCATCTGCTGATCGTGCTGGCGATAGAGCGCGAGCGGCTCGGCGACGCGGTCGACGCGATGGCGAAGGGCGAGGCGGCAGACGAAATCGCCGTCGGCGCTCGTGGACAAGCGCTCATCGAATCCGCCGAGCTCCGTGAACACCGTCCGGCGGACCACGCCCGTCATCGTCAGCGGCACGAGCGGCGGCTGGGCGCAGAGCGTGTTGACGAGCGCGTGCTCCGGCGATGCCGGCTCGACGTGCGCGATTGGACGCAGCGCTTCATCGACGCGGCGGATTCCCGAATAGACGAGCGCCACGTCCTCATCATCGAGCAGCGGGAGCTGGCGCGCGAGCTTCTGCGGCAGCCAGACGTCGTCTGCATCGAGGAAGGCGAGAAAGCGTCCGTTCGCGATTGCGGCGCCCGCATTGCGCGCGCTGGCCACCCCTGCATTCGCCTGACGATGGACGCGGATGCGCGTGCCGTACGAAGCGAGGATATCCGGCGTTTCATCGGTCGAGCCGTCGTCGACGACGAGGATCTCCCGATCCGTCATCGTCTGTGCGAGCGCGCTGTCGATCGCGTCGCGAACGAACCGCGCGCCGTTGTAGACCGGGATGATGACGCTGACGGAGGTCATCGCTCGCAGACGCCGACCAGCACGTGCGCGCGATCGACGTGGTCGGTTTCGAAGATGAAGTCGCGCTCTCCCGGATAAAACGAGACGCCGCGCCAACTGCGCCACAGCCGCTCGTGCGCACTGCGCGGGAGGCGCGCCGCTGCTTTCCACGCCGCCGCTTTGAGTTTCATGCCGAGGCTTGGCTGCGGCGCGGTTCCTTCCCAATACGGGCACGGCCGGTGTGCCGCGGAGGGACGCTGGCCCTGCACTTCGACGCGCGAAAAGTGCGCGGCGAGGAGCTCATGAAACTCGGCCGGCGTGAACTCCTTGACGTGATACGGATTGCGCGGCACTCCATTGATGGGCTGCGTGTGGATCGCATTCGGCGTCGACATGATCAGCACGCCGCCGGGCCGCAGCACGCGATGGATCTCGGAGAGGAACGCGTCGTAGTTCGGGATGTGCTCGACGGTTTCGAAGGAGGTCACGACGTCGAAGGTGTGATCGGCGACCGGCAGGCGCGTGCCATCGCCGAGGCAGAAGAGCGCGTGCGGAATGCGCGAGCTCTCGCGCAGCGCGTCCCACGCGAGATCGAAACCGATGACGCCGCGCGCGCCGCTCGCGAGGAGAATCGCCGCGCCGAAGCCCGTGCCGCAGGCGACGTCGAGGACGAGTTTCCCGGCAACGTGCGGCGCGGCGTGATGGTAGCGGCTGCGATGCTCGCCCCATTGCGGGGAGGTGGGCTCCAGGAGGGCGCGTTCAGCGGGGGAGAGAGTCATTGAGTGTCGTGATATATCCCAACGGTGCGGATTCCGTATCGTCCCACGACGAGCCTCAGTGAGGAAGATCTGTCGATGCCGCGGCGCAAGCCGCGATCGGTGGCGATCTCGCTCGCGTTCCGCCTAACACGCCTCGCGCGCGCGATCGGCCTCGAGCGCGTGTTGCTGCGGTTTCTCCTGAACACGTCGTGGGTCGCCTCGCGGCTCGCGTACGAAATCAGCTCCGAGCGCATCGGACCGCTGTTCGACACGTCGACGCGCGGCGTGACCGAGGAACTGCTCGCGCGCACGATTCCGCCGGGCTCCGTCGTCCTCGACCTCGGCTGCGGCGGCGGCCGATTGACGCGCATGGCCGCGCAATTCGGCGGCACGATCGTCGGCGTCGATCTCTCTCCCGAAAACCTCGAGCGCGCCCGCGCCGCCGGCGTTCCGAACAACGTCGAATACCGCTGCGGCGACGCGCGCGACGTTCTTTCGAGCCGGCACTTCGACGTCGTTCTGCTCGTGCACGTCCTCGAGCACATCGACGACGCCGATGCGTTTCTTCGCCTCCTGCGCGCGCAGGCGTCGAAGGTGATCGTCGAAGTTCCGAACTTCGAGGCCGACGCGCTCAACTCCGTGCGCGTCACGATCGGCACTCGCTTCGACTCGGACGCCGATCACGTCCGCGAATACACGCCGGCGCTGCTGCGCGAACAGTTCGAGCGCAACGGCTGGCGCGTGGTCGAGCAGGAAATCCGCGGCGCGTCGATCGTCGCCGTGGCGTCGCCGGTATGACCGATTCCTCTCTCACAGCCGAGCGCCAGTCTTCCACGTGGGACATCCGCAACGCGCCCGCGAACTACGCCTGGCTGGTCGTCTTTCAGGTCGCGAGCTCGCTCCTCTCCTTCGCGACGGTCTGGCTGATCACGCGCCGCCTCGGCGCGACCGGGTATGGCGCCGTCGTCGCCGTCGTGCTCGCGTCGCAGATCATGCAGATCTTTCTGCATTGGTCGGCGACGGCCCTGCAGCGTTTCGGCGTCGAAGAGTTCGTCGCCAGCGGCGCGATCACGAAGTCGTTCTGGACGCGATCACTGATCTTTTTCCCGAATCTCCTCCTGCTGCTCATCACCGCATTCGCCTGGCTCGGGCCGATGGGAAAGGCGCTCGAGATTCCGCACGACGCATGGTGGATGGTGGCGCTGCACCTCGTCACGAGCTCCGTCTGGATGCACATCCAGCACGCGCTGCAGGGCGCGAAGTTGATGCGGCTGCAGGGTCTTTTGCTCGCGGTCGAGCGCGGCCTGACGTTTGCCGCGGCTGCAGCGCTGTTCGCGTCGGGCCGGCTGTCGTGGGCCAACGCGCTGATTTGCTACATCGCCGCGCCGGTGTTGACGTCGATCGTCGGCATCGTGCGACTGCGGCCGTACGTGCGATTCGGATCGTTTTTCGACGGCGAACAGTTTCGAACGATGCTCCGGTTTTCTCTTCCGCTGATTCCGTTCGCGATCATCGGCGCGCTGTCCACCAATCAACTCGACGGCATCTTCATTACGCAGTACATCTCGAAGAAGGCCCTCGGCGTTTACGCAATCGCGACCCAGATCAACGGCATCGCCGGCCAGCTGCCGATGCTTGCGAACCTGATCCTGCTGTCGATGTTCGTGAGCCTCAAGTCGACGGGACAGGAATCGCTGCTGTCGCGGTTTTTTCAAAACGTCGCGCCGCCGCTGACATTGGCGTGGGGCTTTTTCTGCGCGACCCTGAGCGCCACCGCCGCATTTTTCATTCCGTTGTTCTTCAGCGCGGATTTCGCCGCGACCATGCGCCCGCTCTGGATCCTGCTCGCGTCGTCGACGCTGGCGTTCCCAGTGTTGATGGGACTGTCGTCGCTGGCGAATACCTATTCGAAGACGTACATCTCGATGATCGCCGCGATCGCGGCGGCGGCGCTCAACGTGCTGTTCAACTTCCTGCTCATCCCGCGCTACGGTCTGATGGGCTGCGCCTGGGCGACGCTGATCGCCATGGCCGCGAGTCTCGTGACGTTTCAGATTCTGCTGCGCCGCGAGGGATTGTTGTCGGGCGGATGGATTCTGGCGTCGGTGCTTCCGACGATCGCGGGAGCGATCGTCATTTCGTGGGACGGCCGATTCCCGCTCGCATTCGCGGTTTGCGCCGCGCTGACGCTCGTCATCGGACTGCTCGAGCGCGAGTCGTATCGCAAGCTCATTTCGTTCTGGCGCGGGCGGCTATAATCGCGCGCTCGCCGCTACTGCGGCGAGAGGAGATCACGGTTGCGGATACTCATCACCGGCGGCGCCGGGTTCATCGGATCCCATCTGACCGACGCCTACCTCGAGCGCGGCGACGAGGTGTTCATCATCGACGACCTCTCGACCGGCAGCATCGGGAATATTGCGCACAACAAAAAGCACCCGCGCTTCCACTACACGATCGAAAGCGTGCAGAACCATGCGGCCGTCGCGGAACTGGTCGATCAGTGCGACGTCGTGTTCCACCTCGCGGCCGCGGTCGGAGTGAAGCTGATCGTCGAGAGCCCGGTGCGGACGATCGAGACGAACGTGCGCGGGACGGAAGTCGTCCTCGCGGCGGCGAACAAGAAGAAGAAAAAGGTGCTGATCGCGTCGACCTCCGAGGTCTATGGGCTGAGTGAAAACGTCCCGTTTCGCGAAGACGGCAATCTCGTGATGGGCGCGACGACGAAGGGACGCTGGAGCTACGCCTGCTCGAAGGCGATCGACGAGTTCCTCGCGCTCGCGTACTGGCGCGAGAAGAAACTGCCGACGATCGTCGTGCGGCTCTTCAACACCGTCGGCCCGCGGCAGACCGGCCAGTACGGCATGGTCATCCCGACGCTGGTGAAGCAGGCGCTCGCCGGGCGCCCGCTCACGGTTTTCGGCGACGGCAAGCAGACCCGCTGCTTCGGCTACGTCGGCGACGTCGTCGGCGCGCTCGTGAAGCTGATGGATCACGAAGAGGCCGTCGGCCAGGTCTTCAACATCGGCTCGAACGAAGAAGTCTCGATCGGCGAGCTCGCGAAGCGCATCCGCGAGCTGACGAACTCGAACTCGGAGATCGTCCACATCCCGTACGACGAAGCGTACGAAGAAGGATTCGAAGACATGCCGCGGCGCGTGCCGGACATCACCAAAGTCGGGGCGCTCGTCGGATTCAAGCCGACGACGTCATTGGATGGGATTCTGAAGGAAGTGATCGCGTTTCACTCGAGCGCGACGGTCTGATTCACGTACCACTCGATCGTCCGCCGCAAGCCCTCTTCGAACGGCGTCTCCGCGCGGAATCCGAATTCTTCGTAGGCGCGTGTGACGTCGAGGGCGCGGCGCGGCTGGCCGTTCGGCTTTGACGCGTCCCAAGTGATCTGGCCGCGATAGTCCGTCGCCTGCGCGACCTGCTGCGCGAGGTCGCGGATCGTGATCTCGTGTCCCGAGCCGAGGTTCACCGGAAGATCGCCGTTGTAGCGCTCGCACGCCAGCACAATCGCGGCCGCGGCGTCGTCGACGTAGAGAAACTCGCGCGTCGGGGAGCCGTCGCCCCACAGCACCACTTCCTCCTTGCCGCTGCGCTTCGCGTCGATGAACTTGCGGATCATCGCCGGGATGACGTGGCTGGTCTCGAGATCGAAGTTGTCGTTCGGTCCGTAGAGATTCACCGGCAGGAGAAAGACGCCGTTGAATCCGTACTCGGCGCGATACGACTGCAGTTGAACGAGCAGCGCTTTCTTGGCGATGCCGTACGGCGCGTTGGTTTCCTCGGGGTATCCATTCCACAAATCGTCTTCGTGAAACGGCGGCGGGGTGAACTTCGGATAGGCGCAGATCGTGCCGAGGCAGACGAACTTTTCGACGCCGAGCCGGCGCGCCTCCTCGATCAGCTGGATGCCCATGATCGCGTTCTCGTAAAAGAACAGGCCGGGATGCACGCGATTCGCGCCGATGCCGCCGACGACGCCCGCGGCGTGAATGATGAGATTCGGCCGCGCATCTTCGAGGAACGCACGCGTCGCCGCGGCGTCGCGCAAATCGAGCCCGGATTTGCGCGGCGCGTGAAGCGCGGCAGGCTCCTGTTCCGCGATCTTTCGCCGGATCACGCTGCCGAGAAAACCGCCGCCGCCTGTGAGGAAAACGCGCCGATCCCGCCACCAACTCATCGGTCCGGCAGTGAATCAGAAAAGAAAGGGCCGCACAACCGGTCTCAGCAGGGAATTAGAAAAATCAAATTTTCGCTAGACGCAAAACCGGATATACAATCCAATAACTATCACGACTACATGATGTTGTCCGACGTGTTTCTCAACGCCGCCGCTGGGTTTCTGCTGACGGCCATCGCTACGCCGCTCGTGCGCGCGCTGGCTCGCCGTGTCGGCGCAGTGGCCCAGCCGAAGAGCGATCGCTGGCATCAGGCGCCGACGGCGATGCTCGGCGGCGTGGCGATCTTCCTCGGAGTCGTGGCGGCAGTGCTCGTGCGCGTCAGCCCGAGCCGCGAGGTGTGGGTCGTCCTCGGCGGCAGCGCGGCGATGTTTCTCCTCGGCCTGATCGACGACTTCTTCCACCTCAAGCCCTATCAGAAACTCTGCGGACAACTGCTCAGCGCCGCCGCGATCGTCTACCTCGGCCTCGTGCTGCCGTGGACCGGATCGTCCGCGCTCAACATGCTGATCACGTTCTTCTGGCTCGTCGGCGTGACGAACGCCGTGAACATGCTCGACAACATGGACGGGCTCGCGGCCGGCGTCGCGGCGATCGCCTCGCTGTCGCTGGCCGTGAACTTCCTGCTCAGCGGACAGACGAATGCGGCGCTGATGCTGCTCGCGTTCTTCGGCGCGCTGGTCGGATTCCTCATCTACAACCACAACCCCGCGTCGATCTTCATGGGCGACTGCGGCTCGATGTTCATCGGCTTCTTCCTCGCGTGCAGCGCGCTGCTCAGCGAGGAATCGGGCGGCGGGCGGTCGCGTAGCGTGATCGCGGCGCTGGCGGTGCCGGTGCTCGTGCTCTGCATCCCGATCTTCGACACGACGTTCGTGACGCTGGCGCGCAAGCTCGCCGGACGCGCGGCGTCGCAGGGCGGACGCGATCACACGTCGCATCGCCTCGTGGCTCTCGGCCTCTCCGAGCGTCACGCGGTGTGGATGCTCTGGACGTTCTCGCTCCTCGGCGGGACGCTCGCGATTCTCGTCCGTCACCTCGGCCTCGACGTGAGCCTCGCTGCGATCGCGGGCTTCGTGATCGTGCTGGCCATCCTCGGCGTGTATCTCGCCGGCGTGCGCGTGTACGGCGAGGACGAGATCGCGGCCGCGGAGAAGAAGCCGATCGTCACGCTGCTCATCGATCTGTCGTACAAGCGCCGCATTTTCGAAGTCGGCCTCGACGTCGTGCTGATCGTGCTCGCGCACTACGGCGCGTACGCGCTGGTCTTCGGTCCTGCCAACGCGGCGTCCGCCGACTGGCAGTTGTTCCTCAAGACGCTGCCGGCAGTGGTGTTCGTGAAGCTGCTCACGTTCCTCGCCACCGGGATGTATCGCGGGTCTGTGGCGCTACATGGGTCTGACCGATCTCGTCGGGATGATCAAGTCCGTCGCACTCAGCTCCGTCACCAGCGTACTGATGGTCGTGCTGCTGTTCCGCTTCGACGGTTTCTCGCGCACCGCGTTCGCGCTCGACGGCATCCTGCTCCTCGGCCTGATCGTCGGAAGCCGCGCGGCGTTCCGCCTGCTGCGCAATCTCCTGCCCGTGCCGCACGCGCGCACCGGCAAGCGCGTCCTGATCTTCGGCGCCGGCGACGGCGGCGAGCTGCTCTGCCGCGAGTTGCTGAACAACAACGAGCTCGGGTACGTGCCGGTCGGATTCCTCGACGACGACCGCCGCAAGTTCGGTTCGTTCCTCCACGGCCTGCGCGTGTATGCGGGCGATCAGCCGCTCGAAGACATCTGCCGCGCGGCGCGCATCGACGAAGTGTTCCTCTCGACGCTGCATATCCCGGTCACGCGCTTCCGCGCGATCGTGGCCGAGTGCGAGCGCATCGGCGTTCCGGTCAAGCGGATGAAGTTCGAGATCCAGCGCATCGCCGATGAGGATCTCGGATGGGTCCTGCCGAGCGGCGCCGTCACCACCGCCGATCTCGCCACGCCGCCGCTCCTGCCGATCGAATCGCCGCGGCGCCCGCGGGCAGTCAGTCACTGAATTCCTCGTCGTTGCCCCTCTCCCCGCGTGCGGGGAGAGGGTGCCCGGCACCTGCGGTGCCGGGCGGGTGAGGGGCGTTGCCTGGACACCGAGGTATCCTCGGCACGATGCGCACCTCCAAACACATGCGCGAACGCGCAAAACAGTGCCGTCAAATGCCGACGGTGAGCGAGCAACGCATGTGGAATTGGCTGCGCAACCGCACGTTCGAAGGCCACAAATTCCGGCGGCAGGTTGCGGTTGGAAGATATGTGCTGGATTTCTACTGCCCCGGGTTGAGGCTGGCGATTGAAATGGATGGACGTCAACACGAGACGCCGTGGATGTCTGATTACGACGGTCATCGCGCAGCATTTCTGAACACCCGCGGCATTGAAGTGGTACGGATCAGCAATGAGACGCTGGTGCGTTATCCGTTGATTGTCGAAGAGATGATCGGCCACGCCATTCGAGAGCGCACGGCCCCTCACCCGCCCGGCACCTGACGGTGCCGGGCACTCTCTCCCCGCGAGCGGGGAGAGGGGCAACGCGCGTTAGGCCTTGTAGCCCACCGCACACCAGAACGGCGCCGCGTCGCTGAACGCGATATCCCGCAGGCCGCTGCGCTTCATCATCGCCGCCATCTCCTCGCGCGTGAAGCGTTGCTCCAGCCGCGTGCCGAAGCGGTCGAGCGCGTCGTTGCGCATCACGTAAAAGCTGCGGTTGCGATAGAACGACAGCGGGAACGATTCGAGGTTGAACAGGCGCGCGAAGCGCGCCAGGGGGAAGTAGACCAGCGCGGCGATGACGTCGGCTGCCGCGTGGCGAATGACGCTCGGCGATCGGGACACTCCGAAGCGCAGGAGCTCCGTCGATTTCCAGATTGCGCGATACCACGCCGGACGGTTGTCGAATCGATAGTAGAGATAGAACAGAAACGGCGCGCCGGGCTTGAGCTTCGCGACGCACGCGGCGATTGCGGATTCCGTGTCGGGCACGTGATGCAGCACGCCGAGGGAGTAGCCGAAGTCCATCGACGCATCGGCGAGCGGCATGGCGCTGACGCTGCTGTGATGGAACGTGCAGTTGGAGAACGCAGCGAGATTGCGCCGGGCGACGCTCAGCGCGCCTTCGCTTGCGTCGATGCAATGCAAACGTCCGACGCGCGGCGCGACCCGCGCGGCCCAGCGCCCGGTGCCGCAACCGGCGTCGAATCCTTCGGCGTCCTTCGGGAGTGCGGCCCACGGGAAGATGCGAAAGTACGCATCGAACATGGTCTGCAGCTCGGCATCGGAGAGCGCGCTCTGATCGAAGCGCTGCCACTCGTCGCCGAAGCCGCGGACGACGCGCTCGTCGACGTTGTTGTTCACGCGCGGATGACACGCTTCGCGCCGTCCTTCGGCACGATGTTGCGCGTATCGATGACCAGCCGCACCTGCTCGTAGAGCGACGGCTCTTTGAACTGCCTGTGCGGCGTCGAGACGACGACCGCGTCATACCGCGCGAACTCCTCGGCGGTGCACGGCACCGACGTCAGTCCGACGTCGTGCTTGCGTCCGGGCCGCGCCACGGGCACGTACGGATCGCAGTACGACACCTCGGCGCCGCGCTCGCGAAGCAGCTCGATGATCTCGAATGACGGCGACTCGCGGTCGTCATCGATGTCGGGTTTGTACGAGAGACCAAGGACCAATACGCGCGCGCCGAGGATGCTGCGGCCGTCCTGATTGATCGCCTCCATCGTGCGGTCGACGACGTAGCGCGGCATGCCGGTGTTCACTTCGCCGGCGAGCTCGATGAAGCGCGCCCACGTCCCGTACTCCGCGGCTTTCCACGTCAGGTAAAACGGATCGAGCGGAATGCAGTGACCGCCGAGGCCGGGGCCGGGATAGAAAGGCATGAACCCGAACGGCTTCGTCTTCGCCGCCTCGATCACTTCCCAGATGTCGATGCCCATCCGCTCGAAGACGACTTTCAGCTCGTTGACGAGGGCGATGTTCACCGCGCGGAAGATGTTCTCGAGCAGCTTCGACGACTCCGCGACCTCGGGTGACGAGACCGGAACGACGCGATCGACCGCGGAGCCATACAGCGCGACTGCTGCTTTCAACGATTGCGGATCCATGCCGCCGACCACTTTCGGGATCGTCTTCGTGTTGAAGCGCTCGTTGCCCGGATCTTCGCGCTCGGGCGAGAAGGCGAGGAAGAAGTCTTTCCCGCAAACGAGGCCCGTTTTCTCGAAACGCGTCAGCAGCTCTTCGCGCGTCGTGCCGGGATAGGTCGTCGACTCGAGGACGACGAGCTGGCCGGGGCGAAGGCGATCCATGATCGTTTCCGCGGTCATGCGGATGTAGCGGAGGTCCGGCTCGCGGTGTGCGCCGAGCGGCGTCGGGACGCAGATGATGATCGCGTCGCATTCGCCGAGGCGATCGAAATTCGTCGTCGCCTCGACGCGGTCTTTCTTGAACGCCTTTCGAATCCGCTCCTCGCCGATGTGCCGGATGTACGACTGCCCCGCATTGAGCAGCTCCGCCTTCTGCGGATCGACGTCGAATCCGAGAACCGGAAACCCGCGCTCCTCGAACAACAGCACGAGCGGCAGCCCGACATACCCGAGACCGATCACGCCCACACGCAACGTGCGCGTTTCGATTTTTTCGAGAAAGAGGTCGAGCTGGGAGGCTTCGGTGGTTTCCGTGGTCATGTTGGGGTCCTGAGTTGCTGGGTTGCTGAGTTGCTGGATCTAGACAGAAACCCAGCAACTCAGCAACCTAGTCACCTATTTTGTAATACTCCTTGTACCACTTCACAAACGCCGCGATTCCATCGCGGACGGACGTGGATGGCCGGAAGCCCACGGCCTCCTGCAATTCGCTCACGTCCGCCATGGTCGAGGGGACGTCGCCGGGTTGCATGGGGAGCATCTCCATTTTCGCCTTTTTGCCGAGGGTTTCTTCGAGGACAGCGATGTATTCGAGGAGCTCGACGGGCTGGTTGTTGCCGATGTTGAAGACACGGTAGGGAGCGCGGCTGCGCGCGGGATCGGGATCGGACGAGTCCCAATTCGGATCCGGCGCGGCGATTTGATCGAGCACGCGCACGACGCCCTCGGCGACGTCGTCGATGTAGGTGAAGTCGCGCACCATCCGCCCTTCGTTGAAGACCGTGATCGGCTCGCCTTCGAGAATGCCGCGCGTGAATTTGAAGAGGGCCATGTCCGGCCGTCCCCACGGCCCGTACACGGTGAAGAAGCGCAGGCCGGTGCTGGCGACGCCGAAGAGATGGGCGTAGGTGTGGGCCATCAGCTCGTTGGCCTTCTTCGTCGCCGCGTAGAGCGAGACCGGATGGTCGACGTTCTGATGCTCGGAAAACGGCTGCTTCGTGTTCGCGCCGTAGACGGAGCTCGACGACGCGTACACGAGATGTTCGACGCCGTTGTGCCGGCAGCCTTCGAGGATGTTGAGGAACGCGACGATGTTGCTGTCGATGTAGGCGTGCGGATGGGTGAGCGAGTAGCGCACGCCCGCCTGCGCCGCAAGATTCACGACACGCTGCGGACGATGGTTCGCGAAGCACTGCTCCATCGCCGCGCGATCGGCGAGGTCGATGCGCTCGAATTGGAAATTCGCAAATTTGCGAAGTAACGAAAGGCGCGCTTCTTTCAGCGACGGGTCGTAGTAGTCATTGACGTTGTCGATGCCGACGACGTCGTCGCCGCGCTCGAGGAGGCGGCTGGCGACGTGATAGCCGATGAAGCCGGCGGCGCCGGTGACGAAGACTTTCATTCTTCGTCCACGATCGACGTCAGAGTAACGACCGTACGTGCTGTTGCGCAGCGATTTCGCGAGCTCGCGCACGCGCGCCGCGTCGATGGCTCCGGTCCGGTACGCCACTTCCTCGGGGCAAGCGATCTTCAATCCCTGCCGCAGCTCGACGGCGCCGACGAAGCTCGCCGCCGCGAGCAGCGACTCCTGCGTGCCGGTGTCGAACCACGCGTACCCGCGCCCGAGCTGTTCGACGTGCAGTTTTCCGCGCTCGAGGTAGATGCGATTCACGTCCGTGATCTCGAGCTCGTTGCGCTTCGACGGCGTGAGGTTCGCGGCGATGTCGGCGACGTCGCGGTCGTAGAAGTAGAGGCCCGTCACGGCCAGGTTCGACTTGGCCTGCTTCGGTTTCTCTTCGATCGACAGCGCGCGTCCGCCGTCGCCGATCTCGACGACGCCGTAGCGCTCGGGATCGTGCACGCGATACGCGAACACGGTCGCGCCATCGTTGCGCTGGTCCGCGCGGCGCAGCGCCTCCGTCAGGCCGTGGCCATAGAAGATGTTGTCGCCGAGAATGAGGCAGCTCGGATCGTCGCCGACGAACTCGCGCCCGACGATGAATGCGTCGGCGAGACCGCGCGGCGATTCCTGCACGGCGTACGAGATTTTCAGTCCCCACTGGTTGCCGTCGCCGAGGAGGCTCTTGAAGAGCGGCTGATCGACGGGAGTGGTGATGATCAGGAACTCCGTGACGCCCGCCAGCATCAGCGTCGTCAGCGGGTAATAGACCATCGGCTTGTCGTAGACGGGGAGCAGTTGTTTGGAAACGACGGAGGTGATGGGGTAGAGACGGGTCCCCGAGCCTCCGGCGAGAATGATTCCTTTGCGCATCGGCGCGCGATTCTATGCGATCAGCGTGTGCGGCGCGCGGGCGGCGCTGCCGCGCCACTCCTCGCGCCAGGCCAGGAACATCAGCACGGTCCAGATGTGCTGGCTCCAGTCGGTCTGGCCCGTGACATGCGCGCGCCACATCTCGCGGATCCGATCGACGTCGACGAGACCGTCTTCGCGCATCCGCCGCTCGTCGAGCAGCGACTCCGCCCAATCGCGCAACGGCCCGCGGATCCACGCGCCGACCGGCACGCCGAAGCCCATCTTCGGCCGCTCGATCAGCTCCTCGGGCACGTAGCGGTAGAGGACTTTGCGCAGCAGCCACTTGCCCTTCGCGTTGCGCACTTTCATCTGCAGCGGCAGCTTCCAGGCGAACTCGATGAGGCGATGATCGAGCAGCGGCTCGCGCGCCTCGAGGCTCACGGCCATGCTCGCGCGATCGACTTTCACGAGGATGTCGTCCGGCAGATAGGTGACGAGGTCGAAGTACATCATCCGCGCGATCGGGTCGTCGATCTTCGGCCAGCGCGCGCGATCGGTCACCGGCAGCTCGCACTTCTTCGCGCCGGGCACGACATCGCGCCAGAGCGTGAGCAGATCGAAGTACATCGAGTCGTGGTCGGTGCTCTTCATCAGCCGCGCGAGCTTGTGAATCCGCTCGCCGGCGCGGTTCTGCCGCCAGAATGCGCGGTCCCAGGCCTTCGTCGGAATCGACGTGATGGCGTGGCCGGTGACTTTGCGCAGCGGACGCGGGACGCGCTTGACGTAGTTGAAGGCCTTTTGGCCGAGGAAATAGCGGTGATAGCCGCCGAACAACTCGTCGCCGCCGTCGCCGGAGAGGCTCACGGTCACGTGGCGCCGCGCGAGCGCGGAGACGAGATGCGTCGGGATCTGCGAGGAGTCGGAGAACGGCTCGTCGTACATCGCCGGCAGTTTCGGGATCACCGACATCGCCTCGCCTGCGGTGACGTACATCTCAGTGTGATTCGTGCCGAGGTGCTGGGCGACGCGCGCGGCGTACACGGCTTCGTTGAAGTCTTCTTCGATGAAGCCGATCGAGAACGTCTTCACCGGCGTGCTGCTCTGCGCCTGCATCATCGCCGTCACCAGCGACGAATCGATGCCGCCGGAGAGAAACACGCCTAACGGCACGTCGGCGATCATGCGAAGGCCGACTGCGTCGCGAAGCAGCGCATCCAATTCCTCGGCCGCTTCGTCTTCGCTGCCGCGGAACTGATCGATTCCAGCCGTGCTCCGCGACTGCCGCCGCGGACCAATACGTGATCTCGCGCGTCTCGCCGCCCGCCTTCGCCACGATCATCGTGCCGGGCATCACCTTGCGCAGCCCTTCGTAAATCGTGAACGGCGCCGGCACGTACATGGTGTGGAAGTAGAGCGCGAGCGCGTCGCGATCGATCTCCGCTTCGAACTCGGGATGCGCGTGCAGCGCTTTCAGCTCCGACGCCCAGAAGAACGTGCCGTGGATGGTGCCCCGCAATCATAATAGAGCGGCTTCACGCCGACGCGATCGCGAATCAAATACAGCTGGTGTTCTTCGCGATCCCACAGCGCGATGCCGAACATGCCGATGAAGCGCTTCACCGCGCTCTCCACGCCCCACGCCTCGAACGCGGCGAGCATCACTTCGCTGTCGGAGTGGCCGCGGAACGGCGGCGCGAGTCCGGCGGCGATCAACTCGGCGCGGATCGCTTCGTAGTTGTACACCTCGCCGTTGAAGGAGAGGACGTAGCGGCCGCTCGCGGAGAGCATCGGCTGGTGGCCGGCAGGGGAGAGGTCGACGATGGAGAGACGGCGAAAGCCGATGGCGAGGCCGTCGCGGTCATCGTGATACGTGCCGGAATCATCGGGCCCGCGATGGGCGATGCGGTCCGTCATCGCCGTGATGACGGCGCGCCGCTCGTCGGCGGAGAGCCGTCCGCCCAGGAATCCCGCGAGTCCGCACATGCCGATTTATTCTCGCATGCGAAACCACGCCACCGTCTCCGCTACTCCCTCCGCCAACTGCACGGGCGGCGCGAGGTTGGCGAGCGTGCGCAGCGCGCGCCCGTCGAGCACGCTTCGCATCTGCTCGCCGGTCTTCGCCGGTCCGTGCTGGGGCGCGCGCGTGACGCCGGCGGCGTTCGCAAGCATCTGATGCAGCTCGTTGACCGACGTCTCGATGCCGGTGCCGACGTTGTACGCGCCGGTGAGCTCCTGCTCGATGGCGGCGACGTTCGCGGCGACGACGTCGCGCACGAAGACGTAGTCGCGCGTCTGTTCGCCGGTGCCGTTGATCGTGACCTCTTCGTCCTGCAGCATCTTGCCGGTGAAGATCGCGACGACGCCCGCTTCGCCATGCGCGTTCTGCCGCGGTCCGTACACGTTCGCGTAGCGTAGCGCGAGCGTCTGCAGTCCATGCACTTCGCGGTAGTACTCGAGGTAGTGCTCGACCGCGAGCTTCGCGCATCCATACGGAGACAGCGGCCTCCGCGGATGGGCCTCGGTCTGCGGGACTTCGACGGGATCGCCGTAAATCGCGCCGCCCGTCGAGGCGAAGACGAATCGCTTCACTCCCGCTTCGAGCGACTTTTGCAGCAGCCGCAGCGTCGCGATGATGTTCGTGTCCGCATCCGCCGCAGGATCGCGCACCGAGACGCGCACGTCGACCTGCGCGGCCTGATGGCAGACGACGTCCGGACGCAGCTCGTCGAGATTCGCATCGCGGACGTCGGCTTCGACGAACGTCGCCTGCGCACGGAATGTTCGCGCGGCTGCCGGTGGAGAGATTGTCGACGATGGTGACGCGCCAGCCGCGCGCGAGAAAGGCGTCGGCGATGTGCGAGCCGATGAAGCCCGCGCCGCCGGTGACGAGGATGTGCCGGGTCATGTCGCGCGCATTGTCGCGCTTCCGCGCATCACGCGAAAGATCACCGCCATCAGCGCGCCGAAGACGAACCCGCCGACATGCGCCCACCAGGCGATGCCGACGACTTCATACGCGCGCCGCGCCGCCTGCAACGAGAGGAAGCCGTTGAAGAACTGCATGCCGAACCAGATCGGGAGAAAGAGGACCGAAGGAATCTCCGCCATCGCCCAATAGACGACGAGCGGAAAGAGCGTGACGATGCGCGCGTGCGGCAGCAGCACGAGAAACGCGCCGAGGATCCCGGCGATGCTGCCCGACGCGCCGATCGACGGAACGGCGGACTGCGGAAAGAGCATCGTGTGCGTGAGACTCCCGAGCGCGCCGCAGCAGAGGTAGAGCACGAGATATCGCCAGTGCCCGAGCACTTCCTCCACCGCGCCGCCGAAGACCCAGAGATAAATAAGGTTGCCGATGAGATGCACGAACCCGCCGTGCAGGAAGAGCGAGGTGACGAGCGTGATGCCGACTTCCCACGGCGCATAGTTGAACGAGGCCGGATCGACGAAGCGCGCGGGCAGGAACCCGAACGTCTGAATGACGCGCTCCGTCATCTGCCCCATGAACAGCTGCGCCGTAAAGACGACCACATTCACCGCGACGAGCGTGCGGTTGACGATGGGGGTGGAGTGGCGCTCGAGGGTGGTGCGGAGGGGGATCATTTTTCGGAGACGAGCGCGTGTGCGGGCTCGTGACGTGTGCGCTGTGTGGCGCGGTGGGGGCGCACGGGACAGGAATGCAGAAGGCAGAATGCAGAATGCAGAATTGAGAAGCACGGCCGACGGCCGTCACCGTTGCTGGGTTGGGCGGGCTTCTTCATTCTGCATTCTGCGTTCTGCATTCTGCATTCCGAGCCAGTGCACGCAGACCGAGCCACACGCGCAATCGCACCATTACCCCAGCCCGTTCTTGATCTCCCTCACCACTTCGTGAATCTGCTCCTCCGTCAGCTCCGGATAGATCGGAATGGCCAGCGTCTGCTCCGCCGCGGCCTCGGAATTCGGATAGCGATCGCCCGTGCCGGGGCGGTTGCGGAAGCAGTCCTGCTGCGGGAGCGTCAGCGGGTAGTAGACCTCGCATCCGACGTTCACGGTCTTCAAATGCGCCATGACTTTGTCGCGCGTTTCGCGGCCCTCGGGGAAGCGGAGGATGAATTGGTTGTAGATGTGCCGCCGGCCGGACAGTTCTTCGGGAAGGATCACGCGGTCATCGACGAGTAGCTGTCGATAGAGATCGGCGTTGCGGCGCCGCCCCTCGTGCCACGACTCGAGATGCGGCAGTTTGATGTGCAGCATCGCCGCCTGCAGCGCGTCGATGCGGAAGTTGCCGCCGACGTAGTGATGAAAGTACTTCGGACGCATGCCGTGGACGCGGAAGTCGATGAGTTTCTGGGCGAGGTACTCGTCATTGCAGGTGATGGCGCCGGCATCGCCGAACGCGCCGAGGTTCTTCGACGGGAAGAACGAGAAGCAGCCCATCATCGCCAGCGAGCCGGCGCGGCGTCCGTGGTACTCCGCGCCCACCGCCTGTGCGGCGTCTTCGATGACGGCGATGTTGCGCCTCGCGGCGATCCTGTTGATCTCGTGCATGTCCGCGCACTGTCCGTACAGATGCACCGGCATGATGGCCTTCGTGCGCGGGGTGATGTGCCGCTCGATCTGCGCGGGATCGATGTTGTAGTCGGCGAGGTCGATGTCGACGAAGACCGGCCGCGCGCCGAGGCGCACCACGACGCCGGCGGTGGCGAAGAAGGAGTACGCCGGCACGATGACGTCGTCGCCGGCACCGACTTCGAGGACCATCAATGCTTCGAGCAGCGCGTCGGTGCCGGACGAGACGCCGATGGCGTGCTTGCTCTGGCAGTAGTCCGCGAAGTCGCGCTCGAAATCGTCGACGCGTTTGCCGAGGATGAACATCTGCGAGGCATAGACCTCCTCGGTGACGCGGAGGGCTTCGTCGCGGATGGTGGCGTACTGGAGCTTGAGGTCTAAAAGCGGGACGGCCATTCGGGCGCAGTCTAGTGCAGTAGACGGAAAATCGCGCCGCTCCGTATCAACTCACGCCGCAGCATCTTCATTTTCATCATCATTAATCGACAAATATTCTGATTAGACATATTTCGTATTGCCTCCGTACCAACGGCCAACAACGCCAAGGAGGCAACAACATGAAAATCCGAAACATCCTCTCCGCAGCGGCCGTCGCGCTGCTCCCCTTTGCCGCGAATGCGGCGAGTCTCGTCGTTCCCGCGGCCGGCACCGGTCCGGGCGCGAACGCCAGCCGGTGGCAGAGCGAGCTGACGCTGCACAGCGCGGCGCCGCGCGAGGTCACCACGTCCATCGCTCTGCACAGCGGCACGAACGTTCTCGGCCCGGTGACGGTGAAGCTCGCCGCGCGCGAGACCATTTCGATCGCCGACATCGTGAAGACGAAGTTCGGTCTCGACGCCGGCACGGGCGCGCTCGTCATCACGCTCGATGACCGCAACCTGCGCCACCTCGCCGTCACCTCGCGCACGTTCAACACCGCGCCGGACGGCTCGGAGTTCGGGCAGGACATTCCGTCGGTGGAGGCGGAGGACGCCATCACCGCCGGCCAGATCGCGACGATCAACGGCCCGTCCTCGGTCGCGACCACGCGCTTCAACTTCGGTCTCTACGCCGTCGACACGACGACGCTGAAGTGGGAGCTCGTGCGCGCGAACGGCACGGTGGCCGGCTCCGCGCAGGCGACGTACGCCGCGGGCGAGCACGCGCAGTTCAACGGCGGCATCGGCGCGGTGTTCGGCGTCGAGGCGCAGAACAACGACACGGTCTACGCGCGTGTGGCGTCGGGCAACGCGATCTTCTACGGCAGCATCATCAACGCCACCGGCGATCCGACGTTCGTTCCGGGCGTGGCGACGCGCGATGACGTCCTGATCTCGTTCGGCATCGACCAGGACGAGAACGGCACCGTCGACTTCACTGACGCCGACGGCGACGGCAGGATCGATCAGACGATCGACCTCTTCACCGGCGCGTTCCCGAACTACTTCCGCGTCGTGGCGAAGGGCGAGTTCGGCGAGGCGGCGACGCTCGAAGTGGTTTCGTCGAAGAGCGACGCCCAGTTCATCGACGCCAACGGCACGCTCCGCACGGCGCCGTTCGACGGCCTGAAGGGCCAGACCGGCGAGATCGTGGTGAAGGCGAAGGTCAACGGCAGCGAGTCGCTGCTGACGATTCCGGTGAGGTATCGGTAGTTACTCGAGGTGGGGGACAGACAGGATTGTCTGTCCTCCACTATCCGAACGTCACCTTCGCGAACCGCCGTTTCCCCACCTTCAACAGATACGACTTCCCCGCGCTCGCGTCGAGCGCGTGCCGCGTCGAGTCGATCTTCACGTCATCCACCAGCACGCCGCCCTGCGCGATCAGGCGCTGGGCGTCTTTGTTCGACTCCGCGAGTCCTGCGAGCGTGATGACCTTCGCAAGCAGCTGCGGTTCGTCGGAAGCGGGCAATGACTTCTCTTCGATGTCCGTCGGCAGCTGGCGATCGCTGAACACGCGCCGGAACTCCGCCTCCGCTGCCTCGGCCGCGTCTTCGCCGTGGAAGTCGCGGATGATCGTCTTCGCCAGCTGCTTCTTCGCATCCATCGGATGCGCTGTCGTCTTCATCTGCTCGATGTCCGCCGGCGCGAGGTCGGTGCAGAGCAGGTAGTACTTCCACATCACCTCGTCGGAGATCGACATCACTTTGCCGAAGATCTGCGACGGCTCTTCGTTGATGCCGATGTAATTGCCGAGGGACTTCGACATCTTCTCGATGCCATCGAGTCCTTCGAGGAGCGGCATCGTCAGCACGACTTGCGGCTCGAGTCCGTACTCGCGCATCAGATCGCGGCCGACGAGCAGGTTGAAGAGCTGATCCGTCCCGCCCATCTCGACGTCGCATTTCAGCGCGACGGAGTCATACGCCTGCGCGAGCGGGTAGAGCAGTTCGTGAATGGCGATCGGCTGCTGCGACTGAAAGCGCTTCTTGAAATCGTCGCGCTCGAGGATGCGCGCGAGCGTGTACTTTGCCGCGAGGCGCACCATTCCTTCGGAGCCTAGGGCGCCGAGCCATTCGGAGTTGAAGCGGATCTCGGTCTTCTCGGGATCGAGGATTTTGTAGACCTGCTTGCGATACGTCTCCGCGTTCTGCAGCACTTCCTCTTTCGTCAGCGCAGGGCGCGTGGCCTTCTTGCCGGTCGGATCGCCGATCATGCCGGTGAAGTCGCCGATGAGAAAAATCACGCGATGCCCGAGTTGCTGGAAGTGACGCATCTTCCGCATCACGACCGTATGGCCGAGGTGAATGTCGGGCGCGGTCGGGTCGAAGCCGACCTTGATCGTGAGCGGCTTGCCGCGCGCGATTTTCGATTTGAGATCGTTCTTTTCGATGAGGTCTACGGCGCCTTTGGCGAGGTAGGCGAGTTGCTCGTCGAGATTCATGGGGGGCGATTATCTGCTATGCTGCCCAACTCAATGAATATCACCCGCGCGCATCGCCACCATCACCACCACCATCAACGGTAGGGGTGTGGTTCGTCGCGCCCCGCCGAAAGGAAGGGGCGCCCGACACATCGCGCGAGAGTCGAAAACCTCTTCCTGACTGCGGGAAGAGGTTTTTGGCTTAATGGGAAAAACACGATATCCAGTTGGTGCACGGCCGCTGCTGATCGAAGAGACGGCGCGGCGGAGGCGCATCGAAACGCGCTTCGTCGAGCTGCTCGAGGGCGCCGGCTTCGCCGAGGTCATCCTGCCGATCATCGACTTCGCGGAACCGTACGCCGGGATCACCGGACGCGACGCGGCGAAGCAGAGCTATCGATTCACGGATCGCGAAGGCGAGCTCGTTTCGATCCGATCCGATTTCACGCCGATGGTCGCCCGCGCGCTCGCACCATCGCTGCGCGATGCCGATCTTCCGCTGCGCGTCTTCTATCGCGGCGATGTGATCCGCTGCGAGGCCACGCGCCTCGGCGCGAACCGCGAGCTGTTCCAGATCGGCGCGGAGATCATCGGCGACGCGTCCGCGGATGCGGACGTCGCGATGCTGCGACTGGCCGCGTCGTTCGTTGCCGATCCGCTCGTCGTCTACACCAACGCGCGCAGCACGATCGATGACCCGCGCTTCGTGTCAGCACGACGACAGCGAGAGCCCGAGCTACTACACCGGCATGCGCTTCTGGGTCTACGGCGCCGACCGCCGGCGCGCGATCGCACAGGGTGGCCGCTACGACTCGCTTTACGAACAATTCGGCGCCGCGGCGCCGGCCATCGGATTCACGTTCACCATCGACGAAATCGGAACGCCGGCGTCCTCGCCGGCTGAACGGGCGGCGTCCCGCCGCCCTGGCGACGACCTGGAGTAACCATGCGAATCGCGATTCCCAAAGGACAGACTGCAGAACGAAGTGCTGGCGACATTCGCGGAGGCGGGCTATGACGTGCCGTCCGCGGACGAGCTCCGCACGCGCAAGCTTGTCTTCGCGCGCGGCGGCATCGAGTGGATCTTCGTGAAGGACTGCGACGTGCCGGTGTACGTCGAGCACGGCGCGGCCGATGCGGGCGTGGCCGGACTCGATCAGATCCTCGAGCAGGAGTGCGCGGCGTATCAGGCGCTGGAGCTCCCGTACGGCCGCTGCCGGATGATGGTCATCAGCGCTGCGGGAGCGCCGCCGCTCTCGAATCGCGCCACGATCGCGACCAAGTATCCGCGCATCGCGCGGCAGTTTCTCGACAGCCGAGGATTGCACGCGGAGATCGTTCCGCTGGGCGGATCGGTCGAGCTGGCGGTGGTGCTGAGCCTCACCTCGCACGTCATCGATCTCGTCGAAACCGGAGAGACCGTGCGCGTGCACCGGCTCGAGCTGCAGGACTTCGTCGCGGAGATCACGCCGCGGCTGATCGTGGCGAAGAACGTCCTTCGCACGCGAAACCAGGAAGTGCGCGAGCTGATCGCGCGAACCGAGGGAGCGGAGGTCAGTCGTGAACGAGTCGAAATCGCCTGAGATTGTTGCCGACGAGATGATCGCCGGCGTGCGTGCGCGCGGGGACGCGTTCGTCGCCGAGCAGATCGAGCGCTTCGATCGCGTGCGTCTCGCGCCTTCCGAGATTCGGATCGCGCCGCGTGATGTGTCGATTGATTCGGAGCTCGCGCGCGCGCTCGACACCGCGATCGAGCGCGTGCGATGCGTTTCATCGCCCGCAAATGCCGCAGTCGTACGAATGGGAAGGCGTGCAGCATCGCGTGCGTCCGCTGAAACGCGTCGGCATCTACGTGCCGGGCGGCCGCGCGGTGTACGTCTCGACGCTGATCATGTGCGCGGTGCCGGCGCGCATCGCCGGCGTCGAGGAGATCGTCGTCGCGACGCCGCCCTCCACCGCATCGCGCGATGAGCTGCACTACGTCTGCAACCGCCTCGGCGTCGGCGAGATCTATCAAAGCGGCGGCGCCGCAGGCATCGCCGCGCTGGCTCTCGGCACCGAGTCGCTCGTTCGCGTCGACAAGATCGTCGGCCCCGGCAACGCGTACGTCACCGCGGCGAAGGCGCGGCTCGTCGGCACGGTCGGCATCGATATGACGGCGGGACCGACCGAGCTCGTGATCATCGCCGACGACACCGCGAACGCCGCATACATCCAGGCCGATCTCGACGCGCAGCAGGAGCACGGGCCCGATTCGGTGGTCACGTGCATCTGCATCGGCACGCGCATCGACGTGCGGGCGACGCAGACGTTCGTCGTCGACACGATCGACGAGGCGGTGGCGATCACCGACCGCATCGCGCCGGAGCATCTCTCGATTCAGGCGCGCGACGCGGCGTCGATTGCAGACCGCGTGAACAACGCCGGCGCGATCTACTGCGGTCCGTCGTCGGCGCCGGCCGCGGGCGATTACGTGATCGGATCGAATCACGTCCTTCCCACCGGCGGCAGCGCGCGCTTTTTCTCGCCGCTCGGCGTGTACGACTTCGTGAAGCGGACGAACGTCATCACGCTCAGCGACGACGCGCTGCAGGCGATCGGGCCGTACGCGGCGAGGATCGCGTATTTCGAAGGGCTGCCGAATCACGCGAAGTCGGTCGAGGCACGCGTGGGGGTGATCGCATGAGCGCGCGGGCGGCGGTGGCGGCGATGACGGCGTACACGCTCGAGCTGCGCGAAGCGGAGATCAAGCTCAATCAGAACGAGTCGCCGCTCGATTTTCCGTTCAAGGACGAAGTGCTCGCGCGCGTTGCCGAGCGCGCGTGGAATCGCTATCCCGACTTCGAGTCGCTCAGGCTGCGCGAGGCGCTGGCTCGCGCTTACGGCTATGACGCCGAAAACATCCTCGTCGGCAACGGTTCGAACGAATTGCTCGCGGCGACGATCAGCACGTTCGTCGGCCCCGGGACGCCGGTCGTCTTTCCGCGGCCGACGTTCGCGCTGTACGAAAAGCTCGTCACGGTGATGGGGGGCTTGCCGGTGCCGATCGATCTCGATCCGCTGTCCGGTCTCCTTCCGCTCGACGAAATGCTGCGCGCGCTTGCGTCGCTGCGCGGCGCGGTGGTGATCGTCTGCTCGCCGAACAATCCGACCGGCGGCGTGTTGCCGGAGGACGGCGTCACCCAACTGCTCGCCACCGGCGCGACGGTGCTGTTCGATCGCGCCTACGGCGACTTTGCGCAAGACGTATTGCCGCTGCTGCACGAGCGGCTGGTCACGTTCTCGACGTTCTCGAAGGCGTGGGGACTGGCCGCGCTGCGCGTCGGCTGGCTCGCATCCACCGCGGCGACGTGCCGCGAGATCCGCAAGGTGAAGCTGCCGTACTCGCTGAACATCGTCAGCGAGACCGCCGCCGCGGTTGCTTTGGAACATCGCGCATTCCGCGACGCGAACGTGGCGCGGATCATCGCCGAGCGAGAGCGAATGCTGGCCGCGATGCGCGGCGTCACCGTGTTTCCGACGAAGGCAAACTTCATCGCCTTCCGCGGCGGTCCCGCGTTCGAGGATTTTCTCGCCCGCGGAATCCTCATCCGCAAATACGCCAACTTTCTGCGTGTGTCCGTCGGCACGCGCGAAGAAAACGATGCATTTCTCGAGGCACTGCGATGAGAACCGCAACGCTGAAGCGCGTCACGAAAGAAACCTCGGTCGAGATCACGGTCGGCATCGACGGCACCGGACGCGCGTCGATCGATACGCCGATCGGTTTCCTCTCGCACATGCTCGACGCCATCGCGCGGCACGGCCAGCTCGATCTCGAAGTGAGCGCCGCCGGCGACACGTTCATCGACTATCACCACACCGTCGAAGACGTGGGCCTCGTGTTCGGCGAAGTCTTCGCCGCCGCCCTCGGCGACAAGCGCGGCATCCGCCGCTTCGGCCACGCCTACGTTCCTCTCGATGAAGCGCTGGCGCGGGTCGTCGTCGACTTCGCCGGACGGCCGTATCTCGTCTTCGACGTGCCGATGGATCGGGAGATGCTGCTGATCCACAAAGATTTTCCGTTCGCGCTGGTCGAGGAGTTTTTCAAGTCGTTCGCGAACAAGTGCGCGTGCAACATCCACGTCGATCTCATCCGAGGACGCAACGGACATCACGCGGCGGAAGCGATCTTCAAGGCGTTCGCCGTCGCGGTACGGGAGGCGAAGCAGATCGTGACGAGCGACGTGCCGAGCACGAAGGGCGTGTTGTGAAGACGACGCTCATCGACTCGCCGGTCGCGAACGTGGCGAACATCGCCCGCGCGCTCCGCGCCTCCGGCGCCTCGCTCGAGGTGACGCGCGATCCCGCGGACATCACGCGCGCGGAGAAGCTCGTGCTGCCCGGCGTCGGCAGCTTCGGCGCGGCAATGGCGTGGCTGATCGAGACGCGTATCGATGATGCGATCCGTTCTGCCGTGGCGAACGGCGCGTCACTTCTCGGCATCTGCGTCGGCCATCAGCTGCTGTTCGATCTTTCGCACGAGATGGGCACGACGCGCGGACTCGGCCTTCTTCGCGGCGAAGTACAGCGCTTCGATGGGCCGTTACCCGTGCCGCAGATCGGATGGAATCGTGAGTAGCGCGCGCCTCCGGCGCGCCTTTGGGCGGGGGCGCGCCGGAGGCGCGCGCTACTCCGCTCTTCGAAGGCATCGAAGACAACACCTCCTTCTACTTCGTCAACTCGTACGCCGCGCAACGCGTGGAGAGCGAGATCGCCTCCGCCGAATACAACGGCCGCTTCACCGCCGCGGTGCAACAGGGGCGCGTGTTCGGCGTGCAGTTTCATCCCGAGAAATCGTCGCGCGCGGGACTGCGCGTGCTGCGGAACTTCGTCACATGGAACTGATCCCGTCGCTCGACCTCCTCGACGGCCGTGTCGTGCGCCTGACGCATGGCGACTTTGCGTCGGCGAAGGTGTACGGCGGAGCGGAGGAGGTGCTCGACGCGCTGCAGGTGCCGCGCGGTGCGCGGCTGCACGTCGTCGATCTCGAAGCCTCTCGCAGCGGACGGCCCATCGAAATGGAGATCGTGCGCCGTCTCGCGCAGCGCGATCTGATCGTGCAGGTGGGCGGCGGGATTCGCTCGCTCGATGACGCGCGGCGGTGGCTCGACTGCGGCGCGGAGCGGATCGTCGTCGGCACCGCCGCGGCGACGTCGCTGCTCGACGCACTCGTCGAAACATTCGGACCGGAGCGG
This sequence comes from uncultured Acidobacteriota bacterium, assembly GCA_963734155.1. Taxonomy (GTDB): domain Bacteria; phylum Acidobacteriota; class Thermoanaerobaculia; order Gp7-AA8; family Gp7-AA8; genus QHVT01. Next base: position 294,956 of record CAVTGG010000017.1, read on the forward strand.
ATCGTGCCGGCGATCGATGTCCGCGATGGAGTCGTGCGCATCGACGGCTGGACGCGCGCGTCTTCCGTTTCCATGCGCGACGTGTTTGCGCGTGTTGAAGCGCTGGCCATCCCCGAAGCACTCGTCACCGACATCGCGAAAGACGGCGCGCTGCGCGGTCCATCCTTCGCGCTCTACCGCCAGCTGAAGGCGATGACCCGCGTGAAGATCATCGCCTCCGGCGGCGTCTCCCAAACGAGCGATCTCGTCTCCCTCGCGCGCCTCGGCAACATCAGCGGCTGCGTGGTCGGCAAGGCGCTGCTCGATCGGCGCGTCGATGTGCGCGAAGCGCGGGCGCGGCTCGCGGCGTGCGACTCCGTCCCGGCGCGCGTGATTCCGTGTCTCGACGTCCGCGGCGGCCGCGTCGTGAAAGGCGTCTCCTTCGCCAACATCCGCGACGCTGGCGATCCGGTCGAATGCGCGATGCGCTACGAAGACGAAGGCGCGGATGAGTTGGTGATTCTGGACATCGACGGGAATCGCTCCTCGCTCGACACCGTCCACCGCGTCGCCGAATCCATCTTCATCCCGCTCACCGTCGGCGGCGGCATCCGCAGCGTCGAAGATCTTCGGGAGACGCTTCGCGCCGGCGCGGATCGCGTCGCCATCAACACCGCGGCGCTGCGACGGCCGGAGTTGATCGCCGAGTGCTCGAAAGAGTTCGGTGTACAGGCGGTCGTGCTTTCCGTCGACGCGAAAGGCGGCTTCGCCACCGTGCGTGGCGGCAAGGAAGTGACGAACGTCGACGCCATTGAGTGGTGCAAGCGGGGCGAAGTTCTCGGCGCGGGCGAGATTCTGCTCACGTCGGTCGATCGCGACGGAACGAACGCGGGATTCGATCTCGAGCTGCTGCGCGCGGCGACGAGCGCGTTGAAGATCGGCGTGATCGCTTCCGGCGGCGCGGGCGCGCTCGATCATTTCCGCGACGCGATCGAAGCCGGCGGCGCGCGTGCCGTGCTCGCCGCGTCGCTCTTTCACGACCGCGTGCTCACCGTCGGCGACGTGAAGCAGCATCTCGAGGCGGAAGGGATTCCGGTGCGATGAACGACTTGAAATTCACGGACGGCCTGATCCCCGCGATCGTGCGCGACGCGCGGAGCGGCGCGATTCTCACGCTCGCATACATGAGCGAGGAGTCGCTGCAGAAGACGATCGAGAGCGGCGAGACCTGGTTCTGGAGCCGCAGCCGCAATGAGCTGTGGCACAAAGGCGCGACGTCCGGCAACACGCAGAAGGTCGTGCACATCGCCGCCGATTGCGACCGCGACGCGCTCGTCGTGACCGTCGAGCCGCGCGGCCCGGCCTGTCACACCGGCGCCGAGTCCTGCTTCGCCGGCGTCCCGCCGTTCTTCCTCGATCGACTGATGACCGTGCTCCGCGACCGCAAGGCAACGCTGCCCGAAGGCTCGTACTCCGCGCGCCTCTTCAAAGAAGGGCGCGACAAGATCCTGAAGAAGATCGGTGAGGAGGCGACGGAGGTCGTGATCGCCGCGAAGGGACAAGGCCGCGAGCGCATGATCAGCGAGCTCGCCGATCTCGTCTTTCACCTGTCGGTGTTGATGGTGGACGAAGGATTGGAGTGGGGGGATGTGGGGGAGGAACTGCGGAAGAGAGAGCGTTAGGCGGGGGAGGGGCCCCAGACGAGCGAGAAGTCGATCTCGATTTCTTCGAAGGGCGGAACACGCAGGGGTTGATCGCCGCTGTAGTCTTCTCTGCGCCAATTGCCGTCGGCCTGCAGCGTTCGCACTTCGAGCACCTGCTGGTCGGGATCGATGATCCATGCGAATTGCACTCCTTCGCGAGCGTAGATCGGCATCTTCTTCGTCCGATCGAGGCGGCCGCTCGAAGGGGAAATGACTTCGCAAACCCAATCCGGAACGACTGAGAACACGTGATTCTTCGGAATCTCCGGCATTCGTTCTTTTCGCCAGCCGGCGAGATCGGGAACGAGCACATTCCGGCCGAAGTGCAATTCCGGCTCGTCGAGAATCCACCATCCGCCCGGGCCACCGTTGCCGAAGTGAAAGGGTGGTCCGATGACGAAGCCGAGCGCTGACGAGACCCTTGTGTGCGGTCCCGCCGGCCGCGGCGAAGCGTACAGCTCCCCATCGATCAACTCCGCCACCATGTTCTCCGGCACGTTGATCAGGTCTTCGTACGTAGCGTGCTCACGGAATCGGGCGGTCATGCACTCATCATTATAGGTTCGCGGGATGTCCGATTCAGGACAGCGGGCCGGGCGGGATCTCACTACTGTTTTCCCGTCAGATCTGCCCCATGCTGCCCCGGATCGAGCCTCTTCGTCCGGCGCTCTCTCGGGAAATCCCGCGCGGGCGCCTTTGGCTGTACGAATTGAAGCTCGATGGCTTTCGCGGCACGCTCTACGTCGAGGAGAACCGCGGGCGGTTTTTCTCCAAAACGAAAAAGCCGATGGCGCGGTTCGGCGCGCTCGCGGATGCGCTGGCGCGCGAGCTTCGCGTGCGCGACGCGATCCTCGACGGCGAGATCGTGGTCATGGGGGAGCGCGGTCCTGATTTCAATGCGCTGATGTTCCATCGCGGGCAGCCGCAGCTCGTGGCCTTCGATCTGCTCTGGCTGAACGGGCGCGATCTGCGTCCGCTCCCGCTGTGGCGGCGCAAGCGCGCGCTGAAGAAGCTGATCGCCGGCTCAGCGTCTTCGGTTGGCTACGTCGAGCACACCCGCGATCCGCGTCTCTTCGACTCCGTCGTGAAGATGGATCTCGAAGGGATCGTCGCCAAGCGGCGCTCCGACTCGTATGCGCCCGGGACCGAGTGGCTCAAGATCAAGCATCGCCAGTACTCGCAGGTGATCGGGCGGTGGGAGCTGTTCGACGGGAAACGCCGCCGATAAAAAAAGACCTCCGCGTTTCCGCGGAGGTCTTCGGGGATTGCGAGGAACGAGGGTTACGGGTGGGGCAGCGAGGTGATCGCGCCGCCGTTGACGTCGGTGCCGTTGAAGCCGACGGCGTTGTTGCCGTAGCCGAACAGGAAGCCGCCGGTGTTGTTCAGAATGCCGGTGCCGTTCCCGTTGATGGTCATGCCGTCAAGCAGGGTCGTGGCGGTCGAACCGTTGACCAGACCGCTGGCGGCGTTGTTCGAGAGAACGCTGTCGCGCAGCATCATCGTCACGCTGGTGGCGACGACGTTGACGCCGTTGTTGTTGCCTTCGAACTGCGACGAGTTCACCGTGCCCTGCGCGTTGTTCGCGAGGCGGAGGCCGTCACCCGCGGACTGGCGCGAGCGGACGTCGTGGAGGTTCAGCCGAACCTGCTGGCCGGCCGTCGGGGCGACGTCGATGCCGTGAACCGTGGTGTGACGAATGTCGACGTCCTTCATGAAGATCTTGGTGTTCGCGGCGTTGGTGGCGATGCTGACGCCGCGCTGCTGGTGCTGAATGGAGACGTGCTCGAGGTGCAGGCTATGCGCGACCGTGCTGACGTCGCGGACGCCGTTCGCGCCGAGGACGGTCGTGCTGCCGCCGTTGATCGTGATGTTCCGCACGATGACCGTGAGACACCCACCGGTTTCCGCGGCATTCGTGAGGTTGACGAGAACGCCCGAGATGGCGGCGCCGCCGTTGAGGATCGAGGCCAGCGTGCCGGTGCCGTCGATCGTGATCGACTTCGTGATCGTGATCGTGCCGAAGCCGCCCGGATCGAGGACGCGAATTTCGCCGCACGTGGCGGTCTTGCTGATTGCACCTGCGAACGTCTTGCACGGCGCGGTACGGCTGCAGGGATTGACGTCGTCACCGACGCCCGACACCCACGTGCCCGTCGCTTGCGCGCTCAGGGAACCAGCCATGACGAGACAACAGAGAATTGCCAGAGAGAAAACGAGTTTCCGCATGTAGTAACACCCTCCTTATGGACCTTCTTGGGACCTGCGCTCTTTCCACCGCTACGCGCGGCGGCTTCTCGATTGCGAATGAGCCGCGAATGATAGCACCTTTGGGTTCCTATGGGAGTCCTGTTCAGGACATTCCCGTCGCGTGCTCGGTCAGCATGTTCGGATCAGATTCCGCGCAAGATAGGAACGCGATTCCGATCCGGCCGTGACCCAGCTCACGATTCCGCGTGCCCTCGACAAAAAGGCCGAGACGTTCCGGAACGCAGTTCGAGGAACCCCTTCCCGCTGAATGACTTACGCAAGATTGCGGACTTCAATAACAAAAAAGACCTCCGCGTTTCCGCGGAGGTCTTCGGGGATTGCGATGAATGAGGCTTACGGGTGGGGCAGCGTGGTGATCGCGCCGCCGTTGACGTCGGTGCCGTTGAAGCCGACGGCGTTGTTGCCGTAGCCGAACAGGAAGCCGCCGGTGTTGTTCAGAATGCCGGTACCGTTTCCGTTGATGGTCATGCCGTCGAGCAGGGTGGTGGCGGTCGAACCATTGACCAGACCGCTGGCGGCATTGTTCGACAGGACGCTGTCGCGCAGCATCATCGTGACGCTGGTGGCGACGACGTTGACACCGTTGTTGTTGCCTTCGAACTGCGACGAGTTGACCGTGCCCTGCACGTTGTTCGCGAGGCGGAGGCCGTCACCCGTGGACTGGCGGGAGCGGACGTCGTGCATGTTGAGCCTGACCTGCTGGCCGGCCGTCGGGGCGACGTCGATGCCATGAATCGTGGTGTGGCGAATGTCGACGTCCTTCATGAAGATCTTGCTGTTCGCCGCGTTGGTGGCGATGTTGATCCCGCGCTGCTGATGCTGAATGCCGATGTGCTCGATGTGCAGGCTATGCGCGACCGTGCTGATGTCGCGGATGCCATTCGAACCGAGCAACGAGGTGCTCGAACCGTTGATCGTGAGGTTGCGCAGAACGACCGTGAGGCAGCCGCCGGTCTCGGCAGCGTTCGTGAGGTTGACGAGGACGCCGGTGATGCCGCCGCTGTTGAGGATCGAGGCCAGCGTGCCGGTGCCGTCGATCGTGATCGACTTCGTGATCGTGACCGTGCCGAAGCCGCCCGGATCGAGGACGCGAATCTCACCGCACGTGGCGGTCTTGCTGATTGCACCGCCGAACGTCTTGCACGGCGCCGTGCGGCTGCACGGATTGACGTCGTCGCCGACACCCGAAACCCACGTACCCGTGGCCTGCGCGCTCAGGGATGACGCGATGAAAAGACAACCGAGAATTGCGAGAGAGAAAACGAGTTTACGCACTGGTGATATCTCCTTATGGAACCGTTGGGGCCTGCGCTCTTTTTCACCGCTACGCGCGGCGACTCTTGATTGCGGATGAGGCGCGAATGATAGTACGGGCGACTTCCTGAGGAAGTCCCACTCAGGACAATCACTTCGCGTTCTCGGCCGCGAACGTAGTCCCTTTCGGAACTGCGTCGCGGCCGAGTCGCGATGAATGAGGCTTACGGGTGGGGCAGCGAGGTGATCGCGCCGCCGTTGACGTCGGTGCCGTTGAAGCCGACGGCGTTGTTGCCGTAGCCGAACAGGAAGCCGCCGGTGTTGTTCAGAATGCCGGTGCCGTTCCCGTTGATGGTCATGCCGTCAAGCAGGGTCGTGGCGGTCGAGCCGTTGACCAGACCGCTGGCGGCGTTGTTCGAGAGAACGCTGTCGCGCAGCATCATCGTCACGCTGGTGGCGACGACGTTGACACCGTTGTTGTTGCCTTCGAACTGCGACGAGTTCACCGTGCCCTGCACGTTGTTCGCGAGGCGGAGGCCGTCACCCGCGGACTGGCGCGAGCGGACGTCGTGGAGGTTCAGCCTGACCTGCTGGCCGGCCGTCGGGGCGACGTCGATGCCGTGAACCGTGGTGTGACGAATGTCGACGTCCTTCATGAAGAACTTGGTGTTCGCGGCGTTGGTGGCGATGCTGACGCCACGCTGCTGATGCTGAATGCCGACTTGCTCGACGTGCACGCTATGCGCGACCGTGCTGACGTCGCGGATGCCGTTCGAACCGATCAACGTGGTGCTCGAACCGTTGATGGAGATGTTGCGCAGAATGACCGTGAAGCAGCCGCCGGTCTCGGCGGCGTTCGTGAGATTGATGGTGACGCCGCTGATGCCGCCGCTATTGAGGATCGTGGCCAGCGTGCCGGTGCCGTCGATCGTGATCGACTTCGTGATCGTGATCGTGCCGAAGCTGCCCGGATCGAGGACGCGAATCTCACCGCACGTGGCGGTCTTGCTGATCGCACCTGCGAACGTCTTGCACGGTGCGGTGCGGCTGCACGGATTGACGTCATCGCCGACGCCTGAAACCCACGTACCCGTGGCCTGCGCGCTCAGGGAGGACGCGATGAAAAGACAACAGAGAACTGCGAGAGAGAAAACGAGTTTACGCACTGGGTGATACCCTCCTTATGGAACCGTTGGGGCCTGCGCTCTTTTCCACCGCTACGCGCGGCGACTCCTGATTGCGGCTGAGGTGCGAAGGATCGTGCCGTTGACTTCCTGAGGAAGTCCCACTCAGGACAATCCCTTCGCGTTCTCGGTCAGCATGTTCGGGATCAGATTCCGCGCAAGATAGGAACGCGATTCCGATCCGGCCGTGATCCAGCTCACATTCGCGCGTCCCCGATCACAAATAGGGGCGCGAGGCTCCGGAACGCAGTTCGCGAAACTCCTTCCCGCTGAAGGCCTTACAATCTCGGGCCGTGCATCCCGAGGTGGACGAGCTTCGGCCGAAACTGAAGGAGATTTTGTACGACTGCGCGGTCGACATCCGCGCGAACAAGGCCGCGCTCTACCTGTTCGACGGCAGCAACCGCTTCGAGCTCGTCACCGAGTACGGCTTTCGCAGCGGAATCCGCCAGGTTGCGGACTTCAATGATCCCCTTGTAGACCGCTGCGGCCGCGGGCGCACTCCCTTCTTCGTGAACGGTGTCGCGGTCGAACCTCGGTTTTCGGAACTTCTCTACGAGACGTCGACCGATCGCCTCCTCGCCGCGCCTCTCTACTCGCGCGGAAAGCTCGTCGGCTTCATCGACATGCGCGACAAAGCCGGCAAGGCGCTGTTCGATCAGACCGACGTCCCGAAGGCGCAGGACATCGCCGACCGGATGGTCCAGCTCTTCGCTGAGAAGAATGTTTTCGGCCATCGCTTCATCGCGCTCTCGAAGCTCAGCGGCACGCATCCATCGGCTGTAGAGACCGGGACCGGCGCCGAGCGTCCGCTCGTCAGCGACAAGCCGCCGGTGCGCGACAAGCCGATCACCACCACGCCTCCGCCGCCTCCGCGTCCTCTTCCCGTCGTCGTGCCTCCGCCGCCGCCCGACCAGCCGCGCACGCAGCTGCCTGGCCTCGCCACCTTGGTGATCGAAGCGCGCGGCGCCGCGAGCCGCATCGAGGCCACCTCGGCCTCGGATGCGCTCAGCGAGACGGAAGTAACGGCCGCGCGCGATGTGCTCCGCTCCGTCCTTCTCATTCCCGGCGCCGTCGCGGCGATGTTCTCCGCGTTCGGCCACCTCGGCGGCATCCAGGAGATCGCCGCGCGCACGACCCTCGGCGAGGAAGCGCGCAATCTGCTGCAGTCGAAATTGAATGTGTGGCTCGGCAAGCGCGGCGAAAGCGGCGGCTACGTGAAGACGTCCGTCACCACGCCGTTCGGCATTCCCGGCCTCCCGATCACTCCGAACGATCTGCAGAAAGTCTTCACCGCGCCGCTCGTCGTCGGCTCGCTGCGCGGGCTCTATCTCACCGTCGGCTTCGCCGGCGCGCCGGATCGCGTCGCGCACGAATTGCTCGCGGCGCTGCACGGACATCTGCAGCTGGTGATCGAACAGTCGATGCAGCGCGGCGCGATCGCGTCGCTGCGCTTCAAGATCGCGGAGAAAGTCGTCGAGCCGGACTTCAAGAAGTACCCGGAGCTGCGCCGCCACACGGATGCGGTGGCGGGTCTCGCCGAAGGCTTCGCGCGGTTCCTCGCGCTCACGCCGCTCGAAGTGGAGAACGCGAAGCTCGTCGCGATCGTGCACGACGCCGGGATGCGGCTGCTCGAATACGAGCGGCTGTATCGCAAGCGCGATCTGACGGAAGAGGAGCTGGCGTTTCTGCGCGAGCATCCCGTGGTCGGCGCGGTGCTGGTCGATCCGCTCCTCGGCTCCGAGGTCGCGCGCGCGGTGCTGTGCCACCACGAACGTCCCGACGGCCGCGGCTATCCGAATGAGCTGCACGGCGAGGAGATCCCGCTGCTCTCGCGCCTCGTGGCGCTGTGCGATGCGTACGCGACGATCACCGACGCCGGCAGCTATCAGCCAGCCGAGCCGCCGCAGGTGGCGCTGGCGACGATCTCCCGCGCGAGCGGGTCGCAGTTCGATGCCGATCTGTCGCTGCGCTTCATCGATTTCATTCGAACGTCCGGCCGCGTATAAACTCCGCCCCCGAATGAAGATCGATCGCGAAGAAGCGCGCCGCGTCGCCGGGCTGGCGCATCTCGAATTCGACGACGCCGGGCTCGATCGAATGGCGTCGGAGATGACGAAGATCCTGACGTACATCGATCAGTTGCGCGAAGTCGACGTGGCGGGATTCGAAGAGCACGACGTGACGGTCACGCCGATGCGTGCCGATGAAGTTGAGCCCGGGCCGTCGCTCGACCGCGAGCTGGTGGCGCGCAACGCGCCGGCGTGGCGCGACGGACTGTTCGTCGTGCCGAAGGTCATCGGCGGTGAGTGAGCTGCTCGACCTCCCGTGGAGCGAAGCGCGCGACGAGGCGTCGCCGCAGGAGTATGTCGATGCCTGCAGAAACGCGATCGCGGCGCGCGATCAACAGATCCACGCATTCCTTCACGTGAACGAGGACGCCGCGGCCAGCTCACTCCCGATCGCGATCAAAGACAACATCGTCGCCACGAACATGCCGACGACGTGCGGCTCGCAGATTCTTCGCGACTTCGTCTCGCCGTTCGACGCCACCGTTGTCACGCGCCTCCGCGCCGCGGGCGCGAGCATCATCGGCAAGACGAATCTCGACGAGTTCGCGATGGGCTCGTCGACCGAGCATTCCTCCTTCGGCGTCACGTGCAATCCATGGGATCTCGCGCGCGTCGCCGGTGGCTCGTCGGGCGGCTCCGCCGCGGCCGTGGCCGCGCGGATGGTGCCTGCGGCGCTCGGATCGGAGACGGGCGGCTCGGTGCGGCAGCCGGCGGCGCTGTGCGGGGTCGTCGGGCTCAAGCCGACGTACGGCCGCGTGAGCCGCTGGGGACTCGTCGCCTTCGCCTCGGGACTCGATCAGATCGGCGTGGTCACGAAAACCGTGCGCGACTGCGCGGATGTCTTCCGCATCATCGCCGGCCACGATCCGCACGATTCGACGTCGAGCACGCACGAGGTCGATGATTACGCGGCCGACGTGAACGCGGGCGTGAAGGGGATGCGTTTCGGAATCGCGCGCGAAGCGGTCGAGCAACTCGGCGGCGAGGTGCGGGGGAACTTCGATGCGGCGGTCGACGTGCTGCGCCGCGGCGGTGCGGTGATCGAAGAGGCGAGCGTGCCGTCGATCGGCTACGCGATCGCGATCTACTACATCGTCGCGAATGCCGAGGCGAGTGCGAACCTGTCGCGGTTCGACGGCATTCGCTACGGACATCGCAGCGAGCGCGCGCGGACGCTCGACGAGGTCTACTTCGACTCGCGCGGCGAAGGCTTCGGCGCGGAAGTGAAGCGGCGGATCATGCTCGGCACGTTCGCGCTCTCGTCCGGCTACTACGACGCCTACTACGGCCGCGCGCAGCGCGTGCGCGCGAAGCTGCGCCACGAGTTCGCGGAGGCGTACAAATCGTTCGACTATCTCCTCACGCCGACGACCCCCGAGGTCGCGTTCCTCATCGGCGCGAAAACGGACGACCCGCTGTCGATGTATCTGAGCGACGTCTTCACCGCGCCGGCGAACCTCGTCGGCATCCCGGCCATCGCCGTGCCGTCCGGGTTCAGCAGCGAAGGACTTCCGCTCTCGCTGCAGATCATGGGACCGCATTTCGGCGAGCGCGCGCTGTTTCGCGCCGCCGGCTTCTACGAAAGCGAAACGGGTTACTGGAAGCGGCGCCCGCCGCTCTAGCGCGTCACATTCTGCCGGATCTCCGCGGCGCGGTGCGTGACCTGGTAATCGGCGCGCGACCACTGCAGGACGAACGGCACGAGCACGCCGTCGATCGTGCGGTAGTCGTCGAAGTCGTATTCCTCCGGCAGCACGCCGACGATCGTCTGAATCTCGTGACGGCGCCGCAGCAGCGCGCCGCTCAGCGCATCGAAGAAAAGGCGCTCGGGCAGTCCGCCGTCGGTGGGAATCGCTTCGACCACGTACACGCTGCGGCCGCGGATTTCGTCGGTGCCGATCGTTTTCACGCTCGCGTAACGCTCGCGCAGTTTCGATCCGCGGAAGAACAGCGGGCCGAGCTCGCGATTCGCTTCGGGTGGATACGATAGTTCGGTCGTTGCCTCAGTTTTGCCCGGCCGCTCCTGATACAGCTCGAACGTCGCGCTGCGCGGATCGCCGCGGCCGCTGCGCGCGGTGACGACGCCGCGCACGAGCCGGTTCTGCATCGTGTCGACGGCGCCGAGCAATCGCACATAGCGCCCGAACAAATCATCCGCGGGCGGAAGCGGCGGATCGAGCGCGGCGGTCGGCGGCTTGTTCCAGCCCGCGTCGGCGACGAGCGGCACGCTCGCCGGTTGCGGACTGCCGTGATGACACGTGTTGCAGGTGACCGTCACCTTGCCGCCGTAGTGCGCGTCGTTGATCGCGCGGGTCATTCGGATCATGCGGCGCGCGGCTTCCTTCGCGGGCTTCACGTCGGAGTCCCAGGCCTTGTCGTCGTGGCAGTATGTGCAGGCCACGCCGAGGGAGTTCGCCATCGTGGCCATGATCGGGATGAGGTTCTCGCGCGGGACGTCTTTGAAGACCAGCAGGTTTGCGAACAGCACCGCGATCATTTGCTCCTCCGGAACACGTGCTTGCCACTATCTCCGGCGGCCTGGACGACGAGGGTGTTCGGATCGTCGAGCCAGACGTGCGTCTCTTCGTGATGTCCCTGCGGCGTGGAGAATTCGCTGACCAGGTGCGAGCCGCTCCAGCGCGCCGAGCCGCGTCCTGCCACGCCCGCGATGCGCAGAGGGCGCGTGACGCCGTCGGTGAACACCTGGAACTGCACGCGGATGGTCCGCCCTTTCCGGACGCGTGTCTGCCACGTCGCGACGGAGGCCGGCGTCTGCACGATGCGCGCGATGAATGCGTCGTAGGGGAAGCCGGAGGCGGCGCGGTCCAGGGTCCACGTGCCGTTCAGATTCGGCCTGCGCCCGAACACATGCAGCGGAATTTGTGATGCCCCGAACGCGACGAGTGCGATCACGATCACCGCGCCGATCCATTTTCTGCTGCTGCCGCTGTTCCGCAGCGAGAGCAACCGCAGCTCCAACGCCTCGGCGTCGCCGAACGCCATCGCGTAACGCGGCGCGATCCCGCGCTCGGCGATCGATAGCAGCGTGCGCGCGTACGTCTGCGGCTCGACGAGTGTCGACGTCACGAGCGCATCGCACGCGATCTCGCGCGCGACGGCGACGCGGCGCTCGAGCATCCGCACGAGCGGATGGAACGCGATCGGGAGCGTGACGATCTTGAGGAATGTGTGCAGCAGCGCGTCGCGGCGGCGGACGTGCGCGAGCTCGTGGGCGATCACCGGCAGCAACGTTTCTTCCGGTAGCTCGCGCGGCAGAAGAATCGTCGAGCCGACCGTCATCGGCACGTGCACGCGCGGCGAGCAGCGAAGCGTCGCCGTGACGCCGAATGCGCGCGCGCAGGTTTCGAGCGCGGCCATGGCGGCGGAGGATGGGTCGGTGGTGTCCGCGCGCAGCTTTCGCGAGGCGCGCCAGGCGAGAAGCAGCGAAGCGATGGAGTGGGCGAGGGCCAACAAATAGAGCGAAGCGATGAGGTTGGGGATGGTGTTGGCTTGAACGACTGCTACTGATTGTGACGGCACAGCCGCAGGATGAGGGGAAGGAATCCACGGCACAGCCGCGCACGCGAGGAGCGCACAAACAAGAACCGCGTGGCGCCGTCGCAGCGCCGGCACGGCGAGGAGAGCAGCGCCGGCGACGAGGCCGCTGCGCCAGAGGACGAGCAGCGCAAAGTCGGCGATCTCACGCATCCTTCACCAGCTTTCGCAGCCGCTCCAGCGCTTCCGGCGTGAGCTGCTTCGTCTCCACGAGCGTCATCACCAGCTCCTCCGCCGAGCCGCCGAACGCGCGCTGCACGAGATCGCGCACGGCCTGTCCCACCGCCTTCTGCCGCGTGACCTTCGGCCGGTAGTGATACGCGCGATCGACCAGCGTCCGCGTCAGCTTCCCCTTCTTCCAGAGGATGTTGAGCATGGTCTGCACGGTGGTGTAGGCCAGCTCGCGCGACGGCGCCAAGCGTTCCTGCACCGTGGTGACGGAGGCCGGCCCCGTCTCCCACAGCACGTTCATGATCTCCATCTCCAGCGGCGTGAGCCCGGACATCTTTCGCGGCATGAGCTTACTCCTAAAGGATTAGGAGTAAGTCCGTCCGCTTGATCTGTCAACCTTCCGGACGCCACTGCGCGTTCGTGATCTGCCACGCCCCGCTTTCTTCGACCATCCAGACGTCGAAGCTGTAGGTGGCGGACGAGGGCAGGAGCTGATCGAGGCCGCCGACTTCTTTCGCAACGCCGCTGAACGCGACGACGAACCGCGCCTGCGCGGTCGGGCCGTTTTGATAGGTCTTCAGGTCGCGAATGGAGATGTCGACGCTGCGGTAGGCGAAGAAGTAGCGCCGCAGCGCGTCTTCCGCTTCGCGGCGTCCGCCGTTGTCGTCGGCGTAGTTCGCGGCCAGCTTCTCCGCGACCGCGCCGGCGTCGCGATCCTCGGCCGCCTTCTCGAGGTCGTGGATCACGTTGGCGATCGGATCGCCTTTTTTGCACGTCAGGAGCAGCAGAAATGCAATTGCAGCCGCGCGGCGCACGAAATGATCTTATCCTTATGGCGGAGGGACCGATGCGCCGACTTCCGCTGATTGCCATTCTCTTTCTTCTCTTTGCGTCGTGTGCCTACTACCGTCCCGCGTACCTCGGCGAAGGCCGGCGCGGTTCGGCGATGCCATGCCGCGAGGTGAGCCGCTCGCGCTGCAGCTCGGATCAGTGCAAAGGCGCGAACATGGATCTGGTCACCTACCAGTGCGCCGGATCGCCGGTGACCCGCTGTGTGGCGAATTTCCGCTGCTCCGCCGACTAGGCGTACAATTTCGAGCGTGCGTAAGTGGTGGGTGTGGTTGTTCTTCAGCCTCGGCGTGATCCCTGTCTCCGCCGCGCCCCCGTCCACTCAAACATCCACTCAATCTCCCATCGCCGTCGCCCGAGTCTCGCCCGAGCTGCGCGCGACCCTCACCCGCGACTACGAGATCGAAGTCAGCGTGCAGCCGCATCGTGGCGATGCCTGGACGCGCCTCGCCAAGCGCGTCACCGGCGACGCCGCGAACTGGGAAGAGCTCGCGGCCTTCAATCAGGCGGACGAGAACCTCGAAAGCGAGCGCGCGGTGCGCGTGCCGTTCGCGCTTCTCCGTCCGAACCTGCAGCGCGACGTGATGCGCATCCTTTTCCCCCTCGATCAAAGCACCGCCGACGGCTGGAAGCACATCATTGTCGGTTCGCGCGGCATCGAAGGCGAATCGCTCTGGAATCTCGCGGAGTGGCTCACCGGCGACGGCGCGAACTACAGCCTCATTCGCAAAGCCAATCCCAATCAGGGTCTCTCGACACGCAAAGGTGATGTGGTCCTCGTTCCAAAACGGCTGCTCACCGCCGCATTCGGCGGGAGCTCGGAGGGAGAGAATGCATCGAAGACGGCAGCGGAGATTCGGAAGCCACAGGACGATTCGGCTCAGCGTGCAACAGCGGATGAAGATGTTCCGGAGGCGGCTGCGAGCGCGTCTCTGGCTGCGCCCGCTCTGACCTATGAGCGAAGCGTCCCCGAACCGTATGCCGTCTACCGGCTGCAAAAAGGGGAGGCGCTCTATTCGTCGGTCGCCATCCGGTTCACCGGCCGCGTCTACGCGAAAGACGTCGGCGACGTGCTCGATCGCATCGTGAAGTTCAATGAGATCGAAGACGTGGCGAGGCTGCCGGTCAGCTACGCGGTGCGGATTCCGATGGACCTCTTGCTCCCCGAGTTTCTGCCGCAGGACGACCCACAGCGCGTCGCGCAGGAGACCACGCGTCGCGAAAGCGCCAAGTACGCGAAGCGCGCGCGCGCGACGGGTCTCGCCGGCGTGCACGTGATCCTCGACGCCGGCCACGGCGGCCGCGACGTCGGCACGGAGCACGAGGATGTGTGGGAGTCGACGTACGTCTACGACGTCGCCTGCCGGCTCAAGCGCATTCTCGAAAAGCAGAGCGGCGCGAGGGTGTCGATGACGACGCGGTCGGAGAGCAACGGCTACGACGTTCCGAACAAAAACGTCCTCGCTGGCGCGAACGATCACTTCGTGCAGACGACGCCGAAGTATCTGCTCGACGATGCGATCGTCGGCGTGAATCTGCGCTGGTATCTGGCGAACTCGATGTTCCGCAGGGCGATGAAGGACGGCGTGCCGCAGGAGAAGGTGGTGTTCCTCTCGATTCACGCCGACTCGCTCCATCCGTCGCTGCGCGGCGCGATGGCGTACATCCCCGGCGCCGGTTTCACGACCGGCACGTATCAGAAGAAGGGCGACATCTATCTGACGCGCGCGGAAGTGCGCGAGCAGCCGACGGTGACGAACTCGCGCAAGCAGGCGCTGGCCGCGGAAGGGCTCTCGCGCGATCTCGCGGAGTCAGTGATCGGTTCGTTCGAGCGCAACGGACTGCGCGTGCATCCCTTCGCGCCCGTGCGCGACAACGTCGTCCGCCGCGGCGGCGAATGGGTGCCGGCGGTGATCCGGTACAACCAGGTTCCGACGCGCCTGCTCCTCGAGATCTGCAACCTCGGCAACACGAAAGACCGCGAGCTGGTGAGGACGCGCAAGTACCGCCAGCAGGTCGCCGAAGCGATCTATCGCGGCATCGCCGGCTTCTACGACGCGCGCGAGGTCAAGCCGGGGGTCGTGGCGAGCGGCTCGAAATGACGCTCATTCGAACCAGCCGACGATATCGATGACCAGGTGAGCGGTCCCGCTCCCGCCGGCGAAGAACGGGGTCACCGTCAGGTCTCCCGATGCGCCTAACGCGACGATGGCATTGTTCGCGCGCGTCTGCCCCGGCTGGAAGTTGATCGTGCTGGTGTTCGGCAGCGGAATTCCGGCGGGATAGACCGCCAGCCTTCCCGTTCCTGACGGCGTCACCACCGCGATGTTCAGCGCGACCGCCGAAGCGGTGATCGGAACGCCGCATTGTCCGGTGATCACGAACGTGCGCGTGGACGACAGCGCCGGCCCGGTGTCTCGCGTGTCGATCAGGCGGCACGACGGCAGCAACGGGAAGTAATCCAAACCCGTCGTCGGGGTGAACTGGGCGGTGAACGTGGCCGGCGTTGCCGGCGTCACGATGGTATGCGTCTGCGCTCCGCCGTCCGACCAGGAGTTGAACACGTACGACGCGCCGTAGAACGTCTGATCGAACGCCGCGATCGGCATCTGCCAGTTGTCCCACGACACGACCTGCGCGGTGGTGATGAAGTCGATGCCGTTGACGCGCACGGTCATGCCGTTCGGTTCGGTCATGAACGTGAGCGTGACTTTCCGCGGATCGAGCTGCCGCGTCACCGTCGACGACAATCCGCCGGAGTCGGTCGCGGTCAGTTGAATCTCGAGATAGGAGTTCGTCGCCGCAAAGAGGTCTTCGGGGGCCGGCGCCGTGAACGGCACGTTGTTGCCGCTCGTCGGTCCGAGGAACGGATGCGTGTGCGTGTCGTGATGCAGGAGGATCGTCCAGCTCAGCGACGACGCCGGCAGCGTGCCTTGTTCTGCATCTGTCGCGCTGCCGGTGAGCGTGAAATTCTGGCCGACCGCGAACAGCGTTCCCGCGGCGGGCGCGGTGATCGTGGGCGTCGGCGGCGTGTTGCCCGATGTGATTTGCACCGTTGCCGGCGTCGAGAACGCGAAGTTGTTGTCGCGCGCGCGCAGCGACGCCGTCCAGACGCCGGCCGCATAGGTGTGCGCGATCGTCAGCGACGTCGTCGAGGTCTCGGGCGTTCCGTCGCCGAAATTCCAGAAGTACGTGAGCGTGTCGCCGGCATCGGGATCGCTGCTGCCGGCCGCGCTGAGCGTCGTCGTCAGCGGCGCCGCGCCGCTTGCCGGCGATGCTCCGGCGACCGCGGTCGGCGGATCGTTGCCGGCCGGATTGTTGTACGAGATCCGATGCACGGTGCCGCCGCTCGCGTAGCTCGTGTAATAGAGCGCCTGACCCGATCCGTGCGGTCCGAAGAGCAGATGCACGGCGCTGCTGGAGCCGAGCGCGGTCGCGAATGCCGAGGCCGTGCTGCCCGACGTATACGAGAAGATCGCGCCGCACACGTAGTCGCTGAAGAGATAGGCGTTGTCGTATCCCGGCCAGATTCCGTTCGGCACGAACGCGCCGCCGGTGATCGAGCCGCATCCGCCGACGCTCGTTCCCGGCACGTTCGCTGCTGTGCGAATACTCGAAGACCGGATCGACCATCCCGACAGGCGTCGGGCTGCACAGGCCGGTCGTGCTGTTCGTGTGCGCGCCTTCGCGGCAGTTCCAGCCGTAATCGACGCCGCTCTGGCCGAGGTCGATCTCTTCCCACGCGCCCTGTCCGACGTCGTTGATGAAGAAGCGCGTCGACGCGGCATTCGGATCGAATGCGAGGCGGAACGGATTGCGCAGGCCCCAGGCGAACGTCTCCTGGCACTTGTTGCCCGCGGTCGTCGATCCGGTGACGTTGCAGCGCGCGGTGCCCGCGCCCTGGAAGGGATTCGTCGGCGGGATGCCGCCGGTGCTGGTGATGCGCAGGACCTTGCCGGTCAAGACGTGCTGATCGCGCGCGGCGTCGTTCGTGCCGGCGCAGCCGCCGCCCGCGTAGTCGCATCCGCCGTCGCCGATCGTGATGTACAGATAGCCGTCTTTGCCGAACTGCACGTCCCCGGCATTGTGGTTTCCGGCCGGCGACGGCATGTTGTCGACGAGCACCAGCTCCGACGCGGCGCTGACGGTATTGCCGGTCATGGTGAAACGCGAGACGCGGTTCACGCACGTGCCGGAGTTGTTGAACGTGCGGAAGAGATAGAGGAAGCCGTTGCTCGCGAACGCGGGATCGACGGCGACGCCGAGGAGACCGCGCTCGGAATTCGTGCAGATCGTGGCGGCGGCGAACGTGATTGCCGGAGTGGCGACGAGCGCGCCGCTCTGATAAACGCGCAGGCTTCCGCTCTGCTGCGTGATGAGAAGGCGGCCGTCGGGGGTGAACGCGAGAGCGGTCGGTCCGCCGACGGTCGCGATCGGGGCATCGGTGAAGCCGGCCGG
This sequence comes from uncultured Acidobacteriota bacterium, assembly GCA_963734155.1. Lineage (GTDB taxonomy): Bacteria > Acidobacteriota > Thermoanaerobaculia > Gp7-AA8 > Gp7-AA8 > QHVT01. Next base: position 312,449 of record CAVTGG010000017.1, read on the forward strand.
GACGGTTGCCCCCAGGGTTGCGGACCAAAGAAGCGTGCTCAAGGCGATCCAACGAAGAGGCATGGCCATCTTGCGGGCGAGCATAGATCGTTCCATCGATGCTCGACGTGAGTCACCTCACGTCGGTATCATCCCGCCCCGCAATGCCTCGCTCTTTCGAAGGCGATCTCGATGCGCGCGGTCTGCGCTTCGCCGTGATCGCATCGCGTTTCAACGACGAGATCGTGTCGGGTCTCCTCGACGGCGCGCTGGAGTGTCTCCAGCGGCACGGCGCGGATGACGACGCGGTCGCCGTCTATCGCGTTCCCGGCGCCTTCGAGATTCCCGCCGCCGCCGCGAAGCTCGTAAGTTCCTGCGACGCGATCATTACTCTCGGCTGCCTGATCCGCGGCGACACACCGCACTTCGACTTCATCTCCGCGCAGGTGACGAACGACCTCTCCCGCATCGCCGTCGACGCCAAGTTCCCCGTCGCCTTCGGCGTCATCACCTGCAACACCTACGAGCAGGCCGTCGAGCGCTCCTCGCCGGGCACGAAGAACAAAGGCTGGGAAGCGGCGCTGGCGGCAATCGAGATGGCGAATTTGTGGCGTGCGCTTCGCACCAGGGAGTCCGTCTGATGGGTGCCCGAAGAAAAGCACGCGAGCTCGCACTGCAGATGCTTTTTCAGCGCGACATGTCGGGCAACGAGCCGGACCAGATCATCGACACGTTCGAGGAGCTGCAGAAGTCGAAGCCGAACACGCGCGAGTTCGCGACGAAGATCTTTCGCGGCACGATCGATCACATGCCCGACATCGACGAGATGATTCAGAACCAGGCCGAGAACTGGCGGCTCTCGCGTATGGCCGCCGTCGACCGCAACATCATCCGCATGTCGATCTACGAATTTCTCCACGAGACCGACACGCCGAAGCTCGTGATCATCGACGAAGCGATCGAGATCGCGAAAAAGTACGGCACGCAGAAGTCGTCACAATTCATCAACGGAATCCTCGACGGCATCCTGAAGCGGCACAACCTCGCATAACCTCGCGGGAGCGTGAAGCGCCTCGCATCTGCCGTTCTCCTCCTTCTTGCAACGTTGCCGTCTGCTGCGCAGAAGCGCCGCGCGGTCATTCCGGGACTGCCGCGCGAAGAGCGCATTCTGTTCATCGGCAACAGCCTCACCGAGGCGCATGATCTGCCGGCGATCGTCTGCCGTCTCGCGCAAGGGAGACAGAAGGCGACTTGCGATGCGGTGACGGGCGGCGGATATGCGCTCGAGGATCACTTCAGCGATGGACGGGCGTTGCAGCGGCTCGGGAGTGATCGCTGGACCCTCGTGGTGCTGCAGCAAGGGCCGTCGGCGCTCGAGTCGAGCCGCGTGAATCTGCGCGAGTGGAGCGCGCGCTTCGCGCCGCTCATCGCCGCCGCGGGTGCGCGGCCCGCGCTGTACGCGGTCTGGCCGGAGAAGGCGCGCTCGTTCGATTTCCCGCGCGTCTCCGACTCCTACCGCCTCGCCGCCGCAGACATCCGCGGTCTCTTTTTCCCGTGCGGCAATGCCTGGCTCGCCGCCTGGCAACGCGATCCGACGCTGCCGCTCTACAGCGGCGACAACTTCCATCCGTCCGCCGCCGGAACGTATCTCGCCGCGCTGGTGATCTATCGCGTGCTGTGGGGCAATCTGCCGCCGCAATTCGGCAACCGCAGTTTCGCCGCTGCCGCCGCCGGCACCGACCTCGGTCTCGACGACACGCGCCTCGCGCTGCTGCTCGCCGCCGCGGAAGAGGCGGCTTCCAACGCGGCGGGATTCTGAAACGCTACAATCTCGCGGGCGCGTTGCGCCGCGGGCATGAAAGCAGAAAGCAAAAAGCAGAAAGCAGAAATCGGAACGCGCCGTTCGCAGTCCTTTCTGCTTTTTGCTTTTTGCTTTCTGCTTTGAGCACGCCGGAGCCCGCTCATGAGCCTTCTCGGGAGGCTCGAAGACCTCTCCCTCACCGACATCATCCAGATCGTCTATCTCTCCCGCCGCACGGGAGTGCTGGAGATCATCAATGATCGCGGGCGGCACACGGTGCTGTTCCGCGGCGGGCTCGTCGTCAACGCGTCTTCGCCCGAGCATCCCGACCTCCTGACGTACCTCACGCAGGATGGACTGCTGTCGAACGCGAAGATCGAGATGATCCGGCGGATGGAGGAGCAGGGGATTCCGCCCGGCACCGCGGTCGTGGAGATGAATCTCCTTTCGAAAGACGATCTCGGGAATGCGGTGCGGCAGCGCGTGATGACGGTCGTCTCGCCGCTGCTGCAAAGCAAAGAGGGGGAGTTCAACTTCATCCTCAGCGAGACGATGAACGCCATCGACGTCGAGTACGACCCGGACGCGCTGTTCAAGGATGGAGGATTCTCGCCGCCGAAGCTCGTCGGCACGCCGGAAGGCGAGAAGATCAAGCCGCTGAAGGGACTCGAAGAGTCGTTGAAAGTCGGCAAAGCGCTTCTTCGCGGCACCGCCGCTGCCGACACGACACCCGCATCGCTGAACCTCGGCCTCGGCCAGCCGCTCGACGCTCCCGTCGTCGCGCCAGCAGCGTCGCCGGCACAAACCGACAACATCCTCCCGTTTCCCGCGCGCGAAGAAAAACCATTCACGGCGATCGAAGAGTTGCCCGAGCCGATGGCCGAAGCGCCGCCGCGTCCGAGGGCGGCGACGACGCCTCCGCCGGCGGGGAGTGGGCAGTTCAAAGTCGCCGGCGGCCTCTTCGAAGTCGAAACGCCGGAGGCGGTGTATCGCAACGTCGTGCTCTTCGAGCGCAACCCGCTCGTGCGCGTCGCCGCGCGGCGCGCGTTCTCGCGCGAAGGCGTGAAGATCTTTCAATTCGGCACGCTCGACGACGTCCGCTCCGCGCTCACGGAGCTCTTCGCCGCGAACAGCTTCTTCGTCGCGTTTCTCGAAGTGACGGAAGACGAGTCATCCGTTCGCTTGATGCAGCAGGTGAAGCGGAAGAATCCGCGGCTGCCGGTGGTGATGGTCGACGCCAACGCCGACCTGCGCCGCCGCCACAATCTCCTGCGCGCCGGCGCCGACCTCTACGTCACCAAGCCGTCGCCCGCGCATCTGCAGCCGGGCCTCATCGAAGAAGAGCTCTCGCTCTTCGCCGATGAGCTGGTGCTCTTCGCCGGGCGCGCGTTCGATCAATGGGAGCGCCTCGTCACCGGACTCGGTCCCGAAGCTGGGAAGAAGTTCTACGAGATGGCGACGAAGGAGACGATCGACCGCTCCTTCCATCTGCTGCGCCAGCTGATCAACGAGCTCTCGAATCCGAACGACATCGGACAAGTCTCGGCGACGATCCTGCGTCTCTCCGCCGAATACCTCGATCGCGGCGCGCTCTTCATGGCCCGCTCCGACGCCTTCGTCGGCCTCGGCGGATTCGGCGTCGCGGGAACAGGCGATGATCTCGACACGCGCGTGCGCCAGTTGCGCATCGCCACGGAACAGCCGTCGCTCCTCGCCGACGTCGCGAAAAGCGGCGAAGCGCATCGCGGCAAAATGCGCCGCACGCCCGCGAACGTGGAGCTGATCGAGCGCCTCGGCGGCCTTCTGCCCACGGAGGTTGTTGCACTTCCGATCATGCACGACAAGCGGGCCATTGGTATCCTGTACGGCGATAACGCCGAACATCGGGCGCCGATCGACAGCATGACGGGACTGGAGATCTTTTTGTCGCAGGCCGGCTATGCCTTCGGCAACGCCGTCTTCGCTTCGGAGAGACAGCGGCGATGAAGATTCTGGTGGTGGAAGACTCGTCGTCGATGCGCGCATATCTGACGACGATCATCGAAAGCGGCACGGAGAGCTACGACCTCGAGATCGTCGAGGCCGCGAGCGGCTTCGAGGCGCTGAAGACCCTGCCGCATCACAAATTCGACGCCATCCTCACCGACATCAACATGCCGGACATCAACGGCCTCGAGCTGGTGAGCTTCCTCAAAAACCACCCCGTCTACCGCAACATCCCGATCATGGTCATCTCCACCGAATCGACCGAAGAGGATCGGCGGCGGGCAGCGGCGCTGGGCGCGGAGGAGTATCTCGTCAAGCCGTTTCAGGCGGGGGACTTGGTGGAGAAACTTAGGCGTTTGCTGAAGGTGGCATAAAAGTTATTATGCGCGAATGATCCACGCGCTCCTCGCGACCCTCACCCTCGTCGCCGGTCCCGAAATCCCGATTTCCGAGCCCGTCATCGGACCGCGGCCGGGCGTGCGGGCCACGCCGCGTGTGGCGACGAACGGCGACGACTACCTGATCGCCTGGGCGGAAACGGCGGAGATTCGCGCCGCGCGCGTCGATGACGAAGGACGCGTGCTCGATGCGGGCGGCATTCGCGTCGCCAGCGGAAGCGGCAACGCGCTCGCGGTGGCGTCGGACGGTCGCGACTACGTGATTTCGTACAACTGCAGCGTCGCCGATCATCCGTATGCAGCCGCGCCGTCGGTCTGTCTTGCGCACCTCGACGCAGCGAGCGGCAGCGTCGTGCGGCGCGGACGGCTCGAGCTGGCGACGAATCCGGTCATCGCCTCCGCACGCGGACGTTACCTCGTCGCCTATCAGACCCCGTACTCCAGTTCGCCGACGGGCCGTTATGTCGACGCGGTGGAGGTCGCGGCGGACGCATCGCTGATCGGCGAGCCGTTCCGCATCGGAACCTCGCCGTATCGTCCGGAGATCGCGTCCAACGGCAGCGACTACTACGTCATCTGGAGCTCGTACTCCGACCTGAAAGGCGCGTTGGTTCGGGGAAGCGCAATCGCCGGGTTCGAGCAGACCTTGAACCTGGAGCGCACGTCCTGGGGACCGACATCCTTCGCCTGGACCGTCGGTTCGAACGGCAGCGGCTTCATGGTCGTGTGGCAGCACAACGCCGGCGTGCAAAACAACGGGTACCTGACGGAGCTTCGCGCGGTCCCGGTCAGCGACGCAGGCATTCCGAATCAGGAGCGGCGAAACTCGTTGGTGAGCGGGGAGCAGCCGCCGTGGAGTCCGCAGGTCACCTGGAACGGCGCCAGCTATGTGGTCACGTACACCTGGAGTCCACTGCGCGCGATCGCGCCCTACATCTGGGATCGCAGCTCGACGGACATTCGCCAGCTGCAGTTGAACGCGGATGCCGAAGTGGTGGCGCCTCCCTCCAGTCTCGCGGCACGGGAAGGAAGCGAAGCGTTCAGCAGCGCGGCTTCGAACGGAAGCTCGACGCTGATCGCGTGGGAGCGCTTGCTGCGCACCGATGCCGCGACCATCGAGGCGACGCTTTCGAACTCGACGTCGCTCACGATTCCGGTGAGCGTCAGCGCGCAGCAGAATCTCGCCGCCGCCGGGGATGTCGTGGCCTGGGAAGAGATCCTCGGCGAGGAGCAGAAGCGAGCGGTCTTCGTGCAGCGGATCGGCAGCGGCGGTCGCGGTACGCCGGCCGGTCCTTCGGCGAAACATCAGGTGTTGCCGGCTCTGAGCAAATCCTTCATCACCTGGATCGAGCGCGATCTCGAGCAGTCCACGGCTGAAGTGTTCGTGAAACGCACCTTCGAAAACCGGCAACCGGCGCGGCTCGGCGCAGCGGAGCGCACGTCGCGCGTCGCCATCGCCGAATCGTCGACGGACGCATTGGCCGTCTGGGTGTCGCCGGAACGGCAGATCGTGGGCACGTGGATCCAGCGCGGCGGTGAGCCGTTCGTCATCAGCAGCAGCGAACATCGCAGCACGCGCAACCCGGTCATCGCGACGGACGGAGAGAACTTCCTCGTCGTGTGGGAAAAAGAGGAGCCGTGCGTCATCTTCTGCGTCTGGACTTCGCTCCACGCAGCCGTGGTCACGTCAACCGGTGTGGTGCAACCGGCGATCGAGCTCGCCGAGGAGCCGGTCATGAATGCGTCCGCGGTGTGGAACGGCAATGAGTACGTCGTGTTCTGGAACCAGCGCGGCCTCAACGCGCGCCGTATCCAGCGCAGCGGGTTGGGGCTCGGCTCGACGATCCTGGTGCGGGACGACGCCTTCGCGAACAACGTCATCTGGAACGGCCGCGAATACGTCGTCGCCATCACCGGCTCTCGCGCATTCGCGCCGCTCACCGCGGCGCGGCTCGACCGCGATCTTCGCGTCATCGACTTTGCGGCGATCAGCAACACCTACGTCCCCGACACACGGGTCGTCCTCACGGACGGCTGGATCGCCTATCAGTCGAGGAACGCCGATGGCATCTCGCGCGCCGTCGCCCGGACGCTCGAGCTCGCGACGGTCGGCAAGCGGCGCTCGGCGCGATAGCGTTACTATGACGCCGGTCCATGGCACGCGAAGACGATCGCGCACGGGAAGAGTTCACCAGCGAGGCGGAGGAGCTGCTCGACACGCTCTCGCGTGACCTCGTCGAGTTCGAATCGCAGGGCACGAGCGTCCGTCCGGAGCTGGTCAACAAGATCTTCCGCGAGGTGCACTCGCTCAAAGGGCTCGCCGGGATGCTCGGCTTCACCGAGATCTCCGAGCTCTCGCACAGCCTCGAGGACATGCTCGACAAGCTGCGCATGGGGCGCATCGCCATCTCCAAAGAGCTCGTCGATCTGCTCTACGACTCCGTCGACAGCCTGAACCGCCTGGTCATCGCCATCAACGATCCGTCCCTCGGCGCGCTCGTCGACATGACCGGCCTCACCCGCCGCATCCACCAGATCATCACCAGCCAGCCGCAGCAGAAGCAGAGCGACGGGCTGTCGCAGCTGACGCTCGACGAACAGACGCGCAAGTCGCTCACCGAATACGAAGAGCACCGCCTTCTCGAAAACGTCCGCGCCGGGAAGCACATCCTCTCGCTCGAAGTCACGTTCGACTTCTCCGACTTCGACGAGCGCCTGCGCGCGATCACGGCATCGCTGAGCGAAGCGGGCGAAGTGATCTCCACGCTGCCCGCGATTCCCACCGGCAACGTCAACGGCATCGCCTTCCGCCTCCTCTACGGCTCGACACTCGACGCCGACGCCGTGCAGGTTCTCGCGCCGCAGGCCAACGTCACCTCGCTCCGCAAAACCACCCCAACCCCAATCCCCCAAGCCCCAACCCCTGCGCCAACCGAGCCTGTCGAAGAGGAGATGTCGCTGCGCTCACTCTCGCAGACCGTGCGCGTCGACATCGCCAAGCTCGATCACGTGATGAACATCGTGGGCGAGCTGATCATCGAGAAGACGCAGCTCGAATCGCTCACGCGCGCGATGGCGATGCAGCAGGCCCGCATGGCCTCGCACGAGCTCGGAAAAATCGCGCGCAATCTCGACCGTAAGCTCAACGAGCTTCAAAAGTCCGTCATCGAGATCCGCATGGTGCCGGTGGGGCAGATCTACTCGAAGCTCTCGCGCACAGTGCGCAAGGTCGCGCGCGAGCTGAACAAAGAGATCGAGCTCATTCTGCGCGGCGAGGACACGGAGCTCGACAAGATGATGGTCGAGGAGCTGACCGACCCGCTGATGCACATCATCCGCAACGCGCTCGATCACGGCATCGAGCCGGCGGACGAGCGCAGGGCGAAGGGGAAGAATCCGGTCGGCCGCGTGACGCTGACCGCGTATCAGCAGGGCAACTCGGTCGTGCTCGACGTCACGGATGACGGCCGCGGAATCGATCCGGAGAGGATTCGGACCGTCGCCGTCGAGCGCGGATTGATCGGCGAGAAAGACGTCGTCGATCAGTCGCGCGCGTACGAGCTGATGTTCACGGCGGGATTCTCCACCGCGGCCACGGTGAGCGAGATCTCGGGTCGCGGCGTTGGTCTCGACGTCGTCAAGAAGAACATCCAGGATCTGAAGGGCACGATCGACGTGATCACGCGCCTCGGCGAGGGCACGACGTTCCGCATCTCGCTGCCGATCACGCTGGCGATCATCCAGGCGCTGATCGTCGACGCCGGCGGGGACAAGTTCGCGATTCCTCTGACCTCGGTCGAGGAATCGCTGCGCATCTACTCGCGCGACATCCGCACCGTCGAGCGGCGCGAAGTCTTCACGCTGCGCGATTTCACGCTGCCGCTGCTCCGCCTCTCCGATGCCTTCGGCCTCGACGACGATCACGACCACGGCCCCGACACGAAGTGGTTCGTCGTCGTCACGCGCGCGGGGGAGAAGACGATCGGCATCCTCGTCAACGCGCTCGTGCGGCAGCAGGAAGTGGTGATCAAGTCGATCGGCGAGCGGCTGAAGACGATCCCCGGCATCGCCGGCGCGACGGAGATCGGCGAGAGCGAGATCGTGCTCGTCGTCGACGTCGGTACGCTGATCGATCACTTCGGCGGGCGCGCGCGAGAGTCGCGCGCGGCGGCGGCGCATGTTTGAAGAATTCTTCGGCCTCGCAGCGAAGCCATTCGGCAAGACGCCCGATCCGTCGTTCCTCTACGAATCGCAGCAGCACAAGGAAGCGCTGGCGCGGCTCGAATACTCGGTCGAAGAAAAAGAGCTCGCGCTCCTCGTCGGCGACATCGGCTCCGGCAAGACCACGCTCAGCCGCGCGCTGATCGATCGCATCGGCGAGTCGCGCCCGATCATCCTCCTGATCAATCCCCGCCTCACGCCGACGCAGCTTCTGCGCGCGATTGCGAAAGGGCTGGGCATCGAGCCGGCGCGTTTCAAAAACGACCTCCTCGATCAGATTCACACGCGGCTCTACGAGCTGTACGAAGAGAAGCGCGAGCCGGTGCTGATGATCGACGAGGCGCAGCTGATTCCGACGAAGGCGACGTTCGATGAGATCCGCCTGCTGACGAATTTTCAGCTCGACGATCAGAACCTGCTGTCCGTGATTCTCATCGGCCAGCCCGAACTGGAGAAACGCATCGAGCGCGAACATTACGCGCCGCTGCGCCAACGCATCGGCATGCGCTACTCTCTCGGCCCGCTGTCGCTGGACGAAACGATCGAGTACATCGAGCATCGCATCCGCATCGCCGGCGGTACGCGCAATCCGTTCGACCGCAATGCCATGGAAGAGATCCACACCCTCAGCGGCGGCATCCCCCGCCTGATCAACACCCTCGCCACCACCGCCCTCCTCGACGCCTTCGGCGAAGATGCCGAGACCATCGACCCCACGCGCGTCGCCTCCGCGGCGAAAGAACATCGCATGGAGGTGGCGCATGGTTGATCTGGTAAAGATCCGCAAGAAGAAAGCTCGGAACGCCGGCGTCCCGCCGGCTGAGCCGGCGGCGTCCCCGCCGCCGCCCCCGGTGGAGGAACCAAAAGTTGGCGGCGAGGACGCCGCCAGGTCAGCCGGCGAGGACGCCGGCGTTCCGAGCGAAGCTCGAAAAATTCAAACAAACCGCGGGAACCAAACGCGACAACCAAATCGCCCAGGAAACCACCCAAACCGCGCAACAACTCGAGTTGCTCACCTTCGTGATCGCGCACGAGCACTACGCGGTCGACATCGAGCGCATCGTCGAGATCGTCACGCCGCGCGCGGTCACGCGCATCCCGAACGCCGACCTCTCCGTCGTCGGAATCATCTCGCTGCGCGGCACGATCGTCACGCTCGTCGACGTGCGGCGGAAGCTGCGCCATCCGCCCGCGGGCGAGCCCGATGCCGACACGCGCATCGTCGTCATCGACAACAAAAATGAGATGATCGGCTTCGTCGTCGATCGCGTCCTGCGGGTCGTGAAAGCGGCCGCGAACGAGATCGAGCCGCACCCGGTCGTGCACAGCGCCGAGCTCGACGAGGCGGTTCGCGGCGTGTTCCGCGCAGGGGACGCGTTGACGATCCTCCTGGATTTGGACAAGCTGTTGGTTTCTGCCTTCTGATCCGATGGAACTGACCTGCAAGAAATGCGGCTCCTCGTTTCGCGCCGCGGTGAGCCTGCCGCTCACCACCGCCGTGCGCGTGGCCTGTCCGCGCTGCGAATACCAGATGGTGCTCAAGCCGCGCACCGCGAGCGGCAGAATTCCGATCGAGGACGCGCCGCCGCCGCCGGCCCCGGCCCGGATGCCGCGGCGCCGCTTCGCCGTCATCGCCGACGAGCCGCGTCCGTTCCGCCATTTCCTCGGCGAGCATCTCCGCCGCCTCGGATTCGACGTGCAGTACTTCGAGACCGGCGAGCCGGCGCTCGACTACGTCCGCTCCACGCGCGCCGATCTCCTGATCGTCAACGTCTATCTCAAGGGAAAGCTCGGCGTCGAAGTGACCGAAGAGATCAAGGCCGATGCGCAGCTCATGCACACGCGCGTCATCCTCATCGGCGCGCTCTTCCGCGCGAACCGCTTCCGCGCCAACCCCACGAACCTCTACGGCGCGGACGAATACATCGAGGAGCAGATCCCGGAGAAAGAATTCCGCCAGATCCTGCACAAGCTCTTCCCGCAGATCGGCGACGCGCACGACGTGCCGCTCGAGCCGCGCGAGTTCGATGACGCGCGCCGCCTCGCGCGCCTGATCCTCTCCGACATCATCATCTACCACGCGCAGAAGGTGGAGCAGGGCATCCGCAACAACAACTTCTTCGAAGTGCTGCACGACGAGATCGAAGAAGGCCGCCGCTACTACGACTCGCGCGTGCCGGTGCGCGTGCGCCGCGACACCGAGATCTACATGGAAACGCTGCAGCAGTTCGTGCAGATGAAACGCGAAGAGATCGAGAAGTTGAGGACAGGGACGCTTGTGACCGCCGATCCGCAAATCATCGAACAGGCCCGCTCCGCCGATCCCGACGCGCGGCAGAAGGCCGCGTTCCTGGTCGCGCAGTCGACGGACGAGCGGAACCTGCCGCTGATGTTCGAGCTCCTCGGCGACAAGGACTGGCGCGTGCGCAAGACCATCGTCGACGGCCTCGTGCGCGACGCGCGTCCGATCATCGTCACCGGCCTGCTCAACGCGCTGACCGACGCCGAGAACGCCGGCAAGCGCAACTCCTCGACCGAAGCGCTGATGCGCATCGGCGAGCCGGCCATCACCCCGATCGTCGAGCGGCTGCGCGACGAACAGGACGTCGACGTCCGCCTCTCGCTCGTCAATCTCCTCGGCGATCTGCGCAGTCCCGCCGGATTCGAGATCCTGCTCGCGCTGCTGCTCCGCGATCACGACATCAACGTCGCTTCGTCGGTCGTTTCGTCGCTCGGCAAATATCGCGACGCCTCCGCGCTGCCGCATCTCATGCGCGTGCTGCGCGAGCGCGAAGACCTCTGGCTCAAGTTCCACGTCGTCGAAGCGGTCGGCGAGATCGGCGACCGTGCGGCGCTGCCGGCGATCCTTCCGCTGTACGCGGAGAAATCGCTGCGCAAGCCGGTGCTCGAAGCGATCGGCAAGATCGCCGACGTCGGCACGGTCAACTTTCTTCTGCGCGTGATCGCCGAAGAAGACAAACTGAATCTGACGGCGCTGCGCGCGCTCGTGCGGATCGCCGAAGCGAGCAAGCCGAGGATCGTCGAACAGACCGAACGGCAGCTGATTCAGCACCGCTTCCGCGAGTCGTTCCCGCGCGAAAAACTCGGCGCGCTGATCGAGCATCTGCACACCACGCCGAAGCGCGAGGTGAAGGCGTTCATCCTCAAGTTCATGGGATGGTCCGCCGATGAGCGCGCGCTGCCGGTGCTCATCCAACACCTCGAGCATCCCGACACCTCGGAGGTCGCGGCGCAGGCGCTCATCGATTTTGGCCCCGAGGCGGTGCCGAGCATTCTCGAAGCGCTGCGCAATGCCGAAGAAGACGAGATCGTCGCGCTGCTCCTGCGCGTCGTAAACGTCGCCGGAAGCAAAGAAGCGATTCCGAGCATCCTGCCGTTCCTCGATCACGACAACGCCATGATCCGCCGCCTGGCGATCGAGACGCTGGGCGAGATTCCCGATCCGGCGTCGATCGACTATCTGCTGGCGAAGCTCGACGACTCCGACATCGCGTCGCAGCAGGCCGCCGTCAACTCGATCTCCGCGCTGGTGACGGCATTTCCCGGAGATCGAGAACGACGTGCTGACGAAGATCCGCAAGCTGCTGCAGTCGCATTCGATTCCGATCAAGCTCAACTCGCTCTCGGTCTACGTGAACATTCAGGGCGAGGGGTATCACGACGAGCTGCTGCTGGCGTCGAAGGACAGCGATCCGACGATCCGGCAGAAGGCCATCTCGCTGATGGGGAAGTTCGGCGAGGACCGCTTCGCCGATCAGCTCGTGCTCTCGCTCGCCGATGAGGCGACGTCGGTGCGGCTCGCGGCGATCAACGCCATCGTGCGGCTGCGGCCGGAGACGGGACTCGAGCCGCTGATCAGTTCTCTCGACGACAACGACATCTGGATCCGCACCGCGGCGGCGCAGGCCCTCGGCGAGTATCGCAATGGCGATTCGATCGAGCCGCTGATGCGCCATCTGCATCACGATCCCGCGCCGGTGCGCATCGCCGTGATCGAGGCGCTCGGAAAATCGGAGAACGCCGGCGTGAAGGGCGTGCTCTTCCAATGCCTCGACGAGTCCGATCCGGAGATCCAGCGCGCGGCGATGCTCGCGCTGGCGCGCATTCCGGGCCGCGACGTCTTCGAGCGCCTGACCGCCGCGCTGGCGAGCGCCGACTGGCGGATCCGCGCCGCGGCCGCGGCGGCCCTCGGCGTGCGCGGCGATCGCGGCGCGCTGCCGCCGCTGCATCGCGCGCTCGAGGACGCCGACACCTACGTGCAGCAGTCCGCGGTCCTGGCCCTCGACAAAGTCGCCGACCGCTCGTCGTTCCCGTTCCTGTTCAAAGCGCTCGAGAACACGGCCATTCTCGACGATGTCTCGGAAGTCTTCGTGCGGCACAAAGAGTTGTATCGCGACCTGCTGGAAGAGGCGTGGCGGACGGCGGACAGCAGGCGAGAGGTAGTGATTGCAGCGATTCTCGCGGCGATGCGCGACAAGGCATAGCCGCCGTCCTCATGACCAGCTTCGGCTTCTCGCTAAACCATCACATCGAGCTGCCTGACGACGTGTTCAGGCTGCTGCGGGAGCAGATCTACAAACGCTCCGGCATCTGGTTCAGCGACTCGTCGAAGTACCTGCTGCAGAAACGCCTCTCGCCGCGCGCGCGCGAGCTGAATTTCGATTCGTTCCAGAAATACTTTTACTTCCTCCAATACGACCCGCGCGCCGACACCGAGTTCGATCAGATCTTCGACCTCGTCACCACGAACGAAACCTATTTCTTCCGCGAGCCCGCGCAATTGCAGGCGTTCATCGAGGAGATTGTTCCGGACGTGCTGTCGCGCAAAACCGTGAAGAAGGTGCGCATCTGGTCGGCCGGCTGTTCATCCGGCGAAGAGCCGTATTCGCTCGCGATGCTTCTGCAGGAAGCGGGCTGGTACGAGCACGCCGCGTTCGAGATTTTCGCGAGCGACATCAATCAGCAAGTGCTGCAGAAGGCGCGCAAAGGAATCTACCGGGAAAGCGCGTTCCGCGCGACCGAGCCGAAACTGCGCGACCGCTACTTCACCCGCGAAACCGACAACTCCTGGCGCGTCATCGACGAGGTCCGCAACCGCGTCTCCTTCGGCCGCCTCAATCTCTACGACGAAGCCCGCGTCTCCCTGTTAGGCCACCTCGACGTCGTCTTCTGCCGCAACGTCATCATCTACTTCGACGATGCGTCGAAGAAGGTGGTCGTGAACAATTTCTACAATCGTCTCGTCGACGGCGGGTATCTGCTGTTAGGCCACTCCGAGTCGCTGATTTCATTGTCCGCACAATTCAAGCTGCGGCATTTGAAGCACGACATGGTGTATCAGCGCTGACGCCGCGCCCAGAACGCTGACTCCGGCCAGCGCTGTTCCATCGCGTAATACATCCGCCGCCGCTCGAGATAAGCGTCGTAGTGTCGGCGCACGTCTGCCGCGTACAGCGAACCAGCTTCGGGATTGGCGGCGATGCGCGCGGCCTGAATGCCCGAGGCGATGGCGTAGCCGATGCCCATCGACGACAGCGGATCGAACGACGCCGCGGCTTCGCCGCAGGCAATCCAGCCTTCGCCGATCGGCGGGTCGAGGATCTGCGAGTGTGCGGGGCAGATCACCGGGCCGTGCACGAGCCGGCTGTGAGGTGGAATGCGTTCTTGCCAGCGGTCACGCGCGACGCGCATGACGTCGGAGTCGGTCATGAATGCGACGACCGTGCGCTTGTCAGGCAGCCGCGCCGAGTACCACCAGCCATCCTCCACCGCCTCGACCAGCGTCGCTGTCTGTTCCGGCGGCGAGACGCCGCCAGCGTTCCGCAGCGTTTCGGAACGCCGGCGTCCCGCCGGCTGATCAGGCGGCGTCCCGCCGCCTTCTTCAAAAATCGCCACCAGTCCCGTAAGGTGATCGTCGATCATCGCGCGCGCGCCTTGTGTACGCGCGTACACCGCGTGACGGCCGCTTGCGTCAATGACGAAGCGCGCGTCGACATCGATGGGCCATGTTGTGTTCGTAAGCAACGTTCCGCCGCGATCGACGACGAGTTGGGCGAGCGAAGCGTCGAAGCGCGCGCGGTCGAGATGCCACGCGTCGCCCGCGCCCATGTAGAGAAAATCGCGCGAGACGACGTCGGCGCTGCCCCACGCGGCGCTCGTGGCATAGGCGCGGCGCTGTTCCTGATCGGTGAGCACGCTCTCCGCGCCGAGGTAGGTGAGGAGGGGATAGACGCCGGGAGAGAGCGTTTCGCCGACGCGCCAGGTGTCGTACGACGAGCGCTCGATGACGACGGGGCGCAGACGCGAGTAGCGCAGCAGCGTCAGCGCGGCGGCGGTGCCCGCGGGACCGCCGCCGATGATCGCTACGTCGAACTCAGTCATTTTTGATCGTCATTCTGGCTTTGGGGCGGACACTTGCCGTCGACCGGCACCATGCCGTCGCACGCGGCGATCTTTCCTTCTTCCTTCATGTACCACGCAAGCGTGAAGTAATTCGTCGGCTGCGCGTAGCTGCCCGTCGCCGAGAGCTGATTGATCGAATGCCCGGCCGCGATCGCGACCGGCACGAACTCTTCGTGATTGCGCTCTTTCTCGACAAAGTACGGATACATCCGTCCCTCGGCTGCCGTATTTTCGTTGACGATGAATCCCATGTACGACCACGACACGACGAGATTGCCGATGTTGTTCGCGCCGCGCGTGTAATAGACCTGGAATCCCGCGGGCACGCCGGCGTCGGCCTGTTCTTCCGGCGTCATCGCGCCGGTGAGCACGTGCATCGGCGCCTGCGGCGGCCACCAGTACGTGTAATACGTCGGCGGCGACGGGATCTCGGTGATGTCGCTCGTATTCGGCTGCGGTTTCTTCGGCGGATCGCTGAAGTTCACGTACTCGACCGAGCACTGATAGAAATCCGACATCCAGGGACACGACATCCGTTTCGTGAGATCGCCCGGCTCGCAGCCTTCCTGCGCCACGACCCAATCGGGTCCTTTGATGTTCGGAGCGTATTTGCTGCCGTACCAGCCGCCCGTTTCATCGCCGCGCGTGCTGAGGCCATTCTCGCGATAGTACGCCTCGTCGTGCGCGTGTTTGATGCGATACGGCGCGTTGTAGATGAGCGGATTGCGCATCGTCCACGTGGTCTCGATGCCGGGCGACATCGGATGGCCGACGCAGTTGCCCACCGACGCGCGGTCTAACGGATGCACGCTGTTCGGCCACGGCTTGACCCGCCCCGTCGTGAATTTCCCCTCGGCCCATTGGCCGAGGAGGAAATACTGCGTGCGCGTGAGGCCCATGTACTTGTCCTGATTCTGATTCGTGACCGAGTTCGAGCCGGAGTTGAGCGGCACCATCGGGACGTTTTTCTTGAACAGCACCTGATGCGGATCGGAGAGCTCGTTGCCCGACGAATCGCGAAAGTAGGAGAAGAACGTTTTGCGATTCGCCGCGTTCGCCGGTGACGCGTCGCGCGGATTGAAGCGCGGCGAAATGAACGCGACCATCGACTGCACGTTCGAGACCCAGATGTAATCGCCGATGCGCTCGAGAATCGGCTCGACGTCGCGCTCGTAATTCGCGCTGTAGCCCGGGTTGTATCCGCCGTAACGCGCTTGGTTGTAGAGATCGGGAGCGAGCTCGTAGAAGCGCACGCCGACGTCGAACATCACGTCGTCGAGCGTCGAGATGTTGCGCAGCTCGGGCGCGTATTTCGGCGAGCCGACGAGCGTCCATGCGTTCAGCTCGTGCACCGTGCCGTCTTTCATCGTCAGGCGGCACCACACCGGACCGTCGGAGATGTCGTCGTACCACGTGTCCTGGCCGGTGTAGGTGGCGATGGGCGCCTGGCCGCCGGCCCTGCCGTGACCGCCGAGGACCACGAGGCGGCCGGACGGGGCCATCATGATCTCGCCGAGCGTGTCGATCTCGTATGGCACATGCGTGTTCTCGCCGCCCTTCGCGGGGAACGATCCGTGCGGGTAATCCTTCGGAATCGTGTCGCGCGTGAAGCGCTGATGCTGGCCCGGACGGCTCACTCTGCGCGGGCCGGGATCGATGATCAGTTCCTTCTGACGCACCGCTTCGTCGTGTTTGCCGCCGGGATTCAGGCCGACGTTCCAGTTGCGCAGGCTGGCGTCGACGAGCGGCGTCGGCGGCTCGGTGGGCGGCGGATAGTAGTTCGCGTACTGCGTCTCCGCGTGCTTGTCGCCCGCGAGATACGTGCAGCCGATGAACTCGTCGTTGTTGAACCAGACCGGTTTCTTGTTTGCGAGATGCACCGTCCACTCGATCGACGCGACGTCGGAATCGTTGAGCGTGATCTCGCGGCCCGGATCATCCTCCGAGTCATATCGGAAGATGCGGAACTGCGCACCTTGCCGCTTGATGCGTCCCTTCTTGTCCTTGAACTGCTTCACGAACTCGCGCTTCGCCGCACCGTCGGACGTGCATTCGATCGGCAGCCCGCCGATCGTTTCCGGCTCGAGGTAGAACTCGTCCTCGCTGTTGCCGAGCCGCGCCACGCCGACGGCCGGATGGACCTGATAGCGCGGCTGGCCTTTCTTGCCGGGAGGTTTGGGAGTCTGTGCTGCGAGTTGCGTCGCGGCGGCACCCGCAACTGTCGTAACCGCGATGAAATCGCGCCGGGTCCAGTTAGGCATGGCTCCGTCTCCTTTTCCCTAAAGGTACCTGAAAACTGGACGCTTTCCGCTTTCGAGACGCGTGTCCGTTCGCTCCGCAGAGAGCGCACGCGTGGCGGCACGCTTGCGCTACGGAGCACGCATGTCGCTCGAATCATTGCTTCGCAAAGCCGCGGATGTCGGAGGGCATGAGATTCATCTCGCCTCGTCGCGCCGCATCACGATCGTCACGCCGGAAGGGGAGCGCGAGATGCGCGGGCCGGAAGTGACGGCGCAGATGGTCGATCAATTCATCGCGCCGGTCGTACCGCTGGGGATGCGCGATGCGCTGGCCGCGGGCCACGCCGAATGGACGGTGCGCCATCAGGAGCTCGGATCGATTCGCGTCGTGGCGGATCGCGAGGCGAATGCGTCGCGCGCGTCGTTGTTCCTCGTGCGCGACGAGCTGCATCTCGACGCGCTCTTCCGGCAGATGGTGGAGCTGAAGGCGTCGGATCTTCATCTTTCCGCCGCGTCCGTGCCGATGGTGCGTCACGACGGCGAGATGAAGCCGCTGCCCGGCCGCGCAGTGCTCAGCGCCGCCGAGGTGGAGAAGCTGATCTTCGCCATCGCGCCGGAGCGCAATCGCGAAGAGTTCGCGCGGCGGCACGACACCGACTTCGCCTACGAGCTCGAAGGCGTGGCGCGCTTTCGCTGCAACGTGTTCATGGATCGCAAAGGCATCGGCGCGGTGTTCCGCGTCATCCCGTCGCGAATCATCACCGCCGAGGAGATGGGACTCTCGAAAGAAGTCCTCGACCTCTGCTCGCTCTCGAAAGGGCTCGTGCTCGTCACGGGACCGACCGGCTCCGGCAAGTCGACGACACTCACGGCGCTGATCGACTACATCAACCGCAACCGCACCGATCACATCATCACCATCGAAGATCCGATCGAGTTCGTGCACGAGAACAAGAAGTGTCTCGTCAATCAGCGGCAGGTCGGCGAGCACACGGATTCGTTCAAAGACGCGCTCCGCGCGGCGCTGCGCGAAGATCCCGACATCGTCCTCGTCGGCGAGATGCGCGACCTCGAAACGATCGCCATCGCCGTCGAGACCGCGGAGACCGGCCACCTCGTCTTCGGCACGCTGCACACGTCCTCTGCTGCGTCGACGGTCGATCGCATCATCGATCAGTTCCCCGCCGACCGGCAGGAGCAGATCCGGCAGATGCTTTCGTCGAGCCTCAAAGGCGTGATCAGCCAGATGCTCTGCAAGAAAATCGGCGGCGGACGCGTGCCGGCGATGGAAGTGCTGATCGGCACGCCGCCGATCGCGAATCTCATCCGCGAGGCGAAGGTCTTTCAGATCCCGTCGATCATGCAGACCTCGAAGCGCCACGGCATGTGCCTGATGAACGACAGCCTCATCGACCTCGTGCGCCGCGGCGTCATCGAGCCGGCCGAGGCGCTCGCGAAGGCGGTGGATAAAGCCGGAATGCAGGGGATGCTGACCGCTGGCGGATACGAGGTCCACTAGAATTGCCGCGGTGTCGTCCTCCTCTCCACCGATCCGCGCCGTCGTCATCGACGATTCGGCGTACAACCGCGTGACGCTCACGCGGATGCTGGAGACCGACTCGCGCATCAAAGTCGTGGCGACGGCGGTCAACGGCGAGGACGGGATCAAGCAGGTGATGAAGCACCGTCCCGACGTGATCACGCTCGATCTCGAGATGCCGATCATGGACGGCTTCGCGTTTCTGCGCTGGCTGATGGTCAACCTGCCGACCGCGGTCATCGCGGTCTCATCGCGCGCGAGCGATCGCAGCGTGTTCAAGGCGCTCGAGCTCGGGGCGCTCGACTTCATCGCCAAGCCGGGCGGGCGCGTCTCGCCGCGGCTCGAGGAGATTCAGAAAGATCTCGTCGCGAAGGTGATGCAGGTCGTCGAGCTGCGGATGGAGAACCTTCGCCGCCGCGTGCAGGAGGAAGTGCCGCACGCGGAGAGTGCGGCCGCGGTTTCGGAAGTCTCCCCGAAAGGAATCGATCTCGTCGCCATCGGCTGCTCGACGGGCGGACCGCCGGCGCTGCAGCATCTCTTTCAATCGCTGCCGGTGCTGCCGGTGCCGTTCGTCGTCGCGCAGCACATGCCGTCGACGTTCACGCGGCTCTTCGCCGAGCGCGTGAACAAGCTCACGGAGTACGACGTGAAAGAAGCGAATGACGGCGAGATGCTCGTGCCGGGCACGGTCTACATCGCGCCGGGCGGAATGCAGAGCGAAGTGCGGCGCGTCGGCGAGGCGTTGCAGATTCGCGTCTTCGCCGCAAGCGCGACCGATCTCTACGCGCCGTCGGTCGATCGTCTGCTGAAAACCGCAAGCGAAGCGTGCGGCGAAAAAATGATCGCCGTGATCATGACGGGGATGGGGGACGATGGCGCGGAGGCGATCGCCGTGGTGCGCGAGCGCGGAGGCAAAACAATCGCCGAGTCGTCCGAGACCGCGATCATCTTCGGCATGCCGGCCGAGGCCATCAAAACGGGCGCCATTGACGAAGTGTTGCCGCTGACCGAGATACCTGCGGCGATACGGAAGTTATGTGTCTAGCACTTGTGCTACATTCAGCCGTCGTTTGCAGGGTCCCCAATCATGAGTGATGACCGCGAGCAGAAAGCTGAGAAGTTTCTCGAGCTGTTCAACAAGGGCAAGGAGTTCACCGAAGAGCTCCTGCGCGAGAATCAGCGGCTGCGCTATCGCCTCGCTTCGCTCGAGTCCGACCACCCGTCGCCCGAGGAAGTGCAGCGGCTGCGCGAGCAGATCTCGCAGCTGACCGAAGAGAACCGCCGCATCCAGCAGCGCTTCCGCGAAGTCGAGGAAGAGAACAAAGACTTCGCCGTCCGCTACATCGAGATCGAAGAGCAGAACAACAATCTCGCGAATCTCTACGTCGCGAGCTATCAGCTGCACTCGACGCTCGACTTCCGCGAGGTGATCCAGATCGTCCAGGAGATCGTGATCAATCTCATCGGCGCGGAGGCGTTCGCGATTCTCCTGCTCGATGAGAAGACGAACGAGCTGAAGACGATCGCCTACGAGGGCGACGACGTCATGCCGGGCATCGAGCAAATCTCGACGCGCCTCGGCGAGGGCGTTCTCGGCAACGTCGCCAAGACCGGCGAGAGCTACTACGTCAATCAGGATATCGACGGCGGCGCGATCACGATCGAGAAGCCGCTGGCGGCCGTGCCGCTGAAGATCAAGGAGCACGTGATCGGCCTCATCGTGATCTACAAGCTCCTGCAGCAGAAGGACTCGTTCTCGGCGGTCGACTACGAGCTGTTCTCACTGCTCGCCGCGCATGCCGCGACGGCGATCTTCTCGTCGAAACTGTATTCCCAATCCGAACGGAAGCTGAACACGATTCAAAGCTTCCTCGATCTGCTGACGACCACAGGCTAGGAGAGTAACGAACTCGTGGGGATGGAGAACGCGAACTTTCTGGTCGTCGAAGACTCGCCGACCATGCGCCAGTTGATCTCGTTTTCGCTGAAGCGATTCAAGAACGCGAAGATCATCGAGGCGGTCGACGGCGTGGACGCGCTGAAGAAGCTGTCGGGTCCGGAGAAGATCGACCTGATTCTCACCGACATCAACATGCCGGTGATGGACGGGCTGAAGCTGGTCTCGCTCGTGCGCCAGAACGCGCAGTTGAAGAACATCCCGATCATCATCATCACCACCGAGGGAGCGGAAGAGGATCGCGAGCGCGGCCTGGCCCTCGGCGCGAACGCCTACATCTCCAAGCCCATCCAGTCGTCGCATTTGATCAAGACGATTTCGGAACTGCTGTCGGTGTGAGTGGAGGACAGGCACTCCTGCCTGTCCCCCTCCCAGAGACATTACGCTTTGCTACCGATGGTGAGACTTTCTGCGGCTTGCCGTCGTCGATCTGCGCGATGGTCAGCGCGCGGCCGACCTCGCCCAGCACGCCCTGCGCAGCCGCGGCTTCGGTCAGCCGGCGGCCGATCGCGCGCGCGTAGAGGACGCGCGAGAAGTAGTTGTAGAGGTTCCCGAACATGGTATCGATCTTCTTGTGCGGCATCGTACCGGTGCCGACCGCTTCGGAGAGAAGGGCCATGCCGTTGGCCCAGCGCGAGTAGTCGGAAAGCACTTCTGTGTTGAGCTTCAGTTGTCCGAGCAGTCCCTCGTTGCCGATGTGCTCCGTGTTGATGTGATTCTTCGCGAGGTCGTTGCGAGCGACCTCGAACGCCTGCATGCGGCGAGAGGACGTTTGTTGATCCGCGCGAACCAGGCGTTGTCGTAGAGGTCGATACGGCGCTGCCAGGATGAGCGCGGGAAATCCTTCTGCCACGGCATGGCCGCCGCGAGCGCGCGCGCCATCTGTGAGTCGGACTGGTCGTTGCGCGTTCCCACCGGGCCGGCGATCTGCCGCAGCACGTCCTCGGAGAATTTGAGCTCGTAGCGCGCGGTGATGCGGTGCCCGTGCACCTTCTTCAGCACGTCGCTGAGCCCGGCGATGTCCTCGTCCATGACGATCGACCAGAGCGACGCCGTGTCGAGAATTCGGGCGATTTCATTGGCATTCGCGCTCTTGTCCTGATCGCTGATCGTCAGCGCGAGCGCAAAATCGAAATCCGCCGCCTTCGGCTCCTCCGCCCAGCCGTCCATCGATGCGGCGAAGTCGAAGCCGTAATCGTCGACGACAGAGCCGAACGTGGTCTCCCCGAAGTTGCGCGCGCCGATGTAGTTGATCATGGAGCGTTTCTGATCGACCGAGCGCCGCGTGCGGATGGTGAGTTTCTTCTTGTCCTTCCCGCCGATCGTGAACCACTTGCCGATGCCGAGTGTAAAGCCCGAAGCCCTTGGTGCGAACGACGGTCGTCTCGTCGAGGTACTTGGTGAGGGTGATGTCGCGATTCGGATCGGTGTCGCCCGGGCCGGTTTTCGCGCGATCGAGGAGCGGCTGCAGGTTCTGCGCGACGAGCGAGCGATGCAACTCGGTCATCTGCTGGGTCGTGAGCGCCGTCTCGACGATGCACTGCGTCGACTCGACGCGAGAGTATTCGTATTTCCACGACAGCCCGATCTGCGTCTCGGCGGCTTTCTGAATCGCCGCCTCAGCGTTTCCGGCAGCTCTCCGAGCTTCGTTCGCGCCTCCGCAACCTGATCGAGCGCGTCCTCCACGCCGAGGACTTTGACCAGACGGTCGAAGATCTTCTTCTGCGTCTCGTCGAGCGTCCCGCCGGTTGCGGCGTTGAGGATCTCGTCGATCTTCGCCAGCGGCTCGCCGAGAACGCCGTCGAGGAATTTGGCGGCGAGCTTCGTGATGTCGTCCGGGTTTTCGAACTTCGCGATGACGTTCACGCCGAGGGCGAACGCCGTCCCGCGTGTGGACGCTTTGCGCACACCGGCGTGCAGCTGATTCGCCGCGTCGCGCCAGAAGACGAGGATGAAGTCATCCGAGAGCGTGACCTTGAACGACGCGAAGGCGCTCACGTCGATCTCGATGGCGAACGCTTCCGACGACGGCAGCGCGCTCGAGATCTCGCTGAGCGTCTTCGTGAAGACGTCCGCCCAGCTCACTTTCACGGAGAACGCGAGGTCGCCGCGAATCTGGTAGTAAAGCGCTTCGCTCGGCCCCATCGCCAGCACGTCGCTGAGACTCAGCGCCGTTCGCAGCGTGGTCAGATCGGCAGCGACGGTGAGCTCGGCCGGATCCGCCGGCTTGTGCACGCGATAGTCGGAAAACACGAGTTGCGAGCTTGCGTCGACACCCACGTTCACCGCCTGCAGCTTGGCCTTGGCCTCGGCCGTCAGACCGCCGACGAACGAGTAGCGCAGCCACGCCTTCTGCACGTCGAACGGGATCTTCGGATCGAGCGTCGCCTTCCGCGGTATCTGCGTCGGGGGTCCCGATCACGCCCTCGTCGTCGGGGTCATGAGCGTCGTTGTACGCGTTGATCGTGAATTTTGCCGATGCTCCGAACGAGAGCCCTACACCCGCCACGCTGACATTCGGCGGCGATTTCACACTCGCGCTGGCGACTTCGACCTTGTCCAGCTGCGAGAGCTTCTTTCCGAGGAAGTTGTTCTTGATGTCCTCAAAGTTGATGACCTTGATCTCTCCTGACATGGTTCGCCTCCGCTCGTTCGAGGGACACGAATCCAAATTTCCGGAGTCACTTCTTCGGAATCACCCCGCGGATCCGCCGCCCCTCCGCCGAGTCCTCGATCAGCGTCTCCAGCCTTCGCTCGCGCGTCTCTTCCTTCTTCGCGCTCACGACCCAGTGCGTCACTACCCGGCGATACCACGGCGCCTGTTCGCTGAACCACGTCCACGCCTTCTTGTTCGCGCGGAAGCGTTTCTCCATTTCCGGCGGGAACGTCTGCGGCGCTTTTTCGTAGGCGTAGATCGCCGACTTCTTTTCATCGCGCGCTTCGAATGCTCGGCGGCCGGCGTCGGTCATGAGGCCCAGCTTCTCCAGCTCCGCGACGCGCTTGATGTTCACCGCGCTCCAGATGCTTCCCTTGCGGCGCGGCGTGAAGCGGATCGTGTAGCTCTGGTCGTCGATGCGCCGGCGTACGCCGTCGATCCATCCGAACGACAGCGCCGCATCGACCGACTCCGGCCAGGTGATCGACGGCTTTCCCGAATCGCGCTTATAGAAACCGACGAGCAACTCGGTTTTTTTGTCGTAATTCTTCTCCAGCCACTTTCGGAATGTGTTAGGCGTAGGAAAGAAGGTAGGATTCATAAACCGAATTAAATGTCAGCTTCAGCGTTGCGGGTCATCATTCTCAAACCTGGGAAGTATGACGCGGACGGATATGTCCAGCGCTTCCGCCGCGGCTTCATGCCCAACAGTACCGTTGTGTACATGGCCAGCCTGACGCCGCCGGAGCTCGACGGCGCGCGCATCGAGGTCACGACCGTCGATGAATACGTCTACGGCGATCTCGACTACCTGCAATTGCTGCGGCGCGATCCGCACCGCCGCACGCTGCTCGCGATCTCCGGAGTGCAGAGCCATCAGTTCCAGCGCGCGCTCGATCTCGCGGCATTCGCGCGCGCGAACGGCGTCGAGAGCGCGATCATCGGCGGACCGCATCCGATGACGTGCGACACGACGGAGCTGCACGGCCGCGGCGTGAGTTTCTGTTTGTCCGAGGCGGAGAGCGTGTGGGAAGACATCCTACGGGATGCGCTCGCGGGCGAGCTCGAGCCGGTGTACGGCGGCAACGCGCGCTGGGCGACGAAGCTCGATCCGCCGGTGCTCAAGCCGCCGAGTCCCGAGAGTCTGAAGCGCTACGCGATCCGCATGCTCGGCATTTATCCGGCGCGCGGATGTCCGTACACGTGCAACTTCTGCTCGGTGATCAAGATCGCCGGGCGGCAGGTGCGCAGCCAGCCGGTGGCGACGACGCTGGCCAGTCTGCGAGCGGCGAAAGCGGCGGGCGTGCGCTCGATCGTGTTCACCTCGGACAACCTGAACAAATACTCCGAGGTGCGGCAACTACTCGAAGCGATGATCGACGAGAAAATCGAGCTGCCGTTCTTCTGTCAGTGCGACACCCAGATCGCGCGGCAGGAGGATCTCGTCGAGCTGATGGGACGCGCGGGCTGCTTCCAGATGCTCGTCGGCGTCGAGTCGTTCTCGCGCCAGGTGCTGCTCGCCGCGCACAAGTTTCAGAACCATCCCGACACGTACCACCGCATCATCGCGCTCTGCCGCAAGGCCGGCATCAGCGCGCATTTTTCGAACATCATCGGCTTCCCGTCGGACACGCGTGAGGACGTGCTCGAGCATCTGCGCCGCCTGCGCGAGCTGCAGCCGGACGTCGCGTCGTTCTACATCCTCACGCCGATTCCCGGCACCGAGCAGTACGAGGAGTTTCTCGAACAGGGAGTGATTTTCGAGAAGAACCTCGATCGTTTCGACGCGACGTGCGTGACGTGGAACCATCCGCATCTCGACGGCGAGGAATGGATGGACCTGATGCTGCGCTGCTATCGCGAGGTCGCATCCATTCCTGACGTGCTCGCGCGGCTGATGCGCCACGCGCTGCGCCGCTGGGATTACCGCACGTCGATCGATCTCCTCTCGGTCCTCGCGTACTCGATCCAGTGGCGCATGGCGGCGCGGCAGCGGCGTCATCCGATGGCCGGCGGGAGCGGTCGGGTCTTGCTCGACAAGGCCTCCGACTACGCGCACCTGCGCCGCGACTACTTCGGCCTCGATCTCGTTCCGTTGCCGCATATGCTCCATCTGTCGGCGGCCGACGAGGCGTTGAATCGGGCGGCGAAGCTGCAGGCGAATTTATAGGCTTGACCGGTACGTTACACTGCCCGACATGCCGCACTTCATCACTGACGCGTGCATCGGATGCTCGGTCTGCGAGATCAAATGCCCGACGAATACCATCTGGGGTGAGGCCAAGGGCCAGTACTACATTCATCCCGAGCGCTGCATCGACTGCTCGGTGTGCGGCATCTACTGCCCGGTCGACGCGATTCAGAACCAGCACGGCGAGCTCATCCCGCGCATCAAGCCGAAGGACATCCCGAAAGCCGAGGTCATCAAGGATCTCTGCACGGGATGCGAGTTCTGCGTCGATATCTGTCCGTTCGAATGCATCAAGATGGTGGACGCGGAAGACGAGACGCTCGCGAACCACTACAAGATCGCGCTCGTCGAGAAGAACAAATGCGTGGCCTGCCGGCTGTGCGAGAGCGTCTGCGACAAGGACGCGATCGTCGTTCCCGACGCGCCGACGCAGTTGAAGACGTATCTCCCTGACTTCGTGGTGGCTGGCACCGGAAGATGACCGACGTCCCAAAAGAATCCTCACGCACCATCCTCTTCCAATTCGTCGTCTTCCCCCTCGGCATCGTGGCGATCGCGGTCGGGATCTTCTTTCTCTTCGGCAAGCTCGCCTCCGATGAACAAACGATTCCCGATTACCTGAACGAAGTCCGTTCCGGCGGACGGCGCGAGCGGTGGCAGGCGGCGTATCAGCTCTCGCAGCTGATCAATGTCGGCCAGGCGAAGAAGTATCCGAATCTCGTCGCGGACGTCGAGAAGGCGTATCGCGATGCGAAGAATGACGATCCGCGCATCCGCCAGTATCTGAGCATGGTTCTCGGCAATCTCGGCGATCGCCGCGCGACTCCGCTGCTCGTCGATGCTTTGAATGACTCGCATGCGGAAACGCGCATCTACGCCGCGCTCGCGCTCGGGCGTCTTCGCGATCCGGCTGCGGTCCCGCCGCTCGTGAAGACTGCGTCCTCCGATGAACGTGATGTTCGCAAATCCGCGATCTACGCGCTCGGCGAGATCGGCGACGCGCGCGCGTTGCCCACGCTCGCGCAGGCGGTGAACGACGAAACGCCCGACGTCCGCTACAACGCCGCGATCGCGCTGGCGCGCTTCGGCGACACGCGTGCGATCGGCACAGTGCGCGAGATGCTCGACCGCTCGCGCCTCGACCGCGTCGCGGGCATGCGTCCCGATCAGAAAGAAGCGACGATGCTCGCCGCGATCTCCGCGCTCATGAAGATCGCGCCTTCCGAGGCCCCGAAGGTCCTCGGAAACGTGGCGCAGAGCGATGAGTCGCTGCGCGTGCGCGCGGCGGCGAAAGAAGCGCTGAAGCAGTAGCTACTGATTCGGAGTCAGACGGCAGAACGGCTGCGGCTTTGCGGTCCCTCCGCACGGCACGGCCGAGACCACGCCGGTGGCGACGTCGTAATACGCGGTCTTGATCGGCACGTCCTTCAGCGTCGGACTCCAATTGCGGAGCTGCATCGCGGTGTAGCAGACGTTCTGGAGCGTTCGGTTGCGCAGGGTGTTGTCATCGCCCATGAACGAGTTGCGGATGCGCAGGATCAGGTCGTAGAGCGACGGCGTCGGCTTCCCGCGATCCGGCGCGGCGAGCGATGCATCGACGGCGCCGCATTCGCTGTGACCCATCACCACGATCATCTTCGTCCAGCCCTTGGCCACCGCGTACTCGAGGCTGGCGACGTTGAACTCGTCCTCGATATTGCCGGCCGTGCGCACGACGAACAGCTCGCCGATCGTGCGCTGAAAAATGATCTCCGCCGGCACGCGGCTGTCCGCGCAGGAGAGGATGGAGACGGGCGGATTCTGTTTGTTCGCCCACGTCGCGCGGGCCGAGCGAAGGCTTCCGTAGACGACCTGGCCTTCGACGAACAACTGGTTGCCGGCCTGCAGGTCCTGCCAGAGCTCATCAGGGGTTTGAGCGAATGCAGAGACGGAGAGCGAGACGAGGAACGCCGCGACGACAAATTTACGCATGACAGATTCTAGACGTCGCTGAGCCTGCGCGTATAAGGAAAAAAGGAAGTAGGACTTCGTGTTCGTTCGCGCACTGCTGCTCGCGAGCGTCTTCGATGGGAATGGTCTGGCTGCACGACCAGGTCACTCCGGGCTGGACCACGAACTGGCAAATCGTCCGGGGTCCGACGTTCTCGTTCTGAAGTGCTCGCGCGTTGTTGACACCGTTTCCTTTTTCACCGATAGTTGCCGCGCATTCGACCCTAGGAATGTCTGAACAAATCACGCCATATCAGGTGACCCCGAAAACGCCCCTTGCGGGCAGTGCCGCGGCCGAAATCCGCGAGCAGGGGGAGATTACTCGGCGGAAGTTCCCGTTCGTGCTGACCGCCGGCTGGGTCGCGCTCTCCGCGGCGCTCGGCGGCCTGGCCAGCGTTCTCGGGCGGTTCATGTTCCCCAACGTCCTCTTCGAGCCGGTCCAGAAGTTCAAGGCCGGCCTGCCGAACGATTACTCGGTCGGCGAAGTCGACGAGCGCTGGAAAGAGAAATTCGGCGTCTGGATCGTGCGCAACGAAGAGAACATGTATGCGCTGATCACCACCTGCACGCATCTCGGATGCACGCCCAACTGGCTCCCTTCCCAGAACAAATTCAAATGCCCGTGCCACGGCAGCGGCTACTACCGGACCGGCGTCAACTTCGAAGGTCCGGCGCCGCGTCCTCTGGAACGCGCAAAGATCGCCATCGACCCGGCGGACGGACAGATCGTCGTCGACAAGTCGGTGCAGTTTCACCAGGAACGCGGTGAGTGGGCGAATCCTGATTCCTTCTTGAAAGTCTGAGCCGGAGGAGAAGAGGAGCACGATGACGCTGAAGCAGGTTCAGGAAGGCATCGTCAACTCGCAGGTCTGGAAGTCGGTCTTCCGGGTCGGCATCCCCAACACCAATCGCAAACGCGTCCTGGCAGTCCTCGGCTCTCTCATCCTCCATCTGCATCCCGTCAAAGTGCGCCGCAGCGGCGTGCGCATGAGCTACACCTGGTGCATGGGCGGCACCTCGTTCTTCCTCTTCCTCGTCGAGACGGTCACCGGCCTTTTGCTGATGTTCTATTACCGCCCGACGATCGAGTACGCCTTCACCGACATCATGGACCTGCGCGAGCAGGCGCCGTTCGGGATCATGCGCGAGATGCACCGCTGGGGCGCGCACGCGATGGTCATCGCGGTCTGGCTGCACATGTTCCGCGTCTTCATGACCGGCTCGTACAAGCCGCCCCGCGAGTTCAACTGGAACGTCGGCGTGATCCTGCTCGTGCTCACGCTGCTCCTCTCCTTCACCGGATATCTGCTGCCGTGGGACCAGCTCGCAATCTGGGCCATCACGGTCGGCTCGAACATGGCACGCGCGACACCCGGCGCGGGAAATGAGGGGCCGATGTCGGCCCTGATAAAACTTGGCGATGTTCCGCTCATCCACGCGGGTGATGACGCTCGATTCGGGCTCATTGCCGGGCGTTCGATCGGCGCGGCGACGCTGCTCCGCTTCTACGTCCTCCACTGCATGGTCATCCCGCTGGCGGCTGGATTCCTGATGGCCATCCACTTCTGGCGCGTACGAAAAGACGGAGGGATCTCCGGCCCGCTCTAGGTCGAGGCGACAGCGATGACATTCCTCAAGAACTTCATCAACGTCCTTTCCGTCGCGTCGATCTCGTTCATCCTGCTGTCCGGCGTTTTTGCGTTCGTCGTCTACTTCAACCTGCTCAACGGGAAGTTGAAGTCGAAGGCGGGCATCGGCTTCATCGTGTTCGGCGCGGTTCTGATCATCGCCGGACTCTTCGTCACGCCGCTGCTCTATTGCGGCATCGCCTACTTCGTCTCCCTGTGGGGCTGCGCCACGCTCGGCGGCCGCTTGTGGGAAAGCAAGGTCGGTCTGTGGATGCTGATCGGCGGCGCGGCGGCGTTCGGGATCTCGCTGCTCGATCCGAACTTCTACCTGATCGCCGCGAAGCCGGACAACGTGCCGATCGGCGCGATGATCTTCCTCCTCGGCATCTTCACCTGGATCGCGCTCCGGAAGGCCTACATCAACGACTCGCAGATGGCGCTCGGCGGGATTCCGTACGAGAAGAGCGAGAGCGACGAGAAGCTCTTCACCTGGCCCGACCTGGTCTACACCGAGATGCTCTGCATGATCATCCTGACGATCGTGATGATCGTCTGGTCGGTCGGCCTCCGCGCGCCGCTCGAAGAAGCGGCGAACCCGACGTCGTCTCCGAATCCCGCGAAAGCGCCGTGGTACTTCCTCGGCCTGCAGGAGATGCTCGTCTACTTCGATCCCTGGCTCGCCGGCGTCGTCCTCCCGACGCTGATCATCGTCGGGCTGATGGCCATTCCGTACATCGACACGAATCCGAAAGGCAACGGCTACTACTCCTTCCGCGAGCGGAAGTGGGAGATCGGCGTTTTCCTCTACGGATTCATCGTGCTCTGGTCGTTCCTCATCATCACCGGCACGTTCCTGCGCGGCCCGAACTGGAACTTCTTCGGACCGTACGAATACTGGGACCCGAACAAGCTCGAGCCGCTCGTCAACATCGACTTGTCGGAGCTGATCTGGGTCAAGGCGCTGGCGATGCCGCTGCCGAAGCTCTGGATCATCCGCGAAGCCTTCGGCCTCGTCCTCGTCCTGCTCTACCTCGGCCTCGCGCCGGCGATGGCCAAAGGCCCGTTCCGCCGCTTCTATCTGAAGATGGGCGCCCCCCGTTACTACGTCGGCGCCTACCTGTTTCTGACCATGCTCTCGCTGCCGATCAAGATGGTGCTGCGGTGGCTGTTCAACCTGAAGTACATCGTTCACATCCAGGAGATTTTCTTCAACATCTGATCGCATGAAGCCGCAAGAGCCGATCCCGCACAACTACTCGATGAGGAAACTCAACCTCATCTTTGCCCTGACGAGTCTCGGCCTGCTGCTCGTCACCGGGATCATGGTCGGGTACGACTACGTTCGCGGCTGGAAGTGGTTCCAGCTCGAGTTCAACCGCCTCGAGGAAGAGCGCATCAACCAGGAACTGAAAGCGAAGGACGACTCGGCCTCCCGCAAGCGTCTCGCGGATCTGGACAAGGAGCGGCGCGAGGGGCAGGTGGAGATCGCGAAGAATCGCGACGCCTACGTCGATGCGCAGAAGGTTCTCGACGGCTGGGAAGGAAAGCACTACGCGGCCGATCAGGACTACCGCTTCGCGAAGGCGACGCTCGACGCGCAGCGCTACATCCTCGAGTCCTCGATCGTCCAGCATCGCAGCGACGAGCACGAAAACCAGAAAAAGTATGACGAGCTCTTCGCGCGCGTGAACAACCTCAACCTGCGCCTGCAGCAGGCGACGCGCGACCGTGACGCGGCGCGCGCACGCGTGGACAAGTTCCTCACCCGCATCAAAGAGATCGAAGACCACAAGAAAGAGATCACCGCCGACATCGAGCTGCTGAACAAACAGCTCGAAGCCGTCTCGCCGAAGTCGAAGCGGATGGTGCTGAACATGCCGATGGTCGACTTCATCAATCCGACGATGAAGATCGATCAGGTCGTCCTCAACGATCTCTTCATCGACATGAACTACATGTCGGTGCCGCGCGTCGACCGCTGCCAGACCTGCCATCGCGCCATCGACCGTCCCGGCTTCGAATCGAAGCGAGAAGCGGAGCGCCTCTCGGGCGAGCTGCAGCGCGAGCTCGACGCGAACCGCATCCAGCCTTCGAAGCGCGCAGAGACCGAGGAGAGGGTGGCGGGGTTGAGACGCCTCGTCGACTCGCCGCGCGAGATTCCGAATCCGTTCCGCACGCACCCGAAGCTCGACGTCTTCGTCGGCTCGGCGTCGCCGCATCCGCTGCTCGAGTACGGATGCACGGTGTGTCACCGAGGACAGGATCGCGCCACGGAGTTCGGCCGCGCGGGACACACGCCGATGTCGCTGCGCATGGAGAAGCGCTGGCAGAAAGTGAGTATGCCGCTCTTCCCCGGACCGTGGGATTACAAGCAGCGCAACTGGGGATACGAAGTCAATCCGTTCCTCGAGACGCCGATGTATCCGCGCCAGTTCACGGAAGCGGGCTGCATCAAGTGCCACTCCGGCCAGATCGAAGTGCGCGACGGCGACAGGATCAACAAGGCCACGCACATGGTCGAGTTGTTCGGCTGCCACGCGTGCCACAAGATCGCCAACTGGCGCTTCACCGGACTGCAGAAGCCCGGACCGAGCCTCGAAGGCATCGCCGAGAAGACCACGCCGCAGTGGGCGGTGCGCTGGATCGCGAATCCGAATCACTTCCGCTCGACCACGCGCATGCCGTCGTTCTTCTACCAGCGCAACATGATCGGCCCCGCGGTCTCGCCGAAAGAGCGCGCGCAGAACATCCGCTATCAGGATGCCGAGATCCACTCAATCGTCACGTATCTCTTCGATCGTTCGACGCGGCGCATCTGGAACGGTGGGCCGCAGGGCGATGCCGGCCGCGGACAGCAGCTCGTCGAGTCGATCGGCTGCATGGGCTGTCACATCGCGCAGGAGACGGTGAAGGATGCGAAGACCGGCGCGGTGCGCGTGGCGCATCGCGACGACTTCCCGCTCGAGCGCCACTTCGGCTTCAACCTCACCGGCGTCGGCACGAAGACAAACCCGGCCTGGATCTTCAACTGGATCAAGAACCCGAAGGCCTACGACCCGCTCGCGCCGATGCCGAGCCTCCGCCTCAGCGACGGCGAAGCCGCGGACATCACTGCCTATCTGATGTCGCTGCAGAAGCCGAAGTTCCTGCAGGAGCCGGTGCGTCCGCCGACGCGGAGCGCGGTACACGAGCTGGCCAAGGGCTATCTCATCGGCACCATGACCGATGTCGAAGCCGACGCGAAGCTGCGCTCGATGTCCGATCGCGAGCAGCTGATCTACCTCGGCCAGCGCAGCATCGAGAAGTACGGCTGCTACTCCTGCCACGACATCAAAGGCTTCGACGGCCTCAAGCCGATCGGCACCGAGCTCACGACCGAAGGCTCGAAGACGCTCCACCTCTTCGACTTCGGATTCGCCCACGCGTACGACCATGAGGACGGGAAGAAGGAGCACATCCTCCATAACGTCCCGTCGTGGATCTACAACAAAGTCCGCAGCCCGCGCGTCTACGACGACGAGCGCACGAAGCCGTACAACGACAAGCTGAAGATGCCGAACTTCCATCTGTCGGAAGACGAGGCTCGCCTCGCGACGATGGTCGTCCTCGGCCTGACGAAAGAGAGAGTCTCGGCGAACCGTCTGGCAGCGGCCGACTCGCGGATGCGCGCGGTCGAAGAAGAGCGGAAGATCATCTCGCAGCGCAACTGCCGCGGATGCCACGTCGTTGCTCGCAGCGGACGCGCGATCGCGCCGCTGATCGCGGACAGCAACTTCCTGCCGCCCGATCTCACGCCGCAGGGCGGACGCGCGCAGTCGCCGTGGCTCTTCAACTTCCTGAAGGACCCGACGGTGATGAAGATCCGTCCGTGGCTGAGCGTGCGCATGCCGACGTTCGGCTTCACCGATCACGAAGCGGCGGCGCTCGTCGCCGGCTTCGCGGCCGAAGGAAGCGCGACCCAATTCGACACGCACCGATTCGAAACGCCGTCGCAGCAGAACGTCGCCGTGGGTCGCGAGGTTTTCGCGATGCTGCGTTGCGCGCAGTGCCATTCGGTCGCGCCGGTCGATGCGGCGAACCCGCCGCTGCCGAACGTCGCGGACACGACGTCGCTCGCGCCGAATCTCACGCTCTCGAAGCTCCGCCTCCGTCACGAATGGATCGCCGACTGGATTCGCCGTCCGGGCGAGATGATTCCGGACACGCGTATGCCCGCGAACTTCCCGCGTGACCCGGAGACCGGCGGCTTCCGCTCGCCGCTCGCCGGCGCAATCGACACGCCGGCCTTCGCCGCGCAGAAGGCGGCGCTGCGTCCGTACTTCGAGAGCGACGAAGCGCTGCGGAAGACGATGGGCGACGCCGTCGCGCTCACGAACTATCTACGCGATTACATCTGGTCCATCGGCATCAATCAGATGCGCAACGCCGGCTCCGGCCCCGAGTCGCCGGCACCGCAATCACAACCAACACTGCCGCCGGTGCCCGTACAGACCGGTGAGCGCGCGCCCGTGCCACCTGCAAAAGCAACGGCTCGTAACGTGCGCGCAGGATTACGGTAAAAGGAGAAACGATGTCCCTGCGGAAGTACCTCAGTCTCTTGTTTGCATTTCTCATGGTGTTCGCCATCGCCTGCGGCGGCGGAAAAGAAGTCGTCGACGAAGGGGATCAGGGCGAAGACGACGGCGCGTTGCAGACCGCCGACACTGCCGCGACCACCACCGCGGCGGCTACTGCCGCGGCCACGCCTGCGGTTGTCGCCGATGCCGCCACCATCACCGGTCTCGTAAAGTTCGAAGGCGGCGCTCCCAAGATGCCGGTGCTGCAGATGGGCGCCGATCCGTTCTGCGCCTCGCAGCATTCGACGCCGGCTCCGGATGAAGAAGTGGTCCTCGGCGCGGGCGGCGAGCTCGCGAACGTGATCGTCTACGTGAAGAACGCGCCCAACGGTCCGGCCAACAACACGCCCGCGGTCATCGATCAGAAAGGCTGCCAGTATCACCCGCACGTGCAGGCGGTGCAGGTCGGCCAGCCGATCGAGATCAAGAACAGCGACGCCACGCTGCACAATGTCCACGCCATGCCGGCCGTCAATTCCGCGTTCAACGAAGGACAGCCGGTGCAGGGCATGACCTCGACGAAGAAATTCGACAAGGTCGAAATGACGCCGTTCCGCATCAAGTGCGACGTCCACGGCTGGATGAAGTCGTTCATGGTCGTCCTGCCGCACTCGTATCACTCCGTGTCCGCCATGAACGGTACGTTCTCCATCGGCAACCTGCCGCCGGGGAACTACACGCTGGTCGCGTGGCACGAGAAGTACGGCACGCAGGAACAGCCCGTGACCGTGGGAGCGAAAGAGCAGAAGCAGGTGACGTTCACCTTCAAGGGTTAGCGCACCGCAACGAGGAGGCAGAGTGCCACCGAAACGGCAGATCCGCGTTGGTAGCCAATGGATGTACGCACGCGACGCCCAGCGCGCGCTCGAGGAGGCGATTCGCGTCGCCGAGTCCGAGCAGAGCGAGCATGAGCATCACGTCCCGTTCATCCGCAAATACGTCTTCTCCACCGATCACAAGTGGATCGGCATTCAGTACGCCGTCACGGCGCTGACGTTCCTTCTCCTCGGCTTCTCGATGATGCTGCTGATGCGCTATCAGCTGGCGTGGCCTGGCAAGTCGATGGGCGACATTCCTCTGATCGGCTCGCTGCTCGTGAAGTTCCTCGGCCAGTCCAACGCGCCGGGCGGCGTCATGCTCCCCGAGTTCTACAACCAGCTTGGCGCGATGCACGGCACTGTCATGGTGTTCCTCGCGATCGTGCCCCTCGCCGTCGGCGCCTTCGGCAACTACGTCGTGCCTCTGCAGATCGGCGCGCCCGACATGGCCTTCCCGAAGCTCAACATGATGAGCTACTGGATGTACCTGCCGGGCGGCCTGCTCATGCTCTCGAGCTTCCTCATTCCCGGCGGCGCGGCCAACTCCGGCTGGACGTCGTATCCGCCGCTCTCCATCATCGCTACAAACGGGCAGACCATCTGGATTCTCGGCATGGTCCTGCTCATCACTTCATCGCTCCTCGGATCGGTGAACTTCATCGTCACGATCTTCCAGCTGCGCGCGAAGGGGCTGACGTTCATGCGCATGCCCTTCTTCGTCTGGGCGCAGCTCGTGACCTCGTTCCTGCTCCTCCTCGCGTTCCCGCCGCTCGAAGCCGCCGCCATCCTCCAGCTGATGGACCGCGTCGCCGGCACGAGCTTCTTCCTGCCCAGCGGCCTCGTGATCAGCGGCACGCCGCTCGCGAACGCCGGCGGCGGCAACCCGCTGCTGTGGCAGCATCTCTTCTGGTTCCTCGCGCACCCCGAGGTGTACGTGCTGATTCTTCCCGGGATGGGCATCATCTCGGAAGTCATCGCCAACAACACCCGCAAGCCGCTGTGGGGCTACAAGTCGCTCGTCGGCGCCGGCGTGTTCCTCGGCTTCATGTCCTTCGTGGTCTGGGCGCACCACATGTTCATGACCGGCATGGGCACGGTCATCAGCGCCTTCTTCCAGACCACCACGATGATCATCTCCATCCCGTCGGTCATCATCCTGACGGCGCTGATCATCTCGCTGTGGGGCGCATCGATCCGCTTCACCGTTCCGATGCTCTTCGCGCTCGCCTTCCTGCCGATGTTCGGCATCGGCGGATTGACGGGACTCCCGCTCGGACTCGCGGCGGCGGACATCCATCTGCACGACACCTACTACGTCATCGGGCACTTCCACTACGTCGTCGCGCCGGGAACGATCTTCGCGATGTTCGCCGGCATCTACTACTGGTTCCCGAAGGCGACCGGCCGGCAGATGAACGAGAAGCTCGGCAGGATTCACTTCTGGGCCTCGCTCGTCTTCATCAACGGCATCTTCTTCCCGATGTTCATCCAGGGACTGGCCGGCGTCTCGCGGCGTCTCTACGACGGCGGCGCGCAATACGCGCACGCGAAGCCGGTCATTCATCTGAACGTCTTCATGTCGACCTGCGCGTTCCTCTGCTGGCGTCGCAGGTGCCGTTCATCTGGAACTTCTTCTACAGCATCTTCAAAGGCAAGCGCGTCGGATCGAACCATTGGGACGCGACGACGCTCGAGTGGGCCGCGACGACCGCGCCTCCGCTCGGCCACGGCAACTTCCATGTGACCCCGGTTGTCTATCGCGGACCGTACGAGTACAGCGTGCCGGGATACGACGCGGCCGACTTTCTCCCGCAGAACGTGCCGGATGAAACGTCCCCCGCGCCGTCGACGGGCGGCGGATATCTCGCCGCGGGCGCAGTCGCGCAGAAGGAGAGTTAACGAATGACGGCGCACGCAGAACCGCTGCACGCGGTCCCCGGACACGACGCGCATCACGAGATCGAGATCCCGTACACCGTTCACCCGCGCCCCGACACCGGCTTGTACAACGGCAAGCTCGGGATCTGGCTCTTCCTTGCGTCGGAAGTGATGCTCTTCGGCGCGCTCTTCTCCACGCTGATCCTGCTCCGCACCAGCGCGCCGACGTGGCCGCGCGGATGGGAAGAGCTGAACATCACGCTGGCGACGATCAACACGTTCAACCTCATCGCCTCGTCGGTGACGGTCGTTCTGGCGTGGGCGAATCTCCGCCTCGGCAATCTGAAACGAGCGAAGCTGTACCTCGCCATCACGCTCCTGTGCGGCTTCATCTTCATGGGCATCAAGGCCGCGGAGTACGCGTCGAAATTCGAGCACCATCACTACCCGTCGACGAACAACTTCTTCGCGACGTACTTTGTGATGACGGGCCTGCACGGACTGCACGTCGTCGGCGGCATGGTCGTCTTCGCCTACCTGCTGCTGACGGCCGACAAGTGGTACGCGAAGCACCGCGATCAGTTCACGAATCGCGTCGAGGTGACGGGCCTTTACTGGCACTTCGTCGACCTCGTCTGGATCTTCCTCTTCCCGACGCTGTATCTGTTGTAGGAGCGCGCGAATGACAGAGCACACACCAGCGCATATGGCCCCGGACGAGCATGCGGGTGGTCCGCCGCACGAAGAATTCTTCGTGGATCACGGCGATCACGCGCACGACCTCGGCCACGACAACAGCCCCGAGGCGGTGAAGAAAGAGATCAGGAAATACCTGTATGTCTTCTACGCCCTCGGCGTGCTCACCGCCATCACCGTATGGGTCAGCACGTTTCATCTGCCGATCCACACCGCCGTCATCATCGCCCTCGTCGTCGCCGCGACCAAGGGCTCGCTGGTCGCGGCGTTCTTCATGCATCTCATTTCCGAACGGAAACTGATCTACGCCGTGCTCGTGCTCACGGTCTTCTTCTTCGGTGTGCTGCTGTGGGGACCGTGGCATCACCGGCACGACGCGCAGAACGAATGGCCGGGCTACGACCTCCACGCCGCGAAACCGGGCGCGGCGGCCGAGCCGGCGGAGCAGCATCCCCAGCAACCATCAGGACCGAAGTCGCACTAACTCATGTCGCTCAAAGCCTTCCACATCGTCTTCGTCATCGTGACGACCATCCTGTCGCTCTTCGTGGCGTTGTGGGGGATCCGCGAGTTCGCGGAGCAGCAGAGCACCGGCGGCCTGGTGCTCGGCCTCGTCTTTCTCGCGGCCGCGGTCGGGCTGATGGTGTACGGCAGGAAGGTGTGGGCGAAGTTCAAGGAGATCCCGGTCGTTCTGCTCGTCCTGTTCATGCTCTTCATCGCCGACTCGGCGAGCGCCTGCCCGGTCTGCTACGGCGCGCCCGGCGATCCGATGGTGAAGGGGACGAACAACGGCGTGTGGGTGCTCCTCGGCGTCGTCGGTTTCGTGCAGATCGGATTCATCGCCTTGTTCTGGAGCTTCTGGCGCCGCGCGAAGGCGCAGAAGCGCTTCCGCGAGCAGTTCCATGTGATTGAAGGGGGACCGCATCCATGAGGGATTTCCTGGCCAAGTACATGCCGCCCGACTATTCGGCGCACGGCCCGGCGCTCGACCAGTTGAACGCCGTCGTGCACTGGCTGATGCTCATCCTCTTCGTGGCGTGGGGCCTGCTGTTCGCGTACATGGTCTGGCGGTTCCGCGCGTCGAGACAGCGGCGGGCGCTCTACCACGGCACGCATTCGCACCTCTCGACGTATGCGGAGGCCGGCATCGCGGTCGTCGAAGTCATCCTGCTCGTCGGATTTTCGATTCCGCTCTGGTATCGATGGACGCAGCGTCCCGAGCCCTCGAAGAATCCGCTCGAAGTGCGCATCGTCGCCGAGCAGTTCGCGTGGAACGTTCACTATCCCGGCGCCGACGGTGTGTTCGGCAAGATGAACGTGAAGCTCGTCAGCTCGTCGAATCCGCTCGGACTCGATCCGGCGGATCCGACCGCGAAAGACGACGTCGTCTCGCTCAACAACCTGCACATGGAAGTCAACCGTCCGATCATCGTGCGCCTCACCTCGAAGGACGTCATCCACAGCTTCTTCCTCCCGTACATGCGGGTGAAGCAGGACGCGATTCCGGGGATGGAAGTTCCTGTACACTTCACGCCCATCCGGACCGGCGGCACCGACGCCAAGCAGCCGTGGGAAATCGGGTGCGCTCAGCTGTGCGGACTCGGCCACTACCGGATGAGAGGGCAGTATCAGGTTCACACGAAGGCGGACTTCGAGAAGTGGCTCGCATCGGAACCGCCGGCCGTCGCCAACATTTCAGGATGAAAACCGTGATGACGTCATCCTGAGCCGCGAAGACGGCGAAGGATCTCAACCTTCGTAACTTGAGATCCTTCGCTACGCTCAGGATGACGATGGGACTCAATGAAACTCGTTCAACCCATTCCCCAAAAGGAAGAAACTCCGCGCTGGCTGCGACGCTTCACGAAGCTCGTGGCCGCCTCCACGCTCTTCCTGATCTTCGCCGGCGCCATGGTCACCTCCACCGGCTCCGGCCTCTCCGTTCCCGACTGGCCGACGACCTACGGCCAGAACATGTTCACGTTCCCGTTCAGCAAATGGGTCGGCGGGATCTTCTTCGAACATAGCCACCGCCTCATCGCCTCGACGGTCGGCTTTCTCGTCGTGATCCAGGCCATCTGGCTGCAGCGCCGCGAGCCGAAAAAGTTCGTCCGCCGCCTCGGCTGGCTCTCCCTCGGCGCGGTGCTCGCGCAGGGCCTGTTAGGCGGCCTGACCGTCATCTTCCTCCTGCCGAAAGCGATCTCCATCTCCCACGCGGGACTCGCCGAGATCTTCTTCTGCCTCAACGTCTCGATCGCCTTCTTCACCTCGAGCTTCTATCAGGACTTGCGGAAGCTGGAGAAAGGCGACGCGCCGGTGGCGATGGCGTGGGGCCTCACCGCGCTCGTGTACGCGCAGATCCTCGCCGGCGCGCTGATGCGCCACCTCGGCGCGGGTCTCGCCAT
Organism: uncultured Acidobacteriota bacterium; assembly: GCA_963734155.1. Taxonomy (GTDB): domain Bacteria; phylum Acidobacteriota; class Thermoanaerobaculia; order Gp7-AA8; family Gp7-AA8; genus QHVT01. Next base: position 351,871 of record CAVTGG010000017.1, read on the forward strand.
TCCCGACTTCCCGCGCTCCTTCGGCCGCTGGATTCCTCCCTTCGACTCGATCAACGTCGTCTCCGCGTTCGTCCATCGCGCCGGCGGATTCCTCGTCGCGCTGATGGTGATCGCGATGGCGATTCGCCTCCTGCGCTTCGACCGCAACCATCCGCTGCGCTTCCTCTCCGCGCTGCTCGTCGTGGTGGTCGCCGCGCAGGTGATGCTCGGCGCGTACACGATCTGGAGCGGCAAGCAGCCGTACATCACCAGCCTGCACGTCATGACCGGCGCGTCGACGCTGGCGATCTCGCTGCTCCTCACCCTCACCTCGCGCACGGTCGCCTGGCGCCGAGTCGTGCGCGCGTCCCGCACGCCATTGAGGTGGCGGCATGAGCTGCGTCCCGATCTCGACCGCTGCCCCGCGGCGCGGTGCCGCTGAGGGCAGTGGCATCCATGCTTCGGACTACCTCGAGCTGTCGAAGTCGCGCATCGTGCTGATGGTGCTGATCACTACCGCCGCCGGCTTCCTCTTCGCGGCGAAGCAGGTCGATCCGCTCCTCCTCGTGCACGCGCTCATCGGCACCGCGCTCGTCGCCGCCGGCACGAACGCGCTCAATCAATACGTCGAGCGCGATCTCGACGCGAAGATGCATCGCACCCGCACGCGTCCGCTGCCCGCTCGGCCGCATGACGCCGCGCGCCGCGCTGCTGTTCTCCTCCGCGATCGCGATCCTCGGCACGCTCTACCTCGGCCTGTTGGTCAACTGGTTGACCGCCGCCCTCGGCGCGTTCACGCTCACCAGCTACATCTTCGTCTACACGCCGCTCAAGCGCGTCTCCACGATCTGCACGCTCATCGGCGCCATCCCCGGCGCGATTCCGCCGCTCATGGGCTGGACCGCCGTGACCAACGAGCTCTCGCTCGGCGGCTGGATCGTCTTCGGCATCCTCTTCCTCTGGCAGCTCCCGCACTTCATGGCCATCAGCTGGATGTACCGCGACGACTACGCGCGCGGCGGCTTCGCCATGCTCTCCGTGCGCGATGAAAGCGGCGCCGCCGTCGCGCGCCAGGCCATCTACTACTCGCTCGCCTTGCTCGCCGTCAGCGTCCTGCCGTCGATCTTCGGCATGACCGGCGCCGTCTATCTCATCGGCGCCGTCGCTGCCGGAACCGCGCTCCTCGCCGCCGCGATCCGCTTCTTCTTCGATCGCAGCGTCCGCATCGCTCGCAGCGTGTTCATGATCTCGAACCTCTACCTGCTCACGGTGATGCTGCTGCTGGTCGTCGATGCGTAAGGCGCTCGTTTTTCTTTTCGCTCTGGTTGCCTGCCGCCACGAATCCGATCTGCCCAGGCTCTATCCCGTCCCCGCCGCGCAACTCGTGAACGAGAAGGGGAGCGCGGTGAACCTCGACGCGATGAAGGGCAACGTCGCCGTTTACGACTTCATCTTCACCACCTGCCGCGGCACGTGCCCGATCATGACCAACAACATGCGCGCGCTCACGAAGCAGATCGACAAAGACGCGCCGGTGCGTTTCGTCTCGATCAGCGTCGATCCCACGCGCGACACGCCGCCCGTGCTCGCCGAGTACGCGAAACGCGTGCGCAATGATGACCGCTGGACGTTCCTCACCGGCACGCGCGACGACATCCTCAAGCTCTCCGTGCAAGGCTTCAAGCTCGCCGCCGGCGATCCCGGTCCGGGCGGCGATCCGCTGCTGCATTCTTCGAAATTCGCCGTCGCCGACAAGGACGGTGTCATCCGCGCGTACTACGACGCCGCCGACGGCAGCGTGATCGACGAAGTCGCGAAATCGGTGAACGCATTGGTGCGCGAATGAACCAGTCCGAGATCATCGACGCCCTCGCCCAGCAGCAGGCCGCGAACGACGAGTACTGGTCCGCGTTCGATACCGCGGCGTTCTTCCAGCCCATCGGCACGTCGTGGTCGCCCGCCGAAGCGGTGCGTCACCTGACAAAGTCGACGCGGCCGGTCGTGCAGGCGTTGAACCTGCCGAAACTCGTGCTGCGGTTGCGCTTCGGCAAGAGCAAGCGCCCGTCCGTCAGCTACGAGGAGCTGCGCACGCGCTACCGCGGCCTTCTCGACGCCGGCGGCAAAGCCGGCCGATTCGCGCCGTCGAGTCAGACCGAACCCGATCTCGCCGCCTGGCGCGAGCGCATCCTTTCCACGTACGCGAGCGTCAACGAAGACCTGCGCAAAGCGATCGCCCGCTGGTCGGAGCAGAAGCTCGACACGCTCCAGCTCCCGCATCCGCTCCTCGGCAAGCTGACCGTCCGCGAGATGCTGCTCTTCACGCTCTACCACCAGCGCCATCACATCGACGTCGTGCGCCGGCGGCTCAGCGAGGCGCGCAGCACCGCCTGACGCATCGGAACGCCGCCGTCCTCGGCGGCTGGTCAGGCGGCGTCCCGCCGCCTCGGGCCGGCGAGACGCCGGCGGGTCAGCCGGCGAGGACGCCGGCGTTCCGAGGACGAGCGCGAGTAATCGCCGCACGCAGCACCGCCATCCCTTCCTGAATCGCTTTCGCGTCGGTGGACCCGTAGCCGAGGATCAGACCGCGGCCGTGGCCGTAATCGCGGATCAGCGGCACCTCGATCCCCGCGGCGGCAGCGGCTTTCGCGGCGCGGCGTTCCTCGCTTTCGCTGCGCAGGCGCACGACGAGATGCGACCCGGCGCCGAGGCCGTGGATCGATTCGACGGCGTCGAAGTTGCGCAGGTGCGAAACGAGCAGCGCCTCGCGCTCCGCGTACACCGCACGCAGGCGCCGCACGTGGCGTTCGAGATGGCCGCGGGAGATGAACTCCGCGAGCGTCGCCTGCTCGATCGTCGACGGGCCGCGGCCCGCGATCGCCGCCATCACTTCGAACGCCTGCAGCAGATCGTGCGGCACGATGGCGAAGCCGATGCGCAGCGCCGGCGCGAGAAGATGACTGAACGTGCCGATGTAGATCACCGCCGCGTTCTTCGCCAGCGCATGAATCGCCGGCAGATCGCGCCGGCCGTCGTGACGCAGCTCGCTGTCGTAGTCGTCCTCGAGAATCCACGCCCCTGTCTGCGCGCACAACGCCAGCAGCTCCTGCCGCTGCGCGAGTGACATCGTCACGCCGAGGGGGTATTGATGCGACGGCGTGACGTAGACCAGGCGCGGGTTCGGTGCACCGATCGTCACGACCTGCGCGCCCGTCGCGGCGAACGCGGAGCGCGCTCCGGGATAACACGCCTCTTCGGTGCAGGCGACGTCGCCCGGCTCGAGCAGCACGCGCGCGACGAGATCGATCGCCTGCTGTGCGCCGTTCACGATCAACACCTGCTCCGGCCCGCAACCGACGCCGCGCGCCGCGCCCACGTGCGCGGCGATGGCCTCGCGCAGCGAAGCGAGACCGCCCGCGCCGCCGTACGCGAGGAGCGGCATCGCCTGCCGCCACTGCCGTGCCGCGATCGAGCGCCACGTGCGCAGCGGAAAGAGATCGATCGCCGGAACTCCCGGCCGGAAGGCTCCCGCCGTTCCCGAGCTGGCCTCGGTGACGATGCGCGCAATCTGTCCCGCACGCCGCCCCGCGCGCCCGCGCCGCGAACGGGTCGACGGAGGGATTCGCGCGCGCAACAGTGGCAGCGACGCGACGCGCGTTCCTCCGCCGCTGCGCGCGAGGACGAGTCCCTGCGCGGCGAGATAGCGGAACGCGTTCACGACGCAATTGCGCGACACGCGCAACTCCGCCGCCAGCTCGCGCGTCGGCGGCAGCCGCGTTCCCGCGACGAGCGTGCCGTCGAGAATCGCCACGCGGAAGCATTCGAACAGCTGCCGCTGCAGCGGTACCTCGGAGCGGCGGGCGAGCTGGATGAATGGAGGTGCGCTCATGGAACGAAATCGCAACAACGAACTTGGATCCATCCAAATGATAACGGATGGTTCTATTGAATTCAGTCGAACGACCGAACTTGGTTCCATGCGAAAGACCGCGATCGTCCTCCTGCTCCTCGCCGCCGTCGAAGTTTCCGCCGCCGTCGATTTCAGTGGGAAGTGGGCGCTCGATCCGGCCCGCTCCACCGGCCTGCCCCCCGGCGTCGAACAGACGCTCGTCGTCGAGCAGAATGGCGACACGCTGAGCGTCGCCACGACTCTCATCACCGACAACACTGATCGCGTCACGCGTGACGCCTATGACCTCGACAAAGGAGAGCGCGACTTCCCGCCGCAGATGCCCGGGCTCAACGCGAAAGTCGCCAGGCGCACCGCGCGCCGCACCGGCGAGCAGACGATCGAAGTGTCGGATCACATCGAAGGGGAGGGCGCGAGCGGCCCGACTACGCTAAACATTGTGCGCACGTGGGAGCTCGCCGCGGACGGCCGCACGCTGACCATCGACCAGGCCGTCACCAACTTCGGGTTCACCACGCGCAGCCACCGCGTGCTCACAAAGGGCGGCGGCGCCACGGCGCCGCCGCCCGCCCGTGCGCGGATGTTTCCCGTCGATCTGCAGGTGCCGGTCGCCCCGTCCGCGTTCCGCTCCAACGGCAAGACCTGGCTCGTCTACGAGCTGCACGTCACCAGCTTCCGCGGCGGCGACGTCGAATGGAAACGCCTCGAAGTCCTCGGCGACGACGGCCGCGCGCTGGCGTCCTACTCCGGCGCGGACCTCGACAAGCTGCTCGCGCGTCCAGGCGTCGCCGGCGCGAACGATCCGCGCATAATCGCCGCCGGCCTGCGCGCCGTCGCCTTTCTCTGGCTGCCGCTCGACGGCGCGGCGCCGTCGCGTATTCATCACCGCGCGTCGTTCACGCTTCCCGCATCCGCGTCCGGCGGCGAGCGCATCGTCGAAGGTGCGGAGGTCGGCGTTCGTCCGGCCGCGGTCGTCATCGGACCTCCGGTCCGCGGCGGCGCGTGGGTCGCGCGCTGGATCGGCGAGACGTCGTTCCATCGCCGCGGCCTCATGCCCGTCGACGGCGGCGCGCACATCCCCCAGCGCTTCGCCATCGACTGGAATCGCTTCGCCTCCGACGGCAGCGAATGGCGCGGCGAAGGCAAAGTGAACACCGACTACTCCGTCTACGGCCAGGAAGTCATCGCCGTTGCCGACGGCGTCATTGCGCGCGCGATCAACGCGATCCCGGAGAACGTGCCGGGCTCGATGAATCCCGCCGTCACGGCCGGCCTGGAGACCGCGACCGGCAACTGCGTCGTGCTGAAGCTCGCCGACAACACATACGCGACGTACGCGCATCTGCAGCCCGGCAGCATTCGCGTCAAAGAAGGGCAGCGCGTCCGCCGCGGCGACATCCTCGGCCTGGTCGGCAACTCCGGCAACGCCACCGGACCGCATCTGCACTTCCACCTCGCCACCGCGCCGATCCTCGAAGGCGAAGGCGTGCCGTACGTCTTCGACTCCTTCCAGGTCGTCGGCATGGAAGACGACTCGCCCGGCGACGGCCAGTGGACCGGCGCATCGAGCGCGCCGGTGCTGCATCAAAACGAGCTGCCGGCCGAACGCATGGTGCTGCGGTTCCAGTAAATGCACTCTGCTAGAGTGCGAGCCGTGACCCCGCAAGAGTTTTTCCCGCCGCTCAACGCGTCGCTCAACGCGCTGAGCGGCATCCTGTTGCTCATCGCGTACGTGCACATCCGCAACAAACGCATCGCCCAGCATCGCCGCTTCATGCTCGCGGCCTGCTTCACGTCGATCGCGTTTCTCGCCTGCTACGTGACTTATCACTCCCTGCGCGGCGGCGTGGTCACGAAGTTCACCGGCACCGGCGCGATTCGCACGCTGTATCTGACGATTCTCACGACGCACACGATCCTCGCGATCGTCATCGTCCCGCTGGCCATCCTCAGTGTTATCAATGGCTTGAAGATGCGTGTCCCGCAGCACCGCCGCGTCGCGAAGTGGACGTTTCCGCTCTGGATGTACGTCTCCGTGACGGGCGTGCTGGTGTACTTCTTCCTGTACCAATGGTTTCCGTCAACTAGTTGACGTGTCGCTCCCGCTTCGCTTCCTCGACGCTCCGGAAGTTCGGCGGTGGCAGGGCGATGCGGCGCGACGACACGTCCTTGCCGGCGAAGTAGTCGGCCATCAGCGCCTGCACCTCTTCGTTCGGCTCGAGGTCTTCGTGGCCGGCATTCGTCACGATGACGTGCATCGCGTACGGCATCGTCCAGCGGATCTCTTCGGCCTGATACGGCGGCGTGTTGCTGTCGAGCGTGCCGCTGATGAAGAGGATCGGCAGGTCGGAGACGATCGCGCTCTTGAACGCATCGTTCTGCTCGACCGCCGCCGGCAGCACAGCACACACTTCGGGGAACGAGCCGTTTAGCGCGTTCGCGAAAATCGAGACTGGCGTCTGCTGCGCGATCTCGCGATCGCGGCTCGCCGTCGCGCCGCCGGAGCAGCGCATGCCGGTGTACATCAGATCGACGCCAGACATCACGGCCTGGTTGTAGCGCTTCTCCACGAACCAGGCGAGGATCGACGGATCGCCCTGTTCGATCGTTCGCAGCAGCGCGGGGAACACGGTGAAGTCGTTGCCGTCGCCGATGTCGGCGACGAGAATGCGCCGCAACGCATCGGGACCGACGCGCACTTCGATTTTCTCTTTTGATTTCTGATCCATGATCCGCACCGGAATCGGCTCGCGCTCGAGCTTCGCCAGCACGCGCGTAAGCCGCGCGGTCATGTCGTCTTTCGCCAGAATCGACAGCTTCGCCAGTTGCGCATCGAGCATCAGCGGCAGCTTGCGCATGTGGTTCGGCCCCGAGGTGGCCATGAGCGCGGCGCGCTCGATCGAATTCGGATACGCGCGCACGATCGCGAGCGCGAGGGACGTGCCGTAGCTGTGCGCCATCAGGCTGACTTTCGGAACGCCGAGGGCCTTGCGCAGATCGTCGACGTCCGCCGCGCTCTCCACCATCGTGAAGCCGGCCACGTCGATGCCCTTCGCCGTCCACTCCTCGACGCACGCCCGCGTCGCCGCGACCACGCGCGGCAGCATCTCCGCGGCCGGAGCGAATCGCGCCTGCGGCTCGACCGCCACCGGCGCGCATTGCACTTTCGGCGTCGACCTCCCGATGCCGCGCTGATCGAGCAGGATCACGTCCGCAATTTCCGCGAGCCGCGTCAGCGACGGCAGTGCGTACGCATTCCGCGCCGCGTTCACCCCCGACCCGCCCGGACCGCCCGCGAGATAGACGATCGGCGCGCCTTTCTTCGCGCCCGCCGTCTGCAGCCGCACGAACGCCAGCTCCGCCGTCCCGGCTTCCGGATGCCCTCGGCGAAGCGGAACCGTGATTTTTCCGAGCTGTGCCTGCAGCGCTCCGCCCCCGCGCGGAAGCTCGAACGGCTCCCATCGAACGGCGGGTGTCTCTGGCGTGGCGGCAAGGAGGAGCGTGACTGCGAGTGCGAGCATGGCGTCAACGTAGAGCCTGGAACGGGCGGCTGTCTTTCACGGGATTAACCTGACGTGATCCCCATCACGGTCGCCTGCCGTATCCGAACCTAACTTCCGTCGACCGACTTCGGAAAACAAATTGAGGAGAGCTATGAAAAAGCCCACGCGACTTTTTGTCTTAACGATCGCTCTGGCGATGCTTGGGGCCGTCCCGGCATTCGCGGAGAGCGTCAGCGGCGAGTTTCGGGTCGTCACCGACGACGGCACTCGCTATCTTGCATTCAGTGCCGACATCTTCTCCAGCGGCCGTGCCTCGGGCGACCTGAAATTCAGCGGACCGGTTGCCGCGGAGCAGGACGTCGACGGTGAGGGGATCCGTGAGAGCAAAGAGACCACGGTCTCCCTCGGCGTCAGCGTCGACTGCGGGCGCATCGAAGGCAACCGCGCCGTGCTCGCCGGTACCGTGAAAGACTCCAGCGTCGACTCCTACCGCGGCCGCCGCGTGCTTCTCACCGTCGAAGACGGCATCGAAGGCAAAACCCGCGATGCCTACACGTGGGGACTGTATAGCGCCGCGGCCCAGACCTGGGTTGCGAGCGATGCGGAGCTGAAGGAAGACCCGGGCGTCGGCAAGGTATGGATCGCCACCGACTACGAGCGCGAGGACGACAAGGGCATCCCGTCGTCGCAGACGGTGAACGTCGACTGCCAGATGTTCAACCTCGCCTCCTACGAGCTCGACGAGCTGTCGGACGGCGGATCCGTCACCATCAAGAGGTAAGCAAGCTACGTACGACGCCGGCGGTTTTCCGCCGGCGTCGTGTCAAGCCGTAAGCGCGTTGCGATACGCCGCCGGCGTCACGCCGATCCTCATCCGGAAGTGGCGGGTGAGGTGGGATTGCGAAGCGAAGCCGGCATCGAGCGCGATGTCGGCAATCGGCCGCCGCGAAGCCATCAATTCGCGCGCTGCGTAGTCGATCCGCAGCGCGCGCACGTAATCGCCGAGGGTCAGGCCGTGATGGCGCGGGAACGCGCGGGAGACGTGCACCGGATGCACGCCCGCCGCATCGGCGATCTCGCGCAACGAAAGCTTTCGCGTGAAGTGCGCGTGCAGATAATCGCGCACGCGGTGGCTCCAGCGGCCGTCGCATTCCGGCTCGCGCGCCAGCTCGCCGGCGAGTGCGAACGCGCCGCTTTCGATCGACAGCTGCGCCGCGTCATCCGCATCGGAGGACTCGACGTGCACGCGCCGCGCGAGCAGCGCCGTCCAACCCGTCAACTCGGCGGACGTCGTCGGCATGCGCAGATCGTCGATCGCGAGCTCGATCGAGAAAATGCGTCCGCCGCGCGCGCCCCAACGCTCGTGATGTTCTTCGCCGGCGGGATAGAAAAACGCGCGTCCCGGCTCGCGCTGCCGCTCGCTGCGGCCCGCGGTCTGCGTGCTCACGCCGTCGAGCATGAGGCAGCACAGCGGATGCGCGTGCGCGTGCGGCGGCGTGCTCGCATGCGGCGCGCAGATGCTCGTCCAGTAGCCGACTCCTGCGACCGTTCGACCGGGACGTTCGACGGCGTGATAACCCATCCGAAAGAGTTATACGCCTCTCGGCGCCCGCGGTTCGGTTCATCTATGATGCGCGGACGAAGTGATGTCGCGTTCCGCGTTTCTTGCTGAAGAGCTCCGCGCCTACCAGCCGGCCAACGATCTCGAGCGCCAGCATCGCGACGCGATGCTCGACCTGCTCGCGTACTCGCCCAACGCCTTTTCCCGCGATCACTACGTGCCCGGCCACTTCACCGCCAGCTGTTTCATCGTCGACGGCGCCCGAAGACTGCTGCTCCATCATCACCGGCGTCTCGATCGCTGGCTGCAGATGGGCGGGCATGTCGAGGAAGGCGAGGCACCGGAGACAGCGGCGCTGCGCGAAGGGGCGGAAGAATCGGGTCTCGACGATCTCGCGCTCGACAGCGGAATCCTCGATCTCGACATCCATCCGATTCCCGCGACGGACGAGCATCCCGAGCATTCGCACTTCGACGTGCGCTATCTCGCGCGCACCGCGCGGCCGGAGGCGATCAGCATCGAGCGCGGCGAATCGAACGATCTGCAATGGGTCGATCTCGCGCGCGCCGCCGAGCTGATGCCGGGTGAGGAATCGCAGCGCGTCATCGGCAAGATCGAACATATGATGCGGGAGAGGACTGCACGTTGAATACGCCGCCGCTGCTGGACAGCGACTTGGACAAAAACCCGTTCGTTCAATTCGGACGCTGGTTCGACGAGGCCCGGCAGAAAGTCGCCGAGCTGCCGGAGGCGATGACCGTCTCGACGTGCGACACGCACGGCCACGTCACCTCGCGCATCTGTCTGCTCAAGGGCTTCGACGACCACGGCTTCGTCTTCTTCACGAACTACAACAGCCGCAAAGGCGCGCAGATCGGCGAGAACCCGCGCGCCTCGCTCTGTTTCTTCTGGGCCGTGCTCGAGCGCCAGGTGCGGATCGAAGGCGCGGTGGTGAAGACGACCGAGCAGGAATCGGATGCGTACTTTGCGACGCGGCCGCGCGGCAGCCAGATCGGCGCGTGGGCGTCGTCGCAGAGCGCGGTCATTCCGGGTCGCGGCGATCTCGATGGCCGCGCCGCCGCGATCGAGGCGAACTATCGAGAGCGCCAGATCCCGCGCCCGCCGCACTGGGGCGGCTATCGCGTGATCCCGCTGGAGATCGAGTTCTGGCAGGGCCGCGCCGACCGCCTGCACGACCGCTTCGTCTATCGCCTGCGCGAGCCGAAGGACTGGATCATCGAGCGACTCTCGCCGTAATCACCGCACGTTCGACGCGTGCAGATGCACGATCTCCCACCGCCCGCCGCGCCGCCGCATCACGAGCGTGCGCCGCGAATGCACGTCCGCCGTTCCGACGTCGAACGTCGCGATCGCAGAATCGCCGTTCTCCTGAATCGACAACTCCTTCGCCTCGAGGCTCAGCGGCTGCCCGTTGCGCCGCACGCGATCCGCTTCCAGCAGCGGCGCGAGAATCCCGAGAATCGTCTCCCGCCCTTCGACGCGGCCCGCGTGCTGCGGCATCGGCAGAAACGCCGTCGCGTGTTCCGCGAGCAGCGGACGCAGTTCCGTGGCGTCGAGATGATTGAACGCGCCGACGAAGCGGTCGACCACCGTTCGCGGTGATGTCGTGGCGCAGCTGGTAACGAGCAGGGCCAGGGCGAGAGCGCGAGCCATCGCCCTAAACTATCACCTCAGTCGCGCTTCGCCTTGCCGTCGCGCACCGCGCGCTCGAAGATCTTCTCGATCTCCCGATTCACATCCCGCTCCGCGGCGCGCTGCTTCGTTTCCACCGCGCGCTGCTCGTCTTCGATATCGCGCTGCCGCGCTTCGAGGGCGCGCTGCTGGTCCTCGAGCTTGCGCTGTTCCGATTCGAGCTCGCGCCGCCGCTGATCCGCTTCCGACTCGCTGATGCGTCCCGCACTGACCTCGCGCGAGAGGCGCGAGTGTTCGCGTCCGAGGCGCGAGTGCTCGCGGCCGAGAGCCGAATGCTCGCGTCCCAGTTCCGAATGCTTCCTGCCGATCGCCGAGTGCTCCTGCGACAGCTCGCGGTACGGCCGCATCGCGTCTTCGATGTCCTCGAGCACGCCGCGATCATGCGTCACGTAACGAACGCCGTCGCGTTTCAGCGACGCCCACGCGTCGCCGTCGTCCTCGCGGACGAACTGAAACTCGAAACCGTCATCGGTGTTGACGATGTGCGTGCTGTGTCTGCTGTGGTCGTGGCCGAACGCCACGGCAGCCGCGAACAGCGCGAAAACGAATAAGGGCAGAGATCGCATGAAGGTCCTCCGCGGGGATAGACGCCGGGCCCTCGAAAAGGTTAGAACTGGCGCATGGACAAAGTGAATCTCGCCCAGAAATTCGCCTCCTTCAGCGAGCAGTTCCAGCCGCGCATCGTCGGCGAGCTGAATGGGCAGCATGTGAAGATCGCCAAGGTGCAGGGCGAATTCGTCTGGCACCAGCACGAAAACGAAGACGAGCTCTTCCTCGTCGTGAAAGGCGCGCTGACGATTCAACTCCGCGACCGCGACGTCCACCTCGCCGAGGGCGAGCTGTTCATCGTCCCGCGCGGTGTCGAACATTGTCCGCTTGCGCACGAAGAGGCGCACATCATGATGTTCGAGCCGGCCGGCACGCTCAACACCGGCAACGTGCACAACGAGCGCACCTACGAAGCGACGCCCGCGTGACAAAGAAAAAACGCATCCTCTTCCTCTGCACCGGCAACGCTGCGCGCTCGCAGATGGCCGAGGGCCTCGCGCGCGCGTTTCACGGAGACGTCGTCGACGTCGTCTCCGCCGGCTCGCGGCCCGCGGGCTGGGTGCATCCGCTCGCCATCCGCGCGATGAAGGCGATCGAGATCGACATCCGCGACCAGGTCTCGAAATCGGCGGAGCCGTTTCTCGGTCAGCCGTTCGACGCCGTGATCACGGTCTGCGACTCCGCCGCCGCCGATTGTCCGAACTGGCCCGGCGCGAAACGCATCGAGCACTGGCCGGTGATCGACCCGTCGTACGGCCCCGACGATCCCGCGACGCGCTACGACCGCTTCGTCGCCACGCGTGACGAGCTCGCGCGGCGCATCGAAGAGTTCATTCCGACTCTGTAGCCTCGGCGCCCGTCGCCGTCGCCTGCTCCACCGGCTCGCCGCCTCCGGCCTGTTGCGCGATGATCAGCTGACGTGCGACCGGCCGCAGCGACGGCAGGCGGAGAGCGAATCCGATCGCCGCGAGCACCGTGATCGCGCCGCCGCCCGCCACCGTCATCGGCGCGCCGATCCGCTCGGCGATGCTGCCGGCGAGCAACGCGCCGAACGGACCCATGCCCATGAACATCATCGTGTAGACCGACATCACCCGTCCGCGCAGTTCATCCGGCACCATCGACTGAATGAGTGTGTTCGACGACGCCATCTGCACCATCATCGCGCCGCCCGCGATGACGAGCAGCGCGGCCGACAGTACGAAGGAGCGCGACAGCGCGAATGCCGTCAGCGCGGTGCCGAAGATCGCGCAGGCGATCGCGATCCAGCGGCCGAGGCCGATGACCGTCGATCGCGTTGCCAGCGCGAGCGATCCGAGCAGCGCGCCCGCACCCGAGGCGCCCATCAGAATGCCGAGACCGCGCGCGCCGGAATGAAAAATCTTGTCCGCGAACACGGGCATCAGCACGGTGTACGGCAATGCGGTGAAGCTGACCGCGCCGATGAGCAGCAGCAGCGCGCGCACCGGCGCGGTTTTCCCCACGAACCGGAATCCCTCGGCGATGTTCGCCCATACCGAGCGTCCCGCCTGCGCGACGAAGCGCGGCGTGGAGATCATCATCAGTCCTATGATCACGGCGATGTAGCTGACCGCGTTCGCGAAGAAGCACCACCCCTCGCCGATCGCCGCGACGAGCAGTCCCGCGACCGCGGGGCCGACGATGCGCGCACCGTTGAACATCGACGAGTTGAGCGCGATCGCGTTGATCAGATCCTCGCGCTCGACGAGCTGCACCAGGAACGCCTGCCGCGCCGGAATGTCGAACGCGTTCACGACGCCGAGGAGCGCCGCGAGGACGAAGAGGTGCCACTCGCGCACGCGGCCGGTGAGCGTCAGCACCGCGAGGACGGACGCGAGCACCATCGACGCGCTTTGCGTGATGAGCAGCACGCGGCGGCGATCGAAGCGATCGGCGACGTGCCCGCCGATCGCGCCGAGAAAGAAGACCGGGATCTGGCCCGCGAAGCCGATCGCGCCGAGGAGCAACGCGGAGTGGGTGAGGCGATAGATCAGCCACGACTGCGCGACCTGCTGCATCCACGTCCCGATCAGCGAGATCAGCTGGCCGGCGAAGAAGAGGCGAAAGTTCGAATGGCGAAGCGCGCGAAGGGGGTGTGTCAATGCTAGATCCGTCCCACTCCGCGCGGGACCAGGAGACGCAGCGAGCGCGGCACCACGCGGATGCGCAGCTCCGCCGGCAGCACGTAGGGCTCGCCGTCGAGATGCGCGGCGCCTTCCGCGGCGCGGCGGATTGTCACTTCCGGTGTTTGCAGCGAAGTCACGCCGCTCGCGCGATGGAGCGTGCCGCGAAACAGCGGCGGCAAGAGCAGCAGCGCGCGGAGCAGCGACGCGTCTTCGATGATCACGAGATCGAGCAAGCCATCACGCAGTGATGCGAGCGGCGCGATGCGCGCGTTGTTGCCGTACTGCCCCGAGTTCGCGATCGCAATCACGAACGCGCGTGCCTTTCTCTGCAGCTCCGCCGTCACGACTTCATACTCGTCCGCGCGGTAGTTCCTGAATGCCGCAATGCCCTCGGTGAGATACGTTCCGAGTCCGCGCACCGTGCTGGATGCGAATCGCTCCGCGACCAGCGCATCGAACCCCACTCCCATCACGCCGAGGAACGGCGTGCCGTTCACTTCGGCCGTGTCGATCTCGACGATTGTTCCCGCCGCGCACGCGCGCATCGCATCCGCTGCATCGAGCGGCAGCCCGACATGCCGCGCGAAACCGTTCCCCGATCCGATCGGCAGGATCCCGAGCGCGGGCGCGCGTCCGATCAAATGCTTCGCCGTCTCGTGCACCGTCCCGTCGCCGCCGACGGCGTAGAGAACGTCGAATCCGTCGCGTTCCGCGCGATCGACGATGCCCGGCAACTCCTCCTTCGCGCCGCACGGCATGATCTCGAACGCGCACGCCGCGGAACGGCGAATGACGTCGTTGACATCAAACTTGCGCCGCCGCCCGGAGCGCTCGTTGACGAGAAACAGCGCCTTCACGTGCGCGCCTGACGGTGCCGATCGATCCACCACCCCCACGGCACGAACAGCCACGTCGCGAGCGCGGTGTAGGAGACCGCCTGCCAACTCGGCGGCGGAGGCGAAACGAGGTTCGCGATGTAGATGAGAACGAGAAACGCGATGAGCGCCCAGAACGCGATCGAGCCGGTGCGATCGCGCGCCTTCGTCGCGCGCAGGTACAGGAAGATGCCGATCGCGAAGAGCACGGCTTCGACGACCACCGTCCCCGCGACCGAGTTCCACAATCCAAGCCCCACCTTCGGCCCGCCCGGCCACAGCGGCAGATCGGGCCGATGCGTGACGAAGTCGAGTACCCAGTGACTGAGCACTGCGAGTCCCACGATCATGTGTTTCCACACCGCCGCCGCAAGCAGCGACCACACCAGCGCCATCACGAGACTGTGCGAGATCGGATAGTCGTAAAAATCGAGCGGCGTGAATGCCGTGTTCCCCGGATCGATGCGAAAGTGCTCGACCCCCGCGAGCGTGAGAAACGGCCAGAGCAGATCGAGAAACATCGCCGCGAACATCAGCACGCCGAGGGAAACGGGAGGCGCAACGCGCTTCGCGGCGAAGGCGGCGGCGTGGTGGCCGATGAACATCACGGTGATTGTAGACGGCGGGAGGCGGCGTCCCGCCGCCGCGTCTCTAGCTCGCCTTCAAAATCTCCATCAGCACCGGCTTGAGTCCGTTGATGATGAACTGAATGCCGATCGCGCCGAGGAGGAGGGCCATGACTTTCGTGAACACGGCGCGGCCGCGATCTCCGATGAAGCGGGAGAGGGGGACAGCGGCGAGCAACACGATGTAGGAGATGACGCCGACGCCCACAATCGCGAGGAGCACGGCGCCCTTCTGGTCGTAGCGCGGGTAGAGGTTCACGAGCAGCATCGTCGAGGTGATCGCGCCGGGGCCGGAGAGCATCGGCACGGCCAGCGGGACGACGGCGATCGAGGCGGGATCGATCTCCGCGCGCTCGACGTCGGAATCCTTCATCCGCTTCTCGCCGCCGATGTTGTACGCGCGGCGCTCGTCGCGCTCGATCAGTGTGCGCAGCGCGTTCGTGAAGAAGATCACGCCGCCCATGATCTGGAACGCCGGCACGGTGATGCCGAAGAATTGGAAGACGTAGTTGCCGGCGAGAAGGAAGAGGGCGAGGACGGCGATGCAGGCGATCGCCGCGACGAGCGCCACGCGGGCGCGTCCGGAGCGCGACACGCCGTCCGTCAGCGTGACGAACGCGGGGATCACCGCGAGCGGGTTCACCATCGTCAGCAGCGTGGTGAATGACACGAGCAGCACTTTGGACAGCGGCATCAGACTTCTACGATCTCATCACAGTCGGCGTCGACATACCAGAGCACGCCGGCGCACGGGCGGCCGGTGATGCCGGCGATCGCGCGGCAATAGCGCGCGACCTGATCGCGATCTTTTTGGACGCGCGCTTCCTCGGCGATGCCGCTCTTGTAGTCGATGACGGTCTCGGCGCCGTTCTCGCGGATGAGCCGGTCGATGCGCCGCTCGACGAGCGTTCCTTCTTCGATGAAGCGCACCGGCACTTCGCGCCCGACCGTTTCCGCGCGCGCAATGCGCTGGAGCATGTCCGACTTAGCGATCGTCGCCAGCCGCCGCCGCACGCGCAGCTCCGCATCCGCATTCGCCGCCGCCTCGGATGCGAGTTGTTGCAGCAGCGGTTCGACGTCGGCGCGGCCGTCCCATCGCTCGAGCACGCGATGGAGGAGGATGCCGGCAGCGCGATTGCGCGAGCCCGCGCGCCGCGCGGCGATCTCTCCGCTCGTGAGCGTCGCGACCGCGGGTGGCGTCGCGATCTCGAGTGGCACGATCTCGGTAGTCGCAAGCGTGCGCTCGAGTGTCGGATCGTTCAATCGCCGCCGCACGCGCGCGCCTGTGCCGCCGATGACGAGCTTTTCGAACGCGACGGGTCCGACCGGCGAGTCGCGCACTTCGCGCCCTTCATCCGGCCACGGCGTCGCGCGATCGATGCCCGTGGTTTCGCAGAGGCACTTCAGGAAGCCGACGTTCTTCGTGTCTTCGCCGAAGTTGCAGACGAAGACGACGTCCGTCTTCGCGCGCGTCACCGCGACGTAGAAGAGGCGGCGGTTCTCCGCTTCCTCGCGCCGCCCGGCGAGCTTCTTCAATTTCTCGCCATCGTCGCCGACCTGGAAGTTTGCGGAGATCGAGTCGGCGCGGCCGGTAATGACGATGCTGCGCGGCTCTTCGACCGTGAACAGCTGCAGGTCGTTCGACACCGGCTGCACGGCGAGGTCGGGAAGGATGACGGTATCGAACTCCAGTCCCTTCGCCGCATGCACCGAGAGGATGCGCACCGCGTTCTGCGATTCGTCGATGAGACTCGGCTCGACTTCATCCGGCTCGCCGCGCCGCCGCGCGATCTCCTCCACGAACTGTCCCGCCGAGCCGCCGGCGCGCTGGTCGTACTCGAACGCGATCGCGCGCAGATGCTCGAGGTGCCGCAGATGCCGCACGCCATCCGCCGCCGCGTCGTAGACGCTTTCGATGTTCGACGTGCGGACGATCAGATCGATGAGCTGCGAGACCGTGAGATGCGTTGCCGCGTCGCGGTACTGCTCGATCGCCTTCTGAAACTCCCTCCACCCATCCCCATCCCTCAAAACACCAGCAACCACTTCCTCGTCCGTCAGCGCAAAGTACGGCGTACGCGCGGCGGAAATCTGCGCGCCTTTGTCGAACGGATGCGCGATCGCGCGCAGCACCGCGAGCAGATCGACGGGCGCGCGGCGGTCGAGAAACATTCGTGTCGGCGGCAACACGTAATCGATGCCGTAGCGGTCGAGCGTGTCGAGGTAGTCGTCGAGTTTCGTGAGCCTGCGAAACAGAAGCGCGAACCGCCGCAAATCGCCGTCACTGTTTTTGCGGATCCACTCCGCGATCGCCGCACCCTCGGCGAAGAAGCGATCCGCCGGATCGTCATGCATCGCGTGCAGCAGCGTGAATCGCGCGTCCAGCTCGCGTCGCGGCGTCGCGCGCGCCGCGCGCAATGGCGTGTACGCCGGCCGGAACACGTTCGGGTCGTGCGGCGCGTCGGGGAAGAGCCGCGCGAACATCGCGTTGATCGCATCGAGGAGCGGCGCGTCACTCCGATACTGATCGACGAGCAGCCGCCGCTCCGCTCCGCCGCGCACCAGCTCCTCGGTCATCCGGTAATACGTTTCCGGATCGGCGCGGCGGAATCCGTAAATCGACTGCTTCGGATCGCCGACCACGATCGTCTTTCCGTCAACATAGGGACCGGATGCGTCGCGGGCCAGCTTATCGACGATGCGCGCCTGCGTGCGGTCCGTGTCCTGAAACTCGTCGACGAAGATGAAATCGAACTGCGCGCGCGCACGTGCGAGCACGGTTTCGTCATCGAGCAATGCGAGCGTGCGCAGGAGAAGATCGTCGAAGTCGACGACGCCGAGCTGCCGCTTCTCGCGATCGAGAAAATCGATGAAGCGCCGCGTCATGGCCAGCAGCGCCATCGCTGCGCGATGGCTGACGAGGCGGTCGTAGATGCTGCGCCCCTTGTTGCCGGCACGCAGGATCTTCAGCGCTTCTTTGAGCACGCCGTGGCGCGGCAGGTTGGCCTCGCGAATCGGCGTCGCGATCGGATGCAGATACTCGAGCCACTCGTCGATGTCATCGCTCTCCGGCGGCGTGGTCTCGCGGACGTATGCGAACAGCGTTTGCGCCTGCTCGTCGCCGACGATCTCGCTCGTGCGCCGAATCGCCGAGAGGGCGTCGATCAACGGCTCTTCGACCTCGGCGAAGGTGCCGAAGTCGTAGGCGGTCTCGTTGAGGAGGTCGCGCCGCTCGATCATGCCGAGGATCAAATCGCGGATTTGGAAGAGATAGCCGGCGTGCGTGAAGAGCAGTTCCCACTCGCGCTCGATCTCCGGCGTCGGATGCACGCGCGTCTCGTCGTCGACCCACGCGTCGTACAGCTGCCCGTAAAGCAGCGAGCGCTCGAAGCCTTCGATGATCTTGAACTGCGGATCGAGTCCCGCCTCGATCGGAAATGCGCGCAGCAGCGACTGGCAGAACGAGTGAATCGTCTGCGATCGCAGCAGATCGATGTTTTCGAGATGACGGCGCGCGCGTTCGCGATCGATGCTGGTCACGAGCGGATTCGGCGAGCCGATCGGCCACGTCGAGGCGTCGCTCGCGCTGAGCTCCTCGAGCGCAATGCGGATGCGATCCGCGATCTCGCCCGCCGCTTTTTCCGTAAACGTCATCAGCACGATGCGCTCCGGCGCGAGGTCGTCGCGCTCCATCATCAGCTTCAGCACCTCGGCGACGATCGCCGTCGTCTTGCCGGTGCCGGCGCCGGCCTCGATCACGAGATTGCGCCGCGACGGTTTTGCGCGCGGCGCAAAGTCGAATGTCTGCTGCAGCGTCATTCGACGCCTCCGCGCAGCAGCGTCCGCGCGTCGCGCTGCTGCTGGATCGCGTAGCGCTCCTCCTGATCGTGGCGCGTGCGGCAGGAGTGATTCACCGGACAGTACTTGCAGGAGTTGAAGTCGTCGTCCATCGGAAACGCGGGGAAGACGCCCTTCGCGATCGCGTTCGCGAAAATCTCCAGCGTCTCCAGCAGCCCCTCGCGCTTCTCATGCAGCTCGAACGCGAACTTCGCCTTGTCGCCGCTCACGAGCGGCTTGATCGTGCCGCTGACGTTCGTGGCGTCGAAAAATTCGGACGCGGCCATTGCGTACAGCGCGAGCTGCAGCCGAACGCCGCGATCGATCTTTTCCGGCAGGTTGTTGTGCCGCAGTGCCTTGCCCGATTTGTAATCGACGATACGCAATTGCCCGTCGCCGACATCGATGCGATCGATCGTTCCCTCGACCCGCACTACGGCGGCGCCGGCGTGGACGATGAAGGGCTCGGGATGATCGGCTTCGACGCGGTGTTTCGCGCCGAAGCGATACTCGAAGTGCCGCGGCACGAGCTCGCTCGCGGCGAGGTCGGCGAGATCGTTCGCGAGGAACTCGCGCAGGATGCGCTTCGTCGCCCGCCGCTCGATCGCGCGGATGGTGCGATTGAACGGCGGCCCGAGCGCATCGAATTCTTCATCGATGATTTCTTCGAGCCGCGCGATCAGCGGCGGCGTCAGTTTCGGCGAGAGCTCGGTCAGCGAACGGTAGAAGCGCTCGAGGATGTGGTGATCGATCGAGCCCTTGTCGCGGTGATTGATCTGCAACTCGCGCTCGGGATGCTCGATGTCTTCGACGCCGAGGAGGTGCTTGAGCAGGAACTTCTGCGGACACTCGCCGAAGTCCTCGAGCTGCGTCGGCGAGAGCGCGCGCTCGAGGCTGATCGCGGAGATGTAGCCGTCGAAGAGGGATTTGGTTCCCGACTTGGCCAGGAGTTGGAGTTGTCGGGTCTGGAGTGCGGCGACGCCAGTCGCCGCTCTGGCTGACGGAAGCAAGAGCGGCGACTGGCGTCGCCGCACTCCAGACCGTACGAACCGCGACGGCCGCAGCACCTTCCCGAACCCATCACTCGCCGCATACGAAAAATGCACGTGTTCCGCGGAGTCGTGCAGCAGTTGCAGGAGCAGCTCTTCTTCGTCGCGGCCGTCGCCGATTTCGCGGATGCCGAGGAGTCGGCGGTCGGAGTCAGGGAAGAGCGGGTCCTCGGTGCGGCGCTGGGGGAAGACGTCGTCCTGCATGCGGAGGACGAAGAGGTGCTTGAACGAGCGGCCGCGGAAGCGCATGAGATCCCCCGCCCAGACCAGCGGGCGGCGGGCGGCGGGCGGCGGGCAGGGGAGAGACTCGTGCTCGATCGCGTCGATGAATGATGCAGCGTCGGTGGATTGGAGGCGTTTGAAGACGGCGGCGATTTCGTCGAGTTTGTCGGCGGCCTGGAGATCGAGCTCGGTTTCGAGGCGGAACAGGCTGCCGAGGCGGTCGAAGTCGAGGGAATCGATCAGGTCTTCGAGCTCGGCGACGAGGGCGATGTAGTCGTCGATGACGGGCGAGCGCCCGCGGAGCGGCGCGAGCTCTTCGCTCGTGCCGCCGGCAATGCGGGCGCGGCGCGTTTCGTAGTCGGCGCGGTCGACGTTGATGTGCGTGCGCGTGTGCAGACCGTCGCGGATCAGCTCCAGCACCTCGCCGCGCGGGAAGCCGCGATCGCGGAGGCGGAGCAGCGTAATCGTGCCGCGTCCGATGCGATGCGCGGCGAGCGGTGTCTCGCCGGCGAGCGTCGTGCGGAATCCGTGTTCGGCAGCGAAGCGATTGAGGAGCTGGACGTCGTACGGATCGAGCGAGCGTGCGGTGATGCCGATGCTTGTTTCGCCTTCGGCGATCAGCTCGGCGATGCGCGCGCAGGCGGTGGGGATTTCGTCGTCGGATTCGAGGACATCCGCGGCAGCTGTGCTGCCGCTGTGGAAAGCGGCGGCTGTGCCGCCGCAGTCCAAAAGGAATCGTTGGGCGAAGGGCATGTCGGTGGGGACAAACACCGCCGAAACGAACGGCATCAGCTTGCGCACGAACGCGAGCTGTGCGCCGGTCATGTCGTAGAAGCCGGCGATGATCTGCGGGCGCACGTTTTTCGGAGTGATCGCGAGCAAATCCGCTGGATCGATTGCGTTCGCGGAGGCGATGAGTCGCTCGTACTCTGCAAACGCCTGCAGGATCGCTTGCCGGCGCGTCCTGATTTGCGTCACGCGCAAACCGCTGTCGCGGATGTCGCGGTACGAGCGCTCGAGCATCGACGCGATGCCGCGGCCCTCCATCATCGGATGATTGCCTCGATCAGCGAGCATCCGCACGGCCATGCGCATCGCCAATCGCCGCTCCGCTTCGCTCGCGACGCGCGGCCATTGTCCGGCATCGTTCGCAATCGCGCGCGCGAGCTCGTCGAGAAAACGGATCTGCAACCCGGCCACGCCGCGCGGCTCGCGCGCCAGCACTTCCGCCGCGATCGCCTCCGCCATCCCCCGCGACGGCACGATGACTTCTTCGTTCCAGGGCCCGAGCGGGTCGCTTCCCCGACCATCGAGGAGCTTGCGGGCGACGGTTGCTGCGATTTCTCGGTACGGGGCGACGTGGACAGTGGGCAAGTTCTTACGATTCTAGCGGAAGGACGCTGTGCATGAATCTGGCAATCGTCCGCAATTCGATGCAAGAGATAATGCCCGGTCATGGGGAAACGGCAGGTGCACGTCGTGCGAGTGCCCAAGCCGGCCACGGTCGCGCTGCTCGTCCTCACGACGGCGGCGATGGTGGCGCTGCTCTACTTCCTCTCCGGCAAGGCCTACGCCGCGGACGCGCATCCGTTTCGCGAGCTGCTCGCGCGCTCGCTCAGCTCCGAGCGCCCGCTCTCGCGCGGCGTGTTGCTCGCGTTTCTGATGCCCGTCCTCGCGAATATCCTGCTCTTCGTCCCCTGGGGCTTCTTCGCCTTCGTCGCACTCGACACGCCATCGCGATCGCGCAAGTGGACGTACATCATCACCGTCATCGCCGCGTTTCTCTTCGCATTGGCGATGTGCCTCTGGCAACAGTCGCTGCCGACGCGCGTCACGGCTCTGCCCGACACGATCTCCAACACCCTCGGCGCGCTCGCCGGTGCGGCGTTAGGCCATGCGCGCAAGAGCGTGCGGGTCAGGTTCGCGATTTGAGGTGTTTTTGCGCGGTTGCGCGGTCGCGCGGTTGCGCGGTTGGGTGGCTGGGTGGCTGGGTTGCTGAGTTGCTGGCCTCCCGAGCAACCGAGCAACCGAGCAACCGAGCGACCGGTCGGGAGGGCGGCGAGTGATTCTCGTCGTCGAGGACGATCCTCAGGTCGCGCGGCTGATCTCGCTCGTGCTGCAGCGCAATGGGCGGGAGACGCAGGTCGTCGCCGACGGGCAAACTGCGCTTTTGCGCGCGAAAGAGTCGCAGCCGGAGATGATTTTCGCCGACCTCACGATACGCGGCATGGGCGGTGCAGCACTGTGCAGCGCGCTGAAATCCCACGAAGACACGAGGCACATTCCGTACGTGATTCTGTCGGGGGACCGGGACATCGCCGAGAAGGCGCGGGTCTGCGGTGCCGACGATTACATGGGCAAACCGTTCGAGTTCGATGATCTGATTCGCCTGGTGAACAAATATGCAAGAGCTGAAAGCTGAGAAGCCGCCGGAGTCCCCCGAGGGAAGCGATCCCGTTTTGCGACTCATGGCTCGCCTCGGCGACGAGGGATTCACGACCGAGCAGGGGCCGGAGTGGTGGGACGAATACGGCGAAGTCATCTACCGCCGCGAAGAGTCGCTCCCGCTGACGAAAGGCGAGACCATCTTCATCTTCACGCGCATCGACGATCTGAACGAGCGCATCCTCCGCCAGACCTCGGAGTCGGTCGTGCACACGTATCGCGCGAAAAATCCGCTGCAGATGGCGCTCTCGGTGCTGCAGTCGACGACCGTCTATCACTGCCTCGTCGTCAGCGGCGATCAGCCGCACAACGAAGCGCTCGATGCCTACATCGCGCGCCGCGGCGGCGCGACGTTCATCCCGGTGATCATCGTCCCCGCCATCAACGAAGTCGTCTACCCGAACGTCGAAGACAAAGTCGGCGTGATCCGCCCGCGCGTCGAGTACCTGCAATACCTCCTCGGCGAGCGCCGCGAGACCGTGAACATGCACCGGACGACCGTGCAGGCGATGTGGGTCTCGGCCGCGGTCGTGGTGGTGCTGTTGTTCGCGATCGTGTTTTCGTTCGTGACGTAAACGCTCGGAACGCCGGCGTCCCCGCCGGCTGGTCAGGCGGCGTCCCGCGCCGCCTCGGCGCCGTTCCGAAGCTACGCGAAACCGGTCCGGCCGAAACGCCTCGATCGGATGCGGCGTCGCGCCGTCGATCGCGAGGCCGGCGAGGATCTCGCCGATCACGCTCGCGAACTTGTAGCCGTGTCCGGAGCAGGGCGAGGCGACGACGACGTTTGCGTGCGCGGGGTGCAGGCCGAGGACGAAGTGGAGATCAGGCGTGTTCGTGTACATGCACGTCGTCGCGTCGACGAGCGGTCCGTTGAGCGACGGGATGCGAGACGAAAGAATCGCGCGGATGCGCGAGGCTTCCTCGGCGCCCACGCTGCGGTCGATCGTCTCCGGCGTGCAGACGTCGCCGCCATGATAGAGCGCGACTTTCACTCCCACGGCGTCGGCCTGGAAACCGTAGAAGTGAACCGTGCGATCGAGCTCCCAGATGTAAATCGGGAACTGGTCAAAGCCCGAGGCGTCGAACCAGAACAGCGCCTGCCGCTCGATCGTGAACGGCACGCGTAAATCGAGCAGCTCCGGCGCCCACGCGCCCGGCGCAATCACCAGCCGATCCGCTTCGTAGGTCGCTCGCGTCGTCGTCACGCGCACGCCGCTCGCGGATGCGCTCCACGACGTGACGGCTTCTTCGAAATGCAACTCCGCGCAGCGCTTCGTTGCGCGCGCGAGGTGCGCGAGCGTGCACTCCTCCGGATTGACGAAGCCTGCCATCGGCTCGTAGAGCGCGACGAGGTCGTCGCCCGGCGTGAGCGGCGGAAAGCGCCGGCGGATCTCCGCCGCGTCGAGCACTTCGTGCGCGAGCCCATACGTTTGCGCGGCGGCGAGGCTGCCGGTGACGACGTCGCTGTCCGGCGCGCCGATCATCAGCCCGCCGGTGAGGTGGAGCAGCGATGGATCGAGCTTGCGCCACAGCTCATACGCGCGCAGGAGCAGCGGCACGTAGTGCGCGCCTTCGAAGTACGCCTGGCGGATGATGCGCGAGCGTCCGTGGCTCGAGCCGCGGTCGTGCGCGGGCGTGAAACGCTCGATGCCGATCACCTGCGCGCCGCGCGTTGCGAGATGGGCCGCGGCTGCGCTGCCCATCCCGCCGAGGCCGATCACGATGACCTTCATGGCGCGCAGTATGTAGAATCGCCGCCCGAATGTCCGAGTTCTCCATCCGCCCGAAGGACGTCTTCGAAGAAATCCGAAAATTGGTGGTCGGCCAGGACGACGCGATCCGCGAGATCTCCGTCGCGCTCGTCAAACATCTCGTCGGCCATCCGGCGCCGAACATTCTTTTGATCGGCAACTCCGGCTCGGGCAAGACCACGCTCATGCGCGCGGTCGAGCATTTCCTCGCCAGTCATCCCGGACCTCCGCCAGTTCGCGAACATCGTCCGCCTCAACGCGAACGTGCTCGCCGAAGAGCGGCAGGGTTATGGACGCGCGGTGCTCATGCGGTTGTACGCGAACGCGCGGAAGATGCTCGGCACCGCCGCGACGCCGGACGAGATCGTGCGCAGCGTCGAGCGCGGGATCGTCTTCATCGACGAAGTCGACAAGATCCGCGCGAACGTCAGCGGCGAGCCGAACGTGCGCGGCATCGTGGCGCAGGAAGCGCTGCTGACGCTGATGGAAAACGAGAACGTCGAGCTCGAGGCCGACGGCTGGACGTTCCTCATCAACTCCTCGCACGTCCTCTTCGTCGCCGGCGGCGCGTTCGAGGAGTTGTACGAAAGCGTGCTGCGCCGCGCCACGATCGGGCAGGACGTGACGCCGATGAAGCCGGTGGTGGTCGTCTCCGCATCCGGCGACGTGCGCGAGGAGCTGCCGTTCCACCTCAGCGACTATCTGAAATACGACGATCTGTTCCGCTACGGCATGACGCCGCAGTTCATCTCCCGCTTCGATGCGATCGTGGTGCTGAATGACCTCGGCGAAGGCGATCTCGCGCGCATTTTCGTCGAGCCGGAGGCGTCGATCTTTCGCACGTCCCGCGAGTACTTCAAGCGCTTCGGCATCGACCTGCAGATCACGCGCGGCGCGCTGATTGCCATCGCCTGGGATGCGGCGCGGCAGAAGCGCCTCGGCGCGCGCGCGCTGCGCGAGATCTACCGGCGCATCATCCGCGGACTCGAATTCGATCCGGTCGACGGTGGCACGCTGACGGTCGACGAGGACATGGTGAAGCGCGCCATCGCGGCGCGGGACGCGGGCGGGAGCAAGCATGGGCGAGCCTAAAAAAGGTTTTTTCGACAAGCTGAAGCGCGGGTTGTTCATGACCCACACCGAGATCATCGAGAAGGTGAAGGAGTCGATGACTCCCGACCTGCCGATCGATCAGGCGGCGATCGACAGTCTCGAAGAAGGCCTCCTCGGCGCGGACGTCGGCGCGGAGCTGACGTCGTCGCTGGTCGGGCGTATCGAGCAACGCGTGCGCAACGAGAAGATCACGAAGATGGATCGCCTCACGGAGGTGATTCGGGAAGAGACACGAGCGCTCATTCCGCAGCGCAAGGCCGCGACGATCGAGATCGATCGCGCGAAGCCATTCGTGATTCTCGTCGTCGGCGTGAACGGCACCGGCAAGACGACGACGATCGCGAAGCTGGCCGCGCGTTGGAAGAACGAAGGAAAGACGGTGATCCTCGGCGCGGCGGACACGTTTCGCGCGGCGGCGATCGAGCAGCTGCAGATGTGGGCCGATCGCGTCGGCGTCGCGCTCGTGAAGCACAAGGCGGGATCCGATCCGGCCGCGGTCGCGCACGATGCCGTTGCGGCGGCGAAGTCGCGCAATGCGGACGTCGTGGTCATCGACACCGCCGGCCGCCTGCACAACAAATCGCATCTGATGCAGGAGCTGTCGAAAATCCATCGCGTGATCGACAAAGAGCTGCCGGGCGCGCCGCACGAAACGCTGCTCGTCATCGACGGCACCACGGGACAGAACGGCGTCAATCAGGCCGCGGCGTTCCTCGAGGCCGCGAAGGTCACGGGCATGATCGTGACGAAGCTCGACGGCACGGCGAAAGGGGGCGTGATTCTCTCGATCATGCGCCAGTTCGACATCCCGGTGAAATTCATCGGAGTGGGGGAGGGAGCGGACGATTTGATTCCGTTCGATCCGCAGGCGTACGTCGATACGCTGTTCGAGTAGCTACCGCGGCATCGGCCGCAACTGCACGCCCGACGACCAGCGTGTTCGTGTTGTAGCCCGGATTCTTGTCCGGCTCGATGCCGCCGTTGGAGATGTGGCCGAAGCGCCAGCCGGTGATGATGCCGACGCGCGCGGTGGGATTCCACGTCACGCCGACGCCGGCCTGCGAGTAGAAGTTGAAGCGCGACGTGCCGGCGGGAACGCGATAGCGCGAGTAGAGCGGGCCGGACGAGAGCTCGATGAACGGGCGGAGGCGCGAGCCGCCGCCGAAGTGGCGGCGAATGAAGAGCGACGAGGAGATCGCGGGGACGTTGCGCGCTCCGGGACCGAACTGCTCCTCGTATCCGCTCCTGAGCTGGCGGATGTTCATCACGGCGATCGTCGTGCCGAACTCGGTGCGCGACGAGATGGCGTGGCCGAATTCGTAGTTGATCGCCTGGATGTCCGCCTGACCGATGCGGCCGGTCATGCTCTTGCCGCCGAAGACGTAGATGTTCTGCCGATTTGCGGCTCCTGCAAATGGAGCGATCGCCAGCAAAAGCAGGAGGACAGCGCGTTTCATGGGGTGCGCTTAGTCTACTTCAGGCAGCTCCAATTCGAGATCGGTTCGTTTCGGCCCGTCGCCCATTTCCCCCTCGTACGCCGCGCGCGCCGTCTCGCGGGTGAGGTGCGAGTACACCGTCCCGTCCGGGTAGGCGATCATGTTCGGCCCGTGATCGCAGAGGTCGAGGCAGGAGACCGTGCACACGCGCGCGATCGCCTTCCGGCCGAGGTTCTTGTTGTGAACCTTCAGCTCCGCCTGAATGCACTCGCCGCGCTCCATCTCGCGGTCCGCGCGGTTGCAGTCTTTCCCGATGCAGACGACGAAGTGTTTGAGAGGGTATTTCATGCCGGCATCAGGCTATTAGAATTCACTTCGAATGGCCATTCGCATCAAGTCTCTTGACGAGATGATCCGCGATGTCATCGCCAGCCTCAAGGCGGGCGAGCCCGGGCGTCCCGTTTTTTCGTTGCTTCTTGGCTCCGGCTTCAGCGTTCCGATCATCCCCACCCCGTCGCAGATGGTCAAGGGCGACATCGCCTGGTGGCGCTATTGGAAGAGTCGGAAGCTTGCCCAGTCTTTCTGCAACCGCGCCGAAGCCATCGCGGCCGGATTAGCTGCGCAGGATCAGCTCGCGGACTTCGAGCGAGACCTGTGGAAGCCGATTCACGCCAAGGCGATGGCAAACCCGGAAACCGAGTTCCCGCTGTCGGATGGGCTGCCTGATCTGAACAATCCGAACGCGGTGGGTCGCGCCTATCAGGCGGTGATGGCGGAAGGTCTGATCAGCAACCGGATGCGGCGTCAATACCTCCGCGACGCGATCGCGAGAACCCATCCGAGAGTCAACGCCGCGCACATCTTTCTCGCCGGGATCCTCGAAGCACAGGAGACTGCGGACTGGCAGCGGGACTGGGGTGCGCCCTTCTGCCGAACGATTTTCACCACCAACTTCGACCCGTTGCTGCAGCGGAGCCTCCAACTCGTCAACAAGCTCTATTACATGAGCGATCGTCCCGACGTGCTCGAGCCGCCCGACGACGACGAGAGCGAGGCCATTCATCTCGTCTACACGCACGGAAGCGTTCATCGCTACGACCTGCTGAATACCGAAGACCAGATCAAGCATGCGCGCGAGCGAAACGCGCCGTCGCTCATCGACTACTTTCAGCATCACGGAGTGATCGTCATCGGCTACAGCGGCTGGTTCGACACGACGATGGAAGCGCTCTCGCGCTGTCCCTGGTTCGACTCCAATCTCTACTGGTGTGACATCCATCCAGCAGGCGATGCGGAGCATCGTTTGCGTCGGGAAGTGCTGGAGATTCTTGGTAAAGGCGAAAGGCACGCGTACTACGTTCCCATCCCAGGGGCGGACGAAGCGATGCGACTCCTGCACCGCGAGCTCAACCTGGGTGCCGTGCCGAAGTTCATTCTCGATCCGGTGGGAACCGTGATCGCGCAATTGGAAAGTATTGAGGTCCCGCGCGACCCGGCCGTTCCCGCCGCAACGGCAAGTGGCAGTGATGTGACGCTGGCGACACTCGCCGATCTGCGCGACAAGACTTTGAACCGCCTCCGCATCGCGAAATCAGCATTCGACGATCCTGCGATCGTGCAGCCGAAGACGCTGGAAGGCAAACAGGATGTTGGGGAAGCCATTGCAGCACAGTTGTTCAGCAATGCATTTGTCGCTTACTCGCAGGGGAAGCGCGAGCATGCAATCGATTTGTGGACCGCAATTATCGACGCGCCTGGTATTTCGGCGGAAGATCGCGCGAAGGCGCTAAATAACCGTGGTGTTGTTCGAAGAGAGAAAGGTGAACTCGAGAAAGCAATTGCTGATTACACAACAGTGATCGAGATGGAACATGCACCAGCCGATGAGGAAGCGATCGCTCTCGTGAGCCGAGGGTTTCTTTTTGGAGAGCACAGTCAAATCGAGAAAGAAATTGCCGATTACACAGCGGTGATTGGAATGGTCGACGCACCTGCCGAGCAAAAAGCGATAGCGTTCTATAATCGAGGTGTTGCGTTTAGAGACCGTGCCGAATTGGCGAAGGCAATTGTGGACTACACAGCTGTAATCGACATGAGCGATGCTCCGTCGGTTCATAAGGCGATGGCACTCCGCAATCGCGGTCTCGTGTGGCGGGACTTGGGAGAGACGGCGAAGGCCCTAACGGACTATACATCTGTGATCGCAATGGCCAAGGCGCCGGCTGATCAAAAGGCAAAGGCACTGAACAACCGAGGGGATTTGCTTGCGAAAGAGGGTGAAGCGAATCGATCGATCGCAGACTTCAAAGCAGTGATCGAGATGGCTGACGCGCCAATCGATCAAAAGTCAATTGCATACGCGAATCGCGGTTGGCATCGCTTTGCTCATCTTGGTGACGTGCAAGGTTTGATCGATGACTCAAGAGACGCACTTGCACTTGAGGGCGATATTACAGCGCGTTCAAATCTGGCTTTGGGACTGCTGCTGGCCGGTGACGTCGAATCTGCGCGAGCTGAGTACGAGCAAATTCTCTCCATGACGCCAACGGCTCAGCAGGTTAAAGCGGCCATCACTGACATCGAAAATGCGCTGCCGAAGTATCCGGATGTCGCTGGAGCCAAGCCGATTCTCGAGCGCCTGCGTAACGCAATTCCGGCGCCGAATTAGGCTGGCGTCGGCATCACGAACTTGCGCCCCGCATCCAACAGATGCTTCAAGTCCTTCGGACTGCACGCCTCCGCATAAACCCGCGCTACGGGCTCGGTTCCGGACAGGCGAAACAGAAGCCACGTCTGGTCGTTGAAAATCAGCTTCACGCCGTCGGTCGTGTTCACGTCGCGCACTTCGAGGTTGTCGATGCGCTCCGGGGGATTGGCGAGTTTGGCGGCGAGCGATTCTTTGAACGGCGTCGTCAGCTTCAGGCTCACGGTCTTCGAAAAGAACGGGCCGAACTCGGTGTACATCTCCGCGATCAGCGCGCTGAGCTTCTTCTTCGTCCGCGCGAGCATTTCCACGACCAGCAGGCAGGCGAGGAGGCCGTCTTTTTCGGGGAGGTGGCGGTACATCGAGAGGCCGGCGGATTCTTCGCCGCCGATGGCGATTCGATCGCTGAGAATCAGCTCGCTGATGTACTTGAAGCCGACCGCCGTCTCGTACACCGGCACATCGAGCTTCTTCGCGATCGCATCGATGAGATGCGTCGTGGCCACGGAGCGCGCGAAGCCGCCCGGGATGTTGCGCTCGCGCTTCAGATAGACCGCGAGCAGCGACAGGATCGTGTTCGGCGAGACGAAGCGTCCCAGGTCGTCGACGATGCCGAAGCGGTCGGCGTCGCCGTCGGTGGCGAGGCCGATGTCGAACGACTCGCGCGCGACCGTCTTGCGCAGCTCTTCGAGATTTTTCTTGTCGCACTCGGGCGAGAAGCCGCCAAAGTACGGGTCGCGATAGTTGTGCAGGCTGCGGATCTCGATCCCGGTCTCGAGCAGCAGGTAATCGAGATAGTCGCGCGACGTGCCGTAGAGGCAGTCGACGGCGATGCGCAATCCCGAGTCGCGGATGAGATTCAGATCGATTTTCTGCCGCAGTTCATTGAGATAGCGGTCTTTCGGGTCGATCTCCTCGATCAGCTCCGTTTTCTCGTAAACGTCGAGCCGCTCCTGTTTTTGCTGAACCGCGTGAATATGTTTTTCCAGCTGCCGCGTCACTTCCGGCAGCGCCGGCGCGCCGTTGGCGGTCGAGAATTTCAGGCCGTTGTACTCCGGCGGATTGTGCGACGCCGTGAAGTTGATCGCGCCCATCGCGCGGCGGCGAATCGTTTCGAACGCGACCGCGGGCGTCGGGATGTCCCGCGTGCAGAGGTAGGCTTTGATGTCGTTGAACGCCAGAATCTTCGCCGCCTCGGAGGCAAACTTCTCGGAGAGGAAGCGGGTGTCGAATCCGACGATGACTCCCGAGCCCTTGGAGTTCGCCTTCAGGTAATTCGCGATTCCCTGCGTGACGACGCGGACGTTCTCGAACGTGAAGTCCTCGCCGATGATGCCGCGCCAGCCCGCGGTCCCGAATTTGATCGTCACTGCGAAAGTGCCTCTCTCGCCGTCGCGGCCATGCTCGTGAGCCCGAGCTCATCGGCGAGATGCGCGACCGCGTCCGACGTCGCCTCCAGCGGATCGGCGCCGGCGACGAACGCGGCGAGCTCGCGGCGCAGCCACTCCTTCTGCTCGTCGCTCGATTTGCCGCCGAGCTGCCCGGCGGATTGCAGCACCGCCGTGCGGAATTCGTTGTCGAAGCGCTGCTTCAAATCGAGATCGATGAAATCGGGCAGCATCTTCGCGCTCGCCGACAAACGGACGCCGATGCGCTCCATCAGCATGTCGCCCGCCTCGGCGGCGAGCGTCTGCGCGAGACGCCGCGCTTCTTCGCGATCGTCCGCGACGCCGAACGCGCGTCCGGAGAGATCGACGTAGACCTTCACCTTCGGCTCCGTCCCCGAGGGGCGGATGACGACGTCGGCACCGTCGAGACGAAGCAGGATGAGATTGCGCGACATGCGATCGGTCTCGCTGAGAATCGGACCGAGGACCTGCTCGTCGAGGTAATCGACCTGCGCGTGCACCGCGCGTCCGCCGATTTCGGTTGGAGGATTCTCGCGCAGCGAGCGCATCATCGTGGCCAGTGCCTGCGAGCCGCGAATGCCGCGCATCACCAGCGATCCCGCACCATTGATGTAGTTGCCGTACTCGCGCGCGACGGCGTCGAAATATTCGGGGAGGAACTTGCCCGCCTCGCGAAGCTGCGTCGCGAGCTCCGCGAGGAGCAACGCGCCGCCGGCGGCGTCTTTGTCGCGAATGTGCGGCGTCAGCAGCACGCCGTGGCTCTCCTCGGCGGCGAGCAGCAGATCCGTCGCCGTGCCGCGGATGTCGCGGAAGCGGCCTTCGCGCTCGAGAAGGCTCAGCACGTTCGCGATGTACTTGAAGCCGACGAGCAAGTCCGACACGGTCGGACAATCGCCGGCGCGCGCGATCTCTTCGATCAGCTTCGTCGTGACGAGCGTCTTGATCACGACTCCTTTGCGTTGCGGCCCGAAGTCGCGGTCGAGCACGAGGTAATAAAGGATCGTCGTCGCGATCTCGTTGCCGGTGAGCGAGCGCCACGAGCCGTCGGCGCTCTTCGCGATCACGCCGATGCGGTCGGCGTCGGGGTCGGTCGAGAAAATCGTGTGCGCGTCGACGCTCTCCGCGAAGCGAATCGCCGGATGCGCGGCGCGCGGAAGCTCCGGATTCGGCAGACGCGACGGGACGGTCGCGAACGTGCCGTCGTGCTGCGCCTGCTGCTCGAAGACGCGAAGGTTGTAGCCGGCCTCGCGGAGCAGGTCGCCGACGGTCGTGTCGCCGGTGCCGCAGAGCGGCGTGTAGACGATCGCATGCGGCAGCGGCGTTTCCGTTCGCGTGCGCAGCGAGAGATTCAGATCGAGATACGCGCGGTGGCTTTCGGCATCGAGCTCGCGAATGTGACCGTCGCGCACCGCCTGATCGAACGCGATCCGCCGCACGTTCTTCACGCGGTTCATGAATCCGGCGATCTTCTCGTCGGTCGGCGGAATGTCCTGCGCGCCCTCGGCCGTGTAGAACTTGAATCCGTTGTCGTCCGGATGGTTGTGCGACGCGCTGACGTTCATCCCGCCCGCGGCGCCGAGGCGGCGGATCTGAAACGACAGCTCCGGCGTCGAGAGGAAGTTCTCCGTCGACTGCGGCGGCAGGTACGCGGTGAATCCGTTCGCCGCGTAGATCTCGCACGCGAGACGCCCGAGGATGCGCGAGGAAACTTTGAGCAGCGGATGCGGGCCGAGGAATGCGTAGGTGCCGGCGAGGTCGTTGAAGACGCGCACGTCGTAGGCGACGACAACGTTCGTTTTGTCCGTGTCGCCGAGACTCTTCAGATAGTCGCAGTGCCCCTGCACCGACAGCGCGACCGTGACGTCGTTGATGCGATTCGGACCGTAGCCGACGCGTCCGCGCCTGCCACCGGTGCCGAACGGCACGAATTGATAGAACGAATCGAGCAGCAGCGCGTAGTGGCCATCCGCGATGTGCTGGATGACATGCTCGCGCTGGCCCGCGCAGAGCGGATTCGCGAGCCAGTCCTCGAGGAGCGTGATCGCTCGCTCGACGACCGCTGAATCATTGGTGAGTTTGGAAAATTCGGATCGCAGCGACTCCTTCTGAGTCGCCAGCTCGAACGTCGTCGTCATCAGGTGAACCTTCCCGTCCCGCGAGGCCGCGGTACGTTAGCACATCATATTCCGCTCTCCGTCCGCTGGTCTTTTGGCGTGTTTTCCGCAATCATCCAGCCAACCTATGTCCAGGCCGGTCGTACTGATCGCGGATGACGACGAAGAAGTCGCGGCGCTGTTGCGCATGTTCCTCCGTCCGCTCGACGCCGAGGTCTGACCGCGCGCGACGGCGAGGAGGCGCTCGCGGTCGCGCAGACGCGCCTCCCCGACGCGGTGCTGCTCGACGTGATGATGCCGAAGCGCAGCGGCTGGGAAGTCTGCCAGGCGCTGAAGGCGATGCAGCGCACCTCGCACATCGGCGTCATCCTCATCACCGGCCGCGGCGACGTGAAGGATCGCCTCACCGGATTGCAGGTCGGCGCGGACGACTATCTCGTCAAGCCGTTCGATCGCAACGAAGTGCTCAAGCGCGTGGCGAACGTGCTGAAGCGCAGTACGGAAGGCGAGGGCGAATCGGCGCAGGTGGGACGCAATGTCCTCGAAGCGCTGCTCCTCGATCGCGCCACCGCGCTGCCGACGCTGCCGATCGTGCTCGATC
Organism: uncultured Acidobacteriota bacterium; assembly: GCA_963734155.1. Taxonomy (GTDB): domain Bacteria; phylum Acidobacteriota; class Thermoanaerobaculia; order Gp7-AA8; family Gp7-AA8; genus QHVT01. The sequence goes on from CAVTGG010000017.1 coordinate 385,412, forward strand.
GCGTAAAAGAGGTTTTGATCGAGCAGGGCGAGATCGGCATCGTCTACATCGACATCGAGCAGATCGAATCGATCGAGGCCGAATACGGATGGGCGTTCTTCGACGAGCTGCTGTGCAATGTCGGACAGATCATCTCCGCGGAAGCGAAGAAGCGATTCGCGAACGCCATCGTCAGTTGCCATCGCAGCGGCGGCTCGAGCTTTTACGTTTTCTACGAAACGCGCGGACAGGACCTCTCTGCCGAAAACGCGTCGGAGCGGATTGCCGCCGACATGCGGCACAAACTCCTCGAGTCGACGCGGCAGCGCTTTCCCAACGTGCAGCCGGAGCAGGTCGGATTCTTCGTCGGCTCGGCGCGCATCGACTATCGCCCGCAGATCCGCCTCGAACGCCAGATCTACTCCGGCATGCGCATCGCCGCCGATGCGGTGCGCGACGCAGAGCAGCAGCGCAAGAAACAACTGACGCGCGAGCTGCGCGACATCATTCGCCGCAAACGCGTCACGACGCTCTTTCAGCCGATCGTGCACGCCGCGGATGCGAGCGTGTTCGGCTACGAGATCCTCACGCGTGGTCTCGCAAACTCGTCGTTCCGCAACTCCGACATGCTCTTCGGGTTTGCGCGCGAGGCGAAGTTGTCGTGGGCACTCGAGGCAATCGCGCTGGAGAATGCGCTGCGCCGTCTGCGGCAGGTCGATCTGCTCGATCGTAAGTTTCTGCTGAATCTCGAAGCGGAGATGTTCGGGCAGTCGGAGTTCCGCATTCACGAGATGGTGTCGTACTTTGCGGAGCATCGCGGCCACTTCGTGTTCGAGCTCACCGAGCGCGCGGCGATCGAGGATTACGCGTCGTTCCGCGAGCTGCTGAGCGAGTTTCGCGAGAAGGGGATCGAGATGGCGATCGACGACGCCGGCTCCGGCTACGCGTCGCTCGAGGCGATCGCCGCGCTCGCGCCGGACTATCTCAAAGTCACGAAGGGACTGGTCTCGACGCTCGCCGACGAGCCGATCAAACAGGACCTCGTGAAGATGCTGGTCGATCTCGCCGGCAAGATCGGCGCGAAGACGATCGCCGAGGGAATCGAGACGCAGGAGGAATACGAGACCTGCCGCGACCTCGGCATCGACCTGATCCAGGGCTACTACGTCGCCCATCCGCAGGAAGACGTGCGCGCTGCCGACGCCGAGGTCGCCGCGTCGCAAGCGTTGCGTGTCGCCGTGCCGTCCGCATGATCGTCCACCTCATCGACGGCACGTACGAATTGTTCCGGCACTTCTACGGCCTCCGCCGCTTCAGCAAGAAAGATCCGCCGTACGGCGCCGTCGCCGGTGTCCTCGGCACAGTCGCGCAGATGCTCGAGCAGGGCGCGACGCACATCGCCGTCGCGACGGATCACGTCATCGAGTCGTTCCGCAACGACCTCTGGCCCGGATACAAAACCGGCGCGGGGATCGATCCCGCGCTGTGGCGGCAGTTCCATCCACTCGAAGACGCGCTCATGTCGATGGGCGTGACGACGTGGCCGATGGTCGAGCTCGAGGCCGATGACGCGCTCGCATCCGGGGCGTACCTCGCCATGAGCGACAAGCGCGTGGAGAAAGTGAGCATCTGGACACCCGACAAAGACCTCGCGCAATGCGTCGTCGACGACTTCGTCGTGCAGGTCGATCGCAAGAGCGGCCTGGTGCGCGATGCGGCGGGAGTGCAAGCGAAGTTCGGCGTCGCCCCGCAATTCATCCCCGACTACCTCGCCCTCGTCGGCGACGCCGCGGACGGCTATCCCGGCATCCCGAAATGCGGCGCGAAAACCGCCGCGCGCCTCATCGTGAAGCACGGCGCGATCGAAGACTTTCCTTCTGACGTCCTCGGCGCAGAGAATCGCGAACACGCGCTGCTCTTCAAGAACCTCGCGACGCTGCGCACGGACGCGGCGTTGTTCGATGACACGGACGAGTTGCGCTGGCGCGGACCGACGTCGTCGTTTCCCGCGGTTGCGGAAGCGATCGGCGATGCGCGGCTGGCGGTTCGGATGAAGAAGCTATGCAAGACATCCGAATCATCTTCCTAGGCACGTCCTCCGGCACGCCCTCACCCGATCGCAACGTGTCCTCGATCGCGGTGATCCTCGATGGCACCGTGCTGCTACTCGACTGCGGCGAGGGAACGCAGCATCAGCTGCTGAAATCGCCGGTGAAGAGCGGCGCGATCGACGCGATCTGCATCACGCATCTGCACGGCGATCATGTCTACGGCTTGCCGGGATTACTCGCGACCATGTCGATGAACGGGCGGGCGCGGCCGCTCACGCTCGTCGGTCCGGAGATGCTGCGGCCGTACGTGGAAGGTGTGCTCGCGACGACGGATCATCATCCGATCTTTCCGATCGACATCGCGCCGCCGCCGTATCGCGGCCGTGGATTCACGATCGTCGCCGCGCCGCTCGAACATCGCATCCTCGCGTTCGGCTACTGCATCATCGAAGACGACCGCCCCGGCACGTTCGACGTCGAGAAAGCGCGCGCGCTCGGCATCCCGCCCGGCCCGCAGTATCGCGAGTTGGTTCGCAACAACGATCCGCGCGTCCTCGGGCCTCCGCGCCGCGGACGCCGCATCGTCTACTGCACCGACACGCGCCCGTGCGCCTCGGCAGTGGAGCTCGCACGCGGCGCCGACGTGCTGGTCCACGAAGCGACCTACACGAGCGACCTCGCCGAAGAAGCCGACGAGCGCCGCCACTCCACCGCTGCCGGTGCCGCCCGCATCGCCGCCGAGGCAGGCGTTTCACGCCTGATCCTCACACATTTCAGCACGCGCTACCGCGACGCCGACGCGCTCCTCGCCGAGGCGCGAGCCGTCTTTCCGAACACCGAAGCGGCGAGTGACTTCGCTTGCTTCGACGTTCCCCCGCCCCTATAATCCGCCCTCCCAAAGCGCGGAATCTTCCGCGTGACGGTGTCGTTAGCAGCGATACCTTCCCAACATGTGGGGCTGTAGCTCAGTTTGGGAGAGCGCCTGAATCGCACTCAGGAGGTCGTCGGTTCGATCCCGATCAGCTCCACCAATTCCCTCCATAACTTACGTAGCGCGCGCGACTGGTTGTCGAATGCGCGAGTGTCTCATTCGCGTTGTACGTCCCATTTTCGAACACGCGCGTCCCACGAGCGGACCTTCCGACGTGGTGAAGACGGCGCAAATGATTGAAAAAACGCGTTCGACGATGTGGCACCTCGGTTGCCCATGTCGGAGAGCGGTTTCGACGTGGGGTAGGAGCGCGCTGTGGGGATTTCGCCCCAAATCGATCAGGGGAGGGAAATCGTCGTGTTGTCTTCTAAAGCGAATGGCCGGGGCGCATTCGGCGGTCTGCGCTTCTCGATGCTCGACCTCAGGCTCGGCGGTCGCATGCTGGTCAAGCATCCTGCGCTCACCGTGATCGGAACGATTGCCGTAGCGTTCGCGATCGCCGTCGGCACCGTCGGGTTCGAGGTCGCGCGACAGGCATTCTGGCCGACGATTCCGCTTCCGGACGGCAACGCGATCGTTGCATTGCGGAACTGGAATGTCGCCGACAATGAGTCGGTCCCCGCATCGCGCCGTGATTACGAGCTGTGGCGCGACGGTCTCAGCACGATCACCGATCTCAGCGCCGTCGAGGTGGAAGAACGCAGCGTCGCCATCGGCGCCGGCCCCGGTCAGCCGGAGACCGTCGCCAGCGTGACCCCGTCGACCTTTGTGCTGACGCGCGTTCCGGCGTTGATGGGACGCACGCTGCTGGAAGCCGATGAACGGGGTGACGCAGAAGAGGTCGTGGTGGTCGGATACGACTTCTGGAAAAACAAGCTGGACGGCGCGGCAGACGCCGTCGGCCGCGTCATCCGCATCAGCGGCACGCCTGTCACGATCGTCGGCGTGATGCCGCGCGGCTACGGATTTCCACAGCGGAACGCCGTCTGGCGACCGTTGCATCTCGAGCGGATTCCCGAGGCATCGCCGAGCCTGTCGTATGTCGTGGGGCGGCTGGCGCCGGGCCATCCACGTGAGGAAGCGACCGCCCAGGCGGCGGCGATCGGCGCCCGAGCAGCGACGATGTTTCCGGAGACGCACAAGAATGTGCGCCTGCAAGTCCGCTCTCTGCCCGACGCTGTCAGTCTTTGGCCAGACAGGGCGACGGTGGTGCTGGCGTCGATCAACGTGTTCGTCGTGCTGTTGGCCGCGCTTTTGTGCGGCAACGTCGCAATGTTGTTGTTCGCCCGCGCCGTCAGTCGAGAGCGGGAGCTCCTCGTTCGCACCGCACTTGGCGCCAGCCGTGGGCGCCTCATCATGCAACTCTTTGCCGAGGCGCTCGTGCTCTGCGCCGTCGGCGCGGTGGTTGGTCTCATGGTTGCGCGCTTCGTGCTCGCGCGGACCTGGACGATGATCGAAGGGCAACTCGGTCCGTTGCCGTTTTGGATCGATACTTCGCTTTCGTCGACGACGATTCTTTATGCCGTTGGGCTGACGCTGTTCGCGGCGGCGATCGCCGGCGTCGTTCCCGCGGTCAAAGTGACGTCGGGTGGTGCTGGTGGCAGGCTCCGAGCCGCGTCAAGCGGCGGCGGCGGGTTGCAGTTCGGCGGCGTGTGGACCGTGGTCATCGTCGCGCAGGTTGCGCTCATGACGATGCTTCCGGTGCCGTTGCTCGGCGTGGGAGCGGACGTCACGCGAGACACGCCAGCAGGATTCCCGGCCGAAGAATTTCTCACGGCCACGCTCGCCCTCGATCGCCTTGACGGCGTCGCGGCGAGTAGCGACACGGTGCCGGCGGTGCGGCTCGAAGCACGCTACCGCGCGCTCGCCGACCGGCTCCGGGAGGAGCCGGGCGTGCTGGACGTCACGTACGCCGATCAAATGCCGTTGATGCGTCTTGGGTGGAAGCCGATCGAGATGGACCCGGGTCCGGCCGCTGAGCGCGGTGAAGGCTGCGTGCGTTGCGCGGCGTTCGTGTCCGTCGATCCGCGATTCTTCGACGTGGTCGGTGCGCCCGTGATCCGCGGCCGAGCGTTGACGACGGCCGACGCGGAACACCGGATGCGTGACGTGCTCGTGAACGAGTTTTTTGTCGCTCACGTAATGGGCGGCCGGAATCCAATTGGCCGCCAGGTTCGCTTCTCCTCGGCGCGCGAACGCACCGCCGAGCCGTGGTATCGCATCGTCGGTGTCGTGCCCGATCTCGGCGTAAGCGACAATAGGAGCGATTACGGCCGAGCCCGCATCTTTCAGCCGACGCTGCCCCGCGAGACGGGGCCGCTTCGCCTCGCCATTCACGTTCGCGGCGATCCGCAGCGTTTTGCGGCACGTCTCTACGAGCTTGCGCAGGCGATCGATCCCGCGCTGCGCGTGATCGATCCGAAACCGCTGCCCCGTCTGGTGGACACCCCAAGCGCGTTCTGGTTGGAGCTCCTGGTCGGCTTCACGGGTGTGACGCTGATGTTGTCGCTCGCCGGTGTCTATGCCGTGACGGCCTTCGCCGTCGCCAGGCGGACGCGGGAGATTGGCGTGCGTGTCGCGCTCGGCGCGCAGCCGCTGCACGTCCTGACTGTCTTCAAGCGCCCACTCGTTCAGATTGCGCTGGGCATTGGCGTTGGCGCAATCCTGGCGCTCGGTCTCGCGAACAACGACCTGTCGGATGTGCATCTCGATGATTTCGGTCGATCGGCAGTCTTCGCGCTGTCGACGATCCTGTGCTGTGCACTCGCATGCATCGTCCCGACGCTACGGGCGCTTCGCATTCAGCCGTCGGAGGCATTGCGGGACGAATAGCCGTGTGTCACTCAGGATTGACAGCAGGACGGCGATTCGCCGGCGCGGAGGCGTGGCGCACAACTGCGCGATGAATGCGGCAATCGCGGCGACCGAGCGCTTCGACGAGATCTTTGTTCACCCCGCCGCCGATGATGCCGGCTGCGCGGTCGGAGCGGCGCTCGCCATCGATGAGCCACAATGCCGGCCGTCGCGCATACATAGGACATTGTCGGGGCACTCGATGCGTATGTTGTGACACCATCGCGACGCGGAGGGCGGCATCATAGGATGGGTGCAAGGACGCTCCGAGTTCAGGCCGCGCGCTCTCGGTCATCGAAGCCTGCTGGCCGACCCGCGTCCCGTCAAAAAGCGGGAGAGGATCAATAGAATCATTAAGAAGCGCGATTCCTATAGGCCCTTCGCTCCCGTCGTTCAAGCCGAGGCTGCCGATCGCTTCTTTCTGATCCCGCGCGGCGCCGATTGCTCGTTCATGTCGTTTGCTGTGGCTGTCCGGACCGAATGTCGCGAGCAGCTTGCCGCAATCACGCATGTGGAGGGAACCGCCGCGTCCAGACGATCACGGCCTCTCAGTGTCGGATGAGCCGATCGTTGACTCAGTGGACGACGCGGTGGCACTTCTTCTCGCGACCGGTCCTTTCGAAGATCGCGGACGCCGATTACCTCGCACTCGTTCCGCATCTGCCTGCGGATGGCCGGCTCGTACACCTTCCCGACAGGTTACCTGATTCAGCGTGGCGGTCCGAGCCGTCGTGAGGCCACCATGACACGGAGCCTTGGTTCGACGCCTCTTCGCGGGCTCGCACCGCGGCGGACGATGCGATGCTCGCAGGTATCGTTGACCTCTGGAGAAAGCGGTTCATCCACTTGCAGGCAGATCAGCCACGGAATGAGATGTAACTCCATCTACAACGAGCAGCGATCGTTGAATCCCGGGATCGGTGGACTCGGGCGTAGAGGTCTAGTACGCGAAGAAGCGGAACAGATTCCGATCGTGATTGCGCGGTGGTACGTCTAACGCGCATCTAATCGGCTCGTTCTCGCACGGCTCCGGACAGGTCGAGACCGGGTAAACTACTCTCGAAAGGAGATATCCGCGTATGTCCCGAGAAAAACGCGGATATCGCACTCAGGAGGTCGTCGGTTCGATCCCGATCAGCTCCACCAGATTTCGATACTCCTCGGCGCCGACCTGCAACGTCGGCGTTTTTGTTTGTGCGGACGCTGGCTGGCGCGCGTATCATGAACTGACTAGTTCGATGACTAGCTGACAGGTTGACGAAGTGGCGCGAAAAAAAGAATCCAGAACGTGGCCGGTGCAGGACGCCAAAGCGCGCTTTAGTGAATTGCTGGAAGCCAGCATCACCAAAGGACCGCAGATCGTTACTCGGCGAGGAGTGGAGATGGCCGTCCTCGTACCCGTCGATCAATGGCGTCGACTGGAAGAGACGACGCGCCCGACGTTGAAAGAGCTCTTGCTCTCCGCCGCACCGCGCGAGGAGATTCCTGTGCCACGGCGCCGAGCTCGGCGCCGGCGGGAGCCAGCCGCGTTGGAGTGAGAGACCTTGTACCTTCTCGATACGAACATCGTGTCCGAGTTACGGAAGCCCCGCCCACATGGCGCGGTCGTCGCCTGGGTCGATCGGACTGCGGACGAGGATCTTCACCTGTCAGCCGTAACGCTGGGCGAGTTGCAGGCGGGTGTGGAAATCACTCGTGAACGGGACCCGGATAAGGCCGCCGAAATCGAGATCTGGATCGATCAGGTTGCGCAAACCTGGAACGTTCTTCCGGTCGATGGCCGCATCTTCCGGACCTGGGCAAAGCTCATGCACCGGCGCCCCGATCACCTGATCGAGGATGCACTGATCGCTGCCACTGCGATCGTGCATCATCTGACCGTCGTGACGCGAAACACTCGTGACTTCGCAATCTTTCAGGTCGAGACGTTGAATCCGTTCGCGACGAAGTGAGAATTTCCACTCGTCTTATGATCGCGCCATGAAAGCGCGACATCGCAAACACCGTGCGAGTGAAGTCCTTGAAGGGTTCGAAGGCCCGAGCGTTGGGCTCGAGCTTCGCCGGGGACGAGCAATCGCTGTTGGGGTCAAGAGCGGTGACGAGATCGAGATGCTCATTCTCGAGGGAGAATTCGAGCTGCCGGCCGATCTCGGCAAAACGCTGAAGAAGCGCATCGATGAGATGGATGACAAGCGACGGTATGTCATCGCCAGTACCTTCGACGCGAAGCAGCGGCACTGGCTCTACTACGACGTTTCCTCCGATTCCTACGTGATGGGTGACCTCCAGCACGCCACCGCATTCAAGCGCCGCGCGATCGCCGAAGCCGTCATGGCGCTGCTGCGCAGCGAGTGGCACGAAATCGTCGAGTGCAGGAAGCTCTCGAATGGAGCCCTGCGGATCAGCAAGAGCAAGAAGGCACAATGATGGGCGTACGACCTGCGCGTGGTACTCGTGGTTTTCTCCTGCGATCGCTCGACAACGAATACTTTTTCCGAATCTACGGAGCTGATGGCTCCTTTCATGACTATGCGTTATGGCATTCGGACCTCGAAATCGAAATCATCGATGAGGAAGCGACCTTCTATGAAGATGACGAGCGCCCGCGCCTTGATCACTCGCCCAAGACGCTCGGCATCGATTAGGTTCGCTGTCATCAAGGAGTGCTGTCCGGACCTTGGAAAGGCGGCCGATGACTCTGGTGCAGAACTGGCCGCATACGCTGATGCCTTACAGCATTCACCGCGCGTCGAGATGCCATCCCGGATGGAACCATTTGCCGTCGCGCTTCACGAAGATCTCCGTCAGTTGCCCACGCAGTTGTTTCTGGGCACCGCCGCTGACGATCGTGGCGTCGTAGCTGCCGTAGAGAACGACCGTGTCGCCGAAACGTTGCGCGCGTGTCTCGGGGAACGACAGTGCGACGAGCTTGCCGCCGGATTCTTTGAATCCGCGCGAGGAAGCGAGGGTCTTGTCGAGAGTGGAGATCCCGGCCGGGCCGGATGAAATGCCGAGGAACTCGGGCGGGAGCATGCCGCGCAGCGTGGCTTCGTCGCCGGCGAACCAGGCGCGCCACGCCGCTTCGCGCAACGCGAGGACTTCGGGGTCGATCGGGGGCTCGGCGGCGTACGCGGGCACCGCCAGGATCGCGAGGAACAAGAGGGCTTTCTTCAGCATCGTCAAATCTCCTTACACGGCTGAAAGAACACGCCTCGCCGGACTTCCGTTCAGAGTAAGGCCTTCCAGAAGGCCGCTTCATCCGGCACGCCTCCGGCTGGATCGGCGATGAACTCCTCGCGGCTCGCGTACGAAATCAACCGCCCGTCGCGCAGATGCGCGATCGCGTCGCCCATCAGGATCGCCTCTTTGAGACTGTGCGTGACGAAGACCGCAGTGATCGCGTGTCGCGCCGCGGCGCGTTTGAAGAGCTCCTGCATGTTGGTGCGCGTCTCTGCGTCGAGACTGCTGAACGGCTCGTCGAGGAGCAGCAGGAGCGGCTTCACGATCAACGCCCGTCCGAACGACACGCGTTGCCGCTGGCCGCCCGAAAGTTCGTGCGGGCGCTTCGACCGCATGTCGGTCAGCTCGAGCTCCTCGAGCATCTGCGCGGCGGCGCCGGCGATCTGATCCTCCGTTCGTTTGCGCAGCCGAAGTCCGAACGTGATGTTCTGCCAGACGTCGAGATGGGGAAAGAGCAGCGGCTCCTGATAGAGATACAGGATGTTGCGCTCCTGCGGCGGCGCGGTGGTGATGTCGACGCCGCGCAGGAGCACGCGGCCGTGGTCGGGAGGCGTCAGGCCGGCGAGGATCTTGAGCAGGGTCGTTTTCCCGCCGCCCGATCGCCCGAGGATACTGAGCGTGCGTCCTTCCTCCAGCGACGAGATCGACGGTGCGCAGCACGACTTCGTCGCCGAAGCTCTTGCCGAGTTCGCGTGTCTCGAGAAATGCGCTCATGCCCGTCGCGTGGAAACTCGTTTGCTGACCCAGAGCAGGGCCAGCGGCGGCAGGACCAGCAGCACGCTGCTGACCGCCGCATATTGAAGGTTGGCTTCGGCCACGAAGTCGAACACGCGAGTGGACAGTGTCTGAATCCGTCCGCCCCCGATCAGGAGCGTGAGACCGTACTGATACCAGGAGATCAGGAAGCACTGAAAGAAACAGAGCACCAGCGCGTCGCGCGAGATCGGCAGGAGGACGCGCCGGTAGGCATCGAAGGCACTTCCGCCCAGCGTGTAGACCAGTTGCTCGAGCGCCAGCTTCTGCTCGTTCCAGAAATCGACGAAGAAGATGATCCCGAAACTGAACGCGAGAATCGTCTGCGCCAGGACCACGCCGAAAAACGTGCCGTCGATCCCGAGACGAAGATAGAGATACAGAATGCACACGCCGAGGACGACCGGCGACATCACGTAGGGCAGGTATGCGGCGATCAGCAACTGCGTCCGGCGCCGGTGATAGGCGACATAGTGCGCGGTGAGAAACGCGGCCGCGGTCGACAGAAGTGCGACCGTCCCGGAGAGCACCGACGAGTCGAGAAACAGGCGCCAGAGAGCGCGGTGATCCCGCCACGACGCCAGCCATGCGCTGAAGTCCCATTGCGAGGGAAGGACGCTCGGGTACGTCCAGCCCCGGCCGGCGGAAAGCATCGCGATCAATCCGAACGGAAGAAGAAACGCGATCGTCAGCAGAACTCCGGCGACCCGTTTCACGTGCGCGCCTCGCGATCGCGCCGCGTCAGGGCATAGGTCAGCAGCGCAAGAACAAAGAGCGCATAGAGGATGGCGATGACGAACGCCTGCGGCTTCTGGGTGACGTCGAAGCGTTGGTACTTGCGCACGGCCAGCACGGAGATCATCAGCGGACTCTGTCTGCCGAGGAGCAGCGGAATCTCGTAGGAGCCGAAAACGACGATGAAGAGCAGCAGGACATTGGGCGCCGCGCGCCGCAACAGCATCGGAACGGCGACCAGCCGGATGCTCTGCCAGTGCGATGCGCCGAGGGAACGGCTGAGGGCGAGGTATTCCGGAATGCGCTCGCTCTGGTGCAGTTGCACGAAGACGACCGTCAGAAACGGCAGGGCGATGAAGACGTGCGTGAGAATGACGCCGGCGTGGAGGAAGTCATTCGTCAGCGGCGGGAAGGTCTCGATCCCGGAGGAAAGCCGCAGCGCGCGCACCATGCGGGACAACAGTCCGGCCGGCGACAACAGCTGATAGCCCGCGAACGCCGCCACGACCGGCGGCAGCGCGAGCGGCAGAAAGAACGCGTACGAGAGCGGCCCGCGGCGAATCCGCTCGCCGAACGCCAGCGACAGTGCGAGACCTCCGCCCGTGGCGACGAGGGAAACGCTCGCGGCCACGGCAATGCTCAGGAATCCGGCGGCCCGGAAATCGCTCCCGGCCAGCACCGCCGTCCAGTGCCGCATCGTCCCTCCCTCGCTGAGGAGGCCCGTCCATCCGACCGTGTAGAGAAATGAATAGACGAGACTCGCCGCGATCGGAACGATCGCCACGACGAGGAAGAGCAGGAAGCCGGCCGTGCCGAGCCGATCGCGCGTCATTTCTGAACGACGTGGGTCCGGAAATCTTCGTAGAGCCGGATCATGTACTCCGGCGCGAGCTCCATCAGCGCCTTCGATTGAATTTCGGCGCGCTGTGGCCCGAACCTTCGCAGCGGCACTACCGCGAACTGTTTCTGCCATTCCGGCGGCAGGCGGTGGACCGCCAGCACCGTTCCATCGCCCCACACGTCCGGCCGCAGCTTCCGCACCTGCGCCTCGGGGGAGAGCATGAAGTTGATCGTCACCAGCGCGCCTTCGAGGCTCGGCGCCTTCCGCGTGATGCCGAGATAGTGGGTGTTCTGGATCGTGCCGCCGTCGAAGACGTACGCGCGCGAGGTGGCCGGGAACACTCCCTGCACCACGCCGTTGTCGACCGCGCCGTCATTGTTGCTCATGGTGAAATCGAGCTCGCCCGCCGCGAACATCTGATGCAGCTGCGAAACGTCCGTGGGAAAGGTCTCCCCACGTTTCCAGAAGCCGGCCTTGATTCCATTGACGTAGTCCCACAGCCGTGCCGAATACGTCGCGTACTTTTGTTCGTCGAACGGTCCGGCCAGAACCGGCTCGCCGCCGGCGATGTCGATCATCCACCCCTTGAGCACCGTCATCCCGGTGAAGCTGCTGTCGATCGTGAAGCGTCCCGGATGGGTCTTCACCCATTCCGCGAGCTCGGCGCGCGTGCGCGGCGGATCCGGCACGCGCGCGCTGTTGTAGATGATGGCCAGCTGCACGTTGCCCCACGGCGCTTCGTAGCCGTTCACTTCCTGCTGGAAGTCGTACTTGATGAAACGATTGTCGAAGTCGATGTACTGCGCATTCGGCAGCTGATCGAGGAATGGTCCGTGAAGCGCCTTGATCTGGCGGAGTTGATAGAAGGTTTCCCCGTTGATCCACCCGATGTCGAAGCTGTTCCGTTCCTTCCGTGCCTCCGTTTCCGTCATCAGGGTCGTGACGATCTGCGCCCCCTGGCCGGCGCTGATCTGCAGGTTGATGCCGTAACGGGACGCCAGAGTGGGAGCGACATAGTCGCGCATGTAGGCGTTGATGTACGGGTCGCCCTGCCACATGGTCATGCGGACCGTCTGTCCACGCGCGGCGCGCTCGATGTCCGCCCACGATTTCTCCCCGCCCGCCGTGGCCGATTTCTCGCGATTCGCGGGTCCGCACTGCAGGCCCGCGAACAGCGTAACGATGAGAATTGCTGAAAATCGCATCATCATCAGTCCAACCCCGGCAAACTATACGACGCGCAACGATGAAGAACATCCTCAACATCGCCGACCTCCGCCTCGCCGCGAAGAAGCGGCTGCCGCGCGTGGTGTTCGATTACATCGACGGCGGCGCCGAGACGGAGTGGACGATGCGCGAGAACGCGCGCGTGTTCGACGACGTCGTGTTCCGGCCGCGCTCCGCGGTCGCGACGAAGCACTGCGACCTGCGCATGACGGTTCTCGGCGAGACGATCGACGTGCCGTTTCTCTTCGCGCCGGTCGGCAGCTCGCCGCATGTTTTATCCGCGCGGCGAGGAGGTGGCGGCGCGCGTGGCGGGCGACGCCGGCACGATCTACACCCTCTCCACGCTGGCCGGCTGTCCGGTGCGCGACGTGAAGGCGGCGACGCGCGGGCCGGTCTGGTATCAGCTCTATCTCATCGGCGGCCGCGACGTCGCCCTCGGCGCAATCGAGCGCGCGAAGAGCGCGGGTTGCTCCGCGCTCGTCGTCACCATCGACACGCCGGTCGTCGGATTGCGCGAGCGCGACGTGCGCAACGGCGCGAAGGAGCTGGTCACCGGCGCGCCGTTCACGATGCTTCCGTACGTCTTCCAGATTCTCGCGCGGCCGCGCTGGCTCTTTGACTATCTGCGCGACGGCGGTCTGATGAAGTTTCCCGAACATCGTGCTGCCGGACGGCCCGATGCCGTATGTCGACGTCGGCGCCGCGCTCGCGCAGTCGATGGTGTCGTGGGACGACTTCACGTGGATTCGCGACGCGTGGCAGGGGCCGATCGTCGCGAAAGGCGTGCACACCGCCGACGATGCGCGGCAGCGCGATCGATCACGGCGCCGACGGCCGTGGTGGTGTCGAATCACGGCGGCCGCCAGCTCGACGGCGTCGCTGCCGACGCTGCGCGTGCTGCCCGAAGTGGTCGACGCGGTCGGTGGACAGGTCGAGGTGCTGATCGACGGCGGCATCCGCCGCGGCAGCGACATCGTCAAGGCGCTCTGCCTCGGTGCGCGCGCCGTGCTGATCGGCCGCGCCTACGCCTACGGCCTCGGCGCCGCGGGCGCGGCGGGCGTCGCGCGGGCGATCGACATCCTGCGCACCGACATCGTCCGCACGATGAAGCTCCTCGGCTGCGCGTCGGTGCGCGATCTCGATCGGTCGTTCGTGAATGCGGCGTTCGGTTAGCTCCACTCACAAACATACTCGCAGCACTCCGCGCCGCTGACGCGGCACTTCGTTTCCGTCACGTGTACGCGCGTGCCGCCGCACAGCTCGATTGCTTTGCGGTGCCAGCCGATGACGGTGAGGCAGTCCTGGCGCGTGTGCATCGGCGCGTCGTAGGTCCGGAGGATCGCTTTCTTCTCGCCGGCGGCGTCGTACGAGCGGCGGCCGGTGTCGTAGTACATCTGATAGATCTGCGGCGTGCGGCGGAGCAGGCCGTGCGGATCTCCGGGCGAGAGCAGCGCCTTGTGCGGCCCGTTGAGATTCTGCACGGCCGATTTCTCGCCCATCAGCAGAAATACGTTCTCGCCCATCCCCATCTCCGCGGCTACCGCCTGATCGAGCCGCTCATTGAGCTCGAACGGATACCAGCCGCCGGTCAGGATCTGCGCGCATGACGCGCGATCCGATTCCGGCAGACGCGCGAGCACCTTCTGCACTCCTTCCTCGCCGCGATGCTCGCGCACGAACGCGAGCCGCGACAACAACGCACCGCCTTTGACCTTGACCGAGCTCGTCTCTCCCATGCGGCGAGAATACGCCTGACGCGCGCGGATAGCGGGCGTATGGGCGGACTAATGGTCGTAACTCACGACCCGTGTAACGCGCCACTGTCCGTCGCGTTTCTGCCAGACGTGCAGGAAGCGCAACACGCCGCAATCGGTCTTCCCGTTTTCCTCGTGACAGAACTCGTGCGTGCCGACTTCGATCGCGCCGTAGTTGGGAACCGGATAGACCTCGAGACTGCCGGGAATCAGCCGGCGCCGCAGTCCATCGTTCCTCTCGAAGTTCGTCCGCAAGCCGCTGATGACCGGCTCGCGCGTCTGTAATCCTCCCTTGTCATGAGCTCGGGTGAGAGACGTTGGGTCATGCCGCCTTGATACGCGAAGAAACGCCGAGGGTTCTCAGCACAAAGTACTTCCAGGGCAGGGCGGGAATGAGCAGTAACACCCACGCGAAAATCCTCGCCATTGGTTCGACGGGCGAACCGGCCAGCTGATTCGCGGCCCAGAGCGGATACGCGACGACGGCGAGCCAGATCGCCTTGTACACAATGATGAAGACGAGGATCGGCAGCATCTTCAGCGGCCGGAGCACGCCGAGGATCGAGAGCGTCGAGTACGAAGCAAACATCGCCAACGCCGCGGCCTTCATCGGGTCCCACGGCCCTTGATGGCGCACGATCGCCGACCAGGCGTCGAATCCGACGAACAGGAAGACCAGCAAAAAGAACGTGCGGAGGAGGTAGACCTGGATCGGCCGCACTCCTTCGTAGCGCGCAGTGTCGGGAACGAACGCATACGTAATTGCAGACATGATCTCCTCCTATTTCTTGCGGCGCAGCTCGACGCGCGCCTTGACCGGCCTGTTGCCGCGCATGAACGTCCACTCCTCGGCGTGGCGGTTTTCGTCGAGGAACGTAAAGACCGCGCGGTGCATGTGCCCGTAGTGCGTGTCTCCGGCGACGTCGAGAAACTCGTACGTGATGCTTTTCCGGTCGGGAGACATCGTGCCGCGCATGCGCGGACGATTTCCGGCGTCGCAGTAATGCCGCAGCTCCAGGCCGCCGCCCTCGAGGTAGAACATCGTGATCGGATCGTCCGGGCGGCCTTCGCCCGTCATCTCGTGCATCAGCACGTTGCCCATCGACGTGACGCGCATCGTGACCGTCGTCGCCGTACCGTCGATGTCCGGCATCGGCGGATCGGTGGTCATCCGGCCTTCCCACGTCCCGGCGAGCGCTTTCAACTTCGTGAATTCGGCCGTCGCGTCGGATTGTGCGAATGCTCCTGAAGAAATCAGCATCAGAACGACAAAGAAGATGAAATGAATGGTTTTCATGCTGGCCAATATGGCGACGGCGGAGACGCTTGCCCACGCAATTGCGACGAGTGACGGTTTTCGCGGGATGAGCGGCTACATCTGCCGAAACAGGTGCAGGTAGTTGCGGCTGACGGGCAGCACTTCCTTGCGCCCTTTGAGGTAAATCTCGGCCGTCTCGTTGTCGTGCCGGCGGATGTGGCTGATCGAGCGGAGGTTCACCACCACCGAGCGATGAACCTGCGCGAATTGCGCGGGATCGAGTTGCGTGATCAGCTCTTTCAGCGGCGTCCGCACCGTGGCTTCGGCGGGCTGTCCGCCGTCGCCGCGCCACGCCACGACGGTGTACTTGGCGTCGGAGCGGATGTAGTCGACGTCGTCGACCGCGATGAGGCGCATCGTCTGCCCGGTCTGCGCGCGGATCCAGCGCAGCGGCGCCGGCGCTCCCTGCACCGATGCCAGCTGTGCCGCGAGCTGGCGCAGCAGCTCCTCGGTGTTCACCGCCGGCCGCGCTGCGGCGAGACGTTCCTTCAGCCGCGCCACCGTTTCCTCCAGCCGCGCCGTCTCGACCGGCTTGACGAGGTAATCGAGCGCGCCCTGCGCGAACGCCTGCACGGCGTACGTGTCGTACGCGGTGACGAAGACGAGATGAGCGCGCCGGCCGATGTGATTCGCCGCGTCCATGCCCGAGAGACCGGGCATGTGCACGTCGAGAAAACAGATGTCTGGCTGGCGCTCGTCAAAGAGAGCGATTGCTTCGCGCCCGTTGCGCGCCTTGGCGACGATCTCCAGCTCCGGCCACACGTCCGCGAGCTGGCGCGCCAGAGCCTCGCGCAGCAGCGGCTCGTCGTCAGCGATGAGTGCAGTCGCGCGGGCGATGAGTGCCGTCGCTGTCACGCCGGCATCTCCAGCTCCGCACAGACGCCGCCTTCCTTCTGCTGCGTGATCTCGAGCCGCGCGTCGCTGCCGAACATCCACTCCAGCCGCTCGCGCAAAGTGGAGAGTCCCGTGCGCAGTCCCGGATTCGCCGGCTGCCGCAGCCCGACACCAGTGTCGATGACGCGGATCAGGCAGCGATCGCCGTGGCGCTCTACGAAGACATCGATCGAGCCGCCTTCCTCGCTCGGATCGATGCCGTGGCGGACGGCGTTCTCGACCAGCGTGAGCAGCGTTGTCGGCGGACAGCGCAGCGAACGCGCGGAGTCGTCGACGTGCAGCGCATAGCGCAGTCGGTCGGGGATGCGCATGTGCATCAGCTCGAGGTAAGCCTGCACGAGATGCAACTCGCGGTCGAGCGTCGCCGCCGGTTCGTGGAGCAACGGCACGGCGGCGCGGAGGTAGGCGATGAGACTGCGCAGCACCGCGGATGCGCGCGGCGATCGCGCGTCGACGAGCGCCTGCACGTTCGCGAGCGTGTTGAAGAGAAAGTGCGGCGCCACCTGCGCCTGCAGCAACTGCAGCCGCGCGTCGAGCGCCTGCCGTTCGAGCTCGCTCCGCTCCAGCTCGAACGCGAGCGCCTGATGCCGCGCCATCGCTTCCTTCTGCCGCACCAGCGCCGCGAGCGCCGTCCACGGCGCGACGAGAAGACTGAAGAAGGTGAGCAGCATCCAGCCCTCCATCCGCGCCGGGTCGTCCCAGAACGGCGGCGCACCGGGCGCGGTGGAGATCGTCCAGATCGCGAGCGTCGTCACGGGGACGGACCCCCCCACGGCCACGACTTGCAGTGCCCAGCGCGCGATCCAGCGCGGCAACTGCGCCGGCCAGTGTTCGAGCACCGAATACACGAGCGTCGTCACGAGACCCGCCAGGATCGCGCGGATGAGGATCGAGAGCGTGCCCGATTGCCAGCCGTGCCCCAGGAGCGCGGTGCAGAGTGCCGCCAGCGCGAGCGCAACGAGCACCCGCCGCCAACCGTGCGTCAACGGGAGAACGGCCATTCGCTCCTGAGAATACGTCAACGTGTGGTGACGGCTGCCACGATGCGACGAACGGCAGTTTTCGAGGAGTGAGAGGTGTGGTAGGAAGGGCGCATGCGCAGCACGAGCCGCCTTCTCGCCATCCTCCTTTTCGTCCACCTCGCGCACGTCACGGTCGCCCAGCAGCCGGCGAAGCGCCTGCTCACCGAGACGGATCTCTTCCGCTTCGTCTGGGTCGCCGATCCGCAACCGTCCCCCGACGGCACACGCGTCGCGTTCACCCGCGTGACGGTCAATGAGAAAGGCGACGGCTATGAGACCGCGCTCTGGATCGTTCCGTCGAACGGCAGCGCGCCGCCCTCGCGCCTGACGACGGGAACACGCGACTCGCAGCCGCGCTGGTCGCCGGACGGACGGCGCATCGCTTTCCTCCGCGCGCCGATGCGCGACGGGAAACCGGAGCCCGCGCAGATTCACCTCCTTTCCCTCGGCGGCGGCGAGGCGTGGCGGCTGACGGAGGTTCCGCAAGGCACGTCCGCGGCGGTGTGGTCGCCGGACGGCAAGCGCATCGCCTTCACCAGCGGCGCGAACGCGAAAGATCTCGAGAAGCAGCGGAAGGAAAAAGCGAGCAAGAAGACCGCGCAGGACGTCGACGTTCCGCGCCAGGCGGACATGACGGCGCCGAAGCCGCCTGCAAATGTGCCGGACGAGAGCGACCGCGACAGCGACGTGCGCACGATCACCCGCGCCATCTATCGTTTCAACGATCAGGGCTATCTCGACTTCGAGCACCGCTCGCACATCTGGGTGGCCGACGTGCCGGAGCTCGCCGAGCGGCCGGTGGCGTCGCGGCAGCTCACCGACGGCAAGTTCGAGGAAGACGATCCGATCTGGTCTCGCGACGGCGCGCGCATCTTCTACACCTCCACGCGCATCGACGAGGCGTACTACGAGCCGCCGCAGAGCGATGTGTACGCCGTGCCGTCGCGCGGCGGCGAGCCGGAAAGACTCGCTGCGCTGGACTTCGAGATCGGCCAGACGTCGCTCTCGCCCGACGGACGATTCCTCGCGTTTCAGGCCGACATCTCGCAGCCCGTCCGCTCGTACAGCCAGCCGGATCTCTGGGTACTCGAGCTCACGCCGGGCGCAAAGCCGCGCAATCTCACCGCCGACTTCGACTACGACGTCGGCGCAGGCGTCGGCGCGGATCAGCGTGCGCCGCGCGGCAATTCCGGATCACGCATCCTCTGGACGGACGACGGGAAGTCGCTGGTCGTTTCGGTGGCCCGCGAAGGGAAAGCCAATCTGATGCGCTTCGCCGTCGCCGGCGGCGCGCCGTCGGAGGTGACGTCGGGGCAGCAGGCGGTGCTCTCGTATGCCGCGGGCCGAGGCGGCGCTCCGCTCGCGCTCATCCTGTCGACGCCGACCGTCATCGGCGATCTGTTCGTGCTCGATCCCCGCAGCACACAGCCGCGGCGCCTTACCTCGTTCAACGACGCGCTCTTCGCGCAACTCAACCTGACGATGCCGGAGGAGATCTGGTACACGAGCTTCGACGGGAAGCGCATCCAGGCCTGGGTGCAGCGGCCGCCCGATTTCGATCCGTCGAAGAAGTACCCGATGATTCTGAACATCCACGGCGGGCCGCACTCCGCGTACGGCTGGATCTTCAGCCACGAGTTTCAGTGGATGGCGGCGCGTGGCTATCTCGTGCTCTATCCGAATCCGCGCGGCTCGACGTCGTACGGGCAGGAGTTCGGGAACGTGATCCAGTATCACTACCCCGGCGACGATCACAAAGACCTCATGGCCGGCGTGGATGAGGTGATCCGCCGCGGCTGGGCCGACCCGCAGCGTCTCGGCGTGACGGGCGGCTCGGGCGGGGGTCTGCTCACCAACTGGGCGGTCACGCAGACCAACCGCTTCCGCGCCGCCGTCTCGCAGCGCGACATCTCCGACTGGAGCACGTTCTGGTACACGGCCGACTTCACGCTCTTCCATCCGACCTGGTTCCGCAAGGCGCCGTTTGAGGATCCGCAGGACTTCGACGCGCGCTCGCCGCTGACCTACGTGAAGAACATCAAAACGCCGATCATGTTCGTCCTCGGCGAGGCCGACCACCGCACCCCTCCCGGCGCCGGCGGCGAGATGCTCTTCCGCGCGCTCAAGTACCTCCGCCGCCCCACCGCCATGGTGCGCTTCCCCGGCGAGTCGCACGAGCTCTCCCGCAGCGGCCAGCCCTGGCACCGCGTCGAGCGGCTCCGCTCAATCCTCGGCTGGATGGACAAGTACATCCTCGGCCGCGACGTCGCGCAGTTCCGCGACGTGACAGGGCAGGAGTCGCGGCGGGAAAGGAGCCTCACCGATAGTTACTTATCGACTGGCGTCTGGTTAGTCAGACGAAAAGCTCGTCACCACGCTGCTGCACCGACCGCGGGCCTTTGCCGGTTCCCGGATGTGCCTTGTGCCGTCCCGCGAGCTTGCGGTACTCGGCGGGAACAGGCCGCACCGGCTCTGGTGGTGGCGCGGGTGACCGATTCGGCGGCAGGAGTCGCAGCGGTTCGTTCGTGCTCCGATACCCGAGAAGCTGCATCTTAATCGCGCGCGCGAGCACCTCCGCAAGGAGTGACGGCACGGCGTTGCCGATCTGGCGCTGCACCGACATTCGGTTGCCGTACACCTGCACGTCGTCGGGGAAGGTCTGCAGCCGGCAGAGCTCTCGGTGGCTGAGACGGCGATTCTCCCAATGGAATGGACCGACCGACGGTCCCGGCTGCGCCTGAATCGTCCAGGACGGGAGGCGCTTTGCGAGTTTGAGGAGAAAGTTCCAGTAGCGCCGCCGCCAGCCGAAGAGCGACATTCCGTCGCCTCGCTCGGTGTGATGAAGGTAGTTCTGGCCCTCGGGGATCGAAGGTAGCAGGCCAGCCCACTTACCTCGAACTTCCAGGTCTTCATCCGGTGAAGGACGGACGTCCGCAAGCGCGTCCCAGGCGGTGCGATACAGCGGTAACGTTCCGAGCGGCTGCTGATCGCCCGACGCTGCGAAGGCGGCTTTCGGAAAGTCAAACAGAGAGCCGTCGCGCGCACCGACAAGGAAGAATCGCTCGCGGATCTGCGGCACACCAAACCGCGCAGCATTGAGTACTCCTGGCTGTGGTTGGTAGCGCGTGCCCTTGCGGCGGTTGATCTCGGCGATCTTGTTGAGGAGGAGTTGTATCCCTTCGTTTTTCTCCGAGTACGCGATGCCGTAGACATTCTCAAGAAGGAACGCGCGCGGCTGCATTTCCTCAAGCACGCGAAGATACGCGTCGAGGGTCGCAGCGCGTGGGTCATTTAACCGCGCGGCATCGCCACGGACCCAGTAGCTCGATTTTGAGAACGGTTGACAGGGCGGACCGCCGATCAACACGTCGATCTCGCCGACTTTCGCGTCGGCGATCTCGAGGATCTCCTCGGTCGGAACGTCGAAGATGCTCCGCTCAATGACCGGCCACTCTCGATTCAGCCGGAGCGTTTCACAGGCGTCGTGGTCGAAGTCGTTGGTAAAAACCGTCTCGAATCCGGCGGCCTCGAATCCGTAGTCGAGACCACCCGCGCCGGAGTACAGGCTAACGACTTTCGGCTCGGGTTTTCGCGCGGTCATGGGTCGTTTATCTGGCACGTGCTGCCGCGCCGAGGATACCTCGGATGTCCTCGCGCCAGCGAGTATCCACCACCACATTGCTCGACAACTTACCGGCACACTTTCGATGTGGCTCCAGTTCGTGCGTCAACGCGAATGAGTACTCCCATCGCTCGGTACGCGCATGGAGACACGCCGCAAGCACGTCAAAGTCATCGGGCGCGTAGTAGCGCGAGCAGGGGTCCGCCTTCGATGCGCGCGTGCGTTGGAAGTCGACGCGCGCCGCGCCGTCTTTGGTTGGCGTACGGAGGACGTTCTTGCATTCTACGAAAAGTAGATCGCTCCCTTCGAAGCGGAGCTGAATGTCGGGGCTACTTTCAGCATCAATCCGCTCGCAATCCGTGATGCCATCAACGTGACGGAGCTGCTCGACGAGATGCTGCTCGGCTACCCATCCCCGCACTGCCATCTTGAGCCGGCGCGCGTCGGCGATTAGATCGAGGATCGCTGCCTCGGACATCTCGAATTCACGTGCGAGTTGATGGACGTACGCGGATTCGGGAGGCGCAGGTGCGGTTGCGACAGTTGTCACCGGAGCGACGATGCCGCGACGATCGGCCAGGAGGGCGCGGTGTCCTTGGTCTTCACCGCAAGCCTCGCGCTCGAACCGGATGTAGTCAAGAAAGGAGTCAATCGTTCCGCCGACGATGACTTCGACCGGCTCTTCGGAGCCG
The DNA here is from genome assembly GCA_963734155.1 of uncultured Acidobacteriota bacterium. Classification (GTDB taxonomy): domain Bacteria; phylum Acidobacteriota; class Thermoanaerobaculia; order Gp7-AA8; family Gp7-AA8; genus QHVT01. The sequence goes on from CAVTGG010000017.1 coordinate 407,324, forward strand.
CTTCTGCGGTCCCGCTCGCGCCAGGACCAGGTCTTCCGGAGGATGTCGTCGACGAACGACGCTTTGAACTCCAGAGAAATGAAGTGCTTTGTGGGGCTATGCAGGACAGGATCGAATCCGACGAAGAATCGTTCGCCGGGACTGATGCCTACGAGAAGTGTCGTGTAGAGGCCGTATGGGTCCTGCCAAAGGTGGTGGAGATTGCTATCCCGTTTGCCGCCGTATTTGAGCTGGAAGCGGTATTCATCACCGGGGCGGTTGCGAGTGAGATGCTGGTTGGCGAAGTAGGCGTACGCAATGATCCCCAATCGCTCGCCTGCGGCGGTCTCGAAGCTGATGCGGAACGGCGCGTGTCCGGCATCCGAGCTGTGGATGACGCGGCAGCCGGACGCGGCCAGCGCGTCGTGAATGTACTGGAGAAGCGGCTCACGATGCCTGCGACTGACGCCGTAGACACTGTACGGAAGGCTGTGATCGACCGGCCGCGCCATCTTAGAACGGAAGTGTGGCTAGATTACTCTACGAGGAACGCGATGCCTAAGGTGCCACGGTTCTCGAGTTTCAAGCCTGCCACGGAGTTGGCGTCGCGAATCAAGCGACGAAATCGCTCCAAGGACACGAAGGCGGAGTTGTTGCTCCGAAAGGAGCTGTGGCGTCGCGGTCTTCGGTACCGTCTTCATGCATCCGATCTGCCGGGGAAGCCGGACATCGTGTTTCGTCGCGAGCGGGTGGTGATCTTCTGTGACGGCGATTTCTGGCATGGCCGCCGGTGGCGTGAGCGACGGCCGAAACTGGAGCGAGGGGCGAACGCACCCTACTGGACGGCGAAAATCGCGGCTAATATGGCTCGTGACCGCCGCAATACACGTCTGCTGTGCGCGGCTGGCTGGATCGTTATGCGGCTATGGGAGACGGATGTGCTCGGCGATGTCAGGCACTCTGCGGAGAGGGTGGAGATCGCGCTCAGGAGCCGATCGCTTCCGTAACAACCATCTTGCGATCATGCACCAGCCCTCATGCGATCATGCCCGTCGCATGACCAGAATCTCCGCCTCGCCGCAGTCGTCGCTCTTCTCGCTCTACCACCGCTCGCGATGATCGCCCAGGAGCCGCCCGCGAAAGCGGCGGAGCCCGCGAAGCCGGCCGAGCCCGCGATTCCCGAGCCGAAGACCTGGGTGACGAAGCACAGGATCACGCTCGGCGGCGCGCCGCTCGCGTACACCGCGACGGCGGGGACGATGCGGATTCGCGATGACAAGGACGAGCCGATCGCGCTGTTCGGGTACACGGCCTACACGAAGGATGGGAGCGATAAAGCGACGCGGCCGCTCATGTTCGCGTACAACGGCGGTCCCGGCTCCGCGTCCGCGTGGCTGCACGTCGGCGTTCTCGGTCCGAAGCGGACGCAGATCGCCGATCTCGAGCCGAACACTCGCGGGCCGTTCCGGCTCATCGAGAACGACGCCACGATTCTCGATCGCGCCGACCTCGTGATGATCGATCCCATCGGCACCGGCTTCTCGCGCACGATCGGCAAAGGGGAGGGGAAGGATTTCTGGGGCGTCGATCAGGACGCGCGCTCGGTCGCCGATTTCATCGTCCGCTATCTCAATCAAAACGGGCGCTGGTCGTCCCCGAAGTACATCCTCGGCGAGAGCTACGGCGGCATGCGCTCCGGCGCCGTGGCCTACGTGCTGCTCTCGCGGCACAACGTCACGCTCAACGGCGTCATCCTCGTCTCGCCGTACATGGATGCCGTGGCCGGGAACTCCGACCTTCCGATCGACACCGCCTACGTCAACTACTTGACCACCTACGCGTCGACGGCCTGGTATCACAAGATGATCGCCGAGCCGCGGCCCGACCTGCAGTCGTTTCTCCGCCAGGCGGAGGCGTTCGTTCGCGACGTCTACGCGCCGGTGCTGTTCAAGGGCGCGCGGGCGACGGCGGAGGAGCGGCGCGCGGTGCTCGACGGGCTGGTGCGCTTTACCGGCGTCAGCGCGGAATACTGGGAGCGTGCCAACCTGCGCATGAACGAGGGCCGCTTCCTGCAGGAGTTGCTGCGGACGCGCGGGCTGGTCGTCGGGCGGATCGACACGCGCTACACCGGCGGGAACCTCAGCTCGACCGCCGAGCAGATGCGGTACGACCCGTACGCCGACGCCATCGCGCCGGCGATCGTGGCGACGTTCAACGACTACTACCGCAACGAGCTGCAGGTCGAGTCGGAGCGCGAATATCTCCTCTCCGGCGGCCTCTACTCGCGATGGGACCAGGGACACGACACGCCGGGAGAAGGACGCGCACCGGTGGCCAACACCGGGATCGATCTCGCGCACGCGATGGTGCGCAACCCGAAGATGAAAGTGCTGGTGCAGCAGGGCTACTTCGACCTGGCTTGCCCGTACGGCGCGGTCGAGTATTTCGTCAATCACCTCGATGTGCCGGCCGAGGTGCGGCGGAACATCGCCATCGAGTACTACGAGGCCGGGCACATGATGTACGTGCACGAGCCGTCTCGCGTGAAGTTCAAGAAGGATCTGGCGGCGTTCATGGACGCGACAGCCAAGTAAGGCGATGTCATTTCTTCTCGGCGCGTTTCTGCTTGCCTCCACGGTGACCGAGAATCCTCGATTCGTCTCGCCGAATGGGGAGATGGTCGTCGTCGTGCGATCCGGCGAAGCCGATGTCGATACGCTGCCAGGCCTCGTCCCGCTGCCGGACGAAGCTCCACCCGAACCGAAGCCGACGCGTGGTGCGCTGTATCACGCATGGCCCGGCACCAGCTACCGCGAGATGCTCTCCGAATTCGCATTTCGATTGGGCGAGAACACCGAGAACCTGCTCGTCACGGATGACGGTCACGTCGTCACGCACCACCAATTGCAATGCGGCCGCGCAGACGAACTGCTGACGATCCGCAACGCAAGCGGGAAGGTGGTGCGCACGCTGCTCGTGCGCGACGTGCTCACATTCAGCGATCAGCGATGGCTCTGCCGCGGCAGCACGGACGACGTCCGCTATTCGATCGACGGCGAGACGCTGCAGATGAAGATGCTGGTGACCGACGGCCGATGGGACGGCGCCGAGGCGCGGCATCGCACCGTCGACATCGAGCTCGCTACGGGCGCAGCGCCGGCGCCGGATCGCGATCACTGCCCGCCGGCGGTCACTGTCGTCCCTGAAGCGGATGAAGCATTGCTGAGCCGCGCGACCGTGCGGGTGATTCCTGAGTATCCCGAAGTCGCGATGAAGGCCAGGATCAGCGGCCTCGTGGGCGTGAAGGTGGTCGTCGGCGCCGATGGGAAGGTGGAGACGGCGACGATCGTCAAGCCCCTGCCGTTCGGCCTCGATCAGGCGGTGCACGACGCGATCGTGAAATGGGAATTCGCGCCCGATGCAGCGCCTGCGTCGGGCGTGATCATGTTCCGCTTCGAGATCCTGCGGCCGGTCCCGATCACGACGATCCACTGATGCAGTTCACCAAGTACCTGCGCGACGGAGTGCGAAGCGGCGCGATCACCTGCAGCGTCCGTGTCTGGACGCAGCCGCACGTCACCGCCGGAAAGCGATACCGGATGGAAGAGGGCGAGATCGAGGTCGACTCGATCGAGTCGATCACCTTCCGCGACATCACCCCCGCGCTGGCCCGCGCCTCCGGCTTCAAGACCGTCGCCGATCTGCTCAAGGTGGCGAAGCATGGGCGCGGCGAGAATGTGTACCTCGTCCGGTTCCACTACATCGGCGTGCGACAATCGTCGCCATGATGACGCGCGTCTCGGGCCTGCTGATCGGAATCCTGCTGCTCCTCGCGTCCGGCCTCCACGCCGACGACCGGCGCGTCTACGTGCAATATCACCTCTGGTATGCGGAGGGCGACGTGCCATTGCCGTGGACCGGCATGAGCACGTACTGGAATGGCTGGAGCCAGATTCACTGGGGCGTCGCGAACGGCGTCCACCCCGACGTGATGCGGACGCCGTGGAGACGCGCCACTGCGTCGCGGACCGGGCTGCCGCTGCTCGGGCCGTACAGCTCCGTTTCGACAGCGGATCAGCCGGCGCTGGCCTACAGTTTTCGCGTCGCGAAGCAGGCCGGGATCGACGGCATGTTCGCGTCGGTGTTCGACGATGCCTGGTATCCGATCTTCGACACGCACCTCGGCCTCGCCGCCGCCGCCGGCATGCCCCTCGGTCTCGAGCTGTATCACACCAACTGGGGCCCGGTGTGCAGTGAGACCGCCACCCAGCAATTCGGGCGGCGCGTCACTGCCCTCAAAAATGCGCTCGCTCATGCCGCGCATGCGAACTATCTGCGGATTGACGGCAAGCCGGTCGTCTGGATCGCCAACGCGCCCGCGTGCGAGAGTGCAGGGCTGGGGAAGGTATTCACATGGGGCAATCGCGCGCAACTGGCGCAGATCATCGACGAGGTGAAGGCGCAGACGGGCCTGCAGTTCTCTCTCGTCATGAGCGGTCCGACGCTCGACAACGTGAACGCGGCGTTCAGCGACATTCCCGATGTTCTTCGCGTGGTCGGCGCGGAGAACATTTCCGTGTTCTGGGGTCTGTACGGCTATGCCAATCAGACCTTCACGCCGCGCACTCCCGCCGACCGCCCGACCTTCGAAGCTGCGTACCAGGGCTCCATCGATTTTCTCCGCAGCCATGCTCCGGGCAAGGCGGGATTGCACGTCTATCCGGCGTTCGATGAGCGGGGATTGTTCCCGACGTCGCTCGATCGAGGCAGCGGGCTCACGGTGCCTCGCAACGTCATCGGCCGCGATGGAAACGGGATGTACGACGCTGCCGACGGGTTTCTCAACGCCGCTCTCGACAAGGCGGCGTCGAATCAGATCTGGGTGTTCCTCGAGTCGTGGAACGATTGGGTGGAGCAAACGCAGCTCGAGCCGGGATTCCACAGCGATCAATTTCTGCGGCACAAGGATTTCTTTTCGGCAGTTCGCCGCATCGCGGCGTGGAAAGGAATGAGCGATGTCGGCTTCGAGCTGCCTGCCGCGACGCTGCTCGATCCGCCGTTGCGCACGCAGTGCCGTCACAAGCAGTGGGGAAGCCTCACCTCGATGCGCGCGCCGTCCACCACCGTCAGATTACGCGGCAAGTTCGGATTCCAAACCGGCGCTCAGTTGAGCAACGGGATTTCCCTCGGTCTTTTCATGTATCGCGACGGCGTGTGGGAAGCGACTTCCATTCCGAAGTCCTACGACGGAACGTTGAAGTCGTTCGACTTCGACATCACGAACGCCATCGATGCCCAGGCCGTCATCTTCGGGATCGACGGCCTCGGCAACAGCTCCTGGGATTGGGCCTATCTGACGGAGCTCGTGCTCGACTGGTACGGGCAGCCGATCGATCTGCTGCAGGAGTCGATCCTCAGCCAATTCTTCTGGCATTCCAGCCGCGGCACCGTGGTCTGGACCGACGGCGATCCGAATCACGGTCCGTCGGGCGTGGCGCGTCTGAGTCCGGTGACGATGGAGAACGGCGTCTCCTATCCCAAGGCGCTCTACCTCGTGCCCGACTACGATCCGACCGGATTCATTCACGGCGGCGTGAATTTTCCGGCGACCGGCGCACCACGGCGCGTCGTGTTGACGGGCAGATTCGGATTCGCAAACGGCGCCGCGGGAACGAACGGCGCCGCGCTCGGCGTGTGGAACCTCGAGGACGATCGCAGTTATCAGTCGCCGAGCCATTCGCCGGCGAGCCACTGGGACGCGCAGATCCTCTACAAGCCGTACGACGGCAAACTGAAGCGCTTCGCCATCGACATCACTGCGTTGCTCGACAAACCGGCCATCGCCATCGGTGTCGAAGATGCCGGCAACAGCTACAACGATTGGGTTCACTTCACGGAGCTCAAATTGAACTGGTACGGACAGACCATCGATCTGATCAACAGCGGCGCCGCGAGCCAGCTCGCATGGAACTCTCAGCACGACACAGTGATATGGAACGATCCCGATCCGTCGAACGGCTCGCACGGTGTCGCACGTGTGAGTCCGTCCACGACGATGGAGGACGGCGTGACGTACACGAATACGCTCTTTCTCCATCCCGACTACGACACCAACGGATTCATCCACACCGGGCTGAATTCGTGGATCCTGAGCCAGTACATCACTCCCTGTCCGTGACGACGAGAATCAGGTTGTGATCGTGATCGCTGTACTGCACTTCGATATTCACGCCCTCATCCGCTAACTTGCGCGCGGCTTTGCCGAGCTGTCCCGGCTCGTCCTGTTTCAATCGCAGGATCATCACTTCGTTCTCGGCGAGGACGCGAATCCCCGCGGCCTCGAGCGCGGCGCGCGCCGCGGCGGCGTCGTGAACGAGAAAGTGCGCGACGCCGTTCCACACGCCGCCGCCTTCGATGCTCACGCCTGCAGCGCCGAGGGCTTCGCCCATCTCGGCGAGCGCCCCGGGGCGGTTTTCGAGAGCGATGGCAAGGTCTTTCATGCGCGCACCTCCGCGCGGTGATGGATTGGAACGCTGACCGAGGCGGCGATGAAACAGAGCTCGTGCGCGCGCTCGTGCAATTCGCGCGCGCGATCGAGCTGCTCCGCATTCGCGATCGTCACGACCGGATGCAGCACCACTTCCTCGAATCGACCGCCGCCGCGTTTGTCCTCTTTCATCACGCCGGTGGCCTCGTCTTCGTACGCGAGCACGCTGATCTTGTCGCGCGCGCAGAGCGCGAGGTAGGTGAGCATGTGACAGGACGAGAGCGCTGCGAGAAAGAGATCTTCCGGATTCCACTTCTCCGCCTCGCCGCGAAACGCCGGGTCGGCGGTTCCATGAATGTCCGGCTTTCCTTCGACCGTGACGCGATAGTTGCGGCCGTACGTCCGGTAGTCGGACGTTCCGTCGCCGCGATTGCCGTCCCAGATCAGGCGCGAGCGGTAGTGATGTTCGCCTTTCATCGCACCACCTTCCCATCCTTCACCACATGCACGATGTGCCGGAGCGAGGTCATGTCGGTCAGCGGGTCGCCGTCGACGACGATGAGGTCGGCGAGCTTGCCGGCGGCGATCGTGCCGAGGTCGGGCTGTTTGAGAAGCTGCGCCGGCCAGTACGTCGCGGCGCGGATGGCGTCCATCGGCGGCATGCCGAGATCGACCATCGTCTTCAGCTCGCGCCACGTCGAATCGAAGTGAAAGTTCAGCGGGATGCCGGAGTCGGTGCCGACGATGATCGTCACGCCCGACTCGCGCAGCTGGCGGAACTTGTTCGGCAGCGTCGGGATGCGCCGCGACACGAGCCGAAAGTAGTCGAGATGCGAGACGTCGCGAATCGAGTCGTGGATGTCTTTGTAGATCGCCGCCGGCAGATCCGCTTTGAGCCGCTGATCGTCGATGCGTTCCGGGTTCTGCTTCGTCTGCTCGAAGAGATAGAGCCCTTCGATCGTCGGGCACCAGAACAGCGTCGCGTTGCGCTCGCGCATCATCTGCAGCACGTCTTCTTCGTAGCCCGGCTTCGTGGCGAGGCCTGTGTGCTCGAAGCAATCGACGCCCGCGCGCAATCCCTGCCGGATTTCCTCGGAGCGATGCGCGTGCGCGGCCACGGTCTTGCCGAGCTTGTGCGCCTCCTCGACGATCGCCTTCACTTCCTCGATCGTCATCTGATCCTGATCGATCAGCTTGATGACATCCGCGCCGCCGGCGACGATCGTCTGCACCTTCGCGCGCGCGTCCTGCGGCCCGTTCACGATCCAGCGAAACTTCGCCGTCAGCGGCGTGTTCGATTTCTGAAGGAACGGGCCGGAGACGAAGAGCCGCGGTCCCGGGATCTCGCCGCGATTGATTTTGTTTTTCACGGCGACGATGTCTTCGAGCGGCCCGCCGAGATCGCGCGCCGTCGTGACGCCGGCCATCAGCAATTGCTTCGCGGCGATCGGCATGATCACGTCGCGGTACTGGCTCGGATACGTCGCGTCCCAGTGATCGTAGTTGCCGTGTCCGAGGATCATCAGATGGACGTGCATGTCCATCAGACCGGGCATCACCGTGTAGCCGTTGGTGTCGATCACTTGCGCGCCTTGCGGGATCGCGACGGTGCCCTCGATGCCGACGGCTTTGATGCGATTGCCGTCGATGATCACGACGGCGTTTTCCATCGGAGGACCGCCGTAGCCGTCGATCAATCGGCCGCCCGTGAGCACGAGCGGCTGTGCAGACAGACCCGCGGCGAAGAGGAGCGCAGCGATCAAATTTTTCATGCGAACGCGATGATATCCTCGCCCGCATGAGCACGCCGTATCGCCTCGGCATTCCGATCATCGACAAGGTCGATCTGCTCGACGTCTGCAACGCCGTCGAGATCTTTCGCTGGATGAACGGGTTCTGGAAAGGGCGGACGGTGGAAGTGCCGCTGATCGGCAGAACCACCCAGCCGGTCAAGACCGGCAACGGAGTGCTCATCACTCCCGATGCGACGTTCGCCGACTTCAGCGAGACGAATGCGCTCGACGCGCTGTATGTGCCGGGCGGCGGCGGCGATTACGTAGACGCCGCGACGAAGGACGCCGATCTGCTCGCGTTCGTGTCGCAGCAGGCGAAGAACGCGAAGCTGGTGACGTCGGTCTGCACCGGCGCGTTCATCCTCGCCGCGACGAAACTGCTCGACGGCCGCACCTGCACGACGCACTGGTTCTTCCACGATCAGATGCGCGCCGAGTATCCGCGCGTGCTGTTGGTGAACGGCTATCCGCGCTACGTGAAATCGGAGAACGTCGTCACCGGCGGCGGGATCTCCTCGGCGATCGACGAGTCGCTCTACATCGTCAGCCTCATCGCCGGCGATGAAGTCGCGCAATGCATCCAGCTCGCGATCCAGTACCACCCGAACCCGCCGTTCACGGATGGCGATCCGTGTCAGGCGGATTACCGGACGTGGTCGCGCGTGATGCGGACGTGGGGCAAACCGGCCTAACATCCTCGCTGGCGTGATTTGCGCAGGAAATCGGTACATGGCTCAGTCGAAACAGAAGTCGCAGGCAATCGAAGTGGGAGACCGGGTCGAGTTCTCCGGAGACACGCAGGACTACATCCTCACCGAGCCGGACAAGATCTATCGCGGCAAGGTGATCGGGAAGGACAACGGACAGTTGCTGGTGCGCCTGGAGAAGCCGGTGACGCGCGGGCAGGGCCAGTTCCGCGAGGCCTCGGTGCTGGAATCGCGGGTGCGCGTGGCCGCAAAAAAGAAATAGCCGCACCCGGCGTTGACTTTCTTCCGTCACCAACCTATCGTCGGCCTTACGCACTAATTGAATCTTCGTGACGGGTGCCGGGAGGCAGCATGGCCAGTCTCATCGTCCGGAAGAATGTCGACAGTCTGAACGCCGGGGAGCTTGCGGCCCTGCGCACCGGCTACACGCGGGCGCAGGCGATCCGGGACAACCGCGGCTACAACTATTTCGCGGGACTGCACGGCATTCCGAACTGGTATTGCTGGCACCACGACCGCACGCGCGGCTCGACGGTCAACGCCAATCTCTTCCTGCCGTGGCATCGCGCATATCTGCTCTTCTTCGAGCGCGCGATCCGCGACCAGAGTCCCGCGGATCCGAAGGTGGGATTGCCGTGGTGGGACTGGACCTCGGCCATCTCCCACACGAACGGAGTGCCCAAAGCGTTCTCCGCCGCGACCGTGGGCGGGAAGGCCAATCCGCTCTATCGCGCGCGCATCACTGCGCCGACGGCGACTCCGCCCATCAACCGGAACACCCGCCGCTTTCCCGGCGAGCCGAACGAGCTTCCGACGCGGGACGACGTCAACGACGTCCTCGATCTCCCGCAGTTCAACGATTTCTCCACGCAGATGGAGGATCTGCACGACCAGATTCACGGCTGGACCGGCGGGAGCAACGGGAGTGTCGGCGGCGACATGGGATTCCTGGCCACGGCGGCGTGGGATCCGATCTTCTGGTCGCATCACTGCATGATCGATCGGCTCTGGTATCTGTGGCAGCAGAAGCACGGCGTGAACAACATCCCGGCCGCCCTGCTGCCGATGGTGCTCAATCCGTTCTCGATGACCGTGCGCGACGTGCTCAGCGTCAACCACCTCGGCTATGAGTACGCGGTGAATCTCATCCGGTTGTAGCGCGGGAAGGACGAACAATCATGGCCACCAAAGCGAAAGCGAAGGCAAAAAAGGCGCAATCGATCCCGTACGACGGCGGCGAATATCGCAGCGGGGCGGCCTATAAGGCGTCGAAGACGATCCCCGCCGCCGACCTGCCGGCGGAGTTCTCGCGCGCCGATATCGAGTTCATCGGCATCGATCATTCCGGCTCGTCGTATGAGGCGCGCGTGTTCGTCAACAATCCCGATGCGGACGCGAACACGCCCCGCACCGACGCCAGCGGCTATGCCGGCTCGTACAACATCTTCGGCCACGGCGGCTGCTTCGGCGATCTCGGACATTGCGACATCCACAAGAAACAGGACGTCTTCGATCCGCGTCCCACGCATCCGCTGGAGCCGATCAAAAAGGTCGTGATCGCGACGAAGGCGATCAAGAACGCCGCCGCGAAGGGCGGCGACATCACCATCACGGTCGTACCGGTGATCCGTTGCTGGACCGACGTCACCGCCGAGCACGAGGCGATGAAGTTCGATCACATCAACGTGGTCCTGTACGGCTGACGTCATCCTGAGCCGCGCAGACGGCGAAGGATCTCAATCCACGTAACTCGAGATCCTTCGCTGGCGCTCAGGATGACGCGTCTGTGCGCGTCATTTCCCCAGCTCGTACAAATACTCCACGAACGACATCACCGCGCCGTCGTAGCCCTGCACTTTCGGGTTCGACGACTCGATGACGTAGTACTCGTCAGGCGCGTGCGCGCCGCCGCCGTGGCCGAGGCCGAAGTGGCCGGAGGCGAGGCGCAGCGGATCGCCGGTGAAGGCGTAGCCGGGATACGAGCCGGCGTTGCGCGGCCAGAGCACGGAATCGATGCCGGCGCGTTTGAGCACGGCGACCTGCGACTGGATCAGCGGCGCGCTTGCGACAGTGCTCGTCGGATCGTAGCCGCCGGTCACGTTCACTTCGATGTCGCCGTAGCCGCGCTTCGCGAGATGCGCTTTCAGCGCCGCGACCGCATCGGCGAACTTCATGTCGGGCACGAGGCGCAGGTCGATCTTCGCCACCGCCCGATGCGGCAGGATGGTCTTGCCTCCGGGACCGGTGTAGCCGCCGACGAGTCCCTGGATGTTGACCGTCGGCTGCGACTCGAGCCGCTCGTTCGCCTGCAGCCACGGCAGATCGTCGATCCAGTGCTGCACGCCGAGGGATTTCTTCTGACGCTCTTCGTTGCGGCGCGTTGCGGCGGCGGCGATCATCGTTTTCTCTTCCGCGCTGAGCGGCCGCGGTTTCGGATAGTTCTCGATGAGGATCGTGTTGCCGTCGTCCGACACGAGCGTGTCGAGCGCTTTGATGAGATGCCACGCGGGGCTGTCGACCATCGCTTTCAGCGATGAATGGATGTCCTTCGCCGGACCGCGTCCCCATTTCTCGCCGCTCGAGACCAGCTCGAGCTCCACGACGCCTTTCGCGCCGAGGCTCACCGTGACGATGCCGTCGAGATCCTGGGACGCGGCGGGCATGAACACGCCGACGGTCTTGCTCAGCGCGGCCGCGACTTCGGGACGATGCGCGAGCTGCGCGATGTGCGGCGACCCGATTTCCTCTTCGCCTTCCGCGACGAGGATGAGATTCACCGGCATCTTCTTGCCCGCGCCGCGAATCGCGTGCAGCGCCGCGAGGAACGCCGACTCCGGACCTTTCTGATTCACCGCGCCGCGGCCGACGAGCGCCTTGCCGACGCCCGGCTTGTCGACGATGCGCGACTCGAGCGGCGGCGAGGTCCACTCCGCCGGATCGAACTGCTTCACGTCGTACATGAAGTAGAGCCCGACCGTCTTCGCCGCGCCGGCATCGAGCGTCGCGAAGACGCCCGGCTTGCCGTCGGTGTTGATCACCTCGACGTGCTGGAATCCCGCGTCGCGCGCGAGCTGCGCCATGTGCTCGGCGCCTTTCGGGAAGTTGAGATTCTCCGCCGCGATCGACGGCAGCGCGATCCAGTCCTGCAATCGCTTGACGGCTTCGTCATGCCGTTTCGCGACCTCGGCGCGGATGTCCGCGAGGTCATCGGCGTTCAGGGCGAAGGTGAAGAGCGCGGCGAGGGTGATCAGCAGTGTCCGCATGGTCGCGGATGTTACTATTCCTCGCCCATTCGCGAATTGCTGAATCGTTCGACCGCCCTTCTGGCCGTCGCCGCGGCCCTCCGCATCGCCGTCAACAACGTCGCCGCATACTCGCGCGCGGACGAAACGGTCTATCTGCTGTATGCGAAGAGCGGCTATCCGCAGATCGTGCGGATGTATCTCGCCGATCCGCGGATGTGGCTCTTCCCGCATCCGCTGCGCTGGTCGTGGATCGGCGTGACGTCGCTGGTGTGCTTCGATTGCACGCATCGGACGCTGGCAACGATCTCGACGATCGCCGGCATCGCGGTGGTGGCGCTGACGTTCTGGATCGCGCGGGAGTTGTTCGGCAACACCATCGCCTTCGTCGCCACCGCGCTCGCGGCGACGTCGCCGCTGCAACTCGCCCTCGGACGCCGCGCTCTGTCCGACGAATTCGTCTGCGCTGCGGTGCTGGCGTCGATCGCCGCGTTGCTGATGTACCTTCGGACCGAAGCACATCGCGTGGCTGTTCGCCTGGATCGCGGCGACGACGATCGCGCTCGCGTCGAAGGAGCTGTTCGTCTTCAGCTATCCGCTGCTCCTCGGATTCTGGTGGCTGCGCGAGCGGAAGCTTCGATGGTACGAAGTCGTCGCGTGGCTCGCGCCGCCGTTTTTGTTCTTCGCCGTGTTCTGCATCCTGGCGGGCGACGTCACTTCGTTTTTCGAGATCGCGCGGCTCACGGCGAGCACGGTGAACGCGGTGTATCCGGCGCAGTATCAGAGCGGGCCGCCGCATCGATTGCTCATCGATCTGATGGCGGTTGCGCCCGTGGTGACGATCTTCGCCATCGCGGCGCTGGTGTCTGTGGCGACCGCTGCCCTCAGCGGTCGCGGTGCCGCTGAGGGCAGCGGCACCCACATGCGTCATCTCGCCGCGCTCGCCTTCGCGATGTTCGCGCTGCACGCGATCCTGCCGTCGCAGAACCTTCGCTACATCGCCCCGGTCGAGCCGATGCTGCGGATCATCGCGGCGGCATTTCTCGTGACGGAGTTTCGCGACCGGCGGTGGCTCGCCGGATTGCTGGCCGTCAACGCGGTGATCGAGTGGATGCTGTTCTCTACGATCTTCCTCCGCGGGCAGGTCTATGATCCGGTGACGGACCATCTCCTGCGCGCGCTCGAGATGCTGCCTCGATGAAGCGACTGGGATTTCTCTTCGGGATCGTGCTGATCCTCGCGGCGTACGCGAATTCCCTGGACAACTCCTTTCACTTCGATGACTCGCACGTCATCCAGACGAATCTCTACCTGCGCAGCCTCGACTACGCGCCGCGTTATTTCACCGACGCGCATACCTTCAGCAGCCTCCCGGCGAACGCGACCTACCGCCCGTTGGTGACGCTGTCGCTGGCGCTCGACTACGCACGCGGCGCGCTGCATCCGCGGCCGTATCACGTCACGCAGCTCGTGCTGCTGCTGGCCACGTTCGCACTGCTCGTGGTCTTCTTCGCGCCGATCATCGGCGACTGGCAGGCGCTCTTCGCGGCGACGCTGTTCTGCGTGCACACCGCGAACACGGAGACGATGAATCTGCTCTCCGCGCGCTCGGAGCTGCTGTCGACGATCGGTCTCCTCGCGTCATTCGTTCTCTATCAACGCTCCGCCTTCGCGCGGCGCACGCTGCTCTATCTCGTGCCGCTCGCGATCGGTGCGCTGGCGAAAGCGCCGCTGGTCGTCTTCGCGCCGCTGCTGTTTGCGTACGCGCTGCTGATCGAGAAACACGACTGGCGCCGCGCGCTGCGCATCGCCCTCCCGCCGCTCGTTCTCGGCGTCGCAATGCTGGCGTTCCTCAACAGCATGAACGCGAAGGAGTGGCAGTCGGGCGGCGGATCGACGTGGCACTACGTCACGACGCAGCCGTTCGTCTGGCTGCACTACACGCGATTGTTCGTGCTGCCGATCGGACTCACCGCCGACACCGACTGGACGACGTTCGCGCATTGGTACGACACGCGCGCCGTCGCCGGCTACGCGTTCCTCGCGTTGTTGCTCTTCGCGATTCGCCGCGCGCCTGCCGCGGTGGCGTTCGGCCTGACCTGGTTCGCGATCGCGTTGATCCCGACGAGTCTCCTCCCGCTCGCGGAAGTGGCGAACGAACATCGCCTCTTCTTCGCCTACATCGGACTCGTGCTGGCGCTGGGGTGGTTCGTTCGCACGCGCGCATTCGCCATCGCGGCAATCGCGTTGTTGTGCATTCACGTCGTCGCGACGCATCAGCGCAACAAGGTTTGGAAGAGCGAAGCCACACTATGGGCTGACGTGGTCGCGAAGAGTCCGGGCAATGGCCGTGCGTGGATGAACTACGGCCTCACGCGGATGGGGAAGGGCGACTACGAGGGCGCGAAGAGCGACTTCGAGCACGCGGCGACGCTGGTGCCGAATTACTCCGTGCTCGAGATCAATCGCGGGATCGTCGAAGGGCAGCTCGGCGATCAGCCCGCAGCCGAGCGCCACTTCCAGCGCGCGCTGGCGCTGAACGCCGACGCGAACTCGCACTTTTTCTATGCGCGGTGGCTGGAGAAGCGGGGGCGCGCGTCGGACGCGTTGGCGCACGCGCGCGCGGCGGTGCGGCTCAGTCCCGCATTCGCCGACGCGCGCGTGCTGCTGTCGCGGCTCACGAAACCAGGTGGACCTGGATGACGCTCTCGTTCGTGTCGGCCTTGGCCAGGATGCGGACGTGGTCGACCTTGCGGCCGTCCTTGAAGTCGACGAGCGAGTAGACGCCGGTGCGATGAACGCGGTCGTTGAAGTCGATGACCTGCGTATCGCCGTTCTCGAAGACGACTTCGGCGAAGCTGACCTGCGCCGCGCCGCGATCGATCTCCAGGACCATGTTTCTGCCGCGCTGGTCGACGTCCATCGTGAACTCGGTCCAGCCGTCTTCGCGGTCCAGCGTTTCCGATGACGTCCAGACGCGCGCCGCGGGCGCGGGCACGGTCACGATGACCGGGGTGAACACGAGCGGCGAGAGATAGAGGCGGGGAGCGACGCGCACGACCGGGCCGCGCACGACGACGGTCGGGAACGTGCGGCGGATCGGAAATCCGGCGTGCGTGGTGACGCGGACGCGCGTGACGTGGCCGCGCGGGCCCTTGCGCACGACGACGCGCCGCGCGGCATCCGCTTCATGGGCAACCGAGAGCAGTGAGGCACCAGCCAGGAGAGAAATGACCAGGGCTTTCTTCACAGTGATTCCTCCATTCAGTCGATGAGTTGGATGCGCGAACCGGACGATCTGTTTACATCATGACATGGGTTCGGGCTGCGGCGGCTTGGGCCGCAGGTCGGGAGGCAGCGGCACGAATTCGCGGTCGTCGTCGGGCGGAAGTGCGATCCGCCGCGCGAGCCAGTCTTCCTTCGCCTCTTCGATGCGCGCCTTGCGCGACGAGACAAAGTTCCACCACATGAATCGCTTGCCCAGCGGTTTTCCGCCCAGCATCAAGACCTCGGCATCATCATCAGCAACGAGCATCGGCTCGCCACCCGCCGATGCGACGAGCAACTGGCCCGCGGCGTACGTCTCGCCGCCGAAACGAATCGCGCCCGTAGCGATGTACACCGCGCGCTCGCGATGTTCGCGCGGCAATGCCATGCGCGAGCCGCGCGTGAGTCGCGCAGCGACGTAAAAGTGCGGCGAGAACGACGGCGCTGGACTCGCGAGTCCGTACGCGGAGCCGGAGAGCAGTCGCGCTTCGACGCCTCTCGCTTCGATCGCCGGCAGTTGCTCGACGTCAAAGTGCGTGAAGTCCGGATCCGCTTCTTCGTTCTCTTCCGGCAACGCCACCCACGCCTGAATGCCGTGCATCGTGTCGACGTCGACGCTGCGCTCCGAATGCGCGATGCCGCGCCCGGCCACCATCCAGTTCACCTCGCGCGGCCGAATCGGCTGCGTGTTGCCGAGGCTGTCGCGATGCACGACCTCGCCGTCGAAAAGATAGGTGAGCGTGGCCAGGCCGATGTGCGGATGCGGCAGCACATTCATCCGCGCACTGGTCGGTCCCATGTGATCGAGGAACACGAACGGCCCGACCATGCGCCGCCTGACGGAAGGAAGCGTGCGGCGCACGGAGAACGCGCCGATCGATTCTTCGCGCGCGGGGATGAGGACTTCGAGCTCGCTCGGCATCGGGACCTCAAACAAAACCGCCCCCGCACTTTAACAGTGCGGGGGCGGCGGTTGGGGAGTCGCTGGTGGGCGACGTTACTTCGTGGTGAACGAGATCGTGTAGATGGTGGTGTCGGAACCGACGGTGTAACCGAACACGTAGTTGCCTGCCGGCAGATCGTGGGCCTTCAGCTCGAACTTGTACGTACCGTTGCTCTGGTAGTCGAAGTTCAGGTTCTGATTGGCGCCGCCCGGGACGGGCAGCCAGGTCGAATTTCCGACCAGCTGCACGCCGTACGCTCTCACCTGCAGCGAATTCGAGCCGATGTTCGTGCCGGCGGCATTCGTCACCGTCACGCGGACCGGAATGGTGCCGCCGCCGTTGCCATTCGAGACCTTCGTCCCGGTGGCGTTGTAATGCACCGCGATGTTGGACGTCGCGGTCGCGGCGTTGAAGTTGCTGTCGCCCGGATAGCTGAAGCCGATCACGTAGCCCGGCGGCACGAGCGCGCTGGTGTTGAACGTGCTCGAGAAGGTGCCGTTCGTCGAGGAGATCGCGGCCGACTGCGTGACGCCGTTGATCGTGATCAGGACGCTGCCGGTCGGATAGAGCGAGCCGAGCGAGATCTTGCCGCTGATCGTCGTCGACGCCGTGCCGATGATGATCGACGGCGAGCTGAGGTTCGAGAAGACCGGATCGGCCTTGGCCGCATTCAGGGTCACGGTCTTGACCGGCGGCGTGTTGTAGTGGGTGGTGTCGGTCGGCGTGAACTGCACCGAGAGCGTGTTGCTGCCCGCGCTGAGGACCGTTCCCGCCGGCGGGTTGTAGACGAACGTGCCGGCGAGCGGCTGGCCGTCGACGCCCGTCGCGGTCGCGTTGAGCTGCGACGCTCCGAGCGGATTGCCGTACGTGTACGGACCCGGAATCCAGGTGATCACCGGATCGGCCTTGATGACCGTGATGCTCACCGTGGAGAAGACCGGGCTGACGTAGTTCGCGCTGTCGGTGGCCGCGAACGAGACCGTGAGCGTGTGCGTGCCGACTTCCAGAATCGTTCCGGCGGCCGGGCTGTAGACGAACGTGCCGGTCAGCGAGGCGCCGTTGACGCCGGTCGCGGTCGCGTTGAGCTGCGTCCCGCTGAGCGCCGTGCCCCACGTGATGCTGGCCGGCGACGACCAGTTGATGTTCGGGGCGAACTTGTCGACGGTGAGACTCACGACGTCCGACGTCGACGGATTGAACTGCGGAGAGGTGTTGCCGTTGTACGTCGCGAAGATCGCGTGCGTGCCGGGGTTGAACGAGAGCTGCAGCGTGGCGACGTTGTCGACGCCGTTGAAGGAGAGCGTGCCCGAGCCAAGCGTCGTCGTTCCGAGGGTGCAGTCGGACGGATCGTTGCAACGCTTGAACGTCACACTGCCGACCGCGGTGTCGGGCGAGACGTTCGCCGTCAGCGTCACGAGGTCGCCGTAGATCGCCGGGTTCGGAACGATGTGGAGAACCGTGGTCGTCGCGCCGGGGGCCGGCTCGATCTCGATGTCGTACGAGCGCGCGGCGGTGCAGCCGCCGGTGTCGGTCGCAGTGATCGTGGCGTTGAACGTGCCGGCGATCGTCGGCGTACCGGTGATCGCGCCGGTGGAGCCGTTCAGCGTGACGCCGTTCGGCAGCGCGCCGGCCGTGACGGCGTACGTCACGGTGCCGGTGTTGCCGCTGATCGTCATCTGCGCGGAGTAGGAGACGTTGACCTGGCCGCTGGGCAGCGCCGACGGGCCGAGGAGGAAGTTGCCGCAGGCGTCCGTCTGCAGCAGGAAGTCGATGTTGGACGTGGTCGCGCCGATGGTCGCGGCGATCGGATCACCGGTCGTCGGATCACAGTTGCTGCAGGCCCGGCCGTTGTACAGCTGATCGGCGAAACCGACCGCCGCGGCGACGGCGTAGTAGGTGCCGGCCGCGGAGACGGACGTGGTGTAGTTGCCGTTCGCATCGGTCTGCACGCTCGCCGCAACCGCGCCGGCGCTGTCGAAGATCAGCACCGTGGCGTTCGCGAGCGGCGTGTTGCCCGACGCCGCCGAAACGTTGCCGGCGATGCGCGCGATCGGCAACGCCAGCGAGAAGTTGACGTTGTTCGTGGTCTGTCCCGCCGTCACGGTGATGGCCGTGCCGGTGGTGACGTTGCACGTGTTGCCGGCGCAGAGAATGTTGTTGTAGAGCTCCGTCGCGAAGCCCGACGCCCAACCGGTCGCGTAGTACGTGCCGGCGGCAAGGCTGTCGTTGGAGATGTAGTCGCCGTTCGCGTCCGCGGTGGCGTAGCTGACGAAGGCTCCGGTGGAGTTGTAGATCGCGACCGAGGAGAACGGGATCGCGGCGTTGTCGTCGGCCGACGAAATGTGGCCGGCGATGCGGCCGCCGTTGATGCGCAGCGCGAAGTTGATGCCGGTGACCGATCCGCCGGCCGTCGCGTTGATGGCCGTGCCGGTGGCCGGGTTGCAACCCGTGCAGTCGATGTTGTTGTAGAGCTGCTCGAGATAGCCGGTGTTCGCGCCGTTCTCGGTGCGCGCGTGGTACGTGCCGGCGTCGACGACGGTCGAGTAATCGCCGTTGCCGTCCGTCACGCCGAGCGCGACCTGCGTTCCCGTGTTGTCGTAGAAGAGCACGAGCACGCCGCTGACGCCCGCGCTGGTGGCGGCGTCGGTCACGCGTCCCGAGATCGGAACGATCGTCCGGACGAGCGAGAAGTTGATGTTCGAGGTCGTCTGGCCCGAGGTGACGGCAACCGCCGTTCCGCCCGTGACCGAGCAGCCGTTGCACGGGATGTTGTCGTACAGCTCCGTGCGGTGCTCGAACGCCGCGGCGAGGACGTAGTAGTTGCCGGCCGAGAGGCCGTTCACCACCGAGTAGTTGCCGTTCTGATCGGTGAAAGCCGACGCGGCGAGCACGCCGGTGCTCTTGTAGACCTTGACCTCGGCGAGATAGATCGGGCCGCTGCTGTCGGTCACGCTGCCGGAGATCTGGCCGCCGCTCGTCAGATTGAAGTTGATGCCGCTGGTCGTCCCGCCGGGCGTGACGTTGATCGCCGTGCCGGTGGCGACGTTGCAGGAGATGCAGGGGATGTTGTTGTAGAGAACGTCGATGAGGCCGGGATAGAGGTAGTTGAACGTACGTCCCGTGTACGGCCCCAGCAACGCGGGCACGGGCGCTGCGTAGACGCCGGCGGCGTCGGTCGTCGAATAGCCGGCCGCGTCGCCGTTGCGGTCATAGAACAGCACCGGCACGCTCTCCAGCGGCGCCGTGCCGTTGGTGACGGTGCCGGTGATCGTGGCGTAGTACGACGTCACGGCGAAGCTGATGCCGGACGTCGTCGCGCCGTCGGTCACGCTGATGGGCGTGCCGGTCGTGACGTTGCAGCCGGTGCAGGGGATGTTGTTGTAGAGCTCGGGGTTGTAATTGCCGGGCCAGGTGAAGGCGTAGTAGGTGCCGGTCGCAAGACCGTCGACCGTGGTGTAGTTGCCGCTGCCGTCGGTGAGGCCGTAGGTCGCGAACTCGCCGGTGGAGTCGTAGATGCTGACGAATTCCTCGACGAGGCCGAGGCCGGTCGTCGCGTCGGTGAGGCGGCCGGAGATCGCGCCGGTGGCGTTGATCGCCGGATTCGACGGCCGCACCGCAACCGCCCGCGGGCGGTCTCCGGAGTCTGCGCGATAGGAGATCGTGACCGGATAGCGCAGCGTCGTATCGTCGATCACGAGGTGCATCGTGCGGTGGCCGAGCGGATCGGTCGCAGTGAGCTCCCAGTGCGCCGCGTTGGACGGGCGTCCGAGTGCGTCGACGAGGAGCGGCGCGGAGATCATCCGGTCGTGCGCGGCCGTGCCGCTGACGAAGCGGATCGCGCCGCGGTCGGTGACGGCGGCGAGCACGCCGCGCGTCTCGGCGATTTCATAGGCGAGCGACTCCGCTGCCGCGCGGCTGCGCGCGACCACGGACTCGATCCCGCCGTCGCGCTCCACGCGCAGCTCGGCGCGGGCGCCGATCGGGCGGAGCGTGACGCTCATGGTCTCGCTGGCGATGTGGAACGGCCGCTCGATCCGCTCGGCGTCGAAGCCGCGCAATTCGCTGCCGATGGAATGCTGTCCCGCGGCGAACGCGGAGACAACGCTGGAAATCATGATCAAAACGAATACAGCCCGGCGACTAAAGGCCATGACAACCCCTCCTATGAGAGAAACCGATTGGATCAAACCGCGGGACCTGCGAAGTCGCGGCTTCACTTGTGTTTGAGGCTCGTCAATATACAGCCGGAACCCATCGGTGTCACGTAAATTGAGGACATCGGGAGCAGATGGCTGTAAGTCTCTCCAGAAGGTAGAGTTGCGGGGCAATCTAAGGGGATTGGGGATGGGGGGGTGGAGAATCCTCACGGCAGCCCGAATTCCTCCCGGATGAACGCCTTCACTCCCTTCGGGCCGGTGAGGCGAAGCACGGCCGTCGATGCGCCGCCGCGCAACTCGAGGTTGAAGGTGAAGAACGGGCAGCAGCGCGCTTCCATCTCGATCCATTCCGCGAGCTCGCGGAAGGTCAGCGGATCGAGCTTGAGCGTGAAGTCATAGCCGGACGCGGTCTCGGCAATCTCGCCGCGCGCGGCGACGAGTTTCTGCACGAGCGCGCCGTAGCGCTGCCGCTCCTCGCGGCTGAGCGCCTTCATGTTGCAGGCGAACGTGGTTTCGGCGATCGCGGTCGAGCCGGTGAGCATCAGGAGCAGGGAAAGCAGTACGTGTCGCATCGGTTCCTCCTGACGGGACAAGCTACGACTTCAAGTAAACTCGAAGTCAAGATGACGATCGGAGATCTCGCGCGGGCGACGTCGGTTTCGGCGTCGGCGATCCGGTTCTACGAGCAGGAAGGATTGCTCGCGGCGGCGCGGCGGACGGGCGGGAAGCGGGTGTTCGACGAGGCCGCGGTGTCGCAGCTGGTGTTCATCCAGGTTGCGAAGCACGCCGGCTTTTCGCTGAAGGAGATCCGCCAGCTGATCCGCGGGTTCGCCGGCAATCGCTGGCGCTCGCTCGCGGAGCGGAAGCTGAAAGAGCTCGACGAGGCCTCGCGGAAGATCCGCCTGATGCAGACGCTCCTGCGCCGCCTCGTGGATTGCGGCTGTTTCGATGTGGAAGCCTGCGGCGCGGTGCTGCGCCGCCACCGGAGTGAACGATGACGTCTGAAGAAAACAAGCAGCGGATCGAGCGGATGTTCGAGGCCTTGTCCAACGCGGACTCGCGTCCGTTCGTCGAGCTGATGGCCGATGACATCAGTTGGACGGTGATGGGCCGCACGCGCTGGTCCGGGACGTACCGCGGGAAGTCTGCCGTCCTGACCGATCTCCTCGGCGTGCTCCGCGCCCGCCTGGCCGATCGCTATCGCGCCACCGCGCAGCGCATCATCGCCGAGGGACCGTTTGTCGTGGTCGAAGCGCGCGGCGTGGCCACGACCAAAGACGGCACGCCGTACAACAACGAGTACTGCTTCATCTACCGGATGGAAGACGGCAAGATCCGCGAAGTGACGGAGTATCTCGACACCGAGCTCGTGACATCGGCACTTACGTGATCGTTCTGCTGAATGGCTCGTTCGGAATCGGCAAGACGACCGTCGCCCGCGACGTCGTTCGGCGGATGCCGCACACGATGCTCTTCGATCCCGAGTGGATCGGCATCCCGTTACAACGAATCGCGCGTTTGTTCGGCCGCACCGTCGACGATTTTCAGGATCTGCGCATCTGGCGGCGGCTCACTGTCTTCGGATTGAGGATCGCCCGCTGGTTTCGGCCTAACATCGTCGTGCCGATGGCGTTTTCGAATGCAGCGTATCTGCAGGAAATCCGCGACGGCGTTCAATCCTTCGACGAGCGCGTCGTGCACTTCTGTCTCGTCGCACCGCTGGACGTCGTTCGCGCGCGGCTGCGCCGGCGCGGGGCGACGGAAGCGAATGCTCCGTGGGCGTACCGGCGGGCGTCGGAGTGCTGCGCGGCGCACAATAGCGCGGACTTCGCGGAACAGATCTCGGCCGCAGATCGCAGCGCGGCGGAGATTGCAGAGGACTTATTCCGCGCGATCCGCTTTCCGGAACGCGTGCAATAACGCGAGGTCGTACACCACCTTCAATCCGCCGGCGATGACGAACGGCAGCCAATGCATGGAGGTGATCAGCGGCACGGCGGCGAGCGGCGCGAGCGCGGCGCCGGTCGTACGCGCGACGCCGGTGATCCCGGCGGCGGCGCTGCGCTCGGAAGGATCGACGACGGCGATGACATACGACTGCCGCGTCGGCACGTCCATCTGTGAGATCGAGAAGCGCAGTAACAGCACTGCGATCGCCCATTGGACGTTCGGCATGAAGGGGACGAGGATCAGCAAAATGTTTGAAGGCAAATGCGTGAAGACCATCGTCCTCACGAGTCCGATCCGTCGCGCGATCCGCGCCGCCGCGAGCGCGGAAACACCGGCGAGCAGGTTCGCGCCGAAGAAGATCGAGCCGATGATCGCGGGCCGTAATCCGAAGCGCGTGTAGAACCACCAGGCCACGATGCTCTGCACTACGAACCCGCCGGCGAACGAATCGAGTGCGAAGAGCGCGGAGAGACGGAGGACGACATCGCGCGAGCGGTCGATGCGGAGGAGCGAGACGATCTCGTGCTTCGCCTCCGGCTCGATCGCCTTCGACAGTCGCAGAAACTGCATCGCGAGCAGCACGCCGAACAATCCGTAGCCGATGACGACGCCGCGATAGCCGACGAAGTCGCTCAGCGCGCCGGCGCTGAGCGATCCCGCCGCGGTGGCGAACGATCCCGCGAGGTGGTACCACGCGAACACCGACGTGCGATCGCGCGCGCCGATGGTTTGCGAGAGCGCGACCTGTTCGATCGGGAGGAATGGTCCGACTTCGTTGCCGCTCGGACTGATCACGCCGAGGATTGCGGCGGCGAGGAGCAGGGCAAAGTTGTGCGTCGCCGCGAAGACGCAGGCGGCGAGCACCATCAGGAGCGCGCCGGCGACGAGCGTGCGCCGCCGCCCGATCGCGTCGGCGCGCGTCGAAAGATAGAACGAGATCGCCACGTCGCCGATCAGCGTCAGCGTCAGCAGCAGGCCGATCTGCGCGTCATCGAGTCCGAGCGTGGCGAGATAGAGAACGAGAACGACCGAGAGAAAGCCGTAGGCGAAGAGGCGCAGGATGCGGGTGGTGAAAAGGATGCGCGCATCCGACATCGCGTTGGGCATTCTAGAGAACCCATCGTTCCACACCGCCGTAAAATCATCGAATGGAATTCCTCGGCTACCGCGTCGACACGGTGCATCGCACGGTCACCACTCCCGGCGCGCGGGTGATCCGGCTCGAGCCGAAGGCCTTCGATCTCCTCGTCTACTTTGCCGCGCATCCGAGCGAGACGCTGAGCCGCGAGCAGTTGATCGCCGACGTGTGGGGCGGGAAGTTCGTGACGGACGATGCGGTGATGGTCGCCGTGTACGCGCTGCGGCAGGCGTTCGAGGACAGCTCACGATCGCCGCGGTTCATCGAGACGATTCGCGGGCGCGGGTATCGGTGGATCGGCGGAGTCGAGCGCGCCGCCGGCGCGCGCCGCGGGCCCGAAGGCGCGCCGGACGCCGCGCCGCACGCTACTCCGCGGCCCGCGACGCCGTTGGCCACGCTCATCGCCAGCGGCGCCGCCGCGATCGTGTGGGCGGTGCTCCGTCCGGCGCAGGCGATGCCGTCGATCACGCAGACCAGCGCGCTGGTGCGCGCGCATGCGCGCGGTCTCTTCTTCAGCGAGCGGACGACGCAGAAGGAGCTCGAAGAGGCGCGCGCGGAGTTTCGCAAGGCGATCGTCATCGATCGCCGCTTCGCGGAGCCGCACGCGGCGCTCGCGGAAGTGTGCGTGCGATTGATCGAGGTCGGCTCCGTCGACGCAGCGGAGCGCGAACAGGAAGCGCGCCGCGAAGTCGCGCTGGCGCTCGATCTCGGGCCGCGCCTCGCGATCTCGCAGGCCGCGCTGGCGTCGGTGCAGTTCGTTCTCGACCGCAACTTCGCCGAGGCCGAGCGGAGCTTTCGCTATGCCATGGAGCTCGACCCGTCGCTGCCCGATATCCATCGCCGCTACTCCTATCTCCTCGGCGCATCCGGCCGTTTCGCGCAAGCGACCGAGCAGGCGCGCATCGCCACGGAGATGGAGCCGACGTCGGTTCCCGCGATCATGGATCTCGCGTGGTCGCATCTCCTCGCCGGAAGGCTCGAAGACGCTGAGCGCCACTATCGCGACGCGTTGCAGCTCGATCCCGTCAACGTCGGCGCGCTGATCGGTCTCGGCAACTGCCTCGAGATGCGCGGCGAGGCGAATGCCGCGATGCGGTCCTTCCGCCGCTCGATGCAGATTCAGGGCGTGCCGGACGACGTGCTCGCGAACTACGACCGCGAATACGCATCGTCCGGCCTGCCCGGCGTCTACGCGATGTTTCTCGAGCGCCTCAAAGTGCGGCCGGCGATGCCGCGCTTCCAGCTCGCGCTGTTCGCGGCACGCGCCGGCCGCGACGCGGAAGCGCTCGAGCTGTTGCGCGAATCGGCGCGGCGGCGCGAGCCGGGGACGCTCTGGCTGGCCGTGCATCCCGCGTTCGCGCCGCTGCGCAATCAGCGCGAGTTCGGCGCGCTCGTGGCGTCGTCGTTCCAGACCAGGTGACTGCCGCCCGCGACAAGGATCGCGCTGCTGTCCGTCAGCTCGAGCGCGCTCTTCGGAACGCCAACCATCACGCTGCGATCGCCGTCCGCCATCGCCAGCTGCACGTCGACCGGAATCTTGATGATCTTCGACCCGCGGGCGCCGTCGTCGTCCGTCATCCCGACGCGTCCGAAGTAGCGGTCGCCGTCGCGCGTGATCCACGCCGTGACCAGCCGATCGAAATGAAAGTTCGAGCCGGTGCCCCACCACTTCATCCCGGTCGCGGGATCGCCGCTGCGATTGACGACGAGATTCACGCCGAACGATTTCGGCAGCGGCTCGCGGAACGTGACGCGATACCAGAGGCGATCGCCGTTCTCCGCGCGGTCGACGCGAATGACGTCGGGATGCTGCGGCGCCTTGCCGTCGTTCGCGGCGTCGGTGAGGAACGGCTGCCACGTGACCGCGGGTGCGGCGACGAAGCGGTGCTCGGCGACGAAGCCGCCGATCATCTGGCCCATGTCGAAATCGGACCGCTGCTCGAGGAGCTTCGCCGCCATCGGACGCATCGCCTGCGCGTCCGGCGCGTCCTGCGCGATGCGCGTGAGGATTCGCCAGGCGTGCGCCTGCGCGTCCCAGAGGCCGAAGCGGCGGCCGGTGGCGGCGCGATCGGCGTCGAGCCGCGCGGCGAGGTCGTCGAACATTTTCACGCCCTCGGGCGGCGCGGCGCCGAGGGGATTCATCGAGCGGAACATCGAATTGAAGAACGCGACGGCCGGCGATTGCGGATCGAGCTCGATCCCCTTGGTGATGCGCGTGCGCGCTTCCGGCGTGCGGCCGCGCAGCAGGCCCGAAACGAACCAGCCATCCGCGAACTTCGGGTCGAGCTCGACCGCGCGGTCGGCGTACCGCGATCCCGACGCAGTGATCCTAGCGTTCGCCGCCGCATCGTGCTCGCCGCTGTACGAATCGAACATCGACGTGAGCGCCGCGAGGTAATACGCGTCGCGCTGCGTGGTCTTGTCGGCCGAATCGGCCGCAAGGCGTAGCAGCCGCGCCCGGGCCAGATCCATCCCGGTGACATCGTTGCGAATGATGGCGTCCTCGGCCATCTCCCGCGCGAGCAGCAGCTCGCGGTCCGCGCCGTGGAGATTGCAGCCGAGCATGACAAGGAGAAGAAGAAGTGCGTTTCTCATGCGCCGCACAGTGCGTCTGAGCGACGGCGCTCGTCCTGAGGGGCGGCTGAGCGTTTGTTGAGGATCGCCACGCCGTTGCCCCTCTCCCCGCTTGCGGGGAGAGGGTGGCCGCGGAGCGGCCGGGTGAGGGGTCGTTCATCGCACGAAGAGTCGCCCCTCATCCGGCCTTCGGCCACCTTCTCCCCGCAAGCGGGGAGAAGGGCAACGATGGAATAATCCCGCCCGTTGCCGAGGCAAATCTCGAAAGAGGCCACCGCCGAGCTGACGAACGCCGTTCGTGAGCTGGAGGCGCGGTCGTGTGCGGAGTTGGTGATCGAGATCCGCGGGCGGTCGGGGAGCTATGCGCACGCGGACGCCCGCTTCGCGGCCGTCATCGCGTTCGTCGCGCTCTTCGTCCTGCTCTTCTCGCCATGGCCGTTTAAGCCGGGATGGGTCCTGATCGACACCGCGGTCGCGTATGCGATCGGCTGGGCGATCGCGCGGCGGAGCGATTCCGTGCGCAGGCTGATGACGACCGAGCGCGAGCGCGCGGCGCAGGTGCGCACCCTCGCGTCCTCGGTGTTCTTCGAGCGCGGCGTGGCGAACACCGTCCGCGAGAGCGGCGTCGTGATCTATCACGGCCTGCTCGAGCAGCGCATCGAGATCCTCGCCGACCGCGGCGTGTTGGTCGCCGTGCCGTCGCTGGAGTGGAACGGCCTCCTCGCCGCCGCGCGCGCGACGCGCTCGGGCGACGCGAAGGCGCTGGTGAGCATCGTGCGCGACCTCGCGGCGCTGCTCGAAGCGTATCTGCCGCGGTTCGAAGGCGACGTCGACGAGCTGGCGAACGCGCCGAGGTTCGAAGTCGAGTGATGGACGCGTTCTTCCTGCTGCTGCGCGTCGGGGGAGGCGATTCGTATTCGGGCGGGGGAGGGAGTGATGGCGGGGGCGACGGCGGCGGCGAGCTGATTTACCTGCTCTTCCGCTTTCTGCTCTGGCTGACGCTCGAGTATCCGGCGGTCGGCATTCCGGTCGACATCATCGTCATCATCATTCTCATCAAATGGGCGCGCTCGAAGAAGAGCGCGGCGCCGGCGGTGGTGCGGATCGCGACGCAGAAGGCGAGCTTCGGCGCGCTGCGGCGCTTCGATCCGAATTTTTCCGAGATCACGTTCTTCGATTTCTGCTACTCGGTCTATGCGCTCGCGCATTACGCGCGCGGCAAAGGTGATCTCGCGCGATACGCGCCGTATCTCTCCGCATCCGCGCGCGAAACATTGCAAAGGCAGGGACGCGAAGTTCGGGCAGTGATCATCGGCGCGTGCAGCGTCACCCACTTCTCGGACGTCGACGGCGCGATGGTCACGGCGGCCGTGCATTACGAAAGCAACATCACCGAGGGCAACACGTCGTTCTACCTGCAGGAACAGTGGACCCTGGAGCGCCGGCGCGACATCCTCTCGCCGCCGCCGGGAAAGGCGAAGGCCGATCACTGCCCGCGATGCGGCGCGCCGCTGCAAACGCGCACCGACGGCTCCTGCGACTACTGCGGCGTGAAGATCGAGAGCGGCGCGTTCCAGTGGTACGTCCGCACGATCACGCTGCTCAGCCGCGAAGTGAAGGGACCGCTGCTCACGTCGAACGTGCCGGAGCGGGGAACGGACCGTGCGACGATCTACCAGCCGCACTTCGCACAAGTGAAGGCGACGTTCGAAGCGGAGCATCCCGACTTTACGTGGCCGTCGTTCGAGCAGCGCGCACGCGCGATCGCAAACGAGTTGCAGTACGCATGGACGAGACGCGACTGGGAGCGCGTGCGTCCGCTGGAGACGGAGAGCCTCTTCCAGTTCCATCGCTACTGGATCGACGCCTACATCCGCCAGAACCTCCGCAACGTCGTCGACGACTTCGCCATCACGCGCATCGAGCCGGTGAAGATTTCCTCCGATGTGTTTTACGAAGCGATCACCGTCCGCCTCTTCGCGCAGGGGCGCGATCACACGGACGACGCGAGCGGCAAGGTCGTCGGCGGATCGAAAACGCAGATGCGGTTCTGGAGCGAATACTGGACATTCATCCGCACGAAGATCACCGTGAACGCCGCGATTGCCTGTCCGAACTGCGGCGCGAGCGTGCACGCCGGCGCGACCGGCGTTTGCAACTACTGCGGCGGCAAGATCACGGTGGGGCACTTCGAGTGGATTCTTTCGCGGATCGAGCAGGATGAGGCGTATGGAGGATAAACGCGGGCGCTGGGTCCTCGCCGCAACCATCCTCGGCTCGTCGATGGCCTTCATCGACTCCACCGTCGTCAACGTCGCGTTGCCGGTGATGAAGCCGGCGCTCCGCGCGAGCGTCTCCGAGGCGCAGTGGATCGTCGATGCGTATCTACTCGTGCTCTCCTCGCTCATCCTCGCCGGGGGCTCGCTCGGCGATCGGCTCGGGCGCGTGCGGGTATTTGGCATCGGCGTGGCGATCTTCGCGGCTGCGTCGCTGTGGTGCGGCGCGGCGCCGAGTGCGATGCAGTTGATCATCGCGCGGGCGTTGCAGGGTGCGGGTGCGGCGATGCTGGTGCCGGGGAGTCTCTCGATCATCAGCGCGACGTTTCCGCGTGAAGAGCGCGGACGCGCGATCGGCACCTGGTCAGCGCTCACCGCGCTGGCGATCATCGCCGGCCCGCTGTTAGGCGGATTCCTCGTGCAGGCGGTCTCGTGGCGGGCGATCTTCTACATCAACGCGCCGATCGCCGCGGTCGTGCTCTGGATCGTCTGGCGCCACCTCCCGCGCGCTGCCGCCGAGGCGCGGGGCGCGATCGATTGGCTCGGCACGGCGCTCGTGACTCTCGGCCTGGGTGGTCTCGCGTACGCGCTGATCGAGAAAGTCCTGTGGCCCGGCATCGCCGGCCTCGTTGCACTGATCGCATTCGTGTTCGTGCAGATGCGTGTCCGCAATCCGATCGTGCCGCTCTTGCTCTTCCGCTCGCGCGCGTTCACCGGCGCGAACATCCTCACTCTGCTGCTCTACGGCGCGCTCTCCGCGGCGACGTTTCTCCTGCCGTTCAATCTCATCCAACTGCAGGGCTACTCGCCCGCGCAGGCCGGCGCGGCGCTGCTGCCGTTCGTCGTGACGATGTCGCTGCTCTCGCGCTGGAGCGGCGCGCTCGCGGATCGCATCGGCGCGCGCATTCCCCTGATCGCCGGCCCGATCGTCGCCGCTTGCGGACTCGCGCTGATGGCGCGGCCTGGCATCGGCGGCTCGTACTGGACGACGTTTTTCCCGGCCGTGTTCATGCTCGGTCTCGGCATGTCGATCACGGTCGCGCCATTGACGACGGTCGTGATGACGTCGATCGAGGACGAGCGCTTCGCCGGCGCGGCCTCGGGCATCAACAACGCCGTCGCGCGCGCCGCGGGCATGCTCGCCGTCGCGTTCTTCGGCAGCGCGGCCGAGGTGCACGATCGGATGAAATTTCTTCACGCGTTTCGCGTGAACGCACTCGAAGCCGCGGCGATCGCGGCGCTGGCGGCGATCGGTGCGCTGTTCGTCACCAACCGCCGTACTCGTCATCCTGAGCGTAGCGAAGGATCTCAAGCTACGTAACTTGAGATCCTTCGGCGTCTACGCGCCTCAGGATGACGAATTGGGCTTTCACTGCAACCCCTTGAGCCTGCGCGCCGCGAGCTCTTTCATGTTGCCGCTCGCCGTCACGCGCTTGTAGGCCGCGAGCGCGGCGTCGCGAACGCCGTACGTTTCGGCGATGCGTCCGAGGACGTACCAGTCGTCGGAATTCGGCTGATCGCTGTTGCGCTGATCGATGCTGCTCAGCAGCGCCTGCCGCGCCTCGAGCGTCTTGCCGCTTTCCGCATACACCAGCGCCAGCGTGCGGAACGACGGCGCGGCTTCCTTGTCCTTCTTCGTCGCGATCGTCGTGGCGTGGCGCGCGTTCTCGAGCGCGCGCTCGAGATTGCCGCTGAACACGCTGTACCACGCGGCCTGATCGTAGTCCTCGCGCTCGGCCGCCGTTTCTCCGACGACCTGCTCCGCGTAGGTTTCCGCGGCTTTGTAGTCCTGGGCCGCGGCGGCATTCAGCGCCAGCGCGCGCAGCGCGGCGCGATCGTGCGGCAGCCGCTCGAGGCGCTGCCTGGCCATCGTTTCGGCGTCGCTCGTTTTTCCGGTGAAGGAAAGCGCCGACGTGACGGCCGCGAACGCCGTTTCGGAATCGGGATACTGCGCGAGCAACCGCTGCGCGGGCTCGAGCGCTTTCTGCCACTGGCGCGATTTTCCATACGCCGCCGCGAGCGCGCGATCGATCGCGGTCTTCACGGCATCGCTCGTGGCGCTCGCGCGCAACTCGTCCAGCTTCGCCGCGTACTTCTCCTTGCGCTCGACCCGCTGCATCGTCGCCGCGAGGCGGATCTCCTCCGCGGTCGCCGTCGCTTTCGCCTTCGGCCACACCGCCGCGAACGCCGATCCCTTCAGCGGATCGTCGCCGCCGCCGAGCTCCACTTCGTCGCGCGCCCAGTTGAGCCAGATGCGCGCGCGGTCGAGCTGGTTCTGCTCGAGGAAATGCAGCGCCGCCTCGCCGAGGGAATCGTTCTCGCTGAGCGCGCGGATGAAGTAGCGGCCGTTCTCGCGCACGACGTAGATCGACATCTTCATGTCCGGCGACGTCGGCATCTGCAGCCGGATGCGATAGCCGTTCTCGTCGCTCCCTTCCTTCTGAAACTGCACGAGCGATTGCACGAGATCGAACACGATCGTCGGAGAGAGGGTATCGCCGATGCCGGAGCTGTTCATCGCGGCGGTGACGTCTCCGCCTTCGCCGTCTCCGAGCTCCTCGCGAATCTCGTCGTGCAGATCGGGCGGAAACAGTTTGAGCGCGCCGTCTTTGTCGTTGCGCGGAATCGACGCGAAGAGCCTGGTGGCGAGGCTGCGCGGATCGTCGTCCGGCAGCGTGAGGTCTTCGATGCGCTTCGTTTTCTTGACGATGGCGATGAAGGACGCGGCCTCGGATGCTTTCGGCGCGCCCTGCGTCGCGGTCTCCATCATCGCCGCGGCCTCGGCGTACCTGCGCAGCGCCAGGAAGTGCTGCCCCAGCTCGGCGGCATATTTGCGGCGCGTCTCGAGCGCGTACGACGCGAGGAGCTGCTGCCCCGCGGGGACGCCTTCCAGCGCGACCGCGGCCATGACCGTGCCGACGTCGCGGGAGATGACGTTCGTGGCATTCGAGGCCAGCTCCTTCATCTCGGCGAAGCGTCCCGCGTGCGCGAGGACGAGCAGCAGCTCGCCGTCATACGGGTGCGAGTCATCGCCGAAATCCTTCGCCAGCGCGCGGAACTCGTCGATCGCTTCGCCGAGGCGCACGTTGCGGCCGGTGAAGCGCACGCCGTCGTCGCCGTAGGTGAGGAGGCGCGCCAGCGCGACGCGATGCTGCAACTCGGTCGAGTCGAGCTCCTTCGCCTTGCGCCGCGCCGCGATCGCGCCCGGGATGTCGCTGCCTTTGCGGTAGCGGCGGCCGAGGAGATCGTGCTCGAGCACATCCGCGAGCGCGGAGTGCACGCGCGCGTTCTTCGGCTCGATCGCCACCGCGCGGCGCATCTCGTCGCGCGAGGCCTCGCCGAGGCCGCCGATCATCAGCGCGCGGGCGATCTCGATGTGATGCTGCGCTTCCTTCGGATGCAGCGAAACGAGATCGCGGAATTCCTTCAGCGCGCCGGCGACGTCGCCGGCCGTCAGCTTCGCCTGCCCGTTGAGATCGAAGCCGATGTCCGTCTGCGGCTCGTTTTTCAGCTTGCTCAGCGCGATGCGCGTTTCTTCGAACTCGGCGGCCGTGAGGCGGCGCTTGCCGGCATCGAGGCTCAGCTTCACGGACACCGAACCGTCGGCTTCCACTTTGTACTCGGTCGCGTACGTGGCGGTGCCGAGCTTCTTCGTCTCCGACTTCGGCAGCGGACGCGCGGTGTACCCGACCGGCGGCATGATGCGGAAAATCGACTCGCGCACCTGCGGCGCCGGGATCACGAAATCGTGCACGCGCTTCTTCGGCGCTTTCTTCGGATCGTCGTCCGGGCTCGGCTCCGTCCAGTCGGACAGCTCGCCCGGCAAACCATCGAGGAGGCTCGCCGGCACGAAGGCAATCGCGGCCTCGCCGCCGCCGACCACGCCGGCCCCCGACTCGATCGCTTCCAGCGTCACCTTGAACGGCTGCGAGAGATCGTGCGCGTCGGAGGTGTCGAGCTTCCCGAGCGATTTCGCGTGGTAATACGACTTCACGTAGCTCTCGATCGACTCGCGATAGCGTCTTCGCGTCGCTGCTCGACGCCCAGCGCCGCGTCGACGCGTCGTTGACGCCCGCGGTCTCCGTCACTTCGATGATGTGCGCTTTCCCGTCCTCGGGGAGCGTGAAGGTGCGCATTTCCGCGTAGCGGTTCGCCGTCGACGGGAGCTCCGGCGTGCGCGTGAGCGCCGTCGTTTCCGCCGAGGCGATGAGCACCATGCGTCCCTGATCCTGCGACGGCAATTCGCCCGCGCGCGCGAATTCGTCGGTGGGATCGACCCAGATCGGCGATTCGCCGTCGACGCGAACGATGGCGTGATTGAAGCGGCCGAGGCCGGGGAGATCGGAGTGCACGTCGAGATCGAAGCCGGAGCGGATGAGCACCACGTGCGACGGGATGCCGGCCGCGCGCAGCATCGCCACGAGCAGCGTCGCCTTGTCTTTGCAGTCGCCGTACTTGTTCTTCAGCACCGTCGCCGGCGAGCGCGGGATGATCGATCCTTCGGCGATCTCCACGCCGGCGTAGCGGATGTCTTTCTGAATCGCGGCGAGGAGGCGCGCGATGATGTCGCGGCGATCGGTCGCCGTTCCGATGGCCGACTTGACGAGCTTCTGCAGCTCGCTTCCCGCGATCTGCTTCTCGACGATGTCGGCATACTGCGAGGCGATGTGCTGCCATGACGTGCCGGTCGAGAACGCGATGTATTTGTAGTCCGCGTCGTCGAACGGCACGTAGCTTTCCATCTTGTCGTCCCACGCCTCGAGCCGGCCGCTCTCGAACGTCATGCGGCGCAGGCCGTCCTTCTCTTCGATGACCGCCTTGAGATCGGCCTTGTTCACGATGCGCGGCTCGATCGACGCCGGCCCCGCGATCACGAGCCGCGAGCGATGCACCGGCACCCAGCGTCCGAACGCGAAGAGTCCGCTCGTGCCCGCGCCTGGAATCGGCGACTTGCCTTTCGTCGTGATCACGTACTCGACGACGGCGCCGACTTCGACCGCCGGCAGCGGCGCGTGCAGCGCGCGCTTGTCGCTGAAGATGTCGTCGTCCGTTTCGCCCGCCGCCTCGGTGATGGCTTTCTCGTCGAGCGTGTGCACCGTTCCGTTCTTCGTCACCACGCGCGCGGTGATCACCGGCCGCTCGTCGTACCACGGCGCCCACTCCGCCGAGACCTCGCTGTTGTATTCGATCGACGCCTCTTCGACGATGCGATAGATGAGCCGCTCGGTGCGCGTCATGCGCCCTTCCGCCTCGAACGTGAAGTTCATCTCGTCGAGCAGGTCAACGATGCCCTCGCCGCTGTCATCAATCTTCTCCGCCGCGGCAATGAGCGCCTTCGGCTCGCTCGCAAACGGCGGCAAGTCCCACGGCTCGTCCGCGAGAAGCGGAGTTACGAGTACAAAAAGGGGAAGAAAGGCGGCGAAACGCCGAAAGGCGAGCGGCATGAGGTTCTCCGGTTAGGCGGGTTTGGACGGGAAATCATAACCCAGTGGAGGACAGACAATCCTGTCTGTCCTAACGGACGAAGGACAGACAGGATTGTCTGTCCTCCACTTGAGAGTCAGTGCCGCACAATCAACGAGACCGCCTCTTCAGGCGGCTGCGGGTGCCCGAAGTAGTAGCCCTGCGCGCGATCGATGCCGAGCTCGCGCATCCGATCGACCTGCTCGCGCGTCTCCAATCCTTCCACCGTCACTTCCATGTCGAGTGATTTGGCGAGGCCGGCGATCGTGCGGACGATCGCGTCGGCACGGTGCACGTCGGCGTCGAGGAGGAACGAGCGATCGATCTTCAGCGAGTTGAACGGAAACTCGCGCAAGGAGCTGAGCGACGAATAGCCGGTGCCGAAGTCGTCGAGACTCAAGCCCACCTGCACGTCGCGCAGCTCGCGCAGCAGGGCCGCGGCGGTTTCGGCGCTGTCGATCAGCACACTCTCCGTGACTTCGAGTTGCAACTGCCGCGGATCGACGCCGCTTTGGGCCAGCGCATCGGCGACGCTCTCGACGAGATTCGGATGCAGCAGTTGGCGGGCGGAGAGATTCACATGAATGTCGAGCGCGCCGTTGAGCGAGCGCCACGTGCTCATCTGCCGCAGCGCTTCGCGCAGCACCCATTCGCCGATCGGCACGATCAATCCCGTTTCTTCCGCGACCGCGACGATCTCCTCGGCGAAGATCAGCTGATCGCCGCGCTGCCAGCGCACCAGCGCCTCGAAGCCGAGGAGCTTGCCGCTGACCATCGAAACGATCGGCTGGTAATGCACGCGCAACTCGCCGCGATCGATCGCGCGGCGCAGATCGGTCTCGAAATCGAGGCGCTTGAGCGCGCGCTCGTGCATCGCCGTGTCGAACACCTCGTGCCGCGCCTTGCCGCGCGCCTTCGCGCGATACATCGCGATGTCCGCGTCGCGCAGCACGTCGTGCGCGCGCTCGTAGCCGCTTGTGCTCAGCGCGATGCCGATGCTGACGGTGCTGTAGATCTCGTGTCCGCCGACGGTGAACGGGAAGCTGAGCGCTTCCTGCGCCCGCTGCGCCATGCGCACGGCGTCGGCCTCGTGATCGATCTCGTCGATCAGCATCGCGAACTCGTCGCCGCCGAGGCGCGCGACGGTGTCGCTCGAGCGAACGATGTTGCTCAGGCGCCGGGCCACCGCGATCAACAGATCGTCGCCCTGCACGTGCCCGAGGCTGTCGTTGACGATCTTGAAGCGATCGAGATCGAGGAACAGCACCGCGAAGAGCGAATCGGGATGGCGGTTCTGCATCTCCAGCGCGCGCTCGAGCCGCTCCATGAACAGCGCCCGATTCGGCAGCTGCGTCAGCGCGTCATGAAACGCGTCGTGCGTCAATCGCTCGACGGCCATCTTCCGCTCGGTGACGTCGGTCTGCGAGCCGGCGATGCGCGTCGCGGTGCCGGAGTCGTCGCGCACCGCGAGGCCGCGGCTCAGCATCCACCGATACGAGCCGTCCGCGCAGCGCATGCGATGCTCGCTTTCGAAATGCGGCGACGAGCCGCGCACGTGCAGCGCGATCGCGCCGCGCAGCAGCTCGTCGTCGTCCGGATGCACGCGCGAGAACCATTCCTCAGGCGAGCTGCCGATCTCCTCCTCGCGATGGCCGAGCATCGACTTCCAGCGCGTCGAGTAGTAGACGTGGTTCGTGTCGAGGTCCCACACCCACAGCCCGTCGTTCGCGCCGCGCGCGGAGAGCGCGTAGCGTTCCTCGCTCTCGCGCAGCGCGCGCAACGTGCGGCTCTGCTCGAGCGAATAGCGGATGGCGCGCTCGAGCAGCGGCGCATCGATGCGGCCTTTGACGAGATAGTCGGCCGCGCCTTCGCGCATCGCCGCGAGATCGACGTCGCCGTCGCCCTGTCCCGTCAGCAGAATCAGCGGCGCGGTGATGTGCGACGCGCGCGCGTGCTGCAGCAACTCGAGCCCGTCGTGCTCGCCGAGGCGATAGTCGATCAGATAGAGGTCGTGCTCGTGACGCGAGATCGCCGCGCGCGCTTCGTCGAAGGACGAGACCCAGTCGAGCTCGAAGGTGGTGCGGCGGCAGTCGGTGAGGAGATCGCGCGTGAGAACGAAGTCGTCCTCGTCATCTTCGACGAGGAGGATCCGTACGGCGCGCTGATTCCAATCAGTCAATGTGGTTGGGCGGCAGCTCGACGATCTCGATCCAGTAACGGCCGATGTCGCGCATCACTGCAACGAGTCCTTCGAAGCTGACGGGCTTGGTGATGAATGAATTCGCGCCGAGGTCGTACGTGCGGTAGATGTCCTCCTCCGCCTTCGACGTCGTCAGCACGACCACCGGAATGCGGCGCAGATCGGGATCGGCCTTGATCTCGCGCAACGCCTCGCGGCCGTCCTTGCGCGGCATGTTGAGGTCGAGCAGGATCAGCCCCGGCGCCGGCGACGCATGCGCATCCGCGTACTTGCCGCGGTGATAGAGATAGTCGAGCAGCTCGTCGCCGTCTTCGACGAAACGAAGGTCGTTGACCACGCGGCTCTCCGCCAGCGCGTCGGCGGCGAGCATGCGGTCTTCCTCGTCGTCGTCGGCGAGAAGAATGATGATTGGTTTTCCGTCAAGGTTGTTCATCGGTTTGCTTGTCGCGAGAGCGTTAACGATGAAGGATGAAGGATGAAAGATGACCGATGAAGGTCGTCCTGCACCTACCGTTCAGCTTTCATCCTTCATCTTTCATCCTTCATCGTCAGTGCTCTCGCTCATGTTGAGCCACCGGCAACCGGACGGTGAATGTCGATCCCTCTCCTGGCACACTCCGCGCCACGATGTCTCCTCCGTGCCGGTGCGCTATTTTGCGGCAAATCGCGAGCCCGATGCCGGTTCCTTCGTATTTTCCTCGTCCGTGCAATCGTTCAAACATCGTGAAAATGCGGTCGGCGTACTTTTCCTCGAAGCCGATGCCGTTGTCGGCGACCGTGATTTCGGCATGGCCGTCGTTCGTCGCGCCGCGGATCTCGACGCGCGGCGGAACGCCGGGGCGGTGAAACTTCAGCGCGTTCGAGGTGAGGTTCTGCAGCAGCTGGCGCATCTGCAGCGGATCGGCGTCGATGACCGGCAGCGCGCCGATGATCATCTCCGCGCCTGCTTCATGCGTGCGTACTTCGAGATCGTGCACGACCTCGGCGGCGATCTGCTGCAGATCGACCGGCACGAACGGCTGTCCTTTCGTCGTCACGCGTGAGAACGCGAGCAGGTCGTTGATCAGAATCTGCATCCGCTTCGCCGCCGACTGCATGCGGTCGATGTAATCGCGCGCCTGCGTATCGAGCTGCGCGCCGTGCTTCGTCTTCAGCAGATCGCCGAAGGCCTGGATCTTTCGCAACGGCTCCTGCAAATCGTGCGAGGCCACGTACGCGAAGTCTTCCAGCTCGCGATTGCTGGCCCCGAGCTGGGCGAGCGTCGCGTGCAGTTCTTCCTCGGCGCGTTTGCGCTCGCGGATGTCGCGCGCGATCACGACCGCGCCGGCCTGCGCGTTCGGATTGGGTCGCTCACCGGTGAGATCGACACGCTGACGGCGATGCCATGTCCGTCGTGATGGCGGAAGAAGCGCTCCTGATCGCGGATCGGGCTGCGCAGCGCGAGCTCGTGCAGCGCGCGGCGGATCGTGCGGTCGCTGTCGATCGCTTCGAGCGTATCGATCGAACGGCCGAGGAGATCGGCGTCGGTGTAGCCGAACATCGCGCGCGCCGCGTGGTTGAGCACGCGAATCCGCGCCTCGGCATCGATGACGAAGAGGGCATCGGCCATCGTGTCGAGGATCTCGCGCGCCGCGCGCGCGGCGGTGATGGGCTGGAAGCGATGCCGCGCGATCGTGCTCCAGGCGAAGGCCGCGAACGCGACGACGGGGATGTAGCCGCGCGGCTCGAAGTCGTAGCCGAGCATCGGCAGGAAATCGAGCGCGCCGAAGTAGACGACGAGGAAGCTGAGCATCAGCTTGCCGATGCGGCGCCTGCGCTGGACGTCTTCGGTGCGGCGATATTCGAGGACGCCTTCGACGACTTGTACGACTAATACGACGAAGAACGTGATGAGGAACGCGCGGATCAGCGGGCCGCCGTACGGATAGAAGCCCCAGCGGTGCGGACGCACGCCGGCGACGATGCCGGTGCTGAACGCGCCGACGCCGGCGAAGAAGAGCGCGATCATCCAGACGATCGTGACCACGACTTTGCGCGACGAGTAGAGCCGCAGCGCGGTGGTGGTGAAGTCGTAGATCGCGGCGGGGAGAAGACAGACGCCGGCGATCGCGATGCGCCCCCAGATCGTGGCGACGTCCGCATCCGTCGCGAGCAGCATCCCGGTGAATCCGCCGAACCAGATTCCGACGAGCGCGATCATCGCGCAGAACAACACCGCCACCCGCGACGCGCGCTGCCGCGAGAAGATCACGCCCGCGAGCACGAACAGCGCGAGGGCGACCAGTGCCCACGGCAGGGCGTGCGGGTTGTAGTGGTACATGCCGGAATTCTCGCTTGTCTGGCAGACCGTTGGGTAGTGCGGATCAGCGTCCTCATCCTCCTTCTTTCGGCTGCGCTCTCACCGGCGTACGCGCAGTCCGTACCCGATCTCGGCTTCGCCTCGAGCTACGCGGTCCTCGGCCGCTCGGTGACCAACTCCGGCGCGACGACGGTGCTCGCGGGCAACGCAGGCGGGAACACGGTGACGGGGCTCTCGCGGTCGAATTTCGTTTTGGGCGATGTCGTCGCCGCGGGAGCCGCGCTGGGCGATGCCGCGGAGGCACTGCGTGATCTCGACGCGCAATCGTGCACCGTCACGCTGAGCAGCCTGTCGGGACGACTCGGGCCGGGTGTGTATTGCCTTTCGTCGCCGGCTGTTCTCACCGGAACGCTGACGCTCGAAGGCGATCGCAATGCGGTCTGGATTTTTCGCACGGCCTCGCTCCGCACCGCCGCCGGCTCGTCAGTGGTGGTGAGCGGCGGCGGCCGCGAAAGCCGCGTCTTCTGGCAGGTCGATGATGCGACGCTCGGCGAGGAGAGCCGATTCGCAGGCAATCTGCTCGCGCGGCGCAGCATCACCGCCGGCGCGCGCGCGAACATCGCCGGACGTCTCCTGGCGCCCGAAGGTGCCGTGACGCTGAACGACAACGGCGTCACGATCTGCTGCGATCTCGTGACCCTCTCGCCGCCGTTCCTTCCCGATGGGACGGTGGACGTGCCGTATCCGGTGACTGCGTTGACTGTGAGCGGCGGAACGGCGCCTTACACGATCTCCCGCCTCGCCGGAAATCTGCCGGATGGATTGACGCTGTCGCCGGCCGGAACGCTCTCCGGCACGCCGCGAACGGCGGGCCTGTTCCGATTTGTCCTCGCGGCTACGGATCGCGAAGGGTTCACCTGCATTCGCGTCTACACGATTCGAATCTGTTCGACCCTTACGCTGTCTCCGCTCGAGCCGCCCGATCCGACCACGTGCGCGCTCTATAGCCGAAGAATTACGGCAAGCGGCGGAACGCCGCCGTATACGTTCAGCATTACCGCGGGAGCGTTGCCTCCCGGATTATCACTATCGCCGGACGGAACGCTTTCCGGTACAGCCAGTCTGCCGGGCAGTTATTTACCCACCGTCACTGCGACGGACGCAAACGGCTGCACTGGAACGCGAACGTACCCATTACGCGTCCTTCCGGACCCGGTGAACTTGCCGGAGACGATGCCGGTTGGTGTTGTCGGGATCGAGTACAGCTTCGTTCTGCCTTCCGGGAGCTATAGCTTTGTAGTGACCGGATTGCCGCCAGGACTCGTCCCGGGTTCAAACCCATTGGCGGCAAGCCCGAGGTAGCCGGCCTCTTTGTCGTCACGATCACCGTCATTGACGTCGTGACAGGCTGTGTCGCGGGCTCGAAGCGCTACGAGCTTCGAATCCTGGATTCCATTTCTCCGCTTCCTCCGGCGAAAAAATGTGTTTTCTACGACTACACAATGGAGGCCGCCCCCACGGACGTCTCGGGGTTGCCGCCGGGTTTGACGTCGTCCGGAGCGCGGATTTTCGGCACGCCTACAGCGCCCGGCACATTCATCGGCACATTCGTCGTATCTGGCGTCACCGTCGGGTTTTCACTGACCGTCGAGCCAACGACGATCGTCCTATCGCCGGAAACACTCCCTGCCGCAATCGCAGGTTCGCCTTATCCACTGACAACTATTACGGCGAGCGGAGCGGCTCCGCCTTACACATTTACGGTGACAGGCCTGCCGGCCAACGGCCTGTCCTACACGATTCCACATGGTCGCACGACAAGATCGTCATCTCGGGAACGCCGCTGGCCAATGCGGAGCTCGAGTTTCTGGTCACTGCAACTGTCGCGACCTGCAGCACCGCGCGCCTTTATAAACTGCATGTCGGCAGCTGTCCCGCGCTTTCGATTACGCCCAATACGTTGGAGCCGGCACACGTCGGAATCCCATACAGCGACACCTTGATGGCGACGGGAGGCACAGCGCCGTATACGTTCACGATCGTCTCCGGATCGTTGCCTCCGGGACTGACGCTTTCCCCCTCGGGGGCCATTTCCGGAGTCCCGACGGTTGCCGGTGTTTATTCGCCCACGATCCGTGCCCTGGATGCCAACGGCTGCGGCGCGGACATCCACTATTGCACCATCGACGTCAGTCCGGGCAGCTGTCCGCCCGGTGCGGCCGTTACTCTTACGCCAACCCATCTCCCGCCTGCCGTCCTCAATGCGTTCTATAGCGAAGGCGTGACCGCCAGCGGCGGCACCGCGCCTTATGTTTATGCGGTCATTTCCGGCACGCTCCCTCCCGGCCTGACTCTCAATCCGGCGACCGGCGTCATCTCCGGCCTGCACACCACCAACGGCGCGTTCGCGTTCACGATTCGCGCGACGGACGCCAACGGCTGCATCGGCTCGCACTGCTATGTGATCAAAACCGCCGGCAATGCACCGTTGTTGTCGGGGTGGGGGATGGGGGTGATGACGGTGTTGATGGCCCTGTCGGCGCTTTTGATCTTGCGGAGGCTTCAATGACCAGCGCCATTGCGGAAAAACCGGCGCCGGAATTCGACGTGATTTTTTCATACGCGAGCGAAGATCGCGCAACTGTGAATCAGGTAAAAGAGCCGCGCTACAAACACGCAAGCTGAGAGTATTTGATTATGCCGATGTGCCGGCCCAGAGCCAGCTCGTTGGCGGGAATCTGTTCGAGACCCTCGAGAACCTTTATCAGCGCAGTACGTTCGTCTGCGTAATTTTCTGTTCAAAGGATTACGTCCGAAAATATTGGACGAGTCGCGAGTACGAATACGCGCAGACCCGTGTCTGGAGCGAGGGCAGCGATTTTCTCGTTCCCGTCCTGTGCGACAAAACGAAATTGCCCGGCTTGCCCGCCTACATCGTGTATGAGGAAGTTGGTCCCGGAAAAACCGAGCGTCTCGTAGGAATCATCGAGCACAAGGTCCGGAGGCTCAGGCAGCGCGAGATCATCAAACATTGGTGGCAGCGCTTGCCGGTCCTGATCGCAATCGCGGTATTCCTCGTGGCGCTGGCCGCCGCTGCGGTTCTCCTCAAGGATCCTTCCATCGATCTGGTCCGGGTCGATGGCGACAAAGCGACCGTCCACGTCAACAACGGCTGGCGGCCGACGGAACTGTCCAATTTCCGCGTGACGTTCAAGGGAATTCCGATCGAGGATACGAAACTGCTGACGCCGGGCGCCGATTTCGCGG
Organism: uncultured Acidobacteriota bacterium; assembly: GCA_963734155.1. Taxonomy (GTDB): domain Bacteria; phylum Acidobacteriota; class Thermoanaerobaculia; order Gp7-AA8; family Gp7-AA8; genus QHVT01. Next base: position 449,067 of record CAVTGG010000017.1, read on the forward strand.
CCGAGCATCTTTCGCCGTTTGGCCGCACGGACGTGCTGTTGCGGGCGAGGGAGTTTCGCACAAAGTGCAATCCTCAAACATCGTCGCGGCCGGCCTACAGTGAACTCAAGGTTCTTCCCGGCAGCAGCGCGACGTTCGCAATGGACGTCCGCAGGCCCGAGCAGCCGGAGCCACCTGTGGTCTGGTCCAAAACGCTGCCGATCAACGATGTGCTGTTGTTTCTGAAGGAAAAGGTGCCCGAGTATGAATATCCATGTGAAGCGACTTTTTGAGCTCACTGTCGCCGCATTACTGTGCGCCGCGTCCGCGCAGGCGCAGAGCGTGACGACGAACAAACTGCAAATCAAGTTCAGAGGTGCGTGTACGGACCTCGCGAAATTGGATGTCGTCATCCAGGGCGAAGACGGGGAGGAGGAGCGGGAACATGCCACCGGCCAGGGCTGCAATTGGACCGTGACCACGACGAAACAGTTCTCGACCGATTTCGCCTATTTCAGTCTTCGCACTCCCGGTGCGCGTACGGACTGCCAAAAGGCCGCCGTGGAAAGGGGCGACGTGGCCACGCTCACCTTCGCGTGCTGCAACAAGGATCGTCTTCGCGCGATCACGATCGCGACGAATGTGCCCTTCAGCTACTTGCGTGACGTTCCGAGAATGCCCAGGCCGTGTGTCGAGCGTGGGAACTTCAGCACCATGCCCGGAAGCATTACCCACGTGCAGTTCAACGCCGAGACCATCTATCTGCAACTCGGGCGCAGTGCCGCGAACACAAAGCTCCTGGGGCTTCGCGTCGATGACACGCCCGATCTTCGGAAAAAGCCGCTGACTCGGGACGACGTCGTTTACCGGCTTTCCGTGCAGAGGGTTGAAACGAAAGACAAGAGCGCATCGAGCCTCGTGCCGAATGCGATCGACATCGATCTCCAGAACCTGAAACGCATCAAGCTCGAACGTCTGGACCTCAAGGTGAACTAATGCGACGCTCCCTATTGCTCCTCTTTACGTTCGTCACCGCCTCCCTCGGCGCGCGCCCGATCTTCGATCCCGACGACTTCGTCGACCCGCGCCAGCATCCCGGCATGCGGGTCTTTGCATCGCGTCTCGTCGTCGGCGGTGTGTTGAATTTGATCGATGACTACCGGCCGGCGGATCAGGACATCGGGTTCGTGCATGTCGCGAACAGCTTCTATGTCGGCCATGTGCAATTCGATTACAAGCGCAGTCAAACGACGCTCAACAATCGGCAGGTCGAGGCGTGCGCATGTCAGCCGCCGCAGTACTTTCCCACACCGCCCCCGCCCGATGCCGTGCCGGCGGCGCCGGCGGCGCGGGCGACGGACACGTTCCAGGCGGCGTTCTATGTGCCGCTGCGCGGCGGGGAGGGGCGCATTCCGGTGATGCAGCGCTATCGGCTGACCTGGAGCCGGCGGACGATGACCACGGAGGTCATTGCACCGCAACAGCCGTTGCCGCGGCGCGGCCGGGAACAGACGATCGGTCTCGAAGGGGATCTCTGGACCTTCGGATCCTTTCAGGTCGCGCGAACGTCCGTCAAAGAAGTGACGGGGGATCGCAGCCAAACCGAATTCACGTACAGCCACAAATTTCCCGGCACGTCCTACAAGCAAATTCTCCTTCGGTCGATCTTGACCACGGGCGGCATCACCAACCGCGGCGGAACCGCCATCAATGTGGTCAATCCGTACTTCGAAGCCTTCTTCCACGAAAGCAAGTCGCGCGTGAACTTCCATCTCGTCTACAGCCCGCAGTTCCTGAACAGCGGTGCCGAGGGGTGGCGTGCCCATCATCAGGTCGCGCTGTTTGCGGATTGGGGAGTGGTGCAGTTGTTCGGGAAGCCAAACCTATAATGGCGCCATGCTCCAACCTGGCTCCCGCGTCGGCGTGTACGAGATCATTGCGTCGATCGGCTCGGGCGGGATGGGGGTCATCTATCGCGCGCGCGACGTGCGGCTCGGCCGCGACGTCGCGCTGAAGGTGCTGCCGGAGAAATCGTGCGGGAGTGCGGAGGCGGTGGCGCGCTTTCGGTTCGAGGCCCAGGCGGCGTCGGCGCTGAATCATCCGCACATCCTCACCATCTACGACATCGGCGAGACCGAGGAGGACACGCCGCGGCGATACATCGCCATGGAGTACATCGCCGGCGAGACGCTGCGGGCGCGCATCGCCACGAAGCGCGAGCCGGGCGAGACGCTCGACCTGCTCATTCAGATCGGCGAAGGGCTGGCGAAGGCGCACGAAGCGGACATCGTCCATCGCGACCTCAAGCCCGACAACATCATGATCACCGCCGACGGCTACGCAAAGATCCTCGACTTCGGACTCGCCAAGCTCGCCGACGTCAGCCAGATCGGTCCCGACAGCAGCACGCCGACCGCGCCGAGCACCGAGCCCGGCACGCTCGTCGGCACGCCACAGTACATGTCGCCCGAACAACTGAAAGGCGTCGAGATCGACCAGCGCTCCGACATCTTCGCCTTCGGCGCCGTCGCGTACGAAGCGCTCTCGGGACAGCGCGCGTTTCGCGGGTTGGGTCTCGCGGAGATGGTCCATCAGATCACCGCCGTCGATCCGCCGCCGCTGCGCACGCTCGACGAGCGCATCCCGCCCGAGCTCCAGCGCGTCATCAGCCGCTGTCTCGCCAAGCGGCCCGACGCGCGCTACGCGTCGATGCGCGAAGTCGTCGCTGAGTTGAAGCGGGTGCGCGAGCGGATGCGGGAGACCACGCGGCGCCTGCCGCGACTCGTGCAGCTGACGTTCGCGCGTGCGGTCGAGCAATTCCCCGCGCTCTCACCCGATGGACGCCAGCTCGTCTTCGCGCGCGAGATCGGCCGCGCGCGCAAGCTGATCCTCAGCGAGCCCGCGGAGTCGAGCGAGCGCCAGCTCACGCGCGGCGACTTCGACGAAATGCATCCCGCGTGGATGCCCGACGGCCGCTCGCTCGTTTTCGTCCGTGCCGCCGACGCCAGCGCGCGCTTCGAGCCCACGGACGTCTTCGGCCGCTACAGCGACATGCGCGGCGACGTATGGTCGCTCGAGCTCGAGAGCGGCAAAGAAACGCGCCTCATCGAAAACGCCTTCAATCCCTCCTGGTCGCCCGACGGCGCGCAGCTCGCGTTCGACGCGTCGTGGAGCGGGCCGCGGCGCATCTGGATTGCCGACGCGCGTGGAAGGAACGCACAGCAACTGACGACCGATGACTCCGAGGCCACGGCCCACGTGCGGCCGCGCTGGTCGCCGGATGGTGCGAAGATCGTGTTCCAGAGCATCGAAGGAACGAAGTCCGACGTGCGGCTCGTCGACGTCCGCACGCGCGAGCTGAAGTGGGTCACGAATGACTTCGTCACCGACGTCCATCCCGTCTGGTCGTTCGACGGCGGCTCGATCGTCTTCTCCTCGTATCGCGGCGGCGGCATCAACATCTGGCGCATTCCGGTCGATCTCGACGGCACGCCGGCCGGCGCGATGCAGCAGATCACCGCCGGACCGGGGCATGACGTCGATCTCGACACGCCGCGCAGCGAGAACCGGCTCGTCTTCGCCATCCTCAAACAAAACGCGGAGCTGTGGCGCCTGCCCGTCGATCCGATGAGCGGCGAGGCGGCCGGCGCGCCGGAGCAGGTGGTCGCGGGCTCGCGCGAGAACACGCGCGGCGCGTGGGCACCCCTCGGAACGGGCGACGGCGAGCGCATCGCCTTCGGCTCCGACCGCACCGGCGAGGCGAATCTCTGGCTGCTGTCGCTCCGCGACGGTAAGACGCGCCGCCTCACCACCGGCGCCGGCGGCGACTATCAGCCGAACTGGTCGCCCGACGCCCGCTCGCTCGTCTTCTTCTCCGGCCGCGCCGGCGCGATCGACCTCTGGCGCTACGACTTCGATGGTCCGGCCGTTGAAGGCCGGCAAGACGGTTTCCTCACGCGGCTCACGCGCGGCGAAGGCATCAACATCAATCCGTTCTTTTCGCCCGACGGAACGCGGATCGCGTTTCAATCGGATCGCGACGGCCGTCTCGAGATCTTCGTCATGAACGCCGACGGCTCGAACGTCAAGCAGTTGACCAACGTCGGCGCCGGCGGCCACTTCCTGCGCTGGAGCGCGGACGGATCGCGCATCGTGTTCCGCTCGCCCGCGGCGAAGAAGACCATGACGGTGCCGGCCGACGGCGGCGAGGCGACGCCGACCGCGGAAGTGATCGGCGGCGCGCACATGTCGTTCTCTCCCGACCAGTCCCTGATCATGGACGTCCTCGGCCACCGCACGCTCTGGTGCTCGCCGCAAACCGGCGGAGCGCCGCGGAAAGTGTTCGAGTTCGACGACGCCGAGTCGCGCATCGACTATCCGGTCTGGTCGCCGGACGGGCGCTGGATCCTGTTCGATCGCTTCCTGCCGCAAGGAGGAGACGTGTGGGCGGTGGAGGAGGGGTGAGAGCGGCTACTGGCTCGTCGCGTGTGAGGCTTGTGGCGGCTGTTTGCGCGCACGGGACAGGAATGCAGAAGGCAGAATGCAGAATGCAGAATTGAGAAGCACAGCCCAGCGAGCAATTCTCAATTCTTCATTTTGAATTCTGCATTCTGCATTCATCCTCCTTCTGCCTTCTGCCTTCTGCCTTCTGCCTTCTGCAATCCCGGGTACGATGCGCACGTGCCTCCCACCCGCATCTATCTCGCCCGCCACGGCGCGACGCAGCTGACGGCGGAGGATCGATTCTCCGGCGCGGTCGGCGTCGATCTATCCGAGGACGGGCGGTGGCAGGCGGCGCGCCTCGGCGCGCGCATGCAGCGCGAGGACGTCAGCGCTGTCTATTGCAGCCCGCTCTCGCGCACGATGGAGACCGCGCAGATCGTCGCCGGACCGTGTGGATTGACGCCGGTGCCGGTCGACGCGTTGCGCGAGATCAGCCACGGGCGATGGGAAGGCCTGACGCGCCGCGAAGTAGAAGAACGCTTTCGCGACGAGTACCTGGCGTGGGAAGAAGACCCGTTCACGTTCGCGCCGGAAGGCGGCGAGTCGGGAGTCGCGGTGCTCGCGCGCGCGTTGCCGGCGATGCGCGAGATCGTCACGCGCCACGCCGGCCAGCGCGTGCTCGTGATCTCGCACAAGGCCACGATCCGCATCCTCATCAGCAGCCTCCTCGGCTTCGACGCGCGCGGCTACCGCGACCGCCTCGATCAGGCGCCGGCGTGCCTCAACGTCATCGACTTCCGCGACGCGGTGCATCCGCGCCTGATGCTCTTCAACGACACCTCCCATTACTCCGAGCGACCGCGCGTGCCGACGCAGAATCTGTCGAAGTGGTGGGATGTGAAATAAATATTATTTGATGTAAGATCGCGGCATGCGATCGATCTGGATTCTGCCGTTCCTCGTCGGCGTGAGTCTCACCGCGGCGGCGGAAGTGCGGCTGACGCCGGAACAGCGCATCGCTCCGGAAGCTCCGACGCAGCGGAACATTCAGGTCCTCCAGCGCTCCGGACACGTGCTCGCCGCGTGGCGGCCTGACTGGCCCGCGGTGGACGTTTCGTTCGACGGAGTCGTCCTTCCGGGAGCCCACGTCGACGCGGCGAACGGCGCCTACACGCTGGCAGCCGGATCCAGCACGTTTCTCCTCGTTTGGGACGATCTCTCGCATGTCTATGCGCGGCGGATTGGTGCCGGAGGAGAGGTTCTCGACGTCGTTCCGCGCGATCTCTGCCGCCTCGGCTACTTGTCCTCGCTCGGCGTCGTGTTCGACGGCAGCTCCTATGTCGTTGCGTGCACCGACGACGAAGCGACGCGCATCGTGCGCATCACGGAAAGCGGCTCGATCACCGACGACGTTGGACCGCGCATCGTGCTGGAGGCCGTGCGGCCGTTGCTCGCGAATGGCCGCCTGGTGTTCGCGGGTGCGCGCGTGATCTGCTGTCACAGCTCGCCGACCGTGTATCCGTACTCCACTGTTCTCGTCTACGACGTGAACGATTCCCTGCCGCCACAACCGAACTGGATTCCTGTCGACGGGCTGACGTGGTTCCCGGCGGCCGGACCGGATCGCGTGATCGTGGCCATCCCCGACAGCCGGATCCGTCTTGCGCAAGCGTCATTCGATCGCACGATGTTCCGCGCTCCATACGTGCTCCCGCAACTCGCGAATGTCCGTCCTGCCGGCGTGGCGTTGGTGTGGGACGGGAGCGAATACGTCCTGGCGTGGATCGAAACGATCGACGGTGGAAGCGTGATTCGCGGACTCCGTCTGAACCGCAACGGCGATCCCATCGACGACGCCCCGTTCGAGATCAGCGGCCCGGCGCTCTATTCGGCGCTTTCCGCGACGGTCACGGAACGCGGAGTCGTGATCGCCTACAGCCGCAAGGAAGGATTCGAAGTCGACGTGCACGCGTACATGCGCACGCTCGAGCGGCTGGGGTCAACCGGGCGAAGACAGTCGGTCCGGCACTAACGCGGCCTACGACGCCACAGCCAGCCGCGCGATCGCATCCACCAGCACGAACGGATCGATCGGCTTCGACAGGTACTCATCGAACTCTTTGCTCTTCGCCGCCGTCTGGCTGCCGGCGGGGAACGCGCTGAGGACGGCGATCTTCATCCGGTCGTGGCGCGATTCTTCGCGCACTTTGCGGATCAGCGAATAGCCATCCATCTGCGGCATGGCCACGTCGGTCAGCATCACGTCCGCTTCGCGGAGGCCGAGCTGCTCGAGCGCGCTTTGCGCGCTGTCGGCGGCCACGACGTCGGCGCCGGCCTGCTTGAGCACCGCACGGATCAACTGCCGGGCCTCGCGATCGTCGTCCACCACCAGCACGCGGACGCCGCGCAGGCGCTGCTCGGTCACCTGCGGCGGGGTTTGGAGCTGCGGAGTCTCATCCGGCTGGCGGGGCATCGTCCGCAGCGCGGAGATCGGCAGATTGATCGTGAACGTCGAGCCCATTCCTTTGCCCGCGCTTTCGGCGGCGACGGTACCGCCGTGCGCCTCGACGAGATAGCGCACGATCGACAGACCGAGGCCGAGGCCGCCGTGCACGCGCGTGCTCGGACTCTCCGCCTGGCGGAACGGCTCGAACATGTGCGGCAGGAACGACGGCTCGATCCCTTCGCCCGTGTCGCGCACCGAGATGCACACCTGCGACGCCGTCCGGCGCCCGATCACCTGGATCGCGCCGTTTCGCGGCGTGAACTTCACCGCGTTGGTGAGGAGATTCCACACCACCTGCTGCAGCCGCGTCGGATCGGCGACGGCCGCGCCGAGGTCCGGCGAGAGCAAGGTCGTGATCGAGATGTGCTTCGCATCCGCGCTGGAGCGCACCGCCTCGATCGACGAATCGATCAGCTTCTCCATATCGATGTTCTCGACGTTCAGCCGCAGCTTGCCCGACATGATGCGCGAGACGTCGAGCACGTCGTCGATGAGCCGCGCCTGCAACTGCGCGCTGCGGGAGATCGACGACACCGCGTCGCGGAACGACTCGTCCGTGGGCGACAGCGTCGGCAGGAGGCGCGTCCAGCCGAGGATGGCCGTCATCGGCGTGCGCAACTCGTGCGACAGCGTCATCAGGAACTCGTCCTTCGCGCGGTTCGCCTCCGTTGCCACGTGATACCCCGCCTCCGCGCGGCGGCGCTCCTCCTCCGCCGCGACGCGCGCTTCACGCTGCTCGATGAGCTGGCGCTGCGCTTCTTCTTTCTCCACGCGGTCGGTGAAATCGCGCGTCACTTTCGCGAAGCCGCGCAGATGGCCGTGCTCATCCTTCACCGCCGTGATGATCACGTTCGCCCAGAAGCGCGAGCCGTCTTTGCGCAGGCGCCACCCTTCATCCTCGACGCTGCCGTGCTGCGTGGCCTGCTCGAGCTCCCACTCCGGTTTTCCCGCTTTCTTGTCGACCTCGGGGTAGAACGTCGAGAAGTGGCGTCCGACGATCTCGTCGCGCTCCCAGCCCTTCAGCCGACGCGCGCCTTCGTTCCACGTCACGATGTGGCCGCTCGGATCGAGGAGGAAGATCGCGTAGTCCTTCACCGATTCCACGAGCAGGCGGAACATCTCCTCGCTCTGGCGCAGGCGCTCCTCCGCCTGGCGATGCTTGGTCATGTCGCGGGTCACTTTCGCGAAGCCGCGGACCGTTCCGTCGTCATTGCGCAGCGCCGTGATGACGGTGTTGACCCAGAACCGCGCCCCTCCCTTCCTGACGCGCCACCCTTCGTCCTCGATGCGTCCCTCGGCCGAGGCCACGGCGAGCTCCGCTTCCGGTTTGTGCGCCGCCTGATCCTCGGGTCCGTAGAAGATCGAGAAGTGCTTCCCGATCACCTCCGAGGAGACGTAGCCCATCGTCCGCTCCGCGCCGCGATTCCACGAGCGGATGTGGCCCGTGGGGCTGAGCAGAAAGATGGCGTAGTCCTGAACCGCATCGAGCAGAAGCGCGAGCTCAGCGATGCTGGCGTCGGGGAATGAAAGGTCGGAAGCCACGGAAGGTCAGTCCTTTGCGAATGTCCTGCCGGTTTGCCTATGCTGCGCATCGTGCGGCTTCGCATCCTGCAGATCGGCGCCCTCGCCGTCGTGCTCGTCGCGACGACGCTGAACGACTTCGAGCTCGATCGCTTCTTCGTCCCGAAAGAGTTCGTCCTGCATCTCACCGCGTTTCTCGCGGGCGTGCTCATCGCGGCAGTCGGAACGCCGGCGTCCCGCCGGCTGGACGGGAAGCGTCTCGCCTCCCTGGGCGGCGAGACGCTGCCTGACCAGCCGCCGAGGACGGCGGCGTTCCGAGTTGACATCCTTCTATTACTGTTCCTCGGCCTCAGCATTCTCTCCGGCATCTTCGCGACGAACCCCTGGCTGGCGATGCGTGCCGTCGCGATCAGCGCCTCGGGCATCGTCCTCTTCTGGGCCGCGCGCGCGCTCGGGCCGCAGCTCGTTCCCGCGCTGGCGCTCGCGGTGATCGCGGCGTCCGTGACTTCGCTGCTGCAGACGTACGGCCTCGACCTCGATTTCTTCTCCGACCAGCGCGCGCCCGGCGGCACGCTCGGCAACCGCAACTTCGTCGCGCATGTCGCCGCCTTCGGCTTTCCGCTGCTCCTGCTGATGGTGCTCCGCGCACAACGCGCGCTGTTCTGGTCGATCGGCTCCGCCCTCGTCATCGCGTCGCTCGTCCTCACGCGCTCGCGCGCCGCGTGGCTTGCGTTCGCGGCGGTCGTGATCGTGTTTCTCCTCGCGCTACGCTGGAACGCGCAGATCGCGCGCCGCCTCGGCGGCATCGTTGCCCTCACCGCCGCCGCGGTCGCCGCGGCACTCGTGATCCCGAACGCGCTTCGCTGGAACAGCGACAACCCGTATCTCGAGACGATGAAGCGCGTCGCCGATTACCAGGGCGGCTCCGGCCGCGGACGCCTCGTGCAATACGAGCGGTCGCTGCGCATGGCCGCGCACCACCCGCTCCTCGGCGTCGGCGCCGGCAACTGGGCGGTGTCGTATCCCGCGTACGCCAAACGCAACGACCCGTCGATGGACGACTCCCATCCCGGCATGACCTTCAATCCCTGGCCGAGCAGCGATTGGATCGCGCTCGTTTCCGAGCGAGGCGTGGTGACCGCGAGTCTGCTCGCTTTAGCGTTTCTCACGCTCGCATTGCGCGCATTGCGCGAGCGCACGCTCGAACACGTTGCGCTCCTCGGCGTGATTGTCGGTGCGTTGGTGACAGGGTTGTTCGATGCGGTGCTGTTGTTGCCGATCCCCGCGTTCCTCATCTGGACTTCGATTGGGTCTCTCAGTGGAGCGGCGGGCTTTAGCCCGCCGGAGATGTTCGGCGGGCTGAAGCCCGCCGCTCCACTATTAGCTCTCCTATGCCTCCTCGGCGCCGCGCGGAGCGCGTCCCAGCTCTATTCGATGAACGCGTACGCCACCGGAAAAGACCTCGCCCGCGCCGCGCAAATCGATCCCGGCAACTATCGCCTGCAGCTTCGCCTCGGGCGCCGGAACTGCGCGCACGCGCGCGCGGCGCACAAGCTCTATCCGCACGCGCAGGCCGCGCGCGGCTGCGACTAGGCCTTGACAAAGCTCAGTCGCAAATCGACATTAATCTATGGGTCTAGTGCCAGAAATAAGGAGTGCTGTATGAATCGCTATCGCGGCGCGACGGTGTCTTTGTTGTTTCTGCTCGTTCTAACGCCTGCTCTCTTTGCCCAACGGCCAGGGCAATCGAGGGATCGCGTTCCAGCGCCTGGGACATTTCCGCCTCGCGACTACGGCACGGCGTACTCCCTCACCGAGTACGGACTCCCGCTCGACCAGGCCATTTCCGGTTTGCAGGTCGTTCTCACGGAGCGGCGCGGCGACGTCCGCACTGCCAAAGAAGACGTCATCGGCCGCGCGGGGCGCGTAGTTGCCCAGGCACGCACGAATGACAGCGGCGGCGTGACGTTCAAAAATGTCCCTCCCGGGTCGTACGTCGTCCTCATTCGGATGATGTTCAATCCTCCCAAGCCGCAGGCGCGATATCGCGACGAACGGGTCGTGCTCGTTGCCTCGCTCTCGCCGTACTATGAAGTGAAAAGCTTCTTCGAAAGCCGTTCGAACATCGCCACCAGGACGGCGGGAGCGAACGGGCTGGAGTGGCGGACCTTCCCCGAGGGATTCGTCTACGCCGTTCGTGCTCCGAATCTCGCGATGCGTGCCGAAGAACTGCGGCGCTCGCGCGACGAGACTTACAACCGCGAGACGATCATCGCGCAGGAATTCGAGATCGGCGGCGAGGCGGCCGTCACCGTCACTGCAGCCATCGGCCGCGCACAGAACTGATGCCTCGCACGGTCGCATGGTCGTTGATCTGCGTACTGTCGGCGGCGGCATTCGCTGCCACCGCACGCACCTACGTCCTCGAGCCGGGCGTCTACGACAAGATCATCCTCGATGACGGCGAGGTCTGGCTGGGACTCTATCCCGCCGGCAATCACGCGGTCGTTCGGACTTGCAAGCTGCGCGTTAGGCCGGTTCCCAGTCCCCTTGACGACCAGACCAAAGCCACGAAGGTCGAATCGACGACTAATGGGCCGCCTCTCTTTCTGTTCAAAGGCACGGCGGCTGTGAAACCGGGCAACGTCACGTCGCTTTACACGAATCCCGACTACGACGCGCCGGAAACCATCTCCGTGACGCTGCAAAACAAGAAATACGTTCTGCGGGTCGCCGAAGAAAAGGAAGCGGACGGATATCGTGTCTTACGGTTGAAACTGAAGCTCGGCGCAAAAGAGATGGAGTTGGGGAACTGCCCGGCCAGGGACAGCATCTATCCGGTTTGGGCCGGCGATCTCGATGCCGATGGACGGCTCGACGTTTATCTCCGAATCGAGCACCACAACTTCATGACGGAGCAGATCCTCTATCTCTCGTCGGCGGACACGACCGGGAATGCTCTGACCGCACGTGCCGCGATCCTGCGCATCCGAAAACTGGAATGATCTCAGCCGCGGATGCGGCGAATGATCAGAATCAAGATGACCGCCGCCACCGCGAGCACATCGAGCGGCAGGCGCGTCGTCTCGACGTTCTCGTGCACGATCGGCGGCAACTCGTACTTGCTCTGATCGTTGTCGCGAACGAAGAAGAGATCATCGAAGCCGGGACGGGTGTTCGAGGTATCGACGAACTTCGTGAGCTGCGTGTCGCTCCACGTCATCACACCCGGCCAGTGTTCCTTCTCACCGATGACTCCGGAAACGCGCTCCGGTCCTTGAAAAAAGATGGTCAGCGCACGGACGGAGTCGTAGGCGCGCTCGGTCCTGGGCTCGCGGTACGGGAAGAACGGCCGCTCCGTCTGGAACGTCATCTTCACCGCCGACGTCCGCGCCGCGGCGTCGCCCTGGCTCTTGTCGATCTTGTAGGCCGTGATCTTCCAGCCCTGCTTGATGTACGCGTCGAGCCATTCGACGAGATTGGGCGTCGTCGCGTAGCCGTTCTTCGCCAGCCACTCGTTCAGCGCCTTTGCGTCCGTCGCATCGAGCACCGCCGCTTCATAGCCGGCGATCTTCTGCGTCGAGAGCACTTCCACGGGCGCGCGTCCCGCCGCCGTCGTTGCTTCGTCGCCTAACTTTCGCGAGCCGAGGAGCAGCAGCACCAGCGGCGTCCAATCGAGCCTCTTCGTCGTCTTCTCGACGGTCTTGCGCGCGGTCTTCGTCTCGAGCTGCGTGAAGAGCTCGTCGCTCACTTCCTCGAGCGCCGGCGTGGTCGGCGTCGGCACGAGGAACCCGAAATCCTTCGCCGTGCCTTTGAATGTCGCGCGGCGGATGAACTGCTCGGTCTTCGTCGCCGGGTCCCACTGGATCACCGCCGACTCTTCGACGATGTCGATCTGCTCGCCGGGCGTGCGGCGCGGGCGCGCACGCGAGCAAGGATTGCGTCGCGGCGATCGTGATGATCAGAAGAGCCGCGACGCGCCGGATCATTTCTCCGCTCGAATGAACGAGGAGTGATCGAGCCAGCGGTGTTCGGGGTAGTAGGCGAAGATCGGCGAGCCGCCGCGCAGCGTGTCGATGATCTTCCGCGCGATCTCTTTGCGCACCGCGGGGCAGCCCCAGCTCCGGCCGAGGCGTCCGAGGGCCTTGATCGCGGTCCGGCTGACATACTCCGCGCCGTGCATGACGATGGCGCGATCCCACGCCATGTCATTGATCCCTTCCTCGAGCCCCTTCAGCCGCAGCGAATAGCCGTTGCTGCCGACGTACGGGTCGGCGGTGACGAAGAGACCGAGGCTCGTGGCCAGGCTGCCGGGAGAATTCGAGAAGAACGACGCGCGATTGTCGCCCGTGTTCTTGCCGTGCGCGACGAGCTCGCGGAACAGCAGCTTGCGCGTAGCCAGGTTGAAGACGAAGAGGCGCGGCTGCGTGGAGGGGAGCGAGTAGTCGATGACGGTGAGCAGGTCGTTGCGCTTGACGAGTCCCTGCGCCTTCGCGCGCTCGGTGGCGGCGAGCGCCAGGCGAAGCACTTCGCCGCGCAGGCCGGGCGCCTGCCGGAGGAGGGATTTGACGAGGGGCTCTGGTTTATTCTTCGCTGCCGCGCGCATTTCCGGTGCCGCAAGGCACGCAAACGCAATGGCAGTTGCCAGGACGATTCGTTTCAATTTGACCTCGGTGACGCGGGACGTTGGACGAATGGTAGCAGTACGATGCCACCTATGACTACGCCGGTAATGCTTCACGCCCGCGGTTCATTCCGCACCGAGGTCGAGGCCGGGCCGCATCGATTCGTCCTCGACGAGCCTTCGGATGCCGGCGGCGCCGGCGAGGGACCGACGCCGTACGACATGCTCGCCTCCGCCCTCGGCGGCTGCACCGCGATGACGCTGCACTTCTACGCGAAGCGTGAAAACCTCCCGCTCGAAGGCGTCGACATCACCGTGACGCACGATCGCCAGCACGCCAAAGACTGCGCCGACTGCACCACCGCGGCCGGCTACATCCACCGGTTTCGCGTCGAGATTCGCCTGCAAGGACCGCTCTCCGAGGAACAGCGCCAGAAGTTGTTGAGCATCGCCGGACGATGCCCGGTGAAGAAGACGTTGTCCTCGGAGATCAAGGTGGATGAGGTACTCACGTCATCCTGAGCCGCAAAGACGGCGAAGGATCTCAAACTACGTAACTTGAGATCCTTCGCTGCGCTCAGGATGACGACTCGAGTAACCAGTCAATCAGTTCCTGGTTCCCGCTCTCGCGCGCAACATCGAGCGGCGTCTTGTCATCGTGTCCGACCCAATTCGGGTCCGCGCCCTGATTCAACAGATACTCGGCAGTCTCACGCTGGCCGCCGCGGCACGCGTTCCAGAACGCGTTCGTGATCTCTTCTTTCGATGCCGCGGTATGCGCACGTACTTCTTCCAGCACACCCAACGCCGCCGCCTGCCAGTACGTGACCTTTGCTCCTCGTTCCAGGAGCCGGCGCGCCGCGTTCCATTGCGCGAAGATGACCGCATCCGACATCGGCGCTCCGCCGGTGAAAATCGCACCGGAGACTTCGATGTCCGCGCCGGCATCGAGCAATGCATCGATCAAGTCAACGTCGTCGCTGCTCGCCGCCCAATGCAGCGGCGTTTCCTCCGCATCCTCGGTGGGATGCTTCATTCGCGCGTTCACATCCGCGCCGTATCGCACCAACAGTTGCACCGTTTGCGCGCTGTTCGGGCGATGGCCGGGCCAGTCGGCGAGGATGTGCAGGAGCGTTCGGTCTCTGATGCGCGCGGTGGCAAGAGCGGGGTTTTGCGCGAGCAACGCTTCGAGCTTCGGGAGATCGCCGTTATGAATGGCAGTGACGATGTCGTTCATGGGTTGAAATTCTGCTCTGAGAACCGTCTAAAGGTTTAGGCAAAGCCCATGCACTACCCCTCGCTCGTGCGCGCCCGGCTTGCGTTCGTCTTCCTCCTCGCCGTCGCCTCGACGGTACAGGCTGACGTCTTTCGAGTACTCGATGACGATCGCGAGGCGGCGCAGGCGCGGGTGGACATCATTCAACAGTCCGAGCGGGAAGTACACGCGCTCTACTTCCTCGCCCGCAACGATCGCATCACCCTCGGCGCACTCGCGCTGCTGGTCGAGGCGCGGCGACGCGGCGTGCCGAGCGTGAAGCTGGTCGTCGACGCGAACTTCTCGCACATCCCGAAAGCCGTGCTCGCGCATCTGCGCGACGAGGGCGTCGAGGTGCGCGTCTATCACCCCATCACGCTGCGCCATCCGAGCTGGCTGTTCCGGCGGATGCACGAGAAGGTCGTCGTCGTCGACGGCGAGCGATACATCGCCGGCGGACGCAATCTCGCCGAGGCGTACTTCGGGATGGCGCGGAAAAACTACGTCGATCGCGACGTGTATGTCGAAGGCGTCTCCGCCGCGGATGCGGACACGCACTTCGAGAAAGTCTGGTCGAGCAAGCATGTCGCCGATCTCGACGTGCACGTTCCGGCGCGCAACAAAGAGAAGGCGAAGGAAACGCTCGCGCATGCGCTCGAGGAGCTGCAGGCGGCGGGCATGGTCACGCTGAACACGGGACGCAACTGGTCCGAGGGACAGCGCGACGTCGGCGAAGTGCGATTCCTGCACGATCCGCTCGTGCCGGGCAACGGCACACGCGTCGGGGTACAACTGGCGAAGCTGCTCGAGGGCGCGCAGGAGTCGATCGTCATCGAGTCGCCGTACCTCGTGCCGTCACGCCCGCTGCGCGAGCTGCTGCAGCGGAAAGTTCAGGAAGGCGTGTCGGTGACCGTGCTGACGAACTCCCTCCGCTCCTGCGACGGTGTCCTGCCGCAGGCCGGCTACCTGAAATATCGCGGCCGCCTCGTGCGCGCGGGCATCGACGTGCGCGAGTACAAAGGCCCGAACATGCTGCACGCCAAAAGCGCCGTGATCGACCGCCGCATCGTGATCGTCGGCTCATACAACCTCGACCAGCGATCGCAGAACCTCGACTCCGAGGTTGTCTGCATCACGGAGGATGAAGAAATCGCGCGGCAAGTGCTCGCCTCGATCGACGGGCACATCGAGAACGCGTGGGTCATCCGCGGCGGGCGGATGCCGCGATTGTCGCTGCGGGTCTGGGCCGCGAAGGTGTTGTTCGTGCCGCTTTTCGAGCCGCAGTTATGAAATGGTTGCGCGGTTGCGCAGTCACGCGGTTGCTCGGCCGCGCAACCGAGCGACCGCGTAACCGCGCAACCGAAAGGTCACTCCTTCGCCAACTCCACCCTTCGATTCTGCGCGCGTCCGGCTTCGGTCTCGTTGCCGGCCACCGGCTTCGTCGCGCCGAGGCCGGCGGTGGTCAGGCGGGCGGCGTCGATGCCGGCGGTGACGAGGTAGGTCTTCACGGCGTCCGCGCGTTTCTGGGAGAGCTGCTGATTGTGTGCGTCGCCGCCGCTCGAATCGGTGTGGCCTTCGACCTTCAGCTTCCACTCCGGCTTCGCCTTCAGCACCGCCACGATCTTGTCCAGCGTCGGCTTCGACTCGTCGCGGATCACATCGGAGTCGACGTCGAAGTTGATGCCGTAGACGCGCGTGCGTCCGAGCTCCTCGAGCTCCTTCGTCATCTGCGCTTCCGCGCCGGTTTTGCCCGACCAGTGCGGGCACGAGCCGACCTCGTTCGAGATCTTCTTGCCGTTCCAGATGCTGCCGCGGTTCGCCGTTGAGCCCTCGGTCCACCAGAGTCCGAACATCTCGCTGCCGTCAGGCGTGAAGACCATGATCGCCGGACCCTTGTCGTCCGGCACCTCGCGCCACGTGAACTTCATCACCCGGCCTTCGATGCCGCCGTTGAGCAAGCCTTCGTCGTGCTCGTAGCAGCCGGTGACCGACGTCCCTTCCTGCTTCAGATGGAAGTTGCCGTAGTCGGACTCGTACGTGCCGCTGGCGTCGGGAAACGGAGTGCGCGTCAGCTGTTTTCCGTACGCGCGGATGTCCATCAGCTCGGTGTACTCGGCGGAGCCGTGGTTGTTCTGCACGACGACGCGCAGCCAGCGGCCCGGCACCTGCGCGCTGACGGGAAACGTTTGATTGTCCGCGCGGTCCTGCAGCGAGACCTGCGCGATTTTCTGATACCCGCTCGTCGCGTTGGTGTCGGAGATCTCGACGCTGAGGTCCTTCGCGCCGCGCCCGTCGCCGTCGATGCCGGCGGTGTCGAAGGCGAGCTGCTCGATCTGCGTCCGTTCCGGCAGCGCGATCACGATCGTCTGCGGCGTGACGGTGTTCTGCGGCGTCGCCCATCCCGTGTCGGGACGCTCGTCGAGCAGCCAGAACGACCCCCAGTTCGCGTCGTACTCCTGCGGCTTCTGCACGATCAGCGCGCCGGCAGAGAACGACGAGAGGCTCGGCGCGTTCTGCGGTGCCATGTGGGTGCCGCTGCCCTCAGCGGCACCGCGACCGCTGGGGGCAGCGGTCGCCACATTCGTATCGGCCACGGGCACTTCCTTCTTCGAACAGGCGGCGAACATCAGCAAAAGCACGATCAGGCGACGCATGGCAGAAAAGTATACCGACGCCATCTGATGACACACCGTCCACGAAACAGGATCATTTGCCCGGCAAACGCGCGAAAATCACATGATTTCTCTGGCAAACCAATCGCATGCGAGCGCGGCAGGGCCGAGTCGCAGCGGCGTTGGAGGATGGATATGAAACGCTTTGCAGCTGTCTTTCTCGTTTTGCTCGCAGTTCCGCTGTTTGCCGAAGAGGAGCGCGATCGCACGCCTCGCCGCACGCTCGTCGATGAGGTCATTCGCATGACCACCGCCGGCGTGAACGACGAGGCGATCCTCGAGTACATCCGCAAATCCGATGACCGCGACGACGTCACGGCCGACGACCTCATCGCGCTCACCGATGCGAAGGCGTCGAAGGACGTGATCAAGGCCGTCATCGATCATGCCGATGACCGCTGGGGCACACCGCGGCGCGGCACGCGCGAGCGCACCGTCTATCGGCCGGTGTACTACCCGTCGTCGTACTGGGGATGGAGCGATCCGTTCTACGATCCGTTCTGGTATGGGCCGCGGCTGAACATCGGCTTCGGCTGGGGATATCCGTCGTATGGCCGCTTCTACCGCGGCGGCGGCGGCGGACATCACCGCGGACGCGGACGCGGCCGGCACTGACGTCAGGCCGGGCGTAAGAAGTGAAAAGGAGTCGCGGCATGCGACTCCTTTTGCTTTTTCTGGCGTTCACGCTCCCGCTCGCCGCGCAGGAGAGCCTGCTGTTCCCGCGCTTTTCCGTGACCGGCTCGTCGTCGCCGGCGTCGTTCGAGACCAACGCGCGCATCGATCCCGAGACCACCCTCAGCGAGCTCGGCACCCTCGTCAGCTTCGAGCGCGACCTCGGCCTCGAGGACTCGCGCACGCTGCAGCGCTTTTCCGCGCAGTGGCGCCCGTTCCGCCGCCACGAGCTCGCCGCGACGTACTTTTCCGCGCCGCGCAGCGGCACCGAGCAGATCACGCGCAACATCACCTTTCGCAATCAGGTTTATCCGATCAATGCGCTCGTCACGACGCAGTTCGATCTCGACTACGCGAGTCTCACATACACCTACTGGGCGCGCCGCTCCGACCGCGACGGCCTCGGCATCACGTTAGGCGCGGCGACGCTGTCGATGGACGCGAGCATCACCGTCGCGCAAACGTCCGTCTCCCAACGGGCCGACACCGATGTTCCCGGTCGCGCTCGCGGGATTGCAAGGACGCGTCGCATTCACGCCGCGACTGCACGCCGAGGCCAGTGCCGCGACCTTGCCGCGCGTCACCATCGGCGACTACAGCGGCGACGCGCTCACCGCCGCCGCGCGCCTCGAGTATCGGCCGCTGAACTGGCTCGGCATCGGCGGCGCGTATCACTACTTTCGATTGAACGTCGACGTGCAGCAGGACACGCTGCGCGGCGCGCTGGATATGACGATTCGCGGGCCGGAGGCGTATTTGCGGCTGGCGTTCTAGAAGTGCGGTGGCGGAGCCACCGCTTTCAAAAGCGGCGGCTATGCCGCCGCATCTCCAAAAGGTCGGCGCCTTGCGCGCCTTCGTCGCCTGCTCGAACGCGTACGCGAACTTGAGCAGCGTCGGCTCGCTCCACGCGCCCGCGAAGAACGAGAGGCCGACCGGCAATCCGAACACCTGTCCCGCGGGGACGGTGATGTGCGGATATCCGGCGACGGCGGAGGCGCTGGAGTAGCCGCCGGTGTAGTGATCGCCGTTCACGAGGTCCGTGCACCACACCGGCCCGCCGGTCGGCGCGACGAGGGCGTCGAGCTTGTGCTTCTTCAGCACCGCGTCGATCCCTTCCGCGCGCGACATGCGGTGATTCTTCGCCAGCGCCTTCTTGTACTCGTCGCTCGTCAGCGGCCCTTTCTTCTCCGCGCGCTCGAACAGCTCCTGTCCGAAGTACGGCAGCTCGCGATCGCGGTGGTCGAGGTTGAACTGGATCAGATCGGCGAGCGAGCGCGTCTTGATGGTCGGCGGGAGTTGCGCGAGATACGCGTTGAGATCCGCTTTGAATTCGTACAGCAGCACTTCGAGCTCGGTGTCGTCGTACTTGCCGGTCGTCTCCATGTCCGCGGGATCGACGAGCGTCGCGCCGAGCTGCTTGATGACGTCGAGCGACTCCTTCATCAGCGCATCGACGCGATCGTGGAAGCCGAAGTATTTGCGTGCGACGCCGATGCGCGCGCCGCGGAGACCGTCTTTCTCGAGAAACTGCGTGTAGTCGAGCGTCTTGCTTTTCGCGGTGATGGGATCGAGCGAGTCGATGCCGGTCATCGCGCCGAGGAGGATCGCGGCGTCGGTGACGGTGCGCGCCATCGGACCGGCGGTGTCCTGGCTGTGCGCGATCGGGATGATGCCACTGCGGCTGATCATGCCGAGGGTTGGTTTGAGACCGACCAGACCGCAGGAGGAGGAGGGACAGACGATCGAGCCGTCGGTCTCCGTGCCGACGCCCACCGCCGCGAAATTCGCGGCGATCGCGGCGCCGGTGCCGCTGCTCGAGCCGCAGGCGTTGCGGTCGAGCGCGTAGGGATTGCGCGTCAGGCCGCCGCGCCCGCTCCAGCCGCTCGTCGAGTGCGTCGAGCGGAAGTTCGCCCACTCGGAGAGATTCGTCTTGCCGAGAATCACCGCGCCCGCTTCGCGGAGGCGCTTCACCACGTGCGCGTCGCGCGCGGCGATCGAGTCGGCGAGCGCCAGCGAGCCGGCGGACGTGTGCATCTTGTCGGCGGTGTCGATGTTGTCTTTGATGAGGATCGGAATCCCGTGCAGCGGCCCGCGGCGCGGGCCGCGATCCAGCGCGTCGGCGATCGCCAGCGCGTCGGGATTGCGCTCGATGATCGAGTTGACACTCTTGTCGAGCGCGTCGATCCTCGCGAGATACAGCTCCGTCAACTGCCGCGCGGAGAAGTGCCGCATCTCCGCGATCGTCAGCTCTTCGAGCTCCGGCGTCTGCGCGAACAGCTCGCGCGGCGCCAGCGCGGCCAGTGTGGTGAGCTCGAGAAACGTGCGCCGATCGATCATGGCTTCGCCATCCGAAACTTCATGATGCGGCGAATCAGCTCGTGCGGAATCGGCGCGTCGAGCGGAAACTGCACCGTCCCTTTTCCGCCCGCGTACCCCTTCAGTTCCTCTTTGAATTCCGCCGCTCCGCGCGGCGCGGGATAGACGCTGACGTGTTTCTTGAACGCCGCGAAGTAGATCAGCGCCTTGCCATCGAGCTTGTACGTCGGAATCGCGTAGCTGATCGTCTCATCCGCTTTCGGCGCCGCCTTCCGGATCGTCATCCGGATTTTCTGCAGGATCGTCTGCACGTCGTCGGGGAAGCCGTCGATGTATTCGTCGATGTTCTTCGGCGCGGACCTCATGCCGCGTAGTTTACGGCAGCATGCGCCGGCTCATTCATCAGCGCGTACGGCCGGGATTCAGACAACCGATTCTGCAGGCGTCAAAGAAGAATTGGGGCTCGTTGTCGGTCGAATCGTTCCGCGCGAGATGTCCCATTTCGTGCAGGATGTCCGACGCGAGCTCGCAGGGCTTCAATGCCCGGGGGCCGAGCCGGTCGTCGAAGATGAACAGGTATTCCCAGGGCGCCTGCTTCTGCGAATACCCTCCAACTGAAATCGGCGTGCCGTGCGGCCTCACCTGGGGAGTGATGTACGGCGGTCCGCCCGGCTTGGCCCACTCCTCCAGGTCGGTCACCAGATGTGCGAAGTATTGGACGCAGCGATTGCACGCTTTCTGGTTCTTGAATTTGGCCATCTCTTCGCGCATCACCCTCATGGCCTCGTCGATCGCTTGTTTCTGACCGCGAGTCGCGCCTCTGGTTTCATAGAGCCCGAGTGGATCGGCAGAGACGAGAGGATGGGCATTGACGTAGAGATACGGGTGCGTGAAGCCGTCCTCGTCAACGGGATCGGGCTGTGTGTAGAGACCCCACGACGGGCGATACCAGCGGTGCATGTTGTAGACGCGATCGCCGGACGCGGCGTCCGCTTCCTGGCCGGGCATGCGCAGCGGCTGGCGCAACTCGGCGCCGGCGCGAATCGCATGAATGGCTCCGTACGGCTCGAATTCGGCGCGCCAGCGGACCGTTGCGTCGACGCCGGTCTGCAGCGTCGGCGTGGCGAGATGGTCGCTGAGCGTGTAACGAATCGACTGCGCCGCGCCGTCGAATTGCGCCACGGGCCGCTCCGCAAACCAGATGTACTCCTGTTCGATCGGCGGCTGAGAGGACGTGCCGGAGGCCGTTTCCGCGAGCAGTTCCGACTCGGGCGAATAGAGTGCGAGCCGCACGTCCGCGCCTTGGGAGACAGCGGCCGTGAACAGCGCGGCGGAGATCAGCTCGAGAGTCTTGCGCATCCTCTTCACCTTCCTGGCGGGTCGGCGTTCTTGCCCGGAGCCCACACGTCGTCAACCGTGTCGATGCCGCAGCGCCGGGCGACGTAGAACGCGAACGTGTTGCTGTTCGGACCGGTGAGCATTCCGCCGTAACGGGACGGGCTGGGATAGGCGGCGCCTTCCCGCCGGACGCAGGTATCCGGCCCCAGGCAGCGATCCTCCGCCCAGTCGCCGCACGTGTCGTCCGTCGCTTCGTCGCGGTCGAGCACATGGTTCTCGACCACCGAGCCCGTTTTCGCCCCGAAGACGCCGCGGATGTAATTCCACGGATCCTGCGGACCGTGATAGCCGAGAGGCTTGTTGTTGTTGCTGTCGCTGAACTGGAAGAAGCAGTGGTGGCCTCCGGCGATGAGCGGCCGGCAGCACATGCGCACCTTCAATCCGTCGGGATCCGTCCAGGAGATCGGATTGTCGAGCGCGTAGGCAAAGAGATTCGCGCCGCCGGCGAGACCGATCGGATCCGCCTGCGTATACCGGCCCCAGTGCGGCCGGTACCAGCGGTGGACGTTGTAGACGCGCTCGCCGCTCGTTGCATCCGCGACCTGTCCCGGAAAGCGAAGCGGTTGCCGGAGGCCTGTTCCGTTCTGCTCGAGCCAGAGCGTACCGAACGGCTCATGCTCCGCGCGCCAGACCACCGTGCTCGCAGCGGACGTTTGCAACAAAGGAGTCGCGTGATGGTCGGCCATGGTCCAGCGCACTTCGCCGAGCGCTCCGTCGAATTGGGCAACGGGCATTTCGCCGAACCAGACGTATTCCTGCTCGATTGGCGCCTGCAAAGCGACGCTCACGGCGGTTTCGGCCAGGAGGCGCGAGTCCGCCGAATAGATCGAATGCCGCCGGCCGCCGGCCTCCGCGCGGAGCGTCACCAGCACCGAGATCGCAACCACAATGCAATGCAGGCGCATGACGGGTCTCACAAATGTCCGCCAATGGATTTGCCGATGTAGGTGCGGCACGCGAAGCTTCCCACGTAGAGACCGACGTCCGGGCCGCCGCCGACTCCGGTGCAACTTCCCCCGCTCGCCGTTCCCTCATGGAAGCCCCAGACGGGCCCGATCTGGACGAGCGTTCCATCCTCATCCCCTTCCAGATCCTCGCGACACGGAAAGCCGGAGCAGCGGATGGCGCCGCCCGCGACACCCCCTCCTATTCCTGCACCGCCGAAATGCGTGCCGGGCTTCTGGAAGCCTTTCGAAGGATAGGTGTTCCCGAACAAGCCGGCCGCACAGATGGTGACGAAGGGAACATTGAAATAGGGATTCGACGGACAGATCATGATGCCGGCGAACACGATCCCGCCCAATGCAAAGGGGCCGGACTGCATACTCCCTTCCGCAACTCCGGCGCCGCTGTACCACACGCCGTCGGGACAATCCGCACACCGGCCGCTCTGACAGGCCAGTCCGAGCGGGTCGATGTTGCTCAGCGGATTGTCATTGCCATAACGATAGAGATTGATCCCGCCCTGGAACCCGATCGGATCGGACTGTGTGTAGCGGCCCCGGTCCGGCGCATACCAGCGCTGTTGATTGTAGTAACGCCCCGGCGCGTCGGGGTCGGCCTCCTGTCCCGGAAAACGCAATGGCTGCCGCAACGCCGCGCCGTCGCGTTGCTCATACTTGCGCCCGTAGGGCTCGAGCTCCATTCGCCAGACGACCGCGCCGCCGGAACCGGTCTGCAGGACCGGCGTCCGCACGTGATCGCTGAAGCTCCAGCGTACGGCCTGCGTCGTGCCGTCGAACTGTGCAACCGGACGGTCGCCGAACCAGATGTATTCTTCTTCAATGACAGGCTGCGTACCCGTGGTCACCGCCGTCTCGGCGATGAGCCGGCGCTCCGGTGAATAGAGCAGGTCGCGATGTCCGGCGTTCGCGACCGTCGCGACGAGCATCACGAAAATTGCGGCGCGTGCGTACGTGCTCATTGCGGCCCCTTCTGACCGGTCCTGCGCGAGGCGGGGAATGTCCAGGTCATCGGCCACGCGCCGCCCGCAATCGTCGTTGTCAGGCGCAACTCTGCCGCGTCGCCCGCGGAGAGCGGGGCGAAGTAGCCATAGACGTCGAGAATGACATCGAGGGGCGCGGCCGGATCGGGTCCGAACGTCGTCGCCAGCAGCGCGAGGTCTTTCGTCGCCGTACCGAGCTCGATGATCGTCGTGTTCCCGATGGCCTCGGCGGCCAGGAAATTCACGACCGAGGACGCCGGCGCCGGCAGGCTGGACGGATACACCTTGAGATTTCCGTTGCCGGCCGCATTGAACACGGTCGTATAGAGAACGACCGCGCTCGCCCCGCGGGGAATTCCGCAATTTCCTGCGATCTGGACCAGGCTCGGTGTGCCGGAGATGACCCGGCCCGGATGGCCGTACACGGAATTCCGTGTATCGATTGCGCGGCACGGAGCGATCGAGTGGAATGCGAGCCCCTCGGGCATCAGGGAACGCGATGCGAAAACGCCATTGACGTCGATGATGGCGTGGGTCGCGCCGGTCCTGGCCAGGATCGACAGATCGTGCAGATTGTCGGCGCGGCTGCCCGCGCGTGTGACCGTGCCGTTCGGCTGATTGCGCCCAACCTTATAGTTCAGCGTCGACGACGTGACCTGGCCGGGCGCGAACGCCGAGTCATAGACCACGAGATTTCCGTTGGCGACCGGCACCGCGGTGACGTTCATCGACAGCGCCATTGCGGACATGAGCGCGGAACTGATGCCGCAGGTCACCGTCAGATTCCGGGGAACGTTCGGATCGAGCGGCGCGCCGGCACCGGTCCTCGTATCGAGCAGCCGGCATTGAGGAATGGGCTTGAAGCCCATCGGGCCGCACCAGTCGCCCTCTGCGCATGAAGACGGAGGAGCGGTGACATCGCCATAGAACCCGACGACGTCGACGAACAGATGCGTCTCGCCGCTCGGGAACATCGTCGGCTTGAGTGAGATCGCCCGCGTGGCCGTATTGGGAATCGTGACGGTCACGTTATTGGCGCGCGGATCCCACGCCGGCGTGAAATTCAGCGCGGCGGTCACGGGCTCGGATCCCGTGCCCCAGACCTTGAGATTTCCGGACGCCGTCGCCTGAAACGCGGCGACATTGAGCAGGACCGCCTGCATTCCGGGGGGAATGGTGCAGGGACCCGAGATCATCGGAACCTGCACCGTGGCCCCGCTTTGAATCTTCGGGCCACCGCCGGTACGGCTGTCGTAGATGCGGCACGGTTTGCCGTTGTTCCAGTGCCAGAGCGCAGCCGACGGCTCCGACGTCACTGTGAGCCGCCGGGTCACGGCCGTAGACGTGGCTCCGAGATTATCGGTGACCTGCAGGGTGACGTCGTAGGTGCCGGATGCCGCAAATGGATGGCTCAGGACGACCGTGCTTCCGATCGCTCCCGTACCGATCGTCCAACTGTAGGTGAGCGGTTGTCCTTGCGGATCGCTGCTGGCGCTGGCGTCCAACGTACAGGTGAGACCGACGCAGTTGAAGAAGAAGCTCGCGTTAGGCGCTGGATTGTTCGGCGTTTCGATCATGAGATCCGCCGAGCGCGAAATGCCATTGAGCGTGGCCGTAACGTGCGCGGTGAGACGTTGTGTGACCTGCGAAGTCGTCACAGTGAACGTGGCCCTGTTCGAGCCTGCCGGCACCAGCACTGATGCCGGGACGGTCGCGCTCGTGGAATCGCTGGAAAGCGCCACAGTGACGCCTCCCTGCGGCGCGTTGTTTTCGAGCCGGACCGTCGCCGTCGACGGGTTTCCGCCGACGAGACTCGACGGTTCGAGCGTCAGCGTGCTCAATACCGAGGGGGCGACGGAGATCGTGGCTTCGCGCGTCTGGCCGCGGAGCGTTGCAGAAACGGTGGCCTCGACAGGAGTCGCAACCGGCGTTGTGGTGATGGGGAACGTCGCCGATGACGATCCGCCGGGGACGACCGCGCTGGACGGCACAATGACCGCGGCCGAGTTGCTGGAAACGCTCGCCGCCACACCGCCCGGCTCCGCCAGTCCATTGAGCGTAATGGTGCCGCTGGCGGCATTTCCGCCGATGACCGAGCTCGGAGTGATGGTCAATGAAGAAGGCAGCGCCGGTTGAATCGTCAGCGACGCCTGTAGAGGAGTGGAGCCCGCGGAAATCACCGCAGTCGTGGGTGCCGCGACACCGATCGTCGTCACCGTAAAGCCTGCGCTGTTTGCGCCGGCGGACACCACGACCTGCGGTGGCACAGTGGCCGCCGCATGGCTGCTGGAAAGCGCGATGCTCATTCCGCCGGCAGGCGCAGGACCGTTCAGCGTCACCGTTCCCGGCACACTGGTTCCGCCGGTGGCGACGGTCGCACTCAGATTCATCGCCAGCAACACCGGCGGCTGGATCTGGAGCGTTGCGATCCGCCGGTCGGCGCCGGCGATCGCGGTGATCGTCGCCGTGACCGGCTGCGACACCGCGGTCGTCGTCACGCTCACGGTCGCCGACGTACTTCCCGCCGGGACCACCGCGCTTGCCGGCACGGCCGCCGCGGGATGATCGCTCGTCAGGCTGAGGTGCAGGCCGCCCGCGGGGGCAGCAGTGGAGAGCGAAATCGTTAGGCCGGAGCTCGTGCCGCCGGTGACCGTGGACTGTTCGAAGGAAATCGCCTGCAACGGCGTCCGCGCTCCGGCGGTCGTCCGCACCCCGCGTCCGTCGTACAGGTACGAATTCCCGTCGGCGTGGCTCAGTTGATTGCGCGCGGAGTATTCGAAGGTACCGGCTCCGACGACCGTCTCGTTGCCGGCTTCGTCATAGTCGACGGTTCGGAGCACGCCGTTCTCCGTCACCGAAGCGAGCTTCGGCGTCGTCCCTTCATAGACGAACGTGGCGTTGCGCGACGTGCCCAGCGACAGCGACTTGATGTTTCCCATCGCGTCGTAGTCGTAGGTGCCGGCGCCCCAGAGCGCCGATCCGGTATTGGCTCGAGTCAGACGATGGAGGTCGTCATAATCGAAATCGCGGTTGTAGGCGGCGTCGGTCTGGTCATGGATGGACTTGATATTGCCGGCGGCGTCATGGCCGTAGCTGTAATCGGCAATGACTCCCGTGCCGCCGTTCAGACGATTTTGCGAGATCTGGTAGCGATCATTGAACGTCATGGTCTGCGTGGTCCCGTTTCCGAAGACGAGCTCCTGCAACGGGCCAAACGGCAGATACGAAGCGGAATGGATGATTGCCGTGGAATCGGCGGAGACGGAATACGGGCGGTCGGCATAGTCGAACGTGTAGTCGACGAGGCGCCCCGACGGATAAATGATTCGCTTGCGGTTTCCGCTCGCGTCATAGCGATAGCCGGTTGCATAGGTGGCCGGCCCGATCCTCTTTTGCTCGCCTGTGACATAACCGCGGCGGTCGTACGTCCAGGACGTCGAGCCGCTCGGGTCGCTCATTGACGTTAGGCGTCCCCGGCCGAAGGGAACGTTCCCGTCGTACGTCCAGCTGACGGCTTCGGGCACGGCTCCCGGGCGTGTCGCCGTCTGTGACCGGGTCCGGTTCAAGGCGTCGAACGTCATCCTGTACAGGACACCGTTCGCGAGAGCGGACTCGACGAGGTTATTGGCCGCATCGTAAAGCGCGGTGCTCACGCCGGTCACGGGCGACGTCGTTTTGACGCGCCGTCCGAAATCGTCGTACTCGTATTGAGTGACGTTGCCGTTCGGATCGGTGATCGTGCGAAGCTGTCCGTCAATCCCGTAGCCGTACCGCGTCATCGCGCTGCCGGCGCCGAGCGTGTGGGTGATCGTTTCCATCCGTCCGAGCGGGTCGTAGCCGTAGGTCGTGTTCGGCGAAGAGTGATTCTCATCCTGCTCGGTTTTGACGCGGCCCATGCCGTCATACGTGAAGCGTCTTCGCGTTCCGTCGGCATTGACGATTTCCGTCCGCCGGTTTTTCGCGTCATAGACGTAACTCTCACTGCGTTTGGTGACCCAGGAGGTACACAACGTCGCCGGCGACGCGCACGATTGCAGCTCTTCCTTCGTCGTCGCGCCGATGACGTTTCGCGTCACGTGCCGGCGCTCGCGCTCATGGCCGTTCTGGTCGAGCAGCACGGTGTCGAGCAGCAGGTTCGTGCCGCTTTCGTATACGTACCGGACGCGGTTTCCCGAGGCGTTTTTCGTTTCGATCAGCCGGTCGCGCCCGTCGAACGTCCGCTCGACGACATAGTCGGTGGACTCGTCCGGATTTCCGGGAACGGCGTGCGACGTCGAGCGATAGGTCCGTCCGCGGGCATCGGTTTCCGCCGTCGACAGAACGTCGTTCTCATCGCGACGTGCGAGCGGCGTTCCGTATGGGTCGTATCCGGTGAACTGGACGGTGAAGCCGGCGGCATCGGTGATAGTGGAGACGCGTCCGCGGCTGTTGACGTTCGGCGAATCGTCGGGATGGTACGTGGTCTGGCTGACGTCCGATACATCGGTTCGCGGTCCGTCCACGCTCACTGGACGGTGACGGCCGTCGAACGTCTTGACCGTCGTGAAGGTCACGTCCAGTCCTCCGGCCGCCAATTTTCCTTTGGCCGATAAGGTCAGTACGGTTTCTCCGGCAGACCACGTTTTTGTCGTGACGAGCGGTCCGAACACTGCCGGCTGGGTGATCTTCGTGACAAACGACGGCCACGATGCGAGCTCATAGTCATAGAGCACGGTGCGCTCGGCAGTGCTTCCCGTGGCTTCGACGCGCCTTGTGACCTGCCCATTCGCATTGAAGTCCTGCAGCATCACGCTGCCGTCGCCGGCGACCCGGCGGATCATCTGGCCGCGGCTGTCGTATTCGCGTTCCTCGATATCTCCCCCAATGCCGCAGGTGCCGCAGCCGCCCTCGACCTTCCGCGGGCGGAAGCGTCCGCCGATGAAGTCGAGGGTGAAGACCGCCTTCTGATTGGTCGTGTCGTCGATCTTGTGAGTGACGGTGGTCTTGCCCGCCGACGGCGTGTCGTATTGCAGCGTCACGAGCTCGCGGTTCGCCTCCAGAAACGAAGTCACTCCGCGGAGGTGGCCGTCGTAGGTGTGCCCTTCGATCAATGCGCCGGCGTCGTCGCGCATGGCCGTCAGGAGACGCCCCCCGGTAGCGGGTTGATATGTGAACGTGCGCCAGGCCGTCGTGCCGGTATGCATCGGATCGAAAATCGCGGAGAGCTTTCCGTCCACGTACGTGATGCGCCACACCGCTCCGTCGGGCAGCGTCATCTGCGTGATCTGCGAGCCGGTGGCGACGATCGTAATGACGCGCCCGACGCTGTCCGTCACGGCCGACAGGTTGCCGGCGGGGTCATACGTCGCGCGGATGCTGTTGTTCCAGCGGTCGGTCGTGGAGAGCCAGCGTCCGGTGGCCGCGTCGAACGCGCGGACGGTGCCACTCGAGTCGCGAAGGCGAAGCTCGCCGCCGGCCCTGGTCAGCTCTTCGTACACATCGGCCGGGCGTACCGGTCTGAAGACGCCGGTTCCTCCTGCGTCTTCATAGAAGCGCTCGCGTCCCGTCTCGTCGATTCCATAGGCACGTTTCTCGACGATCAGTCCGTTCGCGTCGTGATTCTGAATGATGCGTACGGTCGGATTGAAGCGATGCGTCCATCCCGGCGCGATTTCGCGGGCGAGGGACGCATATGCAGGTTTCGCACTGTGATAGGAGAACGAGAACTCCAATGGCAGGGGCGTTTGGGAGAAACCGAAAAGCGGGACCTGCAGTGATACGTCCCCGGAGCCGTAATTGATGGGGCGGCCCGGCATGGCGCATTCATCGCGGTCGCGCCTGCAGCCATCGTCCGGAATCGGGGCACTCGACCGGGCGATGTATGCCGGATCATTGACATAGCCGCAGGCGACGGCAACGGCCGTCACTTCCCCGCAGTCCTGCACGTCGTAAAACACCTTCCCCCTGCTGTTGGTCAGACCGTTGACTTCGTTCCAGACCGTCAGGAGGCCGCCGTTCAGGTAGAGAAAGATGCTCCGGCCGTTGTTTTCATTATTGGGAAACGTATAGTCGACCTGGACTTTGTACTTGTTCGTGGCGGGGTCGCGCTCTCCCACGGTGGTGATCACGATCGGGGTCGCGTTTGTGGAAAAGACCACGTCCGCCGTAGTGGACGTATCCGGGGCGCAATCTGGTCCGATCTTTTTATAACAGAAGGTTTTCGACCGGATCTGGTACGTTCCCGTTCTCATGCAGGTGAGTTTCACCGGATCTTCGGTGAAGGTCTTTTGGCACTCCGCAGAGGTGCAGTTCCAATCCGGGTCGTCGTGGGTCTGTGCGTGAAAGCTCCAATTCGTCCCCTGGGCATTGCCGACGTAGATGGCGAAGTTGACGGGGCATCCCTCGGCCCCGCCGCCCTTGGACGTGACGATCAGACTCTCGACACCCGCCTGAAGGCTCACGGACGATGTGCAATCCGCGAGCGCCCTGGGCACCGACAGGACGAGCGCCAGCAAAACGAACAGGCCCGCTGCACGAAAACGATTTGCCATTGACCTCTCCTTGAAGTTGCTCAGGGTAGAGGTCGTTGGCGGCAGAAGATTGTGTGGCGATGAGCTAATGAATGCTTTGCTGTAAAGAAACGGCCTCGACATCAGCTCGGGAAGGACTATGGCGAGGGCGCCACTTGCACGTGTCATCCGTAATCACGGCCGTCGATTGGGCTGTGTACGCCGGATCGTTGAGGTAGCCGCAGGCGATGGCGACGGCCTTGATGACTCCGCAGGCGGGCAGCACGTCGTACGACACGATCCCTGTGGTGTGGGACAGTCCGCTGGTCTGGTTCCATTCGGTCAGGAGGCTGTTGTTCAGAAGGAGGAAGATGCGCCGGTCGTTATTTTCGTTGTGGGGAAAGTCATAATTGATTTCGATTCGGTGCTTACCGGTGCCGGGGTCGAGTGGTCCCACGGTGGTCGTCACGCTCGGGGTCGCGCTCGTGGAAAATGGGACTTCTGCGTGGCCGGGCGTATCGAGGATGCAGTCGAATCCGATCTTTCGGTAACAGAGCGTTCTCGACCTGACCTGGTACGTTCCCGTTCGCATGCAGGTCAGACTCACCGGATCGTTCACCCAGGTATATTCGCAGTTTCCGGTGCAGTTCCAGTCAGGATCGCCGCTGGTCGTTGCGTGGAAGTTCCATGCTGTCCCGTCGGCATTGCCGATGTATAGCTGGAAGTGGATCGGGCACCCCGCGGCCGAAGTGCCGGCGGAAGTGGCGATGAGGGAGTCGCCGGCCGATTGAAGGCCTACCCACGCGTTGCACTCCGCGAGCGCTTGCGGTACCGATAGGACGAACGCCAATAAAAAGACCAGCCTCGTTGCACGATGACGATTTTCCATACGCTCTCTCCTTGTGTTTCTCCCGAGGATAGAGAGCGGCGCCGGGGGAAGATTGTGTGGCGGCGATCTGATGAATGATTTGTCGTTACGGCTCTGTCTCGCCGCGGGACGCGGACCGGTAGGCGCCGGGTGTCATTCCGACGATCTGCTTGAAGATGGTCGAAAAATGCGTCTGGTCCGCGAAGCCGGCTTCCGATGCGAGCTCCGCGAGCGACGTGCATCCCTCCTCCAGGCGGCGGCAGGCATGTTCGATCCGCAGGTGGTGAAGGTGACTCCGGATGGAACCGTCGCGATGTTTTCGCCACGTGCGGGCCATGTGGTCGGGATGGATCCCGAAATGCGCCGCCAACTCCTGAATGGTCCAGGAGCGCGTGAACTCCTCGAGCAAAAGCCGGTCGAGCTGCAGGAGCCAGCGCGGTGCGGCGTCCGGCGTCGCATCATGAATCTTGACCAGCGACGCCAGAGCCTCGAGCAGCAGCCCTCGCAGGACGAGCTCCGTTCCGCTCGTTTTGACCGCCGCATGGATGCGCTCCATGAGCCACGGTAACGGCCCGCCCTCGGCGCGGGTGAACGGCAGGTCGATCGAGTCCATGGAAAGACGCGCGAGCATGGAGCGGCCGAAATGGATTTTGAGACAGCGCATCGGAGCCCGTCCGGTGATCACCTCGTGCTCTTCGTACGCCGGATAAAAGGCGACCGACCGTCTGTCGTGATCGGTCAGGCCTCCTTCGCGAATTTCGCGAAACCAGCCGCTCAGGACGAAGCTCAGAAACTCCTCGTCATGACCATGCCGGTCGACAATGGATTCCGCCAGATACACGTGCTCCGACAGCGCACAATCGCCGATATACCGTGTCCATAAGAGCTGACCGCCAGCCGACGCGTGCATTTCGAACAGGATAACCGCGAGCTTTCTACAGCCGATGCAACGGAACAACGAACGGCACGGACATTTGTCCGCGGTGCACTACCGGCAGAGAGCGCGCAATGCCAGGGGAGTCATGCCGGCAATTTCCTGAAAAATCCTCGAGAACCGTGTCGCGTGGGAAAAACCGCATTTCGCCGCAATCGCACCCAGCGAGTCCGCGCCCTCGAGGATCAGTTTCGTCGCCCGTTCGATCCTCAATGCATTGGCCGACTGGGCCAGAGAACAGCCTTTGAAGCGCCGCCATGTGCGGCCGAGGACGAGAGGATCGACATCCACACGCTCGGCCACATGGGACATCGAAACATCATGATCGAGCTCCGAGCGCAGCAGCTCTTCGACCCGGCCGACCCACGCCGGCATGGTGGCGTCGATCCGCAGCCGGCGCGGCACGGCCAGGAGATTGATCATCTCCAGGACGATGCCTTCGGCAGCGAGCGCGGATCCGATCGACCACTCCCGCAGCTCTTCCAATAATCGTGCGGCAGTCCAGACCGCCGCGCCGCGGTCGATCTCCATGTCCCGCAGCTGAACGCCCGGCAATCGGTCCAGCCACTGCTCGTCGAGCATGACGTTCACGCATCGCACAGCGACCGTCCCGACGCGGATTCGATGCTCCTGCCCGCCGACGCGACAATAGAGGATCCCGGCATTGCGCTCGATGGTCCGCGATCCCAGCCATTCCACACCATGACCCTTGAAGCCCACGGTGAGACTCGTCTGTTCATGAGCGTGCACGGGAGTTTCCCGGAACGGCTCGCTCTCATTTTCCCAGAGTGCGAGCGCGCCGATCCGCCGCACGTACGGCACCTCGCCCCACAATGGCAGCGACGGCACGGCTCCGTCGAGACGGCAATTCACACACCATGTCACGAGGCGGCGAGCATTGCATGAACGGTGGAGGCGATCAACGCGCCGGCACCCGAGCGCGTTCGTATTTTCACAACGCTTTACCGGCAAACGTGCAAAAGGTCGGATTCATCAATGTTTCTGTGCCCGTCACCGTACCGCGCCTACCGGCCACTTGCCGCGCAGAAACACCTCGATCGCCGGAAACACCGCCTCCGGCCGCTCCGCGTGCGGAAAGTGCGCGGTGTGCCCGAGCCGGATGATCCGCGCGTTCGGGAGGGACATCGTCCACACGTTGACCATCCGCATCGGAATCGCGTCTTCGTCGCCGTGGATGATCAGCACCGGCGCGTCCACGCGCGCCAGCTCTGCCCGCCAGTCCCATTCGCCGAGGGAGGCGAACGTGGCGGGATTCGTCTTCGCCATCCCGTAGCGAAGCGCGTCGGGCGGGGCGGTGCAGAGATCCGATTTCACAACGGACGCCGACAGCGACGGCGACACGCGCGGCGGAGTCATGATCAACCAATAGTCGCGGCACAGCTTCGCCGCGTCGTTCGTGGTGAGCCAGCCGTTCTGCAGCTCCGCCGCGCGCTCCCGCTGCGCATCGGTCAGCCGCTTGCGCAGTGCCGCGCCGTACTCCTCGAAGAACTTCCCTTTCACCGGCGGGATGGGGGAGAGGAAGATCATCCGCTCGATGCGGTCGGGATGGGCGATGGCGTAGCGCGCGGCGATCGCGGGGCCGAACGAATGCGCGAGCAGCGTGAGCCTCTCCAGTTTGAGGTGCTGCCGCAGCGCTTCGAGATCGCGCACGTGATCGTCGATCGTCAGCTGCGTCGGATCATCGGGCAGCGTCGAGC
Organism: uncultured Acidobacteriota bacterium; assembly: GCA_963734155.1. Lineage (GTDB taxonomy): Bacteria > Acidobacteriota > Thermoanaerobaculia > Gp7-AA8 > Gp7-AA8 > QHVT01. The sequence goes on from CAVTGG010000017.1 coordinate 482,406, forward strand.
GACCGCCGCCGCGCTGGTCGTAATAGATGACGCGATGCTTCCGCTCTAACGGCGCGAGATCGGCCTTCAGGCTGGCGTGATCCATCCCCGGACCGCCGTGGATCACGACGATCGGCGTCCCGCGGCCGTGCTCCTCGACGTAAAGCTTGATGTTGTTGCCGGCATCGACCAGGAGCGCGAGTAAGAGTGTGAGCATGATCCGCGCAGTTTACGTCCGCCTAACAGCTTCCATACTTGCCCGTTGCCGCAATGCCACCCGGCTGCTACCCTGTCGCGAACTTTTCTTCAGCACCTACCGGCTCCCAATCCAATCAATCAAGAGAGGGATTCCATGCGTCGTTCCATTACCGTCCTGGCGGCCGCTCTAGCCGTCTTCATCACCGCTGCGGCGAGTGCGCAGACCTGCACTCCGGTGACGCCGCTGTTCGATGCGCCCACCACGGTCTGCCCGAACACGCCCGGCTGGGCGGGTGCGCGTCCACCGGTGACCCAGTGGGCCTGGTCGTCCTATGCGTGGACGGTCACGAATGCCACAGCGGTCAGTCCGAGCAACGAACAGTACTTTCAGTTCGTCGCGTCGCAACCGGGAACGGTCACGCTCGGCCTCACCGTCACCGACAATCAGGGCTGCTCCTTTTCCGAATCGCGCAGCGTGCAGATTGCGTCGAGCGGAATCCCGGTCGACATCCACAGCAATCGCAGCGTTTGTCCCAACGGCCTCCTGACCGCCGTGGCGATGTCGGGCGTTCCCAACGCGACGGTGCAGTGGTCGATCAGCAACGGCGAGATCGTGTCGACGAGCGGTAACTACGTGCAGATCCGCGCCGGCGCGAGCGGCGCCGTGACGTTGACCGCCGTCGAGACGTCGCCGGATGGCAGTTGCAGCGGAAGCGGCACCGCGGAGATCTCCATCACTCCCGCGGACCTCGGCATCTACACACCCTTTCCGGGCATGTGTGCGAATACCGTGGCCGACGCCGCCGCCTATTCCTACGAATACTTCTGGGACTCCTTCTCCTGGACGATTGAAAACGGACAGATCACCACCGATCCGAGCGCCCGGTACATTCAGTTCCGGTCCGGTGCATCCGGTGAGGTGAGACTCACCGTCACCGCGAGCTCGTCGACGGTAGGATGCACGACCACCACCACACAGACGGTTCAAGTCACCGACCCGCCCGTGCCGCAGGTGACGGCTCCGCAGGGACCGCTCTGCGCCGGCGCGCTCACGGAAGCGACGATCACCAACCCCGGCGACTACGCGAACGTGTTCTGGAACGTGATGGGCGGAACGATCGAGGACTACAACTACGCGACCCCGGTCATCCGCTTCCGTCCCGATCCATGGTCCAACAAGGTCACGCTCGTCGCGCACGGCTACGTGAACGGCTGTACGCGGGAGACGACGGTCGAGGTTCCGGTGGTCAACAGTCTCGCGTACATCACGCCGGGCTCGCAGACGATCTGTCCCGGCAGCTCGATCACGCTCACTGCACCCGAGGCCGCGTCGTATTCGTGGTCGACCGGCGCGACGACGCGCTCGATCACGGTTTCGGCCGCCGGCCTGTACACCGCGAACGTCGTCTACGCGAACAGCTGCAGCGCTTCGGGAACCGTGCAGATCACGACGCACAGCACCACCACGCCGACCGTCAGCGCCTCCGGCCCGACGACGTTCTGCGAAGGCGGCAGCGTGACGCTCACGTCGAGCCCCGCGCCGTCGTATCTCTGGTCGAACGGCGCGACGACGCAGTCGATCAACGTGACCGCGAGCGGCAACTACAGCGTCACCACGACGAACGCCAACGGCTGCTCCACCACGTCCGCTCCGACCGCGGTCACGGTTCACCATGCAGTGGGAATCGCCTGGATCAACATTCCGGCGATGTGTCACGGCGTCGAGACCGCGGCGCAGACGCAGGCCTTCCGCCACGGACTCTATGTCGAGGATGTCACGTACAACTGGACGATCACCGGCGGGACGATCACCAGCAACAACGGGAAGAACATCACCTTCGTCTCCACCGATTCTTCGGTGACGCTGAGCGTGACGGTGACGGATGCGAACGGCTGCAGCGCCTCGAAGTCGCGCACGGAAGCCGTTCCTCCGCAAGTCACGGCCGCAATCACGCCGTCGGGCTCGACGACGTTCTGCGAGGGCGGCAGCGTCACGCTGACGGCGAACGACGGATTCAGCTACTACTCCTGGTCGACCGGCGAGGTGGGACGGACCATCACGGTGTCGGAGGCGGGCCAGGTTCAGGTCACGGTTTCCGACGCGAACGGCTGCAGCAAAACGAGCGCGCCCCTCACCGTGACGGTGAATGCGGTCCCCGACGCGACGATCACTCCGTCCGGCGCGACGACGTTCTGCGAAGGCGGCAGCGTGACGCTGACGGCGCCGGCGAGCGCGTCGTATCTCTGGTCCAACGGCGCGACGACGCAGTCGGTAGTCGTGACGGCGACCGGCAACTACGACGTGACGGTGACCAATGCGAGCGGCTGCAGCAAGCAGTCGTCCGCGGTCGCCGTGACGGTGAATCCGAATCCGCCGACGCCGACGATCACGCCGTCGGGTCCGACGACGTTCTGCGAAGGCGGCAGCGTGACGCTGACGGCGCCGGCGAGCGCGTCGTATCAGTGGTCGAACGGCGCGACGACGCAGTCGATCGTCGTGACGGCGACCGGCAATTACACCGTGATCGTGCGCAATGCCGCCGGCTGCTCGGCCACTTCGGCGGCAAGGTCCGTCACCGTCAATCCGGCCACGTTGATCACGGCGCAGCCGCAGTCAACGACGATTCCGAAGAATACGTCGACGACGCTTTCCGTCACCGCGACCGGCACCGGGACGCTGAGTTACCAGTGGTACAAGGGCACGTCCGGCAACACGTCGAACCCGATCGCCAACGCCACCGGCTCGACCCTGAACACCGGCAAGCTCACGCGCGGCACGTACACCTACTGGGTGCGCGTGACCGGCGCTTGCGGAGTCGTCAACAGCAACACCGCAACGGTCAACGCGAATTAAAACGTGTCATCCCGAGCGGAGCGAGGGATCCCCTGATTCGGGGGATTCCTCGCCGTCTTACGCGGCTCGGAATGACACGTGACCTACGGCCGCACGCTTCGTCGCTTCGCTGTCTTCGGCTGCGTCCCCTTCCAGGCCTGCAACAGCGTCCGCAGGGCCTCGGGTGAATTCTGCGGCGCGGGGCGTCCCAGCTGATCGCGCGCGTTCACGCCGTGGCACGAGCCGCAGACGCGCACTTCGCCGGGCTGGAACGTGATCCAGTAGCGCTCGCGCACGACCGGCGTGTTCGTGGTGTCGGTCGTCTGCCAGCTCATCGCGCGGCGCGCCGGAACGAGCGCGGCGATCGAGCCGTCGTTCGCGATCTTCGCCGACGAATGCGCGCGCGCGAGCACGCGCCGGCCGGGCCGCGGCGAGGCCGTGCCGCCGATGCCGCGCACCTGCAGCCCTTCATAGAACTGCATGTTCGACACCGCGTACTGCTTCGTCGACGTCGCAGTCGGCGCGGTGCCGGCGACGCGCAGGTTGAACGGCTGCTGCTTGTCCGCCGCATCGCGCGTCGTCACGTCGCGGCTCACGACCAGCGCGAGATTCTTCGCCACGAGATCGCGCTTGAACGCTTCGACGTCGACGCCTTCCTCGCGAAATACGCGCAGCTCCGGCTCATCGAGCTGCGCCTTGCGCGACAGCGGCCGCGGACGCGCGCGCACTTCCACGGGACTCAGCTCCCACAGCTCGCCGCTCCAGCTCACGCGCACGTCGGGATCCCAATACTGCACGCTCGCATTGATGCCCTGCGTCAGCGTGTCGCCGGCGAGCGTCTTGATGCGGAACTTGTAGCGCGACACCGGCTGCGCGCGCGTCCCTTCGTTCTCCTCGTTGCGCGTCTCCGACGTGTGCACCACGAGCAGTGTGCCGTCCGACAGCGGCAGCGGATCGCGATAGTGGCCGTTCGCGTTGCCGCGCGGCGTGACGTACGTGACCTGGATCTGGTCCGCGGGCCGCGACGGCTCTGCGTCGAGCCGCACGATCTGTCCCGATGCGTGCGTGTAGAACTCCGGCGCGTCGGTACCGAAGTAGCGGCCGGGATGGGCCGGGTCTTCGCGGATCTGCAGGAAGTTGTCGATGTTGTTCGCGTTCATCCGCCCGCTCGTCGCGGAGATGAACTCGCGCAGCGCGCCGTCGTCGCTCAGGCTGCGGTCGAAGTAGCTGTGCAGCTCGTGGCGCCCGACATGATTCAGCGTCTCCTCGGCCGTCCCGTCTTCGTTGATCTCCCACGGAAAGAAGTGATTGATCGTGAAGCCCTGCGCGTTGCCGCTCGCGCCGCGCCGCTCAGGAAAAACCTCGACCTGCTGATTCAGCTTCGCCGCATGCTCACTTTCATCCGCGTAGTCGAACGTGCCGTACTCCCCGCTGTCCGCCTGCTGATCACGCTGCAGGTGATCCCATCGCGTGAAGACGACCCGGCCGTAGCTGTCGAGGAAGGGCGAGAACACACCCGACGGCGAATGATTGAGCATCCGCAGGTCGCCGCTGTTCGGGTCGAGACTCCAGAGCCCCGTCACCGTCGGCGCTTCTTCGTACTCATCGAGCTGCGGATAGAGATGGCGCGCGCCGTTGCGCGGGCGGTCGGAGGTGAAGAGGATGCGGTCGTCGCTGCCGTAGAACGGCGAGACGTTGTTGTAGTTCGCAGGCTGGTTCGCGATCTTGCGGATGACCGGCGTTTCGTTGATGCCGAGGTTCGAGACCTCATAGATCTGCCAGTAATAGTCGTTCCATTGATACTGCTGCGGCGTGCCGCTGACCATGCTGAAGAGCGCCTTCGTGCCGCTCCAGTGCACGGACGGCTCGCGCACCGCAATCTCGTTGAAGCCCGCGGTGCGGGTGAGGTTCTTCAGCGTGCCGTCGGGATAGCGGATCAACAGATCGCCGCCGCGCGGCGCGGAATTGATCTGCCCATTGTGATTCCCGAACACCGACGCGACGGTCGTGAAATCGCCCGGAATCGGCACCTGGGTCACGAAGAGAATCGGATTCGGAATCGCGACCGCGGCGGTCGCGGCGAGGACGGCCAGAAAGTTCATCGTGAAGCAAATGATGGTGCGCCGCGGGCGAAGCGACTGTGAGCTGGCGCACGGCCGGGAATTTCGGACGTATGGCCGTCCAATGAAGCATGAACGTTTTCGCCCTGCCTCACCGGTCGCCGGCCACGGTGTTTTCGGTGGTGGCCCTGCAAGCGGTCGCGCTCCAGTTCGTCGTGCGCCACGAGCATCGCAACCTCTGGCTCGCCGTCGTCGCGTTCTTCATCGCCGGATTCGTGACCGATCTGATCAGCGGCCTCGCGCACTTCGGCTTCGACTATGTCTGGCCATCGTGGATGCCGGTCCTCGGTCCGGTCGCCGATGAGTTCAAGGAGCATCACGTGGATCCGACGCTCGACCCGTCCGCGCTGATGACGAACTTCACGAAAGCCGGCTACGGCGCGCTGCCGTTCGCCGTGGCCGCGGTGGTCGTATCGGCGCGCTCGTCCGGCACCGCGCTTTCATTCCTCATCGAGGCCACCGTTCTGGCGACGAGCATCTGGATGCTGGGCTTCCATCAGATTCACTCGTACGCGCACATGGGCGAGACGCTGTCGTCCGCGGAGTTCAATCGCGCGGTCGCGGAGATCAACCGGTTGCCGAGCCGCCGTCAGCAGAAGGCGGAATTCGCGAAGCTCTTCGAGTCCCTCGGCATTCCGCCGGTCGTGCGCGTCCTGCAGCGATGCGGTCTGTTTCTGAGACCCGAGGTGCACTGGCGGCATCATGCGTCGTTCGAGTCGGACTTCTCGAGCGTGAACGGCTGGTCGGATCCGGTCACGAATTGGATCTACGGTCCGATCGCGCGGCGGCGCAAAGCGGCGCAGTTGGTGGCCTCGTCATGAATCGACTGCGCCGCATTCTGGCCAGCCTCCGTTTCCTGCCGTCCTTTCTGCGGTCGTTTGTCCTCGGATGGAACGTACCGTTCGTCGGCACGGCGCGGTTGCAGTTCGACGAGCTCACGCCCGAGCGCGTCGTGGTCCGCATCCGCAACCGCCGCCGCGTCCGCAATCACCTCGGCGGCGTCCACGCCGCGGCGATGGCACTGCTCGCCGAGACCGCGAGCGGCTTCGCCGTCGCGATGCACATCCCCGACGACAAGATCCCGGTCGTCAAGCGGCTGGCCATCAACTACGTGCAACGCGCGCGCGGCGGCCTCACGGCCGTCGCGCAGCTGCGTCCCGAAGACATCGCGGCCCTCGCGTCCGAGCCCAAAGGCGAGGCTGCCGTGCTGGTGACGGTGCAGGACGAAAGCGGCGGCACGCCGATCACATGCGAGGCGATCTGGGCGTGGATTCCGCGGCGAACGTGACGCGCTAAACTTCGCGGGCAGGAGGTCGCTCATGCGCCGGGTCGCGTTCGCCACGATTGTCCTTGCCGCATTGCTCATCGCCGGTTGCGAGAATCCGAAAAATCTCGTCGTCACCACGTCGAATCAGGACGAGGTGCTGCAGAAAGTCGCGCAGTCGAAGAAGCTGAGCGATGAAGAGAAGCGGACCTTCGCCGCGGCGGTGATGCGCGCCGGGATGGCCAAGGCGTTCAGCGACGCATTCGGCGGCAAGCCTTCGCCGAACGCGCCGACCCTCACCGGCAAGACCGTCAGCCAGATCATCGAGGAAGAGCGCAAACGCGGCGCGGAGGAGAAGGAGCGCGAAGCGCGCGAGAAGCGGCTCGCCGAGGAAGCGCGCCTGCGCGAAGAAGCGCGGCTGAAGACGCTGCGCGACGCGGTGCTGGTCACGCCGTTCTCGATGGGGGAGATCACCAGCGGTTTCATGCCCGCGGTCGAGATCAAATACGCCATCGAGAACACGTCCGGGAAAGAGATCCGTGCGTTCGAAGGAACGGTCCGCTTCCGCGATGTCCTCGGCCACCGGGTCGAGGACGGTTACATCAAAGTCACCGAGCCGCTCAAGCCCGGCGAGAAGCGCAACCTGACCAAGGCCCAATTCGTCACCTCGCTGCAAGGTAAGAAGCTGAGCGACGTGACGCCGGAGTGGATTCCGGACACGGTCCTCTTCGCCGACGGCACGCGCATCGACCGGGAGGAGAAGACGCAATAGTCCAACTCATCAGCGTTTCCATCCCAGTTTCCCCAGGTACGATGCAGGGCGTGAAAACGCTGACGCTGTTTCTCGCCCTGACCCTCGCCGGCTGCGCGACGATGCCGACTGCCGAGGAAGACATCCAACAGCTCGAGCGCACGCGGCAGGACGCCTTCGTGCGCAACGAGATCGACGCGCTCGATCGCGCCACGGCCGCCGACTACACCACCATCAACGGCAGCGGCAAACTCTCCACCAAACCGCAGATGATGCAGAACCTGCGGCAGGGCAGGAACAAAGTCCTCTCCGTCGAGCTCACGGACATGAAAGCCCGCATCTACGGAAACACCGCCGTCCTCACCGGCGACTACCGCGACGTCCACGTCCGCGACGGCGTGCAGTCGGAAACGCACGCGCTGTTTACGCGGGTGTTCGTGAAGAATCACGGCAAGTGGGAGTCGGTGGCGTATCAGCAGACGTTGGTGGCGGGGGAGTAGCCCCTCATCCGGCCTTCGGCCACCTTCTCCCCGCAAGCGGGGAGAAGGGCGCTCGCGGCAACCGTGCATTCGAGAGCCCCTCTCCCCGCGTGCGGGGAGAGGGTGCCCGAAGGGCGGGTGAGGGGCTTCTAATCCCACGCGATTAGCTCTTCATCCCTCAACGCCGCCTCGCGTCGCAACAGCACATCGTTGCGCGGCCGAGGTCTCAGCTCATAAGTCCAGCGTGTTACCTCTTAAGTCAACCGCATGGGCTTTTAAATCAACCATGGTGATTTAAGAAATCAGACGGTTGGCTTCCCGATCGGAACCGGCCGGCTCGAAAAGTCAGCTTCTGGCATCGCGATGTCACCGCGTTGATTTCCGATGTCACGGCGTTGATTAAAGAGTTAAGGGTCGTTACCTCTTTAATCAACCGCGTGGGCTTTTTAATCAACCATGGTGATTTAGTAAGTCAGCTGGTTGATTTCCACACCGTGCGCCCGTCTCCAAGAAAAGTCAGAATCTGGCATCGCGAGGTAACGTCGTTGACTTCCGATGCCACGGCAGTTGATTAAAAAGGTAACCAAGGTTCGTTTCCGAGCGAACGCCGTGGCATCGCGATGCCAGACTCTGACTTTTAAATCACCGCGTTGATTTTTCATCCCACCCTTAGACTCATCTTGTGATGAAGGCCGTGGTCCCCTGGCTGATCGCGCTCGGCGGAACGGCGCTCGTGACGGCGGTCGGGCGGGCGATGCAGCTCAACGCGAACGCCGTCGGCTTCGCCTTCCTCCTCGTCGTCCTCACCGCGTCCACCCGCGGCGGTCTCCTCGGCGGGATCGTCGCGTCGATCGCGGCCACGCTTTGCTACAACTACTTCTTCTTCCCGCCGCTCTACACCTTCACCATCCACGATACGGCGAACTGGATCGCGCTCGCCGCCTTCCTCATCACCTCGGTCGTCGTGAGCCGGCTCGTGATCGCCGCGGAGCAACGCCACAACGAGCTGGCCAGTCTGTACGGTCTCAGCGTCGAGCTCTTCACGGCCACGAGTCGCGTCGGAGAGCTCGGCGAGGCGGCCGGGCGCGCGCTGGCGTTGTTGGGCGCGCGCGAAGGCGGGCTGGTGCTGTTCGACGGAGGAAGTCCGTACAAGCAGAACGTGGCGTGGTGGGTCGGCGACAAGCCGGACGAAATCGAAGACCTGATTGCCGGCATCGGCCGGCACAAGGAGCCGCTCGAATTTCCGTCGCCCCTCGGACGCGATGTCTATCTGCCGCTGCTCGTCGGCGGCCAGACCACCGGCGCGCTCGTCGCCCGCGGCACCGAGGCCTCGCTCGCCGCGCTCGTCTCCGCCGCGCGCCTCGTCGGACTCGCGGTCGAGCGCGAGCGTTTCATCGAAGAGAACGCGCACCTCGAGGCGCTGCGCGAGAGCGACACGCTGAAAACGTCGCTGCTGCGCGCGATCTCGCACGATCTCAACACGCCGCTGACGGCGATGGCCATTTACACCGAGGCGCTGCGACGAAAGGCGCCGCATGACGAAGAAGTCGAGGGGATCGCGAGCGAATCCGCGCGGTTGCGACGACGGATCGACAACCTGCTTGGCGATGGCGCGGCTCGAAGCAGGGAAGTCGAAGCCGCGGCCGGAGCCGACGCCGCCGGCGGATCTGTTCCGCGCCGTTCGTGAGAACCTGCCGCTCGTGTTCGAGTCGCGGCCCGTTTCGATTCGCGTGGAAGATGATTGCCCCGACGCGAACGTCGATCCCGCGCTGGCGCTGGAGATTCTCGTGAACCTCATCGAAAACGCGCATCAGGTCTCGCCGCCGGACGCGCCGCTGGAGCTGACCGCGCGTTCGCTCGACGCGTCGATGGTGCGGATGGAAGTGCTCGATCGCGGGCCGGGCGTTCCTTCCGGCCTCGCCGCGGCGAACGGCGGCCTCGGACTCGAGATCGCGCGCAGTCTCGCCGCCGCGAACGGCGGCAGCATCGGCATCACGCCGCGTCCCGGCGGCGGCGCGATCGCGCGGCTCGACGTGCCGTCCGCGCCGCTGCCGGCGGAGGCGTCATGACGCTCGCGGCGCTCACGCTCGTCGTCGACGACGATCCCGCCATCCGCCAGTCGCTCCAGCGCGAGCTGCAGCGGAGCGGCTACACGACCCTCAGCGCGAGCGACGGCGTCGAAGGCATCCGCGCGTTCGACACCAACGCGCCCGACCTCGTGCTCACCGATCTTTCGATGCCGCGCGCCGACGGCTTCGAGCTCATCACCGCGATCCGCGCGAAAGCGCGCACGCCGATCATCGTCCTCTCCGTGCGCGGCAACGATGCCGACAAGATCCGCGCGCTCGACCTCGGTGCGGACGACTTCGTGACCAAGCCGTTCTCCGTCGCCGAGCTCCTGGCGCGCGTCCGCGCCCAGCTGCGCCGCGTGACCGCCGCCGCGAAGACGCTCGCGTTCGAGAACCTCTCGATCGATCTCGAGCAACGCCGCGTAACGCGCGGCGAGAAAGAAATCCACCTGACGCCGACCGAGTACTCGCTGCTCGAACTGCTCGCCACGAACGCCGGCCGCCCGATCTTCACCGATCACATCATCAGCCGCATCTGGCGCGACGCACCCGGCACCACGCCCGACACCGTGCGCGTGCACATGAGCTCTCTCCGAAAAAAGATCGAGCCCGATCCCTCGTCGCCGCGCTACATCGTCACCGAGCCGTGGGTCGGCTATCGCTTCATCGCCGAGCCGGTTTAACAATTCACGCCCCTCACCCGGCCTTCGGCCACCCTCTCCCCGCCAACGGGGAGAGGGGCTCTCGACGCAAGCGTCCCGCGAGTGCCCTTCTCCCCGCGTGCGGGGAGAAGGTGCCCGAAGGGCGGATGAGGGGCGGGCTTAACGAACTCTTAACGAACCATTTCGGCTTCCTTCCCCAACATCGCGTCGCCGCGCTGTTTCGATGGATATGAAGCCGTTTCTCTTCTGGCTCGCCGCGGCCGCACTCGTCGCGGCGTGTCATACCGAGCTCGATCCGCTCTCGCCCGCCGGCAGCGCGGTTGTGATCATCGCCGTGATCGTCGGCGCGGCGTGGGCGTACACGCACTTCTGCGCCCGCTGCGCCGGTATCTCGCACGCCCTCGGCGTCGGCATCGCCTGGCTGGTGCTGGCGATCGTCACCGAGATGGGATGCGGACGGTACGCGCTCCTCGGCGCGCCCGATCATCCGCTGCTGCGCAACCTCTTCCTCTTCGCCTGGATCTTCGCACCGGCGCTCTTCGCGCGGCGGGAGTCCGCGGCTACTTCGCGGCCACGAACGCCAGCGCCGCGACGCCGTCCGCGGCGAGCTTGACGACGCGCGGCTCCGGCTCGTTGCGCATCCCTTCGTACCAGACGTGCACCGTGTAGTCGTCGGCGCCGAGGTCTTTGAGGGTCAGGCGTCCGTTCACGGCGGTGCCGAAGTACGGCGTCGGCACGACCACGATGAAGCCGCTCATCTGCTCGTGCACGTTGCAGCCGATGGCCACGACGCCAGCCTTGTCGAACTGAATCGGGCGCGCCGGCTTGCCGATGTAGAGCGGCAGTTGGAAGCGTTTCGCGGGCGAGAGCGAGTAGACCTGATGCAGCACGTTGTCGCTGTTCGGGAACTCCACCCACGTGCCGGTGCGCACCGGCAGGACGTGCGGCACGAACGTGCGGTTGACCTGATCGATCGACGCGACCACGGTGCGAATCGGAATCGCGCGCGCCGGAACGGCGTAGACGACGGCGTTGGGAACGGCGCTGCCGTCGGGATAGGTGATGTTCACTTCGAGCGTCGCAGCGGCGAGCGGAAGCGCGGTCAGAACGGTGACAAGAACGAGGGCCGGTCGGAACATGCCCGCTATTAAACAATAGTCGCGCGTATCATGGGACATGCTTCAGCACCGGTGGGCAGTCCTGTTGCGGATGCTTTACCTCATGGCATTCGTGACGGCGACGGCGACGGCGGGCGCGATGGTTCCGCTGCAGTGGAACGGCTTCGCGCTGCTGCGATCGCAGACACCGGCGGAGCTTCCTCTCGACGACGACCGATTCTCCGCGCAGTTCCAGCTGGGACTCGACTGGCGCCCGTTCGCCGGCTTCGGCGCGCACGTCCATCTGCTCGCGCGCGATGAAGACGACGAATCGCGCCGCGGACACGTGGGCATCGTCGAGGCCTACGCCGAGGAAAATCTCAACGTGCGCAGCGATCGCCTGCGCATCCTCGCCGGCGCATTCTTTCTCCCGGCGTCGCGCGAGAACATCGACAGCTTGTGGGAGACGCCGTACACGCTCACGCCGTCGGCGCTCAACAGCTGGATGGGCGAGGAGCTTCGCCCGATCGGCGTCGACGTGTCGTACCGGCATCGCGCCGCCAAGGCCGGCACGTTCACCGGCGGCGCGACGGCGTTTCGCGGCAACGACACCTTCGGCGAGATGCTGATCGGCCGCGGCTGGGCGATGCACGATCGTTGGACGCTCCTCGGCGAGCACGTTCCGACGCGCCCCAACCGCTACTCGTCCGTCTCCGCCGAAACCGATGACCGCCTCGGCTGGTCGGCGCGCGGGAAGTGGAACAACGACCGCGGCGCGATTCAGCTGACGCGCATCGACAACCGCTCCGATGCGCTGCGGCACGGTGAGCTAATCAACTGGGCCACGCGCTTCAATCTCGTCGGCGCCGATTACACGTGGGGCGCCTGGACCGTCGCCGGCGAAGGTGGCTGGGGAACGACGGCAATCGTCACCGCGCGCGGCCGGGTCTCATCCGAGATCGGCGCCGGCTACGTGCTCGTCTCACGCCGCCTGAACAAGTTCCGCGTCACCGTGCGCGCGGACGAATACAAACTGCGCGACGTTCGCGAGAACGCCGTGACCGCGGCGCTGCTGTGGGAAGCGCATCCGCGTTTGCGCGCCGGCATCGAGGGCATTACCGCGCAGGACGGGAAGCGAATGGCGGTGGAACTGCGCTATCGTTTCTGACGCATGAACCGTCAACTCTCCCTGCTTCTCGCAATTCTCGTGTTTTCGTTCGCGGCGCTGGCCGCCGATGCTCCAGTCCTCCCCGCCGAGGGAACCAAAGCGCCTGCGTTCAAGCTCGCCAGCCAGGACGGCAGCGAGATCTCCCTCGATCAGTTCAAAGGCAAGTGGGTCGTCCTCTACTTCTATCCGAAGGATTTCACTTCGGGCTGCACGCTCGAGGCGCAGCGATTCCAGCGCGATGCCGCGCTCTATGAAAAGCAGAACGCGGTCATCCTCGGCGTCAGCTTCGATTCCGCCGGCTCGCACAAGGAGTTCTGCGCCAAGGAAGGGCTGACCTTCAAGCTCCTCGCCGACACCGATCACGCAGTCTCGAATAGTTACGGCTCGGTGATGGCCTACAACGGCACCGAGTACGCCGCCCGCAATACGTTCTTAATCGATCCCTCCGGCACGATCCGCAAGGTCTACCCGAAAGTGAAGCCGGCCGGCCACAGCGAAGAAATCCTGGCGGATTTAGCGGGCCTGCAAGCGGGGAGGTAAGGGTTATCGACGAAAGATTGCGAGCAGTGCAACCGCCGCGGCCTCAAAGCGCCCGGACGAGACGCTCGTGAACGCCAATAGCATCGCCGCGACTCCACTGACCAACGCCGCGATAATGGCAGTGCCGCCGAGGGTTCGGGCGCGATTTTCGGGTTCCATGAGGTCAGTATAGCCGTGGCGCCGGGCCGTATCAGCTTCTACGCGGAGTTAGGCGGGCGTTTATGGATTCCCCGCTGAGATGTTGCCATCCGTGACAGTTCACGCTGAGCGTGCCGCCGATGGAGAAAGGGCTTGCAGACGGATGCGGCGCGTGCGCGGGTAAGGGCCGCTTCCTGCACGCATGCGCATGCGTCTAGTTTCCCACGTGGCACAGCGGCGTAAATCCGGGGTTATTCCGGCAATACGATGGAGGCCCAAGGCAGCTTGCGGACCGCGAGGATTTGGGCATCGAGATCCCCTTGCGACGCGCTCGCGCCCAGGACATGCTGGACGTAGGAAACTTCAGTCGAGACCAGCCGCTGCGAGAGTAATCGAAGCGCCGCTTTCGCAACGTTCGTTTCCGACACAGGAATCTTCGCCTCACGCACCACGGTCTTCGTAGCTTTCTTCACCACACCTCCAACGACGCTTCCAACGCAGGCGAACGGAAGTTTGCCGGGAACAAAACGTCGATTCGCTAAGAGGATCGATTCCGAGTACCTGGCTTAGCCCAAATCGTCGGAAGGCCAAGGCGGAATGCCTGACACGAGGGGAAAATCGGCACAAAATCGCCGCTTGTCCTCGTCACAACGCCGGGCAACGCCCCTAAATTCTCACACGTCAATAACTTCCAATTCTCCCGAAAAACCCATGCACGAGACTTTCGGGATACGATGCCGGCGTGAACGACCTCGAAGGCGATGGATACGCGCTCGCAAATCTCAGGTTGACCGCTCACCAGTGTGAGCACATCGCCGGAGCGTTACCGGCCGTGTCGGCCGGCCGCGGAGGAGTCCGCAACCTCATCGTCCATCCGACGGTCATCCGGCTGCTCGTCCATGAAGCGTTCGGCCGCTATCTCTGGTCTGTGGTCGGCCGCGAAATGGTCGCGGTGAAAGCGACTTTGTTCGACAAGACGGCGGAAAGCAACTGGCGCGTGCAATGGCATCAGGATCGCGCGATCGCCGTCAGGGAACGGATGGATATCCCGGGATATGGTCCCTGGAGCACCAAGTCCGGCGCGTTACACGTCGAACCGCCGGTTGAAGTCCTGGCCCAGATGCTGGCCGTGCGCATCCATCTGGATCTCTGCGGCTCCGAGAACGGCCCTCTGCGCGTCATCCCCGGAAGCCATCTTCTCAACAAGCTCTCCGAGCCGCAGATCGCGAGAGTCGTCGCAACGCATGAAACCGCAGAAATCCATGCGCCACAGGGAGGGATTGTCCTGATGCGACCGCTCCTCGTGCATTCGTCGTCGCCTGCACGCGACAAAACGCATCGCCGTGTGCTGCACATCGAGTTTGCACCGCTGGAATGTATCTCGCCATTGCAATGGCAAGCGGTGGTTCCCATGAGACGCGCGGCCTAACACCTCGACTGGTTGTTAACCTGAAGACCGGCTGAAGCGTTCTGGTTGCATGATCACTGCGTTGTTCGCGATGACGCTCCATGCCGCCGTGCCGTGTTCTGCTGATGCTCAGCTCGAGCGCGCCGCGGCCGCGTATGGGCGCACCTACCATAACGTCTATACCCAGCAAATTGAAGTGCGCGTGCCGGGGGCGCCCAGGCACGACGAGGAACTGGACTTCAGTCTCAATAAGAAGACTGCCGTCATTTCGATGCCATCGCTGTACACCATTGAGCTCGGTGGCGGTCGCCTGCGTATTGTGGAGAACGGGAAGCCCAACGCACATGTCTCTGTAGCGGAGGGTGACGATCTTCAGCAGTCGCTCGATGCTGTTTTCGGCGGTGCCGGCTCGCCGGTCATTCCGCCGCCTGTTCTTTTGCGCCGGGCGCGCACCGCTGACCAACGCAAGCAGGCGTTTCGGTTGAAGATATTGATGCCCTTCGTCAAGGCGACCTGCAAGGACGATCAGGTGACGTTGCATGCAGATAATGGCGACGTTCGGTTCCGCATCGAGGACGATGGAACGATTCACAGAATCGACGCGAGCATCGTGACGGCTCCGGGTCAGCCAAAGATCGAAGCGACTGTGAAGTTCGCTCCTCGTTCCTCGAAGGAGCCGTTATCGTTCCAGGCAGTCGGCAAGGCCGTTTCCGCCGTCTCGCAGCTGGCGGCCAGGGAGCGCGCTGCCGAAGTGATGCCGGACGTAGTGTTGCGCACACTGGATGGGGCGCAGTACCGCTTACGGGAGAACGCCGGCAAAACGACGATCGTCGAATTCTGGGCAACGTGGTGCGCCCCGTGTCGAATGACTCTGCCCCAGATTGCCGAGTTTTCCCGGTCACGAAAAGACATACGCGTCATCCTGGTCAACCTGAGCGAGGATGCCGCCCTGATCCGCTCCTATCTCACGTCGGCTCGAATTGACCTGCTGACGTTGATCGATGCCGGAGCGCTCCATCAAACGTTTGGCGGCGGCTTGCCGCTTACGGTAGTCTTTTCTGCCGACGGCAGGGTTTTGAAGCGGCACGCCGGCTTCGATCCCGACATGGCCACCTGGCTTCGAACGCACCTTTAGCCTCGATATGGCGAAACCAGAAATCTCCGGCATTGCGCCGCTCTTCATCGTGAAGAGTGTTCCTGCGGCGTTGGCGTTTTATCGCGACCAGCTCGGGTTCGACATCACGTTTCAAGGACCCGAACCGGACGACATCTTCTTCGGCATTGTCGAGCGCGGCGCTGCGATGATCATGTTCAAGGACGTCGGCGTCGATCCGGTGCCGAACTACACGCGCGATGTCCAGCAAGGCATCGCTCGCTGGGACGCCTACCTTTATGTCCCGGATCCGGACGCGTTGGCGGAAGAGCTCTCGTCCCGCAATGTCGAGTTTTCCGAACCGCTCAAAGATACCGATGATGGGTTGCGTGGATTTGAGCTCAAGGACGCAGACGGCTACGTTTTGTTCTTCGGCCGCCCTCGTTCATGAGGCCAATTTATGTGAATGGGTGTTTTTCCGAGCCGCACGGGCCTGGCGCAGCCGGGCGGCAACGACCCCTCCGATGAATCCGAAAAAGTGGCCGCTCCACGAGATGCCGTACGTGGGAATGAACGATTGGAGCATCGCGGCGCCATAGGCCACAGCCACCACGAGCGTGATCACAGCGGACGACAGGCGTTTGTCGAAGACAGTCCGGAGCAGCAGATATCCGAAAAGACCGAAGACGATGCCGCTCGCACCGATGTGCTGCGCGTTCCCGGCGCCGAACAGCCAGGTGCCGGCGCCGGAGATCACCAGGCAGGTCAGCACAACGAACAGAAACTCGAGGACGCCGCGCAGCAGGACCAGACCACCGAGAATGAGAAAGGGGATGGTATTGGCGATGAGGTGCTGAAGACTGCCATGAATCAACGGCGCGACCGGAATGCCCTCGAGGCCGAACAGCGTGCGCGGAACGATTCCGTGCCCCGCCACGGAACCTGAGCCAGGGATGAGGAGGTCGAGCAGATAGACCATCCACATGGCTCCTGCGAGGAGTGCCGAGGGTTCCTGCACGCGTCTGCAGGGTATCCGGGACTCTGGTCATGCTGGGAGACCCATCGTAGCGGACACTTCAACCTTAAGAAACCGTTAAGATCAAATAGGTCAACGACTTCGCGCGTTACCCTCCAGTGCGATGTCGACCTTTGCCAGCCGCGTGCAGCGAAAGATCCTCGGCGAACGACGGGACGTCACCGACCCGCACGCGCTCCACAAAATCTCCCTGATCGCCTTCCTCGCGTGGGTGGGGTTGGGCGCGGACGGGCTCTCGTCCTCCGCGTACGGCCCCGAAGAAGCGTTCCGCGCGCTCGGCGAGCATCACTACCTCGCGCTTGCACTCGCCGTGGCCACCGGCATCACCGTGCTCATACTCTCCGCGTCGTACTCGAGCATCATCGCGCAGTTCCCGACCGGCGGCGGTGGCTACGTCGTCGCTTCGCGCCTCCTCGGTCCGCGCATCGGCGTCGTCTCCGGCTGCGCGCTCGTCGTCGACTACATCCTCACCATCACCGTCTCGATCGCGTCCGGCGGCAACGCCATCTTCAGCTTCCTCCCGCCGTCGTGGCACTCGTGGAAGATGTCGGTCGAGGTCGCGGCGATCGTCCTGCTCATCGCGCTCAATCTCCGCGGCGTGAAGGAATCGGTGAAAGTGCTGACGCCGATCTTTCTCATCTTTCTCGCGACGCACATCCTGCTCATCGGCTACTCGCTCTTCACGCATCTCGGCACGATCCCCGAAGTCTCGAACCGCCTTTCGACGGAGTACTCGAACGGACTGGCGACGCTCGGCCTCGGCGGGATGTTGCTGCTTTTCCTGCGCGCGTACTCGCTCGGCGGCGGGACGTACACCGGCATCGAAGCGGTGTCGAACGGACTGCAGATCATGCGCGAGCCGCGCGTGCAGACCGGCCGGAAGACGATGGTCTACATGGCGGTCTCGCTCGCGCTCACCGCGTCCGGAATCCTCATCGCCTATCTGCTCCTGATGACGCGTCCGGTCGACGGGAAGACCATGAACGCGGTGCTCGCGGAGACGGCGTTCGGTTCCTGGCGCTTCGGCTACCCGCTCGTCCTCGTGACGCTGATCTCCGAAGGCCTGCTGCTCTTCGTCGCCGCGCAAGCGGGCTTCATCGACGGCCCGCGCGTGATGGCGAACATGGCCGTCGACTCGTTTTTCCCGCATCGCTTCGCGGCGCTGTCGGAACAGCTGTCGATGCACAACGGCGTCCTGCTGATGGGCGGCGCGGCGCTGGCGATGCTCTTCTACACGAAGGGCAACATCCACATCCTCGTCGTGATGTACTCGATCAACGTCTTCCTGACGTTCACGCTCTCGCAGCTCGGGATGTGGCGCTTCTGGTGGCCGCGCCGCGGCGATCGTCAACGTCCGTACCATGTCTTCATCCACGGCCTGGCGCTGGTGATGTGCGCCGCGATTCTCGCCATCACGACCTTCGAGAAATTCGGACACGGCGGCTGGGTGACGGTCGTCATCACCACGCTGTTCGTGCTGCTCTGCCTCGGCGTGCGCCGCCACTACGACTCGATCCGCCATGGCGTGCGCCAGCTGGACGAGATCCTCGGCAGCATCCCGACGACCGGCGCGCCGAACACGCAGCCGCTGCAACCGAACACGCCGACGGCCGTGATTCTCGTCAGCGGCTTCAACGGCCTCGGCGTGCACACGCTCCTGTCGACGCTGCGATTCTTCCCCGGCCTCTACAAACAATTCATCTTCGTCTCGATCGCCGTCGTCGACTCCGGCCATTTCAAAGGAAGCGGGGAGATCGAGTCGCTGCAGCGCGAGACCGACGCCAACGTCCAGAAGTACGTCGATCTCGCCCGACGCCTCGGCTTCCCCGCCGAAGGCGTCACCGACGTCGGCATCGAAGTCGTCGCCCAGGCGACCGAAGTCTGCGAACAGCTCGCGCGCCGCTATCCGAAGGCGACGATCATCTCCGGCAAGCTCGTCTTCCGCCAGGAGCGCATGTTCAACCGCCTCCTCCACAACGAAACGCCGACGCTCATCCAGCGCCGCCTGCAATGGCTCGGCGTGCCGATGGTGGTGCTGCCGGTGCGGGCGAACGTGTAGGCCGTTTGTGGGCGGTGCGCAAGAGAATGGATGCTCGGCGTCTAGTTCGAAGTGAGCCCGACCGACTTCAGTTTACCCTGATGAAGGCGAAGGGCGCATCAAGCGCCAAGTCATTGCTTATTCACGTGTTGACCGGGAAGTCACCGAAGGTCGCGCCGGCAGAAGGCAGGGACCATTGCTGTACCTCAGGTCCCCTAACAGCGAGCGTACGGTTCTTACCCACACCACGTGGACTGAAAGGCAACCATGCCGGTGGGCGTTAGTATCGGCTAGCGTTATCATCAACGCGATGATTCGAAGCTGGGCGGATACAGAAGCGGAGAAATTGTTCAACCTATGATTCCACCGGCGAATCAACTCGAGAAGCTTCGAGGTAATCGCAAAGGGCAGTGGAGTATCCGAATCAACGATCAGTGGCGCATTTGTTTCGCGTGGCGTGAAGCAAATGCTTACGATGTGGAGATTGTCGACTACCATTGAGGAAACCATGAGTCAGGCACTGCCTCCGATTCATCCGGGTGAAGTTCTCCTTGAGGAGTTCATGCGGCCGCTCGGTGTCACACAGTATCGTTTAGCAAAAGAAACGAACGTTCCTGCACGTCGAATCAACGAGATCGTGCACGGGCAGCGTGGCATCACTGCTGATACGGCGCTTCGTTTGGCAAGATTTTTCGGAACGTCGGAGATGTTCTGGCTGAACCTTCAGTCTCGCTACGACCTTGATGTTCAGAAGGAAAGATTGGGCTCTAGTCTCACGTCAGTCCGTTCGTTTGCGCAGAGCCGCAGAGCTATCCCGCCTGTAACACGTGCTACTCGCGCGCTCATCACGCCAGCAAAGAGCAGGGCCGTACGCTCCGGCGATAGACGCAAGGCAAGATAGTCTGGCGTTACAGATTTCGTCACGCAGAGTAACCCAATTACTTTGGCTTGACCGGCTTTCGGAGAGTCCGTAATTCAATCGCCGCCAACTCCGAGATATCAGCGCTGTCGCCGGTCGCAATCGTCTCAGCCTGACGACCGAAAATCTCCAGCGCCGGCAACAGAATCATGCCCGTGTCGGCGATGAATTCGATTAAGTCGCGCAGCCTGCTCCAATACTCTTCATCGTCCCATAGTCCACGGTCGAGGTCATCAGCCATGCTGATCACTCTTGTAAGCCTCTCCGGGATGGCGGTTAACGCATAGGGCACGTTCGGAAGCTGGCTTGTATCGAACTCGGAGATGAAGCGAGAAAGCTTATCGATCGTGCCCTGATCGCGAACAGGCTGTCGTTGCCGTTCGCGTTGGAGTCCTTGCAGCGACCGTTGCCACTCGTAGAGTGTTCGGAAGATTGGGTCAATGTGCAGTCGTTGTCGCGCCAGACTCTGAAGTTGCTCGACCTGCCAATTTCTACGCACCAAAGCGACAGACTGATTCGCAGCGTTCGCCTGTTGCAGGGCAGCTTCCGCTTGTTTGAGAGCCGCACCTGCCGTAGCCGACGTGACTCGCAGTATGGAATAGGTCAGGATTACGTATGCGACGGTGGCGCCGAATGTAGCGAAACTCGCAAAGCCACTCAACCATACAGCCCAGTCCTGCGGATCATCCGAGAGGCGCCAACCACTCGAGACAGCCCATAACGCAGTTCCTGTAATGCCAGCTCCCGCCGGGCAGCCAGCGATGAGGAGTAGTAAATACAATCTATTTTTCATGATCGCCGCCGTTGTCGGGCATAGTAGCAGCGACAGCATTTTCGCCGATCCCAGCGATTTATGACGTCTGCACAGGGACTGATGTCGTCACGATTGTCTGTCCTCCATTGAGTCCCTGGTTGATAATCGCCCGCGCATGCCGCGCAACCGCATTGCCGCGATCGACATCGGAACGAACTCGATCCATATGATCATCGTCGAGCAGCGCGGGCACAGTTACCGCGTCATCGACAAAGAAAAAGAGATGGTCCAACTGGGGCGCGGCTCGCTCGAGGGGCGGCCTCTCACCGATGCGGCGATCGAGCGCGGCGTCGAGACGCTGCGCAAGATGGCGGCGATCGCGGAGCGCTGGCAGGTGAAGGAAGTGGTCGCGCTGGCGACGAGCGCGATCCGCGAGGCGCCGAACCGCCGGCGCTTCATTTCCGCCGCGCAAAAGGCGGCCGGCTTCAAGATCCGCGTCGTTTCCGGCGAGGAAGAAGCGGACTACATCTACCGCGCGGTGCGCGCCGCGCTCGATTTTCACGGCGGCACCGCCCTCGTCATCGACATCGGCGGCGGCAGCCTCGAGCTCATCGCCGGCACGGCCGATGAGGTGTATCTCACCGCGAGCGAGCCCCTCGGCGCGCTGCGTATGGCGCAGATGTTCGAGCTCGACGAAGCCGCGTCGCAGGATGCGGTCGATGCCTGCCGCGCGTGGGCGCGCAAGCGTCTGAAGAAAACGCTGAATCGCATCAGCGCCATCGGCTTCGATTTCGCCGTCGGCACCTCGGGCACGATCGTGACGCTGTCGACGATCGCCTCCAGTGACGCCATGACATCCGGCCTGCGCTGGCTTTCGCGCAAGCAACTCGGCGAGTTGATCGCCGAGCTTGCGCCGCTCTCGGTCGATGCGCGCGCGCAACGCTTCACCATCGACACGAAACGCGCCGAGACGATCCTCGCCGGCGCGATCGTGCTGCACGAGATCATGCGGAAACTGGAGATGGATCAGATCCGCGCCTGCGACGCCGCGCTGCGCGAGGGCATCGTCGAATACGTGCTCGATCAGCCACGCGACGAGCCGCGGCCGCAGCAGCGCGGCAGCGTGCGCCGCTCCTCGGTGCTCGCGCTCGCCGACCGCAGCGGCGTCGACCGCGCCCATGCCGCGCACGTCGCGCGCCTGGCCCTGCGCATCTTCGATCAGACCGAGGAGCTGCATCGATTCCGAACGGGGAGCGGGAGCTGCTCGAGTACGCGGTGCTGCTCCACGAGGCCGGGATGCACGTCTCCTATCAGAGCCATCACAAGCACTCGTACTACCTCATCAGCCATGCCGGCCTGCGCGGGTTCACCGCCGATCAGGTGGCGGTCATGGCCAACGTCGCGCGCTATCACCGCAAGTCGACGCCGAACGACGCTGACGACAACTACGCACAGCTGTCGTCGTCGCAAAAGGAGCTCGTGCGCAAACTCGTGGCGATCGTGCGGGTCGCGGACGCGCTCGACCGGAGCCGCAGCCGGGCGGTGCGCGATGTGCACATCGACACGACGGATCATCAGATTCGCCTCCGCCTCCGCCTGCGCAGCAACGCGGACGTAGAAGTCGCTGCCGCGGAGAAGCGCGGCAAGTATTTCGGAAGGGTGTTCGAGCGCAATGTTGATTTCGAAACGAGTGCCGGCTGATCGATTCGTCGTCCTGCTGCGACACGGCATCGCCGAAGACGCCACGGGCGAGATGAAGGACGAGGATCGCGCGCTGACGAGCGAAGGAAAGGCGCGGATGAAGGAGATCGCGCGAGGACTCGCGCGCATCGTCCCGGAAGTGGACGCGATCTATTCGAGCCCGCTCGTGCGCGCGATGCAGACCGCGAAGCGGGTTGCGAAGGTGTACGGCCTCGACGTCACGCCCACCGATGCGCTCCGCCTCGACGCACCGGCGAAGGGCATCGCCGCGCTCCTCGGCGCGCAGCGCACGATTCTCGTCGGGCACGCGCCGGAGCTGACCCGGGCGATTCGCATGCTCGCGAAGGCCGAGGTGGAGCTGAAAAAGGGCGGGTGCTGCGGGATTCGCGGGACGACCCTCGAGTGGGTTTTGACGCCGAAAGTGCTTCGGAAACTGTCGTAGGCGCGGCCCCTCACCCGGCGCTTCGCGCCACCCTCTCCCCGCAAGCGGGGAGAGGGGCAACGACGGGGGGGGGGGCCGCGCTTAATCCGCGTACGCTCGCTTCGCCGCCACGCTCACCGTGCTCCACTCGCCGTGCTCGAGCACCGCCGCCGTCAGGGAGCCGCCGTAGACGCAGCCGGTATCGAGGCCGAGGGCGGAGGGGTCGTGCTTCGGCTCGCGCACCGGCGTATGGCCGTAGAGCACGAACCGTTGGCCGCGCCATTTCTCCGACCACAGCACGTCGCCTTTCTTCCGCTTCTCTTTCGGCACGTACTTCCACGCGCCGTTCGACCTGCGAATCCAGCGAAGGCGCGGGACGACTTCCTTCTCGCGCGCCACGTCCTCCGCGCTCACGGTCATCTGCGGCAGAAAGCCGCCGTGGACGACGGACACCTCGTGGTCCGGAACGTCGATCACGAGCGGCCACGACGCGATGTAGCGAAGCAGATCGCGGCGGCGCAGGACGTCGCGATTCTCGTGCGCGAAGAAGCGCAGCAGCGGCTTCGCTTGTTCCAGCACGCGGATTTCGTTGTTGCCGCGAACGGCGAGATACCCGCGCTCGCGCCACAGGTCGAGACAGCGCGCGGCGGCCGGTCCCTTCGTGACGATGTCGCCCGCGGACACGACCACGTCGCCGCGTTTCGGATCGACACGCGACAGCAGTTCGACGAGCTCGTCGAAGCAGCCGTGGATGTCGCCGACGACGATCAGCCGCGCGCGGTCCGGCAGGCTTACGGATTGGAAGACGGTCTCGCGCGCCACGTCGTCCAATAATTCCACATCCGCGCCAGCCAGCGGCGGGGCGATTCCGCATAGATCCGCGCGCCGATCGTCTGCGTCTCGGACTCGAGCTCCTGCTGCCGCGCGTCGATCGCATCGAGGAGCGCCACGACCAGCGATCGCCGGCCGAGCCGGCTCCGTTCCGTGGCCACGATCTGCCGCAGCACGGTCAGATCGTGATGATCGCCGAGCGCGCGCGAGAGCGTCTCCAGCGTCGCCGCGTACGCCTTCATCACGTCCGGCCAGACATGACGGAGAAGCTGCGCGTGATACCAATGCTCCTTCACGCGCTTGCGCCACTGGTGATAGTCCTCGGGCATTCCGCGCTCCGCCGCGACGCGCATGGCCCGCCGCCCGCGCCGGTATGTTCTCTTCAATCCCTCCGCGATCGCTTCCGGCGGTGTCCAGGTATCGAGCCGCTCCGACGCCGCTTGCAACTGGGTGAGCACCTCATCGACAGGTGCATCCGTCGATCCGCGCCGCGAACGCAACAAGCTCCGCGTGCGCCGCAGCGTCGCCGGCGGGAGCGTCGCGCTCTTCGCCAGTTTCTCCAGCGCCTCGAGCACGGCCTCAGCGTCGCGCGCGCCGGCCAGCAATCGTCCCAAATCACGGAACACGGCTCTTTCGTGCGGCTCGCGCACGAGGCGCAGCAGCGCGCGCGTTTCCTTGAAGCGCTTCCGCGCGTCGTGCACGCGCTTCTCGATCGGCGCCTTCGCATCGGTCAACTGCGTCCGGGCGCGATCGAGCTGCTCGCGCATCACGCGCACGATCGCCGGTCCGGCCGCTTCCTCCTGCTCGATCGCGTACGCCACGTGTCAACGATAGCGGAGCCCGCGTAAAACCCGTGTGAAGAACCGGTCCGCGGTGCGGCCGGCGCACTAGAATCGCGCCACGGTGATTCCGCTCCTCAATCGAGAGCTCAGCCGCCTCGACTACAACCGGCGTGTGCTCGCCAAGGCCGAGGACCGCGCGGTGCCGCTGCTCGAGCGCCTGCGATTTCTCACGTTCTGTTCGAAGAACCTCGACGAATTCTTCATGGTGCGCGTCGGAGCGACGCGCGATCTGCTCGATGCGGGCATCACCGAGCGGACGCCCGACGGCATGCTGCCTTCCGAGCAGATGGCCGCGATCCGCCAGCGCTCCCGCGAGCTGCTCGAAGACATGGTCCGCTGCATCAACGAGCAGCTTCTGCCGGCGCTGCGCGCGCAGAAGATCTCCGTCGAGCCGTTCGCCGATCTGAGCGCCGACGAACAGAAATCGCTGAGTGACTACTTCCGCGATCACGTGGCGCCGCTGCTCACTCCGCTGGCGATCGATCCGGGTCATCCCTTTCCGTTCGTCGCCAACCTCTCGCTCAACATCGCCGTCATGGTCGGCTCGGCGCGCGGCGGCGAGCACGTGGTGTTGTTCAAGCTCCCGCCTCTGCTGCCGCGCTTCATTCGCGTCGCCGATCGCCGTTTCGTCTCCATCGACTCGCTGCTCATCGCCCAGTTCGATCACTTTTTCCCCGCGCTGAAAGTGCGGCGCGCGGCGCTCTTCCGCGTCATCCGCAATTCCGAGCTGAGCATCGATCACGACGAAGTCGAGGATCTGCGCGACTCGGTCGAGGCCGAGTTGCGGCGGCGCGAGCGCAAGCAGGTCGTCTGTCTCGAGATCGATGAAGGCGCGGACGACGAGCTGCTGAAGGCCCTGATCGACGGCACGCGCACGCGCAGCGAGGACGTCTACCGCATCTCCGGATTCCTGAAGCTGAGCGACTTCGCCGATCTCTGCGACGCGGTCGACGATCCGAAGATCTGCTACGAGCCCTTCAATCCCCGGCTGCCGCAGCGGCTCGTGACCAGCGCCGACATCTTCTCCATCATCCGCGACGGCGACGTGCTGCTCCATCGTCCGTACGATTCCTTCACCGCGGTGATCGAGCTGTTGCATGCGGCGGCGACCGATCCGGGAGTCGTGGCCATCAAGCAGACGCTCTATCAGACCGACGAGGAATCGCCGGTCGTCGACAAGCTCGTCATGGCCGCGCGCAACGGCAAGCAGGTGACGGTGGTGATCGAGCTGCAGGCGCGGTTCGAGGAGAAGCGCAACATCGCCCTCGCCGAGCGCCTGCACGAGGCGGGCGCGCAGGTCGTGTACGGTCTCGTCGGCATTCAGGCCCACGCGAAGGTGTGCGTGATCGTGCGGCGCGAGGACGACCGGCTGCGCCACTACGTCCACCTCTCCACCGGCAACTACAACATCGACGCCGCGCGCGCGTACGCCGATCTCGATCTCCTGACCGCGAACGAGACCTTCGGGCAGGAGGCCTCGCAGCTGGTCAACGTCCTGACCGGCTTCAGCAAGGCCAGCATCTCCCAGGTGCTCGAGCGGCAGGGGCCGCGGCCGCAGTGGAAAGAGTTCGTCGTCGCCCCGTTCGATTACCATCGCGTCCTGATCGCGAAGATCGAGCGGGAGGCGAAGCACGCCAAGGAGAAGAAGCCGGCACGCATCGCCGCGAAGCTGAACGCGCTCGTCGACCCGGCGGTCATCGACGCGCTCTACCGCGCCGCGGACGCGGGCGCGAAGATCGAGCTGATCGTGCGCGGCATCTGCTGTCTCGTGCCTCGCGACAACATCCGGGTCATGTCGATCGTCGATCGCTTTCTCGAACACTCCCGCATCTTCCATTTCGACAATGGCGGAAGCCCGGAGACGTTCCTCTCGAGCGGCGACTGGATGCCGCGCAATTTTCATCGCCGCGTGGAGGTGATGTTTCCCTTGCGCGAGCCGGCGGTGCGGGAGCACGCCGATCAGATCCTCGAGATCGCGGCGCAGGACACGGCGTCGTCGTGGCAACTCCAGCCCGACGGCCGCTGGGTGCGCCAGACCGGCGCGTTCTCGAGCCAGCAGCGCTTCATCGACGTCACCCGCGCCGAGGCCGTGTCGATCGGGCCGTATGACGCCGCGATGGAGCAGGCGCCGAAGATCCGGAGGAAGAAGGCGGCGCGGAGACGGAGGTAGCGGGCAGGCGAGCAGGCGGGCGGCGGGCGGGGTCGGTTCCTCGGGTGCTCGGGTCCTCGGGGAGGAAAGGGACCCGAGGACCCGAGGGACCGAGGACCCGACCTCCTGCCCGCTGCCCGCTGGCCCGCCTGCCCTGCCCGCCAGCCTCACCGCCTCTTCTTCCCCTTCTTCCGCGCCTTGTCGTAATCCGGCATGCGCACGGCTTCCGCGCGCGCGATCTCGATGAAGCGCTGCTGGCTGCGCAGGGCGTGAGCGCCGCTCTTGCGGCGGCGGTAGGTGCCGTCGGGTTGCAGCCGCCACGCCTTCACGTCGTCGGCGAGGCAGGTCGCGAGGATCTGCCGCTCGATCCGGTCGCGCAGCGCCGGGGCCAGGATCGGCCACGTCACTTCCACGCGGCGGAAGAAATTGCGCGGCATCCAGTCGCCGCTCGCGGCCCACACCTCGGTCTCTCCGCCGTTGCGGAAGACGAACATCCGCGTGTGCTCGAGAAAGCGGTCGATGATCGAGACGACGCGGATGTTGTCGCGCGGCACGAGGCAGCAGATGCCGCGCACGATCAGCTCGATCTTCACGCCGGCCTCCGCGGCGCGATACAGCGCGCGGATCACCGCCGGCTCCACCAGCGCGTTCATCTTGGCGATGATCTGCGCCGGCCGTCCGGCGCGGGCGTGCTTCTCCTCCCGCTCGATCCTGGCCAGCACCCAGCCGTGGTACTCCATCGGCGCGGCCACGAAGCGCTTCCACTTCCACTCCGCGGCGTGATGCTGAAAGATCTCCTGCGCCGTGTCGCTGCTGTAGCCGGTGAGGAGGTTCATCAGCTGCGCGGCGTCGTCGCCGAACTCCGGCCGCGCGGTGAGCAGGTCGAGATCCGTGTACAGCCGCGCCGTCGTGGCGCTGTAGTTTCCGGTCGAGAGATGGACGTAGCGCCGCAGCTCGCTCCCTTCGCGGCGCACCACGAGGCAGACCTTGCAGTGCGTCTTGATGCCGACCAGGCCAAACACCACCTGCACGCCCGCTTCCTCGAGCTGCCGCGCCCAGCCGATGTTGCGCGCCTCGTCGAAGCGCGCCTGCAATTCGACGACGGCCGTCACCTGCTTGCCGCGCCGCGCCGCGCGCGCCAGCGCTTCGACCACCACCGAGTTCGTTTCGGTGCGATAGAGCGTCAGCTTGATGGCCACGACGTTCGGATCGTCGGCTGCGCTTTGCAGCAGCTCGACGACCGCCGTGAACGAGTCGTACGGGCGATGCAGGAGCACGTCGCCGCCGCGGATGATCGAGAAGATGTCGTCGCTCGTCGCCAGCTCCGCCGGCATGCGCGGATTGAACGGCTCGTCGCGCAGCGAGGCCTTGTCGACGCGGCGGTAGATGTCCATCAGATCGCCCAGCCGCGGCAATCGCGTCGTCACCCACGTATCTTCGCGATCGACCTCCAGCTCGTGCTGCAGCAGCGACACCAGGAACTCGCTGGCGTCGCGGCTGACCTCCATCCAAACCACTTCCTTCCGCTCCCGCCGCCGCACTTCCGTCTCCACCGATTTGAGGAGGTCCTCGACTTCGTCTTCGCGCAGCAGGATGTCGGCGTTGCGGATGACCCGGAACGGCACGACTTCCTCGACTTTGAGCCCGGGGAAGAAGCGCGCCGCATGCAGGCGGATCACTTCTTCGACCGGAACGAACGTGCCCGTGTCCGGCAGGACGATGAAGCGCGGCAGCGTCGGCGGCACTTTGATGAAGGCGACGTGCGTCTCGCCGTCGCGGCCGAGGACCACGCCGAGGTTGACGGCGCCGGTGGCGAGGAAGGGGAAGGGGTGGGCGGGATCGAACGCGAGCGGCGTCAGGACGGGCGCGATCTGAGACTCGAATTCCTTGGCCAGGATCGCTTGCTGTTTCTTCGTCACCATCCGCGCCGATCCGAAGCGCACGCCTTCGTCGCGCAGCGCGGCGGCGACGTCATCGAACACGCCGTACATTTCGCGCAGGAACGATTTCACGCGCGCGCGGATCGCCTTCAACTGCTGCTTCGGCGTCATCCCGTCGACGGAGCGCTCGCGGATGCCGTTCTCGACGAGCGTGCGGATCGCCGCCACGCGCACCATCAGGAACTCGTCGAGGTTGCTCGCGGCGATGCTGAGAAACTTCACCCGCTCGAGGAGCGGCACGCGCGGATCTTCCGCCTCGGCGAGGACACGCCGGTTGAACTCGAGCCAGCTCAGCTCGCGGTTGAACAGATCGGGCGCGTCCACGCGCCTTTCATCCTACCGTTTCAGTGCTCGCGGTCGCCCACCCACAACTCCGGCGGAGCGAGATCGGGGCGCCGCGTGCGCCACAGGCGCACCGTGTCGCTCGACTCCTCGCTGGCCGCCGCCCACGTCTCTCCCGACGCAAGCTCGTACTCCCAGGCGCGAAGGTGCGGCTCGGAGACTGCTCCGATTCGCTGCAACGCGCCGCCGGTCCAAGTGTAGATCGATCGCATGGGCGCATTCTCTTCAGATTCAGTCGAAACATGTGTGGAGACTGTGTAAAGAATCGCGGTACCGTTCGCCGGTATGAGCAAGAAATGGGGAAAGCTGGAGCCCGGCGCCAAAGTGCAGCTCGCCGGCATCGATTCGTCGGCGACGCCCGACTTCGACGGCGGCAAGGACGATGCGGAGAAGAAGCGCGGGAAGATGTGCAGCGCGCTCGCGGAACTGCAGCAGCGGATGTGGGCCGAGCATCGCCGGCGGCTGCTGATCATCCTGCAGGGAATGGACACGTCGGGAAAAGACGGCACGATCCGCTATCTGATGGACGGCTTCGACGCCGCCAGCGTGAGCGTGACGTCGTTCAAGAAGCCGACCATGCCCGAGCTGGAGCACGATTTTCTGTGGCGCGTTCACCCGCACGTGCCGGGCGACGGCGAGATCGTGATCTTCAACCGCAGCCACTACGAGGACGTGCTCGTCGTGCGCGTGCACGAGCTCGCGCCGGAGGCGGTGTGGCGCAAGCGCTACCGCCAGATCAATGACTTCGAGCGGATGCTCACCGAGTCGGGCACGAAGATCCTCAAGTTCTTCCTGCACATCAGCAAAGAGGAGCAGAAGGAGCGCCTCGAGGAGCGCGTGGCCAATCCCGACAAACGCTGGAAATTCAACGCCGGCGATCTCGCGGAACGGAAGCTCTGGGACGACTACCAGCGCGCGTATGAAGAGGCGCTCGAGAAAACGTCGACGGCCGAAGCGCCGTGGTACGTCGTCCCGTCCGACCGCAAGTGGTATCGCAACTACGTCATCGGCTCGGTGGTGATCGACACGATGAAGAAGTTCGGGATGAAGTATCCGGAGGTGGATGTGTCGGGGGTCGTGATCGAGTAACGCTATCTCTGAACGAGCGGGAACGGCGTGCGCCTTGCTCGAGAGGAGCACGGGCGGCAGCACGCCATGCACCGATCGCATTCGCCGGCGGGTAGTCGACGAAGAGAGCGCCTACTTCGGCTTGCAACAGAATTGATTCTGGGTGAAGGCGCCGGTATTTCTCGCAACAGAGCGACACACCGTTGATCGTTGTCTCAACCGTACCCAGCGGGCATGCTTTCGTGCAGCACACCGCGGCGGTTTCCGGCGTGATGGGACCACCGCTGTCGCTTGCGCAGCAGTAAACGACCCCGTTCACGACGGTCGCGGTGCTTTTTTCGGGGCATTGCGGGAGCGGGCCCTCACACGGCTTGTCCCGCTTCCACGCCGCCGACCAGTTGTCAATTTGACTCACGGTCGTGACGTTTCCACCGGCCGAGTTGGAAGTTTCATATCCGAACTGGATGATCGGCCCCGTGCACGAGAAATCCGGACGCTCTGGCCCCTCTCCCTTGATCGCTTTGAAGTCGACCGCGGTCAGTGTCGCGCCGAACGACTTCCACGTTTCCAGAGCCACTGTATCGAGTGGGCCGATGTAATACGTATTGTTCTGAAGCAGAAGCAGGCGGTAGGCAACCTGGTTGCTGCCTTTGTCGAGTTTCGCGTCGTAGCTGTAGGTGATCGATGCGAGCGATCCTTGCGACGCCGGCGTGTAGAAGCAGTTCGACGATAGATGGGCTACGCGGATCGCACCAGCACCATAGACATGTGTGGTGGTGCGGCCGGGCGCTGGATTACCAATCGAAGAGCTCCCGGATGAAAAAGAGGCCGCGGACCCCGCCGTTGTGTCCTGAATCTTCACGGATGACCACGCGGCGTTGTTGAACTGCCCGTCGACACATTGTGCCTGAAGTGACGGGGACCCGAAGATTGTGACCGCTAGTAGCATTATGACGGTGCGCATTCTGACTTCCTCTCTCTGACGTAGGCGAGGCTGTGGCTGGACCGATGCGTGCCCCGATGTCGCCGAACGCCGCACCTAAGGAGTACTGCTGCACATGAACGGAACTGCGGAGCGGAGTAAATGGGCGGCTCCGTTACATAGTGACGCCGGCGTCCAATTCGTTTCAGATATCTTCACCTGCAAGCCACGTGTGGCTTGTCAGGTGCTAGCGAGGCCGGTCGTTTGCCATGAAGCTCGACGTGACCTCTGCCGGGGGCGTCGGTTCGCGCCAGCGTGCAGCAGCTCCGGCGCCGCGGAACGTTCGCGCTCGCGCTCGTCCTCAGCCACTTCAGCGTGGCCTCTCCGGCGTCGTGATCGAGGAGGCCGTTTCGGAACGCCGGCGTCCTCGCCGGCTGATCGGGCGGCGTCCCGCCGCCCATGGAAGCGAGACGCTTCCCGTCCAGCCGGCGGTGCATCTCTTCACCGTCTACCGCGCCTTCCAGTTCGACGACATCCATCTCTTCTTCCGCCGCACCGTGGCCTGCACACGCAGTTTCAGGACTTCGGCGTCTCCGCCTACCAGCGGCTCGCGAACACCGAAGGACGAATCATCATCCTCAACACGCCCTTCTATAGCCCCATCCATTGCGCCGGCGCGGCGGGCTTCTACGAAGAAGTGATCGGCATCCACGGCGCGAGCGCGCCGATCGTGGTGACGGAAACGACCTGCCGCTGCGCGGGGGATGATCGGTGTACGTTTGGGTTGCGGTGGTCGTAGGAGCTATGGACTGCGGCGGCTTGCCGCCGCTTTCGATCGCCGCAGCTAGCTGCGGCGTGTGACAAAGCGGCAGCAAGCTGCCGCAGTCCAAACAAAGCCGCGCCGTTCGCGCTATTGCTGCAGAACGCGTGAAGACGAAGAAATCTCGCGGTTCAGACATACACCGACACGGCTGCCGTGATGGCCGCGTGTCTGGCTGCGGCGGCTGTGGGCTGACGCCGCGCGCCAAAAGTTACTTCTTGATCACCGACGATTTGTCGCCCGCCAGCAGCATCTGGGGAACCTGCGTGAACGCGTAGCCTCCGCCCGGTTTGGCGGTGAAGACCCACACGATGTCGAAGCGGTCGCCGGGCCATTTCTGCGGGACGGTCCTTTTGTTTCCGACGATGGCGTTGCCGATCGCGGGGATGCGCTGATGCTCCCACGCAATCAGGACGACCCCGTTGCAGGCAATCGCGGCGGCGGCCATGGCCGCGTAGTCGCTCTTCTTGAACGAGTCGTCGATCGCGATCTGCAGCTTCTGCGACAGTGGATCGATGGTCTCGAACGGCCGCTTGCTTCCCTTCGCCCGCTCGAACTTCGCTGCAAACAAATGTTGCGGCGCGGCGAGCCTGCTCGTTTCGTCTGATGAGTCGAACAGCCCGACCAGCGCGCCGGCGCGTTGCCAGCCGAGGACGATCAACGATTCCGGATCGGTGCTTCCATTCAGCTCGACGCCTTTCGTCTTCCCAACGGGCTTCTCCGCGTGGCGGATGACCATGATTTTCGATGCAGGCATCCGGCGAGCGTACCATCTACTGCCGTGAACTATTCGTGCAACACCCGATGCACGAACGCCACGGCGATCGCCCCTTCGCCGACCGCGGACGCGACGCGCTTGATGTTGCCGCCGCGAACGTCGCCGACCGCGAAGACGCCCGGGCGGCTGGTCTCGAGCAGATGCGGGGGGCGGGGGAGGGGCCACTGCGCGGCGTCGAGATCCTCGGGCGTGAGATCGGGACCGGTCTTGAGGTAGCCGCGGTCATCGAGAGCGAGACAGCCGTCCAGCCACTTCGTCGCCGGAACGGCGCCGGTCATCACGAAGAGATGGCGGATGGTTTCGACCGACTCCGTTCCCGTTTCACCGTTGCGGCACAGCACGCTCTCCAGATGCTGATCCCCTTCGACGCCGGCGATCCGGCACTGTGTCCGGACCTCGATCGCGGCATTCTCTTCGATGCGCCGAACGAGATAACGCGACATGCTGTCGGCCAGCTCCCCCTTGCGCACGACCATGATCACACGCGCGGCTTTGTCCGCAAGGTAGACCGCGGCCTGTCCCGCGGAATTGCCGCCGCCGACGATCATCACTGTCTCGCCTTTGCAGAGCTGCGCCTCCATTGGCGTGGCGAGGTAATAGACGCCGGCGCCGTTGAAGCGGGAGAGGTTGTCGATCGGCAGTCCGCGATATTCGGCGCCGGTGGCAATGAGGATCGTCCGCGCGGAGACGCGCGTGCCGTCGTCGATCTCCACCGCGTACGGCCGCTGGTCGCAGCGGAGGCGGACGGCGCCTCTGGCGATGATCATCTGCGCGCCGAATTTTTCCGCCTGCGTGAACGCGCGCGTGGCCAGCTCCTGCCCGGTGATGCCGGAGGGGAATCCGAGATAGTTTTCGATGCGCATGCTCGAGCCGGCCTGGCCGCCCGGCGCATTCGCCTCGATCATCAGCACGTCGAGGCCTTCCGAAGCGGCATAGACCGCGGCGCCGAGTCCGGCCGGCCCGGCGCCGACGATCACGACGTCGCGCAGATGGCTCTCGTCGACGTCGATCGACTGATTGAAGCCGAGGCAGTCGGCGATCTCCGCGTTCGTCGGATTGCGAAGCACGACTTCGCGGCGGCAGATGACCAGCGGCACCTCCTCGGCCGAGACCTGGAAATGGTCGAGGATCTCCTGCGCGGCGGGGTCGCGATCGAGGTCGACGTACGTCGCCGGATGGGCGTTGCGCACGAGAAACTCGCGGATGTGCAGCGTGCGCGCGGAAAACTCCGAGCCGAGGATCAGCACGTCGCCGAAACCCTTCTCGAGGAGCAGCACCCGGCGCAGGATGAACGCGCGCATCAGGATCTCGCTCAGCTCGACGTCCGTCTGCACGAGCCGGAGCAGCGCCTCGCGCGGCACTTCGATCACCTCGCCCGCTTTCGTGGCGCGGACGCTGGCGACCGGACGGCGGCCGGCGAGCATGTTGATCTCGCCGCTGATGGAGCCCGGCCGGTAGGTCGTGATGAGCTCCTCGCCGTCGCACGTCGGGCGGACGACTTCCAGCTCTCCGTCGAGGACGACGAAACAGAGGAACTCCGCCTGACCTGCTTCGAGCAGTACGTCGCCCGCCTGCACGGTGCGCCGCCGTCCCTGTTTCTCGATGCGCGCGATTTGCGCCGCTGTGAGCGTGGGCCACAGCTGATCCTCGCGCGGCGCGATCGAGAGCGGGACGGAGGCTGTCATCCGCCGTCCATGATCGCGCCAAACCGGCCAGCCTGGTAGTCGAGCATCGCCTGCCGGATTTCGCCGGGCGTGTTCATGACGAACGGACCATACCGTACCACCGGCTCGCCCAGCGGTACGCCGGCGATGAGCAGGAGCTCCGCGGCGTTATCCGACTCGATGACGACCTCGTCGCCGTTGCGATCGAAGAGGACCATGTCGTTCTCGCGCGCGGCGTGGCCGGCGAACGTCGCCTCTCCGCGGACGACGAAGGCGAAGGCGTTGTACGTGGCCGGGATCGGCTGCGCGAAGCGCGCGCCCGCCGCCATCCGCACATGCAGGTAGATGATGGGCGTGCGCGTATCGATCGTCGCGCGCGCGCCGAGGGACTCGCCGGCAATGACCGTCACCGTCACCTTGCCGTCCGCGCTGATTGCAGTCGGGATCTCGGAAGCGCGCAGCTCCTGGTAGCGCGGCTTCATCATCTTGTCGCGGCGCGGAAGATTGACCCAGAGCTGGAATCCGTGCAGCCGGCCGCCGTTGCGGCGAAGCTCCGCGGACGGCATTTCCGAATGAATGACGCCGGCGCCGGCCGTCATCCACTGCACGTCGCCGGCCCCGATGCGGCCGTGATTGCCCTGCGAGTCGCCGTGCTCGATCGCTCCTTCGAGAATGTACGACACGGTCTCGAACCCGCGGTGCGGATGATCGGGCGCGCCCTTCGCCTCGCCCGGCCCGTGCGTCACCGGTCCCATGCGGTCGAGCAGCAGAAAGGGATCGAGATGATCGAGCTGGCCGGTCGGAAAGGGACGGGTCACGAGCATCCCTTCACCTTCGAGCTGCGGCGTGGCGTGGAGGATGCGGGAGACGAGGCGTTCTTGC